>NZ_FNCT01000044.1 GCF_900100495.1 Pseudomonas benzenivorans
AGATCAGTGGGAATTTCAAGCGCCGGAGCATGATTTAAGCCTAACGTTTGGTTAAGGGGCCGGCTTTAGCCGGTCCCGAGTGAGCGAAGCGAACGGCTTGAACCATTTGTTAGCCGCGCTGCCCGGAGTGCCATTGAGAAATTTGCTCTAGCTCCGCGGAGGTAACTAGCTCTTTAGGAATGAAGTAGGCTGCATTTTTAGATATGTAGAACAGCACAAAACTCTTTGAGAGTCGGACTCTAACTATTTTGCTCCAATCAAGGCTTATGTCGACCCCGTTTCCGAAATTTCGAATTCCGTGCTCTGATATTTCGTATTGCTGGGCTTGGTTTGCCGATGGGTTGCTAGCAAGATTGCGCCTTATGCTGATGAATTGAAATAAAGGCAGCGCTGCAAATGTATAAATAAAAAGCCCTGAAACACCTCCCCATGTGGCAGCGGAAAGCTTGATGTTGGTGAGTGCCGTTATAGCGATAGCAGCTATGGGAAGTACTAAGGCCATAGTAATCATGATTCTTACGGGCCAAGTCCCGTTGATGATTTCGCGCGTGGCCTTGAAAAATAATTTAACAGACGGCTGGAAGCTCTTTTCGATCATGGTTCCCTCATGAAGTGGCTAACGTTTGGTTAAGGGGCGGGCTTTAGCCCGTCCCAGTGAGCGAAGCGAGCGACTTGAAGCATTTGTTAGGCTTTGGTCCAATTATCTGCTATTTGATCATAAAGGCCATCTAGCTTTCCCTGTTTATCATTGGCCGAAAAATAGCATATGGATAAGGCATTGTATTGCCCAGGATATGCAGCAACCTTACGCATGAGATGGCCTGCCTTTTCTACAGATAACTTCTTGCCAGTTATATGCGCCTCAATAGCCTTTCCGAGCACGGACTTTAATGGATGTTTGAAGTGCCTATACAAATGCTCAATGATCAAGCGTGCTTTTTTCTCTGGAAGATCAATGCTTCGGGGTGGGCGACAAAGCTCATGAACAACCATAAAGGCTGCATTGGATGATACTCGCGGAGCACGCAAGACAATACGGCGCCACTCCATTGGAGCCTTATAGGGGAAGCAGCAATCAATTTTTGATATGAACTCGTGCTCTTGCATTTCGAGGCCTAACGTTTGGTTAAGGGGCCGGCTTTAGCCGGTCCCGAGTGAGCGAAGCGAACGACTTGAACCACTAGTTAGGTGCCAGTTTTTGGCTCCGCGCGTAAGTAAGCAATATAACGAAGAGGTACTAGTTCAAGTGGCATTGGCACTGAAATGTGCTCTTCAAAAATATCCCATGGCGCTGAAAAGTCGGCGATGACTTCTGTAGCAGCGCAAGAGCAACTCTCCTGAGCTTCTTCTTGAGGCTTTCCGTCATATTCAAAGCGCAGGCTGATTAATTTCTTGGTTTCATCTGCGTCAATAGATACTTGCCGTAGTTGTGGGTGAACAGCGCCGAGTAGTGCGCGCTGTGTGGACAGCATAAGAGATACTCGGAGCGGCAGGTCACTCATGTGGCACCTAACGTTCAGGTTAAGGGGCGCGGGAACCGCGTCCCAGTGAGCGAAGCGAACGATTTGAACCGCATGTTAGGCTTTTAATTAGTCATGCGGGTCATGAAAAATACCTGACAGCTTTTGCCCGCGAAGATTCTTGCAGGCCCATGAGTATAATGGATAGCCTACAATGGAAAATAGTGCGCCGAAGAATAAGCCCAAAAATGGGAAGGCCATAAAATTTATTAAATAATTCTTAAATTTAGCCAGTTCGATGATTCCAGCTATGTCTAGGACTGCAATGATAAGAGCCCATGCAAGCCCTACGCATAGTCCGCTAAGAGATGTTACGAGGATCAATGAGAAAAGACTTAATTGAACTGAGCAGTATTTAAATGTTTTTTCATTAGGATCTACGCGGCTCTCAATTGGTGTCATCAATGCCTCCTGTTACGTTTAAGCCTAACGTTTGGTTAAGGGGCGGGCTTTAGCCCGTCCCAGTGAGCGCAGCGAACGATTTGAACCACTAGTTAGGAGGTTATCGAAGTAGGTGCCATGTGCTACCCCCAAAAACCAATGTGGCAGTTGGAATCGCCGCTATTCCCGCAGATAATAGGTGCCGCGTTGAGCTACTTAGCTCTGGCTGGCCAGCTTTTTTCACAAGGCATGATTTGCATAATAAATAAAAAATAAAAGCTCCAGCAGCCTGCTGTGTTATAGGGTAAATCTTAAGAATTGTATTACCAGAATATTGTGTAAATTCATAGTTTAGAATAGATGCCAGAAGGAGTAAGCCAACGCTGGTTAGCCATGCAAGACTTGCATATTTTATTAGAGTCATGGAAGTAATGTTTAGTCGAAAGGAACTGGCTGATCTATTTATAATAAATACTGAAATCGCTAATGTTAAAGCTAGCAGTGAATAGAATAAAAAAATGGGAACTGCCATCATGGATAGCCAGCCAACGATACCTAGTGTAAACACTTGTATCTCCTAACGTTTGGTTAAGGGGCCGGCTTTAGCCGGTCCCGAGTGAGCGAAGCGAACGGCTTGAACCAGTTGTTAGGTGTGGTTGCCAATTACTGCTTC
>NZ_FNCT01000043.1 GCF_900100495.1 Pseudomonas benzenivorans
CCAAGGCCATCAAGGCCCAGGACGGTGAAGATTTCGAAGACCCGCTATCCAGTAGATCGGAAGGCTGCTCCGCTTAAGTGAACAGCATTACGGCAATTGCCGGGCTTCTGCATTCATACCCCCTACAGCGAGCGGGCGATGATTTCCTTCATGATCTCGTTGGTCCCGGCATAGATCCGCTGCACCCGGGCATCGGCCCAGGCCCGCGCCACCGGATATTCCCACATGAAGCCGTAGCCGCCGTGCAACTGCACGCACTCATCCAGAACCTTGCATTGCAGGTCGGTGCCCCAGTACTTGAGCATGGCCGCGGTCGGCACATCCAGCTTGCCCTGCAGATGCAGCTCCAGGCAGCGGTCGACGAATACCCGGCCGACCTGGATCTCGGTGGCCATCTCGGCCAGCTTGAAGCGGGTGTTCTGGAAGTCCGCAATCGCCTTGCCGAACGCCTTGCGCTCGCGGGTGTAGTCCAGCGTCCACTTGAGCGCCGCCTCGGCCGAGGCCAGCGCACCGACGCCGACGGTCAAACGCTCCTGCGGCAGCTCCTGCATCAGGTAGGCGAAGCCCATGCCAGCCTGGCCGAGCAGATTTTCCTTGGGTACGCGCACATCCTGGAAGAACAGCTCGGAGGTATCCTGGGCCTTCATGCCGACCTTTTCCAGGCGCTTGCCCTTGGCGAAACCGGGCGTGTCCGCCTCGACCAGGAACAGGCTGGTGCCCTTGGCGCCGGCCTTGGGGTCGGTCTTGGCGACGACTATCACCAGGTCGGCCAGGTAGCCATTGGTAATGAAGGTCTTCGAGCCGTTGATCACGTACTCGTCGCCATCCAGCACCGCGGTGGTCTTCACCCCCTGCAAGTCGGAACCGGCGCCCGGCTCGGTCATGGCGATGGCGGTGACCATCTCGCCGGAGACCAGCCTGGGCAGGTACTTGTGCTTCAGCGCCTCGGAGCCGTAATGCAGGAGGTAGGGCGCGACTATATCGGAGTGCAGGGAGAAACCGATCCCGGTCAGGCCCAGGCGACCGATCTCCTCGATCACCACCGCGCTGTAGAGGAAGTCGGCACCCATGCCGCCATACTCTTCGGGGATATGCGAGCAGAGCATGCCGGCCTCGCCCGCCTTGTTCCACAGCTGGCGATCGATGTAGCCATCCTTTTCCCACTGCTGGTGGAAGGGCACGGCTTCCTGCTCGAGGAACTTGCGCACGCTGTCGCGGAACAGTTCATGGTCGGAGCTGAAGAGCGTTCTGGGGATCATGGCGGCACCTGAATGGCGGGACGGGTTGGAAAGGGCCTCGACTTTAACCAAGCAAACGCTTGGTCGCACTGGACACAAGCGCCAAAAAATAAGACGATCCAGCCGTCCTATGACCACTTAGCCTTGATAAGAACAGCCTATGCCTACTCAGCAGTCAGCGCCACTCACGCGCGTCAGCATTCTCGCCACCGATGGCGTATTCGCCTCGACCCTGATGCAGGCCAAGGATTTCTTCCACATGGCCAGCCTGCGCTACGGCAAGCAGCAGGGTCTCGGCCTGACCCCGACCTTCGAGATCCACCTGGTCAGCCCGGACGGGCAGCCGGTACGCAGCTTCAGCAACGTGCTGATGCCGGTGGACGGCCCCCTGGGCGCCGCCGACGTGATCATCCTGCCGGCCTTCTGGGACGACTTCGATGCCCTCTGCCAGCGCCACCCACAGGTGCTCAGCTGGCTGAAAGAACGCCACGCCGCCGGCAGCGCGATCTGCGGCGAAGCCACCGGAGTGTTCTGGATGGCCCAAGCCGGCCTGCTCGACGGCAAGGAAGCGACCACCTACTGGCGCTTCTTCCGCGAGTTCGCCGAACGCTTCCCCAAGGTGCTGCTGAACCAGGAGAAACACCTGTCGGACGCTGACAACCTGTACTGCGCCGGCGGCGTCACCTCGGCCTGCGACCTGTATATCTACCTGATCGAGCGCTTCTGCGGCGCCAGCGTGGCCCAGGGCGTGGCCCGCGACATCCTCTACGAGGTGCAGCGCAGCTACACCCCCGGGCGCATCGGCTTCGGCGGGCAGAAACTGCACCACGACCTGACCATCCTGCAGATCCAGCAATGGCTGGAAGAGCACTTCGCCGACAAGTTCCGCTTCGAGGACGTCGCCCGCGAACACGGCATGAGCATCCGCAACTTCATGCGCCGCTTCCAGGCCGCCACCGGCGACAAACCGCTGCATTACCTGCAACGGTTACGCATCGAAACAGCCAAGGGCCTGCTCAGCGCCACCCGCAAGAGCATCAAGACCATCAGTTACGAAGTTGGCTATGACGATGCCAGCTTCTTCGCCCGCCTGTTCCGCCAGCACACAGAACTGTCGCCCAACCAGTATCGCCGACAGTTCCTGCACAAGGACGGCCATGCTTAAGGCTGGTTCGGCCGCCCCAGCCAGCAGCCTGACTCACCCTTGGATGGGTGGGACGCCGGCGCTGGCGTTCTATCATCGGCACATCCCTCGCGGGACTTCTTACAAAAAAAACAGGTCATCGCCATGCGCCGCACTCTTATTGCCCTACTCGCCGCCTGCAGCCTCAGCGCCGTAGCCGCCGATAACTGGAACCCCTTCCCCTACGATCAAAGCGCCTACGACTACTCGGGCGACAAGCTGCGCCAGGCCTGGCCGCAACTGACCCGCGGCTTCGGCAGCGACTACCCCTTCCCCGACGCCGACTGGGTAGCCACCATGGCCACCCGCTACCCAGAGGTCCTGGAGAAAACCGTTACGGCCAACACCGGCTTTACCGGCAAGCCGGAAGAGGCGCAGCTCTATGCCGACAAACTGCAGGAAGTCTGGCGGCTGGTGTTTCGCGGCGACTTTGCCCAAGCCAAACAACAGGGCCTGGCCCTGGGGAGCGGTGGACAGGTTCCGGCAATGTTCGCCCAGGTGATCTATGCCATGTTCCTGGTCCCCGAACAGGAAGAGAAACACCGCCTGCTGGAAGAGGTCATCGCCTACACCGACCAGGCCGGTGACCTGGCCAATGCCGACATAGCCGCCCAGTTCGGCCGCATCTACGCCAAGGCGCGCCTGGGTGAAGAACTCTCGGTACCAGTGGTACTCAAGCGCGGCTACACCACGCAGATCCCCAACGAACTGAACGCCCTGCTGGCCAAGCAGCCGCAGCTGCCCTTCGCCCTCGCCCTGTATGGCGGCTACGAGGCCGGGGTGATCCGCAAGGTCGGCAAGCTGGTCGGGCGCATGACTTACGGGGTCAGTGCCGACAATATGGAGAAGTACTTCAGCCGTAGCTTCAAATCCCAGGACGACCTGCCCATCGGCCACTACGAATATGCCAATGCCCTCACCTACGTGTATGGCGACGACGAACAGCAGAAGGCCCTGCAGCATCTCGAGCGCGCCGTGGCGATCCAGCCGATCAGCGCCATGGAGGCACTGGAAGTGGCCCACGCACAGAAGCTGCTCGCGCAATACCAACAGAAGCTGGCAAACAACTAGGCTACCGCGCAATGAAAAAGGCTGCCCTCGGGCATAATGCTGTTCACTTAAGCATTTGAGCCCCGGCGGGGCTTCCCCGAAAATCCGATGCCAGACTCTG
>NZ_FNCT01000041.1 GCF_900100495.1 Pseudomonas benzenivorans
GAATGGATAACCAATAGGGATCTGGCGGGAGAAGTTGTTGAGATCAAAGCCACTATAATTTCTGGATTCGTCCGTCTTGGGCGTTTCTTTACACGCCAGGAAGCTTCGGAGTTTGTGGGGCGGATCGCATCTTGAGTTCTCCGCCCAAGTGACAAAGAAGAGCATGCCACTGGTAGCGCGTAAGGTGGAGGGCCACCCCGTGGAAAACGGCGAAGCCTTTTCCACCGGGATATCCAGGCTACCTCGCTCGTTGCCGTTGACGTCCGGGCTATCAAGGTGGACAAGCTGCGCGTTGTCCACCCTACAGATACCCGCCACCGCGTAGGGTGGAAAACCGCGAAGCGTTTTCCACCGGGGATATCCAGGCTACCTCGCTGGAGGCGGACGGGCGACTGGTGCCGATGGGTTGGTTTACCTATGCCCATATAGGCGAATGGACGGCAGAGCACTATCTGCATTGGGGGGAGCAACTGCCCCGTCAACTGCAAACCTTGTATGACAGGGCAGGGCTGCGTAACTACAACGCCCTGCTCAATGAGTTGGATGGTGCCTGCGCGGCAGAAATGCGTTGGCACACCGACGAAGCCCTATGCGCCATGCCGGCCCGCTTCCCTTCCTACGAAAACCCTTCTCAGTTCGCACTGTTCGATGCAATCGAGTGTTGTTGGTGCTTTGGAAACTCAAACACGGATGTGCACGAGCCGCACACCATCCCACCTCAAGGAGCATTGTCGTGAATGAACCGCCGAAGCGTTTTCCACCATGGATATCCGGGCTACTCGCTGCGCCCTTGATCCAGAAACCGTGGTCTGTTTCCAATTATTTGTTGTCAGAAACATGAGGTAGGTCGTTGAGAGAGCGGGGCGTGGGTGTTAGGTTTGGCGTGTCCGTTAGGAAAATCTATAGAAGGGATTCGCTATGTCAGGCAAGCCTGCTGCCCGTTTGACCGATCCAACCAGTTGCCCTGTGCCAGGACATGGAACTCCTCCCATTCAATCAGGGTCTCCAGACGTTCAGTTCAATAATCTACCCGCGGCCCGTAAAGATGATGCTGCTGCCTGTGGGCAGCAAATCACTGGTGCATATTCGGCAACCGTCTTCATTAATGGAAAAAATGCCGCCGTCCTCGGTAGTACATTGAGCCATGGTGGTGTGATCATCGGTGGCTCGGGTGATGTGCTGATTGGCGATACCGTCATCTTTGCCCCAACACAGGTGGTTCCCTCGAATTCAGAATCGAAATGGATACGTTTCAAACTTCCTGCGCTAGAGCGTTACGCTGGTATGCCGTGTATTGCGCATTTCGAAGATGGTTCCAAGTGTTCAGGTATTTTTGATAAAGACAATGTCGTTGAATTTATCAATCCGTCAGGGACAATCTGCAATCGTGTGGAGATACCATTAAGTGGTAGTTCCGATAATAATTCAGTGACCGATAAGTTGCTTTCTTTGATCATGGGTTGAGGCAAGGGATGGCTAAAAGCATTTCTATCGACGGCACGTATGCTGTCAGTAATGAACACGTATTGCAGCGCTCTCCACTGGATGAGGCTGTTGCCGCATTTGAGGGTGCTGCAAGCAGGTTTTCTTTGGACGCGATCAAGGATGCACAAACGCGTACGAGTTATGCGGCGAATATCAAACGTGTGTCCGAGCAGGTTCGTACGGATGTTTTGTCCGGAAAAATAAGCGCCATGGAGGGCGTGGAATATTGCCATGAGATGCGTAACAAGATCATGGCCGAGCACCGGAAGTTTACTTCTGTTCAAGGACTGGCCAAGGCTCAGCAGCATAAGAAAGTGCCACCGACAATACCTGAGCTATTTGATAAATATGCAGGAAAGGATTTTGGAAAATCCTATCAAGATCTTAGCCCCGATCAACAGCGTCAGATCCATTATAAAGTCATCGAGTCCTCTGGGCGTGATAATGCTCGGATTACTAAAGGGACTGAGCGGCTACGGGTGATGGGGAAGGTCGGTATATTGGTCACAGCCGCATTCGCGACTTATGAAATATTAAGTGCAGACAACAAGGTAAAAGAAACTGCACGACAAGGGATAATTATCGGGGGTGGCGCCGCCGGTGGGATACTTGCCGGCTTGGGCGTTTCGTTTTTGTGTGGACCTGGTGCGCCGGTATGTGCGATTGCTGTCGTGCTGGCTGGGAGCGCTGTGGGAGGGGTTGCTGGCAGTATGACGGCTGATGCGCTGGATGATGAGTTGGAGGAATTCTCTCAATGGGAGATTTTCTAGCGCGAGAAGACAGGGTGAAGATTTGGTCGGCGCTGTCAGACATTTTTGTGGATAACGAGGTTGATTATAAGTCGATAGCAAAGGTGCTAAAGCCATACAAAAAGTCCTCTGTAGAGAAAATTTTCTTCACTGAGGTTGCGCCGGTTTGCTACTCAAACATGCGGACCCCAGTTCCCCCCATCTGGACGGCGTTCGACACTGCTTGGCTCGAGTCGGAAATAGATAAGATGCTCAAGGCCCGTGAGGTCAGTGCGATGCGTCGTTTAAAAAACAAGATGTTTATCGCTTATCTACGATGGAGTCTTGCCAGCGAGTGGAAGAAGGTTGAAGTGGCACTTGGTTAATATTTCTGGTGGCTCCCGCGCGCCAGCGTGGTAGCAAGCCTGTGACGCTCCGCGTCACGACTTTCGCGGGCAGCTTGCAGCTCGTTGGGTGGACGCTGGAGCGTCGAGGGCCGCGTTCCCACGCTGGAGCGTGGGAACGATCAATGACGTGGTGTCCCCCCGACTGCTCGATGGTGGACAAGCTGCGCGTTGTCCACCCTACGTAACCTCACCACTGCGTAGGGTGGAAAACGGCGAAGCCTTTTCCAGCGGAGATATCCAGGCTACTCGCTGGTGTTAAGGAACTTAGCAATGGATCTTCCTTGGGCTTCTGGGCAGCATGCTGGAGCGGTGAAGTGTAAGCCAGTTAGACGGATCGAAAAAGTATTGTCTCTTCGTCCATCATTAAATAGCCCAGACAACGCGGACCCCGAATCCCGTCAGGAGGCCGAGTGGAGGTGGTGCGGAAGGGGACGAGCCGCATGGATGCGGCGAGAGGCTTGAAGGGCCAAGGATGGCCCTTGCAAGCCGACCCCTGGAGCAGCGCCGGAGCGAGGGGAGTCTGGCGCAGCCAGACCCGGATGTCGGGCGCGCTTTCTCTTTGGTTACTTTCTCTTTCGCGCGAGCAAAGAGAAAGTGACTCGGCGTATGGCCGAAACCAGTAGAAGAGGGCGAAAGAGAAAATAAATCTGTCCCCCTTTTTCCTAGAATGGCGAAAGACGAGATGGGGCGGTTTAGAAGATGAATCTGCCGCCTTTGCCAATTGGTTTGTCGGGTGGACAAGCTTTGCGTTGTCCACTCTACAGGACTGCACCCCAGACTTCTGGCGGCCAGATCGTAGGGTGGATGACGCTTTTCTTATCCCCCATCAGCGGTTATCCGAGCTACTCGCTGGTGTTTCTCTAATTGGTCGGGAGAATTTTCTCTATCCGGTAGTTCTCCAGTGGTACGACAGTGGCGTGATCTCCTAGAACTAGGGCGAGACGACTATCTGAGGCGGCAATTACATATCCTCTGGAAATTTCTTTATCTCCGTTTAGCAGCCGTACACAAAATATTTTCGTAGCCGATTCGCATTCGGTCTTGTAGGTTTCGATGCTGCTTTTTATTGAGATCTTCGCGCCTTGAACGCCGATGAACGCCGGGGCAAGCAGGAATATATTGGCTCCTAGCGGGATTAACAGAAGAGACGCACTTATCAAGATGGATATGGATAGAAGTGCTAGCATTTTCTTTATGATCTTATATTTTTCCAGAATGGCTGGCTGGCTTCGCTTGATCAATGTTGGCAATTTTTCTAGGAGAATCATCTCTAGCAGGAGTAACAGGATGAGTCCTGCTAAATAGAGCCATATTTTATAATCAAAGATAAAGTCTATCCACGACATTCCGATGTATAACAAAGCCAGATATGCCTGTGTAAATAGTTCAGTGGAGGATTTTGGGAATAGGCTAGGGCTGATGTTGAAATGGTCGAGATAGGTTTCATGGTAGGTAAGTCCAATCAGATACAGTGATGCATATCCCAAAACTCCCAATAGAGGTGTTAGGGTTAGCCAGACGATACGGTTCCAAACTCTGTCTGTCGATGAATTATCAGTCATTTTTACCTCCGTGTACTGATTACTAAGGATTTGTAGTGTGCAAAATTGAAATATGAAGTTTGCGCGCTTATCCGACCGTAGAACGGCTTTTCATAAGCATCGATCCTGCAGGATTGCCATCAGAAGCAGGCGACAGAGAAAAGAAAAATAAATCTGTCCCCTTTTGTGGTAGGCGCGGTAAGTTAGAGCCGTAACGGAATCGAGTGTTTTATCTACAGGTAAGGAGTCTGGAGCCGAGCTCTTTAGAAGGGTGGCCATGATGTTAATCCAACAACGTCCGTCATTTTTGGTAAAAGAGAACCAACAGTACGCAGGAACCGGAGGCTTGAGCGAAAATAATGCCCAGGTTCGCTTCGTTCCTGCGTTCAAGGACTCTCATACCGGACAGGTAGAAATATCCCGATATCG
>NZ_FNCT01000040.1 GCF_900100495.1 Pseudomonas benzenivorans
TTGAGGCGCGACTCCTAATTGGGTATGTGATGGCCGGTATTGCGTATTCTGGCAAATCTTCGGTTTGTTGTCGACTTCAACCATCGAGCACACAAACAACAAATTGTTTGGGTGTTATATGGTCAAGCCTCACGGGCAATTAGTATGGGTTAGCTCAACGCCTCACAGCGCTTACACACCCCACCTATCAACGTCGTAGTCTTCGACGGCCCTTCAGGGAGCTCAAGGCTCCAGTGAGATCTCATCTTGAGGCAAGTTTCCCGCTTAGATGCTTTCAGCGGTTATCTTTTCCGAACATAGCTACCCGGCAATGCCACTGGCGTGACAACCGGAACACCAGAGGTTCGTCCACTCCGGTCCTCTCGTACTAGGAGCAGCCCCTCTCAAATCTCAAACGTCCACGGCAGATAGGGACCGAACTGTCTCACGACGTTCTAAACCCAGCTCGCGTACCACTTTAAATGGCGAACAGCCATACCCTTGGGACCGGCTTCAGCCCCAGGATGTGATGAGCCGACATCGAGGTGCCAAACACCGCCGTCGATATGAACTCTTGGGCGGTATCAGCCTGTTATCCCCGGAGTACCTTTTATCCGTTGAGCGATGGCCCTTCCATACAGAACCACCGGATCACTAAGACCTACTTTCGTACCTGCTCGACGTGTCTGTCTCGCAGTCAAGCGCGCTTTTGCCTTTATACTCTACGACCGATTTCCGACCGGTCTGAGCGCACCTTCGTACTCCTCCGTTACTCTTTAGGAGGAGACCGCCCCAGTCAAACTACCCACCATACACTGTCCTCGATCCGGATAACGGACCAGAGTTAGAACCTCAAGGTTGCCAGGGTGGTATTTCAAGGTTGGCTCCACGCGAACTGGCGTCCACGCTTCAAAGCCTCCCACCTATCCTACACAAGCAAGCTCAAAGTCCAGTGCAAAGCTATAGTAAAGGTTCACGGGGTCTTTCCGTCTAGCCGCGGATACACTGCATCTTCACAGCGATTTCAATTTCACTGAGTCTCGGGTGGAGACAGCGCCGCCATCGTTACGCCATTCGTGCAGGTCGGAACTTACCCGACAAGGAATTTCGCTACCTTAGGACCGTTATAGTTACGGCCGCCGTTTACCGGGGCTTCGATCAAGAGCTTCGCGTTAGCTAACCCCATCAATTAACCTTCCGGCACCGGGCAGGCGTCACACCCTATACGTCCACTTTCGTGTTTGCAGAGTGCTGTGTTTTTAATAAACAGTCGCAGCGGCCTGGTATCTTCGACCGGCGTGGGCTTACGCAGTAAATACTTCACCCTCACCGGCGCACCTTCTCCCGAAGTTACGGTGCCATTTTGCCTAGTTCCTTCACCCGAGTTCTCTCAAGCGCCTTGGTATTCTCTACCTAACCACCTGTGTCGGTTTGGGGTACGGTTCCTAGTTACCTGAAGCTTAGAAGCTTTTCCTGGAAGCATGGCATCAACCACTTCGCATTCTAAAAGAACGCTCGTCATCAGTTCTCGGCATTGAGATCCCGGATTTACCTAAGACCCCTGCCTACCGCCTTAAACACGGACAACCAACGCCGTGCTGGCCTAGCCTTCTCCGTCCCTCCATCGCAGTAACTAGAAGTACGGGAATATTAACCCGTTTCCCATCGACTACGCATTTCTGCCTCGCCTTAGGGGCCGACTAACCCTGCGTCGATTAACGTTGCGCAGGAAACCTTGGTCTTTCGGCGTGCGAGTTTTTCACTCGCATTGTCGTTACTCATGTCAGCATTCGCACTTCTGATACCTCCAGCAAGCTTCTCAACTCACCTTCACAGGCTTACAGAACGCTCCTCTACCGCTCAACTTACGTTGAACCCGTAGCTTCGGTGTATGGTTTGAGCCCCGTTACATCTTCCGCGCAGGCCGACTCGACTAGTGAGCTATTACGCTTTCTTTAAAGGGTGGCTGCTTCTAAGCCAACCTCCTAGCTGTCTAAGCCTTCCCACATCGTTTCCCACTTAACCATAACTTTGGGACCTTAGCTGACGGTCTGGGTTGTTTCCCTTTTCACGACGGACGTTAGCACCCGCCGTGTGTCTCCCGTGCTGACACTTGCTGGTATTCGGAGTTTGCATCGGTTTGGTAAGTCGGGATGACCCCCTAGCCGAAACAGTGCTCTACCCCCAGCAGTGATACACGAGGCGCTACCTAAATAGCTTTCGAGGAGAACCAGCTATCTCCGAGCTTGATTAGCCTTTCACTCCGATCCACAGGTCATCCGCTAACTTTTCAACGGTAGTCGGTTCGGTCCTCCAGTCAGTGTTACCTAACCTTCAACCTGCCCATGGATAGATCGCCCGGTTTCGGGTCTATACCCAGCGACTAAACGCCCTATTAAGACTCGCTTTCGCTACGCCTCCCCTATTCGGTTAAGCTCGCCACTGAATATAAGTCGCTGACCCATTATACAAAAGGTACGCAGTCACAGAACAAGTCTGCTCCCACTGCTTGTACGCATACGGTTTCAGGATCTATTTCACTCCCCTCTCCGGGGTTCTTTTCGCCTTTCCCTCACGGTACTAGTTCACTATCGGTCAGTCAGTAGTATTTAGCCTTGGAGGATGGTCCCCCCATATTCAGACAAAGTTTCTCGTGCTCCGTCCTACTCGATTTCACTTCATTGATCCTTTCGCGTACAGGGCTATCACCCACTATGGCCGCACTTTCCAGAGCGTTCCGCTAAAATCAAAGAAGCTTAAGGGCTAGTCCCCGTTCGCTCGCCACTACTAAGGGAATCTCGGTTGATTTCTGTTCCTCAGGGTACTTAGATGTTTCAGTTCCCCTGGTTCGCCTCTTACACCTATGTATTCAGTGCAAGATACCCAGCTTATGCTGGGTGGGTTCCCCCATTCAGACACCTCCGGATCACAGTCTGTTTGCCGACTCCCCGAAGCTTTTCGCAGGCTACCACGTCTTTCATCGCCTCTGACTGCCAAGGCATCCACCGTATGCGCTTCTTCACTTGACCATATAACCCCAAGCAATCTGGTTATTGTCTCTAACGTGAAGACGACATTCGCCGAAAATTTGCACTTGAGAACACGCAAATTTTACCTTGATTGACCAACTGCCAGTGAAAGCAGTCAATCAGTCACTTCTATCACATACCCAAATTTTTAAAGAACGATTTTTCTTTCCGGTCAAAGACCAGAAATCAACATTCAGCTACCTGCGGTAGGAACGCTCATTTCTGAACTCTCAACGACGCTGTAGATGGTGGAGCCAAGGAGGATCGAACTCCTGACCTCCTGCGTGCAAGGCAGGCGCTCTCCCAGCTGAGCTATGGCCCCAGGTATCGCTAAGGCCTCACCCCACAACAATTGGTGGGTCTGGGCAGATTCGAACTGCCGACCTCACCCTTATCAGGGGTGCGCTCTAACCAACTGAGCTACAGACCCAATCGTCTTTCGCAATGAATCAAGCAATTCGTGTGGGCGCTCATGGCGCAGCTGATGTCGTCGATTAAGGAGGTGATCCAGCCGCAGGTTCCCCTACGGCTACCTTGTTACGACTTCACCCCAGTCATGAATCACACCGTGGTAACCGTCCCCCCGAAGGTTAGACTAGCTACTTCTGGTGCAACCCACTCCCATGGTGTGACGGGCGGTGTGTACAAGGCCCGGGAACGTATTCACCGTGACATTCTGATTCACGATTACTAGCGATTCCGACTTCACGCAGTCGAGTTGCAGACTGCGATCCGGACTACGATCGGTTTTATGGGATTAGCTCCACCTCGCGGCTTGGCAACCCTTTGTACCGACCATTGTAGCACGTGTGTAGCCCTGGCCGTAAGGGCCATGATGACTTGACGTCATCCCCACCTTCCTCCGGTTTGTCACCGGCAGTCTCCTTAGAGTGCCCACCATAACGTGCTGGTAACTAAGGACAAGGGTTGCGCTCGTTACGGGACTTAACCCAACATCTCACGACACGAGCTGACGACAGCCATGCAGCACCTGTCTTACAGTTCCCGAAGGCACCAATCCATCTCTGGAAAGTTCTGTAGATGTCAAGGCCAGGTAAGGTTCTTCGCGTTGCTTCGAATTAAACCACATGCTCCACCGCTTGTGCGGGCCCCCGTCAATTCATTTGAGTTTTAACCTTGCGGCCGTACTCCCCAGGCGGTCAACTTAATGCGTTAGCTGCGCCACTAAAATCTCAAGGATTCCAACGGCTAGTTGACATCGTTTACGGCGTGGACTACCAGGGTATCTAATCCTGTTTGCTCCCCACGCTTTCGCACCTCAGTGTCAGTATCAGTCCAGGTGGTCGCCTTCGCCACTGGTGTTCCTTCCTATATCTACGCATTTCACCGCTACACAGGAAATTCCACCACCCTCTACCGTACTCTAGCTTGCCAGTTTTGGATGCAGTTCCCAGGTTGAGCCCGGGGCTTTCACATCCAACTTAACAAACCACCTACGCGCGCTTTACGCCCAGTAATTCCGATTAACGCTTGCACCCTCTGTATTACCGCGGCTGCTGGCACAGAGTTAGCCGGTGCTTATTCTGTCGGTAACGTCAAAACAGCAAGGTATTAACTTACTGCCCTTCCTCCCAACTTAAAGTGCTTTACAATCCGAAGACCTTCTTCACACACGCGGCATGGCTGGATCAGGCTTTCGCCCATTGTCCAATATTCCCCACTGCTGCCTCCCGTAGGAGTCTGGACCGTGTCTCAGTTCCAGTGTGACTGATCATCCTCTCAGACCAGTTACGGATCGTCGCCTTGGTGAGCCTTTACCCCACCAACTAGCTAATCCGACCTAGGCTCATCTGATAGCGTGAGGTCCGAAGATCCCCCACTTTCTCCCGTAGGACGTATGCGGTATTAGCGTTCCTTTCGAAACGTTGTCCCCCACTACCAGGCAGATTCCTAGGCATTACTCACCCGTCCGCCGCTGAATCAGGTAGCAAGCTACCCTCATCCGCTCGACTTGCATGTGTTAGGCCTGCCGCCAGCGTTCAATCTGAGCCATGATCAAACTCTTCAGTTCAATACTGCTTGGGTTTTGAGAAAACCCTAAACTTGGCTCAGCAATCGCAAATAAACTCTTTGAATTCACGAAGAGTTACTTGTGTTGCTGATAATCAGGTGACTACCAGTCTTACCCCACAAGCACCCACACGAATTGCTTGATTCAGTTGTTAAAGAACAGTTGGTTAAGTCTTTCGTCTCAACCGAGGCGCG
>NZ_FNCT01000038.1 GCF_900100495.1 Pseudomonas benzenivorans
GCCGGGGTGATCGCCTTCACCGGCGGCTACCACGGCCGCACCATGATGACCCTGAGCCTGACCGGCAAGAAGGTGCCCTATGCCGCCGGCATGGGCCTGATGCCGGCCGGCGTGTATCGCGCCCAGTACCCCTGCGCGCTGCACGGGGTCAGCGTCGACGAGGCCATGGCGAGCATCGAGCGGGTGTTCAAGAACGACGCCGAGCCGCGCGACATCGCCGCCATCGTCATCGAGCCGGTGCAGGGCGAGGGCGGCTTCTACGTCGCACCGAAGGACTTCATGGCGCGCCTGCGCGCGCTGTGCGACCAGCACGGCATCCTCTTGATCGCCGACGAGGTGCAGACCGGCGCCGGGCGTACCGGCACCTTCTTCGCCATGGAGCAGATGGGCGTGGCCGCCGACCTGACCACCTTCGCCAAGTCGATCGCCGGCGGCTTCCCGCTGGCCGGGGTGTGCGGCAAGGCCGAGTACATGGACGCCATCGCCCCCGGCGGGCTGGGCGGCACCTACGCCGGCAGCCCGATCGCCTGCGCCGCGGCGCTGGCGGTGATGCAGGTGTTCGAGGAAGAGCAGCTGCTGGCGCGTTCCAGGGCGGTCGGCGAGCGCCTGGTCGCTGGCCTGAAAGCCATCCAGAGCAAGCACAAGGCCATCGGCGACGTGCGTGCCCTCGGCGCGATGATCGCGCTCGAGCTGTTCGAGGGTGGCGATGTGCACAAGCCCAACGCCGCGCTGACCGCCCAGGTGGTCGCCAAGGCGCGCGACAAGGGCCTGATCCTGCTGTCCTGCGGCAGCTACGGCAACGTCCTGCGGGTGCTGGTGCCGCTGACCGCACCGGATGCGCAGCTGGACCAGGGCCTGGCGATCATCAAGGAGTGCTTCGACGAGCTGGCCTGAGCCTCGTAGGGTGCGCGGGGGCGCCTAGTCCACGCACACCAGCAATTGCGCGGCGTACCTTGGTGCGCGCGAGTAGCCGTCGGGTGCGCCGATCCGCCCGCCCTCGGGTACAATGCGCGGCATTCCGCCGCCAGCCTTGAGGTCCGCCATGCAACCCTTCGCCATCGCCCCGTCGATCCTCTCCGCCGATTTCGCCCGCCTGGGCGAGGAAGTGGACAAGGTCCTCGCCGCCGGCGCCGATATCGTCCACTTCGACGTGATGGACAACCACTACGTGCCCAACCTGACCATCGGCCCGATGGTCTGCACGGCGCTGCGCAAGTACGGCATCAGCGCGCCGATCGACGTGCACCTGATGGTCAAGCCGGTCGACCGCATCATCGGCGACTTCCTCGAGGCCGGCGCCAGCTACATCACCTTCCATCCGGAAGCGTCAGAGCATATCGACCGTTCGCTGCAGCTGGTCAAGGCCGGCGGCGCCAAGGCCGGCCTGGTGTTCAATCCGGCGACCCCGCTGGACTGCCTCAAGCACGTGCTGGACAAGGTCGACATGATCCTGCTGATGAGCGTCAACCCGGGCTTCGGCGGGCAGAAGTTCATACCCGGCACCCTCGCCAAGCTGCGCGAGGCGCGCGCGCTGATCGACGCCAGCGGCCTGCCGATCCGCCTGGAGATCGACGGCGGAGTCAACGTACAGAACATCCGCGAGATCGCCGCGGCCGGGGCCGACACCTTCGTCGCCGGCTCGGCGATCTTCAACCAGCCGGACTACAAGGCGGTGATCGACGCCATGCGCGCCGAGCTGGCCCAGGCGCGCGGATGAACCTGCTGCGCGAGCTGTTCGCCGGGCGCCTGCCGCGCCTGGTGATGTTCGACCTGGACGGCACCCTGGTGGACTCGGTGCCGGACCTGGCCGCCGCGGTGGACCAGAGCCTGCTCGCCCTCGGCCGCGCCCCGGCCGGCATCGAGCGGGTGCGCGATTGGGTCGGCAACGGCGCCCGGGTGCTGGTGCGCCGCGCCCTGGCCGGCGGCCTGGAGCACCAGCAGGTGGCCGAGGCCGAGGCCGAGCGGGCCTTGCAGCTGTTCATGGCCGCCTACGCCGAGAGCCATGCGCTGACCCGCGTCTACCCCGGCGTGGTGCAGACCCTCGACTGGCTGCATGGGCAGGACATCCCGCTGGCCATAGTCACCAACAAGCCGCAGCGCTTCGTCGCGCCCTTGCTGGAGGAGAAGGGCCTGGCGGGTTATTTCCGCTGGATAGTCGGCGGCGACAGCCTGCCCCAGCAGAAGCCCGATCCGGCGGCGCTGTTGCATGTGCTGGCGCAGGCCGGGGTGGCCGGCGAGCAGGCGCTGTTCATCGGCGATTCGCGCAACGACGTGCTGGCGGCCAAGGCCGCCGGGGTACCCTGCGTGGCGCTGAGTTATGGCTACAACCATGGCCGGCCGATTGCCGAGGAGGGACCGGCGCGGGTGCTGGACGATTTGCGCCAGTTGCTGGGCGCCGTTCAGCCCGCGCCGTGAGTCCGCTGAAACCCCGGCCGGCCGGGTTGATTCGGCCCGGCGGCTGCGCTAGTGTGGCCGGACTTTACTCCCCGCCCAAGAGATCCCCGTGGTGGTTACCTGCAAACTCTGGCTCGCCCGAGCCGGGATGAAAATCATCAAGGCCCTGGCCCGTTGGCGCTGGCGCCTCTGACCTGATCTTGGCCGGTTAGCCGGCACGTTTGCACACGACCGTTTTATCCTCAAGCCACGAGGCTGATCATGACCCGCGAAGAATTCCTGCGTTTGGCCGCTGCCGGCTATAACCGCATTCCGCTTGCCTATGAAACCCTGGTCGACTTCGACACGCCGCTGTCGATCTACCTGAAGCTGGCCGACGAGGCCAACAGCTACCTGCTGGAATCGGTCCAGGGCGGCGAGAAATGGGGCCGTTACTCGATCATCGGCCTGCCGGCGCGTACCGTGCTGCGCGCCTACGAGCATGACGTGCGGATCAGCGTCGACGGGCTCGAAGTGGAGCGCCAGCAGTGCGAAGACCCGCTGGCCTTCGTCGAGCAGTTCAAGGCGCGCTACCGGGTGCCGACCCTGCCGGGGCTGCCGCGCTTCAATGGCGGGCTGGTCGGTTACTTCGGTTATGACAGCGTGCGCTATGTGGAAAAGCGCCTGGGCAAGTGCCCGAATCCCGATCCGCTGGGCAACCCGGACATCCTGCTGATGGTCTCCGATGCCGTGGTGGTGTTCGATAACCTGGCCGGCAAGATGCACGCCATCGTCCTCGCCGATCCGGCCGCGGCGGATGCCTTCGAGCAAGGCCAGGCGCGCCTGCAGGAGATCCTGCACAAGCTGCGTCAGCCGATTGCCCCGCGCCTGGGGGTCGATCTGAATGCCCCGGCGGGTGCCGAGCCGGCGTTCCGCTCCAGCTTTACCCGTGAGGATTACCAGCGCTCGGTAGAAACCATCAAGGAATACATCCTGGCGGGCGACTGCATGCAGGTGGTGCCGTCGCAGCGCATGTCCATCGATTTCAAGGCCGCCCCCATCGACCTGTACCGGGCGCTGCGTTGCATCAACCCGACGCCCTACATGTACTTCTTCAACTTCGGCGACTTCCATGTGGTCGGCAGCTCGCCGGAGGTGCTGGTGCGGGTCGAGGACAACCTGATCACCGTACGCCCCATCGCCGGCACCCGCCCGCGTGGGGCCAACGAAGAGGCGGACCTGGCCCTGGAGCAGGATCTGCTCTCGGATGCCAAGGAGCTCGCCGAACACCTGATGCTGATCGACCTGGGGCGCAACGACGTCGGTCGGGTATCCGCGACCGGCAGCGTCAAGCTCACCGAGAAGATGGTGATCGAGCGCTACTCCAACGTCATGCATATCGTCTCCAACGTCACCGGGCAGTTGAAGGAGGGGCTGACGGCCATGGATGCGCTGCGCGCCATCCTGCCGGCCGGCACCCTGTCCGGCGCGCCGAAGATCCGCGCCATGGAGATCATCGACGAGCTGGAGCCGGTCAAACGTGGGGTCTACGGCGGCGCGGTCGGCTATTTCGCCTGGAACGGCAATATGGACACCGCGATCGCCATTCGCACCGCGGTGATCAAGGACGGCGAACTGCATGTGCAGGCTGGTGGCGGCATAGTCGCCGACTCGGTGCCGGCGCTGGAGTGGGAGGAAACCTTGAACAAGCGCCGGGCCATGTTCCGTGCCGTGGCGCTGGCCGAGCAAACTGCCTCCGAACAAACCGCCCCTGACCAGACCAAGCGCTGAGGAGTCCCGCCATGCTGCTGATGATCGACAACTACGACTCCTTTACCTACAACGTGGTGCAGTACCTCGGCGAACTGGGTGCCGACGTCCATGTCATTCGCAACGACGAGCTGAGCGTCGCCGAGATCGAGGCGCTGAACCCCGAGCGCATCGTGGTCTCGCCCGGCCCCTGCACGCCGACCGAGGCCGGCGTATCGCTCGAGGTGATCAGGCATTTCGCCGGCAAGCTGCCGATTCTCGGGGTCTGCCTGGGCCACCAGAGCATCGGTCAGGCCTTCGGCGGCGATGTGGTGCGTGCGCGCCAGGTGATGCACGGCAAGACCAGCCCGGTGTTCCATGAGCAGCAGGGCGTCTTTGCCGGGCTGAAGATGCCGCTGACGGTGACCCGCTATCATTCGTTGGTGGTCAAGCGCGAAACCCTGCCGGACTGTCTGGAAGTCACCGCCTGGACCCAGCAGGAAGACGGAGGGGTCGACGAAATCATGGGCCTGCGCCACAAGACCCTGAATATCGAGGGTGTGCAGTTCCACCCGGAATCCATCCTCACCGAGCAGGGCCACGAGCTCTTTGCCAACTTCCTCAAACAACGCGGAGGCGTGCGCGGATGAACATCAAGGAAGCCCTCAACCGGATCGTCAGCCAACTCGACCTGTCCACCGAAGAAATGCAGGACGTGATGCGCGAGATCATGACCGGGCAGTGCAGCGATGCGCAGATCGGCGCCTTCCTCATGGGCTTGCGCATGAAGAGCGAGACCATCGACGAGATCGTCGGCGCGGCGCAGATCATGCGCGAGCTGGCCGCGCCGGTGCAGATCAACGCCGAACGCCTGGTCGACACCTGCGGCACCGGCGGCGACGGCATGAACGTCTTCAACGTCTCCACCGCGGCGGCCTTCGTCGTCGCCGCGGCCGGCGGCTCGGTGGCCAAGCACGGCAACCGTGCGGTCTCCGGTAAGAGCGGCAGCGCCGACCTGCTGGAGGCGGCGGGGGTCTACCTGAACCTGACGCCGGAGCAGGTGGCGCGCTGCGTCGAGTCCGTGGGGGTCGGCTTCATGTTCGCCCCGGCCCATCACGGCGCGATGAAGCATGCCATCGGCCCGCGCCGCGAGCTGGGCCTGCGCACCATCTTCAACATGCTCGGGCCGATGACCAATCCGGCCGGGGTCAAGCACCAGGTGATCGGCGTGTTCAGCCAGGCGCTGTGCCGGCCGATGGCCGAAGTGCTGCAGCGCCTGGGCAGCCAGCACGTGCTGGTGGTGCACGCCCAGGATGGCCTGGACGAGATCAGCCTGGCCGCGCCGACCCATGTCGCCGAGCTGAAGGATGGCGTGGTCAGCGAGTACCGCATCCAGCCGGAAGACTTCGGCATCAAGAGCCAGAGCCTGATCGGCCTGACGGTGGAAACCCCGCAGGCGTCCCTCGCCCTGATCCGCGACGCCCTCGGCCGGCGCCAGACCGAGGCCGGGCAGAAAGCCGTCGACATGATCGTGCTCAACGCCGGCGCCGCGCTCTACGCCGCCGATCACGCCAGCAGCCTCAAGCAGGGCATGGAACTGGCCCACGATGCGTTGCACAGCGGTCTGGCCTGGGAAAAACTGCAGGAACTGGTGTCCTTTACCGCGGTATTCAAACAGGAGAATGAAGGGTGAGCCTGCCAACCGTTCTGCAGAGGATCCTCGCCCGCAAGGCCGAGGAGGTGGCCGAGCGCCGTGCCCTGGTCAGCCTCGCCGAAGTCGAGCGCGAAGCCCGTAGCGCCGATGCGCCGCGCGGTTTCGCCCAGGCCCTGCTGGCCCAGGCCAAGCGCAAGCAGCCGGCGGTGATCGCCGAGATCAAGAAGGCCTCGCCGAGCAAGGGCGTGCTGCGCGAGGACTTCGTCCCGGCAGAGCTCGCCCAGAGCTACCAGGCCGGCGGCGCGACCTGCCTGTCGGTGCTGACCGATGTGGACTTCTTCCAGGGCGCCGACCGCTATTTGCAGGAGGCGCGCGGCGCCTGCTCGCTGCCGGTGATTCGCAAGGACTTCATGATCGACCCCTACCAGATCGTCGAGTCGCGCGCCCTGGGCGCCGACTGCGTGCTGTTGATCGTCTCGGCGCTGTCCGATGCGCAGATGGCCGAGCTGGCCGCGACCGCCAAGGCCTTCGACCTCGACGTGCTGGTCGAGGTGCACGATGGCGACGAGCTGGAGCGTGCCCTGACAACCCTGGACACGCCGCTGGTGGGCATCAACAACCGCAACCTGCACAGCTTCGAGGTCAGCCTGGAGACCACCCTGGATCTGCTGCCGCGGATTCCCCGCGACCGCCTGGTGGTGACCGAGAGCGGCATCCTCAACCGCGCCGATGTCGAGCTGATGGAGATCAGCGAGGTCTACGCCTTCCTGGTCGGCGAAGCCTTCATGCGTGCGGAGAATCCCGGCGCGGAGCTGGAGCGCCTGTTCTTCCCCGAGCGCAAGCGGGTGATCGCCCGGCCGGATGTGGACTGAACCGCTCCCCATGGAAAGCTTCGGTGCCGGCTAGCGCCGCCGGCCGCTGCCACAAGAGCCTTGCTTCTCATGCGGCAGATGGCTGGAACAAGCCCAGAAAAAAGCCGGCGCTTTTGCGCCTAATGCTGTTCACTTAAGCATTTGAGCCCCGGCGGGGCTTCCCCGAAAATCCGATGCCAGACTCTGTCATCGGATTTTTTTATGTCTCTCCAACAGCAACTGCTCGATCTAGGCGAACTGTTCAACTTCTCCGATCTGAGCACCTTCACCCAGAACATTCCGATCGAGTGGGTGGCGTCCGCGCTGGACCTTTCCGCCCAGGCCACCATACGGCGTCGGCGCCTACCCAGCGATCAGGTGCTCTGGCTGGTGCTTGGCATGGCCTTGTTCCGCGACGAGCCGGTCCATGAGGTAGCGCGGCGCCTGAACATCTGTGCCCAGGGCCTGGCCTCTCACGAT
>NZ_FNCT01000037.1 GCF_900100495.1 Pseudomonas benzenivorans
ATACCGGCCATCACATACCCAATTAGGAGTCGCGCCTCAACCGCGAGACTCCAACCGAATTGCTTGACGACCATAGAGCGTTGGAACCACCTGATCCCATCCCGAACTCAGAAGTGAAACGACGCATCGCCGATGGTAGTGTGGGGTTTCCCCATGTGAGAGTAGGTCATCGTCAAGCTTCTATCTCAAACCCCCCAGTCGCGCAAGCGCCTGGGGGGTTTGTCTTTGTGTGGCGGAAATTACCCCGGCTAGCTCAGTAGGCAATCGTGGGGCCCGTTATCATGCGTGCCTCATCGCTTGGTAGGATCAGCATGCTGCCATTATTAAAGCTGCTTCAAGACGGGCGTTTCCATTCCGGCGGTGCGCTGCTGTTTCACCTGATCAGCCAGTGCTATGAAAAGACCTCGTTGATCATCAGCGCCAACCTATCCTTCGGCGAATGAGGCAGCGTGTTTGGCGACGCCAAGATGGCTACGGCATTGCTCGACCGCATCACTCACCACTGCGACATCCTTGAAACCGACAACGACTCGTTCCGCTTCAAACAGCGCAAACAGGCAGTGAATAAGTAACCGCTCCACAAACCCCACCTGCCCATAAGCCGCTGATCATTGGATGCTGAGCTCCCGTTTTCACCGGAGTTCATCCCATGATGCGTCCCGACGCCAAGGTGCAGAAGGTCTACCTCTACCCAAAGCCCGTCGACTTCCGCAAATCCATCAACGGCCTGGCCGCCCTGGTCGAGCTGGACATCAAGGTGGAGGTGTTCAACCCAGTGCTGTTCGTGTTCCTCAACCGCGCCCGCAGCCAGGTCAAGATCCTCTACTGGGAGCGCAATGGCTTCTGCCTGTGGCTCAAGCGTCTGGAAGCTGAGCGCTTCAAGACCAAGCCCGATACCGGCGACGAGGCCATCGAACTGACGGTCGATGAACTGAGCTGGCTGCTCGACGGCATCGACCTGTGGCGTAACCGGCCGCACCAGGTACTGACGCCGCGCTTCGTGGCCTGAGCCGGTATAATCCGGCACCATGAAATTTGGCGCCGATAACCTTCCCGACGATCCCGTTCTGCTCAAGCAGATGCTGCTGTTGGCGCACGGAAAGGTGGCGCAACTCCAAGAACAGGTCGCCCTGCTGCGGCACAAACTGTTTTCGCCAAAGTCCGAGCGCAGCCCTGAAGATGCCGACTCACCGCAGCTGGCCATTTTCAACGAGGCCGAAGAGCTGATCGAAGAGCCGGTCGCCGCGCCAAGCGAAGCCGAAGAAGTCGTTGCGCCGCTCAAGCGTCGTGGCAAACGCAAGCCGCTGCCGGCCAACCTGCCGCGCGTGGAAGTCATCCATGAGCTGCCCGAGCACGAACTGACCTGCGCCTGCGGCGCCTGCAAACAGGTCATCGGTGAAGAAACCAGCGAACAGCTGGAGATCATCCCGATGCAGGTGCGGGTGCTCCGTCACATCCGTAAGACCTACGCCTGCAAGGTCTGCGAAGCCGCGCCGATCACCGCCGACAAGCCGGCACAACTGATCGAGAAGAGCCTGGCCAGCCCCAGCGTGCTGGCGATGCTGCTGACCATCAAGTACGCCGACGGCATCCCGCTGTACCGCTTCGAGAAGATGCTCAGCCGCCACGGCGTCGACATCCCCCGCCAGACCCTGGCGCGCTGGGTGATCCAAAGTGGCGAGCAACTGCAACCGCTGCTCAACCTGATGCGCGACAAGCTGCTGGAGCACCCGGTGTTGCACTGCGACGAAACTCGCCTGCAGGTGCTGCATGAGCCGGGACGCGATCCCGCCGCGCAGTCCTGGATGTGGGTGCAAAGCGGTGGGCCGCCGGACAAACCGGTGATCCTTTTCGACCACACGGCCAGTCGCGCGCAGGAGGTGCCGTTGCGCCTGCTCGACGGCTATCGCGGCTACCTGATGACCGACGACTACGCCGGCTACAACGCCGTGGCCATGCAAGAGGGCATCGAACGCCTGGGCTGCTGGGCGCACGCGCGACGCAAGTTCGTCGACGCGCAGAAGGTGCAGCCTAAGGGCAAAACCGGCCGTGCCGACATGGCGCTGAACCTGATCAACAAGCTCTACAGCATCGAGCGTGACCTGAAAGACGCCAACGACAGCGAACGCCTGGCCGCCCGTCAGCAACGCAGCCAGCCACTGCTCGACCAGCTCAAGGCTTGGCTGGACAAAACCCAGCCGCAGGTCGCCGGGCAGAAGGCCCTGGGCAAGGCGGTGAACTACCTAGCCAGGCCAGCAACTGGAGCAAGCTGGTGCGCTACGTCGAAGGTGGACATCTGCCGATCGACAACAACCGCGCGGAGAACGCCATCCGCCCGTTCGTCATCGGCCGCAAGAACTGGCTGTTCAGCGACACGCCCAAGGGCGCCACGGCCAGCGCGCAGATCTACAGCCTGATCGAAACCGCCAAGGCCAATGGCCAGGAGCCTTACGCCTGGCTGCGCCACATCCTCGAACGCCTGCCAACGGCACAGAACGTTGAGGACTACGAAGCGCTGCTGCCTTGGAACTGCTCGCCGGCTTCTGCCCCTGCTTCCTGAAAATAAATCCCGTCCTGGCGGGCGGGGTTTATGGAGCGCTTAGTGCGCCAGTTAAAGCTGGCGGAGGATAGTCGATGAAAGTTCGATACTGGTAAGAAATGGCGAATCAACCAGACCCCGAGTCATGCATGTTGCACCGTGAGGTGCAGGGTGAAGCGTTGGCAGGGGAAATCGATGGGCCAGCCATTGAGCCGCGTAATCACAAGTTCGGGATGCCGATGCTGTTAAGCGAAGCAGAAGGCAACACGGAGCATGGCGTTTTACGCCAGTCATGCTCTGATCCCGCGCGGTCGGAGACCCTGTGCACGTCGGGAAGTCCTTCGCACAGAAGCTGGGAGAGCTCAGCGGTGCCCGGTGCGCAAGCACCGGGCGGAGCAGGAAAGGCCAAAAGCCATAACCCTGCTGTTCACGTCGCTGAGAAGTCGGATACGTCCGTAGTACCTGAGAAGCCATCGAACAAAGGGCCTGGCCCTGCGGAGATAGTGGAGGAAAGGGACGTAGCCAAGGGAAGCACCAACAGGCCTCCCGCGCCCCGGACACTGAGCCGGATCAACTGCGCGTCGATGGGACTTGAAGGTGTACGTAAAGCTGCCCGAAGGAACAAGGGCATGCAGTTCACGGCGTTGCTGCACCACATCACACCGCAGTTATTGGCGCAGAGCTTTTATGCCCTGCGCCGCGATGCAGCGGTGGGCGTCGACGGCATGTCGTGGCGAGAATATGAGGAAGGTCTTCTCCAGCGGGTAACCGATTTGCACGGAAGGCTCCACGGCGGAGCCTATCGGGCAATACCATCGCGGCGGGTCTACATTCCCAAAACCGATGGCAGGCAGCGCCCGTTGGGCATTGCCTCTTTGGAGGACAAGATCGTACAGCAGGCGGTTGTTACCGTTCTGAATGCGATCTATGAAGAGGACTTCCTGGGATTCTCGTATGGGTTTCGACCGGGACGCAGTCGGCACGATGCGCTGGATGCGTTGACGGTCGCGCTGAAGGGTCAGAAGGTGAATTGGATATTGGATGCGGATATCACGTCGTTCTTTGATGAGATCGACCATGAATGGATGCTGATGTTTCTGGGACACCGGATTGCAGACCGACGCATGCTCGGACTTATCTGCAAGTGGCTTCAAGCGGGTGTAATGGAGGATGGCCGTAGGGTGGCTGCGACCAAGGGAACTCCCCAAGGTGCAGTGATATCGCCGTTGCTGGCGAATATCTATCTTCACTACGTGCTGGATCTGTGGGCAAGGCAGTGGCGCCAGCGGCATGCCCGTGGCGATGTGATTGTCGTGCGTTACGCGGACGACAGCGTGGTGGGTTTCAGGACGCAATGGCAGGCTCAGCAGTTTCTGGTGCAGTTTCAGGAGCGGTTGGCCAGGTTCGGATTGTCCCTCAATGCCTCGAAAACACGACTGATTGAGTTTGGTCGTTTTGCCATAGGCAAACGCCGGCGGCGAGGACTGGGTAAACCGGAGACGTTTGACTTCCTGGGCTTTACGCACTGCTGTAGCACCAAAAGAAACGGCGACTTCCAAGTGCTGCAACTGACGGTGAAGAAGCGGATGCGTGCGACGCTGCTGGCTATCCGGGATGAGCTGAAACGTCGACGCCATGAGTCTGTTCACGTCGTGGGTCAGTGGCTTACCCAGGTGGTCAGGGGCTACTTCAACTACCACGCTGTGCCGGGAAACCTGATACGTCTTGGCGGTTTTCGTTCAGCGGTTTGTCGTCTATGGCGGCAAGCCCTCATACGACGCAGTCAGCGTAATAGGCTCCAATGGTCACGCTACGGACGCCTCGCCGACCTCTACATACCTGAACCCAGAAATGCACATCCGTACCCTGAGGATCGCTTCGCGTCACATACCCGAGGCAGGAGCCGTATGCGGTAGTTCCGCACGTACGGATCTGTGTGGGGGCGGCAGGTAACTGCCGTCCCTACCGCGACCGTGAATAACACCTGAGCAGCTGGAAATTTTTCGACGCTGTTACCTGGAAAGTCTTGGACGCTGATTGACACCTGGCCGCATAACGACCTGGAGAGTTAGAGCAGCAGCTCGGCCGCCTTGGGGGGTAAGCGGCGGAGTTCGCGGAAAGCCGTTCTTGCTGGCTCGCAGGTGGGCCGTCCTGCGCTCCAAGCTGACATGCTCCCAGCGCAGCTCGAACAATTCTCCCCGGCGCATGCTCGTCTCAAGGGCGAGCTGCACGATAGGATGAGTCCAGGGAATCGTCTGCATAAGTGCCGTCTCCGCGGCGCTCGTAGTATTCGAGCGCACCCAGCAGGTAGGTCTCTTCCTCCGCAGCCAGGCGTCTGGATCACTCATCGTTGTAGCTCGGGCGGCTGACCGTCGGCCAGGTGAATGCCTCATTCGCAGCGAGCTACTTCCAGCACGCATTGAAATAGCAGGAGCTCGCGCTTGACCGTACTGCCCTTGCGGATCTTCAAGCGTCGTCACAGTAGCGGGCGAAGTCGGAAGAGGTGAGGGTGGCGACAATACGGCCGGCCAACGGATGCCGATTGAGGGCTTCGAGGCGTTTGATTTCCGAGTAGGAGCCTTTGTGCTTGGGCGCGACTTCGTCGATGTAGCGATCAATGGGCTGGCTGAACAAGGTGCGCTCCGCCTCTGCTCGGCAGACGAAAACGCCACGATCCATTTCGCTTTCGATCATGCGTGCCCAGGCTGGGCGTCGGCTTTGATTTCGAAGGTTTTGCGCTGGGCTGGATAGCCCTTGCGGCGCATCTGCGCTTCCCGCTGATACTCGCCGCGGTTCCTGATTGTTGCCATTTCGACCATTCCCGCCACGTTCAAGTGTGGCAAATTTGTGGCAAAAACGACCTTCAGGACTAGGACAGGTTTCTGTCAGAAGCGCAATTCCCTTGTAATACAAGGGAAAGAAGATGGCGCACCAGGCGGGATTCGAACCCACGACCCCTGCCTTCGGAGGGCAGTACTCTATCCAGCTGAGCTACTGGTGCAGCGCGGGCGCAATCATACCCATCTCATGGGCAGGCGTCCATGCTGGCGGATTGTGTGTGATTTAGAACGAATTCAATGAATCCATCGGCAGTCGATCGTAGAACAGCACAAGATTGGATGGTTCGTTAATTTTTTCGAACAAACTATTGCCCTTTTTCCTATGCATCCCTAGGATTCGTTTGAGATTTCAAACGTTCTTGCTAAAACCGTTCGGAACTCTGTGCGCCGAGCTGTGCTCGAATTTCGCACAGGGTAGCGAGATGGGGCGGATCCGACATTACGGGCGCCATAGCATCTTGTGGGCATACGCCCATGACGTCATAACAATCGTCCGACGCTTGGGTGTCGAGACATGAAGGAGACTGCCATGCAATTGAAAGACACCCAGCTGTTCCGTCAGCAGGCCTATATCGACGGCGCCTGGCTGGACGCCGACAGCGGCCAGACCATCAAGGTCAACAACCCGGCCACCAACGAGATCATCGGAACCGTGCCGAAGATGGGCGCCGCCGAGACCCGCCGCGCCATCGAAGCGGCCGATCGTGCCTTGCCGGCCTGGCGTGCGCTGACCGCCAAGGAGCGGGCCAACAAGCTGCGCCGCTGGTTCGAATTGTTGATGGAGAACCAGGACGACCTGGGCCGCCTGATGACCCTGGAGCAGGGCAAGCCGCTGGCCGAGGCCAAGGGCGAGATCGCCTATGCCGCCTCCTTTATCGAGTGGTTCGCCGAGGAAGCCAAGCGCGTCTATGGCGACGTGATCCCCGGCCACCAACCGGACAAGCGCCTGATCGTGATCAAGCAGCCGATCGGCGTCACCGCGGCCATCACCCCCTGGAACTTCCCGGCGGCGATGATCACCCGCAAGGCCGGCCCGGCCCTGGCCGCCGGTTGCACCATGGTGATCAAGCCGGCCAGCCAGACGCCGTTCTCCGCCCTGGCCCTGGTCGAATTGGCGCACCGCGCTGGCATCCCCAAGGGCGTGCTCAGCGTGGTCACCGGCAGCGCCGGTGAAGTCGGCGGCGAGCTGACCAGCAACCCGATCGTGCGCAAACTGAGCTTCACCGGTTCCACCGAAATCGGTCGGCAGTTGATGGCCGAGTGCGCCAAGGACATCAAGAAGGTGTCGCTGGAGCTGGGCGGCAACGCGCCCTTCATCGTCTTCGACGACGCCGACCTGGACAAGGCGGTCGAAGGCGCGCTGATCTCCAAGTACCGCAACAACGGCCAGACCTGTGTCTGCGCCAACCGCATCTACGTGCAGGACGGCGTCTATGACGCCTTCGCCGAGAAGCTGGCCGCCGCCGTGGCCAAGCTGCAGATTGGCAACGGCCTGGACGAAGGCACCACCACCGGCCCGCTGATCGACGCCAAGGCCGTGGCCAAGGTCCAGGAACACATCGCCGATGCCCTCGGCAAGGGCGCCAAGCTGCTGACCGGCGGCAAGCCGCATGCCCTGGGCGGCAGCTTCTTCGAGCCGACCATCCTCACCGACGTGCCGCTCAGCGCGGCGGTGGCCAAGGAGGAGACCTTCGGCCCGCTGGCGCCGCTGTTCCGCTTCAAGGACGAGGCCGAGGTGATCGCCATGTCCAACGACACCGAGTTCGGCCTGGCCTCCTACTTCTATGCCCGCGACCTCGGTCGGGTGTTCCGCGTCGCCGAGGCGCTGGAGTACGGCATGGTCGGGATCAACACCGGGCTGATCTCCAACGAGGTGGCGCCGTTCGGCGGGGTCAAGGCCTCCGGCCTGGGCCGCGAAGGCTCCAAGTACGGCATCGAGGACTATCTGGAGATCAAGTACCTCTGCCTCGGCATCTGATTCACGACGGGGCAAAGCGCGAAAGAGCGGGTGGCGCCCCAGCTGCACCAACACGAACCGTACCGAGCCTCTGGAAAGTCTGCGCAGTCGATCATCGAATGCTGCGCAGCTCCTTTGCGGGGGCATTCATCCTTGAACTGCGCCGCCCGATGAGCGGCCGATGAGGACACAATGAGCCAGACCAACGAATCCCTGATGCAACGCCGCACTGCCGCCGTCCCCCGCGGCGTCGGGCAGATCCACCCGATCTTCGCCGCCCGCGCGGAGAACGCCAGCGTGTGGGACGTCGAGGGCCGCGAGTACATCGACTTCGCCGGCGGCATCGCCGTGCTCAACACCGGCCACCTGCACCCCAAGGTGGTGGCGGCGGTGCAGCAGCAGCTGACCAAGCTCAGCCATACCTGCTTCCAGGTGCTGGCCTACGAGCCCTATGTCGAGGTCTGCGAGAAGATCAACGCCAACGTGCCGGGCGACTTCGCCAAGAAGACCCTGCTGGTCTCCACCGGCTCCGAGGCGGTGGAGAACGCGGTGAAGATCGCCCGCGCCGCCACCGGCCGGGCCGGGGTGATCGCCTTCACCGGCGGCTACCACGGCCGCACCATGATGACCCTGAGCCTGACCGGCAAGAAGGTGCCCTATGCCGCCGGCATGGGCCTGATGCCGGCCGGCGTGTATCGCGCCCAGTACCCCTGCGCGCTGCACGGGGTCAGCGTCGACGAGGCCATGGCGAGCATCGAGCGGGTGTTCAAGAACGACGCCGAGCCGCGCGACATCGCCGCCATCGTCATCGAGCCGGTGCAGGGCGAGGGCGGCTTCTACGTCGCACCGAAGGACTTCATGGCGCGCCTGCGCGCGCTGTGCGACCAGCACGGCATCCTCTTGATCGCCGACGAGGTGCAG
>NZ_FNCT01000036.1 GCF_900100495.1 Pseudomonas benzenivorans
GGGATTGTTGCTGGCCTACAACATCATCCGCCGCGAAGCCGGTCAGGCCGCGGTGGCCTTTGGTCGCTCCCCGTGCGACATCCGCTTCAAGCCAGCGGCCCAATACATCGCCGTGCAATTGATCGTGATGGCGGCGGCCAACCCGATTTCCGCAACCGGGCGACGATTGTCGGAGTTGAGGGCGGGAATCGGCGGGCTGTTTCTGGATCACCGTCCAAGGCCATCAAGGCCCAGGACGGTGAAGATTTCGAAGACCCGCTATCCAGTAGATCGGAAGGCTGCTCCGCTTAAGTGAACAGCATTACGGCAGCGACCGGGCTTTTTTGTGGGAGGGCGACTCATTGCGCCAGCAGTTGACCGATGGTCGGGTCCTTGAAGGCGCGGGTCAGCGCATCGCTCAACACATCGCTGACCAGCTTGGTGTTGGTTTCCTGGTTCGGCGCCGTGCCGAAACGCTGGTTCAACGAAGCGCCGTAGCGGCCATTGTAACGGCGCGAGCTGTTTTGCGCGTCGACGCGGAAGGTCGCGGTGATATTGGCCTCGGTGACGTACAGCCCCTCTTTCGGCGACTGGTATTTCAGCTCGGCCAGGGTCAGGGTCAGTTGCGGCGCGTTATAGGCGTTCGGCGTCGGGGTGAAGCCGAGCAGCCGCACCGCCGCCTCGGCTTGGGCCTGCAGCTTCGGCAGGATGTCCTGGCCGCTGACACTGATCGCGCTGGTTTCCGGATACAGTCCGCCGCGCGTGCCGAGCACCGGCGACGGCCGACCGTCGGCCACTCGCACCACTACTGGCTGGCCCTGGCCAACGGCGACCAGCGGGCTATTGATCTTGGGTTGCGGGCTGAGTTGTTGCGGGCTGTGGGCACAACCGGCCAAGGCCAGGCTGGCGACAGCGAGCAGAGCAAACAACAGGCGATTCAGCATGCTCATCTCTCCATGGATGGGGTACAAAAGTGGCCAGCAGTATAACCACCCGCTCAAGCCGCTAACAGCGCCGCAATCGAGCCCGCGCAAACGACCGAGCCCCTCGCCGGAGACGCCTGTCACCGCTTTGTCATGCCCGCCTGGCATAAGACTTTAGTCGCCCCACGCCTCGAGTCCGCAGCATGTTTTCGTTCCGTTCGCTCCTCGCTCCCCGTCACCCCCTGCGCCGGTTCGCGTTGCTCGACGAGGCCGGCCGGTGCCGAGCCTTTCGCCAGTCGGCCCAGGCGCCACTAGGCGCGGGCTGGATCGAAGTCAACGAGCAGCGCCTCGCCTGGCTGCACCAACCGCTACCCGCCAGCGCGCACATCGACCAGCTCGGCACACCGGCACGCCTCGGCAAAGCACTGGCAGCCTGACCGGCGGACGAAGAAAAGTCACGCCGGAGGATCAATTTCTCCCGCTTTCACCTTATAATCGCGCCCCGATTATAAGGACGCCTCCTGATCGGGCCTCGCTGTCCCGCTGATGCCCAAGCCATCGGTCACGCCCCAGAGAGTCGCCCACTTCGTGCTGCCCCTTCCGGCCAGCCGCTCTCACCCATAACGCAGAACGCCTTGCAGCAATGCAATGGGAGCTTCGTGCCAGTGAGCAAGCGGGCCTGGGCACACAAGCTTTTTTTGAGGTTCACGGCTCCAAAAGAGCGTGAAAAAACGGTTTCAACAACTTCACAAGAGTGTGGCGATAATGAACGATCCTGCGGCTGGCAAACGCACCGTTACCCCCTTCCCCCTCCCATCGGGTCATTGCAGCGACCACTGACCGGCGTTGTCTCACGCTTAGGCCTCTGGCCGTCGAATGGCTGCTGTATTTTTGGAGAAGTGGTAATGGCGCAGAACGATTACGAAACAGTGGATGCGGTGTTGGTCGGAGCCGGCATCATGAGCGCGACCTTGGGCGTGCTGCTGAAGGAGCTCGATCCGACCTTCAAACTGGAAGTCGTCGAGTTGATGACCTCCGGGGCGATCGAAAGCTCCAACCCCTGGAACAACGCCGGTACCGGGCATGCCGGGCTGTGCGAACTGAACTACACGCCGGAAGCGGCGGATGGCTCGATCGACATCGGCAAGTCGGTGACCATCAACACCCAATTCGAAGAATCCAAGCAGTTCTGGGCCTATCTGGTCGAGAAAGGCACCTTCGAGTCGCCTTCGTCCTTCATCACCTCGGTGCCGCACCTGAGCTTCGTCCGCGGCCATGAGGGCATTGCCTACCTCAAGAAGCGCTTCAAGGCGCTCACCGCACACCACGCGTTCGCCGCGATGGAATACAGCGAAGACCGCGCCACCCTGGCCAAATGGATGCCGCTGATGATGCCGGGGCGCGACCCCAACGAGCCGGTCGCCGCGACCCGCGTGCTGGCGGGCACCGACGTCAACTTCGGCGCACTGACCAAACAGCTGCTCGACTACCTGGGCACCCAGCCGGACGCCCGGGTCACCTGCAGCCAGAAGGTCACCGGGCTGAAGCGCAACGAACAGGGCTGGCGCGTCAGCATCAAGGATCTGCAGAGTGGCGGTAGCCGCGAGATCCAGGCCAAGTTCGTCTTCCTCGGTGCCGGCGGTGGCGCCCTACCGCTGTTGCAGATGTCCGGCATCCCGGAAGGCAAGGGCTTCGGTGGCTTCCCGGTCAGCGGCCAGTGGCTGCGCTGCGACAACCCCGAGGTGGTCAAGCAGCACCAGGCCAAGGTCTATAGCCAGGCCGAGGTAGGCTCGCCACCGATGTCGGTACCGCACCTCGACACCCGCGTGGTCGATGGCAAGACCTCCCTGCTGTTCGGGCCTTACGCCGGCTTCTCGACCAAGTTCCTGCGCCACGGCTCGCTGCTCGACCTGCCATTGTCGATCCGCCCGAGCAACCTCGGCCCGATGCTCGCGGTGGCCCGCGACAACTTCGACCTGACCCGCTACCTGATCAAGGAAGTGCTGCAGTCCGAGGAAAAGCGCCTGCAGACCCTGCGCGGCTTCTATCCGCTGGCGAAGGCCGAGGACTGGCGCCTGGAAATGGCCGGCCAGCGCGTGCAGATCATCAAGAAAGACCCCAAGCACGGCGGCATCCTGCAGTTCGGCACCGAACTGGTCGCCGCCGAGGACGGCTCCATTGCCGCCCTGCTCGGCGCATCGCCAGGCGCCTCGGTGACCGTGTCGATCATGCTCGACCTGATTCGGCGCTGCTTCCCCGCGCAGAGCAACTCCGAGCAATGGGGCGGCAAGCTGAACGAGATCTTCCCGGCCATGGGCAAGGTGCTCGCCAGCGATCCCGAGCGTTACCGCGAAGTGCAGGAGCGCTCGGATGCGCTGCTGCAACTGAGCGAACCCGCGATGGCCTGATTCGGCCCGGAGCCAAATAAAAAACCGCCTTTCGAGGCGGTTTTTTGTTCTACGCGAAATTTCGGGGAAGTGCCGATTGACACCGGACTGGCAACTTTGTGCGTATCGGCCGATGGCGTGGCATGGCCCATTAACGCGCGTGCTGAACGTTTGGGTTGCGCCCCTCTCGGGCGCCACACCTTTCTTGCCTGCCCAAGAAAGGTGTGCCAAAGAAGGGCACCCGGCCCGGCTACGCCGAGGTTCCCTCGCTCCGGTGCTGCTCCGGGGGCCGGCTTACAAGGGCCATCCCTGGCCCTTTAAGCGGGGCCGCCATCGGTATCTCGCCGCATCCATGCGACTCGTCCCCTGCGCAACACCTACGCTCGGCCTCCTGACGGGACCGATCCACGAGCTTGCAAGACGCCCACAGAATCGAACTCGGCGGCGCCTGGTTTTTTGCTCTTTCTCTTGAGCCGCGATCATTCAGACGACACCCAAGTCCCCTTCAGGAGGCCGAGTGGAATCGCCGCGTAAGGGGTTGAGCGACATGGATGTCGCAAGAGCCGCGATGGGCCATGGATGGCCCTTCGCGGCGTGCCCCTGGAGCGGTGATGGAAGGAGGGAAACGTAGCGAAGCGAAGTAACAGCCGAAGGCTGGCCCGCAGGGTGAGTGAAGCGAATAACCCCGGCGCAGCCGGGGCCGGATGGTGGGGTGCCCTTCTCTTTGGTTACTTTCTCTTGGGCAAGCAAGAGCTACGGAGCGAAGCGGAGTAACAGCCGCAGGCTGGCCCGCAGGGTAAGCGCAGCGAATCAAGTGACTCGCCCGTGAGGGGCGAAACCAGCACCTTGGGTCGACACGTTAATGAACCAGTTCCAGAAGCAGAGAGCGCCGTGATCAGATAACACAAACTTGCCCGTCCGGTGTCAAGCCCACCTTCCCCACAATAATGCGATGAACCGTTTTTATGCCCCTACGGCACTCGCTGGAGCGCTATGCGGAGGCGGACAAGGGATGGAAGCTGAAGTACCGATGCAACGCATCGACCATCTCGACATACTCGGCCGGCGGCGCAACCAGGGCAAAGCCGGAGTCGAAACTGCCCGGCGTGACGTCTTCGTGGGACCACTGGCAGGTGGCGGAGAAGTCGACAAAGCGCTGCGCGTCCTGCCCCGGAATCTTCAAGCGCATGTCGAAACGCCCACCAACCAACATCGGCAACTGGCTGATCAGCATCAGGCCGTCCAGCGACACATTGCCGATATAGCCCATCGGCTTGTCGGTGATCCGATTGAAGACCTTCAAGTAGTAGGGCAACTGGTGGCGTTCGATGCGGCGCTGAGCAGGCATGGCGGCATATCGCTATTAGTGGCCCTTGAGTATGGCCGCACTACTGCGGTTAAACCAGTTTCAGGAACAGCGTTCGGACACCCGGTCGCGGAGCTGGCGACGGGCGGCGTCCATTTCCTCATCGCTGTAATAGGTGCGCTGGTCGTTGGCCTCGCTGCGGTAGTAGCGAAATCCTTCCGGCACCTGCGCCAGCCTGCGGCGCAACTCGTTGCACTCCTCGCTGCGCTTGGCCCGTAGTTCCGCGGATTGGGCCGTGGCCAGGGCCTGCTCCTGCCGACGCGCATCGTAAAACCGCTCGCTGCGCGCCTGCCGCTCGCGGGTCGCCTGGTCGCGCTCGATCACCTGCGGTTTGACCTCGATCGGCTCGGCATCCGCTGCCGCCGGGCGCTGGTCGAAATGCACCTGGCCATTGGCATCGACCCAGCGATAGATTTCCGCCGCCGCCAATCCCGGCAGCAGCAACAGGCAGCAGAACAGCACGCGCATGATCATCCTCCTTGAATACAGCCGTCAGATTACCCCTGGTGCAGCGAGCCGCCAAGCTGTCGCGCGCGGCGCTCAAAACGCCATGGGCGAGGCCTTGGTCGCTTCTTCCGGGCCGTAATGGCCGAGCTGGCGCAGGGTTTCCAGGCGCGCCCGGGCACGAAACGCATACTCGCTGGCCGGGTACTGGCTGATGATGAACCTATAGGTCTGCGCCGCATCGACGAACAGGTTCTGCCGCTCCAGGCACTGGCCGCGCAGCAGGGATATCTCCGGCTGCAGGTAGCTGCGTGAGCGGCTTTTGCGCTCGGCTTGCGACAACTCCAGCATCACCGCCGCGCACTCGCCTTTGGCGTAGGCGCGGTAGGCGCTGTTCAAATGATGGTCGAGCGACCAACGGGTACAGCCGCCGGCGCTCAGTGCCAGGCTCAGAATCAACAGGGTTCGCATGGGCCTCTCCTCCGCTGAGCAGTGTATCGACCGGCGCGCGAAAATCTGCAGGAGCCGATCCTCCGATGGGTACTGCCCGCCACGGCTTGGCTCCAGGCGCGCCCCCTGGCTAGACTGCCGACACCCGGCCCAGGTGCCCAGGAGCTGCCATGTCGTCCGCCCGCCTCGTTCTCCCGCTCGTATGCGCCGGCCTGCTGAGCGCCTGCTCGCCGACCACGCCGCTGTTCATCGCCCAGGTCGCCACCCAGGAAGTGGTCGAGTACAAGGCCCTCAAGAGCAACCGCATGACTGCCGCGGTAGAAGAGGAAGGCGACCTGCTGACCTACAGCGCCCTGGCGATCCGCGACGCCAAGAGCGAAAAAGCCGAACAGCTCTACCTGACCGGCTACCGCGACGAGAAACTCGGCGCCGAAGTGCGGGCCATCGCCCTCTACCAGATCGGCCTGATCTACATGAACCGTTTCAACGAGCAGCGCGACGATAACCAGGCGCTGAACTACTTCTCCCAGGTTCTCGACGAGTTTCCCGCCAGCCGCGCCGCCGAGCGCGCCGAGGCGCGTATCGTGACGATCCGCGAGCGTGCCAAGGAGCCAGTGCAGAAGACCTCGCTCGAGCTGCTCGCGCACTGGCAACCGAACCAGAACCTCGATCTCTACCGGGCCAGCCTCGACCCGGACCTGACCCTGCTGTCACGCCGTGCGGTGTTGAAGGACCGCGTCGCCGAGGCAGAGGAACTCTACCTGCTGGCCCTGAGCGACGGTGGCGTACCGGCCAACATCAAGGAGAAGGCCCTGTACCAGCTCGGGCTGATGTACCTGGCTCCGGACAACCCCAGCGCCAACCGCGACAAGGCCATCGGCTACCTGCGCCGCCTGCTGGTGCAGTTCCCCGATAGCCCGCTGTACAGCCAGGCGGCGCGCCACCTCGACCAGGCATTGAACCAGAACCTACCCTGAGGCCGTTGCGCGACGGCCCCGCTCTCGCCGACTGCGTTTCCCCGGGCGCTGACTAAGCTGATACAGATCAAACCCATTGGCGCGCCTATGCGCTGCAATGCGCAGGTCACCCACAGCGAGGTCCAGGGCCATGAATCTGCAACAGCTATTGGTTGTCATCGAGCCGCACCAGCCGCAGCAGCCGGCGCTTGAGCGCGCGGTCTGGCTGGCCCGGCAGAACCAGGCGCAGTTGCACCTGCTGCTGGTCGAATACCACGCCGGCGTGGACGTCAGCCACCTGTTCGACAGCGCCCTGCAGGCCAGGGCCCGCGCCGCCCTGCTGGAGCAGCGTGGCACCTGGCTGGAGGAACTGGTCGCGCCGCTGCGCGCCGAGGGCCTGCAGCTGCACCTAGACGTGCGCTGGGGCAGGCCCCAGCACAACCTGGTGCTGGAAAAGGTGGCCGAGATCAACCCGGGCCTGGTGCTGAAGTCCGCCGGCCATAGCAGCCTGCTGCGCCGCCTGCTGCCGAGCAACACTGGCTGGCAACTGGTCCGCCACTGCCCGGTTCCGCTCTGGCTGGTGCAGCATGGCGAGTGGCAGGGGCGCAAGCTGTGCGCCGCCCTCGACCCGCTGCACAGCGCCGACAAACCGGCCGCGCTGGATCACCAACTGATCCGCACGGCCATCGAACTGAGCCGACAGTTCGGCCTGCAAGCCCATTACCTGCACAGCTACGCGCCCTTGCCGCGGACCCTGGTGTTCGATGCCGAACTGGTCGCCGATTACGAAGGCTATGTGGCCCGCAGCGCCCAGCAGCATCGCGAAGCCTTCGAACAACTGCTCGGCCAATACCCGATCGCCCTGCCCGACACCCACCTGCTCGAAGGCTTTGCCGAAGAGGTGCTGCCGCGCTTCGTGCGCGAGCACGACATCGACCTATTGCTGATGGGCGCCATCGCCCGCGACCACCTGGATACGGCACTGATCGGGCATACCGCCGAGCGGGTCTTGGAGAGCGTGGAGTGCGACCTGCTGGTGCTGAAACCTGGGAGCATGTGAAAAAACTCTCACCTACTGCGGCCGCCTCTGCGATCGCCTCCAAACGCCGGCAGCGGCGTTGCGCTACGTAATAATCGGGGGCATTTAGCGCACTAAACTCCCCCGCCTTTCACCTAGCATGCCTTGCCGCGAACGCCTGGAAACGGCCTCGCGACGACGCTCGATTTTTTCACCAGCTCCGAGCCGAAAGGTAGTGCAACGCAGCCATGACTACAGGGTCGCGGCGTAGTAGCCTCGCGCCCTGATGCAACTCAGGAGTCTGCGCATGACCTTTCGCCGCACCAAAATCGTCGCCACCCTCGGCCCGTCGAGCAACTCGCCCGAAGTCCTCGAGCAACTGATCCTCGCCGGCCTCGATGTGGCCCGCCTGAACTTCTCCCACGGCACGCCGGACGAGCACAAGGCCCGCGCCAAGCTGGTCCGCGACCTGGCCGCCAAGCATGGCCGGCACGTCGCCCTGCTCGGCGACCTGCAAGGGCCGAAGATCCGCATCGCCAAATTCGCCGGCAAGCGCATCGAACTGAAGGTCGGCGACCGCTTCACCTTCTCCACCAGCCACCCGCTGACCGAGGGCACCCGGGACATCGTCGGCATCGACTACCCGGACCTGGTCAAGGACTGCGGCGTCGGCGACGAGTTGCTGCTCGACGACGGCCGCGTGGTGATGCGCGTGGCAAGCGCGAGCGCCGACGCCCTGCACTGCGAGGTGCTGATTGGCGGCCCGCTGTCCGACCACAAGGGCATCAACCGCCGTGGCGGCGGCCTGACCGCACCGGCGCTGACCGAGAAAGACAAGGCCGACATCAAGCTGGCCGCCGAGATGGAACTGGATTACCTGGCGGTGTCCTTCCCGCGCGATGCCTCGGACATGCAGTACGCCCGCCAGCTGCGCGACGAGGCCGGCGGTAGCGCCTGGCTGGTGGCCAAGATCGAGCGTGCCGAGGCGGTGGCCGACGACGAGACCCTCGACGGCCTGATCCGCGCCAGCGATGCGGTGATGGTCGCCCGCGGCGACCTCGGCGTGGAAATCGGCGACGCCGAGCTGTGTGGCATCCAGAAGAAAATCATCCTGCACGCGCGCCGCCACAACAAGGCGGTGATCACCGCGACGCAGATGATGGAGTCGATGATCCACAACCCGATGCCGACCCGCGCCGAAGTCTCCGACGTAGCCAACGCCGTGCTCGACTACACCGACGCGGTGATGCTCTCGGCGGAAAGCGCCGCCGGGGCCTATCCGCTCGAAGCGGTGCAGGCCATGGCACGGATCTGCCTGGGCGCGGAAAAGCACCCGACCAGCAAGAAATCCAGCCACCGCATGGGCACAACCTTCCAGCGCTGCGACGAAAGCATCGCCCTGGCGGCCATGTACACCGCCAACCACTTCCCCGGCGTCAAAGCGATCATCGCCCTGACCGAAAGCGGCTACACGCCGCTGATCATGTCGCGCATCCGCTCTTCCGTGCCGATCTTCGCCTTCTCCCCGCACCGCGCCACCCAGGCCCGCGCGGCGCTGTTCCGCGGCGTCTACACCGTGCCCTTCGACCCGGCGGCGCTGCCGGCGGAACAGGTCAGCCAGGCCGCGGTGGACGAGCTGCTGAAACGCGGCGTGGTCGAGCAAGGCGACTGGGTGATCCTGACCAAGGGCGACAGCTACCACACCATCGGCGGCACCAACGGCATGAAGATCCTGCATGTCGGCGACCCGCTGGTGTAAGTGACTGCAGCCAACGCAAAAGGCCGCTCGATGAGCGTAATGCTGTTCACTTAAGCGGAGCAGCCTTCCGATCTACTGGATAGCGGGTCTTCGAAATCTTCACCGTCCTGGGCCTTGATGGCCTTGGACGGTGATCCAGAAACAGCCCGCCGATTCCCGCCCTCAACTCCGACAATCGTCGCCCGGTTGCGGAAATCGGGTTGGCCGCCGCCATCACGATCAATTGCACGGCGATGTATTGGGCCACCGGCTTGAAGCGGATGTCGCACGGGGAGCGACCAAAGGCCACCGCGGCCTGACCGGCTTCACGGCGGATGATGTTGTAGGCCAGCAACAATCCCCAGACCTCCTGGTAGACCAGCTCCTTGACCTTGCTACGCAGGGTCATCGCATTCTGTTGCAGGGAGCTCTTGATATCCCGGAAGCCCAGTTCGATCTCCCAGCGCTCCTGATACAGCTTGGCGATGGCGTTGGCGCTGTAAGTGTCCGCGGGCAGCGAGGTGAGTACCGTCTTGATCTTGCCCTTCACGTCGTAGCTGACTTCGCGCACCTCCCAGTGCGTTGGCAGGCCGGGGTTGCGCTTTC
>NZ_FNCT01000034.1 GCF_900100495.1 Pseudomonas benzenivorans
TCCGTCAAGCTATTTTTCGAAGTTCTTTTCCGAATAAAGCCTTTCTACTCAACCGCTTGCGCCTTCGATCAGCTTCTAGCTCCTCGTCAGCGGGAGGCGAATTCTACAGCGTTTCAAACCGCTGTCAACCACCTCTTTCAACCGCTTTCGATCACCTCGACCGAAGCACCAACAGGACTCAACCTCCACCCCGTCAGCCCGACGCATTCTACACAGCTTTCGCTGCTTTGCAACCCCTCTTATTAAGATAACCAATTGATTTACAAGAGGTTTTCCGAGAGATCCGCGCCGGAAGAGGTGCGCATTATAGGCACCTCAGAATCTGCGTCAACTCTTTAATCAGAATTCTTTCGGCTCCCCTTGCTTGAGCCTTGAACTGCAGATACCAGGCCCCACGGCATCGAGCCCGTAACATTACAGTCCGACTTCAGCAGCGCAGATACCCGTTCTATATAGAGATACGGCGAGGTGTCGCTGGCATGATTTAGGTTTCCCAATGAAGGCCGTCCAACTCATTCGGACCGCCCTTCCGCGACCTGACGCTACCGGCTAGCCCACTGTCGTTTTCCGCATGCCCATGCGATTCAACCCCAGGCATGCTGGCCGGGCACTACCGCGGACAGGCCACGCTCCTGCCGATCAGGCACTGTCCTGACCCTACACACTGAGCTCTCTTAAGAGAGCACCTTCAGCCCCCGCCCGTATCGGCTTTGGCGGGGGCTTTTTTATGTACGAGCGGAACTCGCCAGCGCAGCGTGGCAGGCGATCGAAGCAGAGGGAGGGATGCATACCCGGGATGCGGCTGATTTGGCGCGGCGGGCTAATGTCTAGTGGTGACGGCGGCTACGCCAGCAGGCGTGGCCGCTGTAGAGGATGAGCAGGATGACGAAACAGAGACTGAACGACATTGGCGAGTTCCGGAAACGCACCAGCCCTGGCGATAAGGGCTGGTGCGTATCGGCAATCAGTCGTTGACCTGACGCAGACGGGTAGCCGATTGCTCGCCGAGGTTGTTGAGCAGACGCTCGCTATACCAGTCGATGAAGTTGACCACGCCGAACTCATAGGTCTTCGAATACGGCCCCGGCTGGTAGGCGGTGGAGTTGATCCCACGCTGGTTCTCTTCGGCCAGGCGCCGGTCCTGGTCGTTGGTCGCATCCCATACCTGGCGCAGACGGGCGACATCGTAGTCGACGCCCTCCACCGCATCCTTGTGCACCAGCCATTTGGTGGTGACCATGGTTTCCTGGGCGCTGATCGGCCAGACGGTGAAGACGATCATGTGATCGCCCATGCAGTGGTTCCACGAGTGCGGCAAGTGGAGGATGCGCATGGACCCAAGGTCAGGGTTCTGGATGCGCCCCATGAGTTTCTTGCAGCCCTGCTTGCCGTCCATGGTCATGGACACCGTGCCCTTGAGCAGCGGCATACGCACGATGCGGTTGCGCAGGCCGAAGCTGGCGTGGGCATAGGGGATCTTCTCGGCTTCCCAGGCGGCGGCGGAGGCGGCCACGTGGTCCTTGAACTCCTGGCTGGCCCGCGGATCGGTGACGTCGTCCCATTCCAGCAGGGTATTGAGCAACTCCGGGTGCGAACCGTTGCAGTGGTAGCACTCGCGGTTGTTCTCGATCACCAGCTTCCAGTTGGCCTTTTCCATCAAGGTGGTTTGCACCGCCACCTTGGTGTTCTCCATGTCGTAGGGCTCCATGTAATGGGCCAGGGTGGCGAGGAAGTCGTCGATCGCCGGCGGGTTCTCGGCCAGGGAGATGAAGATGTAGCCGCCGGCGGTCTTGCAGTTCACCGGCTTGAGGCTGTAGTCCTTGAGGTCGAAGTCGGCGCCCATCTCGGTGCCGGCGAACAGCAGGCGGCCGTCCAGCTCGTAAGTCCACTGGTGGTAAGGGCAGACCAGTTTGGCCACCTTGCCCTTGTCGCTGGTGCACAGGCGCGAGCCGCGATGGCGGCAAACGTTGTGGAAGGCATGCACCGCACCCTCGGCGCCGCGAATCACCATGATCGGGTTGTCGCCGATCTGCAGGGTGAGGAAGTTGCCCTTGGTCGGGATCTCGCTAGTCATGCCGGCAATCAGCCATTCCTTGTGGAAGATCTCCTGCATGTCGATCTGGAACAGACGCTCGTCGTTATAGAACGGTTGCGGCAACGAGAAGGCGCGCTCGCGGGTCTGCAGCATCTCGGCGGTGGCCTTGCGTGCCGGGGCCAGCGGATCGCCCAGACTCAGGGTGGAAGTGACGTCCATCGGTAACTCCTCAATGGCGACTCGCAGGGCGAGTGCCGCAAAAGTGGCTAATCGGTTGCTACGCAAGGCGGCGTGACTGACTCCTCGTATGCCGCCTGCCGATTGGCGGTTCGCTACGTGGCAGCGAGGGTCGAACGCTCTAATCCATTTGCTTCGGCTGGAGTCGAGTGTGGGGTCGAGCGCGTCACAAACCTTATCCATGGGCGACATGCCCGCGTCCGTTTCCGACGCTCCAGGCCGCGTGTTCAACGGCAGGTCGCGATAAGCATGTGAATGTCGCTGATAGGTAAATGGGGCCCTTGGCGGTTACGCACAATTCGCCGCATGTCAGGCCGATGTCCGGCCGCGCGCGGAGAGACCTCCATGACGACGAACACCTTCCTCAATCCCGTGACCACCCAGACCTGGAGCAACGGCCGTCATCTGGTGCGCTGCGTCAAGGCCATCCAGGAAACCTGGGACGTGCGCACTTTCTGCTTCATGGCCGACCAGCCGATGGTGTTCTTCTTCAAGCCGGGGCAGTTCGTCACCCTCGAGCTGGAGATCGACGGCCAACCGATCATGCGCTCCTACACCATCTCCAGTTCGCCCTCGGTGCCCTATAGCTTCTCCATCACCATCAAGCGGGTGCCCGGCGGCAAGGTCTCCAACTGGCTGCACGACAACCTGAAAGAAGGCGATGTGCTGCCGGTGCACGGTCCGGTCGGGCTGTTCAACGCCATCGACTTCCCGGCGGACAAGGTGCTGTTCCTCAGCGGCGGCGTCGGCATCACCCCGGTGATGTCCATGGCGCGCTGGTTCTTCGACACCAACGGCAATGTCGACATGGTCTTCGTGCACAGCGCGCGGGCGCCGAAGGACATCATCTACCACCGCGAACTGCGCCACATGGCTTCGCGCATCGAGAACTTCAAGCTGCACCTGATCTGCGAGAAGTACGAGATCGGCGAGACCTGGTCCGGATACCGCGGTTACCTGAACCAGCGCATGCTGGAGCTGATCGCCCCGGACTTCATGGAGCGGGAGATCTTCTGCTGCGGGCCGACGCCCTACATGCATGCGATCAAGCGCCTGCTCGAGGCCAATGGCTTCGACATGCAGCGCTACCACGAGGAGGCGTTCGGCCCGACCCCGCCGGAAATCCGCGCGGAGGTGACCGAGCACGCCGCGGAAGCCGCCGAAGCCGCGGAAGTGCCAGCTGCCGATCTCAACCTGGTCAACTTCAGCGGCACCGGCAAGAGCATTCGCGTCGCCCCTGGCGAAACCGTGCATGCGGCCGCCGCCAAGCTCGGCCTGCACATTCCCAAGGCCTGCGGCATGGGCATCTGCGGCACCTGCAAGGTGATGAAGACCGCCGGTGAGGTGAGCATGGAGCACAACGGCGGGATTACCGACGAGGACGTCGCCGAAGGCTACATCCTGTCCTGCTGCAGCGTGCCCCGGGGCGATGTGACCATCGATTACTGATTATTGTGCGAGAAGGACGGGCTCCGGGATTTCACCTGCGCGGAACCGCTCAGTCTTCCTCCTGCACTGCCTTGTAGGCGCCGGCCAGGCGCTGCTGAACCTCCTGCGGCACCGCGCTGTAATGGCTCAGCTCCAGCGTATAAGCGCCTTGGCCGGCGGTGATCGACTTGAGCCGGCCGCCGTAGCCATCCAACTCGGCCAGCGGCACCTGGCCACGAATCAGCGCCATGCCCTGGGCGTGCGACTCGCTGCCGAGCACCTGGCCACGACGGCCGACCAGGTCGGTGGTGATGTCGCCGAGCCTGGCCTCGGGCGTGCTGATCTCGATCGCGACCACCGGCTCCAGGACGATGCAGCCGGCCGCCCGCAGGGCGTCGAGCATGGCCTTGCGCCCGGCCGCCTGGAAGGCGATGTCCTTGGAGTCGACTGCATGGCTCTTGCCGTCGTAGACCGTGACCTTGACATCCTCGACCGGGTAGCCGGCCAGCGGCCCGCTCTCCAGTACCGAGCACACGCCTTTTTCCACCGAGGGGATGAACTGCGAGGGGATCACCCCGCCCTTCACCTCGTCGACGAAGGCGAAGCCGGCGCCGCGCGCCAGTGGCTCGACCCGCAGGAACACCTCGCCGAACTGGCCGGCGCCGCCGGTCTGCTTCTTGTGCCGGCTATGCCCCTCGGCCGGGCGGGTGATGGTTTCCCGGTAGGGCACCCGCGGCGGCCTGGTCTCCACCTCCAGCTTGTAGCTGCCGGCCAGACGGTCGAGCAGGTAGCGCAGGTGCAGTTCGCCCATGCCGCGCAGCACCGTCTCCTGGGTGCTCGGGTGGTAGTCGAGCTTCACGCAGGGGTCTTCGGCCAACAGCCGGTGCAGCACCTCGGCAATCCGCTGCTCGTCGCCACGCCGCCTGGCCTCGATGGCCAGCCCCTGCATCGGCGCAGGGAAGGCCAGGGGCTTGAGACGGATGCTGTCCTCGTCGTGGGAGTCGTGCAGCACGGCATCGAACTCGAGTTCGTCGACCTTGCTCACGGCGCCGAAATCGCCGGGAATCAGCCGGGTCACCTCGTCATAGCGCTTGCCCTGCAGGCGCAGCAAATGACCGACCTTGAACGGCTTCTTGCCGTCGCCGACGAACAGCTGCATGTCGCGCTGCAGCGTGCCCTGATGCACGCGGAACACCCCGAGCTTGCCGACGAAGGGGTCCATCACCACCTTGAACACATGGGCCAGCACATGCCGCTGCGGGTCGGGCACCGAGCGAAAGGGCCTGGCCGCGTCGCCCTCGCCCTTGAAGAACAGCGGCGGGTTGCCTTCGCCCGGGTTGGGCGCGAGGCGCGCGAGGATCTCGAGCAACTCGCCGACCCCGGCACCGCTGCGCGCCGAGACGAAGCACAGCGGGATCAGGTGGCCCTCGCGCAGCGCCTGCTCGAACGGCGCATGCAGTTCCTGCGGGCTGATCTCGCCCTGTTCCAGGTAGCGCGCCATCAGCTCTTCATCGACCTCGACCACCTGATCGACCAGGGCCTGGTGGGCGTCCGCCACCGAGGAGAAGTCGGCCTCGCCTGCCGGCTCGAAGAAACAGTCGACCACCCGGCCGGCACCTGCGGCCGGCAGGTTGAGCGGCAGCACCTGCTTGCCGAACGCCTCGCGCAGCTCGGCGAGCAGCCCCGGCAGGTCGACCCGCTCGGCGTCGATCTTGTTCACCACCAGGATGCGACACAGCCCGCGCTCGCCGGCCAGGGCCATCATCCGCCGGGTGCTCAGCTCGATGCCACTCTGCGCATTGACCAGCACCAGCGCGGTTTCCACCGCGGCCAGGGCGGCGATGGCCTGGCCGATGAAGTCGGGGTAACCGGGGGTGTCGATCAGGTTGATTTCGGCACCGGCGTGGCTGCAGTGCGCCAGCGCCGAGGCCAGCGAGTGGCGGTATTCGCGCTCCAGCGGGTCGAAGTCGCAGACCGTATCGCCGCGTTCCAGGCTGCCCATGCTGGCGATGGCGCCACTATGCTGTAGCAGCGCCTCGACCAGGCTGGTCTTGCCGCTGTCGCCCTGGCCGACCACGGCGACCGTGCGGATGGCTTCGACTGCATACTGGGACATGGCGGCCTCCTGGCGCGGTGTTTTCAGTATAGACAGGGCCTCGCCCGGGCCATCGGTGGCGCCTGCTCAGGGGTTGAGCGCTGCCTGGGTCCATTGGCCCTGCGGGTCTTTCTGGTACCTGGTCCGCTCGCGCATCCGCTGCCAACCGGAGGGCCAGAACTCGATACGTTCCGGGCGGATACGGAAGGCGCACCAGTCGGCATGCCTGGGCACCGCCTCGAAGCCCAGGGCCTGTTCGAGCTGGCGCGCCTTCTGCCGCAGTTCGCCTTTCGGCGCCGCCGGCGCCCCCTGCTGCGAGGCCCAACTGGCCAACTGCGCTTCGCGGGCGCGGCGCTGCCAGTAGCGGTCGGCGATCTCCGCGGACTGCAGGCTGACCTCGCCTTCCAGCGTCACCTGCACCTGCAGCGCCCGCCAGAAGAAGCACAGCGCGGCACGCGGGTTGTCGAGCAACTGATGGCCCTTGCCGCTTTCGATATTGGCGAAGAACAACAGCCCTTGCTCCTCCACGGCGACCACATAAACCATGCGCACCGAGGGCCGGGCGTCGCCATCCGCCGTGGCGAGAGCCGCGGCATGCGGTTCATCCAGGCCCTGGGCGGTCGCTTCGTCGATCAGCTGCTGCAGCCGTTCGAGTGCTTCCCGATAGATCGCTTCGCTGCTCTTCATGCTCGCTGCTCACCCGTTGACGGCAAGACCAAGCCTAGTACCTGATGGCGGAGGGCGCTGGCGCCTGGCCTCATCGTCCGGCCACCTGCGCCACGTAGGCGGCCACCGCCTCGATCTGCTCGCCGCTGAGCGATGCGGCAAAGCTCGGCATCACCCCGACGCCGCCGCGCACCGCATTCGCGACCCGTTCGGCGCTCGGCTTGAGCTGATCCAGGTCGGGGCCGACGACGCCACTGGCACCGGCCTCGCGCAGGCTGTGGCAGAGGCTGCAGGAGGGCTGCGCCTGTTCGGTGAAGACCTGCCTGCCGAGCACCAGGCGCCCGTCCTCGGCGCTCGACGCGGCCGTTGCAGCCAGGCTGAGCAGGATCAGCAGCGCGCGGCGCATCGCTTCAGACCACCTTGAGCTTGACCGCATGATCCTCCCAGCCGTTATGGCCGTAGCCACTTTCATTGTCCAGGCGCTCCTGGGGTTGCACGTTGCTCTCGACGTCGATCGCCCGGCTGGCGAGGGTGTAGTTGCCCGGCTGGAGTTCGGCGATCAGCACGAACGGGCGCCAGGCGAAAGGCCCCAGGTCCGGGCCGACGAAGCGCGCCATCTGCCAGTTGTGGCCGGCGTCGAGCGACACCTCGACCCCCTTCACCGCCCTGGCGCCGCCGAACGCCACGCCCTGGATGCGCACCCGCCCGGCCTTGGCCTGCTGCAGCGGCTGGGTGATCCAGGACTTGGCCGGCATCTCCCACAGCGACGGCTGCTCCGTCGTGCCCTTCTGGCCGACGGGGCTGACGCGGTAGCCGGTGGCCTGGATCTTGGCGTCGCTCTGCTCGGCAGTGAAGGCCACCTGCTTGACGTACTTGACGTTGTTCACTCCGTAATAGCCCGGCACCACCAGCCGCAGCGGACCGCCATGGGCCAGCGGCAGCGGCTCGCCGTTCAGTTCCCAGGCGAGGATCGCGTGCTCCAGGGCCTTCAGCGGCACCGAGCGCTCGACCACCACGCTCTTCGGCTCCAGGCCCTCGGGCAGCGGCTCGCCGCCGGTGCTGGTCATGTACTGCAGGCCGTCGCCGAGGCCACCGAGGGCCTCGACCACGGCGCTGACCGGCACCCCACTCCACAACACGCAGCCAGCCGCCCCCACCGTCCACGGGGTTCCGCTGGGGCCATGGGGGAAGAATCCGCGGCCGTTGCCCGAGCACTGCAGCACGCTGGCCACGGTCTCCACGCCGAGACTCTTGAGTTCGCCGAGGGTCAGGTTGCGCGGGTTCTTCACGCCTTGGAAGGCCACGGTCCAGGCGTCGCGGTCGGCGACGATGGCGGCAGCCGGGGCCGGCAGGTTGTTGCGGACGAACAGCTGCTCGTTGGAGGTGACGATGCTGGTGCCGATGGCCTCGCGGCGGGTTTCCAGGGTGTTGGCGCTGTGCACGATCAGCGCCTGGGGATTCTTCCAGTTGACGTAGTCCGGCAGCGGCATCTCCGCGGCCAGGCTCAGCCGGCCGAAGCCGAGCAGGCCAGCCGAGGCGACTGCCCCGGCGCTGCCCAACAGCAGCCGGCGACGTTGCAGATCGAAGGTAGCGTTCATGGGGTACTCCCTGAATATGCGGCGCGCGCGGCACGCAGGGTGGGGAGACGGCAGATTGGGGTCAGGGGGCGGGGAGCGCGCGGGAGCTGGATGAAAGGGAGCGCGCCTGGCCGCTGCGCCGCCCCCACAAACCGGAGCATCGATGAGTCCCTCTCGGTATTGGCCGGCCGGGTTGTATGCCGTGGCTTATTTGGGTCTAGGTTCCGTGCCCCCGCTTGTCAAGGCGAGTGGTCGGCCCGTGGCCCACGCGCAGACCGCCCAAGGCGCCGGGCCGGCCCGGCCGAGCACTGGCGATTTATTGATCAGCGCCGCCGAGGGCACGGGCGGCCTGGCCCTCGGCCCGGGACACACAGCTTATCCACAGGAGGCTGCACAGTTTCTGTGCGCAAACCAAAGCTAACCTGCTGATATTGATCGGGAAATCACAACCCGGCCATGGCCGTGCGGATATCCGCCGCCAGTTCGCGCACCCGCTCCTCCGCGGTGTCCCAGGAGCACATGAAGCGCGCGCCGCCGGCGCCGATGAAGGTATAGAAGCGCCAGCCCCTGGCGCGCAGGGCCTCCAGGGCCGGCTCGGACATCTGCAGGAACACCCCGTTGGCCTCCACCGGGAACATCAGGCTGACCCCCGGCACGTCGCTGACCAGCTCGGCGAGCAGGCGCGCGCAACGGTTGGCGTGGCCCGCGTAGTACAGCCAGGCGTCGTTCTGCAACAGGCCGACCCAGGGCGCGGAGAGGTAGCGCATCTTCGAGGCCAGCTGGCCGGCCTGCTTGCAGCGGTAGTCGAAGTCCTCGGCCAGGGCCTTGTTGAAGAACAGGATGGCCTCGCCCACCGCCATGCCGTTCTTGGTGCCGCCGAAGCACAGCACGTCGACCCCGGCCTCCCAGGTCAGCTCGGCCGGAGTGCAGCCGAGGAAGGCGCAGGCGTTGGAGAAGCGCGCGCCGTCCATGTGCAGGTTGAGGCCCAGCTCGCGGCAGGTGGCGCTGATCGCGCGGACCTCCGCGGGGCGATACACGGTGCCGACCTCGGTGGCCTGGGTCAGGCTGACCACCTTCGGCTTGGGGTAATGGATGTCCTGGCGCTTGAGGGCGATCTCGCGGATCGCCGCCGGGGTCAGCTTGCCGTTCTCGGTGTGCGCCAGCAGCAGCTTGGAGCCGTTGGAGAAGAACTCCGGGGCGCCGCACTCGTCGGTCTCGACGTGCGCGGTCTCCGAGCAGATCACGCTGTGGTAGCTCTGGCACAGCGCGGCCAGCGCCAGCGAGTTGGCCGCCGTGCCATTGAAGGCGAAGAACACCTCGCAGTCGGTTTCGAACAGCTGGCGGAACTGGTCGGCGGCGCGCGCCGTCCACTGGTCGTCGCCGTAGGCGCGGTCGTGGCCGTGGTTGGCCTCGGCCATGGCGGCCCAGGCTTCCGGGCAGATGCCGGAGTAGTTGTCGCTGGCGAACTGTTGGGACGAGTCGGACATTGCAAGTTCCTTCTAGGGCAGGCGCCGGGGCGATGGACCGGCGGATGCCGCTACTCTACCGCCACGACGCGCGCGGTTGGGGCCACTGCGGCGACATCTTGTTCATTCCAGGCGCTGTCCCGCCGGCGATCGGTGCAGACCGTGCGGCAATCGCAAGGAACTCACGGCGCCCCGCGGCCTCACAAAAAGGGTCGCGGCTGGTTTGCCGAGGCCATTGACCCGAACAGGAGTCCACCATGCGCTACCGTTACCCGCTCGCGCTTCTCGCCCCCCTCGCCTTCGCCCTGCCCGCTGCCGCCGCTGACTGGCCGCCGGGAGCCAAGGCGGCGTTCGTCACGCAGTGCGTGGCCGGCGCCCAGTCCAGCCATAGCCCGGAGCAGTTGCAGGCCTACTGCGAATGCGCCGCCGACGCCGTCATTGAGGAGTTCAGCGAGGCGGAGATGCAGGCGATGAACCGCCAGTCGCCGCCCGACCCGGCGCTGCAGCAGCGTCTGCTGACCGCCTCGAGCCCCTGCAAGGCCAAGCTAGAGTCCTGAGCCAACCGCCGGCCGCAGGCCAGCCCAGCGCTTGGCCGAGCGGACGAGTGGCTGCCGACGAGCAGGCTGGCGCCAGGCGCAGACTTGGCTAGGCTTCTGCCTGCTCCAGGCGGCGTTTTCTTCAGCAGGCAGTGGTCGTGATCCCGGGAGCGAGGGTGCACGGATGCGGCGTCGCAACGGCGCAACATCTTCTGCGAAGACGCATAGGCATCACCGGTTCCACGCGGCGTCGCGCCATGGGTTGGCCGACAGTGGCGGGGGAGCGCTCGGTGTGCCGCATGTCCCGTGACGGGGGTGCAAGGATGGACCACTTCGAGCGTGCCTCACGCCGGGCGCCAGGCGGCCTCGCGCCGCGACTCGCCGGCGCCCTGGGCCTGTCCGCCGGCCTGCTGCTGGCAGCCGGCGCGGTGGCCGAGGATTACTTCGGTAACCAGTCGGCCGGCGACGCGGTGATCGAAAACCTCATGGAGGAGACCACCTTCAACGACCAGAGCACGGCGGGCAACGCCCGCATCAGCAATACCCTCAGCGGCTCGACCAGCTTCAACGACCAGAGCAGCGCCGGCGCCGCGACTATCGTCAACGGCGACGGCGGCACCACCCGCTTCACCGGCCAGAGCAGCGCCGGCACCGCCAGCATCACCAGCGCCGACGAGGGCGCGACCTATTTCTTCGACAACAGCAGCGCAGGCTCGGCGCGCCTGATCGCGCTCGACAGCGGAGTGATCGACTTCGCCGAAGGCACCGGCCCGGCCGGCGACAACCGCAACTCGGCGGGCTCGATCGAGGGCAGCGGCACCTTCGTGTTGCGCTCGACGCTGCTCAGCGTCGGCTCGAACGACCTGTCCACGGAGGTCTCCGGCGTGCTGGTCGGCGCGGCCGACGGCGGCCTGATCAAGCTGGGCAGCGGCACCCTGACCCTCAGGGGCGACAACAGCAACAGCCTGGCCGGCGCGATCCTGATCCAGGGCGGGCTGATCAACTTCAGCAGCGCCGCGAACCTCGGCAGCGGCAGCATCAGCCTCGATGGCGGCGGCCTGCAGTGGGCCGCAGGCAGCGCCACCGATATTTCCCCGCGGCTGAGCGCCCTGGGCGACAACGGCGGCCGCTTCGACACCAATGGCAACGACGTGACGCTGGCCGCAGCCATCGGCGGCAGCGGGGCGCTGACCAAGGCCGGGGAGGGGCTGCTGCTCCTCAATGGGGCCAACGCCTACGGCGGCGGCACCCTGGTCGAGGCCGGCACCCTGCGCCAGGGGGCCGCCGGCGCGCTGCCCGCCGGCACCGCCTATCGCGTCGACGGCGGCAGCCTCGAGCTGAATGACTTCGACCTGGAGATGTCCGCGCTGTCCGGCAGCGGCGGGCAGATCGCCACGGGCCTGGCGACCCTGACCGTCAATCAGGCCGGCACCAGCAGCTACGCCGGCAGCGTCACTGGCTCCGGCGCGCTGATCAAGCGCGGCGCCGGCCGCCTCGAGCTGAGCGGCAGCAACAGCTACGCCGGCCCGACCGCGGTGCAGGGCGGCAGCCTGGTGGTCAACGGCTCGCTGGCAGCCTTCTCCAGCGTCCAGGTGGGCGCTGGCGCCACCCTGGGCGGCACCGGCACGGTCGGCAACGTGCTGCTGGACGCGGGCGGCACCCTGGCGCCGGGCAATTCGATCGGCACCCTGAACGTCGCCGGCGACCTGACCTTCGCCAGCGGCTCGATCTACCAGGTGGAGGCCGATGCCGCCGGCAATGCCGACCGGATCGTGATCAGCGGCCTGGCGAGCCTGGCCGGTACGGTGCAGGTGCTGGCGGAGAACGGCGATTATGCCGCCGACACCCGCTACAGCATCCTCTCGGCCAGCGGCGAAAGCCCGATCGCCGGTGAGTTCGATGCGGTCAGCTCCAACCTGGCCTTTCTCGATCCCAGCCTGAGCTATGCCAGCCACGAGGTGTTCCTCACCCTGAGCCGCAACGACATCAGCTTCGAGAGTCTGGCGCTGACGCGCAACCAGCGCGCTTTCGCCGAGGCGGCGGAGACCCTCGACAGCGCCGACCCGGTCTACCAGACCCTGCTCAACCAGAGCACGGCGCAGGCCCCGGACACCTTCGCCAGGCTGTCCGGCGATGCCCATGCCAGCTTCGCCTCGGCGCTGCTGCTGGATGACCTGGGGCTGTCGCGGATGCCCCTGGGCAACCTGCGGCGCAACCTCGATTCGCCGGAGAACCCGCTGCCGTACTGGGTCCAGATCAATGGCGGGCGGCAGCGCATCGACGCCGACGGCAATGCCGGGCAGGTGGTGCAGGACCACCAGGGCACGCTGTTCGGCGGCGATTGGCCGGTATTTTCCGACTGGCGCCTGGGCGGCGCCCTGGGCTACGGCCAGGAGCAGCTCGAGGTCGACCAGCGCGAGGCCAAGGCGGACGCCGACAGCTACCGCTACGCGCTCTACGGCGGACGCGACCTCGAGCTGAGCCGCGGCACCCTGAAGCTGTTCGGCGGCGGCGCCTACAGCCAGCACCGCCTGGACAGCCGGCGCCGGGTCGAGCTGAGCGACGGCGGCGAACGGCTGGCCGACCAGTACGACGTGAGCAGCAGCCAGGCGTTCGGCGAACTGGCCTGGCACCTGGCGCTGAGCGAGCCCGCCTATGTCGAGCCCTTCGTCGGCCTGCTGCTGATCGAGCAGCGCAGCGACGGCTTCGCCGAGGACGGCGGGGCGGCCGCGCTGACCGCCGACAGCCAGCGCAGCAGCCTGCTCAGTTCGACCCTGGGCCTGCGCGGCCAGCAACTGTTCCAGCTGGCGCAGCGCGACCTGCTGGTGAATGGCGCGCTCACCTGGCGGCATATCGACGGCGACCTGCGCCCGGAGCGCTCCTTGCGCATCGGCGACAGCCAGCCGTTCAAGGTGCTGGGCACGACTATCCCCAACGACAGCCTGCTGGTCGAGCTGAACCTCGACTACGCGCTGACCCCGAACGTCGTCCTCGATGTCGACTATAACGGCGTGTTCAGCTCGAGCAGCCAGGCCAACAATGTCGCGCTCAACCTCAGGTGGCGCATGTAGCCGCCAGGCGCTGGCGGCCGCGCGCCGGCCGCGGCTTTGCGCTAACGTCGTGGGCAACCCGGCGTTTTCCGAGCGAGGCTATGCCGATCCCCTTCCCCGCCCCGACCACCTGCCGCCGCGACGCCGCCCTCGACCTGCTCAAGTGGCTGGCGCTGCTGAGCATGCTGCTCGACCACCTGCGGCACGTCTGGCCGCCGCTGTACTGGCTGTATGTGCCGGGGCGCCTGGCCTTCCCGCTGTTCTGCCTGGCCATTGCCGCCAACCTGCTGCGCCCCGTGGCGGAGCCGCGCCCGCCCGTGCCGTGGCGCTACCTCGGCCTGCTGCTGGGCTTCGCCCTGCTCGCCGAGTGGCCCTACCGCCTGCTGGTGCCGGCGCCGCAGTCGCTGAACATCCTGCCGACCCTGGTGCTCGGGCTGCTGATCGCCAATGGCCTGCGCCAGCCCTACGGCCAGCCGCTCTGGCTGGGCCTGGGCGCCCTGCTGGCGGCCATCCTCGGGCATGCCTGGCTGATGTTCGACGTCGCCGGCGCCTTGTTGCCGGCGGCCTTCGTCCTGGCGCTGCGCCTGGGCGGCCCGGCCTGGACCGGGCCGGTAGCGCTGAGCCTGGCCGCCAACTACTGGCCGCCGCTGTACAGCCAGGCCGCCCGTGGCGAGCCGTTCGCCTGGGCCTTCCTCGGCGCCTGCGTGCTGGCGCCGCTGCTCGGCCTCTGGCTGCTGCGCCGGCCGCTGGCGTTTGCCGTGCCGCCGGTGCGGCGCTGGGCCTACCTGTTCTATCCCGGGCATTTCCTCCTGCTGTATGCCCTGCGCGAGTGGCTGCGTTGATGGCCGAGGCGCAGCCAGCGCCTCGGCCCGGCAGCGCATTCGCAGAACCGACACGCGCATGTCGCAGACGCGCATGTCGCAAACGCAACCCCCCGTGGCGTGCATAGGCATCTGGCAGTTCAGGCCCGGCCATACCATCGGCTGCACAAGGGCTCTGCCCGGATTCCGACACAGACGCACCACAGCCTGGTGCCGCAGGAGATCAGCGATGTTCAGCAAACAAGACCAGATCCAGGGCTACGACGACGAACTGCTCAGCGCGATGGACGCCGAGGAGCGCCGCCAGGAGCATCACATCGAGCTGATCGCCTCGGAAAACTACACCAGCAAGCGGGTCATGCAGGCCCAGGGCAGCGGGCTGACCAACAAGTACGCCGAAGGCTATCCGGGCAAGCGCTACTACGGCGGCTGCGAGCACGTCGACAAGGTCGAGCAACTGGCCATCGACCGCGCCAAGCAGCTGTTCGGCGCCGACTACGCCAACGTCCAGCCGCACTCCGGCTCCTCGGCCAACTCGGCCGTGTACCTGGCGCTGATCAATGCCGGCGACACCATCCTCGGCATGAGCCTGGCCCACGGCGGCCACCTGACCCACGGCGCCAAGGTGTCATCCTCCGGCAAGCTGTATAACGCCGTGCAGTACGGCATCGACACCGCCACCGGGCTGATCGACTACGACGAGGTCGAGCGCCTGGCGGTCGAACATAAGCCGAAGATGATCGTCGCCGGCTTCTCCGCTTATTCGAAGACCCTGGATTTCCCGCGCTTTCGCGCCATCGCCGACAAGGTCGGCGCGCTGCTGTTCGTCGACATGGCGCATGTCGCCGGCCTGGTCGCCGCCGGCCTGTACCCCAACCCGATGCCGTTCGCCGACGTGGTCACCACCACCACCCACAAGACCCTGCGCGGCCCGCGTGGCGGCCTGATCCTGGCCAAGGCCAACCCGGAGATCGAGAAGAAGCTCAA
>NZ_FNCT01000027.1 GCF_900100495.1 Pseudomonas benzenivorans
AGGGTCTTGTGCTGAATCTCTACGACGACCGAGGCATGGATGTAGTAGCTATAAAAAGAGAGCCCCTACTGTCTTTATACAAAATCCATAACGAGTGGCTACTGAACTACGACAGAGAACACATTGATGAGGTGTTCTCGCAAATATAACAACTGGTTCAAGTCGTTCGCTTCGCTCACTCGGGACCGGCTAAAGCCGGCCCCTTAACCAAACGTTGAGGCTGTAGAAAAACCTGCTGCCACCCGATTCGCAGGCTGATAATCTCCAACTCATTCAATCGCAGGGAGGCGCGGGGCGATGCCTCGGTTCAAGGCCGTTCACAAGGGGCTCAAGCTCCTGCCCATCGACTTCGACAAGCAGTTGCTGCCCGGCACCTTCGAGCACGCCCTGTGCTATTTGGTCGATTGCGAACTGGATCTCGCCGACTTCCACGCCCGCTACCGCAACAGCATCGAGGGCGCACCGGCCTACGATCCGGCCGTGCTGCTGAAGATCGTCCTGCTCGCTTACAGCCGCGGCATTATCAGCAGTCGCCAGATGGAAGCGGCCTGCCGCGAGCATGTGCTGTTCATGGCCATCTCCGGCGACAGTCAGCCACACTTCACCACCCTCGCGCAGTTCGTCTCCAACATGGGCGACCTGGCCGCCAAGCTGTTCGCCCAGGTACTCGTGGTCTGCGACCGGCAGGGCCTGATCGGCCGCGAGATGTTCGCCATCGATGGGGTCAAGTTGCCGAGCAATGCCAGCAAGGCCAGGAGCGGCACCCGCGCCGACTTCCTGCGCCAGGCCGAGAAGATGGAGAAGGCCGCCGAGGCGATGATCGAGCGCCAACGCCAATGCGATAAGCAACCCGAGGACGAGGCGCAGCGCAGCGCCCGCAAGCTGGAGCGACTGCAGGCCGATGCCCGCCAGCTACGCGCCTGGCTCAAGGACAACCCCGAGGACCGCAAGGGCGCCAAGGGGCGGATCAACCTGTCCAACCGCACCGACAACGAGTCGGCCAAGATGGCCACCGGCAAGGGCGTGATCCAGGGCTATACCGGCGTCGCCACGGTGGACGAGAAGGCGCAGATCATCGTCGAGGCCCAGGCCCAGGCCCACGGCACCGGGTCGGAACAGGCCCTGCTCGAGCCCGTCATCGACGCCACCAGCCCACTGCGCAACGCCGACACCTGCTACACCGCCGATGCCGGCTACCACAGCCGCAAGGCGCTGGAACAACTGGAGGCCGCCGGCATTGCCGCCTTTATTCCCGACAACGGCTACCGCACGCGTGACGCGCGTTATGCCGGGCAAGCGCGCCACACCGAGAAAGCCGACCCGCTCTGGGACAAGCGCCCCAAGCGCGTCAGCAGCCACTGCTACACCCCAGCCGATTTCCACTTCGATCCGCTGCACAAGACCTGCACCTGCCCGGCCGGCAAAACGCTGTACGGCAACGGCAGTCACTGCCTGATCAAGGGCCAGCCGGCGATCAAGTTCAAGGGCGCGCTGCGCGACTGCCTGAGCTGCCTGCAGCGCAAGCAGTGCCTGCGCACGCCGGAGAAAAACGCCGCGCGCCAGGTGGCGTTCTTGCTGCCGAAGGCCGAGCAGGACAATGCCCTGACCCGCATGCGCCGACGCATCGACAGCGATACCGGCCGCGCCATGATCACCCGCCGCTTCGCCACCGTGGAGCCGGTATTCGGCAACCTGCGCCATAACAAGCGCCTGAATCGCTTTAACCTGCGTGGCCGGGAACGGGTGGACGGGCAGTGGAAGCTCTACTGCATCACCCACAACATCGAGAAACTGGCCCATCGCGGGGCCTGGTCATGAAAAGCCGCTCGCAGAAACCCCTCCAGATGCCCCTCACGCCCCCTGTCAAAGCCCGTGAATGGCCAATCACTCACCGATACCCCAACAACTCTTATTGCCGGATACGCTCTCAGCTTCTCGAAAAAAGCTCTGTGAGCGTTGAGGGCGGGAGTGTTTTTGGGGTTTTTCTACAGCTTCGTTAGAGGTCAAGCCAGTGACATTGGATGCCGCCGAAAAAAGCTCGAAGACAGCCCTTCGCCATCAAACCATCTGGTGTGTTCTTTTGTTTTGCGCCACAGCCAGCTGGCTTTATCAAAGTTATTTTACCGAAGCAGTTGCTCTATTTTCCGCGACAGCTATTTATCTAGCACTTTCAGTTGCAAATTATAAAATTAAAAACAAACTGGTTTGGCTATGCATAATCCCAGCCGCCGGAACCATTGTCATTGCCGCATTGCCTTTAGCCAATCTTTGGTATTACCTATTCACAAGCATCACAGAAAAGCCTATGAACATAAACCTCATAGGAGCACTTGGAATAATGCTTTTAAATTCCTTTCTCGGCATAGTTGCACCATCGCTGGTATGCTGGGCACTGCTAATAGTTCGTCGCAATGCCCTCTAACAATGCGCTCAAATCGTTCGCTTCGCTCACTGGTACGGCGTTCCGCCGCCCCTTAGCTTAATCGTTGAGGCTGTAGAAAAACCTCAAGGCCTATTCAAGAGCCTTACTGTACGCGAAATCTGGAGGAGTTAAGCGAGATGAAGATGTTAGATTTCAAGAGAGATGCTGGTATTTGGCTAAAAAATAGCCAGAATCCCAGCCGCAGAATTTGCCATTTAGTTTTTCTACAACCTCGTTAGCGGCTTACAAAATGAAGAGCCTAATCTGCGTGCTGATCCCTATCACCTCAGCTTGTTATGCACCATTACCTGATGGTGTCATCTACAAGGAAATCGAAGGTCCTGCATTTTTCCTAAAAGACTACGCTCTCACCTTTCCCAAGGTTCGAGTTGGAGAGAAGCAAGAGTGGTGCGTTGAGGGGGTAAAATTTCACAATCAAACGCCGTCACTAAACTTGACGCTAACCAGCCCAAAAGCTTTCAATCCACGAGAGTCTACTGTTAACGCAGCTCTAAGCATCACAAACTCAACAGGAACCACCATACTTAATGCAAGCGGACTCTTGAAAGATCCATGCTGCCATAGAGAACCAAGCACTTGGGCATCCCAATATTTTCACTATTCAAATGCACCAAAAACCACAAACTCTGTCCGCTACGAGGTCATGGACCAATACAAAATTGACTTCGATAAAGAGAAAATGTGTATGTCGGTAGAAATATCTACGACGGACACAGCTATGCAGGGCGCTGAAGCTCACATCGAGTTCTATTCTGGTTGGAAGTGAGAATGCCGCAACAATGCGTATATGGACTCTCCCCATAAGCAGTGAGAAGTAGCTTTTCCAACCCTGTCGTCAGCGTGGTTGCATTCGTATATTCGGCCTGTGCGGGGCGCTATCGCCCTGGCCATTCTGTAGTTCGCGCAGCGGGGGCCAAGCGCTCAATAGTTGAACGCCTCAAGGCTCCGGCGGTGGTCAGGCCAAGCCGAGCCAGGGAGATCGCACAGGCGCTCTCTCGCCTGTCCGCAAGGAGCTATAACTTAAATTGACTGTCTGCCCGCTGTCGCGCGGGCAGCGCGGTGCGCGTCACGCATCAGGCGGGAGAAGGCGGCAAGACGGGACTCCCAGACCTGCGGAGGGAGTCATGCACAAACCCAATATCAAGGCGCAGCGCCTGACGTCGTTGTTCATTCTGGGCGGGGCGCTGTTCAACTACCCGCTGCTGGCGCTGTTCAATCGGCCCGGCTGGGTACTTGGCGTGCCGGTCTTGTATGCCTACGTGTTTGCCGCCTGGTTGCTGTTGATTGCCCTGCTGGCCCTGGTGATCGAGAAGAAATAGTGGCCGTGCGCTGCCGCCCTGTTGTGCATCCCGCCAAAGCGGAGGGCTGAGCCTTGCCTGCCTGGGTCATCGCCGTCACGGCCAGCGCCTATCTTGGCCTGCTCTTCGCCATCGCCTATCACGGCGACCGGGCGGCCGCCGCCGGGCGCAGCCTGATCGCCAACCCCTATGTCTATTCGCTGTCGCTGGCGGTGTATGCCACCGCCTGGACCTTCTACGGCAGCGTGGGCCGCGCCGCCAGCAGCGGCATCGGTTTCCTGCCGATCTACCTCGGGCCTACGGTGATGGCGGCGCTGTGGTGGATCGTGCTGCGCAAGATCGTCCGGATCGCCAAGGACAATCGCCTCACCTCGCTGGCCGACTTCATCTCCTCGCGCTATGGCAAGAGCGCGGCGCTGGCCGGGCTGGTGACGGTGATCGCGCTGGTCGGGGTGACGCCCTACATCTCGCTGCAACTGAAGGCCATTTCCACCAGCTTCGACGTGCTGCGCGGCTATCCGGCGATCCTGGCCACGGCACAGCCGGCGGCGAGTTCGATCCTCGACGACACGGCGTTCTACGTGGCCTTGATCCTGGCGGCCTTCACCATCGTGTTCGGCACCCGCCATCTGGATGCCGCGGAGCGCCACGAGGGCATGGTCGCGGCGATCGCCTTCGAGTCGCTGGTCAAGCTGCTGGCCTTCCTGGCCGTCGGGGTCTTCGTCACCTACGGCCTGTACGACGGCTTCGCCGATCTGTTCGCCCAGGCGGCGCGGGCGCCGGAGATCGCCGCGGTATTCACCATCGGCGGCGGCTCGACCGACGTCTACCACAGCTGGGCCTCGCTGTTCTCGCTGGCGTTCCTGTCGATGCTGGCGATCATGTTCCTGCCCCGCCAGTTCCAGGTGGCGGTGGTCGAGAACGTCGACGAGGCGCACCTGAACAAGGCGATCTGGCTGTTCCCGCTGTACCTGTTGCTGTTCAATATTTTCGTCCTGCCGATCGCCTTCGGCGGCCAGCTGCACTTCGCCGGCGCGGCCGACCCCGACACCTTCGTGCTGATCCTGCCGCTGTCCGAGCAGCAGCGGGCGCTGGCCCTGCTGGTGTTCCTCGGGGGGTTCTCCGCCGCCACCGGGATGGTGATAGTCGAGACCATCGCCCTGTCGATCATGGCCTGCAATGACCTGGTGATGCCCATCCTGCTGCGCATCAAGGCCCTGCGCCTGGCCGAGCGCGAGGACCTGTCCGGCCTGCTGCTGGCCATCCGCCGCGGCACCATCGTGCTCGAGCTGCTGCTCGGCTATGCCTATTACCGGCTGGCAGGGGAAGCCTATGCGCTGGTGTCCATCGGCCTGATCTCGTTCGCCGCGGTGGCCCAGTTCGCCCCGGCGCTGCTCGGCGGTATCTACTGGAAAGGCGGGACCCGCGCCGGGGCCCTGGCCGGGCTCGGTGGCGGTTTCCTGGTGTGGGCCTATACCCTGGTGCTGCCCGCCTTCGCCCGCTCCGGCTGGCTGCCGATGGAGCTGCTCGAGCAGGGGCCGTTCGGCATCGCCCTGCTGCGCCCGCAGAGCCTGTTCGGCCTGGGCGGCCTGGACGAGATCACCCATGCGATGCTGTGGAGCATGTTCGCCAACGTCGGCGCCTACCTGGCCGTATCGGTGCTGAGCGAGCAGAGCGAGATCGAGCAGACCCAGGCCACGCTGTTCGTCGATGTGTTCAAGCACGACCGCGGCGCCGAGCGTGCCTGGCGGGTCAGCGGCTCGCTGCCGGATCTGCATGCGCTGCTGACGCGCTTTCTCGGCGCCGACAAGGCCAGGGAAGCCTTGACCGCCTACGCCCGGAGTAATCATGGCGAGGACTGGCCGCGGGAGATCGACGCCAAGCTGGCGCGCTACGTCGAGGAGCTGCTGGCCGGGGTGATAGGCGCGGCATCGGCGCGGGTCATGCTCGCCTCGGTGGTCGAGGTGCAACTGTTGCGCGACAGCCTGACCGGCTTGCCGAACCGGGCGCTGCTGCTCAGCCGCCTGGGCGATGCGCTGAACCGCTGCAAGCTGGAGCCCGGTCGCGGCTTCGCCCTGCTGTACCTCAGCCTGGATCGCTTCAAGGTCATCACCGACAGCCTCGGCAGCGCCGCCGGCGACGAGTTGTTGATCGCCGTCGCGCAACGTCTCGGCAGCGATCTGGGGCCGGGCGTCACCCTCGCCCACCTGCACGGCCAGGATTTCGCCATCCTGCTCGACGAGGTGCAAGACGCGAGCGAGGCGACGCGCTTCGCCGACCAGCAGCACGAGGCCCTGGCGGCTGGCTTCAACGTCGAGGGGCGCGAGCTGTTCAGCACCGCCAGCATCGGGGTGATCGCCGTCGCCAGGGCGGCCTATGCCGACCCGAACGACGTGCTGCGCGATGCCGAAACCGCCAGCCATCGGGCGCTGGAGAAAGGCGGGGCGTGCAGCGAGCTGTTTGCGGCGGATATGCGCGAGCGGGTGGTCGCCCTGCTCGCCATGGAAACCGAACTGCACCAGGCGGTACTCAAGGGCCAGGAGTTCCTGGTGTTCTACCAACCCATCGTCGAGCTGCGCAGCGGCAGCCTGGCCGGCTTCGAGGCACTGGTGCGGATGCGCCGACCGGACGGCAGCCTGGTTCCGCCCGGCGAGTTCATCCCGCTGACCGAGGAAACCGGCCTGATCGTCCATATCGGCCGCTGGGTGCTGATCGAGGCGTGCCGGCAGATGCGCGCCTGGCAGCTGAGCTACCCGGAGCATCCCCCGCTGCAAGTGAGCGTGAACCTGGCCGGGCGGCAGTTCGTCCAACCCGACCTGACCGCGCAGATCGAGGCGGCGCTGCAGGAGTCCGGCCTGGACAGCCGCAGCCTCAAGCTGGAGGTCACCGAGACGCTGATCATGGAGCATGCCGACGCCGCGGCGACGGTGCTGGAGCAGTTGCGCAGCCTGGGCGTCAAGTTGCTGATGGACGATTTCGGCACCGGCTATTCATCGCTGTCCTACCTGCACCGCTTCCCGGTCAACACGCTGAAGATCGACGCCTCCTTCGTGCGGCGCATGGACGTGGAACGCAAGGAAGCGGACATCATCCAGACCATCGTCACCCTCGGTCACAGCCTGGGCATGGACCTGATCGCCGAAGGCATCGAGAAGCAGGAGCAACGCGCCCAGCTGCAGGCGCTGGGCGTCGAATATGGCCAGGGCTATTACTTTGCCCAGCCGCTGGATGCCAGCGCCGCCGAGCAGCTGATCGCCAGCGGGCGGCGCTGGTAGGCAGGGCCGCGCCACATCCTCTGCCAGCGAAGCCGTTCGCGAAAGCGGCATAAACAAAGGCTTCGCGGCCAAGCCCCCTTATCAAACAAGAAATAACTCATTGTTTTATATATATATAAATTATATCTGCACAAAGACCTGTAGGAACGGGGGGGACGCCTAGTTCCATGCCCGCGAAACGCATCGCGGCCATGGGACTGGGCGTCCCCGCCGCTCCTACAGGTACCCACAAGCCGATAGACGCAATTACCCCCCAGTTTGCTGCGCGACAGCGCGGCGTCTGGACGACGGGGGATCTCCTAGAGGGGAGCGACGTGGGCGACTATCGCCCCCCTCAGACCTCGGGCAGCTCGGCGCCGAGCAGGATCTCCACTGCGGCCTGCCGCGACAGCAGCTGCGATGGCGTCATGCCAAACAGGTCGCGGAAGCTGTTGGAGAAATGCGCGGAATCGCTGAAGCCGGTGGCATGCGCCGCTTCGGTCAGGGAGGCCCCGCCCAGGCACAGCCTGATCGCCTCGCGAATCGCCCGCCACAGGCGATAACGCCGAATCGGCACGCCGACCTGCTCGGCGAACAGGTGGGCCAAACGACTCGGCGACAGGCTAACGGCATTGCCCAGGCGCTCCACCTGGATCTTTGCAGCAGGGTCCTTGCCAATCAGCTCGAGGACCCTGGCGACGCGCGGGTCGATCTCCCGGCGGGCCAGGGTTCTGCCCAGCAGGGCCTCGACTAGCTGGGTGCACAGCTCGGGGGCAGTCGCCATGGCACTTTCCCCAGCGTGAAACAGGCGCAGCGCCTGGAGCAGTTCCTGCGGCACGGCCACGCTGCGCCCGACTTCGATGCCGCCCGCCGACTGCGCTTGCAGAATGACCCGGTAATCGGCGCTTTCCACATCCAGGAACATATTGGCGACGGCCACGCCACCACTGTCGAATTCGTGCACGCTATCGGGGCGAATGATGACGCCCGTGTATTCCTGCCAGGCGCCCTGCTCCAGGCGCATGCGAAAGGGCTGGGCCAGGGCCACGCTGATCTGCACGGCGTGGTGCCTGTGCCGGCTGGCGGTGGTTGCGCCGACGTATAGCGCGTGCCGCGCGCCCACGTACAACCTCGCTGGGGTGTTGCCTGTCACATTCCCTCCCTGCCTGCGCAAGTCAGCAGTTTTTTACAAGCCGGTGCCCCACGGGCCGGGCAAGCTGATGGCCAGTACGGTTTGCAGGCTAACTCAAGTTCGCAGGCCTGGGTCTTTCTGTAGGAGAGTCCGGGCGGCGTTCCCTGACCTCGGGGCGAAGCCTCTGTCCTGCACAGGGACGCGACAACCTGGCAGCCCTGAGGCTGCTTTTGCCGCGGGGCGCGCGACCCACATGGATGTGGGAAATGCCGCATGCCCGCCGGCGACCCCATGGATGGGGGAGCTAGGAAAAATGTCGGGAACATTTTCGAGAGCGGGCGCGGCCTCCTACAAGGTTGCGGACAGGCCGGCGGCCATGGCTAAACGAATTGACAACACGCGAGCATCGACCATGAAGCACTTCAACAGACAGGCCTTCGATGACGAAGTACGCCGCGCCCGCGGCGCACTGGCGAACCAGGACTATGCCGGCGCTTACCGGCATGTCGAACGGGCGCATATCATCGGCCAGAGTTACGTGTGGCCGCATACCCGTAGCCATCTGCTGTTCCTGCTGATCGGCTATAGACGCCGCGACTACCGGGAAATCCTCGGCCAGCTGGCGCGCATTCCGCTGGGCATGCTCGGCTCGGCCCTGGGCCGCGTGCCGGTCGGCAACAGCGGCGGCGCCAATGTGAGCATGTTCAAGCGGATGCCGATACCCGCCGACCTGCAGGAGCTGCTCGAGCGGCAATAGTGGCGCACAAGAAAAGACTATGTCCCAACTGTGTGTTGCGCTTGCGCGGCGGCTCAGATTACCCCCTCGTCTCTCTCGCCCTTATGAGGAAGAGGGGAGCAAACCGCGCCATCTGTAGGAGCGGCGGGGACGCCCAGTCCCATGGCCGCGAAAGTGTCTGGCCGTGTGCGGATCGCGGGCATGGGACTGCGCGTCCCGCCCGGTCCTACAAGGAATTGCCACATGCAGCAGCTAACTGGGACATGGCCTAAAAACCACCTTCGACCAATACGCGAGGACAGCCAATGCGTCACGCCCACGACTCAACATACGTCCCGGCGCTGGGCTTCCACTGGCTCACCCCCTGCTACGACGCGGTGGTCGGCGCCACCACGCGGGAGCGCCGGTTCAAGCACGCGCTTATCCGCCAGGCGAACATCGAGGCGGGCCAGCGGGTGCTGGATCTCGCCTGCGGCACCGGCACCCTGGCCATCTGGCTCAAGCAGGCGTGCCCGGGTGCGCAGGTGGTCGGGGTCGACGGTGACCCGGCGGTGCTGGCGCGGGCCGCCCGCAAGGCGCAGCGAGCCGCGGTTGCGCTGCAGTTCGATGAGGCGCTGGCCTATGCGCTGCCCTATCCGCCGGCGAGCTTCGATCGCGTCCTATCGAGTCTGTTCTTCCATCACCTGTCCTGGGCAGACAAGCAGCGCACGGCCGAGGAGCTTTTCCGCGTCCTGCGGCCCGGCGGGCAGCTGCACGTTGCCGATTGGGGCAAGGCCGGCAATGGGGCGATGCGTGGCCTATTCTTGGCGATCCAGCTCCTGGATGGATTCGGCAACACCCGGGACAACGTCGCGGGCCGGCTGATCGAGCTGTTTGAACATGCCGGGTTCGTCGAGGTCGCGCAACGGCAAGGCTTCAGCACCCTGTTCGGCACCCTGGCGCTCTACAGCGCCCGCAAACCCGGTTGAAAACACGGATAGACTCTCGCCAACGGTGACCAGCCATGACCGCAGCCCAGAACAAGCAACTCCTGCAGAACGTCTTCGCCGAGACCGCCAAGGGCAACGGCCGCCCCTTCGTCCAGGCCCTGGCCGACGAGGTGAGCTGGACGATCATCGGCTCCACGGCGTGGTCGAAGACTTACCGGGGCAAGCAGGCGGTGCTCGCCGAGTTGCTCGGCCCGCTGAACGCGCAACTGGCCGACGGCAACCGGATCAGCGCGCTGCGCTTGATCGCCGAAGACGATTGCGTGGTGGTCGAGGCGCGCGGGCACAACCTCACCAAGGCCGGTGATCCGTACCAAAATAGCTATTGCTGGATCTTCCGCCTGGTCGATGGCCAGGTGGTCGAGCTGACGGAGTACGCCGACACCGCACTGATCGACGCGGTGTTGCAGCCGCCGACGCCGCGAGGCGCCTGACAGGCTGTCGAGAACGCAAGCGGGCAAGCCAGCTGGGCCTGGCTTGATTGGCAAGGAGATTCGCCCATGAGCGTGCAGCTGAATCACACCATCGTCTGGTGCCGCGACAAGCGGCAATCGGCAGCCTTCCTCACCGAGATCCTCGGCCTGCCCGCCGCCGTCCCATTCGGGGCGATGCTGGTGGTGCCGCTGAGCAACGGCGTCTCAGTCGACTTCTACGACAACGACGGCGAGATCTCCTCCCAGCACTACGCCTTCCTGACCAGCGATGAGGAGTTCGAGCAGATCTTCGCGCGCATCCAATCGCGCGGGCTCGAATATTGGGCCGCCCCCGGCAAACAAGGCGCCGGCGAGATCAATCACCACTTCGGTGGCCGCGGCGTGTATTTCGAGGACCCCGACGGCCACCTGCTCGAGGTCATCACCCGGCCTTACCAGATCGGCGCTTAGCAGGCTGTTGAAAAACTACCTGCGTTGCCGATCCTGCGTTAAAAACGGCCTCGCGTGCGAGCCCAGTCAAAATGCTCATTTACAGCACGTAAACTGCGCTTTTGACTCGCTTCGCTCGCCCTGCGGGCCAGCCTACGGCTGTTACTTCGCTGCGCTACGTTGCGGCCATTTTTGCCTTGTCTCGGCTGCTTCGCCTACGTTTTTCAACGGCCTGTTAGTGGAACTGTTTGACCGGCGCACTTCGCCTCAGGGGGCGATGGCCGGGTCGCGGGCGAACTCCTCTGCCAGGTAGTCGACGAAGGCGCGCACCCGCGCCGACTGCCGGCGATTGGCCGGCGACAGCGCGTGGATCGGCAGCGGCTCGGCGCTGTAGTCACCGAGAAGGGCCACGACGCGCCCGGCCGCGAGGTCTGCACCGAACAACCACAGCGGCGATAGCGAGATCCCCAGCCCCGCCAGGACCATTTCGCGGATGGCTTCCGAGCTATTGCTGCGCGCGTTGCCATTGACCAGCAGGGTCTGGCGCTGGTCGCCGCGGGTATAGGTCCAGGCATTGGCGCTGGCCAGCAGGGTGAAGACCAGGCAGTTGTGCCGGCTCAGCTCGGCCGGCTCACGGGGTTCGCCATGCCGGGCCAGGTAGTCCGGGGCCGCCAGGGTGACTCGCCGGGTGTTGCCGAGCGCGCGAGCGAGCAGGCCGCTGTCGCGCAGCGCGCCGATGCGCAGGGCGACGTCCACGCCTTCGCTGATCAGGTCTTCGTTGCGGTCGCTGAGCTGCAGGTCGATGCTCACGGCCGGGTAGCGGGCGAGGAAGCCCGCGAGCCGCGGGGCGATCTGGGTGCGTCCGAAACTCACCGACGAGGCGACCCGCAGCGGCCCGGCCACCAGCTCGCGCCCGCTCTGGAAACTGTGTTCCGCGGCATCCACGGCGGCGAGGATCTGCCGGCACTCGCCGTAGTAACGCTGCCCCTCGTCGGTCAGCGACAGCCGCCGCGTGCTGCGGGCGATCAGCTTGCCGCCCAGGGCCATCTCCAGCGCGCGGATCTGCTTGCTGATGTTCGGCTGGCTGCTGTTCAGCTCACGCGCCACGGCGGAAAAGCTGCCGCGCTCCACCACCCGGACGAACACCGCCATGGCATTGAGCTTGTCCATCGGCGCCTCGATTCATGCCAATCAGAAATTCTCACTATACCTATTTGGCTTCTTATCGGAATAAGTGGACTGACCAACAATCCCCCCATCGCCGAGCAGCGCGACACCGGCACAAGCCGGCTCGTCGCCCCACTCATCAGCCACCGAGAGGCAGCCGATCATGACCATGCACGCCCTATTCGTCGACCACGCCAACGCCCCCTTCCGCCTGGCCCGGGTGCCACGCCCGCAACCCGCCGCCGGCCAGGTGCTGGTGCGCATCCTGGCCAGCGGGGTGAACCCGCTGGACACCAAGATCCGTGCCGGCCAGGCCGCCCACGCCAAGCAGCCCCTGCCGGCCGTGCTGGGCCTGGACCTGGCCGGCGTGGTGGCGGCGGTCGGCGCCGGCGTCAGCGCCTTCGCGGTCGGCGACGAGGTCTACGGCATGGCCACCGGCATTGGCGGCCAGCAGGGTTCGCTGGCCGAGTTCGCCGCGGTGGACGCCGACCTGCTGGCGAAGAAGCCGGGCAACCTGAGCATGCGCGAAGCCGCGGCCCTGCCGCTGATCGTCATCACCGCCTGGGAGGGCCTGGTCGACCGCGGCCGAGTCGGCCCCGGGCAGAAGGTCCTGGTGCAGGGCGGTGCCGGCGGCGTCGGGCATGTCGCCATCCAGATCGCCCGCGCCTTCGGCGCCGAGGTGTTCGCCACCGGCTCGGCCCAGCGGCGGCAGACCATCGAGAGCCTGGGCGCCACCGCGATCGACTACCGCAGCAGCAGCGTTGCGGACTATGTGGCGCAGTACACCGACGGCGAAGGCTTCGACCTGGTCTACGACACCGTCGGCGGCGCCACCCTCGACGCCTCCTTCGCCGCCGCACGCTGCTACACCGGCCATGTGCTGAGCTGCCTGGGCTGGGGCGAGCACCGGCTGGCGCCACTGTCGTTCCGAGCGGCCAGCTATTCCGGGGTGTTCACCCTGTTGCCGCTGTTGACCGGCAAGGGTCGCCAGCACCACGGGCAGATCCTCGCCGAGGCGGCCGCCCTGGTCGAGGCGGGCCAGCTGCGCGTGCTGCTGGACCCGCGCCGGTTCGACCTGGATACGGTCGACGAGGCCCACCGGATTGTGCAAAACAGCACGGCGCAGGGCAAAGTCGTGATCGAGATCGCCGCCTAGATCAATAGCCCGCTCGAGGCTGGTAAACCCCGTGCTCTGCGGGTTCTGCCCAGAGCCACGGGCATGACCGCCGAGCAGCCGTACGAGCGGGCCATATTACACATCGAATTATCAGATATTTTTAAGCATTTATTTGCGCTTTTTAATCGAATTAATATCATTAGTATGGGCTCCACACCCACTGAGACACGCATCCCGGAGCCGCCACCATGAAACGCCAGCTGATCCTGAGCCTGACCCTGTCCGTACTCGCCGCCAACGCGTTCGCCTTGTCGCCTGCTGCATCGCACGACTCGCTCGCTGCCAAGCTGGTCGTCGAAGGTGGCGCCGAGCGCAGCGCGGCCAACCGCATCGCCGCCGACGGTGCCGACCGTACTGGAGCCAACCGCATCGCTGCCGATGGTGCCGACCGTACTGGAGCAAACCGCATCGCTGCCGACGGTGCCGAGCGTAGCGGCGCCAACCGCATCGCCGCCGACGGTGCCGAGCGTAGCGCCGCCAACCGCATCGCCGCCGACGGTGCCGAGCGTAGCGCCGCCAACCGCATCGCCGCCGACGGTGCCGACCGTACTGGAGCCAACCGCATCGCTGCCGACGGTGCCGACCGTACTGGAGCAAACCGCATCGCTGCCGACGGTGCCGACCGTACTGGAGCAAACCGCATCGCTGCCGACGGTGCCGAGCGCACCGGCATCAACCGCATCGCTGCAGACGGTGCCGAGCGTAGCGCCGCCAACCGCATCGCTGCCGACGGTGCCGAGCGTAGCGGGGCCAACCGCATCGGCTAAGCGCAAAGCACTCCGAAAAAGCCTGGCCCGCGCCAGGCTTTTTCGGCTGTGTCCCTGTCAGCGGGTGGACAAGCCGCGGTTGGTTTGCGGGCAGCTTGTCCGCGCAGCCAGGCGATAGCCAGCCTGCGCGGCCAACACGGGTCGCCGGCAGCTGCGGCCTGGCGCCTGGGTTCGGGTAGGGTATGCGGCGGTTCTACAGGCTTCGGCCCCGCGCTCGCAACCAAAGCTCCCGCGACCAGAAGGCCAGCAGCACTAGCGCGCACATGCTGGCGAATGCCAGCCAGGCGTTGGGCCACAACAGCGGCATGCCGAACAGGATCAGGCTGTCGTTGCCGCCCGGCACCAGCACCGCACCCGCGCCCATTAACAGGCCGCCGCAGGTGCAACGGGCCAGCGTCACCAGGCTGGGCCAGCGGTGCTGCCAGAGCCCAGCCGTCCAGCCGCCGTACAGCGCACCGGCGAACAGTGCCGGCAGCAGCCAGCCGCGCAGGCCCAGCTGCATGAAGCGCCCGCTCGCCAGCTCCGCCAGCACATCGGTATAGGCCCAGGCGCCGAGGCTGACGAACAACAGCAGGAAGGTCAGGCCGATGACGATGGTGGCCAGGTGCGGCGACCAGGCCCGCTGGCCCAGGCGCCAGTGCCCGACGCCGTGCCACGCCAGCCAGGCCAGGCGCAGCAGCGCCGCCGCGCTGACCAGCAGGCCCCAGCCCTGGGGAATCTCCTGCAGCCAGCCCGGCAGCGCCAGCGGCATGGCCGTCGCGGCGCCGGCCCAGCGCTCCATCAGTGCATAGCCCAGCAGGAAACCCGGTGGCGTGGCCAGCCAGGCCCACTGCCCGCAGCCGACCCGCGCCACCACACCGAAGACGCAGCCGCCATTGATCAAGGCGCCCAGCCCGAGCAACGCCCCGCCGACCGCGGCGTACCAGTGCAACGGATAGCCCATCGGCAGTTGCGGCAGGCGGCCAAAGACACGCAGCAGGACGAAGCCGCCGAACACCCACAACGAGGCTTCCAGCAGCGCACGCAAGCGCGTCCAGCGGCGCTGTTGCACTACTTCCTCCAGGGCCGCCACCGTGCAGGTGCCGCCGCGCTGGATGGCGTAGCCCATCAACAGCGCCAATGCCACGCACGCCACTCCGTTCACCCTATGCGCTCCTTCCCCACCGTGGCACATTGGAGCACCGCCCGCTCGCGGCGTTACAGCGCCGGCCATCGGCAATCTCGGCGCCTCGGCGCGCCCACCCATCCCCTGCGCGTTGCAAAGCCGGCGCCGCGCTGATATCTGTATATGCAAACAGTACCCGGCCCCGCCATGCAGCCTGCGCTCGATCCCGACTTCTATTACCTGGACAACTTCCACAAGGCCCTGGCCTGGCTCGGGGAGCGCCATCACGACCTGCTGCTGGCGGAGGAACTGGCGTTCCTGCAGCGCTTCGGCGAACTGGCGCGGCCCGCCCAGGCCCTGCTGGTGCGCCTGATCATGCGCAAGGGCCGGCACTTTCGCGCCAGCAAGCTGGCCTACGCGGAGATCGGCTGCCCGCTGGAGGCCGCCGCGCCGCTGCTCGAACTGGGCTGGGTGCGCGCGGATGCCGAGCTGGCGCTGGCCGAGCTGTTCGCCCTGCTGCGCAAGGAGGAGCTGCTCGAGCAGTTCGCCGCCCACGCGCACAAGACGCTGAAGAAACCCGAGCTGCTCGAACGCCTGGCGGCGCAGCACGCCACGCCGCGCAGTTTCGCCGACTGGTGCCCAGGCCTGGACGAACGGGTGTTGAGCCTGTGCATCGAAGCCCTGTGCGAACGCCTGCGCCTGATGTTCTTCGGCAACCTGCGCCAGGACTGGTCGGAATTCGTGCTCGCCGACCTGGGCATCTTCCGTTACGAGCAGGTCGAGCTGAGCGCCGAATCGCGGGCGTTTCGTCGGCGCGCGGACGTCGACTGCTACCTGCAGCTGCAGCGCTGCCGCGAGCGCTTCGAGGCCGGCGCGCCGATCGCCGAGGTGCTCCTGCAGCTGAACGGGCTCGACTGCGCCACGCCGTTTCTCGCCGCGCGCCAGGCCAGGCTGCTGTTTCGCCTGGGCCAGCAACTGGAGCGCGACGGCGAACTGGACCACGCCCTGGCGTTCTACGCCGACTGCCGCTTCGCCGGCGCCCGCCTGCGGCGGATCCGCGTGCTGGAGCGCCTGGCCCGGCCGGCCGAGGCCCACGCGCTGGCCTGCCAGGCGGCCGAGGCGCCGGAGAGCGAGGCGGAAGTCCAGGGCGTGCAGCGCGCCCTGCCGCGCCTGCGCCGCCAGCTCGGCCTGGCGCCCGCGGCCAAGGCCCAGGCGCCGGCAGTGGCGCGCCTCGACCTGCAACTGCCCAGGCCCGTGGATCAGAGCGTCGAGCAGGCGGTGCAGGCACACCTGAGCGAGCCCGAGGCGCCGGTGCACTACGTGGAGAACGGCCTGATCTGCAGCCTGTTCGGCCTGCTCTGCTGGGAGGCGATCTTCGCCCCGCTGCCGGGCGCCTTCTTCCATCCGTTCCACAGCGGCCCGGCGGACCTGCTCAGCGAGGACTTCCACCCGCGCCGCGCCGCGCTGTTCGCCGCCCGCCTGGCGCTGCTCGACTCCGACGCCTACCGCGAGGCGATCCGCCGGACCTATGCGGACAAGTACGGCATCCAGTCGCCGTTCGTGTTCTGGGGCGTGCTGGATGAACAATTGCTCGAACAGGCCCTCGCCTGCCTGCCGGCGGCGCACCTGCGCGCCTGGTTCGAGCGCCTGCTGCTGGACATCAAGGCCAACCGCGCCGGCATGCCCGACCTGATCCAGTTCTGGCCGGTGGACAAGCGCTACCGGATGATCGAGGTGAAAGGCCCCGGCGACCGCCTGCAGGACAACCAGCGGCGCTGGCTGGCGTTCTGCGCCGAGCACGGCATGCCGGTGGACGTGTGCTACGTGCAGTGGGCCGACGCATGAGCGATCGGGTCGCGAGCTATCGGGTGGCGGTGCGCGCACTGTGCGAGTTCACCGCCAAGGTCGGCGATCTGGACCTGCGCTTCACCCCCTCGCCGACCGCCCAGGAGGGCATGGCCGGGCATGCCATGGTGGTAGCGCGGCGCGGGCCGGGCTACCAGGCCGAGCTGCCGCTGGCCGGCGACTACCAGGGCCTGCAGGTGCGCGGCCGGGCCGACGGCTATGACCCGGACTACAACCGCCTGGAAGAGATCAAGACCCACCGCGGCGACATCGCGCGCATCCCGCAGAACCACCGGCTGCTGCACTGGGCCCAGGCCAAGGTGTATGGCTGGCTGCTGTGCCAGGAGCGCGGCCTGGCGGAGATCAACCTGGCGGTGGTCTATTTCAACGTGCTGAGCCAACACGAAACCGCCTTCCACGAATGCCTCGGCGCCGAGGAGCTGCGCGCCTTCTTCGAGCTGCAGTGCAGTCGCTTCATCGCCTGGGCCGAGCACGAGCGCGCACATCGGCGCCTGCGCGACCAGGCGCTGCAGCGCCTGCGCTTTCCCCATGCGCAGTTTCGCAGCGGCCAACGCCAGCTGGCCGAGTCGGTGTACCGCGCCGCCCGCGACGGCCGCTGCCTGATGGCCCAGGCCACCACCGGCATCGGCAAGACCCTCGGCACCCTGTTCCCGCAGCTCAAGGCCTTCCCCGAGCAGGCACTCGACCGGCTGTTCTTCCTCACCGCCAAGACCCCCGGCCGGCGCCTGGCGCTGGATGCCCTGGCGACCCTGCGCGGCCAGGAGCAGGCGATGCCGCTGCGGGTGCTCGAACACGTGGCCCGCGACAAGGCCTGCGAACACCCGGACAAGGCCTGCCACGGCGATTCCTGCCCGCTGGCCAAGGGCTTCTACGACCGCCTGCCGGCCGCCCGCGAGGCCGCCCTGGCGCGCCACTGGCTGGACCAGGACGGCGTGCGTCAGGTCGCCCTGGCGCACCGGGTCTGCCCCTACTACCTGAGCCAGGAGCTGTGCCGCTGGGCCGATGTGGTGGTCTGCGACTACAACTACTACTTCGACATGGGCGGCCTGCTGCACGGCCTGACCCAGCTCAACGAGTGGCGGGTCTGCCTGCTGGTGGACGAGGCGCACAACCTGATCGAACGGGCGCGTGGCATGTACACGGCCGAACTGGAACTGGGCCGTTTCAACGCCCTGCGCCGGATCGCCCCGCCGGCACTGAAGGCGCCGCTGGAGCGGGTGCACCGCCATTGGCAGCAACTGCAGCGGGAGCAGGAAGCGGCCTACCAGGTCTACCCGGCCGCCCCGGACCTGTTCGTCATGGCCCTGCAGAAGGCCGTCGGCAGCGTCACCGACCACCTCAGCGAGCAACCGGCAGGCAACGCCGCCGAACTGCTGCACTTCTACCTGGACGCCATGCTGTTCTGCCGCCTGGCCGAGGCCTTCGGCGCCCACTCGCTGTTCGACATCAGCCGCGCCGACGAGCCCGATGGGCAATCGCTGTCGACCCTGTGCATCCGCAACCTGGTGCCAGCGCCCTTCCTCGCCCCTCGTTTCGAGGCGGCCCACAGCAGCACGCTGTTCTCCGCGACCCTGAGCCCGGCACACTACTACGCCGACCTGCTCGGCCTGCCCGCGCAGACCCCGTGGATCGACGTCGAGTCGCCGTTCAGCGCCGCGCAGCTGCGGGTGCAGGCGGTCAGCAACCTGTCGACCCGCTACCTGCACCGCGACTCCTCGCTGGCGCCGATCGCCGCGCTGATCGCCCGCCAGTTCGCCGCGCGGCCGGGCAACTACCTGGCCTTCTTCAGCAGCTACGCCTACCTGCAGGCGGCGCTGGCGGTGTTCGTCCAGGCCCATCCGCAGATTCCGGTGTGGGTGCAGTCGCGGCAGATGGACGAAAGCCAGCGCCAGGGCTTTCTCCAGCGTTTCAGCACGAGCAGCCAAGGCATAGGTTTCGCCGTGCTCGGCGGGGCGTTCGGCGAGGGCATCGACCTGCCCGGCGAGCGGCTGATCGGCGCCTTCATCGCCACCCTCGGCCTGCCGCAGATCAACCCGGTCAACGAACAGATCAAGCAGCGCATGCAGGGCCTGTTCGGCGACGGCGCCGGTTACGACTACACCTACCTCTACCCCGGCCTGCAGAAGGTGGTGCAGGCCGCCGGCCGGGTGATCCGCACCCAGGACGATAGCGGCGTGGTCTACCTGATCGACGACCGCTTCAACCAGCCGCCGATCCGCCGGCTATTGCCGAGCTGGTGGCAGGTCGAGCGCTGCCGCCTGCCGCTGCGCCCGCTGCCGACCCCGTAGGGTGCGCTGCGCGCACCGGCCATCCCCCACCGCCCGCGGTGCGCACAATCTAGGCGGCCCCGCGCACCCTACCGATCCCCGCATCTGGGGCCTATTCGCCGATGTCCTCGTTCCACAACTCCGGCTTGGCGGCGATGAAGTCGCGCATCAGCGCCACGCAGGTCGGATCCTGCACGACTTCGACCTGCACGCCGCGCGACCTGAGCAATTCTTCCTCGCCCATAAAGGTCTGGTTCTCGCCGATCACCACCCTGGGGATGCCGTACAGCAGGATCGCCCCGCTGCACATCGAACAGGGCGAGAGGGTGGTGTAGAGCACCGACTCGCGGTAGGTCTGCGCCGACTGGCGGCCGGCGTTCTCGAAGGCGTCCATCTCGCCGTGGCGGATCGCACTGCCCTGCTGCACCCGGCGGTTGTGCCCGCGGCCGATGATCCGGCCCTCGTGCACGATCACCGAGCCGATCGGAATGCCGCCCTCGGCCAGGCCCTGCTGTGCTTCCTCGATTGCCGCTTGCATGAACGGGTCCATGGCTGCTCCCTGATGTTGTGAGAATTCCCCGCCAAGTCTAGGGTCTGTTGACGTTTCGAGGCGAGCCGCGTTGCCGCGTCAAATCTCGCCAGGCAAGGCGCGGGACGCAGGGAATGGTTATTCCCTTGCCAAGTCCCGCAACGCCGCATGGCGAGATTTGACGCGCAACCCGATGGGACGGGACCATTTTGGCGCAGCACGGCGTTACTCGTCGCTCATGTGGAACAACCACACTACGCTCCTCGTGCCTTGTGCTGCGCCAAAATGGTCTCCGTCGCGGCCGCAACGAAACGTCAACAGACCCTATCTCAGAGCACGTAGCGCAGCACCGCGATAAAGTGCAACAGGCTGCCGGCCATGACGAACAGGTGCCAGATCCCGTGCCAATGGCGGAAGCGGCTGTCGTAGGCGAAGAAGATGATTCCCACCGTGTAGAAAACTCCGCCGGCCGCCAGCCAGGCGAAGCCCGCCGTGCCCAGGGCGGCGAGCAGCGGCTTGACCGCCACCAGGACGATCCAGCCCATCACCGCGTAGATCACGATGGACAGCACGCGGGCCTCGGAGCGTGGCTTGATCTCCTGCAGCATGCCGATCAGCGCCAGGGTCCAGACCGTGCCGAACAACCCCCAGCCCCAGGCCCCTTGCAGGCTCACCAGGCAGAACGGCGTGTAGCTGCCGGCGATCAGCAGGTAGATCGACAGGTGATCGAGCTTGCGCATGATCAGCTTGGTCCGCCCCCGCAGGCTGTGGTACAGGGTCGAGATGCTGTAGAGGAGCAGCAGGGTGATGCCGTAGATCGCCATGCTGACGATCTTGCGCGGCGAACCCTCCAGGCTTGCCGCCACCAGCAGCCAGATCGCCCCGATGCAGGCCAGGAGCGCGCCGACCAGGTGCGTCCAGGCGTTGAATCTTTCCCCGTGGTACATGCGTCCCTACCCTCGAACTGTCCAGAAGCCGCGCCAGCTTTGACCGCACAAACCGCGACGGCGGCTGGCTGTTGAACAATGTAGGCGAGGCGGCCGCGACCAGGCAAAAGCAGCGCCGCGGTTGGCTCGCCCGCGACCCGATCGCTGTAGTCGCGCCGGGCTACTTGATGCCCAGGCGCCTGGCCAGGCGATGCAGGTTGCCGCTGTCGATCTGCAGCTCGCGGGCGGTGGCCGACCAGTTGCCGTTGAAGCTTTCCAGAGTCTGGCGGATCAAGCGCCCCTGGAACTCGTCGAGGGCCTCGCGCAATCCGACGCCGAGAGGGCTGGCGGGCGCCGGTGGCGTCTGGCTGACCGAGGTCGTCGGCCCTTCCAGGCAGAAATAGGCCGGCTTGAGCAGCACCTCGCCGGTGCCCTGCTCGGCTCGCGCCAGCACCGCGGCGCGATGGATGGCGTGCTCCAGTTCGCGCACGTTGCCCGGCCAGGGGTAGCGCTGCAACAGCGCCAGCGCGGCCTTGCTCAGCGCCAGGCTGCCCAGGCCCAGCTGGCTGCGGCAACGCTCGCAGAAGAAGCCGCTGAGCAGGGCGATGTCCTCCTGCCGCTCGCGCAGCGCCGGCACCCTGATCGGGAACACGCTGAGGCGATGGTAGAGGTCGGCGCGGAACTGTCCGGCCAGCACCGCGCCCTTCAGGTCGCGGTTGGTGGCGGCGAGGATGCGCACGTTGACCTTGAGGCTGCGGTCGTCGCCGATGCGCTGCAGGTCGCCGTACTGCAGCACGCGCAGCAGCTTGGCCTGCAGGGTCAGCGACAGCTCGCCGATCTCGTCGAGGAACAGGGTGCCCTGGTCGGCCATCTCGAACTTGCCGGCGCGGTGGTGGATGGCGCCGGTGAAGGCGCCCTTGACGTGACCGAACAGCTCGCTCTCGGCCACCGACTCGGGCAGCGCCGCGCAGTTGAGGTAGACCAGCGGATGGTCGGCGCGCGGCGAGGCCAGGTGGATGGCCTTGGCCACCAGCTCCTTGCCGACCCCGGTCTCGCCCATGATCAGCACGTTGAGGTCGGAGCCGGCGACCACGCCGATCTCCTTCTTCAGCTGCAGCATGCCGGCCGACAGGCCGACGATCTCGTCCGCGCCCGGCTTGTTCGCCAGCGGGTTGGCGATCGGCGCCACCGTCTGCTGCTCCAGGCGCTCGACCAGCAGCGCATTGCTCAGGGCCGCCGAGGCCAGCGCGCCGATCAGGCGCAGCTCCTCGTCGTTGAAATGATCGAACTGGGCCGGGTCGTAACCGTCGATGGTCAGCGCGCCGATCAGGGTCTGGTTGGCGAACAGCGGCAGGCCGATGCAGGCATGCACCTTGAGCTGCTCGCGGCTGGGCAGGATCAGGTTGTCGTAAGGGTCGGGCAACTGGCTGTCGGCGGGGAAGCGCACCACGTCGCCGGCACGGGCGATGGCCTCCAGGCGCGGGTGCTCGCCGAGGCGAAAGCGCCGGCCGAGCACGTCCGGGGTCAAACCATCGATCGCCAGCGGGCGGAACAGCTGGCCCTCGTAGCGCAGCAGGGCCAGGGCATCGCACAGCAGCAGCTGGCGCAGGCTGTTGATCAATTGCTGGAAACGGTCCTGGTTGCAGATGCCCCACTGCAGGTCGAGGGCGATGCGCGCCAGGCTGTCCATCGAAAGCGCCATCTTCTGTCCTTATGACTCAGGTATGTCGAACGGACAATACAGGCGCTCTGTCAATTCGACAAATAAAGATCACAAATCCCTTTAATTTCAATAGCTTGAAGAATGGCACGGCACCTGCAACAGGGACGGGCAGGCTTATTTATCCACCTCTGCAAGGTACGCATTTGTATGACTATTCTGCTCAAAGAAAACATCCACTGGGTCGGTCAGCGCGATTGGGAGGTTCGTGACTTTCACGGCACCGAATACAAGACCCTCAAGGGCACCAGCTACAACAGCTATCTGATCCGCGAGGAAAAGACCGTGCTGATCGACACCGTCGATCATCGCTTCAGCCGCGAGTTCGTCCTCAACCTGGCCAGCCAGATCGACCTGGCGAGCATCGACTGCATCGTCATCAACCATGCCGAAGAGGACCACGCCGGCGCGCTGTCCGAGTTGATGGCGCGCATCCCCGGCACGCCGATCTACTGCACCGCCAACGCCATCGACTCTATCACCGGCCACCACCACCAGCCGTTGTGGAACTTCATCCCGGTGAAGACCGGCGACAGCCTGGACATCGGCAACGGCAAGCAGCTGGTGTTCATCGAGACGCCGATGCTGCACTGGCCCGACAGCATGATGACCTACCTCAGCGGCGACGCCGTGCTGTTCAGCAACGATGCCTTCGGCCAGCACTACTGCGACGAGCACCTGTTCAACGACGAAGTCGACCAGCAGGAGCTGATGGAGCAGTGCCTGCGCTACTTCGCCAACATCCTCACGCCGTTCAGCCCGCTGGTCACCGCCAAGATCAACGAGGTGCTCGGCTTCAACCTGCCGCTGTCGATGATCGCCACCGCCCACGGCGTGGTCTGGCGGACCGATCCGGCGCAGATCGTCGGCAAGTACCTGGAGTGGGCCGATCACTACCAGGAGAACCGCATCACCCTGTTCTACGACAGCATGTCAAACAACACCCGGATGATGGCCGACGCTCTGGCCCAGGGCATCCACGAGGCCGACCCGAGCGTGGCGGTGAAGATCTTCAACGTCGCCCGCCACGACAAGAACGAGATCCTCACCCAGGTGTTCCGTTCCAAGGCCATCCTGGTCGGCTCCTCGACCATGAACAACGTGATGATGCCGAAGATCGCCGGCATGCTGGAGGAGATCACCGGCCTGCGCTTTCGCAACAAGAAGGCCGCCGCCTTCGGCAGCTACGGCTGGAACGGCGGCGCGGTGGACCGCATCCAGACCCGCCTGATGGACGCCGGCTTCAGCACCTCGCTGTCGCTCAAGAGCAAATGGCGCCCCGACGGCAGCGCCCTGGAGGCCTGCCGCGCGCATGGCCGGCAACTGGCGCGCGAATGGGCCCTGGCCACGCCGCCGGCCGCCAGTCAGGCCGCCGCGCCGGTAGCCGCCAAGCCGGCGGCAGCCTCGGCCGATGCCGGCCCGGCCATGCAGTGCAGCGTCTGCCAGTGGGTCTACCAGCCCGAGCTCGGCGAACCGCTGCAGGGCGTCGCCGCCGGCACGCCCTGGTCCGAGGTGCCGGACAACTTCCTCTGCCCGGAATGCAGCCTGGGCAAGGATGTCTTTGACGTACTGCGGGAGAAAGCAGCATGAGCCGCGAAATCCTCATCATCGGCTCGGGGTTCGCCGCCTGCCAGCTGGTCAAGAGCCTGCGCAAACTGGACGTGGCGGTACCCATCCGCCTGCTCACCGCCGACAGCGGCGACGAGTACAACAAGCCGGACATCAGCCATGTGTTCAGCCAGGGCCGCAGCAGCGCCGAGCTGACCCGCCTGAGCGCCGCGCGCTTCGCCGAGCAATACCAGGTCGCCGTGCAGCCCTTCACCCGGGTCGAGTCGATCGACCCGCAGGCGCGCCGCGTGCATACCGCCGACGCCAGCCACGCCTACGCCCAACTGGTGCTGGCCACCGGAGCCAGTGCCCTGGTGCCGCCGGTACCGGGCCACGAACTGCTGCTGACGCTCAACAGCCAGGGCGAATACCAGGCGGCCGAGGCGCAGCTGCGTGACGCCCGCCGGGTACTGGTGCTCGGTGCCGGGCTGATCGGCAGCGAACTGGCGATGGACCTGCTCAGCAGCGGCAAGCAGGTGGTGTTGGTCGACCAGGCCAGCAGCGTGCTGGCCTCCCTGATGCCGGCGGCGGTCAGCGCCCGCCTGCAGGCCTGCCTGGTCGCCAGTGGCGCGCAGCTGCGCCTGGGCAGCGGCCTGCAGCGCCTGGAGCGAAGCGGCGACGGCATTCGCGCCTACCTGGACGACGGCCAATCGCTCGACTGCGACAGCGCGATCGCTGCCATCGGCCTGCGCCCGAGCGTGGACCTGGCGCACCGCACCGGGCTCGCCGTGGGCCGCGGCATCCAGGTCGACCGCCATCTGCAGACCAGCGCCGAGCATATCTACGCCCTGGGCGACTGCGCCGAGATCGACGGCCGCGTGCTGCCGTTCCTGCAGCCGACCCAGTTGGCGGCCAGCGCCCTGGCCAAGACCCTGCTCGGCCAGCCGCAGGCGCTGCAGCTGCCGCCCATGCTGATCCGGGTGAAGACGCCGCGCCTGCCGCTGCAACTGGCCGGCGAGACCAGCGGCGAGCACCTCGACTGGCAGCTCAGCTTCGACGACCAGGGCATGCTGGCCCAGGCCTTCGACGCGCAGGCGCAGCTGCGCGGCTTCGTGGTCAGCGAGGGGCGCCTGCAGAACGCCTTCGCCCTGCTGCGCCAGCTGCCCGGCTGAAGTGCTCGCGCTGCCGGGCCGAACGGGGCGGGCGCTGGCGTCCGCCCCCTCCTTCACTCCGCCGGGGTCTGGTGACGGGCCCTTGCGCCCTCGCACCTCGCGCAAACCGGCCCCGCGTTCAGGCACCGCCATAGGCCTGCAGCCAGGCATACAGCTGCTCGGTGTCGCTGCGCCGGCACAGCTCGCTGCCCTCGGTCATGATCGCCGCGGTGCCGGCCGCCACGCCGTAGCGTGCGGCGTCGCGCCAGTCGGCGCCGGCCGCCAGCTTGAGGGTCACTGCGGCGACCATGCTGTCGCCGGCGCCCACGGTGCTGCGTCGGCGCACGGTCGGCGCGGGTATCCGTTCGCTCAGCCCGTCGTTGACCAGCAGCGCGCCCTGGGCGCCGAGGGAGACCAGCACGGTCTCGCACTTGCCGGCCTGCACCAGCGCCTGGGCGACGCTGGCGAGTTGCTGCGGGCCGGCGATCTCCTGCCCGACCAGGCTGCTCAGCTCGCTGAAGTTGGGCTTGATCAGGTACACCCCGCCGACCGCCAGAGCCTGGCGCAGCGCCTCGCCGGAGCTGTCGAGGATGCAGCGCGCGCCACGCCGGGCGGCGCCCTGCAGCACCCGCGGGAGGAAGTCGGCGGCCAGGCCCTCGGGCAGGCTGCCGCTGATCACCAGGTAATCGAGCGCCGGCAGCGCGGTCAGGGCGGCCAGCAGGCGCTCCTGCTCCTCCGGGCTGAGACGGGCACCGGGCATGATGAAGCGGTACTGCTGGGCGCTGGCCCGCTCCACCACGTTGAGGCATTCGCGGGTCCAGTCGGCGATCGGCAGGGCCTGATTCGACACCCCTTCGGCGTCGAGCAGTTCGATCAGGTGCTGGCCGGTCGAGCCGCCGGCGGGAAACAACGCCAGGGCACGGCCGCCGAGGGTGTGGATGGCGCGGGCGACATTGATGCCACCGCCGCCCGGCGCGTAGCTGGGCTCGCTGCAGCGCAGCTTGGCGTCCGGGCACAGGCGCGGAATCTGGGTGGCGATATCCAGCGCCGGACTGAGAGTCAGGGTGACGATATGCGCGCCGCTGCCCGGGGGACGCTTACTGCTGCGTGAAGGATTGACCATGTTTGACCTCACTGGCCTGGTCCTGTGCCGGGGCCGCCTCACCGATAGGCAGAAGATTAGGCGAACGGCAGCCAGGCTGCCGGGCAGCGGAGCCGATGCCACAGACGCTGCACCACGCTGAGCCTACTCCCCTGTAGGAGCGGCGGGGACGCCCAGTCCCATGGCCGCGATCCGCGCTCTGCCAGACAATTTCGCGGCCATGGGCCGCTCCTACATGCGTTTCCCGCGCACGCTTCCAGCCTCCTAGCCCGGATACAGCCCGGGAGCCGCACTGCCGGCCGCGGCACGTCGCTGGATTTCATCCGGCGGCGCCGCTCAGGGCGTATCCGGACGGATATCGAAGCCGCCCTTGGCCTCGCTGACGATGCGCAGCTGCTGGCTTGCGCCTTGCGCCACCTGTACCGCCAGCTCGCGGCGCAGGCGGCCCTTGCCGCACAGCGTGTCGTCCTGCTCATCGATACCGATGCCCACCACCCGGGTGCCCGCCGGCACCTGGAAGCGCGCCGATTCGCCGATGCCGATGCGCGCCGCCACCTGGCGGTCGACCAGTACGGCCACGTAGCAGCCACCGCCGAGCATGCCGAGATCGCGGTTGACCACGATCTGCCCGCCGCCGTCCAGCGGCTGCTGGTAGGCCAGCAAGCGCTCGGCCGGCACCGCTCTGACGTTCTCGGGATCGGCCTGGAACGACGAACAACCGGCCAGCGCCAGCAGCGGCAGAACTGCACAAATCAATCGCATGGGGGCCCTCCATGGGCGCAAGGAATGCCGGCTGAGTATTGCCACTGCGTCGGGGCTGCACAAGTTCGGACGCCGGCTGCGCATGCCGGGGTTCGACGGCTCCCGCACTAACGGCCGCGAAAGCTCTGCCGGTAGTGGCTGGGCGAGACCCCGAAGGCGCGGCCGAAGTGATGACGCAGCGACACCGGCGAACCGAAGCCGGCCAGCCCGGCGATGCTGTCGATGGGCTGGTCGGTGCTCTCCAACAGGCGCTGGCTCAGGGCCAGGCGCTCGGCCAGCAGCCAGTCGCCCAGGGTGGTGCCAGTGAGCTGGCGGAAATGCCGGGTGAAGCTGCGCCGGCTCATCAGTGCTTTGTCCGCCAGGCGGTCCAGGCTGTGCGGCTGATCCAGGCTGGCGCGCACCCAGTCGAGCAGATCGGCGAGGCGATCGTCGCGCCGCGTCGCCGGCAGCGGCTGCTCGATGAACTGCGCCTGGCCGCCCTGGCGATGGGGCGGCACAACCAGGCGCCGCGCCACCTTGTTGGCCATCTCGGCGCCGCAGTGCTGGCGCAACAGATGCAGGCAGCAGTCGATGCCGGCGGCGGTGCCGGCCGAAGTCAACAGGTTGCCATCCTCCACATAGAGCACATCGGCATCCAGGCGCACGCCCGGGAACCGCTCGGCGAACTCCCGGGCCCAGGCCCAATGGGTGGTCGCCTGGCGGCCGTCGAGCAGGCCGGCCTCGGCTAGCACGAACGCCCCCAGGCACAGTCCGACCAGCTGGGCGCCGCGCCCATGGGCGGCGATCAGCGCATCGAGCAGGACCTGCGGCGGGCGCTCGTGCGGGTTGTGCCAGCTCGGCACGATGATCGTCTGCGCGCCGTGCAGCGCCTCCAGGCCATGTTCGACGACCAGCTCGAAGCCAGCGGTGGTGGTCAGGCGGCCCGGCGCGGCGGCACACACCAGCAGTTGGTAGTTGCCCTCGCCCGGCAGGGACTCGCCGAACACCAGGCCAGGCACGGACAGGTGGAATGGGCTGATCCGGTCGAAGGCGAGCACGGCGACGCGGTGCGGCAGCATGGCTGGGTTCCTGGGCAAAGACTTGGCCCGATCTTAGCGCAGTTTGACTTTCGGGCCACTCACGGCGGGTGCGCGCCCAGGGGAACAATCGGCGCCACCCCAACCCATAAGGAATACCGCCATGCGCCAACTCCCGAAACGCGCCCTGATCGTCATCGACGTGCAGAACGAATACGTCAGCGGCAAGCTGCGCATCGAATACCCGGAGATGAACCTGTCCCTGGGCAACATCGCCAGGGCAATGGACGCCGCCCAGGCCGCCGGCATCCCGGTGGTGGTGGTGCAGCATCTCGCCGCCGCCAGCTCGCCGCTGTTCGCCCGCGGCAGCCAGGCCGCCGAGCTGCACCCGCTGGTGGCCGAGCGGCCGCGCGATCTGCTGGTCGAGAAGCAGCAGGCCAGCGCCCTGAGCGGCACCGGGCTGGGCGCCTGGCTGCGCGAACGCGGCATCGACACCCTCACCGTGGTCGGCTACATGACCCACAACTGCGACGACTCCACCGTGCGCCAGGCCCACCACGAAGGCTGGAAGGTCGAACTGCTGCACGACGCCGCCGGCTCGCTGCCCTACGCCAACGCCTTGGGCGCGGCTAGCGCCGAGGAAATCCACCGGGTGTTCACCGTCGTCATGCACACCGGCTTCGCCGCCGTGCTCGGCACCGAGCAATGGCTGGCCGCCCTGGCCAGCGGCGAGGTGCCGCAGGCGGACAACATCTACCTGTCCAACCAGCGCGCGATCCGCGCCCGCTAGCTGTGATCTCGGAATTATTGTTTCGATGACTCCGGCTCGTAGGGTGCGCCGTGCGCACCAGGCATCCGGTTGACAGTAGTGCGCACGGTCTGGGCGGTCCCGCGCACCCCACACGCGGCCCAGCCGCGTGAGCATTGATTATTGCGAGGCAGCACACCAGCGGGCTGTAGGACTAGTTGGCTAACGCAAACGCGCTGGCTTGCGCCGTCGCTGCGGGAGGGGCCGGGCGACGTCCCGTGACCTCGGGGCGAAGCCTTCGCCCTGCACCGCCAGGCCACGCAACAACCTGGCAGCCCTGCGGGCTGCATTCGCCGCGAGGCGCGTGCCCCACATGGATGTGGGAAATGCCGCGAGCCCGTCGGCGACCCCATGGATGGGGGAGGTAGGAAGAACGCCGGGAGCGTTTTCGAGAACGGGCGCGGTCCTCCTACAAAGTTGCGCGGCCCTACCCGTAGCCCGGATGCAATCCGGGGCCGCGTTGCCGGCCTGGGCGAATACGCGCGGACTCGCCCACCAAGCGCCGGGGCATGCAGCCGAGCATGGGCGCCGGCCCCGTCATCCGCCGTGCCAGCGCCCGCCGCACAGGGCCCATTCGGGCGGCTAGCGAAACCGCTGCAGGCCGCGCCGACGTATGGCTTGACCTGAGTCAAGCTTGTTGCGCGCCGTCATCTTCCGCCAAGGCAAAGGACTCTATAGTCCTCTCAAACCTGCTTGTGGCGAGCCGTATCATGCGCAAGGGTCTCCTGCTTCTGCTGTTGTGCCTGCTACCGCTGACCGGCTACGCCCAACGCGAGGTGCTCGCCTGGACCTATCACCTGATACCGCCGTTCATCCTCGACCGCGACAGCCAGCAAGGGCTGTCCTACGACCTGCTCGAGCTGTTCAACCAGCATGCGGATAACCGCGGCCGCTTCCGCTTCAGGCTGGTCTATCAGCCGCGCAAGCGCCTGGACCTGAGCCTGCAACGGCGCCAGGTCGAGCTGCTGCTGTGGGTCAACCCGGTATTTCTCGACGATGCCCATTGCGCTCGATCCGCGTGGACGCCCGCCCTGCTGCAGGACCAGCAGGAATTCCTGTCGCGGCCGGAGCAGCCGTTCGACTACGACGGCCCCGCCTCCCTGCATGGGCGCACCCTGGGCGGGGTGCTCGGCCACAGGTACCAGCCCATTGAGGCGGATATCGACCGCGGGCTGATCCAGCGCAAGGACGTCTTCCAGGGCGAGCAGAACCTCAACAAGCTGCTGAGCAAGCGCCTCGACCTGATCCTCCTGCCACGCTCCACCGCGCTTTTCTATAGCCGCAGAATGGGCTTGAACCAGCGCCTGCACTTCTCCGCCAAGCCGCTGAACAGCTTCAGTCGCCACCTGCTGCTCCAACCAAACCTGGATCCGGAGGTGGCCGAGTTCGTGACCCAGGCCACCGCCTCGCTGCAGGCCGACCCCGAGTGGCAGCGGCTGCTGCGGCGCTACGGGCTCGACTGAAGGCCTCGCCGCGCCGGCTCAGCCGGCCAGGCGCTTGACCAGGCGCGCCTGCAGTTGCTCCAGTTCGGCCGGATCGGCGCGGTTGGCGGCGTGGATGCCCAGGCCCTGGCCGGCAACCCGCGGGATGATGTGCATGTGCAGGTGGAACACCGTCTGCCCGGCCGGGGCGCCGTTGAACTGGGCGACCTGCACGCCGTCCGGCTGCAGCTCCTCGACCAGCACCCGGGCCAGCCGCTGGGTCACGGCCATCAGCCTGGCCAGGCTGTCTGCGTCGATCTCCAGGATATTGCGCGCCGCCACCCGCTTGGGGATCACCAGGGTATGGCCATGGGCCTGGGGAAACAGGTCGAGGAAGGCGAGCACGTCCTCGTCCTCGTACAGCTTGTAGCAGGGGGCCTCGCCACGAATGATCTGGGCGAAGATGTTCTGCGGGTCGTACGCGCCATGCAGGCTCATCGGGGTGCTCCATTACCGGTGGGTCGAAGCGCGCACCATACCGGCTCGCAGCGGCGCAGGGAACCATGCCGCGCGGTCCATCAACCGGGTTGATGCCCACTAGTACGACTAACGATTTTCGCGACAGGGCCGATAGTGGTCTCATCCTTCGGGCAAGGCCAGCGTCAGCGTCCGAAGCAGCGCCCCGCCCTCGGCATCCCGAGCGGCACATGGCTGCCGGCGCCCGCGGGCCGCAACAATAACGCCCGACCGGCGCCACCCAGCGCCTGGCCGGGCCTGTTCCGACCGCATGATGATAGGAAGCGCTATGCCAGACCTTTCCGCCTACCCCATCACCCACAAATGGCCCGCCCAGCACCCCGAGCGCCTGCAGCTGTACTCGCTGCCCACGCCCAACGGCGTCAAGGTGTCGATCATGCTGGAAGAGACCGGCCTGCCCTACGAGCCGCACCTGGTCAGCTTCGAGCGCGACAAGCAGTTCTCGCCGGAGTTCCTCTCGCTCAACCCGAACAACAAGATCCCCGCCATCCTCGACCCCAACGGTCCGGACGGCCAGCCGCTGGCGCTGTTCGAGTCCGGCGCGATCCTGTTCTACCTGGCGGAGAAGAGCGGCCAACTGATCCCGCAGGACACGCCCGGGCGCTATGAAACCCTCCAGTGGCTGATGTGGCAGATGGGCGGAGTCGGGCCGATGTTCGGCCAGGTCGGCTTCTTCCACAAATTCGCCGGCAAGGACTTCGAGGACAAGCGCCCGCGCGACCGCTACATCGAGGAGTCCAAGCGCCTGCTCGGCGTGCTCGACCGGCGCCTGGACGGCCGCCAGTGGATCATGGGCGAGGCGTACAGCATCGCCGACATCGCCACCTTCCCCTGGGTGCGCAACCTGATCGGCTTCTACGAGGCCGGCGAACTGGTGCAGATCGAGCGCTTCAGCAACGTCCTCCGCGCACTGGACGCCTTCCTCTCGCGGCCGGCGGTGATCCGCGGCCTGGGTATTCCCCAGCGCGACTGAGAGGCTCGAGGCAGGCCAGGGTCGAGGTCGAAGCCGCCCAGCACCAGGGCCTGCGCGCCAACCCCGGCCAATTCGCCCGCAGGAGACCCGCACGGAACCGTATTGGTAGTCACCGCCTGTGCAGGTCACGTGTCGCCACTCTTTAGCGGTGGCTGGGCGCGGCCAGTAGTTGGTCGAGCCAGAGCTCTTAAGACCAATTTTCTTCAGACGCCAGGGCTCCGGGGCTTGTCTGACCTGGCAACGCTTCCTTGGCTCCAGCTTGTACTGCCGGCCAGACAGTCGGGTCCAGATCGAGGTCGGCAAAGCGGCTGGGATCGAGCACCGGGACCTTGATACCCGCCTTGTACTGATCGTCGTAATCGCGCATTACGCGCAGGCCGACCTTGAACAGCAGGGTCAGGGCCACCAGGTTGACGATGGCCAGCAGGCCCATGGTGACGTCGGCGAAGGCGAACACCGTGCCCAGGTCCTGCAGCGAGCCCCACAGCACCAGAGCGATCACCAGCACGCGGTAGACCTGCACCGGCCAGCGTTTGCCGCTGAAGAAGCCCAGGGCGTTCTCGCCGAGGTAGTAGTTGTAGATCAGCGTGGTGAAGACGAACAGCATCAGGGCGATGCTGACGAACACCCGGCCCCACTCGCCGACCACCGCCGCCAGGGCGGTCTGGGTCAGGATCACCCCGGCCATCTCGCTGCCCGGCTGGTAGACGCCGGAGAGCAGGATGATCAGCGCGGTGCTGGTGCAGACCAGC
>NZ_FNCT01000026.1 GCF_900100495.1 Pseudomonas benzenivorans
TCCGGCGCCGAAGTCGGCTGCCAGGGCGAGGTCGGTTCGGCCTGCGCCATGGCCGCCGCCGGCCTGGCGGAGATCCTCGGCGCCACCCCGGAACAACTGGAGAACGCCGCCGAGATCGGCCTGGAGCACAACCTCGGGCTGACCTGCGACCCGGTCGGCGGGCTGGTCCAGGTGCCGTGCATCGAGCGCAACGCGATCGCCGCGGTGAAGGCGATCAACGCCGCGCAGATGGCCTTGCGCGGCGACGGCGAGCACTTCATCTCGCTCGACCGGGTGATCCGCACCATGCGCGACACCGGCGCCGACATGCACGACAAGTACAAGGAAACCTCGCGCGGCGGCCTGGCGGTCAGCGCCATCGAGTGTTGAGGGCCGGTCTGCGCGGCGACACAGGCATGGCGAAATGCCGGCAGGGTCGAGGACCGCGACCCGCTTTCGCCCCTGCACGGAGCGTCTGCCAGCTTTTGGTGCGCACCGGCAGCCGGGTCGGTCAGGCGCGGGCTGACCGACCGGTCAATGGATGCACCGTTCGTCCGTTACCGTTCCCATTGCCGTGCGTAGCAGGGTGACAGTCCTCCGCACAGGCAGTGCTACCGAAGTGCTCAAGAACCCGACCCCTCGGGTTCTACCGGTCGCAAACAGAAAGCTTCTGTCGTTCCTGCCAACGCCCGCTGGCACGCGCCTTGGATGAGTCGAGCTGTTTTTTATTGAACATCCAATCAATTCAGGCACGACCTTTGCGTTGTCTTTCTACAAGCCGTTCTGGGGCAGCCGTAGACCAGAATCACAAAAATAGAGCCTCGCCATGAAGGCTCAACCCCGTGTCTTGCTTTGCGTGAGGGTTTCACTGATGTCACAGTCCAACCAAGGGGCACAGCCCCTCAGCCGTGTTCCTCAGTCCATCGGTTTCCTGCTGCTGGACAACTTCACCCTTATTTCCCTGGCCTCGGCAGTCGAGCCCCTGCGCATGGCCAATCAACTCTCCGGCAAGGAACTGTATCGCTGGTACACCCTGACCCAGAACGGTCAGCCGGTGTGCGCCAGCGATGGCCTGCAGATCACCCCGGACGCCGGCCTGGACAACGCGCCGGCGCTGGATGCGGTAATCGTCTGCGGCGGCGTGGACATCCAGCACAGCGTCACCCGCGAGCACCTGCACTGGCTGCAGGTCCAGGCGCGCCAGGGCCGCCAGCTCGGCGCGGTGTGCACCGGCAGCTGGGCGCTGGCCAAGGCCGGCCTGCTCGACGGCTACGATTGCAGCGTGCACTGGGAGTGCCTGGCGTCGATGCAGGAAGCCTTCCCCCGCGCCGCCATCAGCACCCGCCTGTTCTCCATCGACCGCAACCGCAACACCTCGTCCGGCGGCACCGCGCCGATGGACATGATGCTGCACCTGATCGGCCGCGAGCATGGCCGCGAGCTGGCCGCGGCGATCTCCGAGATGTTCATCTACGAGCGCATCCGCAACGAGCAGGATCACCAGCGCGTGCCGCTCAAGCACATGCTCGGCACCAACCAGCCGAAGCTGCAGGAAATCGTCGCGCTGATGGAGGCCAACCTGGAGGAGCCGATCGACCTCGACGAGCTGGCCTGCTACGTCGACGTGTCGCGCCGCCAGCTCGAGCGCCTGTTCCAGAAGTACCTGCACTGCTCGCCGTCGCGCTACTACCTGAAGCTGCGGCTGATCCGCGCGCGCCAGCTGCTCAAGCAGACCTCGATGTCGATCATCGAGGTGGCCTCGGTGTGCGGCTTCGTCTCCACCCCGCACTTCTCCAAGTGCTACCGCGAGTACTTCGGCATTCCGCCGCGCGACGAGCGGGCCGGGCAGACCTCGGCCAGCGTGGTGGCGCTGGTGCCGCTGCCGGAAGACCTGATGCGGCCGTCCTCGTCCACCGCCATGGCCGCGCTGACCCGCGCCCAGGGCGAGTCGACCTTCGCCAGCGTGCGGCTCTAGGGCGTCCGGAGCGACGGAGCCGGTCCGTAGGGTGCGCCGCGCGCACCGGCAAGGGTTACAGCATTGCGGGCAGCCTGTGCGTAAGGCCATTGGTGCGCACGGCCTAGGCGACCCCGCGCGCCCTACTTGATCAACGCGGTGCCAGCGTGTGGGGCGTACTCGCGAAGCAGTACGCCGCTTTTGCCTGTTGCCCAAGGCGGGCTGGCGTGGGCGGAAACGATAAGGGGCGCTATCAGCGCCCCTTGTGCATTGCGTGCGAGCTCGACTCAGCGCGGCACCAGCGCCGGCAGCAGCGTGCGGGAAATGGCTTCGCGCACGGTCGGCAGCAGGGTGGCGCTGCCGCCCAGCAGTTCCTCCACCAGGCGCCGCAGCGCCAGCGCGCGCTCCGGGCTGAGGCCGCTCACCGCGTGCTCGCAGGCTTGCTCGGCGCTGACGCCGGGCGGGATGGACAATCCCAGCGCCACCAGGCGCTCGCGGAAGTCTTCCTGGTCGATCAGATCGGCATGCATCATGGTCTGGATCCTCCCTCGTCGGCCTGCTAGCGCAGGACGCCCTCTTCGATTAGCAGTTTGAAGATAGCCTCGGCGCCGGCTTGCGGCGAGAGGTCCTTGAGCACCTGGCCGCCGCCGCCGGAGGCCTTGGCGGTGGCCGCCTTCATCCGTTCGGCGCCGGTCTTGGCCTTGATCACCTTGAGCCGCTTGGGCCGCGGTCGTGCCGGCTGCAACTGCGCCTCGGCGAGCAGGCTGTCCTCGACGATGTTCACCTCGTGGGCTTGCAGTTGGCCGCGCCGCGCCGGGCCGAAGGCGCTCTGGCGCGCGGTCGGCGCGGCGTTGTCGACGCTGGCGAGGAACGGCAGGCGCACCTTCAGGCGCCGCCGCTGGCCGCGGGGCAGGGCCTGCAGCACCTGGGCCACGCCGTTCTCGACCTTCTCCACCTCGGCCAGGCCGACCACCAATGGCCAGCCCAGGCGCTCGGCCAGCAGGAACGGCAGCATGCCGGAGCCTTCGCCGGTCTCCGCCTGGCTGCCGGTGAGCACCAGCTGTGCACCGGCGTCCTGCAGGTAGCTGGTCAGCAGCGGCAGGGCATCGGCCTGCTTGGGTTGGTCGAGCACGCTCAGCTGCGCCAGGCCCATGCCCAGGTAGGCGCGCAGCGCCTCTTCCTGCGGGTCGCCGGCGTGCAGCACCTGCAGCTTGTCGCCGGCCAGGCGCAGGCCCAGCTCGACGGCACGGGCATCCTGCTCGGCGCGGCGCGCGCGCCCCGAGGTCGGGTGGGCGCCGACCGAGACCAGGGCGATGATATTCAAGTCAGTCATGGTTCACCCGTAGCCCGGATGCAATCCGGGGATCGGTTGTGGATGATGCGGATTTCCGCTGGGCTGGATTTACCCGTGGGAGGGGCTTTAGCCGCGAAAGCCGTTCGCGGCTAAAACGGATCGCCGCTCGGCCCCTCCCACAGGATTTGGCGAACCCGGTTTCAAGCCGCATCGCGTTCTCCCGCTTGACGATAGGCGGCGACCCGTTCGATCAGCGCGGCGAGGATCGCCGCGGAGTCGCCGATCACCGACAGGTCGGCGCGCTTGATCATGTCGCAGCCCGGATCCATGTTCACCGCCACCACCTTGTCGCAGGCACCGATGCCCTGCAGGTGCTGGATCGCCCCGGAAATGCCGACCGCCATGTACACCCGCGCGGTGACCCAGGTGCCGGTGGCGCCGACCTGGCGGTTGCGCGGCATGAAACCGTCGTCCACCGCCACCCGCGAGGCGCCTTCGGTGGCGCCGAGGGCTTCGGCGGCCTGATGGAACAGCGTCCAGTCCTTCACCCCGTTGCCGCCGGAGAGGATGAACTCGGCCTCGGCCATGGGGATCAGCGCCGGGTCGACCGCCACCGCGCCGAGGTCCTCGATGCGCGGCAGGCTGCGCGCGACTTTCTCCTGCAAGGCCAAGGGGCGGGCTTCGTGACGCGTATCGCTGACCGGCTCGGCGCATTCGGCGGCGGCCAGGATCAGCCGCGGCGCGGCGCGTACCAGGTCTTCCTGGCCGGCGCCGGCGCGGCCGATGCAGCGGCCGTCGGCGACCTGCCAGACCCGCGTGGCCGGGCGTTCGCCGAGCTTGGCGGCCAGCCGGCGCCCGAGTTCGCCGCCGCCGCTGCGGCTGTCCGGCAGCAGCCAGTGACGCGGCGCCAGCTGGCTTTCCACTGCGCCGAGGGCCAGCACCCGCTGTTCCGGGGCATAGCCGTCGAAGGCCTCGCCCTCGATCTGCAGCAGGCGGTCGACGCCGGCGCTGTCGAAGGCGTTCTCCTTGTGCTCGCCGAACACTACCGCGACCACCGCGCCGTCGGCTCCGGCCAGCTTGCGGGCCAGGCCGAGCAGGTCCTTGTCGTGGCTGCCGAGGCGGCCGCCGACCATGTCCGGCACCACCACGATGTGGAAGGCCGGCTGTTCGACCACATGCAGCGGCAGCTGCACCACCTCGCTGGCGGCGCTGCGTTTCTGGCTGCCACCTTGCTGGGCGCCGGAGCGGTCGATTCGCTTGATGCCGTTGGGGCCGATGAAACCGACCGCATGCGGGTTCTTGCGGATCAGGCCGTTGGGCCCCATCCAGCTGCTTTCAACCTTCTGCATGGCCGCGTGCAGCGGGTGCAGGCGGTTGCGCGCGATCCATTCGGCGCGCGGGTCGCGGCGGATTATGTCGCTCATGGCTGCACCTCGAAGGCTGGGGCGACTCGATCATTCCCTCTCCCCCTTGGGCAGAGGGTCAGGGTGAGGGGACTACAATTCGGCGTGCGAGGCAAAATCGCCCCCTCACCCCAGCCCTCTCCCCGGAGGGGCGAGGGGGCAGACCGTTGGCGCGTTAGTCGAATCATCACTGCACCTCCGCCATTTCACGCTTGGCCGGCGCCGGCTTTTTTGCCGGGGCGGGCGCCTCCAGCAGCACCTCGGCCACCAGTTCGGCGATGTCCTTGATCTCCGGGCGCGGCGCGACCACGCCTTCGAGCATCGCCGTGCACTGCGGGCAACCCACGGCCACCAGTTCGGCGCCGGTCTGCTTGATGTCGAGCATGCGCATGTCGGGAATCCGCTGCTTGCCGGGAATGTCGGTGATCGGTGCGCCGCCGCCGCCACCGCAGCAGCGCGAGCGGAAGCCGGAACGTTCCATCTCCTTGACTTCGATGCCGATGGCCTTCAGCACGGCGCGTGGGGCTTCGTACTCGCCGTTGTAGCGGCCCAGGTAGCAGGGGTCGTGGTAGGTGACCGAGCCGCCCTTGTGTTTACCGAGGTGCAACTTTTGCGAGCCGATCAGTTCGTCCATATAAGTGCTGTGGTGCAGCACCTGGTAGTGGCCGCCGAGTTCGCCGTATTCGTTCTTCAGCACGTGAAAGCTGTGCGGGTCGCAGCTGACGATCTTGTTGAAGCGGTACTGCGCCAGGGTGGCGATATTGCGCTTGGCCAGCTGCTGGAAGGTCGCCTCGTCGCCCAGGCGGCGGGCCACGTCGCCGCTGTCGCGCTCTTCCAGGCCGAGCACGGCGAAGTCGACGTTGGCGGCCTTCAGCACTTTGACAAAGGCTCTCAAGGTGCGCTGATTGCGCATATCGAAGGCGCCGTCGCCGACCCAGAACAGCACGTCGACGCTTTTCTTCTCGCTGAGCAGCGGCAGGTTGAGGTCCGCCGCCCAGTTCAGCCGGCCGCCGGGGGCGAAGCCGCCGGGGTTGTCGGTGGCGATCAGGTTGTCCAGCACCTCGGCGCCCTTGTTCGGCGTGGCGCCTTTTTCCAGGGTCAGATGGCGGCGCATGTCGACGATGGCGTCGACGTGCTCGATCATCATCGGGCATTCCTCGACGCAGGCACGGCAGGTGGTGCAGGACCAGAGGGTCTCGGCATCCACCAGGGCCTTGCCATTCAGGTCGACGATCGGCAGGTGCGGGCCGCCGCTGTGCTCGCCTATGGGCTTACCAGGGTAGGGCGAGCCGGCGAACTTGGCGTCGCTGCCGCCGGCCAGGCCGACCACCATGTCCTGGATCAGCTTCTTCGGGTTGAGCGGCTGGCCGGCGGCGAAGGCCGGGCAGGCCGCCTCGCACTTGCCGCACTGCACGCAGGCGTCGAAGCCGAGCAGCTGGTTCCAGGTGAAGTCGCTGGGTTTTTCCACGCCCAGCGGCGCCTTGGGGTCGTCCAGATCCAGGGCCTTGAGGCCGGTCGAGCGGCCACCACCGAAGCGCTCGGCGCGGCGATGCCAGGCCAGGTGCAGGGCGCCGGCGAAGGCGTGCTTCATCGGCCCGCCCCAGGTCATGCCGAGGAACAGCTCGGACACGCCCCAGGCCACGCCGACGGCGAGGACCGCGGCGAGCAGCCAGCCGCCGAAGCCTTGCGGCAGGATGCCGGCAACGGGAAGCGTGGCGATAAAGAAGCTCGCGGCGAACATCAGCAGGCTTTTCGGCAGGCGGTTCCACGGGCCTTTCGACAGCCGCGCCGGCGGATTGCGCCGGCGCTTGGCGACGAACAGCGCGCCACCGAACATCAGCACGCAGGCCGCCAGCAGGGCGAAGCCGAGGATCCGGTTGTGCAGGCCGAAGCCGTGCACGACGATCGCCAGCAGCGCCGCCAGGACGAAGCCGCCGGCGGTGGCGACGTGGGTCCTGGACATGTACTTGTCGCGCTCGACCACATGGTGCAGGTCGACCAGGTAGCGCCGCGGCATGGCCAAGAGCCCGCCGATCCAGTCGACCTGGGCCGGCCGGCCGCGGCGCCACATGAGGAAGCGCTTGCCGGCGCCGATGACCGCGAGGGCCAGGGCGGCGAACAGCAGGATGGGGAGAAGGGTGTTCAACATTCGTTGGTCTCCTTAGGGGGACCTAAAGGCGGTACGGTCAGCTCCCTCTCCCTCCGGGAGAGGGCTGGGGTGAGGGGAATGTCCGGCGACTGGCAATCCAGTTGCGCCAACCATCCCTCACCCCCGGCCCCTCTCCCGGAGGGAGAGGGGAGACAAGCTTAAAAGTCCTTGCACAACCGCAGCGCGTCATAGATCGCCGCGTGGGTGTTGCGCTGGGCCACGCAGTCGCCGATGCGGAACAGCAGGTAGCCGTCGCCCGGTTCAGTCAGGCACGGCTGCGGCTTGATCGCGAACAGCGCTTCCACGTCGACTTGGCCCTTGTTGCGCGAGCCTTCCTTCAGCGCGTAGTACAGCGTTTCGTCGGGACGCACGCCGTTCTCCACCACCACCTGGTCGACCACCCGCTCTTCCTTGGCCCCGGTGTATTCGTTCTCCAGCACCGCCACCAGCTTGTCGCCCTCGCGGTAGACCTTTTCCAGCATCAGGTCGCCGGTCATGATCACTTCCTTGGGGTACATGCTGCGGTAGTAGGTCGGGAACGAGGTGCCGCCGATGGCCACGCCCGGCTTGATATCGTCCGTCACGATTTCAACTTGCGCGCCCTTGTCGGCCAGGTAGTCGGCCACCGACATGCCGGTGAACTCGCAGATGGTGTCGTAGACCAGCACGTTCTTGCCCGGCGCGACCTTGCCGTCGAGCACGTCCCAGCTGCTGACCACCAGGCCTTCGGCCGCGCCCCAGTGTTCGTTCTGCTCGAGGAACGGATGACCGCCGTTGGCCAGCACGATGATGTCCGGGCGCAGGTCCTGGATGGCCGCGACGTCGGCGCCGGTGCCCAGGCGCAGGTCGACGTTCAGGCGCGCCAGCTCCAGCTGGAACCAGCGGGTGATGCCGGCGATCTGGTCGCGCTGCGGCGCCTTGGAGGCGGTGGTGATCTGCCCGCCAAGACTGTCTTTCTTCTCGAACAGCGTCACGTCGTGGCCGCGTTCTGCTGCCACCCGTGCGGCCTCCATGCCGGCCGGGCCGCCACCGACCACCACCACCTTGCGCTTGGGCCCGGTGGACTTCTCGATGATGTGCGGCACGCCCATGTATTCGCGCGAAGTCGCGGCGTTCTGGATGCACAGCACGTCCAGCCCCTGGTACTGGCGGTCGATGCAGTAGTTGGCGCCGACGCACTGCTTGATCTGGTCGACCTGGCCCATCTTGATCTTGGCGATCAGGTGCGGGTCGGCGATGTGCGCGCGGGTCATGCCGACCATGTCGACGTAGCCGCCTTCGAGAATGCGCGTGGCCTGGTTCGGGTCCTTGATGTTCTGCGCGTGCAGCACCGGCACCTTGACCACTTCCTTGATCCCGGCCGCCAGATGGAGGAACGGCTCCGGCGGGTAGCTCATGTTCGGGATGACGTTGGCCAATGTGTTGTGGGTGTCGCAACCGGAACCAACGACTCCAATAAAGTCGAGCATGCCGGTGGCGTCGTAGTAGGCGGCGATCTGCTTCATGTCCTCGTGGGACAGGCCGTCCGGGTGGAACTCGTCACCGCAGATACGCATGCCCACGCAGAAGTCGTCGCCGACTTCCTTGCGCACGGCCTTGAGCACTTCCAGGCCGAACTTCATGCGGCCCTCGAAGCTGCCGCCCCATTCGTCGGTACGCTTGTTGACCCGCGGCGACCAGAACTGGTCGATCATGTGCTGGTGCACGGCGGACAGCTCGACGCCGTCCAGGCCGCCTTCCTTGGCCCGGCGCGCGGCCTGCGCGTAGTTGCCTATTACCCGCCAGATCTCCTCCGGCTCGATGGTCTTGCAGGTGGCGCGGTGCACCGGTTCGCGGATGCCCGACGGCGACATCAGGGTCGGCCAGTTGAAGCCGTCCCAGCGCGAGCGGCGGCCCATGTGGGTAATCTGGATCATGATCTTGGCGCCGTGCTTGTGCATGGCGTCGGCCAGGTTCTGGAAGTGCGGGATGATCCGGTCGGTCGACAGGTTGACCGAGCTCCACCACTCCTGCGGGCTGTCGATGGCCACCACCGAGGAGCCGCCGCAGATCGCCAGGCCGATGCCGCCCTTGGCCTTCTCCTCGTAATACTTGACGTAACGCTCGGTGGTCATGCCGCCGTCGGTGGCATAGACCTCGGCGTGGGCGGTGCTGAGCACGCGGTTGCGGATGGTCAGTTTGCCGATCTGGATCGGCTGGAACATTGCTTCGAAAGCCATTGCGGCATCCTCACGGAGCTTAGGATTGTGGGAGGCGCTTTAGCGGCGATAGCGGCTTGCCAGTCGCGGCTAAAGCCCCTCCCACAGACCTTTGTTTTTAGAGTGGTTGGACGCGGAACAGGCCATGGTCGTGGCCTTCCTGCGAGGCACCGTAGACCTGCTCGGCCCGGGTGCGCAGGCTGCTGCCCTTGGCCTGGAGAATCTGGTCCATGGCGCCGGCGAACCAGCCGGTGAACATGTAGTCGACCGGGCGTCCGCACTTGCCGTAGACGTAGACGAAGGCGGAATGGTCCAGGCGCACTTCGCAGGTGCCCTTGTCGAGGTCGATCGACTGGATCTTGAACAGGCCCCAGCCGCGCTGCGACAGGCGCTTCATGTAGTGCTCGAACACCGCCACGCCGGACAGGCCATGGCATTCGGCTTCCTTCTCGCACCAGTGCCAGGCGGACTTGTAGCCGGCCTTGTAGAGGATCTCGGCGTAGGCGTCGGCGCCCAGCACTTCCTCGATGCCGATGTGGTTGTTGACGAAGAAATGCCGCGGCACGTAGAGCATCGGCAGGGCGTCGGTGGTCCAGACGCCGGTTTCGTCGTCGACCAGGATGGGCATTTCGGGTGCGTGGGTGGCCATGTGTTCGGTACTCCAGAATTTTGTGTGATTTGTGGGAGGGGCCGCCCGGCCCTTCCCACATTGATCGTGTTATGGCTTGCGGCTTATTCGCCCCAGACGTCCTTGAGGACACGTACCCAGTTCTCGCCCATCACCTTGCGCACCACGCGCTCGGGCATGCCGCGTTTCAAGAGGGTCTCGGTGAGGTTGGGGAATTCGCCGACGGTGCGGATGCCCAGCGGGTTGACGATCTTGCCGAAGTTGGTCAGGCGGCGGGCGTAGCCCTTGTCGTGGGTCAGGTATTCGAAGAAGTCCTGGCCGTGGCCCTGGGTGAAGTCGGTGCCGATGCCGATGGCGTCCTCGCCGACCAGGTTCATCACGTACTCGATGGCCTCGGCGTAGTCGTCGATGGTCGAGTCGATGCCCTTGGCCAGGAAGGGCGCGAACATGGTCACGCCGACAAAGCCGCCGTGGTCGGCGATGAACTTCAGTTCCTCGTCGGACTTGTTGCGCGGGTGTTCCTTGAGGCCGGACGGCAGGCAGTGCGAGTAGCACACCGGCTTCTTCGATTCGAGGATGACTTCCTCGGAAGTCTTCGAACCGACGTGGGACAGGTCGCACATGATGCCGACGCGGTTCATCTCCGCGACTATCTCGCGACCGAAGCCGGACAGGCCGCCGTCGCGCTCGTAGCAGCCGGTGCCGACCAGGTTCTGGGTGTTGTAGCACATCTGCACGATGCCCACGCCGAGCTGCTTGAACACCTCGACGTAGCCGATCTGGTCCTCGAAGGCGTGGGCGTTCTGGAAGCCGAAGAGAATGCCGGTCTTGCCCAGCTCCTTGGCCTTGCGGATGTCGGCGGTGGTGCGCACCGGCATCACCAGGTCGCTGTTGTCGCGGATCAGCTTCTGGCTGGCGGCGATGTTGTTGACCGTGGCCTGGAACCCTTCCCATACCGAGACGGTGCAGTTGGCGGCGGTCAGGCCGCCCTTGCGCATGTCCTCGAACAGTTCGCGGTTCCACTTGGCGATGATCAGGCCATCGATAACGATGCTGTCGGCGTGCACTTCGGCTGGGCTCATCAGGCTGTCCCCTTTGTCTGCTGTCGCCAAACCCGGTGTTGGCGCTTTGTGGGGAGCATATCCCTGGGGGGCAGGGCGACCCGGTGCAAAAGCGACCGGGGTATTGCCGAAAGCGTCAAGGAGAGGTCGCGAACGGATAAGCCGATCCGCGGCGGGGTGCACGGCAGACACCGCCCCCCTGGGGATGCGCAATAACGCTGATTGCCAGGCGTAGGGTGCGCCGCGCGCACCAGGGCACTCGGCATAACCCCTGGTGCGCATGGTCTAGGCGGCCCCGCGCACCCTACGAGACTAGGCCGTGGCGGCCGGGTGCTCGTGGCGGTCCTGGCTGGGGCAGGTGGCGAAGCGCGCGCGGTAGCAGCGGGAGAAGTACGAGGAGGATTCGAAGCCGCAGGCCAGGCCGACCTCCAGCACGCTCAGCTCGCTCTGCCGCAGCAGCTGGCGGGCCTTGTCCAGGCGCAGGGCGAGGTAGAAGTTCGATGGGGTTTCGCCCAGGTGCTGGCGGAACAGCCGTTCCAGCTGCCGCGGGGTGACGCTGATCCGCTCGGCCAGCGCCTGGGAGCTGAGCGGCTGCTCGCTGTGGCGCTGCATCTCGCCGATCACCTGCACCAGTTTCTTGTTGTGCACCCCGTAGCGGCTGGCGATCTGCATGCGCTGGTGATCCTGGCGCGAGCGGATGCGCCCCAGCACGAACTGTTCGGACACCGCCACCGCCAGCGCCTCGCCGTGGTCGCGGCCGATCAGCGTGAGCATCAGGTCGAGGCTGGCGGTGCCGCCGGCGCTGGTGATGCGCCGGCCGTCGATCTCGAACAGCTCCTGGGTCGGCGTCAGGTGCGGGTAGCGCTCCTGGAAGGCGTCGATCGCCTCCCAATGCAGGGTCAGGCGCTGCCCGGCGAACAGCCCGGCCTCGGCCAACACGAAGCTGCCGGTGTCGATGCCGCCGAGGGTAGCGCCCTCGCGCTCGGCGCGGTGCAGCCAGTGCGCCAGGCGCTGATCGAAGTGGGCCAGCGGCTCGAAGCCGGCGACCACGAACAGCGTGTCGCCGGCCGCCGGCAGCTGCAGGGCGGCGTCGACGTTCAGCGACATGCCGTTGCTGCCCGCCACCGGCCCGCCGTCCAGGCTGAGCAGACGCCAGCGGTGCAGCTCGCCGCGGAAGCGGTTGGCCACCCGCAGCGGCTCGATGGCCGACATCAGGCCCATCATGGAGAAACCGGGCAGCAGGAGAAAGCACAGGGTCTGGGGCATGACTGGTGTTCCGCCGGTGCAGGTGATGGCAAATAGAGGTGTGTCGGCAATCTCGTAGGAGCGGCGGGCAGCGCCGGGTTGCATATCGCCTTACTACAAGACAGGGCGGGCGCCAGCGCAAGCAAGCTGGTCGCTTCTGTTCAACAGCTAGTCGCTTTAGTTCGATTTTTGCACAAGCGCGCTGCGTACTGTGGCCACATCGGGCGCAGTGAAGCCTGAGCACGGAGGGAGCTGCCAGGCTCCATCACAACAATGACATCAACCGTAAGGCTGGGAGCATCAATGAACCATCTCAACGCACTCGCCGCTTGCTGTGTCCTCACCCTGTTCAGCTCCGCCCTGCTGGCCGCCGACGACGCCAGCTGCCAGAAGATCCGCATCGGCGCGGTCGGCTGGACCGACGTGGTCGCCACTACCGCCGTGGCCAGCGAGCTGCTCGGCGGCCTGGGCTACCAGACCACGCAAACCCAGGCGTCGCAGCAGATCATCTTCGCCGGCATCCAGAAGCAGCAGATCGACGTGTTCCTCGGTTACTGGAAGCCGATCATGGACGACAACATCCAGCCGTTCCTCGCCAGCGGCGCGGTCAGGGTCGCGGCCGAGCCGTCGCTGGACGACGCCGTCGCCGTGCTCGCGGTGCCGAGCTACACCGCGGAGCAGGGCTTGAAGACCTTCGCCGACATCGCCAGGTTCAAGGAGCAACTGGACGGCAAGATCTACGGCATCGAGTCCGGTTCCGGGGCCAACACGGCGATCCAGAAGATGATCGACAGCAACCAGTTCGGCCTCGGCGAGTTCAAGCTGATCGAGTCCAGCGAGGCGGCGATGCTCACCGCGGTCAACCGCGCGGTGAAGGCCAACAAGCCGGTGCTGTTCTTCGGCTGGAAGCCGCACCCGATGAACATCCAGATGCCGATCACCTACCTGAGCGGCAGCCAGGACGTGTTCGGCCCCAACGACGGCGCCGCCACGGTGTCCACCGTCACCGCGCCGGACTTCGCCCAGCGCTGCCCGAACGCCGATCGCCTGCTCAGCGGCCTGCGCTTCACCAGCGCCCAGGAGGCCGAGCTGATGCAGCCGATCATGGCCCGCGAGGAACCGGCCAAGGTCGCCCGTGCCTGGCTCAAGGCCAACCCGGAGATCGTCCGCGGCTGGCTGGCCGGGGTCACCAGCTTCGACGGCCGCTCCAGCGCCGACGCGGCCATCGCCGCGCTCAAGTAACCCTCTGTTAAAGCGCCTGCGCGGTTCGCCGCGCACGGCCTCCGCTTGCCTGAACCAAGGAACCCTAACCGTGAACTACGAAGTCATAGTCACCTGTGCGGTGACCGGCGCCGGCGATACCGTCGGCAGACACCCGGCCATTCCCGTCACCCCCAAGCAGATCGCCGCCGCCGCCATCGAGGCGGCCAAGGCCGGCGCCACCGTCGCCCACTGCCATGTGCGCGACCCCAAGACCGGCAAGCCGAGCCGCGACGTGGCGCTGTACCGCGAGCTGGTCGAACGCATCCGCGAGAGCGACACCGACGTGATCATCAACCTCACCGCCGGCATGGGCGGCGACCTGGAGGTCGGCCGCGGCGAACAGCCGCTGGAGTTCGGCGCCGGCACCGACCTGGTCGGCCCGCTGGAGCGGCTCAAGCATGTCGAGGAGCTGCTGCCGGAGATCTGCACCCTGGACTGCGGCACCCTGAATTTCGGCGACGGCGACTTCATCTACGTCTCCACCCCGGCGCAGCTGCGCGCCGGCGCCAAGCGCATCGGCGAGCTGGGGGTCAAGGCCGAGCTGGAGATCTTCGACACCGGGCACCTGTGGTTCGCCAAGCAGATGCTCAAGGAAGGCCTGCTCGACGACCCGCTGTTCCAGATCTGCCTGGGCATCCCCTGGGGCGCGCCGGCCGACACCACGACGATGAAGGCCATGGCCGACAACCTGCCGGCCGGCGCCACCTGGGCCGGCTTCGGCATCGGCCGCGCGCAGATGCCGATGGTCGCCCAGGCCATGCTGCTCGGCGGCAACGTGCGGGTCGGCCTGGAAGACAACCTCTGGCTGGATCGCGGCGTGCACGCCAGCAACGGCCAACTGGTCGAGCGCGCGGTGGAGATCATCCAGCGCCTCGGCGGCCGCGCCCTGACCCCGGCCGAGGGCCGCGACAAGATGAAGCTGAAACGCCGCGGCTGAAGCGGAACGCCGCCCGGCCGCTCCCACAAGAGCAGCGCAAATCCGTGGGAGGGGCTTTAGCCGCGAAAAGGCATCGCGGGCATGGGCTAGGCGCCCCCGCCGCTCCTACGTACAGCATTCACCTCATTCCATTGCCAGGAGCCACCATGCCCTTCGTCACCGAACTGAAAACCTTCGCCGCCCTCGGCACCGGCGTGATCGGCGCCGGCTGGATCGCCCGCGCCCTGGCCCACGGCCTCGACGTGCTGGCCTGGGACCCGGCGCCCGGCGCCGAGGCGGCGTTGCGCGCGCGCATCGCCAACGCCTGGCCGGCCTTGCAGCAGCAGGGCCTGGCGCCCGGCGCTGCGCAGGAGCGCCTGCGGTTCGTCGCCAGCCTCGAGGACTGTGTCCGCGAGGCCGACTTTATCCAGGAAAGCGCGCCGGAACGCCTCGAGCTCAAGTGCGAGCTGCACGCCAAAATCAGCGCCGCGGCGCGCCCCAATGTGCTTATCGGCTCGAGCACCTCGGGCCTGCTGCCCAGCGAGTTCTACGAAGGTGCCGTGCAGCCCGAGCGCTGCCTGGTCGGCCACCCGTTCAACCCGGTCTACCTGCTGCCGCTGGTGGAAGTGGTCGGCGGCGCGCAGACCGCGCCGGCGGCGGTGCAGGCGGCGATGACAGTCTATGAATCGCTGGGCATGCGCCCGCTGCACGTACGCAAGGAAGTCCCCGGTTTCATCGCCGACCGCCTGCTCGAGGCGCTCTGGCGCGAGGCGCTGCACCTGGTCAACGACGGCGTCGCCAGCACCGGCGAGATCGACGACGCGATCCGCTTCGGCGCCGGCCTGCGCTGGTCGTTCATGGGCAGCTTCCTGACCTACACCCTGGCCGGCGGCGATGCCGGCATGCGCCACTTCATGGCGCAGTTCGGCCCGGCCCTGCAGCTGCCCTGGACCTACCTGCAGGCGCCGGAACTGACCGAGGCGCTGATCGACCAGGTGGTCGAAGGCACCGCCGAACAGCAGGGCGAGCGCAGCATCGCCGAGCTGGAACGCTACCGCGACGACTGCCTGCTGGCGGTGCTCGGGGCGATCCGCGAGACCAAGCGCAAGCATGGCTTCGCCTTCGCCGAATAGGCGGGCGCAGACGCTCTGTGGGAAGGGTGGGGCGCCTAGCCTTTAGCCGCGATACATTGACCCTGTCGCGGCTAATGCCCCTCCCACAACCCCTCCCACAACCCGGCACCACACTGCGAAACCAAGGGAAACCCCCTCCATGCTCACTACCTACCGCACCGCCATCCTGCCCGAGTGGGTCGATTACAACGGCCATCTGCGCGATGCCTTCTACCTGCTGATCTTCAGCTACGCCAGCGACGCGCTGATGGACCGGCTCGGCCTCGACGAAGCGGGGCGGGCGCGCAGCGGCCACACCCTGTACACCCTGGAGTGCCACCTCAACTACCTGGCCGAGGTCAAGCTCGGCCAGGTCGTCGAGGTGCGCACCCAGTTGCTGGCCCATGACCGCAAGCGTCTGCATATCCACCATGGCCTCTATGCCCCGGGCGGCGAGCAGTTGCTGGCGGCCAGCGAACAGATGCTGATGAATATCGACCGCGCCAGCGGCCGCTCTGCGCCTTTCGACAGCGCGGTGCTGGCGCTCGTGCAGGCGCTGTATGAGTTGCAGCGCGATCTGCCCCGGCCGGTCCACGTCGCCCGGGTCATCGGCCTGCCCGCCTGAAGGTGCTGGCCGCCACGACAGCTAAAACGCGCGCATAAAAAAGGGAGCCACGAGGCTCCCACAAGACTGGCGCCGCCCACACGCGGGGGCGGCCCAGGGTCAGGCATGGTGGGTCAGGCGGCGCTGAACAGCTTGTGCGGGTCGATGACGAATTTCTTCGGCACCCCGGCATCGAACTCGCCGTAGCCCTGCGGAGCCTGATCCAGGCTGATCACCTGCACGCCGACCACTTCGGCGATATTGATGCGGTCCCACATGATCGCCTGCATCAGCTGGCGGTTGTACTTCATCACCGGGGTCTGGCCGGTGTGGAAGCTGTGCGACTTGGCCCAGCCGAGGCCGAAGCGGATGCTCAGGGCACCGATCTTCGCCGCCGCGTCCACTGCGCCCGGGTCCTCGGTCACGTACAGGCCGGGGATGCCGATCTTGCCGGCCACCCGGGTAATCTGCATCAGCGAGTTGAGCACGGTGGCCGGGGCCTCGTGCTGCACGCCTTCATGGCCATGACCGCGGGCCTCGAAGCCCACGCAGTCGACCGCGCAGTCGACCTCCGGCTCGCCCAGCAGGGCGGCGACCTGCTCGTGCAGCGGGGTGTCCAGCGACAGGTCGGCGATCTCGAAGCCCTGGGCCTTGGCGTGGGCCAGGCGCACCGGGTTGACGTCGCCGACGATGACCACGGCGGCACCGAGCAGGCGCGCCGAGGCGGCGGCGGCCAGGCCGACCGGACCGGCACCGGCGATATACACGCTGCTGCCCGGGCCGACGCCGGCGGTGACCGCGCCGTGGTAGCCGGTCGGCAGGATGTCGGACAGGCAGGTCAGGTCGCGGATCTTCTCCATCGCCTTGTCGCGGTTGGGCAGCTTGAGCAGGTTGAAGTCGGCGTAGGGCACCAGCACGTACTCGGCCTGGCCGCCGGTCCAGTCGCCCATGTCGACGTAGCCGTAGGCGCCGCCGGCGCGCGCCGGGTTGACCGTCAGGCACACCCCGGTGTGCTGTTCCTTGCACGAACGGCAGCGGCCGCAGGCGACGTTGAACGGCACCGAGACCAGGTCGCCGATCTGCAGGTTCTCGACGTCGCGGCCCTTCTCGATCACCTCGCCGGTGATCTCGTGGCCCAGCACCAGGCCGACCTGGGCGGTGGTACGGCCACGGACCATATGCTGGTCGGAGCCGCAGATGTTGGTGGACACCACGCGCAGGATGACCCCGTGCTCAATCTTCTTGCCGCGCGGATCCTGCATTTTCGGATAGTCGATCTTCTGCACCTCGACCTTGCCTTGGCCGAGATAGACGACACCACGATTACCGGACATAGGTTTTTCTCCTTTGTTGTTGTGGATACAAAGGCGCGACCACAACGGCCACGCGGCCTTGCACTGGAGCTTGGATCTGTGGCGGGCCGAGGAATTGGCAGTCGGCTCCGCCGGTGGCCCGGAGGCAATCCGGGGGAAATCTGTGCAGCGATGAGCGCTCCCGGATTGCATCCGGGCTACAAAAACCAGGATCAGGCGTGCAGCACCACGGTACGGTTGGCGTTGAGGAACACCCGCCGCTCGAGGTGGTAGCCGATCGCCTTGGCCAGGGTCTGGCACTCGATGTCGCGGCCCTTGGCGATCAGGTCCTCGGGGTAGTGGGCATGGTCCACCGACTCCACGCCCTGGGCGATGATCGGCCCCTCGTCGAGGTCGTTGTTGATGTAGTGGGCGGTGGCGCCGACCAGCTTGACGCCCTTCTGGTACGCCTGGTGGTAGGGCTTGGCGCCCTTGAAGCCGGGCAGCAGCGAGTGGTGGATGTTGATCGCCCAGCCGTCCAGCTTGCGGCACAGCTCGGGCGAGAGCACCTGCATATAGCGGGCTAATACGACCAATTCCGCGCCGGTCTCCTCGATCACCTGCAGCACCTTGCGCTCCTGCGCCGGCTTGTCGTGCGGATCGAGGGGGAAGTGGTGATAGGGGATGCCGTGCCAGCGCGCCAGCGGCTCCAGGTCCGGGTGATTGGACACCACCGCCACCACGTCCATGCCCAGGTGGCCGATGCGCTGGCGATAGAGCAGGTCGTTGAGGCAATGGTCGGCCTTGCTCACCATCAGCACCACCTTGGCCCGGTAGCCCGGCGGGGTCAGTTCGGTGTGCATGGCGAACGGCGCCAGGCGCTCCTGCAAGCCGGCGCGGAAGGCCTGCTCGTCGAAGCCGTCGGGTTGGCGGAACTCGACGCGAATGAAGAAGCGCGCGGACAACCGATCATCGAACGAGTGGTGCTCGGTGACGTAGCAGCGTTGCTCGAACAGGAAGCGCGTCACCGCATCCACGGTACCGAGCACGCTCGGGCAATGGGCGGTGAGGATCCAGGTATCGGGGGTGCGGCTCATAAAAAACTCCGTTGCTGTTCACCCCTCTCCCCCCGGGAGAGGGGCCGGGGGTGAGGGTTCTTGAAGGCATTGCGGTCTGCTTTTGTAAGCTTTGGCTTTCTTTCCCTCACCCCAGCCCTCGGCTTGGGCATCCTGCGTCGCCCTACCTCCTGCATCCATGCAGTCGTCTCCCGGAGGGAGAGGGGGCCGTCCGCGTGTACCTCAGGCCTTGATCGCCAGCCCATACTCGGCGCTGGCATCCTGCAGCCACAGCCAGATGTAGTCGGCGAAGCTGCGCCGCACCAGCAGTTCCCAGGTCTCCTCGCCGGTGCGGCGGATCACCAGTTGCGACTTGGCGAACACCGTGCCGACTGCCTTGCCGACCGGGAAGTTGCTCGGGTGCACGTCGTAGGAGCTGGACTTCATCAGCACTTCGCGGGCCTTGGGGCCGGCCAGTTCGAGGATGGTCTGGCCGCCGCTGACGTTGACCAGCGACACGTGCTGCCCGGCCAGGGCCTCGCGCAGTCGCTGTTCGGTGGCGAACTCGCTGCCGCCCGGCACGATCAGCAGCCACTCGTCCGGGCCCAGCCACTGCAGCGAGGCGTCGGCGTTGGCCACCAGGGTCAGCGCCACCGGCAGTTCCAGACCCAGGGCCTTGTGCACGCCGCCGGCGAAGTCCGGGTCGCTGGCGTCGCCGCGCAGGGTCAGGTGACCGAGCAGCTTCTTCTCGCGCAGGGTCACCCCGGCGCTGTTCTTGCCCTTGCGCGCCAGCTCGTCGAGACCGGCGTGGAACAGCGGCGACTCGGCCCGGCCGCTGTCGGGGCGTTGCTTGTAGACATTGACGTTAGACATTCTGGCGATCCCCTTTCGGGTCATAGAACACGGGGCTGACGATTTCGGCTTCGATCACGCTGCCATCCACCAGCGGCGCGAACACCCGCTCGCCGATGCGCTTGAGGCCGCCCTTGACCAGGGCCATGGCGAAGGAATAGTTCATCGCCGCACTCATGTAGCTGGAGGTGACATGACCGACCATGGTCATCGGAATCGACTGTTTCGGGTCGAACACCAACTGCGCGCCTTCCGGCAGCACCTTGTTCGGATCAACCGGCTTGAGGCCGACCAGCTGCTTGCGGTTTTCCTTGAGGCAGTCCTCGCGGTTCATCCCGCGCCAGCCGATCCAGGAGAAAGGTTTAGTGCGACCGACGCACCAGCCCATGCCGAGGTCGTCCGGGGTCACCGAGCCGTCGGTGTCCTGACCGACGATGATGAAGCCCTTCTCGGCGCGCAGCACGTGCATGGTCTCGGTGCCGTAGGGGGTCAGGCCGTGCTTCTGGCCGGCGGCGACGATCTTCTCCCACACGCCCAGGGCGTAGTCGGCCTGGACGTTGACTTCGTAGCTCAGCTCGCCGGTGAAGGAGATGCGGAACACCCGCGCCGGCACGCCGCCGACCTGGCCTTCCTTCCAGCTCATGAACGGGAAGGCATCCTTGTCCAGGTCGATGTCGGTGACCTCGGCCAGCAGCTTGCGGCTGTTGGGCCCGGACAGGGTCATGGTCGCCCAGTGGTCGGTAACCGAGGTGAAGTACACCTTCAGCTCCGGCCACTCGGTCTGGTGGTAGATCTCCAGCCATTCCAGCACCCGTGCCGCACCGCCGGTGGTGGTGGTCATCAGGAAGTGGTTGTCGGCCAGGCAGGCGGTCACGCCGTCGTCGAAGACCATGCCGTCTTCCTTGCACATCAGGCCGTAGCGCGCCTTGCCCACGTCCAGCTTGGTCCAGGCGTTGGTATAGACGCGGTTGAGGAACTCGCGCGCATCCGGGCCCTGGATGTCGATCTTGCCGAGGGTCGAGGCATCGAGGATGCCGACGGTGTCGCGCACCGCCAGGCACTCGCGGCCCACCGCGGCATGCAGGTCTTCACCGGCCTTCGGGAAGTACCAGGGGCGCTTCCACTGGCCGACGTCCTCGAACTCGGCGCCATTCTGCAGGTGCCACCGGTGCAGCGCGGTGTAGCGCTTGGGCTCGAACAGCTCGCCGCAGTGGCGCCCGGCGACGGCGCCGAAGGTCACCGGGGTGTAGTTCGGGCGGAACATGGTGGTGCCCATCTCGGGGATGCTGATCCCCAGCGAACGGGCGGCGATGGCCAGGCCGTTGATGTTGCCCAGCTTGCCCTGGTCGGTGCCGAAGCCCAGCGCGGTGTAGCGCTTGACGTGCTCGACAGACTCGAAGCCCTCGCGGGTGGCCAGCTCGATGCCGGCGGCGGTGACGTCGTTCTGCAGGTCGACGAACTGCTTGGGCGCGCGTGCGGTGGACTTGTCGTGGGGCACCTGGAACAGCGCCAGGCTGGGCTCTTCGTGGCGACCGAAGATCTTCGGCAACTCGCCACTGGCGGCGGCGAAACCGGCTTCGCTGGCGGCCTTGATGCCGGCGGCGCAACCATCGGCGAGCACCTCGCCGAGGGCGAACACGCCATTCACCGCACCGGCGCAGAGCCGCTGCTGGAAGCCCTCGCCGGGAACGAAGGCGAGGATGTCCTGGCGCCACACCGGCTTGCCGCCGAGGTGCGAAGCCAGGTGCACCACCGGGCTGTAGCCGCCGGAGCTGGCCACCAGGTCGCAGTCCAGCCAGTCGCCGGGGCTCCTGACCTTGAGCGCCTGCGGATCGATGCGCGCCACTCGCGCCGCGCTGACGCGCTTGCTGCCACGGGTTTCGATGACCGCGCTGCCGGTGATCACGCGCAGGCCCTTGGCCCGTGCTTCCTCGACCCAGGCGCCCTTCGGGTTGGCTCGCGCATCGGCGATGGCCACCACCTGCAGTCCGGCTTCCAGCCAGTCCAGGGCCACCCGGTAGGCGTAGTCGTTGGTGGTCGACAGCAGCAGGCGCTTGCCCGGCGCCACGCCATAACGGCGCACGTAGGTGGATACCGCGCCGGCCAGCATGTTGCCCGGCACGTCGTTGTTCGAGTAGACCAGCGGCCGCTCGTGGGCGCCGGTGGCCAGCACCACGCGCTTGGCACGCACCCGGTGCAGGCGCTGGCGCACCTGCCCGATGGGCGCGACTTCGCCGAGGTGATCGGTGAGGCGCTGATGGATGGTGAGGAAATTGTGGTCGTGGTAGCCGTGCACGGTGGCGCGCGGCAGCAGGGTCACCTCCGGCATGCCGGCCAGTTCGGCGAGGGCCTTGGCCACCCAGTCGCTGGCCGGTTTGCCGTCGAGGGTTTCGCGGCTGTCGAGCAGATGACCACCGAACTCTTCCTGTTCGTCGGCGAGGATCACCCGCGCCCCGCTACGCCCGGCCGCCAGCGCGGCCGCCAGGCCGGCGGCACCGCCGCCGACCACCAGCACGTCGCAGTGCTGGTTCAGGTAGTCGTAGCTGTCCGGATCATTTTCCTTCGGCGCGCGACCGAGGCCGGCGGCCTTGCGGATGTACTTCTCGTAGGTCAGCCAGAGGTTCTGCGGGTACATGAAGGTCTTGTAGTAGAACCCCGGCGGCATCATGCCGCCGCCGACCTTGCCGAGAATGCCCATCAGGTCGGTGTTGACGCTCGGCCAGCCGTTCACGCTGCTGGCCACCAGGCCGGCATACAGTGCCTGCTGGGTGGCACGCACGTTGGGGATCTGTGCCGCTTCGGTCGAACCGATCTGCAGCACGGCGTTCGGCTCTTCGGCGCCGGCGGCGACGATGCCGCGTGGGCGCGAGTACTTGAAGCTGCGCCCGACCACGTCGACGCCGTTGGCCAGCAGCGCGGCGGCCAGGGTGTCGCCGGCGAAACCCTGGTAGGTCTGGCCGTTGAAGCTGAAGTTCAGCGGCTGGCTGCGGTCGATGCGGCCACCCTGGGAAAGACGATTGACCTGGCTCATGCCGTTACTCCTTGGTCGACGGCCTTCTTCGCGGCGACGCTGGCTTCAGTCACGCTGGGCCGTTCGCCGATCTTGTAGGTTTCGAGGATTTCGTAGGTCACCGTGTGCCGGGTGACGTTGAAGTACTGGCGGCAGCCGGCGGCGTGCACCCACAGTTCGTGGTGAATGCCGCGCGGGTTGTCGCGGAAGAAGATGTAGTCGCCCCACTCCTCGTCGGTGCAGGCGTTCGGATCCAGCGGGCGCGGGATGTGGGCCTGGCCCTTGGCGTGGAATTCCTCTTCGGAACGCAGCTCACCGCAGTGAGGGCAGAAAATATGCAGCATGGTCGGTACCTCCTAAGCCCCCTCTCCCCGTTGGGGAGAGGGCTGGGGTGAGGGGTTGGCCTCACCAGACGATCAAGTTGTGGGAGCGGGTGCTAATCAGTGCGCTACGCCGGCCGCGCCGTGTTCGTCGATCAGCGCGCCGCTATGGAAGCGCTCGATGGCGAACGCCTTGGCCAGCGGGTGCATCTCGCCCTTGGCCAGGCTGGCGGCGAACACGTGACCCGAACCCGGGGTGGCCTTGAAGCCGCCGGTGCCCCAGCCGCAGTTGAAGAACAGGTTCTTCACCGGGGTCTTGGCGATGATCGGGCAGGCGTCCGGGGTGGTGTCGACGATGCCGCCCCACTGGCGGTTCATGCGTACCCGCGAGAGCACCGGGAACATCTCGACGATGGCCTGCAGGGTGTGCTCGATGGTCGGGTAGGAGCCGCGCTGGCCGTAGCCGTTGTAGCCGTCGATGCCGGCGCCGATGACCAGGTCGCCCTTGTCCGACTGGCTGATGTAGCCATGCACGGCGTTGGACATGATCACGCTGTCGATGATCGGCTTGATCGGCTCGGACACCAGCGCCTGCAACGGGTGCGATTCGAGCGGCAGGCGGAAGCCGGCGAGCTTGGCCATATGCCCGGAGTTACCGGCGGTGACCACGCCGACGCGCTTGCCGCCGATAAAACCGCGGTTGGTCTCGACGCCGATCACCGCGCCGTTTTCCTTGCGGAAACCGATCACTTCGGTCTGCTGGATCAGGTCGACGCCCAGGGCGTCGGCGGCGCGCGCATAGCCCCAGGCCACCGCGTCGTGACGGGCGACGCCGCCACGCCGTTGCAGGGAGGCGCCCAGCACCGGGTAGCGGGTGTTCTTGCTGCAGTCCAGGTAGGGGATCATTTCCGCCACCTGCTTGGCATCCACCACTTCGCCGTCGATGCCGTTGAGCCGGTTGGCGCTGACCCGGCGCTCGATGTCGCGCATGTCCTGCAGCGAATGACCGAGGTTGAACACCCCGCGCTGGGAAAACATGACGTTGTAGTTGAGGTCCTGGGACAGGCCTTCCCAGAGTTTCATGGCGTGCTCATAGAGCTGCGCCGACTCATCCCACAGGTAGTTGGAACGCACGATGGTGGTGTTGCGTGCGGTGTTGCCGCCGCCGAGCCAACCCTTCTCGATCACCGCGACGTTCTTCACGCCGAACTCTTTCGCCAGGTAATAGGCCGTGGCCAGACCATGACCGCCACCGCCGACGATGATCACGTCGTACACCGGCTTGGGCACCGGGTTGCGCCACATGCGCTGCCAGTTTTCATGGTGGCTGAAGGAGTGCTTGAGCAGGCCGAAGCCGGAATAACGTTGCATGGGATGCTCCTGAGTCTGTACCCCCTCTCCCCCTTGGGGAGAGGGCTGGGGTGAGGGGGCAGCCGCTGCGGCCCCTCACCCGCCCTTCGGGCACCCTCTCCCCGGCGGGGAGAGGGATAAACGCTTCAGCGATAGACCGGGTAATCCGCGCACAGCCCGGCCGCCAGGGTCGCCACCTGCGCCTCGACATCGGCATCGCCGAGGTGGTCGAGGATGTCGCAGATCCAGCCGGCCAGCTCGGTGCTCTGCTGTTCCTTGAGGCCGCGGGTGGTGATCGCCGGGGTGCCGATGCGCAGGCCGGAGGTGACGAACGGCGACTGCGGGTCGTTCGGCACGGCGTTCTTGTTCACCGTGATGCCGGCGCGGCCGAGGGCGGCGTCGGCATCCTTGCCGGTCAGGCCCTGGCGGATCAGGCTGACCAGGAACAGGTGGTTGTCGGTGCCGCCGGACACCACGTCGTAGCCACGCTCGACGAACACCTTGGCCATCGCCTGGGCGTTCTTGATCACCTGCTGCTGGTAGTCCTTGAAGCCCGGCTCCAGGGCTTCCTTGAAACACACCGCCTTGGCCGCGATCACGTGCATCAGCGGGCCACCCTGGGCGCCGGGGAACACCGCGGCGTTGAGCTTCTTCTCGATCTCGGGATTGCTCCTGGCCAGGATCAGACCGCCACGCGGGCCGCGCAGGGTCTTGTGGGTGGTGGTGGTGACCACGTCGGCGAACGGAATCGGGTTGGGGTACAGACCGGCAGCCACGAGGCCGGCGACATGCGCCATGTCGACGAACAGCAGGGCACCGACCTTGTCGGCGATGGCGCGGAAGCGCGGGAAATCCAGGGTCTTCGAATAAGCGGAGAAGCCGGCGACGATCATCTTCGGCTTGTGCACCAGTGCCAGGCGCTCGACCTCGGCGTAATCGATCAGCCCGGTGGCGGTGTCGATGCCGTACTGCACGGCGTGGTACAGCTTGCCGGAGGACGACACCTTGGCGCCGTGGGTCAGGTGGCCGCCATGGGCCAGGCTCATGCCGAGGATGGTGTCGCCGGTATTGAGCAGCGCCAGGTACACGGCGCTGTTGGCCGAGGAGCCGGAGTGCGGCTGGACGTTGGCGTAGTCGGCGCCGAACAGTTGCTTGGCGCGGTCGATGGCCAGTTGCTCGACCTTGTCGACGTGCTCGCAGCCGCCGTAGTAGCGCTTGCCCGGATAGCCTTCGGCGTACTTGTTGGTCAGGCCGCTGCCTTGGGCCTGCATGACCCGCTTGCTGCAGTAGTTTTCCGAGGCGATCAGCTCGATGTGATGCTCCTGACGTGCCTCTTCGGCGTTCATCGCCGCCAGCAGTTCGTCGTCGTAGCCCTGGATCTGGTCGTGTTTGCTGAACATCTCGATTCTCCCTGCGACAGTCTTGGGTCGCCTGTTGTTATGGATCAGGACGTAGCGCCAGCCCCGCTCCCGTTTGGGAGCCATCCGCTGGCGCATGGCTGCGCGCATCGGCTGGAGGCGGGATGGATAACGCCTGTTGCAGCGGATTGTGCGAAATGCCCCTGGGCGCGGTTTGCTCATTTCCGACGTGAAAGTGTTCAAACTGGTCCGGTACTGGGGCGCCGACAGCGTCGGCGCGGCGGACCAAGCGATTCGACCCTGGCCGCCAGAGCATCGGCCGCTCAAAGCGCCCGGCAATGGGTGTAAGATTGGCTACGGCGCAGGCGTTCTGCCGGCGGCCCAACAACAATAAAAGTCACAGCTGCTTCTGCTGCCGGCCCAGGCCGTGCCGGCATGGAAAACAGTTGTCGCGGTGGAGGAAGTGACATGGCACAAGCAGCGCAACCCTTGGCAGCGGCCGAGAGCCAGCCTGCGGCAATGCCCGCCCCGCGCGTGAAGACCTTTGGCTTCCTGCTGATCCCCAACTTCACCACGATTGGTTTCGCCTGCGCGATCGAGACCCTGCGCATGGCCAACCTGGCCGCCAAGCGCACCCTCTACCGCACCCTGTTGATCGCCGCCGACCACGAGCCGGTGCGTGCCAGCAACGGCATGTGCGTGGTGCCGGACCACTCGATCGCCGACGCCCCCGAGCTGGATGCGCTATTCGTGGTCGGCTCCAACCCGATCCCGGCAAAAAGCGACCGCAACCTGCTCAACTGGCTGCGCAAGCTGTCCCAGCACCATGTGCCTCTGGGCGGCATCTGCACCGGCAGCCACCTGCTGGCCAGCGCGGACCTGCTCAAGGGCTACCGCTGCACCATCCACTGGGAGGACATCGAGCAGCTCAAGGACAAGTTCCCCGGCATCGTCATCTCCAACCAGTTGTTCGAGCTGGACCGCGACCGCTACACCTGCTCCGGTGGCACCGCGTCCATGGACATGACCCTGCAACTGATCGCGCGCGAGCCGGACGGGGTGGAGATCGCCACCCGCGCCGCCGAACTGCTGCTCTGCGACCGCATGCGCGGCTCCCGCGAACAGCAGCGCGTGCCCCTGCGGCAGAAGCTTGGCAACGCCCAGCCGAAGCTGAGCCAGATAGTCGCGATCATGGAGGCCAACCTGGAGGAGCCGCTGGAGCTGGAGGAGCTCGCCCAGCTCAACGAGATGTCGGTGCGCCAGTTGGAGCGGCTGTTCCACAAATACCTGGAACGCAAGCCCAGCCAGTACTACCTGGAACTGCGCCTGAATCGCGCCCGCGACCTGCTGCTACGCAGCGAGGCGCAAGTGCGCGACATCGCCCTGTCCTGCGGCTTCGCCTCGCCGGCACACTTCTCCAAGTGCTACAGCCGCTTCTTCGGCCACTCGCCGCGCGGCGAACGCAAGCAGAGCCCGTTGCACGGCTAAAGCGCCGCTGCGCGGCCCTTGGCGAATGAATTCGCGAAGCAGAGCCGGGGCCTGCGAACCCCACAAATAAAAATGCCGCACTCCTCTCGAAGAGCGGCATTCAGGTTCATCGCTCAGCAATCAGGCACTGCGCTCGGAACTTGCGCTAAGCGTCACCACGGGCTTCTTAGCCAGCAACCAGTACGCCAGGCCGGACACCAGGATCGCCGGGAAGCTCGCGGTGATCTGGGCGGCAACATCCTTGAAGACGTGGGCCAGGATGAAGTACACCGCAAAGCCCAGCACCAGCGACGTAATCCCCGCCGGGTTCCAGCCCGTACTACCGTAATAGGCCCCGCCAGATTCGGCGAACAGATCAGCATCCGAAAGACGCTTGCCGCGAATGCAGAAGTAGTCCACCAGGATGATCGTCCAGAGCGGGATGAACAGGCCGCCGATTACGCCCAGGAACGACTCGAAGTAGTGCAGGAAGGAATCGAACGCCATTGGCACGAAGCACAGCCCCAGTTGCAGGACGACGATGATCGCCAGCGCCTTCTTCGGCGTCAGGCTCTTGAACGCACCCAGCAGGCCCATGCCGGAGCCGTAGAGCACGGTGACGTTGGTGCTCACGGTGGCGAAGATCAGCACCAGGAAAGACACCAGCCCCAGGCCCAGGGTGGCGAGCGTCGAGCTTGGGTCGGAGTTGTTCGGGTCGATGCTGCCGGTCTGCAACGCCACACCGATGGTTCCGATCGCGCCGATGAGCATGAACCAGCCCTGGCCTATGTTCAGACCAAGCCAGCTACCCACGGTCGCTGCAGGCGCCGTCTTGGAGAAGCGCGAGAAGTCCGCCACCTGCGCCCAGGTCCAGGAGAAACCGAAGGCCAGGTCGATAAAGAAAGCGATAGTGTGGGCGGGTGTCGCAACCTTAAAGTCCATGATCTGCTTCAGGTCCCATTGCGACAGGACGATGTAGGTGACCCAGCCCCCCAGCACCAGCAACAGCACCCCCGCAATGCGTTCCAGGTAGCGGATCGCCTCATGGCCGAGGAAGGTGATGACGCCTTGGGCGACAGCGGTCAGCAGGATACCGAGGACCATTGGTCCGGCCGCGCCCGGCTGGCCGAATGTTGGCCAGCCCCAGGCGGCACCGAACACGTGGGTCAGGGAGATCGCCGCGATGAAGCTGTTGACGCTGGGCCAGCCGATCAGCACCAGGAACTGGGCAATGCCAGTCAGGCGCGAGCCCTTGGTACCCAGCGAGGGGCGCGCTACCACCGCGGTGCTGGCGCCGTAGCGATAGCCGATGTAGGCGACGGCGGCCCAGGGAATCATCATCAGCGGCAACCACAGCACGCTGTACTGCAGCACGAACACCATGCCCAGCGACGCGGCCATGCCACCAAAGAACCAGGACCCGGTGTTGACGCCTGAACCGAACCAGGTCCAGACCGTATCGGCGAAGCCATAGCTGCGCTCGTGCGGGGCTATCTTGTTGAGACCGTACTCTTTGTGTGCGTCTGAATTTGACATAGCTGAAACTTCCTCTCGGACCTCCAAGGGTCCTCTTGTACTTGTTGTTGAAGTCGCTGTTCGGTTTGTTCGGGTCGACGCCGGGCGAGCCTCAGGCGCCGTTGGTTAGTGGAAACTCCTGGCCGATGGCCTCGGCGATGCCACTGACGCACACGTCGAGGATCAACTCGCCCTTCGCCCGACTGGCCGTCTTCGCCGACGACAGGGTGCCGGCCGTCGGGGTGCGCGACGGATCGACCGGGAACACGTCATAGGGTGGGAAGGTCGCGGGTGGGTGATCCACCACCCGGTCGAGGTCGACCAGATGGGGATGCAAGGCGAGCATCAGCGAAGTCTCGAAAACCCCGCCATGCTCGATGTCCCAGCCCAGGAAGCCTTCCGGGTAGAGCTGTTCGATCACCGCCGGGTCCCTTACAAAATCCCAGTAGGACAGCACCACGACCTTGAAATCGGTTATCCCGGCATAGCGCAATTCGCGCAGGGCCAGGTCGATTCCTTCGACGATGAACATCGAGTTCTCGTAGTGGCCGTTCATCATCACCAGGCGGCGGGCGCCATGGCGTGCGAGCTCGCGGATGATGTCCTGCACTGTGCCGGTCAAGGTCGCACCGTCCAGGCTGGTGGTGCCGGGGAAGTGATTGCCACCCCCGGACTTCTGCTGCGACTTGTAGCCGTACTGCAGCCCCGGCAGAACCAACGCACCGATGCGCTCTGCAACACGCTGGCACACCGCCGTGGGCAGCAGCACGTCGACGTTCATGCACATGTGGTAGCCGTGCTGTTCCAGCGCGCCGACCGGCAGCATCATCACGCACTCGCCCCCAGCAACCCTGGCAGCGTATTCCTTCCAGGTGAGTTCACCCACGAAAACACTCTTGCTCATCGAATTCTCTCCACGATTCCGGACCTGGCCGGAGGGCTTGGCATGCAGATTTGTCCGGTCCGCCCGCTGGGCGGAACGCTGGTATTTGCCATTGCAGCAGAAACGGGCGCTCGACTTTTGTTCGTATCCGACCCGAAGTTGGCAGGACCCACGGGCCCTGGCCGTCAGTCGTCCGCCAGGGCCTTGTGCGCGGTCTCGGTGATCATCAGCATCGCCACCAGCGCCACGGCTGCCGCGCCCATCAGCATCCAGGCCGGGGCCATCTTGTCGCCGGACTGGCTGATCAGCCAGGTGGCGATGAAGGGCGCAGTGCCGCCAAACAGGGCGTTGGCGGTGTTGAAGCTGAAGGCAAAGCCGCTGTAGCGCACCCGGGTCGGGAAGATTTCGGCAAGGAAGCACGGCAGGGTGCCGTCATTCATTGCCAGCATCAGGCCGAAGGCAATCTGGATCAGCAGGATGAAGGCGAAGGACCGGCCCTCCAGCATGCCGAACAACGGCAGGGTAAGACCGAGGAACAACAGCGAGGCCAGGATCAGCATGGTCTTGCGACCGAAACGATCGGACAGCTTGCCCATCAGGAAGATGAAGCCGATGTAGGTGGCCAGCGAGACGGTGGAAGCCAGGAAGGAGTCCGTCTCGTTCATGCCCATTTCAGTTGCGAGGTAGGTAGGCATGTAGCTGAGGATCAGGTAGAACGCCACCGCATTGAGGCAGGTGACGCCAATGGCAACCAATACGCGCTTGCGCTGGGCACCAAACAACTCGCGGATCGGCACCTTGTGCTCGCCTTCCTTCTTCTCCAGCGCCTGCTCCATCTCGCGGAACTTCGGTGTGTCCTGCAGGTGCAAGCGGATGTAGCGGCCGATCAGCCCCATCGGTGCGGCCAGTAGGAACGGCAGCCTCCAGCCCCAACTATGCAGCTGCTCGCCGTCCAGTTGCGAGTAGAGCATGGCCGCGAACAGCGAGCCGAACAGCAACCCCGCCGCCGTGCTGGCCGGCACCAGGCTGGTGAAGAAGCCACGCCTGTTGTCGGGCGCATATTCGGCCAGAAAGGCCGAAGCCCCGGCATATTCGCCGGACGCGGAAAAGCCCTGGACCAGCCGAATCAGCAACAGCAGCAAGGGCGCCCACAGCCCTACCTGAGCGTAGGTGGGCAGGAAGGCGATGCAGAAGGTCGCACCGGACATGATCAGGATGGAAAGGGACAGGGCATTACGCCGACCGTAACGGTCGCCGATATGACCCCAGACGATGCCGCCAATGGGGCGGACGATGAAGGAGATGGCAAACACCGCGAAGGCGGCGAGCAGACCGCTAGTCTTGTCCGTTGCCGGGAAAAACACCACGGCGATTACGGCGGCCAGATAACCATAGGCGGCGTAGTCGAACCACTCGACAAAGTTGCCGATGAAGCTGGCGGTGGCGGCGCGCCGCAGGGTGCTGCGCTCGCTTGAGGTCGAGCGGCTGGGCGCCCGTCCATAGGCAAGAGACTCGCTGGAGGCGCTCATCGGCCACCTCCTAGGAGCAGTGCCAACTGCTCGCTTGCCTGGTTGACTGAAGTATTGCTCAACGCCTGGCGGCCGTTGCCGCTGATTACGAATGGAACTGTGTTGGCCACTCCCGCCGGGGGAGTGTTGAAGATTAACCTGACCATCGCCCACACCTCTTTTGTTTTGTAGTGAAAGTTCGGCAGCTGGTAGTTAAAAGGCGGCGCGTGCAGGAGGACCGAGCCTCGGGAATGTCGCGCGTCGATTCTTGTTGTGGCGAACCCCACGGGCCCGCTGAAAGCGCTTGTCACCTTTTTTGGGGCGCGGAGGTCGTGGTCCTCCGCGCTTGCACTCCACGGGGCGCGCAGTGTCGGCGCTGCGCAGCCCGTGGCGGTCTTCATTTGCGGATGATGTTTTTCTCCGGCCCGTACGGAAACTTGGTGATGTTTTCCGCGCCGTGCTCGTTGACGATGAGGATGTCGTGCTCGCGGTAACCACCGGCACCCGGCAGGCCTTCCGGCAGCATGATCATCGGCTCCATGGAGACCACCATGCCGGGCTCGAGCACCGTGTCGATGTCTTCGCGCAACTCGAGGCCAGCCTCACGGCCGTAGTAATGGCTGAGGGTGCCGAACGAATGGCCGTAGCCGAAGGTGCGGTACTGCAACAGGTCGTGGTGGAGGAAAATCTCGTTCAACTCACGGGCGATGTCGCTGCAGCGCATGCCCGGCTTGATCAGCTTGAGGCCAGCTTCGTGCACCTCGACGTTAGCCAGCCACAGGCGCAGATGGTCGTCGGAGCAGTGGTCGAGGAACAGGGTGCGCTCCAGCGCGGTGTAGTAGCCGGCGATCATCGGGAAGCAGTTCAGGCTGAGGATGTCGCCCTCGTTCACCTTGCGCGTGGTCACCGGGTTGTGCGCGCCATCAGTGTTGATGCCGGACTGGAACCAGGTCCAGGTATCCATCAGCTCGACGTCCGGGAAGGTCCGGGCAATCTCGCGAACCATAGCCTGGGTAGCATGCAGGGCCACTTCGTACTCCGGCACCTGGTCACGCAGCGCTTCCACCACAGCGGCACCACCGATGTCGGCGATGCGCGCGCCGTGGCGAATCATCTCATGCTCCTCGACGGACTTGATCATGCGCATGCCCATGCAGGGCGCGGCGATGTCCAGCAGCTCGGCGTCCGGATAACGGGCGGCGAGCTTGCCGCGATTCTGCAGGTTCAGATGGTCGAACTCGATGCCGATGCGGCGCGCCTTGGGCAGCGCCTGCTGGATGGCGACGAAGTAGTTGTCGCGCTGCCAGTCGGTGTAGACGATGTTGTCGGTGCCGACGGTGCGGCGCCACGGCTGGCCACCGTCGATGTTGGCGCTGATGGTCACGGCGCTGTCCTGTGTCACCACCAGGGCGTAGGGCCGGCCAAACGAGCAGAACAGGAAGTCGCTGTAGTAGTTGATGTTGTGGTACGAGGTGAAGACCGCCGCATCGATGTCTTGGGCTGCCATATAGGCGCGCAGCTTGGCCTGGCGATTGGCGTATTCCTGGGCAGAGAAGGTCGACTTGACCTTCTGGCCGTTCTGGATCCGGAGCGTCTGGGGCATTTGCATGGTGTGAATCCTTGTTGTTTTCCAGTGACTCGGCCCGCCGCTTTGGTGAGCCGTTGAAATGCATTGCAACAGATGGACTCGCTGCGTTTTTGTACGATTCCGACCCGAAATTGGTCAGATCCGCTGCCCTCGGGCGAGGCGCCGACAGTGGCGACAGAACGGATTCGTCGCTGCCTTGACAGGCGAGCATCGACGACAGCCGCGCCGGGATGGGACTGGCCCATGCGGCCCTTGCCAAGCTCCCGAAAGCGCAAAAAAACAGGCCCGCCACGCGCTGCCGGCGCGGACGAGCCTGAAAGGACATGGCGGGGAAGCGCGATCAGTGCACGGCGGCGCGGCGGCGCGGCGACTTACTCGAACGCTCGTGACTCGGCGCAATACCGAAGTGCTCGCGATAGCACTTGGAGAAGTGCTGGGGAGATACGAAACCACAGCCGGTGGCCACATTCAGGATCGGCAAGCGGGTCTGCCTGAGCAGCTGCCGCGCCTGCAGCAGGCGCAGCTTCAGGTAATAGCGCGACGGCGAGCAGCGCAGGTACTCGCCGAACAACCGCTCCAGCTGGCGCCGCGACAAGGCGATATAGCCAGCCAGTTTATCCAGTTCGATGGGCTCCTCGAGGTTGGCCTCCATCAATGCTATCGCCTCCTGCAGCTTCGGATGAGCGCTACCCAACGCCTGGCGGAACGGCACCGACTCGCTGCGCACCTGCTCCAGCGCCAGGGTCTCGCTGATCGCCTCGACCAGCAGCGGGCCGTGACTGCGGGCGATGAGCTGCAGCATCATCTCCAGTCCGGCCGTACCGCCCGCTGCCGTATAGCGATCGCGATCGAGCACGAATGGCTGCGGGCACAGCGATATGTCAGGAAAGCCCTCGCGGATATCCGTCTGGCACTCCCAGCTCGCGCAGCATTGGTAGCCCTGCAGGAGACCGGCATTGGCCAAGAGCCAACTACCGGACCCCAGCGCCCCCAGGTGCACGCCACGCCGCGCCTGCTCCTGCAGCAGGCGGACTAGCTGCGGATCGCAGTCGCGCGGGGAGCCCTCGGCGCCACAGAGAATCAGCGCCTGCAGCTCCGACTCGGAACTGGCGGCGCCATCCGGGGATACCAGCATGCCGTTGCTGGCACGCACCGGACGACCATCCGCGGTCAGGGTCTGCCAGCGATACAGGCTGTGCCCCGAGAACTGGTTGGCGCGGCGCAGAGGCTCCAGCACCGCCGCCAGAGCGATCAGGCTGAAATGCTCGGTGAGCAGGAAGCCGATGGCCTCCAGGGCGATCTCGGCGGGCGGGTGCAGCGCCTCGAAACTGGACATGCTCGGATCTCCTCGGGAACGTCGTTACGGCGGAACCTGAAGCGGTCCCGAAGCCAGTGGCTAGCGCGGCTCAACACTCGACCGCGCTGACCGCCAGGCCGCCGCGCGAGGTTTCCTTGTACTTGTCGTGCATGTCGGCGCCGGTGTCGCGCATGGTGCGGATCACCCGGTCGAGCGAGATGAAGTGCTCGCCGTCGCCGCGCAAGGCCATCTGCGCGGCGTTGATCGCCTTCACCGCGGCGATCGCGTTGCGCTCGATGCACGGCACCTGGACCAGCCCGCCGACCGGGTCGCAGGTCAGCCCGAGGTTGTGCTCCAGGCCGATCTCGGCGGCGTTCTCCAGTTGTTCCGGGGTGGCGCCGAGGATCTCCGCCAGGCCGGCGGCGGCCATGGCGCAGGCCGAACCGACCTCGCCCTGGCAGCCGACTTCGGCGCCGGA
>NZ_FNCT01000025.1 GCF_900100495.1 Pseudomonas benzenivorans
GCGCGACAAGGGCCTGATCCTGCTGTCCTGCGGCAGCTACGGCAACGTCCTGCGGGTGCTGGTGCCGCTGACCGCACCGGATGCGCAGCTGGACCGCGGCCTGGCGATCATTGCCGAGTGCTTCGACGAACTTGCCTGAAGGCTCACCAGCCAGGCATGTTTTTAGACCCGCGTTGGCGGGTCTTTTTTTACCTGGCGAAACGCGGCAGAGTTGGGCGGGCACCGCTGTGTCCCCCGCCGGGTTTCCGCTCGGTTGGTACATGGCTGTAACAAAAGCCTGGCTTCAGGCTCAATAGGAGGTGATCCGCCACAAGGAGCCCCGCCATGCGCGCCATGCTTCCCCTGCTCGACCAACTGGCCTTCCCGGCGATCCGCCGCGGCCAGCTGGAAGCCTTGCAGGTCAACCTGACCTACCGCTGCAACCAGCGTTGCCTGCACTGCCACGTGAATGCCGGGCCGACCCGCCGCGAGGCCATGACCGACGAGAGCCTGGCGTTGCTGCACCGGGTGATCGACGCCCATCCGGTGCACACCCTCGACCTCACCGGCGGCGCGCCGGAGCTGCACCCACGTTTCCGCGAGCTGGTCGCCCATGCCAGGCGCGAGGGGCTGCGGGTAATCGACCGCTGCAACCTGACCATCCTCGGCGAGCCGGGTCAGGAGGACCTGGCGCAGTTCCTCGCCGCGCAGGACGTCGAAGTCACCGCCTCCTTGCCCTGCTATTCGCGCGACAACGTCGACAAACAGCGCGGCGACGGCGTGTTCGACGCCAGCATCGAAGGCCTCAAACAGCTCAATGCCCTGGGTTACGGCCAGGCCGGCAGCAGCCTGGTGCTCAACTTGGTGTACAACCCGCAGGGGCCGCGCCTGCCGCCGCCGCAAGAAGCGCTGGAGGCCGACTACAAGCGCCACCTGCTCGAGGACTTCGGCATCCACTTCGACCACCTGCTGTGCATCACCAACCAGCCGATCGCCCGCTTCGGCAGCACCCTGGTCAGCAAGGGCCAGTTCAATGCCTACATGCAGTTGCTGCGCGACAGCTACCGCCCGGAGAACCTCGCCGGCCTGATGTGCCGCAGCCTGGTCAGCGTCGACTGGCAGGGCTACCTGTACGACTGCGATTTCAACCAGATGCTCGAGCTGCCGCTGCAGCTGCAGGGCCAGCTGATCGGTCGTGAGCGCGCGCACCTGCGCGACCTGCTCGACCTCAGCCTGGACGGCAAGCCGATAGTCACCCGCGACCACTGTTTCGCCTGCACCGCCGGCCAGGGTTCCAGCTGCGGCGGTGCGCTCAATGATCAGGCGAGTGTGTAGGGTGCGCTATGCGCACCGGTGCAGGCCGCGCTGTGTGTACCAGCGCAGGCCGCAGTTGGTGCGCGCGGCGCACCCTACCAGCGTCATATAAAGGCGATATAACCCTCTACCAAGGAATGTTTCATGCAACCCACCAGCACCATCGGGCTGTTTTTCTGGGGTTTTCTGCTGGTCTACGGGGTGCTGATGCTGGCCCTGGCGCCGCGGGCGGTGACCCTCGGCGGCTTCTTCAACGGCGAGGACGGCCAGGGCCGTAGCGCGGCGCCCTGGCTGCTGACCTCGAGCATCTTCATCAGCTGGATCTTCGCCAAGTCGGTGACCAACGCCGCCAACCTCGGCGCCAGCTACGGCCTGGTCGGCGGCCTGGCCTACGCCACCTACTGGCTGTCGATCCCGCTGACCGGGCTGGTCATCTATCGCCTGCGCCGGCGCTTCGCCGCCAAGGGGCTGGTGAGTTTCCTCAGCGGCCACTACGGCCGCGGCGCGGCGCTGGCGTTCTCCGCGGCGATCCTGATCCGCCTGTTCAACGAGGTGTGGAGCAACACCGCGGTGGTCGGCGGCTACTACGGCGACGCCGGCAGCGCCCCGTTCATCGGCGCGGCCCTGCTGTTCACCGCCGTGACCCTGGCCTACAGCCTGCGTGGCGGGCTGCGCAGCTCGATCCTCACCGACGCGGCGCAGGCGGCGATCTTCCTCGTCGCCCTGCTCTGGGTGCTCGGCCTGGTCTTGCCGCAGCATTCGCCGGCCGCGCTGGCCAGCACCAGCCACTGGACGCTGGACGCCGGGGTCGACCTGCTCCTGGTCGCCGGCCTGCAGGTGCTGAGCTATGGCTTCCACGACCCGGTGCTGACCGACCGCGGCTTCATCAGCGAGGAGCAGAGCATGCGCCGCGCGTTCTGGATCGCCGGGCTGCTGGGCTTCGTCGCCATCCTCGCCTTCAGCCTGATCGGCGTGCACGCCCAGCTGAGCGGCCTGGCGGCCTCGGACAACGTGCCGGCGGCGCTGGCCAAGACCCTGGGTATCGGCGCCTTGCTGCTGATGACCGTGGTGATGGTCTCGGCCGCCGGCTCGACCCTCGACTCGACCTTCTCCAGCCTGGCCAAGCTGGGCGGCCGCGAACTGCCGCTGCTGGCCGGGCGCGACCTGGGGCAGAAGGCCATCGGCGTGGGCATGGCGGTGATGGTGGCGTTCGCCCTGCTCGGCAACCTGCCGATGCTCGCCGGCACCGACATCCTCAAGGCCACCACCATCAGCGGCACCATGGTCATCGGCCTGGCGCCGGTATTCATCCTCCATGGCCTGGTCGCGCCGACCCGGCTGGGCTTCCACCTGAGCTTCTGGTGCGGCATCGCCCTCGGCGTGGCCCTGACCCTCGGCTGGATTCCGCCAGGCTGGGCGATCGGCGACGGCAAGTACGCCCTGCTGCTCGGCACCAACCTCTACGGCCTGGGGCTGTGCGTGCTGGGCTATCTCATTCCCGGCTGGTTGCGAGGGCGCAGCTGATGCTACAGGGCAACCACAAGCACTATGGCCCGGGGCTGGGCGGCCTCGGCTACCTGCTGTCGGGCTGGCAGCGGGGGCGCGGCTGATGCGCGCCGGCCGCGACTGCCCGCTGGACTACCGCCTGGCGGCCGACGCCTTCGCCGGCGCGCCGCTGTTCGACTGTGACAGCCTGTATGTGGTCGGCGGCCTGTACGGCAACCGCCAGGCGCTGGCCGCGCTGCAGCGCCGGCTGGCCGCCGAGCCAGGTGCGCGCCTGGTGTGCAACGGCGATGCCCACTGGTTCGACCGCGACCCCGCGATCTTCCGGCAGATCGAACAGGGTCTGGCCGGCCACCTGGCGCTGCGCGGCAACGTCGAGACCGAACTGGGCCGTGGCGCAGACAGCGGCGCCGGTTGCGGCTGCGCCTATCCGCCCAGCGTCGATGATGCCGTGGTGGCGCGCTCCAACGCCATCCAGGCCGAACTGAGCCGCACCATACAGGACCTGCCCGGCATGGCGGCGCAGCTGGCGGCGCGCCCGCCTAGCGCGCTGGTCGGCGTCGGCGGCCGGCGGGTGGCGATCAGCCATGGCGACGAACGCTCCCTGGCAGGCTGGGGCTGTTCCCGCGAGGCCCTGGCCGAGCCGGCCCGCCAGGCGCAACTGGACGACTGGCTGCGCCGTAACCGCCTGAGCGTGCTGGCCACCAGCCACAGCTGCGCCGCGGTGGCGCTGAACCTGGAGCACGGCGCGCTGATCAACAACGGCGCCGCCGGCCTGCCCAACTTCGCCGGCGGCCGCTACGGCCTGCTCAGCCGCATCGCCAGCACGCCGCATGCGGCGGCGCTGTATCGCTGCGAGCGCGACGGCCTGTTTATCGAGGCCTTGCCGCTGAACTACGCCCACGACGATTTTCTCGCCGACTTCGAGCGCCAGTGGCCGGCGGGCAGCCCGGCGGCCTTGTCCTATCGGGCACGGATTCTCGGCGCCCACCTGGAGCACGCGCAGGCCGCCCTGCTGGCCGGCTTCAGCCTGTGCCGGAGCCTCTGCGCCCTGGAGGCGCTGAACCATGAATAGCCGCAAGCTGGCCCTGCTCGGGCTGATCCTGGCGCTGGTCGCCGCCTTCTTCGTCTTCGACCTCGGCCAGTACCTCAGCCTGGAGGCGCTCAAGGCCGAGCAGGCGGCGCTGGACGCCCGGGTCGCCGCCAACCCCTGGCAGGCCGCCGGGCTGTTCTTCCTCGCCTATGTCGCGGTCACCGCCCTGTCGTTGCCCGGCGCGGCGCTGATGACCCTGCTCGGCGGCGCGCTGTTCGGCCTGCTCGAAGGCTTCGTGCTGGTGTCCTTCGCCTCCACCCTGGGCGCCTCGCTGGCCATGCTCAGCAGCCGCTTCCTGCTGCGTGACTGGGTGCAGGCGCGCTTCGGCCAGCGCCTGGCCGGCATCGACGCGGGCATCGCGCGCGAAGGCGCCTTCTACCTGTTCGCCCTGCGCCTGGTGCCGATCTTCCCGTTCTTCCTGATCAACCTGGCCATGGGCCTGACCCGCCTGCCGCTGCGCAGCTACTGGTGGGTCAGCCAGCTGGGCATGCTGCCGGGCACCCTGGTCTACGTGAACGCCGGCCGCGAGCTGGGCCAGCTGCAGTCGCTGGCCGGCATCCTCTCGCCCGGCCTGCTCGGCGCCTTCGCCCTGCTCGGGCTGTTCCCGCTGCTGGCGCGCAAGCTGCTCGGCCTGCTGCAGGCGCGCCGGGTGTATGCCGGCTGGCCGCGGCCGGACCGCTTCGAGCGCAACCTGCTGGTGATCGGCGCCGGCGCCGGCGGCCTGGTCAGCGCCTACATCGCCGCGGCGGTGAAGGCCAGGGTCGGCCTGGTGGAGAAGCACAAGATGGGCGGCGACTGCCTGAACACCGGCTGCGTGCCGTCCAAGGCGCTGCTGCGCTCGGCCAGGCTGGCACATGAACTGCAGAAGGGCGAGGCGCTGGGTTTCACCGGCGTCAGCGGCGCGGTGGACTTTCCCGCGGTGATGCAGCGCATCCAGCGGGTGATCGGCGCGATCGAGCCGCACGATTCGGTGGCGCGCTATACCGAGCTGGGTGTCGAGGTGATCCAGGGCGAGGCGCGCATCACCTCGCCCTGGACCGTGGAGGTGAACGGCCGCAGCCTCAGCAGCCGCAGCCTGATCATCGCTGCCGGCGCGCGCCCGCTGGTGCCGCCGATCCCCGGCCTGGAGCAGGTGCCGGCCTATACCTCGGACAGCATCTGGAGCCTGCGCGAGCGCCCGCGCTGGCTGCTGGTGCTGGGCGGCGGGCCGATCGGCTGCGAGCTGGCCCAGGCCTTCCAGCGTCTCGGTAGCCAGGTGATCCAGGTCGAGCTGGCCGAGCGCCTGCTGCCGCGCGAGGATGCCGACGCCAGCGCGGCGCTGCTGGCCAGCCTGCAGGCCGACGGCGTCGACGTGCGCCTGCAGCACCGTGCCGAGCGCTTCGAAGTGGTCGACGGCGAGCCGCGCATGGTCGCCCGCCGCCTCGACAGCGGCGAGGCGGTGACCATCGCCTTCGACTGCCTGCTGCTGGCCCTCGGCCGGGTGGCCAACGTCACGGGCTACGGCGTCGAGGAGCTGGGCCTGGCGCTGCGGCCCAACGGCACCCTGGAAACCGACCCGTACCTGGCCACGCGCTTCCCCAATATCTACGCGGTGGGCGACGTCACCGGGCCCTACCAGTTCACCCACGTGGCCGCGCACCAGGCCTGGTACGCCGCGGTCAACGCGCTGTTCCGCGGTTTCAGGCGCTTCAAGGTGGACTACCGGGTGATCCCCTACTGCACCTTCACCGCCCCGGAGGTGGCGCGGGTCGGCCTCTCCGAGGGCGAGGCGCAGGCCCAGGGCGTGGCCTACGAGGTGACCCGCTTCGGCCTCGACGAGCTCGACCGGGCGATCGCCGACGAGGCGGCCCAGGGCTATGTGAAGGTGCTCACTGTACCGGGCAAGGACCGCATCCTCGGCGTGTGCATCGTCGGCGAACAGGCCGGCGAGCTGCTCGCCGAATACGTCCTGGCGATGAAGCACGACCTCGGCCTGAACCAGATCCTCGGCACCATCCACAGCTACCCGACCCTGGCCGAGGCCAACAAGTACGCGGCCGGGCAGTGGAAACGCGCCCATGCCCCGCACGGCCTGCTGCGCTGGGTCGAGCGTTTCCACCGCTGGCGGCGCGGCTGATGCGGTTTTTATGGCTGGCCTGGCTGCTGCTGGCGCCGCTGGCCCAGGCGGAGAACGCCTTGACGCCCTGGACGGCCGGCCCGCCGGCCGGCGACTGGTCGGCGCCCTGGCGGGTGGCGAATATCCCCAAGCTGAAGGCACCCGAGCGCCGCCTGCTCGAGCAGGATGGCCGCCAGGTGCTGCACATCGATGCCGCTGCCGCGGCCGGCGGCCTGCTGCACCCGCTGGACCTGTCCGGCGCCCGGGCCTGGAGCCTGAGCTGGCAGTGGCGCACGGAGCGGCGCCTGGAAAAAGCCCGCTTCGCCACCCGCGCAGGCGACGACTACGCCGCGCGGGTCTATGTGCTGCTGGATTACCCGCTGGCCAGCCTGCCGTTCCTTACCCGGCAGAAGCTGCGCCTGGCGCGCACCTTCTACGACCCGGAGCTGCCGGCGGCGACCCTGAGCTACGTCTGGGACAACCGCCAGGCGCCCGGCAGCCATGCCCGCAGCGCCTATACGGAGACCGTGGAGATGCGCGTGCTGCGCGGCCCCGAGGCGCCGCTCGGGCAGTGGCTGGCGGAGACCCGCGACCTGCGCAGCGATGCCATCGCCGCCTTCGGCAGTGCGCCGTCGCGAATCCTCGGCGTGGTCTTCGCCGCCGACAGCGACAACACCGGCGAGCATGCCGAGAGTTATTTCGCCGCGCCGCGCTTGCGGGCCGCCAAGCCCTGAGCGCAGCCGCGCCTACGCATATACCCCGCCTTCAGGCGACCTGGGTCTGCCCGGCTGGCTGGCCCCGCTCGGCGCGGCGCCAGCGGTTGGCGCGGGCGAAGGTGCCGAAGTCGTTGAAACGCACGCCCATCTCGCGCATCACCCGGTGGGCGAAGGGCACCGTCAGCTGACGGATGTAGAAGGGCTCCTTGACCACGAAATGGTGGATCGCGTGGCTGCTGCCGAAATTGCAGCAGAACGCCTGCAGCGGCCACAGCCACCAGGGGTTGAGCACCTGGGTCTGCTGGATCACGTTGCCCGGCTCGAGGTCGCCGTAGTAGTGCATGTTCGAGCTGACGAAGTGCAGGCAGAAGGTGCGCAACACGTTGGGTCCGACCAGCACCACCACGGCGCCATCCACCACCGCCATCGCCTGCAGGGTGCCCGCCGACCAGGCCAGCGGCGCGCCGAGCAGGCCGGCGAGGCCATCGACGGCGTGGAAGCCGAGGAACAGGTACCAGCAGCCCCAGTTGAGCAGGCCCAGCGGCGCGTAGACGTGCAAGGTTCGGCTGACGATCATCCAGCGCTGCTGGTGGGTCTTGGCGCGCAGAAAACGGATGAACGAGGACATCAGGTTGTCGCCGACCATCAGCAGGCGCGCCAGGCCCCAGGGCTCGCCGTTGCTGATCGCGCGTTCCTCGATGTCCTGCTCGCTGCCGGAAACCTTGTGGTGATTCAGGTGCAGGTGGCGGCGCACCCAGGGGTTGATGGTGCTCGGCCGCGCCAGCCAGACCAGCGCCAGCATCAGGTTGTGCGGTACGCGCCGTTTGCGGAAATACATCGAGTGGATCAGGTCGTGCTCCAGCTCGTGGGTCAGCGCGGCGAAGAAGGCGTTGAGCAGCAGGCACGCCCACCAGGCAAGCACGCCGCCCAGGTACAGCGCCGCCGCGCCGAACATGCCGGCCAAGGCGAAGACCAGGATGCTCGCGCCGAGGGCGTCCTGGTGTTGCAGCAGGGGGTAGCGCCGGCGCAGTTCGGCGCCGTGGGCCATGACCGTCTCGCGGATATGCGCGGCGCGTTGTGCGTCATTCATGGCGGCGGCTCTTGCAGGAAAACGGGACATGCCTACATCCTCTGGTACGTGGACAGTGACGCCACTGTGCCGCGCGGCTCGGGCGGGCGCCCGACCGAGCACGCCAACCTGTTGACCGGACACGCCAACCTGCATGACTGCCGAACCCACCACCCTGGCCAGCTGGACCCGCGCCCTGCGCAAGCAGCTCGATGCCCTCGGCCTGGACAGCGCCGTACTGTGCCGCGCGGCCGGGCTGGAGCCGGGCCGGCTCGACGAGCCCAACGCGCGCTGCCCGCTGTCGGCCACCACCCGCCTGTGGCAACTGGCGGTGGCGGCCAGCGGCGACCCGGCGCTGGGCCTGAAGACCTCGCAGTTCGTCAGTCCGACCACCTTCCACGCCCTCGGCTATGCGCTGGCCGCCAGCAGCAGCCTGCGCGAGATGTTCGAGCGCATCGTGCGCTACCACCGGGTGGTCAGCGACGCCCTCGAGCTGGAATTGCGCACCTGCGCCGACTGCTACGAATTCCGCTTTCGCGTGCCGCCCGGCAGCCCGCCGCCGGCGCCCGAGGCGCTGGACGCCTTCGCCGCGATCTACGTGCGCAGCTGCCGCAATCGCCTGGGCCGCGACTTCGCCCCGCTGGCGGTGCACCTGCAACGCCCGGCGCCGGCCGATGCGCAGCCCTGGCAGGCGGTGTTCCGCGCGCCGCTGTGCTTCGCTGCGGCCGAGAACCTGCTGCGCTTTCCCCGCGCGGCCTTCGAGCAGCGCCTGGACGACGGCAACCCGGAGCTGGCCGAGCACAACGAAACCGTGCTGGAGCGCAGCCTGGCCCAGCTGCAGGCGGCGACCTGGACGCGCAAGGTGCGCGCCTGCCTGCAGGCCCGGCTGCCGGACGGCGAACCCTCGGCCGAAGGCATCGCCCAGGCCCTGCACCTGAGCCTGCGCAGCCTGCAACGGCACCTGGCCGACGAGGGCAGCCGCTACGAAAACCTGCTTAGCGACACCCGCCACCAGCTGGCGCTGCAGCATATGCGCGACCCGCGCTGCAGCATCGGCGAGATCGCCTACCTGCTGGGATTCGCCGACACCAGCAGCTTCAGCCGCGCATTCAAACGCTGGACCGGCCAGGCGCCGCGCCAGTACCGCGAAGGACTCGATCGCCCATGAACCATTACGACCTGTTACTGCTCGGCGCCGGCCACGCGCACCTCGGCGTGCTGCGCCGCTGGGCGCTGAACGAACGGCCGCCGGGGCGCATCGCGCTGCTCAGTCCGACCCCTGAGGCCTGGTACTCGGGGATGTTGCCGGGCTTGCTGGCCGGGCGTTTCGCCGCCGCGGACTGCCAGGTCGAACTGCAGCCGCTGTGCCGTGCGGCCAAGGTCGAGCTGATCGTCGAGCAGGCCGTGGGCCTGACGGCGGCGCAGCGCCGGGTGAAACTGGGCGATGGCCGCACACTCGAGGCCAGCTGGCTGTCGCTGAATGTCGGCGCCGAGGTCGCCCGCCCGCCGCAACAGGGCGAGGCCATGCACCTGCTGGCGGTGAAGCCCTTCGCCGAGTTCCTCGCCGGCTGGCACAGCTGGCAGGCCGAGCCGCAGCCGCTGGCGATCCTCGGCGGCGGCGCGGCCGGGGTCGAATTGGCGCTGGCCCTGGCCGAGCGAGTGCCGGCGCTGGCGCTGTTCTGCGCCGAAGCGCTGCTGGCCGGGCATGCCGCCGGCCTGCGCCTGCGCGCCCTCGGCCATCTGCGCCAGCGCCGGGTGCAGGTGCGCGAGCACTGCCCGATCAGCGGCATCGCCGGCGATTGCCTGCTCAGCGGCGACAAGCCGGTCTGGCGCGGCACCCGCCTGCTCCTGGCCAGTGGTGCGCAGGCCCTGCCCTGGCCGGCGCAGAGCGGCCTGGACTGCGACGAGGGCGGTTTCGTGCGCATCGCCGCGAGCCTGCAGAGCCTCTCCCACCCGCAGATCTTCGCCGTCGGCGATTGCGCCAGCCTGCCCGGCGCGCGCAAGAGCGGGGTGTATTCGGTACGCCAGGCACCGGTGCTGGCGGCCAACCTGAATGCCGTGCTGCGTGGCCTGCCGCTGCGCGCCTATCGACCCCAGCGGCAGAGCCTGGCGCTGCTCGCCACCGGCGACGGCGGCGCCTTGCTCGGCTGGCGCGAATGGAGCGCCGGCGGGCAGTTCTGCGGGCGCTGGAAGGATTACCTGGACTGCGGTTTCATCCGGCGCCACCGTCTTTCCGGCTGATGCGCCGGTCGCCAGCGGCGCACCCAATCCCGCCGGCCCTCGCGGCATGCGGCCGCCTGCATCCGCCGCGGCGCGACCTTGATGCTACTGCTGTGCGACCAAAGTGCCATGGCCGGGCGTGGCTGGGCGTGCTCGAATCGCCCGGGGGTGGGGACTGCCCGCGGGCGCAGTTCGTCGCCGCGCCTCACTGCGCCACTACAGATTGCGCGGGAGAGGCCGACTCAATGAGCAGGCGCGCGATTTGCCGCGCACTGCCAGCGCTTGTCCGGTACCCGAAGAGCCTGCGCAGCCGCCGCAGGTGGCCCCGGCACCGCCAGAATAAAACCATGAGGTCTGCCATGAGTTCTGCCTTGATTCGCTCCCCGAAGGCCTGCCTGCTGCATGCGCTGGGACTGGCCGCCCTGCTGGTGGTGTACCAGCAGGTGCCGCTGCCGCTGTATGTCAGCCTACCGTCCCTGCTGCTGCTGGCGCTGTGGCCCTGGCTCGGTCCCTGGCAGCGCCGCGAGGCTGGCCCGCAGCCGTCGGGCGCCGGCGGCGGGCGCCTGGCCGATCTCAGCCAGAGCCTGTCCCAGCACACCTGCCATAACGCCCTGTCCGCCGCCCAGGTGGCGCACGCCGTGCAGCAACTGGCCGGCAAGCTGCACTCGCAACTGAGCGCGATCGAGCAGATCAGCCAGGGCGCCGACGCCATCACTCACACCGAGCAGGACAGCGCGCAGCGTGCCGAACAGACCCTGGCCGCCGCGCAGACCGTGCGCCAGAGCAGCGCCAGCGGCCAGCAGGAGCTGCAGCAGGCGATCGTGCGCATGCAGCAGCTCAGCGCGCAGACCGCCGCCAGCCGCGAGCTGATCGACGGCCTGAGCAGCCGTACCGAACAGATCGAGCAGGTCACCCAGGTGATCCAGTCGATCGCCAGCCAGACCAACCTGCTGGCGCTCAACGCCGCCATCGAGGCGGCGCGGGCCGGCGAGCAGGGCCGCGGTTTCGCGGTGGTCGCCGACGAGGTGCGCAACCTCGCCGCGCGCACCGCCAGCGCCACCGAGGAAGTCGGCCAGATGGTCGCCGATATCCGCCAGCAGAGCGCCGCGGTGGTCGCCCATATCCAGCGCCAGGCTGCCGAGTTGGACCAGGCCGCCAGCCAGATCGAACACACCGGCGAACAGCTGCATGGCATCGCCGACCTGGCGCTGGACGTGGAGAGCCAGGTGGCGCAGATCAGCGCCGGCACGGCGAACAACCACGAGCGCCTGGCCAGCCTGTTGGTCGCCGTCGAGCAGCTGCGCGGCGACGTGCGCGCCAGCGAAGGGCAGACCCGCCAGCTCGGCGGCGCCGCCGAACAGCTGGTCGGCCAGGCGGAAGCGGTCAGCGAGAAGCTCGCCGAGGTCGGCCTGGACGACTACCACCAGCGCATCTACGACCTCGCCCGCGAAGGCGCGGCGGCCATCGCCGCGCAGTTCGAGGCGGATATCCAGGCCGGGCGCATCGCCCTGGCCGACCTGTTCGACCGCCAGTACCAACCGGTTCCCGGCAGCTTCCCGGCCAAGTACCAGACCCGCTTCGACCGCTACGCCGACCAGGTCCTGCCGGGCCTGCAGGAACCGCTGCTGGCGCGCCACGAGGGCTTGGTGTTCGCCATCGCCAGCACCCCGGAAGGCTACGTGCCGACCCACAATAACGCCTTCAACCATCCGCCCAGCGGCGACCGCGCGCGCGACACGGCGAAGAGCCGCAGCAAGCGCCTGTTCAACGACCGCACCGGCCTGCGCTGCGGCAGCCACCAGCAGGCGCTGCTGCTGCAGACCTATATGCGCGACACCGGCGAGCTGATGCACGACCTGTCCGTGCCGATCCAGGTCCAGGGCCGCCATTGGGGTGGCCTGCGCCTGGGCTACAAGCCGGAGCCCTAGCGGCTTGTGTGGCCGGAGGCCGGTGGAATGTTTAGCCTTGCCGCAACTGAACATGCGAAAAGTCTGATTTAACCCCGGCTCGCCGCCGTGCGAGCCTCTCCCCATGAGTTCGCCAGCGCCGCGCTTCATCCCGTCCGTGTTTTTCCCGTCCCTGCGGGAGCGCACCTGTTTCGGCGCGGCCCGGCAGAATCCCCTGCTGCCGGAAATCCTCGCCTTCTGGGCGCTGTGGCATTGCCGCCATGCGCGCCCACCGGACGCCGCTCTCGCCACCAGCTGAATGACCCGGCTGCGCCCGCTGCAGCCGTTCCGCTAGCCGTTGTCCCGCCCGCCTGCCTGCCTGTCCGGCAGCTGCCGCGTGGCCGGACGCTGCGCCCTGTTGGCGCTAAAGAGAGCCCCATGCATTTCGCCTCCGTGCAGCACGCCGAGGAATTCCTCGCGCAAAACCCCGATATCGAACTGTTCGAGCTGTTCATCCTCGACGCCAATGGCGTGCCGCGCGGCAAGCTGCTGCACCGCGACGAGCTGCTCGCGGTGTACCAGAGCGGCCGGCCGCTGCCGAGCACCATCCTCGGCCTGACCGTCAATGGCGACGACGTCGAGGACTCCGGGCTGGTCTGGGAGGTCGGCGACATCGACTGCCGCGCCTACCCGCTGGCCGGCAGCCTGACGCGTCTGCCCTGGCGGCGCATCCCCACCGCCGCGGTGCAGGTCAGCATGCACCCGCAGCAGGGTCAGCCGGCCGCCATCGCCGATCCGCGCCACGTGCTGATCCGGGTGATCGAGCAGCTCCAGGCCGCGGGCTACCACCCGGTGATGGCCTGCGAACTGGAGTTCTACCTGCTCGATCAGCGCCGCGACGCCAATGGCCGTCCGCAACCGGCGCTGGATGCCGACGGCGGCCGCCCGCGCCAGACCCAGGTCTACGGCCTGCGCGAGCTGGAACAGATCGAACCGTTTCTCGCCGACCTCTACGCCGCCTGCAAGGCCCAGGGCATCCCGGCGCGCACGGCGATATCCGAGTACGCCCCGGGCCAGGTGGAAATCACCCTGGAGCACGGCGCTGCGCTCGCGGCGATGGACCAGGCGGTGCGCTACAAGCGCCTGGTCAAGGGCGTGGCGCACAAGCACGGGATGCAGGCCTGCTTCATGGCCAAGCCGTTCGACCATCTCGCCGGCACCGGCATGCACATGCACGTCAGCCTGGCCGATGCGCAGGGGCACAACCTGTTCGCCGCCGAGGATCCGGCCGGCACGCCGCTGTTGCGCCAGGCGGTGGGCGGCATGCTGAAATCGCTGCTCGACTCGCTGCTGCTGTTCTGCCCCAACGCCAACTCCTACCGGCGCTTCCAGGCCAACAGCTACGCGCCGCTGGCACCCACCTGGGGCGTGGACAACCGCACCGTGAGCCTGCGCGTGCCCGGTGGCCCGGCCAATACCCGGCATATCGAGCACCGCATCTGCGGCGCCGACGCCAACCCCTACCTGGCCGCGGCGGCGATCCTCGCCGGCATCCAGCGCGGCATCGGCGAGCAGCTCGACCCGGGCGCGCCGGTCGAAGGCAACGGCTATGCCCAGGCCAAGGAGCTGCTGCCGACCGACTGGCTGACCGCGCTGCAGGCGCTGGAACGCTCGACCTGGGCGCGCGAGGCCCTGGGCGGCGAGTTCCTCGGTGTCTACCTGGCGGTGAAGCGCGCCGAGTACCGCCAGTTCATGGCCGAGGTCGGCGAGCAGGACTGGCGCTGGTACCTGAGCAACGCCTGACCGGCGTAGGGTGCGCGGTGCGCACCGAACCTATCCTGGTGCGCACGGCGCACCCTACTGCGAATCGCCTGCCGCAACGAGGACCTTGCAATGAACGCCATCACCCAACCGCTGACCGCGGCCACCGAGCGCTGCCCGTCCTACTACAGCGCCACGCTCGACCAGGAAACCGCCTATCCGCCCCTGCAGGGCGAGGTCAGCGTCGATGTGGTGATCATCGGCGGCGGCTTCACCGGCGTCGCCAGTGCCGTCGAGCTGGCCGAGCGCGGCCTCAAGGTGGCCATCGTCGAGGCCAACAAGATCGGCTGGGGCGCCAGCGGGCGCAACGGCGGCCAGGTCACCGGCAGCCTGTCCGGCGATGCGGCCATGCGCAAGCAGATGCGCAAGACCCTGGGCGAGGAGGTCGACGATTTCATCTGGCAGCTGCGCTGGCGCGGCCACGCCATCATCGAGAACCGCGTGAGCAAGTACGGCATCGCCTGCGACCTCAAGCATGGCCACCTGCACGCGGCGATGAAGCCGGCGCACATGGCCGAACTCGAGGCCTCCTATGCCGAAGCCGTGCGCCGCGGCATGGGCGACAGCCTGACCCTGCTCGACCGTGCCGGCGTGCGCAGCCACCTGGCCAGCGAGCTGTACTGCGGCGCGCTGAAGAACCGCCGCAACCTGCACCTGCACCCGCTCAACCTGTGCATCGGCGAGGCCAAGGCCGCCGCCAGCCTCGGTGCGCTGATCTTCGAACACTCGCCGGTGCTGGACATCATCCACGGCGCCAGGCCGGCGGTGGTCACCGCGCAAGGGCGGATCAACGCCAAGCAGGTGCTGCTGGCCGGCGACGTCTACCACAAGCTGGAGGCGAACAGGCTCAAGGGCCTGATCTTCCCGGCCATGGGCGGCATCGTCGCCACCGCGCCGCTGGGAGCGCTGGCCGAGCAGCTCAACCCGCAGGACCTGGCGGTCTACGACTGCCGCTTCGTCCTCGACTACTACCGCCTGACCGCCGACAAGCGCCTGCTGTTCGGCGGCGGCTGCAACTACTCGGGGCGCGACTCGCGGGATATCGCCGGCGAACTGCGCCCCGGCATCGAGCGCACCTTCCCGCAGCTCAAGGGCGTCGCCATCGACTTCCAGTGGAGCTGCGCCATGGGCATCGTGATCAACCGCATCCCGCAGCTCGGCAAGCTGTCGGATAACGTCTGGTACTGCCAGGGCTACTCCGGCCACGGCATCGCCACCAGCCACATCATGGGCGAGATCATGGCCAGCGCCCTGACCGGCAGCCTGGAGCGGTTCGACACCTTCGCCGCCTGCAAGCAGATCAAGGTGCCGCTGGGCGATCTGTTCGGCAACCCGATGCTGGCCGCCGGCATGTGGTACTACCAGCTGCTGGAAAAGCTGCGCTGAGAGGGATTGTCGTTGGACTTCGCCAAGTAGGGGGCGCCGTGCGCACCAAGGCGCGGGGGTGCCTGATCGTCCGGGTGGGTGGTGCGCGCAGCGCACCCTACGGGGAGGCGGCCTGGCGCAGGCGGCCGAGATCGAGGATCTCGATTTCGCCGTAGCTCAGGCGCACGATGCCCTGGGCCTGCAGCTCCTTGAGGATCTGGTTGGTGGTCTGCCGCGAGATCGCCAGCATCAGCGCCAGCTGTTCCTGGGCCAGGTGGATCACCCGCCGCGGCTCGCCCTCGCCGTAGTTCTCGGCAATCATCAGCAGGCGTCGGGCCAGGCGCGGCGCTGCCGGCAGCAGGCTCATCTGCTCCAGGGCGATGAACGCCAGGCGCAGCTTGTGGCTCATCAGCAGGGCTAAGTCGCGCCAGTACTGCGGCTGGCGCTCGAGCAGGGCGAGCAGCTCGGCCTGCGGCACCAGCAGCAGGGTGCAAGGGCCTTCGGCGAAGGCGTCGTGGGTGCGCGGCTGGCCGTCGAACAGGGAGATTTCGCCGAACCAGTAGGGCGGCTCGACCAGGGTCAGCAGCGCCTCCTTGCCGTGCTGGCTGACCGCGCCGACGCGCATGGCGCCGTCCACCACAGCGTACAGCCCGCTGGGCGGGTCGCCGCGGCGGAACAGGCGCTGGCCGGCATCCAGCCGCTGCACCTGGGCGGCAGCCAGCAGGGCCTCCTGCAATGCGCCGGGGAGGGCGCCGAACCAGTGGCCGGCCTGCAGGCGGGTGCGGTAGCGGTGGGCAGTGGGCATCGGGACTCCAGGGTTTGTCGGCTAGCTGACAGAGCGCCGCAGCCGGGCAGCGGCATTATCGGCGGGCCTGCCTTGCCTGAGAGATTGTGAAAAAACTCCCGCCTACTGCGACCGCCTCTGCGAGCGCCTCCAAACGCCCGCTGCGGTGTTGTGCTACGTGAACGCCTGGAGACGGTCTCGCGACGGCGCTCGATATTTTCACAACCTCTGAGGACCATAACAATGAAAACCCTGATCGATCACCTGGCCCAATATGCGGCTTACCACCGCGACCGGCGCAATATCGCCAGCCACTTCGTCGGCATCCCGCTGATCGTCCTGGCGGTCGCCACGCTGCTCTCGCGTCCCGGCCTCGAGTGGGCCGGCCTGTGGCTGTCGCCGGCGAGCCTGACCGCCTTGGCGGCCAGCCTGTTCTACTTGCGCCTGGACCTGCGTTTCGGCCTGCTGATGGCGGCGTTGCTCGGGCTCTGCCTGTGGGCCGGCGCGGCGCTGGCGCTGCAGTCCCACGCACTGTGGCTGGGCGGCGGCCTGGGGCTGTTCGTGATCGGCTGGATCATCCAGTTCATCGGCCACTACTACGAGGGGCGCAAGCCGGCGTTCGTCGATGATGCCATGGGCCTGCTGATCGGCCCGCTGTTCGTCGCGGCGGAAGCGGCCTTCCTGCTGGGCCTGCGCCAGGACGTCGAGCAGGCCGTGGTCGAGCGCGCCGGGCCGACCTGCCTGCGCCGGAAGAAGGCCCGCGCCTGAGCGGGCCAGATCTGATCTCTTGTAGGAGCCAGCAAGCTGGCTCCTACAAGAGCATTCAGTACATCGACATCCATTGCTGGGTCAGCGCGCGGCTGTGGCGGTCCACGGTGATCGGCGCGAAGGGCCGGCCGGAGACGCTGGCCAGGGCGTTGCTCTGGCTGTTCATGTCGTTGAGGGCGGCCTTCAGGTAGTCCCAGCGCACCTTCAGCTTGCCGATCGCCGGGTTGGCCTTGGCATCCAGCGCCGCCAGTTCTGCATCGATCGCCGGTACCAGCAGCCGTTCGTCCTGGCCGAGGTAGGTGTCCGGCTGTTCGCGGGCGATTTCGAAGGTGCCGATATAGGAACGGCTGAGGTATTGCACGGCGAGGTATTCGACCTTGGCCGACAGCTCGCTGGCGCCCTCGCGTGGCAGCTGGCGGGCGGCGTGGAGGAAGTCGCGCAGCGCCTTGCTCAGCTCCTGCGGGTAGCCCCAGGGCACGTTGTCCTCGCTGGGGCCGAAGGAAACACCGCGGCGCAGTTGGGTAACAAGTTCGGCGTGGCTGCTGCGCAACCCGTCGCTGCCCTGCGGCAGGCTCTGCAGTGCGGCGGCCAGGGCCTGGATGTCGGTTTCCAGGCGGGCCAGGTGGCTCTTCTGGAAGCCCTCGCCGCGTAACAGCATCAGGCTGCCGGTGGCGCGGCTGGCATAGACCTGGACTTGTTCCTGCGGGCTGACGGCTTCGGCGAAGGCCAGCGGCGAGAGGCTCGCCAGGAGCCCGAGAGTCCAGATAAAAAGTTTGCGGAACAACGACTTACAACGCATTCCGGGGTGCTCCTGATTATTATTGTGAGCAGTGCGGATCAAAGTCAGCGGCATCGATATAGCGCGTACAGGGTACTGCCTCGGGGCCTGCCGGAAATGCCCCTAAAGAGTGATTTCGTCGGAAAGCTGCGGTCAACGCGTGGTCGAGGTGCGTGGCACTGGCCGCATCGGCAGGCAACCCGGCCCTCCGCGGCTGAAGCCGCTCCTCCGGGGGCAAGCGATTAGCCCTGCACCGTCGGTTGCCCCGCCTTGGGCTTGAAATAGAGGGTTTCGCCGCGGGCCAGGTTGGCCAGGCTGAGGTGATCCTTGGCCACTTCGGCCTCGATCGGCTCGTGCTGCCCGGCGACCTTGAGGGTCACCCGGGTGATGGCGCCGAGCGGACGGATATCCCGCACTTCGCCGGCCTGGTGACCGGCCTCGGCCTGGCGTGACAGATGGATCTCGTGCGGGCGGAACAGCACATGGGTGTCGTCGCCGACATACAGGCGGTTGGCGTCGCCGAGGAAGTGGTAGACGAAGTCGCTGGCCGGATTCTCGTACACCTCGCCCGGCGCGCCGATCTGCTCGACCACGCCCTTGTTCATCAGCACGATGCGATCGGCCACCTCCATGGCTTCTTCCTGGTCGTGGGTGACGAACACCGAGGTGAGGTGCACTTCCTCGTGCAGGCGCGCCAGCCAGCGGCGCAGCTCCTTGCGCACCTTGGCGTCCAGCGCGCCGAAGGGTTCGTCGAGCAGCAGCACTTTCGGCTCCACCGCCAGGGCGCGGGCCAGGGCGATGCGCTGGCGCTGGCCGCCGGACAACTGCTCCGGGTAACGCTCGGCCAGCCAGTCGAGCTGCACCAGCTCGAGCAGCTCGTCGACTTTCCTGCTGATCTGCGCCTCGGGCAGGCGTTGCTTCCTGGGCTTCATGCGCAGGCCGAAGGCGACGTTGTCGAACACCGTCATGTGGCGGAACAGCGCGTAATGCTGGAAGACGAAGCCGACGTTGCGCTCGCGCACGTCGCGGCTAGAGACGTCCTCGCCGTGGAACTGGATGCTGCCGCTGTCCGGGGTTTCCAGGCCGGCGATGATCCGCAGCAGGGTGGTCTTGCCGCAACCGGAGGGGCCGAGCAGGGCGACCAGTTCGCCACTGCGGATGTTCAGGTTGATCTCGTGCAGCGCCTTGAAGGCATTGAACTGTTTGCTGACGTTACTGATTTCGATACTCATGGCTTATTCCTCGCCGGCACCGGCTTTCAGTCGGTTGATACGCGACTCGCTCCACTGCTTGAGCAGCAGGATCAGCAGCGCCAGGAGCAGCAGCAGGCTGGCCACGCTGAAGGCGGCGACGTGGTTGTATTCGTTGTAGAGAATCTCGACGTGCAGCGGCAAGGTGTTGGTGTAGCCGCGGATATGCCCGGAGACCACCGACACCGCGCCGAACTCGCCCATGGCTCGCGCGCTGCACAGCACCACGCCGTAGATCAGGGCCCATTGGATGTTCGGCCGGGTCACGTGCCAGAACATCTGCCAGCCGCCCGCGCCGAGCAGGCGCGCGGCCTCCTCTTCCTGGGTGCCCTGCTCCTGCATCAGCGGGATCAGCTCGCGGGCGACGAAGGGCAGGGTGACGAACAGGGTCGCCAGGACGATGCCCGGCAGGGCGAAGACGATCTGGATGTCATGTTCCTGCAGCCATTCGCCGAACAGGCCCTGGGCGCCGAACAGCAGCACGTAGACCAGCCCGGCGATCACCGGCGACACCGAGAACGGCAGGTCGATCAGGGTCACCAGCAGGCTCTTGCCGCGGAACTGGTACTTGCTCACGCACCAGGCGGCGGCCACGCCGAACAGCAGGTTGAGCGGCACCGAGATGCCCACCGCGAGCAGGGTCAGCTTCAGCGCGGATAGCGCATCGGCCTCGAAGATCGCGCCGAGAAAGGTGCCCAGGCCCTGCTTCAGCGCCTCGCCCAGCACCACCAGCAAGGGCAGCAGCAGGAACAGCATGAACGCCAGCCAGGTGCCGAGGATCAGCAGGCGCCGACCCAGCAGATTGCCGCGCCGCGCGGCATTGGCCGAGGCTGAAGCGGTCAGGGTGATGGAAGACATGGCGAGCTCCTCAGGCTTTGCCGATCTGGCGCTGCAGCAGGTTGATCGACAGCAGCAAAATGAAGGACACCAGCAGCATCAGCACGCCGATGGCGGTGGCGCCGCTGTAGTCGTACTGGTCGAGCTTGACCATGATCAGCAGCGGCAGGATCTCGGTTTTCATCGGCATATTGCCGGCGATGAAGATCACCGAGCCGTACTCGCCGACGCCGCGGGCAAACGCCAGGGAGAAGCCGGTCAGCCAGGCCGGCAACAGCGCTGGCAGCAGTACGTGACGGAACACCTGCAAGGGCTTGGCGCCCAGGCAGGCAGCGGCCTCTTCGACCTCACGGGGGATATCGGCGAGTACCGGCTGCAGGGTGCGCACCACGAACGGCAGGGTGACGAAGGTCAGCGCCAGGCAGATGCCGATCGGCGTGTAGGCAATCTTCAGGCCCAGGTCGCTGGCGAACTGGCCGACCAGCCCGCTGGGGGCATACAGGGCGGTCAGGGCAATACCGGCAACGGCGGTGGGCAAGGCGAACGGCAGGTCGATCATCGCCTCGATCAGCTTGCGCCCGGGGAAGCGGTAGCGCACCAGCGCCCAGGCCAGCAGGGTGCCGATGATGCCGTTGATGATCGCAGCGGCGAAGGCGGTGGCGAAGCTCAGCTTGAGCGCCGCCAGCACCCGCGGCGCGGAAATGATGGCGCAGAACTCGCTCCAGCTGAGCTGAGCGGCGTGGACGAACAGGGCACCCAGGGGAATCAGCACCAACAGGCCGAGGTACACCAGGGTGTAGCCCAGCGTCAGCCCGAAGCCGGGTATGACCGGGGAAGTACGACGAGACATGAAAATTCCTTCGCTAGGGCGGGTGCAACCCGCCACTGGCATCCGCGATCTGGCGGGTTGCACCCGCCCTACAGGTCTGTGCGCACCACCTGCGCGTCATCCGACGGCTGGTGCGCGCAGCCTACGGGTCACTGGGCCTGGTAGATCCGGTCGAACACCCCGCCGTCATTGAAGAATTTCGGCTGCGCGGCTTGCCAGCCGCCGAAGTCCTGGTCGATGGTCAGCAGTTTCAGCGCCGGGAACTGCTCGGCGAACTCGGCGGCCACCGCCGGGTTGCGCGGGCGGTAGAAGTTCTGCGCGGCGATGCGCTGGCCTTCTTCGCTGTACAGGTAGTCGAGGTAGGCCTCGGCGACCTCGCGGGTGCCTTTCTTGTCGACGTTCTTGTCGACCACCGCCACCGGCGGCTCGGCCAGGATCGACAGCGACGGCGCGACTATCTCGAAGTTGTTGCCACCCTCTTCTTTCAACGCCAGGAAGGCTTCGTTTTCCCAGGCCAGCAGCACGTCGCCGATCTGGTTGTTGACGAAGGTGATGGTCGAGCCGCGGGCGCCGGTATCCAGCACCGGCACGTTCTGGTAGAGCTTGGCGACGAATTCCTGAGCCTTGGCTTCGCTGCCGAATTTCTGTTGGGCATAGGCCCAGGCGGCGAGGAAGTTCCAGCGCGCGCCGCCGGAGGTCTTCGGGTTGGGGGTGATCACTTCCACGCCCGGCTTGACCAGGTCGTCCCAGTCCTCGATGCCCTTCGGGTTGCCCTTGCGCACCAGGAACACGATGGTCGAGGTGTACGGCGTGCTGGCTTGCGGCAGACGTTCCTGCCAGTTTTCCGGGATCAGCTTGCCGAGCTTGTACAGCTCGTCGATGTCGCCGGCCAGGGCCAGGGTCACCACGTCGGCACGCAGGCCGTCGATCACCGCGCGGGCCTGTTTTCCCGAGCCGCCGTGGGATTGCTGGATGGTCACGGCGTCGTTGCCCTGGGCCTGCCAGTGCTTGTTGAAGGCAGCGTTGAATTCGCTGTACAGCTCACGGGTCGGGTCGTAGGACACGTTGAGCAGGGTCTGGGCGGCGGCGGGGCCGGCCAGCAGGGCGCCGGCCAGGGCGGCCAGGGCAAAGCGGCGAATGGACATGGTGCAGCTCCTGATAGAGGCAAATGCGGGTAGTGGCGTTTTCCAGGGCGGGGCGGTCAGCCGCGCATTCGCGGGTGACAGCTGCAGTACCGGTGCGTGTTCATGGTCTCGGCTCTTCTCATGGTCACGCCCTCCGGTGGTCCAGTCGGGCTTGCGGGGTTATGGGGTTATGCGGGATTCGGCTCAGGCGTGCTTGCCGGCCGGCGGCTGCAGGCGAAACTTTTCCTTGCGTTCGATCTGCACCACCTGACCGTTGTGCACGGTGATTTCCACCGCGCCGAACTTCAGGCCGTGCAGGGCGCTGCGGATCTCGCGCAGGATGCTGGCTTCGTCCTGGTCTTCAAGGTTACGCAGGGTTGCGGTCATGTTCAGGCTCCTTGGCAAGCCCCGACGCCGGTCTGGGGCAGGCCTCGTCAGTGGGCGTGGAGCGGATACTAGTCAGGCCGAAATATTCTTAAAAATATTGTTTAAGAACATTTATATGCATTTATGGAATATAAAAGGGACGAATTCACAGCGGCCTGGCTTCTGAAAAAAGGAATAAGTAAATAATTTATTATTCTTTTTTGTGAGATACCCGTCCTGCCTACACTGCCGGCCAAGCACTTTTCACAGGAGGCGCCGCAGATGCGCAACCAAGCGATCCGTTACCTGATCGTGCCGGGCTGGCAAGGCTCGGCCGATGAGCATTGGCAGAGCCACTGGCAGCGCAGCCTGCCCAATAGCGCACGGGTGGAGCAGGCGGATTGGCTGAACCCGCGCCGCGAGGACTGGGTCGCCGAACTGCAGCGCAGCATCGCCAGTGATCCGCGCCCGGCGATCCTGGTGGCCCATAGCCTGGGCTGCATCACCGTGGCGCACTGGGCAGCGCGTGCGCCGGTCGAGTTGTTGCGGCGGGTGCGTGGTGCCCTGCTGGTGGCGCCGGCGGATGTCCAGCGCAGCAACTGCCCGCAGGCGTTGCAGAATTTCGCGCCGATCCCCCAGCAGTCGTTGCCGTTTCCCAGCCAATTGGTCGGCTCCGACAACGACTCCGCCGCCAGCGCCGCGCGCGCGCTCGAACTGGCCGCTGACTGGGGCAGCGAGGCGGCGATTCTGAGTGGCGCCGGGCATATCAACGTGAAGTCCGGGCATCGCCATTGGGAGCAGGGCTTCGCCTACCTCTATCGGTTGCAGAGCCGCATCGAGCAACACGCCCGCCGTCGCGCCTGAGCAGCGAGCACCGTTTGCCCTTGCATCGCCCGTTGCCGGCGCAATTGCTCGCCGCCCTGCGGGTGGCCTTCAGGCGGCCTCCTGCCGTTCGGCGCGCTTGGCCAGGCGCTGGCTCAGCGGGCTTTGCGGGCGCAGCGCCAGGCGCTCGTTGCACAGCGCCGTGGCCAGGGCCTTCTGCCCGGAGCGGAACGCCGCCTCGATCATCGTCAGGTCGAGCAGGTCGCGTTGTGCATGACTGCCGCCGAAGCGCTGGGCGATGTTGCGTACCGGCCGCAGCAGGCGCAGGACCCTGGCATAGTTGCCTTCGCCGAAGGCCTGGATGGCCTGGCTCACCGGCTGGCCGACCTCGGCGCTGAAGCGCGCATTGTCGGCGCCGCTGCGCAGCGCCTGCTGCTGGGCCTCGAGCAGCGCGTGGGCCGCCTCGGGGCGGCCGGCGCCGACGAACGCGAGCATCGCGTGGACATCGTTGAAGGCGTAGTTGCCTGCCAGGGACAGCGGCTGCCAGCGCTCGGCGACGCCCTGCCAGCGCTGGCCGACCTCGACGCCTTGCAGGTGCAGGCGCCAGAGCAGCGCCGCGGCATCGACCAGGTCCAGCGCCAGGACCGAGCCGCCGCCGTTGATCGGTCCGTCGAACAGTGCCAGCACCTCGTCGATCTCGTCCAGCTCCAGGTGGTAGAGCGCCAGGTGCCACCAGTTGTGCACCTGGAAGAAGCTGTCCGCCGCCCAGGCCTGCGGCGTGGCGCGCATCCAGGCGATGCCCTCGCGCTGCCGGCACTGCATCTCCATGACATGCGCCACCGCATGCTGCGCCCAGCCATCGCGCGGTTCGAGTTCCACCGCGCGGCGCCCGGCCGCTTCGGCCCGGGCGTAGTCGGCGGTCTCCTCCAGACCGAAGGCATGCATGCCGAGCAGCACGTGATAGGCCGGCATGCCGTCGTCCCAGGCCGGCAGCGCGCGGGCGATGCGGTCGCGCAGCATGCGCGAGTTGCCGGTGTAGAAATCCACCAGGTGCCCGGCCTGCAGGGCCAGGGTATCGAGCGGCTGCTCGATGGACAGGTCTTCCAGGGTCTGCCCGGCGCGCAGCCAATGGCCCTCGAGCAGTTGTCCGACGGCGGCGATGTGGCCGCGCTCGTGCGGGTTGCTCGGCAGGGCCGCGGCGCTGGCGTGGCAGGCGCGCGCGACCGCCAGCCCGTCGGGCTCGGTGCCGAGCAGGTGCAGGTAGGCCCTGAGCAGATGGGCCATGACGAAATCCGGGCTGGCCGCCAGGGCCGCGTCGGCGCTGGCCAGCGGGTCGCCGACGTAGCACTGGAACTGCCGCAGGGCGCTCTCGTAGTGCGGCAGGCCGATGGGGTCGGCCCCGGACAGCGCCAGGCCCAAGGGATCATTGCTGCTCATCTGCTCGTCTCCTCTGCCAACATGAAGGGCTCTTGCCAGTGCTAAGGTAATTAGGGACGACGCCCGGCGAAAATGCCCAAGCCGCCGGCATAGTTGACCCAGGCGCCGCAATCGACACGAAGTGACCAACCGTGGACGCGCTTTCCGATGTGCTCGCTGCCGTCCGGCTCTGTGCCGCGGCCTTTCTCCACGCCGAGTTCAGCGCCCCCTGGTGCATCGCCGCCCAGGTGGATGCGAATGACTGCCGGCCGCTCGGCAGCGTGCCTGCGCATATCATCGCCTACCACTATGTGGTCGACGGCCAGCTGTACCTCGAGCTGGCCGGGGAGCCGCCGCTGGCGCTGGGCGCCGGCGATATGGTGCTGCTGCCGCGTAACACGGCACACCGCCTGACCAGCGCCCTGGGGCTGCCGCCGGTGCTGGTCGACGCGCTGATCCAGCCGGCCGACAGCAGCGGGATCGCCCACCTGCACTATGGCGGCGGGGGCGCGCAGACCCAGGTCATCTGCGGCTTCCTCGGTTGCGAGGGGGCGGATAACCCGCTGCTGGCGACCCTGCCCGCGGCGTTCAAGTTCAGGGTCGGCGACGGGCTGGCCGGGGCCTGGGTCGAGCAGTCGTTTCGTCTGGCGGCGGCGGAGTTCGCCGCCGAGCGGCTCGGCTCGGCCACCGTGCTCAACAAGCTGGCCGAGTTGCTCTTCATCGAGGCGGTGCGCGACTACCTGACGCGCCTGCCGGCCGGGCAGTGCGGCTGGCTGGCCGGGCTGCGCGATCCCTTTGTCGGCAAGGGCCTGGCCCTGTTGCACGGTCGCCCGGCGGAGCCCTGGACCACCGCGGCGCTGGCGCGCGAGGTCGGCCTGTCGCGTTCGGCCTTCGCCGAGCGCTTCAGCAAGCTGATCGGCCAGCCGCCGATGAGCTACCTGGCGCACTGGCGCCTGCAACTGGCCGCGGTGCGCCTGCGTGACGGCGGCGCCTCGCTGGGGCAGATCGCCTATGCCATCGGCTACAAATCGGAGGCCGCGTTCAACCGCGCCTTCAAGCGCGAATTCGGCCTGCCGCCGGCCGCCTGGCGTCGGCAGCATTCGGCAGGTTGACCTGTGTAGGGTGCGCCGTGCGCACCACTGGCCAGCGGGTGCCTGGTGCGCGCGGCCTAGGCGGCCCCGCGTACCCTACGAGCCGGCGTCACCGAAACAGCAACTCTGAGCAACCCAAGCCCGCGCGCGGGCCAGGTATCCCTGAAGAAACGTTCTGTTTCTTGATAGCAGCCTAAGGCCGCCGCCAGACACTCGCCAGCCAGGGCTGTTGTTCACGCGGTAGGCCGGCCGGGCGGTAGTAGTGCTGCAGCTCGAGGAAGCCGGCGGCGCCGAGCAGCGCGCGCCAGTGCTGCAGGTCGTAATAGGCGCCGTAGCGCTCACCGTGCCAGCCTTCCTGGTTGGCGCCGCGCGGGTTGGAGCTGAACAGCACGCCGCCCGGCTTCAGCGTCGCGTGCAACTGGCGCAGCACCCGCGGCAGCTCCTGGCTGGGAACATGGAACAGCACGGCGTTGGCGAAGATGCCGTCGAAGCGTGCGGCCGGCAGGTCGAGGGCCAGGAAGTCCTGCAGCCAGACCTCGCAGCCGCTGGCTGCGCGGGCCATCTCGACGAAGCGCGGGCAGCCGTCCAGGCCGATCGCCGTGTGGCCCAGGGCGCTGAAGGTGCGCAGGTCGCGGCCTGGGCCGCAGCCGAAATCGAGGATCTGGTAGGGCGGCTCGGCCTGGATATGCCCGAGCAGGGCGGCGATGTTCTGGCTGACATCGTGATCGCGGGTGCCCTCGCGGAACTCCTCGGCGCACTGCTGGTAGTGGCGCAGGGTGAGGGCGCTGATCTGTGCGAGATCGTCGGGGCTGAGCGGCATGCCGGGGGCCTTGAATGAAAGCGGATGGGCGTATTAAACCGCATCTGCCGCCGCCTGCGCGCGTTGCCGAGGCAGGCGGCGACCCAGCGGCCCACTAGGAGGCTGTCCGAGAATGGCAATTGACTCCACATCGTAGGTTGGCGCTGAGCAACGAAGCCCAACAACATCACCCTGTTGGGCTTCGGGGAGTTCAGCCCAACCTACAAGAATCGGTAATCTCGGACAGGCTCCTAGAGAAACCAGCGGTACTCCCGTGCGCTCAGGTCATGCATGAAGGCCAGATGATCCTGGCGCTTGTTCTCGCAGTAGACCATGACGAATTCGCTGCCCAGGCCCTGGTTGACCACGGGATGGTCGCGCATGGCGGCCACCGCGCCGAGCATGTCCTGGGGGAAGTCGATGCCGCTGGTGCGGTCCTGGTTGAGCGGGGCGATGGGTTCGCGCTGGGCATCCAGGCCATGCTCCATGCCGGTCAGGATGGCGGCCAACACCAGGTAGGGGTTGGCGTCGGCGCCGGCCAGGCGGTGTTCGAGGCGCAGGTTCTTGCCGTCCGACTCGGGGATGCGGATGCACGCGTCGCGATCCTCGAAGCCCCAGCTGGCGCGGCTGGCGGCGTTGACCATGGCGCCGTAGCGGCGGAAGGCGTTGTGGTTGGCGGCGAAGATTGGCATGCAGTGCGGCAGCAGCTCCAGGCAGCCGGCCACGGCGTGGCGCAGCGGGCGCTGCTGGTCGGCGGCCAGCAGGTTGTGGCCGGCCGCGTCGTAGAGGCTGACGTGCACGTGCATGCCGCTGCCCGGCGCGTCCAGGTAGGGTTTGCTCATGAAGCTGGCGCGGTAGCCATGCTTCAGCGCCACGCCGCGGCTGCTGCGGCAGAACAGGGCGGCCCAGTCGGCGGCGCGCAGGCCGTCGGCGCAGTGGCCGAAGTTGATCTCGAACTGCCCCGGGCCAAGCTCGGCGGTGATCACGTTGGCGTCCACGCCCTGCTCATTGGCCGCCAGGACCATCTCGTCGAGCAGGTCGGAAAAGCGCGACAGGCGCTCGATGTGCATGTTCGGCTGGTCGTCCGGATCGTCGGTCAGCGGGTCGCGGGGGAACTGCGGCAGGCCGTCGGCAAGCTTGCGGTCGAACAGGTAGAACTCCAGCTCGAAGGCCACCACCGGACGGATACCGCGCGCGGCCAAACGCTGCAGCACCCTGGCCAGCACCTCGCGGGGCTCGAACTCGATGGGCGCCGCGGTGCCGTCCGAGCTGATCAGCATCTGCCCCAGCGGCTGGTTTTCCCAGCGCACCGGCTTGAGCGTGCCGGGGATCAGCCGGCGCGGCGCGTCCGGGTCGCCGTCGTTGAAGCAGTAGTCGCCGATCGGGTGCAGGCCGCCCTGGGCGCCGAGCAGCACGCAGTTCTGCGGCAGCTTGAGCGGGCTGCCGGCGGCGACCTTCTCGAGCATGTCGATCGGGTAGCGCTTGCCGTAGAAGTGCCCGGGGATGTCCAGGCAGATCAGGTCGACGTAGCGCACCTCCGGATAGCGGGCGCGGAAGGCGTGCACTTCGCTGAGCAGATCGGGAAAGCTTGTTGTTGTGGTCATGGTTTGTTCCTGCGGGCAATGGGCTATTTCGCTACGCCGTCGTAGGAGCGGCCCATGGCCGCGAGCAGTATCGCCATGCGGCGGTTCGCGGGCATGGCAACTAGGCGTCCCCCCGCTCCTACGGGACGGCTGTTTAGCGGAACACCCAGAGCACCCGCGTCGGTTGGTCGGTGAGGTTGGCGTAGCGGAACTGGCTGTGCGGCGGCAACTGGAAGCTGTCGTTGGGGCCGAGGGTCACCGGCTGTTCGGCGTCTTCCAGCCAGATGCTCAGCTCGCCCTCGAGGACGAAGCCGCCTTGTTCGGAACTGTCGTCCAGGTGCCCTTCGCCGCTGCTGGCGCCGGGCGCCAGGTGGCTCTCGAGCATGGCGAAGCCGGCCGACATGCTTGGCGACACCAGCACGTCGGTGATCCCGCCGGCGTAATACAGCGTGCGCCGCTCGCCGGGGCGGGTCACCCAGCGCAACGCGCGCGGCTTGCTCAGGCTGTAGAAATAGGTGGTCGGCACGCCCAGGGTCTCGCTGATCGCGGTGAGGTCGGCCACGGTCGGGCGCGACAGGCCGCGCTCGACCTGGGAGAGAAAGCCCACCGAACGGTCGATCCTGGCCGCCAGCTCGCCGAGGGTGAGGTTCTTGTGCTTGCGCAGGTCGCGAATCAGGATCGCCAGGCCTTCGACTTCGTCTTGCATGTCCATGGTCGGTTCCTCGTTCAAATCAGATCGCGCAGGCGGTACCAGGCCTTGCCGGCGGCCTCCAGCGGCGCGGCGAGCAGCGTGCCGCCGGGGAAGCGCGGGTTGCCGATGGCCTGGTACAGGGCCAGCAGCGCGTCGTCGCCGAGGATCGCCTCGCTCACCGCGCGGGCGCCGGCCAGGGTCGGCAGCACGCCGTGGCCGGAGAAACCCTGCAGCCAGTAGCGCTGGCCCTGGCGGCCGATATCCGGGGTGCGCTTCAGGCTGACGTCGATATGCCCGCCCCAGGCGAACTCCAGTTCGACCCCGCGCAGCTGCGGGAATACCCGTTCCAGATGGGGCCGGGTCGCCGCCGCGATGTCCCGGGGGATGCCGCCCAGGTAGGTGCAGCCGCCGCCGAACAGCAGGCGCCGGTCCGGGGTCAGGCGGAAGTAGTCGGGGACGAACTGGTTGTCGATCACGCAGCTGTCCTGCGGCAGCAGCGAGTGGGCCAGCTCGGGGTCGAGCGGCACCGTCGCCACCTGGTAGGAGCCGACCGGCAGCAGGCGGCTGGAGAGCTGGCGGTCGAGGCGGTCGATATAGGCGTTGCAGGCCAGCACCAGCACCTCGCCGCGGACCTCGCCCTTGGCGGTACGGGCGATGTAGCCGGCGGCGCTTTCGCGGTAGTCGAGCACCTGGCTCTGCTCGTAGATGCGTCCGCCGGCCCGCTCGATGGCGGCGGCCAGGCCCTGGGCCAGCTTCAGCGGATTGAGGTGGGCGGCCTCGGGGTCGTAGAGCGCGGCCAGGTAGCGCGGGCTGGCGATCCACTCGGGCAGTTCGTCGCGGCCGATCAGGCGCAGGGCGGCGTAGCCCCACTTCGCCAGCGCGTCCGCCTGGGCCTCCTGCAGCAGCCTGACCCGGCGCGGCAGCACCGCGGTCCACAGGCTGCCGCGGCGGTAGTCGACCTCGAAGCCGTGGCGCTGCGGCAGCTCGCGCAGTTCGGCGGCGGCCCAGCGCATGCTGTCCCACAGGCGGCGGCTGCGCTCCAGGCCCAGGGCCTTTTCCAGCGGCGGCATGTCGCAGGACCAGCCGAGCAGCGCCTGGCCGCCGTTGCGCCCGGAGGCCGCCCAGGCCACCCGGCTGACCTCCAGCAGGCACACCCGCTTGCCGGCCAGGGCCAGGCGTAGCGCGGTGTGCAGGCCGCTGAAGCCGGCGCCGACGATCAGCACCTCGGTCTCCTCGCGGCCCGCCAGGGTCGGCCGCAGCGGGATCGGGCCGGGGTAGGTGCGGGCGTAGTAGCTGGCGACATGCTGGGCGGATTGCTTGAACACGGCAGCCTCATGAAATTATCTTTTGAAAATTTCATGAAAAAATACACTATAAATTTCATTTGGCCAAGCGCGGCCCGCCAATGGCCGCCTCAGCTCGCCTGCCTGACCTGGTTGCGCCCGCCGTTCTTCGCCGCATACAGCGCCCGGTCGGCGTGCTCCAGCAGCTCGTCGGCGCTGCTGTCCTGCGCGGTGCAGGAGATGCCGGCGCTGAGGGTGACGGAGAACTCCGCGCCGGCGGCGATGAAGCGCAGTTCGGCGAAGCGTTGGCGGATCTCGTCGAGGATCCGCTGGGCCTGCTCCGGCGCGCAGTCCGGCAATACCGCGAGAAATTCCTCGCCGCCGTAGCGGCCGAGGCTGTCGACCCGCCGCAGGCGCTGGCGCAGCAGGTTGGCCAGGGCGCGGATGACGTTGTCGCCGGCGGCGTGGCCGTAACTGTCGTTGACCCGCTTGAAGTGGTCGATATCCAGCATCGCCACGCTGGCCGGTTTGCCGCTGCGCTGCGCGCGCTCCAGTTCGATGGCCACCTGTTCCTTGATGTCGGCGTGCTTGAGCAGCCCGGTCAGGCTGTCGCGGGCCAGGGCGTTGCTCAGCAGGCGCGCGCGCTGGGCGCGGGAGAACACCGTGGTGACCAGGGCGTTGTCGGAAATCGGTTTGGTGACGAAGTCGTCGCCGGCCTTGATCAGCGCATTCATCTGCCGGGAAATATCGGTTTCCGCCGACAGGTAGATGATCGGTACGCGCAGCCAGTCGTCGTTGAAGCGGATGATCTGCGCCAGTTCCGGGCCGCTGCAGTCCGGCATGTTGACGTCGAGCAGCAGCACCTCCGGGTTGAAGTCGCGCATGCGGCCGAGGATCTGCGCCGGGTCGTGCAGCGTTTCCACCCGCATGTTGGCGCCGCGCAGGATCAGGCTGTAGCGGCTGGCCAGGTCCTGGTCGTCGTCGACGATCAGCACCCGGTAGGGTTCGCCGTGCTGCTGGGCGAAGCAGCGCTCCAGGCGGTTTTCCAGCTGGGGGATGTCCACCGGCTTGGTGAAGAAACCCAGGGCGGCGACCCGCACCGCCTCCAGGTGGGTGGCGAAGTCGTCCTGGGTGGTGATCACCAGCAGCGGCAGCGGTTTATCCAGTCGCTGTTGCAGGGCGGCGGCATAACCCAGGCCGGTTTGCCCTTGGTCGCCGAGGTTGACGTCGACGATCAGCGCATCCGGCAGGCGGCGTTGCAGCGCCGCGTCGAACGCGTCGATACGGGTGAAGTGCTCGGCGTGGTAGCCGAAGTTGCTCAGGGTCAGGCGCATGTTCTCGCCGACGCTGGCCTCGTCTTCGAGGATATAGATACGGCGGACATCCGTCTCCGGCTTGGCGCTCTGCCGCGGGCCGGGCGGGTTGTCCGCCGCCGGCTCGACCTGCAGCGGTTGCCGGGCGAACTGCTGCAATGCCTGGATGAATCTGTGCAGGCCCTGGCTCTGTTGTTGCAGGCTTTCCAGCCAGTGCACGGCCTGCTGCTCCAGTTCCCGGGCGCGCTGGCCGAGGCCGGCGAAGCCGAAGGTGCCGGCGGCACCGGCCAGCCTGTGCAACTGATCGCGCAGGCTGCGCAGCTGGTGCAGTCGTTCGTCGGCAGTGCCGGCCTGCTGCAACTGCCCGGCCTTGTCGGCCAGCTGCGGCAGTTCCTCGGTCAGGCGCTCGGCGAATTTGGCGCTGAGCTGCTGCAGCTGGCGTTGCAGTTCGTCGCGGGGCTGGCGGGACTTATTCATGGGCGCGGCTCCAGATCTGCCGCACCTGGGCGGCCAGCTGCATGGGGTCGAAGGGCTTGATGATCACGTCGCGCGCCCCCAGGCTGCGGTAGTGCTCGATCTCCGCCGGCTGCACCTTGGCGGTCATGAAGACCACCGGGATCTGCCGGAGGTCCAGTCGTTCGCCGAGTTTCTCCAGGGTCTGCGGGCCATCCATGCCGGGCATCATCACATCCAGCAGGATGAAGTCCGGGGCGAAGCCCTGGATCCGCTCCAGGGCCTCCTGGCCGGAGGCGCAACTGAGCACCGTGAAACCGCCGACGGCCTCCAGGGCCACCCTGGCCACCGCCTGGATCGACGGATCGTCTTCCACGTGCAGGATGCGGGTCAGTTCAGGCATGCCGATTCTCCTTGGCGGCCGCGGTTGCAGGAAGTGTTGCGCATTGCCCCCAGGCTTGGCCAGCGCTGCCCGGTGCGCGGGAGGCTGCCGCTGCGGCTCATGCCGGCATGCCTCGCTGGCTGGGCGCGAGCAACGGCAGCTCGAACCAGAAGGTGGCGCCCTGGCCCTCGAGCGAGTCGCAGCCGATCCGCCCGCCCATGCGTTCGATCAACTCCTTGCTGATCGCCAGGCCCAGGCCGGTGCCGCCTTTCTGTCGGGTGTCGCTGGCATCGGCCTGGGAGAACTTGGCGAACAGCTGCGGCTGGAAGGCCGCCGGGACGCCGGGGCCATGGTCGCGCACGCCGACCCGCACCCAGGCGCCCCGGGCCTCTACGCCAACCTCCACGGCGGCGCCGGCGGGGGAGAACTTGGCGGCATTCGACAGCAGGTTGGCCAGCACCTGCTGCAGGCGCTGGCGGTCGACCTCGACCCGGGCATCGCTCGCGCGCGCCAGCAGGCGCAGTACCACCCCATGCTGCTGGGCATAGGGCTGGTTCTGCGTCAGCGCCTGTTCGAGCAGCGGCATCAGGGCCTGGCGCTGCAGGTCGAAGGGCATCTTGCCAGCGACCAGCTTGTCCATGTCCAGCAGGTCGTCGATCAGCAGGTTGAGGCGTTGGCTGTTGTCCTGGGCGATGCCCAGCATCTGCCGCATGTTGGCCGGCACCTCGCCCAGCGCGCCACCGTTGATCAGCCCCAGGGAGCCGGCGATCGCCGTCAGCGGCGTGCGCAGTTCGTGGCTGACGGTGGAGACGAATTCGTTCTTCATCCGTTCGATGCGCTTGCGTTCGCTGATGTCGCGGATCACCGCGATGAAGCGCCGTTGGCCCTGGTGGCTGATCTGCGAGACGGCCAGCTCGATGCTGAAGACCTCGCCATTGCTGCGCAGGCCGGCCAGCTCGCGGGTGCTGCCGACCAGCCGGGCCTCGCCGCTCTGGCGGTAGCGCGCCAGGTAGCCATCGTGGCTCGAGCGATGCGGCTCGGGCATCAGCCGGTTGACGTTGTGCCCGGCCAGCTCCGCCTGGCGGTAGCCGAACAGCTGCTCGGCGGCGCGGTTGAAGGTCTCGATGCGGCCCCTCTCGTCGATGGTGACGATGGCGTCCAGCACGTTGTCGAGCACGGTGCGCAGGTAGTGCTCGCGCTCGCGTAGGGCGCGCTCGGCCGCGACCCGCTCGCTGAAGTCCTGGATCTGCGCGACGAAGTGCACCGGCCGACCTTCGCCGTCGCGCACCAGCGAGACGCTGAGCAGGACCCAGATGCTCCTGCCGAGCCGGTCCAGGTAGCGCTTCTCCATCTGGTAGGCGTTGATCCGCCCGGCCAGCAGCTCCTCGAGCTTGTCCAGGTCGGCGGCCAGGTCGTCCGCATGGGTGATCTGCTGGAAGTCGCTCTGCAGCAGCTCTTCGCGGCGATAGCCGAGGATCCGGCAGAGTTCGTCGTTGACCTCCAGCCAGCGCCCGGCGGGGCTGACCAGGGCCATGCCCAGCGGCGCGGTGTTGAAGGCGCTGCTGAAGCGCTGCTGGCTGAGCTGGAGTTCGTCCTCGACTCGCTTGCGCTCGCTGATGTCCCAGATGAAACCGTCCAGCCAGAGCAGGTTGCCCTGCCTGTCGTACTCGCCGCGGCCCTTCTCGCGGACCCAGAGGTAATGGCCGTCGGCGTGCCGCAGGCGATAGGTCAGCTCGAAGGTTTGCTGGCGCGTCAGTTGCGGCTGGATGGCATAGGTGTGGGGCAGGTCGTCCGGGTGGATCACGCTGGCGTAGCTGCGCACCCGGTTGTCGAGGAAGTCGCTGGCCGGATAGCCGCTGAGGGCGAGGATCTCCCCGCTCATGTAATGCATGCTCCAGGCGGCATCGTTGCGGCAGCGGTAGACCACCCCGGGCAGGTTGGCGACCATGCCGCGAAAGCGGCTCTCGCTCTTCTGCAGGGCGCGGGTGGCCTGCTGCAGTTCGCTGATGTCGAGGGCGATGCCGAGAAAGCCACGGGTCTTGCCCTGGGCATCGCGGATGGCGCTGACCGTCAGGTTGACCGTGCGGTGCTGCTGGTCCTTGCGCACATAGGTCCAGGAGCGGGTTTCCGGTTCGCCCGCGCGGGCCTTGGCGACGAGCGCCTCGAAGCCGGCCAGCGGGCGCCCCAGCTCGCTGCCGAGCTGCTCGCCACGCGCGCGCAGCTCGTGCGCCAGATGGAATAGCGCCGAGCTGCAGCGGCCGACCATCTCCTCGGCGCGGTAGCCGAGCAGGCGCTCGGCACCGGGGTTGAACAGGGTGATCAGGCCATCCGGGTCGGTGGCGATGATGGACACGCTGGTGGCCGAGTCGAGTACGCCCTGGAGGTAGGCGCGTGCCCCAAGCATCTCGGCTTCGCGCTGCTTGAGCTCGCTGATGTCCTGCACCGTGCCGACCAGGCGCAGCGGCCGGCCCTGTTCGTCCGGCTGCAGGCGAGCCCGCTCGTGGACCCAGCGGATCTCGCCGTCGGGGCGGACGATGCGGTGCACCACGTCGTGCGCGCCGCCGGCCAGCACGCGCTGCTCGCTGGCCTCGACCAGGGCCAGGTCCTCCGGGTGCACGCAGCGCTTGAAGGCCTCGACGCTGGGGGCGAAGCGCTGGGCGTCGTAGCCGAAGATGTCGAAGATGACCTTGGACCAGTACAGCTCGCCACTGAGCAGGTTGGCTTCCCAGTGGCCCAGCCGGGCGATCTGCTGGGCTTCGTCGAGGCGTTCCAGCAGTGCCTGGCGTGCCTGCTCCTGGTGCTGGCGCTCGAGGGTGGTGCCGACCCAGCGGGCGAGCAGGCGCAGGAATTCGCGGTCGACATCGTCGAACGGCTGGCTGTGCGCTTCGCTGGAGGCGAAGCAGAGGGTGCCGAAGCGCCGTCCGGCGACCCAGATGGCGATGCCGATATAGGTTTCCAGGGCGAACCGCTGGTAGCAGGGGTGGACGGCGTGCGCCGACTGGGCCATCCGCTCGATCGCCAGCACCTCGTCGCTGTGCAGGGCGATGCTGCAGTAGGTGTCGCCCAGGGGGAAGCGCTGGCCGTCGTGCAGGCTGCCGGGCGGCGAGACCTGGACGCGCACCTGGTAGTCCGCGCCGTCGATCTGGCTGATGATCGCCAGCGGCAGCGCATAGAAATCGGCGCCCAGTTGCAGAGCCTGGCGCAGTTGCTCCTGGCTGCTCTGGGCGGGCAGGGCGGCGATCTCGTTGAGCAAGCGCAGGGCGTTCTGCTTGCGCTGCAGGCGCTGCTGGGCCAGCTCGCGCTGGACATCGCGGCGCAGCGCTTCGAGCAACTGGCCGAGGGTGGCGAGCAGCGGCTGCAGCTGCTCGGCCAGCTCGCTCGGGTAGCCGCCCTCGCGGTTGGCCAGGCCGAGCAGGCCGACCAGCTGCCCACGGACGTGGATAGGCAGGCCGGCGAAGGCCTGCAGCGGCGGTAGGCCGGCGCGCCGCGGCGCCTGGCCGGGGGCGTTGTCGGTCAGGGCTTGGCCGCTGCGCAGGACCGGGCCGAACAGGCTGGCCAGGTCGCGCAACTCCATGCCCGCGGGCGCCGGCCCGGCGTGAAACTGCCGGCCGGCGGCGTCGCCGGTGATCTTGCCGATGGCGCAGGTCCGCAGCTCGGGCGTGCCGTGCGGGTCCTCGAGCACCTCGCCGATAAAGCCGAACGGGCTGGCGGTCAGTTCGAGGATGCGCCCGAGCAGCGCATCGAAGACTTCACGCTGGCTCTGCGCGTCGATATAGGCCGCCTGGGCCTGGGCGATGAGCGCCAGCAGCTGGCGCGCGTGCTCGCTCTGCCGGTGCTGCTGCTGCAGCTCGTCGCGCTGCCGGCGGATCAGCGCCTGGCGGGCGTCGCGGGTGCCCAGCAGCAGAAGCAGGAGTACCGCTTGCGCCGCGAGCCAGGCCAGCAGCCATTTGCCGACAAGCCAGTACGCCGGCTGCCGGGGGGCGGCATCGAGCCAGCCGAGGGTGGCGAAGAACAGCGCCAGGCCCAGGCTGCCGAGGCCGACTATCCAGCGGATCGCAACGGATTGTTCCGTGGGTTTCATCGGCGCGTTCCTAATCCTTCACGAGCGGGCCCCGGCTGCCGTCAGGCCAGCCCGGCGAGGCGGCGCAGCCGGGGCAGGTTGGCGTGGTCGGGGGCGGCTGCCAGTTCGCTGGCGGCCAGGTGCATGATGACCGCAGCTTTTTTCACGCTGTTGTTGGGCAGGCCATAGCAGGCCCCGATCAGCTCGCGCAGGGGCAGCGGCAGCTGCCAGCGCGCCTTGATGGCGATGGCGAAGGGCGAGCTGAACCGGCCGAGGGCTTGCATCAGCTGCGCCTCGCTGAGGCTGTGGCCGCTGTTCTCCCAGGCCTGGGCCTGGTAGAGCACGCAGAGTTCGCCCATGCGGTGCAGCAAGGCGGCGCAGTGCAAGGGTGCGGGGTCCAGGTTGCACTGACGGGCCAGGGCGACGCTTCTTTCGGCCAGATGCTCGGCGGCATCCAGGTGTACATCGGCCAGCCTGCGCAGCAGTGCGTTTTCCAGCGAACTGGACTGGCGCAGGGCCAGCGCCATGGCCAGGTTGAGGCTGGTCGCTCCGCCGAGCCGTTGCAGCGCTTCGAGCAGGCTCAGGCAGGGACGCCCGCCACCGTTGTAGGCACTGCTGTTGGCCACCGCCAGTAGCCGGGCGCTCAGGGCCGGGTCGGTTTGCCAATCTGCGGCCAATTCGCGCAGGCCCAGTTGCTCGCCCTTGAAACTTTGCAGCAGGCGGTCCCTGATGTTTCTGTTCAATGGCAGGTCCAGCGCGCTGGCCGCCAGGCTTGCCAGGTGACTGAGCAAATCGCCCTCCGCCTCGCTCGGTTCGGCCGGGCGTTGCGGGTCGCCGGCGGGCAGCAGTTGTTCCAGGCTGGCGGCGACGCGTGCGGCCTGGAAGGGTTTGCTGATGAAGGCGTTGATGCCCAGCGCGCGCACCGCCATGACGCTGGCGCGGTCGGCGCGGCCGCTGATCATCACCAGCGGCACCTCGCGGCTCTGCCGGCGCACCTGCTCGAGCACTCGGGTGCCCTGGCCGTCCGGCAGGTTCCAGTCGGCGATCAGCAGGTCCGCAGGACGCTGCTGCCAGTCCGCCAGGGCGGCGGCGACGCTGTCGAGGCAGGTCACCTCGGCGTTCGGACGCAGGCTGAGGACGATCTGCTCGAGCAGTTCGGCGATCAAGGGGTCGTCCTCGAGAATCATGATCCGCATAGCTGTCAGCTAGTCCTTGGGGCTACGGTGACGGGTCGCCGACTGGCGAGCGGCGGCACCGCGAGTGCGGGCGCCACCGGTTGCGGACGCCCGAACAGGTAACCCTGGCCGTAGTCGCAGCCGATCTGCCGGAGGAACTCGACCTGCTCCGGCCGTTCGATGCCTTCGGCCAGTACCTTGAGCTCGAGGCTGTGGCCGAGGGCCACCACCGCGCGGGTGATGGCGACGTCGTCGCTGTCGTGGGGCAGGCCGCGGACGAAGCTCTGGTCGAGCTTGAGCTTGTGCACCGGCAGACGCTTGAGACGGGCCAGGGAGCTGTAGCCGGTGCCGAAGTCGTCGATGGCCAGGCGCACGCCGAGGGCGCGCAGGCGATGGAGCAGGGCCTGGGCGGCGTCGGGGTTAGCCATGATCGCGCTTTCGGTGACTTCCAGCTCCAGCCGCGCCGGATCGAGGCCGGTGTCGGCCAGTACCCGCGCCACCTGCCGGTCCAGCCCGTCGCGGCCGAACTGCCGGCTGGAAACGTTGACCGCGACGAACCGCGGCGCCTCGGCTTGCTCTTGCCAGAGCACCATCTGCCGGCAGGCCTGCTCCAGCACCCAGGCGTCGATGGCGCCGATCAGGCCGCTGTCTTCGGCGACCGGAATGAACTCCCCCGGCGGCACCAGGCCGCGTTGCGGGTGCTGCCAGCGCACCAGCGCCTCGGCGCCGATCAGCGCGCCGCTGGCCAGGTCGTGCAGCGGCTGGTAGTACACGCGCAGCTCGTGGTTTTCCAGGGCGTGGTGCAGGGCGCTGACCAGTTCGACGCGCAGGCGGGCGAACTCGGTCAGCTCATGGACATAGAAGGCGTAGCCTTCGCGTCCGCTGCTCTTGGCCTTGAACAGCGCCGAGTCGGCATTGCGCATGACCTGTTCGAGATTCTCGGCATCGCCGGGGAACAGGCTGATGCCGATGCTGGCGCTGATGTAGAACTCATGGTCGTTGAGGTCGAAGGGCGCGCCCAGGGTACTCAGCAGCCGCCGGGCCAGGCTGGCGGCCTGGGTCGCATCCTGGCAGCGCTCGCAGAGCAGGCCGAATTCGTCGCCGCCCAGGCGTGCCAGGGTCATGCCTTTGTCCAGCAGCGTGCCGAGGCGGTCGCCGACCGCCTTGAGCAGCAGGTCGCCGATGTTGTGGCCGAGACTTTCGTTGATGTGCTTGAAGTGGTCGAGGTCGATCAGCAGCACCGCGCCTGGCTGCTCCACGGTGGCGCGTTCGAGGGCGTGCTCGACGCGTTCGGTGAACAGCAGGCGGTTGGGCAGGTTGCTCAGCGGGTCGTGGTGGGCCAAGTAGTCCAGTTCGTGCTGGGAGCGCTTCAGGGCGCTGATGTCGGAGAACACCGCGACGTAGTGACTGACCTCGCCCCGCTCGTCGCGAATGCTGCGGATGTTCTGCCACTGCGGGTAGATCTCGCCGCTCTTGCGCCGGTTCCAGACCTCGCCGCTCCAGGCGCCGCGGCTCTGCAGGGCGTGCCACAGGCCATGGTAGAAGGCGCTGTCATGGCGCCCGGACTTCAGCAGGGAGGGCTGCTGACCGATTATTTCCGCGGCGCCGTAGCCGGTGATGCGGGTAAAGGCCGGATTGACGTGGACCACCCGCAGCGCGCGGTCGGTGACCAGCACGCCTTCCTGGGTGGCGTCGAAGACCGCGGCGGCCTGGCGCAGGCTCTCCTCGTCGGCGCGGCGCCGGGTGATGTCGCTGGCGATGCCGATAAAGCGCGTGGGCTTGCCCTGGGCGTCGAGCAGCAGGCGCCCGCGCGAGAGGATCCAGCGGTAGCTGCCGTCGCGGTGGCGCAGGCGGTGGGTGTTCTCGTAATGCTGGGTGTGGTCGAACGTCAGCAGGGCGTGCAGGGCCTGTTCGCAATCGTCCGGGTGCAGGCGCGCGGCCCAGGCTTCGCGGGTGTTGCCGAGTTCCGCCTGGGTCATGCCGAGCAGTGCGGCGTAGCTGGGCGAGAAGAATACTTGCTGGCGGGCCGGATCCCAGTCCCACAGGCCGTCGCGGGCGGCATCCAGGGCCAGGTCGAGGCGTTCGGTGTTGGCGCTCAGGCTCAGCCAGGTTTGCGCCCGCGCCCGGGCATGGCAATGCAGCAACAGGTACAGCCAGGTGCCGGTAAACGCCACGAAGGCCAGGCCCTTGAACGATTGCAGGCGTTCCTCCAAGCGTACGGACAGGTCCAGGCCGGCCAATAGCTGATCGCTCAGGAGCACCCAGAGCGTGGCGAGCAGCAGGTAACCGAGGGTCAGGCGCGAGGCGCCGGCATCCATGCGCATGGCTGGAGTTCTCGCAAGAAATTGAGGGCAGTATAGTGGCCGCGTGGGAGAAACATTCTTATCTAAAAGACCAACTGGTTTTTTGTCCTTGGTCAGGGATAATGCACAAAGGCTTGTGCTTGTAGGACAAAGCCGCGTTTTTCATTGCAAGAGGCGACAGCATCCATGTGGTACAACGGTTTTCTTGATCTGTCGGTCTGGCAACTGATCGCGGCTACCCTGCTGATGACGCACCTGACCATCGTCAGCGTCACGGTGTACCTGCATCGTTATTCCGCCCACCGCGCCCTCGAGCTGCATCCCGCGCTCAAGCATTTCTTCCGCCTCTGGCTGTGGCTGAGCACGGGGCAGAACACCCGCGAGTGGACGGCCATCCACCGCAAGCACCATGCCAAGTGCGAAACCGTCGACGATCCGCATAGTCCGGTGATCAAGGGCCTGGGCACGGTCCTGCGCAAGGGCGCCGAGCTGTACCAGGAAGAGGCGAAGAACCCGGAGACCCTGCGCATCTACGGCAAGAACTGCCCGGACGACTGGATCGAGCGGCATGTCTATTCGCGCTATACCTTCGGTGGCGTGGCGCTGATGGCGGTCATCGACCTGGCGCTGTTCGGCGTCATCGGCATCAGCGTCTGGGCGATCCAGATGATGTGGATTCCGGTGTGGGCGGCGGGGGTGATCAACGGCCTCGGGCATGCCGTCGGCTACCGCAACTTCGAATGCCGCGACGCGGCGACCAATCTGCTGCCCTGGGGCATCCTGATCGGCGGCGAAGAGCTGCACAACAACCATCACACCTACCCGAACTCGGCCAAGCTGTCGGTGCGCAAGTGGGAGTTCGACATGGGCTGGGCCTGGATCCAGCTGTTCCGCCTGTGCGGCCTGGCCAAGGTGCAGCGCGTGGCGCCGATCGCCCACCGCATCGAAGGCAAGCGCAGCCTGGACATGGACACCGCCATGGCGATCCTCAACAACCGCTTCCAGATCATGGCGCAGTACCGCCGGCTGGTGATCGGCCCGCTGGTCAAGCAGGAGCTGGCCAAGGCCGATGCCTCGGTGCGCCACCAGTTCCACCGCGCCAAGCGCCTGCTGGCCCGCGAACCGAGCCTGCTGCACGACCAGCAGCAGCTGCGCATCGACGCCATGCTGGCGCAGAGCCAGGCGCTCAAGGTGATCTACGAGAAACGCCTGGCGTTGCAGCAGATCTGGCTCAGGACCAGCTCCAACGGCCACGAGATGCTGGAGGCGATCAAGCAGTGGGTGCATGAGGCCGAAGCCAGCGGCATCCAGTCGCTGCGTGACTTCGCCGAGCAGTTGAAGACCTATTCGCTGCGGCCGGCCTCCGCGGCCTGCTGAAATACCCGTCGGAAACCTCAAGCCCGCCGTTCGGCGGGCTTTTTGTTTTCCGCCGTGGCAAGGCACTATGCTGCGTTGATCGCCCATGTATTCATCAGGATGGCGGTTTTATGGACGAGCGCAGCAATATCCCGATCGAACTGGAAGAGCTGACCCTGGCGCTGCTGCACAGCCGCGGCGAGGTCGCCCGCCTGCGCGAGCGCGAATGGCTCTTCAGCACCCTGCTCGGCAGCGTCAATGCGGTGCTCTGGGCCTTCGACTGGCAGACGCAGCAGGTGATCTACGTCAGCCCGGCCTACGAGCGCATCTTCGGCCGCTCCGCCGCGCTGCTGCTGGCCGATTACGGCGAATGGCGCAACAGCATCTACCCGGATGACCTGGACTACGCCGCCGAGAGCCTGGCCAAGGTGCTGGAAACCGGCGCGGTCGAGACCCGCGAGTACCGCATCATCCGCGCCGACGGGCAGTTGCGCTGGCTCAGCGACAAGTGCTTCATCAGCCGTCAGAGCGAAGCCGAGCAGACGCAGATCATCGTCGGCATCGCCGAGGACATCACCGAGAAGAAGCAGCTGGAAGGCGAGCTGCATCGCCTGGCGACCACCGATGTGCTGACCCAGAGCAGCAACCGGCGGCACTTCTTCGACTGTGCCCAGCACGAATTCGCGCATGCCCGGCAGTTCGGCAGCCCGTTGGCCTTCCTCCTGCTCGACCTCGACAACTTCAAGCAGATCAACGACAAGTACGGTCATCAGATGGGCGACCAGGTGTTGCAGCGCCTGGCCTACTGCGGCGCGTCCGTGCTGCGCCGCGGCGACCTGTTCGGGCGCATCGGCGGCGAAGAGTTCGCCGCGCTGTTTCCCGGCTGCGAACCGGCGCTGGCCGAGCAGATTGCCGAGCGCCTGCAGCGGGAGGTGCAGCGCCTGGGTTTCAGCCATGAGGGCACGCAGTTCGGCGTCACCGTGAGTCAGGGGCTGACCAGCCTGCGCGGCGACGACCTGAGCCTGGATGCACTGTTCGCCCGCGCCGACGCGGCGATGTACCAGGCCAAACGGCAGGGCAAGAACCAGATCGTCTTCGCCTGAGATCTGCCGCCTGGGTTGGCGGTAATCCGCCGTTAGCGGTCTTTGCTTCGGCGGGAATCCGCTTATCCGTCCCTGAACGGTTCCGCTATGGAACCCTCCCCTCGCAACAGGGCTCCCGGGCTAGAGCGGTCGGCCAGCGCCTCTGCGCGCCTGGCACAGTATCTGCGTAGGGCTCCGCAGACCTCAGGCCGGCCCATGCGGCGGCACACAATAAAAACCCGAGACCTGCGCCGATGAAACTCACCTGCTCGCTTCGTGCCGTCACCGCGCCATTGCCCCGAGTGCCTGCGGGAGCTCTTGCGGCACGCCTTCCGCCGCCTCCGAGCAACCCATTCGTCCCAAGCCCTAAGCCGCTCAATTGACAGCGGCAGCGACGCGCTCTTAATCTAAATGCGCCATTTGTTAATTGGTATGACCAATTTGGCGAAGTGCACATCAGAATAATTCCAATACGCTGTCGAGGTCTCCCATGTCGGTCATGCCTACGCCGCTCGTTGCACGGCTTCCTTCGGTTCCACGGCCGGGCGCACTCGCCCCGGCACTGCGCCACGCCCTCGCGGCGTTAGTCGCGAGTCTCGGCCAGCCTGCCGCGCCGCGCTGAGTTCATGTTCACCCCACGCTCCGCTCGCCCGCTCTGGCGCCTGTTCGGCTGCCCGGTCGGCGCGGCGCGCCGGGGTGAACCCACGAATTCGGCCCGTGCACGCCACTTCGTTGCCGAAGTCCGCGCCTGGGCCGATGTGCCACCCCTAAAACACTGGAGAAAATCATAATGAGAAAGACCTCCCTGGCGCTGGCCGTAGCCGCCGGCACCCTGGGCTTGTCCCTGAGCCACGTCGCCAACGCCGAGTTCATCAAGGACAGCAAGGCCAGCGTCGAAGCACGCAACTTCTACTTCAACCGCGATTTCCGCGAAGGTTCCGGTCAGGCCAAGCAGGAAGAGTGGGCGCAGGGTTTCCTGCTGCGCATGGAGTCCGGCTACACCGAAGGCACCGTAGGGGTCGGCGTCGATGCGCTGGCCACTTACGGCATCAAGCTGGATTCCGGTGACGGCACCGCCGGCAGCGGCCTGCTGGTTCCGGATCGCTCCTCCGGCGGCTCCCAGGACACCCAAGGCGACCTGGGCCTGACCGCCAAGGCCAAGCTGTCCGAGAGCGTGCTCAAGGTGGGCGCGCTGCAACTGAAGAACCAGGCCATCGGCTCCAGCGACAGCCGCCTGCTGCCGCAGATCTTCCGCGGCGGCAATATCGTCTCCAAGGAGAT
>NZ_FNCT01000024.1 GCF_900100495.1 Pseudomonas benzenivorans
CCGTCGTCGGAGCGCAGGATCGGCAACACCGGCATCCACTCGCCGACCTTCAGCTCGGTGTTGGAGATCTTGGCCTTGGCAGCCACGCCGAGGCGGCCGAAGTCGTCGGCTGGGTGATTGCCGTCATGCACCGGCAGCAGGCCGGTGTTGCGGGTGCCGCGGCCGCCGTCGAGCTTGAGCGCGTACAAGCCGAGCACGTCGACGCCGAAGCCGACCGCGCCCTCGGTGTAGCCGGAGCGGGCGTCGAGGATGAAGCTCTGGGTCCATTCCTCGGCCTTGCCCTGTGGGAAGGCCGGGTCGACGAAGTTGCGGTTGATGTAGAAGTTGCGCAGGCCGAGGCTGACCTTGGCATCGTCGACGAAGCCTGCGGCCTGGGCACCCAGGGGCAGGGCGGCGGCCAGGCCGGCGGCGCCGAGCAAGGCGAGTGAGAGGGCATTGCGTGGTGTCATTGTTGTTGTGCTCCCATTTTTGAACGAGCCGTTCCCCGGCCTGCCATGAGTGGCGTGCCTTGTGCGCAGGAACGTGTGAGTTGCCCCATGCAGGGCGACAGACCTGCCCGTGATGCGGGCAAGCTTTTGCTTCGGGCTTAGCCGTCGGCGAATTCGGGTGGGGGAAGCTGGGGAGGCTGCTCGGCCGACGATTGACCTGGTCCCATGGCGGCGGACAGGCGGGGCATGGCGGCTGGGATGACGACGGTGGTCATGGCGTGGCCCTGGTTCTTGTTGTTTTTGGCGTCATACGTTGTCGTACAACATGATCGGATTATCAGCAGCCTATCGGGGCTTTGTCAACGCACCCCTAGACGAAAGTCGGAGATGGCAGTTTCCTCGATGCCCTGTGCGAAAACCGTAGGTGACGCTGGCTGAATGGTTTTGCGAGGCTGGTACAGAGAAAAAGATGAAGGGCTGCGATGGCCATGAAAGGAGTGAAAGCGCCGGCAGGGTATTGATATCGTTGTGTGACGACGTATGACTTTGTGGTCCTGGTGAGGCGGCGCGGGCGCTTGCCCTGCGAGGCGGTACGCGGCTGAGGCGGATCGCTACGCGGCGGCTTCCGCGGAAAACGGTGGTGGTGGTTTTCAGTCGGGATGACAGGGGCAGGGTGGGCGGGTGTCGCGTCAAGCATGAGATGTCGGTTCAACGCCCGGCAGCTCCCACGGCAAGCGACAGATTATGCGTGTCACGACACTGGTGTGCTGTCTCAGAATTATTGTTTCGATGACTCAGGTTCGTAGAGTGCGCTGTGCGCACCAGGCAACCGGTTGCCAGCGGCGCGCACGACCTAGGCGGCCCCGCGCACCCTACACAGGCCAGCCGCAGCTGCCTGAGCCGTGGATTATTGCAAGACAGCACGCTAGACACCCATGTTCATGCGCAAGCCTCGCAGGAGGTAGCCGCGACGGGGGGCACCTAGCCCATGCCCTCGATGCTTGTTGCAGGCAGGCCCTATCGCGGCCATGGGCCGCTCCTACACAGGCTGAGCCCCGGCCCGAATGAAATCCGGGCCGGGGTGGCGGCTGCAGGCGTCGTGGCCCCTAGCCGCGGTAGTAGCGCTGCGGCACGAAGGGAGTCTTGGCGACTTTCATGGCCACGCGCTTGCCGCGCACCATGGCCCAGACCGGGGTGTCGAGGGCGATGTGGGCGCTCTGCACGTAACCCATGGCCACCGGCGCACCGAGGCTCGGGCCGAAGCCGCCGCTGCAGACCGAGCCGATCACCTTGCCGTCGGCATCGACGATCTCGGCGCCTTCGCGCACCGGCACGCGCTCCTGCGGCAGCAGGCCGACGCGCTTGCTGGCGACGCCGTCGCGCTGCTGGGCGAAGATCCGCTCGGCGCCGGGGAAGCCGCCGGCGCGCGCGCCATCGGCGCGGCGCGCCTTGGAGATGGCCCACAGCAGGCTGGCCTCGATCGGCGTGGTGCTGGTGCTCATGTCGTGGCCGTACAGGCACAGGCCGGCTTCCAGGCGCAGCGAGTCGCGTGCGCCGAGACCGATCGGCTGCACTTCCGGCTCGGCCAGCAGGCTGCGCGCCAGGGCTTCGGCGTGTTCGGCGGGGACCGAGATCTCGAAGCCGTCTTCGCCGGTGTAGCCGGAGCGGCTGACGTAGCAGTCGACGCCGAGCAGGCGCACCGGGGCGAACTGCATGAAGGTCATCTTCGCCACCTGCGGCGCCAGGCGGGCCAGCACCTCGACGGCTTTCGGCCCCTGCAGGGCGAGCAGGGCGCGGTCGAAGCAGGACTCGATGTGGCACTGGCTGGCGATATGCTCCTGCAGGTGCATCAGGTCCTGCTGCTTGCAGGCGGCGTTGACCACCAGGAACAGCGTGTCGTTACCCAGGTTGGCGACCATCAGGTCGTCGAGGATGCCGCCGTTGGCGTCGGTGAACATGGCGTAGCGCTGCAGGCCCACCGGCAGGTCGATGATGTCGACCGGCACCAGGCTTTCCAGGGCCTTGGCGGCATTGGCGCCGCGCAGGATGATCTGGCCCATGTGCGACACGTCGAACAGCCCGGCGGCCTCGCGGCTGTGCAGGTGTTCCTTCATCACGCCGAGCGGGTACTGCACCGGCATGTCGTAGCCGGCGAACGGCACCATGCGCGCGCCGAGTTCCAGGTGCAGGGCGTGTAGCGGGGTTTTCGCCAGGGTTTCGGTGGTCATGCGGTTCTCCATTGATGTCGTGGGTGGGGCGAATATCGACCCCTCTCCCTAGCCCTCTCCCCAGAGGGGCGAGGGGATGGTCAGGTGTTGGCCGCGCCATTCGCGGCGGCGTTGCTTGTGCTCCCTCTCCCCATTGGGGAGAGGGCTGGGGTGAGGGGCATCAGCATTCGATGATATTGACGGCCAGGCCGCCGCGGGCGGTTTCCTTGTATTTGCTGCTCATGTCGGCGCCGGTCTGGCGCATGGTGCGGATCACCTTGTCGAGCGAGACGAAGTGCTGGCCGTCGCCGCGCAGGGCCATGCGTGCGGCGTTGATCGCCTTCACCGAGCCCATGGCGTTGCGTTCGATGCAGGGTACCTGGACCAGCCCGCCGATCGGGTCGCAGGTCAGGCCGAGGTTGTGTTCCATGCCGATCTCGGCGGCGTTCTCCACCTGCTGGACGCTGCCGCCGAGCACTTCGCAGAGCGCCCCGGCGGCCATCGAGCAGGCCACGCCGACCTCGCCCTGGCAGCCGACCTCGGCGCCGGAGATCGAGGCGTTCTCCTTGTAGAGGATGCCGATGGCCGCGGCGGTGAGCAGGAAGCGCACCACGCCGTCCTCGCTGGCGCCGGGGATGAAGCGGCTGTAGTAGTGCAGCACCGCCGGCACTATGCCGGCCGCGCCGTTGGTCGGCGCGGTTACCACGCGGCCGCCGCTGGCATTTTCCTCGTTGACCGCCAGGGCGTAGAGGTTGACCCAGTCGAGCACGCTCAGCGAGTCGCGCAGGGCGGCTTCCGGGTGGTCGCACAGCTGGCGGTAGAGCGCGGCGGCGCGGCGTCTGACCTTGAGCCCGCCGGGCATGATGCCCTCGTGGCGGCAGCCGGCGGCGACGCAGTCCTGCATCACCTGCCAGATCTTCAGCAGCCCGGCGCGGGTCTCGGTCTCCGGGCGCCAGGCCGCCTCGTTGGCCAGCATCAGCTGGCTGATCGACAACTGGTGCTCGGCGCAGTGGGCCAGCAGGTCCTTGGCGGACTTGAACGGGTAGGCCAGCGGCGTCCGGTCCTCGACGATGCGGTCGGCGCCGGCGGCGGCCTCGTCGACCACGAAACCGCCGCCCACCGAGTAGTACTCACGCGCACGGATCTGCAGGCCGGCCGCGTCGAAGGCGCGGAAGATCATGCCGTTGGGGTGGTAGGGCAAGGGCTTGCGGACCATCGCCAGGTGTTCTTTCTCGACGAAATGGATGGGCTTCTCGCCGAGCAGGAGCAGCTCGCCGGACGTGCGGATCGCCGCCAGGCGTGCATCGATGGTGCTGGTGTCGACGCTGTCCGGCTGTTCGCCCTCGAGGCCGAGCAGCACCGCCTTGTCGCTGCCGTGGCCCTTGCCGGTGGCGCCGAGCGAGCCGTACAGCTCGACCTTGATGCAGGTGGTCGCCGCCAGCAGATCGTCGCGGCGCAGGCCTTCGGCGAAACGCACGGCGGCGCGCATCGGTCCGACCGTGTGCGAGCTGGACGGGCCGATGCCGATCTTGAATAGGTCGAAAACGCTGAGTGACATATGGATCTCCGGCTTCTGGTCAGGTCGCGGTATGGCTGTTTTGTAGGAGCGGGCCATGCCCGCGATATGCCGTGATATTCGCGGGCATGGGACTCGGCGTCCGTCCCCGCTCCTACGCTCGGCCTGAAACCAGTGCGTTACTTATTCAGCGTAGACCGGGAAGGTCGCGCAAAGGTCGCCGACCTGACCGCGAACCCGCTCGAGCAGCGCCGGGTTGTCCATGTCGTCGAGGATGTCGCAGATCCAGCCGGCCAGCTGGCGGCATTCGCCTTGCTTGAAGCCGCGGCTGGTCACCGCCGGGGTGCCGATGCGGATGCCGGAGGTGACGAACGGCGACTGCGGGTCGTTGGGCACGGCGTTCTTGTTCACCGTGATGTGCGCCGCACCCAGCGCCGCATCGGCGGCCTTGCCGGTCAGGCCCTGCTTGACCAGGCTGATCAGCATCAGGTGGTTGTCGGTGCCGCCGGACACCACGTCATAGCCGCGGCCGAGGAAGACTTCCGCCATGGTCCGGGCATTGTCGATCACCTGCTGCTGGTAGGCCTTGAAGCCCGGTTCCAGGGCTTCCTTGAAGCACACCGCCTTGGCCGCGATCACGTGCATCAGCGGGCCGCCCTGGGCGCCGGGGAACACCGCGGAATTGAGCTTCTTCTCGATCTCCGGGTTGGCCTTGGCCAGGATCAGGCCGCCACGCGGGCCGCGCAGGGTCTTGTGGGTGGTGGTGGTGACCACGTCGGCGAACGGCAGCGGGTTGGGGTACAGGCCGGCGGCGACCAGGCCGGCGACATGCGCCATATCGACGAACAGCAGCGCGCCGACCTGGTCGGCGATGGCGCGGAAACGGGCGAAGTCCAGCACGCGCGAATAGGCGGAGAAGCCGGCGACGATCATCTTCGGCTGGTGTTCGACCGCCAGGCGCTCCACCTCGGCGTAGTCGATCAGGCCGCCCTCGTCGATGCCGTACTGCACGGCGTGGTACAGCTTGCCGGAGGACGACACCTTGGCGCCGTGGGTCAGGTGGCCGCCATGCGCCAGGCTCATGCCGAGGATGCAGTCGCCGGCATTGAGCAGCGCCAGGTACACCGCCGAGTTGGCCGAGGAGCCGGAGTGCGGCTGGACGTTGGCGTAGTCGGCGCCGAACAGCTGCTTGGCGCGCTCGATGGCCAGTTGCTCGACCAGGTCGACGTGCTCGCAGCCGCCGTAGTAGCGCTTGCCCGGATAGCCTTCGGCGTACTTGTTGGTCAGGCCGCTGCCCTGGGCCTGCATCACCCGCTTGCTTGCGTAGTTTTCCGAGGCGATCAGCTCGATATGGTCTTCCTGGCGCCGCTCTTCGGCCTCGATCGCGGCGAGCAGTTCGTCGTCGTAGCCCTGGATCTGGTCGTGCTTGCTGAACATGGCGAGGATCCTCTTGTTGTTTTCCGGATGCAGCCGGCCCGCCCCGGGTAGGGGTGAGCCAAAATTCTTGGGTAAACAAAGCCGTAGGATGGGTCGGGCCGCGCAGGTTAGCGGCGCATGGCACTACACATGCCGACGACACCTTTGTTGAGCGCCGCGTAACCCATCGTTGCTGGGGCCGCGGCGCTGTGATGGGTATCGCTGCGCTCAACCCATCCTACGGTTTTGTAGCCTTGCCTCAGGCTTCCTGATAGGCCTCGATCGACGGGCAGGCGCAGACCAGGTTGCGGTCGCCGAACACGTTGTCGACCCGGCCCACCGGCGGCCAGTACTTGCCGTCCACCAGCGAGGCGACTGGGTATACCGCCAGCTCGCGGCTGTAGCCGTGAGTCCACTCGCCGACCAGTTCCAGGGCGGTGTGCGGGGCGTTCTTCAGCGGGTTGTCGTCCTTGTCCAGGTCGCCGCGTTCGACCGCGCGGATCTCCTCGCGGATGGCGATCATGGCGTCGCAGAAGCGGTCCAGTTCTTCCTTGGATTCGCTCTCGGTCGGCTCGATCATCAGGGTGCCGGCGACCGGGAAGGACATGGTCGGGGCGTGGAAGCCGAAGTCGATCAGGCGCTTGGCCACGTCGTCGACGCTGATCCCGCTGGTCTCCTTGAGCGGGCGCAGGTCGAGGATGCACTCGTGCGCCACCAGGCTGTTGCTGCCGGTGTAGAGCACCGGGTAGTGCTCCTCCAGGCGGCGGGCGATGTAGTTGGCATTGAGGATGGCCATCTGCGAGGCGCGCTTGAGGCCCTCGCCGCCCATCATGCTGATATACATCCAGGTGATCGGCAGAATGCTGGCGCTGCCGAACGGTGCGGCGCTGACCGCGCCGACCTTGCGCTGCATGCTGGCGTGGCCGGGCAGGAAGGGGATCAGGTGCGCCTTGACGCCGATCGGGCCGACGCCCGGGCCGCCGCCGCCGTGGGGGATGCAGAAGGTCTTGTGCAGGTTCAGGTGCGAGACGTCGCCGCCGAACTTGCCCGGGGCGCAGAGGCCGACCATGGCGTTCATGTTGGCGCCGTCGATGTACACCTGGCCGCCGTTGTCGTGGACGATCTGGGCGATCTCGCGGATGCCTTCCTCGAACACGCCGTGGGTCGAGGGGTAGGTGATCATCAGCGCGGCCAGGCGCTCCTTGTGCTCCTCGGCCTTGGCCTTGAGGTCGGCGATGTCGACGTTGCCGCGGGCATCGCAGGCGGTCACCACCACGCGCATGCCGGCCATGCTGGCGGTCGCCGGGTTGGTGCCGTGGGCCGAGGAGGGGATCAGGCAGATGTCGCGCTGCTCGTCGCCGCGGCTGCGGTGGTAGGCGCGGATCGCCAGGAGGCCGGCGTACTCGCCCTGGGAGCCGGCGTTCGGCTGCAGGGAGATGCCGTCGTAGCCGGTGGCGGCGCAGAGCATGGCCTCCAGCTCGTCGGTCAGCTGCCGGTAGCCCTGGCTCTGCTCGGCCGGGGCGAAGGGGTGCAGGTTGCCGAATTCGGCCCAGGTCACCGGGATCATCTCGCTGGCGGCGTTCAGCTTCATGGTGCAGGAGCCCAGCGGGATCATGCTGCGGTCCAGCGCCAGGTCCTTGTCGGCCAGCTTGCGCAGGTAGCGCATCAGCTCGGTTTCGCTGTGGTAGCGGTTGAACACCGGGTGGGCGAGGATCTTCGAGCTGCGCAGCAGGGCCTGCGGCAGGCGCGCGGCCACCTGGCCGGCCAGCTCGGCGAAGTTCGGCAGGCTGTGGCCCGGCTCGGCGAACACTTCCCACAGCGCTTCGACGGCGGCCTGGTCGGTGGTTTCGTCCAGCGACAGGCCGAGGTGCTCGGCGTCGATCTGGCGCAGGTTGATGCCCATGGCGCGGGCCTGCTGGTGCAGCTGGGCGGTGCGTGCGCCGCTGGCCAGGGTGATGGTGTCGAAGAAGCTGTCCTGCTCCACCGCCAGGCCGAGCTTGCTCAGGCCCTGGGCGAGGATCGCGGTCAGCTGGTGCACGCGCTTGGCGATCCGGGTCAGGCCCTGCGGGCCGTGGTACACGGCGTACATGCTGGCGATGTTGGCCAGTAGCACCTGGGCGGTGCAGATGTTGCTGGTGGCCTTCTCGCGGCGGATGTGCTGCTCGCGGGTCTGCATGGCCAGGCGCAGGGCCGGCTTGCCAAAGCGGTCGAGCGAAACGCCGACCAGGCGCCCCGGCATGTCGCGCTTGAACCCATCGCGGGTGGCGAAGTAGGCGGCGTGCGGGCCGCCGAAGCCTAGCGGCACGCCGAAGCGCTGGGCGCTGCCGATGGCCAGGTCGGCGCCGAATTCGCCGGGCGGGGTCAGCAGGCACAGGGCCAGCAGGTCGGCGGCTACCGCGACCAGGGCATTGGCGGCGTGGAAGCGCTCGACCAGCGCGCGGTAGTCGAAGATCTCGCCGTTGCTCGCCGGGTATTGCAGCAGGGCGCCGAAGTAGGCGCTGGCATCGGTGATTTCACGCTCGTCGCCGACCACCACCTCGATGCCCAACGGTTCGGCACGGGTGCGCAGCACGTCGAGGGTCTGCGGGTGGCAATGCGCGGAGGCGAAGAAGGCCTGGCTGGCCTTGTTCTTCGACAGGCGCTTGCAGAAGGTCATGGCCTCGGCAGCGGCGGTGGCCTCGTCGAGCAAGGAGGCGTTGGCGATCGGCAGGCCGGTGAGGTCGCCGATCAGGGTCTGGAAGTTCAGCAGGGCTTCCAGGCGGCCCTGGGAGATCTCCGGCTGGTAGGGGGTGTAGGCGGTGTACCAGGCCGGGTTTTCCAGCAGGTTGCGCAGGATCGCGCTGGGCGTGTGGGTGCCGTAGTAACCCTGGCCGATGTAGCTCTTGAACTGCTGGTTGTGGCCGGCGATGGCCTTGAGTTTGGCCAGGGCGTCGGCCTCGGACAGGCCGGGCGCCTGGCCGAGCACGCTGCTGCCCTTGATGCTGTCCGGGATCACGCTGGCGGTCAGCGCCTCGAGGGAGTCGAAGCCGAGCGCCTTGAGCATGGCGGCGGTGTCGGCCTCACGCGGGCCGATATGCCGGGCGATGAATTCGTTCTGGGTGGTCAGCTCGGTCATGGGGCGTCCTCAGGCGTCGGCGTTGGCGTTGAGCAGGCGCTCGTAGGCGGCCTGGTCGAGCAGGGCGGCGACGGCACTGGCGTCGGCCGGACGGAAGCGGAAGAACCAGCCCTGGCCCAGCGGGTCCTGGTTGACCAGCTCCGGGCTGGCTTCCAGCTCGGCGTTGACTTCCACCACTTCGCCGTCCAGCGGCATGGCGATGTTGCTGGCGGCCTTGACCGACTCCAGCACCGCGACCTCTTCACCCACGGCGTAGGCCTGCACTTCCGGCAGCTGCACGAAGACCACGTCACCCAGGGCTTCCTGGGCATAGGCGGTGATGCCCACGGTGACCAGGCCATCGGCGTCCTGACGCAGCCATTCGTGATCGACGGTAAAACGCAATTCGCTCATGTGAACTCCTCAAGGGTCGCCCGCTTCTTCGCTGGCGGGCCGTTTTAATGTGCTCGTGGCGGGCAGCGAGCAAAGGGTGGGAAGCCTTCTGCAATGCCAGTGCCAACGCAATAAAAGTGAATAAAAACAACAAGTTATATATTTAATAGGGGCGTATTTGAAAATCGCTGTAGCGAAATCGATACGTGTGGCCGTGTCGCTATCGGGAAAATCGATGTCGCTCCAGGGGCGGCGGGCGCTGGCGGGGGCTGTACTGAAATCGCTACGCCGTATCGATTTGGATACGGCCGGCCAAATCGAATTCAGGCTGGGGCTGACAGTCGCTCGCACAGCAGCTTCACTGCATAGCAACCCCACTGCACAGGAGATAGACATGAAGCCTTGGATTGCCATCCCCCTCAGCCTTGTCGCCGCCGGCGCCCTGCAGGCCGCCGAGACGGTTACCGTCGACATGGCCAGGGCCACCGAGTCCGGCGCCGGCCCCTCGCTCGGCACTATCAGTATCAGCGAGTCCAGGTACGGCCTGGTGTTCACCCCCACGCTCGCGGGGCTGGAGCCGGGCATCCACGGTTTCCATGTGCACATGACTGCCAACTGCAACGCCGTGGAGGTGAACGGCAAGCTGACTCCGGCCGGCGCCGCAGGAGGCCACTGGGACCCGGGTAAAACCGGCAGGCACGGCTTCCCCTGGGAAGACGACGCCCACCGCGGCGATCTGCCGGCGCTGTATGTCGCCGCCGACGGCACGGCCAGCCAGCCGGTGCTGGCGCCGCGCCTGAAGAAACTGCAAGACCTGCACAACCGCGCCCTGATGGTGCATGCCGGGGCGGACAATCACGCCGACCATCCCCAACCCCTGGGCGGCGGCGGCGCGCGTTTCGCCTGCGGGGTGATCAAGGTGCCGAGCAGTCCCGGGCCGGTCTAGCTGGTGTGCTGTCTCAGAATTATTGTTTCGATGAGCCCGGTTCGTAGGGTGCGCCGTGCGCACCAGATACCCGGTGGCCAGCGGTGCGCACGGCGCACCCTACACCTACACAGGCCAGGCGCAGCTGCTTGAGCAATGGATTATTGCTAGACAGCACACTAGCGGCCTGTCCGCAACCTGGTGGGAGGCGCGCCCCCGCGGCGAATGCAGCCCGCAGGGCTGCCAGATTGTAGTGTCGCGGTGCCGGGATACGCGGACTGACCCGCGCGGCCCGCCCCCGTCACGATCGGCGCGACTCAGCGCATCAAGCCTTCCATGCAGTCCGCCAGCCGGGCGGCCAGGGTGCGGCGCCAGGGGGCGCTGTGCGGGTTGGCGAGCACCCGGTCCTCATGGACGAAGCTGCGCACGATGGCGTTGTAGCCGAGCCAGCGGCAGGGTTCCGGCTCCCAGGCCTTGAGGGCCGAGAGCGGGCGTTCGCCGAGCACCCAGGGCTGTTCGGTCAGGGTGCTGGCGCGGCCGAGGATCAGGTCGGCCAGGGTGCGCCCGGCCAGGTTGCTGGCGCCGACGCCTTCGCCGCCGTAGCCGCCGGCCAGGGCGATGCGCCCGCCGCGGTCGAGCAGCATGTGCGGCTGGAAGCGCCGCGCCATGCCGAGGTTGCCGCCCCAGGCGTGGCTGATCTCGACGTTGCGCAGCTGCGGGAACAGCTCGCCGAACAGGTAGCGACGCAGGCCGATCTCCTCGGCATTCAACGCGAAGTCCTGGCGCAGCCGGCCGCCGAAGCGGTAGCCGCCGCGGGCGCCGAACACCAGGCGGTCGTCGGCGCTGCGCTGGCCATAGGTGACCTGGCGGCTGAACTCGCTGAAGGCCTGGCCGCGGTCCAGGCCGATCGCCTCCCACTGGCTGGCCGACAACGGCGCGGTGGCCACCAGCAGGCTCTGCACCGGCAGCTGGTAGCGCCCCAGCGGTGGCAGCCCGGCGGCATAGCCTTCCACGGCCGGCACCAGCCAGTCGGCGCGCAGCTCGCCCTGGGCGGTGCGGACCAGGCCCGGTTGCCAGTGCTCGACCCGGCTCTGCTCGAACAGCTGCACGCCCAGGCGCTCGACCGCCTGGGCCAGGCCCTGCACCAGCTTGGCCGGCTGGAGGGTCGCGCAGTGCGGGCTGTGGATGGCGCCGAGCGGGGCGTTGACGCGCAGCTGCAGGTCCAGCTCGGCCGGCGTCAGCCAGCGGTAGTCGGCCTCGCTCAAGCCCTCGCGGTGCAGGGCGGCGAGCCAGGCGCGCAGGCGGACTTCCTGCTCCGGGTAGCGCGCCGCGCAATACAGCACGCCGCCCTTGCGGTAGTCACAGGCGATGCCTTCGCGCGCTAGCACCTGCGCCACCTCGTCGGGAATGCCGTGCAACAGCTCGAATGCGGCGCGTCGCTGTTCGGCGGGCAAGCCGGCGAGCAGGCGCTCATCGCCGAGCAGGTTGCCCATCAGCCAGCCGCCGTTGCGCCCGCTGGCGCCGAAGCCGGGGTACTCGGCCTCGAGCATGGCGATGCGTAGTTCGGGGGCCAGGCGCTTGAGGTAGTAGGCGGTCCACAGCCCGGTGTAACCGGCGCCGACGATCGCCACGTCGACCTCCAGGCTGCCCTGCAGGGCCGGACGCGGGGGCGACGGCTGGTCGAGTTGCTCCATCCACAGGCTGACAGGCGGGTGGGCCGGCATGGGGGATTCTCCTGGCTGGGCGGGAGTGCCAGCCTAGCAGGCCGTTGAAAAACTACCTACGTTGGCAATACTGCGTTAAAAACGGCCTCGCGTGCGAGCCCAGTCAAAATGCTCATTTACAGCGCGTAAACTCCGCTTTTTCGGCCGTTTTTGCCTTGTCTTGCCTGCCTCGCCTACGTTTTTCAACGACCTGCTAGCCGGCGCCAGGCGCTTTGTCGCGGGGCGGTGCCGCTGTCGCGGAGTATTCACCCATTCAATAGTGGGCCATCGAGGTCGCCCATGCCCCGGCGCGAAAGCGCCGAGCCAGAGGGCGCTTCACTCTTTCGGCTGACAGGGCGAATACCTCTTTCGGGCGCTTATCCGCCTGGGGGCGACTGGTTAGCGTGGCACCTCAACACGCAACCACGCTTTCCAGGAGAGCCGCATGACAACAAGAACAACACATGCCGTCTTCCAGCCCTGCGCACTGGCGGTCGCCGTCGCGTTGGGCTGTGTCGCGCCGGTCCAGGCGATCAGCTTCAATCTGGGCGAGATCGAGGGGCAGTTCGACTCCTCCCTGTCGGTCGGCGCCAGCTGGGCGGTGCGCGGCGCCGATCCGGACTTCATCTCGGTCGCCAGTGGCGGCGAGGCCTCCTCGCGCACCTCGGACGACGGCCGACTGAACTTCAAGAAGGGCGAGACCTTCTCGAAGATCTTCAAGGGCATCCACGACCTGGAGTTGAAGTACGGCGATACCGGGGTGTTCGTCCGCGGCAAGTACTGGTACGACTTCGAGACCAAGGACGAGAGCCGGCTGTTCTACGACATCGACGACCACAACCGCAAGACCGCGGCGCAGTCGTCCGGCGCGGAGATCCTCGATGCCTTCCTCTACCACAACTACAGCCTCGGCGACCTGCCCGGCAGCGTGCGGGTCGGCAAGCAGGTGGTCAGCTGGGGCGAGAGCACCTTCATCCAGAACTCGATCAACTCGATCAACCCGATCGACGCGGCCGCCTTCCGCCGGCCCGGCGCGGAGATCAAGGAAGGCCTGATCCCGGTCAACATGCTCTACGTCTCGCAGAGCCTGAGCGACAGCCTGAGCATGGAGGCCTTCTACCAGCTGGAGTGGGACCAGACCGTGGTGGACAACTGCGGCACCTTCTTCTCCACCACCGACGTGGTCGCCGACGGCTGCGAGGACCGCCTGGTGGTGTTCGGCCCGGACCTGCCGCCGGGCGAGTCGAACAATAGTTTCGCCCCTGGGGAAAACGTCTACATCCCCCGTGCTGGCGACCGCGATGCGCGCGACAGCGGCCAGTACGGCCTGGCCTTGCGCTGGTTCGCCGAGCAGCTGAACGACACCGAGTTCGGCCTCTATGCGATGAACTACCACAGCCGCAACCCGGTGTTCAGCACCATCCGCACCACCACGCCTTCGGCGGCCTTCATCCCCGGTGCGCCGAACGCCGGTTACTTCATCGAGTACCCGGAGGACATCCGCCTCTACGGCGTCAGCTTCCAGACCAACGTCGGCGGCACCGCGCTGTCCGGCGAACTCAGCTACCGGCCGAACATGCCGCTGCAGATCAACTCCACCGACCTGTCCTTCGCCGCCCTCGGCCTGCCGTTCAACCCGGTGTTCGAAAGCGGTCACGCCGACAACGTCGGCGGCGGCGATATCCACGGCTACGAGCGCAAGCCCTTCACCCAGGCGCAGATCACCGCGGTGCAGTTCATCGACCGGGTGCTCGGCGCCAGTCGCCTGACCCTGGTCGGCGAGGTCGGCTACAACCACATCGGCGGCATCAAGGACGACCCCAGCGAACTGCGCTTCGGCCGCGACCCGATCTACGGCGCCGGCGAGTTCAGCGTGCCCGGGGTGTGCGCCCTGTTCAACTCCGCCAACCCGGACGAGTGCCAGGGCGACGGCTTCTACACCGACAGCTCCTGGGGCTACCGCCTGCGCGCCAGCGCCGACTACAGCAACGTGTTCGCCGGGATCAACCTGACCCCGAGCGTCGCCTGGTCGCATGACGTCGACGGCTACGGGCCGAACTTCAACGAGGGCAGCAAGGCGGTCAGCGTCGGCCTCAACGCCGACTACCAGAACACCTACAACGCCAGCCTCAGCTACACCGACTTCTTCGGCGGCGAGTACAACACCACCACCGACCGGGACTTCGTCGCCCTGAGTTTCGGTGTGAACTTCTGATCAACCACGCGCAAAGGATCCGTACCCGATGAAAACTACAAGAATCCTGCAAACCGGCGCGCTGGCCCTGAGCCTGTTGGCCAGCAGCGTGATGGCGGCGGTCTCCGAGCAAGAGGTGGCGCAACTGGGGGCCAGCCTGACCCCGCTCGGCGCGGAACAGGCCGGCAACGCCGACGGCAGCATCCCGGCCTGGGACGGCGGCCTGCCGAGCAACGCCGGCAACGTCGACGGCAAGGGTTTCCTCGCCGACCCGTTCGCCAGCGAGCAGCCGCTGTTCACCATCACCGCGGCCAACGCCGCGCAGTACCAGGACAAGCTCTCCGCCGGCCAGCTGGCGATGCTCAAGCGCTATGCCGACAGCTACAAGATCCCGGTCTACCCGACCCACCGCAGCGCCGCGCTGCCGGAGGAGATCTACGCCGCGGCGAAGAAGAGCGCGCTGAACACCACCCCGGTGGACGGCGGCAACGGCCTGCAGAACTTCAGCGACAGCCGCTACTACGCTTTCCCGATTCCCAAGAGTGGGGTCGAGGTGGTGTGGAACCACATCACCCGCTACCGCGGCGGCAACGTGCGGCGCTGGATCACCCAGGCGACGCCGCAGACCAATGGTTCCTACAGCCTGGTCAAGTTCGAGGACGAGGTGGCCTTCCCCGCCGACATGCCCGACGTCGACTCGGCCAAGGCGAACAACATCCTGCTCTACTTCAAGCAGCGGGTGACCGCGCCGTCGCGCCTGGCCGGCAACGTGCTGCTGGTCCACGAGACCATCGACCAGGTCAAGGAGCCGCGCCTGGCGTGGATCTACAACGCCGGCCAGCGCCGCGTGCGCCGCGCCCCGCAGGTGGCCTACGACGGCCCGGGCACCGCCGCCGACGGCATGCGCACCGCGGACAACTTCGACCTGTTCTCCGGCGCGCCGGACCGTTACGACTGGAAACTGGTCGGCAAGAAGGAGATGTACATCCCCTACAACAGCTACAAGCTGGATTCGCCGGCGCTGAGCTACGACGACGTTATCAAGGCCGGGCATATCAACCAGGACCTGACCCGCTACGAGCTGCACCGGGTCTGGGAAGTGGAGGCCACCTTGAAGTCCGGCGAGCGGCACATCTATGCCAAGCGCCACATGTACTTCGACGAGGACAGCTGGCAGCTGGCCCTGGTCGATCACTACGACGGTCGCGGCCAGCTGTGGCGCGTCGCCGAGGGCCATGCGCAGAACTACTACGACCACAAGGTGCCGGGCTACACCCTGGAAGCCCTGTACGACGTGATCGCCGGCCGCTACCTGGCGCTGGGCATGAAGAACGAGGAGAAATCCGCCTACGCCTTCGGCTTCAAGGCCACTGCGGCCGACTACACCCCGGCCGCCCTGCGTAGCTCAGGGGTGCGTTGAGGCGCAGCGGTAAACGAGCAACTCCATGACTGGCGGCCTGCGGGCCGCCTTTTTTATTGACCATGTATCAGTTAGGTGTTGCATGAGGCGTTTGGGGTAGGGTGCGCCGTGCGCACCAGCGCAGGCCGGGGGGCATGGCCTAGGCGGCCCCGCGCACCCTACGGCGCCGAACAGCCTCGCACTCGAGAGCCGAGCGCAACACATAACGGAGACATAGCTTTTTATTGGCCACTATCAGGGCTTGTGATACAGCTGTCGGACCCTGCCGTTGGCGGCTAGCCTGCGAGGCACCGGTCCCAGCACAAGAACAATCACGAGCCGTCATGACCGCCTATGTCTCATCCACCGCCGTTACCTTGCCCGCCTGCGGCAAGAGCACGCTGCCACGCCAGCCGCCGGGACATATCCGGCGCGAAGCGTTGCAGGGCCTGCTGCTCGAGCAGGACTGCCGCGTCCGCCTGCTGATCGCGCCGGCGGGATTCGGCAAGTCGGTGCTGATGGCCGACTGCGCCCGCGCCTGTCCGCCCACTTGCCAGGCGCTCTGGCTCAACGGTGCTGGCCAGGCCTGGTCGGCGGCGGAACTCTGCCGGCAGCTGGCCGGCGTCCTCGGCTACCCACAGGCCGCGGGCGAAGGCGAGTTGCGCGCCGCCCTGGAGGCGGAACAACGCCAGCTGTGGATCATGCTCAACGACTACCCGCGCGAGCCCGATGCCGAGCTGGATGCCTGTCTCGATCGTCTCATCGCTGTGGCGGCCGAGTCGGTCGGCTGGTGGATCGGCAGCCGCCGGCGGCCGGCCTGCAACCTGCCGCGGCTGCTGCTGGAAGGCGAACTGTTCGAACTGAACGCTGGCGACCTGGCCTTCAGCGCGGCCGAAGTGGCCAGCTGGCTGGCGCAGGAGGAGGGCGATCGGCGCGCCTGGGCCGAGCCGCTGTTCAACCAGACCCGCGGCTGGCCGGCGGCCTTGCGTCTGCGCCTGCTGGCGGCCCAGGGCGAGCGCAACGGCCTGCCGCTGTGCGAGGAGCATTGCGCGCTGCTGCGCGATTATGTCGAGCACGAGGTGCTGCACGACCTGCCGCGCGAACTGGAGCAGGCGCTGAGCCAGCTGGCGCAGATTCCGCGGTTCAGCGCCGATCTCTGCGAGCACCTGCTCGGCGTCGGCGAGGGTGCGGCCTGGCTCGAGGCGCTGCGTGCCCGTGGCCTGTTCGTCGCCGAGCTGGAGGGCAGTGCCGACTGGTTCGAGCTATTCCCGCCGTTTGCCCTGCTGCTGCGGCGCCGCGCCAGGAGCGAGCCCTGGGCCAGCCTGCACCTGCACGCCAGCCAGTGGTTCGCCGCCCGCGGCGAGGTCAGGCCGGCAGTGGAGCACGCCCTCAAGGGTGGTCAGCCGGAGGTCGCCGCCAGTTTTCTCGAACGCTATACCGAGGAGCAGTTGCTGCAGGGCCAGGAGCTGGCGCAGATCCTGCGCTGGCGCAACGAACTGCCCGACAGCCTGCTGAGCAGCACCCCGCGCCTGATCCTGCTCAATGCCTGGGCGCTGTTGCTGGTTGGCCGGCTGGACGATGCCCAGGCCTGCGCCGACCAGTTGCAGCGGTTTCAGCCGCGGTCCGATGACAAGCGGTTGCGCGACCTGTTCGCCCAGTGGCAGGCCATCCGCGGCATCGCCGCCTATGGTCGCGGCTGTGCGCTCGAGGCGCGCAGCCATCTGCTCGAAGCCCTGGCGGTGCTGCCGGAGGCGGCCTGGAGCCAGGCCCTGCTATGCCGTTCGGTACTGACCCAGATGGCCATCGGCGAGGGGCGTCTGGAGGAGGCCCAGCGCCTCGGTTACGAGGCGCTGAAACAGGCCCGGCAGCATGGCAGCGTGGTATTCGAGGCCCTCTTAGAACTGGATCACGGACTGTTGCTGGAGGCGCGCGGCGAGTTCGCCCGGGCCCAGGCGCTGTTGCGGCGGGTGGTCGAACAGGTGGACGTGCACCTGCTGCGGCAGACCCCGGTGTGGGGGCGAATTCTCCTGCGCCTGGGGCGCCTGGCCCTGCGCCAAGGCTGTCTGGATGACGCCGAGCAGAACCTGCAGGCCGGGCTCGAGCAGGCCCTGCACTACGGTGACCCGGGGGCCTTCCATGGCTACCTGGGGTTGGCCGAGCTGGCCGCCGGCCGTGACGATCTGGCCGGCGCCTTCGCCCACCTGGGCGAGGCCGAGCGCCTGATGCAACGCAAGTGTGTAGTCGATACGCTCTATCGCGGCGTATTGCTATTGGCCAGCAGTCATCTGTGGATTCGCCAGGGCCACCAGCAGCGGGCACGTGAGGCCCTGACCCGGGTGCTTGACTACCGGCAGCGGACCCAGGCCCTGCTGCCGCCGCCGCACTTCCCCGAGCTGGTGCCGCGCCTGCAGCACCGCTTGCTCTGCCTGGACATGGCGCAGGGTGTGGACGTGCGCCAGGCGTTGGCCGAACTGCTCGAGCTGGCCCTGATCCAGGGCCGCCAGGCGTTGGCCTGCGAACTCTGGCTGAGTTATGCCGAGGCCTGCGCGGCCAGTGGCGACATGCTCCAGGCCAGCCGCTCGCGCGAAGCGGGGCAGGCGTTGCGGCTCAGCCTGAACTACCGCTGCCTGTGGTTCGAGGCGGAGCCGGTCGCGCCGCAGGTGGCAGGCGCGCCGCTGGCCGCCGACGATGCGCCCCTGAGCGGCCGCGAACTGGCGGTGCTGGGGCTGATCGCCCAGGGCCTGTCCAATCAGGAGATCGCCGAGCGGCTGTACATCTCCTTGCATACGGTGAAGACCCATGCGCGGCGGATCAACGGCAAGCTCGGCGTGGCCCGGCGCACCCAGGCGGTGGCGCGGGCCAAGGCGCTGGGGTTGTTGTAAGTCCGGCGGGACGTTCGTACCTGTGTCGCGTTGGCAGTTGGCCTAGCGTCGGAATCCGCACTGTAGGAGCACGCCATGCGTACGATCGATGTCCCGGATAGCGCCGCTTCGCCGGCATGGAACTGGGCGTTCCCCCAGCTCCTGTAGGTGCAGGAGCCGACCCCGGTGTCGCGTCAACCATGAGATGTCGGTTCAACGCCCGGCCGCTCCCACGGAAAGCGACACCCTAATGCAGCGCCGGTGTCGCCGCGAGCTGGCGCAAACGCTCGCCGAGCAGCAGGCGCTGCGCCGGGTCGTCGCACAGCAGCAGGGCGCGCTGCAGGTCGAAGCGCTCGGCATGCGGGCAATCCAGGCGCTGGTACAGCTCGGCGCGGGCCAGGTGGTCGGTGACCGTCGGCGCGCCGAGCAGCAGCACGCGCTCGGCATCCTTGAGTGCCGCCAGATGATCCTCGGCGAGCAGATGCAGCTGCAGCAGGTTGCGCGACAGCCGTTGCAGCATGCAGCGCGCATCGCAGCCCTGCAGATGGCCGGCGGATAACGCGGCACCGGCGCCCCGATGGCGGGCCAGCAGTTCGCGGCAGTCGCGCGGGTACAGCCGGCGGCCGCCGCAGGGGTCGAGCAGGTGGTCGGCGCCGGGGACCCGGAGCAGGAAATGCCCGGGGAAATTCACCCCCTGCAGCGGAATCTCCAGACGCCGCGCCAGTTCCAGGGCGATCAGCGCCAGCGATAGCGGTTGTCCGCGGCGGCGCAGCAGGACCTGATGCAGCAGGGCGGCCCGCGGGCGCAGCGGGCTGTCGTCGTCCTCGTGGAAATCCAGCGCGCTCAGGCGCCGCAGCAGCGGTTGCGCCAGTTCCGCGGCGGGCAGGCTGGGCAAGCCGGCGCCGACCCGTTGCTGCAGGGCGCCCAGCTCGCGCAGCGCCTCGGCCGGTTGCAGCGCCGGGTCATGTTCGGCGGCAATCCACAGCGCCGCCTCGAACAGCGCGGGCGGTTCGCGGTCGAGGCAGGCAAGGCAGGTCTGGCGCGGGCTCATGGTTACCTCCGCTGATGCCTCGTTTGTAACCGGCCGGCCGAGCTGCGTCCAGCCCCCGCAGCGGCGGGTTTCTGTCGGCGCGCGGGGCGCCGCCTATACTGGCTGTAACCAGACCAAGGGAGCCACTGCATGTTCTCCATCATGGAAACCGCCCGGCTCGAGGCGCTGCACCTCGCCCAGGATCCGGCAACCGGCCTCAAGGCCATCATCGCCATCCACAACACTCGTCTCGGTCCGGCCCTCGGCGGCTGCCGTTACCTGGCCTATCCCGACGAACAGAGCGCGATCCGCGATGCCGTGCGCCTGGCCCAGGGCATGAGCTACAAGGCCGCGTTGGCCGGCCTCGACCAAGGCGGTGGCAAGGCGGTGATCATCCGTCCGGCGCACCTGGACAACCGCGGCGCGCTGTTCGAAGCCTTCGGTCGCTTCATCGAAACCCTCAATGGCCGCTACATCACCGCGGTGGACAGCGGCACCTCCAGCGCCGACATGGACTGCATCGCCCAGCACACCCGCCATGTCACCAGCACCACCAGCGAAGGCGACCCCTCGCCGCACACCGCCATGGGGGTGTTCGCCGGGATCCGCGCCACCGCCCTGGCGCGCCTCGGCAGCGACGACCTGGAGGGCCTGCGCGTGGCCATCCAGGGCCTCGGGCATGTCGGCTACGCGCTGGCCGAGCAGCTGCATGCGGCCGGGGTCGAACTGCTGGTCAGCGACCTGGACGCCGGGCGGGTGCAACTGGCGGTCGAGCAGCTCGGCGCCCAGCCGGTGGCCAGTGAAGCCTTGCTCACCACCCCCTGCGACATCCTCGCGCCCTGCGGCCTGGGCGGCGTATTGAATGCCGAGACGGTCGGCCAGCTGCGCTGTTCGGCGGTGGCCGGGGCGGCGAACAACCAATTGGCCAACGCCGACATCGCCGACACCCTGCAGGCCCGCGGGATCCTCTATGCGCCGGATTACGTGATCAATTCCGGCGGGTTGATCTACGTCGCCCTGCGCCACCGCGGCGAAAGCCTGGCGGCGATCACCGGGCACATGGCGAAGATCAGCCTGCGCCTGACCGAGATCTACGCCCACGCCCAGGCCGACAAGCGCTCCCCGGCGCGGGTCGCCGATGCCCTGGCCGAGCGTTTGCTGTACGGACCCTGAGCACCCGCCCAGCGCGCGCTAGCTACCGCTAGCCACGCCGGAACCACCCCGGACCACAAGCCCGGGGCGTCACGGATACCCATAAGGTGTCGAGGAGTTCAGCCATGCCAGACAGTCTGCAACTGCCCTATACCCGCTATCTCGACCCCGACGGCCGCCTGCTCGGCGCGCTGCCGGCCTGGGCCGACGACTTCGACCTGCTCTGCCGGCTGTACCGGCAGATGGTCCTGACCCGCCTGTTCGACCAGAAGGCGGTGGCCCTGCAACGCACCGGGCGCATCGGCACCTACGCGCCGACCATCGGCCAGGAGGCCATCGGCGTGGCCATCGGTGCGCTGATGAAGCCCGAGGACGTGCTGGTGCCCTATTACCGCGACACCGCCGCGCAGTTCATGCGCGGGGTGCGGATGGAGGAGATCCTCCTCTACTGGGGCGGCGACGAGCGCGGCAGCGCCTATGCCGACCCGGCGGCGGCCGAGGACTTCCCGCTCTGCGTGCCGATCGCCACCCAGGCCCTGCATGCCTGCGGCGTGGCCACGGCGATGAAGATCCGCGGCGAGCACCGGGTCGCCGTCACCACCTGCGGCGACGGCGCCACCAGCAAGGGCGACTTCCTCGAGGCGCTCAACGTCGCCGGCGCCTGGCAGCTGCCGGTGGTCTTCGTGGTCAACAACAACCAGTGGGCGATCTCGGTGCCGCGGCGGATCCAGTGCGGCGCGCCGACCCTGGCGCAGAAGGCCATCGGCGCCGGCTTCCATGGCGAGCAGGTCGACGGCAACGACATCCTCGCCGTCTACGAGCGCATGCAGCTGGCCCTGGAGCGCGCCCGCCACGGCAAGGGCCCGGTGCTGCTGGAATGCTTGAGCTACCGGCTCGGCGACCACACCACCGCCGACGATGCCACCCGCTATCGCAGCGCCGAGGAGGTGAAGCAGGCCTGGCAGGAAGAGCCGATCAAGCGCCTGCAGGCCTTCCTCGCCGCCCAGGGGGTGTGGGACGAGGGCCGCGAACAGGCGCTGATCGGCGAGTGCCAGGCGCTGGTGCAGCAGGCCGTCGAGACCTTCGAGGCGGCCGGCAACCAGCCGGCCGCGAGCGTGTTCGATTACGTCTACGCGCAGTGGCCGGCGGCGCTGGCCGAGCAGCGCGAGGCATTCCGCGAGCGCGTTGCCCGGCGCTCGGCGCAGAGCGCCTCGCCCTCATCCGGCGCTGCGCGCCACCTTCTCCCGCAGGCGGGAGAAGGTTATCAGATGCGGCCTCCGGCCGATTCTATGGAGGGCCAGCCATGAGTGAGGCCAAACTCAGCCTGCTGGAGGCGGTCAACCTGGCGCTGCACCGGGCGATGCGCGAGGACGACAACGTCGTCGTGCTCGGCGAGGATGTCGGGGTCAACGGCGGGGTGTTCCGCGCCACCCTCGGCCTGCGCGAGGCCTTCGGCTTCAAGCGGGTGATCGACACACCGCTGGCCGAGACCATGATCGCCGGCCTGGCGGTCGGCATGGCCGCCCAGGGGCTGAAGCCGGTGATGGAGATCCAGTTCATGGGCTTCATCTACCCGGCGCTGGATCAACTGGTGTCGCATGCCAGCCGCCTGCGCAACCGCACCCGCGGCCGCCTGAGCTGCCCGATGGTGCTGCGCACGCCGATGGGCGCCGGCATCCGTGCGCCGGAGCACCACAGCGAAAGCACCGAGGCGCTGTTCGCCCATATTCCCGGCCTGCGCGTGGTCATCCCGTCCTCGCCGGCGCGGGCCTACGGCCTGCTGCTGGCGGCGATCGACGATCCCGACCCGGTGATCTTCCTCGAGCCCACCCGGCTGTACCGGATGAACCCGCAGGAGCTGGCCGACGACGGTGTACGCCTGCCGCTGGACAGTTGCTTCACCCTGCGCGAGGGCAGCGACCTGACCCTGGTCAGTTGGGGCGCCAGCGTCCACGAGACCCTGCAGGCGGCGGTGCAGCTGGAGCAGCGCGGGGTATCCGCCGAGGTGATTGACGTCGCCTGCATCAAGCCGCTGGACCTCGACACCCTGGAAGCCTCGGTGCGCAAGACCGGGCGCTGCGTGATCGTGCACGAGGCGCCGAAGAGCTGCGGGGTCGGCGCGGAGATCGCCGCCAGCCTCTACGAACGCGCCTTGCTCGACCTGCAGGCGCCGATCCAGCGGGTCACCGCGCCGGACATCCCGCCGCCGCTGTACCGCCTGGAGCAGCTGTACATTCCCGGGGTCGCGGACATCCTCGCGGCTTGCGACACGGTGCTGGATTACGCCTGATTTTTTTGGGCGATGGTGCGCGCGACCTAGGCGGCCCCGCGCACCCTACGGGATGGAGGCCACTCGGCGTAGGGTGCGCCGTGCGCACCAGGCCGTTGACCCGGCTATGCGGGACAAGCGAATCGAGGGGAGAACGAGAGATGAAATACTTCAAACTGCCCGACCTCGGCGAAGGCCTGCAGGAGGCCGAGATCGTCGAGTGGCACGTCAAGGCCGGCGATACGGTCAAGGCCGACCAGTTGCTGGTCTCGGTGGAAACCGCCAAGGCCCTGGTCGATATCCCCGCGCCCTATGACGGCCTGGTGCTGAAGACCTTCGGCGCCGAGGGCGACATCCTGCATGTCGGCGAGCCGTTGCTGGCCTACGAGGGCGAGGCCGATGCCGGCACCGTGGTCGGCCGCCTGGAGGGCGGCGGCGCGGTCCAGGCCGACAGCTTCTTCGTCGGCGCCGCGCCCTCGACCCGCGAACACCTGGCGCCGCGCGCGACCCCGGCGGTGCGCCAACTGGCTCGCCAGCTCGGTGTCGACCTGAGCGGCCTGGCCGGCTCCGGGACGGACGGCCTGATCACCCGCGCCGACGTCGAGGCCGCCACCCAGAGTGCCCGCGACAAGTTCGGCGGCGACAAGCTGCGTGGCGTGCGGCGCAGCATGGCGATCAACATGGCGCGCGCGCATGCCGAGGTGGTGCCGGTGTTCATCGCCGGCGATGCCGACCTGCACCGCTGGCCCCAGGCGCGCGACCCGCTGGTGCGCATCGCCCAGGCCATCGCCGCCGCCTGCGCGGTCGAGCCGGTGCTGAACAGCTGGTTCGATGGCAAGAACCTGTCGATCAAGCAGCATGCGCAGCTGGACCTGGGCATCGCCGTGGATACCGCCGACGGCCTGTTCGTGCCGGTGCTGCGCAATGTCGGCGCACGCAGCGCGGAAGACCTCAAGGCAGGGGTGATGCGCCTGCGTGCCGACGTCAAGGCGCGCTCGATCCCGCCACAGGAAATGATGGGCGCGACCCTCACCCTGTCGAATTTCGGCACCCTGTTCGGCCGCTATGCCAACCCGGTGGTGATGCCGCCCCAGGTGGCGATCATCGGCGCCGGCGGCATCCGCGACGAGCCGGTGGCGGTGGCCGGCAAGGTCGAGGTGCACCCGATCCTGCCGCTGTCGCTGACCTTCGACCACCGCGCGGTCACCGGCGGCGAGGCGGCGCGCTTTCTCAAGGCACTGGTGCAGGCGCTGGAGCAGCCGGAAGGCTGATCCGGGGCGGCATCAGGTGTAGCCTGGACGGGAATCCGGGAGCTTGCGCGAGGCTCCCGGATTTCATCCGGGCTTGCATGTTCGTAGGAGCGGCCCATGGCCGCGAACATGTCTGGCCGCGCGCGGATCGCGGGCATGGGACTGCGCGTCCCGCCCGCTCCTACGGGAGTCGTGGTTATTCGGGTGCTGCGTTGTTCAGCTCGCCCAGGGCGTCGGGCTGGTTCTTGAAGGCCTTGGCGAAGATCTCGCGGTTCTTCGCCATGAAGATGCCGAGTTCTTCGCCTTGCGTCTCGCTCAGCGAGGGCACGGCTTTTTGCAGTACGTCGGTGAGCAGCTCGGCCAGTTCGAGCATCTTGTCGTGACGATCGGCTTCGGCTTTATCCATGAACAAACGCTCCAGATCCCGGCTGCTGCGGTACACCACTTCGACGGCCATTCATCACCTCTACGCCTTCACGCTGATGGGTTGCAAGATAACTGGTTATTTATACAGTTGCGGCCGCAGTGTAAAGCACTCGGGCGCGACTGGATAGTGCCCGGGGCGGCCAGGCTTGCCGCGCGCGGCCGGGGTGCCGGGTGCCGTCCGCCCTGTGGCGCTGCGCGGATCAGCCGGTGCACTAGACTTGTAGTGCGAGCGTTGGCGCCTTGCCCGCTGCGCGAAATGGGGCAGGGAGCCATCCTTTTACGGCATGCGATACGCCTGTTGCGACAGCGGGACTATGGGCCGGCGTCGATTCTCAGGCCAACGGCAGGAGGTGCATCATGACCATGGCCACGCGTTTGCAGAGCTACTTGTCACAGCAGCATTCCCACTACGACATGCTGCAGCACGACCCCTCGGTGACCACCCGGGAGGCGGCCCGGCGTGCCGGGGTGCCGCCGCATCTGATGGCCAAGTCGGTGATTCTCGACGACTTCCAGGGCCACTGGCTGATGGCGGTGGTGCCGGCGACCCACCAGGTCGATCTGAACAAGGTGCGCAAACTCACCAAGCGCCACTGGCGACTGGCGCGGGAGAACGAATTCGGCCCGCGCTTCAGCGATTGCGCGAACGGCGCGATTCCGCCGGTGGGCAGCGCCTTCGAGATGGAAACCCTGATTGACGAGTCGCTGGCAGGGGTCAAGGACCTGTATTTCGAATCGGGCGATCACGAAGGTTTGGTGCATATGAGCGCGGAAGAATTTCTCCAGCTCATGCCGACCGCCCAGCGCGGACCGATCAGCGAATAGCCCGATTCCGGGTGGCGCCGATGCTGAGGCGCCGCCCGCTTCTTCTCGCCTGCGCAGCTTGCGGGGCGTGTCTTATTGCCGCACGGCGCACTTCTCGGCCGTCTGGCTGGCCCTCATCCTGCATAATCCAACCGTCACCTGCGGGTCCGATCATGGCGGGGAGCCCACTGCCGATAGCCTGTGAAAAACCTCTCGCCTGCTGCGGCCGCTGCCGCGTTGCGCCGCGAACGCCTGGAGGCGGCCTCGAGACTGCGCTCGATATCTTTACAACCGCCAAGGAGTTGCTTCTTGAAATTGAATTGGGCCGAGACGCTGCGTGAGAACCTGCATGGACTGGCCGAGTCGCTCGGCAACTTGCTGGTCGAGGGCTTTCACTACCTGGCGTTGTTCGCCATCGGCGGGGCCACCGCCTGGGCAGCGGTGATGGCGTTCAGCGGCATGGTCGAGAAGGGCCACACCACGGTCGACGATATCCTGCTGCTGTTCATCTACCTCGAACTGGGGGCGATGGTCGGGATCTACTTCAAGACCAACCAACCGTATCTAACACAGTTTTCTCTGCGGCCTACTGGCTGGCAAGCCTAGATCTCATTCTATCTGGCGTAATTTGGAGTAATTGAGTATGAAGTGGGCGGATGTCAGCCGAAAACGCATACACGACGGTGCCAACTCGATTGGCAACCTGCTGGTGGAAAGCTTCCACTATTTGGGTTTGTTTGCTATTGGAGCTGCTACGGCATGGGCCTCTGTAATGGCTTTTATGCAGATGTTCGAAAAAGGAAATGCCAGCGTTGATGATATTCTCTTGCTCTTTATTTATTTAGAGCTGGGAGCGATGGTAGGCATATATTTCAAAACCAATCACCTGCCTATTCGATTTCTGCTGTACATAGCAATAACTGCACTTACCCGATATCTGATTGGCGATGTATCGCATCATAGGGCTCCAGATATTGGACTGTTGTACCTATGTGGCGGGATCTTTTTCCTGTCGCTATCCGTTTTGGCGGTTAGGGTTGCTTCAAATAAATTTCCCTCCAGTAAGGCGATAGATGCGACTGGTGACTTCGTTGAGGATAAAATGGTTGAAAAAAATTGACGCATCAGTAATTTTTTGATAGAAAGCCGCCACCTCCACCCGCAATTAAATAGGTTGTTCAAATGCGACCTGATTCAAAAATGCTATAAGCAACTGCCCTACGCTAATCCTAATGGTTAACGTTTGGCTACCCTTAAGTCTATAGAGTGAAATGCGGGTGGGGGTTTTTGAGCAAGCTTAAATTATGTAAATCTGTCGACGAGCTGGCTGCTCTGCTTGGGACTACATATGGGAAAATCCGGTATTTCTATTATTTGCACCCTACATCAGAAAGCTACTCCACCTTTGAGATAAAGAAGAAGAGTGGTGGTGTGCGAGAGATCTCAGCTCCCTCTGATAAGTTAAAAACGCTTCAGGGGCGATTGAAAGTTTTTCTCAGTGAGATTTACGAGCCTAAAAAGTATGTGACAGGTTTTGTTAATGGCAAGTCTATTGTCGCAAATGCAAAGCCTCACACCAGAAAGAAGTTTGTTTTTAATCTGGACTTGCAAAATTTCTTCCCTTCAATAACATTTGCTCGTGTTCGTGGGTTATTAATTTCTAAACCCTATTCTCTAAATTCATCTGTGGCAACTGTGATAGCCCACCTTGTAACGGTGAATGGGAAGTTGCCACAGGGCGGTCCTTGTTCTCCTGTAATTTCAAATATGATTTGCTCATCGCTGGATAGGAAGCTGAAAACTCTTGCGGTGAAAAATCGAGCTGAATACACAAGATATGCTGATGATATAACCTTTTCTTTCTATGATGATCTTGAATATGTTGCGAGCGATATAGTTCAGATTTTGAAAGGAGACGAGCTTCCTAATCACTACTTTGCAAGGTGTGGACGGAGCTTGGAGAGGTTAATTATTGATGCTGGTTTCAAGGTAAATTATTTAAAGGTTAGGCTGCAGGGTCGATACGAGAGACAAGTCGTTACTGGTCTAGTAGTAAACAAAAAACCAAATGTAAATCGGCAATACGTCAGAAAAACGGGTGCGATGATCCACTCGATTGAAACAAAGGGGCTGGAGGAAGCGAGGAGGATACACTCGGAAAAAATTATTAAGCAAGAAAAAAAGAGTGGAAGTGGTAAGGAAGAAGAGATCAAGGTTCCACCGGTTGAGGCTCATATACAGGGGCGACTGTTGTTTTTGAAGCAGGTTGTCGGGCTTGAGTCGCAGGTTTACAGACGACTGGCGTTACGTTTTAACCTTCTTAGATTAAAGTACAGAGTGCCTCTAGGGGTTTCAAAAAATAAATTCAGCGAGGACTTTAGGAAATTCACCAAGTGGTACGACTCTAAGTGCTGGGTTGTGGAAGTTGAGGGTGAGATACGCGGGGAGTTCGAGTGTGGTCAGGGTTCTGGTTTCATGATTTCTGATCAGGTGCTTGTGACATGCTCTCATGTGTTGGATTTAAAAGGCGTTAAGCTGGATGAAGCAACTGTTTATCAAGCATCCTCTAGGTCAAGAAGTTATAAAGCTAATTTGCTTTATCGTGACGACCATAGAGATATAGCTTTGCTTAAGATTTCAGTTGATAAATCTGAATTTGACTATTTTGATTTGGAAACTTCAGTGTTGGCTGATGTCGGTGATGAAGTTTCTATTTTAGGCTTCCCTCAAGACAAGCTCGGTGCTCAGAGTGCAGGGAATCAAACTGCCTTTGTTAGAAATAAATTCCCCATAAGTGGGGTTGGTTTTGTTGAGGTGGATAAAGAGTTATATGCCGGAAACAGCGGCGGGCCAGTGCTTAATCAGGATAGTAGAGTAGTCGGTATTGTTGGTGTTGGTAATGATGGAGAGTATTGTGACCACAGCCGATTTATTTGTGTTTCTGAGTTGTTGAAAGTTCTTGAAAGATTTAAGGCGGCTTCAGTTGATAAGTCTAAACTTGAGCCTGCCTAGATTTGTTTAAAGCAGGTTCGTGTTGAGTATTGCTTATGGCCAGTGATAATGCGGTCTGTAAAACTGATCCAAAATATTAATCACTCATCCTTTGTGCTGGGAACGCCGGATACCAGTATTTTTTCTCTTTTTCCATAATGGCCCCTCAATACATGAGGGTTCTATGTAGCGGCGATTTTTTTGAAATAGTATCAACTGAATAGGCTGTTTTGGCACGTGTTTACGTGCCATTGCTTCAGGGGTATATTTATTAGCTGCCAAAGGCTGTTGTGATTGTAGATCCAACTATTCCCCCGAGGATACCTGCCGAAAGAATAGTCAGAAGCTCAATTGTTTTGCTGTTCTTTTGATCGAAGTATGTTATGAGTTCGCTTGTTTCGTTAAGCGGGTATTGAGGGTGCTCGGATATTTCTTGGTCAATGTAATCTTGCAGGTATGTCTCTGATTTTCCACTTTTATATATTGAAGCATAGTTTCTAGCGATCTGTCCTTTCATGAATATTAAATGTCCTTTAAAAAGGCCGATATCCTTGAATGCCTTTTGGAAGAGTTTCGGCTTTTCTATTACTCTTTTTATGATATTTTTCTTGTTTGTTTTTTCTTGGTATTCGAGGATCGAGTAAGTTGTATTTTGAATCTCTTCCCACTTTTTCAGGCTGAAGTTTGTGTCTTTGTTTAGTTGGTAAAAAAATGACAGTTCATCTGCTAGGGTCTCTTGCAGTTCTTCAAGAGCTTTGTCCTCGCTTTTGAATTTATGTGGGCTGTAACTAAATTTAAGAGTGTTGTATCCACGGGTCTTTGTTTCATTAAGAGTAAATGAGGCATCTTCAATGGCTGTGTCGCTTTCGTTTAGGTAGAAATCTGCGTGAAAAGGTGACGGCCCTAGGAAATCATACTCTAGGAATGTGTCAACTTTTTGTAATTCCTTAGTTAAGAACTCCCTAACTACTTGGACAGCGGTAGAGGGTAGGGTGTCTTTTGTGGCGGATAGGCACTCTATATAGCTCACTGGACCATACCACTCATGTCGCACAGTGATTTTAAAGTTCTCGGTTCCTGTATCTAAATATTTTTCTGGTAGATTTATTAACTCTGCTTGGATTCTGAATGGTATGTAGATCTTGTAAGTCAAATTTAAAAATGTAATGGACGGATAACAATGTTCCCCATCCCTGATTTTAGGGTTGGGAGGTGATGTATCTATTTTCTCATCTTTGATATCCTCATCGAAAGATATGGTTACTTCTGATGCGGTTGTAAGATTTTTTAGAGTTTTTATTATTTCGTCGATGTATTCTTGTACAGTGATTTCTTTGTCTAAATTGTCTTTTATTGAAAAGTGAAAACATCCTACCCCAAAAGCTTTCATGTATTTCCTTATATAGTATGTTGGTGGTTGTGATTAGGCTAATTGCCATCATAGGGTCAGAGTTTGCTCTGTCAACCAGTTAGAGTGCCGAAGCTCAGCCTTACGGGGCAAAAATATGATCAGTCAAAGCCTCCATCTGTGCCGTAGATAAAAAGCCGCTGACTAAAGAGAATCGGCGAGTGTTAGAACGCGTGGTCAAGACCAACCACATGCCGATCCGCTTCCTGATCTATGTGGCGATCACCGCGCTGACCCGTCTGCTGATCTCCGACGTGTCGCACCACCATCGCCCGGATATGGGCGTGATGCTGATTTCCGGGGCGATTCTGTTGCTGGCAGTGGCAATTCTGGTAGTGCGCTACGCCTCCGCACGGTTCCCCTCGGTGCAAGCCGATGGGCCGCGCATGCGCCGCAACCCGGCCGACAACGCGGCGGAAAAGGACGATACCCAGGGCGACGACTGAGCCTGCGGCCCGCAATCCCCCTGCTATCCGGGTACCGTGCCGCGGCGCATCGTCGCAATTGAAGACTGGCGTCGAACCTGGCGTCGCAGGCTCAGGGCGTCACCTGATAGCCGCGCTGCTGCAGGCAATTGGCATAGGCGGAAGAACTGGCCGCAGCGTTTTGCTCGGCAGTTTGACGATCCTGGCGGCGCTCCTGGCGCTGCCGGGCACCGCCCACTACTGCACCGGCGACTGCCGCATCCCTGGCCTGGCTCTGCCGATACTCTTGCTGGAGGTCATCGTCGAGGCGGTCGTACGCCTCCTCGTGCTGGCGACCGCGTACCCCGGCGACCGCTGCACCGGCCGCTGCGCCGGCAACCGCGCCACGGGCCCGCCCGCCGCTCTGCGAACTGTCGGTGCTGGTGTTGCCGGCCTGGGCTTGGGCCTGGCATTCGCTGATGTCCTGCTGAATGGTCTGGGGGGACTGGCCCTGGAGCGGAGTGACTGTCTCGGCAGTAGCGCCGAGGCTTACTAGCGCGCAGAGCGTGACGATATACAAGGGGGCGGGTTTGTTCATGGCGAGTGCTACTCCCGTTCCCGGTGGTCCGGTTGCAGGTGGTTTGGCGAGGTCAACTGCTGGTCATCAACCTATAGCCTAGTCGTTACCGGCCATGACGACGCGCAGTTTTCGGACGGCGCAGGGCCCCGGCCCTCCTTGCGGCGTCCCCCGGTCTTTCCACCTGGCCTATGGCCGTTCGCTCTGCTGCAGACTGGCCAGGTTGTGCTTGATGACCTCCTTCACCGCCGCGGTCATCACCCCGGTGGAGATCCCGAGCATGAGCACGCCGTTGCCGGCCTCCAGCGCGCCAAGCAGGCGCCAGCGCTCGGACAGCACGATGTCGCCATAGCCCAGGGTGGCGAAGGTCACCCCCGAGTAGTAGATCGAGGTGGCGAACTCGTCGAACTCGCCGAGCAGCATGAACAGCGCGGCCCACAGGGCGATCTGCACGCAGTAGCCGAGCATCATCAGCAGCATCACCAGGCCCAGCACCAGGAAATCCCACAGAAGGGCCTTGTCGTCCGTCCCCGCCCCACTGGTGCGGGCGTAGTAGCGCACGTAGTAGCGCAGGCAGAGGACCACGATGAACGCCTCCATGATCAGGCACAGCAACATGGCGGGCAGGCCGACCAGCAGATTGAATAGCATGGGGATCTCCTCAGCAGCCGGGCTGCCGCAGGTAGCGACGTTGGCGGTATCGATCCAGCAGGTAGACCATCAGCCAGGCATACAGGCTGATGGCGATGAACAGGCCCATGCGCAAGGCGAAGGCGCTGTAGACATCCTGGCCGTTGGCGCTGTCCTGCACCGACAGGCCGAGCAGGATGATCATGGTCACCAGGCTGTTCAGCCAGAAGCCGGGGCTTTGCCGGGTCGGGCTGAGACCGTAGAGCTTGCGCGCCAGCAGCAGGCCGAGCAGCAGCATCCACAGGAAGAACATCCACAGGTGCACGAACAGGCCGAGGGCCCACCAGAACAGAATGGCCAGCAGGCCGCCAAACAGGGTCGAACCGATCAGCTCGTGAGCGGCATTGCGCACCGTGGCGCTGCAGCTCTGCTGGCCGAGGCTCACCGCCTTGAGGATGATCGCCATGTAGCCGGCTGGATTGATCAGCGCCAGCAGATAGGCGGGCAGCACCACCAGCGCCGCCCGCAGCGCTACCCAGCCGGCTTCCTCCGCGGGCAGGACCGGCTCGGCTGGCAATGCCGGGGCGTCGGCCGGCTCGGGAAACAGCCAGTGGCTGAGGGGCAGGATCAGCACGGCGAGCAGCAGGTTCTGCACCAGGGCGCCGATGACCAGCAGGGCCAGGGCGAAATCGGCGGTGCCGGCGGCGGAGATCATGGTCAGGCCGATCACCAGGAAGGTCGTGAGCAGGCCGTTGCCACCGCTCAGCCCATGGCGGAAGGCCAGGAACAGGCACAGGCCGACCAGCAGCACGCCGCTGAACGAGGCGTAGCGCAGCATCGGGATCAGCAGCAGGCCGCTGCCGGTGGTCAGCATCACCACCAGGGTCAGGCCCAGCGCGGCCTTTAGCGACAGCGGGCGATTGAGCTTGGCGAGCAGGAACAGGGCGAACAGCGGGGCAATGAACGGCAGCGGCAGGCCCAGGCCGAAGCTGACCGCCAGGCCCAGTGCCGTGCCGCTGGCCAGGCGCAGCGCACGTTGGGCGCGAGGGTCACGCCGGGTCGGCATGAGTGCACTCAGTAGGCATAGGCCAGCCAGCTCATCAGGTAGAGGAACAGGCGCCCGAGCGGATTGAGCGGATTGCCCTCGCTGGGAAATGCCATGACGTCGGCCTGGCCGCCCACGCGGATGCCGCGCAGCTTGGCCAACTTGCTCACTTCGCCCGGGGCGAACTCGACGATCACCGGGAAGCGCTGCGCCGGGCGCAGCCAGTCGCGGCTGTTCTCCACGTTGGGCAGGGTACCGGGAGCCGTGCTCTGGCCGACACTGATGCCGTAGCCGACGCTGCGCACCCGGCCCTCGAACACCCTGCCGGGCAGGGCGTCCAGCACTATGGACACCGGCGTATCGGGCGCGAGCCGGCCGAGGTTGTTCTCGGTCATTTCCGCATTGATCCACACGTCCTGGATGGTGATCAGGGTCATCACTGGATTGCCCGCCGCGGCGAACTGGCCGACATCGGTACGCAGGTCGGTGATCAGGCCGGCCGAGCGTGCCCGCACCCGGGTATTGGCGAGGTCCAGCTCGGCCTTTTCCAGGGCGGTGGCGGCGCTGCGCAGCAGGGCGTTCTGTTCGTCGCTGCCGCCTTGCTGTTCGCGCGCACGCTGCACTTCGGCGCGGGCCGCGGCGACCTGACTGATGGACTGCACATGGGTGGCCCGCGACACTTCGAGGCGGCGCAGGGAAATGGTGCCCGGGTCTTCGCGGTACAGCCGCTCGAGGCGCTCGCGGTCCTGCTGCGACTTCAGTTCGTTGGCCTGGGCGGCGCGCAGGGAGGCTTGCGCCGAGTCGATGCCGGCGGTGCTGGCGGCGATCTGCCGGCGGGTCGATTCGAGCTCGGCGCGCGCCCGCTCGACGGCGATCTGGTACTGCTCGGGATCCACCTCGAAGAGCACTGCGCCGGCCTCGACCATCTGGTTGTTGCGTGCCAGCACCCGGGTCACCCGGCCGGCCACTTCGGCGGCCACCGGCACGACGAAGGCCTGCACCCGTGCCTGTTGCGTGTAGGGGGTGAAGCGGTCGGCCAGCAGGTACCAGAGCAGGCTCAGGACGATCAGCCCGATCACCCACTTCACGCCCTTGTTCACCGGGTCGGCGGGCGGTTTTGGCGCCGGGGTTGGCGGAACCGGGGGGGCGGGCTGGGCTGCGTCACTCATCGTGGCTGTCCTTGTTTGTTACCGGGGCTTCAGCGGCCGTTGGCTCGTCCAGCAGGTCGCCCCAGTCGGTACGTTGCTCCATCTGCGCGCGGCTGACCTGATCGACCCTCGGCTGGGCGCTGTGCCAACCACCACCGAGGGCCTTGTACAGGCCGATCAGGTTGCTCACCGCACTGTTGCGCGTCACCAGGTAGCTGTCCTGTTGCACCAGCAGCGCCCGCTGGGCATCCAGCACCCGCTGGAAGTCGGCGTAACCTTCGCGGTACTGGGCGCTGGCCAGGGTCAGCGAGCGCTCGGCGGATATCGCCGCCTCGCGCAGGATGAACTCGCGCTCCAGCGCCTTGCTCAGGCCGCGGGCGGCGTCGTCGGCCTCGCGCGCCGCCTGGCGCACGCTGTCGCGGTAGACCTCGATCAGCTGCTGCAGGCGGGCGTCCTGTACCCGCACGTTGTTGTCGATGCGCCCGTAGTCGAACAGGTTCCAGCGCAGGCTGGGGCCGCCGACCAGATCGAGGGTATCGGGCGCGCCGTCCAGCGAACTGGTGGACCAGGCGATGCTGCCGAGCAGGCTCAGCGAGGGGTAGAGATCGGCCTTGGCCACGCCGATCAGCGCCGACTGGGCGGCGACATTCAGTTCGGCGGCGCGGATGTCCGGGCGCCGGCGCAGCAGCTCGGCCGGTACATCCTGCAGCACGGCGCGGTCGATCAGCGGGATCAGGCCTTCGCGCTCGACCAGCTCCGGCAGCGGGCCGGGCGGGCGGCCGATCAGCACGGCCAGGGCGTTGCGGGTGCGCGCCACCTGGTCCTCGAATTCGGGGAGGCTGCTCAGGGTGCCGAGGTACTGGGTCTTGGCCTGTTGCAGGTCGAGTTCGTCGCTCTCGCCGCTGCTGAACAACCGCTCGGTGATCTCGAAACTGCGCCGCTGGTGCTCGGCATTCTCGCGGGCGACGCGCAGGCGGGCCTCGGTAGTGCGCAGGGCGTAGTAGGTTTCCGCCACCTGGGCGCGCAGCAGCACCTGCACGTCCTGGTAATTGGCCTCGGCGGCGAAGTAGGCGGCATCGGCCGACTCGATGGCCCGGCTGAAGCGGCCCCAGAAATCCAGCTCCCAGCCGATATCGAAACCCAGGCTGTGCTGCCAGAACTGACTGTCCTGCGGATTGCGCCCGCCGGACTGGTTGCGTTCCAGGTAGAAACTGTCGGCGCTGGCCTGCTGCAGTTGCGGGTAGCGTCCACTCTGGGCGATGCCCAGTTGGGCGCGGGCTTCCATCACCCGCAGGCCGGCGATCTTCAGGCTGGCGTTGTGGGCGTCGGCTTCGCTGATCAGGCGCTCGAGGACCGGGTCGTCGAACACCAGCCACCACTCGCGGATGTCGGGTTGTGCCCCCGGCTGGCTGGCCTGCTCGATGGCCGCACTGCGCCACTGCTCGAGCCACGCCTCGCCGGGCGGCTGGAAGTCCGGACCCAGGCGCACGCAGCCGCTCAGGCCGAGGGCGCCAAGCAGCAGCCAGCGGCCCGGGGACGCTGCGAGTGCCATGGGGCAGCTCAGGATTGCTTCTCGGCGCCGGGCTGGTCCCTGACCCATTGCCAGAACAGCTGGTAACCGACCGCCAGCACCACCGGGCCGATGAACAGACCGATGACGCCATTGGTGACCATGCCGCCCAGGGCGCCGATCAGCACCACCGGCATCGGCACGTCGACACCGCGACCGAGCATGAGCGGCTTGAGCACGTTATCGACCAGACCGGCGATGAAGACGTAGATGGAGAAGACGATGGTCGCCACGCTGGCGCCCTCGGTGGTGAAGACGAAGGCGATCACCGGGACGGTGATCAGGGTCGCCGGCAACTGCATGATGCCCAGCAGCAGCACCGCCAGGGCCAGCAGCCCGGCACCGGGGATGCCCTTGAGCACGAAGGCGACGCCGATCAGCAGCATCTGGATGAAGGCGATGCCGACCACGCCCTGGGCCACCGCGCGGATGGTGGCGGTACACAGTTCGGTGATTTGCGGTCCCTTGTCCGGGCCGGAGAGGCGTGAGGCGATCTCTACCGCGCTGCGGCTGCCGCCTTCGCCGTAGGCCATGAAGATACCGGCGATCATCAGGGCGACGATGAACACCAGCAGGCCCATGCCGAGACCGGCGAGCTTGCCCAGCAGGGTGAGCACGAGTTCCTTGATTTGCGGGGTGAACTTCTGCGCCACACCGGTGAGGTCGGTGGAGGCCTGCAACCAGAAGGCATGCAGCGGCTTGCCTATCAGCGGCCAGTCGGCGACCGACTCGGCCGGTGGACGAATATGGAGATTGCCGCTCCTGACCACGGCCAGGGCATTTTCCACCGACTCGGCCAAGGATGAGCCCAGCAGGTAGATCGGCACCATGAGGACGCCGATGGCGATCAGCGTGATCAGCGTCGCGCTGCGGCCGTCGTTGTTGCTCAGCTTGCCCTTGAGCCTTACCTGCAGTGGGTAGAGGGTGACCGCCAGGATCAGCGACCAGAGCATCAGGTCGAGGAACGGGCGGAAGACCCGGTAGCAGAAAATCACCAGCACGGCGATCAGGCCGGCACGAATCAGGACATCGAGCAGGCCCCGGGACAGCAGTTTCTCGGCGGTAGGCGTGGGCAACATGGCTTATCTCCCTGCGGGTCGCTGCAAAGGCACGAGACCGATAAGCCCAGCGTAGCCGCTCGGCCGGCGGCCGAGAGGTCCGAACAGGGCATCTCGCCACTTTTTACCGTGCCTGAGCCGCGTCCGGCGACTTTCCGTACAGAACCTAGAACGGCCGGCCCAGGTAGAAATAGAAGCTGCTGTTGCCGTCCTGGGCACGGCCATAGCCCAGATAAACCGGGCCAAGCGGGCTGTCCGCGGCGATGAATACGCTGGCCGACTTGAGCCAGTCCTCCGAGTTGCCCGGTACCAGCGGATTGCCGATCCGGCCGGCCTCCAGCGAGAAGCCGCTGTAGGCGCCCTCGAACAGGCTGCCCGGCAGGATCCGGTGGTAATACATCATCCTGGCGAACTGCAGCTCCTCGCCGAGCAACTGGCCGGTGGAGTAGCCGGACTGTTGCAGGAAACCACCCCACTGGAACTGGTCGTAGCGCGGCAAGGGCTCGTTGCCGAGCTTGCCGCCAGCCTTCAGTGCGAAGTTGAAGGTGTGATTGCCGAACGAATAGATCGCGTTACCTTCGGCATCCCACTTGGTGTACTCATCGTCCGCACCGAGGCTGCTGTTCGAGTTGAATAGATGGCCGCCGGCGCGCCAGCCCGAGCGCGGGAAGTGCACGCTGTCGAGTTGGTCGAGGATCAGCCGGCTGGTGAAGGCGCCCTGGGTGATGCTGCCTTCGCCTGGGGACAGGCTTTGCGGCCCGGTGTCCAGCTGCGGTTTGAGCTTGCCGCCGAGCATGCCGAGACGAAATTCGCCATAGCGCTTGAAATTGCTGCCGATGTCGATTCCCGCGCGCGTGGAGGTTATCTCGTAGCTGGCGATGCGGTCGTCATCCTGGTACAGGTCCGCCGTGCGCCGCTCGATTTCTGCGTGTGGCGCGACGAAGAAGGTGCCCTGGGCGCTCAGCGGCTGGTAGAACTCGGTATACAGGCCGCTGGTGTGGCCGAGTTGCACGTCGTTGCGCCACTCCGCACCGAGCGAGTTGAGCCAGGTCTGGCGATAGCTGCCGAGCAGGTTGAAGAAGGCGTCGCCACTGAAATCGCTGGACAGCCCCAGGCCGAAGCGCAGGTAGTCCGGCCCCCAGTTTTTCTCCACGGCATCCACCGCCAGCACCCGCTTGCCCGGTTCCTCGAGGAAGCGGTAGTTCACGTGCTCGATATCGTCGGTGCCATACAGGCGGCGCATGTCCTGGTCGAGCGTCTCCTGGTCGATCGGCTGGCCGGCCTTGGTTTCCATCAAGCCCTGCAGGGTCTCGGGATTGACCCGAGTCAGGTGATCGAAGCGAACCTCGTCGACCGGCCGCAGGTCGGCGACCACCTGGATCGACTGGCGTTGGCGCAGCGCGGCGTATTCGGCCGGAGGCAGCGACAGGTGCTTGAGCTGCGCGGCCACTTTATGCGCCGCCACCTCGCCGAGCGGGGCGATCTGCGGCAGGTGGTCGAAATCCCCGGTGGAGAAATCGCCCAGTTCCGGGGAGATCAGGATATCGCCCGGTTGCAGGGTCGCCAGCGAAGCCTGCACATTCTGCTCGGTGAGAATGCTCAGCATCTGGTTGGTGACGCCGAGTATCCCATTGAGGTCTTCGCGCTTGAGCAAGGGGGTGCCGACATTGACCGCGATGATGATGTCCGCGGCCATCTCGTTGCGCGCGGTTTGGATCGGCAGGTTGCTGGTGAGCATGCCATCGACCAGGATCATGCCATCGAACTCGGCCGGGGCGACCGCGCCGGGTACCGACATGCTGGCGCGCATCACGTTGGCCAGTTCGCCTTCGCTGAACACCACCGCCTTGCCGGTCACCAGGTCGGTGGCCACCGCGCGGAAGGGAATCGGCAGTTCATCGAAATCGTGATAGCCCTTGACCTTGGACAGCTTGCGCAACACGGTTTCCAGTTGCACACCCGACACCAGGCCCTTGCTGAGTTTGACCTCGCCGTCCTGCAGGCCGACCTCGGGGGTGAACAGGATGCTGTAGTCGTCCTGCTTGCGGCGCATGGACAGTTCCTGGCGCGGTGGTTTTTCCTTGAACAGCAACTCGGTCGAGATGCCGCCGAGCAGCCGCTCCATTTCATCGATGGAGGTGCCGGTGGCGAACGCTGCGCCGACCAGCGAGCCCATGCTGGTGCCGGCTACGCAGTCGACCGGCACGCGATACTCCTCGAGCACCCTGAGCACGCCGACATGCGCGGCGCCGCGCGCGCCCCCGCCGGAAAGGACCAGGCAGATTTTCGGGCGCGGCGCCCCATTCGCCAGCCGTTCGCCGCCGGCCGCCGGCTCCGCCGCCATGGCGGTGGACAGGATGCTCGGTGTGCAGCAGCCAAGCAGCGCCGCAGAGACATAAAGGGCCAGCTGTTTCATCGTCACTCCCCGTGGCGTTTGCTTGCGGCTTGCGAGCGGTTCTGGATTGGCCGGTGGCACCACGTCTCAGTCATCGAGGAACGAGCGGTCGCGGATGCGCGCGGAGAAATCCAGCGGGCTATCCACGCCTTTGGCGCGCGTGTTTATCAGTGCCCTGCGCTGGACTTCGCTGAAAGACAGCTCGTGCTCCCCCAACCGGCCATTTTCATAGAGGTATTGCGGCACATAGCCGCTCGCCAGAATCTTCCAGCTGAACGGCGGGCGCTCGGTGTTGACCCTGGCGCTCATCCAGATCTGCGTGGTGCAGTTGGTGGTGAGGGTGTTGTAGAACTCCGGCTTGTCCCTGAGCGCATTCATGCCGTGCAGGTACTCGAGAAACAGGCGTCGGCCGTTTTCCAGGGGACCCTGGATTCGGTAGAGATAGACCTGTTCGGGCGGATCCTGGCGGAAGTTGGTGCGCAGGCGAATGACGTCGCGTTCATCGGCGACCACGTAGAACAGTTCGTACTGGCGGAAGAAGCCCTTGATCGTGGAATAGCCCTCGCTTTTTTCCTTGCGCGTCTCGATGGAGATGGCCAGATGGTCGCCGCCCTCGAAGGCAAAGCTGAGGAAGGTGTGGGCAATGGCCGGGCCCATCCAATAGGAGGCGACCAGGTCGACGCCCTCCAGCTTGCTCAGGTCGAATTGCTTGTCGTAGTAGGCCGGGGTGTAGTCGGTTTCGCTGCGGTAGTCGAAGTTGCGGATGTTGTGCACGGTGACCCGATCGCCTTCGATAGTCGCGTAGGGCAGCACCGCCACGTCGGTCTGCCAATCGCGCTGGTTGGAGGGCTCGATGCGCGACCACCAGACCAGCAGCCCGGCGAACAGGAGCAGATAGGCCGCCAGGGCGCGCCCGCGCCAGCGACGAAAGCCCAGGGCAATCAGCGCGGCCAGCGACGCGACGGCAAATGCGCCGGCCAGGCTGTTGCGCAGCGTAGCGTCTGGCGGTCCGGAAAAAGCGATGGCCAGCACGCCCCAGCCACCGGCCGTTGCAACCAGCACGCCGAGCAACAGCAGGGCGCAACGGCTCAGGACTTTTCTCATGGCGGGCGTCACTCCGTGTGGCGGCGTCAATGGAGGCACAAGGGGTATGACGGACGTGCAGGGCATGTCGCGTCAGGATGGATTCCCGTGGTCTCAGTGTAGGCAGGCTTGGCAAACCGCGACGTCCTGGTCGGCGGCCAATCGCCGCCAGTGGCCTGGAGCGGCTCGCGCGGCCGCGCCGACGCCAGGGGCGCGGTTCGCAACACGGTCACCGGGGCGCTCCGCGTGGCGGATGCCTGGTGGATTAAACCGCCCTGGGAAAGGCCTGTCCGGGACCGCGGGCCTCAGTCGCTCAGCGGCGCGAACAGCGCCTGCAGGTCGTCCTCGCTCAGTTGCCACTGCGCCTGGCTGCCGCCTTCGAGCACGCCGCGCGCCAGGTTGGCCTTGGCCTGTTGCAGCTGCTGGATCTTCTCCTCGACGCTGCCGCGGGCGATCAGCTTGTAGACGAACACCGGCTTGTCCTGGCCAATGCGGTAGGCGCGGTCGCTGGCCTGGGCCTCGGCGGCCGGGTTCCACCAGGGATCGAAGTGGATCACCGTGTCGGCGGCGGTGAGGTTGAGGCCGGCGCCGCCGGCCTTGAGGCTGATCAGGAACACCGGGAACTGCCCGGCCTGGAACTGCTGCACCGGGGTGCGGCGGTCCTGGGTGCTGCCGGTGAGCTTGGCGTAGCCGATCTTGCGCGCCTGCAGCTCGCTCTCGATCAGCGCCAGCATCGAGGTGAACTGGGAGAACAGCAGCACCCGGCGGCCCTCGTCGACCAGCTCCTCGAGCATCTCCAGCAGGGCGCTGAGCTTGCCCGAGTCGCTGCTGTGCAACTGAGCGTCGTCGCCGCCGAGCAGGCGCAGGTCGCAGCAGGCCTGGCGCAGGCGCAGCAGCGCCTCGAGGATGAGAATCTGGCTGCGCGCCAGGCCCTGGCGGGCGATCTCGGCGCGGACCTTCTGGTCCATGGCCAGGCGCAGGGTCTCGTAGCGGTCGCGCTGCGCGGCGGTCAGTTCGACCCAGTGGGTGACCTCGGTCTTGGCCGGCAGTTCGCGCGCCACCTGCTCCTTGTTGCGCCGCAGCACGAAGGGCTTGATGCGTCCGCGCAGGTGCGCCAGGCGCTGCTCGTTGGCCTGCTTCTCGATTGGCGTGCGGTAGTCGCGGGTGAAGCTCTTGCTGTCGCCGAGCCAGCCGGGCATGAGGAAGTTGAACAGCGACCAGAGCTCGCCCAGGTGGTTTTCCAGCGGCGTGCCGGTCAGGCACAGGCGCTGGCGCGCGCGCAGCTGCCCGGCAGCCAGGGCCGCCTTGCTGCGCGGGTTCTTGATGTTCTGCGCCTCGTCGAGGATCAGCAGGGCGTAGGGCTGCGCCGCCAGTACCTTGAGGTCGCGCGGCAGCAGGGCGTAGGTAGTGAGGACGATGTCGTGCTGGCCGATCAGCGCGAACCGGCTGCGGCGCTTCAGGCCGTGCAGGGCCAGGACCCTGAGCTGCGGGGTGAAGCGCGCGGCTTCGTCCTGCCAGTTGGGAATCAGGCTGGTCGGCATGACGATCAGCGCCGGCTGCTGCAGGCGCCCGGCCTGCTTTTCGCCGAGGATGTGCGCCAGGGTCTGCAGGGTCTTGCCCAGGCCCATGTCGTCGGCCAGCACGCCGCCGACCTCCAGCTCGCCGAGCGCCTGCATCCAGGCCAGGCCCTGCAACTGATAGGGGCGCAGTTGGGCCTGCAGGCCGGCGGGGGCTTTTACGCGCCGCGTGGGCAGGGCCTGCAGGCGCTGGGCGAAGCCGCGCAGCCGCTCGCCGCCCTGCCAGTGGAGTGGCGGCCCCTGTTCCAGGCCGCTGAGCCGCGCGGCGTCGGCGCGGCCCAGGCGCAGGCGCTGGCCGATCTCGTCCGGCTCGCGGAAGAACAGCTCGCCGAGGGTCGCCAGCAGCGGCTTGAGGCGGGCGAAGGGCAGGGCGACGCGGCGCTGGCTGTGCGGCAGGCTGGCCAGCAGCAGCTCCTCGTCCGCGCGCTGGGCCAGGGCCTCGCCGGTCAGCAGCCAGGGTTTCTGGCGGATTGCCTGCAACAGGATCGGCAGCAGGCTGATGCGCTGGCCCTCGACCTCGATGCCCAGTTCCAGGTCGAACCAGTCGTGCTCGGGGACGTCCTCGACCGCGGCGTACCAGTCGTCCACCTGCGCCAGGTCGTAGTGGAACTCCGGCTGCATGCGGATCTGCCAGCCCTGCTCGCGCAGCAACGGCAGCTGCTGCTGGACGAAGCCCAGCCAGGCGGCCTCGCTGGGCAGCTCGAAGTGCTCGCCGGGGTGCTCGGCGAGGGCCTCGCTGCGGCGCAGGGCGACCTGCAGGCCGCTGTCTTCCAGGCGCTGGCGCAGCACGGCCTCGGCGGCGCCATCGCGGATGATGCGCAGGTTGAGGCGCGGGCCCTGGCGCACCAGCAGGTCCTTCGGCGCCTTGCCGTAGGCCAGGTGGCCCTGGTAGTCGAAGGCCAGGGCGGCGCGGTGCTGGGTCTGCTCGTGCATGCGCCCCTTGCGCGCATCGAAGTGCACCCGCACATGGCTGCCCAGGGTCAGCACCGCCTGCGGACGCACGCCCTCGAGGCGCTGCTCGGCGGCCTCCCGGTTCGGCACTATCAGCGGGCTCAGGTCGATGCCGGCCTGTTGCTGGCGCTCCAGGGTCAGCAGGGCGGCGGCCACATGCTTGCAGTTGTAACCCACCGGACAGCTGCAGTGGCCGCTGACGTTCCAGGCCTGGCCATAGGGGTGCAGGGTGATGCGCTGCTGGTAGGTCTGCGCGCCGGAGCCGCGGCAGCTGGCCAGCAGGGTGTGGTCCTTGAGGCTGAGCAAGCGGCTGCGCCCTTGCTCGGCATAGCCGACGCCACGCTGGAAGTCGCCCGCGCCGAAGCCCGCGCGCCAGTCCGCTTGGCGCAGCTGCAGGATGTCCAGGCTCATCGGGCGAGCCCCGCGGGCGAAAGGTGAAGTGTGAGCATGGCCGTGCCGAACGCGGAAAAGCCGATGATTTTGACACAGCCGGGAGTGGAGTAGCAGAGCGGCGAGACCGGCAGCGAGCGCAGCCGCTGCGCAATGACTGGTTGGCGGTTTAGTGGCCGAGCGCCGCCCGGTACTGCCCCGGCGTGGCGGCGAAGGCCTGGCGGAAGCGGTTGTTGAAATGGCTGGCGCTGGCGAAGCCGCAGGCCAGGGCGATCTCGCCGAACGGCAGGCGGGTCTGGCGCAGCAACTGCTGGGCATGCGCCAGGCGCCGGTTGAGCAGGTAGCGGTGCGGCGGCAGGCCGAAGCTCAGGTGGAACATCCGCGCGAAGTGGTACTCGGACAGCGCACAGAGGCCGGCCAATTGCCCCAGGCTCAAGGGTTCGGCCAGGTGACTGTCGATGAATTCGCGCAGCCGCCGGCGTTGCGCCGGGGCCAGGCCGCCGTTCAGGCGCAGGCCGTCGCGGCGGCCGACCTGGGACAGCAGCGCATGGTCGAGCAGGGCGTGGGCCAGGCTGCTGGTCAGCAGGCGCTCGCCGGGTTCCAGCCAGTTCAGCTGGCTCAACTGGCGAAAGCGCCCGGCCTGCTGCGGGTCGTCGAGGAAGGTGCCTTCGCGCAGCTGCATTTCCCGCGGCTCGCGGTCGAGCAGGCGCACGGCGCCGAGGGCGAACTGTTCCTGGCTGACGTACAGGTGCGCCAGGTGGATCTCGCCGTTGATCACCCAGGCCGATTGGTGCCCGGCCGGGAGGATGCACAGCTTGTCCGGTGCGCCCTTGCTGTGCGGGCGCTCGCGGCGAAAGGTGCCGGTGCCGCCGGCCAGGTAGCAGGACAGGGTGTGGTGGCTCGGCGCCTGGTAGTCGCGGGTGTCGTGGCAATTGCGCCAGATCGCCGCAGCCAGCCCGTCACCCAGCTCGGCGCTGTGCAGCAGCCGGGCATTCGGCGATTGGCCCATGGCCTGGAAGACTTGGCAGTGATCGAGTTGCGACATGGACATTCCCCCTGCCCGGCCATGCTACTCCGGCCGCGGACCGCTGCCAGCCCCGCGGCCGAAAAAGCGCAAGTTTAGGCAAGTGGGGCCGGTGGCCTTGTTCTTGTCCAGGGCCGCAATCGGCCACGAGTGCGCTCACGCAACGCGAAGATGTGCTTGTCTGGGAAGTAGCCGTCGATCGTGCCAACCCGTCCATGCGCCAGGAGGCTAATCCATGTTGCTCGAAGGTTCCTGCCATTGCGGTGCGGTGGTTTTCAGTCTGACCAGCGCCCATCCCTATCCCTATCAGCGTTGCTACTGCTCGATCTGCCGCAAGACTCAGGGCGGTGGCGGTTACTCGATCAACCTGGGCGGCGATGCGCACAGCCTGAAAGTCAGGGGACGCAAGCAGATCGCCGTCTATCACGCCAAGATCAGACCGGAAGGTGGCCGTCGCGCCCATACCAGCAGTGCCGAGCGGCATTTCTGCCGGCTCTGCGGCAGCGGCCTCTGGCTCTTCAGCCCGGAGTGGCCGGAGCTCATTCATCCCTTCGCATCGGCCATCGACACGCCGCTGCCGGTGCCGCCGGAACACACCCACCTGCTGCTCGACTCGAAGGCGTCCTGGGTCGAAGTGGAGGCGCGGCCCGGCGACAAACTGTTCGACGGCTACCCCGAGGAGTCCATCGCCCAGTGGCATGAGCGGCTGGGCCTGAGCCGTTGAGCCGGTCGCTCCTGGTTCCGTCGACCTGGCTGCGCGAGCTGGCGTGGATCCGCCGTGGTGGAAAACGCTTCGCGGTTTTCCATCCGCTTCTGCGGCGAGCAAGTCCTAGTCCGCAGAAGCCCCGCGCCGGCCGGCGCGCGCCGCCAGCAGCTGGGTCGCGCCCTGGGTCTTGCGGCTGAACCAGAGCACCCGGCTCACCCCGCGGGTGATTGCCACATAGGCCAGGCGCAGGGCCTCGTCCTGCATGGCCTGGTCGTAGCTGTTGCGGAAGAAGCCCGAGTGGGCGTACAGGGCGTTGCGCAGCGGGTGTGGCTCCGGCGGCGCGCAGTCGTCGACGATGATCGCGACTTCGGCCTGCAGGCCCTTGGCGCGGTGGATGGTATAGGCCTTGACCGGCAGCTTGCGGTCGAGCTGGGCCTGGATGGCCTGCAACGGCTCGTTGCGCCGGCTCAGCACCAGCACCGCGGTGCGCTCGGCTTTGCTGCGGCTGGCGACGTGCGCGCACTGCGCCTGGATCTCCTCGAGCAGCTCCGGCAGACGCGCCTTGAGGTCGAAGCGCGGCACCAGCCGGACGCCGTGATCGCCCGGCTGCATGGCCTTGAACGCCTTGCTGGTCTTGGCCTGCTTGTAGGCGACGCCGGCGAGCAGCGCCTCGCCGTCGCGGATCACCGGCTCGATGGAGCGGTAGTTGGTTTCCAGTGTGAGCACGGCGCTGTTTTTCGCCTTGCCCCTGGCCGGGAAGTGCCGGTCGAAGTCCATGAACAGCTCCGGGGAGCTGCCGCGCCAGCCGTAGATCGACTGCCAGTCGTCGCCGATGGCCATCAGGCTGACCGCCTGGCCCTGGCGCGCCAGGCGGCGGTGCACGGCCTGCAGCCACTGGACGATCTGCGGCGAGATGTCCTGGAACTCGTCGATCAGCAGGTGGCTGAGCGGCGCCAGGGCCTCGGCCGGAATCGCCGACTCGGCGCCGGCCAGTTTATCGGTGAGCGCCTGGAAGGCGCCGTTGAAGGTCATCAGTCCCTGCTGCTGCAGGCGCGCCTGGAAATGGCGCCAGAACAGCACCAGGGCTTCGCTGAAGATCCGCTCGCGGGCGGAACACGCCAGCGCCTGGGGCTGCAAGCGGTCGAGGCGGATGCCGATGCTCTCGATGAAGCCGGCCTGGGCATAGAAGGCCTCGAACAGCGGCAGCGCGGCGAACTCGCCGGCCAGCTTGAAGCCATCCAGCGGCGCCCTGGCCGCGCCGGCGCGCTTGCCCTCGGCATCGGCAGCCGGCGGCAGGCCGAGCAGGCCGTGCACCCGCTCGCGGAAGTCCGGCTCCGCGGCGTAGCAATCCTGGTACACCTGCTGTAGCAGGCGCTGCTGGGCCGGGCGCAGGCGGCCGGCGGTCAGCGGATTGTCCAGCTCGCCAGTGCCCTTGTCGTCCAGCTGCTCGAACCAGGCCGGGTTGCCCAGCAGCTGCCTGGCCAGCACGCCCATGGCCGAGTGGAAGGTGCGCACGCACTGGCGGGCCTGGGCCGCGTCGAAGGGAAACTGCCAGAAGCCCAGCACGCGGATCAGTTGCGCGCGCAGCTCGGCGCAGGAGGCATTGGTGAAGGAAATCACCGTCAGCCGGCCAGGGTCGATGCCCAGGTGGCAGAGCATGAACACCACGCGCAGCACCAGGGTGGTGGACTTGCCCGAGCCCGCGCCGGCGAAGATGCGGGTGAGCGGGTGGCGGCCGAGGATCATCGCCCACTGCTCGTCCGACGGCGCGCTGATCACGTCCGCCGCCACCGCCTGGGCCACGCGCTGGCGCATGGCCTCGACCTGCTGCGCATCGACCGCCAGCAACGCCGGCCCGTAGATGCCGGGGTTGGCCGGCTTAGCGGGCGGTTTGGCGGGTTTCTTCGGCCCGGCTGTGCGGGCTTTAGTGGTGGCGCTGGCCTGCTTCGCCCGGGTTCTGGGTTTCTGCTGCGGCGCGGCGGCCTCGCGCTCGGCGCGCAGGTAGGCGGTGGTCCGCGGGAAATAACGCGCCAGCGCCCCGGATAGCAGCTGTTTGTAGCGTTCGACGGCAGACGGCATGCGACGGTTTTCTTCCGGGCCTGAGATATGTTTTTGAATGATAAGTGGTTTTTTATGGTGGCTGGCAATTGCTGGCGAAACGATAGCGGCCCGTCACGCCGCGGGCGATGCCGCCGGTTTCGCGCGAATAGCAGCACGGCCCATCGGCCTTGAACAGTTTCCGCCGCTATGACCGGGCTTATGCGCGGCGGCCGATTGCCGGCGAGCGCTCCCCGCTACCGATCGACGGGACGGGACAGCCCTTGCGGTTACGGATCAGTCGCAGCGTCGGCCGCTTCCCCCGTCTGCGCAGGCGGCTCGATACCCCAGTCGCCGTGCCTGTACCAATCCTCGCCGAACGCCTCGGCCGGGTGCATCGTGCGGTCGGTGCCATTGCCACAGGCCAGCGAATCCGCCGGACAATAGCGGTCGCAGCCCCAGCAGATGTGCTCGGGATGCTTGGGGTGCAGGGGAAACTTCTTGGCCATGCGCGATGCCCCGGGAAAGTGCGGCAGGAGTGCTCAGGCTACTCAAGCCGCAGGGATAAGCGGTTGATCCCGCTCAAGAACCCTGGATTCATATGTGAGTGCCGGAAGGGATCGATGCCGGCTAGCTGAGGACGCAGCTGTCGGCTATTTACCGCCGTCGCCCAAACCGCGCCACGCTTTTGCCCGGCCGGTCACCAAGAGCATGGTGATCTCCGCGAGAGGATGGGCAACGGCGACCGCGGATCGCTATGATCGGTGTCCATGACACCCTCTCTCCCCATCCGCTCACCCTGTCCGCCCGGCGCCTGCATCTGCGGGCGTGAGTGGCTGCTGGACACGCCCGGAGCCGACCTGCGCATCCTCCGTCTGACCCGCCCGGAGGAAAAGCGCCTGCTCGAGCGCCTGGAGAATATTGAGAGCCTGGCCGACCTCGAGCATCTGCAGCGGCGCCTCTACGAGCAGTTGGGCATCCGTCTGGAAATCGCCCCGGGCTTCAACGAGGTGCGCAGCATGCGCGGCATCGCCATTCACCTGGACGAGCTGCCCGGGCTGTGCCGCAAGACCCGCCAGGCGATCCCGGCGGCGATTCGCCGCGCCTTGGAGAAGCGTCCGGAGATCGCCTACCGGCTGCTCGATGCCCACGACCTGTTTCGCGATGCCTGAGGCGCCGGCGCCAGCAGGCAGGGCTGGCGGCCGCCAAAGCAGGCGTCTACGACGGCCTATCCGCCGTGCCGGGAGATCACCGCTAGCGAGCCTTTGGCCTGGGGGATCCCCCCAGCTCCTTGCGATACTCGTCCGGGGTCACGCCCATCATCCGCCGGAACATGGCGATGAACGCGGAAACGGAGTTGTAGCCGAGGTCGTGGGCGACGTTCTCGACCGATTCCCCGGCCTCCAGGGGCGGCATCGCGCTGAGCACGCACAGGCGCTGGCGCCACTCGCTGAGCGTCATGCCCAGCTCGCGCTGGCTGCGGCGCATCAGGGTTCTCTCGGTGCTGTGCACGGCCTGCGCCAGTTCGGCGAGGGAGCGGGCGTCGCCGGGGTTGCCCTGCAGCATGCGCAACAGCGGCTCGAGTAGCGGGTCCCGGGAGGAGGGCAGGTAGCTGCCGGCAACCTCGGCGCTGCCCAGCTGGTCCACGGCCACCTGCAGGAGGCGCTGTTCCTCTGCGGTTTGCGCCGGGCCTGCGCTGTGCTGGCGAAAATGCTCGAGCAGCGCCCGCAGCAGCGGGCTGACGGTCAGGGCGCAGGTGCTCCGCGGCAGGGCCCCGCTCAGCTCCGCGGCCACGTAGAGCGAGCAGTGGCAGGCTTCGTAACGGTTCATGCCGCGGTGCTCGACGCCGGGCGGCAGCCAGATGCCGTACTGCGACGGTGCCAGAAAATGCTGGTCCTGCAGTTCCACCTCCATCACCCCGCTGAACGAGTAGACGAACTCGCCCCAGGCATGTCGGTGGGTCGGATAGGTGGCCCCGGCCGGCATGCAGGCCGAGCGGAAGTAGATCGGCGTGGGCAAGGCGTTGGTGAAGGGAGGCAGGCGCAGATGCCTTGGGCGAGCGGTGGTGGGCATGCTGTCGGTCCGCCGTGATGGACTGTCGTATTTCCGTTATGTAACGCATCGCCGACGGCGTGACAATGCGCCTTCAGCGAATTCCGGAGCACCCGTCATGGACCCACGCAAACCGCTCGACACGCCGGCCATTGCGCTGATGCTGGTGCTCTGCCTGATCTGGAGCATGCAGCAGATCGGTCTCAAGGCGACCGCCGCCGATTTCTCGCCGGTGCTGCAGATCGCCCTGCGTTCGGCCATCGGCGCCGTGCTGGTGGGCATGCTGATGCTGTTGCGCCGCGAGCGCATGTCCTTCGTGGCGGGCGTCTGGCAGCCCGGGCTGCTGGCCGGCGGCTGCTTCGCCCTGGAGTACCTGCTGGTCGGCGAGGCGCTGCGCCACACCTCGGCCGGCCATGTGGTGGTGTTTCTCTACACCGCGCCGGTGTTCGCCGCCCTGGGCCTGCAGTGGAAGTTGCCGAGCGAGCGGCTGGCCGCGCTGCAGTGGTTGGGCGTGGGCCTGGCCTTCGTCGGCATCGCGGTCGCCTTCCTGCGCGGCGTCCAGGACGGCAATGCCGACCTGCCCGGGATGCTCTGGGGCGACTTCCTGGCGCTGCTGGGCGGCATCGCCTGGGCCGCGACCACCGTGCTGGTGCGCGTCACCCGGCTGGCGACGCTGTCGGCGACCCAGACGCTGCTGTATCAGTTGCTGGCGGGCTTCCTGCTACTGCTGCCGGCGGCCCTGCTGTTCGGCCACACCACCTTCAATCCGACCCCGCTGGTATGGCTGAGCCTGGCGTTCCAGTCGCTGATCGTGTGCTTCGCCAGCTTCCTCATCTGGTTCGCCCTGTTGCGCCGTTATCTGGCCTCGCGCCTCGGGGTGCTGTCCTTCCTCACCCCCTTGTTCGGCGTGATCCTCGGCGCCTGGCTGCTGGACGAAGCCATCGAACCGGGATTCGTCCTGGGCGCCGGGCTGGCGCTCGCGGGGATCGCGCTGGTCAGTGGCTATGGCTGGCTAAAGGCAGGCTTCAGGCGGTGATTGCCTGCCGACCAGCCCGAGGGCGCGCGGGCGGCATGGGCGCGGTCGCATGAAAAAGCCCCGAAGGTCAGGGCGACCGATTCGGGGCGGAAGATCTGCACTGAACCCTTCAGGCCAATGCCATAAGCGCGTGTTTATGCCACGACGGGGATCAGCGGGTCGGCAGCCGCCAGCGCCTCGGCACGGTTGGCCGCCGGTGGGTAGATCCAGATGCTGTTGATCTGGGTCTTGAGGCGCTTGCCTTCCTCCCTGACGAACTTGATCTGGCGATCCCAGCCTTCGGTGAACACCGCGCCCCACGCGCCCAGATCCAGGCAGGTTACGTACTTGGGCTGACTGTAGGCGATCGGGGCGACGCCTAGCAGGCTGGCGGCCACGTTGTTGCCGGCGGAACGCCCGAGGGCGATCGCATGCTGGCAGGACATCAGGGCGTAGTTCCCCGCCTCGTCGGCAGCGGCATAGGCGACGTCGCCGGTGGCGAATACCGCGTCCTGGCCGATCACCTGGAGGTTGCGGTCGACATGCAGGCGTCCCAAGGCATCACGCTCTGCCGGCACCTGCTCGGTCAGCGAGCTGGCGCGCACGCCGGCGGTCCAGATAACCGTTTTGGCGTCGATGCGTTGGCCATCCGCGAGGGTGACGCCGTCGGCATCGACCGAGGCCACCGAGCTGTTCAGCCGCCACTCGATACCCAGCTCGGCGGATGCCTCGGTGATCTGCGGGCGCGGGCCGTCGCCAAGCGCTGCGCCGATCTGGCTGCCGCGATCGATCACGATCACCCGTACGTCGGCATCCTCGCCCAGCGCCGCACGCAGGCGGGCCGGCATCTCGGTGGCGGTCTCGATCCCGGTGAAGCCGCCGCCGGCGACGACCACGGTGTTGCGGGCGCTGGATTGCGGAAGCTGAGCCAGGGCCTTGATATGGGTTTCCAGGCGCACGGCTTGTTCAATCTGATCGACGTCGAAGGCGTGCTCGATGCCGGCCAGACGCGGCCGCAGCACCTTGCTGCCACTGGCCAGCACCAGGCGGTCGTAGGCCAGGGTGGCTGGCGCGTCCTGCGCATCGCGGTACTCGACGTGTTTCCCGGCTACGTCGATCCGCTCGGCCAGGCCCTTGACGAAGCGCACGCCGACGGCGGCGAACAGCGGTTCGAGCGGCGCGGTCATCTTGTGCACGTCCGCCTCGTAGAAGCGTGGGCGGATACGCAGCTCGGCCTGGGGCGCGAGGACGACCACCTCGGTCTGCGCGTGGTCGTGCAGGTCGAGCAGGCGCGCCGCGCTCAAGGCGCTCCACAGACCAGCGAACCCGCTGCCGACAATCAGAATGCGTTGTTTCATGTGTGTCTCCAGATAGGGAAGGGAAGCGTGTTCCAAACGAGTACGCACGGGCATCGAGTCGATTGCCTAGTGCATAGGCAGTGCTTGACAGCGGAGCCGCTCGGGTGGCGTCGCCCATCTCGTAACTACGACTATAGTTATCGTAGTTATCGCGGGCAAGCCTTTTCGCTTGCGCCAGCCAACCGTTCATCGCCAGGTGGCCTTTGGCGAAGCGTCGGAACGGCCATGATTCCAAACGGTTCGGGGAGTTTGACCTGCGGTTTTGCGCGGCCAGGCGATCGATTGGCGGCAGGCGTGCCTTGCGATTGCCCCGGATTAATCGCATGATTGTGCGACTAATAAAGTCGGAGTTTATATGTCTCTATACAGTGCGGGGGTGGAGTACGGGATCCACTGCCTGCTCTTCCTGGCAGATGAGAAGGGCGATAGCCGCGAATCCAGCGTGCGCGCGCTCGCCGAGCTGCAGGGCGTGCCCCAGGAGCTGCTGGCCAAGGTGTTCACCCGGTTGGCGAAGGCGAACCTGGTGGTCGCCACCGAAGGCGTCCGGGGCGGATTCAAGCTGGCGCGGCCAGCCGACGAGATCAGCGTTCTCGACATCGTCCGGGCTATCGACGGGCACAAGTCGATCTTCGAATGTCGCGAGATCAGGGGGCGCTGCGCGGTCTTCGAAGGTTCGCCGCCGGAATGGGCCCTCAGCGGTACCTGCTCGATTCACGCGGTGATGCTGACGGCGCAGAAGCGCATGGAGGAAGCCTTGGCCCAGCAGACCGTCCTCGACCTGGTGCGCCGGGTCGGGCGCAAGGCCCCGCCGACCTTCAACGAGGAGGTCATTCGCTGGATGGATACGCGCCGCGATGGCAAGGGCTGTTCTGGCCAGTCGTAACGCAACAGGCATCCGCGCTGTCCAGGCCGGGTTGGCTAACCGTCACGGCGGCTGCCGGTCCAGTGGCTCCGGCAACCGCGCAGGGCCGACTTAGCCTTTATCTGTATATCCATACAGTTTATGGTTGCCTGGAGCGCCGTCACTGCGCATGCTGTGCAGCATTCCCGACAGGCAACCAACGATGGCAACCATGCGGCTCTTCCTCTGCGAAAAACCTTCCCAGGCCAAGGACATCGCCAAGGTGCTCGGCGCCACCCGGCGCGGCGACGGCTGCTGGCTGGGCAGCAACCTGAGCGTGACCTGGTGCATCGGTCACCTGCTGGAGACCGCCGCGCCGGACGCCTACGACGCCCGCTACAAGCGCTGGGTGCTGGCCGATCTGCCGATCATCCCCGAACAGTGGAAGATGCGCGTCAAGCCCAAGACCGCCAGCCAGTTCAGGGCGGTCAAGCGCCTGCTCGGCGAGGCCGACGAGCTGGTCATCGCCACCGACGCCGACCGCGAGGGCGAGATGATCGCCCGCGAGCTGGTCGAGCATTGCCGCTACCGCGGGCCGATCCAGCGCCTGTGGTTGTCGGCACTGGACGAGGCGTCGATCCGCAAGGCGCTGGCGGCGCTCAAGCCCGGCGCCGAGACCTTCAGCCTCTACCATTCGGCGCTGGGCCGCTCGCGCGCCGACTGGCTGATCGGCATGAACATGAGCCGGCTGTTCACCCTGCTCGGGCGCCAGTCCGGCTACCAGGGCGTGCTGCCGGTGGGCCGGGTGCAGACGCCGACCCTGCGCTTGGTGGTGGACCGCGACCGCAGCATCGCCGCTTTCGTGCCGGCGCCCTACTGGGCCATCGAGGTGCCGCTGCAGGCCGACGGCACTCGCTTCAGCGCCCAGTGGCGCGCGCCGGACGACGCCTGCGACGAGCAGGGCCGCTGCCTGAATCAGGATCTGGCCCAGACCGCGGCGACGGCCATCGGCAATGCCGCCAGCGCACGGCTGCTGAAGCTGCGCACCGACCGCATGCGCGAGGCGCCGCCCTTGCCGTTCGACCTGGGCACGCTGCAGGAAGTCTGCTCGAAGAAGCTCGGCCTCGGCGCCCAGGAAACCCTGGATATCGCCCAGGCGCTCTACGAGACGCACAAGCTCATCACCTACCCGCGCAGCGACTGCGGCTACCTGCCGCTCAGCCAGCACGCCGAGGCGCCGGCGATCCTCGCCGCCCTGGGACGCGCCGACCCGAGCCTGGCCGAGCTGCTGCCACATCTCGATCCGCAGCGCCGCTCGCGGGCCTGGAACGACGCCAAGGTCAGCGCCCACCACGGCATCATCCCCACTGCTGCCGCGCAGGACCCGGGCCGCCTGGCCGGCAAGCCGCGCGCCGTCTACGAGCTGATCCGCGCGCGCTACCTGGCGCAGTTCCTGGCCAACCACGAATACGAGCGCACCCAGGCCGACTTCGACTGCGCCGGGCAGGCCCTGCGCGCGGTCGGCAAGTTGATCGTCGAGCCCGGTTGGCGCCGCGCGCTGCCCGAGGCCCTGACCCCGGCCAAGGGTCGCGAAGCCGCGCCGGCGCAGACGCTGCCGGCGCTGCGCGAGGGGCAGGACTGCACGGTGGTCGCGGTGACCCTCAAGGACCTCTGGACCCAGCCGCCGAAGCCCTTCACCGAGGGCGACCTGATCAAGGCGATGAAGAACGTCGCCAAGCTGGTCGAGGATCCGCGCCTCAAGCAGAAGCTCAAGGACACCACCGGCATCGGCACCGAGGCGACCCGCGCCGGAATCATCCAGGGCCTGCTCGAGCGCGGCTACCTGAGCAAGCAGGGCAAGGCCCTGGCCGCCACCCCGGCGGCCTTCGGCCTGATCGACGCGGTGCCGCGCGCCATCGCCGACCCCGGCACTACGGCGATCTGGGAGCAGGCGCTGGACATGGTGCAGAGCGGCGAGATGAGCCTGGAGGAATTCGTCGCCAAGCAGTCGGCCTGGATGAGCAAGCAGGTGCAGCGTTGCCTCGGCCTGCGCCTGAGCATCAGCGGCCCGGCAAGCCCGGCCGGCGCCGCGCCCTGGAAGAACAAGCGCACGGCCGCCCCACGGATGGCCGCCCCACGCAAGGCCGCCGCCGGCAAGCGCGCGGCCAAGCCGCCACGGCGGGGCTGATCGCGACCGGGGTAGCGGCGTGGGGCGGCAGCCCTGGTGCGGGCTCGGGCGAGCCCGCGAAAATCCCCGTGCCTTTTCCCTTATCCCGGAGAAATCGAGCGCTCAATGCTTGCCCGAGGGTTTTCTCTTGATGGTCTTGAGCAGGTCTTCCGGGCTGATGTAGCCGACCATGCCGGCGGCGCTGCCGGGTTGCGGCAGGTTGAGGATGTGGCCCTTCATCTTGCCGATGATGTGCATTTCGCAGGGCTTGCAGTCGAACTTCAGGGTCAGCACTTCGTCCTGGTGGATCAGCTGCATGTCGGCGACCTTGGTGCGCACGCCGGTGACGCCCTTGGCCTGCTTCGGGCACAGGTTGAAGGAGAAGCGTAGGCAGTGCTTGGTGATCATCACCGGCACCTCGCCGGCTTCCTCGTGGGCCTCGTAGGCGGCGTCGATCAGCTGCACGCCGTAGCGCTGGTAGAAGGCGCGGGCCTTGGCGTTGTAGACGTTGGCGAGGAAGCTCAGGTGCGACTCGGGGTACACCGGAGGCGGCACGCTGACCGGCTTGCGCGCGCCGCGCGGGTGGGCGGTCAGGCGCGCCGCGGTCAGCGCCTCGATGGCCTCGCGGCGCAGGGCCTTGAGCTGCGAGTTGGGCACGAACAGGGCCTGGGGCGCGTCGATCTGCACGTCCTCAGCGTAATAGATGGTGGTGCCCAGCTTGCCCAGGGTATCGGCCAGTTGGGCGTGCGCCTGCTCGGCATCCTTGGCCGGGCCGAAGGGCCCGGCCAGGCTGACCGCGGCCTGGATGCCCTCGCTGCTGGTGACGCTCAGCTCGAGCCGATCCTCGCGCAGGCGCGCCTGCCAGCGGACCGCAACGCGGCGCTCGGCCGAGGTCTTGAGCAGGGCCTGTTGCCAGTTGTGGTCGAGGTTGCGGTTGAGCACCTGGTGCGGGCGCAGTTGCTTGAGCGCCGCCGGCATCTCGTTGGGTTCGACGCGGTAGCGCCAGCGCTTGGCGCCATCTTCCTCGCCTTCTTCATAAAAGGTTCCCTTCAACTCGGCGACGTTGGCGCGAAAACCCACCACCTCGCGCTTGATCAGCACATTGAGGCCATCGCCATTGGACAGCGGCGTGTCCGTCACGGCGATCAGGTCGCGCTTGTTCACCTGTTCCACCTGGCCCACCGGCAGGCCGGTGAAGGTCGGCGAATCGAAGGCGCCGATGTCGATCTTGCGCGCGCTGACGAAGTAGTCGGTGCTGCCGCGGTGGAAGGTCTTGTCCGGGTCGGGGGCGAAGAAGTGCTCGGTCAGGCCGCTGGAGGCGCGCGCCAGCTGCGGGCGCTGCTCGAGGATGGCATCCAGCTCGCGGCGGTAGTGAGCGGTGATGTTCTTCACGTAGCTCATGTCCTTGTAGCGGCCCTCGATCTTGAACGAGCGCACGCCGGCATCGACCAGGTCGCCCAGGTTGGCGGTCTGGTTGTTGTCCTTCATCGACAGCAGGTGCTTGTCATAGGCCACCACACGGCCCTGGTCATCCTTCAGGGTGTAGGGCAGGCGGCAGGCCTGCGAACAGTCGCCGCGGTTGGCGCTGCGCCCGGTCTGCGCATGGGAGATGTTGCACTGGCCGGAAAACGCCACGCACAGGGCGCCGTGGATGAAGAACTCGATGGCCGAATCGACGCTGGCGCTGATCGTGCGGATTTCCTGCAGGTTGAGCTCGCGCGCCAGCACCAGCTGGGAAAAGCCGGCCTGGGCGAGGAACCTGGCCTTGTCCAGGCTGCGGATATCGCACTGGGTGCTGGCGTGCAGCTCGATTGGCGGGATGTCCAGCTCCAGCACGCCCATGTCCTGGACGATCAGCGCATCCACGCCGGCCTCGTAGAGCTGGCGGATCTGCTGGCGCGCCGGCTCCAGCTCGTCGTCATGCAGGATGGTGTTGAGGGTGACGAACACCCGCGCGTGGAACAGCTGGGCGAATGCCACCAGCTCGGCGATGTCTGCCACGCTGTTGCTGGCATTGTGCCGCGCACCGAAGCTCGGGCCGCCGATATACACGGCATCCGCGCCATGCAGGATGGCTTCCCTGGCGATGGCGGCATCGCGCGCCGGGCTCAGGAGTTCTAAATGGTGCGCAGGCAAGGACATGGTCTTGATTCATGGACTGACGGGGCGCGCATTTTAGCGTGAGAGCGGGGTGTTCCGGGCACCGGGTGGCGGAAAACCTTGCGCTGTGTGCTCCACAGGCTGGGCAGCGCGTGCTTGCCCAGCGGTTGCTGGCGACGGGCCTGCTAGAACAAGCCCAGCTGGCGGTCGACCAGGGTGGCGAAGTCGTCGCCGACGAACGGCAGGATGGCGTCCGCCACCGGTTGCAGCTGGCGGGTCAGGTAGTGCTCGTAGTCGATCGCCGAACTCCGGGTCTCCAGCGGTTCCGGCCCCGCCAGGGTGATCAGGTAGCTGATCCAGCCGCCGTTCTGGTACTGCCGTGGCCGGCCTTGGCGGTCGTTGTAGTCGTCGGCGAGGCGCGCCGCGCGCACATGCGGCGGCACGTTGCGCTGGTAGTCGTGCAGCGGGCGGCGCAGGCGCTTGCGGTAGATCAGCAGCTCATCGAGTTCGCCGGCCAGGGTGCGGCGCACGTAGTCACGCACATAGTCGCGGTAGGGCTGGCGGTTGAAGATGCGCGCATACAGCGCCTGCTGGAACTCGCGGGCCAGCGGCGACCAGTCGCTGCGCACCGTCTCCAGGCCCTTGAAGACCATCTCCCGGCTGCCGTCCGGGCGGCTGACCAGGCCGGCGTAGCGCTTCTTGCTGCCTTCCTCGGCGCCGCGGATGGTGGGCATCAGGAAGCGGCTGTAATGGGTCTCGAACTGCAGTTCCAGCGCACTGTCCAGGTCGAACTCGCGGCGCAGGTGCTCGCGCCACCACTGGTTGACCCGCTGCACCAGCGCGCGGCCGATGCGCGCGGCGTCGTCCTCGGCATGCGCGCCCTTGAGCCAGACGAAGGTGGAGTCGGTGTCGCCGTAGATCACCGCGTAGCCCTCGGCTTCGATCAGCTCGCGGGTGCGGCGCATGATCTGGTGCCCGCGCAGGGTGATCGACGAGGCCAGGCGCGGGTCGAAGAAGCGGCAGCCGCTGGAGCCGAGCACGCCGTAGAAGGCGTTCATGATGATCTTCAGCGCCTGCGACAGCGGCGCGTTGCCCTCGCGCTTGGCCGCCTCGCGGCCCTGCCAGACCCGCTCGACGATGGCCGGCAGGCAATGCCGGGTCCGCGAGAAACGCGCGCCGCGAAAGCCCTCTACCGAGTGGGCGTCGTCGGGCTGGCGCAGGCCTTCCACCAGGCCGACCGGATCGATCAGGAAGGTGCGGATGATCGACGGGTACAGGCTCTTGTAGTCGAGCACCAGCACCGACTCGTACAGGCCTGGCCGCGAATCCATGACGAAGCCGCCGGGGCTGGCCTGCGGCAACTTCTCGCCGAGATTGGGCGCGACGAAGCCCTGGCGATGCATCGGCGGCAGGTACAGGTGGGTGAAGGCCGCCACCGAGCCGCCGCTGCGGTCGGCGGGCAGGCCGGTGACGGCGGCGCGCTCGAGCAGGAAGGTCAGCAGCTCGGTCTTGGCGAAGATCCGCGTGACCAGCTCGCAGTCCTTGAGGTTGTAGCGCGCCAGCGCCGGCTTGTCCTCGGCGAACATGCGGTTGATCTCGTCCATGCGCTGGTAGGGCGTGGCGATCGACTTGCCTTCGCCGAGCAGGGTCTGGGCGACGTTTTCCAGGCTGAACGAGGGAAAGCTCCAGGTCGCCGAGCGCAGCGCCTCGATGCCGTCGATGAGCAGCCGGCCGGCTGCCGCGGCGAAGTAGTGCTTGCCGCTGCCGTGCTCGCGCCAGGCCATGGCCTCGCCGCCACGACCGAGCAGCAACGGCACCTGCAGGTGCTGGGCATGCTGGTGCAGCACGCGCAGGTCGAACTGCACCAGGTTCCAGCCGATGATCGCGTCGGGGTCGTGGCGCGCCAGCCACTCATTCAGCCGTTCCAGCAGTTGCCCGCGGCTGGCGCAATACTCGAGCTGGAAGTCCAGCGCCGGCTCGGTGCCGCCCGCCGGGCCGAGCATATACACCTGGCGCTGGCCGCAGCCCTCCAGGGCGATCGAATACAGCTCGCCATGCTCGCTGGTTTCGATGTCGAGCGAGACCAGCTTCAGTGCCGGGCGGTAGTCCGGCGCCGGTTTCAGCTGCGCCTCGCGCAGTACGCCCCGGTCATCGGGCTCGCCGTCGAAGCACACCGGCGCGGTGATGAAGCGCTCCATCAGGTAGCGCTCCGGCGGGCGCACATCGGCCTCGTAGACATCGATGCCGGCCTTGCGCAGCTGCTTGTCGAGGTCGATCAGGCGGCGGTGCTGCTGGCAATACAGGCCGAGCACCGGCCGCTGGCGGAAATCGCAGAGGCCCAGTTCGCGCAGCTCGACGCCGTGCTCACCCCGCAGCAGCGCGGAGGCCCGCGCGCGCTGCTCGGCCGGGATGAAGGCCACCGACGGCTGACACGGCAGGCGCACCTGGCGCGGGCCGGCGTCGGTGGCCAGCCAGAATTCGACCTGGGTGCCGGCGGGCGTATCGCGCCAATGCCGGGTCAGGACAAAGCCCTGCTGTAGATCCACCGCTGCCACCCCAAGAAGCTGTTTCAGGGGGCGATTCTACTTGGCAATGGGCATGTCTGCCTGGGGCCGATTCGTCGGGGGCGCCACGCCGAACTCAGGCGCGCCGCAACCCTTGCCCGGCGATCTCCTCGCGGGCGCCGCGCAGCTGAGCGGCATCCAGGTTCATGTGATGGATCACGTTGAGCAGTTGCTGCCTGAGCAGCTCGTCGCCAATGCGCTCGGCGGCGCGCATCACCGCCACCGCCGCGGCCTCGTTATTGGCCGCCACCAGATCCAGTGTCTTGCAGATGTTCCTTGTCGCACGGCTCACCGGAGCGCTCCTCCTGAAATCGAGTGAGCACTCTAGAGCGGCCGCATTGCCTTTTTATTGCAGTGCCAGCGGCAGGCATTCTGCGTCGACGCACGCGGGCGGGGTGCAGGCAACGCCCTGCGGTTAAAATGCGCGCCAACGCCTTCGTGAACCCGAGCCATGAACCCAGCAGCCCTCGCCACCTTGCAGCAGCAGTTAACCGCCGCCCTGAGCAGCGTCCCCGACGAAGTTCGCCGCCTGTTCCACGGCCGCGGGCGGCGCTGGGCGGGGCTCGAGCAGGTCACCGTCGACTGGCTGCAGGGCGTGCTGCTGGTCGCCCTGTTCCGCGCGCCGGAAGGCGCCGAGCTGGCCGCCTTGCAGCAAATGCTGCTGGCCCTGGCCGAGTCGCCGGCCTGGCGGCAGAGCGGGGCGCACAGCCTGTTGCTGCAGCACCGCTACCTGCCCGACAGCCCCACCGAGTACCTGCTGGGCGAAGCGCTGGACGAATGGCAGGTTTGCGAGAACGGCCTGCGCTTCAAGCTCGACCTGGGCAAGAAGCAGAACAACGGCCTGTTCCTCGACATGCGCTACGGCCGCCGCTGGGTGCAGCAGCAGGCCCGCGGCAAGCGGGTGCTCAACCTGTTCGCCTACACCTGCGGTTTCTCGGTCGCGGCGCTTGCCGGCGGCGCTGCGCATGTGGTCAATCTGGACATGGCCAAGGCGGCGCTGAACCGCGGCCGCGACAATCACCGGCTGAACCAGCACGACCTGAGCCGGGTGAGCTTTCTCGGCCATGAGCTGTTCAAATCCTGGGGCGCGGTAAACAGATCTGCCCCCTATGACCTGATCATCATCGACCCGCCGTCGTTCCAGAAGGGCAGCTTCGCCCTGACCAAGGACTACCAGAAGATCCTCCGCCGCCTGCCGGATCTGCTCGCCGAGCACGGCATGGTGCTGGCCTGCGTGAACGATCCGGCCATCGGCCCCGATTTCCTCATCGACGGCATGGCCCGCGAGGCGCCTGCTCTGGGGTTCGTCGAACGTCTGGAAAACCCGCCGGAGTTCGCCGACATCGACCCGGACAGCGGCCTGAAAGCCCTGGTGTTTGCCCGCCGAGCCGGCTGAGCCCGGCCGCGCCGAGCCGCTGGACAGCCAGCGGGCGGCTCCACTAAGGTCGGCTGCTGGGGCCAACAGAGGAGGAGGGCGCGATGCGCGAAGATGGGATGACGCCGCCGCACTCGGCATTCGCCAGCGACTGGATTCACCGCGCCCCGCAATCCGCCGGGCTGGAGCGGATCGAAGCCTTCTTCCGCGGCCATGCCTACGACATGCACCGCCACGATACCTATGCGATCGGCCAGACCCTGTCCGGCGTGCAGAGCTTCCACTACCGCCAGGGCATGCAGCACAGCCTGCCGGGGCGGACCATGGTCCTGCACCCCGACGAACCGCACGACGGCCAGGCGGGCAGCGCCGAGGGCTTCCGCTACCGGATGATCTATGTCGAGCCCGCCGCGATCCAGCAGATCCTCGGCGGCAAGCCGCTGCCCTACATCCAGGACGGCATTTCCAGCGATCCGGCGCTGCACCGGGCGACCCGCACCCTGCTGCAGAGCCTGGACGCCGGCGTCGACCCGCTGGCCGAAGACGACGCCCTGTTCGACCTGGCCATCGCCCTCGACGACGCGGCGGGGGCACGCAAGACCCGCCAGGCCCTGGATTACCGCGCCGCCGAGCGGGCCCGCGAGTTCATCCATGCCGCGCTGGAGCGCAGCATTTCCCTGGACGAGCTGGAACGCGCCAGCGGCCGCGATCGCTGGCGCCTGTCGCGGGATTTCCGTGCGCTGTACGGCACCAGCCCCTACCGCTACCTGTGCATGCGCCGCCTGGATCGGGTGCGCGAACTGATCGCCCAGGGCCGGTCGCTGACCGACGCCGCGGCCAGCGCCGGCTTCTCCGACCAGAGCCACATGACCCGCCAGTTCGGCAAGACCTACGGGGTGTCCCCGGCACGCTGGCAGAAGATGCTGGTCCCGTGACCCATCGTTGACTGCACGATCATGCAAGACCACCGCGTGCGGCCGGCCTAGGCTGCGGACTCCAGTGCAATTCGGAGTACCGCCATGTCGAATGATCGAGCCAATCCGTCCCGCTATCAGGCCATCAACTTCAACGAGAAGCTGCAACGCATCGACGAGCAGTGGTCGCCGCGCGTCGTCGCGCAGATGAACGACTACCAGTTCAAGCTGTCCAGGCTCGAGGGCGACTTCATCTGGCACAGCCACCCGGAAACCGACGAGGCCTTCATCGTGCTCGCCGGGCAGCTGCGCATCGACTTCCGCGACGGCGCGGTCACCCTGGCGGCCGGCGAGCTCTATGTCGTGCCCAAAGGCGTGGAGCACAAGCCCTATGCCGAGGGCGAGGTCCAGTTGCTGCTGATCGAACCCTGTGGCGTGCGCAATACCGGGCAGGAGGGTGGCGAGCGTAGCGCGCCGAATGATCTGTGGATTTGATCGTCCAGCCCGGATGCTGGCCGGTAGGGTGCGCCGTGCGCACCAGGCTTCCTGTGGTTGATGGTGCGCACAGCGCACCCTACGGTCCTGTTGCGTCCCCGCGTTATCAGGCTGAAGGTTTCGCCCGCCGGTCCGTCGACCCACGCCCCCCATTGCCGCCTGTCACGCACTGAATTACTGTATATGCATACAGTTTTATCGGGATGCATTGCCATGTTCCATCTCCTGCCTGGCGTCTGCCGCCGGGCCCCGCAGGGGCGACCCTGATGGGCGCCGTAGTGGCCCTGGATGCGCTGCTGGACCAGCGCCGGGTCTGGAAGGGCCGGCCCACGTCGCAGCCGGCCAGCGCCCAGCCGACCGGGCATGCCGCGCTGGATGCGCTGTTGCCGACGGGCGGCTGGCCGGCGGCGGCGCTCAGCGAGATTCTCTACGCCGCCGACGGCTGCGGCGAGCTGCGCCTGCTCTGGCCGACCCTGGCGCGGCTGACCGCCAGCGGCGAGCGGGTCGCCCTGGTGGCGCCGCCGCATCTGCCCTATCCGCCGGCCTGGCAGGCGGCCGGGGTCGACCTGCGCCGCCTGGCGCTGATCGCGGCGAGCGGCCGCGAGGCCCTGTGGGCGGCCGAGCAGTGCCTGCGCTCGGGCAGTTGTGGTGCGGTGCTGTGCTGGTTGCCGCAGGCGGACGACCGCGCCTTGCGCCGCCTGCAGGTCGCCGCGGAAACCGGCCAGACCCTGGCGTTCGCCTACCGCCCGCTGACGGCCGCGCGCAATCCCTCGCCGGCGGCGCTGCGCCTCGCCGTCGATGCCTGCCCGGCACAGCTGCGCGTGCTCAAGTGCCGCGGTGGCCTGCCGCCGGCAGCGCCGCTGTCGCTTGCCGGCCTCGGCTGAGCGGCATGCGCTGGGCCTGTGTACTGCTGCCGCAACTGGCGCTGGATGCCGTGCTGCGCGGCCGCGCCGATTCCGCGGCGGCGCTGGCGCTGGTCAGCGGCAGCCCGCAGCGCCGCGTGCTGCGTGCGGTCAATGCCGCCGCGCGGGCGCTCGGCCTGCGCCCCGGCCAGTCGCTGAGCGCGGCCCAGGCGCTGAGCCGCGACTTCGCCCTGGTCGAATACGACCAGGCGCAGGTCGAGCGCTGCCAGCGCTTCCTCGCCGCCTGGGGCTACCGCTTCAGCTCCCAGGTCAGCCTGGATTACCCGCGGGTGTTGCTGCTGGAAATCGAGTCGAGCCTGGGCCTGTTCGGTCCCTGGCCCAGGTTCGAGGCACGCCTGCGCGAAGAACTGACCAGCCTGGGCTTTCGCCATCGCATCGTCGCCGCGCCGAACCCGCTGGCCGCGCGCATCCTGGCCAACGCCCATGACGGCCTGGCGGTAGCCAGCCCGGAGGCGCTGCGCGAGGCCCTCGGGCGCATGCCGATCGAGCGGGTCGGCCTGGCCGGCGAGGTGGCGAGCGCCCTGGCCCGCATGGGCCTGCGCCGCCTGCGCCAGGTCCTGGCGCTGCCACGCGAGGCCCTGGCGCGGCGCTTCCCCGCCGAGGTGCTGGGCCATCTGGACAGCCTGCTCGGCCAGCGCCCGCTGGCGCTGGAGTTCTATGCGCCGCCGGATGAGTTCGACCAGCGCATCGAGCTGAACTACGAGGTCGAGTCGCACCAGGCGCTGCTGTTCCCGCTGCGCCGGCTGACCGCCGACCTCGCCGCCTTCCTGGCCGGCCGCGACAGCGGCGTGCAGCGTTTCAGCCTGCACCTGGAACACGCCGAGGGCGCCGCCAGCCGGGTGGCGGTCGGCCTGCTCAGCGCCGAGCGCGAGCCGGCCATGCTCTTCGAGCTGGCGCGCGGGCGCCTGGAGCAACAACAGGTGGTCGCGCCGGTGCGCGGGCTGCGCCTGAGCGCGCGCGACCTGCCGCGCTTCGTCCCCGAGCACCGCCAGCTGTTCGACCAACGCCCGCAGCAAGCGCTGCCCTGGGAGCAGCTGCGCGAACGCCTGCGCGCGCGCCTCGGCGACGACGCGGTGCACGGCCTGTGTGCCCGCGCCGACCACCGGCCGGAGTGCGCCTGGCAGCCGACCGAGGCCAGTCGGCCAACCGTGGCGAGCGGCGGGCCGCCGCGTCCCGGCTGGCTGCTGCACCAGCCGCAGGCGCTGGGCGAAAGCACGCCGCGCATCCTCGCCGGCCCCGAGCGGATCGAGTCCGGCTGGTGGGATGGCGGCGACGTGCGCCGCGACTATTACCTGATCGAGATGCGCGGCGGCCAGCGCGCCTGGGCCTATCGGCCAGCCGGGGCGAGCGGGCCCTGGCTACTGCATGGCTGGTTCGCATGAGCGGCGTCGCCGCGCCGGGCTATGCCGAGCTGCACTGCCTGTCCAACTTCAGCTTCCAGCGCGGCGCCTCCAGCGCCCGCGAGCTGTTCGAGCGTGCCCGCCGGCACGGCTACGCGGCCCTGGCGATCACCGACGAGTGCAGCCTGGCCGGCATCGTGCGCGCCTGGCAGGCGGCCAAGGAGTGCGGATTGCCGCTGATCGTCGGCAGCGAGATGCGCATCGAGGCCGGCCCGAAGGTGGTCCTGCTGGCACAAGACCTCGCCGGCTACCAGCGCCTGTGCCGGCTGATCAGCCAGGCGCGGCGCCGCGCCCGCAAGGGCGAATACCGCCTGCTGGGCGAGGACTTCGACGCGCCGACCGACGGCCTGCTGGCCCTGTGGCTGCCCGAAGCCGAGCCCGACGCGGCACAGGGCCGCTGGCTGCGCGCGCGGTTTCCCGAGCGCCTGTGGCTGGCGGTCGAACTGCACCGCGGGGCGGACGACGGCCGGCGCCTGGCGCAGCTGCAGGCGCTGGCTGCCAGCCTGGGGGTTGCGGCGGTGGCGGCCGGCGACGTGCACATGCACGCCCGCGGTCGGCGCGCCCTGCAGGACTGCATGAGCGCCATCCGCCAGCACTGCAGCGTGGCCGAGGCCGGCTACCGATTATTCGCCAACGGCGAGCGCCACCTGCGACCGCGGCCGGTTCTGGCCGAACTCTATCCGCCGCAGTTGCTCGCCGAGACCCTGCGCATCGCCGCACGCTGCAGCTTCGACCTCGGCCAGTTGCGCTACCAGTACCCGCGCGAGCTGGTGCCCGAGGGGCATACGCCGACCTCCTGGCTGCGCCAGCTGACCGAGCGGGGCGCGCGCTGGCGCTGGCCGCGGGGCATTCCGGGCAAGGCGCGGGAACGGATCGAGGCGGAACTGGCGCTGATCGCCGAACTGGGCTACGAGAGCTACTTCCTCACCGTGCACGACATCGTGCGCTTCGCCCGCGAGCGGGCCATCCTCTGCCAGGGCCGCGGCTCGGCGGCCAACTCGGCGGTGTGCTTCGCCCTGGGCATCACCGAGCTCGACCCGTCGGAACAGCACATGCTGTTCGCCCGCTTCCTCTCCCGGGAGCGCAACGAGCCGCCGGACATCGACGTGGACTTCGAGCACGAGCGCCGCGAGGAAGTCATCCAGTACCTGTTCCGCCGCTACGGCCGCGGCCGGGCGGCGCTCACCGCGGTGGCCAGCACCTACCACGGCGCCGGCGCGGTGCGCGACGTGGCCAAGGCGCTCGGCCTGCCGCCGGACCAGGTCAATGCGCTGGCCGCCTGCTGCGGACACTGGAGCGACCGCGCGCCGCCGCTCGAGCGCCTGCGCGAAGCCGGCTTCGACCCGGACAGCCCGGTGCTGCGCCGGGTGCTGGCGCTGACCGGCGAGCTGATCGGCTTTCCCCGCCACCTGTCGCAGCACCCCGGCGGCTTCGTCATCTCCGAGCAGCCGCTGGACAGCCTGGTGCCGGTGGAGAACGCGGCCATGGCCGAGCGCACCGTGATCCAGTGGGACAAGGACGACCTCGACCTGGTCGGCCTGCTCAAGGTCGACATCCTCGCCCTGGGCATGCTCAGCGCGCTGCGCCGCACCTTCGACCTGCTGCGCCGCTATCGCGGCCGCGACCTGAGCCTGGCGAGCATCCCCGCCGAGGACCCGGCGACCTACGCGATGATCGGCCGCGCCGACACCATCGGGGTGTTCCAGATCGAGTCGCGCGCGCAGATGGCCATGCTGCCGCGGCTGCGGCCGCAGACCTTCTACGACCTGGTGATCGAGGTGGCCATCGTCCGCCCCGGGCCGATCCAGGGCGACATGGTCCATCCCTACCTGCGCCGGCGCAACGGCGAGGAGCCGGTGAGCTACCCGAAGGACGAGCTGATCCCGGTGTTCGAGCGCACCCTGGGCGTGCCGCTGTTCCAGGAGCAGGTGATGGAGCTGGCCATGGTCGCCGCTGAGTACACGCCGGGCGAGGCCGACCAGTTGCGCCGCTCGATGGCCGCCTGGAAACGCCACGGCGGGCTGGAACCGCACCAGCAGCGGCTGACCGAGCGCATGCTCGCGCGGGGTTACAGCGCCGAGTTCGCCGCGCGCATCTTCGAGCAGATCAAGGGCTTCGGCAGCTATGGCTTCCCCGAGTCCCACGCGGCCAGCTTCGCCCTCCTGACCTACGCCAGTTGCTGGCTGAAATGCCACGAGCCGGCCGCCTTCGCCTGCGCGCTGATCAACAGCTGGCCGATGGGCTTCTACAGCCCCGACCAGTTGCTGCAGGACGCCCGCCGCCACGGCATCGAGACCCGCCCGGTGGATGTCTGCGCCAGCGACTGGGACTGCACCCTGGAACCGGCCGGGGCAGGGCAACCGGCCATCCGCCTGGGCCTGCGCCTGGTCCGCGGCCTGCGCGAGGAGGACGGGCGGCGCATCGAGGCGGCCCGCTGCGCCGGGGCCTTCGGCGACATCGCCGACCTCTGCCGGCGCGCCGGCCTGGATGGCCGGGCCCGCGCGCTGCTGGCCGATGCCGGCGCCCTGGCAGGCCTCGCCGGCCATCGTCACCAGGCGCGCTGGGCGGTGGCCGGGGTCGAGGCGCAACCGCCGCTGTTCGCCGAGCTGCCGGCGGCGGACGAGCCGCGGGTGGCCCTGCCGCTGCCCAGCGTCGGCGAGGAGCTGCAGGCTGACTACGCCAGCCTCGGCACCACCCTCGGGCCGCACCCGCTGGCGTTGCTGCGTGATCAGTTGGCGGCCAGGCGCTGCCGCAGCTCGCGCGAGCTGGCGGGCATCGAGCACGGCCGCCTGGTCAGCGTCGCCGGGCTGGTGGTCGGCCGCCAGCGACCGCAGACCGCCAGCGGGGTGACCTTCGTCACCCTGGAAGACGAACACGGCATGCTCAACGTGGTGGTCTGGCACGACCTGGCCGAGCGCCAGCGGCGGGTGCTGGTCGAGTCGCAGCTGCTGCGGGTGGACGGCCACCTGGAGGCGCAGGACGGCGTGCGCCACGTCATCGCCGGCCGCCTGCGCGACCTGACGCCGTTGCTGGCCGGACTGGATGTGCGCAGCCGGGATTTTCGCTGAGCGCAGCGGCTGCGCCGATCCGGGCTCAGGCCCGCACCGCGGGCGCCGTGCGGACCTGCCTGCGCCGCCAGAACGCCTCGTCCGGCCAACGGCTTTCCTGGCTGTAGCAGAAGCCGAGGTGCTGGCGGTAGGCGCCATCGATGCGCGCCAGCTCCTGGCGGTAGTCGTCGCTTGCGGTCGGCTCGCCGTGCAACTGACGGTGGCAGGCTTCGGCGGCGGCCAGGCCGGTATAGAGGGCATTGAACAGGCCCTGGGAGGACAGCGGATCGAAGCTGAGAGCGGCGTCGCCGACGGCGAACCAGCCGGGGCCAGCGCCCGGTTGTAGCGCGCTGCTGTGGGCCGCGGCGATGCGCACCTCGTCCGTCGCGATGAAGCCGACCCGCTGCAGCAGGGCACCGAGGCCAGGGGTCGCGAGGGCGGAGGTTTGCAGCCAGCCGGGCTGCCGCAGCCGGCGCGCGGCGGGCAGGTCCGCGTCGGTGTGCAAGGCCAGCACGCGGCGGCGGCCGGGCAGGGCGGCGCTGTACCACCAGCCGGACGGCACCGCCTCGATATGCGAGAGCCCGTCCGTGCCGCCCACGCCTGCCTCCCGGCCATACAGCCAGGCGCAGACCAGCCGGTCCTGGCGCTGGCGCCGCGCGCCCAGCCGTCTGGCCAGCGCCGAGGCGCGGCCACCGGCGTCGATCACTACCCGGGTCTGCAGCTGCATCGCCCCGCTCGGCGTCTCCAGCAGCACCTGCCAGCCGCCGGCCACCGGGCTGAGCGCGGTGAGCGTCGCCGGCGCCAACAGCGCCGCCCCCCGTTCCTGGGCCTTGCTGCGTAGCCAGCTTTCGAAACGCGCGCGATCCAGGTGCCAGCCGTGGCCGTCCGGGTCGCGCAGGAAGTCCTGCTCGGCCGGCGCGCCGTTCCACAGCGAGCGATTGCCGTGACAGGGGGCGTGGCCCTGGCCGAGGAATTCCTCCCACAGCCCCATATCGGCGAACAGCCGGCGCGCGGCCGGAGGCAGGGATTCGCCGATGCGCTGGGCCGGCGTCGGCAACCGGTCCAGCAGCAACACCCGGAAATCGGGCGCCAGGTTGAGCGCCGCGGTGGCGCCGGCGGGGCCGGCACCGAGGATCAGCACATCGGCCTGCATCAGCGGTGCCGCGAGCCGAGGTGACGCGCCTTGTCCACCTCGCTCAGCTCCACATCCTCGAACTCCTCCGGCACGGCCCGGGCGGCGAACAGACGCTGCTCCTCGCCAACCGGTGCCGGCAGTTGCTCCACCTCCAGCAGCGCGGGGAAGCCCGCGCCGTCGCGCGGTCCTTCGCGAACCTCGACGATGCCCATCTGGGCGATGTCCGCGATCATGTTGTTGATCTGCTCCTGGTAGCTGATGTTGCCCAGCGGTCGTATCCAGGCGGCGCGCCTGGCGAAGGCGCGCAGACGTTCTTCGGCCGGCAGGCTCTCGTTCATCACCGTCTCGTAGGCCTGCTGGCTCATCACCTGGTTGGGCACGCGGGCCGGCCAGAAGGTCGGCAAGTAGGGATCGTAGCTCTTCTGATAGCCGGAGCGGCAGCTGGCGGTGTCGGTCTGCCAGGGCACCGCCATCCAGCGGGTGATGCCGCCCGGCGCCTGGGCGCTGCAGGGGCCGGCGATGTTGTCCGGGGTCAGCACGCCGCCGTAGTCCGGCTCGACCCAGCCCGCCGGCTGATGGGCCAGGCGGAAGGGTGCCAGGTACATGGAGGCCTGGCGCATCGGCCAGGTCATTTCGCAGCCGGGGTGGAAGGCATCGGCCAGGCAGAACTCCATGGCGGCGCGGGTCAGGGTGTCCGGCTGTTCGACCAGCGCTACCTCGTCGAGGTCGCCCGGCGCTGGCGCCAGCGGGTCGTAGTCGGCCACGAAATCGCCGTCCGCCCACTGCCTGAGAAAGCGCAGCTGCAGATCACTCAAGGCCACGTTCTGGCGTGGCGTATCCGCCGCCGGTACGGCCATGGCGTCGCCGTACAGCCAGGGCCAGGGCGACGGCGCCCAGGCATCGCGCTTGAACTGGCGGAACTGGTTGAACAGGGTCAGGCGCCACTCGCGGGTGTCCGCCGCCGGGCTGGCCAGCTTGGCCATCCACTCGGCTTGGCTGAACGGCGTGCTGCCGCCCCAGCCGAACGCCGCGGCGAAGCCGGCGTTGACCCATTGCAGACGCGACAGGCGCTCGAAGATCGGCCGGATATCGTCCTGGAACGACGGCCGCGCCGGCGCCGCCAGGCTGCCCTCGGCGACGAACAGGTCGCGCATCAGGTCCCACATGGTGCGCACGGATTTCTGCTGCGGCGCGTAGTTCGGCGGCGCCACCACCACCCAGGCCGGGTCGACCGGCAGTTCCTGGCCGAGATAGCGCACCCTGGCCGTCACCGGGCCGTCGGCCACATCGTCGTGCCAACCCTCGTTGTTGGCGAAGGTGATGGCCGCCGCGCCGTTGTAGGACGCGGCCTTGCCGTGGCCGCCGAGCACGATCAAGCGCCCCTGGGCGTCGGTGCGCAGCTCGCCCAGGTAAACCTCGGTGCCCATGAAGCGGCCGTTGGCGAAGGCATAGTCCGCGCCCTGCTGGTCGCGCCCGGCGATGCACCGCTCGCCAGGCTGGATGCTCAGCAGCGCGCGATCCGCCACCGCCATGTTGCGCAAGAACGACAGCGGCGAGGTGGCCGCTTCGGGAATATCCAGGGCGATCTGGAACTGGTACCAGGCCGCCTTGGTATTGGCCAGGGTGGCGGCCCACTCCAGCTCGGCGTTGTCCGCAGTCAGCTCGACCACGGCCTGGCCTGCGGCATTCAGGCCATACAGACGAAAGCGCGCCGCCTCGCGCTTGAGCGCCCCGCTGGCATCACGATAGAACCCCGGCGCCTGCGGGTGCGGTTCCGGCACCTCCGGCGCGAAATAGAAGGCATCCGGGCTGTTGCCGACACGGGCAATGCCGATCGGCGGGTAGATGGCGGCTTTGACGACGGTGGTATCGCTGGGCAGTGGCTGGGCAGGGGTTGGCATGATCGCAACGTTCCTTGTCGTGGGGATGGACTGGCCCCCGAGAGTGAAGAAGCGAAGCGCCAACGCGTCAAGGCGGGGACAGCTTTACCGGGGCAACCCCAGCGCCGGCCACCCAGGTTGGCTGGGGTGGATGGCCTCCCCGTGGATGGCCACCCCCGAGGATGGCCTCCCCGAGGAAAACCCGCGGAGCGCTGCGGCGCAGCAACGCTTCAGAACCAGCGGTCGTCGCGTTTGCGCCTGCGGGTCAGGGCCGGCAGGATCAGCCCGAGCAGCAGGCCGGCGCCGGCGATGCTGCCGCCGTAGACCATGTAGCGCATCAAGAGCCGATTGTTCTCGTCGCCCAGCCGCGCCTGCACGGTGCGCAGCTCGGCCTGGGTCTCGCTCAGCTCGGCGTCGAGCGCCTTGCGCCGCGCCTCCAGTTCCTCGATCAACGCCTTGCGCGAATCCAGGGTTTCCTGCATGCCCTGTACCCGGGTCTTCCAGCTGTCGTCGATGGTCTTGAGCCGCTCGCCGAGTTCGGCCACCTGCTGCTCCAGTTGCGGCAAGCGCTCGGCCTGGCCGGGGATGTCCTGCAGGTCGCTGCTGGGAATCCACACGGCGTCGCCGGCCTCGCTGCGCACCCGGCTGTAGTTGCCCTGGGTGCCGATCAGCTCGACCTTCTGCCCGGACTTGAGCGTGCCGACGATGCGATAGCCATCGGTCGGGCCGCTGCGTACATAGGTGTTCAGGCTGTCGCTGACCCAGCGTTGATTGCCGGCGTCCTGCTCGGCATGGGCGGGGCCGCAGACGCCGAGCAAAGCGCCAAGCAGGCCGACGCCCAGGGCGCGGCGCTGCGTGCCGAGCTGGCGGCGAAGACGGGAAAGACGTGCAGCAAGATGACGAGATAGGGACATGGTGACTTCACATAAAAAGGACGGATAAAAGCTCCGCTGGCCGATCGGTAAGTGGTTGGGCAAAGGATGGCGGGAGGCCTTTGGCCTCACCCGGGAGGGGCTCATGGCCCGCGTTGCCATCTATGCTCCGCCAGGTGAGAGACAGTGCGAGGCGTGAGGGGTTCACTCATCGAAAAATGCGGCGCACGCCTGATCCCGCGCAGCGGCGCAATCCGCTGCTTTAGCAGGTGGGCAGCCAGCCCCGTCGCAAGCCGGCGCCCGCCAGTCAGTGCCGGCCGGTTGCGCGCCCCGACGCCACTGCTGAGTGGCTCGGATGGGCGCTGCCGGGTTTTTCGGCAAGCGGGATCTCGGGGGAGATTTTCTGGATGAACGGTGGCCAGCGGGTGCGGTAGCGAGCGGCCAGGTGCGGGCTACTTCGCTAGGTTCTTGCGCAATATCCGCGCATCCGCCAGGGCCAGATCCTGGGCCTTACGCAGCAGGCTTTTTAGTCTTGGAGATCCGCATGCCGCAGAAAGGTCCAAGCAATCTGGCTGCGTTCTTTCCTTTGAAGAAAACGGTCTAAAAAGGCCCGGTCGCCGGGGCGGGCTTTTGCTATGGTTATGGTGTAGGTGAGAACGCAGACTGATGCGCAAGAGGATAGCAAGGAGACGTGGGGCGCGTTCCTAAGGGTACACGGTTAGAAAGATCTTCTTGATGAGATCCAGCCCTTATGCCGTGTGAAGCAGAAGAGCACCAAACTCTTCGGTGGGAAGCCTGATAAACCTTGTAAGCCGGAGACCAGCACCGGCCACCTACATCGAATTCCAAGCCCGCCCTGTGCGTAATGCTGTTCACTTAAGCATTTGAGCCCCGGCGGGGCTTCCCCGAAAATCCGATGCCAGACTCTGTCATCGGATTTTTTTATGTCTCTCCAACAGCAACTGCTCGATCTAGGCGAACTGTTCAACTTCTCCGATCTGAGCACCTTCACCCAGAACATTCCGATCGAGTGGGTGGCGTCCGCGCTGGACCTTTCCGCCCAGGCCACCATACGGCGTCGGCGCCTACCCAGCGATCAGGTGCTCTGGCTGGTGCTTGGCATGGCCTTGTTCCGCGACGAGCCGGTCCATGAGGTAGCGCGGCGCCTGAACATCTGTGCCCAGGGCCTGGCCT
>NZ_FNCT01000030.1 GCF_900100495.1 Pseudomonas benzenivorans
CCCATACTAATTGCCCGTGAGGCTTGACCATATAACACCCAAACAATTTGTTGTTTGTGTGCTCGATGGTTGAAGTCGACAACAAACCGAAGATTTGCCAGAATACGCAATACCGGCCATCACATACCCAATTAGGAGTCGCGCCTCAACCGCGAGACTCCAACCGAATTGCTTGACGACCATAGAGCGTTGGAACCACCTGATCCCATCCCGAACTCAGAAGTGAAACGACGCATCGCCGATGGTAGTGTGGGGTTTCCCCATGTGAGAGTAGGTCATCGTCAAGCTTCTATCCCAAACCCCCCAGTCGCGCAAGCGCCTGGGGGGTTTGTCTTTGTGCGGCGGAAAACGTTCTCAGACCTCGAGACAAAAACGGGACGCCGTACAGGCGTCACCTGTTCCACATGTCGCTCGTCTAGAATAGGCACATCGATTCGAGAGTCCATTTATGCCTGATTCGGCCGAGCTTCAGTCGCTGCCTGAGTTGCCTGTCGAGGAGCTAATTGCCTGCCATGAGTGCGATTTGTTGATGCGCAAGCCGTCGATCGAGGACGGCGAGCGCGCGGTGTGTCCGCGTTGCGGCTATGAACTGTACCGCCAGGGGCATCAGGTGATAGGCCGGAGCATGGCACTGGTGGTTACCGCATTGTTGCTCTATGTGCCGGCTAATTTCTTGCCGATCATGCAACTCAACCTGCTCGGGCAGACCTCCGTCGATACGCTGTGGAGCGGGGTCCTGGGTTTGTATGGTAGTGGCATGCAGGGTATTGCCGTGGTGGTCTTCCTCTGCAGCATGGCGGTCCCACTGCTCAAGTTGCTCTGCCAGCTTGTCGTGCTGCTGAGCATCCGCCTGGATTTCGGCCGCAGCTACAGTCTGCTGCTCTATCGAATCTATCACCACCTGCGCGACTGGGGCATGCTCGAGGTCTATCTGATGGGCATTCTGGTCGCTATCGTCAAACTGGCGGATCTTGCCGACCTCAGTCTCGGTCTGGGATTGTTCTGCTTCATTGCGTTGCTCCTGGTCCAGGTCTGGCTCGAGGTGACCATGTCGCCCCATCAGATCTGGGAAGCGTTATCGGGGGAGGACGTGCATGCGCGCGATTGATGCCGGGTTGCTGATTTGCCACGAGTGCCATCAATTGAACCGCCAGGAGAGCGAAGCCGGCAGGCAGTACTGCTCGCGCTGCGGCGGACTGTTGCATGCGCGACGACCGAACAGCCTGGCGCGCACCTGGGCGCTGCTGCTGACGGCGGCAATCCTTTACATACCGGCCAATCTGCTGCCGATCATGACCGTCAATTCGCTGGGTCGAGGACAGTCGGACACCATCATGTCCGGTGTGTTGGAACTGGTGCATTTGGGCATGGTGCCAATCGCCGCGGTGGTGTTCGTCGCCAGTATCCTGGTGCCGACCTTCAAGTTGGTCGGCATCGCGCTCTTGCTCTACTCGGTGCAGCGCCATCAACCGATGTCGGCGCGCCAGCGGATTCTGATGTTCCGGTTCATCGAATGGATCGGGCGCTGGTCGATGCTGGATATCTTCGTCATCGCCATCCTGGTGGCGCTAGTCAATTTCGGCAGCCTGGCGAGCATCGAGCCGGGCATGGGGGCGGTTGCCTTTGCCAGTGTGGTGGTCTTGACCATGCTCGCCGCTTTAACTTTTGATCCACGCTTGATCTGGGATAACACGGAGTCGGACGACGACCATGAGTGATCTGCCACTGGCTAAAACCCGTCCTGCTTCGAACTGGTCGGCCATCTGGGTACTGCCGCTGATTGCCTTGCTGATCGGCGGCTGGCTGGCTTGGCGCGCCTACAGCCAGGCTGGGATCGAGATCCAGGTGTTTTTCGAGAGCGGCGCGGGCATCCAGGCCGGCAAGACCGAAGTGATCTACAAGGGAATGCCGATCGGCAAAGTAGTCGCCCTGACCCTGGACGACAGCGGCGAGAAGCGCGGCGTTGTCGCCACCCTGGAAATGAGCAAGGAGGTCGAGCCGCACCTGCTCACGGGCACGCGTTTCTGGCTGGTCAAGCCGAGTGTCAGCCTGGCCGGCATCACCGGCCTGGAAACCCTGGTGTCGGGCAATTACATCACCGCCAGTCCTGGCGACGGCGAGCCGACCCGTGTCTTTACCGCCCTCAGTGAGGCACCGCCGTTGTCGGACACCCAGCCGGGGCTGCACTTGACCCTGAAGGCCGAGCGCCTTGGCTCGCTGAACAAAGACAGCCCGGTGTTCTACAAGCAGATCCAGGTAGGCCGGGTGAAAGGCTACGCCCTGGCCGAGGACCAGAGCACGGTCGAGGTGAAGATTTTCATCGATCCGATCTACGCCGGCCTGGTACGCAAACATACGCGCTTCTGGAACGCCAGCGGCATCAGTATCGATGCCGACCTGTCGGGCTTCAAGCTGCGCAGCGAGTCGCTGGCCAGCATTGTGGCGGGGGGGATCACCTTCGCCACCCCGGAGCACCGCAAAGACAGTCCGCCGACCGATCCGAGCATTGCATTCCGCCTCTATGAGGATTTCGATGCTGCCCAGGCCGGTATCAGGGTGATGGTCAAACTGAGCGATTTCGAGGGGCTGCAGGCGGGCCGTACGCCGGTGTTGTACAACGGCATCCAGGCCGGCACCTTGAAAGCCCTGAAGGTCAACGACGACCTCACCGGGGCTGCGGCCGAGCTGACCCTCGATCCACGCACCGAGGACTATCTGGTCGAGGGTACCGAGTTCTGGGTGGTCAAGCCGTCGATCTCGCTGGCCGGCATCACCGGTCTGGAGGCCCTGGTCAAAGGCAACTACATTGCGGTGCGCCCCGGTGAGAAGGGCGGCGCGGCCAAGCGCGACTTCGAGGCGCGGCCCAAGGCACCGCCGCTGAATCTGGATGCCCCCGGCTTGCACCTGGTGCTGTTCAGCGACAACCGTGGCTCGCTGGAAGTCGGCAGCCCGATCCTCTATCGGCAGGTCAGGGTGGGCTCGGTGCAAAGCGTCCAGCTGTCACGCAACAGTCAGCAGGTGGCGTTCGGCGTGCATGTCGAGCCGGAATACGCCCATCTGGTGAACCGCACCACGCGCTTCTGGAATGCCAGTGGCATCACCTTGCGCGGCGGTCTGTCCGGCGTCGAAGTGAAGAGCGAGTCGCTGCAAACCCTGCTGGCCGGCGGTATCGCCTTCGAAACCAGCGACCTGGAGGCGCCAGTCGCGGCCCGGCGGGTGCAGCGGTTCAACCTGTACGAGAGTCGCGATAGCGCCATGCAAGGCGGACAGGCGATCACCATCCAGTTGGAGCGCGGTGATGGCCTGAGTCCGGGGACGGCAATTCGCTACAAGGGCTTGGACGTCGGCAAGGTCGAAAGCATCGAGCTCAGCGAGGATCTGCAAACAATCCTCCTGCATGTCCGAGTCACCCAGGCGGCGCAGCAGATCGCCCGCGCCGGTACGCAATTCTGGGTAGTCAAGCCGGAGGTCAGCCTGACACGGGCCACCAACCTGGAAACCCTGGTCAGTGGCCAGTATCTGGAGGTGTTACCGGCGGACAAGGCCGGCGCCAAACAGACCCACTTCATCGCCCTGGCCGCGCCGCCGAATCAAGCCGTGCGCGAACTCGGGCTGCGCCTGGTGCTCAGTGCGGCGCGGCGCAATTCGCTGAAGCCCGGCGTACCGGTGACCTATCGCGAGGTGCAGGTGGGCAAGGTGGTCGATTATGAACTCGGGCCCTCCGCGGATCGGGTGCTGATCCATATTCTGATCGAGCCGCGTTATGCCGCTCTGGTGCATACCGGCAGCCGTTTCTGGAACACCTCCGGGATCGGTGTCGAGGCCGGCTTGTTCAAGGGCGTGAAGGTGCGTAGCGAATCCCTGGAGACCCTTGTTGCGGGCGGTGTCGCCTTCGCCACGCCGGAACTGGAGCAGATGGGCTCGCGGGCCAAGCCTGGGCAGACCTTCGCGCTGTTCGACGAGTCGCAGGAGGAATGGCTGCAGTGGGCGCCGAAGATCGCCTTGCCGCGCTAGGCGAATAGCACCAGGGCCGCGCTTGCGGCCCTGGTCGTTTGTGCTGGCCCTACGCGGCGCTCGTCATGCTCCGCCGGCCAATGGGCCAGCGGTTGGCGCCGCTAACCCACCCTGCGTCAGCGGAAGCGTCAGGCCGGCTCGGCGGCCGCTTCTTCCCTCGGCGACTCGACCTTGGCGCTTTCGCGCGGCTTGATGAACTTCCAGTCCGCCTCGTCGATATAGATGCCGCTCGGCCCGCTGCCGCCTTCCAGGTCGATGGCCACATGGGCGGAAACCTGCGGCTTGACCGAGGCCAGAATCGGCACGAAGCCCAGCTGCAGGCTGGTCTCGATCAGCGCCTGCTGGTTGCGCTCGTCGATGTCCGCGGCTTCGTCGAGGTAGTAGGGCAGGCGGATGCGCCCGGCCTGCTCGCGGTCCATCAGGTGCAGCAACAGGTACATGTTGGTCAGCGCCTTGATGGTCATGGTGGTGCCGTTGCTCGCCGCGCCATCGATGTCGGTATGGATCACCGGCTGGCCATGCACCTTGGTGATCTCGAAGGCCAGCTCGAACAGGTCCTTGAGGCCCAGCTGGTTGTGGTTGGCGGCGACCAGGCGCGCCAGGTATTCCTTGGCTTCCTCGTTCTTCGCGTCCTGATCGCTGCTCTGCTGCAAGTCGAACACCGAGAGGGTCTCGCCTTCCTCGTACTGGCCGGCGCTGTGGATGATCTGGTCGATATGCTTGAGCGCATCCTTGTTCGGTGCCAGGACGATGCGGAAGCTCTCCAGGTTGGAGACCTGGCGCTTGTTGATCTCGCGGTTGAACAGCGCCAGCTGGTGTTCCAGGTTGTCGTAGTCGCTGCGGATATTGCGCAGGGTGCGGGCGATGTCGGTGACCGCGGCGCGCCTGGCCTTGGCCAGGGTCAGCGCTTCGTCCTGGCGATGGGCGTAGGCGTTGACCAGTAGCTGCAGGCGGCGCTCGACGTCGTCCTCGCTGTCGAACTTGGCCACGCCTTTCAGGCGCACCTGGGCGTACAGCGCCTCGATCTGCCCGTCGATGCGTTGCAGCCCCTGCCAGGCATCCTGGTAGTCGTTGAGCAGCGGCAGCAGGTTGTCCAGCGAGTCGTCCACCGGGTCAAGGAACGGCGTGCCGAACGGCAAGTCGGCCGGCAGCAGCTGGCGGCGGCGCAGGGCGTCTTCCAGGGTGCGCTGCTTGGCTTCCAGGTCGGCCAGCTGCCGACCGACCAGTTGCAGCTTGGCGGAGAGCTGCTGCACCCGTTCGGTGAAGGCGTCGCTGGCGCGCTTGAGTTCGTCCTGGGCGGCTTCCAGCTGCGCCAGCTGCTCCAGTTTGCCGGCCTCTTCCACCGCCAGGGTCTGGCTGCGGCGGAAGTCTTCCAGGGCTTTCTGCGCATCCAGCACGGCCTGGTACAGCTGCTCGGCCTGGGCCTTGCTCGCCGCGCGGTCGGCGGCCACCGCCTGCTGGGTCTTCAGCTGCTTGTATTCGCGCTCGAGGCGGTCCTTCTGGTCGCGCAGCGCGGCGCGGTCGGCCAGGGCCTGCAGCGCCGGCGGCTCGATATGCGAGAGGTCGATGGACAGGCCGGGCACCTCGAAGCGCTCGCCCTTGAAGCCATCGAGCACCGCTTCCAGGGATTTCACCCAGGCCTCGCCGTCGTCCAGGCGGATGCCCTTGTCGCCCAGCGGCAGGCTGAACAGCTGGCCGTTGAACAGGCGCATCAGGCGGTCGACGTCGGCCTGGGAGAACTCTTCGCGCAGCCGCGAGTAGCTGTTGTTGTCGGCATGCTCGAGCTGCTGCTTGACCGATTTGAGGCGTTTCTCCAGGTCGCGCAGGCGCTCGTCGAGGTCTTCGCTGGAGAACTGCCGCGACTGCGCCAGGGCGCCGGCCAGCTCGTCGTGGGCGTCCTTGGCGGCGAGCAATTGCGCTTCCAGCTGCTTGACGTCGTCGACCAGGGCGAAGCGGTTCTTCAGCACCGCCAGTTCGCCGAGCCAGCGCTGGATCTCGCTGATCTCGCGCTCCAGGCGCATCAGCTCGGCGGTGCCGCCGCGCTGTTCATGCTGCAGGCCGTCCTGTTCGCCGCGGTAGTGCTCGGCCTGGATCACCAGCTCTTCGCGGCGTGCGCCGGCGTAGTCCTGCCAGGTGCCGAGCAGCGAGTCGAGCAGCGGCGAGAGGCGGTGCAGCTTGCCGCGCAGTTGCTCGCGCTGGGCCACGCCGGCGGCCAGCGCCTCGATCAGCGGGCCGGCGGTGACCAGCGCCTGGTAGTCCTGCTCCATCCGGCGCACGTCGCGGAAGGCCTCTTCGGTGGCGGCGATGTAATCGACGCTGCCCGAGCGCAGGCTGTGCTCGAAGGCGTCGAGGAACAGCTGCTTGAGCTTGGCGGCGGTGATTTCGCGCATATGCAGGAGGTTGATGAACAGTGCGCGGAAGGTCCTCAGGCTCTGCTCGCTGGTCGAGCGCAGCGGGATCAGGGTCAGGTCCAGCGGGATCGAGGTATGCCCGCCGACCAGCAGGCGGCGCAGCTCCTCGGGTTTCAGTTCGTAGGCCTTGATGCCGGCGCGCTCCAGGGCGTTGAACAGCTCGCGCTGACGCAGGCAGGTGCCGTTGTTCTGGTAATGCGCCAGGTCCAGTTCGCCGGCATAGGCGAAGAACTGGTGGCCGAAGCCGCCGCCCGGGCCGCGTCCGGCCACGCCGATCACGTGCGGGCCGTGGGGCAGGGCGACTTCGACGAGGATGTAGCTGGTGTCGCTGGCGAAGTAGAACTTGCGCGACTGCTCCAGGCTGTACTTGCCGAAGCTCATGTCGGACATGCGCGCCAGGATCGGGAACTGCAGGGCGTTGATCGAGGCGGACTTGCCCAGGTTGTTGGCGCCGTACACCGACAGCGGGTTTTCCAGCGGGAACAGGCCGAGGCTGTAGCCTGCGGTGTTCAGCAGGGCGAAGCGGCGGATGCCGTAGCGTTCCTGGCTCATGCATCGATCTCCTGTATTGCGCGTTCTTCGGCCATGGCGCGGGCCAGGGCGTCTTCTTCGGCTTCCTCGGCGTCGTCTTCGGCGAGGCTGATGATCTCGTCCTCGACTTCATCGTCGAGCAGCACCGGCGTCGGCAAGGGCAGGGCGCTGTGCAGCGTGGCGGCCAGGTCGCGGTCCTGCTGCACGCTCAGGCAGACATCGAGGAAGCGGTGCATCGGCGCGAGGAAGCGGTAGATGCCGTTGTCTTCGCCGGCGAAGCCCAGCTGGCTCAGGCGGCGCATGACTTTCTCTTCCAGCTCCTCAACCGTGGTGACTTCGGCCTGGAGGAACAGGTCGCGGTACTTCTCCAGCAGCGCCGGCAACTCGTCGCGGCCGAGGCTGCCGCCATCCAGCACGGCCAGCGGGTCGCGGCCCTGGTCGGCGAGGTGTTCGACCAGGATAAAAGTGAACAGCGCTAGGCGCTGGGCGGTCTTGTTTACCTGGGCGCCCATCTGCTCGGGGACGAAGTAGTAGAAGCCGCGGCTGTCGCAGACCAGCTCGTAGCCCAGCGCCTTGAACAGCGCACGATACTGGTCCTGCAGGTCGGACAGTTGCGCGTACAGCTCCAGGTCGCGGCGGCTGACGTGGTAGCCCTTGAACAGCTCGCGGAAGATGGCCGAGAGCTGGGTGAGTTCTTTCAGGTCGATGTTCATGGCGATCCATTCGCTGCAGGTGCAGCGCGTTATGCGTAGGGTGCGCCGTGCGCACCATGAATACGGTTGCGGTGCGCGCAGCCTGGGCGGCCCCGCGCCCCCTACGGAGCGGCTCGGAGCAAGGTGAACGAACTCAGGCTGACCCGATGTTCGGCCGTCAGGTACTCGCGGCGCTCCAGCCGTTCGCGCTGGAAGCGCGCGTCGCGCGACAGCCGCGAGAACCAATAGAGCAGCTCGTCGGTGGCGCCGTCTGGCTCCTGGTCCAGCAGCCAGCTCATCAGGTCCGGCAGCGGCAGCGCCTGCTCGCAGCGCTCGAGCATCTCGCGGGCGGTGCGCGGTGCGCGTGGGGCTTCGCCCTTGCGGGTGGCGCTGGCCTTGGGGAACTGCGTCGGCTTCGGCTCGAAACGGGCCAGGGCGTAGACGTAGGCCTCGACCTGCGAGGCCGTGCCGAGAAAGGTGCTCTGCGGGCGGCTGAACAGCGGCAGCGCGGTCTGCGGCACGGCATCCAGCCCGCGCCTGCGGATGGCGGAAAGCGCCAGGGCGGCGCCGCGGGTCACCGCATTGTGCCGGCGCGCTTCCTCGCGCAGCGGCAGCAGCAGCTCGCGGGCGCGGCGCAGGGTCAGCTGGGCGGTGGTCTGCATCTCCAGGATGCGTGCATGGGTGCGCAGCAGCAGGTCGTCGTCGACCAGCTGGCCGAGGCGCTGCTGCTCGCCGAGTAGGCGCAGCAGCACGTGCTCGACGCGGTACACGCCCTGCTCGAAGGCGCCGTCGGCGGCGACCAGCTGGATCATCGGCTCGACGTATTCGTCCCAGGTCGCCAGTACCTCGGCATAGCGCTGGCGCAGCGGGATCTGCCGGTCGCTGGTCTTGGCCCGCTCGGCCACGGCGACCAGCGCCTGTTCGTCGTTGGCGAGTTTCTTCAGCACGTCGCGCACGCGCATGTCGAGCAGGCGCAGCTGACGCGCCAGGTCGGCGGCGTCGCGGATCTCGAAGGCATCCTGGATATAGCCGGCCAGGCGCTCGAGGTGGCGCAGGTAGGCCTCGATCTCCAGGCACAGGCCCAAACGGTGTTCGCGGCGCAGGTAGGCGAGGAAGTCGTGGATCTGCGCATTCAGCTCGAAGCGGTTGGGGCTCTTGGCCACCGGCACCAGGATATCCAGGCGGATCCACTGGTCGAGCAGGGCGGTGATGTCGGTGGGCGTGCCTTCCGGCAGCTGCGCGGTGAGCTGGTTGCGCAGCTCGACCAGGCTCAGGGTTCCGGCATCGAACCGTTCGCAGAGCGGTTCGAGCAACGTCCAGTGTTCGGCAAGGGCGCGCAATACGCGCTTGGGGTCGATCATCGAGGGGCCGGTCGCTCAATCGGGGAAAAGCGCCGATTGTACTGCATCGACCGGCCAGCGATTAGCTGCGAACCGATCGGAGGCGGTTGTGCCCGTCGACCTGACGCAATGCGGCAGTTTACGACCGGCGTGGCCGGCCGATGCGCTGGGCACGCGCCGCAAGCCCCGGGCAGCCGACCGATTTCGCTGGCATGGTTTCTGCGAGAGGGCATCAACCACCGATGTGACCGAGCCTATGTCGCCTACTTCTGCCGCCCATGTCGATACCCACTGGCGCGAGCTGCAGGGCCAACGCGAGCTGGCCTGGGAGCTCGACGCGATTACCGACCGCTGCGAGGCGGTGGCTTTTTTGCGGCGTTTCGAGAGTCGCCTGTGCATCTATTCGGCCTACGCGCAGACGCTCTACAGCGATTACAGCTTCGTGATCCCGCAAGCCGAGCACGGCGGCATCACCATCCTGCCGGACGAGCAGGCCTGGCATACGACCTTCCACGACATCCCGGCGCAGGCGGTGGAGCCCACCGGCGTGCACATCCTGCCCGGCGAAACCCTGGGTTACGCCGGCCTCTACCTGAAAATTCCCAGTGAAAACCGCCTGGTGGCATCCCGGGAGCTGCCCTTCCAGGACGGCCTGCACCTGCTGATCCAGCGCTATCGGAGCAGGGGCGAGCCGTTCCTGCCGGTGCTGCTCAAGGACGATCTGCGCGAGTTCGAGACGCGCATGCCCTCGCTGCACCTGTATCGCATCGATCCCGTCCGCCTGCAGCAGGCTTCGCCGGCGGTCATCGACGCCATCGAGGCGGCGATTGCCGGGCACCTGCTCGGGCTGTTTCGCCGGGGCTGAGCGCTTAGCCGATGGGTGTGGCGATGGGTAACAGCGGTTGCTGGCGGCCACACAATCTGGCAAGTAGTTGACCGTGCTTTCTCGACTATGGGTCGGGCCGTTCCGCCCGCAAGCTTTTTATAGTGGCAATCAAAGGCCGCAGTCCGCAGGACAGCGCCGCCATAAGAATAAGGAACTCGCCATGCGTTCGACCTGCCGTCCTCTCCCGTGCGTCCTGGCCCTGCTCTGCGGCAGCTTATTCGTCTGCGCGGCGCAGGCCGAGCTGAAGCCGATGGCGGACAGCGAACTAGCCGAGATCACCGGGCAGGCGCTGATCACCATGGATGGTCTGACCTACGGCGGTTTCGAATACACCCGGGTGAACCTGGGCGCCGATATCGACCTGCTGACCAATATCGACGAGCTGCGCCTGGGCAACTATTCGCGCTCGCAGCCGAACACCGCATCCAACCAGCCGGCGGATATCTGGATCGACAACTTCGCCCTCGGCCGGGTCGACAATGCCAATTCCGCCGCTGCCAGCGTGGTGCCGTTCCAGGTGCGCGACCCCTACCTGGAGTTCGCCTTCAAGACCAATGGCGCGGGCGTACGCGAGGTGGCCGGCATCCGCCTCGGCTTCGGCCGCGCGCGCGGCGACCTGTCCGGCGACATGCACTCGCTGACCGGCACCCTGCAGGGGCTGACCACCGGTTCGGCGTCGACCGCCCGCGAATACTACATGCAGCAGAACAACCTCAACGCCTTCACCTGCACCTTCGACTTCAACTGCCTGGCGCTGAGCCTCGCCGGCAACTCGGAGATCTACAGCGAGGTGCAGCTGGTCAAGGACGGTACCGGCGATACCCAGGTCAACGGCCAGGACATCAACCGGGCGACCCATATCGGCGTGGCGAATGGCGACTCCTTCCATACCGACAACGCCGCGCTGGAACCCTTGCTGCCGGCCATCGCCAGCAATAACGGCGACTGCACCGCCTCCGGCCTGCCGGCCTGTTTTTCCCTGCTCAACTACAAGAGCATCTTCATCGGCGACCGCACCCAGGCCGATCTCGACATCGGCGGCGCCCAGGGCATCTTCTTCTCGCTGCAGAACCAGAACGTGCCCTGGCAGGACCTGGCGGCGGCGAACAACCAGTTCATCGCCACCCAGTCCGGCGCCTTCGCCAACTTCGCCAAGACCGGCGAGGGGGCGAACGCCATCTACCCCTTCGTCGTCTCGCTGTACGAGGCCTTGAACGGCGCGGCGCGGGTGCCGACCTGCGTCGGCGACCTGAGCAAGGGCTGCTGAGATGAGCTTGGGTGCGCGCAGTGCGGCGCTGATCCTGCTGGCCCTGCCGGGCTTGGCCGCGGCCATGGAGGCCCTCGACGACCGCGAGCTGGGCGAGATCAGCGGGGCCGGGGTGGGCTTCTTCCTCGACCACTTCTATTACGACCAGGGCAGCGCCAGCGCGCAGGTCAGCGGGATCAAGGACAGCCAGGGCAACGGCCTGACCATCGATTTCGAACGCGCCTACATCAAGGGCGAAGGCAGCCAGCGCGGCGCGCTGGACAGCGAGGCGCAACTGGGCACGCCGCTGCATCCCTTCACCCTGAAAGTGGTCAGTGGCGCGGCGGCGCCGACCCTGCCGAGCGGCACCCAGGCCCTGCAGCTGCATACGCCGACCTGGAGCGATCCGCTCAACGACACTCATCAGTATGGGTTGTGGTCCTACTACCAGGGCTGCCTGTATGGCGAGGCCGGCTGCAGCGACCCGAGCCAGGCGCAGACCGCCATCGACAGCGAGCTGGGCGGCCTGGAAACCAGTCGCGACGCCATCCTGGCGCGTTACCAGAGCGTCGGTTTCCTCACCCTGAAGAGCGGCATCGACCAGGACATGCAGCTGGTGGCGCAGCGCCGGGCCGAGGTCGCCGTGGAAACCAGCGATGTCCAGGGCGCCTACGGCACCATGGAGACCCGCTATGCGGCGGCGCCGGCGACCGCCGACCTGTTCTATCCGAAGCCCGATTTCGGCGAGAAGTACGGCTGCGGCGATATCTGCATCAACAGTGCAGCACGTGCCTACAACAGCTCGGTGGATGCCTATCAGACCCAGCTCGACGAACTGGCCGCCGCGCAGAAGGCCCTGGCCGAGGCCTGGAACGTCGAGCGCGACGGTTACACGCTCAACCAGCGGGTCACCGACTACGACGAGTTCACCAGTCTGTGTGGCACGCCCACCGCCGAGTCGCCGACCTGCGTGGTCGGGCGCATCCAGAAGACCAAGGACAACCGCACCACGGTGATCCTGGTGGCCGCCACCCTGCAAAGCGGCGGCACCCGGGTCAAGGGCCTGGATGTCGGTGTCGAGGCGACCTTCAACCTGCCCAGCGTCGCCTACAGCGACGACGGCAACGGCAATATCGTCGCCGGCGCCACCACCACCCGCAGCGATTTCTTCTCGATCAACCTGGAAGGTTTCACCCTCAACGGCGCCTACCTCAACCTGTGGGGCGACAGCAGCGGCCTGCAGGGCGAGGCCAGCCTGCAGATGTATGCCGACAAGCTGGTGATCGGCGCCTGTCGCAATTGCACCGATGCCAACCGCGCGGTGGCCAAGAACCTCTACTTCGACATCAACCTCGGCCAGGCCAGCCTGCAGCCGCTGACCCTGTCGGTGCTGGCCGATGGCGAACTAAGCTTGTTCCTGCCCAGCGTCACCTGGGCCAACCACCAGGCGTTCTACCAGCAGGTGCCGAAAAGCAATGTCAGCATCGGCAACCTGAATATCGGTGGCGTCGACCTCGGCTCGCAAGTCGTACGCGGCATGCGGGTGGATTATCTGAACCTGCGCACGGTGAACCTGCCGCGATGAGGAGAAGCATGATGCTGGCTAAAGTGCTGGGTCTCGCCCTGCTGCTCTCGGCGCTGCCGGCGGCGGCCGAGTTGCGCCCACTGGCGGAAGAGGAGTTGCAGGGGGTCAGCGGCCAGGCCGGACTGAGCATCAGCGCCAACCTGAACTTTGCCGCCAATCCCGCGCAGACCCGCTGTCCGGGCGGCTGCGGCATGCGGGTGGCGATCAAGCCGGCCAACAGCGCCGGTTTCATCGTGCTGGACAATATCCAGGGCACCTTCAGTTTCCAGGGGCTGAGCTTCGACATCGTCACCATCGACAGCGGCTACGACGGCGATGGCGCCGCCTTCAACGCCCCGGCCATGCGCCTGGGCCTGGCCGACGCCAGTTTCAACAATGCCCGCTTCACCCTGGCCGGCTCCAACAGCGCCACCTCGAGCGGCGCCGGCTTCCAGCAGACCGACCTGTTGACCTACCAGACCAACGGCGCCGTGCGCCTGCAGGGCAATATCTATATCTTCGCCGCCCCCTGAGACCGGTTCCCGGTCGCCCAGCGAGCCGAGCTTGTGCGGGAAAGCCGCTGCAGGCTTTCCGTAAGTCCGGTTTCACGCCACAATTCCTCAATTGGGTGCTCCGCCAGCGGGCACTATCTGCCTGAGTCCCGCCACACGCATGGCGGGGCCGTGAGGAGTCGAGCATGAGCAGCAACGACCGCGTGATTATTTTCGATACCACCCTGCGCGACGGCGAGCAGAGTCCCGGCGCCTCGATGACCGGCGAGGAGAAGCTGCGCATCGCCAAGGCCCTGGAGCGCCTGCGCGTCGACGTGATCGAGGCCGGTTTCGCCATCGCCAGCCCCGGCGACTTCGCCGCGGTCAAGGCGATTGCCGACAGCATCAAGGACAGCACCGTGTGCAGCCTGTCGCGCGCCCTCGACGCCGACATCGACCGCGCCGCCGAGGCGCTCAAGGGCGCCAACTCCGGGCGCATCCACACCTTTATCGCCACCAGCCCGATCCACATGCAGTACAAGCTGCGCATGCAGCCGGACCAGGTGGTCGAGCAGGCGGTGCACGCGGTCAAGCGCGCGCGCAACCTGTGCGCCGACGTCGAGTTCTCCTGCGAGGACGCGGGCCGTTCGGAGATCGACTTCCTCTGCCGGATCATCGAGGCGGCGATCGCCGCCGGCGCGCGCACCATCAACATCCCCGACACGGTCGGCTACGCCATCCCGCACCAGTACGCCGAAACCATCCGCCAGTTGCTCGAACGCATCCCCAACGCCGACCAGGCGGTGTTCTCGGTGCACTGCCACAATGACCTCGGCCTGGCCGTGGCCAACTCCCTGGCGGCGGTGGTGGCCGGCGCGCGCCAGGTCGAATGCACCATCAACGGCCTCGGCGAGCGCGCCGGCAACGCCGCGCTGGAAGAGATCGTCATGGCGATCAAGACCCGCCAAGACCTGCTCGGCGTCTACACCAACATCGACACCCCGCACATCCTCAGCACCTCGCGCATGGTCTCCGGCATCACCGGCTTCCCGGTGCAGCCGAACAAGGCCATCGTCGGCGCCAACGCCTTCGCCCATGAGTCGGGGATCCACCAGGACGGCGTGCTCAAGCACCGCGAGACCTACGAGATCATGTCGGCGCAATCGGTCGGCTGGCACACCAACAAGATGGTGCTGGGCAAGCACTCCGGGCGCGCCGCCTTCCGTTCGCGCCTGGAGGAGCTGGGCATCGCCCTGGCCGGCGAGGCCGAGCTGAACGCCGCCTTCGCCCGCTTCAAGGAACTGGCCGACAAGAAGCACGAGATCTTCGACGAGGACCTGCAGGCGCTGGTCTCCGAGACCCTGGCCGAGGAAGCGCCGGAGCACTTCAAGCTGGTCTACCTGGAAGTCGCGAGCAAGACCGGCGAGGTGCCGCAGGCCAAGCTGGTGCTCAGCGTCGACGGTACCGAGCAGGGCGCCGAAGCCCAGGGCTCCGGCCCGGTGGACGCGACCTTCAAGGCGATCGAGGCGCTTGCCGGCTCCGACGCCAGCCTGCAGCTGTACTCGGTCAACGCCATCACCCAGGGCACCGACTCCCAGGGCGAGGTCACCGTGCGCCTGGAGAAGGGCGGGCGCATCGTCAACGGCAACGGCGCCGACACCGACATCCTGGTGGCCTCGGCCAAGGCCTACATCAATGCCCTCAACCTGATGCAGGACGGGCAGAAGGCCCATCCGCAGGTGGCTGACGTTTGATCGCAGAACTGCGCCGCCGTGCCTACCTGGGCGCCATGCAGGTGGCCAGCTGGCTGCCGCGGGTGGAGCTGCCGTTCGCCGCGCCCTCGCGCCCGGAGTTGCTGCAGCCGCCGGAGCCCGAGACGCCGGTAGCGGTCGAGCCGGTCCCGGCGGTCGCGCGGGAAAGCGCACCGCCGAGCGCACCCGACCCGGTCGCCGAACGGCCCAGGATCGAGGTGCCGCGGCCGGGTGTCGCTGCCCGCGCGGCCAAGCCGGAAAGCACCGAAGCCGAGGCCGAGGCGCCCGTGCCGGCCAAGCCGCAAGTCGCGCCGCCGCCGCGCTTCGCCCTGCAACTGTTGCGCGCCGGCGCCTGCGCCGTGCTGGTCGAGCTGCCCACCGGCGAGCCGCTGCAGGGCCGCGATCCGGCCTATTTGCTGCTCAAGGACCTGTTGCGCGCCGCCGGCCTGCCGGACAGCCCGCAGCTGGTCGGCGAGCCGGTGCGCTGGCCGCTGCTGGCGCGCGGCAGTCTCGACCAGGGCCCGCAGGCCGCGCTGGAGTACGTGCAGAGCTTCGTCGCCGCGCGCCTGGAAGAGCAGGAACCCTGTGCCTGCCTGTGGCTGGTCGGCCTGCCGGCGATCCGCTTCGCTGGCGAGGCGGAGGCCGAGGCCTACCACCGCGAACTGCAGATCGACGGCCTGGGCGCGGCCTGGGCGCTGCCGGGGCTGGAACTGCTGATGGACGAGCCGGCGCGCAAGGCCGAGCTGTGGCAGGCGATGCGCCGGGTCCGCCAGCGCTGGATGGCCGACTCGTGAGAACTACCTGCCTTGCCTACGTTGTTCAAAAGCCTGCTGAGTCAACCTGAATGAGTGATGCGATTTCCTTCCGTCCGATGACCGAGGCGGATCTCGAGGCCGTGCTGAAGATCGAATACGCCGCCTTCAGCCATCCCTGGACCCGCGGCATCTTCCAGGACAGCCTCAAGTCCTACGACTGCTGGCTGATGTTCGAGGGCAGCCAGCAGGTCGGCCACGGGGTGATCAACGTGATCATCGACGAGGCGCACCTGCTCAATATCACCGTCAAGCCGGAGAGCCAGGGCCGCGGCCTGGGCCTGCGCCTGCTCGAGCACCTGATGCGCCGCGCCATGCAACTCGATGCCGGCGTGTGCTTTCTCGAGGTGCGCGCCAGCAACCAGTCGGCCTACCGCCTGTACGAGCGCTACGGCTTCAACGAAGTCGGCCGCCGCCGCGACTACTACCCCGCCGTCGGCGGGCGCGAGGACGCCCTGGTGATGGCCTGCACGCTGATCGACTGAGCGGCAGCGTCCCCGCTCCGTAGGTTGGCGTAGAGCGCAGCGAAACCCAGCGAAACCCAGCGAAACCCAGCGAAGCCGGGGAGGCGCAACCGCTGGCGCTTTAGCGCCGTGCCTAGATCCTGTGTTCAGACGCAGGACCCAAATTGCCTCCATACCGTAGGAGGGGCCGGGCGGCGTTCCGTGACCTCGGGGCAAGCTTTTGCCGTGCTCGCCAGGGCAGCCCTGCGGGCTGCATTCGCCGCGGGGCGCGCCTCCTACAAAGTTGCTCGGCATTACCGGATGCAATCCGGGGGCGTTACCCACCATCTTCCCGGATTGCATCCGGGCTACGGACCTAGCCGACGCTAGCCGCCACGCACCGTGGGAGGGGCTTTAGCCGCGAAGCCTTTTGCTCGAACAGCGTCTGCACCCGCCGCCCGCGCCTAACGCCTGACCCGATTGGCGAGTACGGACGTCCCAATCTGACACTGCCTTGCCCGCAGGCCTGCCGCATACTGCCGGCATCCACCGTCCCCATGCCGCTTGCGTTCAAGGAACCCCGATGCGTCTGCTTTCTCCCTGGCTCGCCGCCTGCTGCCTGCTGCTGGCCGGCCTGGCGCCCGCCGCCGAGCGCGAGTTCACCATCCTGCACACCAACGACTGGCAATCGCGCCTGCTCGGTTTCGGCCCAAACAACGAATACAGCCCGGCCACGGTCGGCGACGATGAAACCGTCGGCGGCGTCGCGCGCCTGGCCACCCTGCTCAAGCAGCGCCGCGCGGCCGCCGGCGAGCGGGCGGTGCTACTGCTCGATGGCGGCGACTTTACGATGGGCACGCTGTTCCACACGGTCAGCCGCGAGATCGGCGGCGAGCTGCGCTTGATGAGCGAGCTGGGCTACGACGCCGCGACCCTCGGCAACCACGAGTTCGATTTCCGCCCGGCCGGCCTGGCGGCGATGATCGGCGCGGCGCACAAGGCCGAGGGCGAGCAGCTGGTGCCGTTGCTGTCGAGCAACCTGCGCTTCGACCCCGCGCGCAAGGAGGACGACAGCCTGCAGGCGCATGCCACGGCTGGGCGCCTGCTGCCCTACAAGCTGATCGACCGCGGCGGCATCCGCTTCGGCCTGTTCGGCCTGCTCGGCAACAACGCGGTGGCGGTCAGCCCGATGCTCAAGCCGCTGACTTTCGCCGACCCGGTCGCCACCGCCCGGGCGATGGTCGAGAAGCTGCGCGAGGAGGGCGCCGAGGTGGTGATCCTGCTCTCGCACATGGGCGTGACCCGGCAGGAGGACGGCAGCTGGCGCGGCGAGGAGGTGGAGCTGGTCGAGCAGGTGCCGGGCATCGACATCGTGGTCGGCGGCCACTCGCACACCGCCCTGGCCCAGCCGCTGCTGGTGGGCGGGCGCACGCCGGTGATGCAGGCCGGCTCGGAGATTCAGCACCTCGGCGAACTGCACATGCGCCTGGACGAGCAGGGCAGGCCGCAGCTGGTCGACTACCGCCTGCACCCGCTCGACGACCGGACCCCCGGCGATGCGGCGATCAGCGCCCAGGTCGAGGACTTCAAGCAGGTGGTCGGCGAACGCATGCTGGCGCCCAAGGGCTATCGCTTCGACCAGCCGCTGGCCAGGGTCGAGCGCAGCCTGACCCGCGAGTTCGACGATCCGGTGCTCGCCAACCTGGTCACCGACGCGCTGCGCCACGCCACCGCCAGCGATGTGGCGTTCACCGGCAACGGCACACTGCGCGACGACCTGCGCCGCGGGCGTGATGGCGTGCAGAGCGTCTCCGACCTGTTCCGCCTGGCGCCGCTGGGCATCGGCGAGTTCGACGACGCGCCGGGCTATCCGTTGCTCAAGGTGTATGTCACCGGCCAGGAGCTGAAGAACATCCTCGAAGTGCTGTTGCTCGCCTACCAGCTGCGCGACAGCCAGAGCTACTACCCGCGCGTGTCCGGCCTGCGCTTCAGCTACAACCCCTGGCGCGTGCCGTTCGACCGGGTCAGCCGCATCGAACTCGGCGACGCCGAGCAGGGCTACCGGCCGCTGGACCTGCAAGGCGAGCGGCTCTACAGCATCGGTGCGACCAGCTACGTCGGCAGCTTCACCTGGCTGATCGGCGACCTGAGCAAGGGCCTGCTGCAGGTGCAGCCCAAGGACGCCCAGGGTCGACCGCTGGCCGACCTCAAGGCGGCGATCATCGACGCCGACCCCGCGCAGCCGGGCGTGCAGGAATATAAGGAATGGCAGGGCCTGCTCGAGCACATCCGCAGCCTGGCGGATCTCGACGGCGATGGCCTGGCCGATATCCCGACCCGCGGCGCGGCGGCCGAACAGCGCATGCTGCGCGAGCCGAGCCTGCATCCGCTGGCGCTGTATCGGCATGCCGGGCCCCTGCAGTGGGGCGCCAGCCTGGCGCTGCTGGCCGGCGTGCTGCTGCCCTGGCGCCTCGGCCGCGGCTGGCGGCGCAGGCGGGCGACGGCGCGGGCGAGCCGCAGCAGCGGCATGGCGTAACGCCCGACTGTGACGGCGGCGCGAAGTGGCTTGTCAAAGGCCACAGGCGCTCCGTATGGTGCGCTTCGGATTATCGGGAGCAGACGGCATGAGTGATTTACAGCACCTCTTCGACAACAACGCGCGTTGGGCCGAGGCGATCAACCAGGAAGACCCGACCTTCTTCGCCAAGCTGGCCCGCCAGCAGGCGCCGGAATACCTGTGGATCGGCTGCTCCGATGCGCGGGTGCCGGCCAACGAGATCGTCGGCCTGCTGCCTGGCGACTTGTTCGTCCACCGCAACGTCGCCAACGTAGTGCTGCACACCGACCTCAACTGCCTGTCGGTGGTCCAGTACGCGGTCGACGTGCTCAAGGTCAAGCACATCCTGGTCACCGGCCACTACGGTTGCGGCGGCGTGCGCGCCTCCATGCAGGACGTCCAGTACGGCCTGATCGACGGCTGGCTGCGCAGCATCCGCGACCTGTATTACGAGCACCGCGAGCACCTGGCGCAACTGCCGAGCGAGGAGGAGCGGGTCGACCGCCTGTGCGAACTCAACGTGATCCAGCAGGTGGCCAACGTCAGCCACACCACCATCGTGCAGAACGCCTGGCACCGCGGCCAGGAACTGTCGGTGCACGGCTGCATCTACGGCATCAAGGACGGCCGCTGGAAGAACCTCAACGTCACCGTCAGCGGCCTCGAACAACTGCCGCCGCAATACCGCCTGCGCCCGCTCGGCCAGAGCTGAGGGGTGGCGAGCAGCTCGCGCAGCCTGGCCACGCTCGGCCTGCTGCTGGCGGTGCTCTGCTGGTCGGGCAACGCCCTGGTGGCGCGTGCCTTCGCCGGCGAGATCCCGCCGTTCGCCCTGTCGTTCTGGCGCTGGTGCCTGGCCCTGAGCCTGCTGCTGCCGTTCGTCCTGGCGCCGCTGTGGCGCCATCGCGCCGCGCTGCGCCAGGCCGGCTGGCGCCTGCTGGTGCTCGGCGGCCTGGGCATCGCCGGCTACAACTCGATGCTCTACAGCGCGGCGCAGACCACCGTGGCGATCAACATCACCCTGGTCAACACCTGCCTGCCGCTGATGACCTTCATCGGCGCCGGCCTGCTGCTCGGCGAATGGCCGCAACGCCGCGCCTGGTGGGGCATGGGCCTGGCGGCGGTCGGCCTGCTGGTGCTGATCAGTCGCGGCAGCGGGGCGACCCTGGCAGCGCTGTCGTTCAACCGCGGCGACCTGATCATGCTGCTGGCCGTGGCCGACTGGGCGCTGTATTCGTTGCTGCTGCGGCGCTGGGCCAGCTACCTGCTGCCGATTCCGGCGCTGGCCCTGCTCGGCATGCTGATGCTGCTCGGCGTACCGCTGATCCTGCCGTTCTACCTCTACGAGCTGAGCCAGGGCGCGCGCTTCGCCGTCACCCCGAGCAACCTCGGCGCCATCGCCTACACCGCAGTTTTCGCCTCGCTGGTCGCCTACCTCGCCTGGAACCACGGCGTACGCGTGCTCGGCGCGGCCAAGGCGGCGCTGTCCAACTACCTGATGCCGGTGTTCACCGCCGTGCTCGGCTGGCTGTTGCTGGGCGAGGGTCTGCAGCCGTTCCACTGGCTGGGCGGCGGGCTGATCTTCGCCGGGCTGCTGCTGGGCACGCGGATGGGCGCCAAGCGCGCTTGACCGGTGGGCTGGCAAACCGCACCGCGTTGTTCACCGGTTGCCTCGGACGGCTACGTAGGATGGGTTGAGCGCAGCGATACCCATCGGCTGTTCGTTGGCATCACCCGATAAGCCCCGCACCCGCCTGCATGGCTGCCACAGGGCCGGCTCTTGGTGGGAGGGGCTTTAGCCGCGAAGCTTGGTGATGGGGCGCCAGCACCCTCATAAGTCCAGCAACCGCCGGCATGGCTGCCACAGGACCGACTCTTGGTGGGAGCGGCCCTGGCGGCGAAGCTTTTCCGATTGTTCCAACGCTCCAGCGTGGGCACGCCGCCTGTGAGGCTTGCAGCTCGTAGGGCGGGTGCAACCCGCGTCGAAGCACGGCGGGTTTCATCCGTCCTACAAGACTGTTCGTTGGCGATGGAGCGCCAGCACGCTCATAAGCCCAGCAACCGCCGGCATGACTGCCACAGGCGCTGCTCTTGGTGGGAGGGGCTTTAGCCGCGAAGCTGTTCCGATTGTCCCCACGCCCCAGCGTGGGGACACCGCCTGTGAGGTTTTGCAGCCCGGCCCCCAGCATTAAGAATCACCTGAGCGGCTACACTCTGACCCAGCAAAGCCCATAAAACGCGGTTTTCAGGCTACCCCGGCCCTCGTCGAAACAGAGCGTTCCAGAAGAGCAGGCCAATGTAGTCACCCTCGGTCGAGCGTTAGAGGTGGCCATGTGCGGTCGCTATGTCAGCCCCGATGAAGCCGCCATGGAACGCTACTGGCACATCGGGGCGCGTAACTCGGGGCGGTGGATTCGGCGTATCTACAATGTAGCGCCGACCATGACCGTGCCCATCGTCCTGACCAATGAAGACGGCTCGCCCGAGGTCGTGCCGGCCCGTTGGGGGCTGATTCCCGGATGGTGGAAAAAGCCAAGCCTGCCAACCCTGACCTTCAATGCCCGCAGCGAAGAGGCCGCCGAAAAGCCGATGTGGCGGCAAAGCTACCGCTCCCGCCGCTGCCTGATGCCCGCCCAGGGCTGGTACGAATGGAACGCGCACGAACCGGCAATTAGCCCGAGCGGCCATCAGGTCAAACAGCCTTACTACATCCATTTGCCGGATGATTCGCTGCTGGCCTTCGCCGCGCTGTGGTCTTCCTGGCAGGGGCCGGATGGTCAGGATGTACTGTCCTGCGCACTACTGACCAAAGACGCTGCGCCGAGCATTCGTGCCATCCACAACCGCATGCCCGTGGTCCTGGCCCCCGAGCAGTTCGACCTCTGGCTGTCGGGCAACGCATCGGCTGAAGACGTTGGCGAAGCGGTGACACGGGCTCGGCAGGATCTTGTCGGCTACCCGGTCAGCACAGAGGTCAACAACACTCGTAATGACTACCCCGAACTGGTGCGGAGCCTATCTCATCACTGCTAGTCTGTGCGCTACTGCGGGGCTTGGGTTTATAAATCCTTCGCGTAGCGACCAGCTGCGCCTGAGAAGCTCACAAGAAGGGGCTTCCAGCCATCCGATGACCTCACTGCACTAGAGCTTTTCAGGGAAATTTGGCTATGTAGTCAAGTGATTCTGAACTGCGAGCCAACCCAGTAGGCTTCCCCTCTTTAATCCTCTATTTGAAGCCCTAAATCTTCGGCAAGAATTTTCAATTTTCTAAGGAAACTCTGAAGAAGACTTCCTGATTTTGGCAAAATACCCGGATTCCACCCGCCGAGTTTTCCGATGAAGCAGATGACCTTCGCCGACGCCGAGTACGCCGGCAAGCGCAAGCAGACCCGCAGAGAGCTGTTCCTGATCGAGATGGATCAGTTGGTGCCGTGGACGGGGTTGATCGCCCTGATCGAGCCGCACTACCCCAAGGGTGAAGGCGGTCGTCCGGCCTATCCGCTGATGGCGATGTTGCGAGTGCATTTGATGCAGAACTGGTTCGGCTACAGCGATCCGGCGATGGAGGAGGCGCTGTACGAGACCACGATCCTGCGCCAGTTCGCGGGGTTGAGCCTGGAGC
>NZ_FNCT01000010.1 GCF_900100495.1 Pseudomonas benzenivorans
ATCTTCAACTACCCGCTGTCGCTGCTCTGAGTCACCCGCATCCGCTTGCTCCATGTGTTACGGCACCTTCGGCCCGTCCTCGCGACGGGCTTTTTTTCGGTTCTGTCCCAGATAGGTGTTGCGCGATTGCTCGGCTGCTCAGATGACCCTCGCCCTCTTGCCCTGATGAGGGCGAGGAGAGCATACCGAGCCCTCTGTAGGAGCGGCCCATGGCCGCGAAATGGTCTGGCCGCGTACGGTTCGCGGGCATGGGACTGCGCGTCCCGCCCGCTCCTACCATGGATCGCTGCAGGCAACTGGGACATAGCCATTTTTCAGCGAGGAAAAACCGCCATGCGCTGGCTAATCGACCGCTGCGCCGACTTGCGGGTCGGCCACAAACTCCTGCTGGGCTTCTCCCTGGTCCTGCTGCTGACCCTGGCCGTGGCGCTGGGCGGCTGGCGCACCGCCAACGGCATCCAGCAGCACGCCGAGCACCTCGAGCAGCTGGCGGCGCTGCAGCAGCAGATCCTCCGACTGCGCCTGCTGGAGAAGGACCACCTGCTCGGCCTGCACGGGCCGCAGCAGGATCCACTTGCCGCCCAGCACCGGCTGATCGCCGCCGCGCTGGCCGAGCTGCCGGCGACCACCCCGCAGCTGGCCGAACTGCAGGCGAGCAACGCCGCCTACCTGCAGGGCTTCGCCGCGCTGCGCCAGACCGAGGACGACGCGCGCGCGGCGCAGACCGGCATGGCCATCCGCGCCGACGAGGCACGCAGCCAGTTCGAGACGATCGCCCTGGACCAGTACAACCTGATCCGCGACCAGCTGTTCGCGGCGACCAGCAGCTCGGACGACTCGGTCAACCGCGCCGAACAGGCCAGCGCCCTGCTCCAGCAACTGGCGCAGCTGCGCCTGGCGGAAAGCGCCTTCGTCATCGACGCCGGTGAAGCCCAGGCGCAGCAGTGGCAGCAAAGGCTGGACGCCATGCAGGCCGCCGCCCAGCGGCTGCGCCCGGATCTCGAGCCGCTGCAGCAGGCGGCGCTGGCCGAGGCGCTCAGCGCCCTGGACAGTTACCGCGAATCCTTCGCCCACTACCGCCAGAGCCTGGCCGCCGAACGGCGCAGCGTCGCCCACCTGGCCGAGTTGGCGCAGCGGATGCTGGCCCACGGCGAACAGCTGCAACAGGCCCAGCGCCAGCGCATCGCGGCCGACAACCGTCAGGCCCTGCTGGCCCTGGCGCTGCTCACCGGCGCCGCCCTGCTGCTCGGCCTAGGCGCCGCCTGGCTGATCCGCGGGTTGATCGTCACCCCGCTGCACGAGTGCCTGCAGCTGGCCCGGCGGGTGGCCGCCGGCGATCTCGGCGGCGACACCCTGGCACCGCGCCGCGACGAGGTCGGCCAGTTGCTGCTGGCCCTGCAGGGCATGCGCGGCAACCTGCGCGAACTGATCGGGCAGATCGGCGGCAGCACCGCGCAGATCGCCGCGGCGGCAGAACAGCTGTCCGCGGTCAGCGAGCAGACCCGCGCCGGGGTGCGCGAGCAGAGCCAGGAAACCGCGCAGACCGCCGACGCCATGCAGCAGATGGCGAGCAGCGTGCAACAGGTCGCCGCCGACGCTGCCCAGGCCTCGCGGGCGGCGCAGCAGGCGGACGAACAGACCCGTGCCGGCGACCGCGTGGTGCGTCGAGTGGTGGAGCAGATCGAGCGCCTGGCCGCCGAGGTGGCGTGCAGCGGCCAGAGCGTCGGCCAGGTGCAGGACGAGAGCCGGCGCATCGGCAGCGTGCTGGACGTGATCAAGGCGGTGGCCGAGCAGACCAACCTGCTCGCCCTCAACGCCGCCATCGAGGCCGCCCGCGCCGGCGAGCAGGGCCGCGGCTTTGCCGTGGTGGCCGACGAGGTGCGCGCCCTGGCCCGGCGCACCCAGGACTCCACCACGGAAATCGAGAGCCTGATCGAACGCCTGCAGAGCCGCGTGCAGCAGGCCGTCGAGCAGATGCGCGGCAGCCAGCAACTGAGCCAGGCCGCGGTCGGCGGCATCGAATCGGCCGGACAGGCGCTGGCGCAGATCGCCCAGGCGGTGTCGCTGATCGAGCGGATGAACCAGCAGATCGCCAGCGCCGCCGAGCAACAAAGCGCGGTGGCGCTGGCGATCAACCGCAGCGTCGCCAACGTGCGCGGCATCAGCCAGCAGAGCGCCGCCGCCACCGAGCAGACCGCGCAGTCCAGCGCCGAACTGGCGCGCCTGGGCGGTGAACTGCAGACGCGCATAGGTCGCTTTCGTAGCTGACACGCCCCGTGGGAGGCGCTTTAGCGGCGACTCAGCCCCCATCGTCGCGGCTAAAGCGGATCGCCGCCCAGCCCCCTCCCACAGCAGCGGTAATGCCGTTCGCTTGATTTGCAGCCTGAGCGCTTCGGCCCCTCTCCCCCCTGGTGAGAGGGGGTGTGGGGGCGGCGATGCCTGGTCGCCAATCGAACGGTATTACCCAGAGTACCGGGGCATTTCATCGTTTGCGCTTGGCGCTCAGAGAGCGGGAAATATAGAATCTGGAACCTTGTTCCACTAAATCCGTATCCCCCCTCAAAGGAGCCCCCTGCCATGCCCCACGCCGAACACAACAGGCTTGACTGCGACCTGCTAGTCATCGGTTCCGGCGCCGCCGGCCTGGCCGCCGCGGTGACCGCTGCCTGGCACGGCCAGCGGGTGGTGCTGGTGGAGAAGGACCAGGTGTTCGGCGGCGCCACGGCCTGGTCCGGCGGCTGGCTGTGGGTGCCGCGCAACCCGCTGGCGCGCCGCGCCGGCATAGTCGAGGACATCGAACAGCCACGCACCTATCTGCGCCACTGCCTCGGCAAGCACTACGACGCGCAGTTGGTGGACGCCTTCCTCGAGGCCTGCCCGCATATGGTCGAGTTCTTCGAACGGCACAGCCGCCTGCAGTTCGCCGACGGCAACGCCATCCCCGACATGCGTGGCGACGCCCCGGGCGCCGCCAACGGCGGCCATCAGGTGATCGCCGCGCCCTTCGATGCGCGCGAAGTCGGCGACTTGCTGCCACGCCTGCGCAAGACCATGCCCGAGACCTCGTTCATGGGCATGCCGATCATGGCCGGGGCGGATCTGTCCGCCTTCCTCAACCTGACCCGCTCGGCCAAGGCCGCGCTGTACGTGGCCAAGCGCTTCACCCGCCACCTCTGGCACCTGGCCAGTTATGGCCGCGCCATGCACCTGGTCAACGGCGTGGCACTGGTGGCGCGGCTGGCCAAGTCGGCCGAGGACCTCGGCGTGCAGCTGATCGAGTCGGCACCGGCCAGGCGCCTGCTCAGCGAGGGTGGCCGGGTGTGCGGCGCAGTGGTGCAGCGCGGCGACGGCGAACAAACCATTCATGCGCGCAAGGCGGTGCTGCTGGCCGCCGGCGGCTTCGCCCACGACATCCAGCGGCGCCGCGAGCTGTTCCCGCGCACGCCGACCGGCCACGAGCACCTGGCCCTGCCGCCGCCCGGCTGCAACGGCGACGGCCTGCGCCTGGGCGAGGCCGCGGGCGCCGCGCTCAACACCGCGCTGAAGTCGCCGGTGGCCTGGGCGCCGGTGTCGCGCGTGCCCTACGCCGGCGGCCGGGTCGGCCACTTCCCGCACATCATCGACCGCGGCAAGCCCGGGGTGATCGCCGTGCTGAAAAGCGGCCGGCGCTTCGTCAACGAGGCCGAGGGCTACTACGACTATGTCGCCGCCATGCTCGCGGCAGTGCCGGACGGCGAGGAAGTCTGCTCCTGGCTGATCTGCGACCACCGTTTCATCCGCCGCTACGGCCTGGGCATCGCCCGTCCGGCGCCGGTGCCGCTGTGGTCGGTGCTGCGCAGCGGCTACCTCAAGCGCGGCAAGAGCCTGGAGGCGCTGGCGCGCCAGTGCGGCATCGACCCACAGGGCCTGGCGCAGACGCTGGCCGAGTACAACCGCCATGCGCGCCAGGGCGAGGACCCGGCCTTCGGCCGTGGCAGCACGTCGTTCAACCGGCGCAGCGGCGACGCCAACCACGCCGGCCCCAACCCCTGCGTGGCGCCCATCGAGCGCGGGCCCTTCTATGCGGTCAAGGTCGAGCCGGGCAGCTTCGCCACCTTCGCCGGCCTGAAGACCAACGGCCAGGCCCAGGTGCTGGACGCCGAGGATCGGCCGATCCCCGGCCTGTACGCGGCCGGCAGCGACATGGCCAGCGTGATGGGCGGGCACTACCCCTCCGGCGGCATCAACCTAGGCCCGGCGCTGACCTTCGGCTATATCGCCGCGCGGCATAGCGCCGGGGTCGAGGCCTACGAAACCGCGCTGGAGTGAGCGTGGGAGCGGGCTTGCCCGCGCATCGAGACCGACGCAAAGGCTTCGCGGCCAAGGCCGCTCCCACAGGAACCGCGGCGTCAAACGGAATGGCAGGGCGAGGCGCGGTCCGGCGGACTGTTCGCTACGCTACGAACGGCCGGCGCCCCGGTCCGCCCTACGCAGCTGTCGGCGGTTGCAAGGAGCTTGGGTTGTACGCGAACTGGTAGGAGGCGCGACCCGCGGCGATGACGGACGCAGTCCGCCCAGAAAGCCAAAGCATCGCGCCGGGTCACGGAACGCCGCCCGGCCCCTCCTACAAAAGCCGCAGCCCCTGTAGGAGCGAGCTTGCTCGCGATCCGGCGAGCCCAACGGGGTTTACTCGCAAAGCGACTCCACGCCCAGCTCGTCCCACACCTCCTCGGCCAGGTGGAAGGTCGCGTTGGCCGCCGGGATGCCGCAGTAGATCGCGCTCTGCATCAGCACTTCCTTGATCTCCTCGCGAGTCACGCCGTTGTTCTTCGCCGCGCGCAGGTGCAGCTTGAGTTCGCCCTCACGGTTCATGCCGATCAGCATGGCGATGGTGATCAGGCTGCGGGTGTGCCGCGGCAAGCCGGGACGGGTCCAGATATCGCCCCAGGCATGGCGGGTGATCATCTCCTGGAATTCCTGGTTGAAGGGCGTCAGCTTCTCCAGGCTGCGCTCGACATGGGCGTCGCCCAGCACCGCGCGGCGCACCTGCATGCCGGCTTCGTAGCGTTGTTTCTCGTCCATTGCGTGAACTCCGGGTAATAAGGGGGGGGTGGTGCGCGCGGCGCACCCTACGGGCGATTCGTGGCGCGGCGTAGGGTGCGCCGTGCGCACCGAGGCAATCACTGCTGCAGGAACTCCAGCACCGCCTGGGTAAAGGCCACGCCGGCCTCGACGTTGGACAGGTGCGCGGCATGCAGTTCGAGCAGCTGCGCGCCAACGATGCGCTCGGCCATGAAGCGGCCGTCGGCCACGGTGGTCACCGGGTCGGCGCTGCCGCAGACGATCAGGGTCGACGCGGCGATGGCGGCGATCTGCTCGCGGAAATCGGCGTCGCGCACGGCGGCGCAGTTGGCGGCGTAGCCATCTGGCGAGGTCTGCGCGAGCATGCCGACGACGGGTTCGACCTTCTCCGGCTGGGCGGCGGCGAACGCCGCAGTGAACCAGCGGGCGATGGAGGCATCGCGCAGCTCGCGCATGGCCTGGGTACCGCCGGCCAGCACGCTGTCGATGCGCGGGTTCCACACCTCGGGGCTGCCGATCTTGGCGGCGGTGTTGCACAGCACCAGGCGCTCGATGCGCTGCGGGGCGTTGATCGCCAGCCACTGGCCGATCAGGCCCCCCATGGACAGGCCGCAGAAGCTCGCCTTGGCGATGTCCAGCGCGTCGAGCAGGGCCAGCACGTCGCGGCCCAGCTGCTCGATGCTGTAGGGACCTTCGCTGACCACGGACTGGCCGTGGCCGCGGGTGTCGTAGCGCAGCACCTGGAAGTGCTGGGTGAAGGCCGGAATCTGCGCATCCCACATATGCAGGTCGGTACCCAGGGAGTTGGACAGCAGCAGCACCGGCGCGCCGGCCGGGCCCTCCAGTTGGTAATTCAGGTCGCCATCGGCGAGGTGGACAACGGGCACGGCAAACTCCTTCAGCTAGACAAGGCGCGGTGTTCGGCCACGGCACGCGCGACCCAGCGGCGCGCCTGGCCCAGGTAATGAGCCGGATCGAGCAGGTGATCCAGCTCGGCGGCGGAAAGTTGCGCGGTGACTTCGGCATTGGCGCCGAGCACCTGGCGCAGGTGGACGCCCTCCTTCGCCGCCTGGCGGCAGCAGTCTTCCAGCAGATGATGGGCGGCATCGCGGCCGATGCGCTGGGCCAGGGCGATGCTCACCGCCTCGGCCAGCACCAGGCCCTGGGTCAGTTCCAGGTTGCTGCGCATGCGCGCGGCATCCACCTCCAGGCCGGGCACGGCGAGCAGCGCCTGCTGCAGGGCGCCGGAGACCAGGCAGCACAGCTGCGGCAAGGTCTCCCATTCGGCGTGCCACAGGCCGAGGCTGCGCTCGTGTTCCTGCGGCATGGCCGCCAGCAGGGTCGAGACCAGCCCCGGGGCGCGGGTGGCGGCGCCGATCAGTACCGCGGCACCCACCGGGTTGCGTTTGTGCGGCATGGTCGAGGAACCGCCCTTGCCCGGTGCCGCCGGTTCGAAGACTTCGCCCACATCGGTCTGCATCAGCAGGCTCAGATCGCGCCCCAGCTTGCCCAGGCTGCCGGCGATCAGCCCGAGCAGCGCGGCGAACTCCACCAGGCGGTCGCGCTGGCTGTGCCAGGGTTGCTCGGGCAGGGCCAGGCCGAGCTCCTCGGCCAGTGCCTCGGACACCGCCCAGCCCTGCTCGCCGAGGGCCGCCAGGGTGCCGGCGGCGCCGCCGAACTGCAGCACCAGCAGGCGCGGTTTGAGTTCGCTCAGGCGCTGGCGATGGCGGCTGACGGCGCCGAGCACGCCGGCCAGCTTCATGCCCAGGGTCACCGGGGTGGCGTGCTGCAGCCAGGTGCGCCCGGGCAGCACGCAGTCGGCATGGCGTTCGGCCTGGAGCGCCAGAACCTGGCCGAGCTCGGTCAGGTCGGCTTCGAGCAGCTCGACGGCCTGACGCAATTGCAGCACCAGGCCGCTGTCCATCGCATCCTGGCTGGTAGCGCCGAGGTGCAGATAACGCTCGGCCTCGGCATCCGCGGCGGCGACCTGCCGGCCCAGGGCCTTGACCAGGGGGATGGCGGAATTGCCGGCCGTGGCAATAGCCTCGGCGAGCTCGGAAAAATCGTAGCGTTCGGCATGGCAGGCGGTCTCGATCGGCGCTACCGCGCCGGCCGGAATCACCCCGACGCGGGCCTCGGCACGCGCCAGGGCGGCCTCGAAGTCGAGCATGCCCTGCACCCGGCCGGCGTCGGAGAACAGCGCGGCCATGGCGGCGCTGCTGAAGTAACGGTCGAACAGTTGATTGCTCAAGGCGGTCTCGTTTTCGCTGTTTGACGGTAAGCCTAGATTCGCAGCACTGGCCTGGCGAATCCAGCGCACTGACTCCCTCTCCCCCTGGGAGAGGGCCGGGGTGAGGGTTGCCGAGGCAACGCGGTGCCTGATGGACCCTCACCCTAACCCTCTCCCGGAGGGAGAGGGGACGGATCGCGTATGCCGCTCGGACGTCAAACCCGCTCGATCGCCAGCGCCAGGCCCTGGCCGACGCCCACGCACATGGTCGCCAGGCCGCGCTTGCCGCCGCTCTTCTCCAGTTGATGCAGCGCGGTCAGCACCAGGCGCGCGCCGCTCATGCCCAGCGGATGGCCGAGGGCGATGGCGCCGCCGTTGGGGTTGACCTGGGGCGCGTCGTCGGTCAGGCCGAGCTCGCGAGTCACCGCCAGGCCCTGGGCGGCGAAGGCTTCGTTGAGTTCGATCACGTCGAAATCGCTGATCGAAAGGTTCAGGCGCTCGCACAGCTTGCGCACCGCCGGCACCGGGCCGTAGCCCATGATCCGCGGCGCCACGCCGGCGCTGGCCATGCCCAGCACCCGGCCGCGCGGCTTGAGGCCGTACTTGGCCACCGCCGCGGCGCTGGCGAGGATCAGCGCCGCGGCGCCGTCGTTGACCCCCGAGGCGTTGCCGGCGGTGACGGTCTTGCCTTCGCCGTTGACCGGCTTGAGCTTGGCCAGGGCTTCGGCGGTGGTCTCCGGACGCAGGTGTTCGTCCTGGTCGATCAGCGTGTCGCCCTTCCTGCCCTTGATCGTCACCGGGACGATTTCCTCGGCGAAGAAGCCGGCGGCCTGGGCGGCGGCCGCGCGCTGCTGGCTGCGCAGGGCGAAGGCGTCCTGGTCGGCACGCGAGACCTGGTAGTCGTCGGCGACGTTGTCGGCGGTCTGCGGCATGGCGTCGACGCCGTACTGGGCCTTCATCAGCGGGTTGACGAAGCGCCAGCCGATGGTGGTGTCCTCGATCTTCTGGTTGCGCCCGTAGGCCGTATCGGCCTTGCCCATCACGTAGGGCGCCCGCGACATCGACTCGACGCCGCCGGCGATGGCGAGTTCCATCTCGCCGCTGGCGATGGCGCGAAAGGCCGTGCCGACCGCGTCCATACCCGAGGCGCAGAGGCGGTTGAGGGTCACCCCCGGCACGCTGTCCGGCAGGCCGGCCAGCAGCAGGGCCATGCGCGCGACGTTGCGGTTGTCCTCGCCGGCCTGGTTGGCGCAGCCCATGAACACTTCGTCGATGGCGCTCAGGTCGAGCGTCGGGTTGCGCTCGATCAGCGCCTTGAGCGGCACCGCCGCCAGGTCGTCGGCGCGCACCGGGGCCAGGCCGCCGCCGAAGCGGCCGATGGCGGTGCGCACGGCGTCGCAGATGAAGACGTCGCGGCTCATTCCTCACCTCCGGCCTGGCCATGGGCCGCGGCGGTGCGCGCTTCCAGCTCGCGCAGGGCGGTCAGTTCCAGCTCGGTTGGCGCGGCGGTTTCGCCCAGGTCGTCGGCGAAGCGGATCTGCCAGCCGGTGGCCTCGATCACCTGCTCGCGGGTCACCCCCGGGTGCAGCGCGGTGACGACGAACTCGTTAGTGCCGGCTTCCGGCTCCATGATGCACAGGTCGGTGATGATCCCCACCGGGCCGGCGCCGGGCAGGCCGAGGCGCTGGCGGTGGTCGCCGCCTTCGCCGTGGCCGACCGAGGTGATGAAGGCCAGCTTGTCGACGAAGGTGCGGTGGCTCTGCTTGAGGATGATCAGCACCTGCTTGGCGGAGCCGGCGATCTCCGGGGCGCCGCCGGCGCCGGGCAGGCGCACCTTGGGCGCATGATAATCGCCGATCACCGTGGTGTTGATGTTGCCGTACTTGTCGACCTGGGCGGCGCCGAGGAAGCCGACGTCGATGCGTCCGCCCTGCAGCCAGTAGCGGAAGATCTCGCCGGTCGGCACCACTGTGTCGGCGGTCTCGGCCAACTCGCCGTCGCCGATCGACAGCGGCAGCACGCTCGGCTTGGCGCCGATCGGCCCGGATTCGTAGATCAGCACCACGTCCGGCGAGGAGGTCAGGCGCGCCAGGTTGGCGGCCTTGGACGGCAGGCCGATGCCGACGAAGCACACCGCGCCGTTGTTCAAGCGGCGGGCGGCGGCCACGGTCATCATTTCATTGGTGCTGTAGGCGCTCATTGCTTGGCCTCCGCGAGTTTGGCTTGATACGCGGCGAAATCGGCGGTGCCGCGGATGTATGTGTCGATCCAGGCGGTGAAGGTTTCGCGGTCGCGGGCGATCGGGTCCCAGGCCTGGTAGAAGCGGTTGTCGCGCTCGGAGTAGCCATGGGCGTAGGACGGGTGGGCGCCGCCGGGGACGTGGCAGACCGCGGTCAGGGCCCAGCTCGGCAGCACGCAGGCGTTCATCGGCGCATTCAGTTCGTCGACGATTTCTTCCACGGTGACGATGCAGCGCTTGGCCGCCAGGGCCGCCTCCTTCTGCACGCCGAGGATGCCCCAGAGCAGCACGTTGCCCTTGCGGTCGGCCTTCTGCGCGTGGATCACGGTGACGTCCGGGCGCACGCTCGGCACCGCCGCCAGCACTTCGCCGGTGAACGGGCAGGTGACGGTCTTGAGCAGCGGGTTGACCTTCGGCAGGTCGGAGCCGGCGTAGGCGCGCAGCACCGCGAACGGCAGGCCGGAGGCGCCGGCGACGTAGGCGTTGGCCATGTCGGCGTGGCTGTGCTCCTCGATTTCCAGCGGCCGGGGCCAGCCCTTCTCCACCGCGTCGCGCAGGCGGTGCAGGGAACCGACGCCGGGGTTGCCGCCCCAGGAGAACACCAGCTTCTTCGCGCAGCCGGCGCCGATCAGCAGGTCGTAGACCAGGTCCGGGGTCATCCGCACCAGGGTCAGCTCGCGCTTGTTCTGGCGGATGATCTCGTGGGACGCCGCGGTCGGGATCAGGTGGGTGAAGCCTTCGAGGGCGACGGTGTCGCCGTCGTTGACGAAGCGCTGGATCGCCTCGCCAAGGGAAATGAGTTCGGCCATTGCGGTTGCTCTCGCTCGATTATCGGTGCCATCGGTTGCAGGTGGCGGTGAGTTCACCTTAAACGGGGCCATTGCCCGGAACAATCCGATAATCGCCATAACGTTCGATTATCGAACCGTTCTTCAGGGCAGCCCCAGGACCTTCAGAGCAGGTTCCAGGTGTAGTTGAAGATCAGCCGGTTCTCGTCGATGTCGCTGCGGTAGTTGGAGCGCGCGGTGACGTTGCGCACGCGCACGCCGAGGCCCTTCAGCGCGCCGCCCTGCACCGTGTAGCCGATGTCCAGGTCGCGCTCGAAGTCCTCGCCCTCGTAGCGCGGGCCGCCACGGTTGGTGGCCTGCACGTCGACGTTGTCGCCCTGGATATAACGCACCCCGGCGATCAGCCCCGGCACGCCCAGGGCGCTGAAGTCGTAGTCGTAGCGCACCTGCCAGGAACGCTCGTCGGCCGAGGCGAACTCGAAGGTCGGCACCTCGTTGCCCAGCGGCGTGACGTTGGCGAATACCCGCGGGAAGGCGTTGTCGCCGAATATCGCCTGGTAGCCGAGGTAGAAGGTATGGCCGCCATGCTTGGCCGAGAGCAGGGAAAACAACGCCTGGTTGTCGATCTCGCCGATCAATTGTTTGCCGTCTTCGCTGGAGTCGTAGAAGCCCAGGTTGGCCCCCAGCACCCAGTCGCCCAGCGGTTCGCTGTGCTTGAGGCTGACGAAGCGCTGGTTGTAGATGTCCTCCAGCTGCGCATACCAGGTGCCGACCGAGCTGCGGCTGGCGTTGAAGGCATAGTCGGCACCGCCATAGTTGAAGCGGTCGCTGCTGCCGGCGCGTTGCGGCAGGTGGCCGAGCATGGCCAGCATCTTGTAGTCGCCGGCCTCGTTGCGCAGGCTGGTGGAGCGCAGTTGCCCGGCCTGCAGGGTCAGCCCGGCGATCTCGTTGGAGACCAGGCTGGCGCCCTGGTAGGTCGGCGGCAATAGACGGATGTCGCTGAAGGTCAGCACCGGCAGGTTGGGCTGCAACTCGCCGATTTTCAGCTCGGTCTTGGACACCCGCAGCTTGGCGGCGACGCCCAGGCGGCTGTAGTCGTCGGCCGCCTCGCCGCTTTCCAGGGTCGGCAGCAGGCCGGTGCCCACCCGGTCGCGGCTGCTGTCGAGCTTGAGGCCCAACTGGCCGATGGCGTCGACGCCGAAGCCGACCGGACCCGGGGTGTAGCCGGACTTGAAATTGAGGATGAAGCCCTGGGCCCACTCCTCCGCCTTGGACTGCTGGTTGGGCCCGACTATGTCGGAGAAGTCGCGGCTGAAGTAGTAGTTGCGCGCGGTCAGGGTCGCGCTGCTGTCCTCGATAAAACCGCCCTCGGCGGCCTGGCTCAGGCTCGGCAAGGCGGCCACGATGGCCAGCGGCAACAGGCGTAGGGAGGTGCTGCGGTTGTCGTTCATAGCGGGCTCTTGTTGTTATTCAAGGTTGCAGAAACCCACCCCGGCGCGCTGGGCGGGCCGGTGCTGCAAGGCATGGCGGGGGTTATGTGGCGGCCGTCAGGGCCGCGCACAAAGTGGGGATTGGATCGATCAGGGCGCGGCCTCAGTCGTGGAGCCCAGGGTTCTGCTGGCCGGGGCGGCTCGGCTCGGAGCAGCGCGCCGACTCAGCAGCAGATGGGCGGCGATGCCGAACGCCAGGCCCCAGAAGGCCGCCGACAGACCGAGCAAGGACATGCCCGAGGCGGAAACCAGGAAGGTGATCAGCGCCGCCTCGCGGTCATCCGGCTGGGCCATGGCGCCGGCCAGTGCGCCGGCGATGGCGCCGAACAAAGCCAGGCCGGCCAGGGCGGCGATCAGCTCCTTGGGAAAGGCGCTGAACAGCGACACCAGGGTCGCGCCGAACAGGCCCAGCAGCAGGTAGGCCAGGCCGCCGACCACCCCGGCGACATAGCGCCGGGTCGGGTCTTCATGGGCTTCGCGGCCGGTGCAGATGGCCGCGGTGATCGCCGCCAGGTTCAGGCCGTGGCAGGCGAACGGCGCCAGCAGCAAGGAGCCCAGGGCGCTGCTGGCGATGAGCGGGCTGGCCGGGGTCGAGTAGCCGGCATTGCGCAGCACCGCCATGCCCGGCACGAACTGCCCGGTGAGCGCCAGCATCACCAGCGGCAGGGCGATGTTCAGGGTCGCCGCCAGGCTGAACTCCGGGCTGATCCACACCGGCGTGGCCAGGCCGATGACCAGGGCGTCCTGGCGCAGGTCGCCAGTGGCGAAGGCGATGGTGCAGCCGACCAGCAGCACCGCCAGCACCGCGTAGCGCGGCGACAGGCGCTTGACCAACAGGTAGCTGAAGAACATCGCCAGCACCAGCAGCGGCTTGGCCCGCAACGAGACGAACAGGCCGGTGCCGAAGCTGAACAGGATGCCGGCCAGCATGCCGGCGGCAATCGCCGCCGGCAGCTTGCCGATAAGGCGGTCGAAGGCGCCGCTGATGCCGACCAGGAAGATGATCAGGCTGGCGACCATATAGGCGCCGACCGCCTGGTTCAGGCTGATCTGCGGCAGCAACGACACCAGCAACGCCGAGCCCGGCGCCGACCAGGCGATGATGATGGGCACGCGGTAGCGCAGGCTGAGGCCGATGCCGAGCAGCGCGCTGCCGATGGAAATCGCCCAGACCCAGGACGCCAGCACGGCATGCGACAGGCCGGCGCTGTCGGCCGCCTGGAAGATGATCACCAGCGGACCGGCGTAGGAAATCACCGTGGCGATAAAGCCGGCCACCAGGGCGGACAGGGAGAAATCGTTGATCAAGGCTTTCATCGGGCCTCGCAAGGTATCAATGGCGCTCCTCGGGGAGCGCTCTCGTTGTAACCGCAGGGTGTGCAGGCAGCCCCGTAGGAGCGGGCCATGCCCGCGATCGCGGCCACGGGCCGCTCCTACAAAAAGCACGCCCGCCTCACTCGCGCAGAAGGATCCCGGTGCGCGCAGCGCACCCTACGGTCCTCAGGCCTGTTGCAACGCGCGCGGGCGCTGGCTGCGCCGCTCGGCCTGCGGCGCCGGGGCCTTCTGCAGCTGGAAGTCGAACGCCAGCGTGGCGAAGCGGCTGCCTTGCACGCCACGTTCATGGGCGGCAGCGGCGTCCTCGACGAACTTGATATCGCCGACCAGGCCGTCGCGGGTGGCGTAGGCGAAGTCGTCCCACAGGTACTGCTCGCCGGCCAGGTTGATCTGGGTGGTCAGATGGCGATGGCCAGGGGCGGAGATGAAGAAGTGGATGTGCGCCGGACGCTGGCCGTGGCGGCCGAGCAGGTCCAGGCATTCCTGGGTCGGGCCGTCCGGGGCGCAGCCGTAGCCGTTGGGCACGATGCTGCGGGCGCGGTAGCGGCCTTCGCTGTCGGTGACGATGCGCCGGCGCAGGTTGTAGGCCGACTGGCTCTTGTCGAAGTAGGAGTAGTTGCCCTGGGTGTTGGCGTGCCACAGGTCGACCACCGCGCCGGCCACCGGCTGCCCCTGGGTGTCGGTCACCACGCCTTCGAGGAACATCACGGTGGCGCGGTCCAACTCGCTGCCATCGTCCATCCGCGCTTCGCCTTCGACCAGCGGCGCGCCGGCGACATACAGCGGGCCCTCGATGGTGCGCGGGGTGCCGCCGGTCAGGCCGGCCTCGGCGTCCTTGGCATCCTGCAGGATGTCGAGGAAGTGCTCCAGGCCCAGGCCCGGCACCAGCAGGCCGACTTCATTGCGCCCGCCCAGGCGGTTCAGGTAGTCGACGGTCTTCCAGAACTCGTCGTCGGTGATTTCCAGGTCTTCGATGATCTTCGCCGCATCGTTGATGATGCGCAGCATGATCTGCTTGACCCGCGGGCTGCCCTGCTGGTTGTTGAGGCCGCTGGCTTCTTTGAACAGGTCCTGGATTTCGGCGGTGTGGCTGACTTTAACGCTCATGATGGTGTCCTCGGTTTTTGTTGTAGGGCTAATCAACGGTCGTCGTCACGGATCGACGAGGGATGCCGGCACAGGGCGTCGATCTCGATCTCCATGTAGGGAAACAGCGGCAGCTGCAGCAGGGTGTCGTGCAGCTCCTCGACGCTTGCCAGGTCGAAGACGCTGTAGTTGGCGTACTGCCCGGCGATGCGCCACAGGTGGCGCCACTTGCCCTCGCGCATCAGGCGCTGGGCCAGTTCCTTCTCGTCCGCCTTGATCTGGGCGGCCTTGGCCGGGTCCATGTCGACGGGCAATTTCACGGTCATCTTCACGTGGAACAGCATGGGCATTTCCTCTCAGGTCATTTGCGGGCGAAGAACGCCAGGCGCTCTTCGTCCAGGCTCAGGCCGAGGCCCGGGGTACGTGGCACCTGCAGGGCGAAGTCGCGGTACTGCGGGGCCTCGCGGACGATCTCCTCGGTCAGCAGCAGCGGGCCGAACAGTTCGGTGCCCCAGGTCAGCTGGCGCAGGGTGAGGAAGGCGTGGGCCGAGGCCAGGGTGCCGATCGAGCCTTCGAGCATGGTGCCGCCGTACAGGGCGATGCCCGCTGCCTCGGCGATCGCCGCGGTGCGCAGCACGGCGCGCGGGCCGCCGTTCTTGGCGATCTTCAGGGCGAAGATGCTGGCCGCGCCGTCGGCGGCCAGGCTGAAGGCGTCCGCGACGCTCTCGATCGATTCGTCGGCCATGATCGGTGCCGGGCTGCGCCGATTGAGGCGCACCTGCCCGGCGCGGTTGATCCGCGCAATCGGCTGTTCGATCAGGTCGATGCCGTGGTCGCCGAGCACCTGACAGGCGCGCAGGGCCACCGATTCGTCCCAGGCCTGGTTGACGTCGACACGCACGCTGGCCGCATCGCCGAGGGCCTGCTTGATCGCGATCACGTGCTTGAGGTCGCGCCCCACCTCGCCGGCACCGATCTTCAGCTTGAAGATGCGGTGCCGGCGAATTTCCAGCATGTGCTGCGCTTCGGCGATGTCCCGGGCGGTGTCGCCGCTGGCCAGGGTCCAGGCCACCTCCAGGCTGTCGCGCACCCGTCCGCCGAGCAGTTCGCTGACCGCCAGGCCGAGGCGCTTGCCCTGGGCGTCGAGCAGCGCGCTTTCCAGGCCGGACTTGGCGAAGCTGTTGCCCTTGGCCGCCTGGTCCAGGCGCTGCATGCAGGCGTTGATGTTGCTCGCGTCCTGACCGAGCAGCAGCGGACCGAGGTGGCTGTCGATGTTCTGCTTGATGCTCTCCGGGCTCTCGTTGCCGTAGGCCAGGCCACCGATGGTGGTGGACTCGCCGAGGCCTTCGATGCCGTCGGCACAGCGCAGGCGGATGACCACCAGGGTCTGCTGCTGCATGCAGTGCATCGCCAGCTTGTGCGGGCGGATGGTCGGCAGATCGACGATGATCGCCTCGATGCTTTCGATCAGGACTTGGCTCATTTCAGTCTTCCAGTCAGTCTCCCCTCTCCCACCTGTGGGAGAGGGGCCGGGGGTGAGGGCTACAGGCTCAGGCCTTGGCCGCCGTCAGCGCCACCGACGCGGCCTGCCGGCGCTGGCCACTGAGGGTGAACACCGTCATGGCGATGGCGGCGATGGCACCGGGTACGGCGAAGGCCATGAAATTCAGCTGCAGCGGCAGGTTGATGCCCAGCAGCGCGCCGCCCAGCAGCGGGCCGACGATGGCGCCGTTGCGGCCGATGCCCGAGGCCCAGCCGAGGCCGGTGGAGCGGATCGACAGGCCGTAGAACTGCGCGGCGCCGGCGTACAGGAGGATCTGCGTGCCGATGGTGGTGGCGCCGGCGACGAAGATCAGCAGGTAGAGCACAGGCGTCGGGCTCTTGAAGCCCAGCAGGCTGATCGACAGGCCGGCGGCGACGAAGAACGCCACCATCACCTTGCCCAGGTCGAAGCGGTCGCCCAACCAGCCGCCGAGGATGGCGCCGGCCATGCCGCCGAAGTTCAGCGCCAGCAGGAACGACAGGCTGGAACCCAGGCTGTAGCCGGCGCCCCCCATCAGCTTGGGCAGCCAGGAGCTCAGCGCGTAGACCATCAGCAGGCAGCAGAAGAACGCCAGCCACAGGCACAGGGTGCGCAGCGCACGGCCGTCGCGGAACAGTTCGAGCACGGCGACGCCCTTGCCCTTGCTGTCGCTCAGCAGCAGCTGGTCATCGGCACCGATCGACTGGTCCGGCTCGATCTTGGCGAGGATGGCGCGGGCCTGGGCGGTGCGGCCCTGGCGCACGAGGAAGCCGATCGACTCGGGCAGCAGCCAGAGGATCAGCGGCAGCAACAGCAGCGGCACGGCCGCGGCGAAGAACATCGCCTCCCAGCCGAAACGCGGCAGCATGTAGATGCCGACGCCGGCCGAGAGCATGCCGCCCACCGAATAGCCGCTGAACATCACCGCCACCAGGGTGCTGCGCAGGCGCTTGGGTGCGTACTCGTTCATCAAGGCCACCGCGTTGGGCATCAGGCCGCCGCAACCGAGGCCGGCGACGAAGCGGCAGAGGCCGAACTCGGTCGGGTTGCCGGCGAAGCCGTTGACGATGGTGGCGCCGGAGAACAGCGCGAAGCAGATGGCGATGCCCTTCTTGCGGCCGATCCTGTCGGCCAGGGTGCCGAAGCCTAAGGCGCCGAACATCATGCCGAACAGCGCGTAGCTGCCCAGGGCGCCGGCCTGCAGCGGGGTCAGGCCCCACTCCTGCATGATCGCCGGCAGCACCACGCCGTAGATGAACAGGTCGTAGCCGTCGAAGATCAGCAGCAGCGCGCAGAGCGCCATGACCATCCAGTGGAAGCGGGTGAAGCGGGCGTTGTCTATCGCCTGGTTGACGTCTATCTGTCGCATGGCATGGGTTCTCTCTTTTGTTTTTGTTGTGAACAACTCGGTTGCTTTGTGCAGGAGCCGGGGATGGTGCTGTCAGCCGAGATCACCGCCGCCCACCGGCAGGGTCACGCCGGTGATGTAGGCGGCCTCGTCGGAAGCCAGGAAGAGGATCGCGCCGGCCTGCTCGTCGATGGTCCCGTAGCGTTTCATCAGGCTACTGCTGAGGGTCTGGTCGACGATCTGCTGGTACCAGGCCTTGTCCTGCTCGCTCTGCGCGGCGGCGTTGCGCGGAATGCGCCGGGGCGGCGCCTCGGTGCCGCCGGGGGCGGTGGCGTTGACCCGGATGCCGCGCTCGGCGGTCTCGAAGGCCAGGCAGGCGGTCAGCGCATTGACCCCGCCCTTGGCCGCGCCGTAGGGCACGCGGTTGACCCCGCGGGTGGCGATCGAGGAAACGTTGACGATGGCCCCGCTGCCCTGTTCGAGCATCGGCGGCAGCGCAGCGTGGCAGCACCACAGGGTCGGGAACAGCGAGCGGCGCACCTCGGCCTCGATCTCGTGCTCGCGGTAGTGCTCGAACGGCTTGGCCCAGATGGTGCCGCCGACATTGTTGACCAGGATGTCGAGGCGGCCGAAGCGCTCGAGCGCCGCAGCCATCACCCGCTGGCACTCGGCGAACTGCTCGAGGTCGGCGGTCAGGCAGAGTGCGGCTTGCTGCTCGACCAGCTCGAACACCAGTTCGGAGCGGTCCACCGCCACCACCTGGGCGCCCTCCTCCAGCAGCCGCTCGGCCACGCGCCGGCCGATGCCCTGGGCGGCGCCGGTGACCACGGCGACCTTGTTATGGAAACGCTTGTTCATGAACCACCTCGGTTGCGTAGCCCGGATGCAATCCGGGGGAATCCGACAGAACCCCCCGAGCTACTGCACGAATAAAACAGGCCCGCTCACCCAGTAAGCGGACCAAAGGAGCCTTCAGGCGCTGGCGGCGAACTTCTCGTAGTAGAAGTTGGCCGGCGCGATGCCCTGCTCGCGGATGTAGCCGCTGACCGCCTCGACCATCGGCGGCGGGCCGCACAGGTAGACATCCACGTCGCCGTCGTTGAGGTGCTTGGGCGCGATGTGCTGGGTGACGTAGCCCTTGTGCGGGTAGCCGCTGTCCGGGCTGGCCACGCAGGCGCTGTAGGTGAAGTTGGGGATGCGCGCGGCGAAGGCCTCGAGCCGGTCCAGCTCGACCAGGTCGTGGTCGTGGGTCACCCCGTAGATCAGGTGCAGCGGGTGCGCGCTGTCCTGCTCGGCGATCTTCTCGAGCATCGCGGTGAAGGGCGCCAGGCCCGTGCCGCCGGCAAGCAGCAGCAGCGGCCGCTTGATCTCGCGCAGGTAGAAGCTGCCCAGCGGGCCGGCCAAGGTCATGCTGTCGCCGGCCTTGGCCAGCCCGGTCAGGAAGCTGCTCATCAGGCCGCCCGGCACGTTGCGGATCAGGAAGCTGACTTCACCGTCCTTGGGCAGGCTGCTGAAGGAATAGGCGCGGCTCTGCTCGCTGCCCGGCACCTTGAGGTTGACGTACTGGCCCGGCAGGAACGCCAGCTTGCTCAGCGCCTCGCCCTTGATCGACAGCGCGATGGTGCTGTCGGACAGCTGGCGCACCGCGCTGATCGCCGCCTCGTAGCTGGCCTGCTGGGTCTTGCACAGGTCGCTGGACGCCGGCACGCGCACCACGCAATCGCTCTCGGCGCGCATCTGGCAGGTCAGCACATAGCCCTGCTCGGCTTCTTCCTCGCTCAAGGCGTCCTCGACGTACTCTTCGCCGAGGTCGTACTGGCCGGCTTCGGCGAAGCACTTGCAGGCGCCACAGGCGCCGTCGCGGCAATCCAGGGGGATGTTGATGCCCTGGCGATAGGCGGCATCGGCGACGGTCTCGCCGAGGTTGGCGTCGATGAAACGGGTGACCCCGTCTTCGAAATTCAGTGCGATCTTGTGGCTCATGGCACACCTCGCTGTAGCTGTTCTGGCTGATTGCGGCGTGCAGCGGCCCGAGACGGGAGGCAACGCCTCCCGCCGGCAGCCCTGCTGCGGGTTCAGATGTGGTAAACGTCGATGACCTGCCTGACGTAGTCGTTCTTCAGGACCACCTTCTTGGCCTTGATCAGCGGGTTCGGCCCGCCGGTGTCGAGGCTGTAGAAGCTGGTGCCGTAGAAGTGGTCGACGACCTTGTAGCGAAAGCTCAGGGTGTGCCAGTTGAAGCGCAGCTTGCATACACCGTCGGCCTGCTCGAGCAGCTCGATGTTGCTGATGTTGTGCGAGGTGCGCGTGTCCGGAATGGTGGCGCTGGAGCGCTCGGTGCGGATGCGGAACACCCGGTCTTCCAGGCCGCTGCGGTTGCCGTACCAGATCAGCGAGATGTCGGTCTGCGGGTTCTCCACCAGCTGGTCGCGGTCGTCCCAGGCCGGCATCCAGAAGGTCGCGTCACTGGCGTACAGCTCCAACCACTCGTCCCACTGCTTGTCGTCCAGGTAGCGCGCCTCACGGTAGAGGAAGTCGCGCGCGGCTTCGTAGGTCAGGCTCATTTACGCGCCCTCCACGTGGATCAATTGGTCCTGCTGCTCCTGCAGCGCCTCGATCATCTGCTGCTGCCAGTAGTGGTGCTGCAGCACGAACAGGCCTTCGTCTTCGGTGCGCACACCGCTCATCAGCGGATGCAGATCGATTTCCCGGGCCGCCTCATCGGCGCCCTCGACCCAGTGCTCGCAGCCGCGGGACATGTCGTTCCACTGCATGGCGCGGCCGGCGAAGCCCTGCTGGCAGGCGCGGAACTCTTCCAGGTCGTCGGGGGTGGCCATGCCACTGACGTTGAAGAAGTCTTCGTACTGGCGGATGCGCCGGGCGCGGGCCTCGCTGCTCTCGCCCTTGGGCGCGATGCAGTAGATGGTCACTTCGGTCTTGTCCACCGCCAGCGGCCGGGCGATGCGCAGCTGCGAGCCGAACTGGTCCATCAGGTACAGGTTCGGGTACAGGCAGAGGTTGCGCGAGTTGCCGATCATCCAGTCGGCACGGGCCTCGCCGAACTCACCGGCCAGGCGCTCGCGCTCGGCGAACAGCGGCCGGTCTTCCGGGTTGTCCCAGCGGGTCCACAGCAGCAGGTGGCCGTTCTCGAAGGAGTAGAAGCCGCCGCCCTTCTTGCCCCAGCCGCCGGCGCTCATGGCGCGGATGTCGTCGCCGGCTTCCTTCTGCTTGCGCTGCTGCTGGGTCGCGGCGTAGTTCCAGTGCACCGCGGTGACGTGGTAGCCGTCGGCGCCGTTCTCGGCCTGCAGCTTCCAGTTGCCTTCGTAGACATAGGTGCTGGAGCCGCGCAGCACTTCCAGGCCGTCGGCGGACTGGTCGACGATCATGTCGATGATCTTCTTCGACTCGCCGAGGAAGTCCTGCAGCGGCGCTACTTGATCGTTCAGGCTGCCGAACAGGAAGCCGCGGTAGGACTCGAAGCGGGCGACCTTCTTCAGGTCGTGGGAGCCGTCGCAGTCGAAACTCTCCGGGTAGCCGGCGTCCTTGGGATCCTTGACCTTGAGCAGCTTGCCGCTGTTGTTGAAGGTCCAGCCGTGGAACGGGCAGGTGTAGGTCGCCTTGTTGCCGCTCTTGAAGCGGCAGAGCATGGCGCCACGGTGGCTGCAGGCGTTGATGAACGCATTCAGCTCACCGTCCTTGTTGCGCGCGATGAAGATCGGCTGGCGCCCCATGGTGGTGGTGTAGTAGTCGTTGTTCTCGGGGATCTGGCTCTCGTGGGCCAGGTACAGCCAGTTGCCCTCGAAGATGTGCTGCATCTCCAGGTCGAACAGACGCGGGTCGGTGAACATCTCGCGCTTGCAGCGGTAGATGCCCTCGTCCTTGTTTTCTTCAAGCAGGCTGTTGAGGTAATCGAGTCCCAGGGTCATGGCCATGGCTCCGTTGTTATTGTTTCAACGGTTCCAAGGCTAGGGCTTGGGACGGCCCGGCAATATCCAGTTTGTGCGCGACCTTTATCCGTTTTCTGCAGGGCACGAGCAACGGGACCAGCGACGTGTGCACGGCGCACCCTACGCCGGAGTCAGGATTTGCGAAGGCGCCGTAGGGTGCGCTGTGCGCACCAACAGCACACGAATCAGGACTCGCGACGGCGCAGGGTGTCAGAAGGCAGTTCGCCGAAGGTGCTCTTGTAGCTCTCGGAGAACCGTCCGAGGTGCAGGAAGCCGTAGTCCAGGGCCACCTCGGTGATGTTGCGCACCCTGGCGGTGGGGTCGATCAGGCAGGCGTGCACCCTCTCCAGCTTCTTGTTGCGGATGTAGTGCTTGGGCGTGGTGCCGGCATGCCGCTCGAACAGCGCGTAGAGCGAGCGCGGGCTCATGCGCACCACCTCGGCCAGCTGCTCCAGGCCGATGTCCTGCTTGAGGTTGTCCTCGATGTACTGGACGATCCGCTCGAACGACGGGCAGCTGTCGCCCAGCTCCTCGCGGGCGACGTTGTTGGCCAGCAGCCCGAGCAGCTTGCTGGCGATGATCCGCGTGTAGTGCTCCTGGACCTGGGCGAGCGGTTGCGCGCTTTCCGCCTCGTCGCAGACCAGGCCGAGCAGATTGACGAAGCCGTCGAGCTGCTGCAGGTTGTGCCGCGAAGCGAAGCGGATGCCTTCGGCCGGCCGGCGCCAGTGGTTCTCGCTGCAGGCCAGGTCGAGCAGGGTCGCGGGCAGCTTGACGATGAACTTCTCGCAGTCGTCCGAATAGGTCAGGTCGACCGGGTCGTCGGGGTTGATCAGCAGCAACTCGCCGGGGGTGAAGTAGTGCTCCTGGGCGTGGCCGCGCCACAGGCAGTGGCCCTTGAGCAGAACCTGCAGGTGGTAGATGGTTTCCAGCGCCGGCGAGGTGACCCGCACGCTGCCGCCGTAGCTGATCCGGCACAGATCCAGGCTGCCGAAGGTGCGGTGGCTGAGGCTGGCCTCGGGCCGCCCGCTCTTGGGCAGACGGATGCAATGCGAACCCACGTGCTGGTTCACGTAATCGGAGACCGCATAGGGGTCGGCGTTGAGGAAGATCCGACTCTTCTCGTTCAGCAGGCGACAGTCCATCTCTGAGGATGCTCTTATAGTTTTGGGCCCTGGGAGTCGGCACAGGCAAGGCATCCGCTCACAGGTTTTGTTAATTCATACAGGCAAAACAGGCGGACCACGGCCCTCACCGATCAACGGTCTTGGCGGGCGGCGCCCCCGACCTGGATAGCCTGGGCTACAGCTTAGTGAATTCGACCCCGGATGAAGCCCCCAGCGGGCGATAACCGCACAAATTCTGCACGAACCAACGGCTTCACTACGGCCGGAACAGCTGGCTGCTCAGCTCGCGGCTGGCGCTGAGCATGATCGGCAGGAAGCGCTTCTCCAGTTCGCTGGCCGGAACCCGCCCGGCATGGGTGCTGACGTTCATCGCCGCCAGCACATGCCCGGCGGAGTCGTAGACCGGCACCGCGATCGAGCGCAGGCCCTGCTCCAGTTCCTGGTCGACGATGCACCAACCCTGATGGCGAATCCGTTGCAGGCATTCCCACAGTGCCTCGGGGGTGTGCAGGGTGCGGCTGGTCTTGGCCTGCAGATCGGCGTGATTCAGGTAGTCGTGCAGGCTGTCGTCGTCCAGCGCGGCCAGGAGGATGCGGCCCATCGAGGTGCAATAGGCCGGCAGCCGGCTGCCGACGCTGAGGTCTACCGAGATCAAGCGCTGCGGAATCGCCGAACGGGCGATATAGAGCACCTGCTCGCCTTCCAGGGTGGCCAGGTTGCAGGCCTCGTGCAGTTGCTCGCTGATGCGGTCCAGGTAGGGCTGCGCGGACACCGCCAGCGGCGTCGACGACAGGTAGGCATGGCCGAGGGTCAGCACCTTGGGCAGCAGCGAATAGGTGCGCCCGTCGGTGGTCGCGTAGCCCAGCTTCATCAGCGTATACAGGCAACGGCGCACGGCGGCGCGGGGAATCTCGGTGCGGTGGCTGATCTGCGCGATGGTCAGGTGGCGCTTGCGTTCCTGGAAGGCATTGATCACCGCCAGGCCGCGCGCCAGGGAGGTCATGAAATTCGGATCGCCGCTCAGCTCTTCGATGCGCTTGGCGGGCGAGACGTATGCCGGTGGCGTGAGGGCGGAGAGAGACGGACGTGATTCGGTCATACGTGCTCCAGGGAAAAGGTGGCGCAGTGCAGTCCGATTATCGGCCGCAGGTTCGATAATCGCAATTGACCGAGCAACATCAGCCGATGGCCTGCAAGCCTCCGGCGCAAGCGCGCTGAGCCCGTCGCGAGGACGCCTAACACATGGAGCACGCGGAGCGGCCGACCGCGTGCCGCGACGGATCAGGCGGTTGTCGTCCGCTGAAGTCGCGGCGAATGCTCGCGCTGCGCCATTTCCTGGCCAACGCGGCTGCTGCGGGTTCAATGCGCGAGAAGCGCCACCAGCGTACTGATGGTGAAGAAGGCCAGGCTGGTCGACACCACCAGGGCCGCCGCGCAGCGTCCCTCCAGGCCGAAGCGCTGGCCGAGGATCGGGTAGATGCTCATCATCGGCGCACTGGCGAACAGCACCCCGGCCACCATCAGTTGCGGCTCGACTGCCGGCAGAACGGCAAATGCCGCGAATACCGCCAGCGGATGCAGGATCAGCTTGCCCACCCCGGTCAGCCCCACATCCAGCCACAACCCGCGCGTCTTCAAGCCATACAGCGTGCCGCCAATGACGAACAGCGCGACCGGCGCCGAGGCGCTGGCGAGCATCTCGATCACCTTGAACGGCAGCGCCGGCAGGCGAATCTCCAGCAGCGAGAGCATCAGCCCCAGACTGATGGCGATGATGATCGGGTTCTTCAGCAAGCGCTTCAGCGTCTCGCCCAGCACCGCCACGCTCGCCCCCGCACGTTGCTGGCCCGCCTCGGCCAGAGCCAGCGCCAGCGCCAGGGGGATCATCAGCAGGTTCTCCACCAGCATGCCCAGGGCCAGGGCCACCGCCGCCGGCGGGCCGAGCAGCATGGCCACGATCGGGTAACCGATAAAGCCGCTGTTGGATACCGACATGCCCATGGCGGTGAGCGCGCTGGCGGCGAGGCTGTCCTTGCGCAGCCAGCGCGACACGCCGAAGCCGGCGCCGAATACCGCCAGCGAACCGAGGGCATAGGCCAGCAGATACGGCAGATTGAGCACCTCGCCGATCGGCCGTTCGACCAGTGCCTTGATCACCAGTGCCGGCAGGGCGAAGTTGATGACGAAACCGCCCATGCCGCGAATCTGCTCGCGGTTGAGCAGGCCGATACGCGCGGACACAAAGCCCAGGGCGATGAGGATGAAGATCGGCGCGGTGATGGTCAGTACGGCTAGCACGCGGCCGGTTCCTTGCGAAGATCGAACGGAGGCTCAACGATGCCTGCAGCGTCCTGCCGGCGCAATCGCTCCAGGCGGCGGCGGACAGGCTCGCACGCCGCCTGGACGGGCGCCCGTCAGAAGTCGAAGAACACGGTCTCGCCTTCGCCCTGGATGCGGATATCGAAGCGATAGGCCGGCTTGCCGTCGACCTCGCAGCGCCTGGCGATCAGCGTCTCGCGGCGTTGCGGCTGCTCGATCAGGTTGAGCACCGGATCCGCGGCGTTGGCCTCGGCCTCGTCGTCGAAGTACAGGCGGGTCTGCAGGTGGATGTTGATGCCGCGGGCAAACAGGCTGACGTTGATATGCGGCGCCATCGGTACGCCGGCGGCGTTGCGCACCACGCCCGGCTTGACCGTGTGGATGGTCCACTCGCTGCCGGCATCGAAGGTGGTGGCGGTGCGGCCGAAGCCGTTGAACGGCTTCTCCAGGTCGAAGGCCTCATCGTAGCGGCCCTGGTGGTCGGCCTGCCAGAACTCCAGGAAGGAGTCGCGCACCAGATGGCCATTGCCGTCGTAGACCTGGCCGATCAGGACGATGTGCTGGCCCGGCGCGTCGGCCTTGGCCATCTGGCTCCAGATTTCCTGGTCACGGGTCGGGTTGCCGGCGGCGGCCAGGGCCAGGCCGATATGCACATAGGGGCCGGCGGTTTGCGAAGGGGTTTCCGGCAGCAGTTGAACGGGCATGATCAGTTCTCCTCGGAACCGGCTTACGATCTCGCGAGCTAGAGCCAGACAAGGCAAAAATGGCTGAGGGATGGACTGGGCTCGCACGCGAGTTTACGAGCTGTAAATGAGCATCCCGAAGCCGTTTTTAACGCCGTATGGCCGACGCGCAGCAGATCGTATGCTGGTTCTCAGCAGTTTTCGAAGTGGGTCTTGCGTTGACCACGCAGGACGATGTCGAAGCGGTAGGCCAGGCAATCCATGGGGTTGGCCAGGTTCATGTCGAGCTTGGCGATCAGCGTCTGCACCGCCTCCGGGTTGGCGATCGACTTGACGATCGGGCACAGCGGAATCAGCGGGTCGCCCTCGAAATACAGCTGGGTGATCAGGCGGGTGGCGATCGACGGGCCGTTCAACGAGAAGTGGATATGCGCCGGGCGCCAGTCGTTGGGGCCGTTGCGCCACGGATAGGGGCCGGGCTTGATGGTGCGGAAGCTGTAGTTGCCCTGGCTGTCGGTCAGGGCGCGGCCGACCCCGCCGAAGTTCGGGTCGAGCGGCGCCAGGTAGCGGTCGTTCTTGTGCCGGTAGCGGCCGCCGGCATTGGCCTGCCACATCTCCACCAGGGTGTGCGGCAGCGGTTTGCCGTACTGGTCCATGACCCGGCCGCAGACCAGGATGCGCTCGCCCACCGGCAAGCCGCCGTGGTTGAAGTTGAGCAACAGGTCGTTGTCGTGCGCGCCCAGCTTCAGGTGCGAGAAGTCCGGCCCGCTGGTTTCCGAGAGCGACTGGGGAATGCTCACCAGCGCCTGGCGCGGCGAGCGGGCAATCGAGGTCTTGTAGTCGGGGGTGAAGGCTTTCGGGTGCCAGTTGCGGTCACGAATGACGAAACGGCGGTCGTCCGCATCGGACATGTCGCTCTCCTCTTGTTCGAGTTGGGGAGGGCCTGCTCAGCAGGCGGTGGTGCACAGTCTCGGACAATCGGCGGCGGGGGAAAACTGAAAAGACGCCAGCAATCCATAACCAAATGGTTATGGATAAGCCTCTTCTCGATAGTCCTGCCCCACCTCACGCAGCACCTCCTGGCACCACTGCGCCGCCAGCGACAGCGGCAGCGTGGCATTGCTGCAGATGCCCACCGAGCCGCCCGGCTCCTGGATGCCGAGCGCCAGCTCGACCAGTTCGCCGGTGCGCAAATCCAGGCGTACCGCATCCAGCGGCGCGATCCAGATCGCCTCGCTGCACAGCACATAGCGCCGGCTGAGGGCCAGCGACAGGGTTTCCAGGCGCTGGCGCGGCTGGGCGATGCCGCACTGCACGAACAGGCTGTCGGCGAACTTGCGGATGGTGGTGCCGGCCAGCGGCAGCACCAGCGGGTAGTCTTCCAGCTGGCCGCGCTGTAGCGGCCCGGCCAGCAGCGGATGCCCCGCGCGCACCACCAGGGTCATGGATTCGCTGTACAGGTGCTCGAAGGTCAGCCCCTGGATCTGCGGGCTGTCGGTCATCCTCCCGACCACCAGGTCCAGCTCGCCGACGCGCAACTGCGACAGCAGGTAGGCACTCGGCCCGGTCACCACGCTGACCACCAGTGCCGAGTGCCGCTGATGCAGGCGCCGCACCACCTCCGGCACCAGCAGGCTCTCGACCGTCGAGAGCACGCCGAGCCTGACCGTCCCCGCGGCATATTCGCCGCCGCGCAGGCTGCTGACCCCGTCGCGCAGGGCCTGCACGCACGGCCCGGCATAGCGCAGGAAGGCCACCCCGGCCTCGCTCAGGCTGACGCCGCTCTTGCTGCGCTCGAACAGGCTGGCGGCGAGCAGCACCTCCAGTTCCTTGAGGGTCTTGGAGATCGCCGGCTGGCTCACCGCCAGCTTGTCGGCCGCCCGCGCCAGGCTGCCCTGGCGGGCCACCTCGAGGAAACACAGCAGATGGCGGAATTTGATGCGGGTGTCGATATTCACCGGATTTCCCTTAGCTGAGTTAGCGCTGCACGCGGAAGGCTTTCGGCGACTGCCCCGTGCCGCGCTTGAAGAACCGGGAAAAATACGCCGGTTCGGAAAAACCCAGGCTGTCCGACACCTGGTTGACGGTCATGGCGGTGTAGACCAGGCAGCGCTTGGCTTCCAGCAGCAGCCTGAGGTTGATCATCTGCAACGCCGACTGCCCGGCCAGGCGTCGGCACAGCGCATTCAGGTGCGCGGCGCTGATGCCCAGACTGGCGGCATAGTGCTCGATCGGCCGGTGCTCGCGAAACTGTGCCTCGAGCAGTTGGGTGAAGCCCTGCAGGTGCGCGCGACCGCGGTCCGGTTGGCTGGATTCGGCTTGCGCCTGCTGCAACGCGCAGCGGCCGATCCACACCAGCAGCAGGCTGAGCAACGACTGCAGCATCAGCTCGCGTCCCGGCGCCTGGCCCGCGTACTCCGCGCCGATCGACTCGAACAGCCCATCCAGGTAGCCCTTGGCCTCCCCCACCGGATAGCAGGCGGCGCGCTGCAGCAGGCGGCCGTCGAGGGCGCTGGCGAGCTGCTCGGCCAGCGGCAGGGCCAGGGTCAGCACCTGCCCCTGGATGTCCCGCGAGAAGCGGAAACCATGCACGCTGAGCGCCGGCACCACCTGCAAGGCCGGCTGTACGACCCGGCTGGTCTGCCCCTCCACCTGCAACTCGGCCTGCCCGCTCTGCACATACAGCAGCTGCACCAGATCGCCATGCCGATGCGGCTTGATCTCCCAGTCGTGCAGGCGGCTGCGCTCGGCGATCGACTCGCAATGGATCAGGTCCGGCGTCGGCCAGGCGGCCGTCTCGCCGTACAGCTTGAACACCGGCACCGCAGCGGCGGCGTTCTTCGGCATCGCTCCCGACATGTGATAGACCCGCGAAAAATCCAGAAACCTTGTTGGATATTGCCTTCAAAGGCGACCGCCATCCACAAAAAATACAGGAGTACCAATCAGACGGGGTGCCAGTCCGTGGCGCCCCCCGCACCAAGGACAACAACAATGACAAGAACAGTGAAGACGCAAGTCGCCATCATCGGCGCCGGTCCCTCCGGGCTGCTGCTCGGCCAGCTATTGCATAACGCCGGCATCGACACCGTCATCGTCGAACGCCAGGACCCCGATTACGTGCTCGGCCGGATCCGCGCCGGGGTGCTGGAACAGGGCCTGGTCGAGCTGCTGCGCGAAGCCGGGGTCGGCGCGCGCATGGACCGCGAAGGCCTGGTGCACGACGGCTTCGAACTGGCCTTCGACGGCCGCTGTGCGCACATCGACCTGAAGGGCCTGACCGGCGGCAAGACAGTGATGATCTACGGCCAGACCGAAGTCACCCGCGACCTGATGGAGGCCCGCGCGCACTGCGGCGCGCAGACCTTCTATAGCGCCAGCAACGTGCAACCGCATGAGCTGCAGGGCGAACAACCCTACCTTACCTTCGAACACGACGGCGAAACCCTGCGCCTGGACTGCGATTACATCGCCGGCTGCGACGGCTTCCACGGCGTGGCGCGCCAGTCCATCCCCGCCGGGGTGCTCAAGGAGTTCGAACGGGTCTATCCGTTCGGCTGGCTGGGCATCCTCGCCGACACCCCGCCGGTGGCCGACGAGCTGATCTACGCCAACCACGAGCGCGGCTTCGCCCTGTGCAGCATGCGTTCGCCGACCCGCACCCGCTACTACGTGCAAGTGGGCGCAGAGGAGAAGGTCGAGGACTGGTCGGATGAGCGCTTCTGGAACGAGCTGAAGAGCCGCCTGCCAGCCGAGGTCGCCGCGCGCCTGGTGACCGGCCCGTCGATCGAGAAGAGCATCGCCCCGCTGCGCAGCTTCGTGGTCGAACCCATGCAATATGGTCGGCTGTTCCTGCTCGGCGACGCCGCCCACATAGTCCCGCCGACCGGCGCCAAGGGCCTCAACCTGGCGGCCAGCGACGTCAGCACGCTGTACCGCATCCTGCTCAAGGTCTACCGCGAGGGCCGCAGCGACTTGCTGGAGCAGTACTCGGCGATCTGCCTGCGGCGGATCTGGAAGGCCGAACGCTTCTCCTGGTGGATGACCTCGCTGCTGCACCGCTTCCCGGATACCGACGCCTTCAGCCAGCGCATGCAGCAGACCGAGCTGGACTACTTCGTCGGCTCCGAGGCCGGGCGCCGGACCATCGCGGAGAACTACGTCGGCCTGCCCTACGAGCCGATCGAATAGGTTTGCGGCCAGCCCGCGCAAGGCCCCGGCTGGCCATCGCGCCGGCGCCTCGCGCGACGGCAATGGTCATGCTGCACACGGCGCCAGCGCCGACGACAACCGGTAGGGTGCGCTGCGCGCACCAGAAAGCCAGAGCCGCCGTGGCCGGCTATCCATGCCTCGGCAATCGGTGCGCACGGTGCAGCCGGTCTGCCGCCAGTCGTTAAGCCCTAGCGCGCCGCCAGCTCGTCGAGCGCCACCACTACGCCGGCCAGGTAGCGCTCGAGGCTGCCGGTCACCTGCCCCGGATCGGGATCCAGCAGGCGCTTGCGCACGAAGCGGTAGGCCAGGCGCTGCTGGTGCAGCGCGTCGGCCTGCTCCGGCAACAGGCCGATCAGCTCGGCAAAGCCCTGCTCGATGGCCTGGTCGCGGGCGACGAACTCGGCCTCGGTGAAAGCCAGCGAGTGATCGCCGAGCACCCGCGCGCTGCGCGCCTGGGCATGCAGCAGCAGGCTGGCGATGGCGAGGCTCTGGCGGTTGAGCACTTGCTCGCGCGGCGACAGCTGGTCCTGCATCTGCCGGTAGGCGGCGGCCGCCTGGCGGTCGAGTTGCGCGCGGCTGTCGAGCAGGCCGATCAGCAGTTGCGGATAACGCGGCGCCGCGTCGCGCGACAGCGCCTGCAAGCCGTCCAGCCAGGCATCCAGGCTGGCCAGCGAATCGCCGATCGCCGGCGGCAGGTCGAGCGCTACGGCGAAGGCATCCAGGCGCTGCTGCGCCTCGCGCAACGCCGTCAGGTGGCGGGCATCGGGTTGCGCCCGCGGGTCGGCGTCGAAGTAGAGCAGCGCATTCACCGCCAGCAGCGTCGCCTGGCTGCGCATCTGCTGGTACTGCTGCACCGGCGCGGCGGCCCAGAGCGTCGACGAGGCCAGCAGCCACAGGCTCAGGCAACCGCCCTGGATGGGGCGCACTCAAGCCTCCCCGACCGGCTGCAGCAGGCCGGAGGCTTCAGACTTTTTTTCGAACAAGCCTTGCGGCAACAGGAAGTAGGCCAGCGCCGGCAGCAGGATCAGCGCGCCGAGCATGTTCACCAGGAACATGAAGGCCAGCAGGATGCCCATGTCGGCCTGGAACTTGATCGGCGAGAAGGCCCAGGTGGCCACGGCGATAGCCAGCGTGATGCCGGTCAGCATCACCACCTTGCCGGTGAACAGCAGCGCGCGGTAGTAGGCCTCGGACAGCGAATCGCCGGCGCGCATGCGCGCCAGGATCACACTCAGCACATAGAGCGCATAGTCGATGCCGATGCCCACGCCGAGGGCGATCACCGGCAGCGTGGCGACCTTGACGCCCATGCCCAGGCCGACCATCAGCGCCTCGCAGAGGATCGAGGTGAGCACCAGCGGCAGCACCGCGGCGAGCACCGCGCGCCAGGAGCGGAAGGTCACCCAACAGAGCAGGATCACCGCGCCGTAGACCCAGAACAGCATCTCGCGCATGGCCTTCTTCACCACGATATTGGTCGCCGCCTCGATCCCGGCGCTGCCGGCGGCGAGCATGAACTTCACCTCCGGCAACCGCTGCTGGGCGATGAAGGCTTCGCTGGTCTCCACCACCCGCGCCAGGGTGTCGGCCTTGTGGTCGGCCAGGTAGACGTACAGCGACAGCAGCGAGCAGCCCTGGTTGAACAGCTCGCGCGGCGCGCGGGTCTGCACCGCGCCGAGGGCGCCGTCGTTGGGGATCAGCTCGTACCACTTGAAGTTGCCCTCGTTGTAGCCGGCGGTGGCGATCTTGCTCAGGGCGGCCATGGAGTTGGTCGACTCGACGCCCGGCAGTTGCTCCAGTTGCCAGGCCAGGGCGTCCACCGCGGCCAGGGTCGGATAGCGGGTGCACTGGTCTTCCGGGGTTTTCACCATGACCACGAAGATGTCCGAGCTGGCCGCGTAGTTCTGCGTCATGAACGCCGCATCGCGGTTGTAGCGCGAGTCCGGACGCAGCTCCGGGGCGCCGGGGTCGAGGTCGCCGACCTTCAGCTGCAGGCTGATGGCGAAGCCGCCGATCGCCAGCGCCAGCCCGACCAGGCAGGCGCCGAGCGCCCAGGAACGCCGGGTGAAGAGGTCGAGAAAGCTCCAGAACGGGTGTTTGCCGTTGGCGCTCAGCTCTGCGGTTTCCGCGCGCAGGCTGCGCGCCGCCGCCTTGGCGCCGACGCCAATATAGCTGAGCAGGATCGGCAGCAGGATCAGGTTGGTGAAGATCAGCACCGCCACGCCGATGCTGGCGGTGATCGCCAGGTCCTGGATCACCCGGATCTCGATCACCATCAGCACGGCGAAGCCCACCGCGTCGCAGAGCAGCGCGGTCATGCCGGCGGCGAACAGGCGGCGGAAGGTGTAGCGCGCGGCGACCACCCGGTGGGTGCCGCGGCCGACGTCCTGCATGATGCCGTTCATCTTCTGCGCGCCATGGCTCATGCCGATGGCGAACACCAGGAAGGGCACCAGCGCCGAATAGGGATCGAGGTCGTAGCCGAGGCTGGCGAGCAGGCCGATCTGCCAGAGCACCGCCACCAGCGAGCAGAGCACCACCAGCGCGGTGCTGCGCACGCAGCGGGTGTACCAGTAGAGCACCGCCACGGTCACCAGCACGGCGGCCACGAAGAACAGCATGACCTGCACCAGCCCGGCGATCAGGTCGCCGATGATCTTGGTGAAGCCGGTGATGTGGATCTGGATCCCTTCGCCCTGGTATTTGTCGCGCAGGACCTCCAGGCGCCGCGAGAAAGTGCCGGCGTCCAGCGCCTTGCCGGTCTGCGGGTCGATCTCCAGCAGCGGCACGAAGATCACGCTGGACTTGAAGTTGGCGGCCACCAGCTGGCCGATCTCGCCGGAGCGGGCGACGTTGGTGCGCACCTCCTCCAGGCTGGCCGGCGAACCGTCGTAGCTGTCCGGGATCACCGTGCCGCCGTCCAGGCCCTCCTCGGTCACCGCGGTCCAGCGCGTGGTCGGCGTCCACAGCGACTTCATGTAGGGCTTGTCGACGCCGGGCAGCAGGTAGATCTCGTCGTTGAGCCGGGCCAGGGTGTCGAGGTAGCCCTGGTCGAAGATGCTGCCCTCCTCGACCGCCACGGCGATGCGGATCGAGTTGCCGAGGCCGCTCAATTCGCTGCGCTGTTCGAGGAAGTTGGCGACGTAGGGATGGGAAGTCGGGATGGTCTTCTCGAAGCTGGCGTTGAGGCCGATCTTGCTGGCCTGGTAGCCCAGCAGCAAGGTGGCCAGCAGGCAAAACAGGATCACCCAGGGACGATGGTTGAAGATCGCCCGTTCGCCCAGATTGCCCGAGCGCGGATCGAAATCCTCCAGCCGGCCGATCACTACTTGCTGTTCGAGGGAGGAATTATTGTCGTTCACATCGGACTCCGAATGCGGCCACCAAGGGCCCTAGCAAGTTGTTTCAGCGTTGCGCCGAGGGTAGATCGCGCGGTTGCCGGGTCAGCCCGCCGAGGCCGACGCGGATCAAGCTGCCATCGGGAGCGGCGACCAGGCCGGCGATCGAGGCGCCGGCCGGCCCCGCCAGGTGCTGGAAGCTGCGGCCCTGGTCCCGGCTGATCAGCAAGTCGCCGGCCTGGCTGGCCAGCAGCAGCGCGCCATCGGCCAGGCGGGTGGCGGCGGACAGGGCCACCTCGACGCCGGTGTCGATGCGTTGCCAGCTGGCGCCCCGGTCGCCGGACCAATAGGCGTTGCCGCGCAGGCCGAAGGCCAGCAGTTCGCCACGGGCGCTGCCCAGCAGGCCGAAGAAGCTGCCGTCATAGGGTGAGTCGAGCGCCTGGAAGCTCTGCCCGTTGTCGCTGGAGCGCAGCAGCAGACCGCGCTCGCCGGCGATGAACAGTGCGCCGCCGGCGGCGCGAATGCCGTACAGGTTGAGGCCCTCGGGGTTCTCCACCTGCTGCATCCACGGCTGCCAGCTGGCGCCACCGTCCGCGGTGCGCAGGATCAGGCCATAGGCGCCGACCACGTAGCCGTGCCGGCGGTCGCTGAAATACAGGTCGAGAAAGGGTTTGTCCGGGCCGTCGGCGACCAGCCACTCGGCGGCCTTCAGCAACTTGGCATCGCCGCCCTCCTCGGCACTTGCCAAGGCCAGCTGCGCGGCGCGTACGCCATCCAGTTGCTTGACCCAAGTCTCGCCGCCGTCCGCGCTGTGCAGGACCACGCCGAGGTGGCCGACCGCCCAGCCGTGTTCGGCATCGACGAACTGCACCGCGGTGAGGCTGACGCTGACCGGCACCCGGGCCTGGCGCCAGCTCGCCCCGGAATCGTCGGAGAGCAGCACGATGCCGCGCTCGCCGACCGCCACCAGGCGTTCGCCGGCGCGGGTCACGGCCAGCAACACCGAACGCTGCGCCTTGGCGCTCTGCAGCGCCGGCTGGTTCAGCAGCGGAATCTGTGGCGTAGCCGCAGACTGCGCCGTCGCCCAACCGGGCAGCAGCAGCGCGGTCAACAGCAGCGCCCGGGTGAATGAAAAATTACCGATCATGTCCGCTCCAACCACTGCAGAAGAATTAGGGTGAAAGTCGCGTAGCGACGACCTCCCTATGCCCTTCTCCCCTCGGGAGAAGGTGGCGCGAAGCGCCGGATGAGGGTGTCGCCCGGCACGCCGAGGCCTGGGCATCGGCGCGCCAGGCACTCCCTTAGCGCATGCTGTCGCTGGCCATGGCATCGGGAGTGAAGAACGCAGCCGTCGGCCGTGGGTAGGCCTGGTACTGCACCTTGAGGTCGTTGGCCGCGGCGTTGAGGAAGTAGGCGCCGGTCTCCAGGTTGTAGCTGCCCCACATGACGTTGGCGGTCAGTACCGGCATTTCCGGGGCGAGCAGGGTCAGCGAGTAGTTGTGCCGGCCGAGCTTGCCCTGGGCGTCGTAGCCGTCGATCAGCAGGATCTGCCAGGAGTCCTCGTCCACGTAGTAGGTGCGCTTGGGCACCACATGGCGCTTGCCGGCCTTGAGGGTCGCCTCGACCACCCACACCCGGTGCTTCTCCCAACGCACCAGATCGGGGTTGAGGAAGCCCGGCTTGACCAGCTCGTCGCTGCTCGCCGCGGCGGCGCGGTTGTTGTTGTAGGGCACCAGCAGTTCCTTCTTGCCGACCAGCTTGAGCTCGTGGCGGTCGGTCGGGCCGAAGACCATGAAAGCCTCGTCGAAGAAGCCGACGCCGGAGGTGACGAAGTCCGGGGTGTCGTAGGCGATATTCGGCGCGCGGCGCACCCGGCGCTGACCGACCAGGTACTGCCAGGCGGCGCGCTTGGCCGGGTCCATGTCCCAGTGGGTCATCAGGCCTTCGCCGGCCTTGGACGACGGCTGCTCGGTGGCCAGCTTGCCGATCAGGTGTTTGCCGCCATAGGTCTCCAGGCTGCCCTCCTTGAAGTAGTAGGGGTGCTGGTACCAGAAGCGCGCGCGGGTGGCCTGGATCTTCTTGCCGCCGGCGGTCATCAGCCAGGTGTCGAAGGGCACGTAGAAGGTGTCGGCGCCCTGCCAGGACAGCCGATAGTTCCACAGCACCTCGGCGCCGTTCTGCGGCAGCGGGAAGGGAATCCCGCCGTAGGCGCCGCTGACCTTCTCGCTGGCCTCCTCGAGGCTGGCGCGGGTGGCGTTCTGCATTGTGTTGTCGTACACCCACTGCGGCGCCGCGGCGCTGCGGTGGGTCGGGTAGACGTCCAGGCGATAGTCCGGGTACTTCTGCAGCAGGGCCTTGCTGCCCTCGGCCAACTGCTCGGCGTACTGCGCCATGTTGGCCGCACTGACCGAGAACAGTGGCTTGTCGGCGGCGAAGGGGTCGGCGCGCTTGTCGCCGCTCTGGTAACCGGCCGGCGCCTGGGTGTAGCCGCCGGTCCATTCGGGGATGCTGCCGTCGGCATTGCCGGCGCGCTCGCCGCCCAGCGGCATGAGGTCGGCGTTGAGCCGCGCGGCCTGGTCCGGGGAGACCGCCGCCTGGGCCAGGCCGGTACTCAACAAGGCAATGGTCAGGGCCGAAATACGCAAGGAAAGTTTGCTGTGCATGGCGGATGAAACCTCTTATTAGAATGTGGTTTTCACGTAGACGGAGACGAAATCACGGTCGGCCAGCGACTGCTCGTAGCTGAAGTCGCCGTCCTCGCGCAGCCCGGCGCCCTTCTTGCCGAAGAAGTTCACGTAGTTGACGCCGAAGTCCCAGCGCTGCAGGTAGGTGGCCTTGAGCCCGAGGCTCCAGTCGCCGGCATGGGTGTTGCCGAAGCCGGCCTTGCTCACCGCCGAGGAACGCCCGTCGAGCACCACGCCGAAGCCCACCGGCACGCTCAGGTCGAGGCCGTCGGCCACCTGGAAGTAGGCCGGCTCGGCCAGCACGCGCAGCGCCGTGGCGTCGCGGGTGGTGTTGGAATCCAGCGCCGCGCGGTTGTCGGTGACGCTGAGGGTGCGGTTCCAGGCCAGTTCGGCGATCACCGAGCCACCGTCCCAGAGCTGGCTGGGCGACAGCAGGTAGATGGTCGAGAGGTTGACGTGGGCGGTCTTGCCCTTGGCGTAGAGCGCATCGTCGCTGTTGTCCGCGGCCATACCGGGCAGCACCACCTGCAGGTTGCTGACCAGCGGCGCGTCCCAGCGCAGCGAGGCCTCGCCGGCGAAGTTGAACGGGCCATAGGCGGTGGAGAAGCTGGCGCCGAGGGTCTTGATGTCTTCGGCGTAGACCTGGCGGTAGGAGCTGAGAATCGGCAGGCCGGTGGCGGCGAACGCCGCGCCGTCCAGGTAGGCGTACAGGCCGCTGGGCGCCTTGTCGTGATACTGGGCGGCGTAGAAGCCGAGTTCCAGTTCGGTGCCTTCCGGCTTGTAGCGCAGTTGCATGCCGCCCTGCCCCGAGTCCTTGGCGCTGATGTCGCCGCCGTTGACCGTGGCGTTGCCGAACACCTGCTGCAGGTCGCCCGAGCCGTGGCCGATGGCGTCGACGTCGCTCAGGTAGCTGCCGGCGCCCGGCACGTTGGAGCGGTCCCACTCGAACTGGTAGTAGGCGCCGACCGACAGCTGCGGGTTGATCTGCAATTGGCCGGACAGCTGATTGACCGGGCGCAGGATTTCCTTGAACTGGGTGCCCGGCACGCTGAGCAGCTTGACCACGTCGATCGGCCCCTGGGCGTTGGCGATGCCGTTGCCGCCGTAGAACAGGCTCTCGCCGTAGATCAGGCTGTGCTGGCCGAGGCGCAGGGTGCCCTGGCTCGACTCGCCGACATTGCCGCGGACGAACACGAAGGCATCGAGGATCTCGGCGTCGCGGCCGTGCAGATCGCGGGTATCGTCGAGGAAATCTTCCTGCAGGTCGCTGTCGGTGTCCTGGTTGTAGATATCGTCGTACCAGGCCGCGCCACTGACCCGCAGACCGTAGTTCTGCGTGCTGAGATCGAACTCGGAGAGCACATCCAGGCGGTTGGAGACCAGACCGCGGTCGAAGTTGTTGTCGCCCTGGCTCTGGATATTCGGATAGAGCCCGCCGGCGGTCGGCGAGTCGGTGATGGCGCTGTCCTGCCCCTGCAGGCGGTAGGCCAGGCTGTATTTCAGCGTGTTGTCCCAGCGCGCCCGCCACTCGGAATCGCCCAGGTCGAACTGCATGGCGCTGGCGCTCGACAGCGGCAGCGCGACGCCGATGGCGGTGGCCAGGGCGGCACGCGTGAAGATGGCAACACCTTTACGACTTTTCATACTCAACCTCATTGTTTTTATTATCAATTTGCTCGCTGGCCGAACGGCCGCCGAGACTCGATGGAGCTATTCAATTCACACGCAGTGGACTCGCTCCGCGCTTGCAACGCCTGCTTCGCCCTCCCGCAGTTGTGCTTCGGTCTACTTCGAGCCCGCTGCCCGCCTCCCTCATCCGGCGCTTCGCGCCACCTTCTCCCGGAGGGAGAAGGACATAAGGAAGGCGTCCCGCGCGACTTTCACGCCAATGGGCCCGCCCGGTGATTCGTCTCAGGGATAGGTGGAGGCCAGGCCGCCATCCACCGGGATGTTCACGCCGTTGATCCAGCGCGACTCGTCGGCGCAGAGGAAGGCGATCACCGGCGCCACCTCGTCGGCATAGGCCGGACGCTTGATGCGATGGGCATCGGCTTGCGCCCGCTCGGCGCCGAGCATGGTCACGAACTCGTTGAGGATCGGGGTGAACACCGGGCCGGGGGCCACGCAGTTCATCCGCACCGAGGTGTCCATGAACCAGGGCTGCGCCTGCATCTGGGTCCAGACGATCAGCGCCTCCTTGAAGTACTGGTAGCAGGTCGCGGCCGCCACCGGATGCGCGTCCAGCCAGGCCTCGCCCGCGGCGAAGCCGTCGACCGCACCCAGGGCGCGGTGCAGGGCCAGGCGCTGCGGCCATTCGGCGCCGAGCACCGAGGAGACGTTGACGATGGCGCCGCCGCTGGCGATGCGTGGCAGCAGCGCCGCGCTCAGATGGCGCAGGCCCAGGTAGTTGACCCGCGCCACCAGCTGCGGCTCGGCGGTGCCGGGCACCCCGGCGATGTTGCACAGGCCGTCGACCTTGGCCGGCAGCTGCTGCACGGCGGCATCGATGGCGGCGGGATGGCTGAGGTCGGCCTGGACGAAGGCATCCAGGCTCAGGCTGGGTTCGTTGCGGTCCACGCCGATGACGCTGGCGCCGTGGGCACGCAGGGTTCGGGCGGTTTCGGCGCCGATGCCCGAGGAGACCCCGGTCACGACGATCGTCTTGTTGGTCAGCTTCATGCGGGTTTCCCGATTCGTGCTTGTGCTGCCCGGCGCGAGGGCGGCGGCAGCCAAGCCATGTTGTTATTGCCGAATTAGTTAAAGTCGGTAACTAGTTCTAGCAAGCGATATGCCAGCCGCCGGCACTAACGACGAAACCCTTCTGAGTCGCTGGTTTCCGCGTTTTCGTTGGTCAATAGCCGCGAGACGAACGGTGCGGAAAGCCGCAGAAAAGTGATGATTTCAGCAAATTCATCCTGCACTATGCGGAATATGATTAATCCAATTAAGGGTTTTCCGATGGCAGACAAGCTGATCTCCCTCGCCGAACTTTCCCGCAGCACGCGGAAAACCCATGCCCGCGGCGCCAGCGAGCAATTGCCGCCCGGCGCCGCACCGACCCTGCAGGACCTGACCGAAGCCCTGCTGTTCAGCCCCGGCGACGGGCGCATCTGGCTCAACGGTGCGCGCATGCTGCTGATGCACAGCAGCGGCCTCGGCGCACTGCGCCGCGAGCTGATCGAGAGCATGGGCCTGGCGCGGGCCCGCGGCATCCTGCTGCGCACCGGCTACCACTGTGGCGCGCGGGATGCGGCGCTGATCAGGGAACGCTTCCCCGAGGCCGACACCCTGGCGGTGTTCGCCGCCGGGCCGATCATCCATGCCCTCGAAGGTGCGGTGAAGGTCGAGCCGGTGCACTTCGAATTCGACATGACCCTGGGCACCTATTACGGCGAGTTCCTCTGGCACCACTCCAGCGAGGACGATGAACATATCGCCCAGTACGGCATCGGCACCGAGCCGGCCTGCTGGATGCAGACCGGCTACGCCACCGGCTACACCTCGGCGATGGTCGGCCGGCTGATCCTCTACCGCGAGGTCGAATGCCGCTCCACCGGCTCCAATATCTGCCGGCTGATCGGCAAGCCCGCGGAGGAATGGGACGATGCCGAGGAGGACCTGGCCGACCTCAACGCCGAACCCTTCGTCGGCAGCGGCGGCAGCACGAGCGCACGCAAGGTCAGCGCCAAGGGCGGCGACAAGGGCGCCCTGCCGACCGCCCTGCAACCGGAGCAGGCACCGGCACAGGACGGCGAGATGGTCGGCATCTCCTCGGCCTTCAACGCCGCCTGCCATATGCTGCGGCGGGTCGCGCCGACCCAGGCGACCGTGCTGTTCACCGGCGAGTCCGGGGTCGGCAAGGAGATGTTCGCGCGCATGCTGCACCGCATCAGCCCGCGCACCGACGCGCCCTTCGTCGCCATCAACTGCGCGGCGATCCCGGAGAATCTGATGGAGTCGGAACTGTTCGGCGTCGAGCGCGGCGCCTTCACCGGCGCCACTCAGTCGCGCGCCGGGCGCTTCGAGCGCGCCGATGGCGGCACCCTGTTCCTCGACGAGATTGCCACCCTCAGCCTGGTGGCCCAGGGCAAGCTGCTGCGCGCCCTGCAGGAGGGCGAGGTCGAGCGGGTCGGCGGCAGCCGCACCCTGAAGGTCGACGTGCGGGTAGTCGCCGCGACCAACGTCGACCTGCGCGCCGCCGCGCAGCGCGGCGAATTCCGCGAGGACCTGTTCTTCCGCCTCAACGTATTCCCGATCCACCTGCCGCCGCTGCGCGAACGCAAGGAAGACATCCCACTGCTGATGACCCACTTCCTCCAGCGCTTCACCCAGCGCCACGGCCGCCAGCTCAGCGGTTTCACCCCGCGCACCGCCGACACCCTGCTGGGCTACGACTTCCCCGGCAATATCCGCGAATTGCAGAACCTGGTGGAACGCGGCGTGATCAGCGCCCCGGACGGCGGCGCCATCGACCTGGCGCACCTGTTCACCAGCGGCGAACGCCTGGCCCAGCCGATGTTCTCCATCGGCAGCCGCGGCCAACTGGCCGCGACGCCGAGCGACCAGGCGCCGGCTGCCGGTACGCCGAGCACGGCGGTCAGCGCAGATGACCAGGGGATCCAGGCCCTGTTCCGCGGCAAGGATCTGGGCCGACTGTCGCTGCAGGAGATCGAGGACAGCATGATCGACCACTGCCTGGCCGAGGTGAAAGGCAACGTCTCCGAGGCCGCCCGCCGCCTGGGCCTGACCCGCGCGCAACTGTCCTATCGCCTGTCGCGCCGGCCCGCGGGCGAGTAGCGAATCGCCCTTGTAGGGTGCGCCGCGCGCACCCTGGCCACGATCACCCGGTGCGCGCAGCGCACCCTACGGGAGTTCGCGCTGCCTTATCGCCTGTCGCGCCGACCGGGGGGGCGAGTGAAAGCGTCGCGGTTGAAGCGGAGCGCCGCCCGGCCCCTCCCACAAAACAGGGCTTTCGAATCGTGCTGGCAATGCGTTATCTCAACGACCGACAGGATATCGATCCCACTGCGATGCTCCTGTGGGAGGGGCTTTAGCCGCGAGCTTTTCGATGCCCCCCGCGACCAAGCCTCTACCTAGAAAACTTCGAGAACCTCGAGAACCTTCCTCGGCAAACACGCCAGGGGGCACGATTCGATCTGCCTATCGAAATTGGATCCAAATCCAATATATCGCCCGACACGCATCTGCTGCTGACTGCGCAACCTATGCTTTTAAAACCCTTAAACCCTTAAAAAGTCCGATAACCGAACACAACAAACCCTGAACGCAGCCTTTTACTTTGACAAGTACCCTCCTCTGCGCAAATTATTGGATCCAATAACAACAAACAAGGCCCACTCAGGAGAGCCTCCATGTTCCCGAAAAATACCTGGTACGTAGCCTGCACCCCGGATGAGATCGCCGAGAAACCGCTCGGCCGGCAGATCTGCGGGGAGAAGATCGCCTTCTACCGCGGGCCGCAAGGCAGGGTCGCGGCGGTCGAGGATTTCTGCCCGCACCGTGGCGCGCCCTTGTCCCTGGGCTTCGTCGAGGACGGCCAGTTGATTTGTGGCTATCACGGCCTGGCCATGGGTGCCGATGGCAAGACCGCCGCAATGCCGGGCCAGCGCGTGCGCGGTTTCCCGTGCATCCGCAGCTACCCGGTGGAGGAGCGTTACGGCTTTATCTGGGTCTGGCCGGGCGACGCCGAGCAGGCCGACCCGGCACTGATCCATCACCTGGAATGGGCCGACAACCCGGACTGGGCCTATGGCGGCGGGCTGTTCCATATCGAGTGCGACTACCGCCTGATGATCGACAACCTGATGGACCTGACTCACGAGACCTATGTGCACGCCTCCAGCATCGGCCAGAAGGAAATCGACGAGGTCGCGCCGGTGACCACGGTCGAAGGCGACAACGTGGTCACCAGCCGACATATGCAGAACATCATGGCCCCGCCGTTCTGGCGCATGGCCCTGCGCGGCAACGGCCTAGCCGACGACGTGCCGGTGGACCGCTGGCAGATCTGCCGCTTCAGCCCGCCGAGCCATGTGCTGATCGAGGTGGGCGTGGCCCACGCCGGTAAGGGCGGTTATCAGGCCGCGCCGAGCGACAAGGCGGCGAGCATCGTGGTCGATTTCATCACCCCGGAAACCGAGACCTCGATCTGGTACTTCTGGGGCATGGCGCGCAGCTTCAAACCCGACGACCAGGCACTCACCGACAGCATCCGCGAAGGCCAGGGCAAGATTTTCAGCGAAGACCTGCAGATGCTCGAACAGCAGCAGGCCAACCTGCTGGCCCATCCGCAGCGCCAACTGCTCAAACTGAATATCGATGCCGGCGGCGTACAGTCGCGGCGCATCCTCGAACGCCTGATCGCCCAGGAACGAGCGCCAGCCGCGACGCCCGAACTGATCGCCAGCACCTCCATTGCCGCCCAATAAGGAGCGTCCTGTGATCGAAGTATCAGTAGTCGCCCGCCACAGCCAGGCCCAGGATATCTGCAGCTTCGAACTGGCCCGCGCCGACGGCGCGCCGCTGCCGGCCTTCGAGGCCGGCGCCCATATCGACGTGCACCTGCCCGACGGTTTGATCCGCCAATACTCGCTGTGCAATCCGCCCTGGGAACAGCAGCGCTACCTGATCGGCGTGCTCAAGGATCCCGCTTCGCGCGGCGGCTCCCGGGCCATGCACGAGCAGATGCAGGTGGGCCAAAAACTCGCGATCAGCGAACCGCGCAACCTGTTTCCCCTGGCCGAGGACGCCCAACGCAGCCTTCTGTTCGCCGGCGGCATCGGCATCACCCCGATCCTGTGCATGGCCGAACGCTTGCACCAGCTCGGCGCCGATTTCCAGCTGCACTACTGCGCCCGTTCCAGCGAGCGTGCGGCCTTCGTCGAACGCCTGCAGGCATCACCGTTCGCCGAGCGCGTGCAGTTGCATTTCGATGATGGCCCAGCCGCCCAGCGCCTGGACGCCGCCGCCCTGCTCGCCAAGCCCGCGGCCGATACGCACCTCTATGTCTGCGGCCCGGGCGGCTTCATGGCGCACGTGCTGAGCACGGCCAAGGCCCAGGGCTGGGCCGATGAACGCGCGCACCGCGAGTATTTCGCCGCCGCGCCCGTCAGCCATGAGCACGACGGCAGCTTCGCCGTGCAGCTCGTCAGCAGCGGCCAGATCCTACAGATTCCCGCCGACAAGAGCGTCGCCGCAGTGCTCGAAGCCTCCGGCATTGTCATCCCACTGTCCTGCGAGCAAGGCATCTGCGGCACCTGCCTGACCCGGGTACTGGCCGGCGAACCGGAACACCGCGACCTTTTCCTCACCGAAGCCGAACAGGCGCAGAACGACCAGTTCACCCCTTGCTGCTCGCGGGCGAAGAGTCCGTTGCTGGTGTTGGATCTGTAACCCGTAGATCCTATGTTCCTACGCAAGTCTCGCAGGACGTAAGAGCGGGCCATGCCCGCGATGCCCTTGCCGAGCACGCCCTATTCGCGGCCATGGGCCGCTCCTACGAATCCCCTGAACCCCCGGATGCAATCCGGGGGAAGCTCCATCGTTCCCCGGATTACGCTGGCGCTAATCCAGGATACGGCCCTCCACCGCGCCCTTGTGAATCACCTTGAGCCCCTCGCTGGCGACCTTGCTCGGGCCGAAGATCTCCGCATAACGCAGGGTCGCGTTGGCGTGCTCGCGCATGATCGCTTCGGCCCGCGCGCCCTGGCCGTTGACCAAGGCGTCGAACACCGCGTGGTGCTGCATGTGGGCGAAATTGAAGCGGCGGTACTCGCGCGCCATGTCGTGCAGGTCGACCGCCAGCGAGCTGACCGAAGCGAACGGCAGGTGGTCGTTGCGCGCCAGGGCCACGGCGATGGCCGGGTTGCCGCTGGCGGCGAGGATCAGTTGATGGAAGCGCATGTTCAAGTCGTGGTAGGCCTCGAGGTCCGCCTCCAGCACATAGCCCTTGGCGAACAACCGATCGCCCTGCTCCAGGCATTCGTGCAAGGCCTGACGCACCCCGGCGTCGATGCCGCGCTCCGCCGCCTGGCGCGCGGCCAAGCCCTCGAGCACGCCGCGCACCTCGACCGCGCCGGCGATCTCCACCGGACTGACCGCGCGCACCGTGTAGCCACGCCCGGCGCACTTGGCCAGCAGCCCCTCCTGCTCCAGGGTGCGAAAGGCGATGCGCACCGGCGTGCGCGACACCTGCAGCAGCTCGGCGGTGGGGATCTCGGCGATCCGCTCGCCCGCCGCCAGTTCCCCGGAAGCGATCATCTTGCGCAGCGCGATCAGAACGCGCTGACCCGGCTTACTCATAGCATTCCCCAGCCACTGCTCCAATGGGTGCCATCATAGCGCAGCCAAGGCGCGCTCAAGACGCGGGGACGTCGCGCATGAAACAGCGGCCGAACATGCCCAGGGCCACCTCGACCCGCTCGCCGATCTGCTCGTCGGACCAGCTCTGCTGCACCCCCAGGGTGAACAGCTTGAGCGGCTGCGAGATCAGCAACGCATCGATCAGCTCGACCGCCGGCTCGACATCCTCGTGCGCCAGCAGGCCCTTGCCCGCGGCCTTGCCCAACCAGCCACGGAGTAGCTTGAGGCAGCGCTCGGCGCCTTCCTGGTACCAGATCCGCGCGATGCCCGGCGCGCTCTCGCGGCCCTGGGCGGCCATCAGGTAGATGCCCAGGGCCAGCGGCGAGAGGGTCAGGCGCGCCCACAGGTAGAGGTACATGCGCAGTTCGGCCAGCAGGCTCTCGGCGCAGTCGATACCGCTTTCCAGCAGCAGCTCGAGGGTCGACAGGTCGCGGGCCACCAGTTGCGAGACCAGCTCCTCCTTGCTGGAAACCAACTGATAGAGGGTCTTCTTCGAGATACCGGCCGAGCGCGCGATGGCGTCCATGGTGACGTTGGCGAAGTTGCCACTGCCGAGTTCGGCCGCCGCGGCATCCAGCAGCAGGCTCATCTGCTCGTCGCGGCTGCGCAGCGGCGGACGGCCGCGAGCGCGCTTGGCGGGCTGGGGGGTGGTTTCAGGCATAAGGGTTTCTGCTGATCGGCATGGCACGGGATTCTTGGGCAGCACCTAGCTTACCGCGCCATGCCGGCAAACGCCTGCTAGGCGAGCGCGTTCACAGGGTTATCCCCCACCTTCTCCCCCGCTCCGACCTGAAAAGCCCTGCGCAACCCATCCTCGATCAGCTGCCAGGCCTGCTCCGCCGAGTCGTCCGGCCCCAGGTGGGTGAACATATGGTCGCAGCCGGCGAACATCCGCTCGTGCACCGCCACCCCGGCCTGGCGCAGCTTCTCGGCGTAGGCCTCGCCTTCGCCACGCAGGACGTCGTACTCGGCGGTAATCAGGGTGGCCGGCGGCATCCCGCGCAACTCGTCGACCGTCGCCAGCAACGGCGAGGCCAGCGGGTCGTAGGCCTGGGCCGGGTCGCTCAGGTAACAGCTGTTGAAGAAGCGCATCAGCCCGGGACGCAGCAAGGGTTTATCGAGGCCGGAGGCTTTCAGCGCCGGATCCTCACTCGCGTCCAGCGCCGCATAATCGATCACTTGATGCACCACCCGTAGCCGCTGGTGCCCGCGCGCCAGGCTGGCCACGCCGGTGGCCAGATTGCCGCCGGCACTGTGCCCGCCGACGGCCATGCGCTGCGGATCGATGCCCAGCGTCGTGGCCTGCTCGGCCAACCATTCGAGCACCGCAAAACTCTGGCGCAAGCCGGCGGGAAACGGATGCTCCGGGGCCAAGACATAATCCAGATTGACCACCAGACAACCGAGGTTATGTGCCAGGCGCCGGCAATAGCTGTCGTCGTGCTCCGGCACCCCGGCGACGAAGCCGCCGCCATGCAGATTCAGATACACCGGCAAGGGCTCCTGGGTTGGTGTATTGGGCCAGTAGAACAGCGCCCGCGCCGGGCCCCAGGCGCTCGGAATAAACTCCTCGACCACCTTGCGCAGCGGATACTGCGCCGCGGCGTAAACGAATTTCCCTTTCATGCGCTTGGCCAAGGCACGCAGCAGCTTGGCCTTGAGGGTTTTCAGCAGTTTCATAATCTGGCTCCTTGGCGGCTCAATTAGCGGTCAGCAGCTGGTCCAGCAGACCATGGATCGCCTCGCCGTAGGGCGCGCGCATCGCCAGGTTGGACTCGCCAATCGGGCTCTGCACCACCACCGCCTTGGCATGGCTGAAGGTACGGAAACCATAGACGCCGTGGTAGGCGCCCATGCCGGAGTGGCCGACGCCGCCGAACGGCAGCTCCTCGAACAGCACATGGCTCATGCAATCGTTGATCACCAGCGCGCCCGAGGTGGTGCGCTCCAGCACCTGCTGGCGCTCGCCGGCGTCCTCGCCAAAGTAGTAGGCCGCCAGCGGCCGCGGCTGGGCGTTGACGTAATCGATAGCCTCAGCAAAGTCACGGTAGGTCTTGATCGGCAGCAGCGGGCCGAAGATTTCCTCGCGCAACACCTGCATCTCGTCGCTGGCGCCGAGCACCAGGGTCGGGGCGATCTTGCGGATCTCGCGGTCGTTGAGGTCTTCCTGCGCCGGGTTGATCTCGACCAGGCGCGCGCCCTTAACGCGGGCATCGGCGAGGTAGCTGCGCAGACGGTCGAAGTGGCGTGGGTCGATGATCGAGGTGTAATCGAGGTTGCCGCGCAGCGTCGGGTACATCTCGCTGACGAAGCGCACGGCCTCGGCGACGAAGTCGTCCAGCGCCTCCTCCGGCAGCAGCACGTAGTCCGGTGCCAGGCAGATCTGCCCGGCGTTGAAGGTCTTCACCGTCATCACCCGCTGCACCACCGTGGCCAGGTCGGCGCTGCGCGAGACCAGCACCGGCGACTTGCCGCCCAGCTCCAGGGTCACCGGCACCAGGTTGTCCGCGGCGGCGCGCATGATGTGCCGCCCTACCGCGGTGCCACCGGTGAAGATCAGGTGATCGAAGTGCTGCGCGCTGAACAGCGCGCCAACCTCGGCACTGCCCAGCACGGTGCTCAGTTCGTTGGCGTCGAAGTAACGGGCGATCAGCTCGGCGAGCAGCGCCGAGGTGCGCGGGGTCAGCTCCGAGGGTTTGAGCATGGCCCGGTTGCCGGCCGCAAAAATGCTCGCCAGCGGGCCGAAGGCCAGCACTATGGGGAAGTTCCACGGACTGATCACCCCGACCACGCCCAGCGGTTGGTAGTCGACCCGCGCCTCGCAGCCGGGGAACGGTGCCGGATGGGAGTCGGACTGCATCCACTCGGCCAGGTGCTCGCGGCAGTGCTTGAGGCTGACCACCGAGCCGGCGATATCGGACAACAGGGTCTGTTCGCGACTGCGGCTGCCGAAGTCGGCGGACACCGCGGCGACTAGCTCTTCGCGGTTGTCCAGCAACAGGGCGATGGCCCGGTCGAGGCGGTCGCGGCGCAGCTCCAGGCTGGCCGGCCCCTCGGCCAGATGGGCCTGTTTCATGGCTGCGAGGGCCGCAGCGAGTTGTTCGGCGCTGACCGCCGCCTGGTGACCGAGAATGCTCATGGCATGGCTTCCTGCTGGTTGAATTGTTATTAGCCAGCACTAAGTGCTGGACGAGCCGGCACCTCTGCTGGCTCGCAGGTTGCAGTATGGCGAAAATCCAGACAAAGGAAACCACTAAGTTTCCTTATTTTTCAATTTCTGACGAGAGGCTCTATCCGGCCATTACAAGAAGGCATAGGAGCACGCGCAGGCAGCGCCCGGCGGGAACACTAGCTACCAGGGAACGCCACAGGGGAATCAGGAAACTGGCCAAAGGCTGGTCATTGATGCGAAACTGATTAGGCTTATTAATTAGTAGCCCATTTAGGCACCCTCTAGCGAGCCCGGTCCCAGCCAATGGCCAAGAAGAACGCCCCCACCCCAGAAGTGAACAGCCCAGCCACGGAGCCGAGCGATACCCTGCTCAGCCAGTTGATCGGCTACGCCCTGCGCCGCGCCCAGTTGAAGGTCGCGCAGAACCTGGTCGAACAGCTCAACCCCTTCGACCTGCGCCCCGCCCAGTTCTCCGCGCTGCTGATCATCGAGGCCAGCCCCGGGCTGATGCAGACCGACCTGGCGAGCATCCTCGCCATCGAGCCGCCGCAGGTGGTGACCCTTCTGAACAAGCTGGAGAAGCTCGGCCTCGCCGTGCGCGTGCGCTGCAAACCGGACAAACGCTCCTACGGCATCTTCCTCAGCAAGGCCGGGGAAACCCTGCTCAAGCAACTCAAGCAGATCGCCGCCGCCAGCGACCGGGAAGCCACAGCGGCGCTTAGGGACGAGGAGCGGCAACAGCTGCTGCAACTGCTGCACAAGGTCTATCGGCAGGACAGCAACGCCACGGACTGATCCTCGCTGATTTGCGTACAACCAGTGGGAGGGGCTTCAGCCGCGATAACAGCTGTTAAAAGCGCGCCGCTAGAGCGCCGCCCACGTCGTTGCGCCATGGCGAGGCTCGCGGCCAAGACCTACAAAGGACGTGCGGGCCAAGCCCGGATGCAATTAGGGAGGACTGACCAGGCGTTCGAATTTCCCGGACTGCACCAAGGCTTATATGAGCCCCTCGCCCATGTTCAACACTCCGCCGTTACCCGTAGCGGGTCCGCGCCCTGATACAGCGCCTCGATCCGCTCGGCGCGGCAACTCAGAATCACCCGCTGGTTGAGCGAGCCCTTGTCGGTGACCTCACCCTTGTCCAGCGACGGTGGCTCGCTTATCAGGCAGGCCCAGGCCAGGCGCGAGGCGCTGCCGGTGGCGTGCCGGTTGAGCTGTTCGAGCAGCTCGGCCAGCCAGGCGCGCACCCGCGGCGCGGCCAGCACTTGCTCGGCCGTGGCGTCGGACGCCAAACCGGCCAGCTCGCGACAGGCCGGCAGGTGCGGAAACACCAGCAGGCCGATGCACTCGCGGTTCGGCGCGGTCACCACCACATCCTGGATATAGGGCGCACCGGCCATGATCACCCGGGTGCGCAGCGGGCCGACGCTGACGAACACCCCGGTGTTGAGCTTGAAGTCCTCGGCGATACGGCCGTCGAACATCAGGCCCCATTCCGGGTGCTCGGGGTCGGCCAGTTTCAGCGCGTCGCCGGAGCAGTAGAAGCCCTCCTCGTCGAAGGCCGCGGCGCTCTGCTCGGGCGAGCACCAGTAGCCCGGCATCACGTGCGGGCCGCGAAAGCGCCCTTCCAGCTTGCCGTCGACCGGCACCAGCTTGACCTCGCAACCCGGTGCCGGCAGGCCGACATAACCGGCCATCGACAGCGGCCCGGTGGTAAAGGTGCAGGACGGTGACGTCTCGGTCATGCCGATCCCCGCCATCATGCGGATACGTTCGCCGCAGTGCGCCTCGGCCACCGCATCCAGGCGATCCCAGACCGCCTGGGACAGCCCGGCGCCGGCGAAGAACAACAGCTTGATCCGGGCGAAGAACATCTCGCGTAGCTCGGTATCCACCTCCAGGGCGGCGACCAGCTCCTCCCAGCCCTTGGGCACGGTGAGGTAGGCGGTCGGCGATATCTCGCGCAGGTTGCGCAGGGTCTCGGCGAAATGCTGCGGGGTCGGTTTGCCGTCGTCGATATACAGGGTGCCGCCGTTATACAGAACGATGCCGACGTTATGGCTGCCGCCGAAGGTGTGGTTCCACGGCAACCAGTCGACCAGCACCGGCGGCGCCTCGCCGAACACCGGGAAGGTCTGCAGGAGCATCTGCTGGTTGGCGCAGAGCATGCGCTGGGTGGTGATCACCGCCTTGGGCAGCTTGGTCGAACCGCTGGTGAAGAGGAGCTTGGCGATGCTCTCCGGGCCGGTCGCGGCAAAGGCCGCATCCGCCTCATCGCAGGCCTCGGCGCCGAGCAGGCTGGCGAACGAGCGGCACTCGCGCCCCGCCACTTCGCCCGCGGTCAGCAGCAACGGCGTGGCGGCCGGCAGCACCGCCTCGATGGCCCGGGCGAAGGCCTGGCCATCGGCGGCGAACACCAGCCCGGGCTGCAACAGCGCGCAGATATGCTGCAGCTTGGTGTAGTCCTGGGCCACCAGCGAATAGGCCGGCGACACCGGGCAATAGGGCACGCCGAGATACAGGGCGGCGCAGGCCAGTTGCAGGTGTTCGAGATCGTTGCCGGACAGAATCAACAGCGGCCGCTCGACCGACAGGTCGAAGCCGAGCAGCCCCTGGGCGATGCTGCGCACGCGCCCGAGCATCCCGGCATAACTGATGCGCTGCCACTGGCCATCGGCGCCACGACGGGCGATAAAAGTCTGCTCGGGACGCTCCTCGGCCCAGCGCACCAGGCGCTCGAGCAGGCGCTGCGGATACGCCTGCAGCGGCTCGGCCGCCTGCATGTACAGCGCCTGCCCGACCTGGCGCAGTTGCACCGCCGACTGGCCGATCGATACCGGCCGGTAGGCGGGTTCGACTCGACCGTTAGATTGGCTACTCACCTGTGAAACTCCTCCGCAAAGCGCTCCCGGATGCTCGGCCGCCACATCCAAGATGCGCGGCCTGCTCCGAGCCGATTGTTCTTATAGTGCTGCCGCCTGTTGAGGACCTGCGCGGCAGCTCCTCTGCAGGTTGTCAGATCGGATAGTGGCGCGGCCCGTTCTGAATGGTCACCCAACGCAACTGGGTGAAGAAGTCGATCGACGCCTTGCTGCCGAAGCTGCCGTAACCGCTGGCCTTGACCCCGCCGAAGGGCATCTGCGCCTCGTCGTGCACGGTCGGACCGTTGATATGGCAGATGCCCGACTCGACCCGCTGCGCCAGCACCAGGGCGCGCGACACGTCACGGCTGAAGATCGCCGCCGACAGGCCGAATTCGGAGTCGTTGGCCAGGCGCAACAATTCCTCGTCGCTGTCGCCGCGTAGCACCACCGCCACCGGGCCGAAGGATTCCTCATGGTATAGGCGCATGTCCGCGGTGACGCCATCGAGCAGGGTCGCCTGCATGATGCTGCCGTCCAGTTGGCCGCCGGTGACCAGGCGCGCGCCCTTGGCCAGGGCGTCGTCGATCAGCGCCTTGATCCGCTGCCCGGCCGACACATCGATCAGCGAACCGAGCAGCGAGGCGCCATTGCGCGGATCGCCGGCACGCAGACTGGCCGCCTTCTGCGCCAGCTTGGCGACGAAGGCATCGGCCACCCTGGCATCGACGATCAGCCGCTCGGTGGACATGCATATCTGCCCCTGGTTGAAGTAGGCGCCGAAGGCCGCCGCTTCCACCGCCGCATCCAGGTCGGCATCGTCCAGTACCAGCAACGGCGCCTTGCCGCCCAGCTCCAGCAGCGCCGGCTTCAGGTGCCGCGCGGCCAGCTCGCCGATGATCCGCCCGACATGGGTGGAGCCGGTGAAATTCACCCGGCGTACCGCCGGATTGGCGATCAGCCGGGCGACGATGGCCGGCGCGTCCTGCGGTGCGTTGCTGATCACGTTGACCACGCCATCGCCGAGCCCAGCGTCCTGCAGCACCTGACCGATCAGGCGGTGCACCGCCGGGCTCAGCTCGGAGGCCTTGAGCACCAGGGTATTGCCGCAGGCCAGCGGCATGGCCACGGCGCGGGTGCCGAGGATCACCGGCGCATTCCAGGGTGCGATGCCGAGCACCACGCCGCAGGGCTGGCGCAAGGCCATGGCGAAGCTGCCGGGCACGTCGGACGGGACCACCTCGCCATGGATCTGCGTGGTCATCGCCGCCGCCTCGCGCAGCATGCCGGCGGCCAGGTGCACGTTGAAGCCGTACCAGTTGGCCATCGCCCCGGTCTCGCCGGCCAGCGCGAGGAATTCCGGCGCACGATCTTCAAGCAGTTCGGCGGCCCTGAGCAGGCGTGCGCGCCGCTCGTTGGGCGCCAGCGCGGCCCAGGCGGGAAACGCCGCCTGGGCCGCGGCCACGGCGGCGTCGGCATCTTCCAGGGTGGCGGCGGCGACCCGCGACACCACTACACCGGTCAGCGGATTACAGCGCTCGAACACACGACCATCGGCAGCCGGTCGCGCCTGACCGCCAATCAGCAAAGGCACCTCGAACATGGGGAATTCCTCTTGTTGTACTTGTTCTGGAAACACGCTCGGCTCGGTCAGACTGGACGACTATTCATCGCCCGCCTTACCGCTTTAGCGCTTGTACGCCTGCAGGCCCGGCTTGATGCTCTTCTCGTCGAGAAACTGCTTCATACCCTGTTCGCGGCCGCCTTCCTTGTCGAGCAGACGCGACTGGTCGAGCTTGGCGTACAGGTAGTCCTCGTTCTGCTCCCAGGTCAGCTCGCGGCAACGCTTGAAGCCGATCTTCGCCGCGCGCATGACCACCGGGTTCTTCTCCAGCAGGTTGCGCGCCAGCTCGATGGTGGTCTCGCGCAGCTGGGCCAACGGCACGCTCTGGTTGACCAGGCCCATCTCCGCGGCCTTCGGCCCGCCGAAGGTCTTGCCGGTCATGATGTAGTACAGCGACTGACGGTGGCCGACGGTATCGGCCATGGCCTTGCTGACCAGGTTGCCCGGTGGGATGCCCCAGTTGATTTCCGACAGGCCGAAGGTCGCCTCGTCGGCGCAGATCGCCAGATCGCAGGCCACCAGCGGGCTGAAGCCGCCACCGAAGCACCAGCCGTTGACCATGGCGATGGTCGGCTTGCTGTACATGCGCAGCAGCTTCCACTGCCATTGCGAGGCCTCGCGGCGAATCTTCTCCTGGAGGATTTCCGGGCCGGCGTCGATTTCACGGAAGTATTCCTTCAGGTCCATGCCCGCGGTCCAGGACTCGCCGGCGCCGGTCAGCACCAGCACGCCGACATCCGCGTCCTGCTCCAGGGTCTCCAGCACCTCGACCATCTCGCGGTTCAGGGTCGGGCTCATGGCGTTGCGCTTTTCCGGACGATTGAGGACCACCCAGCCGATGCCCTCTTCGACCTCGACCCTCACCGTCTGCCAGCGATTCTCGTAGCTACTCATCTCACACCTCTTGTTGGGATTTTCCGCGTGTGGAGAGGAAACTACATCGCCAATATAGTTATGTCAATTAACTATTTTTCTGAAAATCAGAAATCAGTCGGGCAGAGCAGCCCCCAAAAAACCGGCTTAAAGGCAAGAATAGCGACATTTTTTGCGCATCATAGCCATGAAATCCAATCTCCCAAGCGTGAAGGTTGGCTCTACTAATGCTTAACTCAGATAACGATCACGAAAGGGACGCAGCCATGAATTGCCAATTGCGGTCACGCCGCGGCGCCGAAAGATGGAATCGACCATGGGGCACCGCCGGCTACGCGGCATCGGCCAGGCGAAGCAGCGCGATTGACTGCGCCGGGCGCCTCAGGCTGACAACTCAACAGCTGCGGCGCCATGCTCCGACTGCCTGCCCGGGTGCATGGACGGAGTGTCCGGATGGCGTGAAATCCGCTGTCAGCACCGGTATCGCCAAAAGATCCTTACGGTAGAAGACCGAATCGAAGCGCGCCGTGATGCCCCCATCAAGGCACTCGTGAAATGCCTGCACAGTGCCTGCGGCCCCCAAGCGTTATTCACCATTCGCTGGGCAGTCGCCTGATATGTCGCTAAAAACCAACTTCAAGAACACGTCGAGCAAACGTGTCGCTGGCAGCGACACGAAACCCGCTTATGTCTAACTGACGCCCCTTGCCTTAGATGGATACCGTCGCATCCACGACTGCATCCCCTCTCCTCTGATAGGCAGGCAAGCCCTACAACCAGCGTCCGCCATTGCCACCTGCCGCCGAGCTGGGAACCCGCGCAGTCCTCAAACGCCGTATCGAGGCGCGCGCAGTCCTGGCAGAGCTGAAACAAGCCGCTGAGTTGATCCCCAACCAAAGGGTGCCGATCAACACCATCCCGTTGCTGGACGCCAAGGACAGCTCAGAGATCGAGAGCTTGGGTTCTACCCCGTGGGTGATGAGGCGAGGGCGACAATGCCATCCCCCCGGCAGGCGAATGGCATTTTTCTGCTACCCAACCCACGCTTGCCGCGGGCTGGGGTATTCCAAGCAGTAAGGCCCGGCTTCAGAACGGTACGATCACGACCAGCTGGCTATAGACGTTGGTGCCATTGCCGCCGCCTTGCAGACCACCGTCTTCCAGGCTCTTGTCGGGCTGGTAAAGACCGACCAGCGGACTGACGATCAGGTTGTCGCTGACGACCCACTCGGCATACAGATCCAGCTCGCGCCCGCCCATATTCAGGTTGTCACGGGTGTTCAGCGTATCGAAGTCGAAGTACAGCGCCCCGAGGGTCAGCGTTTCCAGCGGGTTGACCTTGAAGCCGACATGATGAACCTGGGTGTTGCTGTTGAACGGGCCGGCATAGTTGGCCGCCACTTCGCCCTGGAACCAGGTGCCCTAACCACGGCTGAAGCCGTTGAACATCGAATCCCAGCCTTCCGAGTAGCGGCTGTAGCGGTAGGTCAGGTTCGGCGACCAGGCCAGGTCGGCAAAGGTAATGCCAAGGCCGTGGCCAAGGTCGAGGAGCATATTGCCGACGCCGTCAGCAAAGGCGCCAGGGTCCTGGCCGGCGGCCAACCGCACGCCCTGGGCGGCAGTTTCTTCGAGCCGACCGTGCTCGGCGACGTCACCCCCGACATGCTGGTGGCCCGCGACGAGACCTTCGGCCCGCTGGCGCCGATCTTCCGCTTCGATACCGAGGAACAGGCCATCGCCATGGCCAACGACACCGAGTTCGGCCTGGCCTCCTATGTCTACACCCGCGACCTGGGCCGCGCCTGGCGCGTCAGCGAGGCGCTGGAATACGGCATGGTCGGGGTCAACGAAGGGCTGATCTCCACCGAGGTCGCGCCCTTCGGCGGCATCAAGCAATCGGGCCTCGGCCGCGAAGGCTCGCACTACGGCATCGACGACTATATCGAGCAGAAGTACATGTGCCTGGGCATCGGTTAATGCGTAGCGATTGAACCGTCACCCTTTTACGGCTCCCAGTGAGCCGTTTTTTATGGCGACATCCCGGACATTTTCCGTAGGAGCCCCGCCCCGGGGCGAAGCGATTGCAGCCATTCGTACAATCGGCGGTGTGCCCGGCATTCGCCCCGGAGCGGGACTCGCGGGTTCCGTGTCGTGGCCGGCTAACGGCGGCAACAGTCAATTGCGACATGGTTTTCTTTCAACCATCTGGAGCAGAACATGAACAAAGGTGTTATCACCGCTGCAGTGCTACTTCTCCTACAGGCTTTCGGCGCCACAGCAGCCGATGGCGACGCCGCCTATCGCCAGGCCCTGCTCAAGGAGCTGAACAACCGAAAACTCGCGGGCGTGGTGGTCAGCGCGCTCGCCGAAGCCCACAGGGGTACGCCTCAGGGCGAATTCTGGCTCGCCTACAGCCAGCTGGAAGCCGAGCAATGGCCCCTCTACGAGGCGCAGGCCGAGCTCCACGAACTCAGCCCCGGCGGTGTATTTCTATCGCTCAAGGCCCAGGCGTCGATCCTCTTCGCCAGGCTCTTGCCGGAGACATTCATCGGCATGCTGAGCCAAGCCACCCAGGCCTATGCCGCCGAACTCGCAGCACTCGACCCACCGGCGACGCAGCGAGCGTTCTGGGATTACGTGATTGCCCAGGAACGGGCGCAGGCAGAGGCCTTCCAGCACGCTGCGCAACAGGACTACCCCGCCGCGCGCTCAGTGCTCGTCGGCTTCATGGAGAACGCCTCCTCCGCGAGCCTCGACCGATAATCTGCCGGACAAAAAAATGCCGCCGAACATCGGTTCGGCGGCACAAGCATGAATTACTGCCGTTCAGCTTCACGGAGCAATCCGAGAAGACGGAGCAATGATCCCGCTTGGTCGAAGTCATGGCTGTATCTGCCTGTCAGCGGTCTTGCTGCTGGGTGCCAAAGCAAGATCCGACAAACCGACAACCCGAGGCCCACAAGCACTGGTTCGACTGCATCCCCTGAGTTCTCCTGCCTTATCACCGCGGCCTTGATCTAAGGCAAACCACACGGACAATCGAGCTCAATAATGAACCCCTTAATCACCCGCTGAACTGAAAGAAACCCTGAAAGGAGGTTCCGCAGAACAATGTCCCCCAGAAGCGTGATAACACCCTGGCGAGCCTGCCTGGCATTATTGCTGATAGTCCTGCCCGCCCCCGCATGGGCCGGGCCTGCACTGACGGATGCACAGCTGCGCTTTATCACCGCCAACGCCGAATTCACCCTGTTCCACGAGATGGGTCATCTGCTCATCAATGAGCTGCAGCTACCCGTGCTGGGGAGAGAGGAAGACGCCGCAGACCAACTGGGCCTCGTCGGCCTGTTCCTTCGGCATAACAGACCCAGGGATCGCGCCTTCTATCGGAAGCTGGTCGACATTGCGGAGTACTGGCGTCTGGAATGGCAGCGCCCGAAACCAGCTTACGAAGAAGTCCAGGCCTGGGACAGCCATGCCCTGGATGCCCAGCGTTTCTACAACATAGCCTGCCTGATCTATGGCAGCGATCCCGATAACCTTGACTGGGTCCTGGAAACCACGGGGTTGCCGGCAGAACGGGCGCTTTATTGCGATCAGGAATTCGCGCAGGCGCGCCATGCGGTCGAGTGGTTGGAGACGAGGCTGCGTCGCCCACCCGACCGGCCGGTGCGTCACCGCATCAGGGTGCAGTACGACCCGCCACCTGCCCATATCAATAATGGCCAGGACATACTGCAGAGGGTGCGAGAATCCGGCGAGCTGGAGGCCGTCGCGAATCTGGCCAGCGAGATGTTCGATCTGCCCCGGGACGGCCAGCTGCGCCTGAGTGGTTGCGGCGCCCCCGACTCGTGGTACGACGCGCGCAATGCAGAAGTCGTCCTCTGTTATGAGCGTCTCGAGCACTTCCTGTTGCTGTCGGGAACATATACCAACCCGAAGGCCGGCACAGACAGCACCCTGCCCTGACGAAACATGGTGCTTGGCCGATCTCGCGGAGCTGTGAAGGTTGAGTCCGTCATGGATACAGATCCGTCACCACATGAGCATATCCGCTCACATCTATCAGTTTCTCGCTAGCATCTTCTGGCTTGGGATGGCCCTATGGCCTGCCTGAAGATTGGTCGAAAGCCACGCCATAGAGCTATCTATTGCCAATAACGCGCTGTCACCCAGTTAATTCATGCGTTAACCCTGTTGATTTCATGTGAGCACCAGTGCTCAATATCGACACCCCCGAAAGCGAAGAGTCTGAGCTGTGAGCGCCATCCAGAAACGCATCCATGAAGCCGCCCTGCGGCTGTTCGCCGAGAAGCAGATTGCAGATGTGAACATCAGCGAACTGGCCCAGACCGCAGGCCTGGCGCGCAACACCATCTACAAGAATCTCGAATCCATCGACTCGCTGTTCGAAACCGTGGCCAGCGAACTGGCGGCCGAGATGAACGAGCGGGTCGGCAAGAGCGCAGCCCCGGATCTCGACCCCGCCCAACGCCTGGCCAATGGGATTCGCTTCTACATTCGCCGCGCCCATGAAGAGCCGCATTGGGGAGCCTTCCTGGTGCGCTACGCCGCCACCAGCATATCCATGCAGAAGCTCTGGGAAGGACCGCCAGTACGCGATGTGGTAGACGGGCTCACGAGCCAACGCTACAGCTTTCGCCAGGAACAGCTCATGTCGGTGATCGGCATGATCGCCGGCTCGGTGCTGATCGCCATCGCCTTGGTCCTGCAAGGCCACAAGACCTGGCGCGATGCCGGTACCGACACCGCGGAACTGGTATTGCGTGCCCTGGGCGTACCACCGGATGAGGCAAGAGCCTTCGCCAGCGAGCCATTGCCGCCGCTACCCAGCCTGGACTGAGTAAACCCGGTGCAGCCAGCGCGTCCCATGTCGTGTGGGGCAGCCTTTGCCTGAAGAAAAGAGGGAAAGCACGCGTGAGCCGGCTTGCCGTTTTGCCTGAACCGCGCGGCAGCGGCTAGCGCGCGCCGGTGTACAACGAAGCCTGCTCCCCAGCCAGACACCCGATCAGCGCTATACGGACCTCATCGAGCACTCGATGGTCCGTACGGGCTGGCTCATCCCGAACAAGGCCTGCGTCGCACCACTAGAACAACAAGAGGTAACGAAGTTGTTCAGCCCCCGTGGCAGCCCGTTCGCCCGGTCTATCTGCCTGACAGCAGCGTCAGCGATGACGGTCGTGACAACGTCAAGAGAGCGAATCCTTCTGGACGACCTTCAAGGGCACCCATGACCTGCGGCTGAGCTTGGCGAGTCGGGCGTGTTCGACACCTACCGCTACGGCTTCGAACCGAAGGATGGGAGCCGGCTGTTCAAGGACAGCTACGACCAGGGCCGCAAGACCGACGCGCAATCCAGCGGCGTGCCGTTGCTCGAGACCTTCGCCAACCTGCGGCGTGGCTTTTCTAACCTCGAGCACTGCCCGCGCAACGGCACAGGAACACAAACACCCACAACTGAACACTTGTGCTCATATATGAGCACTGATAACCTCTAGACTACAACAAGCAGGTACCTCTGGAGCGCAAATGAACAGCTACGCCGCAATCCCGGGACTCTCCTCCCGCACGGTCACCGTCGGCAGCCGGCAGATCTTTCTCAGCGAGCTCGGCGTCGGCCACCCCCTGCTGATGCTGCATGGCGGCGGCGCCGGCGCCTCCGGCCTGTCCAACTACTCGCGGAACATCGAAGCCCTGTCCCGCCAGTTCCGCGTGCTGGTGGTGGACATGCCCGGCTACGGTAAATCGACCAAGGGCGTGGATCGCAGCGATCCGTTCGGTGACCTGGCGCAATCGATGCTGGGCCTCCTCGATGCGCTCAAGATCGAGTCGGCGCATGTGGTCGGCAACTCCCTCGGCGGCGCCTGCGCCCTACGCATGGCGCTGGATGCCCCCGCCCGCGTATCGGCCCTGGTGCTGATGGGACCTGGCGGGGTTAATACCACCCGCAGCCTGCCCACGCCGGGGCTCAATCAGCTGCTCAACTACTACAACGGCGAAGGCCCGACGCTGGGGAAGATCACCCGCTTCATCCGCGACTACCTGGTCTACGACGGCAGCCTGGTGTCGGACGAGATGATCGAGCAGCGCTACCGCTCCAGCATCGACCCCGAGGTCATCGCCGCCCCGCCGCTACGCCGCCCGAACAGCCTGAAAGCGGCGCTGCGCATGGACTTCACCCGCGATGCGCGCCTGGCGCAATGCCAGGTGCCGACCCTGGTGCTATGGGGCACGGACGACAAGGTCAACCGCCCGAGCGGTGGCCCGACCCTGCAGAAGCTGATGCCCAACTGCAATCTCTACCTGTTCTGCAAGACCGGCCACTGGGTGCAATGGGAGCGCGCCGAGGAATTCAACGCCGTGGTCGGCAGTTACCTGCTGGCCCGCACGCCGCAGTAATCCACCCTCGACTTCAGGAGCCGGTGCAGCATGGCAAAAGTGAACAACACGCGTATCGACCTCTTCGGCAAGGCCCGCATGGGCTATGCGCTGGTCGAGTCGCAAAAGCTGGATGACTGGTTGCGCTTTACCCGCGATGCGCTGGGGCTAGACGTGCATGTGCAGGGCGACACGCTGATCTGCCGCCTCGATGAGCATGCGCGGCGCTTGGTGATCAGCCCTGGCGCGCTCGAGGACGCGGCGGCGCTGGGCTATGAACTAGACGATCAAGCCAGCCTGGAAGTCGTCCTGCAGCGCCTGCGCCAGAAAGGCGTGGCAGTCGAGGCCGGCGATGCGCGCGGCGCCGCCCTGCGCGGCGTGGAACACTACTGGCGCTGCATCGGCCCCAAGGGACTGCCGATCGAGTTCTATGTCACCCCGGTCCTGAACGATGCCCCGCTCTCGATGCTGGCCAGCGGCTACATCACCGGTAGCGCCGGCATGGGCCATGTGGCGATCACCTCGCGCCGACCGGAAGCGATGCTGGGCTTCTGGCAGGAGATCCTCGATGCGCGGCTGAGTGACGACATCGAGCAGAGAATGAGCGGCCTGATGCTGGACATCCGCTTCCTGCGCCTGAACGAGCGCCATCACTCGGTGGCCGTGGCCTGCACCCGCGGCCGGCGCATGGACCCGATCCGCACGCGCATCCAGCACCTGAACATCCAGTGCGCGACCCTGGAGGACATGACCGCGGCCTACCAGCGCTGCCGACAGCTCGGCTACCGGATCATGATGGGCGTAGGCCAGCACACCAACGACCGTGAACTGTCGTTCTATGTCCAGAGCCCGTCCGGCTTCGAGATCGAGTACGGCTGGGCCCCCATCGCGGTGGACGAGAACAACTGGCAACCCACCCTGCACCAGGGCATCAGCACCTGGGGCCACAAGCCGCTCGACCACAACCTTAGAGATGAACTACGGCAGGCAGGACGCGCCATCCGTTCGCTGCTGCGTCGCGAATACACCCCCTTCGAACCCAAACACTGAGGGTGCTCCACATGAACAACAAGAAAAGCAATCAACAAATCGACGTCGTCATTTCGGGCCTGGGTCCGACCGGCCTGACCCTCGCCCACCTGCTCGGAAGGCGCGGCCTGTCGGTCGTCGTGCTCGAGCGCGAGCCGCAGTTCTATGGCAATGCCCGCGCGGTCTACACCGACGACGAATGCCTGCGCATCTTCCAGGCCGCCGGCATTGCCGAGGAGCTGACCAAGGACATGCTGCTCAATGCCACCTTCCAGTGGCTCCTGCCCGATGGCGAGGTGCTGCACCAGTTGATCCAGAGCGCCCGCCCCTACGGCTGGCCGGCCAACAACCTGTTCTACCAGCCGCTGCTGGAAACCACCCTGGCCGACGGGCTGGCCCGCTACCCGCAGGTCAGCGTGCGGCGTGGGCGTGAATTCACCCGGTTCATCCAGGATGCCGATGGCGTCACCGTGATGCACATCGAAAGCCAGGGTGCGCAGTACAGCAAGCAAGCGCCGGTGCTCGGTGAAACGCCCGCGCCACAGGAGGGCGAGGAAGCCTTGCGGGCGCGCTATTTCGTCGCCTGCGACGGTGGCCGCAGCGCCGTGCGGGCGCAGATGGGCATCAAGATGACCGGCAAGAGCTTCCCCAACCCCTGGATCGTGGTCGACATCAAGCAGAAGGAAGGCGAGGACTGCCTGCGCCACCTGCCCTACTTCAGCTTCATCTGCGACCCCGAATGCCCGACCGTTAGCTGCCGCCAGCCCTACGGCCACCACCGCTTCGAGTTCATGCTGATGCCCGGGCAGACCAAGGAGCACATGGAAAAACCGGAGACCGTGCGCGCCTACCTGAGCCAGTACGTGGACGTGAGCAAGATCGAGATCCTGCGCAGCCTGGTCTACACCTTCAACGCGCTGGTGGCCGAGCAATGGCGCGACGGCCGGGTATTCCTCGCCGGCGACGCCGCCCATATGACCCCGCAGTTCGTCGGCCAGGGCATGAACGCCGGCGTGCGCGATGCCTATAACCTGGCGTGGAAACTCGACGCCGTGCTGCGGGGCCAGGCCCGCGACAGCCTGCTGGACAGCTACCAGAGCGAACGTCGGCCGCATGCCCAGGCGATGATCGACCTGTCGATCCACATGAAGAACTTCGTCTCCACCGCCAACCCGCTGCTGTGCTCGCTGCGCAATGCCGCCACGCGCACGGCACGCCGAACCCCCGGCCTGCGCGAGTTTCTCGGCGAGGCCAAGTTCAAGCCGCGGCCACGCTACGAGAGCGGTGCCTACTTCGGCCTGCCGCGTCAGCGCCGCGTCGGACTGGAAGGCGAGCAACTGCCGCAACCGCAACTGGTGGACCGCGAGAGCCGCCCGCTGCTGATGGATGAAGCCCTGGGCGAAGGCTATGCGCTGATCGGCTATGGGATCGATCCGCGGCAGTCGCTGTCGGACGCCGACCTGCAGCAGCTGGCGCGGCTGGATACCCGCTACCTCACGCTCTATCCGCTGGGAGGCCGTCCGCAAGGCAAGGTATCGGCCTGTGCGCCGGAGGATGTCGAGGAATGGGAAGACATGACCGGCGAATGCATCCGCCGCTTCAAGGAAGCCGGCTGCACCAAGGGCACGGTGGCCATCGTGCGCCCCGACCGCTTCGTCTTTGCCATGGCCAAACCGGGCGCAGTACAGCCGGCAATCCATTATCTGCTCGAGCAGCTCGGCCTGCAGGCAGCCAACAGCCAACGGGTGGCCTCATGAACCAGCAGCCATCCGCCGGCGTGGAACAGATCGAAGCCGCTGCCCTGGCGCTGCGCGCCGCACGCACCGGGCAAGCGCCGATCGCGCAGATCTCCGCCACCTTCGGCATCGACAGCCTGGCCGATGCCTACGCGGTGCAGGAACTCAATACCCAGCGGGCCCTGACCGACGGCCGTCGCCTGGTCGGACGCAAGGTCGGCCTCACCTCCAGCGCCGTGCAGCAGCAACTGGGCGTGGACCAGCCCGACTTCGGCATGCTGTTCGCCGACATGGAAATTCTCGATGACGGTGAGATCGACTGCAGCCGACTGATCCAGCCCAAGGCCGAGGGCGAGATCGCCTTCGTCCTCGACCGCGACCTGCCCAATGCCGACACCACCCTGGCCGAGCTGATAAGCGCCGTGGGCTACCTGCTGCCGGCCATAGAGATCGTCGACTCGGCCATTGCGGACTGGAAGATCACCCTGGTCGACACGGTGGCGGACAACGCCTCCTCTGCCCTCTACGTACTGGGCAAACAGCCGATCAAGCTATCGGCGCTGGATCTGCGTCTGGAAGGCATGCTGCTGGAGAAGAACCGCGCCCTGGCCTCCCTCGGTGTCGGCGCCGCCTGCCTGGGCAATCCGCTGGATGCCTGCCTATGGCTGGCCCGCACCATGGCCGAGATCGGCCGCCCGCTGCATGCCGGCGACGTGCTGCTGTCCGGCGCGCTCGGCCCGATGACCCCGGTGGTGGCCGGCGACCATCTGCACCTGCGCCTGACCCGCCTGGGCGAAGTCGGCTGCCGCTTCGTCTGATCACGTCCTGCGGCGCCGCAGATCGCGCCGTTCACTGGAGAGCGCTACATGAGCATCAAGCAAAAACCGAGAGTCGCGATCATCGGACCGGGCAATATCGGCACCGACCTGATGATCAAGATCATACGCAACGCCCGGCATCTGGAAATGGGCGCGATGGTCGGTATCGACCCAAGCTCCGACGGCCTGGCGCGTGCCGCCCGCATGGGCGTGGCCACCACCCACGAAGGCGTACTGGGCCTGGTCGATCTGCCGACGTTCGCCGATATCGACTTCGTCTTCGACGCCACCAGCGCCGGGGCCCACGTCCACAACGAGGCGTTCCTGCGCGCGGCCAAGCCCGGCATTCGCCTGATCGACCTGACTCCGGCGGCGATCGGCCCCTACTGCGTGCCGGTGGTCAACCTGGAGCAGAACCTCAACCAACTGAACGTCAACATGGTCACCTGCGGCGGCCAGGCCACCATCCCCATGGTCGCCGCGGTATCGCGGGTAGCCAAGGTGCACTACGCCGAGATCATCGCCTCCATCGCCAGCAAGTCCGCCGGCCCCGGCACCCGCGCCAATATCGACGAGTTCACCGAAACCACCAGCAAGGCCATCGAGGTGATCGGCGGGGCGGCCAAGGGCAAGGCGATCATCATCATGAACCCGGCCGAGCCACCGCTGATCATGCGCGACACCGTGTTCGTGCTGTCGGAGGCCGCCGACCAGGCGCAGGTGGAAGCCTCCATCGAGGAAATGGCCGCCGCGGTGCGGGCCTATGTGCCGGGCTACCGGCTGAAGCAAAGGGTGCAGTTCGACGTCATCCCCGAGTCCGCGCCGCTGCACATCCCCGGTCTGGGCACATTCAGCGGCCTGAAGACCTCGGTGTTCCTCGAAGTCGAAGGCGCCGCCCACTACCTGCCGGCCTATGCCGGCAACCTCGACATCATGACCTCCGCCGCCTTGGCCACCGCCGAGCGCATGGCGCAATCGATGCTCAACGGCTGAGGACTCAGATCATGACTTTAGATCCAGGCAAGAAGCTCTACATCTCCGACGTCACCCTGCGCGATGGCAGCCATGCGATCCGCCACCAGTACTCGCTGCAGAACGTCCAGGACATCGCCCGCGCGCTGGACCAGGCCAGGGTCGACTCCATCGAAGTGGCCCACGGCGACGGCCTGCAGGGTTCCAGCTTCAACTACGGCTTCGCCGCCCACACCGACCTGGAATGGATCGAGGCGGCGGCGGACGTGATCAAGCACGCCAAGATCGCCACCCTGCTGCTACCTGGCATCGGCACCGTGCATGACCTCAAGGCCGCGTACGACGCCGGTGCCCGTGTGGTGCGCGTTGCCACCCACTGCACCGAGGCGGATATGTCCAAGCAGCACATCGAATACGCCCGCAGCCTCGGCATGGACACGGTCGGTTTCCTGATGATGAGCCACATGATCCCGGCCGAGCAGCTGGCCGAGCAGGCCAAGCTGATGGAGAGCTACGGCGCCACCTGCATCTACATGGCCGACTCCGGCGGGGCGATGAACATGCAGGATATCCGCGAGCGCATGCGCGCCTTCAAGGCGTTGCTCAAGCCCGAGACCCAGACCGGCATGCATGCCCACCACAATCTCAGCCTCGGCGTGGCCAACTCCATCACTGCGGTGGAGGAAGGCTGCGACCGCATCGACGCCAGCCTTGCCGGCATGGGCGCCGGCGCCGGTAACGCGCCGCTGGAAGTGTTCATCGCCGCCGCCGAGCGCCTGGGCTGGAACCACGGCACCGACCTCTACCGCCTGATGGACGCCGCCGACGACATCGTCCGTCCGCTGCAGGACAGGCCGGTGCGGGTCGACCGCGAGACCCTGGCCCTGGGCTACGCCGGCGTCTATTCCAGCTTCCTGCGCCATGCCGAGGTGGCGGCCGCCAAATACGGGCTGAAGCCCCTGGATATCCTGGTCGAGCTGGGCAAACGGCGCATGGTCGGCGGCCAGGAGGACATGATCGTCGATGTCGCCCTGGACTTGCTGAAACAACAAACGCAGGTACTTCCCACCTGAAGCAGGAAACCTCGCCGTGACTCAGGCGGCGAGGTGGCCCGGTCAGGTCCTACCTAAAAGTCGGGAGGCGGCGGCAAGTGCCTAAACCCTGGAGGTGCGGGCGGAAAGGATGGCGGAGGTGGCAGAGGCGGGGCAGAGACGAAGAAGACGGTAGCTCCGGCAGAGCCGCAGTGGGCGGCACAGACGACGGCAGCGGCGGCGACGCGGGGGGCGCAGGAGGCGGAACGGACGGCAGAGGCGCAGGTAACGGCAGGGGCTTAGGCAACTTGGCTATGGCCGGCTTGAGCCCATCGGCAACGAATTTGACCTTCTGGGCGATGGCCTCGGTAACCGCCTTTTTCGCTTGCTCCGCCAGCGCCTCGCACTGGGCGCGGATGATCGCGGGCGGTGTGGCGCCGTCTGTGGTCGCACCGATATTGGTGAGACGCAGCGGCGGTAGCGGTACCGTAAGCGCGCCTCCGGGCAGGGGAAGTTCCAGCGAGATCGAGCCACCCATGAGGGTGAGTTCGCGGATGTTGAGCTTGCGCGCGTTACTGCCGACCCGGATGGCGGCCGGGGTGGCGGAATAGGCCTGGGCGGTGTTCTTGATGCTCTCCAGGTTGCTGGTGGCGCTGGGACTCTTCGCCGTGTAGGTAACCTGCGGCGCGATGACTGTGGCCGAATCGACAATGATCGGGCCTCCACCGATAAGGGAGCCACGCTCCACCTGCAAGGCGATACGGTCCACCACTACGACGTAGGGCGAAGAGACGCCAGTGGGGTTGCCCAGGGTGAGCCCATCGAGCGCGCCCACGCCGGTGAAGGGCGAGATTTCGACACTCCCCACGAGCACCTGCGTCTGGGTAGCCAGGGTCCCTTCGGTCTCGATGGCGAATTTGATGGCGGGCTCGAGCCGGGCGAACAGGGACCACAGCGCAATAGCGGCGACTCCAAGCAAAGCGGCAAAGGCAAGCCCGAGGGTTCTAGGCATGGTGTTGGGTGCTCCATGAAAGGCGGCGGCCGTCCAGATGCGCGGCCGTATTAATCAGCGGCCGCGAATGTCGACGACAGAAGGGGCTTGTTAACCAAAATGGGAAAAATGAGTGCACAAGGTGTGGCTGTTTTTTGCGTTTGGCGCGTTGCGGCTCAACTCTGTCGAGCAGCTTTCCGCCCGTCTTCAACGGGTATGGTGGGAGCCGCCGAGGAATACATCACGGGAACCATTGCGCAGTTGGACGCATCTGGGTCCGACCCGGGCTCGGTACTTCGGGATTTCGGCGTCAGTTTCCTACGCTTGATCTGTTCCGCCGACATGGTGGCTGTGCGCCGCCTGATGATCGCCGAGGCGGACCGCTCCGATATCGGCAAATTGTTCTTCGCCAGGCTCATCTCTCTGCGGGCGCACGTAGCAGCGTTTCTATCCAAGAGCATGGCATTGGGAGTCCTGCGCCCCGCCGATCCCCAACTTGCCGCAGAGCACCTCCGCGCTCTACTGGAGGCTGACCTTGCGGAACCCTTGCTGCTACACGTGCGGGAAAGTGCTCCAGACGAAAAGGAAATAGCGGTCGCAGCCGATCGAGCTGTTTTCATCTTTCTGAAGGCTTACGCGCCAGACTAGAGGTTTACGATTTCATTCACTAGTTTCTGAGGGCTGCGCGCCGGATCGGGAATTCGGGAGCACCGGGCGTTTGCCTACACAGGTGTCGGCGCAGGGGGCTCTGGACTGCACCACGGTGCCCCCCGCTGCCACGCTTGGAATTCCTCGACCGGCATCGGTCTGCCGATGAAGTAGCCCTGGATGACGTCGCAGCCCAACTCGGCGATCCGATTCCATACCGTCCGGCTCTCCACGCCTTCGGCCACCACCTCGAGGCCGAGGTCGTGCCCCAATGCCACCACCGAGTGCACGATCGCCGTCGAACTGCGGTGCTGCAGGAGAGGGGCGACGAAGGACTGGTCGATCTTGATTGCGTCCACGGGCAGTCGCTGCAGGTAGCTGAGGCTTGAATGGCCAATGCCGAAGTCATCAATGGCGAGACTCGCACCCAGCACCTTGAGGCCGTTCAAGGTTGCCAGCGCCCCCTCCGGGTCGCGCATGAAGGCGCTCTCGGTGAGTTCAAACTGGATCCAGTCTGGCGCCGCCCCCCAGGTCTCGACCAGGTCCTCGATGCGTTTCAGCAGCCGTGGGTCGAGCAGATCGTGGGCGGAAAGGTTGACCGCCAGTTGCAACTCCAGCCCGGCATCGTGCCAGGCGTGGCGATGGCGAAAGGCGGCCTCCAGCACCCACTGGGTGAGCGGCACGATCAGCCCGGAATACTCCGCCAGGGTGACGAACTCGGCAGGCGGGATCATGCCGAGGGCCGGGTGCGGCCAGCGCACCAGCGCCTCGGCGCCACACAGTCGGCTAGACGCGACCTGCACTTTGGGCTGGCAGTAGAGCTCGAGCCCGTTGTGCTCGATGGCGTGGCGCAGATCGGCAAGCAAAGCGAGACGCCCTGCGTAGGCTTCGTCCAGACGCGCAGAATACAGCATCAGGCCTTGGCCGCTGCGACGCGCCTCGGCCATCGCTACCCGAGCCCGGCGCAGCAGGAGGTCCGGATCGGCGCCGTGGCCCGGATAGAGCGCGATGCCGATCGCAGCGCTGGCATCCAGACGCAAGCCCGCGATCTCGACCGGTTCCTGGAGGAGTCTGGCCAGCCGCTCTCCGCTCTGTCGCGCATGGTCGGCGTCCGCCCCTGGCAGAAGCACGGCAAAATCGCCCTCCCCGACTCGGGCGACCGGTCGTTCGTCCTCATTCATTTCTCCGGCTAGGCGGCGACCGATCTCCTGGAGCACCTGGTCGCCACTGGCGTAGCCCAGGGTGTCGTTGATCTCATGCAGGTGGAAAAAACCGAGAACGAGTAGCGCGAGCGGCTGGTGCTCGCGGTGCGCGGCATCGATCGCCGCCCGCAGCCGGTCATGTAGCAAGTCCCGGTTGGGTAGCCCAGTGAGGGCGTCGTAAAAGGCCATACGCCGGATCGTGGCCTCGGCCTCGCGATGCTTCGCCTGCGTGCGCAGGTTGGCGATGCCGTAGGCGAGGTCCGCGACCAGTTCGTCCAGGAGGGCTACCTCCTGGGCATCGAAGGCATCCTCCTCGGCCGCGCCTATGCTCAGTGCTCCCACCACCTTGCCTTCGATGCGCAAGGGAAAGGCGCTGGCCGACGAATAACCGAAGCGCCGAGTCTCGGTGTGCTCCGCCGGCATGTCCGGATCAGTGAGAATGTTGCGGCCGATACAAGGCTGCCCGCTGCGTATGGCCACCCCTCCCGGATGCTGACCGAACTTGTTGTCGCCCCAGCTGAAGAATATGTTCCGAAATACCTGCTCGACCTCGGGATCGGCATCCGCCGGGAATGCCAAAGCCACAAGCTGGAGTGTCTTGGGCTCATCGTCGACGGCGAACTGCACGCCCGCGATGCGGTAGCCCCCCTCCTCGACAATCACCTGGCACATCGCCTCCAGCAACTCCCCTTCGTTGGTGGCGCGCAACAGGGTGCGGTTGCCCGAACTCAAGGTGCGCAGGGCGCGGCCCACAAACTGTACCTCCCCCTTGCCCGGCGCCGGCGACGGCTGGACATCTTGGTGGGCGGGGAATGGCCCCGAGCGGAGAGTGGGCATGGGACGCGTCATCCTTCTTTGGTGATTTCAGTATAGTCAGCCGCCCGAGCAAATCGGCGCGCCGGGCCCTCCCCTGCCTACAAAGCGAACAAGTGCTACCCGAAGCAGTTCTCGGCATACAAAAACTTGGGCGGACGGGGCGGCTAGGCGGTCCCCACAAAAACGACCGAAACGCAGCGGAGCGCAATAACAGCCGCAGGCTGGCCTCGAAGGGGTGAGAACTTGGGCCCCCGCCTACTGAGACGTCGTGTAGCGATGCCGTCCTTATACCTTTCGCCCTCCGGGAGAAGGTGGCGCGCAGCGCCGGTTGATGGAAACGGGCACGCCGGTTTCCATCAACCGGGGTACCACTCGCAGCAGCCCCTAGGGCGCCAGTTCAACACCTGCGCCGACCTCGACATAAGACACATAGCGCAGGCTGCTGAACGAATAGGCGTACGCCGGGCTTTGGGCGAGCGAATAGGCACCGCGGTGATCATCGCCCTGCTCCCAGTATTTATCGGTGGCCCCCCAGGAAGCGCCCAGCTGACTGGCTTCACTCGCATGCCATGGCTGGCGCCAGTCGAACGCCTTGTCGACGCGGTAGTTCATATCGCCCAGGCCGGTCGTCTGGTGAGTGTGGGCCAGTTCATCTGCGCCGGCCACTCTGCCGCCGTAGAGCCAAGCCAGGATCGCCAGGATCGGCGCAATTCTATTGTTCATGGATCACCTTTTTCAGCAAATTGGACTTAACAACCTGTCTCGCCCTCGCCATCGGCGCGGCTGCGCCAGCAGCCATGCTGACGATGGCGCTAGGCCGCGGCCAGCGCCTGCGTACAGCGACCTCTTGCCGCCAAAGCACTGCGCGCAGTGCAATGGCGACTCAGGTCTGCGACCGTCGCGATCACCTATGCTGTCCGCCCAACAAGTCGACTGAAGCCAACCGGGCATGATCGTCAGTGAGGGCATCGGCGGCCGGCCGGCGGCGCACCTTGAACCACGCGGCGTACAGCGCCGGGACGAAGAAGATGGTCAGCAGCGTCGCCACGGTCAGGCCGCCCATGATCGCGATCGCCATCGGCCCCCAGAACACGCTGCGGGTCAGCGGGGCCATCGCCAGCACGGTGGCCAGCGCCGTCAGCATCACCGGCCGGGCCCGGCAGATTGCGGCATCCAGCACGGCGTTCCAGGGATCGCGGCCCTGGGCGATCTCGATCTGCACCTGGTCGATCAGGATCACCGAGTTGCGCATGATCATGCCGCCGAGGGCGATGATGCCGAGGATCGCGACGAAGCCCAGCGGCGCCTGGAACACCAGCAGCGCCGGTACCACGCCGATCAGGCCCAGCGGCGCGGTCAGCACCACCATCCACATGCGCGAGAAGTCCTGCAGTTGCAACATCAACAGCAGCAGGATGGTGATCATCATCAGCGGGGCTACCGCCAGCAGTGCCTGGTTGGCCTTGTCGCTTTCCTCCACCGCGCCGCCCACGTCGATGCGGTAGCCCGAGGGCAGCTTCGCCTCGATGTCCTTGAGCAATGGCTGGATCTCCTGGGTCACCGACACCCCCTGCTCGCCATCGTTCACGTCGGCGCGCACGGTGATCGCCATGTCGCGGTTGCGCCGCCACAGCACCGGCTCTTCCAGCTCGTTGTGCACCTGCGCCACCTGCGACAGCGGCACCACGGTGCCCTGGCGCGTGTAGAGGTTGATGTCCTTCAGGGTGTCGAGGCTCAGGCGTTCCTCAGGCACGGCACGCGCCACGATGTCGATCAGCTCCTCATCTTCGCGCAGCTGCGACAGGGTCGCGCCGTTCATCACGACCTGGGTCACCAGCGACACGTCGGCCGGCGTCAGGCCGAGCGCGCTCGCCTTGTCCTGGTCCAGCTCCACCTTCAGCGTGCGCACCGGGTCGTTCCAGTCGAGCTGGACGTCGCGCACCTTCGGGCTGGACGCCACCACCGCCTCCACCTCGCGGGCGATCTGGCGCACCACCTGGGTGTCGGGGCCGACCACGCGGAACTGCACCGGGTAGCCGACCGGCGGCCCCAGCTCCAGCCGGGTCACGCGCAACCAGGCCTGCGGGAACTGCTGGTCGGCCACGTTCATCAGCCGCTCACGCACCGCCTCGCGCGCCTCCAGGTCCTTGGTCATCACCACGAACTGGGCATAGCCCGGATTCGGCAGCTCGGGGTTGAGCGACAGATAGAAGCGCGGTGCGCCGGCACCGGTGTAGGCGGTGAAGAAGCGCACGTCCTCATCCTTGGCCAGGAGTTCCTCCATGCGCTTGACCTGCTCGCTCGTCGCGGCGAACGAGGCACCTTCCTTGACGCGCAGGTCGACGACCAACTCGGGACGCGAACTGTTGGGGAAGAACTGTTGCGGCACCAGCTTGATACAGGCCAGCGCCAGCGCCAGCGCACCGAAGGTCGCGCCGATGACCAGCCAGCGGCGCTCGATGGCGCTGTCGATCAGGCTGCGCAGCTTGCGGTAGAACCTGCTGTCGTACGGATCACCGCCATGCTGGTGCTTGCCCAAATCGCTGGGCAGCATCTTGACCGCGAGGTACGGGGTGAAGATGCCGGAGCAGATCCACGAGAGCAGCACCGCGGCGCCGACGATCCAGAAGATGCCGCCCGCGTACTCGCCGGTAGTGGACTGCGACAGGCCGATCGGCAGGAAACCGACGACGGTGATCAGTGCGCCGGTCAGGCGCGGCATGGCGGTGGCCGAGTAGGAGAAGGCCGCCGCCTTCGCGCGGTCCCAGCCGGTTTCCATCTTCGAGATCATCATCTCGATGGCGATGATGGCGTCGTCCACCAGCAGGCCGAGGGCGATGATCAGCGAGCCGAGCGAGATGCGCTCGAGGTTCCAGCCCATCGCCAGCATCACCAGCGCCACGCCGCCCAGCACCAGCGGCACCGTGGTCGCGACCACCAGGCCGGCGCGCCAGCCCAGGCTGGCCAGGCTCACCGCGATCACGATGATCAGTGCCTCGGCCAGCGCGCGCTCGAAGTCGAGGATCGCGTCCTTCACGGTGGTGGGCTGGTCGGCCACCAGCTCCAACTCCACGCCGTACGGAAGTTCCGCCTGGATCTTGGCGACTGCCGTGTCCATCGCCTCACCGAGCTGCACGATGTTGCCGTCGTTAGTCATGCTAATGCCGAGCATCAGCACCGGCTGGCCATTGTGGCGCACCGTGTAGGCAGACGGCTCCTCGAAGCCGCGCTTGACGGTGGCAATGTCGCCGAGCTTGATCAGCCGCCCACCCGCGGCAATGGGCACATTGCGGATGGCCGCTTCGCTGGCGAACTGGCCACTCACGCGCACCATGACGCGATCGCCACTGGTGTCGATCTGGCCCGCGGGCAGCATGGCGTTCTGGCTCTTGAGGCTCTCGGCGATGGCCAGCGGAGTGATCCCCAACGCAGCCAGGCGCTCGTGGGAGAACTCGACATAGACGCGCTCGGCCTGCTTGCCGATGACATCGATCTTCTTGACCATCGGCACTTTCAGCATGAGGCGCTTGATGTCCTCGGCCGCGTCGGACAGGTCGGCGTGGCCGATGCCGTCGCCCTTGACCGCGTACATCAGGCCGTAGACGTCGCCGTACTCGTCATTGACGATCGGGCCGACCACGCCATCGGGCAGCTCGAGGCTCAGGTCATTGAGCTTCTTGCGCGCCTGGTACCAGGCCTCGCGCTGGTCGGCCTTGGAGGTGCCGCCGCGCACGGTGAGGGTCATGCCCGCGTAGCCTTGCCGTGCGTAGGTGACCACCTTCTCAAAGTGGTCGATCTGCTCGAACTTCTTCTCCATGCGGTTGAGGACCTGGTCCTGCAACTGCTGGGCGGTGGCGCCCGGCCAGATCACCATGGCGGTCATCGAGGGCACGGAGAAGTTCGGGTCCTCGAGCTGACCGAGCCTGGTGAAGCTGAAGGCGCCGGCCAGTGCGACGAGGATGAGCATGAACAGGACGACGGCGCGGTGGCGCAGCGCCCAATCGGTAAGGTTGAAGTTGTTCATCGGGCGGCCTGCTGCAAAGTGTTCGTTTCAGCGATAGCCGCGCCAGGCAGGGCGACCTTCATGCCGGGCGCCATCTTCTGCACCCCGGCGGTGACCACCCGTGTGCCGGCCTGCGGTCCGGAAACGAGCACTTCGTCGTTGCGGTAGCCCAACACAGCGACCTGCAGCAGTTCGACGGTGCCCATCGGCGCATCGCCTACGGGCGTGACAATCCATAGCGCCGGCTGGCCGCTGCTTTGCGTCAGCGCCGCGGCCGGCACCACGGCCACCGAGGTAGCCGCCATTTCGCGCTCGACCACCAGGGTGGCGGTGGCGCCCAACGGCAGCGACTGCACGCTCGCCGGCTTCAATCGTGCCCGGTAGGTTCGCGTCTGCGCCGCGGCCTGTGGCGACAGCTCGCGCAGCTCGACCGCGAAGCTCTGCTTCGGCGTGCTGGCCAGCGAAGCCTTGAAACGCGCCGCCTTGAAGGTGGACAGGTGATCCTCGGGCACATCGACGACGATCTCGGGCTGGTCCGGATTGGCGATCGAGACAACCGCCTGGCCCTCCGCCACGACCTGTCCGACCTCGAAGCGCACGGCCGTGACCACGCCGCTGCGCGAGGCGCGCAGCACGCAGTACTTGAGCCGGTTACGGGCCAAGGCAAGCTTGCGCCCCTCGGCCTCGGCGGTCGCCCGGGCGGTCTGAGCGCTGGTTTGCGCACGCTCGTCGTCGGCCGCACTGACCGAGCCGTCTGCCTTCAGCGCGCTCAGGCGCTGGCGGTCCGACTCGGCCTGGCGCGCCTGCTCGACGGCAGCCGTCCATTGCTGCCGCGATGCTTCCTCGGCGAGGCGGTAGTCGCTGTCATCCAGCACAGCCAGCACCTCGCCTTCAAGCACAACCTGGCCGACATCGACCTGACGCTGAACGACCTTGCCGCCCACGCGGAAGGCCTGGTCGACTGCATGCCGCGACTGCACGGTGCCAACATAGCGATGGCTCTCGCGGGCGTTGTCGTAGCGAATTTCAACGGTGTGCACTGAGCGCAGCGCCTGCACGGGCGGCTGCTCGGGGCTGCACGCGGAAAGCATGGCGGCTAGGGCCAAGGCGCCGGCCGCAGTAAGGGAGTTCTTCAAGGCGGTTCCTCTTTGAAGACGATAGGTTCTTAGGAAAGTGGCGAACGGTTGGCTGCGGTGGCTGCGCTGGGGTTGGCGGGTTGTTCGAACACCTGCCAGCCCCCACCCAGCGCCTTGTAGAGCTGCACGCTGTCGAGCAGCAGTTGGGTGTTGCTGTTGTTGGCGGAGAGGCGCACCGCCAAGCGCGCCCGCTGCGCGTCCAGCAGCGGCAGCAGGTCGATCTGCCCGCGGTCGTAGAGCGATTGCGCGTGGCCCAGGGCCGCTTCCGCGGAGGCGGCGGCCGACTGCAGCGACTCGGCGCGCTGGCGCTCTTGCGCCAGGGTGACCAGGGCGTTTTCCACGTCCTCGAGCGCGCGCACGATGCCGTCCTCGGCGCGCAGCAGCGCCTCGCGCTGGCCGCTCTCGGCGACCTCGTTGATTGCGCGCGTGCGCCCGGCGTTGAAGAGCGGCATCGCCAGCAAGCCAGCCACGTTGGTGAAGCGGGCGGCACCCAGGTCGACTCCATTCAGCTCCAGGCCCTGGCGGCCGAAGGACGCGCCGAGAAACAGTCGCGGGAACCATTCGGCCGCGGCCTGCTGGCGGCGCGCATTGGCTGCATCGAGTTGCGCCATCAGCGCCAGCACGTCAGGCCGGCGCTGCAGCAGCTCGGCGGGCTGGCCCGGTTTGGCCTGGGGCACCGGTACAGCGCCGCGCGAGGGCTGGATGCTCGCGGCATTGAAGGCCTGGTCGCCGATCAGAACCGCGATGCGATGCCGTGCCACCGCCGCCAGCGTCTCCAGCGGCGGGATCTGCGCGCGTGCCGATGCGGCATCGGTCTGTGCGCGCTCGACGTCGAAAGCGGTGGCTAGCCCGACCCGATGGCGCGCGCTGACCAGGCGCAGCGTCTCGTCCTGCGCCGCCGAGATGGCGCGCAACGTCTCGACCTGGCGCTGCGCGCCGACCAGCGTGAAGTAGTTGCTGGCGACATCACTCATCACCAGCAGGCGCACGCCGCGCACGCCGTGCTCCGCGGCCAGTGCCTCGGCCTCGGCCGCTTGCGCGCCGGCCCGCAGGCGCCCACTCAGGTCGAGTTCCCAGGAGACGTCCAGGCCCGCCCCGGTAGTGGTGATGTCCGGGGCCCCCGGCTTCTTGGCAGTGTCATAACCGGTGCTGCGATCGGCGCCGAAGGCGGACAGGCCGACGCTCGGGAATAGCCAGGAGCGGCCGATCGTCTCGCCGGCGCGAGCGGCACGCAGGCGCTCGGCAGCGATCTTGACGTCACGGTTCTCGCGCATCGCGCGGCTCACCAGATCGGTGAGCCTCGGATCGCTGAAGGTCTCCCACCAGGCAGCCTCGGACTCCAACTCGGCGGTCAGGCTTGCAGCGAACTGGGCCGGCAGGTCCAGCGACGGTTTGACGACCTCCGTGGAACAACCGCTCAGGGCCAGGGCGATCGCCGCGGCGAGCGCCGCCGCGACGACGAGACCGGCAGGGCGATGGGCAGGTTGCAGGGTTGTGTGTCCGGCGTGGCGGATCAGCGGACGGGGGGTTGAAAGTCGCGGCATCGGATTGGACTCGTGTGGATTCGAGGTGGCGCCAGCGTAGGGCCGGGTGCGCGCCAAGTCGTAAGCGAAGCGTCGCGGTTCGGTCGCCCTATCGAGCGTTCGTTCAGGGGAGGTCATTCGCCGGCGGCATCCGCCACCGGCTCGCCGGTCGCCGAGGCGAGGTCGGCGGCAATCGCGACCAGCAGCTCTTCGGCGGAGGAAAACTCGCGCTGGCGCCCGCTGACCAGGTTTTCGAGGCGGCCCGCAAGGGCCCCTGCAGTGGCTTCGCTACGCAGCTTCAGCACATAGGTGCGGCGACTCGGGTACTTGGATTCAGAGTTCAGGATCATCGCGGACCACCGGTTCAGGAAAGTTCGACGACAGCCTAGGGCGAACCCCGCTTCGAGTCGTAAGGGAAAGGTCAGACTTCGGTCGGGACAGCGGCAGCCAGGCATCGCTGACCGCCGGCATAGGCTCGGCGTGCAAGAACGCGCTGGGCCAGGCCAGCGGCGACAAGCCGAGGCGCCCGGGGACTGAAGTAGGGCTTCGGCGCGCCTAGACTGGCCGTCGAGGGGAAAGCAGGGAGCGCCGGGTTAAGCCGGCTTCGCAGCCTGAAGCAGCACACGCGCGCGCTTCACCGGCTCGGTGCCGTCGGTTTCAGGCAGCCGCTCGATGAGCGCCGCCAGAGCGCCGCGCTCCTCGACCGTGGCGTCGTGCTGCTCGCACAACTGCAGGAGCGCGAGCAGCTCCAGCCAGGGTGCTTGCTGGTCGCGGGCTTCCTGCACCGCGCGGCGCACTGCGGCGCTGCCGGCTTCGACTCGCCCCTGCGCCCGTGCGATCGCCGCCTCCAGCAGCAACAACTGCGGCAGGTACACGCGCTCACCCAGCTCGTCCGCCAGCCGAAACGCCTCCTGCAGCTCGGCTTGCGCAGCGGGGTAATCCTCCGCCAGCAGCAGCGCCTCGGCGGCGTAACCGAACACCTCGCTGGCGCCGGAGCGCATGCCGAGCCCGCTGTGTTCTTCGTAGGCCGCGCGGATGCGCCGGTAGCCGTCGCGCGGCGCGCCGTTGCGCGCGTCGGCCCAGCCACGCCACCAACGACAGGCGGTGCGGCCCAGTGCGAGCGAATTCTCCTCGACCAGCGCCTGCATGTCGTCGGCCAGCGCGGCCACGCGGGCAGGATTACCCATCCGCACCTCGACCAGCACATCCTGCCAGGCGGCGATCAGCCTGGTCATCGGCTGGCGCAGCGCCCGTGCGCGAGCATGTGCGCGCTGCAGGTGTGCCCTTCCCTGCTCGACCAGGCCGCAGCGCACCAGTTCGATGGCCAGCATGCCGTGCAGCATGACCTGAGGGTCGGTCGCAAAGATTTCACTCGTTCCGATATCCAGCGGCTCGGCGATCGCCAGGCCGCGCTCCAGCCAGCTGCGGGTCGCCTGCGTGCGACCCTGAAGATGGTGCACCTCACCCTGCACGATGCACGCCGCCAGCATCAGCGCCGGATCGTTGGTCGCGGACGAGAGGGCCTCAGCACGCTCCGCCACCGCCAGCGCCTGTGCATAGTCGCCGCGCAGGCCCAGCAGATAGCCGAATCCGTGCAGCAGGCGGCCGCGCATCGGATGCTCGGGGGCATCGGCCTGCAGCCTGTAGGCGCGCTCGAACGCGTTGCTGGCTTCGCTGCCGACGCCGAGCGAATGGAAAGCCGCCACGCCCTGCAGCGTGGCCAGGGTGATCTCCAGCGCGTCGCGCTCCGGCCCTTGCGGTGCCTGCTGCAACAGCACCGAGGCGCGCTCGGCGAGACCGATGCACAAGGCCGGGCTGAAGTGCAGCAGCGCGGCTTCCGCCGCCTCGGCGTAGTAGCGCAACGCGATCATCGGCTGCCGGGCCCGCTCGAAGTGCATCGCCAACTCCGCCGCAGCAACCGGCACGCCGGCCGCACGCTCGCGTTCGAGGGCCGTGCCGACCTGGCGATGGAGCTGGCTACGCAGCGTGCGCGGCGTGCGCTCGTACAACACCTGACGGAACAGGGCATGGCGGAACGCGTAGTGGAGCTCCACCGCTTCCTCACCTTCGACGGCACAGGACGGCGTGAGCCACACGTGCTCGCGCATCAGCTCCTCGCAGGTGAGCGCCACCGCCGCAAGGTCGCGCTCAAGGGCCAGGGCAAGCGTCTCCACCCGGAAGTCCGCCCCGCACACCGCCGCAGCCGAGAGCAGGGCACGCTGCTCCAGACCGAGCTTGGCGATATGGTGATCGATGATGGCCGCCAGGTTCTCGGGGACCGCCATACCCGCCAGCCGGGCCTCGATGGTGGCATCGTCGTCCGTTCGCTCCATCACTTCGTCGATAAGCGACGAAACGAACAGCGGCACGCCGTCGGTGCGCTCGTGCAGGGCACGCACGAAGGCTTCGTCGCGCCCGAGCGATGCCGAATGCAGCGCGACATAGTCGGCGACCTCGGTCTCCGAGAACGGGTCGAGCATCACTTCCTCGCACAGCCGGTGCAGGCGCAATTCGCGCCGCAACGAGCTGAATGGGTGATCCAGTGCCACCACCTCGGCGACACGGAAGCTCGCCAGCCACATCAGCCGGGTGCGGCCGCGCCGCCGGGCCACGTAGTCGATGAGCTGGACGGTGGCCCGGTCGCTCCAGTGCAGGTCTTCGGTGACCAGCAACAGCGGCCGCTGCTCGGTGTAGCGCTCCAGCAGCTCGCCCATTTCCCGCAGCATGCGCTCTGGACCGACGCCGGCAAGCTCGCGCCGCAACGCGTCGCGCTCCTCTGCGCTGCTCAGCCACGGCAGCTGCAGCAGCCAGGTCGGCGCCACGGCGCGCAGCAGCGTCGGCAGCGCGGGGTCGCTGCGGCACAGCTCGGCCAGCGCCTCCAGCACCGGCAGGTACGGCTCGCCGCTGCCGTAGTGCTCCACGCAATGGCCGCGCGCGCAGGCAATACCGTCGAGGCTGGCGACGAAATGCTCGATCAGCGAGGTCTTGCCGATCCCTGGCTCGCCGGCGAGCCAGACCAGCGCCCGCTGGCCGCCGTTCGCCCGTTGCCACGCCCGCTGCAGCCGTGAGAGCGCGTCGGCGCGGCCAACGAACGCCGGCGACGGTCGCGGCAACAACGTGGGGGTGTGCGGTGTCGAGGGCACAGCGGGCGACGCGGCAACGAAGCGGTAGCCACGCCGCGGCACAGTCTCGATGAGCCGCGGCCGTTTGGCGTCGTCGCCAAGCGCTGTGCGCAGGTCGCTGATGGCGGTCTTCAGCACCGAATCGCTGACGAAGCGGTGGCCCCACACCGCATCAAGCAAGGCGTCCTTGGTCAGTAGTGTGCCCGGTTGGCGCGCAAGTACGCACAACAGGGCAAAGGGTGTAGGTGCCAGCGCCACGGCTTCTTGGTTGCGCAACAGGCAGGCGTTGGCCTCGTCGAGCTCGAACTCGGCGAAGCGGATCTGGACTGGGTTCGGATTGGCCTGAGTACGCGTCACGCTTGATTCCTATTGACTCAAAAAACTTAATTGTCCGCTGGAACGTCTGGCGATCTGGTCCGTTGCTTCGATAACAACGCTGTTCGACGTCGAAGCCAAGCCTCTTCGGTCGGAAATCGACGCAGATCACCAGCTGCCGCACATCGCCGGACATCTCACCGAGCCGCCGAGTACCGGCGAACAGACACGCCCTTAGGCTCCGACTCGCCCAGGAGCAGGAGGCAACGCGCTTAGGCGCGTACGTGGGCAGCCACGGGCGGCTTCCCTCAGCATCCCGCCGCGATTCATCTTTTCGTCCGGACTCGATCCGGCTGGGCGTGCTGGCGTACATCCTGCCGTCCATGATGGGCACCTTCTTCTGGGCGGGTGCCTGGTGGAAACTGTCAGGAGTGGCCGTGCTGACGTGCTACTGCAGGTTCACAGGCCATCCTCGTCGAGGTGGTCGAAGTCGACGGGCTCGCCCGGATGCGCGCCGAGCTGCACGCGGATGTCCTCGAACATGGCGTCGTACTCGGCGTGCTCTGGCATGACCGGGCCGACGTTGGATGGCAGGCCGTGTTTAGCCACGGCCTTGGTGATCGAGCTGGCAAAATTGAAGGCGGTATCGCGATGCAGGTCGAATTCTTCGCTGAACGCGCGGCCGGCGATGGTGCCGACCACCTTGAAATGCATCAGCATGCCTTCGACCGGGTCGCGGCGGACCTCGTAGAACACGTCGATGTCGAACTGCGGCAGGTGCGGCATGTTGAGTGGCGCGGTGCGGTGCAGATGACCGGGTTTGAACATGCTGGCCCCCATGGCTCGGCAGAAGGGTTGGGTGACGGTTGCTTGGGAGGGGCGTCGCTCGCCATATTTCCGCTAAGCGGGTAGCCCCTGGCCCGAATCACGCTGCCGAGGGCAGCAGAAGCGCCCGGCCGGGCAATTAGGCCTGCCCGGTCGCGGACAGAGCGGCACTCAACGGCCTTCCAAATGGCCGCACGAGGCGTACCTATCGGCGATTGACTGATTTCAACCACCACTGGCGTTCATGAAGCGCAGCACCTGGACCTCGTCGCCAACGCTGAATTCGTGGCGCAACGGCTTGCGCGCCAGGCCGGCGTGGATCGCCTGCAGCAATGGGGCGTCGCTTTGCGGGTGGCGGCGCAGCAAGGCACGCAGATCGATGGAATTCTCATGCCCGAGGCACAACAGCAGGCGCCCCTCCACGGTCAGGCGCACACGGTTGCAGGTGCTGCAAAAGTTGTGGCTGTGCGGCGAGATAAAGCCGATACGGCTCTCAGGGAAATCCTTGAGACGCACATAGCGCGCCGGACCACCACTCTGCTCGGCGCTGTCGACCAAACTGTAGCGCTCGGCGATACGCTCGCGCACCCAGTCGCTGGAGCTGTAGCTTTCGCCACGCGAGCGGCCCACCTCGCCCAGCGGCATTTCCTCGATAAAGCTGATGTCCAGACCGCGGTTCACCGCATAGCCGACCAGAGCGAGCACCTCGTCAGCATTGCGTCCCTGCATCACCACGCAATTGAGCTTGACCCGGGCAAAGCCGGCGGCGCTCGCCGCGTCGATGCCGGCCAGCACCTGGGCCAAGTCGCCGGTACGGGTAATCGCCCGAAAACGCTGTGAATCGAGGCTGTCCAGGCTGATATTGAGGCGCCTGACCCCGGCATCGGCCAGCGGTTGCGCCAGCTTGACCAGTTGCGAGCCGTTGCTGGTCATCACCAGTTCGCGCAGCCCCGGCAAGGCGGCGATCTGCGCGCACAGGCCGACGATGCCCTTGCGCACCAACGGCTCACCGCCGGTGAGGCGGATCTTCTTCACCCCGTTGCGTACGAACAGCGCCGCCAAACGGTGCAACTCCTCCAGGCTGAGTACCTGCTGGCGCGGCAGGAAGGTCATATCCTCGGCCATGCAGTAGACACAGCGGAAGTCGCAGCGATCGGTCACCGACATGCGCAGGTAATCGATACTGCGACCGAAACCGTCCTGCAGAAAGCTATCCAACACGCGCTCTCCGTTTGCCAGGGCGACCACCGTCACCCAGGCCTGTAATTACTGCCGCAGCAGCGGGTCGGTGGCACTCACACAATGAGGCTCATCCTCGGCATGCGTCAGGCTGCCGAGGGCAGCAGAATTGCCCGACCGGGGTGTTGCCGCGCCACGTGAGCAAAGGCCTGCCCGGCTGCGGACAGCGGCACCGAAATGCCGACCGGCAGTGCCAGTGCGTCTTCGTCCAACAGCCGCTGCAGTGCGTCAAGCGCTTCGTCCTCGGGCTTGAACACCACCCAGCCGTAATTCGCCCCCTTGGCGGTCGCCAGCGCCTTGCAGCGGCGCAGGTCGCAGCCGGTTTGCCAGGCCCCGCCCAGCCAGCCGTAGCTGTCGAAATTCGCCAGCAGCGGATGGACCGTGCTGGCAAAACCGAGCGCACCCTGTTCGAGCGCGCCGATCAGCGTCTCCTCGTCCTGCCAGGCGCCGAAATTCAGCGCCGCATCGTAGCGCTGCGGCAACCCGGACAAAGGCTGGCGCGTGCGGTCCCAGACGCTGGTCGCGCCGAGCGCTCGGCAAGTGTCCAGGCTCGCCGTGCTGCAGATCGCGGTCACCGCGGCACCCCAGCGGGTCAGGAGCTGGATGGCCAGCCGGCCAAGCCCGCCGGAGGCGCCGTGCACCAGCACTGCGAGGCCCTTGGCGTTGTGCTCGTCGATGCCGGCCTTGCGCAGCGACTGCCACAAGGTAGTGAAGCTGTAGGGTAAAGCCGCCAGCGCTGCGGCGTCATGGCCGTCGTCGAAGGGACGCAGCCAGCGCGCCTCGACCGCCACATGGGTGGCGTGGGCACCGCCCTTTCCCGTCGGGACCAGACCGAAGGCGCGATCCCCCGGCCGCCAGGCGCTGACGCCCGGGCCGACCGACTCGACGACCCCGGCGACATCGTTGCCCAGCACCAGCGGGAACTTCCCCGCGCCCTTGAGCTTGAGCAGACGCTGGCCATAGCCGCCGGCACGCTTGACGTCGATCGGGTTCACCGAGGCAGCTTCGACCCGCAGTACGACCTCGCCCTTGCCGGGACGTGGAACGGGCATGGCTCCGACCGAGAACACCGGTGGTGAGGCCGGGGACTGGCAGAGAAGCCGTTGGGCCATGGTCATGCCGCGACCACCCGGGTGCGCTGCTGGCCGAGATCCAGTGCGCCGTCGTCGGTGCGGATGCTCAGGGCCATGACATCGTTGGGTTGCAGGTAGAGCGGGTTTTTCGTCGCCTTGGCGATGAAGGCCTTCCATTTACCGGCATCGGACATGAAATGCTTGAGGATGAACATGACCAGTTTGCCGGGTGCCTTGGCGGCGCAACCGGCTGGGGTCCCGGTCGCCAGCAGATCGCCGACCTGCATATCGTGCATGGCGGCCAGCTCGGTCAGGGTCTGGGCGGGCTTGAACAGCATCTCGCCGCAATAATCCTCTTGTCGCACGGTGCCGTTGACCGTCAGGGTCATTTTCAGCTCGCGCCAGCGTCGCCATTCTTGCGGTTCGAGCAGGAGCAGCACCGGGCCGGTCGGGCCGAACGTGCGGTAGCTCTTGCCCTTGTAGAACTGGCCCTGAGGCAGTTGCACATCGCGCGCCGAGATGTCGTTGACGATGGTCACGCCAGCCAGGACTTCGTGCAGCTTGTCCTCGGTGACCACCTCGCCGGGCACCAGATCGCGCGCCAGCACCAGACCCAGCTCGATCTCGTAATCCAGCAGTTTCACGTGGGCGGGGCGCACCACGTCGTCGTACGGGCCGCTGATGCAGGAGGGTGCTTTGGTGAAGATGGTATTGAACGGGATGTTGTTCGGATCGATGCCCGACTCGCGCACATGGCTCGCGTAATTGACGCCCTGACAGATGAATTGCTGGTTCGCGGTGACCGGCGGCAGAACGCGGACGCTGCCCAGTTCGAGCGTGGCCTGGGCCGGGGTGAGCTGACGGGCGGCCTCGCGCCCGTTGCGGATCAGCTCGGCGGTGGTCGCGTAGCGGCCGTCCAGCGGCGCGATCTTGTCGCCGAAGACCACGCCCCAGCGGGGCTCGGCGTCGGCCGGGGCGTTGGCGGGGATGAAACGGATCAGGGTGATAGCCATGGATCAAGTCCTAGTGTGTCGAGTTCAGAGCCAGGGACGCGCCGGGGTATCGAGCGTCTTGCCGATGATGCGTAGCTTGGCCAGGGTCAGGCGGCCCTGGCGGATCAGTTTCAATGCCCGCCAGACCAGGCCGAGCGACTTGGCCGGGAAGATCGCCTTGGGCGCATCGTCTCCCCAGGCCCAGATGCTGCCCGTCGAGAACGGCACGTAACGCGTCTCGTGCTCGGCGGTGAATACGTCGCCATCGGTGTAGTGCTCGAAGTCAAAGCCGTCGGCGTCCTTCCAGTAATCGAACAGCTGGCTGCCGAGCAGGTGCCGGCCGATGCCCCAGAAGTGCTTGTGGCCGCGGGCATGCATGACTTGCTGGCCCTGCCCCAGGGCGTCGAGGTCGAGCACTTCCCAGGCGCTGTGTTCATAACGCGGCTCGAGAGCACTGGCCATGACGAAGGTGTGGTGATCGGCCGGCTGATCGCCCAGGTCGAGGCGGAAGAAGGTAACCAGCGGCGAGCCGTCTTCCAGGTACTGCACGTCCGTCGGAATGAGGCCGAGGTGGCGCATGTACCACTCGGACATCACTTCGAAGTTGCAGGTCTGATAGACCACGTGCCCCAGACGACCGACCAGCGCCGGCTCGATCGGCGAACGGACCGTGCGGTTGACCCGCTGGATCTCGCCCAATACGTTCATTTCCCGATGGATCGGCGGCCGGGTCGGCAAGGCCGGCACCGGCTCCCAGTCGGTGATCAGCCACAGTTCGGTGCCGTCCGGATCAGTCAGAGCGACGCCGCGCCCGCCGCCGGGAATGCGCTCCGGCGACAGTGGCTTGGCATTGCTTTCGCGTTCCATCCGGGCGAAATCGGTATTGGCCGGCACCACGAAGACCGAGCCGATGAAGCGCGAGGTCTCGGCCTTGGTCGCGACGAGGATCGCCGGCGCCGTCCCGGCGCCGCGCAGCACCAGTTGCTCCGTAGTGCGCGACACGGTCACCAGGCCGAAATCGTTCCAGAAGCGCTCCGCCTCGGCGAGGTCCACCTTTTCGAAACGCAGGAAGGCCAACTGCGTAGCCTTCTGCCAGGCCTGCGGTCGGACCAGCTTTTTGACGTGGGTGGGCGCCTGGCTTTCCGGATATTCCGGCGGCGCGCTCAGTTCCTGGGTGTGATTCATGCTGTCTGCTCCACTGTGCATTGCTGATGGCTGGGCACCAGCCGGATCTCGCCGAGATAGAGGCTTTCGTCGAGCTCGCAGTCGCGCTGCGCCTGGCCTAGGCCGTGGCGGATTTCGATTCGATAGTCGCCGCTTTTCTTGCCCAGCCCGCCGAAGCGGAAGTCGCCAAAGGCGTCGCTGTGGGTGACCGCGATCTGTTTGCCGCCCTGCAGGAGCGCGATTTCGGCGCCGGCGACGCAATCGACCACGCCGTCAACACTGGCGCTGAGGCTGCCGCCGATAAAGCAGCTGTCCCAGCGATCCAGTCCGCGGTAATAGACCCGCGGTTTCGCGTTCAATTTGGGCAGCAGCACCTGCAACCCCTCCTTGCGCGCCTTCTCCTGCATCGCCGCGTCGTCGAGCTGCACCGCCTCGAACACGTCGGTCGGACACACCTGCTGGCAGCGCGGGCCTTTCCAGCCGCCGTCGAGCAGGTGGGCGTCGAATATCCAGGTCTGCGGCAGCTGTTGTTCCTCGTTCCAGACGATGGCCTTGTAGGGACAGGAACGGACGATGTCCTTGCGCCCCTTGGCCTTGATCGGGTCGATGACGACGATGCCGTCTTTGCGCTTCTTGATCGCGTCGCCGCCGACCTTCATGCACGGCGCATCGTCGCAGTGGTTGCACATCACCGGCAGGTAGGTCGTCTCGACCATTGGCGCCGCTCCCTGCACCCGCCGCAGAATGCGGATCGGCGCCTCGCTGGCGAGGGAAGCCGGCGCCGCGTAGCCCGGATAGTCGTTGCCGACGTGCTCGTCGCGCTCGGCGAGCACGCAGTTGTAGCAATTCTCGCAACGCCCCACGCTGATGATCAGGTTCCACTTACTCATGGGCGACTCCTACCTCGGCGCGCAGGCGCTTGAACGCGTCGGCGCCTTGCCATTTTTCGATCTGGACCAGGCATGAGTTCGGACTCATGCTGCTGGTCCCCTGGGTTTGCGGCCGATCCGGGGTGAGGATGTTCAGGCAGCCACCGATTTCCACCGTCTCGCCGGCCACTTCCAGCATCTGGAACTCGGCGCTGGCTTCGTAGGACTTGACCACGCCCGGCACCACCAGGGCCGACACGTCGGCGGCGCAGATCACCGCCCCGCGGTCGTTGTAGATCTTCACCAGGTCGCGGTGCGAAATACCGCGGGCAGCGGCATCGGCCGGGCAGATGCGCAGCAGCCAGAAATCGTGGCCGGCGATGCGCGCACGATGGTCCTGCACCCGACTGGTCACGCCGTTCTTGCCATCGCTCGAGGTGTGGAAGCTGTAGCGCGAGTGGGTGGCGATCATCTGCAGCGGATACTTGCCGACCAGCTCGGTCGTGCCCAGGCCTTCCCAGGACGGGATGTAACGGTTGAGCGCCGGCCGGTCGGGATTGTCCTTGGTGTGGCGTTTGAGCGTTTCGGGAACGAACTCCAGCTTGCCGCTGGGCGTCTGCAAGCCCTTGCCGAATTCCTCCGCCCACTGCGACGGTAGCGGAAACGGCTCCGGCAGGTCCTTGGCACGGCCTTCGGCGAACCAGCGCATGTCCACCGGCGGGCGCAGTTCGGGCCGTTCCGGCGGCACGATGTAATAGCCCTTGCGGCAGAACTCGGCCCAGGAGATGTGGTCCGGCAGGTCAGAGGAGTCGAACACCCGCTTGACCCAGTCCAGCTCGCTGCAACCTTCGGTGAATACCCCGCCCAGGCCCAGGCGCTCGAGGATGGCGGTGAAGATGTCGTAGTCCGAACGCGACTCGCCGAGCGGCTCGATGCACTTGTGCTGCAGCGCCACCACGCGGTGATTGACCAGGGTATAGCCATGGTGGGCATAACCACCGGAATTGCACCATTCGCCGATGTCCCAGCGCTCGAGCTGGGTGCAGGCCGGCAGGATGATGTCGGCGAACTGGGCTTCGCCCTCCATCCAGATCGACTGGTTGACCACGAATTCGATGCTGTCGTGGCGGTAGGCCTCGACCCAGCGGCCGGATTTCGTCACGGTGCTGAACGACGAGCCGCCGTAGCGGTAGATCATGTGAATTGGCGAATAGCCAGCCATCGGGTAGCTGAAGGGCGCGAACTGCGCCTCCTGCGACATGCCGTCCCACAGATAACCGGTGGCATGGCCGTTGATGATGGCGTCGGGCAACTGCTGGCGCGGCACCAGTTGCTTGACCGGATTCATGGTCAGGATGTGCGGCATGCGCTGGTAATTGTTCACCGCGTTGCCGGTCCACATCAGGTCGCCGGAGATGCCGCCGTCGGCATAGCCGGGGAAGTAGAAGTGATGGTCCACCGGCGTGCCGATCTGCAGGCAGCCGAAGTTGACCCCGGGTTTGCCCCAGCCCTGCATGCTCATCATCATGATCAGGCAGCGCGCCCACTGCTGTCCGGTCGCGCCGCGGCCGGCGCCACCGAAGCCGGCGCCGGTCATGCCGGTGGCCAGGTAGACCTTGCGGTTGCCCCACTTGCGGGCCAGGGCGCGCACGTCCTTGGCCGGTACGCCGGTCTCCCCTTCCTGCCACTCGGGCGTCTTGGCGATGCCGTCGGTCTCGCCCAGCAGGTAGGCTTTCCACTCGTCGAAGCCGGTGGTGCGGCTGGCGACGTACTCCTTGTCGTACAGGCCTTCGACCGCCCACACATACATGATGGCGGTGGCCAGGGCGGCATCGGTCTGCGGGCGGATGGGAATCCAGCGCCCGCCGAGCAGTTGCGCGGTGGGGTTGTTGTGCGGGTCGATGTGCACGAATTCGATGCCCAGCTCCTTGGCCCACAGACGCCGGGTGGTGCCCTCGAAGCCGGCATAGGCGCCGTTGGTGCTCTCCGGGTCGCAGGACCAGAAGACCATCATCTCGGCTTCCTTCAGGCAGTCCTCGACGGCGCCGTAGCCGGCCGGCACGCCGACCCGCATGGAGTTGCCGAAATGGTGCATGGCGCCCCAGTACCAGCCCTCCCAGCTGTCCGGGTTGGCGGCGACGCGGGTGAAGCCGATCAGGTTGGCGAAGCGCATCAGCGAACTGAGGTAATAGCCGACATTGCCCCATTGGTGGTGGGACGACATCGGAAAGGTGATCGAGCCGGGCCCGTGGACACGCTTCTGCCGGTTGATTTCCTTGGCGACGATGGTCAGCGCCTCGTCCCAGCTGATCGGCACGTAGCCCGACTTGCCGCGGTTCTGCGGGTTGCGCTCGCCGTCGGGGTCGAAGTCGACCCGCTTCATCGGCTGCAGAATGCGCTTGTCCGAATAGACCAGGGATTTCAGCGACAGGGCGTGCGGCGCCACCAGCGCACGGCGCTTGGGCCGGAAGGTCTTGCCGCGGGCCTGCAGTTCCCAGCTCGGCGCATCCTTGTCGTCCAATTCCAGCGGCGTGACGCGCTGGATCCGCCCGTCCTTGACATAGATGAACAGCGGCCCGCCGTTGGTGCAGGTGGTGTAGCGGCGGGTGCCGTCGCGCATCGACCGGCCCATCTCCAGGCCGACCGTCTGGCTGAGGTTGAGCGTCTGGGTGAACCAGACCACCAGAGGGTCTGGGCCCTTGGCGACGACCTTGAAATTCTTCGCGGCGTGGACGATCTCGCCCATGTCCGGCTTGGGCGAGAGGAACTTCAACGCTGTCGGCAGATCCTTGAACAGGATGCTGACCTCGGCCTGCGCCGCTGTGCCTGCGCGCGACGTTACCTTGCCGCCTCTGATCTGCAGGAAGCGGCCGATGCTGCCGTCCTGCAGGCCCATATAGGCGGTGCAGTTCTTCTGCTTGAGCCGGGCACGGAATTGCGGATGTTTGCTGGCAGTGAAGGCGAGTACCTTCGGCAAGGCGAACAGTATTGTTTTCAGTATTATTTTTTTCATATCTGGTCGATTCGGTTGCTAAGTGCGAGGAAGCAGTTGCTCCAAGGAGGCGGTTCGCCCGCTTCGGAGCGGTGGTGGCCGGGACGCCCGCCTGGGTTGGCGGGCGGGCCCCTTGCAGCGGCCGACTAGCGTTGTTCCGGCGGACTCACAGGCCGGGGAAGTCCGGCCCCCACTGCAGCAGGGTGTCGCGGCCGAACGGGTAGCTCAGCGGCGGCGTGTCCTCGTTGACCATGTCGCCGTCGGCGAAATGCTCCACGTGGAAGCCGGCCGGATCGGTCCAGTAGTCGAAGATCTGGCTGCCGTGAAAGTGGCGGCCGATGCCCCAACGGTGCTGGTATTGCTTGTCCTTCATGACCATGTGGCCCATGCCGACATCGTCGAAATCGCGGCATTCGAAGGAGGCATGATCCAGACCCGGTGCCGCCGCTCCGACGATCGCCAGGGTGTGGTGGTCGGTCCATTCCGCTCCCTTGTCCAGGTGCATGAAGGCGGCCAGCACATTGGCCTCGTTGCCGTCGTGGATCAGCTCGGACGGTTTCATGCCGAGGTTCTCGCCATACCACTCGATCATCTGCTGAGGCGCCGGGGAGAAGACCGCCAGGTGGCCGAGGCGCTGGATGTGCGAAGGGGCATATTCGGGACGCTGGTAGCGACCGAGCCGGTTCTTCGCGTGGGCATCGTTCCAGGCGATCGGCGCGCCGCCGCAAGGCACGGTCTGCAGGCGCTGGGCGCCGAAAACGAACTCCAGCCGACGGCCGTCCGGATCGACCGTATGGAAGTACTGGCCGCCGCCGGGATGCGGACAGTCCTCTATGTCAGCGTTGAAACGGGCGGCGAGTTGCGCCAGGGCTTGCTCGCTGGCGACGCGAAAGCCCATGCCGACGAAGGCAGCCTCGCCTTGGCTGGTCACATAGGAAAAAGGCGCATCGCCATAGGCGCGCAGATACAGGGAACTCCCCTGCTGTCCGACATCCAGCAGGCCGAAATCGACCATGAACTGGCGGACTGCAGAAAGGTCGGGGTGGCAGAAGATTACGTATTCAATATCGTCGATGAGCATTTCTTCCTCCTAACGGAAGGGGCGCCAAGTCTTATTGTTTGAAAGCAGCAACCTGGCGGGTTGGAACAGATGGAACCGGGTTCTTCAACGGCCTGCTCGGCCTGGCCAATCCATTGCCGATAGCTCTTGGCCTGGCGACGAGACTTCAACTGATTGCCGATCAATGCCATGAGCGGCGACGTCCTGGGCTTTGTCCGTTTCCCCTCGCTCAGCAAACCGAGCTGTTTCATGACCAGCGACGCCACTGCAAGCGACGCCAGCGCCTTGCTCTTCACAGTCGGCAAGCTCGCTACCCCTTCAGGCGTCTCGAATTCATCGAGATTCGACCCACCTGCCGCCGGGGGTCTGAATGGTTTACATCGACCCGTCCGGCTTGGCGGCCCTATCGAGGGAGCGGGTCTGGATTGCTAACGAATTGAACACGCGTGTCCAATAAAGTCAATATGAACAATCTCGAATACCCTCATACAACTTGCTAACACGCCCTGAAACCCCTGCAAATAAAGGCATATAACGTTTTCTACTTTGCGACACGGGTTCTCGATGGAAAAATATTGTTGACGACATAAGAACACGCGTGTTCAATCAAGCCATAAGAAATTTTGGAGATTGAGCGTGCAATCCTTGAATCCGACGCAGCGCCGTATCCACCAGGCCGCCTTTCGGCTTTTCGCTGAAAAAGGCACCGCTCAGGTGAACATCCTCGACCTTGCGCAAGAGGCGGGCGTGGCGCGCGGAACGGTCTATAGCAACATCGAGAGCATGGAGGGCCTGTTCGAGGCGGTCGCCGGCCATCTCGCGGGGGAGATGCATGAACGCATCAAGATGAGCTTCGACTCCCTCGAGGATCCTGCTCAGCGCCTGGCCAACGGCATTCGACTCTTCATTCGCCGCGCCCACGAAGACCCCCAGTGGGGAGCGTTCATCCATAAATTCGCCATGAGCAATTCCGCGCTGCGGGAAATGTTCACCAGCCAGCCGACCACGGATCTTCTGAACGGACTCGCCAGTGGGCGGTACAGGTTCCAGCAGGAGCAATTGCTCTCCGTCATGACGCTGATAACGAGCAGCGTCCTGGGCTCGATTTTCCTGGTGCTGGAAGGGCATCGAACGTGGCGAGAATCGGGGGCAGACACGGCCGAGCTGGTGCTCCGAGCATTAGGTGTGCCTCCAGAGGAAGCTCGTGCCCTGGCGACCACCGAGTTGCCGGCACTCCCCACACTCGACTGACCGCGTAACCGCCCCAACCAGACAGCACCCCTGGAGTTTCAGGGGTGCGGGGTCGGCTCTGCCTAAAAATCCGGACAAGAACAACAATGAACAGCAGAAATGCATTGCCCTTGCTGGCGACACGACAGCCTGCCCGGCATCCTGCACCAACGGTCAAGGCGCAACGGCTCGCGCACCTGATTTTCGAGCGGCCAGATCCCGATGAGGCGGCACGTTTCCTCAGCGACTTCGGCCTGACCGTCAGCCATCGGGAAGCCGATACGCTTTATCTGCGAGCAGCCGCCCCCTCGCCCTATTGCTACCGCATCCACCGCGCGGCGCAGGCGCGCTTTCTCGGTTTCGGCCTGGAGGTTCGCAGCCTGGACGACCTGAAGCGCCTGGCCCGGCTCAGTGGAGCCTCCTCCATCGAGGAGATCGTGCACCCAGGTGGCGGCAAGCAGGTCAGGCTGCTCGACCCATCCGGATTCAGGGTGGAAGCCATCTACGGGCAGACGCCCAGTGAGCCGCTCCCGCACAGGCCCGCTCTGCTGCTCAACCTGGCGGAGCATCCACGCATCAACAGCACTCAGCGACCGCCGGTAGCACCGCCGGAAGTGTTGCGGCTCGGCCATGTCGTCATGGAGGTCGCCGAGTACCAGGCCACCTGCGCCTGGTATACCCGGCACCTCGGTTTCATTCCCAGTGACGTACAGGTGCTGCCGGATGGCTCGCCCATCGTCGCCTTTATGCGCCTGGATCTCGGGGATGCTCCGGCGGACCACCATACCCTCGCCATCGCCCAGGGTTTCATGGCGAGCTACAGCCACAGCGCCTACGAGCTTGTGGATGCCGATGCCGTGGGCATGGGCCAGCGCGTGATGCGCGAGCGCGGTTGGCATCACGCCTGGGGCATCGGCCGGCACATCCTGGGCAGCCAGATCTTCGACTACTGGCAGGACCCCTGGGGCGACAAGCACGAGCACTACTGCGACGGCGATCTGTTCACCGCGGTGCTGCCCACTGGCGTGCATTTCGTCAGCCCCGAGGCCATGGCGCAGTGGGGGCCGCGCATGCCCAAGAGCTTCACCAAGCCCAAGCTGAGCCTGGCCAATCTGCGCAAGCTGATCCGCAACCTGCGACGCAGTCCGGACCTGACGCTGCGCAAGCTGGTAACGCTCATGCGCATGTTCGGCTAGGGCTGCCGTCATGTCGGGCAATTCAACCCAGCATGGCCGGCGGGATGTACTCAAAGCCGGCGCCGTGATCGCTGGTGGCGCACTGCTCTATGGCCTTGCCCGCCCCGATTCAGAACAACACCACAGCTCTCGTGCCACCGAGCTCGGGACACACACTGCCCCAGGAGTGCCTTCAATGTCTGCTGTACATGTCGTCCGCTTTGAATATCAGAACGGTATCCATTGGGGCGTGATACGCCAGGGCCGTATCACGGTTGTCCCCGGTGCGTTCGCCACCACCGGCGATTTTATCCGCCAGAACAGTATCGACGACCTCGCTCAGGTGAAGGGTACGGAGCTGGCTGAGGGCGAGGTGAAACTGCTGTCGCCGGTGACCCGTAACCAGCAGTTCGTCTGCCAGGGCGCCAACTACCGGCAGCACATGATCGAGTCGGGCATGGACCCGGACGCGAAGAAGTTCAACATGATCTTCACCAAGGCAACCAGCTGCCTGGTGGCGGCGGACAGCGACCTGATCAAGCCGAAAAACGTGCGTTTCCTTGACTACGAGATCGAACTGGGGCTGGTGATGAAGCGCGCGATCAGCGGCGCCACCCAGGTCACCGAGGCCAACCTGCATGAGTTCATCGCCGGCGTGGTCATCGTCAACGACTACTCGGCGCGCGACATCCAGATTCCCCAGATGCAGTTCTACAAGGGCAAGAGCTTCCGCACCTTCGGCCCGGTCGGCCCCTACCTCTGCCTGCTGGATGCCAAGGACATGCATTACCTGAAGGCTCTGCAGCTACGCCTGACGGTCAACGGCCAGGTGCGCCAGAACGACAGCACGGCTAACCTGGTTTACGGCCCCGCGGAAACCCTGAGCGAGCTCTCTTCGGTGCAAGACCTCGACGCAGGCGACCTGATCGCCACCGGCACGCCGGCCGGCTGTGCCCTGAGCATCCCCTCCCCAGCCAAGCAGCGTATCGCCGCGCTGATGCCCGAAGCCACCAAATGGAAGCTGTTCCTCAAGGCCCAGGAGAGCCGGCCGCAGTACCTGAGGCCAGGCGACGTGGTCGAGGCGCGCATTCGTAGCGCCGACGGCGTGATCGACCTGGGCGTGCAGCGCAATCGTGTTGTGGGAGAAGCCTGATGACAGTGAAAACACTGAGCGACATCGAGCACCTCGAATTGGTCCCGCTATCCGAGCGCGGCCTGGCTTCGAGCACTTATGAAGCGTTGCGACTCGCGGCCGAGCGCACCCCTCACGCCCCCGCGCTGAGTTTCTTTGCAGATGCCGCCGACTTCCAGCGCACCCGCGACTGGAGCTACGCGCAGCTCTTCGCGGAAATCACCCGCGCGGCGAATGCCTTCCACGGGCTGGGCGTAGTACCGGGCGAGGTGGTTGCCTTTATCCTGCCCAACCTGCCGGAAACCCACTTCACCATCTGGGGTGGCGAGGCGGCAGGCATCGCCATGGCGGTCAATCCGCTGCTGGAGGCCAAGCAGCAGGCAGCCTTGCTGCAAGCCGCCAAGGCATCCGTGGTGGTGACGCTCGCGCCGACGCCAGGCAGCGATCTGTGGCCCAAGCTGGCCTCGCAACTGGATCAACTGCCCGCGCTCAAGCACGTCGTTTGGGTCAGCATGGGGCCCTATGTCGGCGCAGCTCAGCGTGAAGCCCTCAGCTCCCTGGCACAAAAGGAACGTGAACTGCACCGTGGTGTCACGATCCACGAGCTGCGCGCGCTGATGGACGCCCAGCCCGGCACGTACCTCAGAAGCGGTCGGCAAATCCAGGCCGATGAGCGCTCCTCCTACTTCTGCACCGGCGGCACCACTGGGCTACCCAAGATCGCCGCGCGCACCCATGGCTCGGAAGTCTTCAACGCCTGGGCCATGGCCGCCCACATGGCACCGCGCAACGGCAGCCAGGTGATTTTTTGTGGCTTGCCGCTGTTCCATGTGAACGGGCAACTGGTAACCGGCCTGATGCCCTGGACCCAGGGCGACCATGTGATTCTCGGCACGCCACAGGGCTACCGCGGCGAGGGCGTGATCGCCCGGTTCTGGGAGATGGTGGAGCACTTCGGCATCAACTTCTTCTCCGGCGTGCCGACCGTCTATGCAGCACTGCTGCAAACCGAGCTGAAGGGCCGCGACCTGTCCAGTCTGCGCTATGCACTCTGTGGCGCCGCGCCCATGCCGCTGGAGCTCTTCCGCGAGTTCGAGCAGCGCACCGATGTAAAGATCCTCGAAGGTTATGGCCTCACCGAAGGCGCCTGCGCTTCCTCGGTCAACCCTCTGCATGGCGAGCGGCGCATCGGCTCCATCGGCATACGGATCGCCTACCAGAACATGCGCGCGATCGTGCTCGATGATTCCGGCGAGTACCTGCGCGATGCGCAGACCGACGAGGTGGGCGTCATCGCCATCCACGGCCCCAACCTGTTCGCCGGCTATCTGGAGGAGAGTCATAACCGGGGGTTGTGGATCGACATCGACGGCCAGCGCTGGCTCAACACCGGCGATCTGGGACGCCAGGACGCGCAGGGATACTTCTGGCTGACCGGGCGCAAGAAGGAGCTGATCATCCGCGGCGGCCACAACATCGACCCCAAGCAGATCGAGGAGGTCCTACAGGCGCATCCCGCCGTGGCCCTGGTCGCAGCCATCGGCAGCCCGGACGCCCATGCCGGCGAGGTACCGGTCGCCTATGTGCAGTTGAATCCGGGCGCCAGTGGCGACGCGCAGGAACTGTTGGCCTTCGCCGCGCAGCATATCGTCGAACGGGCCGCCATTCCCAAGCGTATCGAGATTCTCGACGCTTTGCCGGTAACGCCGGTCGGCAAGATCTTCAAGCCTGCCCTGCAACAGCGCGAGATCGCCCAGGTGGTGCGCCAGGAGGCCGAGCGCAGTGGCCTTGCCGGCATCCCGGTGGAGGTCGTGCAGGACGCCCATCGCGGACTGGTCGTGCTGTTGAACGACGGACCTTATCGCGAACGTTTAGCCGCCGCGCTTGGGCGTTACAGCTTTCAGGTCGAGTGGCTGCCAGCTACCCAGCACCATGCCCATAACCAGTAGCACCACCAAGGTCGAAGCGCAGCTTATGCAACCCAGTCAGGCCCACTTACAGCAGCGGAGTCGGTAGCGAAAACCCCAGTCGAACAGCACGCCAAACAACAACAAGAGGTAGTGAACATGAGCAGCACACGAGTTTTCTGGCGGCGCGCCCGCCTTCCACTGGCCATCGGCCTGGCCAACAGCCTCGCCCTGCCCGCATACGGCCTGACTTTCAATCTCGGTGAAATCGAAGGGCAGTTCGACTCTTCGCTCAGCGTCGGTTCCAGCTGGGCACTTCGCGGTGCCGACCCCGAGCTGATCGGCGAGAACAACGGTGGCAAGGGCTTCGCCACCGGCACCGACGACGGCCGCCTCAACTTCAAGAAGGGCGAAACCTTCTCGAAGATCTTCAAGGGGCTGCACGATCTCGAATTGAAATACGGCGAGTCGGGCCTGTTCGTTCGCGGCAAGTACTGGTACGACTTCGAGCTGAAGGACGAGAGCCGCCTATTCAAGGACATCGACGATCACAACCGCAAGGAAGGCGCGCAGTCTTCCGGCGCCGAGCTGCTGGATGCTTTCGTCTACCACAACTATGTGATCGGCGAGCTGCCCGGTACCGTGCGCCTGGGCAAGCAGGTGGTCAGCTGGGGCGAGAGCACCTTTATCCAGGGCGGGATCAACAGCATCAATCCGGTGGACGTCTCCGCCTTTCGCCGCCCCGGTGCCGAGATCAAGGAAGGTCTGATCCCGGTGAACATGTTCTATCTGTCGCAAAACCTGACCGAAAACCTGTCTGCCGAAGGCTTCTACCAGCTCGATTGGCAACAGACGGTGATCGACAACTGCGGCACCTTCTTCTCGCAAAACGATTTCGTCGCCGATGGCTGCGACGGCGTGCCGGTCGGCCCGGATCTCAGCGCCAATCCGTTCGCCCAGGCCGCATTGGCGCCCTTCGGCGTCAACCTCGACCAGGAAGGCATCGTGGTTCCCCGGGTAGGTGACGACGACGCCCGCAATGGTGGCCAGTGGGGGCTGGCCCTGCGCTGGTTCGTGCCCAAGCTGGACGCCGAATTCGGCGCCTATGCGCTCAACTACCACAGCCGGCAACCCTACGTTAATTCGATTACCAGCCCGAATAACGCTGACCTGAATTTTGTCCCGCAGCTCTGCGCCAACCTGGGAATTCCCGACCCAGGAATCTGTGCCGGCCTCCTCGGCCCGGCACTTAACGACCTGGGCGCGGCTTATCGCCTCGGCACCTCCAAGTACCAGGTGGCCTACCCGGAGGATATTCGCCTGTATGGCCTGAGTTTCGCCACCACCCTGCCGATCGGCACGGCCTTGTCCGGCGAGATCAGTTACCGGCCTAACATGCCCATGCAGCTCAATGCGGTCGATCAGGTCCTGGCCGGCACCGGCAACCCCGCCGTCTCGCCGTTGCTCTCCTCCGGCGCCTATCCGGTGGCCAACGACACACTGCTCCAAGGCTATCAACGCAAACCCATGACCCAGGCGCAGATCACTGCTGTGCACTTCTTCGACCAGGTTATGGGCGCCGATCGCCTGACCCTGGTCGGTGAAGTCGGCGTGGTCCATGTGGGCGATCTGGAGGGCAAAGATGGCCTGCGCTATGGCCGCGACCCGGTGTACGGCCAGGGCGCGCTGTACCCGGACAACAACCTGTGCCGCACGGTCACCAGCGCCAACACCGCGCAGAATTGCAACGACGATGGCTTCCTCACCAGCACCTCCTGGGGCTATCGCGCACGCGCGATCTGGGAATACAGCAACCTGATCCCGGCGGTGACGCTCAAGCCGAACCTGGCGTGGTCCCACGACGTCGACGGTTATGCCCCCGAGCCGGGCTTCAACGAAGGCAGCAAGGCGATCAGCCTGGGGCTGGATGCCGAGTACCGCAATACCTACAGCGCCAGCCTGTCGTACACCGATTTCTTCGGCGGCGATTACAACACCAACATCGATCGCGATTTCGTCGCGCTCAGCTTCGGCATGTCCTTTTAAGCAGGAGAGCAGATCATGAAACGCTTAATGCAAAGCACCAGCCTGGGTCTGTCGCTACTGGCAGGTACGGCACTGGCCGCCGTCACCCCGGAGCAAGCCGCTCAGCTTGGTAAAACCCTGACCCCGCTCGGCGCAGAGCAGCCGGGCAATGCCGACGGCAGCATTCCGGCCTGGACCGGCGGCCTCGGCACGACCAGTGGCAAGCAGAGCCCCGAGGGCTTTCTCGACGACCCATACGCCAGTGAACAGCCGCTATTCACCATCGATACGCGGAATGCCGAACAATACAAGGACAAACTGAGCCCCGGCCAGTTGGCCATGCTCAAGCGTTATCCCGACTCGTTTCGGCTGCCGGTCTACCCCAGCCACCGCAGCGTCGCACTCCCGGATTTCGTCTACGCTGCAGCGCGCTCCAATGCGCTGAACACCCAGCTGGTGGAAGACGGCAACGGCCTGACCGACTTCCAGACCGCCTACCCGTTTCCCATCCCGCAGAACGGCCATGAAGTTGTCTGGAACCATCTCACCCGCTATCGCGGCGGCAGCATGCAGCGCATTAGCGTACAGGCTACCCCAGAGAAAAGCGGCGCCTTCATCCCGGTGAAATTCGAGATGGAGTTCACCTACCGCGATCAGCTGAAGGACTTCGATCCGGCCAAGCCGGGCAATGTCCTGTTCTACTATAAGGAGGAGGTCAAATCCCCCGCACGCCTGGCCGGTAGTGTATTGCTGGTCCACGAGACCCTGAATCAGGTGAAGGAACCCCGCCTGGCCTGGCTCTATAACGCCGGCCAACGCCGGGTCAGACGTGCCCCACAGGTTGCCTATGACGGCCCCTACCCGGCCTCCGAGGGGCAGCGCGTGGGCGACAACTTCGACATGTACAACGGCGCGCAGGACCGTTACGACTGGAAGCTGGTCGGCAAGCGTGAGCTGTATATCCCCTACAACAGCTTCAAGTTGGACTCTCCCAAGCTGAAATACGATGACATCGTCCAGGCAGGGCACCTCAACCCGGAGTTCACCCGCTACGAGCTACACCGGGTCTGGGAAGTGGAGGCCAACTTGAAGCCAGGCGAGCGGCATGTCTATGCCAAGCGGGTGTTCTTCATCGATGAGGACTCCTGGCAAATCGTCCTGGCCGACCACTACGACGCACGTGGCACCCTCTGGCGGGTTGGCGAAGGCCATCTACAGCCCTATTACAACGCCCAGGTGCCTTGGTTGGCCGTGGAAACCCTGCATGACCTGTTGAATGGTCGCTACATCGTTTCAGGCATGAAGAACGAGGAAAACCAGGGTGTCGAGTTCGGCGTCAAAGCCCTCGCCGCCGACTACACCCCGGCCGCCTTGCGCAACTCCGGGGTGCGCTAAGCAACGCTACTCAGTTGAAGGCCACAAGCCGGAAACCTCGGCCGCCACCACTGGCGGCCTTTTTTTTGGTTCTTCGCACAACCCAGTACTCGGAACCAGAACTCAGCGCGCCGCCGCAAGCATGGCCTCGCAGGCTTTGCCCGGGTCACCGCTCTGCTCGTAGGCCTCGATCCAGTGCGGGTAGTTGTGCACCACCGGAATGTCGTCCGGGTGAAAGCCTGGCTTCATATAGGCCATGATACCTAGCGCTCAATGGCTTGGGGGCAATGGCAATGCTGTTTGGGTCAGTACACAGAAATTACCCGCCCTCAAGGGTAGAACCATCGACACGAGTGGCTGGAGTCGGCAAGAGCAGGACGCCAGGGTCATCCAGGTCACCAATGATTCTCTGCCACCATTGACGAAAAGAAAGCTACCCGGATCGCTGCTGAGCGCTTTGAGACTCTGAAGCTCGTCACAACCGTCGATATTCTTGCAGCCCCACCTGTTCAGGGGGCTCTGAGAAAGGATGCTCTCACCAACGCAACACTTCGGGCGCTACAACGAGCAAGGATGCAAGTTAGGGAGTATCAATTTGACTGGATTGCTCAGCTGATTGGGATAGAAAACGTGAGGGCATGCCCGAGCTTGAAACGACATGCAAGACGAAGGTCGCCTGCGCTTAGCCTTTAAGCACAAGAAAGCGAGGGCCGGCTCCGAAAGCGAACACTCGCGGATATTCATTTAAAGAGCGATGGCCATCAGACTAAATTCAGTTCGCTATGCCAAGCAGCAAGTCGAGATGGCTCTTGCAAGGCTGTTGCTAAGGCTTGGCGGACTTCGTAATGCGGCTCACTGGCTGCCAAGTCTGCCTGCCATTGCTGGACGTAAGACAAAATTTCGACAGCGGTGTGACGAGGTTGTCCGCTTTGGATTCTACGTTTCTCCCTACGAATCAAAACGTCCTGATGGCTGGCATATTCCGCTTTGAATTCGCGTGTCCACCGGCTGCTCAAGTTGAGCAGTCCGTCCAAGTTGCCAGCTTTAGACTGATCAGCTGGGGTCGTGGCAGCGCACCGCACGGAAAGCTCTGGTAACACATAGTCCAGTTGCAGGGCTCCGTTGCCCGGACGCAGGTAGGGGTGAAACCAATCAGCAAAGCTACCTTTGGAATGTACCGGCTTGTCGCCCTTGTTTGGAGCCTCGTTGCAGGTGTTGCAGATCAATTGCAGGTTGTCCGCGCACACGCTGAGCAGTGGAAAGGCGCTCTTGATGATCCAGTGGTCAACATGTGGTGTGTCGCCGAGCGGGCCGCCGCAGAGTACGCAAACCTCACGAGCATGAGGGGATAGGCTCAAGCGGTGCTCACTGCGGAAAGCGCTCACGTATTCGGCGTAGCTCACGCCGCCTGCGGCCGTGGGTGTGCCATTGGGCAGGTAGGGTAAGCCGCTGCGAAACCCTTTCTCGTAAAACGCTTCCATCAGTGCTTTGAACGCTCTCCAGCCCAGCTCGCTCGCAACCGGGCGATTGATCGGCCACTGGTTTGGTGCGGGTTGAAACTGCGTAACAAGCGCTGAGACAGTCTGAATCCACACGGCCATGTCAGCCTTCTGCGCGGGAGGCATTGCCGCTACGGTTTGCGCTCGGCTCAACAACGATTGGCCAGCATCAACACGCTGGAGAAAGCCCCACAACCAATTCGCTTCAATCGCGCTGGCCAGCACTGGAGGCTGCAAACCCTGCTGACTGATGAGGGCTCCGGTTGTAGCGGGATCACACAACCACAGCGCAAAACGCTGCATCATCTGCTGGCAGGCCGCCAGCGCAGGAGAGCACGCGACGCGGCGGATGGGCTTAAGCATTTTCACCCCGCCACGTATTGAGCAAAGTGCGCAGCTCGCTACGATAGAAACCCGATCCCATTCGGGCGATCAGGCGTTCAAGAACCGCTATTTCGTCAGGCGTGCCGGTGGCTTGGCGCAACTTGCCCTCAATGAACTCCTGGGCGCGTTTGCCGATGCTGTCATCCGCACCGAACACCGTCATCATCAATGCGCTCGGGTCAGTGGCGAACGTTGGTTCGTCCACACTTCGCACAGTCGAGCCTTCAGCCGTCTTTTGCACCATCACGATCTCGTTGTTGAATACATCCGAGAGCACGATGGCCGAGTGTGTTGAGATCAAAACATCGTTGCTCGTGTGACCGATGGCATCGTCTATGATGTCGACAATCTCGCGCTTCCATTTGTCATTGAAATGAGTCTCCGGCTCATCCAGCAGCAGTAAAGCATCCTGCTGACCTTGCAGTAAGTGGAATAGCGCCATGCGACCCAGCACCATTTGCTCACCGTCTGATAGCTCTTCATATCGCAAGACACCAACGTCATTTGCACTGATTGCCTCATCACGAGCCGCCACTGGTGCACGACGTAAGCGCAATAAAACGTCGGTGAACAAGCCCGCTTGATTCAGTTCAAGTAAGCGGGTGAACAAGTCGAGGGCACTGGCATCCTTGGCTCCACCCAGCAACACCCACAAAGCCTCGCCTTGGCTGGTGCAGGTTTGTAACTCGTCACGGGCAGCCGACAGGAACGACGGCCCTTGCGCATCGAAAGGCCCCTTCAAATCAAATATCAGGGTGCGGCGAACATCCACCGGGTGCGGCTCGGAAAGAACCTCGCTCGCGCACAGCCACCAATCGTGGGCGGTTTCACAGAGCTTCTGATCCCATTGATCTGTTTGCAGGCATGAGCGAAAAGCGACCGAGATCAAGCTATGCCAACCGCCACGCTCCAGCAGTTCTTGCAGCGCACTCTTGTTGTCGTCGCGCTGACGTAGTTGTGCCATTGCTGCATCGGCCTCAGCACGCTGCGGATAATCAGTTGTTTCAACAAATGCCTGCGGCAGAGCCACTGCCAGTAGTGCGCATTTGAGCAGCGTGGGGTCCAACAGCACAGGGCGGCGGAAGCTATCCGCCTCCGTATTGCCTGTATTTATGGCCAGTCGCGGCGTATCACCGCCGGCCTGCCTTGCTGCTTGCAAGGCGATTTCCTGGGCGGCAGTCCAACCCGCTGGGCGTTCGTCGCTTAGTGTGTCATCACCACCGTCCAGCAAACCGTCAGCACGTTGATTACGGTTCCACACCGAGCGCCAAGGCCGCAGATCGCCGGTGGTGTAAGCCAGCACGGCTGACGGCAATGCAATCTGGGGCGGCGAGCTGTCGCGCTGCGGCCAGTAACCAGGAGCGATCAGAGGCGCGAAGCCCGGGACCATTGGAGTATCACGCTGCTGAAGATGATCAATGGTCAGGTCAAACATCTGTTGATCTGTATCGTCAGGAAAGGTGTATTTCTCGTGCAACCACAAGCTGGCTTGCTGACGGTTGCCCGGGCAGTGCAGCAGCAAGGTGCGGTGGTTTGTGGTACCGCGCACACCCAACTCATACACCAAACTCACCGGAAATGCCGGAACGCGTAGATCGGCCAGTGCCAGGAAAACCTCGGCCACCGCACGTAGAAGATTCGATTTTCCACTACCGTTTACGCCGACCACAAAACGAATGGCGCATTCACGCGCCAGTGGTGAGCCGCTGGCAAAACACACTTTGATGTCAGCGATGGGTGGGTAGTTCTGCAGATGTAGGTAGCGCAAGCGCATTACAAGGCCTCCAGATCGACTTGCTGCGCGTCTACCTTGAGACTACGGGCGATGTCCTCTTTGAGATCGTCTAGTGAGGCGTAATGTTGGCCCTGATCTACTAAATGGATGAAATCCTTCCCGTCCTCGTCTGCGACCGAGATCACCTGGAACATCCCACTCGCACCAGCATGCTCAGAAGTCTCGTAATCCAGCTGGACCTCAAAGTAATAGCGCTGCTGATCAACTCCGGGCGACAACGCTTTCCGCAATGCCTGCACATCGACCATGCGCGTGAACTCTTCCGGGCGCAAGGGGCGAAAGGCCTTCAGGTAATCGCACTCCCCACTGTCAGGGTCTTGCTTGGGCAAAGTGATTTTAGCGATCAGGCCCAGCGCTGCTAGTTGGCTCAGGGAGCGGCGAATCCGGTTGCCGTGGGATTTACCAAAGGACTGCAGACCGTCAGTCACAACTGAGTCGTCGCAGAAACGGGAAAATACATCAGGATCTTCCGCGAGTAGGGGCTGGCCGCTTTGCTGGCAATACTCGGTGAAGGCAGTCAGTACTTGGCGCTGGAACTCACTTAGCTCGGCGAGTATCCAATGGCGAGCTGGACGCACAGGGAGATCAACTGGTGCCGTATAGCTGGTGGGGGCGGTGCCACCTGTAGAGACTTTCGCTCCACGTTCAAGCAGCAAGGTGTCACGGCGGCGTACTGCCTCAGCAACTTTGATGGCATGCTTGTCTCTCCAAACTTTTGTCAATTCACCAGAGAGTGCATGAACGCTCAAAGCGTCACGTAGCTCATTCGCAACGCTTTCCGACTTGGCAATAAGTCGGCGCAGCTCCCGAACTTGCAACCAGAAATCACGAAAACGCTCTTGTTCTGCGATGGATGGTATCGGTAGCTTCACCTTAGTTAGGTTTCCGCCACTCAGATTGCTCTGACCGGCGGTTGTGCGAATCGCATTTCGCATGGCAGCGCGACCGTATGCACTATTCAAAAACGCACTCAGATACTCAGGTAGTAGACGTTTAGTATCCGTTCGCAAGCGAATCAAGTACGAGGCATAAACCATGGCGGATTTAGTCACATCTTCAGTGATTGGAGCTGATCGCCCCACATACTCTGGATTGCCATTGGAACGAACAATCAATACGTCGGCCGTGGTTAAGCTTAAGCGGTTCAGCTCAACTTGGGAGAAATCGACATACTTCAAGTCCTCGGTACTGACTTCCCCTCCCACCACATTTGGGATTCGAAGAACTGCTACGCCTGATTCAGCAGTAGCGTCCGCAGAGACCGATGTGCCATACCGAGTCTCAACCAAGGATCCAAGTTGATCCCAATCAGACTCTGGACGAGCGAGTACCAGCTGATCTAAGGCGGACTTGATCATCAAGTCGAGTCGCTGGCGTCGTAATTCATGGATTGAAGTCGCCTCCGCCTGCTGCAACACATCGACAATGCGCTGTTGTTCGGGGAGTGTGGGGAGTGGAATCTTTACCCTCGAAAGGAAATCAGTCGGCACCCGCTGCAGACCACCTGTTCCGACAAAAGCAGATGCCGCCCGATCACGAAAGGCTTTCTGCCGAATGAAACTAAAAACATACTCAGGCAACACGATCTCAGTTGGACGCAGTACATGGAACTCAGTGGAACCAAAGCCCAAGCCATTTTCAAGATTGCGTGCAATGGAAGCTTTTCCATTTTCCATGCAAGGTGTGACTTTTGCGAATAGCACATCACGCTCACGAAAATACGTATAACCCTTTGCAACCTCGGAAAACGTGCGCGTTTCTGGTTTGTTGATAACGCCAGCGCGCTCATCAACAGCAGACATGGGTACAAAAGTGACGGAAATATCACCATCGGGGCGATCTTCAGCAAGTAGCCGAGGATTGAGCTCGCAAATATCTGTTAGTCGAGCCTGCACCCACGTTTCAGGCAAACTCATTCCCGCCCCTCCACCATCGCCAGCAACTTGTCCAAGCCTTTGATGATGTCTTGCTCGGTGGTTTTGAGTGTGCCTATCAACTCAGCCACACTCTTGTCGCTCTTGAGTTGGGTGAAATCAAAAGGCTTGTACTGCCCGGCGGACAGGTTCCAATCGCGGGCCTCGATGCAGTCGGGGTCAAGCAGACCGTCCCGGAGTGTGCCTTTGTCGTCGTAAAGTCCATCGGCTAGCTTAGCTTGCACATAGGCAGGGCGCACCAAGCCATCGGCATCGTGTGAGCCAATGAGCTGGCCATCTTCACTTTGCCATTCGTCGTTGCGCGCCCAGTCACGTACAGGCACCACCCAATGCTTGGCCGCTTTGAGGTCGCTGGCTTGGTCAATGGCCAGGCTGCGCAGAGTGACATCGAAGCCATCAAGCTTGGCGACATCGCGGGCCACTTCAGTCAGCTTCTGTCCGATGTCGTGTTCCGTCATAGCCTTGGGCGGCTGATTGCCTCGTAATAAGCCCAGCACATAGACGTCGCGTTGAGCGTCAGCGAGTGCTGTCTTAAGCAAGTCCTTCCATATCGAGAGCGCTGGAGAATCTTCTTTTTCGAAAAAGGCTTCCTTTTCACGGGCTATTTTCTTGAATTCTGCCTCAGCGGGCTTGGCTGCTTTTTTCCATGCATCTATGAGTTCGGAGTCGGTGGCTTTTTCGGCAAGGCGTGCGCTAAGCGTTGCATTCCAGGCTTTTTTTGCCGCTGGCGTGAGTGCCTGAATTACCAATTCAAACAACACGCTCCCAGAGGCTGATCGCACCTTCTCTTCAGCCTCTTTGGGATTGGCAGGAAGCTCAGGAAACAGCTCGTGCACGCCCCACACCTGACCATCCCACATGCTGGTGTCGGGCAATGCTGAAAATGCTTCGCCAGCTGGAGTGAGCTTGTCGGCGGTGTCACGCAGCAGGGCCTGGCGCCAGCGCTCAGTATGAAAACTGGGTTGCAGTAGGGTTTTCTCATTGCGCTGAGCACCGATGCGCCCTTGCGCAATCCACGCCTTAAATTTTTCCAGCGCATCCCATAGATCGTTTTGTTGGCCAGGCTGCGGAGTTCGCTTAGCGTTGTAGGAGTAGCCGTCGTTTTCCACCTCATAGAACCAGACGTGCTCGCTGAGTGGTGCAGCATTGCTCGGCAGGCTCTGCTTGCTATCGCGGCGCGTGACTTTTCTGAAGATCAGGATGGAGGTCTTGACGCCGGTATAGGGCTGAAAGACTCCACCGGGAAGGGAAATGACGCCTTCTACCACGTGTTCGACAAGCAGTTCTCGGCGCATACGCACGTGAGCCTCGGTATTGCCGAACAGGACGCCCTCGGGAATGATCACAGCGCAGCGACCACCAATATCTAGCAAGTCGAGCATCAACCACAGAAACAGCAATTCGCTCTTATCAGTGATCGATTCGTCTTTTTTCTTGCCTCCCCCCCCGACACGCGGAAAAAGCAAGGTGTCAGGTTCCAAATCGCCACTGTCGACCGTACCGGTAAAAGGAGGGTTGGCCAGTACGAACTGGTAGCTGCCTGGTTCCAACAGTTCCTTGAGCTTGACCTTTCCTTCACGCTTGCTTAGTGAGTCGCCCTGCAGCAGGTGCGGGTCGGTGACGTCGTGCAGCACCAGGTTCATCCAGCCGATGCGGGCCATGGTACGGTCGTTATCCAGGCCAACGAAATTGGCTCCGTTGTGGATAGCGGCGTATTGCTCAGGTGTTGCCGCAGCGCCATCGGTACGATGCGGAGTGCCGTCCCATTCGAGCACGAGGTTTTCTTGCGCTGATTATTTGCGCATCAGATGCTGCTGGGTACTAAACAGGAAGCCACCTGTGCCGGCGGCAGGGTCGATGACACGTTGGCCGGGCTCGGGGTCGAGCAACTCGACCATAAACCGGATCAGATGACGTGGGGTACGGAACTGGCCATTCTTACCCGCCGTAGCGACTTCGCTGAGCAGGTACTCAAAGGTGTCGCCCATGATGTCTTGGGCAGCAGAACCCTCACCAGCACGGGCGAAGAGCTGGTCGATAGCATCAATAGCATCCGACAACACCTTGCCTTTATTAGGATCGAGCTGAAAGTAAGCATCAGCCATGCGGTTATTCAAGCTGGCCAGCTCGGTGCCGTCAGCGCTAGTGTTGCTGAAATGCTTTTCGAGCTCGCGGAGCCAGGGAAACACTACGTCGATTAAGTGACTCGGATTGGTTTTCTCATGGCGGATGTAGCTCCACCTACAAGATTCAAAACCAGTATAAATCGACCGAAAACCACGCTGTAGCCGCTTGAAATCTATGTCTTCCAGTCGCTTAAGAAAGAGTAGATAGGTGATCTGCTCGACTGCCACCAAGGGATTGGTGAGGCCGGCAGCCCAGAAGCGGTTCCAGAGTTCGTCGACTTTTTTCTTGATATGAGGGGCAAGCATTCAGCAGTGTCCTTGATGGATCAGGCAGTCTTATCCAATAAGTTGTTGGTGAGGTTGATGAGTTCGTCGATGTCTTGCGACGGAAATAGCGCTTCCACGCGCCCTACACGCGACAGCGGAGGCTCGTTGAGTGCAGCGCGAGTAATGCGCCCGTGGCGCAGCACAGCAGCCTTTACGGCCCGCAGGAAGTTGAGTTGGTTGGCACGCAAATAGCCGTGTGCGGCAATGAACGCATCGAACGCGGTATTAATGCGCTGCTCACGGTTAGGAAGGCGTGCGCCTTCGCAAAGTATGTGACGCAGGACTTCGGCCAGCGATGCGGCGGGGGCTTCAAAAGCTTTGCGCAAGGTATCTTCGGTGACAAACAGATCGGCCTGGTTCAGCGTGTTGCTGATTCGTTCCAGCTCGTCGTCACCTACATGCTCGCCTTGCTTGAGCTTAGCCAACTCAGGAAGCTGGTTAGCCAGTCGGCGCACCAGTGCCTCTACCTGCTCGCGATAGCTTTCTGCAAAAGCACCTTCACCCGTGGGGCCGTAGATGATCCAACTGCGCTGAGTGATGCTGTCTGGCAGATTGATTTCAACCGTGCGGCTGGGTGTGGTGGTGCGGTAGCGCATCAGCGGGGCGAATACCGTTTGTAGTGTGATCAAACGCGCCATATCCAAGTGCTGCCAGAAGCCGGCCGACTGAACCCAGGCACGTTGTTCGGCTACACGCTGCACCTGAGGAATGTTTTCGGCCAAACTATTAATCGCCTCGTGAATGCGCTCACGCACTTTGGCCTGTTCGCTTGCATCGCCTTTAAGCCAAGCCACTGAGAGACGCTCGCACCAAATGCGAAATTGAAGTTCATCCAGGCCAGCCAATGGGGCTAGTCGCATCAGGGGGGCGATGGCTTGCGACAGGTGTTCAATTGCGCTTTGACTGGGCTTTGGCCATTGCGCTGCCAGCGCGTCGAGCTCGTCCCAGTGCGTACGTACATTGATGCTGTGACGGGGCAATGCCTGCAGCATCGCCTGTAGATCGGCAATGGCGGCTTGTGTGTCTTGCTGCTGTGCTTCCAGGAGTTGCCACTTCTCAAGCTGCAGTCGGAACAGGCGAACCGGTAGCGGTTCGCTGGGATGGTCGACCTCGCCGTCGGGTTTGAGCTTGAAATACGCGAAGTTTTTCCAGTGATCGATGATCAAGAAATCTTTCTTGATCTCACCGGTGGCCTTGTCGGTATGCAGCCGTGTGCCGCGCCCGATCATCTGCCAGAACTTAACCTTGCTAAACACGGGCTTCGCGAAGACCAAGTTTTGGATGGCGGGGACGTCTACGCCGGTGTCGAGCATGTCCACCGAAATAGCCACACGCGGCATGGTGCGGTACTTGAAATCATCCAGCGTCGCGTCAGCGCGCTCCATATGGCTATCGATAATTTCAGCCATGCCTTGGCGCTGCAGCTCAGGATACAGGCGGTTAAATCCCTCGTAGAGCCGCTTTGCATGGGCGTGGCTGACGGCGAAGATGATGGACTTGTGTGGTAGACCGCGCACATCTTTGCGGCTCTTATCCATAAACTCTCGCACCATGGCGTCGTTGGTGCCTTGGTTGATGATTCCCTTTTCGATGTCACTGCCATCGAAGTTGAGCTCATCAAGCTCAACGCCTTGATCGCGAGCCATCTGCTTCAAGGGTTCGGGTAGTGCGTCACCTTGGATGCCCTGAAGTTGAAAATTGGTTTGTGCATCCAGCACGCGGTAGTTGACCAGGTTCTGGTCGGCAATCGCTTGCTCGTAGCTGTAGTAGTAGCTGGGCGCGCCGTCACCGCAATCAAACAGTTCGAAAGTGTTGTGATCGATGTAGTCAGTGGGGGTCGCTGTCAGCCCGAGCTGGATGGCGTCGAAGTGATCGAAGACGGCCTTATATCGTTGGTAGATAGAACGGTGGCTTTCATCGGCCACGATCAGATCGTAGTAACCCACCGACAGGCGCGAATAAACCTGCATCATGCTGGGGTAGGTCGAGAACTGAATGCGTGCACCGGAGGTTTCGCCGGACTCGATGCGAGCCAAACTCTCGTTGGGTAAGTGGGACTTGAACTCCGACATAGCTTGGCGCACTAATTCCCGGCGGTCGGCCAGGAATAGGACTCGCTGTATGCGCTTTGATCGCAGCAAAGTATCAACAAGTGCGATGGTCGTCCGAGTCTTACCTGTGCCTGTAGCCATCACCAGCAAGAATTTGCGCTTGGCCGCATCTACCCCTTCAGTGACACGCCGAATAGCTTCGTTCTGATAGTCACGGCCTGCGATCGCAGCGCTGATGGTGACACCGCCCAGCGGCTGAGCAAACTGCCGCTGATGGCACAGTCGCTCTAAGTCGTCTCGCGTGTAGAACCCCGATATTTTTCGGGGCGCATAGCGCTCACGATCCCAGAATTGAATCTCTTTGCCGTTGGTGAGAAAGATGAAGGGGTCGTTACCGAATTTGGCCTTGATTGCGTCTGCGTAGCCAGCGGCCTGACGCTTTCCAGCAAGCTCATCACGCGATGACCGCTTGGCCTCGACTACAGCAATCGGATTGCCATCTGAACCCAAAAGGACGTAATCAGCGAACTGCTCGCCGCCATAGGAGCCATTAGGCTCAGCTGTTTGGAGGACAAACTCTTCGACGAGGGTGCGCCGGTTTCGGGACCATCCAGCATGCGCGAGCTGCTGATCAATCAGCCCTGATCGGGTTTGAGCCTCAGATTCACTCACAAGTCAGCTCCTTCCCTGCCCCTTCGCGCGACTCCTTTAAGAAAGAGTCCGATTCTTTGTGTCGAAGGATGATCCTAATTCCACAAGACGAAGAAGCCAATCTCAATTGGCAACCAATTGGCAACGAAAACGACTATTGCAGCATCACCGACCAATAACCGTAGGCATAAAAAAATCCAACCACCGCTAAGTGGTTGGATTTTCTAGGGATTTTTGGTCGGGACGGAGTGATTCGAACACTCGACCCCTTGCACCCCATGCAAGTGCGCTACCGGACTGCGCTACGCCCCGACTAGGCGTGAATCCGTTTTCGGGCAACCGAAAACGCTGCGAACTATACACTAAGCTTCTGAAATATGGAAACTTTTTGAGTAGCTTCGCTATTTTCTGAGCACCAGCAGGACGTCCTCCAGCTCGACGATCATCTGCTTGATGAGTTGCCGGTACTGGGTGGTGTCGTCCTTGGCCTCATCGCCGGAGAGACGCTGCCGCGCCCCGCCTATGGTGAAGCCCTGGTCATACAACAAGGCGCGGATCTGGCGAATCATCAACACGTCCTGGCGTTGATAATAACGTCTGTTACCGCGCCGCTTGACCGGATTGAGCTGAGGAAACTCCTGCTCCCAATAGCGCAGGACGTGCGGCTTGACCGCACAAAGCTCGCTCACCTCGCCGATCGTGAAGTACCGTTTGCCGGGTATGGCAGGTAATTCGTCGTTATGACTTGGTTCCAGCATAAGCCTCGACCCTGGCTTTAAGTTTCTGGCCTGGACGGAAAGTCACCACACGACGCGCCGTGATGGGAATTTCCTCTCCCGTTTTTGGATTACGACCGGGGCGCTGACGCTTATCGCGCAGATCGAAGTTGCCGAACCCCGAGAGCTTGACCTGCTCGTTGAGTTCCAGCGCTTGGCGGATCTCTTCGAAGAACAGCTCCACCAACTCCTTGGCTTCCCGTTTATTCAGGCCTAGCTCTTCATACAGACGTTCCGCCATTTCAGCTTTCGTCAGAGCCCCCATACGCTACTTCCTTAACGTGGCGTTGAACCTTTGTTCCAGGGAGGTGAGGATATTTTCCGTTGTGATACTCACCTCATCGTCATTAAGAGTGCGCGATGGATGCTGCCAGGTCAAGCCGACGGCAAGACTTTTTCTATGCGGATCAATACCTTTACCGTGATACACGTCAAATAGCCTGAGGTCGGTCAGCCACTCGCCGGCAACTTCACGGATAACCGCAAGCAATGCCTCGGCAGGCACATCACGATCCACCAGCAAAGCCAGGTCGCGGCGCACCTCGGGGAAGCGTGACAACTCATGGAACTTCGGCATGCGCCCCTGAGCGATTTCACTCAGCAGCAGCTCGAACACATAGACTGGCTGATCCAGCCCCAACACCTTGGCCAGCTCAGGATGGATGGCTCCGACGAAGCCAACCAAACGCCCTTCGCGCTCGATGCGCGCGGTTTGCCCCGGATGCAGGGCGGAGTGCTCGCCCGGCACGAAGCTGAAGCTATCCAGCGCGCCCGCACTGGCCAACAGCGCCTCGACATCGGCCTTCACGTCATAGAAATCGACGCCATCGCGACCGTGCGCCCAGCCTTCGGGTAGACGACTGCCGCAGACGACCCCAGCCAGCATCGCTTCCTGCTGCAGATCTTCCAACTGACCGACAAAGCGCAGACCACTCTCGAACAAACGCACGCGCGCTTGTTGGCGATTGAGGTTGTGTTCCAGCGCCTTGACCAGGCCCGGCCACAGCGACGAGCGCATCGCCGCCATATCGGCGGAAATCGGGTTGGCCAACATCAAGGGCTCGACGCCTGGGTTGAACAACTCGAACAGTTTGGGATCGATGAAACTGTAGGTGATCGCCTCCTGGTAACCGCGCGCGACCAGCAAGCGACGCAGCGCCGGCAGCTCGACGGTTGCCTCTGCCTTTGGCTGCGGCGCCAGACGCGCTTGCGGGTAACGTACCGGCAAACGGTTGTAGCCGTACAATCGCCCCAGCTCTTCGATCAGGTCGACTTCCAGGCTGATATCGAAACGGTGGCTCGGCACTTCGACCCGCCACTGCCCTGCCCCGCTGACGCTGATCCCCAGCCCCAACGCGCTGAGCAACCGCACGACTTGCTCGTCGTCCATTTTCAGACCGAGCATTTGCTCGATGCGCTCGGCACGCAGGGTAATGGGCGCAACGTTCGGCAGTTGATCCTGACTTACCACCTCGATGACCGGACCGGCCTCGCCACCGACGATTTCCAGCAGCAATCCGGTGGCTCGTTCCATGGCTTCACGCGCAAGTTGCCAATCCACGCCACGCTCGAAACGATGCGACGAGTCGGTGTGCAAACCGTAGGAGCGGGCCTTGCCGGCAATCGCGATAGTGTCGAAGAAGGCGCTCTCGAGGAACAGATCGCGAGTCTTGTCGCTCACGCCGCTGTGCTCGCCACCCATGACGCCGGCAATCGCCAGGGCGCGCTGGTGGTCGGCGATCACCAGGGTATCGGCACGCAGGCTGACTTCCTGGCCGTCGAGCAGCACGAGCTTCTCGCCCTCCTCGGCCATGCGCACGCGGATGCCACCATTGATCTCGGCCAGATCGAAGGCATGCATCGGCTGACCGAGTTCGAGCATCACGTAGTTGGTGATGTCCACCGCCGCATCGATACTGCGCACATCGGCACGGCGCAGACGCTCGACCATCCACAATGGTGTCGGCCGGGAGAGGTCGACGTTGCGCACCACGCGGCCGAGGTAACGCGGGCAAGCCTGTGCGGCCAGCACTTCGACCGGACGCACCTCATCATGACTCGGCGCGACCGCGGCGATTTGCGGGCGGGTTACCGGGGCCGCATACAGGGCGCCGACTTCACGTGCCAGACCGGCCAGCGACAGGCAATCGCCACGGTTCGGGGTCAGGTCAACCTCGATGCTGGCGTCATCCAACTCAAGATAAACGCGGATATCCTGCCCGACCGGTGCGTCGGCCGGCAGCTCCATCAGGCCGTCGTTGTCCTCGCTGATCTGCAACTCGGAAGCCGAGCAGAGCATGCCGTTGGACTCGACACCGCGCAGCTTGGCCTTCTTGATCTTGAAGTCGCCCGGCAACTCGGCGCCGATCATGGCGAACGGGATCTTCAGGCCGGGGCGCACATTCGGCGCACCACAGACCACCTGAAGAGTCTCCGCGCCATTGCTGACTTGGCAGACACGCAGCTTGTCGGCATCCGGATGCTGCTCGGTGCTCAGCACCTCGCCCACTACCACGCCGCTGAATATGCCAGCAGCCGGTGTCACGCTATCCACCTCGAGACCGGCCATGGACAGGCGCGCCACCAACTCATCACGGGACACCTGCGGGCTTACCCAGCTGCGCAGCCATTGTTCACTGAATTTCATCCTGCTCTCCTAAAACAATTCGGTTACGGTCGTGCGGCTCTAGCGAAATTGCGCCAGGAATCGCAGGTCGTTATCGAAGAACAGGCGTAAGTCGTTGACGCCATAACGCAGCATCGCCAAACGCTCGACGCCCATGCCGAAGGCAAAGCCCTGGTACTTCTCGGGGTCGATGCCAGACATGCGCAGCACGTTCGGATGCACCATGCCGCAGCCCATGACCTCCAGCCAGCCGGTCTGCTTGCACACGCGACAGCCTTTGCCACTGCACATCACGCACTGCATGTCGACTTCCGCCGAGGGCTCGGTGAAGGGGAAGAAGGACGGGCGGAAACGCACGCCTAGGGGCTTCTCGAAGAACACCCGGAGAAACTCCTCGATGGTGCCCTTGAGGTCGGCAAAGCTGACGCCCTCATCGACCAGCAGGCCTTCGACCTGGTGGAACATCGGCGAGTGGGTAATATCGGAATCGCAACGATAGACGCGGCCAGGGCAGACGATGCGGATCGGCGGCTGCTGCGACTCCATGGTGCGCACCTGCACCGGCGAGGTATGGGTGCGCAGCAACATGTTCGCGTTGAAATAGAAGGTGTCATGCATCGCCCGGGCCGGGTGGTGGCCGGGGATATTGAGCGCCTCGAAATTGTGGTAGTCGTTTTCCACTTCGGGGCCTTCGGCGATGCCGTAGCCAATCCGCGTGAAGAACTGCTCGACACGCTCCAGGGTGCGGGTCACCGGATGCAGGCCGCCCGAGCTTTGGCCGCGCCCCGGCAGAGTCACGTCGATGCGTTCGGCCGCCAGCTTGGCGCTCAACGCCGCCTGCTCGAGGATTTCCTTGCGGGCATTCAGCGCATCCTGCACCCGGTCCTTGGCCGCATTGATCAAGGCGCCAGCCTTCGGCCGCTCTTCGGCAGACAGGTTGCCCAGGGTCTTCATCACCTGGGTCATTTCGCCTTTCTTGCCCAGGTAGTGAACCCGCAGTTGCTCCAGGGCATTCACATCCTCGGTGTGGCTAACGGCCTCAAGCGCTTGCGAGACCAGCACATCCAGATTTTCCATTTACAGACTCCAGATACGAAATAGGGGAAGAGCTTGAAGGCTCTTCCCCTATTGGTGACGTTTAGCACCGGGCGAGCCCGGTGATTGTCGGGGACTTAAGCCAGGATGGCTTTCGCTTTCTCGACAATCGCAGCAAACGCCGCTTTTTCGTTCACTGCCAGATCAGCCAGAACCTTACGATCGATCTCGATGGACGCTTTTTTCAGGCCAGCGATGAAACGGCTGTAGGACAGACCGTTTACACGCGCACCAGCGTTGATACGAGCGATCCACAGGGCACGGAACTGACGCTTCCGCTGACGGCGGTCACGGTAGGCATATTGGCCTGCCTTGATCACTGCCTGCTTGGCAACGCGGAACACGCGCGAACGTGCACCGTAGTAGCCTTTAGCGAGTTTCAGAATTTTTTTGTGACGCTTACGAGCGATAACGCCGCGCTTAACACGAGCCATGAGTAATTTCCTCTATCTTGACCGATTAACGAACGCGCAGCATGCGCGCCACTTTTGCCACGTCGGACGGGTGCACCATGGTGCTACCGCGCAGATGACGCTTACGCTTAGTGGACATCTTGGTCAGGATGTGGCTCTTGAAAGCGTGCTTGTGCTTGAAGCCAGTAGCGGTTTTAAGAAAACGCTTGGCTGCACCACTCTTGGTTTTCATCTTTGGCATGTTCGGATACTCCGCATTCAGTGGATAAACATAACCGCAAGGCCTGCCGTGCCCTGGTGGTTACTTCTTCTTTTTGGGGGCGATGACCATGATCAGCTGGCGTCCTTCCATCTTCGGATGCTGTTCAACCGAGCCGTATTCGGCGAGGTCGGTTTCGACCCGCTTCAACAGCTCCATGCCCAGCTCCTGATGGGCCATCTCACGGCCACGGAATCGCAATGACACCTTGGCCCTGTCCCCCTCACTCAGGAAACGTACCAGGTTGCGTAGTTTTACCTGGTAATCCCCTTCCTCCGTCCCTGGACGAAACTTGATTTCTTTGATCTGGACTTGCTTCTGATTCTTCTTCGCCGCCGCGACCTGCTTCTTCTTCTCGAACAGGTGCTTGCCGTAGTCCATGATGCGACATACCGGCGGTACGGCGTCGGCAGAAATTTCTACCAGATCCAGCTTGGCTTCCTCAGCCGCGCGAAGCGCTTCATCAATAGAGACGATGCCAATCTGCTCGCCTTCAGCGCCAATTAACCGAACCTCGCGTGCCGAGATATTCTCGTTGATCGGGGCTTTCGGTGCAGCTCGTTTATCTTGTCTCATTTCACGCTTAATAATGATTACTCCGAATCTTGGCGACCACGCCGGGAAACCGCCTGCGCGAGGAATTCAGCGAATTGGGTGACGGGCATGGAGCCCAGATCAGCACCTTCACGGGTACGCACGGCGACAGTTTGCGTTTCAACTTCCCGATCTCCAATAACCAAGAGATAGGGAACCTTGAGCAAAGTATGCTCGCGGATTTTAAAGCCGATTTTTTCGTTTCTCAAGTCAGACTTGGCACGGAACCCGCTTTGATTGAGCGTTTTTTCCACTTCGAGGGCAAAATCGGCCTGCTTATCGGTGATATTCAGTACCACCGCCTGGGTCGGCGCCAGCCAAGCCGGGAATGCACCCTCGTAGTGCTCGATCAGAATGCCGATGAAGCGCTCGAAGGAACCGAGGATCGCACGGTGCAGCATCACCGGATGCTTGCGGCTGTTGTCCTCGCTGACGAACTCGGCCCCCAAACGTACCGGCAGGTTGAAATCGAGCTGCAGGGTACCACACTGCCAGACGCGACCGAGACAGTCTTTCAGCGAGAATTCGATCTTCGGCCCGTAGAAGGCCCCCTCGCCTGGCTGCAGGTCGTACGGCAGACCGGCGCTATCGAGCGCCGCCGCCAATGCCGCCTCGGCACGATCCCACAATTCATCGGAGCCCACGCGCTTTTCCGGGCGGGTCGAGAGCTTGAGCAGGATGTCGGTAAAGCCGAAATCGGCATAGACCGCCTGGGTCAGCTTGATGAAGTCCGCCGACTCGGCCTGCATCTGCTCTTCGGTGCAGAAGATATGCGCGTCGTCCTGGGTGAAACCACGCACGCGCATGATGCCGTGCAACGCCCCGGACGGCTCGTTGCGGTGGCAGGCGCCAAACTCGGCCAGACGCATCGGCAGCTCGCGGTAGCTCTTCAAGCCCTGGTTGAACACCTGCACGTGACACGGGCAGTTCATCGGTTTGATCGCGTAATCGCGGCTTTCCGACTCGGTGGTGAACATGTTCTCGGCGTAGTTAGCCCAATGCCCGGATTTCTCCCACAGCGAGCGATCCACCACCTGCGGGGTCTTGATCTCCAGGTAGCCATGCTCGCGCTGCACCTTGCGCATGTACTGCTCGAGCACCTGGTACAGGGTCCAGCCATTCGGGTGCCAGAACACCATGCCCGGCGCTTCTTCCTGAGTATGGAACAGGTTCAGGCGCTTGCCGATCTTGCGGTGATCGCGCTTCTCGGCCTCCTCGATGCGCTGGATATAGGCCGCCAGCTGCTTCTTGTCGGCCCAGGCGGTGCCGTAGACCCGCTGCAGCTGCTCGTTCTTGGCGTCGCCGCGCCAGTAGGCGCCGGACAGCTTGGTCAGCTTGAACGCCTTGAGGAAACGCGTATTCGGCACGTGCGGGCCACGGCACATGTCCACGTACTCTTCGTGGTAGTACAGCCCCATGGCCTGCTCGTCCGGCATGTCTTCGACCAGACGAAGCTTGTAGTCCTCGCCTCGCGAGGCGAACACCTCGACGACCTCGGCGCGCGGCGTCACCTTCTTGATGACGTCGTAGTCCTTCTCGATCAGCTGCTGCATGCGCTGCTCGATCGCCGCCACATCGTCCAGGGTAAAGGGGCGCTCGTAGGCGATGTCGTAGTAGAAGCCCTCCTCGATCACCGGCCCGATCACCATCTTCGCGGTCGGATAGAGCTGCTTGACCGCATGACCGATCAGGTGAGCACAAGAGTGGCGAATGATCTCCAACCCTTCCTGGTCTTTCGGCGTGATGATTTGCAGAGTCGCATCGCTGTCGATCAAGTCGCAGGCGTCGACCAACTTGCCGTTGACCTTGCCGGCCAGCGTGGCCTTGGCCAGGCCCGCACCAATGGATTGCGCCACTTCGGCAACGGATACCGGATGGTCGAACGAACGCTGACTGCCGTCGGGAAGAGTGATGATGGGCATGGCGCCTCCTCTCCTAGTGGTGACCTCTACCAAAGGCCACATGGGTTGGGATGAGCCAGTAAGCGATTCGGCGGTGTACCTGCCTTACAGTGGCAGGAGCTTTTGAGCCAACCAAAACCGAACCGGGGTCACTGGAGGTTTATACGTTACAGACAACCGCCGGGATGCTTCCAGAAAGCCTGACACCTGGCAAGCTGCCCAATAAAAAAGGGTCGCCTGGGCGACCCTTTTTATCGAATTTGGTAGGCACAATTGGATTCGAACCAACGACCCCCACCATGTCAAGGTGGTGCTCTAACCAACTGAGCTATGTGCCTCCGATGGGTGCGCATTCTACGGGGGCGCTAAAAAGAGTCAACACTTTTTTCGCTAACTGCCTGAATAAATGAATTTTTTACTGTTCAACTGGGCGTTTAATATTTTGCACGGAGCACTAGCCGGGCATTTTCAACTCGGGTAGCATCGGCACATCCGTAAAAAATAAAGAACAGAGGTTGCATAATGACGCACACAGCCTACCCACAGTCCTATTACGCCGCGTCGGCCAATCCGGTGCCGCCTCGCCCCGAACTGACCGGTGAGACAGACACCGACGTATGCATCGTGGGCGCCGGCTACACCGGCCTGTCCACCGCCCTATCCCTGCTGGAAAACGGCTTCAAAGTCAGCATCGTCGAGGCCGCCAAAGTCGGCTTCGGCGCGTCGGGCCGCAACGGTGGACAGATCGTCAACAGCTACAGTCGCGATATCGATGTCATCGAGCGCACGCTGGGGCCCAAGCAGGCACAACTGCTCGGGCAGATGGCCTTCGAGGGCGGCCGCATCATTCGTGAGCGCATTGCCAAGTACGGCATCCAGTGCGACTTGAAAAACGGTGGCGTGTTCGCCGCAATCACCGGCAAGCAGATGGATCACCTGGAAGCGCAGAAGAGACTCTGGGAGCGCTATGGCCACACCCAGCTGGAACTCCTGGATGCCAAGCGCATCCGCGAAGTAGTGGCGACCGACAACTATATCGGCGGCATGCTCGACATGAGCGGTGGGCATATCCATCCGCTCAACCTGGCGCTGGGCGAAGCAGCTGCAGTCGAATCCCTCGGCGGGGTGATCTATGAGCAATCACCGGCCATTCGCATCGAACGCGACGCCAACCCCGTGGTGCATACGCCGCAGGGGCGGATTAAAGCCAAGTTCGTGGTGGTGGCCGGCAACGCCTATCTGGGCAACTTGATTCCCGAGCTATCGGCCAAGTCGATGCCCTGCGGCACCCAGGTGATCACCACCGAACCGCTGTCCGCTGAACTGGCGAAGAGCCTGCTGCCGCAGGACTACTGCGTCGAGGACTGCAACTACCTGCTCGACTACTATCGGCTGTCCGGCGACAAGCGCCTGATCTTCGGCGGCGGCGTGGTCTATGGCGCACGCGATCCGGCCAACATCGAGGCGATCATCCGGCCGAAGATGCTCAGGACCTTCCCGCAACTGAAGGACGTGAAGATCGACTACGCCTGGACCGGCAACTTCCTGTTGACCCTGTCGCGCCTGCCCCAGGTTGGCCGCCTCGGCGACAACGTCTACTACTCCCAGGGCTGCAGCGGCCATGGCGTGACCTACACCCATCTGGCCGGCAAAGTCTTGGCCGAGGCCCTGCGTGGCCAGGCCGAGCGCTTCGACGCCTTCGCCGAGTTGCCGCACTACCCGTTCCCGGGCGGCCAGTTGTTGCGCATCCCCTTCACCGCCATGGGCGCGTGGTACTACAGCCTGCGCGATAAGCTCGGTGTTTAGCGATACCGAAAAAACAAAACGGCGCCTGATTCGGCGCCGTTCTATTTTCTAGCGTCTGTCACTTGGCGAGCGGACAGGCCGGCAGTGCAGCGCATTGCCCTGCCGCCGATGCGGGCTGTTTGCCGGCGACAGCGAAACGCTTCTCCTGCGGCGCCAGACGCTGGGCACAAGCCTGGGCCTGCTCGGCGGCTCGCTGGCAGCCACGCTCACCTAATATCTGGGAGAGATTGAACCAGCCCGCCGCGAAATCCGGCTGGCGGGTCAGGCTTGTGCGCAGCGCCGCCTCGGCGCCGACCGCATCGCCACCAGCGTAACGACTGTTGGCCAGGGCGAACCAGCCCAGCGACTCGTCCGGCCACTGCCGGGTAGCCGTGCGATAGGCGCGCTGCGCCGCCTCGACACGCCCGGTTTCCTCCAGATCGCTGGCAGCCTTGGTCCAGGGGCGCAACTCCGCCTGCGCCGGCAGCTTATCCGCCGGCAAGGTCAGCACGGCCCAGCGTCCGCCGCGCGCCCAAGTCTTGTCGAAGCTGCTGAAATCCGTCAACCAGCGACGCGTGGTACCGGAGCGCAAAATCAAGGTGCGCTCGCGCCGGTCATAACCGACCAACACGGCGAAGTGCCAACGCGGATACCAGTCGAACGCCAGGTTCTGCAGGACCAACACCGGATTGCCCGCCGCCACCTCGGCCAACAGGGCCTCCAGGCGCGGCTGCACGGGGTATACCAGCAGGTCATGGGCACGCGCGGCCGCCACCATCTCGACCTGCAGGCTTCCTTCACGGCCGGGAATGAACACCCGATCCTTGAGCAAGCCCGGGCTGGTCACCACGCCGCGCTGGTTGAGCATGGTGGCCAGCGCCGCCGGCCCGCACTGATAGGCGCTCTGCGGGAAAAACGGCACACTGCTCAACTCGACGCGCTCGGGCAGGCGCGCGGCCTCCGGCGGTAACACCGGAGACCGCGCACATGCGCCAAGCAGCAGAATCAGAGCAACGGGAAGGAAACGCCAAGCACTCAACGATTTATGCATTTGATGAAACTGAAGATGTCGGTAGCGCAGAGCATATCGGTGATGATGAAAATCACCAAGAACAGCACGATGACGCCGAGGATACCGCCTGCCGGTGCGTCTTGCAGTTGTTGATTGAACTGCGCCAACTCGGTGTTGGTCAGGCTGTTGATGCGCGCCTCGACTTGCGAGCGATCGACCCCCATGGCTTGCAGTTTATCCTGCACACCCTGGTCGTCGAGCATGCTCAACAACTGCTGGCGATCGACCTGTTGCTGCTGCTCCGCCAACACCTCGACGGTACCGATCATCGCCGCGTTGGCCAGCGGAACCTGCACAACCATGAGCACGTGAAATACCGCCAAAACGGCTGCCAAACGACGGAACAACGAAAACTTGCACATTGTGGTTATCTCCATAGTCAACCATGGCCGTAGACCCGAACGGTACGCAAGGGTTCCTAACCAGCATAGACAATCGGCGGTCGTCCAACTGCGCGGCAGCGCGCAGCCTGGAGCTAGCCTTCTAGAGACTTCTGGCGCGCCCGCTGCATCAACCCTGCATGGGCTCGCGCAGCATCTGACTGAGCACCGCGCGCAACTTGCCGGGCTTGACCGGTTTGTTGAGCAGTGGCACGCCCATGCGCTGCAAATCGCGGCGACACTGGTCGCTGCGATCGGCGGTGATCATTACCGCCGGGATGGGCACGCCGAAGTGCTGACGCAAATACGCCACCACATCGCAACCGATCACCTCATGATCGAGATGGAAGTCCGCCAGGATCATATCCGGCGCCTGCTTGCCGAGCGCCTGAATCGCTGCCGCCTGATCCACCGCAGTCACCACCTCGCAGCCCCACTGCTCGAGCAGGGCCGCCATGCTATGGAGGATGCTCAACTCGTTATCCAGCACCAACAAACGCCGCCCCGGCAGCGGGTCACCGACCGGCACTTGGACCGAGGCGCTGGCGGATGCCACCTCCGTGGCCTGGTGCGCCAACGGCACCCGGATGCAGAACACCGAACCACGCCCCGGCTGCGAGCGCACCGTGACCGGATAGTCCAACATGCGCGCGATCCGCTCGACGATCGCCAGGCCGAGACCGACGCCTTTGCGCTCCGCGGCGCGGCCGACATTCAGCTGATTGAACTCCAGGAAGATGTTTTCCAGTTGATCCGCGGATATGCCGCGGCCGGTGTCCCACACCTGCAGCTCGAGGAACTCGCCGCGTTTACGCCCGCCCAACAGGATGCGGCCCTGCTCGGTATAGCGACAGGCATTGCTCAGGAAGTTGCGCAGAATGCGCGTCAGCAGACGGAAGTCGGTGCCGATCGCATAGTCGGGAATACGTACCTTCAACCGCAAACCCTCCGCGGCGGCCACCGACTGGAACTCCGAAGCCAGGGGTGCGAGCAGATCCTCCAAGCGGTACACATCGATATCGGGCTTGATCGCCGCCTGGTCCAGCCTGGAAATGTCCAGCAAATCGGTGAGCAGGTCCTCGGCGCCCTCCAGCGCCTGGTGGCTGCGCTCGACCAGGTTGTGCTCGGCCGCCGGCAGGCTGCGCTCGCGCAGGGTGGAGATCAGCAGGCGCGCCGCGTTCAGCGGCTGCAACAGGTCATGGCTGGCCGTCGCCAGGTACTTGTCCTTGCTGTGGTTGGCTTCCTCGGCGGCATCCCGCGCCTCGCGCAGGGCCTGCTCGATGCGCTTGCGCTCGACGATCTGCTGCAGCAGGTTGCGGTTGGCCTCCTGCAACTCGGCGGTGCGTGCCTTGACCCGCTGCTCCAACTCCTCATTGAGCAGTTGCAAGCGCTGCTGCGCCTGCTTGCGCTCGGTGATGTCGGCGACGAAGCCCTCGATGAGACCGTCCTCGTCCGGTTTGAGCAGCAGGTTCATCAGCACGTCGACGACGCTGCCGTCCTTGCGTCGCAACTGGGTTTCGTAGCCGAACAGGCCGGGTTGGTGCGCCAGCACCTGACGAATCCGCTGCAATTCCTCGCTGCCACCGACGAACAGATAGTTGGCCAGGTCGGTCAGCGACCACAACACCTCCTGCGGATCGTCGTAACCGAGCATCCGCGCCAGTGCCGGATTGGCCGCGCGAACGCCCTCATGCAGGCTGGCCTGGAAGATCCCGTGGACCGCATGCTCGAACAGCCACTTGTAGCGATTGCGCTCGGTTTCCAGCTCCTCCAGGCGTACCAGCAGCTCTGGATAGTAACTCTTGCGCACCGAATGGCTGCCCAGCCCGAGCAGCTCGGTGAGCGCATGGCGTTGCTGGTCAGAGGGCCTCGGCATAGACGACCTCGACATCGCGCTGCGTCGAATCCCTCGGGTTGGTGAGGATGCAGGGATCCTGCATGGCATTGTGCGAGAGGAATGGAATGTCGGAGCTGCCGACCCCATGCAGGCCGAGGGTTTCATGGAAGCCGACCGCGTGCTTGAAGCGGATCAAGTGCTCGACCAGACGCTGGCGGATCTGCGGATGGCTGAGGCCGCGGGTGTCGATGCCGAGGGTTTCGGCGACCACCTTGAAGCGCTCCGGCGAGGCACTGTAGTTGAACGCCACCACATGCTCGACCAGCACCGCGTTGCACAGGCCATGCGGCAGGTCGAGGAAGCCGCCGAGGCTGTGCGACATGGCATGCACGGCGCCGAGGATGGCGTTGGAAAAGGCCAGGCCGGCCTGCATGCTGCCGAGCATGATCTTCTCGCGCAGGGCGATTTCATTGGGGTTGGCGATCATCGCCACCAGGTTGCCGTTGATCAGGCGCATGGCCTCCAGCGCGTGGGAATCGGTCAGCGGCCCGGCGCCGGTGGAAACGAACGCCTCGATGGCATGCACCAGCGCATCGATGCCGGTACAGGCGGAGAGGAACGGGTCCATGCTCAGGGTGGTTTCCGGGTCGATCAGCGACACGTCGGGCACCGCGCCCTTGCTGACGATGGAGAACTTCATCCGCTCGTCCTGGTTGGAGATGATCACGAACTGCGAAACGTCGGCCGAGGTGCCAGCGGTGGTGGGAATCAGGATCAGCGGCGGGCTGGGCACGCGCAGGGTATCCACCCCCTCGAACTCGATGATGTGACGGCCATGGGCCACGGCGATGCCGATGCCCTTGGCGCAGTCCATCGGGCTGCCGCCGCCCACCGCGACTATCACGTTGCAACCCTGGCTGCGGTAGAGCTCGGCGCCGCGCATCACCTCCTCGGCACGCGGATTCGGCGACACCTGGGTATACAGGCAGTGCTCGATACCCTGGTGCTGCAGGCTGGCCTGCACATCGGCCACCCAGCCCGCGGCCTCGACGCCCGGGTCCGACACCAGCAACACCTTGCGCGCGCCGAAATTGCTGGCGTAGTTACCCACGCTATGCCGACAACCGGCACCGAAGACGATTTCCGGTGAGACGAATTTGCGGTGCAGACTGATATCGGGGCTCATGCCACAGCCTATTTCTTGTTGTATTGACGAGTGATCAGCGTACTGGATTCGCCTGCCAATGCAATGCCACCAGAGTCGGGTGGCGCAAGACCCTGGCGGGTGGCGCCAGGCGCGCTCCTTGTGGGAGCGGTCTCGACCGCGAAATCTTCTAACCACTGCACGAGCATCGCGGCCAATGACTAGGCGCCCCAGCCGCTCCCACGGGTGATGCCCGGCTCCGCTCAGACCGGCGTCGTCAGCAGGCGCCGATAGAAGCACCACTCCTGCTCCAGGGCATGGGCCAGATTCTGCGCCCGGCGAAAACCGTGACGCTCGTGCGGATACAGGTGGTATTCCACCGGCACGTTGCGCGCCCGCAGCGCGGCGACCATCTGTTCGGTTTGCGCCGGCAGCACAACGGCATCCAGCCCCCCCTGAAAGAAGATCACCGGCGCCGCGATGCCGTCGGCGTGCAGCAAGGGCGTGCGCGCCTGGTAGCGCTGGGCATCGCGCAGCGGGTCGCCGATCAACCAGTCGAGGTAGTCGGCCTCGAACTTGTGCGTCACCCGGCGCAAGCTCAGCGGGTCGCTGACCCCGTAGAGGCTGGCGCCGCCGCGGAAGGTCTGGGTGAAGGCCAGGGCGCAGAGCGCCGTATAGCCGCCGGCGCTGGCCCCACGGACGAACACCCGTGCCGGATCGATCAGGCCGCTGGCCGCCAGGTGCGCCACCGCCGCCTGGATATCCTCCAGCTCGATGTGCCCCCACTCCCCCGCCAGGCGCAGGCGGTAGGCGCGGCCGTAACCGCTGCTACCGCGGTAGTTGAGGTCGAGCACGGCGAAGCCGCGCAGCGTCCAGAACGCAATGCGCGGATCGAACACCGGGTAGCAGGCCGAGGTCGGCCCGCCGTGCAGGAACACCAGCAGTGGCGGGTTCTCGACTTGTCCTGCAGGCGCATAGAAGAAACCGTGGCTGCGTTCGCCTTCGTCCACCGCGCAACTGAAGGGCTGCGGCCTGGGCAGATACTCATTGCCCAGGGGCTGTTCACCACCGACGAGAATGCGCACCGCGCCGCTGTCACGGGCGATGGCCAGAATCGCCGGCAGACGATCCGGCGCCCCGGCGATGCAGTAATAGTGCCCGGCATCCGCGCCCAGGGCGCGAAAGCGGCTGAAGTCCGCGGCCAGGCGCCGCTCGCACGGCGACGCATGATCTACGGCCCGCTCCAGCAGCACACCGAAACCCTGCTCGAAGCGGCTCAGCAGCATGCCGTCCGAATCGAGCGGCTGGTAGGTGCAGCCGCCCAGCTGCCAGGGCGCGGGGGCGTGATCGTAGCGTGACGCGGGGCCGCCTAGGCCAAGCGCACCTGCGGATGCCGCGCAATCATCGGTGGCTCGCACCGGCTGCCACCAGCCGTGGCGGTCGGAGAGGACCCAGAGCCGGCCATCGGCGGCGAAGCGCGGCTGCTGCAGGGACTGGTCGTTGTCAGCGCCGGCCAGAACCCGCACGGTTTCCTCGCCCTCGCGCAGACACAGGCGGGTGGCGACCCAAGGCAGATAGGGCCTGTCCCATTCGATCCAGGCCAGCTGGTGACCGTCCGCGCTGGCGACAGCGCCGGCATAGAAATCCGCACCCTCGACCAACAGCCGACGGCAGCCATCCAGACCGATACGCACCAGCCGATGGATCACGCCGGCCGCTTCGTGGCTTTCCTCCACCGCCAGCAGCGCCTGCCAGGCCGGGACGAAAGACAGGTCACCGTAGCGGCAATCCGCTCGGGCGGTCAGCTGGGAGGGGGCCTCCGGGGATTCGCGGCCAGGGCCGCCCTCACAGGGCAGCAGATAGATCTGCTGGTCCGCCTCGTTGACGAACGCCGCGCCCTGCTCGGTGGCACAACAGGCGCCGCCGCCGTACTCGTAGACCCGGCTGCGCACGGAGAAATCCGGCGGGGTCAGCTCGCGCACCTCGCCACCCCGCCAGAAGAACAGGCCGCAGCGCGCCTGCTGCGGATCGAAAGCCACCCACAGCAGGCCACCGTGGGCGGCCTGCAGTTCGGCGAAATCGCTGCTGGCAGCCGCGGCCTGGGCGGCGCTCCAGACGGAGTCAGGGTCAGGGTGCATCGTGCGCACCGCGAATCGTGGCGCCGGGATTGGTACGCATGGCGCCCGCTAGGCCTTGCAGATCAGCTTGGAGGCCTTCTCGTTGCGGAACACCAGGCTCTCCAGCGCGCCGGGTGCCTGCTCGGCCTCCTCACGGGCGGCGAGGATGATGCCGTGGTGCGCCGACTTGCTGCACACCGGATCGGCGTTGCTGGCGTCGCCGGTGAGCATGAAGGCCTGGCAGCGACAACCGCCGAAGTCCTTGGCCTTCTCGTCACAGGAGCGGCACGGCTCGGGCATCCAGTCGTCGCCGCGAAAGCGGTTGAAGCCGAAGGAGTCGCGCCAGATGTGCTCGATGCTGTGCTCGCGCACGTTGGGGAACTGTACCGGCAGCTGCCGCGCGCTGTGGCACGGCAGCGCGGTGCCGTCCGGGGTGATGTCGAGGAACAGGTTGCCCCAGCCGTTCATGCAGGCCTTGGGCCGTTCCTCGTAGTAGTCCGGGGTGACGAAGATCAGCTTGCACGGATGGTTCTGCGCCGCCAGCTTGGCCCGCCACTCATTGGTGATGCGCTCGGCGCGCTCGAGCTGGGCGCGGGTCGGCAACAGGCCGGCGCGGTTCAGTTCGGCCCAGCCGTAGAACTGGCAGGTGGCCAACTCGACGAAGTCCGCCTCCAGCTCCAGGCATAGCTCGATGATCCGCTCGATGTTGTCGATATTGTGCCGGTGGGTGACGAAGTTCAGCACCATGGGGTAACCGGCCGCCTTGACCGCGCGGGCCATGGCCAGCTTGTGGGCGAAGGCCTTCTTCGAGCCGGCCAGCAGGTTGTTGACCTCCTCGTCGGCGGCCTGGAAGCTGATCTGGATATGGTCCAGCCCGGCCTCGCTGAAGCTGGCGATGCGCTCCTCCGTGAGACCTATGCCCGAGGTGATCAGGTTGGTGTAGTAGCCCAGCTCGCGCGCCGCCTTGATCAGCTCGGCTAGGTCCTGGCGCACCAGCGGTTCGCCGCCGGAAAAACCCAGCTGCGCGGCGCCCAGTTCGCGGGCCTGGCGAAACACCTCGATCCACTCGGCGGTGCTCAGCTCCTGGCCCTGCTGGCTGAAATCCAGCGGGTTGGAGCAGTACGGGCACTGCAGCGGGCAGCGGTAGGTCAGCTCGGCCAGCAGCCACAGCGGCGGCCCCGGCAAGGTGCTAGTGCAGCTCGATCCAGAACTGGGCATTGGCTACCTCCATAAAGGCCAGGATATCTTCATCGATCCCCGGCACATCCGGAAAACGCCCGCGCAGCTCGGCAATGATGTCGCCGACGCTGTGCTCGCCGTTGACCTGCTTGAGAATCTCCCCGGCGCTGTCGTTGAGCTTGATCATGCCCTCGGGATAGAGCAGCACATGGCAGCTCTGCGCCGGTTCGAACTGCAGGCGAAAGCCGCGGCGCAGCTTGGGGATCTTGCTTGCAAGGGGTTGGCTCATGCTATCGACTCCACTGTGGTGCGCGCGGCGCACCCTACGAGGGATACGCCGGCCGTAGGGTGCGCGGTGCGCAGCATGAATCCGCTCACAGCGCGATCCCCTTATGCCAGACGCGCGCGGCGGTCACCGTGTGATAGGGCGGACGCTCCAGTTCATAGGCCATGCTCATCGCATCGAGCATGCTCCACAGCACGTCCAGCTTGAACTGCAGGATCTCCAGCATGCGTTGCTGGGCCTCGAAGGTGCTGTAGTGCTGCAGGGTGATGCGCAGGCCGTGCTCGACATCGCGGCGCGCCTCTTTCAGGCGCTTGCGGAAATAGTCGTAGCCGCCGGCCTCGATCCACGGGTAATGCTGCGGCCAGGCATCCAGGCGCGACTGGTGGATCTGCGGAGCGAACAGTTCGGTCAACGAACTGCTGGCCGCCTCCTGCCAGCAGGCGCGACGGGCGAAGTTGACGTAGGCATCCACGGCGAAGCGCACCCCCGGCAACACCAGCTCCTGCGACAGCACCTGCTCGCGCTCCAGGCCCACGGCTTCGGCCAGGCGCAGCCAGGCTTCGATGCCGCCCTCCTCGCCGGGTGCGCCGTCATGGTCGAGGATGCGCTGCACCCACTCGCGGCGGGTATCGCGATCCGGACAGTTGGCCATGATCGCCGCATCCTTCAGCGGGATGCACACCTGGTAGTAGAAGCGGTTGGCCACCCAGCCCTGGATCTGCTCGCGGCTGGCGCGGCCCTCATACATCGCCTGATGAAAGGGATGGTGGGTGTGGTAGTAGGCGCCCTTGGCGCGCAGCGCCTGCTCGAACTCGGCGGGGCTCATGGCGGATTGGCTCATCACTGCTCTCCGGTGCGCACAGCGCACCCTACAATTGGATGCTCATGCCGTCCCAGGCCACATCGATGCCGTGGGCACACAGTTCGGCGCGCTCCGGCGAATCGACATCGAGGATCGGGTTGGTGTTGTTGATATGGATGAGGATCTTCTGCTTGGCCGGCAGGCCGTCGAGTATCTCGATCATGCCGCCGGGGCCGCTTTGCGGCAGGTGGCCCATCTCGCTGCCGAGCTTGTCGCCGACCTCGCACAGACGCATCTCGTCGTCGCGCCACAGCGTGCCGTCGACCAGCAGGCAATCTGCGCGGCGCATCCAGGCCAGCAGCGCCTCATTCACCTGGCCCAGGCCCGGCGCGTAGAACAGCTTGCCGCCGCTGCGCCGGTCTTCGACGAACAGGCCGATGTTGTCGCCGGGGTGCGGATTGCCGCGGTGCGGCGAATAGGGGGGCGCGCTGCTGCGCAGGGGAATCGCGGTGAGCGACAGGTCCGGGCACGCCGGGATGCTGAACGGCGTACCACCCAGCTCGATCAGCTGGTGCTGCAGGCCGCCGTTCCAGTGCTCGAGCATGTTGAACAGCGGAAAGCCGCTGGTCAGGTCCTGGTGGACCATCTCGGTGCACCAGACCTGATGCGGGCAGCCTTCGCGCAGGGTCAGCAGACCGGTGGTATGGTCGATCTGGCTGTCCATCAGGATGATCCCGCCGATCGCCGTATCGCGCTGCTTGCGCGCCGGCTGCAAGGCCGGGAACGACTCGATCTGCGCACGGATATCCGGCGAGGCGTTGCACAGGATCCAGTCCTTGCCGTTGTCGCTCAGGGCAATCGAGGACTGGGTGCGTGGCTGCGCCCGCAGGCTGCCGTCGCGCACGCCACGGCAGTTGCGGCAGTTGCAGTTCCACTGGGGAAAGCCGCCGCCGGCGGCGGAACCGAGAATCTGGATATGCATGGCGAATTCCGGGTGATATGCCCCGGCATTACCGGGGCAAGGCCAATCAACGATTGGCGAAGTACATGGTGACTTCGAAACCAATACGCAGGTCGGTAAAGGCGGGTTTCGTCCACATGGCGCGGTCCTCTTCTTATTCAGCCGGCGAATTCCGGCAGTGCTAGTTATGCACCGAGGCGCCGCGCGACAGAATGGTACTTTGGGAGGAGGCCAGGCTGGCTTTGGTAGGACAGGCCTGCCCCCTGCGCCCCGCAGCACCGGGCTTCGCCGGCTCAGCCCGCGTGGCCCGACCTGCGCGGCCCGACCCAGGCTACGAACCGTGGGAGCGGCCGGGCGTTCCTACAGAAGCCGGATCGCAGCATCAACGCATAACCTGGACACAGCCAATAAAAAACGCGGCCGAAGCCGCGTTGCGAGAGGGATTTGCTGCCGTACACGTCAGGCCGCTGCAGCCTGCTGCAAATCTCGCCCTAAGGCGTATCGCAGGGGAACCCGGCGCACGGGAGCACGCGCGCCGGGGAACAACATCTGGATCAGAAGAAGCCCAGCGGGTTGATGTCGTAGCTGATCAGCAGGTTCTTGGTCTGCTGGTAGTGGTCGAGCATCATCTTGTGGGTCTCGCGGCCGACGCCGGACTTCTTGTAGCCACCGAAGGCGGCGTGCGCCGGGTACAGGTGGTAGCAGTTGGTCCACACGCGGCCGGCCTTGATCGCCCGACCCATGCGGTAGGCGCGGTTGATGTCGCGGGTCCAGAGGCCGGCGCCGAGGCCGAACTCGGTGTCGTTGGCGATGGCCAGGGCTTCGGCTTCGTCCTTGAAGGTGGTCACGCCGACCACCGGGCCGAAGATCTCCTCCTGGAACACGCGCATCTTGTTGGTGCCCTTGAGCAGGGTCGGCTGGATGTAGTAACCGCTGGCCAGGTCGCCTTCGAGCTTCTCGGCGGCGCCGCCGGTGAGCAGCTCGGCGCCTTCCTGCTGGGCGATCTGCAGGTAGCTGAGGATCTTGTCGTACTGCTGCTCGGAGGCCTGGGCGCCGACCATGGTCTCGGTATCCAGCGGGTTGCCGCGCTTGATCTGCTTGACCTTCTTCATCACCTGTTCCATGAACGCCGGGTAGATCGACTCCTGCACCAGCGCCCGCGACGGGCAGGTGCACACCTCGCCCTGGTTGAAGAAGGCCAGAACCAGGCCCTCGGCAGCTTTCTCGATGAAGGCCGGTTCGGCCTGCATGATGTCTTCGAAGAAGATGTTCGGCGATTTGCCGCCCAGCTCGACGGTGGACGGAATGATGTTCTCGGCGGCGCACTTGAGGATGTGCGAGCCGACCGGGGTGGAGCCGGTGAAGGCGATCTTGGCGATGCGCTTGCTGGTCGCCAGCGCCTCGCCGGCTTCGCGGCCGAAGCCCTGTACCACGTTGAGCACACCCGGCGGCAGCAGGTCGCCGATCAGCTCCATCAGCACGGTGATCGACAGCGGGGTCTGCTCGGCCGGCTTGAGCACGATGCAGTTGCCGGCGGCCAGGGCCGGGGCGAGTTTCCAGGCGGCCATCAGCAGCGGGAAGTTCCACGGGATGATCTGCCCGACCACGCCCAGCGGCTCGTGGAAGTGGTAGGCGGCGGTGTTTTCGTCGATCTCCGCGGCGCTGCCTTCCTGGGCGCGGATGCAGCCGGCGTAGTAGCGGAAGTGGTCGGCGGACAGCGGCACGTCGGCGTTCAGGGTCTCGCGCACGGCCTTGCCGTTGTCCCAGGTCTCGGCCACGGCCAGCAGCTCGAGGTTGGCCTCGATGCGGTCGGCGATCTTCAGCAGCACCAGCGCACGGTTCTGCACCGAGGTCTTGCCCCAGGCATCGGCGGCGGCATGGGCGGCGTCGAGGGCGCGTTCGACGTCTTCGGCACCGGAACGCGGAAACTCGGCAATCACCGAGGCGTCGACCGGGCTGGTATTGGTGAAGTACTCACCCTTCAGCGGGGCGACGAACTCGCCGCCGATGTAGTTGCCGTAGCGCGGTTTGAGGGTGACGACGGAGCCTGGGGTACCGGGTTTGGCGTAGATCATGATGCGGTCCTCTCTGTTGGCGGAGCCTGCTCCTGAGTCGTGGAACAGGTCATGGTTCGATATTAAGAAGCTGCCGGGTCGGCCGGTATGCGCCCATGGCACCGAACGCCTCGTCATTTGGTAGTAGATGCGCGGGCCGTCTATATGGGGCTTTCGCCGGTCATCCGCTGGCGCCTCTCAAGGGAGCCGCTTGCGCTGGGCCGACCATCGGCATCCACCCAGCGTAGTTGCAGCGGCGTACTTCGCAACGGCAGCAGCCGACAGCAATAGGGATTGGCCGCCGACCACCAGCCGCAGACGGCTGAGCCGACGCCCCGGCACGAAGCCACAGTCGGCGGCGTGGCCAGCCAGCGCGAGGAAATCCACAGGCTACCCTGCTGCGCCGAGGCCGCGGACAGCTATCTGAGCGCGCCACTGCATGGGCAAATAAGCACAAACAAAAACATCAAACTTATCCGTCAATCCGCGTTTCGCACTTGATTAAAATCAACAACCGAAGCGCACAATAAAACTATTTAAAGTTCCCAAAAAAGTGCCTACCAAATACCCGGAAAGTTAATGCCAAAGTCGCATTAGTTCACCCCAGCTATTGCCTGTAGCCTCAAGTTGCATCACCGCAAAACATTGAACTTCCCTTTGACAGGAGATAGGCCATGCAGTGGATCGATCCGGACTTTTGCGACCTGCGTCTGGGCTTCGAAGTGACCGCGTACGTTTACGTGCGCTGAGCCCAACAGACCGTTGAAAAATGTAGCGAGCGACGGCAAGGCAAGGCGAAATCAGTCGAAGAAGCGGAGTGTACGAGTAGTACATGAGCATTCTGAGACTGAGTTCAACGCCGCCTAGCCGAGCGCAGTAGTTTTTCAACAGCCTGCTAACCCGGCGGGGCGCCTGGCGCCCCGCCACTTCCGGAGGCAGCCCCATGACCGCGTCGCCGATTAACCCCGAGGATCGTTTCGAGATTCGTCCCCCGTTCATGTTTCGCTGGGAAGACTCGCAGAACGCCCATGTCCTGCTGTATCCGGAGGGCATCGTCAAACTCAATAAAAGTGGCGGCGATACACTCAGCCTGTGCGATGGCAAGACCAGCGTGGCCGAGTTGATCGAAACGCTCATCAACACCTATGACGCCTCCGCCGCGGATGTCATTCGCAACGGCGTCATGCACTTCCTGGAGGTGTCCCGTGGCAAAGGCTGGATCCGAATTAAGGCTTGATGGCAACGGCACCCCGGTCTGGTTGCTGCTCGAACTGACCTACCAGTGCCCGCTGCAATGCGTGTTCTGCAGCAACCCGCGCAACTTCGCCGACTACCGCAAGGACGAGCTGAGTACCGCCGAGTGGATCGAGGTGATGACCCAGGCGCGCGCCCTGGGTGCCCTGCAGATCGGCTTCTCCGGCGGCGAGCCGACCCTGCGCAAGGACCTGGACGTGCTGGTGGCCGAAGCCGATCGCCTGGGCTACTACACCAACCTGATCACCTCCGGCATCGGCCTCACCGAGGCGCGCCTGCGCGCGCTCAAGGCCGCCGGCCTGCGGCATATCCAGCTGGGCTTCCAGTCCACCGACCGCGCCACCGCACAGCAGCTGGCCGGGGTCGACTGCCTGGAGCGCAAGCTCGGCATGGCCCGCGCGATCAAGGCCCAGGGCTTCCCGATGGTGCTCAACGTGCCGATCACCCGGCAGAACATCGGCCAGGTGCCGCAGATCATCGAGTTCGCCGCCGAGCTGGGGGTGGAGTACCTCGAGCTGGCCAACGTGCAGTACTACAACTGGGCGCTGCTCAACCGCGAGCAGCTGATGCCGACCCGCGAGGAACTGCAACGCGCCGAGGCCGAGGTGCAACAGGCCCGCGCGCGGCTGGGCGAGCGCCTGACCATCTTCTTCGTCATCCCCGACTACTACGAGGGCCGGCCCAAGGCCTGCATGAACGGCTGGGGCGCGATCCACCTGACCATCGCACCCAACGGCAACGTGCTGCCCTGCTCCCAGGCCAGCAACTTCAAGGACCTGGCCTTCCCCAACGTGCGCGAACAACGCCTGGAGGAGATCTGGCGCGACTCGCCGATCTTCAACCTGTACCGCGGCGATGCCTGGATGCCCGAGCCGTGCCGCTCCTGCGACGAGAAGGAAAAGGACTTCGGCGGCTGCCGCTGCCAGGCGCTGCTGCTCACCGGCTCCGGCAGCAACAGCGACCCGGCCTGCAGCAAGTCGCCGCACCACCACCTGATCCAGCAGGCTGTGGAACTGGCGCAGCACGCGCCGCGTCCGGGAGCCGCGCTGATCCCGCGGCACGCCAGCCAGGGGGTGGACCTTGAAACTGCCCCATGATTCCTTCGCCGGCACCCTCGGTGCCGGCGTTTTCCTGACCCTGGGCTGCTACCTGCTGCTCAGGTTCTGGCTGGTTGCCTAGGAAGAGCCTCCCCGTCTTCGACGGAGCGCTGCCCGGCGGCAAACGCTGTAGGGGCGGGGGGACGCCTAGTTGCCATGCCCGCGAAGCTTTTGCGTTGCCCGTTTCGCGGGCATGGCCCGCTCCTACAGGGCTTCGTGCAGATTTAATTTTTACATGTAAAACAATGGGTTATTTTCAGTTTGATGAGAGCTGCCATGCAACTGCCCGTTATCGATCTGCTGGCCCGCTACGCCCACCTGCTGTTCGCCCTGGTCTGGGTCGGCCACAACTACGCCAACTTCATCCAGAACCCCAGGTTCGTGCCGCTGCAGAACGGCATCGACACGGCGACGCTGAACCGCGACCTGGAGCAGCGGATGAAGCGCGAGCACGGCATCTTCCGCTACGCCTCGCTGGTGGTCTGGCTCTCCGGCCTGCTGATGCTCTGGCAGCGCGGCTGGCTGGAGGACGCCCTGCTGCTGCAGGGCCCGCTGGCGGTGATCGGCCTCGGTGCCTGGATCGGCACGCTGATGCTGCTCAACCTGTGGCTGGTGCTCTGGCCGCACCAGAAGAAGCTGCTCGGTTTCGTCCCGGCCAGCCTGGAGGAGCGCGTGCGCTGCTCGCGGATCACCTTCCTGTCCTCGCGCAGCAACACCATCCTGTCAATGCCCCTGCTGTTCCTGATGGCGGCTGGCGGTCATGGCCTGCAGCTGTTTTCCTGAAGACCGCCCGGCGGCCCGCGGCGGCGAGCGCTACAACTTCGCCGCCGGCCCGGCGATGTTGCCGCCGGCGGTGCAGGCACAGATCCGCGACGAGTTGCCGGACTGGCAAGGCAGCGGCCTGTCGGTGCTGGAGCAGCCGTTCACCGGCGCGCCGTTCAAAGGCCTGATGCAGCAGGCCGAGCAGGACCTGCGCGCACTGCTGGCGCTACCGCCGAACTACCGCGTGCTGTTCCTGCATGGCGGGGCGTCGTGCCAGTTCGGCCTGCTGCCAATGAACCTGCTTGCCCCCGGCCAGTCGGCCGATTACCTGGAAAGCGGCCACTGGGCGACCAAGGCAATCGCCGAAGCGCGCCGCCATGCGCCGCTGAACATCATCGCCAGCGGCCAGGGCAACGGCTTCACGGCGCTTCCCGAGCCCGGCGAGTGGCGCCTGGATCCGCAGGCCGGCTACTGCCACGTCACCAGCAACGAGACTGCCAACGGCCTGCAGCTCCAGGAGTTCCCCCAGAGCCAGGTGCCGCTGGTGGCGGACATGACCTCGGACTTCCTCACCCGCCCGCTGCCGGTCGAGCGCTTCGGCCTGATCTACGCCAGCGCGCAGAAGAATCTCGGGGTTGCCGGCCTGTGCCTGCTGATCGTCCGCGACGACCTGCTCAGGCCGCCGCGCGCCGGGCTGCCGTCGCCGTTCAGCTATGCGCTGCAGGCCGAGCAGCAGAGCCGCCTGTGCACCCCGCCGAGCTTCGCCCTGTACTGCGCCGCGCTGATGCTGCGCTGGATCGGTCAGCAGGGCGGGCTGGAGGCCATGGCCCACGCCGGCAGGGCGAAAAGCCAACTGCTCTATCGCGGCATCGATGCCAGCGATCTCTACCACTGCCGCCAGCGGCCGGCGGATCGCTCGCCCGTCAGTGTGTGCTTCCAGCTGCGCGACGAACTCCTGTTGCCACGCTTCCTGGCGGCAGCGGGGCAGGCCGGGCTGTTCAACCTGCAGGGCCACGGCGCCGTCGGAGGTATCCGCGCCAGCCTGTACAACGCCATGCCGCTGGCCGGGGTCGAACGGCTGCTGGAGTTCATGCGCGACTTCGAACGCCGCCATGGCTGAGCCGCTGCGCCGCCTCGGCCAGCAGCTGGCCCTGCGCCTGGCCTGCCTCAGCGCTCGCTGCCTGACGGCGCCCACCCTCGCGCGGCCGGTCGAGGTGATGGGCCTGCGCTTCGCTTCGCCGCTGGGCATCGCCGCCGGCTTCGACCGGCAGGGCCGGCTCGGCCGCCGCGCCGGCGCGCTGGGCTTCGGCTTCAATGAAATCGGCAGCCTCGACCTCGCCGCGACGACCCAGCTGTCGGCACGCGCGCTCGGGCCCGGGACGGCGCGACTGGGGCTCAACCTGAGCCTCGGACCGGACCTGTCCCTCGCGGCGCTGCGCGCCGGCCTGGCCCGCGCCTGGCCGCTGGCCGACTACCTGATGCTCAACCTGATCGGTCCAGGCAGCGCCTCGCTGCTCGGCGCCGAGCAGCGTCCGCGGCTGCGCCAACTGCTGGCCGCGGCGCGTGCCGAGCAGCTGCGGCTCGACCAGTCCGGGCGCCGCGTGCCGCTGGCGGTCAAGCTGCGCTGCCTGCCCGGCCAGGTGCCGCTGGCCTTGGCCGAACTGCTGCTGGAACTGGGCTACGACGGCCTGCTCGCGGCCCACGATCCGGGGCCGCCGGCGACCCGCCAGCGTTATCGCGCCTGGCAGGATGCCGCCCAGCAGGAACAGGCCTGCGCACAGATCGCGCAGCTGCGCCGGCTGTGCGGCGGGCAGATGGCGCTGCTGTCGGTCGGCGGCATCCAGAGCGCCGCACACCTCGACGCCCGCCTCGCCGCCGGCGCCGAACTGGTGCAGGTGCACAGCGTCCTGCTGCACGCCTGGCCCTGGCGGGCGCGGCGCCTGCTCGGCAACGGGCAGGCGTAACCACTGGCTGAGGGCTCTTGGTGCGCGCAGCGCACCCTACGACTTGTATCCGTGACCTAGCGCATGGCCCTGCACGAGCGCGTAGCCCGTATATGGACTGGCCAGTAGCACGCGCCTCTGTCGTAGGAGCGGCGGGAGCGCCTAGCCCATGCCCGCGAATCCGGACGCAGCGCAAGCATCCGGGCTACGGAGCTCGGGCATTGCGTAGGAGCGGCGGGGACGCCCAGGCCCATGGCCGCGATAGAGTGCGCCCGCAAAAAGCATCGCGGGCATGGCCCGCTCCTACGTTCAACGAGGCTTGCACATGACCATAGGATCTACCAATCCTCCAGACGCCAGAAAGCACAAGGCCGGCTAAAGAGCCGGCCTTGTGCTTTACAGGTTACCGATCAGCGCTTGGCGACCAGGTCCTTCGGCAGCTTGAAGGTCCAGAGCATGCCGCCCTGGTTGAAGTTCTTCACCCGCTTGGCCACTTCGCCGCCCCACAGCGGTACCGCGCCACCCCAGCCGGAGAGCACCGAGACATACTGCTCGCCGTCCATTTCCCAGGTGACCGGGGAGCCCAGCACGCCGGAGCCGGTCTGGAATTCCCAGACCTTCTCGCCGGTCTTGGCGTTGAAGCCCTGCAGGAAGCCCTCGGGGTTGCCGGTGAACACCAGGTTGCCCTTGGTGGCCAGCACCCCGCCCCACAGCGGCGCGTAGTTCTTCTGGCGCCAGACTTCCTTGCCGGTTTTCGGGTCGATGGCGCGCAGCACGCCGATGTAGTCCTCGTTCAGCGCCTTGATGGTGAAGCCGGCGCCGAGGTAGGCCGCGCCCTTCTTGTAGGCGATCTCCTCGTTCCAGATGTCCATGCCCCACTCGTTGGACGGCACATAGAACAGCCCGGTGTCCTGGCTGTAGGCCATCGGCATCCAGTTCTTCGCGCCGAGGAAGGCCGGTGCGGCGAATACGCTCTTGCCCTTCGCGGCGGCTGCCGGCGAGCCCGGACGGTTGTCGTCGATGTAGATCGGCCGGCCGTCCTTGTCCAGGCCCTTGGCCCAGGTGATCTTGTCGACGAAGGGGAAGCCGCGGATGAACTTGCCGTTGGTGCGGTCGAGCACGTAGAAGAAGCCGTTACGGTCGGCGGTGGCCGCGGCCTTGATGGTCTTGCCGCCTTCCTGGTAGTTGAAGGAGACCAGTTCGTTGACCCCGTCGAAGTCCCAGCCGTCGTGCGGGGTGGTCTGGAAGTGCCACTTGATGCTGCCGTCGTCCGGGTTCAGCGCCAGGCGCGAGGACGAGTAGAGGTTGTCGCCGGGGCGCAGGTGCGAGTTCCACGGTGCCGGGTTGCCGGTGCCGAACAGCAGCAGGTTGGTCTCCGGGTCGTAGTAGCCGCCCAGCCAGGGCGCCGCGCCACCGGTCTTCCACAGGTCGCCCGGCCAGCTCTTGCCGGCTTCGCCGCCGCTGATGCCGTTCTCCACCGGCTTGCCGTCCTTGTAGACGTAGCCCATGTGGCCTTCCACGGTCGGCCGGGTCCACAGCAGTTCACCGTTCTTCGGGTCGTAGGCTTCGATCTTGCCGACCACGCCGAACTCGCCACCGGACACCCCGGTGATCAGCTTGCCGTTGACCACCAGCGGCGCCGCGGTGATCGAGTAGCCGGCCTTGTGGTCGGCGACGCTCTTGCGCCACACCACCTTGCCGGTGTCCTTGTTCAGTGCGACCAGCTTGGCATCCAGGGTGCCGAAGATCACCAGGTCGCCGTACAGCGCCACACCGCGGTTGATCACGTCGCAGCACGGGCGGATATCGTCGGGCAGGCGCGCATCGTATTGCCAGAGTTCCTTGCCGGTCCGTGCATCGACCGCGAACACCCGCGAGTAGGAGGCCGTCACGTACATCACGCCGTCCTTGATCAGCGGCTGGGCCTGCTGGCCGCGCTGCTTCTCGCCGCCGAAGGACAGGGTCCAGACCGGGCGCAGATCCTTGACGTTGTCGGTATTGAGCGTGTCCAGCGGGCTGTAGCGCTGCCCTTGCAGACCCATGCCGTTGGTGACGACCTGGTCGGTGGTTTTCACGTCATCCAGGATGTCCTGGTCGGTGACCGCCCACGCCGCAGCACCGGGCATGAGCATGGCGATACACAGTGCACTGAGAACGAAAGGCTGGCGAAGACCGGAGTGTTTCATTAGCGGCTACCTCTGCGGGTTAATTGTTATTACCGGGAAATTTTCCCGGCCTGCCACAGATTCTTGGCCGCAAGGGGTGATGCAACAATTGAACGCAGTACGGATTTAACTCATCCCTTGGTAGCAATACCGCCCGTCGGCCCTCGCCATTTCTGTAGCGGTGCAGGCCCCACAGTCGCCAACCCGACAGTGCCGTGGGTGCGGCCGGGCGGCACCCCGCTGGGCGGCACTCCGCTTCAGCTGCGAAGCTGTTGTTGTCCGCCCCCACAGCGTTCGCGGCTAAAGACGCTCCTACAGCGACCGCGCTCGCTTACCCGACTTAAGTGCCGCCCCAACCCCCTGAAAAGAGCATACCCAGGCCCGTCCGCAGCGTTTAGAAAGTGAAGCCCCACGCCAAGGAGAAAGCCCCATGGGTCGCTTCATTACACTCTGCTGCCTGCTGTTCGGCTGCCTGGGCAGCAGCGCCCTGCCGGCCGAGCCGATCAAGCTGGGACTGAACTACCCGCGTACCGGCAACTACAAGGCCGAGGGCCTGGAACTGCACCGCGGTGCCTTGATGGCGGTCGACTCCATCAATCGCAGTGGCGGCCTGCTCGGGCGGCCGCTGCAGCTGCTGACGCGCAACAGCGCCTCGCGGGCCGAGACCGCCCGGAGCAACGTCGAGCGCTTCGCCGGCCAGGGCGCGCAGATGGTCTTCGGCGGCGCCACCAGCGAGGAGGCGATCGCCGCCGGCCAGCGCGCCCGCGAACTCGGCCTGCTGTACTTCGCCACGCTCAGCTACGCCAACGAAGTGACCGGCCGGGAAGGCCACCGCTACCTGTTCCGCGAGTCCAACAGCGCCTGGATGAGCGCCCGCGTGCTCGGCGAATACCTCGGCTGGCACATGCCACGCCAGCGCTACCACTACGTCATCGCCGACGATGCCTGGGGACGCAGCATGGAAAACGAACTGCGCGCCGCCACCGGCAGCCAGGACCGTGCCCGCCACGGGCGCAGCGCCCTGCCCTCATCCACGGTGCTGCGGCGGCACTACCTGGAAGCACTGAACAAGGCCGCCGCCAGCGAGGCGGACATCCTGGTGCTGGCGCTGCTCGGCGATGACCTGCTGCGGGCCATCCGCCTGGCGCACAATCTCGGGCTGCACAAGCGCATGCAGATCATCGTGCCGCACCTGAGCAAGAGCATCGTGCAACAGGCCGGCCCCCAGGTCATGGAAGGCGTGATCGGTACCGAGGCCTGGACCTGGCGCGTGCCCGACCAGGAAAACAATTCGGCGGGTCAGGCCTTCGTCGAGGCCTACATCCGCCAGCATCGGGAATACCCGGACAGCGCCGCCGCATCGGCCTATGGAATCGTCCAGCAGTGGGCCGATGCCGTGCGCCGCAGCGGCAGCCTGGACAGCGAGACGCTGATCGGCGCCCTCGAGGACCACCGCTACAGCCTGCTCAAAGGCCCGCAGCAATGGCGCGCCTTCGATCACCAGAACGTCCAGAGCATCTACGCGGTCAGGGTCAAACCGCGCAGCCAGATCATGCAGAGCCCACTCAAGCAGGACTACTTCGAGATCATCCACCAGATGGCCGGCGAGGTCGCGGCGCCGAGCCACGACGACTGGCAGCAGGAGCGCGGCGAGGATCTGGTCCTGCAGTGAAGCGCCGCCCGCCGAGGTGCGGTGAACCGCACTGGCGGAAATCCGCCAGCGCTGGTCGCCGCCTCAGCAGCGAATGGCGACATTTCGCCACAGCGCCATGCGCCGAGCGCGCGATCCGGCGCGGCCACGCCGCGACTCAGCGTCACTGAATCGTTTCGGCACTGCTTTTGCTATAGGCCTCAGGCAACACGGCAGGCGGCTGCGCGGGTCGCTCAGCGCAGCATCGGTCTGCCGGTCACCGGCAATCCGGCGTCCCCCCGCGCGCGCCCAGGGCATGACTGCCATTTCGCCAACGCTTGCGCCCAGCATGGCTGGTGCCAACCGGCCGCCATTGCGCGGCCAGGGGTATGCGCTGGCACGCACGGCAATCGCCCACGCGAGCTGGACCGACAGGCACGCCAACTTCTAACTTCACATGGTCTGTTTTATGAAAAGAATCCTGCTGACGCTCCTCTGTGTGAGCGCGATCGGCTGCGCCAAGCATCCCGAGCCAGAAAAAACCGTGGACGTCCTGCTGGTCGGCGGCGGCATCATGAGCGCAAGCCTGGGCACCTACCTCAGCGAGCTGGAGCCCGGCTGGAGCATCGACATCTACGAGCGCCTCGACCAGGTCGCCGCAGAAAGCTCCAACCCCTGGAACAACGCCGGCACCGGCCACTCGGCCTTCTGCGAGCTGAACTACACCCCGGAAATGGCCGATGGCAGCATCGACATCAGCAAAGCGGTAGCGATCAACGAATCCTTCGAGATCTCCAAGCAGTTCTGGGCCCACCAGGTCGAGCAGAAGGTCCTGATCAACCCGCCGGCCTTCATCAACAACGTGCCGCACATGAGCTTCGTCTGGGGCGACGACAACGTCGAGTTCCTCAAGAAGCGCCACGCCGCCCTGCAGTACAGCTCGCTGTTCCGCGGCATGCAGTTCTCCCAGGACCCCGAGCAGATCAAGCAGTGGATCCCACTGGTGATGGAAGGCCGAGAAGCCGGGCAGCCACTGGCGGCAACCCGCATGGACATCGGCACCGACGTCAACTTCGGCGAGATCACCCGACAACTGGTGGATGCGCTGACCGCCAAGGACAACGTCGAACTGCACCTGCAGCACGAAGTACGCGACCTCCGGCGCAACGACGACGGCAGCTGGAGCGTGGTGGTCGCCGACCTGGCCAACGACGGCGCAGAACGCAGCGTCAAGGCCAAGTTCGTGTTCATCGGCGCCGGCGGCGGCGCCCTCAAGCTGCTGCAGAAGTCCGGCATCGTCGAAGCCGAGAGCTATGCCGGCTTCCCGGTCGGCGGTTCGTTCCTGATGAGCAGGAACCCGCAAGTCGTCGCCCAGCACCAGGCCAAGGTCTACGGCAAGGCCTCCGTCGGCTCGCCGCCGATGTCGGTACCGCACCTGGACACCCGGGTGATCGAAGGCGAGCGGGTCCTGCTGTTCGGGCCGTTCGCCACCTTCTCGACCAAGTTCCTGAAGAATGGCTCGCTGCTCGACACCTTCAGCGCGCTGACCAGCGACAACCTGCTGCCGATGAGCCATGCCGGCCTCGACAACCTCCCGCTGAGCAGCTACCTGATCGGCCAGCTGCTGCTCACCCAGGAAGACCGCATGGACTCCCTGCGTGAGTACTTCCCGCAGGCCAAGAGCGAAGACTGGCAGCTGATCCAGGCCGGCCAGCGCGTGCAGGTCATCAAGCAGGACGCCGAGCACGGCGGCATCCTGCAGTTCGGCACCGAAATCGTCAGCGCCGCGGACGGCAGCATTGCCGCGCTGCTGGGTGCCTCGCCAGGCGCCTCGACCGCCGCGCCGATCATGCTCAACGTGCTGGAGAAGACCTTCAAGGACAAGCTGCAGAGCCCCGCGTGGCAGGCCAAGCTGAAGGAAATCATCCCCTCTTACGGGCAGCAGCTGAACAACGACCTCGCGCTGACCAACAGCATCCGCGCCTGGAGCAGCGAGCGCCTGCAACTGAACTTCGTACCGGTCGCCGCCGAAACGGCTGACGCGGGCGCCAGGACCGACGAGACGACGCTTTGATCCACCTGCCTGCGCCATCTCCCGCACCCGAGGGCGATAGCCGAACGCAAGCTGCAGCCGCGCCGCGCTGCGTTCACCTATCCACCCGCCGCAGCCGCGCCCGTTCGTAGCGCGGGTAGAGGTGGCTGACGCTGCGGATCAGCTCGTAGCGCGACAGGCTGATCCCGGCGAAGCGCTCGGGAATCGGCGTGCGGATCAGCTCGTTCATCTCCGCGCCCTGCTCGGCGCCGTCGCGCATGACGCCGTCCAGCCAACCGAGGTAGTCGCGCATCTGCTTGAACGGCGCGGCGCTGCTGGCGAGCGGGCCGTGACCGGGGACGATCTGCTTCCAGGGCAACGCTTGCAGGCGCTCGAGGTCGGCCAGCCACAGGTCCAGTCCCGGCGTGCCGGGCGTGGTCAGGGCACGCTGGTAGAACAGCAGGTCGCCGGCGAACAGCACGCCGCTGGTCTCGTCGAGAATCGCCAGATCGGCGCCGCTATGCCCGCGCAACCCGATCAGTTGCAGCCGGCGGTTGCCGACCTGTAGCGGGCCGGGCGTCAGGGTTTCCGTCGGCAGGCGCACCTCGGTGCCGCGCATCCAGTCGCCGACCAGGCGGTACATGTTCTCCGCCATGGCCTCGCCCTGCTCGGCCAGCAACTGCGTGGTGCCGGCCAGCGCGGCGATCGGCACGTCGGCGAAGGCCTGGTTGCCCAGCGCATGATCCGGGTGATGGTGGGTCAGCAGCAGTTTGAGCACCGGCTTGTCGGTGACCCTGGCAATCGCCTGGCGCAAGGCCTCGCCGTAGCGCCTGGACGGCCCGCTGTCGATCACCAGCACACCCTGGTCACTGACGATGAACCCGGTGTTGACGATGTTGCCGCCGTTGGCCGCGGCGAAGTTGTCGGTGCTGCCCTCCAGCAGCCAGACGCTTTCGGCGATCTGCCGGGGCTCCAGCCTGTAGTCGAAGTCGGCCCGCGCCGCCAGCGAGCAGCAGATCAGGGCCAGTACCAGTATCCAGCGCATAGACACCTCTCCTCTTGCGGGGATTCAGACGGCGCCGCGGGTACGGCGCGCAAGGCTCAGGGTGCGAGTTGGACTTCGCTGATCTGTACCAGCGGCTGGCTGTCGGTGAAGTTCGGCAGGTCGCCCATGATCCGTTCCGCATGCGCTGCGAAGCTCTGCTGGAAGCTGTCGACGCTGTCGAAATACAGGTGGCCCATGGCGATGAAAGGCGCCGGAGTATCCGGCGCGGCGCTGGCCAGCCCCCGATCCACGGCAATGGCTTTGCAGGCCTCGCCCAGGCATTTGCGCACGATGTCCATGTGCTGGGTGCAGTAGTAGCCGAAGTCGAAATGCACGCCGGGGTTGTTGGGGTAGAGCACGCTGACTTTGATCATGGGGGTTGTCCTGGTGGTGATTCGGCCGGATAGGGTAAACGCATTATTCGCGGCGGGTCGCTTCCCGGAGGACCGCCTCCCGCCGGTGGTGGGAGCGGTTGGGCGGCACTCCGCTTGACCGCGATGCTTTGCCCGCTCGCGGCCAAGGCCGCTCCTACGGATCAGGCGAGGCTCACAACGCTGCCTTGAACTCGTTGCCGTTGTTGTCGCGCAGCCACAGCTCGGTTTCGCCTTCATCCTTCAGGTCCAGGCTGAGGGTGGGGTTCTCGCTGACCGCCGGGAACAGCTCGAGCCTAGCCAGAATCTTGCCGCTGGCGTCGCGCAATTCGGCCTGGTTGAGGTAGAACTCGGGAATGCCGCCGACCAGGCCGTTGTCCATCGGATGGGCGATCTGCAGGCGCAGGCGGCTGGCGTCGGCCAGCACGAAGCGCCTACCCAGCACCTCGCCCAGGTGTTCCTCCCAGCCGGCCTGGGCGCGCACCACGCTGGGCGCGGTACAACCGCCGCCGGCCGCGTCGATCTGGGTCGAGCCGACATGCCAGAGGCCGTCGCGGGTCAGCACCGCCGCGCGGAGCGGCGTGGCCTGTTCGATGCGGATGCGAATGGCCAGGCGCAGCAGCACCCGCTCGCCAGGGGCGAAGTCGAAGATCTGCGGGATCGGATTGAGCTCGGCCCAGGCCAGGATCCGCTCGACCTGGCCGGCGAAGGCACTGGCGTCGACCTGGATCGGCACCTGTCGGGCGTCCTCGGCAAAGGGCGGTGCCTGCAGCTTGACCCGCTGGTCGAAGACGAAGGGCGCGCCGTCGAGCAGGCGCGCGTGGTAGTAGTCCCACATCACCGAGGTGACCGGGTCGGCCTCGCCGCCCCAACTGTCCCAGGGCAAGGCGAACAACGCCAACAGCAGCCAAGAACGCCAATCCAGCGCCATCATCCACCTCCTGCCACGGAATTCACCTGCAACGGGGGACCGAACGACTCGCCTCTCGGCGATCGGCCTAGTCGGCCTCCTGGTACAGGTCCGGCAACTCGTAGCGCAGACCGTAGTGACCATAGAGCCGCTTGACCTTGCCGGCGAGGATCAGCTCCTCGAGCTGTTCCTCCAGGGCATAGGCCAGTTGGCGGTTGCTCTGATGCACCGCCATGCCGATGTCCCAGACCTGCTTGCCCATCTTCGGGTAGGCGTTCTCCGCCAGTGCCAGCTGGCTGTCGGCCGCCTGCTTGAGGTGCCAGTCGATCTCGCCGCGCAGCGCCATCACCGCATCCACCTCGCCCTGCTTCATCCCGGCGAAGGCTGCCTGCGGGTTGCGGAAATGGTGGGTCTGGCGGCTGAGCATGCCCTCGAACACCGAGGACAGGTAAAAGGACGGCACGCTGTCGACCTCGACGCCGATCGGGTGCTGCTGGAACACCGCCACGCTGGGCACCGCCTCGAGGCGGCGGCGGTCATAGGCGACCTGCCAGCGCTCGCGCTGGTAGGGGCCGAACATCACCACCAGTTCGTTGACCAACTCGCCGAACTCGTTGCTCATGTAGGAGAAGTCGCGGTCGTAGGGCACCCGCAGCATCACGTCGGCCAGCTCATGGGGACGCAGGTAATGCCCACGCCAGATGTAGTCGCGCAGGTCGTCGTCGAGCTTCTCGCCGGGCGGCGCCCAGATCAGTTCGAGCTTGAGACCCAGCCCCTCGGCCAATGCCTGGGCCAGTTCGACGTCGACGCCGCGCGGCTGGCCATCCTGCTGGAAGCTGTAGGGCGGGAAATCCTGGTACACCGCGACCCTGAGCACGCCGGACTCGACGATCGAGTCGAAGTCGCGCACCGGCGCCTGGGCCTGGGCCGGCAGGGCCACCAGCCACAGTGCGCTGAGCAGCGCGCTCAACAGCAGGACGATCGGGCGCATGACGGTTACTCCTCGATAGCGACGCTCTCCAGGTAGGTGCGCACGGCCCACAGCGCTTCCTGGCTGAGGTAGTCGGCCATCTTCGGCATGTACACCCGACCGTCGCGCACCGCGCCGTTGATCACCCGCTCCTTGAACCACTCGTCGCCCATGGCGCCGGCTTCCAGCAGGCGCAGGTCGGGGGCGATGCCGCCGGACTTGGCTTCCAGGCCATGGCAGGCGGCGCAGTTCTGGTTGTAGGCCGAGGCGCCGATCTCGATCGCCTTGGGATTATCGCGATAGGGGTTCTCTTCCAACCACTCTTCGCCCAGCGGCTCCAAGCCCTGGGTGTTGACTGCTTGCGGCACCACATCGCCATGCGCCCAGAGGTTGGCCGAGAAGGCCAACAGCAAGAGTGCGAAACCGGTGTTTTGTTTGCTTTTCATGTTTCAGACCTCATCGAGTGCACGCAAGACGCCTTTGTGGAGCTTGGTTGTAGACATCTTAGGAAGACCGGGGCGGGCATCGAATGCTGCTTTGGTGGCTCGCAGCTAGTCCCTTGGTAGTAGGGCTTGCGGGGGTGCTTCGCGCTGCCGGATGGCCTCTATGGCGAAGCCGCCAACTGTGGGCGCGGCCTTAGCCGCGATAAGCCGCTGGAATCAAGAGATTCGCAGCAGCGTGGCTCAAGCCACTCCCACAAGAACCACGGCCAGCCGCTACTTGACCAGGAAGTGGCCGAGCATGCCCTTGTGCTCCAGGCCCTTGGCGTAGAAGGGGAATTTGCCGGGTTTGATCGGCACGAAGAAGATCTCCGCCTGGCCGGCATCCTCGAACTCAAGTTCGGTGAGGGTGATCGCCTTGATCTCCACGCCGCCGGCCTCGACCTTGCGCAGGAAGATCGCGGTGGCGAACTCCGGCGCCTGGAAGGCGTACTCCTTCTGCCCGCTGGCGATGATCTTGAGCTGGTAGGCCTTGCCGGTCTCCAGCTGGTATTCGCGCTGCGACATCGCGTAGTCGCTGTCCTCGTTGCCCAGGCGCAGGTCGGGCAGCGAGACGGTGCGGCGGGTCAGGTCGCCCTCGGCGTGCAGGTTGTCGAAGCCGATCAGGCTGCCGATCAGCAGCAGCGGCAGAAGCAGGGTTTTCAGGAGTCGCATAGTGCTCACCTTTTTTATTGTTGTACGGGGACGGCCCAATCCTAGGGCGCGCCGCACCACGCGGGGCTACTACCTTGGTACGGCCTGACTGGTACTTTGTGCATATTTCCCGGCCCGCCTGCTGTTCCTATGCTGGCAATACCTACCCAGGAGTTGCCGATGCGCCCGCTCAGCCGTTATCTCTTGCTTTGTGCCGTGGCCACTTTTGCCGGCATACCTGCGAGCCAGGCCAACAGCCCCGCCGAGCTACAGGTGCGCATCGGCTACCTGGCCTACGTCCCGGAGACCGGCCCGCTGCTCTCCAACGTCATCCCCGAGCCTGAGGACGCCGGCCGCCGCGGCGCCGAGTTGGCGATCGGCGACAGCAACAGCACCGGGCGCTTCCTCAAGCACGCCTACGGCCTCGACGTGGCCGAGCGCGACGACGGCGCCAGCCTGCTGGTTGCCGCCAACGAACTGCATAAACAAGGCGTACGGCTGTTCGTGGTCAACGCCCCGGCGGCGACCCTGCGCCAGCTCAGCCAGGCGCTGCCGGACAGCCTGCTGTTCAATGCCGGCAGCGCCGACGATCGCCTGCGCCAGAGCGAGTGCCTGAGCAACGTGCTGCACACCCTGCCGAGCCGGGCCATGCTCGCCGATGCCCTGGCGCAGTTCCTCGCCGTGCGCAAATGGACGCGCTGGCTGCTGATCAGCGGCCCCACCGAGGACGATGCGGCCTATGCCGCGGCGCTCAAGCGCGCGGCCAGGCGCTTCGGCCACAAGATAGTCGCGGAGAAGGCCTGGAGCTTCGACAACGACCAGCGCCGCAGCGCCCAGGCGGAGATGCCGCTGTTCACCCAGACCGCCGAGTACGACGTGGTGCTGGTGGCCGACGAACGCGGCGACTTCGGCGAATACCTGCCCTACCAGACCTGGTACCCGCGCCCGGTCGCCGGCACCCAGGGCCTGACCCCCACCGGCTGGCACAAGACCGTCGAGACCTATGGCGCCGCGCAGTTGCAAAAGCGCTTCGAGGCGCATGCCCAGCGCTGGATGAACGACCGTGACTTCGCCGCCTGGATCGCCGTGCGCAGCATCGCCAGCGCGGTGAGCAAGCTGCGCCAGAGCGACGCCGCGGCGATCCGCGAGCTGGCCCTGAGCGACCAGCTGCCGCTGGACGGCTTCAAGGGCCGCAAGCTGAGCTTTCGCAGCTGGAACGGCCAGCTGCGCCAACCGATCCCCCTGGTGCAGCCGCGCGCCCTGGTCAGCAATTCGCCGCAGGACGGCTTCCTGCATCCCAGCAGCGAACTGGACAGCCTCGGCTACGACCAACCGGAGGTGAGCTGTGATCTGGCTGGCAGCCGTACTTGATGGTGCGCACGGCGCACCCTACACCGCTCGTAGGGTGCGCCCTGCCCCAACAACACCAGCCCCTACAACAAGAGGATCGAACCCATGCGTCTTAGCCACCTTGCCTGTGCCATCGCTCTCGGCCTCTCCAGCCACACGACCCTGGCCGCCACCGCCTACGTGTCCAACGAGAAGGACGACAGCATCAGCGTGATCGACCTCGACAGCCTGGAGGTCAGCGCCACCCTGGAGGTCGGCATGCGCCCGCGCGGCCTGCTGCTGTCCAGCGACAACAAGCTGTTGTACATCTGCGCCAGCGACTCGGACCGGGTGCAGGTGATGGACCTGGTCACGCGCAAGATCGTCAAGGAGCTGCCCTCCGGCGCCGACCCCGAGCAGTTCGCCCTGCACCCCAACGACCGCTGGCTGTACATCTCCAACGAGGACGATGCGCTGGCCACGGTGGTCGACACCCAGAGCGACGAGGTGCTGGCGCAGATCGACGTCGGCGTCGAACCCGAGGGCATGGCGGTCAGCCCGGACGGCAAGTGGGCGGTCAACACCAGCGAAACCACCAACATGCTGCACTGGATCGACACCGCCACCCAGCAACTGGTGGACAACACCCTGGTCGACCAGCGCCCGCGGCATGTCGAGTTCGATTGCGACGGCAAGCGTCTGTGGGCCTCGGCCGAGATCGGCGGCACGGTCAGCGTGATCGACGTCGCCAGCCGCCAGGTGCTCAAGGTGCTGAACTTCCAGATCAAGGGCGTACACCCGGACAAGGTGCAGCCGGTCGGGGTCAAGCTCAGCGCCGACGGCAAGCTGGCCTTCGTCGCCCTCGGCCCGGCCAACCACGTGGCGGTGCTCGACGCCAAGACCTACGAGGTGCTCGACTACCTGCTGGTCGGCCGGCGCGTCTGGCATATGGCCTTTACCCCGGACCAGAGCCAGCTACTGACCACCAACGGGGTCAGCGGCGACGTCTCGGTGATCGACGTCGCCTCGCTCAAGGTGAGCAAGTCGATCAAGGTCGGCCGCTACCCCTGGGGCGTGGTGGTCACCCCGTGAACGCCCTCGCGGTGAGCGGCGTCGGCTTCGCCTACGGTGCGCGCCTGGCCCTGCAGGACGTCGGCTTCGCGGTCGCCCCCGGCAGCTTCGCCGCCCTGCTGGGGCCCAACGGTGCCGGCAAGTCGACCCTGATCGCCCTGCTCACCCGCCTCTACGACCTGCAGCGCGGCGACATCCGGGTGATGGGCCACAGCCTGCGCCAGCAGCCGCGCCAGGCCCTGGCGCAGCTCGGCGTGGTGTTCCAGCAGAGCACCCTGGACCTGGACCTGAGCGTCGAGCAGAACCTGCGCTACCACGCCGCCCTGCACGGCCTGGCCAAGTCGCTGGCCGGCGCGCGGATCGACGAGGAGCTGGCCCGCCAGCAGCTCGGCGAGCGCCGGCACGACAAGGTCCGCGACCTCAACGGCGGCCACCGCCGCCGCGTCGAGATCGCCCGCGCCCTGCTCCATCGCCCGCGCCTGCTGCTGCTCGACGAGGCCAGCGTCGGCCTCGACCCGGCCAGCCGCCTGGCGCTCAACCGGCATGTGCGCCAGCTGTGCCGCGACGACGGCCTGGCAGTGCTCTGGACCACCCACCTGCTGGACGAGGTGCAGGCCGACGACGAGCTGCTGATCCTCAACCGCGGCCGCCTGGTCGCCCAGGGCCTGGCCAGCCGGATCGGCGCCGACGACGCCAGCCTGGCCGCGACCTTCGAGCGCCTGACCAGCAGCGAGGCCTGCATATGAAGACTTCACGGCCAGCACGGGTAGAGCGCAATCGCGTAGGAGCGGCCCATGGCCGCGATCCGCTCGAGCATTCGACGCCCGTTCGCGGGCATGGCCCGCTCCTACAAACACCTCGCAACCTGGGAGCGGTCTCGGCCGCGTCGTTCTTCCATTTCTCATGCCAAGAGCCCCAGCCGGCATCTGCATTCCTGCTGCGCACGACCTGGGGCGGCCCCGCGCACCCTACCCAGGAGCCGCAGCCATGAACGCCTACTGGTACTGCCTCGCCGGCATCGTGCAACGCGAATGGCTGCGCTTCGTGCTGCAGCGCTCGCGCTTCTTCAGCGCCCTGGTGCGCCCGCTGCTGTGGCTGCTGGTGTTCGCCGCCGGCTTTCGCGCGGCACTGGGCATCGCCATCATCGCCCCCTACGACACCTACATCACCTACGAGACCTACATAGTCCCTGGGCTGGCCTGCATGATCCTGCTGTTCAACGGCATGCAGGGCTCGCTGTCGATGGTCTACGACCGCGAGATGGGCAGCATGCGCGTGCTGCTGACCAGCCCGCTGCCGCGGGCCTTCCTGCTGGCGAGCAAGCTGCTGGCGATCGCGCTGATCTCGCTGCTGCAGGTCTATGCCTTCCTCGCCATCGCCTGGCTGTACGGCGTGCAGCCGCCACCCGTCGGCCTGCTCGCTGCCCTGCCCGCCTTGCTGTTGGTGGCGCTGCTGCTCAGCGCCCTGGGCCTGCTGCTGTCCAACGGCATCCGCCAGCTGGAGAACTTCGCCGGGGTGATGAACTTCGTGATCTTCCCGCTGTTCTTCCTCTCCTCGGCGCTTTACCCGCTGTGGAAGATGCGCGAGGCCAGCGAGTGGCTGTACTGGCTGTGCGCGCTCAACCCGTTCAGCCACGCAGTGGAGCTGGTGCGCTACGCCCTCTACCAGCGCCTGAACCTCAGCGCCCTGCTGGTCTGCCTGGGCCTGACCGCGCTGTTCGCCGTGCTTGCCGTGCTCAGCTTCAACCCGCAACACGCAGCCCTGCGCCGCGCCAATTGAAGCGCCGCTCCGGGTAGGAGCGGCGGGAACGCCCAGTTCCACGGCCGCGATCCAGCCCGGCGTTCAGCCCCCGATGCGCGGGCATGGGACTGGGCGTCGCCCCCCCCTCCTCCAACGCCAACCGCGAAATTCGCCCAGTCGCGCCCGCCAGCTATCCGCTATCCTCCTTCTACTACTTTGGTACTGGTTTTCTTCTCCATCGTAGAATTTCCAAAGCATCGGCCTTGCCCTGTAATACACCCCATAAAAAGAACCGAGACTTAAGGCGATGAAGTACTGCCTGGCCCTGCCAACGAGCCTTTCACTGATCGCAAGCCTGCTGCTGGCAGCCCCGGCCGCGGCCGAGGCGCCGCTGTTCTCCGCAGACGGCTATCGTCTCAGCCATTACCGCAGCCCCACTCCGGCCCGCACCGAGCACGCGCAGACCCTCGATACCGCCGCCCTGCAACGGCTGCTGGTCGAACAGCCCAAGACCCAGCTGATCGACGTCTACCGCCGCCAGTGGCTGCACGGCCAATTCATCGAGGACGAAGTCCACGCCAACCTGCCCGGCAGCCTGTGGCTGGCCAACACCGGCGATGGCGAGCTGAGCGCGCAATGGCAAGGCTATTTCACCTACCATCTGCGCCGGGCCAGCCACGGCGAAAAAGCCTGGCCACTGGTGTTCTACTGCCGCTCCGACTGTTGGCTCGGCTGGAATGCGGTCAGGCGCGCCCACAGCCTGGGCTACAGCAACCTCTACTGGTACCGCGACGGCATCGATGCCTGGCAACAAGCCGGCCTGCCCTTGCTGCCGGCACAGCCTGCAGCACTCCCCTGAGCAGCGGGATCATTTCCGGAACGCTGTAGCCACACCACAATCAAAACAATGAGGTGAAAGGCCATGTACAAGATTCTGATTGCCGACGACCACCCGCTGTTTCGCGAAGCCATCCACAATGTCATCAGCGACGGCTTCCCCGGCAGCGAAATCATGGAAACCGCCGACCTGGACAGCGCCCTGGCGCTGACTGCGGAACACGACGACCTCGACCTGATCCTGCTCGACCTGAACATGCCCGGCATGCACGGCCTGAACGGCCTGATCAACCTGCGCAACGAGGCGCCGACCATTCCCGTGGTGATCGTCTCCGCCGAACAGGACAAACAGATCGTCCTGCAGGCCATCACCTACGGCGCGGTCGGCTTCATCACCAAGTCCTCGCCGCGCGCCCAGATGACCGACGCCATCCAGCAGATCCTCAACGGCAACGTCTACCTGCCGCCGGACATCATCCGCACGCAGAAGAGCAGCGCGCACCGCAGCCACTCGGACAACCAGAGCATCTCGCCGGAATTGCTGCAGGCGCTGACCCGCAAGCAACTGCTGGTGCTGGAGCGGATGACCAAGGGCGAATCCAACAAACAGATCGCCTACAGCCTGGATATCGCCGAAACCACGGTCAAAGCCCACGTCTCGGCGATCCTGCGCAAGCTCAACGTGCACAACCGGGTGCAGGCGATCCTCTCCGCCGGCGACATCGATTTCGCCGCCTACCTGCGCCGTTGAGGTCCGTGGTAAAACGGCGCCTTGCCCTGCGCCGGAGCCCACCATGCAGATACGCCCCTTCCGCCCCGAAGACGAAGCCGCAGTGATCGCCCTGTGGCAGCGCTGCGCGCTGACGCGCCCGTGGAACGATCCGCACAAGGATATCCAGCGCAAGCTGACCACCCAGCCGGAACTGTTCCTGGTCGGCGAGCGGGATGGCCTGCTGGTCGCCTCGGTGATGGCCGGTTTCGACGGCCACCGCGGCTGGGTCAATTACCTGGCGGTCGACCCCGAGCAGCAGCGCCAGGGCCTGGGGCGTCTATTGATGCGGGAGGTGGAACAGCGCCTGTGCGACCTCGACTGCCCGAAGCTGAACCTGCAGCTGCGCAGTGACAACCAGGCCGTGCTCGCCTTCTACCAGCGGCTGGGCTACGGGGTCGAACCGCTGATCAGCCTGGGCAAGCGCTTGATTGCCGACGACTGAGCGGTTCCTGTGGCAACGACCACCCCGTGACGCATGCCTACGCCCCCCTGTCGAGCAGGTGACTCATCGCCGTCTTCAGCTTCATCGGCCGTACCGGTTTGTGCATCAGGGTATGGCCGAGTTCGCGCATCTGTTGCTTGAGTTCGTTGCTGTAGTTGGCGGTGATCATCAGCGCCGGTAGCGGCGTGCTGCGCCGCGAATTGATCAGGGCCACGGCATCCACGCCGTTGTGGCCGTCGTCGAGGTGGTAGTCGGCGATCAACAGGTCGGCGTCGGCGTGGTAGTTGTCGACCTGGCGCGCTAGGTCTTCCTCCGACAGCGCGGTGACCACCAGGCAGCCCCAGCCTTCGAGCAGGGTGCGCATGCCGGCGCAGATCGCCGCGTCGTTATCCAGCACCCAGATGCGCGAGCCGCTCAGGCGTTCGAGCAATAGATCCGGGGTTTCATGCACCACCCGGGCGCGCGGTGCGCGGGTGGTCAGCGGCACTTCGATGGCGAACATCGAGCCCTTGCCCGGGTGCGACGCCACGCGGATGCGGTGGCCGAGCATGCGCGCGATCTTGTCGACGATGGCCAGACCGAGGCCGAGGCCGCGATCCTGTTTGCGCTGGCTCACGTCGCCGCGCTTGAACTCCTGGAAGATCTCGCCGAGCTTGTCCTCGGCGATGCCGATGCCGGTATCCCAGACTTCGATCGACAGGCTCTGCCGGCGCCGCCGGCAGCCGAGCAGGATGCGCCCGCTAGTGGTATAGCGGATGGCGTTGCTGAGCAGGTTGCGGAGGATCCGCGCGAGCAGCTGGATGTCGCTGCGCACCAGCGCCGAGCTGGCCACGAAGTCCAGGCGCAGGCCCTCGCTGCCGGCGATCTGGTGGTATTCCGCGGCGAGGTTTTCCAGCAGTTCGCTGACCGCGAATGGCGCGATGTCCGGCTTGATCACCCCGGCATCCAGCTTGGAGATATCCACCAGGGTGCCGAGCAAGTTCTCCACGTCCTCCAGGGAGTTGCTGACGTTCCGCACCAGCCCGGCGCTGTCGGCCAGCTCGCGTTTCTCCAGCAGCGCGCTGGTGAACAGCCGGGCGGCGTTCAGCGGTTGCAGCAGGTCATGGCTGACCGCGGCGAGGAACTTGGTCTTCGACAGGTTGGCCTGCTCGGCCTCGCCCTTGGCTTCGCGCAGGCGCGCCTCCATCTGCGTGCGTTCGTCGATCTCGCGGCGCAGCTGCTCGTTGAGCGTGGTCAGCTCGGCGGTGCGTTCGCGCACCCGCTGCTCCAGGTGCTGGTAGGCCTGGTGCAGCGCCTCGGCGGTGCGCCGGCGTTCGGTGATGTCGCGGATCAGCACGAAGATCCCGATCACCTCGCCGTTGGCCTGACGGTTCGGCACGTAGGAGCGCAGCATGTAGCGCTCCTGGCCGTTGTGGTTGGTCTCGGCGACCTCGAAGGTCACGCTCTCGCCGGACAGCGCCCGCTCGATATAGGGCTCCAGGCGCCGGCAGTGCTCTTCGCTGTGCACCTCGCGCAGGCTCTGGCCGAGCATGGCGCCGCGCGGCCAGCGGTACCACTCCTCGTAGACCTTGTTGGTGAACTCGTAGACCAGGTCGGCGTTGAGGTAGCCGATCAGCGCCGGCACATGGTCGGTGATCAGGCGGATCCAGCGCTCGCTCTCGCTCAGCGCCTTGGCCTGGCGATAGCGCTCGGTGATGTCGGTGAAGGTGTTGACGAAGCCGCCGGTGGGCAGCGCATGGGTGCGCACCTCGAGCATGCGCCCGTCGAACAGGCGCAGCTCCAGTTCCTCGATCGGATTGCCGCTGGCGTCGCGACTGTCGGGAGTCAGCAACTCCAGCTCGCTCTCGGCCATGACTTCGGCGAACGGCCGGTGCGCGCTGATCGGTGCCAGGCCGCAGAGTTCGAGGAAACGGTGGTTCCACAGCTCGAGCTGGCCCTCGGCGTTGACCATCGCCATGCCCTGCGAGAGGTTGTCCACCGCGCGCTGCAGCAGGCGCGATTTCTGCGCCAGGGCCTGCTCGCGGCGCATGGTCTCGTTGAGTTTGACCTCGGTGATGTCGGTGTAGAGGATGACCATGCCGCCTTCGCGAGTCGGCCGCTCGCTGACCTGCACCCAACGCCCGTCGCGCAGGCGATAGAGCATGTGTTCGTCGCGGTTGCCGCGCTGTTCCTCGACCACCAGGCCGGTGCTCTTGCTCAGGCGCTTGATCTCCGACAGCCGGGTACCGCTGCCGATGCGCGCGCGGGTGCCGGCCCAGAAGGATTTGAAGCGGCTGTTGAACAGGACGATGCGCTGCTCGCTGTCGAACAGCACGAAGGCGTCGGAGATGCTCTCGATGGCGTCGATCAGGTGCTGGTGGGCGGTTTCCGCGCGCAGCCGCGCGTCGCTGAGCAGCTGGTTGCTCGACTTCAGTTCGGCCATCGCCTGGTTCAGCGCGTCGGTGCGTTCGCGCACCTGCTCGGCGAGCACCACCGAATGCTGGAAGGCGGTGTAGGCGTCGTCACTGCGCGAGTGGTTCGACTCGACCCGCTCGATCAGCGCGCCGTTGATCCGCTTGAGCTTGTGGTTCTCCGTCTCCAGCGCGCGGCAGCGGGCCTGCAGCTCGGCGACATCAGTCTCGACCGGGGCGGCCGATGGCGACTCCGGTGAAGGTCTGGTTGATGTGCATACCATTGAACTGCTCTCCGTAGGTATTGAAACCTATCACTTGCTGGCTGCGCAGAAAGGCCGAGACCGGCTCGACGCCGCCCTCGCCCTCGATCTCCATGCGCCGTAGGAAACAGTCGCAGCCGATGGTCAGCAGCAGCGGGCCGAGGCGCTGGCGCAGCCCCTCGAACACCCCTTCGAGATTCGGCAGCAGCGGCCCCGGACGCATGGCGGTGAGGACGATGCCGTTCTCCACCGCGCAGTAGAAGGTGAGGCTGAGATCCTCGTTGACCCGCTGGATCGAGCGCACGTAGTACTGCTCGCTGATCCGCACCGCCAGCGGGTGGGCGGCGAACACCCGGTGGTCGAGGGCCTCCAGCGGCACGCCGATCAGTTGCGCGTACTCCAGCGCGGCCGGCTCGGCGTTCAGCTCATACACCCGCCGGCTGGCGCTGTCGGCGCGGGTGACCACCAGTTTCTCGCTGCACGGCAGGATGTGATGGGTGCTGAACACCTCGAAATCCAGCCAGGTGTTGAACAGCACCACCACCGCCGCGCCGGTGTGGAACTGGCCGCCGTAATACACGTGGGTGTGGGTCAGGTGATTGTCGTCGCCGGCCGAGCCGCCAAAATGCGGGATGCTGCCGAAGGCCGCGCTGAGCGCGCCGAGCACCACTTCTTCGCGGCTGGACAGGCCGTCGAGCAGGGTCAGGGCGAAACTGTGGCCCTTGATCGAGGCCAGTTCGTTGTTGCGGCAATCCTTGACCAGGCGCTCGACCAGCTGTTGCGCGTCGATCAGGCTGAAGCGCTCCATCTCGTCGATCAGCGCGCTGGCGATGGAGAAGCTGCGGTGATCGAAGCCCACCGCGCTGACGCAGCCGCGGCCGTAGCCTTGCGGGGTGATCTCCCCGGCGCTGGTGCAGCCGACCAGGGTGATCCCGCCAAAGTACTGGTCCAGCGCCTCACCGAGGCCCTGCAGGTCGTATTCGGCGGAACAGAAGAACAGCACGAAGCCCAGGTGCGGGTGGATCAGCTCGCGGGCGAGCTCCTGCGCCACTACTTCGACATCCGTGGCGCAAGACGTGGCGGTGACGACGCCTTCGGTCAGCGAGTGCTGCATAGCTTGCCCCATGGAAAAACACTGCGGATCATGGGGAGATTCTACGAAGGTCCGCGCAGGCCACCCATGCCACTTGAGTAGCGCCGGCCTAGTTCCTAAGTAGCGGTCTATTCCGCCGCACGGCTGCCTACAGCGGTTCGCGGGCATGGGCCAGGCGCCCCCGCCGCGCCTACGAAAGCAGCGAACGCCTGTAGGAGCGGGCCATGCCCGCGAAAGTGTTCCGCCTGGATAGGATTCGCGTTCTAGATGCAGCGCCTGAGAATGATCGGCAGCACCAGGAACAGGCTGGTCACGATCAGCAGGATCAGCAGCAGGTTCGGGTTGTAGAACATGCACGGCTCCATAGAAAAAGCCGGACAGGGCTGCCCCTGTCCGGCTGGTTCAGGGTTGCTTACCAGCTCAGCACGGCACCCACGGCGAAGGTGTCGGTGTCCTCATCCAGGCCGCTGCCTTCGGCGGCGTCGATCTCGTACTGGTTGTACTCGGCGACCAGCTTGAGGTTGTCGTTGATGGTGCGGAAGTACGCGACGCCGCGGGTCTCGTAGTCGGCGGCGGTGCCCAGGCCGTTGCCATCGTCCTCGGTCTTGCCGTAGGACAGCGCGACACGGTTCTTGCCGAAGGTGTAGGAACCCTGCAGCAGGTAGCCTTCGCTGTCGGTCTCGCGCAGCGTGGCCTCACCGGCGTTGTTGGTGAAGAACGGATTGATGCCCTCGGCCTGGAAGCCGGAACCGGTCAGCGACACCCCGCCCATTTTGGCCTGCACGCCGTAGCCCACGCCCTGGGAGGTCACGGTATCCACCGTGTCGTCGGTGTTTTCCGAGGTCTGGTGGGCACCGTTGAGCCAGGAGTAGATGGTCGCGCCGCCGAGATCGAACTGGTAGCTGACTTCCGATTCGAAACGCGGCTCTTCCTGGTAGGCCTTGCCGACGGCGCTGTCGTCGTTGGTGTCCACCGGGTCCATGATGCCGACCGCGAAACGCAGGCCCTCGGCCAGGTTGTTGTTGCGGTAGGTGATCTGCGAGGTCGGGAACGGATAAGGATATCCGGTGCCGATGTTGCCGAAGGACACGCCGGTGCCATCGACCAGGCCCAGGGTATCGCTGACGTTGCCGTAGCCGGCCAGCAGTTCGTCGAGGAAGATGTTGGAGCGCGAGAACAGGCCGAAGTCCTTGCCGACCAGCACCTCGCCCCACTCCGGGTTGGCCACGGTGCCGTAGAACTGGCGCACGTCGATGGCGGTGGCGGTGCCGTTGGTCTCGCTGTCGTTGATGGTCACCCAGAACGAGGAACGACCGCCGAGCTTGAGGTCGTCGACCTGCTTGCCGAAGTTGAAGCCGATCCAGTTGGGCAGAAAGCCCATCTTCACCCGCGACTGACGGCGATCGAACTGCTCGCCTTCGCGATCCACGTCGCTGTTGACGTAGAAGGCGTTGATATAGCCATCGGTGGAGAAGGTGGTGTCGTCCTTGTCGTACAGGACGATCTCGGCAGCCGCTTGCTGGGCTGTAACCAGCGCAACGGCGGCAGTCAAGGCCAGAGGCAGGAATCGAGTGTTGGCGATCTTCTTGTTGTACATAACGCTCTCCGCTTGAGGGGACGACCGTCGAGGTCAGTCAGGTCGGAGGCGATTATCGAAAAGCCCCAGTGCCCGCCATACGCTGCCATGGCGCTGTTTGCCTGCTGCTTTGGCCGGGCGCGGCGGATCGGGCAATAAGGCGTAAGACCACCCGCTCGCGAGGAGCGGGCCGAAGGTCGTAACGATCTTCTGCGAGGCGCGCGCAGGCCGGCGGCATGACCTGGGATAGGCAATGGGAATGGGGTGGCGCTCGATTGTGATGGGTATCGCTGCGCGCAACGCCTCCTCCGAGGTAGGCGACGTCGGCTGTTTATAGAATGGGGTTGAGCCTAACGGTGCCCATCGGCGATCAGCGCGTCACCAACCAGCAGCGGTCGCAGCCTTGGCCCTTGTGAGCGGCCGGATCAGCTTGGCAGCGACCAGCCGGCTGCCGGGCTGGCGGCGTTGGCCAGCACCCGCCAGCCGCCCTGGGCCAGGAGCAGCTGGCGATGGAAGTGCAGCAGCCCGGCGCGATCCAGCGCCCCCAACGCCTGCTCGAGGGCCGCCGCATGCTGCTCGGGCAAGCCGGCCAGATGCTGCTGCCAGTGCTGTTCGGCATGCTCGTGCAGGCTGCTCGCCTGCACGGCCAGCTGCCCACGCAACTCGTCAGCCAGGCGCACCACGGCGTCATCCTGCAGCGCCGCCAGGCGCTCGCCCTGGCCCTGCAGGAACGCCTCGATATGCCCGAGGATTTCCTCCGCCGAAGCATGCGGCGACTGCACCGCGAAGAGGATGCCGCGCTGCCCCCGCACCTGGCGGAAGCCGCAGAAAACCGCATAGCCCAGCTGTAGCTCGCTGCGCAGGCGCTGGAAGAAGGCACCCTGGTAGAGCTGCGCCAGCAGCCGCCAGCCCGCCTCGCTGGGCGCATCTGCCGCCGGTTGCGGGCAGAACAGCAGCAGCGCCGACTCGGCCGACTCGATGCACGCATCCAGCCACTGACGCCCCGGACTTGGCGCCGCGGGCGTGGCGGGCGCCGGCAAGGGCCGGACCTGGCTGAACAACCGCTCGATCGCGGCCTGCCCGGCAGCGCCCAAGCCCATGCCCAGGCCCTCGAACCGCGCCTGCCGATACCGCTCGTGCAGCCGCTGCGGCGTCAGCGCGGCAGGCTCGGCCGCAGGGCGCACAAACAGCTCGGGCAAGCGCCGGAGCAATTGGCGAAACAGCATCTCGGTCTGTGCCGCGCCTTGCCGGGCCTCACGCTGTGCTTGCCGCCACGCACTGGCAGCAGGCGTGGGCAGCTGCCACAAGGCCCGCTCAAGCACCTTGGGCAATAACGCCGCCGGGCCCTGCAGCGACAGTTGCAGTTCGTCGTCCAGCGCCGTCAGCTGCACTGCTACGCCGACCTCAGCCGCACTGGCCTGGGTCTCGCGCAGCGCCGCCCGGGCCAGCGCCAACAGCTGCGCAGCCGGCGCCGCATCGACAAAACACCAACGCAGATAGACCGCCCCGGCCTCGCCGCTGCGTCGATCGCCCGTCATGCAGGGGGCTGGCAACCAGCGCCAATGGGCCACGGCATCGCCCCCATGCAGCGCGAGCGGCCGGGGATCGAGCAAGGGGTTGGCGGCCGGCAGTTGCCACCGCCAGCTGCGCGCCGGTGCAACCAGCGGCGACACCAAGGCCATGCGCAGGGCGAAGCCCTCGGCCGGCCAGTTCGGCAGCACCCGGTGACCGCCGAACAGGGTGATCCGCCGCTGCGCCATGCGCATCTGCGCCAGCACGGCCGACAAGGCGCCCTGCCCCTCGCCAGTCAGGCCGAGCAGCGGGTTGCGGGCGCCGCTCAGGCAGTCCTGCCAGTACCGCGCCAAGCCCAGCGGCGCCAGGCTTTGCTGCCGGCACAGCTGGATCGCCCGATAGCTTGCGCGCAGCGGCGCGCTGTCGGCAGCGCCGGCGAAGAACGCCAGCCAATCTTGCACGGCGTCGACGATTGCCGCCCGGGGCTGCGGGTCCTCCTCGACCCCGGTAAATCCCAGCAGCAGCAACGCTTGCTCGGCGTGGCGGTACAGGCTGCGCACCTGCAGCCCATCGCAGAGTCCCGCCTCACGCAAGCCGGCGAGCAAACCGCCGGCCGACTCGGACAGCAGGCAGCCCTGCAGGAAGTCCAGCGCTTCGTCCAGCCCCGTCAGTGGCAGCTCCAGGGCGAAACCCAGCTGCACGCAAGGCTCACCGGCCGGCAGCGTCATGCACAGGGGTTGCCCGATCAGCGGCAGCAATGACGCAGGCGGTGTCCGCTCGCACGGCGGCTGGCCCGGCAAGCCGCCGCCATGGCGCTCGGCCAGGGCCTGCAGCTCATCCAGCGACTGCGGTCCGCTCAGCACCAGGGACAGCTGCCCGGCCTGGTAGAAGCGCCGATGAAACGCCTGCAGCGCCTGCTGGAAGGCCGGCTCCTCGACCGCCAGGGTCTCGCGGTTGCCCGCCTGGAAGGCCGCGAAGCGGTGCCCAGGCGGCAGGGCCTGGCCGAGCGCGACGGCCATCAGGGTGTCGGCATCCTGGCCACGGGCGAGAAATTCGGCGTGCACCACTTCGCGCTCGCGCAGTTGCGCGGCGCGCTCCAGCAACGGATTGGCCAGCATGTCCAGCAAACGCGCCAGCGCCTCGCCGAGCCGGTCCGCCGGCACCTCGCAGAAATAGTCGGTATGCCGCGCCTGGGTCGAGGCGTTGACCTGCCCGCCACAGGCCTGGACGAACGCCATCAGGCTCTGCTCGACGGCATAGCCGGTGCTGCCGAGAAACAGCAGATGCTCGAGAAAATGCGCCAACCCCGGGTATTCCTCCGGTTCGTCATGGCTGCCCGCGGCAACCCGCACGCAAAGCCCGGCTTTCGTCGCGCCCGGCAGGCTCAGCAGCACCAGCGACAGGCCATTGCCCAGCCGCCGGCGCTCGGGTGCAGTAACAGGGGGTTCCGGGATATCGGCGGTGACAGGCATGGCTTGCTGGGCCCTGGCGGAGTTCGGCAGTTCAGCATCGGCTGCCGCTCAAGGTCCGCACAATAGTGCTTTGGCAGCATCCGACTCCACATAAAGTCGCAACCGCCCAGCCGAGCGACCGAGGCGAGGCGGACACAGCCAGTTTGCTGCCAGAGTGCCTGGATGACGTGTCGCCGAAGAGAACCCGATCTGGGTGGTCGAGGTCTTCGTCGAACAACTCGACCTGGCGACCCTGGAATTCGACGGGGTGGTCCCAGCTGTGACCGGGCGGCTTCGCTCCCGACTTCAAAGCGATTGCCGACTTCCGCCGCGACAATGGCACGGCTATCTGTTCCCCCAGTCGCTGGTTGCAATCGATAGCAGCAATTTCAAAGCCGCCAACAATCGTGACCGCAACTTTACCCGGGGCAAGCTGCGCGCCCACCCTTTCAAACTTTACCTTGCACAGCTAATGCATCCCTGAGGTAGTCGATCAGCGTGCCGATCAGCAGGGAGGCCTGGCGGTGCTGCGGGTACACGGCGAATACCTTGGCCGATGGCAATTGATACGGCTGCAGCACCCGCACCAGGTCGCCGGCCTCGAGCGCCGGGCCGACGATGAAGGTGGGTAGCCTGGCAAGGCCGAGGCCGGCGATGGCGGCATCACGCACAAGCTCGCCATTGTTGACCCGGAACCGGCCGCTCACCGCGAAGCGCTCGGTGCGGCCAGCGACACAGTAGTCCCAGTCCACCGCCTTGCTGTGCCCGTACAGCAGGCACTCGTGACCGCCCAGTTCGGCCGGGGTCGCGGGCGCACCGTGGCGTGCCAGGTAGGCCGGGCTGCAACAGGTCACCGTCTCCAGCGACGCCAGTGGCCGGGCGATCAGGGTCGAGTCGGCCAGCACCCCGATACGCACCGCCATGTCGTAGCCCTCGCCGAGCACATCGACCATGCGATCGCTCAGGTCCAGCTCGATGCCGACCTCCGGGTAGCGCAGCAGGAATCCGGGCAGCAGCGCGCTCAGGTGCAGGGTGCCGAACGACATGGGCGCCGACAGGCGCAAGGTCCCGCGCGGGCTGCTGCGCTGCTCGGACACCAGCGCCTCGGTTTCCGCGACATCCTCGAGAATCCGCACCGCACGCTCGTAGTAGGCCTTGCCCAGGGGGGTGGCGCTGAGCTTGCGGGTCGAGCGGTTGAGCAGGCGCACGCCCAGGCGCGCCTCCAGTGCGGTGAGGCGGCGACTGACGAATTGCTTGGACAGCCCCAGGGCGTCGGCCGCGGCGGTGAAGCTCTTGCGCTCCAGCACGCTGACGAGCAGGCGCATATCTTCCAGCTGATTCATTGTCCCCCCCAGGTAGACAGTCAAACCTGATTCAGGCGCTTATTCATCACCTGCGTAGACAGTAATCTGTTTTCAACCGGCTGAACACAGCCCCCAACCCGCTCAGGAGAATCGCCATGACTGCTCTGACCCACGCCACTGCATCCCTCGCCGGCCGCGCCCTGCTCGCCTCGCTGTTTCTCGTCAGCGGCCTCGGCAAGCTGGCCGCACCGGCCGCCACCATCGGCTATATCGCCAGCACCGGCCTGCCGTTCGCGGAACTGGCCCTGGGCGGCGCGCTGGTCGTCGAGATCGGCTTCGCCGCCGCCTTGCTGCTCGGCTACCGCACCCGCCTGGTCGCCGCGCTCATGGCGCTGTTCAGCCTGGCCACCGCCGTGGTGTTCCACCACCAGCTTGGCGACCAGGGTCAGCTGATCCACTTCCTGAAGAACCTGTCGATCGCCGGTGGCCTGCTGCATGTGGGCGCCTTCGGCGGCGGGGCCTTCAGCCTCGACCAGTACCTGGTGCGCAAACCGGTACTGGCCTGAACGCCCCGCCCCTTCCGCCCAGACCCTAGATAACGGAGACAAGCACATGACCAGCACCACTGAAATTCGCAAGGCATCCGAGCGCGGCACCGCCGATCACGGCTGGCTGAAATCCAGCCACAGCTTCTCCTTTGCCTCCTATTACGACCCCGAGCAGATGGGCTTTTCCGACCTGCTGGTGATCAACGATGACCGCGTGGCCGCCGGCGGCGGCTTCGGCACCCACCCACACCGGGACATGGAGATCTTCTCCTATGTGCTGCAGGGCGCGCTGGAGCACAAGGACACACTCGGCACCGGTTCGGTGATCCGTCCGGGCGACGTGCAGTTGATGAGCGCCGGCACCGGCGTCGCGCACAGCGAGTACAACGCCAGCGCGACCGCCCCGGTGCATTTCCTGCAGATCTGGATAGTGCCGGAGCGCAAGGGCATCGAGCCGCGCTACCAGCAACAGCACTTCGCCGCCGAACAGAAGCGCGGCCGCCTGCGCCTGGTGCTCTCGCCGGATGGCCAGGACGGTTCGCTGCGCATCAATCAGGATGCGCGGGTCTATGCCGGCCTGTTCGACGGCGCCGAACGCGCCTCGCTCACCCTGCCGGCGGCGCGTCACGCCTATGTGCATGTCGCCAGCGGTTCGCTCAGCGTCAACGGCCAGCGCCTGAAGGCAGGCGACGGACTGAAGATCCGCCAGGCGCAGACGCTGGAGTTCGGCCAGGGCGAGAAGGCCGAGGTACTGGTCTTCGACCTGCGCCCGCAGGAACGACCGCGGATGTAAGTGCACCCGCTCGTTTGCGCCGGCCCCGGCCGCTCACGCTGTCCGGCACTTCGGCCGGCCTTCGCTGGAACAATCAGCTAGCGCCGCCACCGTTCTGGCTAGAGATGACGACATGGTGCCCGAGCAGCTCATCCGGCACCCGTGGCGTACATGCACCGCTCTGGATCACCTCGCGGTCGAAATAGGCGAGTTTTTCCAGCCAGATGTCCTGCAGCAGCGCCGGACCGCGCGGCCCGGTCGTCTGGATATTGAGGTTATCGACCACCGGGGCGCCAGTGGCGTGGGTCAGCGTTTCATCATCAGGTTCTCAACGGTTGAATCGCGGACGCAGCGGTTCGCGCCGCGCCGAACAGGCACGGCGGACAATCGATACTTCAGGTCGGGGGTGCTGCGCCTGGCCTGGCTGGCGTTTGCCAGCCAGACCAGGCGCCTGTTTGCTACTTGGTCAGCGCCGCGTAGCTGTTCATCAGGTTGCGGTAGTTGGGGATGCGCTCGGACAGCAGGTTGCCCAGCCCTTCGATGTCGTTGCGCCAGTCGCGGTGCAGCTCGCAGGCCACCGCGAACCAGTTCATCATCTGCGCGCCGGCGGCGCTCATGCGCGCCCAGGCGGCCTGCTGCACGGTTTCGTTGAAGGTGCCGGAGGCGTCGGTGACGACGAACACCTCGAAGCCTTCGGCCAGGGCCGACAGGGTCGGGAAGGCCACACAGACATCGGTGACCACCCCGGCGATGATCAACTGCTTGCGGCCGGTAGCCTTGATCGCCTTGACGAAGTCCTCGTTGTCCCAGGCATTGATCTGCCCGGGCCGCGCGATATAGGGCGCGTCCGGGAACATCGCCTTGAGCTCGGGCACCAGCGGGCCATTCGGTCCCTGCTCGAAGCTGGTGGTGAGGATGGTCGGCAATTCGAAGAACTTGGCCAGGTCGGCCAGCGCCAGCACGTTGTTCTTGAACTCGTTCGGCGAAAAATCCTGGACCAGGGAGATAAGGCCGGTCTGGTGGTCGACCAACAGGACTACCGCGTCGTTCTTATCCAGTCGCTTGTAGGGCGTTACGCTGCTCATGGGTGACTCCTTTGGGATTTTCGATGTGTGTTGCCACCGGCGGTTCCCGCCAGTGTCTTGCTTCGCCCGTCGCGTCGGGCGAAATCCTGTGTCAGCCAGCCTGTCCGGACAACAGGTGGCGGATCTGAATCGCGATGCCTTCGGCCTGGTAACGCCTGGCCTGCGCCTCGATGCGCTGTTCGGCGCGGGTGACCCGGTTGTGGTGGCGCAGGTGTTCGAGCCAGGACTCGTCGAAGAAGAATTCCGACCAGCGCCGCGGGTTCTCGCTGTCCTGCACCAGCCCCCAGGAAAACGAGCCGTTGCGCTGGCGCATGCGCCGCACCTCGGCCATGGCCGCCTGGAAGGCCGACCAGTGCTCGGGGGCGATGTCGTATTCGAGGGTGACCATCACCGGCCCGCGATCGGGGTCCTGGCCGGCGACCTGCACCGGCACCGGCCAGTGCAGCGAGGGCGCCAGGTCTTCGGCGTCGGTGACCGGCAGCTTGAACCAGGCCATCGCCGGGATACCCAGCAGCAGGGCTGCGGCGGCCGCGCACAGCGCCAGCGGGATCGAGCCATGGCTGGCGACCAAGCCCCAGAGCAGGCCGCCGCCGGCCATGCTGCCGAAGAACACCAGGATGTACACCGACAGCGCCCGCGCCCTGACCCAGCTCGGCACCGAGGTCTGTGCCGCCACCTGCAGGCTCGACAGCACCGCGATCCAGGCCGCGCCGCTGAGCAGCATCACCGGGATCAGCAGGTACAGCTCGCGGACGAAGGCCAGAGCGAGGATCACCAGCGCGTAGACCAGGCTGGCCAGCGCCACCAGCCAGTCCAGACGGATCAGCGAGCGCAGGCGCGGCAGCAGCATGGCCCCGGCCACCGCGCCGACGCCGACGCTGCCGAGCAGCAGGCCGAAGTCGGCGGCGCTGCCCTGCAGTTCGCGCCGCACGATCAGCGGCAGCAACGCCATGCCGCCGCTGGCGCCGAGAAAGAACGCCAGGGCGCGGACCATCACCGCCTGTAGCGGCTTCGCGGCACGCGTATGGCGCCAGCCGGCGCGAATCGCGCCGGCCAGGCGTTCCGCCGGCAATACCGCCGGGGCCACCTCGCGGCGCCAGAAGAACAGCACCGCGATCACCGCGAAGAACGACAGCGCATTCAGCGCGAAGGTCGCCCAGGGGCCGCTGAGGCTGACCAGCACGCCGGCGATCGCCGGGCCGAGCGCCCGCGCGACGTTGACCCCGACGCTGGACAGGGCGATGGCGGCGGGCAGCTCGGCCTTGCCCACCAACTCGGGAGTCAGCGCCGACCAGGCGGGCATCATCAAGGCGGTGCCGATGCCCATGCCCAGGGTCAGCAGCAACAGCAGCGGCACCGTGATCTGCCCACCCAGGGTCAGCAGGGCCAGGGCCATGGCCACCGCGGCCATCCATAGCTGCACCAGCAACAGGTAGCGCCGGCGGTCGACGATATCGGCCAGGGCGCCCGCCGGCAGGGCGAGGAAGAACATCGGCGCGGAACCGGCGACCTGCACCAGCGCCACATGCAGCGGGCTGGCGGACAACGAGGTCATCAGCCAGCCGGCTCCCACCTCGTGCATCCAGGTGCCGATGTTCGAGGCGATGCTGGCCAGCCACAACCAGCGGAAGGTCGTGTAGCCCAGCGGGCTCCAGGCGGAAGAACTCGGCGCGCGGCTCATGTCAGAAGGCAAAGCAGGAACAGCCGAACGCGCCCCAGAAACCCTGGAAGTCGCTGACCGGAACCGAGGACAGGCGCGCCCGTTCGTGGCTGTGCGCGTGCACCGCGCAGGCCCCCACGCACTGGTGCACCTGCGCCGCCAGCGGTGCGGCGGGCCGCCAGTGGCCGGGCACGTTGATCACCGGCGACCAGTCCGGCATGACCGGCACCGAGGGCGGCGACAGCTTGTCGAACTCCCCCGCGCCGTAGACTACCTTGCCGTCGACGATGGTCAGGACCGACTCGATCCACTTGATCGCCTCCTCCTCGACGCTGAAGAAGTCCGCCGACAGGGCGATCAGGTCGGCCAGCTGGCCGACCTTGATCTGGCCCTTCTTGCCCTGCTCCGAGGAGAACCAGGCGCTGCCGTGGGTGAACAGCTGCAGCGCGGTGTCGCGGGGCAGCCCCTGGGAATAAAGTGCCATGCCGCCGACGGTGCGCCCGCTGACCAGCCAGTACAGCGAGGTCCAGGGATTGTAGCTGGACACCCGGGTGGCGTCGGTGCCGGCGCCGACCGGCACGCCTTCGGCGAGCATGCGCTGGATCGGCGGGGTCTGCTCGGCGGCCTGCTGGCCGTAGCGATCGACGAAATACTCGCCCTGGAACGCCATGCGGTCCTGGATCGCGATGCCGCCACCGAGCGCGCGCACCCGTTCGATGTTCTTCGGCGAGATGGTTTCGGCGTGGTCGAAGAACCACGGCAGGCCGTTGAAGGGAATATCGCGATCGACCTTCTCGAACACGTCGAGCATGCGCGAGATGGATTCGTCGTAGGTCGCATGCAGGCGGAACGGCCAGCGCTGCTCGACCAGATGGCGGACCACCGGCTCCAGCTCGTCCTCCATGCTGGCGGCGAGGTCCGGGCGTGGCTCGACGAAATCCTCGAAATCGGCGGCGGAGAACACCAGCATCTCGCCGGCGCCGTTGTGCCGCAGGAAATCGTCGCCCTGGTGCAGCTTGACTGAGCCGGTCCAGCTCTTGAAGTCGGCGAGCTCTTCCTTGGGCCGCTGGGTGAACAGGTTGTAGGCGATGCGCACGCTGAGCTGATTGGCCTTGGCCAGCTGCTCGATCACCGCATAGTCGTCCGGGTAGTTCTGGAAGCCCCCGCCGGCGTCGATGGCGCTGGTCACGCCCAGGCGGTTGAGTTCGCGCATGAACTGACGGGTCGAGTTGACCTGGTACTCCAGCGGCAGCTTCGGCCCTTTGGCCAGGGTCGAATAGAGGATCATTGCATTGGGCTTGGCCACCAGCATGCCGGTGGGCTCGCCGTTGGCGTCGCGCTGGATCTCGCCGCCCGGCGGGTTGGGCGTGTTGCGGTCGTAGCCGACCACCCGCAGCGCCGCGCGGTTGAGCAGCGCGCGGTCGTAGAGGTGGAGGACGAACACCGGGGTGTCCGGCGCCGCCTGGTTGAGCTCGTCGAGGGTCGGCATGCGTTTTTCGGCGAACTGGAACTCGTTCCAGCCGCCGACCACCCGCACCCACTGCGGTGCGGGGGTGCGCTCGGCCTGCTGCTTGAGCAGGCGCAGCGCATCGGCGAGCGAGGGCACGCCTTCCCAGCGCAGCTCCAGGTTGTAGTTGAGGCCGCCGCGGATCAGGTGCAGGTGCGAGTCGTTGAGACCGGGCACCACGGTACGCCGCTGCAAGTCGATGACCCGGGTGGCGCTGCCGCGCAGGGCCATGGCCTCGGCGTCGCTACCGACGGCGACGAAGCGCCCGTCCTTGATCGCCACGGCGGTGGCGCTGGGGTTTGCGCGGTCGACGGTATGCAGACGACCATTGAATAGAATCAGATCGGCGCTCATGGCACTCCCCTTGGAGTTGGTGGAATGGGTAGGCGATAGGCCGGCAGCAGCGGCCAGAGGTAAGGCGGACCACAGCGCGCCAGCCGCTCCGACCACGGAACTGCTGGCGAGAAACTTGCGGCGACCGCGATTGGTGTCGTCATTGCTCACGCTATCCTCCGTCCCCTCATCGAGGGCTCAGCCACGCGGCGAACAGGGCCGTCACCTTGGGCATGAACAGGTATACGACCAATAGAACGATGCTCAGGGTGATCAGCACGTTGCTCGGGACATAGCCACCCAGCCACGGCAGGCGAGCAAAGACTGGCTGCCACAGAAGCGGTATCAGCAGGCTCAAAGGCAGGATCACCAGGAAGGTGATGCAGGCCTGCTTCCAGCGCGCCGGCGCCGCCTGCGGACTCGGGGTGAACCAGAATTCGCGATTGGCGTCGACTTCGATCTGGTCGCCTTCGGCGAGCAGCGGCGACACCTCCTCGATCAGATGACGGCGCTCGCTGGAATCCAGCCAGCACTGCAGCTCGCGGGTGCCGGCGAAGCGCAGCACACAGACGAACCGCTCCACATCGCGCATGACATTGACCCCCAGGTGACCCGGGTAGGTACTGGCGATCCGCGTGGTGCGCCGCAGCCATTGTTCGTAGGCTGCTTCCTGCCCGGCCTTGACCCGGTGCCGCACGATCAAGGTGACGACATCGACCTCATCCATAAATGCTCCCGCCAGCCCGCTGTTTTAATAAAGCCAGAGCGCCTTGCTCCGGGGTTCGGCAATCCGCCGGCCGAGCGCCAGGGCGCCCGGTCCGGAGATCGCCAGGGTGGTAAAGGTGATCAGTAGCAGCCAGGCGAACTGCCCTTCGTCCAGGCTCCACTGCGGGTGCACCAGCACTAGCGACACCAGCAGCAGAACCACGATGGGCACGCAGGCCAGACGGGTGAGCAGGCCGAGCAGGATCAGCAGCGGACAGAGCACCTCGGCGAAAATCGCCAGGCACAGGGTCAGCCCCGCCCCCAGTCCCATGGGGTCCTCGATCCGCTGCAGTTCCTGACTGAAGTGCAGCACCTTGGGCAAGCCATGCACCTGCAGTAACAGCAGCGAACCGCTGACTCTGAGAAACAGCAGGGCCCAGTCAACCGGATTACGCATGCTCATCTCTCCGTCGCGAGGAAACAGCGCCGCCCGCAGGCGGGCGGCGCCGCCACTCAATGGCCTTCCGAGGCGTTGAACATGGTCTTCGCGTAGATCAGGCCGAGGCCGTAGGCGCCACCGTGTTCGATGGAGGTTTTCACGGTCTGCTCGTAGGTCTCGCCACGGGCCCAGTCGCGCTGCAGTTCCAGCAGGTACTGCAACGAGGTCATGGGCCGGGCACCGAGCTGGATCATGCGCTGCATGGCCATCTCGTGGGCCTCGTCGGAGACATCGCCACAGGCATCGGCGATCACGTACACCTCGAAGCCCTGGTCGAGGGCCGACAGCGCCGGGCCGACGATGCACACCGAGGTCCACAGGCCGGCCAGGACGATCTTCTGCCTGTCCGCGGCATTGACCTCGACGGCGATGCGCGGGTCTTCCCAGGTGTTCATGCTGGTACGGTCGATGACCTGGTAGTCGGGGAAGACCGACTTGATCTCATCGAAGATCGGCCCGGAGAAGCTCTTCTCGGCGACGGTGGTGAGGATGGTCGACACCCCGAACTCCTTGGCGGCCTTGGCCACCAGCGCGGCGTTGTTGCGCAGGGTCACCGCGTCGATCGACTTGGTGGCGAAGGACATCTGCGACTGGTGATCGATCATGATCAGGGTGTGGTCGCTCGGGTTGAGCAGGGTCTTGCCTGGAGCTGCTTTGGCGATGGCCATGGTGGTTTCCTCTTGGTTCATGCAGGTGGTCAGTGCGGGCTTGCCTGCAGCCGCCGGGCGGGAGACCCGCGCCGGCAGGCAGGATCGTCAGCCCTGGATAAATGCCAGCAGGTCGGCGTTCAGGCGCTCCTTGTGGGTGTCGGTCAGGCCATGGGGTGCGCCCGGGTACACCAGCAGCCGGGCATCGGCCACCAGCCTGGCCGAGGCCTGGCCGGCAGTGCCGATCGGCACGATCTGGTCGTCGTCGCCGTGCACCACCAGGGTCGGCACGTCGAACTTGTTCAGGTCGGCGGTGAAGTCGGTGGCGGAGAAGGCGGCGATGCAGTCGTAGGTGTTCTTGTGTCCGGCGAGCATGCCCTGCATCCAGAACGCATCGATCAGGCCCTGGGAAACCACCGCGCCAGGCCGGTTGAAACCGAAGAAGGGGCCGCTGGCGATGTCCTGGTAGAGCTGCGAGCGGTTGGCGATGGAACCGGCGCGCAGGCCGTCGAATACCTCCAGCGGCACGCCGTCGGGGTTGCTTTCGGTGCGCAGCATCAGCGGCGGTACCGCCGAGATCAGCCCGGCCTTGGCCACCCGCCGGGTGCCGTGACGACCGATGTAGCGCGCCACTTCGCCGCCGCCGGTGGAGAAGCCGAGCAGCACCGCGTCCTTGAGGTCGAGCGCCTCAATCAGCTCCGCCAGGTCGTCGGCGTAGTGATCCATGTCGTTGCCGTCCCAGGGCTGGCTGGAGCGCCCGTGACCGCGGCGGTCGTGGGCGATCACCCGATAGCCGTTGGCCGCCAGGAACAGCATCTGCGACTCCCAGCTGTCGGCATTCAGCGGCCAGCCGTGGCTGAACACGATGGGCTGACCGCTGCCCCAGTCCTTGTAATAGAGTTCGACGCCGTCGCGGGTGGTGATGGTGCCCATGGGCAATTCCTCCGAGTGATTAGAGTCGTTAGCGCTATTGCAGGTGCTTCTTCAGCTCCGCGCCGGCCTGCAACATGGCCGAATCCGCGCCGCTGATATGCGCCAGCGGATTGAGCAGGCCGAAGTCGTGGATCGTCCCGTTGCAACGGGTGGCGGTAACGCCGGCCGGCGTCCAGTGCATTGCGTCTGGGAGCCATCTTTGGCCCTGCCCGGCCATTGGGCGAGTTAAGGGTTGTTAATCCTCGTTGCTTGGCCGACCAGTCGCGTTTTCTGCGACACGCCGTTGCACCCGGGGAAAAGTCCCAGCAACATCCTGGGAAATAGCGTCGCGGGCCAGTGCGCCCCTTCACCCGCAAGACACAAGGATTGGCGTATGAAGTTGAACGGAGTTACCGCCGTGGTTGGTGCAAATCCAGGAGAAGGGAAAGATGAGCAGCCACACTCGATCCGTGCCGCCGACCGCGTGGCCCGCATCGGCGCCTACCAGGTTCTCGCGCACAAGCGCCTGGTGCTGGCCGACAGCCGCCCCCTGCAGCTGGGCAGTCGCGCGCTGGACATCCTGCTGGTCCTGCTGGAGCATGCCGGCAGCGTGGTCAGCAAGGAACGACTGATCGCCCGGGTGTGGCCCAACAGCGTGGTGGAAGACATCAACCTGCGGGTGCATATCGCCGCCCTGCGCAAGGCACTCGGGGATGGGCGGGACGGCCAGCGCTATATCACCACCATTCCCCTGCGCGGCTACAGCCTGGTCGCCCCGGTCACCTGGCAGACGCCAGCGGATTCGCCCAAGCCGCAGGCACACAACCTGCCCCGCCGTCTGACCCCCATGATCGGGCGCGGCAACCTGGTCGACAGCCTGGTCCGGCAGGTGCGCCAGAAGCGTTTCGTCACCCTGGTGGGGCCGGGAGGAATAGGCAAGACCACGGTGGCACTGCATGTCGCCGAACGACTGCTGGAGGCCTACCCGCAGGGCGTCTGGCTGCTCGACCTGGCCCCGCTCGACAAGGCGGCGCAGCTGCCTTCGACCCTCGCCGCGGCGCTCGACCTGACCCTGCACGGCGATGAGCCGCTGCACGAGCTGGCCAGTTACCTGCGCGATCGGCAGATGCTGCTGATTCTGGACAACTGCGAACACCTGATCGAAGCGGTGGCCGAGTTGGCCGAAAGCCTGCTCAAGGCGGCCCCGCGGATCGACATCCTGGCCACCAGCCGCGAGGTCCTGCGCGCCGAGGGCGAGCATGTGCAACGCCTGGGTCCGCTCGCCTGCCCGCCGTCCACGCCAGACTTGACGCGCCCCCAGGCGCTGGGCTTCCCGGCGCTGCAGCTGCTGGTGGAGCGGGCCATCGCCAACCAGGGCCGGTTCGAACTGACTGACAGCGAACTGCCGCTGGCCGCCGAATTGTGCCGCCGTCTGGACGGCATTCCCCTGGCGATCGAGCTGGCTGCCGCACAGCTTGGCGCCCTGGGCCTGGCCGGCGTGCTGGCGCAGCTGGTCGACCGCTTTCGCCTGCTCAACCGCGGGCGGCGTACCGCGCCCGCCCGCCAGCGAACGCTGCGCGCCACCCTGGACTGGAGCCATCAACTGCTGCCGGCGCACGAACAGGCCAGCCTGCGCCGGCTCAGTGTGTTCCCCGCAAGCTTCACCCTGGACGCCGCGGCCGCGGTGATCGGGCCCAATGAAGCGGCGCCCCTGCCATGCCTCACGATGAGCCAGCTGGTGGCAAAATCACTGGTGAGCGCGGAGGCCGCCGACGATCAGGTGCATTACCACCTGCTGGAAACGACCCGCACCTACGCCCTCGAGAAATTGCGCGAAGCGGCAGAGGAACCGACGGTGCGCCGGCGCCACGCGCAGTACTGCCTGGCGCTGATGGAGCAGGCCCTGCAGGAGTGGGAAGTCACCCCGACCCGGCACTGGATCGGGCGCTTCGCACCGCGCGTGGACGATCTGCGCGCCGCGCTCGACTGGGGCTTCTCGGCGCCAGGCGAGGAAGCGCTCGCCATTCTACTCACCGCCAGCTCGACGCCGCTCTGGCAGGAGCTGTCGCTGCTCCATGAGCATGGCCGCCATGTGGCCAGGGCCCTTGCCGCGCTAGAGGCCGGTGAACAGCCCTGCCTCACGCTGCAGGTAACGCTCACGCTGGTGCTGGGCAGCGCCTGGTACCACACCCGCGGCGGCACCCCGGAGACGATCGAGGCCTTTGTCCGCGCCGGGCAACTGGCCGAGCGCTGCCACGACCTGGCCGGCCAGCTCAAGGCCGCGTCGGGGCTGATGGCGGTCAACCTGAGCCGCGCCGACTATGCGGCGGCGCTGGAGCAGACCCGCCACTTCGACCGGCTGTGCCTGCGCGACGCCCCCGAGCTGTCGCTCAGCCTGCAGCGCCTGGGCGGGCTGGCCCAGCACTTCGCCGGCAATCAAGCGCAGGCCAGGCAGCATGCCGAATACGCGCTGGCGCATATCGCCCAGCAGCCGCCCGCCGGCCATTTCACCAACGGCTTCGGCGTGCAGTACGACCAGCAGGTCGCCGCCCTGAGCCTGTTGGCGCGCATCCTCTGGCTGCAGGGCTACCCGGAGCAGGCCTGGCACCGTGCGCTGCAGGCCCTGGACGTGGCCCGGCGCATCGAGCACGGGACCTCGCTGTGCTACACCCTGGCGCTGTCGGCCTGGGTGATCGCCCGCTACAACGGCCACCACCGAGCCAGCGACGAACTGCTCGAGTTGATGCTGGTGCAGACTAGCCAACTGTCGCTGAACATGTTCCACGGCTGGGCCCAGCACTACGCACGCGAAACCCGGGCGCCGGGGGCGAGCACCCTGGACGAGCCCGCCCTGCCCGGCGACGGGATGATCGCCGACATCATGGCCACCCTGAACCCGAGCTATGTCGATGACGCGCTGCTCGCGCGTGCGCAATCGGGCCAGGCCGGCTGGGTCACTGCCGAAGTGCTCCGCGCCAGGGCGACCGACCTGCTCGCGCGCGCGAACCCCGAACCGCACCAGGCGGAGTCGCTGCTGCGCGAGGCACTGGCCATCGCCGGCCAGCAGGGCGCCCTGGCCTGGGAGCTGCGCGCGGCCTGCAGCCTCGCCCGGCTGTGGCGGCAGCAAGGCCGCAGGCACGAAGCCCAGGCGTTGCTCGAGGGGGTGTATGGGCGTTTCACCGAGGGTTTCGCCACCCCGGACCTGCTCATGGCCCGGCGACTGCTCGACCAGTGTTCGGTCGCCTGAGCGCGCGCTCAGGGCAGCTTGTGGCCCTGGATCACTCGCATGTTCCTGTGCCGGGCGTAGCGCTGCTGGATCTGCCGGTACTCGTCGCTGGCCCCTAGTTTCTCCAGCGCGTAGGCCCGCGAGGTATTCAGCAGGCGGTAATGCACCACCGAGTCGATCAGTGCCACCGATAGCCAGGATTTGGCCACCAGTTGGGTAATGGCCTCGAACACCTGCGCCTCGTCGACCTGCTTGCAGGCAATGAAGCTGGCCGCCTTGTCCAGCGACAGCGCCACCTTGAACACCGCCAAGCGCTGCAACACGGTTTGTTCCAGCGGACTCAACAGGGCATAGCTCCAGTCCAGCAGCGCCCGCAGCGACTGGTGACGGGGCGCCGCCGTCCTGCGCCCATGAATCAGCAGCTGCAAACAGTGCTCAAGCTGGCCCAGCAGGCCACGCAGGCCCAGCACTTCGACCTGTGCGGCGGCCAGTTCGAGCGCCAGCGGCATGCCATCCAGCCGGCGACAGATCGCCGTGACCACGGCGACATCCTGCTCGCGCAGGACAAAACCGGGTCGGTACGCCGCCACCCGGGCGACGAACAGGCGCACGGCCGAACAGGCCAGCGCCACCTCGGTCGTGGACAGCGGCGTGGGGATGCTCAACGCCGCCAGCCGCTGCACGCATTCGCCCTCCGTCAGCAGCGGCTCGCGGCTGGTCGCCAGAATGGCCACGCGCGGGGCGCGCATGAGCAGGCCCTCGACCAGCGCGGCGCAGCTCTCGATCAGGTGCTCGCAGTTGTCCAGCACCAGCAGCAGGTGGCGATCCAGCAGATAGCGGTCCAGGCCACACCAGGCGCCCTCGCCGGGCAGCGCGAGACCCAGGGTGCTGGCGACCTTGGCGGCGACCAGCGCCGGGTCGGCCAGGCCGCTGAGGTCGATGAAGTAGACGCCGTCCTGGTAGTGCGGCAACACCAGTTCGGCCACCCGCAGGGCAACGGTCGTCTTGCCCATTCCCCCCGGCCCGACCAGCGTCAGCAGGCGCCGCGCCGGCATCTTGCGCACCAGCTCGTCGACGATTGCATCGCGTCCGATGATCGGCGACAAGCGCCCCGGCAGGTTGTGCAGTGCCCCGCCGGACGGCCCGGCCGGCGCGGCTTCGGCAGCTTCGCTCAGCTTCACGTCGGCGACGAAGCTGTAGCCGCGCTGCGGGATATTGGCGATGTAGCGCTGGCCACCCTTGCCGTCGGCCAGGACGCGGCGCAAGGCGGCGATATGCACCCGCAGGTTGATCTCCTCGACCACGGTCGTGGGCCAGACCCGCGCCAGGATGGTTTTCTTGCTGACCACGCTGCCGGCGTGTTCGAGCAGCAGGTGGAGGATTTCCAGGGCCCGGCTGCCCACCCGCAGCGGTCGTTCGCCGTGCAGGATCAGCCGGCGCTGCACGTAGTAGTGGAACGGGCCGAACGCCAGCACCGCATCGGCATGGATGGTTCTGAGTCTGTTCATGCAATCACAGGCGCCAAAACACCCGGCCAGGTTTACCGCAGCCAACTGCACGCAACGCAAACGCCCGTCCGGGGTCGAGCACCCCTCCAAGTCGAGGTTTCACTGACAGCATGTCAGTCATTCTTGACCGGAGAACGTCGACGCGGGGACGAAGACGGCCAATCGAAGGCGCTATACGGACATCGGTCGTCTAGTTGAACTGGCGCCGGTACTGCATGGGCGTGAGCCCGAGCTTGTCGCTGAACAGCACGCGCATCTGCCGCACGCTGCCGAAGCCACTGCGATAGGCCACCGTCTTCAGCGGGATATCGCTGGTTTCCAGCAGGTTGCGTGCACGGTCGATACGCGCGCGCTGGACGAACTCCATGGGCGTCATATTCACATCGCGGCTGAACACCCGGGAGAAGTGGCGCGCGCTCATGGCCGCCAGGCCGGCCAAGCGCTCGACGCTGAAGTCCTCGGTCACATTCTCCAGCACGTAGTTCTGTACTCTGGCGATGGGCGAGTCCTCCTTGGCCACGGCGGCAACCAGCGGGCTGAACTGCATCTGCCCGCCCTGGCGCTTCATCACCACCAGCAGCACCTTGGCGACCGCCAGCGCAAGCTCCTTGCCGTGATCCTCCGCCACGATGGACAGTGCCAGATCGATCCCGGTGGTGACCCCTCCGGAGGTGATCAGGTTGCCGTCTCTGACGAAGACCTGGTCCGTCTCCACTTCGGCCTTGGGGAAGCGCTTGGCCAGTCTTTCGGTATAGTTCCAATGGGTGGTGACGCGACGACCATCGAGCAGCTCGGCCTGCCCCAGGATGAAGGCGCCGGTGCAGATGGAGGCCAGGCAGCGGACCTGCGGGGCCACGGTGCGCAACCAGCACTGCAGCCGCGGGAACGCCTGGTTGTAGGCCCCCGGGCCGCCCGGTACCAGCAAGACGTCGTAGCTCCGGGGCGCGTGCTCAATGTGCGTATCAGCGCTGAGCGCTATCCCATTGGAGGCGCGCACACGCAGCTCATCCGAGCCAATCGTGGTTATCTCGTAGCCATCCGCCGCATCGAGGTAGCGATTGGCGATAGAGAACACCTCCACCGGCCCGGCCACATCGAGCAGGAGCAGGTCCTGGAATAACACAACGGCGACGGTTTTCATGGGCTCCAACCAGCGGGGGATACGAAAGGCCGTAGCTTGCGCCGGGCCCGTTTGTCGATCAACCACGCGCAGGCTCTGCGTACGCAAAGGCGGCCAGGGCGATGACCGGCAAAGGACCGATACCTGCCGATGCTCAAGCGTCGCAGCGCGCTCTCAAAGCTGAAGCCGTGAAGCGCCGCCGAGCTCGGTCACCTCGTAACCGCGCCTTCGCACCGTTCGTGCCAGCTACTCCTCAGAGCGACCCGTGGCGTCACGATCGCGCTCGTATCGTCTCGTGAGCGGAAACGGCGGTAACCAGGACTCGCGACGGACGATCCAGCATTCGTAGGTTGGCATCAGTTGGTCAGGGGCATCCAGGGATCCCAGGTTCACTTCGATTTCGTCTGCGCTGCGGGCGAAAACCGACGAGCCGCAGCGGGGACAGAAAAACCGCCCGGCGTAGTCGCGTGTTTCGCCATCGATCGTCACCGCATCCTGAGGGAAAATCGCAGAAGCGTGAAAGAGGGCCCCGTGATGCTTGCGGCAGTCGAGACAGTGACAAAGGCCGACCCGGTATGGGCGTCCCGACGCCACAATGCGAACGTTGCCGCACAGGCAACCGCCGGTGAATCGGTCCATGCTGCGTCTCCTCTAGAGTCAAGCGGTCGGAATGTTTACAACGCCCCCCTCGGGCGTCCATGAAAGATACGCCAGCCTTTTCGGCTGCAGGCTTTACAGCGTCGAGAAAATTATCCCAGCCAACTCTGCCTCGCGCCGCTTGATCCAGGCCTACGCCGGGACTTGTGATCGAACGCCTGGCTTTCCTGATAGACTGCCACGCCCTGCTGCATGATCCTGATTTGCGCGGTGTACCGTGCAGACCCGTCCTGCGCTTGCAGATAGTGAAAGAGCCCATGATTTTGCTACACGGCTGATTCTGTCTGCTCCATGTAGCAACGCACCATCAGAAACAAGCAAAAATGAGTAAAAACGGTAGCAAATGAACCGAGCAGAAAACCCCAAGAATCAAGCCGAAACGCCCGCCACATCAGGGCTTGAGCCAAGTAGGAGATTTTCTGTCGCGCCGATGATGGATTGGACCGACAGGCACTGCCGCTTCTTCCTGCGCCAGCTGTCGCGCCACACCCTGCTGTATACCGAGATGGTCACCACCGGTGCCCTGCTGCACGGCGACAGTGCGCGTTTCCTGCGCCACAGCGAGGCGGAGTATCCGCTGGCGCTGCAACTGGGCGGCAGCGTGCCGGCCGAGCTGGCGGCCTGCGCCAAACTGGCTGAAGCGGCGGGTTATGACGAGGTCAACCTGAACGTCGGCTGCCCCAGCGACCGGGTGCAGAACAACTTGATCGGCGCCTGCCTGATGGCCCATCCGGCGCTGGTGGCCGAGTGTGTCAAGGCGATGCGTGATGCGGTGAGCATCCCGGTGACTGTCAAGCACCGCATCGGCATCGATGGCCGCGATAGCTATGCCGAACTTTGCGAGTTCGTCGGCCAGGTCAGCGAAGCCGGCTGCCGGAGTTTCACCGTGCACGCGCGGATCGCCATCCTGGCCGGCCTGTCGCCCAAGGAGAACCGCGAGGTGCCGCCGCTGCGCTATGAAGTCGCGGCGCAGATCAAGCGCGACTTCCCGGAGCTGGAGATCATCCTCAACGGCGGCATCAAGACCTTGGAGGAATGCCAGGCCCACCTGCAGACCTTCGATGGCGTGATGCTCGGCCGCGAGGCGTACCACAACCCTTACCTGCTGGCGCAGGTGGATCGGCAGCTGTTCGGCTCGACCACGCCGACACTCAGCCGGCTCGAGGCGATGCAGTCGATGCGCGCCTACATCGCCGCGCACCTGGCCGAAGGCGGCAACATGCACCATATCACCCGCCATATGCTCGGCCTGGGCCAGGGCTTCAATGGGGCGCGACGCTTCCGCCAGCTGTTGTCGGTGGACATCCACAAGACCGCCGAGCCCCTCGCCCTGTTCGACCAGGCGGCGCAGCTGCTGCAAGGCCGCTAGGCGTCCCGCGCCTCGTTTACCCAAAGTATCAGGCAAGCGGCCAGCAGTTGAGCCGCCCATGCCGCTCGGGGTAAGGTCATGGCATCTGTAACGACAAGGCTGCGTCATGACCTCCAAGCTGGATCAACTCAAGCAATTCACCACCGTGGTCGCCGACACCGGCGACGTCGACGCCATCGCCCGACTGAAGCCGGTCGATGCCACCACCAACCCGTCCCTGCTGCTCAAAGCCGCTGCCCTGCCGCGCTATGCCGAGCTGCTGCACGGAGCCGTGGTCGCCGGCCGGGGCGATCTGGGCCTGGCCTGCGACCACTTTGGCGTGGCGGTTGGCCAGGAAATTCTCGGGGTGGTCCCGGGGCGCATTTCCACCGAGGTCGACGCACGCCTGTCGTTCGATACCCAGGCCACCCTGCGCCGCGCCGAGCGCCTGATCGCGCTGTACGAGCAGGCCGGCATCGGCCGCGAACGGGTACTGATCAAGATCGCCTCGACCTGGGAAGGCATCCGCGCCGCCGAGCAGCTGGAAAAGGCCGGCATCCGCTGCAACCTCACCCTGCTCTTCTCCTTCGCCCAGGCTCAGGCCTGCGCCGATGCCGGGGCGTTCCTGATCTCGCCGTTCGTGGGGCGCATCTACGACTGGTACAAGAAAGCCGAAGGCCGTGATTATGTCGGCGCGGAAGATCCCGGTGTGCAGTCGGTGACGCGCATCTACAACTACTACAAGGCCAACGGCTACGCGACCGTGGTGATGGGCGCGAGCTTCCGCAACCTCGGTCAGATCGAGCAACTGGCTGGCTGCGACCGCCTGACCATCAGTCCCGAGCTGCTGCAGCAACTGGCCGACGACCAGGGCTCCCTCGCGCGCAAACTGGCTGCCGGTGCAGCGGGCGAAGCGAAGCAGACACTCAACGAAAGCCAGTTCCGCTGGGCGTTGAACGAGGACGCCATGGCCACCGAGAAGCTCGCCGAGGGTATTCGCCTGTTCGCCGGCGATCAGCAAAAGCTGGAAAAACTGCTCGCCGAGCATGCCTGAATGCACTGCGGGGCGCCGAAGCGCCCCGCAGTGGCTGGAACAGCTAGGGGTCTGTCAATGGTGTTCGAGCGCGTTGACCAGGTCATGGAAGGCTTCGCGGTTGGACTCGTTGAGCCCCATCAGGATGCGATGCGCCTCCAGCACCTTGGCTCGCACCACTTCTTCCGATTGATCCTGCGACGGCAGATCAGTCAACGAGTCCGGACACGGAATCGGCCGATCGACGATGTTGAACACCTGATCGAAACCCATCGAATGCAACAGCCGAGTGATATCCGGGTGAGTGGTGACCACGGTCGGCAACAGTCCGATCTTCTGCCGCGAGAGGATCGACAGCTTGGCCAATAGCCCGAGGGTGGTGCTGTCGATGCTGCGGGTTTCCGTCAGGTCGATGACGATGGCGGAGAAATTCAGTGCGGTGAAAATCTTTTCAATCGTGGCATCCAGCGCCGAACACAGGGTCAGGCGCACTTCTCCGACAAACTTCAGGACGAAAGTACCGTCCTGTTCGGCGAATTGGATTCTACCGGGGCTCATCCCAGGATTCATGCAAGGTTCCTGCTTAACACCAGCAAGGCAATATCATCCGGCATATCCGCCAGATTGGCCAGCCCAAACACTTGGCGCAACCCATCCAGGGTCCCGCCTGCCGAGCGCACCAACTGGGGCAGCGCGGCCTCTTTTTCCTGCAAGGTGTCGCCCGGCAGCAGATCGAGAATGCCGTCGGACAGCAGCGTCAGGCTGAACGACTCGGGCAACTCCAACAGGTGGTCGGTGTAGTCGGCTTCATCGAACAGGCCGACGGGCAACCCCCGGCCATCCAGGTAACGCGCCTCGCCTTCGCTAAACAGCACCGGCAGCGGCAAATGCCCGCCAATGCTGTAGGTCAACTGACCGCTCTGCTCGTCGATCACGCCGCCGAGCATGGTCACGTGCTTGCCCAGCTTGCAATTGATCAGGCCACGGTTGATATGCCCGAGCACTTCCGAAGGCTTGAACGCCCGTAAACGGCCATTGCGCCGCGACTCATAGAGCAGTCGGGTGGTCATGAATTTCAGGAGCACGGTGACGAATGCCGAGGACGCCCCATGCCCGGAGACGTCCGCCAGATAGAAGGCCACGCGGCGTTCATCGATGCGGAAGTAGTCGACGAAGTCCCCGGACAGATAGAGCGACGGAATGATCTGGTGGGCAAACCTCAAGCCATCGACCTGCCAGGGCGTCACCGGCAACATGTTCATCTGCACCTGCCGGCCGGCATTCTGGTCTTCCTGCAACAGATGCAGGCTGGCTTGCAGTTCGCGGTTGGCGGCTTCCAGCTTGTCCCGATAGCGCTGGTTCTCCAGGCGCAGATTCGCCCGATCCAGCGCACGGCGCACCGAATGCTCGAGCACCGCGAGGTCTTCCAGGGGTTTGATCAGGTAATCCGCGGCGCCCAAGCGCAAGGCTTCGACCGCATCGTTCATCACCCCGGCGCCGGAAACCACGATGACCGGCGTTTCCACCTGGAGCGCGTTGATCCGGCGGATCAGTTCCAGCCCATCGACCTGCGGCATGCGCAGGTCGCAAATCACCACATCCGGGTGTTCGCGCTGGAACACATCGAGACCTTCCAGGCCATTGCCGGCCTGCAGGACGTTGAAGCCACTGTCTTCCAAGTAGGCCGCGAGGCTCGCGCGCACCACTTCGTCGTCATCGATAATCAGCAGCGTGGCACTGGTTTTGTGCATGGGGTATCCAGGCAAACTGCGCCGGGGCATGGCATGGCTTAAACGCCAGGCCAACGGCCTGCACGCGTGTACTGGGTTCGCATCAAGGCGCAGACGGTACTCCCATCCGCACCCCGATTCAAGCGCAGGCCGATCATCGCGATGCGGCTTTACACCTTAAATCGGCGAAGGTTATAAGGGCCGCAGGAGAGGCCCGATAATAAGAGGATAGCGTCCATGAGCCAAAGCGATCACGCTTACAGTGAAAAACGCGACTACATCCGGATGCGGCTGGAAGCGCCAGTCACCCTGCACCATGCTGAGGGGGAAACTTCCGCCCTTTGCCTCGACCTGTCGAGTACCGGCATGCAACTCGAAGCCGAAAGTGCGCTGAACATGGGCGACAAGGTCAGGGTGCATATCGCCTCCGAGCATAACGCACTCAAGGGGCTGGATGCGGAGGCCGAGGTGGTGCGCGTCACGGACCTGGGCAGCGGTCGCCAGGCGCTGGGCCTGGCCATTCTCAGCATGAGTTGAAGCACGCCGGAGCGAACACGCAAAAAGGCGGCCATGACAGGCCGCCTTTTGCATTTATCCGCCAGGCCTAGAAGTCGTCTTCGACCTGCCCGTCCTGCACCTTGAACTCGCGGTTCTGCAGGTAGGCGTTGCGGATGAAGATGTACTTGTCGCCACTGATCAGCTTCTCCGCCGACAGCAGGTTGGCGCGGGTATCGACCACATCTACCGCGCGCGTCAGGTTGCGCGTCGGCACATGGTCGATATACGGATAGGGCGCCAGCTGGCTATCCGGCAGCAGCCCGGCCGTATCGCGCACCGTGCTCGGCCCGAGCAACGGCAACACCAGGTAAGGCCCGCTCTGCAGCCCCCAGGCGCCGAGCGTCTGGCCGAAATCCTCGTCGGTTCTGCGCAGGCCCATCTGCGTGGCCACATCGAAGAAACCGAGCAGGCCGAAGGTGGTGTTGAAGATCAACCGGCCGCTGTCCACCCCGGCATCGTGGAACTTGAGCTGCAGCAGGTTGTTGGCCAGGTTGCCGACCTCACCGATATTGCCGAAGACATTGTGCACGCCATCCTCGAGGAACTGCGGAGTGATCGCTTGATAGCCCTGCGCTACAGGCTTGAGCGCGTAGATGTCGAGGGTGTCGTTGAAGCGAAAGACCGCCCGGTTGAAGCCTTCCCAGGGATCTTCCTCGGCGGCCTGAGCCATTATCGGAAGCAGCACCAGGCTGGCACAGGCGCACAAGCGGCCCAGACGACCAATCCAGCTCTCACCGATCAAACGCATTGCAGTCTCTCCTTGAGAAAAGTGGCCTGGCCGCCCGAGGCAACCATCGAGGCCGCGCAGTATAAGGCCTGCGGCACCAGAATAGGCAGCATAGCGACTGCGCTCGATCGGGAAAAAGATGGTAACGCGGTTTGCCCCGCTCGCCGCCTCCAGCCGTATCGCCTGGCCGCTCGCCGGTGCTCGGCGACCCTGTCACACCCCGTTCATCGCACCGTCATGTTCTGCCGCTAACTTGGACTGGTTCATTCCAAGGATGCCCGCCATGCCCGTGTCCAGCACACCACCCGGCTTCAGCGCCGTGCTGTTCGGCCTCTCCGGCTGCCTGGTGGATTTTGGCGCGCGCACTCTGCCCGTAGCCCTGCAGCGCCTGTATCCGCAGCCTGGCGCCGGCTCGCCCGGCACCAGCCAGGCGGCCCATGCAGCCCTGGCACACCGGCTCGGTCGCGCACCCGAGGCTGCCGAGCTGCACGCCCTCGATCACGCCTTGAGCGAAGCGGCCAGCGAACATGCCGAGGCGACCCCTGGCGCACTGGCGCTGCTGGCGTCACTGCAACGGCAAAACGTGCCCTGCGCCTGGCTCGATGAACTGCCCCGCGATGCCGGCATCAGCCTGGCCACGCCGCTCCCCGAGTGGCTGCCTGCGGCACCGGGCAGAGCCTGCCGCCCCTGGCCCGCGCCAGACGCCTGCTGGCAGGCATTGAGCGACTTGCGGGTGGAGCGCATCGATGGCTGCGTGCTGATCAGCGGCGAACCGCGCCTGCTGCAAGCCGGCCTCAATGCCGGACTCTGGACCATCGGCCTGGCCGCCTGCGGGCCTCTGTGCGGCCACGCCCCTGCAGATTGGCATGCCCTCGGCACGCAGCAGCGCGAGCACCTGCGCGCCCAGGCGACCCTGGCGCTGTATCGTCTCGGTGTGCACTCGGTGATCGACCAACTGACCGAGCTGGCCCCGTGCCTGGACGACCTCGCCCAACGGCGCCAGAAAGGCGAAAAGCCATGACCGCCCGCGGCGTTGGCACCTGCCCCAGGCTTGATTCAGCACGGGCAAAGCGGCGCCGCATGGATTACCCTTGAGAACAGGCAGGGATCGCGACACGATCACTGCCTTGCCTATCAGAAAAGGGAGAGCCCTATGCCTGCAAACCGTCTGCAGCAGCAACTGGAAGACCTGCGCGATCAAATTGCCCAGAACCCGCCGCTCAGTGAAGAAGAACGGGCATCGCTATTCGTCCTGATCCAGGAAATCGAACTGCAACTGGCCGGCCAGGCCGCGGCTGAACCGGATGCCACCCTGGTCGATGGAGTCAACCTGGCCGTGGAGCGTTTCGAAGCCAGCCATCCGACCCTGGCCGGCACCCTGCGCAATATCCTGCAGAGCCTGGCCAACATGGGAATCTGAATCTTCCAGCCAGCCAGAATAAAAAACCCCAGCCGCGGCTGGGGTTTTCGTTACTGGCGCACCAAGCGGCGGTTGTCCGGCCGGATCGCCGAGGTGCTGCGGTAGGGATTGATGTCCAGGCCGCCGCGCCGCACGTAGCGCGCGTATACCGTCAGGTGTTCGGGCTCGAGCAAGCGCAGCAGGTCGAGAAAGATCCTCTCGACGCATTGTTCGTGAAAGTCCGCGTGCTGGCGAAAACTCACCAGATAGGCCAGCAAACCGGCGTGATCCAGCGCCGCTCCGCGGTATTGCACCACCACGCTGCCCCAATCCGGCTGACCGGTGACCGGGCAATTGGATTTCAGCAGATGGCTGTGCAGGCTTTCCTCGACGATGCGCCCCGGCTCGCACCGCAGCAGTTCCGGCTGTGGTCGGGCATAGCTGTGGATGGCCACGTCCAGCTCATCGATGCACACCCCAGGCAGCATCGCCACGCCCTCGGCAGCCACCTCGGCCAGGCTGCGCAGCCGCACGCCTACCGGTTTGCCGGCGGCGGCCGAGAGGTCCCTCTGCAGCACTGCAAGCAGCTCCGCCCCATCGGCAAATACCGTCTGATTGAGCGAGTTGAGGTACAGCTTGAAGGATTTCGACTCGATGATATTCGGCGAATCCGCCGGGATCGCGAACTCGCCGATCGCCACTACCGGCTTGCCCGAAGGCAACAGCCAGGACAGCTCGAAGCAGTTCCAGAAATCCACGCCCTGGTAGGGCAGCGTCTCGGCAGTCAGCCCCAGCTCGGCCCACTTCGGCGCACGCGGAATCGGAAACAGCAGCGACGGCGTATAGATGGCGATGTATTCGCTGGACTTGCCCAGTGGCGAATCTTCGGCGGCGGGGTGCATGGCTAAAACCTGGCTAGTCGAAATGAGCAATTGTATACAGTTCTCGGCGCTTTCCGCACCGCTCTGGAACCTCAGGCCAGCTCGGCGACCAGCGCGACCAAGGCCTGAGCCGGATCCACCGCCTGACTGATCGGCCGGCCGATCACCAGGTAATCGGAGCCGGCGTCCAGCGCCTGGCGCGGGGTGAGGATGCGCCGCTGGTCGTCCTGCGCACTGCCGGCCGGACGAATCCCCGGAGTGACCAGCTGTAGCGACGGGTAGCCGGCCTTCAGCGCCCGAGCTTCCATCGCCGAACACACCAGGCCGTCCAGGCCGGCCTCGCTGGCCAACCCGGCCAGGCGCAGCACCTGCTCCTGCGGCTCGACATCCAGGCCGATGCCGGCCAGATCCGCGCGCTCCATGCTGGTCAGCACGGTCACGCCGATCAGCAGCGGCTTGCTACCGCCCAGTTTGTCCAGCGTCTCGCGGCAGGCCGCCAGCATGCGCAGGCCGCCCGAGCAGTGCACATTGACCATCCAGACGCCCAGCTCGGCCGCGGCCTTGACCGCCATCGCCGTGGTATTGGGGATGTCATGGAATTTCAGGTCGAGGAACACCTCGAAGCCCCTGCTGCCCAGGGCCGCAACGATCTCCGGGCCACAACGGGTGAACAGCTCCTTGCCCACCTTGACCCGGCACAGCTTGGGGTCGAGTCGATCGGCCAGCGCCAGTGCGGCATCACGGTTCGGGAAATCCAAGGCAACGATGATCGGGGTCAGGCAGGCGGGCATGGGCGGCTCTCGGGCAAGTCGAATTCGGCGCGCATTGTAGCGGAACGCGCAGCCGGTTGCCGCTCCACCGATCTGCGCAGCTCAGGCCAGATTCGCCCGCAAGCGCGCCGCCGCGGTACTCGGACAGTTCAGCTGCACCTGCTCCAGGCCCAGCCAACTTGCCAGTGCCCGTAGGTTCTGCGCCAACGCCAGCAGGCCCTGTTCATCCAGGCCGGGCGTTTCCTCGTGCAGGGCGTGGACCGTCAGGCGCCGCTGGGCACGCTCGGCACGCAGATCGAGCCGCGCCGCCAGGCGTTCGGCATGCAGGAAGGGCAACACGTAGTAGCCGTACACCCGTTTATGCTGGGGCGTGTAGATCTCCAGACGGTAGCGGAAATCGAACAGCCGCTCGGTGCGTGCACGCTCCCAGATCAGCGAGTCGAACGGCGATAGCAAGGCGCTGACCTCGACCTTGCGCGGGATCTTCGGCTCACCCGGACAGTAGGCCGGTTGCGCCCAGCCCTGCACCTGCACCCGCAGGACCTCACCGGCTTCGAGCAGTTCGGCCAGACGCGCCTGGCTGTCGGCGGCGTCCAACCGGAAGTAGTCTCGCAGATCTTTCTCCGTGGCCACTCCCAGCGCCTGCGCCGCACGCCGCAGCAACTGGCGCTGGGCCTGCGTCTCATCCAGTTCGGGCCGCTCGAGCAGATCGGCCGGCAACACCCGCTCCGGCAGGTCGTACAGGCGTTCGAAGCCGCGTCGCCCGGCCACCGTTACCTCGCCGACGGCGAACAGCCATTCCAGCGCATGCTTTTCCGCGCTCCAACCCCACCAGCCGCCCTTGCCCATCCGGCCCTGGTTCAGGCTGCCGGCGCCCAGCGCACCTTGCTCACGCACCGCCTGTAGCACCTGGCGAATCAGCGGCTGCTGCTCACGGCCGAACAGCGCCAACTGTTTATAGATGCCCTCGCCGTTGCGCGCCCGTTGCATGCGCCAGCGCAACAGCGGATAGAGTTCCAGCGGTAGCAGCGATGCCTCGTGCCCCCAGTACTCGAACAGACTGCGATGTCGCCCCTGACTCCAGGCGGCCTGCTCCAGCAGGGTTTGGTCATAGGGTCCGAGCCGGGAGAACAGCGGCAGATAGTGCGAGCGCACCACGGCATTCACCGAATCGATCTGCAGCGCCCCGAGCCTGTCGATCTGCGCCAGCAACTGGCGATGGCGGAACTCCCCGCGTGGCGCGCGGGCGAAGCCCTGGGCACTGAGCGCCAGGCGGCGGGCTTGGGCAAGCGAAAGAGTCGGCGTCATGACGCACGTTCCTGATGACCTGGGGGAGTTCGCGCGATCGCCGCGGCCGCCCGCGGCAGCGCTACCGCACTGCTGCCCCGCTCCAGCGCCCGGACGGGGAGCCGCCGTGATCACACGGCTGAAACCGTACAGGCCGCTCGCCGCTTGCACCAGTCCTGCATGCCGTCGAACCGTCAAAGGAGTTCCAGCCGGAGGGATGTCAGGGCCTCGCGGGCCCGGCGACTCTTGCATGCCGGCACCAGCCGGCAGCGGGACAGGCTCAATCCTTGTGCCTATAGCTCGAGGGTCAGCTCATGCATCACCTGCGCCTTGCCACCGACCAGCAGGCGTTCGATGCGCCCTCCAGCCAGTTGCAGGTCGACGGTGATCACGCTGGGCGACGGCGGTTGCATCAGGCAGCCCTGCTCGATCAGCAGGCGCGCGCCCGGTACCTGCATGCGCTCGCGCAGGAAACACGCCAGCGGTCCGGCGGCCATCCCGGTGGCGGACTCTTCGGCGATGCCATAGCGCGGCGCAAACATGCGCGCGCCGGCTACGCGGCCGGGCTGGCGCGTTTGCGGGGAAAACACATAGAAACCGATCAGCTCGAGCCGCTCGCTGAGGCGCGTCAATGCCGCCTGATCGGGCTGCAGGGCATGCACCCTGGCCTCATCCAGCAGCGGCACGACCACGAAGGCCCCACCGGTACTTACCCGTGCCGGCCACACGCCGGGCAGCAGCTGCGCAGGGTCGGCGCCCAGGGCCGCCAGCAACTCGGCGAGTAATGGCGGCTCGTCACCCAGATCGAGGTAGTGCGGCGCGTGCTGCTCCATGAACGCCATGTCCCCCTGCAGCAGGATGTCGCGGTTGCCGTCGAGGGTTTCCTTGCTGCTCCAGCCCTCGCCGAGCTGGCCGAGCTGACGCAGCAGGGAAAAAGTGGCCACGGTTGCGTGGCCACAATGGGCGATCTGCCGGGTCGGGGTGAAGAACTCCAGCTTGAACGCCGCGCTTTGCGAAGAGGAAACGAAGGCGGTCTCCGACAACCCCACCTGCGCGGCGATCTCCTGCTTCTGCCGCGCATCCAGCGCGTCGGCCTGCAGCACTACGCCAGCAGGGTTGCCGCCTCGTTCGCCATCGACGAAGGCGTTGACGATCCGCACTTGCACTTGCATATCAACGGGCCTCTCTACGCTTACTCGGCGGGTGGGCCAGGGGATCTTCCCAGAACGGCCGCTCGGTTTCCTGCAGTATATCCGCACGGCTCACGCCGATATCCTTGAGCGCCGCATCGCTGAGCGAAGCCAACTGCCGGCGTTGCTCGGCCAGTTGCTGCCAGCGCTTGAGTCGACGCCAAACCGCCTTGGCCAGAGCGCTCAGGCTCACCGCGTGCCGAGGCCACACACCTGCTATTGCATATCCTTTCTGACCTTTCATCTCGTCGCCCTCCTGTGGGGTTGGCGACAGTCTCGCGCTGGGCTTATGATCAATCCAACAAATGTTTCTTATGCGGTACATCTCGGAGATTGATGTATGGCCAATTACCCGAGCATCGATAGCGAACTGCTGCGCACCTTCGTCGCCATCGCCGACCACGGCGGTTTCACCCGCGCGGCCGAAATGGTCAACCGCACCCAGTCGGCGGTCAGCATGCAGATGAAGCGCCTGGAAGAGGATGTGATGCAGCGTCCGCTGTTCCAGCGCGACGGCCGCCAGCTCAGCCTGACCGCCGAAGGCCAGGTGCTGCTCGGTTACGCGCGGCGCATCCTCAAGCTGCATGGCGAGGTGATGAACACCCTGCGCGAACCGCACATGGTCGGCGCGGTGCGCATCGGCACCCCGGATGACTACGTGATGCGCTTCATGCCGGGAATCCTCTCGCGCTTCGCCCAGGCCTACCCGCTGGTGCAGGTGGAGCTGCATTGCGAGCCGTCGTTCCAGCTGCTGCAACGCCAGGACCTCGACCTGACCATCATCACCCGCGAGCCGGGCACCGAGATCGGCCAGTTGCTGCGCCAGGAGCGCATCGTCTGGGCCGAGGCCCAGGGCTTCTGCCCCCACGAGCAGGAGCCGCTGCCGCTGGCGATGTTCAATGCCCAGTGTTTCTGCCGCTCCTGGGCCTGCAATGCGCTGGACGCGATGGAGCGCGAGTACCGCATCGCCTACACCAGCCCGAGCCTGGCGGCGATCATGGCAGTCGTCAGTGCCGGTCTGGCGGTCACCGCGCAGTTGCAAAGCTTGATCACCCCGGACCTGCGCATCCTCGGCGAAGCGGAAGGCCTGCCGAGCATGCCCTCGGCCAGCATCGTGCTGCTGCGCAACAGCGCCAGCCAGTCCCCGGTCACCGAGTGCCTGGCCGAACACATCGCCGAAGGCTTCAGACTCTAAGCCCGAGCAGCAACGCGCAGAGCAACAGGAAGCCGGCGAACAGCGCGCGCAACAGGCGCTCGGGCAGGGCATGGGCGAACCGCACGCCCCAACTGATGCTGAGCAGCCCGCCGAGCGCCAGGGGCAGCGCCAGCGCCCAGTCGACATGCCCGTGCAGCGCATAGGTGATCAGGGTCACCCCGGTGCTCGGCGCCGCCAGCGCCAACGACAGACCCTGGGCCATGACCTGGGTGGTACCGAACAGACCGGTCAGCACCGGCGTGGCCAACACCGCACCGCCGACCCCGAGCAGCCCGCCGAGCAAGCCCGCCCCACTACCCAGCAGCGCCAACCAGGGCCAGGGCTGACGCAGCTCGCTGCTGCCGGCGGCCGGGCGCCAGTAGACCCGCGACAGGTTGTAGCACGCCAACGCGACCAGGAAGGCGACGAAGGCCAGGCGCATGCGTTCGGCATCCAGGGTCACCGCCCAGCGCGCACCGAGCAGGGCACACAGGAAACTGCTGGCGGCCAGGGTCAGCGCGTGGCGCAGGTCGATACGGTTGCGCTGGTGATAGCGCCACAGCGCCAGCAGCACATTCGGCACCACCATCACCAGCGCCGTGCCCTGGGCCAGTTGCTGATCCAGGCCGAACAGCACGCCCAGGGCCGGAATCGCCAGCAGGCCGCCGCCGATGCCGAACAAACCACCCAGCGTGCCGAGCGACACGCCGAGGAGCAGGTTCAGTAGAAAGTCGATCAGGTTCATGGCGGGCTCCGCTTCGATGCCGCGCATGCTAACCAGCCGTTGCTGGCAGGGAAACGCACAGCAGCGCACAATCGCTATGCACAACATGCATAACCGAGCCGCAGATGAACCCCGACGCCCTCACCGACCAGCTCAGTCTGTTTCTCGACGTGCTGGAAACCGGCAGCTTCTCCGCCGCCTCGCGCCGCCATCCCCTGACGCCCTCCGCAGTGGCCCGGCGCATTGATGCGCTGGAGCGCTCGCTGGGCAGCAGCCTGTTCAGCCGCAGCACCCACGCAGTGCGCGCCACCCCGGCCGGGCTGGCCTTCGCCGAGCGGGCCCGGCGCATCCTCGCGGAACTGCACCTGGCCCGCGCCGAGGCGGTATCGCTGAGCAGCGCCCCGGAAGGCTTGCTGCGCATCGACGCACCGGCCCCCTTCGGCCGCCGGCACCTGGCACCGGCAATCGCCGAGTTTCTCAAGGCCTATCCGGGACTGGACGTGCAACTGCGCTTGATCGACAGCTTCGTCGACCTGCAGGGGGCCCACCTCGGCGAGGTCGACCTGGTCCTGCGCATCGGCCCGCTGGCCGACACCCGCCTGGTCGCCACCGCCCTGGCGCCGCTGGTGCGCGTCGCCTGCGCCAGCCCGGACTACCTGGCCCGGCACGGCATGCCGCGCTCGCCCAGCGAGCTGATCGAGCACCACGGCCTCGACTGGGACAGCCTGGCGCCGCCCTATGCCTGGCGCTTCGAGCAGGATGGCAAGCTGCAGGTCTGCCGACCGCAGCGCCTGCGCTTGACCGCCAACAACGCCGAGACCCTGCTGTTCGGCGCCCTCGCCGGGCTCGGCGTCGCCCACCTGCCGACCTGGCTGATCAGCGACTACCTGCTGCGCGGCGAACTGCTGCCGCTGTTCTGCGAGGGTGGCTTGCCGCCACCGGAACCCAGCGGCATCTACGCCCTGCGCCTGGAACGCGAAAGCGCCTCGCGCGGCCGCCTGCTGCTGGAGTTCCTCAAGGCCCGTTTCGGCCCGGTGCCGCCCTGGGACCTGGCCCTGCAAAGCGGCTTCGGCCGCAGCTAGCGGCGCAGGGTGGAGGATATTCGTGGCGGGCCGAACCCACCCTACAAGAGCTACCGGCAAATCCCGGACAGAAAAAAGCCCGACACCAAGGTCGGGCTTTTTCAGCACGCGATCAAAGCCAGTCTTAGGCCGGAGCTTTAGCGCGCGACTTGTACTCGCCGGTGCGGGTATCGATTTCGATCCAGTCGTCGATTTCGCAGAAGTCGGCAACCTTGACTTCGGTACCGTTGCTCAGCTTGGCCGGCTTCATCACCTTGCCCGAGGTATCGCCGCGTGCGGAACCTTCGGTGTAGGCGATCTGACGGACGATGGTGGTCGGCAGGTCGACGGACACCACTTTGCCTTCGAAGAACACGGCTTCGCAGACGTCGGTCATGCCGTCGACGATGAACGGCAGTACGCTTTCCAGGTCGTCCTTGTTCAGCTCGTACTGGTTGAATTCTTCGTCCATGAACACGTAGTTCGGGTCGCTGAAGTAGGAGTAGGTCACGGCGACGCGGTCGAGGATCACCGGCTCGAGCTTGTCGTCGGCCTTGTAGACGGTCTCGGTCGAAGAACCAGTCAACAGGTTCTTCAGCTTCATCTTGACGATGGCGCTGTTACGACCGGACTTGGTGAATTCGGCCTTCTGGATAAGCCAAGGTTGGCCGTCGATCAGGGCCACACTGTTGGCCTTCATTTCTTGTGCGGTTTTCATACGAGTATCCGGATATGGATTGAGATGCGTGAATCTAGGCCGCGTATCATAGCCAATTTCGGTAAAACTGTACCAGCGCCGTGGCGAGATCGGTCTGCGAGGCCTGTTCCAGACACCAGCTCTCGGCGTGAGCGGCCAGTTCGGGCCACTCCTGCAGCAGCGCCTGCCAGCTCGGCGCCACCGCCGTCCCGGTATTCCAGGCCCGCCACAGACTGCTCAGCGCAGCCGCCGCGGCCGTTGAAAGGCCCCCTGTATATAGGGCAAGAAAGGCCTCGAGCTTGTCCAGGTGAGTGTTCTCGTCCTGCTTATAGATGTGCCAGAGCAGCGGCCGCCCGGCCCATTGCGCACGGACGAACGAGTCCTCGCCGCGCACCGCGTTGAAATCGCAGCTCCAGAGCAGGCGGTCGTACTGATCCTGCTCGACGAACGGCAGCACCTGGACATGCAACCGGCCGCGCTGGCGACGCTCGCCGACCGTCAATCGTGACCCGCCGAGCCAGGCCTGCAGGTCGCCCAGGATGCGCCCTTCCGGCACCAGCAACTGGGTGGCCCGGGTATCCGCCGCCAAGACATCCAGCCAACCGGCCAAGCCGCTGTTCTCGTAGGCGAACAAGGAGATCAGCCGGGCGTCCGCCAACAGTGGCACGCCGAGGCTGGCGAGAAAATCCGCCCGTGCCTGCGGATCGGCCTGAAATGCCCGGCGCTTAGCCAGCAGGTCAAGCTCACGCAACAGCCCACCGCTGCCCGCGGTGAAGCCGGGAAAGAAGAAGAACTTCTGCAGACCACTGGCTTGCAGAGACGGCAAGCCATGGCAACCCTCGACCCAGTCTTCCGCGCTGAGGTACTCCAGGTTGAGCCAGAGCACCTTCCGCGGCCGCGCCGCCATCGCCGCGACATAGGTCGCGGGCGGCGTGCAGGCGAAGGCCTCGATCACCACGTCCGCCGGCTCGACCGGCTGCCAGTCCTTGCGCCACAGACAGACTTCGACCCCCTGCTGCAGCTGTCGCGGCGCATGGGCGTCGGCCTGCGGGCACAGGCGCAGGAAAACGCCCAGATCGTCCACCCACAGCCTGACCGCCAGGCCATGCTCGGCCACCAACTGGCGGGCCAGGCGCCAAGTCACGCCGATATCGCCGAAGTTATCGACGACGCTACAGAAGATGTCCCAGGTCGGGCGCATGCAGGGCTCCAGCAGTCAGTGGCTTGGCAAGACCTTAAAGGGCCGCAGCCGATCTCGGCAAATGGCGGAAACGAAAAAGCCCGGCGCTGGGCCGGGCTTTTCGTTTTTGTCTGGCGGTGAAGGTGGGATTCGAACCCACGATACGATTTCTCGTATACACACTTTCCAGGCGTGCTCCTTCAACCGCTCGGACACTTCACCGGGTCTCGATGGACACTGCTGTCTGTCGAGGCGCGCTAATCTAGCCGAACGGCTCGCCAAAGGCAAAAGTTTTTTTCAGAAGATTCATGCGCTTATGCCCAATGCCGGACATTCGCCCGGCGCGCCCGCAGCGCCACCTCGATAGGCCAGCGGAAAGCCCGCGGCAATGAACAGGCTGGGCGCCCCCCCCCGATCACCAGCCGGCGGCGGCGTTCTGGCTGACCCACCAGTCAGTCGCCGCGCTTTACCTGCGGGATACGGATGAGTAACGTCTGCCCCACTTCAGCACACGGAACCCGACCATGAGTGACCTGATCAACTATCAACTCGAAGCCGGCATCGCCACCCTGACCCTCTGCAACGGCAAGGTCAATGCCATTTCCCCGGAGGTGATCGCCGCCTTCAATACCGCGCTGGATCGCGCCGAGCAGGACAAGGCCATCGTCATCGTCACCGGCCAGCCGGGCATCCTTTCCGGTGGTTACGATCTGAAGGTGATGACCTCCGGCCCACAGAACGCGGTCGATCTGGTCGCCGCCGGCTCGACGCTGGCGCGGCGCATGCTCGCCCACCCGTTCCCGATCATCGTCGCCTGCCCCGGCCATGCAGTGGCCAAGGGTGCCTTCATCCTGCTCTCGGCCGACTACCGCATCGGCGTCGAAGGCCCGTTCAGCATCGGCCTGAACGAGGTGCAGATCGGCATGACCATGCACCATGTCGGCATCGAGCTGGCCCGTGACCGCCTGCGCAAATCGGCGTTCCACCGTTCGGTGATCAATGGCGAGATGTTCGACCCGCAAGGCGCGGTCGACGCCGGCTTCCTCGACAAGCTGGTGCCGGCCGACCAATTGCTGGCCAGCGCCCAGGCCGTCGCCCAGCAGCTGAAGAAGATCAACATGACCGCGCACCGCAACACCAAGCTGAAAGTGCGCAAGGCCCTGCTGGACACCCTCGCCCAGGCCATCGAGCTGGACAAGCAGCTCCCGCTCTGAATCTGGCATCCGGTGAGCGAAGCCCGGCCAAGCGCCGGGCTTTTCTATGGCTCCTCGCCAATCCCGGGAGGCCATCGCGGCGCGCAGTGCCCTGTCTTATATGGAAAAACCGCCAGTTCCGCAGCGATAGCCGCCCATTGGGCGCAGATCGGCAGCAATTGCCGTCAGGAATGCACATCCGTACACTGCGCGCCGTTTATCCAGACGAGCGTACCAAATGCTTTTTCTTCTGCGCATGCTGTTGATGGCCGTGCACTTCATCCTCGCCGGCATACTCGGCCTGCTCATCGGCCTGTGCCGGCCGTTCAACCCGGACAACAGCCGCCTCTGCGCGCGGCTCTATGCCTGGCCGGCGTTGTGCATCCTGCGTCTGAAGCTGAAGATCGACGCGCGGCCGTTGCGCGATCACCAGCGCGCTTGCGTGATAATCGCCAACCATCAATCCAACTACGATCTGTTCGTGCTTGGTAGCGTGGTGCCCGAGCGCACAGTCAGCATCGGCAAGAAAAGCCTGAAGTGGGTGCCGTTCTTCGGCCAGCTCTACTGGCTGGCCGGCAACGTGCTGCTCGACCGCGGCAACGCCCGGCGCGCCAAGCAAGCGATGCTCACCACCACCGACACCCTCAAGTACCGCGACACCTCGATCTGGGTGTTTCCCGAGGGCACGCGCAACCTCGGCGAAGATCTGTTGCCGTTCAAGAAAGGTGCCTTCCAGATGGCGATCGCCGCCGGCGTACCGATCATCCCGGTGTGCGTCAGCAGCTATGTCAAGCAGATGCGCCTGAACCGCTGGCACAGCGGCAGGATCCTGATCCGCTCGCTGCCGGCGATCCCCACCGCCGGGCTGACCCTGGACGACCTGCCGACGCTGATCCAAGACTGCCGCACGCAGATGCAGCGCTGTATCCAGGCCCTGGACCAGGAGCTGGCGCACGCCTGATGGCCAAGCCCGACCGGGCATTCCGCTGGCGGTCGATCTGGAAGAACTCCTCGCCTCCAGCAACACTCTCAAGGTAAGCGGGGTATTCTTCGCCCCACACCGGTAGACAATAAAAAAGGGAATCGCCATGGGTCGAGTCGTTGCCGCAGCCGTCTACAGCCAAGGCAGGAAAGTCACCGACATTACCCTTGATGAAGGAAAGGAGTGGTCGAAAAAGCCCGGCCATTTCGTCTGGATAGGTCTGCACGACCCGGGTCCCGAGGAGCTGACCAACCTGCAGCGCCAGTACGACCTGCACGAACTGGCACTCGAGGATGCCCTGCAACGTCATACCCGGCCCAAGCTGGAAACCTTCGGCGATGCGCTGTTTATGGTGGTCTATTCGGCGATCCAGGTGAATGGCGAGCTGGAGTTCATCGAAACCCAATTGTTCGCCGGCAATGGCTACATCATCAGCGCCCGCTATGGCCAATCCGCGCCCTACTCGCAGGTGCGCCAGCGCTGCGAGGCCCGCCCCCTGCTGCTCGAGCACGGCGAAGACTTCGTGCTCTACGCCCTGCTCAGCTTCGTGCTGGAGAACTACCGGCCGCTGATGGACGGCTACTATGGTGAGCTCGAGGAGGTCGAGCAGGATGTGCTCAAGCGCTCCTTGACCCAGGCCGATGTCGAGCGCATCCAGGGCCTGCGTCGTGACCTGCTGCGCCTGCGCCGCTACATCGGGCCACTGGCGGAAATCTGCCAGGAACTGCAGCGCCTCGACTTCCCCTTTATCGACAAGAACATGCGTCCGTACTTTCGCGACGTGGCGATCCATGTCAGCCGTCTGCTGGAGGACCTGACCGCCCTGCGCGAGATGGCCGACCACGCCATCGAAATCGGCCTGCTGCTGGAGTCCTCACGGCAGAGCATCACCCAGCGCAAGTTCGCCGCCTGGGCCGCCATCCTGGCCCTCCCCACCGCGGTGGCGGGCCTCTACGGGATGAACTTCGAGAACATGCCGGAACTCACCTGGCACTATGGCTACTACGCGGTGCTCGGTTTGCTGGCCACCGGCTGCATCGGGCTTTACGCCAGTTTCAAGCACTACGGCTGGCTGTGAGCCGATCGCGCAGAAAAAAGCCCGGCGCATGCGTCGGGCTTTTCTTCTGCACGGCGCTTAAAGGTCCAGGCCCGAACGCCCGTGCGCGACGAAACGCATCATCCACTCGGCGACCGTATGGCCCTGGTGCTCATGCTGCAGGCTGTCCACGCCCTTGCGATAGGTCTCCTCGCCGATGTGCTGCTGGCGGATCTCCAGCAACTCCTTGGAGTAGTCGTGGATGAACTCCGGATGGCCCTGGAAGCACAACACCTGATCGTCGATGCAGTAGGCGGCGATCGGGCAGAAATCGCTGGAGGCCAGCAGCGTGGCGTTCTCCGGCAGCTTGGTGACCTGGTCCTGGTGGCTGATCAGCAGGGTCAGCTCCTCCAGCACCGGCTTCATCCACGCCGGCTGGTGCGCCAGCCGATAACGGTGAGTGCCCACTCCCCAACCTTGCTCGGCGCGCTCGGCCTTGCCGCCGAGCAGCAGGGCCAGCAACTGGTGACCGAAACAGATGCCGAGCAGCTTGTCGCCGCGGGCATAGCGGTCCAGCAGATAGGTCTTGAGGGTTTCGATCCACGGGTCGCTGCCGAACGAGTCGGCCTTGCTGCCGGTGACCAGATAGGCGTCGTAATGCTCGCCGTCCGGCGGATAGTGGCCTTGCATCACGTTGTACACGGTGAACTCGGCGGCGATCGGTTGCCGAGCGAAAAGCTGCTCGAACATCCGGCCATAACCTTGGTACTGGTCGACCAGCTCGGGGCGAAGAATGTCAGTTTCCAGAATGCAAATCTGCAACGGCATGGGGCGGCTACCTGAAACGCGGGGGTGGTGATTGCTACAGGCTTCAAGCCTGCCTGGGGCCACGCGGCAAGGCAAGAGGACGTTGCACAGCCCGACCAAGCACCGCACCCGTGTGCCTATCAGCGCCCTCGATAGTCACCATGACGCCCATTCACTTCCGTCGATGAGGCCACGCACGGATTATCCGGTCAACGGGCATCGCCCACCACCACAGAGGGATCCACGCCATGACCAGTTTCGCCGCCATCGCCAGCCTGCTCGCTGCCTCCGCTTTCGCCGGCACGCTCAGCGCCGACAGCCAGCGCCACGCCGACAAGGCGCCGAGCGCGCCGATCAAGATCGACAAAGCCGCAGCCCGTAAATAAACACGCCGGCGCGGCCTTGCAGCAGCGCCGGCGTCGAGGAGAACCGCCATGAGTGCCGCCCCTTCCGCCTCGGACCAGAACGTCTACGGCATCACCTACGCCACCATCGACGAACGTGGCATCCGCTTCGAGAGCGAATTGGCCATTCACCTGGGCGACGGCAGGCTGACGACCCTGAAGATGCCGACGCAATTGAGCGAGCGCCAGGCGCTCCAACAACTGCTATGCGCCCGCCAGGCGTGCTGAGGATGGCTTATCGGGATAGAAAAAGCCCGGCTTGCGAGGCCGGGCTTTATCGTCAACTCAGGGCTGCAGGCGCTTATTCCGCTTCCTGAGCCTCGCTCTCGTCGGTGCTGCCATCCTCGGCGCTGCCATCATCGCTGACTCCCTCATCGGCCGCGTCGTCGGTTCCTTCCTCGCCCGCCTCGGTTTCGCCATCCGGCTTGCTGCTGGAGGCCAAGGCATTCTGCAAACCCAGCGCGGCAGCCAGCGCCGCCGGAGTGCTGGCGACCACCGACATCGCCTTGGCCAAGCCAGTAGTCTCATTGGACTTCGCCGCCGCCGAGGTGGCGGCGCCATGACCAGAGCTGTTGCTGGCGCCTTTACCCTTGCCATTCGAGCCGCCCTCGGCGTGGCCATCATGAGCGCCACCGATACCGCCGCCATGGCCATTACCACCGCCTGCACCGGCGCCGCCATGTCCACCGCCGCCGTTTCCGCCGCCGCCACCTCCACCGCCACCGCCACCGCCACCGCCACCGTCCTTAGCGTAGGCAGAGCCGATGAACAGGTTCATCTGCGGAACGGTCAGCGACGACAGCATCAGCGCGCAAACTGAAACCGCCATCAGTGTCTTCATCTTCGGCATGGGCAACTCTCCACAGCACAGTACGACCACGGCCTTCCACCAGGCCTGGCACCTGCAAGGAGTCTAGCGTCATCGCCGCGGACACCCATCACAGGCTGACAACCCACGACCGGGAAAACGTGAAATCCCTAGCATTTCCTTCCAACCGGCTCGGCTGTGCGCATGCGCGGCAGCACATGCGCAACTCGCCTGGAGTCAGAAACTTTCGCCCTTGGCCGCCTTCTCCAGCAGCAAGGCCGGCGGCAGGAAGCGCTCGCCGTACTGCTCGGCCAGGTACTGGGCGCGGGCGACGAAGTCCTGGATGCCGTACTGGTTGATGAACTGCAGCGCACCGCCGGTCCAGGCGGCGAAACCGATGCCGAAGATCGAACCGATATTGGCGTCGGCGGTGGAGTTCAGTACCCCCTCCTCCACGCAGCGCACGGTCTCGATGGCCTGGATGAACAGGATGCGGTCGCGCACGTCCTCTTGCGGGATTTGTCTATCGGCCTTTTCGAAACGGCTCTTCAATTCCGGCCACAGGTACTTCTTGCCGCCCGCCGGATACTCGTAGAAACCGCCGCCGGCCGCCTTGCCCGGACGCTTGTACTCGCCCAGCATCGACTCGATGACGGCGAAGGCCGGATGCTCGGGCAGGGATTTGCCCTCCTCGGCCAGGTCCTTGAGGGTCTGCTGGCGGATGTGCTGCATCAGGCTCAGCGACACCTCGTCGCTGATTGCCAGCGGGCCGACCGGCATGCCGGCCTTGCGCGCCTCGTTCTCGATCAGCGCCGCCGACACGCCCTCGCCGAGCATGGCAATGCCTTCGTTGGTGAAGGTGCCGAACACCCGCGAGGTGAAGAAGCCGCGGCTGTCGTTGACCACGATCGGGGTCTTCTTGATCTGCATGACGTAGTCGAAGCCACGCGCCAGGGTCTCGTCGCTGGTCCGCTCGCCCCTGATGATCTCCACCAGCGGCATCTTGTCCACCGGGCTGAAGAAATGCAGGCCGATGAACCGGTCCTGCTTCTGCACCGCATTGGCCAGGCCGGTGATCGGCAGGGTCGAGGTGTTGGAGGCGATCACCGCTTCGGCCAATGCAGCACGCTCGGCGGCGGCGGTGACGTTGGCCTTGAGGTCGCGATCCTCGAACACCGCTTCGATGATCAGGTCGCAGCCGGCGAAGTCGGCGTCCTTGTCGGTGGTGGCGATGCGCGCGAGGATGGCGTCGCGCTTCTCGGCGCTCATCTGGCCGCGGCCGACTTTCTTCTCCAGCAACTTGGCCGAGTAGCTCTTGCCCTTCTCGGCGGCCTCGAGCGAGATGTCCTTGAGTACCACCTCGATCCCCGCCAGCGCCGAGACATAGGCGATGCCGGCGCCCATCATGCCGGCGCCGAGCACGCCGACCTTCTTGGTCAGGTAGGGCGCGAAACCCTGCGGACGCGAGCCGCCGGCATTGATCTCGTTGAGCTGGAACCAGAAGGTACCGATCATGTTCTTCGCCACCTGGCCGGTGGTCAGCTCGGTGAAGTAGCGCGCCTCGATCAGCTGCGCGGTGTCGAAGTCGACCTGGGCGCCCTCGACCGCGGCGCAGAGGATCTTCTCCGGCGCCGGGAAACAGCCCTTGGTCTTGTCGCGCAGCACCGAAGGCGCGATGGCCAGCATCTGCGCCACATTGGGACTGGACGGCGTGCCGCCGGGGATCTTGTAGCCCGGCAGGTCCCAGGGCTGTCTGGGCGCCGGATTGGCGGCGATCCAGGCGCGCGCCTTGGCCAGCAGGTCGTCCTTGTCGGAGGCCAGCTCGTCGATCAGGCCGGCTTTCAGCGCGGCCTCCGGGCGCACCTTCTTGCCTTCGGCCAGGTACGGCAGGGCCTTTTCCAGGCCGAGCAGGCGCACCATGCGCACCACCCCGCCGCCGCCCGGCAGCAGGCCGAGGGTCACTTCCGGCAGGCCGAGCTGCACGCTGGAGCTGTCCAGGGCGATGCGGTGGTGACAGGCCAGGCAGATCTCCCAGCCACCGCCCAGCGCCGCGCCGTTGATCGCCGCCACTACCGGCTTGCCCAGGCACTCCAGGCGGCGCAACTGGCCCTTGATCTTCAGGATCATCCGGTAGAAGGCGTCGGCATCAGCCTTGCTGACCTTGATCAACTCGTTGAGGTCACCGCCGGCGAAGAAGGTCTTCTTCGCCGAGGTGACGATCACTCCGGCAATCGAATCCTTCTCGGCCTCCAGGCGCTCGACGACCTGACCCATGGCCTCGCGGTACTGCGCGTTCATGGTATTGGCGCTCTGGCCAGGCATGTCGATGGTCAGCACGACGATAGCGTCCTGGCCTTTTTCGTAGCGGATGGCGTCAGTCATTAGTTAATTCCTTTCTCGCTGGCAGTTGCACTCAACTGGAGGACAACGCAGAAACCGTAGGAGCGGGCCATGCCCGCGATCATCAGCGCAACGTCGGCTTCGCGGGCATGGCCCGCTCCTACGGCTGATCAGATGCGTTCGATGATGGTGGCAATGCCCATGCCGCCGCCCACGCAGAGGGTGGCCAGGCCATAGCGCAGCTGGCGCCTCTCCAGTTCGTCGAGCAGGGTGCCGAGGATCGCGCAGCCGGTGGCGCCGAGCGGGTGGCCCATGGCGATGGAGCCGCCGTTGACGTTGACCCGGTCCTCGCTGACGCCCATGTCCTTGATGAACTTCAGCACCACCGAGGCGAAGGCCTCGTTGACCTCGAACAGGTCGATGTCCTCCACCTTGAGCCCGGCCTTGGCCAGCGCCTTGCGCGTGGCCGGCGCCGGGCCGGTGAGCATGATGGTCGGGTCGGTGCCGGTCACCGCGGTGGCGACGATGCGTGCGCGCGGCTTCAGCCCCAGCTCCTTGCCCTTGGCCGCGGAGCCGATCAGCATCAGCGCCGCGCCGTCGACGATGCCCGAGCTGTTGCCCGGGGTATGCACGTGCTCGATGCGCTCGACATGGCTGTAGACCAGCTGGGCGGTGCTGTCGAAGCCCATCTGGCCCATCATCTCGAAGCTCGGCTTGAGCTTGCCGAGGCCCTCGAGGGTGCTGTCGCCGCGGATGAATTCGTCGTGGTCGAGCAGGACGATGCCGTTCTGGTCGGTAACCGGGATCAGCGATCTGTTGAACGAGCCGTCGGCGCTGGCGCGCGCGGCCTTGCGCTGCGAACGCAGGGCGAAGGCGTCGACATCGGCGCGGCTGAAGCCTTCCAGGGTGGCGATCAGGTCGGCGCCGATGCCCTGCGGGGTGAAATGGCTGTGCATATTGGTTTCCGGGTCCATCACCCAGGCGCCGCCGTCGGAGCCCATGGGCACGCGCGACATCGACTCGACGCCGCCGGCCACCACCAGGTCCTCGAAACCGGAGCGCACCTTCATCGCGCCGAGGTTGACCGCCTCCAGGCCCGAGGCGCAGAAGCGGTTGAGCTGCACGCCGGAGACGCTGACGTCCCAGTCGGCGACCATCGCCGCGGTCTTGGCGATGTCGGCGCCCTGGTCGCCGAGCGGGGTGACGCAGCCGAGCACGACGTCATCGACCTGGCTGGTGTCCAGGCTGTTGCGTGCCTGCAGGGCCTTGAGCAGGCCGGCGACCAGGCTGACCGGCTTGACGCTGTACAGCGCGCCATCGTTCTTGCCTTTGCCGCGGGGCGTGCGCACCGCATCGAAAATGAATGCTTCGGTCATGGCGTCCTCAGACCTCCAATGGAGGGGTAGGTGGCGGCGTGTGGTCAGCTGATAAAGCCAGGTTACGCCTGTTCTTGTTGGGCGGTTCCACCATACCCCCAGGCCGGCCAGGCTCAATGACCGAAGTGCTCAGGGCTATTGACCACTCTGCTCAGACGAACGGTCGTTTGCTGGCGTTTTGCAGGCACGTGCGGCGCAGAAGCGTCTGGCTCAAGGGCTGTTGATGCTTGCGTCGAAGCCAGCGATAACCCGGCGTTCCAAGCAGCAACTGCTTAGCAACCAACTCATCTAAAGAAACTGTGATGAGCCCCCTAGAGTTACAAAGCTGGAATGCAGTCAGCACACAAGAAAAGGGACCGCCGCCGGGTTTTGCCGGGACGGTTTTCGGACGACACCGGGACGTGACGCTGTGGCCCGCCAGCTAGTGAGAGCGGGCATTCGACGCCACACCAACAAGAAAAAAAGGCAGATGGCCATGTTTAAACAGCCCAAAATCCGGCAAGCGAGCCTGATCGTTTTTGCCACTACGGTGATCCTGATCCTCCCCAACCTGACCCGTTTGGTCAGTTGATCGTCCCTCCTTCCCTGGAGCGGCGCTGCACCGTAGAGTGCTCGGCGTCGCACGGGTAATCTTCGCCAAGCAGAAGCGGCGGCAATGGGTCTGAGATCCATGCCGCCATGCGTTTGCGCGCAGCAGCGACTGGTGTGCTGTCTTCGAATTACTGTTTCTGTGACTCCGGCTCGTAGGGTGCGCCGCGCGCACCAGGCACCCGGTTGTCAGTGGTGCGCCCGGCCTAGGCGGCCCCGCGCACCCTACACAGGTCAGTCTGAGCAATGAATTATTGCGAGACAGCACACCAGTTCAGCCGTCGCGGCGACAAATGACTGCCCCCGACAGGATCGAGCATGCGTGGATTGATAGTCGCCCTCTTGCTGCTTAGCGCTGCCGCCCAGGCCGCCGAGCTGAGCCTGGAGCTCGGCAGCGGCAGCCGCCGCTGGAGCAGCGCCGAACTGCTCGCCCATCCGCAGGCCCGGTGGATCGAGATCGACGAGGACGTCAGCTACCAGCGCCGTATGCGCTACCGCGGCGTGCCGCTGGCGGCGCTGCTCAGCGGCGTGCAGCCGGGCGACCATCTGCAGGCGGTGGCGCTGGACGGTTTTGCCGCCGAGCTGCCGGCCGCCGCCCTGCTGGCCGACAGTGGCGCCCGTGCCTGGCTGGCAGTGGAAGACCCGGCCCAGCCCTGGCCGCCGCTGGCGCCTGACAAGCCGAGCGCCGGGCCCTTCTACCTGGTCTGGGAAAACCCGATAGCCGGCCGTATCGGCCCGGAGCAGTGGCCGTTCCAGGTCGCCCGCATCCGCAGGCTGGCGCCGCTGGCCGAGCGCTTCCCGCAGCTATTGCCGGCGGCCGATGCCGATCACGCGGTGCAGGCCGGCTTCGCCCTGTTCCAGAAGCATTGCATGGCCTGCCATCGGTTGAACGCCGCCGGCGACTCGCAGTTCGGCCCGGACCTGAATATTCCGCACAACCCGACTGAATACCTCGCCGGCGACTTCCTCGCCCGCTACATCCGCTCGCCGCAGAGCCTGCGGCGCTGGCCGCAGGGCCGGATGCCGGGGTTCAGCGAAGCGGTGGTCAGCGATGCCGAACTGCAACAGCTGATCGGCTATCTGCGCCATATGGCTGCGCGCAAGACTGCCCAGAGCGAGTAACGGCGCGGCGGCTGCGCAACATCCATGGTGCGCGCAGCGCACCCTACGGACCCGGTTCGCCGCCGCGACAGCGAAACCGCCTGGGAATGCAGCCCCTCTGTCGGGCGCGCGGGGCCGCCTAGGTCATGCGCACCGAGCGAAGCGGCGCTCGGCAATGCCCGGCCCGCACCTGGAGGGCCGCGCGCACCCGTTACTGCTGCTGCACCTGCAGCAGCGGCGAGACATCCACCTGCGCGTGCATCTTTTCGCCGCCGCCGCCGCGGCGCATGCCGCGTACCGGGCAGGCATCCAGGTAATCCAGGCCGATCGCCAGCTTCAGATGCCGCTCCGGCTTGGCCAGGCAGTTGGTCACGTCGAAGCTGTACCAGGCGCCGTCCAGCCAGGCTTCGGCCCAGGCGTGGCTGGCCAGGTGGTCGCTGCTGTCGGTGTACAGGTAGCCGGAGACGTAGCGCGCCGGAATACCCAGGCTGCGCGCGCAGGCGAGGAAGGCGTGGGCATGGTCCTGGCAAACGCCCTGGCGGCCGGCGAAGGCCTCGGCGGCGCTGGTCTCGGTCGCGGTGATGCCCGGCTGGTAGCTGATATGCGCATTCAGCGCGTGCATCAGGTCGATCAGGCCGGCGCGGTCGCGGCGGCTCTGGCACTGCCGGCTGGCGAATTCGCGCAGCGCCTCGTCCGCCTCGGTCAGGCGGGTGAAGCGCAGGAACGGCAAGGCCGACTGGCTTTCGTGTTCCGCCTCGCGCCGCTCGTCGATCTCGACCTGGCCACGGGCGCCGATGACGATCGACTCATGCGGTTCGTCCAGGGTCAGCACATGCAGGATGTTGCCGTAGGGATCGAGCTGGGCCCGCACCGGGCGCGGCAGGTCGAGCTGCCAGCTGAGCACCTGCTGGCGCTCGCTGTCATGCGGGGTCATGCGCAGATACTGGATGCTGGCCCGCACCTGGTCTTGGTAGTGGTAGGTGGTGTCGTGGCTGATGGACAGTCTCATGCGACCTCCAGATAGGAACCGTGGATGGCTTGGCCCAGCTGGCGAACCTGCTGGATAAGGTCGGTGAGCCAGGCATGCAGCCCCTCACCCAGGACTTCGTCGATGCTGGTGTAGCGCAGCCGCGCCTCCAGCTCCGCCGCCAGGCGCTGGGCCGGGCGGCCGTTGTCGCCCGGCAGGCTGGCGAGCATCAGGTTGAGTTCGTCCATGCAGGCGCGCAGCGAGCGCGGCACTTCGGGGCGCAGCAGCAACAGCTCGGAGACCTTGCGCGTGCCCGGCGAGCCGCGGTAGATCTCGGCGAAGGCCTCGAACGAGGACAGCGCGCGGAGCAAGGCGCTCCACTGGTAATAACTGCGTGCCGGCCGGCCGTCGACTTCGTCGATGTCCTCGCCGAGCATTTCGTAGCGCGCATCGAGCAGGCGCAGGGTGTTGTCGGCGCGCTCGATGAAGGTACCCAGACGGATGAAGCGGTACGGATCGCCGCGCATGATGGTGCCGAAGGTGGCGCCGCGGAACAGATGCGAGCGCTCCTTGACCCACTCGCAGAAGCGGTTGATGCCGTAGTGACCCAGGCCCTGCTCGGCGATGCCGCGGATCTCCAGCCAGGTGGCGTTGATGTTCTCCCACATGTCCGCGGTGATCCGCCCGCGCACCGCATGGGCGTTGCTCCGCGCGGCCTGCAGGCAGCAGTAGATGCTCGCCGGGTTGTCCGCATCCAGGGCGAAGAAGTGCAGCATGCGCTCGGCATGCATCTGCCCGTGGCGCTCCAGGTAATCGTCCAGGGTGCCGGTGATCAGCAGCGGCATGGCCAGCTCGTCGAGGCCATCGCCACGCCCGTCCTGCGGCATCAGTGACAGCGAATAGCTGACCTCGAGCATCCGCGCGAGGTTCTCGGCGCGCTCCAGGTAGCGCGACATCCAGTACAGGTCGGAAGCAGTTCTCGAAAGCATGTCGTTACTCCTCAACTACCCAGGTGTCCTTGGTTCCGCCGCCCTGCGACGAGTTGACCACCAGCGAGCCCTCGCGCAGCGCCACCCGGGTCAGCCCCCCCGGCACCAGGCGGGTTTCCCGGCCGGACAGGACGAACGGGCGCAAGTCGATATGCCGCGGCGCGATGCC
>NZ_FNCT01000031.1 GCF_900100495.1 Pseudomonas benzenivorans
CTCAACCGAGGCGCGCATTCTACAGCACCCTCATCTTCCGTCAAGCTATTTTTCGAAGTTCTTTTTCCGAAGAAAGCCTTTCTACTCAACCGCTTGCGCCTTCGATCAGCTTCTAGCTCCTCGTCAGCGGGAGGCGAATTCTACAGCGTTTCAAACCGCTGTCAACCACCTCTTTCAACCGCTTTCGATCACCTCGACCGAAGCACCAACAGGACTCAACCACCACCCCGTCAGCCCGACGCATTCTACACAGCTTTCGCTGCTTTGCAACCCCTCTTATTAAGATAACCAATTGATTTACAAGAGGTTTTCCGAGAGATCCGCGCCGGAAGAGGTGCGCATTATAGGCACCTCAGATTCCGCGTCAACTCTTTATTGAGCCGCTACTCGGCTTTTAACACGATGCGCGCAAAAGCCTTCTTGCCGGCCTGACAGACATGGACTGCACCCAACCTACATATAAAGGTGCGATCAACCACCTCACCATCCACACGGACACTACCCGCCCCCAACAAGTCGCGCGCCATGGCGGCATTCTTCACCAGTCCCGCCTTGTTGAGCAGCGCAGCAATCGGCATATCCTCAGCCGCAACCAGCTCGATCTCGGGAAGATCCTCTGGCAGCTCACCATCCCGCATGCGATTACCTGCCGAGCGATGGGCGCTGGCGGCCGCTGCTTCACCATGGAAGCGCGCCACGATCTCCTCAGCCAACTTGATCTTAATGTCACGCGGGTTCGCACCGCTCTCGATATCAAGCTTGAACTGACCGATCTCTTCTACAGAGCGGAAGCTGAGCAATTCGAAGTAACGCCACATCAAGGCATCGGGAATGGACACCAGCTTGCTGTACATGACTCCCGGCGCCTCCTGGATACCTACATAGTTACCCAGGGACTTGGACATCTTCTTAACGCCATCCAGCCCTTCGAGCAGCGGCATGGTGACAATGCATTGCGATGCCTGCCCGTACGAGCGCTGCAGTTCGCGTCCCATCAGCAGGTTGAATTTCTGATCGGTACCCCCGAGTTCGACATCCGCGCGCAGGGCCACCGAGTCATACCCCTGAACCAGCGGATAGAGAAACTCATGAATGGCGATCGGCTGATTGGTCGCGTAGCGCTTGCTGAAATCGTCGCGCTCGAGCATGCGCGCCACGGTGTACTGCGAAGCCAGCCGGATAAAATCCGCCGGCGTCAGCTTGTCCATCCAGGTGGAGTTGAAGGCCACCTCGGTTTTCGCCGGATCGAGAATCTTGAACACCTGAGCCTTGTAGGTCTCGGCATTCTCCAGCACCTGCTCACGAGTCAACGGCGGACGAGTCGCGCTCTTGCCACTCGGGTCCCCGATCATGCCGGTGAAGTCGCCAATCAGGAAGACGACCTGATGCCCCAGCTCCTGGAACTGCCGCAGCTTGTTAATCAGCACGGTATGCCCGAGATGGAGATCCGGCGCCGTCGGATCGAAGCCGGCCTTAATACGCAGCGGCTGACCGCGCTTGAGCTTTTCCACCAGCTCGGACTCAACCAGAATCTCTTCCGCACCGCGCTTGATCAGCGCCAGCTGCTCTTCAACCGACTTCATGACAGGACTCACGACCACTCAAACCGAAAGGGAACCAACCATACAAGATCGCAGACAAATAACAAGTTTTCACCTATGACCGCACACCCCGCGCCCGACTGCCCACCTCAAGGGTTGCCTCGTAGACGTTTTGGTTATATTTTATACAGTTATTACATATTCATCATTTCCTTCATCTCTTCATCTTTTCAAAGTCAAAAGCAGCCTATGACCCACACAAGCAAAGCGCCCCCGCCGTACCCGAAAAGCCACATTCTGGCTGCCAGCGGCATCGCTGCACTGCTCAGCCTGACCTTGCTGGTCTTCCCCTCGCGCGAAGTCGAAGCCAAGAAGACCTACCTCAACCTCGAACTCGACAATGGCTCCGAACTGGTCGCCCAGGAACCGGATGAGCTGCATGAGCTGCGCCCCAGCAACCGCAACGAGGACGCGGGCAACTCGCCATTCGCCAGGATCGAGGCCGCCACGCCCAACCAGGACCGCGCCGAGCAAGGTAGCGAGACGGAAACCGCGAACGCTGATCTTGGCGCTGCCGACAACACCCCAGTCACCCCTGGCCACAAGACCGTCAGTGTCGCCAACGGCGACACGCTTTCCACGGTATTCAGCAAAGTAGGCCTGTCCGCCACCGTTCTGCATGAAGTCCTCAGTAGCAGCAAGGAAGCCAAGCAACTCAGTCGCCTGAAGGTTGGCCAGGAGCTGGAATTCCAACTGGATCCAGATGGCCAACTGGAAAGCCTGCACAGCAAGCTTAGCGACCTGGAAAGCATCAGCCTGACGAGAAGCGAAAAAGGTTTCGCGTTCAAACGCGAAATGGTCAAGCCTGACGTCAAGTCCAGCTACGCCCATGGCGTAATCAATAGCTCACTGTTTTTGTCCGCGAAGCGCGCCGGTCTCTCCCATAGCCTGACCATGGACCTGGCCAACATCTTCGGCTATGACATCGACTTCGCCATGGACATTCGTGAAGGCGACGAGTTTGAATTGGTCTATCAAGAGAAAGTGATCAATGGCAAACGGGTCGGCACCGGCGACATCCTCTCGGCCCGCTTCACCAACCGCGGCAAGACCTTTACGGCTGTGCGCTATACCAACAAGCAGGGCAACAGCAGCTACTACAGTGCTGACGGCACCAGCATGCGCAAGGCCTTCATCCGCACACCGGTAGATTTCGCCCGAATCAGCTCGCGCTTCTCCAATGGTCGCCGTCACCCGATCCTGAACAAGATCCGTGCGCACAAGGGCGTCGATTACGCAGCGCCGCGCGGCACGCCAATCAAGGCAGCCGGCGATGGCAAGATTGCCCTGGCGGGCCGTAAAGGCGGTTACGGCAATACTGTCGTTCTGCAGCACGGCAGCCGCTACCGCACGCTCTATGCCCACATGCAGGGTTTTGCCAAAGGCATTCGTACCGGCGGCAGCGTGAAGCAGGGACAGATCATCGGCTATATCGGCACGACCGGCCTCTCGACTGGGCCACACCTGCATTACGAGTTCCAAGTCAACGGTACACACGTCGATCCCCTGAGTCAGAAACTGCCCATGACGGACCCGATCTCCGGCAGCGAGAGAGCGCGCTTCCTGCAACAGAGCAAGCCGCTGATGGCCCGTATGGATCAGGAAAGGTCCACCCTGCTCGCGCTCAACAAGCGCTGATTCAGATGCCGCACTACCTCGGTGTGATGTCCGGTACCAGCCTGGATGGCCTGGACATCGCCCTGATCGAACAGACCAGCAAGACCCGCCTCCTCGCCACCCATTACCTGCCCATGCCCGATGACCTGCGCGCCGAGCTGCTGACGCTGTGCGCGTCGGGCTCGGACGAATTGGCGCGAGCGGCCGTGACCGAGCAACGCTGGGTGCAGCTGGCAGCCCAGGGCATCGCCACGCTCCTGCAGCAGCAGAACCTCGGGCCCGCGGCGATCCGCGCGATCGGCAGCCACGGCCAGACGGTGCGCCATGAACCGGCGCGCGGCTTCACGATCCAGATCGGTAATCCGGCTCTGCTCGCCGAGCTGACCGGCATCTGCGTGGTCAGCGACTTTCGTCGCCGCGACGTGGCGGCCGGCGGGCAAGGCGCCCCCCTGGTGCCGGCGTTTCATGAAGCGTTATTCGGTGACCAGCGCAGCTGCCGGGCCGTGCTGAATGTCGGCGGCTTCAGCAACCTCAGCCTGCTGCAGCCGGGACACCCGGTGCAGGGCTTCGACTGCGGTCCGGGCAATGTGCTGCTGGACGCCTGGATTCAACGCCAACGCGGCGCAAGCTATGACCGTGACGGCGCCTGGGCGGCCAGTGGCCAGGTGCAACCCCAGTTGTTGCAGGCACTGCTGAGCGATCCGTTCTTCCACACTCAAGGGCCGAAGAGCACCGGGCGCGAGCTATTCAACCTCGACTGGCTCGAGCGACACCTGAGCACGCTCCCCCACTACGCAGAGGCGGATGTCCAGGCGACGTTACTGGAGCTGACCGCAGTGAGCATCGTGGCCGCGCTGAAAACCGCGCAGAGCGGGACCGAAGAGCTGCTGGTGTGTGGCGGCGGCACGCACAACCGCGCGCTGATGGCGCGCCTGGCCGATCTGCTGCCGGGCTGCGCAGTCAACAGTACGGCGGCCTATGGGGTGCCCGCCGATTGGGTGGAAGCCATGGCCTTCGCCTGGCTGGCGCATTGCTGCCTGGAAGGCATTCCCGCCAACCGCCCCAGCGTGACCGGCGCCAGCGGCTTGCGGGTACTTGGCGCGATCTACCCCGCCTGAGCGGCGACTTCACCCGGCGCAGAAATGACAACGCCGTGCACGGGGCACGGCGTCGATATGCCTGGATAACCCGGGATCAGATCGAGAAGGATGAGCCGCAGCCGCAGGTGGTGGTGGCGTTCGGGTTCTTGATCACGAAACGCGAACCTTCCAGCCCCTCCTGGTAATCCACTTCGGCCCCGGCCAGATACTGGAAGCTCATCGGGTCGACGACCAGGCTCACCCCTTCACGCTCGACAATGGTGTCGTCATCGGCGACTTCCTCATCGAAAGTGAAACCGTACTGGAACCCCGAACAGCCGCCGCCCGTAACGAATACGCGCAGCTTCAGGCGTGGGTTGCCTTCTTCATCGACCAGGCTCTTCACCTTGCTCGCCGCGCCCTGCGTGAACTGCAACGCTGTGGGGGTGAAGGTTTCGACGCTCATGCTGACTATCTCCCGGCGCGAGGCGCCATACTGCGTTGAGGCCCTGCATTATCCGCTTACCCCAGAAAAGCGGTCAACTATTGTGCGATGTCCAGAGTCTCCGGCAACTCGAGCGGACGCGGCTGGTCTTTCAGGTGACACAGGCAGCCTTCGATCTGCGCGCCCATGGCCATCTCCATCAAGCCGTAATAGAGATTGCCGCGCACGCGCGCACGGGCGCCCAACTCCAGGTGCTCGGCGGCATAGACATCACCGATCACTTCGCCGTCGATCACCACATGCAGCGCGCGGATTTCACCCTCTACCTGTCCTTCCACACTGATCCGGACCATGCCATCGCTGGTCAACAAATTACCGTTGATCCGCCCGTCGACCTGCACCGCCCCCTGGAAGCGCAAATCACCGCTCAGCACGCCCCCGGCCGCGATCAGGCTGGTCTTGCCGCTGAAACGCTGCAGATTGGTCTTGCTTTTGTCCTTACTCCACATGGGGCATCGTCACTCTTCGTCGATCCATTTGAATGTGCGCTCGAGCGGCTTCTCTCCCTTGACTGCAGCACGCACCTTGACCTGACGGGGCGTAAAGCCTGCAGGCAACTTCAGCTCGGCAAAGCGTCCAGCTTCGGGAATCGCCTGGAAATGCCTGAACGCAAAGGGAATCACCTGCTCGCGCAGCGGATCGCGCCCCCCCTGGGTCAAGCTCGCCAACTCCAGACTGACGTCCTTATCGCCCTGACGCCCTTCCACAGTGATCTGTAGCTGGCCCTCCAGCGGCTTATCGTCCTTGCCTACCCGGCTAAGCAGCAATTTGTAGCGGAAAACCCCAGGCGTATCCGTGGCCTGCAACTCAAAGGTGCGAATGCGCAAGCCTTCGCGACGACTGGCCGGTGCCAGCACCCCTTTGTAGAAGGCCAGATCCTGCTGCTGCTTGAAGATCTGCTCCTCCAGCAGCTTGATGGCCAGGCGGTTCTGCTCGTCGGCCTGCTGCGCGACTTTCTCACCGCTGCTCAGCACCGCCAAGCGCTGCTGCAGCCGATCGAGCTCCTGCTCCTGCTCGCTCAGGCGCGCCTGCAACGTCTGCTGCTGCGCTGTGAGCGCCTGGCTGCTGCGCGCCTGCCACCAGCTGCCGGCATAGAACGCGGCGGGAATCGCCAGCAACAGCACGAGCAGCGCCAGCCGCACGCGCCTGGCGCGGCGTGGATCGCTCGGGCGGACTTCCCAGCCGGACATCAGGGCAACAGGGCTGCGTGCGACAGACCGAGGCGCTCGTCGAGGCCGAAGAGAATGTTCATGTTCTGCACCGCCTGACCCGAGGCCCCCTTGACCAGGTTGTCGATCACCGACAACACCACCACCAAATCACCGCCCTGCGGCCGGTGCACGGCGATGCGACAGACGTTGGCGCCGCGCACGCTGCGGGTTTCCGGGTGACTGCCGGCCGGCATCACATCGACGAACGGCTCGTTGGCATAGCGCCGCTCGAACAGCGCCTGCAGGTCGACCGAGCGGTCCGCCACGCGTGCATAGAGGGTCGCGTGGATGCCGCGAATCATCGGCGTCAGGTGCGGCACGAAGGTCAGCCCCACGTCGGTACCGGCCGCGCGGCGCAACCCCTGGCGAATCTCCGGCAGATGGCGATGGCCATTGACCCCATAGGCCTTCATGCTTTCGCCGGCCTCGCTGAACAGCGAACCGACGCTCGCCCCTCGCCCGGCGCCACTGACCCCGGACTTGCAGTCGGCGATCAGCTGCGCAGTATCGACCACGCCGGCCTCCAGCAGCGGGATCAACCCCAGTTGCGCCGCGGTCGGATAGCATCCCGGCACGGCGATCAGGCGCGCCTGCTTGATCGCCTCGCGATTGACTTCCGGCAGGCCGTACACCGCCTCCGGCAGCAAGTCCGGCGCACCGTGCGGCTGGCCGTACCACTTGCCCCACTCCTCGGCGTCCTGCAGGCGGAAGTCCGCGGACAGGTCGATCACCCGAGTGCCGGCCGCCAGCAGCTCGCCGGCCAGGGCATGGGCCACGCCGTGCGGAGTGGCGAAGAACACCACGTCGCACGCCCCCAGCGTCGCCACGTCCGGCACGCTGAAGGCCAGCTCCGGGTAATGGCCGCGCAGGTTGGGGTACATGGCGTCGACGCGCATGCCCGCTTCGGAGCGCGAGGTGATGACCTCGACCTGCGCCTGCGGATGCTGCGCCAGCAGACGCAGCAACTCCACTCCGGTGTAGCCCGTGCCGCCGACGATACCGACCTTGACCATTACATGCCCCTTGCGAAATAACCATTGGAGAACTGCCGATGATAAAGCCGCATCGGCCAGGGGCCAACCGTCGGTGATGACGGATGGGAGACTGACCACTACTATTCGGGGCACTTTATTGCTCGGGGGTCGAACAATGCTATATCCGTGGCTCAAAGCCCTGCACATCATTGCCATGGTCTGTTGGTTCGCCGGGCTGTTCTACCTGCCACGCCTGTTCGTCTACCACGCCATGAGCGGGGACGACGTCAGCCGCGAACGCTTCTGCGTGATGGAGCGCAAGCTGTACCGCGGCATCATGCTGCCCTCGATGGTCGCCACCCTGGTGTTCGGCCTCTGGCTGATCGGCCTCAATCCGGGCTATTACTTCAGCCAGGGCTGGATGCACGCCAAACTCACCCTGGTCATCCTGCTGGTCGGCTATCACCACGTCTGCGGTGCCCAGCTCAAGCGCTTCGCCCGCGGCGAGAACCAACGCAGCCATGTGTTCTACCGCTGGTTCAACGAGGCGCCGGTGCTGGTCTTGTTCGCGGTCGTCATCCTGGTCGTTGTCAAACCCTTCTGAACCTGCCCAAGGAATCCCCATGAGCCTGCCCATCCTGCTCGAACAGCGCCTGCGCCTGCCGGTGGTCGCCGCGCCGATGTTCCTGGTGTCCAACCCGCAGCTGGTGCTGGCCTGCTGCCGCAACGGCATCGTCGGCAGCTTTCCGGCGCTGAACCAGCGCGAGAGCAGCGGCTTCAAGGCCTGGCTGGAGGAAATCGAGGCCGGTCTCGCCGCGAGCTCCGCGCCCTACGCGGTCAACCTCATCGTGCATGGCAGCAACCCGCGCCTGCAGGCCGACCTGGCAATCTGCGTCGAGCGGCGCGTGCCCATCGTCATCACCAGCCTGGGTGCGGTGAAGGAGCTGGTCGATGCGGTACACGGCTACGGCGGCCTGGTGTTCCACGACGTGACCACCCGCCGCCACGCCGAAAAAGCCGCCGAGGCCGGGGTCGACGGGCTGATCGCGGTGGCTGCCGGCGCCGGCGGCCATGCCGGCACCTGGAGTCCGTTCGCCCTGATCGCGGAAATCCGCCAGTTCTTCGACAAGACCCTGCTACTCTCCGGCTGCCTCAACCGCGGCCATGAAATCCTCGCCGCACAGCTGCTCGGCGCCGACCTGGCCTACCTCGGCACGCGCTTCATCGCCACCCAGGAAAGCGCCGCGCCAGCGCCCTACAAGCAGATGATCGTCGGTGCCCACGCCGCCGACATCATCCACACCCCGGCGGTATCCGGGGTGCCGGCCAGCTTCATGCGCCAGAGCCTGGAGCAAGCCGGCTACGACCTGCAGCAGTTGCAGAACAAGGGCGAGGTCAATTACGGCGAGAAGCTCAAGCCGATCAGCGACGAGGCCAAGGCCTGGAAAACCGTGTGGTCGGCCGGCCAGGGCGTCGGCGCGATCGCGGACCTGCCGACGGTCGAGGAACTGGTGAACCGCCTGGACCGCGAGTACCGTGCCGCGTCTGGGCGGGCCCAGCAGCTACAGCAACGCTGGCCAGGATGAACCGCCGCAGCCTGCTTGGCCTCGGCGCCATCGGGCTGCTCGGCCTGTGGACGCTACGCCCGGCTGACCGGGGCCAGCCACACGCGCCCTACTTCGCCGCGCTCGACCAGCTGTTGCAGCGCGAGGGCGGCGGCACGACGCAACTGGTCATCGACCTCGAGCGCCTCGACCACAACGCCGCACTACTGTCCCAGCGCCTGGCCGGCAAACTGCAGCTGCGCCTGGTGGTCAAATCGCTGGCATCTGCCGGCCTGCTCGACTATCTGTCCGGCAAGCTCGCCACCCAGCGCTTCATGGCGTTCAGCCAATCCCAGTTGAATCTGTTGGCGCAGGCTTTTCCGCAGGCCGACCTGCTGCTCGGCAAACCGCTGCCGAGCGCCGCAGCCCTGGCCTTCTATCAGCAATTGTCGCGGCACGGCGGTTTCGCGCCGGCGCGCCAACTCACCTGGCTGATCGACAGCCCGCAGAGGCTCGCCAGCTATGCGGAACTGGCGCGGGCTCTCGGGCAGCCGCTGCAGATCGCCTTCGAGATCGATATCGGCCTGGCCGGTGGCGGCTTTGCCAGCCCGGTGCAGCTCGGCCAAGCGCTGAGCTGGCTGCGCGACAAGCCGGCGCCGCTGCAGGTGCGCGGACTGATGGGCTATGACGCCCAGGTCGCCCACCCACCATTCTGGGTCGGCCAGGACCAGGCCTTTGCGCGGAGCACCGCACACTACCGGGCATTCGTCGCGACGGCGCAGCGCTTCACCGGGCTCTGGCCGCGGCATCCGCTGCTGAACGGCGCCGGCAGCCTGACCTATGCCCTGCATGCGGCCGGCGACTCGCCGCTGAACGAGCTGGCAGTCGGCTCGGCACTGCTCAAACCGGGCGATTTCGACACCCCGCTGCTGGCCGACCATCAGCCGGCGCTGTGGATCGCCAGTCCGGTGCTGAAATCCCAGCCTGGCGAGCTGCCGTTCCTCGCCGAGCGCCAGGCACTCCTGCAGGGCTGGAACCGCAATCGGCAACAGGCCATCTATCTCGACGGAGGCCAGTGGCCAGCTGAACCGGTGTCGCCCGCCGGACTGAGCTACGACCCGCTCTATGGCCGCAGCGCCAGCCAGGAACGTTTGATCGGCTCCCGTCTCACGGGCCTCGGGGTGGATGACTGGGTATTCCTGCGGCCGCGACGCTCGGAGGCCCTGCTTGGCGACTTCGGCCTCCTGCGCCTGCTGCGCCATGGGCGCTTGGTCGGACGCTGGACAGCGCACGACCGGCTGTGCAGCAGGCCCTGAAATTGTGCCCTGGACCGCTTGTTTGCTGGCCTGCAGGACAGCTAGGCTGTGCGGGTGATTCCCCCATGGCGCCGACAAGGAAGCTCGCATGACCCAAGCCCGTTTCAAGATTGTCTTCGATGGCGAACTGATGCCCGAGGTGGCGCTGGAAACCGCCAAGGACAACCTCGCCCGCCTGTTCAAAAGCGACCCGACACGGATCAACAAGCTGTTCAGCGGCAGCAGCATCGCCATCAAGCGCGACCTGCACGAGCACGAGGCCGACCAGTACCTCGCCGCCCTGCACCGCGCCGGCGCGAAAGCACGCAAGGAACCGGACCAGGCGGCCAGCCCGAGCCTGGTGACGACCGCCGAGCATCCCCCCGCGGCCAGCAGCACCCAGCCAGCCGCGGCCAACCACGACGCAATGACCTGCCCCAAGTGTGGCCATCGGCAGGCCAAGGCACTGGAGTGCTCGGCCTGCGGGGTCATCATCGAGAAGTTCATCGCCCGCCAGGCCTTGCTCGCCGAGAGCGGCCCGGCAGCCGAGGGCGGGCAGCCCGGCAGTGCGGCCAACAGCCCCTACGCGACGCCCCTGGCGGCAGTGGCCGAAACACTGCCGGAGTTCGGCGAGCTCGAGGTATTCAGCATCGAGGGGCGGATCGGCCGCTTGCGCTACCTGGCCTGGTCGCTGGTGCTGATGGCGGCGGCGCTGGCGCTGTTCGGCGTAGCCAGCATGGGCTATGCCATTTCCGAGATAGTTGGCGGCATCCTCCTGGCGACTGTCGGCATCGGCCTGGCGGTAGTCAGCGTGCAGATCGGCGTGCAGCGCCTGCATGACATCGGCTGGTCCGGCTGGCTCTGGCTGCTCAACCTGGTGCCGGTGGTCGGCGGCGTCTTCGCCCTGCTGCTGCTGGTCGTCCCCGGCACGAGCGGGGCGAATCGCTTCGGCCCACCGGCGCCGCCCAACAGCCGCGCCGTCAAGCTCCTCGCCCTGCTCTGGCTCCTGGTGCCGGTGCTCGGCATCCTCGCAGCGATCGCCTTGCCCGCCTATCAGGACTATGTGAACCGCACGGGCCTGTGATCCGCTGCGCAACCTTCGGCGTTGCATGAGGTCAAACCGCCCCTGTCACGGAGAACCCCATGCCCCACTATGCCTTGATAACCGGTGCCTCCAGCGGGATCGGCCTGGCCCTGGCCGAAGCGCTGGCGCGCCGCGGACGCAACCTGATCCTGGTCGCCCGCCGGCGCGCAGCCCTGGAGAGCATCGCCCATGAGTTGAGCCGGCGCTTCGGCGTGGAGGTGTTGTTCCGCGTCTGCGACCTCAGCGAGCCGCTGCAACTGTCCGGCCTGCTGCATGAACTGGAGCAGGGCGAATGGCCCATCGACCTGCTGGTGAACAATGCCGGCCTGGGCAGTTACGGCGCCTTCGTTGCCCAGGACTGGCGCCGCGAGCAACAGCTGATCGAAGTCAACATCCTCGCCCTCGCCCGCCTCTGCCATGCCATCGGTAACGTCATGGCCGGCCAAGGCAGCGGGCAGATCCTCAACATCGCCGCACGCGCCGGTTTCCAGCCAGGCCCCTGGATGAGCAACTACTGCGCGAGCAAGACCTATGTGCTGCACTTCTCCGAGGGCTTGCGCGAGGAACTCAAGGAGTATGGCATCAGCGTTTCGGTGCTCTGTCCCGGGCCGACGCACAGTGCGTTCTGGCGTAGCGCGCAGATGGACAGCGGCTCGCTCGACGGCAGCCAACGGCTGCTGAGCGCCGAGCAAGTGGCGCTGATCACGGTCAGGGCGCTGGAGAAGAACCGCGCGCTCATCATTCCCGGCTGGCGCAATCGCTTGCTGGCGATCGCGCCTCGCCTGGCTCCGCGCTGGCTGGTGCGCCGAGTCGCGGCAAGGTTCAATCGGCGCTTTATCCACTCCGGCTGAATCAGCGCCCCTCAGCCATTGGCCGCGACCGTACGGCCGCGGGCCCAGGCCCGCAGCGCGGCGAGCTGTTCGGCCAGCACCACCGCCAGCGGCGCGGTACCCTGGATGGCCTGCAGCAGCAAGGTCTGATCGACGGCCCGCTGCTGCGCCTGGGCGGTATACAGCGCGCTGACCACCACCTGCTCGATCTCCGCCCCGGAGAAGCCATCGCTGGCGCCGGCCAGCAGGCCCAGGTCGAAGCCGCCGCTCTCCAGCTCGCGGCGCGCCAGGTGGATGCGGAAGATCTCCGCGCGCACCGCCGTATCCGGCAAGTCGACGAAGAACAGCTCGTCGAAGCGCCCCTTGCGCAGCAGTTCCGGCGGCAGGCGCTCGATCGCGTTGGCGGTCGCCACCATGAACACCGGCGCCTTGCGCTCGGCCATCCAGGTCAGCAGGGTGCCGAGCACGCGCTGGCTGACGCCGCCGTCGTGGTCGCCGCTGGCCAGGCCCTTCTCGATCTCGTCCATCCACAGCACGCAGGGCGCCATCTGCTCGGCGAGCTTGAGCGCTTCGCGCAGGTTGCGCTCGGTCTCGCCGAAGAACTTGTTGTACAGGCAGGCGAAGTCCAGGCGCAGCAGCGGCAGGCCCCACAAGCCGGCCACCGCCTTGGCCGACAGGCTCTTGCCACCGCCCTGCACGCCGACCAGCAGCACGCCCTTGGGCAGGTCGACGCCCTGGCCCTCGAGGAACACGCCCTGGCGTTCGGCCAGCCAGCGCTTGAGGTTGCTCAAGCCCCCGACCTCGGCGAAGCGCGCGGTGTCGTACTCGAAGCTCAGCACGCCCTCCAGGTCGAGCAGCTGGAACTTGGTCTTGTTCAGCTCCGGCAGGTCTTCCTGGGTGATCGCACCGTCGTCGCAGATCACATTGCGCGCCAGGGCGCGGGCCTCGGCATGGCTCAGGCCGCGCAGGTTCTTCACCACCTGCTGCAGGGTGCGGTTGTCGGTGCGCACCCGGGCATTGCGGTTGCGCTCGCTCCAGCGCCCGGCCTCCTCGCGGACGATCGCCAGCAACTCGTCTTCCGACGGCAGCGCCAGGCTGAAGCGCGCGGCGTAACGCTGCACCTCCGGCGGCAGCTTGCAGGCGTGGGAGACCAGCACCAGGGTCGGCGCATGCGGCGTATCGCGCATGGCGAGTTCCTTGAGCAGGCGCACCAGCCTGGGGTTGTCGGCGAGGAACGGATGCAGGTCGCAGAGCACATAGAGATTCGCCTGCGGGTCGGCCTTGATCAGCCGCAACGCGGCCTCCGGCTCCTGGGTCGCGCCCTCGCCCAGCGCCTCGCCGCCGAAGCCCAGGCGCTGCAGGCCTTCAGTCACCGACCAGGTGTACAGGCCGAGGCCGCGCTTGACCGCCAGGCCGGTGAGGGTTTCCAGCACCCGCGGCTCGTCCCAGGACTCGATCAGGATCAGCTTGACCTTGGAATCGAGCACCAGGCCCAGGTCATGGATATCGTTCTTCACACAGGCTCCTTGTGCACTGGTCGGCGCAAATATGCGCCGTTAAACTCGGGGCCTCTTTCAAAAGGCCGGGAGACTGTCCATGGACTGTCTGTTCTGCAAGATCGTCGCCGGGGAAATACCCGCGCGCAAGCTTTATGAGGACGACCAGCTGGTCGCCTTCCACGATATCGGCCCGCAAGCCCCGGTGCATTTTCTGCTGATCCCGAAGAAGCACATCCGCACCCTCAACGAGCTCGGCGAAGAAGACAAGGCGCTGCTCGGCCATATCACCTTCACCGCACAGCGCCTGGCCAGGGAGCAAGGCTGCGAGGAGGGCTTCCGCCTGGTGATGAATTGCAACCCGCAAGGCGGACAGACCGTCTACCACATCCACATGCACGTGCTCGGCCAGCGCCAGATGCACTGGCCGCCGGGCTGACGAGCGCCGAGAGCACCGCCACGACGCGCCTGCGCGAGCTCCTGACCTCGATCAAGCCTGCACGCGGCGATTGGAGTAGACTGGGCGGCATTGTTTTCGCCGGAGGTACCCCATGGCCAGCGAACGCCATTACTCACCCGTGGACCGTCTATTCCTGCAGGCGGATGCGGCACTGCGCACCCTACTGCCCTTCAGCGGTCCCCCCGGCCGCCCCTCGCCGGCCATCGTGCAGGCGGAGACCGAGCTGGATGAGCAGGACGCCCGGCATGTCGCCGGCCTGATGCGCATCAACCACACCGGCGAGGTCTGTGCCCAGGCGCTGTACCAGGGCCAGGCGCTGACCGCCAAGCTGCCGGACGTGCGCACCGCCATGGAGCGGGCCGCCGACGAGGAAATCGATCACCTGGCCTGGTGCGAGCAACGCATCCGCCAGCTCGGCAGCCAGCCCAGCGTGCTCAACCCGCTGTTCTATGGCCTGTCATTCGGCGTGGGCGCGGTGGCCGGCCTGATCAGCGACAAGGTCAGCCTGGGCTTTGTCGCCGCCACCGAGGACCAAGTGGTCAAGCACCTCGACGAGCACCTGCAACAGCTGCCGCCGAACGACGAGAAGTCCCGGGCGATTCTCGAGCAGATGCGCGTCGACGAACAGCAGCATGCCACCAGCGCCCTGGAGGCCGGCGGCCTGCGCTTCCCGGCGCCGCTGAAGTTCGGCATGAGCCTGTTGTCCAAGGTGATGACCAAGAGCACTTACCGCATCTGAACCGGCGGACACGAAAAAAGGCGCCAACGGCGCCTTTTTTGTGTGTCCCCGAACCGCAGATCAGCGCGGCATATTGCGTGCGTAGAAGATTTCCAGCATCTCATGGCGCAAACGCTCTTCCACCTGCTTGCGCTGCTCCTGCGTCAGGGTGCGGGTGGCATCGCCGAACAGGTAGTTGTCCAGGTCGAAATCCTTGAGCAGCATCTTGGTGTGGAACAGGTTCTCCTGGTACACGTTGACATCGGTCATCTGGTAGGCCGATTGGGTGTCGTCGGAGAGGTAGTTCTGGATCGAATTGATCTCGTGGTCGATGAAGTGCTTCTTGCCTTCCACGTCGCGGGTGAAGCCGCGCACGCGGTAGTCCACGGTGACGATGTCCGAATCGAACTGGTGGATCAGGTAGTTCAGTGCCTTCAGCGGCGAGATCACCCCGCAGGTCGATACGTCGATGTCCACGCGGAACGTCGCGATGCCTTCGACCGGATGGATTTCCGGGTAGGTGTGTACGGTGATGTGGCTCTTATCCAGGTGCGCGAGGATGGTCTCGGGCAGCGGGCCGGGCGACTCCTCGATCTGGCTTTCGGTCGGTTCGACCGGTTGCTCGGAGATCAGGATGGTCACGCTGGCGCCTTGCGGATCATAGTCCTGGCGGGCGATGTTGAGGATATTGGCACCGATAATGTCGACAACATCCGTGAGAATCTGCGTCAGGCGCGCGGCATCGTACTCTTCGTCGATGTACTGCACGTAGGCCTGCTGGTCTTCCGGCGTTTCCGCATAGCAGATGTCATAGATGTTGAAGCTCAAGGTCTTGGTCAGGTTGTTGAACCCGTGGAGCTTGAGTTTGCTGTTCACCGTTGGAAACTCTCTTTATATAAGCGGCGTGGCCGCGTGGTCGAGCATGCCCGTCAACTGCGGACGACGCAGCTGCGTAGGACGGTTAACACCTCTTCGCATTGGCGATTTTGGTTGTCTGTACGAAGCACGGAACGCCCCTAAAAAAGGGGGGCGCCATTATGCAGATGAGATGCACCGCCCGCCAGAGTGTGTGCGGTGCAAATGATAAAAGGATGTCAGCCCAGCTCGACGATTTCATAGTCGTGGCTGATCTCCACGCCGGCGCGGCCGAGCATGATCGAGGCCGAGCAGTACTTCTCCGCCGACAGCTCGACCGCGCGCTTGACCTGGGCCTCTTTCAGGCCGCGGCCCTTGACCACGAAATGCAGGTGGATCTTGGTGAACACCTTGGGTTCTTCAGTGGCCCGCTCGGCCTCGAGGAAGGCTTCGCAGCTCTCCACCGCCTGTCGGGATTTCCTCAGGATGCTGACCACGTCGAAGTTGCTGCAACCGCCCAAACCGATCAGCAGCATCTCCATCGGGCGCACACCCAGGTTGCGCCCACCGCTCTCCGGCGGGCCGTCCATCACCACCGCGTGGCCGCTGCCCGACTCGCCGAGAAACAGGGCTTCACCGGCCCACTGAATGCGCGCTTTCATTACCAAGCCTCCGCTGTTAAAAAGGAGCGCAGCTTAGCACAGCGCTTTTCGCCGCCTGAGTGACCGCGGCTAGCGCAAGAGTTCCCTGGCCAGATGTTAGCTGTGTCGCAAAATCAGCCCGAGTCGCGGTGTGTCTGTTAAGCTGGCGCCGGATTACTGGCACACTTAGTCGGATAACTAATAAGAAATTGCCTGTTAGACAAAGGCTTACCTTTTTATCTTCGGGACTCGGGCATGGTCGCTATTACCCTTACACCTAAAATCAAGAATCTCGACAAGCTCCTCGCGCACTGTCACCGCCGCCGTTATACGGCGAAAAGCACCATCATCTATGCGGGCGATCGCTGCGAAACTCTGTTCTTTATCGTCAAGGGTTCGGTCACCATCCTGATCGAAGACGACGATGGCCGCGAAATGATCATCGCCTACCTCAACGCCGGCGACTTCTTCGGCGAGATGGGCCTGTTCGAAAAGGACGGCACGGAGAAGGAACGCAGCGCCTGGGTCCGGGCGAAAACCGAATGCGAAGTGGCCGAGCTCAGCTACGCGAAGTTTCGCGAACTGACCCAGCAGGACCCGGACATTCTCTACGCCCTCGGCAGCCAGATGGCCGAGCGCCTGCGCAACACCACGCGCAAGGTCGGCGACCTGGCTTTCCTCGATGTGACCGGCCGCGTCGCACGCACCCTGCTCGACCTGTGCAAGCAGCCGGACGCCATGACCCACCCGGACGGCATGCAGATCAAGATCACCCGCCAGGAAATCGGCCGCATCGTCGGCTGCTCGCGGGAGATGGTCGGCCGCGTGCTCAAGGCCCTGGAAGAACAGGGCCTGGTGCACGTCAAAGGCAAGACCATGGTGGTCTTCGGCACCCGCTGAATTCACCAGGCATAAAAAATGGCCGGGAGCCATTTTTAACGTCGCGCAGCGACGGCCCGAAGGGTGGCCGCCAGGGATGGCAGGCCATAAAAAAGCCGGCGCAAAAGCGCCTAATGCTGTTCACTTAAGCGGAGCAGCCTTCCGATCTACTGGATAGCGGGTCTTCGAAATCTTCACCGTCCTGGGCCTTGATGGCCTTGGACGGTGATCCAGAAACAGCCCGCCGATTCCCGCCCTCAACTCCGACAATCGTCGCCCGGTTGCGGAAATCGGGTTGGCCGCCGCCATCACGATCAATTGCACGGCGATGTATTGGGCCACCGGCTTGAAGCGGATGTCGCACGGGGAGCGGCCAAAGGCGACGGCTGCCTGACCGGCTTCACGGCGGATGATGTTGTAGGCCAGCAACAATCCCCAGACCTCCTGGTAGACCAGCTCCTTGACCTTGCTACGCAGGGTCATCGCATTCTGTTGCAGGGAGCTCTTGATATCCCGGAAGCCCAGTTCGATCTCCCAGCGCTCCTGATACAGCTTGGCGATGGCGTTG
>NZ_FNCT01000012.1 GCF_900100495.1 Pseudomonas benzenivorans
TGGCCGAGGCCGTGGAGGATGTAGAAGGCCGGGCCGCCGCGGAAGCTGCCGTCGGCCTCGCGGCGCTTGTACAGCTGCGCCAGCGAGCACTCGAAGTAGCTGGTGGCCATGCCGACCAGCGCCACCATCCACATCCAGAACACCGCGCCCGGGCCGCCGAGCATGATCGCCACCGCCACCCCGGCGATGTTGCCGGCGCCGACCCGGCCGGCGACGCTGAGCATCAGCGCCTGGAACGAGCTGAGCTGGCCGGGCTGGCGCTGGAAGGCCTCGGCGAAGATGCGGAACATGCTGCCGAAGTAGCGGAACTGGACGAAGCGCGAGCGTACGGTGAAGTACAGCCCGAGGCCGACCAGCATGACGATCAGCAGCTTGCTCCAGATAAGGTCGTTGAGAAGATCAAGCATGGAATCTCTCCCTCTGTTGTGGTTGTTCGCGGGATAAAGGAATGCCGATGCGACGCCGCCCGGGTAGGGCGGTGCCGGCTTCGGTCAGGGTGGGCTAGCGCGTCGGGGATGGCCTGGCGGCTGGCAGAGAGAGACGACTGCAGTCGAGCAATTTCATGGGGTCACCCTGTGTAGTTGTTGGTATGCCCGAAGCGCAGATGGACGCCTCGTTGGCTGCCGGTCTCCGGCCGGCGGTTGCGCATGAGCCGGTTTGGCCCAGGCGCCCCGCGCATCCTGGCGCGGGTGTTGCCCGTGGTCGCGACGGCCGCGTTACTGCGGGTTGTCGCTGTTGTAGATGGCTTGATCCAGCTCGTTCTCGCTGCGCCCCACCAGCGTGGTGGTCATCAGGTCGCCGGCGACGTTGACCGTGGTGCGCGCCATGTCGAGGATCCGATCGATCCCGGCGATCAGCGCCACGCCTTCCAGCGGCAGGCCCACCGAGGTCAGCACCAGGCCGAGCATGATCAACCCGGCGCCGGGTACGCCGGCGGTGCCGATCGAGGCCAGGGTGGCGGTGAGGATGATCATCAGGTATTGGCCGCCGCTCAGCTCGATGCCGAAGGCCTGGGCGATGAACAGCGCCAGCACGCCCTGGTAGATGGCGGTGCCGTCCATGTTGATGGTGGCGCCGACCGGCAGCACGAAACCGGCCACGCCCTCGGACACGCCGAGGTTCTTGCGCGCGCACTCGATCGACACCGGCAGGGTGCCGGAACTGCTCGAGGTGCTGAAGGCCACCGCCAGTGCCGGGGCGATGCCCTGGAGGAAGCGCAGCGGATTGAGGCGGGCGAACAGGCCGATCAGGCCGCCGTAGACCAGCAGCACATGGGCCAGGCAGGCCAGGTAGATCACCCCGATCACCCCGGCCAACGGCAGCAGCACCTCGGCACCGTGGCTGCCGACCACCCCGGCGATCAGCGCGAATACGCCGTACGGCGCCAGGCGCATGATCAGGTCGGTGAGCTTGTAGAGCACCTCGGCCAGGCTGTCGAACAGCTTGACCACCGGCGCGGCCTTGGCGCCGACCAGGTTCATGCTCACGCCCAGGGCGATGGCGAACACGATGATCTGCAGGATATTGCCTTCGGCGAAGGCGCTGATCGGGTTGCTCGGCACCAGGCCGACCAGGATGCCTGCCAGCGAGGGCGCCTGCTTGGCTTCGCTGCCGGCGCTGGCGACCATCTGCATGCCTTCGCCGGGGGTAAAGAGCGTGCCAAAGAGCAGGCCGATGCTCACCGCGAAGGCGGTGGTGACCAGGTAGATGGCGATGGTCTTGGCGCTGATCCGACCAAGCTTGGCGCTGTCCTGCATGGCGGTGATGCCGGCCACCAGGGAGACGAACACCAGCGGCACGATCAGCATCTTGATCGCATTGAGGAACAGCGCGCCGACGGGGGCCAGCACCTGGGCGTCCTGCTCGAAGGCGAGGCCGGTGGCCACGCCCAGGGCGAGGCCGACGAGGATCTGCTGCCACAGCGGCAGGCGGCTCCAAAAACGCAAGGGAAGGGTCGTGCTCTGACTCATGCTTATCACCCGGATTGTCGTTGTTTGAGGGCCGTCTGTTGCGGCCTTGAGTGGTGGTGCCCGTCAGGCTGGGGCAGGAATGCGCGCCGGGCGACAACGCCCGGCGCGGGTGGCTCAGGCCTTCAGCGGCACCAGGCGCGGGGCGATCATGTTCTCCGGGCTGAGGATGTCGGCCAGGGTGGCGTCGTCCAGCAGCTGCTCCTCGCGCACCAGTTCCAGCACGCCGCGGCCGCTGTCCAGGGCCAGCTTGGCGATGCGGGTGGCGTTCTCGTAGCCGATGTAGGGGTTGAGCGCGGTGATCAGGCCGATGGAGTTCTCCATCAGCGCCCGGCAATGCGCCTCGTTGGCGCTGATGCCGTTGATGCAGTGCTCGCGCAGCATGTCCATGGCGCGCTGCAGCAGGCGGATCGAGTCGAAGATCTTGTAGGCGATCAGCGGCTCCATGACGTTCAGCTGCAGCTGCCCGCCCTCGGCGGCGATGGTCAGCGCCAGGTCGTTGCCGATGATGGCGAAGGCCACCTGGTTGACCGCCTCGGGGATCACCGGGTTGACCTTGCCGGGCATGATCGAGCTGCCCGGCTGGCGCGCCGGCAGGTTGATCTCGTTGATCCCGGTGCGCGGGCCGCTGGACAGCAGGCGCAGGTCGTTGCAGATCTTCGACAGCTTGACCGCGGTGCGCTTGAGCATGCCGGAGAACAGCACGAAGGCGCCCATGTCCGAGGTCGCCTCGATCAGGTCGGCGGCCGGCACCAGCGGCTGGCCGCTGATCAGCGCCAGGCGATCGACCGCCAGTTGCTGGTAACGCGGGTCGGCGTTGATCCCGGTGCCGATCGCGGTGCCGCCCAGGTTGACCTCGGTGAGCAGCTCCGGCGCCAGGCTTTTCAAGCGCGCCAGGTCTTCGCCGAGGGTGGTGGCGAAGGCGCGGAATTCCTGGCCGAGGGTCATCGGCACGGCGTCCTGCAGCTGGGTACGGCCCATCTTCAGCACGTGGGCGAATTCCTCGCCCTTGCCGGCGAAGGCCTGGATCAGGCTGTCGAGGCTGGCCAGCAGGGTGTCGTGGCCGAGCAGCAGGCCGAGGCGGATGGCGGTCGGGTAGGCGTCGTTGGTCGACTGCGCCATGTTCACGTCGTTGTTCGGGTGCAGGTACTTGTACTCGCCCTTGGCGTGGCCCATGGCCTCCAGGGCGATGTTGGCGATCACCTCGTTGGCGTTCATGTTGGTCGAGGTGCCGGCGCCGCCCTGGATCATGTCGACCACGAACTCTTCGTGGAAATCGCCGCGGATGATCCGTGCGCAGGCCTCGCTGATCGCCGCATGCTTGGCCGCGCTGAGGTGGCCCAGCTCGCGGTTGGCGTCGGCGGCGGCCTGCTTGACCATGGCCAGGGCGATCACCAGTTTCGGGTAGTGCGCCAGCGGCACGCCGGACAGGCGGAAGTTCTGCACGGCGCGCAGGGTCTGGATGCCGTAATAGGCCTCGGCAGGTACTTCGAGGGTGCCGAGCAGGTCTTTTTCGACGCGGAAGGATGCAGCAGCGGACATGATGGCGGAGATCTCTGGAAGTTACGGCGAATGCCGCGATGCCTTCTAGAGTAAGGGCTGTGGCGAGACGAGGACCAATGCTGTTAAACGCTGGGGTATGCCGAATCGGCATGATGTTGGCGTGACGCCCCAAGTCGTTCGGACGTGTGGCCCGCAGCCGCAGGCTGGACGACGCTCCTTTCATCCACCCTTCTCTCCAGCCACGGCGGATGGATGAAGGGTCATCCACCCTACGTTCTGGCCGCCAGCCTTGGCGGCAGAGCCCGCACATCAGGCTGCGCGCCTGAACCCGTAGGGTGCGCCGCGCGCACCACGAACCACAGGCAGCCGGTGCGCACGGCACACCCTACGAAGATCCTGCGATTTTGCGTCGATCGTTGCCAAACTCCGGGGGTGGGCAAGATCGTAGGGTGGAATCGCCGCAGGCGCTTCCGCCGTCTACCGCGAACGGCGGTGCCGCAGATGTTCAGGCAATGCCCGGGCGGGCCCGGTCAGGAACCGCTGGGGATCGCCCGGTTGCGGATCAGGTAGCAGAACTCCGGGGTCTTGCTGCAGCCGGCGTAGCCCTCGGCGATGATCTCGTTCATCGCCGTTTGCAGGCGCCCGACCACCTCGTCCGGGGTGTCCTTGTGCAACGCCAGGAACAGCTCGGCGGTGTGGAAGGTGAGGGCGGTTTCCAGCCCGGCGACGCCCAGCTGCTTGGCGTAGTAGCGCCACGCCGGCTCGGCGGTGGCCCACAGATCGATCCCGCCTTGCAGCAGCTTGCGCACATTTTCCTGCTCGTTCAGCGCGCTGTCGGCCTCCAGCCCCTGGCTCTCCAGATAGGCGTTGAGCGCGCCGTTGCGGTACACCCCGATCCGGTAGGCCTTGGCCTGCTCCAGGCTGGCGAGCCGCAGGCCCTTGTCCGGTGCGCTGAGCAGCACGCCGTCGTAGTGCGCGAGCGGGCCGACCCACTTGAACAGCGCGCGGTTCTCCGCCGTGCGTACCACCGAGAACAGGCCATGGTTCGGCGAACTCAGGGTGTCGCCGTAGATCCGGCTCCAGGGCGAACGCAGGGTCATGCGGTAGTCGATGCCGGCGCGCTTGAACAGCTCGCGCACGGTATCGGCGCCGATGCCCTGGATGTCGTCGCCGCGGGCGAAGCGCTTGTTCTGCGGCGCAATGCTGAACGGCGGGAAATTCTCGGTCTGCAGGATGACCCGGTAATCCGCCGGCAGCTCGGCGTGCGCCGTGGCGGCGAGCCCCAGGGCCAGGCCGACCAGCAGGATGGCGCGGTACAACTTCTCCATGATTTCAGCTCCTCGAGGTGCGCTTTCTTGTTGTTAGGGCGGCATTGTAGCCGCTGTCGCCGGCGGCGCCGTCGAGCGCCCCGGCCAGCGCTATGGTGTGCGTGCCGCGCATAGGGCAGGATGAGCCGGTAAGCGCCGATCGGCCGGCCATCCGGGCCGCTGCGGGCGCACTGGCCGATGTCGAGGGAAGCCGCGCAATCGATGAACCTGGAAACCAAATGGCTGGAGGATTTCGTCGCCCTGGCCGCCACCCGCAGTTTTTCCCAGGCGGCTGCCAAGCGCTTCGTCACCCAGCCGGCCTTCAGCCGTCGGATCAAGGCGCTGGAGCAGATGCTCGGGCTGACCCTGGTCAACCGCGCCTGCACCCCGGTGGAGCTGACCGAGTCCGGCCAGCTGTTCCTGATCACCGCGCGCAGCCTGGTCGAGCAGCTCGGTGACGTGGTGCGCCACCTGCACAACCTCGAAGGCAAGCAGGGCGAGGTGCTACAGATCGTCGCCGCGCACTCGCTGACCCTGGGCTTCTTCCCCGAGTGGATCGCCCACCTGCGCCGCGAAGGCCTGCCGCTCAACACCCGGCTGGTGGCGACCAACGTCGGCGAGGCGGTGCACTCGCTGCGCGAAGGCGGCTGCGACCTGATCCTCGCCTACTACGACCCGGACGCCTCGCTGCAGATGGACCCGGAATTGTTCCCCTCGCTGCACCTGGGCGACACCGAGATGCTGCCGGTCTGTGCGGTAAACGCCGAAGGCCAGCCGCTGTTCGACCTCGAGAGTGGCCACAGCGTGCCGCTGCTGGCCTATAGCGCCGGGGCCTTCCTCGGCCGCTCGGTCAACCTGCTGCTGCGCCAGCGCGCGCTGCGCTCGACCACGGTGTACGAGACGGCGATGGCCGACAGCCTGAAGAGCATGGCCCTGCAAGGCATGGGCGTGGCCTGGGTGCCGCGCCTGTCGGTGACCGCCGAACTGGCCCGCGGCGAGCTGGCGGTCTGCGGCGGCGAACAGTGGCAGGTGCCGCTGGAGATCCGCCTGTACCGCTGCGCCCTGGTGCGCAAGGCGGCGGTGCGCCTGTTGTGGCGCAAGCTGGAGAGTGGGGCGGTCGGTGGCTAAACCAGCCCAGGCCCTCGCAACCCTGGTAGGAGCGGCCTTGGCCGCGAGCTTTTCAGTCCGCCGCTGCGCGAACTACAGAATGACCAGGGCGCAAGCGCCCAGCACAGGCCGGATATCCGAATGCAACCGCGCTGACGACAGGTGCAAAAGCAAGGGTTTACTCACTGCTTGTGGGGAGAGTCCATATACCATTTGTTAGGCCTTAATCATGGCATTTAGGGCCTCGGGAGACTCCCTAGTGACGTATAGATCTGTACATCGTATTTCTATAGCACCAAACTCGAAATCAGAGATCTCCCAGAATCCGCGCTCCCAACCAGAATCCTTACATGCGTCTACGTAATCTATTGCTAGGCCAAGAATTTGGTTGCTTGTGGGCCACTGTTTAATTTCAGGGTCAAAGCAATGGATTGTGATTCCATCCGCATTGGTGTCAGGGAAGTTGTCAATCATTGTCAAAGCGAGTTCGAATGAGAACTCACCTAGCGAGTTAAGTGTTGGGGTGAGTTTTACCGCGGAGACGTCAGAGTGCTTGACCCAGTTTCCGGAAACAATGTCTTTTACAGTATCAATTCCATTGATTGGCTTCATGATTCTTGCTTGGTTGCCTAACAGTGATTAGACGGAACTCCGTCATATTGAATATCGGTGAATTCCAGATAAGCACAACCCTGCCAAACCAGCACTTATCGAAAAATCCTTAAAAATTAGTCATCTGCCTATTCTCTCCCTGAAGGTTCCGTACTCGCTTGGCTTCCACCTATCATCCGACATGGCGTCGCATCAGATTGCTATCAGTCTGGTCCGAACCATAGCCATCCCCCGACCAATCCAGCAAGCACCTTTTCCTCGACATCACACCAGATTGGCACCGATGCGCGGTGAGCCTCCGGAGCGGTGCCGGCAGGAGGGAAGTCGAGCGTAGCGAGAGCCGGATATCGGGCTGGCCACTGGAGCTGGGCAAGATCAGCGGCTTTAAAAGCTTCGCGGCTGAAGCCGCTCCTACAGAAAAAAGAAAAGCTGGGCGAAGGCCGCGCGGCCACAAATAAGCGCGCCTGCTGGCGCGCTTGTTCGGCGTTCAGGGCACCGCCACAGCGGCGGCGAGCCAGCGCATTCAGGTGCCGGACTTGATCGCGGTCCAGGCGCGGGTGCGCAGGCGCTCGGCCTTCAGTGGCAGCGGTTGCAGCACGTACAGGGACTTCTGCGCCGCGGCGGTCGGGGTCAGGTGCGGGTTGTCGCGGATCTCGCTGCCCACCAGCGGCATGGCGTCCCGGTTCGGGTTGGGGTAGCCGAGGAAGTCGCTGATCGGTGCGACCACCTTGGGGTCGAGCAGGTTGTCGAGGAAGGCATGGGCCTCGTCGACGTTCTTGGCGCTTGCCGGGATGGCGAAGGAGTCGTACCACAGCGGCGCACCTTCCTTGGGCAGGCGCCAGTCGACCACCACGCCGTTGCCGGCTTCCTTGGCGCGGTTGGCGAACTGGTAGAAGCTGCCGGAGTAGCCGATGGCGACGCAGATGTCGCCGTTGGCGATGTCGGTCATGTACTTGGCCGAGTGGAAGTAGGCGATGTAGGGGCGGATCTTCAGCATCAGCGCCTTGGCCTGCTCGTAGTCCTCGGCTTTCTTGCTGTTGGGGTCGAGGCCCAGATGGTGCAGGGCGATCGGCAGGATGTCGCCGGGCGAGTCGAGCATGGCCACGCCGCACTGCTGGAGCTTGGCGATGTTCTCTTCGTTGAAGATCAGCTCCCAGCTGTCCACCGGTGCGTCGTCGCCGAGCACGGCCTTGACCTTGGCTGGGTTGAAGCCGATCAGCACGGTGCCGTACATGTAGGGCACGGCGTACTGGTTGCCGGGGTCGTTGGCCGTCATCAGCTGCAGCAGGCCGGGGTCGAGGTGCTGCCAGTTGGGCAGCTTGGCCTTGTCCAGCTTCTGGAACACCCCGGCTTTGATCTGGGTGTCGAGGAAGGTATTGGTCGGCACCACCAGGTCGTAGCCGGAATTGCCGGTGAGCAGCTTGGCCTCCAGCGCCTCGTTGGTGTCGAACACGTCCCAGGTCAGCTGGATCCCGGACTTCTGCTGAAACTCCTTGGGCACCGAGGGCAGCATGTAGTCGGCCCAGTTGTACACGCGCAGTTCGCGCATTGGCGGTTGGGCGGCCGTGGTCGACAGGGTGGCGGCGCAGAGCGCGGCGCCGAGCAGGGTCGAGCCGCATAGCTGGGTGAGTCTGTTCATCGAGGTCACTCCAATCTTCTTCTGGGTTTGAGCTGTTGTGGGCGGCAGGCGTAGGGTGGGTGACGCTTTATCCATCCACCAGGGTGGTCCCGGTGGATGAAAAGGGCGTCAGCTACGCGCCCCGATCCACCCTACGAATTGTTCGCTTCGAAGCCTTCCAGCACGTTCACCGCGTTGACCCCGATGGCCTCCACCGCATAGCCGCCTTCCATGACGAACAGGGTCGGCAGGCCGAGGGCGGCGATGCGCTCGCCCATGCGCAGGTAGTCCGGGCTGTCGAGCTTGAACTGGGAGATCGGGTCGTCCTTGAAGGTGTCCACCCCCAGCGACACCACCAGCACCTCGGCGGCGGACTCCTTGATGCGCTGGCAGGCCGCCTCCAGCGCCGCGCTCCAGGCGGCCCAGTCGCTGCCGGCCGGCAGCGGGTAGTTGAAGTTGCAGCCTTCGCCGGCGCCCGCGCCGCATTCGTCGGCATAGCCGAGGAAGAACGGAAACTCCGCCGCCGGGTCGCCGTGGATAGAGGCGAACAGCACGTCATTGCGAGCGTAGAAGATGTCCTGGGTGCCGTTGCCGTGGTGGTAGTCGACGTCGAGGATCGCCACCCGCGCGCGGCCCTGGTCGAGGAAGGCCTGGGCGGCGATGGCGGCGTTGTTCAGGTAGCAGTAGCCGCCCATCACCTCGCCGGCGGCGTGATGGCCCGGCGGCCGGCACAGGGCGAAGGCGCTGTGGGCGCCGGCGGCGATCGCGGCCTGGGCGCTGAGGGCGACCTGGGCGGCGCTGTAGGCCGCCTGCCAGGTGCCGGCGGTGATCGGCGCGCCGGCGTCGAAGCTGTAGTAGCCGAGCTGGCCGTGCAGGCTTGCCGGCAGCTGCTGGCGCAGGGTGCGCGCCGGCCAGGTGTAGGGCAGCAGGTCGCCCTGGCCGCCCTCGGCCTGCCAGCGTGGCCAGGCGCCCTGGAGGAAATCCAGGTAGGCCGCCGAGTGGATGCGCTCAATCGGCGCGCGGCCGAAGTCCCTGGGCGCGCGCACCTCGCCGAGCCGGCGCTCCTTCACCCGCTGGAGGATATGGTCGGCGCGTTGCGGCTTCTCGAAGCAGGGCAGCAGCTGGCCGTCGATCAGCTCGCAGCGGCCGTGGTGCAGGTGATGGTCGTCGCTGTAGTAGGTCAGCATGCGGGGCGGCTCCCAGGCGTCTTGTTGTGGCCGCCATTGTTCGCCGCGCCGGCCGGCGGGAAAACGCTGGCAACGGCCAATAGGGGATCGAAGTGGCCAAGTTTGCGGACTGACGCGGCATCCCGTGGGAGGCGCTTCAGCGGCGAGTTTTCTCCGGGTCGCGGTTGAAGCCCCTCCCACAGGTGCGCTGAACGCTGCCGCTGGGCTACGCGCGAAAGCGGCTCGGCGCGACCCCGCTCCAGCGCTGGAAGGCGTGGCGGAAGCTGGCTGTCTCGCTGAAGCCCAGATCCTCGGCGATGCGGCAGATCGGCCAGTCCTGCTGGCCGAGCAGGGCCTTGGCCCGTTCGAAGCGCAGCTCGTCGAGCAGCTCCTGGTAGTGGGTGCCGAGCTCCTGCAGGTGCCGGCGCAGGGTGCGCGGCGAGCAGTGCATCTGCTGGGCCAGCGCTTCCAGTCCGGGCGGCTCGGCCAGGTGGCTGGCCAGTTCCTCGCGGATGCGCGTCAGCCAGGCCTGGCGAGTGGTGAACTCGGCATTCAGCTTGCGGCAGCGGTCGAGCATTGCCAGGTGGGTGACCGGGTCGGCCAGCGGCAGGCGTCGCTGCAGCCACTCGGCGGGGAAGGCGAAGGCGTTGCGTGCGGCGTCGAACTGCAGCGGGCAGGGGAAGCTGGCGGTGTAGCCTTCGGCATAGGCCGGTTGCGGATAGCCGAACTGCGCTTCGGCCAGCGGCAGCGGCTGGCCGAGCAAGTCGTCGCAGACCAGCTTGAGCGAGGCCAGGCACATCTCCACATTGAACCGCTCCAGCGCCGGCGCGTGGCGGTATTCGGCGGCGCTGGCCCAGGCCAGCTCGCCCTCGACCCTCAGGTCCAGCTTGAAGTAGGTGCCGAGCAGGGCCGGGTACTGCAGCAGCAGGCGCCAGGCGTCACCAAAGGTGGCACTCGACAGCGCGGCGTAACCGAGCAGGCCGTAGGAGGACACGTGCAGGCGCCGGCCCAGCTGCAGGCCGAGGTCGGCGCGGCGGGCCAGGGCATTGGCGCACACCTGCAGTTCCTGGCTGCGGGTGATGCGCTGGTCTCCGCCGGCCAGGTCTTCGGCCCGGATGCCACTACCGGCGAGCAGGGCCTCGGCCGACTCGGGCCGCTCGGCGAACAATTCGAGAATCAACGCGACCACGTGCAGGGTGGTCAGGTGGGCATGCAGCATCGACGGCATCCGCTACTTCGGGTGCCTGAATAGCAGCAAGAAGCATACCGCCACTCCGGCTCATTGCAGCCCGTACTTCTTCACCTTGTCGAACAGCGTGGTCTTGGCCATGCCCAGGGCCTGGCTGGCCTGGCTGAGGTTGCCGGCGTGACGGGCCAGGGCGTCGCCGAGCAGGTTGCGTTCGAAGGCTTCCACCGCCTCGGCGAAGCTCGGGCCGCCGGCGCCGTCGGCCAGGCCGCTGTGCTTGAACGCCGGCAGGCCGAGGGCGAAGCGCTCGGCGACGTTGCGCAGCTCGCGCACGTTGCCCGGCCAGTCGTGGGCCATCAGCGCGGCCAGGGTGGCGTGGTCGAGTTCCGGCGCGGGGCGGTCGAAGCGCAGCGCGGCGAGCTGGAGGAAATGCTCGAACAGCAGGCCGATGTCCTCGCGCCGTTCGCGCAGCGGCGGCAGCTCCAGGGTCACCACGTTGAGCCGGTAGTAGAGGTCGCTGCGGAACTGCCCGGCGCGGCCGAGCTGGTCGAGGTCGGCCTTGGTCGCGGCGATCACCCGGCAGTCGACGGCGATCGACTGGTTCGAGCCGAGGCGTTCCAGGCTGTGCTCCTGCAGCACCCGCAGCAGCTTGATCTGCAGGTTCAGCGGCATGCTCTCGACCTCGTCGAGGAACAGGCTGCCGCCGTCGGCGTGCTCGATCTTGCCGATCCGCCGCTTGCTCGCGCCGGTGAAGGCATGGGCCTCGTGGCCGAAGATCTCGCTCTCGAACAGGTTCTCCGGCAGGCCGCCGCAGTTCAGCGCGACGAACTGTTTGCCCTGGCGCCGGCTGAAGTCGTGCAGGCAGCGCGCCACCAGCTCCTTGCCGGTGCCGGTCTCGCCCTCGATCAGCACGTTGGCCGCGGTGTCGGCGACGTTGGCCAGCAGCTCGCGCAGCTGCTGCATGGCCGGCGAGCGGCCGATCAGGCGCTGCTCCAGGGCCTGGCGCCCGGCCAGCTGGCGGCGCAGCGCCGACACCTCGCGGGCCAGGCCGCGCTGCTCGAGGGCGCGGCGCACCACCTCGACCAGGCGCTCGGGGGAGAAGGGTTTCTCGATGAAGTCGTAGGCGCCGTCGCGCATGGCGCCGACCGCCATGCCGATGTCGCCGTGGCCGGTGATCAGCACCACCGGCAGGCTCGGGTCGCGGCGCTTGAGCTCGACCAGCAGCTGCAGGCCGTCCATGCCCGGCAGGCGGATGTCGCTGACCACGATGCCGGCGAAGTCGCCGTCGACCCGCGCCAGCGCTTCCTCGGCGCTGCCCACGCCCTCGCTGGGAATGTCCTCCAGGGCCAGGGCCTGCTGGCAGCCGAGCAGCACATGGGGGTCGTCTTCGACGATCAGGACGCACAGCGCTTCATTCATGGGACGACTCCGGGACGGGCACGCCGGCGAGCAGCGCCAGGCTGAGGACGAAGGCGGTACCGCCGCTCTCCGGGTGGCGCACGCCGAGGCTGCCGCCGGCCGCGGCGGCGAGGCTGGCCGACAGGGTCAGGCCGAGGCCCAGGCCCTGCTCGCCGGGCTTGGTGGTGAAGAACGGCTCGAACAGGTGGCCGCGCAGTTCCGGGGCGATGCCCGGGCCGTTGTCGCGCACCTCCAGGCGGTAGCTGTCGCCCTCGGCTGCGCCGCTGAGCCAGAGGTGGCGCTCGGCCTGCGCGCCCATGGCGTCCAGGGCGTTGCCGATCAGGTTGACCAGGATCTGTTCCAGGCGGGTCTGGTCGATGCCCAGGCGGGTAGCGCCGGCGTAGGCGTGCTCGATCTGCGCCGGGCTGCGTTGCAGGCGCGGCTGCAGCAGCATCAGCGCGGCGTCCACCGCCTGGCCCAGGCTGGCCTGGCCGCTGTCGTCGCCGCGGCGGGCAAAAGAGCGCAAGCTGGCGGTGATTCTGCCCATGCGGTCGACCAGCTCGCCGATGGTCTGCAGGTTGCTGCCGGCCACGTCGAGGGCGCCGCGCGCCAGGAAGCGCACGGTGTTGCCGGACAGGGTGCGCAGCGCCGCCAGCGGCTGGTTGAGCTCGTGGGCGATGCTGGTCGACATCTGCCCGATAACCGCCAGCTTGCCGGCCTGGACCAGTTCGTCCTGGGTCTGGCGCAGGTGCGCCTCGGTCTGCCGGCGCTCGCGGATCTCGGCCTTGAGCCGCTCGTTGCTGGCCGAGAGGTCGGCGGTGCGTTCGGCGATCCGCCGCTCCAGTTCGTTGTTGGCCCGCTGCAGCGCCTCGCGCGCGGCCAGGCGGGTGGCGATCACCTTGCGCCGCTGGTTCAGCGCCAGGCCGAGGAAGATCAGCAGCGCGCAGGCGCCGGCGGCCAGCAGGGCGTTGCCGATGGCCGCGCGGCGCTGGTCCTGCAGCGGCGTGAGCAGGGTCAGGCGCCAGGGCGTGTCGGCCAGCGCGCGGCTCTGCTCCAGGTAGTTGATCCGCCCCGGCGCCCGCCCGCTCGGCGCGGCGCTGGCGTAGCTGACCTGCTCGATGCCGTCGCCCAGCGGCGTGCGCGCCAGCGGCTGCAGCTCCTCCAGCGCCCACCAGTGGTACTGCAGGCTGCGCGCCAGGCGCTCGCGGGTGTTCGGCCCCAGCGCCTGGATGGCCTTGAGCCGCCGCGCCGGGTCGCTGGAAAGGATGATGATGCCGTTCTCGTCGCTGACGTAGGCCTCCAGGCGGGCGCGCTGCCAGCGCTGCTCGAGGGCGTCCAGGCGCACCTTGACCACCGCCACGCCGATGATCCGCTCGCCCTGGCGCAGGCCGTGGGCCAGGTAGTAGCCGGGCTCGCCGGTGGTGCTGCCGATGCCGTAGAAGCGCCCCGGCTTGCCCTGCACGGCGTCCTGGAAATAGGCGCGGAACGACAGGTCCTCGCCCAGATAGCTGCTCGGCTCGCGCCAGTTGCTGGTGGCCAGCACCCGCCCGGAGGTATCCAGCACGTAGGTGGCCAGGCTGCCGCTGCGGCCGTTAAGGCCCTCGAGGTAATCGTTGACCCGCTGCCGGCGGTAGTTGCTGGGCGTCTGCAGCAGGCGGCGGACGTCGTCGTTGAGCTCCAGCAGGCTGGGCAGGTAGTTGTACTTGGTGATCTCGCTTTCCACCGCGCGGGCGTTCAGCTCCAGCTGGCGTTCGCCGTCCTCGGCCAGGGCGCGGATGCCCGCCCGTTCGCTGAGGCGGTAGCCGGCATAGCCGCAGCCGAGCACCAGCGCGAGCAGCAGCAGGGACAGCAGCAGGTGGCGGAACAGGCGCGGTTTCACGGTCAGGGCAGGCGGCACGGCGCAGAGGCGGGCGGGGGGGCATTGCATCACAGTCATCCGGTACTGGCCAGTTCCGCTGGGCGCCTCAATGCGTAGGGGGCGCGGGGCCGCCTAGGCTGTGCGCACCGCTGGCGATGGGCAATTGGTGCGCACAGCGCACCCTACGAACGACAGAGCCGTAGGATGGGTTGAGCCTGCGATACCCATCAATACGGTCCGATGGGTATCGCTGCGCTCAAGCGCATCCTACGAGGTGGCGGTCAGTGCTGGAGGATCTTGGCGAGGAACTGCTGGGCGCGCTCGGAGCGGGCCGAGAGGTCGCCGAAGAAGGCTTCCTTGGGGCAGTCCTCGACTATCTTGCCGGCGTCCATGAAGATCACCCGGTCGGCGACCTTGCGCGCGAAGCCCATCTCGTGGGTCACGCACATCATGGTCATGCCCTCGTTGGCCAGCTGCACCATGACGTCGAGCACCTCGTTGACCATCTCCGGGTCGAGCGCCGAGGTCGGTTCGTCGAACAGCATCACCACCGGGTCCATGGCCAGCGCGCGGGCGATCGCCACGCGCTGCTGCTGGCCGCCGGACAGCTGCCCCGGGTGCTTGTGCGCGTGGGCGGCCAGGCCGACCCGCTCGAGCAGGGCCAGGCCCTTCTTGCTGGCCTCGGCCTTGCTGCGGCCGAGCACCTTGACCTGGGCGATGCACAGGTTCTCGGTGATGGAGAGGTGCGGGAACAGCTCGAAGTGCTGGAACACCATGCCGACCCGCGAGCGCAGCTTGGGCAGGTCGGTCTTCTTGTCGGCGATCGAAGTCTCATCGACCACGATGTCGCCCTTCTGGAACGGTTCCAGGGCGTTGACGCACTTGATCAGGGTCGACTTGCCCGAGCCGGACGGCCCGCACACCACCACCACCTCGCCCTTCTTCACCTCGGTGCTGCAGTCGCTCAGCACCTGGAAGTCCCCGTACCACTTGTTGACGTTCTGGATAGAGATCATACGGCTAACCTTTTTTGCAGATGCTTGACCAGCTGCGAGGCGGCGAAGCTGAGGGTGAAGTAGACCAGGCCGGCGAAGATCAGGAACTCATGGGCCTGGCCGATGATGTCGCCGCGCGAGCGGGCGGCGTTGAGGAAGTCCATCAGGCCGACGGTGTAGACCAGCGAGGTGTCCTGGAACAGGATGATGCTCTGCTGCAGCAGCAGCGGGGTCATCTTGCGGAACGCCTGCGGCAGGATGATCAGGCGCATGCTCTGCGCGTAGGTCATGCCGAGCGCCGAGGCGGCGCCCATCTGGCCCCTGGGGATGGCCTGGATGCCAGCGCGGACGATCTCGCAGAAGTAGGCCGCCTCGAACATCACGAAGGCCACCAGGCAGGAGGCGAAGGCGCCCACCGGGGTGTCCTCGCCGGTGATCCAGCGCAGGATGAACGGCACCGCGAAGTAGAACCAGGTGATCACCAGCAGCAGCGGGATCGAGCGGAAGTAGTTGACGTAGGTGGCGGCGAAGTTGGCCAGCAGCTTGTTCGGCGACAGCCGCAGCAGCGCCAGCAGGGTGCCCAGCAGCACACCGCCGAGCACGCCCAGCGCCATCAGCTTGAGGGTCATCCACAGGCCGTCGGCCAGCCCCGGCAGCGCCGGGATGATTGCGGAAAAGTCCATCACTTGCCTCCTACGGCGATCAGCCCGGGCACCGCGACCTTCTTCTCCACCGTGCGCATCAGCATCATCAGCGTCATGTTCAGGGTGAAGTAGATCAGCGTGGCCAGGGTGAAGGCCTCGAACAGGTTGGCGCTGAACTCGGCGGTCTGCTTGGTCTGCGCCAGCAGCTCCATCAGGCCGATCAAGGACGCCACCGAGGAGTTCTTGAAGATGTTGAGGAACTCGCTGGTCAGCGGCGGGATGACGATGCGCAGCGCCTGCGGCAGCAGCACCTCGCGGTAGATCTGCGGCAGGCGAAAGCCCATGGCGTAGCCGGCGGCGATCTGGCCCTTGGGCAGCGCCTGGATGCCGGTGCGCACCTGCTCGCAGACCCGCGCGGCGGTGAACAGGCCGAGGCAGACCACCACGCTCAGGTAGGCCGAGGTGGCCGGCGCCAGGTCCTGCTTGAACCACAGCTCCAGCGGCTCGGGCAGCAGGTCCGGCACCAGGAAGTACCAGAGAAACAGCTGCACCAGCAGCGGCACGTTGCGGAAGATTTCCACGTAGGCGGTGGCGACGCCGGCCAGCCAGCGGTTCGGCACGGTGCGCAGCACGCCGAGCAGGGTGCCGAGCAGCAGGGCGATCACCCAGCCGGCCAGGGCGATGGCGATGGTCCAGCCCAGGCCGGTGATGAACCATTCCAGGTAGATCTCGCTGCCGATGCCGGTGGACTTGAAGAAGATGCCCCAGTCCCAGTTGTAATTCATGCGGGTTTCCCCTCGGGTGTCACTGTGGGTTGGACGGGGCCGGGCGTGCGCGGTTGGCGCAGGTGCCCCGATCCAGCGGGAGAAAGACGTAGGGCGGGTGAAACCCGCCAGATCCGTCGGTCACGGTTGTGCTGGCGAGTTGGCGGGTTGCACCCGCCCTACGCTGGCTGCCCCGGCTCTCGTGAAGCCGGGGCAGGGTCACCGTCAGAGCTGCTCGGCAGCCTTGTCGGTGGGCTTGGCGATGAGCTTCTTCAGCTCGGCGCTCATGGGGAAGTTGAGGTTCAGGCCCTTCGGCGGGATCGGCTGCATGAACCACTTGTCGTAGATCGCCGTGACTTCGCCGGACTGGTAGGTGGCGGCAATGGCGCCGTCGACCACCTGCTTGAACGCCGGGTCGCCCTTGCGCAGCATGCAACCGTAGATCTCGAACGACTGCGGGGTGCCGACCACGGCCCAGTCGGCCGGCTGCTTGGCCTTGGCCATTTCGCCGTAGAGCAGGGCGTCGTCCATCATGAAGGCCAGGGCGCGGCCGGACTCGAGCATCAGGAACGACTCGCCATGGTCCTTGGCCGAGATGATGTTCATGCCCATCTGCTGCTTGGCGTTCATGACCTTCAGCAGGCGTTCGGAGGTGGTGCCGGCGGTGGTCACCACGTTCTTGCCCTTGAGGTCGGCGAAGTCGGCGACGCCGGAGGTCTTCTTGGTCAGCAGGCGGGTGCCCACCTCGAAGATGCCCACCGAGAAGTCCACCTGCTGCTGGCGTTCGACGTTGTTGGTGGTGGAGCCGCACTCCAGGTCGACGGTGCCGTTCTGCACCAGCGGGATGCGGGTCTGCGAGGTCACCAGGTTGTAGCGCACCTTCAGCTCGGGCATCGCCAGCTGTTGCTTGATCGCCTCGACCACCTTCAGCTGCAGGTCATGGGAGAAGCCCACCGGCTGCTGCGGGCTGTCACCGAAATAGGAGAAGGGGATGGAGGCGTCGCGGTGGCCGAGGACGATGGTGCCGGTCTCCTTGATCTTCTTCAGGGTGCCGGTCAGCTCTTCGGCCAGCGCCGGGGTGCTGAGCAGGGTGGCGGCCAGGGCGACGGCGACGGCGCGGGAAAGCGTGCTCTTGATCATGCGAATTCTCACTGTTGTTGTTATCGGGCTGGCCGGCCGGATCGGCCCGGCGGCGGGGAAGGCGCGCGGCCTTCCTGCAGTGAGTTAGAGCAGGGAGCGTGCCAGGCTTTTTCTGGTCGCATTTTTTTTATAAGTTATTGAAAATAAAGGACTAAATATTTTAGTTCGGAACTGGCGCAGCGTTTCGGTGTTCGCCTTGGCGAACAAGCGCGGGTTGCCCATTCGGAAAACCGAACGGATCGGGCGGCACGGCATACTCCCGGTTGGCGCGCAACAGGTCGCAGACAATCCAGTGGCCTGATCGGTTAATTCGCTTAGCCATGGACTCGAGCCTGCCTGTGCCTTGTAGGAGGCGCGCCCCGCGGCGAACGCAGCCCGCAGGGCTGCCAGGTTGTTGCCATGCCTGGGTAGACTCGTAGGCGGCCCCGCCCACCCACCACAGCACCGTAGGGTGGAATACGGCGAAGCCTTTTCCACCCCACCTATCCAGGCGCGGCTACTGGGTCAGGGCGAAGGCCGTCTCCTGGGCGAAGATGGCGTGCACCGTCCGGGTCGGGTGGATGCCGTCCCAGAACAGGAAGTCGTCGGCGGACTTGCAGCTGAATGGCGGCACCTCGGGGGTGACGCAGGCGGCCTCCACCTCGCTCAGGCCGAAGGCCTGCGGATCGTCTACCAGCTCGCCGACCTTCTGATACAGGTCCAGCCGGGCGATCTCGATCCCGGGCAGCCCTTCCAGGCTCGCCAGCAGACCTTCCAGGCCGGCGTTGAACGACTGCGAGAGAAACTCGGCCGCCTGCGCCGCGCCCGGGTTGAAGGTGTCGAGCAGGCGCACGGCGGGCGTCAGCCCGAGGTTGGGCCCGTTGGCGACCAGGAAGTGCCGGGCACCGGCCGCGTACAAGGCATCGAGGTTGGCGCCGATGGCGGCCAGCGCATCGGCGATCACGGCGGCGCCGCCCGGACCAGCCGCCAGGGCATCGCGGATGTCGTTGCCGCCCATCTCCACCACGTACAGCGCATCGGCCGGCGCCACGCCGCCGACGTCGCCGAGGAAGCCGTCGACCTGCACCGACAGGTCGAAGCTGGTCCCGTCCTGACGCGCCCGGGCGCCGCCCACCGCGTAGTTGCTGGCGCCGAGGTTGGCGCCGACGAAGGCCGGGCGCACGCTGGCGGCCAGCCCCAGCGGCCGGGCGAACTGCTCGATCCAGGTGGCGCCGTTGCTGAAGTGGTGGCCGCCGCTGGCATAGGGCGCGTCCGGCACCAGCAGCGCGTCCAGGTTGGCGTAGGGCGGCGTCGATTGGCGCCGGGTCAGGGCGAAGGCGTTGCCGGGATCGGACAGGCTGGTGCCGAACACCACGATGCGGCTGAACGCCACTTGCGCCGTCGCCCAGTCGGGCGCCAGCAGGGCGAGCGCCAGCAGACCTGCCAGCGCCCATCTGTGGGTCGATATCGCGTTCATTGCAGATGCCCTCGATACAGAAAGGTTGGCCCCCCGAGCAAGCAAGTCGACTTCCACGGCAAGTTGTTGCATGCAGATTTCAGCGTAGTTGAGCGCAGGCCCCGGTTGGCGCGGGCGGGATGGCCGTTGGTCGAGCGGGGCGGTGGGCTGCTCGTGAAGTACAGCGGGGCGGTCGCAAGCGGGAGAAGGACTGTCATGCAAAGCTAAAGGGGTTGGAGTGAATTATTTTTATTCACTCCAACCCCTTTATCCGAATGCAACTGCGCTGACGGCAGGGTTGGAAAAGCTACTTCTCACTGCTTGTGGGGAGAGTCCATATACCAGTTGTTAGGGGATTTCATAGCTCAATTACACGAACCTTGCGTTTTTTATCTTTTGACTCACGCCATACCATTACACGAAACTGTTGTCCAATAGGTTGCTCTGGCTTAGGCGTAGGTATTCGTGGCTTTTTATTTATAACCTGTTGGGGTGCTTTATTTTCGATTTCACTTAAAGGTAATTTTAGCTGCTTTGCAAGTGTGGGCGTATTTTCGAACGATGTTTTGAGTTCGCTCATGAAATTTGGTTCGGACCCTGCATTTTCTCCAAATAGTGCTTCAGCCTCTATCATGGCTTGTTCTGCAGTTATTTTTCCCCGCTGAACTTTTACGAATAGCCTATTTAGTTGGCCCAGCGACCCACTGTGCTTTTTTATTTGTGGTTTAGCTTTACTGCTTGGAAATGGGGCAGTTGCATGAGTCGCTAGATAGTCACTTGCAGCACTAATTTGACCCTGAATGGTTTGGGCTCCAGACATGAATGAACCATACTGGCCAATGCCTATATAAAGCGCATAAAGGTATGCAGCAATTTTTGCATTGACCTTTATTGAGCCTTCTTCAATTTCGAGAACTAATGCGTAATCAGGGATTTTTAGAACTTGCCCAATATAGGATTCCCACTCATCAAATAAATTTGTTGAGTAGCGCTCAAACTCATCCCGGGGCAAGCTCGGTACGTCGATGTATAAGTCTGTTCCCCCGAGATCGATCATGCTTCATCCATTTTATGCAGAAATTCCCTAACGCCTCAAACACCGGCTTGGTGAAGTTGGCAGCTTTTTTGGAACATAAAAGGTGACAGCTTTACCAAGTCCGCGTGCTTTGACTTGTTATGCGCTTTGTTTAACACTAGTTGCGCTCATTCGTTTGCGTACAACGGTAAAGATAATTGATGCAATAAGTGATCCTGCGATACCTAGCAAAAAACCTATGCCACGTTCAAGCCAAACGCTTGACCTCTCTTTCTCTGCTTGCAACTTTAATATTGCTTCAACCACTTGCCTATCTGCCTGAACTACTGGCTCAAGCTTTTTTCTTTCATTTTCTAAGTTTTGCAATGTATCCCTTGATGCTTCCAATTGTTTTTGCTGCTGAGAAACAAATTCAGCTAAATCTTTAACGCTATTTTGTATGCCAGCTAGTCTTTCAACTTGTTTTTCATAGGTTAGATTTTGCTCTCGTTCAAGGTCTTTCTCACGCTTTTCGTAGAATGACATAGAAGCAGCCACTATCGACATGATGATAGCAAATGCAAACTTGACCTTTTCCTTATCGGTGAATGCTAAAAATTTCCAAACCTTGTTTATCACTGGCATTTAGTACTTTCCATATTTTGCGCATAACAGTGATTAGATGGAGCCCTTCGTTAATTCGATGCGAGAGAATTCCGCATAACATTCGCCAGCATTCCCGTTACGCCGGCAAAAAAACTTTTCCGAGCAGTCACTTGGCCTAGCCGCCAAAGCCAGCTGCGTATTCGCTTGGCTTGCGCATCATGTGCGTCCCTTACGACCGGCGCGATCAGACCGTACGGAGAGGGAATGGCGGCCGGGCTCGCGCTGCAAAAAACGCCAAACCCAAGGCGCAACAAACCCTGCTCGTATTTCGGGCATGGATTCATAGGCGGGGCGGGGGAGGGGCGGTGCATCCGGATTTCCATATCCTGCTTGGCGCGGCGGGGCTGTGCTGGCAGTTTGCTCCCGTACCGCTGTTCAGCTCAAGAGTCGGCGGGCCTTCGCTTCCTCTTATAGAGAGCAAGCCCCCGTATCCCGGCGCCAGGCCCAGCGACGGACGGTCATGCAGGGGGGGCGATCTTTGTGTCGTTAGGCTATACTGCGCCGCCTTAAAACCCGCCGGCTCGCGGGTTTGCCCCGAACATGACAAGCCACGCCCTCTGCGTGGCTTGTTGGTTTTTGACGCGCCGCGAGGCGCCCGATGAAGAGGCACGACGATGAGCGCACTGGTTGGCGTGATCATGGGCTCCAAGTCCGATTGGTCCACCCTTAGCCACACCGCCGAGACGCTGGACAAGCTGGGCATTCCCCACGAGGTCAAGGTGGTGTCCGCCCACCGCACCCCGGACCTGCTGTTCCAGTACGCCGAGCAAGCCGAAGGCCGTGGCATCCAGGTGATCATCGCCGGTGCCGGCGGCGCCGCCCACCTGCCGGGCATGTGCGCGGCCAAGACCCACCTGCCGGTGCTCGGCGTGCCGGTGCAGTCGTCGATGCTCTCGGGCGTGGATTCGCTGCTGTCGATCGTGCAGATGCCGGCCGGCATCCCGGTCGCCACCCTGGCCATCGGCAAGGCCGGGGCGATCAACGCGGCCTTGCTGGCGGCGAGCATCCTCGGCCACCAGCACCCGCAGTTCCATGCGGCGCTCAAGCAGTTCCGCGACGAGCAGACGCAAACCGTGCTGGACAACCCGGACCCGCGCGAGGCCTGACCGCCGCTGCGCGCCCAGCGGTGCGCCCGACCGGCGGTCGGCCGCGAGCATCGCGGACAAGCCCGCTCCCACGCTGTGCAAGGCCGGACCCGCGACCGGCCACTGGAGAAGTAGACGGATGAAAATCGGTGTAATCGGTGGCGGCCAGTTGGGCCGCATGCTGGCCCTGGCGGGCACTCCGCTGGGGATGAACTTCGCTTTCCTCGACCCGGCGCCGGACGCCTGCGCCCAGGCCCTCGGCGAGCACATCCGCGCCGACTACGGCGATCAGGACCACCTGCGCCAGCTGGCCGACGAGGTCGACCTGGTGACCTTCGAGTTCGAGAACGTGCCGGCCGAGACGGTGGCCTTCCTCTCCCAGTTCGTGCCGGTCTATCCCTGCGCCGAGGCGCTGCGCATCGCCCGCGACCGCTGGTTCGAAAAATCCATGTTCCAGGAGCTGGGCATCCCCACCCCGGCGTTCGCCGACATCCACTCGCAGGCCGACCTCGATGCCGCGGCCGCCAGCATCGGCCTGCCGGCGGTGCTCAAGACCCGCACCCTGGGCTACGACGGCAAGGGCCAGAAGGTCCTGCGCCAGGCGGAGGACGTGGCCGGCGCCTTCGCCGAGCTGGGCAGCGTGCCCTGCATCCTCGAGGGTTTCGTGCCCTTCACCGGTGAAGTCTCGCTGGTGGCGGTGCGCGGCCGCGACGGCGAGACGCGCTTCTACCCGCTGGTGCACAACCGCCATGACAGCGGCATCCTCGCCCTGTCGATCGCCAGCAGCGAGCACCCGCTGCAGGCGCTGGCCGAGGACTATGTCGGCCGGGTGCTGCAGAAGCTGGATTATGTCGGCGTGCTGGCCTTCGAGTTCTTCGAGGTCGACGGCGGCCTGAAGGCCAACGAAATCGCCCCGCGCGTGCACAACTCCGGGCACTGGACCATCGAAGGCGCCGAGTGCAGCCAGTTCGAGAACCACCTGCGCGCCGTCGCCGGCCTGCCGCTGGGTTCGACCGCCAAGGTCGGCGAGAGCGCCATGCTCAACTTTATCGGCGAGGTGCCGGCGGTGGATCAGGTGATCGCCATCGACGACTGCCACCTGCACCACTACGGCAAGGCCTTCAAGGTCGGCCGCAAGGTCGGCCACGCCACCCTGCGCTGCGCCGACCGGGCGACCCTGGACCGGCAGATCGCCGCCGTCCAGGCGCTGATCGAGCAGGCCTGAGCCGCTCCGGCGCCGTTCGCGGGCGGCGTCGGAGGGAACCTCTGCCGCTCGCTCCCGTCTGATGGCCAGGTGCCGCAATTGGGCACCAGCCACCGATAGGGAGAACCCCGCATGAACATCCTCGGCATCATCTTCATCGGCCTGATCGTCGGCCTGATCGCACGCTTCCTCAAACCGGGCGACGACGGCATGGGCTGGATCATGACCATCCTGCTCGGCATCGGCGGCTCCATCGCCGCCACCTACGGCGGCCAGGCCCTAGGCATCTACCAGGTCGGTCAGGGCGCCGGTTTCGTCGGCGCGGTGATCGGCGCGGTGGTCCTGCTGGTAATCTATGGCGCGATCAAGAAGGGCTGAGCACCGCCCTGCGTTTTTCAGCCACCTGCGAGCCTGCCGATGCGCCAGCTGTTGTTGTCCCTCCTGCTGCTGAGCAGCCTGTTGCCGACTAGCCTGGTGCATGCCGAGCTGGCGGAAACCGACTGGCTCGACCTGATGCCGGCAGAAGACCGCCAGGCCCTCGAAGCCATGCCGGAAATCAGCCACGACGGCGCGGAACAGGACAGCACCTTCTACAACCCCGGCGGCCTCAAGCAGCAGGACAAGAACCTGCCGGCGGTGATGTACTCGGCCAAGACCGTGCCCGCCCTCGACGGCAAAGCAATCCGCCTGGGCGGCTACCCGGTGCCCCTGGAAACCGACGCCGAGGGCCGCAGCACCCTGTTCTTCCTCGTCCCCTACCCCGGCGCCTGCATCCACGTCCCGCCACCGCCACCGAACCAGCTGGTGCTGGTGCGCTATCCGGCGGGCATCGAGCTCGAAGACATCTACGCGCCGCTCTGGGTCAGCGGCACCCTCAAGGTCGAGCAGGTCAGCAACGAACTGGCGGATGCGGCTTATGCGCTGGAGGCGGGGGTGGTGAGGGTGGTGGAGGAGGAGGATCTGTAGTGCTTGGCCGACAGGCTCAAGCAGCCTGCGTCCAAGTCGCCCAGTAAAGCATTATGAATGCCAGTGGATATGCTCGGTTGTGCTCCGCAAGGGGGCTGGCTCGGCGAGTTCAACCCGGCTCGGCGAGGGTGAGGCCCTCACCAAGCCGCTCCATCAGCCGGGCAAGGCTTCCGACCACAGGCTGACGCCGAGCCGATGCTGAGCGCCGGGCGCCAACTGGACCAGGTCGTCCAGCACGTTCGCCGTTTCGATGCACAGCATGCCTTGCCAGGCGTCTTCGGCGAATTGCGAGAGGCGTTTGGCCTTGTCGATCCAGGGGTTCCACAGCACCGCCGAGCGCGAGCCGCTGGTCTCCAGGACGATCCGCCGTTGCCACTGCGGGTCGCGGATCGCCAGGCGTGACGGCAGGTCCAGATAGAGGCGGTCGGTCTCGCCGGCGATGTGCAACTCGCCAGTGTGCCGCTGGGCGCGCCAGTCCTGCTCCAGGGCATCGACGTAGCGGCTGCCGTCCAGGCCCTCGACGCTGACCTGGCGCACGTCGCCGACGGCGAAATAGCTGTGCAGCGCCTGGCTGATGGCCACCGGCTCCGTGCCGAGGTTCTCGCTGGTCAGCTGCAGCTGCAGCGTCTGGTTCAGGCGAATGTCCAGGCTCAGCGCCACGCCATGCGGCCAGCCGGGCAGGCCTTGTTCGGCCGCGGCGCAGCGGAACCTCAGGCACACCTCGCGGGCTTGGCTGTCGGCCGCTTGCAGTTCCCAGTCCAGTCCGCGCACCAGGCCATGGGCCGGCGTCAGTGGGCCGCCCTCATGCATGGCCTGGATCGCCTGCGGGTTGCGCTTGAGATCGCCGAACCAGGGCCAGCACACCGGCACCCCGCCGCGCACGCTCTGGCCATGCTTGAATTCGGCCTGTTCGCTCAACCAGATCAGCGGTGGTTCGCCGTCGCGCTGGTAACTCAGGACCTGGGCGCCCTGTTGCGCCACCAGCAGTTCCGCACTGCTCGTGCGCACCCGCCAGCAGACCAGTTCGTCCATTTCGACCCGTTCGATCAGCGGGCTCTGTTCGGCACCATTCATGGCTGCGCTCCTCGATTGCTTTCGCCTTGAAGTGTGAACCGCACGGCGGGCAAAGGCCAGGCGCACGCCGTGCGCAGAACCGCTGCGGTTGACGCGGCGCATTGTTGCCCGCCGCCCCCTGACCTAGGCTGAACGCCTATGAAGGGAGGCCCTATGCGCAAATTGTTGATCGCCCTGCCGCTGCTGGCCGGGGCGCTGCTGGCGCTCTGGTGGTGGGCGCGGCCGCAGCCGTTGGTCGTGCGCCTGATCGAGGTGGAGCGCGGCCCGGTGGAGAGCCTGGTGGCCAATACCCGCGCCGGCACCCTCAAGGCCTGCCGGCGCACGCGGATGTCGTTCAACCTGGGCGCCCAGGTGACCGAACGGCTGGTGGAAGAGGGCCAGCGAGTGGCGGCCGGCGAGGTGCTGATGCGCCTGCGCCAGGACGAGCAACAGGCGCGCGTGCGCGAGGTCGAGGCGCGCCTCACCGGCCTGCGCAACCAGCGCCAGCAGCGCTGCCTGCAGGCCGAACTGGAAAGCCGCGACCACCAGCGCCTGGCGCAGCTGCGCGAGCGCCAGCTGGTGGCCGAGGACCGCGTCGACCAGAGCGCCACCCGCGCGCGCCTGTCCGCACTGGTCTGCAGCGGCGCCGCGGTGGCGATCCGCGAAGCCGAGGCGAACCTGGCCCTGCACCGCGCGCTGCTCGACCAGGCCACCCTGCGCGCGCCGTTCGCCGGGATAGTCGCGGAGATCAACGGTGAAGTCGGCGAGTTCGTCACCCCCTCGCCGCCGGGCATTCCGACGCCGCCGGCGGTCGACCTGATCGACGACAGCTGCCTGTACGTCGAGGCGCCGATCGACGAGGTGGATGCCTCGCGCGTGGCCGTCGGCATGCCGGTGCGGGTCAGCCTGGATGCCTTCCGCGAGCGCCAGTTCGCCGGCACGGTCAGCCGCATCGCGCCCTTCGTCCGCGACCTGGAGAAGCAGGCGCGCACCGTCGACGTGGAGGTGCGTTTCGACCCGGTGCCGGTCGACCTGGCGCTGCTGACCGGCTACAGCGCCGACGTCGAGATCCTCCTCGAGCAGCGCCCGGATGCCCTGCGGGTGCCCACCGAGAGCCTGCTGGAGGGCCGCCGGGTGCTGCGCTACGACCCGGCCGGCGGGGTGCTGCGCGAGGTGCGGCTGCGCACCGGGCTGGGCAACTGGCGCTGGACCGAGATCCTCGAGGGGTTGGTCGAGGGCCAGCGGATTCTCGCCAGCCTGGAGCAGGACGGCCTGGCCGACGGCGTGGCGGTGACCCCGCAGGAGCGGGGGGCGGAATGATCCGCCTGCACGAGGTGACCCGCTGCTTCGTGCTCGGCGATCAGCGGGTCATGGGCCTGGATGCGGTGAGCCTGGAGGTGGCCGCCGGCGAGTACCTGGCGGTGATGGGGCCGTCCGGTTCGGGCAAGTCGACCCTGCTGAACATCCTCGGCCTGCTCGATGTGCCGGATGCCGGCGAATACTGGCTGAACGGCGAGGCCACCGCGGCGCTCGACGAGAACCGCCGGGCCGAACTGCGCAGCCGGCACATCGGCTTCGTGTTCCAGTCCTACCACCTGATCCCGCGCCTCACCGCGCTGGAAAACATCGAGTTGCCGATGCTCCTGGCCGGCCTCGATCCGGCCGAGCGGCGCCGGCGCAGCGCGCGCCTGGTGGAGCGGCTGAACCTCGGCGACCGGCTGCGCCATCGCCCGGCCGAGCTGTCCGGCGGCCAGCGCCAGCGGGTGGCGATCGCCCGCGCCATGGTCATGCAGCCGAGCCTGCTGCTGGCCGACGAGCCCACCGGCAACCTCGACAGCCATTCCGGCGGCGAGGTGGTGGGCCTGCTCGAGGAACTCAACGGCGAGGGCCTGACCCTGCTGGTGGTGACCCACGATGCGGCCATCGGCGGGCGCGCGCGGCGCCGGCTGAGCATGCGCGACGGGCGGATCATCGACGACCTCCAGCAGGGGCAGGGCGATGCGCGCGGTTGACGGCCTCGGGCTGATGCTCGGCGCCCTGCGCGGGCACCGCTCGCGCAGCCTGATGCTGCTGCTCGCCATCGCCATCGGCGTGGTCGCGGTGAACCTGCTCACCGGCCTGGCCGAGGGCGCGCGGCTGTTCGTCATCGGCGAGTTCTCCCTGCTCGGGCACAACACCCTGATCGCCCTGCCGGGGCGCAAGGAAACCACCGGCGGCATGCCGCCGATCACCGGCCTGGCGACCCGCGACCTGACCCTCGGCGACGCCGCGGCCGTCGCCCGCCTGCCCAGCGTGCGGCGGGTGGCGCCGCTGCAGGCCGGGCAGGTCGAGGTCAACGTCGGCAGCCGCTCGCGCGAGGCCTTCACCCTCGGCACCAGCCACGAATTCTTCGCCATCCGCCAGCTCGAGGTGGCCCAGGGGCATATTCTGCCGGCGCTGCCGCTGGACCAGGCCGAGGCGGTCTGCGTGATCGGCGCCACGCTCAGGCGCGAGCTGTTCGGCGAGCAGCCGGCCCTGGGCCAGTGGCTGCGCGCCGGCGACCGGCGCTTTCGGGTGGTGGGCATCCTCAGCGAGCGCGGCGAGTCCCTCGGCATGGACTTCGGCGAGATGCTGATCATCCCGGTGGCCAGCGCCCAGGCGCTGTTCAACCGCGAGGGGCTGTTCCGGCTGTTCGCCGAGGTGCGCGGGCCGCATTTCCTCGACAGCGGCAGGCGGCAGATCCTCGAGACCATCGCCGCTCGCCACGAGGGCAAGGAGGACGTCACGCTGATCAGCCAGGACAGCATGCTGGCCGCCTTCGAGGGCATCCTCGACGCCCTCGGCCTGGCCCTGGCCGGGATCGCCGCGATCAGCCTGCTGGTGGCCGGCATCCTGATCATGAACGTGACCTGGATCGCGGTGAACCAGCGCACCGCCGAGATCGGCCTGCTCAAGGCCCTCGGCGCGCGGCCGGCGCAGGTGCGCCTGTTGTTCGTCGGCGAGGCCGCGCTGCTGGCCCTGGCTGGCGGCCTGGCCGGCCTGGCGCTGGGCGAGGCGCTGCTGTGGCTGGGTCGGCAGCTGTGGCAGATCCCCCTGCAGACCCCGGCCTGGGCCCGCGCCGGCTCGCTGCTGCTGGCGCTGCTGGCGGCGCTGCTGTTCGCCTGGCTGCCGGCCAACCAGGCGGCGCGACTGGAGCCGCTGGTGGCGCTGCGCCCGCCGGGAGCGCGGACGTGAGCGGCGGGGCGGGTTGCATGGGGGCGGCGGCGGCCGTGCGGACGAGAGGCCCTGGTGCGCACGGCGCACCCTACGGGGCGGGGGCGCGGTGCGGATATATGAACGGCGGGGCGGCGATGGGGTGCCCTGGTGCGCACGGCGCACCCTACGGGGTGGGCGCGGGGGCCGGGGTAGGGTGCGCCGTGCGCACCAATAGCCCGTGGAGAAGGGCGTGGCCATGATGCGCTGGGAAGACGGCTTCAGGCTGACCGCCTCGGCGCTGACCAGCCGGCCGCTGCGCAGCCTGCTGACCCTGCTCGGGGTGGCCATCGGCATCGCCGCGGTGGCCCTGCTCACCGCCATCGGCGAGGGGTTGCGGGGCTATGTGCTGGACAACTTCTCGCAGTTCGGCACGCGCATCGTCGCGGTGCACCCGGGCAAGACCCAGACCGGCGGCCTCGGCGGTATCCTCAGCAGCGTGCGGCCGCTGAGCCTGGCCGACGCCGAGGCCCTGCGCAGCCTGGCCAACGTCGAGGCGGTGGTGCCGATCATCCAGGGCAGCGGCGATATCCAGTACGGCGGCATGAGCCGCAACAGCGACATCATCGGCGGCGGCCATCAACTGGCCGAGGCCTGGCGCTTCCGCCTGGCTCTCGGGCAGTTCCTGCCGGCGGCGCGCGACGGCCAGTCGCCGCCCTATGCGGTACTCGGCCACAAGTTGCGCCGCGAGCTGTTCGGCGAGGCCAACCCGCTGGGCGAGCGGATCCGCGTCGGCGGCATGCGCTTCCGGGTGATCGGGGTGATGGAGGAAAAGGGCCAGCTGCTCGGCTTCGACCTCGACGACATCGCCTACATCCCGGTGGATTGGGCGCAGAGCCTGTTCAACCGCGACGGGCTGATGGAGATCAATGTGATCTTCAACGCCGGCACCAGCTCGGCGCAACTGGCCGAGCGGATGCGCCGCCTGCTGCTCGAGCGCCACGGCGACGAGGATTTCAGCCTGACCACCCAGGACGACATGCTCGCCAGCCTCGACCGCATCCTCGCCACCCTGACCATCGCCATCGGCGCCCTCGGCGGGATCTCCCTGCTGGTGGGAGCGGTCGGCATCCTCACCATCATGACCACCACGGTGGCCGAACGCACCGCCGAGATCGGCCTGCTGCGCGCCATCGGCGCGACGCCGCGGCAGGTGCTGGGGCTGTTCCTGGCCGAGGCGGCGCTGCTGTCGCTGGCCGGCGGGGTGCTCGGGCTGCTGCTGATGGGCCTGCTGCTGGCCATCCTGCACCTGGTCCTGCCCGGCCTGCCGCTGAGCCTGGCGCCCGGCTTCCTGCTGCTGGCCCTGCTGCTGTCGGGGGCCATCGGCCTGCTCGCCGGCATCGCCCCGGCGCGCCGTGCCGCGCGGCTGCACCCGGTGGATGCGCTGCGCAGCGAGTAGGCCGGCCGCCGATCCGTCGTGAGCGTGGCGATCCGACACTGCGACAAGTCAGCGTCTATAGTGAAGCGTGCTGCGAAATTGAATCGGATCATGCAGGGCGCTGACCGGTCACGAGGGAGCCGTGCGCTGTAGGTCGGGCCCGAGGCTGGGACACTATGCTTGCCGCGGAAGGTGACACACTCGCCGTCGCGCCGCTCGATCTCGGGCTGGCGCTGGTCAAGGCCGGGCGCTTGGCCGAGGCCGACTACAACCGGGTGTTGCGCATGCAGGCCGGGCAGGCCGGCGGGCCGTCGCTGGCGACCCTGCTCAACCGCCTGGGGCTGGTTTCCGAACAGGACATCGCCCAGCAGCTGGCGCAGTTGCTCGGCCTGCCGCGGGTCGCCGCCGCGGATTTCCCGAGCGCGCCGTTGCTCGCCGAGCGCCTGTCCTATCGCTTCCTCAAGGAATGCCGCGCACTGCCGCTGGAGTTCGACGACGGCGAGTTGCAGGTGGCCATGGCCGACCCGCAAGACCGCTTCGTGCTGGAGGCGCTGACCCTGGCCTGCGGCTGCAAGATCGCCCCGCGGGTGGCGCTCGGCTCGGAGATCGATGCCGCCATCGAGCGCATGCACGGCCAGGGCCAGAGCCAGATGGGCGACATCCTCTCGCGGGTCGAGGCCTCCGAGCAGGAAACCGTGGAGGACGTCGAGCAGCTGCGCGACCGCGCCAGCGAGGCGCCGGTGATCCGCCTGGTCAACCTGATCATCCAGCGTGCGGTGGAGCTGCGCGCCTCGGACATCCATGTCGAGCCGTTCGAGAGCCGCCTCAAGGTGCGCTACCGGGTCGATGGCGTGCTGCAGGAAACCGAGGCGCCGCCGGTGCAGCTGTCGCCGGCGGTGATCTCGCGGATCAAGCTGATGGCGCGGCTGAACATCGCCGAGCGGCGCCTGCCGCAGGACGGCCGCATCGAGATGCGCGTGCAGGGCAACGACCTCGACATCCGTGTCTCCACGGTGCCAACCATGCACGGCGAAAGCGTGGTGCTGCGCCTGCTCAACCGCGAGAGCGTGGTGCTCGACTTCACCGCCCTGGGCTTCAGCGCGCAGCCGCTGCAGCGCCTGCAGAGCGTGCTGAAGATCCCGCACGGCGTGCTGCTGGTCACCGGACCCACCGGCAGTGGCAAGACCACCACCCTGTACACCGCGCTGAACACCCTCAACACCAGCGAGAGCAAGCTGATCACCGTCGAGGACCCGGTCGAGTACCAGCTCGAGGGGGTCAACCAGATCCAGATCAAGCCGGCCATTGGCCTGACCTTCGCCAACGCGCTGCGCTCGATCGTGCGCCAGGACCCGGACGTGATCATGGTCGGTGAGATGCGCGACCTGGAGACCGCGCGCATCTGCATCCAGTCGGCGCTGACCGGCCACCTGGTGCTGTCGACCCTGCACACCAACGATGCGCCGAGCAGCATCACCCGCCTGCTGGAGATGGGCGTGGAGGACTACCTGCTGACCTCGACGCTGAATGCGGTGCTCGCCCAGCGCCTGGTGCGCATGCTCTGCACCCGCTGCCGCGAGCCGTACCAGCCGCTGCCGGAAATGCTCCGCGAGTTGCACCTGGACCGCCTGGCCGGCGAGCAGCCGGTGACCCTGTACCGGGCCAAGGGCTGCAGTGCCTGCAACGGCACCGGCTATCGCGGCCGCATCGCCATCATCGAGGTGCTGACGCTGAGCGATGCCATCCGCCGCCTGGTGCTCCAGCACGCCGACGCCGGCGCGTTGCGCCAGGTGGCCCGCGAGGAGGGCATGTTGAGCATGTACGAGGACGGCTGCCTGAAGGCGCTGGACGGCACCACCAATATCGAAGAAGTGCTGCGCGTCACCCAGGAGGGCTAAATGCCGCTGTTTCACTACCGCGCGGTGAGCGACAACGGCGAGATCCAGCAGGGCCAGCTGGAGGTCGCCGACGAGCAGGCAGTGCTCGAGCAGCTGCGCGCGCGCGGCCTGATCCCGCTCGAGATCGGCACCCGGCGCGGCTGGCAGAGCTGGTTGCAGTTCGACCTCAACGACCTGCTGAAGCATTCGCGCAGCAAGAAGCTGGTGATCCTGTTCACCCAGCACCTGGCCTCGCTGCTGCAGTCCGGCGTGCCGCTGGATCGCTCGCTGGAGATCATGCTGCGGGTCAGCGTCGATCCGATGGCGCAACAGCTGATCAGCCCGATCCAGGAGGGCGTGCGCCGCGGCGTCAGCCTGTCGCGCATTCTCGGCGAGCGCCCGGAGCTGTTTTCCGGCTTCTATATCAGCATGGTGCAGGCCTCGGAAGTGGCCGGCGACCTGGCCGAAGGCCTGGCCAACCTCGCCTATTACCTGGAGCGCAGCAAATCCCTGCGCGACCGCCTGGTCTCGGCGCTGATCTACCCGGTGATCCTGCTCGGCGTGTCGGTGAGTTCGCTGCTGGTGATCCTCACCTACGTGATCCCGCAGTTCCGCCAGCTGTTCGACGACATGGGCGCGGCGTTGCCGCTGTCGACGCAGATTGTCATCGGCGTGGCCGAGCTGTTGCGCAGCGCGGCCGGCTGGATGCTGCTGCTGGTCGTGCTGGCGATCTGGTTGTGGCGACACCTGCTCAAGCAGCCGGGCTACCGCCTGCAGTGGGATCGCCTGATGCTGCGCATGCCGCTGCTCGGGGCGCTGCGTCAGCGCATCGAGACCGCGCGTTTCGCCCGCAGCCTGGGCACCCTGCTCAGCGGCGGGGTGGCGCTGCTGCAGGCGCTGGGCATCGCCCGCCAGACCCTGAGCAACCAGCTGATGGTGGAGCAGGTCGGGATCGCCGCCGAGAGCCTGAAACAGGGCCGCCAGCTGGCGGCACCGCTGCTGGCCTCCGGGGTGTTCCCGGTGCTGGCCTTGCAGATGATCCAGGTCGGCGAGGAGACCGGCCATCTCGACGAGATGCTGCTGAAAGTGGCGGACACCTACGACCGCGAGGTGGAGGTCTCGATCCAGCGGCTGCTGGCGGTGCTGGAGCCGCTGCTGATCGTCGGCCTCGGCCTGCTGATCGCCGGGATCATCCTCTCGGTGCTGGTGGCCATCATGAGCATTACCGAACTACCGATCTGATCGAGGGAGCAACCCATGCACAATCGACTTAGGCAGCGCTTTTCAGTCATCCGCCGCAGCAAGGGCTTCACCCTGCTGGAAATCCTCGTGGTCCTGGTGATCCTCGGGCTGATGGCCAGCCTGGTCGGGCCGCAGGTGTTCAAGCAGCTGAGCGGTTCGAAGACCAAGGCGGCGGCGCTGCAGATCCAGGAGCTGAGTTCGGCCCTGGACCTCTACCGCCTGGAGCTGGGCCGTTATCCCAGCAGCGAAGAAGGGCTCGCGGCGCTGATCGAGAAGCCGCGCAACGTCGAGGGCTGGAATGGCCCGTACCTGAAGAAGAACGTGATCCGCAAGGACCCCTGGGGCAACGAGTTCCAGTACCGCGCGCCGGGGCAGAACGGCGACTTCGACCTGTGGAGCCTGGGGGCCGATAACCGCGAGGGGGGCGACGGAGAGGACCGCGATGTGCGCAGCTGGGAGTAGGCCCCGCGGCTTCACCCTGCTGGAACTGCTGGTGGTGCTGGTGATCGCCAGCCTGGCGATCAGCCTGGTCGGGCCGGCGTTCCAGCGCCTGCTGCCGGGACTCACCCTGGAGACCGAGAGCCGCAAGCTGATGGCGCTGCTGCGCCATGCGCGCAGCCAGGCGATCCTCAGTGGCAGCGTGGTGGCGGTCAGCCAGGACGCCGAGAGCGGCGGGCTGTTACTGAGCTATCGGGAGCAGCCATACCTCCTGCCCGGGCGCCTCAGCCTGGCGCTGGAGCCGGGCCCCGCGCAGGGCGAGACGGCCCTGGGGGTGACAGAGATCCTCTTCTACCCGCGCGGCGACTCCTCCGGCGGCAGCCTCATCCTGTCGCTGGAGGAGGGCCGCAGCGAGGTGATCGAGGTCGAGTGGCTGAGCGGGCGGGTGCGGCAGGGGACGCTGGAGGAGCTGGAGGAGGAGCGGGCGCGGAAGGAGGAGCTGGCGGAGCAGCGGAGCGAGGACGAGGAGAACCAGCAAGACCAGGAGGACGAGGGTGAAGCGGATGAATAGTTCGCGCGGCTTTACCCTGCTGGAGGTGCTGGTGGCCTTCCTGGTCCTCAGCCTGAGCATGGGCGTGCTGATGCGCATCGTCTCGCAGTCGTTGACTGCCCTGAAAACTGCGGAACATCACCAGACCGCCCTGCAACTGGCCGAGTCCAAGCTGGCGGACGTACTGATCCGCCTCGACGCCGATAGCCAGGGCAAGGAGCAGGGGCGGATAGACAGTCGCTACCGCTGGGAGAGCGAGATCGAGCCCTACCAGTTCGATAACCAGGAACCCGGCGAGCGCTACAGCATCACCCCCTGGCTGATCCGCGTCTCGGTCAGTTGGGGCCGGCGTCCGGCCGAGCGGGTCAGCCTGAGCACCGTCCGCCTGCTGCGGGAGACGCCATGAAGCGCCCGTGCCGCGGCTTCACCCTGGTCGAGCTGCTGGTCGCGCTGACCCTCGCCAGCCTGGTGGCGATGCTCGCCTACGGCGGGCTGCACGTCGCCCTGCGCAGCTGGAATAGCGCCGAATTGCGCCAGCAGGAAATGGAGCGCAGCTACCTGACCCAGGCCCTGCTGCGGCGCCTGCTGGAGAGCCCGCAGCCCTACTCCGTGCGCGATGACGAGGACGTGCAGCAGGTGGCCTTCTTCGGCGACGAGGAGCAGGTGATCTTCGCCGCCCATCTGCCGGCGCTGGACGACAGCGAGCAGCTCTACTGGGTGCAACTGGTGCAGGACAAGCAGATCACCGCCAAGGGCCTGGCCTGGCAACTGGAGCTGCGCTACATGCCGCTCATGGAGATGGAGGAACTCAACTGGGCGCTGCTGGCCGAGAGCCTGGCCAGCGATGGCGAGCGCGAGGTGCTGGTCAAAGGCCTGCCCAGTGCCTGGCGCTTCGCCTACCTGGAACTGCGCAACGACGGCGAGCTGGACTGGCAGACACAATGGCAGCAGCAGCCCGGCCTACCGGTCCTGCTGCGCCTGACCCCGCCGCGGCGCCAGCGCGCGGCGGCCGAACTGCTGGTGGCACCGAGGGACATGGCCTATGCCATCTTCAAGGGTCGTTAGGGCGCGCCGACCGGTGGCCGGGGTGGCGCTGGTCAGCGTGCTCTGGCTGCTGGTGCTGCTGTCGCTGATCGTCCTCAATCTTTCCGCCGGTAGCCGCACCGAGCTGCAATTGGCCGGCAACGCGCGCCTGGCGGCGAGTGCCCGGCATGTCGCCGAGGCCGGGGTCAATTGGGGCGCGTGGAGCCTGCTGCAGGCCAACACCGCCGGCTGGCTGGCCGATGGCAGCACGCGCAGCCTGGAACTCGACGGCATCGGCGTCGAGGTGGCGCTGTTCGACGAGCAGGGCAAGATCGACCTGAACGAGGCCGATCCGCTGTTGCTGGTGGGCTTGCTCGAATCGGTAGGGCTGGACGAGAAGGCGGCGCTGGCCCAGGCCGACGCCATCCTCGACTGGCGCGACGAGGACGACCTGCTGCAGCCCGAGGGCGCCGAGGAGAAGGAATACGAGGCGGTCGGGCTGCTCGGGCCGGGCAATCGACCCTTCGAGCGCCTGGAGGAGCTGCGCGAGGTGCTCGGCATGAGCGAGGAGCTGTACCAGCAGATGCTGCCGGCGCTGACCCTGCATTCGCACAAGGCCGAGGTCAATCCGATGGTGGCGCCGCGCGAGGTGTTGCTGGCGCTGCCGGGGATCCACCCGGAGAGCATCGACAGCTATATCGAGGAGCGTCGACGCAACTACGCCAGCGGCGAGCGGCCGCCGTTACTGACCGGAGTGGATCCGCGCCTGTTGGCGCCCAATGCGCCGGGCGTCAACTACTCTATCGTTACGGATACAGCGCCGAACCCGGATGTAAAGATTCGGCAACAGCTACTGGTCCGTCTGCAAGGCGGTGGGCGCCGGCAGAGTTTCGAGGTTTTACAGAACAGCCTCCGGCAGTAAGGGTTTGTTGCGAAGTGAACAGGCCATATCCCGGTTAGCTGTTGCATGGGTGTAGGAGCGGCGGGGGCGCCTAGCCCATGCCCGCGAAAAATTGCCGGCGCGGCGCGCAAGCAAGATCGCAGGCATGGGACTGGGCGTCCCCGACCCATCCTACGGGCCGATGCCCTTCTCCCTCCGGGAGAAGGTGGCGCGGAGCGCCGGATGAGGGAAGCGGGCATGCCCGTTAACCGGACATAACCATTGCAAGCCCCTGACCGAAGGGACAACCAATGAACAACCGTTTGCAGATGGCGACGGACTCCCTGATCGTCGCGGCGCAGCGCTTCTGGCAGTGGTGGAGCCAGGAGCTGCTCGGCCTGGTTCCGGAGCGCTGGCAGGAACGTCTGCGGCGCCGCGGCAACCAGCTGTTCATCGTCCTGCACGGAGACCAGTGCAGCCTCAGTTTCGGTAGCTTCGGCCAGCGCGAGACGGTGGCCAGCGCGGCCCTGGGCGCGGATGGCGAGTGGCCGCCGGCGCTGCTCGAAGTGCTGCTCGGGCGCATGGCGAAGGCCGCCCAGGTGATCCTGCTGCTCCCCGAACAGCAGGTACTGCACAAGGTACTGAGCCTGCCGGCCGCCACCGAGGCCGGGCTGAACAACGTGCTGCGCTTCGAGATGGACCGCCACACCCCCTTCACCAGCGAACAGGTGTACTTCGGCTTCCGCATCCTCGAGCGCGACCGCCGCCACCAGCGCTTGCAGGTGGAGCTGCTGGTGGTGCTGCGCGACTACCTGGATGAACTGCTCGGGCGCCTCGATGGCCTGGGCGTCCACCCCTCGGTGGTCACCCGGGACGAGGGCGAGGCGCGCTTGAGCGGCAAGTCGATCAACCTGCTGCCGGGCGGCCTGCTGCGCAGCCGCAGCGCTGGCTGGCGTGGCAACCGCCGCCTGCAGGTCGGGGCGGCGCTGGGTCTGGTGCTGCTGGTGGGATTCCCGCTGCTGCAACAACAGCAACGCGCCGAGCGCCTGGCCGCCGAGCTGGATGCGCCGAAGGCGGCGGCCGAGCGCGCGGCGGCGGTGCGTGCCGAGCTGGAGCGACTGGAGGCCGGGCGCAATTATTTGAGCGAGCAGCAGGCCCAGGCCGGCGAGGCGCTGCGGATGCTCAACGAACTGACCCGCCTGCTGCCGGACAGCACCTGGCTCAGCCGTTTCGAGCTGAGCGGCGAGCGAGTGCGCCTGGAGGGCGAGTCGGCCGAAGCCTCGGCGCTGATCGGCCTGCTCGAGCAGTCCGAAACCCTGCAGAACGTCAGCTACGCCTCGCCGATCACCAGCAACCCGCGCACCCAGAAGGATCGCTTCAGCCTGCTCGCCGAGCGCCGGCCCCTACAGGAGGCGCCATGATCCCGCTGCGCTTGCGCCAGTTGCTGGCCGTGCTGATCCTGCTGGTGCTGGTCAGCCTGCTGCTGTGGCTGGTGATCGGCCCGCTGCTCAGCCGCTTCCAGTCCGATGAGGAAATCATCGCCGGCCTGCAACAACGCCTGACGGTGTATCAGCGTCTGGTCGCCGAGCTGCCCGCCCAGGAGGCGCGCCTGGCCGAGCTCAAGCGCAGCGACCCGATGACCCGCCTGGTGTTCGCCGAGACCCGCCCGGCGCTGGCCGGCGCCGAACTACAGCAGCAGATCGGCCAGCTGATCGGGACGATCGGCGCGCAGGTGATCAGCACCCAGATCCTCAGCCTCGAGGACGCCGAAGCACCCTTGCCGGCGGTGGGCATCAAGGTGCACATGCGCGGCGAAACCGAGCAACTGGTGCGCCTGCTCTATGAACTGGCGAACTACGAGCCGCTGCTGCTGGTGGAAAACATCGTGGTGCTCAGCAACCCCCGGGTCGACATGCAGCGCATCCGCCAGGCGGCGGACCTCAAGGCCGTGCCGTCGCTGGATATCACCTTCGATCTGAAGGGCTTCATCGCCCGCGGGGAGGTGCAATGAACGGGCTGCTGCACTTGCTGCGCACGCACTGGCGGCTGATCGTGCTGGTGCTGATCGTGCTGCTGCTGCTGCCGGCGGTGGTCGCCGCGCTGGTGGCTGCCGGGGAAGAGCCGCCTCCCGCTCCGGCACCCGCAGAGCAAATCAGCGCGCCAGCGCCCGAGGCAATTCCCGAGTCCGAGCCGCTGCCCGCGACCGAACCGGCGGGCGAGCCGCAAGCCTTCGACCAATACCGCGAGATGATCGAGCGCCCGCTGTTCAGCAACACGCGGCGGCCGCCGGTGCTCAAGGATGCGCCGCAGGCCAACCTCGATGCGCAGCAACTGCGCGAGGCCTGGCGCCTGAGCGGTATCGCCATGCACCAGGGGCGCCAGTTGGCCAGTTTCAGCGAACGCCAGGGCGAACTGCGCCTGCTGCTGGAGCAGGGCATGGTGCTGGCCGATGAATGGCGACTGGAATTCATCGGCAGCGACCATGTGCTGCTCAGCAACGGTGCCAGCGAGGTGCGCATGCCGCTGCGCGAGCCGGTGGTCGCCGGAGCGCCGGAGGACAAGCAGGACAAGAAGAACAAGAAGAAGCAGGACAAGCAGGGCAAGCCCGCTGCACCGGCGGCGCCGACGGACAAGACAACCCCCCCTGCGGACACGCCGGCACCTGCCGCGCCGGCCCAACAGGGGTAGAGGAGAACGCAGATGAAGATGCTCAGGATCGTGGCTCGCCCTTTCCAGCTCGGCGGCTATCTGCTGCTGGCGGCCTGTGCGGCGATTCCGGGAGGCGATCGGGCCACCTTCGACAATCCCTGGGGCAAAAAGGACGAGCCGGCCCAGATGCAGCCGGTCAGCAGCGTGCGCCAGCCGCGGCCCGAGGGGCAGCCGTTGCCCCACCAGCCGGCCGAGCAGCCTGTGGCAGCCGCGCCGATGGCCCGCGCGGAGATCTACCGCGGCTCCGGCAGCATGGTCGATCTCGGCAGCGTGCCCCGCCAGCCCGTGGCCGAGGAGGGCGAGATCACCCTGAACTTCCAGCAGATGGAGATCGCCGAGGTGGTCAAGATCATCCTCGGCGAGATCCTCGGCATGAACTATGTGCTCGACCCCAACGTCAGCGGCACGGTCAGCCTGCAGACCAGCCGGCCGCTGACCCGCGATGCCCTGCTGCCGACCCTGGAGGCACTGTTGCAGGTCAATGGTGCGGTGCTGGTCAAGTCGCAGAACTTCTACGAAGTGGTGCCCATCGAAGCCGCGTCGTCGAGCGCCCTGGTGCCGCGGCTGAACCCGGTGGAGCTGCGCGGCTACCAGCTGCTGGTCATCCCCTTGCGCTACATCTCGGCGGGCGAGTTGCAGAAGATTCTCGAGCCGCTCAAGCCGGTCAAGGGCCTGCTGCAGGTCGACGAGTCGCGTAACCTGCTGCTGGTCGCCGGCACCCAGGAGGAACTGAACAACATCCGCGAGACGGTCCAGGTGTTCGATGTCGATCAGTTGCGCGGCATGTCCATCGGCCTGTTTCGCATGGAGGCGGCGGACGCCCAGGTGATACTCAAGGAACTGGAGGCGATCTTCGGCGACTCGGCGGGTGGGCCGCTGGCTGGCATGGTGCGCTTCCTGCCGATCGAGCGGCTCAACGCCCTGCTGGTCATCACCCCCCAGGCCAAGTACCTGGAGGACGCCCGCGCCTGGATCGAGCGCCTGGACCGGGCCGAGGGTGGCCAGGGCGTGAGCATGCACGTCTACCATGTGCAGCACGGCAAGGCCGAGACCATGGCGGAGATCCTCACCCAGCTGTTCGAGGGGCGCAGCACCACCGAGGACGACCAGCAGGGCCGCCCGCAACGCAGCGAGCCGGGCGTGCCGACCAGGGAGGCGGCCGACGGCGAAACCGAGGTCGAGGTCGGCAGCGAGCCGGTGCTGATCGGCCCGGACGGCCTGGGCGCCAGCCTGGAAGTGGGCGAGGTCAGCATCATCGCCGACGACGAGACCAATACCCTGCTGGTGATGGCCACGCCCAGCGATTACGAGAAGGTCCTGCTGGCGATCCAGCGCCTCGACGTGCTGTCGTTGCAGGTGCTGGTGGAGGCCACCATCGTCGAGGTCGCCCTGGAGGACGAGCTGCGCTACGGCCTGCAGTGGTTCTTCAAGAGCTCCATCGACGGCAAGAACGTGCGCGGCACCCTCGGGCGATTCCCCATCGTCACCCCGACCGACCTGACCCCCACCGGCTCCCTGGCGGTTTTCGACGCCGCCGGCACCCGCGTGCTGCTCGACCTGTTGGCCCGCGACTCGAAGATCAATGTGGTGTCCTCGCCGACCCTGATGGTGCTGGACAACCGCACCGCGACCATTCGCGTCGGTGACCGGGTGCCGATCCGCACCTCGGAAACCACCGATACCGGCGGGGCGGTCACCGACCCCGATACCGGTGTTTCCGCGCTGGTCACCAGCACCATCCAGTACCAGGACACGGGCGTGTTGCTGGAGGTGAAGCCGCGGATCAACGCCGGCGGCATGATTTCCCTGGAGATCACCCAGGAAGTCAACGACGTCAAACCGACCACCACCTCCGGTATCGACTCGCCGACCATCACCCAGCGGCGCATCAACACCAACGTTGCCGTACAGAGTGGCGAGACCCTGGTGCTGGGCGGGCTGATCCAGGAAAACAACGGCCGCACCAACGAGGGCCTGCCCTACCTGCGCAACATCCCCGGGCTCGGCTGGCTGTTCGGCAGCCAGGGCAAGTCGGTCAAGCGTACCGAACTGGTGGTACTGATCACCCCGACGGCGGTGGCGAATATCGACGAAGCCAAGGACGTCACCCAGGAATACCGCAACAAACTCAAGGGCGTGAGCTTGCCGCAGGATGCCTGGCAGACCCAGGGGCGGCAGTTCGAATAGCGGCTGGGGCGCGGGGCGCAATTCCATGGCCACGTCCCGTTTATGTGATACGCGAATGCGCGGCGTACGCCGATCAGTCCCCTCGCCCCGCTGAGGAGGATCGTAGGGTGGAATCGCCGCAGGCGCTTCCACCGTTTACCGCGCCCCGCGTCCCGAGCGGAACGTTGCGCGCGCTGTGGCTGCCGGTTCTTTTCTCGCGGTGAACGGTGGATTCCGCCGCTGCGCGGCTAGCCTGCGCGGCCCGATCCACCCTACGGGCTACCCACGTCGGGCCGCCCCAGGGTATTGCGTACAACCGTCTGCACTGCTGGTTGTCACGCCGCCTGTACAGGTACTGTCGTCCATGTATGCACTCAAGCCATTGAAATTACTGACGTTTATCGCGCGCATCAGCTGGTGCTCGGTTAATCCTGTCAATCTGCCTTAACAAACTCCTCGCGCAATTGCCTGCCAGGTGCTGCACAAGCATCTGGCTTGGTCCTTCTCTGCTATAAAAACTCTTATAAAACATATAGTTAAAAACATGGCACGGGAATTGACTGCTTAAGCGGCGAGGAGAGTCGGCTGTCCTCCGGAGAGGGATTTCGATGGCATCGCAAGCGTGAACAACAGCAATCGGGATCCGCTAGCACCCTGCACATACGCGCAGCTGTCCACTCGGCTTAAGGGCAAGACCCGTTGCCGGCGCTGTTCCAGGCGCAACGAATGGGCGGCTGAACACTGCAGTCTCTTTGACACTTGAGAGGCTGAGGTGAAGGAGCAGACAGATGAATACGAAACACTTACTGAGAAAGCTGCCGAGTTGTCTACTCGGCGCGATCTTTGCGGCTGGCATCGCCAGCACGACCATGGTCAACGCCGTCGACGGCGATCCGGATCCCGGCTTGTTCGAGCTGGAGGGCAATACTACGGATGATGCTGGGGCCGGTACGGACTGGGATCCGCTGTATACCGAAAGTTTAAAACTGCTTACGGACCCTCCTGGCACACCGGTCTATCCAGACAATCTGATCACCTTCACCACCATCCTCGCCGATCCGTCGCCGCAAAGCATCTATTGGAAGGGTCCGACCAAGGACATCAATGACCTCAACGAATGGTGGTACAAGGACGGCTCGGTGCCGGACAAGGACGACATCACCAACGCCTATGCGGCGGCCTTCAGCAACCCGACCAGAGTCTGCGTCGACAATCTGACTGATAACAATGTGGTGGCTTGCAACAATGACGCATCGGACGTAATCGCACACAAGGAGGGCGACCTGATCGTCTACTTCGGCCTGGATCGTTTCGCCAACGACGGTGACGCCTTCGCCGGCTTCTGGTTCTTCCAGAATGACGTGTCGACGAACGCCAGTAGCCAGTTCGACGGTGTGCACAAGGCGCGTGACGCCGATGGTCCCGGCGACATGCTGATCCTGGTGGAGTATCCCCAAGCCAGCGGGGCCGTTCCGGTGATCAAGATCTATGAATGGGTGGACTCCGGCGGCGACGTATCCACTCACCTCGACCTGCTGAAAACCGTGTCGAATGCCGAGTGCAATGACATTGACGGCAAAGCCCAAGTGGCCTGCGCTATCACCAACCTCGACGAGCTGACCGAGGCGCCGGCCTGGCCCTATACGCCCAAGTCCGGCAACATTGACAACATCCCGTTCGAGAGCTTCTTCGAGGGTGGGGTCAACGTGACCCAATTGCTCGGCTCGACGCCGTGCTTCTCCTCCTTCCTCGCCGAGACTCGTGCCTCGCGTTCGGAAACCGCGATCCTCAAGGACTTCGTCTTGGGTAACTTCGATGTCTGCGGGGCTGAAGTCACCAAGAGCTGTGAGGCGACGATCAACACCGAGGGTGACGAGGTCACGGTCAACTTCTCCGGTACTGCCAGCAATGTCGGCGGCCTGCCACTGTATGTGGAGCTGGAGGATAGCGAGGACGGTTCTGTAATCACCGACGTGTGCTTCAATCCATCGGGCACCGATGGCGTATGCGCCGCTGGTGATGATAGGCCTAGCGATCTGAATGATCTGAGTGGGGGGAACGTTCATACCGCGACCTTTACCCTGGGGGCCGGTGAGACGGTGCGCTACGAGGGTAGTTACCTGGTGACCCAATTCGACAATCAGATCGAGTTCAGCGATACCGTGACTCTGGCCTTTTTCGAGGATTCGAGTGCCACCGCGCCGATCGACACCGTATCCGCAGAGGCCAGTTGTCCGCCAGTGGGTAAGGCCGATATCTTGGTGACCAAGAACTGCACCAACCCGCGCCTCGACGAGGCCGGCGAGACCTTCCTGGCCGACGTCAGTGGGACGGTGCAAAACGTCGGTAACGTCAAGCTGGTCGACGTCACCCTGGGCGACTCTGTTTTCGCCTTCGCGGATCTGAACGTCGTTCTCGACAGCGACAGCGATGGCGTGGGTGATGGGAGCTTCACGAACGGTGGCGATCTGCCGGTCGGGGCCCAGTTGCTCTTCTCAGTCTCCGTCAGCAGCACCACCGCGACCTCCCATGTGAATACCTTGGAAGCCTCAGGCGCCAACTTCTTCGATGCCACCGATACGGACACCGACAGTGCCACGACGCCTCCCTGTGGCCTCGATTTGACGCCGGACATCCTGGTGGTCAAGGAGTGCGACCCGCTTCTCGGCGGTGTACGACTGGTGGCGGAAGGCGGATTGGTGCTGGTCGAGGTGGACAATATCATCAAGGTGACAAACACTGGCGATGTGAAGCTGAATAACGTGGTCATCAGCGACTCGGAAGTAGTGAAGACCTTGGTCGTCGACGGTGCTGCGTCGGATATGACCTGCAATGCCGTCACCGGCCTGTGCGAAGGCAGTCTGGAGCTCGGGGAGGAGGTGACGATCAAGCAGACCTACAGGCCGGACGGTGAGAACATCACCGGTGTTCTGGGCCAGCCCAACAGCGTGTTCTTCAACAATACCGCTACTGCCGAGGGCGATGGGGCCTTCGACCTCGGTCAGGTTTCGGATACGGACGATGCTAGCTGCGAACTCTGCCCGCCGGACCCTGTCGAGTGAGTGACGGCTGTACGGCTCTCTAGGACAGGGCCGTCGACTGGACAAAAAGGGCGCTGCGCAGCAGCGCCCTTTTTATTGGATTGAGCCGCTCAGCGACCGATTTTTCCGCCGCCTTTGCCGCCGGTGCTGCCGCCACCGCTGGAGCTGGACTGCAGGCCGATGCTCACCGTCGCCGAGGCGCTGCTCTTGCCATCGCTGATGCTGTAGCTGAACTGGTCGCTGGACTTGAACGCCTTGGCCGGGCTGTAGCGCAGGGTGCCGTCGCTGTTCAGGCTGACACTGCCTTTGCTGCCCTGGCTGAAGGCGACGATGTTCAGCTTGTCGCCGTCCGGGTCGCTGTCGTTGGCCAGCACCGGCACGTTGACCGAGGTGATGCTGCTCAGTTGCGCAGCATCGTTCACCGCCGTGGGCGCCTGGTTGGTCGTGCTGGTCGGGTTGCTCACCACGAAGCTGGCGCTGCCGCTGGCGTTCAGGCCGTTGGCCGTGGCGCTGGCGCCGACGTCATAGAAGCCGTCGGCGGCGGCGCTTGGCGAGGTGATCTTCAGCGTGGTGCTGCTGCTGGCGCCCGGCGCCAGGCTCAGGCTGGTGCTACCCAGGCTGGCGCTCCAGTCGCTTGGCTTGACCGGGCTCAGGCTGAAGCTGCTGCTGGTGCAGCCACTGCTGTCCTTGTTGGTCACGCTGACCGTGAACGTGTAGCTGCTGCCGGCCGCCAGCCAGGTGCTTTGCCCTGGGCTGACACTGACGGCAGGCGTGCTGCGGGTGCAGGTCGGGGTGCTGCTGCCACCACTGAAGTCAACGCTGACCAGGGCCTGGCTGGCGTCGCTCCACTGGGTGGTCAGGGTCATGCCGCTGTCGCTGAAGCTGCGGCCACCGGTGAGGGCGGCGTCCTTCATGTCTACTGAATTGCTGCCGGCGGTCATATCCAGCAACTGGCTGCTGTTGGAATTGCTCGGGCTGGCCTGGTGCACCGCCACACCCTGGAACACATTGTTCGGGTCGACCACACCGCGATCGGTGATCTGCGCATCGAAGCCGATCGGCTGGCGGTATTCGACGTAGTAGTAGCGGGGTTGACCGTTGGCATCAAGGCCGTTGGCGATCTTCAGCACCTTACCGCCGGTGGTCTGGGCGGACGCCGGCTTCAGGTAGAAGTTGCCGGCGCTGCTGACGTCAATCAGATTGCTGCTGGCCAGCCAGCCCAGGCGTTCTTTGCTGAAGCCGTTGAAATGGCCGACGGTGCCGGAGTAACCCATGATGTCCAGGGTGTCGCCGTACTCCTGGGTGCTGCAGCTGCCGCCCAGGGTGGTGTCGCCGCAGTCCAGGGCATGGGCATGCTGCAGGCCGAGGTTGTGGCCCAGCTCATGGGCGACAGTACGCAGGATCATGCTGCCGTTGATCCAAGCGCCTGATCCCAGAGAGCCGACCTGGCCCATGCCGCTGTAGCCGCAGGCGTTCTTCGGAAAGATGTAGATGAAGCGGTCGTAGTTACCCAGGTTGAACCCAGCTTCCTGGGCCGCTGTCTTGGCATATTGCTCGATGGCGAAACTGTCGCAGACGGTGCTGCTGACCGGGATGGTGTACCAGCCGGTGACACTGCCAGTCAGCCAGGTCTGCTGGCTGGAGTTTTCCTTGAAGAAGTTGCTGACATCGCCGAACACCAAGCTGTTGGCCTGACTGAGCGTCCAGGGCTTGTTACTGGGCGCATCCTGGAAGTTGACCAGGATCGCCAGGGTGCGCTGGGCACCCAGCGTATTGGGCAAGTCGTATGCCAGGGTACTGGTGCTGGTAGCCGAGCCATCGGCAAGCAGGATCAGGCCGTTCTCGTCATTGCTGAGGGCGACGTCACCTTGAGTGGAACTGCTTGCTGCCGCCGAACGTTCTAGCAGCCAGCCTTGGGCGCGGACTTTCAGGCCGCTGCGCCATTGCCGCTGCTGCTGGGCGAAGTGCAGTTCGAAGCGTTCGCCAAAGGGCGTCTTCAGGATATGGCGCAGCTTGGCTGAGCCATCCGCATAATCCTCATAGAGCACTTCCAGCTCGCCTTCCAGATCGAGACGCTGCTCCAGGCGCGCGACCACCTCGGAAGGCAGGCCGCGCTGTTTGTCCTCCGGAATGGCGACACGCAGCACCTCTGCCGGGTGGCTCTGCATCAGTTCGTCGAGTAATTGCCGGCGCTGCTCGGCTTTCTCCAGCAGTTGCTGATGCAGTTGCGCGCGTTCGCTGGTGGGGGCCTTTAGCCAGCGCTTGTGCAGGGTCAGTAGCTCTAGGGTGCGGGCGCTGGCGGACTCGTGTGAGGCTTGCACCTCGCTAGCGCTAGTCTGTTGCGCAGCCGGGTGGGCGTGGCTCTGGTCAGCCTGAAGAGTGCGGGGGGCGAGACTGCTGCAGAGGACGACAAGGGCCAGCGGCAGGGCGAAACGGTACAGGCGTGCGTGAGGGCGAATCATGAGAATCCTCGCTTGAGTGACAGCGAAAGATCCTCTTCACGACACTTCCGTGCGTGATGACACCCTCCTTCGGCAGTTCGGCGATCCGCTAGGGACCCGTAACTTTGCGTCGCCCAATTACTTGGGTTTTGCCTTTCTCGGGAGAGGAGCTTTCAGTCTTGCGGTTGCATACAAGGCGGTACTGTTTTCCCGCCAGGCTATTTCACCGGTGAACAGCGACTGTTCAGTTTCTGATCACCTGTTAATTCGGCGGGACTCTATCACGACGTTTGTTTGTTTTTTATACAGATCAGTCATAAGAAATTGCCCTGATGGACAAATGCCGAAACGTTGCCCCAAGAGCCCTGTTCTAGGGCTTCCGGCCTCTAGACCGGGGCTTGCGGCGGGGTGGGTCGAACCGACCGGCGGTTGTGAGGCTCCCCGCTCGCAGGCGGCGTTTCGCCCCCATGACAGTGATGGCTCAAGGCCCTGGTCGGCGCCAGCCCGCATGGCCAGTGGGCTGGACGCAAATCGACAGGCTGTGCAGCGAAACCGCTGTTTCAAGAGCTGGACACCTGTCGCCTGAAATCTCCTCCAAACAGCCATTTCGACCCGTGTCAAATGGCTATTAGGAAGACAAAAACAGATACAAAACAAAGACATGTGACTATGGCATGGTAATTGAGTGCTTATTGGCGAGGAGATCCTCGGGTCTCCGGTTCGGCGCCTTTGGCACTCCTGCCGTCGTCGTTGGGAGCCGATGCTCAATACGCCTTTTGCTGCTGTGGGCTCGTGCTGTAGAAGCTCTGGCCGGGTAAGGAAACCAGGCGCGCAGCGACAAGGTTTCAACGTCTCTTGGCCGCAGGGAGTGCAAAGCAGGGGCGAGGGAGCATGGTTATGCACACGCGCAACTTTTTTCTACGAACGCTGCCGCGCTACTTGCTGGCTGCGGCATTGGCGGCGGGCGTCGCGACCACGGGCCTGTATGCCGTGGACGGCTCCCCGCCGGGACTCTTCGAACTGGACGGCAACACGGTGGATGTGCAGCCCGGCGGTGGCGATGACTGGGGCAGCCTGTATGCGGGCGACCAACTGGGCACACCGGCCGCCTTTACCGGCATCCTCGCCGACCCGGCGCCCCTGAGCATCTTCACCCAGGGCGGTTCGAAGGACATCAACGATGTCACCGAGTGGCGCCATACCGATGGTAACGTGCCGGACAAGGACGACATCACCAACGCCTATGCGGCTGCCTACACGGTGCCGGCTGGCGGGGGCGACAGCCTGAACGATCCGGGCGACCTGATCATCTACTTCGGCCTGGATCGCTTCGCCAACGCCGGCGACGCCTTCGCCGGCTTCTGGTTCTTCCAGGACCAGGTCGGCCTGGGGCCGAACAAGCAGTTCATCGGCGAGCATACAGAGGGGGACCTGTTGGTCCTGGTGGAGTATCCCCAGGGCGCCAACGCGGTGCCGGAGATCAAGGTCTACCAATGGGTGGCTAGCGGCGGCGACGTCGCGGAACACCTGGACCAGATCTTCGAAACCACCGCTCAGTGCGACGGCTTGGGTGACAAGCTCGCTTGCGCCATCACCAACCACGACAACCTGAGCGGCGAACCGGCTTGGCCCTATACGCCAAAATCGGGAAGCGGACTGCCGTTCGAAAGCTTCTACGAGGGCGGCATCAACGTGTCCAAGCTGATCGGCGGCGATGTGCCCTGCTTCAGCAGCTTCCTCGCCGAGACCCGTTCCTCGCGTTCGGAAACCGCGCAGTTGAAGGACTTCGTGCTGGGTGACTTCGACCTCTGCAGCATCGCCGTGACCAAGGCCTGTACGGCCGCGGTGGACGCTTCGGATGGCGGTAACAGCATCCTGGTCGACTTCGATGGTGTGGTCACCAACGATGGCGGCCTGGATCTGCACGATGTCACCGTGACCGACGACAACGGCACTCCGGGCGATACCGGCGACGACGTGGTCGTCTTCGGTCCGGCCGACCTGGCAGCAGGTGAGTCGCAGCCGTATAGCGGCAGCTACAGCACCACCGCCATTCCGGCTACCGATACGGTGACCGCCGAAGGTCATCGCAACGGCACCAGCGTGACGGCTACCGCCGATGCTACCTGTTCGCCGGATATCGAGCCGGCCCTGACGGTGGATAAGTTCTGCACCGCCAACATCAACACGGGTGGTACGGCGATCGACGTGCTGTTCAACGGTACCGTGACCAACAGCGGCAATGTGGCGTTGGAAGATGTCACCGTGGTGGACGACCAAGGCACGGCCGATCCGGCGGATGATGTGACCGTACTCGGGCCTATCACCCTCAACGTCGGTGAGTCGGCACCCTACAACGGCGGCTTCAGTGTCACCGGCAGCAACAGCTCGACCGACCATGTCACCGCGACCGGCTCGGATGTCCTGACCGGCACTCCGGTGCAGGCCAACGCCGAAGCCACTTGCCAGGCCGATGTACTGCCGGCGATCGCCGTGGACAAGGTCTGCACCGCGAACATCAATGCCGGTGGTACCGGTATCGATGTGCTGTTCGGCGGTACGGTGAGCAACACCGGTAACGTCGCCTTGGGCGATGTCACCGTGGTCGACAACAACGGCACCGCCGATCCGGCGGACGACGTCACCGTGCTCGGTCCGATCACCCTGGCTCCGGGGGAATCGGCACCATACAGTGGTGGCTTCAGCGCCAGCGGTTCGAGCTCGACCGATATGGTCGTCGCCTCGGGTACCGACCTGGTCACCGGCACGCCGGTGCAGGCCGATGCTTCCGCTAGCTGCGCAGCCGATGTATTGCCGGCTATCGATGTTACCAAGCAGTGCACAGACGCCGCGGCCTTCGGCCAGGCGATCCTGTTCGACGGTACGGTGACCAACAGCGGTAACGTGGCGCTGCTCGGCGTCACGGTGGTGGACGACAACGGCACGCCAGCCGATCCTTCGGACGACGTGACCTTCAACCTCGGTGATCTGGCTCCGGGGGCTTCGGCCAACTACAACGGCAGCTACACACCGTCGTTGGCCGGCTTCCACACCAACACCGTGGTGGCAAGCGCCAGCGATGCCGTGGAAAGCGGTCCGGTGTCGGCAACTGCCAGTGCCACCTGCGAGGTTCCGCCGCCGCCTGACTTCGAAGGCTGCACTCCGGGCTTCTGGAAGAACAGCCCGGGAAGCTGGGTAGGCTACAGCCCAGACCAGCTGGTAAGTTCGGTATTCAGCCTGCCGAATGGCGTGCTGGCGAACCAGTTGGGTGACGACACCCTGATGGAAGCGCTGGGCTACCCGGGTGGCGATAACCTGGTTGGTGCTGCGCAGATCCTGCTACGCGCCGCTGTGGCCTCGTTGCTCAATGCCGCGCATCCGGATGTGGACTTCCCGCGGACGGAGGCCGAGATAATCGCCGACGTCAATGCGGCACTGGCCACCAAGGACCGGGCGACGATCCTGGCGTTGGCGTCGGAACTGGATGCCGATAACAACCTGGGTTGCGACCTGGCGAACGATAACTCGTTCTAAGTGATAAACCGCCTGGCGCCAGGATGACGCCAGGCGGGCAACTCCAAAAAACGCAGGGCGTGGCCCTGCGTTTTTTTTGTTTGGTGCCTTTCTCTTTGCAGAATGAACAGTGTGCCGCTCGGGTGGGAGGGGCCGGGCGGCGATCCGCTTTAGCTGCGACAGCTGTGCCGGCTGGAAGTCCTCATCGCGGATGAATCCGCTCCTACAGGGCGGGTCCGGCCGGGGCAATCGGTGCGGATGCAGGGGCTTTCCTAGGAGCGAAGGGGACGCCGCGTCGTCATCCGCGAAGCCAGGTCTGAGCACGATGCCGATCCTGCAGAAAGAACAGCGCAATGCTCTTGTGGGAGGGGCCGGGCGGCGATCCGCTTTAGCTGCGACAGCTGTGCCGGCTGGAAGTCCTCATCGCGGATGAATTCGCTCCTACAGGGGGGCGGGTCCGGCGGGGGCACTCGGTGCGGATGCAAGGGCTTTCGTAGGAGCGAAGGGGACGCCGCGTCGTCATCCGCGAAGTCGAGTCTGAGCACGATGCCGATCCTGCAGAAAGAACAGCGCATTGCTCTTGTGGGAGGGGCCGGGCGGCGATCCGCTTTAGCCGCGACAGCCGTGCAGGGCCTGGAAGGCCCCATCGCGGACAAGTCCGCTCCTACAGGGGGGCTGGTCCGGCGGGGGCACTCGGTGCGGATGCAGGGGCTTGCGGTGTCGCGTTGTATACGGGGCGATACGTTTATCCCGCCAGACTATTTCAAGGTGAACAATGACTGTTCAAATCCTGATGAGCTGTTAAGGCAGCGAGGCATTACCACGGCGGTTGTATGTTCGTTATACAGACCCGGCATAAGAAAAAGCCCAGTTGTGTATCGCTCGGGATACCGTCCCGGAAGCCCTGCATTAGGGCTTACTGGCTCTAGACCGGATGTTTCGGCGGGGTTAGCCGAATCGGCCCGCGATTGCCCGGCAGCCTCTGCCACGCTTAGTTGCACGCTCGTAACAAGTGTGGCCAGCGGCCATGATTTGCTCCGGTCCGCATGGCGCATGGGCCGGAGCAGAATTCTCCGCCTGTGCGGGGCAAGGGTTGTATCAGCCGCTGGACAACTACCACCCTCAGCCGCTCAAGGCCGCGGTGGCGATCTGGACTGACGTCCAATCTGATACATAAAGATAAAATAAATCAGCCATTTACAGTCATGGCACGGTACTTGTGTGCCTACCGCCGAGGGGACCCCATGAGGTCTCCGGTTCGGTATTCCTGAGAGCACTATCGTCGTTCGGAACCGATGCTAAACACGCCTTTTGCTGCCGTGGGCTCGCGCTGCGAAGCCCAGGCCGGTTCGGAAAGCCGGGCGCGCAGCGACAAGGTCTCAACGCCGCTTGGCCGCAGGGAGTGCAGGGTAGGGGCGAGGGAGCATGGTTATGCACACGCACAACTTTTTTCTGCGAACGCTGCCGCGCTGTTTGCTGGCTGCGGCATTGGCGGCGGGCATCACGACCACGGGGCTGTATGCCGTGGACGGCGATCCGCCAGGACTCTTCGAGCTGGATGGCAACACGGTGGACGTTGGCGGCGGCGGTGACGACTGGGATGGCCTGCCGGGTAGCTCGGCCGCCTTTACCGGCATCCTCGCCGACCCGGCGCCGTTGACCATCTTCACCCAGGGCGGTTCGAAGGACATCAACGATGTAACCGAGTGGCGCTATACCGACGGCAACGTGCCGGACAAGGACGACATCACCAACGCCTATGCGGCCGCCTATACCGTGCCGGCCGGCGCGGGCACGCCGGTGCATGAGGACGGCGACCTGATCATCTACTTCGGCCTCGACCGCTTCGCCAACAACGGCGATGCCTTCGCCGGCTTCTGGTTCTTCCAGGACAACGTCGGCCTGGGGCCGAACGGCACCTTCGAAGGCGAGCACGTCGGCCGTAACGGCGACCAGCGCGGCGACCTGTTGGTCCTGGTGGAGTATCCCCAGGGCGCCAACGCGGTGCCGGAGATCAAGGTCTACGAGTGGGACCCGCTGGACGCGGACAATGACAACGTGGCGGACAACCTGGACGAGATCTTCAGCTCCGACGACGCCTTGTGCGACGGTTCGGGCGACAAGCTCGCCTGCGCCATCACCAACGTCGCCAACCTGGTGGGCGAGCCGGCCTGGGACTACACGGCGAAGAGCGGTCCCGCCACGGACATCCCCAAGGAGAGCTTCTTCGAGGGCGGCATCAACGTGTCCAAGTTGCTCGGGGGCGAAGTACCCTGCTTCAGCAGCTTCCTCGCCGAGACCCGCTCCTCGCGTTCGGAAACCGCGCAATTGAAGGACTTCGTGCTGGGTGACTTCGACCTCTGCGCAATTGCCGTGACCAAGGAGTGCGTCGCCGAGGTTGACGCTTCGGATGGTGGCAACAGCATCCTGGTCGACTTCGACGGTGTGGTGACCAACGACGGTGGCCTGGACCTGCACGATGTCACCGTGACCGACGACATGGGCACTCCGGACGACGCCAGCGACGACGTCGTGGTGTTCGGTCCAGCCGACCTGGCAGCAGGTGAGTCGCAGCCGTATAACGGCAGCTACAGCACCACCGCCATTCCGGCTACCGATACGGTGACTGCCGAAGGCCATCGCAACGGCACCAGCGTGACGGCTACCGCCGATGCCACCTGCTCGCCGGATCTCGAACCGGCCCTGACGGTGGATAAGGTCTGCACCGCCAATATCAACGGCGACGGCAGCGGTATCGACGTGCTGTTCAGCGGTACCGTGACCAACACCGGCAACGTGGCGTTGGAAGATGTCACCGTGGTGGACGACCAGGGTACGGCCGATCCTGCCGATGACCTGACGGTGCTCGGTCCTGTGACCCTCGATGTTGGCGAATCGCTGCCGTACAACGGCGGTTTCGGCGTCCTTGGCACGAACAGCTCGACCGATCATGTCACCGCGACTGGCGCCGATGTACTGACCCAGACTCCGGTGCAGGCCACCGCCGAAGCCACCTGCGCGGCGGATGTCTTGCCGGCGATCGCGGTGGACAAGATCTGCACGGCGGACATCAATGCCGGCGGTACCGGTATCGATGTGCTGTTCAGCGGTACGGTGAGCAACACCGGTAACGTGGTCCTGGAGAACGTCACCGTGACGGACGACAGCGGCACGCCGGGCGTTCCGGGCGATGATGTCATCGTGCTCGGTCCGATCACCCTGGCGCCTGGGGAAGCGGTGCCTTACAGCGGTGGTTTCGGTGCCAGTGGCGCCCTCTCTACCGATGTGGTGCTCGCCGCGGGTACCGATGCGCTGACCCAGACTCCGGTCGATGCCAGCGCCCAGGCCACTTGCCAAGCCGACGTGCAACCGTCGATTGCAGTGGACAAGATCTGTGCGGCGAACATCAACGCCGGTGGTACCGGTATCGATGTGCTGTTCAGCGGTCTGGTGACCAATACCGGTAACGTGGCCTTGGAAAACCTCACGGTGGTGGACGACAGCGGTACGCCGGCGGATCCTGGCGATGATGTCATCGTACTCGGCCCGATCACCCTGGCTCCCGGGGCATCGGCGCCATACAACGGTGGTTTCGGCGCCAGTGGTGCCATCTCTACCGACGTGGTGACCGCTTCGGCTACCGATGTGGTGACCCAGACTGCGGTTCAGGCCGTCGCCCAGGCTACCTGCCAGGCCGACGTGCTGCCGGCGATCGAGGTGGACAAGATCTGCACGGCGAGCATCAATGCCGGTGGTACCGGTATCGATGTGCTGTTCGGCGGTACGGTGAGCAACACCGGTAATGTCGCCTTGGAGAACGTCACCGTGGTGGACGACAGTGGTACGCCGGGTGTTCCTGGCGATGACGTCACCGTGCTCGGCCCGATCACCCTGGCTCCCGGGGCATCGGCGCCATACAACGGTAGCTTCGCGGCCAGTGGCTCCAGTTCCACCGATGTGGTGATCGCCTCGGGTACCGATGTGGTGACCCAGTCGCCGGTTCAGGCAATCGCCCAGGCAGCCTGCGACGTCCAGGTGCTGGCGGCAATCGATGTCACCAAGCAGTGCACGGACGCCGCGGCCTTCGGCCAGGCGATCCTGTTCGACGGTACCGTGACCAACAGCGGCAACGTGGCGCTGCTTGGCGTCGTGGTGGTGGATGACAACGGCACGCCAGCCGATCCTTCGGACGACGTGACCTTCAACATTGGTGACCTGGCGCCGGGGGCTTCGGCCAACTACAACGGCAGCTACACACCGCTGTTGGCCGGCTTCCACACCAACACCGTGGTAGCCAGCGCCAGCGATGCCGTGGAAAGCTCGCCGGTGTCGGCAACCGCCAATGCCACCTGCGAAGTGCCGCCGCCGCCTCCGGAGTTCGAAGGCTGCACCCCGGGCTTCTGGAAGAACAGCCCCGGAAGTTGGGTAGGCTACAGCCCGAACCAGCTGGTCGGTTCGGTATTCAGCCTGCCGAGTGGTGTGCTGAACAACCAGCTGGGTGACGACACCCTGATGGAAGCGCTGAACTACCCGGGTGGCAACAACCTGGTCGGTGCTGCGCAGATCCTGCTACGCGCCGCGGTGGCCTCGTTGCTCAACGCCGCCCACCCGGATGTGGAGTTCCCGCGGACCGAGGCCGAGATCATCGCCGACGTCAATGCGGCGCTGGCCACCAAGGACCGGGGAACCATCCTGGCGTTGGCGTCGGAACTGGATGCCGATAACAACCTGGGTTGCGACCTGCCGAACGATAACTCGTTCTAACCAGCAACACGCCTGGCGTCAGGATGACGCCAGGCGGGCAACAGCAAAAACGCAGGGCGTGGCCCTGCGTTTTTTTGTCTGGCATTTTTCATTTGGCGGTAGCGTACATGCCCGATGTGGACGCTCTGCGTCCGCTGGAGCAGACGCGGAGCGTCCAGGGCTGCATTCCCACGCGGAGCGTGGGAACGATCAAAGGGGCTTTAGCCGCGACAGTTGTGTCGGCCGAAAGTCCCCATCGCGGACAAGTCCGCTCCTACATGGAGAGCCGCGTCCGGCCGGGGCAATCGGTGCGGATGCAGGGGCTTTTGTAGGAGCGGAGGGGACGCCGGGTCGTTATCCGCGAAGCCGAGCGTGAGCACGACGCCGATCCCGCAGAAAGAGCGACGGGTTGCTCTTGTGGGAGGGGCCGGGCGGCGATCCGCTTTAGCCGCGACAGCTGTGTAGGCCAGAAGTCCCCATCGCGGATGAATCCGCTCCCACAGGGGCGCGGGTCCGGCCGGAGGAATAAAAAAGGCGCGGGGCCTGAGCCCTGCGCCTTTTTACCTGCGGCCTCGGCCTTCTGCTAGCGCTTCAGGCTGATGTTCACCGTCGTGCTGGCGCTGGCCTTGCCGTCGCTGATGGTGTAGCTGAACGAGTCGGTGCTCTTCAGCGACCTGGCCGGGCTGTACTTCAGGGTGCCGTTGCTGTTCAGGCTGACTTTGCCCTTGCTGCCCTGGGTGAAGGCGACGATTTTCAGGGCGTCGCCGTCCGGGTCGCTGTCGTTGGCCAGCACGGCGATGTTCACCGCGGTCAGGCTGGTGAGCAGCGAGCTGTCGCTGAGGGCCTTGGGCGCCTGGTTGGTGGTGCTGGTCGGGTTATCGATCACGAAGCTGGCCGTGCCGCTACCGGTGAGGCTGTTGGCCGTGGCGCTGCTGCCGACGCTGTAGAAACCATCGGCGGCGCTGCTCGGCGAGGTGACCTTCAGCGTGGTGCTGCCGCTGGCGCCGGGCGCCAGGCTGAGGCTGGCGCTGCCCAGGCTAGCGCTCCAGCCGCTGGGTTTGACCGGGCTCAGGCTGAAGCTGGCGCTGGTGCAGCCGCTGCTGTCCTTGTTGGTCACGCTGACCGTGAAGGTGTAGCTGCTGCCGGCCGCCAGCCAGGTGCTTTGCCCCGGGCTGACGCTGACGACGGGCGCGCTGCGGGTGCAGCTCGGGGTGCTGCTGCCGCCGCCGAAGTCGACACTGACCAGGGCCTGGCTGGCATCGGCCGACTGGGTGGTGACGGTCATGCCGCTGTCGCTGAAGCTGCGCCCGCCGATCAGGGCGGCGTCCTTCATGTCGACGAAATTGCTGCCCGCGGTCATGTCCAGCAACTGCCCGCTGTTGCCGTTGCTCGGGCTGGCCTGGTGGATGGCCACGCCCTTGAACACGTTGTTCGGGTCGACCACGCCGCGGTCGGTGATCTGCGCATCGAAGCCCAGTGGCTGGCGGTATTCGACGTAGTAGAAGTTGGGCGCGCCGCTGCTATCCAGGCCGTTGGCAATCTTCAGCACCTTGCCGCTGGTGGTCTGGGTGGCGGCCGGCTTCAGGTAGAAGCTGCCGCCGCTGGCGACGTTGATGATGTTGCTGCTGGCCAGCCAGCCCAGGCGTTCCTTGTTGAAGCCGTTGAAATGCCCGACGGTGCCGGAGTAGCCCATGATGTCCAGGGTGTCGCCGTATTCCTGGGCGGTGCAGCTGCTGCCCAGGGTGGTGTTGCCGCAGTCCAGGGCATGGGCATGGTGCAGGCCGAGGTTGTGGCCCATTTCATGGGCGACGGTGCGCAGGATCATGCTGCCGTTGATCCAGGTGCTCGAGGGCACGGCGCCGACCTGGCCCATGCCGCTGTAGCCGCAGGCGTTCTTCGGGAAGATGTAGACGAAACGCTCGTAGTTGGCCAGGTTGAAGCCCGCTGCCTGGGCCGCCGCCTTGGCGGATTTCTCGATGGCGAAGCCGTCGCACACGGTGCTGTTGACCGGGATGGTGTACCAGCCGGCGACGCTGCCGGTCAGCCAGGTTTGCTGGCTGGAGTTTTCCTTGAAGAAGTCGCTGACGCCGCCGCTGCCGAACATCAGGCTGTTGGCCTGGCTGGTGGTCCAGGGCTTCTCGCTGGGTTTGTCCTGGAAGTTGACCAGGATCGCCAGGGTGCGCTGGGCGCCCAGGGTGTTGGGCAGGTCGTAGGCCAGTTCGCCGCTGCTGGTGCTGCTGGTCGCGCCATCGGCGAGCAGGAGCAGGCCGCTGTCGTCGTCGTTGACCACCAGGTCGCCCTGGATCGGCGCGCCGGCCTCGGCATGTTCCAGCAGCACGCCCTGGGCGCGCACGCTCAGGCCGCTGTGCCATTCGCGCTGGGCCTTGGCCAGGCGCAGTTCGAAGCGTTCGCCGAAGGGCGTCTTGAGGAAGTGGCGCAGCTTGGCCGGGCCGTCTTCATAGTCCTCGTACACCACCTCCAGTTCGCCATCCAGCTCCAGCTGCTGTTCCAGCTTGGCCACCACCTCGGCCGGCATGCCCTTCTGCTTGTCCGCCGGGATGGCGACGCGCAGCACTTCCTCGGGATGGCTCTTGGCCAATTCGAGCAGCAGCTGGCGGCGCTGTTCGGCCTTGCCGAGCAGTTGCTCGCGCAGCTGGGAGCGCTCTTTGGCCGCGGCTTTCTGCAGGCGCTTGTGCAGGCCGAGGAGTTCCGTGGTGCGCGTGCTGGCGTCCTCGCGGGCGGCCTGCTGGGTGCGGACTTCGGGAAGGGCGCTGGGGGTGGCCGGTTGGGCGGCGAAGGTCAAACCGGCATGGAGTGCCAGAACGCAGAGCAAAGGTGTGGCGTAAGGCTTGGACAAGCGCATGGGTCTCTCCTGAATCGAGTCAGAAAAGGTCCTCTTCACGGCTGTCCATGAGGGATATTCTCCTTCGGCAGTCCGGCGACCCCTAGGGGGCCCGTGACTTTGCGTCGCCAAGTTGCCTTGGTTATGCCTTTGTCGGGAGAGGAGCTTTCTGTGTCGCTGTTACACGGGGTAGCGAGCTACCCGGTTATAAAGCCCCTCGATCACACCCAAGCTGTAGCGGTCGGATGGCGATCTCTAAACCTCACTGTTCACTGCCAAAGCAGCGGGGGTGTTTCCTGTTTCATTTACGCATCTACGACTGTTCATTTTTTGTACATGCGTAATGGGAGCGAAATCTAGCACGGGGTTTGTTCGTTTTTTATACAGTTGAGGCATAAGGGGAGGCCGATTTGGCTAAAAAATGATCTGGAACTTTTGCCGATAGTGCTGAAAAGCCTATGGCAGAGGGAGCGGAGGAATAAGGCGCGGGGTGGCAGCGGAATCGACCGTTCATCGCTGGGGCGTGGCCGACGAGACCTGTGTCACATTGCTATCAGGGTTCAAAACAGCATTTCGCTGTCGTCGACTTCGTCCCACAGCAGGATCAACGGTTGGACGCTGGGGTGGATGTGCAGGAATACCTCGTGCCGGCGGTGCAGCACCTGCCAGGTGAGAAAGGGCGGATCGGCGAATACAGGGAAAGCGGTCTGGCCGGCTTCCTGGTCTGACGGTGGCTGGTGGTACTCATCCCTGAGCTTGATCTGCGGTGCTTCGCGGTCGGTCGAGCGTCGCCCTGGGTTATGCATCGTCGTTTCCTCCCTGCATGGGAAGAAAGGTGCAAACAGCGCGCCAAATAACTTTAGTCGTTGATAATCAAGTAGTTACTTGGTCAGTGCGGAGCGCCGCACAGGCCAGTTGTTCAGTCGGGTTTACAGCCCTCGTAGCGGCGATCTCCTCTGCCCTTCTCCCTCCGGGAGGCGGCTCCCGCTCTCGAAAATGTTCCCGACATTTTTCTACCTCCCCCCATCCATGGGGGGGCGTCGAAAACGCTCCCGGCGTTTTTCCTACCTCCCCCATCCATGGGGTCGCCGGCGGCAGTGCCGCATTCACCACATCCCTGTGGGTCAAGGTGGCGCGCAGCGCCGAATGAGGGTGCCGCGCGCGGCATGTCCGTTAGCGGATTCCGTATTTATCCATCATCCGGTACAGGGTGACGCGGGATACGCCGAGCTGCTTGGCGGCATGCGACACGTTGTTCAGCGACTGGCTCAGGCAACTGCGTACCGCCAGCTCCTCGGCGTGCGCGCGTACCTGTTCCAGGGGTTCGATCTCGACCCGCGCTTCGCTGTCGGGCAGGCCCAGGTCCCGCGGCGTGATCATGCGGTTCTCGCTCATCACCAGGGCGCGGCGGATGCGGTTGATCAGTTCGCGGACATTGCCCGGCCAGTCGTAGTGCTGCATCGAGGCAATCGCCTGGCGGGTGAAGCCGCGTACCGAGCTGCCCTGCTCCCTGGCGAACTTGTGCAGGAAGAAGCGCGCCAGCAGCTCGATGTCGCTGGTGCGTTCGGACAGGCGCGGCACCTCGATGCTGAGCACGTTCAGGCGGTAGTAGAGATCTTCGCGGAAACGCCCCTCGCTCACCGCCTGCTCCAGATTGACGTGGGTCGCGGCGATCACCCGTGCGTTGCTGGTCAGGGTCTGGGTGCCGCCGACGCGCTCGATGGTCTTCTGTTCGAGAAAGCGCAGCAGGTAGACCTGCAGTTGCTGGGGCAGGTCGCCAATCTCGTCGAGGAAGATGGTGCCATTCTGCGCGGCTTCGATGCGCCCGATCTTGCGCTTGTAGGCGCCGGTGAAGGCGCCTTTCTCGTAGCCGAACAGTTCGGCGTGGATCAGGGTTTCCGGCAGCGCGCCGCAGTTCACCGCGATGAAGGGGCCACCGCGATGGCGCGAACGCTGGTGGATGGCGCGGGCGATCATTTCCTTGCCGACGCCGGTCTCGCCGCGGATCAGCACCGGCGCATCGACCGTGGAGACGCGGCGGATCTGCTCGAAGATGCCGAGGAACTGCTTGCTGCCGCCGACCATGTGGAATTCTTCGACCGGCAACAGCAGGTTCGCCTCCGCGGCGCGCAGCTTGGACATGCCGTGCAGGTGGCCGAGGGCGCATTTCAGGTGGTTGCTGTCGTTGAGCGGCAGGGAAAAATAGTCGTAGAAGTGTTCATAGATCAGGCGCCGGAATTCCTGCTTCTCGAGGTTGGCCGGATTGGTCAGGGCCACCCAGGAGAGGTGCTCGTCGGTGTTGAGCAAGGCCTCGACCTGCTCGCGCTGTTCCTCCGTCAGATTGCTCGGCAGGAGGGCGACCCCGACGCTGTAGGGGCGCTGTTTCATCAGGGCCAGGTTATTGCTCGACGAGGTGATCCGGTCGAAGACCCAGTCGGCCACGTGCAGGCTGGAAGACAGCCCTTCATCGTTGGACGGGTCGAAAAGCAATGCGCGGCGCGGTTCTTCTGGTAATTGTTGGGCGATGGCAGGCATCTGTTAAGCACCTTGTACACAATTCACTTACAGCTCTTCCCTACCTTTACTACGCTTTATTAGCTTAGTTTCAGCACTGGCGAATTGCAGGCCAGGCGACGAAAGGAGTGGCGACCGGCTATCACGCGGATACTCGCCGAATCGAGACTGGAAACTGGCGTCAGGGACTCTATAGTCTCCTTGAAGTTGGCGAGGTTCGATGAACCATGTACAGCAAGTATTTCGGCTTCTCAGATCTACCCTTCACCATTGCGCCAGACCCGCGCTATCTCTACCTCAGCGCGCAGCACCGCGAGGCGCTGGCCAGTCTGTTGTATGGCATCAACTGCAACGGCGGCTTCGTCCTGCTGACCGGGGATGTCGGCACGGGCAAGACCACGGTCTGCCGCTGCCTGCTCGAGCAATTGCCGGCCTCCGCCGAGGTGGCCTTCATCCTCAACCCGAAATACAGCATCACCGAGCTGCTGGAAGCCATCTGCGACGAGCTGAAGATCCCCTATCAACACAGCCGGAGCCAGATCAAGGGCTATATCGATGCGCTCAATGCCCACCTGCTGGACGCGCATGCCAGGGGCATCAACACCGTCCTGATCATCGACGAGGCACAGAACCTCAGCCTCGACGTGCTGGAGCAGATCCGCCTGCTGACCAACCTGGAAACCAGCAGCCAGAAGCTCCTGCAGATCATCCTGATTGGCCAGCCGGAGCTGTTGGACAAACTGGCCCGGCCGGAGCTGCGCCAGCTCGATCAGCGGATCACCGCGCGTTACCACCTCAATGCCCTGTCGCGCACCGAGCTGGCCGCCTACGTCAGCTACCGGCTGGCGGTCGGCGGCAGCGATGCGCCGCTGTTCAGCCGGGCCGCCCTGTGGCGCTTGCACCGGCTGACCGGCGGCGTGCCGCGGAGGGTCAACATCATCTGCGACCGGGCCCTGCTCGGCGCCTTCGTCGAGCGCCGCGGCAAGGTCGGCTGGGGCGTGCTGGCGCGGGCCGCGCGGGAAGTGCGCGGCCAGCAGGCCAAGCCGGCGCCGCGCTGGCGCCTGGCAGTGCTCTCCGTGGTTTTGCTCGGCCTGCTGCTGGGACTGGTCTTCTGGTATCCGGGCGGGCCGGGGGCCGGATTGGCGGAGATGGTGCCGGCAATGCCGGCCGAGGTGCAGGCCTCGGTCCCAGCCTTGGCGCCGGCCGCGCCGCTTGACCCGCCCTTGCCGCAGGAAGCGCCCGAGCCGGTGCCCGAACCTGCGCCGCAGCAGGCGCCGGAGCAGACCCCGGCCGCGCTGCCCGAGGCCGCCCAGCCGACGAGCCCGCCACCCTCCAGCCCGGCCAACTGGCAATGGCCGGAGGGCACCGACCTGGCCGCCACCGAACCCCTGGCCTACCAGGCGCTGTTTCGCCTGTGGGGGATCGAGTACAACCCGGCCGGCGCTCCGGTGATCTGCCAATTCGCCCGCTTGCACAACCTCGGCTGCCTGCTGCAGCCGGTCGATCTCGACGAATTGCTCAAGCTCAACCAGCCGGCGGTGATCAACCTGGTCAATGGCGTCGGGCAATCGTTCTTCGCCACCCTGATCGGCGTCGAGCCGCAAGCGGGCCTGGCGCGCCTGAATATCGCCGGCGAGCTGCGCAGCGTCGAGCTGGCCGAGCTGCGCCGCTGGCTGCGGAACAATCAACTGGTGCTCTGGCGCATGCCGCCGGGCTACCAGATGCCGCTACGCCCGGAAGCGCGCAGCGCCCTGGTGCCCTGGCTGGACGCCCAGCTGGCGTGGCTGCAGGGGCGCACGCCGGTGGCCGGCCGCGGCGAGCACTACGATCAGGACCTGCAGCTGCAAGTCCTGGCGTTCCAGCACCACTATCAGCTGGTCACCGATGCCGTGGTCGGGCCGCAGACCCTGATCCAGCTCAGCAGCCTGACCGACGCGGACATTCCGCTGTTGACGGCCACCGAAGCGGCGGAGGAGTGAGCCATGTCTTACATCCTCAACGCCCTCAAGCACTCCGAGAACCAGCGTAACCGCGGCGAGATCCCGCATATCGACTCGCAGCCGGAGTTCGCCAAGGCCGCGCCGAGCAAGTGGACCGAGCACGCCTGGAAGTGGCTGGCGCTGGCCGCCGTCGCGGTGCTGCTGGCGAGCCTGGCCTGGATGCGTTTCGGCGCGGGACCGAGCGCCACCGACCAGGCCCCTCCCGTCAGCCCGCCACGCGCCGAGCCCGCGGCGCCGGCGGTTGCGCTCCCCGAGCCGGCGCCGCGGGAGCAAGCGCCGGGACTGCCGGCACTGCAGGATATGGCCGGCGTGCGGATCAGCCTCGGGGAAGACCCCGCTGCCGGCGTCGAGGTCGCCCCGATGCCCTCAACGGGGGCGCGCGAGAGTCCGCGGATCGTGCTCGAGCTGCCGCTCAGCAGTGGCGTCACGCCGAGTCCGGCAGCGCCGTTGCCGGCCGCGCCGGTAGAACCGCCGGCAGTCCGCGAAACGCCGCCGGCGGAAGTCCTCAGCGGGGTCAGCCACTGGAAGACCCTGCCGGCGGAGACGCAGAAACAGCTGCGGGAGATGGCGTTTACCGCGCACATCTACTCGGGTGATCCGGCCGCGCGGTTCATCCGTGTGAGCGGGCGCACACTGCATGAAGGCGATCAGTTGAGCGCCGATCTGCACCTGCAGCAGATCACCCGTGACGGCATCGTCTTCAGCTACCGCGGGGACAAGTTCTGGTTCGGTTTCAACTGAGAGGCTGTGAAAAAACTCTGAGGCGCGAGGGCATCGCGCGGCGCTGTTGCGCGGCGGCAGGCCAATCGAACAGCCGCCGGCATGGCCCTGGCCGCGAAGCGCCGGCACCGGATTGCGCCGGCCTTGCGCATGATTCCATGGTCGAGGCAGCGCATGAAGAAAACTGTCCCAGTTAGGTGTTGCACGATTGCTCAGCTGCTCAGATTAGCCCCCACTACATCTCGCCCTTACGAGGGAGAGGGGAGCAAACCGCGCCAACTGTAGGAGCTGCCCATGGTCGCGAAAGTGTCTGACCGCGCGCGGATCGCGGGCATGGCCCGCTCCTACGAGGAATTGCTGCATGCAACACATAACCGGGACATAGCCAAAAAAGCCCGGAACGCTGTCCGGGCTCAAGGGTTTCATCGCGGCCGAAAGGATGCAACCGACCGGCCTGCTAAAGGCGAGGTGCCTGTCAGAACAGCGGCAGGGTATAGCTGAGGATCAGGCGGTTCTCGTCGAGGTCGTTGGCGAAGTTGTTGCGCACCGTGGCGTTGCGCCATTTCACCCCGAGGTTCTTCAGCGGGCCTTGCTGCACCACATAGGCGATGTCCATGTTGCGCTCCCACTCCTTGCCCTCGGCCAGCCCCGCCCCCTGGTCGATGTTGTCGCCGCTGATGTAGCGGGTCATGAAGGTCAGGCCGGGAATGCCGATGGCGGCGAAGTTGAAGTCGTAGCGCGCCTGCCAGGAGGTCTCGTCCTTGCTGGCGAAGTCGCCGATCTGCACGTAGTTGACCAGGAACGGATCGGTGCCGTTGAGATAGGCGTAGCCGGTGTCGCCGCTCATCTTCTGGTAGCCCAGGCCGAAGCCGTGACCGCCCAGGGCGTAGGTGAACATGGCGCCGAAGTAGTTGTTGTCGATGTTGCTGCTACCGTCGTCGGTGGAGCGGGCATAGCGCAGGTCGGTCTTCAGCGACTGCTGGTCGGCGATCGGCAGCACGTGCACCAGGTTGACGATGTGCTGCTTGTACAGCTCCTCCAGTTCGCCGTAGTGGTAGGCGGTGCTCAGGTTGTCCTGCCACTTGTAGGACAGCCCGGCGAAGTTGAAGTCGTCGCCCTGGTTGCCGTTGCTGCCGAACGCGAAGTTGCGCTTGCCACCCACGGCGTTCAGGCTCAGGTCCTGGAAGTCGGTGGAGTCGCGCTGGTTGAGTTCCTTCAGCTGGCCGGCGTCGACCGTCAGGCCGGCGATCTCCTGGGAGTTCAGGTGGCCGCCGAGGAAGTTCTGCGGCAGCAGGCGCGCGTCGTTGGCCGATACGCTCGGCAGCTTGGGCATCAGCCCGCCGACCTTGAGCACGGTCTTGGAGACCTTGGCCTTGAACGTGGCGGTCGCTTCCGAGTATTCGCCCGGGCCCTCGTCGCCGAAGCTGTTGGGCAACAGGTTGGTGCCGGCGCGCTGGTCCGACGAGTCGAGTTTCAGGCCCAGGCCGGCATAGGCATCCAGGCCGAAACCCAGGGTGCCCTCGGTGAAGCCGGACTCGGCCTTGAGGATGAAGCCTTGCGCCCACTCCTCGCGCTTGGATTGCTGCGCGGCCGTGCTGTCGCGCAGGTCGCGGTTCATGTAGAAGTTGCGGGCTTCGACGCTGGCCTTGCTGTCCTTGATGAACTCGGCGTTGGCGATTTGGCTCAGGGACGAGCCCAGGGTGCCGGCGGCTACGGCCAGCGCCAGGGAGGTCTTTTTCATTGTAATTTTCTCCAGTTTTTTTATGGGTGACACATCGGCACGCGCGCAACTTAGCAACGAAGCAGCGGCACGGACCGAATTCGTGGGCTCACTCCGCGAGCCTGGCCGGGCGGGCAGGCCCTGGGGTGGGCAGGCAGTCAGGGTTACGCGGTGCCGGGTTGGCGTGGGCGCGAGGATGGCGCCGTGCGGGCGAGGTGGGCCCTGTCCGAGCTGGCGTCAGAGGGTAGGGGTGCGGCGAGCGTGGTAAGCCTGAGCGACATGGGAGACCTCGACAGCTTATTGGAGTTGTGCTGATGAACCTGCGCCGAAAAGGCTGGGTAGCAACCGTGCAAACGCCCTGTGCGGCCACCCCCGGTGGTTTGCCGAGCACTCTGCCGCCGCGCGTGCCGCGACCGGCCGGGCAAGGCTCTGCCTGCCGAACGGGTCACGGCATCGCGAATGGCGTGGTGAGGGCCCCTCCGCGGCGAGACGAGAGGGGCGAAGGCGAACCTGTTACTTGCCGTACACCTGTTCCGGCAACCAGGTGATCAGGCCTGGGAAGATGTAGGCGATCACCAGCATCAGTATCTGCAGGAGGATGAACGGCAGCACCCCCCGGTAGATCGTGCTGGTCGGCACCGACGGCGGCGTGACGCCGCGCAGGTAGAACAGGGCGAAGCCGAACGGCGGGGTGAGGAACGAGGTCTGCAGGTTCAGCGCGATCATCACGCCGAGCCAGATCGGGTCCAGGCCCATGGCCAGCAATACCGGGCCGACGATCGGCACCACCACGAAGGTGATCTCGATGAAGTCGAGGATGAAGCCCAGCAGGAAGATCACCAGCATCACCACGAAGAAGGCGCCGAGCACGCCGCCCGGCAGCTGGGCGAACACGTCCTCGATCAGCACTTCGCCACCGAAGCCGCGGAACACCAGGGAGAACAGCGAGGCGCCGATCAGGATCATGAACACCATGGCGCTGATCTCGGTGGTGCCGTAGGCCACTTCACGCAGCTGGCCGAAGTTCAGCTTGCGCTTGCCGAGCGCCAGCAGCATGGCGCCGAGGGCGCCGAGGGCCGCCGCTTCGGTGGGCGTGGCGTAGCCGGCGAGGATCGAACCGAGCACCGCGGCGATCAGGATCAGTGGCGGCAGCAGGGCGGCGAACAGCTTGCCCCATTCGATCGGCCCGAGTTCCTCCTGCGGCAGGGCCGGCAGCTTCTTCGGCTGCAGCACGGCGATCGCGATGATGTAGAGGATGTACAGGCCGACCAGCGCCATGCCCGGGAGGAAGGCGCCGACGAACAGGTCGCCGACCGACACGGTCTTCGGCGAGAAGATGCCCATCTTCAGCTGGGCCTGCTGGTAGGCGCTGGACATCACGTCGCCGAGCAGCACCAGCACGATCGATGGCGGGATGATCTGCCCGAGGGTGCCGGTGGCGGCCAGGGTGCCGGTGGCGATGGCCGGGTCGTAGCCGCGCCGCAGCATGGTCGGCAGGGCCAGCAGGCCCATGGTCACCACGGTGGCGCCGACGATGCCGGTGCTGGCGGCGAGCAGTGCTCCGACCACGCACACCGAGATCGCCAGGCCGCCGCGCAGGGTACCGAACAGCCGCGACATGGACTCCAGCAGGTCTTCGGCGACCCGCGACTTCTCCAGCATCACCCCCATGAACACGAACAGCGGCACCGCCAGCATGGTCTGGTTATTCATGATGCCGAACAGGCGGTTGGGCAGGGCGCTCAGGTAGCCGGCATCGAAGGTGCCGGTGAGCATGCCGATGCCGGCGAACAGCAGGGATACGCCACCCAGGGTGAAGGCCACCGGGAAGCCGGCCATCAGCGCCAGGCAGATGCTGACGAACAGCAGGATCGCCATCAACTCAACCATGTTTCACCTCCGGCGCGGGCAGGCGACCGGCGAGTGCATAGACGGACTTGATCAGGTCGGAGAGGCCTTGCAGCACCAGGCTGACCACCAGCACCAGGATGATGCTCTTCTGCAGGTAGACGAACTTCAGGCCGCCCGATTCGCTGGAGGCTTCCAGGGTCGCCCAGGAGTTGGCCACGTAGTCCCAGCTGCTGAAGCCGAGGAACAGGCACAGCGGCAGGAGGAACAGCAGGTTGCCGAGCACCTCCACCAGGGCTTGGCGACGGCCACTGAACTTCTGGTAGAAGATATCCACGCGCACATGGCCGTTGCGTTGCAACACCCAGGAGGTGGCGCCCATGAACACCAGGGCGTGGCCGTAGAGCACGGCTTCCTGCAGCGCCGTGGCGCCGATGCCGAAGCCATAGCGCAACACCACCACGATGGCGGTGCCGATCACCAGGAACAGGGTCAACCAGGCGCAGGCCTGGCCGAGGCGGGTGTTCAGCGCATCGATCAGGCGCGCCAAGCCGAGCAGGGGAGGCGGATGGTTCGTCATGGCAGATCCTTATTGTTATGAGCCAAGAAGGCCCGGGATTCTAGGTGGCTGGACAATGGCGTCGCAACCCGCAGTACTACGTACGTAGTCACTGCGCTTGAGGGATGCTAGTTCCTATGATAGTCAGGACAGGCTGAATGCTGGCGATCCCGGTATTCGGACCATAAACGTGAAAGTCGCGTAGCGACGACTTCCTTGTGTCCTTCTCCCTCCGGGAGAAGGTGGCGCGAAGCGCCGGATGAGGGAGGCGGGTGTGCCGCAAAGGCTTTCATGATCCGGGGTGCCTCTCGCGGTATGCCCGCAAGTACAACAACAAGGAGTCATTACATGAAACGTCGTCAAATTCTGGCCGCCGCAGGCGTGGGTCTGGCCGCAACCGCATTGGTGGGTTGCAATAAAGAGGCTGAAACCACTGCCAAGCCCCAAGAGGGCGCGGGTGGGGAGACCTTCAACTGGAAAATGGTCACCTCCTGGCCGAAGAATTTCCCTGGCGTCGGCGTGGGGGCCGAGCGTTTCGCCAAGCTGGTCGAGGCCATGAGCAATGGCCGCCTGAAGGTCAAGGTGTATGCCGCCGGCGAGCTGGTGCCGGCGCTGGAAGTGTTCGACGCGGTCTCCCGCGGTACCGCCGAGATGGGCCACGGCGCGCCGTACTACTGGAAAGGCAAGGTGCCGGCCGCGCAGTTCTTCTGCGCCCTGCCGTTCGGCCCGAATGCCCAGGAAATGAACGCATGGTTGCACCGCGGCGGCGGTATGCAACTGTGGGAAGAGGTGTACAAGCCGTTCGGCGTGCTGCCGATGGCCTGTGGCGCCACCGGCGTGCAGACCGCCGGCTGGTTCAACAAGGAAATCAACACGGTCGACGACCTCAAGGGCCTGAAGATGCGCACCCCGGGACTGGGCGGCGAAGTGCTGACCAAGATGGGCGGCACCGTGGTCAACATGCCGGCCGGCGAGATCTTCACCGCCCTGCAGACCGGCGCGATCGACGCCACCGAGTGGATCGGCCCGTACAACGACCAGGCCCTGGGCCTGCACAAGGCGGCCAAGTACTACTACACCCCGGGCTGGCAGGAACCGAACGTGCTCTTCGAGCTGGACATCAACCTCAAGGCCTGGGAAACCCTGCCGGCCGACCTGCAGGCCATCGTCCGTGCCGCGGCGCGCGATGTGAACGGCGACATGCTCGACGACTACAACTCGCGCAACATGGAAGCCATGGAGCAGCTCAAGGGCGAGGGGGTGGACGTACGCCGGCTGCCGGACGAGGTGTTGGCCAAGCTCAAGGAAGTGGCCGCCGAAGTGGTCGACGCCACCGCCGCGGCCGATCCGGCGGCGAGCAAGGTATGGGCGCAGCAGAAGGCCTACTTGCAGCGCATGTACGCCTATGCGGAAAGCAACGAGAAGGACATCTACAACATCCGCGGCTGATTCTTCAACGCACGAAAAACGCCGGCCAAATGGCCGGCGTTTGCGTATCTGCGATTCAGTCGTAGGGTGTGTGGGGCCGCCTAGGCTGTGCGCACCATCGCCACGCTCATCGGTGCGCACAGCGCACCCTACGTGGGATATCCGCTCGACAGTGGCGGGGACGTGCCGCCCTCAGCCGCGCCGCGCCGGCACCGGGCGGGTGCGGCCGCTGCCGTCGATGGCGACGAAGACGAACACCGCCTCGGTGACCTTGCGCCATTCGCTGGACAGCGGATCGTCGCTCCATACCTCGACCAGCATCTGGATCGAGCTGCGCCCGACCTCCAGGGTCTGGGTGTAGAAGGACAATTGCGCGCCGACGGCGACCGGTACCAGGAAGGCCATGCGATCGATCGCCACGGTGGCTACGCGGCCGCCGGCGACCCGGCTGGCCATGGCGGTGCCGGCCAGATCCATCTGCGATACCAGCCAGCCACCGAATATATCACCGAAGCCATTGGTCTCGCGCGGCAGTGCGGTCAGCTGCAGGGCCAGGTCGCCTTGGGGGATCGGGTCTTCCTGTTCGAAATCTTTCATCTCGTATACGGCTCGCGGCGCGGATGTTGTTGTGGCGCGGAGCCCGCAGGAGTGCGGGTTTGGCCAGTATACCGACTGAATGGTCGCTGGGCGACCACGGCGCTTGACTGTCGGGCCGGAGCAAGTATTTCCGGAAATTGCCGGCAGAATCGTCAGCGGTCATCTAACTGTCACATAGCTTTCATAGATTGGTCACGTGGCCTGCAGATACTTGGCCCCGTTCTATCCAACACTCATTCTGCTAGGAGCAAGGCATGAAAGTTAAGCGTTTGATGGCGGCCATGACGTTTGTCGCCGCTGGCGTTGCCACCGCCACCGCGGTTGCTGCTATCGACCCGGCTCTGCCGACCTATGAAAAGACCTCGGGCGTATCGGGCAATCTCTCCAGCGTCGGTTCCGACTCGCTGGCCAACCTGATGACCCTGTGGGCCGAAGAGTTCAAGAAGCAGTACCCCAACGTCAACATCCAGATCCAGGCCGCCGGTTCTTCCACCGCGCCGCCCGCAATGACCGAAGGCACCGCTAACCTGGGCCCGATGAGCCGTGCCATGAAGGACAGCGAGATCCAGGCCTTCGAAGAGAAGTACGGCTACAAGCCGACCGCAGTGCCGGTGGCGATCGACGCCCTGGCGGTGTTCGTGCACAAGGACAACCCGATCAAGAGCCTGGACATCGCCCAGGTTGACGCGATCTTCTCCAGCACCCGCCTGTGCGGTGGCGAGAAGGACCTCAAGACCTGGGGCGACCTGGGCCTGACCGGCGAGTGGGCGGCCAAGCCGCTGCAACTGTTCGGCCGTAACTCGGTATCCGGCACCTACGGCTACTTCAAGGAAGAGGCCCTGTGCAAGGGCGACTACAAATCCAACGTCAACGAGCAGCCGGGTTCGGCTTCCGTGGTGCAGTCGATCTCCAGCACCCTGAACGCCATCGGTTACTCGGGCATCGGCTACAAGACCTCCAGCGTGCGTGCCGTGCCGCTGTCGAAGAAAGGCGGTGAGGCGTTCGAAGCCAACGAAGCCAATGCCCTGGCCGGCAAGTTCCCGCTGGCGCGCTTCTTCTACGTCTACGTGAACAAGGCGCCGAACAAGCCGCTGAGCCCGCTGGACACCGAGTTCCTCAAGCTGGTGCTGTCCAAGCAAGGCCAGGAAGTGGTGGTGAAAGACGGCTACATCCCGCTGCCGAACAAGGTGGTCGAGAAGACCATGAAGGAACTGGGCCTGTAAGCGCCAGGCAAGGACGCCGCAAGCAAGCCGCTGCGCCCGCCTCTCGATGGAGAGGCGGGCGTCGCTTTGTCAGCATGCTGTAACTTTTCTGTCATACAAGCCCGATAGATTGTCTAGCCTGGAAAAACACCACGCGCTCATGGCTGCGCAGAGACGCTCTTACCTATGAATGACTTGGCAAGCAACAGCATGACCGCCACTTCCAACGCCCTCGGGTTGGACTTCAATACTCCGGCCCTGCAACGCAAGCGCCGCCTGCGGGCGTTCAAGGATCGCCTGGCACGCTGGTGCGTTTCCATCGGCGGCATGGCGGTGCTCGGCGCCATTACCCTGATCTTCTTCTACCTGGCCTATGTCGTGCTGCCGATCTTCCAGGGCGCCGAGCTGGCCAGTCGCAAACCGCTGCAGCCGGCCTGGCTGGCCACGGCGGCGGCACCGCTGCTGTTGACGCTGGAAGAGCAGAACCAGGTGGCCATGCGCCTCGATCAGCGTGGCCAGGTGCAGTTCTTCGATGCCACCGGCATGACCGCCTTGAGCACGGTCGAGCTGCCGCTGCCAGCCGGCGCCCAGGTGGTCTCGGTGGCGCAGGACCAGCCCGGCAGCAACCGCGTGGCGCTCGGCCTGTCCAACGGCCAGGTGCTGGTGTTCCAGCATGGCTACCGGGTCAGCTACCCGAACGATGTGAAAACCATTGTGCCGAGCATCGAGTATCCGTTCGGCGAGGCGCCGATCGTGCTGGATGCCCAGGGTCGCGCGCTGGATCATGTCGGCCTGAGCCTGAACGGCGGCACCCTGATGCTGGCCGGCTCCACCGGCGCCGAGTTGCATGTGCTGAGCCTCGGTCGCGAAGAGAACCTGATGACCGGCGAAGTCAGCCTGAGCGAAGAACGCATCGCGTTGCCGCAGATTGCCGAGCCGATCAAGGCGCTGATCATCGATCCGCGCCAGATGTGGATGTATGTAGTCAATGGCCGCGCCAACGCCGACGTCTTCGACCTGCGCAAGACCGCGCTGAACGGCCGCTACAAGCTGCTGAGCGACGCCGACCGCGAAGTCAGCGTGGCGACTTCGTTGCTCGGCGGCATCTCGCTGATGGTCGGCGACAGCCGCGGCGGCATCCAGCAGTGGTTCATGGTGCGCGACGCAGACGGCAAGGCCGCGCTGAAGTCGATCCGCAGCTTCCAGCTGGGCGACAGCGCGATCAGCCAGATACTCCCGGAAGAGCGCCGCAAGGGTTTCGTCGCGCTGGATGCCAAGGGCCGGCTCGGCGTATTCCACAGTACCGCGCACCGCACCCTGCTGGTCGAGCCGGTGGCCGCGGGCAGTGCCCTGGCGGCCCTGTCGCCGCGCGCCAACCGCGTGCTGGTCGAGTCCGCGGGGCAGATCCAGCGCTTCCTGCTGGACAACCCGCACCCGGAAATCTCCTGGAGCTCGCTGTGGGGCAAGGTCTGGTACGAGAACTACGACAAGCCGGATCATGTCTGGCAGTCGACCTCGGCGAGCACCGACAACGAGCCCAAGCTGAGCCTCGCGCCGCTGGCCTTCGGCACCCTCAAGGCGGCCTTCTACGCCATGCTCCTGGCCGCCCCGCTGGCGATTGCCGCGGCGATCTACACCGCCTACTTCATGGCCCCGGCCATGCGCGGCAAGGTCAAGCCGGTGATCGAGCTGATGGAGGCGCTGCCGACGGTGATCCTCGGTTTCTTCGCCGGCCTGTTCCTCGCACCCTATGTCGAAGGGCACCTGCCGGGCATCTTCAGCCTGCTGATATTCACCCCGATCGGCATCCTCCTGGCCGGCTTCGCCTGGAGCCGCCTGCCGGAGTCGATCCGCCTGCGCGTGCCGGAGGGTTGGGAGGCGGCGCTGCTGATCCCGGTGATCCTGCTGGTCGGCTTCGTCTCCCTGAGCATGAGCGGGCACCTGGAGAACTGGCTGTTCGACGGCAACATGCGCCTGTGGCTGAGCAACGACCTGGGCATCCCCTTCGACCAGCGCAACGCCCTGGTGGTCGGCCTGGCCATGGGCTTCGCGGTGATCCCGAACATCTACTCGATCGCCGAAGACGCCGTGTTCAGCGTGCCGAAGAGCCTGACCTTCGGCTCCCTGGCCCTCGGCGCCACGCCCTGGCAGACCCTGACCCGGGTGGTCATCCTCACCGCCAGCCCGGGCATCTTCTCGGCGCTGATGATCGGCATGGGTCGCGCGGTCGGCGAAACCATGATCGTGCTGATGGCCACCGGCAACACCGCGATCATGGACATGAACATCTTCGAGGGCCTGCGCACCCTGGCCGCCAACGTGGCGGTGGAAATGCCCGAGTCGGAAGTGAATGGCACCCACTACCGCGTGCTGTTCCTCTCGGCGCTGGTGCTGCTGTCCTTCACCTTCGTCATGAACACCCTGGCGGAGCTGGTGCGCCAGCGTCTGCGCGTCAAGTACGCCTCGCTCTAAGGCTTGGGAAGGTATATGTCCGTGAAACAGAACACCCTGAAAACCTGGATCAAGAGCGGCTCACCCTGGATCTGGATGAACGCCGGCGCGGTGTCGATCGCGATCATCATGACCCTCGGCCTGCTCACCGTGATCGCCGTGCGCGGCCTGGGGCACTTCTGGCCGGCGGATATCGTCGAGGCCGACTACCAGGTGCCCGGCCAGGACACCAAGGTGATCGCCGGCGAAGTGGTGCAGGTCGAGGAGATCCCGCGGGCCCGCCTGGCCGCCTCCGGTTTGCCGGTGGCGGCCGAGGGCGGCGAGTTCATGACCCGCGAGCTGTTCAAGGTGGGTAACCGCGACCTGTATGGCGCGGACTTCACCTGGGTGGTCGGCGAATGGCTGAGCAACCTGCGCACCCCGCAGGCGCTGACCGCGTTCGAGCGCCGCGAGTGGGGCAACTTCTACGGCTACCTGGTCAACGTCAAGGAGGCCGGCCAGCTGGTGGCCGAGGGCGATGCTAGCTGGGCGGCCCTGCAACAGCGTCTGCAGCGCGTCGAGGACCTGCACGGGCAGATCGTCCGCCTGGAGAAGAAGGACATCGGCCGGATCAACGCCGGGCTGGAGCGCGTGCGCCTGCAGACCCGCAAGCTGGAGCTGCAAGGCACGCTGGATGCCGTCGCGCAGGCCGACCTGGATGCCGAGCGGGCCATCTGGGACGCCGAGTACAAGGTGCTGGAGAACCAGTTGGGGGCGCTCTACCAGGCCTTCAACCGCGACAGCATCACGGTCCGGACCACCGAGGGCCGCGAGGTCGAGCTGAGCCTGGGCAAGGTGGTGCGCGCCTACCGGCCGAACGCCATGTCGACCCTGGACAAGCTGGGCTTCTACGGCGGCAAGCTGTGGGAATTCGTCAGCGACGACCCGCGCGAGGCCAACACCGAGGGCGGTATCTTCCCGGCGATCTTCGGTACGGTGATGATGACCCTGATCATGGCCGTGATCGTCACCCCGTTCGGGGTGGTGGCGGCGATCTACCTGCGCGAGTACGCCAAGCAGGGGCCGCTGACCCGGGTGATCCGCATCGCGGTGAACAACCTGGCCGGCGTGCCGGCGATCGTCTACGGGGTGTTCGGCCTAGGCTTCTTCGTCTACCTGCTGGGCGGCTCGCTGGATCGGCTGTTCTTCCCCGAGTCCGCCCCGGCGCCGACCTTCGGCACGCCGGGCCTGTTGTGGGCCTCGCTGACCCTGGCGATCCTCGCCGTGCCGGTGGTGATCGTCGCCACCGAGGAAGGCCTGGCGCGGATTCCCCGGGCGCTGCGCGAGGGCTCGCTGGCGCTCGGTGCGACCAAGATCGAGACGCTGTGGCGGGTGGTGCTGCCGATGGCCAGCCCGGCGATGATGACCGGGCTGATCCTCGCCGTGGCGCGTGCCGCCGGCGAAGTGGCGCCGCTGATGCTGGTCGGTGTGGTCAAGTTGGCGCCGAGCCTGCCGCTGGACGGCAACTACCCGTACCTGCACCTGGACCAGAAGATCATGCACCTGGGCTTCCACATCTACGACGTCGGCTTCCAGAGCCCCAACGTCGAGGCCGCGCGACCGCTGGTGTACGCCACCGCGCTGTTGCTGGTGCTGGTGATCGCCCTGCTCAACCTGAGCGCGGTATACCTGCGTAACCAGCTGCGCGAGAAGTACAAGGCGCTGGACCATTAAGCTGGCGGCAGGCGCCAGGCGCAAGCCGGCCTGCAGCTCGAAGCCTGTAGCCTCCGAAGGAGACTGATATGCAACATGAAGCACACACCCACGGCATCAATATCGCCGCCCTCGGCCGCGACAAGCAGAGCCTGAACCTGGCGGCGGAAACCGTGGCCATCGAGGTGCCGGGGCTGAACCTGTACTACGGCGACAAGCAGGCGCTGTTCGACGTCAGCCTGAATATCCCGAAACAGCGGGTCACGGCCTTCATCGGCCCGTCCGGCTGCGGCAAGTCGACCCTGCTGCGCACCTTCAACCGGATGAACGACCTGGTCGACGGTTGCCGCGTGGAAGGCGAGATCAACCTCGACGGCAAGAACATCTACCGCAAGGGCGAGGACGTCGCCGAACTGCGTCGCCGCGTCGGCATGGTGTTCCAGAAGCCCAACCCGTTCCCCAAGAGCATCTACGAGAACGTGGTCTATGGCCTGCGCATCCAGGGCATCAACCAGAAGCGCGTGCTCGACGAGGCGGTGGAGTGGGGCCTGAAGAGCGCGGCGCTGTGGGACGAGGTGAAAGACCGCCTGCACGAGTCGGCCCTTGGCCTCTCCGGCGGCCAGCAGCAGCGCCTGGTGATCGCCCGCACCGTGGCGGTGCAGCCGGAAGTGCTGCTGCTCGACGAACCCTGCTCGGCGCTCGACCCGATCTCCACGCTGAAGGTCGAAGAGCTGATCTACGAACTGAAATCCAAGTACACCATCGTCATCGTCACCCACAACATGCAGCAGGCCGCGCGGGTCTCGGACTACACCGCGTTCATGTACATGGGCAAGCTGATCGAGTTCGGCGATACCGATGCGCTGTTCACCAACCCGGCGAAGAAGCAGACCGAGGACTACATCACCGGGCGCTACGGCTAAGGTCTGAGACTTCGTAGGGTGCGCTGTGCGCACCAGCTGCAGCTGCCCTGTGGTGCGCACGGCGCACCCTACCCGGACTTTCGCGGAGCGAACCCATGATCAACAAAGACAGCCTCACCCATCACATCTCCCAGCAGTTCAACGCCGAGCTGGAGGAAGTGCGCAGCCACCTCCTGGCGATGGGCGGCCTGGTCGAGAAGCAGGTCAACGACGCGGTCACCTCGCTGATCGAGGCCGACTCCGGCCTGGCCCAGCAGGTGCGCGAGATCGACGACCAGATCAACCAGATGGAGCGCAACATCGACGAGGAATGCGTGCGCATCCTCGCCCGGCGCCAGCCGGCGGCCTCCGACCTGCGCCTGATCATCAGCATTTCCAAGTCGGTGATCGACCTCGAGCGGATCGGCGACGAGGCGACCAAGATCGCCAAGCGCACCATCCTGCTCAGCGAGGAAGGCGAGGCCCCGCGTGGCTATGTGGAAGTGCGGCATATCGGCGACCAGGTGCGCAAGATGGTGCAGGAGGCGCTGGATGCCTTCGCCCGTTTCGACGCTGACCTGGCGCTGTCGGTGGCGCAGTACGACAAGACCGTCGACCGTGAGTACAAGACCGCCCTGCGCGAGCTGGTCACCTTCATGATGGAAGACCCGCGCTCGATCTCCCGGGTGCTCAACATCATCTGGGCGCTGCGCTCGCTGGAGCGCATCGGCGACCACGCGCGCAACATCGCCGAACTGGTGATCTACCTGGTGCGCGGTACCGACGTGAAGCACATGGGCCTGGCCCGCATGCAGGAAGAAGTGCAGGGCGGCGGCAAAGGCGACTGAGGCTCCCGCCTACTGCGAACGCCTCTGCGAGCGCCTCTGCGAACGCCGCCAAACGCCCGCTGCGGTGTTGCGCCAGGTGACCGCCCGGAGGCGGCCTCGCGACGACGCTCGATCTGTGCACAACCGCCGAAGGCCGCTGCCGGGGCAGGCCGCGGCGCTTCGCCGCCGTGCGCGCCTTTAGGGTTGGCCATTGGCCAGTCGTCGCGGCTATGCTTAGCGCCATTCGAACGGGCATGCCACGAGCGGCAACCCGAATCGTGAACGCTGCGCGGCATGCCCGCCTCCCTCATCCGGCGCTGCGCGCCACCTTCTCCCGAGGGGAGAAGCACAATGGAGGTCATCGCTGCGCGACTTTCACCCCAACGGGAGTGGCCGATGAGCAAAGTCAGCGTGCTGGTAGTGGACGATGCAACCTTTATCCGCGACCTGGTGAAGAAGGGCCTGCGCGACCATTTCCCCGGCGTGCAGATCGCCGAAGCCATCAATGGCCGCAAGGCCCAGCAGTTGCTCGGCCGGCAACCCATCGACCTGATCCTCTGCGACTGGGAGATGCCCGAGCTGTCCGGGCTCGAGCTGCTCAGCTGGTGCCGTGGGCAGGACAGCCTGAAAACCATCCCCTTCATCATGGTCACCAGCCGCGGCGACAAGGAAAACGTCGTGCAGGCGATCCAGGCCGGGGTTTCCGACTTCATCGGCAAGCCCTTCTCCAACGAGCAGCTGGTGACCAAGGTGAAGAAGGCCCTGAGTCGCGCCGGCAAGCTGGCTCAACTGACTGCCAGCCCGCCACCGCGGATGCTCAGCAGCGGCGGATTCGCCAACGATTCGCTGGCGGCCCTCACCGGTGGCCAGGCCGAGGTGATCAAGCCGTCGGCCCCTGCGGCCCCCGCCGCGCGTCCGGCGGCGCCCGCGGCGTCGGCCAAGTCGGCGGGACAGGCCCCGGGTGGGCGCGGCCAGGGGCAACTGCGCCTGCCCGGCGGCAGCATGAACTGCGTGGTCAAGGCGCTCAGTCTCAAGGACGCGCAACTGGTGGTCAAACGCCTGGAGCTGCTGCCGCAGGTGCTGGAAAGTGCGGTGCTCGACCTGGAGCAGGGCGAAGGGGGCGAAGTGGCGCGGCTCAACGGTTACCTGCACGCGGTCGCCGCGCTGGAGCCCAGGCCCGACAGCGAATGGCTGCTGCTGCACTTCAGGTTCGTCGATCGCGATCCGCAGAAGCTCGACTACCTGTCGCGGCTGATCGCCCACGGCACGGCGCAGAAGCACTTCGTTCCCGGCGCCTGAGCGCGTTGGCATGCCAGGCTGTCGCGCTCAGCCCAGGCGTTGCAGCAGCAGGAAGGACACCAGCAACAGGGTATTGATGGCCCAGGCGGCGGTGAGGACGCGGGCGATATCGCCATACATCGGATTCTTCACGTTGCCGCTGCAGTGCCAGATCTCGCAGATGATCCAGGCGGTATAGGCCAGCACCACGGCGAACATCAGCACCAGGGTGGACAGCGGTGCGCCGCTGAAGTACACCGCCAGGCTGAGGGCCCAGAGCAGGTTGCTGGGAATCACCCCGTAGAACCAGAAGACGTCCTTCAGCGGTTTGTCGATCAGCAGCGAGTGGAACGGCGAGGTTTTCATGCTTTCGAGTTCTCTTGGCGATGGATTCGGCGGGGCACACGGCTCGTGCTGCGCGACCGACTCGCCGGGCGGCGACGCGATCAGGCGGAGCGCGATGCGTGGTTCTCAACCCCCTGGTTTCAGGTTAGTCGCTTGGCGCGCTGCGTCAAAAGGCCGCATGCGGGTGGCCGTCGGCCGTGGCTGCACTGGGTCACATTCCACGCGCGGCCAACTCGCAGGCCGGGAGCGGCGCTGCTAGTCTCTAAGATCCTGGATAACCAACGCCGCCCGTGAGCCCATGGCCTTTCGTCTGACCACCTTCTGCGCCCTGCTGCTGGTCGCCAGCCAGGCCGCAGCGCTGACCATCTACAAGTACACCGATGCCAACGGCGTGGTCACCTATACCGACAAGGCCGCTCCCGGCGCCCAGGTCTTCGTCTTTCGCGACCGCATGGTCGAGCGCCTGGATAACCAGGTGAAGCTGGAAACCCAGAAGCACGAGGCCGGCGAAACCCTGCTGATCCGTAACGACCTGTATGCGCCGGTGCAGATCGAGCTGAAGCTGGAACAGGTGGAGAACGCCGTCGGGGCCCCGCAACAACCGCTCAACTGGGTGCTGCCGCCGCGTAGCAGGATCCGCCTGGCCACCCTGGCCGCGCGCGATGCCAGCCGGCCGCTGCGCTATACGCCGAAGCTGCGCTATGCCCTCGGCGACCCGCGGTTGCAGCCGACCCTGCAGCGCTACCCGCTGCCCTGGCGCGGTGGGCCGTTCCGCCTGACCCAGGGCGCGGGCGGCAAATACAGCCACTTCACCCCCAAGGGGCGCTACGCCATGGACATCGCCATGCCCGAAGGCACGCCGATCGTCGCGGCGCGCAGCGGCATGGTGGTGAAGACCGAGAGCCAGCAGAGCGGGCGCGGCAACAACCCCTCCGGCAACTACGTGCGGATCCTCCACGACGACGGCACCATGGGCGTCTACCTGCACCTGATGAAGGGCTCGGTGCTGGTCCAGGAAGGCCGCCGGGTGGAGGCCGGCAGCATGATCGCGCGCTCCGGCAACACTGGTAACAGTACCGGGCCGCACCTGCACTTCGTGGTGCAGCGCAACGTCGGCCTGGCCCTGGAATCCATCCCCTTCAACTTCGCCCAGCCGGTCAACAGCCTGCCGAACTTCGCCGTCGGCGGCGAGTAGCGCCGCGGCGCAGGGGCCCCGCGCACCCTACGAGGCGGTTTCAGCGAAACAATGATTCTGAGACAGCACGCTAGCGGCGGGCGATCGCCAGCAGGGCCGGGCGGTAGCGCCGCAGCAGGAGCCACAGGGTCGCGGCATAGAGCGCGATCACCACCAGCCCCACCCATTGGATCTCGAACGGGGTGAAGCGGAACAGCAGCACCAGGGTCGCCAGGATGACGACATTCAAGGCGATGAACCGCGGCCGGCCGAGTTTCGCGACGCTGATGCCGAGGTTGTCGGTGTACAGGCGCACCAGGGAGTCGACCGAGTTGATCACGAAGATGACGCCCACCGTGAGCATCGCCAGCTTCCAGAACTGGCTGATCGCGATGCCCTGGTCGAAGTAGAAATACAGCACGGCAAACCACACCGCCAAGGGGATGGACGGAATGACCAGCAGCGCCAGCAGCAGCTGATAGGTCTTCAGGCCGCCGACGAAGCGCGAGACGAACTGCCCGATCATCACGCTCCAGGCGAACCACCAGAACAGGTAGAAGGCGTGGTAGTCGCTCAGCGGCAGCACGAACGCCGGCAGCTGGGCGAAGTAGCCGGAGCCGATCGCCATTGCCGCGTCGGCAAAATAGCCGCCGTCGACATCCGCGTCCCACCACATGCCCAGGATCAGCGCGAAGAACAGCCAGGTCGAGGCGATGCTGAGGACCTTCAGGTATCTGATGTCGGTGCTCGAATAGACCGCGGCCAGCACGATCCCCAGGACCACCAGATAGGCCCAGGCGTCGCCGAGTTCCGGGGCATACCAGGCGATGTTCACCAGGAACAGGTAGGCAGTGAAGGCGCAGGTCGAGACGATCACCAGGTTGTTGACGATCTTCACCGGGCGCAGTTCGAAGAGCTTGACCCTGGGCTCGATCACGCAGAAATAGAAGGTGGTGATGAAGTAGAACACCCAGATCAGGAAGCCCCAGAAGCCGAATTCGACCGCCAGGGGGTTGGAGAACTGGTAGGCCGCCTCCTTGGCGTACTGCGGGAACTCGGTCAGCGGAAAGATGATCAGGCCCATGTCCAGCCCGGAGGTGAACAGGATCGCCAGGAAGGTGAACAGGCCCACCGGCTCTGGCCCGCTGCAGCGCAGATTGCCCCAACGTACGAGTACCAACAGGGTGGTGGCCAGCAAGACCAGGATCGCAGCTGATAAAACGATAGTCATAAAGCTCCCATGCGCTCTGTTCTCCGCGCCGATTCGCTGATGCCCGAGCATCGGTCGACTTGTGTGAGGCGTGTGCCCGGTATCGCCAGGCGGCCGCGTCATCCTGGCGGGTCGGCAGCCGCCGCGCATGCCTCAGGGCGTCTCCTGAAGTCCTATTTCCGGCCCGGATGACGGACGCGCGGCGGGCACCGGCGCGCGGCAGGCGCTGGTTGCTACGAGGTTGTTGCGGGGTGGGTGGCGCGGCCGGCCGAGGCCGGGCGTGCGCGCCGGTGCAGCGGAGGCTGGCGGCGCTGCGGGTGGCAACCGGCCGAGCGGCTCAATCCAGCTTGAGCACCTTGGCCAGGACGATCTTCGGCCCCTTCATCTTCTTGACGATGATGCGCAGGCCATCGACTTCCAGCACTTCCTCCGCCTCGGGCATGCGCTTGAGCGTCTCGTAGACCAGGCCGGCGAGGGTTTCCGCTTCGATATGGTCGAGGTCGACGCCGAGCAGGCGTTCGACCTTGAACAGTGGGGTGTCGCCGCGCACCAGCAGCTTGCCCGGCTGGTAGGCGAGGATGCCGCGTTCGGCCTTGCGGTGTTCGTCCTGGATGTCGCCGACCAGGGCCTCGAGCACGTCCTCCATGGTCAGGTAGCCGATCACCTTGCCGTCGGCTTCCTCGACCAGGGCGAAGTGCGAGCCGCCCTGGCGGAACTGTTCCAGCAGGGTGGACAACGGCATGTGCCGGCCCACCCGTTCGATCGGGTGCATCAGCTCGCCGAGCTTGAGCGCCGAGGGCAGCATTTCCAGCAACGACAGGTGCAGCAGCAAGTCCTTGATATGCAGCACACCGACGAATTCGCCGATGGCTTCGTCGTACACCGGGTAGCGGCTGTACTTGTGCCGGCGAAACACGCTGAACACCTCGTGCAGCGGCGCGTTCAGCGCCAGGTAGACCAGGTCCTCGCGGGAGTTGGCCCAGTCCGCCACTTCCAGCTCGCCGAGCTCCACCGCCGAGGCCAGCACGCGCATGTCCTGGTCGCTGGGGTTGCTGGCACGGCTGGAGTGGAGGATCAGCTTGAGTTCGTCGCGGCTGTAGTGGTGTTCGTGGTGCGGCCCCGGCTCGCCCTGCCCGGCGATGCGCAGGATGGCGTTGGCGCTGGCGTTGAGCAGGAAGATCGCCGGGTACATGGCCCAGTAGAACAGGTACAGCGGCGCCGCCGTCCACAGCGACAGCAGTTCCGGCTGGCGGATCGCCCAGGACTTGGGCGCCAGCTCGCCGACCACGATGTGCAGGTAGGAAATGATGAAGAAGGCGGTGAAGAAGGCGATGCCATGCAGCAGTTTCGGCGAGTCGATGCCGACGGCTTCGAGCAAGGGGCCGAGCAGGTGGGCGAAGGCCGGCTCGCCGATCCAGCCGAGGCCCAGCGAGGCCAGGGTGATGCCCAGCTGGCAGGCCGACAGGTAGGCGTCCAGCTGGTTGTGTACGGTGCGCAGGATGTGCCCGCGCCAGCCGTTCTTGGCGGCCAGGGCCTCGACCTTGGTGGCGCGCAGCCTGACGATGGCGAACTCGGCGGCGACGAAGAAGCCGTTGAGCAGCACCAGCAGCAGGGCGAACAGGACGAGGCCGAAATCGGCGAAATAGATGGCGAGGGAACTACTCGTGGAGGGGTCCATACAGGCTTCGGTTGACCAATGAGCGCTAAAGGGTGGCGGCAGCCGCGCGGTTTTGCAAGTGGGCGACCCGCTACTGGCCGCGCCGTGCCACTTGCTGGCTGGGGAAGTGGCAGGTGAAGGTGCTGCCCTTGCCCAGGCTGCTGACGATGTCCAGGCGCGCGCGGTGGCGCAGCAGCACATGCTTGACGATGGCCAGGCCGAGGCCGGTGCCGCCGGTGTGGCTGGCGCGGCTGGAGTCGACCCGGTAGAAGCGCTCGGTCAGGCGCGGCAGGTGCTTGGCCTCGATGCCCGGGCCGCTGTCCTGTACCGCCAGGTGCGCGCCCTGTTCGTCGCCCCACCAGCGGATGTGGATCTCGCCCTCGCTGGGGGTGTACTTGACCGCGTTGAACACCAGGTTGGAGAAGGCGCTGCGCAGCTCCGCCTCGCTGCCCTTGAGGCGCAAGTGCGGATCGGCCTCCAGGCTGATGCGGTGCATGCGTTCACCGGACAGCGCCTGGGCATCGTTCTTGATCGACAGCAGCAGCAGGTCGACCGCCACGGGCTGGTTGTCCGAGGGGTAATCGGTGGCTTCCAGTTTGGCCAGCAGGAGCAGGTCGTTGAGCAGGTTCTGCATGCGCCCGCCTTGCTGCTGCATCTGTTGCAGGGCGCGCAGCCAGCGCGGATTGATCGCTTCGACGTTGTCCAGCAGGGTTTCCAGGTAACCGGCGATCACCGTCAGCGGCGTGCGCAGTTCATGGGAGACGTTGGCGACGAAGTCCTTGCGCATCTGTTCCAGCTGGTGCAGGCGGGTGACGTCGCGTACCAGCATCAGGTGCTCGCGGTTGCCGTACTGGGTGATATGGAATTGCAGGTGCCGGCGGTCGTTGATCGGCGAGGGCAGGTCCAGCGGCTCGAGGTGGTTGCCCTTGTCGAAGTACTCCTTGAAGCGCGGGTCGCGCACCAGGTTGCTGATCGACTGGCCGCTGTCCTGCGGGGTCTTCAGGCCGAGCAGGGTCTCCGCAGCCTGGTTCCACCACTCCAGGTTGCCCTGGCTGTCGAGCATGATCACCGCGTCTTTCAGCGCGGCGGTGGACTCCTGCACGCGGTCGATCACCGCCTGCAGGCGGCCACGGGCCCGCTGGTTGCGCCGCTGCAGGTGGTAGATGCTGTCGAACACCTCGCCCCACAGGCCATAGCCATCCGGCGGCGGCTCGTCCGGTTGGTGTTCCTTCAGCCAGGCGTGCAGGCGCAGCAGTTGGCTGAGGGTCCAGCCGAGGTAGGCCGCCAGGCCAAGCACCAGCGCCCAGGCGTATTCGCCGGTGAGCAGGCCGATCAGCAGGCAGGCACCAATCAACAGCAGCAGGCGGCGCACCACGGCGCCGCGCCAGTTTTGCTTCACTTGGAGTTCATCCGCCAATCGATCCTTTCAGTCGCCCGGGGGCAGGCGACAATCCTAACAGGTCGTTGAAAAACTACTGCGCTCGGCCATGCCGCGTTGAAATCAGCCTCAGAATGCTCATTTACAACTCCTAAACTGCGCTTCTTCGGCTGATTTCGCCTTGCCTTGCCTTCGCTCGCTACGTTTTTCAACGGACTGCAAGCCCACGCCGTCAGCGGGCGGGCATGCGGCAAACGGCCACTAGCTCTTGGTGGAGAAACGGTAGCCGGTGCCGCGCACGGTCTGCACCAGGTTCTCGTAGACCTCGCCGAGCGCCTTGCGCAGGCGGCGGATGTGCACGTCGACGGTGCGCTCCTCGACATACACGTTGCCGCCCCAGACCTGATCGAGCAGCTGGCCGCGGGTGTACGCCCTTTCTTGATGGGTCATAAAGAACTGCAGCAGGCGGTATTCGGTGGGGCCCATCTCCGCCGGCTTGCCGTCGATGGTGACGCGGTGACTGAGCGGGTCGAGCAGCAGGCCGCCGACCTCGATCGGCCCCTCGCTGTCGCTCGGCCCGGCGCGGCGCAGCACGGCCTTGAGACGGGCAACCAGCTCGCGCGGGGAGAACGGCTTGGTGATGTAGTCGTCGGCACCGACCTCCAGGCCCTGGATCTTGTTGTCCTCTTCGCCCTTGGCGGTGAGCATGATGATCGGGATGTCGCCGGTCAGCTCGTCGCGCTTGAGGCGGCGCGCCAGCTCGATGCCGCTGGTGCCGGGGAGCATCCAGTCGAGCAGGATCAGGTCGGGCTTGCGGTCGACGATGATGGCATGGGCCTGCTGGGTATTTTCCGCTTCCAGGCACTCGTAGCCGGCCATTTCCAGGGCCACCGCGATCATCTCGCGGATCGGTGCTTCGTCGTCGACGATCAGGATGTTCTTGCCAACCATGGGTCAAGTCTCGGCTCGTTTAGCTGTCGAGTGCGCATTAGATAACGGAATTATTGCAGCGATATGACAACTGGAGGCAGCCGCGAATGTGTAGGGCGGGTGCAACCCGCCAATAGGCAAGGTGCCGGATGGTGGCGGGTTGCACCTGTCCTACGTACGCAGGGCGTAATCCAGCACCAGGCCGATAAAGATCGCCAGGCCGGCCCAGTGGTTGTGCAGGAAGGCATTGAAGCAGGCCATCGGCTTGCGGTTGCGGGTCTTCTGGTATTCCCAGGCGAAGCAGCCGGCGGCGACCAGCAGGCCGAGGTGGAAATACACGCCCAGCTCGAAGCGCGCCCCGGCCAGCAGCAGGCAGACCAGCGCCAGGCCCTGCAGGGTGGCGATGATCAGGCGGTCGGCGTCGCCGAACAGGATGGCGGTGGACTTGACCCCGATCTTCAGATCGTCGTCGCGGTCGGCCATGGCGTAGTAGGTGTCGTAAGCCACCGTCCACAGCAGGTTGGCGATGTACAGCAGCCAGGCCTCCGGCGGCACGCTGCCGGTCTCGGCGGTGAAGGCCATCGGCATGCCCCAGGAGAACGCCGCGCCGAGCACCACCTGCGGGTAGAAGGTGTAGCGCTTCATGAACGGGTAAGTAGCGGCCAGGGCCAGGCCGCCGAACGACAGCCAGATGGTGGCGGCGTTGGTCAGCAGCACCAGTACGAAACTCGCCGCCACCAGCAGGCAGAACAGCAGCAGCGCCTCGCGCGGCTGGACCTTGCCGCTGGCCAGCGGCCGCGCCTGGGTGCGTTTGACGTGGCCGTCGAAGTCGCGGTCGGCGTAGTCGTTGATCACGCAGCCGGCGGCGCGCATCAGGATCACCCCGGCGACGAAGATGAACAGGTTCTTCGCGCTCGGCACGCCGTCGGCCGCCACCCACAGCGCCCACAGCGTCGGCCACAGCAGCAGGTAGATGCCGATCGGCTTGTCCAGGCGCATCAGCTGGATGAAGTCCCAGGCACGCGGGTGCATTCGGTCGCAGGATTTGAGCAGGCGGGTGTACATCGGGCGCGTCTCCGTGCAGGTTGCCGCGGATTATACGGGGGAACGTGGCCGTGGATGGCAATGGGGAATGGTGGGAGGCGCTTCAGCGGCGACGGTCGCGGCTGAAGCGGAACGCCGTCCGGCCCCTCCCACCAGGCGGATTAGATCTCTATCCCGGCCGCCGGCCAGAACGCCGGCAGGAACACCTCGGCCACCAGCACCCCGAGGGCGCCGCGGTTGAAGCAGGAGCGACGCGCCCACAGGCGTTCGGCGCGCACCTCGGCGGGCAGCCAGGCCGCGGGATAACGGCAGGCCTGCAGGGCGCCGCGGTCGAAGGCGCGGTCGCTGAACAGCAGCTCGCCGAGCGAACGGCTGCCGAGCTGCTCCAGCGCCAGGCCGGAACCTTCCAGGGCGCTGCGCGCCGCCACGCTGCGGGCGAACACCCAGGGCTGGCCATGGCCGCGCAGGAACACCTCGCGTACCCAGCCCTGGCTGCCGTCAGTCACCCCGAGGGCCGCGCATTCGTCGCTGCGCAGGCGCTGCCAGCCCTCGAGCAGCGGGGTGACGCTGAAGCCATGGTCGGACAGCGCGGTGAGGCGGCGGGTCAGCGAGTCTTCGTTGAACAGCCACTCGCGCACCGCGGCGGCGGGCAGCGGGTGCAACTGGCCGGCGGTCAGCCAGCGGGGCGGATGGGCGAGGGCGGCGTGGGGCACGGTACGGATTCACCACGGATTGGAAGCGCGCGAGTCTAGCACGGAGCTTCGCGGGCGTAGGGTGGGGTAGCGGCGCGTAATGCAACTCCTGCCAACGGCCGCGGAGTTGATGCGCCGCGTAACCCACCATGCGGAGTCTATGACGGGCACCTGTGGTGGGTTACGGCGCGCCGGAGTCGGTGCCCGACGGCAGTCCAGCTTGACGCGCCTAACCCACCCTACGCCCTGTCGATTACGACCAGCCTTCCAGGCGCATGGTCGCGCGTACCAGGCGCTGTTCCTCCTGTTCGATCTCCTTGAGGTTGTCGCGGATGCTGTGGATATGTTCGCGGGCGGCGCGCTGCGCCTGTTCCGGCAGGCGTTCGAGCACCGCGTGATAGAGGCGCGCGTGCTGGCGGTCGATCTGGCGTTTCTGCAGGGGCCGGTGGTAGAGGTTGTTGACCGAGGCGAACACCGTGCTGAGCATCAGGTCGGTCAACGATTGCAGGGTGTGCAGCAGCACCGGGTTGTGCGAGGCCTCGCAGATCGCCAGGTGGAAGGCGTGGTCCAGGCGCGCGTGTTCGCGTGGCTCGAAGCCCTCCGGCTGGGCATGGGCGGCGAGCATTTCCTCATAGCGCCGGGTCAGCAGGACGAAGTCGGCGTCGGTGCCGCGCAAGGCGGCCAGGCGCGCCGACTCGGCCTCCAGCAGGGCGCGCACCTCGAGCAGGTCGTAGAGGGTGCGCGGCTGCGAGCTGAACAGGTGCATCAGCGGACTGGCGTCGCGCGCCCCGCTAAGGCTGGCGACCCGCGAGTCGCGGCCCTGGGCGGTGTCGATGATGCCGCGGCCGCGCAGCACCTTGAGCCCTTCGCGCAGCGCAGAACGGGAGATGCCCAGCTTCTCGCACAGGCGGCGTTCCGAGGGCAGCGCCTGGCCGGCCTTGAGCACGCCGTCGACGATCAGCCGCTCGATGCGTTCGGCCACCACGTCGCAGACCTGGCGGCGCACTTCGGGTTTGTCGTAGGGCATCCCTAGGCCTCGCACGACTGGTAGGACCAGTCGAAAATGGATTGTCGTACGATCGCCACTATAGGCGAGCAGCTCAGGCAGCGTAAGGATTTTGGCGACGATCGGCGCTTTGGGCGGCGAAAAAAACTGGTCGTACCAGTGTATCCGGCGATGGACGCCGGTTTCCCCGGGGACTAAAGATGTGCCACACAGCAAGCGGCCCGGGGTACTTGCCACTCGCGTCGCACAGAACAACAACGCCACCTGCATGAGCCTGCCATGAGCATTCTGTACGACGAGCGCGTCGACGGCGCGCTGCCCCGCATCGACAAGCCAGCCCTGCTGGCCGAACTGCGCGCGTGCCTGCCGGACCTGGACATCCTGCACGAGCGGGAAGACCTCAAACCCTACGAATGCGATGGCCTCTCGGCCTACCGCGCCACGCCGCTGCTGGTGGTGCTGCCCGAGCGCGTCGAGCAGGTGGAGAGCCTGCTCAAGCTGTGCCATGCGCGCGGCGTGCCGGTGGTCGCCCGCGGCGCCGGCACCGGCCTGTCCGGCGGCGCGTTGCCGCTGGAGCAGGGCGTGCTGCTGGTGCTGGCGCGCTTCAACCGGATTCTCGAGGTCAACCCGGCCGGCCGTTTCGCCCGGGTCCAGCCCGGGGTGCGCAACCTGGCGATCTCCCAGGCCGCGGCGCCCCACGGGCTGTACTACGCGCCGGACCCGTCCTCGCAGATCGCCTGTTCGATTGGCGGCAACGTCGCCGAGAACGCCGGCGGCGTGCACTGCCTGAAATACGGCCTGACCGTGCACAACCTGCTCAAGCTGGAGATCCTCAGCGCCTGCGGCGAGCGCATGACCCTCGGCTCCGACGCCCTGGACGCGCCGGGCTTCGACCTGATGGCGCTGTTCACCGGCTCCGAGGGCATGCTCGGCATCATCACCGAGGTCACCGTCAAGCTGCTGCCCAAGCCGCAGGTGGCGCGGGTACTGCTGGCCAGTTTCGATTCGGTGGAGAAGGCCGGGCGTGCGGTCGGCGCGATCATCGCCGAGGGCATCATCCCCGGCGGCCTGGAAATGATGGACAACCTGGCCATTCGCGCGGTGGAAGACTTCATCCACGCCGGCTATCCGGTCGAGGCCGAGGCCATCCTGCTCTGTGAGCTCGACGGCGTCGAAGCCGACGTGCAGGAGGACTGCCAGCGGGTCCGCGCGGTGCTGGAAGCGGTCGGCGCCAGCGAGGTGCGCCTGGCCCGCGACGAGGCCGAGCGGACCAGGTTCTGGGCCGGGCGCAAGAACGCCTTCCCGGCGGTCGGGCGCATCTCCCCGGACTACTACTGCATGGACGGTACCATCCCGCGCCGCGAGTTGCCCGGGGTGCTGCGCGGCATCGCCGAGCTGTCCGCCGAATACGGTCTGCGGGTGGCCAACGTGTTCCACGCCGGCGACGGCAACATGCACCCGCTGATCCTCTTCGATGCCAACCAGCCCGGCGAGCTGGAGCGCGCCGAGGCCCTCGGCGGCAGGATCCTCGAGCTGTGCGTGGCGGTCGGCGGCAGCATCACCGGCGAGCACGGCGTCGGCCGCGAGAAGATCAACCAGATGTGCGCGCAGTTCAACGCCGACGAACTGACGCTGTTCCACGCGGTGAAGGCCGCCTTCGACCCCAGCGGCCTGCTCAACCCCGGCAAGAACATCCCGACCCTGCACCGCTGCGCCGAGTTCGGCTCGATGCACGTGCACCAGGGCGCCTTGCCCTTCCCCGAACTGGAGCGATTCTGATGGACGATTTCGACGCCAGCGCGGCGCTGCTGGAGCAGGTCAACCAGGCGCTCGCCCAGGGTACCGCGCTGCGCATCCGGGGCGGCGACAGCAAGGCGTTCCTCGGCCGGCCGGTCGCCGGCGAGCCGCTCGACACCCGCGCCCACCGCGGCATCGTCAGCTACGACCCGACCGAGCTGGTGGTCACGGTGCGTGCCGGCACGCCGCTGGCCGAGCTGGAGGCGGCGCTGGACGCCGCCGGGCAGATGCTCTCCTGCGAGCCGCCGCACCTGGGTGCCGGCGCCACGGTCGGCGGCATGCTCGCCTGCGGCCTGTCCGGCCCGCGCCGGCCCTGGGCCGGATCGGTGCGCGACCTGGTGCTCGGCACGCGGGTGATCACCGGGCTGGGCAAGCAGCTGCGCTTCGGCGGCGAGGTGATGAAGAACGTCGCCGGCTACGACCTGTCGCGCCTGCTGGTCGGCAGCTACGGCTGCCTCGGCGTGCTCACCGAGGTGTCGCTCAAGGTGCTGCCCAAGCCGCGCGCCAGGCTCAGTCTGCGCCTGGAAATGGACCTCGCGCGCGCCCTGCGCCAGCTGGCCGAATGGGGCCAGCAGCCGCTGCCGATCAGCGCCGCCAGCCATGACGGCCAGGCCCTGCAGCTGCGCCTGGAGGGCGGCGAGGGCTCGGTGGCCGCGGCCCGCCAGCGGCTCGGCGGCGAGCTGCTGGATGGCGGCTACTGGCGCGACCTGAACGAACAGCGCCTGGCCTTCTTCGCCGATCCGCGGCCGTTGTGGCGCCTGGCGCTGCCGAGCACCAGCGGCGTGCTGGCCCTGCCCGGCGAGCAGCTGATCGACTGGGGCGGCGCCCAGCGCTGGCTGAAGTCCGACGCCGAGGCCGAAGCGATTCGCCGTGTGCTGAGTGAAGTCGGCGGCCACGCCAGCTGCTTCAGCGCAGGGGTGTGCGACAGCCCGTTCCAGCCGCTGGCGGCGCCGCTGCTGCGCTACCACCGCCAGCTGAAAGCCCAGCTCGATCCGCAGGGGATCTTCAACCCTGGCCGCATGTACGCAGAGGTGTAGGTCGATTCATGCAAACGAACTTAAGTGAACAAGCCAAGGCGCTGCCGCGCGGCGCCGAAGCCGAAAGCATCCTGCGCAGCTGCGTGCATTGCGGCTTCTGCAACGCCACCTGCCCGACCTACCAGTTGCTCGGCGACGAGCTGGACGGCCCGCGCGGGCGCATCTACCTGATCAAGCAGGTGCTCGAGGGTAGCCCGGTCACGGCCAAGACCCAGCTGCACCTGGACCGCTGCCTGACCTGCCGCAACTGCGAGAGCACCTGCCCGTCCGGAGTGGACTACCACAACCTGCTGGACATCGGCCGCGCGGTGGTCGATGCGGCGGTGCCGCGTCCGCTGGAGCAGCGCCTGCTGCGCCAAGGCCTGCGCGCGGTGCTGCCGCGTCCGGCGCTGTTCAAGGCGCTGACCCGGCTCGGCGAGGCCTTCCGCCCGCTGCTGCCGGCTAGTCTCGGGGCCAAGCTGCCGCGCCAGCTGCGCCCGGCCAAGCCGCGTCCGCCGCTGCGCCACGACCGGCGCGTGCTGCTGCTCGAAGGCTGCGTGCAGCCGGGCCTGTCGCCCAATACCAACGCCGCCACCGCGCGGGTGCTGGATCGCCTCGGCATCGGCATCACGCCGATCCGCGAAGCCGGCTGCTGCGGCGCGCTGGACTATCACCTCGACGCCCAGCAGCAGGGCCTGGCCCGCGCCCGGCAGAACATCGACGCCTGGTGGCCGGCGATCGAGGCCGGCGCCGAGGCCATCGTGCAGACCGCCAGTGGCTGCGGCGCCTTCGTCAAGGATTACGGCCACTTGCTCGAACAGGATCCGGCCTACGCGGCCAAGGCCAGGCGGGTCAGCGCCCTGGCCAAGGACCTGGTCGAGGTGCTGCAGGCCGAGCCGCTGGAAAGTCTCGGCGTGCGCGCCGACCAGCGCCTGGCCTTCCATTGCCCCTGCACCCTGCAACACGCGCAGAAGCTCGGCGGCGCGGTGGAGGGGGTGCTGACGCGTCTCGGCTTCCAGCTCAGCGCGGTGCCCGACAGCCACCTGTGCTGCGGCTCGGCCGGCACCTATTCGCTGACCCAGCCGGCGCTGTCCCGGCAGCTGCGCGACAACAAGCTGGACGCCCTGGAAAGCGGCCAGCCGCAGGTGATCGCCACCGCCAACATCGGCTGCCAGACCCACCTCGACGGCGCCGGGCGCACCCCGGTGCGGCACTGGATCGAGCTGGTGGAAGAGGCGATGCACTGAATATCGCGGCCACAGGTAGCCCGGATGCAATCCGGCAGGCGCTGGCCGCTGAGCCCCGGATTCCATCCGGGCTACGAAACTGGCGCTGGCCAAAACGAATTTATCGAAGAGGAAAGAACATGCACAGCAAAGCCGTACTGAGCCAGACCGAAGTCGCCCGCATCCTCAGCGCCGCCCGCGCCGAGGCGCAGCACAACGGCTGGGCCGTGGCCATCGCCGTGGTCGACGACGGCGGCCACCCGCTGGCCCTGGAACGCCTCGACGGCTGCGCGCCGATCGGCGCCTACATCGCCGGCGAGAAGGCGCGCAGCGCGGCCCTCGGCCGCCGCGAGACGAAGGGCTACGAGGAGATGGTCAACGGCGGGCGCAGCGCCTTCCTCAGCGCGCCGCTGCTGACCTCGCTGGAAGGCGGCGTGCCGGTGATCGTCGAGGGCCAGGTGGTCGGCGCGGTCGGCGTGTCCGGGGTCAAGGCCGAGCAGGACGCCCAGGTGGCCAAGGCCGGTATCGCTGCTCTTTAACAGTGCGGCGCAGCCGCCAACCGATGGCTTTCTCCCGCCGGGAGAAGGTGGCACGCAGTGACGCAAAAGGGTGCTGTGCGGCACACGGCCCAAGCACCCTCACCCCTAGCCCCTCTCCCGGAGGGAGAGGGGAACAGCAAACAGGAGAAAAATGATGACCGAACGCGTGAACTGCCAGCGCCTGCAGGTGGCCGCCAACCTGCAACGTTTCGTCGACCAGGAGGTGCTGCCCGGCACCGGTATCGAGCGTGAGGCGTTCTGGGCCGGCTTCGACGCCCTGGTGCACGAGCTGGCGCCGCAGAATCGTGCGCTGCTGGCCGAGCGCGAGCGCCTGCAGGCCGAGCTGGACGCCTGGCACCGCGCCCATCCCGGTGCGGTGAGCGACATGCCGGCCTACCGCAGCTTCCTCGAGTCGATCGGCTACCTGCTGCCGCAACCGCAGCGGGTGCAGGCCAGCACCGCCCAGGTCGACAGCGAGATCAGCGCGCAGGCCGGGCCGCAGCTGGTGGTGCCGGTGATGAATGCCCGTTACGCATTGAACGCCGCCAACGCCCGCTGGGGTTCGCTGTACGACGCGCTCTACGGCACCGACGCGATCGGCGAAGAGGGCGGCGCCGAGAAGGGGCCGGGCTACAACGAAGTGCGCGGCGCCAAGGTGATCGCCTTCGCCCGTGCCTTCCTCGACCAGGCCGCGCCGCTGGCCGGCGGTTCGCACGCCGACGCGGTGAGCTATCGGGTACTCGACGGCCGGCTCCAGGTGACCCTGGAGGACGGCAGCCAGACCGGCCTGGCGCAGCCGGAGAAGTTCCGCGGCTACCAGGGCGAAGCGGTGCAGCCCAAGGCCATCCTGCTGCGCAACCACGGCCTGCACCTGGAAATCCAGATCGACCCGAACAGCCCGGTCGGCCGCACCGATGGCGCCGGGGTCAAGGACCTGCTGCTCGAGGCGGCGCTGTCGACCATCATGGACTGCGAGGACTCCATCGCCGCGGTGGATGCCGACGACAAGATCCTGGTCTACCGCAACTGGCTGGGGCTGATGCGGGGCGACCTCAGCGAGACCCTGGAGAAGGGCGGCCGGGCCATCGTCCGCCGGCTCAATCCCGACCGCCACTACAGCGCCGCCGACGGCGGCGAGCTGCGCCTACACGGCCGTTCGTTGCTGTTGGTGCGCAACGTCGGCCACCTGATGGGCAACCCGGCGATCCTCGACGGCGAAGGCCGCGAGATCCCCGAGGGCATCCTCGACGGGGTGCTGACCAGCCTGATTGCCCTGCATGACCTCAAGCGCCATGGCAACTCGCGCAGCGGCAGCATCTACATCGTCAAGCCGAAGATGCACGGCCCTGCCGAGGTGGCCTTCGCCGACCAGCTGTTCGGCCGCATCGAGGACCTGCTGGGGCTGCCACGCCACTGCCTGAAGATGGGCATCATGGACGAGGAACGGCGCACCAGCGTCAACCTCAAGGCCTGCATCGCCGCCGCCAGCGCGCGGGTGGCCTTCATCAACACCGGCTTCCTCGACCGCACCGGCGACGAGATGCACACGGCCATGGAAGCCGGCGCCATGCTGCGCAAGGGCGACATGAAGTCGACCCCGTGGATCCAGGCCTACGAGCGCAACAACGTGCTGGTCGGCCTGAGCTGCGGCCTCGCTGGCCGCGCGCAGATCGGCAAGGGCATGTGGGCCATGCCCGACCTGATGGCGGCCATGCTCGAACAGAAGATCGCCCACCCACGGGCCGGTGCCAACACCGCCTGGGTGCCGTCGCCGACCGCCGCGGTGCTGCATGCGTTGCACTACCACCAGGTCGACGTGCAGGCAGTGCAGCGCGAGCTGGAACGGGTCGACCTGGCCGCCGAGCGCGAGCGCCTGCTCGACGACCTGCTGAGGGTGCCGGTGGCCGCCGCGCGCAAGTGGAGCCCCGCCGAGATCCAGGAGGAACTGGACAACAACTGCCAGGGCATCCTCGGCTACGTGGTGCGCTGGGTCGAACAGGGCGTCGGCTGCTCCAAGGTGCCGGACATCCACGACGTCGGCCTGATGGAAGACCGCGCCACCCTGCGTATCTCCAGCCAGCACATCGCCAACTGGCTGCACCACGGCGTGGTCGACGCTACCCAGGTGCGCAAGACCCTGGAGCGCATGGCCCGGGTGGTCGACGCACAGAACGCCGGCGACCCGCTGTACCGGCCGATGGCCGCGGACCTCGAGCGCTCGCATGCCTTCCGCGCCGCCAGCGACCTGGTGTTCCGGGGCCGCGCGCAGCCCAGCGGCTACACCGAGCCGCTGCTGCACGCCTGGCGCCTGCGCTTCAAGCAGGAGGCCTGAGCGATCCCGAAATGTGGGAGGGGCTTTAGCCGCGATAGGCCGTCACACCGCTCGCCGCCCGTCCCCTCCCACAACAGCAGCACCCGGCCCCGCTAGCCGCTGGCTGGCGGGGCTTTCGAGCATGAGCGCGGCGGCGGGCGATCCCCGCCGACGCGGCTTGTGGAGCGCAGGAGGCCATGCGCTCCCGATGCGTGACGCCGGGCCATCCCGGGAAACTGTGGTTCACAACAAATAGAAAGGACCCAACCCATGAGTCAAACGCTACTGTCCATCCTCGCCTTCGTGCCGCTGGTGCTGGCGGGCGTGCTGCTGATCGGCTTCCGCTGGCCAGCCAAGTACGCCATGCCGGTGATCTTCCTGCTCACCGCCCTGATCGGCCTGACGGCCTGGGACATGTCCCTCAACCGGGTCATCGCCTCCAGCCTGCAAGGGCTGATCCTCACCGCGGCGATCCTCTGGATCATCTTCGGTGCCATCCTGCTGCTCAACACCCTCAAGCATTCCGGCGGCATCGCCGCGATCCGCCGCGGCTTCTCGACCATCAGCCCGGACCGCCGGGTGCAGGCGCTGATCGTCGCCTGGCTGTTCGGCTGCTTCATCGAGGGCGCCTCCGGCTTCGGCACGCCCGCCGCGGTGGCCGCACCGCTGCTGGTGGCCCTCGGCTTCCCGGCCCTGGCCGCGGTGGTGCTGGGGATGATGGTGCAGTCCACCCCGGTGTCCTTCGGCGCGGTCGGCACGCCGATCCTGGTCGGTGTCGCCGGCGGCCTGGACAAGACCGGGATGAGCGCGCAGTTGCTGACCCTGGACAGCAGCTGGGAGATCTTCTTCCACCTGATCTTCTCCCGCGTGGCGATCACCCATGGCCTGATCGGCGTCCTCATGCCGCTGATCATGGTGATGATCATGACCCGCTTCTTCGGCAAGAATCAGTCGTGGAAGGAAGGCCTGGCGGTGGCGCCGTTCGCCATCTTCACCGCGCTGAGTTTCGTCCTGCCGTACATGGCCGCGGGCGTGTTCCTCGGCCCGGAATTCCCCTCGATGATCGGCGCCATGGTCGGCCTGGCCATAGTCGTGCCGGCGGCCAAGGCGGGCTTCCTGCTGCCGAAGCAGACCTGGGATTTCGCCGAGGCGAAGGACTGGCCGGTCGAGTGGATGGGCAAGATCGAGATGAAGCTGGACGATGTAGCGGGCAAGACGCCGATCTCCGTGCCCATGGCCTGGGCGCCCTACCTGCTGCTGGCGGTGTTCCTGGTGCTGTCGCGGATCTTCCCGCAGCTCAAGGCGGCGCTGCTGTCGATCAGCTTCGGCTGGAAGGACATCCTCGGCGAGACCGGCATTTCCGGCACCCTGGAGCCGCTGTACCTGCCGGGCGGGATCCTCTGCATGGTGGTGCTGGCCACCTTCTTCCTCCATCGCATGCGCTTCGCCGAGCTGAAGGCCGCGGTCGGCGAATCGAGCCGCACCCTGCTGGGCGCCGGTTTCGTGCTGATCTTCACCATCCCCATGGTGCGCATCCTGATCAACTCCGGGGTCAACGGCGCCGACCTGATGTCGATGCCGGTGGCCATGGCGCAACTGGTGGCCGACAGCGTCGGCGGCGTCTACCCGATGTTCGCCCCGGCCGTGGGCGCGCTGGGCGCCTTCATCGCCGGCTCCAACACCGTGTCCAACCTGATGCTCTCGCAGTTCCAGTTCAACGCCGCCGGCCTGCTCGGGGTGTCCGGGGCGATGATGGTGGCGGCGCAGTCGGTCGGCGCCGCCGCGGGCAACATGATCGCCATCCACAACGTGGTCGCGGCTTCGGCCACCGTGGGCCTGCTCGGTCGTGAAGGCATCACCCTGCGCAAGACCATGCTGCCGACCCTCTACTACCTGCTGGCCGCCGGCAGCCTGACGATGATCGCCATGTATGGCATGGGCGTCGCCGACCCGTTGTTGATCGTCCGCTAGGACGTCGCGCCGCTGCCCGCCCGCCGGCGGGCAGAACCCGACTTTGGTTGGCCGGCCGCCGGGCGCTTTCCTCGCCCGGCGGCTTGGCGCTCCTGCGCATTTACGGTAGCTTTCCTCGCGCACTACCCTGAGATTCGCCTGAGGTCGTTATGAAGAAGTGGCAATGTGTGGTCTGTGGACTGGTCTACGACGAAAGCCAGGGTTGGCCGGATGAAGGCATCGCCGCCGGCACGCCGTGGCAGGACGTGCCGGAAGACTGGCTGTGCCCGGACTGCGGCGTCGGCAAGCTGGATTTCGAGATGATCGAGATCGGCTGATCCCACGGATTGAACACGGCGGCCCCAGGGCCGCCGTTTTTATTGGCCGTTCGATGCCCGGCCGCCGTCCGGCCGGCCCACGCTTGGCGCCCGGCGGGCATTTGGGGTACGTTCAACGGGAGTTTCCAGCGCACGGAGGCCGATATGCGCAAGTGGCAATGCGTGGTCTGTGGCTTCATCTACGACGAAGCCGCCGGCCTGCCCGAAGAGGGCATTGCAGCGGGAACCCGCTGGGAAGACATTCCCGCCGACTGGCTGTGCCCGGATTGCGGCGCGGGCAAGCTGGATTTCGAGATGATCGAGATCTGCTGAAGCACCAGTCGATAGTGCTGGGCGGCGAGTCCCCCGAATAACCCATGATGTGGCCGCGGTCTGCGGGCCGTTGCGTCGTTTTACGATCTAGGAGTGGAAGATGAGTGCAGCTGTGACGACGCCCGCGGCGACACCCGTAGTAACACCCGTGGTAATAGTCGGCACCGGCCTGGCCGGTTACAACCTGGCGCGGGAATTTCGCAAGCTCGACAGCGCCACGCCGCTGCTGTTGATCAGTGCCGACGACGGGCGCTCCTACTCCAAACCGATGCTCTCCACCGGCTTCGGCAAGCACAAGGATGCCGATGGCCTGAGCATGGCCGAGCCGGGCGCCATGGCCGAGCAACTGAACGCCGAGATCCGCACCCATACCTGCATCACCGGCATCGACCCGGGGCACCGGCGCCTGTGGATCGGCGAGGAAGCCGTACCCTACCGCGACCTGGTGCTGGCCTGGGGCGCCGAGGTGATCCGCGTGCCGGTCGCGGGCGATGCGCAGGAGGCGATTTTCCCGATCAACGACCTGGAGGACTACGCGCGCTTTCGCGCCGCGGCGGCCGGGAAGAAGCGCGTGCTGCTGCTCGGTGCCGGATTGATCGGCTGCGAGTTCGCCAACGACCTCAGCCTCGGCGGCTACCAGGTCGAACTGGTCGCGCCCTGCGAGCAGGTGATGCCCGGCCTGCTGCATCCGGCTGCCGCCGCCGCGGTGCAGGCCGGGCTGGAAAGCCTCGGCGCGCGCTTCCACCTCGGTCCGGTGCTGGCCAGCCTCAACCACCGGGGCGACAGCCTGGAAGCGCATCTGTCCGATGGCAGCCTGGTCGCTTGCGACCTGGTGGTCTCGGCGGTCGGCCTGCGCCCGCGCACCGAGCTGGCGGCCGCCGCCGGGCTGGCGGTCAACCGCGGGGTGGTGGTCGACCGCGAGTTGCGCAGCTCGCATGCCAATATCTACGCCCTCGGCGACTGTGCCGAGGTCGACGGCCTCAACCTGCTCTACGTGATGCCGCTGATGACCTGCGCCCGCGCTCTGGCCCAGACCCTGGCCGGTACGCCGACCGCGGTGCGTTATGGCGCCATGCCGGTCACGGTGAAGACCCCGGTCTGCCCGCTGGTGGTCTCGCCGCCGCCGCGCGGCCTGCAGGGCGAGTGGACGGTGGAGGGCGGCGGCAGCGACATCAAGGCGCTTTGCCGCGACGCTTCGGGGGCGCTGCTCGGCTATGCGCTGACCGGTACGGCCGTGCAGGAAAAACTGGCGCTGAATAAGGAATTACCGGCGCTCTTGGCGTGAATGCAGGCTGATCTGTCGGATATGCCATAAAGTTGCCGGATCAATGTGTCGGACAAGACTGGCGCAGGTCCAAATGTCATGCCATTCTGCCAGAGGTCTGCCGCAGCGCAGAGCTGTTGCGGAGCTTTGGGCGCTGTTCTGGACGAGCAGCACGGACACAACAACAAAAAACCGTCAAAGAGGCATTTATGCGTAAACCGGAACTCGCCGCCGCCATCGCGGAAAAGGCTGATCTGACCAAGGATCAGGCCAGCCGTGTACTCAACGCCGTGCTCGAAGAAATCACCGGCGCGCTGAACCGCAAGGACAGTGTGACCCTGGTGGGCTTCGGCACTTTCGTGCAGCGTCACCGCGGTGCTCGCACTGGCAAAAACCCGCAAACCGGTCAACCGGTGAAGATCAAGGCCAGCAACACCGTCGCCTTCAAACCGGGCAAGTCCCTGAAAGACGCGGTCAACTGAGCCTCGCCAGCCCGGAGTCGACCGGCTCCGGGCGTTCCTCCCCAGCACCTCAGCGCCTGCGCGCCGGCCTTTCGGTTGGCTGTAGTCGCCGCGACAAACCGCTACAATGCGCCGCCGTTTCCCCTATCCGCCGAGGCCGTGCGCATGAAATTCCGTTTTCTCCTGTGGATGCTGGGTCGCCTGATGGCCAAGGCCAGCCGTGAAAACCCCGCGTTCCAACAGCAACTGGTCGACCGCGACATGGTGTTCCAGCTGCACACCCTGGACGGCAAGATCGCCCGTCACTTCATCGTCAAAGACCAGCGCATCAGCAGCAAGCGCGGCCCCGCCCGCGAGCCGGCCTTCGCCCTCGGCTTCAAGGACGGTGCCTACGGCTTCGCCACCATGAGCGCGAAGAACAAGCAGCTGGCCTTCATGCAGGGCATCCAGAACAAGGACATCCAGATCCAGGGCAACCCGGCACTGGTGCTGTGGTTCCAGGGCCTGACCAAGTACCTGATGCCGAAGAAGAAAAACGGCAACGAGAAGAAAGCCGCCTGATTCACGGCGCCGGGCGCCGGCGCTGGCCGGCGCCCGGCGCATTGGTTAGGCTGCGCAGAGTCGCCGTGGAAGCCTGCCCATGCGTTTTATCCTTCTTGCTCTGCTGCTGGCCGCCAGCCTGGCGCACGCCGCGCCGCCCACAGCCGAAGCCTTGGTCCCGCTGTTCGAACTGGCCGGCATCCGCTTGCTCTGCGAGCAGAGTGCGCCACTGCTGCAGCGGGGCCTGGGGCCGCGCCGGCAGGCCGAGCTGGGCGAGCTGTTCGCCGCCGATGCCTTGTGCCTGGATTTGGCCAGGCGCCTGGCCGGCAAGTTCGACCAAGCCCAGCTGGAGCAGGCCCGGCGCCTGCTCGGCAGCCCGCTGGCGCAGCGCTTCAGCGCGGCCGAGCGCGCGGTGGGCGAGGACGGCGGCGCAGCCCTGGCCAACTACCGCGCGCAACTCGCCGAACGCCCGCCGCGCGCGCAGCGCTTGGCATTGGTGCGGCGCCTGGACGCCGCCGCGCACACCACCACCCTGGCCGCGCTGCTGCGCTATGAGGTGGGCAAGACCCAGGCGCTGCTGGCGCTCAAGGCGCGCGGGGAAACCCTCGACGAGCAGGCCCTGAGCAGCCAGACCGCGGCCCAGGCCGAGGCATTGCGGGTCGGCAGTGCCGAGGCGGTGGAGTCGTTCATGCTCTTTGCCTACCGGCAGATGCCCAGCGCGCAACTCGCCGAGTATGCCGCGCTATACGAGCAGCCGGCGGTCGCACGCCTGCTGGAAAGCAGCGTGCAGGCGTTGCCGCAGCTGTTCGCCGTACGCCGCGCGGCGCTCAGGCAGGGCCACTAAAGCGGGTGTCGCGTCTACCCTGAGATGTCGGTTCGACGCCAGGCTTGCGTGGGAGGGGCTTTAGCCGCGATTGACCTTGACGGCGCTGAAAGCGTCGCGGCTAAAGCCCCTCCCACGGAATACGACAGATTATTGGTGTCGCGACACTAGCCTCGGCTGCCTCGCCTACGTTTTTCAACGGCCTGCTAGCCCCGGGGTTGCGCCCTGCCTCAATGCGGATGCTGGAACTGCGCGGCCAACTCGCGCAATGCCACTTCGGCGGCGAGCACCTTGTTCACCGCCTCTTCGGCCTTCTCGCGGCTCAGGCCCAGATCATCGAACAGGCTTTGCGGGATCTCGCGCTGCGGGCCGGCGCCGATGCCGTGGTTGCGCAGCAGGTCGACCGCCAGGCACACCAGGTTCGGGTAGGCGGCATGGGGCCCGGCATAGTCCGGATCGTGCTGGAAGCGCAGGGCACTGGCCAGCTCTTCCGGCATGTCCCAGTAGCGCATCAGCCAGGCGCCGATCTGTTCGCGGCTGATGCCCAGCAGATGCTGTTCGATGTAGCTGTGCGGCACGTGCGGGTTGACCTCCAGGTGCCGGCAGATCAGCGAGAAATGCGGCGGGAAGACATGCGCCAGGACCAGGTAGCCGAAGTTGTGCAGCAGGCCGGCGAGGTAGGTCAGCCCGGTTTCCGGGCGCTGCGCCCGCGGCATGGCGCGGGTCAGGCCCTCGATCACCGCGGCACTGTAGATCGCCTGCTGCCAATAGGGCGTGGCGTGCTGCGGCTGATCCTTGGGCAGGCTCAGGGTCTTGCCCAGGGCCAGGCCGAGGGCCAGGTTGATCACCAGGTCGAAGCCCAGCACGCGGACGATGGCGTCCTCCACCGAGCGGATCTTGCCGGGCGCGGCGTAGAACGGCGAGGCGGCCCAGCTGACCACCTGGGCGGCCAGCGCCGGGTCGGTTTCGACCACGCCGGTGATGTCGTCCACCGTGGCGTCCGGGTCGACGCGCAGCTTGATGATCTTCTGGGCGGTTTCCGGCAGTGGCGGAATCTCGATGGTTTCCTCCAGGCGCTGCTGGATGCGCCGCGCGGTGAAGGCCTGCACCGCCTGGGTGATCTCGGCGCGGTCGTCGTCCGGACGGTCGAGGTTCGGGCGGATATTGCTCAAGGGTTCGCCGAAGCGCGCCGCGCTGGCCTTGCCCAGCAGGCCCTTGAAGGCCTCGCTGGCGATTTCCAGGAGCACCCCGGGCTGGCCCGACTCGACGAACAGGCTCGGCACCTGCAGCAGGCGCTCGTCGTACAGGCACGGCGAGCTGGTCAGTTGCGGCAGGCCGGGCAGCACGCCGAGCGCATGCTTGCCGAGCATGCGCTGCAGACGTTCCGGCTTCACAGCGGTGAGTTTGCGTCCGGTCAGTTCGGCCAGGCGGTTGAGGTCGAGCAACTGGCTCTGCGGGAACAGCACCAGCAAGGCGCCGAGCGCATCCTCGAGCAATACCGCTTGCAGGCGCTGGGCGGCCGGCAGGCCGGCGCGCGCGCCGCACACCCGATAGGCCAGGCCGAGTTTTTCCAGCAACTGCACAATCACCGGCGGCGGGGTCGGTGCGGTGTCGGGGGCGAAGGCTGCATCACTCATAACGAAATCCGGCTTAGGGGAGCAAGTGCCCCGCAGTATAAACAGCAGGCCAGCGGATCGACGGTTCGGGCGACGGGTGCCCTGTGCGCTCGATCACACTTGCCCATATTGTTGGCCGTGGCGCAACCAGCGCTCCAGGAGCGGGCTGACGTGCTGCGGCCAGTGCGCCAGCAGGGCTTGCGCGGCATCGCGCACGGCCGGCAGGAGGTCGGCGTCGCGCATCAAATCGGCGACCTTGAATTGCAGCAGACCGGTTTGCCGGGTGCCGAGCATCTCCCCCGGGCCGCGCAGTTCCAGGTCTTTTTCGGCGATGACGAAACCATCGCAGGTCTCGCGCATGATGCCAAGGCGTTCGCGGCCCAGTTGCGACAGCGGCGGATGGTAGAGCAGCACGCAGTGGCTGGCGGCGCTGCCGCGGCCGACCCGCCCGCGCAACTGGTGCAGCTGGGCCAGGCCCAGGCGTTCCGGGTTCTCGATGATCATCAGGCTGGCGTTGGGCACGTCGACGCCGACCTCGATCACCGTGGTGGCGACCAGCAGGTGCAGCTGGCCCAGCTTGAACTGCTCCATCACCGCGGCCTTCTCCGCTGGCTTCATGCGCCCGTGGATCAGCCCGACCTGCAGGCCGCCGAGCGCCGCGGCGAGGTCGGCGAAGGTGGTCTCGGCAGCCTGGCAGGTGAGTTCCTCGGATTCCTCGATCAGGGTGCACACCCAGTAGGCCTGGCGGCCCGCGTTGCAGGCCGAGCGCACCCGTTCGATCACCTCCAGGCGGCGGCTGTCGGCGACCAGCACGGTGTTCACCGGGGTGCGCCCCGGCGGCAGTTCGTCGAGGATCGAGGTGTCCAGGTCGGCGTAGGCGCTCATCGCCAGGGTCCGCGGGATGGGCGTGGCGGTCATGATCAGCTGGTGCGGACAGAGGCGGCCGCCGACGCCCTTCTGCCGCAGCGCCAGGCGTTGCTGCACGCCGAAGCGGTGCTGTTCGTCGATGATCACCAGCGCCAGCTTGTGGAACTGCACCTCGTCCTGGAACAGCGCGTGGGTGCCGACCACCATTGGCACGCCGCCGGCGATCTGCGCGAGCGCACTGGCGCGCGCCTTGCCCTTGAGCTTGCCGGCCAGCCAGGCGACCTCGATGCCCAGCGGCGCCAGCCACTTGCTGAAGTTGAGGAAGTGCTGCTCGGCGAGGATCTCGGTCGGCGCCATCAGCGCCACCTGGTAGCCGGCCTCCAGCGCCTGCAGCGCGGCGAAGGCGGCGACCACGGTCTTGCCGGCGCCGACATCGCCCTGCACCAGGCGCAGCATGGGCTCATCCTGGCTGAGGTCGTAGGCGATCTCGGCACCGACCCGCCGCTGCGCGCCGGTCGGGGCGAAGCCGAGGTTGTCCTGGAACTGCTGCGGCAGGCACCGGGCAATCGGCAGCTGCGGCGCCTGCTGGGCGCGCAGGCTTTCGCGCAGGCGCTGCAAGGAGAGCTGGTGGGTCAGGAGTTCCTCGAAGGCCAGGCGATGCTGGGCCCAGTGCCGGCCTGCGGCCAGTTGCTCCAGATCGGCGTCCGCCGGCGGCCGGTGCAGGTAGCGCAGCGCCTGGTCCAGTGGGCCGAGCCGATAGTCGCGGGCCAACTCGCTGGGCAACCAGTCCGGCAGGCTGTGTGGGCCGAGGCGGGCCAGGGCCTGCTCGCTCAGGCTGCGCAGGCGCTGCTGGGTCAGGCCTTCGGTGCTCGGGTAGATCGGCGTCAGGCACTGTTCCACGGCGATCGGCTCGCTGCCCGAGAGCGCGCGGTATTCCGGGTGGTAGATCTCCAGGCCGGAGGAGCCGGGGCGTACCTCTCCGTAGCAGCGCAGCTGGGTGCCGCGCTTGAGGCCTTCCTTCTGCGCCTGGCTGAAATGGTAGAAGCGCAAGGACAGGGTGCCGCTGCCGTCCTGCAGGCGCACCAACAGGCTGCGCCGGCGGCCCATGACCACGTCGGCACCGGCCACCACGCCCTCGACCACCGCGTCCTGGCCGGGGCGCAAGGCGCCGATCGGCACGATGCGGGTGCGGTCCTGGTAGCGCAGCGGCAGGTGGAACAGCAGATCCTGCAAGGTCTCCAGCCCGACCCTGGCGAGTTTCTCGGCCAAGGCGGCACCGACGCCTTTCAGCGCGGTGACGGAAACCGCAGCGAGCTCGGTCATGGGCGAGTCCTAGGCGGTTTTCGACTGTGGCTGAGCCACCGAGCACAGGCGGATCGAGTCGGCCAGTATTTCGATGGCCTTGGGCCGCGGGAAGCTGGCGCGCCAGGCAATGGCCACGGTGCGGAACGGCACCGGCGCGCTGAGCGGGCGCACTTCGATGACCCCGGGCGCATAGTGGTGGCTGTCCACCGCCGAGAACGGCAGGATCGACACGCCGAGGCCGGAGGCGACCATGTGGCGGATGGTTTCCAGCGAGCTGGACTCCACCGTGGTGTGCTTGGCGTGTTCTTCGCCGCCCTTGCGCAGGCTCGGACAGGCTTCCAGCACCTGGTCGCGGAAGCAGTGACCTTCGCCGAGCAGCAGCAGGCTCTTGTCGTTGAGCAGCTTGGTATCGATGGTCTTCATCGCCGCCCAGGGGTGACCGGCCGGCAGCAGCGCGTAGAAGGGTTCGTCGTACAGCGGCTTGGTCAGCACGTCGGCTTCCTGGAACGGCAGGGCGATGATGATCGCATCCAGTTCGCCGGTGCGCAGCTTGTCGCGCAGCACGTGGGTGAAGTTCTCCTCGATGTACAGCGGCATCTGCGCGGCGACCCGGTGCAGCTGCGGAATCAGGTGGGGAAACAGGTAGGGGCCGACGGTGTAGATGGCGCCGATCTTCAGCGGTGCGGTCAGCTGGTTCTTGCCGGCCTGGGCCAGCTCGCGGATGCCCTGGGCCTGCTCCAGCACCTTCTGCGCCTGGGTGACGATGCCCTCGCCGACCGGGGTCAGGCGCACTGCGCTCTTGCTGCGCTCGAAGATCAGCACGCCGAGCTCGTCCTCGAGCTTCTTCACCCCCACCGAGAGGGTCGGCTGGCTGACGTGGCAGCGCTCGGCGGCGCGGCCGAAGTGCTGTTCCTGGGCGAGGGTGACGATGTAGCGCAGTTCGGTGAGGGTCATAGTGTTTATCCATTGAATTGCCGCTAAGCATAGCCTTTGCATTGCAATGAACCAACCGGGCTACACTGCGGCCCTGGGAATCTCGGGAGAGGACTATGGCAGGGTCTGCGCGTCTGTTGATTGCCGGCTGTGGGGATGTCGGCACGCGCCTGGGGCTGCGCCTGCGCGAGGCCGGCTGGACGGTGTACGGGCTGCGTCGGGCGGTGGCGGCGCTGCCGGCGGCGATTGTGCCGGTGGCCGGCGATCTGCAGGCCGACAGCTGCCCGCCGGCCTGGCCGGCGGGCGAGCTGGACTACCTGGTGTACTGCGCGGCGGCCAGCCAGCACGACGAGGCCGGCTACCGGGCGGCCTATGTCGAGGGGCTGCGCCGGGTGCTCGGCTGGCTGGCGCAGCATGGGCAGAAGCCCAGGCGCCTGCTGTTCGTCTCCAGCAGCAGCGTCTATGCCCAGCAGCACGGCGAGTGGATCGACGAGGGTTCGCCGGCCGAGGCCGAAGGCTACTCCGGGCGGCTGATGCGCGACGCCGAACGGCTGGCGTTGGCCAGCGGCACGCCCGCCAGCGTAGTGCGCCTGGGCGGTATCTACGGGCCGGGCCGTGAATGGCTGCTGGGCCAGGTGCGCCAGGGCTACCGGGTGGCGAGCGAGCCGCCGCTGTACGGCAACCGCATCCATGTCGAGGATGCCGCCGGCCTGCTGGCCTTCCTGGTGCAGGCCGATGCCCGCGGCGTGGCGTTGGCGGACTGCTACCTCGGCGTCGACGACGAGCCGGCGCCGCTGCACGAGGTGGTGGCCTGGTTGCGCGAGCAATTGGGCGTCAGCCACTGGGCCGAACAGGCGACTGTGCGGCGCGCCGGCAGCAAGCGTTGCAGCAACGCCCGCGCCCGCGCCCTCGGCTGGGCGCCGCAGTACCCGAGTTATCGCGAGGGTTACGCGGCGGTGCTGGCGGGGGCGTCGACCACCTCGTAGGGTGGAGGCCCGCGCAGCTTCCAGCGCCGGTTAGCGCCGCTCCAGCCGCCAGTGCAGCTCGCCCTTGTAGTAATCGGGCATTTCGTCGAATTGGGCGCGGTTGAGCGCCTCGAAGATGCCCAGTTGTTCGCCGTCGCGCTGGAAGATCCAGGCTTGACCCTGTTCGCCAAGCTGCAGCCAGACGCTGTCGAATTCGCCGCTCATCGCGGCGCAGTCGCCGGCCAGGCACAGCGCATAGCGTTCGGCGCCGGGTAGGCCCTCGACTCGGCCGTCGGGGTGGAACAGCACCAGACCGCCTTCGCCCAGGCCCTGGCGGATCTCCCAGGTACCGCCCAGGTAGGCGCGATACAGCGCCTGCTCGAAGCTGCCGCCGGGCGGGACGTCGGCGGCCGTGCTGGCGCTGCGGACGAAGCGCTGCTCGGGCCAGGCTTCGCTGGCTCGCTGCAGCAGCTGGCTGTCGCTCAGGTCGAGGTATTCGTGGTAGTCGCCATAGAAGTCGACCCGAAAGCGCCCGGCGTCCTGGCTGACCAGCTGCCCCTCGCCCAGTTCGAAGCCGTTGCTGAAGCTGGCGAGCCGGCGCTGGCCGTCGATCCGCCATTCCAGGTTGGGGCCATAGGCGAGCAGGGCCTCGCGCAGGTTGCCGCCCTCGACCGCGGCGTCGATCGCCGCCTGGTTGATCCAGATGCCGTTAGGGTCGGTCGGTTTGTTGGCGCAGCCGCCGAGCAGCCAGGCGCCGAGCAGCACAACGAGGACAGGACGCATGGGCGATTCCTTGCGCAAATGCAGGTGGCGGGGCGCGCGGCCCCGCCAGAGGAGGGCTATTCGAGGACCAGGATGGCGTCCATTTCCACCTGCGAGCCACGCGGCAGGGCGGCTACGCCGATGGCGGCGCGGGCCGGGTAGGGTTGTTCGAAATAGCGGCCCATGACCTCGTTGACCTTGGCGAAGTGCGACAGGTCGGTGAGGAAGATGTTCAGCTTGACCACGTCCTTGAACGAACCGCCGGCGGCTTCGGCCACCGCCTTGAGGTTCTCGAACACCTGCACGGTCTGCGCTTCGAAGCCTTCCACCAGCTCCATGGTCTTGGGATCCAGGGGGATCTGCCCGGACATGTAGACGGTGTTGCCGGCCTTGATCGCCTGGGAGTAGGTGCCGATGGCCGCCGGGGCCTTGTCGCTGCTGATGACGCTCTTGCTCATGGAATTCTCCTGGTGAGGGTAGGGTGGGCCTTGGCCCACCCACGGATTAGTGGGTACGGAGGGCAGAAGCCGCTGTGGCCCGGCCCAGCCTACCGGGTTGAGTCCGCCGGCAGATGCTCAAGCGCGAACCCGGGTGATGTGGATCACGCCCTTGAGCGCGCGCAGCTTCTTGATCACCCGCGCCAGGTGCACGCGGTCATGCACGCTGACCACCAGTTGGACCACGCTGATGCGCCCGTCGCGCTCGTCCATGCTGATCTTCTCGATATTGCCGTCGGCGGCGTTGACGCTGCCGGCCAGCAGGGCGATCAGGCCGCGCTGGTGTTCCAGTTCGATGCGCAACTCGACATTGAACTCGCCGACCACGTCCTTGGCCCAGGACAGCTGGATGCACTTCTCCGGGTTGTGGCGGATTTCGCCGATGTTCCGGCAGCTTTCCAGGTGCACCACCATGCCCTTGCCGGCCGACAGGTGACCAACGATCGGGTCGCCGGGGATCGGCGTGCAGCATTTCGCATAGCTCAGCACCAGGCCTTCGGTGCCGCGGATCGCCAGCGGCCCTTCGCTGCTCGGCAGTTGCTCGCTGCCTTCGGCCAGCAGGCGCCGCGCCACCACGTAGGCCATGCGATTACCCAGGCCGATGTCTTCCAGCAGGTCTTCGATGACTTCCAGGCGGTATTCGCCGAGTACCGCGTGCACCCGCTCGACCGCCAGTTTGTCCAGGTGGCTGTTGAAGCCAGTCAGCGCCTTGTTCAGCAGGCGCTCGCCGAGGCTGATCGATTCGGAACGGCGTTGCAGCTTGAGGGCGTGGCGAATGTGCGTACGCGCCTTGCCGGTGACCACGAAGTTGAGCCAGGCCGGATTGGGTCGGGCGCCCGGCGCGGAGACGATCTCCACCGTGGCGCCGCTCTGCAGCGGCTCGGACAGCGGCGCCAGGCGGCGGTTGATGCGGCAGGCGATGCAGGTGTTGCCGACGTCGGTGTGCACCGCATAGGCGAAGTCGACCGCAGTGGAGCCCTTGGGCAACTCCATGATGCGGCCCTTGGGGGTGAACACGTAGACCTCGTCGGGGAACAGGTCGATCTTCACGCTCTCGATGAATTCCAGCGAGTTGCCGGCGCGTTGCTGCATTTCCAGCACGCCCTTGACCCACTGGCGGGCGCGGGCGTGGGTGCCCTTTGGCTGGTCTTCGTCGTTGGCCTTGTACAGCCAGTGCGCGGCGATACCGTTGTTGGCCATCTCTTCCATTTCGCGGGTGCGGATCTGGATCTCGATGGGCACGCCGTGCATGCCGAACAGCGTGGTGTGCAGCGACTGGTAGCCGTTGGCCTTGGGGATCGCGATGTAGTCCTTGAAGCGCCCGGGCAGCGGCTTGTACAGGTTGTGCACGGCGCCGAGTACGCGGTAGCAGGTGTCGACCTTGTCGACGATGATGCGGAAGGCGTAGACGTCCATGATCTCGTTGAACGCCCGGCGCTTGCCGCGCATCTTCTGGTAGATGCCGTACAGGTGTTTCTCGCGGCCGACCACCTCGCCTTCCAGGCCTTCGCGCTGCAGGCAGTGGACCAGCGATTCTTCGATCTTGTTGACGATTTCCTTGCGGTTGCCGCGGGCCCGGCGCACGGCGGCGCGGATGCGCTCGGAGCGCATCGGGTGCATGGCCTTGAAACCGAGGTCCTCGAACTCCACGCGCATGCTGTGCATGCCCAGGCGATTGGCGATCGGCGCGTAGATTTCCAGGGTTTCCTTGGCGATGCGCCGGCGTTTCTCGCCGGACAGCACTTCCAGGGTGCGCATGTTGTGCAGGCGGTCGGCCAGCTTGACCAGGATCACGCGGATGTCGCGGGCCATGGCCATGGCCATCTTCTGGAAATTCTCGGCCTGCGCCTCGGCTTTGGTCTCGAAGTTCATCTGGGTCAGCTTGCTGACCCCGTCGACCAGCTCGGCCACCGATTCGCCGAACTGCGCATTCAGCGCTTCCTTGGCGATCCCGGTGTCTTCGATCACGTCATGCAGCATGGCGGCCATCAGGCTCTGATGGTCCATGTGCATGTCGGCGAGAATGCTTGCCACCGCCAGGGGATGGGTGACGTAAGCTTCGCCGCTACGCCGGCGCTGGCCGTCGTGGGCCTGCTCGGCGTAGAAATAGGCGCGCCGCACCAGGTTGACCTGGTCGCTGTCGAGGTAGGCCGAAAGTCGATCGGCGAGGGCGTCTATGCTCGGCATGGGCGTTCCCCTTGCCGATTCGCGTGACCCTGCGCCGTGCGACGTCGACCAGGCATTGGCTTACAGAGGCTCGTTGGCCTCTTCCTCGAAGGCAGCGAACAGCGGTTCTTCTTCGACGATCTCTTCCTGGGCGACTACGTCGTAGCTCATCAGGCCGGCAGCGATTTCCCGCAGGGCCACCACGGTCGGCTTGTCGTTTTCCCAGGCGACCTTCGGCTCCTTGCCGCCGGTGGCGAGCTGGCGCGAACGCTTGGTGGCGAGCATGACCAGCTCGAAGCGGTTATCAACGTTGTCCAGGCAATCTTCGACGGTAACGCGGGCCATGGTGTTCCTCGTAGCAAATGCAAAATAAAGCTGGGCCCAGATGGGCGAGCGGACTGAATAGTCTAAAAAATCACCAGCAATAAGGGAAGCGCTATATGTGTAGTCGCCAACCGCAGGCCTCGGGCTGCCGGTAAAACCCGCTTGTTGGCGGTGCCCGTGGGGCGTGCGGCTGGACCTACGCTAACAGTTCGTTGAGCAGACCGCCATGGCGCTGCTGTTGCGGGCCTTGCAGGAGCTGGTTGGCGCGGAAGATGGCTTTCAGGTCGCTGAGGGCGTGGGCGAAGTCGTCGTTGATCAGCAGGTAGTCGTATTCGACGTAGTGGCTCATCTCGCTGACCGCCTCGTGCATGCGCCGCTCGATGATCTCGCCGCTGTCCTGGCCGCGGTTGGTCAGGCGATGGCGCAGGGCTTCCTGGGTTGGAGGCAGGATAAAGATGGATTTGGCCTGGGGCATCAGTCGGCGTACCTGTTGTGCGCCCTGCCAGTCGATCTCCAGGATCAGGTCGAAGCCTTCGGCGAGGGTCTGCTCGACCCAGCGCTGCGAGGTGCCGTAGAGATTGCCGAAGACTTCGGCGTGCTCGAGCAGCTCGCTCTTGTCGATCATGGCGTGGAACTGCTCGCGGCTGACGAAGTGGTAGTTCACCCCTTCCACTTCCCCTGGGCGCATGGCACGGGTGGTGTGCGAGATCGAGACGCGGACCTGCGCTTCGCTGTCGATCAGCGCCTTGACCAGGCTGGTCTTGCCGGCGCCGGAGGGCGCGGAAACGATATAGAGGGTGCCGGTGGTGATGGTCATGGATGCATCCTGGAAACTGTGCTCGTAGGGTAGCAGCGTCGTGCGCTGGGTTATTCGATGTTCTGCACCTGTTCGCGCATCTGCTCGATCAGCACCTTGAGGTTGACCGCGGCCTGGGTGCTGCGCGGGTCGAAGGCCTTGGAACCGAGGGTGTTGGCTTCGCGGTTGAGTTCCTGCATCAGGAAATCCAGGCGGCGGCCGGCCTGGCCGCCGGCCTTGAGCACCCGGCGCACCTCGCCGACATGGGTGCTCAGGCGATCCAGTTCCTCGGCGACATCGCTCTTCTGTGCCAGCAGCACCAGTTCCTGTTCCAGGCGCTGCGGGTCGAGTTCGGCCTGCATCTCGGCGCAGCGGTCGAGGATCTTCTGGCGCTGCGCGGCGAGCATCTGCGGCACCAGTTCGCGCAGGGCGGCGACCTCGGCGAGGATGCCATCCAGGCGTTCGCCGAGCAGCTTGGCCAGCTCGGCGCCTTCGCGCGACCGGCCTTTCTTCAGCTCGTCCAGGGCCTGGTGGAACAGCGCCAGCGCGGCCTGGTTGAGGGCCTGCGGATCGGCCGCATCGGCGACCAGCACGCCGGGCCAGCCGAGCACCTCCAGCGGGTTGAGCGCGGCCGGCTGCTTGATCAGGCCGGCCACGCTCTCGGCGGCGGCGATCAGTTGCGCGGCGCGTTGGCGATCCACTTGTAGCGGTTTGCCGGCGCTGTCTTCGGCGTAGCGCAGGGTGCATTCGACCTTGCCGCGCGACAGCCCTTGACGCAGCGCCTCGCGCACTGCGCCCTCGAGGTCGCGGAAGGCCTCCGGCAGGCGCAGATGCGGCTCCAGGTAGCGATGGTTGACCGAGCGCAGTTCCCAGCTCAGGGTGCCGTTGGGCCCGGCCTGTTCGGCGCGGGCGAAGGCCGTCATGCTGTGGATCATGGGGCGAACCTCGCGGAAAGTCGGAACGAAAGGCGCAGGATTGTAGCGCAGTGCGTCGATCGCTCCCAATTGGTCATGTCGTCGCCGTCGTGCGCGCCTATAATGCCGAGCAGATTTCACTCCAGAGCAGGTATTCCTCGATGAAACGTCCCAGTGGCCGCGCCGCCGATCAGTTGCGCTCGATCCGTATCACCCGCAACTACACCAAGCACGCCGAGGGTTCGGTACTGGTGGAGTTCGGCGATACCAAGGTGATCTGTACGGTCAGTGTCGAGTCGGGCGTGCCGCGCTTTCTCAAAGGCCAGGGCCAGGGTTGGCTGACCGCCGAATATGGCATGCTGCCGCGCGCCACCGGCGAGCGTAACCAGCGCGAGGCCAGTCGCGGCAAGCAGGGCGGCCGTACCCTGGAGATCCAGCGCCTGATCGGCCGCTCGCTGCGCGCGGCGCTGGACATGAGCAAGCTCGGCGAGAACACCCTGTACGTCGACTGCGACGTGATCCAGGCCGACGGCGGGACCCGCACCGCGGCGATCACCGGCTCCATGGTGGCGCTGGTCGATGCGCTGAAAGTGGTCAAGAAGCGCGGTGGTCTGAAGGGCGGCGATCCGCTCAAGCAGATGATCGCCGCGGTGTCGGTGGGCATGTATCAGGGCGAGCCGGTGCTCGACCTGGATTACCTGGAAGACTTTGCCGCCGAGACCGACCTCAACGTGGTGATGACCAGCGCCGGCGGCTTCATCGAAGTGCAGGGCACCGCCGAAGGTGCGCCGTTCCAGCCGCAAGAGCTGAACGCCATGCTGGCATTGGCGCTGAAAGGCATGAACGAGCTGTTCGAGTTGCAGCAGGCGGCGCTGGCCGACTGAGGCATTTCGACCGCTAGGGAGGTTGACCATGGAACAGCAGGAGCTCGCGCCGGTACCCAGCCCAGAAGCCAGGAAGTGGGCAATGTTCTGTCACTATGCGGCGTTCTTCTGGTTTCTGGTGCCGATGATCGGCAATGTCATCGGGCCCTTGATCGTCTGGCAGTTGAAGAAGGACTCCGCCGCCTTCGTTGACGATCAAGGCAAGGAGGCGCTGAATTTTCAGATCACCTTCAGCCTGGCCATGGTGATTTGTGGCGTATTGGCCTGGGTGGTGATCGGTTTTCCGCTGATGCTGCTGGTCAGTGTCGCCGCGTTGGTGCTGACGATCATTGCCGGGATCAAGGCCAATGCCGGCGAGGCCTACCGCTATCCGATCTGTTGGCGCGTGGTGAAGTAACCTTGCGGCAAGCACCCATGAAAAAGCCGGCTATGAAGCCGGCTTTTTCATGGGTGCTTGCCTTACACGCTGAGAATCCAGTCGTAATCGACGATCAGCGGCGCATGTTGCGAGAAGCGCGGCTGGCGCGGCAGGCGCGCCGTGCGCACGCTGCGGCGCATGCCGGGGGTGAGCAGCTGATAGTCGAAGCGATAACCCAGGTTGAGCAGCTCGGCCTGCTCGCTGTCCGGCCACCAGCTGAACTGGTCGCCTTCGCGGCTGACTTCGCGCAGCGCGTCGACGTAGCCCATGCTGCCGATCACTTCATCCAGCCAGGCGCGCTCCGGTGCCAGGAAGCCTGGCGACTGCTGGCAATCGCGCCAGTTCTTCACGTCCTGCTTCTGGTGCGCCACATAGAGCGAACCGCAATAGATGTACTCGCGGCGCTTGCGGCGCTGCTTGTCCAGGTAGCTGGTGAAGTCGTCCATGAACTTGAACTTCTGGTTCAGGTTCTCGTCGCCGCTCTGCCCGGATGGCAGCAGCAGCGTGGCGATACTCACTTTGTCGAAGTCGGCCTGCAGGTAGCGCCCGTAGCGATCGGCCATTTCAAAGCCGAGGCCGCTGATTACCGCCTTGGGTTGCAACCGCGAATAGAGCGCCACGCCACCTTGGCTGGGCACTTCTGCATCGCAGGCATAGAGGAAATAGCCGTCCAGTTGGAGGGCTTGGTCGTCCAGTTCAAAGGCGGAGGCGCGAGTATCCTGCAGGCAGATGACGTCGGCATTCTGTGCTTGCAGCCAACTGAGCAAACCGCGCTCGACTGCCGCATGAATACCATTCACGTTCACACTGATGATCCGCATAAATGGCCCCTAAAAACACGTGCGTGTATGATACCCGAGCTCGTCTCCAATAAGCTAAATTCCTAGCCAAATCCGTGCCGTCCGGGGCTTTTCATGCAAGCGTACCAGCGCGAATTCATTCGTTTTGCCATCCAGCGCGGGGTGCTGCGCTTCGGTCAGTTCACCCTCAAGTCGGGGCGTACCAGCCCGTATTTCTTCAATGCCGGGCTGTTCGACAGCGGTTTGGCGCTGGCCCAGTTGGGGCGCTTCTATGCCGCCGCGGTGGTCGACAGCGGAATTGCCTTCGATGTGCTGTTCGGCCCGGCGTACAAGGGCATTCCGCTGGCGGCGACCACTGCGGTGGCCCTGGCCGAGCACCATCAGCGCGATGTGCCCTGGTGCTTCAACCGCAAGGAAGCCAAGGACCATGGCGAAGGCGGCACCCTGGTCGGTGCCCCGCTGGCCGGGCGCGTGCTGATCGTCGACGACGTGATCACCGCCGGTACGGCGATCCGCGAGGTGATGCAGATCATCCAGGCGCAAGGCGCGCAAGCCGCCGGGGTGCTGATCGCGCTGAACCGCCAGGAGCGCGGCCGGGGCGCGCTGTCGGCGATCCAGGAGGTCGAGCGCGACTTCGGCATGCCGGTGGTGAGTATCGTGTCGCTCGAGCAGGTGCTGGAATATCTGGCCGGCGACGCCGAACTCAAGCAGTATCTGCCCGCGGTGGAAGCCTACCGCGCCGAATACGGAATCTGACCCCGACATAAGGTGTTGCCGCGATGTCCAAACCGGCTCTGCTCCGTTGTGCGCTGTGGTTCGGTCTATTGCTGCCGGTCGTGGCGGGTGCCACCGAGCTATACCGCTATACCGATGACAAGGGCGTCACCGTGCTCAGCCGCCAGGGCGTGCCGCCGGAGTTCATCGGCAAGGGCTACGAGGTGCTCAACGACCAGGGGCGGGTGATCAAGGTGATTCCGCCGGCTCCCAGCGCCGAGGAAATGCAGCGCCTGCTGGCCGAGAAGGCTCGCGCCAGTTCCGATGCCCAGTTGTTGCGCCTGTACAGCTCGCCCGAGGACGTCGACCGTGCCCGCGAGCGCAAGCTGGTCGAGTTGGATGGCTTGATCGGCGTGGCGCGTGGCAACTTGCAGTCGGCGCGTACCCAGCAGGCCAATCTGCAGAGCCAGGCGGCGGACTTCGAGCGTGCCGGCCGGCCGGTGCCGGAGCACCTGCTGGCGCAGATCGACAACCAGAAAGCCGAGCAGCAGCGCCTGCAAAAGGACATCCTCCGCTATCAGGAAGTGCGCAAGCTGGCCGAGGCCAGCTTCGCTGCCGATCGCGAGCGGCTCAGCGAGTTGCTGGGCAAGCGCCGTTAGTGTGAAAGTCGCGCAGCGACGACCTTCTGACGTCCTTCTCCCTCCGGGAGAAGGTGGCGCGAAGCGCCGGATGAGGGAAGCGGGTATGCCACGAAGGCTTTCATCATTCGAAGTGCCTTTCGGGGCATGCCCGCTAGCGTGAAATAACGATCGCTGCCGTAGGCTGGGTTGGCGGCGCATGTTGCCGAGATACGGGCGACACAGGTTCCGAACGTCGCCTAACCCAGCACCGCGCCGGCGCGCGTTTCGCCAGGGCCGGGTTACGCCGCGCCAGACCCGGCTGCTTGAGCGGGCCATCGCGCAGGCGTCCAACCCAGCCTGCGAGCTCCCTCCGCTCAGTGGCGCTTGCGGTTGCAGATCAGGGTGCCGACGCCGCTGTCGGTGAAGATCTCCAGCAGCACCGCATTGGGCACCCGACCGTCGATGATGTGCGCGCTGGTCACCCCGCCCTGCACCGCGTCCAGGGCGCAGCGGATCTTCGGCAGCATGCCGCCGTAGATGGTGCCGTCGGCGATCAGCGCGTCGACCTGTTCGGTGGTCAGCCCGGTGAGCACCTTGCCCTGCTTGTCCATCAGGCCGGCGATGTTGGTCAGCAGCATCAGCTTCTCGGCCTTCAGCGCCTCGGCGACCTTGCCGGCCACCAGGTCGGCGTTGATGTTGTAGGACTCGCCGTCCGGACCGACGCCGATCGGCGCGATCACCGGGATGAAGTCGCCCTTGACCAGCATGTTCAGCAGCTCGGTATTGACCCCGGTGACCTCGCCGACGTGGCCGATGTCGATGATTTCCGGCTGGGTCATCTCCGGCGTCTGGCGGGTCACGGTGAGCTTCTTCGCGCGGATCAGCTCGGCGTCCTTGCCGGTCAGGCCGATGGCGCTGCCGCCATGGCGGTTGATCAGGTTGACGATGTCCTTGTTGACCTGGCCGCCCAGCACCATCTCCACCACATCCATGGTCTGCGCATCGGTGACGCGCATGCCGTCGATGAAGTGGCTTTCGATGCTCAAGCGTTTGAGCAGGTCGCCGATCTGCGGGCCGCCGCCATGCACCACCACCGGGTTGATGCCGACCGCCTTCATCAGCACGATGTCGCGGGCGAAGCCGGTTTTCAGCTCGTCGCTCTCCATGGCGTTGCCGCCGTACTTGATCACCAGGGTCTTGCCGACGAAACGGCGGATATAGGGCAGGGCTTCGGATAGGACCTTGGCCACCTGGACGGCGGCATCGCGCTCGAGGGTCATGCGGGGCTCCAATGCGGGTTAGGCAATCAAAACGGTAGGTTGATATCGGGTGAGACGCTGTAGAGCTGGGCGCGGAACACTTCCTTGATCCGGCTGAGTTCTTCCTCGCTGTCGGCCTCGAAGCGCAGCACCAGCATCGGCGTGGTGTTGGAGGCGCGCACCAGGCCCCAGCCCTTCGGGTAATCGACGCGTACGCCGTCCAGGGTGGTCAGGTTGGCGTCGCCCCAGTGACCGTCGCGTTGCAGCGCGTCGATGATGGCGAACTTGCTCTGTTCGGTGACCTGGATGTTGATTTCCGGGGTGGAAATATCGCTGGGGAAGGCGGCGAACACCTGCTCGGCGTCGCGCTTGTCCTGGCTGAGGATCTCCAGCAGGCGGGCGGCGCTGTAGATGCCGTCGTCGAAGCCGAACCAGCGTTCCTTGAAGAAGATGTGCCCGCTCATCTCGCCGGCCAGCAGCGCGCCGGTTTCCTTCATCTTCTTCTTGATCAGCGAGTGGCCGGTCTTCCACATCACCGGGCGGCCCCCGTAGCCACTGATCAGCGGGGTCAGGCGGCGGGTGCACTTGACGTCGAAGATGATGTCGGCGCCGGGGTTGCGCGCCACCACGTCCTTGGCGAACAGCATCAGCAGGCGATCCGGGTAGATGATGGTGCCCTTGTTGGTCACCACGCCGACGCGGTCGCCGTCGCCGTCGAAGGCCAGGCCGAGGTCGGCCTTCTCGGCTTTGACCTTGGCGATCAGGTCGACCAGGTTCTCCGGCTTGCCCGGGTCCGGGTGGTGGTTGGGGAAGTTGCCGTCGACTTCGCAGAACAGCGGGATCACCGTGCAGCCGAGCGCCTCGATCAGTTGCGGGGCGATCACCCCGGCGGCGCCGTTGCCGCAGTCGACCACCACCTTGAGCTGCTTGGCCAGGGCGATATCGTCGCGGATCTGCTGGAAGTAGCGCTGCAGCACGTCGACCTGCTCGACGCTGCCGACGCCGCTGGCCAGGTCATGGTTGTCGATGCGCGCCTTCAGCGCCTGGATCTGCTCGTTGGCCAGGGTGTCGCCGGCGATGACGATCTTGAAGCCGTTGTAGTCCGGCGGGTTATGGCTGCCGGTGAGCATCACCGCGGACCTGCCGGCGAGGATGTTGGCGGCGTAGTAGACCACCGGGGTCGGCACCATGCCGACATCGCTGACGCTGCAGCCGCAGTCGAGCAGGCCCTGGATCAGTTGTTGGACCAGTTCCGGGCCGGACAGGCGGCCGTCGCGGCCCACGGCTACGTTCGGTTCGCCCTGCGCCAGGCTCTGCGAGCCAATCGCGCGGCCGACCCAGTAGGCGGTTTCCGCGGTCAGGCTGCTGCCGACCACGCCGCGGATGTCGTAGGCGCGGAAGATGTCGGCAGGCAGTTTGGGGGCGGTTTGCTGGGTACTCATAACAGGGGGGTGCTCCAGTCCCAGGAGATCCTGGTCTTCGTCGAGAATGTCGATATCGAGAATATCGGTGTCTTGAAACAGCGGGTCGCTCAGCTCCGCCGGATGGCTCTGCACCTCGGCGGGCGCTGACGGGGCGCCGTCGTTGTCAGGGCTCTCCGCGGACGCGCTGGCGCGGCGCGGCAGGCGAGCCAAGGTCTGAGCCAGGCTATCGAGTGCCGGCAGGCTCAGGCTGAAGGGTTTGACGGCTTTCCCCGCCGAGAGTTCTTTAAGCAGTTGGCCGAGTTGCAGCGCATCCTTGTCCAGCCGCCGTTGCAGGGCGCCGTTCACCCGGTATAGGCCGAGCAGGGCGCCGCCCAGGGCCAGCAGTGCGGCGAGTCCGAGCAGCAGCGGCGAGAAGGCCGCGGTGCTGAGCGCCGGGCCCGGGCTGAAGCTGAGTGTCCAATTCGGGTTGCCGCTGTCGAAGTCCTGCGCCGCGCCCTGGGCCTGGCCGCGTTGCGCCAGCAGCTGGGCGGCGTTGTCGCCGAACCGCTGGCTCAGCTGCACTTGGCCGACCGCGGCGGGCAGCGGCGGCAGGCTGGCCAGCAGGCGGTCGAGCTCGACCGCCAGCAGCAGGGTGCCCTGTGCCGGTTGCGCGTCGTCCAGGCGCAGCGGCGCGGCGCTGTAGACCAACCAGCGCTGGCCGACCTTGTAGGCCTCGACGGCGGGCGTCTGGCCGTTTTCCACCCGGCGCAGCAGGTCCAGTGCGGCAAAATTCATCGGCGCGCTGCGGCTCATGTCCTGCGCCGCCTGGCCACGTGCATTGAGGTGGGCATCGACCACCCCGTCCCAGTAGCCGAGGTTGCGTTCGGCCGTGCGAATCTGTTGGCTGTCCTGGCTGTGCAGCGCGTCCAGTAGCTGCGGGTTGCGCGCCGCGGCACGGGTGTCGGCGGCCAGTTGCTGCAGCGCCTGGCGCAGGGCCGCGGCCTGCCCTCCGCCCCAGGCCTCGACGAGTTGCTGCTGATGCTGCTGGGTGCCGTTGAGCAGGCCGAACCAGAGCAGGCCGCCAGCCAGGGCCAGGCCGCCGAGCGTGGCCAGCAGGCCGGGCAGCACGGCGTCGCCGATCTGCTTGGCATTGCCTGGCGCGGCGCCCGGCGGCTTGCTGCTCGCGGCGACGGGGGCGGCATCCTTGGCGGTGCGCTTGAAGAGTTTCATCCGGCGTCTCCTCGGCAAATCATCCTGGAATGGGCGGCGCTGCTCAGTGGCTGCCGGAATGCCCGAAACCGCCCGCGCCGCGCTGGCTCTCGTCGAACTGCTCGACCAGCTCGAAGTGCGCCTGCACCACCGGCACCAGGATCAGCTGGGCGATGCGCTCGCCGACGGCCATGCTGAAGGCGCTCTGGCCACGGTTCCAGCAGGAGACCATCAGCTCGCCCTGGTAGTCCGAGTCGATCAGGCCGACCAGGTTGCCGAGCACGATGCCGTGTTTGTGGCCCAGGCCCGAGCGCGGCAGGATCAGCGCGGCCAGGCCCGGATCGCCGATGTAGATCGACAGGCCAGTGGGGATCAGCACGGTTTGCCCCGGCTCCAGGGTCAGCTCCTGCTCGAGCATGGCGCGCAGGTCGAGGCCGGCGGAGCCGGGCGTGGCGTACTGCGGCAGGGGGAATTCGCTGCCCAGGCGCGGGTCGAGGATCTTGGCTTGTAAAGCGTGCATGTCAGGCTCTGTGGTCGATAGGTGGGGGCATCAGCTACGCGCCAGGCGCTCGGCGATAAAGCCGATCAGCTGACGGGCGATCTTGCCTTTGCTGGTCTGCGCGAAACTGCTTTGCCGCAACTCGCGGTCGATGATGGTGATGGCGTTTTCCTCGCTGTTGAAGCCGATGCTGGGGTTGGCCACATCGTTGGCGACGATCAGGTCGAGGTTCTTGTCCTTGAGCTTGCGCGAGGCGTACTCCAGCAGGTTCTCGGTCTCGGCGGCGAAACCGACGCTGAACGGCCGGTCGCTGCGCCCGGCCAGGGTGGCGAGGATATCCGGGTTGCGCACCATTTGCAGGAGCAGGCCGTCGCCGCTGGCCGGGTCTTTCTTCAATTTGTGCTGGGCGACCACTTCCGGGCGGTAGTCGGCGACCGCCGCGGCGGCGATCAGCAGGTCGCAGGGCATCGCCGCCTCGCAGGCGGCGAGCATGTCGCGGGCGCTGATCACGTCGATGCGCTCGACCCGGTCCGGGGTCGGCAGGTGCACCGGGCCGCTGATCAGGGTGACCCGTGCGCCGGCCTCGGCGGCCGCCTCGGCGAGGGCGAAGCCCATCTTGCCGGAGCTGTGGTTGGTGATGTAGCGCACCGGGTCGATGTTTTCCTGGGTCGGCCCGGCGGTGATCAGCACATGCTTGCCGGTCAGCGCCTGGTTCTCGAAGCAGTCGGCGGCGCACTGCGCCAGTTCCTCGGCCTCCAGCATGCGGCCGAGGCCGACGTCGCCGCAGGCCTGGCTGCCGGCGGCGGGGCCGAACAGGCGCAGGCCGCGTTCGGCGAGCAGGCAGGCGTTGGCCTGGGTCGCCGGGTCGCGCCACATGGCCTGGTTCATCGCCGGCGCCAGGGCTACCGGCGCGTCGGTGGCCAGCACCAGGGTGGTCAGCAGGTCATCGGCCACGCCCTGGGCCAGGCGCGCCATCAGGTCGGCGGTGGCCGGGGCGATCAGCACCAGGTCGGCCCAGCGCGCCAGCTCGATATGGCCCATCGCGGCTTCGGCGGCGGGGTCGAGCAGGTCCAGGTGCACCGGGTGGCCGGACAGCGCCTGCAGGGTCAACGGGGTGATGAACTCACGGCCACCCTTGGTCATCACCACGTGGACCTCGGCCCCCTGGTCGCGCAGGCGGCGAACCAGCTCTGCGCTCTTGTACGCGGCGATGCCGCCCCCAACGCCGAGAACGATGCGTTTGCGATAGAGCCGCTGCATAGGCCTGCCTTTTTTTGAGGTGGATGTACACCGCGGCACTGACGCCTCCCCCAGGCCAGCCGCCGCGTAAAAACTGGGCTACGATAGCACAGCGGTCGCAGCGGAGCAGCGACCCGTCCCGCTCGACATGGAGGTGTTATGAGCATTCGCGACTGGCCCGCGGCGGAACGTCCGCGGGAGAAACTCCTGGCCCTGGGGGCCGTCAGCCTGACTGACGCCGAACTGCTGGCGATCTTCCTGCGCACCGGCGTGGCCGGGCAGAGCGCGGTGGATCTGGCGCGCCATCTGCTCGGCGATTTCGGCGGCCTGCGCGCCTTGTTGCAGGCCGATCTGCCGTCCTTCAGCCAGCGCCTGGGCCTCGGTCCGGCGAAATTCGCCCAGCTGCAGGCGGTGCTGGAAATGGCCCGCCGGCACCTGGCCGAGCAGCTGCGCCGCGACTCGGCGCTGGAGAGCCCGCAGGCGGTGCGCGACTACCTCAAGGCCCTGCTGCGGCATGAGCCGCACGAGGTGTTCGGCTGCCTGTTCCTCGATGCCAAGCACCGGGTGCTGGCGTTCGAGGCGCTGTTCCACGGCTCCATCGACAGCGCCAGCGTCTACCCGCGCCAGGTGGTCAAGCGTGCCCTGGCGCACAACGCGGCGGCGCTGATCCTCACCCACAACCATCCTTCCGGGGTGGCCGAGCCGAGCCAGGCCGACCGGGTGCTGACCAAGCGCCTGAAGGACGCCCTGGAGCTGGTCGAGGTGCGGGTGCTCGACCACTTCATCGTCGGCGACGGCGAGCCGCTGTCGTTGGCCGAGTACGGCTGGCTGTAGGCGGGGGCTTGCCGGTCCTGTGGGAACGGCTGGGCGGCACTCCGCCTTGGCCGCGAAATCCCTGCGCCGCCTCGCTTCGCGGTCAAGACCGCTCCCGCGGCGGTGGGGCTATGGCGTGATCTGCACCCTGGCGAAATCCTGGCGGCCGAACGGGCTGACCCTATACCCCGCGACCTCCTTGCGGGTCAGGGCGAAGGCGGTCGGGTGCGCCAGCGGCAGCCACAGCGCCTGTTGCTGGATGATCCGTTGCGCTTCCTTATACAGCTGGCTGCGGAGTTGCTGATCGCTGACGCTCTTGCCGTCGCTGATCAGCTTGTCCAGCTGCGGGTCGCAGTAACGAGCGAAGTTCAGCCCGGACTCGACCGAGGCGCAGGAGAACTGCGGGGTGAGGAAGTTGTCCGGGTCGCCGTTGTCGCCGGCCCAGCCCATGAACAGCAGGTCGTGCTCGCCGGCCTTGGCGCGACGGATCAGCTCGCCCCATTCGATCACGCGGATCTGCGCCTGGATGCCGACCTTGGCCAGGTCGGCCTGCAGCAACTGGGCGCCGAGGCTCGGGTTGGGATTAAGCAGGCTGCCCGAGGGGCGGGTCCAAATGGTCGTCTGGAAGCCCTCGGCCAGGCCGGCTTCGGCCAGCAGGGCGCGGGCCTTGGCCGGGTCGTGGGCATAGCCGGGCAGGTCCGCGGCATAGCCCCAGGTGTTCGGCGGGTAGGGACCGTCGGCGGCCTCGGCACTGTCCTCGAACACCGCTTTCAGGTAGCTGGCCTTGTCGAACGCCAGGTTGATCGCCTGGCGCACGGCGGGCCTGTCCAACGGCGGATGCTGGCTGTTGAGGCCGACGAAGGCGGTCATGAAGGCCGCGGTGTGCTCGCTCTTGAGGTTGGCGTCGGCGGCGATGCCGCGCACGTCCTGCGGTTTGGGCGACAGGGCGATCTGGCATTCGCCGCGCCGCAGTTTCTGAAGGCGCACGTTGGCGTCCGGGGTGATGGCGAACACCAGGTCGTCCACCGTCGGTTTGCCGGCGAAATACTCGGGGTTGGCCGTATAGCGCACCATCGCGTCTTTCTGGAAACGCCTGAAGACGAAGGGGCCCGTGCCGATCGGCTGGTTGTTGAGCTTCTCCGGGGTGCCGGCGGCGAGCAGTTGGGCGGCGTATTCGGCGGGGTAGATGGAGGCGAAGCCCATGCTCAGGGTGGCCAGGAAGGTTGCGTCGGCACGGCTCAGGGTGAAGCGCAGGCTGTGCTCGTCGAGCTTGTCGATGCGCTCGATCAGGCTCGGCAACTGCATCGACTGGGCATGCGGGTAGCCGCTGGCGGCGACCTTGTGCCAGGGGTGGGCGGGGTCGAGCATGCGCTGGAAGCTGAACAGCACGTCGTCGGCGTTCAGCGCGCGGCTGGGGGTGAAATACTCGGTGTGGTGGAATTTCACCCCCGGCCGCAGCCGGAAGCTGTAGCTCAGGCCGTCCGCGCTGACCTGCCAGCTCTGCGCCAGGCTCGGCAGCAGCGTGCCGCTGGTGGCGTCGAACTCTACCAGGCGGTTCATCAGCACGTCGGCGGAGGCGTTGGTGGTGGTCAGCGAGTTGTATTGCACCACGTCGAAACCGTCCGGGCTGGCCTCGGTGCAGACGCTGAGGGTGGCGGCCTGGACGAACAGCGGGCTGAACAGTGGGACGAACAGCAGCGGTAGGGTGGCAAGGCGCATGGCAAACTCCTGGGCAACGCGGCACGCATCCTTGATGCGTGCCGGCAAAGGCTTAACCCTAGGGTCTGTTGCCGTTTCAGCGCAAGCCGCGTTGCCGCGAAAAATCTCGCCATGGCCGGGCGGCGTTCCGCTAGGCGTGGGACGCAGGTAATGGTTGTTCCCTTGCCAAGCCCCACAACAACGCATGGCGAGATTTTCCGCGCAACCCGCAGGGCCGGGCCTGTTTTAGCGCGATGCTGCGTATCTCGACGCTCATGTGGAACGACCACAAAAACGCCAGGAGCGTTTTTGCGCGCAAGCCCCGAAGGGATGAAGCACATGGATGTGCTGAACAAACTTCGCGTCTCGTACCTTGCCTCGCTAAAACAGACTCCGGCGCGGTCGCGATGAAACGGCAACAGACCCTAGGCCATAAGGGCGCGGCGGAACAATGAGTCCGGGCGACGAGCGGTCGATTGGCGGGGCGGCCCAGGCGCACGGCTTGGCCGCGGAATGCCGGCGCCCGGCGCTGGCACGAAAGTGTGTTTTGCCTTGTTGCCTGGGGGGCTTTCTGGTATAAAGCAGCGCTCTTTTCTAGGGGCCCGGTTGTTGCGCTTTCAGGTGTGGCCGGTAAGACCCTCGAGAAACGCGGCGCAGAGCGCCATTGACATTGAGTTTAAGCGGCCAACCCATGCCGGGTTGGGCATGTGGTTTTAGAGGGCTGAGGCATGTCGAGAGTCTGTCAAGTTACCGGTAAGGGTCCGGTAACCGGGAATAACATTTCCCACGCAAACAACAAAACCCGTCGTCGTTTCCTGCCGAACCTGCAGCATCATCGCTTCTGGGTCGAGTCGGAGAAGCGCTTCGTGCGTCTGCGCGTATCTGCCAAGGGCATGCGCGTCATCGACAAGCGTGGCATTGACGTAGTGCTGTCCGAGCTGCGCGCTCGCGGCGAAAAGGTTTAAGGAGTAAGTCATGCGTGAACTGATCCGTTTGGTGTCCAGCGCCGGTACCGGCCACTTCTACACCACCGACAAGAACAAGCGCACCACTCCGGACAAAATCGAAATCAAAAAATTCGATCCGGTTGTGCGTAAGCACGTGATCTACAAGGAAGCCAAGATCAAGTAATTGATCCGCCCCTTGACGAAAAAGCCCGCCTAGATGGCGGGCTTTTTCTTGCCTGGGATTTGTCGCGCGGCGGCGTTCAGAACAGGTGCAGCAGGCGCAGGTTCAGCCGGGCGTCCTCGCGAAAACCGTTGTCCACCGCGATGTCGCGGCCGATGCTGGCCGCCAGCTGGGTGTCGGGCAGGAAGAACCAGGCGAAGCCTGCCGACCACTTGCTGCTGCGCTGACCGTCGTCCATCCAGGTCTGCTCCAGGCGGTTCTCGCCGCCTTCCTGGTAGGACAGCCCGGCGCGCAGGTCGAAGTGCTCGCCCAGCGGGTAACGCAGGAAACCCTGGTACTGGTAGCTGGGTTTCTGCCGGTGGGTCCACTGGTGCGCGCCGTAGTCGTGGTTGCGCCCGTAGAAGGTCACATCGGCCGCCAGATCCAGCGCCAACCGATCGCCGATGCCGGTGACATAGCCGGCCTGCAGGGTGAGCTTCCAGCGGTTCTCGCCGAGGTTCAGCGGCTGGTCGTGGTCGTAGCGACCGAGCGGGACGAACAGGTAGGGGGTGATGGCAAAGAAGCGCCGGCGCTCGGGCTGGTTGAGCAGCCACAGCGGCATGGCCAGGATCGGGTCGGCCAGGCCGCTGCTGTCGCCCAGGGCGCCGGCGTCGTGGCGGCCGTCGAGGCGGCCGAACGGCAGCAGGATCTGCGGGGCGATCCGGTAGCCGCCCAGTTCGGCGTAGTGCACCAGGCGCAGGATGCCGATCTGCGAGTCCAGTCCCGGCGCGCCGGCTTGGCGCTGGCCGTTCTGGTACAGCCGGTCGCGCTCGGCGTACTGCAGGTAGAGCAGGCCCAGGGTGCTGCCGGCGGCGGCCGGGACGTAGTCGCCGGCATCCAGGTCCAGGGCGTTGGCCGGCCGGCTGGCGCTCAGGCCGCCGAGCAACAGCAGGCACCAGAGGGCGAGCCACAGGCGTGCGTCGATGTTCAGGGTGGTATCGGGCAAAGGTAGCGGGGTCATGGCTGGTCTCGTCGTGCGGGAGGCGCAAGGGGGTTGCCCAGGCCGCTGGCCCGGGCGATCGCGGAGAGGAGGGCGGCGGGCCTAGCAGGCCGTTGAAAAACTACCTACGTTGCCGATGCGTCGTTAAAAACAAGCTCGTGTGCGAGCTCAGTCAAAATGCTCATTTACAACTCGTAAACTCCGCTTTTTCGCTTGTTTTTGCCTCGCCTCGGCTGCCTCGCCTACGTTTTCAACGGCCTGCTAGCGTTGCGGTTGCCGCGGGTCCCACAGCAGCCGGTCCAGGCCCTGCTCGTAGCCCATGCCCTGGGGAAAGCTCACCAGTTCCAGCTGCAGGCCCCAGGGGGCGAGGAAATACACCCAGGTCAGGCCGGCCGCCGGCCCTTCGCTGAAGCTGCTGGGTTGGTCGAGCACCCGCACGCCCCTGGCTTTCAGGTAGGCGACTGCGGCGGCCATGTCGTCCACGTAGAACGCCAGGTGGTGGCCGCCGATGTCGCTGTTGCGCGGCAGCCGGCGATTCTGGTCGGGTGCCGTGTATTCGAAGATCTCCAGGTTGGTGCCGTTGCCGCAGCGCACCATCTGGAAGTCCTTGATGGTCGCGCGTGGGTGCACGTTGAGGTGCCGCGCCATCCAGTCGTCGGCGAACTTGAACTCGCCGAAGGTGAAATAGGGCTCGCAGCCGAGCACCTCGACGAAGAACGCGGTGGCCTCGCCCAGGTTCGGCGCGGTGATGCCGATGTGCTGCAGCCCGCGCATGCCGGGCAGTGCGTCCGCCTGCAAGGGTGTGGCGGCGACGACGGCGAGGGTCAGGAGCAGGCGGCGCAACCAGAGATAAGGGGCGAGCGGGCGCGGGGCGGGAACAAACGGCAGGCAGGTTATCGGCAGCATGGTGCATCCTCTTGGTTATTGTTCGAGTGCCCCGCGCGCTGTCCGGCAGGGGCTGCAACAGCCGTCCGCAGGATGCATGCCAGCACCCGGAAATGACCCCAAGCACTTGATTGTTAATAGGATTCTGTCGCTCCATGAGGGGCCTTTGGCCGGCGCAGAGGCTGCCTGGTTGTCAACCGGCTTACAGCTGTAAAGCCAGTTGTCACGGGCGCTACAGGCATCGCCCCGGCGCCCCCGCGGGGGTAAACTGCCTGCAGTTCAATGCTGCACAGGCTCCGCCCCAGCCAGGCCGGAGTCCAACAAGAACAAGATCGTCACTGTAGGCAACGCCGCCAAAACGCCTGTGTCGGCAGCGCGTCGTTCGTCCGAGGAGGCTGCATGCGAATCGTCCCGTCGAGCAGCAGTGCGCATATCGACACCGTCCTGTCCCATGCCGGCGACCTGCCGCCGTTGGGCGCGCGTTTTGACCCGCTGATCGCGCGCTCGTGGAAGCGCTGCATCCAGGACTACGGCCTGGATCCGGCCCAGCCGGCGCCGCCGCGCTTCGTCGCGCGCCAGGTGCTGCTGGATCACCAGGACCAGGCCGACGAGTTGCTCAACGTGGCCCGCGCCGGGGTCGAACAGCTGTACCGGCACATCGCCGAACTGGGCTACGTGGTGTTGCTCACCGACAGCCGCGGCATCACCGTGCAGTTCCTCGGCGACCCGGACGACGAGGCCGCGCACCGCAAGACCGGTCTCTACCTGGGCGCCGACTGGAGCGAGGACCACGCCGGCACTTGCGCGGTGGGCACCTGCATCAAGGAGCAGCAGGCGTTGACCTGCCACCACCACGACCACTTCAGCGCGCACCACATCGGGCTGACCTGCACCGCGGTGCCGATCTTCAACGCGCAGGGCCAGCTGCTCGCGGTGCTGGACATCTCCGCGCTGCACTCGCCGCCGTCCAAGGACTCGCAGACTTTCGCCCTGCAGCTGGTCAAGCAGTACGCGCGGATGATCGAGGATGCCTACTTCCTGCGGCGTTATCGCGACCAGCACATCCTCTGCCTGGACAGCTCGCGCGAGTTCGTCCTGATCAACCGTCATTACCTGCTGGCGCTGGCCGAAGACGGCAGCCTGCTGGCGGCCAACACCGCCGGCCGCCGCTTGCTCGCCCAGTGCGCCCTGGAGCTGCCCGTGCGGCCCTCGGCACTGGCGCCCAAGGTCAACGTGCAGCAGCTGTTCGACTGCGAGCTGAGCGATGTCTTCAACATCCCCTATGCCAGCGCCGACCACGTGCGCGCCTTCCGCACCCACAGGCAGAACGCGCTGTACTTCGCCGCCCTGATGGAGCCGCGGCGCACGCCGCCGTCAGCGCTCGACGCCAGCGGCGGGGCGCCGCGCTGCGCCCTCGACGAACTGGCCGACGACGACCCGCTGATGCGCAAGCTGCTGGCACGGGCCAAGCGCCTGAGCAGCGAGCCACTGAACATCCTGCTGAATGGCGAGACCGGCACCGGCAAGGAGCGCCTGGCCCGCGCCCTGCACGACAGCGGCCGGCGCGCCACGGCGCCGTTCGTGGCGATCAACTGCGCGGCCATGCCCGAATCGCTGATCGAGAGCGAGCTGTTCGGCTACCAGCCGGGCACCTTCACCGGCGCGCGCAGCAAGGGCATGCGCGGGCTGATCCAGCAGGCCGACGGCGGCACCCTGTTCCTCGACGAGATCGGCGACATGCCGCTGCACCTGCAGACCCGCCTGCTGCGCGTGCTGGCCGAACAGGAGGTGATGCCGCTGGGCGCGGACAAGCCGATCAAGGTGGACCTGCGGGTGATCGCCGCCAGCCACCGCGACCTGCGCCAGATGAGCGACGCCGGGCAGTTCCGCGAGGACCTCTACTACCGGCTCAACGGCGCCACCCTGAAACTGCCGGCGCTGCGCGAGCGGGCCGACAAGGGCTACCTGATCGAGCGGCTGTTCCGCGAGCTGAGCGAGCAGCGCCAGCGCCCGCCGCGCCTGCGCGGCGATGCCATGAGTGCGCTGCTGGGCTATGCCTGGCCGGGCAATATCCGCGAACTGCGCAACGTCCTGCAGTACGCCCTGGCCACCTGCGAGGGCGAGGAGATCACCGTCGACGACCTGCCCGAGGAGTGCCTGCCGAGCCTCAAGCTACGCCCGGCGCCGGCCGTTGCTCAGGCCATGACGGTCGCCGCCGACCCCGCCGCGCAGCTGGCCGAATGCCTGCGCCGGCACCGCTGGAACGTCAGCGCCGCGGCACGCGAGCTGTCACTGTCGCGGCCGACGGTGTACCGCTGGATGCGCGTCTACCAGATAGTGCCGCCGAACGCCCAGGAGTGAGCGCGCCGCGGGGCGCGTCCTCAATGGTGGGATAGCGGGAGAGTTCTGTAGGGTGTGCGGGGCCGCCTAGGTGTGCGCACCATTGCCATATGTTCTGGTGCGCACAGCGCACCCTACGGAACGCGGACCGACCCCCTCTACGGGAGAAGCGCCAATCCCGCCGCCTGGAGCGGCTGCCGATAGCAATCCAGCAGACCATCCGTAGCTTGCCAGACATCCGCGACGAACTCGTCCAGCGCCACATGGCTGGCGACCCGGCAGCGGCTCGGCAGTTCGCAGCGCTCATAGAAGCTGTTGACCACCGCGACCATCGACTGGCGCTGGTCCTCCAGCAGCAGCGCCGCATGCGCCAGGCACACGTGGCGGCCGTCGCTCGGCCGGCGGCGCCAGCGCTGGGCGGTGCCGACCAGCTTGCGCCGCTCGAGGGTGACGTTGTAGCGGCCGTCGCAGAAGGCGCCGTCCACCTCGCCCAGGCCGGGATCCAGGCCGAGGCCGCGCAGCCAGGCGCGCAGCGGCTCGCACAGGCGCAGGTAGGCGGTCTCGATGCGCTTCTGCTCGTCGTCGCCCGTCGGCACGGCATAGGCCAGGGCCAGGTTGAGCACCGCCGGCGACTGCGGCACCGGCTCGCCGCCGGTATCGCGCAGGGCCACCGGCCAGCCCCGCGCCGCGCAGGCCGCCTGGGCGGCGGCGAAACCGCCCAGGCGGCTGAGCCGGCGCGGCATCACCAGCGCCGCATCCAGCGGCCGCCAGAACAGCAGGCCGCAGTCGAGGGCGCCGGCATGCACGCTGTCCAGCAACTGCCGTTCCGCATCCAGGCCGGCTTCGATCGGCAGTCGCTGTATGGTTGTCATGTCACCTCGCTTACCAGACTGTTGAAAAACTACCTGCGTTGCCGAGGCGTCGTTAAAAACAGGCTCGTGCGCGAGTCCGATCAAAATGCTCATTTACAACTCGTAAACTCGCGTGCGAGCCCAGTCCGTTTTGACTCGCTTCGCGAGCCCTGCGGGCCAGCCTGCGGCTGTTACTCCGCTGCGCTGCGTTTCGCCTGTTTTTGCCTAGCCTCGGCTGCCTCGCCTACGTTTTTCAGCAGTCTGTTCGTTCCAGTCGCCGGCACAGGTCGTCGAGAAAGTCCGCCGCCGGCGCGCCGTTCACCGCGCGGTGATCGAAGGTCAGCGACAGGCCGAGGAAGTCCCGCTCCACCAGCCTGCCGTCGGCCTCGCGCTGCAAGCGTCGCTGGCTGCCGCCGATGCCGATGATCGCCACCTGCGGCACGTTGAGGATAGGGGTGAAGAAGCGTACCCGCGACAGGCCCAGGTTGGAAACCGTGATGGTCGCGCCGGTCAGCTCCCGGACCGACAGCTTGCCGGCCAGCGCCTTGTCCACCAGGGCGCGGCGCGCGGCGGCCAGCCCTTCGGCATCCAGGCGTTCGGCGTCGAACAGTGCCGGCGCCACCAGCAGGTCACCCGGCAGCGGGATGGCCAGGCCCAGGTGCACGGCGGCGTACTGGTTGATCTGGTTGTCCTGCAGGGTGGCGTTGAGGCTCGGGTGCGCGCCCAGGGTCTGGACGATCTGGTGCAGCAGCAGGTCCTGCAGCGACACCGCGCTGCCGGCCGCCTTCAACTGCGCCCGGCGCGCCTGCAGCGCGGTCAGCTCGCACTCGGCGTGGTGGGTGAGCTGGGCGGCGCTCTGCAGGCTCTCGTGCATCTTCGCCGCGATCATCTTGCGCATGCCCTTGAGCGGCAGCACGCTGCTGGCGGATTCGCCAGTGGCTGTATGCATGATGGTCATGGGCTACTCCACCAGGCCGATGGTCGCGCCCTTGGCGATCACCGCGTCTTCTTCCTCGAGGATCTTCAGCATCCCGGCACAGGGCGCCTCGATCTCGAACTGGGCCTTCTCCGACATGATCTCGGCGACCAGTTCGCCGGCGCCGACCTCGGCGCCGTCACTGACCAGCCAGGCGGTGATCACCGCCTCGGCGTCGCCGTCCCAGAGGTCGTCCGCAATCAGGATGGGGCTGCTCATCGGTTGTGTTCCTCGTGCATGTGATGGTAGGCGGCGACGATCTTCTCGGCACTGGGCAGGGCCCACTGCTCCATGACCGGGCTGAAGGGAATCGGGATGTCGGGGAAGGCCACCCGTTGCGGCGGCGCCTTGAGCTGGCCGAGGCCCTGCTCGACCACGCTGGCGATGATCTCGCCGCTGACGCCGAAGCTGTGGTAGTCCTCGTCGACCACGATCAACCGGCCGGTCTTGCGCACCGAGGCGAGCACCTGGGCGCGGTCCAGCGGCACCAGGCTGCGCAGGTCGATCACCTCGGCGCTGACGCCGTCGCGCGCCAGCTGCTCGGCGGCGCGCAGGGCGTGGTGCACGCCGGCGCCGAGGCTGACGATGGACACATCGCTGCCCGCGCGGACGGTCTTGGCCTTGCCGATCTCCAGGCAGTAGGGCTCCTCCGGCACGGCCACCGTGGCGCCCTTCTCGGTGCCCAGCCAGCCCATGCCCTGCAGGGCCTTGTGGAACAGGAAGATCACCGGGTTGTCGTCGCGGATCGCCGCGCACATCAGGCCCTTGGCGTCGTAGGCGTTGCTCGGCACCACCACCTTCATCCCCGGCAGGTGGGCGAAGGTGGCGTACAGGCACTGCGAGTGCTGGCCGGCGTCCGAGTAGCCGGCGCCGGTGGAGGCCATCAGCACCATGGGCACCGGGACCTTGCCGCCGGAGAAGTAGCTGTTCTTCGCCATCAGGTTGTAGATGGCGTCCATGCACACGCCGAAGAAGTCGACGAACATCAGCTCGACGACCGGGCGCATGCCGTCGGCGGCGGCGCCCACCGCCGCGCCGATAAAGGCGGTCTCGGAGATCGGCGTGTCGCGCACCCGCGCGCCGCCGAACTCCTCGTGCAGGCCGCGGGTGTTGCCGAACACCCCGCCGAGCTGGCCGATGTCCTCGCCCATCACGAACACCCGCGGGTCGCGGCGCATTTCCTGGGCCAGCGCCTCGGCCATGGCGCGGGCGACGGTGAGTTTTCTTTCTTTCACGGCTGTGGACATGATCTGTCTCCTGGATACTTGGCCGTTCAGCTGGCCAGGGCGGCGGGGCTGACGATGATCTTCACGTTATGGTCCTTGTTGTTCACCAGCTCCTCGAAGCCCTGTTCGATGATCTGCTGCAGGCCGATGCGCCCGGTGATCAAGGGCGCGACATCGAGGCGGCCGGCGGCGATCAGGGCGATCACCTCGGCGAACTCGCCGGCGTAGGCGAGCGAGCCGATGACCTGCTTCTCAGTGGCGACTATCTCGAAGAAGTTGAACTCGCTGGGCTCCTCGAAGATGCCGACCATCACGCAGCGGCCGGCCTTGCGGATCACCTCGATGGCCAGCTTGGCGGTGGATTTGTGGCCGATGCACTCGAAGGACACCGCGGCGCCGTAGCCGTCGGTGAGCTCACGCACGGCGGCGACGGCGTCGCACTGGCTGGGGTCGATGACCTCGCTGGCGCCGACTTCCAGGGCCTTGGCCTTGCGTGCGGCGGACATCTCCAGGGCGATGATGCGCGCGGCGCCCGCGGCCTTGGCGCACATGATGGTGCACAGGCCGATGGTCCCGGCGCCGACCACCACCACGGTCTGCTCGTGCAGGCTGCCGGCCTTGTTCACCGCGTGCATGCCCACGGCCAGCGGCTCGATCAGCGCGCCGGCCTCGCTGGGGAAGCCCTCGGGCAGGCGATAGAGCAGGTTGGCCGGCACATTGACCAACTCGGCGAAGGCGCCGTTGTTCATCAGCCCGGTGAAGGCCAGGTTCTCGCACAGGTTGTACTGGCCCTGCCGGCAGAACAGGCACTGGCCGCAGTGCTGGCAGGCATCGGCGGCCACCCGCTGGCCGACCGCGAAGTCGCTGACGCCAGCGCCCAGGGCGACGATCTCGCCACAGAACTCGTGGCCGAGAATGCACTGGCCCTGCAACCCGGTGAGCGGGTGCGGGCGGTCCATCGGGATGAACACCGGCCCGGCCAGGTACTCGTGCAGGTCGGAGCCGCAGATACCGCACCAGTGCACCTTGATCTGCGCCCAGCCGGGCTGGGGCGGTTCGGGGACGGCGACCCGCTCCAGGCGAATGTCCTTGCGTCCGTGCCATACCGCGGCGGTCATGCTTGCTGGTTTGTTCACAGGGTAATCCTCGGTCTATGGCACCTGAGTGCCGTTGCTGGTCTCAGACAAAGACCATTTCCAGGGCTTCTTCCGGCGCCGGGTAGGCGCTCTCGCGGGCGAACAGCACGGCTTCGTCGACCCGGCCGCGGGCCCGCGCGGCGATCGCCTCGGCCTGCTGCTCATCGAGTACGCCGAGATCGAGCAGGCGCTGGCGGTAGGCCGGGATCGGGTCCTTGGCCTGCAGCGCTGCCTTCTCGCCGGCCGGGCGGTACTGCTCGCCGTCGCCCATAAAGTGCCCGGCCAGGCGGGAGGTCTCGATCTCGATCAGGCTCGGCCCGCCGCCGTTACGGGCGCGCTCGATGGCCTCGAAGGCGGCGGCGAAGATGGCGTCGGTATCGTTGTCGGCGACGAACACCCCGGGCATGCCGTAGGCCGCCGCGCGCAGGTAGTTGCGCTCGATCGCGGTGGAGGCCTGCTTGGCCACCGAGATGCCCCAGGCGTTGTCCTCGATGACGAACACCACCGGCAGCTGCCACAGCGCGGCCAGGTTGAGGGTCTCGTGGAAGGCGCCCTGGTTGGCCGCGCCCTCGCCGATAAAGGCCACCGCCACCCCCGGCTTGCCCTGCAGCTGGCGCGACAGCGCGGCGCCGACGGCCGGGCCCATGCCCTGGGCGATGATCCCCGAGCAGCAGAAATTCACCCGCGCATCGAACAGGTGCATATGGCCGCCGCGCCCGCCGGACAGCCCGCTCTGCTTGCCGAAGATCTCGGCGAGCATCTCATTGAGATGCACGCCCTTGGCCACCGCGATGTGGTGCGGGCGGTGGGTGGCGGTGACCACGTCTTCGGCGCTGAGGTGCGCGCAGATGCCGACGGCGCAGGGCTCCTGGCCGTTGGACAGGTGCATCTCGCCGGGGATCGGCCCCTTGGCCATGTTGAACACCGGGGTCTTGCCTTCCATGTAGATGCGCTCGATGCACTCCTCCAGGTAGCGGCTGACGAGCATCTGCTCGAACATCCAGAGGCGCTGGGCGTTGCTCGGTAGGGTCATGTGCTTGGCTCCGTGTGAGGGCTCAGAGGGCGCGCTGGTTGAGCAGCGTGCCGATGTGCTCGGCCTGGCGCAGGGCCAGGGCGACTATGGTCAGGGTCGGGTTCTGCCCGCCGCTGGTGGTGAACTGGCTGCCGTCGGAGACGAACAGGTTGGGGATGTCGTGGCTCTGTCCCCACTTGTTCACCACGCCGTCGGCGGCCCTGGCGCTCATGCGGTTGGTGCCCATGTTGTGGCTGGCCGGGTAGGAGGGCAGGCGGATCACCTCGCTGGCGCCGACCGCCTCGTAGCACTTGCGGGTCTGCGCGACGCCGTGCTCGCGCATGGCGACGTCGAAGGCGTGGTCGTCCTTGTGCACCACCGGCACCGGCAGGCCGTACTGATCCTTCTCGCTGGCGTGCAGGGTGATGCGGTTGCCCTCCATGGGCAGGTCCTCGCCGCACAGCCAGACCCCGGACATGTGGTCGTAGCGCTCCATCTTCGAGGCGAAGGCGCGGCCCCAGCCCTGCGGTGTCGGGTCGAGGAAGGCCGACATGAACGGCAGGCCGAGCGACAGCACCTCCAGGCGGTAGCCGCCGACGAAACCGCGCGCCGGGTCGTTGTAGGACTCGTCGGAGATGATCCCGGCGCAGGTGGTGCCGCGGTACATGTGCACCGGCTTGGGCAGGGTGGCGTAGATGCCGGCGGTGGTGTGGGTCATGTAGTTGCGCCCGACCTGGCCGGAGGAGTTGGCCAGGCCGTCGCTGAAGGTCGCCGACTCGGAGTTGAGCAGCAGGCGCGGCGACTCGATGGAGTTGCCGGCCACGCACACCACCCGCGCCCGCTGCCGCTGCTGTCGGCCCTGGGCGTCGGCGTAGACCACCGCGTTGACCCGGCCGCGGGCGTCGTGCTCGATGCGCAGGGCCATCGATTGCGGGCGCACCTCGCAGTGGCCGCTGGCCTCGGCGCGCGGGATGTCGGTGTAGAGGGTCGACCACTTGGCGCCGATGCGGCAGCCCTGCATGCAGAAGCCGATCTGCAGGCAGCCGGGCCGGCCGTCGTAGGCCTGGGTGTTGATCGCCATCGGCCCGGACTGGATTTCCTGGTAGCCGACCCGCTTGGCGCCTTCGGCCAGCACCTTGAAGGAGTTGTGCCACTGGTGGTACGGCATGCCGGTGCTCGGCCCGGTCACCCCCATGTGTTTCTCCGCCTTGACGTACCAGGGTTCCAGTTCCTCGTAGGACAGCGGCCAATCGAGCAGGTTGGCGCCCGCGATGGCGCCGTTCTCGCTGCGCATGCGGAACTCGAAGTCACGGAAGCGCAGGGCCACGCCGGCCCAGTGCACGCTGCTGCCGCCGACCGCCTTGACGATCCAGGCCGGCAGGTTGGGGTGGTTCTGCGCCACGTCCCAGCCGCCAGTGGCGATGCGCTTGTCCAGCCAGGAGATCTTGTTGAACATCGCCCATTCGTCGTTCTCCAGGTCCTTCATCTGGTAACGCTTGCCGGCTTCCAGCACCACGCTGCGGATGCCCTGCTTGGCCAGGGCGTTGGCCAGGGTGCCGCCGCCGGCGCCGGAACCGATGATGACCACGACGTCGCCGTCGTCTTGTGCGAATTTCGCTGCCATGGGGTGATTCCCTCGTTGTTGGAATTGTCGGGAAGTGCGGCTCAGAGCCAGTCGAGATCGTTGTAGCCGCGCGCCAGGTAGCCGCCTTTCTCCACCGAGGAGCCCTCGTAGCCGAACAGCGGGAACAGCGCCGGGTTGTCGTAGAGGCCGAACATCAGGGCGCTGCGCACCGCGCGGAAGAACGGCCCGGTCTCGATCGCGCGCAGCAGGGCGACGCGGTCGCTCTCCACGGCGAGGGCTTCGAACGACTGGCCGTGGCGCTGGGCGGCGCTGGCCTGCAGCTGGCCCAGGCCGTCCGCGATCAGTTCGGGCTGCTTGGCCAGCAGCTCGGCCAGCGGCTTGGCGTAGTGCAGATCATTCAGGCGGTCGTGCGGATAGATGTCGCGGCCCATGCGCAGCAGGCCGGCGGGTAGCTCCGGCAGCGCCTCGTCGGCCAGCAGGGTGACCGGGATCAGCTGCGCGGCCACGGCCGTGGCGCCGAGGGCCAGCAGGGACTGGCCGGACAGGGACATGAAGCGCCGGCGCGAGAGGCCGGGGTCAAGGCGGGGAGAATCAGGCATGGCAGGACTCCAGGCTATTGCCGGCACGGCTGCAGGGTGGGATCAGGCGTGGCCGGCGCTCATTGTTATCGGACGGGGCCCTGGGTTCGGCCCCTCGCCAGTACAGGAGCAGCTTGCATGCCAAGGCCTGGTTGTTTTTGTAAGCGACTGTTTTGTATTGGTTTTATGAATGGATCTGGCAATTTTCCGGGCGCCGTGGGGCGCGCCTGTAAAGCCCCGCGCCTTACAGCTGTAAAGCCGCCTGTAAGGCCGGTTACAGTCGACCGCAGCGCGGCCGCGGCGGCCGCCGGTCGCCGGCCCTTGAGGCCGCGGCGCGGGGCTCGCATAGTGGGCCGATGACGCCGCCCCCCGTTTCCCCCGAGTCCGGCGCCGCGGCGCTGGCGGGCTTCCACCCCGCGGTCGCGGCCTGGTTCCGCGCCCGCTTCGCCGCGCCCACCGCGGCGCAGGCGGGCGCCTGGCCGGCGATCCAGGCCGGGCGCTGCACCCTGGTGGCCGCACCCACCGGCTCGGGCAAGACCCTCACCGCCTTCCTCGCCGCCATCGACGCGCTGGTGCGCGAGGGCCTGGCCAACGGCGGGGCGCTCGAGGAGCGCTGCAGCGTGGTCTACGTCTCGCCGCTCAAGGCGTTGTCCAACGACATCCACCTCAACCTCGAGCAGCCGCTGCTCGGCATCCGCGCCGAGCTGGCGCGCCGGGGTCTGGCCGACGTGGCGATCCGCACCGCGGTGCGCACCGGCGACAGCAGTCCGGGCGAGCGCGAGGCGCTGCGCCGGCGCTGGCCGCACATCCTGGTGACCACCCCGGAGTCGCTCTACGTGCTGCTCGGCTCCGAGTCCGGGCGCGCCATGCTGGCCGGCTGCCGCAGCCTGATCGTCGACGAGATCCACGCCCTCGCCGGCAGCAAGCGCGGCAGCCACCTGATGCTCAGCGTCGAGCGCCTGCAGGCGCTGTGCCAGGCGCCGCTGGTGCGCATCGGCCTGTCCGCCACGCAGAAACCGATCGAGGCGGTGGCGCGCCTGCTGCTCGGCGCCGTGCCGGGCGACTGCGCCATCGTCGATATCGGCTACCAGCGCGCCCGCGACCTGGCCCTCGAGGTGCCGCCCGCGCCGCTGCAGGCGGTGATGAGCCATGAGGTCTGGGACAGCGTCTACGACCGGCTGGCCGAGCTGGCACGGCAGCACCGCACCAGCCTGGTGTTCGTCAACACCCGGCGCCTGGCCGAGCGGGTCTGCCGGCACCTCGCCGAGCGCCTCGGCGAGGCGGCGGTCGCCGCCCATCACGGCAGCCTGGCCAAGGAGGCGCGGCTGGACGCCGAACGGCGGCTCAAGCGCGGCGAGCTGCGGGTGCTGGTGGCCACCGCCTCGCTGGAGCTGGGCATCGACATCGGCGAGGTCGAGCTGGTCTGCCAGCTCGGCTCGCCGCGCAGCATCGCCGCCTTGTTGCAGCGGGTCGGGCGCTCCGGCCACAGCGTCGGCGGCACGCCCAAGGGCCGGCTGTTCCCGCTGTCGCGCGACGACCTGGTGGAATGCGCGGCGCTGCTCGACTGCGTGCGCCGCGGCGAGCTGGACGCCCTGCACATCCCCCAGGCGCCGCTGGACGTGCTGGCCCAGCAGATCGTCGCCGAGGTGGCCTGCCGCGAGTGGGGCGAGGACGCGCTGTACCAGTTGCTGACCGGCGCCGCGCCCTATGCCGAGCTGCCGCGGGCGACCTTCGATGCCCTGCTGAAGATGCTCGCCGAGGGCTACCACGGCCGCCGCGGGGTGCGCGCCGCCTACCTGCATCGCGACGCGGTCAACCGGCGCCTGCGCGGCCGCCGCGGCGCGCGCCTGACCGCGCTGACCAGCGGCGGCACCATTCCCGACACCGGCGACTACGCGGTGCTGCTGGAGCCCCAGGGCCAGGCCGTCGGCACGGTCAACGAGGACTTCGCGGTGGAGAGCCTGGCCGGCGACATCTTCCAGCTGGGCAACCAGTCCTACCGCATCCTGCGCGTGGAGCCGGGCAAGGTGCGGGTCGAGGATGCCCGCGGCCAGCCGCCGAGCATCCCGTTCTGGCTCGGCGAGGCGCCGGGGCGCAGCGACGAGCTGTCGGCCGCGGTGGCGCGGCTGCGCGAGCAGGTGGAGGCGCTACTGGGTAAAGCCGCGCCGAATGAGGCAGCCCTCACCCCCGGCCCCCCGGCTTGGGCATCCTGCGTCGCCCTACCTCCTGCATCCATGCAGTCGTCTCCCGGAGGGCGAGGGGAGCGCTCCGCCTGCACCTGGCTAATGGACGAGATCGGCCTCGGCGAATCCGCGGCGCGGCAGATCGTCGACTACCTGGCCCAGGCCCGCGCCGCCCTGGGTGCGCTGCCGACCCAGCGGCGGCTGCTGCTGGAGCGCTTCTTCGACGAATCCGGCGGCATGCAGCTGATCATCCACTCGCCGTTCGGCAGCCGGCTCAACCGCGCCTGGGGCCTGGCCCTGCGCAAGCGCTTCTGCCGCAGCTTCAACTTCGAGCTGCAGGCCGCCGCCACCGAGGACGCGCTGATCCTCTCGCTGTCCACCAGCCACAGCTTCCCGCTGGACGAGGTGTGGCGCTACCTGCACTCGAGCAGCGCCGAGCACATCTTGGTCCAGGCCCTGCTGGATGCGCCGCTGTTCGGCGTGCGCTGGCGCTGGAACGCCACCACCGCGCTGGCCCTGCCGCGCTTCTCCGGCGGGCGCAAGGTGGCGCCGCCGCTGCAGCGCATGCGCAGCGAGGACCTGCTGGCCACGGTATTCCCCGACCAGGTGGCGTGCCTGGAGAACCTGGTCGGCGAGCGCGAGATCCCCGAGCACCCGCTGGTGGCGCAGACCCTCGACGACTGCCTGCACCAGGCCATGGACTGCGCGGCCTGGCTGGTCCTGCTCAAACGCATGGAGGCCGGCGACATCGAGCTGCTGGCCCGCGACCTGCCGGCGCCCTCGGCGCTGGCCGCGGAGATCCTCGGCGCCCGGCCCTATGCCTTCCTCGACGACGCGCCGCTGGAGGAGCGGCGGACCCAGGCGGTGCACAACCGGCGCTGGAGCGAGCCGGCCTCCAGCGACGACCTCGGCGCCCTGGACCAGGCGGCCATCGACGCGGTGCGCGAGGAGGCCTGGCCCGCGGTGCGCGACGCCGACGAGATGCACGAGGCGCTGCTGAGCCTGGGCGCGGTCACCCAGGCCGAAGCCCAGGCCAACCCCGGCTGGCCGGCCTGGCTGGGGCAACTGGCCAAGACCCGCCGCGCCACCTGCCTGCAATTGCAGGGCGGCCTGGCGCTGTGGCTGGCGGCCGAGCGCCTGAGTCAGTGGCAGGCGCTGCATCCCGACGCCACGTTCAAACCGGCGATCCAGGCCCCGGATGGTTTCGCCGAACCCTGGACGGCCGAGGCGGCGCTGCGCGAGCTGGTCCGCGGGCGCCTCGGCGGCTTCGGCCCGCTGCCGCTGGCGCGGCTCGCCGCCGACCTCGGCCAGCCAGCCGATGCCGTGGCCTTCGCCCTGACCGGCCTGGAGCGCGAGGGCTATGTGCTGCGCGGGCGCTTCAGTCCCGGCGCCCTTGAGGAAGAATGGTGCGAGCGCCATCTGCTGGCGCGCATCCACCGCTACACGGTGGGGCGCCTGCGCCGCGAGATCGAGCCGGTGGCGCGCGCCGACTTCATGCGTTTTCTGTTCGACTGGCAGCGCGTCGCCCCGGATCACCGGGTGCGCGGCGCCGAGGCCCTGGCCGGGGTGCTCGGCCAGCTGGAGGGTTTCCAGGCCGCGGCCGGCGCCTGGGAGAGCGAGATCCTGCCGAGTCGGGTGGCCGACTACGGGATCAACTGGCTGGACGACCTGTGCCGCTCCGGGCGCCTGCTCTGGTGCCGCCTGGCCGGGCGCAGCCGGGTCGCCGGCGGGCCGCTGCGCAGCACCCCGTTGGTGCTGCTGCCGCGCAAGAGCCTGGGCCTGTGGCGCGCCTGCCTGGCGGACGGCCCAGCCGCCGAGCCCTCGCCGCGCGCCGAGCGGGTGCGCCAGGTGCTGGCGAGCCAGGGCGCGCTGTTCTTCGACGAGCTGCAGGACGAGGCGCAGCTGCTGCGCAGCGAGCTGGAAGACGCCCTCGGCGAGCTGGTGGCCCTCGGCCTGGCCCATGCCGACAGCTTCGCCGGCCTGCGTTCGCTGCTGTTGCCGGCGGCCAAGCGCAGCCAGCAGCAACGCCGCGCGCGCCGCGCCCTGGCCAATATGCAGGACGCCGGGCGCTGGGCGCTGCTTCGAGAGCCGAGCGCCGAGGCGGCCGGCCCGCGCGACGCCGAGGCCCTGGAGCATGTGGCGCGCTGCCTGCTGCGCCGCTACGGCGTGGTCTGCTGGCGCCTGCTCGAACGCGAGGCCGACTGGCTACCGGCCTGGCGCGAGCTGCTGCGGGTCTACCAGCGCCTGGAGGCGCGCGGCGAGATCCGCGGCGGGCGCTTCGTCGCCGGGCTGGTCGGCGAGCAGTTCGCCCTGCCCGAGGCCGTCGCCTTATTGCGCGAGGTGCGCAAACGCCCGGCCGACGGCGCTCTGGTCGGGTTGTCCGCCTGCGATCCGCTGAACCTGGTCGGCAGCCTGCTGCCCGGCAACAAGGTGCCGGCCGTCGCCGGCAACCGCCTGCTGTACCGCGACGGGGTGCCGGTGGCGAGCCTGGTCGCCGGCCGGATCGCCCTGCTGGCCGAGGCCGACGCCTTCAGCGCCGGCCAGTGGCAGGCCGCACTGATCCGCACCCCCGCCGCCGCGCCGACCTCGGCCCGCGGGCCGCGGCGGCTCGGCCTGCAGCCCTGAGCGGACGAAAAAAAGCCCGCTCAGTGCGGGCTAAAGGGTGACGCATGAAATCGGGGGGAGTCAGCTGGGCGCCTGCTCGAAGATCACGTAGACCTTGCGGCACGGCTCGAGCACTTCCCAGGTGCCGGCGAAGCCGGCGGGAATGACGAAGCGGTCGCCGGCGCGCAGGGTCTTGGCGTTGCCGTCGGCGTCGCGCAGCACCGAGACACCCTGGAGGATCTCGCAGTATTCGTGCTCGCTGTAGTTCACCGTCCACTGGCCGACCGCGCCTTCCCAGATGCCGGCGTTGAACTGGCCGCAGGGGCTGGCGTAGTGGTTGCGCACGCTCTGCTCGGGGTCGCCCTTGAGGACTTTCTCCGGCGCCGGGCGGTAGTGCTCGGCAGCGGTGCTGGCCTGGGCGAAGTCGAGGATCTGCTCGATGTTCATCTTCTGCTCCTTGCGAAATCGCTTAGCGGGCTTGCTGGATCGCGTCGGCGAGCTTGTCGACCAAGCTGTCGATCTGCGCGTTCTCGACGATCAGCGGTGGCGACATGGCCAGGGTATCGCCGGTCACCCGCACCATCAGGTCGTTGTGGAAGCATTGCTCGAACACCTGGTAGCCGCGCTTGCCGACGCCCTCGGCGCTCGGCGCCAGCTGCACGCCGCCGACCAGGCCGATGGCGCGGATGTCGATCACGTTGGGCAGATCGCGCAGGCTGTGCAGGGCGTCCTGCCAGTAGCCTTCCAGCTCGATGGCGCTGTCGAACAGGCCGTCGCGCTGGTAGATGTCCAGGGTCGCCAGGGCCGCGGCGCAGGCCACCGGGTGGCCGGAATAGGTGTAGCCGTGGAACAGTTCGATGCCGTCCGGACCCTGCATAAAGGCCTCAAAGATCGTCTCGTCGACCAATACCGCGCCCATCGGGATGGCGCCGTTGGTCAGGCCCTTGGCGCAGGTGAGGATATCCGGGGTGACGCCCCAGCGCTGGGCGGCGAAGGCCTGGCCGACGCGGCCGAAACCGGTGATCACCTCGTCGAAGATCAGCAGGATGCCGTGCTTCCTGGTGATCTCGCGCAGGCGTTGCAAGTAGCCGACCGGCGGCAGGATCACGCCGGCCGAGCCGGACATCGGCTCGACTATCACCGCGGCGATGTTCTCGGCGCCGTGCAGGGCGACCAGGCGCTCCAGCTCGTCGGCCTTGTCGATGCCGAATTCCGGCAGGCCGCGGCTGAAGGCGTTGCGGGCGATGTCCAGGGTGTGCGGCAGGTGGTCGACGCCCGGCAGCATCACCGGGAAGGCCCTGCGGTTGTTGAGCATGCCGCCGACCGCGATGCCGCCGAAGCCGACGCCGTGGTAGCCCAGCTCGCGGCCGATCAGGCGGGTGCGCGTGCCCTGGCCGATGGCGCGCTGGTAGGCCAGGGCGATCTTCAGCGCGGTGTCGGCCGACTCCGAGCCGGAGTTGGTGAAGAACACCTTGTTCAGCCCGGCCGGGGCGATCTCGGCCAGCCGGCTGGCCAGCTCGAAGGGCAGCGGGTGGCCCATCTGGAAGGTCGGGGCGAAGTCCAGCTTGGCAATCTGCTTGCTCACCGCCTCGGTGATTTCCCGGCGGCCGTGGCCGGCGTTGCAGCACCAGAGGCCGGCGGTGCCGTCCAACACCTTACGGCCGTCGGTGCTGGTGAAATACATGCCTTCGGCGCTTTCCAGCAGGCGCGGCTTGGCCTTGAATTGGCGGTTGGCGGTGAACGGCATCCAGAAATCGTCGAGGGTGTTGGTTATTTTGTTCGGTTGCGGGCTGCTGTCGAGTGTCATGCTGGCCATCCGGACGCGCGAAGAAAGGGAGCTGGAACGCGATTTTGCGCAGTCTATGTTTAATAAAACGAACATGACAAGGGTCTTTTAGCGGTCTTTGTCAAAAATATTGAAAATATGCGCTCCGGTGGTTTAGTGTTGCCAACAGGATTCGGCCCAGAAGGGGCCTTGCAGAATTATTGACAGTGCGCGGGCCTGGCCCGCCGCACTTTTTACCGATAGAGGATGCTCGCATGACTAGCCTGACTCGCGCCGACTGGGAACAGCGCGCCAAGACCCTGACCATCGAAGGCCGTGCCTTCATTCATGGCGAATACCGCGCGGCGAAGTCCGGCGCGACTTTCGAATGCATCAGCCCGGTGGACGGCCGCCTGTTGGCCCAGGTCGCCAGCTGCGACTTGGCCGATGCCGAGATCGCCGTGGCCGACGCCCGGACCACCTTCGACTCCGGCGCCTGGTCGCGCCTGGCGCCGGTGGCGCGCAAGGAAGTGATGATCCGCTTCGCCGCGCTGATCGAGCAGCACGGCGAGGAGCTGGCGCTGCTGGAAACCCTCGACATGGGCAAGCCGATCGGCGATGCGCTGGCTATCGACGTGTCCAGCGCCGCCCGGGCGATCCGCTGGAGCGGCGAGGCGATCGACAAGATCTACGACGAGGTGGCCGCCACCCCGCACAACGAACTGGGCCTGGTGACCCGCGAGCCGATCGGCGTGGTCGCCGCCATCGTGCCGTGGAACTTCCCGCTGCTGATGAGCTGCTGGAAGCTCGGCCCGGCGCTGGCCACCGGCAACTCGGTGATCTTGAAGCCGTCCGAGAAGTCGCCGCTGACCGGCATCCGCCTCGCCCAGCTGGCCATCGAGGCCGGCATTCCGGCCGGCGTGTTCAACGTGCTGCCGGGCTATGGCCACACCGTCGGCAAGGCCCTGGCCCTGCATATGGACGTCGACACCCTGGTGTTCACCGGCTCGACCAAGATCGCCAAGCAGCTGATGGTCTACGCCGGCGAATCGAACATGAAGCGCGTCTGGCTGGAGGCCGGCGGCAAGAGCCCGAATATCGTCTTCGCCGATGCGCCGGACCTGCAGGCCGCCGCCGAAGCCGCGGCCGGGGCGATCGCCTTCAACCAGGGCGAGGTGTGCACCGCCGGCTCGCGCCTGTTGGTGGAGAACTCGATCAAGGAGCGCTTCGTGCCGATGGTGGTCGAGGCGATCAAGGCCTGGAAACCGGGCAACCCGCTGGACCCGGCAACCAACGTCGGCGCGCTGGTCGATACCACCCAGATGAACAACGTGCTGGCCTACATCCAGGCCGGTCACGACGACGGCGCCAAGCTGGTGGCCGGCGGCAAGCGGGTGCTGGAAGAGACCGGCGGCACCTACGTCGAGCCGACCGTCTTCGACGGCGTGAGCAACGCCATGCGCATCGCCCGCGAGGAAATCTTCGGCCCGGTGCTGTCGGTAATCGGCTTCGACTCGGCTGAAGAAGCCGTGGCCATCGCCAACGACAGCCCCTACGGCCTGGCCGCGGCGGTCTGGACCAGCAACCTGTCCAAGGCGCACCTGACCGCCAAGGCGCTGCGCGCCGGCAGCGTGTGGGTCAACCAGTATGACGGCGGCGACATGACCGCGCCGTTCGGTGGCTTCAAGCAGTCCGGCAACGGCCGCGACAAGTCGCTGCACGCCTTCGACAAGTACACCGAGCTGAAAGCTACCTGGATCAAGCTGTAACGGTAGCGGGACGATCTCCTGGTCGGGCGTTGCGTCCTCGCTTTTAATGCTCACGTACCGCAGTACGCTGCGCTTAAAAGCTCCGGGGCGCCTGATTCGCTGGCGCTCACCCTTCGGGCCAGCCTTCGGCTGTTACTCCCGTTGGTCGTTGGTTCTGGCCTTAGCCCAGGAGATCTTTGTCGGTGTTGGTTTCGGTCGATAATCTGTTTTCAAGGGGAGCGTTTTTGTTCTCCCTTGAGGTCCGCCCCCCGAGTTGAGGGGCCGGCTCTTTGCGAGCCACACCTGCGGCCGGGTTTCCTTGGAAACCCGGCCGTTTTGCTTGGTCAGCCGGCCACGACAAAAAGGAGTCTGGCATGCGTTGGGGTACCTATTTCGCGGTCTGCGCGGCGGTGATCAGCATCGGCCTGGCCCTCGGCGTGAGCATGCCGCTGGTGTCGCTGCGCCTGGAGAGCTGGGGCCACGACTCCTTCGCCATCGGCGTGATGGCGGCGACCCCGGCGGTCGGCGTGCTGCTCGGCGCCTCGCTGGCCGGGCGCCTGGCCGCGCGCCTGGGCACCACCACGCTGATGCAGCTGTGCCTGCTGCTCGGCGCACTGTCGGTGGCGCTGCTGGCGCTGGTGCAGGACTACGCGGTGTGGCTGGCGCTGCGCCTGCTGATCGGCGTGGCGCTGACCATGGTGTTCATCCTCGGCGAAAGCTGGATCAACCAACTGGCGGTGGAGAAATGGCGTGGCCGTCTGGTGGCCCTGTATGGCACCGGCTATGCGTTGAGCCAACTGTGTGGGCCGTTGCTGCTCACTGCGCTGGGTACCGCCACCGACCTGGGCTTCTGGACCGGCGTCGGCCTGCTGGTCGGTGGTTCGCTGATCCTCCTGGGCCGCAGCGGCGCGCCCAGGGTCGACGCCCACAGCGCCTTGGGGCGGGGCCTGCCGGCGTTCTGCCGCAAGCTGCCGGCGATCGCCTGGGCGGTGATGCTGTTCGCCGCGTTCGAGGCGATGATGCTGACCCTGCTGCCGATCTATGGCCTGCGCCAGGGCTTCAGCCAGGACGTGGCGCTGCTGATGGTCAGTGTGGTGGTGGTCGGCGATGCCGTGCTGCAGCTGCCGATCGGTTGGCTGGCCGATCGCATGTCGCGGCGCAGCCTGTTCCGCGGCTGCGGGGTGATCCTGCTGCTCACCAGCCTGGCGCTGCCGCCGCTGCTGCACACGCCGCTGATCTGGCCGCTGCTGGTGCTGTTCGGCGCCAGCGCCGGCGGGCTGTTCACCCTGTCGCTGATCCTGATCGGCGAGCGTTACCGCGACGATGCCCTGGTGCGCGCCAATGCCCATGTCGCGCAGCTGTGGGGTATCGGTTGCCTGATCGGCCCGCTGACTACCGGGGCGGCCAGCCAGTGGGTCAGCGGCCATGCGTTGCCGTTGCTGATGGCCCTCGGCGCGGCCGGTTTCGTCGCGCTCGCCTGGCGCCGCGCCGGTGTCGACGCCCCGCTTGGCGCCGCCGAGCCGGCGCGCAGCGACTAGTTCGGCGTACTTCAGGCCGGCTCGGCCAGCTCCGCGAGCAGTTCGCCGGCGCATGCGCCGACCTGGCGGATCGCCTGCTCGATTCGCGCGCTGGGCTTGGCGGCATAGTTGATGCGCAGGCAGTTGCGGTACTTGCCGGCGGCGGAAAAGATGCTGCCGGGGGCGATCTGCACCTGCTGCGGGCGCAGCAGGCGGTTCAGCCGCTGGCTGTCGAAGCCCGGGTCCAGCTCGACCCACAGCATGAAGCCGCCGCGCGGCTGGCTGACCCGCGTGCCGGGCGGGAAATAGCGGCTGACCCAGTCGACCATCTGCTCCAGGCCACGGGCGTACTGGCTGCGCATGCGCCGCAGGTGCGGCTCGTAGTGGCCGCCTTCGATGAACGCGGCCAGCGCCAGTTGCGGCAGCTGGGTGCTCATGCCGGTGCCGATGTATTTCAGGTGCAGCACCCGCTGCAGGTAGCGTCCCGGGGCGATCCAGCCGATCCGCAGGCCGGGTGCCAGGGTCTTGGAGAACGAGCTGCAGAGCAGCACGCGGCCGTCCTCGTCGTAGGACTTGATGGTGCGCGGGCGCGGGTAGCTGTAGGCCAGCTCGCCGTAGACGTCGTCCTCGATGATCGCCACGTCGTAGCGCTGGGCCAGGGCGAGCAGGGCGCGCTTGTTGGCCTCCGGCATGATGTAGCCGAGCGGGTTGTTGCAGTTCGGGGTGAGCTGGATGGCCTTGATCGGCCACTGTTCCAGGGCCAGCTCCAGGGCCTCCAGGCTGATCCCGGTGAGCGGGTCGGTGGGCAGCTCCAGGGCCTTCATGCCGAAGCCTTTCAAGGCCTGCATCACGCCATGGAAGCTCGGCGAGTCGACCGCGACGATATCGCCCGGCTCGCACACCGCGCGGATGGCCGCCGACAGCGCCTCGTGGCAGCCGGTAGTGATGACGATGTCCTGATAGGGGATCTGGCAGCCCGAGTCGAGCATCAGCCGCGAGACTTGCTGGCGCAGACCGGGGTCGCCATGCAGGCAGCCGTAGCTCAGCTCCTTGATCTCTTGCCGGCGAGCCAGGCGCGACAGGCTGCGCAGCAGCGGTTTCAGGGTCGGGCTGCCGATGTCCGGCATGCCGCGGCCGAGCTGGAGCACCTCGCCGCCGGGGGCAATGCTGATCAGCTCGAGCACCTGATCCCACTGGGAAATCTCCACCGGCCGCTGCGCCGTGCGGCTGACCATCGGCAGGGCCGGCTTCTGCCGGGCCTGCGGCACGAAGTAGCCGGACTTCGGCCGCGGCGTGGCCAGGCCCCGGTCCTCCAGGTGGCGATAGGCCTGCTGCACCGTGCTCAGGCTGACGCCGTGTTCCAGGCTCAGGGCGCGTACCGACGGCAGGCGATCGCCGGGGCGATACAGGCCTTGTTCGATGCGCGCGCCGAGCAGTTCGGCCAGATTGACGTAGAGCGTCATGACAGTTGCCCCTGCTGGTGATGCGTTAGTGCCGTGGACCAGTACAGATGCTCGATAAATACAGGATTCAGCGGGTTTTCAGCGGATCTGTATGCAGTTAAAAGTGCTTTCTTGAGTCTGTAATGCTTTTTCCCGGCTGGCCATCATGCTCCTCCAAGACACTGTCGAACAGAGGGCAAGGCGATGAACGGACTCGGTGATGTCAGATTGGCGTTGCGCCAGCAGGAACTGTTGGCCGACGCCGCGCCGCCGGCGCTGCGTGGCCAGGCGCCTGCGGACGGGCAGGGCGGGCGCTGGCGGCTATTCTGGCGGCGCCTGCGCACCCGGCGGGCGTTGCTCGAACTGGATGAGGCGCAGTTGAAGGATATCGGCCTGACCCGCGCGCAGGCGCTGGCCGAGGCCTTGCGCCCGTTCTGGCGGCTATGAGCGGTTCGCCGGGGCAAGCCGGCGCGTCAGAGCAGTTCCTTGAGCCGGTGCCAGAGCATGCCCAGCGCCAGCAGCGGCGAGCGCAGGTACTTGCCGCCGGGAAAGGTCAGGTGCGGCACCCGGGCGAACAGCTCGAAGCCGCCGCCGGCCTGGCCGGCGATGGCCTCGGCCAGCAGCTTGCCGGCCAGGTGGGTGGCGTTGAGCCCGTGGCCGGAATAGGCCTGGGCGTAGAACACGTTGGGCTGGTCCTCGAGCCGGCCGATCTGCGGCAGGCGGTTGGCGCCGATGCCGATCATCCCGCCCCACTGGTAATCGATCTTCACATCCGCCAGCTGCGGGAAGACTGCCAGCATCTTCGGCCGCATATAGCCGGCGATGTCCGCCGGATCGCGGCCGGAATAATGGCAGGCACCGCCGAACAGCAGGCGCCGGTCGGCGGACAGGCGATAGTAGTCGAGGGCCACGCGCTGGTCGCAGAGCGCCATGTTCTGCGGAATCAGCGCCTTGGCCTGGGCCTCGGACAGCGGCTCGGTGGCGATGATATAGCTACCGGCCGGCAGCACCTGGCCACCCAGGGCCGGGTTGAGGTCGCCCAGGTAGGCGTTGCAGCCGAGCACCAGATGGGCGGCGCGGACCAGCCCTTGGGCGGTGTGCACCCTGACCTCGCTGCCGTAGTCGATGCGCGTGGCGGCCGAGTCCTCGAACAGCTGCACGCCCAGCGACTGGGCGGCGACGGCTTCGCCGAGGGCCAGGTTGAGCGGGTGCAGGTGGCCGGAGCCCATGTCGATCAGGCCGCCGACATAGCGCTCGGAGCCGACCACCTCGTGCATCTGCCCGGGTTGCAGCAGGCGCAGTTCGTGGCGGTAGCCGAGGTCCCGGAGTTCCTCGAGGTCTTCGGCGAAGCCGGCCAGGTGGCCGGGCTTGTTGGCCAGGTCGCAGTAGCCCCAGCTCAGGTCGCAGTCGATGGCGAACCGCTCGACCCGCTGGCGAACGATCTCCACCGCCTCCAGGCCCATCAGCTTGAGTGCGCGCACGCCCTCTGCACCGAGCACCGGGAGGAACTGTTCGAGTCCATGGCCGACGCCGCGGATCAGTTGCCCGCCGTTGCGCCCACTGGCGCCCCAGCCGATCTGGTGCGCCTCCAGCAGCACCACCGAGAAGCCTTTCTGGGCCAGTTCGATGGCGGTGCTCAGCCCGGAGAAGCCGCCACCGACGATGCACACGTCGACGCGCCGCTCACCGCGCAACGGCGGGTAGGCCAGGTGGCGATTGGTGCTGGCGGCATAGTAGGAAGCGGCGTGCTGGGTGCTGTGCACTGGCTGGTGAACGCGGGCGTTCATGTGCGAAATCCTGATTGTTATGTGTGGAAAATTTGACGCAGGATAAGCGTGGTTTCCGCCCGACGCCAAGTGGGCGGCGGTAAAAACTGTTTTTCCCGGGGCCGGCCGTCGCTTGGCGGCGAACCGCCTGCGCCTGCGGTTAAGATGCGCGCATTCGCCTCAGGATAGCTGCCATGACCTGCACCAGCCGCACCATCGACCACCTGCGCCGGCGGATCCCGCACTTCGACTGCGTGCCCGGCTGTCACGACTGTTGCGGGCCGGTGACCGCCTCGTCCGAGGAGATGGCGCGCCTGCCGGTGAAGAGCGATGCCGAGCACGAGGCCGCCCTGGCCGACTTCAACTGCGTGCACCTCGGCCCCCGCGGCTGCCAGGTGTACGAGCAGCGCCCGCTGATCTGCCGGCTGTTCGGCACCACGCCGAGCCTGCCCTGTCCGCGTGGGCGCGGCCCGGAGGCGCCGACCGAGGCGCACATCGAGCAGCAAGTGCATCGGCTGATCGCCAGCACCCGCCAGGTGCTGGTGTAGCCGGCGCTACTCCGGTACGGGCAGGGCCAGCGACTCCTTGACCTCTTCCATGACGATATAGCTCTTCGACTCGCGCACGTGCGGCAGCTTGAGCAGGATGTCGCCGAGCAGCTTGCGGTAGCTGGCCATCTCGTTGATCCGCGCCTTGACCAGGTAGTCGAAGTCGCCGGAGACCAGGTGGCATTCCAGCACGTGCGGCAGCTTGAGCACGGCGCGGCGGAATTCCTCGAAGGTGTCGCCGGACTTGTAGTCCAGGCTGATCTCGACGAACACCAGCAGGCTGGCCTTGAGGTACTGCGGGTTGAGGCGGGCGTTGTAGCCCATGATGATGCCTTCGCGCTCCAGGCGGCGGACCCGCTCGGTGCAGGGCGTGGTGGACAGGCCGACCCGTTCGCCCAGCTCGGTGAAGGAGATGCGTCCGTCCTCCTGGAGGATGCGCAGGATGTTGCGGTCGATCTTGTCCAGTTCGCGACGGCTTTGGTGCTGGGTGCGCATGGGGGGGCTCCGCAAAAGTGGTTTTTGCCAAGAATTCTCGCCAAATATAGCCCTATATATAGTGAGAAGCACTGGCTCGTGCTCAATATACTGCGCGTATCAACTCTCAAGACAACAAACGTCAGCGCATAGTCGCGGCGAGGAGTGCACGATGCGGGTTCTGGTGCTGGGTAGCGGTGTGATTGGTACGGCCAGTGCGTATTACCTGGCGCGTCAGGGTTTCGACGTGGTGGTGGTCGACCGCCAGGACGGCCCGGCCATGGAAACCAGCTTCGCCAACGCCGGCCAGGTATCCCCGGGCTATGCCTCGCCCTGGGCGGCGCCGGGCGTACCGCTGAAAGCCATCAAGTGGCTGCTGCAGAAGCATGCACCGCTGGCGATCAAGGCCACCGCCGATATCGACCAGTACCTGTGGATGGCGCAGATGCTGCGCAACTGCACCGCCAGCCGTTACGCGGTGAACAAGGAGCGCATGGTGCGCCTGTCCGAGTACAGCCGCGACTGCCTCGACGAGCTGCGCGCCGAGACCGGCATCGGCTACGAAGGCCGCAGCCTGGGCACCACCCAGCTGTTCCGGACTCAGGCGCAGGTGGACAACGCGGCCAAGGACATCGCCGTGCTCAAGCAGTCCGGCGTGCCCTTCGAACTGCTCGACCGTGACGGCATCGCCCGCGTCGAGCCGGCCCTGGCCGGGGTCAAGCACAAGCTGGCCGGCGCCCTGCGCCTGCCCAACGACCAGACCGGCGACTGCCAGATGTTCACCACCAAGCTGGCTGAGATGGCCAAGCAACTGGGCGTCGAGTTCCGCTTCGGCCAGAGCATCGAGCGCCTGGACTTCGCCGGCGACCGGATCAACGGCGTGTGGATCGACGGCAAGCTGGAGACCGCCGACCGCTACGTGCTCGCCCTCGGCAGCTACAGCCCGCAGCTGCTCAAGCCGCTGGGCATCCGCGCGCCGGTCTACCCGCTCAAGGGCTACTCGCTGACCGTGCCGATCGCCAATGGCGACATGGCGCCGACCTCGACCATTCTCGACGAGACCTACAAGGTCGCCATCACCCGTTTCGACAACCGCATCCGCGTCGGCGGCATGGCCGAGATCGCCGGTTTCGACCTGAGCCTCAATCCGCGTCGCCGCGAGACCCTGGAGATGATCACCGCCGACCTCTACCCGCAGGGCGGCGACCTGAGCCAGGCCGAGTTCTGGACCGGCCTGCGCCCGGCGACGCCGGACGGCACGCCGATCGTCGGCGCCACCCGCATGCGCAATTTGTTCTTGAATACCGGGCACGGCACACTGGGTTGGACCATGGCCTGCGGCTCCGGTCGTTTCCTCGCCGACCTGATGGCCAAGAAACGTCCGCAGATCAGCAGCGAAGGCCTGGATATCTTCCGTTACAGCAGCTCCAAGGAGACCCCGAAGCATGTCAGTCCAGCGCCTGCGCACTGAAACCCGTTACAGCGAAATCGTCATCCACAACGGCACGGTCTACCTGGCCGGACAGCTGGCGGACGACTACCGCGGCGATATCCTGCAGCAGACCCGCGAGACCCTGGCCAACATCGACGCGCTGTTGGCCGAAGCCGGCAGCGACAAGTCGCGCATCCTTTCGGTGACCATCTACCTGAAGGACCTGGATCGCGATTACGCCGGGCTCAACCAGGTGTGGGACGCCTGGGTCGCCCAAGGCGCCGCGCCGGCCCGCGCCTGCGTCGAGGCGAAGATGTACAAGCCCGAGGTGCTGGTGGAAATGACCGTGGTGGCGGCGCTCTGAGCGCCTGACCTACCCTAGTAGTTGGCTTTTGCCCGGCTGTCCCGCCGGGCTTTTTTAATCAGCAACCTGCGCCGGGTATCGCCAAAATAGGTTCTACCCAGCCTACGCCCCGAAGTGTGAAGACCATGCGTCCTGCCCGTGCCCTGATCGACCTGCAAGCCCTGCGTCACAACTACCGCCTGGCCCGTGAAGTGTCGCGCGCCAAGGCGCTCGCGGTGGTCAAGGCCGATGCCTACGGGCACGGCGCGGTGCGTTGCGCACAGGCCCTGGAAGGCGAGGCCGATGGCTTCGCCGTGGCCTGCATCGAGGAGGCGCTGCAGTTGCGCGAGGCCGGCATCCGCGCGCCGATCCTGCTGCTGGAAGGCTTCTTCGAGGCCGACGAGCTGGCGCTGATCGAGCAGCATGAGCTCTGGTGCGTGGTGCATGCGCTGTGGCAGGTCGAGGCCATCGAACGGACGCAGTTGCGCAAGCCGCTGCGCACGCCGCTGAACATCTGGCTCAAGCTGGATTCCGGCATGCACCGCGTCGGTCTGCATCCGGCCGACTACCAGGCGGCCTATCGGCGCCTGCTGGCGACCGGCAAGGTGGCGAAAATCGTCCTGATGAGCCACTTCGCCCGTGCCGACGAGCTGGACTGCCCGCGCAGCGAGGAGCAACTGGCGGTGTTCGAGCAGGCCCGCCAGGGCCTGGCGGCGGAGGTCAGCCTGCGCAACTCGCCGGCCGTGCTCGGCTGGCCACAGCTCTTTAAACAACAGCAGGCGAGCGACTGGGTGCGTCCCGGCATCATGCTCTACGGCGCCACCCCGTTCGAGGGCGAGCAGGCCGTGGCGGCGCGCTTGCAGCCGGTGATGACCCTGGAATCGAAGATCATCAGCGTGCGCGAACTGCCGGCCGGCGAACCGGTCGGCTACGGCGCGCGCTTCGTCACCGAGCGGCCGACCCGCGTCGGCGTGGTCGCCATGGGCTATGCCGACGGCTATCCACGGCATGCGCCGACCGGCACGCCGCTGCTGGTCGATGGCCAGCCGAGCCGGCTGCTCGGCCGGGTATCGATGGACATGCTCTGCGTCGACCTCGGCGACCTGCCCGCCGCCGGCCTCGGCAGCCGGGTCGAGCTGTGGGGCAAGAATGTCCTCGCCAGCGAGGTGGCAAGCAGGGCCGGCACCATCCCCTACCAGTTGTTCTGCAACCTGCGCCGGGTGCCATTGCTCTATTCCGGGGACTGATCGGGTCACTGGGCAGGATTTGCGGTCGGGGTGTTGTAAATACTGAACGCTGTTGCCATGATACGGGCACTTTTTCCGTATCTTCCCGAGGGGGACTCCAGCATTGGACGTCGGTGTTCGACTGCAATCCATTCGCAAGCTCAAAGGCCTTTCCCAGCGTGAACTCGCCAAGCGCGCGGGTGTCACCAACAGCACCATTTCGATGATCGAGAAGAACAGCGTCAGCCCCTCGATCAGCTCGTTGAAGAAGGTGTTGGCGGGCATCCCGATGTCGCTGGTGGAGTTCTTCTCCCTGGACATGGAGCCGGATAACCACACCCAAGTCGTCTACAAGGCCGCCGAGTTGATCGACATCTCCGACGGCGCCGTGACCATGAAGCTGGTCGGCAAGGCTCACCCGAGCCGCGCCATCGCCTTCCTTTCCGAGACCTACCCGCCGGGCGCCGGCACCGGCGACGAGATGCTCACCCACGAGGGCGAAGAGGCCGGCATGCTGGTCGAAGGCCGTCTGGAGCTGACCGTCGGCAGCGAGGCCTATATCCTCGAAACCGGCGACAGCTACTACTTCGAAAGCAGCAAGCCGCACCGTTTCCGCAACCCGTTCGATGCGCCGGCGAAACTGATCAGCGCTACCACGCCGGCGAATTTCTAAGCGCTCGCCACGCGCCGGCAAGCAAACCTTGGGCGGCGCCCGGCACGCCGTTTGCCACCAATAACCCTGCGACATTAGGGTTGTTTCGGCGTGGCAGGCTTCCCGTTATACTGTCGCCCGCTCGCGAAACCGTGGCCGCGGGCGTGACTAGCCACGATGAGGGTGTACGCGTGAACCTGATTAAGAAGATGCTGGTAGCACCGGCAGCCGTAATGGCTCTGTGGGCAGTGACTGCGCAGGCCACGACCGACGAAGCGATCGCAGAGCGCTTGAAGCCGGTCGGTGAAGTCTGCGTGATGGGCGAGGAATGCAAGGGTATCGAAGCGGTCGCCGCTGCGGCCGGCGGCGGTGCGCGCACTGCCGACGACATCATTGGCAAGCACTGTGGCGCCTGCCACACCGCCGGCGTGCTGGGCGCGCCGAAGATCGGCGACGGTGCCGCCTGGCAAGCCCGCGCCAGCAATGGCGTCGACGGCCTGCTGAAGAATGCCATCGCCGGCCTCAACTCCATGCCGCCGAAAGGCACCTGCAACGATTGCTCGGACGACGAGCTGCGTGCCGCCATCGAGAAGATGTCCGGCCTGTAAGTTGCGAGGTCCACGAGAAAACCGCCTTCGGGCGGTTTTTTTGTGGCTTGCCATCCATGGCAGCCACCCTTCGGGCCGTCGCTGCGCGCCGTCAAAAATTGCTCCCGGAAATTTCTTGTGCCCGGCGTTCAGTCGATAAAGCTCACCCGGCCACCTTCCAGCGAGCCGATGCGCGCCAGCGACTCGACCCGGAAACCCTGGCGGTCCAACTCGGCACGACCGGCCTGGAAGGACTTCTCGATCACCACGCCGAGCCCGGCGATGCTTGCCCCGGCCTGGCCGATCAGGTCGATCAGCGCCATGGCGGCATGGCCGTTGGCGAGGAAGTCGTCGATCAGCAGGACATGATCCGCCGCACCCAGGTGCTTGGCCGAGATGGCGATGGTGCTCTCGCTCTGCTTGGTGAAGGAGAACACCTTGGCGGTGTAGAGGTCGCCCTTGAGGGTCAGCGACTGGTACTTGCGGGCGAAGATCACCGGCACGCCGAGTTCCAGGCCGGCCATCACCGCCGGGGCGATGCCCGAGGCCTCGATGGTGACGATCTTGCTGATGCCCTGGCCGGCGAAACGCCGGGCGAACTCGTGGCCGATCTGCTGCATCAGCAGCGGGTCGATCTGGTGGTTGAGAAAGGCATCGACCTTGAGCACCTGCTCGGAAAGGACGATGCCGTCCTGACGAATCTTCTGTTTCAGCGCTTCCACGCGGTTACCCTCGTCGTTATGTAAATACCCGGTCTGCGCCGGACTGTGTAGGTTGGGTTGAGGCGCGCAGCGGCGAAGCCCAACATGGGTATCGGCAGCTTTGTTGGGCTTCGCTGCGCTCAGCGCCAACCTACGCCGTAATCGATCATTTTTATGGTCTGCCAACCCTGGCGGCCACACTTCGGGCCGTCGCTGCGCGACGTTAAAAAATAGCTCCAGGCTATTTTTTCAGCAGGGCGCGCATATTGGCCAGCGCCGAGTTGCCGGTGGCCGCCTTGACCTCTGGTGGCGCGTCCTCCTGGCCCTCCCAGACCAGGTCCTCGGGCGGCAGTTCGTCGAGGAAGCGGCTCGGCGAGCAGTCCATGATCTCGCCGTACTGCTTGCGCTTGGCGGCGAAGGTCATGGTCAGGTTGCGCTTGGCGCGGGTGATGCCCACGTAGGCCAGGCGCCGCTCTTCCTCGACGGTGTCGGCCTCGATGCTGGAGCGGTGCGGGAGGATTTCCTCCTCCACGCCGAGAATATAGACCGAGGGGTATTCCAGGCCCTTGGAGGCGTGCAGGGTCATCATCTGCACGCCCTCGGCGCCTTCCTCTTCCTCCTGCTGGCGCTCCAGCATGTCGCGCAACACCAGCTTGCCGATGGCGTCCTCGATGGTCATCTCGCCATCTTCGTCGCGCTCCAGGGTGTTCTTCAGCGCCTCGACGAGGAACCAGACGTTGCCCATGCGCGCGTCGGCGACCTTGTCGCTGGAGGCGTTCTGCCGCAGCCAGTTCTCGTAGTCGATGTCCATCACCATGCTGCGGATGGCGGCGATCGGATCGTTCTGCGCACATTGCTGGCGCACCCCGTCCATCCACTTGGTGAAGCGCGCCAGGCGCTCGCTGAAGCGGCTGTCCAGGTGCTCGCCGAGGCCGATCTCGCCGGCGGCGGCATACATGCTGATCTTGCGCGCGGTGGCGTAGTTGCCGAGTTTTTCCAGGGTGGTCGAACCGATCTCGCGGCGCGGCACGTTGATCACCCGCAGGAAGGCGTTGTCGTCGTCCGGGTTGACCAGCAGGCGGAAGTAGCTCATCAGGTCCTTCACTTCCTGGCGGGCGAAGAAGCTGGTGCCGCCGCTCAGGCGATAGGGGATCTGGTGGTGCTGTAGCTTCAGCTCCATCAGCTTGGCCTGGTAGTTGCCGCGGTAGAGGATGGCGTAGTCGCAGTAGGGGCGCTGGGTGCGCAGGTGCTCGGTGAGGATTTCCAGGGCCACCCGTTCGCATTCTGCGTCCTCGTTGCGGCAGCGGATCACGCGGATCTCGTCGCCCATGCCCATCTCGCTCCACAGCTGCTTCTCGAAGGCGTGCGGGTTGTTGGCGATGAGGATGTTGGCGCATTTGAGGATGCGACTGGTGGAGCGGTAGTTCTGCTCAAGCATCACCACCTTTAGCGAGGGGTAATCCTCCTTGAGCAGCATCAGGTTTTCCGGGCGGGCGCCGCGCCAGGCGTAGATCGACTGGTCGTCGTCGCCGACCACGGTGAACTGGTTGCGCATGCCCACCAGCAGTTTCACCAGCAGGTACTGGCTGGCGTTGGTGTCCTGGTATTCGTCGACCAGCAGGTAGCGGATGCGGTTCTGCCATTTTTCCAGGATGTCGGCGTGTTCCTGGAACAGCTTCACCGGCATCAGGATCAGGTCGTCGAAGTCCACCGCGTTATACGCCTTGAGCGTGCGCTGGTAGTGCAGGTAGACGATCGCCGCGGTCTGCTCCTTGGGCCCGCGTGCCTCGGCCAGGGCCTGGTCGGGGAGGATCAGGTCGTTCTTCCAGGCGCCGATGTAGTTCTTGATCTCGTCGATGCCGTCGTCGCCGGAGTATTCCTTCTGCATGATGTCGCTGAGCAGCGCCTTGATGTCGCCCTCGTCGAAGATCGAGAAGCCCGGCTTGTAGCCCAGGCGCGCGTATTCCTTGCGGATGATGTTCATCCCCAGGTTGTGGAAGGTCGACACCGTCAGGCCACGCCCTTCGGCGCCCTTGAGCAGGCTGCCGACGCGCTCCTTCATCTCCCGCGCGGCCTTGTTGGTGAAGGTCATGGCGACGATGTGCTGGGCGCGGATGCCGCAGTTCTGTACCAGATGGGCGATCTTGCGGGTGATCACGCTGGTCTTGCCGGAGCCGGCGCCGGCGAGCACCAAAAGAGGGCCGCCGACGTAGTTCACGGCTTCCTGCTGCCGGGGATTGAGTCGGGACATGGCGGGTATTGGCTTGGGAAAAGGGCCGGGGATTCTAGCAGGAATGGATGCACTGGCGACCAAGGCCTGGCCCAGCGGCTACCGTCAAGGAAATGACAAGGTGGTGACGATCGTCATATTTTTGTGCTTAATTAGGCAAGTGAGGCTATAAGTTAAAGTAGTTTGTGAAATAGAGCCCCTTGGAGGTTCTGTGTCCTGCCAAAGCGATTTCTGCCGGCTGCTCATTCTTACGACAGAAAGTCACTGGGTGAGCCTGCTCGATTCCTTGCTCGCCGAGCAATCCGAGCCCGTTTGGCTATTTGTCGCCAGCAGCTGGCAGGAGGCCCAGCGTCTCTATCGCACGCGCCTGCCCGACCTGATCTTCTGCACCCCGCAGTGCCAGCCCGCGGCCAACGATTGCCCGCTGCCGCCCATCCTGCTGCTCGAGTACCCGCCACTCGAGCCCTTGGTCGGTGCCCAGGACTGGTTGGCGCGTGACCGCCTCAACGGCGAGGTGCTGCGCCGCTGCCTGGAGTACAGCCGACAGCGGCAGATGCTGCAACACCTCGCCGAGCGTGACCCGCTGACCGGTATCGCCAATCGCCAGGGCTTCCAGAACCTGCTGCGCCAACGGCTGCAGCAGAACCGTGGGCGCGGCTTGCTGCTGGGCTACCTGGACCTGGATAACTTCAGCCATGCCAACGACAGCCTCGGCCATCTGGCCGGCGACCTGCTGATCCAGCAGGTCACCGAGCGCCTCAAGGCGGTGCTCGAGCCCCAGGACAGCCTGGCGCGGGTGGGCAGCGACGAGTTCGCCCTGCTGCTGGATGTCAGCCAATCGGCGGCCCGCGTCGAACCGCTGGCCCTGGCGCTGATGGATGCCCTGGCCGAGCCCTATCGGATCCAGGGCGAAAGCCTGACCCTCGGCTGCAGCCTGGGCCTGGCCTATGGTCGTGCCGGCGAGGAGGCCGATCCGCTGCTGTGGCACGCGCACCTGGCCATGCAGCAGGCCAAGGCCCGCGAAGGCTGCACCTACCATCTGTATGACGAGCGGATCTCCAGCGACACCCGGACCCTGGCCGATCTCGAGGCGGAGCTGCGCCAGGCCTTGCGCCGCGACGAGCTGGTGCTGCACTACCAGCCACGCCAGGATCTCACCACGGGGGAGATCGTCGGCCTGGAAGCGCTGGTGCGCTGGTGCCATCCGGGCCGTGGGCTGCTCTATCCCCAGGAGTTCATCCCGTTGGCCGAGCAGAGCGGCCTGATCGTGCCGCTCGGCTACTGGGTGGTGGCCCGTGCCTTGCGCGATCTGCGCTGGCTGGCCGAACACGATGTGCAGCTGCACATGGCGGTCAATCTGTCCTTCAGCCAGTTCCAGGACAGCCAGCTGCTGCCCACCGTGCAGCGGCTGATCGAAGGCTGCGGGGTGGACGCCGGCTGGCTGGAGTTCGAGCTGACCGAAACCGCGGTGATGCGGCGCAGCGACTATGTGCTGGACACCATGCACACCCTGGGCGCCCTGGGCGTGCGTTTCTCCCTGGACGACTTCGGCACCGGTTTCTCCTCCTTCGTCCATCTCGCCAGTCTGCCGATCACCCTGCTCAAGCTGGACAAGAGCTTCGTCTCCGGCATGGCGGTGCGCGCCGAGCAAGCCAAGCTGGTCAATGCGATGATCAACCTGGCGCGCAACCTCGGCCTGGAAGTGGTCGCCGAGGGCCTCGAGACCGAGGCCGAACTGGCGCTGCTGCAACAGTTCGGCTGCGATCAGGGGCAGGGCTACCTGATCAGCAAGCCGCTGCCCCTGCACGAACTGCAACACTTCCTCCGCCAGCAACTGCAGAGCCAGGCTTCGTCGCTCTTCGCCTGCCGCGCTTGACCCCCCCCCCGCGGGGCGCTCTAACCCGCAGCTTTCAGTCGCAGACATGATCTCGCTCACAGCTTGCCAAGATGCCGCTGGCCGGCATCGGCGCAGTTGGTTAGCTTGTCCCCGGCGTCCAGCGGTTCAGGGGTCGACCCTGCGCAGGGACGCGCGGGTAGAATAGCGCCGGCCGCAGGCGCGCCATCTGCAGGCAGGTGGCCGGCCTTCATTTCGATCCAGGGGAGCCCAGTGACCGCGTCTGTCGAACCCATGCGTTTGCTCTTGTTGACCGATTCGGCGCAATGGACGGCGCGGCTGCGTACGCAGCTGAGTGCCCTGGGCTGTGGTCACGAGCTGATCAGCGCACCCTCCTGGGCGGCGGCCAGCCATCTGTTCGACGGGTCCAGCCAGGCCCTGTTGCTGTGCACGCCAGACTTGCTGCCCGAGCCGGGCAGCTGTTCGCTGCCCATCGTGCTGCTGCTGGAGCAGGAACCGCAGCAGGTGCCGCCCGGGGTCGGCGACTGGCTGGTGGCCGACGCCTTCGGCCTCGATGCCTTGCGCCGCTGCCTGCGCTACATGCAGGAGCGCAGCGGCTTGCAGGCCACCCTGCAACGCCTGACCGAGCAGGACGCACTTACCGGCATCGCCAATCGCCAGGGCTTCCAGACCCTGCTGGCGGCGCGCCTGGCCGAGTTGGGCGGAGGTGGGTTGACCCTCGGTCATCTCGATCTGGACAACTTCCGCCACGCCAACGACGCCCTCGGCTACCAGGCCGGCGACCGGCTGATCCTGCAGGTGGTGGCGCGGCTCAAGGCACAGTTGCAGCCCGGCGACCAGCTGGCCCGCCTCGGCAGCGACGAATTCGCCCTGCTGCTGGATACCCGGCGTGACCCGCAGCGTGCCGAGCGCCTGGCCGAACTCATCTGCGAAGCCCTGGCCGAACCCTATTGGGTCGACGGCGAGAGCCTGCTGATCGGTTGCAGCCTGGGCCTGGCCCATGCCCGCGCCAGCGGCGGCGCCGATCCGCTGATGTGGCATGCGCATATCGCCATGCAACAGGCCAAGAGCCAGCAAGGCTGCACCTTCCATGTCTACGACGAGCGCATCCACCACAGCGTGCGCGGCCTGACCGAGCTGGAGGGCGAGCTGCGCCGGGCGCTGCGCCGCGACGAGCTGGAGCTGCATTACCAGCCGCGCCTGTGCCTGCAGAGCGGGCGCATCGTCGGCCTGGAGGCGCTGGTGCGCTGGCGCCATCACCAGCGCGGCCTGCTGGCGCCGAACGAGTTCGTGCCGCTGGCCGAGGAAAGCGGGCTGATCGTGCCACTCGGCTACTGGGTGATCTCCCGCGCATTGCGCGATATGCAGTGGTTGCGCGGGCGCGGCCTGCCGGCGCTGCACATGGCGGTCAACCTGTCGTTCCGCCAGTTCCAGGACAGCCAGTTGTTGCCGACCCTGCGCCGGCTGATCGAGGAGCGCGGCGTCGAGGCCGAGTGGCTGGAGTTCGAACTGACGGAAACCGCGGTGATGCGCCGCAGCGACCAGGTGCAGCAGACCATGCTGGCGCTCGGCCGGCTTGGCGTGCGCTTCTCCCTGGACGACTTCGGCACCGGCTTCTCCTCCTTCGTCCACCTCAACAACCTGCCGATCACCCTGCTGAAGATCGACAAGAGCTTCGTCGGCGGCATGGGCGAGCGCCCGGAAAACCGCCAGCTGGTGCGGGCGATGATCAACCTGGCGCACAACCTCAACCTGGAAGTGGTCGGCGAAGGCGTGGAAAACGCCGAGCAACTGGCCTTGTTGCGCCAGTACGGCTGCGATCAGGTGCAGGGCTACCTGATCAGCAAGGCGCTACCGCTGAGCGAGTTGGCGCGCTTTCTGGTATTCGGCCTGCGCCGGCCGCTGTTGGGACTGCTCAACCCGTAGGGTGGTGGGCTGAAGCCCAGTTTACTGGCTGCTCGCCGGCCCGTAGGGTGCGCCGTGCGCACCAGCTCCAACGCCGAGCGCCGCGGCGCTACGACAGGCAGGCGTCGCCCGCTGCCCGGGGCGGCCGCAGCAGGCGTGCGGTCTTCCATTCGAATCCCAGGCTCAGGCCAACCGCCGCACAGGCCAGGCCGCCGGCCAGGCCGCCGGCCAGGCCCCACCAGACGCCCTGCGCACCCCAGCCGAGTGGGAAGGCCAGGGTCCAGGCCAGCGGCGCGCCGATCGCCCAGTAGCAGCCGAGGCCGACCACGAAGGTGGTCTTGGCGTCCTTCAGGCCGCGGATCGCGCCCATGGCGATGGTCTGCACGCCGTCGAACAGCTCGAACCAGGCGGCGATCGCCAACAGGCCGACGGCCAGGTCGACCACCTCGCGATAGGCCGGGTCGAAGCGGTCGAGGAACAGCCCGACCACCCACTCCGGCGCCAGCCAGAACACGCCGGCGAAGCCGAGCATGCAGGCGGCGCCGAGGCCGATGCCCAGGCGCCCCGCCCGCTGCGCCTCGCGCAAGCGGCCGGCGCCGAAGTGCTGGCCGATGCGGAAGGTCACGGCGTAGGACAGCCCTACCGGCACCATGAACGCCACATAGACAGACATGATGGCGATCTGGTGCGCGGCCAGCTCGCGGCTGCCGAGCGCGCCCATGCACAAGGCGGCGAAGGCGAACAGCCCGGACTCCACGGCATAGGTGCCACCGATCGGCAGGCCCAGGCGCAGCAGTTCCTGCAGCTCGCTCCAGCGCGGCCGCAGCAGGCCGCGCCACAGCGGGTAGGCGGCGTAGGCCGGATGGCGCAGTGCATGCCCGGCCAGCAGCAGCGCCATGGCGTTCATCACCAGCGCGGTGACCAGGCCGATGCCGGCCAGCCCCAGATGCGGCAGGCCGAACCAGCCCTCGATCAGCGCATAGTTGAGGACGAAGTTGGCCAGTGCGCCGCCGATGCTGATCGCCATCACCGGACCGGGCCGGCCGATCGCCGCGGTGAAGCCGCGCAGGGCCATGAAACTCATATAGCCGGGCAGGGCGAACACCAGGGTGGCGAGGAATTGCATGGCGCCGGCCACGCTGTCTGGTGCCTGGCCGAAGTACAACAGCGCCGGCCGCAGGTGCCACAACCCCAGGCCGGCCAGCAGCGCCAGGCCCCAGCCCAGCCACAGGCCGTTCTGGGTCAGGCGGGCGACCCCGGCGGCATCGCCGGCGCCGTGGCGGATGGCCACCAGGTTGCCGACCGCGGCGATCACCCCGACGCAGAAGATCGACACGAAGGAATAGCTGGCCGCACCGAGGCCGCCACTGGCCAGTGCGGCCGGTCCGAGCAGGCCCATCATCAGCGTGTCGGTGAAGACCATCAGCACATGCGCCAGTTGCGCGGCGATCAGTGGCCCGGCCAGGCGCAGGAGGGCGGAAAATTCGTCGCGCAGAGCGTGGGGCATGATGAGTCAGGCTCAGTAATAGGGCTTGCCGGGGTTTTCCGATCAAGCTGAGAATGTCGCCATTCTCGGGAGCCCAGCGCGCCGGCACAAAGGGAAAAAAACGATGCAAGGCATGATTAATACTCATGGCGTACGGCTGTGAGCCGGCGCCTGCCGCCGCTCTATGCCCTGCGCGCCTTCGAGGCGGCGGCGCGGCACAGCTCCTTCACCCGCGCCGCCGAGGAGCTGGCCATCACCCAGAGCGCGGTGAGCCGGCATGTGCGCACCCTGGAGGAGCATTTCGCCTGCCGCCTGTTCGAGCGCCGCGGGCGAAGCCTGCAGCTCACCGAGCCGGCGCGCCTGCTGTTGCCCGGCCTGCGCGATGGCTTCGATGCACTGGAGCGCGCCTGCACCACCCTGCGCGCCGACGATGCGACCCTGCGTCTGAAGGCGCCCTCGACCCTGACCATGCGCTGGCTATTGGCGCGTTTGTCGCGCTTTCGTCTGCAGAACAGCGACATCGAGGTGCAGTTGACCAGCGCCTGGATGGATGTGGACAAGGTGGACTTCCAGCACGAGCCGTTCGACTGCGCGGTGCTGCTGGGCGGCGGCGGTTTTCCCGAGGAGTGGGACAGCGCCCTGTTGTTCGCCGAGTGGCTGATCCCGGTCTGCGCGCCCGAGGCGGCCAGCGCCGAGCCCTGGGACCTGGCGCGGCTGCAGGGCGCCGAACTGCTGCATCCGACCCCGGACCGGCGCGACTGGCGGCAGTGGTTGCAGGCCATGGGCCTGGCCGAGCAGGTGCCGCTCAAGGGCGGCCAGGTGTTCGATACCCTGGAGCTGGGCATGGTCGCCGCCGCGCGCGGCTACGGCGTGTCGATCGGCGACCTGGTGCTGATCGCCGAGGACGTCGAGCAGGGCCGTCTCGGCCTGCCCTGGCCCTGCGCGGTGCCCAGCGGCTGCAGCTACTACCTGGTCTGGCCCAGGACGCGGCGCGGGCAGGAGCGCTATCGGCGGCTGCGCGACTTCCTCCTCGCCGAGGTGGCGGCGATGCGCTTGCCGCAGGTACAGCGGATCGGCTGACGGCGGCTGAAGCAGGGGCTGCGCTCGGCCATCCCGGGTGCGTTCAGCTCTGCGGATGCCCGCGGTATTGCAAGGCCTCGGCCAGGTGGCTGCGGGCGATCAGTTCGGCTTGTTCGAGGTCGGCCAGGGTGCGCGCCACCTTGAGTATCCGGTGGGCGGCGCGCAACGACAGGGCCAGGCGCTCGCAGGCACTCTCCAGCCAGTCCTGGTCGGCGCTCGGTAGCGCGCAGTGCTGGCGAAGCCCGGCGAGGTCGAGGAAGGCGTTGGCCACGCCCTGGCGCTGGATTTGCCGTTGCCGGGCGCGGGCCACCAGGGCTGCGCTGCTGGCGCTGTCGGCGCCGTCGCCGAGGGGCACGTGCAGGGCGGTGGTTTCGCGGGCCACCGTCACGTGCAGGTCGATGCGGTCGAGCAGCGGCCCGGACAGCTTGCCACGGTAGCGCTGGATCTGTTCCGGGGTGCAGCGGCAGCGGCCGCTGGGGTCGCCGAGGAAGCCGCAGGGGCAGGGGTTCATCGCCGCCACCAACTGGAAGCGCGCCGGAAAGCGCACCTTGTCGCGGGCCCGGGCGATGACGATCTGCCCGCTCTCCAAGGGCTCGCGCAGCACCTCGAGGACCTTGCGGTCGAACTCGGGCAATTCATCCAGAAACAGCACGCCCTGGTGCGCCAGGGTGATCTCGCCGGGTTGTGGCCGGCTGCCGCCACCGACCAGGGCGGGGCCGGAGGCGCTGTGGTGCGGATTGCGGAAGGGCCGTTGCGGCCAGGCGTCCAACGGCGTGTGGCTGGCCACCGAGTGGATGGCAGCGACCTCCAGGGCTTCCTGCTCGTCCAGTGGCGGCAGCAGGCCGGGCAGGCGGCTGGCCAGCAGGGTCTTGCCGGTGCCCGGCGGACCGCTGAACAGCAGGTTGTGCGAGCCGGCCGCGGCGACCAGCAGGGCGCGCTTGGCGGCAGTTTGCCCCTGCACTTCGGCCAGGTCCGGATAGGGCTGGCTGCGGCGCAGCAGGCCTTGGGCCTGGTAGGGGGCGATCGGCGTCTGGCCGTTGAGGTGCGCGGCCAGTTCGAGCAGATGTTCGACGGCGATCACCTGCAGCCCGGAGGCCAGGCTGGCCTCCTCGGCGTTGGCTCTCGGCACCACTAAGGTGCGTCCGGCGGCGCGCGCCGCCAAAGCGGCGGGCAGCACGCCCTGTACTGGGCGCACGGCGCCGGATAGCGCCAGTTCGCCCAGGCATTCGATCTGCTCCAGCGCCGCGGCGGGCACCTGGCCGCTGGCGGCGAGAATCCCCAGGGCGATGGCCAGGTCGAAGCGGCCGCCGTCTTTCGGCAGGTCGGCCGGGGCCAGGTTCAGGGTGATGCGCCGCGGGGGGAAATCGAAGGCGCAATTGAGGATGGCGCTGCGCACGCGGTCCTTGCTTTCCTTGACCGCGGTCTCGGGTAGACCGACCAGCGCCAGCGACGGCAGGCCGTTGGCCAGGTGCGCCTCGACGGTCACCGCCGGCGCTTCGACGCCGACTTGGGCGCGGCTATGGACTATGGCCAGGGACATCGATCACTCCTTGATCGTCTGCCGCGTGGGCCGAGCGTTTACTCGGCGGGCGCTGCGGGCTCTGTGGCGAGGCGGGCTTCCAGTTCGGCGACCTTGGCTTCCAACGCCTCCAGGCGCGCACGGGTGCGGGCGAGGACGGTCATCTGGCTGTCGAATTCTTCCCGGCTGACCAGGTCGAGCTTGCTGAAGCCGCTCTGCAACAAGGCTTTGAACTGGGCTTCGAACTCGCTGCGGGGCAGCGGTGTATCGCCATTGAACAGGCGCGAGGCGTGGGCGCCGAGGGCATCGAGCAGGGCTTTGGGCGGCAACATGGCGTGGTTCCAGGGACAGACGGGCGGCAGTGTAGCACGCGGCCGGCTGCGCAGGCGGTGCGCGCGGCGCTGCACACTTTTTGCGCACATGGTGTCGGAGTCGTGCACCGTTATCGTGCGTCGAATGCCCGGAAAACCCCGGGATGGAGCGGCTTTTTGCCAGTAACTACCTGAAAAAAAGCGCTTTTCGATGATTTGGCAAGCTTTCTGCTTAGTCGCCTGTGACGGATGCACCGATGCAGTTCCGGTGCGTCGGGCGAAGCGGGAAGTGTTTCGCCGAAGCGATTGGTGGTTATCGGTGTCATCAAGCCAGGACGACCGATGCATTACAAAAGCCAGACACTGCGCTTAGACTTGAGTCGGGTTTGCAATTCCTGGGGCAAGTCCACCTTACACGGGAGAAAGTTTCATGAAGCTAGTCACTGCCATCATCAAGCCATTCAAGCTGGACGACGTGCGCGAGTCGCTGTCGGAGATCGGCGTGCAGGGCATCACTGTCACCGAAGTCAAAGGCTTCGGTCGGCAGAAAGGCCACACCGAGTTGTATCGCGGCGCCGAATACGTGGTGGATTTTCTGCCCAAGGTGAAGATCGACGTAGCCATCGCCGACGACCAGCTGGATCGCGTTATCGAGGCCATCACCAAAGCTGCCAACACCGGCAAGATCGGTGACGGCAAGATTTTCGTGGTCAATCTGGAACAGGCGATTCGTATCCGTACCGGCGAAACCGATACCGACGCAATCTAACCCTCCGCCCCCCCGCCCCAGGAGAAAAAGAACATGACTCTGCGTAAAGTCGCAGGGCTAGGAGCCCTGTTGTCCCTCGTCACCCCCGGCCTGGCCATGGCTGACGAGGTTGTGCTGAATTCCGGCGACACCGCCTGGATGATCGTCGCCAGTGCCCTCGTGCTGTTGATGACCATCCCCGGCCTGGCGCTGTTCTATGCCGGCATGGTGCGTTCGAAGAACGTGCTGTCGGTGATGATGCAGTGCTTCGCCATCACCGGCCTGATCAGCGTGCTCTGGGTGATCTACGGCTACAGCATGGCCTTCGACGTCACCGGCATGGAGCAGGGGGTGGTCAACTTCAACTCCTTCGTCGGCGGCCTGTCCAAGGCCTTCCTCAGCGGCCTGACCCCGGCCAGCCTGGTGTATGCGGTGCCGGAGAGCGTGTTCATCTTCTTCCAGATGACCTTCGCCATCATCACCCCGGCGCTGATCGTCGGGGCCTTCGCCGAGCGCATGAAGTTCTCCGCGATGCTGGTCTTCATGGGCGTCTGGTTCACCCTGGTGTATGCGCCGATCGCCCACATGGTCTGGAGCGGCAACGGTGGCCTGCTGTGGGACTGGGGCGTGCTGGATTTCGCCGGCGGCACTGTGGTGCACATCAACGCCGGTATCGCCGGCCTGGTGGCCTGCCTGGTGCTGGGCAAGCGCAAGGGCTTCCCGACCACCGCCATGGCGCCGCACAACCTGGGTTACACCCTGGTCGGCGCGGCCCTGCTGTGGGTCGGTTGGTTCGGCTTTAACGCCGGCTCTGCGGTGGCCGCCAACGGCACCGCCGGCATGGCCATGCTGGTGACCCAGATCGCCACCGCCGCCGCCGCCCTGGGCTGGATGCTCGCCGAGTGGCTGACCCACGGTAAGCCGAGTGCCCTGGGCATCGCTTCCGGTGTGGTCGCCGGTCTGGTCGCCATCACCCCGGCCGCTGGCACCGCCGGCCCGATGGGCGCCCTGGTGATCGGTCTGGCCGCTGGCGTGATCTGCTTCTTCTGTGCCACCAGCCTGAAGCGCAAGCTGGGCTATGACGACTCCCTCGACGCCTTTGGCGTGCACGGCATCGGCGGCATCGTCGGCGCCATCCTCACCGGTGTGTTCGCCGCACCGGCGCTGGGCGGCTTCGGCACCGTGGAAGACATCGCCGGGCAAGTCTGGATCCAGTGCAAGGGTGTCGGCTTCACGGTGCTCTACACCGCCATCGTCACCTTCGTGATCCTCAAGGTGATCGACGTGGTGATGGGCCTGCGCGTCAGCGACGAAGAAGAGACCATCGGCCTCGACCTCTCGCTGCACGACGAGCGCGGCTACAACCTGTAAGCCAAGCAGTGAAAAAAGCGCCCGGGTCCTCCCGGGCGTTTTTCTTTCGGCGCCGGACCGGCGCCTTTCGTGGAGGCGGTAGCCCATGGATAACACGGCATTGACGGCATTGCAGTACGGCTTCGATACCTTCTACTTTTTGGTTTGCGGCGCCCTGGTGATGTGGATGGCAGCGGGATTCGCCATGCTCGAATCGGGCCTGGTGCGCGCCAAGAACACCACCGAAATCCTCACCAAGAACGTGGCGCTGTATGCCGTCGCCAGCGTGATGTACCTGGTGATCGGCTACCACATCATGTACTCCAGCCCGGAAGGCGGCATCCTGCCCAGCCTGGGCTTCCTGATTGGCGCGGAAAACAGCGTCGAGGCGGTACTCGCCGGCGGTGAGGATGCGCCGTACTACGCGGTCAGCGCCGACTTCTTCTTCCAGGTGGTGTTCGCCGCGACCTGCATGTCGATCGTTTCCGGCGCGGTGGCCGAGCGCATGAAGCTGTGGGCCTTCCTGGCCTTCGCGGTGGTCATGACCGGGTTTATCTACCCGGTGCAGGGCTTCTGGAAATGGGGCTCGGGCTTCCTCAGCGAAGCCGGCTTCCTCGACTTCGCCGGTTCCGGCGTGGTGCACATGGCCGGTGCGACGGCGGCCCTGGCGGGGGTATTGCTGCTCGGCGCGCGCAAGGGCAAGTACGCCGCCAACGGTCAGGTCAATGCCATTCCGGGCGCCAACCTGCCGATCGCGACCCTCGGCGCCTTCATCCTGTGGATGGGCTGGTTCGGCTTCAACGGCGGCTCGCAGCTGAAGATGAGCACCATCGAGGACGCCAACGCCGTCGCCCAGGTGTTCGTCAACACCAACATGGCCGCCGCCGGTGGCCTGATCGCCGCGCTGATCGTCGCGCGCATCCTGTTCGGCAAGGCCGACCTGACCATGGCCCTCAACGGTGCCCTGGCCGGCCTGGTGGCGATCACCGCCGAGCCGCTGACCCCGGGCGCCCTGCAGGCGACGCTGATCGGTAGCGTGGGTGGCGTGCTGGTGGTGTTCTCCATCCTCGCCCTGGACAAGCTGAAGATCGACGACCCGGTCGGTGCCATCTCGGTGCACGGTGCGGGCGGGATCTGGGGCCTGCTGGCGGTCTGTCTGACCAACGGCGATGCCAGTCTGGCTGCCCAGCTGCTGGGTATCGGCTGCATCTTCGCCTGGGTGTTCGCCGCCAGCCTGATCGTCTGGTCGATCCTCAAGGCGGCGGTCGGCCTGCGGGTCAGCGAAGAAGAGGAATACGAAGGCGTGGACCTCGCCGAGTGCGGAATGGAAGCCTATCCGGAATTCACCAAATCCTGATTGCCCCTGGCGTCAACGAGGGCGCCGAAAGGCGCCCTTTGTTTTTTCTGGCAGCGCGCTAGAATGCGCGCCGTAGAGCACAATTATGCGTATGCGGTCATGCGCTGCTCGCCCGAGCCAGCGCAGGAGCGGCTGGCGACTTTGCCAGGCAAGGTCATTTGAATTTTTTCCGGCGACGTACGAAAGATTGCGCAGCTGGGCTATAACTAACCTGCTTTTCGCAAGTCATGAGGTTGAACATGAGCGACGAAGATCTGGAACAAGACGAGCTGGAAGGGGCCGACGAGGACGAAGGCGAGGAGCTGGCTGCGGCCGATGACGGCGACAGCGGCGACGAGGCCGATGACGAAGTCGTCGCCACCGGCAAGAGCAAGGCCAAGGCCAAGGCGGCGGTCGACATCGACGAACTGCCGAGCATCGAAGCCAAGCAGAAGGAACGCGATGCCCTGGCCCGCGCCATGGAAGAGTTTCTCGCGCGCGGCGGCAAGGTCCAGGAAGTCGAGCCCAATGTGGTCTCCGACCCGCCGAAGAAGCCGGACAGCAAATACGGCAGCCGCCCTATCTGAGGGCTGCGCCAGCACCAGAAAGCCCGCCATGATGGCGTAATGCTGTTCACTTAAGCGGAGCAGCCTTCCGATCTACTGGATAGCGGGTCTTCGAAATCTTCACCGTCCTGGGCCTTGATGGCCTTGGACGGTGATCCAGAAACAGCCCGCCGATTCCCGCCCTCAACTCCGACAATCGTCGCCCGGTTGCGGAAATCGGGTTGGCCGCCGCCATCACGATCAATTGCACGGCGATGTATTGGGCCACCGGCTTGAAGCGGATGTCGCACGGGGAGCGGCCAAAGGCGACGGCTGCCTGACCGGCTTCACGGCGGATGATGTTGTAGGCCAGCAACAATCCCCAGACCTCCTGGTAGACCAGCTCCTTGACCTTGCT
>NZ_FNCT01000035.1 GCF_900100495.1 Pseudomonas benzenivorans
TCCAGGAAGGGGCACTGAAGAACCTCGGGCTGAAGTGGCGCAATGCGACCATGCGCAACAACTTCGGCCGCGACATCGACGAGAACCGCCTGATCCTCAGCTACACCCTGCCGCTGTTCTGACCCCGATGTTTGCTAGCAGACAGGCCCGTCGTCCGGGTAGTGCAGCGGGTGCACTACACTGCTTACTTGGTCCTCATCCGGGCGCTACAGCCAGGAACGTGGGATTCATCAGCCGGCCCACCAAGATGCCGTTACGCTGCGCAAGACCATGGTCGTAACGCGGTAATACCATGGTCGAATGGCTCAAGTAGGGGGCTATGGCTACAAAATGCACCATAGAAAAACAACTACTCGCCCGAGGTGTTTCTAATGAATGCTGCGTCCCTGTATCCCGTGCGCCCAGAGGTAGCGGCTCAGTCGCTGACCGATGAAGCCACCTACAAAGCCATGTACCAGCAGTCGGTGATCAACCCCGACGGCTTCTGGCGCGAACAGGCCAAGCGCATCGACTGGATTAAGCCGTTCAGCAAGGTCAAGCAGACCTCGTTCGACGACCACCACGTCGACATCAAGTGGTTCGCCGACGGTACCCTCAACGTCTCCTACAACTGCCTGGACCGTCACCTGGAAGAGCGTGGCGATCAGGTGGCGATCATCTGGGAAGGCGACGATCCGTCCGAGCACCGGAACATCACCTACCGCGAACTGCACGAGCAGGTCTGCAAGTTCGCCAACGCCCTGCGCGGCCAGGACGTTCACCGCGGCGACGTGGTGACCATCTACATGCCGATGATCCCGGAGGCGGTGGTGGCGATGCTCGCCTGTGCGCGTATCGGCGCCATCCACTCGGTGGTGTTCGGCGGCTTCTCCCCGGAGGCATTGGCCGGACGCATCATCGATTGCCAGTCCAAGGTGGTGATCACCGCCGACGAAGGCCTGCGTGGCGGCAAGAGAACCGCGCTGAAAGCCAACGTCGACGAGGCCCTGACCAACCCGGAAACGGCGAGCGTGCAGAAGATCATCGTGTGCAAGCGCACCGGTGGCGAGATCAAGTGGCACCAGCATCGCGACATCTGGTACGAAGACCTGATGAAGGTCGCCGGCAGCGTCTGCGCGCCGAAGGAAATGGGCGCCGAAGAGGCGCTGTTCATCCTCTATACCTCCGGCTCCACCGGCAAGCCCAAGGGCGTGCAGCACACCACCGGCGGTTACCTGCTGTATGCCGCGCTGACCCATGAGCGGGTGTTCGACTACAAGCCGGGCGACGTCTACTGGTGCACCGCCGACGTGGGCTGGGTCACCGGCCACAGCTACATCGTCTATGGCCCGCTGGCCAACGGCGCGACCACCTTGCTGTTCGAAGGCATTCCGAACTACCCGGACATCACCCGGGTGTCGAAGATCGTCGACAAGCACAAGGTCAATATCCTCTACACCGCACCCACCGCGATCCGCGCCATGATGGCTCAGGGCGATGCGGCGGTGCAGGGCGCCGACGGCTCCAGCCTGCGCTTGCTCGGTTCGGTGGGCGAGCCGATCAACCCGGAAGCCTGGAACTGGTACTACAACACCATCGGCCAGCAGCGCTGCCCGATCGTCGATACCTGGTGGCAGACCGAGACCGGCGGCATCATGATCAGCCCGTTGCCGGGCGCCACCGCGCTCAAGCCGGGCTCGGCGACCCGCCCGTTCTTCGGCGTGCAGCCGGCGCTGGTGGACAACCTCGGCAACCTGCTGGAAGGCGCCACCGAGGGCAACCTGGTGATCATCGATTCCTGGCCGGGCCAGGCGCGCACCCTGTACGGCGACCACGACCGCTTCGTCGACACCTACTTCAAGACCTTCAAGGGCATGTACTTCACCGGTGACGGCGCCCGTCGCGACGAGGACGGCTACTACTGGATCACCGGGCGGGTCGACGACGTGCTCAACGTCTCCGGGCATCGCATGGGCACCGCCGAGATCGAAAGCGCCATGGTCGCCCACCCGAAGGTCGCCGAGGCCGCGGTGGTCGGCATGCCGCATGACATCAAGGGGCAGGGCATCTATGTCTACGTCACCCTCAACAGCGGCGAACAACCCTCCGAGCAATTGCGCCAGGAGTTGAAGAACTGGGTACGCAAGGAAATCGGTCCGATTGCCACGCCGGATGTGATCCAGTGGGCGCCGGGCCTGCCGAAGACCCGCTCGGGCAAGATCATGCGCCGTATCCTGCGCAAGATCGCCACCGCCGAATACGATGCACTCGGCGACATCTCCACGCTGGCCGATCCTGGCGTGGTGCAGCACCTCATCGACACTCATCGCGATATGCAGGCTGCCTGATCGGTACCTGTCAACGACGCCCCGCCCCGGCCACAAGCCGCGGCGGGGCGTCGTCGTTTGTGGAGCGCCTGTAGGAGCGGGGGCGACGCCCAGTCCCATGCCCGCGAAAGCTCTGCAAGACCAAAGCTTTCGCGGGCACGGACTACGCGTCCCCGCTGCGCCTATTGCTTCGGCACTGTCACCGGGTCGGTAACGCGGCGCAGGTTTTTGGGCGGCAGGGAAACACTTTGCCCCGGCTTGGCGCAGCATGGAAAACTGGGAATGCCCTGCAAGGTCCGTGAATCCTGGGTTTTGCAGAATCAGGCGCGCTAATTGCTTTAGCTATTGGTTGCCTTTCTCTCCTGTCTCCGCATGTTTTCCGGAGGCTGTCAATACGCCTGCCATGCCCGTCCGGGTCTTTTGTAATTACTTGTCGCATTGAGGAAATATCGGCTTTCGGGCTGTCGCTAGAATGCCGCTCACCCAGCCGGAGCCGCCTGTGGTCCGCGTGTTACGCGGCAAGGACGGCGACGTTCTCTACAATTCATGCATGGCTGGATGCATAGCGCGCACAGCTAATGCTGCCAACCGAAGCCATTCCCATTCGAAGGAGTCACAAGATGAAGACGCTCGCACTTCTCGGCGCACTGGCGCTATCCATGCTGTCGCCGCTGGCCGTGGCTGAAGAGGCCAAGCCGCTGCGTATCGGTATCGAAGCCGCTTACCCACCGTTCGCCTACAAGACTCCGGAAGGCAACATCACCGGCTTCGACTACGACATCGGCAACGCCCTGTGTGAAGAGATGCAGGTCAAATGCCAGTGGATCGAGCAGGAATTCGACGGACTGATTCCGGCACTGAAAGTGCGCAAGTTCGACGCCGTGTTGTCCTCGATGAATATCACCGAAGAGCGGCTGAAGTCGGTGGACTTCTCCAAGAAGTACTACAACTCCCCGGCCAGGCTGGCGATGAAGGCCGGCACCGCGCTCAACGATCCGCTGGTCGATCTGAAGGGCAAGAAGGTCGGCGTACAGCGCGCCTCGATCTACGACCGCTACGCCAGCGACGTGTTCGCCCCGGCTGGCATCGAGGTGGTGCGCTACAGCTCGCAGAACGAGATCTTCCTCGACCTGGCCGCCGGGCGCCTGGACGCCACCCTGGCGGATGCCGTGAATATCGATGACGGTTTCCTCAAGACCGACGCCGGCAAGGGTTACGCCCTGGTCGGGCCGACTTTCTCCGAAGCGGAGTATTTCGGTGAAGGTGCCGGCATCGCCGTGCGCAAGGGCGATACCGCCCTGGCCGACAAGTTCACTGCAGCCATTGCGGCGATTCGCGCCAACGGCAAGTACAAGGAAGTGCAGGACAAGTACTTCGACTTCGATATTTACGGCGACTGATTCTGTAATCAGGTCGTATTCCACTGAAAGTGGCGCAGACTGGTTGATAGCGGATCTGTGCCATCTTTTCGTTATGCTCCTCGGCGCCGCCCGGCGCCTGCATGAGGTAACCAGAGCATGCTCAACGGCTACGGCTCGACCATTCTCGAAGGCGCCTGGCTCACCCTGATGCTGGCGCTGTCCTCGGTGGCGGTGGCCATTCTTCTCGGCCTGCTCGGTGCGGCGTTCCGCCTGTCGCCGGTCAAGTGGCTGGCAGCCCTGGGCGAAACCTACGCCACGGTGATCCGTGGGATTCCCGACCTGGTGCTGATCCTGCTGATCTTCTATGGCGGCCAGGACATGGTGAACCGGGTGGCGCCGATGCTCGGTTACGACGAGTACATCGACATCAACCCCTTCATCGCCGGCGTGTTCACCATGGGCTTCATCTTCGGCGCCTACCTCTCGGAAACCTTTCGCGGCGCCTTCATGGCGATCCCCAAGGGCCAGGCCGAGGCCGGACTGGCCTATGGCATGAGTGGCGCCAAGGTGTTCTTCCGCATCCTGGTGCCGCAGATGATCCGCTTCGCGATCCCTGGTTTCACCAACAACTGGCTGGTTCTGACCAAGGCCACCGCGCTGATCTCGGTGGTCGGCCTGCAGGACATGATGTTCAAGGCCAAGAGCGCGGCCGACGCCACGCGTGAGCCCTTCACCTTCTACCTGGCGGTCGCGGCGCTCTACCTGGTGCTGACCAGCGTGTCGCTGCTGGCGCTGCGCTTCCTGGATAAACGCTACTCGGTCGGCACCAAAGCCGCCGATCTGTAGGAGCTGCGCCATGATCTTCGACTACAACGTGATTTGGGAAAACCTGCCGCTGTACTTGGGTGGCGTGCTGGTGACCCTCAAGCTGCTGCTGATTGCCCTGGCCTTGGGCTTGGCGATGGCGATCCCGCTGGGATTGATGCGGGTATCCAAGTCGCAGCTGCTGAACTTCCCGGCGTGGCTCTACACCTATGTGATCCGCGGCACGCCGATGCTGGTGCAGCTGTTCCTGATCTACTACGGCCTGGCCCAGTTCGAGGCGGTGCGCGAGGGCCTGCTGTGGCCCTACCTGTCCGACGCGACCTTCTGCGCCATCCTGGCGTTCGCCATCAACACCAGCGCCTACAGCGCGGAAATCCTCGCCGGCAGCCTGCGCGCCACGCCGCATGGCGAGATCGAGGCGGCCAAGGCCATGGGCATGTCGCGGGCCAAGCTGTACCGGCGCATCCTGCTACCCTCGGCATTGCGCCGGGCGCTGCCGCAGTACAGCAACGAGGTGATCATGATGCTGCACACCACCAGCCTGGCGTCGATCGTCACCCTGATCGACATCACCGGCGCGGCGCGCACCGTCAGTTCGCAGCATTACCTGCCATTCGAGGCCTTCATCACCGCCGGCGCGTTCTACCTGGTGCTGACCTTCATCCTGGTGCGCCTGTTCAAGTCGGCCGAGCGCCGCTGGCTGGTCTACCTGGCGCCACGCAAGGCCTGAGGAGGCGAGCATGCAACGGATCGATCACGTCCTGCCCTGGGGGTGTCCCGGCACCGAACGACGCCTGAGCGTGTTCCGCTTCGGCAGCGGCCCGTGCAAGGCCTACATCCAGGCCTCGCTGCATGCCGATGAACTGCCGGGCATGCGCGTCGCGGTCGAGCTCAAGAGGCGCTTGCGCGAGCTGGAGGCCCAGGGGCGTTTGACCGGGGCGATCGAGCTGGTGCCGGTGGCCAACCCGATCGGCCTCGGACAAATGGTCCAGGGCCAGCATCAGGGCCGCTTCGAGCTGGCCAGCGGCAAGAACTTCAATCGCGACTTCTTCGACCTGGCCGCCGCCATCGCCCCGGCGTTGGAAGGCTGCCTGGGTCGCGATGGTCCGGCCAATGTGCGGCTGGTCCGTGCGGCCATGCAGGAGGCGCTGGACAATCTGCCGCCGCCGGACTCCGAGTTGCAGGGCTTGCAGCGCTTGCTGCTCCAGCATGCCTGCGACGCCGATGTGGTGCTCGACCTGCACTGCGATTTCGAGGCGGCGGTGCATCTCTACGGCATCCCCCAGCAGTGGCCGATATTGCGCTCGCTGGCGGCGCGGGTGGGGGCGGGGACTGTGCTGCTGGCCGAAGACTCCGGCGGCTCATCCTTCGATGAAGCCTGCTCGCTGCCCTGGCTGCGCCTGGCGCAGTGCTTTCCGCAGGCGCAGATCGCGCCGGCCTGCCTGGCGACCACGCTGGAGTTGGGCGGCATGAACCATACCGAGGCGGATCAGGCGCGCGAGTATGCCGAGGCGATTCTGGCGTTCCTCGCCGAGCAGGGGCTGATTGCCGGCGACTGGCCGGCGGCGCCCGAAGCCTGTTGCGAAGGAGTGCCCCTCGAGGGCACCGAGTTGCTCTACCCGCCGCACCCTGGCGTGGTCAGTTTCCTGCAGCCGGTGGGCGCCTACGTGGAGGCGGGCACCGCGTTGTTCGAAGTGCTTGATCCGCTCGACGATCGCCGCAGTGTGGTTCACGCGGGCACGGCGGGTGTGTTGTTCGCAATCGAGCGGATGCGTTTCGCTCAGCCTGGGCGCTGGCTGGCCAAGGTGGCCGGTCGTCAACCTATACGTCAGGGGCGCTTACTCAGCGACTGATTCCACTGCATTCGAGAGTCGACACCATGTACAAACTGGAAGTCCAAGACCTGCATAAACGCTATGGCAGCCACGAAGTGCTCAAGGGCGTGTCCCTGGCGGCGAAGGCCGGCGACGTGATCAGCATCATCGGCTCCAGCGGCTCGGGCAAGAGTACCTTCCTGCGCTGCATCAACCTGCTGGAGCAGCCCCACGGCGGCAAGATCCTGCTCAATGGCGAGGAACTGAAGCTGCTGGCCAACAAGGACGGCGCGCTCAAGGCCGCCGATCCCAAGCAGTTGCAGCGCATGCGCTCGCGCCTGGCCATGGTGTTCCAGCACTTCAACCTGTGGTCGCACATGAGCGCCCTGGAAAACGTCATGGAAGCGCCGGTGCATGTGCTCGGCGTATCGAAGAAAGAGGCCCTGGAAAAGGCCGAGCATTACCTGAACAAGGTCGGTGTGGCGCACCGCAAGGATGCCTATCCGGCGCACATGTCCGGCGGCGAGCAGCAGCGCGTGGCGATTGCCCGCGCGCTGGCGATGGAACCGGAAGTGATGCTGTTCGACGAGCCGACCTCGGCGCTTGACCCGGAGCTGGTCGGCGAGGTGCTCAAGGTCATGCAGGACCTGGCCATGGAGGGCCGCACCATGGTGGTGGTGACCCACGAGATGGGCTTTGCCCGCGAGGTCTCCAACCAACTGGTGTTCCTCCACAAGGGCGTGGTGGAAGAGCGCGGTTGCCCGAAAGAGGTGCTGGTCAATCCGCAGTCCGAGCGACTCAAGCAATTCCTCTCCGGTAGCCTTAAATGAGGTTATGCGCCGGTTGGCCGATCGTAGGAGCGGCGGGGACGCCTGGTCCCATGGCCGCGAAATTAGCGGCCAGATCGCTATCGCGGGCATGGCCCGCTCCTGCGACATTCGATCATTCTTATCCGTATGACATGCCCTTAAATGCCTGCCAGAGCTTAAACTGCCCCCCATGAATGCCCATCGAATCGGCTTCCTGCTTTGGCCCACTACCAAGCCCCTGACCCTGGCGCTGGCAGAGGAAGCGCTGCGCGTCGCCCAGCGGGTCCACCCCGAGGTGGTATACGAACTGTCGTTCCTCCAGGCGGAAACGCCGGCCGAGGACGCCTGGCGCCTGCCGGGCGAGCCCTGGGTGGGCAAGCTGGAGGGTTGCCAGAAACTCTTCCTGCTGGCCGATGAGCCGCCGGCGGCGATGACGCCGGCGCTGTCCGCTGCGCTCAAGCAACTGGTGCGCGGCGGCTGCGTGATCGGCGCGGTGTCCGCCGGGGTCTATCCCTTGGCGCAGCTGGGCCTGCTCGATGGCTACCGCGCCGCGGTGCATTGGCGCTGGCAGGACGACTTCAGCGAGCGCTTCCCCAAGGTCATCGCCACCAGCCACCTGTTCGATTGGGATCGCGATCGCCTGAGCGCCTGCGGCGGCCTGGCGGTGCTCGACCTGTTGCTGGCCCTGCTGGCCCGCGATCACGGCGCCGAGCTGGCCGGAGCGGTGTCGGAAGAGCTGGTGGTCGAGCGCATCCGCGAAGGTGGCGAGCGCCAGCGCATCCCGTTGCAGAATCGCCTGGGCTCCAGTCATCCGAAGCTGACCCAGGCGGTGTTGCTGATGGAGGCGAATATCGAAGAGCCGCTGACCACCGACGAGATCGCCCAGCACGTGTGCGTGTCGCGCCGCCAGCTGGAGCGCATCTTCAAGCAGTACCTCAACCGCGTGCCCAGCCAGTACTACCTGGAACTGCGCCTGAACAAGGCGCGCCAGCTCTTGATGCAGACCAGCAAGTCGATCATCCAGATCGGCCTGTCCTGCGGCTTCTCCTCCGGCCCGCACTTCTCCAGCGCCTACCGCAACTTCTTCGGCGCCACCCCGCGCGAAGACCGCAACCAGCGGCGCAGCAACAGCCCCTTCGAGCTGACCTCGGCGCCGGTCGAGCGCGGTTGAAACACCCAAGGCGGTGGGCTGACGCCCACCACCACGATCACTCCTGATCGACCTGCCGTGGAAACAGCGGATTGCCGCAGCGGTTGCAGAACGCCGCACCGTGCTCGTGGAAATCCTTCGCGCAGCTCGGGCAGTCGTGCCTGAGCAGGTCGCCACCGCGCATGGTGCTGGCCAGCTCGGCGGTGAAGATGCCGGTGGGCACGGCGATGATCGAATAGCCGGTGATCATCACCAGGGTCGACAGTGCCTGTCCCAGCGGTGTTCGCGGCACGATGTCGCCGAAACCGACGGTGGTCAGGGTCACCACCGCCCAGTAGATACCCATGGGGATGCTGGTGAAGCCGTGGCCGGGGCCTTCGATCACATACATCAGGGTGCCGAACACTGTGACCAGGGTGGCGATGCCGGCGAAGAACACGATGATCTTCTGTCGGCTGCCGCGCAGGGCGGCGAGCAGGAAGTTGGCCTGGCGCAAGTAGGGGCTGAGCTTGAGCACCCGGAACACCCGCAGCATGCGGATCACCCGGATGATCAGCAGGTACTGGGCATCGGCGAACAGCAGGGCGAGGATCGCCGGTAGCACCGCCAGCAGGTCGACCAGGCCGTAGAAGCTGAAGGCGTAGCGCAGCGGTTTGGGCGAGCAGTACAGGCGCACCACGTACTCGATGGCGAACAGCGCGGTGAAGCCCCATTCCAGATTGAGCAGCAGCTCGCCATAGCGGTCGTGCACATCGCTCAGGCTGTCGAGCATCACCACCACCAGGCTGGCCAGGATGGTCAGCAGCAGCCAGCGGTCGAAGCGTTGGCCGGCCGGGGTATTGGCTTCGAAGATGATGATGTACAGGCGCTGGCGCCAGTTGGTTGGGCTGTCCATGGTCAGGCTCGGGCTCCCCTGTTCTGCGGGTGGCCGCGAATATGCACGTCAGCGCGGGGGTGCACAAGCGTTCGGTTGGGGCGCGGGCCGGGGGCCGTGCCTGTTGTCACCTTTGGTGCACCGCTGCGAAGCGCCTGTTACGGGCGGGTCAGGCCGCCTGCTTCATTTCGTACCGTTGCGGATCACGGGGGAGGTTCGGCGCCCTGGACGCCGCCACGGCGGCCATCCAGCAAATCGTCGAAAGCTGTCGCAATGCAGTAACAACTCGTCCGCTGGAAAACTGCATTTCCTTGCTGATGCCTTTCATCCGGTTGTGATTACAAAAAAAATGCGGCCGGGCACGGGCATTGCTCCATCACCTGTGATTGCCCCGATCTGCCAGCCTCAGGGGGAGGCCCGCGAAGGAAGTGGACCAGGCGCAACGGTTTGCAAACCACAGGCGGGGGCGTGCCAGTGCATGCCTCGCGCTCGAGATACAAAGGAATGCCATGACAACCGTGATCGACGCACTCAATACCTTTTCTGGGGCTATGTCCTGCTCCATGCACTCCTGGCGCTGGGGGGCTTCTTCTCCATCCGCCTCGGGTTCCTGCAGTTCCGCCATTTCCCCGAATTCTTCCGTTCCGTGCTGCGCGCCCCGCCAACCGACAAGCGCGGTATCACACCGATCCAGGCGCTGTGCACCAGCCGACCGGCAACCGTGCGGGCAAGCTGACCCGCGACTACTTCGTGCAGAACCCTGAGGGCATAGCTGTTTTTCAACTCGGCGGACCATCCGGAGTGCGTCGGGAAAATCGACCAGGAGATATGGGGCGAACAGCCAGCGACCGCCGCCGGGGAGAAAAACGGGCAGCGGCATACGCCCTGGATAGCAAAGGTTAGGACAACGACCCGCGGCGTTGCCGGCGACATGGTTGCGCCAGCGGTTATTGCAATGCTCGTTCAGCGAAATATGGAGTGCCACTGCCCTGAAGTGTCGACTGCTCGTCAGGCGCTCATTGGCTTTGCGCCAGCCTGATGGCCGTCATCCGGACACGTCGAAAGAAACCGAATCTCGTTCGCCTTGCACCCAACTAGCAAGACCTCTAACAGGCCGTTGAAGAATGTAGGCGAGGCAGCCGAGACAAGGCAAAAACGGCCGCAACGTAGCGCAGCGGAGTAACAGCCATAGGCTGGCCCGCAGGGCGAGCGAAGCGAGTGAAAAGCGGAGTTTACGTGCTGTAAATGAGCATTTTGAGACGCCGCGTCCCGGCCTGTTTTTAACGCAGTCTCGGCAACGCAGGTAGTTTTTCAACGGCCTGCTAATGCAATTCACACATTGTCCCTGTGACATGGGCCGGGCGGCCTGGCCCGTGTGGGGATGATGATAAGGAGTCAATCATGTCCCGTTCCTTCTATGACGAGATGTACCAGGCGAATGGTGAGTGCCGCCCGCATTACCGCGAGTTCGCCCGCTGGCTGGCCGAAACGCCCAAGGAGTTGTTGGCCCAGCGCCGCCGCGAGGCCGATTTGCTGTTCCACCGCGCCGGCATCACCTTCACCCTCTACGGCGACGAGCAGGGCACCGAACGGCTGATACCCTTCGACACCATCCCGCGCAGCATCCCGGCCAGCGAATGGCGGGTGGTCGAGCGCGGCTGCATCCAGCGGGTGCAGGCGCTGAATATGTTCCTCGCCGACCTCTATCACAACCAGCGCATCATCAAGGCCGG
>NZ_FNCT01000006.1 GCF_900100495.1 Pseudomonas benzenivorans
ATGGAATCCGGGTTGAACGCCAGCGGGTCGAGGAAGGCGTCGTCCAGGCGCCGGTAGACCACGTCCACCTGCTTGGCGCCGGCGGTGGTGCGCATGTACAGCTTGTCGTCGCGCACGAACAGGTCGGCGCCCTCGACCAGCTCCACGCCCATCTCGCGGGCGAGGAAGGCGTGCTCGAAATAGGCGCTGTTGAACCGCCCCGGGGTCAGCACCACTACATTCGGGTTGTCCAGCGGGCTGGAACTCTTCAGGGTGTCGAGCAGCAGGTTCGGGTAGTGATCGATCGGCGCCACGCGCTGGGCGGCGAACAGCTCGGGGAACAGGCGCATCATCATCTTGCGGTCTTCGAGCATGTAGCTGACGCCGCTCGGCGTGCGCAGGTTGTCCTCCAGCACGTAGTAGCTGCCGTCGCCGTCGCGCACCAGGTCGACCCCGGCGATATGCGCATAGAGGTCGCGGTGCAGGTCGAGGCCCTGCATGGCGATCTGGTAACCCTCGTTGGCCAGCAGCTGCTCGGCGGGAATCACCCCGGCCTTGATGATGCGCTGGTTGTGATAGAGGTCGGCGAGGAACATATTCAGCGCCTGCACCCGCTGGATGCAGCCGCGCTCGACCACCCGCCACTCGCTGGCGGGGATGCTGCGCGGGATGGTGTCGAAGGGGATCAGCCGTTCGGTGCCCTGGTCGTCGCCGTAGAGGGTGAAGGTGATGCCGGCGCGATGGAACAGCAAATCGGCCTCGCGGCGGCGCTGGGCCAACAACTCCTTGGGCGTTTCGGCCAGCCAGCGAGCGAACTCGCGGTAGTGCGGGCGGCACTCACCATTCGCCTGGTACATCTCGTCATAAAAGGTGCGGGCCATGCCGTACTCCTTGGTCTCCCGGATGCACCAAAGCATTGCAAAGCCCGAGCCAGCGAATTTATCCCTTAAAAATCCATTACTTAATAACTTATCGGGAGAGTGGTGCACCATTTCGGCGCCGCACGTCAGCGTCCAGAGGTGGTCGCGCACCGTGGCGTGGCAGGCGTCATCCATTGACCCCCTCGCCCGCTACCGACCCGGCCAGCACACCCGCCATGAACGAGCCTCCTCGCCGGCGTGCAGACGCCCGACTCGCGGTGTCGCTCAGCGCCAGGCCAGGCGCAACCAATGCCGATAGAAGCCCTCGGCTACCTGGTTCAAGGCCTGCACCTTGGTCGCCAGGCCATCGAGCATCTGCGCCAGGCTCTGCTGGCTGGGCTGGCTGTCATCGAGCAGATGCCGCCAGTCATCCAGCCATTGCCGCACCAGCTCCTCGGTCATCTCCGGGTGGCCTTGCAGGGCGAGCAGCTTGTCGCCCCAGGCGAATGCCTGGTTCTCGCACCAGCGGCTGGACAGCAGAGGTTGCGCGCCGGTGGGCAAGGCGAAGCTGTCGCCGTGCCACTGGAACATCGGGAACTCCGCCGGCAGATGGCTCAGCCAGGGGCTGTTCGCCGCGCCGGCGGTCTGCCTGAGGGGCTGCCAGCCGCTTTCGGTGTAGGGCATGCGCCGCACCTCGGCGCCCAGTGCCTTGGCCAGCAACTGGCCGCCCAGGCAGTGGCCGATCAGCGGGATGTCGCGGCGGATGAAGTGCCGGAGCGCGGCGATTTCCGTGGCCAGCCAGGGCAAGGGGTCGTTGACGCTCATCGGCCCGCCCATGATCGCCACGGCGCGCGGCCGATCCAGGTCGAAGCCGTCCAGCTCGCCGAGGTCGGCGCGCAGCACGCGGAAATCACACTGCGCCTGGTCCAGCACCCTGGCCAGATGGCCCGGCGGGCAGTAATCAATGTGGGTGAGAATCAGGATATCGCTCATGACAGCCTCCGCCGCCCAGTCTGCGGCATGCCGGAGGCTCGGGTCGAGCCTGGAGAAAAACACCAAGGGGAAAATGCACATCGACCAGCCCTGGGCTGGTCGATGTTTAGTAGCGGAGCAGGCAGGGTATCAAGGTCGCAGGCCTTTCACCTCCTGCGTCACGCCCCAGCCATCCAGCTTGCCGCCGAGCGGCGCCACGACCGACTCCAGGTCATGCTCGAAATCGCCGATGCCATGGTAGGTGGCGAACATCACTTTACTGACTTGCAGGTGCCAGGCGCCGTCGTCTCGCTCGGTCACCAATGCATGCAAGGACTCACCACGAAATTTCCTGGTCGCCATGCGGGCCCGTTCCTCGTCCGGGAAAATGGCGTAGAACTCGATGGGATGGAAGCTGGCGAAGTCGAAGCCACCCTCCTTCATCCGCCGCAACACTCCGCTGCTGACATCATCGTGCAAGGCTGTGCTCATGAAGTGATCTCCTCAGGCGATGGATGGATTAACCGCTTTCCCATTGCAACCGCCAAAACTGCGGCGGTGTTGCGGCACAAGTGGCTGCGCCGCCCGAGAATCAAGCAAGGAGCTGCTTGATGTGTCATAAGCCAGACCTGAAGCCAGGACTGGTCGACGTCAGGCTATTCAGAGCGAATAACCCAGGACCGTCTTCTGCAGAGTAGCGCTGTCAGCAGGATTTGCCGAGCAGCGAGACGACTTGCGACAAAACCGGCGACCGGCGGCATTTTGCCAGCCTGCGCCAGGATCCCCGCCATAGCTCGCGTAGGGTGCACCGCTGGCGCGATGACGATACGCGCCGATGGCTCTCCCAGCCCCGCCCCCACGCCCAACCCAGACACAGCACTCGACCCAGATCACACCTTCGCGACTGAAGCCCCTCCACGGCGGCCACAGGCTCCAGTGGGAGCGGCTTCAGCCGCGATGAATCCACCCACTATTCGCCCGCGCTATTCGCGGCTCAGCCAGCGCATGACCAGCCGGTTGAGCCAGACCGGCGCGAGCTGCCCGGCCCAGTACAGCAGCTTGAACTGCAGACCCACCGGGCGATGCACCGCCGCGCCCTGGGCCTGCTGCCAGACTGCTGCGGCGATGTCCCGGGCCTTTAGGGAAACTCTGAGAAAGACTTCCTGATTTTGGCAAAATGCCCGGACTCCACCCGCCGAGTTTTTCCGATGAAGCAGATGACCTTCGCCGACGACGAGTACGCTGGCAAGCGCAAGCAGACCCGCAAAGAGTTGTTCCTGATCGAAATGGATCGGGTGGTGCCGTGGAAGGGTTTGGTTGCCCTGATCGAGCCGTATTACCCCAAGGGTGAAAGCGGCCGGCCGTCTTACCCGCTGATGGCAATGCTGCGTGTCCATTTGATGCAGAACTGGTTCGGCTACAGCGATCCGGCGATGGAAGAAGCGTTGTACGAGACCACCATCCTGCGCCAGTTTGCCGGTCTGAGTCTGGAGCGCATCCCTGACGAAACCACCATCCTCAACTTCCGTCGTCTGCTGGAAAAACACGAACTGGCCGCCGGCATCCTGGCTGTGATCAATGGCTACCTGGGTGACCGGGGTCTGTCGCTACGCCAAGGCACTATCGTCGACGCCACGCTGATCAATGCGCCGAGTTCCACCAAGAACAAGGACGGTAAGCGCGACCCGGAGATGCACCAGACCAAGAAAGGCCAGCAATACTACTTCGGCATGAAGGCGCACATCGGCGTGGATGACGCGTCGGGCTTGGTGCATAGCGTGGTGGGTACGGCAGCCAATGTGGCGGATGTCGCCCAGGTCGACAAGCTGTTGCACGGCGAGGAAAACATGGTGGGTGCCGACGCAGGTTACACCGGCGTCGAGAAGCGTACTGAGCATGAAGGCCGGGAGGTCATCTGGCAGATCGCCGCTCGCCGCAGTACTTACAAGAAGCTTGATAAGCGCAGTGCTTTGTACAAAGCCAAGCGCAAGATCGAGAAAGCCAAGGCTCAGGTGCGGGCCAAGGTCGAACACCCGTTCCGGGTGATCAAGCGCCAGTTCGGTTATGTGAAGACGCGCTTCCGTGGTCTGGCGAAGAACACCGCACAACTGGTGACCCTGTTCGCGCTGTCGAATCTGTGGATGGCGCGCAGACATTTACTGACGAATGTAGGAGAGGTGCGCCTGTAGTGCGGAAAATGGCTGCCGCGAGGTGCTCGCGGCGGCTAAAAACACAGACATGAGCGGGTGATCTGAGCGTTTTTGATCGATTTGCCGCTTTTGAAATCAGCGGAGGCTGAAGTCAGCCAGAAATGCATGGCTACTTCAGAGGATCCCTAGGAAAGGAAGAATCTCGCGATGCGAAAGCTGATCATGTGGAATCTCATCACCCTAGATGGTTGCTTCGAGGGTGCCAAGAACTGGGACTTGCCCTGGCACGAACAGGTTTGGGGCGAAGAACTCGAACGACTCTCCCTCGAGCAACTGGAGTCGACGGATATGCTTTTGTTCGGGCGCGTGACATATGAGGGCATGGCCGCATATTGGCAAACGGCCCAAGGCAAAATTGCGGATTACATGAACAGTCTTCCGAAGGTGGTCTGTTCGCGCACTCTTCAGATGGCTGCTTGGAACAATACGACCCTGGTAAAGGACAACGTTGCGGGGGAAGTAGCCAGACTGAAGCAACAGGGCAACGGGAACATGTTCGTCTTCGGGAGCGCTAATCTCTCGAGAACGCTTATGAATGAAGGACTCTTTGATGAATATCGCCTTGGTATTGCGCCAGTCATTTATGGCAACGGCAGACTCTTATTCAGTGACGGATTGAAACCGCAAGGGCTTGAGTTGCTCGAAACACGCCCGTTTTCTACCGGCTGCGTGATCCTTCGTTATCAGAGAATGGGGTGAGTACCTCATCCCAAACCGGTTCGTCCAACAACGGGTTCAAATCGTTCGCTTCGCTCACTGGGGCGGGCTATATATAGCCCGCCCCTCCTACCTACCTCCCAACAACGGCGACACGCCCGGATCCTCGTGCGCCGCCTGCGCCTGGGCGACGCGGCGATGCTTGGACTCAGCGAACGGATCATCAACCCCCGAGAGTCGGATTCGGATACGCGGTAACTATCCAAAGTGTTCTCCCCTCACGCTCATAAGGGGGCGATCAGACGCCGAGGCGTCCCACCGGGAACGGCTGCGCAACTACACTGAGACAGGGCGATATGAACACTACAATCCCGCGGTCCCGCCCCGAATACCCCGAGTCGATACGCATCAAGCTGCTGATCGGTTTGTTATCGCCACAGGCGGGAGAGACGGCGGACGTTCGGAGCTGGACCGCAAGCAGAGGAGCCCTATGCCGAGTGACACCAGCGGGGCCGGTGGCGAACGGCTGGCGCGGCTGCAGGTCCGCCTTCTCGGTGCGGTCGAGATCATCCTGGACGGCCGGGGTCTTCGCGCCTTCGACTCGCTTCGCTTGCAACGATTTCTGGCGCTGATCGCCCTACGCAGAGACCCGCAGCACCGCTCGCGACTGGCGTTCGAACTCTGGCCCGACTCGGACGAAGCCCAGGCGCGCACCAACCTCAGAAAGCTACTCCACGACTTGCGTCATGCCCTTCCCGACCTCGCTGCGTTCGTCGAGATCGACCACGAGACGGTGCGCTGGATCGCGAGCGGGCCGAGCGAGGTCGACGTGCTGAGGTTCCAGGACGCCATGGCCGCCGGCGACTTCGCGCTGGCCGCGCGCCTCTATGCGGGCGATCTGCTGCCGGCTTGCTACGACGACTGGGTCCTGGACGAGCGCGCCAGACTTCGCGCCGAGGCGTACGAGGCCCTCCTGCGGCTGGCAGAAGAGGCTGCCGGGCGCGACGACCACGCGGCGGCGATCGGATACGCCCAGCGCATCCTCGAGCTGGAGCCGACCGACGCAACGGCCGTTCGGCTGCAGATGGAAGCCCAGCTCGCGCTCGGCGATCGAGCCGCGGCGCTGCGCGCCTACCACCGCCACGCGCAGGTGCTCGAGCGCGAGCTCGCGGTGCCGCCGGGCGAGGCGATCGGGGCCCTGTACCGACGGCTGCGGGCCGCCCCACCGAATCGCGAGGACCTGCCCGTCGCCGAATCGCCTTTCGTCGGTCGCGAGCGCGAATGGAACCAGCTCATCGAGGCATGGAACGCCGTGCGGGAGAGAGGGACGCATCTGCTGTTGCTGACCGGGGAAGCGGGGATCGGCAAGTCCCGCCTCGCCCTGGAACTCGGCCGCCGCGTTCGGGCCGAGGGACAGCTGGTGGCGTCGGCGCGGGCCTACGAGGCGGCCGGCAGACTGCCGTGGGGGCCCGTCGTCGACCTGCTCCGAGCGGCTGCCATCAACAGTCACATCGACAGGCTCGACGCGGTCTGGCGCGCCGAGCTCGCGCGCCTGCTGCCCGAGCTCGGCGAGCACTCCCCGCCATCCGAACCGGGCGCGTCGGGCGACCCGGCTCAGCGCCATCGCCTGTTCGATGCCGTGAGCCGCGCCCTCGTCGGCGGCGATCGCCCGCGCCTGCTGATCATCGACGACCTGCAGTGGTGCGACGCCGAGACCATCGAGTTGATCGGTTTCCTGGTCCGCTCCGGGCCCACTGCACCGGTCCTCATCGTCGCTACCGTGCGCTTGGAGGAGATCCCGCCGCAGCATCCCCTGGTCGGGCTGGTCGACGCCCTGGGCCACGACCAGGCGCTGACCACCATGCCCCTCGAGCGTCTCGACCAAGCCACCACCGCGATGCTCGCGGCCCGGCTGCGCGCCCAGGACAGGATCGCTCCGGAACTGGCGGCGCGACTCTGGCGCGAGACCGAAGGCAATCCACTCTTCGTCATCGAGGCGCTTCGTGCGGGTATCTCCTCCGATGAAAATCAGCCCGTGCTCACGCCGACCATGCGGGCGGTGCTGCACGCCCGACTGGGCCAGCTGAGCGACGGCGCCAGGCGCCTCGCCGAAGTGGCGGCGGTCGTCGGCCGGCCCTTTACGCTCGCTCTGCTGGCCGCGGCGACCGGCATCGACGAGCCCACGCTCATCGATCAGGTCGACGAACTCTGGCGGCGGCGGATCATCCGCGATCAGGGGCTCACCTACGACTTCAGTCACGACAAGCTGCGGGCGGTCGCGCTGGAGATGGTCAGCCCGGCGCGTCGACGCCAACTCCACCGCGCCGTCGCCGAGGCGATCGCGCTCGAGCGCCACGGCGACCTCGACGCGGCCAGCCCGCAGCTCGCCGCGCACTACGACCAGGCCGGCATGCTCGAACCGGCCATCGATGCCTACCGCGTGGCGGGGCGCCGGGCGGTGGCCGTGTCGGCCCTCGAAGAAGCTGTCAGCCTGTTTCGGCGCGCGCTCGCCCTGCTCGCCGACCTGCCCCCGTCGCCCGACCGCGATGCGCTCGAGCTCGACCTCCGGATCGCCCTAGGGTCCCCGCTCGTCGCCCTAGAAGGCTACGGCAGCAAGGCGGCGCACCACCTCTACCAGCGAGCCCTGGTCATCTGCCGCAAGCTTCAGCGCCCCGTGGCCGCGCCTATCCTCCGCGGCCTGGGCCTGGCCCGGCTGCAGGGCTGCCGCTTCGACGATTGCGATGAGTTCGCGCGGGCCCTGCTCGAGCATGAGCGCCATGACCCGGTCGCGAGGACGGAAGGCCACTATCTCCTCGGCGTGAGCGCCTTCTGGCGGGGCGATCTGACCAGCGCCCGCCACCATCTCGAAGGCGCCATCGACGCCTATGACCCGTCCCGGCGCAACGAGCATCTGACCTTGTACGCCCAGGACCCGAAGGCGGTCTGCCTGGTGCGGCTGGCGCTGGTCGAGCTGTGGGCCGGAGACCCCGACAGGGCCGGTCGCATGGCGCGATCCGCGCTCGGTATTGCCGAGGAACTCGATCATCTGATGACCCTGGCGTATGTCATCACCTACGCGGCGATTCTCGCGGCCGAAGCCGAAGATTTCGCCCGCCTCGCCGAGCTCCTCGCGCACGCCGAGCGTCTATGGAAGCGTCTTTCGGAGCGCTACCTGATGGTCGTCCTGGAGGCCCTGCGCGGCTGGCTGGAGGTCCGCGCGGGATCGGCCGGGGGCATCGAGAAGATCCTGCAGTCGGTGGCACGCTCACGGGCCGACGGCGAGACCCTCCACCTGAGCTACACCCTTCTGCTCCTCGCCCGCGCCCGCGGCCTGCTCGGCGAGTTCCGCCAGGGACGCGCCGCCGCCCGCGAGGGCCTCGCCTGGTCGCAGCGCTGCAACCAGCGCTATCTCGAGGCCGAGCTGTGGCGGCTCGACGGCGAGCTGGCTTATCGCAGCGGCGCAACCGAAGCCGCCGCCGCTTCCCTGCGCCGCGCGGTCGAGGTCGCCAGCGCGCAAGGGGCCGACTGGCTCAAGCTGTGCGCGCTCCACGCGCTTGCCCGTCGGTTTCCCGATCAGGCCCTGCGTGAACAACTGGGGGACCTCATCGAGACCATTGCGTCCGGCCACGATCTGCCGGCGTTCCGGGCAGCGACCGGGTTTCTGCGCGAGTCCCGCTGAGCGGGAACGCTTCGGGAACGCCCGAAGGCGGAAGCTCGAGACGAAGCAGAGTAGAACCCGGAGGATCAGCCGATGAGCGACACGATCAAGACATTGAGCGAAAAAGTACGGGGCCGCGTCATCACCCCGTCGGACTCCGACTACGACGACGCGCGCGCCGTCTACAACGCCATGCACGACCGCAGACCCCGCGCCGTCATCCAGTGCCTGGACGCGGCCGACGTGATGGCCGTGGTCGCCGCCGCCCGCGAGGGTGGCCTCGACCTGGCGATCCGTGGCGGCGGCCACAGCGTTCCCGGCTTCGGCACGGTGGACGACGGGCTGGTCATCGACCTGTCGCGGATGAAGTACGTGCGGGTCGACCCGGTCAAGAAGGTCGCCCGGGTCGGCGGCGGCGCGACCCTGGGTGATGTCGACCATGCGACCTACCCGTTCGGCCTGGCCGCGCCCGGCGGGATCATCTCGACCACCGGGGTGGGTGGCCTGACGCTGGGCGGCGGCATCGGCTACCTGACCCGCAGCTGCGGCCTCTCCATCGACAACCTGCTGTCGGCCGACGTCGTGCTGGCCGATGGCCGGCAGGTCACCGCGAGCGACTACCAGCACGAGGATCTGTTCTGGGCCCTGCGCGGCGGAGGCGGCAACTTCGGTGTGGTCACCAGCTTCGAGTTCCAGCTCCACGAGGTCGGCGACGTCGTCGGCGGCCCGCTGTTCTATGAGTTCGACGATGCCGCGGCGGTGCTGCAGTGCTACCGCGAATTCATTGCGCAGGCGCCCGAACAGCTCGGCTGCTTCTTCGGCTGGCAGATCGCCCCGCCGCTGCCGTTCATCCCGAAGGACCGGGTCGGGGAGCTGTTCTGCGTGTTGGTCACCTGCTGGAACGGTCCGCACCAGGAGGCCGAGCGCGTGCTCCGGCCGCTGCGCGACGTCGCCGAAGTGAAGGCGCAGCAGGTCGGCGTCATGCCGTTCCCGGCCCTGCAGAGCGCCTTCGACGGCATGGTGCCGAAGGGCATGCAGCATTACTGGAAGGCGGACTTCATCAGCGAACTGACCGACGCGGCGATCGCCGCCCACATCGAGTACGGCCGGAAGACCCCGCACATCAGCTCGAGCATGCACCTGCACCCGATCAACGGTGCGGCGCAACGGGTCGGCGCCAATGAGACCGCCTTCGGTCACCGCGACAAGAACTTTGCCCCGGTCATCGTCGGAATCTGGTCGGACCCGGCCGACAACGCGGCCAACATCCAGTGGGTGAAGGACTACTACGCCGCGATCCATCCGCACTCGGGCAGCGAGGGCGGCTACATCAACTTCATGTCCGGCGACGACGCTCAGCGCGCGCCCGCCAATTACGGCGCCAACTACCAGCGGCTGGCCGCGGTGAAGGCGAGCTACGACCCGGACAACCTGTTCCACATCAACCAGAACATCGCTCCGGCGATCTCCGATTAGAGGAGGATCGACGAAATGACCGATCAATGGCTGTTCAAGAGCGAAACCTACGACAACTGCAACTGCGCGATGAACTGTGGCTGTCAGTTCAACCTGCCGAGTACCCACGGCTATTGCCAGTCGGCCTTCGTCGGCACCCTCGTCGAAGGCCATTTCAACGCTACGCCGCTCGCCGGGCTGAACTGGGCCGCACTGTACAAGTGGCCCGGCGAGATCAAGGACGGAAACGGAAAGCGCCAGATCGTCATCGACGAACGGGCGGATGAGGCGCAACGGGTCGCCCTGGAAACCATCATCTCGGGCGCGGCCTGCGCACCACTGAGCAATTTGTTCGCGGTATTCGCGTCCACCTGCTCGGAATCTTGCGCGACCTTGTTCCTGCCGATTCATCTCGAAGCGGACCTGGAGCGCAGAACCGCAAGCGTGGAGATACCCGGCCTGATGCAGAGCAGCGGCCGGCCGCTGATCAACGAGTTCAATGGCGAGCCGTTCCACATTGCGCTGGCGCGTCCCAGCGGCAGTTTCGAGTTCACCTACGCGGAAATCGGATTGGGCACGACCTCGGTGACGGGCGACATGGCGATGGCGTACGGAGATTCATGGGCGCATTGGTGTGTTCACCACTTCGACCAGAACGGCCTGGCCCGCGAACGGTCGAGGCTCACGGCATGGCTTGGCACATGAGTTCACCTCAGGCGCACGGGGAGCTCCGCAGTCGAGACGGGGAAGGAGGGGCTCTCGTTCTTGCAAGTGACGGGGGCCCCGGCGAATCAAGGCAGCCGGTTGCCCGTGGTGCGCGCAGCGCACCCTCCACAGCCAGCAACAGCAGCTACTCGAGCGATGGATCATCGCGAGACAGTACACAAGCGGCGCTTGCCGACCCCACGGCTACCCCCCTATCGCCGCCAGCGCCTGCTGCAGGTCGCGGCGCAGGTCCTCGACATGCTCGATGCCCACCGACAGGCGCACCAGGTTGTCGCCGATGCCGAGCTGCGCGCGGCGTTCGGCGGGGATGGAGGCGTGGGTCATCTTGGCCGGCAGGCTGATCAGGCTTTCCACCCCACCCAGGCTCTCGGCCAGGGTGAACAGCTGGGTGGCCTCGAGGAAGCGCCGGGCGCCCTCGCCGTCGCTGGCGAGATACAGGCTGATCAGGCCGCCGGCGCCGCGCATCTGCCGAGTCGCCAGCTGATGCTGCGGGTGGCTGGGCAGGCCGGGATAGAGCACCGAGGCGACCTGGGGCTGGTGCTGCAGCCAGGCGGCCAGCTCGCCGGCGTTGGCGACGTGGCGTTGCAGGCGCAGCGCCAGGGTGCGCATGCCGCGCAGGCAGAGGAAGCTGGAGAAGGGATCGAGGATGGCGCCCACCGAGTTCTGCAGGAAGGCCAGGCGCTCGGCCAGCTCGGGGCGGTCGGCGATGGCCACCAGCCCGGCGATCACGTCGGAGTGGCCGTTGAGGTACTTGGTCGCCGAATGCACGACGATGTCGAAGCCGTGCTCCAGAGGCCGCTGCAGGTAGGGCGAGGCGAAGGTGTTGTCGGCCACGGTGAGGATGCCGCGGGCGCGGCCGAGCTGGCCGACCTGGGCCAGATCGCAGAGTTTCAGGGTCGGGTTGGTCGGCGTCTCGACCCAGATCATCCGCGTCTCGGGCCTGAGCGCGGCGGCCAGGGTGGCGGCGTCGGCGTCGGCCGGCACGTAGCTGACCTGCAACCCGGCGCTGGGCTTGCGCACCCGCTCGAACAGGCGGTAGGTGCCGCCGTAGAGGTCGTCCACCGCGACTATGTGGCTGTTCGCCGGCAGCAGTTCCAGCACCGTGGCGCAGGCCGCCAGGCCGGAGGCGAAGGCATAGCCGTGGGCGCCGCCCTCCAGCTCGGCGATGGCGCGCTCCAACGCCTGGCGCGTGGGGTTCTGGCTGCGCCCGTATTCGTAGCCGGCATGCACGCCCGGCGATTGCTGGCGGAAGGTCGAGGTGGCGTAGATCGGTGGCATCACCGCGCCGGTCCAGTCCGGCTCGTAGCCGGCGTGCACGGTCAGGGTTTCGAATTCGCTCATGTTGGACTCCTGTAAAGGTTGTGCCTGTTCAAAGAGCGGATAGCCGGCCCGGCTACCCTGCGCTCGCAAGAGCATCGCCCCGGGGCGGGCCTCCTACACAAACCTGGCGTGCCGCGCCCCTGCTTCGTAGCCCGTATGCCATCCGCGGCGGTGGCTAGATTCCCCGGATTTCATCCGGGCCAGCGCCTGACAAACGGGGCCAGGCGCCGGATGATGAAGGCCGGTTCGGCGTACCCTCATTCGACTCAGCGCAGGGTACGGCGCCAGAGGTTGAGCACGTCGCTCTTGGTGATCAGGCCGAGGAAGCGGCCGTTTTCCACGATCAACGCCACATGGCCTTCATCGAAGGTCTGCAGCAGGCGCTCCAGCGGCACGTCCGGGTCGAGGGTCTGCAGGTTGCTGACCATCGCCTCGCGCACCGGCAGCTGGAAATGCGCCGGGGCGTCCTTCACCGCGCGCAGCAGGTCCCATTCGTCGATCAGCCCCACCACCCGGTCGCCGTCCATCACCGGCACCTGGTCGATGTCGTGGAAGCGCATGCGCCCGTACACCGCCGAGAGGGTCTCGTCGGGCTTGCAGGTGACCGTGGTGCCCTCGTCGTAACGGCGCGCGATCAGGTCGCGCAGGTTGCCCTGCTTGGGCCGTTCGATCAGGCCCTGGTCGATCATCCAGTAGTCGTTGAACATCTTCGACAGGTACTTGTTGCCGCTATCGCAGACGAAGGTCAGCACCCGCTTGGGACTGCTCTGCTCGCGGCAGTAGCGCAAGGCGGCGGCCAGCAGGGTGCCGGACGAGGAGCCAGCCAGCACGCCCTCCTCCTTGAGCAGCAGGCGCGCGGTGTGCAGGCTCTCGGCATCCGAGATGCGGTAGGCGCGCTTGACCAGGGCGAAGTCGGCGATGGATGGGACGAAGTCCTCGCCGATGCCCTCGACCAGCCAGCTGCCGGCCGTGCCGAAGTGGCCGGTCTCCACGTAGTCGGCCAGCACCGAGCCTTCGGGGTCGGCCAGGACCATCTCGAGCTGCGGCGCCACCTTCTGGAAGAAATGGGTCAGGCCGCCGAGGGTGCCGCCCGAGCCGACGCCGACCACCACCGCATCGACGCGCTGCTCCATCTGCCGCCAGATCTCCGGGCCGGTGCCGCTCTCGTGGGCCCAGGCGTTGGCCGGGTTGTTGAACTGGTCGATGTAGAAGGCCCCCGGGGTCTGCGCGGCGATGCTGCGCGCCAGGTCCTGGTAGTAGTCGGGATGGCCCTTGCCGACGTCCGAGCGGGTCAGGCGTACCTCGGCGCCGAGGGCCTTGAGGTGGAAGATCTTCTCGCGGCTCATCTTGTCCGGCACCACCAGCAGCATGCGGTAGCCCTTCTGCGCGGCGACCAGGGCCAGACCCAGGCCGGTGTTGCCGGCGGTGGCCTCGACGATGGTGCCGCCGGGCTGCAGCTCGCCGCTTTTCTCCGCGGCCTCGATCATGGTCAGGGCGATGCGGTCCTTGATCGAGCCGCCGGGGTTCTGGTTTTCCAGTTTGACGAACAACTGGCAGAGGCCAGTGTCGAGGTGAGTCAGTGGCAGGATCGGCGTGTTGCCGATCATGTCGAGCAAAGGATTGGTGGGCATGGGCGTGGCCTCTTCTGCAGAGCTGCCGATACGGTGCGGTCCAGGCGGCCCGCACACTGGCCGAGGCCCAGGCAACGCCGCACTAGGGCGGAAGGGCCATGCCTTAAGTTATAGCTGGGCCAGCCGCGGATGGCCCGGCTAGCTGACGCAGGGTGGGCCGGGCGGCGATCCGTCGGGCGCCGATCCGCCGGGCGGCGATCCGCTTCAGCCCACCGCGACCGCGACAGCACGTGCCTGCCGGGCTGCGCCTCACTCACTGCCTCGAGGACAGCTCGATCAGTGCTTGTCCGCCCCGCCGTCGCGCACCCCGGCGCTGTTCTCCAGCAGGCTGTTGGTGGCCATCTGCAGGAAGGCGTCGAGGTTCTTCTGCAGTTCGGGGTCGATAGCGCCGGCAACCCGCTCGGCGTTCGGCTCGGCGCCCAGCCGGTAGTCGTACAGCCGCGGCGCGAAGTCCTTGGGCTGGATCAGGATCCGCTCGGGGGTGACGATGGCCACGGTCTGGTCGCCACCCGAGGGCTTGATCACGCCGATGCCGCGGTCGCCGGCCGGCAGGTTGAGCAGGTCGCGGCCCCAGCACTGGTGGCGCACCTCGCCGCCGAGGCGGCCCATGATGGTCGGCACTATGTCGATCTGGGTGCCGACGGTGTGGTCGACGGCGCCGAACTTCTCCTGGATGCCCGGGGCGATCAGCAGCAGCGGCACGTTGAAGCGGTGCAGGTCCATCTCGGTGAGCTGCTCGCTGCTGCCGAAGCCGTGGTCGCCGACCACCACGAACAGGGTGTCCTTGAAGTACGGCGCCTGGCGCGCCTGCTCGAAGAACCGGCCGAGCGCCCAGTCGGCATAGCGCATGGCGGTCAGGTGCTGGTCGGCCGAGCCGTGGCCGCTGACCGGCTCGACCGGCAGGTTCGCCGGCAGCGCATAGGGGGTGTGGTTGGACAGCGTCTGCAGCAGCGCATAGAAGGGCTTGTCGGCGCCCATGCCGGCCAGCTCGGCTGCACCGCGGTCGAACATGTCCTGGTCGGAGACGCCCCAGGTCGGGTCCATGAACACCGGATCGACGAAGTCTTCGCGGCCGATGAAGCGGGTCATGCCCTGGTTGCTGAAGAAGCCCGACTGGTTGTCCCACTGGAAATTGCCGTTGTAGACGTAGAGGTTGTCGTAGCCGCGGGCGCCGAGCAGTTGCGGCAGGCCGGAGAACTGGTGTGCGCCTTCGGGCATGCGCATCAGGTACTCGAAGCCCGGCAGGTTGGGGAAGCAGGCCATGGTGGCGAACATGCCCTGGTGGGTGTGGGTGCCGTTGGAGAAGAAGCGGTCGAACAGCAGGCCCTGCTTGGCCAGCTTGTCGAAGTTCGGCGTGATGTTGGCCGTTGAGCCCAGGGCGCCGACGAAGTGGCCGGCGAAGCTTTCCATGAGGATCACCACCACGTTGCGGATCGGCAGGGTGCCGTCGGCCGGCGGGCTGTAGTCGCGGCGGAGGACGGCGCTGGCGCTGTCGACCAGGCTGTCGTGCGGGGTCAGCAGCAGCTTGCGCACGCGCTCCAGCGCCTGCTGCTCGGGCATGCTCGACTGCCAGGCGTTGTCGCGATGCGCGGACAGGCTGGCCTGGGCCGCCGAGACCAGGGTCAGGGTGCCGTTGAGGCCGAGTTGGTTGGCGAACATCGAGTCGGTGGTGTAGGCGTCGCCCCAGCGCAGCGGCGGTCCCTGGCGCAGGTGACCGCGGGCGGCGACCACCGCCAGCATCAGGCACACGACAAATACGCCTGCGCGCCAGTACCAGGCCGGCGCGCGGTGGCTGTGCACGGTGCTTCGGTGTGCCGGGCTGCTCGGCTGGCTCAGCTTATCCAGCCGGTGGAACAGCCTGGCCAGCAGCCAGCTGGCAAGCGCCCAGGCGAGCAGGTAGCGGCCCACCGGGAACCCGTGCCAGAGCATGCTCAGCACGGTATGCGGGTCCTCCTGGAAGTACTGGAACACCAGGCTGTTCAGGCGCTGGTGAAACTCGCGGTAGAAGTCCAGTTCGGAGAGGCCGAGGAACAGGGTGATGCTGGCGAAACCCGTCAGCCACAGACGGTGCAGGCCGCGGGCGGCCATCGCGCGCACGCTGAGCAGCGACAGCAGCAACGGAATGCAGGCGTAGACCACCACCCGCAGGTCGAAGCGCAGGCCGTTGAAGAAGGCCTCGGCAAACGCCGGCGCCGGCGTGGCGCCGATCAGCTCGCGGTTGTAGACCAGCAAGGCAACCCGTAACAGGGCGTAGATCAGCAGCAGCGCCGAACCACTCAACAGGATGAACAGCAGGTGACTCTTGAGGGTGGGATGAGACAAACGCGACGAGGACGGCAGGCTGCTCAGGGCATTCGTTTTGACCATGGGGTTCAGAATCCGGCGGTTAAGCGGTTGGGCTGGAGCGTGCGGTTGCGCCCCTGTTCGGCCAGCAGACAATGGCCAGGTTCCACGGCGACGATGGACGGCATGGAACGCCGCTGGCGCGGCACCGACTGCAAGCGCCCTGCCGGCTCCGGCTGCGGCCATGCCAGAGCGGCCACCGCCGGAGCAAGCGCTAGCCCGCGCGGGCACTGCCGATGCGAGTGCATCGCCATCGACTCCTCGACTGCCAGCGGCGCGAAGACCGAACGGCGAGAGTGTGCCGAAGCGGATGTGAAAATTTTGTCGAGAAGGCGCGGGCCCGGGGTCCATGGCCGCGGAGCGCTTGCCGGCGGGCAGAAAAAAAGGACCCGAAGGTCCTTTTCTCAGTGCGCGGCGAACTCAGTCGTTGCTCGGCTTGTTGATCGCCTGCAGCACGTACTGTGGCAGGGCGAAGGCACCGATATGGATTTCCGGGTTGTAGTAGCGGGTGACGATGCCGCTGCCGGCGAAGCGCTGGCGCAGGGTGTCCAGCGGCAGCTTGCGGTAATCGCTGTTGGTGCTGCCCCAGGCGAAGGTCATGCTGCCGCCGATATAGGTCGGCACCGCCGCCATGTAGAAGTGCCAGTCGGCGAACAGGCCGTGCATGCGCCCGGCGGTGGTCTGCACCTCGGCCAGTTGCATGAACGGCGTGCCGTTCTGGGTGACCAGGATGCCGCCATCGTTCAGGCAGCGGCGGCAGGCCTGGTAGAAATTCTCGGAGAACAGCACCTCGCCGGGGCCGATCGGGTCGGTGGAGTCGGAGATGATCACGTCGAACTTTTCCGCGGTGGTGGCGACGAAGCGCATGCCGTCGTCGATCACCAGGTTCAGCCGCGGGTCCTCGAAGGCGCCCTTGGAATGACCGGGCAGGAACTCCTTGCACATCTCGACCACGGTGCCGTCGATCTCGACCATGGTGATGTGCTCGACGCTGCGGTGCTTGGCCACCTCGCGCAGCATGCCGCCGTCGCCGCCGCCGATGATCAGCACGCGCCTGGCCAGGCCATGGGCGAGGATCGGCACGTGGGTGAGCATCTCGTGGTAGATGAACTCGTCGGCCTCGGTGGTCTGGATCACCCCGTCCAGGGCCATGACCCGGCCCATGCGGGCGTTCTCGAAGATCACCAGGTGCTGGTGCTCGGTGCGCACCTCGTGCAGCAGCTTGTCCATGCGAAAGCGCTGGCCGTAGCCGTCGTAGAGAGTCTCTTGGTAATCGCTCATGGGTGTGTCCCCCGCTGATGCTGAAAATAAGGCTGGTGGATGCGGACGGAAGCAACCGAGGCAGCCCGCCCATGAAGAAAGGCGCGCATTCTACGTCGCCAGGCATGACAGGTCGAACCTTGCGCCGCAGGCAGCAGCACTGCTGACCGGCCGTGGCCCGCGCTGCATGGGCGCGGGCACGTGAGTGGTGTATTGCCTAACCCTCTCCCCAGAGGGGCGAGGGGATCGCTCAGCGCAGGCCGTGCAATCGCGCAACAGGTCGCTGATGCATGGTCGCCCCTCAAAAAAACCGGAGCCCGAGGGCTCCGGCGCATCTCATGAACAATAGCTCAGGCGGCCTTGCCCTCCTTGCCCTCCTTGCCCAGCCGTTTCGCCCGCTCTTCCAGCTGCTGCACCACCTCTTTCTTCACCTTGCGCGCGGCCAATGCCTGGGCTGCGGCTTTCAGCGTGTTGCCGATACTGCTCAGCGCATCCTTGCCGGTGTCGGCACCGACTGCGTCGCAGAACTTGTTGACATACTGGTTGTAGTCAATATGCCCCAGGGTCTCGGCGGCGGCGTTGGCCTGTTTCGCGAAGAGTTTTTCCAGCTCCCGCCGGGCTTCCTCGTACTTGGCCTTCTGCACGATGATACGCGGCGCCTCCTTGCTGAGATCCAGGCACTTGACGTCGGCCAGATTGGCCATGAACAGCGCGACTTTCGCGTGCGCCGCGACCCGCCGCTCGGACAACTGGGCGACGACTTCCTGCAAGGCATTGCTGGCCGACTGGCAGTAGTTGCCACCATCGAAGGTGAGCACGCGGCCGACATCGTCCTCGAAGAAATCCTGCGCCAACAGTTCGTCTTGTTTCTGCAGCGGCGGCTGCACGCGCACGCTCAACGGATTCGAGACGATGTCCTCGTCGCCCCGGTGCAGGCAAATCTGCACCAGATAGTTGCCCGGCTCGGCGATTTGCCAGCCGCCGCGACCGGCCGCCACGAACAGCGACTCATAGAGCGAGTCGCCACTGCGCAACACTTTCAGCCCCGGCTTGCGGCAATAGTGCGCGTAGGACAAGCGTTCCCTGGCGGTTTGCCCGTTGCGCTTGATGATGACGGTCATCGCCTCGCTATCGGTGAGCAGATCGTCAGGCAGCAACTTCGGCTGCTCGGAAACATTGGTCAGTTTCAATTCGAGCATGACCGGCTCGAGGAACTCGAAGCGCGCCTGCTCCTTGTTGACCCGGATCTCCAGGCGCAACGAGGGCTCTGCCGATACGGCCGCCTGCTCGAAGCCATGATCGTCGAACCAATCGGCATTGCCCATCTGCACGAACTGCTGGGGCGCGTGGCGCAGGAACAACAACTCGCTGTCACTGAAACGGAATTCGAAGTCGGAGAAGAACGCCGTCTGGCCGCCGGCCACGTTGTAGGGGTAGTTCATGAAGCTGCGCGCCTCGGGCTCGTTGGGCAGCGGGATCCACGGACCTTTACCGCCGATCACCAGAGCTTTTTGCCAGGAATGCGCCAGGTTGAACGCATGCCCCATTTCATGCACCGCGGTCCAGAAGCGCATGCGATTGACCCAGGCGCCCGGCGCCGCATCGCCGGCCGGCGCTTGCGAGATGAAGGAGTCGTAGAACAAGGCCGTGCCCTGGCGGTGATTCGGACCGATATCGTCGAACATGATGCCGCCCAGGCCGGCGCCCATGTCGTGCCGATTGGCAAAGAACGTCCACAGGCTCCATTGCGGCTTGTCGGCGAACTTCGACCAATAGGTCTGCATGGCGTTGTGCATCTCCATGTCGCTCCAGGTGGCGTTGCCGCCCGCAACGGCCAGCGGAATGTCATTGCCGGGCAAGCGGGTGGTCCTGAACCCGGCGCGGCGGAACACCGTGTCGATCGACAGACTTTCGGTCGGAATCGAGGCCGGCCTGTTCGGGTGTGCATCCGTGTCGATCGAGGTGACGGCGGTGATGCCCTGCGTGCGGTCGAACTCGAACTCGACATCACGGTAATAGGCCGAGTGGAAGCGAAACGCGCGGACACGCACGGGCGCGCCGCCGCCGCTGAATCGGGCGGTGATCCGTCGCTGATGGCTATGCAGGCTGTTCGATACGGTGATTTCCAGGTTGGTCTGCGGCAGAAACGCGACGTTTCCGTCCTTGAACCAGATATGCCCGCTCCAACTGAAGCGACCACTGCGCTTCAATTTGGCGATCCAGTGGGCCCGCCCAAAGAAGGACTGGGTAATGCTGCCGCTGGCGGTCATCTGCGGGTAGGGCCCGTCGACATCGAGGCGCAGTTCTTCCTGGATCTTGCCCCCCGCAAGCAGGGCTTCGGCATCGCCATCATAGAGGTCGGGCTCGGCGTATTCCTGCTCGAGCTCATGACTCTGATAAGCGTTCTGGACACTGTGTTCGAGGTGCGGGACGAAGGGTAATTTGCCGTCAGCACTGAGTTTGTAAAGACCGCTGACTGAAATGGCGGATACCGGCCAAGGTATGGCCCCCGACATCGTGGCTGCGGATTCGCTGGGGTAATTCCCTTCTTGGCTACCCGCGCGCGGAGTTGACCTGTGCATGGTGATACCTCCTGTGCAATGCATAAGAAATGCACCGCCCGAATGGCAATATCATGCATACATGAAGGGCGTATTCGACATCTTCGAAACAACTAGGCCTTCGGCATTCAAGGAAACGCCCAGATACGTGTCGTCGTGAATGGTCAGGGTCAGCGTTTGCGGTTTGTCACTGCGCTCCGGAAACAACAAGCTCAAGGTCACCAGTCCTGCGGCCACCTCGGTGGAAAATGATGCGGCAAACCCGATCTGAGTGCGCGTGGAAAGATTCTCTTGCTGAAAAATCACACGGCCAGCAATGCTTACAACGATCTTGTCCTTCGAAAAACCATCCTGTAAGTCGATCGTTAAATTGGTCATCCTTAGTTGCCTGCATGGACGCGCACTGTCGTGCAATCGAGTACATATTGGCACCGTGTACTAGCACACCGATAAATGACACGATAAATGCGGCTTTCGAACCATTGGAATGGTGCGCCATAAGAATAGGTGCGGCAAAGAACATCGGCAAATTGCCTATTAGTGTGTTTGGCGATTAATAAAATTCTGAAAAAATCAAAGCCCGCAACATGGCGACATGCCATCTTCCAATCGGCAATATCAACCTCCTGTTACACGCAGCTAGCGCCGGTAGAGTTCCCCAGCAGCGCACACTCTGGAAATATCAGGAAGAACTTTTCCGAATAGCACAAAGCAAATCATGAGTAAGTGCTGACTCAGCGCTCCGGTCGCGACGAAACGTCAACAGCCCCAGCGTGCTGCCTCGGAATGATTGATGCCGACGCAATGGTTCAGGCAGCACTCTGTAGGAGCCAGGGGGACACCGAGTCCTTGCTGTGGTCCGGCATTCCGGCGATCTTCGGCGTCTGTTGGCGGATCGCCAGCAAGCTGGCTCCTACAAACCCGGTGACTTCCCTGCGAGCAGCGGTTCGATCGGGGGAACGGTGGTTACGAGACGGGCTCCTGGTGGTCCTCTTGCCGGAAAAACAACAGCCACCCTCCAGTTTGAAAGTCAGCTCCGGGAAGACAGCCCGGCCTGTGAAGCGCTATCGTCAGCCCATGAACGATCTCGCCGCCCCCGCCGCCATTACCCAGCTGCGCCTGCCCTACCGGGCGCCCTGGAGCTGGGAGCAGTTCCACCAGCACTTCAGCCTGCGTCTGCTGCCGGCGGTGGAGCAACTGACCCCGCACAGCTACAGCCGCACCTTTCGCCAGGGCGATGTCAGCGGCTGGCTGCGGGTCCGCCCGCTGGCCGATGAGGCCGCGCTGGAGCTGAGCCTCAGTCCCTGCCCGGCCGAACTGGCCCAGGCTCTGGTGCAGCGGGTGCGGCGGATGTTCGACCTGGACGCCGAGCCGTTGCGCATCGCCGCGCACTTCGCCGGCGACGCCGACCTCGGCCCGCTGGTCGCGCGTAATCCGGGCCTGCGCTTGCCGACCGCCTTCGACCCGTTCGAGCAGGCGGTGCGCGCCATCGTCGGCCAGCAGGTGACGGTGAAAGCCGCGGTGACCATCACCGGCCGCCTGGTCGCACGCCTCGGCGAGCCGTTGCCGGCAGGCGGCGAGGACGGCCTCGAGCGGCTGTTCCCCACGGCCGCAGCGCTGGCCGGCGCCAGGCTGGATGGCATCGGCATGCCGGGCAAACGCGTGCAGACCCTGCAACACTTCGCCGCGCAGGTCGCCAGCGGCGCCTTGCGCCTGGAGCCGCACGCTGGCAGCGAGGCGCTGATCGAACGCCTCTGCGCCCTGCCCGGCATCGGCCCCTGGACCGCCGAGTACATCGCCCTGCGCGCCTTCGGCGAGGCCGATGCCTTTCCCGCCAGCGACCTGGGCCTGCTCAAGGCGCCGCTGTGGGGCGCGGCCGGCATCAGCGCCAGGCAGCTCAAAGCCCGCGCCGAAGCCTGGCGGCCCTGGCGCGCCTATGCCGCGGTGCATCTGTGGCACAACTATTCGGGAGGCTAAGGCGATGTTCTACCGCTATCACGACAGCCCCATCGGCCGCCTGCTGTTGGCCGGCGATGACGCGGGCCTGCAGCAGCTATTGATGGAGATCGACGCCAAACCCTGGCGGATCGGCGAGCATTGGCGAATCGCCGACGCCGAACTGGACGAGGCCTGCCGGCAACTGGACCAGTACTTCGCCGGTCGCCGCCAACGCTTCGAGTTGCGCCTGGCGCCGCACGGCACCGCCTTCCAGCAGGCGGTGTGGCAGGCCTTGCAGCGCATTCCCTTCGGCCAGACCAGCAGCTACAGCGCGCTGGCCGAGCAGATCGCCAGGCCCAAGGCGGTGCGCGCGGTCGGCGCGGCCAACGGCGCCAACCCGATCGCCGTGGTCATCCCCTGCCACCGGGTGATCGGCCGCGACGGCAGCCTGACCGGCTACGCCGGCGGCCTGGCGCGCAAGGCGCTGCTGCTCGAGCTGGAAGGCGCGCAGCTGCCGGAACAACGGATGCTGGCGCTTTAGGCGCGAGCCGTTTGCGGCGTGGATCGACAATCGCGGGCGTGGCCCGCTCCTACTGTAGGAGCGGGCCATGCCCGCGAAAAAACAAACGACCCAAGCCTCGCTCAGGGCGCCGGAATCCGCGCCAAGACCCGCGCCGGCACAGTCAGCGGCCGGGCCAGAATCAGCCCTTCGCCGGACGCCGGGTAGAGGCCGGTCAGCGCACTGATATTGACCTGGTGGGACACCAGGACCATGACGGTGCCGGGCATCAGGCCGTTGACCCGCTCGACCAGCTCGGCGGTTTGCTGGCTGGCCCGTGCGCGGGATGCAAAGAACGAGTCCAGCGCCGGCAACGCCTCGACCTCGCCCAGGCCCATCTCCCGCGCGGTATCCAGGGCGCGGCACCAGCGGCTGCTGAACAGCCGCGGGCGCTCGATGCGCTGGCGGCGCAGCAGTTCGCCCCAGCGCCGCGCCTCCTCGCGGCCTTGCTGGTCGAGGTTGCGCTGGGTCGCGCAGTCGCCCAGCTGGAACTGCGCCGGATCGCCGCTGCCCGGCGCCGTGGCATGGCGCAGCAGCAAGACCGCCCGGCCGGCACGCAGGGCCGCCCAGGCGGGGCTATCGTCGGCCCGGGACGCGCTGCCAAGCATGACCAGGCAGCCGAACAGCAACCCCGCGGTTAACCGGCCCATGTTGCTACAGCCTGACGTTACCGCGCGGCCCGAGCAGCGCCCAGATGACCAGGCCGATCACCGGCAGGAACAGGATCAGCAGCACCCACAGCACTTTCTTGCCGGTCTCGGTGCTGCTCTTGACGATATTGAGGATGGCCCAGATATCCAGGGCCAGGATGACCAGGCCGATCAGGCTATTCATGGTGGAACCCATGGAGACACTCCTGTGCGAAGGGTTGCCCTCGTAGGATAGACGCCAGTGGCCAGAGTTCAGCATGGCGGGCTTCGGCCCACCCTGCCCTACAGCCGAGCGAGGTCGATCACCGCGAAGCTGGCGACGCTCCCGTGCCCGGGCAGCTCGCCGCCGTCACGGGCCAGGCCGACAGTCTGCATGCCGGCCTGCTGGGCGGCGTCCAGTTCCTCGACGATATCCGAGAGGAAGAGGATCTGCTCGGCCGGGCGGCCGATGGCCTGGGCGATGTGGCGGTAGGAAGCCACCTCGCGCTTGGGTCCGCTGGTGGTGTCGAAGTAGCCGGAGAACAACGGGGTCAGGTCGCCGGCCTCGGAACAGCCGAAGATCAGGCGCTGCGCCTGGATCGAGCCCGAGGAATAGACATACAGCTCATAGCCCTCCTGCTTCCAGCGCTGCAGCGCCTCGACCGCATCCGGGTAGACATGCCCCTTGAGCTGGCCGGCGCGGTAGCCTTCGGCCCAGACCATGCCCTGCAGGGCCTTGAGCGGCGTGGCCTTGCGGTCGGCGGCGATCCAGCCGAGGAGGATCTCGACCAGCCGCTGGGTGTCGGCCTGCGCCTCGCCGCTCTCCGCGCGCACGGCGGCCAGCTGTTCGGCCACCTGCGGCTCGTCGGCATGGCGCAGGACGAAATCCGGCAGGTGCCTGGCGGCATAGGGGAACAGCACCTCGAAGACGAAACTCACCGCGCTGGTGGTGCCTTCGATATCGGTGAGGATGGCTTTGATCGGCATATGAAACTCCAAGGTCTTATCCGTCGGAGCGGGCCATGCCCGCGAATCGGTGGCGCAAAAGCTTTCGCGGGCATGGGACTGGGCGTCGCCCCCGCTCCTACGAAAGCCGGGGCGGCTGGCCTCTCAGTCGTCCAGGCGCGGGAAGTGGCTGGCGATGTCCTCGCCGGTGAACTGGGCGACCCAGCCTTCCGGGTTGTTGAACAGGCGGATCGCCACGAAATGCGGGTGCTCGCCCATGTCGAACCAGTGGCGGGTGCCGGCCGGCACCGAGATCAGATCGTTCTTCTCGCACAGCACGGCATACACGTAGTCTTCGATATGCAGGGTGAACAGGCCGCGACCGGCGACGAAGAAGCGCACTTCGTCCTCGGCATGCCGGTGTTCGTCGAGGAACTTGGCGCGCAGCTCGGCCTTCTGCGGATGGTCGGCGCTCAGGCTGACCACATCGACGGTGACGTACCCGCGCTCGGCCATCAGCTGCTCGATCTGCGGACGGTAGGCGGCGAGTACCTGCTCCTGGCTGGCGCCGGGGGCGATCGGCGCCACCGCCTGCCAGCGCTCGAAGCGCACGCCGACGGCAGCCAGGGTGCTGGCGATATCCTCGAGGTGGGTCAGCACCTTGTTCGGCAGATCGGGGGAAGACTCGTGGTAGACGCTCAGGCTGCTCATGCTCAGGGCTCTCTTTATCGTCGTGGTCAGGGTCAGGCTTTGTGCAAGGCGCGCACTTTCAGCTCGCACTCGAAGAGAAACTCGAAGGCTTCGATCTGGCGCAGCGCGTCGCTCATCTGCGCGCCCCAGGTGTACAGGCCGTGGCCGCGGATCAGGTAGCCGACGCAATCCGGGTGCGTGTCCAGCCAGGGCTGCACCTTGGCCGCCAGGCGGGCGATGTCCTGGTCGTTGTCGAAGATCGGCACCTCGACCTGCGACTCATGGCTGGTAATCCCGGCAAAGGCCTTCTGCAGTTCGTAGTCGGCGAACACCAGCGAGTCGCTCAGGCATAGGCGCGACAGCACCGTGGCGTTGACCGAGTGGGTGTGCAGCACCGCGCCGATCCGCGCCTGCCAATTGTACAACTGGGTGTGCAGCAGGGTTTCCGCCGAGGGCTTCTTGCCCGGCTCCAGGCTGCGCCCCTGCATGTCGGTGAGCAGCACGTCGTCCGGGCCGAGCTGACCCTTGTGCTTGCCGGAGACGGTCAGCAGCGCCTCGCTGGCCGACAGCCGCGCCGAGTAGTTGCTGCTGGTGGCCGGCGACCAGCCACGGCCGTAGAGGAACTGGCCGGCCTCGATGATCTGTTGGGCGAGTTGTTCGCGGGTCGGGCTCATGGCCTCTCCTCTTGCAAGCGGGTGGCGGTGATGACGGCAGCCGCCAAGGCTACCAGGCTGGCGATGGCGAAGGTCCAGGCCGGGCCGAGGCTGCTCCAACTGTAGCCCGACAACAGGGCGCCGATGGCACCGCCGACCCCGGCCAGGGTGGCATACAGCGCCTGCCCCTGGCCTTGCTGGCGGTCGGCGAAGCTGCGCTGGACGAAATGGATGGCCGCGGCGTGGAAGCTGCCGAAGGTCGCCGCGTGCATCAACTGGGCGACCAGCAGCACCGCCAGCTGATCGGCCAGGTTGCCGAGCAGCAGCCAGCGCAGCGCGGTGATCAGAAAGCTCGCCAGCAGCACCGTGCGCAGCGAATAGCGCGTCAGCAGCTTGGCCATGAACAGGAACAGCACGATCTCCGCCAGCACGCCCAGGGCCCAGAGCTGGCCGATCACCCCGCGTGCATAGCCGAGCGCCTCTAGGTGCAGGGTGAGGAAGGTGTAATAGGGGCCGTTGCTCAACTGCATCAGGCCGACGCTCAGGTAGAAGGCGAGGATGCCGGGACGCCGCAGCTGCTGGAGGAAGCCGCCCTGCTCCGGGCTGTTCGGGCGCATCAGCGGCTGCGCGTTGGGCACCCAGAAACTGCTGGCGACGATGCCCCCCATGATCAGCACCAGCGCCCAGGGAAAGGCGTCCAGGCTGACCCACTCGAACAGCTTGCCCAGGCCGACCACCGCGGCGATGAAACCGATGCTGCCCCACAGGCGGATCTGGCTGTAACGCGCGGCCTGCTCGCGCAGGTGCGCCAGGGTGATCACCTCGAACTGCGGCAGCACCGCGTGCCAGAAGAACGCGTGCGCCGCCATGATCAGCGCCAGCCAGGCGTAGCTCTGGCTGATGAAGATGCCGGCGAAGCACAGCAGCGTGCAGCACGCGCCGAACCGCACGATGGCCAGGCGCCGGCCGCTGTAGTCGCCGAGCCAGCCCCACAGGTTCGGCGCGACGCAGCGCATCAGCATGGGGATGGCCACCAGCTCGCCGATGCGTGCGGCGGAAAAGCCCAGGTGATCGAAATACAACGCCAGGAACGGCGCCGTGGCGCCGAGCAGCGAGAAATAGCAGAAGTAGAAACCGGACAGGCGCCAGTAGGGCAACGCGGATGTCATGGTTTGGCCGTAGCCTGGGTCGAGTGCCGTAGGTTGGGTTGAGCGCAGCGAAGCCCAACGCTGCCCACAGCCCCGACGAACCATCGCTCGTTGGGCTTCGTCGCAGGCTCCTCAACCCAACCTACGCTTGCGATCACAGCTGCGGCAGCACCGGCGTGCCGACGCGGACCCCGGCGTTCTGCGCGCGGTGGCGCAGCAGGTGGTCCATCAGCACGATGGCCATCATCGCCTCGGCGATCGGCGTGGCGCGGATGCCCACGCAGGGGTCGTGGCGGCCCTTGGTCACCACCTCCACCGGATTGCCGTCGACGTCGATCGAGCGCCCCGGCGTGGTGATGCTGGAGGTCGGCTTGAGCGCCAGGTGGGCGACGATCGGCTGGCCGCTGGAGATGCCGCCGAGGATGCCGCCGGCGTTGTTCGACAGGAAACCCTCGGGGGTCAGCTCGTCGCGGTGCTCGGTGCCGCGCTGGGCGATGCTGGCGAAGCCGGCACCGATCTCCACGCCCTTGACCGCGTTGATGCTCATCAGCGCATGGGCCAGCTCGGCGTCCAGGCGGTCGAAGATCGGCTCGCCGAGGCCCGGCATCACCCCTTCGGCGACCACGGTGATCTTCGCCCCGACCGAATCCTGGTCGCGGCGCAGCTGGTCCATGTAGGCCTCCAGTTCCGCCACCTTGTCCGGGTCGGGGCTGAAGAAGGCATTCTGCTCGACGCTGTCCCAGCTCTTGAAGGGAATCTCGATGGGGCCGAGCTGGCTCATATAGCCGCGGATGACGATGCCCTGGCTGGCCAGGTACTTCTTGGCGATGGCGCCGGCGGCCACGCGCATGGCGGTCTCGCGGGCCGAAGAACGGCCGCCGCCGCGGTAGTCGCGGATGCCGTATTTATGATGGTAGCTGTAGTCGGCGTGGGCCGGGCGGAACAGGTCCTTGATCGCCGAGTAGTCCTTGGACTTCTGGTCGGTGTTGCGGATCAGCAGGCCGATCGGGCAGCCGGTGGTCTTGCCCTCGAACACCCCGGAGAGGATCTCCACCTCGTCGGCTTCCTGGCGCTGGGTGGTGTGGCGGCTGGTGCCGGGCTTGCGCCGGTCGAGGTCGCGCTGCAGGTCTGCCAGCGACAGTTCCAGCCCCGGCGGGCAGCCGTCGACGATGGCGACCAGCGCCGGGCCGTGGCTTTCGCCGGCGGTGGTGACGGTGAACAGCTTGCCGTAGGTATTGCCGGACATGTCAAAGGCTCCGCGAGAATCAGCACCGGGCCTGCCGCACAGCTGCGCCAGGCCCTACTCTATAAAGGCCGCGAGTATACCCGTGGCGCCGGCCCAGTTCACCCCGTAGGAGCGGCCGCTCCGTCTTCGACGCCGCGCTGTCGCGCAGCAAACAGTGTAGGAGCAGGCTTGCCTGCGAAGCTCTCGCCAGGCCGTCACCCGGCGCTACGTGTGGCACGACCAGAGGTCTTGATATCGCCCCCTGATCGCAGGCAAGCCTGCTCCTACACATTTTGCGCTGGCCGAAGCAGCTTCGAGGGGCGGCTTTGCCCCGGTAGGTAGCTCGCTGGAGAGCTTGTAGATCAACCGCATCGCCAGCAAGCTGGCTCCTACCCACAAGCACCGGCGAACCTTATGCCGACGTACGCATCCAACTCACGCCCCCCACCCCAGCGCCTGCCCATGCCACGAGTCCTCCTCTTGACCCTGACCCTGCTTGCCGGCCTGGCCCAGGCCGCGCCCCAGACGTTCTCGCAAAGCCCGCTGAGCCTGCAGACCGAGCAGGGCACGCTGCATGGCAGCCTGCTGCAACCGCAAAGCGACCAGCCGCTGCCGGTGGTGCTGCTGATTGCCGGCTCCGGGCCGACCGACCGCGACGGCAACAACCCCGACGGCCATAACGACAGCCTCAAGCGCCTGGCCCAGGCCCTGGCCAGGCACGGCATCGCCAGCCTGCGCTACGACAAGCGCGGGGTCGCCGCCAGTCGCGCGGCGACCCCGGACGAGCGCGACCTCAGCGTCGAGCGCTATGTCGCCGATGCGGTGGCCTGGGGGCGCCTGCTCAAGGCCGACCCGCACTTCGATCGGCTGATCCTGATCGGCCACAGCGAGGGTGCGCTGATTGCCAGCCTCGCCGCGCCCGAGGCCGGCGCCGCTGGCCTGGTCGCGCTGGCCGGCAGCTCGCGGCCGATCGACCAGGTGCTGCGCGAACAGCTGAGCTACCGCCTGCCGCCGGACCTGCTGGCGCAAAGCAACCGATTGCTCGATTCCTTGCTGGCCGGGCAACAGACCAGCGAGGTGGCGGAGCCGTTGCAGGTGCTGTTTCGCCCCAGCGTGCAGCCCTATCTGATCTCGCTGTTCCGCCACGACCCCAGCGCGGCCTTCGCCCGCCTGCGCATACCGGCGTTGATCGTCCAGGGCAGCCACGACATCCAGGTCGGCGTCGCCGATGCGCAGGCGCTGCACGCCGCCAAGCCGGACGCCGAGCTGCTGCTGGTCGAGGGTATGAATCATGTGCTGCGCATCGTGCCGCCGGAGCTACGGGCGCAACTGGCGTCCTACGACAATCCTCAGCTACCGTTGGCCCGGCTGGCGGTCGAGGGCATCGCCGGCTTTATCCAGCGCATTGGCGCGACGCCAGCCTCCAGTAACGCGCAACTCGGCCGATAAACCCAGTGCCGGCGCGCTGCCTGCGCCGGCATCGCGCACAGGACTGCCGCTCATGACCGACACCCAAGCCTCACAACCCGCCAGCGCCGCCCAAGCCGAAGCGCCGGTCGAGAACGCCCACCCCTGGGCGGAACTGCCCGCGGAGCAGTTTCGCCTGCTGCGCCTGGCGCCCTTGCCGGTCGACCGCCATACTGGCGCGCGGCCACTGCGCTTCGTGCAACTCGGCCGCGTGGTGCGCCACAGCAAGCAGCAGAGCCTGTTGCGCCTGACCCTGCAGCTGCCCGGCCAGCGCGTGCGCCGGGAACAGAACCTGCTGGAGGTGTGGATCGACCACCGCAACAAGGAAGTCCGCTTCGGCCCGGAGAAGGGCTTGAACATCGAACCCGCCAACCGCGGCCTGGGGCGTTTCCTGCTGGCCCAGGGCATTGCCTGGGCCAAGCAGCAGTGTGCGCACTACCAGGTGGAAGGTGGCGCCCTGCCCGCCAAGGACGCCATCAGCGAGGACGGCCGCCTGCGCCGCGACCATTGCCTGCAGGCCCAGGGCTTCGTCGTCGAGTACCTCGATCCGTTACAGCTCAAGGCCCGCTATAGCGCCGCGCGGGTCGGCGCCCTGCACGGCGACTGGCAGACCGACAAGGTACAGATCGTCGACCTGCTGGACGCCGCGGCCATGCTGCAGCAGGCCGAGCAGAACCTGCGCGAGCAGGAGGTGAAGATCCGCAAGCTGGAACAACGCATCGATCAGTTCAAGCGCGAAGACGGCAGCCTGCGCTTCACCATCACCTGCCTGGTGGCGTTCTGCCTGTTCCAGGCCGGCTTGCTGATCTGGATGTCCACCCGCTAGCGCTCAGCCGTTCAGCCGTTCAGCCGCTCACGGAACAACGGCTGATGCTCGCGGCACTGCTTGGCCGCCAGCAGGAACACGCCATGGCCGCCGCGCTCGAATTCCAGCCAGGTGAAATCCACCTCCGGGTACAGCGCCTCGACGTGCACCTGGCTGTTGCCGACCTCGACGATCAACAGGCCTTTCTCGTTCAGGTGATCCGCCGCCTCGGCCAGCATGCGCCGCACCAGGTCCAGGCCATCGTCGCCGCAGGCCAGGCCCAGGGCCGGTTCGTGCCGGTATTCGGCCGGCATGTCGGCGAAATCCTCGGCATCGACATAGGGCGGGTTGGAGATGATCAGGTCGAAGCGCTGGCCCGGCAGACCGGCGAAGCCGTCGCCCTGCACGCAGTAGACGCGCTCGTCCAGGCCATGCCGCTCGATGTTCTGGTTGGCCACCTCCAGCGCCTCGAACGACAGGTCGGCCAATACCACCTCCGCCGCGGGGAACTCGTAGGCGCAGGCGATGCCGATGCAGCCCGACCCCGTGCACAGGTCGAGAATCCGCGCCGGCTCGGCCGGCAGCCAGGGCTGGAAATGCTGTTCGATCAGCTCGGCAATCGGCGAACGGGGAATCAGCACGCGCTCGTCGACGATGAAAGGCAGGCCGCAGAACCAGGCCTCGCCGAGCAGATAGGCGGTCGGCACGCGCTGCTCGATGCGCCGTTCGAGCAAATCCTGCAGGTGCGCATGCTCGTCATCTTCCAGCCGGCAATCGAGGTAGCCGTCGGCGATTTCCCAGGGCAAATGCAGCGCACCCAGCACCAGTTGCCGCGCTTCGTCCCAGGCGTTGTCGCTGCCATGGCCGAAGAACAAGCCGGCGCCATGGAAGCGACTGACCGCCCAGCGGATGTAATCGCGCACGGTGCGCAGGCGAGTGGTGCGGGCGGGGGTGGCGTCGGTCACGGCGGGTCTCCAAACAAAAGATGCGGCAGTTTAACAGGCCATCGAGCACTGCTGCGGGCTTCGCGCGCCCCGCCGCAGTCGCCCCACAATGCCGCACCAGCACGTAAGAAGCACGGCCATGCAGCAGGCTCGCCGAGACAACCTGCCACGACCTTGGGCGCTGAACGTGCTGAGGGTGGGTATGGGTGGCTCGCTGGGCGCTCACCGACGATCTTTCCGCCGGGACGCCCGCCAGGACGGCTATTTGCGCTCGCGCTTGAGTTCGCGAAACACCGCGATGGACACCGCCAGGGCGAACAATAGCCAAAAATGCGCAGGAAACTGCGATAACAGGTGCATAAGCAACTCCTTTTGCCTTACGACTCCAGCCCCCTGGAGTGGTTCGATTCTGCGCGTACCGGCTGTCGCTCGCAAGGCGATAGGCCGAGGAGGTTCACAGCGGCGCCGCACAGGCGGACAATGACCACTGTCGTCCGCGCCAGCGAGGAGTTTCGCCATGTCATTTCCACAGACCCTGTTCCAGCTCACCGGCCGTGGCCATGCGCCAGCCACCCTGGGCAATGCCACCCTGCTGATCATCGATGCGCAGGAGGAATACCGCAGTGGCGTGCTGCAACTCCCCGGCCTGGATGCGGCGCTTGCGGAAATCGCCAAGCTGCTGAGCGCGGCGCGCAATACCGGCGCGGCGATCGTCCATGTGAAACACCTGGGGATCCCCGGCGGCCTGCTCGACCCGCGCGGCCCGCGCGGCCAGCACCTGCCCGAAGTCGCGCCGCTGGCCGGCGAGATCGTCGTGGAAAAGCGCCTGCCGAACGCCTTCGCCGGCACCGAATTGCATGAGCGATTGCAGGAGCTCGGCCACCTGGACCTGATCGTCTGCGGCTTCATGACCCACTCCAGCGTCAGCACCACGGTACGCGCCGCCAAGGACTATGGTTACCGCTGCACGGTGGTCGATGCCGCCTGCGCCACCCGCGACCTGCCGACCCCGGATGGCAAGGTGATCGCTGCCGCCGAGATGCACCGGGTGGAGATGATCGCCCTGGCCGACAATTTCGCCGCTTGGGTGCCGCAGGCCAGCGCCTTGATTTGAACCGGGCGGCGTGCGCGCACTGAACCGCCCTGTCGGGTAGTATCGGGAACCCCCGGTGTCAGCCACCGGTCATACCGCCGATACCCATAGAGGAAATCGGAATGAAGTCATCCGGTGGTTTCGATGCCCGCCGCTTGCGCCCACGCCAACCAGGCAACTGGCGCCTGCGCCTCGCCGCCGGGCTCGCCGCGCTGTTCGCTACCCTTGGCGTACTGCTGGCGATGGCGGGCGCAGCCAGCCTGCTCGACCGCGCGCCGGCGCTCGGCGCACTGAACGATTCTCCGGGTGCGGCGGGCGTACTGCTGCTGGTGGGGCTGCTGCTGCTCTGGAGCGGGATTGCGGTGTGGCGCAAGTGCCGGCGCCGCCTGCGCCGCCCCAGCGACCTGAGCCTGTCGCCGCACCTGATGAAAAAGCGCGATTGAACCAGGCAGCGCCAAGCCAGCCAGCTTGGTTACACTAGCGGCCTTCGCGGAGGCCCAAATGCAAGACGACAGCAGAGACGATAACGAAAGCGCCCTTTTCCAAGCCGAGTTGCGCGGCGTCAAGCCGCTCAGACATGACCGTGCCGACACCGGCAAACCAAGAGCCGACCGCAAGCAGCTGGCCGCCGTGCGCCAGGCGGCGACCCTGAGCGTCGACACGGTGAAGGTCGACGGCCTGTCCGATCAGTTCGTCATCGATGTCGGCGCCGAAGACCCGCTGTACTGGGCCGCCAACGGCGTGCAGGAAGGCCAGATGCGCAAGCTCAAGCTCGGTCAGATTTCCTTCGAGGGCAGCCTCGACCTGCACGGCATGAGCGTGGAAAGAGCCCGCGATACCCTGTGGGAATTTCTCGCCGAGGCCACCAAGCTGGAAGTGCGCTGCGTGCGCGTCACCCACGGCAAGGCAGTGCGCATGGACGGTCGCAGGCCGATGCTCAAGAGCCACGTCAACACCTGGCTGCGCCAGCACCCGCAGGTGCTCGGCTTCACCTCCTGCCTGGCCAAGCACGGCGGCACCGGCGCGGTCTATGTGATGCTCAAACGCACCATGCTCGATGGTCGCGATGAGTAGCCCGAAGACCCTGCCCGTCTGATAATCAGGCGGGAAAGCGTGGCGCATCGTCCTCGTGCTCGACGCGCAAGCCATTCACCACGAACGACACCGCATGATAGAAGCCCACCAGCAGCAGGCACTCGATCAACTGCTCCGGGCGAAAATGCGCCTCCAGCCGCTGCCAGAGGGCATCGTCGACGGCCGAGTGGGCATGCAGGCTGTCCGCCAGCGCCAGCAGCGCTTGTTCGGACGCGCGCCACAGGGCCGCATCGGGTAGCGTGGCGCAGGTATCGGCGATCTGCTCGGGGGTGAAGCCGGCCTTGCCGTTGAATGCGCCGACATGCACGCCCCACTCGTATTCGGCACCGCACAGCGCGGTCGTCCGCAGGATCAGCAGTTCGCGCTCACGCAGGCCGATGCTGCCACGGTCGAGCAGCCCACCGGCGATCAAGCGCTGCAACACCCGGGGATTGTGCGCCATGCTGCGGAATAACTTGAGCGGCGGCACGCCCGGCGGCATGACGCGTTCGAAGGCGGCCTGGATCTCGGGGGCATAGGGCGGCTGCAAGGGCTGTACACGGGGACGGCTCATCGGCGGTTCTCCTGTCACGTGGAAGCTACTAAAATCGTAGCAAGCAGAATCTAGACCGCTACTAAAAAAGAAGCAAGGAGCCTCGATGAGCTTTCCCAAACCCGGCCAGGCGGTGCGCGGCTCCACCACGGGCCGCCCGATCATGGCCCTGCTCGATCTGCTCGGCCGGCGCTGGAGCCTGCGCGTGCTGTGGGAACTGCACCAGGCGCCGGCCAGCTTCCGCGAGCTGCAGAGCCGCTGCGCGGGCCTGTCGCCTTCGGTACTCAATACCCGCCTGAACGAGCTGCGCGAAGCCCGCCTGCTGGAAAACGGCGCACAGGGTTACCAGTTGTCGCGCCAGGGGCTGGAGTTGATCGAGCAGTGCCTGCCACTGGCGCAGTGGGCCGAAGGCTGGTCTGCCAGCCTGTCGGCGCACGCGGAAAACTGAGGCGTTGCCCTTGCCAGCCGGATGCCCGCGCCCTACCCTGCGCCACTGCTCCCAACCCTAGAAGGTCCACAGGTAGATCCATGTCCCTGGAACAGCATTACACCGCGATTCTCGGCCAGCTCGGCGAGGACGCTTCCCGCGAAGGCCTGCTCGACACGCCCAAGCGTGCCGCCAAAGCCATGCAGTACCTCTGCCGCGGCTACCAGCAGACGCTGGAAGAAGTCACCAACGGCGCCCTGTTCAGCTCCGACAACAGCGAGATGGTGCTGGTCAAGCACATCGAGCTGTATTCGCTGTGCGAGCACCACCTGCTGCCCTTCATCGGCAAGGCGCATGTCGCCTACATCCCCAACGGCAAGGTGCTCGGCCTGTCCAAGGTGGCGCGGATCGTCGACATGTTTGCCCGCCGCCTGCAGATCCAGGAAAACCTCAGCCGGCAGATCGCCGAAGCCATCCAGGAGGTCACCGGCGCCCTCGGCGTGGCGGTGGTGATCGAGGCCCAGCACATGTGCATGATGATGCGCGGGGTGGAGAAGCAGAACTCCTCGATGGTCACCTCGGTGATGCTCGGCGAGTTCCGCAACAACGCCGCCACCCGCAGCGAGTTCCTCAGCCTGATCAATAGCTGATCGGCAGCAGGCCTTGAACAACCGGCACCGGCCTCGTCGGGCCAGGCCGGTTTGTTTGCTTCAGCCGAACGCCGGCCTGTTGAAGAAGCGCTTGATCGAGCGGGCGAACCAGCCGCTGGCCTGTTTATCGCTGACCAGGGCATTCATGTTGTCCTTCACCGCCTGCACATAGCCGGCATCGTCGCTGCGGATATGGTTGAACAGCCAGCGCGAGAGCATGCCGATGAGTTCCTCGGTGATGTCCTCGCCGGCCCTGAAGCGCAGGTTGTAGTCGTTCACCCGCCCCGTGAAAATCTCGTGCACGCGTTTGTGCGGGCGGGTGAATTCGTAGCCAGCCTCCTCCAGCAGCGCTTCCTCGAAGGCGAAATGCGACAGGGTGTAATCGACCAGCTCGCCGAGCACGGCGCCGACCTCGGCGCGACTGCCACCACGCGCCTGCGCCTGGTGCAGCTGATTGATCATGTCGACGATGCGCCTGTGCTGCTCGTCGATAACCTGGATACCGGTGTTCAGATCGTCTTGCCAAACCAGATGGGCCACTGCTCTCACTCCTGCACATAGCGCCCGCCTACGAGCGTTTTGCCAAGGCTAGCCAAGCTCTCCAGGACGCGACCTGACGCAGATCAGTGAAGTGAATAGTTGCTTAGCAGCCTATCGAGAATCGCCCCGAGCGCGGACCGCGCCGCATGGGCAGCCGGCTCGGGGAGGACTTGCAGCCGTCGGAGAAGCTGTCGCGCGGCCTGTCCGGCGCTGCGGATTCTCGTGGGCCTGGCGGGCCTACTGCGCCGCCGCATCCGCACCCGGCGCCTGCTGGCGCTGGATTTCCTGGCGTTTCATGTCGAGGTATTCGTCGCGCTCGAGTTCGTGCAGTTGCAGCGGATAGCGTTCGACGCCGGCGTACCAGTCGTTCAGGCGCTTTTCCAGCTGCTCCGGCGCCGGCGCCGACAGCGCGCCGAGGTAGGCCTCGACCGCCAGGTAGTAGCGCATCGTGTTGCGCTCGACCACGCCACGCAAGCCGCCCAAGTAGACGGGCTGACCGTCGGCCGTGCGGCCGACGATGCTGAAGCCCAGCTTGTCGCGTCCGATCGTCGCCAGGTAGCCCTGCATGGCCAGACTGGCCGCCATGCCGTAGGCGTACGAGTACGACAAGTGGAGGAAGCTGCGCCGGGCATCGAGCGCCACGACTTCGAGCGCGATGCGGTAGTGGCGGGAGTCCAGCGGACCATCCTCGGCGTCCAGCAGCACCTGCAGGTAGTCGGGCCCGGCCACCAGCACCCGGTAGCGGAACTCGACCAGGTAGGTGTCGGCCAGCGGCTGATTGAACTTGCGCCCGATGTTCAGGCTCAGCCTGTCGCGGGCCGGCTGGCCAGCGGCGCGGCAACTCTTCACGTTCAGGTGCAGGATCAGAATGTCGCACCACTGGTCCAGGTCCTGCAGCGCCGGGCCGACCACGGCATAGGGTTGTTCGACCAGCGCGTAGATGTCGCCTCTCAGCTCGTCCGCGGTCTGGCTCGACTCGAGGTAGAGCGGGTGTTGGAACGGGTTGCTGGCCAACTGCTCATGCAAGGCCGCATAGCGCGCCAGCAGTGATACCGCATCCTGCGCCTGCGCCTGCGCCGCTGGCATGCCGGCCACTGCGCAGACCAGCAGGGCCGCCCACAGCAGCCTGCTGCCTCTGACAAAACCCGCCGCGGCGAACTTCATCTGCATCTCGCTCTCTGAGCGCCCGTGCGGCGCGCTGTCTGACTCGAACCTTGCCGGCGGCGTAACGCGCGGCCTACCCGGTCGTGTGGATCAGGTCGTTCGTCAGCTGCTGGACGCCGTTGACGCTGGCTGCGACCTCCGGTGCCTGGTCGCTCTGCCACTGCGAATCGACGAAGCCACCCAGCTGCACGCTACCGTTGAAGGTCTCGACTTTGATGTCCATGGATTTGACGTCTTCCTCCGCCAGCAGGGTTGGCTTCTACCTTGCTCGAAATGGTCGCGTCGGAGATGACTTCGCTAGCGCTGCGCTCATGCCCTCGGCCCGAGGTGCACGCGCCGACGAGGATGCTGCCGCTGGCGAGCAGCGCCGCGACTAAAAGTCGCTCTCAGGTCCATGTCGATGTCCTCGTTCTGGGGCTGCGGGTTCGCCTGCCGCTAGCTTGAACGTCGCACGACATGGGGGTCGGTGCGGCTCCGCACCTTGCCCTCGGCGATCGGGGGCAGCCATGCGCTACGGCTTCGGGCGCCGAACCTGATTCGCCGAACCAGCAGCCCAGACCTGCTAGTAACGCTGGATGACACCATTCTCGACCCGCACACGGTCGCCGACTCTCAGGTCGCCGGTGCTTGTCAGCCTCAGCTTCTGGTAGGAGCCGTTCTGCATACGAATGGTCACGAGGTAGGCATCCGCTGCCTGGTTGCGCTTCTCCAACTGGTGGCCGATATAGGCGCCGCCCGCAGTGCCGGCGATCGCCGCCGCCGTGCTGCCCCTTCCGGAACCCACCTGGCTGCCCGCCACACCGCCGATCACCGCACCGGCCAGGGTGCCCAGGCCATAACCGGTCCCGCCGACGCCCTGGTAGGCCTGTGGCACGCTCTCAATCGATTCCACCACGCCATCGCCATCGTAGGCGGCCCTTGGTTCGGCGCTCCCCTGGTAGGGGTAATCCGAGTAGGAGCCAGTGGTGCCGGGCGGGCTCGCGGACGTGCATGCGCCGAGCGCAAGGACAGCGGCCAAACCCAGCATCGGTCCGATTCTATTCATCGTCGTCATAACACGTTGCCTCATGTGGTGCCTGTTGCCGGGAGCCTTGTCCATACGACCTCGCCTGGAGTGAAAAAATCCGGCGCCGCGGCGGCGCGACTCCTGGACCCAGGCTGCCGGTAATGGCACGCAGGACTACAGCCAGTACGCCCCGATCCGCGCCGCCTGCTCTTTCAAGCGCAACAGCAACGAGCGGCGCCGCCATTGCTCCAGGGCAATCGCATCGGACTCGGCCAGGTCCGCGGCAAACATGGCCTTCATCTGCGCGGCGAAGTCGCGGCCCAGAATCACCGCATTGATTTCGTCGTTATGCAGGAAGCTGCGCCAGTCCAGGTTGGTCGAGCCGATGGTGGACCAGACGCCGTCGATACAGGCGGTCTTGGCATGCATCACCGCGCCGCGCCGCTCGTAGATCTTGACCCCGCCACGCAGCAGCTCGGTGTAATGCGAACGGCCGAGATGGAAGATCGCCCAGGAGTCGGTATGGCTCGGCAGCACCAGCTTGACCTCGACGCCACGCTGCGCCGCGTCGGTGAGCGCCTTGAGCAGCTGCGGATCAGGCGCGAAATAGGCAATGGTGAGATGCACTTCCCGCTCCGCATGGCTGATTGCCGAGATCAGGGTCAGGTAGATCAGGTTTTGCGGATCGTCCGGCGTGCTGCCGATGACGCGCACGATCTCGTCACCCTGCGCCTTCAGCTCGGGGAAGTAGTTGTGCGCCGCCAGTGGTTCGCCCTTCTGCCGAGCCCAGGTCGCCAGGAAAAGCTTCTGGAATTCGGCGACCACCGGCCCTTCGATGCGGATATGCGTGTCGCGCCAGCCGGCGCCCGGGTCACGTTCTCCCTCGGCATCCCTGCCCGGTGGTGAGCTCGAGTAGCTGTCGCTGATATTGACCCCGCCGGTGAAGGCGATGCGGCCATCGATCACCAGTTGCTTGCGGTGATCGCGGTGGTTGAGCCGCCAGGCCTTCTGGCTGCCGGCCAGCGGGTTCAGCGGATTGAATTCGAGCACGCGGATGCCGCCGTCTCGCAGCCGGTCAAAGAAGGCTTTGGGCGTCCGGATGGCGCCGACGCCGTCGTGGATCAGGTTGACTTGAACACCGGCGGCCTGGCGTGCCAGCAGCAGATCGGCGAACTGCTGGCCGACCTCGTCGTCATCGAAGATGTAGGTTTCCAGATTGATGTGGTCCTTGGCCTGGCGGATGGCCGCGAACATCGCCTGGTAGGTTGCCGGGCCGTTCTGCAGCAGCGTCAGTTTGTTGCCCAGCACCAGCGGGCTGTCGGCGTTGGCCGCCTGCTCGTAGGCCAGGTGTTTCTGCAGCACGTCGGAGGCGGCGCCCTGAGCCTCGAGCTGGTCGAGAATGGCTGCGCTGGTTGCCGCCGGGACCGGGCCCTGGGCGCCCTCGAACTCCACCTGCGGCACCGGCGCCACGGCCATCTCGCCCTCGGCGTCGGGGAGCGTCGCGCAGCCGTGCATGCTCATCAGGGCGGCCGTGACCAGGGCGACGCGGCAGCGTCCGAATCCAGCCGCATACGCAAAGAACCCGCTCAGCCGGCGCCGTGCGGGTTCCGAAATAGCCTGCCGCTCGTTCATCATTGGCCTCGCCCACGGTTCACCTCGACCCGGTGACCATGTTTCTTGCAGACCTTCACAGTTTAAAGCATCACTCCGCACCACAAGACATTCGCTGCGCTGACGCAGCTGCATGGAACGATTGGTGCTCGGCCCCCACCCGCCTGGCCGCCCGCCCCCTAGCTAGCGGCTTCTGCCGCAGCGGCTCGAGCAATGGCGCCGGGCCGTTGTGATCGATTTCCTGCATCAGGGCCAGCTGACGGCCGATCTCCCCGCCCTGGCCCGACGCGACATGGGCCATCTGGGATTCGTCGTGCTCCTCCAGCATGGGCGTGGTGCCGAGCACGAACTCATGCAGCATCTGGCCGTCGTTGCGGTGGGCGAAGCGGATGGCCTCGCCGAGCCTTACCTGCAGCTTGTCCGGGAGGAATCGCGGCGAGCCCGCGGCCTGAACCGCTGGCGTGACCGTCCTGGCTGGCCTCCAGCGGCTCGTCCTCGGGCGAGGCAGGCGTGGGGAATTGATCTGGATCAGAAGAACTCGCTTTCGCAACGGAAATCGCGCGGCGCCCTCATTGCAGGTCGTCGTGGTTGTACTAACGTACAGACAGATGTGGCTGTGGATCGGGCTGTCCTCACGGTCGTTTGTTTGTTGTCGGGCCGGCAGCAATACCGCGCTGCTGCAGACGGACGTTGACGAGGCAGGCACCATGATTGGACGAACCAACATTCAATTGAGGAAACGGGTTCTGCTGGTCGACGACGACCTCGCTCAGCCGACGGGTGCGCGTGGCCGGGTCCTCAACGAGCTGGTGGAGGAATTTCACGAGCGCAATACCGAGGTGATCAAGGCGGCGTCATTCGAGGATGGCATGGCTTCGGTAGTCGCCGATGCCGCTCTGCACTGCATCTGCGTCGACTGGACCCTGGGCAGCAACGATGCCGCTAGCCATGTCCTGGCCCTGGAACTGCTGCGCGCCATCCGCCAGCGCCACGAGCAGGTGCCGGTGTTCCTGATGGCCGATCGCGATGCCAAGCGCAGCATCACCGTCGAGGCCATGGAACTGGCCGATGAATTCATCTGGATGCTCGAGGACACCGCCCCCTTTGTCGCCGGGCGCGTCATTGCCGCGATCGAGCGCTACCTCGAGCACTTGCTGCCGCCGTTCACCGATGCGCTGATCCGCTACACCCTGAAGGATGAGCACTCCTGGGCGGCACCGGGGCACCAGGGCGGCATCGCCTTCACCAAGTCGCCGATCGGCCGGGTGTTCTTCGATTTCTTCGGCGAGAACCTGTTTCGCGCCGACAGCGGCATCGAGCGCGGCAACCTCGGCTCGGTGCTCGACCATAGCGGCCCGGTCGGCGAATCCGAGGCCTATGCCGCGCGGATCTTCGGCGCCCATGTCAGCTACGCGGTGCTCAACGGCACGTCAGGCTCCAACCGCGCGATCTTCATGGCCTGCGTCGGCGAAAACCAGTTCGCCCTGTGCGACCGCAACTGCCACAAGTCGATCGAGCAGGGTCTGGTGCTCAGTGGCGGACTGCCGGTGTACATGACGCCAACCCGCAACCGTTTCGGCATCATCGGCCCTATCCTGCCCGAGCAGTTCGACCAGCAACGCATCGCCGCGGCCATCGCCAGCCATCCGCTACGGGCCCAGGCCAAGGGCGACCAGGCGGTCTACGCGGTGGTGACCAACTGCACCTACGACGGCATGTGCCTGGACGCCGAGCGCGCCGAAGGCCTGCTGGCGCAGAGCAGCGACCGCATCCACTTCGACGAGGCCTGGTACGGCTACGCGCGCTTCAATCCGCTGTATCGCGGACGTCTGGCCATGCGCGGCGACCCGGCCGAGCACAAGGCCGATGCGCCGACGGTGTTCGCCACCCATTCCACCCACAAACTGCTGGCGGCGTTGTCGCAATCCTCGTACATCCATATCCGCAACGGCCGCAACCCGATCGAGCACAGCCGCTTCAACGAGTCGTTCGTGATCCAGGCCAGCACCTCGCCGCTCTACGCGATGTTCGCCTCCAACGAGATTGGTGCGGCGATGATGGATGGCAACGGCGGCTACAGCCTGACTCAGGACGCCATCCGCGAGGCGGTGGATTTTCGTCAGGCGCTGGCGCGTGTGCACCGCGAATTCGCCAGTCGCGGCGACTGGTTCTTCCAGCCATGGAATGCCCCGCAGGTGCGCGACCGCAGTGGCAAACTGGTCGATTTCGCCGATGCCGAAGCCGAGCAACTGGGGTCCGACCCGGCCTGCTGGGAGCTCGAACCGGGCGCCGAATGGCATGGCTTCGCCGGCCTGGAAAAAGGCTGGTGCCTGCTCGATCCGATCAAGGTCGGCATCATGGTGCCCGGCATGGGCGGCGATGGCCAACTGGAGGCCGAGGGCATTCCCGCGCCCGTGCTCGGCGCCTTCCTCTACCGCAACAACATAGTGCCCTCGCGCATCACCGACTTCATGGTGCTGTGCCTGTTCAGCATCGGCGTGACCAAGGGCAAGTGGGCCACGCTGATCAACGTGCTGCTGGCCTTCAAGCGCCACTACGACAACAACGTGGCGCTGGAGCGGCTGCTCCCCGACCTGGTGGCGCAGCACCCCGAACGCTACCGCGGCATGGGCCTGCGCGACCTCAGTCGGGAGATGTTCGAGCACATGCGCAACAGCCGCATGGATGCCCTGCAGGCCCAGGCCTTTGGCCAGTTGCCGCAGATCGAGATGACTCCGCGCGGCGCCTTCCAGGCCCTGCAGGCCGGCGCTGCCGAACTGCTGCCGCTCAAGCAGGCGGCCAAGCGGGTCACCGGGGTCGGCGTGATGCCCTATCCGCCGGGCATTCCGATCGTCATGCCGGGCGAGAACCTGGGCGCGCTGGATGGCCCCTGGCTCAGCTACATCCTGGCGCTACAGGACTGGGGCAACCGCTTCCCCGGCTTTGAAAAGGAAGTGTCGGGCGCCGAGCACAAGGATGGCGGCTATCACTTCTGGTGCCTCAAGTAAGGCGCCTGCAGCCACCTTAATTTTTACAGGAGTTTCCCATGCCTTATTCGCCAACCGCGCTGCCCCTGTCCCTGGCGCAGCGCTTTCCGGTGCTCATCGTTCTCGACATCCGCGGTTCCGAAGACAGCATCGTCACCCACAGAGCCCAGGAGATCGGCCGGGCGCTGCAGGCCCACGAGATCGAAGTGGAGATGGTCGGCTCGCTGGAGGACGCGGAGATCGCCTTCCGCGCCGACCCCGCCTATTCCTGCGTGATCCTCGGCTGGGGCCTGTGCGAACACGACCTGGACAAGGCGCTGCAGGTCATCCGCCTGATCCGTCGGCGCACCGCCCAGCTACCCATCATCCTGGGCATGAGCCAGGCGCACCAGAGCCGGGTGCCCTTGGCCTTCCTCGAGAACATCGATGGCTTCATCTGGCAGCCTGAAGACAGCCCCGAGTTCATCGCCGGGCGCATCCAGGCGGCTGCCCGCCGCTACCTCGATACCATCCTGCCGCCATTCTTCGGGGCCCTGGTCAACTTCGCCGACACCTGCGAGTACTCCTGGCACACCCCCGGTCACACCGGCGGCACCGCCTTCATGAAGACTGCGGTGGGGCGCAGTTTCCTCGACTTCTACGGCGAGCAGATGCTGCGCTCCGACCTCAGCGTGTCGGTCGGCCAGCTGGGTTCGCTGAACGACCACTCCGGCCCGGTGGCCGAGGCAGAGAAGTACGCTGCCCGTGTGTTCGGCGCCGACTACTCGTTCTTCTCGGTCGGCGGCAGCTCGGCCAGCAACCAGATGGTCCTGCACTCGGCGGTGACCGACGGCGATGCCGTGCTGGTCGACCGCAACTGCCACAAGTCGTTGAACTATGCGCTGAACCAGTCCGGGGCGGTGCCGCTGTACCTGCGCCCGCGGCGCAATGCGCGTGGCCTGATCGGCCCGGTGCCGCAGAGCGAACTGACCCCCGAGGCAGTGGCGCAGAAGCTCGCCGACAGCCCGCTGGCACGCGACAAGCAGGCCCGTCCGGTACTGGCGGTACTGACCAACTCGACCTACGACGGCCTCTGCTACAACGTGCAGACCACCACCCGCGAGCTGAGCCGGTCGGTCGATCGCATCCACTACGACGAGGCCTGGTACGCCTATGCGCGGTTCAACCCGCTGTACGAAGGGCGCTACGGCATGCACCGCGGCGAGCGGCATGCCGACGATGCCACGGTGACCGTGACCCACTCCACCCACAAGCTGCTCGCGGCGCTGTCGCAGGCCTCGATGATCCATATCCGCTCGGGCAAGGTGCCGGTCAAGCCGGCGCTGTTCAACGAAGCCTTCATGATGCACACCTCCACCTCGCCGCAGTACAGCATCATCGCCTCCACCGATGTGTCGACCAAGATGATGGATGACGCCGGCGAGTACCTCACCGACGAGTCGATCGGCGAAGCCATCGCCTTTCGTCAGGCCATGGTGCGCATGAGCAACGAGATCCACATACGCGATCCGAAAGACTGGTGGTTCGGTGTCTGGCAGCCGGACGAGGTCGATGGCGTGCCGTTCGCCGACCTCGAGCCGCAGCGCCTCCACCATGGCGATGCCTGGGTGCTCAAACCCAACGCCCGCTGGCATGGCTTCGGCGACCTGGGCCCCGACTACTGCATGCTCGACCCGATCAAGGTCACGGTGCTGACCCCGGGGCAGACCCTGGAGGGCGAGATGCAGAGCAGCGGCATCCCGGCGCCGCTGGTGTCCTCCTTCCTCTCCAGCCGCGGCATCGTGGTGGAAAAGACCGAACCCTACTCGATCCTGCTGCTGTTCAGCCTGGGCGTGACCAAGGGCAAGTGGGGCTCGCTGGCCGCCGGCCTGATGGAGTTCAAGCGCCACTACGACGGCAACTCGGCGCTGGAGCAGGTGATGCCCGAGCTGCTGGCCAGCCACGCCGAGCGCTACGCCGGCATGGGCCTGCGCGACCTGGCCGAGGAGATGCACCAGGACATGCTGGCCTCGAACCTGCTGCAGAACATGGATGCGGCCTTCAGCTTGCTGCCCGACCCGGTGTCGTCGCCGCGCGAGACCTACGCCCGGCTGGTCAAGGGCGAGATCGAGCAGATTGCCGTGCGCGACATGCTGGACCGCACCGTCGCGGTACAGATCGTCCCCTACCCGCCGGGAATTCCTCTGATGATGCCGGGGGAAAAAGCCGGTGCCGACAAGCGGGCCATCGTCGACTACCTGCTGGCGATGGAGCTGTTCGACAGCCATTTCCCCGGCTTCGGGCATGACAACCATGGGGTCGAGGTCGAGCGCGATGCTAAGGGCCGTCTCACCTACAGGGTCTATGTGGTCAAGCAGTAACACTAGTCACCCTGAGCGCCGTTGCGCGCACGGGGCCACCGCTGCGAGCTGAGCAAGGAGTCTGGTATGGCTGATTCAAGCAAGAAAATGAGCCTCATGGGGCTCACCACCTTGGTGGCGGTGAACATGATGGGCTCGGGCATCATCATGCTGCCGGCGAACATGGCGCAACTGGGCGCGGTCTCGCTACTGTCATGGATCGTAACCGCGATCGGCTCCATGGCCATCGCCTACTGCTTCGCCCAGTGCGGCATCTTCTGCAATCGTTCGGGCGGCATGTCGGCCTACAGCGAGGAGGCCCACGGCAAGTCGGCGTTCTTTCTCTGTTCGTTCCTGTATTTCCTGTCGCTGGCGATCGGCAACGTGGCCATCGGTATTTCCGCGATAGGCTACCTGTCGTCGTTCTTCCCCTGGCTGAGCAGCGGCGCCATTCAGCTGTGTATCGGCCTCATCGTGCTGCTGTGGCTGACCACCTTCGCCAACTTCGGCGGACCGAGCATCACCGGCAAGCTCGGCTCGATCACCGTCTGGGGCGTGATCATTCCGGTGGCCGGCCTCAGTGTGATCGGCTGGTTCTGGTTCGATTCGAAGGTGTTCGCCGCCGCCTGGAACCCGAACGATATCGCCGTCAGCGATGCCATCACCCAGAGCATCCCGCTGACCCTGTGGGCTTTCCTCGGCATGGAGTCGGCGGCGCAGAGCTCGGATGCGGTGGAGAATCCCAAGCGCGACGTGCCGCTGGCCTGCCTGTTCGGCACCCTCGGCGCCGCGGTGGTATACGTACTCTCGACCACGGTGATCCAGGGCATAGTGCCGAACGCAGAGCTGGCCAATTCTTCGGCACCGTTCGCCTATGTCTATGCACAGATGTTCAATCCCCTCGTGGGCAACATCATCATGGCGCTGGCGGTGATGGCCTGCCTCGGCTCGCTGCTCGGCTGGCAGTTCACCCTGGCGCAGACCGCCAAGATGACCGCCGACCAGGGCCTGTTCCCGAAACTGTTCGCCAAGGTCACTGCGGCCGAGGCGCCGATCATCGGCATGCTAATCTGCGGCGTGATACAGACGGTGATGGCACTGTCGACGATCTCGCCGAACGCCAGCGAGCAGTTCGGCAAGCTGGTCGGCCTGGCGGCGGTGACCAACCTGATTCCCTACGTAACTGCGCTCTCCGGTCTGCTGGTGATCATGCACAAGGCCAAGGTCAGCCCGGCGGTCTATACCCGCAACGTCGCGGCGTTGCTGGTGGCGATGGCCTACTCGTACTACGCCATCTATGCCTCCGGCAAGGACGCGGTATTCGGCGCCACCATCGTCCTGGCGATCGGCTACCTGCTCTACGGCTTCATTGCCAAGAACTTTGTCGACGAGCGACCGGCCGCCGCGGCCGCAAGGTCCTAGGCGTTATTTCCGGGATTGCCAAGACATCTGAATGTAGGGATCAGGATATGAACATGAAGCCACGCAAATCCATCAGCCTGTTGCTTGCCGGCCTGTTGGCGCTGCTGCCGCTGGTGGCCGGTGCCGATACGTTCGAGCGCGTGCGCGCCAACAATGCGATCACCCTCGGCTACCTGCCGGACTTTGCGCCGTTCAGCAGTGAGGAGGGCGGCAAGGTCGGTGGCTATGCCATCGACCTGTGCCAGAAGATCGCCGACGCGGTCAAGACCGGGCTGGGCCTGAGCGACATGCAGGTGCGCTACAAGGCGACCAGTGTTGACAAGGCCATCGACGCCACCCGCTCGGGTGACATCGACATCCTCTGCACCCCGACGCCGGAAACCCTGGAGCGGCGCAAGTCGGTGAGCTACTCGCTGCCGGTGTACACCGCCGGTCTCTCCGTCGTGGTGCGCAAGGATGCCCCACCGTCGCTGGTGAAGGCGCTCAACGGAGAAGTGGTGCATACCGGCCCGACTTGGCGCGCCACCATCAACCAGGGCCTGGCCAACCATACCTTCGCGACCATCAAGGGCGACGTCACCGAGGACTGGGTGCGCGACAAGATGCGCAAGCTCGGGGTGATCGCCACCCTGGTCACGGTCGATAGCCATGAGCGGGGCATGCAGATGGTGGCCGAGGGCAAGGCCGATGCGTTCTTTGCCGAGCGCATGCTGCTGCAGAGCAATGTGCAGGAGCAGCAGGCCACCGACAAGTTGATGGTGCTGGATCGCATCTTCGAGATCGCCCCGGTGGCCATGGTTCTCCAGCGTGGTGACGAAGACTTCCGCCTGCTGGTGGATACAGTGCTGAGCGACCTGTACCGCTCGGGCGAACTCGAGCAACTCTACACGAAATACTTCGGTGAGCCGGGCGAGGTGGCGAAGATACTGTCGCGGGTCTATGCACTGCCGTAGGCCTGACGACGCCAGCTGGCAAACCTGCGATCGGCCATGCAGGCTCTTCTTGTTCAGCGCGTGCGGCAGAACAAGACGAGCCTGCAGCGTCCCGACTAGTGCGCTATCTCAGAATATTGTTTCGATGACTCCGGCTTGTAGGGTGCGCCATGCGCACCAGGCACCCGGTTGTCAGAGGTGCGCACGGCCTGGGCGGCCCCGCGCACCCTACACAGGCCAGCAACCGCTTGAGCAATGATTATTGCGAGACAGCACACTAGCGCTCAAGCATGAACCGAGCGCGAAGCTGGAGAGGATTGGCCACTATGCCAGCGCTTAACAGGGCCAGCCGAGTGGCAGCCCCCTAAACGAACGGATTGGATTGCAAGGCAACCAGCCGGTCATCCTGAGCAGGCGCATGTTGCGCTGCATCTAGTGGCCTGAATAGGCGGCCCCGCGCCCCCTACGAGCCGGAATCATCAAAACAATATTTTTGAGACAGCACACTAGCCTAGCCGCTCGTGCGCAGCCTGCTCGGCAGCGTTTCCGCCCTGCCCTTAGCGTGAAAGTCGCGTAGCGATGCCATCCTTATGCCCTTCTCCCTCCGGGAGGCGGCTCCCGCTCCCGGCGGGATTGCCGCATTCGCCACATCCCTGTGGGTCAAGGTGGCGCGCAGCGCCGGATGAGGGAGGCGGGCATGTCGCGACGGCAAGCCCACCAGGCCCGCCAGCAGCCGGCAATTTTCGACGCAGCGTCCAACCGGCATTCACTGCGCCTTGGCCGCCGGCCAGCCGCCGCCCAGGGCCCGGTACAGGCTGACCACCGCACTCAGCTGCTGCTGGCGCGTCTGCGACTCGAGCAGCTCCGCCTGGAACAGGCTGCGGTCGGAGTCCAGCACCTCCAGGTAACTGACCAGGCCGCCATCGTAGCGTGCCCGCGACAGGCGCGCCGCGGTGCGTGCCGCCTCGAGCTGGCGCTGGCGGGCGATGTGCTCGGCGCGCGAGGTGCGCAGGCCGGTCAGCGAATCGTCGACGTCACGCAAACCGTTGAGCACCGCCTGCTCGTAGCTCAGACGCGCCTGTTCGGTACGCTGGCGCTGAGCCTGCTCGACCGACTTGAGTTGTCCCGCGTTGAAGATCGGTGCGAAGAGGTCGCCGAAGATCCCCCAGTTTTCGCTATCGCCCTCGACCAGATCGCTCAGATCGCGGCTCGCGTAGCCGAAGCTGGCGGTCAGGGAAATGGAAGGCAGGCGCTGGGCGCGAGCCACGCCGATGCGTGCACTTTCGGCAGCCAGTTGCTGCTCGGCGGCGAGAATGTCGGGGCGGCGCTCCAACAGGCTGAGTGGCAGGCCCGCCGGAATCTCGACCGGCATTGTCTGTCGGGTCAGTTCCGCGCCACGCTCGATAGCCCGCGGGCGAGAGCCCACCAGTACGCTCAGGGCATTTTCGGTCTGGCGCACCGCGCGGTCGAAGGCTGCCACCGAAGCCTGGGCATCGGCGGCCTCGATCTCGGCCTGGTTGACGTCCAGCTCCGGCACCGTGCCTTTGGCGTAGCGCGCCTCGATGATGGCCAGGGCCTCCTCCCGGGATTTCTGCGTGCGCATGGAAATACGCAGGCGGTCGTCGAGGTCGAGCAACTGGAAGTAGGTGCTGGCCACCGCGGCGATCAGCGAAATGGTCACGTTGCGCGCGCTGGATTCGGTGCTCAGCAGGTCCGCACGGGCGGCCTCGGTCGAGCGGCGCAGCTTGCCCCACAAGTCCACCTCGAAGGAGGCGGCGCCATTGAAGTAATAGCTGCTCTCGGTCTCGGCCGTGGGCAGGATGTTCCGGCTCGGCGATGAGCGGCCGGCTCCGGCCTCGGCGTTGAGGAAGGGAAACTGGTTGGCCCGCTCGATGCGCAGGAGTGCCGCCGCCTCCTCGATGCGCGAAACCGCCACGCCAAGGTCACGGTTGTTGGCCAGCGCCTCCTCAATCAGCGAGTCGAGCTTTTCATCGGCGAACAATGCCCACCAGTCGAGGTTGGCGAATGCCGGATCGGTCGCGGCCGGTTCCTTGTAGCCACTCGGCATGTCGAGTGGAGGACGCTGGTAGTCGGGGCCGACCATGCAGCCGCCAACCAGCAGCGCCCCGGACAACATCATGGCCGTGACCAGCGGCCGCCTGCTGAAGCCCTTCATGGCTTGGCCTCCTCGCTGAGCGGTTCGGCGGGTGCTTCCGCCTTCTTCTTGCCGGAGAGATAGCGCTCGACGATCACGAACAGCCCCGGCACCAGCACGACGCCGACCAGGGTGGCGGTCAGCATGCCGGCGAAGGAGGTCATGCCCATGATCTTGCGCGCCTCGGCGCCGGCGCCGCTGGCGAGAATCAGCGGAATCACGCCGAGGATGAAGGCGAACGAGGTCATCAGGATCGGCCGGAAGCGCTGCCGCGCGGCCGTCAGCGCCGCCTCCACCGGCCCCTTGCCGCGCTCGATCTCGGTGCGGGCGAACTCGACGATCAGGATGGCGTTCTTCGCCGCCAGGCCGATGAGCATCACCAGGCCGATCTGGGCGAACACGTTGTTCTCGTAGCTGCTGCTGAAGAAGCGCGCCAGCCACAGGCCGAACATGGCGCCGCAGATCGCGATGGGCGTGCCAAACAGCACGCCGAAGGGCAACGACCAGCTCTCGTACTGGGCGGCGAGGATCAGAAAGACGAACACCAGCGCCATGACGAACACCATGCTGCCGGAGCCTTCGGCGGCCTTCTCCTGGTACGACATGGCGTTCCAGGCGTAGGACATGTCGCTGGGCAACACCCGCGCCGCCACCTCCTCCAGCGCCTTCAGCGCCTGCGCCGAACTGAAGCCCGGCGCCGGGCGGCCGGTGACCTCGGCGGCGCGGAACATGTTGAAGCGGTAGGTGAACTCCGGGCCGTTGGTCGACTCGTCGGTGAGCAGGGTGTTCATCGGCACCATCTCGCCAGAGCTGTTACGCACGTAGAACAGCGAAGCGTCGGCGAGATCCTTGCGGTAGTCGGTCTCGGCCTGGACGTAGACCTTGTACAGCCGGCCGAAGCGGTTGAAGTCGTTGACATAGGCCCCGCCGAGGAAGGAACCCAGGGTCTGGTTGACGTCAGCCGGGGCGACGCCGAGCTTCATGGTCTTCTGGGTGTCCACGTCCAGGTAGAGCTGTGGCACCGTGGCCCGGTAGGTCGTATACAGCCCGGCGATCTCCGGGCGCTTGGCGGCCGCCTGGATGAACGCCTGGGTCTGTTCGGCCAGGTAGTCGGGGGTGTTGCCGACGCGATCCTGCAACATGATCGAGAAGCCGGAACCGGTGCCCAGACCCGGAATGGCCGGCGGGCCGAAGGCGATGGCGATGCCTTCGTTGATCGCCGCCAGCTTGCCGTTGAGCCGGTGGACAACCTGGGTGGCATGGTCGCCCGCCGCGGGCCGTTCCTCCCAGTCCTTGAGCTGGATGAAGAAGAAGGCGTTGTTGGTTGACGAGGCGCCGGAAAGGAAGCTGTAGCCGGTCACCGTGGTGTAGGACTCGATGGCCGGATCGGCCCCGAGGATCGCCTCGACCTTGGCGGCGGCGGCGTGGGTGCGCTCCAACGAGGCGGCGTCCGGCAGCTGCAGGTTGGCCATCAGGTAGGCCTGATCCTCCTCCGGCACGAAGCCGCCGGGAACGGTGCGAAACAGCAACACCAGCGCTACCACCAGTACGCCGAGTACGCCGAGCGCGCGCAGCGGGCGGTGGGTAAACCGACTGGTAACCCCGATGTATTTATCCGTCACCCCGTCCAGCATCCGGTTAAATCCGTCGAAGAAACGCGAAAGGCGGCTCTTCTTGCCGTGAACATGCGGCTGCAACAGCGTGCTGCACAGCGCCGGACTCAGGGTCAGCGCAACAATCGCCGAGATGATGACCGAAATGGCGATGGTGATCGCGAACTGCTGGTAGAGCCGGCCGGTGATGCCCGACATGGCCGCCACCGGCACGAACACCGCGGTAAGCGACAGCGCCGTGGCGATCACCGGACCGCTGACCTCCTTCATGGTCTCGATGGTGGCCTGGCGCCGCTCCATGCCATGCTCCATCTTCTCCGAGACGCCCTCCACCACCACGATGGCGTCGTCCACCACGATGCCGATGGCCAGCACCAGGCCGAGCAGGGAAAAGGTGTTGATCGAGAAGCCGAGCAGCGGAAACACCGCGAAGGTGCCGATCAACGCCACCGGCACCGCCAGGGTGGGAATCAGGGTGGCGCGGAAGTTCTGCAGGAAGATGAACACCACCAGGGTGACGATGACCGTGGCCTCGATCAGGGTGTGGACGATCTCCTCGATGCCGGCCGACACCGGCTTGGTGGTATCCAGCGAGATCACGTACTCGACGTCCTGGGGGAAGCGGTCCTTCATTCGCTCCATCGCGGCGCGGATGTTCTCCGCCACCTCCAGGCCGTTGGCGTCGGGCAACTGGTAGACCGCCAGCACGGCGGCCGGGTTGGCATCGAAGGCGCCGATCTGGTTGTAGGTCTCGGCGCCCAGTTCGATGCGCGCGACGTCGCGCAGCAGCACCTGCGAGCCATCCGGGTTGGAGCGCACCACCACCTCGCCGAACTCCTCCGGCGTCTCCAGGCGGCCGCGGGTCTGCACGGCATAGGCGAACTCGGTGCCGGCCGCAGCCGGCGGGCCGCCGAGCTTGCCGGCCGGGGTCAGCACGTTCTGCTGCTGCACGGCGGTGACGATGTCCGGCACGGTGAGGCCCAGCCGGCTGAGCTGGTCCGGCTTGATCCAGATGCGCATGGCGTAGTCGGCACCGCCGAAGATGGTCACCTGGCCGACGCCCTGGATGCGGGCGATCTCGTCGAGCACGTTGATCGACATGTAGTTGGTGAGGAAATCGGCGTCGTAACTGCCGTTCGGCGAACGCAGGGTCACCAGCATCAGGGGGAAGGCCAGCGCCTTCTTGACCTTGACGCCCTTGCGCTTGACGTCTTCGGGGAGCTGCGCGGAGCCCTCCGACACGCGGTTCTGCACCAGCACGTTGGAGATGTCCAGGTCCGAACCGACCTCGAAGGCCACCGACAGGGTCATCTGCCCGTTACCGGCGTTGGTCGACTTCATGTACAGCATGTTCTCGACGCCGTTGACCTTCTGCTCCAGCGGCGTGGCCACGGACTGCTCGACGTTCACTGCGTTGGCGCCGTCGTAGGTGGCCTCCACCTTGATTTCCGGCGGGGTGATGTCGGGGTACTGGGCGATCGGCAAGCTGCCCATGGCCACCAGGCCGACGATGACGATGATGATCGAGATCACCATCGCGAAGATGGGGCGGCGGACGAAGAACTCACCCATTTTTGCCGCCCTCCGCCACCGGCGGCAGCTCGCTGGCGTCGGCCGGCCGCGGCTTGACCTTCATCTCCGGGCGCAGGCGTAGCAGCCCCGCCACCGCGACCCGCTCGCCCGCCTGCAGCCCGGATTCGATCACCCAGTTGCTGCCGAGCCGCTGGCCCACCTGCACCTGGCGCACCTCCACGGTGTCGTCCGGCTTGATGACGAACACCCGGTGCACCGACTGCAGCTCGCTGACCGCCCGTTGCGGCAACAGAATCGCCCCCTTGATCTGGTCGGCATCGAAACGGACTCGCGCGAACATGCCCGGACGCAACAGGCCCCGGGGATTGGGGAACTCGGCCTCGATGGTCAGCGCGCCGGTGGTGGGGTCGATGTTGCGATCGACCTTGGTCGGCACGCCGCGCTCCTCGTAGGTGGTGCCGTCGGCGAGGATCAGCGACAGCGGAAGCTGGTTCACGCTCGCGATGTCGCCATTGGCGGCCCGAGCCTGCTGCTGGTCGGCCAGGCGCCGCGCCGCATTCAGGTAGCCGCGCTCGGTGATCGAGACCCGCACGGCGATGGGGTCGGTGCGCGAGATCACGTTGAGCAGCCCGCCGTTGTTGCGCTGGCTGACGAAGTCCCCCACCTCGGCTTCCGACAGACCGATCAGGCCTCGCTCGGGTGCATGGATCTTGGTGTAGCCGAGCTCGATCTGCGCCAGCTCGACCTGCGCCTTGGCCGCCTCCACGTAGCTCTTGGCCGCATCATGGTTGGCGACCGCGGCATCCAGATCCAGCTTGCTGACCGCATTGATCGCGGCCAGTGGGCGGATGCGGCTCAGGTCCGAGCGCGCCTTGACCAGGCTGGTCTGGGCCTGCGCCAGCATCGCCTGCGCCTGGGCGACCTTGGCCTGGAACGGCTGCGGGTCGATGCTGTAGAGCAGCGCGCCCTGGTCGACGAAGGTGCCCTCCTTGAAATGGATGCCGTCGAGGAAACCATCGACCCGGGCGCGAATGGTGACATCGGTGGAGCCGATGGTTTCACCGATCACATCCAGCGGAATGCTCACGTCCTGCGCATCGACGGTAACGAATGGAATTTCCAGCATGGCGGGCGGTGGCGGTTGCTTGGGTTCGCAACCGCTCAGCACCATCTGCAGGATCGCGAACGCCATACCCAGAGCCAGACGTTGGTGGTTTTTCTTTGGCACGGTGCTTCCCCCTAAACGATGGTCGCCCCGCGGCAACAGCCTTGGGTGCGGCCCAATCACACGAATCACCTTGCGGGCCAACGGCAGCCCGCTCGTGAAAATTCCCAGTTGGTTAGCCTTTGCCGATCCAGGTTCGAAAGCTGCAAGCAGCACTCGCTGCGATCATTGGATTGGCACCGGCTCGCGCCCCTATGCTGTGCGCCTGAGCAGTACCGTTGATGCCCTTGCGGGCATGGCCAACCTTCCCCGCCCTGGCACGCTCCAGTATGGTTAAGGCCTGGCGACTTGCCATATCAGTTGCCGCCCTGCGGCATATCCTTGGTCCCGTGGCGAATGTCAAAGGTTGCCGACATCTCCTCCCGGAGCACCACCAACGGCTGTTGCGACGCGGCGAAATAGCCACTCTTCGGGCGATCGAGCGCGGCGATCAGCGCCACCACCACGGCGAACGAGATGGCCAGCATCGGTGTGGCCCAGGACCGCCGGGAACCGGCAATCGCGGTCTGGTAGCCGAACCCGGCCATGGCCAGGACCAGCAGCGCAGTCAGCACCAGCCATATTTCGTCCGGGAGCCGCGTTTCCAGCCCAATGGTTATCCGCAACGCATGAAGGTTGATCAGTTCGTTCAGCGCTTCGATGTAGAGGGCGGCGACATCCGAGTTCATGTCCACGCGGGCATTGGCAACCGCCATTTCCCATAATTGCCGGTGGATGCCGCCCGACTCGACGACGACCTTGCGGATGTCGCCCGGCGCCCCCGAAAGCGCCGCGGTCAGACGCAAGTCCAGGTATTCGCCGAAAAGCGCCGCGGCCTTGTCGCGATCGGCGTCCGGCAGGAAATCGGCACGCAGGAAGGCCGTGCGGATCGCATTGGCATCCTCGCGCACCAGCGCCTTGCGCGTGTCGAAGCGCTCGGACACGATCGCGAAGGTGAAGGCCAGGATGAACGCCAGCAGGCCCATGGTGGCGCCCGTGATCCCCGACGACGGTGACTCCTTCTCGTCCGCGGAGCGATTGTGAATGAAATGCCCAAGCCGGTATCCCGCTTCGATGGCGATCACCACCACGAGCACCGTCAGTACGAAGAAGCCGACGATGGAAAGCCCATCAAAGCCCATGTAGCCCTCTCTTGGCACAACCGCCGAGGTCGTTCGTTGCGCTACACCTGTTCCACTGCCATCTCGCTGATGTTCGTGCTTATGGCGCCGACACCGACGCCGTACGGCGCCTACGCGAATGTGCCGCGCCTCGGCGTGGCCGCGCCGATAGCCGTATCGGCTCTCAGCCGGCCACGAACGCCCGCTTGCGCCGGTACAAACGCCTCCTGCCACGCCCTCGGAGACAACGACGCCAGATCAGGAAGCCTCATGCCCACCGCACGGGCGGCCAGCAACGCGTAGCCGACGGGTTGGTACCTCGAGCATTCATTGGCGTACCGACTTACTAGAACTTGTCGATATCACGCACGATGTCGTCGATCACACCCTTGAGGGTATCCAGGGTGACCTGCTGCTCCTTGTTCTCCAGCTCCTTGCCGTAGCCCTTGCGCACCACTTGCAGCACTGGCTGGCCGGTGCTGGCATCAACCAGTTCGGCTTCGACGAACAGCTCGGTGGTACGGTCGCGGGCGCCGGTGGCGCTGGTAGTAGCGGCCACGACCAGGGCGATGGGGATCACCTCGTAGGGCTTGAGCCCTTCGGCCTTGGTGTCCACGCCGGTAATGGCGGCGCGCAGGACCAGGGTTTGCGGGCCGGGCTTGGCGCCCGCCTCAAGCACCTGGAAGCGTCGTCCGAATGCGGCCTTGATCTGCTGCGAACTGTACGCCTCCAGGTCCGCCAGGGCCGGCGCGCCGATCTGCTCGGAGGGCGTCGGGGTGGGATAGAAGCCGATCGATTGCACGACCAGGTGCCGATAGTTCTCCAGTTTCACGCCGGGCGCCATCCAGCGCAGGACGGGCTGGCCGGTGGGGGAAGTGGCCGGCTGTAGACGCGAGTAGTCAGCGAGGAAGCCGGAATACTGCTCCGGCTCGGTGACTTTCGACGCGCAGCCGCCGAGCAGCAGCGCGGAAAACAATAGCCCGGTGACGGCAATGCGGGAACGCTTCATGGTGATGCTCCTGTGTGGTGACGAGTCAATCAATAACGCCAGGTGACGGAACCGCTGAGTACGTGAATGGCCGCATTGGCGAATTCGCCGGAGGTGCGGATGCGCTCGCCGACTCCCTTGCTTTGCGCGACAGGCATGTCGCCCAGCCAGACCAAGGCATAGTCGAGGTTCAACTGGGCGGCCCTCTCGAAAGCATAGGAGATGCCTGTGGCTAGTCGCCAGGATTCGCCCATGGGCGTGTCGAAGGTGCGGTCACTGTCGGCGACGGCCGAGCTGTCGTAGGCCAGGCCAGCCTGCCAGAGCAGCACCGGCGTCGCCTGGTACTGGCTGCCAATGGCCAGATGCCAGGTATCCTGGTAATCGCGATCGCTGGTGGCAGAAACCGGGTTGTCGGCGTCCAGTTCGATGCCGACCCGACCGAACTCCGACCAGTCCTGCCAGCCGGCACTGGCCAGCAGCGCCCACTGCGCATCGAGGCGCTGGTACAGGCTGAGCGTGACGGTCTGCGGGATGCTCATGTCGATGCGCAGCGGCGCGCCGAGGATGCCGCGCGCCTCCAGTTGGCTGGCCACGGCGGGGCGCAGGTTGTCGATGCTCAGGCGATCCTCGAATTCGAGGTCGACCTCGGTGGTGTAGTTGAGGCCGATGCGGGTGCCGGCGCGCGGCTGGTGGATGATCCCGAGGTTGGCGCCATAACCCCAGTCGTCGCCCTTGTAGTGCAGCTGCCCGTCGGCGAACGCGCCAGCGCCAAACGGGTTGTTGTCCACCGCCACCCGGGTGTCCAGTGCGCCGTATACCGCGCGCAGGCCGAGGCCGACGGACCACTGTTCATCCAGGCGCCAGGCCATGCTGGGCACCAGCGAAACGCCCATGATGCTGGCATCCTGGATGAAATAGCGGCCGCTCCACTGCTCGTCGTACTCCACCGCCAGGCCGAAATCGCCATACAGGCCGAAGCCGAGGCTGAGGGACTGGTTGACTGCACGGCTGACGAAGAAGCTCGCGCCCGGAGCCCATTCGAGAATCTGCCCGCTGTCGTCGCCGGCCAGGCTGCCGGCGTCCTCATCGACCGAAAGATGCCCCTGCGCCACCTGCAGGCCGCCGCTGATCTGGGTACCGGTGAGGAATGCCAGGCCGGCCGGGTTGCGGGCGATGGTCGACGGCCCCTGGGCGCGCGCGGCAGCCCCCGCATTGGCCAGGCCGACGTTATCGGTGGCGTACTCATACAGCATGATGCCGCCAGCGTTGGCCGTGCTGGCAGCGGCGAGGAAAAGGAGAGAACTCGACACGGGAAGGGACCGACTCGCCATGCGCATATCGACATCCTTGAATGAAACAGCTGTTGCGACTCACGCCCCGCTATCCCACGGATGATGCGCTCGCAAGACACCTCCAGAGGAAAGCGCCACAAACACCCACCGTGCAGATTCAACTAATTGACAGCCTGCCCATGATGTCTAGTTGGAGCACTGATACATGTCAATTTTCCAGCAATAACAGGCTCCCCCGCCTCTCTTAGCCATCGTAGGCGGCCCTTGGTTCGGGCTCCCCTGGTAGGGGTAATTCGGCTAGAAGCCAGTGGTGGCAGGCGGGTTTGCGCTCGTGCATGCGCCGAGCGCAAGGACTGCGACCAGTGGTACGGCCCGGCGCTCACTGGGCTCAGGAAGCCATGGCGCCGCCAGCAGAAAACGACGCCAGCGCTGGAGGCGCAGTTTCCGCCTCAGCCGCCGTCGCCGCCTGTCGCGAACTACACTGGCACGGGAGTGGCTTGCGGGGAAGCAGCCATGCCACCCAATGCGCACACGGGCCCGCAGCGGCGGGTTTGTCATTTCTGGTCTATCGCTACCCTCGGAGCACAACCATGAACATCGTACAGAAGCGTATTCTGCCGATAGTCCTCGCGACCTTGGCACTGGTATCGGCGAGCTTTCTGCACTCCGCCAGCGCCGCAACCGCCGAGGATCTGAACACCGACTCCCGGCAGGCGTTGCAGATTCTCTATAAATCTCAGCCCTTGGCAGAGAAGCTCTCGCAGACGGCCAAGGCAGTGCTGGTATTCCCCAACATCGTGAAAGCCGGCCTCGTATTCGGTGGCAGCTACGGCGAGGGTGTATTGATGAAGGGGGAGAAAGTTGAGGACTACTACAACTCCGTAGCCGGCTCCTGGGGCTTGCAGATAGGCGCCCAGTCTTACGGATATGCGGTGTTCCTGATGAGCGATAAGGCCATGGCCCAGCTGGCCGAGACCAGTGGCTGGGAAATCGGGGTCGGGCCTACGGTTGTCGTGGTTGACGAGGGGGTCGCGAAGAATCTGTCGACCTCGACGCTGCAGGACGATGCCTATGCATTCATCTTCGACCAGCAAGGCCTGATGGCGGGTGTCAGCATCGAGGGCACGAAGATCTCTCGAATTCGCCGCTAAGGTAGTCCGCGATGGCCATGCTCCAACTGGCCACTGCAAGCGCTATCGAGTCAGAGGTTGTGAAGGAAACGAGCGCCGTTGCGAGAGCGTCTCCAGGTGTTCGCGGAAAGGCGCGCTACGCAACGTCAGCAGCGGGCGCCTGGGGGCGCTCGCAGTAGGCGGGAGTTTTTTCCCAGCCTCTACAGTACATCTGGCGACAGTCAGGCTGGACCCGCCGCGCAGCCGGCGAGTCCACCTGTCGGGATCGGCAGCCGGTGTCCCCAGCTCATCGCCACTTCCATGCACGGGTCAGTTCAGGCCCCGGGCGCATAGGGTCCGCCAGCCTGGTGCCCTGCTAGCTACGCGGTTTCTGTCTCAGCGGCTCGAGCAACGGCGCCAGGCCGTTGTGATCGATTTCCTGCATCAGGGCCAGCAGACGGCCGATCTCCCCGGCGGGAAAGCCCTCGCGGGCGAACCAGTTGAGGTAATGCCCCGGCAGGTCGGCGAGCAAACGCCCCTTGTACTTGCCGAAGGGCATTTCTCGGTTCACCAGCAGCAACAGGTCTTCGGGTTTCATGGCGGGCTCAATGGCAAACGACTAGGGATGGATTATGCCCAAAGCCGGGCCCCGGGTGCCGCCCATCGCGCGACCTTCCGACCGCTGCACGGGCCGGCAGCGGCAAACTCGGGTAAGCTTCGCGCCCGCTATTTTCTACCCAAGGTATCCCCCTCGATGATTATCAAGGCCCTCAGGATCGGTCTCGGCCAGTTGATCGTACTACTCGACCTGATCACCCGTCCGCGCCGCCTCAAGCGCACCGCCGAGGCCCAGGCCGCAGTCGCGCAGGCCGCCAGCGGCCTGGCGCTGTACCAGTTCCACGCCTGCCCGTTCTGCGTGAAGACCCGCCGGACCCTGCACCGGCTGAACCTGCCGGTTGCCTTGCGCGATGCCAAGAACGACGCCCGGCACCGGCAAACCCTGCTCGAGCAAGGCGGCAAGATCCAAGTGCCCTGCCTGCGCATCGAGGAGAACGGCCAAAGCACCTGGCTGTACGAATCCAAGGCGATCACCGCCTATCTGCAACAGCGTTTTGCGGCCGTCTGACCGCGCGTTCGCCGACGCCGAACCTCAGCCTTTGTCCAGGGAAAAGCCTTCTCGGCGCATCTTGGCCTGCAGGGCCTGCCAGCGCGGCAGGCGCTGGGCATCTCCGGTGCGTTTCAGGCCTTCTGTCCGGACCGCATACAGGCCCTTGACATCAAAGGCATAGAGCAGCTGCAGATCCCCGCGCTCGGATGCATGACGGATGCTATCGGTCAGATTGTCCAGCAGCAGCGGGTCAGCGGTCGGCAGCGGATAGTAACTGAGCACCATGTGTGCCTGGTCGAACTCAAGCACTTTGGCATAGGTGATTCCCAGCTTCTCTTCCGCTACACCTAGCTGAAGCAAGGTGAAGTACTTGGCCAGGGAAAAATCCTCGCAATCCCCTGCCCCCTTGATCAGGGTCTCGACCGGGGTCGCCCAATAGTCGGCCTGTGCCCATAGGCTGCTGTCATCGCTGAAGCGCACCAGGTGATTGAAGAAGCGATTGACGGCCTCCAACTTCTCCCGCTCCGGTAGTTGTCGGCTTCTCTCGATCAGGTTGCTCCAGGCCAGCAAGCGGTCTTTCGCCGGGTTCAAGCGCCCATAACGTTTTTCCGCCTTGCGCAGGACCAGCTCGACACTCCAATTGGCCCTGGTTTCGGTCGTGCCGAACAACAGACTGCCACTGATCGCGGTGACGGCGACCACTCGGCACAAGATGCTCGAATATCGGGACTGAGAGGCTCGCCGGAGTAGCACGCCTGGACCTCCTTGAACTCGGCCGCGGCAGAATTCAACGTTACAGGTCATTCCATTGAGCCCTGGATGAGTCAGGAAATCCCCTGCAGCCGGCATGGAACCCAGACGCATCAAGCGAACTGGATGAGGCTGGGGATGACCTCTCCCGCACACTAACGTCTTTCCAAACGGTCGATCAAGCCATTCGCACTGCCGCCCACGACATGGCTGCAGACTCGGCCTGACACCGCGTCCGCAGCCAAGGGAAAAAGCCATTCGTTGCTACAACACCGGCAGCCTGCCGGCAGAGCCGGCGTGGCGGCGCATTCCGAGTCTCGGGGATCGTCCCCCGAACGCTCGGAACGCGGTTGTGTGCTGGATCAATGCAACCCGTGCTCCACCCTATCCTGGTGTATTGGAGACTTGTACTGCCGCATCGCAGGCTTGTCTTCCGGCGCCATCCGTGGGCCTGCAGCGGTGGGTTGGCGTTCGAGCAGCTTGACGAAGTGCTGGCCTTCATCCTCGCTCGCCTGCAACCGCTGCTCTTGGAACATACGGTATTCCGCCAGCCGATCGCTGCCATTTTCCGCCAACAGCAAAGCCGACTCCGGCTCGATAGGTGGCAACGAAGCGCCGACTGCCGGCCCCGCCATAACGGTTGCAACTATCAGCATCAAACCGCCGAACGCTGTGGTACTGGTTATCGATTTCATGATGCCATCCTCCATTCCCCCAGCCCCAATGTATGGATGAGCGACATTCGGGTTTGTTACAGCACGGTTGCCTGACCGGATAAGCGGTTGATTTGCCGGGAGTGGTCGCCACGCCCCGGGCTGCTGGGGTGCCCAGCAGGGAACTGGACTCCCTCGCAACCCGGCGTCGTCACTGCGCGACGTGCAGTTCGGTCACGACCATCCGGTTGCCCTGCATCTCGACCTGGAAATTCACCTGGTCGCCGACCTTCACCCCCTCCAGCAGGGCGGCCTCGCGCACGCCGAAGACCATGGTCATCGGCGGCATGCCGACGCTCTGGATCGGCCCGTGGCGCAGGGTGATCCTCTGCGCTGCCAGGTCGATCTTGCGCACCTCGCCCTGGCTCATGGGCACGGCGGCCTCGGCACTGGTGCTCGCCGGGGCGGCGGGCTCGGCGGCGAACGCCGGCAGGGCCAGGGCGCTGCCGAGCAGAGTGGCGATAAGCAGTTTCTTCATGCTGTGTTTCCTCCGGGTAATGCGACCCGCATCACGCGGGCCGATGAATGGGTCGGCCAAGGCAACAGGCTTCACTTGGCCACTACACTGATCCGGCCGACCATGCCGGCCTGGTAATGGCCGGCGATCAGGCAGGCGAAGTCGAATTCGCCGGCGCGATTGAAGGTCCAGACGATCTCGCCGCCCTGGCCAGGCCCGACGTGGGCCAAGTAGGGTTCGTCATGCTCCATTCCCGGGAACTTGACCATCAGCGCGGCGTGCTCCTCCAGCATGGGCCTGGTGCCGAGCACGAACTCATGCAGCATCTGGCCGTCGTTGCGGTGGACGAAGCGGATGGTCTCGCCAAGCCGGACCTGCAGCCGGTCCGGGGTGAAGCGCATCTGGTCGGTCATGCGGATCTCGATGGTGCGATCCACCTGGTCGCGCTCGCCGGCGATGCCCCAGTCCTTCTGCTCCTTGAGCACCTGCACCTCCTCGGCATGCGCATCGGCGAGCATGCCGCCATGGGCCAGCAATTGGGTGCTGCCGGTGAGTCCGGCAAGCACCAGGGCAGCGCCGATCAGCTGTTTGCGTTTGGTCATTTAACGAGCCTCGTTGAAGGATGATCAATCAGTGCCCGGCATGGCCGCCGGGCTTGCGAACCTGGACTTCGACCGTCTCGCCGGCGCGCTGGCCGAGCGGCAGGGACGGGCCGCCCGCGGCCGTGGCACGCAGCGGCTCGGCCAGTGCGCCCTGCCATTCGTAGGCCCTGCTGCCGGCCGGTTGCCGGAACCAGCCGGGGTCGCGGTAGTCGCCCGGCTTCTGCTCCTTGCGCACCTTGAGCATGGTGAACATGCCGCCCATCTCCACCGAGCCGAACGGACCGTCGCCGGTCATCATCGGCGCGGTGTTGTCCGGCAGCGGCATCTGCATTTCCGCCATGTCGGCCATGCCGCGCTCGCCCATCACCATGTAATCGGGGATCAGCTTGGCGATCTTGCGGGTCAGGTCGCGGTGGTCGACGCCGACCAGGGTCGGCACGTCGTGGCCCATGGCGTTCATGGTGTGGTGGCTCTTGTGGCAATGCAGCGCCCAGTCGCCCTCCTCGTCGGCGAGGAACTCGAGCTGGCGCATCTGCCCCACCGCCACATCGGTGGTCACCTCCGGCCAGCGCGCGCCCGTCGGCACCGGCCCGCCGTCGGTGCCGGTGACCTCGAATTCGTGGCCATGCAGGTGGATCGGGTGGTTGGTCATGGTCAGATTGCCGACCCGGATGCGCACCCGGTCGTCCTTGCACACCACCAGCGGGTCGATGCCGGGGAAGATACGGCTGTTGAAGGTGAACAGGTTGAAGTCGAGCATGGTCATGATCTTCGGCGTGTAGGCGCCGGGCTCGATGTCGTAGGCACCGAGCAGGAAGCAGAAGTCCCGGTCCACCTCGGCGATCAGCGGGTGCTGTTCCCTCGGGTGGGTGACCCAGAAGCCCATCATGCCCATGGCCATCTGGGTCATCTCGTCGGCATGCGGGTGATACATGAAGGTGCCGGGGCGGCGGGCGACGAACTCGTAGACGAAGGTCTTGCCCGCCGGGATCGCCGGCTGGGTCAGGCCGCCCACGCCGTCCATGCCGTTGGGCAGGCGCTGGCCGTGCCAGTGGATGCTGGTGTGCTCGGGCAGCTTGTTGGTGACGAAGATGCGCACCCGGTCGCCCTCCACCACCTCGATGGTCGGCCCCGGCGACTGGCCGTTGTAGCCCCACAGGTGGGCCTTGTAGCCGGGTGCCAACTCGCGCACCACCGGCTCGGCGACCAGGTGGAACTCCTTGACCCCGTCGTTCATCCGCCACGGCAGGGTCCAGCCGTTGAGCGTCACCACCGGGTTGTAGGGCCGGCCATTCTGCGGTTGCAGCGGCGGCATGGTGTCGGCCTTGGTCTGGATAACCGCTTCCGGCAAGCCGGCCAGCGATACCCGGCTGACCGCCGAGCTGGCCACCGCCGCGGTGATCGCGCCGGCGCCGAGAAAGAAATCACGTCGTGAAACCATCTTCAGTATTCCTTGATCAGTGCCCGGCGGGCGCTTCGACGACTGCGGCAGCGGCAGCCCCGGCGGTGGACGGCTCGGGAGCGCCGAGCAGGGCCATGTCCAGGTCGGCGCTGGCCAGCCAGAAATCCCGTTGCGCCTGCAGGTAGCCATCGACCGCGAGGATCTGCCGGCGGGCATCGGCCAGCAGTTCGAAGGTGCTGATGAACATGCCGTTGTAGCGCAGCAGGTTCTCCTCGGCGATGCGCTGGCGCAGCGGCAACACTTCATCGCGATAGTGGCGGGCGATGTCGTAGTTCGAGCGATAGCCCAGGTAGGCCTCGCGCACCTGGGAACGGGCATCGATCGCGATCTGCGCCGCCCGGTTGAGCATCTGCCGGTACTGCGCCTCGGCTTTCGCCACCTTGGCGCCGCTCCAGTCGAACAGCGGCAGCTCGACGCTGATCTCGTAGCCGCGCTGGGTCGGCTCCTCGTTGGAGCGGTTGTTGACCACGCCCAGCTCCAGCACGTTGATAAAGCGCGTGGTCTTGCTCAAGCCGAGATTGCGCGCCAGGCCCTCGGCATCCAGGCGCATGGCCTGGATGTCCAGGCGTTGGGCCATGGCCAGGCGCTCGACATCCGGCAGCGCCTCGGCCTCCTCCGGCAACTCCGGCAGGCGCTCCGGCAAACGGTAGCCGAGCTGCTCGCCCCACAGGCCGAGCAGCCGGGTCAGTTGCTCGCGGCTCTGCAGCCGGGCCTGCTCGGCGCGGATCAGGCCAAGCCCGGCCTCGGCGTAGAAGCTCTGCTCCTGGGCCTGTTGCAGCTTGCTGTAGTTGCCCACCGCGGCCAGGCGCCAGGCCAGTTCGGCACCGGTCTCGGCCGCTTCCATCACCTGGCGCTGATAGCCCAGGCTTTCCTGCGCGGCCACGGCCCGGTACCAGGCCTTGCGGGTCCGGGTGGCGAGGTCGAACACCGCCAGGCTGGTCTGCCGCTGCAGCTGCTCGAAGCGCTTGGCCTCGATGCCGGACGTCATCGGCATGGCGATCAGCCGCGCCAGATTGAAATGCAGGCCGCGCTCGTATTCCACCTCGCTGCCCCGCTCCAGGCGGCCGAAGGAGAAGCCGGGATTGGGGATCCGCCCGGCCTGGACCCGCTCCGCCTCGCCGATGCCCAACTGGTCGAACGCCGCCTGCAGGCCCCGGTTGTTGAGCAGGGCGATCTGCACCGCGTCGTCGGCCGACAGGGGCTCGGCCAGCAGCTCATTCACCCGCTCGGCGACCAGCGCGCGCTCGCCGTCGCTCCTGGCCCAGCTCAGTCGCTTGTCCAGCTGACGTTCGGCGGCCTGCTCGACCGTGCCGAAGCCGCCATCCGCGGAGAAGCCGGCGCACCCGGCCAGCAGCAGCACCCCGCCCAGCAGGCAGGTCTCGAGCAATCTCATCCTCGCCTCCTTAGCGGCCATGATCGGCGTGCGGGTTGGCTTGTTGCTCGTTGGCAGGTGCCGGTTCGCCCGCGTCGGCGGGCTCTTCCCACGGCTCCTGCGCATAGGTGCGCCAGCCGCCGATCCGCCCCACCAGGTCGTTGGCCTCGCGCCAGTTCTGCAGCGGCTCGTCGCGCAAGCCCTGGTAGCTGCTCAGCGGGGATCTATAGCTCAAGGCCGGCGTGGCGGCCTCGGAATCCAGCGGGTCGGGCTGTGCCGCCCAGGCGCCGACGGGCAGCGCCAGCAAGGCCAGGCCGCCCAGCAACGGCCGGCCCGAACGTCGGAAATGAATCATCGAGTGTTCTCGCGTTACGCGGGGCGGCCCGTCGGAGACGGGCGCGCGCCGCAGATGAGCTGAAGGCGCCGGTCAGGCGCTACTGTGCTTGGCTCAGGCGAGAAGCAGACGGGGGGGACGTCTCGGAATATCGGCGACGAAGCCGACGAACCGTTCCAGGCGCGCCAGGGATGGCTCGTCGACCTGCAACGGGGAATGGCTGTTGGCCAGTGAGGTCAAGGCAACCGCACCGACGCAAAAGGCGCACAGGCTGCACAGCCGGTTATCGGTCTGCTGTGCCGCATCGCTGGCAGCGCCCGCGTCATGTTCGGCATGGATCGAGACCTGGGCATGCTGGCCAGTGGCGTGAGCGCCCGGATGATGCGCCGCCGGCGCCTGGGTCTCGCCGCTACCGCTGGCCAGCGCGCACAACTGCATGGCCATGGCCGCCATGCCCTGCGCCGGCAGGGCGAGCATCAGCATCCAGAGCAAGGCGATTCGCAGGGGCTTGGGCATGGCCATGGCGTCGGGTGGGTGGGTACTCAAGGAACGCGATTATGCCGCATTCGATGCGCTTGTCCACAACCCGAGCGACGGCCGCCCCTCGCCTGGCAGGGCGCCTCGCTGCCCGCCCCCTTCGTCGGCCAGAGCACCGAAGCAGGCGACATGTGCTATATCGACTGAACGGCAAACACATGCGACAAACTGCCGATCTTTCGTTGAGACGTCCATGCCGCCCTTCGCCGCGGTCGAGTTCGGCTGAAGCCGGAACGCCCCGCTGGCGGCAATTCGACCAGGAGGTTGATCCCATGACCATCATGCAATGCGTCCATCGCGACTACACCATCACCGCCGACGTCGTCGAGCATCCCGGCATTCCCACCCCCTGGGCGGGCGGTTGCATCATCACCACGCCCGACGGGCAGACTAGCAAGCGCATCGCCCTGCCGGTGAACTATGCCTTCATGGCCGAACTGGAGGCGGCGCAGCACGCCTCCATCGCCCACGGCAAATGGCTAGTGGATCAGTTCCTCGACGAAGGCAAGGCCCTGTTCAAGGCGGCCTGATCCCTTGCCCGCCGGCTAATCGAGCATGCCCACATGCCGCGGGTGGCTGGCCACCCGCGCCAGCCAGGCGCGAATCGCCGGGTAGGTCTGCAGGTCGAAACCACCCTCGTCGGCCACATGGGTGTAGGCGTACAGGGCGATATCGGCGATCGAATACCGCTCGCCGACCAGGTAGGGCGTGCGCTCCAACTGCTTTTCCATGACCTTCAGCGCCTTGTAGCCACGCGCCTGGCACACCTGGTACTCCTCCCGGCGCGCCTCGGGCAGGCCCTGGTAAAGCTGGATGAAGCGCGCCACCGCGACATAGGGCTCGTGGCTGTATTGCTCGAAGAACTGCCATTGCAGCACCTGGGTGCGCAGGCGCGGCTCGCTCGGCAGGAACTCGCTGCCCTCGGCGAGGAAATTGAGGATGGCATTGGACTCCCACAGGCAGGTGCCGTCGTCCAGCTCCAGCACCGGAATCTTGCCGTTGGGGTTCTTCGCCAGGAAGGCCTCGCTCTGGGTCTCGCCCTTGAGGATGTCCACCGGCACCCAATCGTAGGCCTTGCCCAGCAGGTGCAGCATCAGTTTGACCTTGTAGCAGTTGCCCGAACGGTAATCGCCATACACCTTGAACATCGTCCTGCCCTCCCTTTCCATTCGTCTGTCATGTGCGCGGCAACGCCGCCCTGTTCATCTACACCGCAGTGCCGGCCTGGGCCTGGCGAATCACCCCGGCCAGGCGCTTGAGGCCCTCGCCCAGGCGCTCCGGCGCCACATGGCTGAAGTTCAAGCGCAGATGGCCCGGGTGCTGGTCCGGGTCGATGAAGAACGGCTCGCCCGGCATGAAGGCGACGTGCTGCGCCAGCGCCGGCTTGAGCAGAGTACGGGTGTCCAGCGGCTGCTTGAGGGTCAGCCAGAAAAACAGCCCGCCCTGCGGCACCTGCCAGTCGGCCAGCTCGGAGAAATGCTCCTGCAGCGCGCCTTGCATGGCGTCGCGGCGCAGCCGGTAGAAGGCGCGCAGCTCGGCCAGGTGGCCACGGTACTGCTCGCTGCCCAGCCACTGCAGCGCCTGCCACTGGCCGATGCGGTTGGTGTGCAGGTCCGCCGACTGCTTCAGGCGCAGCAGGTAGGGGAACAGGTCGGGGGTGGCGATCAGGTAGCCGACCCGCAGGCCCGGCAGCAGGGTCTTGGACACGGTGCCGGTGTAGATCCAACTGGCCTTGCGCAGGCGACTGACGATCGGCGTGGCGCTGCCGGCGTCGAACACCAGTTCGCGGTAGGGTTCGTCCTCGATCAGGGTCACGCCGAACTCGTCGAGCAGCGCCGCCACCGCGTCGCGCTTGGCCTCGCTGTAGCGGGTGCCGGACGGGTTCTGGAAGGTCGGGATCAGGTAGGCGAAGGCCGGCTTATGGTTCTCCAGGCGCTGGCGCAGGGCCTCGATCTGCGGGCCGTCGGCCTCCTGGGGCACCGCGATGCAGTCGGCGCCGAACAGCTGGAAGGCCTGCAGCGCGGCCAGGTAGGTTGGCGCCTCGAGTAGCACTTCGGTGCCCGGATCGATGAACAGCTTGCTGGCCAGGTCCAGGGTCTGCTGCGAGCCACTGACGATCAGCACCTGGCTGGCGTCGCAGGGTACGCCGAGGGCACGCGCCTCGCTGGCAATGGCCTCGCGCAGCGCCGGCTCGCCCTCGCTCATGCCGTACTGGCCCATGCTCGCCGGCATCTCCGCCCACTCGACCTTGGGCAGCATCGGCTCGGCAGGCAGGCCGCCGGCGAACGACATGACTTCCGGACGCTGCGCCGCGGCGAGGATTTCACGGATCAGGGAGCTTTTCAGGCGGGCAACGCGTTCGGAGAAGGCCATGGATGTCACCGGTAGCATAGGCAAGGGAAAATAGGTCAAACTGCTTGACTGAAACTACGACGAGCCAGGCAGATACGTCAATATGCTTGACCTGAAAAGCCCAACCACTCAGCAGGCCGCCATGGAAGCCTTCTTCTTCGGCTACCAGGCGTTCACCGCCAAGGCCGACGAAATGCTGGCGCGCCGCGGCCTGTCGCGAGTGCACCACCGCATCCTGTTCTTCATCGCCAAGTACCCGGGCCTGAGCATCAAGCAACTGCTCGGCTATCTGGGGGTGAGCAAACAGGCGCTGAGCACGCCGCTGCGCCAGTTGCTGGAAATGCATCTGGTGGAAAGCCTGACGGCTGCAGACGACAAACGTAAACGCCTGCTCGGCTTCACCACCGAGGGCGCCAAGCTGGAACGGGCCCTGCGCCGCGAGCAGGCCAAGCTGCTGCAACGCGCCTTCGCCGAAGCGGGCGAGCCCGCGGTCAATGGCTGGCTGCAGGTCAATCTGGCGCTGGGCAAGGGGCGTCAGGCCGGTGGCGCCGACGCTTGATCCCGGTCGTCCCTTGATCAGGCACCGAGGGGTGCTGAAGACTGTTCTGCTGTGCCACCTCAAGATCACTGACCCGACGCCATCACGTAGGGTGTGTGGGGCCGCCTAGGCCGTGCGCACCAATAGATCTACCAGTGGTGCGCACAGCGCACCCTACCCGGTCTGCAAGCTGGCGAGGCATTTCGCGACCATGGGACTGGGCGTCCCGCCGCTCCTACGGGGGGAGTGGCGTTTCGTTCACGGCCATGGGCATGTAGGGTGCGCCGTGCGCACCAATAGCCCTCTGCCAGCGGTGCGCACAGCCTAGGCGGCCCCGCACACCCTACTCGGACCGAGCCCGCGCCAGGCGCTCGGCGATCGCCCGCAGTACTTCCGGATCGCTCTCGGCGAGTCGGCGCAAGGCATCCTGCGGGGCGTGTTCCACCGCGGCCAGGCGTACCGTCCAGTCGGGATCATGCAGCAGCTCGAGCAGATCCTCGCCGGCCAGGCGCGAGGCGACGATGCGCCGCACTTCCGGCTCCGGATCCCGGCCCATCAAGCCCAGGCTTTCCTCGGGCAGGCGCCGGGCCACCTGTTTGCGTACCTCGCGGTCCTCGTCGCGGATGAAGCGGAACAACCGGCCCGGGGCGATCCGCTGGACCACATAGGCGCGCACCAAGTAGTCGCGGTCGGCGGCCATCTGTTCCAGCTGCTCGAGCGGCAGGCGGTCGGCCACGGTGATGCGCACTTCGCGATCCTCGTCGTGCAGCAGCGCGGCGAGCTGCTCGCGCGGCAGACGGTAGGCCACGGCGCGGCGCACCACCTCGTCGCTGTCGTGCAGCAAAGGGCCCAGGGACTCCACCGGCGCGTAGCGCACGGCGATGGCGCGCCGCTCCCAGAATGTATCGGCCAGATACTGCAGCGCCAGCTGCGGGTTGGTGCGGAAGAAGCGGTCGATCTGCCGGCCACTCTGCGCTGCCACGCAACTGTCGCCGGGCGTGCAGCGGCCGCTCGGCAGCAGGCTGCCACGGAAGGCGCATGTGCGGCAGTCAGCGATCGGGGTGATGTCCTGAACCAGGTTGTCGGCCATAGCGCCCTCAGTCGGCGATGAGTTCCGCCAGGACGATGCCGGAGGCGCAGTCGAGGTCGTTGGTCAGCACCGAGCAGTGGTCGCTGGAGTTGACCAGATAGACGTTGAAGCCCGGCCGCTCGGCGACCGGCTTGGCGTTCACCAGGATGTCGTCGTCCATGCACAGGGTGAAGTGCACCCCGGGATGGGCGTCGCGCAGGCCGGCGAGCAGGCCGTCGTCGAGCACGCTTCGCTCGGCCTGCTGGATGACGCTGTCGAGAAGCATCGGGTCGATCATGGCACTGTCCTCATTCTCGGCAGTTGCAGGTGCTGTTACAGGTAAAGCGCACGCGCTGGTCGGGTTCGGCGCCCATGGCCTTGGCCAGCCAGGGCGGCGGCACAGCGGCCAGCACGCGCTGCAGTTCTGCGACGATCTCGCGGGCCGGCACCGGCTGTGCGACTTTCACCGGGTGCACGCCGGCACGGATCACCTTGGCCGCCGCCGGCCCGCCGATGCTCAGGGTGTAGAGCAGCTGGCAGTCCTGCAGCAGCTCCGCGCGCCTGGCATGGCGGTCTTCGTCCGCGCCGAGCGAGCCCGCTTCGCGCAGGGCGATCAGGCGGCTGCTGCGCGGTGAAACCTGATAGATCAGGTAGCGCGCGCAACGGCCGAAGCTGCCGTCCAGGCATTCGCCCTGGTCGGAGGCGCAGGCGATGCGCACCGAGTCGGGCAGCTCGCCCTCGCGGTAGGGCTGTACAACCGGCAGCGGCTCTTCGGGCATGCGCACGCCGCGACCCTTGAGCAGGCCGACGGCGCGCTGCAGCTGACGCTCGGTGAGTTCCGCCGGCGCCGCCTCGTCGGGCCCCGGCGTCAGCAGCGCAGCGCGCAGACGGGCCATGCGCAGCTTGCCCAGGCGGGCTTCGGTAATCGGCTCGCCGGTGACCGCCAGCAACGCGCGCAGCAGGCGCGCCGTATCCACGTCCTTGAGCTCGCGTGCCGCCAGGGCGATGCGCAGCGCCAGATGGCCTGGCAGCGGCGCAGGTCTGGACAGCGGTGGCGTGGCCATGGCTCAGGCCTCGCCGGCCCGCTTGGCGCGCAGGGTGATCGGCAGCTTCGGCGGTGCCGCAAGCGGTTCGAGATAGTAGCTGGAGCCATCGGCCAGGGTGACTTCGCCACCCCAGCGTTCGGGGCTGTCGAACTCCAGCGCGGTGACGATTTCCTCCTGGTCCTTCTTGGCGATGTAGAAGGTCAGCTGACCTTTGGCGTTGTGACGAAGCATGACGCTGGGCATGGGGCTACTCCGGGAAAAAGGTCCGCCGGCGCGAGCCCTGCGGGGCGGCCCGGCCGACGGACAAAAGGGCAAGCCGGGGCGGCGGATGCCACCCCGACTCGACCGACCAACAGCTTTCGACCTCAGCGCACCAGGTCGTAGTTGTAGTCGGTGGTCTGCATGCCACGGGTTTCCTCGTCCAGGCGCTCCAGCACCGAGTTGACGATGGTGGTCAACATCTGCATGGCACCCTCGTAGCCCAGGGTGGTCTGGCGGTGCAGGTGGTGACGGTCGAAGATCGGGAAGCCGAGGCGGATCAGCGGGACTTCGAATTCCTTGCCCTTGTGCAGGGTGTCGCGCTGGATGAACTTGCCGTAACTGTTGCCGATCATGAAGTCCGGCTTGTTGGTGAAGACCAGCGAACGCAGGTGCCAGAGATCCTTGCCGATGTAGACGGTGCAGTCCTTGCCGTACGGCGAGGCTTCCAGGATCGCGTCCATGGCCTTCTTCCAGCGCTTGTTGCCGTTGTTGCAGAGGATGTGGGTCGGCTCGCAACCCAGTTCCAGCAGGAACTTGGCCAGGCCCATGACGAAGTCCGGGTCACCCCAGATGGCAAACTTCTTGCCGTGCAGCCAGGTGTGGGAGTCGGTGATCATGTCGACCAGACGACCCCGCTCTTTTTCCAGGCTGGCCGGGATCGGCTGACCGGTGATTTCGCTGATCTTCATCAGGAATTCGTCGGTCCAGTCCAGGCCCATCGGGATGCTCAGCTTGGGTACTTCGTGCTTCCAGGTGCCTTCGACCAGCTTCTTGGTCTTGTCCAGCTGCCACGGCTGCAGCAGCAGGGTGGTGGTGGCGTTCGGCGCGTCCTTGATCTCGGCCTGAGTGGTGCCGCCGGCGTACATGCGGAACTGACCGTCAGCCGGGGTATCGAGCACTTCTTCCGGATCGGAGAGGAAGCTGTAGTCGACGTCCATTTCCTTGAGCATGCGCTTGATCACGCGGAAGTTGCCCAGGTAGGTCTCGAAACCCGGAACGATGTTGACCTTGCCGTTGCTGCCAACGACCTTGCCTTCCATGTAGTTCAGGGTGAAGTAGCGGGCGATGCCCTCGAACATGTTGTCCCAGCCGGTCACGTGGCTGCCGACGAAGCTCGGGGTGTGGGCATAGGGAACCGGGTAGTCCTGCTCGAGGAAGCCTTCCTTCTTCGAGTTGTTGATGAAGGCGTTGAGGTCGTCACCGATGACCTCGGCCATACAGGTGGTGGACACCGCGATCATGTCCGGCTTGTAGGTCGCCTTGCAGTTCTGCAGACCGTCCTTCATGTTCTGCTGGCCGCCGAACACCGCCGCGTCTTCGGTCATGGAGTCGGATACGCAGGACACCGGCTCGCGGAAGTGACGGTTGAAGTAGGTACGGAAGTAGGCGACGCAGCCTTGCGAGCCGTGCACGTAGGGCATGGTCTTTTCGAAGCCCAGCGAGCAGAGCACCGCGCCCAGCGGCTGGCACGCCTTGGCCGGGTTGACGGTCAGCGCTTCGCGGGAAAAGTTCAGTTCCTGGTATTCCAGGGTGGTGGTCCACTGGAACACTTCGTCGATCTTGTCCTGCGGATGCTTCTCTTCGAAGTCATCGCGCTTGCGGGCAAGCATGTCCTTGTATTCGTCGTCGCGGAACAGCGGGTAGCTGGGTTTGATGTTGTCGACTTGCTGGCTCATGACTCTTCTCCTGCGCCTCACTCATCTGTGAACGGCGCTAGCGGATATCGGCTGCGGGCATGCCCCGTGTCGGGATGGGCCGCCCGCAGCGGACGTGGCGTAGGGTTGCGGTCGATCAGGCGCTGACGGCGACTTTCTCGGCGGCGGCTTCGGTCTTCTGCCAGGGAGCCTGCAGCCTGCTCCAGCACGGATTGTTCAGGGTCATGTCCATGTCCCGGGCGAAGATGGCGAAGCCGTCGAAGCCGTGGTACGGGCCGGAGTAGTCCCAGGAGTGCATCTGGCGGAAGGGGATGCCCATCTTCTGGAAGATGAACTTTTCCTTGATGCCGGAGCCGATCAGGTCGGGCTTGACCCGCTTGACGAACTCTTCGAACTCGTAGCCGGTGACATCGTCGTACAGCAGGGTGGCGTTACCCATTTCCTTCATGGTGCGGTCGTAGTCGTCGTTGTGACCGAACTCGTAACCGGTACCCACCACTTCCATGCCCAGATCTTCATAGGCACCGATCACGTGGCGCGGGCGCAGGCCGCCGATGTAGAGCATGACGCGCTTGCCTTCCAGGCGCGGACGGTACTTGGCGACCACCGCTTGCCACTCGGCCTGGTACTTGGCCACCACTTCCTCGCACTTGGCCTGGATCGACTCGTCGAACTGGGCGGCGATGGCGCGCAGCGACTCGATGGTCTTGGTCGGCCCGAAGAAGTTGTATTCCATCCATGGGATGCCGTACTTCTCTTCCATGTGCCGGGAGATGTAGTTCATCGAGCGGTAGCAGTGCACCAGGTTAAGCTTGACCTTCGGGGTCAGCTCGATTTCGGCGATGGAGCCGTCGCCGGACCACTGGGCGACCACGCGCAGGCCCATTTCCTCGAGGAGGATGCGCGAGGACCAGGCGTCGCCACCGATGTTGTAGTCACCGATGATGGCCACGTCGTAAGGCGTGGTCTGGAACGAGCTGTCCTCGTCGCGGGCACCCAGTACCCAGTCGCGCACGGCGTCGTTGGCGATGTGGTGGCCGAGGGACTGCGACACGCCACGGAAGCCTTCGCAGCGCACCGGCACCACGGTGGTGTCGTGTTCGGCGGCCTTCTTCTTGGCGACGGCTTCGATGTCGTCGCCGATCAGGCCGATCGGGCACTCGGACTGTACAGAGATGCCCTTGTTCAGCGGGAACAGGGTTTCGACTTCGTCGATCAGCTTGGCGAGCTTCTTGTCGCCGCCGAAGACGATGTCCTTCTCCTGGAAGTCCGAGGTGAAGTTCATGGTGACGAAGGCGTTCACGCCGGTGGTGCCGATGTAGTAGTTACGGCGGCCGGCACGCGAATACTGCCCGCAGCCAACCGGGCCGTGGGAGATGTGGATCATGTCCTTGATCGGACCCCAGACCACACCCTTGGAGCCGGCGTAGGCGCAGCCGCGGATGGTCATCAGACCCGGCAGCGACTTCTTGTTGGAGGTGATGCACTTCTTCGACTGTTCCAGGGTCGGATCATTCGGAGACAGGTGCTTCGCGCGGTCCTTGCGGGCCTTCTCGGGATAGACTTCCAGGACTTCCTGGATGAGGCTTTCGACCTCTTCGCGTGACATACCGGACATGGGTATGACTCCTCTTGCCTTGCGTTCATATGCGGGTAACGGACCGGTCGCACTGCGCAGCGCGCAGTGCGACTATCCGGCAGGGCCCATCTGCCCTGCCCCGTCCTGCTGCAACGGTGCGATCAGGCACAGACCTCGGCGGCGGCAGTCTTGCCGACGATGCTCTCGTCCTCGACATCCATGACGCCGAACTCCATCAGCAGAGCCTCGAGTTCGTCCATGGTGATCGGGGTCGGGATGACCAGGTTCTTGTTCTCGTAGATCTTCTTGGCCAGAGCGCGGTACTCGTCGGCCTGCTTGGCAGCCGGGTCGTACTCGATCACGGTCATACGGCGGATTTCGGCGCGCTGTACCACGTTGTCGCGCGGTACGAAATGGATCATCTGGGTGCCCATCTTCTCCGCCAGGGCGATGATCAGCTCGTCCTCGCGGTCGGTCTGACGGCTGTTGCAGATCAGGCCGGCCAGGCGCACGCTGCCCGAGTTGGCGTACTTGACGATGCCCTTGGAGATGTTGTTGGCGGCGTACATCGCCATCATCTCGCCGGAGCAGACGATGTAGATTTCCTGGGCCTTGTTCTCGCGGATGGGCATGGCGAAGCCGCCGCACACCACGTCGCCGAGCACGTCGTAGAACACGAAGTCCAGCTCGTCGTCATAGGCGCCTTCCTCTTCGAGGAAGTTGATCGCGGTGATCACGCCACGACCGGCGCAGCCGACACCTGGCTCCGGGCCACCCGACTCGACGCACTTGATGCCGCCGTAGCCGACCTTGAGCACGTCTTCCAGCTCGAGATCTTCCACGGTGCCGGCCTCGGCCGCCATTTCCATGATGGTGTTCTGCGCCTTGGAGTGCAGGATCAGGCGCGTGGAGTCGGCTTTCGGGTCGCAGCCGACGATCATCACCTTCTTGCCCATCTCGGCCAGGGCAGCCACGAGGTTTTGGGTGGTAGTGGATTTGCCAATCCCACCCTTACCGTAGATAGCGCATTGACGCATTGCCATAATTGAGTTCCTCAGGTTTCGTTTTTTCCACATCAAGTGGGCTGTAGGCCCGAACAAGCCTGCGCATCGAGATAACTGCAGCGTCTGTGCCAGTCTCGGAAAACAAACCCAAGTTATTGTTTTAAAAGTAGTTATTTTTAACATTCGAATTATCGCGGACGTTTGATACACAACAAACGTGCGCTGTCCGCTGTATCAATGGCGACAACCCAACAAACTTTCCGATAACCGCCAGCACAGTCTCCAGTGAACTTTGCGAAGTTGTGGCAAATACGACAATTGTCGCGAAACAACTCGCCCGCGCCCGTCAAGTTGCGCCCCACAAAACTCCCGTCCTGCAATAAATCTTTTCAGGATCAATGAGTTGTAATGATCAAAAAGAGTGGCGCGGATATTGCCACTGGACACTGCAGCAGTACGCCCCCAATTCCAGCAGGAGAGTCCAGTGCACAGCAGCCAGATAAAGGAGATCCTTGCCCAGCTCGGCAGCGGCGACCTCGTTCCCTACCTGGGCCCCGGCGTCCTCGACGGCGTGGTCGACCGCGTGAGCGGCCAACCGATCCCGGCCGACAGCGACAGCCTGATCCTCGCCATGACCGGCGGCCAGCCGATGTCGCCGCGCCTGATGTACGAGTTCCCGCGCGCGGCCATGCACCTGGAGAACAAGAAGGGGCGCAGCTTCATCGAGCGCTTCCTGACCCAGACCTACGGCGGCGACAACTGGACGCCCTCGGCCGTGCACCAGTGGCTGGCCGACCTGCAGCTGCCCTACCTCATCGACTGCAACCGCGACACCCAGCTGCAGCGCTGCTATGCCGACCGCGCGCACACCCTGGTGGTCGGCGCCGCGCGCCTGGCCGGCACGCCCTACCGCTTCGACCTCTACCAGGGCGAGGGCGGCCAGTACCGGCCGATCAGCCTGGCCGAGGTGGATGCCGCGCTGCCGGTGCTGTTCAAGCCGCTGGGCACGCCGCTGCCCAAGCCCGGCTACGTCGCCTCGGATGCCGACTTCGTCGACTACATCACCGAGCTGATGGGCGGCTTCGCCGTGCCGGCCTGGGTCAAGCTCAAGCGCCGCGGCAAGCGCTACCTGTTCCTCGGCATGACCTTCAACCGCGACACCGAGCGCATGCTGATGAGCGACCTGATCCACGACGCCGCCGAGCCGGCCGGCTGGGCGCTGATCGCCGAGCCGGGCAACAGCGCGCGCAAGCTCTGCGCGCGCAAGCAGGTGCAACTGATCGAGGCCGACTGGAGCAGCCTGTTTGCCCTCGGCCACCCCGCCACCGCCGCCCTTACCGGCGGCCTGAATCCCTTGACCGACATGAGAGCCTGACCATGCTGCTGAAAACCTACGAAGCGCAAAACCTGCTGTGCAACCTGAGCGTCCTCGGTGCCACCACCCAGGCCGACACCTTCGCCTTCCGCGGCGACCTGGTGCTCGAGGAAGGCGAGATCGCCGACGACGCCGGCCGCCGCCTGCCACCGACCGCGGTGGTCAAGCAGTCCATCGTGCTGGTGACCGGCGACAAGCTGGCCATGGTCGCCGGTGGCCTGATGCATGTGCGCGAAGTGCCGCTGTTCATCGAGCGCTATCGCGGCGACCTGGCCGCCGGGGTCAGCCTGCTGTTCTACGTCGAGGACCTGACCAAGGCACTCATCACCGAGCTGGACGGCGTGCCGATGATCCTGCTGCCCCACGATGAAGGCGCCATCTGGAACACCCTGATGGGCGACCTGCGCCTGGACAAGGACGACTTCAAGGGCCAGAGCGCCGAAGACAAGGTCATCACCCAGTACGAGACCCTGAAGACCTTCAAGCCGAAGCTGGAAACCGTCGACTTCAATACCGCCCTGACCTTCGTCAGCAAGATCCAGCGCGAGCATCGCGGCCCGGTCTGATTCATTTGCTCTACAGAGTCCCACTAGGCCCATAAGCCACTCCCCCGGCTCCAGGGGGAGTTTTCTTTGCACCGGCTAGCGCGGACGCCGTAGCGCGGTAAACGCCCCCAGCTCCCACTCGCGCAGCGCCAGCAGCAGCCCGCAACCGTGGCGTTTGCTCAGCGGGGCGGCGAGACTCTCCTCGTGCAGTTCGGCGAACTTCTGCCTCAGCTTGCGAATCTCCGCCTGCAGGCGGGCCTGCGCCGACTCGGTGAGCATGCCGTGGGAGAACGCCAGCACCTCGTCGTTTCCGGTGAAATCACTGCCGAGGAAATCGGCCAGTCCGCGGCGTCGGAAGAACGCGCGGATCGGGCCGTCGGGCAGCCAGTCGAAGTCGCGCGCCACGTTGAGGCGCACGTGGTTGCCGGGCAGCAGCTGGATCAGGCGCAGGCGGTCCAGCCGCGCCAGGCGCTGGATGCACTCGGCCTCGCTGAGCCGGTATACGCTGCGGATCTCCGCCAGGGTCCACTGATTGAGCACGCATACCGCCACCAGCAGCAGCTTCTCGTCGCCGATCAGCTCCTTTTCCTGGTCTTCACTAAGGGTGTGCAGGCGACTCTCGCCGAGCGCCGCCTCCTGGGTCAGTTCGGCGAGGGTGAAGCCGATCAGGTGGCTGATCTCCATCAGTCGTTCCAGACTGAAGCGTTGCGTGGCGAACATGCGCTTGATGCTCGGCTCCGAGACGCCGAGAGCGCTGGCCAGCTCGCGGTAGGTCATGCCGTGGATCTTTAGGCGGCGCTTGAGGGTGGCCACCAGTTGGTCGAGTTCGCTCATGGATAAAGTCGCATATTTCGATACTTTGTCGGTCAGTGTACGCAACCTTTCACGGAAAAGTTCAATCTCTCATCGACGGCGCACATCCTCTGCCCGTCCATTTCAGGGAGAAATGTCATGATCCGCCTGCGCCACCATCTGCCCCTCGTGCTCACCGCGCTGCTGACCGGCGCCGCCCTGCTCTACGGCCCGATCGCCCAGTTGGCCAACTATCACGCCTTCGCCGACCAGAGCGAAGTCCTCGGCATCGCGCATTTCGCCGACGTGCTGTCCAACCTCGGCTTTGCCCTGGTGGCGCTGTGGGGCCTGTGGCGTCTGGTGCCGGCGCGCCGCTCGGCCGCCCTTGCCCACGGCTGGCCCGGCTACCGCCTATTCCTCGTCGGTCTGCTGCTGACCGCCTTCGGCTCCAGCTGGTATCACCTCGCTCCCGACAATGCACGGCTGATCTGGGACCGCCTGCCCATCGCCCTGGCCAGCGTCGGCCTGCTCGCCGGAGTGTGGGGCGACTGCCGGCAACGCAGCAGCGCCCTGCTCGCCGGCGCTCTGACCGTGGCCGCGCCACTGAGCGTCGCCTGGTGGTACTGGACCGAGCTGGCCGGCGCCGGCGACCTGCGCCCCTACCTGCTGCTGCAAGTGCTGCCGGTCGTGCTGATCCCAATGTGGCAGTGGCTGCACGACCGGCCGCGCGGCGAACGCCTGGCCTTCGCTTGCGCGCTGGGGCTGTACCTCATCGGCAAATGCGCCGAACTGCTCGATCACCAGATCGCCGCGCTGCTCGGCCCGCTCAGCGGCCACACTCTCAAGCACCTGCTGTCCAGCCTCGCCACCGCCGTGGTGGTCGCCCAGCTGATCCAGCGCAGCCGCACTACTCTGCAGAATCCGCGCGCTCCGCTGGCCGCCGACACAGCTGCGGTGGCAGCATCGCGGCACAGCCCCCACCATCACTGATGGTCAGGGAACGATCATGTTCTAAACACTCCTGCGCCGCCTGTTCCAGGCCCTGTTGCGCGTCCGCGTCCACGACTATCCGAGGTGCTGCGCAACCCACGCACGCTGATTGTCGCCAACCACGAATCGTTCCTCGGCATCCTGCCGCTCGCCGGCGGTCGGCCGGCGTGGGGACTGTGGCCGATTCCCGTGGCCTGGTGCCTGGTCAGCGGCACTAGCCTGTGGACGATGGAAGCTCCCGACTTTGCCCTGATGCCGCTGGTGGCGTTGCTGGCGGTCCACCTGGCCCTCGGCGGTGCCGCGAGGCGCTCAAGGTGACGCCCCCGCACAATCAGCCGTCGACGGTCCTATCCCGCCGCAGGCATCTTCGTGTTGCGGGGGATCACGCGAAGCGAGGCTCAGGAGCCGAACTGCTCAGACCAGCTCTTCCGACAAGGCGAAACGCACCCGCGCCTCGGCGCCGATGCCGAGCAGCTTGGCCAGCCACGGTGGCGGGGCGTCGGCCATGACCCGCTGCAGCTCGCCGAGATAGTCCGCCGCCGGGCCGCCGTTGGACTTCTTCAGCGGGTGGATGGCGGCGCGCACCACCTTGGCCGCCGCCGGGCCGCCGATGGAGACGACGAACAGCACCTGGCAGTCGGCGATCTGCTCGACGCGCCAGGCGTTCTTGTCCTCGGCCAGATCGGCTTCCAGGGTCGAGCGGATGTCGATCAGCGTCCTGTCGCCGGCGCCGACCTGGTAGATCAGGAAACGCAGGCAGGTGCCGAAGTGGCCGTCCAGCTGCTCGCCGTTGTTGGAGGCGACGGCGACGCGGATCGAGCCGGCCGGAACGCTGGCCAGGGCCAGCGGCTGCGGCAGGTCGTCGGCCACGGTTTCGCCCCAGAGGATGCGCACGGCCTCCTTCAACGCCGCCATCGGCGTGTCGAGCAGGTCGACGTCCTCCTCCGAGCCGGCCAGGCCGATCTTCAGGTCGGTGACGGTCACCCCCTGCAGGCTCTGTTCGGTCAGCGGGCCGTTGACCTGCTGGTGGAGGATTTCCAGCAGTTGGCCGACGCTGGTGCCGGGCAGGGCCCGGGCGGCCAGGGCGATGCGCAGTGCGGTGGCGCGGCTCATGCTTGCAGGACAATTCATCAGCGGGCTCCTGGACGACCGCGGCGGCCGTCATGGTGATGGGGTCGGTCGGGATCAGGCGTCATCGTCCGCCTCGGCGAAACGCAGGCGCCGCTCGGCATGCTGGCCGAGCAGCTTGGCCAGCCACGGCGGCGGCGCGCTGGCCATCACATCCTGCAGCGCGGCGAGGATGTCCGCCGCCTCGCCGCCGGCGATCTTCATGATCGGGTAGATGCCGGAGCGGACCACCTTGGCCGCCGCCGGGCCGCCGATGGTGACCGCATAGAGCACCTGGCAGTCGGCAATCAGGTCGCGCCGGTAGCCGTTGCGGTCCTCGGCGAGATCGGCGGCGTGGGCCGAGCGCAGGTCGATCAGGGTCCGCTGCGCGCTGCTCACCTGGTAGATCAGGAAGCGCTGGCAGGAACCGAAGTGGCCATCCAGCCGTTCTCCGCAGTTGGAGGCGACGGCCACGCGGATCGAGCCCGGCGGCCGTTCCGCGAGGGGCGTGGCGCGCGGCAGCTCGCCGGGCAGGCTTTCGCCCCAGAGGATGCGCACGGCCTCCTTGAGCGCTGCCATCGGCGTGTCGAGCAGGTCGACGTCGTCTTCGGAGCCGGCCAGGCCGATCTTCAGGTCGCTGACGGTGACCCGTTGCAGGGTCGCCTCGGTCAGCGGCGCATCGATGCGCTCGCGAAGGATCGCCAGCAACTGGCGCACGGGGACATCGGGCAGCGCGCGGGCGGCCAGGGCGATGCGCAGGGCGGCTTCCCGGCTCAGGGGCGCGGCAGTATCCATCGGTGCCTCCTCGGCGGCGGCTTACGCCGGGTGGTGCCCTTCCCCGCCGCACGCCTGCTCGTCGTGGGGCTGGCCGGGTGGCAGGGCGTCGGCCAGGAAGGCCTTGACCGCCCGTGCGGGGTCGCTTTCGCCGGTGGTGAGCAGGCTCACGCCGCGCTCGCCGAGGCGGCGGATCACGCCGTCGCCGGCACTCCCGGCAATCGCCACGTCCACCGCATGCAGCGGGTGGCGCTCGGGTTGCGCGCAGACATGCCACTCGTGCAGGCAGGCGTGCTCGGCCAGCTCGAGGGTATAGACCTCGTCCGGCGCCTCGCCCGGCCAGACGTCGAACACCCGCCAGCGGTGGGCGCGGCCGGCATGTCCGGCCACCTGGCCCTGGCGATCGATGGCGACGGCGATCAGTCGACGGCTATCACTCATGTTCACAGCACCTCATCCGAACGGGAAAAGCGCACGCGCTCCTCGGCGCCGTCGCCGAGCAGCTTGGCCAGCCAGGGTGGCGGCGAACCGGCCATGACCGCCTGCAGTTCGGCGAGGATCTCCTGCGCCTGCCCGCCCTCGATCCGCTTGATCGGGTAGATGTCGGCGCGCACCACCTTGGCCGCCGCCGGGCCGCCGACCGAGACCACGTAGAGCACCTGGCAGTCGCGGATCAGGTCGACGCGAAAGCCGTTCTTGTCCTCGGCGAAATCCGCCTCCAGGGCCGAGCGCACATCGACCAGCGCCACCTGCTCGGCACTCACCTGATAGACCAAAAAGCGCAGGCAGGAGCCGAAGTGGCCGTCGAGGTTCTCGCCGCTGTTGGAGGCGATGGCCACGCGGATCGAGCGCTCCGGCAGCCTGTCGAGCACCACCGGCTGCGGCAGATCGCTGTCCACGGTCTCGCCCCAGAGGATGCGCACCGCGTCCTTGATCGCCGGCAGGCCGACGCTGATGTCCTCGCCGTCCTCCTCGCCGTCGGCGCTGGCGAAGCCGGTCTTGAGGTTGGTGACGGTCACCGTCTGCAGGCTCTCCTCGGTCAGCGGCCCCTCGATGCTCTGGCGCAGCATCTCCAGCAGGCGGCCGACGCCGATGCCGGGCAACGCCCGGGCGGCCAGGGCGATGCGCAGTGCGGTCTCGCGACTCATGTTCATGGGGGTTTGCATCAGTGGTCTCCCGGGTAAGCCAGCAGCGGATCAATCGTCGTCATCGTCATCATCCTCGTCGAGCACGCGGGTGATGCGCTGGTAGATCTCCACGCGATCGCCCTCTTTCAGGCAACTGTCGAGCTTCACGAACTTGCCGAACACGCCAACCTTCTGCTTCTGCAGGTCGATCTGCGGGCAGTAGCGCAGCAGCCCGGACTGCTCGATGGCCTGCTCCACGGTGCTGCCCTCCTCGACCTGGCAGGCCAGCTGCAACGGCTGAGGGGGGGCGGCATACACCACAGCGATTTTCATGGCTTCACTCCTGTGCCGGACTCATTGCAGAACCACCAGCTCGCCGTGGCTCTTGATCCTGCGCTCGGCGCGCTTGCGGTCGAGCACGCGCTTGCCGGCCAGCAGGAAGCCCAGGACGATGAACGCGCCCGGCGGCAGGATGGCCAGCAGGATGCCCTGGAAGCCAGGCAGCACGGTGATCTCCAGCCACTCGAAGTGCGCGCCGAGCAGCGACGAGGCCTGGGCGAACAGCGTGCCGCTGCCGAGGATTTCGCGCACGCCGCCGATCAGCACCAGCACCCAGGTGAAGCCGATGCCCATGCCGGCGCCGTCGAGCATCGCGGGAATCACCGGGTTCTTCAGGCTGAACGACTCGGCGCGGCCGAGCACCGCGCAGTTGGTGACGATCAGCGCGATGAACAGGCCGAGCACCTTGTACAGCTCGTGCATCCAGGCGTTCATCGCCATGTCGATCAGGGTCACCACGCCGGCGATGATGGCGATCATCACCGGGTTGCGCACCTCGGGGGCGATGCTGTGGCGCAGCGCGGAGATGAGCGCGTTGGTGCAGATCAGCACCAGGGTGGTGGCCAGGCCCATGCCCAGGCCGTTGGTCGCGGTGGTGGTGACCGCCAGCGCCGGACAGAGCGCGAGCATCTGCACCAGGGCGACGTTGTAGTCCCACAGCGCACTGGTGAAGTACTTCCAGGGACTGGACGATTCCGGCGCGCTGGCGGGAACTCCGCAACTGCTGCTCATGGTTGTGCCTCCTGTTGTTGCGCGCTCAGGCGCTCGGCCTGGCGGACCTGGAACTGCAAGGCCTGCAGCACACTCTTGACCACCGCCCGCGGGGTGATGGTGGCGCCGGCGAACTGGTCGAACTGGCCGCCGTCCTTCTTCACCTTCCACTTCGCCAGCGGCGTGTTGGCCAGGGACAGGCCGTCGAAGGCCTTGATCCAGTCGCTGCGCGACACCTCGATCTTGTCGGCCAGGCCGGGGGTTTCCTTGTGACTGAGCACGCGCACACCGAGGATCCGGCCTTCGGCATCCAGCGCGATCAGGTGCTGGATCGGCCCGCCGTAGCCGATATTGCTGACCTGGAAGGCCACCGCCACCAGGCGGCCGTCCTTGCGCGCCGGGTAGACCTCGACCGCGCCCAGCTCGGCGTCCTGCAGGCTGAAGGCATCGCTTAGCGGGTTGTTGTCGTACAGCCGCTGCGGCAGCACCTGGCGCAGCACGACCAGGCGGTCCTCCAGCTGCTGCGCGGCGATCTGGCTGCTGGTCAGCTGGTCGCCGACCAGCAGCAGCAGGGCGACCAGGGCGCAGACGATAGCCAGCGACAGGCCCTGGTACTCGATCCGCGCACGCCAGCGCTCGAACAGGGATGGCGACGGCTGCGGAGTGACCTCGCTCGGGGGAGTCAGACTGGTTTCGCTCATGCTTAGCCCTCCCGCTTGACCTGGCTGGTTTGCCGGCCGATGGCCAGTGGCTTGCCGCTCGAGGTGCGGCCGTAGGCCCGCGGCCGGCAGTAGCGGTCGATCAGCGGACTGAGTGCGTTCATGAACAGCACGGCGAAAGCCACCGCCTCGGGGAAGCTGCCCCAGGTGCGGATCACATAGACCAGCACCCCGCAGCCGATGCCGAAGATCAGCCGACCACTGCGGCTGACCGGCGAGGTCACCGGGTCGGTGGCGATGAACAGCGCGCCGAGCAACAGGCCGCCGCTGGCCAGGTGGTAGAGGCCGCCGGGGTAGCGGTCCGGATTGATCTGGTGGGCGATGGACGCCATGACCGCCACGCTGAGCAGCAGGCTCAGCGGGATCTCCCAGTGGATGATGCGCCGGGCCAGCAGCCACAGGCCGCCGAGCAGGAGCAGCAGCTCGGAGGTCTCGCCCAGGCTGCCAGCGGTGCTGCCGAGCAGCGCCGGGATCAGCGAGAAGTTGCCGGCGAGGATCTCTTCGGCGCTGTGGCCCAGGGTCAGTTCGGTCTTCAGGTTGCCCAGCGCGGTGGCTCCGCTCATGCCGTCGGCCAGCGGTGCGCCGGTGAAGGTGATGGCCAGACTCTCGACGAAGCCCGGCGCGGCCGCCGAGCCCAGGGCATGGGGCACAGCCCAGGTGGTCATCTGCAGCGGGAAGGCGATCAGCAGGGCTACGCGGGCCAGCATGGCCGGATTGAAGATGTTCTGGCCGATGCCGCCGTACAGCTGCTTGCCGATGCCGATGGCGAACGCGGCGCCGCCGACGCCGATCCACCAGGGCGCCCAGGGCGGCAGCGACAGCGCCAGCAGCCAGCCGGTCAGCAGCGCGGAACCGTCGAGTAGGCGCTTCAGCGGCTGACCCAGCCAGTGCAGGCACAGCGCCTCGGTGACCAGGGCGGTGGCACAGGTGAGCAGCCACAGGTTGATCGCCGGCCAGCCGAACAGGTACAGGCCGAACAGCGTGGCCGGCGCCAGCGCCAGGCAGATGTGGAGCATGATGCGGTTGACCGAGGAACGGTCGTGGGCGAAGGGCCCGAAGGCGACACTCATGGTGCTCATGACTCCACCTCGCTGGCCGCGGCGGCCGTGGTCGGTCTGGCCTTGGCGGCTGCCTTGGCCGCCTTTGCCGCGGCCTTGGCGACCTCCTCCTGTGCCAGGCGCTCGGCGCGCGCCTCGGTCAGCTGCTTGATGTAATCGGTCTTGCGTGCGCCCTGGCGGCGTTCGTCCTGCTGGCCCATGGCGTACTGGAAGTACTGCACCAGCGGGATGTGCGAGGGGCACACGTAGGAACAGCAGCCGCAGAGGATGCAGTCGCGCAGGCCGTAGTCGTTGGCGCCGTCGAGGTCGTCGACCCGCGCGCGGGCGGCCATTTCCAGCGGCAGCAGGCCCATCGGACAGGCGTCCACGCAGCTGGCGCAGCGGATGCACGGCGACGCCTGGTCGTCGCGCAACTCGTGCCGCGCCAGCGCCAGCAGGCCAGTGGCGCCCTTGATCACCGGCGCCTGCAGCGACGGCAGGTTGACGCCCATCATCGGCCCGCCGAGCAACAGGCCGGCGGGTTCCTGGCTGAAGCCGCCGCAGGCGTCGAACAGCGCCTGCGCCGGGGTGCCGATCAGCACCTCGAGGTTGCGCGGGTTGCCGACGCAGCTGCCGGCCACGCTGACCACCCGCGAGATCAGCGGGCGGCCGTAGCGCAGGGCCTGCTGGATGGCGTAGACGGTACCGACGTTGTGCACCAGCGCGCCCACCGAGGTGCTGCGCGCCTCGGCCGGCACCTCGCGGCCGGTGACCGCCTGGATCAGCTGCTTGGCCGAGCCCATCGGATACAGCGCCGGCACCGCCTCGACCTCGATGGCACCGTAGGGCTCACTGGCCGCGCGCATGGCCGCCAACGCCTCGGGCTTGTTGTCCTCGATGCCGATGACCACCCGGTAGGCGCGCAGGATGTGCTGGATCAGCCGCGCGCCGTCGACGATGGCCTCGGCACGCTCGCGCATGATGCGGTCGTCGCAGGTCAGGTAGGGCTCGCACTCGCTGCCGTTGACCAACACGGTCTTGATCTCGTGGCGGGTGCCCTGTTTGAGCTTGACCGCCGCCGGGAAGATCGCCCCGCCCATGCCGACGATGCCGGCCTGGGCGACGCGCTCGGCCAGCAGCAGCGGGCTCTCGTCGAAGGGATTGGCCGGCGCTTCCAGCTCGATCCAGCGGTCCTCGCCGTCGCACTCGAGGACGATACCGTTGACCATCAGCCCGGACGGGTGCGGTGCGAGGACCGGGCCGATCTCGACAACGGTTCCCGAGCTGGGCGCATGGATCGGCGCCGACATTTCCGAAGGCGAACTGGCGATCAGCTGGCCCTTGAGTACCCGGTCGCCGACCTTGACCAGCGGCATGGCCTCGGCGCCAGCATGCTGGCGCAGCGGCAGGTAGAGGCGCGGCGGCAGCGCCAGCGTGCCGATCGGCAGAGCGGCCGAGCGGTCCTTGTGGCCTGCCGGGTGGATACCGCCGCGGATGCGGGCGAGATTGAACATGCGAATGCTCCGTGGTCGAGTCAGGCGGCCTGGGGCTTGGCCCAGCGCCAGGTGTCCAGGGTCGGTTGCTGCACAGCCATGGCGATGCAGTCCTCCGGGCAGGCCGCCAGGCACTTGCCGCAGCCGGTGCAGGCGTTCGCCAACACGCTGTGGATCTGGCCGTTGGCGCCGACGATGGCGTCGGTCGGGCAGGCGCGGTAGCAGCGGGTGCAGCCGGTGCATTGCGCGGCATCGATGCGCGCCAGCAGCGGCGCGCTCATCTGCCCGGCATCCAGGGTCACGCCGAGCAGGGCGGCGAGCTTCTCGGCCAGGCCCACACCACCGGGCGGGCAGCAGGTGACCTCGGCGCTACCCTCGACCAGTGCCGAAGCGGCCGCACTGCAACCGGGGAAGCCGCACTGGCCGCACTGGCTGCCCGGCATCAGCGCTTCGATTTCCTTGATCAGTGGGTTTTCGTCGGTGACCGCGAACTTGCGCGCCGCCACACCCAGTCCACCGCCCAGAATCAGCCCCAGGGTGGCCAGGGCCAGGGTTGCCATCAGCATGTCACTCTCCTCGCCGGCGCTAGCCGGTCATCCATTCAGATCAAACCGCCGAAGCCCATGAACGCCAGCGCCAGCAGGCCGGCGGTGACGAAGGCGATTGGCGGGCCGGAAAAGGCCGCCGGCACGTTGGCCAGAGCCAGGCGCTCGCGCAGGCCGGCGAAGATGACCATGATCAGGGTGAAGCCCAGCGCCGAACCGAAGCCGAACAGCCCGGCCTGCACCAGGCTGTGCCCTTCGCGCACGCTGATCAGCGGCACGCCGAGCACCGCGCAGTTGGTGGTGATCAGCGGCAGGTAGATGCCCAGCGCGCGGTACAGCGGGGGACTGACCTTGCGGATCACCATCTCGATGAACTGCACCATCGCGGCGATCACCACGATGTAGGCGAGGATGCGCAGGAAGCCGATATTCAGCGGCAGAAGCACATAGTGCTCGAGCAGCCAGCTGCTGATGCCGCCGAGGGTCATCACCAGGGTGGTGGCCACGCCCATGCCGATCGAGGGATCCAGCTTGCTGGACACCCCCATGAACGGACACAAGCCGAGGAATCGCACCAGCACCACGTTGTTGACCAGCACGGTGCCGATCAGAAACAGCAGATACTCCATAACGCCCACCTACCTGTTCGCGGAAAGCTGCGCTGCACCCCTCTGGGGCGCTTCGTGCTGTGAGCGTTTTTGCATCAAGCATGCCACGGCCTGCCAGGCCGCCGATTCGGCCGCCAGAGCCCGGAAAACCTTGACCCAGGTCAATGGCGATGCAGAAAAATCCGCCGCGCGGCACCTGCCACCCCGCGCCTTTGTCGCCTTTGCGACAGACCCGCGCGGCCATAGCCCCACGACTGTGGGCTTTCAGACAGAGAATCCCCTGCCAGGGCGACGAAACCCCTCTAAAACCGTTTTTTTTCGCGTTTGCGCGGGCTATTGGGCGCCCTCCTCGCGCGGCACAGTGTTTGCAAAAACCAATGGCCAGTACGGCTTTTATGCGGTGCGCCGTGCGGCAGCTGTGTTCGCGTTCACTGGTTTTCGCTGATTGACGAGGCAATGCGCATGACCCAGGCCAGACCGACTCCCGGCAGTGACACGCCAAGCGCACCCGACAGCGATGCCGGGCTGCTGCCGGAGGTGTTCCAGCAAGCGGTGGAACATGCCCCCGTAGCCATTTCCATCACCGACCTCAAGGCCAACATCCTCTACGCCAACCGCGCCTTCAGCAGCACCACCGGCTACGCCATGGCCGAGGTGATAGGCCAGAACGAGTCGATGCTGTCCAACGGCACCACCCCGCGGCTGGTGTACCAGGCGCTGTGGAGCCGCCTGGGGCAGAAGAAGCCCTGGTCCGGGGTGCTGGTCAACCGGCGCAAGGACCACAGCCTTTACCTGGCCGAGCTGACCGTGGCGCCGGTGCTCGACGAGCACGGCCAGACCATCTACTACCTGGGCATGCACCGCGACACCAGCGAGCTGCACGAGCTGGAGCAGCGCGTCAGCAACCAGCGCCTGATGATCGAGGCGATGGTCTGCTCGTCCCCGGCCGCCATGGTGGTGCTGGACTGCGAACACCAAGTAGTGATGTCCAACCCGAGCTTCTGCCGGTTGGCCACCGAACTGACCGCCGATGGCGCCGCGCAAAGCCTGGTGACGCTGCTGCGCGACAACCTCGCCACGCCGATCGGCGAGCTGGAGAGTCACGGCGCCACCTTCGCCGGCAAGGAAATCTCCTTCGACCTCGGCGGCCGTTCGCCGCGCTGGCTGGCCTGCCATGGCATGGCCATCCACGTCGAGGACGAGCGCGCCGATGTGTTCTTTACCCCCGGCGAAGAACGCTACCTGCTGCTGACTCTCAACGACATCTCCGAGCTGCGGCAGAAGCAGCAGGACTCGCAGCTGCATGCGCTCAAGGCGCTGATGGCCGAAGAGGAGCTGCTCGACGGCATGCGCGAGACCTTCAATGGCGCCATCCACCGCCTGCAGGGCCCGGTCAACCTGATCAACGCGGCGACCCGCATGCTCGAACGGCGTCTTGGCGACAAAGCCGAAAACGACCCGGTGCTGACGGCCATGCGCGAGGCCAGCGCGGCCGGCATGGAAGCCCTGGAAAGCCTCGGCGGCTCGATCCCGGTGCGCATCGCCGAAGCCAAGCTGCCGGTCAACATCAACCAGCTGATCCGCGAAGTCATCTCCCTCAGTACCGACAGCCTGCTGGCCCAGGGCATCGTCATCGACTGGCAGCCGGCGCTGCGCCTGCCCTGGGTGATGGGCGCAGAAAGCCGCCTGCGCAGCATGATCAAGCAGTTGATCGACAACGCCATCGAAGCCATGAGCGCCAGCCAGATCAACCTGCGCGAGCTGCTGATCTGCACCCGGGTGGAGAACCAGCAAGTGGTGCGCATGGAAATCAGCGACAGCGGCCCGGGGGTACCCAGGGAACTGGCGCTGAAGGTGTTCCAGCCCTTCTTCAGCACCAAGCCACCGCACAGGGCCGGGCGCGGAATGGGCCTGGCCATGGTGCAGGAGATCGTCACCGAACACGCCGGCATGGTGCATATCGACACCGGCTACCACCTGGGCTGCCGGATGGTGGTGGAACTGCCATTCTCGGCCGCTGGCTGATCCGCGGAGGTTATGCCGATGACTACTTCGCTCGCCCAGCGCCCGGCCACGCCGACCCGCCTGGAACTCTACGAAGGCCAACTCCAGGCCCTGGCGCGGATCGCCCGGACCCTGAGCCGGGAGCAGCAGATCGAGGAGATCCTGGCGAAGATCCTCGCCGTGCTGCACAACGAACTTGGGCTGTTGCACGGCCTGGTGTCGATTTCCGATCCGCAGCACAGCACCCTGCAGATCGGCGCCATCCACAGCGACTCCGAAACCGTGGTCCGCGCCTGCGAAAGCGTGCGCTACCGCATCGGCGAGGGGGTGATCGGCAACATCTTCAAGCACGGCAACAGCGTGGTGCTCGGGCGCATCTCCTCGGAGCCGCGCTTCCTCGACCGCCTGGCCCTGTACGACCTGGAAATGCCCTTCATCGCCGTGCCGATCAAGACCCATGAAGGCAACACCATCGGCGTGCTCGCCGCGCAACCGGACAGCCGTGCCGACGAGCTGATGGCCGACCGCGCGCGCTTCATGGAGATAGTCGCCAACCTGCTGGCGCAGACCGTGCGCCTGGTGGTGAACATCGAGGACGGCCGCGAGGTGGCCGACGAGCGCGACGAACTGCGCCGCGAGGTGCGCGCCAAATACGGCTTCGAGAACATGGTGGTGGGCCATACCGCGTCCATGCGCCGGGTGTTCGACCAGGTGCGGCGGGTGGCCAAGTGGGACAGCACGGTGCTGATCCTCGGCGAATCCGGCACCGGCAAGGAACTGATCGCCAGCGCCATCCACTACAACTCGCCGCGCGCGCACCAGCCGCTGATTCGCCTGAACTGCGCCGCCCTGCCGGAAACCCTGCTCGAGTCCGAGCTGTTCGGCCACGAGAAAGGCGCCTTCACCGGCGCGGTGAAACAGCGCAAGGGCCGCTTCGAGCAGGCCGACGGCGGCACCCTGTTCCTCGACGAAATCGGCGAGATCTCGCCGATGTTCCAGGCCAAGCTGCTGCGCGTGCTGCAGGAAGGCGAGCTGGAGCGGGTCGGCGGCAACCAGACGGTACGGGTCAACGTGCGCATCGTCGCCGCCACTAACCGCGACCTGGAAAGCGAGGTGGAGAAAGGCAAGTTCCGCGAAGACCTCTACTACCGCCTCAACGTCATGGCCATCCGCGTGCCGGCCTTGCGCGAGCGCACCGCGGACATCCCCGAGCTGGCGGAATTTCTCATGGACAAGATCGCCCGCCAGCAGGGGCGCAAGCTGAGCATCACCGACAGCGCCATCCGCCTGCTGATGAGCCACCGCTGGCCGGGCAACGTGCGCGAGCTGGAAAACTGCCTGGAACGCTCGGCGATCATGAGCGAGGACGGCAGCATCACCCGCGATGTGGTCTCGCTGACCGGGCTGGACAACGACGCCGTGCCGCTGGCCCCGCTGCCGGAGGTCAACCTGGCCGACGACGCCCTGGACGACCGCGAACGGGTGATCGCCGCCCTCGAACAGGCCGGCTGGGTCCAGGCCAAGGCCGCGCGCCTGCTCGGCATGACCCCGCGGCAGATCGCCTACCGGGTGCAAACCCTGAACATCCACATGCGCAAGCTCTGATGGGTGCCGGCCCGCGCCGCCCTGTGCCGTTGCCGGCGGCCGCGCGCCCGGCGGCCCCATGAGCGACCGCGATAATCAGCTCTGGCTGCGGCTCTGGCGCGAGCGCAGAACCGCCTTCCACCAGCAGGCGGTCAACCCGCTGCTCAGCCGCTTCTGGCCCAGCCTCGAGCTGGCCCAAGGCAGCCGGGTATTCGTGCCGCTGTGTGGCAAGAGCCTGGACATGCTCTGGCTGGCCAAGCAGGGCCATGAGGTGATTGGCGTCGAGTTGAGCCCCGTCGCGGTCAAGGCCTTCTTCCGCGAGAACCACCTGCAGCCGGTCAAGCGCCGGCAAGGGCCCTTCACCCTCTGGCAGCATGGCCGCCTCGCCATCCTCTGCGGCGACTACTTCGCCCTGACCCGGGCCGACCTCGGGCAGATCGACAGCGTCTACGACCGCGCCGCCCTCACCGCCCTGCCGCAAGCCATCCGCACCGGCTACGTGGCCCAGCTGCGCCTGCTCCTGCCCAGCGCCAGCCCGGTGTTCCTGCTGACCATCGAAGACGCCGAAGAACACGCCAGCCTGCAACAGGCCCTCGGCGTCGACCCGGAACTTCAGGCCCTCTACGCGGCGGACTTCGACATCGACCTGGCCCACGTCGAAAGTCTGTTCGAAACCGATCCCCACGCCCCCGAGCAGCCGGCGCGACGCGCCGAGTACAAGGTGTATCGATTGTCCGGGAGAACGCAGGAGCACTAGCGCTGCCGACAGCGCATCGCCATTGATTCGATCTCGCCATCGCGCCTGGAAGTGGGCGCGCTCCAGCGACGCGCGCTTCGCGCCCTGGTGACCTCGCATGAGGCGGGGGAGCAGTCTATTTGCCCCCGGACGATCTCGGTTAGGAGGTAATGGTCGCTTCGGATCGGTCGCCGCCTGTCACAGATGGCAGAAAACGACCCGCCCGAGCGACCCTCTATGCCTCTATGCTTTAAAGGCCTGCATGTCGTAATCAAGAATGAATTGGGCCACCGCCACCGGGTCGTTCAACTCGAGGGTCGGCAAGCGGGTCTCGATCGGCGCGTCGGTGGCGACGGCGACCACGTGCGGATTTTCGAGCCACAGGCCGCTCTTGCCGGTCGAGGGCCGATGCACCTCGACCTTGGGCACGGGCGCGGCCTTGAAGCCCTCGATGAGTACCAGGTCCACGTCCGACATGACCTCGAGCTGCTCCTCGAGTGTGGGCTCGGGTGCGCCGCGCAACTCGTGCATCAACACCCAGCGTTCGTTCGACAATACCAGCACCTGCTCGGCACCGGCCTCGCGGTGCCGCCAGGAATCCTTGCCCGGACGGTCCAGATCGAAACGATGGTGGGTGTGTTTGGCGACCGACACCCTCAGCCCCCGTGCGTTGAACTCTGGAATCAATTTCTCGATCAGCGAAGTCTTGCCCGAACCGGAAAAACCGGCGATACCGAATACCTTCAACGCAGGACATCCAATAGCGGTGGATCAATTGCCATAGGATATCGCGAAGCCGGGCGGACCGAACCGGCTAAGTGCCAGAGTAATTAGGGTCAGCGTCGATTTGCTTAAAATCGACGCTGACCCTTAATACACACACCAATGGCAGAAACCGGCCCGGAGTGGACCTGCTGTGTTGGTTACTTCTGTCTCGTCATTCGGCAAGCCGTACTTTCCGGTCTAGTCTTGTTTGATGTCGTATTTTCCGAAAGCGTGTCTAAAAAAATCAGTCACCTAGATCTCGGCGAGGAATGTTGTCCGACATAGGCACGGATGTTATGCGACAGGAATGTCGTCTAAATAGTCGTTAGCCTGTAGCAAAGGAGGCAAGCATGAAGCCGCTACAAAAGTCGACGATCGACGAGTTCAAAGCGGATTTCCGAGGGGATGTACTTCTCCCTGGCGACGGGGGCTACGACGAGGTGCGGCAAATCTGGAATGCCACGATCGACCGTCGGCCAGCGCTGATCGCCCGCTGCACGTCGCCAGAGGATGTCGTCCAGGCCGTCAAGCTCGCACGCAAGCAAAGCCTGCTCGTCTCAATCCGAGGAGGCGGGCACAACATCGCGGGCAATGCCGTTTGCGACGACGGCCTCATGATCGACCTCGCGCTGATGAAGGGCGTCCAGGTGGACCCGAACGCCCGCCGGGCAACAGTTGAGCCCGGTTGCACCCTCGGTGAGTTCGACGCCGCCCTACAAGCGCATGGCCTCGCCACGCCGCTGGGTATCAACTCGACCACGGGCGTGGCCGGCCTAACCCTCGGTGGCGGCTTCGGCTGGCTGAGCCGGAAGTACGGCATGACCATCGACAACTTGCTCTCCGCGGATGTCGTTACGGCAGATGGCAGTCAGGTGCACGCTAGCGAAACGGAAAACGCTGACCTCTTCTGGGGACTGCGTGGTGGCGGTGGAAACTTCGGTATCGTCACCCGCTTCGAGTTTCGGCTTCATCCCGTCGGGCCGGATGTGCTGAGCGGGCTCATCGTCTTTCCGTTCGACCAGGCGAAATCGGTGCTCACGCAGTTCGCTCGTTTCACCGAGACAATGCCGGATGACCTCAACGTCTGGGCAGTTACTCGGAAGGCGCCCCCGCTACCCTTCCTGCCCGCGGACGTCCACGGTAAAGAGATGGTCGCACTTGCCCTGCTCTATGCGGGCGACCCCACGCAGGGCGAAAAGCTCATCGAGCCGCTCCGCGGGTTCGGCACGGCGCTTGGCGAGCACATCGGCGTGCAGCCGTACACCGCCTGGCAGCAGGCCTTCGATCCCCTCTTGACGAAGGGTGCGCGCAACTACTGGAAGTCGCACAACTTCTCGCGGCTCAGCGACGGCGCGATCGACGCCATCATCGAATATGCCGGTAAGTTCCCGTCTCCCCAGTGCGAGATCTTCGTCGGCACGATCGGCGGCCAGACGGCCCGCGTAGCGCCCGAGGCCATGGCCTACTCGAGCCGAGACGCAAACTACGTGATGAACGTACACGGCCGCTGGGAGTCGGCCGCCGAGGACGAGCGCTGCATTGCCTGGGCGCGCGAGTTCTTCGCCAAGTCGCAGCCGTTCGCCAGCGCGGGCGCGTACATCAACTTCCTCACCCAAGACGAGACGGACCGCATCGCGTTCGCCTACGGTGCGACGTACAAGCGGCTGGTGGAGCTCAAGAAAAAGTACGACCCGACGAACCTCTTCCGGATGAACCAGAACATCAAGCCGGTCTGAGACAAGGTCATAGGGAGTAATTGGTGTCAGAGTCGATTTGCTTGAAAATCGACTCTGACCCTTAATACAGCAAGGGCCCTTCACCCTCTGGCAGCATGGCCGCCTCGGCATCCTCTGCGGCGACTACTTCGCCCTGACTCGGGCCGACCTTGGGCAGATCGACAGCGTCTACGACCGCGCCGCCCTCACCGCCCTGCCGCAGGCCATCCGCACCGGCTACGTGGCCCAGCTGCGCCTGCTCCTGCCCAACGCCAGCCCGGTCTTCCTGCTGACCATCGAAGACGCCGAAGAACACGCCAGCCTGCAACAAGCCCTCGGCGTGGACCCGGAACTCCAGGCCCTCTACGCGGCGGACTTCGACATCGACCTGGCCCACGTCGAAAGCCTGTTCGAAACCGATCCTCACGCCCCCGAGCAGCCGGCGAGACGCGCCGAGTACAAGGTGTATCGATTGTCCGGGAGAACGCAGGAGCGCTAGCGCTGCTGACACCGCATCAGCTTCGATTCGATTTCGCCATCGCGCCTGGAAGCCGCACTCCAGCGACGCTCCCTTCGCTTCCTAGGAGACGTTTCATGAGGCGGGGGACCAGTCTATTTGTCCCCCAGGCGATCTCTGTTAAGAGGGTAATGGTCGCTCCGGGTCGGTCGCCGCCCGGCACAAATGGCAGAAACCGGCCATAACCCGATGGGGGTGACAGGCAGGAAGCGGCCATAAGCTGTCTGTCGTTACCAACTGAAATCGACCCGAAGCTGCCGCCTGTGTTCTGGCACTGCACATTACTGAACTCCCCCGCGCGCACAGAAACCGTTGTCTATTAGGGTAAAGTGGAACCAAGCAGTTGAAGCTTGTCGAGTGGCATAATCGCGATTGGTTCATAACGAGCGCGTATAAATGACCACTGAAAGCTACGACCAGCTCGCGATCTTCGCGGCAGTGGCGCAGGAGCGCAGCTTCACTCGCGCCGCCGCCAAGCTCGGCATGTCGCAGCCTGCCTTGAGTCGGGCCATGCGTCAGTTGGAAGAGCGCCTGGGCGTCAGACTACTCGCGCGTACCACTCGAAGCGTTGCCCCCACGGAAGCGGGTGAACATCTGCTGCGGGTGGTCGCTCCCAGGTTCGAAGAAATCAACATCGAACTGGGATTGCTCAGCGAGTTTCGTGACAAGCTGGCAGGCAAGCTGCGCATCACCGCCGGCGAGCATGCGGCGATCACCATCCTGCAACCCGTGCTGGCGAAACTGCTACCCGACCACCCTGATCTCAGCATTGAGGTCATCGTGGATTACGGTTTGACCGATATCGTGGCGGAGGGCTACGACGCCGGCGTGCGCCTGGGTCAGCAAGTGGCCAAGGACATGATCGCGGTGCGCATCGGCCCCAATATGCGCATGGCGGTGGTCGGTTCCCCGGCGTATTTCGCTAGGCATCCGAAACCAATAATTCCGCGTGATCTGATGCAGCACAATTGCATCAACATCCGCATGCCCACATATGGCGGCATCTTCCCTTGGGAGTTCGAAAAGCAAGGGGAAGAACTGAAGGTGCGTGTCGAGGGCCAACTGGTGTTCAACAACATTGCCATGCGCCTGGAGGCTGCCCTCCAGGGGCTGGGGTTGGCCTACATGGCGGAAGACCTGGTGCAGGCGCATGTCGCCGAAGGCCGACTGATTCGTGTGCTGACGGATTGGTGCGAACCGTTCTCGGGATACCACCTCTATTACCCGAGCAGGCGTCAGAGTTCACCGGCTTTTACCTTGCTGCGCGATGCCCTGCGTTATCCGGGCTGAACTGAAAGCATCATTGCCCAGGGGCTTCGACCTCACTATAGGCGAGCACTGCTGGCGGTAGCCGTTCACCCTGGATCGTGATCCCCGCAAGGGCAGTATTGAGTTCCTGAAGCTCCTGATCGCCGAAGGTCACTTGTGCTGCTGCGCTGTTTTCGAGCATGTGCGCCATCTGCGTCGTACCTGGGATGGGCACAATCCAGTTCTTTTGCGCCATCAGCCATGCCAATGCAAGCTGGGCAGGCATCACGTTCTTGCGCTCGGCCCAGGCTTTCACCAGGCGCACGAGAGCCAGGTTATTGGGCAGATTCTCCGGCGCAAATCGGGCTTCGATCCCGCGGATATCGCCCTCGGCAAAACGCGTTCTTTCGTCGATTGCCCCGCTGAGAAAACCGACCCCGAGCGGGCTCCAAGGGACGAAGCCGATGCCCAATTCCTCGCATAGCGGAATCACCTCCCGCTCGGGGCCTCGCCACAGCATCGAATACTCGTTCTGTACCGCGCTAACGGGCAGTTCGGCATGTGCTCGGCGCAATGTTTGCAGCCCCATCTCGGACAAGCCCCAATGCACAACCTTACCTTCCGCCATCAAGTCTTTGACCGCACCCGCCACGTCCTCAATCGGTATCTGAGGGTCGACGCGATGCTGGTAAAGAAGATCGATGCGATCCGTACGCAGGCGCTTGAGCATGCCCTCAACGACTAACTTGATGTGCTCTGGGCGACTATTGAGCCCTGGGCGGCGCTCACCGGTTTGCAGATCGATGTTCCAGCCGAACTTGGTGGCGATCACAACCTCATTGCGGAACGGGGCCACACCTTCGCCGAGAATCCGCTCGACCTCATGGGGGCCATAAGCCTCGGCCGCGTCGTAGAAGGTGACGCCGTGGTCGAAGGCGGCCCGAATGATGTTGTGCATCTCCGCCCGGTTAGGGATTGTCGTCTGGTAGGTGCGACTCATGTTCTGCACGCCCAGGCCCACACTCGATACTTCCAGGGAGCCGAGCTTGCGCCGACCGACAAGGGCAGTGGTTTTCGTCGGCATTGCATGGCCAGCAGCATCACTGGCGTTCGCCGTCATCCCCGGGATCAGTGGGGCTACGGCTAGCGCCGCTGCTCCAAGCAGTAGGTTGCGTCGGCTGCTATCAGTTGGATTGCTGTCCACGTTGCTCTCCTTGAAGTGTCGAAATACTTTTAGGTTCTTGCATCATCGCCGGCGCTTGCGCCAATGCCTCACTGGCGCGCTTGGCGGCCTGTTCATCGCCGTGCTTGGTCAGCACCTGGATCAGCTGACGCAGCTGTGATTCGGTCAGACCGACCCTGATGCTGGCTGCCATATGCGAACGTAGTTGCGCCTCCACTCCGGGGGTGGCGGCCAGCGCTCCAACGGTGGCCAGTTCGCGGCTTTGCCAATCCAGGTTGTCACGTTCGAAGATGGCACCGAACAGGTGCCCTTGCAGGTACTGGTTGATCACCGGGGCGAAATCGAACAGAGGGCCCTGGACGGGTGCTCCAGCAATCTGGGTCTGGTTGGCTTTACCCACTGCCAGCAATTCATCGCCGGTGGGTATGGCGCGGCTGGGTTCGTGACCGGCTGCATCCTGGATGCCGCGCTGTTTGCGTGCTTCCAGTACCTTCATCAGCTCGCCCAGTGCGTTAAGGCTGCGGGGAAAGCCGCTGTAGGCATAAAGCTGTACGAGGATTTCCTTCGCCTCGCTAACTGTCAGACCTGCGTCCAGCCCTTGGTTCAAAGCTGCGTTGAGCCTGGGCATGTCGCTCGTGGCCATGGCGGCGGCAATTAACGGAATCGCCTGCTGCCTGGCGGACAGCGTCTCGGAGGCTGCGGGCATGACCTGCAATGCCAAGGGGCTCTGGGCCGCGCTGTATTGCTCAACACTTACGTGCTCCAGCCACTCGACACTCTTGCCATCCACTGCGCCACTAACCGCTATGTGGGTCATTACTGTTGTCGCTGCGGCACCGTGCCAGTGCTTGACGCCCGGAGGGCAGATGACTACGTCTCCCGAGCGGATTTGCTGCACGGGTTTGCCCCACTCCTGGGTCAGACCAACACCGGAAACCACGACCAGACGCTGCCCGGCCGGATGGGTGTGCCAGGCAGAGCGTGCACCAGGCTCGAAGGTGACGTAGGCAGCGGATGCATTGATCTCACTGCTGGCGGGAAACAAGGGATCGACGCGTACCTGCCCGGTGAAATATTCCGCTGATCCCGCCACCGATGCCTGAGTGCCTGCGCGACTGATCTGCTGGATGGCCACAGACTCACTGGCCTGGCTGGCGGCGTTGGCAAAGGGAATCGCAGCGTATAGCGCGACCCCAAGCAAAGCATTGTTCACGATGGCTGATCCTTGCTTAGAGGGTTCTGGCGTAGAACGCCGTCAGCTTGTTCATTGCGGCGCCCACATACTTCGGCACCCAGTAGGTTTCGATATGGGTAGCACCCTCGATCTTGAACAGCTCTTTGTCCTGGGTGCCGGTAGCCTTGGCGAAGGCATCCTCAGTCATGTACAGGCTGTCGGCCTCAGTGCCCGCGATCATCAGCAAAGGCTGCTGGATCAGTTCGATCTGGTTGGTGGCATCGAAGCGCATCAGGTCCAGCAGGCTGCTGGTGGTGTATTTGAAGGTCGAGTTGGGGTGCGCGTGCGTCTTCCAGTAGTACTCGTAGCCCTGCCGATACAGCGCGAACGGCAACTTGGCGATCTGCTCATCGGTAAGATTGGCATCCCCTGAATAGGCCACCTCGCCGCCGGCTGCTTCCTGGGCGCGGGCATTTGATGCCTGCTGCAAACGCTCCTGAATGGTGCCCAGTTGCGAATCCACGTAGCCATTACGGCGAACCCGTCCGGAGTTGAACATGCTCAAGGTCGCGACCGACTGGAAGCGCTTGTCGGTCTGCGCGGCGGCCAATGAGTAGCCGCCGCCACCGCAGAGGCCGAGCAGGCCCAAACGCTGCTGGTCGACGCCAGCATACTGAGTGAGGAAGTCCGCCATGCCGTGGATGTCTTCGATGCGGTACGCGGGTTTGTCCACATTGCGCGGCTGGCCACCACTGGCACCTTGATAAGCCGCATCGGCGGCAACGGTGATATAGCCTTGCTCCGCCAAACGCTGGGCATACAGGCCTGCGACCTGCTCCTTCACCCCGCCATTAGGGTGCGCCACGACTACTGCGGGATATTTCTTCGCAGGGTCGTAGTTCGCCGGGGTGTAGACGTTGGCAGAAATAGCCAGGCCATTGAGCGTGTAGGTGACCGGATGGATGTTGGCCTTGCCCGGCTCGTTCTTCGCAATTGCACCGTCGTAGGCCAAGGTGAAGGGGTTCTGCTGGTAATCGGCGGCCCCGACCTCGACAGCAGAGAGCCCAACAATAGCGGCCATAAGCGTGGCCTTTATCGTTTTACGTTGCGTACGAACAGAAGTGGTGTGCTGGGTCATGGCTTGCTCTCGACTTGAAAACGCTGAGTAGCAACTTACGCCATGAGTATTGATTTATAAATGGCATCAATTAGATAGCAGTCATGCTTGAGCGGCATAAATGTACTGCTGTCGTTGCAGCCCACTCCAATCTGCATCGGCATTACTAGGTCGATTCAAAGTTGCGCAGACCGGCCGCTCCTGGCCGCTTTCTGTCCGTCGCGCCCGACCGCTCCTGCCCGACCTCCCCCATCCAGTGACCAGACCGAATCCCAACCCACCATCAAATGGCGCCTCCCGCCCCGCCCTGCCCCAGGCGAACGCCGAACCGCTCGCCCTACCTCCACCGACCGGCCAGCACAACATTGTCGCGAGTCCGACAGTGCCCACCCGGAAGCCCTGCGCTTTTGTCCATTGGCAGACAAAAGCAACCCTCCTCATTCGAATAATTCTTTCAAAAACAACGGCTTGATAAACAGGCACGGCACTTGCTCAGCATCCTTCCGTACTGACTCTCTCACCCGGAGACCGACCATGGAACTGAGCGTACTTGGGCAAACCGATGCGGAGCATCACGGCGCTGGTGGCTGTTCCGCCGGCTCGTGCGGCAGCACGGACGATCAGCTCACCCACCTGCCGGAGCATATCCGCGAGAAGGTGCACAACCATCCGTGCTATTCGGAGGAGGCCCATCACTACTTCGCGCGCATGCATGTGGCGGTGGCGCCGGCCTGCAACATCCAGTGCCACTACTGCAACCGCAAGTACGACTGCGCCAACGAGTCGCGCCCCGGGGTGGTGTCCGAGGTGCTCGATCCGCTGCAGGCGGTGAAGAAGGTCAAGGCGGTGGCGGCGACCATCCCGCAGATGACCGTGCTCGGCATCGCCGGCCCGGGCGATCCGCTGGCCAACCCGCAGCGCACCTTCGAGACCTTCCGCATGCTCAGCGAGGAGGCGCCGGACATCAAGCTGTGCGTCTCGACCAATGGCCTGGCGCTGCCGGATGCGGTCGAGGAGCTGGCCAAGCACAATATCGACCACGTGACCATCACCATCAACTGTGTGGACCCGGACGTCGGCGCCAAGATCTACCCCTGGATCTACTGGAACAACAAGCGCATCCACGGGCGCAAGGCGGCGAAGATCCTCATCGAGCGGCAGCAGAAGGGTCTGGAGATGCTGGTGGCGCGCGGCATCCTGGTGAAGGTCAACTCGGTGCTGATCCCCGGGGTCAACGACGAGCACCTCAAGGAGGTCAGCCGCGTGGTCAAGGCCAAGGGCGCCTTCCTGCACAACGTCATGCCGCTGATCGCCGAGGCCGAGCACGGCACCTTCTACGGCGTGATGGGCCAGCGCAGCCCCGAGCCGGAAGAGCTGCAGGACCTGCAGGACGCCTGCGCCGGCGACATGAACATGATGCGCCACTGCCGCCAGTGCCGCGCCGATGCGGTCGGCCTGCTCGGCGAGGACCGCGGCGACGAGTTCACCCTGGAGAAGATCGAGGAGATGGACATCGACTACGACGCGGCGATGGTCAAGCGCGCCGCGATTCATGCCGCGATCAAGGAGGAGCTGGACGAGAAGGCGGCGAAGAAGGCGCGCCTGGCCGGCATGTCGGTGCCGGCGGCTGCCGGTGGCGACGCCGCCAAGCACCATCGCCCGGTGCTGATGGCGGTGGCCACCAGCGGCGGCGGCCTGATCAACCAGCATTACGGGCATGCCCAGGAGTTCCTGGTGTACGAGGCCTCGCCAGCCGGGGTGCGCTTCATCGGCCATCGCAAGGTCGACCAGTACTGCGTCGGCAATGACAGCTGCGGAGAGAAGGAGAGCGCCTTGTCCGGCAGCATCCGCGCACTGAAAGGCTGCGAAGCGGTGCTCTGCTCGAAGATCGGCTTCGAACCCTGGAGCGAGCTGGAGGCCGCCGGCATCCAGCCCAACGGTGAGCATGCCATGGAGCCTATCGAGGAGGCGGTGATGGCGGTCTATCAGGAAATGATCCGCGACGGCCGCCTGGAGCGCGACAAGACGTTGCAGCGCGCCAATGCCTAAAACAGTGCAAGCAATAGCTGGAGGTGCGAGATGGCATTGAAGATTGTGGAAGCCTGCGTCAACTGCTGGGCCTGCGTGGACGTCTGCCCGAGCGAGGCGATCTACCAGGGCAGCGCGCATTTCAAGATCAACGCGCACAAGTGCACCGAATGCGAGGGGGACTATGCCGAGCAGCAGTGCGCAAGCATCTGTCCGATCGAAAGCGCCATCCTCCTGGCCGACGGCAGCCCGGCGAATCCGCCGGGCTCGCTGACCGGCATTCCACCGGAGCGCCTGGCCGAGGCCATGCGCGAGATCCAGGCACGTTGAGGGAAGGCCCATGTCCTGCATCGTCTTCTATGAAAAACCCGGTTGCGTGACCAACAACCTGCAGAAACAGCTGTTGCGCTCGACCGGTCTGGAAATCGAGGTGCGCAACCTGCTCGGCGAACCCTGGACCCGCGAGCGCCTGCGGCCGTTCTTCGGCAACCGGCCGGTGGCCGAGTGGTTCAACCGCGCGGCGCCGGCGATCAAGTACGGCGAGCTGGACCCGAGCCGGCTCGGCGTCATGGAAGCGCTGGAGCTGATGCTGGCCAATCCGCTGCTGATCCGCCGCCCGCTGATCCGTTGCGGCCCGCAATTCCTGGCCGGCTTCGACCTGCAAGCAATCAACGCCCTGCTGCCGTGCCAGGCCAAGCTGGCGCTGATGCCGGCAGCCATCGACCGTTGCTCGCTCGGCCGCCACTCGCAGGTGGGCTGCCTGCCGCTGCAGGCGGCGCTGTGATGAGCAGCCTGGCCAGCCGTCCACTGCTCAGCGCCACGGCCTTCAGCCGCCAGCAGCCCAACCATGCCTGGCTGGCACAGATCATCCGCGCCCAGCGTGAAGGCCGCAGTTGCCTGCCCTTCCACCTGGGCCTGGATGCCCGGGACTACGGCGCGCTGCTCCAGGCGCACTTCCCCGAGTGGCGCGGCCAGACCAGTGCGGCCCAAGGCTTGCTGGCCCATGAATGCAACGAGCTGCGCGAAGAGTTGCTGGACATGCGCCGCGACGAATGGGAAGAGCTGCGCGGCCTGCTGCTGGATGGCCGGCGCGGCTGCGACCCGGACGAAGTCCGGATGGCCAACATAGTCGCCGCCGCCTGCCTGGGCGGCGACCACCTGTGGCGCGACCTCGGTCTGGACTCGCGCCTGCACCTGCGCGAGCTGCTGAACCACAACTTCCCGCGGCTGGCCATGCGCAATGTGCAGGACATGCGCTGGAAGAAATTCTTCTACAAGCAACTGTGCGAACGCGATGGCGGCTACGTCTGCCGTGCGCCCAGCTGCCAAGACTGCCCCACCCACCATGACTGTTTTGGAGAAGAGCTATGAGCGACTTCACGCGCATCAGTGTCGAGCAAGCCGAAACCCTGCTGGCTCGGGAAGCAAACATCATGCTGCTGGATATGCGCGACGCGCGCGCCTACTGCGAGGGGCACGACCCGCGCGCCATCCACCTCAACGACCTGACCCTGCGCACGCTGCTCAAGTGCACGCCCAAGCAGATGCACCTGATCATCGGTTGCTACCACGGCAACTCCAGCCAGGACATGGCGCGGCTGTTCAGCGACTTCGGTTTCAGCAACTGCTACAGCCTCGACGGCGGCTACGAAGCCTGGCAGGCGCGCACCGCCAAACCACGCCCGATCGCCTCACAGCGCGCCGCCGCTCTGTAACCCGGAGGAAAACACCATGCAACTACTCGACACCGAAGCCCGCATCCGCCAGCAGATCGCCGACAACCCGGTACTGCTGTACATGAAAGGCACCCCCGAAGCCCCGGAATGCGGTTTCTCCCGCGCCGTGGTGGCGACCCTGCAGAACGCCGGCCAGCCCTTCGCCGCGGTCAACGTGCTGGCCGCGCCGCATATCCGCGAGAAACTGCCGAAACTCTCGCAGTGGCCCACCTACCCGCAGTTGTTCGTCAACGGCGAGCTGGTCGGCGGCTGCGACATCGTCCTCGGCATGCAGGCCGACGGCAGCCTGCAGGAGCTGCTGGCCAGCGTCCGCGCCGAGGCTTGAGCGGTCATTTCGTCAACTTGAGTTCGCCGGCCTGGGCCTTACCTGTGGGAGGCCCGGGCTCGGCGCGCTGCTTTTGCTTTTGAGGCTTTGGCAGCCCTGCGGGCGGCATCGCCGCGGGGCGCGTGACCCATATGGATGGGGGATATGCCGCAAGCCCGTCAGCAACGGCCGCGGCCCTCCTACAGGGCTCCAGATAGATCGGTTACCCGTGGGAGGGGCTTTAGCCGCGAGTGTTTTGCAGCACCGACACCAGGTTCGCGGCTGAAGCGGGGTGCCGCCCAGCGGAACGCCGCCCGGCCCCTCCCACAGAGCATGCTCACAGTCTGCCGCTGGGCGTTCGCGGCTAAAGCCCCTCTCACAGAGCGTGGTTCGGTCTAGAGCGTCAGGTCGAAGTCCGCGGCGATCGACTGCAGCCAGGCCTCCAGGCGCTGCTCGGTCAGGCCGCTCTGGTTGTCCAGGTCCAGGGCCAGGCCGACGAACTTGCCGTCGACCACCGCCTCGGAATGCTTGAACTCGTAGCCTTCGGTCGGCCAGGCGCCGACCAGCTTGGCGCCGCGCTCGACCAGGAAGCCGTGGAGAATGCCCATGGCATCGAGGAACTCGTCGGGGTAACCGACCTGATCGCCCAGGCCATAAACGGCCACGGTCTTGCCGCTGAAGTCGACGTCCTGCAGCTTGGGCAGGAACTCCTCCCAACTCTCGTTTTCGCAATCGGCCGACAGCCCCGGCAGCAAACCGTCGCCGAGGGTTGGCGTGCCGAGGATGAGGAACGGGTACTGGGCCAGGTCCTCCGGCGTGGCGCGGTTGACGTTCAGCGGGTCGGCCATGGTGGCGTCGTCGAAGCGCTTCTTGATCATTTTGGCGACCTTGCGGGTCTTGCCCGTGTTGCTACCGAAGAAAAGTCCAATCCTGGCCATAGCTCACCTCTGGCTGCGTGCAATGAATCCGATATCGGGGCTGCCGGCCACGGCATGGGCCTGGCGGGCTATTACCCTCAATAGGGAGTTAGCAGGAACCAGGCCAGTTCCCGCTCCGCCCAACACGAACGTAACCAATTGATAGTCATGCATTTTTTATCCGACCACAGCAGCCTGTGGGAAAACCTACAGGCATATGCCGGCTGCCGGGCGCCCTCTGTAGGCTTTGCGACACTCAGGAATCGAGGGTCATCCGCGGCACCGCCGCGCTGCGTTGCTCCGGCAGCGCAGACGGCAGCGGCGAAGGTGCGACGACGCCCTCCTCGGCCGGGCTTGTCAGCACCTGCAAGCGGACTCCGAGCTCGTCCTCGAGCAGCTCCAGCACGCAGCGCCGCACCCCGGGTTGCGACGGCAGGTTGAACATGCTCGGCTGCAGCGCCGCTTCCAGTACCGCGCGCAGGCCGCGGGCGCCGCTCTTGCGCTGCAGCGCCAGGTCGGCGATGTGGGCCAGGGCCGCCGCGCTGATCTCCAGGGTCACGCCCTGGTAGGCGAACAGTTGCTGGTACTGCTTGACCAGGGCGTTACGCGGTTCGCTGAGGATGCGCAGCAGGGTGGCGTGGTCCAGCTCCTGGAGGAAGGTGATGATCGGGAAACGGCCGATGAACTCGGGGATCAAACCGAACTCGTGCAGGTCGTCCGGCAGCAGCGCGGCCAGCAACTCGTTGATCGACGGCTGCGTCTGGCGCGGCGGCTGGGCATGGAAGCCGATGCCGCCGGTCTTGGGCTGGAGGCGACTGCAGACCAGGGCTTCCAGGCCGGGAAAGGCGCCGCCGGCGATGAACAGGATGTTGCGCGTGTCGACCACCTGTTCTTCGCCGTGCTCGGTGCGCCGCCCGGACTTGGAAATGCGCACCTCGGTGCCTTCGACCATCTTCAACAGGGCCTGCTGCACGCCCTCCCCGGAGATGTCGCGGACCGCCGTGCCGCCGCTGCTGCGCCGCGCCAGCTTGTCCACTTCGTCGATATAGACGATGCCCCATTGCGCCTGCTGCACGTCGCCGCCGGCCGCCTCCAGCAGGCGGGTGATGATGCTGTCGACATCGTCGCCGACGTAGCCGGCCTGGGTCAGGGTGGTGGCATCGGCGGCGGCGAACGGCACCCCCAGCAGACGCGCCAGGGAACGCACCAGCAGGGTCTTGCCGGTGCCGGAAGGCCCGGCCATGAGGATGTTGGATTTTTCCAGCTCGACCTGCTCGCCGAGCTGGCAGCCGTGCTCGCGGTCGCAGTTGAGCAGGCGCAGGTAATGGTTGTAGACGGCCACCGCCAGGGTTTCCTTGGCCGCTTCCTGGCCAATCACCGACTCGTCCAGGTGCTGCTTGTAGGCCGCCGGCGTGCGCAGTGTCGGGGCCAGTTGCTGGCTCTTGCGGCGCAGCCCCCAACTGCTGACGACCTGGTGGGCCAGGTTGACGCAGGCTTCGCAGATGCGCCCCTCATTGCCGGCGATCAGCGGCACGCTCGGGCTTTTTTCCGCACCGCAGAAAGAGCAGTTGGGGATCTCGATCTCAGCCATGGCCTGGTTCTCCGTTAAACATGAAAGTCGCGCAGCGCCGGATGAGGCAAGCGGCTAGGCCGCGGCGGCGTGCGTTGATGATTCAGGGTGCCTCTCGCTAGGTGCCCGCCAGGCTGGCTGGCGGCAGCAGCCGCTCCAGCCACTGGCGCTGGCAGGCCTGTTGGCGCCTGGCCTGCAACTTGTCGCGCAGGTGCGGCAGGATCTCTTCGAGGGGCGCGCGCATGGCCGGATAGACGGCCTCGCAGAGCAGCAGATGGAAGCCCAGCGGCGACTCGACCGGCGGGCCGACCTGCCCGGCCTGCAGCTCGAACAGGCAGTCCTCCAGCTCGGCATAGAGAGTGCCGGGCTTGACGTTGCCGAGCCGCCCTTCCTGCAGCGAGGTGGGGCATTCCGAATGCTTCAGCGCCTGTTCGGCGAAGCGCCGGGGCTTGTCGCGCAGCCGCTCGGCGATGGCCTCGATGCGCGCTCGCGCCGCCTCGCGGGTGTTTTCCGCGAAGTCCGGGTTGATGGTGATCAGGATGTGCCGGGCCTGGCGCGAGGCCGGTCGCACGAACTGCTCCGGGTGGCTGAAATAGTAGAGGCTGGCGTCGGTATCGCTGACCGGCGCCAGGCCGGCGCTGACGCGCTCGAGCACGGCTTCGACCTTCAGCTCCCGCGCCAGCAGGGCGCGCATCCGCGCCGGGTCCAGGCCGCTGGCGTCGAGCGCCTGCTGCAGCGCCTGGTCGTCGGCATAGCCGCCGGCGACGCTCGCCCAGGCCTGCTCGACCTGCGCTTGCGGAATCACCACGCCACAGGCTTCGGGGCTGCGCAGCACCGCCTCCTCGATCTGCAGCTGGCGGCCGACGATGCGCTCGGCCTGGCGCCGCTGTTCGGCGCTGAGCTCGGGCGGCGCGCAGCCGAAGCGCTGCTGGGCGACCCGCAACAGGTGGTAACGGCTGTCGCGCTCGCCGTGGGTCTGTTCATTGCCCATCGTGCACCTCCGCGGCGGCGCCGGCCGCCGCCAGGCTCGCTTCCGGCACCTGCAGGACCCGGCCGTCGCCGAAGTGCACGTGGTACTGGACGCCCTGCGGCAGGTCGCGCAGGACCTTCATCACGCTACCCTGGCGGCCCATTTCCACCACCACCTCGCCGCGCAGGGCCAGGCTGCGGGTGGCGACCACGTTGTCGCGGAACTCGAACTGGCTGGGCACCCAGGGCTCCGCCGCCGCTATCAGCTCTTCCTCGCGACAGCCGACGGTGCGGCCGGACTCGAGAAAGTGCACGCGGTAGATCAACTGGTCCTGCAGGTAGGTGCCGACGTCGTACACGCAGCCCACCGCGCCGCGGCGGATCAGCAGCGTGCCGGTGTCCATGCCCGGATAGGTGCCGTCGTTACGCACGTTGCGCACCACGCGCACTTCATCGCCGTACTCGAAAAGCGGCAGGCTCATGACTCTGTCCTCCCTGGCTCAGCTCAGCAGCTGGTCGATGGAGACGAAGGTGGTCTGCGGCTCGTTCATGCGAAACACCTTGAACACCTTCTCGGTCTGCGCGTCGGAGTCGACGAAATCCTGGTAGGCGCGGCTGAGCAACTGGCGATAGACCTCCTGGCGCACGCTGTCATCGTGCCCCTCCAGATCGCCGCTCTTGCTCAGGTAATCGTGGTAACGCTGCATGATGTGCAGGCGATTGATGTGCACGACCGTCTGGTCGAAGGGCACACCGAAGAAGTCGAGGAAGTCTTCGGCGGACACCAGGTCCTCCATGGCCTCGTCCAGCGTCAGGTCGGAATCCGGGGAAAAGCCTTGTACGGTCATGGTCGTATCTCCGCGTTGGCCGCAGTGGGGAAAGTGACGATCTCGGCGTTGTTCGCTGCCAGCACATCCAGCAGCAGCCTGGCGCCCAGGCGGTTGTCCGCATCCAGCTCGACGACCTTGACCAGCATGGCCTTGCCCTGCTCGAAACGGCCCAGGCGCAGGCTCAGGTAGCCGGCGCCCTTGAGCGCCAACAGATGGAAGCGCAGCAGGCCGATGCCGCGCTCGGCGGCCACCAGCAGCGCGGCCTGGTCGATGCCGCGCCAGTCGGCGGGCAGGCCCAGGCGCGGCCCGACCAGCGCCATCACCCGCTCGGCGATGTGCAGGGCGTCCTGATAGCGGTGCTGGTAGTAGTAGAAACGGTAGAGGCCGACCAGCACGCTGAGGTTTTCCGGGGCCAGCGCCTGCGCCACCAGCAGCGGCGGCTCGGCAGCGCCATCGGCGTACTGCTCGGCGGCGGTGGCGAGCAGGCTGTCGACGGCGGCCGACTGCGGCTCGTCGAAGTACAGGCCGTCGCCGTTGAAGTCCTGCAGATCCATGCGCGCCTCCGTCACTCGCCGCCCGGCAGGCGCCGTCGCGGCGCATGCAGCGCCTGGGCCAGCGCGCTGCCGGCGCAGTCGCTCTCGCAGATGCTGTTGTCCGGGTCGCAGCCCTGGTAGTACTGCTGCTGGCTGCCGGCGGCGAGCAGACCGCCCGCCTCGACCTGTTTCTCCAGGCTGTCCAGGCGCTCGAGCAGACAGGCGATGGCCTTGCCCACCGGGTCGGGGATCAGGTGATGGTCGAGGTCGATGCCATAGGGATTGGGCTGGCCGGCCTCGCGCAGCCTGACCACCTTGCCGGGGATGCCGACCACCGTGCAGCCCTCCGGCACGTCCTGCACCACCACCGAGTTGGCACCGACCCGGGCGCCGGCGCCCACGCAGATCGGCCCGAGGATCTTCGCTCCGGCGCCGACCAGCACGCCGTCGCCGAGGGTCGGGTGCCGCTTGCCCTTGCGCCAGCTGGTGCCGCCCAGGGTCACGCCATGGTAGAGGGTCACATCGGCGCCGATCTCGGCGGTCTCGCCGATCACCACGCCGGCGCCGTGGTCGATGAAGAAGCGCGGGCCGATGACCGCGCCGGGATGGATGTCGACGTTGCTGAGCAGCCGGGCGAGGAACGACAGCAGCCGCGCCGCATAGCGCCACTCGGCCCGCCACAGGCGATGGGCGACGCGATAGAGCATGATCGCGTGCACCCCCGGATAGGTGGTGAGCACCTCGAAACGGGTGCGCGCCGCCGGATCGCGCTGGAACACGCAGCGGATGTCGTCGCGCCATTCGCCGAGCAGGCTCATGCCAGGCCTCCTGCGACCAGGATGGGCGCACCCTGCTCGCCCAGCAGGCGATAGAACTCTTCCAGTTCGGCGGCCTGCGGGCTGCGCTTGGTACGGGTGGAAAAGCTGCGGATCCGCCCGAGCAGCGCCTGGCTCTGCCAGTCGTCCAGCTCGATGCCCAGCTCGCGGTAGCTGTTGCGCACCATGTGCGCCCCGGAATGCTTGCCCAGCACCAGGCTGTGGCTGCGCCCCAGCTCGTCTGGGTTCAAACCTTCGTAGTTGCGCCGGTGCTTGAGCAGGCCATCGACATGGATGCCGGCCTCGTGGGTGAACACCCCGGCGCCGACCACGCTCTTCTGCCAGGCCACCTGGCGCCCGGAGGCCTGCTCGACCAGCGCCGAGATCGACGGGATGCCGCGGGTGTCGATGCCGGTGTCGATGCCGTGCAGATGCTTGAGGGCCAGCGCGCACTCCTCCAGCGCCGCATTGCCGGCACGCTCGCCCAGACCGTTGACCGTGGTGTTGATGTGGCTGGCGCCGCCCAGCACCGCCGCCAGGGTGTTGGCGGTGGCCAGGCCGAAATCGTCATGGGCGTGCACCTCCAGCTCGAGGTCGAGGTGCGCACGCAGGAAGCGGAAGCGCTCGAGCATGCCGAACGGCTCCATCACCCCCACGGTATCGGCGAAGCGCAGACGCCGCGCGCCGGCGGCCTGGGCGACGTGGGCGACGCGCACGACGAACTCCATGTCGGCCCGCGAGGCATCCTCGCAGCCCAGGCACACCTCGAACCCGGCCAGGCGCGCCTCGCCGACCAACCGCGCCACCTCGCGCAGGGCCCAGTCGCGGTCGCGGCCGAGCTTGTGCCGGAGCATCAGATCGGAGACCGGCAGCGACAGGTCGACCATGCCCACCCCGCTGGCGCGCGCCGCGGCGAGATCGCCATCGCACAGCCGGCACCAGGCCAAGAGCTGCGCGGGCAAACCGAGGGCGGCGATGGCGCGCATGCCCTCGCGCTCCTCCTCACCCATGCCGGGGATGCCGATCTCCAGCTCCGGCACGCCCAGCGCGGCGAGGGCGCGGGCGATGGCGATCTTCTCCTCGACACTGAAGGCCACGCCGGCGCTCTGCTCGCCGTCGCGCAGGGTGGTGTCGTCGATGATCACGCTGACCATGGCTGCTCTCCTGTGCGGATCGGCCTGCTCGGGGGGTGGGGATCAGGCATAGACCGGCGCGAACGCCTTGCCGGGGTCTTCCACCGGACCGTCGCCGTTCCAGTACGGCGACAGCTTGCGCAGCTGGGCGACGATCGCCGGCACCTCGCGGATCACGTGGTCGATCTCCGCCTCCGTGGTGTAGCGCGACAGCGAGAAGCGCACCGTGCCGTGGGCGGCGGTGTAGGGAATGTCCATGGCGCGCATCACATGGGACGGCTCCAGCGACCCGGAGGTGCAGGCCGAGCCGCTGGAGGCGGCGATGCCGACCTTGTTGAGCAGCAGCAGGATGGCCTCGCCCTCGATGTACTCGAAGGCGATGTTGGCGGTGTTGGGCAGACGGTTGCCCGGATCGCCGGTGACGAAGGCGTAGGGCACCGCGGCGAGGATGGCGGCCTCGAGCTTGTCGCGCAGGCGCCTGACCTCGGTGTTCTCGTGGGCCATGAACTGCAGCGCGCGCTCGGCGGCCACGCCCAGGCCGACGATCGACGCGGCGTTCTCGGTGCCGGCGCGGCGCCCGCGCTCCTGGTGACCGCCGCGCAACAGCGGACGGAAGCGTATGCCGCGGCGCAGGTAGAGCACGCCAACGCCCTTGGGCGCGTGCAGCTTGTGGCCGGACAGCGAGAGCATGTGGATCGACGAGTTCTGCAGGTCGATCGGCACCTTGCCCACCGCCTGCACCGCGTCGGTGTGGAACATCACACCGTACTCGTCGGCCATGCGCGCCATTTCCTCGACCGGGAACAGGGTGCCGGTCTCGTTGTTGGCCCACATCACCGACACCACCGCCACGTCGCCGCCGAGCAGGGCGGCGTACTCGTCGAGGTTGAGCCGGCCGCGCTTGTCCACCGCCAGCTTGTGCACGGTGTAGCCCTCGGTCACCAGGTAGTCGCAGAGGCTCAGCACCGCCGGGTGCTCGACCGTGGTGGTGATGATGGTCTTGCGCTCGGGCTGGGCCTTGAGCGCCGAGAGGATTGCCGTCGAATCGGCCTCGGTGCCGCAGGAGGTGAAGATGATTTCCGAGTCGTGCTCGGCGCCGAGCAGCTTCTGCACGCTCTGCCGGGCCTTCTTCAGCGCCAGGCCGACCTGGTTGCCGAAACTGTGCAGCGACGAGGGGTTGCCGAACTGCTCGGTGAAGAACGGCAGCATGGCCTGCACCACTTCGTCGTCGACGCGGGTGGTGGCGTTGTTGTCGAGATAGACGGCGGTCATGTCACACCTCCAGCTGGGCATGGGCGGCCGCGGCGCCGGTGGCGCTGACCGGGATCACCTTGACGAATTCGCCGAGCTCCTCGATCAGCCGCTGCTGGATGCCGCTGAGGGTCATGCTGGCCATCTGGCAGCCGGTGCAGGCGCCGGTCAGCTTGACGTAGACGTTCTTGCCCTCGACCTCGAGCAGCTCGACGTCGCCGTGGTCGCGCTGCAGGGTCGGACGGATCGACTCCAGCACGGTCTCGATGCGGCGGATGCGCTGCAGGTTGGTCATCTTCGGCGCAGCGGGCACGGGGGCTGCCGCAGCCGCGGCAGCCGGCGCGGGCACTTCGAGGGTCACCAGCTGCGGTTTCTTCGCCACCTTGGCTCTGGTCGGCGCGGCGACGAACACCTCGCCGCGGGCGGCCAGCTCCTCGCTGAGCAGGCGCTCGAGACCCTCATGACAGGCCGAGCAGCCGCCGCCGGCCTTGGTGTAGTTGGTGACGTCCTCGACGCTGGACAGGTTGTTCGCGCGGATCGTCTCGCGCACCATCACCTCGTCGACGGCGAAGCACTTGCAGACCAGCGCGCCTTCCTCGTGGTCGTCCTCGAGTTCCTCGCCGCGGTAGTTGGCCACCGCCGCCTGCAGGGCCTCGCGGCCCATCACCGAGCAGTGCATCTTCTCCGGCGGCAGGCCGTCGAGGAAGTCGGCGATGTCCTGGTTGCTGATCTTCAGCGCCTGGTCGACGGTGAGGCCCTTGATCATCTCGGTCAGCGCCGAGCTTGATGCGATCGCCGAGCCGCAGCCGAAGGTCTGGAAGCCGGCGTCGAGGATGACGTCGGTGTCCGGATCGACCTTGAGGGTCAGGCGCAGGGCGTCGCCGCAGCTGAGCGAGCCGACGTCGCCGGTGGCGTTGGCCTCGACCACCGCTCCGGCGTTCTTCGGGTTGTAGAAGTGTTCTTTGACCTTTTCCGAGTAATCCCACATGACGGCTGATCTCCAGTAAAACGTGGGCCGCCGGTGCTGCCGGCAACCTTGGGTTGCCTAGCAGGCGAAGGACTTGCCGCAGCCGCAGCTGTTGCTGGCGTTCGGATTGACGAAGGTGAAACCGCTGCCTTCCATGCTCTCGACGAAATCCATGGTCACGCCCTCGAGCAGGGGCGCGCTGGTGTCGTCGATCAGCAGGGTGATGCCGCCGCAGTCGAGCTGCTGGTCGCCCTCGGCACCGCTTTCCTCCAGTTTCAGGCTGTATTTGAGGCCGGAGCAGCCGCCGCCCTCGACGCTGATACGCAAGCCGGCGACCGGCTTGTCGGTGCTGCTGATGAAGCGGGTAACGGCACTCTTGGCGCTGTCGGTCATGGTAATCATCGGCTTGTCTCCTCGGCTCGGCGGTGGCTTGAGCCAACCGGCAGTTCAGCCGTTGCAACCGGCATGCCACGCCAATCAACCAAAAACTACGCTTAAATATCAACTACTTAGCCATGCCAAGCGTCAGCCGTAGCTGTCGCGAAAAGCACGCATGGCGGCCAATGTCGGGTTTGCGACAAGCGCGACGCCGATACCCGCGACCGCGCACGACGGCCACGGGCGGCGCTTTGCGTGTCGCGCTATATACAAAACGACATAGCGCCAGCAGAACTGTCGCATCACGGACAATCCGCAGGCCCTGTCGGCAGCCCCGCAGATAAACACAAGCCATTGATTGCAAAGGAGAATATATGGAGAACAGGAGACTGGTCGCCTTTTTGCACTCATGATCGTCACCAACCCGTCCGTAAGGTGATGCCATGAGCGCCCCACAGACACCCGGGCCACTGCGTGTGAATGGCCAGCTCTGGTTCGACCGCGGCGAAAAGGGCTACCTGGGCGGCAAGCGCATCGAGCTGCTGGAGCAGATCGAGGCGACCGGCTCGATCTGCCGCGCCGCCAAGCAGATCAAGCTCAGCTACAAGGCCGCCTGGGATGCGGTGGATGCCATGAACAACCTGTCGGAGCGGCCGCTGGTGGTCCGCTCGGCCGGCGGCGCGCAGGGCGGCGGTACTCGGCTGACCGACTTCGGCCGCGAGATGCTCCACGTCTGGCGGCGCATGCAGAGCGAGTACGAACGCTTTCTCGCCCAGGTGGCCCAGGGCATCGAACGCTTCGACGACATCGACCGCCTGTTGAGGGCCATCGCCATGAAGACCAGCGCACGCAACCAGTTCCGCGGCCGCATCACCCAGCTCGACAAGGGCGCGGTCAACGGCAGCCTGACCCTCGACCTGGGCGATGATCTGAAGATCGTCGCCACCCTGACCAACGACAGCATCGACGAGCTGCAGCTGGCCCCGGGCAAGACCGCCATGGCGCTGGTCAAGGCCAGCTTGGTGCTGCTCTCGCCCGACCCCGCGGTGAAGATCAGCGCGCGCAATCGCCTGACCGGCACCATCTGCGCGCTGATTCCCGGCGCGGTGAACTGCGAGGTGAAGCTGCTGCTGCCGGGCGGGCGCACCCTCGGCGCGCTAGTCACCCTCGCCAGCGTCAGCGAGCTGGGCCTGGCCACCGGCCAGCCCTGCACGGCGCTGATCAAGGCATCCCACGTCATCATCGCCATCGACTGAGCGAGGTCGTCATCATGAGCAACGGATTTTCCCGGCGCTGCGCCGCCCTGCTGCTCAGCCTGATGCCGCTGGCGGCGGCCCAGGCCGGCGAGGTCCAGGTGGCGGTGGCCGCCAACTTCACCGCGCCGATGCAGGCCATCGCCGCCGAATTCGAGAAGGACACCGGACACAGGGCCCTGCTCGCCTTCGGTGCCACCGGCAAGTTCTACGCGCAGATCCACCACGGCGCGCCCTTCGAGGTGCTGCTCGCCGCCGACGCCAGCACCCCGCTGAAGCTGGAACAGGAAGGCGCCAGCGTGCCGGGATCGCGCTTCACCTATGCCATCGGCAAGGTGGTGCTCTGGTCGCCGCGCGAAGGCTACGTCGACGACCAGGGCGCGGTGTTGAAAAAGGATCAGTTCAAGCACCTGGCGCTGGCCAATCCGAAGACCGCGCCCTACGGCGTGGCGGCGCTGGCCACCCTGGCCAAGCTCGGTATCGCCGAGGAGTCCCTGCAGGGGCGCCTGGTGCTGGGCGAGAACATCACCCAGGCGCACCAGTTCGTCGCCACCGGCAACGCCGAGCTGGGCTTCATCGCCCTGTCGCAGGTGTACAAGGATGGCAAGCTCGCCAGCGGCTCGGCCTGGATCGTGCCGGCCGAATACCATGCGCCGATCCGCCAGGACGCGCTGATCCTCGCCAAGGGCAAGGACAACCCGGCCGCGGCGGCGCTGCTCGACTACCTCAAGGGGCCGAAGGCGAGCGCGCTGATCCGCTCCTACGGCTACGATCTCTGACTGAACAAGGAGCCGCGGCATGGTCCCGCTCGACAGTGTCGACCTCGCAGCGATCTGGCTGACCCTCAAGCTGGCCACGCTGACCACCGTGTTGCTGCTGCTGATCGGCACGCCGATCGCCTGGTGGCTGGCGCGCACCCGCTCGAAGTGGAAGGGCCCCATCGGTGCGGTGGTCGCCCTGCCGCTGGTGCTGCCGCCCACCGTACTGGGCTTCTATCTGCTGGTGGCGATGGGCCCGCACGGCTTCATCGGCCAACTGACCCAGGGCCTGGGGCTGGGCACCCTGCCCTTCACCTTCGCCGGCCTGGTGGTGGCCTCGGTGTTCTACTCGCTGCCGTTCGTCGTGCAGCCCCTGCAGAACGCCTTCGAGGCCATCGGCGAGCGGCCGCTGGAAGTGGCGGCGACCCTGCGCGCCAGCCCCGCGGATACCTTCTTCAGCGTGGTGCTGCCGCTGGCCAAACCCGGCTTCGTCACCGCCGCGATCCTCGGCTTCGCCCATACCGTCGGCGAGTTCGGCGTGGTGCTGATGATCGGCGGCAACATCCCGGAGAAGACCCGCGTGGTGTCGGTGCAGATCTACGATCACGTCGAGGCCATGGCGTACGCCCAGGCCCACTGGCTGGCCGGCGGCATGTTGGTGTTCTCCTTCCTGGTGCTGCTGGTGCTGTACAGCAGCCGGCTGAAACAGGGCTGGCGCGGCTGAGCCGCCATGAATTAAGGAACCCCCATGCACAGGCTGAGCGAACCGACGGTCGCCGGCTCCGCCGAGCGCGCCGCGGCCGGCATCCAGGCGCGCTTTCGCCTGGCCTATGCCGGCTTCGGCCTGGATGTCGAGCTCGATCTGCCTGGGCGCGGCGTCACCGCGCTGTTCGGCCATTCCGGCTCGGGCAAGACCACCTGCCTGCGCTGCATCGCCGGCCTGGAGCGGGCGCCGCAGGGCCGCCTGGCGATCAACGGCGAGCTGTGGCAGGACAGCGCCAGCGGCCTGTTCGTGCCGCCGCACCAGCGCGCGCTCGGCTACGTGTTCCAGGAAGCCAGCCTGTTCCCGCACCTGTCGGTGCGGCGCAACCTCGAGTTCGGCATGCGCCGCATCGAGCCGGCCAGCCGGCGGGTGTCCTGGGAGCACGTGCTCGAACTGCTCGGCATCGGCCAGCTGCTCGAGCGCCTGCCCGAGCGCCTGTCCGGTGGCGAGCGCCAGCGCGTCGGCATCGCCCGCGCGCTGCTCACCAGCCCGCGCCTGCTGCTGATGGACGAGCCGCTGGCGGCGCTCGATCTCAAGCGCAAGAACGAGATCCTGCCCTACCTGGAACGCCTGCACGACGAACTGGACATTCCGCTGCTCTACGTCAGCCACGCCCCGGACGAGGTGGCGCGCCTGGCCGACCACGTGGTGCTGCTCGACCAGGGCCGGGTGGTGGCCCAAGGCGGCCTGCAGGAAACCCTCGCCCGTCTCGACCTGCCGACCGCCTTCAGCGAGGACGCCGGGGTGGTCATCGAAGCGCGGGTGGCCGACCACGACGACGCCTACCACCTCACCCGCCTGGAATTCCCCGGCGGCGAGGTGCTGGTCGCCCGCCGACCGGAGGCGCTCGGCCAGCGCCTGCGCTTTCGCGTGCATGCCCGCGACGTCAGCCTGGCGCTGGCGCGCGCCGAGGGCACGAGCATCACCAACCTGCTGCCGGCCACGGTGCAGGCGCTGGCCGCCGCCGACACCCCGGCGCACGTGCTGGTGCGCCTGGAGGCCGCCGGCACGCCGCTGCTGGCGCGGATCACCCGGCGCTCGGCCGACCAGCTCGGCATCGCCGCGGGGCAGCGGCTGTGGGCGCAGATCAAGGCGGTGGCGCTGCTCGGCTGACAACGCTTGTGTGGATTGCTGCAAGGACCCTGTGTGCGATTGTCGCCAACCCGACAAGCCATTTTTACGCAAATCATTGATTCAGAAGGAATCTAACAGGGCATCGATGTTGCATTGAAGGACCCGAGCAAGTGCTGGTCGAGACTTGCCTTCCGACAACCGCGACAGAGAGAGAGCAGCATGTCAGTCAAGGAAATCAAAGCCTTCTCGGATCAGGCCCGCGCCGATCAGGCCCTGGCCGAGAAGTTGAAAGCCTGCGAGAAGGTCCGCGAAGTGATTGCCCTGGGCAAGGAGCACGGCTTCAGCATCATCGAGGATGTGCTGTATCCGCCGAACGAGCCGCAATTCACCGAGGAGCAACTTTCCGAGAAGATGGTCAAGGCGCTGTTGCGCGCCTGATGCCGCCGCGATAGACCGCGGGGGACCACGCATCCCCCGCGTACCGCCGAGCGCGTGCCAAGCGACGCGCTGCCCCGCTCAGAGGTTGTGAAAATATCGAGCGCCGTAGCGAGAGCGTCTCCAAGCGTTCGCGGCAAGGCGCGCTGCGTGAAAAGCAGGGGAGTTTAGTGAGCTAAATGACCCTACTTTTCATGTAGCGCAACACCAGCAGCGGGCGTTTGGAGGCGGTCGCAGTAGGCGAAAGTTTTTTCACAACCTCAACCCAGCGCCAGCAAGGCGTACTCCACCGGCCCGGCGAACAGCCGGGTACCGCCGCCCTCGGCCACCACCTGGCGCGCGGCCGGCGCATCCAGCACCCGCACCCCGGCCAGGTAGTCCACCCCGAACTGCCGCCAGCCTTCCAGCCACGGCAGACTCGGCCCCATCAGCACCACCCGCGCATGGCGCGACAGTTCGAGCAGGCGCGGCAGGGTCTTGTTGGCCAGGCTGCTGGCGGTGACGAACACCCAGTCGGCCTGCGGCAGGACGAGCTCGGCGGCGCTGTCGGGCAGGTCGCCGTCCTGCGGGTTGCGCTCCAGGCACTGGTAGGGGAAGCCCTGCCAGAGCACCTCCAGCCCCGGGTAATGGCCGATCACCACCACCCGCTGCCCAGCCAACTGCGGGCGAAAATGCGCGAACACACGCAGATGGCCGGGCACCTCGCCATGCAGCGGCTGGGCATCGCGCAGACAGGACCCGGCGCCGTTGAGGCTGGCATTCAGCACGGCCAGCCCGACCGCCGCCTCGGCAGCGTTCCACGACAGCAGCCACGGCCGCAGCTCGGCGCTGGGACGCCCGCCCAGCGTGCCCGCCCAGCTCAGGGTGCGCGGCACCTGGCGCGGGCTGAAGGCGAAGCCGAGGCGGCCATCCACTTCGGCCAGGGTCCAGTTGAGGCCGAGGCAGATGCGCTCGACCGGCTCGGTTCCGGCCGCACTGGCGAGCAGCCAGTCATACAGCGCGCTCATGCGCCGAGCGCCGGCAGCAGACGCAGTTCGCTCTTCACCGCACCGCTGCGCCCCCAGGCGGTGACCGCCTCGATCACCCAGTTCGGCTGGCGCGGATGCGCCAGCAGCACGTCGAACTCGGCGAACGCCAGGCCGTCGGCATGCACCAGGATGCTGCCCTGGTAGCCGCCGCCCGGAGAACGCCACTCGGCATACAGGGCCTGGCTGTGATCGTAGACATCCTCGCGCAGCTCGCCGCGCGTATGCGGCGTGCCGGCCACCGCCAGCTCCTGCTCGATCCCGGCCGCGCGCAGGCTGGCGCTGAGCGCCTGCCAGATTTCCGCGAACAGCGCTTGGGTGTCCTGCAACTGCTGGTCCAGAGAGCGGTTCATCAGTCGTCCTCGCTGAAGGAGCGGGCAATCTGCAGGAAGGCGCCGCCGCCGATCTCGTCGACCGGGTCTAGCTCCAGGAGTTTTTCCAGCACACAGCGGGCCATCGCCACCTTGGCCCGGCGCAGGCGGATCACCCCCAGCGCCTTGAGGCTGAACAGGTACAGGCGCTCGCCGTCCTGGCGCCGCGTCCAGTCGGCACTGCCGGCATGCAGGCGCCGGTAGTTGCGATCGAAGCCGGCGACGGCGGCCGCGGCGCGCAGCGCAGCCCAGACCGCCGCTTCGGCGTCCTGGTAGCGGGCCCGGACGAAGTAGAACTTGTACAGGCCGATGTGCGCGTCCGGCTCCTCCGGCCAGCGCCGGCGTGCTTCGAGCAGCAGCGCCTCGACGCCATCGGGGGTCGCTGCGCAGCGCGCGTGGTTGAGCAGGTAGCGCAGCTTGTGCGGCGTACGTTCGGAAAAGAACGCCCGCTCGCTGGCGAACAGCAGCACCTCGGCCATCGCCGTCACCAGATGTCGGCAGGGGTGAGCTTGTCCGCGTACGGCTCGCCGCCGAGCAGATGCTGCTCGACGATGCGCGCCGCGTCCTCCGGTTCGACCCAGCTGTACATGATCGAGCCAGGGTAGATCAGCACGTTGGCGCCGGCCTGGCACGGCCCGATGCAACCGGTGGTGGTCAGGGCGATGCGGTTGTTCAGGTTGTGCCTGATCAGCACCTGGGCAAAGGCGTTGTACAGCGCCTCGCTGCCCTTGGCGCCGCAGCTGCCGCGCGGATGACCCTCGGGACGGCGCTGGCCGCAGAGGAAGATGTGGAATTCGGGTCTGGCCATGTTGGTTCGCCTCAGAGGTTGTGAAAATATCGAGCGCCGTCGCGAGAACGCCTCCAGGCGTTCGCAGCAGGCGGGAGTTTTTTCACAGCCTCTCAGGCCGCAGCCGCTTCGTGGGTGTGACATTGCTTGGGACAGACCGCCGCGCAGGCCTTGCAGCCGATGCAGTCGAGGCCGTTCTGCACGGTCATCACCATCATTTCGTCGTCGTCATCGAAGTCGTCGGCGTCCTCGACCATCTCGGAGCGCTCGACCAGCGTGAACACGTCGCGCGGGCAGACCTTGTAGCAGCGCCCGCAACCGATGCACTTCTGCGCATCCAGCGCGGTGACGAACTCTGGAACCCATTCGGCACCGCCACGGGTACGTCCGGTAATCATTGCCTCAGCCATGTTCAATCTCCAGCCCGCCACCTCGGGTGGCGCAGATCAACGGTTGTCGGCAGGCCGAGCCTGCCTGTCGTTATAGCCCCGGCCGCGGTCGGGGTGCCGCGCGGCTTCGTGGGCCGGGCACGGCGGGGTGCGCTGCCGCCGGAGCGGCAAGGCGCGAAGTGGGGCTGCCAGGCAGGCCCCGAATAGGACGGCGCGGGCCTTGTGGGCCGGCGCCGGTGCGTCCCGACGGGGACGCCAGAGCTGCGCGGCGGCTACCGATAAGCGGCCGCCGGCGCTGACGGGCATGCCGCGAAAGGCACCCCGGATGATGAAAGCCTTCGCGACATGCCCGCCCCCTCATCCGGCGCTTCGCGCCACCTTCTCCCTGAGGGAGAAGGGCACAAGGAAGGCGTCGCTGCGCGACTTTCACGCTAACGCGCTTGTCAGCCGGCGCTGGCCTGATCCAGCCGCGCCTTGGCCGCGGCCCAGTCCAGGCAGGCCTGATGGGTGCGCTGGGCCAGTTCCGGCAGGCTGGCGTAGTCGATCAGCAGGCGATCCTCGACCAGGTCGTGGATCTGCGATGCCCATTCGGTGGCAATCCGCTTCTTCTGGCTGACGTCCTTCTGCAGGGCCTTGAGGTCGTCGTCGCTCATGCTCGTCTCCCGGGTTCAGAGTTCCGCAACCGCACGGTTTTCGGCGACCAGTGCGGCAGCCTTGACCAGCTGCTTCTGTGCCTCGACGACCAGCGCATCCAGCGAGTCGAAACCGAAGCGGTGGACATCGCGCAGGGTCTTGTCCAGCGCCACCAGCTTGCCGACCAGGATCAGCGCGCGGCCGAAGCCCTCGTGACTGATGTTGATCATCGGCACGGCGAGCAGGCCGGTCTCGCGCTCGATCATCTGCGCCAGGGCGTTGTAGTAGGCCTTGACCCGCGACAGGGTGGTCTCGTCGGGGTCGCCGACCACCGGAATGGCCCGGCGGCGCTCCTTGGTCAGCACCAGCGGATCGAGTACGCGAGCGTCGCTCCAGGTGTCGTAGGTGCCGTAGCTGTCCATGGAGCGCAGTTGCACCACCATCTGCCGGATGATCGGCTGTTGCAGGGCCGGATCGCCCTCCAGGACCACCGCTTTTTGTTCATCTAGTTCGTACATGTGCGCTTCCTCGTGAAAATGCTGGGTGCTACTCGTCCCAGGCTTCGGCCGCCATGGCGTCGAAACGCCGGCTGTCGCCGCCCTGGCTGCGCTGGATGGCCTTGGCCAGCCAGGTCGAGGGTCCGTCACGCAATTCGGCCTGCAGCGCCTCGATCAGCTCGGTGATGCGCGCCGCCTCGGCGACCTTGACCGGCTGCACGCCCACCGCCAGCAGCTGGCGTACCGCCGAGGCGCCGCAGGCGCGGCAGTAGACGGCGATGCAGCCGTCGAGCAGCGCGAGCTTGCTTTGCAGCTTGTCCTCGTTGCCGTCCTGCTCCAGTTCGCCGAACTCGGCCACCGAGAGCAGGCGGGCCTGCTGCGGATTGACCCCGTAGATGACGAAGGAACGCGACGAACCGAAGTGCTGGTCCACCGTCTCGCGATCGGCGGAGGCAAAGGCCACCTTGAGCAGGGTGCCGTCGTCCTCGCCATCCAGTACCTGCAGTTGTCGGGTCGGGCTGGCCATGGCTCAGTGCCTCCTGGTCGGCTGTTCGCCGGCGGGTTTCTGCGCGTAGATCGAGTGGTACGGGGCGATGCCCTGGTGGTGTTCGACCAGCAGGTTGGCCAGGTCGAACAGCGCCTGCGTGGTGCCGCGGTAGCCGGCCCAGCAGCGCTGGAAGCCGCCGAGCAGGTCGTACTGCGGAAAGCCCATGCGCAGCAGCGGCACGCCGAGGCGCTGGGCTGGCGCCAGGGCATGGCTGTTGCCGAGCAGCAGCTGGGCGCCCCCGGCGCTGGCGGCGTGCTCGAGATCCTCGAGGTCGCCGACCTGGATGCACGCCAGCGGCGAGGCGGCCAGAGCCGGCGCGCGGGCCGGCACCACCGCCGCCACGGTGCGCGTGCCCATGCCACGCAGCAGGCTGTCGAAACCGAGCAACAGGTCCGGGTCGGCGGCAATCGCCACCCGCGCGTCGCCGAGCATGAAGTGGGTGTCGAGCATGGCGTCCTGCAGCTGGCGGCGCTGGCGCTGCCAGCGCTCGGGCACCGGGTTGCCGCTGAGCTCGGCCAGCGTCATCAGCCAGGCGTCCACCGCCTCCAGGCCGAGCAGCAGGCCGAAGCGCTGCTCCGGCACGCCGCTGCGCGCCGCCAGGGCATCGGCGGCGGCCTCCAGGCTCTGGCCGACCACCAGGGTGGCGATGCTCTGGCCGGCGCTGGCCAGCTCGTCCACCGCCAGCCCGCCGGTGGTCAACGGATTGAAGGCCGCCTCGTCGAGATGGCCGTCCAGCGAACCGGACAGGTCGGGGATCAGCAGCGGGCGCAGGCCGAAGCTCTCGATGCTCTCGGCGATGAACTCCAGATCGCCCGTGGTCAGGTCGGCCGAGCACAGCACGTTGACCTGGCGCAGCCGCTGGCCGACCTGGTCGCGGCGCTCCGGCACCAGGGTCTCGATGAGCGCCTTGACCGTGGCGGCGAAGCCGCTCTCGAAGCTGCCGGCGAAGTCCGGGGTGTTCACCGGGATCACCGCCACCTGCTGGTACTCGGGATACTCGCTGCGGAACTGGTGCAGGGCGCTGTGCAGATCGCAGCCCTGGGTTTCCGCCAGTGCGGTGGTGAGCAGGCCGATCACCGCCGGATTCTGCTTCTCGCAGATCACCCTGAGCGCCTCGACGACGTTGTCGTCGGCGCCCATCACCGAGCTGACCTGATCCATCGCCGTGGTCTGCAGCGGCACCGGCTCGCGGAAGTGACGGACGAAGAACACCTTGGCGAACGCGGTGCAGCCCGCCGAGCCGTGCAGCAGCGGCATGCTGCGCGCCATGCCGAGGATGGCCAGGGCGCCGCCCATGGTCTGGCTGGCCTTCAGCGGGCTGACGGCCAGAGCTTTGTTGCGGTTGACGATCTCGGCCATGGCGATACTCCTCAGCGGTTGGCGGCTGCGGCCGCCCAGGGCGCCGGGCGGCGCACGGACTCCCACACCGGGCTTTCCAGGGTCAGGCACAGCTGGCGCACCAGCTCGAGCATGCCGTCGTAGCCGGCGTAGCCGAATTCGCGTTCCTGGTTGATGTCGAGGAACGGGATGCGCCCCTTGAGCGCGGTGTACATGTTGCGACCGCCGGCGATGAGGATGTCGGCGCGGTACTCCTCGACGGTCTTCAGCAGCGCACGCGGATTGCCCTCGTCGAGCATCTTGACGTCGTCGCCCATCAGCTCGCGGATGCGCGCCTTGTCCTCCTCGGTGGACTTCTTGGTGCCGGTGGCGACCACCTTCATGCCCAGGTCCTGCAGCGCGGAGATCACCGACCAGGACTTCACCCCGCCGGTGTAGAGCAGCACGCGCTTGCCGGCCAGGCGTTCGCGCCAGGGCTCCAGCGCGGCGCGGATCTTCGCCTCCTCGCGTTCGATCAGCACCTCGGTGCGCGCACTGAGATCGGCGTCGCCGATCAGCCGGGCGAAGTCACGCAGCGCCTGCGAGGTGTCGGTGATGCCGTAGAAACTGCCCTCGAACCAGGGCGTGCCGTAGCGCTCCTGCAGCTTGCGGGCGACGTTGAGCATGGCCTTGGAGCAGACCATCATGTTCACCTCGGCGGCGTGCATGGACTGCACCTCGCGAAAGCGCGCATCGCCTGACAGGGTGCACAGCACGCGGATGCCCAGCTCGTCGAGCAGCGGCAGCACATGCCAGAACTCGCCGGCGATGTTGTATTCGCCGACCAGGTTGACGTCGTGCACACGGATGCCGGGGCGTTCGCTGCCCGGCGGCAGGAGATCGGGCTGGCGAGTGCCGATCACGTACTTGAGCATGGCCTCGCCGGCAATGCGGTTGCCGAGGTTCTTGGTGCCGTAGAAGCCGGCCGAATCGACCGGCACCACCGGGGTATTGAAGTGCTCGCCGGCGGCCTTGCAGATCGCGTCGATGTCGTCGCCGATCAGCGCCGGCACGCAGGTGTTGTAGACGAACACCGCCGGCGGCGCGTAGGTCTCCACCGCCTGGCGGATGGCATGGAACAGGCGCTTCTCGGCGCGGCCCATGATCACGTCCTGCTCGGTGAGATCGGTGGTCATGCCGATGCGATAGAGGTCGGGGCCGCTGGAGCGGGTGCCGCGGTTGTCCCAGGAGCTGCCGGCGCAGGCGATCGGCCCGTGGACGATGTGCGCCACGTCGGCGATCGGCAACAGGGCGATCTGCGCACCGTCGAAGGCGCAGCCACCGTCGGTGGCGCCCGGCTTGGGCTTGGCGCAGCCGGACTTCTCCTTCTTGTTGTGCTCGCAGGAAGGCTCGTCGAGCAGCTCGGCTATGTCCTTGGCTTTCATCGCACCCCTCCGCTTCGTCGGTGTCACACGCGAAGCCTGGTGCAATGCCCATACCAAAGTTTAACTAGCTGATTTCAAATGAATTATTGAAATAGTCCGTTGTCGCGAACCTGCCGCCCTGTCGGTTTTGCAACAAAGCCGCGCAGGACATGAAGCTGCTTGTCCGCGCCACTGTACCGGCCGCTGCGGATGCCCGGCCCGACTGTATGGTCGATTGGGCCGGTGGCTGTACCGCGACGCGTCTCAGCGCGGCCCTTAGGCTTGCAGGCATTGCCACCGAGTGCCCGACCATGACCACCGAACTGCTGATCGCCTTTGTCGCCTTTGCCTTCGTCACCTCGGTGACGCCGGGGCCGAACAACATGATGCTGCTCGCCTCCGGGGTGAACTTCGGCGTGCGCCGCAGCCTGCCGCACATGTTCGGCATCAGCCTGGGCTTCATGATCCTGGTGATGGCGGTCGGCCTCGGCCTCGGCCAGCTGTTCGAGCAGGTGCCGCTGCTGTACAGCCTGCTGCGTTACCTCGGCGCCGCCTACCTGCTCTACCTGGCCTGGAACATCGCCCAGGCCGGCGCCCCCGACAGCCAGGGCGGCGAACGCGGCAAGCCCTTCACCTTCCTCCAGGCCGCGGCTTTCCAGTGGATCAACCCCAAGGCCTGGATCATGGCCATCGGCGCCATCACCACCTACACGCCGCAGGACGACTTCGTGGTCAACGTGCTGTTGATCGCCGCCCTGTTCGCCCTGGTCAACTGCCCCAGCGTCGGCCTCTGGACCATGGCCGGCAGCCTGCTGCGCAACTGGCTGGGCAACCCGCGCGTGCTGCGTGGCTTCAATATCGGCATGGCGCTGCTGCTGGTCGCCTCGCTCTACCCCATCTTCGCCGACGTGCAGGGAGTGCTCTGATGACGGAACTGACGCAAAGCCGCCTGCGCCCGCTGAGCGACAGCTCGACTTCGGCGGTGGTCGCCGGCTTTATTGCCATGCTCACCGGCTACACCAGCTCGCTGGTGCTGATGTTCCAGGCCGGGCAAGCCGCCGGGCTGTCCGGCGGACAGATTTCCTCGTGGATCTGGGCGCTGTCGATCGGCATGGCCATTGGCTCCATCGCGCTGTCGCTGCGCTATCGCGCACCGGTGATGATCGCCTGGTCGACGCCGGGCGCGGCGCTGCTGATCAGCAGCCTGCCGGGGGTGCCCTATGGCGAGGCGATCGGCGCCTATATCCTCGCCTCGGCGCTGATCGTGCTGATCGGCCTGACTGGCAGCTTCGAGCGCATCATGCAGCGGATTCCCGGCTCCATCGCCGCCGCCCTGCTGGCCGGGGTGCTGTTCAAGATCGGCCTGGAGATCTGCGGCGCCGCCGAACAGCAACCGCTGCTGGTGGTGGCCATGCTGCTCGCCTACCTGCTGGGCAAGCGCCTGTGGCCGCGTTATGCGGTGCTCGCCGCGTTGCTGGTCGGCAGCCTGCTCGCCGGCGTGTTCGGCCTGCTGGATTTCAGCGGCTTCGAGTTGCAACTGGCCACGCCCGTCTGGACCACGCCGAGCTTCTCCTGGGCCGCGGCGATCAGCATCGGCATCCCGCTGTTCATCGTCGCCATGGCCTCGCAGAACCTGCCGGGCATCGCCGTGCTGCGCGCCAACGGCTACCACCATGTGCCGGCCTCCAAGCTGCTCACCAGCACCGGCCTGATCTCGATCCTGCTGGCGCCGTTCGGCTCCCACGGCATCCACATGGCGGCAATCAGCGCGGCCATCTGCGCCGGCCCCGAGGCCCACGAGGACCCGGCCAAGCGCTACACCGCGGCGGTCTGGTGCGGGCTGTTCTACGGCATCGCCGGGATCTTCGGTGCCACCCTGGCGGCGCTGTTCAGCGCCCTACCCAAGGCGCTGATCCTGTCGATCGCCGCCCTGGCACTGTTCGCCTCGATCATCGGCGGCCTGACCCAGGCCATGAGCGAACCCAAGGAACGCGAGGCGGCGCTGATCACCTTCCTGGTCACCGCCTCGGGCATGAGCCTGTTTTCGGTCGGCTCGGCGTTCTGGGGGATAGTCGCGGGGCTGATCACCCTGGCGATCCTCAATGCCGGCAAGCGTTAACCGTAGGAGCGGGCCATGCCCGCGAACGGTGGCGGGTCTGGCGATTTCGCGGCCATGGGCCGCTCCTACGAAACACCCGAAAACCGTAGCCTGGATGAAATCCGGGAAAATTACCGCCCCACCCAACGCCCCCCGGATTGCATCCGGGCTACGACCTGACGCGATCGGCCGATGAGGTCACCCCAAAGAACAAAGGCGCCTGAGTAGGCGCCTTTCTCTTGCTGCGAGTGAAGCACGATCAGATCGCCGTAGCCCCGCCGTCCACCGCCAGGGCATGGCCGGTGGTGAAGGCCGCGCCGTCGCAGCACAGGTAGAGCACCGCAGTGGCGATTTCCTCGACCTTGCCGATGCGCCCGACCGGGTGCATGGCCGCGGCGAACTCGGCCTTCTTCGGGTCGGACTCGTAGGCGCGGCGGAACATGTCGGTGTCGATCACTGCCGGGCATACGGCGTTGACGCGGATCTTCTTCTTCGCGTACTCCACCGCGGCCGACTTGGTCAGGCCGATCACCGCGTGCTTGGAGGCGGCGTAGATGCTCATCTTCGGCGCCGCGCCGAGGCCGGCGACCGAGGCGGTGTTGACGATCGCACCGCCGCCCTGGGCCAGCAGCAGCGGGATCTGGTGCTTCATGCACAGCCACACGCCCTTGACGTTGACGCCGATGATCGCGTCGAACTCGGCCTCGCTGCCCTCGGCCAGCTTGCCCTTCTCGATCTCGATGCCGGCGTTGTTGAAGGCGTAATCCAGACGGCCGTAGGCGGCCAGGGTGGCGTCCATCAGCGCCTTGACCTCGGTCTCGCGGGTCACGTCGCAGCGCACGAAGGCCGCCTCGCCGCCGGCCGCGCGGATCAGCTCGGCAGTGCCTTCGCCGCCCGCCACGTCGACGTCGGAAACCACCACCTTGAGGCCTTCGTTGGCGAAGGCCAGCGCGGTGGCGCGGCCGATACCGGCGGCCGCGCCGGTGACCAGGGCCACCTGGCCGGAAAAGCTCAAGCTCATCTGTGTGTCCTCGCAAGGAGTGAAAGTCAGCGCCGAGTCTAGCCAGGCTCGCGGCCGGCGCGGCAGCACTATTCGAACAGCGGTTGGAGCTTCATCCAGACTAATGATTAACCCACCGGGTCCGTCATCAGCCGAATGGATCGGCGCCTATTCGGCCCCGCGGCGAACCTTGCCCCGAGCGCAGAGAGGGACTATCACCTTAGCTTTCGTCCAGCGAGTAACGACCATGACCGCCACCCTCAATCGCCAATTCCTCCTCGCCCAACGTCCGGTCGGCCTGCCCAGCCGCGACACCTTCAGCTATGTGGAAACCCCGCTCGGCGAGCCCGGCCCGGGGCAGATCCTGGTGAAGAACCTCTACCTGTCCCTCGACCCGGCCATGCGCGGCTGGATGAACGATGCCAAGTCCTATATCCCGCCGGTCGGCATCGGCGAGGTGATGCGCGCCCTCGGCGTCGGTGAGGTGATCGCCTCGCAGCACCCGGGCTTCGCCGTCGGCGACCACGTCAACGGCGCCCTCGGCGTGCAGGACTACTTCCTCGGCGAACCCAAGGGCTTCTACAAGGTCGACCCCAAGCGCGCCCCGCTGCCGCTGTACCTGTCGGCCCTGGGCATGACCGGGATGACCGCCTACTTCGCCCTGCTCGACGTCGGCGCGCCCAAGGCCGGGGAAACCGTGGTGATCTCCGGCGCCGCCGGTGCGGTCGGCAGCATCGCCGGGCAGATTGCCAAGCTCAAGGGCTGCCGGGTGGTCGGCATCGCCGGCGGTGCCGACAAGTGCCAGTTCCTGATCGACGAGCTGGGCTTCGACGGCGCCATCGACTACAAGCACGAAGACCTCCACGCCGCGCTCAAGCGCGAGTGCCCGAAGGGCGTGGACGTGTATTTCGACAACGTCGGCGGCGAGATCCTCGACGCCGTGCTGACGCGGATCAACTTCAAGGCGCGGGTGGTGATCTGCGGAGCCATCAGCCAGTACAACAACAAGGAAGCGGTCAAGGGTCCGGCCAACTACCTGGCGCTGCTGGTCAACAGCGCACGCATGGAAGGCATGGTGGTGATGACCTACGCCCCGCGCTTCGCCGAGGCGGCCCAGGAGATGGGCGGCTGGCTGGCCAGCGGCCAACTCAAATCCAGGGAAGACATAGTCCCGGGCCTGACGACCTTCCCGGAAACCCTGCTCAAGCTGTTCAGCGGGGAGAACTTCGGCAAGCTGGTGCTTAAGGTCGAATAACTACCCAAGCTTCAAAATCGCTTTGTGGGAGGGGCTTTAGCCGCGACGCTGCAATGTCGCGGCTAAAGCCCCTCCCACAGGCTCTGCGTATGCTGGGGCCCTAAGCTATGCCCCCTTCTCACTAAGCGACCGCCACTTCCTCGCTCTGCTGTTTGATCGGCCGCCAGCGGCGCAGCAGCAGATAGAGCGTGGGAATGACGAACAACGTGAACAAGGTGCCGACCAACAGGCCGCCGACTATCACCAGGCCGATCTGCTGGCGGCTCTCGGCGCCGGCGCCGCTGGCGATCGCCAGCGGCAGCGAGCCAAGGACCATGGCCCCGGTGGTCATCAGGATCGGCCGCAGGCGCTGCACCGCGGCAGCGATCAGCGCGCCGCGCAGCTCATGCCCCTCGCGCAGCAGGTGGTTGGCGAACTCGACGATCAGGATACCGTGCTTGGTGATCAGGCCGATCAGGGTCACCAGGCCGATCTGCGAGTAGATGTTCAGGGTGCCGCCGAACAGGGTCAGCGCCAGCAGGGCGCCGGCCATCGACAGCGGCACGCTGAAGAGGATGATCATCGGGTCGCTGAAGCTCTCGAACTGCGCCGCCAGCACCAGGAAGATGAAGGCCAGGGCCAGGGCGAAGATCAGCGCGATGCCCACGCTGGACTCCTTGAAGTCGCGCGAGGTGCCGGTGTAGTCGTACTGGGTCTCCGCCGGGAACACCGCGCGGGCGGCATCCTCCAGGTGATCCAGGGCCTCGCCCAGGGTGTAGCCGCTGCCGACGTTGGCGCTGATGGTCACCGCGCGCAGCTGGTTGAAGTGGTTGAGTTCGCGTGGCGCCACGGTTTCGCGCACCTCGATCAGGTTGGACAGCTGCACCATGCTGTCGTCGCGGCCGCGCACGTAGACCCGGTCGAGATCCTGCGGGTTGCTGCGGTCGACATCCTGCAGCTGCACCAGCACGTCGTACTGCTCGCCGCTCTGCTTGAAGCGGGTCACCTGGCGGCTGCCGAACAAGCTTTCCAGGCTGCGGCCGATGGTCGCCACGTCGCTGCCGACCGCCACCGCCTGCTCGCGGTTGACCGTGACCTTGAGCTGCGGCGTATTCAGTTTGAGATCGCTGTCCAGGCTTTCCAGGCCGGGATAGTCGCGCAGCCGCTCCAGCAGCTCGTCGACATAGCCCTGCAGCTCGGCGAACTCCAGCGAGGAGCGGATCACGAAGTTGACCGGCTGGTTGCGCACGCTCTGCCCCAGCGGCGGCCGGTTGACCGGGAAGGCGCGCACCCCGGCGATGTCCTGCAGTTTCGGCAGCAGCTCGTTGCGGATCTCGAACTGGCTGCGCGAGCGCTCGGCCCAGTCCTCCAGCTTCATGAAGGAGATGCCCTGGGCCACGGTGGGGAAGCCGGCCACCACCAGGTAGCGGTTGGTCTCGGGGATGCTCGCGTAGGCCGTCTCGAGCTCCCGTGCATAGCGGGCGGTGTAGCCGATGGTGGCGCCGTCCGGGCCGTTGAACACCCCGACTATGGTGCCGGTGTCCTCGGTCGGCGCCAGTTCCGACTTCAGGCCGGAGAACAGCCAGGCACTGGCCAGCACCATCAGCAGCAGCACGCCGAGCACCAGCGGCCAGGCGTCCAGGGCTCGGCCCAGGAGCCGCTGGTAGCGCAAGGTCAGGCCGCCCAGGAAGCCTTCGATCTGGTTGTACACGCGGCTGTGCGCCTGGCGGCCCTGGTGCGGCTGGAGCAGCAGCGCGCACATCATCGGCGTCAGGCTCAGGGCGACGAAGCCGGAGACCAGCACCGCGCCGGCCAGGGTCCAGGCGAACTCGGTGAACAGCTTGCCGGTACTGCCCTGCATGAAGCCGATCGGGGCGAACACCGCGGCCAGGGTCAGGGTCATGGCGATCACCGCGAAGGCGATCTCGCGGCTGCCGGTGAACGCCGCCTGCAGCGGTTTCATCCCGGCCTCGATATGCCGGTGGATGTTCTCCAGCATGACGATGGCATCGTCCACCACCAGGCCGATGGCCAGCACCATGGCCAGCAGGGTCAGGGTGTTGATGGTGAAGCCCATCAGGCTCATCAGGGCGAAGGCGCCGATCAGCGACACCGGGATGGTCACCAGCGGGATCAGGGTGGCGCGCAGCGAACGGAGGAAGATGAAGATGATCAGGATGACCAGCGCCACCGCCTCCCAGATGGTGAGGAAGACGTTGTCGATCGACTCGCGGATGAACAGCGAGTTGTCGTTGGCGATGGCCATCTCCATGCCGTCCGGCAGCAGCGCACGCACGTCCGGCAGCGCCGCGTTCAGGCCGTCGGAGATGTCCAGGGGATTGGCGGTGGCCTGCTTGATCACGCCCATGGACACCGCCGGGCGGCCCTTGTAGCGGACGATGCTGCGCTCGTCCGCCGCGCCGATTTCGGCCTGGCCAACGTCGGCCAGGCGCAGCAGGTAGCCGCGCGAATCGTCGAGGATCAGCTGGTTGAATTGCTCCGCGGTGCTCAGGTCGGTTTCCGACAGCACGCTGAACTCGCGCTGCCGCGACTCGATGCGCCCGGCCGGAATCTCCACGTTCTGCCGGCGCAGGGCGTCTTCCACATCCTGCACCGTGAGGTTGTGCGCGGCGAGCTTCTCCGGGTCGAGCCAGATGCGCATGGCGAAGGTCCGCGCGCCGCGGATCTGCACCTCGGCGACGCCGGGGATGGTCTGCAGGCGATCCTTGATCACCCGCTCCAGCACATCGGTGATCTCCATGGCGTTGTAGCGCTCGCTGAAGAACGCCAGCCAGATCACCGGCTGGGCATCGGCCTCGACCTTCTGCACGATCGGTTCGTCGATCTCGTCCGGCAGCAGGCCGCGCACCCGGCCGAGGCGGTCGCGCACGTCGTTGGCGGCCTCGTCGGAATTGCTGCCAAGACGGAACTGCGCGGTGATCTGGGTGTTTTCCGAACGGCTGATGGAGCTGACGAAATCCAGCCCCTCGATCCCCGAGAGCACGTCCTCGATCGGCTGGGCGACCTGCGACTCCATGATTTCCGGGCTGGCACCGGGATAGATGACGTTGACCGTGACGATCGGCACGTCGATGTTCGGGTATTCGCGCACGCTCAGGCGCTGGTAGGCCATCAGCCCGAGCAGCACCAGGATCAGCGACAGCACGGTGGCGAATACCGGCCGGCGGATGCAGATGTCGGACAGCGTCATGGCGCCGGCTCCACCGCCTTGGTGCGCACCGCCATGCCCTCGCGAACCTTCTGCCAACCGGCGCTGATCAGGGTTTCACCGCCCTGCAGGCCCTCGCGCACCTCGACCTGGCCGGCCAGGCGCTTGCCCAGCTTGACCTCGCGCCGTTCGACCTTGCCGTCCAGCACCAGGTTGACCAGCAGGCGCTCGCCGACCGGCATCACCGCCTCTTCGGGGATCACCAGCGCCGCGGGCCGCTCGGCGAGGATCACCACCACCTTGACGAACTGCCCGGGACGCAGGCGCCGCTCGGCGTTGCCGATATGGGCGCGCACCGCCTGGCTGCGCCCGGCCTCGTCGAGGCGCGGGTTGATGGCGAAGATCTCGCCGGAAAAGCGCTCGCCGGGAAAGGTGTCCAGGCTGATCTCGATCACCTGACCGAGACGGATCTGGTTGACCGCCTTCTGCGGGATGCGGAACTCGACCTTGAGCGGGTCGAGCACCTCGAGGTTGACGATGTCCTGGCCGGCCTCCAGGTAGTCGCCGGGGCTGACCTGGCGCAGGCCCAGCACGCCGTCGTGGGGGGCGAGAATCCGCGTCTTGTCCAGGCGCGCCTGGGCCAGTTCCAGGCTGGCGCGGGCGGCCTGCTGCTCGGCGCTGGCCTCGTCCAGGGCCTGGGCATTACTGGCGCCGCGGCTGAACAGCAGCTGGGTGCGGCTGAAGTTCTTTTCCGCCAGGTTGAGGTTGGCGCGGGCCTGGGCCAGCTCCGCGCGGGCGATCGCATCGTCCAGGCTGACCAGCAAGGCGCCCGCCTCGACCGCCTGGCCTTCGCGGAAATGCAGGGTGGCCAGGCGGCCTTCGATTTCCGGGCGGATCATCACCGACTCGTCCGAGCGCAACGAGCCGAAGGTGATCAGCTCGTCGCGCACCAGGCTCTTCTTCACCTGCACCACCTCGACCAGCGGGCCTTCGGCAGCCTGGACGTGGAGCACGAGGGCCGCCAGCGACAGCAGCGCCACAGCGAGAAAACGCATCAGGGCGGACATACACAACCTCTTGTCGTTGTAGAGGCTGAGTCTAACGGGCCGCCCGCAGTAAAACAGCCGCCCGAGGTGTTTCGCTTTGTATTACTGGCGCATGCCGCGGCCGCCGATCAGCAAACGGATGCACACGCCATAGAGCACTGCCGTGGCCGCCAGCATGAACGCGATGGCGACGCCGATGCGGATGTCCGAGACGCCGAGGATGCCGTAGCGGAAGGCGTTGACCATGTGCAGGATCGGGTTGACCAGCGACACCGTCTGCCAGAACGGCGGCAACAGGGCGATCGAATAGAACACCCCGCCCAGGTAGGTCAAAGGCGTGAGGACGAAGGTCGGGATGATCGAGATGTCGTCGAAGTTGCGCGCGAACACCGCGTTGACGAAGCCGCCGAGGGAGAAGATGGTCGCGGTCAGCAGCACCACCAGCACCGTCACCCCCAGGTGGTGCACCTGCAGGTGGGTGAAGAACAGCGACAGCAGGGTGACGATCAGGCCCACCGCCAGGCCGCGCAGCACGCCACCGACGACGAAGCCGATGAGGATGGTATGCGGCGACACCGGCGACACCAGCAGCTCCTCGACGTTGCGCTGGAACTTGCTGCCGAAGAAGCTCGACACCACGTTGCCGTAGGAGTTGGTGATCACCGACATCATGATCAGCCCCGGCACTATGTACTCCATGTAGCTGAAGCCGCCCATGTCGCCGATCTGCCGGCCGATCAGGTTACCGAAGATGACGAAGTACAGGACCATGGTGATCGCCGGCGGCAGCAGGGTCTGCGGCCAGATGCGGGTGAAGCGGCGGATCTCCCGGTAGACGATGGTGCGCAGCGCCACCAGGTTGGCGGCGAACTCGGTATTCAGGTAGGTCGTGTTCATACCGCCACCTTCGCCAGGTTCTTCTCGACCAGGGAGACGAACAGCTCCTCCAGGCGATTGGTCTTGTTGCGCAGGCTGAGCACCTCGATGTGCTGCTGCGCCAGCTGGCGGAACAGCTCGGTGATGCCCTGGCTCTTCTCCACCTGCACCTCCAGGGTGTGGTGGTCGAGCAGTTGCGCCGGGTAGCCGAGCAGCTGCGGCGGCACCAGCAGCGACTCCTTGAGGTCGAGCAGGAAGGTCTCCACGTGCAGCTTCTTCAGCAGTTCCTTCATGCTGGTGTTCTCGACGATGCGGCCGTGGTCGATGATGCCGATGTTGCGGCACAGCTGCTCGGCCTCCTCGAGGTAATGGGTGGTGAGGATGATGGTGATGCCCTGCCGGTTAAGCTCGGTGAGGAAACTCCACATCGAGCGGCGCAACTCGATGTCGACCCCGGCGGTCGGCTCGTCGAGGATCAGCAGGCGCGGCTGGTGGACCAGGGCGCGGGCGATCATCAGCCGGCGCTTCATGCCGCCGGACAGTTCGCGCGACGGCACATTGCGCTTGTCCCACAAGCCCAGTTGCTTGAGGTACTGCTCGGCGCGCTCCCTGGCGATGCGCGCGGGAATGCCGTAGTAGCCGGCCTGGGTCACGACTATGTCGAAGACCTTCTCGAACTGGTTGAAGTTGAACTCCTGCGGCACCACGCCCAGGCAACGCTTGAGCGCCGAGGGCTCCCGGTCCAGGTCATGGCCGAACACGTTTACCGTGCCGCCTGTCTTGTTCACCAGGGTCGAAATGATGCCGATGGTGGTGGACTTGCCGGCGCCATTGGGCCCGAGCAAGGCGAAGAAATCGCCTTCGGCCACGTCCAGGTCGATGCCATGCAGGGCCTGGAAGCCGTTGTTGTAGGTCTTGGTCAACTGCCGAATGGACAGAGCGCTAGTCATTAGGGATACGCCCGCAACGAAAAGAACAGCTTAGATAAGGGTTGCCTGGGGTGATTGCAACTACGCCGGCTCAGGTGAGCGGCGTCATCACGCCGCGCTGGAACGCCGGCCGACTGCTCAGCCGCGCATACCAATCCTCCAGGTGCGGCAGCTCGGGGCGCACGATGGGCATTTCGAACCAGGCGTAGGCAAAACAACCGAGGGGGATATCGCCCATGGCGAACTGCTCGCCGGATAGGTAAGGCCGGCTGGCCAACGCCGCGTCCGGGATCGCCAGCAGCTCGCCACAGCGCTGCAGGGCCGCGGCGATGCGCACCGGGTCGCGCTGCTGCGGCGGCGTACGCACGCTGCCGACGAACAGCGCGGTGAACGGCTCGACCAGGCTGGAGGAGACCCAGTCCATCCACTTGTCGCCTTCCGCCCGCAGAACGGCGGAGTCCAGGTAAAGGCTGCCGGGTGCATAACGGGCGGCCAGGTAGCGCACGATGGCGTTGGACTCCCAGAGCAGCAGGTCGCCGTCCTCGATCAGCGGGATCAGGCCGTTGGGATTCTTCGCCCGGTACTGCGCCTCATGCACCAGGCCGAACACTCCGCCGGCGTCGAGCGACCGATAGGCCACGCCGGCCTCCTCGGCACACCACAGCACCTTGCGCACGTTGGACGAGTTCTTCCGCCCCCAGATTGTCAGCATCCTCGGCTTTCTCCTTCCTCTATGAGTGCCCGCTTCGGCACGGGTCGCGCAGGCATGCACCCTACCCATCCCGGAATCAAGAAGAAAGACGCGAATTCCGATGTTAACTATCGATTGGCTTCATGCTGGCCGCTTCGGCCTGCAGGTCGCCGCCGCTGAACGGCGAGTCCGCCTCGAACAGGTGCGGGTAGCAGTTGCGCAGATGGGCGAAGAAGAATTTCTCCGGCAGGTCGGCGAACTGGCCATGGTCGGCGAGGTACTCCATATAGCGCTCGCCCTGCCGGTTGAACGGATGGAACAGGCTGTCGCTGCGCCCATCGAACTCCAGCGGCGCCACCTCGAACACTCGGCACAGCGCCTGGTTGAACGCCGGCGTGGCCTTGACCCAGCGCCCGTCCAGATACAACTCGGTGTAACCGTGCATGGCGAATACCTCGCTGCGCAGCAGCTCCAGCAGGCGCGCCGTGGCCAGATGGTTGCGCACATCGGCCAGGCCAATCCGCGCGGGAATCCCGCAGTGCCGCGCACAGGCCGCCAGCAGCGTGGCCTTCGGCACGCAGTAGCTCTCGCCGCTGAGCAGCGCGTGGCTGCCCTTCAGGGTCTCGGGATCGCGACTGAACACGTAGGGGTTGTAGCGGATGCCGTCGCGCACCGCGTAATACAGCGCCATCGCCTGCTCGCGCGGCTCGCGGCGGGTGCCACGCGCCTGCTCGGCGAACTCGGCCACCGCCGGGTGGTCACTGTCGATGAAACGGCCGGGGTCGAGGTATTCGCGCATGACATCTCTCCGTAGCTAGACCAGCAGTCTAACCACGACGATTGCGCCGCGCCCACGACGATCCGGCCAAGCTCGCCGCCCTTACCGCCATCCTGTAGCGATGCCGACTAAGCTCGTCTTATCGATTGCCACTGCACCGTCATCACGGAGGATTGCGCATGCTCGCTGTCTGGTTGCTCGTCCTGCTACTGGGCACGGCCTATCTGGCCCATCGCCGCACTGGAGCCCTGCCCGCCCTCGGCAGCGTTGCCGCCTACCTACTCGCCATGGGCCTGTTCAGCCGTGTGCCCGGCTGGCTGCTGACGCTGTTCGGGTTGGCGTGGCTCGGCGTGGCCCTGCCCTTGGCGCTGCCGGAGCTGCGCCGCAAATGGCTCAGCGCGCCGCTATTCGCCTGGTTCCAACGGGTCTTGCCGCCCATGTCGGACACCGAGCGCGAGGCCATCGAGGCCGGCAGCGTTTGGTGGGACGGCGAACTGTTCAGCGGCCGCCCGGACTGGGACAAGTTGCTCGCCTACCCCAAGGCGCAACTGAGCGAAGAGGAACAGGCCTTTATCGACGGCCCCACCGAAGAGCTGTGCGCCATGGTCAGCGACTGGCAGATCGGCCAGCAGCTGGACCTGCCGGCCAAGGCCTGGGCGCACATCAAGCAGCACGGTTTCTTCGCCCTGATCATCCCCAAGGAGTACGGCGGCAAGGGCTTTTCCGCCTATGCGCACTCCCAGGTGGCGATGAAGCTGGCGAGCCGCAGCGGCGACCTGGCCTCCACGGTGATGGTGCCCAACTCCCTCGGCCCGGCCGAACTGCTGCTGCACTACGGCACCGATGAGCAGCGCCGGCATTACCTGCCGCGCCTGGCCCGCGGCGAAGATATCCCCTGCTTCGCCCTCACCGGCCCGCTGGCCGGCTCCGATGCCGGCGCCATGCCGGACAGCGGGATCGTCTGCCGGGGTGACTGGCAAGGCCAGCAAGTGCTCGGCCTGCGCCTGACCTGGGAGAAGCGCTACATCACCCTGGGTCCGGTGGCCACCCTGCTCGGCCTGGCGTTCAAGGCCTACGACCCCGACCACCTGCTCGGCGAGGAAGAAGACCTGGGGATCAGCCTGGCGCTGGTACCCACCGACACCCCCGGGGTGGAGATCGGCCGCCGCCACCTGCCGCTCGGCGCCGCTTTCATGAACGGGCCGAACTCCGGCAAGGACGTATTCGTCCCGCTGGACTACCTGATCGGCGGCCCGGAATACCTCGGCAAGGGCTGGAAGATGCTGATGAACTGCCTGTCGGTGGGCCGCTCCATCTCGCTGCCGGCCGGGGCCACTGGAACGGCCAAGTTCGCCAGCCTGGTCAGCGGCCAGTATTGCCGGATCCGCGAACAGTTCAATGTGCCGCTGGCCGCCTTCGAAGGCATCCAGGAAGCCCTGGCGCGCATCGCCGGCAATGCCTGGCTGATGGACAGCGCGCGCATCCTCACCGCGGGCGCCGTGGATCTGGGCGAGAAGCCCTCGGTGCTCTCGGCGATTCTCAAGTACCACCTGACCGAACGCGGTCGCGCGTGCACCGGCCACGCCATGGACGTGCACGGCGGCAAGGGCATCATCATGGGCGCGAACAACTACCTGGCCCGCGCCTGGCAAAGCGCGCCGATCTCGATCACCGTGGAAGGCGCCAACATCCTCTCGCGCAACCTGATGATCTTCGGCCAGGGGGCGATCCGCAGCCACCCCTACGTGCTCAGGGAAATGGCCCTGGCCGGCCGCGAGGACCGCGAGCAGGCGCTGCTCGAATTCGATGAACTGCTGCTGCAACACAGCGGCTTCGCCGTCGGCAATGCCGCCAGCAGCCTGATCCTCGGCCTGAGCCTGGGCTGGTTCGGCGAGGTGCCGGGCGACAACCTCAGCCAGCCCTACTTCCGCGCGCTGAACCGCCTGGCCGCCGCCTTCGCCCTGCTCGCCGACTTCAGCATGCTGCTGCTGGGCGGCGAACTGAAACGCCGCGAACGCCTGTCCGCGCGCCTGGGCGATGCCCTCAGCCACCTGTACCTGGCCTCGGCGGCGCTCAAGCGCTACCACGACCTGGACTACCCGGAGTATTCGCGGCCGTTGCTGCGCTGGGCGCTGGAGGACAGCCTGCACCACGCCGAACAGGCGCTGGAGCAGTTGCTCGACAACTTCCCCAGGCGCTCGCTGGGCCTGGCCCTGCGTGCCCTGGTATTCCCCTTCGGCCGCCGGCACAAGGGGCCGAGCGACGCGCTGGACGCGCAAGTGGCCGAGATCCTCGGGCGCAACCGCGGCGATCCGGCCCTGGAGGAACTGCTTGAGGGCTGCTATCGCCCGCAGGGCGACCAGGACCCGGTCGGCGCCCTGCAACAAGTGCGGGATTTGCTGGAAGCCAACCGGGCACCGCAGCAGAAACTGCAGCAGGCGCTCAAGGACGGGCGACTGCGCGAAATGCCCGGACACGGCCTGCTGGAGGCCGCAGTCGACGCAGGCGTTGTCAGCGCCGAGGAGGCGCAGAGCCTGCAGCAGTTGGAGGCGGCACGCCGGCGGGTGATCGACGTCGACGACTTCAGCAAGGAAGAACTTAAGCTCGGCCGCGGCAAGGTGCGTTAATCCCTGCCATGCAGGACAGCGGGCGCCGGGCGTCTTATACTCCCGCGCCCGTTTTGCTTAACAGGATTCTCGCCATGGCCAGCGCCTATCTCGATCATCACCTCGCCCTGCTCGCCCACCTGCGCGGCATCCTGGTTGCCCTGGGCGAAGCCGAGCAGATACTCGACGACAGCCATGCGCTGTATCTCGAACGCTTCGACGAGCTGCTCAGCCAGCTGCCGGACGATACCGAAGCCAGCCTCTATCTGGGCCAGGACCTGATCAGCCAGATCTTCCAGCGTTACCCGCAAATCGCCCATCTGGTGCCGCGCGACCTGCTGTGGTTCTTCGGCGGCGACTGCCTGCACTTCATGCCGGACGAAGAGATCGAACTGTACCAGCGCCTCGACGAGCGTCGTTTCGAGGCCGAGCAGAACGACGAGCCCTTCGACTGGAACCAGGAAAAGCAGCTGCTGGCGTTACCAGCGCAAAGCAGCAAGCACTAGATCCAGCGAGCGGGCACGGCGCAAACCGGGGCCGCTGGCGATGCCGTGCGGGCCTCTTCATGGCGGTCGCGGCCGTCGCAGCCGCTATGGCTCTGGGTGGGAGCGGTCTAGACCGCGAAGCAGGCGACACGCAAACTTCGCGGCCAATGACCAGGCGTCCCCGCCGCTCCCACAGGGGCTGGCGGCGGTAAACCGCAGAAACAAGAACGCCGCTCGATGAGCGGCGTTCTTGTTTATTTGGAGCGGGAAACGAGACTCGAACTCGCGACCCCGACCTTGGCAAGGTCGTGCTCTACCAACTGAGCTATTCCCGCATTTACAACAGGTTTTCTACAACTAATATGGCGTCCCCTAGGGGACTCGAACCCCTGTTACCGCCGTGAAAGGGCGGTGTCCTAGGCCACTAGACGAAGGGGACCTGGAACTTGAACCTCAGCCATGCCGCTAAACGGCTGACTAGCAGCGCTTGCCGAGCGATGCCTTGAAATCTGGAGCGGGAAACGAGACTCGAACTCGCGACCCCGACCTTGGCAAGGTCGTGCTCTACCAACTGAGCTATTCCCGCATTTACAACGCACTTTATAAATAAAGTGGCGTCCCCTAGGGGACTCGAACCCCTGTTACCGCCGTGAAAGGGCGGTGTCCTAGGCCACTAGACGAAGGGGACGCAGCCCGGAACTTACAACTGTTTTCCCGGATTCCCGCGCCGCGCCATGAGGCATTGCGCTGGAAGTGGCGCGCATTCTAGGGAGCATCTGCGGGATCGTCAACCTCTCTATAATTTTTTTTTAAAATCAATGACTTCAAGCCTGATTATGGGCGCGCTCTATCAGCCTCGCGGCTAAGGCACTACACTCGGCCGAAAACCAGCGCTCGAGAGGCCGTAACGATGTCACCACTCGTGATTACCCTGCTGATTGTCGGCGGCATAGCCATCCTGATCGCCATTGCCTATGTCAATCATCTGGTCGAGAACAACAAGCTGGAAAAGGCCCGCCTCAAGGCCGACCTGAACGATCGGATCCGCCGCTGCGCCAGTGTCTCCGAGGCCATACCCGGGCAATTGATGACACCCCAGCTGAAACTCCTGCTCAGCCGCCTGCAACTGCACTTCAGCGAACGCCTGCTGCCATTGGATAAAAGCGCCGCCCCCCAGCTGCGCCTCGAAGAACTGCGCCAACTGGTGGCCCAGGGCGAGTCGATTCCGGTACGCAACCCCGTGCAACAGATCCTCAGCGAGGTCGCAGCCAAGGAAGTGCGCTTCCTCCTGGAAAACCTCCACGGACAGATCACCCGCGCGGCCCAGGAAGGTGTACTGCCAGCCAAGGAAGCCAAGCACTGGGTCGCAGAAATCCGCGACATGCTGGTGCAATTGCATATCGAACTGTTCGGCAACCTGGGACTGCAAGGTTTGCAGCAGAACCAGCCGGGCCAGGCACGCCTGGCATTCGAACGCGGCGTGCAGTTCCTGCGCAAACAGCCCGACCCGAGCCGCTACCAGGCGCCGCTGAAGAAGCTCGAAGAGCAACTCGCCCGCGCCAATGCCCTGGTGCTGGACATGGACAAACCTCGAGCCGACGAGCCCAGCGAACTGACCGAGGGCCTGAAATCCCTCGAAGGCGACGAAGACTGGAAGAAGAAGAACATCTACGACTGAGTCAAGCTGCTCTCCGCATGCACGAACTAGCCCGGAACTCCGGGCTTTTTCATGGGCCGGAGTCAGCAGTCGCTGAGCCTGAGAAAGATCTCGACCAAGCGCTCGATGCCGATCCGATCCTCTTCGCTGAAACGTGCCAACTTCGGGCTATCCAGATCCAGCACGCCGACCAGCCGGCCGTCCTTCTGCAGCGGGATCACCAATTCGCTGCTGGAGGCACTGTCGCAGGCGATATGCCCGGCGAAGGCCCGCACGTCCTCGACCCGCTGTGCCTGCCGGGTCGCCGCCGCCACGCCGCACACACCACGGCCAAATGGAATGCGTACGCAGGCCGGCTTGCCCTGAAACGGGCCGAGCAGCAGTTCCTCGCCACGCGCAAGGTAGAACCCCGCCCAGTTCAGATCGGCCAACTCCTGGAACAGAAACGCGGAAAACTGCGCCGCGTTGGCGATGAAGTCGCGCTCATCGGCCAGCAGCGCTTCCAGTTGCGCCGCCAACAATGGGTAGCCCGCGAGGCCGGCGCCCTTTTGCTGCAGATCGATCATGCCTGGTCATCCAGCAACTTGAGGCCGACCCAATGGCGGGCGAACTGGTAGGCACAGCGGCCGTTGCGATTGCCGCGGCCCAGCGCCCAGCGAATAGCGGCCTTTTCCAACTCCTCGCTCCACTGCCACTCCAGTGCCGCCTCGGCCGCCTGCACCGTGACCCAATGGCGCACGACCCTGAGGAAATGCTCCTGGGTGAAGGGGTAGAAGGACAGCCACAGGCCGAAACGGTCCGACAGGGCGATCTTGTCCTCGACTGCCTCGTTCGGATGCAATTCGCCGTCGATCATCTGCCAGTTGTCGTTATCGCTCTGCTTTTCCGGCAGCAGATGGCGGCGATTGGAGGTGGCATACAACAGGACGTTCTCCGGCGCGCGCTCCAGCGAGCCGTCCAGCACGCTCTTCAATACCCGGTAATCGCCCTCGCCGGCCTCGAACGACAGGTCATCGCAGAACAGCACGAAACGCTGCGGCAGCTTGACCAGGGACTCGACCACCCGCGGCAGGTCCGCCAGGTGATCGCGCTCGATCTCGATCAGGCGCAGCCCGGACGCGGCATGCTCGGCCAGCAGCGCGCGCACCAGCGACGATTTGCCGGTCCCGCGGGCGCCCCAGAGCAAGGCGTGGTTGGCCGGCAGGCCCTGGACGAACTGGCGGGTGTTGCGCGCCAGCTGCTCGCGCTGGGCATCCACCCCGATCAAGTCGGCCAGGCTCAAGTCGAGGCTGATCTGCAACGGCTGGAGGAACCCCCCGCGCCCCTCACGGTGCCAGCGGGCGGCCAGGCTCTGTTGCCAGTCGATCTCGCCGCGCTGGGCCGGCAGTAGCGGCTCGAGCCGCGCCAGAACGCTCTCGGCACGCTGGAGAAAAACGCTTAAATGGGTATCCACGAGGTACTCCTTGCTGTGTGAGTCTGCCAACCAGCCCCTGCCGGCGGACATGACAGATGGGCTATGCTAGGCGAGCGAACGGACACGAGATCAGCCCGCACTTATGGATATATCGCTCACCCAACGCCTGTCGTTCAAACAGGCCGGTTTGACCGTACTGGTGGCGTTTATCCTCGGCACTGCGCTCAGCTTGATTCAAGTGGGCATCGATTATGCCAGCGAAGACGCCTCCATCAACCGCGAGATTCGCGCCCTGATGGAGATCAGCCACAACCCGGCCGCACGTATCGCCTACAACATCGATGCCGAACTGGCTCAGGAACTGGTGCTGGGGTTGCTGCGCTCGCCGGCGGTGATCAGCGCGCAGATCATCGACAACGGCAACATGACCCTGGCCAGCGTCAAGCGCCCGCCCAGCGCCAGCCGCTACCGGGTGTTCAGCGACTTTCTGTTCGGCGAGCGGCGCCAGTTCGAAACGCCGCTGTTCGTCAGCCACGCCCCCGAGGAAGCCCTCGGCCTGCTGCGCCTGGAGGTCGATACCTACGCGTTCGGCAGCCACTTCCTGCGCCGTGCCCTGCTCACCCTGCTGACCGGCTTCGCCCGCAGCCTGCTGCTCTCGCTGATCCTCCTGGTGCTGTTCTACTTCATGCTGACCAAGCCGCTGACCCAGGTGATTCGCGCCCTCAGCGCACGCGACCTGCATGCCCCGGACCGCAGCAGACTGCCCTGCCCGCATGGCCATGAGCGCGACGAGATCGGCATCCTGGTCGATGTCACCAACCAGCAACTGTCCAGCATCGCTACGGAAATCGAGCAACGCCGCGAAGCGGAAGACCGCCTGACCCAATACCTGGGCGAGCTGGAGAACATCGTCTCGGCCCGCACCACCGAGCTCAAGGCGGCCAACGCCAGGCTGGTCGAGTCCAACCGGGCGCTGGAGCAGGCACGGCGCACCGCCCTGGACATGGCCCAGGCACGCTCGGCGTTTCTCGCCAGCATGAGCCACGAAATCCGCACTCCGCTCAACGGCCTGCTCGGCATGCTCGCGCTGTCGCTCGACGGCCCGCTGAGCAAGGAGCAACGCCAGCAACTGTCGATTGCCCACGATTCCGGCAAGGTGCTGGTCGAGCTGCTCAACGACATCCTCGACCTGTCGAAATTCGAGGCCGGCCAGTTGCAGCTGGAGAGCATCCCCTTCGACCTCGGCGTGCTGGTCGAGGAGACCGCCAGCCTGCTCTCGCAGAACGCGGCACCGAGCGTCGAGCTGACCTGCCTGATCGACCCGCAGTTGCCCAGTGAGCTTCTCGGCGACCCGACCCGGGTGCGCCAGATCGTCAGCAACCTGTTGTCCAACGCCCTGAAATTCACCCGCTTCGGCCGTGTCGACATCCGCGTCGGCGCCAGCCCATCGGGGGTGCGGATCGTCGTGCGCGATACCGGCATCGGCATCGCCAAGGACGCCCAGACCCGCATCTTCCAGCCCTTCGCCCAAGCCGGCCTCGGTATCACCCGCCAGTTCGGCGGCACCGGCCTCGGCCTGGCCCTGGCGCGCCGGCTCTGCGAAGCCATGCACGGCCAGCTCAGCCTGACCTCCGAGGAGGGTTTCGGCAGCCAGTTCTGCGCCGAATTGCCGCTGCCCAGCCACACTCCGGCGCCCCCGCTGCCGACCTTGGCCGGTCGAGTGCTGGCGCTCTGCCCCGCCAACTCCGGCTTGAACGAACTGCTCGGCGGCCTGCTGCCCAGCTGGGGGCTGGACTATCGACGCCTGGACAGCGACGCCAGCCTGGCCGACGTCGAGGCCGACCTGCTGATCAGCGATTGCCCGGAATGCCTGCTGGGCCTGCCCCCGAGCTGCCAGACGCCGATCCTGCTGGTCACCGCCTATGGCAACTTCCTGCCTGAGGAACAGGCGCGCGCCCTGGCGCCGCTCGAACAGATCGCCCGCCCGCTGTCGCGTCAGGCCCTGCTCCAGGCGCTACGCCATAGCCTCGTGCAACCGGCGGAATTCACCGCGCCGCCGCGCCGGGCCGAACCCCAGGCCAAGCGGCACGCCAGGGTGCTGCTGGTCGAGGACAATCCGGTTAACCAATTGGTGGCCAAAGGCATGCTGGGCAAGCTCGGCTGCGAGGTGTTGCTGGCCAACCACGGCGCCGAGGCCCTGAGCCAGCTCGAGCAGCACGGCGTCGACCTGGTGCTGATGGACTGCAACATGCCGATCATGGATGGCTATGAGGCCAGCCGGCGCATACGCCAGAGCGGGCGCAACCCGACGCTGCCGATCATCGCCTTGACTGCCAACGCCCTGCCCGAGGAGCGCGACCGCTGCCGGGCGGCCGGGATGAACGATTACCTGGCCAAACCCTTTCGCCGCGAGGAACTCGCCGCCCTGCTCGACCAATGGCTACCGGCTAACGCGGCGTCGTGAAGCGCTCGAGCAGGCGACCGACGTGGCTGCGCAGTTCGGCCAGCTCGTCCAGGTCGACACCCTGCTCGCAGAGCAGTTGCTGCTTCAGCGGCACCACCCGCTCGCGCAGCGCGCTGCCGGCCGCGGTCAGCGCCAGGTGCACCTCGCGCTCGTCCGTCGCCGAGCGCCGACGCACCAGCAGGCCAAGCTGTTCCAGACGCTTGAGCAGCGGCGTCAGGGTCCCGGAGTCGAGCAGCAGGCGCTCACCCAGGGCCTTGACCGTTGGCTGCGCCGGCGCCACCGCCTGCCATTCCCACAGCACCAGCATCGCCAGGTACTGCGGGTAGGTCAGGTGCAACTGCTCGAGCATCGGCTTGTAGGCGCGAATCACCGCCCGCGACGCCGCGTACAGCTTGAAGCACAGCTGGTTGTCCAGCCGCAAGGCGTCTTCCGCTCCGAATGGCACTGGCTTCATTTGAGCAGGGCTTCGATCTCGGTCGTCAGGTCTTCCGGCTTGGTGGTCGGGGCGAAACGCTTGATCACCTTGCCATCGGCGCTGAGCAGGAACTTGGTGAAGTTCCACTTCACGCCCTGGCTGCCGAGCAGGCCCGGCGCGCGCTTCTTCAACTGCACATAGAGCGGATGGGCGGCGGCGCCATTGACGTCGATCTTCTTGAACAGCGGAAAACTCACCCCGAAGTTCAGTTCGCAGAACTCGGATATCGCCCCCTCGTTGCCCGGCTCCTGCTTGCCGAACTGGTTGCAGGGGAAGCCCAGCACCACCAGCCCCTTGTCCTTGTACTGCTGCCAGAGGCTTTCCAGGCCCTGGTACTGCGGGGTGAAACCACACTTGCTGGCGGTGTTGACCACCAGCACGGCCTTGCCGCCGAAATCGGCCAGGGTTTTCTGCTCGCCTTTGATGGTGGTGACGGGGATATCGAACAGTTCGTTGCTCATGGGGGCGCCTTCGATTGGGTGAAAGTGGCAATTACCATAGCGAGCAATTAAATTGCATGCAATTTAATTGCCGAAAAATAAGGCCCGTTGATATGCCGGCCACAACAGGACCCTCGGTGCCTCCCCTGCGCAAGGAGCCGGATGGAGCCCCAGCCCGCACGTTGGCCCACGGCAACCCGACTAATCCGTCCGGTCGAGCTGACTGCCCAGGTAATCGAGAAAGCAGGCGATGCGCGAAGCCAGCGCGGTGTTGCGGTAGTAGACCGCGTGGATCGGCTGGCGCACCTCTACGGTAGCGCCCTGCAGCACTTGCAGCAGATCGCCGCGGGCGCGGTCGGCCTGGGTCATGAAGTCCGCCAGGCAGACGATCCCGGCTCCGGCCAGCGCCAGTTGGCGCAGGGTTTCGCCGCTGGAAGCGGACAGGCTCGGGCTGATCGCCAGGGCATCGCCGAGCGGATGGCGCAGCGGCCATTGGTTGAGGCTGTCCGGCTGGGTGAAGCCGAGCAGGCTGTGGCTCGCCAGATCGTCCACCGTCTCGGGCCTGCCATGGTTCTTCAGGTAGGCCGGGCTGGCGAGCACGCGCAGGCGATTGCTGCCCAGCGGCCGCGCGTGCAGGGTCGAGTCGCGCAGCGCGCCGATCCGGATGGCGACATCGGTGCGCTGCTCGAGCAGGTCGATGATCTGGTCGCTGCTGTGCAGCTCCAGCTGGATCTGCGGGTAGCGCTCGCGGAAACCACTGACCAGCGGCACCACCACGTGCAGCATGAAAGGCGCGGCGGCATTGACCCGCAAACGGCCGGCGGGCTTCTGCCGGCGGACCTTCATCTGCTCCTCGGCCTCCTCGACCGCCTCGAGGATCTTGCGCGCCTGGGCGAGGAAGGCCTGGCCCTCCTCGGTCAGCTCCAGACGGCGGGTGGTGCGGCGCAGCAGGGTGACCTCGAGCTTGTCTTCCAGCCGGCTGAGGGCGCGGCTGATGCCGGAGGCGGTCTGCCCCAGCTGTTCGGCGGCGGCGCTGATCGAGCCGCTGTCGACCACGCTAACAAAGGCTTGCAACTCATCGAGGGTCGTCTTCATTCGTGCATATTAGTCAAATATCTAATGCTGAAAACCCTATTTTTCCGCATGAGTGATCCGGTGAGACTGCCCGCCATCCAGCCCTCAACGGAGTTTCCATTATGCCCATCGCCCTCCTGGCGCTCACATTGAGCGCTTTCGCCATCGGCACCACCGAGTTCGTCATCGTTGGTCTGCTGCCCACCATCGCCGCCGACCTTGGTGTCAGCCTGCCCTCCGCCGGCCTGCTGGTCAGCCTCTACGCCCTCGGCGTGGCGATTGGCGCGCCGCTGTTGACCGCGCTGACCGGCAAGCTGCCGCGCAAGGCCCTGCTGCTCGGACTGATGGTGCTGTTCACCGCCGGCAACCTGCTGGCCTGGCAGGCGCCCGGTTATGAATCGCTGGTCGTCGCGCGCATCGTCACCGGCCTGGCCCACGGGGTGTTCTTCTCCATCGGCTCGACCATCGCCACCAGCCTGGTGTCCAAGGAAAAAGCCGCCAGCGCCATCGCCATCATGTTCACCGGGCTGACCGTGGCGCTGGTCACCGGCGTGCCGCTGGGCACCTTCATCGGCCAGCATTTCGGCTGGCGCGAGACCTTCCTCGCGGTCTCCGCACTGGGGCTGATCGCCTTTATCGGCAGCCTGATCTACGTGCCGAAGAACATCCAGCACAACAAGCCGGCGTCGCTGCTGCAACAACTGCAGGTGCTCAAGCAGCCGCGCCTGCTGCTGGTCTATGCGATGACCGCGATCGGCTATGGCGGCTCGTTCATCGCCTTCACCTTCCTCGCGCCGATCCTCCAGGATATCTCCGGTTTCAGCGCAGGCTCGGTCAGCCTGGTGCTGTTGGTGTACGGCGTATCCGTGGCGGTGGGCAATATCTGGGGCGGCAAGCTGGCGGATAAACACGGCCCGATCAGCGCCCTGAAGATCATCTTCCTGCTGCTCGCCGCCGTCCTGCTCAGCCTCACCTTCACCGCTAGTAGCCCCTGGCTGGCGCTGGCCACGGTGCTGCTGTGGGGCGCGGTGGCCTTCGGCAACGTGCCGGGTCTGCAGGTGTATGTGGTGCGCCAGGCCGAACACCACACGCCGCACGCCGTGGATGTGGCCTCGGGCCTGAACATCGCCGCCTTCAACCTCGGCATCGCCGGCGGCGCCTGGGGCGGCGGGCTGATCGTCGCGCAGCTCGGCCTGATCCACACCGCCTGGATCGGCGCGCTGGTGGTGTTGCTGGCGCTGGCGTTGACCGTCTGGAGCGGCCGCCTGGATCGCCGCAACCCGCTGGCGGCGCCCGCCAGTGCTGGCGCCACGTTCGTCGCCGGGCACTGATCGCTCATCACCCAAGGAGTATTGCCATGCACCCTATTCCCGCGCTTGGCCTCGGCACCTTCCGCCTCAAGGAGCAGCAGGTCATCGACTCGCTGCGCAGCGGCCTGGAGCTCGGCTACCGGCATATCGACACCGCGCAGATCTACGGCAACGAGGCCCAGGTCGGCCAGGCCATCGCCGCCAGTGGCGTGGCCCGCGACGAGCTGTTCGTCACGACCAAGATCTGGACCGAGAACCTGGCCGCCGACCGGTTGCTTCCCAGCCTCGAGGACAGCCTCGCCAAGCTGCGCCTGGCGCAGCTGGACCTGACCCTGATCCACTGGCCGTCGCCGCAGGATGCCATCGCCGTGAGCGACTACCTGACGACCCTGCTGGAGGCCAAGCGCCAAGGCCTGACCCGGCAGATCGGCGTGTCCAACTTCACCATCGGCCATCTGCGGCAGGCCATCGATGCGGTGGGCGCGGAGCAGATCGCCACCAACCAGGTGGAGATCCATCCCTTCCTGCAGAACCGCAAGCTGGTGGATTTCGCCCGCCGGCACGGCATCCACCTGACCGCCTACATGCCGCTGGCCTACGGCAAGGTCATGGACGAGCCGGTGATCCGGCGCATCGCCAGCGCCCACCGCGCCACGCCGGCGCAGGTGGCACTGGCCTGGTTGCTACACCAGGGCTTCGCGGTGATCCCGTCGTCGACCCAGCGCGCCAACCTGGCCAGCAACCGGCAAGCCCTGGGGCTGCGCCTGAACGCTGCGGACCTGGCGGCCATCGCCGCGCTGGACAGCGGCGAGCGCCTCGCCAACCCGGACTTCGCCCCGCACTGGGATTGAGGCAAGCCGGCGTCGGGGGCGGCAAGCCGGTCGTCAACCTTGCACGGGACCTGCCTGGCCATCGGCTGCCAGCACGCCACGCCGGCGCAGCATCTGCAGCAGCAACTCGATACTCTCCTCGATGCCGCAACGGCCGCTGTCGATCACCAGCTCGGCCCGCTGCGGCGCCTCGTAGGGCGCGGAGATGCCGGTGAAATCGGCTATTTCGCCGGCCCGCGCCCGCGCGTACAGCCCCTTGGCATCGCGCGCCTCGCAGACCTGCAGGCTGGCGCAGCACCAGACTTCGAAGAACGCCACGCCGACCCGTTCGCGCCAGTAGCCGCGGGATTCGGCCAGCGGCGCGATCAGCGCGGCAATCACCAGCGCGCCGGAATCGGCCAGCAGCCGCGCCGCCTCGGCGCTGCGCCGCAGATTCTCCCGGCGATCCTGCGGGCTGAAGCCCAGGTCCGCATTCAGGCCGCCGCGCAGTTCGTCGCCATCCAGCACATAGCTGTGCAGGCCCAGGTCAAACAGCCGGCGCGCCAGCCCGTGGGCCAGGGTGCTCTTGCCGGCACCGGAGAGGCCGGTGAGCAGCAGCACGGCGGCGCCGTGGCCGTTGCGCCGCTCGCGTTGGCCGCGGCTGATGGTCGCGGGTGCCGGCGGGTTGTGTTTATCCATCCGAGGCTCTCCATGGCTGAGCGGACGCGCTCTTGTAGCAGGCCTGGCCGCGTCAGGCCAGCGCTCAGCCGCACGCCCCGTACTTGTCGGCACAGCAATCGCGGCTGTCCAAGGCCTCCAGCAGGCGGCAATGCTCGGCCTGCTCGCTGTCGCAGCCGGCCAGCTTGCCCAGTTCGGCCTTCATCCTCAGCAGGTCTTGAATCCGCGTCTCGATGGCGCTCAGGTGCTCCTGCACCAAGCGGTCGGCCACCGCACAGGGGCTGTGCGGCTGGTTGGCCAGCTCGAGCAGCGCCTTGATTTCCTCCAGACTGAAACCCAGCTCACGGCCGCGCCGGACAAAGCGCAGCCGGCGCACGTCGAGCGCCTCATAGTGGCGATAGCCCGACGCGCTACGCTTGGGGGCCGGCAGCAAGCCGCTGCGCTCGTAGAAACGGATGGTCTCCAGGTTGACCCCGCTCTCGCGACTCAGCGCGCCGATGGTAAAGGCCTTGGCCATGGCTTGACTCCGTAGCGACTACAGGGTTTAGCGTACAACGCACACCCCCAAGGAGGAAGCCCATGGCCGGCAATTGCTGCAATCCCCCATCCACCGCTCGCTCGCAGCGCTATCGCACCATCCTGTGGATCGCCCTGGCGGTCAACCTGGGCATGTTCGCCGTGGAAGTCGCCGCGGGCGCCAGGGCCGACTCGGCCTCCCTGCTGGCCGACTCGCTGGACTTCCTCGGCGACGCCGGCAACTACGGCATCGGCCTCTGGGTACTCGGCCTGGGCCTGGCGGCGCGGGCCAAGGCCGCGCTGTTCAAGGCGTTCTCCATGCTGGCATTCGCCCTCGGCGTGCTCGGCAGCGCCCTCTGGCAGGCACTCAGCGACTCGTTGCCCGATGCGCAGACCATGGGCGCCGTGGGCCTGCTGGCACTGCTCGCCAACCTCGGCGTGGCCGCCCTGCTCTACGCCTACCGTGAGGGCGACAGCAACATGCGCAGCGTCTGGCTGTGCACACGCAACGACGCGCTGGGCAACGTCGCCGTGCTGCTCGCCGCCCTGGGGGTATTCGGCACGGGAACCGCCTGGCCGGATCTGCTGGTAGCCAGCAGCATGGCCAGCCTGGCGTTGTCCTCGGCCTACCAGGTCATGCTGCAGGCGCGCCGGGAGCTGCTGTCGCTCAGTCCGGCCCAGGCGCGTCGGTCCTGATGCGCCGGTGGCGCAACGGCAATCAGAAAGGCTATGTCGCTGCTATCTGTTGCGGCCCCAGCCCCCTGCTGTAGGAGCGGCTTCAGCCGCGAAATTCGCGGATAAAGCGGAACGCCGCCGCGGCCGCTCCTGCAGAAACCGGATTGCACCTTCGACACATCACGTGGACAGGGCCATCAGAAATCCACCTTGCCCCGCCCCGCCTTGATCGCCCCACGCTTGCTCTTGCCTTCCAGGCGGCGCTTCTTCGAACCCAGGGTCGGCTTGGTCGGCCGGCGGGCCTTCTCGGTCTTGCCGGCAATGCGGATCAGCTCGACCAGCCGCGCCAGGGCGTCGGCACGGTTCTGTTCCTGGGTGCGGTACTGCTGGGCCTTGATGATGATCACGCCGTCGGCGGTGATCCGACTGTCGCGCAGGATAAGCAGGCGCTCCTTGTAGAACGCCGGCAAGGACGAGGCCTGGCTGTCGAAGCGCAGGTGCACGGCGCTGGAGACCTTGTTGACGTTCTGCCCACCCGCGCCCTGGGCGCGGATGGCGGTCAACTCGACTTCATCGTCGGGCAGATGGACGCTGTTGGAAATCTCCAGCATGGCGGGGACACGGGCAGTCGAAGGGCGTTCAGGATAACCCCGCGCGCCTTCATCGCGATCGAGCATTCGCGCGGCCTGGCTACTAGACTGGCAGTCGCGTGCGCCGCAAGGGATGCGGCCAGCCTGACCGAGTCGAGTACCGCATGCCCCATACCCCCTGCGCCCTGCCCGCTTATGCGCGCCTGCCCCTGCGCTTCGACGGCCCCGCCCTGCAAGCCGCCCTGCAACGGATACCCGCCGCAGCCTGGACCGCGCACTTCAACACCGGCTACTACAGCGGCGACTGGAGCGGCATCGCCCTGCTCGGCCCGCGCCATAGCCACGCCCCCCTGGCGGCCGCCCATGGCAGCGCCCCGGTCGAGACGCAGGCCGGCGCCTGGTACAGCGCGTTCTGGCAGCAGGTGCTGGCCCGCATCGCCATGCCGATCAGCAGCGCCCGCCTGCTGCGCCTGGGCGCGGGCGCACAGATCCGCGAGCACTGCGACCCCGACCTGGGCGACCCCGCCGGCGACGTGCGCCTGCATATCCCGATCCACAGCCATCCCGCGGTGGAGTTCATCCTCGACGGCCAGGTGATCCCGATGGCGGTGGGCGAGTGCTGGTTTCTCGACCTGTCGCGCCCGCACCGGGTGGACAACCGCAGCGCCCAGGCACGCATCCACCTGGTGCTCGACGCGCGGCGCAACGACTGGCTGCGCGCGCAGATCAGCGCCGGCCTGGGCGATACGCCGGCCGCGCAGGCGGCGCGCTCGACCCTGGCGTTCGCCGCGTTCCGCCAGCGCGTGCAGGATGACCCGCTCCTGGCCCGGCAGCTGATCGGCATCGAGGACCCGCGGCAATTCGCCGAGTCGGCGGTCGGCCTCGCCGCGCAGCTCGAGCTGCACTTCAGCGCCGACGACGTGCTCGCGGCCATGCGCCAGGGGCGGCGCGCCTGGAACGCGCAATGGACCGTTGGCTCACCGGGGAGCACCGCATGAACCCCGACCTGCGGCACTGGCTGCCGATCCGCGTCTGGCTGGCCGAAGGCGAATGGCGGGTGGACTGGTGCTGGTTCGGCGAGCGGCCGCTGACCGAACCGTTCTACCGCGACAGCGTCCAGCGCGCCCTGCGCCTGCCATTCAACCAGGCCATGCGCCGCGAAACACCGCTCGCCAGCCTGCTCGCCTGGCAGCAGGCCTGCCCGGGCGTGGCCCCGCGCGCCTTCATCCACCACGCCTCGCGCTGCGGCTCGACGCTGCTCGCGCAGCTGCTGGCCGGCATCGACCGGCATATCGTGCTCTCCGAGCCGCCGCCGCTGGACAGCCTGTTGCGTGCGCACTTCGTCGATGCGCCGGCGCCCGGCCAACAAGCCGCCTGGGTCAGCGCCCTGCTGTCGGCGTTCGCCCAGCCCAGGCGCGGCATGGAGGAAGGCCTGGTGGTCAAGCTGGATGCCTGGAACATCTTCGAAGCGGATTTCCTCCACCGGCTCTACCCCACCACCCCCTGGATATTCCTCTACCGCGATCCGCTGGAGATCGTCGTTTCGCAACTGCGCCAACCCGGCGCACACACGGTGCCCGGGCTGCTCGGCCCGTCGGCGCTGGCCTTCCCGCCGGACCAAGCCGCCGGCATGTCGCCAGCGGAGTTCGCCGCGCGCAGCATCGGCCGGATTCTCGACCAGGGCCTGGCGCAATGCCGGCGCAACGGCGGCGCGCCGGTGAATTACTGCGAGCTGCCGGGTGCGCTCTGGGGGCGCCTGGCGCCGCTGTTCGATGTGCGCGAGTCGGACCTGGCAGGCCTGCAGCGGATCGCCAGCCGCGATGCCAAGCAGCCGCACCTGGGCTTCAGCGCGGACAGCGCCGCCAAGCGCGAGTCAGCCAGCGCCGCGGTGCGCGCCGCCGTCGAGCGCTGGGCCCGCGCGCCCTACCTGGCGCTGGAACGGTTGCGCCTGTCCTAGGCGATGTCCGGCGCAACGCCCCAGTCCAGGGCAAGCACGGAGACCGGGGCCGGCTGAAACCTTTGCTTGAAATTTCCCCGCGGCATTCGCCAGCCAACTCGGCTAAGTTAGCTGTCTGAATGCACGTGAGGTGTGCCGATGGATTCGCTTACCCAGGCGGTGCTCGGCGCCAGCATCCAAGGCGCACTGCTCGGCCGTTGGCAAGGGCGCAAGGCCCTGCTGTACGGCGCCATGCTCGGCAGCCTGCCGGACATGGACGTGGTGATCGACTACGGCGATGCGGTGGCGCAGATGACCTACCACCGCGGCTTCAGTCATTCGCTGTTGGTCCTCAGCGGCGTGGCGCTGCTGCTGACCTGGCTGGTGCGGCGCTTTCGCCCGCACCCCGGCTACTCGACGCAGCGGCTGTTCGCCACCCTGGCGCTGGTCTTGCTCAGCCACCCGCTGCTGGACAGCTTCACCAGCTACGGCACCCAGCTGTTCTGGCCGTGGATGCCGATCCCCACGGCCTGGTCCAGCGTGTTCATCATCGACCCGCTCTACACCTTGCCGCTGGCCAGCGCGGTGCTGGTGGGGCTGATCTTCGGCCTGCGCGACAAGGCGGCCAAGGCGCCGCTGCTCGCCCTGGCCCTGTCGAGCCTGTACCTGACCTCGACCCTGGCCGGCAAGCAGATGGCGGAACAGCGCGTGGAAGCGCAACTGGCCCGCCAGGGCATTCAGGCCGAAGCGCTGTTCAGCACCCCGACGCCGCTCAACAGCCTGCTCTGGCGGGTCGTCGTGCTGGACGGCGAGTATTACCACGAAGCCCTGGTCGGCTGGTTCGACCAGCAGCCCCCCGAGCTCAGCCGCCTGCCGCGCGGCACGGCGTTGGCCCGGGTGCTGGCCGATTCGCCGGCGCACCAGCGCCTGGCCTGGTTCACCGACGGAGTGCTGCGTTACGACCAGATCGGCGAGCACCTGGTGGTCACCGACCTGCGCCTGGGAATGACCGGTGTGCACCCCTTCCGCTTCAACTTCGCCAGCCGCCGCAACGGTGAATGGCAGGTCCATCAGCAGGTCGATCGCTGGCCGGCGGAACTGGCCGACCTGCAACGTGTGCAGGTGCTGCTGCGACGGATCTGGCAGCCCGAGCTGGAGATCCCCCTGGTAGCCTGGGCCAGCGAGCTGGGCAAGCCCTTGCTGGGAGCCGCCGAGCGACCTTGCGCCGTGGAGCGCGCCGACTGCTAGTGGGCGTCTCCAAATAACTGTTTTGATGAGTCCAGCGCGTAGGGTGCGCGGGGCCGCCTACAAGCGGAAACCTGAAACTCAGGTGCGGAACTGCGCGACCAGGCCCTGCAGCTCGCTGCCCAGGCGCGCCAGTTCAGCGCTGGAGGCGGCGGTCTGCTGGCTGGCGCTGGCGCTCTGCTCGCCGATATCGCGCACCCGGGTCACGCTTTCGCTGATGGTTTCCGCCACGGCGCTTTGCTGTTCGGCGGCGGCGGCGATCTGCTGGTTCATCTGCTCGATGGTGCTCACCGCCTGGGTGATGCGCCCCAGGGCGTCGCCGGCCTGACCGGCCAGGGTGACGGTGCGCTGGGTCAGGCTGCGGCTGCTTTCCATCTGCTCCACCGCGCCCCTGGCCATGCGCTGCAGCCCGGCAATCAGGCCCTCGATTTCCTCGGTCGAGTCGTGGGTGCGCCGCGCCAGGGCGCGCACCTCGTCGGCGACCACGGCGAAACCGCGGCCCTGATCGCCGGCCCGCGCGGCCTCGATGGCGGCATTGAGCGCCAGCAGGTTGGTCTGCTCGGCGACGCTGCGGATCACCTCCAGCACGCCGCCGATCCGCGCGCTCTCCTGATTCAGCGCCTGGATCGCCGCGGCCGACTGTTCGACTTCCGCCGCCAGGTTGCCGATCTGGCTCACCGCCTGTTGCACCACCTGGTTGCCCTGCTGCGCCTCACGGTCGGCGTCGCGCGCCGCCAACGAGGCCTGCTCGGCGTTCTGCGCCACTTCCTGCACGGTAGCGGCCATCTGGTGCATGGCGGTGGCGGTCTGTTCGGTTTCCAGCTTCTGGGTGTGCACGCCGGCACTGGTCTGCGCGGTGATCGCCGACAGCTGCTCGGCCGCCGCAGCGATCTGCCCCACGCCGCTGCCGATCCGCCCGACCAGGTTGCGCAGGCTGCCGGTCATACGCTGCATGGCGGCCATCAGCTGGCCCAGCTCATCCTGGCGCTGCACCGGCATGTCCTGGCTCAGGTCGCCGGCGGCGATGCGCTGGGCGAAGGCCACGCTCTGCTGCAAGGGAATGACGATCGAACGGGAAATCAGCAATGCGGCGACCAAACCGAGCACCACGGCGGCTGCGCCCATGCCGCCGAGCATGAGCATTGCCCGCTTGCTGGCAGCGTGCATGTTCCGCTCTTCGCCGGCAGTAGCCGCGTCGGCCAGGCTGAGCACCGCGCGCGCCCGTTCGATCATCGCGGTTTCCGTGGTGTGGCTCTGCTCGCGGACCTGCTGGTAATAGCCGAAGGAGCGCTGGTACAGGGTCAACGACTGCAGCGCCGTTTCGATCGCGGCCTTCTGCTCATCGTTCAGCCACACCGTCAGGCTGCGGGCAACGCTTTGCAGGTCCTCGCTGATATAGCTCCACTCCTCCAGCGCCTTGGCCGAGCCATCGATGATGTACAGGCTCTCGTAGCCGCGCAGGTCGAGCATGCGCTTGCTCAGGCCGGACGCGGTCTCCGCCAGGGTCAGGGGGTCGCTACCGCGCAGGCGGTCGCCCTGCAGGCGCAACTCGCGCACGGCATCGTACATGCCCAGCTCGATCACCTCGAACTGACCGCGCGCGTCGCCGGCGGCATCGCCCATCGCCTTGCGCGCCTCATGCGCCTTGTTCTGCAACTCGACATAGCTGTCGAACTGGCTCAGGTAGTCGGCCACCGCCTGCTGCATGGTTTGAAAGTGCTTGGCTTGCGCCGCCGGCGAGTCCTGCTGCAACCGAACCAGTTGCTCCGCGACTTTCGCCAGGCTGGCGCGGACCCGTTCGGCGCTCTCGGCGCTCTGTTCGAGGGCGAAGCTGCGCTCCAGGCGACGCGCCTGGAGAATCTCCAGGTTGACCGCCGCCAGCTGCCCGGTCTGGCCATGCCCTTGCAGTACCGCCCTGAGCGCGACGAATCCGCTGGCGGTCAGGGCGACGGTGAGCAAGAGCACCAGGCCGAAGCCACAGAACAGCTTCTTGCCGACGGCAAGGTCGGCGAACAGGCGGGAGGCAGATTGCAACATGAGCACAACTCCATTCTTGTTATTGGCGACGCCAGGTCCGTGCCTGCCCGAGAGGCGGCGCGCCTGGTGTGCGTCTGCAGGCTAACGCAACCCCTGTGCCAGCTTTACCGGGCACGCAACCTGATGATCGGCAGGCAGCGCCGATCCCTTAGGCTAAAGCGGCGCGACAGCCCCCTGTTGCTGGGTGTGCTGCAGATTCAGCCTAGGCCAGGTTGCCATCCCTGGGGGAGACCGGCGGCTTTTCGCCGACCTGACGCCGACATCGGCGGTTTTCCGCCGTCGCTCGCGCAAGAAAAAGGGCGCAGGGTTCTGCACCCTGCGCCCTCTGTTCGGCTCGCGCGGGCCGCTCGCTCAGCGGCCGGCGAGCACCGGCATCACCCGCGGACGCAGCATTTCGCCGAGCAGCGCAAGCAGGCCGATGGCGCCGGCGATCCAGTGCCACTCGGCGATCGGATCGAAGCCCAGCCAGCCGAGGGCGTGCAGGAACACCATGGTGATCAGTACCGGGCTGACGTAGCGCACCATGAACAGCCACACCGCGTAGCCGGCTGTCGGCAAGGCCAGTTCGTCGCGCATGATTTCCGGACGCAAGCAATAACCGGCGAGGATCACCATGAGGATGCCGCCCAACGGCATCATCCAGCGCGAGGTCAGGTAATCCAGACCGTCGAACAGGGTGAAGCCGAACAGTTTCCACTCGGCGCCGAGGTTGAACGAGAGCATCGCCAGCAGGCTGATCAGCAGCAGCAAGGCGCCGGCGCCCATGGCCGCCTTGGCACGACTGATGCCGTGTTTCTCGTTGAGGTAAGCCACCGCGGCCTCGATCATCGAGATGGCCGAAGTCAACGCCGCGACCGAGACCATGGCGAAGAACAGCACGCCGAACAGACTGCCGAACGGCATCTGCTGGAAAGCCAGCGGCAGGCTCATGAAGATCAGGCCGGGGCCGGCGCTCGGGCTCATGCCGTTGGCGAAGATCACCGGGAAGATCGCCAGGCCGGCGAGCAAGGCGACACAGGTGTCGGCGAGGGCCACCACCAGGGTGGTGCGAGCGATCGACTGACCGTCCGGCAGGTACGAGCCGTAGGTGAGGATGGCGCCCGACGCCAGGCTAAGGGTGAAGAAGGCATGACCGAGCGCCGCCAACAGGGCTTCGCCGGTGATCTTCGAGGCATCGAAGCTGAACAGGAAATCGAAGCCCTGCTTGAAGCTGCCGCTGGTCCAGGCATAGGCCACCAGCACGATCAGCATCAGCGCCAGGCCCGGCATCATCCAGCGGAAGGCGCGCTCGACGCCGGCCTGCACGCCCTTGCCGACGATCCACAGGGTCAGCAACGCCACCAGCACGCTCCAGCCGCCGAGTTGCCAGGGGTTGGCGTTATGCGCGTCGAATACGCCCGCGAGCGCTTCGACACTGCTCGCCGCCAGCGAGCCATCGAGCATCTTCCAGGTGTAGGCAAAGGCCCAGCCGGCCACCACCACGTAGAAACACAGGATCATGAAGCCGGCCAGCATGGCCATGCCGCCGACCGTCTTCCACAGCGGGCTGCCGCCATTCTCCCGGACGACCCGGCCGATGGCGTCGATCGGGCTGCCACGGCCGCGACGGCCGAGGGCGATCTCGGTCATCATCACCGGAATGCCGATGGCCAGGATGCAGGCCAGGTACATCAGCACGAAGGCGCCGCCACCGTACTCGCCGGTGATGTAGGGGAATTTCCAGATATTGCCCAGGCCCACGGCGGAGCCGGTTGCAGCGAGGATGAAACCCCAGCGCGAGAGCCAGAGGTTCTTCGGTTTTTCACGGGTCATGCGTCACCTTTATGTTTTTATCTGTGACGGAATAGAACCCGCCGCGCTCGTGGCGCGACGGAATGAGCAAGGCTTGGATGAAGCCGGGTTTCGCCTGACCAACGCAGCGGCAAAACGCGGCGGGTGGTCACTGGGCGTCGGGTTGCACCTCCGGAGCGGCCTGCTTGAAGGCCTCGAGAGTTTCACAACGCGCCGCCATGGCGAGGATGCGGGGGTAGGCATCGAGGTCACAGTCGAAACGGCGCGCATTATACAGCTGCGGGATCAGGCAGGCCTCCAGATAACCCGGCCGCTCGCCCAGCGACAGGCGCCCGTCGAACACCGCCAGGCCCTGCTCCACCGCGACCAGGCCGGCAGCCACCCAGTGCCGGTACCAGGCGTCCTTCGCCTGGTCGCTGGCCCCCAGTTCGGCGGACAGGTACTGCAGCACGCGCAGGTTGTTCAGCGGGTGCACCTCGCAGGCGATGTGCAGCGCCAGGGCGCGGACCTGGGCACGCTGCGCCGGGTCGGCCGGCAACAGCGCCGGCACCGGATAGACCTCTTCCAGGTATTCGAGGATCGCCAGGGACTGGGCGATGCGCACCCCGCCATTGCCCTCGTCCACCAGCAGCGGCACCAGCTGCTGCGGATTGAGCGCCTGGTACTCGGGCGCATGCTGCTGGCCGCCGTCCCTGACCAGATGCACCGGCACCTGCTGGTAGGCCAGCCGCTTCAGGTTGAGGGCGATGCGCACCCGGTAGGCGGCGCTGGAGCGCCAGTAGCCATAGAGCGTCAACATGCCCCACCTTCCTCTAAAACGCCGCGACCCGGCTCAATGTTCATAACGCTCCACCACCTGGTCGATGGCGCCGAACAGGCTGTGGCCGGCGACGTCGAACATCTCGATGCGCACCCGGTCGCCGAACCTGAGGAACGGCGTCTGCGCCTCGCCCTGCTCGATGATCTCGAGCATGCGTTTCTCCGCCAGGCAGGAGGAACCGGCGCTGCGATCGTAGTTCGACACCGTGCCCGAGCCGATGATGGTGCCGGCGCCCAGCGGGCGGGTCTTGGCGGCGTGGGCGAGCAGGGTCGGGAAGTTGAAGGTCATGTCGGTGCCGGCGTCCGGCTGGCCGAACAGCGCGCCGTTGATCTGCGACACCAGCGGCCGGTGTACCTTGCCGTCCTTCCAGCAGTCGCCCAGCTCGTCCGGGGTGATGGCCAGCGGCGAGAAGCTCGACGATGGCTTGCTCTGGTAGAAGCCGAAGCCCTTGGCCAGCTCGCCGGGGATCAGGTTGCGCAGCGAGACGTCGTTGACCAGCATCAGCAACTGGATATGCGGCGCGGCCTCCGCCGCGCTGACGCCCATCGGCACGTCGTCGGTGATCACCGCGATCTCGGCCTCCAGGTCGATGCCCCAGGCCTCGTCGGCCAACCTGATGGGGGAATGCGGCGGGATAAAGCTGTCGGCGCCGCCCTGATACATCAGTGGATCGTGCCAGAACGACTCCGGCATCTCGGCGCCACGAGCCTTGCGCACCAGCTCGACGTGGTTGACGTAGGCGCTGCCGTCGGCCCAATGGAACGCCCGCGGCAGCGGGCTGTGGCAGGCGGCCTGGTCGAAGGCGAAGGCGCCCGCCTCCAGACCGTCGTTGAGACGCTGGTACACCGCGTCCAGCTGCGGGCGCTTGCTTGCCCAGTCGTCCAGCGCGGCCTGCAGGGTGGCGGCGATGCCCGGGACTTTCACCGCGCGGGACAGGTCGCGAGAGACCACGACCAGCACGCCGTCACGGCCTTGATTCAAAGATGCGAGTTTCATGGTTCAACCTTCAATTCATGTGTAGGTGCGGGGGGCGCCTACGCTCAGGCTTTCCCCGGCGCGCGCCAGGAGTTGACGTATTCGGGCACATCCACCGCCGCCGCGGCCTCGCCCACTTCCAGGGCATGGCGGGTGTCGATCATCACCGCCACCTCGTCGACGAAGGTCGCCGGCGCCTCCAGGCTCTTCTTCAGCGCCTTGGGATGCGGGCCGTGGGGGAAGCCGCAGGGGTGCAGGGTGACCATTCCGGCCTCGATGTTGTCGCGGCTGAAGAAGTTGCCGCGGTGGTAGAACAGCACTTCGTCGTAGTCGTCGTTGTTGTGGTAGAACGGCACCTTCAACGCCCCCGGATCGGTTTCCACCGGCCGCGGGGTGAAGGTGCAGACCACGAAGCCATTGGCCACGAAGGTGGTGTGCGCCGACGGCGGCAGGTGGTAGCGGTGGCTCATCAGCGGACGGATGTCGCGCCAGTTGAGGCGCACCACCGTGTTGTCGCCATGCCAGCCGACCACATCCAGGGGGTTGTACGGGTAGGTCACGGTAGTCAGCTGGTTGCGCCGCTTGATCCTGATCTGCCAGGTGCTCTCGTCCTGCTGCGCCTTGAACGCGGCGTCCAGCCTGGGATGCTCGAGCACCGCCGGATCGAAGATCGCCTGGGGCCCGAGCAGGCCCTTGTCCGGCAGCTGGTAGGCGCCGCCTGAGCTCTCTATCAGCAGCATCAGGGTCGGCTCGCGGGTCTCGATGCGCCAGGCGGTGCCGCGGGGAATCAGCAGGTAGTCGCCATCGCGGTACTCCAGGTGGCCGAAGTCGCAATAGAAGTCGCCCGCCCCTTCGTGGACGAACAGCAGGTCGTCGCCATCGGCATTGCGCACCAGGTGACGCATGGCACCATGGCTTCGCCACAGGCGCAGCTTCATGTCGGCGTTGTGCAGGCACAACGGTGCCAGCAGCGGGCAGTCGCGCTCGCTGGCGATCTCGTTGAAGTTGAAGGCGTGCGGGCGTAGCGGGCCTTGCCAATCGATCCAGCCGGTCGGCGGATGCTTGTGGTGCAGGTGCGCGGTGGGGCCGAAGAAGCCCTCGCGGCCCATCTCGCGCTCGTAGGTATCCTGCGGGAAGTCGCAGTGCGCCTGGCGCGAGCAGTCGCCTTCGCGCAGGGGGAAGCTGATCCATTTACGGCTCATGGCCGGTGTCTCCTCGATGCGAAGCTTTTGTAGGGTGGGTTAGGCGCGTCCATCGCTGTTGCAAGCACAGAGCGAACTTGGCGCGCCGTAACCCACCGTTGTTTGATCGGCCTGCCGCTGCACGGTGGGTTACGCGGCGCTTCAGTCCTGAGCCGTGCCCAAGCTTTTTGCACACGCCGCTAACCCACCCTACGGTTTGCTGGTTATGCGTCCTTGAGCACGCCGCGCTTGATCTGGTCTTCCTCAATCGACTCGAACAGCGCCTTGAAGTTGCCCTCGCCGAAGCCCTGGTTGCCCTTGCGCTGGATGATCTCGAAGAAGATCGGGCCGATCACCGTGTTGGTGAAGATCTGCAGCAGGATGCCGTCATCCCCAGGCGCTCCATCGATCAGGATGCTCAGCTCGCGCAACACCTCGGTCGGCTCGCCGTGGCCGGCCACGCGGCTGTCGACCTTGTCGTAATAGGTGTCCGGGGTGTGCATGAAGTCCACGCCGTTGGCGCGCAGCCGGCGCACCGTGGCGTAGATGTCGTCGGTGGACAGGGCGATGTGCTGGATGCCCTCGCCGTGGTACTCGCGGATGAATTCCTCGATCTGCGACTTGTCGTCGGCCGACTCGTTGATTGGGATGCGGATCTTGCCGCAGGGCGCGGTCATCGCCCGCGACAGCAGGCCGGTGAGCTTGCCCTCGATGTCGAAGTAGCGGATCTCGCGGAAGTTGGCGATGCGTTCGTAGAAGCCCGACCAGACGTCCATCTGCCCGCGCTTGACGTTGTGGGTCAGGTGGTCGATTTCCTTCAGGCCGACTGCGTTGTCGTTCGGCGAACGGCCCTCGATGTATTCGAAGTCGACGTCGTAGATGGTCTTGTCGCCGTAGCGGTCGACCAAATACAGCAAGGAACCGCCGATGCCTTCGACGCAGGGGATGTTCAGCTCGCCGAAGTTGGCGTGGCTGCCCACCAGCTTGGCGCCCTGGGATTCGACATAGGCCGCGGCCTGGGCCGCGTTCTTCACCCGGAAGGCCATGGCGCAGGCGCTCGGCCCGTGCTTCAGGCCGAACTCGCGGACATGTCCGGTGGGGCTGCCGTTGAGCACGAAGTTGATGTCGTTCTGCTGGAACAGGAAGACTTCCTTGGAGCGGTGCTTGGCGGTCTCGGTGAAGCCCATGGCGGTGAACAGCTCACGCAGCTGCTGGATGCCCTCGGGCGTCGGCGCGGTGTATTCGACGAACTCGAAGCCGTCGGTACCGATGGGGTTGTGCTGCTCGATCTTGTTCACGGCGGTCATTGCGCCTCCTCGTCGTTGTTGTAGTCAATCGCTCGCCCAGAGGGTGGAGCGGCGTGGATTGACTTCATGACAACCTGTGCCCGCAGGCCCGGCAAGCGCGTTGCAGGCCGGATGACGGACGCTGACCCGAAGCAGTCGGCAAGTTTTTCTTACACTTCTAACGGTAGTAGAAATCACACTCAAAGCAGCCGAAAAGGCGTAACGTTTTCTTGCCAAGGCGGCTCGGGAAACTGCCAGCCATCGTCTGCCTGCGACACTCGGTACACCTCGCCGCTGGCGATTTGCCTCACAAGGCTTCTCCCGTACACTGCGCAGATTCCAATTGCAGGGAGTGCAACCATGCAGCGAACACTCGGCTGGACCAGTGCGGCATTGTTTCTGCTGTACGCCAGCGGCGCGCAGGCAGCAGCGCTGGAGAACGACCCGCTGCTCGACAACCCGGCCAGCCCCTCCGCCGTGCCCGAGCGCAAGGCCCGTGGGGTGCTGCGCGCCCGCGACCAGGCCGTGCTATCCAGCGAGTTGGCCGGCCGGATCATCGAGATGCCCTACAGCGACGGCCAGGACTTCAGCAAAGGCGAGGTGCTGGTACGCTTCGACTGCAGCGCTTATCAGGCCCAACTGAATGCGGCGCAGGCCGCGGTGCGTGCCGCCCGCGAAGAACTGAACCACAACAAGCAACTGGCCGCGCTCAACTCGGTTGGGCGCTTCCAGGTCGCCCTGGCCGAGGCTAAGCAGGCCCAGGCGCAGGCCGAAGCCCAGGTCTACCAGGTGCAGGTCAAGCGCTGCACTATCGGCGCCCCGTTCAATGGCCGGGTGGTGCAACGCAAGGTGCAGCCGCACGAGAGCGTAGCCGGCGGCACCCCGCTGCTGGAGATCGTCGACAACCGCACCCTCGAGGTGCACCTGCTGGTGCCTTCCAGCTGGCTGGGCCGGCTCAAGCCGGGCGAGCGCTTCGAGTTCGTCCCGGATGAAACCGGCCAGCCGCTGCAGGCCGAGATCAAGCGCCTGGGCGCGCGCATCGACGAAGGCAGCCAGACCCTGTTGCTGATCGGCGCCCTGCCCGCCGACACCAGCGGCTTGCTGGCCGGCATGAGTGGCAGCGCGCGCTTCGCGGAGGCGCCATGACCGCCCAGGTGCCCGGCCCGGCCGAACGCCTGTTCGCCCAGTTCCTGACCCTCGAACGGCAAGCGCGCGCCGCAGCGGATATCGACAGCCTGGCCTACGCACTGGTCAACGATGCACAACCGCTGTTCGGCTATCGCCATGCCGCCCTGCTGATCGCCGGCCGCGTACAGGCGGTGACCGGCATCAGCCGGGTCGAGCCGCATGCGCCCTTCGTCGCCCTCGTCGAAAGCGCGGCCCGCCAACTGCTGGCCCAGGGCCGGTCGGCCCACCCGCAGGTAGTGGACACCAACTCGCTGACCGAGCAAACCCGCGCCGATTGGCAAAGCCTGTCGACCGGGTCGGTGTTCTGGCTGCCCTTGCTCGATCGTCAACGAGCGCTGTTCGGCGGCCTGTGGATCGCCCGCGAGCAGCCCTGGAACGACGCCGAACAGGCGCTGCTGGTCCAACTCGGCGACGGCTACAGCCATGCCTGGCAGGCGCTGCAGCCGCACAAGCCGTGGCGGCTGCGCTGGCCACGCAAGAAAATCCTCGCCGTGATAGCTGCCGCCACGCTGCTGCTTCTGCTGCCGGTGCGCCAGTCGGTGTTGGCGCCGGCCGAGGTGGTGCCACTGAACGGTCGGGTGGTGGCGGCGCCGCTGGATGGGGTGATCGCCGAATTCCTGGTCAAGCCCAACCAGCCGGTCAGCAGCGGCGAGCTGTTGCTGCGCTTTGACGCGACATCGCTCAAGGCCCAGGCGGATGTCGCCGAACGCAGCCTGGATGTGGCCGAGGCTGAGCTGAAGAGCAACTCCCAGCGCGCCTTCGCCGACGGCGAAGCCAAGGCGCGCCTGGACCTGCTGGCGGCGCGGGTCGAACAGAAGCGCGCCGAACGCGATTACGCTCGCGAGCTGCTGGCGCGCAGCGAGGTGCGCGCCGAGCGCGACGGCATCGCGGTGTTCGCCGACGCCGAGCGCTGGACCGGCAAGCCGGTGCAGACCGGCGAACGGCTGATGGAGATCGCCGACCCGCGGCAGGCAGAGCTGCGCATCGAGCTGGCGGTGGGTGACGCCATTGATCTTGCGCCTGGAGCCGAGGTGGCCTTGTTTCTCGACAGTGATCCGCTCAACCGCCACGCCGCCCAGCTCCAACGTCTGGCCTACGAAGCGCAACCGAGTGCCGCCGGACAACTGGCCTACCGCCTGGATGCCAGCTTCGCCGCGACGCCACCGCGCATCGGCCTGCGCGGCACCGCCAAGCTATTCGGCCAGCGCGTACCGCTGGCGCTGTTCCTGCTGCGCCGGCCACTGGCCGCGTTGCGCCAGAGCCTGGGCCTGTAGATGGGCCTGCCGGCGCTACGCCCCGACCTGCAGCTATCGAGCGCCGCAGCGGCACTCGACGGCTCGCCGCAATGGACCCTCGCCGACCCGCTGCGCGGACGCTATTTCAAGCTCGGCGGCGCGGCACTGCGGCTGCTGCGGCACTGGGCGCTGGGCGACGCACAGCGGGTGCTGGCCGCCGCCAATGCCGAGCCGGGTGCGCCGTTGAGCGAGGCAGAGCTGCAAGAGCTGCTGCGTTTTCTGCGTGGGCACGACCTGATCGCCGCGGCAGATGCCGAACAGCGCGCCAGCTATGCCGTCAAGGCCGCCGCCCAGCGCCAGAGTCTGTGGACGCGCGTGCTGCACCAATACTTGTTCTTCCGCATCCCGCTGTGGCGCCCGGACGCCTTTCTCAATCGCACCTGGCCCTGGTTCGAGCGCCATGGCGCACGCCTGCTGCGCTATGGCCTGCCGCTGGTGCTGGGCCTTGGCCTGTTCCTGGTAGCCCGCGACTGGCAGCGTTTCCTGGCGACCTTCCCGCACCTGTTCAGCCTCGGCGGTGCGCTGGCCTTCGGCAGCGCCCTGGTGTTCGCCAAGCTGTGCCACGAGTTCGGTCACGCCTACATGGCCAAGCGCGCCGGCTGCCGGGTGCAGAGCATGGGCCTGGCGTTCATGGTGCTGTTCCCGTTGTTCTACACCGATGTCAGCGACGCCTGGCGGGTGAACGACCGGCGCTCGCGGCTGCTGATCGGCGCCGGCGGCATGCTCGCCGAACTGCTGCTGGCAGCCATCGCGTTGCTGGCCTGGTCGCTGCTGGCGGACGGTCCCTGGCGTACGGCGGCCTTCATGCTGGCCAGTGCGACCTGGCTGACCACCCTGGTGATCAACCTCAATCCCTTCCTGCGCTTCGACGGCTACTTCCTGCTCAGCGACCTGTGGCGGGTGGAAAACCTTCAGGAGCGCGCCTTCGCCCTGTGCCGCTGGCGCCTGCGCGAGGCCCTGTTCGGCTACGGCGAGTCGATGCCCGAACCCTGGTCGCCGGTCCTGTACCGGCGCCTGCTGGCCTGGGGCTACAGCGCCTGGCTATGGCGGGCGGCGCTGTTCTTCGCCATCGCCCTGATGGTCTATCACCTGTTCTTCAAGCTGCTCGGCAGCTTCCTGATGTTGGTGGAGCTGGCCTGGTTCATCGGCCTGCCGGTCTGGCGGGAAGCCCGCGAATGGTGGCGGCGGCGGGAACAGGCCCACCCTGCCCGGCTGCTGCTCAGCGGCGCACTGCTGCTCGGCGGCGTGGCCCTGCTGGCGATGCCCTGGCGCAGCGGCGTCGAAGTACCGGCCATGCTCGAAGCCGCGCGCGCCAGCGCCTTGCACGCGCCGCTGCCGGCGCGCCTGAAATTGCTGCAAGTCCGCGACGGCCAGCGGGTGCAGGCCGGCGACTTGCTGCTGGAGCTGGAATCCCCCGACCTGGATGCGCGGCAAGCCATAGTGCGCAGCCAGATCCGCATTATCCAACTGCAACTACGGCGTCAGGCCGGACGCAGCGAGACGGTGGCCGATGTCGGGGTGCTCGAACAGCAGCTGGCCGAGGCGCTGGCCGAATACCGCGGCCTGGCCGCCCAGCGCGCGCGACTGCAGCTGCGCGCGCCACACGCAGGCGTAGTACGCGACCTGTTGCCCGATCTCGGACCGGGTCGCTGGCTGATGCCACAAGCGCCACTGGCGCGGGTGGTGGAAGAGCAGGTGCGATTGCGTGGCTACCTGCCGGAAGAGGCACTCTGGCGAGTCGAGGCCGGCACCGCGGGACGCTTCATCGCCGACGACCCGCTGCGCCCGGCGCTACCGGTGCGCCTGGCCGAGATCAGCGCCACCGGAGCCCCCTACCTGGATATCGAGGCGCTGGCCTCGGACCATGGCGGGCCGATTGCCATACGCCGCGACCAGCAGCAGCGCGCCCAGCCGGTGCAGGCGCAATATGCGGTGCGCCTGGCGCTTATCGATGGGCTCGCGCTGCCGACGCAGCCGCTGCGCGGCGTGGTGCTGTTGCAGGGTCGGCACGAATCGTTGCTCGGCGCCACCTGGCGTCGCCTAGCCGCCTTGGGCGTGCGGGAAAGCGGTTTCTAAGAACAAGCCAAGGAGAATCGCATGCTGAACACCTCGTCCATGCCCGAAGGACTCAGCGTACGGCCCGCGCAGCCCAGCGACGAGCCGTTCCTGCAGGGCCTCTACCATTCGGCGCGGCCGGACCTGCAATGGATCGATGGCGAGCGTGAGCTGATCGATAGCGTGGTCGCCGCGCAGTATCGGGTGCAACAGGAAGGCGCTGGATCGAATTATCCCAACGCCCTGCACTTCGTCATCGAGAAGACTGGCGATGCGATAGGTGCGATGATCGCCGACTTCGGCCACAACGAAGTGCGCCTGATCTACCTTGCCTTTATCCCGGCAGCCCGTGGCCGCGGCTATGGCAAGGCCGTATTACAGGGTGTGCAGCAGGCAGCGCAGAAGGTCTTCAGCCCGGTCGCGGTAGTGGTCTGGCGCAACAATCCGCAGGCCAGGCGGTTGTATCTGGAGATGGGCTTCCGGGTCGAGGAGTCCCACCCGATGGCCGAGCGACTGGCCTGGTACCCGGGCGCCGCTCTGCCCTAGCCTAAAAGTCGCGCAACGACTTCCCTGCTCCCTCCTCCCGCGGGGAAGAAGGGAGCGCAAAGCGCTGGATGAGGGGGCGAGCAGGCCCGTCAGCTTGCTCAGCCGAACAGTATCTGGAAATAGCTCTGGCCTGGATCCCGCCCAAGCGCCGCCTCCCGCGTCACCATCATGTCGCAAACGCGCCCCAATTGCGGCAACTCGACCGAGCACAAGCCGTGCACGAAGCCGCTCGGTTGCATGGCCGTCAAACCCACCGAGAACGGCATGCGCCCACCCTCGTCAGCATCCGGCATTCGTGCCAGGGGCTTGAGGATGACCCGGTCCACCCGCAGGTGCAGAATCTCACCGCCGTGAATCTCAAACTGGCAGACTTGCCCTTGTAGCTGACGGAAATGATCGGCGTTGACGAGATCAAGCATCTTGATGAACCCAGAAATCAGTTAACGGAAATGCGCCCATTACAAGAGCGGCCCCTTGCCAGGCAAGGGGCCGCTGCCAGCATGCTCAGTTGCGCGAGGGAAAGATGCCCAGCATGGCGATGCTGAAGTTGATCGCCAGGAAGGGGTTCATGATATCCACCGGCAGGCTGCCACCGGCCATGCTCGCCTGCGCACCGCCCAGGGAAATCGGCTCATTCAGTGCGTTCGACCAGATCGAGGCGGAACCAGGCCCCCCTCCCGAGGCACCGAGGTATTGGTTGCTGGAGCTCGGCGCGGTTGCAGGCGATGACGGCGTACCGGCCACCTGTACCTGCACGGCGTGGGTGTGCATCGGCATCTCGTTGGACGTCAGGGTCACAGAGGGAGTACCCGCCGCCTCACCGATCTCGTAGCTGGGCAGGCCGGCGCCCTGGCCCATGCCGATCGGCATCCGCCCTTGCAGATTGGGCAAACCGAAAGTGGTCTGGCCATTACCGCCGTAAGTGGTGCCAAGTAGCGAGAACAATGCGGTGTTCTGCGAGATGGACATAAGCTGGCCTTGGCACAGGGACCAACCACGCGGCGGGAAATTGAATGCGAAAGACTGAATGGTGCCGATAAAAGGTTCCATGGATAACTCCTCAGGATTATTAGATTTGTACTCCAACCCACGTGCCTCCCAGTGTCGCCTCGCCTGACTCGACGACCCCGGAATACCTGGACGAGCAAGGGAACGCCTCAGGCCTACAGACGCCCCTCAATCGTTGTAGTCCAATCTTTCGCAAAGTAAACCCGGGCTTGGCCGCGCCTCGACAAAAATTTCCATCGGCTAGCCATTATCTGGCCACGACAAGGCTATGCTTTTCTTCGGCTGCATGGCTTAATTTGACTTTGATCAGTTCTGAGCGGGCGGCCTTCGCCGGAGCAAAGGGAAAGGAGTCCATATTGTCGTCCTATCATTTCATCTCCGGGCTGCCCCGTTCCGGCTCTACCCTGCTGTCAGCATTGCTTCTGCAGAATCCCCGCTTTCATGCCGGCATGACCAGCCCGGTCGGCAACCTGTTCTCCAGCCTGCTCGGCCAGTTCAGCGCTGGCAGCGAGTTCGGTCCGGTGATCGAACAGCCGGTACGCCGTCGGCTGCTGCGCGGCCTCTTCGACAACTACTACAGCGAGCAGGCCGAGAAGTCGCTGGTGTTCGACACCAACCGGCTCTGGTGCGCCAAGCTCCCGGCCCTGCTCGACCTGTTCCCATCCGCCAAGGTGATCGCCTGCGTGCGCAGTGTCGCCTGGGTGATGGACAGCCTCGAACGCCTGTACCGGGCCAACCCCTACGAGAACACCAAGCTGTTCGCCGACGACGCCGAGCGCAATACGGTCTACAGCCGGGTCGACACCCTGGCCCAGCGCAACCGTCTGGTCGGCTTCGCCTGGGCCGCATTGAAGGAAGCCTATTACGGCGAGCACGCCGGTTCCCTGCTGCTGGTCGACTACGATCTATTGACCCAGGCCCCGGAGAAGGTGCTGCGGCTGGTCTATGACTTTATCGAGGAGCCCTGGTACCAGCACGATTTCGACAACGTCCACTACGATGCGCCCGAATTCGACCAGGCTCTGGGCGTTGCCGGCCTGCATCGCGTACGTCCCCAGGTCGCCGCGCAAACCAGGCGTACCGTGCTGCCGCCCGACCTGTTCCAGCAGTATTCGGCTTTGTCGTTCTGGAACGACGGCGCCGGTAGCACCGCTCATGTCATCCGGGCCAAACCCGAAGAAACCGGCGTGATGCGCCGATAGAACAAGAAAAATCGCTGCGGCGCCCCAAGGGCACTGGCAAGGAGGCAACAATGTGGTGGAACAAAGGCGCTAGACAGTCCGGTAAACCAGCCAGCGAGCAGCCACGACCGCCGCTGATCCAGTCGCTTGAACCGCGCATGATGTTCGATGGCGCGGTGGCCGCCACCCTGGCCAGCGATGTGCCGACCGCTGATACGGCCGCCGACACCACCCATGGAGACGCCGCCGGCGCGGAAACGAACCAGGACTCCAGCGACAGCTCCCAAGCCGGCGCTGTGGCGGATGCGCAGAATGGCGGTCGCAAGGAAATCGTCTTCGTCGACACGCGCGTGCCGGACTACCAAGCCCTGCTGGGGGCTGTCTCGCCGGATGCCGAAGTGGTGCTGCTGAGCACTGATCGCGATGGTGTGCAGCAGATCGCAGATGCCTTGGAAACGCGCAGCGGTATCGATGCCATTCATATCATTTCCCACGGTGATGCCGGGGTGCTGCTGCTGGGTAATGCGCCACTGTTCGAAGGCAATCTCGGCGATTACAGCAGCCAACTGCAGAGCATTGGCGAGGCCCTGACCACGGATGGCGACATCCTGCTCTACGGCTGCGAAGTCGGGGCGGGCAGCGAAGGGCAGGCCTTCCTGTCGCAACTGGCCAGCATTACCGGCGCCGATATCGCTGCGTCCGATGACGGAACTGGTGGCAGCGCCAAGGGCGCAGATTGGGACCTGGAAATCACCACCGGCGACGTAACGGCCAGCTATGCACTGAATCTCTCCCAGCTCGGCAGCTACGATCACGTACTGGTTACCACCAGTGTCAACAGCGTCGCCGGGCTCAAGGCAGCGATTACCACGGGCAACACCGATGGCGTCGATGACGTGATCACCTTGACCGGCAATATCACCTTCGCCTCGGCGGCCGACGCCATTTCAATCAACGTCACCGACGGTCAGACCATGAGCATCGTCGGCGGAGGCTTTACCCTGAGCGGCAACAATCTGGCGCGCGTGCTTGATGTATCCAGCTCTGGTGTGGGTTCCGAGGTAGCCATCAGCAACCTGACAATCAGCAATGGTTTCTTGACTGGCGCAGGCGGCAATACGCCAGGCAACGCTGTGGGGCAAGCCGGCGGCGACGCACTGGGCGCCAATATTCGTAACACCGGAACTCTGACTATTACCGGCAGTACGATCACTGGAGGCAAGGCGGCTGGCGGCGGCGGCGGCGGTGGCGGGGCGGGCGGCGGCGGTGGCGCGGGCGGTGGTGGCGGTGGCTTCGGAACCACTTTCGGCGGTGTTGGCGGCACCAACCCGACGCATACGCCAGGCGCAGCCTCGGCGGGTACGGGTGGCGACGGTGCTGGCTTCGGCAACCTGGTTGGGCGTGGGGGCTCGACTAGCGGCGGTGAGGGTGCGACCTACGGAAACAGTTATACCGATGGCGGCAGTGGCGGTACCGCCAACAATGGCTCGATCAGCATTGGCGGCGGTGGCGGCGGTGGCGGCTACAGCTTCGGCGGCGGACGCGGCGGCAACGCAGCGGGCGGTATCTACAACACCGGCACACTTACCATTACCACCAGCAGCATCACCAACAATATTGGCGCAGGTGGCGGTGGTGGTGGCGGCGGAGCCTCTGGTATCAGTGGCAATGGCGGCGATGCGGGGTCTGGTATTGGTGCCATCTGGAATGCGGGGGGCACCGTTCAGATAGACGCCGCTACGAACACCTCATTGGCAACGGGCAATGTCGGCGCAGCCGGTGGCATTGGCGTAACAAACGATGGTGGCAGTTCGAACGGCGCTGCTGGCGCGTCGACCTCGCAGATACGCACAACAGGCGGTGGTACTACCGACACCAACTACAACCCCAACGCCACCCCCACCATCGGCAGCCTCAATAGCGACAGTGTTGCCTGGGCCGGGGTTGGCAGTACCGTAACCCTGGATTCCGGCGGTAACGCCAGCCTGGGCGATACCGACCTCGAAGCATTGAATGGCGGTAACGGCGACTGGTCGGGGGCGAGCCTGACGGTGCAGCGCAATGGCACGGCAGTGAGCACCGATGTCCTTGGCTTCGATACCTCGGGCGCGCTCTTTACCGTCAGCGGCAGCGACCTGCAATCCGGCGGATCCACCTTTGCCACCTTCACCAATACCGGCGGTGTGCTGACCATCAGCTTTACCAGCAGCGCCACAGCGGCGACGACTGCCCTGGTCAACGATATTGCGCAGCGCATCACCTACCGCAGCGATACCCCCGCCGGCGATGCCACTGTGCGCTTTACCCTGAGCGACGGGGTGGCCAGTGCGACCGCCGATGTGACGGTGACGAGCGACACCATCTACGTCACCAACACCACCGACACGGCCACCATCAACGTGAGCAATGGGGTGAGTTTCAGCGAGGCGGTGGCGATTGCTGCCGCCGATGCCACCGGTAGCCAGACGCTGATCTTCAGCAGCAGTTTCAATAGTTCGATGACCCTGGCCGGCGCGTTGGCGATCAACGAGAGCCTGACCATCAACGGCGACTCCGCCAGCGGCCTGACCTTTTCGGGCAGCACCATCACCCTGGGTGGCGGCACCACCCTGAATTTTACCAACTCCACCGGCACGGTCACCATCGCCAGTGCGTTGGCGGGTACCGGTTCGCTGTCCAAGGCGGGTGCCGGCACGCTGGCGTTGAGCAGCACCAGCAATGAAAGCGGCATGTCCGGCGGCATCAGCGTGACAGCGGGCACGCTGAGCATCAGCAGCGACGACCACCTCTCGTCCGGCACGCTGACGCTCGATGGCGGCACGCTGACCAACAGTGTAAGCGCCTTCACCATCGACAACGCCATTGTGTTGGGCGCCAGCGGCGGCACCTTCAATGTCGGTGGAGGCGGTGGCGCCACCACCCTTACCTTGTCCGGCGTCATATCGGGTAGCGGCAGCCTGACTAAAACGGCGGCGGCCATACTGCAACTCGATGGCAACAACACCTATACCGGCGCCACCAACGTCTCGGCCGGCACCCTGATCGCCAACCATAACAACGCGCTGGGTACCACAGCGGGCGCTACCACGGTCAGCTCCGGTGCCACCGTGCGCGTGGCGGGCGGGCTGAGCATCGGCGAAGCCTTCACCATCAGTGGTACTGGCAAGACCGTCAGCGCTGTGAACTACGGCGCACTGCACCTGATCAGTGGCACTAGCAGCTTGAGTGGCGCTATCAGCTTGGCCGCCGGTGCCGACGTCAGCGCCGCCACTGGCAGCACCTTCACCCTTAGCGGTGCGCTGGATGGTGCATTCAATCTGAATAAAACCGATGCGGGCACGCTGACGCTGTCCAATGCCGGCAACTCGACCAGCCTGTCCGGCGGCATCAGCGTCAGCGCCGGCACCCTGTCGGTGGCCAGCGATAGCCACCTGAACAGCGGCGGGCTGACACTGGCCAGCGGCAGCACGCTGGCCTTGACCGGTGCGACCAATATCGACAATGGCATTACCCTGTCCGGCGACGCCACCGTCAGCGCCTCGGCCAACGCCATCCTGTCCGGCATCATCAGCGGCGCCAGCAATCTGACCAAGACGGGTGCTTCGACGCTCACCCTGTCCGCCAGCAACACCTACTCGGGCACCACCATTGTCTCCGCCGGTACCCTGAGCGTCGGCAGCGACAGCAACCTCGGCAGCGGCGCGCTGACCCTGGCCAGCGGCACCACGCTGGAGGTGACGGGCGCCACCACCATCGACAACGCTATCGCTCTGGCCGGTAGTGCCACCGTCAGCAACTCGGCCAACGCCACCCTGTCCGGCGTCATCAGTGGCGCCAACAACCTGACCAAGGCGGGCGCCTCGACGCTCACCCTGTCCGCCAGCAACACCTACTCGGGCACCACCACCGTCAGCGCTGGCACCCTGAGCGTCGGCAGCGACAGCAACCTCGGCAGCGGCGCGCTGACCCTGGCCAACGGCAGCACGCTGGCCGTGACCGGCGCCACCACCATCGACAACGCCGTCGCCCTTAGCGGCGGCACCGCCAGCGTCAATACAACCGCCAATGCCACCCTCTCCGGCACTATCACCGGTGCGGGTGGGCTGACCAAAACCGGCGCCGCCGCGCTGACCCTCAGCGGCACCGACAGCTATACCGGTGCCACCAGCGTCAATGCCGGTAGCTTGCTGGTCAATGGCGCCTTGTCCGCCACCTCGGCTGCGACTGTGGCGTCCGGCGCTACCCTGGGCGGCAGCGGCAGCATTTCCAGCAACGTCACGGTAGACAGTGGCGGCACCCTTTCGCCCGGTAACAGTGCGGGCACCCTGACCATCAATGGCGACCTGACGATGGCCGCAGGCAGTACCCTGACGGTGGAAATCAACGGCACCACCGCCGGTACCCAATATGACCAGGTGATCGTCAACGGCGCGGTCGATGTCAGCGGCGCCACTCTGTCGGCTACCCACGGCTATACGCCAGGCAACGGCGACAGCTACACCATCATCGTCAACGACGCGGCCGATGCGGTCACCGGCACCTTCACCGGCATCGCGGAGGGCGGCAGCTTCGCCGCGGGCGGCAACTCAACCCAACTCACCGCCAGCTACATCGGTGGTACCGGCAACGACGTCACCCTGACCGCACCGATCAATGACGCGCCTGTGGTCGGCAACCTGAACGGCGACAGCGTGGGCCATACCGAGGGCGGCAGCGCGACGCTGCTGGACTCTGGCAGTGATGCGACCGTCTTCGACAGCGATTCCGCCGATTTCGACGGCGGCAACGTCACCGTGGCCATCGTCACCAATCGGGTGGACGGCGAGGATCTACTGGCGATTCGCAACGAGGGCAGCGGCATCGGCCAGATCGGTGTATCGGGTAGCAACGTCAGCTACGGCGGCGTATTGATCGGTACGTTCGCCGGCGGCAGCGGTAGCAACGACCTGGTGATTACCCTGAACGCGAACGCCACACCGGCCGCCGTGCAGGCGCTGGTGCGCAACCTCACTTACGCCAACAGCAACACCACCGACCCGAGCACCAGCAGTCGCACGGTTCGTGTGACCGTCAACGATGGCGACGGCGGCACCAGCAGCAATGCCGATATTGCGGTCAGCGTCACTGGAGTGAACGATGCGCCGACGCTCACGGCCACCGGGGGCACCCCGACCTATACCGAGAACGCCGCCGCGGTCGATCTGTTCAGCGGCGTGAGCATCGGTACCATTGAAGCGGGCCAGACCATCACCGGCCTGACCCTGACGGTCAGCAATCTGGCCGATGGCGCCAGCGAGATATTCAGCGTAGACGGCACCGACATCGCGTTGACCAACGGCACCAACGGCACCACCACGGGCGGCAACGCCATCGATTACAGCGTCAGCGTGACCGGCAGTACCGCCACCATCACCCTTACCGTGGCCGGTGGCTTGAGCACTGCGACGGCGCAGACCATGGTCGACGGCATGGGCTACCGCAATGCGAGCGAGACGCCCACCACAGCCAGCCGCGTGGTGACGCTCACCAGCATCACCGATAACGGCGGCATCAGTAATGGTGGGGTCGACATAACCGCCGTATCGATAGCCGCCACCGTTGCGGTGACGAGCGTCAACGATGCGCCGGTCATCACCGCACCAGGGTCCATTGGCGTCACGGAGGATGTGGCCAGCGCACTGACGGGTATCAGCTTTGCCGATGTCGATGCAGCCAGCGGCACGGTGACCGCTACGCTCTCGGTCGGCTCGGGAAGCCTTGCCGCCACCAGCGGCGGCAATGTGACCGTCGCCGGCAGCGGCACCGCCAGCCTGACCCTGACCGGCTCGATTGCCGATATCAACGCCTTTATCGCCGCCAGCGGCGTGAGCTTCACCACGGCCGGCAATGCCACCGGCGACGTCACCCTTACGGTCGCTATCGACGATGGCGGCAACACCGGCACCGACCCGGGCAATAGTGGGACCGGCTCGTCCGAAGCGGACTCCACCACCGTCACCTTGAGCGTCACGGCGGTCAACGATGCGCCGGTGGTGAGCGTGCCGGCCAATATCGGCGTCAGCGAAGACACCGCCAGCGCGTTGACCGGTATTTCCTTCAGCGATGTGGACGCCGGCGGCAGCAGCGTTACCGCCACTCTGTCGGTCGCTTCGGGTGCGCTGGCGGCCACCAGCGGCGGCGGGGTAACGGTTGGCGGCACCAGCTCGGCACTGACCCTGACCGGCACCGTGGCCAATATCAACGCCTTCATTGCCGGTAGTAATCTGACCTTCACCACCGCGGCCAACGCCACGGCGGACGTGACGCTGACCGTGGCTATCGATGACGGCGGCAATACCGGCAGCGGCGGTGCACAGACCGACAGCGACACCACCACCTTGCAGGTGAGCGCAGTCAACGACGCGCCCGTCGTCACCACACCGATCTCGATCAACATCGATGAGGACGTCGGCACGGCCTTGACCGGCATCAGCATCGCCGATGTGGATGCCGGCAGTGGCTCAGCGACCGCCAGCTTCTCGGTGGCCTCGGGTACCCTGAGCGCTACCAGCGCTTCCGGGGTCACGGTGACCGGCTCGGGTACCGGTAGCCTGACCCTGGCGGGCAGCGTTGCCGATATCAACAGCTTTATCGCCGCCAGCGGGCTCAGCTTCCAGACTGCATTGAACGCGACCAGTAACGTCGTACTAACCGTTGGTATCGCCGACAACGGCAACACCGGCAGCGGCGGCAACCTCACCGATAGCGACACCGTCACCTTGGTGGTGACGGCGGTGAACGATGCCCCGGTCAATGCTGCGCCCAGTGCCCAGGCGGTCGATCAGGACGCTTCGCTGATCTTCAGCAGCGGCAACGGCAACCTGATATCCATCAGCGATGTGGATGCGGGCGGCGGCACCGTGCGGGTCACGCTGACCGCCAGCAATGGCCTGATCACGCTGTCCGGCACCACAGGTTTGAGCTTTATCGTCGGCAGCGGGGCCAACGACGGCAGCATGAGCTTCGAAGGCAGCATTGCCGATATCAACAACGGCCTGAACGGTCTGATCTTCTCGCCCACGCCCGGATACAACGGCGCGGCCAGCCTGCAGATCACCAGCAGCGACCTGGGGCTGAGCGGCAGCGGTGGCACCCATACCGACACCGATACCATTGCCATTACCGTCAACAGCATTAACCCGGTAGTCACCGCGGTCAACGTGACCAACCCGGACGGCGGCTACAAGGTGGGCGATGTCATCAGCGTGACGGTCAGCTTCGACCAAGCGGTAACCGTCGATACCACGGGCGGTGTTCCGAGCCTGCTGCTGGAAACCGGCTTGACCGATCGCGCCGCCAGCTACGTCTCGGGCTCCGGCAGCGATACCCTGACCTTCAGCTACACGGTGCAAGCCGGCGATCTCAGTGCCGATCTCGACTACCAGTCCACTGGCGCCCTGGCCCTGAACGGCGCGACCATCCGTAGCGCCACCAGCGACAACGCCATCCTTACCCTGCCAACCCTCGGCGGCGCCGACTCCATCGCCGGCCAGCACGATCTGGTCATCGATGGCGTGGCGCCGAGCGTGAGCTCGGTGTCGGTGCCGGCCAACGGCACCTACGTGGCCGGGCAGAACCTCGACTTCACGGTGAACTTCAGCGAGGCGGTGACCGTCGACACCAGCGGCGGCACGCCGCGCATCGCAATCAGCCTGGACACCGGCGGCACGGTATTCGCCGAGTACATCGCCGGCTCCGGCAGCACCGCCCTCACCTTCCGCCTGACGGTGGCCAGTGGTCAGCTGGACAGCAACGGCATCACCCTGGGCAGCAGCATCCAGGCCAACGGCGGTACCTTGAGCGACGCGGTAGGCAATGCGGCGATGACCACGCTCAACGGCGTGGGCTCGACCAGCGGCGTGCTGGTGGATGCGGTGAATCCGGTGGTGGCTTCGGTGAACGTGCCGGCCAACGGCGCGTACAACGCCGGCGACGTGCTGAGCTTCACGGTCAACGCCAGCGAGGCGGTCCAGATCGACACCAGCGGCGGCACGCCGCGGTTGGCGCTGGATATCGGCGGGGTGACCCGCTACGCGACCTATGTGTCCGGCTCAGGCAGCGGAGCGCTGCTGTTCCAGTACAGCGTGCAGGCCGGCGACACCGATGCCGATGGCATCGCCGTGAGCGGCCTGGAGGCCAACGGCGGCACGCTGCGCGACGCGGCGGGCAATACCGCCGACCTGACCCTGAACAGCGTGGGCGCCACGGCGGGCGTGATCGTCGACACCAGCGCCCCGACGGCGAACGGCCTGGTGCGGCTGGACGCGACGCCGACCACGGCGGACAGCGTGCGCTTCACCCTGACCTTCAGTGAAGGCGTGAGCGGGGTGGACCTCGGCGACTTCGGCCTGGCGACCACCGGCACGGCCAGCGGGACGATCCAGTCCATCGTGCAGATCGATGCGCAGACCTACCAGATCACCGTCGGCAACCTGAGCGGCGACGGCAGCCTGGGCCTGAACCTGAGCGGCAGCGCTACCAGCATCGTCGACCAGGCGGGCAACGAAGTGGCCGCCGGGCTGAATGGCGAGGCCTATGTACTGGATAACACCGGCCCGGCGGTCTCTTCGGTCGGCCTGCCGGCCAATTCGGTTTACACCCAGGGACAATCCCTGGAGTTCACCGTGACCTTCGATGACAACGTGACCGTGGACACCTCGGGAGGCATGCCGCGCCTCGCCATTCGGCTGGATACCGGCGGCACGGTATACGCGGAGTATGTCTCGGGCACTGGTAGCAATGTGCTGACCTTCCGCTACGTGGTGGACTTCGGCCAGGTGGACCGCACCGGCATCACTCTGGATAGCGCCATTGAGCCAAACGGGGCGAGCCTTAGCGACACCCTCGGTAATGTCGCGAATCTAGCCCTGGTCAGCGTACCCTCGACCGCCGGGCTCGAGGTGAACGCACCGACACCGCCGGATGGCGGCGATCCGGAATTCCGGATCACACCGTCCGCGCCACCGATCGATCTACCGCCGCCGCCCCCTCCACCGACGCCGGCGCTGCCGCCACCGCCATTCAGCTCGCCGTTGCTACCGCCGCCATTGTTCGAAGTGCCGACCCTGGGCAGCGGCATTCCTACCCTGGGCAATATCTTCATCCATAACGGCGCCCTGGCGCCCAGTTTCATTGCCCAAGTCTTCGCCAGCAGCGATCCGAGCGGGGGCGACGGCTCCGGGGTCGGCTTCCTCGGTTTTGGCGGGGGCGATGCCGGGGTCTTCGGCAGCAGCACCCTGTCGAATATTTTCGGCAGCGACTCGATGCCCGAGTCCGCACCACTGAAGGTTTTCGACGGCAAGCAATGGCGTGGCGGCGGCGATGCCGGCCAGGGCCTGCGCGGTGTATTTGGGGCACCCACGCTGGGCCAACAGTTGCATGAGATGGGGGAAACCGAACAACGCCAGATCCATGAGCTGGCCTGGGCTTTGGGGCAGATCGAACCAGCCGAACCACAAGTCTGATCAGGAACGAGAACAAAAATTCAGCCGCGACAAGGGGGCGGCCCAAGGATGAAAAAGAGCCAGAAACTGTTCGGGGTCAGCCTGCTGGCGCTGACCATCAGCGGTTGCGCTGTCACCAGCCAGCCTATCGATCGCAGCGTCAGCGAGCAGCGCGCGAAAAGCGATCTGCTGAGCATGTTCAAGGATCAGGAACCGCTTAGCGGCCCGCTGACGATGCATGAGGCTATGGCGCGCGCGGTGAAATACAACCTCGAGGGCCGCCTCAAGGTCATGGAGGAAGCGCTGGCGCAGCGCCAGGTCGACCTTGCCAGCTTCGACATGCTGCCGCGCATGGCGCTGCAGGCCGGATATGTCGGACGCAACAATGTCAGTGCCTCCAGCAGCCAGAGCGTCGAGACCGGCACCCAATCCCTGGAACCGTCCACTTCGCAGGACCGCGACCGCGAGGTGGCGGACCTGACCATGGTGTGGAACGTGCTCGATTTCGGCGTCAGCTACGTCGGCGCCAAGCAACAGGCCGACCAACGCCTGATCGTTCAGGAAAGACGGCGCAAGGTAGTCCACACCATCATTCAGGACGTGCGTTCGGCCTATTGGCGGGCCGTGGCGGCTGAACGTCTGCTCAAGCAGATCGACAGCCTGATGGCGCGCGTCGATGAAGCCCGCGGCAACAGCCAGCGCTTGAGCGAGCAGCGTATCGGTGACCCGGTACAGGCCATGAGCTATCAGCGAGCACTGATCGAGGCCACCCGCCAGTTGGAGGATCAGCGCCGGGCGCTGTCCCTGGCCAAAACCGAGCTGGCCGCCTTGATCAACCTGCCCATGGGTACCGACTTCAGCCTGGCCTCCACGGGTGACTACGAGGTACCGCAGCTCAAGGTCGAACTGAGCCAAATGGAAGAGCAGGCACTGGCCAATAGACCAGAGTTGCGCGAGCAGGATTACCAGGCCCGGATCAGCGCGGCGGAAACCCGCAAGGCCATGCTGCGCCTGCTACCGGGCCTGGAGTTCTCCGCCGGTGGCCACTACGACAGCAACTCCTTCCTGGTCAACCAGAGCTGGGCGGACTATGGGGTCAAGGTCACCTGGAACCTGTTCAACGTGCTCTCCGCTCCGGCGGCCATCAACGTCGCCAAGGCTGGCGAAGAAGTGGCGACAGCACGGCGTCAGGCGATGTCCATGGCGGTGCTGGCCCAGCTGTATGTGGCCAATGCCAACTTCCATGAAGCACAACGGCAGTTCCAGACCAGCCAGGAGCTGGCCCAGCTCGACAGCCAGATTGCCGAGCAATTGCGCAATCGCTACAAGGCCCAGGGCATAGGTGAACTCGACCTGATCCAGGGCGAACTGAATGCCCTGCAGGCCGATCTGCGCCGCGACCTCGCCTATGCGGAACTGCGCAACAGCTACGGCCAGCTGTTTGCCAGCGCGGGTCTCGACCCGCTGCCCGCCGAGCTACCCTCGACCCAGCTGAGCGACATCGCCCAGGCTCTTTCCGACAGCGAAGCGCGGTGGCAGCAAGGCGACCTGCAGCCCGGTTCCTGAGCCCTCTGGAGTGATACTGTGCCGGCACGCGCCCGGCACAGGGTTGACCAACCGCTACTCGCCGGCTCAATGCCCACCTGCAGACGGCTGCCCCCGGAGGGGCACCTGGAGGCATGGTTCACAATCGACAGCGAATAGTGGCACACTGACATCATATAAGGTCGACCCCAGACAAGAACAATAGAGAGCGGAACCGTCATATGAGCCGCGATAGCCAGGAAGCATCCAGCGAGCCCCTCAGCGACACGCAGCGCCTGGCTCTGCTGGAAAAGGATCGTCGACTCGACCGCATCATCCTCCTGGTGGTAGTGGCGTTGCTCGCAATAGTCCTCGCCAGCTGGCTGACCTGGGGCTTCATGAGTCTCTTTGGCGAAGAGGAGCAAGCACCAAGCCGCAGCCAGGTCGAAGCCCTACAGAAACAGCTGGTGACGCTGGAGACGCAGGTGGCGAGCCAGGCATTGCAGGTGGCCCAACTCGAGGCCTTGGCCCGCAACAAACCTGGTCCAGCGGCCTCGAATGGCGACAATCGCGAGTCGCTGCAACAGGTGGCGAGGATGCTGATTGCCCAGGAGCAGAGCTTCCAGCACAGCCTCACCGCCCTCAAAAACGGCATGCGCGACCTGGCCGGCATGATCGTCGGCTCGCGCAGTTGGCTGGACGACTACAACGAAGCGCTGGACAAGTCGCTGGCCGAGAGCCAGGCGCGGGTTGAACAACTGCAGCAGTGGGCAACCGACAAGGATTCGGCGACAGCCACCCCCTCACCTTAGCCGGCCGCGGCGGCGATAACACACCGCACATTCGCAACGGGCCCCACACGACGCCCTGAAGCGCCCGGCGTCGGCCACTCAGAGGCTGTTTACAAAAAGTAGCGAGCGATGGCCAGGCAAGGCGAAATCAGCCGAAAAAGCGGAGTGTACGAGTTGTACATGAGTATTTTGAGACGCCTTGTCCCGGGCTGATTTCAACGCAGAATGGCCGAGCGCAGTAATTTGTAAACACACTCTCAGTGCTGCAGGTGCCCGTAGAGCTTGGCATACAGCCCGCCGTCGGCGATCAGGCGCTGGTGATCGCCATCCTCGGCGACGCTGCCGCCATCGAATACCAGCACCCGGTCCGCTTGCTTCACTGCAGACAGGCGATGGGCGATGATCAGCGTGGTACGACCGTTGAGAAATTGGCCCAGCGCCTGGTGCAATGCGTACTCGGTGGCGGCGTCCAGGGCCGAGGTGGCCTCGTCGAGGATCACCACCTTGGGCTCGGCCAGCACCATGCGGGCGATGGCCAGGCGCTGGCGCTGACCACCGGACAGGCGCACCCCGGAACGGCCGACGATGCTGTCCAGCCCTTTCGCCAGGGCGCGGATGGTCCCGGCCAACTGGGCGATTTCCAGCGCGTGCCAGCAGGCCTCGTCATCGCGTTCACGGCCCATGCACAGGTTGGCACGCACCGTGTCGTTGAACAGCGCCGGATGCTGCAGCACCACCGCGACGTTTTCCCGCACCGTTTCCAGGCCGATCTCCTGCTGGCTGCAGCCGCCGAAATGAATGCTCCCGGCCTGCGGCGAATAGAGGCCGAGCAGCAGTTGCACCAGGGTGCTCTTGCCGCCGCCGCTGGCACCGACTATGGCGACCTTCTCGCCCGGCGCGATGCTCAGGTCGAGGTGCTCCAGCACCGGCTCCTCTTGGTAGGCGAAGGTCAGCCCGCGCACCTCGATACCGACCGTCTCACGGCCTTTGAACGGATCGACGCGAGCGGGATACTGCGGTTCGTCGGCCCGCGCCAGCAGTTCATTGATCCGCGCCAGCGCCCCGCCGGCGGCGTAGAAGGCGTATTGCAGGTTGAGCAACTGTTCGACCGGGCCGATCATGAACCACAGGTAGCTGAACACCGCGAGCATTTGGCCGATCGACAGGTCGGAAAACAGCACGGTGAGCATCGCGGCGGCGCGGAACACGTCGATGCCGAACTGGAACAACAAGCCGCTGGCGCGGTTCGACGCGTCGCTCTTCCACTGCGAGGCCACCGCATAGTCACGCACCTCCCGGGCCCGCCCACCGAGACGGCCGAGGAAATAGCCCTGGCGATTGCTGGCGCGAATCTCCTGGATGGCGTCGAGGGTTTCGGAGAGCGCCTGGGTGAACCGCGAGGTGCTGTCGTTCTCCAGTTTTTTCAGGTGTTTGACCCGCTTGCCCAACTGCACGGTGGCGTAGATCACCAACGGGTTGAACAGCAGGATCAGCAGCGCCAGCTGCCAGTGCATCCACAGCAGGATCGCCGAGGTACCGGTCAGGGTCAGCACGGCGACCAGGAAACGACTGAGGGTCTCGCCGACGAACTTGTCCAGGGTGTCCAGGTCGGTGACCAGATGGGTGGTCACGGTGCCACCGCCGAGGCTTTCGTACTCGCCGAGGGAGATGCGCTTGAGTCGCTCGATCAGGCGAATGCGGATGCGGTAGACGATGTCCTTCGACAGGCGGGCGAACAGGCGCGCCTGCAGCACGTTGAAGATCAGCGCCGAGCCACGCAGCAGCAGGGTCAGCAGCAGCATCAGGCCGATGTAGCCGGCGGCAGTTTCCCAGTCGGCCGGGAGGAAGCGATCCATCACCTTGAGCGCGGCGTCGCCATCGCCCAGCAGCACCTCATCGACCAGCAACGGCAGCAGCAAGGGAATCGGCACGCTGCACAGGGTGGCGAACAGGGCCACCAGGTTGGCCAGGATCAGCGCCTTCCGGTGATGCAGGGCCAGCCGGCGGATTTCCGCCCAGCTCAACCGATCAGGCATGGGCGCCACGCTCCAGCCAGCGGCCAAGCAACGGCGCCAGCACGCCGAGCGGCTGGTAGCCGTTGGTCAGCAAGGCCAGTTGACCGTTGCGCTCGGCCAGCAGGGTGGGAAAGCCGGCGATGCCAAGATCCTGCACCCAGGTGAAATCCGCGCGAGTGGCCAGGTGCTGCTCGGCACTGTCGAAGGCTTCGGCAAACTCGATCCGCGGCAAACCCGCCCGCTCCGCCAACTCGACCAGCACGCTGGCCTGGGTCACGTCGCGGCCCTCGCCGTAGAACGCCTGCTGGATCAGTTTGGCCAGGGGCCAGGAGCTCGGCGCATCGAGGTGGCGCGCAGTGACCAGGGCGCGGCAGGCCGGTTCGGTGTCGTAGACGAAACCCTCGGGCAAGGCGCCGTCGAACTTGAACGGTTGCCCGGTCGCCTCCTTCACCGCCTGCCAGTGCTCGAGGATCGAGCGCCGCGTGCTCGCCTCCAGCGCGGCACCGCCGCCGGTGCGCAAGCCGCCGGCCACCAGGTGCAGGCCAACGCCCGCGCCTCGGGCTTGCTCGGCGAGGGACTCGACCACCGGGGCGAAGCCCCAGCACCAGGAGCACATCGGGTCCATCACGTAGAGCAAGCGAGCCTGCATGGTCAATCCTCGAGTACTTGGCGTGGGTTGTAGCCGAGCGGATGCGGCAGGTTGCGCGCCTTGGCCAGTTCGATCTGCTTCTGCCGTTCACGGGCGCCGGCACGGGTTTTCTCCGGCAGCGAGTCCCAGCAATGCGGACAACTGACGCCCGGCGTGTAGTACTCGGACTGCCGATCCTCGACCGAGACCGGGGTACGGCAGGCGTGGCACTGGTCGTAATCGCCCTCGCTCAGGTCATGCCGCACGGTAACCCGGTTGTCGAAGACGAAACAGTCGCCGCGCCACTTGGTCTGCTCCTGCGGCACGTCCTCGAGGTACTTGAGGATGCCGCCCTTGAGGTGGAACACCGCCTCGAAGCCCTCGCCGAGCATATAGCTGGAGGCCTTCTCGCAGCGGATACCGCCGGTGCAGAACATCGCCACCTTCTTGTGCTTGGCCGGATCGAAATGACGCTTGATGTACGCGGGGAAATCGCGGAACGATTGGGTCTTGGGATCGACCGCGCCGTCGAAGGTGCCGATGGCCACTTCATAGTCGTTGCGGGTGTCGATCAGCAGCACCTCGGGGTCTTCGATCAGCGCGTTCCAGTCCTTCGGCTCGACGTAGGTGCCGACCCGCTGGTTAGGGTCCACGCCGGGCACGCCGAGGGTGACGATCTCCTTCTTCAGCTTGACCTTGGTACGGTAGAACGGCTGCTCATCGCAATAGGATTCCTTGTGGTCGACATCGGCCAGGCGCGGGTCGAGCCGGAACCAGGCGAGCAGCCCGTCGATGCCTGTGCGGCTGCCGGAAACGGTGCCGTTGATGCCTTCTTCGGCGAGCAGCAGGGTGCCCTTGATGCCGTTCGCCAACAGGGTATCGAGCAGGGGTTCGCGCAGCGCTTGGTAATCCGGCAGGGAGACGAATTTGTACAGCGCCGCCACGACGATGGTGTCGGTCATGGAGGATCTTCCTTCAGTAGTCGCCCACGTAAAGGGCGGACTGGGCCTATAAACGAACGCGCCGGCGGAGGCCGGCGCGTTGGGGTGCAGTTTACGTTTCTTGGCGCCTGCCGTGTAGGGGTGGATTGACTCAGCGGTAGTCCGCGAACGGCTACAACGACAATCCCCTGGGGGGCATCCGGGTTACGCCACACGCGGCCCCCATCAGTGGTCGTGCTTACTGCCTCCCCGACAGGTCGGCGAGGCCGGTGCCGCGCCCAGTTCCGCCCACTCCTCGGGCGTGTAGGTATGCAGGGCCAGGGCATGCACCTGACCCATCAGTTCGCCCAGGCTGGCATACACCTTCTGGTGGCGCTTCACCGCATTCAGGCCGACGAACTGTGGGCTGACAATCACCGCCTTGTAGTGGGTCTCCAACCCGCGGCTGTGCATATGGCTCTCGTCCAGCACTTCGAGGTGCAGGGGTTGCAGCGCGGCCAGGGCCGCCTGGAGTTGTGCGAGTTTCGACATTGATGAACTCCGTAAACGGGCATGCCGTAAGAGGCACCCCGGATGATGAAAGCCTGCGCGGCACACCCGTCGCCCTCATCCGGCGCTACGCGCCACCTTGACCCACAGGGATGTGGCGAATGCGGTACTCCCGCCGGAAGCGGGAGCCGCCTCTCGGAGGGAGAAGGACATCAGACGGTCGTCGCTGCGCGATTTTCACACTAAGGCTTCTTCGGTCCCAGCTCGGCGGTCATATCCGCCAGCAGTTTATTCACTTGCGGCACCGCCGCCTCCAGCTTGCTCTGGGTCAGCTGGGCCGATTGCGCGGTCAGCATCGGCATCTTTTCCAGCACCTTCTTCCCCAGCGGCGACTGGTAGAAGGCCAGCAAATCCTGCATTTCCTGCTCGTCGAAATTGCGCGTGTAGAGCTCGATCATGCCCGGCTTGACCTGCTCCCAACCGACCGCCCGATCCAGCGCCGTATTGGCCTTGGCCTGGTAGCTTTCCAGCAGGGCCCGCTTGCTCTCGGGGGCTTTGCTCTCGGCGAAGCGCTGGGCGAACATCTGCTGCACCTGGGCATACACCGGTACGACCAGCTTGTCCGCCCGCGCCAGTTGCAGGAAACGCTCCGCGTCGGCCGCATGGCTGGTGGCGTCGGCCAGGACATGGGCGCTGCTGCAAGCCAGCAGAACGGCGGCACAGAGGGCAGATAAACGAGGCATTGGGTACTCCCGGTCAATTGGTTGAGGTGTGTTGGACCTCACAAGCCGCCATTTTGTGCCCAAGCCCGCCAGGCACTCAAGCACTCCGCACAGTGCCGAGCGTCACAAAAACGTTGCGCACTGGCGCACCGCTCCGCCAAAGGTCAAAATGCCAGCACTTGCCCAAGCCGGAATGCCTGGGCATGCTCGCCCCTAGTCGGCCAATTCCTGCGCACGCCCCCAGGCGCCGCGCCGGCAGCACACACATGGACGTGTCGGATGAACAGCTTCACCCACCCGCAGCCCCAAACAGCCACCCCCCTGTGCGATGCCCAAGGACGTCTCAACCCGCAGGCCATCGGCTGGTCGCCTCGCCCCCTGGTCGACTGCGCGATCCCCGGCCACTTCGGCAGGCGCAAACGCTGGAACCATTGGTGCATCACCACCCCGCATTGGATGCTCTCGCTGACCCAGGCCAACCTCGATTACCTCAGCTATGGCGCCGCCTACTTTCTCGACCTGGAAAGCGGCCAAGCGCTCGCCCACAGCCAGTTGAGCCTGCTCGCACGAGGCTGCCGGCTGCCGGATCAAGCGCGGCAAAGCCATGAATTCAACCATCCACGCCTGCAACTGCGCTGTGTCGAACATCCGGGGCGCGTACGCCTGACGCTCGACGCAGCCACTATCGGCGGGCAACCCCTGCAGGTTGCCCTGGATATCCAGCGACCCGCCCATCTCGACTCGGTCAACCTGGTCGCCCCGCTCGGCCAGCACGGTTTTCATGCCACCTGCCGGCAACTGGGCCTGCCCGCCACCGGCGGCGTGCAACTCGGCAGCCGCCACTATGCGTGTCCAGCCGGACAGAGTTTCGCCGCCATGGACTTTGGCCGGGGCGTCTGGCCGCTGCATAGCCACTGGACACGCGCCGCCTTCGCCACGGCGGGCGGGATCGCCGGCAACTTCGGCTCCGGCTGGACCGACTACAGCGGCCTGTCGGAGAACGCCTTGTGGTTTGGCGGGGAACTGCTGCACCTGGACTGTGCGGTGCACATCGAGCAGAGCCCGCACAACCCGCTAGCCCCCTGGCGCCTGAGCACCCTCGACGAGCGGCTCGAACTGACATTCACCCCGCGCCAGCGGCACCACGCCTGCCCGCGCCTGGGACCGCTGTATGCCGATACGCAGCAGTGGTTCGGCCACTTCAACGGTGTGCTTCGCGGCCCACGCGGCGAACGCGTGCCGGTAGATGCGGCGCTCGGCTGGCTCGGGGCGACCCACGCCCGCTGGTAGTGGTCGCGCCAGCAAGCCGGTGGCCACACCGGCCACCGGGCGTTCTCCGAGGGCTGGAGCAGCGGACGGCGAACGCCGGCCAGGCAGATGGGGAACCTGCACCCGGTTACAGCGCCTAAACTTGCTGAACCGCACCCGGAGAGCCTCCATGAGCCGCATCGAAACCGACAGCCTCGGTCCCATCGAAGTCCCAGAAGATGCCTATTGGGGCGCCCAGACCCAGCGCTCGCTGATCAATTTCGCCATCGGTGCAGAGCGCATGCCGCTGGCCGTGCTGCATGCCCTGGCGCTGATCAAGAAAGCCGCCGCACGGATCAACGTGCGCATCGGCGACCTGCCCCTGGACATCGCCCGGCTGATCGAACAGGCCGCCGACGAGGTGCTGGCCGGCGAGCATGACGAGCAGTTCCCCCTGGCGGTCTGGCAAACCGGCAGCGGCACGCAAAGCAACATGAACGTCAACGAAGTGATCGCCGGCCGCGCCAACGAGCTGGCCAGCGGCGTGCGCGGCGGCAAGAGCCCGGTGCACCCGAACGATCACGTCAATCGGGCGCAGAGCTCCAACGACAGCTTCCCCACCGCCATGCACATCGCCGCCGCCAGCGCCGTGCAGCACCAGCTGCTGCCGGCAATCGCCGAGCTGGCCGACGGCCTGGCCGAACAGGCGGCGCGGCACGGCAAGCTGGTGAAAACCGGGCGCACCCACCTGATGGATGCCACGCCGATCACCTTCGGCCAGGAACTGTCGGCCTTCGTCGCCCAGCTCGGCTATGCCGAACGGGCGATTCGCGCCGCCCTGCCGGCGGTCTGCGAACTGGCCCAAGGCGGCACCGCAGTCGGCACCGGGCTGAACGCGCCGCCGGGTTTTGCCGTGGCCATAGCCGCGGAACTGGCAGCCTTGAGCGGCCTGCCGCTGGTCAGCGCGCCCAACAAGTTCGCCGCGCTGGCTGGGCACGAACCCCTGGCCAGCCTGTCTGGCGCGTTGAAGACCCTCGCCGTCGCGCTGATGAAGATCGCCAACGACCTGCGCCTGCTCGGCTCCGGGCCGCGTGCCGGGTTCGCCGAGGTCAAGCTGCCGGCCAACGAACCGGGCAGCTCGATCATGCCGGGCAAGGTCAACCCGACCCAATGCGAGGCGCTGTCGATGCTCGCCTGCCAGGTGCTGGGCAACGATGTCGCCATTGGCTTTGCCGCCAGCCAGGGCCACCTGCAGCTGAATGTGTTCAAGCCGGTGATCATCCATAACCTGCTGCAGTCGATTCGCCTGCTCGCCGACGGCTGCCGCAATTTCCAGCAGCATTGCATCGCCGGCCTACAACCCGACCCCGGGCAGATGGCCGCGCACCTGGAGCGCGGCCTGATGCTGGTGACCGCGCTGAACCCGCACATCGGCTACGACAAAGCCGCGGAAATCGCCAAGAAGGCCTATCACGACGGCAGCACCCTGCGCGAAGCCGCGCTGCAGCTGGGCTACCTGAGCGGCGAACAGTTCGACGCCTGGGTCCGCCCGCAAGACATGCTGGAGGCCGGCAAACATGAATGAAGCGAAAACTGGCGCGACACCGCTGGAAGGCGATGGCAAACGCATCCTGATGATCCTCGGCACCCCGAAAAGCGCCAGCCTCTGTCACGCCCTCGCGGAAGCCTATGCCCAGGGCGCGCGCAGCGAGGGGCATGTGGTGCGCCAGTTGAAGCTGGGCGAGCTGAGTTTCGACCCGGTGCTGCGCGACGGCTATGACCAGGGCCAGATCCTCGAGCCGGATTTGCTCGAGGCACAACGACAGATCCACTGGGCCGAGCACCTGGTGTTCGTCTATCCGGTCTGGTGGGGAGGCCTGCCGGCCCTGCTCAAGGGCTTTTTCGACCGGGTATTCCTGCCCGGTTTCGCCTTCAAGTACCGCGGCCAATCGCAACTGTGGGACAAGCTGCTGAGTGGGCGCACCGCCGACCTGCTGGTCACCCTGGATACGCCGCCCTGGTACTTCCGCTGGATCTACGGCGCACCGGCGCACCGGCAGATGACCCGCACCATCCTCGGCTTCAGCGGGATCAAGACTCGTCGCCTGGCGGAGTTCGCCCCGGTCCGGCCGTCCTCCGAGGAACAACGCCAGAGCTGGTTGCGCCGCGCCGAAACACTCGGCGTGCACGCCTGAGAACTGCGGATTCGCGGCTGAAGCCGCTCCTACAACCTGGCTTATGTGGGAGCGGCTTCAGCCGCGATTGATCGATCCGCTCTACAACTGCGCCGCCAGTCGCGCCCGGCGGGCGCGCAGGCCGGCCATCAGCGACGGGCCGAGCGCGGTCAACGCCGAGCCCAGCACCACCAGCGCCGCGCCGGCGTAGGCGAGCCAGTTGATCTGCTCGGGCAGCACATGCTCCGGCCACCAGGTCGCCGCCAGCGCCACCGAGCCGAAGGTCACCAGCGGCGTGATCGCCAGGGTCGCGCTGACACGCGAGGCTTCCCAGTGCGCCAGCGCTTCGGCGAAGGCACCGTAGGCGATCAGGGTGTTCAGGCAGCAGGCCAGCAACAACCAGCCCTGCAGCGGGCTCAGGGCAAACACCTGCAGCGGCTGCGCCCAGGGGGTCAGCAACAAGGCGCAGGCCAGGTAGATCACCATCATCACCTGCAGCGAGTTCCACACCGTCAGCAACTGCTTCTGCGCCAGGCCGTAGAACGCCCAGACAAACGCCGCCAGCAGCACGATCAACACCCCTGCGGTGTAGTCGCTCAGCGACGTCAGCAACTCGTCCAGGCGCTGGTTGAAGAACAGCGTAAAGCCCAGCAGCAGCACGGCCAGGCCCATACCCTGGCCCAGGCTGAACCGCTCGCGGAAGACGAACAGGCTGCTGATCAGCAGCAGGATCGGCGCGACCTGGATCACCAGTTGCGTGGTCCCCGGGCTGAGCAGGTTCAAGCCGACCAGATAGAGCACGTAGTTGGCGCTCAGCCCGGCAATCGCCAAGGCCAACAACCCGCCGCCCTTGCGGCCCAGCGGACGGAAGCGCGGCAAGCGCCGGGTGGCCGCCAGGTAAGCCAGCAGGATCGAGCCGGAAACCAACAGGCGATACCAGGTGACGGTGACCGGGTCCATCGCCTGCAGCACTTCTTTCAGCTTGATCGGCAGCACGCCCCAGAGCACGGCCGTGACCAGCGCCAGGAACATGCCGTAAAGCCAACGACCGGAAGAGATATGCATGATTGCCTCGAACGCACGGTGACAGCATGAGCCTGAAATGGCCCATGCCTGCACCGAAGCAGGGCATTCTAGGCCGGCACCGTGGACCGGCACAGCTACAGTTTGACCAGGTTGTGCGCGACAACTGTACTGATGGCAAAGCATATATCGCCACAGATATGGCGCCAAAAATCACGCAGATCATCGGCAAATGGCGCGCCAATGGCGAAAAGTCAACCATCTGTCGCCAAGCGAGCCGACCGCAGGACCTGGCGCTACACTCAAACCATTCGGCTTATTGAGTGAGGTTTCGCTATGTTCGGTCAGCGCAACGTCGATCCCAGCCCCGGCACCCACTACCGTAGCGAGCGGGTCAGCGCGGTGAATGGCCAGTATTTCTTCGCCACCCGCGAAGGCACCCTGGAAGGCCCGTTCTTCACCCGGGTGGACGCCGAACGGGAGATCTCCTTCTACATCCAACGCATGGCACAAGGCAGCGGCAGCCTCGGCAACCGAACCTACTGAGCCCGTCGCTACCGCCCCTCGCCAGTGCGCCCCGGATGCGGATCAGGGCCAGGCTTCGCCCCGGGCGTCTGTGCGCCGGGGCGAAATCCATGGTCCCGATCGCGCGCTTTAGCGCAGCGCCTCGAACAGCCCGGTGGCACCCATCCCGCCGCCCACGCACATGGTCACGATGCCGTAGCGCAGGTTGCGCCGTTGCAGTTCGCGCATCAGATGGCCGACCTGGCGCGAGCCGGTCATGCCGAACGGGTGGCCGATGGAAATCGAGCCGCCGTTGACGTTGTATTTTTCGTTGTCGATCTGCAGACGATCGCGGGCATACAGGCACTGCGAGGCGAAGGCTTCGTTGAGTTCCCACAGGCCGATGTCGGCGATGTTCAGGCCCCGGGCCTTGAGCAGTTTCGGCACCGAGAACACCGGGCCGATGCCCATCTCGTCGGGCTCGCAGCCGGCGACTACGAAACCACGGAAGAAGGCTTTCGGCTTGAGGCCCAGTTCGATGGCCTTGTCCAGGCTCATCACCAGGGTCATCGAAGCGCCGTCGGACAGTTGTGAGGCGTTGCCGGCGGTCACCGAACCGTCTTCGGCGAACACCGGCTTGAGCGCTGCCAGGCTTTCCAGGGTGGTGTCGGCACGGTTGCAGTCGTCGCGATCGACCACGCCCTCGACGATCTTCTTCTCGCCGCTGGCCTTGTCCTCGACCAGGTACTTGACGTTCATCGGCACGATCTCGTCGTCGAACAGGCCTTCGGCCTGGGCCCGCGCAGTGCGCTGCTGGCTCTGCAGGGCATAGGCGTCCTGGGCTTCGCGGCTGACGTTGTAGCGCCGCGCGACGATCTCGGCGGTCTGCCCCATCGGGTAGTAGATGCCCGGCAGGTCCTTCTGCAGGATCGGGTTGAACAGGTTGTCGGTGTTCATGCTCTTCAGGGTCATGGTGATCGACTCGACGCCACCGGCGACGATGACCTCGCTGCAGCCTGACGCAATCTGGTTGGCGGCGATGGCGATGGCCTGCAGGCCCGAGGAGCAGAAACGGTTGAGGGTCATGCCGGCCACCTGGGTGCCGAGGCCGGAGAGCACCGCCACGTTACGGCCGATGTTCATGCCCTGGGCACCCTCGTTGGAGCCGGCGCCGACGATGCAGTCATCGACCAGCGCCGGATCCAGGCCGCTGCGCGCCAGCAGCGCATTCACGCAATGGGCCGCCATGTCGTCCGGACGGGTCTGGTTGAACTTGCCACGGAAGGATTTGGCCAGGCCAGTCCGCACGCTGTCGACGATCACCACTTCACGCATGACGCACCTCATTGTCGTTGATGTAAAAGATGGCAGGAGAATAAGGCCGAGCTATCTCAACCGACGACGATCATTCACCAGCCATATGCGCGACCATCTTTCGGTAGGGCCTATGGTTATGCGCAAGGTCTGCGGCATCGTAGGGTGGATGACGCTCTACCCATCCACCAACGACGATGACACAGCTCTTGTAGATCCTACGTTCATGCACAAGCCTCGCAGGACGTAGGAGCGGGCCATGCCCGCGATGCCTTTTGCGGACTGGCCCCATCGCGGCCATGGGCTGCTCCTACGAAGCACCCGCCCCCTTGGTTCCCCTTCAATCCTTCTCGAACGCCGCCTCCAGCGCCTCGTTGATGGTGCGCAGCACCTTGATCCGGGCGAAGCGCTTGTCGTTGGCCTCGACCAGCGTCCAGGGCGCGATTTCGGTGCTGGTACGGTCGACCATGTCGTTCACTGCGTCGCGGTACAGCGGCCATTTCTCGCGATTGCGCCAGTCGTCTTCGGTGATCTTGAAGCGCTTGAAGGGGGTCTGCTCGCGTTCCTTGAAGCGCTGCAACTGGGTGTCCTGGTCGATCGCCAGCCAGAATTTCACCAGCACCACTCCGGCGTCGGTCAGTTGCTCCTCGAAATCGTTGATCTCGCCGTAGGCCCGCAGCCAGTCGGCCGAACTGCAATAACCCTCGACCCGCTCGACCAGCACCCGGCCATACCAGGAGCGGTCGAACAGGGTGAACTTGCCGCGTGCCGGGATGTGCCGCCAGAAGCGCCACAAGTAGGGCTGCGCCCGCTCCTCCTCGGTCGGCGCCGCCACCGGCACGATGCGGTACTGGCGCGGATCGAGCGCCGCTGCCACGCGGCGGATGGCGCTGCCTTTGCCAGCCGCATCGTTGCCCTCGAACACCGTGATCAGCGCATGTTTGCGCATGCGCTTGTCGCGCATCAGCCCCGACAGGCGCGCCTGCTCGGCGACCAGCTGGATCTGGTAGTCCTCCTTGTCCAGGGTCTGGCTCATGTCCAGGCTGTCGAGCAGGCCGCGCTGGTCCAGGCTGAGGGTCAAGGGGGCGGTGTGCGGCTGCAAGTGGCGCTGCTGGCCGTTGTCCAGGGCGGCCTGCAGCCCCTCGAGGAGAATCCGTCCGACCGTCAGGCTGCGGTAGTACTCGTCCGCCCCCTCCACCACATACCAGGGCGCATAATCGCGACTGCTGCGGCGCAGCACGTGCTCGCCGTAGCGGACGAACTTGTCGTAGGTCTTTGACTGCTGCCAGTCCAACGGGCTGATCCGCCAGCTGTGCAGCGGGTCGTCCTGCAACGCCTTGAGGCGCGCCTTCATCTGCTTCTTGGACAGGTGGAACCAGAACTTGAAGATCAACGCGCCCTCATCGCAGAGCATCCGTTCGAGGCGCTCCGCGCCGGCCACGGCCTGGTCCAGCACGGCATCCTTGAATTTCCCATGCACCCGGCCCTGGAGCATCTGGCTGTACCAGTTGCCGAAGAACACCCCGATCCGCCCTTTCGGCGGCAACTGCCGCCAATAGCGCCAGGCCGGTGGCCGGGCCAGCTCCTCGTCGGTCTGCTGATCGAAGGTGCTGACCTGGATCAGCCGCGGATCCATCCATTCGTTGAGCAACTTGACCGTCTCGCCCTTGCCCGCGCCCTCGATCCCACTGATCAGGATGATCACCGCGAAGCGCCCCTGCTGCTTCAACTCGTATTGCGCCTCGAGCAACGCCTCGCGCAGCGCCGGCTCCTCGGCCTCGAAGGTGGCTTTATCGATGGCGTGACCAATCTCGGCGGATTCGAACATAAGCAGCTCCCGGACATGATCCACAGAGCCTAGCCGACTGGGCGCCGGATTGGTTGATCCGGGCCGGTACATGCATGCTCCGGCCGCCACCGCAGACCCGCCACCGCAAAGCTTCGCCCCGGGGTCACGGAACGCCGCCCGGACCCTCCTACAAAAAAAAACCGCTCCCCCGTTGTAGGAGGCCGCAGGGTTGCCGAAATCCGCCACCGTAGGCCAGCGACAGACTCAAGATCCCCCGGCGTTTCGGGTAGATCCGGGCAATCGGCTAGAATGCTCGCCTGCTCAAGCCGGTGGCCGCCATGTCCGATACCCCTAGCCCCTCTGCCGAACCGCAACACGCCCTGCTCGACTGGGACGAGCGCGGCCAGCCGCTCTCCCGCCTGTTTGGCGATGTGTACTTCTCCCAGGACAATGGCCTGGCAGAAACCCGCCAGGTGTTTCTCGCCAACAACGACCTGCCGGCGCGCTTCGCCGCCCTGGCGGATGGCGAGCAACTGGTGATCGGCGAAACCGGCTTCGGCACCGGACTGAACTTCCTCTGCGCCTGGCAATTGTTCGAGCAGCAGGCGCCCGTCGGCGCACGGCTGCATTTCGTCAGCGTCGAGAAATACCCGCTGAGCCACGCCGACCTGCAGCGCGCCCTGGCCCTGTGGCCGGAGCTGGCGCCCTTCGCCGAGGCGCTGCTGGCGCAGTACGTCGCCCTGCACCCGGGTTTCCAGCGCCTGCTGTTCGGCGGCGGGCGGATCGTCCTCAGCCTCTTGATCGGCGACGTCCTGGAGCTGCTGCCGCAGCTCGATGCGCGCATCGATGCCTGGTTTCTCGACGGTTTCGCCCCGGCGAAAAACCCGCAGATGTGGACCCCCGAACTGTTCGCCGAGCTGGCCCGGCTGAGTGCGCCACAGGCCAGCATCGGCACCTTCACCAGCACCGGCCATGTGCGCCGCAGCCTCAACCAGGCCGGTTTCCAGATGCAGCGCGTGCCCGGCCTGGGCAAGAAATGGGAGGTGCTCAAGGGGCGATTCAGCGGCACCCCGGCTGCCCCCGGCAAACCCTGGTTCGCCCGCCCGCCCGTTCCCGCCGGCGCACGCCAGGCCCTGGTGATCGGCGCCGGCCTGGCCGGTTGTGCGACGGCCGCCAGCCTGGCCGCGCGCGGCTGGCAGGTGAGCCTGCTGGAACGCCACGCCGGCATCGCCCAGGAAGCCTCGGGCAACCCGCAAGGCGTGCTCTACCTCAAGCTGTCGGCGCATGGCACGGCGCTCTCGCGGCTGATCGTCAGCGGCTTCGGCTACACCCGCCGGCTGCTCGAACAACTGCACAAGGGCCGCGACTGGGACAACTGCGGCGTCCTGCAACTGGCCTTCGACGCCAAGGAGGCGCAACGCCAGGCGCAACTGGCCGCGGCCTTCCCCAGCGACTTGCTGGTCAACCTCGACCGGGCCAGCGCCGAGGAGCGCGCCGGCATCCGCCTGCCCGCCGGCGGGCTGTTCTATCCGCAGGCCGGCTGGGCGCATCCGCCGGCGCTGTGCGAACTGCTGGCCAGCCAGGCGAATATTCGCCTGCAACTGCATCAGGAGGCCCTGGAGCTGCGCCGTGATGGGAAAACCTGGCAGGCCTGGCACGGCGAGCAATTGCTGGCCAGCGCGCCGGTGGTGGTGCTGGCCGCCGCCGCCGAGATCCAGCGCTTCCCGTGCAGCGCCGAGCTGCCGCTCAAGCGCATCCGCGGGCAGATCAGCCGCCTGCCGGCGACCGCCGAGAGCCGCGCGCTGACGACCGTGGTCTGCGCCGAAGGCTATGTCGCCCCGCCGCGCCTGGGCGAGCACACCCTGGGCGCCAGCTTCGACTTCAGCAGCGACGACCTGACGCCGAGCAGCGCCGATCACGCCGGCAACCTGGAGCTGCTCCAGCAGATTTCCGCCGACCTGGCCGAGCGCCTGCACAGCGCCCAGCTCGACCCCGCGCGCCTGCAGGGCCGCGCCGCCTTCCGCTGCACCAGCCCGGACTACCTGCCGATCGTCGGCCCGCTGGCCGAGCGCCAGGCCTTCACCGCGGCCTACGCGGTGCTCGGCAAGGACGCCCGCCAGGTGCCGGATACCCCCTGCCCCTGGCTCGACGGCCTGTACATCAACAGCGGCCACGGCTCGCGCGGGCTGATCACCGCCCCGCTGGCCGGCGAGCTGATCGCCGCCTGGCTGAATGACGAGCCCCTACCCGTCCCGCGCGACGTCGCCGAGGCCTGCCATCCGAACCGCTTCGCCCTGCGCGCGCTGATCCGCGGCCAATAGTCGCAACCCGCGCGCCGACTCTTGCCCGCCGTCGCGCCCGAGGCATACCCTGCGGGGTATACAGCCACGGAGTGACAGCACCATGCGTCTCATCGCGATACTCGGCCTGCTGCCGGCGCTGGCCGCGGCCGGCGCAGGCGTCCCTGCCGACCTGGACAGCCTCGAACACGAGGCCGCCGGCCTGATTCCCGCCTTCCAGCAACAACTGCTGCAGACCGTGCAGACTGCGCTCAAGGCGGGCGGCCCCGAGCAGGCGGTGCAGGCCTGCCAGCAACTCGCGCCCGGCATCGCCGCCGCGCACAGCCGCTCGCCCTGGACGGTCGGCCGCACCGCCCTGCGCCTGCGCAATCCGGACAACCGGGCGGATGCCTGGGAGCGCCAGGTGCTGGAAGACTTCGCCCGTCGCCAACAGGCCGGCGAAGACCTGGCGCAGATGAGCGCGTCCGCCGTGGTCGCGGGCGAGTACCGCTACATGAAGGCCATCGCCACCGGCGAGCCGTGCCTGGCCTGCCACGGCCAGGCGATCGAGCCCGAACTGGCCGCCCTGATCGAGCAGCGCTACCCGAACGACCAGGCGCAAGGCTTCCGCCTCGGCGAACTGCGCGGCGCCTTCACCCTGCGCCGCCCCTTGCCGGAGCCGGCACCATGAACGAACCGAGCCAGACCCGTGCGGCCCACCAGGACGCCATGCTCAAGCGCCTGGCGCGGGTCGAAGGGCAGATTCGCGGCATCCAGGCGATGATCCGCCGCGACGAGGACTGCGAAGCCATCGCCCAGCAGTTCGCCGCCGCGCGCAAGGCTCTGGACAAGGCTTACCAGGAGATGCTCGCCTGCCTGCTGGAAGAGGCGGTGCTCGATCCCGAACGCGACGACGGCGAGACCCTGGCGCGGGTCCGGGCGATCTTCACCAAATACACCTAAGGGCCTGTGCGGCTGGTTAGCTCAAATTCGCAGGCTCGAGCCTTGCCCGTAGGAGGGTCCGGGCGGCGTTCCGTGACCTCGGGGCGAGGCTTTCACCTTTGAGCCTTGCCAGCCCCCTGCGGACTGCATTCGCCGCGGGGCGCGCCTCCTACAAAGGCCTGGCGATACGCGCCGCTTGGGTAGGAGGGTCCGGGCGGCGTTCCGTGACCTCGGGGCGAGGCTTTCACCTTTGAGCCTTGCCAGCCCCCTCGGCAACGCCTCCCGCCGTCACTCCATCTCGCCACAGAGCACCGCCGCCCGCAGCAGCGCGGCGGTCAGGCTGTGCCGCTCCCAGTCGGGCAGCGCGGCGAAGCGCTGGCGAAACTCCGGCGGCAGCAGGCTCGGCGCCTGGCGCACCAGCTCGCGGCCGGCCTCGCTGAGCAGCAGCCACTGGCGCCGACGGTCCCGATCGTCGCGCTGGCGCTGCAGCAGGCCGCGCTCCTCCAGACGGTCGAGCATGCCCGAGAGGGTCGCCGCGGTCAGACTGACCCGTCCGCTGAGGTCGCTCGCCGTCAGCCGCGTCTCGCCGGCCAGCACCTGCAAGATCATCAACTGCATCGGCGTCAGCCCGCCGAAGCGGGCCAGGCGCTTGGCATGCACCTCGCCGGCCTGCTGCAGGCGCCTGAGCGACTGGAACAGCGGCAGCTCGAACGCCATTACAGATGACAAATCTATTTCAGTAGGAACTATTTCTTCGGCCATAAACCAATATTCATCGGCAATTACGCTTTGACATGAAAGCATTTTTTTGCTTTGGTGTAAAAAGTTCAGCAACCCTGAACCCTCCCCAACGGCAAAACCGGTAAGGAACCATGTGCGGAATAGCTGGAGAACTGCGTTTCGACCAACGACCGGCCGACCTGGCCGCGATCGAGCGGATCACCCACCACCTGGCCCCTCGCGGCCCCGACGCCCACGGCTTCCATAGCCAGGGCCCCATCGCCCTCGGCCATCGGCGGCTGAAGATCATGGACCTCGCCGAAGCCTCCGGGCAGCCGATGATCGACAGCGCTCTCGGCCTGTCCCTGGTGTTCAACGGCGCCATCTACAACTACCCGGAGCTGCGCGACGAACTGCAAGCCATGGGTTATCGCTTCTTCTCCGGCGGCGACAGCGAGGTGCTGCTCAAGGGCTATCACGCCTGGGGCGCGGACCTGCTGCCCAAGCTCAACGGCATGTTCGCCTTCGCCATCTGGGAGCGCGACAGCCAGCGGCTGTTCATCGCCCGCGATCGCCTGGGGGTCAAGCCGCTGTACCTGTCGCGTAGCGGCCAGCGCCTGCGCTTCGCCTCCAGCCTGCCGGCGCTGCTGCAAGGCGGCGACATCGGCAAGACACTGGACCCGATCGCGCTGAACCACTACCTGAACTTCCACGCCGTGGTGCCGGCGCCACGCACCATTCTTGCCGGGGTGGAGAAGCTGCCGCCGGCGACCTGGCTGCGCATCGACGCCCAGGGCAATTGCGAGCAGCGGACCTGGTGGCAGCTGGACTACGGCCCGCGCCAGGATGAAGCCGGCCTCGGCCTGGAAGACTGGCGCGACCGGGTGCTCGACGGCCTGCGCCAGGCGGTGGCGATCCGCCAGCGCGCGGCGGTCGAGGTCGGTGTGCTGCTCTCCGGCGGGGTCGACTCGAGCCTGCTGGTCGGCCTGCTGCGCGAGGCGGGGGTGGAGCAGCTGTCGACCTTCTCCATCGGCTTCGAGGATGCCGGCGACGAGCGCGGCGACGAGTTCCAGTACTCCGACCTGATCGCCGAACGCTTCCATACCCGCCATCATCAGCTACGCATCGGCGAACAGGAGGTCCTCGAACAGCTGCCGGCGGCCTTCCGCGCCATGAGCGAGCCGATGGTCAGCCACGACTGCATCGCCTTCTACCTGCTGTCGCGCGAGGTGGCCAAGCACTGCAAGGTGGTGCAGAGCGGCCAGGGCGCCGACGAGCTGTTCGCCGGCTACCACTGGTACCCGCTGGTGGACGGCGCCGCGGACGCCTTCGCCGCCTACCGCCAAGCCTTTTTCGACCGCGAACATACCGAGTACGCCGCCTGCGTGCAGCCCGCCTGGCTGACTGCCGACGCGGCCGGCGAGTTCGTCCGCCGGCACTTCGCCCAGCCCGGCGCGAGTGCCGCGCTGGACAAGGCGCTGCGTCTGGACAGCACGGTGATGCTGGTCGACGACCCGGTCAAACGGGTCGACAACATGACCATGGCCTGGGGCCTGGAGGCGCGCACGCCGTTCCTCGACTACCGCCTGGTCGAGCTCTCGGCGCGCATTCCGGGGCGCTTCAAGCTGCCCGCCGGCGGCAAGCAGGTGCTCAAGGAAGCGGCGCGCCAGGTGATCCCGGCCGAGGTGATCGACCGGCCCAAGGGCTACTTCCCGGTGCCCGGCCTCAAGCACCTGGCAGGCGCCACCCTGGGCTGGGTGCGCGACCTGCTGCTCGACCCGAGCCAGGACCGCGGGCTGTTCGATCCGGCCATGCTCGACCGCCTGCTGAGCGATCCGCACGGCCAGCTGACGCCGCTGCGCGGCTCCAAGCTGTGGCAGCTGGCGGCGCTCAACCTGTGGCTGAGCGAGCAGGGCCTGTAACACCGTAGGGTAGAATCCCCGCAGGGGCTTCCGCCGTTTACCGCGCAATACCGCGGTGAACGACGGATTACGCTGCGCTAATCCATCCTATGGGCTGGAAGAACGCGAAGCGTTTTCCACCGCCGAGGTACATCCGTGGGAGCGACCTTGGCCGCGATCGAAAAGCTCGCGGTCAGGACCGCTCCCAGCCACTCACGACCCGGCACAGATCCGGGCGCTGCAGACAGCAAAGGACGATTCCAATGCGAGCCACTGCCTTCAATCAACGTCTCCTGCGCGGCCAGGCGCCCTCCTACGAACGCCTGCAGGCGCGCTTCGCCGAGGAACGCGGCGCCGAACCCTGCCAACCGCTGGCCCTGCACTGCGGCTGGGGCCGCTTGCTGATCGGCCATACCTACCCGGATGCCGCCGCGCTGGCGCACGAACTGCTGGCCGAACAGCCGGGCGAGCGCGATATCGCCCTGTATGTCGCCGCCCCGCACCAGGTCCTGGCGCAGGCGCCGCAGCAGTTGTTCCTCGACCCCTCGGACACCCTGCGCCTGTGGTTCAGCGACTACCGCCCGGCGCACCAGGGCTTTCGCGGCTACCGCATCCGCCGCGCGCAGAACGCCGAGGACTGGCAGGCGATCAACTGCCTGTACCAGATGCGCGGCATGCTGCCGATCGACCCGGCCAAGCTCGCCCCGCGTCATCAGGGCGGACCGACCTACTGGCTGGCCGAGGACGAGGACAGCGGCGCGGTGATCGGCAGCGTGATGGGCCTCAATCATCTGAAAGCCTTCCTGGACCCAGAGCACGGCAGCAGCCTCTGGTGCCTGGCGGTCGACCCAAGCTGCAGCCGCCCGGGCGTCGGCGAGGTGCTGGTGCGCCACCTGGTCGAGCACTTCATGAGCCGCGGCCTGAGCTACCTCGACCTCTCGGTGCTGCACGACAACCGCCAGGCCAAGGCGCTCTACGCCAAGCTGGGCTTTCGCGACCTGCAAACCTTCAGCATCAAGCGCAAGAACAGCATCAACCAGCCGCTGTTCCTCGGCCCTGGGCCGCAGGCCGAGCTCAACCCCTATGCGCGGATCATCGTCGACGAGGCCCTGCGCCGCGGCATCGAAGTGCATGTCGACGATGCCGAAGCCGGCCTGTTCACCTTGAGCCACGGCGGCCGGCGCATCCGCTGCCGCGAATCGCTGAGCGACCTGACCAGCGCGGTGAGCATGACCCTGTGCCAGGACAAGCGTCTGACCCACCGAGCCCTGCGGCGTGCCGGCCTGAGCCTGCCGGAGCAACGCCTGGCCGGCAGCGCGGAACAGAACGCCGCCTTTCTCGCCGAGCGCGGCAGCCTGGTGGTCAAGCCGGTGGACGGCGAACAGGGCCAGGGCGTGGCGGTCGACCTGCGCAGTCCGGCCGAGGTGCAGGAAGCCATCGAGCGCGCCCGCGCCTTCGACAGCCGCGTGCTGCTGGAAAGCTTTCACCCGGGCCTCGACCTGCGCATCGTGGTGATCGGTTTCGAGGTGGTCGCCGCGGCCATCCGCCGCCCGGCGCAAGTGCTCGGCGATGGCCGCCACAGCATCGGCGACCTGATCGACGCGCAGAGCCGCCGGCGCCAGGCCGCCACCGGCGGAGAGAGCCGCATCCCCAAGGATGCGGAAACCCTGCGCACCCTGCACGCCGCCGGCGTCGACTACGCCAGCATCCTGCCCCAGGGCCAGCGCCTGGCCGTGCGCAAGACCGCCAACCTGCACACCGGCGGCAGTCTCGAGGACGTCACCGCGATCCTCCACCCGGCCCTGGCCGCTGCGGCGATCAAGGCGGCGCGGACCCTGGACATCCCGGTGGTCGGCCTCGACCTGCTGGTGCCGGCGGCCGACCAGCCCGCCTACGTGCTCATCGAGGCCAACGAACGCGTCGGCCTGGCCAACCACCAGCCGCAACCGACCGCCGAGCGCTTCATCGACCTGCTGTTTCCCTTGAGCCAGGTGGGCTGAGCGCAAACCCTGTAGGAGCCAGCTTGCTGGCGATTGGTTGGCCTTATCGCCAGCAAGGACCAGGCGTCCCCCTGGCGCCTACAAAAGCCGCCTCTCTAGCCGCACGCAAGGAGTCCGCCATGCCGCAACTGCCCGAACCCGACCTCGCCTACCTGCAGAAGGTCCTGCTGGAGATGCTCGCCATCCCCAGCCCGACCGGCTTCACCGACACCATCGTGCGCTACGTCGCCGAGCGCCTGGAGGAGATCGGCATTCCCTTCGAGATGACCCGCCGCGGCACCATCCGCGGCACCCTGAAAGGCCAGCAAAGCAGCCCGGACCGTGCGGTTTCCGCCCACCTCGACACCATCGGCGCCATCGTCCGCACACTGCAGGACAACGGCCGCCTGGGCCTGGCGCCGATCGGCTGCTGGTCGAGCCGCTTCGCCGAAGGCAGCCGGGTCAGCCTGTTCACCGAAACCGGCGTACTGCGCGGCAGCGTCCTGCCGCTGCTGGCCTCGGGGCATGCCTTCAACACCGAGGTAGACCAGTTGCCGATCAGTTGGGACCACATTGAGTTGCGCCTGGACGCCTACAGCAGCACCCGTGCCGACTGCGAGTCGCTGGGCATCGCGGTGGGCGACTTCGTCGCCTTCGACCCGCTGCCGGAGTTCACCGAGAGCGGCCATATCAGCGCCCGCCACCTCGACGACAAGGCCGGCGTCGCCGCCCTGCTGGCCGCACTCAAGGCCATCGTCGAGAGTGGCGCCGAGCCCGCAATCGACTGCCACCCGCTGTTCACCATCACCGAGGAGGTCGGCTCCGGCGCCGCCGCCGCCCTGCCCTGGGACGTCAGCGAATTCGTCGGCATCGACATCGCCCCGGTCGCGGCCGGCCAGCAGTCCAGCGAACACACGGTCAGCGTCGCCATGCACGACTCCGGCGGCCCCTACGACTACCACCTGTCGCGCCACCTGCTGCGCCTGGCCGGCGAACGGGAGATCCCGGTGCGCCGCGACCTGTTCCGCTACTACCACAGCGACGCGCAGTCGGCGGTGACCGCCGGCCACGACATCCGCACCGCCCTGCTGGCCTTCGGCTGCGACGCCACCCACGGCTACGAGCGCACCCATATCGACAGCCTGGCAGCCCTGAGCCGCCTGCTCGGCGCCTACCTGCTCAGCCCGCCGGTGTTCGCCAGCGATGCGCAGCCGGCGCAAGGCTCGCTGGAGCGCTTCAGCCACCAGCTCGAGCACGACGCGCAGATGGAGAGCGAGACCCGCGTGCCGGCGGTCGACAGCCTGCTCGGCCAGCGCGATCAGGACGCTTGAAGGGCCGCGCGCATCCGGGCACAGTGGCCGACAGGACGGCGCGGCGGGTTGCCGCGCCGCGGGTCACCCATAAGGCCCTGTTCCGGTTGAATTACCCTGTAGGAGCGGCCCATGGCCGCGAAATCGCCTGTCAGGCCGCAGATCGCGGGCATGGGACCAGGCGTCGGCCCCGCTCCCACATTGCCGACATGCACCGTGCGACGGCCGACGCAGGTATTGCCGAGAATTATCAAAGGGGAGTGGATGCCACGTATTTGCCTGGCGGTGCTGATGCTCTGGCTGTGCGGACCGGTGTGGGCCCTGCAGCCTGCCGCGCTGGATCGCGACGACCTGCGCCTGTCGCTCGGCTCCGCCATGGGCTACCTGGAAGACCCCGAGGGCCGGCTGACCCTGGAGCAGGTCAGGGACATCCCCGACGCTCGCTTCAAGCCGGTGCACGGCGACCATGCCAACCTCGGCAAGAACGACTCGGTCTGGTGGTTCAAGGTCCGCCTGATCAACAGCCTGGCGCATGACCTGGCCGGCTACCTGGAAGCCAACTACCCGCTGCTCGACCACATCCAGGTCTACCTGGCCGACCCGCAAGGCAACTGGCAGCTGCAGGAAAGCGGCGACCGCTACGCCTTCTCGCAGCGCCCGGTGCAGGTGCGCAACTTCTGGTTCCCGCTCGACCTGCCGCCCGGCAGCAACACCCTGCTGGTACGCGTAGAGACCACCAGCACGGTGTTCGTGCCGCTGTTCTTCAGCACCTACCACGCCAGCGCCGCCGCCCAGGAAAACCTCATGGGCATCAACGGCGCCTTCTACGGCGTGCTGTTCGCGATGTTCTGCTACAACCTGTTCCTGTTCCTCTCGCTGCGCGAGTCGGCGTATTTCTGGTACCTGGTGTACAACCTGAACATCGGTCTGTTCGCCGCCAGCTTCGACGGCATGCTGTTCAAGCTGCTGCCGGAGCACATCGGCTTGCAGTCGGTGAGCATCTACATCCTGATGTACCTGCACTGCCTCAGCGCCACCCAGTTCAGCCGCCATTTCCTGCACACCCGGCAGTACTTCCCGCGCCTCGACCTGGGCCTGCGCCTGTTCATGCTGGCAACCGTCGGCGGCCTGCTGTCGGTGCCGCTGATCGGCCTGCAGGCCTGGAATATCCTCGCCAGCCTGACGGTGCTGGCGGTGTCCCTGGTGCTGCTGCTCAGCGGCACCTACATCTGGCGCAAGGGCCTGCGCTACGGCTCCTACTACATCCTCGCCTGGGGCATCCTGCTGGCCTCCTTCATCATCGCCACCACCGGCTCGCTGGGCCTCGAGCTGTTCGGCCTGTATGGCGGGGCGGTGGTGAAGATCGGCGTGACCATCGAGCTGATCACCCTGTCCATCGGCCTGGCCGACCGCATCAACCTGCTCAAGGAGGAAGGCTACCAGTCGCGCCGCGCCGCCGAGCAGGCGGAATTCGAGAACCAGGCCAAGAGCCGCTTCCTGGCCATGATGAGTCACGAGATCCGCACCCCGTTGAACGGCGTGCTGGGCATGCTGCACCTGCTCAAGGAGACCCCGCTGGATCGCAGCCAACGCTTCTACGTGGACACCATCTCCAGTTCCGGCAGTTCACTGATGGCGGTGATCAACGACATCCTCGACTATGCGCGGATCGAGTCGGGCAAGCTCAGCCTGGAACATATCGACTTCGACCTGGAAGAACTGATCTCCGACACCCTCAGACTGTTCACCGGGCAGGCGCTGGACAAGCGCCTGCGCCTCTACGTCAGCCTGGATGGCGGCGTGCCGCGGCGCATCCAGGGCGACCCGACGCGGCTCAAGCAGGTGCTGATGAACCTGATCAGCAATGCCCTGAAATTCACCGCCGAAGGCCATGTGGCGGTGAACGTCTGCCGCCGCAGCGACCCGCTCGGCGCGCCGCACCTGGTGTTTTCCGTCAGCGACAGCGGCATCGGCATCACCGAGCAGGCCCAGGCCCAGCTCTTCGAGTCCTTCTCCCAGGGCGACTCCAGCACCACCCGACGCTATGGTGGCAGCGGCCTCGGCCTGGCGATCAGCAAGGAGCTGGTGGAAATGATGGGCGGCCGCATCGAGGTGCAAAGCACGCCCGGCCAAGGCACGCGCTTCGCCTTCGACATCCCCTTGCTGCATGAACAAGCCGAAGCCGACCCCTTGAGCGAGTTGCTCCACGGCCGCACCGCGCTGCTCACCTCGCTCGACGGCCTGGGGCTGGACGCCTTGAGCCGCCTGCTCGGACGCTGGGGCATGCGCACCGAACGCTGCCAGAACCCGGAACGCTTGCACTGCTACCTGGAGGAGTTCGCCACCCCGCCGCTGCTGGTGCTGATCGCGCCCTGGCCCGGCAGCGCCCAGCAGTGGTTGGAATCCCTGCACCCCTACCTGCAGCCCGGCCAACGGGTGCTGCTGCTATGCCCGCCGCAACAATGCCAGCAACTGCCGTCCGGCGGCGGCCTGCACCTGCTCAGCCTGGCGCAACCGCTGGCGATCACCGCCCTGCGCCAAGCCCTGCTGGAACTCTACGAAGAGCGCCGCGCCGAGGTCCGCAGCCTACCCCAGGAGGTGCGCGACGACGGCGACGCCGCACCGTGCATCCTGGTCGCCGAAGACAATCCGGTGAACCAACTGGTGGTCCAGGGTTTCCTGAAGAAGCGCGGCTACAACGTGCGCCTGGTGGCCAACGGGCTGGCCGCGGTCAACGACTACCAGCGCGACCCGGCGGCCATCCAGCTGATCCTGATGGACTGTGAAATGCCCGAGATGGACGGTTTCGAAGCGACCCGGCAGATCCGCCGCCTGGAGTCGCAGCGCAGGCTCCCGGCAGTGCCGATCGTCGCCCTGACCGCGCATATCCTCGACGAACACCGCCAGCACGGCAGCGCGGTCGGCATGGACGACTTTCTCGGCAAGCCGCTGGACAGCGCCCAGCTGTACAGCACCCTGGAGCGCTATCTAGTCGGGCAGGTGGTGGATACGCCGCGCTGAGGGACGCGGGAGAAACAACTCCGTAGCCTGGATCAGCCTAGGCGTAATCCGGAAGACCGTTTCCCGGATTACGCTGGCGCTAATCCAGGCTACGACTCGTCAAGCCCACGGCGACATAAGACATGGCCAGCCTGCCCCTGGCGCGTTAGCATCGCCGCTGCGTTCTGGAGAGCCCTGCCGTGTTGATCCCCCCGCACCTGTTGCAAGCCGACACCCTCACCCGCCTGATCGAGGACTTCGTCACCCGCGACGGCACCGATAACGGCGACGAGACCCCGCTGGAAACCCGTGTGCAACGGGTGCGCCGCGCCCTGGACAAGGGCGAGGCGGTGATCGTTTTCGACCCGGAAAGCCAGCAATGCCAACTGGCGCTGAAGCGCGACGTGCCCAAGGAATGGCTGCAGGAGCCCGGCGAATAACCGCTGCGCCGCGCCCATATACGGATGCAACCCGGGGAGGGCCCGACGCATTCGGAAAATCCCCGGATTTCATCCGGGCCACGGTTCTCGGGCATTCCGTAGGAGCGGCCCATGGCCGCGATAGGCCATGCCGGCAAAAAAGCATCGCGGGCATGGCCCGCTCCTACGTTATGCGGGCCTTGGCAACAGAGCATTTCACTGGCAAAACGGGAAGAGTCCATATATGGATTAGCCTAGGCGTAATCCGGGAAACCGTTCCCCGGATTACGCTGGCGCTAATCCAGGCTACAACTGCGACGCAGTAGGGTGGCTTGCCTTAGCCGCGTCCGCCGCCTTCGCGCTCCCAGGCGCAGCGCACCCGCAGCTCGCCCTCCTCAGGGCTGTGCAGGCCGTTGTCCGACTCCCAGCGAAAGGTATGCGTGCCGTTCAGCTCGGTCTCCAGGTGCACCACCGCGCTGGCCCAGTACAGGCGCTTGAGCAGCGCCTCGAACTGCTCGATCCACAGGCTCCACTCGTACTCCACGGCCTGGTAGCTGGCACCGAAGTGAATCACCTGGGTCTGGTACAGGCCATCGCCCGGCTGCCGGCAGAAGGCAAACATCTCGCGGCCCAGGAACGGCCAGGCATCGCCGGCCGGCAGCGCGTCCAGCACCTGACGGTTGATCTCGCGACGCAAACGGCACTCCGCCGGGCTGTCGGACGGCCAGTCGCGGATGCAGCCATAGACGATGGATTCAGACTCCACACCGGCACTCCAGAAAATCAAGGCTGCCTTCTATCACAGCGCCGCGGGTCAAGAAAGGAACTGCAGGGAAACTTTGCCGGTTGCGGGCGAAAAGGCCGGAGATTCATGGATGGATTGGCCTAGGCGTAATCCGGGCGACGGTTCCCCCGGATTACGCTGGCGCTAATCCAGGCTACGACTCTGCTTTCACCGCGCGGCGCGCCGCGGCTCGACGCTCAGCCGCCAGGCCAGCAGCGTCATCAGCACCGCCAGGCTGGTCAGCACGACAAAGGGCAGTTGGTAGTGGCCGGCCAGGTCGCGCGCCAGGCCGGTCAGGATCGGCGTCAGGCTGGCCATGCCGTAGCCCATGCAGAGCATCATCGCGGTCCAGCGGCTGACCGCCAGCGGCGAGCCGGCCTCGTACAGCGGCAGCACCAGCGACAGGGCGAAGGAGCCGCCCAGGCCGAAACCTATGCTCAGTGCCCACAGCTCCGGCATGAAAGTCGGCATGAAGGTGATCATCGCCAGGCTCGTGGCCGACACCAGGCCGCAGGCCATCAGCAGCAGGTAGCGATTGTCGAAACGCTGCGCCAGCCAGGGCAGCAGGAAGGAGCTGGGCAGGCCCATCAACATCGAGATACTGAACAGCGTGTTGCTGCGCAGCAGCGTCAGGCCGGCCTCGTGGTAACGCGCCACCACCCAAGTCGCCAGGGCATAGAACAGCCCGGCCTGAATTGCGAAGAAGCAACTGATCAACCAGGCCCGCGCTTGCTTCCACGGCAAGCCGATCCTGGCCTCCCTGGTATCCACCGATTCCCGCTGATTCGGCAGGCGCCACCACAACAACAGGCCGAGCAGCGCGGGCAGCGCCCAAACCGCCAGCCCGTGCGTCCAGCTATCGCCGAGCAGTTGCGTCGCCGGCGCCGTCAGCACCGCCCCGCCGGCCCCGCCAATCGCCATACCCAGGGAATACCAACCCACCACGCGACCCATCTGGCCGACGAAGTGGCGCTTGATAAAACCGGAGAGCAACGGCCCGGCGATGGCGATCGCCGCGCCGAGCAGCACCGCGCTGGCGATCAGGATCGAACCGACCTGGCCGGCCAGGCGCAGCAGCAAGGCCAACGTGATCAGCCCCATGCACGCTGCAATGGTGCGCTCAAGGCCCAGGCCAAGGGCCAGACGCGGGGCGACGGGCGCCAGCAGGCCCATGCACAGCACCGGCAGGGCCGTGGTCAGGCTGATCAGGCTACGGCTCAGCGCCAGCTCAGCGGCGATCCGCTCGATCAGCGGCGCCAGGGAGGTGATGCCGGGGCGCAAATTGATCGCCGCCAACACCAGGGCCAGCAGCAGAACGATGGGTTTCACACGCGGTTCAACATGATGGCGGCGAGGCAGGCCGGGGCCGCCACCCTAACGCCGAGGCGGCTGCGGAGCAAGCCCGGGAACGCTATAAACTGACCGAATGGTCAGCCCTCCGCAGTCGGCGGATCAGCCCTGCCTGGCCTTGCTGCGCATCTTGTCGGCCATGCTGGTCATCTCGTCGTAGAGCAGCTGCGGGTTCTTCTGCTTGATCGCCCAGGCCATCCGCCCCTGCTCGTGGGGCAGGATCATGAACTCGCCCTTGGCCATCTGCTGATAGATGTAGTCGGCGATATCCGCGGCGCTGATCGGCGAGCTTTCCAGCAGCTTGCCGACCTGGGCCTTCATCGCCGGCGTCGGGCCGCGGAAGGAGTCGAGCAGGTTGGTCTGGAAGAACGACGGGCAGACCACATGCACGCCGATTTCCTGCTGCTTCAGCTCGATCAGCAGGCTCTCCGACAGTGCCACCACACCGGCCTTGGCGACGTTGTAGTTGCTCATCGCCGGGCCCTGCATCAAGGCCGCCATCGAGGCGATGTTGACGATCTTGCCCTTGCTGCGCTCGAGCAGCGGCAGGAACGCCTTGCAGCCCTTGACCACGCCCATCAGGTTGATCGCGATCTGCCAATCCCAGTCCTCCAGCGACAGCTCGCTGAAGAAGCCGCCCGAGGCCACGCCGGCGTTGTTGACGATCACATCGATGCCGCCGAACTTCTCCTCGCAGGCCTGCGCCAGCGCCGTCAGCTGACTGTAGTCGCGCACATCGCAACGTTGGGTAAAGCCCTCGCCGCCGGCATCACGCACCAGTTTCAGGGTCTCGGCAAGGCCCACCTCGTTGACGTCGGCCAACGCCAGGTGCCAGCCTTCGCGCGCCCACCGCAGGGCGATTTCACGACCCAAACCCGAACCTGCGCCGGTAATCATCATGCGATTTTGCATACGGAAGTCGCCTTGTAGTGCTGTGAGAGATGGAGCGAGTGTAGCCAAGGAAATGCCCCGCCCCACGCACAATCAGGCTGATGAATGACCCAGGCAAACCGCAACCAACGACCGGCGCCGGCAACGCCGAAGGGCGGCGCAGCGACCCGCGCGGGTGGTCCCGCCGGCAATTGAGCGGATCACCGCCCACTCCGAGTCATGTCCGTCTTGATGCTCCAGCACCAAACGAATCGCTCGCTCGCGGACCTCCGGGGGAATACTTCGTTGTTGCATTCATGGCTCCATCCTCTCAAGAGTTGGAGCCTCCGGGAAAACCGGGGCGGTTCACGGCTGCGGCAGGTCTGTGTAGGGTGCGCTGTGCGCACCACTGGAAACCGGATGCCTGGTGCTCGCGACCTAGGTGGCCCCGCGCACCCTACGAGCCGGAGCCATCGAAACAATAATTTTGAGACAGTTCACTAAGGCTCGATCCGCCGCTGCTGGTGTATCCAGTCCACGATTGCGCCGTCCGGCGTATAGCCGCTCACCGTTTCGCGCAGCAACTGGCGCACCCGGTCGTAGTCATCGCACTCGACCGCCCCGAGCAGATCCGCCAGCACCTTCTTGAAGGCGTCCCAGGACAGGCACTCTTCGTTGGCGCGCATGATCATCGGGTGATCGGTCGGGCTGACGTTGTCGCCAATCAGCAACTCCTCGTAGAGCTTCTCGCCAGGGCGCAAACCGGTGAACTCGACGGCAATGTCACCATGCGGGTTCTTCTCCGAGCGTACGCTGAGCCCGCTCAGGTGAATCATCTTCTCCGCCAGGTCGACGATCTTCACCGGCTGGCCCATGTCCAGCACGAACACATCGCCGCCCTGCCCCATGGCGCCGGCCTGGATCACCAGTTGCGCCGCCTCAGGGATGGTCATGAAGTAGCGGGTGATATTCGGGTGAGTCACGGTGACGGGGCCGCCGTGTTTGATCTGCTCGTGGAAGCGCGGAATCACCGAGCCGGAAGAGCCCAATACGTTGCCGAAACGAACCATGGTGAAGCGGGTCTTGTTGACCTGGTGCACGCCCTCGTCATCCCGAAACAGCACGGGCGCGGGCTCCTTGCTCAAGGCTTGCAACACCATTTCCGCCAGACGCTTGGTGCTGCCCATCACGTTGGTCGGGCGGACGGCCTTGTCGGTGGAAATCAGCACGAAATGCTCGACCCCGGCCCTGACCGCCGCCTGCGCCGTGTGCAGGCTGCCCAGCGCATTGTTCAGCACCCCCTCGGCGATGTTGTGCTCGACCATCGGCACATGCTTGTATGCCGCCGCGTGGTAAACCGTATTGACCGCCCAGGTACGCATCACATCCAGCACGCGCCCGGGATTGCGAATGGACCCCAGGATCGGCACCAGGCGCACAGGCAATGACTCACGCCGAATCCGCTGCTCCAGCTCACTATGGATGCTGTAGAGGTTGAATTCGCTGTGCTCGAACAACAGCAGCGTGGTCGGCCCACTGGCGACGATCTGCCGGCACAGTTCCGAGCCGATCGAGCCACCCGCACCGGTGACCATCACCACCTGGCCGCGGATGCAACGCTCGAACAGCGCCTGCTGCGGCGGTACCGGATCGCGCCCGAGCAGGTCGGCGATGTCGACTTCCTGCACGTCCTCGACCTTGACCCGGCCGCTGGCCAGGTCCATGAAGCCTGGCACGCTGCGGACATGCAGGGGGAAGGCTTCCAGCAGCTCGAGAATCTCGCGACGCCGCGCCCGCGTGGCCGAGGGGATGGCCAGGAGGATTTCCTGTGCGCCGGTCTGCTCGACCATCTGCTGGATGTGCTTGGGCTTGAACACCTGCAAGCCGGCGATCACCCGTGTGGCGATATCGTCATCGTCGTCGATGAACGCCACCGGCCGCATGGCCCGTCCCATGCGCAACGCTGCGACCAGTTGGTTGCCCGCCGCCCCCGCACCGTAGACGGCCACCTTGGGTAGATGATCGCCTCGGTTGATGAAAGGCACTTGCTGCGAGGCCACGTACCAGTCGCCCATGAAGTACTGGCGCATGGCCAGTCGCAATCCCCCGACCAACACCAGGCTCAGCCACCAGTAATTGAACACCAGGGAACGCGGCACCACAGCCGGAGGCGCGCGATGCCAATACACCACCAAGGCCAGAACCAGGGCGGAGAGCGTCACGGCCTTGAAAATCGTGATCAAGGCATCGTTGCCGAAATAGCGCATCACCGCCCGGTACATGCCGAACTTGATGAACACGGGAATGGCAATGAGCGGGGTCGCTACAAACAACCACGCATGTTCGGCAAAGGGGCTGATCGGCTTATCCAGTCCCAAGCGCACGGCAAACGCCAACCACAGCGCCAGCCACACCAACGCCACATCGGTGATCACCTGCAGCAAACGCTTATCACGACGCGATAATCCCAATAGCCCGCTACGCAGCTTGTGCATCATCCTTTCCACCACTCCAGCCGTGCCTCAATACATTCACTGCGCAATCAACGCCGTACCCGGCGCCAAAACCACACCTTCGGCTACCACTACCTGGTAGCCCGCACAACAACCCGCTTGCAGCCAAGCCCGCGCACCTATACGCACGCCACCAGCCAGATGCACACCAACGCCCAAGTGGGCGAAATCACCCAACGCCGCATCATGGTCGACGGTCACATGGGCATTGACGATAACGCCCTTGCCGATCCGAACATCCACCCCGACCATGGCCAACGCCATCACCGCACTGCCCTCCCCCAGATCTGCACTAGGGCTCACAGAGGCGGCCGGATGCACCACCGTGGCCGACGGCAAGCCACAGGCTTGCAGCCTAGCCAGCCACTGCTCACGCAAGGCATTGTTGCCCACCGCGGCAATGGCCGCATCCACCTTTCCAGCCACATCGACCAGGGTGCTACTGCTGGCGACCACCGGGCAGCCGAAAGATTCTTGCAGCTGTGGCCAACGGTCATCCGCAAAACAGACCCGTTGCCACTTTCCCGACAACAACGCCGCCTCGGCCACGGCCTTGCCATGCCCACCTGCGCCGAGAATCAACAGTGTTTTTTTCAAGGCCATATCCCAATTACGTGTCGCATAAGGGGTAATGCTTTTGTCGGAGCGGAGGGGACGCCTAGTCTTTATCCGCGAAAATCTACGCAGCAACGACAAAGCCTCGCGGATCAATCCACTCTCATCAAACAACATCCAAGCCATTGATTTTAAATTAAATAACCTTTCAGCTTGCATGCCTCTTACAGGAAAAAACCTCAACCCTGTAGGAGCCAGCTTGCTGGCGATGCTTTTCGTCGCCTGGGATCGCCAGCAAGCAGGCTCCTACAGGGTGCGCCCCCAATCATTTCACCAACCACAATAATTTCTCGAGAGCACACTGGAGCATTCCCCTACTCCCGCTCCCCCGCCTTGAACTTCACCGCCAACACCACCAGCGGCAAATAGGCAACCAGCAAGCCCAGCAAGCCATCCAGCCCACCGAGCCCAACCCAGATGGCGATCGGCAGCAGCCAAAACAGATTGATCCCCAACACCGCCAAGGTCACCGGTAAGTGCTTGCCAAACTGGCGCGAGGCGTACTGATAGGCATGGCTGCGATGCGCCTCATATACCTTGTCCCCGCGCAGCAAACGGCGCATCAAGGTCCAGGTCGCATCCAGCACGAAAACCCCCAGCATGATCAACCAGCTCCACAACAACTCGGGGGCCACCCAAGCCGCCTGCAGGGACAACACCCCCAGAGCGATACCCAAGAAACCACTGCCTGCATCGCCCATGAAAATCCGTGCCGGCGGGAAATTCCAATACAGAAAGCCCGCCACCGCCGCCGCCAACAGCATCGGCATAACCCAAGCCGTAGGCTGTACCGAGCCCGCGAAGCCCAACATGGCATACAACAATGCGCCACCCAGGCACACACAAATGGCCTCGACACTGGCGATGCCGTCGATACCATCCATAAAGTTGTAGAGGTTCAACAACCACACCAGATAGACCGCCGCCAGCCCATGCCCAAGCCAACCCAGATCGAGGCTCATGCCGAACAGGCTCAGCGGCGGCAGGCCGCCCAGCCAGAACAATGCCCAAATGGCCCCGGCAAAGTGCCCCAATAACCGCCAACGCGCGGGAATATGGCCGTGGTCATCCAAAAAGCCAATCACCGCCACTCCAGCACCCGCCCCCAACAGCCCCCACATCACAGCCCAAGGCAGCATATTGGCGATGGCCAGAACCGGCAAAGCCGCCAGGAAGGCCAGTACGATGGCCACCCCACCGCCGCGCGGTGTCGGCACCGAGTGCGAACTGCGCGCGTTGGGGATGTCCATCAGGCTGCGGGCCAAGGCGTAACGACGCAAGGCGCCGGTCATAAAAAGCGAAACGCCGGCCACGGCCGGCAGCAACCACCAGATTGTCATTTGCTCTGCTGTTCCAGAAAATGCTTGGCCGTCTTGCGCAGCGCCTCATCGACGCTGACCGGCGGTGTCCAGTTCAATAACTCACGAGTCTTGCCGATATCGACCTGCAGCGAGCCGCACAGCCGCTGGGAGAGCGCCTGCTTACCCAGCAGCGTCGCCCCCGTTTCCAGCAGCCAACTCGGCACCGGCAACAACCGCGCCGGCTTGCCCAAGGCCGCGCCCATCCTGCGCAACAATTCGGTAGTCGAAAGATCCTCGCCATCGCTGACCAGGAAGGTCTGGTTGGCGGCGGCGGGATGATCGATGCAGGTCACGATCAGATCGACCAGATTGTCCAAGGCAACCAGGCTGCGCCGGTTGTGGAAGGCCCCAAACGGCAAAGGCACGCCCTTGTGCAAGCAGCGCATCATATTGAGGAAGTTGGCTTTCACACCCGGCCCATAGACCAGCGTCGGGCGGATGATCACCACCTCCATCCCGGTTTCGGCCGCAAGATTACGTAACCCCTGTTCGGCTTCCATCTTGGAGATGCCATAGGGATCCGCCGGCGCCGGCTGCGCATCGGCAAGGTAAGGCACATCGACTGGAGTACCCTCGCCGTTGACCTTGATCGAGCTGATAAAGATGAATCGGCGCACACCCGCTGCCGCAGCCTGGCGGGCGAGGTTCAATGTGCCGTCGACGTTTACTTTGCGGAACTCGCTCAGAGGGTCGGCAGACTTGTCATGCATGATGTGGACGCGGGCGGCGCAATGCACAAAGACGGAAATATCAGCTAGCGATTCGAGAAGGGTCGGGTTGCTCAAATCCCCCAGATGAAGCGGGATAACGCCGTCGGGCAAATTGTTCACCGACTGTCGAACCCCAGCCCATACCTGCACATCAGGCGTAGCCAGCAATTCGTCTACCACAGCCGCACCAACAAAACCGGTCGCGCCGCTTACCAAAACCCTGCACTGGTTCAAGCCACACTCCCTAATGCTCGATAAATGTCCAAATGCTGCTGAACAATGCTTTCAATAGCGAATTCGCGTTCTGCCAACTCCCTACCGGCTCGGCCCAGTCGCTGACGTAATTCAGGGTTCTCTACCAGTCGCTGAATGGCATCCGCCAACGCCTCTGTGTCACGTACAGGCACGAGCAGCCCCGTTACATCGGCCTCGATAGCGTCGCGGCAACCCGGCACGTCAGTGGTCACCACGGCACGACCACAGGCGGCTGCCTCTACCAGGACCTTTGGCAGCCCCTCACGATAGGAAGGCAGAACCACCACATGGGATTGCGCAAAAACCGTTGCAATGTCCTGACGGTATCCGAGGCACTCGACGATACCCTCAGAGCGCCACTGCTCAAGATCATCAGGACCAATACTGGTCGGATTGCCAGGATCGAGATCTCCCACCAACTGGAAACGTACTTCAAGCCCACGCTGCCTAAGCAGACGCGCCGCCTCGACAAACTCAAAGACGCCTTTATCACGCAATAACCGGGCTGCGAGCGTAACTACAGGGACGCCTGAAGTTTCGGAACAAGGCTTGCAAACCGAGAGGTCTACGCCCGAACCACGGATCAAAACAGACTTTTCATTAGTGATGGCACCAAGCCTAATCAGTGCCTCACAGTCATCCCGATTTTGAAAAACAGCCCGCAAATTGCGTTTTCCTAAAGCCCTCCGATAGAGGAAACCGACCAAACCACGAACCACAGATGCCTTTGAGCCTGTAGCCATAAAGACAAAGCCCAAGCCCGATATCGCAGCAACCACACTCTTGACCGGAGCCAGCCGCGCCGCAATACCGCCATACAGCACTGGCTTAATGGTTACCAGATGCAGAACTTCCGGCCGCAAGCGCCAACATAATCGCCAAATGGAAATAAGCGAGCTCAATTCCAGAAGCGGGTTTTTGCCACTCCGCGACAAAGGCAATTCGTGATGAATAAAGCCACGACTACGAATATCCGTCACTGACTCGCCTGGCCTGGTTGCGACGTGCACGCTGTAGCCAGTCTGTCGAGCACCTTCAGCTACCGCAAGTCGATGCGATAGAAAGAAAGCTGGATCGTTTACGACAATCAACAAAACAGCACTCATGATTTCTTACCCAGCCAGGCTTGACACATCAGAACACTCCACAAATGATCCTGCCAATTACACCACCCGCCGAGGAACTGAGCACATACTTTACGGACCGGCACGAATGGAGTCGTCGATACATGCGGGCTGCAACTCAGCGGATATTTCGACCAATTGCGCAGAGAGTCACGTATCCAACTGCGCGGAGACATGACTGCGCTAAGCTAGACTCACAGCGCGACAGTTGAGCATGGAAACACGAATTTCCAAGCTGGCGGCATAACAGCCCAATCCAGCATAATCAGAAGGCCACCTCAATCAAATAGTATCTACCAAGAAAGTAGCCATGTAGCGAACCCCAGATAGAATCCGTTTAAACAACGCACTAATCAACCTCTGCTCTGACCAATGATATCGTTGAAAATCCGGCTTAGGATTGGAGCCTGAACCTGCAATGAATAATTATTTTCAACCGCCTTCCGTCCAGCTACACCCATCACTCTACGCTGTTTCGGGGACGCAAGAAGATGGCTCAAGGCATTCTCCCACTCGGCCAAAGAACCGGCGAGAAGACCAGAATAGCTACCGGTGACAATGTCGACATTCACGCCGACAGGGGAGGCGATCACCGGCACAGCGCAGGCCATATACTGGATCAACTTGTAACCGCACTTGCCCTTTTCCCAGGGGCCATCGGGTAGCGGCATGATGCCAATATCCATCCGACTAATCAGCTCTGCTTCGCTGCCCTCACTCCAAGGCACGACCTCAACATCAACCCCAGGAAACTCAGAAACCACTTGTGGTGACGCGCCGACCAGCACCAAGCGTGCACCGTGGGCTTGGCAGACCTTGACTAACGCTTCTCGTATACCCACCACATATTTCTGCGTGGAAGGCGAGCCGATCCAACCGACTACCGGACACGTGGTAGTTGAATCGCGCCGTGGAGTATAGCGAGTATGATCCACCACTGTGGGTACAAGCTCAACACTGCGAGCGCCAGCAGCCTTAGCACGAGAGGCCAGATAGGCGTTACCAGCGATAACACATGCCGAATTACGCATTACCACGTCGATCTTTTTCCCCAGCACCTTACGGATTACCGGATTTCCGGAGAGATCGTAGTTGTGGAAGATGGCGTCATCGTAATCGGCAACATACCTCATACCCAACAGACATAATAACCTTTCAGCAAACGAGGGGAGATAAGGAAATATTTCTTTTTCGACCCAGATTAAGTCATATCTGAAAGCACCAAACAAAGTAACCAAGCGCTTGAGATAAAGGCTCACGACTATTCTCACGACGCGGCGCCGCTGATTGTAGAGACCATTCAAATACCTGTCGTCGAACAGACTACTAACAGTGACCTCAAGCCCTTTACCTTCTAGATAAGGAAGGTACTGCAATGTTCGCAACCGACTACTGGCACCAAGTCTTGAGTACTTACACAATAAAAGTATTTTCATACACGACCAAACCCAGCTGAACGCTTAAATAAGCAACCCAAACAATATGAAATCAAAACAAAACAAGGAAACACCCCTCTAACAAGAAGGTAATTGTTCTTAAATGTCAAAACCAATATAAACAACAGCAAAACAAAAGCGAGCTTAAACTCCAAACTTGAGAAAAATTTTCTTTTACCAGAAAAACAAAACAACAAAAACAGCAAATGAGTCACTATCACAAAAACCAAGCCCACAACGCCATATCGAAAAATCTCTCTTACATAACCCACATCTGAATTCCCCGGCTCACTACCAACACCAAAAAAAACACCAAATAAGTTATCTGGCAGAAAAAACATATGAGCCCATAAGAAACCTCCTTCTCTTTGCGCTGAAAATATAGACGTAATTACTTCAACCTCAGCACTAGAAACATCAACAACTCCAAGGGAAAAGGTCACATCAAGCACCTTCAAAAACCAAGTAAAGGCAAAATAGCATAAAAATACAGAAGCAAATAAAATAGAAATTTTAGCACCACCACCCAACTTTCCAAAAAAAACCAACCTTCCAACGTAAAGAAAAAACAAAATTCCAGCGAACATCATTGTCACTCTGGACGCGAAACAAGCTGCAAAAAAAAGAATAACCACCCCCATAAACTTACCCATCCCATCAGAAAAAAAAGAAGCTCGCGACGTTAACAACAAGATACCTATAATTGTTATGAAGCCTGCAATATCAAACCCAGCCAAAAGCCCAGAGGAACGCATCCATCTAAATCTTTCATTCCCACTAAGACTTGAAGCCAGCTCAGCCAAAGGCAGACTAAACGCCGTTACAATTATAAAAACAGCATGCATCACTATAACAACAATCAAGATCCGCAAAACCTTTATTAAATCACGGCAATCCATGGAAGAGCAAAAAACACCAACAATAAAGACAACAAAAATAGACCTCAATATTCTTCCGAGCGGTTCAACATCAAAAGAATCATTAAAAACCTGAACAGACAACTGATAAACAAACAAGATAGACAACAGCAAAAAAAATAAAAAAAATGGAAAAGAAATCGAAGCCCTTCTCACAACAAAAGGGAGAAGAATAAAAGGAACAAAAACAGAAAGATCGAAATATTTAACCTTCCATCCGAAGATCAAAAAAAACAAAAAAATAGAAATCGAAAAAAAATTAACCCTAGGGTTAGAAACATCCCCTTCCACAGTTTTTTGAATCATACCCCCTCCAAAAAAATAATAACCAAAAAAATAATTAAACCAACAATTTTTTCCAAACCAGCCATGAAAGCTCTTAACTACTACAAACCACCTACCCTTTTCCTTTAAAATTCTCAAAAAAGGAGAAAAGCCAAGGCTCGCCACAATCTTCATATTCATTTCATCGCCAAATGGCAAACTGTAGGAGTGCCATCTAAATATATGCACACTTTTCCCGAGCCAGACAAAAAAAATCGCTGGCAGCCAGCAGAGAGTTTTCATCAGCTACGTAGTTATTTCCACCCAGCAAAAATTGCATACCTTCATGCAACCTGATTTACAGATAAATCTCCTCCACGAAGGGGCAGCATTCATGCGAACTAGTGTATTTCCAACAGGTAGAATACACCCTGTACTTTCCTATGGAAATCATGCCCCTACCTCGACACTACCTGCTGCATCAGGGCACCAAGTGCGAATTCATTCGAGTACTCTTGCGTTTGTCCGAGCACTCTGAATAAATTGAAGTGCTTTATTTCACATGTGTATTCAGATGAAGGGCTAGCTCGTTCAATAGATCAACGCCCCTTATTCAACCGTAGTCCTTGTACTATGCTGAAAATCTTCTTGGCCGGATGAATAATAAATCTCAACGCAATCGGCATCCATCTGAACCTATACAAAATGATCACAAACGAATTGCGGGGATAAAACTTATACGCCTGCACAATATGCCCTTGAAAATCTGAATATTTTCCAGTCAGCAATGATGCAACTGCATAAGAAAGGTATTGCTTAGCTCTACCTCTCTCTATTACTTCCTCGTCACACCCTAATGCCTTAGCCTTATCAATTGCCATTTGTATTAACGGCATAAGTTTTAGGCTTCTGGATATGCCTATGCCAGATCGATAAACACCTAGCGCTTCGGAGATAAATCCGATCGGACCTCGGCTCACCAAACATACATAAACATAGAAATCTATGAAGTCTCTTCCGCACTTTAGAAAATCATCTGCAAACTTTCTTCTATACATTAGCGATGAGTGAAGGAAGCTTGGATGACTGAGAAGGAGATACTCCATATCAATTAGCTCAGGGTTCTCCTTTGTCTCTCCTTGAAAAACTCCGCTTTTCAAAACTCTCAATTTATGCACAACCGCTGAGCAATTACTATTCGCATCAAGAAAATCAACTTGCTTCTTGATTTTTAATGGCAATGCATAGTCGTCGCCATCCATATGACATATATATTTACCGCGTGCACGGCGATGAACAGAAATATAATTCTTAAAAGCGCCTATATTTTTCTTATGCAAAACTGGAAAAATCAACTCTGGGTACAACGCAGAAAATTCATTTATTATATCTGGGGTCTTATCCGTAGAGGCATCATCGCCAATAAGGATTTCATACTCCTCAGGATTCAACTGAGAAACAAGGCTTTCCAAACATGTCCCGATATACTTTTCTTGGTTATAAGAAACAACGCAAACTGAAACCTTTACAGGTCTATGCTCAAGCTCTAGTATTTCCACTTTGTATTTTCACTCTAATATTTTTAATCCAAAAACTTAACATATTGCGGACTTTTTGGCTAACCAATGCTGAGCCAACAAAGAACAAAACACCAGTTGATATACAATAAGCAATTGCCTCGATACGCCCATAACTAACCAGCCTCAACTCAAATATGAATATGAATATGACAATCGCTACAGCAGGTAGAACAATCACAGCAATATCGTTAACCAACCATGGGAAATGCAATCTTGGCTCTAGCTTATGATGCACATAAGCCGTCCAAATTAATAAGTAAGAGCAATTCATTCCAAGCCAAACATATCCCGCACCTACTCCTCCAAAATAATAAGCAAAATACATGATCACAGGAATAAGAACGCCCACCATAACTATATTACCGATCAAATGGTATCGTAGATTCCCTTTCGCATACTGCAGATAATACGGGAATGCCGTTATGGCCAGAAAACCATTTCCGATAGCGTATAGCTGTAAAATAGGTGCCGCTTTTTCAGCTAGCTGAGTGTCCCCAGTCCAAGCGAAGAGTAATTGTTCGGCACAGGTGGCTAGGGTGATCGCAGTAGAGCCGACAACGACACTAATCAATTGAGTTGAACTGCGATATATTTGTATCAGTTCTTCATGCTTGCCTTCAGCATGCAACCTAGCCATACGCGGCATGATTGCACTACTAATAGGGCTACTGATGATAATGATACTGCTGGCGACCAACACGGCCAAAGTGAAGTAGCCATATTCAGCCAAGGGCAGAATACCGGAAAGCACAAATTTGTCGGTTTGGGTCACGAGTACCCAGACTGATGATGTGAAGGCGATGGTCAATGCGAATTTGAGCAAAGGCCGCACGGGACTGAACGACCAGCCGATGGCTTGGCTAAGGCTAGTGCGAGAAGGGAGCAAGCGACGGCTCACCATGAAAAGACAGAGTATTTCTACTAGAGCTACTACTAATTGGTGAATAAAGAATACAAAAGGCGAGAATCCGTACAGACCCATGCTGGCAAAGACCGCGATAAATCGCAGCGTTGCGATAAAAACATTAAAACCACTGAGCCAGACAAGGCGTTCAGAACCTGTAATCACCCCACGATACAAACCGCCCATCCAGCGCAAAGCGACGCTGATGCCCATGATTTGTACAGCTAGTACCACTTCTCCCATTGGCAACTCAGTAACGTTGAGCCAGCTAGTTGCGACCACTTCCGATAAGAGCCACAATCCGCCGCCACCAATCACAGCAATGATTACAAAAATTATGCTGAGTGCGCGAAACATCTGGCGATATGCAAGAGCCGACATAGCGCCGCCATGGTAGCGGGCAGTTTCGCGGCCAATTGTTGGTGTAAGACCAATATCCAGCAGGAAAAAACAAGCTTGAAGCATTGTGAAGAAACCCACGAGGCCGTAGGCTTCTGCGCCCATGTATTTTATATATAGAGGCAGGATCAGGATGCCGACAGCAGTGACGTAGAGCTGACTAGCATAGTTTGCAATGATGTTAATTTTTAAAGACAAGGTATTATTCGTTTTACTTGCAGTTGACATTTTTCTTGACCAAGCATTTTCATAACTCACTTGATGTTATTTATTTTTTTCAAAAAAACCTTCTCAAGCTCCAGCAGATCCATTTTCCTTTCCTTGATCCTCTTCGACGGAACGCCTGAATAAATCCCAAACGCTTTGCAGCTTCTAGAAACCAAACTCAACGCACCAACGGCCACCCCCTGTTCCAGGGTTACGCCTGGGAGCACAACACTACCCGAACCGATGATTACATGCCGACAGATAGTGACACCTTCTTGATTAACATTAGTAAACTCCACAGGCACCATGGGATTGGTCATGCTAGCGCCACTATAATCGTCATTACTGCTATAAATTGCCACCTTTGATGATATGTTGCTGAAGTCGTGCAGCGTAATTTTGCCTGCACCAATTAGCGAGCTGTACACGGCAATATGGATATAATTTCCAATCTCGATGCCATCAGCACCTGCAGAAAGCACACAGAAGTCATCGATGCGCACATTTTTGCCAATTGTAATATTTGCACAATTGTAATAGGAAGCCCTGTCGGACAACTGCGAGTTTTCCCCAACATGGGCAAATCCCATTTCGTCAATTTGTTTACGGCTCAGAAACCCCATTTCAATGCTCCTTCACACCGTCAATAATTCGGCTTACTTCATCGTTGTTAAGAGCCGGATAAATCGGCAAGCAGAGCACTTTTGCGGCCACGTCATTTGCCACCGGCAGATTGTTGCGCCGCGCTGAACTCATCCCTCGATACATTGAAAAGTCACTGATCAAGGGATAGAAATAGCGGCGTGCGAAAATATTATTTTCTTTCAGTTTCTGGTACAGCTCATCTCGACTCAACGGGTAATCTGCCTCGACCAGAATCGGGAAATAGGAGTAATTAGAAACCGCTTCACCGGAGTCTTGGAGCAGACGAATTCCTTTCACATGCTGAAGTTGTTCACGATAGATCCGATCGATTTCGCGACGACGCCCCATGGCGAGGTCAATGTGCTGCAACTGCAAAAGGCCGAACGCGGCGTTGATTTCGCTCATCTTACCGTTGATGCCAGCGGCCACCACAGTAACCTCATCTACGATGCCGAAATTTTTAAGGTGGTTGATGCGCTGTTTCGTCTTGGCGTCCGGGCAGATGATGGCACCGCCCTCGAAGGTGTTGAATACCTTCGTGGCATGGAAGCTCAACACACTTAGATCACCATGACGGAGGATGCTGCCGCCGGCATCTTTCACGCCGAAGGCGTGAGCAGCGTCGTAGATCACTCGCAGGTTGTAGTTGTCAGCGATCCGTTGAATAGCCTCGACATCGCAAGAATGGCCATAGCAGTGCACCGGCATGATGGCTGTCGTCTGCGGTGTAATGGCGGCTTCTATCTTGGCGGGATCAAGATTGAGGGTATACGGATCGATATCTACGAATATTGGCTTGATTCCGTTCCACAGCAACGAATGCGCCGTGGCCACAAAGGAGTAAGGCGTGGTTATGACTTCGCCCGTTACGCGCAACGCTTGCAGCGCCGTCAGCAATGCAATAGTGCCGTTGTTGAACAAGGCAACATGCTCGACCCCCAGATAGTCGCACAGCGCCTGTTCCAGCTGCTGATGCATGGGGCCGCCATTGGTCAGCATCTTGTTATCCCAAATCTGTTGCAGATAGGGGATGAACTCTTCCAGGGGTGGCAGGTATGGTTGGGTGACGTAGACGGGTTTGTCGCTCATGAAGAAATAACCTTTTCAGGCAAATAGTCGGGCAATCGCCAGCGGCGTTGCTTCGCGATCTTTCTGGTTGATAACGAACTCGAGATCTTGCGGCCAATGAATGGCTAGTTGCGGATCATCCCAACGAATCGCCCTCTCACAGTCCCGGGCGTAGTAATCAGTGGTCTTGTAGTGAAAATGGGTGTCGTCTACCTGAGCGACAAAACCGTGGGCAAAGCCTTCGGGAATCCAGAGCATCCTGTGGTTGGCGGCACTAAGCTCGACCGTCACATGCTGGCCAAAGCTCGGCGATCCTTCTCGAATATCCACCGCCACATCGAACGCCGCGCCCTGGGTCACGCGCACCAACTTTCCCTGGGCATGGGGCGGTAGCTGGTAGTGCAGGCCACGCAGCACCCCCTTCTTCGAGCAGGAGTGGTTGTCCTGCACGAAAGGACGCGGAGTCGGCAGGCCGAGTTTGAGCAGCTCCTCGTGAAAGCGGCGCTCGTTGAAGCTTTCCATGAACCAGCCACGCTCATCCTCGAATACGACCGGCTCGATGATGACCACCTCTGGAATATGAGTCTGAATCAGTTTCATTAACCGGCCTCCTTCAGCAGGTTGAGCAGGTACTGGCCGTAGCCGGTCTTCTTCAGGCGTTCGGCTTGGTCGAGCACCTGCGTGACATCGAGCCAGCCCTGGTGGAAGGCGATTTCCTCCAGGCAGGCGACCTTGAGGCCCTGGCGCTGTTCGATGGTGTGCACGAAGTGGCTGGCTTCCAGGAGCGACTCGTGGGTGCCGGTATCCAACCAGGCGAAGCCACGGCCAAGCATTTCCACGTTGAGATTCTGCTCTTCCAGATAGACGCGGTTGACATCGGTGATTTCCAGTTCGCCGCGGGCGGAAGGCTTTATCGATTTGGCGATATCGACCACGCGGTTGTCGTAGAAGTACAGGCCAGTGACGGCGTAGTTGGATTTGGGCTGAGCCGGCTTCTCCTCGATGCTGATGGCGCGACCATCCTTGTCGAATTCGACCACGCCAAAGCGCTCCGGATCGGCGACATGGTAGCCAAACACGGTGGCGCCCTGCTCACGCTGGCTGGCGGCGTGCAGGTTGTCGGAGAAGTGCTGGCCGTAGAAGATGTTGTCACCGAGGATCAGGCAGCAGTTGTCGTTGCCGATAAACTCCTCGCCAATGATGAACGCTTGGGCCAGGCCATCCGGCGAGGGTTGTTCGGCGTAGCAAAGCTGGATGCCGAACTGACTGCCGTCGCCGAGCAGCTTGCGAAAGTTGGGCAGATCTTCCGGGGTGGAGATGATCAGGATCTCGCGCATGCCGGCAAGCATCAGCACCGACAGCGGGTAGTAGATCATCGGCTTGTCGTAGATCGGCAGCAGTTGTTTGGACACGCCAAGAGTGATGGGGTGCAGCCGGGTGCCAGAGCCGCCGGCGAGGATGATGCCTTTACGCTGGGTCATGCGTGAGTTCCTGTAATTTCTTTGAGCATGCGGGATACGCCGTCCTGCCAGTGGGGCAGGTGCAGGCCAAAGCTGTGGCGCAGCTTGCGGGTATCCAGTCGGGAGTTTTGCGGGCGCTTGGCCGGAGTGGGGTAGGCGCTGGTCGGTATGGGGGCTATTTCCTGTACGGCCAAGGTTTCGCCAAGGCTATGCGCCTGCTCGATAACGAAACGGGCATAGTCGCACCAGGAGCCTTCGCCTGCGGCAGCCAGGTGGTAGACACCGGCCAACGTGGGGTTGTCGATGGCGCTGTGCAGGGCATGAGCAGTGACATCGGCCAGCAATTCGGCGCCGGTAGGCGCGCCAACCTGGTCATCGATCACCTTCAATTGCTCGCGTTCGCGGGCCAATCGCAGCATGGACTTGGCGAAGTTATTGCCGTGGGCACCATACACCCAACTGGTGCGGAAGATCAGGTGCAGGCAACCGGAAGCCTGGATAGCCTGCTCGCCTAGCAGCTTGCTCTGGCCGTAGCGGTTGAGCGGAGCGACAGCGTCGGTTTCCTGCCAAGGCTTGGTGCCGCTGCCGTCAAAGACGTAGTCGGTGGAGTAGTGCACCAGCCAACCACCTAGCCTGCGTATTTCCTCGGCAAGCAGTGCCGGTGCCTGGGCATTGATCAGGTCTGCCAGCTCGGGCTCGCTCTCGGCCTTGTCCACGGCGGTGTAGGCCGCAGCGTTGACTATTACATCCGGCTGCAGGGCGCGTACGGTAAGACGCAGCCCCTCGAGGTCAGACAAGTCGCCGCACAGGCCACCCTCCCCCTTACGATCTAGGGCGATCAGATCGCCCAGCGGCGCGAGCGCGCGTTGCAGCTCCCAGCCAACCTGCCCACTCTTGCCAAGAAGGAGGATTTTCATGCCTTGCTGGTCCTCGCGCTGTAATTCTTGTCCAGCCACTGCTGGTAGGCGCCGCTCTTGACGTGGGCGACCCACTCGGGGTTGCCCAGATACCACTCGACGGTCTTGCGAATACCGGATTCAAAGGTTTCCTCTGGCGTCCAGCCCAGTTCGCGCTGAATCTTGCTGGCGTCGATGGCGTAGCGCAGATCGTGGCCGGGACGATCCTGGACGTGGGTGATGAGATCTTTGTAGCACGTAAGATGGCTGGCGAATGAGTTCGCCCTTACAGGGCGGAGTTCGTCGAGGAGCACGCAGAGTGCGTGGACGACTTCGATGTTTTGCTTTTCGTTGTGGCCGCCGATGTTGTAGGTCTCGCCGATCTGACCTTCAGTGACCACCTTGTACAGGGCGCGGGCGTGGTCTTCGACATAGAGCCAGTCGCGAACCTGGTCGCCCTTGCCGTAGACGGGCAGCGGCTTGCCTTCCAGGGCGTTAAGGATGATCAGTGGGATCAGCTTTTCGGGAAAGTGATATGGGCCGTAATTGTTCGAGCAGTTGGTGACAAGGGTCGGCAGGCCGTAGGTACGGCGCCAGGCGCGGACCAGATGGTCGGAACTGGCCTTGCTCGCCGAGTAGGGCGAACTAGGGGCGTAGGGGGTGGCTTCGGTGAACAGCTCTTCTGGGTCGTCCAAGTCACCGTACACCTCGTCGGTGGAGATGTGGTGGAAGCGGAATGCGGTCTTGCGCGACTCATCAAGACCTTGCCAGTACTGGCGGGCGGCTTCCAGCAGGGTGTAGGTGCCGACGATGTTGGTTTCGATGAAGGCAGCCGGGCCGTCGATGGAGCGGTCCACATGGGATTCGGCGGCCAGGTGCATCACAGCGTCCGGCTGATGTTCGCGGAACACGCGCTCGACTTCAATGCGGTCGCAGATGTCGACCCGCTCGAAGGCGTAACGCTCGCTGGCGCTGACCTCGACCAGGGATTCGAGATTGCCGGCGTAGGTGAGCTTGTCGAGGTTGACCACGCTATCGGTAGTACTGCCGATAATATGACGAATAACGGCCGAGCCAATAAAGCCGGCACCGCCGGTGACGAGAATTTTCATGTGCGATTCCATGATTATTTGAGGAAGCGGATATACCACGGCATTGCCTGTTCGATACCTGTCTGGATATCGAACTTCGGCGCGTAGCCCAGCAACCGCTGCGCCTTACCAATATCGGCTTGGGAATGACGTACATCGCCGGCACGAAAATCACGGTAGACCGGATCTTTTGTGTAGCTTACGCCGTTGTGGGCCAGGCTGTGCTTGAGGGCGGCGAACAGCTGATTGAGGTCGGTGCGGCCACTCACCGCCACGTTGTAGACCTGATTGCGGGCTATTGCTTCGGTTGTGGTAGCGGCCAGCAAGTTGGCCTGCACGGTGTTATCGATAAAGCAGAAATCGCGGCTGGTTTCACCATCGCCATTGATGAACACGTCCTCGCCGTTGATCATGGCAGCCGTCCATTTGGGAATGACCGCTGCATAGGCGCCGTCCGGATCCTGGCGTTTACCGAACACGTTGAAATAGCGCAGGCCGATGGTGTTGAAACCATAGGCGCGGGCAAAGACGTCGGCATACAGTTCGTTGACGTATTTGGTTACGGCGTAGGGAGACAGCGGCTTGCCGATCACATCCTCGACCTTGGGCAACCCAGGATGGTCGCCGTAGGTAGAGCTGCTGGCCGCATAGGTAAAGCTTTCTACCTGGGCATCCCGCGCCGCCACCAACATATTGAGAAAACCATCGATATTGGTGCTGTTGGTGGTAATGGGGTCGTTTATCGAGCGAGGCACCGAGCCGAGAGCAGCCTGGTGCAAAACATAGTCCACCCCCAGACAGGCTTGATGGCAATCATCCAGATTACGGATGTCGCCTGTAGTGAAAGTGAAACGATCCCATTGTTCCTGGCTAACCAAACCTTGCACTTCATCAAGGTTGTGCTGATGGCCAGTAGCAAAATTATCCAAACCAACCACGCGCTGGTCGAGCCTCAGTAAGGTTTCCAACAGATTGGAGCCGATAAAGCCGGCCACACCAGTAATCAACCATGTCTTTGGTGCAGCGGGCAGTGTTCGCAGCAGGGATTCGTAGGGCGTCATGGGCTTCGTTCAAGGAAAGGTGTTGTTTTATTTGGGGAGGGGCCGCCCTCCCGAAGCGCCGTGGCGCCTTGAAAGGGCAGTAATCAACGGCGCGATTGCGACGTAGCTAGTCCTTGATTACAGGCGCAGATCCGACTCTTCAGCACTCAGCAGGTATTTGAGGTCATAGAGCACATGCTCGGCCTTGCCAAGTCGCCGGATACTGGCGGCGCCAAGGCTGTTGAACTGGCCGTGCGCCACGGCGAGGATGATGCCGTCGTACGCACCATTGGCCGGCTCCGCCACTGGAGTGATGCCGTACTCGTGTTGCGCCTCCTCGAGGCTAACCCAAGGGTCATAGACATCGACCTTGATGTTGTAGTCTGCCAACTCACGGATGATATCCACTACCTTGGTGTTGCGCAGGTCCGGGCAGTTTTCTTTGAAGGTCAGGCCCATCACCAACACCCGGGCGCCATCGACATGAATCCGGCGTTTGAGCATCGCCTTGACCAATTGCGACACCACATAAGCCCCCATGCTGTCGTTTAGGCGACGTCCAGCGAGGATGATTTCCGGGTGGTAACCGATGCTTTCTGCTTTGTGAGTCAGGTAGTAGGGATCTACACCAATGCAGTGGCCGCCGACCAAACCGGGGCGGAACGGCAAGAAATTCCATTTAGTACCAGCTGCCTGCAAAACGGCTTCGGTGTCGATGCCCATCTTGTTGAAGATCAGCGCCAGCTCATTGATCAGCGCAATATTCAGATCGCGCTGAGTGTTCTCAATGACCTTTGCCGCTTCCGCTACCTTGATGCTGCTGGCCTTGTGGGTACCTGCAGTGATGATTTGTCGGTACAGGGAATCGATCAGCTCGGCGACTTCCGGTGTGGAGCCGGAAGTTACCTTCTTGATCGTGGTAACACGGTGTTCCTTGTCCCCAGGGTTGATGCGCTCGGGGCTGTAGCCGGCGAAAAAATCGATATTGAACTTGAGACCGGATATCCGCTCCAGCACAGGTACGCAATCTTCCTCGGTGGCGCCAGGGTAAACAGTGGACTCATAAATGACGATATCGCCCTTCTTGAGCACCTCACCGATGGTTTGCGAGGCTTTGATAAGGGGAGTGAGATCAGGCTTTTTGTGCCCATCAATTGGAGTCGGCACAGTGACGATGAAAATGTTGCACTCAGCTAAATCATTCAATTGGGTGCTGAAACGCAACTGAGTCGCTTCTTTCAGTTCCTCATCGCTGACTTCTAGGGTCGCATCATGGCCAGCCTTAAGCGCTTCGATACGAGCCTGATTGATATCGAACCCAACCACTGTACGGTACTTGCCAAACTCCACCGCCAGCGGCAGACCGACATAACCGAGACCGATGACCGCAAGTCTTATTTCGTCCAACTTGTGCATAGTAAAGCGCCCAAAAATCAAGAGAGTTAGAGGTTGTCAGTAGTCAACAAACGCGCTTCCGCTCTAGGATTTACCGTTGGTTTCCTGAGAACGTCGTTGTTCAAATTGTGCTGGTTTTGCCAAGGTGCTGCGTTGATCTCGGCCAATGCAACGGTTGACCCACACTGTCACAGGTGTTGCGGATGATATGGCGAATGACTGCCGAGCCGATGAAGCCGGCACCGCCGGTGACGAGAATTTTCATGCGCTGATTAGGCCTTCAATTACTGCACGTTGTTGCTGAACCAAGGCTGGATTCGCCCGACTTTCAATATTCAACCGCAACAACGGCTCGGTATTCGACGAGCGCAGGCTCATGCGCCACTCCGCAAACTCCAGACTGATGCCGTCGGTGGTGTCCCGCTTCGGCTCCTGCTCGGCGTAGTGATCCAGCACGGCCTGGATCACGGCCTTGGCGTCGTTGACACGGTAGTTGATCTCGCCGCTGCAGGGGTAGGCGGCCATGCGTTCGTCGAGCAGTTGCGCGAGCGATTGGCCCCGGGTGCTGATCAGTTCGGCCACCAGCAGCCAGGGGATCATGCCGCTGTCGCAGTAGGCGAAGTCGCGGAAGTAATGGTGGGCGCTCATTTCGCCGCCGTAGATGGCGTTTTCCTTGCGCATGCGTTCCTTGATGAAGGCGTGGCCGGTCTTGCTCTGGATGGCTTGGCCCCCTGCCCTTTCCACTATGTCGATGGTGTTCCAGGTCAGGCGCGGGTCGTGGATGATCTTGGCGCCCGGCGCCTTATTCAGGAAGGCTTCGGCGAGCAGGCCGACGATGTAGTAGCCCTCGATGAAGCGGCCGTTTTCGTCGAACAGGAAGCAGCGGTCGAAGTCGCCGTCCCAGGCGATGCCCATGTCGGCGTTATGCGCCTTGACGGCATCGGCGGTGGCGGCACGATTTTCCGGCAGCAGCGGGTTGGGGATGCCGTTGGGGAAGCTGCCGTCCGGCTGGTGGTGCACCTTGATGAATTCGACCTTGGCACCCATGGCCTGGAAGCGCTGTTCCAGGGCATCGATGACGTGGCCGGCGGCGCCGTTGCCGGCGTTGACCACCAGTTTCAGCGGCTTGAGCTGGTCGGACTTGAGGTAGCCGAGCAGGTGGTCGATGTAGGCGTCGAGGCAGGTCTGGCGGGTGAGCTGGCCGCGTTGGGCGACCGCTGGGAAGTCGTTGGTTTGCGCCAGCCCTTGGATGTCCTTGAGGCCGGTGTCGCCGCTGATCGGCTGGGCGCCACGGCGCACCAGTTTCATGCCGTTGAAGTCGATGGGGTTGTGGCTGGCGGTGACTTCGACGCCACCGTCGACATCCAGGTGGAAGGCGGCAAAGTAGACTTCTTCGGTGCCGGTCATGCCGAGGTCGATGACGTCGCAGCCGGCATCCATCAGCCCATTGGCCAGGGCCTGCTTGAGCGGCTCGCTGGACAGGCGCATGTCGCCGCCGATCACCACTTTCTTGGCATCGAGGAACTGCGCGTAGGCGCGGCCGATGCGGTAGGCGATGTCTTCGTTGAGTTCGGCGCCGAGTTGGCCACGGATGTCATAGGCTTTGAAACAGGTGAGTTGGGTCATTCGGTCTTTCGGCCTTCACAATATCGGGAGCCTAGGCTCCGGTGCATGTTCTTCACCCTGAATGGGGTGATTGCGGTAATTCTTGGCATCTTTCGATGCCCTTCTCCCGGATTACGCTGGCGCCAATCCAAGATACGGACTGAGCCAGGCGACGGGCCGTCGGCTGCATTTTCGCGGCCGAAGCCCCTCCCACATGGGAGGCTCTGTTCCTCGGATTACGCTGGCGCTAATCCAGGCTACGGGCTGGATCGGGCCTACAGCAGCGGGCTCACCGCGCTTCTGTAGGAGGGCCGCCCTCGCGGCGATGCTTTTGGCTTTGGCAGCCCTTCGGTCTGCATTCGCCGCGAGTCGCGCCTCCTAAGGTTTGGTGCCGGACACGCTACCGCCCCAGGATTTACCGTTGGTTTCCTGAAAACGTCGTTGCTTGAATTGTGCTGGCTTTGCCAGGGTGTCGCGTTGATCTCGGCCAAGGCCGAGCTGTATTCAGTTTTTTGCGATGCTACACAAGGGCACGCTGATCTGCTGCGGACGGTTGAGCAGGTTCAGCAGCAGTATCACCCGCTGTTCGCCATCCATCGCCATGAAGATCGCGTCCAGCTCGGCGAAGCTGCCTGCGGTAATGCGTACGCTGTCGCCGGTCTGCAGAAGCTGTTTAACGTCCGTTGTCGTGCGTTGTTGCAGGTGCGCGATCAAGCTGCTGTCGACCGGCAGTGGCATGCCACCGAAACCGATGACACGGTTGACCCCACGGGTCGAACGCAGCGGAGCCCAGTTGCCGTCGGCAGCCAACTGGATGAACAGGTAACCGGGGAACAGCGACTCAACGACGGGCTGCCGGCGGCCACGCACGATCCGCTCGCAACTGTGTTGCGGGCGATAGCAGGCATAGCCCTGGCGCAGCAGGTTTTCTTCCGCGCGCTCGTCCTGACGGGGCTTGCATTGCACGAGGTACCAAGCCGCGGCCGGACCTTCAATGCAGTGGGTACTCGCAGCGCTAGCATTCATGTCTGTAACGACTATATCGGTGCAGCCTTGGCCAGACCGATCGTTCACTCCTGTTTGCAACCGGCGGGAGTCTACCGGTTGCATGATTCGTTCAGATCCATTCACCTGAGAATGGATGGGGGCGTCGAGGCCACTTTGTATATGCGCGGGTGCCGATTATACGGCACCCGGGTGAATCTCACGGTGGCTCCGCTTTGGCAAAGCCTATCGCCAGCAAGCTGGCTCCTACAGTTCAGATTACTCGTCGGCCCCATTGGGGATGACCACTTCCACATTCCGCTCGGCCTGCCGGTACTGCGCCTTGATGCGTTCGGCGAGTTCGCGCTTGGCGCCGGTTTCACCATGCACGATCCGCACCTGGCTGGGCCACTGGCGCATACGCGTCACGAAACCGAGCAGGCCTTTCTGATCCGCATGGGCTGAATAGCCGCCTATGGTATGAACTTTGGCGCCAATCTCATAGCGCTGGCCATCCAAATCCACATAACCACCCGGCCGCCCACCGTATGTTTGGATATCACGTCCCGGGGTACCTTGGGCCTGATACCCGACGAAGAGCACGTTATGCCGTGAATCGTGCAGCATCGCTTTCAGGTAATTAGCTATTCGACCACCGCTGCACATTCCGTTCGCCGCAATGACGATGGCCGGACGAGCGGTTTCTACCAGGTGACGAACCATCGCCTCATGCGCCTGATGGCTGTCGACGGCGAGCAGTTGCTCGAAGTCCAGCGGGTTGCGGCCTCGCTTGAGGCGCTGCAGCGCTTCCTTGTCCCAGAAGGGTTTCAGCTCGCGGTAGACCCGGGTGAAACGGCTGGCCAGGGGCGAGTCGAGAATGATCGGGAGTTGCGGCCAGTTGATGTCGGCCTTGTCATTGTTGGTTTTTCCCCTCACCCCGCCTTCCCTCACCCCTAGCCCCTCTCCCGAAGGGAGAGGGGGATTAAGAGCGGCATTCAGTTTTTTGCGGTGGATGATGTCTTCCAGCTCGTACAAGAGTTCCTGGGTGCGGCCGATGCTGAAGGCCGGGATCAGCACCGTGCCGTTATCGGCCAGGGCTTGTTCGATGACACTTTCCAGACGCTGACGGCGGCTGCGGCGATCTTCGTGCAGGCGGTCGCCGTAGGTGCTTTCAATCACCAGGATGTCGGCGAGATAGGGAGGCTTGGGCGCGGGCAGCAGCGGTGCATGAGGCGCCCCCAGGTCGCCGGAGAAGACGATGCGTTTCTTCTCGCCGGTCTGGTGGTAGTGAAGGTCGATTTCCACATAGGCCGAGCCGAGGATATGCCCGGCGCGCTGCAGGCGGATGCGGCAGGTCAGGCTCGGTGTGTCTTGCAGGGTGAACCAGGTTTTATAGGGCAGCGCGATGATGCGCTGCTCGATCAACTTGAGATAGCGCTCGACCTGCTTCTGATCGCGGCTGAAGCCGAGCTTGAAGGCATCTTCCAGCACGATGGGCAAGAGTTTGGCGGAGGGTTCGCTGCAGAGGATCGGCCCCTTGAAACCGGCGGCCAGCAGGTAGGGGATGCGCCCGACGTGGTCGATATGCACGTGGGTGGCGACCAGCGCCTTGATCGTATCGAGGGGGAATTCGATGGCCAGGCGATCGGCGCCGGCCCGGCCTTCGCTGGAGGTTTCCGCCCCCTGGAACAGACCGCAGTCGATCAACAGGCTGTGCTGGGCGTCCATCTGCAACTGATGGCAGGAGCCGGTCACACCATTGGTGGCACCGTGGTGGAGAAAAGCGGGGTAATCCATGCGACTTATCCGTGTTAGTCCATTAACGATGGCCGGCAGGTGGAAACGCGCCGGTGATGCATCCCTGGCTTATGGCCGCCCAATGGCCTCGATGATGGCTAGAACCTGCACATGCCGAATTGGCGGCGCTCTACACACCATTTGTATTTGGTGCGCACGACCTAGGCGGCCCCGCGCACCCTACGATGCGCAATCAAGGAACGCCCGTCAGGGTGCCAAGCTCAACTGGCTGAGTTGAAACCCGCGCGGGGCTCTACGCAGCATATTGCGCAGCAAGGCGATAAACAGCCCAAGCATCCCGCCGAGCACCAGCCCCAAGGCCAGGATGAGCACCTTCTTCGGCCTGATCGGCTTCAAGGGCTCCAGGGCGGCCTGGTCGATTGTAACCAGCTTGAGGCCGGCGACATCGAACTGGAGGTTACGCAACCGTGCGGACTCTTCACGCCAGGCGGCCAGGTCCTTGAGGAACAGGTCTTCGTTTTCACGCTTGTTGAGCACTTCAATCTGCCGATTCTGCGTCAGCAACTGCAGTTCCTTGGCGATCTGCGCGATACGCGGTTCGGTGAAGTCGTCGGAGCGGCGCTGCAGCAGGGTATTGCGCTCAGCCTCCAAGGCTTCGCTGCCCATGAAATAGAGCGGTATCTGCTGGTTATTGACTTCGGTGCGAATCATGTTGCCCTGTGCCGCACGCTCTCCCTCCCCCAGCGCGGAAGGTGTGGTGGGCTTGCCGATACCCAGAGACCTGGCGATATGGATCGCTTCATCCAGTTGGACAATGCGGTTGTCGCGACGGGTCTTGAGCTGTTGACGCAAGGCCTTGAGTTCGTCCTGCAGTTCGGCACGCTTGAGGCTATCGGCCTCGAGCAGCTTGGCAATCTTGGCCTCTTTGCCGGCCTCGTAGCTGGCTCGGGCCGCAGCCATGTTCAGTTCGAGTTGATTCAGGCGGTTCTGGATCACCGTTTTCAGGCCGGCATCAATCCGCTCACGCTCCGACTGCAAGACATGCTCGACCAGGCCGTTGACCAGGGCAACGCCATTGACGTCTGCCGGGTAGGTGAGCTGGATGCCCACATAGGCGCTCAGACTGTCGGTTTTCTTCGGGTCGGGCTGCAGCATCTTGAACGCATCGCGATTGAAGCTTTCGAAGGTCTGCTCGAGGCTTCTATTGGGTTGGCGCAAGGCCTCGAACAAGCCCTGGTTGGCCCGGAAGAACTCCAGCCGGCGGTCATAGGATTCCAGAGCCGCCCCGACGCGCTGCATGGCTTGATGGGGTGTCAATTTGTAAACGTCGGTGCGATTCAGGGCGTCGAGATCCTTGATCATCGCGGGGCGCAGCACGCTTTGCACCTGATATTCGGGCGTGGCGAGTAAGGCATAGGCAGCCGCTAGCATGCCGACCAGCAGGGTCACCAGGGTAATGAGCAGCTTCTGTTCCCAGATGGAATGAAATAACTCCGCCAGGTCGATTTCATCGCTGGTGGTCTGGTGTATGACAGGGAGACTGGCGTTCACGGTCAAGATCCGTCTTCAAAGTACATGCCCCGCTCCACGAAGAAGGCAGAGCTGCGAAGGCTAAAGGCGTATATTCCTTTGCTGCGGCTCACTGCTGAGCGAGGAGCATCGGGCTTGACGCCCTTCCACCGACAAAAGTGGCGGCATTTTGCCAGCAAATCGCCATATTGCAAGTCTTGACAAGCGCTTTGGCAAAAACAGAAGACGGAACAAAAGCCTCGTGATGCTGATCACATTTCAGCGGTGTGCCCTGCTCCACGCCCTGTAGCCAGACCAGATATATGCACGGCCCACCTGCATCAGGCGCTGAGGTGGTAAGCCAGGCTGCCATACCAATTGAACACCTCCTTGAAATGTCACCCACCATGAAAGCCGGGGGTTCTTGACCAGGACATCGACCCCATGGGTGCCAATGCCCGGTTTTACAGGGGCAAGCGCGCTTGGCAATATACGCAGCCTTTCTGTGCAAACAGCTGAAGCCTCAAGCAGCCAGCCGCAAAGACTAACCAAACCATTCAATAAAGATGGATCGACCGTGACTGACGACAACTATCAACACCAGGCTCCCAGAAATGACGAAATCGATCTGGTGGAGCTTTTCTATGGGTTGTGGATGCAAAAATGGCTGATCCTGCTGGTGACCCTTGTGGTCAGTGTTGGCGCCACCTCTTATGCATTGCTCGCCAAGCCGGTTTATGAATCACGCGTGACGGTGATGCCACCTTCGCTCAGCGAAATTGCTGACTTCAACCTGGGGCGGAATGGGGGGACCGGGTTAAAACCCTTCTCTGTAGGCGAGGTATACGCCGTGTTCACTCGCAACCTGCAGGCCGAGAAGAACCGCCGCCAATTTTTCAGAGAGGTTTACTTGCAGTCGCTGGACGAAGCCCGGCGCTCAGGTTCGCATGACTCTCTCTATAAGGCTTTCGCCTCAGAGTTCAGCATCAGTGCTCCGAACAAGAGCCAACCCGACCTCTACTCTGTGACGGTTGAACATCATGATCCCGCCGAGGCCGCAGCCTGGGCCAAGCGTTATATCGACCAGGTGGCCCAGCAGTCTCTCGATGAAATGCTGAAGAACGCTCAGCGCGAACTTGCCGTGCACGCCCAGAATATCGAGCAACAGATCGACGGCCGCCGGGAATCCGCCAAAGCTCGCCGCGAGGACCGTATTACCCAGCTACGCGAGGCACTGACGGTTGCCGAAGCAATTGGCCTGGATAATCCCCCGGTGATCACCGGCCGCTCTGAAAACAACAGAGAACTGTCTGCCTTTATGGATGGCAACCTGATGTATATGCGGGGCTCCAAAGCCCTTCAGGCAGAACTGCGCGTGCTTAAGGCACGCGAATCTGACGACCCCTTCATTCCCGATCTGCGTAACCTTGAGGAAAAATACAAACTCTACGCCAACGTCAAGCTGGATCCGGAACGAGTCGCAGTTTTCCGCCAAGACGGTGAGGTCGAACAGCCGGACACCCCCATCAAGCCTAAGAAAATATTGATTCTGGCACTGGGCGTTGTACTTGGCGGCATGCTGGGTCTCTTCATCGCCTTGATCAGGCTGATGCTCAAGAAACGCTTGCCCCATTCCTGAACCCTCTCGCTACCGAATAGCATGCTGGCTGACAAGGGCATGCCTCTCCATCGAAAGACGGCCGCAGAGCCACAAGTGGACGCAGAAGAAGAGCCACGAGGAGAGGAAAGCCCTTTGGGTTACCGCTACAACCGCGGCGAAAGCCAATAGCTGACGCCGTGGACTAAAGACGCAATCGCCACGGGGACTCACAGTCGTATTTATGGCCTGATCTACGCCTGTTCAGCCAGCTCGAGGCACGCCAGCTATCCCCTGCCGGCTTTCACATCGAACGCAACCTGATGCAGCAAGCGGAAGAACCCCATGCAACCGACAGGAGGTGCGGGCCGCTTAACGCTGCAAGGGACTCAATCGGACGCTCGTACTGGCTGGGCAAACGCATTGGCTACCCGCAGCCTCAGCCACCCAATCGGGTCATGCATCTGGAATGCGCTCGGATGAAACTACTCATCCTCGTTAACCCGATCACGCAGTTCTTTGCCCGGCTTGAAATGCGGCACGAACTTGCCGTCCAAACGTACCGACTGGCCGGTTTTCGGGTTACGACCGACACGGGGCGCGCGGTAATGCAGGGAGAAACTGCCGAAGCCGCGGATTTCGATGCGGTCACCGGTCGCCAATGCCTGAGACATCTGCTCGAGCATGGTTTTGATGGCCAACTCGACATCCCGGGATGAAAGCTGCCCCTGATGGGTGACAATCCTTTCGATCAATTCCGACTTGGTCATGGTTTTCCCTTCGTTTTCAAGCGGCTAGATCATTTGACCTGTTTTGTTTTTAGCACGTTGCGCAGAAATTGAATAGCCCGCAAAACAAGGTGTTAGGAAAAAGCCCGGTAGCCACCAGAAAACCTCAGGCATCCGGACATTGATAGCAGAAGCACCTAAAGACATATGCTTTCAGGTCAACTGGAACTATCGGTCCTGAGTCGCAGGCGAAAGGCTTCGCGGTCAAGACCGCTCCCACAGAAGCCGACCGCAACCCGGCCATACGGCCAAACCTGCCCACGACACGCGGCCATCATCCCACCGCAAGCGATGCAGCACATGTCAGCCGCGCGGGCCACCGGCAAATTACAGGCACAAAAAAGGGCGACCGAAGTCGCCCTTTTTTCTGGATTAACCGGGGATTAGCCCTGCTTTTCCATTTGCGCGCGGAGCAGATCACCAATGGTGGTCGGACCGGTTGCTTCAACTTCCTGCTTACGCATTTCCTTGATCGCTTCCTTCTCGTCTTCAACGTCTTTCGACTTGATCGAGAGGCTGATCACGCGGCTCTTGCGGTCAACGCTGATGATCTTGGCTTCGACTTCTTCACCTTGCTTCAGCACGTTGCGCGCGTCTTCAACGCGGTCACGGCTGATTTCGGAGGCCTTCAGCGTCGCTTCGATGTCGTTGCCCAGGTCGATGATCGCGCCCTTGGCGTCCACTTCCTTCACAACGCCACGGACGATGGTGCCCTTGTCGTTGATGGAAACGTAGTTGGAGAACGGATCGTCTTCCAGCTGCTTGATGCCCAGGGAGATGCGCTCACGCTCCGGATCGACGGAGAGGATGACGGTTTCCAGCTCGTCGCCCTTCTTGAAGCGGCGTACGGCTTCTTCGCCGACTTCGTTCCAGGAGATGTCGGACAGGTGAACCAGGCCATCGATGCCGCCATCCAGACCAATGAAGATACCGAAATCGGTGATCGACTTGATGGTGCCGGAGATCTTGTCACCCTTGTTGAACTGGCTGGAGAAATCTTCCCACGGGTTGGTCTTGCACTGCTTGATACCCAGGGAGATGCGACGACGCTCTTCGTCGATATCCAGAACCTGAACTTCCACTTCGTCGCCAACTTGAACGACTTTGGACGGGTGGATGTTCTTGTTGGTCCAATCCATTTCGGATACGTGTACCAGGCCTTCCACGCCTTCTTCCAGCTCGGCGAAGCAGCCGTAGTCGGTCAGGTTGGTGACGCGCGCGGTAACGCGGGTGCCTTCCGGGTAACGGGCCTTGATGGCAACCCATGGGTCTTCGCCCAGTTGCTTCAGGCCGAGGGAGACGCGGTTACGCTCGCGATCGTACTTCAGTACCTTGACGTCGATCTCGTCGCCAACGTTGACGATCTCGGACGGGTGCTTGATGCGCTTCCAAGCCATGTCGGTGATGTGCAGCAGGCCGTCGACACCGCCCAGATCCACGAATGCGCCGTAGTCGGTGAGGTTCTTGACGATACCCTTGACCTGCTGGCCTTCCTGCAGGGATTCCAGCAGAGCTTCGCGCTCGGCGCTGTTCTCGGCTTCCAGCACGCTGCGGCGGGAAACGACAACGTTGTTGCGCTTCTGGTCCAGCTTGATGACCTTGAACTCGAGTTCTTTGCCTTCCAGGTGGGTGGTATCACGCACCGGACGGACATCGACCAAGGAACCCGGGAGGAACGCACGGATGCCGTTAACGTCGACAGTGAAGCCGCCCTTAACCTTACCGTTGATAACGCCCTTGACCACTTCCTCGGCGGCGAAAGCTGCTTCCAGAACGATCCAGCACTCAGCGCGCTTGGCTTTTTCGCGGGACAGCTTGGTTTCACCGAAGCCATCTTCAACCGCGTCCAGCGCAACATGGACTTCGTCACCGACCTTGATGGTCAGCTCGCCAGCGTCGTTATAGAACTGCTCGAGCGGGATGACGCCCTCGGACTTCAGGCCGGCATGCACGGTAACCCAGTCACCGTCGATGTCGACCACGATACCGGTAATGATGGCGCCCGGCTGCATGTCGAGGGTTTTCAGGCTTTCTTCAAAAAGTTCTGCAAAGCTTTCGCTCATGTTGATTCCTGTTGATTCAGGGCAGGGGATCCGCCCAAACCACATTCCAGACAATGTGGGTACGTTTATGTAAAAAGAGGCCTGCGGGACAGGGACTGGTCTCCCGCATGCCTCCTTGCGAGCCGGTCAGCTTAAGCAGCTGTAGCTCTTGTCATCCGGCAAGATCGCGACTGGCGACCTCACTCAGAATCCGTTCAAGCACCTGCTCGATCGAAAGCGCGGTGGAATCCAGCTGTATCGCATCGGCCGCCGGCTTGAGCGGGGCCACTGCACGCTGGGTATCGCGCTCATCGCGCGCGCGAATCTCTTCGAGAAGACTCGCGAGATTAACATCATCCCCCTTGGCCTTCAACTGCAGGTAACGCCGACGAGCGCGCTCCTCGGCGCTGGCGGTCAGGAAGACCTTCAGCGGCGCATCCGGGAAAACCACCGTGCCCATGTCGCGACCATCGGCCACCAGGCCAGGCATTTCCTGGAATGCCCGCTGGCGCTGCAGCAGCGCCTCGCGCACGGCCGGCAGCGCGGCAACCTGCGAGGCACCCGCACCGATCTGTTCGTTACGAATGGCGTCGGTCACATCTTCGCCTTCCAGGATGATCCGCTGGCCCTCGCCCGTCGCGACGAACTGCACGTCGAGATGGGCGGCAAGCACTTTCATCGCCTCTTCGTTGGTCAGGTCGACGCCATGGTTGCGCGCGGCAAACGCCAGCAAGCGGTACAACGCCCCGGAGTCGAGCAAGCCCCAGCCCAGCTGCTTCGCCAACAGCCCGGCAACCGTGCCCTTGCCCGAACCGCTCGGCCCATCGATCGCGATTACCGGCGCCACGGCGATCATGACCTACCCTCCTCGGCCACCCGGATACCCACCTGCGCCGCCAGGGCCAGGAAGTTCGGGAAGGACGTGGCGACATTGGCGCAATCATGGATGCGAATCGGCGCGCTGGCGCGCAGCGAAGCCACGCTGAAGGACATGGCGATGCGGTGGTCGCCATGGCTGTACACCTCACCGCCGCCGATGGCGCCGCCATCTATGACGATCCCGTCCGGCGTCGGCTCGACCTTGACGCCCAGCGTCAGCAAACCATCGGCCATCACCTGGATGCGATCGGATTCCTTGACCCGCAACTCTTCGGCGCCGCGCAGCACGGTGCGCCCCTCGGCACAGGCCGCCGCGACGAACAGCACCGGGAATTCGTCGATGGCCAATGGCACCAGGTGTTCCGGGATTTCGATGCCCTTCAGTTTTGCCGAACGCACGCGGATGTCCGCCACGGGCTCACCGCCGACCTCACGCTGGTTTTCCAGGCTGATGTCGCCGCCCATCAACCTGAGGATATCGATGACCCCGGTGCGGGTCGGATTGATCCCGACATGCTCCAGGACCAACTCTGAGCCCTCGGCAATGCTGCCAGCCACCAGGAAGAAGGCCGCCGAGGAAATGTCCGCCGGCACTTCGATGTGGGTGGCGGTCAGCTCATGGCCGGATTCCAGGCTGGCCGTGTTGTCGTCGACCGCCACCGGGTAACCGAAGCCACGCAGCATCCGCTCGGTATGGTCGCGGGTCGGCGCCGGCTCGGTAACCGAGGTGGTGCCGGCGGCGTACAGGCCCGCCAACAACAAGCAGGATTTCACCTGGGCGCTGGCCATCGGCATCTCATAGCTCATGCCGGTCAGACGCTGACCGCCGCGGATGGTCAATGGCGGACGGCCTTCGGCGCCGGTTTCGATCACCGCCCCCATCTCGCTCAGCGGCTTGGCCACACGATTCATCGGCCGCTTGGACAGCGAGGCGTCACCGGTCAGAGTGGTGTCGAAGGCCTGCCCGGCCAGCAAGCCGGCCAGCAGGCGCATGGAGGTGCCGGAGTTGCCCAGATAGATCGGCCCGGGCGGCGCCTGCAAGCCATGCAGGCCGACGCCATGAATGGTCACGCGGCCATGGTGCGGGCCTTCGATCACCACGCCCATGTCACGAAAGGCTTGCAGGGTCGCCAGGGCATCCTCGCCCTCGAGAAAGCCTTCGACTTCGGTGGTGCCGTTGGCCAGCGAGCCGAGCATGATCGACCGGTGCGAGATGGATTTGTCGCCGGGCACGCGAATCCGCCCAGAAAGTTTGCCGCCGGGGTTAGCCAGGAAAATCAGATCATTCGAGTGCATAGCGTCCACATAGGCCCGTCGGGCCAGAATTTTGCTGAAATGTTCGCGGGCCACCCGGGCGCGGGTGAACACGCCCAGTAGATGGTGCCCATCCCCTGCGTCGACCGCATTGCGCAAGGCGTCGAGGTCGTCGCGAAACATGTCCAAGGTATGCAGCACGGCCTCGCGGTTGGCGAGGAAGATGTCGTGCCACATCACCGGGTCGCTGCCGGCGATCCGCGTGAAATCGCGAAAGCCACCAGCGGCGTAACGGAAAATCTCCAGATTCTCGCTGCGCTTGGCCAGCGAGTCCACCAGGCCGAACGCCAGCAGATGGGGCAGATGGCTGGTCGCGGCGAGCACCTGGTCATGGTGTTCGACCTGCATGTGCTCGACATCCGCTCCCAGCTCGCGCCAGAGGCGATCGACCAGTTGCACGGCCTGCGGATCGGTTTGTTCCAGCGGCGTCAAGATCACCTTATGGCGGCGGAACAACTCGCCATTGGCCGCCTCCACACCGCTTTGCTCGGAGCCGGCAATCGGATGGCCCGGCACGAAGCGCACCGGCACGTCGCCGAAGGCCAGGCGCGCGGCACGCACCACATTGCCCTTGGCGCTGCCGACATCGGTCAGCACCGCATCGCCCAGTTCGAGCCTGGCCAACTCGCCCAGCAGCTTCTCCATGGCCAGGATCGGCACCGCCAGCTGGATCAGCGCGGCGCCCTGGCAGGCGGCGGCCAGTTGCTCTTCGCAGCGGTCGACCACACCCAACTCGACCGCCAGGCGGCGCGACTGCGGATCCAGGTCGACGCCCACCACTTCGCGGCACAGGCCGCGCTCGCGCAGGCCCTTGGCGAACGAACCGCCGATCAGGCCGAGACCGATCACCACCAGGCGGCCGATCACAGGCTTGCCGGATTGCACCTTGGCGACAGCAGCTTTCGAATCGCTCACGCGCCGAGCACCTTGGCCAGCGCCTCGAGGAAGCGCGCGTTCTCTTCGGGCAGGCCAATGGATACGCGCAGATAGGTGGGCATGCCATAGCCGGCCACCGGGCGCACGATCACGCCCTCGCGCAGCAAAGCCTGGTTGATCGCCGCCGTGTCACGAGCAAAATCGATGGCGATGAAATTGCCCCTGGACGGGATCCACCCCAACCCCAAGGCGCGGCAGCCAGCTTCCAACTGGGCCATGCCGGCATCGTTGAGCTGGCGACTGCGCACCAGATAGTCGGTATCGTCGAGCGCGGCGCAGGCCGCAGCCAGAGCCAGGCTGTTGACGTTGAACGGCTGGCGCACGCGGTTCAGCACATCGGCGACCTGCGCCGAGCTGATCCCGTAGCCGACGCGCAACGCGGCCAGGCCATAGGCTTTGGAGAAGGTGCGCGACACCAGCAGATTCGGGTGCGCGGCCAGGTAGTCGAGGCCATCCGGCAACTCGTCGCCTTCGGCGTATTCGATATAGGCCTCGTCCAGCACCACCAGCACCTCTTGCGGCACGCGCGCGAGGAAATCGCTGAGCGCCTGCGGGCCGAACCAGGTGCCGGTCGGGTTGTTCGGATTGGCGATGAATACCACCCGGGTGTTGGCGTCGATGGCCGCGAGCATGGCCTCCAGGTCGTGGCCGAAGTCCTTCGCCGGCACCACCTTGCCTTGCGCACCGACCGCCTGGGTGGCGATCGGGTAGACGGCGAAGGCATGCTCGCTGAATACCGCGTTCAGCCCCGGTGCCAGGTAGGCGCGGGCGACCAGCTCGAGAATATCGTTGGAGCCGTTGCCGAGGGTGACCTGCTGCGGCTGTACGGCGTAGCGCGCGGCCAAGCGACTTTTCAGGGCGAAGCCGTTGCCGTCGGGGTAACGGGTCAACTCAGCCAACTCGCCACGAATCGCCTCCAGCGCTTTCGGGCTAGGGCCCAGCGGGTTCTCGTTGCTGGCCAGCTTGACGATGCCGGCCGGATCGAGATCCAGCTCGCGGGCCAACTCATCCACCGGCTTGCCCGGCACATAGGGCGACAGCTTTTGCACGCCTGGCTGGGCCAAGGCGAGGAAATCGGTCATAGCAAAACCTCGAAATGCACGTTACGCCCAGGCAGGTTTTGCAGAGGCTTCAGGCTTGCTCTTCCTGTAGGAGCGGCTTTAGCCGCGAAATTCGCGGCTAAAGCGGAACGCCGTCCGGCCGCTTCCACAGAAAAACACTCCCGCTCAAGCAAGACCCAAGCGGCCATAACTGCTTTTAAAGTACCGCCTTGGGATAGGAACCCAGCACCTTCAGCGCCACGGCTTCCTGGTTGATCTTTTCCAGCACGTCCTTGATCAGCGGGTCGCGGTGGTGGCCGACGAAGTCGATGAAGAACACGTAGGTCCATTTGCCGCTGCGCGACGGGCGGGTCTCGATGCGGGTCAGGTCGATGCCGTTGTTGTGGAACGGCACCAGCAGCTCATGCAGCGCGCCCGGCTTGTTGCGCATGGAGACGATGATCGAGGTCTTGTCGTCGCCGGTCGGCGGCACTTCCTGGCTGCCGATGATCAGGAAGCGCGTGGAGTTGTCCGGACGGTCTTCGATCTTTTCCGCCAGCTTGGTCAGGCCGTAGAGGCTGGCCGCCATGTCGCCGGCGATTGCCGCCGAGTTCCACTCGCTCTTCACCCGTTTGGCCGCATCGGCGTTGCTCGACACCGCGACGCGCTCGACGTTCGGGTAGTGCGCGTCCAGCCACTTGCGGCACTGCGCCAGGGACTGGGCATGGGAGTAAATGCGGGTGATCTTGTCGGTCTTGGTGTTCTCGCCGACCAGCAGGTGGTGGTGAATGCGCAGCTCGACCTCGCCGCAGATCACCATGTCGTGCTCGAGGAAGCTGTCGAGGGTGTGGTTGATCGCGCCCTCGGTGGAGTTCTCCACCGGCACCACGCCGAAGTTGACCGCGCCGGCGGCCACCTCACGGAACACCTCGTCGATCGCCGCCATCGGCACGCTGATCACCGCGTGGCCGAAATGTTTCATTGCCGCGGCCTGGGAGAAGGTGCCCTCGGGGCCGAGGTAGGCGACCTTCAGCGGATTCTCCAGGGCCAGGCAGGAGGACATGATCTCGCGAAACAAGCGCGCCATTTCCTCATTACCCAGGGGGCCGGCATTGCGCTCCATGATGCGCTTGAGCACCTGGGCTTCACGCTCCGGGCGGTAGAATACCGGCTTCTCGCCCTCCGGCAGCGCCTTCATCTTGACCCGCGCCACTTCTTCGGCACAGCGCGCGCGGTCGCTGATCAGCTCGAGGATCTTCTCGTCGAGGCTGTCGATGCGCAGGCGCAGGGCCTGCAGCTCTTGCTCGGAGATTACATCCGTCATCAGCCGTGCTCCTTCTCGAACTCCGCCATGTAGGCCACCAGCGCCTGCACCCCGTCGAGGCCTACCGCATTGTATATCGATGCACGCATGCCGCCGACCGAGCGATGGCCCTTCAGGTTGAGCAGGCCACGGGCCTCGGCGCCGACAAGGAACGGCTTGTCTAGGCGCTCGTCGGCCAGGCGGAACGGCACGTTCATCCAGGAGCGGGAATTCGCGGCGATCGGGTTGCTGTACAGCTCGCTGCTGTCGATCGCGCCGTAGAGCAGTTCCTTCTTGGCGCGGTTACGCCGCTCCATGGCCTCGACGCCGCCCTGCTCCTTCAACCACTCGAACACCAGGCCGGACAAGTACCAGGAGAAGGTCGCCGGAGTGTTGTACATCGAGCCGTTGTCGGCGGCGACCTTGTAGTTGAGCATGGTCGGGCAGACGCTGCGGGCACGCCCCAGAAGCTCCTCGCGGACGATCACCACCACCAGGCCGCTGGGGCCGATGTTCTTCTGCGCACCGGCGTAGATCAGGCCGAACTTCGACACGTCGAGCGGGCGCGAGAGGATGTCCGAGGACATGTCCGCCACCAGCGGCACGTCGGCAACTTCGGGAATCCAGTCGAACTCCAGGCCACCGATGGTCTCGTTCGGCGTGTAGTGCAGGTAGGCGGCGTTCTTCGACAACTGCCACTCGTTCTGCCCGGGAATCGCGAAGTAGTCGTAGGGTTTGGCGCTGGCAGCGACGTTGACGTTGCCGTAGCGCTGCGCCTCCTCGATGCTCTTCTTCGACCAGATGCCGGTGTCGATGTAGTCGGCGACGCCATCTTCCGGCAGCAGGTTCAGCGGAATCTCGGCGAATTGCTGGCTGGCGCCGCCCTGCAGGAACAGCACCTTGTAGTCGGAGGGGATGGCGAGCAGGTCGCGCAGGTCCTGCTCGGCCTTGGCGGCGATGGCCATGTAGTCGTCGCTACGGTGACTCATCTCCATCACCGACAGGCCCTTGCCATGCCAGTCGAGGAGTTCCGCCTGGGCGCGTTGCAGGACAGCTTCGGGAAGCGCGGCCGGGCCGGCGCAGAAGTTATAGGCTCGCTTGCTCACATCCACTCTCGCTCAAATGTTGGGCGAGCCCAGCTCGCCGAATCTTACGCTGCCGTGTGCAGGATGGCGGGTTAGGCCTCAGGCTAACCCGCCCTGCGCACTTACTCTTCGCCAGCTTGATCTTCGCCGCCGGCTTCTTCGCCCGCAACCTCGCCACCCTCGGTCTCCAGCTCTTCGCCTTCTTCCTCGGACGGTTCCTGCACCCGCTCCAGGCCGACCAGGGTTTCATCCTTGGCCAGCTTGATCAGGGTCACGCCCTGGGTATTGCGGCCGAGACTGGAGACCTCGCTGACCCGGGTGCGGACCAGGGTGCCCTGGTCGGAAATCAGCATGATCTCCTCGCCATCGAGCACCTGCACGGCGCCGACCAGCTTGCCATTGCGCTCGTTGCTGACCATGGCGATCACGCCCTGGCCGCCGCGTCCGCGACGGGGGAACTTGCTCAATGGCGTGCGCTTGCCGAAACCACGCTCGGATGCGGTGAGAATCTGCGCCCCCGACTCGGGAATCAGCATGGAGATCAACTGCATCCCCTTGCCAAGCTTCATGCCGCGAATACCTCCCGCGACACGGTTTCTAACCTTCACCGCGCTCTCGGCGAAACGAATCACCTTGCCAGCCTCGGAGAACAGCATTACCTCCTTGGAGCCATCGGTGATGGCGGCGGCGATCAGCGTGTCGCCTTCCTTCAGCTTCAGGGCGATCAGGCCGCTAGAACGTGGCCGGCTGAACTGTGCCAGCGGGGCCCTCTTCACCGTACCGAAGGCGGTGGCCATGAAGATGTAGGCACCGGTGGGCTCGGCCACCAGCTCCGCCGTCTCGCCGTCGATTTCCTCGGCCTCGGCCACCTCGACGCCATCGTCGGCTTCGAGCACCTCGCCCTCGATCACCGCATCCTCGGCGTCGTCCAGCTCTTCATCGTCACCAGCGCTCTGCTGCAGGGCTTCCAGATCGATCTGCAGCATGGTGGTGATGTACTCACCCTCATCCAGCGGCAGCAGATTGACCAGCGGACGACCGCGGGCGGCACGCGAGGCCTCGGGAATTTCGTAGGTCTTCAGCCAGTACACCTTGCCCTTGCTGGAGAACAGCAACAGGGTGGAGTGGCTGTTGGCGACTAGCAGGTGCGCAATGTAATCCTCGTCCTTGATCCCGGTAGCCGACTTGCCTTTACCGCCGCGGCGCTGGGCCTGGTAGGCGGAAAGCGGCTGCGACTTGGCATAACCGGTGTGGGAGATGGTGACCACCCGCTCTTCTTCGGTGATCAGGTCACCCAGGGTCAGGTCGAGACGGGCATCGAGGATCTCGGTGCGACGCTTGTCGCCGAACTCGGCCTTGACCGCTTCCAACTCCTCGCGGATGACTTCCATCAGGCGCACCGAGCTGGTCAGGATACGGATCAACTCGCCGATCTGGGCGAGGATCTCCTGGTACTCGGCCAACAACTTCTCGTGCTCCAGACCGGTCAGGCGGTGCAGGCGCAGATCGAGGATGGCCTGGGCCTGCTCCGGCGACAGGTAGTATTTGCCGTCGCGCAGGCCGTACTGCGGATCGAGGTCCTCCGGCCGGCAGGCATCGGCGCCGGCGCGCTCGACCATGGCTTCCACCGCGGTCGACTCCCAGGCGGTGGACACCAGGGCTTCCTTGGCTTCCGCGGGGCTCGGCGAGGCCTTGATCAGGGCGATCACCGGGTCGATGTTGGACAGCGCGACCGCCTGGCCTTCGAGGATGTGCCCGCGCTCGCGTGCCTTGCGCAGCTCGAACACGGTGCGCCGGGTCACCACTTCGCGGCGATGGCGAATGAAGGCCTCGAGCATGTCCTTGAGATTGAGGACCTTCGGCTGGCCGTCGATCAGCGCGACCACGTTGATGCCGAACACGCTCTGCATCTGGGTCTGCGCATAGAGATTGTTGAGAATCACCTCCGGCACTTCGCCGCGACGCAGCTCGATGACCACGCGCATGCCGTCTTTGTCGGACTCGTCGCGCAGCTCGGTGATGCCTTCGAGCTTCTTCTCCTTGACCAGCTCGGCGATCTTCTCGATCAGCCGCGCCTTGTTCAGCTGGTACGGCAGCTCGGTGACGACGATCTGCTGGCGACCGCCAACCTTGTCGATGTCCTCGACTTCGGCGCGGGCGCGGATATAGATGCGCCCACGGCCGGTGCGGTAGGCCTCGATGATCCCGGCACGGCCGTTGATGATCGCCGCGGTCGGGAAGTCCGGACCGGGGATGTAGCGCATCAGCTCATCGACCGTCAGTTCGGGGTTATCGATCAGCGCCAGGCAACCGTCGACCACCTCGCCGAGGTTGTGCGGCGGGATATTGGTCGCCATGCCCACGGCGATACCGCTGGAACCGTTGACCAGCAGGTTGGGAATCTTGGTCGGCATGACCGCCGGAATCATCTCGGTGCCGTCGTAGTTCGGCACCCAGTCGACGGTTTCCTTGTGCAGGTCGGCCAGCAGTTCATGGGCCAGCTTGGTCATGCGCACTTCGGTGTAACGCATGGCCGCGGCGTTGTCGCCGTCCACCGAACCGAAGTTGCCCTGGCCGTCGACCAGCAGGTAACGCAGGGAGAACGGCTGCGCCATGCGCACGATGGTGTCGTACACCGCCGTATCGCCGTGCGGGTGGTACTTACCGATCACGTCGCCGACCACACGGGCGGACTTCTTGTACGCCTTGTTCCAGTCGTTGCCCAGCTCACTCATTGCAAAGAGCACGCGACGATGCACGGGCTTCAAGCCATCGCGCGCATCCGGCAGGGCACGCCCGACGATCACGCTCATCGCGTAGTCGAGGTAGGACTGCTTCAGTTCGTCTTCGATATTGACCGGGAGGATTTCTTTGGCCAGTTCGCCCATGAGTAGCCTGATTCCTTTTTTCTAGTGAAACCCCGCGCCATTCATCCTGAACGACGCGAGGCTCGCCGTTGCGACCAAAGGCCAGCAACGACTCACGACAAATCAATGAGTTATGCCATGTATTTGCGCAGTTAAGGCGACCGCAGTCGGCGCCCCTGAAAACTGCCGGAGCTTATCACAATCGCCGCCCCGCACCTATCCCCGACCCGCTGCGCCGCGAGCGCGCGCAACGGACGCCGGACGCCCTCAATGCAGGCGCTTGCGACACATCAACTGGGCCATTTTCGCGGCGTCCGGACGCTCGACCACGCCCTTCTCGGTCACGATGAAGTCGATCAGGTCGGCCGGCGTCACATCGAACACCGGATTGACCGCCCCCACCCCCGCGGCCACCGCCCGCCCGCCCAACTCCAGCAACTCGCGACCGTCACGCTCCTCGATGGGAATCTCATCGCCGCTTTCCAGGGCCATGTCGATGGTCGAACTCGGCGCCACCACCATGAAGCGCACGCCATGGTGCATGGCATTGACCGCCAGCTGGTAGGTGCCGATCTTGTTCGCCACATCGCCATTGGCGGTGATGCGGTCGGCGCCGACGATGACCCAGGTGATGCCGCGGGTCTTCATCAGGTGCGCAGCGGCCGAGTCGGCGTTCAGGCTCACCGGAATGCCTTCGTTGGCCAGCTCCCAGGCGGTCAAGCGCGAGCCCTGCAGCCACGGACGGGTCTCGTCGGCGTAGACCCGCTCGACCAGGCCATCCAGATAGGCCGCACGGATCACCCCCAGCGCCGTGCCGAAACCGCCGGTCGCCAGGGCGCCGGTGTTGCAGTGGGTCAGCAGGTTCTGCAGGTTGCCCTGGTGCTTGCGAATCAGGTCGACGCCGAGTTGTGCCATGGTCAGGTTGGCTTCGCGATCGCTCTGATGGATCTGCAGCGCTTCGGCCTCCAGCGCCAACAACGGATCTTCGCCATTTTTCAGGCGCTCGAGACGCTCGCGCATGCGATTGAGCGCCCAGAACAGGTTGACCGCGGTTGGCCGCGAATCGGCCAGCACCCGCAAATCCGCCTCCAGGGCCAGGCGCCAGTCGCCGCCCTCGGCCAGGCGCGCTCGCGCCCCGAGCACCACGCCATAGGCCGCGCTGATGCCGATGGCCGGCGCCCCGCGCACCACCATGGCACGAATGGCCTCGGCCACGGCGGCGGCCGAATGACAGGCCTGCCAGGTTTCCTCGAACGGCAGCACACGCTGATCGAGCAGATGCAGAGCGCCATCGCGCCACTCAATGGCCTTAACCTTCTCCGCCGCCAGCAATTGCTCGCGCATGACACACCTCGCACCCGAAAAAGCCGGCCATTATACGCAGACGCATGACGACACGCTGCAAGTAAGCCCACGCACAACCCTAGTCCTGCAAGCAAGAGGCTGCGCGCAACCCCGGATGGGTGCAACCCGACACGCCACCATCGATGGGTTTCCTCCACCCGGCACAGCGCTTGCAGCTTCAAGCGCACCACGTTCCGCTATAAACTCGCCCTTCTCAATCTGCCGGAAGCCCCGCCATGCCCGAAGCCCCCCTCGACCTCCTCCTGCTCCCCACCTGGCTGGTGCCGGTCGAGCCCGCCGGAGTGGTGCTGCACGAGCACGGCCTGGGCATCCGCGACGGACGCATCGTATTGCTCGCGCCGCGCGCCGAGGCGCTCAAGCAGGCTGCCCTGGAGGTGCGCGAGCTGCCGGGCCGCCTGCTGGCGCCGGGTCTGGTCAACGCCCATGGGCATGCCGCGATGAGCCTGTTCCGCGGCCTGGCCGACGACCTGCCGCTGAACACCTGGCTGGAGCAGCATATCTGGCCAGCGGAAGCCAAATGGGTGGACGAACGCTTCGTCCAGGACGGCACCGAACTGGCCATTGCCGAACAGCTCAAGGGCGGCATCACCTGCTTCTCGGACATGTACTTCTTTCCGGAGATCGCCAGCGAACTGATGCACAAGAGCGGCATTCGCGCGCAGATCAGCATTCCGGTGCTGGACTTCCCGATCCCCGGCGCCCGCGATGCCGACGAAGCGCTGCGCAAAGGCCTGGCACTGTTCGACGACCTCAAGCAGCACCCGCGGCTGCGGGTCGCCTTCGGCCCCCACGCGCCATACACGGTGAGCGACGACAAGTTGGAGAATATCCGCATGCTCGCCGAGGAGCTGGATGCCGGCATTCATATGCACGTGCAGGAGACCGCCTTCGAGGTGCAGCAGAGCCTGGCCCACTGCGGCGAGCGGCCGCTGGCCCGCCTCGCCCGCCTCGGCCTGCTCGGCCCGCGCTTCCAGGCCGTGCACATGACCCAGGTCGACGATGACGACCTGGCCCTGCTGGTGGCCAGCAACAGCAGCGTGATCCATTGCCCGGAATCCAACCTCAAGCTGGCCAGCGGCTTCTGCCCGGTGGAAAGACTCTGGCAGGCCGGGGTCAACGTCGCCATCGGTACCGATGGCGCGGCGAGCAACAACGACCTGGATCTGCTCGGCGAAACCCGCACCGCGGCGCTGCTGGCCAAGGCCGTGGCCGGCTCGGCCACCGCCCTGGACGCCCACCGCGCCCTGCGCATGGCGACCCTGAACGGTGCCCGCGCCCTCGGTCTGGACGAACAGATCGGCTCGCTGGAAGTCGGCAAGGCCGCCGATCTGGTCGCCTTCGACCTCTCCGGCCTGGCCCAGCAACCGGTCTACGACCCCGTTTCGCAGCTGATCTATGCCAGCAGCCGCAGTTGCGTCGAACATGTCTGGGTCAGCGGCAAGCAGTTGCTCGACGCCGGCCGCCTGACCCGCCTGGACGAGCAGCGGATCATCGCCAACGCCCAGGCCTGGGGGGCGAAGATCGCCCAGCGATAGTATGCAAGACACCGGCGGGAGCGGCTTGTGGGAGGGGCTTTAGCCGCGATGAGTTGGCGCCGCACATGGCAAATCACTGCGAAAGCCCCTCCCACCAACGCCGGGCACTGCGACAAACTGACTTACATTGATTCGCCAGCAGGCGCCCACTCCATACCACGAAACTGGCACCATAAGCGTTTCAAGCCCCGGGCTTCCCGCTTCCGGTTTTATCCAGGGAATAATATGAGCAACGTCGATCACGCCGAAATCGCCAAATTCGAAGCCCTTGCCCACCGTTGGTGGGATCGCGAAAGCGAGTTCAAGCCGCTGCACGACATCAACCCGCTGCGGGTCAACTGGATCGAGGAGCATGTCAGCCTGGCCGGCAAGCAGGTTCTCGACATCGGCTGTGGCGGCGGCATTCTCAGCGAAGCCATGGCCCAGCGTGGCGCGACCGTCACCGGCATCGACATGGGCGAGGCGCCGCTGGCCGTGGCCCAGCTGCATCAGCTGGAATCCGGCGTATCGGTGGAGTATCGGCAGATCACCGCCGAAGCGCTGGCCGCGGAAATGCCCGGGCAGTTCGACATAGTCACCTGCCTGGAAATGCTCGAACACGTGCCGGATCCGGCATCGGTGATCCGCGCCTGCCACAGCCTGGTCAAACCCGGCGGCCAGGTGTTCTTCTCCACCATCAACCGCAACCCCAAGGCCTACATGTTCGCGGTGATCGGTGCGGAGTACCTGCTGCGCCTGTTGCCGCGCGGCACCCATGACTTCAGGAAATTCATTCGCCCCTCGGAACTGGGCGCCTGGAGCCGCGAGGCCGGCCTGCAAGTCAAGGACATCATCGGCCTGACCTACAACCCGCTGACCAAGCACTACAAGCTGGCCGCGGACGTCGACGTCAACTACATGGTCCAAACGCTCAAGGAGGCCTAATGCGTTTGCGCGCGGTTCTTTTCGACATGGACGGTACCCTGCTCGACAGCGCACCGGATTTCATCGCCATCTGCCAGGCGATGCGCGCCGAACGCGGCCTGGCACCTATCGATGAGCAGCTGATCCGCGACCAGGTGTCCGGCGGCGCCCGCGCCATGGTCGCCACCAGCTTCGCCATGGACCCGCAGGCCGAGCAGTTCGAAGCCCTGCGCCTGGAGTTCCTCGAGCGCTACCAGGATCACTGTGCAGTCCTGACCCGCCCGTTCGACGGCATCGAGCAATTGCTCGCGAATATCGAGCAGGCCAAGCTGATCTGGGGCGTGGTCACCAACAAGCCGCTGCGCTTCGCCGAGCCGATCATGCAGCGGCTCGGCCTGGCCGAGCGCTCGGCCATCCTGATCTGCCCCGACCACGTGAAGCACAGCAAACCCGACCCGGAACCGATGATCCTGGCCTGCTCGCAACTGGGCCTGGACCCGGCCAGCGTATTGTTTGTCGGCGACGACCTGCGCGACATCGAATCCGGCCGTGGCGCCGGCACCAGGACCGCCGCAGTGACCTACGGCTACATCCACCCGGACGACAACCCCAGGGACTGGGGCGCCGATCTGGTGGTCGACCACCCGCTGGAACTGTGCGCGCTGCTCGACCGGGCGCAGTGCGGCGGTTGAGCGGGTAGCGCATACGAACCCAATGCCGGGCCTTGCAGAACGAAGCCAGCGCGGCCCGAGCCAACCTACCCAGGGAGTTCCCATGTTCCAATATTCCGCCCGCCCCGACCTGCTCAAGGATCGGGTGATCCTGGTCACCGGCGCTGGCCGCGGGATTGGTGCCGCCGCCGCGCAGACCTTCGCCGCCCATGGGGCGACCGTACTGCTATTGGGCAAGACCGAAGAAAACCTGAGCCGGGTCTACGACGCCATCGAGGCGGCCGGCCACCCGCAGCCCGCAGTGATCCCCTTCAACCTGGAAACTGCCCTGCCGCACCAGTACGACGAACTGGCCGCGATGATCGAGCGCGAGTTCGGCAAGCTCGACGGCCTGCTGCACAACGCCTCGATCGTCGGCCCGCGCACGCCGCTGGAGCAGCTCTCCGGCGACAACTTCATGCGCGTGATGCAGGTCAACGTCAATGCCATGTTCATGCTCACCAGCACCCTGCTGCCGCTACTGAGACTCTCGCCGGACGCCTCAGTGGTCTTCACCTCCAGCAGCGTCGGGCGCAAGGGCCGCGCTTACTGGGGTGCCTATGCGGTGTCCAAGTTCGCCACCGAGGGCTTGATGCAGGTGCTCGCCGATGAACTCGACGGCGTCGCCACGATACGCGCCAACAGCGTCAACCCCGGCGCCACCCGCACCGATATGCGCGCCCAGGCCTATCCCGGCGAAAACCCGGCGAGCAACCCGCCACCCGAGGCGATCATGCCGGTCTATCTCTACCTGATGGGCCCCGACAGCAGCGGCGTCAACGGCCAGGCTTTCGACGCCCAGTAAGCACTTAGCCGCCGCCGACCGCCACTGCGGCAATAAATTGGCGGTTCGGCGCCTGGCCGGCAGCGGATTGCCGGCCAGGCCCACGGCAAAGCGGCAAGCAATGGCCATCTGCCACCCAACCAGCCTCGTAAGTGACTGACTTCACATAATTTTCCCTTCCACTGAACCCTCTGGCACGAAATTCGCTCTAACCCCACTGTTGCCGCATTAAAGCGCCAGAGGTTGAGCATTTATGGTTCCTCCCAACCAAACCAACACCATCGATTTCGATGCTGCCAAGCTGCAGCGCCTCGGCTATTCCAGCCACCGCCCGCACTCGCTGCAGCCGATCGGCCTGGCCCAACTGCGCCAGCAACTCAGCCTGCAGCTGCAAACCAGCCTGGATGTCGAGCGCATCCTCAAACTGTTCTTCAGCGCGGTGCAGTGCCTGGTACCGCTGGATGCCCTGGCCTATCAGCACCCGATCAGCGATCTGCGCCTGGAATTGGGCGAGCGCGCCAACCACACCGCCGGCTATCGCCTGAGCCACGAGGGCGAATACCTCGGCGAGCTGATATTCCGCCGCAGGCTGCGCTTCAGTGACGAGGAGCTCGCTCAGCTAGAGTCGCTGCTGGCCAGCCTGCTGTTTCCCCTGCGCAATGCCCTGCTCTACCGCGCCGCGATCCAGAGCGCCTTGCGCGACCCCCTGACCAACACCGGCAACCGCGTCGCCATGGATCAGATACTGCAGCGCGAGATCGACCTGGCGCGGCGCAACCTGCAGCCGCTATCGCTGCTGATGCTCGACCTCGACCACTTCAAGCGGATCAACGACAGCCACGGCCACAGCGTCGGCGACGAAGTCCTGAAAGCTGTCGCCGCCACCCTGAAGAACCAGTTGCGCAACGTCGACATGGTGTTTCGCTACGGCGGCGAAGAGTTTCTGGTGCTGCTCTCGGGCACCTGCCGCGAGGCCGCCGGGATGGTCGGCGAACGCCTGCGCCGCGCGGTGCTGGAGTTGCAATGCCTGGCCCAGGGCCATGCGATCGAGGTGTCGATCAGCCTCGGCTGTGCGACCCTGCTGCCGGGCGAGTCGGCGGACAGCCTGCTGCGTCGCGCCGATAGCGCGTTGTACGTAGCCAAACGCGACGGCCGCAACCGCCTTAGCATGGCCGGCTAAGGCCGCCAAAGAGCAACGCGCAGGGCAGGTAAACCACACAAAAAAGGGGACTCGCTTGAGTCCCCCTTTTTTTTGCCGATCGCCGGGCGCTTGCTTACTGCGGCTTACGACCACCGCGACCGAAGCCCGGTCGCTGCCCTTCGGCAGTTGGCTGACTGCGGCGCTTGGTCGGTGCCGCCGGCTTGCGCGCCGGACGATCCGCCAACTCGACGCCTGGACGCATCGGCTTGGGCGCGCTCGGGCGCTTCTTGTTGACATCCCGCGGTCGCTCGGCGACTGGCGTACCCTTACCCTGGTCCGCACGCGGTGGCCGCGGCGTGCGGGCCGGGCGCTCGCCACCCTCACCACGCGGCGTACGTTGTGCACGCTCGCCCCCCTCGCTACGCGGCGCACGTCCCGAACGCGGCTGCTCGCCTTCCCCCGGACCGCCATGGGCCGGACGCAGGGTACGCTGTGGACGTTCGCCGCGGCCGACCGGCTTGGCCGCTTTACGCTGCAAGCGCTCGAGCTTGTCGCGGGTCTTCTCTTTCATGTCCGGCAAGGCCACCGGCTTGAGGCCGACTTCCTCGCTGAGGATATCCACCTCGCGCTGGCCCATTTCGCGCCAGCGGCCCATGGTCAGGTCGGAGGTGAGGAACACCGGGCCGAACCGCACGCGCTTCAGGCGGCTGACCACCACGCCCTGGGATTCCCACAGGCGGCGCACTTCACGGTTGCGCCCTTCCATCACCACGCAGTGGTACCAATGGTTGAACCCCTCGCCGCCGGGCGCCTCCTTGATGTCGGTGAATTTCGCCGGGCCGTCTTCGAGCATCACCCCGGTCTTCAGCCGTTCGATCATCTCCTCGTCGACCTCGCCGCGCACGCGCACGGCGTACTCGCGGTCCATCTGGTAGGACGGGTGCATCAAGCGGTTGGCCAGTTCGCCGTCGGTGGTGAACATCAGCAGGCCGGTGGTGTTGATGTCGAGGCGGCCGATATTGATCCAGCGCCCCTCTTTCGGCCGCGGCAGACGGTCAAACACGGTCGGCCGGCCTTCGGGGTCGTCACGGGTGCAGATCTCGCCATCCGGCTTGTTGTAGATCAGTACGCGGCGCACGGACTCGGCGGCCTCTTCGCGCTTGATCAGGCGACCGTCGATGGCGATCGCATCGTGCAGGTCGACCCGCTGGCCGAGGCTGGCGACCGCGCCATTGACCTTGACCCGGCCTTCGCCGATCCAGGCTTCGATCTCGCGACGCGAGGCCAGACCCATGCGCGCCAGGACTTTCTGCAGTTTTTCGCCAGCGGGGCTGTATTCTTCGGATTCACTCATCTGGGCACCTCCCGGTGTTTCTCTAGTGATGGACGACGGCACGTCGTCGAAGGGCGCGCATCATACGCCGATCAGGGCTGACACGCACGGATTGAGGCTAGCCGGCAGACGGGTGTCCATCAGCCTTTTCGACAACCGGTGCATCGGCAGTCACCCGCTAGCCGTAGATCCTATGTCCATGCGCAAGCCGCGCAGAACGTAGGAGAGGCGGGGGCGCCCAGCCCACGCCCGCGATGCTTTTTGGCGGACATGTCCTATCGCGGCCATGGAACTGGGCGTCCCCGCCGCTCCTACGAAAACCCTGAGCCTTCGTAGCCCGGATGCAATCCGCGACAATTCACACCAATGCCAAACCCGCCCCGGAGTACATCCGGGTGACCAGGCTCAGTGACGAGGCAGCCCTTCTTCGTCGCTCGCCCCAGTCAGTTCACCGCCCTCGGCCTCAACCAGCAGGTCGTCGAAATCGGTCTTCAAGCCCTGCTCCATCGAGTCCAGCTCGGCCAGCAGGCTGCTGAAGCTGGTTTCCTCGCGCGGCTCCGCAGGGGTTTCCTCGGCCGCCAGATCGGCGCGCGCCTGCAGCCCCTCGGGCACCGCCGCGTCATCCTCGAAGGCCAGCAGCGGCTCGGGCTCCAGCTCGCGCAGCGCCGCCAGCGGCGGCAGCTGGTCGAGGCTCTTCAGGTTGAAGTGGTCGAGAAACGCCTTGGTGGTGGCGAACATCGCAGGCCGGCCCGGCACGTCGCGGTAGCCGACCACGCGAATCCACTCGCGCTCCAGCAGGGTCTTGACGATATGGCTGTTGACCGCCACGCCGCGAACGTCCTCGATCTCGCCGCGGGTGATCGGCTGGCGGTAGGCGATCAGCGCCAGGGTCTCCAGCATCGCCCGCGAATAGCGCTGCGGGCGCTCTTCCCACAAGCGCCCGACCCAGGGCGCATAGCGCTCGCGCACCTGCAGGCGGTAGCCGGAAGCCACCTCGATCAGCTCGAAGGCGCGCCCCGCGCAGGACTGGCGCAACAGCTCCAGCGCCTCCTTGAATGACGCAGGCTCAGGGCGCTCGCGCTCTTCGAACAGCTCGAACAGGCGCTCCAACGACTGCGGTTTGCCGGAGGCCAGCAAGAAGGCTTCCAGCAGGCTGGCCAGTTCGCGGGGATCGTTCAGGTTCATGCTCATTCGGCTCGCGCACGCACGTGGATGGGTCCAAAGGCCTCATTCTGCACCAGCTCGACCAGGGATTCCTTGATCAATTCGAGCACCGCCATGAAGGTCACCACCACGCCCAATCGCCCCTCCTCCGCGGCGAACAGCTCGACGAAGGGCACGAAAGCGCCACCTTTCAGGCGCTCCAGCACCTCGCTCATGCGCTCGCGGGTGGATAACGCCTCGCGCGTGACCTGGTGGCTCTCGAACATATCGGCGCGGCGCAACACCTCGGCCATCGACAGCAGCAGTTCCTCCAGGCTGACATCCGGCAGCAGCTTGCGCGCCCGCGCTTGCGGCGCGTCCAGGCACGGCACGCTGAGGTCGCGGCCGACCCGCGGCAGCATATCGAGGCCTTCGGCGGCAGCCTTGTAGCGCTCGTATTCCTGCAAGCGGCGAATCAGCTCGGCGCGCGGGTCGTCCTCTTCCTCCAGGGCCTCGCTGGAACGCGGCAACAGCATGCGCGACTTGATCTCGGCGAGCATGGCCGCCATCACCAGGTATTCGGCGGCCAGTTCCAGGCGCACCGACTGCATCAGCTCGACATAGCCCATGTACTGGCGGGTGATTTCCGCCACCGGGATGTCCAGCACGTCGATATTCTGCTTGCGGATCAGGTACAGCAGCAGGTCCAGCGGCCCCTCGAAGGCTTCGAGAAACACCTCCAGCGCATCCGGCGGGATGTACAGATCCAGCGGCAACTCGGTGACTGCCTGGCCATACACTAGGGCGAACGGCAGCTCGTGTTGGGCACCCGCCTGGCTGTCGGTCGGCTCATGCGCTGGCTGGTCATGCATGCTTATCGATCCATCCGTTGCTCAGCGGTAATTCAAACCCAAGGCCAAGCGCACCTCGGTCAGCGTTTCCCGCGCCTCGTTGCGCGCATGTTCGGCGCCTTCGGCGAGGATGTTGCGCACCAGATCGGGGTTGCCCTGGTAATCGACGGCGCGCTCCTGCAGGGGTTGCAGTTCCTTGCACACCGCCTCGATCAACGGCCCCTTGCACTCCAGGCAGCCGATGCCCGCCTCCCGGCAGCCCTGCTGCAGCCGGGCGCGCGTCGCCTCGCCGGAGTACACCTCATGCAACGGCCATACCGGACAACGCACCGGATTGCCGGGGTCGCTGCGGTGCACCCGGGCCGGATCGGTGGGCATGCGCTTGATCTTTTCTTCGACCGTCTCGGCGCTGTCATGCAGGAAAATCGCGTTGCCGTTGGACTTGGACATCTTGCGGCCATCCAAACCGGGCACCTTCGGCGCGTCGCCGAGCAGCGCCTGCGGCTCGGGCAGCAGCACCTTGCCGCCGCCCTCCAGGTAGCCGAACAGCCGCTCCTTGTCGCCGAGGGTGATGGTCTGCTGATCCTTGAGCAGCGCCCGGGCGGTTTCCAGGGCTTCGACGTCGCCCTGCTGCTGGAACGCCCTGCGCAGGTTGTTGTAGAGCGTGGCGGTCTTCTTGCCCAGCTTGACGATCGCCGCCTCGGCCTTGAGCTCGAAGCCCGGCTCACGCCCATACAGGTGATTGAAGCGCCGCGCGATATCCCGGGAGAACTCGACATGCGGCAGTTGGTCGGCGCCAATCGGCACCACTCCGGCGCGGTAGAGCAGGATATCCGCCGCCTGCAGCAAGGGGTAACCGAGGAACCCGTAAGTGCCGAGGTCCTTGCCGTGCTGGCGCTCCTGCTGCTCTTTATAGGACGGCACGCGCTCCAGCCAGCCGAGCGGACAGAGCATCGACAGCAGCAGGTGCAGCTCGGCATGTTCCGGCACTTGCGACTGGATGAACAGGGTCGCCGAACTGGGGCTGACCCCGGCGGCCAGCCAGTCCACCGCCATGTCCATGACATGCTGGGAAATCTGCCCCACTTCGTCGTAATCGGTGGTCAGCGCGTGCCAGTCGACAATGCAGAAAAAGCATTCGTACTCGTGCTGCAACCTGGCCCAGCTCTTCAATACGCCATGGTAGTGGCCAAGGTGCAGACGGCCGCTGGGGCGCATGCCCGACAGCACGCGACGCTCAGAGTCAACGAGGCTCAAACCGGTTTACCTAAACGAACCAACAGGGGGCGAAGTATAGCGGGAGCGAAGCACACAGCGGGAAAAACGACGACGGAACCGACCGCCCGGCACGCCAGTCCAAATTGTGATGCCGCTGGACATCTCAGCTCGCAACGATGCCCCACGGCAGCACCCTGCGGCGATCCCGCGAGGCTCGCCACAGGAGACTCGACAACCTCCTGGGAGCACGCCATGAAAATTCCCGTCCTTTCCTTCGGTGTTGCCTTGCTGATTGCCTGCCTGCTCGCCGTCGTCGGCACCCCGGCCTATGCCGGCATGATCGGCACGCAAGAAGTCCTCGCCGAACAGACCGAACAGACCGATCGCGACAAGGTCCACGAATTCCTCAACCGCGCCAGCGTGCAAGAAAGACTGCAGGTCATGGATGTCCCGGCAGCCTTGGCCAGTAGCAGGGTCGACGCTCTGACGCCCGAGGAAGCCGCCACCCTCGCCCAGCGCATCGATGCGCTGCCCGCCGGTGGAGCACTCAGTGGCAACGATTTCATCATCATCCTGTTGGTCGCCATCCTGGTGGCGATACTTATCTAGCAGGCCGTTGAAAATGTAGGCGAGGCAGCCGAGACAAGGACTAGGCGGCCCCGCAAAAACAGGCGAGGAAGCGGACTGGCTCCGCACTCGAGTTCACGAGCTGTAAATCGCTGCGCTGGCCCTTAGCGGCCGCCCTTTGGGCGTTCAGTGGCAAGCCACTGCCCGAGCCTGTTTAGCAGGATCGGCAACGCAGGGAGTTTCTCAATGGTCTGCTAGCGCCCGCTTGCGGCGCCCCACGCCCTTTCAGCGACGCCCTCAGGCTCCGCTGAAAGGCGCGGGATCTCCGCAGCCGACCCGCACCACCTGCGGCTCGTCTTCGGTCAGGTTGATCACGGTAGAAGCCTCCAACCCGCCGAAACCGCCGTCGATGATCAGGTCGACCTGATGCTCGAGGATCTGCCGCATCTCGTAGGGATCGCTCATCGGCAATGCTTCGCCCGGCAGAATCAGGCTGACGCTCATTAGCGGCTCGTCGAGTTCGGCCAGCAGCGCATGGGCAATCGGGTGATTCGGTACCCGCAGGCCGATGGTGCGCCGCTTGGGGTGCAGCAGCATGCGCGGCACTTCGCGGGTGGCATTCAGGATGAAGGTGTACGGCCCCGGGGTATGCGTCTTCAACAGGCGGAAGGCCCCGGTATCAACCTTGGCGAACAGGCTCAGCTGCGACAAGTCGCGGCAGACCAGGGTGAAGTTGTGTTTGTCGTCCAACTGCCGCAGGCGGCGAATCCGCTCCACCGCATTCTTGTCGCCGATGCGGCAACCGACTGCGTAGGACGAATCGGTGGGATAGATCACCACCCCGCCGGCCCGGATGATTTCCACCGCCTGTTTGATCAGGCGCAGCTGCGGGTTCTCCGGGTGGACCTGGAAAAATTGACTCACACTGACTCCCTGTTCAGATTGCAGTTGGCTGCTGGACATTCTGGAAACGCGTCCAAAGGGGCGGCAGGTCATCCGGCACGGGGCGGTACATTCCCAGTTCAGACCAATCGCCGGGGGCATGAAAATCACTGCCGGCGCTTGCCAGCAGGCCGAATTCGCGCGCCAGGATCGCCAGACCGCCAACCTGCTCGGCCGGCTGCATGCCGTTGACCACCTCCAACGCATGGCCTCCGGCTGCGACAAAATCGGCGATCAACTTGCGTCGCTTAGTACGAGTAAAGTCGTACTGCCACGGGTGCGCCAGGCTGATCCAGGCGCCGGCTTGATGCAAGCAGGCGATCGCCTGCTCCAACGCCGGCCAATGCTGCTTGACGTCACCCAACTTGCCCGAGCCGAGCCACTTGCGAAACGCCTCGGCGCGGTCCTTGACGTGACCGGCGCGCACCAGGAATTCGGCGAAATGCGGGCGCGCCGGGGCGTTGCCACTATCGCCCAACTCATGCTGCACCGCACGCGCGCCTTCCAGCGCACCCGGCATGCCCTTGGCCTCCAGACGCCTGGCGATCTCCGCGGCGCGCAACCAGCGCCCCTCGTGCAGCTCGGCGATCGACTGGCGCAAGGCCGGCGCATCGCAGGCAAAGGCATAACCGAGCACATGGATGGTCGCGCCGCCCCAGGTACAGGACAGCTCGATCCCATTGACCAATTGCATGTCCAGCGCCAGTGCCGCCGCGCGTGCCTCATCGAGCCCCTCGAGGGTGTCGTGATCGGTCAACGCCAGCAGCCGCACACCGCGGTCATGCGCACGGGCGACCACCACGGCGGGGGCAAGTGCACCATCCGAAGCGGTGCTATGGCAGTGCAGATCGACATCCATCAGGGGCGCTTTCTCAGTCATTCAGGTTTGGTATTATGCCGGCACATGCGGATTCTTGCTGCCGCGACCAGCAAGTCGCTGAAAAATGTAGCGCGCGAAGCACTGGCCGGCTGCATCGGTTTTTCAGCGGTTTGCCCAACAACTCCTCGACTTCGCCGGCCTGTCTTGGTTCTCTGCGCAACAGCCGTACCACCGAATGCCGCCCCACCGCCCATTAAGGATTGCAATGCTCTACGCCATTATCGCCACCGATGTCGAAAATTCCCTGGAGAACCGTTTGGCCGCTCGCCCCGCGCATCTCGCCAGGCTGGAGCAGTTGAAGAGCGAAGGCCGCCTGGTGCTGGCCGGTCCTCACCCGGCCATCGACAGCAACGACCCGGGCCCGGCAGGCTTCTCCGGCAGCCTTATCGTCGCCGAGTTCGATTCCCTCGACGCCGCACGAAGCTGGGCCGATGCCGATCCGTACCGCGCCGCCGGTGTCTATGCCGCGGTAGAGGTCAAACCGTTCAAGCTGGTACTGCCTTGACTGTTGCGGGCTAGCCAACGGGCTCGCCCATGCCAACCCGTAGGAAATAGGAGTTCCGATGCGCCCAACTCTGTTGCCTTTGCTGCTTGCCGCCGTGCTGCTGCCCGCTCATCTGCATGCCGAAGAAAGCCCGGCGCAACCCGCAGCGCCGGTCACCGCAGAGCAAGCGCAGATCGATGACCTGGCGCGACGCCTGGCGGCCAGCGAGCAGCAGCGGGACGCGCTGACTGCCGAGCTGAACGCCAACGACGGGGAACGCGAGAACGCCCAATTGCAGCGCCTGCGCCAGGAAAACCAGCGCCTCAAGCTGCAACTGAAGAAGACCCAGGCCGAGGTCCCCGGACGCCTGCTCAGCGACCAGCAGATGTGGTTCGCCGTCGGTGCCGGCGCGGCGTTGCTGGGGGTCATCCTCGGTGCGCTGTTGCGGGGCAACCGCCGCACGCGGCGCGAGTGGATCAACTGAGCCCCCATGAGCACCCTCCTGTTAATCGATGACGACATCGAGCTGTGCGAGCTGCTGGCCAACTGGCTGAGCCAGGAAGGTTTCCAGGTCAGAGCCTGCCATGACGGCACCAGTGCGCGGCGCGCACTCGCCAGCCAGACACCCGATGCGGTGGTGCTCGATGTGATGCTGCCCGACGGCAGCGGCCTGGAGCTGCTCAAGCAGTTGCGCAGCGACCACCCGGAGCTGCCGGTCTTGATGCTGTCGGCCCGCGGCGAGCCGCTGGACCGGATTCTCGGCCTGGAACTCGGCGCCGACGACTACCTGGCCAAGCCCTGCGACCCCCGCGAACTCACCGCCCGGCTGCGTGCCGTGTTGCGTCGCAGCCTGTCCCCCGCAGTCCCCAGCCAGATGGAACTGGGCGACCTGTGTTTCAGCCAGGCACGCGGTGTGGTCAGCATCGGCGAGCACGAGGTGATTCTCACCCTGTCCGAAGGCCGCCTGCTCGAGGCCCTGCTGCGCCAGCCCGGCGAACCGGTGGACAAGCAGGAACTGGCGCAACTGGCGCTGGGCCGCAAGCTGACGCTTTACGACCGCAGCCTGGACATGCATGTCAGCAACCTGCGCAAGAAGCTCGGCCCGCATCCGGATGGCCGTCCGCGCATCCTCGCCCTGCGCAGCCGCGGCTATTACTACAGCGCCTGATCCGCAGCGACAGCGCGGGGGTGAAGCCTGGCCCCGCGGGTCTTTACCCAAGCTTTACCCTGGCCTGACCGCCCTTGACCTTGACCGTCCTAGACTGGGCTCATCCGGTAACTAACCGGTTTCGAGACAAGGAGATACACCATGCGCAAGACCCTTACCGCCCTGTTGCTCGCACTGACCCTGCCGACCCTGGCCATGGCCATGCCCGAAGGCGGCCCGTGCCACGGCGACGGCTACCGCGGCGAACATGGCCCGCGGATGTTCAAGGAACTCGACCTGAGCCCGGAACAGCACCGCGAGATCCGCAAACTGATGGGCGAGCAGATGAAAAGCCGCCACAACATCACCCAGCGCTACCTCGACAAATTGCCGGCCGCCGAGCAGAAAGCCATGCAGGACGAGCTGAAAGCCGCCAAGGACAAGCAACAAGGCGCCATTCGCGCCCTGCTCGAACCGGAACAGCAGAAGGCTTTCGACGAACAGTTGAAGAAAATGGAAGAGCGCCGCGCCGAGCGCGAGGCCTTCAAGGCCTGGCAGGCCGAGCAGGCAAAAAAAGCCCAATAACTACGACAATCCGCAACAGCCAACACCCATCAGGCTCCCAGTCTGATGGGTGTTGGCGCAAGAAGGAGTCACCGTGCGTTCATTGTTCTGGCGCATCTTCGCCAGCTTCTGGCTGGCCATCGCCCTGGTTGCCGGGCTGTCCATGCTGCTGGGGCGGGCGCTGAACCAGGACGCCTGGATTCTCAGCCAGCACCCGGCCATCGTTGGCCTGGCCGAGACCTGGACCGAGCGCTACGAAACCCAGGGCGCCGAGGCCGCCCAGGCCTTCCTGGAACAGCGCAGGAAAGACTTCCGCATCAACGTGCAGGTGCTCGGCGACAACGGCCAGCCGCTGGTCAAGGGCACCTTTCCCCGTCGCGCCGCCGCTTTCGAGGCACGCCAAGAGAACGACCGACGCCTACCCTGGCGCCGCTTGAGCACCGACTACAGCAGCCCGCTAACCGGCGAAACCTACCTGTTCGTCTATCGCATCCCGCACCCGGAACTGGCCGCCTGGCACCGCGGCAGCCTGCTCTGGCCACTCAGCGCGCTCGGCATCGCCCTGGTGGTGCTGACCCTGTTCAGCCTGCTGCTGACCCTGTCCATCACCCGCCCGCTGGGTCGCCTGCGCGGCGCTGTGCACGACCTCGGGCAGACCGCCTACCAGCAGCACAGCCTGGCCCGACTGGCCAATCGACGCGACGAACTGGGCGTCCTGGCCCGCGACTTCAACCGCATGGGCGCGCGCCTGCAGGGCTTGATCGGCAGCCAGCGCCAGTTGCTGCGCGACGTGTCCCACGAGCTGCGCTCGCCGCTGGCCCGCCTGCGCATCGCCCTGGCGCTGGCCGAACGTGCCGAACCCGCGGAGCGGGAAAGATTCTGGCCGCGCCTGACCCAGGAGTGCGACCGCCTGGAAGCCCTGATCAGCGAGATCCTCACCCTCGCCCGCCTGGATGCCGACCCCGGCGCGGCGCAACCCATCGACCTGCCCGCGCTGCTGCGCAAGCTGCAGGAGGACGCGCAACTCAGCGCACCGGAACAACGGCTCGCCATCGCCCTGGAGCCCGGCGTGCAACTGCATGGCTGGCCCGACATGCTCGAACGGGCGCTGGATAACCTGCTGCGCAATGCCTTGCGCTTCAACCCGACCGATCAGCCGATCGAGCTGAGGGTCGAGCGCCAGGCGCACGCAATCTGCCTGAGCGTACGCGATCACGGTCCGGGAGTGGCCGCCGAACACCTGGCGCAACTCGGTGAACCGTTCTTCCGCGTGCCGGGGCAGAGCGCCCGCGGGCATGGCCTGGGACTGGCGATCGCGCGCCGCGCCGCCGAGCGCCACGGCGGGCGCCTGCAGCTGGGCAACCATCCCGCCGGCGGTTTCTGCGCCAGCCTGCTGCTGCCGCCGAACGCCAAGGAGCCGGAGAGCTGACGCGCGGTCGCCTGCCACCCTCATCCGGCGCTGCGCGCCACCTTCTCCCGGGGGAGAAGGGCATCGGAGGTCGTCGCTGCGCGACTCCGCGTTAGTGGGGCCAGGCGCTGACGAAATCGGTTAGCTGCAATGGCGCCGGGGTGCGCAACTCGCGTTCGGGCGTGCCGAGATAGAGAAAGGCGACGATCTGTTCGCCGGCGGCCAAGCCAAGCCCGGCGGCCACCCGGGCGTTATAGGCCAGTTCGCCGGTGCGCCAGACCGCGCCGATGCCCTGGGCATGGGCGGCGAGCAGGATGGCGTGGGCGGCGCAACCGGCGGCGATCACCTGTTCCTGCGGCGGCACCTTGAAATGCTCCTGCACACGGGCGACCACCACCACCAACAGCGGCGCGCGCAAGGGCATGGCCCGCGCCTTGGCCAGCGCCTCCTCGCCGACATCGGCGGCGCCAACCGCCAGGGCCTGGGCAAACAGTTCGCCCAACCGCTCACGCCCGGTACCTTCGATAGTGAGAAAGCGCCATGGCCGCAATTGGCCGTGATCCGGCGCCCGCAGCGCCGCGCGGAACAACAGTTCGCGCTGAGCCGCATCCGGCGCGGGCTCACGCAAGCGCGGCACGGAAACACGGTTGAGCAGGGCATCGAGAGCGTCCATCAGCCATCTCCGGGAGAAAGGAAGCGCGAATTCTAGGGCCTGAGGCCCGCACATTGGAGAAAAAAACTGGCCGACCGCAGGATCGGCAGCGGCGATAAGTGCCGCGGATTGCTGCGTGCCAATCCGCCCCTAGGACGATGGCGGGCTACGCCACCCGCTCCGGCGATACGCTAGGCTGCAGCGGCGGGGTCAGCGGCGGCAGGCCATAGGCGCGCCGTGCATCGTCACAGCGCGGATTGTGTTCGCCGTTGGCCCAGGAGGCCTCGAACTCGCGGCACGGGCTGGAGCGCTGCTCATACAGGGTGCAGCGAACACCCTCGCCCACTTCACCGAGCAAGGCGACGCAACGCGCCGGTTTGTGCTCGGTGCCGCGCATGGCGACCCGTTGCGGGGTGATCAGCACCACCTGATCATCCGGCACCGTACCGCCGGCCGATTGGCATTCACCCCAGAAGAACGACACACGAAAATACGCGCAGCAGGCACCGCAGGTTAGGCAAGGATTAGCGTTAGACATGATTTGACTGGGCTCAGAAATCGGCAAGGGCCGGCACCTGACGGCTATTCTATGCGGCGCCCGACGCTTGTAAAGCGGCGGGTCGACGGGTGCCGGGAAACCGGACGAGACGAGCGCGGAGCGGCCAGCGGGAAGCCTCCGCCCGGCGGAGAAGCGCCCGGCACACCGGGCCGCCGTCAGTCGGCGGCCGACGCCATGACCGGATGGAATAATTTCCCCGGGGGCCGACCCGGCCCGGCTGTTTCGCCCCATTGACGCGCTCTGGTTTACAGCCACGCCGGCACGAGTAAAATGGCGCGCTTTGCCGCCCCCAACCCGAGCCTATTAGATGGCCTTGTCGACGCTGCGCATCATCGGTTTCATCCTCGGCATTTTCCTGATTACCCTGGCCGTCAGCATGGTCTTCCCGATGCTGACCCTGCTGAGCTTCGAGCGCACCGACGACCTCTCCTCCTTCCTCTGGTCGAGCCTGATCACCATGACCGCCGGCCTCGCCCTGGTGATACCCGGGCGCCCGGCCAACGCCCACCTGCGTCCGCGCGACATGTACATGCTGACCACCACCAGTTGGCTGGCGGTATGCATCTTCGCCGCCCTGCCGATGGTACTGATCCATCACATCAGCTACACCGATGCCTTCTTCGAGACCATGTCCGGCATCACTACCACTGGTTCGACCGTGCTGGTCGGCCTGGACAGCGCCTCGCCAGGTTTGCTGATCTGGCGCTCGATGCTGCAGTGGCTCGGCGGCATCGGCTTCATCGGCATGGCGGTGGCGATCCTGCCGCTGCTGCGTGTCGGCGGCATGCGCCTGTTCCAGACCGAGTCCTCGGACTGGGGCGAGAAGGTCATGCCGCGCTCGCATATGGCGGCCAAATACATAGTCGCGATCTTCGTCGGTCTGACCCTGCTCGGCGCCCTGGCCTTCTGGCTCGCCGGAATGAGCTGGTTCGAGGCCATCAACCATGCGATGACCGCGATCGCCACCGGCGGTTACTCCACCTCCGACAACTCGATGGGCAATTTCGGCCCGGCTTCGCATTGGGTGGCGGTCGTCCTGATGCTGCTTGGCAGCCTGCCCTTCACCCTGTACGTCGCCAGCATCCGCGGCAATCGCAAGGCCTTGATCAAGGACGAGCAGGTACGCGGCTTTCTGTCGATGTTGACCGTCACCTGCCTGCTGTTCAGCTTGTGGCTGTGGTTGCACTCCGAGTATGCCTTCCTCGACGCCTTGCGCATCGTCACCCTGAACGTGGTGTCGGTAGTCACCACCACCGGTTACGCCCTGGGCGACTACAGCCTGTGGGGCGGTTTCGCCGTGCTGCTGTTCTTCTACCTGACCTTCGTCGGCGGCTGTTCCGGCTCGACTTCCGGCGGGCTGAAGATCTTCCGCTTTCAGGTGGCCTACACACTGCTCAGCAGTTCGCTCAAGCAGTTGGTTCACCCGCGGGCGGTGATCAAGCAACAATACAATGGGCATAATCTGGACGAGGATATCGTCCGCTCGATCCTCACCTTCTCCTTCTTCTTCACCATCACCATCGGTGCAATCGCCCTGGGCCTGACGTTGGTCGGCCTCGACTGGGTCACCGCACTGACCGGCGCCGCCACCGCGGTGTGCAACGTCGGCCCGGGCTTGGGTCCGATCATCGGCCCGGCCGGCAACTTCTCCAGCCTGCCCGATAGCGCCAAATGGCTGCTGACCATCGGCATGCTGCTCGGCCGCCTGGAGATTCTTACGGTACTGGTGCTAGTCACCCCAAGTTTCTGGAAGCACTGAAGAACAGCCAGGCTGGCCATGCCTACAGGCGTGCACGGTACTCGCCTGGGGTCATGTCGAACCAACGGCGGAAGGCCCGAAAGAAATTGCTCGGATCGGCAAAGCCCAGCAGGTAGGCGACTTCCAGCAGGGTCAGGTTGGGCTGGGCGAGGTACTGCTCGGCCAGTTCGCGGCGGGTGTCGTCGAGCAACTGCTGAAAGCTGCTGCCCTCCTCCTGTAACCGCCGCTGCAGGGTGCGCTGCGACAGGTGCAATGCCTGCGCCACCGCTTCGCGCTTGGGCTCGCCCTGCGGCAGCAGGCGGCACAGCGTCTGCCGGGCCAGGTGGGTGACGCGGCTCTCCGAGAAACGCGCGAGGTATTCGCCGGCGAAGCGGTCGTGCAGTTGCGCCAGCGAGTCGTTGGCGGTCGGCAGCGGTGCCTCCATATCCGCCCGCTCGAACAGCAGTGCGTAGTGCGTGGCATTGAACTTCAGCGGCGCCTGGAATACCTGCTGGAACGGCTCCGGATCGGCCGGCGGGTCGCCTTGCAGGAGCACCTGCTGCGGCCGAATCGGCTTGCCGGTCATCCACCGACAGAACGCCAGGGCATAGGCCAGCGAGGCCTCGGCGCTCTGCCGCGCCGGCGGCAGGCGGTCGCCGTGGATCGCCAGGATCAGTTCGTAGCCCCTGGGCGTGGGGCGGAAACTCAGGTCGGCGCCCTCGGCGATGATCCGCTGGTAGCGCACCAGCCGCGCCAACCCCTCCTTCAGCGTGCGGCTTGACATCAACGCATAACCCACCACGTGGAACGAGGCCGGACGCACCACCTTGGCCATGTTCAGGCCAATCGCCGGGTTGCCCGACAGCTCCACCGCGCGCTGCCACAGGCGGGTCATGCCGTCCTGCGCGAAGCGCGCATCCGGATCGGCCAGCGCCGCGTAATCCAGGCCCAGTTCGCGGAAGATCACCCGGCAGTCGACGCCGCCCATTTCCAGCGCCTGGACGATACCCAAGGCCCAGTTCGACGAGGTGGTGCGTTCGCTCATGGGGTTATTCTTATTCGAGTCATGAAGGGCCGCAGCCGGCGGCCTGGCGGCGCAAGGATACTAAACTGGCACCTAATGTCACTGGCCCAGGAGGACACGCGGCCTAGACTGCAAGCAACCCGCAGCCGACTCAATAGCCGATACGGCCAGAATAAGAACCGGAGGTACGCCATGGCCACTCAGACCCACGACCGCTACACCAGCTTCGCCGAGTTCTACCCCTACTACCTGCAGGAGCACAGCAACGCCACCTGCCGCCGCCTGCACTACGTCGGCAGCCTGGTGGTGCTGGGCATCCTCGCCTATGCCATCGCCAGCCAACAGTGGCTGTGGCTGCTGGCCATGCCGCTGGCCGGATACGGCTTCGCCTGGGTCGGCCATTTCGTCTTCGAGAAGAACCGCCCGGCCACCTTCCAATATCCGCTGTACAGCTTCATGGGCGACTGGGTGATGCTCAAGGATGCCTTTACCGGACGCATCAAGTTCTGAAGCCGACCGTCCGGCCGGCGGAATGGACTGCCGTTCGCCGGACCGCTTGCCCCTGCCAGACCACCGCTCGGCAACGATGCTTGGCTGCTGCCGCCGCGCTTGGTTATGATCCCCGCTCTGTCGCAAGCCTGGCCTAGAGTTTGCAGACTGCCTAGACGTCCAGCAGAGACGTCGGAAAACCAGCAGGGATCCTTTGCAGCGCATGAATGCCATCACCTCGAACCGGCTCCACGCATTGCCGGCGACACCGCTACGCGAGTATTACTCCCGCGTGCTGGCCTATATCGCCGTTGCCGCGAGTATCGCCGCGGGCACCTACGCCCGGCATTTCGGCTACGACATTCTGTGGATGGTGCCGTACGCCCTGCTCTACCCGCACCTGGCGCATCAGCTAAGCCTGCGCTTCAAGCGCGACCACCCGCACAGGACCACCCTGGGCCTGCTGTTCGTCGATGCCTTGCATTGCGGCGCGGCCCTCGCCCTGCTCGGTTTCTCGGTGGTGCCCAGCCTGATGTGCCTGTTGATCCTGGCATTCAGCTCGTTGGTGATCGGCGGCTTGCGCTACCTGGGCCTGGCCGTACTGATCGCCTTCAGCGGCACCCTGCTCAGCGCCGCGCTGATCGAGCTGAAGACCAACTTCGACACGCCGGCCGTGGTCGCCCTGGTGAGCATCGCCTTCAGCACCCTGTATATCTGCATCACCGCGTTTTTCGTGCACCAGCAGGGCTTGCGCCTGGCGCAGGTACAGTCCGATATCAAGCGCGAGCAGGAGAAAGCCGCGCGCCTGGCGCGCAACCTGGCCAAGTACCTGTCGCCACAGGTGTGGGAGTCGATTTTCAGCGGCAAGAAGACCGTACGCCTGGAAACCCAGCGCAAGAAGCTCACGGTGTTCTTCTCCGACATCAAGGGCTTCACCGAACTGTCCGAAGAACTGGAAGCCGAAGCCCTGACCGACCTGCTCAACAGCTACCTGAACGAGATGTCGAAGATCTGCCTGAAGTACGGCGGCACCATCGACAAGTTCATCGGCGACAGCGTCATGGTGTTCTTCGGCGACCCGGCCAGCCAGGGCGCCAAGAAAGACGCCGTGGCCGCGGTGTCGATGGCCGTCGCCATGCGCAAGCACATGAAGGTGCTGCGCCAGCAGTGGCGCGCCCAGGGCATCACCAAGCCCCTGGAAATCCGCATGGGGCTGAACACCGGCTACTGCACGGTCGGCAACTTCGGCGCCGACACGCGCATGGACTACACCATCATCGGCCGCGACGTGAACCTCGCCAGCCGCCTGGAAAGCGCTGCCGAAGCTGGCGAGATCCTGATCTCCCACGAGACCTATTCGCTGGTCAAGGACCTGATCATGTGCCGCGACAAGGGCCAGATCAGCGTCAAGGGCTTCACCCGGCCGGTGCAGATCTACCAGGTGGTGGACTTCCGCCGCGACCTGGGCGCCACCTCCAGCTACGTCGAGCACGAGCTGCCGGGCTTCTCGATGTACCTGGACACCAACGGCATCCAGAACTTCGACAAGGACCGGGTGATCCAGGCGCTGCAGCAGGCCGCGGAGAAGTTGCGCGACAAGGTGATCATGTAGCCCGGGGCGCCTGCCGGGCAGCTCGGAGCAGGCCCGGGCTTTGCCAGCGCCCCGCCAGGCAGCGACCTCAAGCCAGGCTCTGCACCGCGCGCAGCAGCGCCTTGCTCAAATCCACCGCAGAGAATTTGGTGAGCACATCGTTGGCGCCGACCGAGCGCGCCTTCTCGGTATTCATGGTGCTGTCCAGCGAGGTGTGCAGCAGCACGTAGGTCTGGCCGATACTGGCGTTCTGGCGGATCGCCCGCACCAGGCTGTAGCCATCCATTTCCGGCATTTCGATGTCCGAGACCAACACCTCGATCGGCTGCCCGGCCTGCTGCCGGGACAGCAGCAAGTCCAGCGCACTGGCCGCGCTTCTGACCGCCTGGCAATCCAGCTCGAGCTTGCGCAGGCTGGCCAGGGTCTGCTGCAAGGCCACCTGCGAGTCGTCCACCACCAGCACGCGACGCCCGCGGAGCAGCCTGCGCTCGGCGTCGGAAAGTGATTGCTCGTCGACCTCCTCGGGGAGTGCCGGGGCGATTTCGTGCAGGACCTTCTCGATATCGAGAATCTGCACGATGGCGCCTTCGATCTGCGTCACCCCGGTGATGAAGGCTTTGGCTCCGGCGCCGGCCGGTGGCGGCCGCACATCGCGGGTCGAGCACTGGACGATGCGCTCCACACTCTGCACGTGCAGGCCCTGCCGCGAGCGACTGAGCTCGGTGACGATCAGGCAACCGTCCCGGCTGTCGCTACCGCCCGACTCGCCAATCGCGCGGGCCAGATCGACCACGATCAACGCCGCCCCGCGCAAGGTTGCCACGCCGCGCACATGGGGATGGCGATTGGGCACCTTGGTCAATCCCGGACAGGGAATGATCTCCTGGACCTTCAGCAGGTTGATCCCGAGCAACCTGCCGCTATGCAGACGAAACAACAGCAGCGATAACTCATCCCCCAGCGCCACACTCATCGACCTTTCCCCTCGCCGTCAATCCCAATGCTGGCCAGAGCCTGACAACCGCGCCCCGGCCTTCCACAAAACCTGTCGCTCAACGCAAGAACGCCACCACCTGCTGCGCATCGAACGGCCAATTCAGCTCGGCGCCGGTGTCACAACGGCGCAGCACCGGGATGCGCAAGGCATAGTGCTCGACCCAGTCTTCTCGATCGGCGATGTCGATCAGCTCGACCAACAAACCGTGTTCGACGAACGGCATCAGCAACGCTTCGGCCACCTCGCACAAATGACAGCCGAGGGTACCGAACAGTTGGCATTCAGGGAGCATCCGCACGCCTCCACGATCAACGAGGGATGCAGTCTAGCACTTGCCTCAGGCCGCGGTCGGCACCCCGTTCAGCGACGCGAGATCCCGCAAGCCTTGCAGGCCCTCGAGCAACCGCGTGTTGAGCCGCTCGGCCTTATCCAGGCGTGCCGCGTCGAAGCGCTCATCCAGGGCAAACCCGCCCTCGAGAAGCGCCTGCAGGCCGTCACGGCCATCCTCGATCAGCGCATCGGCACCGCGCAGCGCATCGAGCAAGGCCTGGGCGTAGTCGCTCAGCGCAGCGTTGACCACGCTGGCCGACTGGCCGCCCACCGCACCGTAGGCATCGGTGGCCTGACGCACGCGGGTCTGGGTCAAGCGCAGGGACATCGACGCCAACTGCTCGCCATCCAGCTCCAGCGCCATGGCGCGATCGAAGGCGCCGGCCAGGTCGCCGGCATAGAACTTGCTGGACAGCTCCTGCACCTGGCCGAAGAGCTGCCCCAGCGCGCTGCGCTCTTCGGCGTCCAATTCGCCTTCGACCTGGATCTGCCAGGCGCCGATCTGCAGGCTGCCCGCCTGGCTGCTGGCAACCACGGCGCCGCCGTTGCCCTCGCTCGCGGCGACCACGCTGCTCCGCGACCAGCTGGCCGAAGCCTGGGCGACGGAGATGCGCAGGCGGTCGCCGTCGCGGGTGGTCACCGCCAGCTCGAAGGTTTCCGCCAACGCACTGAAGCGCTCGCTGTAGGCAGCCAGCGCGCGGCCATCTGCAGGCGGCGCCGGGCTGAAGCGCTGCTCCAGATCGCCCAAGCCGTCCTGGATGCGCTGGTAGCTAGCGTCGATATCCGCCGCCACCTCGCCGTGCAGCACGCCCATGCCGTCGAGAATCTTGCGCGCCTCGGCAAAACCCTTCTCCACGCCTTCACGCGCCTGGCTCAGCAGACCTTGCAGCTTGGCCGGATCGGCGCCGGCAGCCGCGGCACTGTGCAGGCGCTGCTCGATGAAGCCAAGCACCCGACCCGCGACCTGCTCAGGACTGAAGCCATCGTCCTTGCCATGCAACGCCCCCGCCGGCAAACCCAGGCGTTCGGCCAGGCGATTGGCCAGAGCGCCCTGCGCATCGGCAGCAGTGCGGGCGGCGGGCGGGCTGCCGAAAAACGCTGGGCGCGGAGTGGAGGACGACAGCGGGGCCAGAGGGTTCATGGCGGGGTACCGGGGCAACGTATCTACGCGGTTGGCGGCTGCCCCCGGCAAAACTTTAGTGCGCGCGCGGCGCCGAACGACCAGCGGCGGACCTCGCCCAACCCCGCGCGCCCATCCCGGCCGCTGCTCAAACCCCGGCAGTCGCCAGCAATTGCGCGGCCGCGGCCTTGGCCTGCAGGGCCTGTTCGGCCGGGCCATAGAGATGCGCCATGCTCATCGCGCCCTCGAACAGGAACTGCAGCTGCGCGGCCAACTGTTCAGGCTGCGCCACCCCCAGCGCCAGCAATGCCGCGTGGAAATAGCTCAAGACGAAGCGTTTGTGCTCGGCCGCCTGCCGGTGGATCGGGTTGCCGCGGTCGTGAAACTCCGCCGCGGCATGCAGGAACAGGCAACCGCAGAAGCCCTTCTCGCTCAGCCACAGGTGCAGCCCATCGTAGGCGCGCAGGATCGCCTCGCGTGGCGCCAGGCTAGCCTGCGCCTGGCGCATGCGCTCGGCGATCTGCTCATGCTGCAGCTGCAAGGCGGCGAGAATCAGTTCGTCCTTGGACTTGAAATGTTTGTACAGGGTCATCTTCGCCACCCCGGACTCGGCGAGGATGCGGTCGATGCCGGTGCTGTGGTAGCCCTCGCGATAGAACAGCTGCAGTGCGGTGTTGAGCAGTTGCTCGCGTTTGTTCGATGCCATGTGGAACCTCCATAGGCGGCCATTATGCGCAAGCCGCGGCTAGAGCTGAAGGCAACTTGCGCTGCGACGAGGCGAAATGCATGCTTGAAATATACAGACTTGTCTGTCTATTATCCAGTTCGACAGTCCCCCACCAGGAGCATCGCCATGAAACTCTACGACCTCACCCTGTCCGGCAACTGCTACAAAGTCCGCCTGTTTCTCGGCCTGATCGGCCAGCACGCCGAGCTGCAAACCCTCGACTTGCGAGCCGGCGAGCACAAACGCGCGGATTACCTGGCGATCAATCCGCGCGGCCAGGTGCCGGCGCTGGTCGATGGCGAGCTGCAGCTGGGCGATTCCCAGGCCATCCTGGTGTACCTGGCGCGGCGCTATGCCGACGAACGCTGGTATCCGCTGGATGCCGTCAGCCAGGGGCGGATAGCCGGCTGGCTGAGCTTTGCCGCCAACGAAATCCACCATGGCCCCGGCATGGCGCGCCTGGGCAAGCTGTTCGGCATGCCCATCGATCAGGCCGGCGCGCAACACAAAGCCCTGGCCAGGTGCGCTGCTCGACGCGCACCTGGCCAGGCATGACTGGCTGGCCCAGGGCAACCAGCCGAGCATCGCCGACGTCGCGGTCTATCCCTATGCCGCCCTGGCCGGTGACGCCGGTATCGACCTGGCGCCCTATGTCCACCTCGCGGCCTGGTTCGTCCGGATACGGGCGCTGCCCGGCTATATCGGCATGCCAGGTCTGTAACCGAGCACAGGAGCAGCGCGATGAACAGTCCTTTCCACCGTGGCGAACAGGCGATCCAGAGCCGTCTCGGCGTGCGCGACAAGCTCGAGGAAATCGGCCGCCGGGTCATCCGCCCCTACATGCCGGAACAGCACCGCGAATTCTTCGCCCAGCTGCCCTGGCTGCTGACCGGCAGCCTGGCGGCGGACGGTTGGCCGCACGCCTCGCTGCTCCATGGGGCACCGGGTTTTGCCTACTCGCCGGAGCCCACGGTGCTGCGCGTCGACGCCGCGATAGACGCCGACGATCCGCTGGCCAGCCATCTCCAGCGAGGCGCGCCCCTCGGCTTGCTGGGATTGGAGCTGCCGACCCGTCGACGCAACCGGCTCAATGGCCAGATCGGCCAGCGGGATGGCCGCGGCTTTACCCTGCAGGTCCGCCAATCCTTCGGTAACTGTCCGAAGTACATCCAGGCCCGCGACTGGCACGCCCAGTCGCGCACGCCCGGCCCGACGGAGCACGGCAGCGGCCTGGACCAGCGCTGGCTGGAGCTGGCCCGGCGCGCCGACACCCTGTTCATCGCCAGCCACAATGCCGACCCGCAGAGCGGCGGCGTGGACATCTCCCATCGCGGCGGCGCAGCAGGGTTCCTCGCCCTGGGTAGCGACGGCCGCCTGTGGCTGCCGGACTACAGCGGCAACCTGATGTTCAACACCCTCGGCAACCTGCTGCTGGAACCGCGCTGCGGCCTGCTGCTGATCGACTTCGCCAGCGGCGACCTGCTGCACCTGCAGGCCCGCGCCGAGCTCTTCTGGCCCGAGCAATTGGCGGCACAGGGGCAACCGCTGGCCGCCGGCGCCGAGCGCATGCTCGCCCTGACCCCGGGCAGCTGGCTGCTGCGCCGGGCACGGCTGCCGCTGGCGTTTGGCCCCGCCCAACCTTCGCCCGCCCTCCCCATTCAAGGAACGTAATCATGCGTCTATTCAGCCTGTTTGCAGCAACCCTGCTGGCCCTCGCCAGCCTCCCCGGCGAAGCCGCCGGGGTGCGCTTCAGCCTGGTGAAAACTGCCGAGACCAAGACCCTGGATGCCTTCACCGTGGAGGGCGGTGCGTGGACACAGACGGCGATCGCCAGCCACATGGCGGTGCTGATCGAGCATCACGCCGCCACCCTGCTGTTCGACACCTCGCTGGGCCGTCAGGTCGACAGCCAGTTCGAGGGCGAGATGCCCTGGTACGACAAACCGCTGCTGCGCTACGGCGAGGTGCAGCCGGTGCGTGACCAGCTCGACCGCGACGGCATCCGCGTCGACCGCATTTTGCTGTCCCATGCGCACTGGGATCATGCCTCGGGCCTGGCCGACTTCCCGGAAGTACCGGTCTGGGCGCCTTACGCGGAGATCGAGTTCAGCCAGATCGCCACGCCGCCGGCGATACTGCCCAGCCAGTTCGAGCACAAGGTCAAATGGATGCCCTACGAGTTCGCCCCCAAGCCCTTCATGGGCTTCGACGAAAGCCACGACCTGTTCGGCGACGGCAGCCTGGTACTGGTCCCGCTGAGCGGCCACACCCCAGGATCGGTCGGGCTGTTCATCACCCTCGAGGACGGCCGCCGCTTCTTCTTTACCGGCGATGCCAGCTGGCGCCTGGAGGGTTTCACTGGGCCCAAGGAAAAATTCTGGATCAGCCGGCGCATGGTTGATCACGACCGCGAGGCAACCCGTTCGGTGCTGCAACAGGTGCATGAGCTGCTGCAGCAAGCCCCGACGCTGACCGTGGTGCCGGCCCACGACGCGCGCGTCCACCAGCAGCTGGGCTTCTACCCGGACTGGACCCGCTAGGCATAGCCAACCCGGTGGCAAAGCGAGTGTCCCGACTAAGGTCTAAAGGCTGGGCCGGCCCGTCCATGCTTTATTTCACGGCGCCGTAACAGACCGGTCATGAGCCGGTCCGCCCACCCCCGAGGAGACAACAATAATGAGTAAGACGCCCCTCGCCCAAGCCGTGGCCCTCGCCACCCTGGGTGCCAGCCTGACCCTGCCGTCCCTGGCCCATGCGGAGTTCATCAAGGACAGCAAGGCCAACCTGGAGCTGCGCAACTTCTATATGAATCGCGATCTGCGCAATAGCACCGCGGCGCAGCAATCCAAACGCGAAGAGTGGGCCCAGGGTTTCATCCTCAAGGCCGAATCCGGCTTTACCGAGGGCACCCTGGGCTTCGGCCTGGATGCCTATGCCGGCCTGGGCCTGAAGCTCGATTCGTCGGACGAACGCGCCGGCACCAACCTGCTGCCGAACAGTTTCGGCGACGAGGGGCCGGGCGAGTACTCGGAGGCCACTGCCGCTGCCAAGGTCAGGCTGTCGAAGACCGTGGCCAAGGTCGGCGGCCTGATGCCCAAGCTGCCGATCGTCACCTCCGGCGATTCGCGCCTGCTGCCCCAGGTCTTCACCGGCGGCATGCTCACTTCCCAGGAACTCGATGGCCTGACCCTCAACGGCGGCCAACTGCGCGAGGTGAACTTTCGCAACTCCACCGACAGCCAGGACATCCTCGCCACCAATGCCGGCGGTGAAAGCGACCGCTACAACTTCGCCGGCGGCGACTACAAGTTCAACGGCGGCAACACCACCGTGGGCCTGTGGTACGGCGAGCTGGAGGACATCTACGACCAGAAGCTCTACAACCTGATCCATGTGCAGCCGATCGGCGCCTGGAAGCTCGGCGCGAACCTGGCGTACTTCGACTCCGAGGACAACGGCCGGCAACTCGGCGGCACGATCGACAACGACCTGACCTCGGTCAACCTGTGGGCGGGCCTGGGCGCACATACCTTCCGCCTGGGTTATCAGGATGTCGGCGGCGACAACGCCTTCCCTTTCCTGAACGAGACCGACCCCTATATCGTCAACTACATCCAGATCCTTGATTTCACCCGCAAGGACGAGCAATCCTGGCAAGCGCGCTACGACATCAACTTTGCGTCTTATGGCGTACCCGGGCTGGTGGCCTTCGTCCGCTACGTAACCGGTGAAGACTTCGCCGGCGCGGGCGGGCGTGACGGCAAGGAATGGGAACGCGACCTGGATATCAGCTACACCATCCAGGAAGGCCCGCTGAAGAACCTCGGCGTGCGCTGGCGCAATGCCATGGTCCGCAGCAATGCGGCTGCTACCGGCGGCGATCTGGACGAAAACCGCCTGATCGTCAGCTACAGCATTCCGCTGATGTAAAAACCGAGCACAAACGAAAAGCCCGCTCATTTTCGAGCGGGCTTTTTGTTGCCTGGATCAATCAGTCTTCGCTGACCGCCCCGATCTTGTGCACCGACAGGTCGGCACCGTTGAACTCTTCTTCCTGGCTCAGACGGATGCCCACCAGTGCCTTCAGCAGGCCATACACCAGCAGGCCGCCGGCCAGAGCCAGCGCCGCACCGAGCGCGGTACCGATGAACTGGCTGGTCAGGCTGACGCCACCCAGGCCGCCCAGGGTTTGCTGGCCGAAGATCCCGCAGGCGATGCCGCCCCATACGCCGCACAGGCCGTGCAACGGCCAGACGCCGAGGACGTCGTCGATTTTCCATTTGACCTGGGTCGCGGTGAACGCCCAGACGAACAGCCCCCCGGCGATCGCGCCGGTCGCCAGGGCGCCGACCGGGTGCATCAGGTCGGAACCGGCGCACACCGCCACCAGGCCGGCCAGCGGGCCGTTGTGCAGGAATCCCGGGTCGTTGCGCCCGACTAGCAGCGCCGCCACGGTGCCGCCGACCATCGCCATCAGCGTGTTCACCGCCACCAGGCCGCTGACGCTGCCCAGGGTTTGCGCACTCATCACGTTGAAGCCGAACCAGCCGATGATCAGGATCCACGAGCCGAGAGCCAGGAACGGGATGTTCGACGGGGCGAACGCCACAAGACGCCCTTCGCGGTACCGCCCGTTGCGCCGGCCGAGCAGGATCACCGCGCCCAGCGCCAGCCAGCCGCCGACCGCATGCACCACCACCGAGCCGGCGAAGTCATGGAAGGCCGCGCCGTACTGCGCCTCCAGCCAGGCCTGCAGCCCGTAGTTGCCATTCCAGATCATGCCCTCGAAGAACGGATAGACGAAGGCCACGATCAATAGCGTGGCGCACAGTTGTGGGCCGAACTTGGCGCGCTCGGCGATGCCGCCGGAGATGATTGCCGGAATCGCCGCGGCAAAGGTCAGCAGGAAGAAGAACTTGACCAGAGCATAGCCGTTCCCCTCGGTCAGCACGCTCGCCGGCTCGAGAAAGCTCACGCCATAGGCGACCCAGTAGCCCACGAAGAAGTAGGCCAAGGCCGACACGGCAAAGTCGGAGATGATCTTCGACAAGGCGTTGACCTGGTTCTTCTGACGCACCGTGCCCACTTCGAGGAAGGCGAAGCCGGCATGCATGGCCAGCACCATCACGGCACCCAGCAGGATGAACAGGGTATTGGAGCCGTGAATCAGGGTTTCCACAGCACTGTTGATGTTTTCCATCAGCGAAGAAAACTCCGTCGTTGGGAAGAAGCACCAAAGCGGATCACTTTCCATCGATTACGCACCATATGACGGCACGATTATCGATGCAGTCCACTTCGAGAAGTCCCGGACAGCGCTCCATCGGGGCCGACCAGAATCTTTACAATGGCACTTTTCCCTTATTTATTAATGGCTTATTGATGCACCGCGGCGTCCTGGCCAATCCCCACAAAGCCCCACAAAGAGGCATAAGTCAGAAAGTGCGCACCAACACAATGCAAGCGTTGTACCAGCCCGCGAGTAAGCACGCCCCAATAGCATGCGCCCATTGGTCGCAGCCCCCTGTACCCCGGCCGGCCTCCGCCTCGTTTCGAGCCAACCGTGCTGGCCGGCCCCAATGCCTGGAAGCAGCAGCCACCGCCAAGCCACGGCGAGCAGCCTGAACGCCCTTGCCCCCGCGACGCACCACTTTGGATCACCCATAACCCGATCCAGCGCCCCGACCGCGCAGGTACCCCTCGGCCAACACAGCCCGCAGGCGGCCGCGGCGCCTCTATTTCGTTGCCGCCCAGCGCCCAGCGCACGCGTCAACGCGACGGCAACGAGCCTGGCCACAATCTTGCTAAGCCCAATGCCGGGTCGCAGCCAAGGACCGAGTGACGACTCGGTAACAGGCTGAACAAGCAGGCCCATCGCTTGCCCACTCCAGGACGGTTTCACCGCCCTCGCCACCGCGCCTCATGGGCCTAGTGGCGCTTCTACCGCCCTCTTGCCAAGGAAGTGCTCGGTGCTCGACGGTCAACCCCTCGCCGTCTTTCAACCCTTCATCGATACCGCCACCGGCCAGATTGCCGGAGTGGAGGCGCTTGCCCGCCTGCGCGGCGCCGACGGCCAACTGCACTCGGCGGGGCCGCTGTTCGGCGACCCGAAAACCCCGCCCGGCGCCTTGCGCCGCCTCGACCGCGAAGTGCGCGAACTGGCCCTGGCGCGTTTTCAAGCCGCGCCGGCGAACTGGTTTCTCAGCCTTAACATCTCGCCGCGCTGGATCAGCCGGTTGCGCCCCGGGCAAGCGCTCCCCAGCCTCAGACAACTGCAGCGCAGCGGCATCGACCCGGCGCGTATCGTCTTCGAGATCACCGAACTGGGTGGCGCCAGCCAACGCCTGCCCGGCGTGGTGGCGCGCTACCGCGAAGCCGGCGCGCGCATCGCCATCGACGACTTCGGCGCCGGCTACTCGCAACTCGACCGCGTACTGGCCTTGCAGCCGGATATCCTCAAGCTGGACATGCGCCTGTTCCAGGAAGCCGCCCGCGGCGGCCCCAGCGAAGAGGTGGTAAAGGCCCTGGCGCAGATGGCCGAGAAGACCGGTTGCTGGATCATCGCCGAAGGGGTGGAAACCGAAGCCGAGCTGGACTTCGCCTTGGAGTGCGGTGCGCGCTATGTCCAGGGCTACCTGTTCGCCAAACCCGAACTGGCGTTCTTCCCCAGCGACGCCTTCGTCACGCGCTTCGCCCAGCTACGTGATCGCTACGTGCAGCACAAACTGGCCGAGCGCGCACGGCTGATGTCCCTGCGCCAGCAGCTCGGCGAACTGATGAACAGCCTCAAGGCCTGGGCCGAGGCCGGCGCCGCGCCCGGCAGCCTGCTGGCGCCAGATGCCTACCCTTGGCTGCTGAGAGTCTTTCAGTGCGACCGTCACGGTACGCAGATCACGCCCAACCTGGAATGGCGCGAAGGCACCTGGCACGCCGATACCCGCTACCTCGGCCACAACTGGTCGTGGCGCCCGTACTTCTACCAACTGCTCGCCGAAGGCTGGGAGGAGCGCCGGCTGATCCTCTCCAGCACCTACCGCGACGCCACCAGCAACCAGTACTGCCTGACCGCCGGGCAATTCATCGACAACGGCCGGCGTCTGCTGCTGGTGGACATCGACGCGCAGGGTCTGTAGCGCCGGCACCCCGGCCGCGGCCTAGCAGGCCGTTACTTGGCGCGCCTGGCATCGAGACTGAAGGCGCCGGCGCCCTGCACGTACAGCAGGAGAAGGCCGCCGGCCATGGCGAAATTCTTCATGAACAGGATCATCTGCATCTGCTCGGCGAAGTTGCGATGGAAGATCAGCGCCGACGCCACGCAGAACCCCGCCAGCGCCAGCGCGGCCCAACGGGTGAACAGGCCGACGATCAGCGCGAGGCTGCCGCCGATTTCCAGGGCGATCACCAAGGGCAGCAGCGCGCCGGGTACGCCCATGCTCTCCATATAGCCCTGGGTGCCGGCGTACCCGGTAATCTTGCTGAAGCCAGCCAGCAGGAAGATATGGGCGAGCAGCAGCCGTGCGAGCAAGACGATTGCATTGTTCATACGCCATCCTCTAAGAGTGGAATCCGCGTCATCCAGCGCCTGACATCGAGTCCGCCCCGTTTCAGCGGTGTCCCGATGCCGAGTGCGCAGGAGGAATCAACCAGCGCCAGCAACCGACCGCCAGACTGGCAGTATGCTTCCATGCGCACCCTGGTTTGACCTTAGCAACGCAGCGCCAGGCTCGCCAGCCGCGAGCAAATTGCCCAGCGCCCCGACAAAACCCGCACATGCCGCCCTCCCAGGGACTTGCGGCCGCTCGTGCGAACCCCGAAGCTAGGCGCTTCAGCCACCGAATGGCGAGGACTGGTCTTGGACTGGCAAACCCTGCTCAACCGCGAACGACTCGGCAAGCCGGCGCACAGCATCGACGAACTGGGCCGCAGCCCGTTTCACAAAGACCATGACCGGATCATCTTCTCCGGCGCCTTTCGCCGCCTCGGGCGCAAGACCCAGGTACACCCGGTATCCAGCAACGATCATATCCACACCCGCCTGACCCACTCGCTGGAGGTCAGCTGTGTCGGCCGCTCGCTGGGCATGCGCGTCGGCGAGATGATTCGCGATGCGCTGCCCAGCTGGTGCGACTCCAGCGACCTGGGCATGGTCGTGCAATCAGCCTGCCTGGCCCATGACATCGGCAACCCGCCGTTTGGCCATTCCGGCGAGGATGCGATTCGCCACTGGTTCCAGCAGGCCGCCGGACGCGGCTGGCTGGACGCCATGAGCGAGGCCGAACGCGGCGACTTTCTCAGTTTCGAGGGCAATGCCCAGGGCTTTCGCGTGCTCACCCAACTGGAATACCACCAGTTCGACGGCGGTACGCGGCTGACCTATGCGACCCTCGGCGCCTACCTGAAGTACCCCTGGACGGCACGCCACGCCGAAGCGCTCGGCTACAAGAAGCACAAGTTCGGCTGCTACCAGAGCGAATTGCCGCTGCTCGAACAGATCGCCACCAAGCTCGGACTGCCGCAACTGGAAGAGCAGCGCTGGGCGCGCCATCCGCTGGTGTACCTGATGGAGGCGGCGGACGACATCTGCTACGGCCTGATCGACCTGGAAGACGGCCTGGAGATGGAGCTGCTCGACTACCCGGAAGTCGAGGCGCTGCTGCTCGACCTGGTCGGCGACGACCTGCCGGAAACCTACCGCCAGCTCGGCCCGCAGGATTCGCGCCGGCGCAAGCTGGCGATCCTGCGCGGCAAGGCCATCGAGCACCTGACCAACGCCGCCGCCTACGCCTTTGTCGACCAGCAGGATGCGCTGCTGGCCGGTGCGCTGCCGGGGGACCTGGTCGAGCACATGCACGGCCCGGCCAAACGCTGCGTACAGAGCGCGAAAGCCATGGCGCGGCAGAAGATCTTCCAGGACAAGCGCAAGACCCTGCATGAGATCGGCGCCTACACCACCCTGGAAATTCTGCTCAACGCCTTCTGCGGCGCCGCCCTGGAACAGCACGGCGGGCGCACGCCGTCGTTCAAGCACCGGCGCATTCTCGATCTGCTCGGCAACAATGCGCCGGATCCTGACTGGCCGCTGTACAGGTCATTTCTGCGGATGATCGACTTTATCGCCGGCATGACCGACAGCTACGCTACTGAGATGGCCCGGGAGATGACGGGGCGTTCGAGTCCGGTGTAATAGATGAAGAAGGCTTTGCGACACGCCATCAGTTGGCATGCCGGACCGCCCGCCTGGGGACCGGCGATAGTGGCCGGCTTGGGCTGTGCCCTGCCCTTGCTGCTCGGCCTGTTCAGTGCCCACCCGGGCTTTCTCTGGGCCGCGGCCGGAGCGTTTCAGGCCGCCCAGGCCAACCCCTTGCACCGTTTCGGCATGTTGCGCATGTTGCTGCTCAGCGGGCTTGGCGCCTGCAGCGCCGGCTTGGGCTTCTGGTCGGCCGGCCAGCCCCTGGTCAGCCTGGGGCTGTTCGGCGCCTTTGGCTTCTTGCTCGCCTGGCTGCAACGCTTCGGCAGTGAGACGGGCAAGGTGGGCTTCGGCCTGGCAGTGTGCCTGTGCCTGGGTCAAGGCCAGCAAGGCATCGGCAACCTGCACAACCCTTATGCCATCGCCATGCTGTCCATCCTCGGCGGGCTGTGGGTGATGCTCCTGGCGTTCGGCCTGCGCGGCATCCACGGTTTGCGCATGTGGCCGTACATGCCGCGCTTCGTCAGCCTGTTCAAAGTCCTCAAGCGCCATGCCAGGCGCCTGCCGCGCCAGCAGTGGCGCCTGCATGCCGCCGGCTGCACCCTGGCCTTCGCCCTCGCCGGCCTGGTCGTCGACTGGGCCGGGCTGCAACGCGGCTACTGGCTGACCCTGACGGTGGCCGCCACGCTGCAGCTGGCGTTCCAGGGCAACCTGGTGCGCGCCGTGCAAGCGAGCCTGACCAGCCTGGGCGTCGCAGGCTCGTTGATCCTGCTCGGGCACAGCCTGCAAAGCCCGCCATTGATGGTCGCTACCCTGTTGCCGCTGATCGCCGTCAGCCGTGCCCTGCAAGCCAGCCACTATGCTTGGTTCGTGCTGCAGACCACTGCCTGCTTCGTCTTGCTCGCCGAAAGCCTCGCGCAGGATTGGCAGCTGGCCGAATTTCGCCTGCTCAATGTGCTGTTCGGCGTCGTTCTGGCGCTGCTCGTCGCCTTGCTGCTGCACGGCCTGCAGCAGTTGCTGAACAAGCGGACCCGGCGCACGGCCGCCGCCCATCCGGCCCCCTGAGCAGACCCGCCGGACGCCGCGGATGTGCACCGGCGCTCTAAACAGAGCTTTTCTTATCGCTGTTGATCGGCAAGCTTCCACCCCCTTCACTATGCTTCACGGGCCCACGGCGCAATCCATGGAGTGACGCGCTATGCCCAACACCACCCGGCCCCGCGACCGCCGCTTTCCGCTGCACGTGCATATCAGCGTTCTGTTCACCCTGTTGCTGCTGCTGACCGGGGTGGTACTGGGCCTCTTCAACTACCGACAGACCACCCAGATCATCTTCTCCAGCAGTGCCAAGCTGTTCGAGCGCATTCAGCAGGATGTGCAGGAAGACCTGGCGAACACCTATCAGCCGATTCGCCACCTGCTCAGCCTGCTGGCGTTGGATGAAGCGACCCAGGCGAGCGACCTGGAGAGCCGCCTGCAACTGTTACCGCCCATGGTCCAGGCCCTGCGCGACAACCCCAAGCTGGCCTCGCTGTACCTGGGCTACGCCGATGGCGACTTCTTCATGGTCCGGCCGCTGCGCAGCGATACCCTGAAGCAGCGCTTCGATGCCCCCGACAAGGCCGCTTATCAAGTCTGGTCGATCGACCGCAGCGACACCGGCGTCGCTGCCGACTACCTGTTCTTCGACGGCTCGCTGAAACTGCTCAGCCGCCGCCAGCGCCTCAAGGAAACCTACGACCCGCGCAAGCGCAGCTGGTACAAGAGCGCGCGGGCCGACGGCGGACAGATCACCACCGCACCCTACCTGTTCTTCTCCACCGAGGAGGTCGGCACCACCCTGGCCAGGCGTGCCGGACTGACCACGGTGCTGGCGGCCGACCTGACCCTGGCCGACCTCAGCGCCACGCTGGCCCAACACCGGGTCACCGCCAGCAGCGAAGTCATCCTGTTCGACGCCACCGGCAATGCCGTGGCCTATCCCGACAGCGCGCGCCTGGTGGTGCGCAACGGCGAAGCGCACCTGGCCCCGGCGCGCGACCTCAGCCCGCAACTCGCGGCACTGCTCGCCGACGGCCTGGAAGGCCAGCAGCAAGGTGCCATGGAGCTGGGCAAGCGGCGCTGGATAGTGTCGCGCAGCCATTTGCAGGAAGGCGGGCCGCAGGGCCTGCACCTGGCGCTATTGGTGCCGGAAGACGAATTGCTCGCCGACGCCTACCGCATTCGCTGGCAGGGCGCGGTGCTCACCCTGACCACCCTGCTGCTGTGCCTGCCGCTGGGCTGGCTGACCTCGCGCATCGTAGCCAGGCCGCTCAAGGCCCTGGTGCTGGAGGCCGAGGCGATTCGCCGCTTCGACTTTCACCACCCCGCCAGTGGTCGCTCGCCGGTGCTGGAAGTGGATCAGCTGGCCGAGTCCATGACGCGGATGAAGGAGACCATTGCCAGCTTCCTGGAAATCGCCGCCAGCCTGTCCGCCGAGAGGCGCTTCGACACCCTGCTCAAGCGCCTGCTGGAGGAAACCGTGGCGATCGGCGAGGCCCACGGCGGCCTGATCTATCTGCTCGATGCCGACCACGGGCGCCTGGAGCCGCATGGCCTGTTCCTCAATGGCCAACAGCACAGCCTCGGCAAGCACGGCATTCCTGGCTACGACCAGGCCAGCGGCCAGCTACCGGCCTGGCTGCAGCAGCCGGCCAACGGTGGCGCCAGTACCGTCAGCTCCATCGGCTTCGACCAGGCGGGGGAGTACCGCAGCCTGCTGCAGACCCTCGACAGCCCGCGCATGCACCTGGTGGCGACCGGCCTGCACAATCGCCAGGGCGACACCCTGGGGGTCCTGGTGCTGCTGCATTGCGACCGCGGCGAGGCCGCCGACCTGGTCATGCAGAGCCCCGAACGCGTGGCGTTCGTCGAGGCGGTCTCCGGGGTCGCGGCGCTGTGCATCGAAAGCCAGCGCCTGCTGGAGCGGCAGAAGCAGCTGCTGGATGCCTTCATCCAGCTGATCGCCGGCGCCATCGACGCCAAGAGCCCCTACACCGGCGGGCACTGCCAGCGCGTGCCGGAAGCCACGCTGATGCTCGCCCGCGCCGCGGCGGACAGCGATGAGCCGGCCTTTCGCGACTATCGGCCGAGCGCCGAGGAATGGGAGGCGCTGCATATCGCCGCCTGGCTGCATGATTGCGGCAAGGTCACTACGCCCGAGTACGTGGTGGACAAGGCGACCAAGCTGGAGACTCTCTACGACCGTATCCATGAGGTGCGCACGCGCTTCGAGGTGCTCAAGCGCGACGCCTGGATCGCCTACTGGCGGGGCCGCGCGCAAGGTGGCGACGACGCGCGATTGGCCGCCGTGCGCGATGAGCTGCTGGCGACCCTGGATGACGAGTTCGCCTTCGTCGCACGCAGCAACCTGGGCGGCGAAGCCATGGCAGAAGCGGACCTGGCGCGGCTCCGGCGAATCGCCGAGCGCACCTGGACGCGCACCCTCGACGACCGCCTGGGTGTGTCCTGGGAAGAAGCCAAACGCCAGGAGCGCCGGCCGGCGCAACGCTTGCCGGTCGAGGAGCGGCTGCTGGCCGACAAGCCCGAGCACCTGATCGAGCGCCCGCCCGCCGAGATCATCCCAGCCGACAACCCCTGGGGTTTCAAGCTGGAGGTGCCGCGGCACAAGTTCAACCGTGGCGAACTACACAACCTCGGCATCAGCCGTGGCACCCTGACCGCCGAGGAGCGCTACGTCATCAACCATCACATCGTGCAGACCATCCTGATGCTCGAACGCCTGCCCTTCCCCGCGCACCTGCAGAGCGTCGCGCAGATCGCCGGCGGTCATCACGAGAAAATGGACGGCAGCGGCTACCCGAAACGCCTGCGGCGCGAGCAGATGAGCCTGCCGGCGCGGATGATGGCGATTGCCGATATTTTCGAGGCGCTGACCGCGGTGGACCGCCCCTACAAGAAGGGCAAGCTGCTCTCGGAGGCGCTGGAGATCATGGCCGGCATGTGCCGAAGCGCGCACATCGACCCGGAGCTGTTCGGCTTGTTCGTCCGCGCCCAAGTCTACCGGCGCTACGCCGAACGCTTCCTGCAGGCGGATCAGATCGATGCAGTGGATGAAGCCGGGGTGCTGGCCAAGGCCGGCCTGGCCGGTTGAGGGTGGGCGCTGAGGCCGCGAGAGGAGCAGAAGGATGGCAGGGGGCTGGGCATGCGTGGCGCATGCCCAGCCGGCAAGCGTCAGGCCGGATTGATCGGGTTTTCCGGGTACCAGACGTCGATCAGCGGGGTGAGGCTGAAATCGACCAGCTCGCTGCGGCCTTTCAGCCAGGCCTCGACCTTGGCGCGCTGTTCTTCGCTGACCGAACCCCGCGCCGCCAGGCACACCAGGCCATAGTCGTCGCCGCCGACATAGCCCAGGCCGTTGGCGGTCATGGCATCACGCAGGAACTGTTCGAGAAAGGCGTCGATGATCTCGTCGCTCAGATCGTCCTTGAAGTTCAGATTCAGTTCGAAACCCAGCTCTTGGAATTCATCCACGCAGAGTTTTTTGCGCAGACGGCGGGAACGGTTGGTAGCCATGAAACAATCCTCAAGAGTGATAACGCGCGGCACTCTAGCAGCTTAGCGCCCGGTTTGCCCGCTTCGCTGCCCCGAGGCGCCCTGGGCGCGCGGGAAACGGCGCCTCGCCGGCGATTACGCTGATCGCCGAATTGCCCAGGCGCCGCCCGCCTTCGGGCATAATGTGCGGCAATCACCATCATCACGCTGGGACCTTCAGCACATGCCACGCGTCATTTTCAGCCCTCGCCCGGAGGGTGTCCGCTCATGATCAGCCTTGTCCGACACCTGGCCATCGCCAGCCTGCTGCTGCCGCTCGCCGCGCCCCTGCAGGCCGCCGCCGACAGCGACCTGCCGGTCAAGGTGCAGCACGCGCTGAAGGCCAACAAGATCAATGCCCGGTCGCTGTCGCTGGTCGCCCTGCCGCTCACCGGCCCCGGCAGCAGCACCATTTTCAACGCCGATGTGTCGGTCAATCCGGCCTCGACCATGAAGCTGGTGACCACCTATGCCGCGCTGGAACTGCTCGGCCCGTCGCACCAGTGGAAAACCGCGTTCTATACCGACGGCCCCCTGAAGGACGGCGTGCTGCACGGCAATCTGTATCTCAAGGGCGGCGGCGACCCCAAGCTGAACATGGAGAAGCTCTGGCTGCTGATGCGCGACCTGCGCGTCAATGGCGTGCGCCAGGTGACCGGCGACCTGGTGCTCGACCGCAGCCATTTCATCCAACCCCAGCTGCCGACCTTCAATGACGATGGTGGCGATGCCAGCAAGCCGTTCCTGGTTGCCCCCGACGCCCTGCTGGTCAACCTCAAGGCGCTGCGCTTCATCGCCCGCGCCGAGGGCGGCAAGGTGCACATCGTGGCCGAACCGCCGATTGCCGAGCTGCGCATCGACAACCGCGTCAAGCTCCTGAAACCCGGCAAGTGTCCCGGCTGGCCGGATGTGCGCTACAACCCGGTGAAACAGTTCGACGGCACCACGGTGATCGTCAGCGGCAAGCTGGCCGAGGGCTGCAGCGCGCAGACCTACCTGTCGCCGCTGGATCACCCGAGTTACGCCGCCGGCGCCGTGCGGGCCATCTGGCAGGAATTGGGCGGCAGCATCCTCGGCAAGGATCGCCTCGCCGAAGTGCCGCAAGATGCCCGACTGCTCGCCAGGGCCTTCTCCCCGGATCTGGTGGAGGTCATCCGCGACATCAACAAATACAGTAACAACACCATGGCCCGCCAGCTGTTCCTCAGCCTCGGCGCGCAGTTCCGCAACGAGGCCGACGGCGACGATGCCAAGGCCGCGCAGCGGGTGATCCGCAATTGGCTGGCGCGCAAGGGCATCACCGCGCCGCACCTGGTGATGGAGAACGGCTCCGGCCTCTCGCGTGACGAGCGGATCAGCGCCCGGGAACTGGCGGCCATCCTGCAGGCGGCCTGGAACAGTCCCTATGCCGCCGAGTTCATCAGCTCCATGCCCTTGGCGGCGATTGACGGCACCATGCGCAAACGCCTGCACCGCACCGCCCTGGTCGGTGAGGCGCACATCAAGACCGGCACGCTGAACAATGTGCGCGCCATCGCCGGCTACAGCCGTGACAACAACGGCAACACCTGGGCCGTGGTGGCGATCCTCAACGACCCGCGCCCCTGGGGCGCCTCGGCGATTCTCGACCAGGTGCTGATCGACCTGTACCGGCAACCCAAGCTCAAATAGACGGCGGCGGGGATCTCGGTTGGGCCGAGCCTGGCCAGCCCAGCGACTAGCGTCCCGATACCGTGCCTGGCATCACCGCGTTCCACTCAGAGGTTGTGAGAAAATCGAGCGCCGTAGCGAGGCAGTCTCCAGACGTTTGCGGCAAGGCGTGCTACGTGAAAAGCGGGGGAGTTTAGTGAGCTAAATGACCCCGATTTTCACGTAGCGCAACGCAGCAGCGGGCGTCGGGAGGCGGCCGCAGTAGGTGGGAGTTTTTTCACAAACTCTCACCCTTGCGCGCTGAGGCGCCAGGCGCGGTGGATCTTCGGGTTGCGGGCAAAATCCGGATCCAGCGTCGCCGCGCTGATTTCCTCCAGCGCATAGCGCGCCGCCAGCCCTTCGTCGAGCTGGAACTTGCGGAAGTTGTTGGAGAAATACAGCACACCGCCCGGTGCCAGGCGCGCCATGGCCAGGTCGAGCAGTTGCACGTGGTCGCGCTGCACGTCGAACACGCCTTCCATGCGCTTGGAGTTGGAGAAGGTCGGCGGGTCGATGAAGATCAGCTCGTACTCGCCGCGATCCTCCGCCAGCCAGGCCATCACATCGCCCTGCTCCAGCCTGTGCTTGTCCGAGAAGCCGTTGAGCGACAGGTTGCGCCGCGCCCAGTCCAGGTAGGTCTTCGACAGATCGACGCTGGTGGTGCTGCGTGCGCCGCCCTTGGCCGCATGCACGGTGGCGGTGGCGGTGTAGCAGAACAGGTTGAGGAAGCGCTTGCCCGCGGCCTCGCGCTGGATGCGCAGGCGCAGCGGCCGATGGTCGAGGAACAGCCCGGTGTCGAGGTAGTCGGTGAGGTTGACCAGCAGCTTGACGCCCCCCTCGTTGACCTCCATGAACTGCCCCTGGCTGCTCTGGCGCTGGTACTGCTTGGTGCCGGCCTGGCGTTCGCGACGCTTGATGATCACCTTGCTCTTGTCGACATTCAGCGCCTGGGGGATCGCCGCCAGGGCGTCGAACAACCGCGCCTGGGCCTTCTCCGGATCGATCGAACGCGGCGCGGCGTATTCCTGCACATGCACCCAGTCGCCGTAGAGGTCGACCGCCAGGGCGTATTCCGGCATGTCGGCGTCATACAGGCGGTAACAGTCGATCCCCTCGCGGCGCGCCCACTTGCCCAGCTGCTTGAGGTTCTTCTGCAGGCGATTGGCGAACATCTGCCCGCCTTCGGAGAGGCGCGCCTGCTCGACCGGCGCCTGGGGCTCGGCCTTGCCGCGGTGATTGCTGGTGCTGGCGGCCAGTTCGCTCTGTTCGCGTTCGCGCTCGCGCTGCTCCGGGGTGCGCCGCTCGCCGGTGACGAACTGCTCGGGCTGCACCTTGATCAGCAACAGCTTGCACGGTAAGGCACCGTTCCAGAAGGCGTATTGCTTGTGGCTGCGGATGCCCATGCGCTTGCCCAGCTCCGGTGCCCCGGTGAACACCGCCGCCTCCCAGCCCAGGCAGGCCTGACGCAGGCGCTCGCCGAGGTTCTGGTAGAGGTACAGCAGGCTGGCTTCATCGCCCAGGCGTTCGCCATAGGGCGGGTTGCAGACCACCAGGCCTTTCTGGTGCTGGTCCGGGCGCGGCTCGAACGTCGCCAGTTCGCCCTGGTAGACCTTGACCCAGTCGCTCAACCCGGCGCGCTCGATGTTGTTGCGCCCCGGCTGGATCAGCCGCGGATCGGCCTCGTAGCCGCGAATCCATAGCGGCGGCTTGGCCAACCCCGCGGCGGCGCGCTGCTCGGCCTCGCCATGCAGCTTCTTCCACAAGGCCGGCACATGCCCCAGCCACTGGCTGAAGCCCCACTGCTCGCGCTTGAGGTTCGGCGCAATATCGGCGGCGATCATCGCCGCCTCCACCAGGAAGGTGCCGACCCCGCACATCGGGTCGGCCAGCGCGCCGCCCTCGGCGGCGATGCGCGGCCAGCCGGCGCGGATCAGCACGGCGGCGGCGAGGTTTTCCTTGAGCGGCGCAGCGCCCTGCTGCAGGCGGTAACCGCGCTGGTGCAGGCTGTGCCCGGACAGGTCGAGGGAGAGAATCGCCTCGCCGCGCTCCAGGCGCAGGTGAATGCGCAGATCCGGGTTGAGCTTGTCGATCGACGGGCGCGTGCCGTCGGCCTGGCGCAGTTTGTCGACGATCGCATCCTTGACCTTCAGCGCGCCGAAATGGGTGTTGTCGATCCCCGAGCCGTGGCCGCTGAACTCCACCGCCAGGCTGCCACTGGGTTCCAGGTGCTCGAACCAGTCGACCTCCAGCACCCCGTGGTACAGGCTCTCGGCGTCCTGCACCGGAAAGCGTTTGAGCACCAGCAGCACGCGATTGGCCAGCCGCGACCACAGGCACAGGCGATAAGCCGTTTCCAGCTCGGCAAACCCGCGAATGGCCGAAGTCTGCTCGCGCGCCTCCTCCAGCCCCAGCTTGCCGGCCTCTTCGAGCAGCAAGCCTTCCAGGCCCTTGGGGCAGGTGAGAAAGAGTTCGTAACGATCCGACATGGGAATATCCAGTGCCTAAGGCAGTAAACGGCGTGCGAGTAAATCGACACCAGCAAAATAAGTGACAAAAAGCCGCAGAGCGACCCTTCGTCGGAATAAGCAAAGCTCGCAATCGCGACTAATTCGCGCTGGCAAAACACCAGTACGCCCGCCGCAATCGCCCACGCCATCGGTAGTTGCCCGATGAAACGCCATCTTTTCCACAGGGCCTTATGGCCTGGCCCGCAAAAGCGTTACGCCCTTATGACAAAACGATCATTCACAGGCACCCAGGCATTCGATAGAAATCTACCTAGGCCGTCGCCGCAATGGCGAAGGCATCAGGGAGACCGCCACGCCGGCAGCGGTCTTTGCGGCAGAATCCATTCTGCCTGACCTCGCGACGAGGTCGCTGAGGTCTAAGGGACATAACAGTCAACATTGAGGGCAATACCCTATGAGAAGACTTAAGCGTGATCCGTTAGAAAGAGCTTTTTTGCGCGGCTACCAATACGGCATCCATGGCAAATCCCGCGAGCTGTGTCCTTTCACTCTTCCGTCCGTTCGTCAAGCCTGGTTAAACGGCTGGCGCGAAGGTCGCGGTGACAACTGGGACGGATTGACCGGCACGGCCGGTATCCATCGACTCAACGAACTCCACGCTGTCGGCTGAACAAGGAAACCTACCGACTTCACCAAGCACGCCCCATTCGGGCGGCGGGCGCGAGCCCAGGGGCTCCCTCAGGGAGCCCTTTTTATTTACCCATCCTCAACCTGGCCTTGGCCGCGCTCAACGGGATAGCCCGACAGCCGCAGTCAAGGCCACTTCCATCCGGCGAATCTCAGCCCCGGGCCGCGGCGATGGCGTCCACCGCCTCGCGGATCAACGCCGGTCCCTTGTAAATGAACCCGGAATAAATCTGCACCAAGCTGGCGCCGGCGGCGATCTTCTCGGCCGCGTGCTTGCCTTCGGTGATGCCGCCTACCGCGATGATCGGCAAGCGCCCGGCCAACTCGCCAGCCAGCACCCGGACGATGTGCGTGCTCTTGTCGCGCACCGGGGCGCCGGACAGGCCGCCCGCCTCATCGGCGAACTCCAGGCCCTTGACGCCATCCCGGCCCAGGGTGGTGTTGGTGGCGATCACCGCATCCATGCCGGCATCCAGCAACGCGGCGGCGACTTGCACGGTTTCTTCGTCGCTCATGTCCGGAGCGATCTTGATCGCCAGCGGCACCCGCTTGCCGTGTTGCCGGGCGAGATCTTCCTGGCGCTGGCGCAAGGCCTCGAGCAGCTGCTTGAGCGAGTCGCCAAACTGCAGGCTGCGCAGCCCCGGGGTGTTCGGCGAGCTGACATTGACGGTGACATAACTGGCATGGGCATAGACCTTGTCCAGGCACAGCAGGTAGTCGTCCACCGCACGCTCGACCGGGGTATCGAAATTCTTGCCGATGTTGATGCCCAGCACGCCCTTGAACCTGGCCGCCTGCACCCGCGCGAGCAGATGATCGACGCCCAGGTTGTTGAAGCCCATGCGGTTGATGATCGCCTCGGCCTCCGGCAGGCGAAACAGCCGCGGCTTGGGGTTGCCCGGCTGCGCCCGCGGCGTCACCGTGCCGATCTCGATAAAGCCGAAGCCCAGCTGGGCGAAACCATCGATGGCATCGCCATTCTTGTCCAGGCCGGCAGCCAGGCCGACCGGGTTGGGGAATTCCAGCCCCATGACCTTGACCGGTAGACTGGCCGGAGTCTTGCTCAGCAGGCCGTTCAAACCCAGGCGACCACCGGCGCCGATCAGGTCGACGGACAGTTCGTGGGAGGTTTCCGGAGAGAGTTTGAACAGTAGCTCGCGGACCAGGGTATACATGGGCAGGCTCGGCTCGATAATGGCGAAATCGCAAAGGCCGCGATTATAGCCGCCCAGCTCCCCCGCAGGCGAGGCGCGCGGACGCCTTCAGCGCAAACGCCGCAGGCTCAGCAGCTCGCCCGCCGCGCTGAACTCCAGCTCGAAGGAACCGTATACACCTTCGTGCGTCAGAAACGGCCGAAAATGATGGGCTGGCACACTGACCCGCCGACCATCGCGGCTATGCAACAGAACACGGTTGGCCCGGCCTTGATAGACTGCGCGCCAACGTTCGCTGGACAACGCGAGATCCAGCACCAGACTGGGCATGGAGGCACCTTCGTAGATGAATCCGCTAATCTTGCCACAAGCGGCAGCCGCGCCCCATGCGGAACACCGCGATCCGCCCGGTAAAGCCTGTGCAACGGCTGCGAGGCTCTGCCACACTGGCACAGGTGCCCCTGGAACTCGCATGCGCTCATGAGTCTGTCAGACCAGCCCTCCTCCCTCGGCTCACGCCTTGCCGCCCTGATCCAGCGTCTGGGCCTGAGCGGCCGTGCGCCGCGCCAGATCGTCGAGCGTGCCAGCGGCCTGCAGCTGCCCTTCACCCCTCTGCCGACGCTACGCGATAGCATCTGCTGGCAGGAGGGGCCGCCACTGCAGCGCCTGGTCGACCTGCCGCGCGGCGCCCTCTCCGGGCCGGTGCAGGAAGACAAGGCCCAGGCCCACGCCGTGTTGATTCGGCTCATCGAGGTGCAACAGCGCCAACTGGACTCGTTCGATCTGCGCCTGATCGACGGGTTCAGCGATTGCGCTGCCGAGCGCACAACCTTCACCCGCTTCGAGGATTATGCGGCCAGCGAGTTCTGCCGCCAGGTGCGCATCATCAGCTACAAGGACTTCATCAAGACCATCAGCCTGGCCTTGCCCGGTTTTCTCAGCGGCGAGCGCCTGGCCTTGCGCGAGGCGAGCTGGCGCGGCCAACGGCTATTCTGGGCCGGCGAGCACCATAGCCAAGCCTTCGCCTGCGCCATCGCCTATGCCCGGCGACGCGAGCTGGAAATCACCCTGCCGGCAGAGATATCCAGCTATCGCTTCAGCCGCGAGGGCCTGGCGGAGCTGCAACGGCGTTATCACGTTCTGGCTATGCCCGCTGCTGCCTGGAGCGATCCGGCGTTCATGGGCCTGCTGCTGGATAGCGGCCTGCCCTATGCGCGCCTGTCGCTGCTGCGTCCCGCTGGCGCTCCGGAGTTCCTCCTGCTCCCCAAACACTCCACCGAAGCCTCCGCCCTCGGCGAAGGACTGCGCCTGGCCGGCGCACCGGATGTGGTGGCCTATCTGCAGGCGCTGGCAGGATTAAACGCGAGCGAAAGCCGCTAGCGTCAACCATAAGTCCCAGCTACGTGTTGCATGCAGCAACTCCTTGTAGGAGCGGCCCATGGCCGCGAAAGTGTCTGGCCGCGCGCGGATGGCGGACATGGAACTGGGCGTCCCCGCCGCTCCTACAGATGGAGCAGGCCGATCACCGCTTGGTGGGTTACGCGGCGCGCAAATTCCGCAGTTGATTTTCAGACCCTGCTCGGCGCCACTAACCTGCGCGGCCCGACCCACCCTACAAAAGCTGTGCGCAACACGTAATTGGGACATAGCACATAAAAAAGCCCCGCACTAGGCGGGGCTCGGGTTCGGCTCAAGCACGACTCAGGGAATGCATACCCCGCGCTGGGCACTTTGCGCCAGGTCCATCAGCTCGCGGTTGGCCACCGCGTACATGGCGTAATCGGTGCCGGTCGCGCCACGCAGTTCGCCGAGCATGGTTTTCCAGCGCCCCACCAGCGGGCGATGCTGCTCCAGCCAGACGGCGACGCGGCCCTCGATCTCCGCCGGCCCTTCGGCCATCTGCAACAGCGATACGGTGATCGCCCGCTGCTGCCAGTCCAGATCGTCGCGGAAGGCTTCCCGTGCCAAGGCTTGCCAGTTGCTTTCCACCGGCAGGCCGGTGATCTGCTGCAAATACCAGGACAGTTCCAGCGCCCCGCCGACGGCGAAGTAGGAAGCGGCAACCTGGGCCGGATCCTGCCCGGTGACATCCGAGGCCTCGATGATCGGCAGCAAGGTGTACAGATGGCTGGTTCCAGCCACTACGCGGGCCAGCGCCTCAGGTACGCCGGCTTCGACGTAGCCCTGGAAACGCGCCAGCCACTGCTCGCGGGCCGGGCCTTCGAGCAGCTCGTCCAGACGCATGGCCAGCGCCTCGACGCGCGGCGCGAAATGCGCCACGTCGCGCGCCGCGTCCAGCTCGTTGCGCCGGCTGCGCAGGAACCAGCGGGTGGCGCGCCGACCCAGGCGCATCAGCTCGTCCATCATGGTCAGCTGCAGCTCGGCCGGCACCTGGTAGTCCAGCGTCTCGACCTGCTTCCACCAATGCGGCAGGCGGAACACATCGCGCACGATCACATAGGCCCCGGCGACGTTGGCCGCACTCATGCCGGTGGACTCCTTCAGGCGCTGCACGAAGGTGATGCCCATGTGGTTGACCAGATCGTTGGCGATCTGCGTGCTGACGATCTCGCGCTTGAGGCGATGACGACGCATCGGTTCGCCGAACTTCTGTGCCAGCAACGGCGGGAAGGCAGTTTCCATCTCGCGCGCCAGGTACTCGTCGTCCGGCACCAGGGATTTCAGCAGCGACTCCTTCAGATCGATCTTGCTGTAGGAAATCAGCACTGCCAGCTCCGGACGGGTCAGGCCCTGGCCGCCCACGGCACGCTCGTTGAGCTCGTCGTCCGACGGCAGGAACTCCAGGGCGCGGTCCAGCTTGCCAGCCGCCTCCAGTGCCGCCATCACGCGCTTGTACTCGCCTTGGCGCTCGCGGGCGCGGCGCTCGGCCAGCGACAACGCCTGGGTCTGCTTGTAGTTGTTGCCCAGCACCAGGCCGCCGACCGCATCGGTCATCTCGGCCAGCAGCTTGTTGCGCTGCTTGCCGGTCATGTCGCCGGCGGCGACGATCTCGTTGAGCAGGATCTTGATGTTGACCTCATGGTCGGAGCAGTCCACCCCGCCGGCGTTGTCGATGAAGTCGGTGAAGCTCGCCCCGCCGTTGAGACCGTACTCGACGCGGCCCAACTGGGTCATGCCGAGGTTGCCGCCCTCGCCGACGACTTTCGCACGCAGCTCGCGGCCATCGACGCGCAGGCCATCGTTGGCCTTGTCGCCGACATCGGCGTGGCTTTCCTTGCTCGACTTGACGTAGGTGCCGATGCCGCCGTTCCACAGCAGGTCCACCGGCGCCTTGAGCAGCGCATGCAGCAGCTCGGTCGGCGCCAGCTTGTCGGCGGCGATATCGAAGCGCTCCTTCATCTCCGGACTGATGGCGATGCTCTTGGCGCTGCGCAGGAAGATCCCGCCACCTGCGGAGATCAGGCTGGCATCGTAATCGGCCCAGCTAGAGCGCGGCAGGTCGAACAGGCGCTTGCGCTCGACGAAGCTCTTCGCGGCATCCGGGTTGGGGTCGATGAAGATGTGCATATGGTTGAAGGCCGCCACCAGCTGCAACTTGTCCGACAGCAGCAGGCCGTTGCCGAACACGTCACCGGCCATGTCGCCGATGCCGATCACCGTGATGGGGTCCTTCTGCACGTCGATGCCGCGCTCGCGGAAATGCCGCTGCACCGAGACCCAACCGCCCTTGGCGGTGATGCCCATGCCCTTGTGGTCGTAGCCGGCCGAGCCACCTGAGGCGAAGGCATCGCCGAGCCAGAAGTCGTACTCGGCGGCGATGCCGTTGGCAATATCGGAGAAGGTCGCGGTGCCCTTGTCGGCGGCGACCACCAGGTAGGGATCGTCCTGGTCGTGGCGCACCACGTTGGCCGGCGCCACCACCGCGCCGTCCTTGAGGTTGTCGGTGATGTCGAGCAGGCCGCTGATGAAGATCCGGTAGCAGGCGATCGCCTCGGCCTGGATCTCGTCACGCGAGCCGCCCAGCGGCAGGCGCCGCGGGATGAAGCCGCCCTTGGCGCCGACCGGCACGATCACCGCGTTCTTCACCTGCTGGGCCTTGACCAGGCCGAGCACCTCGGTGCGGAAGTCTTCTTCACGATCCGACCAGCGCAAGCCACCGCGGGCGACATCGCCGAAGCGCAGGTGCACGCCCTCGACCCGTGGGCAGTAGACGAAGACCTCGAATTTCGGCACCGGCTTGGGGATCTCCGGAATCAGCCGCGGACTGAGCTTGAAGCTGAAGTACTGCTTGGCCTGGCCATCGGCGTCCAGCTGGTAGAAGTTGGTGCGCTGGGTGGCCTTGATCAGGTCCAGGTAGCGCCGCAGGATGCGGTCCTCGTTGAGCACCGCGACGTTGTCCAGGGCGCTGACAATCGCCTGCTCCAGCTTCTGCTGCTTGTCTTCCAGGTCCTCGGCGTTGAGCTTGCGCGCCAGGTAGAAGCGGGTCTTGAACAGGCGCACCAGTTCCTTGGCGATGTCGGCGTGGTTGACCAGGGTGCCGGCGATGTAGCTGAGGTCGAAGCCCAGGCGGATCTGCTTGAGGTAACGGGCATAGGCGCGCAGCAACGCCGCGTCGCGCCAGGGCATCGCCGCGGTCAGCACCAGGCGGTTGAAGGCGTCGTTCTCGGCGTCGCCGCGGACGATGTGGACGAAGGCATCCTGCAGGGTGTCGTTGAGCTGCTGGATGTCCACGTCCAGGCCTTCGGCATAGGTGAAGGCGAAGTCGTGGATCCAGAACTCGCGGCCATCGGCACGGCGCAGGTGATACGGGAACTCACCGAGCACGCGCAGGCCGAGGTTTTCCAGGATCGGCAACACGTCCGACAGCGGCAACGGCGTGTCGGCGTGATAGAGCTTGCAGTGCAACTGCTGGTCGCCCTGCGCCAGCGGCTGGTAGAAGCTCATCACCAGCGGTCGCGCGCTGCCCAGGCTGAGCAGGTGCTGCATGTCCACCACCGCCGAATGCGGGGCGAAGCGCTCACGGTAACCGGCGGGGAAACCGCTGGGAAAATCCGCCAGCACGTTGGTGCCCTGGGCTTCGCCGAAGCTTTCCACCACCAGGCTGGCGTAGTCGTCCTTCCACGAACGGCAGGCCTGGATCACTTCCTTTTCCAGACGCAGCGGATCGATCTGCACCTTGTTCTTCGGGTCGACCCGCAGGATGAACTGCACCCGCGCCAGCACCGACTCGGAGAAGAAGGTCCAGAACTCGCAATCGGTGGCCTGCAGGCGCTCCATCAGCACCTGCTGGATCTTCAGGCGGGTCTCGGTGGAGTACACGTCACGCGGCACGTAGGCCAGGCAGTAGCAGAAACGGCCATAGGGATCGCGGCGCAGGAACACGCGGATCTTGTTGCGCTCCTGGATCTGCACGATGGCCATCGCGGTATCGCACAGGTCATCGACCGGGGTCTGGAACAGGTCGTCACGCGGCAGCACTTCCAGCACCTGGGCCAGTTCCTTGCCCAGGTGCGCCTTGCTGTCGAAGCCGGAACGCTGCTCGATCACCGCCACCTTGCGGCGGATATAGGGGATCCGCCAGACGCTCTCGGCATACACCGCCGAGGTGTACAGGCCCAGGAAGCGGCATTCCTTGATGACCCGGCCCTTGCTGTCCAGTTCGCGCACCGAGACGAAGTCCGGGTAGGCCGGACGGTGTACCCGGCTCGGCACCGCGGCCTTGGCGAAGGACAGCAACTGCGGCTCGCGCAGGTAGCTGACCGCTTCCGGCTCGATATGCAGCTCGTCGCTCTTCAGCCCGCTGCGCAGGCGCCTGGACAAGCCGAGCAGGGATTTCTCGTCGTAGACGATGGTGCCGCCGTCAGCGGCATCGGCCACGGTGAATTCCTCGTAGCCGAGGAAGGTGAAGTGGTTGTCGAGCAACCAGTTCAGGAAGACCTTGATCTCGTCGAGCTCGGCCGCTTCGACCTTGAGCTTGGCCTTGTCCAGCCAGGCCAGCAGCTCCTGGGCCTTGGCCTTCATCGGCTGGAAGTCGGCGACGCTCAGGCGCACCTCCACGAAGACTTCCTGCAGGGCCTTTTCCAGGGTCTTCAACTCGCCAATGTTGGCGCAGCGGTCGATCTCCAGGAACATCAGCGCTTCTTGCTGCACATCCTTGCCCTGGGAGCCCTTGGGCAGGATCTCCAGCAATTCGCCCTGCTTGTTGCGGCGCACGCTGAATACGCTGTTCTGCAGGGTATGAATGCTGTAGCCGCGACGGTTCAGTTCCATGCGCACCGAATCGACCAGGAACGGAATATCGCTGTGCAGGACTTCCACCGCGGTATGGGTGGACTGCCAGCCATGCTTCTCGTAATCCGGATTGAAGACGCGGACTTCCGGCGCACTATGGTCGAAGCGCTCCAGCAGGCGCCAGGACGACAGGGTGCAGCCGACCAGGTCGGACAGCCGACGCTGGGTGAGCTCCTCCAGGGCGATGATGCCGAAGAATTGCTCGGCGAACAGGGCTACTTGTGGCAGTGCCTGTTCGCTGACGTGCTGCGCCAGCGCCGCTTGCAGTTGATGCTGGAAGTCGGCTTTGCTGGCCGCCGTAAAGAACGCCATGGTTGTGCTCCGTTTGGCTTGTGATTCGACTAGGGCAGTCGCGAGTCATGACTGACGCCACCACGTTGTAGTTCAACGTTAGTCCATGAAACGACGATTACCTGCGCACGGCGTTTCCGGACCCTGGCGAAGCCTTCGACTCGCTGGTCACATTTGCCGGACGAGCTTAACGATGGAACGCCGTGGAGCGCTTGCCGCGCTGCGACATTTTCTTTCAAGGCTGCTCCCCGCGCGGGAAAAAGCGCGGGAAAGTGCGCCGCCACCCCGCCCCGAGAACGCCAGGACCAGGGGCGGCCCGAGGTCCTCAGGCGCCGCGCATCGCCTGCGGCAGCAGCAGGACGATCTGCGGAAAGGCGCTGATCAGGATCGCCGCCAGCACCAGCAGGAGGAAGAACGGGAAGCTGGCCTTGGCCACTTTCCACATGTCGTGCCCGGTCAGGTTCTGGATGACGAACAGGTTGAAGCCCACCGGCGGGGTGATCTGCGCCATCTCGACCACCAGGATGACGAAGATGCCGAACCACAGCAGGTCGATGCCCGCCGCCTGCACCGCCGGCAAGACCACCGCGGTGGTCAGCAGGATGATCGAGATGCCGTCGAGGAAGCAGCCGAGGACGATGAAGAACACCGTCAGCGCCAGCAACAGCACGTAGGGCGAGAGCTGCTTGGCGATGATCCAGTCGGCCAGCGCCGACGGCAGGCCGGTGAAGCTCATGGCCGAGGTCAGGTAGGCGGCGCCGAGCAGAATGAAGAAGATCATGCACGAGGTGCACACCGCGCCCATCAGGCTTTCCATGAAGGTCGCGCGGCTCAGCGAGCCGGAACACAGGGCGATCAGCAGTGCGCCGACCACGCCCACCGCAGCAGCCTCGGTCGCGGTGGCGAAACCGGCGTAGATCGAGCCGATCACCGCGACGATCAGCGCCATCACCGGGATCAGCAGCTTGGCGTGGCGCAGTTTCTCCCTGAGCGGCAGGGCCTCGGTTTCCTCCGGCAGCTTGTCGCGATTGAGCAGCGCCCAGAGCATCAGGTAGCCGCTGAAGATCGCCAGCAGCATCAGCCCCGGCAGAATGCCGGCGATGAACAGGCGCGAGATCGACACCTGCGCCGCCACGCCGTAGACGATCATCATGATCGATGGCGGGATCAGCAGGCCCAGGGTGCCGGCGCCGGCCAGCGAGCCCATGGCGATGCTGTCCGGATAGCCACGCGACTTCAGCTCCGGCAGGGAAATCCGCCCGATGGTCGCCGCGGTGGCCGCCGACGAGCCGCTGACCGCGGCGAAGATACCGCAGCCGAACACGTTGACGTGCAGCAGGCGCCCCGGCAGGCCGCGCATCCACGGCGACAGTCCGTTGAACATGTCTTCCGACAGGCGCGTGCGGTAGAGAATCTCGCCCATCCAGATGAACAGCGGCAGCGCGGTCAGGGTCCAGCTGGCGCTGGACGCCCAACTGGTGGAGGCGAGGATCGAGCCGGCCGGCGCACCGCCGAACAGCTCCATGCCGATGATGCCGACGCCGAGCAGCGACAGCGCGACCCAGACGCCCCCGCCGAGCAGCGCGAACAGGGCCACCAGCAGGGTGATTGTAATTATTGTGTGTTCCACGGCTTACTCACTGATGCAATGCGGCCAGGGCCGCAGGAAAGAACAAGGTCCCGGACAGCGCTCATTCGCTCAGCGTCACGCCGCCATCGACGGCCTCGAAGCGCCGCCCCTGGCAGACCAGCAGCAAACGCTCGGCCATGGCGATGACCAGGACCAGGGTGCCGAGCAGCATCGGCAATTGCGGCAGCCACATCGGAATGGGCAACAGGCCGGACGACACCTCGTTGAACTGGTAGGACTCGATCACGAACAGCGCGCAATACCAGGCCAGGTAGGCGGCGATCGCCAGACCGATCGCGGTGCTCAGCACGTCGGCGAAAAACCGCCCGCGCACCGGCAGCAGCCGGTACAGCAGTTCGACGCGGATATGCGCGCCGCGCTGCAAGGCATAGGGCAACGCCAGGAAGCCCGAGGCGGCCATGGCGTAGGCGGCGAACTCGTCGGCCGAGGGCACCATGCCGCCGAACTGGCGGGCGACGATCTGCGCGACCACCAACAGGCAGATCAGCACGAGAAACACGCCGGACAGCCATCCGGACAGGGTGTAGAGCTTATGCAATGGCGTCATGGACCGAAGACTCCCCTGATTGCTGGCAGACGCCGGGGACGCGGCGAGCCGCGCGCCCCGGCCTGGTGAGGCGACGGCCTCAGTTCTGGTAGGCGTCGATGATCGCCTTGCCGTCGGCGCCGGACTTCTGCAGCCATTCCTCGACCATGGTCTGGCCGATCTGCTGGAAGCCGGCCTCGACCGCCTCGGGCGCGCTGTCGGCGACCTGCATGCCGTTGGCGGCGAGGGTCTTCACCAGCTCACCGGTCTTCGCCTGGGCGATTTCCCAGCCGCGCTTCTCGGCCCGCGCGGCGGCGTCCAGCACGGCCTGTTGCGCGGTCTCCGGCAGGCGTTTGAAGGCCCGCGCGTTGACGATCACGAAGTTCTTCGGGATGAACGCCTTGACGTCATAGTAGTAGGTGGAAAAATCCCAGGCCTGGGAGTCCACCCCGGTGGTCGGCGAGGTCAGCATGCCGCTGATCATCCCGGTGCTGAACGCCTGGGGGATCTCGCCGGTCTGGATCACCGTCGGAATCGCCCCCATCAGCTCGGTCATGCGCGAAGTCGCCGGGTTGTAGGCGCGGAACTTCATGCCCTTGAAGTCAGCCATGCTGCTGATCGGGGTCTTGCTGTAGATGCTCTGCGGCGACCAGGGCATGGCATACAGCAGCTTGATGCCCTGCTTGGCCAGGCGCGCCTCCACCGCCGGGCGGCTGACCGCCCAGAGCTTCTGCGCCTCGTCGTAGCTGCGCGCGAGGAACGGCACGCTGTCCACTTCATAGATCGGGTCTTCGTTGCCCAGCACCGACATCAGCACGTCGCCGACCTGCACCTGGCCGGTCTGCACCGCGCGCTTGACCTCGGGGCGCTTGAACAGCACCGAATTGGCGTGGATGCGAATCTGCAGCTCGCCGGCGGTGGCGCTCTCGACATCCTTGGAGAAGTCCCTGGCCACCGCGGTGATGAAGTTGCCGTCGGGTTGCTCGACCGTCATGTTCCAGCGCTCGGCGGCCTGCGCGGAAAATGTGCCAAGGCCCAGGACGCAGGCCATGGCCGACAGTGCGAAGCGAAACGAAGTGCTCTTCATGGGTTTCTCCAGATCATTGTTCTCGGCGCAGGGCTGCGCCGGTTTTTGGTGGCTGACGACCCGAGTCTCAGTCGGCAGGCAAGGCCTGTCCAACTAGAAAAACCGGGGGCGCATGATCGGAAATCGTTATGAGACGAAAGGGGGCAAGAACCGGGCGCGCGCACCATTGCCGTGCACGGATTATAGGAGGTGGGAACGGCATTGCCCGGCCACCGATGGGGGATGCAGCCGCCGCGCCGAGCGCTTCGCTTACCTCGTATGGGTTGTCTCCGAATTACTGTTTCGATGACTCCGGCTCGTAGAGTGTGCGGGGCCGCCCTACAAAGGTCAGCCGCAGTTGCTTGAGCAATGGATTATTGCGAGACAGGCTAGAGCCTGCCGCAGCGGATGCCGGACGAAGGCGCCAGCCACCGACTCAGGCGCTTCGCTGCTCCGCGGCGGGGATCGTCAGCGCAATCATGGCCTCGCCCATCTGTTCGCCGTACTCGCCGAGCACCTCGCAGGCCAGTGCGATGATGTCTTCGCTCAGCTCGAGGCCGACGCCGGTGCGCCAGGTCGCGACGACACTCAGCGGAGAAGGTTGTGGCACATCCTTGAGGATGGTCAGCACGCCCTGCTTCAGCTCCTCGGCGACCAGGGCCGCCGGTAGCGCGCCAATGCCGAAACCGTCGCGGATCAGGCGGGTCATCGCCGCCAGCGAGTTCACGCAGCTGATGCGCGGCGCGCAGACATTGCCGGCGTGCAGCAGGTTGAGGATGTCCTGGTGCGGGCGGGAGTTCTTCGAGAAGGTGATGAGGCGCTCCTTGGCCAAGTCATCCATCGAGGCATAGCTACGGTCGTACAGCGAGCCGGTCGGTACTATCCATTGCATCGGAAAATTCGCCAGCTCCAGGTTGCGCACGCTGTCGCCATGGACCATCTCGGTCTGGAAAATGATATCCAGGTAGCCCTTCTGCAACTGCTCGCAGAGATTGCGCGCAGTGTCGGCGGTCAGCTCGATCTCCACCGCCGGGTAGCGCTCCATGATCTTTGTTACGAAGGGACTCAGCCAGGTGTGAATGACGGTATCCATGGCGCCGACGCGGATGCGTCCCTGGATGTTGCCGGTATCGCTGATCGACTGCTTCAGCGCCTGCATGGTGTCGATCATCCGCTCGGCGTATTCGAGCACCTTCTGGCCTTCCGGGGTCAGTGAAACGCCCTTCGAATCGCGCAGGAACAGGCGCGTGCCCAACTCGTCCTCCAGCGCGGCAATCCGGCTGGAAATGGAGGCCTGGGTGCTGAACAACTTCTCCGCCGTCAGGCGAAAGCTCTTCAAGCGTGCCACCCAGACGAAGGTCTCGAGAAATCTCAGGTTCATGGCCGACTCGACCCTCTGTGCGTTGAAATTCTGCCGCTAGTAAAAGCCTACGCCATCTACCACCGAAAAGCAGATTGCATGCCAGCGCCTCGCCTGCGCGCGTCCGGCGGCGCATCGAATTTTCTTATCGGCCGCCCCTGTTTTTTCTCGCTGGACGCTCGCGTTCGCCCCTCCCAAGAATGCGCCGGCGGCACATAACAACGACATAAAAAATCGCGCCCTGCCAAGCAGCCGACCCAGCCGCTGCGCGCCTACCTACCAGGAGACATTCCGCATGACCCCACGCAACCGCATGGCTGCCCTGCTGATCCTCAGCGGCGGCCTTCCCGGCCTGGCCAACGCCGAGTTCATCGGCGACAGCAACGCCAGCCTCGAGCTGCGCAACTTCTATTTCAACCGTGATTTCCGCCAGGACAACGCCCGCGACAAGGCCGAGGAATGGGCGCAGGGCATGCTGCTGCGCATGGAGTCCGGCTATACCGAAGGCACGCTCGGCGTCGGTATCGACGCCATCGGCCTGCTCGGCCTGAAGCTCGACTCCGGCGACGGCACCGCCGGCAGCGGGCTGTTGCCGGCCGACGGTTCCGGCGGCTCGCAGGACGAGTACTCGAAGCTCGGCCTGACCGGCAAACTCAAGCTCTCCAACAGCACCCTCAAGGTCGGCGCCCTGCACTTCCGCAGCCCGATCGTCTCGGCCAACGACTCGCGCCTGCTGCCGCAACTGTTCCAGGGCGGCCTGCTGAACATCCAGGAAATCGACAAGCTCACCCTGCAGGGCGGCAAGATCAATCGCATCAAGGCCAACAACTCCACCGACTACACCGAGCTGAGCGCCAACCGCATCGGCGGCAACAGCGATGCATTCACCTTCGCCGGCGGCGACTACAAACTCACTCCCGAACTCACCGCCAGCCTGCATTACGGCGAGCTGGACGGCATCTACCAGCAGCACTTCGGCGGGCTGGTCTACCTCAAGCCGCTGGGCGAAGGCCAGTCGTTCAAGGCCGACCTGCGCTACGCCAAGAGCCAGGAAGACGGCAACTTCCGCGACCTCGACAACCAGGCCCTCGGCGCCCTGTTCAGCTACGCGCTGGGCGGCCATGCCTTCGGCGCCGGCTACCAGCGCATGAGCGGCGACGATCCCTTCCCCTATATCGCCAGCAGCGACCCGTTCCTGGTCAACTTCGTGCAGATCAACGACTTCGCCAACACCGACGAACGTTCCTGGCAGGCACGCTACGACTTCAACTTCGCCAGCATCGGCATCCCCGGCATGACCTTCATGACCCGCTACATCTCCGGCGATAACGTGCAGGTCGGCGCCGGCAACGGCGGCCAGGAATGGGAACGCGACATGGACCTGGGCTATGTGCTGCAGAGCGGCCCGCTGAAGAACCTCGGCCTCAAATGGCGCAACGCCACGGTACGCTCCAACTTCGGCAACGACCTCGACGAAAACCGCCTGATCCTCAGCTACAGCCTGCCGCTCTGGTAAGGCGAGCGACGGCCGACGGTCGCCCAGCGTCGGCCGCTCCATCCTGGCCGGCCACTGCGCCACGGCCGGCCCGCACATCGATAACCGACTCAAGGCATAGCTAGCCATTCCCCCGGGTAATCCATTGATCTCCAGAAATGATTAGCCGCAGGTAGCCGCGCTCACTAAGATGTGCCGCCGCATGGGGCGCTCAAGTTGAATGCTGACCGGCCGATGCCTGTAGCTCATGCCCGAAGGTGGTGAGGAGTATCCATGCAGTTCTTCCTATCCTGGAAACAGAAGTTTCGCCTGCTGATCGTCATCACCCTGCTCAGCCTGGCGCTGATGGCGGCCTCGTCGTTCTGGGCCAACCTGCGCGTCAGCACGTCTCTGCAAGCCCGCGAGCAGGCCACGGCCTACGCCGGCGCTTCCTTCGCGCTGATGAATGAGTGGCTGAAACTCGCTCCGCTGCGCCAGGCCCTGACCCCCGAAACCCAGGACGCCTTCCCCCAGCGGCTGAGCGCCCTCGAACAACGCGCAGGACAGTTCGTCGCCCAGGCGCAGGCCCTGGAGCACGCCGCGGTCCTCGACAGCGCCCGGCAGATCGAACAGCTGCTCCTCGACGAGACCGGGTTGCAACGGCAATGGCTGGCGCTCAGCCAGCAACTCGGCCTGAGCCCGTTCGAAGGCAAGCGCCAGGCCCTGGCGAGCAGCGCCGAGAAACTCGAGCCGATCAACATCGGCCTGATTCGACCCTTCATCGCCGCCGCCCTGAGCAACCAGCGCGACTACCTGGCGACCTTCGACAACGGCTACGCGGACAAGACCGAGGCGGCCATCGCCGACATGCAGGCGCAGGTCCTGGAACTGGACTGGCAGGACAACCAGATCGGCCGGGCGGTCGCCAGCTTCGCCGAGACCTTCGCCCAGGCCCACGAACTGATTCAGCAGATCCGCGACATCGACACCCAGCTGGCCAGCCTGGGCTGGCAGATCGAACAGCAGATCGATGAGCAGAACCTCATGCTGCGGGACGGCCTGCTCGCCAGTACCGCCCTGCAAGCGCAACAGGCCCGCCGCTCGTCGCACTGGATCATGGGCCTGAGCTTCGCCGGCGTCGCGCTGTTCCTGCTGCTCACCCTGAGCCAGGCTTCGCGCAGCCTGATGCGGCAACTGCACAGCGTCACCCAGTTGCTCAGCCAGGTCGCCTCCGGCGACCTCACCGGCACGCTGCCGGTCGGTCGCAACCCCAAGGACGAGTTCAACCAGTTGGCCGAGACGAGCAACCGGATGATCCAGGGCATCGGCCGGATCGTCCGCCAGGTCATCGACGCCAACCGCGAGCTGGCCCAGTTGCACGGCCACCTGAGCGAGGCGATGCGCCGCCTCGGCGATAACAGCAGCCAGGTGGAAGCGCAGACCGAACAGGCTGCCTCGGCCTCCCAGCAGATCTCGGCGACCATCAACGAGATGGCGCAGCGCAGCTCCGACGTCGGCAACGCCACCCACGCGGCCCACGACTCGGCGCGCATGGGCAGCCGCATCATCGACGCCAGCGTCGCGAGCATGGGCCGCTTGTCGCAGCTGTTCCAGGCAACCCATGCCCAGGTCGCCCTGCTCACCCAATCCAGCGGCAAGGTCGCCGGCATCATCGATGTGATCAACAGCCTGGCGGACCAGACCAACCTGCTCGCCCTGAATGCCGCCATCGAGGCCGCCCGCGCCGGCGATGCCGGGCGCGGCTTCTCGGTAGTGGCCGACGAGGTGCGTTCGCTGGCGCAGAAAACCGTGGCGGCGACCACCGATATCGCGCGCATCGTCGGCGAGTTCAAGCAGCAGACGCAGAGCATGGACGAGCTGATGACCAGCGGCCTGTCGCTGGCCGCGGAAAGCGAGCGGCATGCCGGCCAAGTGGCTGGCGCCATCGAGGAGATCACCCAGTCGATGGAGCGCCTCAGCGGCGAGATGAACCAGGTGGTGGTGGCCATCGAGGAAATCTCCAGCACCACCGAAGACATCGCCGGCAAGATGGAGGAGATCAACGTCCACACCGGCGAGACCAAGGGCCTGCGCCTGACCCTGGACCAGCACACCCAGGGCCTGTCCGCCCAGGTCGCGGCCCTGAGCCGCAGCGCCCAGCAGTTTCAGGTCGGCTGAGCGGCGCCCGCTCGACCAAGGGACGGCGTAGGCGATCCCGCCGCGTCTACGACGCCGCGCTGTCGCGCAGCAAACTGTGTAGGTGTCCCCCTGGCTCCTACATGGCTGATGTTATTATTTAATTTATCTATATAAAACAACGGGTTACTTTGAGATTTACGAGAGCGACGCCATGGTCGTGAACCCGGCGGGCGGGCCTCAGCGCCCGCCCTGTGCCGGCGCCTCGCGGTCGGCATCGAGCACCTCGCGTCCCGGCGCTCCTGCCTGCTCCAGCCATTCCCAGATGAGCCTCCTGCCGATCGCCGCCAGGACGCGGTGAATCTCCGCCGGCACCGCGCCGACCACCGTCATCCCCCGGCACTCGAGCGTCCTTACCTGGTAGCCGGTCAAGGCCCGGGGCAACTCCCAGCCCTGCCGCTCGGCGCGCTTGGCCGCCTGCAGCAACGCCTGCCGGGCGTGCCGCGGGCCACGACGGCCATCGGCTTTTCCTATCTCCGGCGCATGTTTTTATTAGTTGGACGCGCCTGCCAGCCCGTTCAAGAATGCTCCACGGGTCACTGCACGGCGCTTCGCCGGCGCAGTGGCCGCTCCACCGCCGTCGCCAGCCTGCGTCTGCTAGACGCAGCAAGGCGCCCCGCCCAGAGGAACACCCCGTGAACAGCCTGCTCCTGAACTGCGATATCGGCGAAAGCTTCGGCCCCTGGACCATGGGCCTGGATGCCGAGGTCATGCCCTATATCGACTGCGCCAACATCGCCTGCGGTTTCCATGCCTCCGACCCCAGCACCATGCGCAAGACCGTCGCCCTGGCGGTCAGCCACGGCGTGCGCATCGGCGCCCATCCGGGCTACCCCGACCTGGTCGGTTTCGGCCGCCGCGCGCTGGACTGCTCGCCACAGGAAGTCGAGGACCTGCTGCTCTACCAGATCGGCGCCCTCGAAGCGCTCTGCCGTAGCCAGGGCACCCGCGTCAGCTACGTGAAGCCGCACGGCGCGCTGTACCAGGACATGATGCGCAAGCCGCAGATCCTGCGCGCGGTGCTGCGCGCCGTGGCCAGCTACGACCAGGGCCTGCCGCTGATGCTGATGAGCACCCGCGACAACCGCGCGGCGCAGGCCATCGGCGACGAATTCGGCATCGGCCTGTGGTTCGAGGCCTTCGCCGACCGCGCCTACGATGCCGCCGGCTTCCTGGTCGCGCGCAGCCAGCCCGGCGCGGTGCACCACGACAGCGAGGCCATCGTCGGCCAGGCCGTGACCCTGGCCAAGGGCGAGGCCCTGCGCGCCAGCGACGGCAGCGCCCTGCCGCTGCAGGCGCAGACCCTGTGCGTGCACGGCGACAACGCCGGCTCGGTCGCCGCGGTGCGGCGCATCCGCCAAGCCTTCGACGCCCTGGCCCAGGCATGAGCATGCGCGCCCCCGTGCCCCGGCTCGAAGTCGCCGGCATCGACAGCCTGATCCTGCGCCTGTTCGACAGCATCGACGAAGGCAACATGCCCTGGCTGCTGGCCGCCAGCCAGCGCCTGCATGAAAGCTTCGGCGCGGCACTGATCGACCTGGTGCCGTCCTACACCACCCTGCTGCTGCACTACGACATCCAACGCATCGGCGCGCCCCAGGCCCGCGAGCTGATCGCCCAGGCCTTCGCCGACCTGCAACCGGCTAGCCGCAGCGGCGGCGGCTGCCACCACCTGCCGACCTGGTACGACCGCAGCGTCGGCCCGGAACTGCCGCTGCTGGCACGCCGCAGCGGTCTCGGCGAGGCCGAGCTGATCCGCCGCCACAGTGGCCACGAATATCAGGTCTTCGCCCTCGGTTTCGCCCCCGGCTTCGCCTTCATGGGCCTGGTCGAAGAAGCCCTGGCCACGCCGCGCCTGAGCACCCCGCGCAAACGCATCGCGCCCGGCAGCGTGGGCATCGCCGAACGCCAGACCGCGGTCTACCCGGTGGTCTCGCCGGGCGGCTGGAACCTGCTCGGACGTTGCCCGAGCAAACTCTTCGACCGCGCCATCGAGGGCTACAGCCTGCTGCAGCCCGGCGACCGGGTGCGCTTCGAACCCATCGACCATGCCGAATTCATCCGCCTCGGCGGCGACGACAGCCCCCTGGAGACGAGCCCATGAGCAGCGCACCCCTGAGCGGCGGACTGCGGGTGGAGCGCAGCAGCCCGTTCATCCTGTTGCAGGATGCCGGGCGTTTCGGTGTGCGCCACCTGGGCGTGACCCAGAGCGGCGCGCTCGACTGGATTTCCATGTACTGGGCCAACTGGCTGCTGGGCAATCCGCTCGGCGCCGCCGTGGTGGAGATCACCCTGGGCAACCTCGACCTGGTCTGCGAGCAGGACGGTTGCCTGGCCCTGGCCGGCGCCGACCTCGGCGCCAGCCTGGATGGCCAGCCCTTGGTGCCCTGGCGCAGCTTCGAGGTGCGCCAGGGCCAGCGCCTGCGGTTCGCCCAGCCGCGCCACGGCGCCCGCGCCTACCTGGCGGCGCCCGGCGGCTTCGACGCGCCCCAGGTGCTCGGCAGCTGCGCCAGCGTCGCCCGCGAACAGCTGGGCGGCCTGCAGGGTAACGGCGGGCCAGTGGCGAGCGGCGACCGGCTGCACTGGTGCGCTGCGGCGCCTCGGCAACGCACGATGGATGAGCGACTGATTCCGCGCTTCACGCCCTCGCCGCGCCTGGAGCTGGTGCTGGGTGCGCAGCTTGGCGACTTCAGCGGGCAGAGCCTGTTCGACGTGTTCAACAGCGCCTGGAAGATCGATACACGCGCCGACCGCATGGGCATGCGCCTGCTCGGCCCGGTGTTGCACTGCCGGCGCTCGACCATGGTTTCCGAGGGTATCCCGCTGGGCGCCGTGCAGGTGCCGGCGGACGGCCAGCCGATCGTCCTGCTCAACGACCGGCAGACCATCGGCGGCTACCCGCGCCTCGGCGCCCTCACCCCGCAAGCCGTGGCACGCCTGGCCCAGTGCCTGCCCGGCGAGGAGCTGCGCCTGGCACCGGTACTGCAGGAAACCGCGCAAGACGCGCACCTTCGCCTGCTCAGTCAATGGCGGCAAGACTGACCGCCACTTGACCGGCTGTTTCTGGAGTACCTCGCCAGGCGCCCATCGCGTGGCGAGGATGCCGAGTCGCGCATAGCCGGCGCCTCGGCAAATGCTTTAAAGTCTAGTGGCCTGTACGGCTAGTTGGTTAGCTCAAGTTCGGATGGCTGAGGTTCTGAGACCAGGCGCTGCGACGAGTCATAGCGGGCTATGGCGAGGAGCGGCAACGCCGTATCAGGACCTCAGGCGCCGAAATCGACTAATTGAACTAGCCACACAGGCCACCAAGCCGTCGCTACGCCCGGCACGACCTGCACCCTCCTTCAGAAAGAGCCCAACGATGGAACACCGTGAAGCGCTGGTCGCGCTGCGACAATTTCTTTCAAGCCAGATCCTCGGCCAGGAAAAACTCGTCGAGCGACTGCTGATCGCCCTGCTCGCCGACGGCCACCTACTGGTCGAGGGCGCTCCCGGCCTGGCCAAGACCAAGGCGATCAAGGAGCTGGCCGATGGCATCGAGGCCGAGTTCCACCGCATCCAGTTCACCCCCGACCTGCTGCCCGCCGACATCACCGGCACCGAGATCTATCGCCCGGAAACCGGCAGTTTCGTGTTCCAGCAGGGGCCGATATTCCACAACCTGGTGCTGGCCGACGAGATCAACCGCGCCCCGGCCAAGGTGCAGTCGGCGCTGCTCGAAGCCATGGGCGAGCGGCAGATCAGCGTCGGCCGCAGCACCTACGTCCTGTCGCCGCTGTTCCTGGTGATGGCCACGCAGAACCCGATCGAACAGGAAGGCACCTACCCGCTGCCGGAAGCCCAGCTCGACCGTTTCCTGATGCACGTGAAGATCGGCTTCCCGGACGCCGCGGTGGAGCGCAAGATCCTTGCCCAGGCCCGCGGCGAAGCGCTCAACGGCGAAACCAAGCCGGAACACCGGGTCAGCCAGCAGGCGATCTTCGCCGCACGCAAGGAGATCCTCGGCCTGTACATGGCCGATGCGGTGGAGGAATACCTGGTGCAACTGGTGATGGCCTCGCGCACGCCGAGCAAGTTCGATGCGGAACTGGCCGAGTGGATCGCCTACGGTGCCAGCCCGCGCGGCTCGATCGCCCTGGATCGCTGCGCACGCGCCCACGCCTGGTTGGCCGGGCGCGACTTCGTCAGCCCGGAAGATATCCAGGCGGTGCTGTTCGACGTGCTGCGCCACCGCATCATCCTGTCGTTCGAGGCGGAAGCCGCCGGCATCGACCAGGACCGCGTGGTGCAGCGGATTCTCGATGTGGTCGCCGTCGCCTGATCCCTATGTATGCACTCCCCACGCAACCGGGCATCCACGCCAATCTCGCCGAACTGATCGAGATGCGCCACCGCGTGCGCGAGGTGCAGCTGTTCTCCACCCCGGCGCAACGCAGCCCGCTGATCGGCCTGCACCATTCCAAGCTGCGCGGGCGCGGCGTGGACTTCGACCAGGTGCGCGTCTACCAGGCCGGCGACGACGTGCGCAGCATCGACTGGCGGGTCACCGCGCGCACCCAGGAGCCGCACACCAAGCTGTTCCATGAGGAACGCGAGCGGCCGATCTACATCCTGGTCGAGCAGAGCCAACGGCTGTTCTTCGGCTCCGGGCTGCTGCTCAAATCGGTGCTCGCCGCGCATGCCGCCGCCCTGATCGGCTGGGCCGCGCTGGGCCACAACGACCGCATCGGCGGCCTGGTGTTCGGCAACCACGAGCACCACGAAATCAAGCCGCGGCGCAGCAAGCAAAGCCTGCTGCAACTGCTCAACCGCCTGGCGCGCGCCAACCAGGCGTTGCCCTGCGACCAGCCGGCCGATCGCGACAGCTTCGGCCTGGCCCTGCGCCGCGCCCGCGAAGTGCTGCGCCCCGGCAGCCTGGTGGTGATCCTGTGCGACGAACGCACCCTCGGCGACAGCAGCGAGCAGCAACTGATGCTGCTGGCGCGGCACACCGACCTGCTCCTGCTGCCGCTTGCCGACCCGCTCGACCATGCCCTGCCCGCCGCCGGCCTGCTGCGCTTCAGCGAACGCGGCGCACGCCTGGAGCTGGACACCCATGACGCCGAGCTGCGCCAGGCCTATCGCGCCCAGGGCGAGGCGCGCCAAGCCCGCTGGCAACGCCTGGCGCAGAAACTCGGCGTGCCCTTGCTGCCGCTGAATACCCAGAGCGACCTGGTCGAGCAGCTGCGCGATCACCTCAACGCCCAGCGGCCCAGGAAATAGCCATGAATCCGCTGGATCGACTCGAACCGCTGATCGCCCCGGCGCCGATCGGCTGGTGGCCGCCGGCACCCGGCTGGTGGCTGCTCGCCCTGCTGCTACCGCTGCTGCTCTGGGGGCTGGCGCGCCTGCTCAGGCGCCTGCCGCGCAAGGCCGGGCGCAGGGCCAGTGAGCCGGCGCTCGATCCGCTACGCTTGGCCGCCCTGGCGGAACTCGAGCAGCTGGGCAAGCCCTACTACGGCGCCGAGGCCGGCCCCTGGCTGCAGCAACTCAACGGCCTGCTCAAGCGCCTGTGCCGCCAGCGCTATCCGGAAAGCCACAGCCATACCCTGAGCAGCCGGGCCTGGCTGGCGTACCTCGACAACCGCTGCCCGGCGGCCGGCCTGACCCGCTGGATGATCCTGGTCGAAGGCGCCTACCGCCCGCACTGCACGCTCGACGACAAGGCCATTGACGGGCTCAACCAGGCCGTCGCCATCTGGATCCGCAAGCATGTTTGAGTTCGCCTGGGCCTGGATCTTCCTGCTGGCGCCGCTGCCCTGGCTGCTGCGCCTGCTGCTGCCGGCGGCGGACAGCGGCGAGGCGGCGCTCAAGGTCAGTTTCCTCGACGAGCTGGAAGCCTTGGCCGGACGCCGCGCGCGAACCACCCTGCCGAGCTGGCGGCAGCAAGCGCCGTTCGCCCTGCTGTGGCTGCTGCTGCTCGGCGCCGCCGCGCGCCCCGAATGGGTCGGCGAGCCGTTGCCGCTGCCGGCCAGCGGCCGCGACCTGCTGATCGCGGTGGATGTTTCCGGCTCCATGGCCTACTCGGACATGCGCTGGGAAGGCGAAGAGGTCAACCGCCTGACCCTGGTCAAGCACCTGCTCGGTGATTTCATCGAAGGCCGCCAGGGCGACCGTGTCGGCCTGATCCTGTTCGGCAGCCAGGCCTACCTGCAAGCCCCGCTGACCTTCGACCGGCATACCGTGCGCACCTGGCTGGACGAGGCGCTGATCGGCATCGCCGGCAAGAACACCGCCATCGGCGATGCCATCGGCCTGGCCGTCAAGCGCCTGCGCCAGCGCCCGGCGGACAGCCGGGTGCTGGTCCTGGTGACCGACGGCGCCAATACCGGCGGCGAGATCGAGCCGCTCACCGCCGCCCGCCTGGCCGCCGCGGAGGGGGTGAAGATCTACCCGATCGGCATCGGTGCCGACCCGCAGCAAAGCGGGGTACTCGGCCTGTTCGGCATCAATCCGGGGCTGGACCTGGACGAACCGACCCTGCGCGCGATCGCCGAGATGAGCGGCGGCGAATACTTCCGCGCCCGTGGCAGCGAGGAACTGCAAGCCATCGAGCAGCGCCTGGACAGCCTGGAGCCGGTGGCGCAACAGTCGACCCTGGCGCGCCCGGCACTGGCGCTGTATGCCTGGCCGCTGAGCGCCGCCCTGCTGCTCAGCCTGCTGCTGGTCAGCCGCGAACTGTGGCCGCAGCCGCTGCAACGACTGCGGCGCCTATCCCCCTCGACCCGACGGAGGCAGCCATGATCGAATTCTCGCTATGGCCGCACTGGCTGCGCCCCTATTGGCTGCTCCTGCTACTGCCGCTGGGCTGGCTGCTCTGGCAACTCTGGCACCGGGAAAAGCGCAGCGGACGCTGGCAGTTGCTGCTGCCAGCGGCGTTCCATGCCGCCCTGCTCAGTGGCGGCCAAGGTCGGGCCAGCCGCTGGCCGTGGATCGTCCTGGGCCTGGCCTGGCTGCTGGCCCTGCTCGCCTTGCTCGGGCCGAGCTGGCAACGCCTGGAGCAGAGCAACCTGAAACCCGCCGACCCGCTGGTGGTGCTGCTCGAACTGACCCCGCAGATGCTCGCCGGCGACACCGCGCCGAATCGCCTGGAGCTGGCCAAGCGCAAGCTGCTCGACCTGTTGCAGGCGCGGCGCGATGCGCAGACCGCGATCGTCGTGTTCGCCGGCAGCGCGCACACCCTGGTGCCGCTGTCCGACGACCTGGCGACCAGCCGTAACCTGCTCGAATCGCTCAAGCCGTCGATCATGCCCGCGCCCGGGCGCCGCGCCGACCTGGCGGTGAGCAAGGCGCTCGAACTGCTCGAGCAAGGCGGCCAGGGCCAGGGCCGCCTGCTGCTGATCGGCAGCGCCCTGGATGAACAGGAGCAGCAGGGCATCCGCCAGGCGCTCGAGGAGCGCGACGAGCGCCTGTATATCCTCGGCATCGGCAGCGCCCAGGGGGCGCCGATCCTTCAGGAAGACGGCAGCTTTCTCAAGGATCGGCACGGCGCGATCCTCATCCCGCGCCTGGACAGTGCCGGCCTCAGCCGCTTTGCCCAGGAGCTTGGCGGCCGCTACCGCCAGGCCAGCCGGGATGATCGCGACCTGCAGGACCTCGACCTGCTCGACCCGCCGAAGCAACTGCGCGACGGCGGCGAGCCGGCGCGCCTGCACGCCTGGGCCGACCAGGGCCACTGGCTGCTGTTGCCGCTGTTGCTGCTGGCGGCCTGCGCCGGGCGCCGCGGCTGGCTGTTCTGCCTGCCGCTGCTGTTGCTCGGCGTGGCCCAGCCCAGCTATGCCTTCGACTGGGACGATCTCTGGCTGCGCCCGGATCAGCAAGGCCAGCGCCTGCTCGAAGCAGGGCAGCCGCGCGAGGCCGCCACGCGCTTCGCCGATCCGCAGTGGCAAGGCCTGGCGCTGTACCAGGCCGGCGACTACCCGGCCGCCGCCGAACGTTTCGCGCGAAGCGACAGCGCCAGCGCGCACTACAACCGCGGCAACGCCCTGGCTCGCAGCAATGAACTGGAAGCCGCGCTGGAAGCCTACGGCCGGGCCCTGGACCTGCAGCCGGAGCTGACCGCGGCGCAGAAGAACAAGGCACTGGTCGAGGAACTGCTGCGCCAACGCCAGCAACAGGGCGAGCAGCAATCGCCAGACGCTGAATCGAAGGAGCCGTCCGCCGAACAGCCGCCGCAGGCTGGCCAACCGGGCGAGGAATCCGACAACGGGCAGCCCGCAGCCGAACCCGCGCCGGGCGATAGCGAGGCACCGCCAAGCCAACCGGCGCCCGGCGACGACCAAGCCCCGCCAGCGCCAGGCGAACCCGGCGGCGACGAAGCGGACGAACAACAGATCGCCCAGGCCGAAGACAGCCTCGACGGCGAACGGCGCCAGGCGCTGGAACAATGGCTGCGGCAGATCCCCGACGATCCGGGCGAGTTGCTGCGGCGCAAATTCTGGTACGAACAGCAACAGCGTCAGGAACAAACGCCATGACCCGCCTGCTCTGCACCCTCCTGCTCGGCCTGCTGGCACTGCAGGCCAGCGCCCAGGGCTTCCACGCGAGCGTCGATCGCGCGCGCCTGAATGCCAATGAAACCGTCGAGCTGACCCTCGAATCGGACGACGCCACCCTGTTCGGCAAACCGGACCTCGGCCCGCTCGACGAACTGTTCGAGGTGCTCGGCACCCGCCAGGTCAATCGCTTGACCACCCTCGATGGCGAATCCCGCGCCATCACCCGCTGGATCGTCACCTTGCGCCCGAAACACAGCGGCTACGTGGTCCTCCCACCGCTGCGCCTGGGCGATCTGCAGACCTCGCCGATCACCCTGCATGTGCAGGAAAGCCCTGGCAGCGCTGCCAATAGCAAGCTGGCCCCGGTGTTCATCGATGCCAGCCTGGATCAGGAAAGCGTCTACGTGCAGGCACAAAGCGTGCTGACCCTGCGCATCTACCACTCCGTCTCGCTGTACGACGACAGCAGCCTGACCCCGCTGGAAATGCCCGAGGCACGCATCGAAGCGCTCGGCGAACCGCGCACCTACGAAAAAGACATCAACGGCATTCGCCATGGGGTGATCGAACTGCGCTACGCGATCTTCCCGCAGCAGAGCGGCCAGCTGACCATCCCCGCCCAGGTGTTCAGCGCCACCCTGGTCGATCGTTCGCGCAACGATGCCTACCAGCCCTTCGGCCCGCGCCCCGGCCGGGTCACCCGGGTGAAATCGCCGGAAATCCCGCTGTCGGTCAAGGCCAAGCCGGCCAGCTACCCCAGCGATGCGCCCTGGCTGCCGGCCCGGGCGCTGAGCCTGGCCGAATCCTGGAGCCCGCAGCCGGATGCCGCCAAGGTCGGCGACTCGCTGACCCGCAGCCTGATGCTCAAGGTCGAGGGGTTGTCCAGCGCTCAGCTAGCTCCCCTGCCGGCGACCAGCGCGGACGGCCTGCGGCGCTACCCGGACCAGCCGCAACTGGCCAACCAGATCAGCGAGCGCGGCCTGATCGGCAGCCGCGAAGAGCGCGAGGCGCTGGTGCCCAATCGCAGCGGACAGTTCGAGCTGCCGGCAGTGGAGGTGGTCTGGTGGAATACCCGCGAGGATCGCCTGGAGCGCGCCAGCCTGCCGGCACGCAGACTGGATGTCGCGCGCGACCCCAGCCTGGAAGTGGAACCCAGCCCCGCCGAAGCGCCCGCGCCTGCCGGCGTCCAAGGCGCGCCCCTGTGGCCCTGGCAGTTGAGCAGCGGATTGCTGAGCCTGACCACGCTGCTCGGCTTCGGCCTGTGGTGGCATGCCCGCCGCCAGCCGGCGGTGTTGCGCGCCGCCCAGGTCGGTCCGAGCCCGCGCACGCTACTCGACGACCTCAGGCGCGCCTGCCTGGCCAACGACACCCTAGCCACCCGCCACGCACTGGACGCCTGGGCCCGCCAGCAGCCGGAAACCCTGGCGGACATGGCCGCGCGCTTCGTGCCGCTGTCCGACGCCCTCGACGGGCTGAACGGCGCGCTGTACAGCGAGACCGGCCAGCAATGGCAGGGCGAAGACCTCTGGCGGGCGATTCGCACCCTGCCCAGCCGCGAGGCCAGTGCCAGTAGCACCACCCAGGAAGCCAACCCGCTGCCGCCGCTCTACCCGCGCTGACTGCCGCAGCGAAAAGCCCTGCACGCGAAGTAGATGCCTTCGCCCGCACAAAACAAGGCTATGTCCCAGTTATGTGTTGCGCGATTGCGCGGCTGCTCAGATTAGCCCCCTCTACATCTCGCCCTTATGAGGGAGAGGGGAGCAAACCGCGCCATCTGTAGGAGCGGGCCATGCCCGCGATCCGCGCGCGGCCAGACACTTTCGCGGCCATGGGACTGGGTGTCCCCGCCACTCCTACAAGGAATTGCTGCATGCAACACGTGGCTGGGACATAGCCAAAAACAAAGCCCGCCTCCCCTGACGGAGGCGGGCTGGCTTTGTGGGACCGATTAGACATCGACCTTGAGGGTGCCGTCTCCCAGCATGCCAAGGATCACACTGGACTCCGTGGCACCAGCATAACCAGTAAACAGATCTGCATCCTGCAGAACTATGGTCTGGTCAACCAGCCCCGCATCGGGCGCGACCCCGGTGGCGTCGGCCGGGTTGAAGTCGCCACTGGTGCTCACCTTGATCACGGTGTCGCCAGAAGTAAGGGCGATATCGATATAGCTGAGCAGATTGCCGATATTCCCAGGAGCGCCGTGCTCGTCCACCAGCAGCTCGGACAGGTCCAGACGATCACCACCTGTGTTAAAGCCTTTGACAAAGTCGGCGCTGGTGATGGTGTCCGTAGTGCCGGCAACGGCATCATCCCCAAGCAGCCACTTGAAGGTGTCCGCCCCTGCACCACCGGTCATGATGTCACTGTCGAGTTCACCGATCAGGATGTCGTCACCTGCACCGCCAATCAGTCTGTCCATTTCGCCATTGCCGACCAACACCACGCCATCGGTGCCACCCACGCCGGCCACCACGTCCTCAGCCGGGTCGAGCATGCTGATCGTCAGTGTGTCATTCAGCACAGAGGTGTCGCCATCGCCATCGGTTACGGACAGTTCGAAGTTGAGCGACAGATCCTTCACCGTGATGATTTGGTCGTAGGTGATCTGATTGATGTTGAACTTCAACTCTCCGCCGACACTGTCTGCGACATGGGCGATCTGCAGATCACCGAACTTGCTATCGACATACAGGGTGTAGGTGACCACCTCGCCGTTGCCTGTCCCCGTCACCGTCTGGTTCCAGGTACCAATCAGCGCCAAATCATCGGTGACAACCACTTCGACCCAGGCCGTACCCGACCCCGGCTTGGTGATCGTCAGATCCCGCGCAGTATTGCCCGGGTAGAAGTCGAAGGCCTGACCATCCAGCGCGATCATTATCAGTGCCGATCCGCTACCCGCGAACTGCTGGATGCTGAACTTCACATAGGACTGTTGTTTCTCGAAGTCCAACGTCAGCGACTCACCTTCGTTAATCGTTGTGGCTTTAACGCCGATCCCCAGAGCCGACGCATTCACCTGATCATTGGCATCGATCACACCATCCCCGTTGGAGCCGTAGATGGTCAATGACGGCAGGTCAGGGGTCCCCGGTACTCCATCATCCGTATGCACACTGAAAGTCGGCCCGAACGCGTCGAAGTCCTCGCCATCGACTGTGGTAGTGGAAATCACCGTGTTCGAGAGCATGTCGAACGTATAGGTGCCATCCGGGTTGACCGTCAGCGTAAAGAACTCGCTGGTTGCCGGGCTTGCCAGATCGCTGAAGGCCTCGATTACCATTGAACCATTGCCGCCAGCGGACACGGCGTTGGTCGTGGTTGTGTAGTAGAAGCTGAACAGCACCGTGTTCAGACCATCCATCGTCGTCACATCTACCTTGGTCACTCCCTCTTCGACCGTCTGCACGAAGCTGACCGGTATGCCGCCGTAGCTGCCCCCCGAGGCCAGGGCCACGTAGAGGAAGTCCAGGCCGTCCGCGCCAAAGCTGGCATCGTAAAGTCCGTCAAAGGCAACTCTAGTGGCGCTGGACAGCACTGCATCCATTACCGAGTGGAATTGCGGCACGTCGTCGACGATGTCGATCACCAGGTTGCCGGCCGGCGCCGGGTCATTGTCGAGGTCCGTTACCACCACCGCGAAGCTGACGCTGGTGGCATCGCCTGCGGTGTTATCCGGCAGCGTGTAGCTGTAGTGGATGGTGCCGGTACCCGCGACTGCGTCGTAGCTGTAGTGCGCCGTCAGGCCATCGGCAAAGCTCTGCGCACTCGTCGTCAGGACGTTGCCACCCAGGCTCACCGCCGACAGCCCATCCAGCGCGGTGAAACCGATGCTGCCAGACACCGTCTCGGTCGTGACGTCGTTGTCCGTGCCATCGCCGTCCGCGCTTTCCGCCGAGCCCGCCGACTCGCCATTACGCTCCGGTAGACCCGCCTCGTACACCGTGGTCGTCTCGCCACCGGCAGCCGGAATATCCACCGTCGGCGTGCTGTTGCCAATGCTGATCACCAGATTGGCCGTACGCGCGTCGCTGTCGCCGTCCGTCAGCGTGTAGGTGAAGGTTTCCGTTACCCCGCCTGGCGTGCCCGGGTTGCGGCTGTAGCTG
>NZ_FNCT01000004.1 GCF_900100495.1 Pseudomonas benzenivorans
AGCAAGGTCAAGGAGCTGGTCTACCAGGAGGTCTGGGGATTGTTGCTGGCCTACAACATCATCCGCCGTGAAGCCGGTCAGGCAGCCGTCGCCTTTGGCCGCTCCCCGTGCGACATCCGCTTCAAGCCGGTGGCCCAATACATCGCCGTGCAATTGATCGTGATGGCGGCGGCCAACCCGATTTCCGCAACCGGGCGACGATTGTCGGAGTTGAGGGCGGGAATCGGCGGGCTGTTTCTGGATCACCGTCCAAGGCCATCAAGGCCCAGGACGGTGAAGATTTCGAAGACCCGCTATCCAGTAGATCGGAAGGCTGCTCCGCTTAAGTGAACAGCATTACGCCCTGTGCGGGCTTTTTCGTGCCCGAACAAAGGCGACCGGCTCATTTTCCGCGTCCTGGGTGACCGCAACGGATCGACTCCAACCATGCATGAGCGTCCGCAACCGGCCCATTGCCAAAGGCTAAGTGCCAGTTATGTGTTGCGCGATTGCGCGGCTGCTCAGATTAGCCCCCTCGCGTCTCTCGCCTTTATTAGGGAGAGGGGAGCAAACCGCGTCATCTGTAGGAGCGTCCCCGCCGCTCCTACAAGGAATTGCTGTATGCAACACATAGCTGGGGCATAGCCTTAATCGAGCCGGTATCTGGCCAGTTCCTGAGGCGATAGCACGCGCATGTTCTGCGGATCGACGCTGTGCATCGCTTCAGCCAGGCTGGGCGGGATGTGCATTTCCCTGAAGTAGGCGGCCGGGCTGTACTTGAACCCGTTGTAGGCCATTTCGGCACGGGCCGAATCGCCGTTCGGGTAATAGGGCCTGTGGATGCCGACGTACCCACGCACCGTCTTGTCGCGGCCGGCGGCCAGCAGGTAGACGCACGAGCCTTGGCAGACCCCGGTGGCGGGTACCAACGCATCGAAGCCCGTCTCGCGCAGCAGGCGGCCCATCTTGATGGCCTCCGGCACGCTTCCGCCGATGCTATCCAGCAGCACGATCTTCTTCGCAAACTTGCCCGGGTTGCCGAGGATGCCCTTCATCAGCACCTCATAGTCGCCTGGGGCAATGTCCTCGGACACCTTGGCCAGCAGAAGCGGGCCTATGGTCTTGTGCTGAACAGGCTGGACCTCGACCTTGGCGAGAGCGGCAGTCGAGCACAGTGCCGAGACGCAGATAAGCGCGGCCCGAATTGCGGTACTGGTCATGAAGCAGGAACGTCCTTAGCGTGAAAGTCGCGTAGCGATGCCATCGTTATGCCCTTCTCCCTCCGGGAGGCGGCTCCCGCTCTCGAAAATGTTCCCGACATTTTTCTACCTCCCCCCATCCATGGGGGTCGTCGAAAACGCTCCCGGCGTTTTTCCTACCTCCCCCATCCATGGGGTCGCCGGCGGGATTGCCGCATTCGCCACATCCCTGTGGGTCAAGGTGGCGCGCAGCGCCGGATGAGGGAAGCGGGCATGCCGCGAGAGGCTTCCATCAACCGGTGTGCCACTCGCGGCATGCCCGTTAACGAAGGCTGAATCGCCCCGGTTTAGTGGAGACTGTTTCGCACAAGTCAGGCCGCCATAGCCTGACCTGCCTGTTGCCGATGGAAGTTTGCCTCAGCCTCTGCCGGCGCGATATAGCCGATCGAGCCCTGCGGGGGGCTGGCGCAGCTTGGCACCAGCAGTAGCCGCTCAGTCGGACGTTCGCTGACGGTACTCGGTGGTGGTCATGCCGGCGTAGCCCCAGTTATCCGTGTCGACTTCCTCGATCACGATATGGGTCAGGTCGGGCCGTTTGTTCAACACCCGCTGCAGGGTATCGGTGATCTCGCGAATCACCTGGGCCTTCTGCTCGCGGGTGACACCGTCGCGGGTAATGCGCACGTTGACGAAAGGCATGCTGGTTCTCCTTGGGCTTCTAGGTTGCGGGAGGCGCACAGGCCTCCCATGGGGTTTACCACTTGCCGACGCTCATGCCGCCATCCACCGGCAGCACCGCGCCGGTGGTGAAATCGGCGTCCGAGAGATACAGCACGGCAGCGGCAATCTCCTCGATGCGTCCTACCCGTCCTGCCGGTTGCAGGCCGTTGAGGAACTCGCGCGCCGCCGGGTCATGCATTGGCGTATCGACGATCCCGGGCGCCACCGCATTCACCTTGATGTTGTACGGCGACAGTTCCAGCGCCAGGGCACGGGTCGCCTGGTTCAGGCCGCCCTTGATCAGCACCGGCAGCGCGGCCGGTACGGCGAGGTTCGGTTGCAGCGCGATGCTCGCGGTGATGTTGATGATGTGGCCCTGACGCCGTTCGATCATGTGCCGCGCGGCGGCCTGGGACGCGTACACCACACCCTTGAGGTTGGTTTCCAGCAGGCTGTCCAGATCCGCGGCGGTGTAGTCGATGAAGGGCTTGGGCAGGAAGAACCCGGCGTTATTCACCAGTACATCGACCTGGCCAAAGCGCTCGATGGCGCGAGCGATCAGGCGCGGCGCGGTGGCCGGGGCGGCGATATCGCCGGCCACGCCGAGAAAGCGTCCGTTGCCGCCAAGGGTTTCGGCGGCGTCGGCCAGCCGCGCTTCCGAGCGTGCATTGCCGACCACATTGAAACCGCGGGCGAGATAGGCCTTGGCCAGGCCGAGACCGATGCCGCTGGAGGCACCGGTGATGACGACGGTTCTGTTGTTGCTCATGGTGATAGTCCTGTTGGGTCGTGGAGGGCAGCGCTGTTGGGCAGGACTATATTTGTGCGCTGAAAGCGGATAAATATGCAGCCAGGCACTTAACTTGATACACGGTGTAATTAATGCGGCGACAATTCGACGATGTACTGCTGGGCAGCATCGAGCTGTTCTGCCTGGCGGCGGAGATCGGCAGTTTCACCGGCGCCGCCCTGGCCGCCGGTGTCACGCCGGCGGCGGTGAGTCGCTCGGTCTCGCGCCTGGAGGCGCGGCTTGGCGTGCGTCTGTTCGTCCGCACCACCCGCAGCATCCGCCTGACCGATGGGGGCCTGGCCTACCACCAGCAATGCCGGGGCGCGTTGAACCAGATGCTCGAAGCCGAGCGCGAGTTGATGGGGCAGCAGCAGGCGCCGTCCGGCACCCTGCGTATCAGCCTTCCCACCACCTATGGGCACTACCGCGTCCTGCCGCTGTTGCCGGAGTTCCGTCGCCAGTATCCGCAGGTGCGGGTGGACATCCACCTGGGCAACCGCAATATCGATTTCGTCGACGAAGGCTACGACCTGGCCATCCGCGTGCGTGCGCAGCCCGATTCCGGCCTGATCGCGCGGCACCTGGAAGACGCCGCGCTGGTCGTGGTGGCGAGCCCCGACTACCTGGCGCGCGTCGGCGCACCGCAGGAGCTGGACGACCTGGCGCGGCACGAATGCATCCAGTTCGAATTGCCCAGCAGCGGTCGGCGCATCGCCTGGCTGTTCAATGACGCTGGCCGCCCCTGCGAGATCCTCGCCGAGAGCGCCTACGTCTGTTCCGATGACGTACTGGGTGGCGTGACCCTGGCCAAGCATGGTGCGGGCCTGTTCCAGACCTACCGCTTCATCGTCGAGCGGGAGCTGGCCGCGGGCTCACTGGTGGAGGTCCTGCAACCTTATGCCGGCCGCTCCCGGCCGTTCACCTTGCTCTATCCGCACGGGCGGCATGTGCCGTTGAGATTGCGGGCGTTTATCGATTTTCTGATGGACAAGCGGAAGGGATGGGGGGCTTGAGGGAGGTTTAGTCGCCGGGTGTGCTGGAGGTTTGAGACTGATTGGCCGCAACTGGGCGGCTCCGGTCGTTTGCGACAGGCTGCAATCGATCCTCACCTGCCGGTCTCGACAGGCAACATCCGACCCAGGCTGTGTAAAGGCGCACTTAAGCGCCGCTGACTGCGCCTGCACATTTTTGCACAGCAGGTTGCAAAACCTTTCTATCGCTGCAGGGCGTCAGCGCTCTTAGAGTGAACCGGTCGGTGCCACAGTGCACGCCTTGAGCAGGAACTCCCCGATGCCCATCTTTAAGCTAATCAGCAACAGCCTATGCCCCTACACCCAGCGCGCCGCGATATTGCTCGCGGAAAAGGGCATTGCCTTCGAGCGCTGCTATATCGACCTGGCCAATAAACCGGGCTGGTTTGTGCGCCTCTCGCCCTTGGGTAAGGTGCCGTTGCTGCAGGTCGACGACAGCGTGATATTCGAGACGGCAGTGATCTGCGAATACATCGAAGAAGCGACCCCATCGGTGCCGCTGTACCCAGCCGACCTACTGGCGCGCGCTCAACAACGAGGCTGGGCCGAGTTTGCCTCGGCCATCATCGCCGATATATATGCCTTCTATATGGCGCCGGATCAGCCGACGTTCGCCGCCAAGAGCGCGGATCTCGCGGCCCGCTTTCGCTGGCTGGAGCAACATCTGGACCATGGCCCCTACTTCGCTGGAGATGATTTTGGCCTGGTCGACGCGGCCTTTGCGCCAATCTTCCGTCTATTCGATGTGTTCGATGAGGTCGTTGACCACGAGCTGTTCCAGGGCCTGCAGCGCGTTCCGACCTATCGCGTCGCCCTGTCTCGTCGCGCCAGCGTGCAAAAGGTGGTGGTGGCCGATTACCCTCAGGTGTTCAGCCAGTACCTGCGTGGGCGCGGTAGCCACCTGGCACAGCTGATCGCGGAGCCGGCAACGGTCTAGACGGTGCCGGCCAGCAAGGGCGCCTTGTCCTTCAACTGGCTCGCCAAGGCCTCGCAGGTCCGCCGTACCCGAGTCAGTTCGGCCGCCTCCGGATGAAACAGCAGCCAAAGCGGTACAGCCAGAGACGGCAACGGCTCACTGATGCGAGTCAGCCCAGGCAGGGAGCCACCGACAAAGCAGGGTAGCAAGCCAATACCGATCCCCGAGCGAATCGCCTGTGCGGCGCCCAGCAAGGTGTTGGCGCGAAAGCGGATATTGCGCTCCGGCACATGCTGACTGATCCAGCTACCCGGGCCGCTACAGGCCAGGGCCGCATCGAAGCCGACCCAGTCGGTATCGAAGAAGGGCGCTGCCGCGCTATCGGGCGCGCAGCCCTGGGCAGCGTAGACAGCCATATTGACAGTGCCCACGGGCCGCCCACGCAGGGTGTCGGTGGGATTGGCGGTGACGCGTAAGGCGATATCCACCACCGCCTGCGCGAGCGACACAACCTGATTAGAGACCACTAGCTCGATCGTCAGTCCTTGCAACTCGCGGCACAGGGTGGCGAGGATATCGGGCAACAGGTACTCGGCCACCGCATCCGGCGCCGTCAGCCTCACCAGGCCAGCCTGCTGAGTATCCCGACCGGCGATACTCCGCTCCAGGATGGTCACCCGCTCGCGCATGCTCTGCGCCAGCTCACGCACTTCCTCCCCGGCCGCCGTAAGCCGCAGTGGGGAGCGTTTAACCAGGCGCGTGCCCAAACGACGCTCGAGCTGTTGCAGGCGCCGCGACAGGGTCGGGTGACTAATAAGCAGGTGTGCGGCAGCAGCGGACAGAGTCCCGTGCTCGGCAATCGTCAGGACAATGCGCAGATCGTCCCAATTCAGCACTCCCGCACCAGATGGTGGGCCGGCGTTCATATCGCCCCCTTGGCGGCGTTGGGATAGCCATACTAGCGCCGTGCAGAAGCCCGTGCACCTAGCCGGGGCTCTTGTATCAAGTGTCCAGCCAGTCCGCGAACCGCGGCGTCAGAACTCGATGGAGACGGTTACTCCAGCACTCAACGCCATCCAACAACCCGCTCAGCGCCTATCCCTTAATCAAATGAATGAAAGCAAGGCAGCCTGGGCAGGCAATGGCGAAAACGCCCCGCGGTTTTCCACCCTACGCGGACTTGATGGTTCTGTAGGGTGGGCAACGTTTACTTGCCCACCAGCTTCTGCGACAGGCCTCTCTGGGTCCAGGCTGTGTGAAAACTCTCGCTCATTTCCGAGGTTCGCGTCGCTACGCGAAATCAGCAGAAGTTTTCCGGATTGGCCCGCTTAGAACTCATGAGAAAGCGCGAAATTTGCTCGCCTTTTGAGCAGGCTATGTCACCCAAAACGTTTTCACACAGCCTGGGTCGTAGCCGCCAGTCGCGAATGATCGGAACCAACTCAAAGCTGTCCGTCGTGACCTGCAAAGATCGCCTCACAGCGACGGGTTGGAGATCAGTGGGACTCCTGCGAGCCGTATCCTGCACTTGTCTCTTCGTGCTGAGCCTAATTAGTTTTCCGCACGCTGAACCATGCTTTTTCTCCGCGTCGAATTGTTGCCAAGCGTGAAGGCCAGGATGGCAACGGTCTGAAGGATGGCAGCGAAACCGAACAGCAGCATTGCAGAGTTAGGCCCCGTGGTGAGCGATTTCAGCGTTCCGAACAGGGCCGGGGCGAATGCATAGCAGCCTTGCGACGTCGCCACGATCAGTGCGATCACGCGTTGCGTTTGGTGCTTGGGGAATTCGGCCTGCGCGATAAGGGGAGGCAAGGACGTGGCGTTGCCTATGCCTGCGCCGAACATGACGATGCCTATCCACACCAGAGCGGGATAGGTATGCAGCCCCGTCATGATCAGGCAGCCCGCCAACTGACCTCCGTAGCTGATGCACGCCACCGTTCGCCGGTTGGCGTTCACCGGCATGAGCCAGCCCACCAGGACTCTTCCTGCGATTGCGCTCGCTGTCGCCAACCCCATCGCAAGGCCGGCCTGTTGCTCTGTGAGTTGTGGAACCAGCAGCAGAAACATATGCGCGATCAGTCCGATCTGCGCGAACAGCCCCAACGACATCCCGGCCGCCAGAGTGACGAATTGGGGATTGTTCGAGAGGGACTTCATCGATGCGGTTGAAGGAGTAACCAGTTCGGCAGGCCTGATCTCGGCTCCATCGGCACGTTGCCCGAGATGCTCTGGGAGAACACCGATGACCCTTAGCGAGAGAAGCCCGATGATGGTGATCGTCAGCACGCCTATCAGCAATGCGGTCTGCGAGAAGCCCAGGTGGTTGATCAGATAGACCCAGGCAGACGAGAAAATCACGCCGCCGATGCTGGCGCCGTTATAGGCCATCGCCAGAGCTGCGGGACGCTTGGTGACGAACCATGGCGCGATGATAGCGTTGATTGCCGCGGCGCCCAACGTTACCCACCCCAGGCCGCTGAGGGTTGCCGCGATGAACAGTTCGCTGGGCTCGCGCACAATTGACCAGCCATACACGCCTACGCAAAGCAGCAGGGATCCCAGGGCAGTGATCCGAGGGATGCCAAAGCGTTTGTACAATCTGGGAAGGTTCACGACCACGAGCGTGCCAGCCAGAAAATGCACGGTGACGGCGGCGGAGCACAGTTGCACGGACCAGCCAGTTCTCTGGATGACGGAGTACAAGAATATCGGTGGACCGTAGAAGCCGATTCCCCACCCGAACAGCGCTGTTACAAAGGCCGCCGCCACGACTTTTCCGCCGAAAAAGGATTGGTTCATTCCTGACTCCGTTCATGTGGTTTGAACCTGAGTATGATGGCGGCGACACGGGACGCTTCGGGGATTGCCGAACTATGGATGTAGATACCGCTGACGCTTATCTAGCTGCGGTGGCAGGCGCCATTGCAGATCCGGCTCGGTCGCGAATGCTGTGTAGTTTGCTGGATGGACATGCTCGTACCGCGACCGAACTGGCGGCCGTTGCCGACATAGGCGCTTCCACCGCCAGCAGTCATTTCGCGCGCCTTCGTGAACAGGGCCTGGTCGAGCTTCACGTGCAGGGCAGGCATCGATATTACAGGTTGGCCAGTACCCAGGTGGCCCGGGCGTTGGAGGCGCTGTTAACCCTGGCCGATGGTTCCGCGGCGGCGTTCCGGCCGACGACCCCCTCCGTCTTGAGGCACGCACGAACCTGTTATGACCACTGCGCAGGTGAGGTCGCGGTCAGGCTTCATGACGTCCTGCTTGAAGCGAATTGGATCCAGGCGCAAGGCAGGGACTACAGACTCACCGAAGAAGGCACTGAAGCGTTGGCACGGCTGGGAATCGATGTCGACGCTGTGCTCCGTCAGCGCAGGCGCCTGGCGTATCCGTGCATGGATTGGAGCGAGAGATCACCGCATGTAGGCGGCGCGTTGGGCGCGGCACTGTTGGAGCTGATGCTGAAACGTGGCTGGGTTACCCGCCACCTGGACTCTAGGGCGCTGAGCGTGACGCCCAAAGGGGTTACCGGGTTATCGAGAAGTTTTGGCTTTGGTGGCAAGAGGTCGATCTGATCCCTCGATGGTGAAGAGCCATTCACTACCAGCGCGCAGCGCTATCGCTCTGTGTCTCGGACATGACTGGCAAAGGCCGCTCTTGGCCGGTTAGCGACCGTTGCTATGGCTGGCCCACCCTTGTCCTCCCTCACATGGAGGACAAGCCATGAACACCACTGCTACCTACAGCCATCAACCTTGGCACAAGGGAAAGCTAGTCGGGCAGAAAGCCCCGCTCCGACTCAGAGATATTTGGGCGATCCGGGTAAGGCTCCAGATCGCGGAGAGAGCCCGGGATCTTGCTCTATTCGACTTGGGCATCAACAGCAAGCTGCGAGCCTGCGACTTAACCAAGCTTCGTGTGCGGGACATAGCCCAGGGAGAGCACGTGTTGTTGCGAGCCATCGTGATGCAGCAGAAAACGGGTTCTACCCCGTTACCGCGGAAACGGTGTTCTTGAAATAACAAAGAGTTAGCGATTTTGTTACTTGAGAGTAGCTATGCTTCCGGAACCGATCGAGGAGATGGGGCTTTCCGTCCTTAGTGCCGCACACAGCAATGCCGCTACGCACAGCAGCAGCGGCCACGCCTTTTTGCGCCCTATGCGGGTCAGGATCACGCCCAGTGCGTTACCTGCGATGAACGGTGCCAGCGCCAGCGTCAGCCGCAAGGCCGCGCCGCCGTCACGCTCGCTGATCGATACGGCGAGACGTGTGAACTGCGGCACGCGGCGTTCCAACAGGCCATTCGTCTCACCAGGGTCTGTTGACGTTTCGCTCCGACCCGCCGCGATCAGGGAAACGCGACCGCCGCCGCGAGATACAGCAGCAACGCCAGCAGCAATACCACGGTGAAGCCCAGGTGGATCGCCAGCAGAGTCGCCAGCACGGCCGCCACCACCGATACGCTGGCGTTGACGCCCCAGGCGATCGGCACCAGTGCTTCGGCGCGCGCGGAGACGCGCCCGAGTCCGAGCGGAAACGGCATGCCCATGGCGAACGCCAGCGGCGCTACCAGCGCGGCGCAGATGCCGAACCTGGCGAGGGTCCGCACCGGCGCCAGCAGCTGGAACAACGGGGGCAGGGCGATCAGGTAGAGCAGGACGATCGCGCAGATCGCCAGGACCGGACGCGCCAGCGGATGACGGGGCCCCACACCAGTTCCAATGTCCTCCCGCCGCCGGCCGGAGTAACGGCTGCCGAGGCCAGCGAAGATCAGGAACGCGCTGAGCGTCATCGCCACCGAATACAACGGGTGGCTGAGGAACAGGGTGAACTTCTGGATGAAGGCGATTTCCACGAACATGAAGGCGAAGCCGATGGCGGCGAAGTAGGACACGACCCGAAGTTCGAACCTGGCCAAAGCCGCATTTCGAGAGCGCCGCTGGCGCCGCCGCGCCACCCATAGCGGCGCCAGGATCAGCAGCACGGCGGCCACGCCGGACTGCAGCAGCGTGGCGATCAGCACCGGATAGCCCCACTCCAGCATTGACAGGCCGCCCTGCGCCTTCAGCGCCAGCAGTTCCGGCAGCGAGCGCCACTTGAAGAAGTGGAAGAAATACGGTCGGTCATCCAGGGTCGGACGCACGTCGAACTTGTAGCGCGCCAGGAACTCCGCGCGCTCGCCGGACAGCAGGGCCTGCGCCGCGTCGAAGAACCAGGGCCGGTCGAGCAGGTTGTAGCGGTTCGCCTCGGCTACGGTCATCCCGGGGTAGTACGCCAGGTCGAAGGAGCGCGCCCGGCAGAACTCCCGCAGCACGGCGATGCCGACGTCGTCGAAATCCCTGTTGCTGACCAGCAGCGTCGCGGTCTTCCAGCCGCGGATCATGACGATGCGGCGCGCCGCGCTGGCCTGTCCGTCGCGCTCGATGGCCGCGGCCGCGGTGGCCAGCAGTTTGGGAACATCGCGCGGCGGCAGGGTGACCCAGCGGGTGATGGCCAGCAGGCCGCCGGGCGCGAGATGGCGCAGGTACTCGGCGAAGGCATCCACCGTGTACAGGTAGTTCTCGGACAGCGCATGCAGGCCGCCCGAGGCGGTGCCGAAGGAGTCCAGTAGGGCGATCTGAATCAGGTCGTAAGGCTCGCTGCGCGAAGCCACCAGGCCGCGCGCCTCGCCGATCAGCACACGGACGTTGGGCGCGCTGTACGGCTTGCCGGAGAAGTCGGCGAAGCGGCGCTGGACCAGATCGATCACCTGCGGGTTCAGTTCGATGGCATCCACCGCGCTGGCGCCGTGGTAGATCGCCTGCAGCACATCGGCGCCGGCGCCGCTGCCCAGCACCAGCACGCGGGGTTGCCGCAGCAGGTGATAGGGCAGAGCCGAGGTCAGGTAGTCCAGGTAGGCGAGCGGCTCGCGGCGCCCGTCATAGCGGTTCAGCACGGAAAGGCCGTCGCCGTCGGTGAAGATGGCTAGTTGCGCGGGCGGTTCCTGCGTCGCGTTGAGGCTTAGGCCCGGCGCGTGGCGCAGGGGAATGGTCGGGCTGTCGACGACCGTGAGCAGGCCCAGCGGACTCCAGGTCTGGGCGATTGCGCGCGCATCCTTGATACGCAGCGTCTGGCTCAGTTCCTTGTACTCGGAGGGCGACAGGGCGATCCAGCGCCCGGGCACGCCGGCCGGCACTGCGACCGCCGCCGCCAGCAGCAACGGCGCGAGCCAGTGCCTGTGCCCCGTGCAAGCCATGCCGGCCAGCGCCCCGGCGGCGATGCCGGTGCCGCCCAGCAGCCGCAGCGCATCGACGGGCGTCAGGGCGAACAGCGCGGCGACGATCGCCAGGCTGCCCACGCCAGCGCCGAGAATGTCGAAGGCGTAGATCCGGTGAATCTGTTCCTGAAAGCAGGTGAAGGTCAGGCAGATGCACACCGCCGCGCAGAAGAACGGCACGAACAGCAGCAGGTAGATCCACAGCAGGCGCGCCGGCTGCCGCGCATCCCAGAGGATCTCGAGGGGATTGAACGGAACCTGCTGGGCCAGGCTGAAGCAGGCGATGGCGCTCAGCCCGAACAGCATCGCGCCGCCGATGAACACGCCGTGGAAGCGCGGCGCCAGCACAGGCCGCGCCAGCGCCACGGCGGTGCCGGCAGCGCCGTAGCCGAGCAGCGCGACGCTGATCATCATGTAGGCGAAATGGTGCCACTGGATGATCGCAAGCAGTCGCAGCAGCAGCACCTCATAGCCGAGCGCGGAGGCAGACAGCAGCGCCAGGGCGAGCAACGGCGGCGAATGCATGCTCAACCACCTCCGACCAGCGGCACGAAGCGCACAGGCAGCACCTGCCGGGTGGACACACTGCCATCGCCGGCCTTCTCGATCAGCAGCAGGTACTGGATCATGAATGGCGCGCCGACCGGGATTACCATCCGCCCGCCGGCCTTGAGCTGGGCGATCAGTGGCGGCGGCACATGGCTGGCGGCGGCGGTGACGAGGATGGCGTCGTAAGGCCCGTGCTCGGGCCAGCCGTGGTAGCCATCGCCCAGCCGGGCCTGCACCTTCGCATATCCTAGCCGGGCCAGGCGTTCCCCGGCCTGCACTGTCAGCGGCTCGATGATCTCCATCGTGTAGACCGCCTGCGCCAGCTCGGCGAGGATCGCCGCCTGGTAGCCCGAGCCGGTGCCGATCTCGAGTACCACGTCGCCGGGCCCGACCTGCGCCAGGTCGGTCATCAGGGCGACGATGTAGGGCTGGGAGATGGTCTGGCCGTAGCCGATCGGCAGCGGCCGGTTCTCGTAGGCGTAGGGCACCTCGTCGGGCGGGACGAACTTGTGGCGTGGCACCCTGGCCATCGCGGCCATCACCGGCGCGGCAAACTCGGCCCTGCCGGTTTCGTCGCGGGTGACGGACGACATGTCGGCGATCTCCCGCACCATGGCGTCGCGCAACGGCGCGAACGGGTCGTCGGCATGCAGGCCGGCGGATGCCAGCACCAGGGCGATGGCAGGCGCCAGGATGCGCGTCAGGAGCATCACCGGCTTCACAATGACTCTTCCGCCTGAGGAATAGTCGAATCGTATGGCCGGCGGGCTGGCTCGGCAAGCCGGGGGGCGACCAGACTAGGCGGCGGCGACTGCCAGAGAAAATATCGCAACCTGCTTGTGTGCCGTCTGGAGAGCACCAAATCGGCCGAGCATCCGGATAGAGGCTACCAACTGCGCTTTTACACAGCCTGGGCCGATTGTTGCCGTTCGCAAGCGACCACTATGGGTCGACTGCCGCCGGTCGTGACAGGCCGGAGTCGACCCGAAGGGGCATTCGAGCTCGGAAAATAGATCTGCCCCCCCTTGGCCCCTCGTGGGAGCGGCCAATGGCCGCGAGACAACGGTGTTGCCCCTATCGCGGACAGGTCCGCTCCTGCAAGGGCGGAGGCAGGCTCTACAGCGAGCCGAAGCGAACCTCCACGCTCAGGCTGCCCTGGTTGTCGCTCAGGCCGGCGCCGTAGCGGCCGTCCAGATCATCGTTGATGCACAGTTGCAGCTCGCCTTTCTGGCCATGTGGCAACTGCCCTTGGGCACCGATCAAGAATGGTGCGCCGTTGCTGCCAATCCGGCCGATCAGGGCACCTTCGTTGGCCCCCGGCAGGGTGTAGCCGGGCTTGGCGATCAGCCCTGCGTGCCCATCGCCGCCGACCATGCCTGTGGCCGGGTTGGCGGTCCACTGCCCGCTGCGGCACACCGCCAGTTGCCAGTTCTGCCCGTTGACCTGCACCCCGGTGCCCTGCCAAGCCTGATTGGCCTGCACCTGCACGGTACGCGCCAGCAAATCGCTGGCCACCGTGTCCGCGGCCTGGAAGGCCAAGGCGGTGAGGGTCAGGGTCGGGTTGGCGGTACCGGTGCCGGGGAACACGCCATCACCTATCAGGAACAGGTTGCTGTGGTCCCAACTGCGCTGGTGCTTGTCGACCACCGAGGTGTTCCGATCGTCACCCATGCGGTAGGTGCCCATCAGGTGGCCAGCGCCCTCATAGGCATAGGTATCGCCCTGGTAGCTGAAGACACCGGGCGGCGAATTCTTCATGGAGGGGTTGAGGTTGGTGAGTTCCTCGGCGCCAAGCAGCTCGGTGATGATCTGCGTCGCTGCGTTGCGCGCCTGCTTGAAGCCCTCCTTGGTGTAGTCGGAAAAGTCGTAATGGATTTCCGGCCGCGGGATGCCGAGATGGTCTTTGTACTCCTGCGACGGCACCACCCGGCACAGCGCCTGCTCAGGGTTCTCCTCCACCTGCTCCACCAGAAAGCCCAGGCGGAACTGGCGGGTGAAGAGGCTATTGAGCTTCTGCACCAGCGCCGTACCGAACAGTGCCTGAGGAGGCTGACCGTGCTGCGACGGCAGCGGGTTGGCACCGCCGTTATTGGTACCGTCGATGTAATCGCAGACGGTGGTGTAGGGATCGTTCTTCGGCCAGTTCCAACCTTCGTTGCCGATCTCGATGCGCCAAGCCGCGCGATGCTTGCGAAATTCGCCGTCGCGCAGGCTCTCGATCCCCGAAGTGGACAGCGGCCCGCGATAGGGGAACAGCGGCTTGCCCTCCGGCATCATTCCCCAGGCCAGGTACACAGGGTGGTCGGCCAGGCTACACCCGACTTGGCCGCTGCTGTTGGCAACGCCCTTCGGGCACTGCGGCGAAACCGAGTTGAGCAGCAATTTGGGCGTTTCGATGGCATGGGCAGCGATCACATAGCGTTTGCCCTGGGCCAGGCCGGTGCCGATCGCCGGACCGTCACCGGTGGCGTATTGGATGAACTCGATGCCGCTGACTTGGCCATCACTGCCCACTTGCACGCGGCTGGCCACGCTCTGATAGAGGATGCGCACGTTGCCGGTGTCCAGCGCCTTGTTCATGGTCACCGTGGCATCGTATTTGGCCTGGATCGGACAAATCGGCGTGCAGCTGGTGTTACCGGCGCAGACCCGCCGTCCGTTGTCATTCTGCGAGTTGCGCCCGGCCGGTGTCGGGCTGACCAGCAGCGGCAGGTTCTGGAACGACTTGCCGTCCACCGCGGCAGCCAGCCCCTGGTCCACCAACGACGGTGGAATACCATGCATCGGGTACTGGTAGCCGGGCGGGAACGTCACGCCCAGGTAGCTCTGCGCGGCGACATCGGCGGACACACCGATTTCCGCTTCGGCACGGCAATAGGCGGTTTGCAGATCGTCATAGCTGAGCGGCCAGTCGACCCCCACACCATAGGCCGTCTTCATGCGGAAATCGTTCGGCAGCAGGCGCAGGGCGGTGCCCATCCAGTGCCACATGGTGCCGCCGCCGAGACGCTCGTAGGTGCTGCTGAATGACAGCGGCCCCTTCTGCACCAGGTAGCTCTTCTGCGGGTCCTGCCAACCGTTGATCAAGTCCTCGATGGTGGCGCGCGGCGCATTCTGCTGTGCCGGATCCTGCGCCATCTCGCTCGGCGGATACGGTGCCTCCGGGGCCTTGAGGATCGCGGTATAGAAGCGCTCCAGGTATTCGCTGCGATTCGGCGGGATCGCCGGACCGGACTCCAGGACCAGCACTTTCAGCCCGGCCAGGCCCAACTGGTAGGCCATCACGCTGCCGGACATGCCACCCCCTACCACTATCACATCCGCTTGTTCAGTGTTCATACGCTGGGGCCTCCATTGGCGGGTATACCGGTAAAGGCTTCCAGGCCCGGTGGTTGCTCGGCCCAGTAACCGAAGTGGAATTGGCTGTAGCCCATGGGATGCGCCTGGGCGATGCTCCACGCCCAGCTTTCCTTGTAAGCCTGATCGGAGACCACATGCTGGTCCCCCTTGTGCTGATCACCCTGGTCGTACGGCTGATACCAGACACCCAGTAGCCAGAGTTTCATGATCGAACGGGCTCCCTGGGCGGTCTGGCTATTTGGGGTGGCCAACACGGCGGCGGCGATCTGATCCGCTGTCTTGCCTTCGCCCTTGAGGGTGGCGTACTGCTCCAGCAAGCTGCTCAGCACCGCCGCGCCCAGGCCTTTCTGGGCGGTATCGAAGAACACTGGAGGGAGATTGATAGGGTCGATGGCCGGGGCGAGCTTGCCCGACGCCAGACCTGTGAGGGCCGATGACAAGTCAACGAAGTTCTGTAGGTTCTGATCGCTCATGGCATCACTCCTTGACGCCGCTGGACTGGGCGCGTTCGAGCAGGTATGTAAAGTCCGCAAAACTGGTGCGGGGTGACTGCGTCACCTTGGTGGTGGCGTTGTTGTGGCACTCCATGCAACTCGACGAGGCTTGCGGCGTGGTGCCCTGGATGTAGGTCTCCAGGGTGGTATTTGCGAGGAAGGTGGGCGCTGGCGTGCCTAGCGGGTTGGTTGGCGACGGCACCTGACAGTCGTTCGCCGGGTTGGTCGGCCACTGGGTGCTGACCAGTTGGTAGTTGGCCCATACCGTGCCTTGCAGTGCGCCCTGGAACTGCGCGTTGAGCTGCTGGGTCGCGGTATCGATGGGAATCTCCCGCACGATCTGCGACGGTGTGGCCTCGACCGACGGATTCCACGGCCGCGGCGGCGGCTCGTTGACCGGCCGGTCGCTGGCATGGGGATCGTAGAAGAGGTACGGCCCCTTGCGTTCATTCACCGGTGTGGTCTTCTCCGGTACGTTGCGCACGTGCTCGAATGTTGACCATACCCACTGCGGCGCATCGGCGGTCTTGTGCACGATATGCAGGCCGACCAGCCCGACCTTGGCCGAGGTGCACGACTCGGGAATGATCGGCCCCTTGTCCGGGTCGTCGTTGCCCGGCGTATAGACCAGAGCGTCGACGGTATGGAACTGGTCTTGTGAGTCGTTGCCGTCCAGCAGCTTCCAGGATGCCTTGACCATGATCGAGCCGACTTGCTGCGTCTGGTTCGAACCACAGCTGAAGGCCACTCGATTCTGGGCGTTGGTAGAGAAGAACTTCTGCTGGCCCTCGACGCTGTACAGGCCGTTGTCGACGATGCCGTCGAACATCGCCTCGTTCACCACGATTTCATTGCGCGCGTACTGGCCGCTCTGGTCGACCAGCGGGCCTGTCTTGAACGGCTGGATAAACTCGTCCAGCACATCCGGCACCTTGCCCACCTGTTGCAGCACACGTCCGCTCTTCAGCCCCTGGCAGGCGGCCGGTGGCGGCGAAGGCTGGTTCCAGCCAGCCGGTGTCTGACCGTTGGGCAGGAAGATCTGATAACTCTCCCTCCAGGACTCCCACACCGTCGGTGCGTCCGGTTTGCCGATCTGCGCATCGGAGTTGGGGGTGCCGTTGGCCAAGACCGGCCAGTTGATGGCGACGAATGTCTGCCAGGACAGCACATCGAAATCGTGCTGCAAACTTTGCAGGCTGACCGGTGGGACCACGGTGACATCGAAAGGGATTTGCGGAGACAGCGGGGGAGTAGCGGCTATAGCAGGCAACGCGAGAACAGTGGCGACGGTACAGCTCCAGCACGCCAAGCGTCGGGGGTTCCTTTTCATTGTCATCTCCTCGGCAAATAAAGCGCCAGGAGATGAGACAACCCTTCATGGGCTTGAAGCTTCGGCGCAATCCCTGGCGACAAAATCCAGACTAGTCCGCCCCCAACACTCACCCCGGGGATCCCGACTAGCGGTTGGGGAAAGAGGGCGACGGAAAAGCGAAAAGGGGATTTATTTTCCCACTCCAAATTTCCGTTTCTGGCCGGTCGCGACCGGCTGCAAAGGGCCGACTCCGACCTGTCACGACCGGCAGCTGCCGACTCTTATGAAAGCTTTCCATAAGGGTCGCAAACTGCCGGCCAGCATCTTTCATCCAGTACCCGGCGCGGGCGCTGGGCACGCTTGCAACCTATCCGAACACCCGGCCCGAAACGGTGGGAATCAAGACTTCAGCGCAACCTCGATCGCCGTAATGTCTATCTTCCTCATGCCCATCATGGCCTCGAACGCGCGCTTGGCCGCCGCCCGATCGGGGCTGGCTATCGCGGCCGTCAGGATGCGTGGAGTGATCTGCCACGAGATTCCCCACTTGTCCTTGCACCAGCCGCACGCGCTTTCCTGGCCGCCGTTGTCGACGATCGCGCGCCACAAGCGGTCCGTCTCGGCCTGATCGTCGGTCGCGACCTGGAACGAGAACGCCTCGTTGTGTTGGAACGCCGGCCCCCCGTTCAGCCCGAGGCAGGGGATGCCCATCACCCTGAACTCGACCGTCAGCACATCGCCCTGCTTGCCGGCGGGGTAGTCGCCAGGGGCGTGATGGACGGCTACCACCGCGCTGTCCGGAAAGGTCTCGGCATAGAAGGTCGCAGCCTCCAGCGCGGTGCCGTCGTACCAGAGGCAGATCGTGTTTTTGCTGGTCATCCTGGGTCTCCACGATTGGGGCTGACATCTGGAGTCTAGCCGGGCGGGTAGAGCGGCGCAGCGGCAGGGCTCCGCTTGATGTCCGTGTCCGACCCGAAGCCGCCGTTGGCCAAAAGCAGGAATCGGCCGGGTTCTGCCTGTCGCCATTTCCCGTTCCGCGATGAGCGCCCAGGATCTGCAGCTGGCCGGCCTGGACGAGCTAGGCAAGCAGTGGGGTAAGACTGCCTAGCGGGCTGTACGGTTCAGCCGGCCTTGATTACCCTCATCCGAACGCGGCCCGCCCCCGCCCTCTCCCGGCGGGAGAGGGGAGCAAATCGAGTCTGGCAATACGACACGTGATCGGGACATAGCCAAACGAATTGACCGATCAGGCCACTAGTGTGCTGTCTCCCAATAATCATTGCTCCAGCGGCTGCGGCTGGCCTGTGTAGGGTGCGCTGTGCGCACCAATGACAACCGGGTGCCTGGTGCGCACGACCTAGGCGGCCCCGCACACCCTACGAGCCGGTGTCGTCGAAGCAATAATTCTGAGACAGCACACTAGTTCTCGCGCTCGCTGCCGAAAGCCGCGACGCGGAGCGTCACCCCTTGTGTTCCCACGCGGGAGCGCGGGAACCAGCGGGCATGATATGGGGTGATTTGGCAACCGGGATTACTCTTTATGGCGTTTCTTTCTGCCACTGTTGCCGAATGTCCTGCCATTGGTTTTCGGTTAGCCATTCATTCGCCAGGGGGAAGAAGATATTTTCCTCGCTGTCCAGATGGTCGTAGTACTTGTGGATGTAATCCTCGATGAAGGTGGCTATTTCTTTGGGCGCATGGCTTGACTGCTCGAGGGCCTTGAGTTGGCGGGCAATGCGATCAAACCCCTGATGGTCGCGCTCTATATCCAGCACGCGCGGATGGATGGGGGCGCGGGTTGTCAGTAACAGCCGGCGAATGAGTTCTTCGTTTTGGTGGTGTCGTGTCTCGGCTTCACCATGCAGACACTCCAGCAACCTGAAAAGCTGCTCGCGATCGGCTGCGGCGCAGGTGTCACTCTTGAATTTGCCGAGCAGGTTCTTCAGCTGATCGAGGCTGGCGCAAATATTCTGGTGATATAGGTGAAGCTCCTTCAATAAGGGGTGCATGCTCAACCTCACAGGCCATAGCCATGGTGCCTCTTTATATAGCTTAGGACAGCCCGAAAGACGGCCGCCGAATTCTGATGAACTACGCCCACCCCGCGGGGCTGGCCGATCGAGCCGCTCCCGCTTCGAGACAACCCACAACTTTATGCACGCGCCGGCCCCGAGGGGAGGCGCGGACTTCCGCCATCCACCGGGATTCGTTGTACCGGTTGAATGTGCTGATCTGGGGGCACCACCTGGATCGCCAGCAAGCTGCAGATCGGCGTCGTCTATCGTTTCGCCCTGGCCGCGGCGGTGCTGTTCGCCGTGCTGCTGCCCAGCCGCCTGCATGACCGCACCGGCCTGTCGAGCGGACTGGAGGCAAGGAGCCGGGGTTTTCGCTGAGGAGGTTGGCAGGCTTTTCCAGTGGTCGGCGGCGTGGATCGGCCTGTTGCAGCCGCAGGCGCCGGTGGGCAAGAACGCGTTGTTCCTTGCATTGATGGGGGGGGCTCAACTAAACCGATACTTGAGCGCAAAGCCCTTGGATCGACTCTTGGTGGCGTGGGCGCGCTTAAAGCTATGGGCCAGCTAACCACCGACAGCGCATTTCGTCAGATAGAAATGCCAGCGTCGGAGGGAAAAGTTGCGTTCGCCAGGCTTGCCAGCCGCCAGATCGCGAGGGTATCTCGCAGGCATTTTTGAGACCAAAACCATGGCAAAGGGCAAGAAGAGCGCGAGCGAGGCTAGTTCTGCAGAAGATGCCAAGCTGAGCAACCAGGAATACCTGCAGGAGCTGCGCGAACTGCACGTCGAACTGGTCAAGTTGCAGACATGGGTGCAGCAGGAGGGCATCAAGATCTGCATCATCTTCGAGGGGCGCGACGGTGCCGGTAAGGGCGGAACGATCAAGGCGATTACCGAGCGGGTGAGTCCGCGGGTGTTCCGGGTGGTCGCGCTGCCGGCGCCGACCGATCGGGAAAAGACCCAGATGTATGTGCAGCGCTACCTGCCGCACCTGCCGGCGGGCGGTGAAGTGGTGATCTTCGACCGCAGCTGGTACAACCGCGCGGGCGTCGAGCGGGTGATGGGGTTTTGCACCGAAGAGCAGGCCACCACCTTCCTGAGGGCGGTGCCACTCGTCGAGAAAGCCATAGTGGCCTCGGGAATCATCCTGCTCAAGTACTGGCTGGAGGTCAGTCCGGAGGAGCAGACCCGCCGGCTCAAGGAGCGCATCGACGATGGCCGCAAGATCTGGAAGCTGTCCGGGATGGACCTCAAGTCTTACAGCCGCTGGTATGACTACTCGCGCGCGCGCGACGACATGTTCCAGGCGACCGATACCGCGCATGCGCCTTGGCTGGTGGCCAATTCGAACGACAAGCGGCGGGCCCGTCTCAACATCATCAGTGACTTGCTCAGCCGCATTCCCTACAAGGATATTCCGCGCGAGAAGGTGAAGCTGCCCAGGCGACAGAAGCCGGGGGGCTATAGCGACCCGGATTATGCGTTCAAGTACATCCCCGAGAAATTCTGACGGCTGTGGCCGTTGGCCTCGGGGGCGAGCAGGGCGGCGATCACCGCCAAGACGCGCACTGCTTCCCTTGGCGAGGAAACACCGCGGCAGCCAGCGCAGGCCGGCTGCCCGGCTGCGTTGTCCAGATGCGCCGCGCCCCGCTTGTCAGCGGCCCGGAGTGACCCATGAAGCAGCCAGGTTCTGACTTTCGCGATCGGCCCGCTGGTCCCGGGACACCCGCTGACGCACCCGCGCCTTCGCCGGGACGCGTACGCCTGTTGGTGCCGGAGTGGATCCGCAACTATCGGCAGGGCTGGCTCAGGCTCGATGTGATCGCCGGCCTCACCGCCGCGGCGATCGTCATTCCCAAGGCGCTGGCCTACGCCACCATAGCCGGGCTGCCGGTGCAGGTCGGGCTCTACACCGCCCTGGTGCCGATGCTGGTCTACGCCCTGTTGGGTAGCTCGCGGCCGCTCAGCGTCACCACCACCACGACCATCGCCATCCTCACCGCCACGGCGCTCGCCGAGGTCGCCGCCGCGGGGGATCCAGCAGTCCTGGCCACGGCCACGGCGACCCTGGCGTTGCTGGTCGGCGCCATCCTCGTGCTGGCGGGGCTGCTGCGCCTGGGCTTCGTCGCCAACTTCATCTCCGAGCCGGTGCTGATTGGCTTCAAGGCCGGTATCGGCATCGTCATAGTGCTGGACCAGCTGCCCAAGCTGCTGGGCATCCACATCCACAAGGGGTCGTTCCTGCATAACCTGCAGGCCACCTTCGAGGGCCTGGCGCAGGCGTCGCCGCCGACCGTCGCCATGGGCGCGTTCATGGTGGCGCTGCTGATTATCATGAAGCGCTTCACGCCCAAGGCGCCGGCGCCGCTGATCGCCGTGGCCGTCGGGATTGGCGCCATGGGCCTGTTCGACCTGGAGCGATTCGGGCTGGCGGCAGTCGGCCTGGTCCCGACCGGCCTGCCCGCCGTGACGCTGCCGGATTGGCACCTGCTGGCCGAGCTGTGGCCCGCCGCCATGGGCATCGCGCTGATGAGCTTCACCGAAACCATCGCCGCCGGGCGTGCCTTCGCCGAGAGCGACGAACCCAGGTCGCAGCCCAACCGGGAACTGGTCGCCACCGGGCTCGCCAATGCCGGCGGAGCCCTGCTCGGGGCCATGCCCGCCGGCGGCGGCACCACCCAGACCGCGGTCAACCGGCTGGCGGGTGCGCGCACCCAGCTGGCCGGACTGGTCACCGCCGCGCTGGCGCTAGGGACCCTCCTGCTGCTGGCACCCTTCATCAGCCTGATGCCGGACGCCACCCTGGCGGCGGTGGTCATTGTCTACTCGGTGGGCCTGATCGAGCCGCTGGAATTCCGCGAGATCCTCAGGGTGCGCCGCACCGAGTTCGTCTGGGCCCTGGTCGCGCTGACCGGGGTCGTGCTGCTCGGCACCCTGAAGGGCATTGTCGTGGCGATCATCGTCTCGCTGGTGGCCCTGGCGCACCAGGTGGCCGATCCGCCGGTGCACGTGCTGAGGCGCAAGCCCGGGAGCAACGTGTTCCGGCCGCGGTCGGACGAGCATCCCGAGGACGAAAGCTACCCCGGCCTGCTCATGCTGCGGCCGGAGGGGCGCATCTTCTTCGCCAATGCCGAACGCATCGGCCAGAAGATCCAGCCGCTGATCGCCGAGGCCAAGCCGAAGGTGGTGGCGATCGACCTGGGCGGAGTCTTCGACCTGGAATACACCGCCCTCAAGATGTTGACCGAGGCCGAGAAGCGGGAACGCGAAAATGGCATGACGCTATGGCTGGTGGGCCTGACCCCGGGCGTGCTGGCCATGGTCAAGCAATCGCCGCTGGGCCAGGCACTGGGCGTCGAGCGCATGTTCTACAACCTCGAGGAGGCGGTTGCCCATTTCCTGGCCGATTCGGCGACCGCGTAACTTCGTCGCCTGAATCACGCCCAAGCGGATCCAGGCGACGGATTCGTCCGACCAGCAGCGACCAGAAAACCCGCAACTTTATGCAAGCGCCGGCCCCGCCGGGCGGCGCAGACTTCCGCCATCCACTGGGAGTCGTCCGATGAACCTGTCGTTGTACCTGTTGACCGTGCTGATCTGGGGCACCACCTGGATCGCCATCAAGCTGCAGATCGGCGAGGTGGCGGTAGCCGCGTCGATCGTCTATCGCTTCGCCCTGGCCGCGGCGGTGTTGTTCGCTGTGCTGCTGCTCAGCCGCCGCCTGCAGAAGCTCGACCTGCGCGGCCAGTTGATCTGCCTGGCCCAGGGCCTGTGTCTGTTCTGCGTCAATTTCCTGTGCTTCTACACCGCCAGCCAGTGGATCCCCAGCGGGCTGATCGCGGTGATCTTCTCCACCGCGACGCTGTGGAATGCGCTGAACGCGCGGCTGTTCTTCAAGCAGAAGATCGCCGCCAATGTGCTGGCCGGCGGCGCCCTGGGGCTGCTCGGCCTCGGCCTGTTGTTCGGGCCGGAGCTGGCCGGCCATGCGGCCAGCCGGGAAACCCTGCTGGGGATCGGCCTGGCGCTGCTCGGCACCCTGTGCTTCTCCGCCGGCAACCTGCTCTCCAGCCTGCAGCAGAAGGCCGGGCTCAAGCCGCTGACCACCAACGCCTGGGGCATGCTCTACGGCGCGCTGATGCTGGCGGCGATCTGCCTGGTCAGCGGCACGCCGTTCGCCTTCGAGTGGAGCACACGCTATGTCGGTTCGCTGCTGTACCTGGCGATTCCCGGTTCGGTGATCGGTTTCACCGCCTACCTGACCCTGGTCGGGCGCATGGGACCGGAGCGCGCGGCATACTGCACCGTGCTGTTCCCGGTGGTGGCGCTGAATATCTCGGTGTTCGTCGAGGGCTACCAGTGGAGCGCGCCGGCGCTGTTCGGCCTGCTGCTAGTGATGGTGGGTAACGTGCTGGTGTTCCGCAAGCCGAAGCCGGTGGCACGGCTGGCGCGGGTGGTGGGCTGAATGGGTAGGGTGCGCTGCGCGCACCAGGCCTTTCTGTGAGTGGTGCGCGCAGCGCACCCTACGGGATTGTGGTCGCTGCTCGGCCCGCTGTTGCGCAGGCCGAAACTGCTGGCGCGGGGTGATATGGTCCGGGCGGGTAGGGTGTGCTGCGCGCACCGAGCCTCTGGGCAACTGCTGCGCGCGGCCCCTCAATGCCAGGTCGAGCGCGCTTCCCAGGCGCGGAACTTGTCGCCGGGAATCGGCTGGCTGATCGAGTAGCCCTGGGCGATGTCGCAGCCGAAGTTGCCCAGGCGGGTCAGGGTCTCGCGGTTCTCCACGCCTTCGGCGACTACCTCGAGGTCGAGGTTGTGCGCCAGCTCGACGATCGAGCGGACGATCTTCGCCGAGTCATCGTCGTCGCTGAGCATGCGGGTGACGAAGGATTGGTCGATCTTCAGCGAGTCCACCGGCAGCTTCTGCAGGTAGGCCAGCGACGAGTAGCCGGTGCCGAAGTCGTCGATGGTCAGGCGGGCGTCGAGGTTCTTCAGCTGCATCAGGGTCTCCAGCGAGGCCACCGGATCTTCCATCAGCGCGCTTTCGGTCAGCTCGAACTCGATCCAGTCCGGTTGCGCGCCCCAGGTGGCGAAGGCGCCGCGAATCCGCTCGATCAGCTTGGGATCGCGCAGGTCGTGGGCCGAGAGGTTGACCGAGATCGGCCGTTCGTCGCCTTCCTCGTGCCAGGCGTAGCGCTGGCCCAGCGCCGCGTCGAGCACCCAGTAGGTCAGCGGGGTGATCAGCCCGGTGCTCTCGGCCAGCTTGATGAAGTCGTTGGGCGGCAGCATGCCGTGCAGGGGATGCTGCCAGCGCACCAGGGCCTCGGTGCCGCAGACTTTGTTGGTGGCGATCTGCAGCTTGGGCTGGTAGTAGAGCAGCAGTTGGTTGTGCTCGATCGCCCGGCGCAGTTCGCTCATCAGCGTCAGGTGCTGGGCGCATTCGCGATCGAGGCCGCCGTGGAACAGCGCAAAGCCGCTGCTGGAGCGCTTGGCCTGGTCCATGGCGCTGCCGGAGCGGCGGATCAGCGCATCCGGCTCGGTGCCGTGGCCGGGGTAGAGGGCGATGCCGATGCTCGCCCGCGTGTCGAGGTAGAGCCCGGACAGGTCGATCGGCTCGTACAGCGCCACCAGGATCTTCTGCGCCAGTTGCGAGGCCTGTTCGGCACCGCCGCTGGGCATCAGCACGGCGTATTCGCACTCGCCGATCCGCGCCACCGCGTTGCCCGCACCCACCGCCTGTACCAGGCGGGCGGCGATGGCTTGTTGCAGGCGGTCGCCTTCGCGGTAGCCGAGGGTTTCGCTGAGTTCCTGATTGCGCCCGACCTCCACTTGCAGCAGGCCGAGGGCCCGGTGCTCCTGCTTGGCGCTGGCGATCGCGTCCTCCAGCTGTTCGCGCAGGCGCAGGCGGTTGGGCAGGCCGGTCAGCGTATCGGAGTAGGCCATGCGCCGGATGGTGGCCTCCGCCTCGGCGGCCCTGACGCGGGTGCGCAGGGTGGCGATGCCGAAGCCCAGGTCGTTGGCGGTGGCCAGCAGCAGGTCGACCTCCTGCTCGTCGAAGGCCTCGCCTTCCATCGCCATGATCACCAGCTTGCCGATCAGCCGCTCGTCGACCCGCAACGGCAGCACTATGGCCGCGCCGATGCCGTGCTCGATGGCTTCGTCGATCAGCGCTTCTACCGGTTCCTCGAGGAGGTGGCGGATGACCACTGGCCGGCCGGCCGCGAGCTCGGCATCGAATCGCTGGATGTAGGCCTTGCCCTCGGCGCTACCGGCCCAGGCCTTGGCGCGCGCAAGGTAGCCGTGATCGTCGCCCGCGTAGGCGATCTGGCGTTCCGACTCGCCGGGGTCTTCCTGGAGATAGGCGACCCAGGCCAGGCGATAGCCGCATTCGGCCACCAGTACCCGGCAGACTTCCTTGAGCAGCGAGGGCTCGTCGCCGGCATGGATCAAGGCATGGTTGACCGCCACCCGGGTCGACAGGGCGCGGTTGAGACGCTGGATCTCCTGCTCGGCCTGGGCGCGCCTGGCCTTGGTGCGCAGGGTCTCGAGGCCGAAGGCCAGGTCCTCGGCGGCCTGGGTCAGCAGCTCCTCTTCCTGGGCGCCGAAGGCATCGGGTTCCGGCGCGCCGATGCCGAGGGCGCCGAAGATCTCGCCTTCGACCCGTAGCGGCAGCGACAGGACCGAGGCGATGCCGTGCTGGATCGCGCCCTCGCGCCAGGGCGCGGTATTGGGGTCGGTCAACAGGTCGCGGGCCAGGCTCGGTTGGCCGGTGCGGATCGCCGTGCCGGAAGGGCCGTGGCCACGCTCGTTGTCGGCCCAGGAGATGTTGAGCGAGTCGACGTAGGCCTGTTCGAGTCCGGCGTGGGCCACCGGGGTGACCGTCTTCGCCGCATCCCGCTCGGCGCGGCCGACCCAGGCCAGGCGGTAACCGGCCTGCTCGACGATCACCCGGCAGATTTCCTGGAGCAGGGTCGCCTCGTCTTCGGCGCGCAGCAGTGCCCGGTTGCAGCCACTCAGGGTGCGCAACGCCCGATTGAGGCATTGATGCACTTGGCTCGCTGAACTTGGCGCTGGCATGGCTCGCCTCCGACTCGTACACGACCTGAATTGAGTATAGAGCCGGCGGCCGCCCGCAAGGTTCCCAGCAGGCTGGGGTCGCCCTGGCGGTATGGCGATCGCGCCGCCAGGGCGAAGCGGCGGTGTCCGATCAGGGGGTCTTCGGGGCACCCGCCGGGTCGAGGTAGCTGATGCCCCAGGGGCCGGTGCCATGCAACTGCAGGACGGTCTCCTGGTCCTGGGTGGCGGCGTACATCGCCATCCCGGCGGGAATGATCAGCGTGTCACCCGGCTGGTAGGCCTTGGCCTGGGCGGCGTCGAACTTGTCGCCGGTGGCGAAGTAGAAGGTGCCGGAGATGACGGTCACCCGTTCGGTCAGCGGATGGGTATGCACGGCGATCTTCGAGTTGGGTGGCAGCTTCAGGCGGAAGGTGAAGGGCTCGGCGGCTTTCAGGTCGCCTTCGATCACCGCGATCATCGCCCCGGGGCCCACCGAAGGCGCGGGGGCCCAGTTGAGCTCGGATGACACGGCTGCGATCAGCGCGGGCTCCGCGGCCCAGATGCCAGGGGCCATGAGCGATCCGCTGAGCAATGCCAGAGCAACGGTGAGGTTCTTGAGGGGCTTCATCACAGTCTCCTTTGGTTCGGTTTGAGCAACGCTGGACCACCAGCCCTGCGCAGCCGAGGCAACCCGGACGAAACCACCTGATGCCGCGTGAAGTGCGCCTACCAACCCGCTGGGCAGCCGCCCCGTGCAGGGCGAAACCAACGCAGCGACTCTGCGCGATAGGCTGATATCAGTGACGATAGTTGAAGCCAGGGGCGCGTTTATGCCCATTTGGAACTGGCCTAAAGCGGCTGGATATGAACCGCTCGCCCACCCACGCGGGTCAGCGGTAAGGCCGACACACCGCGCCGGCACTGGGCACCTGGCGCAGCCGGGACATCAGCTGTCCCGCGGTGAGCACCGCGGCCGGCTGCAGCGAGCAGCCGCCGGCGGCCAGCGCTTCGGCGAGCCAGGTATTGCAGGTTCGCCGCAGCGAGTAGCGGCCTTCGGCCGAGTAGAAGCGGCTCTCGCCGTACAGGCCCGGCCCGAGTTCGGCCAGCGCGCCCGGCGCCGGACGGCTGAAGCTGGCGGCGACGAATGCCAGCAGCTGGCGGTAGCCGTCCGCGCTCAGCCGCAGCTCGACGACCTCGCTGCCGGCGAAGCGGCGCCGGGGATCGCCGGCGATCTTGACCACATGCAGCACGGCGGCGTTCGAGCGGAACAGGGCCTGCAGGGCCAGGCCCAGGGTGGCCTGGGGGGCGCGGTAGAAGGCCTCGTCGCCCCAGCCGAGTTCGACGAAGTCGCCATCGCCGAAGGTTGTGGCCAGCGCGGGCAGCTCGTGCAGCAGATCGGCGCGGGCGATCACCAGGCCGGCATGCAGGCCGTGATTCACCACATGGACGCTGCGCCACGCGCGCTCCGCGCTTTCCGGCGCCGGCGGGGGCGGGGGCGGGGGCGGCGCGCTGGCACAGCCGCACAGGATGAGGATCAGGGCCAGTAGTGCGATGCGCGTAGGCACGGGGGCGGGCGGCTCGTTTGGCGGGTTGTGAAATCAGCATAGAAGCTGGCGTGCGCCTGCCCAGGCCACCCGTGTGGCCCGGGCAACCAGGTTCGGCATGAACCGCCTTTGGTTCTTGTGGGCGCGGGGGCGACGCCTAGTCCCATGCCCGCGAAAGCCATTGACGCAAGAGCTTCGCGGGCATGGCCCGCTCCTACATTAGCGAGGCATCGTGGCCCAGGTCGACTGATGCGGGGGAAATGCTTCGGAGCGCACCCTGGCTCCTACAACGGCGGGCCTTGCTCGCGAAACCTCGAGAAGACCCGCTCGGAAAACAACAGCCAGGCGAACAGCGGGTAGCTCAGGTAATGCAGGGCGAAGATCAGCAGGCCCATCGGGCCGGGCTCGTCCTTCAGCGCCATCAGCGCCAGCAGGCCGAGATAGAGCAGTCCGAGGACCCCGCCATAGAGCCACAGCAGGCGTCGTCGCTCGCCTGGCGACGGGGCGCGGCGGTTGCGCCAGGCGAAGAGCAGGGCCATCGCGGCGGCGACCGTGGCGGCCACCAGCAGGGTGGTCGGCAAGCCGCCGAGCCTGACGAAGGTGCGCAGCAGGAAATTGAGCAGTATCACGGCCGCCACCCCGCCCAGGGCATAGCGGTGCATCGCGATCGAGGGTGTGTCCATGGTCTGCTCCGTCCGTCGATGAAGGCGTGGGCTACAGCGCGCGGTTCAGGCCGAAGCGTTTCTTCAGCACGGCGTCGAGCAAGCCCTTGGGTATCAGCGTAGCCAGTAGCGGCAGGGCGCGGCTGCCGTTGCCCAGGCGCAGCAGGCGCGGGCGCTTGCCGCCTTGCACGGCGGCGAGCAGCTCGCGGGCGAACTGCTCGGCCGGGGTCGGCTTGTCCTGCGAGGCGTTGGCGCGGGCGCGGATGCCCTCGCGCAGCGGCCACCAGGGCGAGCCTTCGCCGATCAGGCTTTCGGCTTCGCGGCTGGCATTGGCACCGAAGCTCGAGGCGATGGCCCCCGGCTGCACCTCCAGCACCCCGATGCCGAAGGGCGCCAGCTCCAGGCGCAGGGCGTCGGAGAGGGCATGCACCGCGGCCTTCGAGGCGCAGTAGGCGCCGGCGAAGGGGGTGACCAGCACACCGGAGACGCTGCCGATATTCACCACCAGGCCGCGCTTGCGGCGCAGCAGCGGGAACAGCGCGCGGGTGATGCCGACGATGGAAAACACGTTGGTCTCGAACTGCCGCTGCAGGGCCGGGGCGCCACCGTCGAGCAGCGGGCCCATGGCGCCGTAGCCGGCGTTGTTGATCAGCACATCGAGACCGCCGGCTTCCTCGTTCAGCCGTGCGGCCAACTGCTCGATCGAGGCGGTGTCGTTGACCTCCAATTGCACCGCGGTGAAACCGGCGGCCTGCAGCGCGGCGAGGTCTTCGGCCTTGCGCGCGGTGGCCCAGACCCGGTAGCCGGCGGTCTGGAAGGCGTCGGCCAGGGCGCGGCCGATGCCGCTGGAGCAGCCGGTGATCAGGGCGATGGGCTGGGGCATGGGCGGGCTTCCTTGTGTGGGGTAGGGTGCGCCGTGCGCACCAAATATGCCGGGTTATCGGTGCGGATCAGCGCGCGAACTGGCCCTGCAGGCGTTCGGCGCGAAATTCCAGGGTAGACGCGCGGTAGCCGCTGCGCAGGCTCGGTAGCGGCAGGCAGTCCTGCCAGGTGGCGCCGGGCAGCAGTTCGCCGGGGCCGCTGTAGCGCGGCGACTCGTACAGGCGTTGGGCCAGGTTGATGCTGTCGCCGGGGCGGTAAGCGGCGATCTGCCAGCGCAGTTCGAGCAGGGCGGCGTCGCTGCCGTTCTTCAGCTCGAGGGCCAGCGGGCGGTCGGCCGGGCAGCGCTGCGGGGCGTAGACCAGGCGCAGTTCCAGGTGGGCCAGGTGGCGCGTCTCGCGGCCTTCCTGCCAGAGCACCCAACTGGCGACCAGGCCCAGGCCGATCAGCGCGGCCAGGGAAATCGGCAGGGCCTTGCCCGGGTAGCGGATCAGCAGGGCCAGCCAACTGAGGATCAGGATCGCGCCGAAGAGCATGGAGGGGGCCTTGGTGGACAGGACAGGGCTTTATCCTACACAAGGCGGCGCCGGCATGCGCCGTGCTAAAGAGGGGCCGGCCCTCCCGCAGGAGAGGGCCGGCGGGTGCTCAGCGGGCGACGACGCTGAGCGGGGTTACGTTGCTGCGGCCGTAGACGTCTTCGAAGCGCTCGATGTCGTCTTCGCCGAGGTAGCTGCCCGATTGCACCTCGATGATCTCCAGGGGGATCTTGCCGGGGTTGGCCAGGCGGTGCAGCGAGGCGATCGGGATGTAGGTGGACTGGTTCTCGGTGAGCAGGAAGGTCTTCTCGCCACAGGTCACCTGGGCGGTGCCGGAGACCACGATCCAGTGCTCGGCGCGGTGGTGGTGCATCTGCAGCGACAGCTGCGCGCCGGGCTTGACCGTGATGTGCTTGACCTGGAAGCGCCCGCCCATGTCCACCGAGTCGTAGGAGCCCCAGGGCCGGTAGACCTCGCAGTGGTTCTGGGTTTCGCTGCGGCCTTGGGCGTCGAGCTGGTTGACCACCTTCTTCACGTCCTGCACGCGGTCGCGGTGGGCGATCATCATGGCGTCCTTGGTTTCCACCACGACGATGTCTTCCAGGCCGATCACCGAGACCAGCTTGCCGTTGCCGTGCACCAGGCAGTTGTGGCTGTCGTGCACCAGTACATCGCCCTTGGTGACGTTGCCGTGCTCGTCCTTGGCGTGCACGTCCCAGATCGACGACCAGCTGCCGACATCGTTCCAGCCGGCGTCGAGCGGCACCACGCAGGCGCGCGCGGTCTTTTCCATCACCGTGTAGTCGATCGAGTTGTCCGGGCAGCACTCGAAGGTGGCGGCATCGATGCTCACCACGTCGCCTTCGTGCTGGCTGCGCTCCAGGGCCAGCAGGCAGGTGTCGTAGATGTCCGCGTCGTGCTTCTTCAGCTCCTCCAGGTAGCGGCTGGCGCGGAACAGGAACATGCCGCTGTTCCAGTAGTAGTCGCCGGATGCGACGAACTCGCGGGCGCGCGCCTCGTCGGGTTTCTCGACGAAGCGCTGCACGCGGATCACACCTTCCGGCAGCCCGGCGTCGGCCACCGACTTGATATAGCCATAGCCGGTTTCCGGGCGGCTGGCGGGGATGCCGAACAGCACCATCTCGCCTTTTTCCGCGGCTTTGGCGGCCAGCGCCAGGGCCTGCTGGAAGGCGCGCTGGTTCTCCAGCACATGGTCGGCGGGGAGTACCAGCAGCAGCTCGTCACGCCCCTCGGCGAGCAGCTTCATCGCGGCGATGGCCACCGCCGGCGCGGTGTTGCGGCCGAAGGGTTCGAGCAGCAGCGCCTGGCTGGCCAGTTGCTGCGCGGCCAGTTGTTCCTGGACGATGAAACGGTGCTCCTTGTTGCACACCAGCACTGGCGCCTGCATGCCGGCGAAGGTCAGGCGCTTGATGGTTTGCTGGAACAGGGTGTCCTCGCCGGTCAGGGCGAGGAACTGCTTGGGATACTGCTTGCGGGAAAGGGGCCAGAGTCGCGAGCCGCTGCCACCGGAAAGAATTACTGGGATCATCTCTGTTCTCCTGAAGCGTTCATGCATTCGGTTGGGTGTGGCCCGCGGCGTCGCGGGCAACGTTTGCAGCCATGCTCCCTAAGGAGCAGTGGGGGACCTCTCCGCTGCGCCCTCTCGGGGAGGGCGCCGTGATGCATGCCGGTCTAGCGCCGGTCTTGACATTGTTCGGGTGCCGTTCAATTGGTTTGCGCCGGGCGCTTGACCCACACCGGCGAGAGCTTGCCGGCGCTGCCGGTGACGTACAGACAGACCACTTCGCCGCGCGCCAGGCTGACCGGCTTGAGGTCGCTGACCTTGCGCTCGCCGTCGTACAGCGCCAGACCGACCTTGACCGGGTTGATCTCGCGCTCGCCGCGGCCGTTGGGGGCGACGGCCTCGACCACCGGGGTCTTGCCGTCGGCGGTCTTCAGGGTCAGCGCGCTGTCGGAGAGGTTCTGCACCCGCAGCAGGGCTTTCTGCTTGTTGGCGAACGGCGGCTCCTCCACCAGCTTGGGCGCGGTGCCTGGCTGGTTGACCAGGGTGTAGTAGCGATTGGCGTCGAGCTTCACCGGCAGCGTGGCGCTGCCGACCTGGGCGCTGTAGCTGCCCGGCGGCAGGAAGCTGAAGTCGCTGGAAGCCAGCGGGGCGATGTCGCTGAGGGCGGTGTTGCCGACGCTGACGCTGAGCTCGCTGTTGCCGGCGTTGTAGGCGCGCACGAAGCTCGAGCCCTTCGGCGCGACCGGGCCGTAGAGGCCGCCTTCGCCGGCCTCGGCGTGCAGGGCGCCGAGGCCCAGGGCGAGGGCGCAGGCATACGACGTCCAGCTGCGTTTGGTCTGGCTGATCATGGGTGTTCCTCCATCTTGCGGTGCAGTGGCCACATGGCCGTTTTGTATCGAGCGGCCGCAGGGCGGCCAGTTCGGGGTCCCGTGGTTGCCGGGACGGTTCAGCGGCTGGCGGTGGTCGCCAGGCCTTGGTTGCCGGTGCGGTCCTTCAGCTCGGCGATCCAGGCCGGATCGAAGTCGCTGAGGTCGTTGGCCATCGGCAGGTAGCGTTCGGGGAATTCCCAGATCACCAGCTGCGGCGCGGCGTTCTTCAGTTCCTCGCTCTGCAGGTACTTGAGCATCGGCAGGAGCGGCCCGTGGCCGTCTTCGGCGTGGTTGCTCAGGTCGCGTTGCAGGTGCTGGCGCAGCGCGCCGGCAAAGTTCCAGTTGGGGTTGGCGCTGTAGCTGGTGCCGACCAGGGTCACCGGCAGCTCGCTGTCGGCGAACAGCGCATCGGCGCCGCTGGCCTGGTCGACGGCGCGGGTCTGGTGCTTCTGCAGCGGGTCGGGGGCCGGCAGCAGCTCGGCGAACAGCGGGTCGAGCGGCAGGAAGCGGGTCAGGTCGCCCTTGTACGGCGCCTGTTCGCCGGCCTCGGTGACGAACTGCTGCGGCTCGCCGCCGAGCGCCAGCGATTGGCTCACGGCTGCGCCCAGCTGGCGGGCGACGATCTCGGCACCGAGCGGGGTCCAGTGGGTGTCGGTGCGCAGGAACAGCGGGCCCTGCTGCTTGGCCTGCTGCAACGGGCCGAGCAGGTCCGGCGCGGTGATCCCGGCGCCGCGCGCGGCCACATGGAACTCCTGGTAGAGCCGTTGCTGCAGGCTGCTGGCGCGGTGCTCGCCGAGGTGTTCCGGGTACAGCCGCGCCTTGGCCGGGACTATGGCCAGGACCAGGGCGATATCGCGGCGGGCCAGCTCGTCGCGCACCCCCTGGATCAGCGCCAGGTTGTCGCGCAGGTTTTGCCGGGCGCCTTCCACCGGCTTGAACTCTTCATCGGAGAACAGCCAGTCGTCGCTGCCGACCAGCACGCCGGGGCGGCCTTCGCCGAACAGCAGGTAGTCCAGCGCGGCCCAGACGTTGGTGCCGATCTCCTTGACCGGCAGCTGCTTGTCGTAGTGGCTTTCGAAGGTCTTCGCCAGGCCGCCGTCGAGCACGCTGAACCGGTTGGGCAACTGGTAGCTGAGCACGCCGCGCAGCGACCAGAGGAACACCAGAACCAGTGCGCCGAGGAACAGGGCGACATAGAGTTTGCGTAGCGGACGGGTCATGCTCGGCCTCGCTCAGAACTGGAAGTAGAGGAAAGGGGAGTAGCTCTGCGCCGAGAGCTTGAGGATCGAGGCGCAGAACAGCAGGAGCAGCGCGGCACGCACCAGGTAGCGCGAGCGCTCGACCGGCAGCGCCACGGCGCCGGCAGCGCTTGCCAGCAGGCCGCTATCGTCTGGCGCACCGGTGCCCGGAGCCTTGGCGGCCAGCGGCCGGCGGTAGAACTGGCGCAGGCCGCAGAAGGCCAGCACGGCATAGGCCAGCAGCAGGGTGGCGATCTGCAGGTCGCTGACGCTGGCGCGGCCCAGTTCGCTGAGCTGCCAGCCGTCGAAGGCGAACAGCGCGGCGTACATGCGCCAGGCCACGTCGAGGTTCTCGGCGCGGAAGATCACCCAGCCGAGCATCACCAGCAGGAAGGTCAGCGCCCACTTCAGCGGGTTGATCGCCTTCGGCGCGGCGTTGACCCCCAGCGCCCGCTCGATGGCCAGCCACATGCCGTGCCAGGCGCCCCAGATCAGGAAGGTCCAGTTGGCGCCGTGCCAGAAACCGCCGAGCAGCATGGTCAGGAACAGGTTGCGGTAGGTGTTGAAGGTGCCCTTGCGGTTGCCGCCCAGCGGTACGTACAGGTAGTCGCGCAGCCAGGTCGACAGGCTGATGTGCCAGCGCCGCCAGAACTCGGTGATCGACTGGCTGATATAGGGCTGGTTGAAGTTCTCCATGAAGCGGAAGCCCATCATCAGGCCGAGGCCGATGGCCATGTCGCTGTAGCCGGAGAAGTCGAAATACAGCTGCGCGGTATAGGCCAGCATGCCCAGCCAGGCGTCGCCGGTGCTGGGGTCCTGTAGGGCGAAGCAGTGGTCGACCAGCGGCGCCAGGCTGTCGGCGATGAACACCTTCTTGACGAAGCCCTGCATGAAGCGGGTGGCGCCCTCGGAGAACTTGTCGAGGCTGTGGCTGCGGTCGGTGAACTGGTCGGCCAGATCCTTGTAGCGCAGCACCGGCCCGGCGATCAGCTGCGGGAACAGGGCGATGAAGGCGGCGAAGTTGATCAGGTTCTCGGTCGGCTCGGTGTCGCCGCGGTACACATCGATCAGGTAGCTGAGCGACTGGAAGATATAGAAGGAAATGCCGATCGGCAGGATCACCTGGGTCAGCAGGAACGGCTCGAAACCGGCCGCCTCCAGCGCCTTGTTGAGGTTGGTCACGCCGAAGTTGGCGTACTTGAAGTAGCCCAGGGTCGCCAGGTTGCCGACCACGCCCCACAGCACCCAGCGCCGCGCCGCCTGGCTGCGCACGCCGGCGCGGTGGATGCGCAGGCCGAAGCCGTAGTTCCACAGGGTGACCACGACGAACAGCAGGAGGAAATCCACCCGCCACCAGGCGTAGAACACATAGCTGCCGATCAGGATCAGCAGGTTGCGGTAACGCGGTGCGCTCAAGTAGTACAAGCCGAGAAAGATCGGCAGGAACAAGAACAAGAACACGTTGGATGAAAAGACCATCCGTCTCTCTCCGTTGAATGACACTCTTCCAGGGCTCGCAAGCCCCCCCTTTCCCCCCCGCGAGCGGGGAGGGTCTTTCATCGTTCTGCTTAGCGCCGCGGCGCTGGTAGCGCTGTGCTCACGCTCTCAGCTATCGCCCCGCTGCTTGGGGTTGAACACCCGGGTCACGTCGCCGCCAAGGCGGAAGGTCTTGAACGGACCCAGCTCCTGTTTGTATTCGCGGGTCTCGGCCGAGCAGGCGTAGAGCGCGCAGTAGGGCTCCAGCCAGGCGAACTTGGCGGGCTTCTTCAGCTCGGCGAGGTCCTGCTTGGCGCCGCTCCTGGCGGCGAAGGCGGCCTGTTCGTCGATCCCGTCGAGCACCCGTTCGGCCAGGCGCTCGAGGGCACCGTGGTTTTCCGCGCGCAGGTCGACGCCGTTGGCCTGGGCGAAGGCGGCGACCATCGCCAGCGGCGGCAGGCTGTAGTTGTGGTAGGCGAGGGCGCGTTGCTTGCGCTTGAGTTCGTTGGGCAGGTAGCCGTCCGCGTCGACCTGGCTGGCGGCCACGCGGAACTGCGCCACGGACCAGTCGAACAGGTCGCGGCGGTCGGTGGCCACGGCGGTGGCCATCACCGACCAGGCGGCCCAGTAGCTGTGGTTGTTGACCTTCTTCAGCGGCAGGTCGCTCCAGTCGCGCACGGTGCGCTCGGCCATCTCGACGAACCAGGATTCGATCAGCCGCGTCTGCTGCTGGTACGGCGCCAGCGGTCGCGACGCGGAGAATTTCAGGCGCAGGTAGGCGGAGGACAGGCTGCCCAGGGTCCATTTGCGGATCGACTTGCCGGTGTGGTTGTGCTCCGCGCTGAGCAGGGCATCGGCCTGGGCCCAGCTGGCCATCCAGTTCAGCGCGCACTCGAGCTGCTGGCGGTCGCCGCCGTCCATGTAGCGCATGACCTGGATATTGACCCCGCGCTCCAGCTCGGTGATGTCCGCGGTGCTGGCGCGAAAGGCCTTTTCGGCGGCCTTGTTGAGGGTCGCGCGGGCCTTGTCCGAGCCTTCGTACTTGCTGCGGAACACCAGCTTGGCGGTGTAGGGCTTGGGCGGTGCGGCGCAGCTGCGCGGCTTCTTGTCGGTAACGGTCACCGGCGCGAAGTAGCCGGCCGGCGGTACCAGGCCGGCGGCCAGCGCCGGCTGGGCGAGCAGGGCGGCCGCCAGCAGGCAGGGGGCGAGTAGCCGGGTTGGACGTTGCATGGTCTCTCCTTGCCCCTTCACTCGGCGCGTGCCGTCAGGGCTTGGCTGCCAGGGTCGGGACGTTTGCAGAGGGTCGCCTCGACGCTGAGGTTGGCCGGCATCTGTTCCGGGCTGTGGATTTCCATGGCGAGCAGGTTGAGGTCGCGCCAGTCGGGGTCGTTGCGCAGCTCGAAGACATAGCGGCCACCGGTGTCGACGCGGTCGCTCTGCTCGATCTTGAAGTTCTCGCGGCGGCCGTTGAGGTACCAGAAGGTCGCCTTGGACTCGTGCACGCCGGGGTCGCTGAAGGTCAGGTCGACCTGGTAGTCGCCGCCGCGCAGGTCGCGCAGCGGGCTGTTCTCGCCGTTGACCAGGACTTCGTTGGCGCCGGGCTTGAGCGTCACCTTGTTCTTCATCAGCGCCGGGCGGCCGGCGCAGCCGTTGTTCACCAGCGGCACGGCCTGGCGGTAGAAGCTCTGCTGCGCCAGGTCGTAGTGGGTGGCGAACTCCCAGATGAGGATCTTCGGCGGGTTGTCGTGGAACGCCTGGCTGCTCATGTACTGCAGCAGGGCGCTGTCGAAACCGCCGCCGCTGACCGCCATGTTGAGCACGTCGGCGCCGCTGTACTGCTGCAGGAAACCGGCGAAGTTGTAGGCCGGGCCGCTGTTGCTGGTGCCGACCAGGGCGATCTGCGGGTTGGCCTCGTCGCCGAACAGGCTGTCGGCGCCAGCCTCGCCCACCGGCTCGGTCTCGTAGCGCGGCACGTACTGGGTGGCATAGCTGGTGCCGCAGAAGGTGGTGGCGGTCTTGTGCAGGGTGCCGGCCTTGGGCAGCAGGCCGACCACCTTGCTCTCGAACTCCTTCTTCGGGATCGCGTCGAAGCCGGGAATCTGCTTCAGCGTCTCGGCCACCAGCTCGGCGGTGCGCGCCGCGCCGTTCGGGGTCCAGTGGTGGTCGGCCTTGAAGTAGTAGTCGGTGTCCACGTCCCGCTCGTCGAACAGCGGCGACAGGTCGGTGACCCAGATCCCGGCCTTGCGGAAGTCGGCGATGGCCTGCAGGTAGTTGGCCTTGGCCAGCTCGAAGTCGAAGTCGGCCTTTTCCTGCGGGCTGAGTTTCTCCCGGTTCACCAGGCCGCGGGTCGGCTGGTAGACGATCATCAGTTCCACGCCCCTGGCCTTCAGCGTGTCGCGCAGGCGCTTGAACTGCGCATAGCCCTGGGGCGTGGTGCCGAAGTCGGTGCGCAGGTCGTAGCGGCTGCGGAACAGCCAGTCGCCCTCGCCCTGCACCAGGGCGGTGAAGAAGCTCAGGTACTTGGTGTTGTACTGGCCCGGGTCCCGGGCGATCGGGCACAGCGGGCCGAGGCGCTCGACCTGGTAGTGCGGTTCGGCCAGGGCGCTGCCGGTGGCGCCGGCACTCAGCAGCGCGGTGGCGAGGGCCAGTCGACGGAAGTGGAAATTGCGTTTGCTCACGTTCGGTTACCTCAATCCTGGAGTTCGGCCTGGCTTTCGACGGGGTCGATGAGCACTGCCAGCTGGCGGCGCACCATCAGGTCGAGGATCTCTTCCTGTTTCTCGCCGAGGATGCCGGCGAAGCTGATGCCGGTGCTCTTGCTCGGCGCGATCAGTTCCACGCGGTACAGCTCGACGCTCAGCGGCGAATCGATGGACAGCGGGCTGGAGCCGTTGGCGGCGAGCGTGCCGCCGACCACGATCATCGACACCTGGGTGTCGAAGGGGTCGAGGGCGACGTTACGGTCGGTGTCGGAGAGGTCCTTGATGTGCCCGTACACCCCGGTCAGCTGGTTGGCCGCGGAGATGTTCTCGTACAGGCGCACGTTGGTGCTGTTGCGCAGGCGGATGCCGTGGCGGGCGTTGTTCAGCACCTTGTTGGCCCACAGCAGGTTGTTCGAGCTCTCGTAGATGGTGATGCCGTCGGCATGGTTCTGGTAAACCTCGTTGTAGGCCACCAGGTTGTTCACGCTGTTGCGGTCGAGGACGATCCCCGACAGCTTGTTGGCGTAGCTCTTGTTGTTGATGATCCAGCTGTCGTTGACCTCGCGGGAGATGATGATGCCGTGCTTCTTCCTGGTCCCGTACACGGTGTTCTCGGCGATCACCAGGCCGTGGGAGCGGTCGTGCGGGTCGATGCCGTAGACGATGTTGTCGCGGTAGGTGTTGCCCTTGACCACCACGTCCGCCGCCTCGTAGCAGTAGAAGCCGTACCAGTGGTCGACGAACTCCGAGTCGATCAGCCAGCCGGTCGGCTCCGAGCGCTGCAGGCGCTTGTGCATGCCGGGGGTGTACTGGGTGATGGAGACGCCATAGGACTTGCTGTTGTTGTAGCCCAGGCTGGTGACCACGCTGTGCGAGATGTACAGCTCGCTGCCGCCCCAGGACACCAGGAACGGGCGGAACTCGTCCGGCGTGCGGAAGCTCGCCGGGCCGTTGTCCGCCTCGCGCCAGGCGGTAAGCCGGGTATCGGTGACGAACAGCTTGCCGTCGTTGACCATGAACACGCCGCGCTCCTGGGACAGGCGCAGCTCGCGGGTCTGCTTGCCCACCTGCAGGGTCGCGCCCTGGGCGACGACGATCGGCAGGCGCGCCAGGTAGACGCCGGGCTCGACTTCGCGGAACTGGCTGTCCGGCAGTGCCTTGGCGATGTCCTGCGGGGTCACGTAGCCGCCTTCGACAAAGATCGCATGGGGCATGCCGTTCTGCCGCTTGACCCATTCGCGCAGGCGCTCGTTGCCGCCGATGAAGTCCTTCAGGGCGTCCTGCTGCAGCATGCGTCGCACCACCACCTTGCCGCGCTGGCCGCGCTCGATCTTGGCCTCCACCGCTTGCGCGGTGTAGCCGGACAGGTCCGGCAGCTGCGGCGGATCCAGGTGCAGCGGTGCGGTCGGCGCGCTGGTCACCGTGTAGTTCTTGGTTTCCTTCAGCTCCTGGGTCGGCCGCGCTGGCGCGGCAGCGCGCTCGGCGCCCTGGACGCAGGGCGCCGCCAGTTGCAGGGCGCCGAGCAGCACGCCGGCGCACAGCAAGCCGGTGCCGAAGCGCCGTTTCAGCGCTGTAGCAGGCTGTTGAAAAACTACTGCGCTCGGCCATGCTGCGTTGAAATCAGCCTCAGAATGCTCATTTACAACTCGTAAACTGCGCTTCTTCGGCTGATTTCGCCTTGCCTGGCCTTCGCTCGCTACGTTTTTCAACGGCCTGCTAAGGGTCATGTCCGGGGCTTCCCTCATTGCGCCATCCTCAGAGTCGCCAGATAAAGTCGACGAAGGCGCGGTGCATCACCGAGTCGGTGTCATCGCCATAGGCGTCGCCCGGCAGGAACACGCCGCCGCGCAAGCGCACCAGCGCCGAGCGCTCGTCCAGGTGCTCGGCCATCGAGGCCGGCAGCAGGCCCTGCTTGAAGTAGCGGGTGAGCACCAGGTCGACTTCCTGGCCGAGGTCCTTCTCGCCGTCCTGCAGCGGCGCGATGATCCCGCTGTCGCCGATCTCCTGGTTGTCGTCGACCCGCCAGAAACGGTGGTAGACCAGGCTGGCGTCGTAGTCCTCGCGCAGCTGCCAGGAGCCGAAGGCGCTGGCCGCCTGCAGGTTCGACAGCTCGCCGCGGAAGGCCTCGCCGAAGCGGTGCATGCTGGCGCTGGTGCCGGTGAAGGTGGAACGGTTGCTCTCCAGGCCGGTCTGGCGGAACTGCTCGGAACTGTCGCCGTCGCCACCGCCGCTGCCGCGGGCGTAGGCGCCGCCGACTTTCCACTGCTCGTCGATGTTCCAGCGCAGGCCGAGGTCCAGCGCCCAGGCGTCGACATCGACGTTGTGCGAGCCGCTGGCCAGGCGCTGGTCGCCGACCACGCTCTGCTGCAGTTCGTCGATCTCGCCGGTCAGCCAGGTGGCCTGGGCCCAGTAGTTCAGCGGCCGGTTCGAGCGCGGGTTGAAGAAGTCGCCATCGGCGTTGATGCCCAGCCAGGTGAGGTCGCCGGTGTGGCGCTTGCTCAGCTCGTCGATCTCTTCACCGGGGTTGGCCAGCTCGCCGTCGTCGCGGCTGTGGTGGGCCTTGAGGCCGACCCAGTGGCCGGGCTGCCACTGGGTGGAGATATCGCCGAACAGGTGCTGGCGGTCCTCGTCTTCCGGGGCCAGTTCGTCGAGGTCGGTGCGGTAGTCGGAGAAGCGCTCGGCGACCCCGACGTTGGCGCGCAGCAGGGTGGTGTCGAAGCTCCAGCGCAGTGCCTCGATGTTGCTGTCCCACCAGGTGCCCTCGTCGCTGCGCACGCGTTGGCGGCCGAAGCGCAGGTGCTCGCCGGGGTAGGCGGTGAGGCCGCCGTAGTCGACCCAGAATTCGCGCAGGGCCAGGTAGTTGTCGTCCGGCTCGCGGCCGTCGTTGCGGCTGCCGCCGCCTGATTCGATGTCGCTGGACTCGATGGTGTCGGTCTCGACGGTGTCGCTGGCGGTCACCGCCTGGCCCAGGGCGAAGGCGCTCCATTCGCCGCGCTGGCCATACAGCCAGGGGCGCAGGTCGAGGCCGATGCCGCCCACGTCGCCGCCGTCCTGGGTGCCGAGGTCGCGGTCGTCTTCCGACTGCGCGGTGATCTTGATGTCGAGGCCGAAGTTGTCGTCGCTCAGCTGCACCGCCCATACCGCGCTGGCGGAAAACAGCGACACGCTCAAGCCCAGGCCAGTGGCGATCCGGTTAAGTTTCATCAGGGAGTCCTCACTCATGGGGTCTGCGCCTGCAGCGCGGTCTGCGCCTGCCAGGCAGTGCCGCGCAGCTGGCGTTCTTCACGCAGCAGGCGTTCGGCCTGGGCGAGTTGCGCCGGCGTCAGGCGTTGGGCGATAGCGCGGGCCAGTTCGCTGGCCTGCGGGGTGTTCTTCGGCAACGCCAGTTGGCTGAACACGTAGGCGTTGACCAGGTCGGGCTGGATGCCCTTGCCCTGGGAGTACATCTGGCCGAGGGCGAAGTCGGCGTTGATCTGGCCGTTGCGCGCGGCGCTGAGCAGGTGGTCCAGGGCTTTCTGCGGGTAGATGTCGCCGAGGTAGCCGCGCAGGTAGAGCTGGCCGAGGAAGTAGTTGGCGCTGGGCTCGCTGGGCGCGGCCTTGCGCAAGTGCTGTTCGGCCTTGTGCGGGTCCTGCGGGACCAGCTTGCCCTCGTAGTAGAGGCGCCCGAGCAACAGCTCGGCGCGCGGCAGGGCGGCGGCGCGGCCGTTGTCGAGGTAGCTCAGCATGCTCTCGGTGTCGCCCAGGCCCGGGTAGTCGTAGAGCAGGCGGGCGAGGCTGACCCAGGCGGCCGGGTAGCTCGGGGCGATGGCTTCGAGCATCTTCTGCGCCTGGTTTTCGTCCGGCTTGCCCAGCTCGGCATCGGCAAGCACCAGGGCCACCGCTTCGACCCGCTGGGCCGGCACGGCGCCGGCGCGGTAGCCGGCCAGCAGGCGCTTGAGCAGGTCCTGTTGCTTCTCGGCCTTGCCCTGCTTCTGGTACACGGTGGCAAGTTCGACGTAGCAGACATCGGCCTGGGCGATCATGCCCTGGCAGATGCGTTCGATTTCCCCCAGGTGCTGATCGTAGGTGCCCTGGGTGCGGTAGAAGAGGATCTGCGCCAGATCGGCCTGGCTGTGGCCCTGCTGGCGCCAGCTGGAGATGCGTTGTTGCACGTTCATACCGGGGAAGTCCTGAGGGTATTGCAGGTAGAGCATGGCCAGGGGCAGCAGGGTGTCCTGCTCGCCGGCGGCGAAGGCGTCATTCAGCAGCTGGGCGGCCTCGCGGCGCTCGGCGGCACTGCTGCCCGGCTTGCGCGCCAGCAGCTTGCCCAGGCGCGACTTGGCCCGCGGCGACTCATCGAGGGCCAGGCGATAGGTGCGCTCGGCCTTGGCCAGGTCTTGCTCGGAGCCGCCGGCCAGCTGCAGGTCGGCCAGGCCGATCTGCGCATTGGCATAGCCGAGCTGCGCCAGTTGGCGGAAGTGCTGCTCGGCGGTGGCGGTGTCGCCACGCTGCAGCGCCTCGTTGGCCAGGCGCTGGTCGGGCAGACCGGCGCAGCCGGCCAGGGCCAGCGCCGCGGCGAGCAATAGCAGGGGGGAATGAGTCTGTGCCACGCGGGAGCCCTCCTTAGATACCGGCCGCCAGGGCCTTGTCGAGCAGCCAGTCGAGCGACGGGCCGCGGTCGATGACCACTTCCACCGGCTGGCCGGCGAGGCTGCTGGTGAGCGGCTCCTCGGGCTGGATCACCACGCGGATATCCGAGGCCAGGCCGCCTTCATGCAGGCTGCTGCTGACGATCTTGCCGACGCGCGGCTGGTCTTCGCCGGCCACCCAGAAGCTGACGGGGGTGCCGGGGCGGGCCTGGGCGAAGTTGCGGTAGGGGAAGCTGGCCAGCACCGTGGCCTGGGTGTCCTGCGGCACCAGTTCGAAGATCACCTCGCCCTTGCTGGCGAACTGGCCGTCGGCCACCAGCTGGCGCGCCACCTTGCAGTTGCACGGGCTGGTCAGGGTGCCCTTCATCTGCTTGCCGAACAGCGCCTCGACGTTGGCCGGGCTCAACTGCTCGTCGCTGAGGTGGCCCTTGAGCATCTCCAGCATGGTGGCGGAGAAGGCGGCGATCGGCGCGCCCTTGTCGACCGTACCCTCCGGGCCGACCAGGCTCTGCACCGTGCCTTCGCGCGGCATGGTCACCTGCAGGCTCGGCACGTTGACCAGGCCGGATTGCGCATGGGTGACGAAGTACAGGCCGTAGATCGATTTGAAGATGAAGCCGAAGGCGGCCAGGCCGACCAGGAAGATCGCCAGGCTGAAGCTCACCGCCTTGAGGCGGCCGAACACGCCCATGCCGGAGCCGCTGGCGCCGTTCTTGCGCGGCTTGGTGAAGTTCTCGCGCTGCAGGGTGCTGAGCAGGTCGCCGACGCTGACCAGTTCGCCGCCCAGGTGGGCGCTGATCAGGTAGCGCAGGGTGGCGGTATCGCGCGGCTTGAGGTTGTGGAACTGGCAGCCGACGCGCCCGTTGTCGACGTCGACCGAGCGCACCTGGAACTCGATGTCGAGGCCCAGGTCGAGGCTGTCGAGGCGGAACTGCAGGCGGCCCTTGTGGTAGTCGCCGACCTGCACCGCCTGGTGATCGGCGATGAAGCTGAAACCGCCGGCGGAGAGGTCGAGGGTGCGGGCTTCGACGCGCTCGCGCTGTTTGGTCAGGTAACGCAGGCGGGCAGGAATCTTCACCCGCGCGTGCTGGCGCTGGGCTTCCGATTCGTGGACCACATTGAGGTTGACGGCTGTATTCATGCTTGCAGGTTCCTATTCAATTCAAGTTCCGGTGGGGTTCCGGTCACACCAACGCCAAGAGCGCGGCGATGAATACGCTGGCGGCAGAGAAAGTCATGGCGCGCGACGACCAGGTGTTGAACCAGCGCTGGAAGCTTTGCAGGCTGCGTTCGAGCTTGGTCGGCTGGCGCGTCCAGGACTGCTGGTCGAGGCGGAAGAACACGTAGATCTTCACCATGGCACCGACGATCTGGTTGTAATAAAGAATCAGCGGATAGGCCGGGCCGATGCGGTGGCCGCTGACGCAGAGCAGCAGGGTCAGGACCAGCCGGGTGAGGCCGATCCACAGCAGGTAGACGAGGATGAAGGCCATGCTGTACTTGAGGCTGGCGATGATCGCCACGGCCAGGCCGAGCAGGCTGGTCCACATCGACACGCGCTGGTCGAACAGCACCACGCTGGTGAACAGCCCCAGGCGCTTGACGCCCAGGCCCAGGGCGCGCGAGTTCTGCCGCAGGTTGTTGCCGTACCAGCGGAACATCAGCTTGCGACTGGCCTTGATGAAGCTCTTCTCCGGCGGGTGCTCGACCGTGTTGATCGCCGCATCCGGCACGTAGAAGGTGTCGTAGCCCAGGCGCATCAGGCTGTACCAGCTGGACTTGTCGTCGCCGGTGAGGAACTGGAAGCGCCCCAGACGCCAGTGCTGCAGGTGGTCGCTTTCCACGTCGGCGATGAACTCGGGGTCGGTGACCACCTGGGCGCGGAACACCGACATGCGCCCGGTCATGGTCAGCACGCGCTTGCTCAGCGCCATCGAGCACATGTTGAGGTGGCGCTGGGCGAAGCGCAGCTTGTGCCACTCGCTCATGATGTAGCCGCCGCGCACCTCGCAGAACTCGTTGGTGGTCAGGCCGCCGACATTCGGAAACAACTTGAACCAGGGCACGGTCTTGCGCACCACGCCCTCGCCGAGCACGGTGTCGCCGTCGATCACCGCGACCACCGCATCGCTGTCCGGCATCTGCCGGGAGATGGCGCGGAAACCATAGGCCAGGCCGTCGCGCTTGCCGGTGCCGGGGATGCGCACGAAGTCCAGCTTCACATGCGCCGGCGGTTCGAGTTGCGCCCACAGGTTCTTCACCAGCAGCTCATCGGACAGCTCGACGATCGAGCACACCACGGTGGTCGGGAAGCCGCAGTCGATGGCCTCGCGGATCACCGAGCGGTAGACCATGGCGGTGGTCAGCGCGTCGATGCGGAAGCTGGTGACCATCAGGAATACCTGCGAGGGATCGGTGTCCTTGCCGAGCTTCTGCACCTTGCGCCGGTAATAGGGGTAGACCCCGTAGAGGAACAGGCAGCCGCGCAGGAAGTGCGTCGCGCCCATGGAATAGCGCCAGATGCCGACTGCGCCGATCAGCAGGAGGAAGTCCTTCGACTCGGGGTCGAATACCGTCCTGGGCAGCGCCAACGCCAGCAGCATCAGCAGCGACAGGTAAAATAGCCAGCCCGCAGCCTCGTTGAGGCCCGTCTTCAGCTTGTCCATATGCGTATCCATCGTGTCCACGGGACTCGCCCCGGGCGTCGACGCGGCTCTGCCGGCCATCGCGCGCCCGAGGTTCGTTCTTCGCTAGTGGCTTACCAGCAGATGCCTTCGGCACCGCTGCGGGTGGTCTTCGGCATGAAGCCGACCAGGTCGACCACCTGCTTGCCCGCGGGGGTGGTGGCCGCCAGCGGGGCGAAACGCGCGTCGCCGTTGCCGAGGACGATGATGTCGGCGCGGTCGACCACCGCATCGAAGTCGCTGTCGAGCAGCGAGGAGACGTGCGGGATCTTCGACTCGATGTAGTCCTTGTTGGCCCCATGCACGCGGGCGTACTCGACGTTGTGGTCGTAGATGCTGAGGTCGTAGCCCTTGCCGATCAGCATCTCGGCCAGTTCCACCAGCGGGCTTTCGCGCAGGTCGTCGGTGCCGGCCTTGAAGGACAGGCCGAGCAGGGCGACCTTGCGCTTGTCGTGGCGGGCGATGATGTCGAAGGCCTTCTGCACCTGGGCGCTGTTGCTGCGCATCAGCGAACCGATCAGCGGCGCGTCGACGTCCAGCGAGTTGGCGCGGTAGGACAGGGCGCGCACGTCCTTGGGCAGGCAGGAGCCGCCGAAGGCGAAGCCGGGCTTCATGTAGTACTTGGACAGGTTGAGCTTGTGATCCTGGCAGATCACCTCCATCACCTCGCGACCATCGACGCCGACGGCCTTGGCGATGTTGCCGATCTCGTTGGCGAAGGTGACCTTGGCCGCGTGCCAGACGTTGCAGGTGTACTTGATCATCTCGGCGACATCGATGTCCTTGCGGATGATCGGCGCGTCGAGTTCGCTGTAGATGCTTTCCAGCAGGTCGCCGGCGGCCTGGTCCAGCTCGCCGATCACCGTCATCGGCGGGAAGTCGTAGTCCTTGATCGCGGTGCTTTCGCGGAGGAACTCGGGGTTCACCGCCACGCCGAAGTCGACGCCGGCCTTCTTCCCCGAGCAGTCTTCGAGAAGCGGGATCACCACGTTCTTGGCGGTACCCGGCAGCACCGTGCTGCGTACCACCACGGTGTGACGCTCGGCCTTGTCGCGCAGGGCCAGGCCGATTTCGCGGCACACGCCCTCGATGTAATCCAGTTCCAGGTCGCCGTTCTTCTTGCTCGGCGTGCCGACGCAGATGAACGAGACCTCGGTGTCGCGCACGGCGGCGGCGACGTCGGTGGTGCCACGCAGGCGGCCGCTACGCAGGCCCTGTTGCAGCAAGTCTTCCAGACCCGGTTCGACAATCGGTGATTTACCGTTGTTGATCAGATCGATCTTGGTCGCAGATATATCGACACCGACCACGTCATGGCCACGGGCCGACAGGCAACCGGCACAGACTGCGCCGACGTAACCCAAACCGAAGATACTGATTCGCATCGTTTTCACCTCATCCATTTAAATAGGGCGCACATACGCACTTAAACGGTGGCTGATTGGCCACAGTTGTTCGTTGCACTCACTCGGCGCGGCGAGTGGGGCAGTAAGGCAATAGGGAATAGTGGGCATCCATCACGGAGGCCGGTGCGGGGCTTGTAATATGAAACGTGCCCTGTGAAGTTCTGAGCTGCTGGCCGGAACGGCTCTGGCTCTAGGTATCTAGTCGTTCACGTGAAGGTGGAAGTTCTCCTTTGTCTCCTCTGACAGGGCGATGGCATATAGCCGGTGTATTACATTTTCGCCAACGTTAGTTCGACAGTTAATGGCACTTTGAAATAGGCCAAAAGTTGTGTTGGGAAATGTCTTACGGGGGGTAAGAGTCTGTCGGTTTTCCTATAGTTCCTACCGTTCGTCCTCTTTTTTCAATGAGGCGAAGCAGCGATGTAGTGGCCACCGGTTATAGAGTTGGTGGCACTTTAATTGGAATATGATGGCGATCGGAGTTGGCTGGAAAGTTCAATTCCAGATGCCATGGAAGTAAGGAGGCAGGAGAAGGGGCAGAACTTCAGGGGCACTTTCCGGGATCCCGCGGGCACTGGCTGCAGCGCCTGAGGCGGCGCCAGGCGGGGGCTTGCGGCGGTGCGCGGGCCGCCCGTGCGGCCCGCGGCGAACGGGCAGGGGGATCAGTCCTCTGGCTGGTCGCGCAGGAACACCAGCTTGTCTGCCCGGGAATGCTGCGCCGAGTAGCGGTAGCCCTGGTAGGCGAAGTCCTTGAGGCCTTCGGGATCGGTCAGGCGCTGCTTGATTACGTAGCGCGCCATCAGGCCGCGGGCCTTCTTGGCGTAGAAGCTGATGATCTTGTACTGGCCGTTCTTCAGGTCCTTGAACTCGGTGTCGATGATCCGCGCGCTGAGCGCCTTGCGCTTCACCGCGGCGAAGTATTCGTTGGAGGCGAGGTTGAGCAGCACCTGGTCGCCCTGGGCCGCCAGCGCCTCGTCGAGCCAGCCGCTGATGCGCTCGCCCCAGAAGGCGTAGAGGTCCTTGCCGCGCGGGTTGGCCAGTTTGGTGCCCATTTCCAGGCGGTAGGCCTGCATCAGGTCGAGCGGGCGCAGCACGCCATACAGGCCGGAGAGCATGCGCAGGTGCTGCTGGGCGAAGTCGAAGTCGTCCTCGCTGAAATCCTCGGCATTCAGCCCGGTGTAGACGTCGCCCTTGAAGGCCAGCAGCGCCTGCTTGGCGTTGTGCGGGGTGAAGGTCGGCGTCCAGCTGCCGAAGCGCGCGGCATTCAGGGCGGCGAGCTGGTCCGACAGGTGCATCAGCTCGGCGATCTGCGCCGGCGTGAAGTCGCGCAGCAGGGCGATCAGGTCCTGGGCATGGTCGAGGTGCGCGGGTTGGGTAAAACGCTCGGTCGCCGGCGGCGTCTGGTAATCGAGGGTCTTGGCCGGGGAAATCACCATCAGCATGGAAGTCTGCTCCTGAAAGTCTGGGCGCGATTCTAGGCCGAGCGGTGGCCAGGGCTCTAGCTATTAAGGCGATGGAATGTTTTGTGCGCCTGCTCGGGTAGCCCGGATGCAATCCGGGACGAGGGATTGCATTTAAGCTACGGGCTCAGGGGTTTCGTAGGAGCGGCCCATGGCCGCGATAGGGCATGCCTGCAAAAAGCATCGCGGGCATGGGCTAGGCGCCCCCGCCGCTCCTACGTCCTGCGCGGCGTGCACATGAACACAGGATCTACGCACTTGACCGGGGGCTCGTCACGGGGGTGTAGTTCGTCCAGGTCGAATCCTTCGAGGCGCTGCGATGACCACCTGCAACCACTCCCGCTGGGAACCCTCCCACGACTACCGCCCGCTGGAAACCGGCACCGAGCGCCAGGCCTGGCGGGTGGCGGCGCTGACCGGGGCGACCATGCTGGTGGAGGTCATCGCCGGCTATGCCTTTAACTCCATGGCGCTGCTCGCCGATGGCTGGCACATGGCCTCGCACATGCTCGCGATCGGCCTGACGGCGCTGGCCTATCTGCTGGCGCGGCGCTACGTCGATGACCCGCGGTTCGCCTTCGGCACCTGGAAGGTCGAGGTGCTGGCCGGTTTCGCCAGCGCGATCCTGCTGTGGGTGGTGATCGCCCTGTTGGCCGCCGAGTCGCTCTGGCGCCTGTGGCGGCCGCAGGCCATCGCCTTCGACCTGGCCCTCGGCGTGGCGCTGATCGGCTTGCTGGTCAACCTGGCATCGGCCTGGCTGCTGCGCGATCGATCCGCGCATGGCCACCGCCACGCTCACGGCCACGCCGGCCACGATCACGATCACCCGGCGCCGCTGGCGCGCGATCTCAATCGGCATGCCGCCTTTGTGCATGTGCTGGCCGATGCGCTGACCTCGGTGGCGGCGATCATCGCCCTGCTTGGTGGTCTGCTGTTCGGCTGGAACTGGCTCGATCCGCTGATGGGGCTGATCGGCGCGCTGATCATCGCGCTGTGGGCAAAAGGACTGCTGGTCGAGACCGCCAAGGTGCTGCTCGACCGCGAGATGGACAGCCCGCTGGTGACGCGCGTGCGCTATCTGCTGGCGCAGGAACCGGACACCGAACTGGCCGATCTGCACCTGTGGCGTGTCGGCCGTGCGCACTATGCCTGCATCGTCAGCGTAGTGACCCATGGCAGTTGCTCGGCGGATCGCTACAAGGCCCGGCTGGCGGGGCTCGACGAGCTGGTGCACGTGACCGTGGAGGTCAATCGCTGTGCGGAAAACGAGTAGGGAAGGCGCGGAAAAATGGCGCCAATCGCGCCGGTGGGACTTTCGACTTTAACGGTGCCTGTGCGGGTCGCCAAGCGCTATTTGTCGCGCCGACAAATAAACCTGCGAAAGCCAAAAAAAACGTTTGTCTGTCATCTTTTTTGGAGTATCTAAAAGACAAGACCGCCGAACCCTGCAGACAGGTGGCGATTGGCCCTCACCTTGCGTGCATCTTCTCAGTCCCCGCCTGAGAAGTCGGCGGCTCCCCGCGGCGGAACGCTGCTCAGGCATTCCGTCGCTTGGCTCCTACAAGAAGGTGACCGAGTATGGATGACCACGGACGCTTCAAGCCCACCGCTCCGACCCTCTACGCCCTCGATACCAATGTCCTGATCCACGATCCCAACGCGTTGCTGAATTTCCAGGAACACCACGTCGCCATCCCGATGACCGTGCTGGAGGAGCTGGACAAGCTGAAAACGGGCAAGGCGGGTGTCGCCGTCGAATGCCGCCAGGCCATTCGCCTGATCGACAAGATCCTCGGCGCTGCATCGCCCGACGAAGTGGAGCATGGCGTACCGATCCAGCGCGAGAAGAGCGGGCCCTGTGGCTTCCTCTCGATTCTCATGAGCAAGAGCGCTTCGCCGATCACCTGGCTGCCGGAAGACCTCAACGACAACAAGATCATCAACCAACTGGTCGAGCTGAAATCGCGCCGCCCGGGGATGGCCGTGGTGCTGGTGACCAAGGACATCAACATGCGCCTGAAGGCGCGCGCCTGCGGCATCGACTCGGAGGACTACCACACCGACCAGTTGGTCGACGACGTATCCCTGCTGTCGAAGGGCTACCACAGCATGAGCGGCGCCTTCTGGGACCGCGTGAGCACCGTGGAGACCCGCCAGGACCACGGGCGCACCTGGCACCGGGTGCAGCTCACCGACAACCTGCCGGCGGTGCACGTCAACGAGTTCATCATCGACGAACAGGGCTTCGTCGGCTGGATCAAGGGCATCGAGGCCGACGAACTGCTGATCCTCGACCTGCACCAGGAGCCGCTGCTGCACCAGGAGGCCTGGGGCCTGCGCCCGCGCGACATCTACCAGGCGCTGGCGCTCTATGCCCTGCTCGATCCGGACATCCACCTGGTCAACCTGTCCGGCGCGGCCGGCTCGGGCAAGACCATCCTGGCGCTGGCCGCGGCCATCGAGCAGACCATGGTCAGCAAGCGCTACCGGCGGATCATCGCCACCCGCAGCGTGCAGGGGCTGGACCAGGAGATCGGCTTTTTGCCCGGCACCGAGGCGGAGAAGATGGAGCCCTGGCTCGGCGCCATCACCGACAACCTGGAAGCGCTGCACATGGACGACGAGAGTACCCACGGCAGCGTCGACTACATCCTGCAGAAGGTGCCGCTGCAGTTCAAATCGCTGAACTACATCCGCGGGCGCAGCTTCCAGCAGAGCCTGATCCTCATCGACGAGTGCCAGAACCTCACCCCGCACCAGATGAAGACCATCATCACCCGTGCCGGCAGCGGCTCCAAGGTGGTCTGCCTGGGCAACCTGGCGCAGATCGACACGCCCTACCTGTCGGCGCCCAGCTCGGGGCTGACCTACCTGACCGAGCGCTTCAAGGACTTCCCCCACGGCGTGCACATCACCCTGCAAGGGGTGCCACGCTCGATCCTCGCGGAGTTCGCCGAAACCCATATGTAAACGGAGGAGGGCCGGCTGCAGGCCGATCAGCCTGCGGCCGGTCCGGCATTCACGGGGGCCGAGGCGTAAGAGCTTGTGAAAAAACTCCCGCCCGCTGCGGTCGCCTCCACAGCGCCCGCGGCGGCGTTGCGCCAGGTGAAAAGCGGAGTCATTTAGCTCACTAAACTCCCCCACTTTTCACCCGGCGCGCCTTGCTGCGCACGCCTGGATACGGCCTCGCGACGGCGCTCGATTTTTTCACAAGCTCTGACTCCTGGGTTTACAATCGCCCCATCTCTGCCTGGAGCAAACCCGTGCTAACCCATCTCGATTCCCAAGGCCACGCCAACATGGTCGATGTCAGCGACAAAGCGCCGACCGTCCGTGAGGCCGTGGCCGAAGCCCGGGTGCGCATGCGCCCGCAGACCCTGCAGATGATCGTCGAAGGCGAGCATCCCAAGGGCGACGTATTCGCCGTGGCGCGCATCGCCGGCATCCAGGCGGCGAAGAAGACCTCGGACCTGATCCCGCTGTGCCACCCGCTGATGCTCAGCAGCGTCAAGGTCGAATTGCTCGCCGAGGGCGTTGACGCCGTGCACATCACCGCGCGCTGCAAGCTCTCCGGGCAGACTGGCGTGGAAATGGAAGCCTTGACCGCCGCCAGCGTCGCCGCGTTGACCCTCTACGACATGTGCAAGGCGGTGGATCGCGGCATGGTCATCGAAAACGTGCGCCTGCTGGAGAAACTCGGCGGCAAGAGTGGTCACTACAAGGCCGAGGACGAACAATGATCCGCGTGCAGTATTTCGCCCGTTACCGCGAGGCGCTGGGCCTGGATGGCGAGCAGCTGAACAATGCCGAGGATTTCGCCACTCTCGACGACCTGCGCCAGCACCTGCTGGCGCGTGGCGGCGTCTGGGCGGTGTTGGCCGAGCAGAACCTTATGTGCGCTCGCAACCAGGAGCTGTGCAGCCTCGCCGAGCCGCTGGCGGAGGGCGATGAGGTGGCCTTCTTTCCCACGGTTACCGGCGGCTGAGTTCGTTATAGTCGCGGCTAAAGCCCCTCCCACAAGAGAGCATCTGCATGAACATCCGCGTCCAGACCCTGGCCTTCGACCCCGGCGCCGAGCTCAACGCCCTGCATGCCGCCAACCTCGGAATCGGCGCGGTGGTCGGCTTTGTCGGCTATGTGCGCGACTTCAACGAGGGCCGCGAAGTTGGCGGCATGTTCCTCGAGCACTTTCCCGGCATGACCGAGAAATCCCTGGGCAAGATCGCCGAGGAGGCCGGGCAGCGCTGGCCGTTGCTGAATATCGAGATCATCCACCGCGTCGGCCGCCTGGAACCGGGCGAGCCGATCGTCTTCGTCGGCACCAGCAGCGCCCATCGCCAGGCGGCCTTCGATGCCTGCGCCTTCGTCATGGACTACCTGAAGACCCGCGCGCCGTTCTGGAAGAAGGAAGACACCGCCGAAGGCCAGCGCTGGGTCGAAGGGCGCTGCAGCGATCAGGCCGCCGCCGAGCGTTGGCAGAAAGACTAGTGGCCTGTTTGGTTAATTCAGTTAGTCAATTTCGGCGCCTGAGGCCCTGATCCCGCGTTGCCGCTTCTCGCCATAGCCCTGCTATGACTCGTCGCGGCGCCTTGTCTCAGAACCTCAGTCATCCGAACTTGAGTTAACCAGTTAACCGCACAGACCACTAGGCCGCGCTCGCGCCGCAGCTTTCCATGGTTGTTGCGCCTTGAGCGGGTTGTCCCGCGTCGCATTCCCCGTCTCCAGCCTGGTCGCGCAGCCGTCGACCGGCGGTTGCGCCTGCCCGGTTGACGGTTTGTACATTTAAGTCCAGTATGGATTTTATAGTACAAAAAGAGGCTGGCAGATGACCCGTCCCCGCGTGCCACTTCGCGACAACTTCCCGCTCAGGTGCAGGCCTGATGCGCCTTTCTTCTGTCTTGCCGTAACCCCCGGTACCTCGTCTGTCCACGGCGCTTGTCCGTGGGCAGGGGGTATGTCACCCACTCAGCAGGAACCATCACGATGAAGAAACTCGCCATTCTGGGCGGCCTCGCCCTGAGCCTGTTCGCCGCCAGCCTGTTCGCCGCCGACAAGCCGCTACGCCTGGGTATCGAGGCGGCCTATCCGCCGTTCGCCTTCAAGACCGCCGATGGCCGGATCGACGGCTTCGACTATGACATCGGCAACGCCCTGTGCGCCGAGATGAAGGTCGAGTGCACCTGGGTCGAGCAGGAGTTCGACGGCCTGATCCCCTCGCTGAAGGTGAAGAAGGTCGACGCCATCCTGTCGTCCATGACCATCACCGACGAGCGGCGCAAGTCGGTGGACTTCACCGGCAAGTACTACTACAGCCCGGCGCGCCTGGTGATGAAGGCCGGCAGCGAAGTCGATGCGGATTTCGCCAACCTCAAGGGCAAGCGCATCGGCGTGCAGCGTTCGAGCACCACCGACCGCTTCGCCAGCGAGGTGCTGGCGGCCAAGGGCGTCGAGGTGGTGCGCTATAGCTCGCAGAACGAGATCTACCTGGACATGCTTTCCGCTCGCCTGGACGGCACCCTGGCCGACGCCATCCCGGTGGACGAGGGCTTCCTGAAAACCGACAACGGCAAGGGCTTCGCCTTCGTCGGCCCGTCCTTCACCGATCCCAAGTACTTCGGCGAAGGCGCCGGCATTGCTGTGCGCAAGGGCGATAGCGAACTGCTCGGCAAGTTCAATGCGGCGATCAAGGCGATCCGTGAAAACGGCGAGTACCAGAAGATCCAGGGCAAATACTTCAGCTTCGATATCTACGGTGAATAGGGCGTGAGGCAATAACCAACAGCCGCGCATTGCGCGGCTGTTTGCTGTGCGGCTGGCCTTACAGCAGGCCCAGTTCCATGGCGGTGCGGTCCACCGCGCGCTTGGTTTTCTCCAGCAGTTCGTCCAGGTCCGCGTGGCTGGCCACCAGGGCCGGGGCCATGATCATGCGGCCGAGGGTGGAGCGGATGATCAGGCCTTCCTCGAAGCCGATGCTGCGGCAGCGCCAGGCGATGTCGTTCTCGTTGGCGAAGCGCTTGCGGCTGCTCTTGTCCTCGGCGAACTGCAGGGCGGCGACCAGGCCGCTGCCCTGGATATCGCCGACCAGCGGATGCTCGCCGAACACCTGACGCAGGCACTGCTGCAGGTAGGGGCCGGTGTCGTCCTTGACCCGGCTGACCACGCCTTCGTCGCGCAGCGCCTTGATATTGGCCAGGGCCACGGCGGCCGCCACGGGGTGGCCGGAGTAGGTCAGGCCGTGGGCGAACACCCCGCCTTGTTCCACCAGCATCTCGGCGATGCGCTTGGAGAGCACCAGGCCGCCCATCGGCACATAGCCCGAGGTCAGGCCCTTGGCGATCGACAGGGTGTCCGGCTGGAAGCCGAAGTGCTGGTGGGCGAACCATTCGCCGGTACGGCCGAACCCGCCGATCACCTCGTCGGCGCACAGCAGCACGTCGTACTGGCGGCAGATGCGCTGGATCTCCGGCCAGTAGCTTTCTGGCGGGAAGATCATGCCGCCGGCGCCCTGGAAGGGTTCGGCGATGAAGCCGGCGACGTTCTCCGCGCCCAGCTCGAGGATCTTCTCCTCCAGCTGCAGGGCGCAGCGGCGGCCGAACTCGGCCGGGCTCAGCTCACCGCCATGGGCGTACCAGTAGGGTTCGTCGATATGGGCGATATCCGGCAGCATGCCGCCCATCTCGTGCATGAATTTCATCCCGCCCAGGGCCGTGGCGGCCAGGGTCGAGCCGTGGTAGCCGTTCCAGCGGCCGATCATCACCTTCTTCTGCGGCTGGCCGAGAATCTGCCAGTAGCGGCGCACGGTGCGGATCAGCACCTCGTTGGCCTCCGAGCCGGAGTTGGTGTAGATGGCGTGGCTGTAGTGGCCCGGCAGCAGGCTGAACAGCGTCTCGGACAGCTCCACCACCGCCGGGTGAGTGGTGTGGAAGAACATGTTGTAGTAGGGCAGCTGCTCCATCTGCCGGGTCGCGGCGGCGACCAGATCCTGGCGGCCATAGCCGAGGTTGGTGCACCACAGCCCGGACATGCCGTCGAGGTAGCGCTTGCCGTCGTTATCCCAGAGGTGCAGGCCCTCGCCGCGGACCATCACCCGCGGCCCTTCGGCGTTGAGCGCCTTCTGGTCGACGAAGGCATGGATATGGTGGGCGGCATCCAGCGCCTGGTAGTCCTGGGTCTGGCGGTTGGGAGTGTGTGGGACTGTCATGGCAGAGACCTCGCCTTGATGGGTTGTCGGGTGCCGGGGTCAGGCCCCGGCGGCAAATCGGTTATTGATGGCTCTGACCTAGGGTGCGCCGTGCGCACCGGCATCGGCGGAGTTTCCGCTGCGCATGGCCTAGGCGGCCCCGCGCACCCTACCGGGCCAGCACCTGCTCCAGCGGCTCGGGGGTGAACAGCGGTTTGCCCATCACCAGCTTTATCCACAGCACGGCGATCAACGACACCAGGCCGAGTACCGCGCCGGCGCTGTAGAAGATCGACGCGGTCATCTCCGGGGTGGGCGACACGTAGTAGATCGACACCAGCATGCCGGCGATGCCGAGGATCTGCGGCAGCGGGTAGAACGGCGTCTTGAACGGCCGTGGCAGATCCGGGTAGCGCCGGCGCAGGGCGATCACATCCAGGTGGCAGATGATGTAGGCCAGCAGCCAGGCGACTGCCGCAGCCAGCAGCAACAGGCCGATGGCGGCCGGGTCGTCGCCCATGAACACCACCGGCAGGCCGGTGATGGCGGCGACGAACAGCACGGCGACCCAGGGCGCCTTGTGCTTCTTGCTGAGCAGTTTGAACTGCGGAAAGGCCTGGCCGTTGACCGCCATGCCGTAGAGCATGCGCGGAATGGCCGCCAGCGAGGTGTTGAGCGTGCTGCAGGTGGCGGTGATGGCGGCGATCACCAGGAAGATCTTGCCGGCCTCGCCGAACAGCGCGGTGGCGAACAGGTAGTGCGGCAGCGCCGAGCCGGCCAGTTCCTCCTGGGGCACATAGAACAGCGCGCCGATGGAGTAGAGGGCGATGGTCACGAAGATCACCGTCACGCCGAGGATCATCGACCAGGGAATAGTGCGCTGCGGCTGCCTGGACTCCTCCACCAGCGGGCAGACGAACTCGGCGCCGACGAAGCCCCAGACGGCCAGCGCCACCAGGGTCAGCACCCCGGCGCCGAGCGGGTTCCAGTCGCTGCTGATGGAGGTGTTCAGCGCCGGCTCGCTGCCGCTGCCGGTCACCGCGGCCAGGCCCAGGGCCAGCAGCACGATGACCATGATCAGCGCCAGGGCCGATTGCAGGCGGGCGAACACATCGATACCCAGCAGGTTGAGCAGGGTAAAGCCGATCAGCACCCCATAGGCGATCAGCATGCTGGGAAAGGTCCCGGGATAGACCTCGTTGATGATCAGGTCGAGCAGCAGCAACTCCGCCGAGAGGGCGAACATCGCCACCACCACATAGCCGGAAAAGGTCGCCAGGATCGCCGGGAAATGCCCCAGGGCCACCTCGGTGTAGCTGCTCAGGCTGCCGGCGCGGGGGATCATCAGCGCCAGTTCGGCGAAGGACAGCACATAGGTCAGGGCCAGGACGAAGGCCAGGGCCAGGGGAATCAGGAAGCCCAGGCCGGCGATGCCCGCGCCCTGCAGCATCAGCACCATCACGCCCTGGGACACCACCAGGCCGATGGCCACGGCCAGCAGGGCGCTCAGGCCCAGGCTGGGTTTGCGCGTGCGCGCGGTTGCTTGGGCCAGGCCCAGAGGGGAAGCAAGGCTGATATCGGGATCATGCATGGGAGTTCTCCTGCAATCTTGTTGTTGTGTCAGGTGAATCGCACGCGGCGGGTGCCGCAGTTATCTGCTGCGCCCGGAGTCTGTTTACGATCTTGCGAGCTAGAGCCATGCAAGGCAAAAGCAGGCGAGGACGCGGAGTTTACGAGCTGTAAATGAGCATCCGAGCCTGCTTTTAACGCAGCAGGGCCGACGCGCAGCAGATCGTAAGCAGGCTCTTAGGTGCGCAGCTGGAACCAGGTAGTTTTCAGCAGGCTGTACTTGTCGAAGGCATGCAGCGACAGGTCGCGGCCGAAGCCCGATTGCTTGCAGCCGCCGAACGGCACGCAGACGTCCAGGGCATCCACGGTATTCACCGACACGCTGCCGGCGCGCAGGCGGCGGGCCACGCGGTGGGCGCGATTGAGGTCGTCGGTCCACAGCGAGGCGGCCAGGCCGTACAGGCTGTCGTTGGCCAGGGCGATGGCCTGCTCTTCGCTGTCGAAGGGCAGCACCGCCAGCACCGGGCCGAACACTTCTTCGCGGGCCAGCTGCATAGCCGGGCTGACGCCGGTAAAGGTGGTCGGCTGGATAAAGTTGTCCGAGCCGCCCACCGACAGGCGCTGGCCACCGCAGACCAGGGTGGCGCCCTGGCCCTGCGCCCGGTCGATAAAGCCCATGATGCGTTCGGCCTGGCGCGAGTCGACGATGGCGCCGGCGCGGCTGGCCGGGTTCAGCGGATCGCCGGGTTGCCACTCTCGCGCCTTGGCGATTAGGCGCTGGACGAACTCATCGTGGACCCTGCGCTCGACCAGCAGGCGCGAGTTGGCCGAGCACACCTCGCCCTGGTTGAAGAAGATCGCGAAGGCGGCCTTTTCCGCGGCCAGGTCGAGGTCCTGGCAGTCGGCGAACACCAGGTTGGCGCTCTTGCCGCCGCACTCCAGCCAGACCTGCTTGAGGTTGGACTGCGCGGCGTAGGCCATAAAGCATTTGCCCACCTCGGTGGAGCCGGTGAAGGCCAGGCAATCCACGTCCATATGCAGGCCGAGGGCCTTGCCGGCACTTTCGCCGAGGCCCGGCAGCACGTTCAGCACCCCGGCCGGCAGGCCGGCCTCCAGGGCCAGCTGACCCAGGCGCAGGGCGGAGAAGGGCGACTGCTCGGCGGGCTTGAGCACCACCGAGTTGCCGGCGGCCAGGGCCGGGGACAGCTTCCAGGCGGCCAGGTCCAGCGGGAAGTTCCACGGCACCACCGCGCCGATCACCCCCAGGGGTTCGCGGCTGATGGTGGCCAGGGCGTCGCTGGCGGTCGGGGCGATCTGGTCGTAGCGCTTGTCCAGGGCTTCGGCGTACCAGGCGAAGACGTTGGCCGCGCCGGGCACATCGATGGTGTAGGCGTCCATTACCGGTTTGCCCATGTTCAGCGAGTCGAGCAGGGCCAGCTCCTCGCGGTTGGCCATGATCAGTTCGGCCAGGCGCAGCAATACCTGCTTGCGCTCGCGCGGCGCCATGCGCGCCCAGGGGCCCTGCTCGAAGGCCTGGCGGGCGCTGGCCACCGCGGCATCGACATCCGCCGCGTCGCAAGCGGCGACCTCGGCCAGCAACTGGTTGTTGGCCGGGTTGATGGAAGCGAAGGTCGCGCCGCTCTGTGCCGGGCGCAACTGGCCGTCGATCAGTGCCTGGCTGATAAAACCTTGTTCGGCCGCACGCCGTTGCCAATCGCTGTGCTGCAACATCGCCTCTATCCTCATACCGGGTGCCGCAAGCGGCTTCTCGTGGTTGTCGAGGCGATGGTGGCGCAGGCCGGGCCCAAGGAAAATTAGTAAATATATGCTCGCAGGCCATGAAAAAACTGGGCAGGTGCGAAGCCCCGGCTGGGGTATGTTGGACGTCGCAAGTCAATGACAAGACGGCCTGCCAGGGCCGCAAGAAGAGGTACGCCATGGCCGCCTACACCCTGCGCCAGCTCAAGTATTTCGTCACCACAGTGGAGTGCGGCAGCGTGGCCGAGGCGTCGCGCAAGCTGTATATCGCCCAGCCGTCGATCTCCACGGCGATCAAGGGCCTGGAGGAGAGCTTCGGTCTGCAGCTGTTCATCCGCCATCACGCCCAGGGCGTGTCGCTGACGCCTGGCGGCGCGCGCTTCTACAAGAAGGCCCAGGAGCTGCTGCGCATGGCCCGCGAGTTCGAGCAGAACGCCCTGGCCGACAACGACGTGGTGGCCGGGCAGATCGACATCGGCTGCTTCGAGACCGTGGCGCCGCTCTACCTGCCGCGCCTGATCGCCGGCTTCAATGCACTCTACCCCGGGGTGGAAATCCGCATCCGCGACGGCGAGCAGCAGGAGCTGGTGCAGGGCCTGACCGCCGGGCGCTTCGACCTGGCGATCCTCTACGACCACGACCTGGATGCGACCATCGACAGCGAGGCGCTGATGCCGGCGCAGAAACCCTATGCGCTGCTGCCCGAAGGCCACCGCTTTACCGGCCAGGCCCAGGTGTCGCTGCGCGATCTGTGCCTGGAACCGATGATCCTGCTCGACGTGCAGCCGAGCCGCACCTATTTCGTCAGCCTGTTCGAGGAGCTGGGTCTGACGCCGAATATCGTCTTCAGCTCGCCGTCCATCGAGATGGTCCGCGGCATGGTCGGTCAGGGCTTCGGCTTCTCCCTGCTGGTGACCCGCCCGCACTCGGAATGCACCTACGACGGCAAGAAGGTGGTGGCGCTAGAGATCGTCGAATCGGTGAGCAGCTCCGGGCTGGTCGCCGCCTGGCTGAAACGCGCGCCGCTGACCAAGCCGGCGCAGCTGTTCGTCGAGTTCGGCAAGGCGCAACTGGGCGTGACGGGCTCGGCATAAGGCCGAGCCGAGCGCCGCGGTCGAGCGGCGCCGATCCCGCCGGATCACCCACCAAGCCCCCGGTGTCCTCTGGAAAACCACCTATGCTTGCTTGGACCGTCGGTCTGTAGCAGGCGGCGGTCATCCTGCCCCAGCGTTCAGCCCCGCTTTCCTTTGCCAGGAGAAGCGCCATGCCCAGTTGTCGTCGTTTCAGCACAGTCCTGCTTGCCTGGCTGGTCCTGGTCGGATGGCCGGACCGGGACGCCCACTCCGCCGTGGAGACCGCGCCCGCAACGGCGGGGGTGTCTGCCGCCACTGATCAGGTCGAACCGGTGTTCCGCCCGGAGGAACTCGACCAGATGCTGGCGCCGCTGGCGCTGTATCCAGACTCCCTGCTGGCCCAGGTGCTGATGGCCTCGACCTACCCCGGCAATGTCGCCGACGCCGTGACCTGGTCCAAGGCGCATCCGGACGCCAGCGGCGACGACGCCGTGCGCCAGGTGGCGGACCAGCCCTGGGACCCGAGCGTGCAGTCGCTGGTCGCCTTCCCGGCAGTGCTGGTCACCCTGGGCCAGGATCCAGCCTGGGTGCAGCGTGTCGGCGATGCCTTCCTCGCCCAGCCCGACGCGGTGATGGACTCGGTGCAGCGCCTGCGTCGCCAGGCACAGGCCGCCGGCAACCTCGAATCCAACGAGCAACAAACGGTCAGCGTGCAGCCTGCGGCACCGGCCAGCACGACCACGGTGGTGCAACCGGCCGCCAGTCAGACCATCATCATCGAGCCGGCCGATCCGCAGGTCATCTACGTGCCCAGCTACAACCCGACCGTGGTCTATGGCAGCTGGCCCTACCCGGCCTATCCGCCGGCGTATTACCCGCCGCCACCGGGCTCCTACTTCGGCTCCGCGCTGGTCGCCGGCCTGGGTTTCGCCGCCGGCGTGGCGATCGTCGATTCGCTGTGGGGCGACTGCAATTGGGGCCACGGCGACGTCGACATCGACGTCAACCGCTACAACAACATCAATAGCAACCGGCAGATCAACGCCAACCAGAACAAGTGGCAGCACAACGCGGTCAATCGCAACGGCGTGCCCTACCGCGACCGTGCCAGCCGCGAGCAGTACGGCCAGCGCCTGGCCGGCAGCGAACAGCGCGATGCCCTGCGCGGCCGCGATCCGGCGCGCAGCGCCGAGCGCGAACGCGCTCGCCAGAGCCTGAGCCAGCGCGGCATCGAGGCCCCGGCCACCAGCAACCGCGAGGCGCGCGATCGGGCCCAGCGGGCCGACCGCGATCTGCGCAACCAGCCGCAGCGCGCCCAGGCCGGTACCCAGCCGCGCCAGCGGGCGCAAAGCAGCTCGCAAGCTCGCCAGCAGGCCCGTCAGCAGCACGCCAGCACACCGAGGACGCGCAACAATGCCTTCGCCGATGCCCGCAATCCCGCGCAGTCACGCGTCAATACCAGCCGCGGCGCAACCAGTCGTGCCACCGCCAGCCGGCCGCGGGCGGAGCGCAGCAGCCGGCCGGTGCAGCGGCCTGTCCGCTCATCATCCCGAGGTGGCGCCCGTCGGCGCTGAGGAGGCTCGCCATGAATGCCCTGTGCCGAATGTTGCTTGCCGCGCTGCTGACCTTGCCGACGCTGGACGCCCGCGCCCAGCAGGCCTTTGCCAACCCGGATAGCGCCGCCGAGGCGCTGATCGTCGCGCTGGGCAGCGAAAAGGGCGACCCCGTGCGCCTCGCCGCGCTGCTCGGTGACGACTGGCAAACCTATATTCCGACCGACAACATCGAGCGCAAGGATGTCGACGCCTTCCTCGCCCTCTACCGCGAGAAACATGTGATCCAGCCCGCTGCGCCAGGACGCGCGCAGCTGGTGGTCGGCAACACGCCGTTGACCTTCCCCCTGCCGCTGATCCAGGGCGAGGACGGCTGGCGCTTCGACACCAAGGCCGGCGGCGAAGAGATCCGCGCGCGGCGGATCGGTCGCAACGAGCTGGCCACCATCCAGTCGGTGCGGGCCTACCACGATGCGCAGATGGACTACGCCGAGGTCGACCGCGACGGCGACGGCGTGCTCGAGTACGCGCAGCGATTCATGAGCAGCGACGGCCAGTACGATGGGCTGTACTGGCCCGAGGAACCGGGCATCGAGGAAAGCCCGCTCGGCCCGCTGTTCGGCGACGACCTGCCGGACGGCGTGTGGCACGGCTATCGCTACCGCATCCTCGACGGCCAGGGCCAGTCGGCGCCCGGCGGCGCTTACGGCTACAAGCTCGGCGACAACATGGCCCGCGGTTTCGCCCTGATCGCCTGGCCGGCCGAGTATGGCGACAGCGGCGTGATGAGTTTCATGATCAGCCACGACGGCCAGGTGTTCGAGAGCGATATCGGCCCGGACGGAGACAAGCAGGCCAGGGCCATGACCCTGTTCGATCCGGACAGCGGCTGGCATGAGGTCGAGGAGCCGGCGGCGCCCTGACGCCGGGCAAACCCGCGACGGCAGGCGGGCGACAACCCAGGCCGCGCTTGGGTCACGGTAGGAGAATGGCCCTGCCCAGGCTAACTGTTGCAACTCGCTTTGGTGAGGGGCGGGCCGCGCTACCTTGGCGCGCAACCCATGCTCGGGACATGGCAAAAAAAGCCCGCCAACCGGCCGTGAAGCCGGCGGGCGGGCCAAGGGTGACTCAGGCGTGCTCCCGCAGCCAGTCGGCCAGGCGCACCAACATGGCGTCGCAGCCATCGAGTTGCTGCTGGCTGACGAACTCGTCCGGTTTGTGGCCCTGCGCCATGCTGCCGGGGCCGCAGATCACCGTGGCGATACCGGCCTGGTGGAACAGGCCGCCCTCGGTGCCGAAGGCCACGGTGGCGAAGTCACGGCTGCCGGCTAGCAGCGCCAGCAGTTCGGCCGCCTCGCTGTGCGGCTCGGTGGCCAGGCCGGGGTAGGCCGACAGGGGTTGGAGGTCGATGGCGCTGCTGGCGCTACACGCGCGCATCCGCGGCAGCAATTCAGTTTCGGCGTACGCGCGCAGTTCCTCGGCGACCTGCTGCGGGTCGTCGCTGGGCAGGGCGCGTACCTCGAAGTCGAACTGGCACTCGGCCGGCACTATGTTGAGCGCCCGGCCGCCCTGGATCAGCCCGGTTTGTACGGTGGAGTAGGGCGGGTCGAAGCGCGCATCCTGGCGTTCGAGCGCAGTCAGGCGTTGGCCGATCTCGCCGAGCCGGTTGATCAGCCTGGCGGCGTATTCGATGGCATTCACCCCTTGCGGCGCATAGGCCGAGTGGCAGGCCGCACCCTGCACCTGGCAGCGCATGGCCAGCTTGCCCTTGTGCCCGAGCACCGGCTTGAGCTCGGTGGGTTCACCGATAATGCACAGCGCAGGCGGGTTAGGCCGTTGCTGGAGTTTGCTCAGCAGCGAACGCACGCCCAGGCAGCCGACTTCCTCGTCGTAGGAAAATGCCAGATGCAGCGGCAGGCGCAACGGCTGTGCGAGAAAGCGCGGCACGGCGGCCAGCACGCAGGCGATAAAACCCTTCATGTCCGCCGTGCCGCGGCCGTACAGCTTGCCGTCCCGTTCGCTGAGGGCGAAGGGCGGCACTGTCCAGGCCTGGCCGTCGGTCGGCACCACGTCGCTATGCCCGGACAGCAGCACGCCGCCGCGGTCACTCGGGCCGATGCTGGCGTACAGATTGGCCTTGCTGCGCTCGGCGTTGTAGTCCAGCTCGCAGGCCACGCCCAGGCCCTGCAGGTAGTCGCGGACGAATTCGATCAGGGCCAGGTTGGAGTTGCGGCTGACGGTGGGAAAGGCCACCAGTCGGGCCAAGAGATCGCGGCTGCTGGGCATGGGGCATGTCTCCGTGGATGGGGTGATTGGTGCGCGGGGCCGCCTCGGCCGCGCGCACCGATCGGAATGACTCGTCACTCGTCGCCCGGCACGCCGTAGTTGGGGGCGTGGGTCGGGTCGAGGGCGCGGATCACGTAGTCCTGCATCTGCGGTCGGTAGGCCTGCCAGAGCTTGTCCAGCTCGCCGATGGGATCCCGTTCGGCCCAGTCCACGCGCAGGTCGACCAGCGGCCAGGTGAGGTCGTCGACCACCTCGAGCGCCGCCGAGTGCACCGGGCCGGCCTCGCCGCCGGCGGTCATGGCCGCGTGCATGGCCGCCAGCAGGCGCTCGGCGAGCAGGCCGGTGGTCTGTTCGAAGGCCTCGATCATGGCCGCGATCACCGTTGGCGAGGCCAGCAGGTTGCCGGCCGCCACGCATTGCTCGCCGGCCAGGGCGTTGTGCCGCCCCAGCGCCTCGCTGCCGGAGAACAGCGCGCTGCGGCCCTGGCTGTCGAGCAGCGCGACCTGGCGGTACTGGCTGTAGCCGTTACGGCTGAGCGCCAGGTCCAGCGCTGCCGGCGGTTCCAGGCCGGCTTCCAGGGCGTCGAGAATCTGCGGGCCGAGGGCCGGCAGGGTGATGTTCTGGCTGGCCACCGCACCGACCCCGGCGCGCAGCCAGGGGCAGCGGGCACCGACGGCGATGCTCGAGGAGCTGATGGCGATGCCCAGCTGGCCGGTCTCGGCGCAGCGGCCGACGATGGAAAAGGTCATGGCGCGTTCCTTATGCGTGGTTCAGCTGCCAATCGTCGGGAATGACCGCGACGACGTCGATCTCCATCAACCACTGTGGCTGCGCCAGGCCGCTGACCACCAGGCCGGTGGAGATCGGGAACACCCCCTTGAGCCATTTGCCGACCTCCTGATAGACCGCTTCGCGGTAGCGCGGGTCGGTCAGGTAGATGGTGGTCTTGACGATATGGCTGAGGTCGCTGCCGGTTTCTTCCAGCAGTTGCTTGACGTTCTTCATCGCCTGCTCGGCCTGGGCCCGTGGGTCGCCCAGGCCGACCAGATTGCCTGCGAAATCGGTGCCGACCTGGCCGCGCAGATACACGGTGTTGCCGGCGCGCACGGCCTGGCACAGGTCGTTGTCCAGGCTCTGGTTGGGGTAGGTGGCCTTGGTGTTGAACATGCGGATGCGGGTATGGGTGGGCATCGACTGGCTTCCTTTATTCGGCTGCTGAAATGGGCTGTTCGGGACTGTCTTTCGCTCAGTCCGCGGCCTGGCGCTGCGCGGCATCGCGATAGGCGAGGTAGCTGCGCTGGGTGGCGATATGCCCGGCCACGTGCTTGGCGTCGTGCCACACGCCCCAGATAAAGCTCGAACCTCGGCGCGACAGCCACGGCAGGCCGAGGAAGTAGATGCCCGGCTCGCTGGACACGCCGCGTTGATGTTGGGGCTTGCCCTGGGCGTCGAAGGCGCCCACCTGCAACCAGCTGAAATCCGCCGCGTAGCCGGTGGCCCAGACGATCGACGTCACCCCGGCCTTGGCCAGATCCAGTTCGAGAATGGGCTGGGTCACGCACAGCGGGTCCGGCAGCAGGGTGCGGGCCTCGGGTTCTTCTGGCAGGTCGAGGCCATTGCGGGCGATATAGGCGTCGGCCGCATCCAGCAGCGCCAGGTAGTTTTCATCGCCGCGGGCCAGGTTGTCGGCCAGGTCCGCCTGGAAGGTCGCCACGCCGTCATCGAACGACCTGGTCAGACCCACCAGCGTCATGCCCTGCTGGGCCAGGCGACGAAAATCCACGGTATGGCCACCCCGGGCACCGCTGACGGCGATGGTGACGTGCTCCTTGCCCGGCTGGGCGATCTCCGCATCCCATTCGCCGAGCACCCCCAGCCACCAGCAGAAGTCGCGATTGCGATAGGCGCGCGGCGGCCGATCGTGCGGCCCCACCGAGAGGTAGACTTTTCTGCCGGCGCGCTGCAGTTCATCGGCGATCTGCACCCCCGACGAGCCGGCGCCGACCACCAGCACGGCGCCCTCGGGCAGCTGGGCTGGGTTGCGATAGTCGGCCGAGTGGATCTGGCTGAAGCGCTCATCCTTGGGCGCGACCGCCGGGATAACCGGGCGCTGGAAGGGACCGGTGGCGACCACCACACGGTTGGCCTGGATCACCCCTTCGGAGGTTTCCACGGTGAAGCCCGAGCGCTCGGCATTGCGCACCACCTTCTGCACTTGCACGCCGGTGCGGATCGGCGCGTTGATCTGCTTGGCATAGGCTTCGAAATAGGCCGCGACCCGCTCTTTCGGGGCGAAGGCATCGGCGTCGATATCGTCGAAGGCCAGGCCCGGGAAGCGGTCGTGCCAGGCCGGACCATTGGCCACCAGCGAATCCCAGCGGCCGCTGCGCCAGGCCTCGGCGATACGCTTGCGCTCCAGCACCAGGTGCGGCACGCCGAGATTGCTCAGGTGCTCGCTGATGGCCACGCCAGCCTGACCGGCACCAACTACCAGGGTGTCGATTTCTGTTCTTACAGCTGCCAGGTCGCGGTAGTTCTGCAAGGCGCTTTGATTCAGGTCGGTCATGGCGTGTCTCCTCTGCTTCCGATCTTTGTTGTTCTACTGCTGCGGCTGTCTGTAGCTGTTGGCCGCATTCTGTGCAGAACCAGGGATTCGCGAAATGATGATTTTTGTACTCGCTGGCGAGGAAAAAACGTGCCCGCAGGCGAAGCGCCGGACCGGCATGGCAGCAGGCTTGGGCTATAGGGCCTTTAGCCTCAGGGGCGACAAATTGGATGGCGTGGCGAAGATGGCCTATGGGCGTAGAGCACTTGTCAGCGCCCGAAACCTCACCTGTGCCGCGGCCGAGTCGATCGCCGCCATGGGCTACAAGCGGATTGCGCGGCTAGTTCATACCTGTGCCAGGCGCCTACCGACGGCTGTTCCGAGTGCGCCGACGAGCCACCACAGCAGCAGGCCGGGCAGCAGGGCCATTGCAAGCAGATGCAGGTGCTGGAGCATCAGGCCGAAGAAGATCTCCGACTGCGTCCAGGTATTGCCAAAGGCCTGGGCAAAGACGGCGCTGTTGAAATAGGCCGCAAGCCCGGCCAGCAGGACAAAGCTCGCTGCTCGCCACAGTGGTTTGTGCAGTAATCCGGCGAGCCCGACATACGCCAGGATACAGGGCAGCGAGAGCAGCAGGAGCTCCACGCTCGGGGTGTTCGAGTCGGGTAACTGAGGCCATTCCAGGGTAAGGCGTTGCTGACGCAGTTCACCGGTCACGGCGCAGATGAACAGCCCGGCCACCAGGGGGATGCCCATGCCCTGAACGAGCACGAGGATAAAACCGAGAAGGCGCTGCATGGCTGGCATTGCTGGCCGGATGGGCGGGCTCAGGCCTCGCCCTTGATCTCTTTCAGGTGTTTGTAGACCGTTGCCCGTCCCATGTTCAGCACGTTGGCCACGTAATTGGCGGCGCTCTTGCCCTTGAACGCGCCTTCGGCATGCAGCGCTTCGACCAGTTCGCGCTTGTGCTCGCGGGTCAGCAGGTTGAGGCCGAGCTGGCGCTGGCGCAACCAGTTGTGCAGGAAGGTGTTGATGCGTTCCTGCCAGTCGTCGCGAAACAGCGCGTCCGGTTGGGGGATGAGCTTGCCGGGGGCGAGGAACAGGTCCAGCGCCTGCTTGGCGCTCTCGAAAAGCGAGATATTCAGGTTGATGCACAGCACGGCAATCGGCACGCCCTGGGCGTCGCGCAGCACGCTGCTGACCGAGCGGATCTTCTGCCCGTCCCAGTTGAGTTTCTCGTAGGGGCCGATATTCCGCTCATCCACCTCTTCGCCGAGCATGTCCTCCAGCGCGGCATCGTCGCCGATCTCGCGCTTGGAGATGTTGTTGGCGATGTAGTCGATCTTCTGCGTGCGCAGGTCGTGCAGCACCACCTCGGCATGGGGAAAGAACAGCGTGGCGATGGCGTCGGCGATGGCCCGGTAGTTGTCCAGGTCGGCGGCGGATGTCGGCTTCATCAAAGGCTCCAGTCAGCGCCCCGCAGCACGGGGCGCTGCGAGTGTGGCGCAAAGCGCCCGAGGCGTCATCCTCGGGCGCATCCGGGGACTTTATCGCAGGCGGGCGGGCGAGAGCATCGCGGCGCTCAGGCCGAACTGGCACAGGTGCTCCGGCAACGGCTCGCCACGGGCCAGGGCGGCGCAGGCCTGGCCCATCGCCGCCGAGGTCTGGATGCCGTAGCCGCCCTGCGCGGCGCACCAGAAGAAATCCGCCACCTGCGGGTCGTAGCCGCCGACCAGGTCGCCGTCGGTGACGAAGGAGCGCAGCCCGGCCCAGGTGCGGGTCGGCCGGCGAATGCTCAGGGTGGTGTGCTCCTCGATCTGGTAGATGCCCAGGGCGATGTCCAGCTCCTCCGGCTGCACGTCGTGGGGCTCGACCGGGTCGGCGTTGGCCGGCGAGCCGAGCAGCAGGCCGGCATCGGGCTTGAAGTAGAAGGATTCGTCGAGGCTGACCACCCCGGGCCAGGCATGGCAGTCGACGCCCTCCGGGGCATTGAAGGTGAAGGCGGCGCGGCGCTTGGGCACCAGGCCTATGGGGGCGACGCCGGCCAGCCTGGCGATCTGGTCGCACCAGGCGCCGGCGGCGTCGATCAGCACCTTGGCGCGGAAACTCCTGGTGGCGGTGCGCACTTCCCAGCCGGCGTCCAGGCGCTGGATCTCCAGCACCTCGCTGTTGCAGTGGATCTCCCCGCCCTGCCGGCGGATGCCGCGCAGGTAGCCCTGGTGCAGGGCGTCGGTGTCGATATCGGCGGCGCTCGGATCGTACAGCGCGCCGTGGACCTTCTCGGCGCGCAATACCGGCACCAGGGCGCAGGCCTGCTCGGCGCTGAGCAGCTGCACCTCGGGCACGCTGGCCTTGGCGCTCTGGTACTGGCGCTGCAGATCGTCCGGGTCGCCGGCGAAATCCACCACCAGCTCGCCGCGCGGGCTGAGCAGCGGATGTTCGGCGAAGCCGGCCGGTGGCGCGTCGAAGAAGACCCGGCTGGCGGCGGTCAGTGCGCGCACCTGCGGCGTGCCATAGGTCACGATGTAGAGCGCGGCGGAGCGGCCGGTGGAGTGATAACCGGGCAGTTGCTCGCGCTCCAGCACGACCACCCGCGCGTGCGGCGCCAGCCAGTAGCCGGTGGAGGCGCCGGCGATGCCGGCGCCGATGATGAGAAAGTCGGCCTGTTGCATGGCGGGGCTCCCTAGGCGTTGCCTGTGTGCTTGAGATGATAGAGCGCATTGGCCAGGGCGATGTCTTCCAGACCCAGGCCGATGGAGCGGAAGAACACGTGGCGCCGGTAGTCCGGTTGCGGCGCCTGGCCGCCGAGCAGTTCCGCCAGGTCGCCGCGGATCAGCGTGCGGTCCCAGCCGTGCAGCTCGCTGGCCAGGCACATTTCGCCGGCGCTGCCTGGGGTGGTGGCGCGGTAGTCGCAGTACACCTCCATGCTCGCCAGCGACTGCGGCGGCACTTCATGGGCGCGCGCTGCATTGGTGCTGATCGAGGTGATCAGTGCCGGCCTGTCGAGGCTGGCGGGGTCGAGCACCGGGCCGGCGGCGGAGGTGCAGAGCAGGATCACCTCGGCCTCGTCGGTGGCTTCTGCCAGGCTGGCGCACAGCTGCAGACGCGGGTCGATCTGCTGCAGGGCCTGGCGCTGCACGGCGCTCCGCTCGAGCAGGCCGGGCGAGTACAGGCGGATGCTTCGCCACTCGCGCAGGCCCTTGGCGTAGTGCATATGGGCGCGCGCCACCGGGCCGCTGCCGATCACCGCCAGCCGCGTGGCCTGCCTGGGCGCCAGGGCATCCACGGCCACCGCGGTGGTGGCCGCGGTGCGCGCGGTGGTCAGGCTGCCGGCATCGCAGAGCAGCAGGGGTTGGCCGCTGTCCATCGACATCAGCAGGGTCCAGGCGGTCACCAGCGGACCCTGCTGGCGCACGATATAGGGCGAGGTCTTCACCCCGTAGACACGCTGCGCGGCGAGCACGCCGAGGAAGTTGATGAAGTCGCCGCCGCCGTTGGGAAATTCGACCAATTGCTGCGCCGGCTGCAGCGCGTTGCCGGCGGCCAGGTCGCGGAACATCGCGAGCATGGCCTGGTGCACGTCGACTCGTGCGAGCAGCTGCTCGGCCTCGGCCTGGTGCAGCACATAGGGAGTGGCGTTGGACATCGGGACGCTCCGGCTAGAAATAAACTAAAAATCCATTTTGGACTTTTAAGTATTTTCCAGCAAGAGGCATGACCGCAGGCTGTCTGCAGATGGCGCACTGCTGTAGCTGTCACTGCCGGGTGGACACCGAGCATTCGGCTGCATGCCCACGCGGAACATGGGAACTATCAATGCCCCAGTGAGGTGTGGCGCGTGGCGCGCGTGCTGGTTCGGGTAGGGTGCGCCGTGCGCACCGCTGGCAGAAACCGGCGCACCCTACTTGCTGATGGCAGCGAGTCGGTGGAGCAGGACGGCCTTCGGCAGCCGATCGGCGGGCAGCAGCAACAGGTAAGTGGGCCATAGCCAATAAAAAAGGCGAAACCTTGCGGGCTTCGCCTTTTTTCGTCGTGCTGGCGGCTCAGTGGTGCTTGCGCGGCACCGGTTTGAGCAACTCGTCCGGCGGCATTTCGCAGGTGATCTTGCGCCCCAGCAACGCTTCGATCGGCGGCAGGGCGAAGGCGTCGTCCTCGCCGGCGAAGCTGATCGAGGTGCCGCTGGTGCCGGCGCGACCGGTGCGGCCGATGCGGTGCACATAGTCGTCCGGGTCTTCCGGCAGGGTGAAGTTGATCACGTGGCTGATCGCCTCGACGTGAATGCCGCGGCCGGCCACGTCGGTGGCCACCAGCACGCGGATCTTGCCCTCGCGGAAGCCTTCGAGGGTCTTGATCCGCTTGTGCTGCGGCACGTCGCCGGACATCTGCGCGGCGCTGATGCCGTCGCGGGTCAGGCGCTCCTCGATGCGCCGCACCTCGTCCTTGCGGTTGGCAAAGACCATCACGCGGATCCAGTCGTTCTGCGCGATCAGGTTGTACAGCAGCTTGTACTTGTCGCTGGAGGCGACCATGTAGACATGCTGCTCGACGGTGTCGCTGGCGACGTTTTCCGGCTCGATCTCGACGATGGCCGGGTCGACCGTCCATTGCTTGGCCAGGTTCATCACGTCTTCGGTGAAGGTCGCGGAGAACAGCAGGGTCTGGCGCTCGCCCTTCATCGGGGTCTGCCGGATGATCTGCCGCACCTGGGGGATGAAGCCCATGTCGAGCATGCGGTCGGCTTCGTCGAGGACCATCACCTCGACCATGTCCAGGTGCACTTCGCCGCGCTGGTTGAAGTCCAGCAGGCGCCCCGGGGTGGCCACCAGGATGTCGCAGAAGCACGACTCCAGGCGCTTGAGCTGCTTGTCGAAGTCCATGCCGCCGACGAAGCTCATCACGTTGAGCCCGGTGTACTTGGTCAGGTCCGCGGCGTCCTTGGCGATCTGCACCACCAGCTCGCGGGTCGGAGCGATGATCAGCGCGCGCGGCTCGCCCATGTAGCGCTCTTTCGGCGGCGGGGTCTGCAGCAGCTGGGTGATGATCGAGATGAGGAACGCGGCGGTCTTGCCGGTGCCGGTCTGGGCGCGGCCGATGGCGTCCTGGCCCTTGAGGGTGAAGCCGAGCACCTGGGCCTGGATCGGCGTGCAGTAGGGGAAGCCGAGGTCGTGGATCGCGTGCATCAGCTCGGGGGCGAGCTTGAAGTCGTGGAAGCGGGTCTTGCCCGCGGCCGGCTCGACCACGAAGTCTTCCAGTTTCCAGCTGTCCACCGGTTTGGCGGCGCGTTCGCGGCGGGGCTTCTCGGGTTTGTCCTTGCCGCCGCGGGGCGGCTTGGCCGCTACGCTGGCGACGCTTTCGTCGGCAGTGGCGGCGGCCGGCGGGCGGCTGGCGGGCGCGGGCTTGGCAGTGCGACTGCGTTTCTCGCTGTCGGTGTCGCCGGCATGGGCAGCCGCGGCTGGCGTAACGGATTGACTGGCTGGGCTGGCTTGTTCGCCCTCGGCTTTGCCGAACATCTTCTTGAGTGCTTTGAGCACGGTCATCTCATCAATTGGTTAAGGAGTGAACGGCCGCCAGTGTAAAGCAAGAAGCCGGCGCGGCGAAGTACCACGGCCGGCGGGCTTGGCCGAGCCCGTCGGGGCTTGCGCGAACGCGCGCGCTCAGTCCGCCGGCAGGCTGGCCAGCAGCAGGCGCTGGACGTTGCCGCCCATGATCGCGGCGATCTCGGCCTGGCTGAAACCGGCGGCCAGCAGGCCTTCGGTGAGCTGCGCCAGGCCACTGGCGTCGAACGGGGTATGCACGGTGCCGTTGAAGTCCGAGCCCAGGGCGACGTGTTCGACGCCGATCTGGTCGGCGCTGTAGCGGATCGCCTGGACGATGGCCGCGACCGAGGTGGCGCAGACCGCGGCATCCCAGTAGCCGATGCCGACCACCCCGCCGCTGGCGGCGATGCCCCTCAGGTGCCGGTCGCTGAGGTTGCGCGGACCGGGGCAGGTGCCTTCCACCCCGGTATGGGAGACCAGCAGCGGGCGCCTGGCGACGGCCAGGACGTCGTCGATCAGGGCGCGCGAGGCGTGGGCCAGGTCGATCAGCATGGCTTTGTCTTCCAGGCGCGCGATGACCTGGCGGCCCAGCGGGGTCAGCCCGCCTTTGTCCAGGCCGTGCGCCGAGCCGCCGACTTCGTTGTCGAAGAAGTGGGTCAGGCCGGCGATGCGAAAGCCGGCGTCATACAGGCGCTCGAGGTTGTCCAGGCGGCCTTCCAACGGGTGCAGGCCCTCGCTGGCGAGGACCGCGGCGACCCGTCGCGGGTCTTGCCGCCAGGCCTGGATGAAGGCGCTGAAATCGCCCCGGGTTCTGATCAGCACCAGCCGGCCGTCGCTGGCCGCGGCGGCCTGGCGGAGTTTGCCGGCCTGGTACAGGGCGCGTTGCAGCAGGCTGGTCCAGGTCTCGCGCGGCCAGCGCTGGGCCATCGCCAGCAGGGTGATGTTGTCGCTGTCGGCCGCGTTGCTCCGGTAATTGAGCCCGCGCGGGGTCTTGGTCACGGTGGAAAACACCTGCAAGGCGACCCGGCCTTCGAGCAGGCGCGGCAGGTCGGAGTGGCCGTAGTCGTGGCGCTCGAGCAGATCGCGCTGCCAGAGCAGGGCGTCGTCATGCAGGTCGGCGATAAACAGGCCGTCGTGCAGCTGCCGCGCCGACTCGCTGGCCGGATAGGGTGGGGGTGTCTCGACGCTGTTCATCCAGCGGTCGAGCAGGCTGGGCAGGCCGAAGAAGACTCCCGCACCGAGCGCGGCGAGGATCGGCAGGGCGAGCAGGAACTTGCGCATGTCAGAGGGCCATCCGGGCGTCATTGGACTCTAGCAGGCCATTGAAAAACTACCTGCGTTGCCGATACTGCGTTAAAAACGGCCTCAAGATGCTCATTTACAGCGCGTAAACTCCGCTCTTTCGGCCGTTTTTGCGGGGCCGCCATCGGTATTGTCTCGCCTGCCTCGCCTACGTTTTCAACGGCCTGCTAGCTGATGCAGTTGCGGCCCTGCTGCTTGGCCCGATAGAGCGCCTGGTCGGCGCGGGCGATCAGGCTCTGCAGGCTGTCTTTCGGGCGCATCTGCGCCATGCCGATCGAGACCGTGACGCCGGGCAGCACGCCGGCGGGTGAATAGAAGGAGCCGATCTGCTCGAGGCTGCAGCGCAAGCGCTCGCCGATGCGGCGGACTTCGCCCTCGGCGATTTCCGGCAGGAGGATGACGAACTCCTCGCCACCGTAGCGCACCAAGCTGTCCTTGGGGCGTAGCTGGTTGCGCAGGGTATGGGCCACCAGGCACAGGGCGTAGTCGCCGGCGAGGTGGCCGTGGCGGTCGTTGTAGACCTTGAAGTGGTCGACATCCAGCATCAGCATGCCCAGTGGCTGCCCGCTGAAGGCGCAACGGGTGCTTTCGCGCTGGTACACATGCTCCAGCCAGCGTCGGTTGAACGAGCCGGTGAGGGTGTCGACATTGGCATTCTGCTCGCTGTCGAGAATCAATCGGTTGCCCTGGCGCACTCGCTCGCAGAGCAGTTCCAGCAGGTTGTGCATCAGCTGTGGCGAATGCTGGCGCAGGGTCAGCAAGGACGCGCAATGCAGGCGCAGCACGCAGCTCGGTTCGGTCGCCACCACGTAGGCCGACGGCGGTTGGTTGTCGATGAAGCTGATTTCCCCGGCACAGTCGCCCGCGCTCAGGGTGCCGACCGGCTGGTTGTCCAGCGAGCCGAGGTAGACCTTGAACTGGCCCTTGAGCAACAGGTAGAGGTAGTGATTGCGATTGAACGGCGAGAGCAGCACTTCGCCGGCTTCCACATCGCAGGCGCGAAATTCCTTGAGCAAGCGATCGATGCTGCTGACGGCGACGTTGTTGAACAACCGCAACTGCCGGACCTGGTGCAAGTCGGCCTGCCAACGAGCGGCTTTCATTGCGCTTGCAGCCGTACGCGGCCTGCGTTGCAGGAGAAAAGTGGCATCGCGAACACTCCCTGTCGTATGGATGAACACCACAGGCGACAGTATTCCCGGGAGTGGACGCTGGCAATCCTTGGCGCGAGGCCGACCGACCAGCGGCAGGGAAAACTGACTGACCCGTCACAAATGGGCGCGTCCTTGCGCCCGCGACGCGTTCAGTCGGAGCTGTGCAGCTGGAAGCGCACGGCGAAGCCGGCCAGGCGCTCGGCCACGCGGCGTTCCAGCGCCGCATCCCGGCGGGGCAGCTGGATGTGGGCGAGCTGGCCTTGGCGCTCGTCGCTCAGCACCTCGACGCGGATGCCGGGGTCCAATTCCGCCAGGGCGGCCTGGTACACGCGGCGGATGGCGTCGAAGCGCAGGGTCGGCTTGAAGGTCTTGCCCACCGCGGTGACCGGGATGGCGTCGATGATCCACACGTCCTTGGGCACCGCCGCGCGCTCGGAGATGTGCGCGGCGGCATGCGCCAGCAGCTGCGCTTCGCTGGCCTGGCTGCCCGGCTTGAGCTGCACGTAGGCCACCGGCAGTTCGCCGGCCTTTTCGTCCGGTTTGCCGACCGCCGCGGCCATGGCCACGGCCGGGTGCTTGTGCAGCGCTTCCTCGATCATCTGCGGGTCGATGTTGTGGCCGCCACGGATGATCAGGTCCTTGCTGCGTCCGGTCAGCCAGATGTAACCGTCGGCGTCGATGCGGCCGAGGTCGCCGGTGTTGAACCAGTCGCCGTCGACCCAGATGCCCTGGTTCTTGCTGGCCTGCAGGTAACCCTTGAACACCGTGGCGCCGCGGATGCACAGGTTGCCGATCTCGTTCTGCGCGGCATCCCTCAGGTAGCGGCCCTGCTCGTCGAGGAGCTTGATGCTGACCTCGCAGTAGGGCATGCGCAGGCCGATCGAGCCGGGCCGGCGTTCGCCGCCAACCGGGTTGGCGCAACTGCCGCAGGTGCCTTCGGTGAGGCCATAGCCTTCGATCAGGGTCAGGCCGGTCTTGGCCTCGAACTGGCGGATCAGCTCCACCGGCATCGGTGCGGCGCCGCACAGGGCGTATTTCAGCGAACTCAGGTCGTGGCCCGCGCTGGGCACCTGCAGCAGGCCGGCATAGATGGTCGGCACGCCGCTGAAGAAGCTGACCTTGTGGCGTTCGATGATCTTCCAGAAATTGCCGATCAGCGCCGTGTTGCGGTAGCCCTGCGGGGTGGCCAGCAGCACTTCGGCGCCGCCGCTGAAGGCGGTCAGGCCGGTGACGATGACGCCGTTGACGTGGAACAGCGGCAGGCCGCAGAGGGTCACGTCGCCCGGCGCGAAGCGGGTCACCAGGTTCATGCTGTAGGCCATCGCCACTTCGTTGCCGTGGCTGTGCGGCGCCAGCTTCGGCGTGCCGGTGGTGCCGCCGGTGTGGAAGTAGCTGGCGATGTCGTCCGCCTGGATGTCGCGGGCGCTTTCCAGGTGGTCGGCCGGGCAGGCGGCGATCAGTTCGTCGAAGTCCAGCACGCCGTCCGGCAGCGGCCCGCGTTGCGCCTTGAGCGCAGCGCGTTGCGCGTCCGGCAGCAGGTTTGCCAGGTCCACGCAGATCACCGCCTTGAGTTCCGGCAGTTGGCCGCGCAGGGCTTCGACCTTGGCCCACAGGTCGGTGCCGGGGAAGGGCGCCAGGGTCACCAGCAGCTCGGAGTCGGAGGCATGGATCAGCTCGGCGATGTGCTCGGGTTCGAGCAGCGGGTTGATCGCGTTGACGATCCCGGCGGCCTCGCCGCCCCAGATGGTGAAGTGGGTCTGCGGCAGGTTGGGCAGCAGGAAGGAGACCGCCTTGCCCGGACGCAGGCCGAGGCGGTGAAAGGCGTTGGCGGTCTGGGTGACCTTGCCCAGCAGTTCCTGGTAGCTGAGCCGGTACGCCGGCTCGTCGGCCGTGCCCTGGAGGATGAAGGACAGCGCCGGCGCCCCGGGGTGGGCGGCGGCGCTGCGGCGGATCAGCTCATAGGTGCTGGCCGGCAGGTCGCGTTCGGCCAGCGGGGTCCGCTCGATCAGTTCGATGTCGCGCAGACTGCGAATCATGGGGGACTCGGTCATGTTCATTCTCTACCCGTGGAATTCAGTGGCTGAGCCGTTCTTCCAGCCAGCCGGCGATGTCGAGGATCTCTTCCGGCAGCACCTCATGCGCCATCGGATAGTCGCGCCACTCCACGGCAACGCCGCACGCCGTCAGTCGGTCATGGGCGGCGCGGCCCAGGGCGAGTGGCACGACCTCGTCGAATCTGCCATGCAGGCAGAGTGCCGACAGTTGCTTTTTTGTATCCGCCAGTTGCATTTCGTCGGTGAAGGTCGGCGCATAGGTGGACAGCGCCAGCACCCCGCCGAGTGGACCCGGCCAGCGCAGGTAGGCCGCATGCAGCACCACCGCGCCGCCCTGGGAGAATCCGGCGAGAAAGATCCGCGTCGGCTCGATGCCGCTGTCGCGCTGTGCCGCGATCAGCGCGATCACCCGCTGGGCCGAGGCTTCCAGTTGCTCCTGGTTGATCGCCCGGGCCGGGCTCATGGCCAGGATGTCGTACCAGCTGGGCATGGCCCAGCCACCGTTGATGGTCACCGCCTGGGTCGGCGCTTGCGGCAGGACGAAGCGGGTGCTGCGCAGGCGCTCCTGCAGCGCCTCGGCCACCGGCAGGAAGTCGTAGCGATCGGCGCCCAGGCCGTGCAACCAAATGACGCACGCATCTGCGGTTAGTGTGGGCTGAAGAATCAATGGGTCGCTCATGTGGGCTCCAGTGTGGTGCGGCTGTGCTGGTTTGGTGCGGCCATATTTTGAGGGTATGGCTAATCTGTGAAGAAGATGTCGCAAGGCTGCAAGTTTTGCTCTTGACCAGTCCGTATGGTGCTCATGGCGAAGTGCTGGTACGGGCTTTGCTATGTCACCGGGACTGATTACGTGGCCCGGTGACGGTAACACTGCTACCCAACCGGGAGCGGAGCAGACGGGAAGCCAATTTGATGGGGGTTTCCAAACGGTTCGCCAAGCGTTGCATGCTCGGCGATGAGCAAATTGCTGTCCGTCTCTAGTCCATTCAACAAATGGGCGGGTGTGAGTAGGTGGCCGAGGAAACATTCGGCTACTAGACTCACGCCGAGGTCTGATCCCCGGTTGACCGCGTTGCTGCCGATGCGGTCGGCATGCCCCACAAGGGTACGGTGGTAGGGCCGAGACTCCAACACAACAAAAGCAACTGGAGGTTTTAATGAAGATGGTGAAATCCACCCTGGCTGTACTCACTACCGCAGCCGTACTCGGTGTCAGCGGCTTCGCGCAAGCGGGCGCCACCCTGGACGCGGTGCAGAAGAAAGGTTTCGTTCAGTGCGGCATCAGCGATGGTCTGCCGGGCTTCTCCTACGCCGACGAAAAAGGCAACTACCTGGGGCTCGACGTCGATGTGTGCCGCGCCGTGGCCGCCGCCGTATTCGGCGACGCGACCAAGGTCAAGTACAGCCCGTTGACCGCCAAGGAGCGCTTCACCGCGCTGCAATCCGGCGAAATCGACATGCTGTCGCGTAACACCACCTGGACCAGCTCGCGCGACGCGGCTCTGGGCCTGAACTTCACCGGCACCAACTACTACGACGGCCAGGGCTTCCTGGTGAACAAGAAGCTTGGCGTTTCCAGCGCCAAGGAACTGGATGGCGCCACCGTGTGCATCCAGGCCGGTACCACCACCGAGCTGAACCTCTCCGACTACTTCCGCGCCAATGGCCTGAAGTACACCCCCATCACCTACGACACCTCCGACGAGAGCGCCACGTCCCTGGAGTCCGGCCGTTGCGACGTGCTGACTTCCGACCAGTCGCAGCTCTACGCCCAGCGCATCAAGCTGGCGGCGCCGGCCGATTACGTGGTGCTGCCGGAAGTGATCTCCAAGGAACCGCTGGGGCCGGTGGTGCGCCAGGGTGACGAGGAGTGGTTCGACATCGTGCGCTGGTCGCTGTTCGCCATGCTTAATGCCGAAGAACTGGGCATCGACTCGAAGAACGTCGAAGAGCAAGCCAAAACCACCAAGAACCCGGACATCGCGCGCCTGCTGGGCACCGAAGGCGAGTTCGGCAAGGATCTGAAACTGCCGAAAGACTGGGCCGTGCAGATCGTCAAGCAAGTGGGCAACTACGCCGAGAGCTTCGAGCGCAACGTCGGTGCCGGCAGCGATTTGAAGATCGAGCGTGGTCTCAACGCCCTGTGGAACAAAGGTGGTCTGCAATACGCACCGCCAGTGCGCTGACTGTCTTTGCCGGCGTCCGTCCGAGGACGCCGGCATCGTTCTGATGACGTGAACCCCGTGCCCGCCGATGCGGGCATGGGTGTTCCAAGAGGGCTCTTATGCAAACCACTGCAAATACCTCGCGCCCCAGGGCTTCGGTCTGGACCGATCCCAAGGTGCGTGCATGGCTATTCCAGATTCTTGCCGTGATCGTCGTCGTGGCGCTCGGCTGGTACCTGTTCGACAACACCCAGACCAACCTGGAGAAGCGCGGCATCATCTCCGGTTTCGCCTTTCTCAATAACAGCGCCGGTTTCGGCATCGCCCAGCACCTGATCGACTACAGCGAGAGCGACACCTACGGGCGCGTGTTCGTCATCGGCCTGCTCAATACCCTGCTGGTGTCGGTGATCGGCATCGTCGGGGCGACCATCCTCGGCTTTATCCTCGGCGTCGCCCGGCTGTCGCCGAACTGGTTGATCGGCAAGCTGGCCACCGTATATATCGAAACCTTCCGCAACATCCCGCCGCTGCTGCAAATCTTCTTCTGGTACTTCGCGGTGATGCTTTCGCTGCCGGGGCCGCGGCAGAGTCTGGAGATCGGCCAGGCCTTCTTCCTCAATAGTCGCGGCCTGTACATGCCGGCCCCCAGCCCCACGGAAGCTTTCGTCACCTTCGTCGGTGCGCTGGTGGTGGCGATCATCGGCGCCGTGCTGGTGGCGCGCTGGTCGAAGAAACGTTTCGAGGCGACCGGCAAGCTGTTCCCGGTGTCGCTTGGCGCCGTGCCTTTGCTGCTGGGGCTACCCGGGTTGGCGGTGCTGCTGACCGGCAATCCGCTGCAATGGAGCACGCCCGAGCTGACCGGTTTCAACTTCCGGGGCGGCTGGGTGATGATCCCGGAGCTGATCGCCCTGACCCTGGCGCTGACCATCTACACCGCCGCCTTCATCGCCGAGAACGTGCGCTCCGGGATTCTCGCAGTCAGCCATGGGCAGACCGAGGCCGCACGCTCCCTGGGCCTGCCGGCGGGCAAGACCCTGCGTCTGGTGATCATTCCCCAGGCCCTGCGGGTGATCATTCCGCCACTGACCAGCCAGTACCTCAACCTGGCGAAGAACTCCTCGCTGGCGGCCGGTATCGGTTACCCGGACATGGTTTCGTTGTTCGCCGGCACCGTCCTCAACCAGACCGGCCAGGCCATCGAGGTGATCGCCATCACCATGAGCGTGTACCTGGCGATCAGTATCAGCATTTCCATGCTGATGAACTGGTACAACAAGCGCATTGCGCTGATCGAGCGGTAAGGAGCAGCCCATGCAAGTCCACACGTTCAAACCCGATCTGCCGCCACCGCTGCTGAGCGTCGGCGTACTCGGTTGGCTGCGCGCCAACCTGTTTTCCAGCTGGTTCAACACCTTGTTGACCCTGTTCGCCGCCTACCTGGTCTGGCTGATCGTGCCGCCGCTGCTCCAGTGGGCCTTCCTCGATGCCGACTGGGTCGGCACTACCCGCGCGGATTGCACCGGCGATGGCGCCTGTTGGGTGTTCGTCCAGCAGCGTTTCAGCCAGTTCATGTACGGCTTCTATCCCACCGAGCTGCGTTGGCGCGTCGACCTCACCCTGTGGCTGGCGGTAATCGGCGCGGCGCCACTGTTCATCCCGCAGATGCCGCGCAAGGCCGTGTACGGCCTGGGCTTCCTGGTGGTGTATCCGCTGCTGGCCTACTGGCTGCTGCACGGCGGTTTCTTCGGGTTGTCCACGGTCTCCACCAGCCAATGGGGCGGCCTGATGCTGACCCTGGTGATCGCCTCCGTGGGCATCGCCGGCGCCTTGCCGCTGGGCATAGTGCTGGCGCTCGGACGGCGCTCGGACATGCCGGCGATCCGGGTGATCTGCGTGACCTTCATCGAGTTCTGGCGCGGCGTACCGCTGATCACCGTGCTGTTCATGTCCTCGGTGATGTTGCCGCTGTTCCTCCCAGAGGGGTTGAGCTTCGACAAGCTGATGCGCGCACTGATCGGGGTGATCCTGTTCCAGTCGGCCTACATCGCCGAAGTGGTGCGCGGCGGCCTGCAAGCCATCCCCAAGGGCCAGTACGAAGCGGCGGCGGCCATGGGCCTGGGCTACTGGCGGATGATGGGCCTGGTGATTTTGCCGCAGGCGCTGAAGCTGGTGATTCCGGGCATCGTCAACACCTTCATCGCCCTGTTCAAGGACACCAGCCTGGTGATCATCATCGGCCTGTTCGACGTGCTCAACAGCATCAAGCAAGCCACCACCGACCCGGCCTGGCTGGGCATGGCCACCGAAGGCTATGTGTTCGCCGCCCTGCTTTTCTGGATTTTCTGTTTTGGTATGTCCCGCTACTCCATGCACCTGGAGCGCAAGCTGGACACCGGCCATAAGCGTTAGGAGCCCATTCAATGTCTGCAGCAATCAAACAAACCAGCGCCGAGCCGATGATCCTGATGGAGGGCGTGCACAAGTGGTACGGCCAGTTCCACGTGCTCAAGGACATCAACCTGCGCGTGCAAGCGGGCGAGCGCATCGTCCTCTGCGGTCCGTCCGGCTCCGGCAAGTCCACCGCCATTCGTTGCATCAACCGCCTGGAAGAGCACCAGCAGGGACGCATCGTGGTCGATGGCACCGAACTGACCCACGACCTCAAGCACATCGAGGCGGTGCGTCGCGAGGTTGGCATGGTGTTCCAGCACTTCAACCTGTTCCCGCACCTGAGCGTGCTGCAGAACTGCACCCTGGCGCCGATGTGGGTGCGCAAGATGCCCAAGCGTCAGGCCGAAGAGATCGCCATGCACTACCTCGAGCGCGTGCGTATCCCCGAACAGGCCCTCAAGTACCCGGGGCAGCTCTCCGGTGGTCAGCAGCAGCGCGTGGCCATCGCCCGGGCGCTGTGCATGAAGCCGAAGATCATGCTGTTCGACGAGCCGACCTCGGCGCTCGATCCGGAAATGGTCAAGGAGGTATTGGACACCATGGTCAGCCTGGCCGAAGACGGCATGACCATGCTCTGCGTGACCCACGAGATGGGCTTTGCCCGCACCGTGGCGAACCGGGTGATCTTTCTGGACAAGGGCGAGATCGTCGAAGAGGCCGAGCCGAACACCTTCTTCACCAACCCGCAAAACGAGCGCACCAAGCTGTTCCTCAGCCAGATCCTGCACTGACAACCCGCTGCAACGAAGAAGGGAGCCTACGGGCTCCCTTTTTTGTGCCGGCTGCTTTTTCGTAGATACCGTCTTGTCCCTCAGCGGGCAAGACGGTATCTACTGCTTTGCGCCGCGCACCTTATGGTGCCTGCCGCAGGCGCCGGCGGAAGGCCCCCGGGGTTTCCCCGCAGAGCTGCTTGAACAGCTTGGCGAAGGTCGCGCGATCGGCATAGCCGACCTGCGCGGCGACCTGCTCCAGCGAGCGCGCCGGGTTGCGCAGGGCGGCTTGCGCCGTACTGATGCGCAGACGCTGCAGATAGTCGTTGGGCGTCAGCCCGGTGCCGGCCTTGAAGCGCCGCAGCAAGGTGCGCGGCGAGCAGCTGGCCTGCGCCGCCAGGCGCTTGAGGTCGATCGGCTCGGCATGATGGTGCTGGAGCCAGTGCAACAGTGGGCCGATCTGCCAGTCCTCGCTGCTCACCTGGGGCAGCAACGGCGCGAAGCGCGACTGGCGGCCGCGCCGGCTGTCGAACACCAGCGCGTTGGCGACCCGTTGCGCCAAGTCGTCGCCGGCATGCCAGCCGATCAGGTACAGGCACAGGTCCAGGCCGGCCTGGGCGCCGCCGGAGCTGAGCAGGTTGCCGTCGTGGCACAGCAGTTCGTCGATGTCCAGGCGGACCTGCGGGAAGCGCTGGCGAAACTGCTCGGCCAAGGCCCAGTGGGTGGTGGCGCGGCGACCGTCGAGCAGGCCCGCGGCGGCCAGCAGGAAGGCGCTGCTGCACAGGCTGGCGAGCTGTTGGCTGGCCGGGCGCTGCGCCAGCCAGGGCAACAGCGCGGCATTGGCGGCGAGCGTGGCGTCGATGGCACTACCGGTGGCGGGCAGCATCAGCAGCTCGGCGCGTTCGCCCAGCCGCAGGCCACCATCCACCTGGATGTGGGCGAAATCCAGCGCGACCGGCTGGCCATCCCGGCTGAAGCGCTGCACCTTGAACAACGGCCGCGCGGCCAGACGGTTGGCCAGGGTGAAGGCATCGCTGGCCATGCTCAGGCTGGAGCACAGCGTTTGCGGGCAGACGTAGAGCGCGATGTTGAGCATGGCGAACCGCAGATGCGAAGAGTGTGGCGATTATTGCCACAAGGTTGGCGTAATCGCCAATCGCCGTTCGGCGCATTCCCGGCGATACTCGGTGCAGTCCTTACTGCGGAGCATTCTTGCATGAGCCATCCCAATGCCGAACTGATCACGCGTTTCTACCGGGCCTTCCAGCATCTCGATGCCGAGGGCATGGCGGCCTGCTATACCGACGATGTGTGCTTCAGCGACCCGGTGTTCCAGGATCTGCGCGGCGACGAGGCGGTCGACATGTGGCGCATGCTGGCGGCGCGCGCGCAAGACTTCTCGCTGACCTTCGACCAGGTGCAGGCGGACGACCGGCAGGGCAGCGCCCATTGGGTGGCGACCTACCTGTTCAGCCAGACCGGCAACACGGTGGTCAACCGCATCGAGGCCCGCTTCGTCTTTCGCGACGGCAAGATCGCCGAGCATCGCGATCATTTCGACCTGTGGCGCTGGGCGCGCCAGGCTCTGGGCCTCAAGGGACTGCTGCTGGGCTGGGCGCCGCCGGTGCAGAACGCCATTCGCCGACAGGCCGGCAAGGGCTTGCGGCAGTTCAGGGCGTCTCGATAGACCTCGGGTCCAGGCGGTTAGCCGTTCGGGCGAACGAAATGCTAGGCTCCCGGTCCGAACCTTCATCGACGACAGGCACCAGTGGCGAGCCTGGGCTATTCGTTGGAGGCCAGTCCGTCCGCCGGGAGCCCGAGCATGAGTGCCATGTCGTTGTCCGCCAGCAAAGCCAAGGCCTGGAGCGTGCATGCGGTGACCGCCAGCGGGGTGATTCTCGCCCTGCTGGCCTTGCTCGCCGTGCTCGACGGTCGGCCGCAGGCCTGCCTGCTCTGGCTGGGTCTGGCGCTGCTGGTGGATGGCCTGGATGGCACCCTGGCGCGCAAGTTCCACGTCAAGACCGAGCTGCCCAATTTCGATGGCGCCACGCTGGACCTGGTGATCGACTACCTGACCTATGTGTTCATCCCGGCGATCTTCGTCTACCGCTTCATTCCGCTGCCCGAATACACCCTGTTGCCGGCGGTTGGGCTGATTCTGCTGTCCTCGCTGTTCTGCTTCTGCAACGTCAACATGAAGAGCAAGGACAATTACTTCGTCGGCTTCCCGGCGGCGTGGAACGTGGTGGTGGTGTACTTCTACCTGCTGGAGTTCGCCCCCTGGCTGAGCTTCGTCACCATCCTGGCTCTGTCGGGCCTGACCCTGACGCGGGTGAAGTTCCTCCACCCGTTCCGGGTCAAGGCGTTCATGTCGCTGAATATCGCGGTGACCCTGCTGTGGATGTTTGCCTGTGCCTGGCTGATCCTGCTGTACCCGCTCAATTCGACCTGGCTGGTGGCGGTCTGGCTGCTGACGTCCAGCTACTTCGTCGGTGTCTGCCTGTGGCGCACCGCGCGCGAGTGGTTCGCCGCCGATGAGTGAGCCCACCGGCAAAGCCTGGTTCGTCTACCTGGTGCGTGCGCAGAACGGCGCGCTGTACTGCGGCATCAGCGACGACCCGCAGCGGCGCTTCACCCAGCATCGCAGCGGCAAGGGCGCGCGGTTCTTCCATTCCAGCCCGGCGGTGGCCCTGGTCTACAGCGAGGCCTGCGCAGGCAAGGGCGATGCACTGCGCCGCGAGCGGGCGATCAAGCGTTTGGGCAAGGCCGCCAAGGAGGCGCTGGCGGCCGCCGGCGGCCTTATCGCTGCGCTTGATGGCGAGCTATCAGGCTAAGCGGGTAGGCCACTGCGGCCTGCGCGGGTAAGCTGCGGCTTTCCCATCGCATTGCGGAGCCTGTCATGCACGAGTTGATCCTGCACCATTACCCGACCTCGCCGTTTGCCGAGAAGGCCCGCCTGATGCTGGGCTTCAAGCAACTGTCCTGGCGCTCGGTGCTGATCCCGCCGGTCATGCCCAAGCCCGATCTGACTGCGCTGACCGGCGGCTACCGCAAGACCCCGGTGCTGCAGGTCGGCGCCGACATCTATTGCGATACCGCGCTGATCGCCCGCCGTCTGGAGGCGGAAAAAGCCACCCCGGTGCTGTTCCCCGAGGGGCAGGAGTTCAATGTCGCCAGCTTCGCCCAGTGGGCCGATTCGCTGGTGTTCCAGCATGCGGTGAGCCTGGTGTTCCAGCCCGAATCCATCGCCGCGCGTTTCGGCGCGCTGCCGCCGGAGTTCCTCAAGACCTTCATCGCCGACCGCAGCGCGCTGTTCAGCGGCGGCCAGGCCAGCCGCCTGCCGCTGGAACTGGCCCAGCACCAGTGGCCGAGCCTGATGGGCCGCCTGCAACAGCAGCTGGAGCGGGAGGAGGGCGACTTCCTGTTCGGTGAACCGTCGCTGGCGGACTTCGCCATGGCCCACCCGCTGTGGTTCCTGCGCGGCACGCCGGTCACCGCACCGCTGGTCGACGCCTACCCGGCGGTCGCTGCCTGGCTCGCCCGGGTGCTCGGCTTCGGTCATGGCTCGCTCAGCCAGATGAGCGGCGAGGAGGCCATTGCGGTGGCGCGCGAGGCCAGTCCGGCGGCGCTGCCGGAGGACGCGCTGGTCGATCCGAATGGCTTCCAGGTTGGCCAGCGGGTGGCGATCGCCGCCATCGATTACGGCGTCGATGCGGTCGAGGGCGAGTTGCTCTTCAGCGGCCGCGAGGAGTTGATCCTGCGCCGCGAAGACCCGCGCGCCGGCACCCTGCATGTGCACTTCCCGCGTATCGGCTTCGCCATCAAGGCCCTGTAGCGCGGCGCCCTTGGCCGATTCGGCGCGGGCGCGGATCGCGCTGTCAGAAGGCGGCGCGCATGGCCCGCGGGTCGTAGCCATGGATGAGGGTGCCCCTGACGTCGAGCAGCGGCACGCCACGGCCGCCCAGCGCCTGGAACTCGGCCTGGCCGGCGGGGCTCTTTTCGATGTCGACTTCGCGGTAGGCGATGTCCTCTTCGGCGAGCAGGACCCGGGTTTTCGCGCAGTAGCCGCACCACTGCGTGGCATACAGGATCACCTCGCCGTGGCCGCTGGCCTGCGCCGGGCCGAGCCAGCGTTGCACGGTGTCCCAGTGCTGGTAGAGCGCCAGTGCGGTGAGCAGCAGGAGGAGCTTCTTCATCGGCGTTCCTTGGCCTCGGTCGAATGTCTGATGATGCTCGTCGTGGTCGAGCGGCGGCAAGTGCGGCTCACCGCCGCTCCAGGTCGGCTGCGCTGAATGGCGCGGGACGAGCGGGCCAGTCCAGCTGCAAACGCTCGAACTCGCGCGCCAGCAGGCTGGCCACCAGCCAGTCGCGCAGCCAGCGGTGCTCGGCGGGGATCACGTACCAGGGCGCGGATTCGGCGTGACTGGCGGCCAGCAGCTCGCTCCAGCGTTGCTGGCGCAGGTCGTATTCGCGGTAGGTCTGCAGGTCGCTGGGCCGCAGCTTCCAGCGTTTTTCCGGCTGTTGCAGGCGCTGCAGCAGGCGCTGCTTCTGCTCGTCGCGGGATATCTGCAAGAAGCACTTGAGCGGCTGGACGTGCGCGGCGCCCAGGCCCGCCTCGAAGGCCAGCAACCGGTCGAGGCGCGCGGGCAGTTCGGCCTCGTCGCACAGACCGTCCAGCGGGTCGCTGATCAGGCCCTCGTAGTAACTGCGGTTGAACACTCCGAGCAGACCGGGGGCGGGCAGGCTGCGCTGGTAACGCCAGAGAAAATCGTGCCGCCGCTCGCCGGCATCGGGCTGCTTGAAGCTGTGCACGCGCAGGCCTTGCGGGTCGAAGGCGTTGAGTACGCGGCGGATCACGCCGTCCTTGCCGGCGCAGTCATGCCCCTGCAGCACCAGCAGCAGGGCCTCCCGGTGGTTGGCCCAGAGCCGGCGCTGCTGGTCGTTGAGCCAGGCGCGCAGCTCGGCCAGGGCCAGTTGCGCGCTGTGCTTGTCCAGGCCGAAGTCGCGCGCCGGATCCTTGGCCAAGGGCGCCCGGGGATCGCACAGACAGTCGTCGAGGATGCGCTCGGGCAGGCGTGACATGGCGAATGCCTCAGTCTTTGCGGCGTTTCAATTGATCGGTCAGCTGGGTCGGCAGGTTGCGGATGATCAGGGTGTCCTGGGTCTCGTCGTACTCGATCTTCGAGCCGAGCAGGTGCGCCTCGAAGCTGATCGACAGGCCCTCAGCGCGGCCGGTGAAGCGGCGGAACTGGCTGAGCGTGCGCTTGTCGGCGGGGATCTCCGGCGACAGGCCGTAGTCCTTGTTGCGGATGTGCTCGTAGAACGCCCGCGGACGCTCCTCGTCGATCAGCCCGGAGAGTTCCTGCAGGCCCATCGGCTCGCCCAGCTTGGCCTGGCTGCTGGCGTAGTCGACCAGGGTCTTGGTCTTCTCGCGGGCGGCCTCTTCCGGCAGGTCCTCGCTCTCGACGAAGTCGCTGAAGGCCTTGAGCAGGGTGCGGGTCTCGCCCGGGCCGTCGACGCCTTCCTGGCAGCCGATGAAGTCGCGGAAGTACTCCGAGACCTTCTTGCCGTTCTTGCCCTTGATGAAGGAGATGTACTGCTTGGAATTGGCGTTGTTCTGCCATTCGGAAATGTTGATCCGCGCCGCCAGGTGCAGCTGGCCGAGGTCCAGGTGCTTGGCCGGGGTCACGTCCAGCGCCTCGTTCACCGCCACGCCTTCGCTGTGATGCAGCAGGGCGATCGCCAGGTAGTCGGTCATGCCCTGCTGGTAGTGGGCCAGCAGCACGTGGCCGCCGGTGGACAGGTTGGATTCCTCCATCAGCTTCTGCAGGTGCTCGACCGCCTGGCGGCTGAAGGCGGTGAAGTCCCGGCCGTCGTCGAGGTAATCCCTCAGCCAGCCGCTGAACGGGTAGGCGCCGGACTCGCCGTGGAACAGGCCCCAGGCCTTGCCCTGCTTGGCGTTGTAGCTCTCGTTGAGGTCGGCGAGCAGGTTCTCGATGGCCTGCGAGGCGCCCAGCTCGCTGTCGCGGGCATGCAGCACGGCGGGGGTGCCGTCGGGTTTCTTGTCGATCAGGTGGACGATGCAATGGCGGATCGGCATGGGCGGTCTCTTGGCAGGCGTAAACGGTAAATGCCGCGCAGTTTACCCGACTGGCCCGGCCTGGGTCGCCCGTCGCCGCTGCAAGGCCTGCAAGCGCTCGATCACGTAGCGCAGGTGCACGTGCAGTTCGTACAGCTCGTTGGAGTAGGACAGCGGCACCTCGACCTTGGCCAGCTTGTCTTCCAGCTGCTCCAGGCGCTCGACCTCGGCGTCCAGGCGCTCCGGCAGGGTGCCGGCGTCCAGTTGCCGGTCGATCTCGCGCAGGTACCTGTACCAGCGGTAGATGCGCGCGCGAATGCGCCAGCGATAGAGCGGGCCGACCGCCTTGAGCAGCGGGATCAGCACCACGATCAGCGGGATCAGCAGGATGATGTAGCGATCGGCCAGCGAGGCGATGCGAAACGGCAGGTAGCGCTGCAGCAGTGGCAGGCCCTTGCTGTAATAGTGCTCGGCGTCGCCGGACAGGGCGAAGGTGCGCGGCTCGGCGCTGGGGAAGGCGCCGGCCTTGTCCAGCAGGCTGCCGTTCTTCATCACTGCGCGGCTGGCCTCGAGGAACAGCGGCACCAGGCCGGGGTGGAAGTCCTGGTTGATCACCAGGGTGGCCACCGGCGAGAGGGTCACGGTGTCGCGCTCCGGGGCATTGCGGCCGAGGTCGAGCAGGCCCTCGCCGACGGTGACGCGGTTGAAGAACGGCAGGCGCGCCTCGTAGGCCGCGGCGCGGCGGAAATTGGCCAGGGCCAGCCCGGGATCGGCCGCCAGCTGCTGCACCAGGCGGTTTTCCGCCGGGCCGACGAAGAACGCGGCGTCCAGCTCGCCGGCCAGCAGCGCCGTCGCCGCCTTGCCGCCGCCGAGGCTCTGCCAGCCCGCGGGGTAATCGGCGGGCAGGATGGCATTGGCGCCGAGGATGGCCTCGCTGGCCGCGCGCGTGCCGCTGCCGTCGCCGCCCAGGGCCAGGCGCAGCGGCAGCAGATCGGCGATGCGGTCGAGGCTGAGCGCCTTGCGGTAGAACAGCCACAGCGGCTCCTGGTAGACCCCGCCGAGGCTGTGGAGGCGGGCGCTGTCCTGCGCTTCCAGCTGACGCTCCAGGCCGCTCTGCACCAGGGCGATCTGCACCTCGGGCGCGTCCGCCAGCAGGCGCTGCAGGTTGTCCCGCGAGCCGGCGCTGGGCACCAGGGTCAGCGCGAAGCCTTCCTTGGCCAGCTCCGCCTTCAGCCGTTCGGCGAACAACCGGTAGGCGCCGCCCTCTGCGCCGGTGGCCATGCGCGCGCTCATCGGTGGCGGCGGGGCGACGAAATAGAACACCGCGCCCACCAGGGCGGCCACCACCGGGACTATCCAGAGGTTGGCCAGGAGCATGATCTTCAGGTCTTTGAGCACGCGGCGCATGGGGCATCCTTTCGGCGTTCTTTGCCCAAGGATAGAACCATGCGCCGCTCGCGGTCACCCCGCGGCGGTTCTACGGCGAGGACGGCGTCTCGCCCAGCGGCCGGCGAGCGCGCAGCGTGCGGGCGTAGTCGAGCAACCCCAGGACGCCGAGCAGGCCCAGGGCATACCAGGCGTCGCTGCCCAACATGATCAGTACCAGTGCGCAGAGCAGCGCGCTGAAGCCGGCCAGCCAGCGCCACAGGCCTTTGAGCAATAGCCAGCCGGCGGCCATGCTCAGCAGGTAGATGACCACGAAGTTGCCGTTGGCGTAGCGGATCAGGTCATCCACCGAGAGGTTCAGCAGGCCGACCAGGCTGGCGCACAGCGCGCAGCCCAACACCACCAGCAGCAGGGCGCGGCCCGGCACGCCATGGCGGTTGCGCCGGGCCAGGCTGGCCGGCAGCTTGCCCTCGTCGGCCAGGCTCCAGATCAGCCGGGCGAAGCCCTGGATATACACGTTCATCGAGGCGAAGCAGGCCAGGTAGCCGACCAGCGCGCTGAGCCAGCGCGCCTGCTCGCCCAGCAGCAGGTCGAGCAGGCGCGGCAGCGAGGCGGCGTCCGTGTGCACGTTGCCGTAGGCGTTGAAACTCAGCACCGCCACCGAGCAGGCCCAGTACACCAGCCCGGCGAGCAGCACGCCGAGCAGCAGGGCGAGGGGGAAGTCGCGCTGCGGGCGCTTGAACTCCTCGCCCAGGTGGGTGAAGGCCTCGATGCCGACGAAGCACCAGAACATCACCCCCAGCGCCGCCGGCAGCGACTGCCAGGAACCCTCGAGCGGCGGCAGCAGCGGCTGGCTGGCAAGCGGCAGCTCGCCGACCCACCAGACCAGCGCGACGGTGCCTACTATGGCCACGGCGATCAGCCCCTGCACCAGGCCCGAGGCCTTGGCCGGACGCTGGCCGAGCAGCAGGATGGCGGCCAGGGTGGCGAGTTGGATCGCCAGCAGCGCGCCGCGCTCGAGGTCGAACAGCGCCTGCCAGAAGCCGCTGGCGATATTCAGCGCCGCCGGCAGGCCGACCGGCAGCACGGCGAGGAACAGCCAGGCGCTGAGGCGTTCCAGGCGCGGGCCGAAGGCGCGGCCGATCAGGTGCGGCGCACCGCCGGCGTGGGGGAAGTGACGGCCCAGCTGGGCGAAGGTGAAGGCCACCGGCAGGACCAGGGCGATGAGGATCAGCCAGGCCCACAGCGAGGCCTGGCCGGCAGCGGTGGCGGCCAGGGCGGGGACGACGAATATCCCGGTGCCGAGCAGCGAGGTGCTGAGCAGGCCGATGCCCTGCAGCAGGCCGAGTTCTTGGTTGAGGCGGCTCATAGGGTATGCTCGTACGCTCCTTCGTGAAGCTGCCATGGTACGCCGGCGGCCGCCCTCGAGAAGCCGGCGAACTGTCGGCTTTGACCGGCGAACTGGCGGAAATGGCCGTCAACCTGTTTTGTTTGCGTGAGAGCCCCAGTGGACAAGTTCGATCAGCAGATACTCGCCCTGTTGCGCAGCGACGCCCGCCTGGCCGTGAGCCAGATCGCCCGTGAAATCAACCTGTCGCGCTCGGCAGTGAGCGAGCGCATTCGCCAGCTGGAATTGGCCGGCATCATCAAGGGCTATCACGCCCAGGTCGCCGAGCCGGCCAATGCCGCGATCAAGGCCTATCTGGAGCTGTTCTACCAGGGCGGGCGCTGCGAGAACTACGTCGAGCGCATGCGTAGCTTCAGCGAGGTGCGCCGTTGCAGCGGCATCAGCGGCGAGACCGACATGCTGGTGTACATCGAGGCGCCGTCGATGGAGCGCTTCAGCGAGATTCGCGGGCAGATCGAAAACTTCCCCGGCATGCAGAAGGTCAAGACCCATATGGTGGTCAAGGATTGGGCGTTTTGAGCCGGCCCATGCGCATCCTCCACACCTCCGACTGGCACCTCGGCCAGCACTTCATGGGCAAGACCCGCCAGGCCGAGCACCAGGCCTTCTGCGCCTGGCTGATCGAGCAGGTGCGCATGCATCAGGTCGACGCGCTGCTGATCGCCGGCGATGTGTTCGACACCGGCGCGCCGCCCAGCTACGCCCGTGAGCAGTACAACCGCTTTATCGTCGAGCTGCGCGGCACGGGCTGCGCGCTGGTGGTGCTCGGCGGCAACCACGACTCGGTGGCCATGCTCGGCGAGAGCAAGATCCTGCTGGCGCAGCTGGATACCCGGGTGATTCCCGGCGTGGCCGAGAACCTGGCCGAGCAAGTGTTGCTGCTGCATGACCGCGCGGGCCAGCCCGGCGCCATCCTCTGCGGCATCCCCTTTATCCGCCCGCGCGACGTGCTGCAAAGCCAGGCCGGGCAGAGCGCGCAGGACAAGCAACTGTCGCTGCAGCAGGCGATCCAGCAGCACTACCAGGATCTGTACACCCTGGCCGAAGCCAAGCGCGAGGAGCTGGGCGGCGACTTGCCGATCATCGCCACGGGCCACCTGACTACGGTCGGCGCCAGTGCCAGCGACTCGGTGCGCGAGATCTACGTCGGCAGCCTGGAGGCCTTTCCCACCAGCGCCTTTCCGCCGGCCGCCTACATCGCCCTGGGGCATATCCACCGCCCGCAGATGGTCGGCGGCCTGGAGCATATCCGCTATTGCGGCTCGCCCATCCCCTTGAGTTTCGACGAGGCCAGACAGCAGAAGGAAGTGCTGCTGGTCGAGCTGGATGGCCAGGGTCTACGAGCGGTCAGCGCGCTGCCGGTACCGCGTTTCCAGCCGTTGCTGTCCGTGCGCGGCTCGCTCAAGGAGCTGCAGACGGCGATTGCCGAGGCGGCCGCGCAGGGCAGCGCCGAGCTGCCGGTGTGGCTGGAGGTGCAGGTGGGTACCGACGATTACCTGAGCGACCTGCAACTGCGCATCGCCGCGCTGTGCGAGGGCCTGCCGGTCGAGGTGCTGCGCATCCGCCGCGAGCGTGGCACCGCCAGCGCCAGCCTGCAGGGCCAGGCCCGGGAAACCCTGGACGAGCTGAGCGTGGAGCAGGTATTCGCCCAACGCCTGGCCAGCGAGACCCTGGATGCAGCCGAGCAGGCGCGCCTGCTGGCCTTGTACCGGCAGGTGGTCGGCGAGCTGCGCGAGGGCCAGGCATGAAGATCCTCAGCCTGCGCCTGAAGAACCTCAACTCGCTGAAGGGCGAATGGAAGATCGATTTCACCGCCGAGCCGTTCAAGGACAACGGCCTGTTCGCCATCACCGGGCCGACCGGCGCCGGCAAGACCACCCTGCTCGACGCCATCTGCCTGGCCCTGTACCACCGCACGCCGCGCATGAACAGCGTGTCGGCCAGCGCCAACGAGCTGATGACCCGGCATACCGGCGACTGCCTGGCCGAGGTCGAGTTCGAGGTCAAGGGCGCACGCTACCGCGCCTTCTGGAGCCAGCGCCGCGCCCGCGACAAGGCCGATGGCGCGCTGCAGGCGCCCAAGGTGGAGCTGGCCGCGGCGGACGGGCAGATCCTCACCGACAAGATCAACGAGAAGCTGCGCGAGACCGAGCGCCTCACCGGCCTGGACTTCGAGCGCTTCACCAAGTCCATGCTGCTGGCCCAGGGCGGTTTCGCCGCCTTCCTCGAGGCGGGTGCCAACCAGCGCGCCGAACTGCTGGAAGAGCTGACCGGCACCGACATCTACGGGCAGATCTCCCAGCGGGTGTTCGAGCAGACCCGCGAGGTCAAGGTTGCCCTCGACCAGCTGCGCGCCAGGGCCGAAGGCGTCGAGCTGCTGACGGAAGAGCAACGCAGCGAACTGCAGGGCGAAGCCGAACGCCTGGGCGTCGAAGACAGCCGCCTGCATGCCGAGCAGGCCGAATTGCAGCGCCAGCGCCAATGGCGCGACGACCTGGCCAAGGCGCACAGCCAGCAGCAAGGCGCCACCGTCGCCGAGCAGCACGCGCAAGAGCAATTGCAGGCTGCCCAGGCGCAGTTGGCGCAACTGGCCGCCAGCGAACCGGCCGCCAGGTTGCAGCCGATCCATCGCGACTGGCAGCAGGCGCAGCAGGCCGTGCGCCAGAGCGAGCAGGCCTTGCAGCAGACCCGGGCCGAGCAGCAGCAGGCCGCCCAGCGCATCGGCGAATGCCTGTGGCAGGCCCATCAGTTCAGCCAGCAACTGCTCGGCGAGCGGCAGCAGGCGCGCGACCGCCTGGCCGCACAGCGCCAGCAACTGGAATCTCGTCTGGCCGAGCAGGCGCAACACGGCCGGCTCGGTGAGCAACTGGGTGCCTGGCGCAGCCAGTTCGCGGCGCGCCAGCAGTTGGCCGCGGACCTCGACCAGCTCGGCAGTCGGAAACAGCAGGCCGAGCAGGCAGCACAAGCGCTCAAGGCCCAGCAGACGCAGCAAACCGCGCAGCTAAGTGGCGAGCAGGCTCGGCTGCTCGAGGCGCAGCGGGCGGAAGGCGAGCAACAGCGGCAACTCGATGGCCTGCTGGCCGGACGCAGCGAAGCCGCCCTGCGCGAGCGTTGGCAACTGCTGCACCGCCACAGCGGCTTGCTGGTCCAGCTCAAGCAGCTGGCCGCCAGTCGTCAGCAACTGGCCGAACAGCAGGCGCAGCTGGACGTCACACTGAGCGAGTTGCACGGCCAGCACGCCGCCAAGGATGCCGAGGTGACGGCCCTGCGCGTGCGCTACAAGGAGGTGCAGCAGCAGGTGCGCGACCAGGAAAAACTGCTGGCGCAGGAACAGCGCATCCAGGACCTGGAAAGCTATCGCGCCCAGTTGCAGGAGGGCGAAGCCTGCCCGCTGTGCGGCTCCCACCAGCACCCGGCGATTGCCGCCTACCAGGCGCTGGACGTGTCCGCCACCCAGCAGACCCTGCTGGCGAAGAAGGCCGAGCTGGAGACCCTGAGCGGCAGCGGTCAGCGCCTGGCCAGCGAACTGGCGACCCTGGCCAGCCAGCTCGAACAGCACCGGCAGCAGCTGCAACGCAGCCAGCAGGAGCACAGTCAGCAGGGCGAACGCTGGCAACAGTTGACCGCGCAGCTCGGCAGCGCGCTGGCCGATGCGGCGGCCCTGGCCGAATACGAACGGCAGCAGGCGGCCGAGCTGGACGCAATCCAGCGCAGCCTCGAGCAACTCGATCGCCTGAAAACCGCTTACGAAGGTGCGCGCACGACGCGTCAGCAACTCGAACAGAGCTGCGCCGCCGTGCAGCAACAGCAGGCTCTGGCCAGCCAGCAGTTGCAGCATCAGGACAGCCAGCTGGCGGAATTCGCCACCCGCCTCGAGCAGTTGCAGCGCCAGCGCAGCGAACACGACCGCAGCCTGAGCGAGGAACTGGCCGCATTCGGCTACAGCCTGCCGAGCGACGGCCCCGCCTGGCTGCGCGAGCGCGAAGTCGAATGGCAGGGCTGGCAGCAGGCACAACAGCAGCGTCAGCAACTGGAGGGCGAGCAGCGCGAACTGGAACACGCCCTCGGTGTCGCCCGCGAACTGCACGGCAACTGGCAGCAGCGCTGGGCAGCATTGCAGCAGGCCGAGCCGGCGGCACTGGCGGCGGTCGCCGATCCGTTGGCCGCCCTGCAGCAAGCCGAGGCGCAGCTAAGCCAGGAGCACGGTCGTCAGCAGCAGTTGCAGGGCACCCAACAGACCCAGGCGCAGCGGCTGAGCCAGGATCAGCACGACCTGCAGGCCAGAGCGCAGCAGTGGGCGGCGGCCCTGGCCGCCAGCCCGTTCGGCGACGAGGGCGCCTTCCAGGCCGCGCTGCTCGACGAGCCGCAGCGCAGTGCGCTGATCCAGCTCAAGCAACGCCTGGACAAGTCCCTGGCCGAGGCCCAAGCGCTGAAAACCGCCGCCGACCGGCAGTTGGCCGCCTTGCAGGCCAACCCGGCCAGCGAACTCGAGCGCGAGCAGCTCGAAGAGCGCCTGCAGCGGCTCGGCGCCGAGCTGAAGACCCTGACCCAGCGCCAGGGCGAGATCCGTGCACAACTGCAGGGCGACGAGGCACGGCGCCTGAGCCAGCAGGCGCTGTTCGCGGGGATCAAAGCCCAGCAGGGCGAGTACGAGCTGTGGCAGCAGCTCAACAGCCTGATCGGCTCGGCCGACGGCGCCAAGTACCGCAAGTTCGCCCAGGGCCTGACCCTCGATCACCTGGTCTACCTGGCCAACCGGCAACTCGAACGCCTGCATGGCCGCTACCAGCTGGCGCGCAAGGGCAGCGGCGAGCTGGAGCTGGAGGTGATCGACACCTGGCAGGCCGATGTCGCCCGCGACACCAAGACCCTCTCCGGCGGCGAAAGCTTCCTGGTCAGCCTGGCCCTGGCCCTGGCGCTGTCCGACCTGGTCAGCCACAAGACCAGCATCGACTCGCTGTTCCTCGACGAAGGCTTCGGCACCCTCGACGGCGAAACCCTGGAAATCGCCCTGGACGCCCTCGACAGCCTGAATGCCAGCGGCAAGATGATCGGCGTGATCAGCCATGTGGAAGCGATGAAGGAGCGGATACCGGTGCAACTGAAAGTGCACAAGGGCGTGGGCATGGGCTACAGCGGGCTGGACCGGCGCTTTGCGGTTTGACCCAGCAGCGCCTGGTCGGTGGCCTGGCGCTACCTATGCTGGCCCGCCGCGCCGGGAGAGAACGGGGCCTTGGCGTCGCCAGGGCTGTTCAGTCGTAGCATGGTCATGGAGCATCACACCTTGCCGAAGGCGCTTATCAGCTTGGCATTTCTCTGTCTGTTGCCTGCCGGGGTTCTGGCCGATCGAGCGGAAACGCCAGAACTGACGTTTTGCTACGAGGATCGGGACTCCTACCCCTGGGTGATGACCGACGGGACCGGGCTCAACCTGGAGTTGCTCGGCCTGGTGGCGCAGGCGTTGCCCTTGCGCTTCAGCTATGTCCCCGTGCCATGGCGGCGTTGCCTGGCCGGGCTGGAGCAGGGCGCCTACGATGGCGCTTTCGCCGCCAGCTTCAAGAGCGAGCGCCTGCGCCTCGGCCGTTATCCACTGGATGGCGCTGGCCGTCTGGACCCGAGCAAGCGCCTGCATACCTCGAGCTATGCCTTGTATCGGCGCACGGGCAGTGCGGTGGGTTGGGATGGCCGGCAATTTCAGCGGCTAAGCGGACGGGTCGGCTCGCTGAGCGGCTTTTCCATCGTCGACTTCCTCCATGGCCACGGCGTGGCGGTGGATGAAACCAGCCGCGATCCGCTGGCGCTGCTGCAGATGCTCGAGCACGGGCGCATCGAGGCGGCGGCGCTGCAAAGTCTGCGCGCCGATTTCGTCCTGCAGGCGAATCCGCAGCTGATGGCGCGGATCGAAAAGGTCGAAGTGCCGCTCGAGGAGAAGGCCTATTACCTGATGCTGTCCAACGCCCTGCTGGCCAGCGATCCGGCCCTGGCTGCGGCGATCTGGCGCGAGATAGAACACTGGCGGGAATCGGCGGCCTACCGCGAGCGGGTGCAAGCGTTTCTGGCCAGCCCGGTGAAGTGATGCGCAGGGGCTCACCGCCGGCGCGCTGGCTTGGTTTGTCGGCGGTGCCGGCGGCATACTCCCGGTCATGCCCGATTCGGCCGTGCAGTGCCGGAAATGCCCAGGTTCGAATAGCCAATCCATTCGCCGCAGGATCGCCCGTGATAGCCGCACTTCTAGTCAACAGCCTGATCGTGATAGTCGCGGTCATCATCCACTACGAATTCCTGTACCGGCTGACGCTGCTGGTGCCACGACTGAAGATTCGCCATCGTTTCAGGATAGTGCTGGGGGTGTGTGGCGCGCTGCTCGCCCATGCGGTCGAGGTATGGGTCTTCGCGCTCGCCTACTTCCTCATGCAGCGAAGCAGTGGCTGGGGGCGCCTGGAAGGCAACTCCGATGGCAGCCTGCTGGATTGTGTGTATTTTTCGTTCACCACCTTTACCACCCTGGGCTTCGGCGATATCCACCCAACCGGCAATCTGCGCTATCTGACCGGGATCGAAGCGCTCACCGGGCTGGTGCTGATCACCTGGACCGCTTCGTTCCTGTTCGTGGAAATGCAGCGCTACTGGAAATCCAAATAGCCGAGGTCCCGCCCGACCTGACCGCGCCGGCCGAGCGCTGACCCAACATAGCCTGGCGGTCGCTCGGAGCCTGCATGCCCGGGGTGTCGCGCCGCCGCCGTTGCCGAGCCGGCAGGCTTGTGCAGCGGGTTTATCGCAGGCTGCCCGTTCCCCGCCGGCCTCGGCGCGATTAGAGTGCTGCATCGCGATCGAGCCGCGTCGACCAATGCGCTGATCGACGCCGCGTCATCACACCAATCCGTGCTATTTGGGGAACGCATGGCTATCACTTCATGGCTGGTGCTGGGGCTGTTCGTCTTGACCTACCTGGGCATGGCCGCGGGCGGCATCGGCGGGCTGCGCGTCGACCGTAGCTGGATCGCCGGTTGTGCCGCGGTATTGCTGCTGGCCGGCGGTGCGCAGACGCCCGGCGAGGCGGCCAGCCATCTGGATGCCGGCGCGATCTTGCTGCTGCTGGCGTTGATGCTGATTTCCGCGCAGTTCGACTTCTCCGGGGTCTACGCCTGGCTCAACGCGCAACTCAGCCACTACGCCCAGCGTCCGCCGTTGCTGTTGTTCGGCGTGGTGCTGCTGGGCGGCGTGCTGTCGGCGGTGCTGGTCAACGATATCGTCGCCTTCGCCCTGACCCCGCTGCTGTGCCACAGCTTGCTGGCGCGCGGGCTCGAGCCACGGCCGTTTCTGCTCGCCCTGGCGCTGTCGTGCAACGCCGGTTCTTGCGCCAGCTTGATCGGCAACCCGCAGAACATCCTGATCGGCCAGGGCGGCGGCCTGGATTTCTGGTCGTTCAGTTTCATTGCCGGGCCGCCGGCATTGGCCGCGCTGGCGATCACCTATGCCTGCATCTGGTGGCAATGGCGCCGGCGCTGGGGGGTGGCCAAGCCGCTGGTGGTCGAGGAAACCCCGGTGGAACGGATCTACGGCGCGCACAGCTACCTCAAGCCGCTGCTGGCCACGCTGGTGCTGCTCGGGCTGTTTTCCACCGGCATGCCGCGGGAGATTTCCGCGCTGCTGGTCGCCGCCCTGGTGATGGTCTCGCGCCGGGTGGACAGCCGCGACTACGTGCACAAGGTCGACTGGAACCTGTTGCTGCTGTTCGCCGGGCTGTTCGTGGTGACCGGCGCCGCCCTGGAGCTGCCGGAAGTGGCCGGCGTGGCGGCGCGCCTGGCCGAATACGGGCTGTTGCCGCAAGGGGTGCTGTTGCTGGCGACGTCTTCGCTGCTGGCCAGCAACCTGATCGGCAACGTGCCCTTCGTGGTGTTGCTGCTGGGCTTCCTGCCGGAGGCCTCGCCGTCGCTGCTGGTCGGCCTGGCGGTGATGTCGACCCTGGCCGGCAACCTGCTGCTGATCGGCAGCGTGGTCAACCTGATCGTCGCCGAAAGCGCCCGGCGCCAGGGCGTGCCGCTGAGTTTCGTCGACTTCGCCCGCAGCGGCTTCCCGGTGACGCTGCTGAGCATGACCGCCGCCGGGCTGTGGCTGGGCCTGGGTGGTTGGCTGCCCTGGTAGCGCCGTTTGCAGGAGCCAGCTTGCTGGCGATCATCGGGCTCAACAGCGCATCGCCGGCAAGCTGGCTCTACAGGTCCCGGTTATTTCCAGCGTTGTTGCCGCCATTCCTGTTGCTGCTCGGCGCTGAGGAAGGTCCAGGCGACGAAACGGCTCTGCTTCTGGCCCTGGGCCATTTCCACGGTGCGCACGTCCAGTGCGCCGGCTTTTTTCAACGCGCTATAAACACCGGGCAGGTTGCTCGCCTTGGAGATCAGCGTGCTGAACCACAGCACCTGCTGCGCGTGCTGCGCACTCTCCCTGACCAGGCGGGCGACGAAGGCCGCCTCGCCGCCCTGGCACCACAGTTCGGCGGCCTGGCCACCGAAATTCAGCACCGGCAGTTTGCGCTTGGGGTCGAGCTTGCCCAGGTTGCGCCACTTGCGCTTGCTGCCGCTGGCCGCCTCGTTGGCCGAGGCGTGGAATGGCGGGTTGCACAGGCTAAGGTCGAAGCGTTCGTCGGCCTGCAGCAGGCCGTGGAAGATGTGCTTGGCGTCGGTCTGCTGGCGCAGTTCGATGGCCTCGGCGAGGCCCGGGTTGGCCTGCACGATGGCCCTGGCCGAGGCGATGGCGCTGGCGGCGATGTCCGAACCGAGGAAGCGCCAGCCGTATTCGCGATGGCCCAGAAGCGGGTAGATGCAGTTGGCGCCGACGCCGATATCCAGCGCGCGTACCTGCGTTCCCCTGGGGATCGCGCCGCCGTTGCCGGCGGCCAGCAGGTCGGCCAGGTAATGCAGGTAGTCGGCGCGCCCGGGAATCGGCGGGCACAGGTAGTCGGCCGGAATGTCCCAGTGCTCGATGCCGTAGAACTGCTTGAGCAGGGCGCGGTTGAACACCTTGACCGCCGCCGGGTCGGCGAAGTCGATGCTCTGCTTGCCGTACGGGTTGAGGATGACGAACGCGGCCAGCTCCGGGCTGGTCTCGATCAGTGCGGGGAAGTCATAGCGGCCCTGGTGGCGATTGCGCGGGTGCAACTGGCCCTTGTCGGCTGGCGCGGCGGGTTGGGGCGGTGCAGGGCGTGACGGTCGGCGAGGCATGGCAATCTGCGCGGGTAACGAAAGGGCCGAGGCATTATTCACAATGAGGGGGTTCTGGCTAGCCGATCTTCAGCCACAGCGCCAGGTAATCGAAGAACAGGCAGTACAGGGCGATCGGCAGTGGCAGGCCGAGCAGGCTGCCGAGCAGGTAGGTGCGAAAGCGCACGCCGGACAGGGCGAGGGTGTAGTTCAGCGCCGGCACGGTCTGGAACAGCATGCGCAGGGCGATGATGCTGGCCAGCGGATGGCGGTCGAGGCCGGCCAGCAGACGTTGCGCCAGGCGGCTGTCCAGTTCGCGCAGGGCGTTGCCGCCAAGGTAGCGGATGGTGAAGAAGGTGAACACGCACGAGGCGATGGCGGCCAGGTAGGTGGCGATGCCGCCGTAGACGCGGCCCAGCGCCAGCACCGCGGCGGCGAGGAAGATCCAGCCGGGGATCTGGATCAGGTTGCCCAGGGCGAACAGCAGGATGAACAGCAGCAGGCCGATGACCGGGTGCATCAGGATCAGCTCCTGCAGGGACTCCAGACTGAACCGCGCGCGAATGCCCAGCACCTCGAACAAGGCGAACAGGCCCAGCAGGAACAGGATCACCAGCAACAGTCGGTGCGAGCTGCGCATAGACGGTCTCAGAGGTTGTGAAAAAATCGAGCGCCGTAGCGAGAGCGTCTCCAGGTGTTCGCGGCAAGGCGCGCAACGCAAAAAATGGGGGAGTTTAGTGAGCTAAATGACCCCGTTTTTCGCGTGGCGCAACGCCAGCAGCGGGCGCCTGGAGGCGGTCGCAGTAGGCGCGAGTTTTTTTACAAGCGCTCACTGCTCAGGGATATCCGAGTATGGCCTTGATCTGCGCCAGGTGCGCGGCGATCCAGCGCGGGTCGATCGCGCCCCAGTCGCGGATCGCATAGTACCCGGCGTTATTGCGCTCGCCGGGCTGCTGCACGAACACGCAGTCGATATCCAGGTCGGCCAGCGCGGTCAGGGTGTCCTGGGCGGTGCGCCGCGGCATGCCGGTGGCCGCCATCAGCGCCGGTACGCTGCAGGCGCCGCCGCTGTCGATCAGCCAGGCCACATACAGGCGGCGGTAGAAGCTGCTCTTGGTCTTGCTGACATCCATCGTCTGGCGCTCCTCTGCAAGGGCCGGGTGCGCGGGCACACCCGGCGTCTGGGTCAGGCCAGCGTGGCGATACCGATATAGGTCGCCGCCCCGGCCAGGTAGCCGAGCAGCGCCAGCAGGCTGATCCGCTTCAGGTACCAGATGAAGTCGATCCTCTCCATGCCCATGGCCGCCACGCCGGCCGCCGAGCCGATGATCAGGCAGCTGCCGCCGGTGCCGGCGCAATAGGCCAGGAGTTCCCAGAAGGCACCATCTACCACGAAGTTGCCCAGCCAGGCGATTTCGCTGCCGAGTGCCGTCGCCAGGGCTTCCGGGCTGACCAGCGGGTACATCTTCATGGCACCGGCCACCAGCGGCACGTTGTCGACCACCGAGGACAGCAGGCCGATGGCGATGTTGATGGCGTAGACGTTGCCCAGGCTGTCCTTCAGCGCGCTGGCGACCTGGGTCAGGTGGCCGGCGGTGGCCAGGCTGGAGACGGCGAGCAGGATGCCGAGGAAGAACAGCACGCTGGTGGTGTCGATCCGGCGCAGCACGCCGACCACCGAGAGCGGGTGCTTGTCTTCCTCGTTCTTGCCGCGGTGCAGCACTTCGGTGACCACCCAGAGCACGCCGAGGCCGAGGAGGATGCCCATGTACGGCGGCAGGTGGGTGACGGTCTTGAACACCGGGACGAACAACAGCGCGCCGATGCCGAGAACGAATACCAGGTTGCGCTCGAACGGGGTGGTCGGGTCGCGGCGTTCCTCTTTGAGCGGCTTCACCACCGGGCGCTCGAATTCGCCCTTCATGGTCAGGCTGAGGAAGATCAGCGGCACCAGCAGGCACACCAGGCTGGGGAGGAACAATTGGGCGACGATGCCGCTGGTGGTGATCTGGTTGCCGATCCACAGCATGGTGGTGGTCACGTCGCCGATCGGCGACCAGGCGCCGCCGGCGTTGGCGGCGATCACCACGATGCCGGCGTAGAACCAGCGCTCGTGCTGTTCCTTGACCAGTTTGCGCAGCAGGGAAACCATGACGATGGTGGTGGTCAGGTTGTCCAGTGCCGCGGAGAGGAAGAAGGTGATGAAGCCGATCATCCACAGCAGGTGTACACGTTTGCTGGTGCGGATGCGGTCGGTGATGACCTTGAAACCTTCATGGGCGTCGATCAGCTCGACGATGGTCATGGCACCCATCAGGAAGAACAGGATCTCGGAGATCTCCCCGAGGTGATGGCGCAGTTCCTCGGTCACATGGTGGGTGTTATCGAAGGCGCCCGCGGTGCCTGTGCCGATCAGCGGCAGGATGACATCGGCACCGAGGATCAACAGGGTCCAACAGAGTACCGCGGTGAGGATGGCCGAGGCGGCCTTGTCGATCCTGAGCGGGTGTTCCAGGGCTATGCAGAGATAGCCGGCGACGAAGATCAAAGCCATTAGTGCATACATGAAGTCATTCCGTAGCTGTTATTGTTTTCGTCCAGCGAGCCTTGACCCGCGTGACGCTGTGGAAAATCCGCGCCAGCCTGCCTGATGCCGTTGCCAGGGGCGTTGATGGCGAACAAGAAAAAGCCCGCGATCTTGCGATGGCGGGCTCTGTTCAGCGGTTACAAATTGGCGATGCGCTCGCGCTGCTCGGCGAGCTTGCCCAGGGCCTGCTCGGCCTCGGCCAGTTTGGCCCGCTCCTTGTCGAGTACCTCGGCCGGCGCCTTGGCGACGAAGCCTTGATTGCTCAGCTTGCCGCCGACCCGCTTGACCTCGCCGTCCAAACGCTGGATTTCCTTGTCCAGGCGCGCCAGTTCGGCATCCTTGTCGATCAACCCGGCCATCGGCACCAGCACTTGCATGTCGCCGACCAGGGCGGTGGCGGACATCGGCGCGTCTTCGCCGGCCTCCAGCACCCGCACCGACTCCAGCTTGGCCAGCTTGTTCAGCAGCGGCGCGTTGTCGGCCAGGCGGCGGCGGTCTTCATCATTGGCGTTGGCCAGGATGATGTCGATGCGCTTGGCCATGGAGATCTTCATCTCGCCGCGGATCTGCCGCAGGCCGAGCATCAGCGCCTTGACCCAGGCGATATCGCCTTCGGCGGCGGCGTCGATGCGCGCCTCGTTGGCCACTGGCCAGGGCTGCAACATGATGGTGTCGCCACGTCGCCCACCTTGAAGGCAACCGGCCTGGGCCTTGATCCGCTGCCAAATCTCTTCGGTGATGAACGGCATGAACGGATGGGCCAGGCGCAGCGCCACTTCCAACACGCGGATCAGCGTGCGGCGGGTGCCGCGCTGGCGTTCGGGCGAGGCGTGCTCGTCCCACAGCACCGGCTTGACCAGCTCCAGGTACCAGGCGCAGTACTCGTCCCAGATAAACTCATACAAGGCTTGTGCCGCCAGGTCGAAGCGGAAGGCGTCGAGCTGGCGGGTGACCTCGGCCTCGGTGCGCTGCAGGGCGGAGATGATCCAGCGGTCCACCGCGGACAGTTCGACGGGCTCGCCGTTCACGCCGGTGTCCTGGCCATCGGTGTTCTCGAGGACGAAGTTGGCGGCGTTCCAGATCTTGTTGCAGAAGTTGCGGTAGCCCTCGACGCGGCCCATGTCGAACTTGACGTCGCGGCCGGTGGAGGCCAATGCCAGGTTGGTGAAGCGCAGGGCGTCGGTGCCGTAGGCGGCGATGCCCTCGGGGAACTCGGCGCGGGTCTGCTTGGCGATCTTCTCGGCCAGCTTGGGCTGCATCATGCCGCTGGTGCGCTTGGCCACCAGGGATTCCAGGTCGATGCCGTCGACTATGTCCAGCGGGTCGAGCACGTTGCCCTTGGACTTGGACATCTTGTGGCCCTGGCTGTCACGCACCAGGCCGTGCACGTAGACGGTCTTGAACGGAACCTGCGGGCTGCCGTCGGCGTTCTTCACCAGGTGCAGGGACAGCATGATCATCCGTGCGACCCAGAAGAAGATGATGTCGAAGCCGGTGACCAGCACGTCGGTGGGGTGGAAGGTCTTCAGCGCCTCGGTCTGCTGCGGCCAGCCGAGGGTGGAGAAGGTCCACAGGCCGGAGCTGAACCAGGTGTCCAGCACGTCTTCGTCCTGGCGCAGCGGCTGGTCGCCCAGGTTGTGCTTGGCGCGGACCTCCGCCTCGTCACGGCCCACATAGACATTGCCGGCCTCGTCGTACCAGGCCGGGATGCGGTGGCCCCACCACAGCTGGCGGCTGATGCACCAGTCCTGGATGTCGCGCATCCAGCTGAAGTACATGTTCTCGTACTGCTTGGGCACGAACTGGATCGAGCCGTCTTCCACGGCCTTGATCGCCGGCTCGGCCAGCGGCTTGGTGGAGACGTACCACTGGTCGGTCAGCCAGGGTTCGATGACGGTGCCGGAGCGGTCGCCTTTCGGCACTTTCAGCGCGTGTTCGTCGATCTTCTCCAGCAGGCCGGCGGCGTCGAAGGCGGCGACGATCTGCTTGCGCGCCTCGAAGCGGTCCAGGCCGGCATACTCGGCCGGCAGGCGGCCATCGACGGCGCTGTTGACGCTGCCGTCGATGTTGAACACCTGGGCGGTTCCCAGCACCGCGGCGTCCTTGTCGAAGATGTTGAGCAGCGGCAGGTTGTGGCGCTTGCCCACTTCGTAGTCGTTGAAGTCGTGGGCCGGGGTGATCTTCACGCAGCCGCTGCCGAACTCGGGATCGCAGTAGTCGTCGCCGACGATCGGGATGCGCCGGCCCACCAGCGGCAGCTCGACGAAGGTGCCGATCAGGCTCTTGTAGCGCTCGTCTTCCGGGTGCACGGCGACGGCTGCGTCACCGAGCATGGTCTCCGGGCGGGTGGTGGCGACTATCAGGTAGTCCTTGCCGTCACTGGTCCGGTGACCGTCGGCCAGCGGGTAACGCAGGTGCCAGAGGTTGCCTTTCTCGTCATGGTTCTCCACCTCGAGGTCGGAAATCGCGGTGTGGAACTTGGTGTCCCAGTTGACCAGGCGCTTGCCGCGGTAGATCAGGCCGTCTTCATGCAGGCGGACGAAGGCTTCCTTGACCGCCTCCGACAGGCCGTCGTCCATGGTGAAGCGCTCGCGCGACCAGTCCACCGAACTGCCGAGGCGGCGGATCTGCCGGGTGATGGTGCCGCCGGACTCTTCCTTCCACTCCCAGACCTTCTCGAGGAACTTGTCGCGGCCGAGGTCGTGGCGGCTGATGCCCTGGGCCGCCAGCTGGCGTTCCACCACCATCTGCGTGGCGATCCCGGCGTGGTCGGTGCCCGGTTGCCACAGGGTGTTGCGGCCCTGCATGCGGCGGAAGCGGATCAGCGCGTCCATGATCGAGTTGTTGAAGCCATGGCCCATGTGCAGGCTGCCGGTGACGTTCGGCGGCGGGATCATGATGCTGTAGGGCTCACCCGAACCCTGCGGGGCGAAATAATTGTTCGCCTCCCAGTTCTGGTACAGGGCGGTTTCAATGGCATGCGGCTGGTAGGTCTTGTCCATGCGCGGCGGGACCCTTTTGACGGCTGATCGGAAAAGCCGGCAAGTATAACGCCTATGGCGGCAAGCCATAAGCTGCAAGCTGCAAGCAGGTGCGTAGCCCGGATGCAATCCGGGGGCTCTGGCGATCTTTCCCGGATTGCAGCCGGGCTACATGGAGGTTATTTGCGCGGTGGCAGCAGGCGGGTCAGGCGCGCCTCCAGGCGGCGCTTCAGCTCGGCTTCGATCTGCGGCACGAAGTCGTCGATCACGTCCTGCAGGATCAGCTGCGCGGCGGCGCGCAGTTCGTTGTCCAGGCGGTTCAGTTCGGCGCTGCTGTCGCGCGTGACCGCCTGCTCGATGCCGTCGCGCAGCGCCGCAGCAGCCGTGGGCTGGGCTGTGTCGGGAGGCGCCCGGTGCGTGGGCGTCGGGGCTGGTGGCGGCGTGACGATGTCCGACAGCAGGGGGATCGAGTCCGGGTCGATCGAGTCGGTCAACAGCGGCGGATCCAGTTGCTCATCGCCCAGCAGTTCGCGGATCGACTCCAAGTCGTCCAGCAGTTGGGCGGGTCTTTGCGGTGGTTTTGGCGTGTCCATGGTGCAGGTCTAGAGTTCGACTCGTTTCGGATCATAACCGCGTTGGCGATAACTGCGGAAATTCTCCCTGCAGGCGGTCAGCAGGGCGGGATCCTGGTTGACGATCTCGATCACCCGGCTGAAGCGTTCGACGAAGGGCGAGATCAGGGGGTTGAGGTTGATCAGCACGCCTTGCCGGGCGCTTGGCTCCTGGTCCAGGCCGATCACCACCGGGGCCTGCGGGTCGTCCTGGTGCAGGTTGTGTGGCACGAAGCTTTCAGTCCTGTAGCGCCACAGCAAGGCGTCCAGCTCGTCGCATTGGCCCTGGTCGATGCCGCGCAGGAATACCGGCAGGCCGGCACGCCAGGCCTTGCCGGCCAGTTGGCAGGCGGCGCGCAGGCGCTCTGCCGGGTTGCTGGAGGAGAGGACGTAGAACTCGATGCGCACCATGGGTCTCCAGATTGCGTAGGAGCGGGGGCGACGCCGAGTCCCCGCTTCTACAAGATGGCAGGGGCCGAGACCCTGCCGCATGTCGTGTCAGCTGGCAGCTTTGTCGCTGCGATCCAGCAGGTATTGAGTCAGCAGCGGCACCGGGCGGCCGGTAGCGCCTTTCTCCTTGCCGCCACTGATCCAGGCGGTACCGGCGATGTCCAGGTGCGCCCAGTGGTATTTCTTGGCGAAGCGCGAGAGAAAGCAGCCGGCGGTGATGGTGCCGGCCTTCGGCCCGCCGATGTTGGCGATGTCGGCGAACGGGCTGTCGAGCTGCTCCTGGTACTCGTCGAACAGCGGCAGTTGCCAGGCGCGGTCGTCGGCGCTCTGCCCGGCTTTGAGCAGTTGCTGCACCAGCTCGTCGTCGTTGCCCATCAGGCCCGAGGTGTTGCTGCCCAGGGCGACGATGCAGGCGCCGGTGAGGGTGGCGACGTCGATCACCGCCTGCGGCTTGAAGCGCTCGGCGTAGGTCAGGGTGTCGCACAGCACCAGGCGGCCTTCGGCGTCGGTGTTGAGGATCTCCACGGTCTGCCCGCTCATGCTGGTGACGATGTCGCCGGGGCGGGTCGCGCCGCCGCTGGGCATGTTCTCGGCGCAGGCCAGCAGGCACACCAGGTTGATCGGCAGCTGCAGTTCCAGCACGGCTTTCAGGGTGCCGAACACGCTGGCGGCGCCGCACATGTCGTACTTCATCTCGTCCATCGAGGCGGCTGGCTTGATGCTGATGCCGCCGGTGTCGAAGGTGATGCCCTTGCCGACCAGGACGAAGGGTTTTTCGGTCTTCTTGCCGCCCTGGTAGTTGAGCACGATCATCCGCGGCGGCTGCTCGCTGCCCTGGGCCACGGCGAGGAAGGCGCCGGCGCCGAGTTCCTTGAGCTTCTTCTCGTCGAGGATTTCGACTTTCAGGTTCTTGTGCGCCTTGCCCAGGGTCTTGGCCTCCTCGGCGAGGTAGCTCGGGTGGCAGAGGTTCGGCGGCAGGTTGCCGAGGTCGCGGGTGAAGGCCATGCCGGCGGCAATCGCCTGGGCGTGTTTGGCCGCGCGCTCGACCTCGGCCTGGCTGGCCTTGTCGCTGAGCAGGGTCAGCTTCTTCAGGGCGCGAGGATCGGCTTTCTGGCTCTTGAAACGGTCGAACTGGTAGTCGCCATCGGCCAGGCTCTCCACCATCAGGCGGGCCTTGCCGTAGGCATCGCGGCCCTTGACCGGCAGATCGTGCAGCGCTAGCACGGCGTCGCTGCCGCCGAGAGTCTTCAGCACGCCATGCGCGGCGGCGATCAATTTGCGCAGTTGGCGGTCTGACAGTTCGGCATCCTTGCCGGCGCCGACCAGCAGCAGGCGTTCGGCCTTGAGGCCCGGCAGGTTGTGCGCCAGCAGGGTCTGGCCGAGTTTGCCGGCCAGGTCGCCGCGCTTGAGCAGGGCGCTGATCGCGCCGGCGCTGGCGCCATCAATAGCTTTCGCCGTTTCGCCGAGCTTGTGGCCTTCGCCGACGGCGACGACCAGGGTGGCGGTTTTCAGGGTTTCCGGGCGAGCGCTTTTGACAAGAAATTCCATGGCGGTGGTGTCCCCAAGACAACGAGTCGGTATTGCAGGATAATGCCGGTCATTTTTTCGGTGGTTCGTCTATGGGCGAACCGGCAAACAGTGCGGCTAGTTTGAGCGTAGCCGCCTGAGCCTGACAACCCTGGAGTGTCTGGTTTGATCGTCTTCCGTTATTTGTCTCGTGAAGTGCTGGTGACCTTGAGCGCGGTGAGTGCCGTGCTCCTGGTGATCATTATGAGTGGCCGTTTTATCAAGTACTTGGCGCAGGCGGCCCAGGGACTGCTCGATCCGGGCGTGTTGTTCATGATCATGGGCTTTCGCCTGCCGGGCTTTCTCCAGCTGATCCTGCCGCTGGGGTTGTTCCTCGGCATTCTGCTGGCCTACGGCCGGCTCTATCTCGACAGCGAGATGACCGTGCTCTCGGCGACCGGCATGAGCCAGCAGCGCCTGGTGCTCTACAGCCTGGCGCCGGCCCTGCTGGTGGCGCTGTTGGTGGCCTGGCTGAGCCTGGGCCTGGCGCCGCAGGGTGTCGCGCAGGTGGCGCAGATCCTCAACCAGCAGGATGCGCTGACCGAGTTCGATACCTTGGTGCCGGGGCGCTTCCAGTCCATGAAGGATGGCTCGCGAGTCACCTATACCCAGGAGTTGTCCGAGGACCGTGGCGAGCTGGCCGGTATCTTCATTTCCGAGAAGCGCTTTTCCCGTGAAGGCGACAAGGAGCGGGGGATCACCGTGCTGGTGGCGGAAAGCGGGCGACAGGAAATCCAGGCCGATGGCAGCCGCTACTTGATCCTGAAGAACGGTTACCGCTATGACGGTAATCCGGGCAAGGCGGATTACCGCGCGATTCAATACGACACCTACGGCGTGTTGCTGCCCAAGCCGACGGTCAGCGGCGAGATCGGCGAGCGTGAAGCCGTGCCGACCGGCGACTTGATCGGCAATGACAGCCCGCGTTTCCAGTCCGAGTTGCAGTGGCGCCTGTCGCTGCCGCTGCTGGTGTTCGTCGTCACCCTGCTGGCGGTGCCGCTGTCGCGGGTCAATCCGCGCCAGGGGCGTTTCCTCAAGCTGTTGCCGGCGATCCTCTTGTACATGGCCTACCTGGCGCTGCTGATCGCCGCCCGCGGCGCCCTGGATAAAGGCAGGATTCCCCAGGCGCTGGGATTGTGGTGGGTGCACGGGCTGTTCGCGGCGATCGGTCTTGGGTTGCTCTATTGGGAGCCGTTACGCCTGAAGTGGGCGGCTCGTCGTGCTGTGCTGGGGGTGGCTCGTGGTTAGGTTGGATCGTTACATCGGCACCCAGGTGTTTTTTGCGATCCTCAGCGTGCTGGGGATCATCGTCGGCCTGGCCTTGCTGTTCGCCTTTATCGACGAGTTGGGCGATGTCGAGGGCGGCTACGGCTTGCAGGAGGCGGCCTGGTACGTGTTCTTGACCCTGCCGCGGCGGGTGTACGAGATGCTGCCGATGGCCGCCTTGATCGGTTGCCTGATCGGTTTGGGCAGTCTCGCCAGCAGCAGCGAGCTGACCATCATGCGCGCCGCCGGGGTGTCGATCGGGCGTATCGTCTGGGCGGTGATGAAGCCGATGCTAGTGCTGATGCTGGTCGGCATCCTGATCGGCGAGTACGCGGCACCCTGGAGCGAGAACCTGGCCCAGGCCAATCGCGCCATGGCGCAAGGCGGCGGCGAGGCGCAGAGCGCCAAGCGCGGTCTGTGGCATCGGCAGGGCGAGGAGTTCGTGCATATCAACGCGGTACAGCCCAATGGCGTGCTGTACGGCGTGACCCGTTATCGCTTCGATGACCAGCGCCGCCTGCTCTCCTCCAGCTTTGCCCGGCGTGCGTTGCACCAGGGGGATCACTGGCAGTTGACGGATGTGGCGACCACCCATTTTCGCGAGCGCAGTACTGAGGTGGTCAAGGCGGCCAGCGAGCGCTGGGACGTCGAGTTGAACCCGCAATTGCTCGGCACCGTGGTGCTGGAGCCCGAGGCGCTATCGGTGACCGGGCTGTGGCGCTATATCCAGTACCTGGCGGAGCAGGGCTTGAACAATGGCCAGTATTGGCTGGCGTTCTGGACCAAGGTGCTGCAGCCGCTGGTGACCGCGGCGTTGGTGCTGCTGGCGATTTCTTTCATCTTCGGTCCGCTGCGCTCGGTGACCCTGGGACAGCGGGTGTTCACCGGCGTGCTGGTGGGCTTCGTGTTCCGCATCGCCCAGGACCTGCTCGGGCCTTCCAGTCTGGTGTTCGGTTTCTCGCCGTTGTTCGCGGTGCTGATCCCGGCGACGATTTGTGCCCTGGCTGGGGGCTGGCTGTTGCGCCGCGCCGGCTGAGTCGTCGTTATGCGGGAGGCCGGCCGATTCGGGCCGGCGCTCTACTTCTTGTGCACGTTCTTTGGCAGTTGCACGGTGCGGCTATCGGAGTAGATGTCGTGCCAGCTGCGCTTGTCCTTGTCCCAGAGTATCCACAGGAAACCCAGGCCGAGGCATAGCCAGGAGGCAATGGCGACCAGAAAACGCAGCAGCGCTTGCCATAGGCTGATGGCCGTTCCGTCGGCATTCTGGATCCGAATGCCCCATACCTGCATGCCCAGGGTCTGGCCGTTATGCGTCCAGAATTTGCTGAAGAAACCAAACAGGCTGAGCAGCAGCAGACTGGACAGCAGGGGGTCGCGATCCAGCGCGCCGGAGTCGGAGAGCTGCTTGAGCTGTGCCTCGCCGTAGAAGCCCATGAGGATCAGCTTGTAGATGAAGGTCACGACGATCAGCAGGGCGATGCACAGCAGAAAATCGTAGAACATGGCGGCGAGGCGGCGGATCAAGCCAGCAGCGGGAAATTCACCCTGCGGGCGCAGTAGGTGTTTCGACATGGTGAGCTCGTTAGGCAGAAGGCGGCATGCGCCTTGCTGGGCGGGTCGATACATTCGGGCGCATAAGAAATAGCCGGGAGCCATTTTTAACGTCGCGCAGCGACGGCCCGAAGGGTGGCCGCCAGGGATGGCAGGCCATAAAAAAACCCCTGATGTTGCCATCAGGGGTTCTTCAGGGCGGCGACACTTAGTCCAGAACTTGAACCTGGTCAGCCTGCATGCCTTTTTGACCTTGCACGGCAACGAAGCTGACTTTCTGGCCTTCTTTCAGGCTCTTGAAGCCGTTGCCTTCGATCGCGCGGAAGTGCACGAACAGATCCGGACCGCTTTCTGGAGTGATAAAACCAAAACCTTTCTCGTCGTTAAACCACTTGACGGTACCGTTCTGACGATTCGACATGTCTTATTTCCTTGAAACTAGAGTTGATGACAGCCTCTTAAAGTAGAGGACTGAGACTGGTTGCAAAGAGTAATAGAAGTCGAGCGGGATGTAGCGGATCTGAAGGGATCTACTGCACCAGGTCACGATTCACGGCGACCCATGCAAACACAGTGGAGTCACTCTACGCTAACTCCAAGGCAAATGCCAACCCCTGTGCGGCCTGAGTTTCGGGTCTGATTCGTGGCTGTTTTGCTGGTGGGCGGGAGGGTTTTGCGAGAGCTGGGTGATGCAATGTTCGTATGGCAGAAGGGGGTGTTGCGCACTGCTTTGGATGACGGCCAGAGCAGCTGTAGAGATGAATGGTGCCCCGGGGGAGACTCGAACTCCCACTTCTTTCGAAAACGGATTTTGAATCCGCCGCGTCTACCGGTTCCGCCACCGGGGCACAATGGCGGCGCAGTATAGGGAGGCCTTTGTCTTCGGTCAATCCGCTTGCGTGGTCAGAATGAGCGATTTCCGGTAAGCTTTGCCGCCCTGCGAAACGACCCTTCCACCATGCGCGTTGCCGACTTCCATTTCGAGCTGCCTGAATCCCTGATTGCCCGTCATCCGCTGGCCGAGCGCCGGGCCAGCCGGCTATTGGTGCTGGATGGCGTCAGCGGCGAACTGGCCCATCGCGGGTTCGGCGATCTGCTGGAGTACCTGCGCCCCGGCGATCTGATGGTGTTCAACAACACCCGAGTGATTCCGGCACGGTTGTTTGGCCAGAAGGCTTCCGGCGGCAAGCTGGAGGTGCTGGTCGAGCGCGTGCTGGACAGTCATCGGGTGCTGGCGCACGTGCGCTCGAGCAAATCGCCCAAGCCGGGCTCGACGATTCTGCTCGATGGCGGCGGCGAAGCACAGATGCTGGCGCGCCACGATGCGCTGTTCGAGCTGCGCTTTGCCGAAGAGGTGCTGCCGCTGCTCGAGCGCGTTGGCCATATGCCGCTGCCGCCTTATATCGACCGGCCGGACGATGCCGCCGATCGCGAGCGCTACCAGACGGTGTATGCCGAGCGCGCCGGTGCGGTGGCGGCGCCGACCGCGGGCCTGCACTTCGATCAGGACTTGCTGGCGGCGATTGCCGAGCGAGGCGTCGAGACCGCCTTCGTCACCCTGCATGTCGGTGCCGGTACCTTTCAGCCGGTGCGCGTGGAGCGTATCGAAGATCATCATATGCACAGCGAGTGGCTGGAGGTCGGCCAGGACGTGGTGGACGCCGTGGCGGCCTGCCGTGCGCGCGGCGGGCGGGTGATCGCGGTCGGCACCACCAGCGTGCGCTCGCTGGAAAGCGCGGCGCGCGACGGGGTGTTGAGGCCGTTCAACGGCGACACCGACATCTTTATCTACCCGGGCCGGCCTTTTCATGTGGTCGATGCCATGGTCACCAACTTCCATCTGCCGGAGTCGACCTTGCTGATGCTGGTCTCGGCCTTCGCCGGTTACCCGGAAACCATGGCGGCTTATCAAAGTGCGGTCGCCGAGGGTTATCGCTTCTTCAGTTACGGTGATGCCATGTTCATCACCCGCAATCCCGCACCGCGCGGACCCGAGGATCAACTATGACGCGCAGCTGCCGCATGTCCTTCGAATTACTGGCGACCGATGGCAAGGCGCGTCGCGGCCGCCTGACCTTTCCGCGCGGCGTGGTGGAAACCCCGGCGTTCATGCCGGTGGGTACCTATGGCACGGTGAAGGGCATGCTGCCGCGCGACATCGAGGCGATCGGTGCGCAGATCATTCTCGGCAATACCTTTCATCTGTGGCTGCGTCCGGGCACCGAGGTGATCAAGCGGCATGGCGACCTGCATGACTTCATGCAATGGCAGGGGCCGATCCTCACCGATTCCGGCGGCTTCCAGGTGTTCAGCCTGGGGGCGATGCGCAAGATCAAGGAGGAGGGCGTGACCTTCGCCTCGCCGGTGGATGGCGCCAAGGTGTTCATGGGGCCGGAGGAGTCGATGCAGGTGCAGCGCGACCTGGGCTCGGACATCGTGATGATCTTCGACGAGTGCACGCCCTATCCGGCCGAGTTCGATGTGGCCAAGCGCTCCATGGAGCTGTCGCTGCGCTGGGCCCAGCGTTCGAAAGATGCCCATGGCGAGAACAGTGCGGCGCTGTTCGGCATCGTCCAGGGCGGCATGCATGAGGAGTTGCGCCTGCGTTCGCTGGAAGGGCTGAACGAAATCGGCTTCGACGGCCTGGCCATTGGCGGTCTGTCGGTCGGCGAGCCGAAGGAGGAGATGATCCGCGTGCTGGATTACCTGCCGGGACAGATGCCGGCCGACAAGCCGCGCTACCTGATGGGGGTGGGCAAGCCGGAAGACCTGGTCGAGGGCGTGCGCCGCGGCGTGGACATGTTCGACTGCGTGATGCCGACCCGCAATGCGCGCAACGGCCACCTGTTCGTCGAGACCGGGGTGCTGAAAATCCGTAACTCGGCACATAAGCAGGACGACTCACCGCTGGATCCGACCTGCGACTGTTACACCTGCCAGCACTTCTCCCGTGCCTATCTGCACCATTTGGATAAGTGCGGCGAAATGCTGGGCAGCATGCTCAATACAATCCACAACTTGCGTCACTATCAGCGGCTGATGGCTGGTTTGCGCGGGGCTATTCAACAGGGTACATTGGCCGCCTTCGTCGATGCCTTCTATGCCCGGCGCGGTCTGCAAACTCCGCCGCTGGACTGATAAATCAATGTGTTAGAGAACTTTCCAACAGGAGTGTTAAATGAGCTTTTTGATCCCTGCCGCTTACGCCGATGCCGCAGCCCCGGCAGGCCCGGCCGGCACCGGTTTCGAGTGGGTGTTCCTGGTCGGCTTTCTGGTCATCTTCTACCTGATGATCTGGCGTCCACAGGCCAAGCGCGCCAAGGAACACAAGAGCCTGATCGGCAACCTGCAGAAGGGTGATGAAGTGGTGACCAGCGGCGGTATCGCCGGCAAGGTGACCAAGGTTAGCGATGACTTCGTGGTGATCGAAGTCTCCGACACCGTCGAGCTGAAGATTCAGAAAGTGGCCATCGCCGCGACCCTGCCCAAGGGCACGCTGAAAGCAATTTAAGCTTCACATTCTCACCATTCGACGGGGCGCTTAATGCGCCCCGCGTCATAACGGGCGGCGTCATGCTCAATAAATTTCCCCTCTGGAAGTACCTGCTGATCCTGGCTGTGCTGGCGATCGGCTTTCTCTATTCCGCGCCGAACCTCTATCCGGACGATCCGGCGATCCAGATCAGCGGTACCAGCACGGCGATGCGGGTCGAGCAGGCCGATCTCGAGCGTGCCGGCCGGGCCCTGGGCGAGGCCGGTATCGAGGTCAAGGCGCTGGACCTGGCCGAGCAGGGCAGGGGTGGCCTGCTGCGCCTGGTCAAGCAGGAAGACCAGCTGCCAGCCAAGGATGTGGTGCGCAAGGTGCTCGGCGAAGATTTCGTGGTGGCGCTGAACCTGGCGCAGACCACGCCGGACTGGCTGCGCAACCTCGGTGCCAGCCCGATGAAGCTGGGCCTGGACCTGTCCGGTGGCGTGCACTTCCTGCTGGAAGTGGACATGGACAAGGCGCTCGACGCGCGCCGCAAGGTGTATGAAGGCGAGGTGAAGAGCCTGTTGCGCAAGGAACGGGTGCGCTACCGCAGCCTGCCCGAGCTCAATGGGGCGATTCAGTTGGGGTTCGCCGACGAGGCGACCCTGGAGAAGGCGCAGAGCCTGATCCGCAAGGATTTCGGCGATTTCGAGCTGACCTCTGCCGAGCGTAGCGGTCTGCAGGTGCTGCGCTTGACGCTGACCCAGGCCAAGCTCGCGGAAATTCGCGAGTACTCGATCAAGCAGAACCTGACCACCGTGCGCAACCGGGTCAACGAGTTGGGCGTGGCCGAGCCCCTGGTCCAGCGCCAGGGCGCCAACCGCATCGTGGTGGAGTTGCCGGGGGTGCAGGACACGGCCGAGGCTAAGCGGATTCTCGGCAAGACCGCCAACCTGGAGTTCCGCCTGGCGGCCGAGCCGGATGCGCCGCGGGCCGCCACCGAAACCTTCGAGTTCCGCGAAGAAGGTCGCCCGCCGGTGCAGCTGGAGCGTGAGCTGATCATCACCGGTGACCAGGTCACCGACGCCCAGGCGAGTTTCGACGAAAATGCCCGGCCGCAGGTCAATATCCGCCTGGATGGACACGGTGGCGACCTGATGAACCGCGCGACCCGCAACAACGTCGGGCGCAGCATGGCGGTGATCTTCATCGAGCAGAAGCCGGTGACCCGCTATGCGCGCCAGGTGGTCGATGGCGTCGAAAAAGAAGTCGCGATCCCGAGCTTCGTCGAAGAGAAGAAAGTCATCAGCCTGGCGACCATTCAGTCGCCGCTCGGCAGCCAGTTCCGCATCACCGGCCTGGACGGTCAGGGCGAATCGTCGGAACTCGCGCTGTTGCTGCGTGCGGGGGGCTTGGCGGCGCCGATGTACTTCGCCGAAGAGCGCACCATCGGCCCGAGCCTGGGCGCCGACAACATTGCCAAGGGTATCGATGCATCCCTGTGGGGCATGCTGTTCGTCTCGCTGTTCATCATCGCCATCTACCGCGTTTTCGGGGTGCTGGCGACCATTGCCCTGGGCTTCAACATGGTGCTGTTGCTGGCGCTGATGTCGCTGCTGAGCGCCACGCTGACCCTGCCGGGTATCGCCGGTATCGTCCTCACCATGGGCATGGCGGTGGACGCCAACGTGCTGATCTTTTCGCGGATCCGCGAGGAGATTGCCAATGGCATGTCGGTGCAGCGCGCCATCCATGAGGGCTTCGACCGCGCCTACTCGGCAATTGTCGACGGTAACCTGACCACGCTTCTGGTTGGCGGGATTCTGTTTGCCATGGGCACCGGACCGGTCAAGGGCTTTGCGGTGACCCTGTCGCTGGGCATTCTCACGTCGATGTTCACGGCCATTCTGGTGACTCGCGCCATGGTCAACTTGAGCTGCGGCGGGCGTGACCTGAAGAAGTTGTGGATTTGAAGGAGCTGAGATGAATCGTGTAATCAACTTCATGGGCGTGCGCAATCTTGCGTTCGCCTTGACCCTGGTCGTGACGCTCATCGCGTTAGGCAGTCTGGCTATCAAAGGGCTGAACTTCGGTTTGGACTTCACCGGCGGTACGCAGATCGAGTTGGCCTATGAGCAGCCTGCTGATCTCGCCCAGGTTCGGCAGCAGCTGGCCGGCGCTGGCTACGCTGATGCCGTGGTGCAGAGCTTTGGGGCGACCACCGAGGTGGTGGTGCGTATGCCGGGGGATGACCCTGAGCTGGGGAATAAGGTTGCCGCTGTGTTGCAGCAAACCGGCGACAAGCTTCAGGTCAAGAAGGTCGAGTTCGTCGGGCCGCAGGTGGGTGAGGAGCTACGCGATCAGGGCGGTCTCGGCATGCTCCTGGCGCTGGGCGGCATCATGCTGTACCTGGCCTTCCGCTTTCAGTGGAAGTTCTCGGTGGGCGCCTTCGTTTCGCTGGTGCACGACGTTATTGTCACTCTGGGCGTTTTGGCGTTCTTCCAGATTACCTTTGACTTGACGGTGCTGGCAGCGCTGCTGGCGATCATCGGTTACTCGCTGAACGACACCATCGTGGTGTTCGACCGGGTGCGCGAAAACTTCCGTGTCCTGCGCAAGACCAGTCTGATCGACAACATCAACATTTCGACCACGCAAACCTTGTTGCGCACCATGGCCACTTCGATTTCGACTCTGCTGGCCATTGTTGCCTTGCTCGTCTTTGGCGGTGACAACCTGTTCGGTTTCTCTATCTCGCTGTTTGTCGGCGTGCTGGTGGGTACCTATTCCTCGATCTACATCTCCAACGTGGTGTTGATTTGGCTCAACCTGACTACGGAGGATCTGATTCCGCCGGTAGTGGCCGATGAGGTCGATGAGCGCCCCTGAAACTGAGCTCGCTGTCGCGGTTGGGGTGGGCGGCCTGGCTCGTATGGAACTTGCCGCGAGCCGCTCGGGTCCAAGGCTGGGAGTAAGGCGAGAAACGCCGTATAGAGTGTGAGTCAGGAGGATCCATGAACAAATCTATGCTCGTCGGTGCGGTGCTGGGGGCGGTGGGGGTGACTGCCGGTGGGGCTGTCGCGACTTACAATTTGGTAAGTGGCCCCGAGTACGCGGAGGTTCTCGCAGTGCAGCCGGTCAAGGAAACCATCAAGACCCCGCGCGAGGTGTGCAAGGACGTCGCGGTGACCCGTCAGAAGCCGGTTCAGGATCAGCATCAGATTGCCGGTACGGCGATTGGTGCGGTGGTCGGCGGTCTGCTCGGCAACCAGGTAGGCGGTGGTAGCGGTAAGAAGATCGCCACCGTGGCCGGTGCCGTCGGTGGTGGTTATGCCGGCAACAAGGTGCAGGAGAATATGCAGGCCAACGACACCTACACCACTACTGAAACCCGTTGCAGCACGGTGACCGACACCAGCGAGAAAGTGGTCGGTTACGACGTGAAGTACCAGTTGGACGGTAAGGAAGGTCAGGTGCGCATGGAGCGTGATCCGGGCGCTCGGATTCCGGTCAAGGATGGGCAGTTGGTCCTGGTCGAAACCGCTCAGTAAGGTTATTCATACGAAAAAGCGCCCTGCGGGGCGCTTTTTCGTGGGCAATAAAAAACCGGCATTCAGCCGGTTTTTCAATTGCTCGAGCGATCAGCGTTTCAGCGATGCCGAGAGGTGCGGTTGGATGGCGGTGAGTACCGCCTTGAAGCACTTGGTGTTGCCGGCGACGATCTGGCCTTTCTCGAGGAATTCATGGCCGCCGGTGAAGTCGCTGACCAGGCCGCCCGCTTCCTGGATCAGCAGGGCGCCGGCCGCCATGTCCCATTCGGACAGGCCGAATTCCCAGAAGGCGTCGAAGCGCCCGGCGGCGACGTAGGCCAGATCCAGGCTGGCGGCGCCGGCGCGGCGTATGCCGGCGGTCTGGCTCACCAGGTCGCGGAGCATGCCCAGGTAGTTCTCGAGGTTGTCCAGTTGGCTGTCGCGGAACGGGAAGCCGGTGCCGAGCAGGGCGCCTTCCAGGCTCCTGCGCGGGCTGACGCGCATGCGCCGGCCGTTCAGGGCGGCGCCACGGCCGCGGCTGGCGGTGAACTCTTCCTGGCGAACCGGATCGAGGATCACGGCGTGTTCCAGGCGGCCGCGGTATTTGCAGGCGATGCTGACGGCAAAGTGCGGTACGCCACGAATGAAGTTGGTGGTGCCGTCCAGCGGGTCGATGATCCACAGGTAATCGGCGCCATCGCCGGAGCCTTCGATCAGGCCGCCTTCCTCGCCGAGAAAGCCGTGGTTCGGGTAGGCCTTGCGCAACGCCTGGATGATCAGTTGCTCGGCACTGCGGTCGATCTCGGTCACATAGTCTTTGGCATCTTTCTCGTCGACCGAGATGACGTCCAAGCGTTCGATCGAGCGGAAGATCATTTCACTGGCGCTGCGGGCTGCGCGCAGCGCGATATTCAGCATGGGCTGCATGGATGCTTCACCTGGGTCGTTAAAGAAAGCCGGCCATTCTAGCAGAAAAGCCTGGGGGATGAAGCGCCGTATGTGTCTTGCGTGGCATTACCGGGAGGGCTTCTGTAAGATTTGCTCCCCTTCGCTGTTCGTGTGAGCGCTTGCGTTGCTGCAAAATATTCGAGTGGTTTTGGTCAATACCAGTCATCCCGGTAATATCGGCGGTGCTGCGCGTGCCATGAAGAACATGGGGCTGTCGCGCCTGGTGTTGGTCGATCCGATGGATTTTCCCAGTGGCGAGGCGGTGGCGCGGGCCTCCGGAGCGACGGACATCCTCGACGCGGCGCAGGTGGTCGGCACGCTCGAGGAGGCTTTGGTCGGCTGCAGTCTGGTGCTTGGCACCAGTGCGCGCGACCGACGGATTCCCTGGCCGCTGCTCGATCCGCGCGAGTGTGGCGTGGTCGCCTGCGAGCAGGCGCTGGGCGGCGCTGAGGTGGCGCTGGTGTTCGGTAGGGAATACGCTGGCTTGACCAATGAGGAGCTGCAGCGCTGCCAGTTTCACGTGCATATCCCCTCGGATCCCGAGTTCAGTTCGCTGAATCTCGCCGCGGCGGTGCAGGTGTTGGCCTACGAGGTGCGCATGGCCTGGCTGGCAGCGCACAACCAGCCGACCAAGACGGCCAAGCTGGAAACCACGGCGATGCTCAATGCGCAGGCGGCGACGGCGGATGAGTTGGAGTCTTTTTATGCGCACCTGGAGCTGGCGTTGGTCGAGATCGGTTTTCTCGATCCGGCCAAGCCGCGACATTTGATGAGTCGCTTGCGACGCCTGTATGGGCGTAGCGGCATCAGCAGGTTGGAAATGAATATCTTGCGCGGCATTCTGACGGAAACCGTCAAGGCTGCGCGTGGTGAGCACCATAGGCAGGGGAAGTCTGATGTTTGAGCGCATGCGAGAAGATATCCAGAGCGTGTTTCATCGCGACCCGGCGGCGCGCAATGCCTTCGAGGTGGTTACCTGCTATCCCGGCTTGCATGCGGTATGGCTGCATCGCCTGGCGCATGGCTTGTGGGTGTCCGGCTGGAAGTGGCTGGCGCGGGTGGTGTCGAATTTCGGCCGCTGGCTGACCGGGGTGGAGATCCATCCGGGGGCGAAGATCGGTCGGCGCTTCTTTATCGACCATGGCATGGGCATCGTCATCGGCGAGACGGCCGAGATCGGTGACGATGTCACCCTGTATCAGGGTGTGACCCTGGGCGGGACCAGCTGGAACAAGGGCAAGCGCCATCCGACGCTGGAGGATGGCGTGGTGGTCGGCGCCGGTGCCAAGGTGCTCGGTCCGTTCACGGTCGGTGCGGGGGCCAAGATCGGCTCCAATGCCGTGGTGACCAAGGCGGTGCCGGCGGGGGCGACGGCGGTCGGTATCCCGGGGCGGGTCATCGTCAAGGCGGATGACGAGCAGGAGGCCAAGCGCCAGGCGATCGCCGAGAAGCTGGGTTTCGACGCCTACGGCGTCAGTCAGGACATGCCGGATCCGGTGGCGCGCGCCATAGGTCAGTTGCTCGATCACCTGCAGGCCGTGGACGGTCGTCTGGAGGGCATGTGCGCTGCGCTCAAGGCGCTGGGCAGCGATTATTGCGCCAAGGACCTGCCGGTATTGCGCGATGAGGACTTTGCCGGGGTGGTCAAGGATTCGGACGACAAGCCGGCGGCTTGATGCGCCGGTGCATGCCTTTTGCTATGCTGGCCGCCCCTCGGCTGAGGCTAATCCCGAGTAACGCCATGGGTCTTATAGTTGACTTAAATACTCGGGAATTGCATACTCGCGCCAAACTGTGATCCCGTGGTAACCCTCCCATGCGACTGACCACCAAAGGCCGTTATGCCGTCACCGCCATGCTCGATCTGGCGCTGCATGCGCAGCATGGGCCGGTGTCCCTCGCCGACATTTCCGAGCGTCAAGGCATTTCCCTGTCCTATCTGGAGCAACTGTTCGCCAAGCTGCGCCGCAGCAACCTGGTTTCCAGTGTGCGCGGTCCGGGTGGCGGTTATCAGCTGTCGCGCGACATGCGCGGTATCCAGGTGGCGCAGGTAATCGATGCGGTCAATGAGTCGGTGGATGCCACGCGCTGCCAGGGGCAGGGTGATTGCCATGGCGGCGACACCTGCCTGACCCACCACCTGTGGTGCGACCTCAGCCAGCAGATTCACGAATTCCTCAACGGCATCAGCCTGGCCGATCTGGTGACTCGCCGCGAGGTTCAGGAAGTCGCTCAGCGCCAGGATCAGCGCCATTGTACCGGCAGGATGCCGCACGCAGAAAAGATTGAAGCGTCCACCGTCGATTGAAAATAGGGCGCCGGCCACCGCGGCCTGACACCTGATAGGAGAGAGTCAATGAAATTGCCGATTTACCTCGATTATTCCGCCACCACCCCGGTCGATCCGCGTGTCGCGCAGAAGATGAGCGAGTGCCTGCTGGTGGATGGCAACTTCGGTAACCCGGCGTCGCGCTCCCACGTGTTCGGCTGGAAGGCCGAGGAGGCCGTGGAGAACGGTCGTCGTCAGGTCGCCGAGCTGGTCAATGCCGACCCGCGCGAGATCGTCTGGACCTCCGGTGCGACCGAATCGGACAACCTGGCGATCAAGGGTGTCGCGCACTTCTACAGCAGCAAAGGCAAGCACATCGTTACCTCGAAGATCGAGCACAAGGCGGTATTGGATACCACCCGCCAGCTGGAGCGCGAAGGCTTCGAGGTGACCTATATCGAGCCCGGCGAAGATGGCCTGATCACCCCGGCCATGGTCGAGACGGCGCTGCGCGAGGACACCATCCTGGTGTCGATCATGCACGTCAACAACGAGATCGGCACGATCAACGACATCGCCGCCATCGGTGAGCTGACCCGCGCCCGCGGCGTGCTGTTCCATGTCGATGCGGCACAGTCCACCGGCAAGGTGGAGATCGACCTGGACAAGCTCAAGGTCGACCTGATGTCCTTCTCCGCCCACAAGACCTATGGCCCCAAGGGTGTCGGTGCGCTGTATGTGCGGCGTAAACCGCGTGTGCGTCTGGAGGCCCAGACCCACGGTGGTGGCCATGAGCGCGGCATGCGTTCCGGTACCCTGGCGACCCACCAGATCGTCGGCATGGGCGAAGCCTTCCGCATCGCCAAGGAAGAAATGGCCCAGGAAAATCAGCGTATCCGCGGCCTGCGCGATCGTTTCTTCCAGCAGCTCGAAGGCCTGGAGGAGCTGTATGTGAATGGCAGCATGACGGCGCGAGTGCCGCACAACCTCAACCTCAGCTTCAACTATGTCGAGGGCGAGTCCTTGATCATGGCGCTCAAGGACCTGGCGGTGTCGTCCGGCTCGGCCTGCACCTCGGCTTCGCTGGAGCCTTCCTATGTGCTGCGGGCGCTGGGGCGCAACGACGAGCTGGCACACAGCTCGATACGCTTCACCTTCGGCCGCTTCACCACCGAGGAAGAAGTCGATTACGCCGCGCGCAAGGTGCGCGAGGCGGTCACCAAGCTGCGCGAATTGTCGCCGCTGTGGGATATGTTCAAAGAGGGTGTCGATCTGTCTAAGGTCGAATGGGCTGCACACTAAAAGCCGCCAAGCCTGCAGAGCGGTACCTGATGAGAGAGGAAAAGCACCATGGCTTACAGCGAAAAGGTCATTGACCATTACGAAAACCCGCGCAACGTCGGCAAGATGGATGCGCAGGACCCCGACGTCGGCACCGGCATGGTCGGCGCGCCGGCGTGCGGCGACGTGATGCGTCTGCAAATCAAGGTCAACGAACAGGGTGTGATCGAGGACGCCAAGTTCAAGACCTACGGCTGTGGCTCGGCCATCGCCTCCAGTTCCCTCGCCACCGAGTGGATGAAGGGCAAGACCCTGGACGAGGCGGAGACCATCAAGAACACCCAGCTTGCCGAGGAGCTGGCATTGCCGCCGGTGAAGATCCACTGCTCGGTACTCGCCGAGGACGCCATCAAGGCGGCCGTGCGCGATTACAAGCAGAAGAAAGGCTTGCTCTGAGGAGATTGTCGATGGCGATCAGCATGACCGAAGCCGCCGCCCAGCACGTGCGGCGTTCGCTCGAAGGGCGTGGCAAGGGCGAGGGTATCCGCCTGGGGGTGCGTACCACCGGCTGTTCCGGGCTGGCCTATGTGCTCGAGTTCGTCGATGAGGCGGCCAGCGAAGACCAGGTATTCGAGAGCCACGGTGTCAAGGTGATCATCGACCCGAAGAGCCTGGTGTACCTCGACGGCACCGAACTGGACTTCGTCAAGGAAGGCCTGAACGAGGGCTTCAAGTTCAACAACCCCAACGTGCGCGGCGAATGTGGCTGCGGCGAAAGCTTCAACATCTGAGGCGCGTAGTGGGTAGTCCTTGTCATTTTGCCTTGTTCGACTTGCAGCCGAGTTTCCGTCTGGATCTCGAGCAACTGGCCGTGCGTTATCGCGAGCTGGCGCGCAATGTCCATCCCGACCGTTTCGCCGATGCCTCCGAGCGCGAGCAGCGCCTGGCGCTGGAGCACTCCGCCAGCCTCAACGAGGCCTACCGGACACTCAAGCATGCACCGTCGCGGGCGCGTTACCTGCTGGCGCTGCGCGGCGACGAGTTGCCGCTGGAGGTCACGGTGCAAGACCCTGACTTCCTGATGCAGCAGATGCATTGGCGCGAGGAGCTCGAAGACCTGCAGGACAGCGCCGATTTGGCGGGGGTGGCGGTGTTCAAGCGTCGTTTGAAAGTCGCTCAGGACGAGTTGAACGAAAGTTTTGCAGTTTGTTGGGATGCTCCGCAGCGTCGCACGGAGGCCGAACGCCTGATGCGCCGCATGCAGTTTCTCGACAAGCTTTCCCACGAGGTGCGCCAATTGGAAGAGCGTCTCGACGACTAACGCTCGCGTAGCCAGCATGGCGCGCCTGATATTCCCCGATTTCAGATAAATAAGCATTTATTAATCATGGCCCTACTGCAGATCGCTGAGCCCGGACAGAGCCCCCAGCCCCACCAGCGTCGGTTGGCGGTGGGGATCGACCTCGGCACCACCAATTCGCTGGTCGCCGCTGTGCGCAGCGGCTTGTCCGAGACGCTGGCGGACGCCGACGGGCAGGTGATTCTGCCGTCCGCCGTGCGCTATCACGCCGACCGTGTCGAAGTGGGGGAAACCGCCAGGGTTGCGGCATCCGGCGACCCGCTGAACACCGTGCTGTCGGTCAAGCGCCTGATGGGTCGCGGCGTGGAGGATGTCAAGCAGTTGGGCGAGCAGTTGCCCTATCGCTTCGTCGACGGCGAGTCGCACATGCCCTTCATCGACACCGTGCAGGGTCCGAAAAGTCCGGTCGAGGTGTCCGCCGATATTCTCAAGACCCTGCGCCAGCGGGCCGAGGCCAGTCTGGGCGGTGAACTGGTCGGGGCGGTGATCACGGTGCCGGCCTATTTCGACGAGGCGCAGCGCCAGGCCACCAAGGACGCCGCGCGCCTGGCCGGCCTGAGCGTGCTGCGCCTGCTCAACGAGCCGACCGCGGCTGCCGTGGCCTATGGCCTGGATCAGCAGGCCGAGGGCGTGGTGGCGATCTACGACCTGGGCGGCGGGACCTTCGATATTTCCATCCTGCGCCTGACCGGTGGGGTGTTCGAGGTACTGGCTACCGGTGGCGACAGCGCCCTGGGTGGTGATGACTTCGATCATGCGATCGCCGGCTGGATGATCGAGCAGGCGGGCCTGTCCGCCGACCTCGATCCCGGGGCGCAGCGCAGCCTGTTGCAGGCGGCATGCATGGCGAAGGAAGCGCTGACCGTCAACACCTCCGTGGACCTGAGTCATGGTGCCTGGCACGGCTTGTTAAGCCGCGAGCAATTCGATGCGCTGATCGAACCGATGGTGCAGCGCAGCCTCAAGTCCTGCCGGCGCGCGGTGCGCGATGCCGGGGTGGGGCTGGAAGAGATCGAGGCGGTGGTCATGGTCGGCGGTTCGACCCGGGTGCCGCGGGTGCGGCAGGCGGTCGCCGAATTGTTCGGGCGCGAACCCTTGACCGATATCGACCCGGATCAGGTGGTCGCCATCGGGGCGGCGATCCAGGCCGATACCCTGGCCGGCAACAAGCGCGGCGAGGGCGAGGAGTTGTTGCTGCTGGATGTGATCCCGCTGTCGCTCGGCCTGGAGACCATGGGTGGCCTGATGGAGAAGGTCATTCCGCGCAACACCACCATCCCGGTGGCGCGCGCGCAGGACTTCACCACCTACAAGGATGGCCAGACGGCCATGATGATCCATGTGCTGCAGGGCGAGCGCGAGCTGATCAGCGACTGCCGCTCCCTGGCGCGTTTCGAGTTGCGCGGCATTCCGCCGATGGTCGCCGGTGCGGCGAAGATCCGCGTGACCTTCCAGGTCGATGCCGACGGCCTGCTCAGTGTTGCCGCGCGCGAGTTGGCATCGGGCGTGGAGGCGAGCATTCAGGTCAAGCCGTCCTATGGCTTGACCGATGGCGAGATCGCCCGCATGTTGCGCGATTCCTTCCAGAATGCCGGTGATGACAAGGCCGCCCGCGTGCTGCGTGAGCAGCAGGTGGACGCGCAGCGCCTGCTCGAGGCCGTCGAGGCGGCGCTGCTGGCCGATGGCGAGCGGTTGCTGGAGGCCGGCGAGCGTCTGGCGATCGAGGCGCAGATGCAGCAGTTGCGCGAATTGATGGAGGGGAGCGACGGTCTGGCCATCGAACAGCAGACCAAACGCTTGACCCAGGTGACCGATGCCTTCGCCGCTCGGCGCCTGGATGCCACGGTCAAGGCCGCACTGGCTGGCCGCAGTCTTAACGAGATCGAGGAATAAGCATGCCGCAGGTCATCTTTCTGCCCCACGCCGAGCATTGTCCAGAAGGGGCGGTGATCGAAGCGCAGCCGGGCGAAACCGTGCTGGATGCCGCGCTGCGCAACGGTATCGACATCGAGCATGCCTGCGAGAAGTCCTGCGCCTGCACCACCTGCCACGTGGTGATTCGCGAGGGGTTCGACTCCATGGCGCCTTCCGATGAGCTGGAAGACGACATGCTGGACAAGGCCTGGGGCCTGGAGCCGCACTCGCGGTTGTCCTGCCAGGCGGTCGTCGACCAGCAGGACCTCGTGGTGGAAATCCCCAAATACACGATCAACCAGGTTTCCGAAGGTCACTGAGATCGCCGTCGAAGGAGCAGGTCATGAGTCTTAAATGGACCGATGTGTTGGAAATCGCCATTCAGCTGGCGGAAAGCAAGCCCGAGGTCGATCCGCGATTCGTCAATTTCGTCGACCTGCACCGCTGGGTGCTCGAACTGCCGGGGTTCTCCGACGATCCGCAGCGTGGTGGTGAGAAGGTGCTCGAGGCGATCCAGGCCGCGTGGATCGAAGAGATCGATTGAACAACGCGCCGCGCCGGCGCCGCCCTACGCATTTAACCGGAACCCGCGTATAATTCGCGGGTTTAATTTTTCGCTTTACTCATCGTTTCTGGAGCTACACATGGCTGTTCAACGTACTTTCTCCATCATCAAGCCCGATGCCGTTGCCAAGAATGTCATTGGCGAGATCACCACTCGTTTCGAAAAAGCCGGCCTGCGCGTCGTGGCGTCGAAGATGGTGCAGCTGTCCGAGCGTGAAGCAGCCGGTTTCTACGCCGAGCACAGCGAGCGTGGCTTCTTCAAGGATCTGGTCGCCTTCATGACTTCCGGTCCGGTTATCGTTCAGGTGCTGGAAGGTGAAGACGCCGTTCTGAAGAACCGCGAACTGATGGGCGCCACCAACCCGAAAGAAGCCGCTGCCGGCACCATTCGCGCCGACTTCGCCGTGTCCATCGACGAAAACGCCGTGCACGGTTCCGACTCCGAGGCCTCCGCGGCTCGCGAAATCGCCTACTTCTTCGCGGCCACCGAGGTCTGCGCGCGCATTCGCTAAGGCGAATGCTGCGAGGGTGAAGCCATGACTGACGCTACCGGCAAAATCAATCTGTTGGGCCTGACCCAGCCAGAAATGGAGCAGTTCTTCGAGCGTATCGGGGAAAAGCGCTTTCGTGCCGGCCAGGTGATGAAGTGGATTCACCACTTTGGCATCGATGATTTCGATGCCATGAGCAATGTCGGCAAGGCCTTGCGTGAAAAGCTCAAGGCCTGTGCCGAGATCCGCGGCCCGGAAGTGGTCAGCGAAGATATTTCCACCGATGGCACGCGCAAGTGGGTGGTGCGGGTGGCGTCGGGTAGTTGCGTCGAGACCGTGTACATCCCGCAGGGCGGGCGAGGCACCCTTTGTGTGTCGTCGCAGGCCGGCTGTGCCCTGGATTGCAGTTTCTGCTCCACCGGCAAGCAGGGCTTCAACAGCGACCTGAGCGCCGCCGAGGTCATCGGCCAGGTGTGGATCGCCAACAAGTCCTTTGGCAGCGTGCCGGCGAAGATCGATCGCGCCATCACCAACGTGGTGATGATGGGCATGGGCGAGCCGTTGCTGAATTTCGACAACGTGGTCGCCGCCATGCAGATCATGATGGACGACCTCGGCTACGGCATTTCCAAGCGCAAGGTGACCCTGTCCACCTCGGGCGTGGTGCCGATGATCGACAAGCTGGGCGAGGTCATCGACGTGTCGCTGGCGCTGTCGCTGCATGCGCCGAACGACGAGCTGCGCAACCAGTTGGTGCCGATCAACAAGAAGTACCCGCTACAGATGCTCCTGGCGGCCTGCAAGCGCTATGTCGCGCGACTCGGCGAGAAGCGCGTGCTGACCATCGAGTACACCCTGCTCAAGGATGTCAACGATAAACCCGAGCATGCTGAGCAGATGATCGCACTTCTCGAAGATGTGCCTTGCAAGATCAACCTGATTCCGTTTAATCCCTTCCCCTTCTCGGGGTACGAGCGGCCGAGCAACAATGCCATTCGCCGTTTCCAGGACCTGCTGCACAAAGCCGGGCACAATGTCACCGTGCGCACCACGCGCGGCGAGGACATCGATGCGGCCTGCGGGCAGTTGGTCGGCCAGGTGATGGATCGTACCCGTCGTAGCGAGCGCTACATTGCCGTGCGTGAATTGAGTAGCGAGGCAGACACGCCGCGTTCCGCCGCCAATCGAACTTGAAGAGAGGATATCCATGACCCTGCGCCCAGCGCTGTTCTTGTTAATCGCCGGCCTGGTAGCCGGCTGTGTGTCGACTGGCGATGTCGACCCGATGAGAACCGGCAAGGGGCGTGACGAGGCGCGTGATGCCTATATCCAGCTGGGCATCGGTTATATGCAACAGGGGGCCAGCGAGCGCGCCAAGGTCCCGTTGAAGAAAGCCCTCGAGCTCGATCCAACCAGCGCCGATGCAAATGCCGCCTTGGCCTTGGTGTTCCAGATCGAAATGGAGCCTGAACTGGCCGACGAGCACTTTCGCAAAGCCTTGTCGCAACGCGGCGACGACCCCCGGTTGCTGAATAACTACGGCAGTTTCCTGTTCGAACAGAAGCGTTACGAGGAAGCGTTCGCGCGCTATCAGCAAGCCGCTCAGGACAATCTTTACCCCGAGCGTTCGCGGGTGTTCGAGAACCTCGGCCTGACCGCGATGAAGCTCAATCGACGGGAGCAGGCGAAAGGCTTTTTCGAGCGTTCCCTGCGTCTGAACAGCCGGCAGCCGCGCGCGCTGCTGGAATTGGCGCTGATCTCCTACGAGGACAAGGACTACGTGGCGGCCCGCCGTTATTACGACGGCTACAGCAAGTTGGCCGAACAGAGTGCCCGCAGCCTGTTGCTGGGGGCGCGCCTGGCAACGATCTTCGAGGATCGCAACCAGGCCGCCAGCCTCGGCCTGCAATTGAAGCGTCTCTATCCCGGTACGCCGGAATATCAGCAATACCTGTCGGAGCAATGATGAAAGCGGCGCATTCTGAAGTCGAAACGGTCCAGCGCGTCAATCCCGGTGATTCCCTGCGCCAGGCCCGCGAAGGCAGGGGCTGGGAGATCGCCGAGGTGGCGACCCAGCTCAACCTGACGCCACAGCGCCTGAGCCAGATCGAGGCGGGGGCTTTCGATCAGTTGCCAGGGCACACCTTCGCCCGCGGTTACATTCGCGCGTACGCCAAATTGCTGGGCATGGATCAGAGCCGTCTGGTACTGGAGTTCGATCAGTTCACCGGCAGCAATGCGGTGGGCAGCAACGTGCAGAGCCTGGGGCGCATCGAGGAGCCGGTGCGTTATTCGCAGAGTGTCCTGCGGCTGGTCAGCTTCGCGCTGCTGGTGGCATTGGCCGGGGTCGGTTTTTACTGGTGGCAGGAGCAAGCCGGGCGGCATGTCGATGAGTCGGCTGCAATTGGCATCGAGCATGTCGAAGTGGAAGGTGCCGATGGCACCACGCAGATCCATCCGTTGGACGAACTCGAGGATCAGGCGGTGCTGGCGGCCCAGGACGGGGCCGAGCTGAGCCTGCCGAGCCCCTCCGCCGAGGCGCCGGCGCAGCCCGCCTCCGAACCCGAGCCCGAGCCGGCAGTAGCGGCTACGCCCGCGCCGGTCGAGGCGCAAGCGCCGGCGGATACCCGCGTTGCCCCGGAGCAGACCGCTCCCGCCGAACCGGCCGTCACCGTTGCCGCTGCCCCGGCCGCCAGCCCGGCCGCGCCGGCGCAGGCCGCTGTCGGCGAGGGCATGGTGCGGGTAACCTTTACCGCCGACTGCTGGACCCAACTCACCGATGCCAATGGCAAGGTCCTGTTCAGTGCGCTGAAGCGCGGCGGCGAAAGCCTGGAACTGGCCGGCAAGGCGCCCCTGGAGCTGCGTCTGGGCTTCGCCCGTGGGGCGCAGGTGAGCTACAACGGCGAGGCCATCGATGTTTCGCCCTTTACCAGCGGCGAAACCGCACGCGTGAAGCTAGGTAGCCAGTAAGATGCATTGCGAATCACCGATCAAGCGTCGCCCGACGCGAAAAATCTGGGTCGGCTCGGTGCCGGTGGGGGGCGATGCGCCCATCGCCGTGCAGAGCATGACCAACACCGATACCAACGATGTGGCGGCTACTGTCGCGCAGATCCGCCGTCTGCAAGACGCCGGAGCCGACATCGTGCGGGTTTCGGTGCCGGACATGGATGCCGCCGAAGCCTTCGGCAAGATCAAGCAGCAGGTCAGCCTGCCGCTGGTCGCCGACATCCACTTCGATTACCAGATCGCCCTGCGCGTGGCCGAGCTGGGGGTCGATTGCCTGCGCATCAATCCCGGCAATATCGGTCGTGAGGACCGCGTCCGGGCGGTGGTCGAGGCCGCGCGCGACAGGGGCATACCGATCCGTATCGGGGTCAACGCCGGCTCCCTGGAAAAAGACCTGCAGAAGAAGTACGGCGAACCGACCCCGGAGGCTCTGGTCGAGTCGGCGCTGCGCCATGTCGAGCACCTCGACCGGCTGAACTTTCCGGACTTCAAGGTCAGCGTCAAGGCCTCCGACGTGTTCATGGCGGTCGAGGCCTACCGCCTGCTGGCCAAGCAGATCGAACAACCGCTGCACCTGGGCATCACCGAAGCCGGCGGCCTGCGTTCCGGCACGGTGAAGTCGGCGGTGGGGCTGGGCATGCTGCTGGCCGAGGGCATCGGTGACACCATCCGCATCTCCCTGGCCGCCGACCCGGTCGAGGAGATCAAGGTCGGCTTCGACATCCTCAAATCGCTGCGCCTGCGTTCCCGGGGCATCAACTTCATCGCCTGCCCGAGTTGTTCGCGACAGAACTTCGACGTGGTCAAGACCATGAACGAGCTGGAGTCCCGCGTCGAAGACCTGCTGGTGCCACTCGACGTGGCGGTGATCGGCTGCGTGGTCAACGGCCCGGGCGAAGCCAAGGAGGCGCATATCGGCCTCACCGGCGGTACGCCGAACAACCTGATCTACATCGACGGCAAGCCGGCGCAGAAACTGGGCAACGACAACCTGGTGGACGAGCTGGAAAAACTGATTCGCCAGAAAGCGGCCGAGAAGGTCGCTGCCGATGCGGCGCTGATCGTCCGCAGCTGATACCCCAAACCTGTTCTCAGCGCGTCGCGAGCGCAGGTTAGGCAAGGAAAAAACTGGCGCAACGCAGCAACGCGGAGTAACAGCCGAAGGCTGGCCCGCAGGGCGAGCGAAGCGAGTAAAAAGCGCAGTTTACAACTGTAAATGAGCATTTCGAGCCTGTTGCTGACGCAGCATAAGCAAGCGCAGCAGCGTTGAGAGCAGGTTTTAAGGATTCTTTGTGAGCAAGACATTACAAGCCATTCGTGGCATGAACGACATCCTGCCCGAGCAGACCCCGCTTTGGCGTTACTTCGAAGACAGCGTGGCGCGCCTGCTGGATGGCTACGGCTACCGGCAGATCCGCATGCCGATCGTCGAGTTCACCGAGCTGTTCAAGCGTTCGATCGGTGAAGTCACCGATATCGTCGAAAAAGAGATGTACACCTTCGAGGATCGCAACGGCGACTCCCTGACCTTGCGCCCGGAAGGTACCGCGGCCTGCGTGCGCGCCGTGCTCGAACATGGCCTGGCCGGTGGCGGGCAAACCCAGAAACTCTGGTACATCGGCCCGATGTTCCGCCACGAGCGGCCGCAGAAAGGCCGTTACCGCCAGTTCCACCAGATCGGCGTGGAAGTGTTCAACATCGACGGTCCGGACATCGATGCCGAGCTGATCGTGCTGACCTGGCGCCTCTGGGGCCTGCTCGGTATTCGTGACGCGCTGAGCCTGGAACTGAACAGCCTGGGCACCAGCGCGGCGCGCGCGGTCTACCGCGACGCCTTGGTCGAGTACCTCACGGCCCGTGCCGACCAACTCGACGAGGACAGCCGGCGCCGCCTGAGCAGCAACCCGCTGCGCGTGCTCGACAGCAAGGTGCCGGAAACCCAGGCGTTGCTGGCCGATGCGCCGAAGCTGGCGGACTATCTGGACGAGGAGTCGCGCAGCCACTTCGAGGGCTTGAAGGCGCGTCTGGATGCCGCCGGCATTCCCTATGTGCTCAATCCCAAGCTGGTACGCGGCCTGGATTACTACAGCAAGACCGTGTTCGAGTGGGTCACCGACCAGCTCGGCGCCCAGGGCACCGTCTGCGCCGGCGGCCGCTACGATGGCCTGGTCGAGCAGATGGGCGGCAAGCCGACGCCGGGCGTGGGCTTTGCCATGGGTATCGAACGCCTGGTGTTGTTGCTCGAAACCCTGGATAAGGTGCCGGCGCAGATCGCCCGCCAGGTCGACGTCTACCTGTGCGCCTTTGGCGAACCGGCGGAACTGGCTGCCCTGACCCTGGCCGAGCGTTTGCGCGATCAGTTGCCCGGACTGCGCCTGCAGGTCAATGCGGGGGGCGGCAGCTTCAAGAGCCAGTTGAAGAAGGCCGACAAGAGCGGCGCACTCTACGCGCTGGTCTTGGGTGAAGACGAACTGGCCCGGCAAGTGGTAGGTTGCAAGCCGCTGCGCGACCAGGGCGACCAACAAAGCATCGCCTGGGAGGCTCTAGCCGAGCGTCTGGCACTCTGCCTCGAGCAGGCTTAAGCGATTTAGCGAATAGGAGTATTGGGGTGGTTTCGCGTACCGAAGAAGAAGAGCTGGCGGTAATCAAGGATTGGTGGCAGCGCAACGGCAAGCCGCTGCTCACCGGCAGCGCCCTGGCGCTGGTCGTGGTGTTCGGCTGGCAGGGCTGGCAGAAGTACCAGACCAGTCAGTCCGCGGGAGCTTCGCAGCTCTATCAGCAGTTGCTGGAAACCGCGCTGAACCCCAGCGGGCAGCCCGATGCGGCCAAGGTCGCCGAATTGGCCAACCGGCTCAAGAGCGATTTCGCCGATAGCCATTACGCCCAGTACGGCAGCCTGTTCGTCGCCAAGGTGGCGGTCGAGTCCGGCAAGCTGGAGGATGCCGCGGCCGAGTTGCAAGCGATCGTCGACAAGCCGGTGGACGCTACCCTGGGGGAGCTGGCCCGTCAGCGTCTGGCGCGCGTGTTGGCCGCCGAGGAAAAAACCGAAGAGGCGCTCAAGCTGCTCGAAGGTGAGGTCGATCAGGCCTATCTGGCCAGCCGCGAGGAACTCAAGGGCGACCTGCTGGTGCGCCTGGGCCGCAGCGACGACGCGCATGCCGCTTATCTGAAGGCCAAGGCGGCACTCGCCGAAGATGCCGCCGTGGGCGGTTTGCAAATGAAGCTCGACGACCTGGCGAAAGGGGATGCGTGACGTGATGCGCTGGAAGAATGCCGCACTGCTGGCCCTGGCCGTTCTGGTCGTTGGCTGCAGCAGCAATAGCAAGAAGGAACTGCCACCGGCCGAGCTGCCCGACTTCGAAGAAGAGGTGGTGCTGGAGAAGGAGTGGAGCCGCTCGATTGGCGAAGGCCAGGGCGAAACCTTCAACATGCTGGTGCCCGCCGTCGATGGTGAGCAGATCTATGCCGCCGACGTCGAAGGCCTGGTCATGGCCCTCGACCGCACGAGCGGCGAGGTGCTCTGGAAGCAGGATCTCGAGGCGCCGGTATCCGGTGCGGTCGGCGCCGGTTACGGCCTGGTCCTGCTCGGCACCCTCAAGGGCGAGGTGATCGCCCTGGACGCCGGCTCCGGTGAGGAAAAATGGCGCGCACGGGTGACCAGCGAAGTGTTGGCGGCGCCCGCGATCAACGGCGACGTGGTACTGGTACAGACCCAGGACGACCGCCTGATCGCATTGGATGCCGCGACTGGTAGCCAGCGCTGGATCTTCGAGAACACGCCGGCGGTATTGACCCTGCGTGGCACCGGTAGTCCGGTGCTGACCAACCGCCTGGCCATCGCCGGCTTGTCCAGCGGCAAGGTCATCGCCCTCGATGCGCAGCGCGGCCTGCCGGTATGGGAGCAGCGTGTGGCGATCCCGCAGGGGCGTTCCGAGTTGGATCGGGTGGTGGACATCGACGGCGGTCTGCTGCTCTCCGGCGGCACCCTGTATGCGATCAGCTACCAGGGCCGCGTCGCCGCGCTGGAGCTGGAAAGCGGACGGATACTCTGGCAACGCGAAGCCTCCAGCTCGGTGGGTGTGGCCCAGGGTTTCGGCAACGTCTATGTCAGCCTGGCCAACGGCACCGTCGAAGGTATCGACGAGCGTTCCGCCTCGGCACTCTGGAGCAACGATGCCCTGGCGCGTCGCCAGCTGTCGGCCCCGGAGGTGTTCTCCAGCTATGTGGCGCTCGGTGACCTGGAAGGCTACCTGCACCTGATCAGCCAGGTGGATGGCCGCTTCGTCGGCCGCGCGCGCATCGACAGCGATGGCCTGCGCGCCCGTCCGCTGGTGGTCGGCGACTGGTTGTATGCCTTCGGCAACGGCGGCAAGCTGGTGGCGCTGACCATCCGCTGACAGCTTTGGCTATGCTGCAGGGCATCCGCGGACGTCCTGCAGCGATACCGATAGCGCGATAAATTCCGGCCGCTGCCCCTGCAGCGGCTTTTGTATTTTTTGAAATAACGAAGTGGAGAGCCTAATGGTTCCCGTAATTGCCCTGGTGGGCCGTCCCAACGTCGGCAAGTCCACCCTGTTCAACCGCTTGACCAAGAGCCGCGACGCGATTGTCGGCGACCTGTCCGGTCTGACCCGCGATCGCCAGTACGGTGAGGCCAAATGGCAGGGGCGTACCTACATCGTCATCGATACCGGCGGTATTTCGGGTGACGAGGAAGGCATCGACGCGAAGATGGCCGAGCAGTCGCTGCAGGCGATCGAAGAGGCCGATGCGGTGCTGTTCCTGGTGGACGCGCGGGCCGGCCTGTCCGCCTCGGACCAGATGATCGGCGAGCACCTGCGCAAGCGCAACAAGCACAGCTTCCTGGTGGTCAACAAGGTCGACAACCTCGACCCGGACCTGGCGCGTGCCGAGTTCAGCCCCCTGGGCATGGGCGACGCCCTGGCGATCGCCGGGGCCCACGGCCGCGGCATCACCCAGATGCTCGAGGCGGTGCTGGGCGGTTTCCCCAGGGATGAGGCCGAGCCGCAAGAGGGCGAGGAAGAGGAGGAAGTCGCCGAAGGCCAGGAAGCCAAGCGCATTCCCGGACCGAGCGAGAAGGACGGCATCAAGCTGGCGATCATCGGTCGGCCCAACGTCGGCAAGTCGACCCTGGTCAACCGCATGCTTGGCGAAGACCGGGTGATCGTCTTCGACCAGGCCGGCACCACCCGCGACAGCATCTACATTCCCTTCGAGCGCGACGGCGAGAAGTACACCCTGATCGACACCGCCGGCGTGCGTCGCCGCGGCAAGATCTTCGAGGCGGTGGAAAAGTTCTCGGTGGTCAAGACCCTGCAGGCGATCCAGGACTCCAACGTGGTGGTGTTCGTCATGGATGCCCGCGAAGGGGTGGTCGACCACGACCTCAACCTGCTCGGCTTCGTCCTGGAAAGCGGCCGCGCTCTGGTGATCGCCCTGAACAAGTGGGACGGCATGGAGCCCAGCGAGCGCGACTACGTGAAGACCGAACTGCAGCGCCGGTTGTTCTTCGTCGATTTCGCCGACATCCACTTCATCTCCGCGCTGCACGGCACCGGCGTCGGCCACCTGTACAAGTCGGTGCAGGCCTCGTTCCAGTCGGCGATCACCCGCTGGCCGACCAGCCGCCTGACCCAGATACTCGAGGACGCGGTGCGCGAGCACCAGCCGCCGCTGGTCAACGGCCGGCGCATCAAGCTGCGCTACGCCCACCTCGGTGGCGCCAACCCGCCGCTGATCGTGATCCACGGCAACCAGGTGGACGCGGTGCCGCGCGCCTATTCGCGCTACCTGGAAAACACCTACCGGCGCGTGCTGAAGCTGGTCGGCACGCCGATCCGCATCGAGTACAAGGGCGGCGAGAACCCCTACGAGGACAGGAAGAATACCCTCACCGACCGCCAGGTGAACAAGAAGCGCCGGCTGATGAGCCATCACAAGAAGGCCGAGAAGAAGCGCAAGGACAAGAAGCGCTGATTCAACCGGTCTGACCGTATGGAAGAGGCGCCTGCGGGCGCCTTTTTCGCATCTGGCCGATCGGCTATTCTCGCCGCTTGCCCCAGGCCCCGCAGGAAGTATCGATGCTCGCCAGCAAACTGCCCAACGTCGGCACCACCATCTTCACCCGCATGTCGCAGCTCGCCATGGAAAGCGGTGCGCTCAACCTGTCCCAGGGCTTCCCGGATTTCGACGGGCCGCAGGCCCTGCGCGAGGCGGTAGGCCGGCATATCGCCGCCGGGCACAACCAATACGCGCCGATGACCGGCCTGCCGGCGCTGCGCGAGCAGGTGGCGGCGAAGATCGCCCGCTGCTACGGGCGCGCGCTCGACCCCGACGGCGAGGTGACCATCACCCCGGGGGCGACCCAGGCGATCTTCTGTGCGATCCAGGCGCTGGTCCAGCCGGGTGACGAGGTGATCGTCTTCGATCCCTGCTACGACAGCTACGAGCCCTCGGTGCTGTTGGCCGGCGGCCGCTGCGTGCATGTGCCGCTGGCGCTACCCGGTTTCGCCATCGACTGGCAGCGCCTGGCCGATGCGCTAAGTGACAGGACCCGGCTGATCATCCTCAACAGCCCGCACAATCCCAGCGGCGCGCTGATCTCGCCGGTCGAGCTGGAGCAGTTGGCGGCGCTGATCCGTGATCGCGACATCTACCTGGTCAGCGACGAGGTCTACGAGCACCTGGTGTTCGACGGCGTACCGCACGCCAGCGTGCTGGCCCATGAGGAGCTGTACCAACGGGCCTTCGTGGTCAGCTCGTTCGGCAAGACCTACCACGTCACCGGCTGGAAGACCGGCTATGTGGTGGCGCCGCCGGCCCTGAGCGCCGAGCTGCGCAAGGTGCACCAGTACGTCAGCTTCTGCGGGGTCACCCCGCTGCAGTGGGCGCTGGCCGACTTCATGGCCGAGCACCCCGAGCATGTCGAGGAACTGCCGGCCTTCTACCAGGCCAAGCGCGACCTGTTCTGCGACCTGCTGGCCGATTCGCGCTTCACCTTCAACCGCGCCGCCGGCACCTATTTCCAGCTGGCCGACTACTCGGCGATCCGCGCCGACTTGGGCGACGTGGCGATGGCCGAGTGGCTGACCCGCGAGCATGGCGTGGCGGCCATCCCGGTGTCGGTGTTCTACCAGCAGCCGCCCAAGGATCTGCGCCTGGTGCGCTTCTGCTTCGCCAAGCGCGAGGAGACCCTGCGCCAGGCGGCGGAGAAGCTATGCGCGATCTGACGACGTTGCCCGACCTCGAGCTGGCGCTGATCCAGACCGAGCTGGCCTGGCACGCCCCGGCGGCCAACCGTGCGCATTTCCAGGCCTTGCTGGAGCAGGCCGCAGGCGCCGACCTGGTGGTGCTGCCGGAGATGTTCAGCACCGGCTTCTCCATGGATTCCGCCGCGCTGGCCGAACCGGAGAACGGCCCGAGCACTGCTTGGCTGCGCGAACAGGCCGCGCAGCTGCAAGCGGTGGTGACCGGCAGCCTGATCATCCAGGCGGCCGACGGCTCCTACCGCAACCGCCTGCTGTGGGCGCGCCCGGATGGCAGCCTGGCGCACTACGACAAGCGCCACCTGTTCCGCATGGCCGGCGAACACAAGCACTTTGCTGCGGGTGAGGAGCAGCTGCTGCTGGAGTTGAACGGCTGGCGGATCCGCCCGCTGATCTGCTACGACCTGCGTTTTCCGCTGTGGAGCCGCGACCCGCACCACACCGACCTGCTGCTCTACACCGCCAACTGGCCGGCGGCGCGGCGCCAGCACTGGAACCGCCTGCTGCCGGCGCGGGCGATAGAGAACCTGTGCTATGTGGCGGCGGTGAACCGCATCGGCACCGACGGCAAGGGCCATCCCTACAGCGGCGACTCCCAGGTGCTGGACTTCCAGGGCGATGCGCTGCTGGAAGCCGGCGATGCCGACGGGGTCTTTCGCGCGACGCTCAGGGCGGGCGAGCTGGCCGCCTACCGCAAGCGCTTCCCGGCTTACCTGGACGCCGATGACTTCGTGTTGACGTAGGCCGGGTGCAACCCGGAATCGGTGTAATGAGCGCCAGCGCTGCCCCGGATTGCATCCGGGCTACGAATAAGCAAACGCCGGGCACTGCCCGGCGTTCTTTTAGCCGCATCGCCCTCAGGCGGCCTGCGCCTCGGCCTGCAGCAGCGCGCGGTTCAGCGCGCTGAATAGGGCGCGGAAGCTCGCCGTGGTCAGGTTCTCGTCGATGCCGACGCCATGCAGGGCGCGCCCGCCGCCCACCCGCAGCTCGATATAGGCCGCGGCCTGGGCGTTGGTGCCGGCGCCGATGGCGTGCTCGCTGTAGTCCATGATCTCCACCGCCACCGGCAGGCCGGCGACCAAGGCTTCCAGCGGGCCCTTGCCGATGCCGCGCCAGTGCTGGCTCTCGCCGTCGCGGAGGACTTCCACGTCGACCGCGCAGGTCGCGTTCTCTTCCTGCAGGCGATGGCCTTTCAGCGCGTAGGGCGCGCTGGCCTGCAGGTACTCGCGTTCGAGAAGGCGGTAGATCTGTTCGGCGCTCATCTCCAGGCCGAGGCGGTCGGTTTCCTTCTGCACCACCTGGCTGAACTCGATCTGCATGCGCCGCGGCAGGCAGATGCCATATTCCTGTTCCAGCAGGTAGCTGATGCCGCCCTTGCCGGACTGGCTGTTGACTCGGATCACCGCCTCGTAGCTGCGGCCGATGTCGGCCGGGTCGATCGGCAGGTAGGGCACTTCCCAGATGCCCTCCGGATCCTGCTGGGCGAAGCCCTTGCGGATCGCATCCTGGTGCGATCCGGAGAAGGCGGTGTGCACCAGGTCGCCGACATAGGGATGGCGCGGGTGCACCGGGATCTGGTTGCACTCCTCGACTACCTTGCGCACTGCGTCGATGTCGGAGAAGTCCAGGCCCGGGTGGATGCCCTGGGTGTAGAGGTTCAGCGCGAGGTTGACCAAATCGACGTTGCCGGTGCGCTCGCCGTTGCCGAACAGGCAGCCTTCGACGCGGTCGGCGCCGGCCATCAGGCCCAGTTCGCTGGCGGCCACGCCGGTGCCGCGGTCGTTGTGGGTGTGCAGGCTGATCAGCACGCTGTCGCGGCGGCTGATATGCCGGCCGAACCATTCGATCTGGTCGGCGTAGACGTTCGGCGTGGCCGCCTCGATGGTGGCCGGCAGGTTGAGGATCAGCTTGTTGGCCGGAGTCGGCTGGAACACGCCGATCACCGCATTGCAGACCTCGACGGCGAACCCGGTCTCGGTGGAGCTGAACACCTCGGGCGAGTACTCGAAACGCCAGGCGGTGTCCGGGTTGGCCTCGGCCAGGCGCTTGATGATCTGCGCCGCGTTGACCGCTATCTCGACCACCCCGGCCTGGTCCTGGTTGAACACGATGCGGCGGAAGCTCGGTGCGGTGGCGTTGTAGTAGTGGACGATGGCGCGCTTGGCGCCCTTGAGCGACTCGAAGGTGCGGGTGATCAGGTCCTCGCGGGCCTGGGTCAGCACCTGGATGCACACGTCATCGGGAATGTGGCCGCCTTCGATCAGTTCGCGGACGAAGTCGAAGTCGGTTTGCGAGGCCGAGGGGAAGCCCACCTCGATCTCCTTCACGCCAACCTGCACCAGGGTCTTGAAGAAGCGCATCTTCTTCGCCGCATCCATCGGCTCGATCAGCGACTGATTGCCGTCGCGCAGGTCGGAGCTCAGCCAGATCGGCGCCTGGGTGATGGTCTTCGACGGCCAGCTGCGATCCGGCAGGTCGATGGCCGGGAATGCGCGGTACTTGCGGGACGGGTCTTTGAGCATGCTCATGATGCAATCCTTTTGGCGGCGGCCGGGGAGGGTGGCCAGGCGAAATCGTGGTAATTGACGTGGCGCGGTTCAGTCACGCAGTCGCTGGCTGACCAGGCAGAGGGCCGCGCCCGCTCCCGGCGGGCTAGCGGCACTTCCCACATCCGTGTGGGTCTTGGCGTGTTGCTGCAGCAGAATGAGGGTGTGGTTAGCGTTCATGGCGTCAACCCTAACCAGGGGAGGAAAAGCGTGCAAGCGAGTGTGAAAAATTGGCGATAGATCGCGTATTGCAGTGATGGCAGCAATTTTATAGCGTCGAGTTAAGCCGGTTTTGCGTTTGATTGCGCGGCGTCGCCGCCAGCGCTAGCGAATGAAATCCCGGCTGATCGAACGGAACAGCTCGCTGCCGGCCCGCTCCAGCCATTCGAAGGCGACCATTTCCCGCGAGACGATCACCGCACCGGCCTGCTGCATGCGGGCCAGGGCCAATGCCTTGTCCGAGGCCCGGCGCGAGGCGACGGCTTCCTCGACGACAAATACCTGGCGGCCCTGGGCGAGCAGGTCGAGCACGGTCTGCAGCACGCAGACATGGGCTTCGCAGCCGCAGACCACGAACTGCCGCCGCTCGCCGCCCGGGCGCTGGAGCAGTTCGCCCTCGCCGACCGCGGAGAACTGCAGCTTCTCGACGATCGCTGCGGCCGCGTGCCCGTCGCGCAGGGCCGGCAGCGTCTGTCCCAGGCCCTTGCTGTACTGCTCGGTGAGCAGCACCGGCACGCCGATGCGTTGCGCCACCTGTTGCAGCCACAGGGCGTTGGTCGCCAGCGCCGCAGCGTCCTGGAGCGCTGGAAACAGCCGTTCCTGAATGTCGATGAGCAGCAGGCAGGCGTCGTTGGCAGTGATGCGCATGGCGGGGGTGTCCTGGCCGTGGGGGATTCAGGGTTTGAAGGCACCGATAAAGATCGCCGGGTCGATGCGCGCGTCGTTCAGGCTGAGGTTCCAGTGCAGGTGCGGGCCGGTGGCGCGGCCGGTGGCGCCGACCTTGCCGAGCACGCCGCCGCGTGGCAGCTCGTCGCCGACTTGCACGCCGATTTCCGAGAGGTGGCAGAACATGCTGATCAGGCCCTGGCCGTGGTCGACGAACACCGTCTTGCCGTTGAAGAAGTAGTCGCCGATTAGGATCACCCGGCCGGCCGCCGGCGCCTTGATCGGGGTGCCGCGGTTGGCGGCGAAGTCCAGGCCCGAGTGCGGGTTGCGCTCCTCGCCGTTGAAGAAGCGGCGCAGGCCGAAGGGGCTGGACAGCGGCCCGTTGACCGGCTTGTCGAACAGCAGGTTGCTCGGCTGGCGCGCGCTGAACTGCCGGTAGGCGCGGGTCTGCTCGGCCAGCTCGCGCTCGATGCGCTCGAGGTTGGCGGCGTTCGGGTTGACCTGCTGCTGGTTTTTGATGGTGATGCGCTGCTCGGCGTACTGCCGGCTGCCGACCTGGAAGCTCAGGGGCTGCTGGCCGTTGACCTCGACCTGCTGGAGGCCGGGCGCGGTGCTCAGCGGCAGGCCGACGATGGCGATCCAGCGCTGGCCGTCCTCGTGGATCACCAGCAGCGGCTTGCCCTGGTAGCTGGCGCTGGGGGCGCTGGCGGCTTGGCCGAGGTCGACCACCGCGACACCGCCGGGCACCGGTTTGTGCAGCAGGCGGCTGATAAAGCCTTCGGCCTGGGCCGGCAGGGTGAGGCAGAAGCTGAGCATCAACAACAGAAAGCGCATGCGCTGTCCCCGATTAACGCAGAAGTCGCGCAGCGACGACCTTCTGATGTCCTTCTCCCTCGGGAGGCGGCTCCCGCTCCCGGCGGGAGTGCCGCATTCGCCACATCCCTGTGGGTCAAGGTGGCGCGAAGCGCCGGATGAGGGTGGCGGGTATGCCGTGAAGGCTTTCATCGTTCGGGGTGCCCTCTTGTGGCATGCTCGTTCGGCTGGATGGCGCTTGTTCCATCCACCGGTTCAATGGTCAGTCGAGCAGCGACAGGTTCGCCGGCTGCACATGGTTGTCTTCGACCCGCAAGTCCAGTTCGCCCTCGCCCAGCCGGGCGCTCAGGCGCTGGCCGATGCGGGTATCGGCGGCGCGGCGCACGGCTTGGCCGCGCTCGTCGAGGAGGATGCTGTAGCCGCGCCCGAGGGTCGCCAGCGGGCTGACCGCCTGCAGAGTCTGCACCTGGCTCTGCAACTGCAGGCCGCGCTGCTTGAGGCCTTCGCGCATGACCCGCGGCAACCGTTCGGCCAGGCTGCCCAGGCGCTGGCGCAGCAGCTGCAGGTTGCGTCCAGGGTGCTGGCCGGCCAGGCGGGTCTGCAGCTGCGCCAGGCGTTCGCGGCGGCTGTTCAGCTGGCGCTCGAAGGCGCGTTGCAGGCGCATCTCCAGGTCGTCCAGGCGCTGCGCCTGTTGCCGCAGGCGTTCGCCGGGGTGACGCAGGCGCCGGCGCAGGCCGTCCAGGCGCATCTGTTCACGCGCCAGGCGGCCGCGGATGTACAGCAGCAGACGGCGCTGCAGTCCATGCAGGCGCTGCACCAGGTCGTCAGCATCGGGGGCCAGTAGTTCGGCGGCGGCCGAGGGCGTGGGTGCACGCACGTCGGCGACGAAATCGCTGATCGATACGTCGGTCTCGTGGCCCACGGCGCTGACGACCGGGGTGATGCAGGCGTCGATGGCGCGGGCCACGGCTTCCTCGTTGAAGCACCAGAGGTCTTCCAGCGAGCCGCCGCCACGGGCCAGGATCAACGCATCGAAGCCCTGGCGGTCGGCCAGTTGCAGGGCGCGGACGATCTGCCCGCTGGCCTCGCGACCCTGCACGGCGGTGGGGATCAGGGTCAGTGCGACCTGCGGCGCGCGGCGGCGGAACACGCTGATGATGTCGCGGATCACCGCGCCGCTCGGCGAGCTGACGATGCCGATGCGCCTGGGGTGGGCGGGCAGGGCGGCCTTGCGCGCGGCGGCGAACAGGCCCTCGCCGGCGAGCTTCTCCTTCAGCGCCTCGAAGGCCAGGCGCAGGGCGCCGTCGCCGGCCGGCTCGAGCGCATCGACGATCAGCTGGTAGTCGCCACGGCCCTCGAACAGCGAGACCTTGCCGCGCACCTTCACCGCCAGGCCGTCGCGCAGGGCCTGGCGCACCCGCGCGGCGTTCTGTCGGAACAGCGCGCAGCGCACCTGGGCCTGGCTATCCTTGAGGGTGAAATAGACGTGCCCGGAGGCCGGCTTGGCCAGGTTGGAGATCTCGCCCTCGACCCAGACGCTGGCGAACACGTCCTCCAGCAGCAGGCGCGCGCGGTTGTTGAGCTGGCTGACGCTGAGCACCTCGCGGTCGAGGTTCAGGCGTTGGAACGGGTCTTTGATCATGGCCGGCATGATAAAGGCTTTGCCCGGCAAGCCATAGGCTCTCGGCCTTGACCGCGGCGCAACGGCCGCTAAGCTGCGCGCCTTTCTCTCCAGTGGGGCATGTCATGAGCGATCAGCAGACCATTCTGGTACCGCAAATCTCCAGCTTTCCGGGGCACGAGGCCCGGGCGCGGGCGATCCTGCGCTGGCTGGTGCAGCAGGACATAGTCGCGCCGCTGGCCACCAGCTGCGGCCGCACCGGCAGTCGCATGGCCTATGCCGTCGCGCCGGGCGCCCGGCGGGTGGTCGAACGCCCCGGATTGCTGCCCGGCGACCACGCCGCCAATGGCCTGGAGATCGTCACCAAGCGCTGCATCTATACCCCGACCGAGGATTTTCTCGGGGAGGCCGGGTGTCCCGCATGCCGCCAGGAGATCGGCGAGGCGCTGTTCGACAGCCTGGAGGAGTGGATGCCCGGGCATACCGACAACTTCACTTGTCCGGAGTGCGGGCACGAAGACGACATCAACGGCTTCCTGTTTCTCCAGGCCTGCTGCTTCTCCAATCTGGGCTTTATCTTCAACAACTGGGGGGCAGCAGGTTTTACCCAGGCATTTCTCGACGAGTTCGCCGAGCGCCTGGGTTATCCCGTCGCGTTGGTGCGCGTGGCGCCGTGAACGAGGCTCGTCCCCGAGCCGGGCCGGGTCAGAACTCGACGCTGGCCGACAGGCGCACTTCGCGCGGTTCGCCGACGGCGACCCGCAGGTTGCCGCCGCTGGACGGGTAGTACTGCTGGTCGAACAGGTTGCGTACATTCAGCTGCAGGCGCGTCTTGTCGCCGAGGAGCCGGCTGTCCCAGGCGATGAAGGCGTCGGCCACGCGGTAGCTGTCCAGCCAGAAGCTGTTGGCGTTGTCGCCGGCCCGTTCGCCGACATGGCGGGCGCCGCCGCCGACCCGCCACCGGCCGGCCGCGCTTGGCAGGGCGAGGTGATGGGTGAGGTACAGGCTGGCGCTGTGGCGCGCCGCATTGACCAGGTGGTTACCGCGGTTCTGCGGGTCGTCGAGGATTTCCGTATCGGTGTAGGCGTAGCTGCCGAGCAGCTCCCAGCGCTCGGCCAGGCGCCCGCTGAGGTCGAGCTCCAGTCCGCGCGAGCCGACCTTGCCGGCGGCCTCCGAGACGCCGTTGTTGCTGACCACCACGTTGCGCTTCTCGATATCGAACAGTGCGGCGCTGGCGCTGAGACCGCGGGCCAGGTCGAGCTTGAGGCCCAGTTCATAGCTGCGCCCCTCTTCCGGATCGAAGGCTTGGCCGCTGTCGGCGTCGGAGGCATTGGGCACGAAGGAGCGGCTGTAGTTGCCGTACAGCGAAGCTCGCTGGTTGAGCTGGTAGACGAGGCCGGTGAACGGCAGGAGCGTGCTGTCCCGGCGGTCGGTGGTCTTGCGGTAGTCGTCGCCGCGGCCCTGTTCGACCAGTTGCTGGAAGCGTTGATAGCGCCCGCCGAGTACCAGGATCCACTGCTGGTTCAGGTGCCAGTTGTCCTTCAGGTACAGCGACTGCGAATGCAGTTCGTCGCTTCTGTCGCTCTGCGCACTGCTGATTACCGAAGGCTCGGCCAGGTTGCCGTAGACCGGCTGGTAGATGTTGAAGCCGGCGCTGCGGGCGCCGCGGTAGGTGTCGCCGCGGAAGTTGTCGACCTGTTCGCTATCGAGACCCAGCAGCAGGTCGTGGCGCTGGCCGAGCCATTCGCTCTGGCCGATCCAGTCCCAGTCCAGGTACTGGGTCTGGTTGTCATGCTCGCTGCCGTCCGCCCGGCGGCGCAGGGTGCCGTCCGCCAGCAGGCTGTCGGGGCGCGCCTCGGCGTAGTCGTAGCGCTCGTTGTTCCAACCGTAGGTCAGGCGGCTCAGCCAGTCGGGATTGAGCTGGTATTCGGCCTTGGCGGTGAGCAGTTCGTCGGTGCCCTCGGCCTTCGCCCAGGCCTCGTTGAAGCGTTTGTGGTAGTCGGTCCTGGCCGGCTTGCCGTCGACTATCACGCTGCCGCGGTCCACCGGCGTCGAGTAGTCCTTGTGCTCGTAGGCCAGGCTCAGGTGCAGGTCGTCGCCGGTCCAACTGAGCGAGGGGGCGACCAGGCTGTATTGGTCGGTGCCGAAGTTGCGCCAGTAGTCTTCGTGCTGGCGTTCGGCGATCAAACGGAACGCCAGGCCGCTGTCGGCCAACGGGCCGGTGACGTCGAGCAGGGCGTTGCCGCCGCCGAAGCTCGAGCTTTCGCCGCCGATCCTGGTGTGCCATTGATACTGCGGCTGCTTGCTGATCACGTTGATCAGCCCGCCCGGCTCCAGCGCGCCATAGAGCAATGACGCCGGACCCTTGAGCACCTCGACCCGCTCGCTGGTGGCGCTGAAGTTGCGCGACAGGCTGGAGCGGATGCCATCGCGCAGGATCGAGCCGTCGGCATTGCTGCCGAATCCGCGTTTGACGAAACCGTCCTGGGTGCCGGCCAGGGTGTTGCTCTGGGTCATGCCGCTGACGAACTTCATCGCATCGTCCAGCGACTGCACCTGGTAATCCTCGATCACCTGCTCGGTGACCACCTGCACGGCCTGCGCCTCCTGCATGATCGGCACGGCGCCCTTGCTCGCGGTGCTGGCGGTCCTGGCTCTGTAGCCGTCTTCGGCTTGGCGGGTTGCGGTGACTTCCTGACTGGGCAGCTCGAGTTCCGCGCCGGGGGTGGCGGCCAGGAGGCTGGTGCCGGGGAGCAGGGCAAGGGCGAGCAGTGCCGCGCTGCGTGGCGCTATGGGGGGTAGGGAAATGGGCATTTGCAACTCTGGTGCGGGTATTTTTGAGAATCATTATTATATTTGTGTTTTCCCGCTGCTGGATAGCGCGCTGAAGTCCCTGCTTGCCCAGGCCATTCTTTGCATTGAGTGAGCGGGGTCAGCTGGGTATAATGGCGCGCTTCCAATTTTCCCGTCTGGGAGCCCCCGCCATGCTGCGTATCAGTCAAGAAGCTCTTACCTTCGACGACGTTCTACTTATTCCCGGTTATTCCGAAGTCCTGCCGAAGGATGTCAGCCTCAAGACTCGCCTGACCCGGGGCATCGAGCTGAACATTCCCCTGCTCTCCGCCGCCATGGACACCGTCACCGAGGCCCGCCTGGCGATCGCCATGGCCCAGGAAGGCGGCATCGGCATCATCCACAAGAACATGACCATCGAGCAGCAGGCTGCCGAGGTGCGCAAGGTCAAGAAGTTCGAGGCCGGCGTGGTCAAGGACCCGATCACCATCGAGGCCGACGCGACCATCCGCGACCTGTTCGAGCTGACCCGGCAGAACAACATCTCCGGCGTGCCGGTGCTGTCCGATGGCGACCTGGTCGGCATCGTCACCTCCCGCGACGTGCGCTTCGAGAATCGCCTGGACGCCACCGTGCGTGAGGTGATGACGCCGAAAGAGCGTCTGGTCACGGTCAAGGAAGGCGCCACCAAGGAAGTCGTGCGCGAGCTGCTGCACAAGCACCGCATCGAGAAAGTCCTGATCGTCGACGATGCCTTCAACCTGAAGGGCATGATGACCGTCAAGGACATCGAAAAGGCCAAGGCCTACCCGCTGGCCAGCAAGGACGACCAGGGCCGCCTGCGCGTCGGCGCCGCGGTCGGCACCGGCGCCGACACCGGCGATCGGGTCGCCGCGTTGGTCGCCGCCGGGGTCGACGTGGTGGTGGTCGATACCGCCCACGGTCATTCCAAGGGCGTGATCGACCGCGTGCGCTGGGTCAAGCAGAACTTTCCGGAAGTGCAGGTGATCGGCGGCAACATCGCCACCGGCGAGGCAGCCAAGGCGTTGGTCGAGGCCGGCGCCGATGGGGTCAAGGTCGGCATCGGCCCGGGCTCGATCTGCACCACGCGGATCGTCGCTGGCGTCGGCGTGCCGCAGATTTCCGCGGTGGCCAACGTCGCCGCGGCGCTGCAGGGCTCCGGCGTGCCGCTGATCGCCGATGGCGGCATCCGCTTCTCCGGCGACCTGTCCAAGGCCATCGTCGCCGGCGCCTCGGTCGTGATGATCGGCTCGATGCTGGCCGGCACCGAAGAGGCACCGGGCGAGGTCGAGCTGTTCCAGGGCCGCTCCTACAAGGCCTATCGCGGCATGGGTTCGCTGGGCGCCATGTCCCAGGCCCAGGGCTCCTCGGACCGCTACTTCCAGGACTCCTCCGCCGGTGCCGAGAAACTGGTGCCCGAAGGCATCGAAGGCCGGGTGCCGTACAAGGGGGCGATGGCCGCCATCGTCCACCAGCTGATGGGTGGTCTGCGTGCCTCCATGGGCTACACCGGTTGCGCCACGGTCGAGGAAATGCGCACCAAGCCTGAGTTCGTGCGCATCACCGGCGCCGGCATGGCCGAGTCGCACGTGCATGATGTGCAGATCACCAAGGAAGCCCCGAACTACCGCGTGGGTTGATTGTTGGTCAGTTGATATGAAGCGCGGGGCTGTCGCTGTTGTTTTACAGGGCGGCCCCGTGTCATTTGTGAATTCCGCTACGAGAGACGGCCATGGCCCATCCTGATATTCACGCCCACCGCATCCTGATCCTGGATTTCGGTTCCCAGTACACCCAGCTGATCGCCCGCCGCGTGCGCGAGATCGGCGTGTACTGCGAGTTGCACCCCTTCGACATGAGCGACGAGGACATCCGCGCCTTCGCCCCGCGCGGCATCATCCTCGCCGGTGGCCCTGAGTCGGTGCACGAAGCCGACAGCCCGCGCGCGCCGCACGCGGTGTTCGACCTCGGCGTGCCAGTGCTGGGCATCTGCTACGGCATGCAGACCATGGCCGAACAGCTCGGCGGCAAGGTGCAGGGCTCCGACCTGCGCGAGTTCGGTTATGCCCGCGTCGACGTGGTCGGCAAGGGCCGGCTGCTGCAGGGCATCGAAGACCACGTCGACGACGATGGCGTGTTCGGCCTGGACGTGTGGATGAGCCACGGCGACAAGGTCACCACCCTGCCGGAGGGCTTCCATGTCCTCGCCAGCACCGCGAGCTGCGCGATCGCCGCGATGTCCGACGATCACCGTGGCTACTACGGCGTGCAGTTCCACCCGGAAGTGACCCACACCAAGCAGGGCGGACGGATCCTCTCGCGCTTCGTCCTGGAGATCAGCGGCTGTCAGGCGCTGTGGACGCCGTCGAACATCGTCGAGGACGCCATCGCCCAGGTGCGCGCCCAGGTCGGCGGTTCCAACGTGCTGCTCGGCCTGTCCGGCGGTGTCGACTCCTCGGTGGTCGCCGCGCTGCTGCACCGCGCCATCGGCGACCAGCTGACCTGCGTGTTCGTCGACAACGGCCTGCTGCGCCTGCATGAGGGCGAGCAGGTGATGGCCATGTTCGCCGAGAACATGGGGGTCAAGGTGATCCGCGCCAACGCCGAGGAACAGTTCCTCGGCAACCTGGCCGGCGAGGCCGACCCGGAGAAGAAGCGCAAGATCATCGGCCGCACCTTCATCGACGTGTTCGACGCCGAAGCCAGCAAGCTGCACGACATCAAGTTCCTCGCCCAGGGCACCATCTACCCGGATGTGATCGAGTCGGCCGGCGCCAAGACCGGCAAGGCCCACGTGATCAAGTCGCACCACAACGTCGGCGGCCTGCCGGAGGAAATGAACCTCAAGCTGGTCGAACCGCTGCGCGAGCTGTTCAAGGACGAGGTGCGCAAGATCGGCCTGGAGCTGGGCCTGCCCTACGACATGGTCTACCGCCACCCGTTCCCCGGTCCGGGCCTGGGCGTGCGCATTCTCGGCGAGGTGAAGAAGGATTATGCCGACCTGCTGCGCCGCGCCGACCACATCTTCATCGAGGAGCTGCGCAACTTCGACTGGTACCACAAGACCAGCCAGGCCTTCGTGGTGTTCCAGCCGGTCAAGTCGGTCGGGGTGGTCGGCGACGGCCGCCGCTATGCCTGGGTCGTGGCCCTGCGCGCGGTGGAAACCGTCGACTTCATGACCGCGCGCTGGGCGCACCTGCCCTACGAGCTGCTGGAGAAGGTCTCCAACCGCATCATCAACGAGATCGAAGGCATCTCGCGGGTCACCTACGACGTGTCGAGCAAGCCGCCAGCGACCATCGAGTGGGAGTGATGGGTTAGCGGGACGGCTTCCTGGTCGTTGGCCATGCTGCGATGCGTCCTCGCTTTTAATGCTCACGTACTGCAGTACGCTGCGCTTAGAAGCTCCGGGGCGCCTTGCCTGGCCTTAGCCGAGTAAGCCTTTTTCTGCGCCGCCTGTTCGATTCTAAAAGCTTCTAAAAAGCCGGTCCGTCAGAGACCGGCTATTACATGCCTACCTTGATTACCCCCCCGATGGGCCCAGCGTGTTGTTCTAGAAAGTCCCCCTTATCTAGAGGTGTCTGTACCCATGTCATTTACACGTCGACAAATTCTCGGTGGCTTGCTCGGTTTGACCGTCGTAGGCGTCGGCGCCGGTGGCGCGCGCTACTGGCTGGGTCGTCCGCTGGTCGCCGGCGAGTACGACTACCAGTTGATCGCCGCGCCACTGGATCTTGAGCTGGTGCCGGGGCACAAGACCCCGGCCTGGGCCTATGGCGGCCAGGCGCCGGGTCTGGAGCTGCGGGCGCGCCAGGGCGAGTGGCTGCGGGTGCGCTTCATCAACCAGCTGGACGTGCCGACCACCATCCACTGGCATGGCATCCGCCTGCCGCTGGAAATGGACGGCGTGCCCTATGTCTCGCAGTTGCCGGTGCTGCCCGGCGAATACTTCGACTACCAGTTCAAGACCCCGGATGCCGGCAGCTTCTGGTATCACCCGCACACCGCCAGCGGCGAGCAACTGGGCCGCGGCCTGGTGGGGCCGCTGATCGTCGAGGAGCACGAGCCGACGGGGTTCCGCCATGAGCGCGTGCTCAGCCTGAAAAGCTGGCATGTCGACGAGCAGGGCGCGTTCACGGCCTTCAGCGTGCCGCGCGAAGCCGCCCGCGGCGGCACGCCGGGGCGCCTGAGCACGGTCAACGGTGTGCACGCGCCGACCCTGGAGCTGCCGGCCGGGCAGGTGGTGCGCCTGCGCCTGCTCAACCTGGACAACAGCCTGACCTATCGGCTCAACCTGCCCGGCGGCGAGGCGCGCATCTATGCGCTGGACGGCAACCCGGTCGAGCCGCGACCGCTGGGCCAGGACTACTGGCTGGGGCCGGGCATGCGCCTGGAACTCGGACTGAAAGTGCCGGCCGCCGGCAGCGAGCTGCCGCTGCGCAACGGCCCGCTACGCCTGGCCACCTTGCGTGCGGTGGCGTCTACCGAGGCGCCGGGCGATTGGCCGCCAGCCTTGCCGGCCAATCCGATTGCCGAGCCGGACCTGGCCAGCGCCGAAACCCTGCGCTTCAACTTCGAGTGGGCCGGCGCGCTCTCGCGGGGCGTGGAGCAGGGCGCAGCGCGCAGTTTCTGGCAGATCAACGGCCAGGCCTGGGACATCGGGGACAAGACCTGCGCCGAGCGGCCGATCGCCCGCCTGCAGCGCGACAGGAGTTATATCTTCGAGCTGCGCAACCTGAGCCAGTACCAGCATCCGATCCACCTGCACGGCATGACCTTCAAGGTATTGGCCTCGGATCGCAAGAAAATCATTCCGTATTTCACCGACACCTACTTGCTGGGCAGGAACGAGCGCGCGCGGGTGGCCCTGGTCGCCGATAATCCGGGGGTGTGGATGTTCCACTGCCATGTCGTCGATCATATGGAGACCGGCCTGATGGCCGCCATCGAGGTGCTGTGAAGATTCCCGTAGGGTGCGTCGTGCGCAGCATTGCAAGGGTTGGCCAGGCGAGACCATGAAAAGAGCACAAATCATCGACCGCTCGCGCGATCAGCACTTCATGCGCGAGGCATTGGTCCTGGCCGCCGAGGGCGCGGCCCTCGGCGAGGTGCCGGTCGGCGCCGTGCTGGTGCAGGACGGCGCGATCATCGGCCGCGGCTTCAACTGCCCGATTTCCACCCATGATCCCAGCGCCCATGCCGAGATGGTGGCGATCCGCGCGGCCGCCAGCAGCCTCAACAATTACCGCCTGCCCGGCAGCACCCTGTATGTGACCCTGGAGCCGTGCAGCATGTGCGCCGGGCTGATCGTGCATGCGCGGATCGCTCGGGTGGTGTATGGCACCGTGGAGCCCAAGGCCGGGGTGGCGCTGAGTCGCGGCGAGTTTTTCAGCCAGGGCTTCCTCAACCATCGGGTGCTGATCGAGGGCGGCGTGCTGGCGGAGGAATGCGGGGCGATGCTCAGCGAGTTCTTCAAGGCGCGGCGCGGCGCGCGCTAGGCCAGGGTTACAGCGGCGGTAGTTCTTCCTGCGGCGGGGTCTTGTTGACCCCTGGGGTATGCAGGTTGCTGGCGGCCACTTGGCTGCCTTCCAGCTGCGGCTGGGTGACCCAGGTGAGGATGTCGTAGTAGCGGCGGATGTTGCGCACGAAATGCACCGGCTCGCCGCCGCGGGCATAACCGTAGCGGGTCTTGCTGAACCACTGCTTCTGCGCCAGGCGCGGCAGGATCTTCTGCACATCCAGCCATTTATCGGGGTTCAGCCCTTCGGCCTGGGTGAGTTTGCGCGCATCTTCCAGATGGCCGCCGCCGATGTTGTAGGCGGCCAGGGCGAACCAGGTACGGTCCGGTTCTTCGATGCTCTCGGGCAGTTGTTGTTTCACGTGGACGATGTATTTGGCGCCGCCTTCGATGCTCTGCTTGGGATCGAGGCGGTTGGACACGCCCATGGCCTGGGCGGTGCCCAGGGTCAGCATCATCAGGCCGCGAACCCCGGTCTTCGAGGTGGCGCCGGGTTGCCAGAGCGACTCCTGGTAGCCCATGGCCGCCAGCAGGCGCCAGTCCAGCCCTTGCGCCTGCGCCGCCTGGCGGAAGTGCTTTTCATAGCGCGGCAGGCGTTGTTGCAGGTGCTTGGCGAAGGTGTAGGCGCCGACGTAGCCGAGTACGTCGACATGGCCGTAGTAGCGTTCCTTCAGGCGTTGCAGGCTGCCATTTTCCTGGGCACGCTCGATAAAGGCGTTGACCGCGTCGAGCAGGCTGCTGTCGGTGCCGGGCGCGACGGCCCAGGCGAGGTTCTGTGCGTCGCCCAGGTCGAAGGCCACGCGCACATTGGGGAAGTACACCTGGTTCATCGCCAGTTCGTTGGAGTCGACCAGGGTCAGGTCGATCTGTCCTTCGTCGACCATGCGCAGCAGGTCGACCACCTCCACCGCGGCGGACTCCTCGTAGTCCAGTTCCGGCAGCTCGACTTTCAGCGCCGCCAATTGCTCGGCATGGCTGCTGCCCTTGAGCACCAGGATGCGCTTGCCGAGCAGGTCCTGCGGGCGAGTCGGGCGCTGCTGGCCGTCGCGGTAGATGATCTGCGGGGTGACTTCCAGATAAGGCAGGGAAAAGCGTGCGGCCTGTCGCCGTCCGTCGCTTGCCACCAGGCCGGCGGCGGCCAGCACCGGGCCGCCGGGTTTGCCGAGGCTGGCGAACAGTTCGTCGAGGTTGTCGGCCGTTTCGATTTGCAGCTCGAGGTCCAGGTCGTCGGCGAAGCGTTTGACCAGTTCGTATTCGAAGCCGGTCTCGCCGTTGCGGTCCTGGAAGTAGGTGGCCGGGCTGTTGCGGGTGATCACGCGCAGTACACCCTCCGCCTGAACGCGTTCGAGTGCGCTGGGGTCTTCACCACAGCCGCCGAACAGCAGGAGGACTCCGATCGCTGACAGCCAGCTGGCGCAGCGCGTGCGGAACGCAGATTGGGCAAACATTGGCGCAGTATACGCAAAGCATCCCGCGCGCCATATCTCGACAGTCGCAGGCTTCTCTGCTAGCGCCGGTTCGGCGCCGCATGCGCCGCCACGGGTGCCGCGGCGAGCGCTTTAGGCTAGAATGCACGGCCTCAAAGTACACCCCTTCCCAGAGGCTGTCCCCGATGTTGATCCTGCGCGGCGCTCCCGCCCTTTCTGCTTTCCGACACGGTAAATTGCTCGAGCAACTGACCGGCAAAGTCCCCGCCGTGACCGGGCTGTACGCCGAGTTCGCGCATTTTGCCGACGTCATCGGCGTGCTCAACGCCGACGAAGAGCAGGTGCTGGCCCGTCTGCTGAAATACGGCCCGAGTGTGCCGGTGCAGGAGCCGAATGGCCGCCTGTTCCTGACCATTCCGCGTTTCGGCACCATCTCGCCCTGGTCGAGCAAGGCCAGCGACATCGCGCGCAACTGTGGCCTGGCGAAGATCCAGCGCCTCGAGCGCGGTATCGCCTACTACGTGGCCGGCGAGCTGAGCGGCGCCGAGGTGCAGCAGGTCGCCGCGTTGCTGCATGACCGCATGACCCAGCTGGTGCTGGACAGCCTGGAAGGCGCCGCGGCGCTGTTCAGCCATGCCGCGCCCAAGCCGCTGACCGCGGTGGATGTGCTGGCCGGCGGTCGCGCCGCCCTGGAAAAAGCCAACCTCGAGCTGGGCCTGGCCCTGGCCGAGGACGAAATCGACTACCTGGTGCAGAGCTTCAAGGACCTCGGGCGCAACCCGCACGACATCGAGCTGATGATGTTCGCCCAGGCCAACTCCGAGCACTGCCGGCACAAGATCTTCAATGCCAGCTGGGATATCGACGGCGAGGGCCAGGAGAAATCCCTGTTCGGCATGATCAAGAACACCTACCAGATGCACAGCGAAGGCGTGCTGTCGGCCTACAAGGACAACGCCGCGGTGATCGTCGGCCACCGCGCCGGGCGGTTCTTCCCGAACGCCGAAACCCGCCAGTACGGCGCGGTCGAGGAGCCGGTGCATATCCTGATGAAGGTGGAAACCCATAACCACCCGACCGCCATCGCCCCGTTCCCCGGCGCCTCCACCGGTTCCGGCGGCGAGATCCGCGACGAGGGCGCCACCGGCCGTGGTGCCAAGCCGAAAGCCGGGCTGACCGGTTTCACCGTGTCCAACCTGCAGATCCCCGGCTTCCAGCAGCCTTGGGAAGTGCCCTATGGCAAGCCCGAGCGCATCGTCACCGCGCTGGACATCATGATCGAGGGCCCGCTCGGCGGCGCCGCGTTCAACAACGAATTCGGCCGTCCGGCGCTGACCGGCTACTTCCGTACCTTCGAGCAGGCGATCGACACCCCGCGCGGTGCGGAAGTGCGTGGTTACCACAAGCCGATCATGCTCGCCGGCGGCATGGGCAATATCCGTGACGAGCACGTGCAGAAGGCCGAGATCAGCGTCGGCTCCAAGCTGATCGTGCTCGGCGGCCCGGCCATGCTGATCGGCCTGGGCGGCGGCGCGGCCTCGTCGATGGCTACCGGCACCAGCTCGGCCGACCTGGATTTCGCCTCGGTGCAGCGCGAGAACCCGGAAATGGAGCGCCGCTGCCAGGAAGTGATCGACCGCTGCTGGCAGCTCGGCGAGCAGAACCCGATCAGTTTCATCCACGACGTCGGCGCTGGCGGCCTGTCCAATGCCTTCCCCGAGCTGGTCAACGATGCCGGCCGCGGCGGGCGCTTCGAGCTGCGTGCGGTACCCAACGACGAGCCGGGCATGGCGCCGCTGGAAATCTGGTGCAACGAGTCCCAGGAACGCTACGTGCTGGCGGTGGCTGCCGCCGATTTCGAGCGTTTCAAGGCGATCTGCGAGCGCGAGCGCTGCCCGTTCGCGGTGGTCGGCGAGGCCACCGAGGAGCGCCACCTGACCGTCGCCGACAGTCACTTTGGCAACAACGCGGTGGACATGCCGCTCAACGTGCTGCTCGGCAAGGCGCCGCGCATGCACCGTTCGGCTTCCCGTGAGGCCGAGTTGGGCGACGATTTCGATGCCAGCGGCCTGGATATCGATGAGGCCGTCACCCGCGTGCTGCATCACCCGGCGGTGGCCAGCAAGAACTTCCTGATCACCATCGGCGACCGCACCATCACCGGCTTGGTCGCCCGCGACCAGATGGTTGGCCCCTGGCAGGTGCCGGTGGCCGACTGCGCGGTGACCGCCAGCAGTTTCGACACCTATTCCGGCGAGGCCATGGCCATGGGCGAGCGCACCCCGCTGGCCTTGCTCGATGCCCCGGCCTCCGGGCGCATGGCGATCGGCGAGACCCTGACCAACCTGGCCGCCGCGGCCATCGAGAAGATTTCCGACATCAAGCTGTCGGCCAACTGGATGGCCGCCGCCGGCCACCCCGGCGAAGACGCGCGTCTGTACGACACGGTCAAGGCCGTCGGCATGCAGCTGTGCCCGGAGCTGGGCATCACCATTCCGGTGGGCAAGGACTCGATGTCGATGAAGACCCGCTGGCAGGACCAGGGCGCGGAGAAGAGCGTCACCGCGCCGCTGTCGCTGATCGTCACCGGCTTCGCCCCGGTCAGCGACATCCGCCGGACCCTGACTCCGCAACTGCGCATGGACAAGGGCGAGACCGACCTGATCCTGATCGACCTGGGGCGCGGGCAGAACCGCATGGGCGCCTCGATCCTGGCCCAGGTACATGGGCGGATCGGCCGGCAGGCACCGGATGTCGACGATGCCGAGGACCTCAAGGCGTTCTTCGCGGTGATCCAGGGGCTGAATGCCGACGGTCACCTGCTGGCCTACCATGACCGTTCCGACGGCGGCCTGCTGGTCACCGCGCTGGAGATGGCCTTCGCCGGGCATTGCGGCCTCAACCTGTTCCTCGATGCGCTGGCGGACAGCCGCGAGGAGCTGGCGGCGGTGCTGTTCAACGAAGAGCTGGGCGCGCTGATCCAGGTGCGCCAGGACGCCACCCCGGAGGTGCTGGCGCAGTTCAGCGCCGCCGGCCTGGATGACTGCGTGGCGGTGATCGGCCAGCCGGTCAACAATGGCGAGGTGGCGATCAGCTTCAATGGCCAGCCGGTATTCGGCGGCCAGCGGCGCCTGCTGCAGCGCCAGTGGAGTGAGACCAGCTACCAGATCCAGCGCCTGCGCGATAACGCCCAGTGCGCCGATCAGGAGTTCGACACGCTGCTCGAAGAAGACAATCCGGGGCTGAGCATCAAGCTCGGCTACGACGTCAACGACGACATCGCCGCGCCGTACATCAAGAAGGGCGTGCGTCCGCAGATCGCCGTGCTGCGCGAGCAGGGCGTCAACGGTCAGGTCGAAATGGCCGCGGCCTTTGACCGCGCCGGATTTGCCGCCGTGGATGTGCATATGAGCGATATCCTCAGCGGTCGCGTCAGCCTGGAGCAGTTCAAGGGCCTGGTCGCCTGTGGCGGCTTCTCCTATGGCGACGTACTCGGCGCCGGCGAGGGCTGGGCCAAGTCGATCCTGTTCAATAGCCGTGCCCGCGATGCCTTCAGCGCCTTCTTCGCGCGCAAGGACAGCTTCACCCTGGGCGTGTGTAACGGTTGCCAGATGCTCTCCAACCTGCATGAGCTGATTCCCGGCAGCGAGTTCTGGCCGCACTTCGTGCGCAACCGCTCCGAGCAGTTCGAGGCGCGGGTGGCCATGGTCCAGGTGCAGGAGTCGGCGTCGATCTTCCTGCGTGGCATGGCCGGTTCGCGCCTGCCGATCGCCATCGCCCACGGCGAGGGCCATGCCGAATTCGAGAACGAGGAAGCCCTGCTCGAGGCCGACCTGTCCGGCTGCGTGGCCATGCGTTTCGTCGACAACCACGGCAAGGTCACCGAGACCTACCCGGCCAACCCCAACGGTTCGCCGCGCGGGATCACCGGCCTGACCAGCCGCGACGGCCGGGTGACCATCATGATGCCGCACCCGGAGCGGGTGTTCCGCGCCGTGCAGAACTCCTGGCGCCCGGACGAGTGGCAGGAAGACGCCGGTTGGCTGCGCATGTTCCGCAACGCCCGGGCGTGGGTGGATTGAGCCGGGAGGCGCGGATTCATGCCCGGTGAATCCGCGCCGATCCTTCCCGAGGTGCGCCAGGTCAGGCCTGGCGAGACCTTGCTGCTGTGCCGCTGCGGGCGTTCGCCTGCGCTTCCCGACTGCCCTGTGCGTTGTCCTGCCGGGCTCAGGCTCGAGCCTGTCCGCGAGCAGCGCCTGCTGCTCTGTCGCTGCGGCCGTTCGCGCCGCTTGCCCTATTGTGACGGCAGTCACAGCCCGTCGGCACCTTCGCTCCACGCCAGATGGCGGCGCTTCTGGTATGGCTATTAGTGGCCGATCGGTTAGCGCCAAAAGATGTTTCGCAGGCTGAACACCCAGGCGCATCGTTAGTCGAAAGCTGAGTGTGTGACGAGTGCCACGACCTACGGATAGGGCAAAGTGCCATTATCTTGTGGCATCATTTATCGATTGTTTTCAATCTGCCCAGCTTGCGGAGAGCTTGATGTACAAACTGTGTTTCTATGTTCCGGAAACTCACCTGGATGGGGTTAAGAAAGCTGTTTTTGCGGCCGGTGGCGGACGTCTCGGCGATTATGACAACTGCTGCTGGCAAGTGCTGGGGCAAGGTCAGTTTCGGCCGTTGAAGGGCAGCCAGCCGTTCCTCGGTCAGGCGGGTCTGACCGAGCAGGTGGTGGAGTGGAAGGTCGAGCTGGTGGTCGCCGACGAGCTGATCCATGACGCGGTCAAGGCCCTGAAGAAAAGCCATCCCTACGAGACGCCGGCGTTCCAGGTCTGGCGCTTGTCGGATATTCAGTTCTAAGGCTGCCGCTATGAATAAGGCGCCCGCGGGGCCTTCGGTCCTGCGATCTGGGGGCGCCCGGGCTACGGACGAATCTCGATCAGCGTGCCGTCCTTGACCAGTTTCCAGACCTCGCGCATGTCGCTGTTTTTCATGGCGATGCAGCCCTCGGTCCAGTCCAGGGTGTGGAAGAACCACTCCGGGTACTCCTCATCCAGCGGCGTGCCGTGAATCATTATCATGCTGCCCGGCGCCACGCCCCGGTCACGGGCATTGGTCAGGTCGCGGGCATTCGGGTAGGAAATGTGCATGGACAGCTGGTATTTCTCGCTGGTCTTGCGCCAGTCGATCCAGTAGAAGCCTTCCGGCGTGCGCCGGTCGCCCTCGCGTTGCTTGGCGCCGTCCGCCTGCTTGCCGAGGGAGATGCGGTAGGACTTCAGGGGTTCGCCACGGCTGATCAGATGCAGCTTGCGCTCGGATTTGACCACCAGCACCTTGTCGATGTGCTGGTTGCCCTGGCTGGCCGTGGTGATGGCCTGGGCCGCGGCGGTAACGGTTATGCAGAGCAGAGCGAGCAGCCAGCGCATTGGAGCGGTATCCCGGGATCAGTAGGTTTTCTTGTGCTGCGTACGCAAGGCCTCGAGCGGCTCGTTGCGTACTGGATAGACGTGCCGTCGGCGGTCTGCAAAGTAGCATTCTAAGGTACGCCCGACAGTCGGGAAAGCCAGCTCGGACCAGGGGATGTCGGGTTCGTGAAACAGCCGGACTTCCAGGCTTTCCTCGCCGGCGGCGAAGTCCAGGTCGACCAGTTCGGCACGGAAGAACAGGTACACCTGGTTGATGTGCGGCAGATCGAACAGGGTGTACAGGGCCAGGTCGCGCACCCGCGCGCAGGCTTCCTCCTGGGTCTCCCGCGCAGCGGCCTGCTCCAGGGTCTCGCCATTCTCCATGAAGCCGGCCGGCAGCGTCCAATAGCCGCGGCGTGGTTCGATGGCACGGCGGCACAACAGCACTTGTTCGCCCCATACCGGGAGACAGCCGGCGACGATCCGTGGGTTCTGGTAATGGATGGCGTGGCAGTGCCCGCAGACATAACGCAGACGGTTATCGCCCTCGGGAACGCGCTGGCTGACCGGGCTGCCGCAGTGGCTGCAGAACTTCATGGCGAATCCTCTTGCTGGCTGATTTATCTTGGCGCGCGATGGGGCTTGGCGGCAAGCCCGGCGGGGCTGCATGGGCGTCCTGAATGATGCGCCGAGTCGGTGTGGGGCTTGGGTACGGCGCTTCTTTCATGCCATCATCCAGAACAGAATAAAGACCGAGAATGCCCATGCTGGACGATCTACTCCAACGCGTGCGTGGCTATAGTCCGCGACTTCTGGAGACCGACCACAGTTTCCCCGAGGCGGCGGTGCTGGTGCCGATCACCCGTAGCGACGAGCCGGAAGTAGTGCTGACCCTGCGTGCCAGCGGGCTGTCCACCCACGGCGGTGAGGTGGCTTTTCCGGGGGGGCGCCGCGACCCGGAAGACCGCGACCTGATCCGCACCGCGCTGCGCGAGGCAGACGAGGAAATCGGTCTGCCGCCGGGCCTGGTCGAGGTAATCGGGCCACTCAGTACGCTGGTCTCGCGCCACGGCATCCAGGTCACGCCCTATGTCGGGCTGGTGCCGGATTTCGTCGAGTACCGGGCCAACGACGGCGAGATCGCCTCGGTGTTCTCGGTGCCGCTGGAGTTCTTCCGCAACGATCCGCGCGAGATGACCCATCGCATCGATTACCTCGGCCAGAGCTGGTACGTGCCGAGTTACCGTTATGGCGAATACAAGATCTGGGGCCTGACGGCGATCATGCTGGTGGAGCTGGTCAACCTGGTGTACGACGCCGGGATCGCCCTGCACCAGCCGCCCGAACATTTCATCAAGCTCAGTTAACCGCGAGAAAGCGGAAAGCAGCCGCGAGGCGAGGACCATCGAATGAAATACCGCCTGGGACAATCCCACGTCGACGCCGATCCGCAGAGCTGGGTGGCGCCGAATGCCACGCTGGTCGGCAAGGTCAAGCTGGAGTCGGGGGCCAGCGTCTGGTTCAACGCGGTGTTGCGCGGCGACAACGAGCTGATCCACATCGGCGAGCAGAGCAATGTGCAGGACGGCACGGTGATGCATACCGACATGGGTTTTCCGCTGTCCATCGGCAAGGGCGTGACCATCGGCCATAACGCCATGCTGCACGGTTGCTCGGTGGGCGACTACAGCCTGATCGGCATCAATGCGGTGGTGCTCAACGGCGCCAAGATCGGCAAGTACTGCATCATCGGCGCCAATACGCTGATCGCCGAAGGCAAGGAAATCCCCGACGGCTCGCTGGTGGTCGGCTCACCGGGCAAGGTAGTGCGCGAGCTCAGCGAGGCGCAGAAGAAGATGCTCGAAGCCAGCGCCGCCCACTATGTGCACAACGCCCAGCGCTACGCCCGCGACCTGGCCGAGCAGGACGACTGATGGACGCCGAACGTCCGCTTGCGTCGCCCTGCGTGCATATTTGTGCGCTGGACGAGGAAGACATCTGCATCGGTTGCCAGCGCAGCGTCGCCGAGATCACCCGCTGGAGCCGTATGGACAACGCCGAGCGCCGCCAGGTGTTGCTGCTCTGCCAGGCGCGCGCCGAGGCCAAGGGCGTGCTGTTGTAGGCTTTGGCGCGGCTACCCATTCCCCCTTTCCCGTTAGCTCGAGGATCGCTCATGTCCCGTATTGGAACCCCCTTGTCGCCGAGTGCGACCCGCGTCTTGCTCTGTGGCTCCGGCGAGCTGGGCAAGGAAGTGGTGATCGAATTGCAGCGCCTGGGCGTCGAGGTGATTGCCGTGGATCGCTACGCCAATGCGCCGGCCATGCAGGTGGCGCATCGCTGCCATGTGATCGATATGCTCGACGGCGCCGCGCTGCGCGCGGTGATCGAACTGGAACAGCCGCACTACATAGTGCCGGAGATCGAGGCGATCGCCACGGCGACCCTGGTCGAGCTGGAGGGCGAGGGGTTTACCGTCATCCCCAGCGCGCGCGCCGCCCAGCTGACCATGAATCGCGAGGGTATCCGCCGCCTGGCCGCCGAAGAACTGGGCTTGCCGACCTCGCCTTACCGCTTCGCCGATTCCTTCGAGGAGTGTCGCGCGGCGGTGCAGGAGATCGGTTTTCCCTGTCTGATCAAGCCGATCATGAGCTCCTCGGGCAAGGGCCAATCGCTGCTCAAGGGCCCGGACGAGCTGCAGGCAGCCTGGGATTACGCCCAGGCCGGCGGGCGCGCGGGCAGGGGGCGGGTGATCGTCGAGGGCTTTATCGACTTCGATTACGAGATCGCGCTGTTGACCGTGCGTCATGCCGGCGGCACCACCTTCTGTGCGCCGGTCGGCCATCGCCAGCTCAAGGGCGATTATCAGGAGTCCTGGCAGCCGCAGCCGATGAGCGCCAAGGCCCAGGCGGAGGCCGAGCGCATCGCATTGGCGGTGACCGGTTCGCTGGGCGGTCGCGGCCTGTTCGGCGTCGAGCTGTTCGTCAAGGGCGACCGGGTGTGGTTCTGCGAGATATCTCCACGGCCGCATGACACCGGCCTGGTCACCCTGATTTCCCAGGACCTGTCCGAGTTCGCCCTGCATGCGCGGGCCATCCTCGGCCTGCCGATCCCGCTGATCCGCCAGCTGGGGCCGTCGGCCTCGGCGGTGGTGCTGGCGGAGGGCGAGTCGCAGCAGGTCAGTTTTGGCAATCTCGCCACGGCGCTGGCCGAGCCGGATACCGCGCTGCGCCTGTTCGGTAAGCCGGAGGTCTACGGGCAGCGGCGCATGGGCGTGGCCCTGGCGCGCGCCGAGTCGCTGCAGGCGGCGCGGGAGAAAGCCAGGCGCGCGGCGCAGGCGGTCAGTGTCGAGTTGTGAACCGCCGGCGCGAGCTCGGCTGGTGGCTGGCGCTGGTGGCATTGCTGCCGCTGCTCGTGCCTTTGGCGCTGCATGCGCGGCGCCATGCGCTGAGGCTGGCGCCGGCCGCCGGTCCGTGGCGCGGGTTGGCCGGTGCGGGGCTGCCCGGAGAGCCGCTGCGGCTGCTGGTGCTGGGTGAGTCCACGGCCGTCGGGGTCGGCGTCGGGTGTCTGCGGCATGCCTTGGCGGGGCAACTGGCCCTGGCCTTGGCCGAGCGGCAGGGGCGGCCGGTAGCCTGGCGTGTCTGCGGCGAGAGCGGGATCACCGCAGTGCAAGCCAGTCGGCGCCTGCTGCCGCAGGTGTTGGACGAGCCGGTCGACCTCGCGTTGCTGGTATTCGGGGTCAATGACACCACCCGTATCACTTCGCTGCGGCGCTGGCAGGCCGCGCTTGGCGGCATGGCCGTGGCATTGCGGGCGAGCGGGGCGCGGGTGGCGTTCAGCGGCGTGCCGCCGTTGCAGCATTTCTGTGCGCTGCCCTGGCTGTTGCGGCGGGTGCTGGGCGCCCGGGCCGCGTTGCTTGATGGACGATTACGGCAAGTCGCAAGCCAGGTGGGTGCCGGTCATTACCCGTTGCGTCTGGCGTTTTCCGCCGATTACCTTGCGGCCGATGGCTATCACCCCTCGAGCCTGGGCTATCGCACCTGGGCGCAGGGGTTGGCGGCCGCGATCAGTCTGCCGTCGACTCCGGCTGCACTTTAGCGGTGGCTTGCCAGACCCTGACGCTCTTCACCCGGTTTTCCGAGGATTGCAGGATCTCCAGGCGGTAGGGGCCGATTTTCAGGCAGACGGCACTCTCGGGAATGCTTTCCAGGGCCTCGGTTATCAGCCCGTTGAGGGTCTTCGGCCCATCGCAGGGCAGGTGCCAGCCGAGCGCCTTGTTCACTTCGCGAATATAGGCGGCGCCATCGATCACCTGGGTGCCGTCCTCCTGCGGGTGAATGTCCGGGCTGCGCAGCGCGTCCTGGTTACTGAAGTCGCCGACGATCTCCTCGAGAATATCCTCCAGGGTGACGATGCCGATCACCTCGCCGTATTCGTCGACGACGATGCCGATGCGGCGTTTCTGCTTCTGGAAGTTGATCAGCTGGGTGGAGAGCGGAGTGTTTTCCGGCACGAAGTAGGGCTCGGCGCAGGCGGCGAGCAGGGCTTCCTTGGTCAGTTGATTGTGGCTGAGCAGGCGGGCGATCTGGCGCATATGTACGATGCCTTCGACCTGGTTGATGTCGTGGCGGAATAGCGGCAGGCGGGTATGGGTGGTGGTGCGTAGCTGGCCGATGATGGTTTCGAGATCGTCTTCCAGGTCGATGCCGGTGACCTCGTTGCGCGGAATCATGATGTCGTCCACCGTGACCCTTTCCAGATCGAGGATGCCGAGCAGCATGTTCTGGCGGTTTTTCGGCAGTTCATGGCCAGACTCGCGCACCACGCTACGCAGTTCCTCGGTGGTCAGGCTGTCGCTGCTCTTGCGGGACGGGTCGATGCCCAGCAGCCTGAGTAGTCCATTGCTGATCCAGCTGAGCAGCACCACCAGTGGATAGAACAGTTTGAGCAACAGCAGCAGTGGCAGGCTGAACGGGTAGGCGACCAGTTCCGGGCGCAGGGCGGCCAGGGTTTTCGGGGTGATCTCGCCGAAGATCAGCAGCAGCAGGGTCAGGCCGATGGTGGCGATGGCGATCCCGGCTTCGCCCCACAACTGGATGGCCAGCACGGTGGCGATGGCCGAGGCGAGGATGTTGACGAAATTGTTGCCGATCAGGATGGTGCCGAGCAGGCGATCCGGTCGGCTGAGCAGGGCGCTGACCCGCTTGGCGCCGCGATGTCCTTCCTTGGCCAGGTGGCGCAGGCGGTAGCGGTTGAGGCTGAGGATGCCGGTTTCCGCGCTGGAGAAGAACGCCGAGCAGGCGAGCAGGAAAATCAGCAGGCCAATCAAGTAACCAGGGTGCACGTTGTCCACGGAAATGGCCTAGATATGCAGGATGAATTCGCGGACCAGCTTGCTACCGAAGTACGCCAGCATCAGCAGGCAAAAGCCGGCCAGGGTCCAGCGAATCGCCTTGTGCCCGCGCCAGCCAAGCTGGTGGCGGCCCCATAGCAGCACGGCGAAGACCACCCAGGCGAAGCTGGAGAGGATGGTTTTGTGCAGCAGGTGCTGGGCAAACAGGTCGTCGATGAACAGCGCACCGGAGAGCAGCGAGAGCGACAGCAGCACCCAGCCGGCCCAGAGGAAGCCGAACAGCAGGCTTTCCATGGTCTGCAGCGGAGGGAAGTTCTTGATCAGCCCGGATGGGTGCTTGTGCTTGAGTTGATGGTCCTGTAGCAGCAGCAGGAGCGACTGGAACACGGCGATGGTGAGCATGCCGTAGGCCATGATCGACAGCAGGATATGGGCGAGGATTCCCGGTGCTTCGTCGATCGGCTGAATGGTGCCGCTCGGCATGAGTTGCGCGAGCAGTACCGTCAGCCCCCCCAGCGGAAAGAGCAACAGCAGCAGGTTCTCTACCGGGATTCGCCAGCAGGCCAGCAGCGTCAGCAGGATGACGGTGGCGGCGATCAGGCTGGCGGCGTTGAAGAAATCGATGTTCAAGCCGGCCGGGCCGAGCAGCTGCAGGAACAGGCTCAGGGCATGTCCGAGCAGGGCCAGCAGACCGAGCGCGATCAGTAGGCGCTTATCCGGCGCGGCACGCTGGCTGAGTCGAAAGCTCTGGTAGGCAGTGGCGCCGGCATAGAGGCTGGCGGCTGCGAGGCTGGGTAGCAGAGGGTGCATAAATCCTTGTTAGGCAAGCCCGAAAGGCGCTGAGTGTGGCATACAACGAGCATTTCACGAAAGACCGCTGGCGGTGTCGGGGTTACCGACTCTCCGATATAATCCGTCGCCTGCCGCAAGCTCAGCCTCGGTTCAGAAGAACCCGAAAGGAACGCGCATGTTTGAAAATCTTACCGACCGCCTCTCGCAGACCCTGCGTAACGTCACCGGCAAAGCCAAGCTGACCGAGGACAACATCAAAGACACCCTGCGCGAAGTGCGCATGGCGTTGCTCGAGGCCGATGTCGCCCTGCCGGTGGTCAAGGACTTCGTCAACAAGGTCAAGGAGCGTGCGGTTGGCACCGAGGTGTCGAGAAGCCTGACGCCGGGCCAGGCCTTCGTGAAGGTTGTCCGCGCCGAGCTGGAAGAGCTGATGGGCGCGGCCAACGAAGACGTGACGCTGAATGCCGCGCCGCCGGCGGTGGTGCTGATGGCCGGTTTGCAGGGGGCGGGCAAGACCACCACCGCCGGCAAGCTGGCGCGGTTCCTCAAGGAGCGCAAGAAGAAGACGGTGATGGTGGTCTCGGTCGACGTTTACCGTCCGGCGGCGATCAAGCAGCTGGAAACCCTGGCCACCGATATCGGCGTGACCTTCTTCCCCTCCGACATTAGCCAGCAGCCGGTGACGATTGCCGAGGCGGCGATCAGGGAAGCCAAGCTCAAATTCATCGACGTGGTGATCGTCGATACCGCCGGTCGCCTGCATGTCGATGCCGAGATGATGGCCGAGATTCAGGCGCTGCATGCGGCGCTCAGGCCGATCGAGACGCTGTTCGTGGTCGATGCCATGACCGGCCAGGATGCGGCCAACACCGCCAAGGCCTTCGGCGATGCATTGCCGCTGACCGGCGTGGTGCTGACCAAGGTCGACGGCGATGCCCGTGGCGGCGCCGCACTCTCGGTGCGCCACATCACCGGCAAGCCGATCAAGTTCATCGGCATGGGCGAGAAGAGCGATGCGCTGGAGCCTTTCCATCCGGAGCGCATCGCTTCGCGCATTCTCGGCATGGGCGATGTGCTCAGCCTGATCGAGCAGGCCGAGCAGACTCTCGATCGCGAGAAGGCCGAGAAGCTGACGAAAAAGCTGAAGAAGGGCAAGGGCTTCGATCTCGAAGACTTCCGCGATCAGCTGCAGCAGATGAAGAACATGGGCGGTCTCGGCGGCCTGATGGACAAGCTGCCGCAAATGGGCGGCGTCAATCTGGCGCAGATGGGCAACGCCCAGGGTGCGGCCGAGAAGCAGTTCAAGCAGATGGAGGCGATCATCAACTCGATGACCCCGGCCGAACGGCGCGATCCCGAGATCATCAGCGGCTCGCGCAAGCGGCGCATCGCCATGGGCTCCGGTACCCAGGTGCAGGACATCGGTCGGCTGATCAAGCAGCACAAGCAGATGCAGAAGATGATGAAGAAGTTCACCGCCAAGGGCGGCATGGCCAAGATGATGCGCGGCATGGGCGGGATGATGCCGGGCGGCATGCCGAAGATGTAAGGGCGCTATATCGGCGCAGATGGTAGGGCGACACCGGTCGGCCGGTTTTGCTGCGGTTTTCCCGGTCTGCGGTCGTTACAGGGCCATGGCCCGGCGGCAGATTGAAAAAGAGATTTGCAAAAAGCCGGATAATCCTTAGAATATGCGGCCTTTCGGGCCTAGCGCCCTATGCGTGCATTTCAGTTTTGCAGCACCGACTACAGGAACGAAGTTCAATGGTAACCATCCGTCTTGCTCGTGGCGGCTCCAAAAAGCGCCCCTTCTATCACCTGACCGTGACCAACAGCCGCAATGCGCGCGATGGTCGCTTCGTAGAGCGCATCGGCTTCTTCAATCCGGTGGCCTCGGGCGCCGAAGTGAAGCTGTCCGTAAACCAGGAACGTGCCGCTTACTGGCTGGGCCAGGGCGCACAGCCGTCTGAGCGTGTTGCTCAGCTGCTCAAGGAAGCTGCTAAGGCTGCTGCCTAAGCAACTTTATGAGCATGACGCCAGCTCCCGTCGAGGACTTAGTGGTACTCGGCAAGATTGTCTCGGTGCATGGCGTAAAGGGCGAAGTGAAGGTGTACTCCTTTACCGATCCCCTGGATAACGTGCTCGATTACCCGCGTTGGACGCTCAGGCGTGACAACGAGGTGAAACAAGTCGAATTGGCCAGTGGGCGCTTGCAAGGCAAGGTGCTGGTAGCCAAGTTGAAGGGGCTCGATGATCGCGAAGTGGCGCGTACCTTCGCCGGTTTCGATATTTGTGTGCCCCGCAGCCAGCTACCGGAACTCGGCGATGGCGAGTTCTACTGGTATCAGTTGGAAGGTCTCAAGGTCATCGATCAGGCAGGGCAATTGCTCGGCAAGATCGACCACCTGTTCGAGACCGGTGCCAACGATGTGATGGTGGTCAAACCCTGCACGGATAGCCTGGATGATCGCGAACGCCTGTTGCCCTATATCGAGCAATGCGTGTTGTCGATCGATCTGGCCGCCGGTGAAATGCGGGTCGACTGGGATGCGGACTTCTAAGCGTGCGCGTTGAAGTCATTACGCTGTTCCCGGAAATGTTTGCCGCCATCGGCGATTACGGCATCACCAGCCGTGCGGTGAAGCAGGGCTTGTTGCAACTGACCTGTTGGAACCCGCGGAGCTACACATCGGATCGTCATCACACCGTCGATGATCGGCCCTTCGGGGGCGGCCCAGGCATGGTGATGAAGATCAAGCCGCTGGAGGATGCTTTGCAGGGTGCCAAGCAGGCCGCCGGTGGTAAGGCGAAGGTGATCTACCTGTCGCCGCAAGGTCGCCAGCTGACGCAGTCGGCGGTGCGCGAACTGGCGAACGAGGACGTTTTGATCCTCATCGCCGGACGCTACGAAGGCATCGACGAGCGCTTTATCGAAGCGCATGTCGATGAAGAATGGTCGATCGGGGATTACGTCCTGTCCGGCGGTGAGCTGCCGGCCATGGTGCTGATCGATGCGGTAACGCGCCTTTTGCCTGGTGCATTGGGTCATGCAGACTCGGCCGAGGAGGACTCCTTTACGGATGGCCTGCTCGACTGCCCGCACTACACCCGCCCGGAGGTGTATGCGGATAAACGTGTTCCCGAAGTGTTGCTTAGTGGCAACCACGAACACATCCGGCGCTGGCGTTTGCAGCAGTCCCTTGGTCGGACCTGGGAACGCCGTGCCGATCTTCTGGATAGCCGCTCGCTTTCTGGGGAAGAGAAGAAGCTGCTGGAGGAATACATCCGCCAGCGGGACGATAGTTAACGTATCGATGGCAGGCCGGACGGTTTGCCTTAGGAGCGCAGCATGACCAACAAGATTATTCAGCAACTCGAAGCCGAGCAGATGGGCAAAGAGATCCCGGCCTTCGCCCCGGGCGACACCGTGATCGTCCAGGTGAAAGTGAAGGAAGGCGACCGTCAGCGTCTGCAGGCGTTCGAAGGCGTGGTTATCGCCAAGCGTAACCGTGGTCTGAACAGTGCCTTCACCGTGCGCAAGATCTCCAACGGTGTTGGTGTCGAGCGTACTTTCCAGACCTACAGCCCGCTGGTCGACAGCCTGGCTGTCAAGCGTCGCGGCGACGTGCGCAAAGCCAAGCTGTACTACCTGCGTGACCTGTCCGGTAAGGCCGCACGCATCAAGGAGAAGCTGGCTTAAGCCAGGCTTCCCTGCAGCAAAAAAGCAGCCTTCGGGCTGCTTTTTGCGTTTCTGGGGGTTGGCTGACCGGGCGTATCGACTTTCTCTTGGGCTACTTCCCCGCCGCTGCTACAGATGGCGCGGTTTGCTCCCCCCTCCCTCATAAGGGCGAGATGCCGTGGGGGCTAATCTGAGCAGCTGAGCCGCCGCGCAATCGCGCAACACATAGCCTTCCTTTACTGGCGCAGACTGATTTTCAGCGAGGCTTGTGACAGGTCGATGTCGTTCAGGCTCAAGCTGCCGAAGCTTTGCCCCTGCGGCGCACCGGTGACGCGGATGTTGTCGAAACGCAGCTCGCCAATCGAGCTGGGCAGGCGGACGTCGACCGAGCCGTCCGGGTTGACTGTCGAAGACACCCTGGCAGTGTCGTACAGCACGTCCTTGGTCGAGGTTTCCGCCTCCAGGCCATTCAGCACCGGCATCACCAGCTTGGCCAGTTGTCCGATCGTGTCCAGGCCGTCGCCGTTCTCGGCTTGCATGAACAGGCCCTGCAGCACCTCGTCCAGGCCCTGGGCGCTGACGTTGCTCATCTCCCGGTCACTCAATGGCTGCAAGCCGCGCGGGGTTTCCTGGCGGCTAATGCTGGCGGTGGACTGCATGCGCTGGATATCGGCGCTGACCGTCTGAAAGGGGCTCATCAGGGCGGCCACCAGGGTGGCGGCCAGGCGCAGGTTGCTCTGCTTCTTCAGGGCCTTGCTCAGCTGCTGCTGGGTCAGCAGCCCTTGCTCGATAAGTACTTCGCCCAGTCGCTGGCGGCTGACGAGCTGCACTTTGATCGCGGCGTCCAACTGTGCGGAAGTGATCAGACCCTTGTTGATCAGGATCTGGCCGAGGCGGGAGTGAATATGTCTGGACATGCTGCGCTACCGAGTTAGTGATGGCATGGTGCAATCATGTCGCGCATCCACTCAACCTGTCACCAGACTAAGGATAGGCTTGTGCCACCGATGGTCATATGGCCAGGCGGCTTCGTCGACGAAAGGTAGCAGGGCGCTCTCCAGGCGTTTCGATCTGCGCCATCTGAAGTTGATGCATGGGCGGGCGCTGGTATGCAGGCCTGCGGCTGTGGAACACTATTCGCTTGGTAAATTATCAAGTGGCAGTAGATGTCGACCCTGGATCACCCCCTGATTGAGCGTTTTCTCGAGGCGTTGTGGTTCGAGAAAGGCTTGTCGCCGCATACCCGCTCGGCCTACCGCAGTGATCTCGCGCACTTCAATGCCTGGTTGGCTCAGCGCGGCCTGGAGTTGCCGCAGATCGGTCGCGAGGCGATCCTCGATCACCTGGCCTGGCGCCTGAACGAGGGCTACAAGGCGCGCTCCACGGCGCGTTTTATTTCCGGCTTGCGCGGGTTTTACCGCTTCTTGCTGCGTGAAGGGTTGATCGCTGTCGATCCGACTTTACAGGTGGACTTGCCGCAACTCGGCCGGCCGCTGCCGAAATCCCTCTCGGAGGCCGATGTCGAGGCGCTGCTGGCGGCGCCTGAGCTGGACGACCCGATTGGCTTGCGCGATCGCGCCATGCTCGAGGTGCTGTATGCCTGCGGCTTGCGGGTCAGTGAGCTGATTGGCCTGACCCTGGAGCAGGTCAACCTGCGCCAGGGCGTGCTGCGGGTAGTCGGCAAGGGCAGCAAGGAGCGTCTGGTGCCGCTGGGCGAGGAGGCGATCGCCTGGATCGAGCGCTACAGCAAGGAGGCGCGACCGTTCCTGCTCGATGGCAAGCCGAGCGACGTGCTGTTCCCGAGTCTGCGCGGCGCGCAGATGACCCGGCAGACCTTCTGGCACCGGATCAAGCACCAGGCCCGGGTCGCCGGCATCGCCAAGAGCCTGTCGCCGCATACCCTGCGGCATGCCTTCGCCACCCATCTGCTCAATCACGGTGCGGATTTGCGCGTGGTGCAGATGCTCCTGGGCCATAGCGACCTGTCGACTACGCAAATCTATACCCACATCGCTCGCGCACGTTTGCAGGAGTTGCATGCCGAACATCACCCGCGCGGCTGAGCGTCTGTTCGAGCGCCGCTGCACGGTGCTGGGCGCAGGTTCTGCGACGGCCGTCCGACTTGCCGTGGTCCGCCTTTCGGGGCTTCTATGATAGGCTGTATCGACCTTCGTTAGTCCGTCGCTCGACAGGAGACTCCATGAGCGTGACCCGTATTTTCGCAGCCGCGGCCCTCGGCCTGGCCAGTAGCTTGAGCCTGGCCGCCGATCCCGATCAGGTGATCCGCCAGAGCCTGCAGTCGATCCAGCCGGACCTGCCGATCGAAGCCATTGCCGAGAGCCCGATGCCCGGTGTGTACCAGGTCCAGCTCAAGGGTGGCCGCCAGTTGTATGCCAGTGCCGATGGCCAGTTCCTCATGCAGGGCTACCTGTTTCAGGTCAGGGAGGGTAAGGCGGTGAACCTCACCGAACAGGCCGAGAGCCGTGCGGTGGCGGAAACCATCAATGCGCTGCCGACCTCCGAGATGGTGGTGTTTGCCGGCAAGGAGCCGAAAACCCATATCACCGTGTTCACCGATACCGATTGCGGCTATTGCCAGAAGCTGCACAGCGAGGTGGCGGAGCTCAATCGCCTGGGCGTCGAGGTGCGTTACGTCGCCTTCCCGCGCCAGGGAGTGAAGAGCCCGGCCTACAAGGAACTGGTCAGTGTCTGGTGCGCCAAGGATCGCCAGGCGGCGATGAACCTGGCCAAGTCCCGGCAAGAGGTGCCTGCCGCCGAGTGCGACAACCCGGTGGCCAAGCAGTACGCCCTGGGTCAGATGATCGGCGTCAGTGGCACACCGGCGATCGTCCTGGCCAATGGCAAGCTGATTCCTGGCTACCAACCGGCAGCGCAACTGGCCAAGCTGGCGCTCGAAGCCAAGTGAGTCCTGGCCTCGGCTCGATTGACTAATAAACAGCCGCTTCGTAAGGTGCGGCTCTTTTTCTGCGGCCGGAGCTTGCTCCGGCCGTTTTATGCAGTACAGATGGGGAGTTCAGTGTGAAACCGGTGAAAGTAGGCATCTGTGGGCTGGGTACCGTCGGTGGCGGTACGTTCAACGTGCTCAAGCGCAACGCCGAGGAAATCGCCCGGCGTGCCGGGCGTGACATCGAGGTGGCGCAGATTGCGCTGCGTTCGCAGAACCCGCAGTGCGACATTACCGGTACCCCCATTACCCAGGATGTCTTCGAGCTGGTCTGCAATCCCGAGATCGATATTGTCATCGAACTGATCGGCGGTTACACCCTGGCCCGCGATCTGGTGCTCAAGGCGATCGACAACGGCAAGCACGTGGTCACCGCGAACAAGGCGCTGATCGCCGTGCACGGCAACGAAATTTTCGCCAAAGCGCGGGAGAAGGGCGTGATCGTCGCCTTCGAAGCCGCGGTGGCCGGCGGCATCCCGGTGATCAAGGCGATCCGCGAAGGCCTGGCGGCCAACCGCATCAACTGGCTGGCCGGGATCATCAATGGTACCGGCAACTTCATCCTCAGCGAGATGCGCGAGAAAGGCCGTGCCTTCGCTGACGTGCTGCAGGAAGCCCAGGCGCTCGGTTATGCCGAAGCCGATCCGACTTTCGACGTCGAAGGCATCGACGCCGCGCACAAGCTGACCATCCTCGCATCCATCGCCTTCGGCATTCCGCTGCAGTTCGACAAGGCCTACACCGAGGGCATCACCCAGCTGACCACGGCCGACGTCAACTACGCCGAGGCCCTCGGCTATCGCATCAAGCACCTCGGCGTGGCGCGGCGCACCGACGCCGGCATCGAATTGCGCGTGCATCCGACGCTGATCCCGGCCGACCGGCTGATCGCCAACGTCAACGGCGTGATGAACGCGGTGATGGTCAATGGCGATGCCGCCGGTTCGACGCTGTATTACGGCGCCGGCGCCGGCATGGAGCCGACTGCCTCCTCGGTGATCGCCGACCTGGTCGACGTGGTCCGCGCGTTGACCACCGACCCGACCAACCGCGTGCCGCACCTGGCGTTCCAGCCCGACGCGCTGTCCGACCACCCGATCCTGCCGATCGGTGCCTGCGAGAGCGCCTACTACCTGCGCATCCAGGCCAAGGATCATCCGGGCGTGCTGGCCCAGGTGGCGAGCATCCTCTCGGAACGCGGGATCAATATCGAATCGATCATGCAGAAGGAAGTCGAAGAACACGACGGCCTGGTGCCGATGATCCTGGTCACCCACCGGGTGCTCGAAGCACGCATCAACGAAGCCATCAGCGCCCTGGAGGCGCTGGACGACGTGGTGGGTAGCGTTGTGCGTATCCGTGTCGAGCAACTGGTCTGAGGGAGAAACTCATGCGCTATATCAGTACCCGCGGCCAGGCCCCGGCCCTGAATTTCGAAGACGTGCTGCTGGCCGGCCTGGCCAGCGACGGCGGCCTGTATGTGCCGGAAAACCTGCCGCGCTTCACCGTCGAGGAAATCGCCTCCTGGGCCGGCCTGCCGTATCACGAGCTGGCCTTCCGGGTGATGCGTCCGTTCGTCACCGGCAGCATCCCGGATGCCGACTTCAAGCGGATTCTCGAAGAGACCTATGGGGTGTTCGCCCACAGCGCCGTGGCGCCGCTGCGCCAGCTCAACGGCAACGAGTGGGTGCTCGAGCTGTTCCACGGCCCGACCCTGGCGTTCAAGGATTTCGCCCTGCAGCTGCTCGGCCGCCTGCTCGACTACGTGCTGGCCAAGCGCAACGAGCGCGTGGTGATCATGGGCGCCACCTCCGGCGACACCGGTTCGGCGGCCATCGAAGGCTGCAAGAGCTGCGACAACGTCGACATCTTCATCCTCCATCCGCACAACCGCGTCTCGGAAGTGCAGCGCCGGCAGATGACCACCATCCTCGGCGACAACATCCACAACATCGCCATCGAAGGCAACTTCGACGATTGCCAGGAGATGGTCAAGGATAGCTTCGCCGACCAGAGCTTCCTCAAGGGCACGCGGCTGGTGGCGGTGAACTCGATCAACTGGGCGCGGATCATGGCCCAGATCGTCTACTACTTCCATGCGGCCATCCAGCTCGGCGGCCCGGCGCGCTCCATCGCGTTCTCGGTGCCGACCGGCAACTTCGGCGACATCTTCGCCGGCTACCTGGCGCGCAACATGGGCCTGCCGATCAACCAGCTGATCGTCGCGACCAACCGCAACGACATCCTGCATCGCTTCATGAGCGGCAACCAGTACGTCAAGGACACCCTGCACCCGACCCTGTCGCCGTCCATGGACATCATGGTCTCGTCGAACTTCGAGCGCCTGCTGTTCGACCTGCACGGGCGCAACGGCGCGGCGATTGCCGAGTTGATGGCCACCTTCAAGCAGGGCGGCGGCTTCAGCGTGGAAGAAGACCGCTGGACCGAGGCACGCAAGCTGTTCGACTCGCTGGCGGTGGATGACCAGGCGACTTGCGAAACCATCGCCGACGTATTTGCCGAGTGTGGCGAGCTGCTCGACCCGCATACCGCCATCGGCGTGCGCGCCGCCCGCGAGTGCCGGCGCAGCCTGGCCACGCCGATGGTGATCCTCGGCACCGCGCACCCGGTGAAGTTCCCCGAGGCGGTGGAGCAGGCCGGTGTCACCCAGGCCCCGGCATTGCCGGCGCACCTGGCCGACCTGTTCGAGCGGGAAGAGCGCTGCAGCGTACTGGCCAACGACCTGAAGACCGTGCAGGGCTTCGTCAGCCAGCACGGCAATCGCGGCAAGCCGCTGTAAGTGCGCAGCCGCAAGTGAAAAGGCCGGCAGCCGAAAGGTGCCGGCCTTTTTCTTGGGCGAAATCCGGGTTGGCGCTGGCGGGTCAGCCGATCAGCAGCAGGTAGACCAGGCCCATCATGGCGATCAGCGCCAACCAGATCAGCGCGTTGAACCTGCTGGATGCCAGGATGCCGGGACCGCGCAACGGCACCGGCGGGTTTTCCTCCAGGTAACGGTCGATTCGCGCCTCGGCCTCTGCTGCGCTCAGTCCCTGCAGGCGCTGCAGCAGCTCGATGGCGTCCGCACGCCGGTCCTGGCGCAAGGCCAGTAGTACGTCCTGGGGCAGGGTGGGCTCAGCTGCAGGCATGGTGCTGCTCCTGGCCGCGTTCAGACGGCGCCGCTGCGGCGTAGTTCGGCGATCGTCTCCTTGTCATAGCCTAGCGCAGCGAGCAGCGTGTCGGTGTGCTCGCCCAGCTCCGGCCCTATCCATTCCGCCGATCCCGGTGTGTCCGACAGCTTGGGCACTATGCCGGGCATCTTGAACGGCTTGCCGTCCGGCAGCTTGGCGCTGAGGAACATCTCGCGGGCGAGGAACTGCGGGTCGGCGAACATGTCGGCGGCCGAGTAGATGCGGCTGGCCGGCACCTCGGCCTGGCTCAGCGTGGCCAGCACCTGTTCCAGCGGCAGCGCGCCGACCCAGCGGTCGATGATGCCGTACAGCTCGTCGCGCCGCGCATCGCGGCCGTCGTTGCTTGCCAGGCTCGGATCGGCGGCCAGGTCATCGCGGCCGATGGCGCGCATGAAGCGCTGGAAGATCGCATCGCCGTTGGCGCCGATCTGCACATGCTTGCCATCGCAGCTGGTGTGGATCGAGGAGGGGGTGATGCCGGGCATGATGTTGCCGCTGCGCTCGCGGATGAAGCCGAACACGTCGAACTCCGGCACCAGACTCTCCATCATGGCGAACACCGCCTCGTACAGCGCCACGTCGACCACCTGGCCCTGGCCGCCGTTGACCTCGCGGTGGCGCAGCGCCATCAGCGCACCTATCACCCCCCAGAGCGCGGCGATCGAATCGCCGATGCTGATGCCGGTACGTACCGGCGGACGGTCCTCGAAGCCGGTGATATAGCGCAGCCCGCCCATGGCTTCGCCGACCGCGCCGAAGCCCGGCTGGTCCTTCAGCGGGCCGCTCTGGCCGAAGCCGGACAGGCGCACCATCACCAGCTTGGGATTCAGCGCGTGCAGCACCTCCCAGCCCAAGCCGAGTTTCTCCAGCACGCCGGGGCGGAAGTTCTCGATCAGGATGTCGGCGCCCGCCAGCAGCTTCTTCAGCACCTCGCGGCCCTGCTCGTGCTTGAGGTTGAGGGTGATCGAGCGCTTGTTGCGCGCCTGCACGAACCACCACAGCGAGGTGCCTTCGTACAGCTTGCGCCACTTGCGCAGAGGATCGCCGCCGTCCGGCGACTCGACCTTGATCACCTCGGCGCCGAACTCGGCGCAGATGCGCGCGGCGAAGGGGCCGGCGATCAGGCTGCCGAGTTCGATCACTTTCAGGCCGGCGAGGGGTTTGCTGGGCAGTTGCATCGGGATTCCATCCATCAGGCGATGGGCGCGACTCTAACGTGAGCGGGCGGCATCGGGTAGACTTGCCGGCTTATTTGCCCAGCCAAGAAGCCCGCCATGGCCCTGCCGTCCACCACCTACAAGATCGACCTGAACCTCACCGATATCGATCGCAGCATCTACGAAAGCCTGCGTTTCACCGTCGCCCGCCATCCCTCGGAGACCGAGGAGCGCCTGGCCGCGCGGTTGATCGCCTACGCGCTGTTCTACCACGAGCAGCTGGCCTTCGGCCGCGGCCTGTCGGACGTCGATGAGCCGGCGCTGTGGGAGAAGAGCCTGGACGACCGCGTGCTGCACTGGATCGAAGTCGGCCAGCCGGACAGCGAGCGCATCACCTGGTGCTCGCGGCGTACCGAGAAATTCAGCCTGGTGGCCTACGGCAACCTGCGCGTCTGGCAGACCAAGGTGCTCGACCCGGTGCGCAGCCTGAAGAACATCAATGTGGTGGCGCTGGGGCAGGAAGCCCTGGCCGACCTGGCCCAGGACCTGCCGCGGGCGCTGAGCTGGAGCGTGATGATCAGCGACGGCGAGCTGTTCGTCACCGACGAGCGCGGCCAGCATGAAGTGCCCCTGGAGTGGCTGGTCGGCCAGCGCTGATCCGTCGAGCAGAGCGGTAGCAGACCGTTGAAAAACGTAGGCGAGGCAGCCGAGGCGAGGCAAAAACAGGCGAAGAAGCGGAGTTTACGAGCTGTAAATGAGCATTCTGAGCCTTTTTTTAACGACGCATCGGCAACGCAGTAGTTTTTCAACGGCCTGCTAGGGCGGGTACAACCCGCCAAGCATGGAACCCGGCGGGTTGCACCCGCCCTACACGACAAGAATGATCATGCGTATCGAACCCCGTCCGCTACCCGAAACCCTGCCCGACCTGGGTAACCTGCCACCGTTGCTGACCCGCCTGTATGCCGCCCGTGGCGTGCAGTCGGCGGCCGAACTGGACAAGGGCCTGGCGCGGCTGCTGCCCTACCAGCAGTTGAAGGGCATCGAGGCGGCCGTCGCGCTGCTGGTGCAGGCCCTGGAGCAGGGCCAGCGCCTGCTGATCGTCGGCGACTTCGATGCCGACGGCGCCACCGCCAGTTCGGTCGGCGTGCTCGGCCTGCGCCTGCTCGGCGCGGCGCAGGTCGATTACCTGGTGCCGAATCGTTTCGAGTACGGCTACGGCCTGACCCCGGAAATCGTCGCGGTGGCGCTGCAGCGCCAGCCGCAGCTGCTGATCACCGTGGACAACGGCATCTCCAGCGTCGAGGGGGTGGCGGCGGCCAAGGCGGCCGGGCTGACCGTGCTGGTCACCGACCACCATTTGCCGGGGCCGGAGCTGCCGGCCGCCGATGCCATCGTCAACCCCAACCAGCCGGGCTGCGAGTTCCCCAGCAAGGCGCTGGCCGGGGTCGGCGTGATGTTCTATGTGCTGCTGGCGCTGCGCGCGCGCCTGCGCGAGCTGGGCTGGTTCGCCCGGCGCCAGCTGGCCGAACCGAACCTGGCCGAGCTGCTCGACCTGGTGGCCCTCGGCAGCGTCGCCGACGTGGTGCCGCTGGACGCCAACAACCGCATCCTGGTGCATCAGGGCCTGGCGCGGATCCGCGCCGGCCGGGCGCGCCCGGGGCTGCGGGCGATCCTCGAAGTGGCCGGGCGGCAACCAGGGCGCATCACTGCCACCGACCTCGGTTTCATCCTCGGCCCGCGGCTGAATGCTGCCGGCCGCCTGGACGACATGAGCCTGGGCATCGAATGCCTGCTCTGCGATGACCAGGCCCTGGCAGTCGACATGGCCCAGCAACTGGATCAGCTCAACCAGGACCGCAAGGCCATCGAGCAGGGCATGCAGCGCGAAGCCCTGGCCCAGCTCAAGGACTTGGCGGTCGAGGACCTGCCGTTCGGCCTGTGCCTGTTCGAACCGGACTGGCACCAGGGGGTGATCGGCATCCTCGCCTCGCGCCTGAAGGAGCGCTATCACCGCCCGACCATCGCCTTCGCCGATGCCGGCGAGGGCGTGCTCAAGGGCTCGGCGCGTTCGGTGCCGGGCTTGCATATCCGCGATGCACTGGATGCGGTGGCGGCCAAGCACCCGGGGCTGATCAGCAAGTTCGGCGGGCATGCCATGGCCGCCGGCCTGTCCCTGCCGCAGGAGCACTTCAGCGCCTTCGCCGCGGCGTTCGACGCCGAGGTGCGCCGCCAACTGGGCGAGGACGACCTGACCGGACGCCTGCTCTCCGACGGCAGCCTGTCGGTCGAGGAGTTCCACCTGCCGCTGGCCAAGGAACTGCGCAATGCCGGGCCCTGGGGCCAGCACTTTCCCGAACCGCTGTTCCATGGGCTGTTCCAGGTGGTGCAGCAGCGCCTGGTCGGCGACAAGCACCTCAAGCTGGTGCTGAAGACCGAATGCGGCGGGCAGACCCTGGACGGCATCGCCTTCAACATCGACCGCGAGCAGTGGCCCAACCCGACGGTGCGCTGGGTCGAGCTGGCCTTCAAGCTGGATGTCAACGAGTACCGCGGCCAGGAAAGCGTGCAGCTGATGGTGGCGCACCTCGCCGCCCGCTGAAGTGCGCCGCCGGCATCGACCGGCGGCGCGGCAGCGTTACCAGCCGAGCTGCTTGTTGAAGCCGAGGGCGTCGTAGTAGTCGCCCTGGTAGGCGATCTTGCCGTCCTTGATGCGGATGAAGCTGACCCCTTCGAACTTCAGCGGCTTGTTGGTGGCCGGGGTTTCCGCGCTCCAGGCGCCGCTGTTGGTGCCGCTGAAGACCCATTGGAAGGCGATGCCGCCTTCGCCGACGATCGGTTCGCTGGTCATCTTCCAGGTCAGATCCGGCACCGCGGTGATGAACACCTTGATCACGTTGTCGCGGGCCGCGGCCTTGCCGTTCTGCGGGGTGCCGACGGTGGCGTCGAAGTACACCGCGTCCTCGGCCAGGAACGTCGCGGCCTGCTCGGCGTCGTGGGCGTTCCAGGCGGCCATGTAGCCGTCGACTATGGCCTTGGCGTCGTCCGCCGCCTGAACCAGCCCGGCGAGCGTGCCGAGGGCGATGAAAGCGATGCTGCGCAGTGCGGTTTTCATTGTCAGTGCTCCAGTTGGGGGGATGTTCGTAGGGTGCGCCGTGCGCACCGGCGAGCTCGCGCAAGCCTGTGGTGCGCGCGGCGCACCCTACGGGTCGGCTCCTGGGTGGATGTCGCGCGATCCACCCAGCGTAGATGCCGTTAGTGCTTGAACATCACATGGCGCACGGCGGTGTAATCCTCCAGGCCATACATCGACAGGTCCTTGCCGTAGCCGGAGAGCTTCAGGCCGCCGTGGGGCATTTCGCTGACCAGCATGAAGTGCGTGTTGACCCAGGTGCAGCCGTACTGCAGGCGCGCGGCGAGGCGGTGGGCGCGGCCGACGTCGCCGGTCCACACCGAGGAGGCCAGGCCGTAGTCGGAGTCGTTGGCCCAGGCCAGCGCCTGCGCCTCGTCGTCGAACGGGGTGACCGAAACCACCGGGCCGAACACTTCGCGGCGGACGATCTCGTCGTCCTGGCGGGCACCGGCGAGCACGGTGGGCTGGTAGAAGAATCCCGGGCCGGCGACCGCCTTGCCGCCGGTCACCACCTCGATATGCGCCTGCGCGGCGGCGCGCTCGACGAAGCCACTGGCGCGGGTGCGGTGCTCGGCGCTGATCAACGGACCGAGTTCGGTGCTCGGGTCGCCCTGCAGGCCGTACTTGAGGCTGCCGACTGCGGCGCCCAGCTCGGCGACGAATTTCTCGTAGATGCCTTTCTGCGCATAGATGCGGCAGGCCGCGGTGCAGTCTTGCCCTGCGTTGTAGAAGCCGAAGGTGCGGATGCCTTCCACCGCGGCGGCGATGTCGGCGTCGTCGAAGATCAGCACCGGCGCCTTGCCGCCCAGTTCCATGTGCAGGCGCTTCACCGAAGTAGCGCTGCTGGCGATGATGCTCGAGCCGGTGGCCACCGAGCCGGTCAGCGACACCATGCGCACCTGCGGGTGGCTCACCAGCGGGCTGCCGACGCTGGCGCCGCGGCCGAAGACGATATTGACCACCCCGGCGGGGAACAGCTCGGCGAGGAACTCGGCGAGCTTCAGCGCGGTCAGCGGGGTCTGCTCGGAGGGCTTGAGCACCACGGTATTGCCGGCGGCCAGGGCCGGGGCGAGCTTCCAGGCGGCCATCATCAGCGGGTAGTTCCACGGCGCGATGGAGGCCACCACCCCGATCGGGTCGCGGCGGATCATCGAGGTGTGGCCCGCCAGGTACTCGCCGGCGGCACTGCCGCTCAGGCAGCGGCTGGCGCCGGCGAAGAAGCGGAACACATCGGCGATCGCCGGGATCTCGTCGTTCAGCGCCGCGGCATAGGGTTTGCCGCAGTTGTCCGACTCCAGCTTGGCCAGCTCCTCGGCGTGCGCCTCGATCTTGTCGGCCAGGCGCAGCAGCAACAGCGCGCGATCCTTCGGCGCGGTCTGCGACCAGCCGGCGAAGGCCGCGGCCGCCGCGCGCACGGCGGCGTCCACCTGCTCGGCGCTGGCCTCGTTGAGATGCAGCAGCGGGGAGCCGAGGGCCGGGTCGAGGACCGCCAGGTTGGCGCCTTCGCCGGAAACCAGTCGGCCATTGATCAGCAGTTTGCCTTGCATTGCGAAATCCTCCGGGGTTGCTACGAATCCTGTTGTTTAAGCCCCTCTCCCCTTGGGAGAGGGCGTACCTGGTTACTTGCCGCCGCTGCCGGCGATGCTCTCGCCCCCCTTGGTCAGGTAATAGGCGCCGAGGATCGGCAGCATGGTCGCCAGCATCACCAGCATCGCCACCACGTTGGTCACCGGCACGTCGCGCGGCCGGCTCAACTGGTTGAGCAGCCACAGCGGCAGGGTGCGTTCGTGGCCGGCGGTGAAGGTGGTGACGATGATCTCGTCGAAGGACAGGGCGAAGGCCAGCATGCCGCCGGCCAGCAGGGCCGAGCCGAGGTTCGGCAGGATGATGTAGCGGAAGGTCTGCCAGCCGTCGGCGCCGAGGTCCATCGAGGCTTCGATCAGGCTGTAGGAGGTGCGCCGGAAGCGCGCGATGACGTTGTTGTAGACGATCACCACGCAGAAGGTCGCGTGGCCGACGATGATGGTGAACATCCCCGGCTCGATGCCCAGGGTCTTGAACGCCGAGAGCAGGGCGATGCCGGTGACGATGCCGGGCAGGGCGATCGGCAGGATCAGCATCAGCGAGATGCCTTCCTTGCCGAAGAAGTCGCGGCGGTACAGCGCGGCGGCGGCCAGGGTGCCGAGGAACAGGGCGATCAGGGTGGCGACGCAGGCGATCTGCAGCGACAGCTCGATCGACTCGAGCACATCGGCGCGGGCGAAGGCCACGCTGAACCAGCGCAGGGTGAAGCCCTGCGGCGGGAAGCTGAAGGCCGCGTCTTCGGTATTGAAGGCGTAGAGGAAGATGATCAGGATCGGGAAGTGGAGGAACAGCAAACCCGCCCAGGCGGCCAGCTTCAGGCCCCAGGAGGCCCGTCCTTGCGCTGAAGAATCAGAGTGCATCGAAGGCCCCCAGACGTTTGACGATGGCCAGGTAGATGGCGATCAGCACGATCGGCACCAGGGTGAAGGCGGCGGCCATCGGCATGTTGCCGATCGCCCCCTGCTGCACGTAGACCATGCTGCCGATGAAGAAGCCGGGCGGGCCGACCAGCTGCGGCACGATGAAGTCGCCCAGGGTCAGCGAGAAGGTGAAGATCGAGCCGGCGGCGATGCCCGGGACCGACAGCGGCAGGATCACCTGCACGAAGGTCTGCCAGGGCCGCGCGCCGAGGTCGGCCGAGGCCTGCAGCAGCGAGGGCGGCAGGCGCTCGAGGGCGGCCTGGATCGGCAGGATCATGAACGGCAGCCAGATGTAGACGAACACCAGGAAGCGCCCCAGGTGCGAGGTCGACAGGGTGCTGCCGCCGACCCCCGGGATGTCCAGGATGAGCTGCAGCGCGGGGGCCAGGCCGAACTGCTCGACGAACCATTGCGCCACGCCGCCCTTGGCCAGCAGCAGGGTCCAGGCGTAGGCCTTGACGATGTAGCTGGCCCACATCGGCAGCATCACCGCGATGTAGAAGAACGCCTTGGTCTTGCCCGTGGTGTAGCGCGCCATGTAGTAGGCGATGGGGAAGGCCAGGACGGCGCTGGCCAGCGACACCGCCACCGCCATGCCCAGGGTGCGCAGGATGATGTCGTAGTTGGCCGGGTGGAACAGCGCCACCAGGTTGGCCAGGGTCAGCTGCGGCGTCACTGTCATGCTGAAGTCGTCGAAGGTGTACAGGCCCTGCCAGAGCAGGGTCAGCAGCGAGCCGAAATAGATCGCGCCGAACCACAGCAGCGGCGGTACCAGCAGCAGCGCCAGGTACAGGTTCGGTTTGCGGTACAGCAGGTTGGACAGGCGGTGCAGCGGGCCATGGCCGGGCGGCGGTGCCTGGGTCTTCAGCGACAGCTCCATCTCACTGGCCCCCGCCCGCCGCGACGTCCTGCAGCGCGATCATCGCCGCGCGCGCCCAGCGTGCGGTGACCTGCTGGCCGGGTTGGTAGGCCGGCGTGCTGGCCTGCCACTGATCGTTGGCCTGGCTGATGCTGAGGCTCTGGCCGTTCGCCAGTTGGACCTCGTAGCGGGTGGCCGCGCCCTGGTACTGGATGTCGTGCAGCAGACCGCTGACCTGCACCTCGCCGCTGGCGGCCTGGCCGGGGCTGTCCAGCAGGCGGCTTTCTACCAAGCGGATATGTTCCGGGCGGATGGAGAACGGCAGGGCATTGCCGGTCAGCTGTTCGGCCAGCTCGCCGCGCAGCACGTTGGAGGTGCCGACGAATTCGGCGACGAAGGTGGTCGCCGGTTTCATGTAGAGGTTGCGCGGGGTGTCGACCTGCTCGATGCGGCCCTTGTTGAACACCGCCACCCGGTCGGACATCGACAGCGCCTCGGTCTGGTCGTGGGTGACGAAGATGAAGGTGATGCCGAGCTGGCGCTGCAGCTTCTTCAGTTCGCCCTGCATCTGCTCGCGCAGCTTGAGGTCGAGGGCGCCGAGCGGCTCATCCAGCAGCAATACCCGTGGCCGGTTGACCAGCGCGCGGGCCAGGGCCACGCGCTGGCGCTGGCCGCCGGAGAGCTGCGCCGGCTTGCGTGCGCCATAGCCGCCGAGGGCGACCAGGGCCAGGGCCTCCTCGGCGCGGGCATGCCGTTCGCTCTTGCCCACGCCCTTGACCTTGAGGCCATAGGCGACGTTGTCCAGCACGTTCATGTGCGGGAACAGGGCGTAGTCCTGGAACACCGTGTTGACGTCGCGCTGGTAGGGCGCCAGACCCACGGCCTCCTGGCCGTGGATGCGGATGCTGCCGGCGCTGGGTTGCTCGAATCCGGCGATCAGCCGCAGGCAGGTGGTCTTGCCCGAGCCCGAGGGGCCGAGCATGGAGAAGAACTCGCCGTCCTGGATGTCGATGGACACCCGGTCGACGGCCTTGACCTCGCCGAACACGCGGGACACACCGGTAAACTGCACTGCAAGGGTCATTTCAAACGCTCCAGGATGAAAGCCATCCGCCGCCGACCCTCTCCAGGGTTTGCCGACACGAGGCAAGGGCGCCGGCGGTGGATGTACAACAGTGAAAACTGTGGATTCGCAGCGTGCGTCGGATTGCGCCGCTCGACGCTCATCGCCAGGGGGCTGTAGGAGCCAGCTTGCTGGCGATGCTTTTGACCCGCCCGCTAGAGCGGATCGCCAGCCAGCTGGCTCCTCCAGGTGAGGGCGGGGGTCTGCTACCGCGAGCGTCCGCGCCTCACCCGATCAGCGGTTAGCGCCCACCCATAATGGCGATGTAGTCCTGGGTCCAGCGGCTGTAGGGCACGTACTTGCCGCCCTCGGCCTGCGGGGTCTTCCAGAAGGCGATCTTCTCGAAGTTGTCGAAACCGTTGGTCTTGCAGCCCTCGGCGCCGAGCAGTTGGTTGCCCTGGCAGGCGGCCGGCACCGCCGGCACCGAGCCGAACCAGGCGGCCAGGTCTCCCTGCACCTTGGCTTCCAGCGACCAGTTCATCCACTTGTAGGCGCAGTTCGGGTGCTTGGCCTCGGCATGCAGCATGGTGGTGTCGGCCCATCCGGTGGCGCCTTCGGCCGGCACCACCGAGGCGATCGGCTGCTTCTCCAGTTGCAGGGCATTGACCTGGTACGGCCAGGACCCCGAGGCCACCACTCCTTCGTTCTTGAAGTCGCTCATCTGCACGGTGGCGTCGTGCCAGTAGCGGTGGATCAGCCGCTGCTGGGCGCGCAGCACCTCGAGCACGGCGGCGTACTGGGCCTCGTTGAGCAGGTAGGGGTCGTCGATGCCCAGTTCCGGCTTGGTGGCCTTCAGGTAGAGGGCGGCGTCGGCGAGGTAGATCGGGCCGTCATAGGCCTGCACGCGGCCCTTGTTGCTCTTGCCGTCGGGCAGGGTCTGCTCTTCGAACACCAGCTTCCAGCTGGTCGGCGCCTGCTTGAACACTTCGGTGTTGTACATCAGCACGTTCGGACCCCACTGGTAGGGCGTGCCGTAGTGTTGGCCGTCGACGGTGTGCCAGGGCGCGTTCTTGAGGCGCTCGTCGACGTTCTTCCAGTTGTCGATCAGGTCGATATTGACCGGTTGCACGCGCTTGCCGGCGACCAGGCGCAGCGAGGCGTCGCCGGAGGCGGTGACCAGGTCGTAGCCGCCCTTGGTCATCAGGCTGACCATTTCGTCCGAAGTGGCGGCGGTCTTGACGTTGACCATGCAGCCGCTGGCCTTCTCGAACTGGCTCACCCAGTCGTAGTTCTTGTCGGTCTCGCCGCGCTCGATGTAGCCGGGCCAGGCGACGATATCCAGGCGGCCTTCGCCGTCGCCGACCGCCTTCAGCATCTCGGCGGCCTGCAGGCTGGCGCTGGCCAGCAGTGCGCCGGTCAGCGCACTCAATAGAGCGGTTTTTTGCACGAACATTGGGTTTCCCTCTTCGCTATTGTTGGGGCGGGGCAGTTGAACGTCGTGTTGCTCGGCCCTTGCCGGGCTGTTTTCTTGGCGCTTCTCGGTGATCGTGCTGGTCAGCCCAACCGCTGGCCGTGGCGCGCCATGATGTGGCGGACCACGCTGTAGTCCTGCAGCGAATCGCTGGACAGGTCCTTGCCATAGCCGGAGCGCTTGAGACCGCCATGCGGCATCTCGCTGACCAGCATGAAGTGGCTGTTGATCCAGGTGCAGCCGTACTGCAGGCGGGCGGCGACCTGCAGCGCCTGGTCCAGGTCCCGGGTCCACACCGAGGAGGCCAGGCCGTATTCGGAGTCGTTGGCCCAGTCCACCGCCTGCTCCAGCTCATCGAAGCGGGTGACGCTGACCACCGGGCCGAACACCTCGCGCTGGACGATTTCGTCGCCCTGCCTGCAACCGGCGAGCAGGGTCGGCTGGTAATAGAAGCCGGGGCCGGAATGCACGGCGGCGCCGGTGATGCGTTCGATATGCGGCTGGCCGAGGGCGCGCTCGACGAAGCTGGCCACGCGGTCGCGCTGGCGGGCGCTGATCAGCGGGCCGATCTCGTTGTCCGCGTCCGTCTTGCGGGCAAAACGCAGGCTGCTCACGGCATCACCCAACTCCGCGACTAAACGGTCATGGATACCTGTTTGAGCATAGATGCGGCAGGCCGCCGTGCAATCCTGCCCGGCGTTGTAGTAGCCATAGGTGCGCACGCCTTCGACCACCGCCTGCAGGTCGGCATCGTTGCAGACGATCACCGGCGCCTTGCCGCCGAGTTCCAGGTGGGTGCGCTTGAGGGTCTTGGCCGCGGCCTGGAGGATCTTCTGCCCGGTGACGATATCGCCGGTCAGCGACACCATGCGCACCTTCGGGTGGCCGACCAGCTGGCTGCCGACGCTTTCGCCGCCACCGCAGAGGATGTTGATCACCCCGCGCGGCAGCAGCTCGGCGAGCACCGGGGCGAGGGCGAGGATCGACAGCGGCGTGTGCTCGGAGGGCTTGAACACCAGGGTGTTGCCGGCGGCCAGGGCTGGGGCGATCTTCCAGGCGGCCATCATCAGCGGGTAGTTCCAGGGCGCTATCGAAGCCACTACCCCAATGGGATCGCGGCGCACCATGCTGGTGTAGCCCGGCAGGTATTCGCCGGACAGCTGGCCGGTCTGGCAGCGCACCGCGCCGGCGAAGAAGCGGAACACGTCCACCGCGGCGCTGAGGTCGTCTTGCCGGGCCAGGTGCAGCGGCTTGCCACAGTTCAGCGCTTCCAGGCGGGCGAGCCGATCGGCGCGCTGTTCGATGGCCTCGGCGATGCCGAGCAGGATCAGCGAGCGCTGTTGCGGGGTGCTGCGTGACCAGCTGGGGAAGGCCTGGTGGGCGGCGCGGACGGCGGCCTCGAGCTGCTCGCTGGAGGCTTCGGCGATAGGCGCGAGCAGCTCGCCGCTGGCCGGATTGAGGATCGGCTCGCTAACGCCTTCACCGGCGAGCAGCTGGCCGTCGATCAACAGGTCGCGGCAGAAGGGAATGGAAGTCGCGGCGCCAGCCATCGTGCGTGCCCTGCTTGTTAGGGTGGGCGTCGGATTGCTCTGGATGAGACTAAAGCCCGACGCGGTCCTGTGATCTGTGCGAAAAGAGACTAGTGGGCGGGCTGGCGACCTACAAATTCTTAATACTGAACGCTGCGTTCGATTAAATAGATGGCCGGCGTCCGCTGGGTTGTTCACGGGCAACGCTGAGGAACGGGTCGACCAGCGCCGGCCGCGCGGTGCCGCGCCGCCAGGCCAGGCCGACATCCAGGGTCTGGGTCAGGTCGACCAGGGCGCGGGCCTCGATGATGTCGCCTTCCAGCGACCAGGGGCGGTAGGTCATGTCTGGCTGGATCGACAGGCCGAGGCCGGCGGCGACCAGGCTGCGCACCGCCTCGGTGGAACCGGTGCGCAGGGTGATATGCGGCTGCAGGCCGGCGCCCGACCAGATGCGCTGGGCGTTCAGGCCCATCTCATCGACATTCAACTGGATCAGTGGCTCGTTGACGATGTCCGCCAGGCTGATGCTGTCGTGCTCCAGCAAGGGATGCTGCGGCGGCAACCAGAGGCGCAGCGGCGAGTGGGTCAGCACTTCGGTTTGCAGGGCGTGGCGGTCTTCCAGGTTGGAGAGGATCAGCACGCCGACGTCGATCTCGCCGGACACCAGCAGGTGTTCGATATACGGGCGCTCGTCTTCCAGCACGCGCATTTCCACGTTGGGGTAGGCGCGCTGGAAGCGGGTGATCAGGTCGGCCAGGTAGTAGCCGGCGACCAGGCTGGTGACGCCGATGGTCAGGCTGCCGGCGACCTGGTCGGTGCTCTGCTGCAGGCTGCGCTTGGCGTTGTCCACCGTGGCCAGGATCAGATGCGCCTGGCGCAGGAACTGGTGGCCCTGGTGGGTCAGCGACATGCCCTTGGCGTGGCGGTTGAACAGGCCGACGCCGATCTCCTCCTCCAGCTGCTGGATCGCCAGGGTCAGGGTCGACTGGGAAATGAACACCGCCTGGGCGGCGGCGGAGATCGAGCCGCTCTCGGCGACGGCTATGAAGTGGCGGATCTGGCGCAGGGTCATCATCGGCGGGTTACCGCTAGAGAGTCGTAGCATGGAGTAGCTAAGGTTTATTGATAGTAGGGCAGTTTGTTCTTTTTTTTCGATAGTCGCCGCGAGCAGGCGCCCCCGGAGCGCTGGCAACGCAATATCTGGAAGCATTTCCGCCGGCGCGGCGGGGAGCGCCAGGCTGCTGCGGCTGTCAGAATCCTCACCCATCAGCTCGTCAGGAGAGGTTTCGATGAATACCCGCGGCTTACTCGATCAACTACTCAAATCCGGCCAGGACCTGTTGCAGAACAAGACCGGCCCGGCGTCCAGCAAGGGCGCGGCCGACGGTGGGTTGGGCGGCCTGTTGTCGGGCGGCGCTGGCGGTGGGCTGGGCAGCCTGCTCACTGGCGCTGGCGGTGGTGCCTTGGCGGCCGGTGCCATGGGCTTGCTGCTGGGCAACAAGAAGGCCCGCAAATTCGGCGGCAAGGCGTTGACCTACGGCGGCCTGGCCGCGCTCGGGGTGATCGCCTACAAGGCCTATGGCAACTGGCAGGCGCAGCAGGCCCAGGCGCCGCAGGGCGAGCCGCAGACCCTGGATCGCCTGCCGGCGCCGCAGGTCGAGCAGCACAGCCAGGCCATCCTCAAGGCGCTGGTGGCGGCGGCCAAGGCCGACGGTCATGTCGATGCCCGTGAGCGCCAGTTGATCGAGGGCGAACTGGTCAAGCTGACCCAGGATGCCGAACTGCGACACTGGCTCGACGCCGAGCTGAACAAACCGCTCGATCCCGCCGAAGTGGCGCGCGCGGCGAGCAGCCCGGAAATGGCCGCCGAGATGTATATCGCCAGCGTGCTGATGGTCGACGAGGAGCACTTCATGGAGCGCGCCTACCTGGAAGAGCTGGCGCGCCAGCTCAAGCTCGATCCGGCGTTGAAGAGCGAACTGGAAGTCCAGGTGCGCGCGGAGCTGAATGCCGGCTGATGCCGCTCGGTAGCCCGGATGTAATCCGCGGCAGCTATTCCCGGATTGCATCCGGGCTACATGGGCGTTGTCATTCAGCGCGTCTATCTCAGACCAAAAGATCATGCGGCTGGGCTGTCGCAGCGGCTAGGCTGTTCGTCGATAACGACAACAGCGAGGTCGCCGATGCAGGATTCCCTGGACAGTTACGACTACTTGATCGTCGGTGCCGGTCCGGCCGGCTGCCTGCTGGCCAACCGCCTGTCCGCCGATCCTTCGGTGCGCGTGCTGCTGCTGGAGGCGGGCGGGCGCGACAGCTACCCGTGGATCCATATTCCGGTCGGCTACCTGTACTGCATCGGCAATCCACGCACCGACTGGTGCTACGCCACCGCCGCCGAGCCGGGACTGAACGGCCGGGCGCTGAACTACCCGCGTGGGCGGGTGCTGGGTGGCAGCTCCTCGATCAACGGGATGATCTACATGCGTGGCCAGGCCCGCGACTACGACGCCTGGGCGGCGGCGGGCAACCCCGGCTGGGCCTGGGACGACGTCCTGCCGTTGTTCAGGCGTACGGAAAACCATTTCGCCGGCAGCAGCGAATTGCACGGTGGCGACGGCGAGTGGCGGGTCGAGCGCCAGCGCCTGTCCTGGCAGGTGCTGGAGGCCTTTCGCCAGGCCGCGGCGCAGAGCGGGATCGCCAGCATCGAGGACTTCAACGGCGGCGACAATGAAGGCTGCAGCTACTTCCAGGTCAACCAGCGTCGCGGCGTGCGCTGGAACGCTGCCAAGGCCTTCCTCCGCGACATTCGCCGGCGCCCCAACCTGCGTGTGCTGACCGGCGCCGAGGTGCAGCGGTTGATCCTCGCCGAAGGCCGCGCCGCCGCCCTGCAGCTGCGCTGGCAGGGGCGTGAGCGGACGATCCGCGCGCACCGCGAGATCCTCCTGTGCGCCGGCGCGATCGGCACTCCGGCGCTGCTGCAGCGTTCCGGCATCGGTCCGCGGCCGCTGCTGCAGCGCCTGGGCATCGGCGTGCAACACGAGCTGCCCGGGGTCGGGGCCAATCTGCAGGACCACCTGCAACTGCGCCTGGTCTACAAGGTCAGCGGAGTGAGGACGCTCAACCAGATCGCCGCCAGTCCTTGGGGCAAGCTGGGCATGGGTCTGGAATACCTGCTCAGGCGCAGCGGGCCGCTGGCCATGGCGCCCAGCCAACTGGGCGCGTTCGCCCGCTCCAGCGCCGAGCAGCCCTCGGCCAACCTGCAGTACCACGTGCAGCCGCTGTCGCTGGAGCGCTTCGGCGAGCCCTTGCACGAGTTCCCGGCCTTCACCGCCTCGGTGTGCAACCTGCGTCCGCACAGCCGCGGCAAGGTGGAGATCCGCTCGCTGGAGCTCGGCGAGCCACCGCTGATCCAGCCCAACTACCTGAGCGATGCGCGCGACCTGCAGGTGGCCGCCGAGGCCATTCGCCTGACCCGACGCATCGTCGCCGCGCCGGCGCTGGCGCCGTTCCGGCCCGAGGAATACAAGCCGGGGCCGGGCTACCAGAGCGAGGAGGAGCTGCGGCGCGCGGCCGGGGAGATCGGCACCACCATCTTCCACCCGGTCGGTACCTGCAGGATGGGGGCGGGTCGCGATGCGGTGGTCGATGCCCAGTTGCGCGTGCACGGCGTGCCGGGACTGCGCATCGCCGATGCCTCGATCATGCCGAGCATCGTCTCCGGCAACACCTGTTCGCCGGTGCTGATGATCGCGGAGAAGGCCGCCGCGCTGATCGCTGCGCAAGCCGGCGCTGCGACTGTCGAGATGGCGCCGGTGCTGGCCGACTGAGCAGGGCGGGTGCCTGCCGTTAGTCCGGGCGCGCAGCGTCGATGCCCGCTGGTGGGCTGCCCGGAGCGGCGCGAGTCGGGTATACTCGCCGGCTTTTCCGAAAGTTTTACCTGCGAGTGCCGCCAGCCATGGAAATCAACCCGATCCTTAACAGCATCAAGGACCTGTCCGAGCGCACCCAGACTATTCGGGGGTATCTTTGACTACGATCACAAGCATGATCGGCTGGTCGAAGTAAACCGCGAACTCGAAGACCCGAACGTCTGGAACAATCCCGAATACGCGCAGAACCTGGGGCGCGAGCGCTCCGCCCTGGCGCAGATCGTCGAGACCCTGGATGACCTCAACGGCAGTCTCGGCGATTCCCGCGACCTGCTGGAGATGGCCGCCGAGGAAGGCGACCAAGGCGCCGTGGACGACGTCGCCAGCGAAGTCGAGCGTCTGCGCGGCATTCTCGAGAAACTCGAATTCCGCCGCATGTTCAGCGGCGAGATGGACGCCAACAACGCCTACCTGGACATCCAGGCCGGCTCCGGCGGCACCGAGGCCCAGGACTGGGCCAACATGCTGCTGCGCATGTACCTGCGCTGGGCCGACAAGCGCGGTTTCGACGCCACCATCATGGAACTGTCCGCCGGCGAAGTCGCCGGGATCAAGGGCGCTACCCTGCACATCAAGGGTGACTACGCCTTCGGCTGGCTGCGCACCGAGATCGGCGTGCACCGCCTGGTGCGCAAGAGTCCGTTCGACTCCGGCAACCGTCGCCACACCTCGTTCACCGCGGTGTTCGTCTCGCCGGAAATCGACGACAACATCGAGATCGAGATCAACCCGGCCGACCTGCGCATCGACACCTACCGCTCCTCCGGCGCCGGTGGCCAGCACGTCAACACCACCGATTCGGCGGTGCGGATCACCCACGTGCCGACCAACACCGTGGTCAGTTGCCAGAACGAACGCTCCCAGCACGCCAACAAGGACACCGCCATGAAGATGCTGCGGGCCAGGTTGTACGAGCAGGAAGTGCAGAAGCGCAACGCCGCCTCGCAGGCCCTGGAGGACACCAAGTCGGACATCGGCTGGGGCCACCAGATTCGCTCCTATGTGCTCGACCAGTCGCGGATCAAGGATCTGCGTACCAATATCGAGCGCAGCGACTGCGTCAACGTGCTCGACGGCGACATCGACGAATACCTCGAAGCCAGTCTGAAGCAGGGCCTGTAAGGCATTTGACTCCCTCTCCCCATCGGGGCGAGGGCGAGGGCGGGGGTGAGGGGCCGGGCTTCTGCCAGTCCAGCCCGCCCCCTCACCCTAACCCTCTCCCCCGTGGGGAGAGGGAACGAATCAGTGACGGAACTTGACGACCATGAGCGACCAACAACTCGACCAGCACGACCACCACGCCCTGCAACAGGAAGAGAACAAGCTGATTGCCCAGCGCAAGGAAAAGCTTGCCGCGGTGCGCGAGCAGGGCAATGCCTTCCCCAACGACTTCCGCCGTGACAGCTACTGTGCGGACCTGCAGAAGCAGTACGTCGACAAGACCAAGGAAGAGCTGGAAGCCGCCGCCATCCCGGTCAAGGTCGCCGGTCGCATCATGCTCAACCGTGGCGCCTTCATGGTCATCCAGGACATGACCGGGCGCATCCAGGTCTACGTCAACCGCAAGACCCTGCCGGCCGAGACCCTGGAAGCGATCAAGCACTGGGACATGGGTGACATCATCGCCGCCGAGGGCACCCTGGCGCGTTCCGGCAAGGGCGACCTGTACGTCGAGATGAGCAACGTGCGCCTGCTGACCAAGTCGCTGCGTCCGCTGCCGGACAAGCACCACGGCCTGACCGACACCGAGCAGCGCTACCGCCAGCGCTACGTCGACCTGATGGTCAACGAGGAGGTACGCGAGACCTTCCGCGTGCGCTCGCAAGTCATCGCGCATATCCGCAGCTTCCTGATGCAGCGCGATTTCCTCGAGGTGGAAACGCCGATGCTGCAGAGCATTCCCGGCGGTGCCGCGGCCAAGCCGTTCGAGACCCACCACAACGCCCTGGACATGCAGATGTTCCTGCGTATCGCCCCGGAGCTGTACCTCAAGCGCCTGGTGGTCGGCGGCTTCGAGAAAGTCTTCGAGATCAACCGCAACTTCCGTAACGAGGGCGTTTCGACCCGGCACAACCCCGAGTTCACCATGCTCGAGTTCTACCAGGCCTACGCCGACTACGAAGACAACATGGACCTGACCGAGGAGCTGTTCCGCGAGCTGGCCCAGCTGGTCCTGGGCAGCACCGAGGTGCCGTACGGCGACAAGGTATTCCACTTCGGCGAGCCCTTCGCGCGGCTGTCGGTGTTCGACTCGATCCTCAAGTACAACCCGGACATCACTGCCGCCGACCTGCAGGACATCGACAAGGCCCGTGCCATCGCCAAGCAGGCCGGGGCCAAGGTGCTCGGCTTCGAAGGCCTGGGCAAGCTGCAGGTGATGATTTTCGAGGAGCTGGTCGAGCACAAGCTGGAGCAGCCGCACTTCATCACCCAGTATCCCTTCGAGGTCTCGCCGCTGGCCCGGCGCAACGACCAGGACCCGAACGTCACCGATCGCTTCGAGCTGTTCATCGGCGGCCGCGAGATCGCCAATGCCTACTCCGAGCTGAACGACGCGGAAGACCAGGCCGAGCGGTTCATGGCCCAGGTGGCCGACAAGGATGCCGGCGACGACGAAGCCATGCATTACGACGCCGATTTCGTCCGCGCCCTGGAATACGGCATGCCGCCGACTGCCGGTGAGGGTATCGGCATCGACCGTCTGGTGATGTTGCTCACCAACTCGCCATCGATCCGCGACGTGATCCTTTTCCCGCACATGCGTCCGCAGGCCTGACGCCAAGCCGCCCCCGGGCGGCTTTTTGTTGTGGAGGGGCGGAATATATCCCGGCCACTGTTGCCTAATGAGCAACATCATTCGTTCGACTGTGTGAGAGGACCGCTCCGCCGTGATCCATACGCCCGCCCAAGACAGCGCCGCGCTTGTCGCCAATGCCGTCGCCGAAAGTGTTCAGTACCAGGGGCGCAAGGCCAGCCGGCAGGGCAGTGAACAGCGCCGTCAGGCCATTCTGGATGCCGCCCTGCGGATCATCGTGCGCGAGGGCGTGCGCGCCGTGCGTCATCGCGCGGTGGCGGCCGAAGCCGCGGTGCCGCTGTCGGCCACCACCTACTACTTCAAAGACATCGACGACCTGATCACCGACACCTTCGCCCAGTTCGTCGAGCACAGTGCGGCCTACATGGCGAAGTTCTGGAACAGCACCCAGGGCGTGTTGCAGGAGCTGGTCGGCCAGCTCGACGGCAGCGTCGAGGCACGCCGGCACCTGGCGGACGAGATCGCCCGGCTGGCGGTGGAGTACGTGCGCCACCAACTGCTCACTCGCCGTGACCACTTGATGGCCGAGCAGGCATTCCAGCAGGAGGCCCTGCTCAATCCACGGCTGCATGAACTGGTGCGGGCCCACGGGCAGATCCTCCTGCAGGGGGTCACGCAGTTCTTCGAGGTGCTGGGTTCGCAGCAGCCGGAGCAGGATGCCAAGCTATTGACCGCCATCATCGTGCGCATGGAATATCAGGGCCTGCTCGATGGGGTCGAGCAGTTGGACAATGAAGGGATGTTGGTCATTCTTAAAAGGTATATGTATCTGGTCTTGGGGCTCTGAACCCCGCCGCAAGCCTCGCCACGAGGGGCTCGTCTCAAGGACACTCCGGCGCAGTGCCGAACCGTTTTCACAAGGAGAGAGGAATGAAAGCCTGGCGCGTGCTGGTCGCGTTGTCCTGCCTGTGGTTGAGCGGTTGCCTGGTGACCTTCAAGGAGCCGATTCCGGCCAACGAGTCAGCGCCGATCCCGCTGCTCGGCGAATGGTCGCGCACCAACGAATGGGGCGAGCTGCTCTTTCTCGACATCAGCCGCGCCGGCTCCAACCTCTACAAGGCCAGGACCTATGTGGGCAGCCCGGACAATCTCGATAGCCAGGAAGAGTACGGCTTTACCGTGGCCCATCATGGGCGGCGCTGGTACTTGTCGGCGGGCCTGCCGAAGAAGCTCGGGGCGAATTTCGCCATCGCCGGTTTCGAGCTGACCACCGGCAACGAGCTGGTGATCTACAACCTCGATGTCGATCGCATCCAGCAGGAGCTCGAGCTGGGTGTGCTGCGCGGCAAGGTCGTGGCGATGCCCGAGGGCGATGGCGTGCTGATCAGCAGCCCGCTGGAGACGGTGTTCGCCTACCTCGACGACCCGGCCAACTCGGATGTGTTCATCGAGGTCGCGCGCTATCAGCGCATCGGTCAATAATCAGTCGATTCGCGGCGCATGCAATGGCACAACCAATGAGGGAACGATGAGCAGTCATAGAGGGTTGGACGGCTATCAACTGATCGTCCGCGCATTGTCCGACCGGATAGTCGAGGCGCAGACGCCGATCCGCGTGCTGGATGCGGTGAAGTGGGACGACAGCATCCGCCAGGGCTTTCTCAAGGCCAAGGGCAAGGCGATGCCGCCGGTCGATCACGGCTATTACCTGAATCGCCCGCTGGCCTTCGATTCCGACGCGAAGAAGCTGGAATTCCAGAACATCGAACGGGATATCACCCGCCAACTCGGCCAGTTCAACCCGGTCGGGCAGATCATGCGCCGCATGTGCCGCGAATACCGCATGGTCATCCGCATGCTCGAGGCCCGCGGCACGGCGGATTTCGGCCTGATCTCGCAGGAACTCTACGGCGCCGCCTCAGATGCCTTCCATGCCGGCGACCCGACCCTGGCCGACCTGGGGCTGATGCTCTCCGACTACCTGAACAACATCGCCGACCGCGGCGACCTCAAGGACGAGCCGAAGACGCTCGGCGCCAAGGAGGCCGTGGCCCTGCTGCAGACCCGCCTGGCCGCGGTATTCGGCGACGACACCATCCGCGTCTTCGAGTCCGACGGCATCCTCGCCGACGCGGCGGCCGGCGCCGATTACATCAAGATTCGCACCGATGCCCTGTTCAACGAGCGTGATGTCCGGGCCCTGGAAGTGCACGAGGGCCTGGTCCACGTCGGTACCACCCTGAATGGCCTGAATCAGCCGATCTGCACCTTCCTGGCCAAGGGGCCGCCATCCTCCACCGTGACCCAGGAAGGTCTGGCGATCCTGATGGAGGTGATCACCTTCGCCTCCTACCCGACCCGCCTGCGCAAACTGACCAACCGTACCCGCGCCATCCACATGGCCGAGGAGGGCGCGGACTTCCTCGAGGTGTTCGCGTTCTTCCGTGAGCAGGGGTACGGCCTGGAGGAGGGCTACAGCAATGCCAGCCGGGTGTTCCGCGGCTCCGTCCCGCAAGGCCTGCCGTTCACCAAGGACCTGTCCTACCTGAAGGGCTTCATCATGATCTACAACTACATCCAGCTGGCCGTGCGCAAAGGCAAGCTGGAGCAGATACCGCTGCTGTTCTGCGGCAAGACCACCCTGGAGGACATGCGCACCCTGCGCAAACTGGTGGACGAGGGGCTGGTACTGGCGCCCAAGTACCTGCCGCCGCAGTTCCAGGACCTCAACGCCTTGTCGGCCTGGATGTGTTTCTCCAACTTCCTCAATCACCTGAGTCTCGACCGGATCGAGGCCGACTACGCCAACATCCTTTGATGGCATGAACTCAGTCGTAGGGTGCGCTGTGCGCACCAAGGCTGGTGCGCATGGCCCGGGCGGCGCCCGCACACCCTACGCCAGCTGCAGTGAACCATAGCCCGGATGCAATCCGGGGAAGCGTCCAATTCGAACTGCCAGGAGCCCCGCATGCCCAGCCATTCGCTCGACTACGAAATCCTCGGCGCCTCGGCGCAGAGCGTGGAGATCATCCTCGACCCTGGCGAGACGGTGATCGCCGAGGCCGGGGTGATGAACTACATGACCGCGGGCGTGCGCTTCGAGACGCGCATGGGCGATGGCGCGGCGACAGGCGTGCTGGGCAAGCTGTGGAGTGCCGGCAAGCGCATGCTCACCGGCGAGTCGCTGTTCATGACGCATTTCTCCAATACCGGTGAGGCGCCGGCGCGGGTGGCCTTCGCCGCACCCTATCCGGGCACCGTGGTGCCGATCCAGCTGGCGCAGGTGGGCGGCAGCCTGATCTGCCAGAAGGACGCCTTCCTCTGTGCCGCCTACGGCACGGCGGTCGGCATCAGTTTCAACAAGCGCCTGGGCGCCGGCTTCTTCGGTGGCGAGGGCTTTATCCTGCAGAAGCTCGAAGGCGACGGCCTGGCCTTCGTGCATGCCGGCGGCACGGTGATCCGCAAGGAGCTGAACGATGAAACCCTGCGCCTGGATACCGGTTGCCTGGTAGCGTTCACCAGTGGCATCGACTACGACATCGGCCTGGCCGGCGGCCTGAAAAGCATGCTGTTCGGCGGCGAAGGCATCTTCCTGGCGACGCTCAAGGGCACCGGCACCGTGTGGATCCAGAGCCTGCCGTTCTCGCGCCTGGCCGAGCGCATCTACGAGGCCACCTTCAAGGCACGCGAGGAAGTCCGTGCCGGTGGCAAGTGATGCGCTGCTGGCTGCTGGCGGCGATCCTCTGGCTGCACGGCTGCAGCGAGCTGCTGTTCTACCCGGAAAAGGGCTTGCCGTTCACCCCGGCGCAGGTTCGCCTGGACTACCGCGACGAATACCTGCGGGCCGTCGATGGCACCCGCCTGCATGCCTGGTGGCTGCCGGCCAAGGCGGGCGTCGAGGTCAGGGGCACGGTGCTGCACCTGCATGGCAACGCCGGCAACCTGGCCAGCCATCTCGGCGGCAGTGGGTGGCTGCCGGCACAGGGCTACCAGGTGCTGATGCTGGACTACCGCGGTTACGGATGGTCCGAGGGCGCGCCGAGCCTGCCGGCGGTCTATCAGGATATCGAGGCGGGCTTTGCCTGGCTCGAGCAGGCGCCGCGGGTGCAGGGCAAGCCGTTGTTCGTCCTCGGCCAGAGCCTGGGTGGCGCCCTGGCCGCGCATTACCTGGCCGGGCACCCGCAGCAGCGCGCCAAGGTGGCCGCGCTGGTGCTCGATGGCGTACCGGCCAGTTACCGCGAGGTCGCCCGCTTTGCCCTGGGCAACGCCTGGCCGACCTGGCCGTTGCAGGTGCCGTTGAGCCGGCTGGTGCCGGATGGCGATAGCGCGATTCATGCCATGCCGCGGCTCGCCGGTTTGCCGCTGTTGATCTACCAGAGCGTCGACGATCCGCTGGTGCCCCTTTCCAATGGCCAGCGCTTGTATCAAGCTGCGCGGCCGCCGCGGGTGTTCCAGCCGACCCGTGGCGGTCATGTGCAAACCTTTGCCGACCCGACCTGGCGCCGGGTGATGCTGCTGTTCATGAGCGATCCGCGCGGTTACCGCGGGCCGGTGCCGTTTGGCTGAAGTTTCCGATCCTGAGAGCCCAGAATGAGCGAACGTGACCCCATCCCCTTGATCCTCACCGGTATCGGCAGCATCTGCGCCACCGTGGCGGTACTCTGGTATTACGGTTACCTGCATATCGCCAAGCCCGAGGACGCGCTGCTGCTGTCCGATTTCACCATGCTCAAGACCGTCCCCGGCGAGGACTACAAAGTCTCGCTCAAGCCGGCCAACCAGGTGGCGCAGTGCGTCGACGGCGTGCTGGTGCTGTTCGACCTGGAGCAGAAGGGCCTCAGCGGCGTGCTGGTGGATAAGCGCAAGCAGGCCGTGCGCTGCGCAGGCGAGGAAACGCCTGCGGTAGTGCAATGAGAGCTTGTGAAAAAACTCCCACCAACTGCGGCCGCTTCCAGACGCCCGCGGCTGTGTTGCGCTACGTGAACGCCTGGAGACCGCCTCGCGACGGTGCTCGATTCTTTCGCAATCTCTGAGCGCTCCGGCTAGCCGTCGAGATGGCAGTCTAATGTTCGGCGCTGTTCTGTTGCTGCATCAGCTCATGCAGGTATTTGCGCGACAGGGCGAGAAAGCGCGGGGTCGGCCCGATGTCTTCATACAGCGGGTCGCCCTGTTCGTCGGTCGCCACCACCTGGGTGCCCTTGACATAGGGCAGGCTGGCTTCCAGTTCTTCCAGTGCCGCAGCAATCAACTCGCCGAGTAGTTCTTCCGTGTGGTGCTTGGGGTACATCTCGGTCAGTGCCGCCAGGCGCGCGGCGGCCTCCAGGTCGAGATGAATCTGGTAAGTGCCGCGGGTCAGGCGACCCTTGGCATTCTGTTCCCAATGGCGGACAAGCTCGCGAATCTTCATAACTACCTCGTCCTTCGCCTACTCGTGGTAGGCCGCTGTGCGATTCCGATCGGCCAAGCCCTTTTGGGTCTCGCCTTTCCTAAGCCTAGACCGCCCCGGCGGGCTCGCCGGCATGGCGTCGCGCCCTTGTAAGAAGTTGCCGTGCTGGGCACTCTTGGGCTTCATGCATCGACGGAGGATCGGCCATGGCGGAAATCGACGCGCGCCTGCGCGAGGACGTGCATCGACTTGGCGAGCTGCTCGGCAAGACCATCAGCAACCAGCGCGGGACGGCCTTTCTCGACAAGATCGAACGCATTCGCAAGGGCGCCAAGGCGGCGCGACGTGGCTCGGCGGCGGGTGCCGAGCAGCTCAATGCGACCCTCGACGGGCTGGTTGACGATGAGCTGCTGCCGGTGGCCCGGGCCTTCAACCAGTTCCTCAACCTGGCCAACATCGCCGAGCAATACCACCGCATCCGTCGCCGCGCTCCCGGCGAGCCGGAGCCTTTCGAGTCGCGTGTGCTGCCCGAACTGCTGCAGCGACTGCTGGCTAGCGGGCAGGGCGCCGATGCCCTGGCGCGCCAGCTCGGGCGCCTGGACATCGAACTGGTGCTCACCGCCCACCCGACCGAGGTGGCCCGGCGCACCCTGATCCAGAAGTACGATGCCATCGCCGCGCAGCTGGCGGCCCAGGACCACAGCGACCTGTCCGCCGCCGAGCGCGAACAGATCGGCTGCAACTCGCAGCGGCTGATCGCCGAGGCCTGGCACACCGAAGAGATTCGCCGCAGCCGGCCGAGTCCGGTGGACGAGGCCAAGTGGGGCTTTGCGGTGATCGAGCACTCGCTGTGGCAGGCCGTGCCGAATTTCCTGCGCAAGGCCGACCAGGCCCTGCACGCGGCGACCGGGCTGCACTTGCCGTTGGAGGCGGCGCCGATCCGCTTCGCCTCCTGGATGGGCGGCGACCGCGACGGCAACCCCAACGTCACCGCCGCAGTGACCCGCGAAGTGTTGCTGCTGGCGCGCTGGATGGCGGCCGACCTGTACCTGCGCGATGTCGAGCAGCTGGCCGCCGGGCTGTCCATGCAGCAGGCCAGCGCGGAACTCTGCGCATTGGTCGGCACCAGCGCCGAACCCTACCGCAGCCTGATGAAACAGCTGCGCGAACGCCTGCGCGCCACCCGCAGCTGGGTGCAGGAGGCCTTGCACGGCCAGCCGCTGGCGTCGGCGGCGGTGCTGCAGGACAACCGCGAACTGCTCGAGCCGTTGGAGCTGTGCTACCGCTCCCTGCACGCCTGCGGCATGGGCGTGATCGCCGATGGCCCGCTGCTCGACTGCCTGCGCCGGGCGGCGACCTTCGGCCTGTTCCTGGTGCGCCTGGACGTGCGCCAGGACGCCGGCCGGCATGCCGCGGCGCTCAACGAAATCACCGATTACCTGGGCCTCGGGCGCTACGCCGAGTGGGACGAAGAGGTGCGCCAGCAGTTCCTGCTCGGCGAACTGGACAACCGCCGGCCGCTGCTGCCGGCGCACTTCAAGCCCAGTGGCGAGACCGCCGAAGTCCTCGCCACCTGCCGCGAAGTGGCAGCCGCGCCGGCCGCCTCGCTGGGCTCCTACGTGATCTCCATGGCCGCTGCGCCCTCCGATGTGCTGGCCGTGCAACTGCTGTTGAAAGAGTCCGGGTTGCAGCGGCCGATGCGCGTGGTGCCGCTGTTCGAAACCCTCGCCGACCTGGACAACGCCGGCCCGGTGATCGACCGCCTGCTCGGTCTCAAGGGCTACCGCGCGCGCCTGCAGGGCCCGCAGGAGGTGATGATCGGCTACTCCGACTCGGCCAAGGACGCCGGCACCACCGCGGCCGCTTGGGCGCAGTACCGCGCCCAGGAGGCCCTGGTGCAGGTCTGCGCCGCGCATCAGATCGAGCTGTTGTTGTTCCACGGCCGCGGCGGCACCGTCGGTCGCGGCGGCGGCCCGGCCCATGCGGCGATCCTCTCGCAGCCGCCGGGCTCGGTGGCCGGGCGTTTCCGCACCACCGAGCAGGGCGAGATGATCCGCTTCAAGTTCGGCCTGCCGGACATCGCCGAGCAGAACCTCAACCTCTACCTGGCCGCGGTGCTGGAGGCCACCCTGCAGCCGCCGCCGGCACCGGAACCGGCCTGGCGCGAACTGATGGACCGCCTCGCCGCCGATGGCCTCGCCGCCTACCGTGGGGTGGTGCGCGAGCATCCGCAGTTCGTCGAGTACTTCCGCCAGGCCACCCCAGAGCAGGAACTCGGCCGGCTGCCGCTCGGCAGCCGCCCGGCCAAGCGCCGCGAGGGCGGGGTCGAGAGCCTGCGCGCGATCCCGTGGATCTTCGCCTGGACCCAGACCCGCCTGATGCTGCCGGCTTGGCTCGGCTGGGAGCAGGCCCTGGGCAATGCACTGGTACGCGGCGAAGGCGAACTGCTCGGGCAGATGCGCGAGCATTGGCCGTTCTTCCGCACCCGCATCGACATGCTGGAGATGGTCCTGGCCAAGGCCGACGCGGCCATTGCCCGGCTGTATGACGAGCGTCTGGTGGAACCGGCCCTGCGCCCGCTGGGCGAGCATTTACGCGACCTATTGTCGCAGGCGGTTGGCGCGGTGCTGGGCTTGACCGGGCAGTCGCGGCTGCTGGCGCACAGTCCCGAGACCCTGGAATTCATCAGCGTGCGCAACACCTATCTGGACCCCTTGCACCTGCTCCAGGCCGAGCTGCTGGCACGCGCGCGGCAACGTGAAAACCAGGCCGACAGCCCTCTGGAACAGGCCTTGCTGGTCAGCGTTGCGGGGATCGCCGCGGGCTTGCGCAACACCGGTTAGGGCATCCGCAGCGAGCGCCGGAGGCGGTCTTGTCGGGCCCCGGGGAGGGGGGCCGGCGGCGGCTTCGGGGTAGTCGAAGGTGGCTGGTGTATCCGACTTTCGGTGGCTTGTGTGGTGGGGGGGGGCTGTGTATCTTGAGCGGCCACTCGGCAGTCCGGCACCCGCCCGCTGCCATGATAATTTTGAGATTGGCCCCATGAGGCGAGTCCGACGATTTTTTCTTAAATCTTAAGGAGCACATCGATGCGCGTGATTCTGCTAGGGGCGCCCGGTGCCGGCAAAGGTACCCAGGCCGGTTTCATCACCAAGAAATTTGGTATTCCGCAAATCTCCACCGGCGACATGCTGCGTGCCGCAGTCAAGGCCGGTACCGAGCTGGGCCTGAAAGCCAAGAGCGTCATGGACGCCGGCGGCCTGGTTTCCGATGACCTGATCATCAATCTGGTCAAGGAACGCATCACCCAGGCCGATTGCGCCAACGGCTTCCTCTTCGATGGCTTCCCGCGCACCATTCCCCAGGCCGAAGCCCTGAAGGAAGCCGGGGTGGGCATCGATCACGTGGTCGAAATCGCCGTCGACGACGAGGAAATCGTCAGCCGCATCGCCGGCCGTCGCGTGCACCCGGCTTCCGGCCGGGTCTACCACACCGAGCACAACCCGCCACGCGTCGCCGGCAAGGACGACGAAACCGGCGAGGAGCTGATCCAGCGCGACGACGACAAGGAAGAGACCGTGCGTCACCGCCTGTCGGTCTACCACTCGCAGACCAAGCCGCTGGTGGACTTCTACCAGAAGCTGGCCGCCGCCGATGGCACGCCGAAGTACAGCGCCATCGCCGGCATCGGCTCGGTGGACGAGATCACCGCCAAGGTGCTTGCTGCGCTCAGCTAAGCCTCGATGCAGTCAGCCAACGGCCCGCTTTTGCGGGCCGTTGTCGTTTCTGCAGTTGGCGCGCTGGAGTTGCTGAGCGTCGTTCACAGAACAGTAACCTGGCTTGCCTAAGCTAGCATCGGTCTCTGGTCTATACCAGCGCGAGATGGTCGTAGATTTTAGGTCTTAACCCATGCTAAGGAAGAGAGCGCACTAAATGACCGAGAAAACAGCAAAGAGTGCTATCTGGCTGGGCCTTGCGCTAGCGCTGGTGGGGAGCCCTGCGGCCTTCGCCGATGCCAAGGCGCAACCCAAGGCCGACTGCGCAGTCGCCGAGTTCGCCATGGGGCTGCGCTTTCAGCAGCAGTCGGCGGAAATCCAGGCCCTGCAGTTGCAAGCCTACAACATCGCTACGCAAAAGTTGGATGCGGCCGTGGCCACCGCGAAAGATCCGTCGAAGTTGGCCATAGTTACCGACCTGGATGAAACCGTCATTGATAACAGCGCCCTGTTGGCACGGGACCTTGCCAACTGCCACGCCTATGACACCTGGGACACCTGGTTGCCCTGGGAACGTGACGGGACTCCGCAGTTGATCCCTGGCGCCAAGCAGTTCCTGCAGCACGCCGACAGTCTGGGCGTGACCATTCGCTACATCTCGGACCGTGCCGACGAGCAGAAGCCATACACCCTGGCGACCCTGAACAAGCTCGGCCTGCCCCAGGTGTCGGCGGAAAGTGTGCTACTGCTGGGGCCGCCCAAGGTCGAGCGGCGCGCCATCGTCAGCGCCGATCATCAGATCGTGTTGTTGCTGGGCGATACGCTGCATGACTTCGATGCACGTTTCCGCAAGACGCCGCTGGCCGATCAGCGCGCCACCGTGGCCGCCGAAGGCGGCAAATGGGGCACCGAGTGGATCGTCTTCCCCAATGCGGGCTACGGCACCTGGTCCAAGGCGCCCTTGCAGGCCTGGGAAGCAAAGACCGTCATCGAGGCCTGGTAATCCGCTGTTTGCTGAGGCTGCGCCGGGCCGTTCTGGCCCGGCGCGTATTTGTTGCCCGGCGGACTCGTTCGCGTGGCAGGCGCGAGTTCTAGGGTCTGTTGCCATTTCATTCACGGCCGCGCCGGAGCCTGTTTTTGCGCGAGGCAAGGCACGAGACGCTCGTTTGTTCAGCACATCCATGTGCTTCACCCCTTCGGGGCTTGCGCGCAAAAACGCTCCTGGCGTTTTTGTGGTTGTTCCAAATGAGTGTCGAGAAACGCAGTATCGCGCAAAAACAGGCCCGGCCCTTAGGGTTGCGCGAGAAATGGCCCCCGCTGTTGTTGCAGGACTTGGCAAGGGAATAACCATTACCTGCGTCCTGCGCCTAACCGGGGGCCATTTCTCGCGGCAACGCGGCTCGCGATGAAACGGCAACAGACCCTAATGATTACGCTGGAAAAAAAAGCCTCAAGCCGTTTTAATGCCCGCCCATTCGCTTGCCTGACCGAATCTCGATGACCACTCTGCTGGCCCTGGATACCGCCACCGAAGCCTGCTCCGTCGCCCTGCTGCACGACGGTCGGGTGCTCAGTCACTACGAAGTGATTCCGCGCCTGCATGCCCAGCGGCTGCTGCCGATGATCAAGGAACTGCTCGACCAGGCCGGCGTGCCATTGGCGGCGCTGGATGCGATCGCCTTCGGCCGTGGCCCCGGCGCCTTCACCGGGGTGCGCATCGCCATCGGCGTGGTCCAGGGCCTGGCCTTCGCCCTGGACCGCCCGGTGCTGCCGGTGTCCAACCTCGCCGCGTTGGCCCAGCGCGCCCAGCGCGAGCATGGTGCGCAGCAGGTGGCCGCGGCCATCGACGCGCGCATGGACGAGGTCTACTGGGGCTGCTATCGCGCCGAGCAGGGCGAGATGCGTCTGACCGGTATCGAGGCGGTGCTGCCGCCGGAGCGCGCCAGCCTGCCGCGCGATGCCGCGGGCGACTGGTTCGGCGCCGGCACCGGCTGGGGCACCTATGCCGCGCGCATCCCGGTTGCGGTGAGCGGGCAGGATGGCGCGATGCTGCCGCACGCCGAGGACCTGCTCAGCCTGGCACGCTTCGCCTGGGCCCGCGGCGAGGCCGTGGTCGCCGATCAGGCCCAGCCGGTGTACCTGCGCGACCAGGTCGCCACGCCTAAAGCGGCACAGTAAATCCAAGCCGCAGGATTAGGCAGGGCTGCTGACGAGGCGCTTCTGCCGCGTACAGGGCACGCGGCTCGGCACTCGATTGCCAAGCCGCGCCGGCAGCGTTAAATTGCTATGACTTCCATCCAGTTGGCTAACCAGGCCAGGCAGTAACTGATGCGTATCGACGGCTCCTTACCTTCCTACTCGCCGGATCGCGGCCCTCGCTCGGGGACGGCGGTCACGCCTTATCGAGAGGCCCAGCGCGAGATCGAGGTGCGTCGAGAGCAGCCGACTGCGCCGGCCAGCAGCCAGGGTTTCGAGCAGACTCCGCAGGCACGCCGGGTGCAGGCCGCCAGTGCCGGCACCGACAGCCTGCCGGCCCGGCAGCGGGACCTGGGCAGCCAGCCGGCGCTGAGCAATCGCGCCGCCCAGGCCATCGCCAGCTACAGCAGTACCGCCAGCTTCGCCACCGAGTCCGACGCGCAGCAAGTGCTGGGTCTCGATCTCTACGCCTAGTGCTGCCGTACTTTCTCGGCTGCCCCTCGTGGAGTGAGCCGGCCTGGCGCGGCTCCCTCTACCCGGGAAATGCACGCGCCGCGGATTTTCTGCCGCTCTACGGCCAGCAATTCAACGCGGTCGAGGGCAACACCACCTTCTATGCGCGGCCCTCGGCCGACACCGTGCAGCGCTGGGCCGCGCTGATGCCGGCGGGTTTTCGCTTCTGCGCCAAACTGCCGCGCGATATCAGCCATGCCGGCGATCTGCGCGAGCAACTCGTCGCGGCCGACGACTTTCGCCGCTTGCTGGCGCCCCTCGGCGCACGAGTCGCGCCATTCTGGTTGCAGCTACCGGCGAGCTTCGGCCCGCAACGTCTGGCCGAACTGAGCGTCTTCATCGAGCACTGGGCGGGGCCCGCGCTGGCGGTCGAGCTGCGCCATCCGGCGTTCTTCGCCAAGGGCGAGGAGGAGCGGGCGCTCAATCGCCTGCTGCTGGACCGCGCCGTGGAGCGCATCTGCCTGGATGCGCGGGCGCTGTTCAGTTGCCTGGCGCAGGAGCCGGCGGTGTTGCATGCGCAGGCGAAAAAGCCGCGCCTGCCGGTGCGCCCGACCGCATTCAGCCAGGCGCCGCAGCTGCGCTTCATCGGCCATCCCGAGCTCGCCGCCAACGACCGCTTCATGGCGCCCTGGCTGGACAAGGTGGCCGGCTGGATCGAGGACGGGCGCACGCCATACGTCTTCCTGCACACCGCGGACAACCGTCTGGCGCCGCAACTGGCGCGGCGCTTCCACGCCCAACTGATGGCGCGCCTGCCGGGCTTGCCGGCGTTGCCCGAGTGGGTCGTCGAACCCGCGGCCGAGCAACTGGGCCTGCTCTGAGGCTGTCGCTGCGCGGGGAATCCGGGCTAAGGTGCACACAGGTCGACATCGAAAAAGGAGCGATCGATATGCCTACTCAAACGGAACGTGGCGAGGCGTTTCGCGCCTTGCACCAGCGCGATGGGTTGTTCGTGCTACCCAATCCCTGGGATGCGGGCTCGGCGAAGATGCTCGCGGCCCTCGGCTTCGAGGCGCTGGCCACCACCAGTGCCGGCCTGGCCTTCTCCCTGGGCCGGCGCGATGCGGAAGGCGCGGTCAGTCGCGAAGAGGCCCTGGCCAATGCCCGCGCGATCGTCGAGGCGACGCCGCTGCCGGTGGCCGCTGATCTGGAGAATGGCTATGGCGCTGAGCCGCAGCACTGCGCGGAAACCATCGCCCTGGCGGCGCAGGTCGGCCTGGTCGGCGGTTCCATCGAGGACGCCACGGGTGATGCGCAGGCGCCGATCTACCCGTTCGAGCTGGCGGTCGAGCGCATCCGCGCCGCCGTGGCGGCGGCCCGTAGTTTGCCGTTCGCCTTCACCCTGGCGGCGCGGGCGGAGAATTTCCTGCACGGCCGGCCCGACCTGGACGACACCCTCCGGCGCCTGGTGGCTTACGCCGAGGCGGGCGCCGATGTGCTCTATGCGCCGGGCCTGAGCACCCGCGAAGAAATTCGCGCGGTGGTCAGCGCCGTGGCGCCGCACCCGGTCAACATACTGGTCGGCTCGCCGAGCCTGGGCTTGTCGCTGGTTGAACTGGCCGAGCTCGGCGTGAAGCGCGTCAGCCTCGGCTCCAACCTGGCGCGGGTCGCCTACGGTGCGTTCTTCCAGGCGGCCGAGGAACTGGCCTGCCACGGCAGTCTGGCGGCAATCGGCAGGGCCATGCCGTTCGCGCGAATCAACGATCTGTTCAAGTCTTGAGGGCTGGGGTTGCGCCGTTTTCTGCTGCTGTTGGTGTTGGCCGTGTTCGCGGTGCCGCTGGCCATCCAGCAGAAGTGGCTCGCTGTGCCGCCGCGCTGGGATCCTTGGGCGCCGCTGGATATCAGGCTGGCGCCGAACCTGTTGACCCCGTTCAAGCTCTGGCGCCTGCAGGATGATCCCGCGCTCTGTCGGCAGGCCCTGGCCACCTCGCCGTTGCGCTACACGGCCCTGGCCGATAGCGCGCCGGCGGCCGATTGCCCGTTGCAGAACAGCCTGCGCATTCAGGCCTCGGGGCTGCGTTTGAGCAGCAGCTTTATCGCCAGCTGTCCGCTGGCGGCGGCCTTTGGCCTGTTCGAACGGCATGCCTTGCAGCCTGCGGCACAGGAGGTATTCGGCCAGCCGGTGGCGCTGGTCGAGCATCTCGGCAGCTTCGCCTGCCGCACCATCTCGGGTAGCCAACGCCGCAGCCAGCACGCCTCGGCCAATGCCCTGGACATCGCCGGGTTTCGCCTGCGCGACGGGCGGCGCATCAGCGTGCTGCGTGACTGGCCGGGCGAGGGCGCCGAGGCGCGGTTTTTGCGCCAGGTGCAGCAAGGCGCCTGCGACAGCTTCAATGTCACGCTCGGGCCGGACTACAACGCCGCCCATCGCGATCATTTTCATGTCGATATGGGCCTGTTGCGCATGTGCCGTTAGCGTCTGCCCGGTTCGTTGGCTGCGCCAGCGGCAGCCAGGCGGCAAACTCGGGGCGGCCGGAATCCGCCGGGTCTGGCAGAATGCCGGGTTAATCGGCTAGCGGCGCTCCGCGGCCGAATTGAACATTTTCTGAGCAGAGTTAGCGATGAGTGACGAACGGCTTAACGCCAGCATTCGCATGGAAGCCTTGGCCCCGCAGCTGGCCGATGCCGCCGCCGCATGGGCCGTGCGCCTGGGATTGCCGCAAGGCGGCGAGGCGCAATTCGCCTTGCAGCTGGGCGAGGCGGGTTTGCAACTGGTCGAGCTGGGTCCGCAGGCGCCGGGGCCGGTGCGGGTGGATTTCGTCGAGGGCGCGGTGGCCCATCGCCGGCTGTTTGGCGGTGGCAGCGGGCAGATGATCGCCAAGGCGGTGGGCGTGCAGCCGGGCGTGCGCCCGCGGGTGCTGGATGCCACCGCCGGGCTGGGCCGCGATGCCTTCGTCCTGGCCAGTCTGGGCTGCGCGGTGACCCTGATCGAGCGCCAGCCGCTGATCGCCGCCTTGCTGGAAGACGGCCTGGCGCGCGCCCTGGCGGACCGCGAGGTGGGTCCTATCGCCGCGCAGATGCGCCTGATGACCGGCAACGCCATCGAGCTGATGACTGGCTGGCAGGGCGAGCCGCCGCAGGTGATCTACCTCGACCCGATGTTCCCCCACCGCGACAAGAGCGCACTGGTGAAAAAGGAGATGCGCCTGTTCCGCCCCTTCGTCGGCGACGACCTGGATGCCCCGGCCCTGCTGGCCGCGGCCCTGGCCCTGGCCAGCCACCGGGTGGTGGTCAAGCGCCCGCGCAAGGCGCCGGTCATCGACGGTCCCAAGCCCGGCTTTGCGCTGGAAGGCAAGTCCAGCCGCTACGACATCTATCCGAAGAAGACCCTGGGCAAAGGCTGATCAGTCGGGCCGGTAGGCCCGCATAAACAGCTCCACCACGTCCCGCACCTGCTGCTCGGCGGCGTCGCCGGTCTGCGGACCGCAGCAGCCGATCAGCAGGCGGAAGTTGGCGCTGCCCTTGATCAGGCAGAAGAACTGGTCGGCGGCGCTCTGCGGCTTGGCGATGCGCAGCTTGCCGGCCTTGTCGGCCTGGCTCAGCAGCCCTTCCATCTCGTTCAGCACGCGCTGCGGGCCGGCGTCGAAGAACAGCTGCGAGAGTTTCGGATCCTGGCTGCCCAGGGTCACCATCAGGCGATGCAGCTCGACGGATTCGCGGCTGTTGATCAGCGCATGGAAGGCGCGGCCGATATTCAGCAGCACCGCCTCGATGGGCGCGTCCTCCGCCAGCTCGAACAGCAACTCCGGCAACTGCTCCTCGCACTTGGCCTTCACCGCCGCGGAAAACAGCGTCTCCTTGTCGGTGAAGTGGCTGTACACCGTCAGTTTCGATACCCCGGCTTCGGCGGCGATGGCGTCCATGCTGCTGCCGTCGTAGCCGCGGCGCAGGAACAGGGTTTTCGCCGCCTCCAGGATGGCTTGGCGTTTGGCGAGGTTTTTTGGGCGGCCTGGGCCGCTGGGCGGTAACAACTTGTTAGGCATTGGTCGCTTTTAATACTGGACTGGTGAGTTTGCTATTTTTACTATACCTGGCAGTACAAATATTCCAAACCTTCTCGAAAGGTCATTCATCATGTTCCGCCAGATATTGTCCGCTGCTATTCCTGCCAGCCTTATCGCGCTTCTCGCCGCCTGCGGCAATGGCGAGCAGGCTGCGCAATCCATTCGCCCGGTCATGGTGGTGCAGCCGCAACCGGCGGCCGAGTCGATGGACACCTACCCCGGCGAGGTGCGCGCGCGCCTGGAGCCCGAGCTGGCGTTCCGCATCGGCGGCAAGGTGGCCAAGCGTCTGGTCGAGGTGGGCCAGCGGGTGAAGAAGGACCAGCCCCTGGCGGAGCTGGACCCGCAGGATGTGCGCCTGCAGCTGGAAGCCACTCGTGCGCAGGTCGCGGCGGCCGAGGCCAACCTGCGACTGGTGCGTGCCGAGCGCGACCGCTACCAGAAGCTGCAGGAGCGCAACCTGGTTAGCCGCTCGCAGTACGACAACGCCGAGAACCTCTACCGCTCCGGCGAGGCGCGGCTCAAGCAGATCAAGGCCGAGTTCAACGTGGCCGACAACCAGGCCGGCTACGCCGTGCTGCGCGCCTCGCAGGACGGGGTGATCGCCCGGCGCATGGTCGAGGTCGGCCAGGTCGTGGCGGCCGGGCAGACGGTGTTCACCCTGGCCGCCGATGGCGAGCGCGAAGTGCTGATCAACCTGCCGGAACAAGCCTTCGAGCGCTTCAAGGTCGGCCAGACGGTCGCGGTCGAACTGTGGTCGCAGCCGGACCGGCGCTTCCCCGGACGGATTCGCGAGATGTCGCCGGCGGCCGATGCGCAGTCGCGCACCTTCGCCGCCCGCGTGGCCTTCAGCGAGGGCGAGGTGCCCGCCGAGTTGGGCCAGAGCGCGCGGGTGTTCATCGCCCATGACGGCGAGGTGCCGCTGGCGGTGCCGCTGTCGGCGCTGACCGCCGAACAGGGCCGGCCCTATGTCTGGGTGGTCGATCCGCAGGATTCCACGCTCAAGCGCACGCCGGTGCGCATCGGCGCCTACGGCGAGAAGCTGGTGCCGGTGCTCGAAGGCCTGCAGGCGGGCGATTGGCTGGTCGCCGCCGGCGTCCAGATGCTGCGCGAAGGCCAGCAGGTGCGCCCGGTCGACCGCGATAACCGTGCGGTCAAGCTGGTGGCCAAGGAGTAGTCCCGATGGGTTTCAACCTTTCCGCCTGGGCGCTGCACAATCGCCAGATCGTCCTCTACATCATGCTGCTGTTGGCGATAGTCGGTGCCATTTCCTACACCAAGCTGGGCCAGAGCGAGGATCCGCCGTTCACCTTCAAGGCCATGGTGGTGCGCACCAACTGGCCGGGCGCGAGTGCCGAGGAAGTCTCGCGCCAGGTCACCGAGCGCATCGAGAAGAAGCTGATGGAGACCGGCGAGTACGACAGGATCGTCTCCTTCTCCCGTCCCGGCGAGTCCCAGGTGACCTTCATCGCCCGCGATTCCATGCATTCGGCCGAGATCCCCGAGCTCTGGTACCAGGTGCGCAAGAAGGTCGGCGATATTCGCCATACCCTGCCGCAAGGCATCCAGGGCCCGTTCTTCAACGACGAGTTTGGCACCACCTTCGGCAATATCTACGCCCTGACCGGCGACGGTTTCGACTACGCCGTGCTCAAGGACTACGCCGACCGCATCCAACTGCAGCTGCAGCGGGTCAAGGACGTCGGCAAGGTCGAGCTGCTCGGCCTGCAGGACGAGAAGGTCTGGATCGAACTGTCCAACACCAAGCTGGCGACCCTCGGCCTGCCGCTGGCGGTGGTGCAGCAGGCGCTGGATGAGCAGAACGCGGTGGTCACCGCCGGCTTCTTCGAAACCGCTTCGGACCGCGTGCAACTGCGGGTGAGCGGGCGCTTCGAGACGGTCGAGCAGATCCGCGACTTCCCCATCCGGGTGGCCGAGCGCACCTTCCGCATCGGCGATGTGGCCGAGGTCAAGCGCGGCTTCAACGACCCGCCGGCGCCGCGCATGCGCTTCATGGGCGAGGACGCCATCGGCCTGGCGGTGTCGATGAAAAGCGGCGGCGACATCCTGGTGCTCGGCCAGGCGCTGGAAGGCGAGTTCGCCCGCCTGCAGGAAACCCTGCCGGCCGGCATGCAGCTGCGCAAGGTCTCGGATCAACCGGCGGCGGTGAAGACCGGGGTCGGCGAGTTCGTCCGCGTGCTCACCGAAGCCGTGATCATCGTGCTGCTGGTGAGCTTCTTCTCCCTCGGCCTGCGCACCGGCCTGGTGGTGGCGCTGTCGATCCCGCTGGTGCTGGCGATGACCTTCGCCGCCATGTACTACTTAGGAATAGGCCTGCACAAGATTTCCCTCGGTGCGCTGGTGCTGGCCCTGGGCCTCTTGGTGGACGACGCGATCATCGCCGTGGAGATGATGGCGATCAAGATGGAGCAGGGCTACGACCGGCTCAAGGCCGCCAGCTTCGCCTGGACCAGCACGGCGTTCCCGATGCTCACCGGTACCCTGATCACCGCCGCCGGCTTCCTGCCGATCGCCACCGCGCAGTCCGGCACCGGCGAGTACACCCGCTCGATCTTCCAGGTGGTGACCATCGCCCTGCTGGTGTCGTGGATCGCCGCGGTGGTCTTCGTGCCCTACCTGGGCGCCAAGCTGCTGCCGGACCTGGCCAAGCTGCATGCGGCCAGCCACGGCGGCAGCGCCGAGGGCCACGACCCCTATGCGACGCCGTTCTACCAGCGCGTAAGGCGCGCGGTGGAGTGGTGCGTGCGCCGGCGCAAGACGGTGATCCTGCTGACCCTCGGCCTGTTCGTCGCCGCCATCGCGCTGTTCCGCTTCGTGCCGCAGCAGTTCTTCCCGGCCTCCGGGCGCCTGGAACTGATGGTCGACCTCAAGCTCGGCGAGGGCGCCTCGCTGAGCGCCACCGAGGCCGAGGTCAAGCGTCTCGAGCAGCTGCTCGACCAGCATGAGGGCATCGACAACTACGTGGCCTATGTCGGCACCGGCTCGCCGCGTTTCTACCTGCCGCTGGATCAGCAACTGCCGGCCGCCAGCTTCGCCCAGTTCGTGGTGCTGACGAAAAGCATCGAGGACCGCGAACAGGTGCGCAACTGGCTGATCGCGACCGTCGGCGAAGAGTTCCCGACCCTGCGCACGCGCATCGCGCGTCTGGAGAACGGCCCGCCGGTCGGCTATCCGGTGCAGTTCCGCGTCTCCGGCGAGCATATCGACGAGGTCCGCGCGCTGGCGCGCCGGGTGGCGGACAAGGTGCGCGAGAACCCGCATGTGGCCAACGTGCACCTGGATTGGCAGGAGCCGAGCAAGGTGGTGCGCCTGAACATCGACCAGGAGCGCGCCCGTGCCCTGGGCGTGAGCAGCGCCGACCTGTCGGGCTTCCTGCAGCGCTCGCTGACCGGCGCGCCGGTCAGCCAGTACCGCGAAGGCAACGAGCTGATCGAGATCCTTCTGCGCGGCACCCTCAGCGAGCGCCAGCAACTCGGCCTGCTGCCGAGCCTGGCGGTAACCACCGACAGCGGCAAGAGCGTGCCGCTGGCGCAGATCGCCACCCTCGAGTACGGCTTCGAGGAAGGCATCATCTGGCACCGCAACCGCCTGCCGACCGTCACCGTGCGCGCCGACGTGTATGGCCAGCAGCAGCCGGCCAGCCTGGTCGCGCAGATCCTGCCGACCCTCGAGCCGATCCGCGCCGCGCTGCCGGACGGCTACCTGCTGGATGTCGGCGGCACGGTCGAGGACTCGGCGCGCGGGCAGAAGTCGGTGAACGCCGGCGTGCCGCTGTTCATCGTGGTGGTGCTGACCCTGCTGATGCTGCAACTGAAGAGCTTCTCGCGCTCGGCCATGGTGTTCCTCACTGCGCCGCTGGGGCTGATCGGCGTAACCCTGTTCCTGCTGCTGTTCCGCCAGCCGTTCGGCTTCGTCGCCATGCTCGGCACCATCGCCCTGGCCGGGATGATCATGCGCAACTCGGTGATCCTGGTCGACCAGATCGAGCAGGACATCGCCGCCGGCCTGGACCGCTGGCAGGCGATCATCGAGGCCACGGTACGGCGCTTCCGGCCCATCGTGCTGACCGCCCTGGCGGCGGTGCTGGCGATGATCCCGCTGTCGCGCAGCGTGTTCTTCGGGCCGATGGCGGTGGCCATCATGGGCGGCCTGATCGTCGCCACCGCGCTGACCCTGCTGTTCCTGCCGGCGCTCTACGCGGCCTGGTTCAGGGTCAGGCAAGCGCCGCGCGAGGCAGCCTAGGCCGGTTAAAGCCCGGCCAGGCGGCCAGGCTTGACTGTGGGCACCGCCATCGTCCGGCAGGGTGTGCCGTGCGCGCCATTGGTCGCTGCACCTGGTGCGCATGGCGCACCCTACGCAGGCAAGCCGCCGCGGCGGGGGAATTCAAATCAGAAGATGCTGTTCCACAGGCGCTTGAAGGCATTCGACTCGGTCGGCTCCGCGCTGGCCGGCGGTTGCTCCGCGGCGGGTGGTGGCGGCGCAGCGGACGGGCGCGGCGCTTGGCCACTGCGTGGGCGCTGCTCGTGCTGGTCCCGGAGCTCGAGCAGTTCGGGGCTGTCCGGACGGGCTTCCAGGCCATGCTTGATGTAGGCCCGCGCCAGGTCGTAATCGCCCTTGGCATAGGCGTCCTCGCTCATCCCGGCGTAGAGCAGCGCCACCTGGTTCAAGCCGGCCAGCGCCTGGGCATGCCCCGGCGCCAGGCGGAGTATCTGCCGGTAATAGAACACCGCACTGTCATCCTCGGGCTCCAGCAGGTGCTCCTCGGCGATGCGCTGCTCGGCCAGTTGTCGGTAGCCGGCGATCCGCGCCGCGGCTACCCGTTGCAGGCCCTGCCGGGCCTCCGCGCTGGCTTCGTCGAGCTGCAAGGCCCGGTTGAAGAAATACTCGGCGTTGTCCTGCGCCGGCTCGACCAGTTGGCCTTCGGCCAGGCGCTGTTCGCCACGCGCCAGCAGCTCGGCGAGCTTCAGCTGCTGCTGGAGGTACAGGCCGGTGCCGCTGGCGGCACCGATCAGCAGCAGGCTGCCGAGTGCCCACAGCGCCAGGCGCCTGTCCGGGCTGCGCCGGCGGGCGGGCTCGGCCTGGGGCGGCGCAGCATCGATCAGCGCCGGCGCGAAGCGGGTAGATTCCAGCTCCACCTCGCTGGGCTGGTCCGGTTCGTCCAGTCGCTCTGGCTGGTCCAGCTCATCGAGTGCCTGCAGCAGTGCCCGGCAGTCGGCGAAGCGCTGGTTCGGGTCCTTCGCCAGCATCCGCTCGAGCAGCGCCTTGTACGGGCTGATGTGCGCCGGCAGGCTCGGCGGCGGCATCTGCACGTGGTTCATCACGGTCTGGGTATAGCTGGCGCCGCGGAACGGATTGGTGCCGATGAGCATCTCCAGGAGGATGACGCCCAGGCTGTAGATGTCGGTGCGGATATCCAGCGGCTGGCACTGCGTCTGTTCCGGGCTGCTGTAGGCCGGGCTGCCGACCGCGATGCCGAGCCCGGTGAGCTCGCTGTCCATCTCCAGCGCCTTGGCGATGCCGAAATCGGTGATCACCACCGTGCCGTCGCTGCGGAAGAGGATGTTCGCCGGCTTGATATCGCGGTGGATCAGGCCCTGCTCATGCACCACGGCGAGGCCGGTGGCGATCTGCCGGACGATCTCCAGGGCGCGCCTCGGCTCGAATACCTCGCCCTTGTGCCGGGCCAGGTCGCCGCCGCCGACGAATTCCATGGCCAGGTAGTAGCGGCCATCGGCCAGTCTGTCGATGTCGTGGATGGTGATGATCGTGGGGTGGTGCAACGAGGCGACGATATGCCCCTCGCGGATGAAACGCTTGCTGAACGCCTCGTCATTGGCGTTGAGCAGTACCTTCACCGCCACCTTGCGGTGCAGCGACTCCTGGGTTGCCAGATAGACCTCGGCCATCCCACCCTTGCCAAGCCGGCTATGCACGCTATAGCCGGGTATCTCGGGTAATCGTTCGTCCATGGAAGAATCCGTGCGCAGCCGCTGATTGGGGGTATCTCCGATACTGCCGGGCCGAATGTCACCCGTCGGATCGGGTCTCGAGTTACTAAGAGCGGGGAACTTTTCCGATAGTTCCCGGTTCGCCGCCTGCCGCCTGCCGCCTGCCGCCTGCCGCCTGCCGCCTGCCGCCTGCCGCCGTCCTGGCGTTTCGCGCTGCGCCTGGCTGGGCAGAGCGCCGGCCTGTCGTGCCGTCAAGCCAGGCTCAGAGCGCGCCGAAGACCTTCTGCGCCAGGCTGGTGGCGGCGCCGGCCGGGTTCTGGCGGATGCTCGCCTCCTGCTTGGCGATCATCGCGAACAGTCCGTCCAGCGCCTGCTCGGTGACGTAGCTCTCGACATTGGCGCTCTTCGCATCCACTGCGCCGAGGCCCGCCGCCTGGCCGGCGAAGGCGTTGTACTGCTGGGCCAGGCCGATCCGGTCGGTGGCCTGCTTGACGATCGGCAGGAACCGGGCGCGGATCTGCTCGCGGCTGCTCTTGTTCAGGTACTGGGTGGCGGAGTCCTGCGGGCCGGCGAGGATGGCCTTGGCGTCCGCCACGCTCATCTTCTTCACCGCATCCACCAGCAGCGCCTGGGCCTGGGGTACCGCGGCCTCGGCGGCCTGGTTCATGCTCGCCTCCAACTGCTCGACCTGGGCGCCCATGCCCATCATCTTCATGGCCCGCGCCGCCTTGCCCAGCTGGCCCGGCAACTCGATGCGCACCTGCGGGTTGTCGCTGAAGCCGCCCGGCGCGCCCAGCTGCTGGACTGCCACCTGCGCGCCCTGAATCAGCGCATCCTTCAACCCGCCGCTGGCATCACTCTGGCTCAGGTCGGCGAGGGACAGGGCAAAGGCGCTGGCGGACAGTGCCAGGCCGGCGACGAGGGTGCTGATGCGGAGCATGGGGCGATCCTTCTGGCGGTGAGCGATGCCGCGAGCTTAGCGGAGCAGGGCGCTGACGCCAAACCCCGGGCGCCGGTCCGCGTGCGCAATGCCGGCGTATGAGCCTATCCTGGGGCGCTGCAAGCGATCGCCGGCGGTCGTTCAGCAGCGCTTCGTAGCCGAATGGAAGTGAGCCGCATGTCGCGAATGGTTTCGCTCCTGGCATTGTTTGCCGCCTTGTACCTGGCGCTCTGCGTCGCGGCGTGGATGTTGCAGCGTTCGCTCATCTACTTCCCCCAGCCCCGGGCCATTGCCAGCCCCGCCACGCTGCTCAGGCTGCCGGTCGTCGACGCCGAGGTGCTGGTTTCCGTGAGGCCCCATGACGGCCCGAAGGCGTTGCTCTACTTCGGTGGCAACGCCGAGGACGTCTCGCTCAACCTGCCGGAGTTTGCCCGGGCCTTTCCCGAGCATGCGCTCTACCTGCTGCACTACCGAGGCTATGGGGGCAGTTCCGGATCACCCTCCGAGGCGGCCATCGCGCGCGATGCCATGGCCTTGTTCGACAAGGTGCAAGCCGCCCACTCGCAGATCGTGGTGGTGGGGCGCAGCCTCGGCGCGGCTGTCGCCGTGCGCCTGGCCAGCCAGCGTCCGGCATCGCGCCTGGTGCTGATCACGCCGTTCCACAGCCTGCAGGAGTTCGCCGCCAGCCAGTTTCCCTATCTTCCGGTGAGGTGGCTGCTGCGGGACAAGTTCGAATCCTGGAAATACGCACCGCGCATCGCCGTGCCGACGCTGCTGATCGCCGCCGAACATGACGAAGTCATCCCGCGTTCGAGCACCGAGACGCTCTACGCGCATTTCGCCCCCGGCGTGGCCAGGCTCGAGGTCGTTCCGGGCGCGGGGCACAATTCGATAGACGCCAGCCCGCGGTTCCTGGAACTGCTCCGCAGCGGGCTCTGAGCGCGCCGGCCTTCCGGCAAGGCGCCGGTTTATGCCGGCTCCTCGCTCCTGTCCATGGCCACCTGGCGGATCGACAGGCGGATCTCCGCCGGCAGCACGCGCTTGGCGGCGCCTTCGGCCAGTTCGCCGAGCTGCGGGTGGTGGCTGAGCTTGCCGGCTTCGTCCTGGCGCAGCACGCGCTGGTCGAGCAGGCCCTGGATGAAGTGGCGGAACAGGCTCTTGTCGAAGAACTCCGGGGCGTTGAGGCCGTGGAGGATCGACAGGCGCTGGGCCATCACGGTACAGAGGTCTTCCAGTTCCTCGGCGCTGATGGCGTTCTGCCCGGCGTTGAGCAGCAGGGCGATGGCCATGTAGAAACGCTGCAGGGTCTGGGCGATGGCGCGGGACAGCAGGGTCAGCAGGACGAACTGCCGCGAACTGGGCGCCGGCCGCACATACGCATCGTTTTCGAATTTCAGCAGGCCTTGCTCGACGAACGCCGCCAGCCACTGGTCGATCACCGCATCCAGTTCGTCCAGGTCCCAGCGGATGAACAGCTCGGCCTGCAGGTACGGGTAGAGCGCACGGGTGAAGCGCAGGATCTGCTCGCGGCTGATCCGTGCGCTGCTCTGGAAGAAGCTGGCCAGCAGCGCCGGCAGGGCGAAGATGTGCAGCACGTTGTTGCGGTAGTAGGTCATCAGCACCGCGTTGTGCTCGTCCAGGTAGAGGATCCTGCCCAGCGCGTCCTTCTGTTCGGCGAGCAGATCCATGCCCTGCACGTACTCGATCAGCGCCTGGCCGTTGCCCTCCGGCAGGCTGGTGTGCGGCGAGTAGGGCACGCGGCGCAGCAGCGCCAGGTAGAGGTCGAGCACCCGCGCCAGGGCGCGCTCGTCGAGGGCCAGCTTGCTGGTGCAGAGCAGCGCCAGGGCCACCAGGTTGACCGGGTTGATCGCCGCCGCCTCGTTGAGGTGCTGGGCCACCCGTTCGCCGAGGCGGTTGGTGGCCTCGTTCAGCCAGGCCGGGCGGTAGTGCGGGGCGAGCTGCTGTTCGCGCCAGTCGGGCTGCTGCTGGTCGAGGAACTCGGCCAGCTTGATCGGCTCGCCGAAGTTCACCGAGACCTGGCCGAAACGCTGCTTGAGCGCGCCGATGACCTTGAACAGGTCGAAGATCGACTCCTTCTTCTTGCTCGCGCCGCGCAGCTCGCCGAGGTAGGTGCGGCCTTCGAGGACTCTTTCATAGCCGATATACACCGGCACGAAGACCACCGGCAGGCGGCTGGAGCGCAGGAAGCTGCGCAGGGTGATGGCCAGCATGCCGGTCTTCGGCCGCAGCATGCGTCCGGTGCGCGAGCGGCCGCCCTCGACGAAGTACTCGACCGGGAAGCCCTTGCTGAACAGAGTGTGCAGGTATTCGTTGAACACCGCGGTATAGAGCGGGTTGCCCTTGAAGGTACGGCGCATGAAGAAGGCGCCGCCACGGCGCAGCAGACCGCCGATCAGCGGCATGTTGAGGTTGATCCCGGCGGCGATGTGCGGCGGGGTCAGGCCGTTCTTGAACAGCAGGTAGGACAGCAGCAGGTAGTCGATATGGCTGCGGTGGCAGGGCACGTAGATCACCTCGTGGCCCTGGGCGATCTCCTGCACGCCCTCGATATGGTTGACCCTGATGCCGTCGTAGATCTTGTTCCAGAACCAGCTGAGCAGCAGTTCGAGGAAGCGGATCGCCGTGTAGGTGTAGTCCGAGGCGATCTCGTTGCCGTAGCGCAGGGCCTGGGCCTCGGCCTTCTCCAGTGGAATCTTCTCGCGCTCGGCCAGCTCGAGGATCGCCTGGCGCACCTGCGGACCGTGCACCAGGCCCTTGACCAGGTTGCGTCGGTGCGACACGTCGGGGCCGATCACCGCGGCCTTCTGCTGGCGGAAGTGCACCCGCAGGATGCGCTGGACCATGCGCAGGGTGCGCTCGTGGCCCTTGTCCTGCTCGATCAGTTCGCGCAGGTGGATGGGGCTGGAGAACTGCACGCGGGTCTTGCGCCCGAGGATCAGGATGCTCACCAGCCGGCGCAGGCGCCCGGTAACCGCCCAGCTGTCGGCGAACAGCAGCTTCCAGGCGCTGGTCTCTCGGTCCGGCGACTGGCCCCAGAACACGCTGACCGGGACGATCTGCGCGTCGTCCACGGCCTGCTGGCGCAAGGCCGCGACCAGCCGCTGCAGGGTCGGCGCGCTGCCGCGCTTGTCCTGGCGGCCGAGCCAGTCCGGCTCCGGGGTCAGGTAGAAGAACGCCGCCGGCTCCTCCAGCGCGCCCAGCGTGACCGGCAGCACCGGGCGCGGCAGGCCGGCCTTGCGGCACTCGCGGTCGACCACCGCCAGGTCGCTCAGCGACGGCAGCTGCAGCACGTAGAACACCGGTTTGCTGCGGTCGAGCTTGAGGGTGAAGGCCGACTGGTTGATGGTTTCCGAGCGTACCCAGAGGTACAGCAGGCGGCGCAGGGTGCCGAGCACGAGGCGGCGAAGCGGGGAGCGGGTCATACGGGGTCTGCTGGCTGGTTAAAACGAGCACTTGCTCGGGGCGGCTAGTGTGCCGGATCGCTCGGCTGCCGGCAAAATCTAGTAAGGGCTGCGGGTTCGAGGCGCAGGCCAAAGTACCTGGGGCCTGCCCGCGCGGTTCCCGGCTTGCACTGGCGGCGCCGGACTCCTTATAGTCCGCCGGCATTAAAGGCCCGTTTCGCTGCTGTACGGGCAGCGAGCAGGACCTGCTACCGCAATGGTGAGGGACCATGATCGAGATAAACAATCTAACCAAGCGTTTCGCGCAGCACTGTGTGGTGGACAGCCTGTCCTTCCGCGTCCAGCCGGGTGAAGTGCTGGGCTTCCTCGGCCCGAACGGTGCCGGCAAGTCGACCACCATGAAGATGCTCACCGGCTTTCTCGCGCCGAGCGCAGGCTCGGCGAGCATCCTCGGCTTCGATATCCAGAAAGACCGCCTCAAGGCCCAGCGGCAGATCGGTTACCTGCCGGAAGGCGCGCCCTGCTACGGCGACATGTCGGTGCGCAGCTTCCTCGAATTCATCGCCGCGGTACGCGGTTTCCGTGGCGCCGAGAAGCGCGAACGGGTGGCCAGGGCGGTGGCCCAGGTCGAGCTGGAGAAGGTCCTGGAGCAATCCATCGAGACCCTGTCCAAGGGCTTCAAGCGCCGTGTCGGCCTGGCCCAGGCGATCCTCCACGACCCGCGGGTGCTGATCCTCGACGAGCCCACCGACGGCCTCGATCCGAACCAGAAGCACCAGGTGCGCAAGCTGATCAAGAGCCTGGCGCACGACAAGATCGTCATCATCTCCACCCACATTCTCGAAGAAGTCACTGCCGTCTGCACCCGCGCGGTGGTGATCGCCCACGGCAAGCTGCTCGCCGACGGCACCCCGCTGGAACTGGAGAGCCGCTCGCGCTACCACCAGGCGGTGACCCTGGTCGCCGAGGAGCCACTCGATCAGGTGGCGCTGGCCGCGCTGCCGGGCGTCGCCGGGGTGGAGGAGAACGCCCTGGAGCACAGCCTCAGCGTGCTGGCCAAGCCGGGCCAGGTGATCTTCCCGCAGGTCAATGCGCTGATCGCCCAGCACGGCTGGAAGGTCAAGGAGTTGAATGTCGAGCGCGGTCGGCTGGACGAAGTGTTCCGCAGCCTGACCCGGGGGGAGCTGGTATGAGGCAGTTGCCGGTGATTTTCCAGCGCGAGCTGGCGAGCTATTTCGCCACGCCGCTGGCCTATGTGTTCATCGTGATCTTCCTGGTGCTGTCCGGGGTGTTCACCTTCTACCTGGGCGGCTTCTTCGAGAGCGGCCAGGCCAACCTGGCGCCGTTCTTCAACTTCCATCCCTGGCTCTACCTGTTCCTGGTGCCGGCGATCGCCATGCGCCTGTGGGCCGAGGAGCGCAAGTCCGGCACCATCGAGCTGCTGATGACCCTGCCGATCACCCGCTTCGAGGCGGTCACCGGCAAGTTCCTCGCCGCCTGGGCCTTCGCCGGGCTGGCCTTGCTGCTGACCGTGCCGATGGTCGTCACGGTCAACTACCTGGGCGAGCCGGACAACGGTGCCATCGTCACCGGTTACCTCGGCAGCTGGCTGCTGGCCGGCGCCTACCTGGCGATCGGCTCGTGCATGTCGGCGCTGGCGAAGAACCAGGTGATCGCCTTCATCCTTGCGGTCAGCGTGTGCTTCCTGTTCATCGTCAGCGGCTTTCCCATGGTGCTCGATGGCTTCAGCGGCTGGGCGCCGCAGTGGCTGGTCGATGCGGTGGCCTCGCTGAGCTTCCTGACCCGTTTCGATGCGATCAGCAAGGGCGTGATCGATTTGCGCGACCTGCTGTATTTCCTCACCCTGATCGCCGCCTGGCTGGCCGCGACCGCGGTGGTCATCGACCTGAAGAAAGCCGACTGAGGACGCCCATGAAAAAGCTGATGTATTCCAGCGCCGGGCTCGTGCTCATCGCCCTGGCGTTTCTCGCCTTCAACCTGTTCGCCGGCCTGGGCCTGACCAACGCGCGGCTGGACCTGACCGAGCAGAAGCTCTACACCATCTCCGCCGGCACCGAACGGATCCTCGCCGAGCTGGAGGAGCCGATCGAGCTGAGTTTCTTCTACTCCGACAGCACCGCCAAGGAGCTGCCGGCGCTGCGCAACTATGCCCGGCGCGTCGAGGAAATGCTCGAGGCCTACCAGCGCGAAGCGGGCGACAAGCTCAAGCTGAAGATCATCGACCCGGCGCCGTTCTCCGAGGACGAGGACAAGGCCGCCGAATTCGGCCTGCAGGGCATTCCGCTGCAACAGGGCGGCGATTCGGTGTACTTCGGCCTGGCCGGCAAGAACGCCCAGGGCGATATCCAGGTCATCCCGTTCTTCGCCCTGGACCAGGAGGAGTTCCTCGAGTACGAGCTCAGCCGCCTGGTGCAGAGCCTGGCCAAGCCGCAGCGCCCGGTGGTCGGCGTGTTGTCCGGGCTGCAGATCAATGGCGGCTTCGACATGCTGGCGCGCCGGCCGACGCCGCCCTGGATGGTGATGGAGGAAATCCGCCAGCTGTTCCAGATCGAGAGCCTGAAAAGCGACGTCGACCAGATTCCCGAGAGCGTCTCGGTGCTGCTGCTGGTGCATCCCAAGCAGTTGCCCGAGCAGACCCTCTACGCCATCGACCAGTTCGTGCTGCGCGGCGGCAAGCTGCTGGCCTTCGTCGATCCGTTCAGCGAGGCCGACACCCAGGTGGAGATGCCCGGCGAAATGGCCATCGACAAATCCTCCAGCCTGGCGCCGCTGTTCCAGGCCTGGGGCCTGCGCATGGTGCCGGACAAGGTGCTCGGCGACGGCTCCTACGCCATGTCGGTGAGCATGGGCGAGGGCCAGCGGCCGGTGCGGCATGCCGCCTGGCTGAGCCTGCCGAAGGGCGCCCTGGACCAGGAGGACATCAGCACCGCGGCGCTGGAGAACCTGACCGTGGCCGCCGCCGGCATCCTCGAACCGCTGGAGGGGGCGAAGACCCGTTTCATCCCGCTGGTCCAGAGTTCGCAGTACGCCATGCCGTTCGACGTGAAGCGCTTCGGCATGCTGCAGAATCCCGAGGAGCTGATCCGCGAGCTGCAGCCGACCGGCGAGCGCTACACCCTCGCCGCGCGCATCGACGGCCCGGCGCAGTCGGCCTACCCGGACGGCATCGAAGGGCGCAAGGACGGGCTGAAGTCGGCGGACAACATCAACGTGATCGCCGTGGCCGATACCGACCTGCTCACCGACCGCATGTGGGTGCAGGTGCAGGATTTCTTCGGCCAGCGCATCCCGCAGCCCTGGGCAGACAACGCCAGTTTCACGATCAACGCGCTGGATAACCTGGCCGGCTCCGAGGCATTGATCAGCGTGCGCTCGCGCGGGCGCTTCACCCGCCCGTTCGAGGTGGTCGAGACCTTGCAACGCGAAGCCGAGGTGCGCTTTCGCGAGAAGGAACAGGCCCTGCAGGCGCGTCTGGCGGATACCGAGCAGAAGCTCGCCGCCCTGCAGCAAAGCGACGACCCGAGCAAGGTGCTGGAGTTGACCCCGGAACAGCAGGCCACGCTGCGCCAGTTCGTCCAGGAGAAGCTGAAGATCCGCAAGGAACTGCGCGAGGTGCGCTACCAGCTGAATGCCGACATCGAGGCGCTGGGGCGCAGCCTGAAGTTCGTCAATATCGCCCTGGTGCCGCTGCTGCTGACCCTCGGCGTGCTGGCGCTGTGGCTGTGGCGGCGGCGCCGGCACGGCTGACTGGCGCGCGCGGAGTGCACTCCGACAGCGGGATTTGCCTTGAGTGGCTTTCCCCCGGATTTGCATCCGGGCTTACGGGGCTCAGGGGCTTTGTAGGAGCGGCGTCCCCGCCGCTCCTACGTCCTGCGAGGCTTGCGCATAAACCTAGGATCTACTTGCGCGCAGGCAACGTCGGTGACCCTGCAGATTGCTTCGCAACCAGGCCGCAGCCCTTGTCCTGTGTGGCCTCGAGCCGATTCGAAAAAGTGCTTTTCAGTCGCAGAGCTTGTTCTATACTGCTCGGCGGGTCGTTGTTCAACGCTAGCAGAAGCACGTTTTCAGCGAACCGCCGAACCGTCTTTACGGGACAATAAAAACTGCGAGTTGGAGACAGTGGTAATGGCTGATCGTGAAACGGGAACCGTCAAGTGGTTCAATGATTCCAAGGGCTATGGCTTTATTCAGCGCGAGAGCGGTGCCGATGTGTTCGTCCATTACCGCGCCATTCGTGGTGAAGGCCACCGCTCCCTGGCCGAAGGCCAGAAAGTCGAGTTCGCGGTGACCCAAGGCCAGAAGGGGCTGCAAGCGGAAGACGTTTCCGCGCTCTGAGCCCTGACCCGAGCTGGAAAGAGAAAGCCCGTCGCTGACGGGCTTTCGCGTATCTGCAGGGTTGATCGGCAGGCCGCTTGCGATCTTGTAGGAGCGGCGGCGACGCCCAGTCCATGGCCGCGATACGCTGATACCGATTCAACCAGGTTTCGCGGGCACGGCCCGCTCCTACAACCGCCGTGCGATTAACCGGTGCGCCAGGTGATTTCCTCGACGCCATCGGCGCTGATGCGCAGCCAGCGGTCGGCCTGCTCGTCGCTTTCCTCTTCCTGCCAGCCGCCCGGTGCGCAGCGCACCTCGACGTTGAGCGCGGCAAAGGCGGCTTGCGCGCAAGCCAGGTCGTCGGCCCAGGGCGTGGCGTCACTCTCCAGGTACAGGCTGTGCCACTTGCCCACGGCCTTCGGCAGCCAGGTCACCGGCACGTCGCCGGCGCGGCACTTGAAGGTCTGGCCCTTCTGCTGCCAGGGCGTGCAGGGGCCGATGGCCTCGCTCAACCAATGGGCGACGGCCTGCTGATCGGCGTCTTTCAGGTAGATCTCGATATCCGGTTGGCGCATGGTCATTCCTGTTCCTGAGAAGCCTGGAGTTTCTCGATCCAATCGTAGCGGATGGCGACCGTGACTTCGAATGGCTCGGCGATCACCGCCGCGCGCCGTTCGGCGCTGGCGCGCCAGCCATGCGGGGTCATCGCCAGCAGGTCGGCGCGGGCCTGGCTGCTGTCCAGTTGCAGCTTGAAGCTGAGGGTTTCGCTGTGGGCCAGGCGCAGGCCCTCCGGGATCAGTTCGAGGTGCTTCTGGTCGTCGTAGTCACGCACTTCGTCATACAGCTTCTGCCGCAGTTCCAGCAGGTGTAAACGGCTCGGCCCCATGCGCAGCAGGCCGCCGCCGGGGGCCAGCAGGCGCTTGGCCTCCTGCCAGTCGAGCGGGCTGAACACGCTGGCGAGCAACTGGCAGCTGGCATCGCTCAGGGGCACGCGGGCCATGCTCGCCACCAGCCAGGTCAATTGCGGCGCACGCTTGCAGGCGCGCTTGATCGCCTCGCGGGAGATGTCCAGGGCATAGCCGCAGGCCCCCGGCAGCCGTTCGGCGATCTGCGCGGTGTAATAACCCTCGCCGCAGCCGATATCCAGCCAGCGCGCGGGCGCCTGCTCGGCGGCCAGCTCGGCCAGGCGCGCGGCCAGCGGCGCGTAGTGGCCGCCGTCGAGGAAGCGTCGGCGGGCTTCGACCATGGCGGCGTTGTCGCCGGGATCGCGGCTGTTCTTGTGCTGCACCGGCAGCAGGTTCAGGTAGCCCTGGCGCGCACGGTCGAAGCGGTGGCCGAGCGGGCAGGCCACGCCGTTGTCGACGGCGCTCAGGGCGCCCTGGCAGAGGGGACAGGTGAGCATCAGGCCAGCAGCTTCACGAGGGTCTGGTAGTAGATCTCGGTCAGCACCTCCAGGTCGCTGGCCAGCACCCGCTCGTTGATCTGGTGGATGGTCGCGTTGACCGGGCCGAGTTCGACCACCTGGGTGCCCAGGGTGGCGATGAAGCGCCCGTCGGACGTTCCGCCGGAGGTCGAGGGGGTGGTCTCGCGGCCGGTCACCGCCTTGATGCTGGCGGCGACTGCATCGAGCAGGGCGCCGGGTTCGGTGAGGAAGGGCAGGCCGGACAGCGCCCATTCCACGTGGTAATCCAGGCCGTGCCTGTCGAGGATGGCCTCGACCCGCTTCTGCAGGCCCTCGACCGTCGATTCGGTGGAGAAGCGGAAGTTGAACACTGCCCGCAGTTCGCCGGGGATCACGTTGGTCGCGCCGGTGCCGGCGTTGAGGTTGGACACCTGGAAGCTGGTCGGCGGGAAGAAGGCGTTGCCGTCGTCCCAGTGCTCGGCGGCCAGTTCGGCCAGCGCCGGTGCAGCCAGGTGGATCGGGTTCCTGGCCAGGTGCGGGTAGGCCACGTGGCCCTGCACGCCGCGCACCGTCAGCGTGGCGCCGAGCGAGCCGCGGCGGCCATTCTTGACCACGTCGCCGACCAGCGCGGTGCTCGACGGCTCGCCGACGATGCACCAGTCCAGGCGTTCGTTGCGCGCGGCCAGGCGTTCGATCACCGCCTTGGTGCCGTGCTGGGCCGGGCCTTCCTCGTCGCTGGTGATCAGGAAGGCGATGCGCCCCTTGTGCTTGGGGTGGTCGGCGACGAAGCGCTCGACCGCGATGATCATCGCCGCCAGGCTGCCCTTCATGTCGGCGGCGCCACGCCCGCAGAGCATGCCCTGCGCGTCGATCAGCGCGTCGAACGGCTGGTGCTGCCAGGCCTGCAGCGGGCCGGTCGGGACCACGTCGGTATGCCCGGCGAAGCACAGCACCGGGCCGTCCTGCTCGCCATGGCTGGCCCAGAAATTCTCCACCTCCTCGATGCGCATCGGCTCGATCCGGAAGCCGAGGGCTTGGAGGCGGCGCATCATCAGTTCCTGGCAACCTTCGTCGACCGGGGTGACGGACGGGCGGCGGATCAGCTCGCAGGCAAGCTCCAGGGTGGCGGAGAGGGGCGGGGAGGGGGCGGTCATTGCGGCTCCAGGGCGGCATCTAGCGGACGGGTCGCCATCTTAAAGCAAAACCGCCGGCCCTGGCCGCCACGCAGCGCATTCCGCCTCGGGGCGAGTGTGTTCACTACAGCGCCCGCAAGAGGATGCGCTCGCTGACGTCCAGGTCGATGTCGCGGTTTTCGCCGAGGGCGGTCATCTGGTGGCGCTCCAGCTGCGCCAGTACCTGGGGGATCACCTCGGCGTCGAGGCCGTGTTCGGACAGCCGTGTCGGCACTCCCATGCGCTTGAAGAAGGCCTCGGTGGCGGCGATGGCGGCATCGATGCGTGCATCGTCAGCGCCGTCGCGCAGCTGCCAGACCCGCTCGGCGTACTGCAGCAGCTTGGCGCGCTTGGCTTCGCGGCGTTCGGCGAGCAGCGCCGGCAGCACCACGGCGAGGGTCTGGGCATGGTCGAGGTGGTACAGCGCGGTCAGCTCGTGGCCGATCATGTGGGTCGCCCAGTCCTGCGGCACGCCGCAGCCGAGCAGGCCGTTGAGTGCCTGGGTGGCGCACCACATCAGGTTGGCGCGCACCGGATAGTCCTCGGGGTCGAGCAGGGCCTTCGGGCCTTCCTCGATCAGGGTCTGCAGCAGGCCCTCGGCGTAGCGGTCCTGCAGTGGCGCATCGGCCGGGTAGGTGAGGTATTGCTCGATGGTGTGGACGAAGGCATCGACCACGCCGTTGCCGATCTGCCGCGGCGGCAGGCTGAAGGTGGTGCGCGGGTCGAGGATGGCGAAGCGCGGGTACAGCAGCGGGCTGGAGAACGGCAGTTTCTCCTGGCGCGCGACATGGGTGACTACGCCGTGCGGATTGCTCTCCGAACCGGTGGCCGCCAGGGTCAGCACGCAGCCCAGCGGCAGGGCCGCCTTGGCGCGGGTGCCGGTGAGCAGCTCGAGGGGATCGCCGGGATGGCACAGCGCCGCGGCGATGAACTTGCTGCCGTCGATCACCGAGCCGCCGCCGATCGCCAGGATGAAGGTGCAGGCATCGCGCCTGGCCTGTTCCACGGCGCGCAGCAGGGTATCGTACTGCGGGTTGGCCTCGATCCCGGCGAAACGGCTGAGGGCGAAGCCGGCCAGGGTCTCCTCGACCTGGGCCCAGACCCCGTTCTGGAAGATGCTGCCGCCGCCATGGGTGACCAGCACTCGGCTGCCGGCGGGGATTTCCTTGGCCAGCTTGGCGATCTGGCCTTCGCCGAAGTGGATCTTGGTCGGGTTGTGGAAGCTGAAGTTGCGCATGGCAGGCTCCGTCGGACTGATTTGTTGTTATCGCGCGACTATAACGCCGGAGGGGCCCGGCCCGTCATTCAGCCGGCACTTGGGCCGCGGCCGCGGTCTTCCTATAATGCGCGCCTGCCCTGCCGAGGTGATGAAATGCCGATTGATGAACAACGCTTTGCCGGAATAGCCCGCCTGTATGGCCGCGCGGGCGCCGAGCGCCTGGCCGCGGCGCATGTCGCGGTGGTCGGCATCGGCGGCGTCGGCTCCTGGGCGGCCGAGGCGCTGGCGCGTTCGGGGGTTGGCGAGCTCTCGCTGTTCGACCTCGACGATGTCTGCATCAGCAACACCAACCGCCAGGTGCATGCGCTGGACGGCGCGGTCGGCCAGGCCAAGGTCGCGGCCATGGCGGCGCGCATCCGCGCGATCAATCCGGCCTGCGTGGTGCACGCGGTGGCGGACTTCGTCACCCGCGAGACCATGGCCGAGTACATCACCGAGCAGCTCGATGCGGTGATCGATTGCATCGACAGCGTGGCGGCCAAGGCGGCGCTGATTTCCTGGTGCAAGCGGCGCAAGATCCAGGTTGTCACCACCGGCGGCGCCGGCGGGCAGATCGACCCGACGCAGATCCAGGTCGCCGACCTGAACAAGACCTTCAACGATCCGCTGGCCGCCAAGGTCCGTTCGACGTTGCGCCGCGACTACGGTTTCTCGCGCACCCCGGGGCGCAACTACAGCGTGCCCTGCGTGTTCTCCACCGAACAGCTGCGCTATCCGACGCCGGACGGCGCGGTGTGCCTGAGCAAGGGCTTCGTCGGCGAGGGGGTCAAGCTCGACTGCGCCGGCGGTTTCGGCGCGGTGATGATGGTCACCGCCAGCTTCGGCATGGCCGCGGCGGCGAAGACCGTGGACAAGCTGGTGGCCGGTGCGCGGCGGCCGGCCGAGCGGGCGAAATAGGCGGTACGGCGGCTTGGTCCCCGAGAACGTGCGGCGATTGGGGTTTTTGTCGGGCTGCAGAGAGGGTCAAGTGATGGGAAAGATCAGTAGCTCAACCAGCGTCAGCTACTCCCAGCTCGAAATAGCCTACGAGATGGTGAGTGCCGGTCAAGGCGATACGGACTGCTATATCGACCCGGCGACCGGCGCGATCTATTGCATCGACTCGTTCGGCGACAGCCTGGATGAGTTGCCCGAGGATTTCGATGCCGATGCCTGTCTGGAGATTCCGGGAAAATACGATTTCGACCTGGGCAAGCAACTGGTCTTCGACTTCGTGCGGGCCCACCTGCTGGACTCTCAGCAGGTGCGGGACATGTTCCGCCGCAAGGGTGCCTATTCCCGCTACAAGGGCTGGCTGCTGGATATCGGCAAGCCGGACGATTGGCATGCCTACGAAGCGCAGCGCACGCGCGAGGCCTTGGCGCAGTGGTGCGCCGAGAACGGGCTCAGCCTGGTCGATTGAGGGTCAGCTCGCGCATCCGTTGCAGCACCGCGTTCAGGCCGTTGCTGCGCGACGGCGAGAGCTGGCGCGCCAGCCCCAGTTGGCCGAACCAGTCGGCCGGGTCGAGGCTGGCGAGCTCCTCGGTCGAGAGGCCGTCGACCCGCGCCAGCAGCAGCGCCAGCAGGCCGCGGAGCAGCCGGGCATCGCTGGCGGCGCGGAACTGCCAGCGGCCTTGCTGGAGTTCGCCGACCAGCCACACCTGGCTTTCGCAGCCGTGCACCCGCTGGGACTCGCTGCGCTCGGCCGCGCTCAAGGGCGCCAGGCGTTCGCCCCACTGCATCAGCAGGCGCGCGCGCTGTTCCCAGCCGGAACAGTGGCCGAAGGCGTCGAGCGCTTCCTGGGCGCTGGCCGACAGACTCATCGCAGCAGTTCCAGGGCTTGATCCAGGGCGCCGAAGAAGCGCTCCAGATCATCGCTGTCGTTGTACAGCCCCAGCGATACGCGGATCGCGCCGGCCAGGCCGAGGCGTTGCAGCAGCGGCATGGCGCAGTGATGGCCGGCGCGCACGGCGATGCCCTGCTCGGTGAGCAGGTGGGCGAGGTCGGCGTTGTGCACGCCCTCGACGACGAAGCTGGCCAGCGCGACCCGCGGCGCGCCGAGCAGCTGGATGCCGTCGCGGGCGCCCAGGCCGGCGAGCAGCTTGGCATGCAGCGCGGCCTCGTGACCGACGACGGCGGCGGGGTCCAGCCCGGCCAGGTAGTCCAGGCTGGCGCCGAGGGCGATCACCCCGGCGATCGGCGGGGTACCGGCTTCCAGGCCCAGCGGCGCGCCGCGGAACTCGGCGCTGTGGTACTCCGCCAGGCGCACCATCTCGCCGCCGAACTGCCAGTGCTTGAGGCGCTGCAGCGCTTCTGGGCGGCCGTAGAGCACGCCGACGCCATCCGGCCCGTAGAGCTTGTGGCTGGAGAACACGTAGAAGTCGCAGCCCAGCGCCTGCACGTCATGCCGGCCATGCACCACGCCCTGGGCGCCGTCGATCACCGTCAGGGCGCCCTGGGCTTGGCCCAGGGCCAGCAGTTCGGCCAGCGGCTGCCAGCAGCCGAGCACATTGGACAGCTGGCTGAGCGCCAGCAGGCGGGTGCGCGGGCCGATCAACGCGGCCGCCTGTTCCAGGTCGATCAGCCCGGCAGCGTCCAGCGGCAGGACCACCAGCTCGAGCTGCCGGCGCAGCGCCAGCTGTTGCCAGGGCAGCAGGTTGGCGTGATGTTCCAGGGCGCTGATAACGATCTGGTCGCCGGCCTGGAACTGCTCTTCCAGGCCATAGGCCAGCAGGTTGAAGGCTTCGGTGGCGCCGTGGGTGAAGACGATCTGTGTCGGCTCGGCTGCGTTCAGCCACTGGGCGACCCGCACCCGGGTATTCTCGAAGGCCCGGGTGGCACGCTCGCCCGGCAGGTGCTGGGCCCGGTGCACATTGGCCGCGCCGGCGCCGTAGTAACCCTGCAGGGCATCCAGCAGCGCCTGCGGCTTCTGCGCGGTGGCGGCGCTGTCCAAGTAGGTCTGGCCTTCGGCCTCGAGGGCCAGGATGCCGGGAAAGTCAGAGCGCCAGGGGGAGGGCAGGGGCATGGGGGCTCCCGATAGTGCGGGGTAATCCCGTAGGGTGCGCCGTGCGCACCAGGTGGTGCAACCGCATGCGGATGGTGCGCGCGGCGCACCCTACCCGGGATCAGTTATGGGCGTGCAGCGCTTCATTCAGCTCGATCGCCGACTTGTGGCTCTTGCACTCCACCGCGCCGGTCTGCGAGTTGCGGCGGAACAGCAGGTCCGGCTGGCCGGCCAGTTCGCGCGCCTTGAGCACCTTGACCAGCTCGCCCTTGTCGTCGAGCAGGGCGACCTTGGTGCCGGCGGTGATGTACAGGCCGGATTCCACGGTGTTGCGGTCGCCCAGCGGGATGCCGATACCGGCGTTGGCGCCGATCAGGCAGCCTTCGCCCACGGAAATCACCAGATTGCCGCCGCCGGACAGGGTGCCCATGGTCGAGCAGCCGCCGCCCAGGTCCGAGCCCTTGCCGACGAACACCCCGGCGGAGACGCGGCCTTCGATCATGCCCGGACCGGCGGTGCCGGCGTTGAAGTTGACGAAGCCTTCGTGCATCACCGTGGTGCCTTCGCCGACATAGGCGCCCAGGCGCACGCGCGCGGTGTCGGCGATGCGCACGCCGCTCGGGACCACGTAGTCGGTCATTTTCGGGAACTTGTCCACCGAGAAGACTTCCAGCAGCTCGCCCTTCAGACGCGCCTCCAGCTGGCGCTCGGCCAGCTCGCCCAGGTCCACCGCGCCCTGGCTGGTCCAGGCCACGTTCGGCAGCAGCGGGAAGATCCCGCTCAGGTTCAGGCCATGCGGCTTGACCAGGCGGTGCGACAGCAGGTGCAGCTTGAGGTAGGCCTCCGGCGTGCTGCTCAGGGCGGCGTCTTCTTTGATGAAGGTGGCGACCAGCGGCTGGTGGCTCTCGGCCAGGCGGGTGAGCAGGGCGGCCTGGGCGGCGTCGATGCCTTTCAGGGCTTCGGCCAGGTCGCCGGCCTGCTGGGTGGTGAAGCCGATCGCCTGGTTGCCGCCGCTGTAGCCGAGCTTCTCGGCGGCCTTGGCCACCAGCTCGGCGGACGGATTGAGCAGCGGCTGGGCGTAGAACACCTCCAGCCAGGTGTTTTGACGGTTCTGGGTGCCGACACCGAAGGCCAGGCTGAACAGGGTGGTGGTCATGAAATTTCCTTGCAGCGAATTCAGATAGGAGGGAGTCGCTCAGGCCAGGTCGACGGCGTAGCGCTCGGGTTTGTAGCCAACCAGGGTCTTGTCGCCGAGATCCAGCACCGGGCGCTTGATCATCGACGGCTGGGCGAGCATCAGCTCGATGGCCCTGTGTTCGTCGAGGCCAGTTTTCTGCGCCTCGTCCAGCTTGCGGAAGGTGGTGCCGGCACGGTTCAGCAGCACTTCCCAGCCGTGTTCGGCGCACCATTTTTCCAGGCTGGCGCGGTCGATGCCGACCGCCTTGTAATCATGAAAGGCATAGTCCACGCCATGCTCGTCGAGCCAGCTGCGGGCTTTTTTCATGGTGTCGCACGCCTTGATGCCATACAGGCGGATTGCGCTCACGTAATGCTCCGGTTACTTCAGCGAACAGGCCGCAGATTATGCCACGACATTGTTGCATGCGATGGATTCTCTCCGGCCCGGTCGCGCTCGCTCATCCGTCGAGGGCGGGCCTGCAAGGCCAAGGATCTGCCATTGTGCCCGTCCGCTGCGGCGCGGGTACTCTTCACCGGTGCGACGTAGGGCGCCAAGCGGTATCCACCGGCTGCTTCCCGGGGCTGAGACTAAACGCCTGATATCAAAGTGCTTCTTTTGACCGTCGGTCGGTCTTGGGAAGAAATGAACCAAAGTTCATTATGATGCCGGAAGGCAAAAGCTGTTTCGTTGTGATGGCACGTCGCAACTGTGTTCCAAGGGTCTGTGAGCTTCATCGGATGTAATCACCCAGGCCCTCACTGCGAGTTCCAGATGATCGATCTATACCATTGGAGTTTGACCATTCCAGAGCAGGAGCCCGCCCGCATCATCGAGGCTGCAGAAATCCAGGCGGGTTACAGCAGCAAATATTTCTATCGCACCGACGCTGATGCAACCGTGACCTTTTGGGCGCCGGTGACCGGCACCACGACCAAGGGCAGCAGCTATCCGCGTAGCGAGCTGCGTGAAACCCATTCGAACGGGAAGGAGCGCAACTGGTTGTACGGAGATTCCGTAACCAGTTACCTCAGGGCCTCGCTGGCAGTAAGGAAGGTGCCCTCCAGCGGCAAGATCGTCATCGCCCAGATTCATGCGGAGGATGCGCCGAATCCGCTGCTGAAGATCCAGTACCGGCAGGTGCGCGGCGTCGGCTACGTCGAGCTGACCTTGCGCGACAAGCCCTACGACGACAAGAGTCCCATCGTCATGAGCTACAAGAGCATGCCGCTCGATACCCGCTTCGACTATTCGGTCGATCTGTCCCGGGAGGGGGTGTTCAAGGTCAACATCGCCGGCCTCGAGCACAGCGAGAAGATCGACTCGGCATGGGCGCAGAAGGAGCTCTACTTCAAGGCCGGGGTCTATACCCTGGATAACTCGGGGCCTTCCACCGAGGGCGGTAAGGCGACCTTCTACAAACTGAACATGGGGCACATCAAGTAGTTGCCCGGGCCGGGCGCCGCTATCAGCAGGGCGCCCGGTCCGTTTCAGTCGTTCTGCAGAAAGCTGCGGATGCGTTCGGCGGCCTCGACGCACTCGGCCAGCGGCGCGACCAGGGCCATGCGCACGCGATTGGCGCCGGGGTTCAGGCCGTCGACACTGCGCGACAGGTAGGAGCCCGGCACCACGGTGACGTGCTCGCGGGCGAACAGCTCGCGGCTGAAGGTCTCGTCATCCACTGGCGTTTTTGCCCACAGGTAGAAACCGCCGTCCGGGCGCTGCACGTCGAGCACGCCGCCGAGGATGTCCAGCACTGCAGCGAACTTCTCGCGGTACAGTGCGCGGTTGGCGCGTACGTGCTCTTCATCGTTCCAGGCGGCGACGCTGGCCAGCTGGGTTTGTACCGGCATGGCGCAGCCGTGGTAGGTGCGGTACAGCAGGAATGACTTCAGGATGTCGGCGTCGCCGGCGACGAAGCCCGAGCGCAGGCCCGGCAGGTTGGAGCGCTTGGACAGGCTGTGGAACACCACGCAGCGCGCAAAATCGCTGCGGCCCAGTTCGGCGCAGGCGCTGAGCAGGCCGGCCGGCGGCTGCTGTTCATCGAAGTACAGCTCGCTGTAGCACTCGTCGGCGGCGATCACGAAGTCGAACTCGTCGGCCAGCTGGATCAGCTTCTTCAGGGTCTCCAGCGGAATCAGCGCGCCGGTCGGATTGCCCGGCGAGCAGAGGAAGAGGAGCTGGCAGCGGCGCCAGATCTCGCTCGGCACCGCGTCGAAATCCGGGTTGAAGCCATGCTCTTGCAGGCAGGCCAGGTAGTGCGGCTGGGCGCCGGCGAGCAGGGCTGCGCCTTCGTAGATCTGGTAGAACGGGTTGGGGCTGACCACCAGGCCCGGCTCTTGCGAAGAGTCGACGCGGTTGACCACGGCCTGGGTGAAGGCGAACAGTGCCTCGCGGGTGCCGTTGACCGGCAGCACGTGGCGCGCCGGGTCGAGCCAGCCGGCCGGCACGCCGAAGCGCCGGCCGCACCAGGCGGCGATCGCCTCGCGCAGCGCGGGGATGCCCAGGGTGGTCGGGTAGACCGCCAACTGGTCGAGGTTGGCGCTCAAGGCTTCGGCGACGAACGCCGGCGAGCGGTGCTTGGGCTCGCCGATCGACAGGGCGATGGCCTTCTTCTCGCTGGGCGGCTGGGCGCCGGCGAGCAGGGCGCGGAGCTTTTCGAAGGGGTAGGGCTGCAGCTGGTTCAACGCGTCGTTCATGGCAAATTCCAGGGGGGGCTGCTGCGGTCTAGCGAGCGGCGTTCGCGTGCCGCTCGTGGCTCACCGCTTGGCGGTCTCGATCAGATGTTTATCCGGCTGGGTTCGGGCGTTTGCCCGTTGGCTTCCGACAACTGGGCGACGATGGTCTCCTGCAGGCGCGCGCACAGTTCCGGGTCGGACAGCGGCTGGTTGTGGGCGTCGGTGACGAAGAACACGTCCTCCACCCGCTCGCCGAGGGTGGCGATCTTGGCGTTCTGCAAGGACAGGTCGAAGTCGAGGAAGATCCGTCCGATGCGCGCCAGCAGGCCGGGCCGGTCCGGGGCGGTCAGCTCGAGGATGGTCACCGGGCGCTGCGCATCGTTGTGGATGGTGACCCGCGGGGCGAAGGCGAAATGCTTGAGCTGGCGCGGCACCCGGCGCTGGATGATGCTCGGGTACTCGTCGGGATTCTTCAGGGCGTCGATCAGGCCCTGGCGGATCTGCTTGATCCGCGCCGGGTTATCGCCGATCGAGCCGCCTTCGGCCTCCAGCACGATGTAGGTGTCGAGGGTGAACTGGCTGGTCGAGGTGAGGATCCGCGCGTCGTGGATGTTCAGGTGCAGCTGGGCCATGGCGGCCACGGTCACGGCGAAGAAGTCGTGCTGGTCCGGCGCGTAGATGAAGATCTGCGTGCCGGCCTCGGACTCGCGCTGGGTGGTTTCCTTGATCAGCACCAGCGGGTTGCCGTCGTTGGGGTGCTGGAGGATCGCCTCGGTGTGCCAGGCCACGTCGCCGGCGGCATGGCGCAGGAAGTAGTCGTCGCCGAGCTGCGACCAGAGTTGTTCGGCGTCGTCCGGGTCGGTGCCGCTGCGCACCAGGATGTCCAGGGCGGAGCTCTGGGTCAGGCGGATCTGCTCTTCGCGGTCCAGCGGGTTCTCCAGGCCGCGGCGCAGCGCGCGCTTGGTCTCGGTGTAGAGCTGGCGTAGCAGGCTGGCGCGCCAGGAGTTCCACAGGCTGGGGTTGGTGGCGTTGATGTCGGCCACGGTCAGCACATAGAGGTAGTCCAGGCGGGTCTGGTCGCCGACCAGGCGGGCGAAATCGAAGATCACCTGCGGGTCGGACAGGTCCTTGCGCTGGGCGGTGGTCGACATCACCAGGTGGTTCTTGACCAGCCAGACGATCAGTTTCGAATCCCAGTTGGGCAGCTGATGGCGCAGGCAGAAGGCTTCGGCATCCGCTGCGCCGAGTTCCGAGTGGTCGCCGCCACGGCCCTTGCCGATGTCGTGATAGAGCCCGGCCAGATAGACCAGCTCCGGCTTGGGCAGCTTGCCGATCAGCTTGTTCGCCAGCGGGAATTTCTCCGCCAGTTCCGGCCACTTGAACTTGCGCAGGTGCTTGATCAGGTTGAGGGTGTGCGCATCGACCGTATAGATGTGGAACAGGTCGTGCTGCATCTGCCCGACGATGTGACCGAACTCCGGCAGGTAGCGCCCGAGCACGCCGTAGCGGTTCATCCGCCGCAGGTTGCGGTGGATGCCCTGGGCGCTCTTGAACAGCTCGATGAACAGGCTGGTGTTGCGGATGTCGCGGCGGAAGTCGTCGTCGATCAGGTGGCGGTGGTCGCGCAGCAGGCGAATGGTGTCGGCGCACACGCCCTTGATCTCCGGGTGCTGGGCCATCAGCACGAAGATCTCCAGGATGGCGAACGGCGTGCGCTTGAACACGTTCGGGTGGGTGACCTCGATATAGCCGTCGCGCAACTGGAAGCGGCTGTTCAGCGGCAAGGCCGGGCCGCTCTCGCCGGCGCGGAGGATTTCTTCCTCGAAGTGCTGGTTGATCAGGTCGCTCAGCTCGGCGATGCCCATCACCACCCGGTAGTACTTCTGCATGAAGCGCTCGATCGCCAGCTTGGCGTCGGCGTCGTCGAAGCCGAGCAGGCGGGCGATCTTCAGCTGGTGGTCGAACAGCAGGCGGTCTTCGGCGCGCCCGGCGAGCATGTGCAGGGCGTAGCGGACCTTCCAGAGGAATTCCTGGCTGGAGGCGAGCAGGGCGTATTCGCTCTCCAGGAGAAAGCCCTGGCCGACCATGGCATGCAAGTTCAGGGTGCCGAAGTGCCGGCGGGCGACCCAGAGGATGGTCTGGATGTCGCGCAGGCCGCCCGGCGAGCCCTTGACGTTGGGTTCGAGGTTGTACTCGGTGTCGTTGTACTTGGCGTGGCGGGCCCGTTGTTCCTCGCGTTTGGCCAGGAAGAAATGCTTGCTCGGCCACATCTGCGCGGTGCTGGTGACATCCTGCATGCGCTGGCGCAGGCGCTCGGGGCCGGCGATGGTGCGGCTTTCCATCAGGTTGGTGACCACCGTCAGGTCGGCGCGGGCCTCCTCGGCGCACTCATCGACCGAGCGCACGCTCTGCCCGACCTCCAGGCCGATGTCCCAGAGCAGAGTAAGGAAGCGCTCGATCGGCTCGCGGAAGGTCTCATGGTCGGCGCTGTCGAGCAGGATCAACAGGTCGATGTCCGAATAGGGGTGCAGCTCGCCGCGCCCATAGCCGCCGACCGCCAGCAGGGTGATGTCGGCGTCTTCGCACCAGGCCAGGCGATCCCAGGACTCGCGCAGGATCTGGTCGGTGAACCAGGCGCGATCCTCCACCAGCCGGCGCACGTCGCGGCCCTCGCGAAAGCGCGCGTCGAGCACCTCGTGGGCGCGACGGATGGCCTTCTTGAAGGCGGCGATGGGGCTGGCCTTCAAGGCCAGTTCCGCCTGGAACTGCCCGCGGTCGAACAATTCGGCATCTACCTGCGGCATGCGGGGCCTTCCTTTAATAGAACAGCGATCTGCGTCGGCGGATCAGGCCGAGGTGCGCGGGATGGTGTCGTCGCTACGCAGGGTGAAGATCTCGTAGCCGTCGGCGGTGACCAGGATGGTGTGCTCCCATTGTGCCGAGAGCTTGCGGTCCTTGGTGATCGCCGTCCAGCCATCGCCGAGCAGGCGGGTTTCCGCGCGGCCCTGGTTGATCATCGGCTCGATGGTGAAGGTCATGCCTTCTTTCAGTTCCAGGCCGGTGCCGGCGCGGCCGTAATGCAGCACCTGCGGCTCTTCGTGGAACACCGCGCCGATGCCGTGGCCGCAGTACTCGCGCACCACCGAGAAGCCGTTCTTCTCGGCATGCTTCTGGATCACCTCGCCGATGTCGCCCAGGCGTGCGCCCGGGCGCACCAGCTGGATGCCTTTATACATGCATTCCTGGGTCACCTTGGCCAGACGTTCGGCCCACTCCGGTACCTTGCCGACCATGAACATCTTGCTGGTATCGCCGTGGTAGCCGTCCTTGATCACGGTGATGTCGATGTTCAGCACATCGCCTTCTTTAAGTGGCTTGTCATTGGGGATGCCGTGGCAAACCACGTGGTTGATCGAGGTGCAGATCGACTTGGGGAAGCCCTTGTAGTTGAGCGGCGCCGGGATCGCCTGCTGCACGTTGACGATATAGTCGTGGCAGATGCGGTCCAGCTCTTCGGTGGTCACGCCGGGTTTGACGTGTTCGCCGATCATCTCCAGCACGTCGGCGGCCAGGCGGCCGGCCACGCGCATTTTCTCGATTTCCTCGGGCGTCTTGATGGTGACGGTCATGTGGGCTCTCAGGCGCAAACGGAAAGGACGAGATTGTACCAGCTACGGGCTGCGGGCTACAGGCTGGCGGCGGCAGCAGGCTGGCTTCCGGCGTGCGGCCTGTAGCTTGTGCGCGCCTTATGTGGTATAAAACGCGCCGCTTTACGGGCAGCATGCTCGAAAGCCTAAACCCACACACGTATCGACACGGTTTCCTGGGTGCCTTTCGACAAGTACGGAGGGTTGGAAATTGGGATGCGTGGAGGCCTAACCCGACTTATCAAGGAACTATCATGTCCCAAGTCAACATGCGCGATATGCTGAAGGCCGGTGTGCACTTCGGCCACCAGACCCGTTACTGGAACCCGAAAATGGGCAAGTACATTTTCGGTGCGCGTAACAAGATCCACATCATCAACCTCGAAAAAACCCTGCCGATGTTCAACGATGCCCTGTCCTTCGTTGAGAAACTGGCCTCGGGCAAGAACAAGATCCTGTTCGTCGGCACCAAGCGTTCCGCTGGCAAGATCGTCCGCGAAGAAGCGGCACGTTGCGGCTCGCCGTTCGTCGATCACCGCTGGTTGGGCGGCATGCTGACCAACTACAAGACCATCCGTGCTTCGATCAAGCGCCTGCGCGACCTGGAGACCCAGTCCCAGGACGGCACCTTCGCCAAGCTGACCAAGAAAGAAGCCCTGATGCGCACCCGCGATCTGGAAAAACTGGATCGCAGCCTGGGCGGTATCAAGGACATGGGCGGCCTGCCGGACGCGCTGTTCGTGATCGACGTCGATCACGAGCGCATTGCCATCACCGAAGCCAACAAGCTGGGTATCCCGGTCATCGGCATCGTCGATACCAACAGCAGTCCGGAAGGTGTGGACTACATCATCCCGGGTAACGACGACGCCATCCGCGCCATCCAGCTGTACATGGGCGCCATGGCCGACGCCGTAGTACGCGGTCGCAGCAACGCCGGTGGCGGCACCGACGAGTTCGTCGAGCAGCCTGCGGTTGGCGAAGCGGCTGAAGGCTGAGTAACAAACGCCTAGCGTTTACTCAGTACGCAAAAAGGGGGCTTGGCCCCCTTTTTGCCACTCTGGAAACACTGTCGGTCTGGTCATCGCGGTTGGGTTCAAGCGGTTGCCGGCAGCTGTTTAAAGAATTGAACGCCCGCCTTGTCGGGTGGAATGGTTAACAACCTATCCAAGAGGAATTTGAAATGGCAGAGATTACTGCGGCGTTGGTCAAAGAACTGCGTGAGCGCACCGGCCAGGGCATGATGGATTGCAAGAAGGCACTGACTGCTGCTGGCGGCGACATCGAGAAGGCCATTGATGATATGCGTGCCGCGGGTGCCATCAAGGCGGCCAAGAAAGCCGGCAACATCGCTGCTGAAGGTTCGATTTCCGTCAAGGTCGCCGACGACAACAAGCGCGCCGTGATCATCGAAGTCAACTCGCAGACCGACTTCCTGGCTCTGCAGGACGACTTCAAGGCGTTCGTCAATGCCAGCATCGAGAAAGCCTTCGCCGACCAGCTGACCGACGCGGCTCCGCTGATCGCCGCCCAGGAAGAGGCGCGCCTGGCGCTGGTTTCGAAAGTGGGCGAAAACGTCAACATTCGTCGTCTGGCCAGCGTCGAGGCCGACGTGGTGGGTTCCTACCTGCACGGCCACCGCATCGGTGTTCTGGTCGCCCTGAAAGGCGGCAACGTCGAGCTGGCCAAGGACATCGCCATGCACGTCGCGGCAAGCAACCCGCAGTTCCTCGATCCGTCCCAGGTTTCCGCGGAAACCGTGGCCAAGGAAAAAGAGATCTTCCTGGCGCTGAACGAAGACAAGATCAAGGGCAAGCCTGCCGAAATCGTCGAGAAGATGGTTGCCGGTCGCATTCAGAAGTTCCTCGCCGAATCCAGCCTGGTCGGCCAGCCGTTCGTCAAGGATCCGGAAGTCAAGATCGGCGACCTGGCGAAGAAGGCCGGTGCCGAGATCGTTTCCTTCACGCGTTTCGAAGTGGGTGAAGGCATCGATAAGGGTGAAGTCGACTTCGCTGCCGAAGTGGCCGCTCAGCTGGCAGCCAGCAAGCAATAAGACGGACCACCGCTGTCGCCCCGAAGAGGCTGCCCGCTTATGCGCGCGGCCTCTTTGTCAAAGTAGGGCGGCGATTTAGGCCGTGAGTGGGGCCTGGTGCCGTCCGGCACCGAAGCCTCTGGGCGCTGTCGAAGCGCTCGATAATTACGGGCTCGAGGAGCTCGTTCAGAATTCAAACGCCGCAGGAGAGACTGGTAATGGCTCAGCAGGTGAGTGGTCGCCAACCCCGCTACAAACGCATTCTGCTCAAACTTAGCGGCGAAGCCCTGATGGGGTCGGAAGACTTCGGTATCGATCCCAAGGTGCTCGATCGCATGGCGCTGGAAGTCGGCCAGTTGGTCGGCATCGGCGTGCAGGTCGGCCTGGTGATCGGCGGCGGCAACCTGTTCCGCGGCGCGGCGCTGAGCGCGGCCGGGATGGATCGGGTCACCGGCGACCACATGGGCATGCTGGCTACCGTGATGAATGCGCTGGCCATGCGCGATGCGCTGGAGCGCTCGAATATCCCGGCGATCGTGATGTCGGCGATTTCCATGGTCGGTGTGACCGATCATTACGACCGGCGCAAGGCGATGCGCCATCTGAAGACCGGCGAGGTGGTGATTTTTGCCGCCGGCACCGGCAATCCCTTCTTCACTACCGACTCGGCCGCCTGCCTGCGGGCCATCGAGATCGATGCCGATGTAGTGCTGAAGGCGACCAAGGTGGATGGCGTATACACTGCCGACCCCTTCAAGGATCCGCATGCGGAGAAATTCGAGCGCCTGACGTACGATGAGGTGCTGGATCGCAAGCTGGGCGTGATGGACCTGACGGCTATCTGCCTGTGTCGCGATCACAAGATGCCGCTGCGGGTCTTCAATATGAATAAGCCCGGTGCTCTGCTGAATATTGTGGTGGGTGGTGCCGAAGGCACCCTGATCGAGGAAGGTGAAGAATGATCAACGAGATCAAGAAAGACGCTCAAGCGCGTATGCAGAAGAGCCTGGAGTCGCTGGTCCACGCGTTCAGCCGGATCCGCACCGGCCAGGCTCACCCCAGCATCCTGGGGGGGGTGATGGTGCCGTACTACGGCGCAGACACGCCCTTGAATCAGGTCGCCAGCGTGACCGTCAAGGATTCGCGCACCCTGCAGGTCGTGGCTTTCGAGCGCAACATGCTGGCTGCCGTCGACAAGGCGATCCAGAGTTCCGGCCTGGGCTTCAATCCGACCAACCTGGGCGAACTGCTTCTGGTCTCCATGCCGGCCCTGACGGAGGAAACCCGCAAGGGTTATACCAAGCAGGCACGCGATGCGGCAGAGGATGCCCGCGTGGCGGTGCGCAATATCCGCCGCGATGCCCTGGGCCAGTTGAAAGACCTGGTCAAGGAGAAGGAAATCAGCGAAGACGAAGAGCGTCGTGCGGCCGACGATGTGCAGAAGCTGACCGACAAGTTCGTGGCGGAGATCGAAGTGGCGGTCAAGCAGAAAGAAGCGGATCTGATGGCCGTCTGACGGCCAGGATATCGTCATGGACAAGACCAATCACGGTGCCCCGGCGGCCGTGCCACGGCACGTGGCTATCATCATGGACGGCAATAACCGCTGGGCGAAGAAGCGCCTGTTACCCGGCGTTGCCGGGCACAAGGCGGGTGTCGATGCGGTGCGCGCGGTCATCGAGGTGTGCGCCGAGGCAGGGGTCGAGGTGTTGACCCTGTTCGCCTTCTCCAGCGAGAACTGGCAGCGTCCGGCCGAAGAAGTGGGTGCCTTGATGGAGCTGTTCCTCGGGGCGCTGCGTCGCGAGGCGAGGAAGCTCAACGACAACGGCATCAGTCTGCGCATCATCGGTGACCGCTCGCGTTTCCATCCGGAGCTGCAGGCGGCCATGCGCGAGGCGGAGGCGCTGACCGCGGGGGAAAAGCGCTTCATCCTGCAGATCGCCGCCAACTATGGTGGCCAGTGGGACATCGCTCAGGCCGCGCAGCGCCTGGCGCGCGAAGTCCAGGCCGGGCACCTGCGGCCCGAGGACATAACCCCCGAGCTGCTGCAGGGCTGCCTGGCGACCGGCGACCTGCCGTTGCCCGACCTGTGCATCCGCACCGGCGGCGAGCATCGCATCAGCAATTTCCTGCTCTGGCAGTTGGCCTACAGCGAGCTGTATTTCTCCGACCTGTTCTGGCCGGACTTCAAGCACGATGCCATGCGCAAGGCGTTGGCGGATTTCGCCAAGCGCCAGCGGCGCTTTGGTAAAACCAGTGAACAGGTCCATGCCGAGGCGCGTGCTTAATGCTGAAACAACGAGTGATTACCGCGCTGGTGCTGTTGCCCGTCGCGCTGGGCGGTTTCTTCCTGCTCGATGGCGCGCTGTTCGCCCTGTTCATCGCGGCGGTGGTCTGCCTGGGCGGTTGGGAATGGGCGCGCCTGGCGGGCCTGGCCGCGCAACCGCTGCGGGTGGCTTACGCCGGCGTGGTCGCGGTCCTGTTGTTCGGGCTCTATCAGCTGCCGGCTTTGGCGTCCTCGGTGCTGCTGCTCGGTGTCGCCTGGTGGGCGGTGGCCACGGTGTGGGTGCTGAATTATCCCGCCAGCAGCCGTTACTGGGATGGCACGCCGGGCAGGCTGCTGATCGGCCTGCTGATCCTGTTGCCGGCCTGGCAGGGTCTGGTGCTGCTCAAGCAGTGGCCGCTGGCCAACGGCCTGATCCTGGCGGTGATGGTCTTGGTCTGGGGCGCGGATATCGGTGCCTATTTCGCCGGCAAGACCTTTGGCAAGCGCAAGCTGGCGCCGCGGGTCAGTCCCGGCAAGAGCTGGGAAGGGCTGGCTGGCGGTCTGCTGGCCAGCTTGCTGATCGCCGCGGCGGTCGGCCTCTATCGCGGCTGGTCCGGCGGTGAATTGCTCCTGGCGCTGGCGGGTGCGGCGCTGGTGGTGCTGGTCTCGGTGGTCGGCGATCTGACCGAGAGCATGTTCAAGCGTCAGGCCGGGGTCAAGGACAGTAGTCATCTGCTGCCGGGGCACGGTGGCGTGCTCGACCGTATCGACAGCCTGACCGCGGCCATTCCGCTATTTGCGGTGCTCTTGTGGCTCGCCGGGTGGGGGGCGCTGTGAACCGTCAGCAACAGATCACCGTGCTCGGGGCCACCGGCTCCATCGGCCTCAGCACCCTCGACGTGATTGCTCGTCACCCCGAGCGTTACTGCGTGTTCGCCCTGTCCGGATTCAGCCGTGTGGCCGAGCTGGAGGCGCTGTGCCTGCGCTATCGCCCGCGCTACGCGGTGGTGGCGGATGCGCAGGCTGCGCAGCATCTGCGGGGCGGGTTGCACGACGCGGGCCTGACTACCCGGGTGTTGTTCGGCGAAGAAGGGCTCTGCGAGGTGGCGGCGCATCCCGAGGTGGATGCGGTGATGGCGGCCATCGTCGGCGCTGCAGGGCTCAAGCCGACCCTGGCGGCGGTCGAGGCGGGCAAGCGGGTGTTGCTGGCCAACAAGGAGGCGCTGGTGATGTCCGGTGCGCTGTTCATGCAGGCGGTCCGGCGCAGTGGCGCGGTGCTACTGCCCATCGACAGCGAGCACAACGCGATCTTCCAGTGTCTGCCCGGCGACTATGCGCGCGGCCTGCCGCAGGTCGGGGTGCGGCGGATCCTGCTGACCGCCTCGGGCGGACCGTTCCGCGAGACGCCGCTGGCGCAGCTGGCCGAGGTCTCCCCCGAGCAGGCCTGCGCCCATCCCAACTGGTCGATGGGGCGCAAGATCTCGGTGGATTCGGCGAGCATGATGAACAAGGGGCTCGAGCTGATCGAGGCCTGCTGGTTGTTCGATGCGCGGCCGGCGCAGATCGAGGTGGTGATTCATCCGCAGAGCGTGATTCATTCGCTGGTCGATTACGTCGACGGCTCGGTGCTGGCGCAGCTCGGCAACCCCGATATGCGCACGCCGATCAGTCATGCCCTGGCCTGGCCGCAGCGGATCGATTCGGGCGTGCCGGCACTCGACCTGTTCGCCGTTGCGCGCCTGGACTTCCAGGCGCCGGATGAGCAGCGGTTCCCCTGCTTGCGCCTGGCGCGTCAGGCCGCCGAGGTCGGCGGCACTGCGCCGGCCATGCTCAATGCGGCCAATGAAGTGGCGGTGGCAGCCTTTCTCGAGCGGCGCATTCGCTTTCCCGAGATCGCGAGTATCATCGAGACGGTACTGAACGCCGAGTCCGCCGTCGCGGTCGAAACTGTGGATGCGGTGCTGGCAGCCGATCGGCGGGCACGCGAACTGGCAGGGCAATGGCTCGCTCGCCATGCATAGTCGCCACGGATAATCGGCGCGGAGAAGGTTGATGAGTGCGCTGTATATGATTGTCGGCACCCTGGCCGCACTAGGGGTGCTGGTTACGTTCCACGAGTACGGCCACTTCTGGGTGGCACGGCGCTGTGGGGTCAAGGTCCTGCGTTTTTCCGTCGGCTTCGGCACGCCGTTGCTGCGCTGGCATGACCGGCGCGGCACTGAGTTCGTGCTGGCCGCGATCCCGCTGGGCGGCTACGTCAAGATGCTCGACGAGCGCGAAGGCGAGGTGCCGCCGGAGTTGCTCGACCAATCGTTCAACCGCAAATCGGTGCGCCAGCGGTTCGCCATAGTCGCGGCCGGGCCGATCGCCAACTTCCTGCTTGCGCTGCTGTTTTTCTGGCTGGTGGCCATGCTCGGTAGCGTGCAGGTGCGCCCGGTCATTGGCGCAGTCGAGACGGGCAGCCTGGCGGCCGAGGCCGGGCTGCAGGTGGGGCAGGAAATCGTTGCGGTGGATGGCGAGCCAACCAGTGGTTGGGCTGCCGTCAATTTGCAACTGGTGCGGCGCCTGGGCGAAAGCGGCAACTTGAGCCTGAGCGTGCGCGACCAGGGTTCCGCCGTCGACAGCGCACGACAGTTGCCCCTCAAGGACTGGCTGAGAGGCGTCGATGAGCCCGATCCCATCGCCGCGTTGGGCATTCGCCCGTGGCGCCCGGCCCTCGAGCCGGTGCTGGCCGAACTGGATCCGCAAGGCCCTGGCTACGCCGCTGGTCTGCGGGTCGGCGACCGTTTGTTGGCGCTGGATGGCCAGGCGCTCACCGACTGGCAGCAGTTGGTGGAGCGGGTGCGGGCGCTGCCCGGGCGATCGGTCAGCCTGTTGGTCGAGCGCGATGGCCGGCAGCTGGACGTGGCGGTAAGCCTCGCCGCACGCGGGGAGGGCGAGGCGCGCAGTGGTTATCTGGGGGCGGGGGTGGCAGGCGTCGAATGGCCACCGGAGATGCTGCGCGAGGTCAGCTTCGGTCCGCTGGATGCGGTCGGTGAAGGACTGCGGCGGACCTGGGCAATGAGTCTGCTGACCCTTGATTCGCTGAAGAAAATGCTGTTTGGCGAGCTCTCGGTAAAAAACTTGAGCGGGCCGATAACCATTGCTAAAGTGGCGGGCGCTTCGGCCGAGTCGGGTCTGGGGGATTTCCTGAATTTCCTCGCCTACTTGAGCATAAGTCTGGGGGTTCTCAATCTGTTGCCTATCCCGGTGTTGGACGGGGGGCATCTGCTTTTTTACCTGATCGAGTGGACGCGTGGTCGTCCGCTGTCGGAACGGGTGCAAGGTTGGGGGATGCAGATCGGGATCAGCTTGGTGATCGGGGTAATGTTGCTGGCCTTGCTCAACGATCTGAGTCGACTGTAAGCCGCTACTGAATTACAAATCTGTCGCTTCGGGCGGCAGATTTTTTATCGTCAGTTGGAATAAGAAAGGACTTCATGAAACGTCTGCTGCTACCTGCGGTGCTTGCCGCATTGATGATCGCCGAAGTTCACGCCGAGTCCTTCACCATCTCCGATATTCGCGTCAATGGCCTCCAGCGGGTGTCTGCGGGCAGCGTCTTTGGTGCCCTGCCGCTCAATGTCGGCGAGCAGGCCGATGACCGCAGCTTGGTGGACGCTACTCGCGAACTGTTCAAGACCGGTTTCTTCCAGGACATCCAGCTGGGTCGCGACGGCGACGTGCTGGTCATCACGGTAGTGGAACGCCCTTCGATCTCCAGCATCGAGATCGAAGGCAACAAGGCGATCACCAGCGAAGACCTGCTCAAGGGGCTCAACCAGTCCGGTCTGGCCGAAGGCGAGATTTTCCAGCGCGCCACCCTCGAGGGTGTGCGTAACGAGTTGCAGCGCCAGTATGTGGCCCAGGGGCGCTACTCGGCCGAGATCGAAACCGAAGTGATTCCGCAGCCGCGCAACCGCGTGGCGCTGAAGATCAACATCAACGAAGGCTCGGTCGCAGCCATCCAGCATATAAACGTGGTGGGTAACAGCGTCTTCCCGGACGAAGACCTGATCGACCTGTTCGAACTGAAGACCACCAACTGGCTGTCGTTCTTCAAGAACGATGACAAGTACGCCCGCGAGAAGCTCTCCGGCGACTTGGAGCGGCTGCGCTCCTATTACCTGGATCGCGGTTATATCAATATGGATATCTCCTCGACCCAGGTCTCCATCACTCCGGACAAGAAGCACGTCTACATCACCGTCAACGTCGACGAAGGGCAGAAGTACAGCGTGCGCGAGGTCAAGCTCAGCGGTGACCTGAAGGTGCCGGAAGAGGAAGTCCGGGCGTTGTTGCTGGTCAAGGAAGGCCAGGTGTTCTCGCGCAAGGTGATGACCACCACCTCCGAGCTGATCACCCGCCGCCTGGGTAACGAGGGCTATACCTTCGCCAACGTCAACGGCGTACCGCAAGCCCACGATGAAGACAACACGGTATCCATCACCTTCGTCGTCGACCCGGGCAAGCGCGCTTACGTCAATCGCATCAACTTCCGCGGCAACACCAAGTCGGAAGACGAAGTGCTGCGTCGCGAGATGCGCCAGATCGAAGGCGGCTGGGCCTCGACCTACCTGATCGATCAGTCGAAAACCCGCCTGGAGCGCCTCGGCTTCTTCAAGGAAGTCAACGTCGAGACCCCGCCGGTGCCGGGTACCGATGACCAGATCGACGTCAACTACAGCGTTGAGGAGCAGGCCTCCGGCTCGATTACCGCCAGTGTCGTTTTCGCTCAGAACGCCGGTCTGATCCTCGGCGGTTCGATCACCCAGAACAACTTCCTCGGCAGCGGCAACAAGGTCAGCGTCGGCCTGACCCGCAGCGAATACCAGAGCCGCTACAACTTCGGCTTCGTCGACCCCTACTGGACCGCCGATGGCGTCAGCCTGGGTTATAACGCCTTCTATCGCACCACCGACTACGACGAGTTGGATGTCGATGTCTCCAGCTATGCGGTGGACAGCCTGGGTGCCGGCGTCAGCATCGGTTACCCGATCAGCGAAACCTCGCGCCTGACCTACGGCCTGACTGTACAGCAGGACGACATCAATACCGGCGTCTATACGGTCGATGAGATCTTCGACTTCATCGAGCAGGAAGGTGACAGCTACCTGAACCTGAAGGCCTCGATGGGCTGGTCGGAGTCGACCCTCAACCGCGGCGTCATGGCCACCCGCGGCCACTCGCAGAGCCTGGTTTTCGAGACCACGGTGCCGGGCAGCGATCTGTCGTTCTACAAGCTCGATTACCAGGGGCAGGTGTTCCAGCCGTTGAGCGACAGCTACACCCTGCGCTTCCACACGCAACTGGGCTATGGCGACAGCTACGGCTCGACCGAGGAGCTGCCGTTCTACGAGCATTACTACGCCGGCGGTTTCGGTTCGGTACGCGGTTTCGAGGACAGCAGCCTGGGGCCGCGCAGCACGCCGAGTACGGGCGCGAATCCGGGTACCCTGGAAGACCCGGACCAGGATCCGCTGCCGTTCGGTGGTAATGTGCTGGTGCAGGGCGGCGTGGAGCTGCTGTTCCCGATGCCGTTCGTCAAGGATCAACGCTCGCTGCGCACCGCATTCTTCTGGGATGTGGGAAATGTATTCGACACCAGTTGTGGTAGCACTCAGGCCGACTGCGGCAGCATCGATGCCGGTGAGCTGGCCAGTTCCGTCGGTGTCGGCCTGACCTGGGTCACCGCGCTGGGTCCGTTGAGCTTCAGCCTGGCGATGCCGGTCGTCAAACCCGACGATGCCGATACCCAGGTATTCCAGTTCTCCCTCGGTCAGACGTTCTAAGCGCCTGATTACCGAACAACGACAACAGTTTCTGCAGGAGTGCATCGTGCGTAAGTTGACCCAACTGGTTCTGTTAAGCGTGGCGCTGCTGGCGACCCCAGCGTTCGCCGAAATGAAGGTGGCGGTACTCAACTATCAGATGGCGCTGCTCGAATCCGATGCGGCCAAGCGCTATGCCGTGGATGCCGAGAAGAAGTTCGGCCCGCAGCTGAACAAGCTCAAGGCCCTGGAAAGCGATGCCAAGCGCATCCAGGATCGTATCGTCAAGGATGGCGAGAAAATGCAGACCGCCGAGCGCGAGCGACTGGAGCTGGAATTCAAGCAGAAGGCCCGCGACTTCCAGTTCCAGTCCAAGGAACTGAACGAAGCCAAGGCCATCGCTGACCGCGAGATGCTGAAAAAGCTCAAGCCGAACCTGGATAAGGCCGTCGAGGAAGTGATCAAGAAAGGCAACTTCGATCTGGTGCTCGAGCGTGGTGCGGTGATCGATGTCAAACCTCAGTACGACATCACTCTGCAAGTCATCGAGCGCATGAATCAGCTGCGCTGATCATGACAGCTACGGTTTTTACCCTCGGTCAGTTGGCCGAACAGCTGGGCGCCACCCTGCGTGGCGACTCCAGCAAGACGATCAGCGGTTTGGCTACCTTGCAGGAAGCCGGTCCTGATCAACTGAGCTTCCTGGCCAATCCGCAGTACCGCAAATACCTGGGCGATTGCCGGGCCGCTGCGGTGTTGCTGACTGCGACCGATGCCGACGGCTATCGCGGTGACGCGCTGATCGTCGCCAGCCCCTACCTGGCCTATGCGCAACTGTCCCACCTGTTCGATCGCAAGCCGCAAGCCGTGGCCGGCGTGCATCCGACTGCGCAGGTAGCGGCCGATGCGCAAGTCGATGCCAGTGCCAGTATCGGCGCCTATGCGGTGATCGAGAGCGGCGCGCAGATTGCCGCCGGGGTGATGGTCAGCGCACATTGCGTGATCGGCGCGCGCTCGGTGATCGGCGAGGGCGGTTGGCTGGCGCCGCGGGTGACCCTGTACCACGACGTGCGCATCGGCAAGCGGGTGGTGATCCAATCGGGCGCGGTGATCGGTGGCGAAGGCTTCGGCTTTGCCAACGAGAAGGGCGTCTGGCAGAAGATCGCACAGATCGGCGGGGTGAGTATTGGCGATGACGTCGAGATCGGCGCCAATACCACCATCGATCGCGGCGCATTGGCCGACACGCTGATCGGCAACGGGGTCAAGCTGGATAACCAGATCATGATCGCGCACAACGTGCAGATCGGCGATAACACGGCCATGGCCGGCTGTGTCGGTATCTCCGGGAGCACCAGGATCGGCAAGAACTGCATGATCGCTGGCGGCGTCGGCATGGTCGGGCACATCGAGGTCTGCGATAACGTATTCGTCACCGGCATGACCATGGTCACCCGTTCGATCACCGAGCCGGGTGCCTATTCTTCCGGCACTGCCATGCAGCCCGCGGGCGAATGGAAGAAGAGTGCGGCGCGAATTCGTCAGTTGGACGACATGGCGCGGCGCCTGCAACAGCTGGAAAAGCAACTGGCCGCCGTGACCTCGAGCGGGAACGCCTCATCTGATGAGGCCTGAGCCGGCTCCTGCCGTGCTCTTCTCTTTTTACTACAGGCTTCTCTGGAAATGATGGACATCAACGAAATTCGCGAATACCTGCCGCACCGTTATCCGTTCCTGCTGGTGGATCGGGTGGCGGAACTGGACGTCGAGGGCAAGTGCATTCGTGCCTATAAGAATGTCAGCATCAATGAGCCGTTCTTCAACGGGCACTTTCCCCAGCATCCGATCATGCCCGGGGTGTTGATCATCGAAGCCATGGCTCAGGCGGCCGGGGTTCTCGGCTTCAAGATGATGGGCGTCAAGCCTACCGACGGAACCCTGTACTACTTCGTCGGCTCGGACAAGCTACGCTTTCGCCAGCCGGTGGTGCCGGGCGATCAGTTGATCCTCGAGGCCAGGTTCCTCAGCGCCAAGCGCAGCATCTGGAAGTTCGAGTGCAAGGCCAGTGTCGACGGCAAGGAAGTCTGCTCGGCGGAAATCATCTGTGCGGAACGCAAACTATGAGTTTGATTGACCCTCGCGCCATCATCGATCCCAGCGCCAGGCTGGCCGACGACGTTGTCGTCGGCCCCTGGTCGATTGTCGGGGCCGAGGTGGAAATCGGCGAGGGTACGGTGATCGGCCCCCATGTGATCCTCAAGGGGCCGACCAGGATCGGTAAGCACAACCGCATCTATCAGTTTTCCTCGGTCGGCGAGGATACCCCGGACCTCAAATACAAGGGCGAGCCGACGCGGCTGGTGATCGGCGATCACAACGTGATCCGCGAAGGCGTCACCATCCACCGTGGCACCGTGCAGGATCGCAGTGAAACCACCCTCGGCGATCACAACCTGATCATGGCCTATGCCCACATCGGCCATGACAGCGTGATCGGCAACCACTGCATCCTGGTCAACAACACCGCTCTGGCCGGGCATGTCTGGGTCGACGACTGGGCGATCCTCTCCGGCTACACCCTGGTGCATCAGTTCTGCCGCATCGGCGCGCACAGCTTTTCCGGCATGGGCACGGCGATCGGCAAGGATGTGCCGGCCTATGTCACGGTGTTCGGCAATCCGGCCGAAGCGCGCAGCATGAACTTCGAAGGCATGCGCCGCCGCGGCTTCACTGCCGAGGCCATCGCCGCCCTGCGTCGTGCCTACAAGACGGTATACCGTCAGGGCCTGACGGTCGAGCAGGCGTTGGCGGAGCTGGCCGAGCCTTCCGCGCAGTTCCCCGAGGTCGCGCTGTTCCGCGACTCGATCCAGGCTTCCAGCCGCGGCATCACCCGCTAGCTTATGGGGGCCGTATTGCGCGTCGCGCTGGTGGCTGGCGAGGCTTCCGGCGATATCCTCGGTGCCGGCCTGATGCAGGCGCTGAAAGCCCGCCATCCACAGGTCGAGTTCATTGGCGTCGGCGGCCCGCGCATGCAGGCCGAGGGGCTGAATTCCTATTTCCCCATGGAGCGCCTGGCCGTAATGGGCCTGGTCGAGGTGCTCGGCCGCCTGCCGGAGCTGCTGCTGCGGCGCAGACGCCTGATCGCCACGCTGATCGAGGCCAGGCCGGACGTGTTCATCGGCATCGATGCGCCGGATTTCAACCTGGGCCTCGAACTCAAGCTGCGTCGGGCCGGGATCAAGACCGTGCACTATGTCAGCCCCTCGGTCTGGGCCTGGCGGCAGAAACGCGTGCTGAAGATTCGCCAGGCCTGCGACCTGATGCTTACGCTGTTTCCCTTCGAGGCGCAGTTCTACGATGCCCATGCGGTGCCGGTGCGTTTCGTCGGTCATCCGCTGGCCGATGCGATTCCCCAGCAGGCCGACCGGGCTGCGGCGCGCGAGGCCTTGAACCTGCCTGCGGGCACGCCGGTGGTGGCCCTGCTGCCTGGCAGTCGCGGTGGCGAAGTGGCGCGCCTGGGCAGCCTGTTCCTCGATACGGCGGTGCGTTTGCGCGCCCTGCGCCCCGGCATTCGTTTCGTCCTGCCGTGCGCCAGTCCCGAGCGTCGCCAGCAGCTCGAACAACTCCTGGTGGGCCGCGATTTGCCGCTGAGCCTGCTCGACGGTCGGTCCCACGATGCGCTGGCCGCCTGCGACGCGGTCCTGATCGCCTCCGGTACGGCGACTCTGGAAGCCTTGCTGTACAAGCGGCCGATGGTGGTGGCCTATCGCGTCGCGCCGCTGACTTACCGGATCCTCAAGCGCCTGGTGAAGAGCCCCTACATCTCCCTGCCCAACTTGTTGGCCGAGCGCCTGCTGGTGCCCGAGCTGATCCAGGACGCGGCCACCCCGGACGCCTTGGCCCAGGTGCTGGCGCCCTTGCTCGATGGCGGCGCGGTGCAGACCGAAGGCTTCGATGTGATCCACCGCGCCCTGCGCCGCGATGCGTCGGTGCAGGCGGCGGACGCGGTGCTCAAGCTGGCGGGGCGCAGCTGATGCAGCTGGGGCTGGATTTCAGCCAGGTGCAAGAACTGGTCGCCGGGGTCGACGAGGTCGGCCGCGGCCCGCTGTGCGGTGCGGTGGTCACCGCGGCGGTGATTCTCGATCCGTTACGGCCGATCCTCGGCCTGAACGACTCGAAGAAGCTCAGCGCGGCGCGCCGCGAGAAGCTCTTCGAGGAGATCCGCGAGAAGGCCCTGGCCTGGTGCATTGCCCGTGCCGAGGTGGAGGAGATCGACCGCCTGAATATCCTGCATGCCACCATGCTGGCCATGCAGCGCGCGGTCGAGGGCTTGAGCGTCACGCCCAGGCTGGCGCTGATCGACGGCAATCGCTGCCCGCGCCTGCAGGTGCCGAGCGCTGCGGTGGTCAAGGGCGACAGCCAGGTGCCGGCGATCGCCGCCGCCTCGATCCTGGCCAAGGTCAGCCGCGATCGCGAGATGCAGCTGCTCGATGCGCAATACCCCGGCTATGGCATCGCCGGACATAAGGGCTATCCCACAGCGGTACACCTGGAGGCCCTGCGCCGCCTGGGCCCAACGCCGATTCACCGGCGTTCGTTCGGGCCGGTGCGCGATCTGCTGGAGTCCTGAGCCGGGCTCCGGCAGGCTGTTCCCGGGTAGCCTCTCGTCTGCGCGCGGTTTCGACCTCCGCGGTGCACCGTTCGCCGCCGGCCCGGCGAGTGGGGTGGGCATCTCTGGTCTTTATCCCAAGGCCCGGTACAATCCGGGCCTTGTCGTTTTCGTGTTTTGATAGGGCTGCCATGACCGCTTCGTTCGTCCATTTGCGTCTGCACACCGAGTATTCCCTGGTCGACGGTCTGGTGCGGGTCAAACCGCTGATCAAGGCCGTGGCGGGCGCCGGCATGCCGGCGGTGGCGGTCACCGACCAGAGCAACATGTGCTCGTTGGTGAAGTTCTACAAGGCGGCGATGGGCGCCGGGATCAAGCCGATCTGCGGCGCCGACATCTGGCTGGCCAGCTCCGAAGAGGACGGCCAGCTGAGTCGCATGACCCTGCTGGCGATGAACGCCAAGGGCTACCGCAACCTCACCGAACTGGTCTCGCGCGGCTGGACCGAGGGCCAGAGCAACGACCTGGTGATCATTCAGCGCGACTGGGTCAAGGCCGCCGCCGAAGGACTGATCGCGTTGTCCGGTTCCAAGGAGGGCGAAGTCGGCCACGCCCTGCTGGGCGGCGAGCCGGCGCAGGCGCAAGCGCTGCTGCGCGAGTGGATGGCGGTGTTTCCCGAGCGTTTCTACCTGGAAGTGCAGCGTACCAACCGGGCGGGCGACGAGGAGCACCTGCACCTGGCCGTCGAGCTGGCGAGCAGGGTCGGCGCGCCGCTGGTGGCGACCAACGATGTGCGCTTCATCAAGCAGGACGATTTCGCCGCCCACGAGACCCGCGTGTGTATCGGCGAGGGCCGCAGCCTGGACGATCCGCGCCGCCTGCGGACCTATTCGGACCAGCAGTACCTGAAGACCCCGGCGGAGATGGCCGAGCTGTTCAGCGACCTGCCGGAGGCGCTGGCCAACAGCGTGGAGATCGCCAAGCGCTGCAACATCGAGGTGCAGCTGGGCAAGTACTTCCTGCCCGACTTCCCGGTGCCGGCCGGCATGACCATGGACGAGTACTTCCGCCAGGTTTCCTTCGACGGCCTGGAGGAGCGCCTGCAGGTGCTGCTGCCCAAGGAAACCCCGGACTATGCCGCGAAGAAGCAGGTGTACATTGACCGGCTGAATTTCGAGCTGGACATCATCATCCAGATGGGTTTCCCCGGTTACTTCCTGATTGTGATGGACTTCATCAAGTGGGCGAAGAACAACGGCGTGCCGGTCGGCCCGGGCCGCGGCTCGGGCGCCGGCTCCCTGGTGGCCTACGTGCAGAAGATCACCGACCTCGACCCGCTGGCCTATGACCTGCTGTTCGAGCGCTTCCTCAACCCGGAGCGGGTGTCGATGCCCGACTTCGACGTCGACTTCTGCATGGACGGCCGCGACCGGGTGATCGACTACGTCGCCGAGAAGTACGGGCGCAACGCGGTGAGCCAGATCATCACCTTCGGCTCCATGGCGGCCAAGGCGGTGGTGCGCGACGTGGCGCGGGCCCAGGGCAAGTCCTACGGCCTGGCCGACCGCCTGTCGAAGATGATCCCCTTCGAGGTCGGCATGACCCTGGAGAAGGCCTACGAGATGGAGGAGCCGCTGCGCGACTTCCTCAAGGTCGACGAGGAAGCCGCGGAAATCTGGGAGATGTCGCTCAAGCTCGAGGGCATCACCCGCGGTACCGGCAAGCACGCCGGCGGCGTGGTGATCGCGCCGACCAAGCTCACCGACTTCTCGCCGATCGCCTGCGACGACGAGGGCGGCGGCCTGGTGACCCAGTTCGACAAGGACGACGTCGAGGCCGCCGGCCTGGTCAAGTTCGACTTCCTCGGCCTGCGCACCCTGACCATCATCAAGTGGGCGATGGAGACGATCAACCGCGAACAGGCGAAGAAGGGCCTGCCCGACGTCAACATCGACTTCATCCCGCTGGACGACAAGCCGACCTTCGCCATGCTGCAGAAGGCCGAGACCACCGCGGTGTTCCAGCTCGAATCGCGCGGCATGAAGGAGCTGATCAAGAAGCTCAAGCCGGACTGCCTGGAAGACATGATCGCCCTGGTGGCGCTGTTCCGTCCGGGGCCGCTGCAGTCGGGCATGGTCGACGACTTCATCAACCGCAAGCACGGTCGCGAGCCGATCTCCTACCCGCACCAGGATTACCAGTACCCCGGCCTGGAGCCGGTGCTCAAGCCAACCTACGGCATCATCCTGTACCAGGAACAGGTGATGCAGATCGCCCAGGTGATGGCCGGCTACACCCTCGGCGGCGCCGACATGCTGCGCCGCGCCATGGGCAAGAAGAAGCCCGAGGAGATGGCCAAGCAGCGCGGCGGCTTCATCGAAGGATGCGCCAACAACGGCATCGATGCCGAGCTGGCGGGCAACATCTTCGACCTGGTGGAAAAATTCGCCGGCTACGGCTTCAACAAGTCGCACTCGGCCGCCTACGGCCTGGTCTCCTACCAGACCGCCTGGCTCAAGGCCCACCATCCGGCGCCGTTCATGGCCGCGGTGCTCTCGGCGGACATGCACAACACCGACAAGGTGGTGACCCTGATCGAGGAGTGCCGCAGCATGAAGCTGCGCCTCGACGCGCCGGACGTGAACACCTCGGAATTCAAGTTCACCGTCAACGACGAGGGCCGCATCGTCTACGGCCTGGGTGCGATCAAGGGAGTCGGCGAGGGGCCGGTCGAGGCCATCGTCGAGTCGCGCCAGGACGGGCCGTTCAAGGACCTGTTCGATTTCTGCTCGCGGATCGACCTCAAGCGCATCAACAAACGTACCCTGGAAGCATTGATCCGCGGCGGTGCACTGGATCGCCTGGGGCCGTACTTCCACGACGAGCTCAAGGCCTACCAGGCCAACATCGACCGCAACCGCGCGGTGCTCCTGGCGGCCATGGAGGAGGCGGTGCAGGCCGCCGAACAGACCGCGCGCAGCCACGACAGCGGGCATATGGACCTGTTCGGCGGAGTCTTCGGCGACGCCGAGATGGACGTCTATGCCAATCACCGCAAGGCTCGCGAACTGTCGCTGAAGGAGCGTCTGAAGGGCGAGAAGGACTGCCTCGGCCTGTACCTGACCGGCCACCCGATCGACGAGTACGAAGGCGAGGTGCGGCGTTTCGCCCGCCAGCGGATCATCGACCTCAAGCCCGCGCGCGACAGCCAAACGGTCGCCGGGCTGATCGTCGCCCTGCGGGTAATGAAGAACAAGAAGGGCGACAAGATGGGCTTCATCACCCTCGACGACCGCTCCGGGCGCATCGAGGCCTCGCTGTTCGCCGAGGCGTTCGCCAGCGCCCAGGCCCTGCTGCAGACCGACGCGCTGGTGGTGGTCGAGGGCGAGGTGAGCAACGACGACTTCTCCGGCGGCCTGCGCCTGCGCGCCAAGCGCGTGATGAGCCTGGAGGAAGCCCGCACCGGGCTGGCCGAAAGCCTGCGCCTGAAGCTCGCCAGCACGGCGCTGAAGGGCGACCGGCTGCGCTGGCTGGCCGAACTGTGCGGCCGCCATCGCGGCGCCTGCCCGATCACCCTGGACTACACCGGCGAGGAGGCCAAGGCCTTGCTGCAGTTTGGCGAAGGCTGGCGAATCGACCCGGCCGACAGCTTGATTCAGGCATTGCGTGACCAGTTCGGGCGAGACAACGTCTTTCTGCACTACCGCTGATTCGCGGGGCCTGGCCTCGTGCATTAGCCGCGACACTGGTTAGTGTCGACCTGAATGCGCCCGATCCGATAAGGTAGGGCGCGAAACGGATACAGCTCCCCGGCCGCTTGGCCGTCGACGCAAGACGGATGACTATGAACCCGAATTTTCTCGATTTCGAACAGCCGATCGCCGACCTGCAAGCCAAGATCGAAGAACTTCGCCTGGTCGGTAACGACAACGCGCTGAACATTGGCGATGAGATCGCCCGCCTGCAGGACAAGAGCAGCGCCCTGACCGAAAGCATTTTCGCCAACCTGAGCAGTTGGCAGATCGCCAAACTGGCTCGTCACCCCCAGCGCCCCTACACCCTCGACTATCTCCAGCACATCTTCACCGAGTTCGATGAGCTGCATGGCGACCGGCATTTCTCCGACGACGCGGCGATTGTCGGCGGCGTCGCACGCCTGGATGGCGAACCGGTGATGGTCATCGGGCACCAGAAGGGCCGCGAGGTGCGCGAGAAAGTCCGCCGCAACTTCGGCATGCCGCGCCCGGAAGGCTACCGCAAGGCCTGTCGCCTGATGGAAATGGCCGAGCGCTTCAAGATGCCGATCCTGACCTTTATCGACACCCCTGGCGCCTACCCGGGCATCGATGCCGAGGAGCGCGGGCAGAGCGAGGCGATCGCCTGGAACCTGCGGGTGATGGCGCGCCTGAAGACCCCGATCATCGCCACGGTGATCGGCGAGGGTGGCTCCGGCGGCGCACTGGCGATCGGCGTGTGCGACCAGTTGAACATGCTGCAGTATTCGACCTATTCGGTGATCTCGCCGGAAGGCTGTGCCTCGATCCTCTGGAAAACCGCGGAAAAGGCGCCGGATGCGGCGGAAGCCATGGGCATCACCGCCGAACGCCTGAAAGGCCTGGGCATCGTCGACAAGGTGATCGGCGAGCCGTTGGGCGGTGCCCACCGCGACCCGGCCGCGGCGGCGGAAGCGATTCGCCAGGAGTTGGCTGCCCAGCTCAAGACCCTGCACAAGTTCGACACCGCCGAACTGCTGGCGCGCCGCTACGAGCGCCTGATGAGCTACGGCATCGCCTGAAGGCTGCGCTAGGATGGGGGACGCCTGGCTCGGCCCATCTGCGTCTGTCTCGGTGGGCTGCAGCGGGTCGCCGCCCAGCCCACCCAGCAGCCTGAAGTCGCGCTTATGAATCTCGAATCCCGTCTGCTCGCCGCCCTGGCGCCCTGGCGTGCTGCTCCGGCTTGGCGTGTCGCATTGTCTGGCGGCCTGGATTCCACTGTGCTGCTGCATCTGCTGGCCGGCCTCGCGCAGCGCGAGGCCGTGCCGCCACTCTCGGCGATTCATATCCACCACGGTCTGCAGCCGGTGGCCGATGCCTGGCCGGCGCACTGCCAGCAGCTGTGCGATGCGCTGGGCGTACCGCTGCAGGTGTTGGCCGTGCGGGTGCGGCCGGGGGCGAGCCTCGAGCGTGTGGCGCGGGAGGCGCGTTATGCGGCATTCGAGGCGGCGCTGGCGGCCGGCGAGGTGTTGCTGCTGGCGCAGCAGCGCGACGATCAGGCGGAAACCCTGTTGTTTCGCTTGCTGCGCGGCGCCGGCGTGCGTGGCCTGGCAGCCATGCCGCCGAGTCGGGCGCTGGGGGCGGGGCACCTGCTGCGGCCCTTGTTGCAGTGCTCGCGGGCCGAGTTGCAGGCCTATGCCGTGGCGCACCGCTTGTCCTGGCTGGACGATCCGTCGAACGCCGACTGCCGCTTCTCGCGCAATTATTTGCGCCATCGGGTCATGCCGGTGCTGGCCGGGCGCTGGCCGCAGGCCGCGGCCGCTATGGCGCGGACCGCGGAGCATCTGGGCGAGGCGGCGCAGTTGCTCGATGAGCTGGCGCGACAGGATCTGGTGGCGGCGCAGACGCCTGGCGCTTTCGCCTGGCTGGAATTGCCGAATCTGGCCCTGGCGCCGTTGCGCGCCTTGAGTGCGGCACGCCAGCGCAACGCCCTGCGCTACTGGCTGCGCGAGCTGACGCCGATGCCGGATAGCGATCATTGGGCGGGCTGGCAGGCGTTGCGCGATGCGGCGGACGACGCCGCGCCGGTCTGGCGCCTGGCGGCAGGCGAGCTGCATCGAGCCGACGAACGGCTGTGGTGGTTGACTGGCGACTGGCTGCAGATGCCGGCGCCGCCTGCCGTGCAGCTGCGCGCCAACCAGCCGATCCGCCTGCCGGGCAATGGCAGTGTGCGCATCGACGGACAGTTACCCGCGGCGGCTGCCTGGCGCCTGGCTTACCGGCGGGGGGGCGAGCGGATGAACCTGCCGGGACGCGGCCAGCGTGACCTGAAGCGCCTGCTCAATGAGCGCCAGGTGCCGGCTTTCGTGCGCGGGCGCCTGCCGTTGCTGTGGTGTGCCGACGAGCTGCGGGCGGTGGCCGATCTGCCCGGTTTGGATGGTCCGGGTGACGGTCAATGGCGATTGACCTGGCAGCCACCGATGAATGATCGAGGTTTGAGCTGAAATGGCCTTTCCGGTAGACTACGCTCCCGTCTTACTAGAGCTTTTGTCGACTCCCCAGGGGATCGGCAGGGCTTGCCCATTGCGGCATGTCCGTAATGGGGGGCTTCGGCCTTCCTTCGCTTTCCCCGGCGGCGCTGACCGCTTAAACGCAGACTTCTAGGGTTTTTCATGACGCGCTACATCTTCGTCACGGGTGGTGTTGTTTCTTCATTGGGGAAAGGCATCGCTTCGGCTTCATTGGCGGCTATCCTGGAGGCGCGGGGCCTGAAGGTCACCATGCTCAAGCTGGATCCCTATATCAACGTCGATCCGGGCACCATGAGCCCGTTCCAGCACGGTGAGGTGTTCGTCACCCATGACGGCGCCGAGACCGACCTTGACCTGGGCCACTACGAGCGGTTCATCCGCACCACCATGACCCAGAACAACAACTTCACCACCGGCCGGGTCTACGAACACGTGCTGCGCAAGGAGCGGCGTGGCGATTACCTGGGCGCGACCATCCAGGTCATTCCGCACATCACCGACGAGATCAAGCGCCGCATCATCAAGGGCGCCGGTGACGCCGACGTGGCCATGGTCGAGATCGGCGGCACCGTGGGCGACATCGAGTCGCAGCCGTTCCTCGAGGCCATTCGCCAGCTGCGCGTGGAAGTCGGCGCCAAGCGCGCGATGCTGATGCACCTGACCCTGGTGCCGTACATCGCCACCGCCGGCGAGACCAAGACCAAGCCGACCCAGCATTCGGTCAAGGAACTGCGCTCCATCGGCCTGCAGCCGGACGTGCTGATCTGCCGCTCCGACCACCCGGTGGACGTGTCGTCACGGCGCAAGATCGCCCTGTTCACCAACGTCGAAGAGCGTGCGGTGATTTCCCTGGAAGACGTCGACACCATCTACAAGATCCCCTCGGTGCTGCATGCCCAGGGCCTGGATGACTTCGTCGTCGAGCGCTTCGGCCTGGAGTGCGGCGGCGCCGACCTGTCCGAGTGGGATCGGGTGGTCGATGCCAAGCTGCACCCGGAGCATGAAGTGACCATCGCCATGGTCGGCAAGTACATGGAGCTGCTGGACGCCTACAAGTCGCTGATCGAAGCGATGAGCCATGCCGGCATCCAGAGCCGTACCAAGGTCAACCTGCGCTATATCGATTCGGAAGACATCGAGAACCAGGGCACCGCCCTGCTCGAAGGCGTCGACGCCATCCTGGTGCCCGGCGGCTTCGGTCTGCGCGGTGTGGAGGGCAAGATCAAGACCGTGCAATACGCCCGCGAGAACAAGATTCCCTACCTGGGTATCTGCCTGGGCATGCAGGTCGCGGTGATCGAGTTCGCCCGCAATGTGCTGGGCTGGGCGGATGCCAACTCCACCGAGTTCGACACCACCAGCAGCCACCCGGTAGTCGGCCTGATCACCGAGTGGCAGGATGCGACCGGGGTCACCGAGCAGCGTACCGAAGCTTCCGATCTCGGCGGCACCATGCGCCTGGGGGGGCAGGAGTGCCAGCTGGAGAGTGGCTCGCTGGTGCATCAGTGCTACGGCAAGGACGTGATCGTCGAGCGTCATCGTCATCGCTACGAAGTGAACAACAACCTGCTGCCGCAACTGATCGAGGCCGGCCTGAAGGTCACCGGCCGCTCCGGGGATGGCGCCCTGGTCGAGGTGATCGAGGCGCCGGATCATCCGTGGTTCGTCGCCTGCCAGTTCCACCCGGAGTTCACCTCGACCCCGCGTGACGGTCATCCGCTGTTCAGCGGTTTCGTCAACGCCGCCCTGGCTCAGCACGCGAAGAAGGCCTGAAGCATGGCGCAGAAAATCATCCGTGTTGGCGACATCGAGATCGCCAATGACAAGCCTATGGTGCTGTTCGGCGGCATCAACGTCATCGAGTCGCGCGACCTGGCCCTGCAGGCCTGCGAAGCCTACGTGCGGGTCACCGAGAAACTCGGCATTCCCTATGTGTTCAAGGCCAGCTTCGACAAGGCCAACCGTTCCTCGATCAACTCCTTCCGCGGCCCCGGCCTGGAAGAGGGCATGCGGATCTTCGAGGAAGTGAAGAAGACCTTCGGCGTGCCGGTGCTCACCGATGTCCACGAGCCGCACCAGGCGGCTGCGGTGGCCGAGGTGTGCGACATCATCCAGTTGCCGGCCTTCCTCTCGCGGCAGACCGACCTGGTGGTGGCCATGGCCAAGACCGGTGCGGTGATCAATATCAAGAAGGCCCAGTTCCTCGCACCCCAGGAGATGAAGCACATCCTGGCCAAGTGCGTGGAGGCCGGCAACGACCAGTTGATCCTCTGCGAGCGCGGTTCCTCCTTCGGTTACAACAACCTGGTGGTGGACATGCTCGGCTTCGGCATCATGAAGCAGTTCGAGTACCCGCTGTTCTTCGACGTCACCCATGCCCTGCAGATGCCGGGTGGGCGCGCCGACTCCGCCGGCGGCCGCCGCGCCCAGGTCACCGACCTGGCCAAGGCCGGCATGAGCCAGGGCCTGGCCGGGCTGTTCCTCGAGGCCCATCCGGATCCGGACAACGCCAAGTGCGATGGCCCCTGCGCCTTGCGTCTGGACAAGCTGGAGCCCTTCCTCACCCAGCTCAAGCAGCTGGATGACCTGATTAAGAGTTTTCCGCCGATCGAGACTGCCTGAAACGGCCGTTCTCCGGTAAAGTGCCGTCCGGGCATAATCTGACTTATTGGTCAGTTATTTGTTGCCCGCGACCCGAACGGGTTGCGGGCGATGAAATCCGCCCCCGGTGGCACCATTTTCGTCAACTTTTGGAGTGCTAAACGCAATGGCAAAGATCGTCGACATCAAAGGCCGTGAGGTTCTCGACTCCCGTGGCAACCCGACCGTGGAAGCCGATGTGATCCTCGAAGGCGGCATCATCGGCAGCGCCTGCGCGCCGTCCGGTGCTTCCACCGGTTCCCGCGAAGCGCTGGAACTGCGTGATGGCGACAAGAGCCGTTACCTGGGCAAGGGCGTACTGAAGGCCGTGGCCAACATCAACGGGCCGATCCGCGACCTGCTGCTGGGCAAAGACGCCATCGACCAGCAAGCGCTGGACCGCGCGATGATCGAGCTGGACGGCACCGAGAACAAGGCCAGCCTGGGCGCCAATGCGATCCTCGCCGTGTCCCTGGCCGCCGCCAAGGCTGCCGCCCAGGCCAAGGGCGTGCCGCTCTACGCGCACATCGCCGACCTCAACGGTACCCCGGGCCAGTACTCCATGCCGGTACCGATGATGAACATCATCAACGGCGGCGAGCACGCCGACAACAACGTCGACATCCAGGAGTTCATGGTCCAGCCGGTCGGCGCCAAGACCTTCGCCGACGCGCTGCGCATGGGCGCCGAGATCTTTCACCACCTCAAGGCCGTGCTGAAGGCCCGCGGCCTGAGCACCTCGGTGGGCGACGAGGGCGGCTTCGCACCGAACCTGGCGTCCAACGAAGACGCCCTGGCGGCCATCGCCGAGGCCGTGGCCAACGCCGGCTACAAGCTGGGTGACGACGTGACCCTGGCCCTGGACTGCGCCTCCAGCGAGTTCTTCAAGGGCGGCCAGTACGACCTGGCCGGCGAAGGCAAGGTGTTCGACGCCGCCGGATTCGCCGACTACCTGGCTGGCCTGGCCGAGCGTTACCCGATCATCTCCATCGAAGACGGCATGGACGAATCGGATTGGGCGGGCTGGAAGGTGCTCACCGATAAGATCGGCTCCAAGGTGCAACTGGTCGGCGACGACTTGTTTGTAACCAATACAAAAATTCTCAAGGAAGGCATCGACAAGGGCATCGGCAACTCGATCCTCATCAAGTTCAACCAGATCGGCTCGCTGACCGAGACCCTGGAAGCCATCCAGATGGCCAAGGCCGCCGGCTATACCGCGGTGATCTCGCACCGCAGCGGCGAAACCGAAGACTCGACCATCGCCGACCTCGCCGTAGGCACCGCCGCCGGCCAGATCAAGACCGGTTCGCTGTGCCGCTCGGACCGCGTGTCCAAGTACAACCAGCTGCTGCGCATCGAGGAGCAACTGGCGGGTAAGGCGGCATATCGCGGCCGTGCCGAGTTCCGCGGTTGAAAACTGCTGCGCTCGACTATGCTGCGTTGCAACGCAGCGAAGCGAAGTAACAGCCGAAGGCTGGCCCGAAGGGCGAGCGAAGCGAGTCAATCAGGCTGGGCATGCTCATTTACTGCAGTAAACTCGCGTGCGAGCCCAGTCCGCTGCCTCGCCTGATTTCGCCTTGCCTAGCCTTCGCTCGCGACGTTTTCAGTGACTGGCCAAGGCGTGGTAAAAGAGGGGCGGCGCGAGTCGCCCCTTTTTCGTCCGGAATCTTTTACTGCCATGCGTAACCCTTATTGGTTGTTGGCTGGACTGATCGTGCTGCTGCTTGGCTTGCAGTATCGCCTGTGGGTGGGCGATGGCAGCCTGGCCCAGGTGACCGACCTGAAGCAGCAGATCGCCGACCAGCAGGGCGAGAACCAGCGCCTGCTGGAGCGCAATCGCATCCTCGAGGCGGAAGTCATGGAGTTGAAAGAGGGTATGGAGACCGTCGAGGAGCGCGCCCGCCAGGAACTGGGCATGGTCAAAGAGGGCGAGACCCTCTATCAGTTGACCGAATGAGTACCGCTTTTCTTCCTTCTTTCTGGGCGCTGGTTCCGGCCGCCGGTGTCGGCAGTCGGATGCGCGCCGACCGGCCCAAGCAGTACCTGCAACTGGCCGGCAAAACCATTCTCGAGCACAGCCTCGGCTGTTTCCTCGATCACCCGCAGTTGAGCGGGCTGGTGGTCAGCCTGGCCGCCGATGACCCCTACTGGCCGACGCTCGCCTGCGCACAGGATCCGCGAATCCAGCGCGCCGAGGGTGGCCGCGAACGTGCCGATTCGGTGCTCAATGGGCTGCTGCGCCTGACCGAGTTGGGCGCGCAGGAGCAGGACTGGGTGCTGGTCCACGATGCGGCGCGGCCCAACCTGGCGCGCTCGGATCTGGATCTGCTGCTCGCCGAACTGGCCGACGACCCGGTCGGCGGCTTGCTCGGCGTGCCGGCGCGCGACACCCTGAAGCGCGCCGGGGCCGATGGCCGGGTGCGGGAAACCGTCGACCGGGCGCTGATCTGGCAAGCCTATACGCCGCAGATGTTCCGCCTCGGCCCGTTGCATCGGGCGTTGGCGGAAGCCCTGGTGGCCGACGTGGCGATTACCGACGAGTCCTCGGCCATCGAGTGGGCCGGGCAGGCGCCGCGTCTGATCGAGGGGCGGGCGGACAACCTGAAGATCACCCGTCCGGAAGACCTCGACTGGCTGCGCCAGCGCTGGGCCGGGCGTCGCTGAGCGGGTGCCGGGCCATCACGGATTGTATTCGCTGCGCCGCGCCAGCCCTTCCTTGAGAAAGTCCACCAGTTGCCGCACCTTGGGTGACAGGTGCCGCTGTTGCGGATAGAGCGCCCAGACCGCGGTATTCGGTGGCTGCTGGTTGTCCAGCAGGGACACCAGGGCACCGCTGCGCAAGTGTTCCAGCACGTAATAGTCCGGCAGTTGGCACAGGCCGAGGCCGCGCAGGGCAGCGTCCAGCACGGCCTGGCCACTGTTGCAGCGCCAGTTGCCCTGTACCCGCAGGGAGGCCTCCTTGTCGTCGAGCTGGAAGCCCCAGACATCCGAGCTGCCGATCAGGCAGTTGTGCCGGCCCAGTTCGGACAGGCTGTGCGGGCGGCCATAGCGCTGCAGGTAAGCCGGTGCGGCACACAGGTACATGCGCCGCGGTGCCAGGCGCGTGGCGACCAGGCGCGAGTCCTGTAGGCGGCCCAGGCGAATGGCCAGGTCGAGGCCTTCGTGGACCAGATCCAGGGTGCGGTTGCTCAGTTCGATTTCTACCCGCAGCTGCGGGTGACGGCTCATGAAGTCGGTGACCAGCGGCACGATGAAGCGTTCGCCGTAGGCCACCGCGCAGGTCATGCGCAGCAGGCCTTTCGGCTCGCTGCCGAGGTCGCCGACCGCGCGCAAGGCTTCTTCGCGGGCATCCTGCAGGCGCTGGCAGTGCTGCAGGAAGGTCTGTCCGGCCTCGGTCAGCGCCACGCGCCGGGTGCTGCGGTAGAACAGGCGGGTTTGCAGGCGTTCCTCCAGGCGGGCGACCTGCCGACTGACCTGTGAGGAGGACAGCCCCAGGCGTTCGGCGGCCGCGGTGAACTGGCCGCACTCGGCCACCGCGACGAATTCATCCAGACCTTCCCAGCGGCTCATCGTTCTGTTCCCTGTAGGAGCCAGCTTGCTGGCGATGAGGGATTCTAATCCGGTCGTGGTTGATTATCCCTATATGGCAATAATGTTTTGCTGTAACGCCGATTATTCACTCAAAGGGGCTGATCTACACTCTTCGCCACCGTTACAACCCGCCGGAGAGCGATCATGATCAAGTCACGTGCTGCCGTAGCCTTTGCCGCCAACCAACCGCTGCAAATCGTCGAAGTGGATGTCGAGCCACCGAAGGCCGGTGAGGTGCTGGTGCGCATCGTCGCCAGCGGTGTCTGCCATACCGATGCCTACACCCTCTCCGGTGAGGATTCGGAAGGCGTGTTCCCGTGTATCCTCGGGCATGAGGGCGGCGGCATCGTCGAGGCGATCGGTGAAGGTGTGACCTCCCTGGCCGTCGGCGACCATGTGATCCCGCTGTACACCGCCGAATGCCGTCAGTGCAAATTCTGCAAATCCGGCAAGACCAACCTGTGCCAGGCGGTGCGCGCCACCCAGGGCAAAGGTCTGATGCCGGATGGCACCACGCGCTTCTCCTACCAGGGCCAGCCGATCTACCACTACATGGGCTGCTCGACCTTCTCCGAGTACACCGTGCTGCCGGAAATCTCCCTGGCGAAGATTCCCAAAGAGGCGCCGCTGGACAAGGTCTGCCTGCTCGGCTGCGGGGTCACCACCGGCATCGGCGCGGTGCTCAACACCGCCAAGGTGGAAGAGGGCACCAGCGTGGCGATCTTCGGTCTCGGCGGCATCGGCCTGGCGGCGATCATCGGCGCGAAGATGGCCAAGGCCTCGCGGATCATCGCCATCGATATCAACCCGGCCAAGTTCGCCATCGCCCAGCAGCTCGGTGCCACCGACTGCGTCAACCCGAAGGACCACGCCAAGCCGATCCAGGACGTGATAGTCGAGATGACCGACGGCGGCGTCGATTACTCCTTCGAGTGCGTCGGCAATGTGCAACTGATGCGTGCGGCGCTGGAGTGCTGCCACAAGGGCTGGGGCGAGTCGACCATCATCGGCGTCGCCGGCGCCGGCCAGGAGATCTCCACCCGGCCGTTCCAGCTGGTCACCGGGCGCGTCTGGCGCGGTTCGGCCTTCGGTGGAGTGAAAGGTCGCAGCGAGCTGCCGAGCTACGTGGAGAAGGCGCAGAAGGGCGAAATCCCGCTGGATACCTTCATCACCCACAACATGCCGCTGGAAGACATCAACCAGGCCTTCGAACTGATGCATGAGGGCAAGAGCATCCGTACCGTCATTCATTTCTGAAGCGAAGTCGCGCGGCCGTCTGGCCGCGCGGACTTCTCCCAGGGTGCGCCGTGCGCACCGCAACCCATTGGTGCGCGTGGCGCACCCTACGGAGCGGGTTCATGACCCTTGAAATCGTTTCCAGTAACAAGAGCTTCGGCGGCTGGCATAAGCGCTACCGGCATCGCTCCGCCACGCTCAACTGCGATATGGTGTTCGCCGTCTATCTGCCGCCGCAGGCCGAGCAGGGCGCCAGGCTGCCGGTGTTGTACTGGTTGAGCGGGCTGACCTGCAGCGATGAGAACTTCATGCAGAAGGCCGGCGCGCAGCGGCTGGCCGCCGAGCTCGGATTGATCATCGTCGCGCCGGATACCAGTCCGCGTGGGCCGGAGGTGCCGGCCGACCCGGAGGGCGCCTGGGATTTCGGCCTGGGCGCCGGCTTCTACCTGAACGCGACCCAGGAACCCTGGGCGCGGCACTATCGCATGCACGACTACGTGGTGCAGGAGTTGCCAGCGCTGATCGAGGCGAACTTCCCGGTCAGCGACCGGCGTGGCATCAGCGGGCACTCCATGGGCGGGCACGGCGCCTTGGTTTGCGCCTTGCGCAACCCGGGGCGTTACCAGTCGCTGTCGGCCTTTGCGCCGATCGGCAACCCGATGAATTGCCCCTGGGGTGAGAAGGCCTTCTCCCGTTACCTCGGCGAGGACCGCTCGCGCTGGCGCGAATGGGATGCCTGCGCGCTCATCGCCAATGCGGCCGAACGTTTGCCGATCCTGGTCGACCAGGGCGATCGCGACGACTTCATCACCAGTCAGCTCAAGCCCGAGGCCCTGCAAGGTGCGGCACAGGCCGCCGGGCATCCGCTGACCCTGCGCCTGCAGCCGGGCTACGACCACAGCTACTACTTCATCGCCAGCTTTATCGACGAGCACCTGCGGCATCACGCCCGGGCGCTTGTGTAGGGTGCGCGGTGCGCACCGCTCAGCGGATGCGCAAGAATGGTTCGCCATGCTGCTGGTCGATTGTGGGTGCGCACGGCGCACCCTACGGCCAGGCTCCTGCATGTAGAATCACCTCCTGACTTTTGCAGGGCGTTGTTCTATATGCGTATTGGCCACGGCTACGATGTGCACCGTTTCGGTGAGGGCGAGTTCATCACCCTCGGCGGTGTGCGGATTCCCCACGGGTTCGGGTTGATCGCCCATTCCGACGGCGATGTGCTGCTGCACGCGTTGGCCGATGCCTTGCTTGGCGCCGCGGCGCTCGGCGATATCGGCAGGCACTTTCCCGACAGCGACCCGCGCTTCAAGGGTGCCGACAGCCGCGCGTTGCTGCGCCATGTGCTCGGCCTGATCCAGGCCAAGGGCTGGCAGGTCGGCAATGTCGACGCCACCATCGTTGCCCAGGCGCCGAAGATGGCGCCGCACATCGAAACCATGCGTGGCCTGATTGCCGAGGACCTGCAGGTGTCGCCGGACCAGGTCAACGTCAAGGCCACCACCACCGAGAAGCTCGGCTTTACCGGGCGCGAGGAAGGCATTGCGGTGCATGCCGTGGCGCTGTTGGTCGGCCTATGAACGAACTCGAACTGCTCGGTCCGCGTGCCCACGGCCTGGCCTGTGGCAGCGCGGTGCTCAAGGCCAGCGCGGAAGACTTCCAGGTCGACGAAGTGCTGGACATTCCCCTGGCCGGCGCGGGCGAGCACCTCTGGCTATGGGTGGAAAAGCGCGGGCTGAATACCGAGGAGGCGGCGCGCCGTATCGCCCGTGCCGCCGGCGTGCCGCTGCGGATGATCAGCTATGCCGGGCTGAAGGATCGCCAGGCGCTGACCCGCCAGTGGTTCAGCCTGCACCTGCCGGGCAAGTCCGATCCCGATCTGTCTGGCGCCGAACACGCCACCCTGAGCATCCTCAAGCAGGTGCGCCACTCGCGTAAGTTGCAGCGCGGCGCCCATGCGGCCAACGGTTTTACCCTGCGTCTGACGCGGCTCGATGCCGATCGCGATGCCCTGCAGGAGCGGCTGACCCGCATTGCCGCGCAGGGAATCCCCAACTATTACGGCCTGCAGCGTTTCGGCTTCGAGGGCGGCAACCTTGCCCATGCGCGGCATTTTGCCGAGCGCCAGACGCTGCCCGAGCAGCGCAATGTGCGCTCGCGGGTGCTTTCGGCGGCGCGCAGCTACCTGTTCAACCGGGTGCTGGCTGAGCGTGTCGGCGCAGGAAGCTGGAACCAGGCACAGATCGGCGACCTGCTGGCCTTCACCGACAGCCGCAGCTTCTTCATGGCGGGCGAGGCCGAGTGCGGCGATCCGCGCCTGGCGATTCTCGACCTGCATCCGACCGGCCCGCTGTGGGGCGCCGGGGCGTCACCGGCAGGCGGTGCGTCCCATGCCTTGGAGCAGGATGTTGCCGCGGGCGAGCAGGCATTGGCCGACTGGCTGGCAGAAGCGGGCATGGCGCACGAACGGCGCATTCTGCGCCTCCCCATCGGCGGTTTGACGTGGCATTATCCCGAGCCTGACATTCTGCAACTGGAATTCGTCCTGCCGGCTGGATGCTTCGCCACCGTAGTGGTGCGTGAGCTCGTCGATCTGTTGCCGGCAGGGCAGACGGATAACCCATGCGTATTCTGATTTCTAACGATGACGGAGTGGCAGCGCCAGGCCTCGCCGCGCTGCATGCTGCGTTGACCGATTATGCCGAGTGCACGGTGATCGCTCCCGATCAGGACAAGAGCGGCGCCAGCAGCTCGCTGACCCTCGACCGTCCGCTGCATCCGCAGACGCTGCCCAATGGCTTCATCAGCCTCAATGGCACGCCGACCGATTGCGTGCATCTCGGTTTGAACGGGCTGCTGCCGGACCTGGCGGATCTGGTGGTGTCGGGCATCAACCTGGGCGCCAACCTGGGGGATGACGTGCTCTATTCCGGTACCGTGGCGGCGGCCCTGGAGGGGCGTTTCCTGACCCGTCCGGCATTCGCCTTCTCCCTGCTCTCGCGGTTGCCGGATAACCTGCCGACTGCCGCCTACTTCGCGCGCAAGCTGGTCGAAGCCCACGAGCGGCTCGATCTGCCGCCGCGCACCGTGCTCAACGTCAACATCCCCAACCTGCCACTGGAGCATATCCGCGGCATCCAGCTGACCCGTCTCGGCCATCGTGCCCGCGCGGCGGCACCGGTCAAGGTGGTCAACCCGCGCGGCAAGGAGGGTTACTGGATTTCGGTCGCCGGCGATGCCGAGGACGGCGGGCCGGGCACCGACTTCCATGCGGTGCTGCAGGGCTACGTCTCCGTGACGCCGCTGCAACTGGATCGCACCTTCCGGGAGGGCTTGCACAGCCTGGAGCCTTGGCTGGAGGGTTTGCTTTGATGAATCGCGAGCAGGACGAACTGCACCGCCGCGGCATCGGCATGACCTCGCAGCGGACCCGCGAGCGACTGATTCAGCGCCTGTACGAGGAGGGGCTGTCCAATCCCCACGTGCTCGAAGTGATTCGTCGTACGCCGCGCCACCTGTTCGTCGATGAGGCCCTGGCTCATCGGGCCTACGAAGATACCGCGCTGCCCATCGGACATAACCAGACCATCTCGCAACCTTATATGGTCGGGCGGATGACCGAGTTGCTGTTGGCCGCCGGACCGCTGGACAAGGTATTGGAGATCGGTACCGGGTCGGGCTACCAGACCGCCGTGCTGGCGCAGTTGGTCGAACGGGTGTTCTCGGTCGAGCGTATCCAGGGCTTGCAGGATCGTGCCAAGGAACGCCTGGTCGGGTTGAACCTGCGCAACGTGGTGTTCCGCTGGGGCGATGGCTGGGAGGGTTGGCCGGCACTGGCGCCCTACAACGGCATTATCGTTACCGCGGCCGCCGCCGATGTGCCCCAGGCCCTGCTCGACCAGTTGGCGCCGGGCGGGCGCCTGGTGATTCCGGTCGGCGCCGGCGATGTGCAGCAACTGCTGTTGATCGTTCGCGAGGAGCAGGGATTCTCCAGGCATGTGCTGGACGCGGTACGCTTCGTGCCGCTGCTCAATGGGCCCCTGGCCTGAGAGACTGTGCGAGAACCTCCGCTTAGTGCAAGCGCCGCGGGCGTCTGGATACGGTCGCACTGCGGTGCCCTGCTTGTCGCAAGCTCCGAACTCTCGTTGACTAGAAGAATCCATGAATAAGCATATCCTGCTCTACGCCAAAGGCATCGCCATGGGCGCGGCCGATGTAGTGCCCGGTGTATCCGGCGGCACAGTGGCCTTTATCAGCGGCATCTACGACGAACTGCTGCGCTCGATAGCCAGCGTGCCCCATGCTGTCGGCTTATTGCTGCGCGGGCGCGCCGCCGCCGCCTGGCAGGCCGCCAATGCGACGTTTCTGCTGACGCTGCTGGCCGGCATCCTGACCAGTGTGGTCAGCTTGGCCCGCTTGATCACCTATCTGCTGGAGCATCAGCCGATTCCGGTGTGGTCGTTCTTCTTCGGGTTGATCCTGGTGTCCTCGCACATCGTGGCGCGGGAGATTCGGCGTTGGAATTGGTCCCGCGCTGTCAGCTTTCTCCTCGGCGCGGCCTTCGCCTACTGGATTACCGTGGCGTCACCGGTGCAGTGGGGCAGCGATCCGCTGAGCCTGTTCTTCGCCGGTGCCATCGCCATCTGCGCCATGATCCTGCCCGGTATTTCCGGCAGTTTCATCCTGGTTCTGCTGGGGCTGTACCCCTTCATCCTGGGCGCGGTAAAAAGCCTGGATCTGCCTGTACTGGTTCTATTCGCCAGTGGTTGCCTGGTTGGTATCGTCAGTTTTGCCGGTCTTCTGCGCTGGCTGCTGGTGCGCTGGCGCGACCTGGCGCTGGCGTTCCTGACCGGCTTGATGCTGGGCTCGCTGAACAAGATCTGGCCGTGGAAGGAAACCCTGACCTGGCAGACCAACGGCCATGGCGAGCAAGTGCCACTGTTGCAGGCGAACCTGTGGCCGGGGCGCTTTGCGGAGATCACCGGCCAGGATTCGCAGTTGTGGTTGGCTATTCTCCTGGCAATGGCCGGTGTGCTGTTGGTGCTGGGGCTGGAGTGGCTGGCCGGACGCCGACAGCAAAGCGCTGGCTACACCGAATAATTCCGGCACAATACGCGCCAGTTATCAGACGCCAGTTGCCAGTAAGGGAGAGACGGGTGAGTTTCACTGCCATTCAACTGCGAATTCGCTGCAGCAGCGCTCGATGTCTGTTGAGTGGACTGGTCCTGGGCGCGCTACTGAGCGGCTGCGCCAGCCCTCCGCCGGGAGGGGTGCAGGTCGTCGACCGTAATAACCGTGGGGCAGCAGCGGCGCAACAGCGTCAGCCCGTCACCCGTGGGCAGTACGTGGTGCAGCGTGGCGACACGCTCTACTCGATCGCGTTCCGCTTCGGTTGGGACTGGAAAGCCCTGGCTGCGCGCAATGGCATTGTGCCGCCCTACCTGATTCGAGTGGGGCAGGTGATTCGCTTCGATGGGCGTCAACCGGCTCGCCCGCCGGCGGTAGCGGCTGCGCCGGTGGTGAGCGCTCCGGCTTCTGTCAAGCAGCCAGCGGCGCCTGTTCAAGCCATGCCGGTACCGGCGCAGAGCGCGCCTGCGGCGCCGATCAAGGTCGCGCCCGCCGCCACGTCGGTGCAGCCGGTGGCGCGCTCGGCGTCCGGTTGGGCATGGCCGTCGAGCGGCGCAGTGATCGGGCGTTTTTCCTCAAACGGCAGTTTGAATAAAGGCATTGATATCGCCGGGGAATTGGGCCAGCCTGTTTTGGCTGCGTCTGATGGATCAGTGGTGTACGCCGGGAGTGGTTTACGGGGCTACGGCGAGTTGGTGATCATCAAACACAGCGATACCTACGTAAGCGCCTACGGTCATAACCGCAGGCTGTTGGTGCGGGAGGGACAACAGGTCAAAGTCGGGCAGACCATTGCCGAGATGGGGTCCACGGGTGCCGACCGGGTGAAACTTCATTTTGAAATTCGCCGTCAAGGTAAGCCTGTAGATCCTTTGCAATACCTGCCGCGCCGCTGATCTGTCTCCAGCCTGTTCCGTCACGTAGGAGGGACAGGCTCGGGTGTGGCCAGGGAATCAGGCGGCGCCAGAGCTTGCTGTCGAACTCAGCAAGGGACAACAACAATGGCACTCAATCCAAAAGAAGCGCCGGAGTTTGACGTCGACGATGAAGTGCTCCTGATGGAGCCGGGCATTGTCTTGGTCAATCGGTCGAATGAGGAGGCAGATGCGCCGCTCGTTCGTACCAAGGCCAAACACTCCACCAGCAGCAAGCAGCACAAATACATCGATTACACCCGCGCACTCGACGCCACTCAGCTGTATCTCAACGAAATCGGTTTTTCTCCCCTGCTTACCCCCGAAGAGGAAGTGCACTTCGCGCGCCTGGCGCAGAAGGGTGACCCGGCGGGGCGTAAGCGCATGATCGAGAGCAATCTGCGCCTGGTGGTGAAAATCGCTCGCCGCTACGTCAATCGTGGTCTATCGCTGCTGGATCTGATCGAAGAGGGCAACCTCGGCTTGATCCGTGCAGTCGAGAAGTTCGACCCCGAGCGTGGTTTCCGCTTCTCGACCTACGCCACCTGGTGGATTCGTCAGACTATCGAACGGGCGATCATGAATCAGACCCGAACCATCCGTCTGCCGATTCATGTGGTCAAGGAACTCAACGTCTACCTGCGCGCCGCTCGCGAACTGACCCAGAAGCTCGACCATGAGCCTTCGGCCGAAGAAATCGCCAATCTATTGGAAAAGCCGGTGGGTGAGGTCAAGCGCATGCTCGGCCTGAACGAGCGGGTGTCCTCGGTGGATGTCTCGCTCGGCCCGGATTCGGACAAGACCCTGCTGGATACCTTGACCGATGAGCGCCCCACCGATCCCTGTGAACTGCTGCAGGACGATGACCTCTCGCAGAGCATCGATCAGTGGCTGTCCGAGCTGACCGACAAGCAGCGCGAAGTGGTGGTGCGCCGTTTCGGGCTGCGCGGCCACGAAAGCTGCACCCTGGAAGAAGTCGGCCAGGAGATCGGTCTGACCCGCGAGCGGGTGCGGCAGATTCAGGTCGAAGCGCTCAAGCGCTTGCGCGAAATCCTGGAAAAGAACGGCCTGTCGAGTGACGCACTGTTCCAGTAAGTGTGCATGCTCACAAGCAAACCCGGCTCCGGCCGGGTTTTTTGTGAGCATGCGCATGTAAGCCATTGCTTACGCGGTATGTAAGCGATTGCGGGAAAGAATGGCCGGTAAGTCGCTCTAGAAGTATCTTTATATTATTCAACTGATTGATTTATATGGATTTATTTTTATTGTGCTCGCGCGATTGGCGACTCCGGCGATCTTTTTCCTGGCTTGTGGGGCGCCCGGAAGTCGCTAATATCACACCTGTGCCAAGGGAAAGGCGCAGGTTGCCAAGGCTGGTAGCCAGGACAGTCGCGGGATGCGATTTCATCAGGACGATGAACAGGGAAATAAAGGGAATAGGGACAAAAGAGTGGGCGGGTTATCCCGCCCCTTTTTTTGTCCGCAGAAAAGTAAGAGACCCGCACAAGGCGGGTCTCTTAGCAGTCGCTGGAGGGATGTGGCTCAGCGCTCCAGATGCTGCAGCTTATCTTTCACGCCATCCCATTCCTCGGCATCGGCCAAGGCTTCTTTCTTCTCGGTGATGTTCGGCCAGACTTCGGCCAGGTCTGCGTTCAGCTCGATAAATTCCTGCATGTCCTCGGGCACCTCGTCCTCGGAGAAGATCGCCTGGGCCGGGCATTCCGGCTCGCAGAGTGCGCAGTCGATGCACTCGTCCGGGTGAATCACCAGGAAGTTCGGGCCTTCGTAGAAGCAGTCCACCGGACAGACTTCCACACAGTCGGTGTATTTGCATTTGATGCAGTTATCGGTGACGACGAAGGTCATGGTCTGATTCTCTCCTCGGGCAGCGGTCTGATCCCTTTCTGCGCAGGGCTTGCAGGCGCTCGGTAATGGCCGCGGCTCAAGCTGTAACCGGGCAGTCGTAAAAATGCGCGCGATTCTAACAGCTTGCGCGAGCCTGCGTTAGATGCGCGTCTTCCATGTATATAACAGCTCCAGTGCTTTGCGCGGTGTCAGATCATCCGGATTGATTTTCATCAATTCCTCCAGCACCGGGTGCGGCAGGCTGGCGAACAGATCGCTTTGCAGCGGCACCGTGGCTTGACCGGGCTGCTGCCGTGGCAATTCATGGGGCAGGCTGGTGGTTTCCAGGCGCGCCAGGTGTTCGCGGGCACGCTGGATTACCGCATTGGGTACGCCGGCCAGCTGTGCCACAGCTAAACCATAGCTCTGGCTGGCCGGGCCTGGCAGCACATGATGCAAAAAGACGATGCGCTCGTTGTGTTCGGTTGCATTGAGATGAACGTTGGCGACGATCGGCTCGCTTTCCGGCAGCACGGTCAGTTCGAAATAGTGGGTGGCGAACAGGGTGTAGGCGCGCAGTCTGGCCAGTTGTTCGGCAGCGGCCCAGGCCAGCGACAGGCCGTCGAAGGTGCTGGTGCCGCGGCCGACTTCGTCCATCAGCACCAGGCTGCACTCCGTGGCGTTGTGCAGGATGTTGGCAGTTTCGCTCATCTCCACCATGAAGGTCGAACGGCCGCCGGCCAGGTCGTCGCTGGAACCGATACGGGTGAAGATGCGGTCGACCAGGGACAATTCGCAGTGGGCCGCGGGAACGAAGCTGCCGATATGGGCGAGCAGCACGATCAACGCGGTCTGGCGCATGTAGGTGGATTTACCGCCCATGTTCGGGCCGGTGATGATCAGCATGCGCGTGGCATCGTCCAGGCGCAGGTCGTTGGCCACGAAGGGGGTGGTCAGCACCTGCTCGACCACTGGATGGCGGCCCTGCTCGATGCGCATGCACGACTCGTCGACGAAGCGCGGGCGATTGAGATCGAGGTTCAGCGCGCGTTCTGCCAGGTTGCTCAGCACATCCAGTTCGGCCAGGGCGGCGGCGCTGTCTTGCAAGGGCGCCAGTTGGCCGATCAGCAATTCCAGCAACTCGTCGTAGAGCATCTTCTCGCGGGCCAGGGCACGGCTCTTGGCCGACAGGGCCTTGTCCTCGAACTCCTTGAGTTCCGGGGTGATGAAGCGTTCCGCGCCTTTCAGCGTCTGTCGGCGGATGTAGTCGGCCGGCGCCGACTCGGCCTGCTTGCTCGGCAGTTCGATGAAGTAGCCGTGCACGCGGTTGTAGCCGACCTTGAGGTTGGCCAGCCCGGTGCGGGCCTTCTCGCGGGCTTCCAGGTCCATCAGGTACTGGCCGGCGTTTTCGCTGAGCGCCTGCAGCTCGTCCAGTTCGGCGTCGTAGCCGGTCTTCAGCACGCCGCCGTCGCGGATCACCGCCGGCGGGTTGTCGATGATGGCGCGTCCGAGCAGCTCGGCCAGTTCCGGGTAGGTGCGCACCGTGCCGGCCAGTTCGGCCAGGTGCGGCGAGTCCAGCGCCGCCATCGCCTGCTGCAGTTGGGGCAATGCCGCCAGGGCGTCGCGCAGGCGCGCCAGGTCGCGTGGCCTGGCATTGCGCAGGCCGATGCGGGCGAGGATGCGCTCCAGGTCGCCGATCTCCTTGAGCTGGGGTTGCAGGGTCTCGAAGCGATAGCGTTCCAGCAGGCAGGCGATCGACTCCTGACGCGCCTCCAGCACCGCACGGTCGCGCAGCGGGCGATTCAGCCAGCGGCTGAGCAGGCGGCTGCCCATGGCGGTCTGGCAGCGGTCGACCACCGATTGCAGGGTATTGTCGCGACCGCCGGCGAGGTTGATGTCCAGCTCCAGGTTGCGCCGGCTGGCGCCGTCGAGGATCACCGTGTCGTCGAGGCGTTCATGGCGCAGGCTGCGCAAATGCGGCAGGGCGGTGCGCTGGGTTTCCTTGGCATAGCCGAGCAGGCAGCCGGCGGCGCCGATGGCCAGGGTCAGGTTTTCGCAGCCGAAGCCCTTCAGGTCCTGGGTGCCGAACTGCTGGCAGAGGCTCTTGTGCGCCGAGTCGCGCTCGAAATCCCAGGGTGCGCGGCGGCGGGCGCCCTTGCGCTTCTCCGCCGGCAGGCCCTGGGGCCAGTCGTCCGGGATCAGCAATTCGACCGGGTTGAGGCGCTCCAATTCGGCCAGCAGATTCTCCCAGCCGTTGATCTCCAGCACGCTGAAGCGGCCGCTGGTGATGTCCAGCACCGCCAGGCCGAACAGGCGCTCATCGCCAAGGACCGCCGCCAGCAGGTTGTCGCGGCGCTCATCCAGCAGCGCTTCGTCGCTGACCGTGCCGGGGGTGATGATGCGCACCACCTGGCGTTCGACCGGGCCCTTGCTGGTGGCCGGGTCGCCGATCTGCTCGCAGATCACCACCGACTCGCCGAGCTTGACCAGCTTGGCCAGGTACCCCTCCAGCGAATGGAAGGGAATGCCGCACATGGGGATGGCCTGGCCGGCGGATTGGCCGCGGGCGGTCAGGGTGATGTCGAGCAGCTTGGCGGCTTTTTTTGCATCCTCGTAGAAGATCTCGTAGAAGTCGCCCATGCGGTAGAACATCAGCTGATCCGGGTGCTGGTTCTTCAGCTTCCAGTACTGTTGCATCATCGGGGTGTGGGCGCTGAGATCGCTTTGGCTCATCGTTTTAACTGTCCGGCTGAATCGCAAAAGCGCCTAGTGTACGGTATCCCCCTGGCTGGCTTTAACCCCGGAGTGCAGATGATTGTGAACGATCAAGGTGTGACGCGGCTGGCCGCCGAGCTGGGACGGCAACTGCTGGCGCGCGGCGCTCGGGTGAGCACTGCGGAGTCCTGTACCGGCGGTGGGATTGCCGAAGCCATCACGCGGATTCCCGGGAGTTCGAGCTGGTTCGAGGCCGGCTACGTGACCTATTCCAATGCGCAGAAGAGCAAGCAGCTGGGCGTGCCTGAGCCGTTGTTCGCCTCGGTGGGGGCAGTGAGTCGCGAGGTGGTCGAGGCCATGGTGCGCGGTGCCCAGGCCCAGAGCAGCGCGCGCTATGCGGTGGCGGTCAGTGGTGTGGCCGGACCGGATGGCGGCTCGCCGGAGAAGCCGGTGGGTACGGTCTGGCTGGCCTGGGGCGATGGCGAACGGCTATTCAGTGTGCGCCGACAGTTCGCCGGCGATCGGGCCGAGGTTCGCCGACAAACGGTCCAGGCCGCATTGGAGGGGCTGCTCAGGCTTGTTGCGGAAGAAAATCCAATCGCGGGGTAGGCGGGCGACTTGCCCTGTGGAATAATACTGTCTACTTATACAGTTGTTGGTGGCCGTCAGGCCCTCTTGATCACGTGAGGACTTCAATGGACGAGAATAAGAAGCGCGCCTTGGCGGCTGCCCTGGGCCAGATCGAAAAGCAGTTCGGCAAGGGTGCGGTGATGCGCATGGGCGATCACGAGCGCCAGGCGATTCCGGCCATTTCTACCGGCTCGCTCGGATTGGACATCGCGTTGGGGATTGGCGGTCTGCCAAAAGGCCGGATCGTCGAAATCTACGGCCCGGAATCCTCCGGTAAAACCACCCTGACCCTGTCGGTGATCGCCGAGGCCCAGAGGCTCGGGGCGACCTGTGCCTTCGTCGATGCCGAGCACGCGCTCGATCCAGACTACGCCGGCAAGCTCGGGGTCAACGTCGACGACCTGCTGGTGTCGCAGCCGGATACCGGCGAGCAGGCCCTGGAAATCACCGACATGCTGGTGCGCTCCAATGCCATCGACGTGATCATCGTCGACTCCGTGGCCGCTCTGGTACCGAAGGCGGAAATCGAAGGCGAGATGGGCGACATGCACGTGGGCCTGCAAGCCCGTCTGATGTCCCAGGCGCTGCGCAAGATCACCGGCAATATCAAGAATGCCAATTGCCTGGTGATCTTCATCAACCAGATCCGCATGAAAATCGGCGTGATGTTCGGCAGCCCGGAAACCACCACCGGCGGCAACGCCCTGAAATTCTACGCCTCGGTGCGTCTGGACATCCGTCGCACCGGCGCGGTGAAAGAGGGTGATGAGGTGGTTGGCAGCGAAACGCGGGTCAAGGTGGTCAAGAATAAGGTGGCACCACCATTCCGCCAGGCCGAATTCCAGATCCTCTACGGCAAGGGCATCTACCGCAACGGCGAGATCATCGATCTCGGCGTGCAACTCGGCCTGCTGGAAAAGTCTGGCGCCTGGTACAGCTACCAGGGCAACAAGATCGGCCAGGGCAAGGCCAACTCGGCCAAGTACCTCGAGGATAACCCGGAAGTGGCACGTACCATCGAGGGCCTGATCCGCGAGAAGCTGCTGGTTGCCAGCGGCCCGCTCAAGGCCACCGCCGATGAGCCGGTCGACGCCGAAGTCGACGCCTGATTCGCTCGGTCCATGCCCTCGAATCACTGAGCCTGGAGCATGTCCGTGCTACTCGATAACCCCGCCGCGGTGCGGCGGGCGGCCATGGATCTGCTGGCGCGGCGCGAGCATGGGCGCGTCGAATTGATGCGTAAATTGCGCCAGCGTGGCGCGCCCGCCGACCTTATCGAGGCGGCCCTCGAACGTTTGGCGGAAGAGGGGCTGCTGTCCGAGGCGCGTTACCTGCAAAGCTTCGTCGGCTATCGCGCGCGCGCCGGCTACGGGCCGCTGCGGATTCGCGAGGAGCTGACGCAGCGTGGTCTGGCGCGTGCGGATGTCGAGCAGGCCTTGCGCGACAGCGGCATCGATTGGGCCGAACAGCTCCAGGACACCTGGCAGCGCAAGTTCTCCGGCAAGCTGCCGGCCGACGCCCGTGAACGTGCCCAGCAGGGACGCTTCCTCAGTTACCGTGGCTACCCGCTGGATCTTATCGGCCGCTTGTTACGTGGCACACTCGACGATTGAACAAGCAATACGCAGCCACACCATGCGCCTCGCGCATGGTGTGGCTGCGGGCTAATCAGTCGGTTTTTTTCCAGTGCTGCGGTTGGTTGATCAGGTTCAACAGCTCCCGTAAGCGCCCGTGGTCTCTGCCATTGAATGCGAAGGCCAGGCGCTTCAGGTGGCACAATTCCGGCTCGTCCTGTTCGGACTCGCAGTAAGGTTGCAGTTGGAAGCCTCCGCTCTTGCACAGGTCGGTGAAGTCGCTGTTCAGCAGCTGCATCGCCGACTCGTTGAGGGCATGGTTGAGGCGGATGACAAAACGATCCTTGAGCCAGCGACTGGAGTGGTAGTTGCGGTAGAACTGGGCAATTTCCTCGGCCGCCTCATCGGCGCTGTACGCCAGGTGCATCAGGTGCATGTCGCTGGAGAGGATATAGCCGTTGCCCTCGAGCTGTTTCTCGATGAATGCCAGGGCATCCTTCCAGAAGCTACCGCCCGGCTGGTCGAGCAGCACGACCGGGACCAGCGGGCTTTTGCCGGTCTGAATCAGCGTCAGCACCTCCAGGGCCTCATCCAGCGTGCCGAAACCTCCCGGACAGAGCACCAGGCCGTCGGCTTCCTTGACGAAGAACAGCTTGCGCAGGAAGAAGAAGTGGAACGACAGCAGGTTGCCGGTGCCGTGTACAGTGGCATTGGCGCCTTGTTCGAAGGGCAGGGTGATATTGAAACCCAGGCTGTTTTCCAGGCCGGCCCCCTCATGGGCGGCGGCCATGATGCCGCCGCCAGCCCCGGTCACCACCATCAGGTCATGGTGCGCCAGGGTGGCGCCGAGCTCGCGGGCCAGGGCGTACACCGGGTGATCGGTCGGCGTGCGGGCCGAGCCGAATACGGTGACTTTGCGGCGTCGTTTGAACTGCTCCAGGGAGCTGAAGGCATGCTCCATTTCCCGCAGGGTTTGCAGCATGATCTTGGCGTCCCAGCGATTGCGATCGGCTTGGGCCATGCGGATCACCGTGATCAGCATGTCGCGGTACAGCGGTAGGTTCGGGCTATCGGTGGGGGCGACCAGGGTAACCAGCTCGTCGACTTTATCGGCAAGATCGATGCCGCTGGTTTGGAAGTGACGGGATAGGTAATCGTCCGGTTCGTAAGGCATTCGACTTCTCCTTGCTGGATGCCGACCGGGTCATTTCGATGTCCTGAAAACCCGGCCATGTTCAGAGTATGGTCGTGCCATGTGCTTTGGAAGGCTAAATGCCTGGGCAGGGTGCAGAAAATCTGCAGTCTTTTTGTAACCGCAGTCCTCTGCAGATCCGGCCAGGCCGCTCTGGCTTGATCTTGAGGATGGGCGCAAGTGCAGGCCTGGGCCGACTCCGTCTGCAGGGGCGCCACGGGGCTGGTGGAGCGGGCCGAGTTCCTGCTCGGGGGCTGCCCCCAGGGTTGCACTCGGCTGCGGGCGCCGGACCGCTCTCGATGTGCCGGCCCCCCCGGATTCAAGCGGAGGCCCTTGTCCCGCGTCGGCTCAGATGGCGATCTGCTCGCCTGGCTCCGGGATGCAGGCAATCCAGTTTAGGCGCTGGTGCAGGGCCTGCTGCAATACCTGCATTTTCTCCAGCTCGCCATGCACCAGATACAGTTCGGGGTGGTGGTCGAAGTGGCTGACCCAGTCGAGCAATTGCGACTGCCCGGCATGCGCGGAGAAGCCGCCTAAGGTGTGCACCCGGGCTTTCACCGCGATGCGCTGGTGGAGCATTTTCACCGTAGCGGCACCGTCGACTATGGCGCGCCCGGGGGTGCCCATGGCCTGGAAGCCGGGGAACACCACATGGCAATCGCTGCGCCAGAGGTTGTGCTTGAAATGGTGGGCAATGCGTCCACCCGTGCACATGCCGCTGCCGGCGATGATGATGGCGCCGCTCTTGACCCGGTTGATCGCCATGGACTCTTCCGGGGATGGGGTGCAACGCAGGATCGGTAGCCAGTCCTCGATGCGCTTGACCTTCTTGGCCGCGATGGCCGCCTGATCGACCGAGTTGAACAGGTGCTGAAACCGCGAGTAGATGGCGTTGGCGCGGATGGCCATGGGGCTGTCGAGGAACACCGCCTGCTGCGGTAGCCGGCCCTCCTGGTAGAAGCGGCCGAGGTAGTAAATCAGGTCCTGGGTGCGCCCGACGGCGAAGGCTGGGATCAGCACGTTGCCACCGTCGCGATGGGCCTGCTGCAGGATGTCGGCCAGTTCGTCCAGGGTATCGGCGCTGGGCCGGTGATCGCGATCGCCATAGGTGGATTCCAGCAGCACCAGATCGGCCCGGTCGAGTGTGGTCGGGGCGTGCATCAGTGGCGAGCAGGTGTTGCCCAGATCGCCGGAAAACACCAGGCGACGGGTCAGGTGGTGGTCCTGTACCTGCAGTTCGACGATGGCCGAGCCGAGGATATGCCCAGCATCGTGAAAGGTGACCTGCACGCCCTTGGCCACTTCCCGTGGCTCTCCATAAGCCAGCGGTCGTCTTTGCTCGAGCGCCTGTTCGGCATCCTCCGTGGTGTACAGCGGGGTGATCGGCGGCTTGCCTAGACGGGCCCGCCACTTGTTCTCCCACTCGGTGTCCTTTTCCTGAATCTGCGCGGCATCCAGCAGCATCAACTCCATCAGCTCGCAGCTGGCGTCGGTGGCGAAGATCGGCCCGCGATAACCGGCGCCGGCCAGTTTGGGCAGCAGGCCGGAGTGGTCGATGTGGGCATGGGAGATCACCACCGCATCCAGGCTCAGGGGATCGAAGGCGAAGGGCGCGCGATTGCTTTCCTCGTCTTCGCGGTGGCCCTGGCGCATGCCGCACTCGAGCAGCACCTTGGCGCCGTCGCGGCTTTCGATCAGGTAGCAGGAGCCGGTGACTTGCTGGATGGCGCCGAGGAAACTGAGCAGAGCCATAGGGAAAATCCTTGTAGAGGCATGAGGACTGCAGGTTGCCGCGAGTGGCCACCGTTGGCCTTGATGCAGGTCAGCGTGGCCACGCCTTGGCATGTCCTAGACTGCAAAGAACAACCGGAGCCTGCCCATGTCCCAGCTATTGCCGAGTGCCAGCGAACTGGCCGAACATGCCTTGGCCGAGCCCAGTTTCGCCGACTGGCAGCAGGGGTATGGTCCGCTACAGCATAGTCTAAACACCCGTGCGGCAGCTTTCCGCCTGGCCCACCAACTGGTGCAGGCTGGACGACAACCCGATTTGCCCAGCGTCTACCGCCTGCTGCGGGCACTGGATCGGCTGAGCGCCGCCGGATTGTGGCTGGTCGTGCATATGACCTATGCCCGGCGGGTACGCCTGGATGGCGGGACGCTGAGCCGCGACGATTTCAAGGCCAAGCCCGAGGGACATACCGGCGGCGCGCTGAATATGGTGCCGGCCTATGCCGGCTACCTGGCACTGAATGCCCTGACGGGCGAAACCCGCGGCTGGTTGATGGGCCAGGGGCACTGTGTGGCAGCCATCGAGGCGCTCAACCTGCTGACCGCCAACCAGCACCCCGAGCAGGCCGAGCGCTACACCTGTAACGAGGCCGGCATGAGCCGCCTGGCGGCGGATTTCTACAGCTATGCGCAGGAGGCCGACGGCGGCCCGGGCATTCCCTTGGGCAGTCACGTCAATCCGCACACCGCCGGCGGCATCGCCGAAGGCGGCTACCTCGGCTTTGCCGAACTGCAATACGCCCACCTGCCGCTGCCTGGGGAGAAGTTGGTGGCGTTCCTCTCCGATGGCGCCGCCGAAGAGCAGCGCGGCAGCGACTGGATGCCGCGCTGGTGGCGCGCCGAGGACTGTGGGGTGGCGCTGCCGGTGATGATCGCCAATGGCCGGAGGATCGAGCAGCGCACCGAGTTGGGAACCTATGCGGGTCTGGAAGGCTTCCGCCAGCATCAGGCGCACTGTGGCTTCGACCCGATCAGCTTCGATGGGCGCGATCCGGCGGCCTTCGCTTGCGCCCTGTGGGAAATGGAGCAGCGTCTGGCGCACCGGGTGCAGGAGCTGCGCAGCGGCATTCTCCATTACCCGCTGCCGATGCCTTACGGTATCGCCGAAACCGAGAAAGGCTTCGGCTTCTACGGCGCCGGCAGCAATGCCGCCCACAACCTGCCGCTGCCGGGCAATCCGCATGTCGATGCCGAGTCTCGTGCGCTGTTCAATCAGCACGCCGCGGCGTTGTGGGTGGCCCCTGGCGAGTTGAGCCACGCCTGCGCCCTGTTCGCTGGCGGCCGTGGCACGCGGCCCCTGGAGCGCGATCAGCCGTTGGCCGTGCGCCAGCCGGCGTTGCCCCAGCTGCCCGCGCTGCATTACCGCCGCGACGCCTGCTCGCCGATGGCGGCGCTGGATCGCTTCTTCGTCGAGTTGGTCCAGGCCAATCCGCAGCTGCGTCCGCGGGTCGGCAACCCGGACGAGTTGGCCAGCAACCGCCTGGGCGCGGTGCTCCAGGCGCTCAAACACCGGGTTTGCCTGCCGGAAAGCGACGAGGAGGCGCTGGATGGCGCGATCATCACCGCCCTCAACGAGGAGGCGGTGGTATCGGCTTGCCTGGCCAACCAGGGCGGACTGAATCTGGTCGCCAGCTACGAGGCCTTCTGCGTGAAGATGCTCGGCGCCGTGCGCCAGACGCTGATCTTCGCCCGCCAACAGAAGGAGGCCGGGCGGCCGGCTGGCTGGCTCGGCTGGCCATTGGTGGCCACCTCGCACACCTGGGAGAACGGCAAGAACCAGCAGTCGCACCAGGACACCACGTTCTGCGAGGCGCTGCTGGGGGAGATGGGCGACATGCTGCGGCTGGTGTTTCCGGCCGATCACAACTCGGCGCTGGCGCTGCTGCCATCGATCTACCAGGCGCGCGGCCAACTGGCCTGCATGGTCATCCCGAAGCGCGAGCGGCCTGCGCAGTTCAACCGCCGCCAGGCCGAGCAGCTGGCGCGTGAGGGGGCCATCCTGCTGGACCAACATCCGGGCGCCGATCCGCTGCTGCTGATTGCCACTGGCAGCTATCAGTTGCTCGAGATGCGTCGGGCTGCCGTTCGTCTGAGTGGCGCAAACTGTGCCTGGCGTCTGATTTACTTGCAGGAACCGGGGCGTTTCCGCGCGCCACGCGATCGTTGGGAGCAGGCTGCGCTCGCCGAGGCGTCCGCGCGCGAACGCTTGTTCCCGGCGCGGTATCAGCGGCGGGTTCTGCTTACCCATATGCGCCCGGAAGTGGCGCGAGGACACCTGTGGCCGATTCTGCCCGATGCGCGGCAGAACCGCGTGTTGGGCTACCGTAACCGCGGTGGCACGCTGGACGAGGCGGGCATGTTGTTCGCTAACCGGGCCAGCTGGGCGCATGTGCTGGACGCCGCCGCCGAGCTGCTGGGGGTGGCGGCGGACGCGCTGCTGAGCGAGGCTGAACGGGCGGCGCTGGCCGGCAAGGGAGACCCTCGGGTTCTACGTTGATCCTGGGCTGTGCGGGGGCAAGACTGGAAAGGGAGGTGGCAGGTATGCCTAAGCTGACGTTGGACGTCGACCTGGAGTTGTACCGCTTGTTGCAACAAGCGGCGCGGACCAACCAACTGAGCCTGCAGGATGAGTGCGTGCGGCGCCTGGAGGGTGGCGTGCGGCGCTCGCGCTATGTGGACGCGCTGCTCGCCGAATTGCGTGCGGATGATCAGCAGCGGCGGGCAGCGAAGGACTGACCGCGACTTTACTGGGTGCAGTCGCCTTGGCTGAAGCGCTCGGTGGTCACTGGGCGATTGCTCTTGTACTCGCTGAATTCGTAGCGCAGCACCGCGCCGCGGGCCAATAACTGGCGATAGCCGGTATTGCCGCAAACGCTGCGGGCCAGTTGTGCGCGCACCGTATCCGGGTTTCCGCGCATCTGCGCGGCGTGTGCAGCGCGTACGCTAAGGTGATTGACCAGCTCGTGTTCTTCGACGGTGTAGCCCTGATCGAGGATGTCTTCGTTGATTGCCCGTGGCGTGCCGACGCTGCTTTCTTGCGCCACCTTTTCCAGCATGCGGGTCAATTCGTGATCCTTGAGCGAGGCGGCCTGGGCAAACAACGGCAGGCTCAGGGCGAGGGTCAGGGTGGTCAGGCGCAGCATGGGGTTCTCCACAATCGGTTCGGTCCTATTCGACAGGCTGGCAACCTTGGAGGTTCAGCCGTCGGCTATCTGGCTTTGCTAGACTGCCGGGGTTATCGACCCAGGATCAAGCATGCCATCCAATTCTTGCAGCGTGGCGCGACTTCGATGAGCCACGCAGTCGCCCGTTTACGTGCCGCCCGTCTGGCGCGCAGCGAAAAACCCTTTCTCGCGCGCGGCTCCCGGGCCGTGCGCTGCCCGAGCTGCCGGCTGGCCCAGAGCCACTGCCTGTGCGCCTGGCGCCCGCGAGTGGCGGCGCAGTCGGGCGTGTGCCTGCTGATGCACGATGTCGAGGCACTCAAGCCGAGCAACACCGGCTGGCTGATCGCCGATGTGCTGGCCGACACCTCGGCATTCGGCTGGTTGCGCACGACGGTCGACCCGGCCCTGCCGGCGTTGCTCGACGATCCACAGTGGCAGCCCTATCTGGTGTTCCCCGGCGAGTATGCGCTACCCGAGCGGGTGGTCGGTGACGTCAGCCTGGCCTCCGGCAAGCGGCCGCTGTTCGTCCTGCTAGATGCGACCTGGACCGAGGCGCGCAAGATGTTTCGCAAAAGCCCGTACCTCGACAGCCTGCCGGTGCTCAGCCTGCAACCGGAGCAGCTGTCGCGCTACCGCTTGCGACGCTCCAAGCGCGACGATCACCTGTGCACCGCCGAGGTGGCCGCCCTGTGCCTGGAACTGGCTGGCGATCAGCGCGCGGCCGAGGCGCTGAATGTCTATCTGGATGTGTTCAGCCAGCATTATCTGGCCGCTAAAGCTCCTCGCGCGGTCGACCTGGATGATCCGCTGCACCAGCGTTTGCGCAGGTTTCTCTGAGGGCGGGCTGCGCCTGTGCCGGCAATGTCTTCGGCCACAACTGCGCCAGCAACATGCCAGCGAACATCAGCGCACAACCGAAGTAGCCGCGCAGTTCCAGGGCCTCGCCGAGCAGCCAGGCGCCGGCGATGGCGGCAAACACCGCTTCCAGGGAGAGGATGATCGCGGCGTGAGAGGCGATCGCATGCTTCTGCGCCACCACCTGCAGGGTGAAGCCGATGGCCACGCCGAACAGGCCGCCATAGAGGATCGCCGGGCTGGCGGCGATGATCGAGGCGAGGCGGATCTCTTCGAAGGTGACCGCCAGCAGCAGGCTGATCAGCGCACAGGTGGCGAATTGCACCACGGCCAGGCGCAGCGGATCATGCCGACCGGCAAAGAAACCGACCAGCAACACGTGCACGCCCCAGACCAGCGCCCCGGCCAATTGCAGCCAATCGCCGGAGGCGACCCGAAAGCCTTCGCCGACGCTGAGCAGGAACATCCCGAGCACCGCCAGCGAGGCGCCCAGCCAGATGCCCAGGCCGGTTCTTTGGCCGATCAGCAAGCCGAGCAGCGGCACGATGATCACGTACAAGCCGGTGATGAAGCCCGAGTTGGTCACGCTGGTGAACAGCAACCCCACCTGCTGCAGGTTGATCCCCAGCGCCAGGGCCAGGCCCATCAGGCCGCCACCCAGCAGCAGATGGCGATTCGCTTGCGGCGGCGGTGCGCTGCGCGAGCGATGTTGCTGCAGGGCCAGCAGTGGCAGGAGAATCGACACGGCCAAGGCAAAGCGCAGGCCGCTGTAGAGGAACGGCCCGATCGAGTCCATCCCCAGGCGTTGCGCGACAAAAGCCGAGCCCCAGATCATGGCCGTGAGCAGCATCAACAGGTCGGCGCGCAGGGCATGGCTCGGCATAAAAGGCTCTCGTTGGGCAAAAGCCCAGACTGTGCCGCAAAGCATCGTACTTGACCACCCCGTCAGCGCTCGGCATGCTGAGCGCCGCCTCAGGCGCATTTGCGGTTGCGCCGCCCATTGCGCGGCGCCACCGCGGGCACTGCCGGTCGTTGCACGGCGCTGCCAAGGGCGGTACCGCCTATCGGTACCCACATAACAAGAACAGGATCTGCCATGGCTGTTTATGAAATCCTGATTGCCGACGATCACCCGTTGTTTCGCAGCGCCCTTCAGCAGGCGTTGACCCTGGGCCTGGGGCCACAGGTCCGCCTGGTGGAGGCCGCCAGCATCGCCGAGTTGGAAACCCGCCTGGCGGAAAAGGCCGATTGGGATCTGGTCTTGCTCGACCTCAACATGCCCGGGGCGTACGGCTTTTCCGGCCTGGTGCTGCTGCGCGGGCAGTATCCGCAGATCCCCGTGGTGATGATCTCGGCCCAGGAAGACGCCGCGGTGGTGGCGCGCTCGCGCGAGTTCGGCGCGAGCGGCTTCATCCCCAAGTCCAGCCCTCTGGAAACCATTCAGCAGGCGGTGCGCGTGGTGCTCGATGGCGATACCTGGTGGCCGCTGCAAACCCAGGAGGCGGCCAGTGTCTCCGCCGAGGCCAAGGCCGCCAGCGCCGGTCTGGCCAGCCTGACGCCGCAGCAGTTCCGGGTACTGACCATGGTCTGCGAAGGGCTGTTGAACAAGCAGATCGCCTACGAGTTGAGCGTTTCCGAGGCGACGGTCAAGGCTCATGTCACGGCGATTTTCCGCAAACTCGGGGTGCGCACCCGCACCCAGGCGGCGCTGCTGTTGCAGCAGTTGGAAACGATCCCGGCGGGCTGACGATAGTCTCTTCCCGGGTTTACCTGGCCGCGAATCCTGCGGCCTCTATTGTTGCGGTGGTCAGCTTCCCCATGTCGCCATTCAAGGGCCAGACCGGCCTTAAACGTATTCTCAATGCCGCGGGTTATTCGCTGGACGGCTTGCGCGCGGCCTTTTACGGCGAGGCCGCCTTTCGCCAACTGGTGTTGCTCAACCTGCTGCTGATTCCGCTGGCCTTCTACGTCGAGGTCAGCCGCGGCGAGCGCGCACTGATGGTCGGGGTGTGCCTGCTGGCACTGATCGTCGAGCTGCTCAACTCGGCGGTGGAGGCGGCGGTCGATCGGATTTCCCTGGAATTGCATCCCCTGTCGAAGAATGCCAAGGATATGGGCAGTGCCGCGCAATTCGTCTCGCTGGCGCTGATCACCAGTGTCTGGACGCTGATCCTGCTGGGCTGAGCCGCGCCTCGCGCGGTCAGGCAATATTCGGCAGGACGATCTCATCGCTGCGCCGCACCCCGGCGGTCAGCGCGCGGCACAGTTCGAGGAACTCGCGCATGGCGGCCGCCTGGTACTTCTGCTTGTGCCAGATGAAATAGAACTGCCGGCGCAGATCCAGGCTCGGTGTTTCCACCGGCACCAGGCTACCGCGGCGGAACGCATCGCGCAGGGCCAGGCGCGAGATGCAGCCGATGCCCAGCCCCGACTCCACCGCGCGCTTGATCGCCTCGGTGTGTTCCAGCTCGAGGCGGATATTCAGCGCAGTCTGGTGGTGGCGCATGGCCTGGTCGAAGGTCAGGCGGGTGCCCGAGCCCTGCTCACGGAGAATCCAGGCCTCGCGGATCAACTCCGGCAGGCTGGCCTCGCGACGTTGCGCCAGCGGATGCTGCGGTGCGCAGAACACCACCAGTTCGTCCTCGACCCAGGGTTGCACCTCGATATCCGGATGCTGGCAATCGCCCTCGATCAGCCCCAGGTCCAGTTCGTAATGGGCGATCTGCTGCACCACATGGGCGGTATTGTGCACCTGCAGCTTCACCCGGCATTCCGGGTGGCGTTGCATGAAGCTGCCGATCAGCAGGGTCGCCAGGTAGTTGCCGACGGTCAGGGTGGCGCCGACGTTCAGCGAGCCGAAGCCGCTCTTGCCGGCCAGCAGGCGCTCGATTTCCTTGGCCTGGTCGAGCAGCGCGACCGCCTGCGGCAGCAGCTGCAGACCCAGGGCATTGAGGCCCAGGCGCTTGCCGGCGCGATCGAACAGCTGGCAGTCGGATTGGCGCTCCAGCTCACTCAGCGAGGTGCTGGTGGCCGATTGCGACAGCGCCAGCGACTCGGCGGCGCGCGAGACGCTTTCCTGCTGGGCCACGGCGACAAATACCTGGAGTTGTCTGAGGGTAAAACGCATATCTATATAACCGATAACCTATATCTTAATAATCCACTTAACAGATATTTTGCGCGCCTCTAGAATGCCGCGCAATCACCTTGTCGCCTTTCTGAGGAAGCCTGCATGAGCAATCTGAACGTCGAGCGCGTGCTTAGCGTCCACCACTGGAACGACACCCTGTTCAGCTTCAAGTGCACTCGTGATCCGGGGCTGCGCTTCGAGAACGGTCAGTTCGTGATGATCGGCTTGCAGCAGGCCAACGGTCGTCCGCTGATGCGCGCCTATTCGATCGCCAGCCCGAACTACGAAGAGCACCTGGAGTTCTTCAGCATCAAGGTGCCGGACGGTCCGCTGACCTCGCAGCTGCAACACCTCAAGGAAGGCGACGAGATCGTTATCAGCAAGAAGCCCACCGGCACCCTGGTACTCGACGACCTGCTGCCGGGCAAGCACCTCTACCTGCTCAGCACCGGTACCGGCCTGGCGCCGTTCATGAGCGTGATCCAGGACCCGGAAACCTACGAGCGCTACGAGAAGGTCGTGCTGGTGCACGGCGTGCGTTACGTCAACGAGGTGGCCTATCGCGAGTTCATCACCGAGCACCTGCCGCAGAACGAATACTTCGGCGAGGCGCTGAAGAACAAGCTGATCTACTACCCCACCGTGACCCGCGAAGAGTTCGAGAATCAGGGCCGGCTGACCGACCTGATGCGCAGCGGCAAGCTGTTCCGCGACATCGGCCTGCCGCCGATCAACCCGCAGGACGACCGCGCGATGATCTGCGGCAGCCCGAGCATGCTCGACGAGACCAGCGCGGTGCTGGACAGCTTCGGCCTGAAGATTTCCCCGCGCATGGGCGAGCCGGGCGACTACCTGATCGAGCGCGCCTTCGTCGAGAAGTAGGGCGGCCGCAGGATGAAAGGGCTCGCCTTCCGGCGAGCTTTTTTATGTCCGGCCGTTGCTGGGTGCGGCGTCCGCCTGCCGAGTCGCTTGCCCGGGGCCAAACGCACCCCGCTCATGCCGCGCCGATGGGCCCTCAGATCTGGCTGTCGGCGATCGCCGGGCTCGGCTCGAGCGCGATCTGGAAGCGGTCCCCGCCGCATTTTTTCGCCACATACATGGCGTTGTCGGCATTGTGCAGCAGCTGTTGCGCGTCGCTACCGTGGCGCGGGTAGAGTGCGACGCCGATGCTCGGTAGGACGCGCTGGGTGTGGCCGGCCAGGGCGAATGGCCGGTTGAGCGCCAGGCGGATCTTCTCGGCGACGGCAATGGCGTGATCCGGCGAGTGGAAGTCCTCGAGCAGCACCACGAATTCGTCGCCGCCCAGACGCGCGACCGTATCGGCTTCGCGCACGCATTGCCCAAGGCGCTTGGCGACACTTTGCAGCAGCAGGTCGCCGACGGCATGGCCGAAGCTGTCGTTCACCTGCTTGAACTTGTCCAGGTCGAGAAACAGCAAGGCCAGTTGGCCGTGTTCGCGCCTGGCCCGCGCCAGGGCGATATGCAGGCGGTCGTACAGCAGCGCGCGGTTCGGCAGCTGGGTGAGTGGGTCGTATTGCGCCATGAAATGCAGGCGGCTGAGCATCTGCTGGCGCTCGATGGCGGTGGCCACCTGGGTCGAGACGAACTGCAGCAACTCCTGGTCGTTGTCGGTGTAGCGCGCGCTCGGGGAATAGCTCTGGACCATCAGGGCGCCGATGGTGCCCTTGTGGGTCTTGAGCGGGACGCCTAGCCAGTAGAGCGCGTCGCAGGCGATGCTTTGCAGCCGCTCGGGCAGCCTGGCCAGCGTTTCGGGCGAGCGCAGCAGCGTCTGCCCGCTACGGATGACCTCCGCGCTGAGTGTGCGGGCATCCAGCTTGTGCGCCGCCGGGGGCGGGTGGCGCTCATCGACATGGTAGGGAAAGCTCAGCTCGTCATCCTGCTCGTCGTAGAGCGCGACCGAGAAATTGATGGCGGGCAGCAGGTCGCCGATGATCAGGTGAACGCGCTGGAACAGGCCGAGCAGGTCCTGGGCGGAGTGCGCGGCCTCGGAGATCGCGTAGATCGCCGCCTGTATCGATTCGTTGCGTTTGCGCTGGGTGATGTCGTGGGCGACGGCGATGCGCAACTGGTCCTCCTCCGACCAGCGCGCCGACCACATGATGTGGACGATCCGCCCATCCTTGCGCACATAGCGGTTCTCGAAGTTCGGCTTGCTGATGCCAGCCATGATTTCCCCGGCCGCCTGCAGCGTCCTCTCCCGATCCTCCGGATGGACCATGTCGATCATGGCGGTGCCGATCATTTCCTCCGGGCTGTAGCCGAAAATGCGCTCGCTGGCCGCGCTGACGAACACGAAGCGGCCTTGCGGGTCGACCACGCAGATCGCATCGAGGACGAGGTCCATGACCTTCGTGGGAAGTGCATAGCTAATTGTTTTCATAGATAAACACTTCAGGAATTGCAGTTATGGCCGCGTCGGCGAATGGCGATGCGCCATCCCGGGGTCCGATAGAACAACCTTAGCCGCAGCTCGCGGGCAAGGAAAACAATAACTTGCAAAGAACCGCAACGCGCGCGGCGGCGCCGGCATGAGCCTATGTCCAGGGTTGCCGGGGCCGTTCACGCCAATACCGTTTCCAGCACGCAAATCCTGCCCGGCTCGGGGTAGTGCCAGCGCACGTCCACATCCCAGAAACGCGCGCCGTAGCGCCGTTCGGGGGGCGGTATCTGGTAGGCCGGGCGTGGGTCCTGGGCCAGGCACTGCTCGATCAGCTCGACCAGCGGTTCGCCCAGGCGCAGGCCGTGCTCGCGGGCCTGAGCCAGCGCCCGCTCCGGCCAGTCGACGGCAATCGGTGTCGGCGCGCTGGCGGCGATGCCATTGACGGCCGCGGGTATGCAGTCGGCATAGGGCACATAGGGCTTGATGTCCAGCACCGGCGTGCCGTCGAGCAGGTCGATGCCGGAGAGCCAGAGTCGGCCCGGCTCGACCTTGTCCAGCCTGACCACCGACTGGCCGATACCGTTGGGCCGGTGGGTGGCGCGGCTGGCGAAGACCCCCACCGATTGGTTGCCGCCTAGGCGCGGCGGGCGCACCTTCAGCCGTGGCTGGGATTCCAGCGTCCGGTGGAACAGGAACAGCAGCCAGACGTGGCTGACCTGCTCCAGGCCCTGCACCGCCTCGCCGGTATCGAAGGGCGGCAGCATTTCCAGCACCCCGCGCGCCGCCGGTGCCAGCTGCGGCTGGCGCGGGATGGCGAACTTCTCCTTGAAGCAGGAGCGAACGAAACCGATGGGCGAGACGGAGTAGGGCATGGGGCGGCGACTGCAGACGGGCGGGCGTCCATCTTACGCGCATTGTCCGGCACTCTTAAGCACCGGCTAACAGGCCGTTGAAAAACTACTGCGCTCGGCTATGCGGCGTTGAAATCAGCCCGGGACGCGGCGTCTCAGAATGCTCATTTACAACACGTAAACTCGCGTGCGAGCCCAGTCCGCTTCTTCGGCTGATTGACCAGCGAAGCTGTTACTTCGTTGCGCCTTGCCTAGCCTTCGCTCGCTACGTTTTTTCAACAGCCGGCTAACCGAGCAGCAGCGCCAGACCCCAGGCGCTCAGCAGCAAGCCGGCGATGCGGCCGAGCCAGGGACCCTGGGGCAGAACCTTCTCCAGCAGCACGTAGGCGCCGATCAGCGCCACCCACAGCAGGTTCATCACCCCGACCACGAACAGTACGCCCATCAGCGCCCAGCAGCAGCCCAGGCAGTAGGCGCCGTGGGTCAGGCCCATGCGCCAGCCGCCGAGCACACCGGGGCGCCAGTAGCCGAGGATGAACTGCAGCGGGCCGCGGCAGCGATCGAGGCAGGCCGCCTTGCCCGGCAGCCACTGATAGACCCCGGCGACCAGCAACAGCCCGCCGGCCAGCGCGGTGCTGGTGCTGCGCATCCCGGCGCTGAGCAGGGCGAGCTGCTCGAGCGACCATTGCAACGCCGTGGCCAGCAGGGCGAAGCCGATCCACAGCAGCCCATAGGCGGCGCTGAACAGCAGCAATGCCAAGTGCCGCTGCGGCGCCGGCATGCAGCGGCGCAGCATGTGCTGGTAGAACAGCAGCATGGGCAGGGCGCTGGGCAGCATCATGCCGATCATCATCACCGCCCACATGGCGAACATCAGCAGGGCGTCGCCGACGCTCCAGGGCATGAGCATGCCGGCCATCGCCGCATCGGCCATGCCGCCTGGCGCCGCCATGGCCACGCCCATCCGCTGCAACGCCAGCCAGGCCAGGCCGACCAGTGCCAGCAGGCACAGCAGGAACAGCAGCTGTTCGCCCGCCAGTCGTCCGCCCGGGGTAGCCGCCGGTAATTCGGCCATCCTCAGGGCTCTATGCCATGGCCGGTGAAGTGCACGTGGGCCAGGTGGCTATGGCTGCCCTGCGATTGCAGCTTGAGCGCGGCCTGCGTCTGGAAGCTGCCGCTGGCGAACTCAGCCTCGATGAACTCGAAGCCATCGGGCAGGGTCAGCCGGGCCCGCTGCGACGTACCGTCGACCGGGTTGCGGATCGGCTCGCCGCTGGCCTGCATTACACCGGGTATGCGTAATTCGGCCTGACGCTGGTCGACGTCGATGGACAACTCGATGGGCACGAACTGCGGTTCGAACATCTCCGTCATGGTGGTGCTGAACACCTGGAACACATTGGCCCCGGGTTCGCTCTCCTGGCCGGAGAGGATGGTCAGCAGCGCCTGGCGCTGCGCCGCGTCGGCCCGCTCGTCGATGAACGCCTGGCAGCTGCCGTTGCCCTCGTGGATGGCCCCCGGCCAGGCGAAGGTGGCGGCCCAGCACAGGCCGTCCAGGGGAACCTGATTGAAATGCCCGTGTTCGATGCGCATCGACGCCACCGCCTGGCAGTTGCCGCGGGTCGGTGGCGAGTTGAATTGGCAAGGACAGCCCCAGTTGCAGTTGCAGGTGATGAACTCGACGCCCTGCATGCGCCAGTCGGCAATGGCCATGAGCAACCTCCTTCGCGCTGTGGCGAAACGAAAGTCGTGAGTGCCCCCCTCCATCAATTAACGCTAGCAGAGTGTTGCTGCTGGATACGGGCTGCCGACCGGAGGCCGGGCCAGCCTTCAGAGGCTGAAACCGCCATCGATGGGGATGATCGCCCCGGTCATGTAGGCGCCCGCGGTGCTCGCCAGGCTGATCGCCAGGGCGGCCATTTCCTCCTCGCGGCCCCAGCGCTGCATCGGGATCAGCGCCGTGTCTTCGGCCATGGCCGCTTCATCCTTGGCGATGTGCTGGGTCATCTTGCTCGGGAAGCGCCCAGGGGCGATCACGTTGACGTTGATGTGCTGGCCGACCAGTTCGCGGGCGAGCATGCGCGACAGCTGATGCAGCGCCGCCTTGCTCGGGCCGTAGGCGTAGGCGTCCTCGCCATGTGAGGTGAGGCCGGCGACCGAGCCGATATTGATCACCCGCGCCGGGTTCTGCGCCGAGCCGGCCTTGCGCAGCAACGGCAACAGCTGCTGGATGCAGCTGAACACCGCGGTCACGTTGAGCTGCATGACCTTCTCCCAGCCCTTGGCCGGGTAGCTTTCCAGCGGTGCCCCCCAGGTGGTGCCGGCGTTGTTGACCAGGATATCCAGCTGGCCGATCTCGCCGGCCAACCGCTCGGCCAGGGCCTGCACGCCCTCCTCGTGGGCCAGGTTGGCGGCGATGCCGTGGCAGTTGCCGAACGCCGACAGTTCGCTGGCGGTCTGCGCGCAGGCTTCGCCGTCGCGGGCGCACACGTAGACCGTGGCGCCGGCCTCGAGCAGGGCTTTGGCGATCATCTTGCCGATGCCGCGGGTGCCGCCGGTGACCAGGGCGGTGCGGCCTTGCAGGGAGAAGTAAGGGTGCATGGCGGGTCCTTGGGACAGGGGAGGTGCCATTACCCTAATCGCTCGGCCGCCGCAGGGCAGGCACTATTGCACTTGGGAATGCAGCGCCATGCGAAGCCCTGCAGCGCTGCCCGGTCTCGCGCGCGCTCAGCCGCGCTCGCGCAGGCTCAGGCCCTTGAGGAAGTTGCGCAGGAACTGGTCGCCGCAGGTGCGGTAGTTGCTGTGGCCGGCCTTGCGAAACAGCGCGCTCATCTCCGGCTTGGACACCGGGCAGTCGACGCTCTGCATGATCGCGTGCATGTCGTCTTCCTTCAGCTCGAAGGCGACGCGCAGTTTCTTCAGCACCATGTTGTTGCTCACCGGCAGCTCGAAGGGCTGCGCCGGGCGGCTGTCGTCCTTGCCGCGCTTGAAGTACACCAGGCCGTCGAGGAAATGCGCCATCAGCTCGTCGCTGCATTCGGCGAAACCGGGCTCATCCTCCTTCTTCAACACGGCTTCGATCTCGTCCGGGCGGGTCGTCCTGCCGCTCAGCTGGACGATCTCGGCCAGCTGCGCGTCGCTGACGTCGAGCATATAGCGCAGGCTGCGCAGTACATCGTTATTGAGCATGGGGTGGTTCCTGGGAGAATGGTGGCCGCCGCGCTGGGGCGGCGGTGGGGAACTGCTTAGAAGCGTTCTTTGGCGGCGAGGTAGCGCCATTGACCGGCAGGTACCTTGGCCATCGGCACGCCGCCGATGCGGATGCGTTTGAGCCCCAGCACCTTGAGCTCGACGCTGTTGCACATGAAGACGATCTGCCCGGGCTGGGGGTTTTTCAGGGCGAAGCGCAGGCGGGTTTCGTTCTGCCAGCTGACCTTGCACGGTGGCAGCGCCACGCCGTTGAAGCTCAGGCCATGGTTCAGGCGCTTGAGCTGTGCCGGGCTGAGCTGGCCGCTGACCTCGACCACATATTCCTGCTCCAGTTTGCCCAGGTCTTCCCTGAGCTTGCGCTCGATGCGCCAGTCCTGGGTCAGCACATGCAGGCCGTCGGCGCCGGCCTGCAGCGGGATGCACGGCGTCAGGCGGGCGAAATGGCTCTTCAGCGGGCGGATGCCGGAACCGTCGTCCGGCCAGTGGCTGGCCGGGCCGACGGCCTCGGCCATGCGCTGCGGGTTGTACCCGGCGGGCACGTGCAGCAGCAGGGTGACCGGCTCCAGCGGCGTGGCGACGGCGTCGGGGTGCAGCTCGACGCGTTGCGCCAGCACCTTGAACTGCGGCTCTTCCACCACCACGCCATCGACCCGCACCCAGCCGCCCTCGATATACAGTTCGGCTTCGCGGCGCGAGCAGCCGACCAGTTCGATCAGGCGCTTTGACAGGCGGATGGGTTCGGTCATGGAAGCGCTCATCGGTAAAAAAGGGCGACCATTGTAACTGGCCGGGAGCGCCGTGCGCGGATCGGGGCGCAAACGGCACAGATAAAAAAGGTTCTTCGCGGAATGTCGGGGAGGTGCCGATTGACACCGGACTGGCAATTTTGTGTGCGTATCGGCGGAGGGCTTGGCATGGCCCATTAACGCGTGTGCTGAACGTTTGGGTTGCGCTCTTCACGGGCGCCACACCTTTCTTGCTTGCCCAAGAAAGGTGTGCCAAAGAAGGGCACCCGGCATCCGGGTTTCGCTTCGCTCAACTCCCCTCGCTCCGGTGCTGCTCCGGGGGCCGGCTTACATGGGCCTTCCCTGGCCCATTAAGCGGGGCCGCCGTCGGTATCTCGCCGCATCCATGCGGCTCGCCCCCCTACGCAACACCTCCACTCGGCCTTCTGACGGGATCGGGTCGCGAGCTTGCAGAATTTGCGCAGAATCTGAATTAGAGGCGTCTGAGTTTTTGCTGTTGAGCCGCGATCGTGCAGACGACGCCCAAGTCCCCTTCAGGAGGCCGAGTGGAATCGCTGCGTAAGGGGTTGAGCGACATGGATGTCGCGAGAGCCGCGATGGGCCATGGATGGCCCTTCGCGGCGTGCCCCTGGAGCGGTGATGGAAGGAGGGAAACGTAGCGAAGCGAAGTAACAGCCGAAGGCTGGCCCGCAGGGTGAGCGAAGCGAATAACCCCGGCGCAGCCGGGGCCGGATGGTGGGGTGCCCTTCTCTTTGGTTACTTTCTCTTGGGCAAGCAAGAGCTACGGAGCGAAGCGGAGTAACAGCCGCAGGCTGGCCCGCAGGATAAGCGCAGCGAATCAAGTGACTCGCCCGTGAGGGGCGAAACCAGCACCTTGGTTCGACACGTTAATGATCCTGTTCCAGAAGCAGAGAGCGCTGCGATCAGAAAACACAAAATTGCCAGTCCGGTGTCAGCCCACCTTCCCCACAAAATGCGATGAACCTAAAAAAACCGCTCCGAAGAGCGGTTTTCAATAGGCGGGTAGTGTTAACCGCCCAGGTAGGCGTCGCGCACCTTCGGATCGCTCAGCAGTTGCTCGCCGCTGCCCTGCATGACGATCCGGCCGTTCTCCAGCACATAGCCGCGATCGGCCAGCTTGAGCGCCTGGTTGGCGTTCTGTTCGACCAGGAAGATGGTCACGCCGTCCTTGCGCAGCTGTTCGATGATGTCGAAGATCTGCTGGATGATGATCGGCGCCAGGCCCAGCGACGGTTCGTCGAGCAGCAGCAGCTTGGGCTTGCTCATCAGCGCGCGGCCGATGGCGAGCATCTGCTGTTCGCCGCCGGACATGGTCCCGGCGCGCTGGGTGAGGCGTTCCTGCAGGCGCGGGAACAGCTGCAGGACCTTGTCCAGTTGCTCGCGGAACTCACCCTTGGCGGTGAAGAAGCCGCCCATCACCAGGTTCTCTTCGACGGTCAGGCGGGCGAACACCCGGCGCCCCTCGGGCACCACGGCGATGCTCTTGCGCATGATCTCCGGGGTGTCCAGGCCGACCAGCTCATCGCCCTGGTAGCGGATGCTGCCGCTGGCCGCCCGCGGGCTGCCGCACAGGGTCATCAGCAGGGTCGACTTGCCGGCGCCGTTGGCGCCGATCAGGGTGACGATTTCGCCTTTCTGCACTTCCATGCTGACGCCGTGCAGGGCCTGGATCTTGCCGTAGAAGGTGGAGACGTTGTTGAAATTCAGCATGGTTTACGCCTCCCCCAGATAGGCTTTGATCACATCCGGGTTGTCGCGGATCTGCTCCGGCCTGCCGTTGGCCAGGGGCGTGCCCTGGTTGATCACGTAGATATGGTCGGAAATGCTCATGACCAGCTTCATGTCGTGCTCGATCAGCAGCACGGTGACGTTGTGCTGGTCGCGCAGCAGGCCGATCAAGGCTTTCAGGTTCTCGGTTTCGCGTGGGTTGAGGCCGGCGGCCGGCTCGTCGAGCATGAGGATGCGCGGGCGCGTCATCATGCAGCGGGCGATTTCCAGGCGGCGCTGCTGGCCGTAGGCGAGGGTGCCGGCCGGACGATTGGCGAAGTCGGTCAGGTTGACCTGCTCCAGCCAGTGCGCGGCGTAGTCCATGGCTTCGCGTTCGCTGCGACGGAACGCCGGGGTCTTCAGCAGGCCGGCGAAGAAGTTGGTGTTGAGGTGGCGGTGCTGGGCCACCAGCAGGTTCTCCACCGCGGTCATTTCCTTGAACAGGCGTACGTTCTGGAAGGTCCGCACCACGCCCTTGCGGGCGATCTTGTGGCCCGGCAGGCCCTCGATCTGCTCGCCGTCGAGGCGGATATTGCCGCTGGTCGGCTGGTAGAAACCGGTCAGGCAGTTGAACACCGTGGTCTTGCCGGCGCCGTTCGGGCCGATCATCGACACCACTTGTTTCTCGTTGACGGACAGGCCCACCCCGTTGACGGCCAGCAGGCCGCCGAAACGCATGGACAGGCCGCTTACTTCTAGAATCGGGCGGCTCATTGTTTCAGCTCCAGGTGGGGGCGCTGCATGGGCAACAGGCCCTGCGGACGCCAGATCATCATCAGCACCATCAGGGCGCCGAACATCAGCATGCGGTACTCGTTGAATTCCCGTGCCAGTTCCGGCAACAGGATCATCACGATGGCCGCGAGGATGATCCCCAACTGCGAGCCCATGCCGCCCAGCACGACGATGGCGAGGATGATCGCCGACTCGATGAAGGTGAAGGATTGCGGGCTGACCAGGCCCTGGCGCGCGGCGAAGAAGCTGCCGGCGAAACCGGCGAAGCAGGCGCCCAGGGTGAAGGCCGAGAGCTTGATGATGGTGGGGTTCATGCCCAGCGCGCGGCAGGCGATCTCGTCCTCGCGCAGGGCTTCCCAGGCGCGGCCGAGCGGCATGCGCAGCAGGCGATTGATCACGAACAGGGTCAGCAGCACCAGCACCAGAGCGATCAGGTAGAGGAAGATCACCTTGTTGATCGAGGCGTAGGCGACGCCGAAATACTCGTGGAAGGTCTGCATGCCTTCTTCCGCGCGGCGATCGAAGGACAGGCCGAACAGGCTCGGCTTGGGGATCGAGCCGATGCCGTTGGGGCCGCCGGTCAGCCAGGTCAGGTTGTTCAGCAGGATGCGGATGATCTCGCCGAAACCCAGGGTGACGATGGCCAGGTAGTCGCCGCGCAGGCGCAGCACCGGGAAGCCGAGGAGGAAGCCGAAGGTGGCGGACATCAGGCCGGCGATCGGCAGGCAGATCCAGAAGCTCCAGCCGAAGTAGTGCGCGAGCAGCGCATAGCTGTAGGCGCCGACCGCATAGAACGCCACGTAGCCGAGATCGAGCAGGCCGGCCAGGCCGACCACGATGTTCAGGCCGAGGCCGAGCATCACGTAGATCAGGATCAGCGTGGCGATGTCCACCGCGCCGCGACTGCCGAAGAACGGCCAGGCCAGGGCGACCATGACCAGGCCGAGGATGACCCAGCGCTGGGTCGCTGGTCGGGTGAGGAAATCGCTGGCCTTGCCCGGCATGCTGGGCAGACTGGGGACCTGGGCCAGGACGCTGCTCAACTGACCGCGCAGCAACTGCCAGAAGAACATGGCGATGGCGCAGCCGACGATGGTCCAGAGCATGGCCGGGCTGGCGCCTTGAACTTCCAGCTTGATGCCCACGGTGGTCAGCTTCAGGCCCAGCACCGGGTAGGCCACGGCCATCACCAGCAGGGCACTGAAGAAGGCGGTTTTCAGGTTCTTGGTAATCATACTTTTTCAACCTCCGGACGGCCGAGGATGCCGGTCGGGCGGAACAGCAGCACCAGCACCAGCAGGCTGAACGCCACCACGTCCTTGTACTGGTCGCCGAAGATGTCGGCGCCGAAGGCTTCGGCCACGCCCAATACCAGGCCGCCGAGCACGGCGCCGGGGATGCTGCCGATACCGCCGAGGACTGCGGCGGTGAACGCCTTGATCCCGGCAAGGAAGCCCAGGTGCGGGTTGATCACGCCGTACTGCATGCCCAGCAGCACTGCGGCCACGGCGGCCAGGGTGGCGCCGATGACGAAGGTCAGGGCGATGATGTTGTTGGTGTTGATGCCCAGCAGGTTGGCCATCTTCAGGTCTTCGGCGCAGGCGCGGCAGGCGCGGCCCAGGCGCGAGCGGGAGATGAACAGGGTCAGGCCGACCATCACCAGGAAGGTGACGACGAAGATCAACACCTGCATGTAGGAAATCACCACGCCGTGCATGGTGCTTTCACCGAACACGAAGTTGCCCGGCAGCAGGTTGGGGATGGCCTTGTCCTTGGAGTCCTGGGCGAGCAGTACCTCGTTTTGCAGGAAGATCGACATGCCGATCGCCGAGATCAGCGGGATCAAACGGTTGCCGCCGCGCAAGGGCCGATAGGCGACCCGCTCGATGCTGTAACCGTAGGCGCTGGCGACGATGATGCTGGCGGCGAAGGCCGCGATCATCACCAGGGGCAGACTGTCCAGGCCGAACATGGCCAGGCCGGTGACGACGATGAAGGCTACGTACGAGCCAATCATGTAAACCTCGCCGTGGGCGAAGTTGATCATGCCGATGATGCCGTAGACCATGGTGTAGCCGATGGCGATCAGGGCATAGGTGCTGCCAACGGTCAGCCCGTTAACCAGCTGTTGCAGGTAGTGGTAAAGATCAGGCATTGCCTAACTCCTGGGTCGTCACGCACGGCGGCGCTTGTGGCGCAGCATGAGACCGGAATTCTTCTAATAAACAAAGCCCACTGCGGTTGCAGTGGGCTTTGGGTTCAGGCGGGGCGGCCGCTCTCTTAGTTGAGAGGGGCTTCGGTCTTGGTGCCGTCCTGGTGCCACTCGTAGACCACGAAGCTGAAGTCCTTCAGGTCACCCTTCTCGTCGAAGGCGAGGGTGCCGGTCGGGGTCTCGAAGCTGTTGGCGCGCAGGGCTGCGGCCACCTTGGCGGTGTCGGTGCTGCCGGCTTTCTCGATGCTTTCGGCGATTACCTGCACGGCGGCGTAGGCCGGGAATACGAAGGGACCGCTCGGGTCTTCGTTCTTCGCCTTGAAGGCCTCGACCAGCGCCTGGTTCTTCGGATCCTGGTCGAAGGACTTCGGCAGGGTGACCAGCAGGCCTTCGGAGGCCGGACCGGCGATGGCGGAGATTTCCTTGTTGCCCACGCCTTCCGGACCCATATACCTGACCTTCAGGCCCTTCTCGGCCGACTGGCGCAGCAGCAGGCCGAGTTCCGGGTGGTAGCCGCCGTAGTAGACGAAGTCCACGCCGGCTTGCTTGAGCTTGGCGATCATCGCCGAGAAGTCCTTGTCGCCGGCGTTGATGCCTTCGAACAGGGCGACTTTCACCCCTTTGCCTTCCAGGGTCTGCTTGACCGCGGTGGCGATGCCTTCGCCGTACTGCTGCTTGTCGTGCAGCACCGCGACGTTTTTCGGCTTGATGTGGTCGGCGATGAAATTGCCGGCGGTCGGGCCTTGCAGGCTGTCCAGGCCGATGGTACGGAAGATCAGCTCATAGCCACGCGCGGTGATGTCCGGGCTGGTGGAGGCCGGGCTGACCATCAGGATGCCTTCGTCTTCGTAGATGTCGGACGCCGGCTGGGTGGAGCTGGAGCATAGATGGCCAATCACGAACTTGACTTCGTCGTTGACGATCTTGTTGGCCACGGCCACGGCCTGTTTCGGGTCGCAGGCGTCGTCGTAGACCACGCCTTCGAGCATCGCGCCGTTCACCCCGCCGGCCTTGTTGATCTGCTCGATGGCCATCTTGGCGCCGATGAATTGCATTTCGCCGTACTGCGCGACTGCGCCGGTAACCGGTCCTGCCATGCCGATCTTGATGGCGTCAGCCGCCAGCGAGTAGCTGGCAACGCCGGCCATGGCCATGGCGGCAAACAGTTTGGAAATCTGCTTAGTAGCCTTGTTCATAGTGCTCCACTCTTGTGTTTTTCGTTGTTGTTAGTCCTGGCGGCCAAAGCTGCAGAACCGGGTGAATTCCCCGGTCGTACCCCCGGCAACTGTACCGGCGCAGTGTAGAGCGCCGCTTTACGCCTTGAAAAGCCGGCTGCTGGGGGCAAAACCCGAGGGTGTCGCTTAATTGAAAGAAACGTATAGAAAAACGGCGTGCCTCGAAGCCGCCTGCCAGCGTCAGGCGCGCTTGCCTGCCGACTGGCCGGCGTTATCATGGCGCCTGGCCGAAACCGGGTTTCCATGACAAGGCATACCATGACTGAACACGCTAGCACCCTCTATGCCAAGCTGCTTGGGGAAACGGCAGCAATCTCCTGGCAAGAACTGCAACCGGTCTTCGCCCGCGGCGCGCTGCTGTGGGTGGAGGGCACCCAAGACCTGGTCGCGGTGGCGCAAGCCGTGGCCGAAAACGACAAGGGCAAAGTGGCTGCATGGCTGCAAGCAGGCGTGCTGGGCAGGGTCGACGATGCCCGTGCCGAAGACTTGCTGGCGCGCGACCCGCAACTCTGGGCGGTGGTGGTGGCGCCCTGGGTGCTGGTGCAGGAGCGCATGGCAGCATCGGCGCCGGTGCTGCACTGATCTGGCGCGCCGCCGGGCGGCTAGGGCGCAAATCAGGGGAATTGGGTTATGCTCGGTATTGATCCGCAGAGGGAGTATCGTCATGTTCGAGCCCGGTCACCTGCATCTCGTCAACCCCGTCGGCACCCCTGATCAGCCGGCGTTCGGCATCGATCTCTACTACGAGGTGCGCCAGGATCCGGCCGAGGGACCGATGTTGCACATGCACATGGTCGGCGACCTGGCGGGCAAGACCTTTGAGGAGCGGTTCGAGCTGCATCGCGATACGGCATTCAACTTCGCCAGCGTCGCCACCCGCATTGCGCGCAAGCACGGCTTTCCGACCAACACCAGCCTGATCATGCGTAACCACCAGGAATACGACCAGATGTTCGCCGATATCCGCGCCAAGCTGGGGGCGCATACCGGCGATACGGTCAACCTCGACCATCTGGAGAAGGACGGGCTGTAGGATGCGGGCCGCCTAGGTCGGGCCGCTCAGGTCAGCCGCCGAGACGCTGCGCGGCAAGACAGCATTTTCAGCGCGGCGTAACCCTTCATTGCGACGTGTCTGCTACGCCCGCCCCTTTCGTAGGGGGGGACGCCCAGTCCCATGTCCGCGAAATGGCGTCTCACGCCACAGGTCGCGGCCATGAGCGCCTTGCACGGGATGCAGCATTTGTGCAGATCCTACGCGCTGACCCAGCGCTGGCGTGCCCAGCCGCTTAATGCATCCACGCCGAGGACCAGCACCAGCATCGCCAGGATCAGCGTGGCGGCCTGGGCTTCCTGGAACAGGCTGAGGTTGACGTAGAGCATCTGCCCCAGGCCGCCGGCACCGACGAAGCCGAGCACGCTAGCCATGCGGATGTTGTTTTCCCAGCGATACAGCGAATAGGCGATCAACTGCGGCCAGACCGTCGGCAGGGTGCCGTAGCAGAACGCTATGACGTGCCCGCCACCGCCCAGGCGGATCGCCTCGGCCGGCTCGCCCGGGGTGTTTTCCAGGGTTTCGGCGAACAGCCGACCGAGCACCCCGCTGGTGTGCAGGGCCAGGGCCAGGGTCCCGGCATTCGGGCCGAGACCGGCGGCCAGCACCACCAGGGCCGCCCAGACCAATTCCGGCACTGCGCGCAGGGCATTCAAGAGCAGGCGCGAGCCGTTCAGCGCCAGCCAGCCGAAACGCCCGGCGGCCGGTAACGCCAGGAGCAGGCCGAGCAGGGCCGCGAGCAGGGTGCCGACGGCCGACATGGCCAGGGTTTCCAGGGCGCCGCGGCCGATGGCGGCGAGGTGCGGCGGGGAAAGGTCCGGCCTGAAGAAGCCGCTGGCGTAGCGCCCCATCTGGCTCAGGCTGTCGCCGCCGAGCAGCGCACCGAGGTCGATCCCCAGGTAGCCGAACGAGGCGATCACCGCCAGCAGCAGGACCAGCAGCAGCGCATAATTGCCCAATCGCCTGCTCATAGCAGCCGCGCCCGCAGCAACCGGCTGAGCTGGTCGGCCAGCAGCACCAGGGCCAGGAAGGTCAACAGCATGCTCGCCACTTCGCCGCCGGCGAACATGCGCATCGACAGGTCGATCTGCTGGCCCAGGCCGCCGGCGCCGACGAAACCCATCACCACCGAGGTGCGGATCGCGCATTCCCAGCGATAGACGGTGTAGGAGAGCATCTCCGCCGCGGCGTTGGGCAGCACACCGTAGGCGAAGGCCGCCAGGCGCGGACTGCCGGCGACCAGCAGGGCGCGGCTCGGGCGCGGGTCGACGGATTCGAAGATTTCCGCATAGACCTTGCCGAGCATGCCGCTGTAGGTGATGGCGATGGCCAGCACCCCGGCGGTCGGGCCCAGGCCGACCGCCCGCACGAACAGCAGCGCCCAGACGATCTCCGGCACGCTGCGCAACACGATCAGCAGCCCGCGCACCGGCCAGCGCAGCGCCTGCGCCCACCAGGCCGGGCGGCCGCCGCGATGGGCGGCGGACAGCGACAGGGCGCGGCTGGCCAGCAGGGCACCGGGCACGGCGATCAGCAGCGCCAGGGCCATGCCGGCGGTGGCGATGGCCAGGGTCTCCAGGGTGGCGCGGCCGAGCAGCGGGAGAAATTCGTCGTCATGCGCCAGCGGCCAGAAATCGGCGAGAAAGCGCCCCATGTTGCCGGCATTTTCATCATCGGCCAGCACCGCCAGGTTCAACTCGCTGAGGTTCAGGCCCGGCCACAGCAGCAGCAGCGCGAGCAAGCCCAGCACCAGGCGCGGCAGGGCGGCCGGATCGCGTAGCGCAGGGTTCAGCATCGCGGAATCTGTATGGTCACGGGCGCCGCCGCTGGCGAGGCGGGCAAGGGTTGCAACTGCTCGTTGGCGTACAACGCATCCAGCGCGCCGGTGCTGATCGCCTCGGGCGGCAGGTCGAAGACGATGCGCCCTTCGCGCAGGCCGATGATCCGCGGGAAGTGCGCCAGGGCCAGCTCCACCGCGTGCAGGCTGGCCAGCAGGGTGATGCCGCGGGCCGCGGCTTCCTGGTTGAGGACGCTCAGGGTATGGCCGGCGAGGACCGGGTCCATGGCCGAGACCGGCTCGTCGGCGAGGATCAATTCCGCCGCCTGATAGAGCACGCGGGCGATGCCGACCCGTTGCAACTGGCCGCCGGAGAGCTGGTCGCAGCGCTCGAAGAGTTTCTCCGCCAGGTCCAGGCGGCTCAGGGTCGCCTGGGCGCCGTGCATATCCAGCGGGTGCAGCAGGTTGAGCAGGCTCTTGCCAAGCGACCATTGGCCGAGCTTGCCGGCCAGTACCGCGGTGACCACGCGCTGGCGCGGCGGCAGGGGCGGCGCCTGATGGATCAGGCCGATCCGCGCGCGCAGCTGCTGGCGCTGGCGTGCGCCGAGTTGCCAGGGCTGCTGGCCGAGCAGGTCGAGTTGGCCGGCGCTCGGGCGCAGGCTGGTGGCGAGCAGGCGCAGCAGGCTGGTCTTGCCGGCACCGGAGGGGCCGATGATGGCAACCCGCTCGCCGGGCCGAACCCGCAGGTCGATAGCGCTGAGCGCCACCTGGCCGTTGGCGTGGATCAAGCCCACGCCGTTCAGGCTGATGCTCACTTCAACAGGCCGGCCGCGCGAGCTGCTTCCTCGATGCCTTGGTAGTTCTCCGCCTTGGTTGCGATGAAGCGGCTGGCGGCTTGCAGGTCGAGGATCGCCTTGTGCTCGGGGTTGCCCGGGTCGAGGGCGAGGAAGGCGGCTTGGATCTTGTCGCGCAGGGCCGCATCGAGGCTGCCGCGCACCGTCCAGTTGTAATCGAAGTAGGGTGGGGTGGTGGCGATCACCTTGACCTTGTCGGTGTCGACCTTGCCGGCGGCAACCAGCTTGTCCCAGACAGAGGCGTTGAGCACGCCGCCGTCGGCCTTGCCGGCCTGCACCCAGGCGGCGGTGGCGTCGTGGGCGCCGGAGTAGGCGATGCGGCTGAAGAACTCCTCCGGCTTGATCCCGTCTTGCAGCATGAAGTAGCGCGGCATCAGGCTGCCGGAGGTGGACGACACCGAGCCGAAGGCGAAGGTCTTGCCCTTCAGGTCCTGCAGCGACTGCACGGCCGGGTCGGCGCTGATGATCTTGCTGGTGAACTTCTCGTCTTCGGCGCGCTGCACCAGGGGCACGGCATTGCCGGTTTTCAGGCGGGTCTGGACGAAGGTGAAGCCGCCCAGCCAGGCCAGGTCGATACGGTCGGCGGCGATCGCTTCGACCACCGCGGCGTAGTCGGCGACCGGGACGAACTCGACCGGCATGCCCAGTTGTTGTTCGAGGTAGGCGCCGAGCGGCTTGAATTTGCGCAGCAGTTCGGTGGGCGCTTCGTCCGGGATGGCCGAGACCTTGAGGACCTCGGCGGCGTCGGCGAATACGGCGGAAAAACACAGGGCAAAGCCGGCGGCCAGCGCCAGGGTACGCTTAAACATGGGAGTTCTCCGGTTCAATAGCGGGGAAAGCCGGCGGATTATAGAGAGATGACGGGTTTTCCGCAGCTTTCATTAACTGACCCAGCGGTTAAGATGCTGCTTTGCCGAGCCTTATGGAGTTGCCGCATGACCGCCTCGCTGCCTTCAATCGCCTTCGCCGGTATCGGCCTGATGGGCCTGCCGATGAGCCGCCGACTGCTCGCCGCCGGCTACCCGCTGACGGTGTGGAACCGTTCGCCGGACAAGTGTCTGGCGCTGTTGGAGCAGGGCGCGCTACGGGCGCAGACCCCGGCCGAGCTGTGCGCCGAGGCCGGCATCGTGATGCTCTGCCTGGCCAACACCGAGGTGGTGCGCGAGGTGGTGTTCGGTCCCGGCGGCATCGTCGAGGGCGCCAGGCCGGGGCAGCTGCTGGTGGACTTTTCCAGCCTGGAGCCGGCGGCGACCCGCGCGATGGCCGCCGAACTGGAGGCGCGCAGCGGCATGCGCTGGGTCGATGCGCCGGTATCCGGCGGCACCCCCGGCGCCGAGGCCGGCAGCCTGGCGATCATGGCCGGCGGGCGCGAGGAGGATGTCGAGCGCGCGCGGCCGATCCTCGCCCACCTGGGCCAGCGCCTGACGCGCATGGGCGAGGTCGGCGCCGGCCAGGTGACCAAGGTGTGCAACCAGATGATCGTCGCCTGCAACGCCCTGGTGATTGCCGAAGTGGTGGCCTTGGCGGAGAAGGCTGGAGTCGATGCCAGCCTGATCGCAGCGGCCCTGGCCGGCGGTTTCGCCGACTCCAGGCCGCTGCAGATCCTTGCCCCGCAAATGGCGGCGAGTGCGTTCGAGCCGATCAAGTGGCACGTGCGCACCCTGCTCAAGGACCTGGACACCGCCGTCAAGCTGTCGCGCGAGGTCGGTTCGGCCACGCCGGTCAGCGGCCTGGCCGCGCAGCTGATGCGCCTGCACGGCAGCCAGGGCAACCTGCAGCGCGATCCGGCGACGCTGGTGCAGCTGTATCGGGAGACAGACGCATGAAGATCGCCGCCAACCTGTCCCTGCTATTTACCGAGCTGCCCTTGCGCGACCGCGTGGTGGCGGCCGCGGCGGCCGGCTTCGATGGGGTGGAAATCCAGTTTCCCTACGAGCTGCCGGCGATCCGCCTGAAGGAGGCGCTGGAGGCGGCCGGCATGCCGCTGGTATTGATCAACCTGCCAGCCGGGGATCTGATGAGCGGCGGCGCTGGCCTGGCCGCGGTGCCGGCACGCCGGGGCGAGTTCGACGCCGCCTTGCAGGAAGCCCTGACCTACGCCGCGATGGTCCGCCCGATCTGCGTCAATGTATTGCCGGGGCGTCTGGCCGAGGGGCTGAGCCGCGAACAGGCACTGGCGACCCTGGCCGCCAATCTGCGCCGGGCCGCCGAAGCCTTCGAGCTGCTGGGCATTCGCGTGCTGGTGGAGGCGATCAATCCGCTGGATATGCCGGGTTTCCTGATCAATACCGCCGAGCAACTGGACGCCTTGCTGCGCGCGGTCGATCACCCCAACTGCCTGGCCCAGTACGACCTCTATCACCTGGCCCGCCAGGGCCTGGACCTGCTCGCCGGCATCCAGCGGCTGGCCGGTCGCATTGGCCATGTGCAGTTCGCCGACTGTCCCGGGCGCGGCGAGCCGGGTAGCGGCCAGCTGGCCTTCGCCCCGCTGTTGGCGGCGCTGCGCGACAGCGGCTATCGGGGCTGGCTGGGCGCCGAGTACCGTCCCGGCCGGGGCGATACCCGGGCAGGCTTGGGCTGGTTGGCCGAGTGGCGCCGGTTCGTTTGACGAGCATGCCCGCCGCCCTCATCCGGCGCTTCGCGCCACTTTCTCCCGGAGGGAGAAGGACGCAAGGAGGTCGTCGCTGCGCGACTTCCACGTGAAGAGGGCTACACCAGCGGCTGGATGTGGCAGGGGGTGAACTGTTCGACCCGGTTGCGCCCCAGCTTCTTGGCGCGGTAGAGCATGAGGTCGGCGCAATGCAGCCATTCGCCCAGGCCTTGCCCGGGCTGCCACTGCGCCACGCCGAAGCTGGCGGTGACGCTGATCTGCTCGACCAGCGGCTCAGCGGCGAGCAGGGCGCGGAATTTTTCCGCCATCACGCAACCCTGGGCGAGGTCGGTGTGCGGCATGAGAATGATGAACTCCTCTCCGCCCCAGCGGCACAGGCTGTCGGATTCGCGCAGATGGGCCTTGACCTTCTGCGCCAAGCCACTGAGCACGCAATCGCCCACGTCGTGGCCATACTGGTCATTGATCGACTTGAAACGGTCGATGTCGAGGAACGCCAGGGTCAGCGGAAAGCCATAGCGCTCGGCGCGTTTGATCTCCTGATGCGCCGCTTCCTCGAGCTTCAAGCGCGACCACTGCCCGGTCAGGCGGTCGGTATTGGCCAGGCGTTCCAGTTGCAGGTTGCTGCTGAGCAGTTCCTGCTCCGCTTGACGGCGGCGTTCGATCTCCCGGCGCAGGCGCCGGGTCAGGTGGGCGAAGCGCAGGGCCACGCTGCCGACCAGCAGCAGGGCCAATAGGGTGCCCGTCAGCACGCGATAGAGCAGGCTGTGGTCGGTAACGGGCGGGCCGCTGTAGATGAACCCCTGGAGGTCGGCCGGTCCATCGGCCATGCCCAGTTCGACATAGTTCTGGGCAATCGTCTGCCAGCGCCCGGGGTTCATGTGCCCGAGTTGCACCAGTTCGGGCATGATCAGCTTCTTCAGCGCCTCGGCCTCGAAGCGCAGGTGCTCCAGGCTCTTGTCCGGGGCATAGCGGCGGTGGATCAGCTGCACGCTCTCCTCGAGGTTATCCAGGGCGTACTGCCAGCCGCGGAGACTGGCCTGGACAAACGCCTCGACCTGTTCCGGGCGTTGTTGCACCAGGGCTTCGCGGGTGGTCAGCACATCGTTGTAGAAGTTGACGCCGTATTCGCGCGGGTTGATCAGCCGGTAGGCGACCTTCTGCTGCTGCAGCCAGAACGGTTCGTTGGAGATGTAACCGTCGTAGGCATCGGTGTTGCCGTCGATCAGGTCTTGCGGATTGAAGCTGGTCTGCAGCACCTGCAGGCGCTGGAGGTCGAGACCTTCGCGGGCCAGGGTGATGCGCAGCTCGGCGCTTTCCGGCGCAGGCATCAGCATCACCCGTTTGCCGGCCAGGTCGTGGGGGGTATAGATGTCCGAGTCGGCGCGGACGATCCACACGCTCGGCGAGCTCTGCAGGATCGCCGCCAGCGCCACCACGGGTTTGCCGGCCATGCGCGCGATGACCAGGCCGCTGTTGGCAATGGCGAAGTCGACTTCGCCGGCGAGCATGGCCTCCAGGGGCTTCGGCGCCCCCGGTCCGCCCTGGAGGATCTGCACATCCAGCCCGGCTTGCCGATAGAAGCCTTTTTCCAGGGCCATGTAATACCCGGCGAACTGGAACTGGTGCAGCCAACGCAGTTGCAGGCGCAGCTTTTCCGCCGTCGCGGCATCGACCAGGCAGAACAGCTGCGCCACGAGCAGGCCGAAGCCGAGCCACAGCGAACGTTTGGCCGGGTTAAGGGCGGGGAGCTGGCGACCTGCTGCGGACTCGCTGTTCAGGAGCCCGATAGGAATGTGGACGGTGATTGCCTGAGGGGCGCTGGGCATGCGTTTCAACTGAGCCTCGAAAGCAGTGACGAGGCCTCGGCCGGTTGCCGGTAGCGCTGCAGGAACGCCTGCAATTGCTGTAGCGGCAGTGGCCGGCTGAGTAGATAACCTTGCGCGAAGTCGCAGCCGTGCTCACGCAGGAGCGCCAGTTGCTGAGACGACTCCACGCCTTCGGCGACGACCTTGAGATGCAGGGTATGTGCCATGGCAATGATCGCCTGGATGATCTCCATGTCGGTCTGCGAGGCGGGAACGTCCTGGATGAACGAGCGGTCGATCTTCAGCGTGTCGAGCGGTAGGCGCTTGAGGTAGGCGAGTGACGAGTAGCCGGTGCCGAAATCGTCGATGGACAGGCTGACCCCCAGCGCACGGATTTTCTGCAGCAGGCCGACGGCCCGGTTGATGTTGCCCATCAAGGCGTTCTCGGTGACCTCCAGTTCCAGGCGCTGCGGCGGCACGTCGAAACTGCACAGGGCATCGCGCACCTCCTGGACCAGCTCTTCGCGGCCCAGGTTGAGCGCCGAGCAATTCACCGCGACCTTCAGTTGCGGGTAGCCACTGTCGCCCAGCAAGCTCAGGTCGTGACAGGCGCGGCGTAGCACCCAGGCATCGAACTCGGCGACAAAGCCGTTGGCCTCGGCGATGCCGATGAAGCGATCCGGGGTCAGCAGGCCGTGCTCCGGGTGCTGCCAGCGCACCAGGGCCTCCAGCTTGCTCAGCTCGCCGCTGTGCAAATCGAGAATCGGTTGGTAATAGAGCTGCAGACCGCGATCGTGCTGCAGTGCATTACGCAGTTCCTCCTCGAGTTGCAGTTCGAAACTGGCCTTGGTCTTCAGCTGGGGGTTGAAAAAGTGCAGGGTGTTGCGCCCGCTGCCCTTGGCCTGGTAGAGCGCCAGATCGGCATGCTTGAGCAGCTCGTCACAGGTCTGGCCATCTTCGGGGAACAGGCTGATACCGATGCTGATCGTCATCACCATGCAGCGCCCGGACAGGCTGAACGGCTCCTTCAGGCACTGCATCATGCGCTGCGCCAACGGCCGCGCTTCGTCGCAGGTGCGCAAACTGGCGAGCACGCAGAACTCGTCTCCGCCGAAACGGGCGATCACATCGTGATCGCGCAAGGCCCCGCGGATCCGCTCGGCGACCACCTTGAGCAGTTCGTCCCCGGCATCGTGGCCGAGGCTGTCGTTGATCCGCTTGAAGTGGTCGAGGTCGAGGAACATGATCGCCAGCGGCTGCTGTTGCCGCGAGTGTTCCAGCAGCTTCTCGGCGAAGGCCTGATTCAAGCCCCGGCGGTTGAGCAGGTTGGTCAGGGCGTCGAAGTGCGCGACCTGCTGCAGCGAGGCGTGCGCCTGGTCAAGCTGATCGACCAGGGTCTTGACCCGCAGCAGGTCGCGCTCCTTGCTCGCCAGCTTCTTGTCGGCCCAGGCGGCCCCGAGGCAGGCGGTGATGCTGAACAGCGCAATGCCGGCGACGGCCAGCGCCAGTTGCGCGCTGTTATCGGCTTCCTGCAAGTGCAGGACGGTGCCGACGGGCACCACCAGCTTCAGCGCCCACATCGCGGTGAAATGCATGGAGGCAATGGCCAGCCCCATCACCAGGCCGGCGCAGAGTTTCAAGACCTGGCGCGTCGTGCCGCCGCCCTGGCGAAAGTACAAGCCCAGCAGCAGGGCGCCGAGGCTGGCGCCGATGGCCAGCACAATGGAGAGGGCGAAGAGTCCCGGTTGGTAGTAGAGGTTGGCGTCGCTGCGCAAGGCGGCCATGCCGCTGTAATGCATGGCCGCGATACCCAGGCCGATGCTGGTGGCGGCGAACAGGTACTGCCCGGCGTGCAAGCGCCTGCTGCCGAGGGTGTTCATCGCCAACAGGGCCGCGATGAATGCGATCAGCAGCGAGGCCACGGTCAACGGCAGGTCGTAGCGGATGGCGATCGGGGCCTGGAACGCCAGCATGGCGATGAAGTGCAGCGACCAGATTCCGCCGGCCAGGCACCAGGCGCCGACCCAGCACCATAGGCGGCTGGAGCTGGCGCGCGTGCTGTGATGGATGCGCTCGGCGATGTCGAGGGTAGCGAAACTGGCGACGCAGGCGACCCCGTAGGCGAGCAGAACCAGCCAGAGGTCATGCGTGCAGTCGAGGATCACCTGCCCGGTGTTGGGCAACTCATCGGTAAAGCGCAGACCCAACCAATCCATAGCGCACACACTCCTTACCGGCAGCCTGCCTGATGGCCGACCGCCAGGCCGCTGAGCAACGATACCGCGCGAAGGCTAGGGCGCACCCGTTCTCGAACATGCTCCCGGGATCCCCGCATCCGTAGGAGGGGAAGGGACAACGCGACGACGCGCAGTTTGCGACGTCGTAGGGCCGAGCGCAGGCGTGCTGCAACCGCCTGCCGGGGCGTAGCAATATGGCATCAGTATAGTGAGCGTGTTTGCACGGCAAGCGACGTTGCCTGAATGCCAACAACTATTTTGCGATTTTGGTTATTTCCAATTGTTCTAGATAACCGCTGGAGAGCCGCTCGACTCTCCAGACAGATGGCCACTGAATAGGGCAGCCAGCCGTCTCGGTTACTGAAAAAACGCCCAGTCCCAGACCTTCGCGCTACCGACTCCTGGGCCTCGAGCCTTATCCGGCAAGCGAGGCGGCCAATGTCGGCCGAGGCATTTCCACTTCGGCTTGCGGCACACCGGCTGACGATTCCTTCGACTGGTGGTAGGCGCGGCGCCAGAGCGGGTGCTGTTCCGCCTGCTGCCAGAGCTGCGAGTGCAGGCGGGCCAAGACGACGGGATCACTCAACAAGGCCAGCTTGCAACGTCCATCCAGGTTCGTCGGGCCACTGCGTAGCGCCTGCTCCAGCAAGCGCTGGCGGGCGCTTTCGATGAGCGCCGAATCGCCATGCCGGGCGGTGGCCATGGCGCACGCCAGCGCATTGGGGAATGGTCTCAACACGGCCTCGAGAAAACCCTGCTCCAGGGCGTTGTCACGATTGCGCTGGGCATAGGCGTAGGTGGATATCAGCTCCTGCGGCGGGCTCGATTCCTCGGGAATCAGGAACAGCTTGCCTTGGCGGGTGCGGATGCCGAGGCTCAACCGGCTGGAGATCACCGAGAGCGGAATCGACAGCATCAGCGACGCCAGGATCGGCGCCAGCCACCACAGGAAGTTCGCGTCGAGCCAGGCGACGCCGGCGGTCCAGATGATGCCCAGCAGGGTTTGCCAGCCATGCCGGCGCATGCCGTCACCCCAGGTGGTCATGCCGTCGTCGCGTTGTGGCGATTTCCACTGCGCCGACCAGCCGAGGAAGGCGGCGGTGACGAACTGGGTGTGGAACAGCATGCGTACCGGTGCCAGCAGCACCGAGAAGAGCATCTCCAGGAGCATGCTGAGGCTGACCTTGAAGGCGCCGCCGAACTCCTGTGCGCCCTTGATCCAGATCAGGATGACGCTGAGCAACTTGGGCAGGAACAGCAGGGTCAGGGTGGTGCTGAACAGCGCGATGGCCTTTTCCGGATTCCAGCGCGGCCACACCGGGAACAACTGCCCGGGCACCAGGAAGTACTGCGGTTCCATCAGCGTATGCGTGGCCAGCAACGCGGTGGACAGCAGCAGGAAGAGGAACCACAGCGGCGCCGACAGGTAGGACATCACCCCGGTGAGGAACACCGCGCGGTGCACCGGATGCATGCCCTTGACCAGGAACAGGCGGAAGTTCATCAGGTTGCCATGGCACCAGCGACGGTCGCGGGTGAGTTCGTCGATCAGGTTGGGTGGCAGTTCTTCGTAGCTGCCCGGCAGGTCGTAGGCGATCCACACCCCCCAGCCGGCGCGGCGCATCAGGGCGGCCTCGACGAAGTCGTGGGAGAGGATCGCGCCGGCGAACGCGCCCTTGCCGGGCAGCGGCGCCAGGGCGCAATGATCGATGAACGGGCGCATGCGGATGATCGCGTTGTGTCCCCAATAGTGCGACTCACCCAGCTGCCAGAAGTGCAGGCCGGCGGTGAACAGCGGTCCGTAGGCACGGGTGGCGAACTGCTGCAGGCGGGCGTACAGGGTGTTCATGCCGACGGCTTTCGGCGCGGTTTGGATGATGCCGGCCTGGGGGTTGGCTTCCATCAGCCGTACCAGGCTGGTCAGGCTTTCGCCGCTCATGACGCTGTCGGCATCCAGCACCACCATGTAGCGGTAGTCGCCGCCCCAGCGCCGGCAGAAGTCGTCGATGTTGCCGCTCTTGCGTTTGACCCGACGTCGCCGCCGGCGGTAGAAGATGTGTCCGAAACCCTGGGTGGCCTGGCACAGCTCCAGCCAGGCGCGTTGCTCGGCGACGGCGATATCGGCATCGCCGGTGTCGCTGAGCACGAAGAAATCGAAGTGCTGCAGTTCGCCCGTAGCGGCCAGCGACTCGTAGGTGGCGCGCAGACCGGCGAACACCCTCGGCACATCCTCGTTGCAGATCGGCATGATGATCGCGGTGCGGGCCTCGGCGGCGATCGGTTGATCGCCGGCGCTGCTGCCGGAAATGCCATAGCGGTCGTATCCCCGCAGCAGCTCCCAGAAGCCCATCAGGGCCGTCCAGAAGCCTGCGGATACCCAGCAGAAGAGGATGGAGAAGAGCACCAGTATACTGCCCTGAACCAGGTAAGGCAGGAGTTCGGTGACGTTCTGCCGCAGGCTCTGCTGGATGATTTCCTGCAGGTCGATCAACGCCCAGCCCTGGTAGGGCAGGATGCCGTTCATGTACCAGGTCGCCAGGACCGTCTGGCCGAGCATCAGCAGGACCAGGATCATGCGCCGCAACGAACCCACCCGGCGCCAGCGGGCGGCTTGCAGTTGCGGGCGTGGAGGAGGTGGCGGGCTTTTCCGGCCCGTCAGTTTGCGCCAGGCGCGTACCAGGATATTGGTGCGCCAGGGTTCCGGGATCACCCGGGTGCGGCGCACGGGCGGTGCCGCGTGGATGCAGGTCCGACCGGCGGCGTCGACGCCGAGTACGCCCGCCTCGGCCAGCGACACCCCGGCGCCCAGGCTCAGGCGCCGTGCGGTGGAGTGGCAAACCGCCTCGTCTGCCGTCTGTGCCGGCGTGCCGGACAGCTGCCGATGCAGATCGGCGAAGTCCTCGGCGTGCGCCAACGTTTGGCGCTCGTCGGCAGGCAGCGGCAGCTCTGCGAGGTAATCGGTCAGATTGGCGCGCGCTGTGGCGGAGGGGGCATGGTCGTTCATGGTGCGGCTACCGTGTTGGCCGGCAATTGATAGCTCCAGGTCTCGCTCAGCGGCTGGTCACCGTCGACCAGCGCCGCGCGCATCTCCACCGGCTGCTTGGGATCCTTCACCTTCAGCCGCAAGGTCAGCCGCCAGCCCTTGGTGGCCGGATTGTGGCGCAGGCTGTTTTCCATCAGCCGGGCATTGTCGCCGACGCTGACTTGCGAGCTCGGCGTGGCGCCGGCCGGCAGCTTGGCCAGGGCGGGCCCTTCGAAATCCACCAGCAGGGCGATGCTGTCGTCCTGGTGGCGGATCAGGTTGGCCTGTTTGTCCTCGCCGGCCGAGCGCAGCGTCTGCGCAACCCAGGCGTTGCCCGGCTCATGCAGCGCGGGTTCGTCCAGGGTCCAGTGCATACGATAGGCGAATTCCAGGGGTTGGCCTTTCTTCGGCAATTTTTCCGGCGTCCAGAACGCCACGATGTTGTCGTTGGTTTCATCCCGCGTCGGGATCTCGACCAGTTCCACCTGGCCCTTGCCCCAGTCGCCCCAGGGTTCGATCCAGGCACTCGGGCGCAGGTCGTAACGGTCATCGAGGTCTTCGAAACGGGAGAATTCGCGGCCCCGTTGCAACAAGCCGAAGCCTTTCGGGTTTTCCACCTGCCAGGTGCTGACGGACAGGTGCCGCGGATTGTTCAGCGGCCGCCAGATCCACTCGCCATTGCCGGCATGAATCGCCAGGCCGTTGGAGTCATGCAGCGCGGGGCGGTAGCTGCGCTCGGCGGCAGGTTGCTTCGGGTCGAACAGGAACATGCTGGTCAGGGGGGCCAGGCCAATCTTGCTGACCGCCTCGCGCAGGTACACCTTGGCCTGCACATCCAGCCGCGCATCCTTGCCCGGGCGCAGGATGAAGCGGTAGGCGCCGGTCGCGCGGGGCGAGTCGAGCAGGGCGAAGATCACCAGGTGCCGGTCTCGCGGCCTCGGTCGCTCGATCCAGAATTCGCGGAAGTAGGGGAACTCCTCGCCGCTGGGCAGCGCCGTATCGATCGCCAGGCCGCGAGCGGACAAGCCGTAGACCTGCTTTTTGCCGACCACGCGGAAATAGCTGGCACCGAGGACGCTCATGGTCTCGTCCAGCTTGTCCTTCTGGTTGAGCGGATAGAGCACCCGGAAGCCGGCATAGCCGAGGTTCTGGGTCGCTTGCTTGTCGAGCCGCAGATCGCCGAAATCGAAGCGCTGCGGGTCGTATTTGATTGGCTTGACGTCGGTGGCGGTGACCTCGTTGATCTTCACCGGCGTGTTGAAGTGCATGCCCTGGTGATAGAAGGCCAGCTTGAACGGCGTATCGCGCTCGTGCCACTCGAACTGGTCCGGGCGCGGGCTGATTTTCTGATAGTCGGCGAACTGCATCTCCCTGAACTCGCCGGGCAGGTTGCTGGGCGGCGCGCTATAGGGTTTTTCCCCGAGCGCTTTGGCTTTGGCTGCCACATCGTCAAGGGAAAACGCCTGCACCTGAACGGTGCCGAGCAGCGAGGAGAGCGAAACCAGAAACAGCAGTGCGGGAAGCATGCTGTGACGGACAGATGCTTTGACGGTTTTGTAAGCCACGAATCCCCCAGGCGAAACGATAAACATGAAACGGTCGGTTTGCAGGCTGTGCAATCATACGGGGTTAACAGGCTGAAAATGCTGGGTGTTATCGCGGAAATTGGGTTTTTTTGCCTGGTTTGGCTGGCTACGGGTCAGCCCTCGACTGTTCCTTCACCTCGCCCCACCGCGCGACCTTTTCATACAGCCTGTTTGACCGGGTATTTTTCCGACCATGACCAGCGTCAATGATTCCTCGTCGCGGGTCGATCACCGGGTGACCGACACCGGCATGCGCTCGAGCAGCCACTTGCGCAGCGGAACCACGGCATTTTCTTGCGCCCAGATGCACAGCGCAATCGTCAGCAGCAGAAACACCGGGTACAGGCCCAGGGACAGCGGCTGTTCGCCGGCGCGCAGGGCGCAGCTCGGCCAGTTCTCGAAACAACTGGGCGAGGCCACGCTGAGCAGCTTTTCCGAGCGGGAAAACAGGGTAAAGGCCGGTACGTGCAGCACGAACAGCGGTAGCGCTGCGGCGCCCAGGCGCTGCGCCCAGTGCCTGAGCCGGTCGCTGGACGGCGGCTCGACCAGGGCGCACAGGTAGATCAGGGCGAGTTGGGCGGGCAGCAACATACCGTTGTGCAGCAGGAAGTACCAGAACTGCTCGCCCTTCACCAGCCAGACGGCGGCGCCGAAACACCCCAGCGTGAAGCCGCCGAGCAGTGCCTTGCTGCCCAGGCCCGGCCGCTGCCCGGCAGCGCGCAGCTCCCGGAACAGCCCGTAGAGCAGGATGCCGGCGAGGAACTCGGGCAGGCGCAGCAGCGGCATGCGGTGCAACATGCCGGTGTAGGGCATGCCGTATTCCTGGCTGTTGATCATCCAGAGTGGCGGCAGCAGGTAGATCAGGCCGAGCGCGGCCAACCACCAGGCCTTGTGGCGTGCGCGCATCAGCCAGGGGGCCAGCAGCGGGAAGCTCAGGTAGAAGAAGAACAGCGTGGAAATCGACCACAGCGGCGGGTTGAAGGTCAGGTAGTACGGATTCCAGGCCTGCAGCAGGAGTAACTGCAGGATGCCGTTGAGCAGCAACTCGCCATCGCCCATCCAGTGCTCGAGGGTCTCCCGGGAGGCACCGCCCAGGTCCTCATTGGTGTCGTAGATCACGAAACGCAGGCTGGCGTGGGTGTCATCCGGCGGGATGCCGAGGTTGCCGATGACGAAGAGCGTGACGATGGTCAGCAGCAGGGAAAAGACGTGCAGCGGGTAGAGATTGGCGAAACGTCGGCTCCAGAAGCTGCGGGCCGGCTCACGCAGCTGCCCCTGTTGGCAGTAGACGTGGGTCAGCAGGAAGCCGGAAAGCACGAAGAAACTGCTGGTGGCAAAAAAACCGACGCCCGCCAGATCCTGGATCCAGGGCAGCTTCTGCTCCTGCGGATAGCTATGCAGGGTATGAAAGACCACCACATACAGGCCGAGCAAGAAGCGTAACCACTCCAGCCCGATGAAATGTTCCTTGTTGGCTCTGCTCATCCTGTTCTCCTCTGCTGGAAAGGCGCCCACGCCCGCTCCTGGGGGGCGTGCATCCGTGCTGCGCCGCTGATCGGGCCTTCGCCGCAGTCGTTCGGACCGGCGCCTGCTGCAGCACAAGCGCGCCAGCCTCGAGGGTTTTCGACAGCACCTGTGCATTTTCGATCGGTCAGGCAGGGGGGATGGGCCGACCGCTGCGGCCATCGGCATGTATAAAGCGCGCGAATAGTCGCAGACAGCGGGCGGAGACCACCCTAGATTGCGCATTCCAGAAGTTCGGCCGGGTGCTGCCCGGGTAGGTATCGCCGCGGTGAGCCGAACGGCAATAAAAACAAGAGACCCAGCCATGCAGCAGACCCAACAAGCGGCGAATGCCTGGCGCATTCTGTTCCTGCTCTTTCTCGCCAACCTGTTCAACTTCTTCGACCGCAGCATCCCGGCCATCATCATCGAGCCGATCCGCCTGGAGTGGGGCCTCAGCGATCTGCAACTGGGCTTGATCGGCACCGCATTCACCATCGTCTATGCGATCGCCGGCGTACCCCTGGGGCGCCTGGCCGATACCGGGGCGCGGCGCAAGATCATGGGCTGGGGCCTGGCGCTGTGGAGCGGCTTGACCGCGGTCAACGGCATGGCCTGGAACTTCTGGAGCTTCCTGCTGGTGCGCATGGGCGTCGGCATCGGCGAAGCCAGCTATGCGCCGGCGGCCAATTCGCTGATCGGCGACCTGTTCCCGCCCCACAAGCGCGCGCGGGCCATGGGCATCTTCATGCTCGGCTTGCCGCTGGGGCTGCTGCTGGCGTTCTTCAGCATCGGCGCGATGGTCAAGGCCTTCGACAGCTGGCGCGCGCCGTTCTTCATCGCGGCGGTGCCGGGGCTGGTCCTGGCGCTGTTCATGTTCTTCATCAAGGAACCCCGGCGCGGCGCGGCGGAGAGCGTGCAGGTGGCGGCTGAGCCAGTGCCGCAGCCGCTGCGCAAGGTCCTGGCGATCCGCACCTTCTGGTGGCTGGTGCTGGCCGGGCTGAGCTTCAACTTCGCCACCTACGCCTGCAACTCCTTCATGGTGCCGATGCTGCAGCGCTACTTCCTGCTGCCGCTGGAGCAGGCCGCCATGGCCACCGGGGTGATCGCCGGCTTGACCGGCCTGCTCGGCCTGACGGCGGGCGGCTGGCTGGCCGACCGCATCCACCAGCGCTCGGCCACCGGGCGTCTGCTGTTCGCCGCCCTGAGCATGCTGGTCGCAGCGCTGGCCACCGGCTACGCGCTGCTGGCCGGGCGCATCGAGGTCGGCGTATTCGTCGCGGTGTTCAGCCTCGGCTGGCTGTTCGCCTACAACTTCTATCCGTGCGTCTATACGGCGATCCAGGATGTGGTCGAACCACGTCTGCGGGCCACCGCCATGGCGCTGTTCTTCGCCGGCCTGTACCTGCTCGGCGGCGGCCTCGGGCCGATCGCGGTGGGCCTGCTGTCCGACCATTTCGCCCAGGCGGCGATGCTCGCCGCCGGCACCAGCGAGATGAGCGAGGCGTTCAAGGCGGCGGGCCTGCATGACGCCATGTACCTGATCCCGCTGGCGCTGTTCGTCACCCTGCTGGCGCTGCTGCAGGCCTCGCGCTGCTTCGTCGCCGACGCCAGGCGGATGCGCGACGGGATGGCCGAGGCGCTGCCGGCGTAATGTGGGAGGGGCCGGGCGGCGCTCCGCTTTAGCCGCGACAAGCCAGCGGCGCGTCGACCCTCCCACAGCCCGTCACCCTGAAACGACAAGGCCCGCGATTGCGGGCCTTGTCGTTCAGCGGCTGACTCAGCCGGCCACCAGCACGCGGATCGCCTCCAGGCGCAGGGCGGCCTTGTCGAGCATGGCCAGGCCCTGTTCGCGCTGCTGGCGCAGGGCCTGCAGTTCGCTGTCGCGCACGCTCGGGTTGACCGCTTGCAGGGCGCTCAGGCGCGCCAGTTCCTCTTCGGTGTCGGCGGCCAGGCGCTGTTTGGCCTCGGCGACCCGCTCGACGTGGCGCGGTGCGACCTTGTCTTCGCCGGCGTTGATCAGCGGATTGAGGCTGTCGCGCTGGGCCTGGACGAACTTGTTGGCGCTGGCGCGCGGCACGCTTTCCAACTGGTCGTTGAGGGTCTCGAAGGCGACCTTGCTCGCCAGGTCGTTGCCGTTGGCATCGAGCAGGCAGCGCAGCGCCGCCGGCGGCAGGTAGCGGCCCAGCTGCAGCGCGCGCGGGGCGACCACTTCGCTGACGTAGAGCAGCTCGAGCAGCACGGTGCCGGGTTTCAGCGCCTTGTTCTTGATCAGCGCCACCCCGGTGTTGCCCATCGAGCCGGAGCGCACCAGGTCCATGCCGCCTTGCACCATCGGGTGCTCCCAGGTGAGGAACTGCATGTCCTCGCGGGCCAGGGCCAGGTTGCGGTCGTAGGTGATGGTCACCCCCTCGTCGTCGCCGAGCGGGAAGCTGGCGTCCAGCATCTTCTCGCTGGGGCGCAGGATCAGGGCGTTGTCCGAGTGGTCCTCGCTGTCGATGCCGAAGGCGTCGAACAGCTGCTCCATGTAGATCGGCAGGGCGAACTGGTCGTCCTGCTCGAGAATCGCCTCGGCCAGCGCCTCGCCTTCGCCGGCGCCACCGGAGTTGAGTTCCAGCAGACGGTCGCGGCCGGCGTGCAGTTCGCCTTCCAGGCGCAGGCGTTCGCCGCGGACCTCGTCGACCAGGCTCTGCCACTGGCCGTCATCGCCGGCTTCCAGCAGCGGCAACAGACGGCTGCCGAACTGGTGCTGCAGGGCGTTGCCGGTCGGGCAGGTGGCGAGGAAGGCATTCAGCGCCTGGTGGTACCACTGGAACAGGCGCTCCTGCGGGCTGTTTTCGAGGTAGGGCACGTGCAGCTGGATGCGGTGCTTCTGGCCAATCCGGTCGAGGCGGCCGATGCGCTGTTCGAGCAGATCCGGGTGGGCCGGCAGGTCGAACAGCACCAGATGGTGGGCGAACTGGAAGTTGCGCCCCTCGCTGCCGATTTCCGAGCAGATCAGCACCTGGGCGCCGAACTCCTCGTCGGCGAAGTAGGCGGCGGCGCGGTCGCGTTCGAGGATGCTCATGCCTTCGTGGAACACCGTGGCGGGGATGCCTGCGCGCACGCGCAGGGCGTCCTCCAGGTCCATGGCGGTCTCGGCGTGGGCGCAGATCACCAGCACCTTGACCCGCTTGAGCATCTTCAGGGTATCGATCAGCCATTCGACGCGCGGGTCGAAGCGCCACCAGCGCTGCTCGTCGTCGGCTTCAGCCTGGGCCTGGTAGCTGACCTCCGGGTACAGGTCCGGGTGTTCGCCGAGCGGCAGTTCCAGGTACAGGTCCGGGCTCGGCAGCGGGTAGGGGTGCAACTCGCGCTCGGGGAAGCCCTGCACCGCGGCGCGGGTGTTGCGAAACAGCAGGCGGCCGGTGCCGTGGCGGTCGAGCAGCTCGCGCACCAGGCGTGCCGAGGCTTCGCCGTCGCCGTCGTTGACCGCGGCGAGCAGGCCTTCGCCTTCCTGGCCGAGGAAGTCGTGGATGGTGCGGTGTGCCGTACTCGACAGGCGGCCCTGGTCGAGCAGCTCCTGCACCGCCTCGGCGACCGGACGGTAGTTGGCGCTCTCGGCGCGGAAGGCCTCGAGGTCGTGGAAGCGGTGCGGGTCGAGCAGGCGCAGGCGGGCGAAGTGGCTGTCCTGGCCGAGCTGTTCCGGGGTGGCGGTGAGCAGCAGCACACCGGCGATGACCTCGGCCAGCTGTTCGACCAGGCGGTATTCCGGGCTGGCGTGTTCCGGGTGCCAGACCAGGTGATGCGCCTCGTCGACCACCAGCAGGTCCCAGTCGGCGGCGAACAGCGCGTCCTGGGCGCGCTCGTCCGCGCACAGCCATTCCAGGGCGACCAGCGCCAGCTGGGCATCCTCGAAGGGGTTGCTGGCGTCGCTTTCGATGAAGCGTTCGGCATCGAACAGCGCCACGTCGAGGTTGAAGCGCCGGCGCATTTCCACCAGCCATTGGTGCTGGAGGTTTTCCGGCACCAGGATCAGGATCCGTGAGGCCCGGCCGCAGAGCAGCTGGCGATGGATCACCAGGCCGGCCTCGATGGTCTTGCCCAGGCCCACTTCGTCGGCCAGCAGCACCCGCGGGGCGATACGGTCGGCGACTTCGCGGGCGATGTGCAGCTGGTGCGGGATCGGTTGCGCGCGCACCCCGCCCAGGCCCCAGAGCGAGGACTGCAGTTGGCGGCTGGTGAACTCGAGGGTGCGGTAGCGCAGGGCGAACCAGGGCAGCGGGTCGATCTGGCCGGCGAACAGGCGGTCGCTGGCCAGGCGGAACTGGATGAAGTTGGACAGTTGGGTTTCCGGCAGGCTGACGTCCTGGTGGTGCCCGTCGAGGCCGTGGTAGACCAGCAGGCCGTCGATATCCTCGACTTCCTGGACGGTCAGCTTCCAGCCCTCGAAATGGGTGATCTCGTCGCCCGGGGAGAAGCGCACGCGGGTCAGCGGGGCATTGCGCGCGGCATATTGGCGGGTTTCGCCGGTGGCCGGGAAGAGTACGGTGAGCATCCGGCCGTCCTGCATGAGGATGGTTCCCAAGCCCAGCTCCGCTTCGCTGTCACTGATCCAGCGTTGTCCCGGTTCGTATTGCGCCATGCCTGTCTCCCGCGTGAAAAAGCCGGCTATGGTAACGGAACGCCACGTCCAGGCCAAAGGCGCAATACTGCTAAAAAGGTACTTGCTGGCGTTATCTGAAGCAAAAGTGTAGCGAGGCCAGGCTCAAGTCGGCATCCGTGCGGCCGATAGTCTGACCAAAGGAGGATTGCCTACCGTGCTACCGCCGATTCCCCACAGCATGGCGCCGGTCACCGTCCAGCAGGACGTGATCAAGCCCAGGCCCGACGTTCCACCCGTGACGCCAGCCGCCGAGGGCGCCAAGGAGAGTGGCGTGAGCCTGGACAAGCGACATCCGCAGGAGGCCGCCGAGATGCTGCGCGAGGAGCAACGGCGGCGTCAGCGGCGCGGCTATACCCCGGAGCAACTGGCCGCAGGCGAGGTGCCCGAGGCCGCCGACGAGGGCGGCGACGAATTGCCCCGGCAGGGCCTGTGGGTGGATGTCGAGGTCTGAGCCGCGCACAATGCGTGGATGTTCCGCAGCCACATCCAGTCGAGTCTTCAGTGAATCTCTTTGCCGCCACCGAGCTGCACCTGCCCAACGCCGAGTTGGAGTTGCTGGCGCCGTGGCCCGACCCGCTCACGGCCGACCTCTGGTTTCGCCAATTGCTTGAGCAAACGCCCTGGCAGCAGCCGCAGGTGCAGCTCTATGGACGGCAGTTTCCGGTGCCGCGGCTGGTGGCCTGGTATGGCGATGCCGAGGCCAGCTACCGCTATTCCGGCCTGACCCACCAGCCGCTGGCCTGGACGCCCTTGCTGGCGCAGATTCGGGCGCGGGTGGTGGAGACGGCCGGGCAGGCGCTGAATGGCGTATTGCTCAACTATTACCGCGACGGCGACGATTCGATGGGCTGGCACAGCGACGACGAAGCCGAACTGGGCAGCAATCCGTTGATCGCCTCGCTCAGTCTCGGTGGAACCCGGCGCTTCGATCTGCGTCGCAAGGGACAGGGCCGCATCGAACACTCGCTGTGGCTCGAGCACGGTTCGCTGCTGGTCATGCGCGGGCCGACGCAGCATCATTGGCAGCATCAAGTGGCGAAGACGCGCAGCCCCTGCGCGCCGCGCCTGAACCTGACATTTCGCTTAATCCGGTCGCCAGCATGAGCAACGATGACAAACTGATCGATTTCAGCGCCGAGCGCGACAAGCGCATCCACGACCTGCACGACAGGAAACTCAACGAGATGCGCCAGGCGTTCGAGCAGGCGCTGCCCCTGCCCAAGGGCAAGAAGAAGCCCAAGAACAAGCCGAAAAAGCGCTGACCCGCCCCGGCGTGGCGCTGATTTATTGATCTGGATCAGCTCCACGCATCTCTCGCCGCCAAGCCCCCTGCGCCCTTGACTTGGATCAATGAGTGCCCCTCCGTGCCTGTTAACTTGCAGCCATCCCCAACAGGATCAGTGCAGGAGGCAAGCATGTTTTTCGATGTCGTAGTTTTAGCCGGTATCGGCACCGTGGGCTTGATGGTCGCCTTCTTCGCTGGCGTTGGTTATTTCATCTGGAAGGACTCGCACAAGCGCAAGGCGCCGTAAGTTCTCCAGATTCACGGGCACGCAAGGCAATTTGGGCGACTTCGGTCGCCCTTTTTTATTTATGCCCCTGCACCGCTCAATCCAGGCGCTTGGTCACCCGCATCACCGCCACGCTCAGCATCAGCACGGTGAACACCAGCAACGCCAGCATTTCCGGCCACAGCTCGAGCAAGCCGGCGCTGCGCAGCATGATGCCGCGCGCCAGGCGCAGGAAGTGGGTGAGCGGCAGCAGTTCGGCGATCCACTGCGCCGCCTTGGGCATGCCGGCGAAGGGGAACATGAAGCCGGACAGCAGGATCTGCGGCAGGAAGGTGAAGAAGGCCATCTGCATGGCCTGGAACTGGGTCTGCGCCAGGGTCGAGAGGAATACCCCGAGGGCCAGGCTGGCGACGATGAACAGCAAGGAGGCGCCGTAGAGTTCCAGCAGCGAGCCGCGGATCGGTACCTCGAACAGCAGGCGGCCGACCAGCAGGACCACCGTCACCTGGAGCAGGCCGATGCCGACGAACGGCAGCACCTTGCCGAGGGTCAGCTCCCAGGGCGACAGCGGCGTGGTGATAAGCATCTCCAGGTTGCCGCGCTCGCGCTCGCGGACCAGGGCGATGGCGGTGAACAGCACCATGGTCATGGTCAGGATCACCCCGATCAACCCCGGCACGGTGTTCAGCGGCGCCAGGCGCTGCGGGTTGTAGAGGTTGACCACTTCCACCGCCTGGCGGTTTTCCCAGCCGGGCAGCGGATAGGCCGCCAGCTGTCGCGCCGAGGCCTGCACGCTCTGGTCCGAGCCGTCCACCACCAGCTGCAACGGTGGGCGGTCCTGGCGCTCCAGGCGCGCCTCGAAATCCGCCGGCAGCACCAGCGCGGCGCTGATCTTGCCCTGGCGCAGCAGGCTGTCCAGCTGCTGCGGCGTGCTCAGCCGGTAGCGCAGCTCGAGCACCTGGCTGGAGCCGATCTCCTCCACCACTTCGCGCGAGCGCGCACTGCCGGCCTGATCCAGCACGGCGGCGTCGATGCCGCGCACATCCATGTTGATCGCGTAGCCGAACAGCACCAGTTGCAGCAGCGGGATGCCGACGATCATGGCGAAGGTCAGGCGGTCGCGGCGCAGCTGGCGCAGCTCCTTGACCACGATCGCGGCCAGGCGGCGCAGGTTCATGGCGCGGCCGGCACGGGTTGGCGGGTGACGCTGACGAACACGTCCTCCAGGTTGGGTTGGGTATCTTCGATTCGCGCGGCGATGCCGGCGGCGCGCAAGGCGTCCTCGATGCGCTCGCGAGCATCGGCGCTGGCCACCAGCACCCGCAGGCTGGCGCCGATCTGCGCCATGGCCAGCACCGCGGTGCTGCCCTGCAGCGCGCGCTGGGCCTGGCGCGGCTGCGCGCAGTCGATCAGCAGCGGGTGGCCGGGCAGGGCGTCGAGCAGCTCGCGCGGGCTGCCGTCGGCGACCAGGCGGCCGGCATCGAGGATGCCCAGGCGGGTGCAGCGCTCGGCCTCGTCCATGTAGTGGGTGGAGACCAGCAGGGTGGTGCCGGCATCGGCCAGCTCGAACAGCGAGTCCCAGAATTCCCGGCGCGATTGCGGATCGACCGCACTGGTCGGTTCGTCGAGCAGCAGCAGGTCGGGTTTGTGCAGCACCGCGCCGGCCAGGGCCAGGCGCTGCTTCTGCCCGCCGCTGAGGGTGCCGGCCATCTGCTGGCGGCGGTCGGCCAGCCAGTAGCGCTCGAGCAGCTCGGCGATGCGCTGACGCGCCGCGGCCTTGCCCAGGCCCTGCACGGTGGCGAGGAATTCCAGGTTCTCGAGCACGCTGAGGTCCTCGTACAGCGAGAACCTCTGGGTCATGTAGCCGATGCGCCGCTTGAGCGCCTCGGCATCGCGGGGGATCCGGCAGCCGAGCACCTCGATCTCGCCGGCGCTGGGCAGCAGCAGGCCGCAGAGCATGCGGATGGTGGTGGATTTGCCGGAACCGTTGGGCCCGAGGAAGCCGAACACCTCGGCGCGGCGCACGCCGAGGTCGAGCCGGTCGACGGCGGTGAGCTGGCCGAAGCGCTTGCTCAGGCCGCGGGCCTGGATCACCAGCTCATGGTCGTTCATCGTCGTCGCGCTCGGCGCGCAGCGGCAGGCCGGCCGGCAGCTGGCGCGCGGCAGCGCCCTGCAGGCGCAGTTCGGCGCGGTACATCAGGCGGCTGGCGTCGTCGCCGCTGAGGGCGAAGTAGGGGGTGAAGCTGGCTTCGCTGCGGATGCTGCTGACGCTGGCGGCGAAGGGTTGCTCGATGCCTTCCACCTGCACGCGCATGGCATCGCCGAGCGCGATGCGCGCGCGCCGGCTGGCGGGAATGTAGACCCGTGCGTAGGGCATATCGCCGATCAGCAGACTGACCACCTCGGCGCCGGCCGGCGGCTGGTCGCCGGCCTTGAAGGGCAGGGCGTCGACCCGCCCGGCTTGCGGTGCGCGTACGCTCAGGTGCTCGCGGTCGACCTGCAGGCGGGCTAGGTTGCCGCGCGCGGCCGCCAGGCTGGCGGCGGCCTGTTCGAGTTGCTCCGGGCGGGTGCCATTGGTCAGCTCGCGCAGCTGGGCGTCGGCAGTGCGTGTCGCGGCCTGGGCCTGGTCGCGGCTGGCGCGGGCGCGATCGAGTTCGGCGACGGCCACCTGGCCGCGTTGGTAGAGGGTGGCGATGCGCTGGAAAGTCCGCTCGGCATCGAGCTGCTCGGCGCGGTTGCGCGCCAGGGTGGCCTGGGCCGCCTCGATGGTTTCCCGGCGCGCACCGTTGCTCAGTTCGCTCAGCCGTGCCTCGGCCAGGTCCACCTCGCCGCGCGCCTGGGCGATGCGCGCGTCCTGGCGGCGCGGGTCGAGTTCCAGCAGCAGTTGCCCGGCTTCGACCCGCTCGCCCTCGGCGACGTGCCAGCGCAGGACGCTTTCCGAGGCTTCGGCGGGCAGACCGATGCGGTCCCATTCCAGGGTGCCGAGCAGGGCCTCGTCGGCCTGGCGCTCGCAACCGGCGAGGAGGGTGAGTGCGATCAGGCAGGGCAGCAGTCTGGCCATCTCAGACCTCCATCCCCTGCTCGAGCAGGGCGAGGGTGTGGGCGATCAGCGCGTCGTCGCCGATCTGCGGGTTGGCGAAGATCCCGCGCCAGAGCGGTGCGGCGGCGTAGGGCAGCATGCTCAGGCCGATCAGCGAGACCACCAACAGGCGCGGATCCAGCGCCGGATTGAGGTCGCCGCGCGCCTGGGCGGCGGCGAAGCGCTGGGCCAGCAGCAGGGGGATCAGCGGGGCGATGCGGGTGGCCAACAGGTCGCGCAGCAGGCCGCCCTCGCAGAGGATCTCGCGCACCCACAGCGGTGGAATCCACGGGTGGCTGAGCACCATCGCGCTCATCCCGCGGACGAACTGGCCGACCAGTTCGCGCGGCTCGTCGCCAGCCTGGCGCAGGCGCGCGGCGAGCTCTTCGAGCAGCGGCAGCAGGCGCTCGTCGACCGCCGCCTGGACCAGGCGTTGCTTGTTGCCGAAGTAGTAGTTGACCAGCGCCGGCGTGACCCCGGCCTGCTGGGCGATGCCGCGTAGGCTGGCGGCCTGGATGCCGCTGTGGGCGAAGGCCGCCACGGCGACGTCGAGCAGGCGCTCGCGCTGCAGCGGCGAAGCGCCGGTCGGACGGCCCGGGGTGCGGGCCGGCTTGTCGGGCGTGGGGTTCGAGTCGTTCATGTCGTATTAATTAAATAAACATTTAATTAATTGCAAGCGTGCGGTTGAGCTTCCGGCTGAGCGGTAAAGGCGGGGGGCTGGAGGGATGCCGATGCCGGCTGGGGGCTGTTGCACGGTCCGGCGACCGGCGACCGACTGCCGCCGGTCGCCGGAGCTGTGCGGGACTCAGCGGGTACCGAGGAAGTCGCGCTTGCCGATCTCGACGCCGTTGTGCCGCAGGATGGCGTAGGCGGTCGTCAAGTGGAAATAGAAGTTCGGCAGCACGTGATCGAGCAGGAAGGCCTGGCCCTGGAAGTGGGTTTCCTTGTCGCGGCGCCTGAGGGTCACGCGGCGCTCCTCGCTGCCGTCGATCTGCGCGGCGCCGACGCCTTGCAGGAAGGCCTGGGTCTTGGCGATGCGCTCTTGCAGTTCGGCGAAGCTGGTTTCCTCGTCGGCGTGGCTCGGCGCTTCGATGCCGGCCAGCAGCGCGGTGCCGCCCTTGGCGCCGTCGCAGGCGATCTGCACCTGGCGGCTCAGGGGAAACATATCCGGAGCCAGGCGGGCATTGAGAAACACGCCCTGCTCGATCTTCCTGGCTTCGGCGTGGGCGGCGGCGATGCCGAGGATGGTCGAGAGGTTGCCGAGTTGGCGGATAAACACCGGGACGGAGGCTTGGTACATGGACAGGGGCATGGAATTCTCCAGTGAAACGGATGGTGTGGCGTAACCGAGGATCAGCCGTGCTTGCGGCGGATCACCGCGCCAACGCAGGGCGTTGCTCTCGTAGGAGCGGGGGGGACGCCTAGTTCCGTGCCCGCGAGAGGGCGCGGTGCAAGGGCATCGCGGGCATGGCCCGCTCCTACATTCAAAGGCGCATCGCCGGCGTGCAGGCATGCAGCGGGCACATCGGCGAACGGCCTTCAGCCGATGCTGATCGGCGGCAGTTCGGCCAGTTCGACGGTCTGCTGTTTGCGCGGGGCGAGGATTTCCGCTTCGCCGTCGACCACCAGTTCGTCACGCTGGTTGAACACCCGGGTGGCCACGCGCACGCGGAATTTCGGCAGCTTTTCGAGGATCTCCAGGCGTACGGTGAGGGTGTCGCCGAGCTTCACCGGGGCGGTGAAGCGCATCTGCTGGCCCAGGTAGATGGTGCCGGGACCGGGCAGCTCGCAGGCCACCGCCGCGCTGATCAGCGCGCCGCTGAACATGCCGTGGGCGATGCGTTCCTTGAACATGGTGGTGGCGGCGTAGTCGGCGTCTAGGTGCACCGGGTTGCGGTCGCCGGACATGGCGGCGAACAACTGGATGTCGCGCTCCTCGACGGTCTTGCTGTAGCTGGCGGTCTGGCCGACCTCGAGGACGTCGTAGGGCGTGTTGCGGCTTTGACTCATGGGTGCGTCTCCTGGGGCTGTGGGGGGTGCTGGCGGGGTTGGCGCAGGGCCTGGTCCAGCCAGTCGATCAGGTCGCCGGTGACCTCGTCGCGGTTGCTCTCGTTGAGCAGTTCATGGCGGGCCTCCGGGTAAATTTTCAGTTGCACCTGGCTGTTGCCGGCCTGGCGCAGGGCGTTGGCCAGGTCCTGCAGGCGCTTGCCCTGGCTGACCGGGTCGCGGGCGCCGCCGATCACCAGCAGCGGCAGCTTGCAGTCGATCTGCGCGAGATTGTGCGGCGGGGTGATCTGCAGCAGGCCGCCGAGCAGGTCGAGCCACAGTTGGTTGCTGCAGCGGAATCCGCAGAGCGGGTCGTTGACGTATTTATCGACCTCGGCCGGATCGCGGCTCAGCCAGTCGAAGGTGCTGCGGTTGGGCTTGAACGCCTTGTTGAACGAGCCGAAGGAGAGCAACTCGATCAGCGCGCTGCGACCGATCGGCCCCTGGCGCCAGCGCTCGAAGCGGGCGATGGCCTGGGCGACGCGGTAGAGCCAGAGCGGCTGGTAGTTGGAGCCGGAGAGGATGGCGCCCTGCAGGCTGCAACTGTGCTGCATCAGGTAGGCCTGGCCGATGTAGCTGCCCATGCTGTGGCCCAGCAGGAAGATCGGTGCATGCGGGTGCGTTTGGCGGATATGGTGATTGAGGCAGGCCAGGTCGCCTACCACCAGTTGCCAGCCGTTCTGGTCGGCATAATGGCCGAGGATGCCGCGGCTGGCAGTTTGCCCGTGGCCGCGCTGATCGTGGGCATACAGCTCGTAGCCGGCCGCGACCAGTGCCGCCCCGAGGCGGGCATAGCGGCCGCTGTGTTCGGCCATGCCATGGGCCGCCATCACCACCGCTTTCGGCGGTTGTTCGGCAAACCAGCGGTTCACATATAAAGGCGTGGCATCGCTGCTGTTCAGCCAGAACGCTTCGTGGAGCATGGCGAATCCTTAGGGTCTGTTGCCGTTTCGCGGCGAGCCGCGTTGCTGCGTCAAATTGCGCCAGGCAAGGCGCAGGGCGCCGGTAATGGTCGCTCCCTTGCCAAGCCCTGCAACGCTGCCTGGCGCCATTTGCCGCGCAACCCGAAGGGACGGGCCTGTTTTTGCGCGGTGCTGCGTTTCTCGTCACTCATTTGGAACAACCAAACTACGCTCCTCGTACCTTGCTCCGCGCAAAAACAGGCTCCGTCGCGGCCGCATCGAAACGGCAACAGACCCTAGTGTAAAAGTCGCGCAGCGATGCCTTCCTTGTGCCCTTCTCCCTGCGGGAGAAAGTGGCGCGAAGCGCCGGATGAGGGAGGCGGGTATGCCGCGACGGCTTTCATGATCCAGAGTGCCTCTCGCGGCATGTCCGTTGGGCCTGCGAGGGTGCGGCATTGTAGAGCTTGCACGCAGGCTTTTCCCAGCCGAATGGCGTGATCGAAGATTCACGCTGTCAATGACGCCCCGCAAGTATTTGCGCTATGGGCCGGAGCTGCTAACGTCCGCTCACCCTCCTGCTGGCCGCCGTAGAGCCGTATGCCATGGTGAGTTCGGCGGGGCAGACACTTTCAGGGGAAGAGGATAAAAATAATGCTGCCTGATTTCTGGAGCGACAAACGCCCGGCCGGCGTGCCCAACGACATCGACCTGAGCGCCTACAAGTCGGTGATCGAGGTGTTCGAGCGTTCGTGCAAGAAGTTCGCCGACCGCCCGGCGTTCAGCAATATGGGTGTGACCCTGACCTACGCCGAGCTGGATCGCCTGTCCGGCGCCTTTGCCGCGTACCTGCAAAAGCACACCGACCTTGCGCCCGGCGAGCGTATCGCCGTGCAGATGCCCAACGTCCTGCAATACCCGATCGCCGTGTTTGGCGCCATGCGCGCCGGGCTGATCGTGGTCAACACCAACCCGCTGTACACCGCCCGCGAGATGCGCCACCAGTTCAAGGATGCCGGCGTGCGCGCGCTGGTCTACCTGAACATGTTCGGCAAGCTGGTGCAGGACGTGCTGCCGGACACCGAGATCGACTACCTGATCGAAGCCAGGATGGGCGACCTGCAGCCGAGCCTGAAGGGCTGGCTGGTCAACACCCTGGTGAAGAAGGTCAAGAAGCTGGTGCCGGACTACCAGTTGCCGCAGGCCGTACCCTTCAAGGCGGCGCTCAAGCAGGGCCAGGGACACGCCCTGAAGCCGGTCACGGTCGGCCACCAGCACGTCGCCGTGCTGCAGTACACCGGCGGCACCACCGGCGTGGCCAAGGGCGCCATGCTGACCCACGGCAACCTGGTGGCCAACATGCTGCAGGTCGATGCCTGCCTGTCGCAGCTCGGCGAGGACGGCAGCCCGCTGATGAAGCAGGGCCAGGAGATCATGATCGCGCCACTGCCGCTCTATCACATCTATGCCTTCACCGCGAACTGCATGTGCATGATGGTCAACGGCAACCACAACGTGCTGATCAGCAACCCGCGCGACATCGCCGGCTTCGTCAAGGAGCTGGGCAAATGGCAGTTCTCCGCGCTGCTCGGCCTCAACACGCTGTTCGTCGCGCTGATGGACCACCCCGAGTTCAAGAACCTCGACTTCTCCAAGCTCAAGGTCACCAACTCCGGCGGCACCGCCCTGGTCAAGGCCACCGCCGAGCGCTGGCAGAGCATGACCGGCTGCACGGTGGTGGAAGGCTACGGCCTCACCGAGACCGCACCGGTGGCCAGCACCAACCCCTACGGCGCCAAGGCGCGCCTGGGCACGGTCGGCATCCCGGTGCCGGGCACCGCGTTCAAGGTCATTGACGACGACGGCAACGAGCAGGCCCTGGGCGAGCGCGGCGAGCTGTGCATCAAGGGACCGCAGGTGATGAAGGGCTACTGGCAGCGCGAGGAGGCCACCGCCGAAGTGCTGGACGCCGAAGGCTGGTTCAAGACCGGCGACATCGCGGTGATCGACCCGGACGGTTTCGTGCGCATCGTCGACCGCAAGAAGGACATGATCATCGTCTCCGGCTTCAACGTGTACCCCAACGAGATCGAGGACGTGGTCATGGCCCACCCGAAAGTCGCCAGCTGCGCGGCCATCGGCGTGCCGGACGAGAAGTCCGGCGAAGTGGTCAAGCTGTTCGTCGTGGCCCGCGATGGCGGCCTCAGCGCCGAGGAGCTGAAGGCCTACTGCAAGGAAAACTTCACCGGCTACAAGGTGCCCAAGCACATCGTCTTCCGCGATTCGCTGCCGATGACCCCGGTCGGCAAGATCCTCCGGCGCGAGTTGCGCGATATCGCCTAGTGTGCTGTCCCGCAAGCTGTGGTCGACCTGTGTAGGGTGCGCGGGGCCGCCTAGGCCGCGCACACCCTACGGGCCGGAGTCACCGAAACGGCGGCCTAGCCCGGATGCAATCCGGGGCCGATCTTCGGGCATTTCGACGAATCTCCCGGATTTCATCCGGGCTACGCTCTGATCGGCAGGGCTAATCCGGGTGTGACTTGATTGTGTGCTTCGGTCACTTTTGTGACCGCGGAGGCCATGTTGGGTGCTAGGCGGTCCCGGGCAAAGCTGCTACTCTCGGCGCGCTTTTCGCCGCCCCGGGCGGCTAAAAGGCAGGCAAAACACAATAAACCACCGCCTCTCGCGCGGTGAAGATCAGCAGTGCTTAGGAGTGGGCTTCCATGACCGAAAACTTTTGGAAGGATAAGTATCCCGTTGGGATTGCTGCCGAAATCGATCCCGACCAGTACCCGAACATCCAGGCGGTACTGAAACAGTCCTGCCAACGTTTCGCCGACAAGCCAGCCTTCAGCAACCTCGGCAAGACCCTGACCTACGGCGAGCTGTATACGCTCTCCGGCCAGTTCGCGGCTTACCTGCAGCAGCACACCGACCTGCAGCCCGGCGACCGCATCGCCGTGCAGCTGCCCAACGTCCTGCAATACCCGGTGGTGGTATTCGGCGCCATGCGTGCCGGCCTGGTGGTGGTCAACACCAACCCGCTGTACACCGCGCGGGAAATGGAACACCAATTCAACGACTCCGGCGCCAAGGCCCTGGTCTGCCTGGCCAACATGGCCCACCTGGCCGAGCAGGTGGTGCCCAAGACCGGGGTGAAGACGGTGATCGTCACCGAAGTCGGCGACATGCTGCCGCCGCTCAAGCGCCTGCTGGTCAACAGCGTGGTCAAGTACGTGAAGAAGATGGTGCCGGCCTACCAGTTGCCGCACGCCGTCAAGTTCACCCAGGCCCTGGCCAAGGGCCGCGGCCAGGCGCTCAGGGAAGCCAATCCGGGCAGCGGCGAAATCGCCGTGCTGCAGTACACCGGCGGCACCACCGGGGTGGCCAAGGGCGCGATGCTGACCCATCGCAACCTGGTGGCGAACATGCTGCAGGCCCGCGCGATGATGGCCTCGAACATGAACGAAGGCAGCGAAGTCATAGTCGCGCCGCTGCCGCTGTACCACATCTACGCCTTCACCTTCCATTGCATGGCGATGATGCTGATCGGCAGCCACAACGTGCTGATCACCAACCCGCGCGACCTGCCGGGGATGGTCAGCGACCTGGCCAAGTACAAATTCAGCGGTTTCGTTGGCCTCAACACCCTGTTCGTGGCCCTGTGCAACAACGCGGACTTCCAGAAGCTCGACTTCTCTTCCCTGAAGGTCACCCTGTCCGGCGGCATGGCGTTGCAGTTGGCCACCGCCGAGCGCTGGAAGCAGGTCACCGGCAGCCCGATCTGCGAAGGCTTCGGCATGACCGAGACCAGCCCGGTGGCCTCGGTCAACCCGATCCAGAACATCCAGCTCGGCACCATCGGCATTCCGGTGCCCTCGACCCTGTGCAAGGTCGTCGACGACGCCGGCAACGAGTTGCCGCTCGGGGCGGTCGGCGAGTTGTGCGTCAAGGGCCCGCAGGTGATGAAGGGCTACTGGCAGCGCCAGGACGCCACCGACGAGATCCTCGACGCCGACGGCTGGCTGAAGACCGGCGACATCGCGGTGATCCAGGACGACGGCTACATGCGCATCGTCGACCGCAAGAAGGACATGATTCTGGTGTCCGGCTTCAACGTCTACCCGAACGAACTGGAAGACGTGCTGGCGACCCTGCCGGGCGTGCTGCAATGCGCGGCCATTGGCGTGCCGGACGAGAAATCCGGCGAGGCGATCAAGATCTTCGTGGTCGCCAAGCCGGGCGAGAGCCTGACCAAGGAGCAGGTCATGGCGCACATGCGCGCCAACGTCACCGGCTACAAGGTGCCGAAGGCCGTGGAGTTCCGCGACGCGCTGCCGACCACCAACGTCGGCAAGATCCTGCGCCGCGAACTGCGCGACGAAGAGCTGAAGAAGCTCGCCGCCCGCTAGGGTCTGTTCCCGTTTCATCGCGAGGCGCGTTGCTGCGAGAAATGGCCCCCGGTTAGGCGCAGGACGCAGGTAATGGTTGTTCCCTTGCCAAGTCCTGCAACAACAGCGGGGGCCATTTCCCGCGCAACCCTGCGGGCCGGGCCAGTTTTTGCGCGATGCGGCGTTTCTCGTCGCTTATTTGGAACAACCACAAAAACGCCATGAGCGTTTTTGCGCGCAAGCCCCGAAGGGGTGAAGCACATGGATGTGCTGAACAAACGAGCGTCTCGTGCCTTGCCTCGCGCAAAAACTGGCTCCGGCGCGACCGCGAATGAAACGAGAACAGACCCTAGGCCCCCGCGCCTGGAGAAAACCCGCTGAGGCGGGTTTTTTCTTGTCTATTGGCCAGCATGTCGTAGGATTGGCAGAAAAATGCGCATGGTTCACTGGTCTTACCAAAAAATGCCAGGGCCCGTGTGCGGATAATCCTCACTGCCAAGGTACTGCCCCATGCTCGCCAGATTCCGCTTGCGTTCCAAAGTCCTGCTGTTGGCCCTGGTTCCGGTGCTGTTGTTGACCCTGGTGCTCAGCGCCATCGCCGCGTTCACCCTGCAGCGGCTGGCCGACCAGCAGGAGGCGCAGACCCGCGGCAAGCTGATCCAGGACCGCCGCAGCGAAATCAAGCAGTACGTGGAGCTGGCGATGAATGCCATCGCGCCGCTCTACCAGGCCTCGGCCGCGGGCGATATGGCGGCGCGCGCGCAGGCGGTGGCGGTGCTCAAGCGCCTGGCCTACGGCGCGGACGGCTACTTCTGGGGCTACGACGGCGAGTCCGTGCGGGTCCTGCAGGGCAGCACCGAGGACCGCATCGGCCAGAGCTTCGCCGACTACCGCGACCCCAACGGGGTCCATGCGATTCGCGAACTGGTGCGTGCCGGCAAGGACGGCAGCCACTACGTCGACTACAGCTTCGTGCTCGGCGACGGCAAGGTGCTGGTGCCCAAGGTCGGCTATGCGCAGTACCTGCCCAAGTGGAACCTGGCGTTCGGCACCTCGGTCAATCTCGACGGGGTCGAGCGCGAGGTGCAGCAGGCGCGCGCCGAGTTCCAGGCGCGGATCGACGACCTGCTGGCGATCATGCTCGGCTCGGCGCTCGGCTTGCTGCTGCTGATGGGCCTGCTCGCGGTGCTGATGAGCAACTCCATCCTCAGCCCGCTGGCGCGGATCCGCGCCAATCTCGACGACATGGCCGCCGGCGACGGCAACCTCACCCATCGCCTGCCGGTCACCGGCCAGGACGAGCTGGCTGAGCTGGCCACTTCGTTCAACCGTTTCGTCGACAAGATCCACGGCCTGGTGCGCCAGGTGGCCGATACCACCACCCAGCTGTCCGGTCTGGTGGGGGCGGTCGCCAGCCAGGCGCAGCGCTCCGAGCAGGCCATGGAGGGGCAGCGCCAGGAGACCGACCAGGTGGCCACGGCGATCAACCAGATGTCCGCGGCCTCCCAGGAAGTTGCCGAGAGCGCCCAGCGTGCCGCCGAGGCCGCGCGCGAGACCGACCAGCAGGGTCAGGCCGCCAAGCGCGTGGTCGAGCAGAGCATCGAGCGTATCCATGACCTGGTCGGCGAGCTGCGCAGCAGCGGCACCTCGCTGGAGAACCTGCGCCAGGACGTGCAAGGCATAGTCGGGGTGCTCGAGGTGATCCGCTCGATCGCCGACCAGACCAACCTGTTGGCGCTCAATGCGGCCATCGAGGCGGCGCGCGCCGGCGAGGCCGGACGCGGCTTCGCCGTGGTCGCCGACGAGGTGCGCGCCCTGGCCAGCCGCACCCAGCAGAGCACCGGGGAGATCCAGGGCATGATCGATCGCCTGCAGAGCGCCACCAGCCAGTCGGTGGACGCCATGCAGCGGGCCGGCGAGATTGGCGAGCACACCCGCGCCCGGGCCGCCGAGGCCGGCGTCTCGCTGGAAGCCATCTCCGCGCTGATCGCCACCATCAACTCGATGAACGCGCAGATCGCCAGCGCCGCCGAGGAGCAGACCGCGGTGGCCGAGGAGATCAACCGCAGCGTGCAGCAGATCGCCGCCGGGGTCGACGGCGTGGCCGGCGAAGCCGCCCAGGGTGCCCGCACCTCGCGCGAACTCGACCAGCTCGGCGTACGCCTGCAGCGCCTGGTCGAGCAGTTCCATATCTGAGCCCCGGGCATCGCCGCTGCCCGCGCGGCTGCGCAGGAGCGGGGGACGCCTGGTTGGCATGCCCGCGAACCGCCGTGTCGTGCCGGGCGGCCATCCCGCTTGGGGCGGCGGCGGGGGAAATCTGCGACAATCGCCGGCCTTGCACTCCCTGTGGGAGCGGTCTTGACCGCGATGGCGTCGGCCCCGACACCGGCGGATCCGCTCTCATCCATTAAAATTGCTCCGCCACGGCCCCGATGACCGACCAGACCCCCGCCTTCGACCTGCTGCTGAACAACCTCGACCAGGCCCTGCTGGCCGACCGCCACCGCCTGCGCCGCCAGCTGCACGAGCTGCAGAAAAAGCCGGACGAGGCCAGGCTGGTGCAGTGGCTGGAGCGCTTCCAGGCATCAAGCGCCAAGGTCGAGGCACGGCGCCTGAGCGTGCCGGTCATGCGCTACGACGAGGCGCTGCCGATCGCCGCCAAGCGCGACGAGATCAAGGCCGCCATCGCGGGGCACCAGGTGGTGGTGATCGCCGGCGAGACCGGCTCGGGCAAGACCACCCAACTGCCGAAGATCTGCCTGGAGCTGGGACGCGGCGTCCACGGCCTGATCGGCCACACCCAGCCGCGGCGGCTGGCGGCGCGCAGCGTGGCGACCCGGGTGGCGGAGGAAATCGGAACAAAGCTGGGCGAACTGGTCGGCTACCAGGTGCGCTTCGAGGACCAGAGCAACGAGCGCAGCCTGATCAAGCTGATGACCGACGGCATCCTGCTGGCCGAGACCCAGCACGACCGCTACCTGGAAAAGTACGACACCCTGATCGTCGACGAGGCCCACGAGCGCAGCCTCAATATCGACTTCCTGCTCGGCTACCTGAAGACCCTGCTGGCGCGGCGTCCCGACCTCAAGCTGATCATCACCTCGGCGACCATCGACCTGGAGCGCTTCAGCAAGCACTTCAACGACGCGCCCATCGTCGAGGTGTCCGGGCGCACCTACCCGGTGGAGACCTGGTACCGGCCGCTGGCCGCCGAGGTGGACGAGGAGGGCGAGCGGCTGCTCGACGACCTCTCGGTCGACCAGGGCATCCTCGCCGCCCTCGATGAGATCGCCGCGTTCGAGAAGGCCGAGGGCAAGCGCCCCGGCGACGTGCTGGTGTTCCTCCCCGGCGAACGGGAGATCCGCAGCTGCGCCGAGGTGCTGCGCAAGGCCAACCTGCGCTTTACCGAGGTGCTGCCGCTGTACGCACGGCTGACCCCGGCCGAGCAGCAGAAGATCTTCCAGCCGCTGCCCGGGCGCAAGATCGTCCTCGCCACCAACGTCGCCGAGACCTCGCTGACCGTGCCGGGCATCCGCTACGTGATCGATTCCGGCACCGCGCGGATCAGCCGCTACAGCTACCGCGCCAAGGTCCAGCGCCTGCCGATCGAGGCCGTCTCCCAGGCCAGCGCCAACCAGCGCAAGGGCCGTTGCGGGCGGGTCGAGCCGGGCATCTGCGTGCGCCTGTACAGCGAGGAGGATTTCCTCGGCCGCCCGGCCTTCACCGATCCGGAGATCCTGCGCACCAACCTGGCCGCGGTGATCCTGCAGATGCTCCATCTGCGCCTGGGCGAGATCGAGGCCTTCCCCTTTATCGAGCCGCCGGACGGCAAAGCGATCAGCGACGGCTTCAACCTGCTGCAGGAACTCTCGGCGGTCAGCCGCGACGGCCAGCTGACCCCGCTGGGCCGCCAGCTGGCGCGCCTGCCGGTGGATCCGCGACTCGGCCGCATGGTCCTCGAAGGCGCCAAGCAGGGCAGCCTCGACGAAGTGCTGATCATCGCCAGCGCCCTATCGGCGCAGGACCCGCGCGAGCGCCCGGCCGACCGCCAGCAGGCCGCCGACCAGGCCCACGCCCAGTGGAAGGACGTCGATTCGGATTTCGCCGCGCTGATCAACCTGTGGCGCGGCTTCGAGGAGCAGCGCCAGGCCCTCGGCTCCAGCGCGCTGCGCAGCTGGTGCCGGAAGAACTTCCTCAACTATCTGCGCCTGCGCGAATGGCGCGACGCCCACCGCCAGCTGCTGCTGATCGCCCGCGAGCTGAGGTTATCGGACGGCCCGCGCGGACCGGGTAGGAGCCAGCTTGCTCGCGATCAGCGATCTGCAGGTCAAACCGCGATATCCAAGGATCGTCGGGATGCCGCACCACAGCAAGGACTAGGCGTCGGCCCTGGCTCCTACAAAGAAAAAGAACTGACCGACAAGGATGAGGCCGCACAACGTGCCAAAGGTTACGCCGCCGTGCACAAGGCGATCCTCGCTGGCCTGCTCAGCCAGATCGGCCAGAAGACCGAGGACGGCGACTACCTCGGCGCGCGCCAGCGGCGCTTCTGGGTGCACCCATCTTCCGGGCTGGGTAGGAAGAAACCCAACTGGATCATGACCGCCGAGCTGGTCGAGACGACCAAGCTGTTCGCGCGCATGGTGGCCAAGATCGAGCCGGACTGGATCGAGCCGCTGGCGCCGCACCTGGTCAAGAAGAACTTTCTTGAGCCGCACTGGGAGAAGAAGCGCGGCCAGGTGGTGGCCTACGAGCAGATCAGCCTCTACGGCCTGATCGTGGTCGGCCGCCGGCCGGTGCACTACGGCCCGATCGACCCGCAGGTTTCGCGCGAGCTGTTCATCCGCGAGGGCCTGGTCGGCGGCGAGATCCTCAGCCGGGCCAAGTGCCTGACTGCCAACCGCCAGTTGCTCGACCAGCTCGACGAACTGGAGGCCAAGGCACGCCGGCGCGACATCCTCGCCGACGAGGAAACCCTGTTCGCCTACTACGAGGCGCGCCTGCCGGCCGAGATCCACCAGGCCGCGACCTTCGACAGCTGGTACAAGAGCGAGAGCGCGAAAGACCCGCAGCTGCTGATCATGCGCGAGGAAGACGTGCTGGCCCGCGACGCCAAGGAAATCACCGCGGCGCAGTACCCGGACAACCTGCAGCTGGGCGAGCTGCGCCTGCCGCTGAGCTACCACTTCGAACCCAACCACCCGCGCGACGGCGTCACCCTGCGGGTACCGGCTCCGCTGCTGCCGCAACTGCCGGGCGAGCGCCTGCAGTGGCTGGTGCCCGGCCTGCTTGAGGCCAAGTGCGTGGCGCTGGTGCGCAACCTGCCCAAGGCCCTGCGCAAGAACTTCGTGCCGGTGCCGGACTTCGTCGGCGCGGCGCTGGCCAAGATCGCCTTCGCCCAGGGCTCGCTGCCCGAAGCGCTGGGCCGCGAGCTGCTGCGCATGACCGGCGCGCGGGTGCCCGAGGAGGCCTGGGCTGAGGCCGAGACGCAGCTCGACGGCCACCTGAAGATGAACCTGGAAGTGGTCGACGCGCGCGGCAAGTTCCTCGGCGAAGGCCGCGACCTGGCCGAGCTTTGCGCCCGCTTCAGCGAGGCCAGCCAGGCCGCCCTGACTATCCCCCAGGCCGACAAGGCGCCGCGCGCGGTGGAGGCCAAGGCCTTCGCCGAAGTCGCCGAGAAGACCCAGCAGAACATCGCCGGCCTGACCATGACCGTGTTCCCGGCGCTGGTCGAGGAGGCCGGGGTGGTCAAGGAAGGCCGCTTCCCGACCCAGGCCGAGGCCGAATTCCAGCATCGCCGCGCCCTGCAGCGCCTGCTCCTGCAGCAACTGGCCGAGCCGGCCAAGTTCCTCCGTGGCAAGTTGCCGGGGCTGACCGAACTGGGCCTGCTGCACCGCGAGCTGGGCAGGGTCGAGGCGCTGGTCGAGGACATCCTCCTGGCCAGCCTGGACAGCTGCATCCTCGACGGCGAGGCCAGCCTGCCGCGCGACGGCGCCGCCCTGGCGGCCCTGGCCGAGCGCAAGCGCGGCGACTGGACCAGTCACGCCGAGCGCCTGGCCAAGCTGGTGCTGGAAATCCTCAAGGCCTGGCACGGCTTGCAGAAGCGCTTCAAGGGCAAGATCGACCTGGCCCAGGCCATCGCCCTGAACGACATCAAGCAGCAGCTGGGCAACCTGGTCTACTTGGGCTTCGTCCGCGAGACTCCGGGCGAGTGGTTGAAGGAGTTGCCGCGTTATCTGAAAGCCATCGAGCAGCGCCTGGACAAGATCGGCGCCCAACTGCAGCGCGACCGGGTCTGGAGCGGCGAGCTGGCCGGCTACTGGGAGCAGTACCAGGCGCGCCTGGCCAAGCACCGCCAGGAAGGCAAGCGCGACCCGCAGCTCACGCTGTATCGCTGGATGCTCGAGGAATACCGGGTGTCGCTGTTCGCCCAGCAGCTCGGCACCAAGCTGGCGGTGTCGGACAAGCGCCTGAGCAAGCAGTGGAGCCAGGTCGAGGCGTAGGGTGCGCGCGCTTTTAGCCCCCTCTCCCTCCGGGAGACGACTGCATGGATGCAGGAGGTAGGGCGACGCAGGAAGCCAAAGCCGAGGGCAGGGGTGAGGGGCCGGGTTCGCGAGCTTTCTCGACCTTCAGACAGGTGTTCTCCGCGATCGGACGCTGGTGCACATGGCGCACCCTACGGCTCGCGGCGGATCTGCAGCGATACCCATCGCGCCATTTACGACATTCGCCCAGGCGCTGCTTTGTGCTGGCCGATACCCGGCGCACGGCGCTTGATCGGCTGCGACTTGACGATCGCCGTGCTGGTCTGCGCCTTGTCGGCGATGCGGTCGAGGATGTGGTCGAGCTGGTCGATCGAGCGCACGTGCAGGCGCACCACGAAGCAGTCGTCGCCGGTGACCTTGTCGCACTCGCAGAACTCGGCGGTGTCCTCGATCAGCTTCTGCACCGCGTGCAGCATGCCCGGCAGCGGCTTGACCCGGACGATCGCCTGCAACTGGTAGCCGAGCGCCCTGGGGTCGATCTCGATGGTGAAGCCGCGGATCACCCCGCGCTCCTCCAGGCGGCGCACCCGCTCGGCGACGCTGGGCGAGGACAGGCCGACCCGGCGCGCCAGTTCCTTCAGGGAAACCCGCGAGTCCTGCAACAGCGCCTCGAGGATGTTCTGGTCGATCTCGTCGATCATTTTTCGTTTCTCCGAGAATAAGGCTGTATGGTTTGGATAATTAGGTTTATCTAGCGATCTACCTTTTCTATGCCATGTAAACCGCCGCTGCCACCAAATATTCTAGGCGCAGACCAATGGCGGAGGTGACCCATGGACAGCCAGGCCCGAGGCACGCTGGAGATGACCGCGGCGATGATGATTTCCGGAACCATCGGCTGGTTCGTCCTGTACGCCGGGCAACCGGTGCTGGATGTGGTGTTCTGGCGCTGCGTCATAGGCGCGCCGGTGCTGCTGGCGGTATGCGCCGCCCTCGGCCTGCTGCGCGGCAGCCTGACCCCGCGCCTGCTGGTGTTCGCCGCGCTGGGCGGGGTGGCCATCGTGCTCAACTGGCTGCTGCTGTTCGCCGCCTATTCGCGCGCCTCCATCGCCATCGCCACGGCGGTGTACAACACCCAGCCGTTCATCCTGGTGGGGCTCGGCGCGCTGTTCCTCGGCGAGCGCCTGACCCTGACCAAGCTCATGTGGCTCGGTGTGGCCTTCGCCGGCATGCTGCTGATCGTCCAGGCCAAGCCCAATGCCGGCTACCTTGGCAGCGACTACCTCGGCGGCATCCTCCTGGCCCTGGGCGCAGCCTTCTTCTATGCCCTAGCGGCGCTGGTGGCGAAGAAGCTCAAGGGCACCCCGCCACAGCTGATCGCGCTGATCCAGGTCGGCGTCGGCAGCCTGATGCTGGCGCCCTTCGCCAACCTGGCGCAACCGCCTGCCGATGCCGCCAGTTGGGGCGCGCTGCTGGCCCTCGGCGTGGTGCACACCGGGCTGGTGTACATCCTGCTGTACGGCGCGATCCAGAAGCTGCCGACCCACCTGACCGGGGCGCTGTCGTTCATCTACCCGGTGGTGGCGATCCTGGTCGATTACCTGGCCTTCGACCATCGCCTGCAGGCGAGCCAGCTGGCCGGCATCGCCGCCATCCTGCTCGCCGCCGCCGGCATGACCCTGGGCTGGTCGTTGGGGAAAGCCGATGTGCAGGCGGATGCCGAGCAGGCGAGCGACTGAGTGGCGGAGAGGGATTGCTAGCCGACGCTTGGCCGGCGGTTATTTGTAGGAGAGGCGGGGACGCCCAGTCCCATGGCCGCGAAGCGATAGCGGCCGCACTGCGGGATGCCGCGGCCTGCCGCCGCTACGTTCTCGCGCTGCCGACGCCGCTCAATCATCGTCATCGTCATCGCGCTCGCACTTGACCTCTTTCTTGAACTCGTCGTACTTGGCTTCGATCTTGACCTTGCAGTCGCGCTCCCAGTACTCGTCCTTCCACTCGCCGCGCGGCCAGCTGGCGCCGTGGCCACCCGGGCACTTGATCTCCTCCTTGTACTCGCCGTCGTCGGACTCGCGCTTGACGCGGCACGGCCCGTCCCAGAACTCTTGCTCCCACTCGTCGTCCTCGTGCCGGTGGTCAGCCGCCGCCGGACTCAGCCAGCCGGAGGCCATTGCGCACACCACCCACAGACCCAGCATGGGCTTCACTCTCATCTCACCACCTCCCCTGGAAGACACCGGCTGGGCGTTGCGCCTTAGCGTCGTTTGCTCGAAGCCGCCAGCCTACCTGGCCATACGACAACGGGCGGGGGCGGCTTTATCCGCGCAGTGGAAGGAAGTTGATGAGTGCCCAGCCGTTTCCGGTTCGCCGGCGCGCGCCCCGGCTGCTCTCGGTCCGATACCTGGCCGTGAATGGCGGCCATTCCGCAGACGCATAGTGCTTGGGTAACCCGGGTATTGTTCGCATCCTGGCGGCACCCCAATCGAGAGAACGACCATGGCCGATTACCAGACCCTTAGCCGCGAAGACCATGACGGCGTAGCCGTCGTCAGCTTCGATCACCCGCCGATCAACCTGGTCGACCGCGCGATGGTGGTCGATCTGCTGCGCCTGGTGAAGGAACTGGAAGCCGACCAGCAGACCCGGGTGGTGATCTTCCGCAGCGCCAATCCGGATTTCTTCCTGGCCCATTACGACCTCGGCAGCCAGCTCGACGCGCCACCGATGGCCCTGCCGGCGGGCGTCGCCAGCCCGCTCAGCGCGCTGTTCACGCGCTTCAGCCGGCTGCCGCAGGTCACCATCGGCGAGTTGCGCGGACGTGCGCGGGGCGCCGGCAGCGAGTTCCTGCTGGCCCTGGATATGCGCTTCGCCGCCGCGCAGACCGCGCTGCTCGGGCAGCCGGAAGTGGCCGTGGGGCTGTTGCCCGGCGCCGGCGGCACCGTGCGCCTGACCCAGCTGCTGGGCCGGGCGCGGGCCCTGGAGGTATGCCTCGGCGGCGCGGACTTCGATGCGCCCACCGCCGAGCGCTACGGCTGGATCAATCGGACCTTGCCGCAGGATCAACTCAGTGGTTTCTGCAACGAGCTGGCGCAACGCATCGCCGGCTTCCCGGCCAGCGGCATCGCCCATATCAAGGCCGTGGTGGATAACCTCAGCGCGGCGGACGAGGCGGCGCTGGTGGATGAGTCGCAGCGCTTCGTGCCCGGCATGCAGGCGCCGGCAACCGTCGAACGGGTGCGCTGGATGCTGGCGCAGGGCGGCCAGACGGACGGCGACATGGAGCGCGATCTCGGCGCCAGGCTCGCGCGTTATCGGCAGTGAATGGGAAGCCTGGATCGTAGGGCGGGTGTAACCCGCCGCGTCTCCTCGACTTTTGGCGGGTTTCACCCGCCCTACAAGGTTCGCCCGCTACCCGCAATGAGCGGGCGGCCGCGGTATCCAGCGCTACGATCATCCTCCCGGACTGGCGATACGCTGCGCGCGCGCATGACTGGCGAACGAGATCAGCAGCGCCAGCAGGATCAGTGCTGCGCCGACCGAGAACGTAGCGTGCAGGCCGGCCGCAACAGCGTCGGGATGGGCCGTCGCCGGATCGCCGGCCGCCGGATCGCTGGTCGCCGCGCCGAGGGCGAACACCGCGCCCATCACCGAGGCGCCGGTGATCAGCCCGAGATTGCGCGACAGGTTGAGCAAGCCGGACAGCACGCCGCGCTGGTCGGGGCGGACCTCGGCCATGACCGCGGTGTTGTTGGCGGCCTGGAACAGCGCATAGCCGGCGGTGATGAGCGTGAGCGGGACTATGTAGCCGGCAACCCCGAGGCTCAGCGGCAGCCTGGGCAGGAGCAGGGCGCCGGCCAGCAGGATGCCGAGCCCGGCGAGGGTCATGCGCTGCGCGCCGCAGCGATCGACGATGCGGCCCGCCGGCACGCCAGCCAGCGCCGAGACCAGCGGCCCGGTCGCCATCACCAGGCCGACCTGGGCGGTATCCAGGGCCAGCGCGCCAGCCAGGTAGAACGGCCCGACCACCAGCGTCGTCATCATCACCGTCATCACCAGCGCGCTCATGACGAAGCTGGCAGCGAGCGCCGGATCGCGGAACATCGCCAGGTGCACCAGCGGCGCCGCGACACGCGCCTCGACCAGTACGAAAAGCCCGAGGCAGCCGGCCGCTGCGAGCAGCAGCGCCGCATTGAGCAGGTCGAAGTTGCCGCGCCCGAGCGTCATGGCGAGCGCATAGGCCGCCAGCGCCAAGGCCAGCAACAGGCTGCCCAGGTGATCGAAGCGAACCGGCTGCGCCTGCGGGCGATCGGCCGGCAGCCGGCGCCAGGCGAGGAGCCAGGCCAGGAGCCCCAGCGGCAGGTTGACGAGGAAGATCGCCTGCCAGCCGCCGGCGGCAATCAGCATGCCGCCCAAGGGCGGCCCTAGCGCCGTGCCGATCGCCGACATGCTCCCGAGTAGCCCCATGGCACTGCCGGTCTGCGCCTTCGGCAGCGTCTCGCCGATCAGCGCCATGCTCAGCGCCAGCATGATGGCGGCGCCGAGGCCCTGCAGCGCGCGGGCGGCAATCAACAGCCAGAGCGTCGCCGCCGTGCCGCACAAGGCCGAGGCGACGGTGAACAGCAGGATCCCCGCCAGCATCAGCCGGCGCCGGCCGAACAGGTCGCCGAGCCGGCCGACGCTGACGATCAGCGTGGTGCTGGCCAGCAGGTAGGCCAGCACGACCCACTGCACGTCCTGAAAGCTCGCGTCGAACGCCTGGGCCAGGGTCGGCAAGCCGACATTGGCGATGCTGGAGCCGAGCGAAGACAGCAGCATGCTGAATGCCAGGCTGAGCAGGGCCCGCCTCGGCGAAGCTTCGGGCTGCGCCCGCGCGGCGGTGGCAGTGGCGCTGGCGAACGGCTTGAGCAGGGACTTCATGGGCGAGGGCTCCGATGGCGGGTTGCCAGGAGCATAAAGGGGCGTGTTATATGGCGGAAGGCGCAGCATTTGCACTTTATTCATGCATATGACGCCATACCAAAATCACGCCGCACAGGGGTTTAGGAATGTCGACGCCCGATCTCAATCTGCTGACCACCCTGGATGTGCTGCTCGCCGAGGGCAGTGTCGCCCGCGCGGCCCGGCGCTTGCACCTGAGCCCCTCGGCCATGAGCCGGGCACTGGCGCGGCTACGGGAAACGACCGGCGATCCGCTGCTGGTCAGGGCAGGGCGCGGCCTGGTCCCGACGCCGCGGGCGCTCGAGCTGCGCGAGCGGGTCAGCCAACTGGTGCAGGACGCGCAGGCGGTGCTGCGCCCGGTGACGCCGCTCGATCTCGAGCACCTGGTGCGCACCTTCACCCTGCGCACCGGCGACGGCTTCGTGGAAAACTTCGGCCCCGCGCTGATCGCCCGGGTCCGTGAACAAGCCCCCGGCGTGCGGCTGCGCTTCGTGGCCAAACCCGACAAGGACAGCGCGCCGCTGCGCGACGCCAGCGTCGACCTGGATACCGGGGTGGTCGGGGACGCGACCAGCCCGGAGCTGCGCATGCGCGCGCTGTTCCGCGACCGTTTCATCGGTGTGGTGCGCATGGGGCATCCGCTGAGCCAGGGCGCGATCAGCCCGGCCCGCTACGCGGCCAGCGCGCACGTGCTGGTCTCGCGACGGGGGCACGACCAGGGGCCGGTGGCCGAGGCGTTGCAGGTGCTTGGCCTGGAGCGGAATATCGGCACCATCGTCGGCGGCTTTGCGGCGGCGCTGGCCCTGGCGCGCGCCACGGACCTGGTCGCCACCGTCCCCGAACGGCATACCGGCAACCTGCGGGCCGGGCTGTTCAGCTTTCCCCTGCCCATCGACGTAGCGGAGATCAGCATCGCCATGCTCTGGCACCCGCGCATGGACGCCGACCAAGCCCATCGCTGGCTGCGCGAATGCGTGTGGGAGATTTGCCGAGGCTAGGCGGTTGCCACTGGTTCGGCCCGGTGCGGTGGGCCGATAACAGCAAGAGCCAGGTGTTGGCGCGGTACTCGGATTCACATCGGTTGCGGGGCGGAAGCTGGCGGTGCGGTTCAAATGTTTTCGGCCAAAAAGCGGACTGTCTGTCCTATAAATTGGTCCCCTTTTCCCCATCGCAAACCAGACCAAAACCAGGGGCAACCCTGTCCTTGTGAGACGAGAGCTACCCCTTTCCGGCTATCGAGCGTTCCGACAGAACTGCTGAATCGCTTCGCAGGCTTTCTTCAGTGACGCGTCATCCAGCGCATAGGCGATGCGTATATAGCCGGCCAGACCAAAGGCGCTGCCCGGCACCACTGCGACATTGGCCTCGTCCAGCAGGGCGTGGGCCAGGTCCTCGTCGCTGATCAGGCCGCGGCCGCCCGGCGATACCTTGCCGAGCAGCGCGGAGCAGTCGGCGAAGGCGTAGAACGCTCCTTCCGGCAGGGCGCAATGCAGGCCGGGGGTGTCGTTGAGCAGAGCCACCATGAAGTCGCGGCGGCGCTGGAACACCTCGCGGCTCTCGTGGATGAAGTCCTTCGGCCCGCCCAAGGCGGCCACCGCCGCATGCTGGGAAATCGAGCAGGCACCGGAAGTCTGCTGGCCCTGCAGCTTCTCCATGGCCTCCAGCAGCCAGCGCGGGCCGGTGGCGAAGCCGATGCGCCAGCCAGTCATGGCGTAGGCCTTGGAGACGCCGTTCATGGTCAGGGTGCGTTCGGCCAGGCGCGGTTCCACCTGGGCCAGGGTGTGGAAGCTGCGGCCATCGAAGATCAGGTGCTCGTAGATGTCGTCCGAGAGGATCAGAACCTGCGGCTGCTCCAGCAGCACCTCGGCCAGGGCGCGGAGCTCCTCGCGGCTGTACACCGCGCCGGTCGGGTTCGACGGCGAGTTGAGGATCAGCCAGCGGGTGTCCGGGCCGATGGACTCGCGCAGCGCTTGCGCCGTCAGCTTGAAGCCGCTGTCGGCGCCGCAGGTGACGATGCGCGAACGGCCGCCGCAGAGCTGCACCATCTCCGGATAGCTAACCCAGTAAGGCGCGGGGATGATCACCTCGTCGCTCTCGTTCAGGGTGCCGGCCAGGGCGTTGTAGATCACCTGCTTGCCGCCGCTGCTGACCTGGGTGTCTTCCCAGCTCACGGCCAGGCCGTTCTCGTCGCGGTACTTGGCAGCGACCGCCTCGCGCAGCGCGCGCAGACCGGCCACCTGGGTATAGCGGGTGTGGCCGGCCTCTATCGCCGCGATGGCGGCTTGGCGAATGTGCCGTGGGGTGTCGAAGTCGGGCTCTCCGGCGCACAGCGAGATGATGCTGGTTCCTTGCGCGCGGCGTGCGGCGACACGATCAATGATTCGATAAGTTGCTGAGGGCTGAGCAGCCGCAAGGCAGCGATTAAGCCTCTGAAAGTCGCGGCTCATTGAGCCACCTCCTGGCGTGCGAGGCCCATCAGCTCGACCGTGGTACGTCCCTCGCGCAGGGCCGCCATCATCCGTGTTTCCTTGTCGAAACGCGCCATGCCCTCATCCAGGGTGCGCTCCACCTCGGCCAGGGGAATGATCACGATACCGTCGTCGTCGGCTACCACCAGGTCACCGGCAGCAACCTGGGCGCCGTTGAAGAGAACGGGCTGGCCCACCGAGGGGGCGGTGGCCTTGACCGTGCCCTTCACCGACACGCCGCGGGAGAACACCGGGAAGCCCAGCCTCTCGATGGCCTGGATATCGCGCACCCCGCCGTCGATCACCAGGCCGACCACCCCGGCGGCCTGGGCGGCCACGGTCAGTACCTCGCCCCAGTAACCGGCGATGAAATTGCCGGTACTGACCACCAGCACGCAGCCTTTCGGCGCGCGTTCCAGGGCCAGATGCAGCGCCAGGTTGTCGCCCGGCGAGCACTCCAGCGGGTACGCCGGTGCGGCGATAAAGGCGCCACGCCAGACCGGACGGATCGCCGGATCGACGGCAGTCGGCAGGCCGGAGGCCTCATACAGGGTGGAGCTGCCGAGCGCCTTGGCGCGTTGGGCTGCGGCATCGATGTCGTAAGTGCTCATTGGGCTTTCCTCTGCAGGTCGTGGTAACCGAGCGCGGCTCGGGCTTCTTTGAGGGTCTTGCCGCTGGCAATCTGCTCGCGGATCTGCGCTTCGACCTGTTCGATCTGGCGGGCGCATGCGGCCACGTCGCGGGCCCGCTGGCGCGGCACCACCACCACGCCGTTGGCATCGGCGACCACGATGTCGCGGGCACAGGCGCGCGCGCCGCCGATGCTGACCGGCTGGTTCACCGCCACCACCTCGACGCGGTCCTTGCCGGTGCGCATGAAGCGCCCCTTGGTGAACAGCGGATAACCTTCGCCGAGGGCCTTGTTCACGTCGCGGCAGACGCCGTCGATCACCGTGCCGGCGATGCCACGCGCCAGGGCGTATTGGGTCATGATGTCGCCCCACACGGTGCAGTCGCTGCGCCCGCCGTTGGCGATCAGCACCACGTCGCCGGGTGCCACCTCATCGATGAAGTCGCCCACGCTGCCGGGCGGGGTGCTGGCGCTGACGTACTGCACGGTGAATGCCGGGCCGACGGTGACCTGCTGGTAGTCGGCCAGCGGCGCGATATCCAGGCACTGCCCGGGCAGGCCCAGTTTGTCCATGGCATCCGACACGGCCGGGGTATCCAGGCCCTCGAACAGGGCGACCAGTTGCTTATCTTCCAGGTTCATCAGGCTTGCTCCGCGTTGATCGCTTCGAACTGGCTGTCGTGCATCACGCTCTCCACCGAGCGCCCGGCCCGGACTACCTCGACCATCCCCGCCTGGCGACGGTCGATGCGTTCGGCCAGATCGAGGACCTTGTCGATGGCCTCGGCCGGCACGAAAACGCTGCCGCACTCGTCGGCGATCACGAAGTCGTCTTCCTGCACCGTCACCCCGGCCATGCTCACGGCGCAGCCGGCATCCACCTGCACCAGGCGATTGCGCGCGCTGATCATGGTCACGCCGCGGCCGAAAACCGGGTAGCCGATGGCCTCGCTGCCCTTGATATCGCGGCTGAAGCCGTCGATCACCGAGCCACGAATGCCCTTCTGGCATGAAGCGTTGGCGAGGATGTCGCCCCAGCAGGAGATGCCATCCACGCCACCGGCGATCACCAGCACGCGGTCATCGGTCTCGATGCGTGCCACTACCGGTGTGATCAGATGCACCGTGGGCGCTGCGTCCTGCTTGGGCGCCAGTTGCACGGTGCTGGCGCGGCCAACGATCTTCGGGCAGTTCCACAGTGGCCGCAGGCCGACGGTGGCGCCGGGCAGGCCGAGGAAGTCCAGCGCGTCGGACACCGTATTGGTGTCCAGCGCGGACAAGCGATTCAGGGGTGTGTGTGCATTCATGGGAAGCGGACCTGGTTGTGTGGAGGCCTGAGTATCGATAGACAGTTTCCATAGGTATATTCCTATTAAAGTAAGGTTTTCATACGTCCAACATATGGAAAAACCATGATCAATTTCCGTCTGATCCGGCATCTCTGGCTGTTCCTCGCGGTGGCCGAGGAACAGAGCTTCAGCCGCGCCGCCAAGCGCCTGGGCATGTCGCAACCGCCGCTGACCGAACAGATCCAGATCCTCGAGCATGCCCTGAAGATCAAACTGTTCGAGCGCTCGCGTCAGGGCGCAAAGCTGACACCGGCGGGTGCCGCCATCCTGCCTGCCGTGCGCAAGTTCGCCGAGCAGCTGGGACGCCTGGAACTGGCGGTGCTGGAGGCGACATCGGGTCAGGCCGGCGTGCTGACCATCGGCGCCATCACCAACGCCATGATCGATGTGCTGCCGCCGCTGATCGACCGCTTCAAGGCGGAGCATCCGCAGATCACCGTGGCCGTGCGCGAGATCGACAGTGCCGAAGCCATTCCCGCCCTGGAGTCCGGCGATATCGACCTGGCCTTCGCCCGCCTGGAAGGCAACCTCGGCAAGAATCTGCGCTGCGTGCCGCTGACCGAGGATCGCCTCGCCGTCGCCATCCCCCGCGACCACCCGCTCGCCTCGCGCTCTCGGCTGAGCTTGGCCAACCTGGCGGACGAGCCGCTGGTGATGTCCTCGCGCCAGGTCAGCCCGAACTACTTCGACTACCTGATCGGCGTGTGCAAGGCCAATGGCCTGTCCCCGCGCGTGCTGCACGAGGTCCGTTCGGTCACCTCGCAGATCGCCTTCGTCAGTTGCGGCCAGGGCGTGGCGCTGGTACCCGCCTCGATGAAGAAGCTGGCGCCGGACAACGTGATACTGAAGCCGCTGACGCCCAAGCTCAGCGTGGTGACCACCGCCGCCGTATGGAATAGCGCGCGAGCCAATCCATTGGTGGATGCGCTGGTGGCGCTATTGGCAGTGGATTCGAAGTAGGTTGGTGCCGAGCCCGCGAGGCCCAACATGTGGCCCGCAGGGCCACCCGATGCCATGTGGGATGAGGCGAGCAGCGCGTTGTTGGGCTTCGCTACGCTCAGTACCAACCTACGTCGCGCATCGGGAATCCATAGGTTCAACGTATGGATGGCTTACTGGATTAGGAATTTACAGAAGGGTCGACCCATTCGAGAGTAAGGCAACCGCGCAGCCATCTGTCCCAGGAGTGAAAGACTTGTCCACTCAGCAAGAATTCTCCCGCGCCCTTGTGCCGCTGAACGTCGATGGCGTCGACCTCACAGTCGCGGCCCTGCACCGCGGCGGCGACCAGGCGCCCATCGTCTTCCTGCACGGCTTCGGCTCGACCAAGGAGGACTATGCCGACATCGTGCGCTATGCCACCTTCAACGGGCATCCGTTCCTGGCCTACGATGCGCCCGGCTGTGGCGAAACCTCCTGTTCCGATCTCGCGCGCATCTGCATTCCCTTTCTGCTGAAGACTGCCCTGGCGATGCTGGAGCACTTCGGCATCCAGCGCTTCCACCTGGTCGGCCACTCCATGGGCGGCCTCACCGCTCTGATGCTGGCCCACCAGCATCCTGAGCGGGTGCTCAGCTTCGTCGATATCGAAGGCAACATCGCCCCGGAAGACTGCTTTCTCAGCCGGCAGATCCACGACTACGCCCGGGAAGATGCCGAACGTTTCTTCGACGACTTCATCGAGCGCACCCGCCATGCCCCGGCCTACGCCAGCGCGCTGTACGCCGCCAGCCTGCGTCACAAGGTGCGCGCTGGCGCGGTGCGCGGCATCTTCGAGTCGATGGTGGCGCTGTCCGACCACGGCGAGTTGATGGACAAGTTCCTCGCGCTACCCTGCCCGCGCATGTTCATGTACGGCGAGCAGAACGCCTCGCTGTCCTACCTGGCCTACATCCAGAGCCAGGGCGTGCACCTGGCGCAAATCCGCAACTGCGGGCACTTCCCCATGTACTCCAACCCGACCGCCATGTGGGAGCGCATCGCCCACCTGCAGCGCTTGAGCGCCGGAACCTGATCGCTGGCGCTGCGTCTCGCGGATAGAACGCCAACCCCGAAGTCCTCCAATAGCGCCGCCGGCCAGTGCATGCGCCGGCCAGCGGCGACCTATGCGCTTGCCTGTCGGCAAGGCGCTTGCTGCACACCCTCGAAACAACAAGACAAGAGAGGTAACACCATGCTCGATCTCCTCAACGACCTGCTCTGGGGCAAGGTTCTTATCGTTACCCTGGTCGGTCTCGGTATCTACTTCACGGTCGCCTCGCGATTCGTCCAACTGCGCTATTTCGGCAGCATGTTCAGCATCTTCGCCCAGGCCTTCCAGCGCCAGAAGGGCCAGCTCAGCTCGTTCCAGGCCCTGATGCTTTCGGTTGCCGGCCGCGTCGGTGCCGGCAACATCGTCGGCGTGGCGGTGGCCATCACCCTGGGTGGCCCGGGTGCGGTATTCTGGATGTGGCTGGTCGCCCTGCTGGGCATGGCCACCAGCTATTTCGAGTGCTCGCTGGCGCAGCTGTACAAGCGCCGCGAGGCCGACGGCAGCTTCCGCGGCGGCCCGGCCTTCTACATCCTCCACGGCCTCGGCCAGCGCTGGCTGGC
>NZ_FNCT01000021.1 GCF_900100495.1 Pseudomonas benzenivorans
GCGGTGAGCACCTGGCCGAGGATCACCTCGTCGACCGCGGCGCCGTTCAGTCCGGTCTGCTGCAGCAGGCGGCGGATCACCGCGGCGCCCAGTTCCGGGGCGGGGATGCCGGCCAGCGAGCCCTGGAAGCTGCCGACGGCGGTGCGGGTGGCGGCGACGATGACGACGTCTTGCATGAATCGATCCTCTCGAGTGGCGGGCGCGGCAGGCCGCGAAGGGCCGCTATGGTGGCACAATGGCTTTTCCGGCGGCCAGCCTGGGAACCGGCCGGTCAGTCGAGTGGTGCCACGCCCAGGCGCTTGCACGCGGGCATCTGCGCAAAACGCGCGACTGCGCCGTCTAGCGGTTCAGGCGCTTGTCGATCAGCCCGTCGACCACCGTCGGGTCGGCCAGGGTCGAGGTGTCGCCGAGGTTGTCCAGCTCGTTGCAGGCGATCTTGCGCAGGATCCGCCGCATGATCTTGCCCGAGCGGGTCTTCGGCAGGCCGGGCGCCCATTGCAGCAGTTCCGGCTTGGCGAAGCTGCCGATCTCCTTGGCGACCAGGGCCAGCAGCTCTTTTTTCAGCTCGTCGGACGGCTCGATGCCGTTCATCGGCGTGACGAAGGCGTAGATGCCCTGGCCCTTGAGGTCGTGCGGGTAGCCGACCACTGCCGCCTCGGCGACCGCGTCGTGCAGCACCAGGGCGCTTTCCACCTCGGCGGTGCCGATGCGGTGGCCGGAGACGTTGATCACGTCGTCGACCCGGCCGGTGATCCAGTAGTAGCCGTCCTCGTCGCGGCGCGCGCCATCGCCGGTGAAGTAGTAGCCGGGATAGGGCTTGAAGTAGGTGTCGATCAGGCGCTGGTGGTCGCCATAGATGCTGCGGATCTGGCTCGGCCAGCTGGCCTTGATCGCCAGCACGCCGCTACCGGCCCCGTCGATCTCCTTGCCCTGCTCGTCCAGCAGCACCGGTTGCACGCCGAAGAACGGGCGGGTCGCCGAGCCGGGCTTGAGGTCGGTGGCGCCCGGCAGCGGGGTGATCATGATGGCGCCGGTTTCGGTCTGCCACCAGGTGTCGACGATCGGGCAGCGCATCTCGCCGACCACGTGGTAGTACCACTCCCAGGCTTCCGGGTTGATCGGCTCGCCGACCGTACCGAGCAGGCGTAGGCTGGCGCGCGAGGTTTTTTCTACCGGCCCTTGGCCTTCGCGCATCAGCGCGCGGATGGCGGTCGGCGCGGTGTAGAAGATGTTCACCCGGTGCTTGTCGATCACCTGCCAGAAGCGCGAGGCATCCGGGTAGTTCGGTACGCCCTCGAACATCAGGCTGGTGGCGCCGTTGGCCAGCGGGCCGTAGACGATGTAGCTGTGCCCGGTGACCCAGCCGACATCGGCGGTGCACCAGTAGATGTCGCCGTCGTGGTAGTCGAACACGTATTTGTGGGTCATCGCCGCCTGCAGCAGGTAGCCGCCGGTGCTGTGCAGCACGCCCTTGGGCTTGCCGGTGGAGCCGGAGGTATAGAGGATGAACAGCGGGTCTTCGGCGTCCATCGGCTCGGCCGGGCAGTCGCTGTCGGCTGTGCGCAGCGCCTCGTGGTACCAGAGGTCGCGGCCTTCGGTCCAGGCGATCTTGCCCTGGGTGCGCTGGACCACCACCACCGTGGAGACGTCCGGGCAGCTTTGCAGCGCCTGGTCGACGTTGGCCTTGAGCGGCACGTACTTGCCGCCGCGCACGCCTTCGTCGGCGGTGATCAGGGTACGGCAATCGGCATCCAGGATGCGGTCGCGCAGGGCGTCGGGGGAGAAACCGCCGAATACCACCGAGTGCACCGCGCCGATGCGCGTGCAGGCGAGCATGGCGTAGGCGGTTTCCGGCACCATCGGCATGTAGATGCACACCCGGTCGCCTTTCTTCACGCCGCGGCTCTTCAGTACGTTGGCCAGGCGGCAGACCTGCTGATGCAGCTTGCGGTAGCTGATCTGGGCGGACTCGGCGGGGTTGTCGCCTTCCCAGATCAGGGCGATCTGCTCGCCGCGCTTCTCCAGGTGGCGGTCGATACAGTTGTAGCTGACGTTCAACCGGCCGCCCTTGAACCAGTTCGCCTGGCCCTTTTTCAGGTCGCCGCTGTAAACCTTGTCCCAGGGGCTGGACCAGTCGAGGAAGGCCTTGGCCTGCTCGGCCCAGAAGCTTTCCGGCTGTTCGACGGATTGCCGATACAGGCGCTGGTAGTCGGCGTCGTCGAGGTGCGCACGCTGGCGCACGGCGTCGGCGACGGGATGACGGGTGATCTCAAACATGGCGGGGCCCTTATTCTTGTGTGTCCGCGATGTGCCTAAGGGTAGCACCCGAGCTGCTGCTGGGTTCAAGTGCTGGCGCATGGCTTCGGATGGGCGCTGCTGGTCCGGCAGGTGCCTGGCCTAGGCAGGCAGCCCGGCGTATCGCTGCCGCGTGCGGGCAAAACCGCAGCTGCAGAAAGCCGCAACCCGGCCTGGGCCGGGTTGCGCATGGGGCTGCTCAACCGCGATGGCGGCCGCGGAAGAAGTCGATCAAGCCCTGGGTCGAGGCGTCCTCGGCAGGGTTCTCTTCGCTGCCGACCAGGCGCGAATAGACGCTCTTGCCCAGCTCCTTGCCGAGTTCGACGCCCCACTGGTCGAAGGCATTGGTGCCCCAGATCGCGCTCTGGGCGAATACCTTGTGTTCGTACATCGCCACCAGGGCGCCCAGGCGGCGCGGGCTGACCCGTTCCATGACCAGGGTGTTGCTCGGGCGGTTGCCGGGGATCACCTTGTGCGGCGCCAGGCGGCGCACCTCGGCCTCGGCCAGGCCTTGGGCGCGCAGCTCCGCCTCGGCTTCCGCCAGGGTCTTGCCGAGCATCAGCGCCTGGCTCTGCGACAGGCAGTTGGCGTACAGCCACTGGTGGTGGTCGGCGAGCGGGTTGTAGCTGACCACCGGCACGATGAAGTCCGCCGGAATCAGTTGGGTGCCCTGGTGCAGCAACTGGTGATAGGCATGCTGGCCGTTGCAGCCGACCCCGCCCCAGATCACCGGGCCGGTGGCGCAGCGTACCGGCTGGCCGTCCTGCAGCACGCTTTTGCCGTTGGACTCCATGTCCAGTTGCTGCAGGTGCTTGGTGATGTTGCGCAGGTAGTGGTCATAGGGCAGGATCGCCTGGCTCTGGGCGTCCCAGAAGTTGCCGTACCAGATTCCCAGCAAGGCCAGCAGCACCGGCATGTTGCGTTCGAAGGGCGCGGTCAGGAAGTGCTGATCCATGCTGTAGGCGCCCGACAGCAGCTCCTTGAAGTTGGACATGCCGATGGACATGGCGATCGGCAGGCCGATCGCCGACCACAGCGAATAGCGCCCGCCGACCCAGTCCCACATCGGCAGGATGTTCTCTTCGCGGATGCCGAAGGCGACCGCCGCCTCGCGGTTGCTCGACACCGCGATGAAGTGGCGGTACAGCTCGGCCTCGGTGCCGCCCTGGGCCAGGTACCAGCGGCGTGCCGCCTGGGCATTCTTCAGGGTTTCCAGGGTGTTGAAGGATTTCGACGAGACGATGAACAGGGTGGTTTCCGCGCGCAGCTTGGCCGCCAGCTCGTGGAACGAGCTGCCGTCGATATTCGCCAGGTAATGGCAGCGCACGCCGCGCTGGGCGAACGGCAGCAGCGCCTCGGAAACCAGCTGCGGGCCGAGGAAGGAGCCGCCGATGCCGATGTTGACCACGTCGGTGATCGGTTTCTCGCTGTAGCCGCGCCACAGGCCGTCGTGCACCCGCCCGACCAACTCGGTCATCTGGTGCAGCACGCGCTGCACCTCGGGCATCACGTCGACCCCATCGACCATAACCTTGTCGCCGATCGGCCGGCGCAGGGCGGTGTGCAGGGCCGGACGGGCTTCCGAGGCATTGAGCGGCTCGCCGTCGAACAGCGCGCGAATCGCCTGGGCCAGTCCGGTTTCCTGCGCCAGGTCGACCAGCAGCTTGCGGGTTTCAGCGGTGATCAGGTTCTTCGAGTAATCGAGGAACAGGCCGCAACTGCTCAGCGACAATTGGCTGAAACGCTCCGCGTCGGTGTTGAACGCCTCGCGCATGCTGAAGTTCTGCAAGCGCGCTCGATGGGTCTGCAAGGCTTGCCAGGCGGGCAGGGCGGTGACGTCGAGCGGGTGCTGGTAGTACGCCATGTGAGGTGGCTTCCTTCATTTTTTGGGCAATAAAAAGCCCGGTATCCAGGCTGTCTGGTAAACCGGGCTTTTAGTGTAACTGCTGTGGGGCCGGATCAGGCAACCTGCACCGGGATCGCGTTGCTGGTGTGGCTCAGCGCGTTGCCCGGGGCCATGTAGAGCATGCGCGGCTTGAAGTTGGCCAGCTCGGCCTCGCTGTACTGGGCGTAGGCGCAGATGATCACGCGGTCGCCGACCTTGGCCTTGTGGGCGGCCGCGCCGTTCACCGAAATCATCCGCGAGCCGGCTTCGCCGCGAATCGCATAGGTGGTGAAGCGCTCGCCGTTGTCGACGTTGTAGATCTGGATCTGTTCGTACTCGTGGATGCCGGCCAGGTCCAGCCATTCCCCGTCGATGGCGCAGGAACCTTCGTAATCGAGCACGGCGTGGGTGACTTCGGCGCGGTGCAGCTTGGCCTTGAGCATGATGGCGTGCATGGCGTTTTCCTTAGCGGGTCCATAAACGGCGGCTGAGTGTGCCCGAAGCGAAAAAGCCGGGCAAGCAGACGAGACCGCCGGTTAACGCGTGGCCTCGAGGTCGAGCGCCAGGTTATCGATCAAGCGCGTATTGCCGATAAAGGCGGCGACCAGGATCACCAGGTGACGATCCTCCGGCGTGGCCGGGCGCAGGCTGTTCGATTCGCGAATCTCCAGGTAGTCCGGGCGGAAGCCGGCGGCCACCTGTTGCTGCTGCGCGGCGTTGACCAACCGGGCGAAATCGCGTTCGCCGGCGCGGATGGCACTGGCGATCTCCTGCAGGCTGCGATACAGCACGGGCGCCGCGCTGCGCTGCTCGGCACTCAGGTAGCCGTTGCGCGAGGACAGCGCCAGGCCGTCCTCGGCGCGCACGGTCGGCTCGCCGATGATCTGGATCGGCATGTTCAGGTCGCGCACCAGGGCGCGAATCACCGCCAACTGCTGGAAGTCCTTCTGGCCGAAGATCGCCAGATCCGGCTGGACCATGTTGAACAGCTTGGTCACCACCGTGGCGACACCTTCGAAATGGCCGGGACGGCTGGCGCCACACAGCCCTTCGGACACGCCGGGCACGCTGATGCGGGTCTGGCCGGCCATGCCGTTGGGATACATCTCCTCGACGTCCGGGGTGAACAGCAGGTGGCAACCGGCTTCGAGCAGCTTCTGCTGGTCGGCGGCGAGGGTGCGCGGGTATTTGTCGAGGTCTTCGTTGGGGCCGAACTGCAGCGGATTGACGAAGATGCTGGCGACCACGAAATCGGCACGCTGCGCGGCTTTCTCCACCAGTGCGGCATGCCCGGCATGCAGGTTGCCCATGGTCGGGACGAAGCCGATCTGTTTGCCTTCGGCGCGGGCCTGGGCGACGGCGGCCCGCAGTTCGCGGATGGTTTTTACCGTGTTCATGCAGAAAACCCATGTTCGGCTGCGGGGAAACTCTGGTCTTTGACCGCTTTTACATAAGCGCTCAGCGCGTTCTGAATGCTGCTCTGGCCGTCCATGAAATTCTTCACGAACTTCGGTGTGCGGCCGGTCAGCGACAGTCCGAGCATGTCGTGCAGCACCAGTACCTGGCCGTCGGTGCCGCTGCCGGCGCCAATGCCGATGACCGGAATCTTCACGGCCTGGCTGATTTCCGCGGCCAGTTCGTTGGGCACGCATTCGAGCAGCAGCATGGCCGCCCCCGCTTGTTCCAGGGCCATGGCGTCGGCGCGCATCTGCCGCGCCTGGGCTTCCTGGCGGCCCTGGACCTTGTAGCCGCCGAGGATATTCACCGCCTGCGGGGTCAGGCCCAGGTGCGCGCAGACCGGCACGCCGCGCTCGGCCAGCAGGCGGATCGGCTCGGCCAGCCAGGCCGCGCCTTCCAGCTTGACCATGTGCGCGCCAGCCTGCATCAGCGCGGCGCAATTGTGCAGCGCCTGCTCGCTGGTGGCGTAGGCCATGAACGGCAGGTCGACGAGGATCAGCGCACCCTGGTTGCCGCGTTTGACGCAGGCGGTGTGGTAGGCCATGTCGGCGATGCTGACCGGCAGGGTGCTGTCGTGGCCCTGCAACACCATGCCGAGGGAGTCGCCGACCAGCAGCACGTCGACCCCGGCTTGGCAGGCGGCCTGGGCGAAGGTGGCGTCATAGCAGGTCAGCATGGCGATTTTCTCGCCGCTCTGCTTGAGGCTTTGCAGGGTGGTCAGGGTAACGTCAGGCATGAAAATCATCCTCACTCAGGCGTTCAGCAAGCAGCTGTCATTGCTTCAATTTGGCCTGCATTGGCCTCGATTTGCACCGGTGCGGGGCAACGGGACGCCTATAGTCCCGATGGGGGGGCTTGAAGTCAATTGCAGGTGTTACCGACTTGTTACTGGCGTTACCGCCAATGCGCGCAGGAGATGGACGGGCTGCGCGGCAACGCCGCATCGGGACCTCAAGGGCAGAAATTGACTAATTGAACTAGCCACACAGGCCTGCTAGGTCAGGCGCTCCAGGCCGGCGAAGGGGCAGGCGGCGAGCAGTTCGGCCAGGCGGCGGCCATCCGGCAAGCGCAGCTCGGGGGCCAGTTCGGCCAGTGGGTAGAGCACGAAGGGTCGGGCCTGCAGGTGGTAATGCGGCACGCGCAGGCGCGGCTCGTCCAGCAGGCGTTTGCCGAACAGCAGGATGTCCAGGTCGAGGGTGCGTGGCCCCCAGCGCTCGGCTTTGCGCACGCGGCCCTGGTTCGCCTCGATGGCTTGCAGGGCGTCGAGCAGTGCCAGCGGCGCCAGTTCGGTATCCAGCGCGGCCACCGCGTTGACGTAGCGCGGCTGGTCGGCCGGGCCGAGCGGGTCGCTGGCGTAGAAGGAGGAGGTGGCGAGCAGCCGCGACTGTGGCAGGGCGGCCAGCGCCGCGAGGGCGCCGCGCAGTTGTGTCAGCGGCTCGGCCAGGTTGCTGCCGAGCCCGATATACACGCGTTCCATTACTCGCTGGCCGGCTTCGGGGCGCCTTCGGCACTGGCGCCGCGTTTGCGCCGGCCGCTGCTGCGCTTGCGCTTGCGCGCTGCATCGGAGCCACCTTCCTGGCTGCTGAGGTCGCGAATCATGCTGCGCCGTTGGCTGTCGCTGGCATCCTGGTACTCCGTCCACCAGTCGCCGAGGTCGCCGGTCTGCTCGCCTGCGCTTTCGCGCAGCAGGAGGAAATCGTAGCCGGCACGAAAGCGTGGATTTTCCAGCAGCAGATCGGCGCGCTTGCCGCTGCGCCGCGGCAGGCGCTCCTGCATGTCCCAGATCTCGCGGATCGGCAGGGTGAAGCGCTTGGGCACGGCGATGCGCTGGCACTGTTCGCTGATCAGCTCGTGGGCCGCTTCCTGCATCGCCGGGATCGCCGGCATGCCGCGCTCCTGCAGCTTCAGCACGCGCGCCGGCAGCGCCGGCCAGAGCAGGGCGGCGAAGAGGAAGGCCGGGGTCACCGTCTTGCCCTGCTGGATGCGCAGGTCGGTATTGGCCAGGGCATTGCGGATCAGGTTGTCGGTGTAGTCCGGGTTCTGCTTGAGCGCCGCGGCGCTGGCCGGGAACAGTTGTCCGAACAGGCCGTAATCGACCAGCAACTCGTAGGTGTAGACCGCATAGCCGGCGAGGAACAGCTTGAGGACCTCGTCGAACAGGCGCGCCGAGGGAATCTCGCGGAGCATCGGCGCCAGCTTGTAGATCGGTACGGCGCTGTGCTTTTCGATATCGAAATCCAGCTTGGCGGCGAAGCGCACCGCTCGCAGCATGCGCACCGGGTCTTCCTGATAGCGCTGGGTCGGGTCGCCGATCAGGCGGATCAGATGGTTGCGGATGTCGTGCACGCCGTTGGCGTAGTCGAGGATGCGCTCGGTGCTCGGATCGTAGTACAGCGCGTTGATGGTGAAGTCGCGACGCTGGGCGTCGTCTTCCAGGCTGCCGTAGACATTGTCGCGCAGGATGCGCCCGCTTTCGTTGCGCGAGGCCAGGTGGCTGTCTTCCTCGTCGTCGCCTTCCGGGTGATTGGCGCGGAAGGTGGCGACTTCGATGATCTCGCGGCCGAAGTGCACGTGGACCAGCTTGAAGCGCCGGCCGATCACCCGCGCGTTACGGAACTCGGCGCGGACCTGTTCGGGCGTGGCGCTGGTGGCGACGTCGAAGTCCTTGGGGTCCAGGTCCAGCAGCAGGTCGCGCACGCAGCCACCGACCAGGTAGGCCTGGTAGCCGGCATGTTGCAGGCGCTCGACCACGCTGATGGCGTAGCGGCTGATTTCCCCACGGTGGATCGGGTGCTGGCGATTGCTCAGCACCTCGGGGGTGCTGTGCGGATGTTTGGCGCGGCGCAGCGGTGAACGTAGAGACTTGAACAGCTTTTTCAGCATGGGATGCACTGTTTGACGAGATGACCGGCCAGGATAAGCGATGGCCGCAGGAATGGCGCGGATTCTAGCATTGAGTCGGGAGATGGTGTAGGACGCGGCGGGGGAGAGTCGAAACGCGGAAGGCTGAAGCTACTGGGGGAGCCTAGGCTCCCCCCCAAGTAGGTGCGTGCTTTGTTTTTATTGTTATGGCGAGCTTGTTGTTTTTGTTGAGTTGCTCGTTCCATCAAGTCAGGGACTTCTGGAAAACCTCCCAAGCTGGGAGTCAATAGCAAACGGATTGCTTTGGATGCTGACGCTGCCATGATCATTTCGTGATCCAACCAGTACGGGTTCTGCCTCGGGGCAGTTTTATTGTTCTCGGTCTGGTTGTGGGGCAAGCCCCAAAGGCAATTCCTTTCCAAAAGAATCAGTTAGCTGCGCCTCCGCCTTGTTGTTTTTGTTGTGCTGGAGTCGGTACGTCTTATTTTTGTTGTCTGGGCGCTGCTTGTTATTGTTGTTGTGCCAGAGACAAAGCAGAAGCCGTGCCAGCTTTTTGAAATCCTTATAAAACAATGGCTTGGCTTGTTTGTGTGGTGGTGGGTAAGCAGAAAAAAGCCGGGTTCCCGTTACCGTAGGACCCGGCATTTGTTACGAGGTGTTGATGCGGTAACAGCGGGCGGGAACCTTTCGCGTCCCGCTGTGTCACCGTGCGGCTACTCGGCGGCCGCTCCCGACTTGCGCCGTGGAATGCCCAGGCGCTGGCGGCGCTCCCACAGGCACTTGCGGCTGATGCCGAGTTTGCGCGCCAGTTCGGTTTCGGTCATGTGGTCCTGGTGCTCGAGCACGAAGTGCTGGAAATAGTCTTCCAGCGACAGGTCTTCGGTCGGCTCGAGGCTGCTGTTGCCGGCTTGGGTCGGCAGGCCGAGGAAGTCGTCGTCCTCCAGGTCGTCCAGTTCGATGTCGATGCCCAGCAGCTCGGCCGAGATGGCCGAGTTCTCGCAGAGGATGACGGCGCGCTCGATGGCGTTCTCCAGTTCGCGCACGTTGCCGGGCCAGGGGTAGTGGCGGATCGCCTGTTCGGCATCCGCGGCGAAATGCAGGTCGCTGCGGCCCATCCGCGTGCACTGGCGCAGCAGGAAGGCCCGGGCGATCTCGATCACGTCATTGCCGCGCTCGCGCAGCGCCGGCAGTTTCAGGGCGATGACATGCAGGCGGTAATACAGGTCTTCACGGAACTGGCCGATCTTGGCCAGGCTCTTGAGGTCGCGGTGAGTCGCCGCGATCAGCCGTACGTCGACCTTCTGCGATTGCACCGAGCCGACCCGGCGGATCTCGCCCTCCTGCAGCACGCGCAGCAGGCGGGCCTGGGCTTCCAGTGGCAGTTCGCCGATCTCGTCGAGAAACAGCGTGCCGCCATCGGCCGCTTCGACCAGGCCGGCGCGGCCGGCGCTGGCGCCGGTGAAGGCGCCCTTCTCGTGGCCGAACAGCTCGGACTCGATCAGGGTTTCCGGGATCGCCGCGCAGTTCACCGAAATCAGCGGCGCCTTGGCGCGCTTGGACAGGTTGTGCAGGGCGCGGGCGACCAGTTCCTTGCCGGTGCCGGATTCGCCCTGGATCAGCACGTTGGAGTCGGTCGGCGCGACCTTGCGGATCTTGCCGTACAGCTCGCGCATGGCGGCGCAGGAGCCGATGATGCCGATCTCGCCATTGCTGTTGTCGATGGCTTTCTCGCTGCTGCGCCCGGCCTGGGCGGCGGGGGTCGCCGGCGCCTGCCTGACCTCCTGGCGATCGCGCAGGATGCGCGCCACGGTCTGCAGCATCTCGTCGTGGTCGAAGGGTTTGGCGATGTAGTCGACCGCGCCCATCTTCATCGAGTCGACCGCCGAGCGCAGGCTGGCATAGCTGGTCATGATCAGCACCGGGGTGCCCTGGGCCAGCTTGATCAGTTCGGTGCCGGGGGCGCCGGGCAGGCGCAGGTCGCTGACGATCAGGTCGAAGCCGGGAATGCTGAAGCGCTCTTGCGCTTCCTGCACCGAACCGGCTTCGCTGACCTGGTACTGGTTACGTTCGAGCAGGCGGCGCAGGGCAGAGCGGATAATGGTTTCGTCTTCGACGATCAAAATATGAGGCATCAATTGAATCTCTCGACGGTCTCGGAACCTGCGTGCGGGGGCTTGTCGACCTTGGGGGCAGGCTCTTTGGGTAGCTGGTTCAAGTCGCTATGGACGTCGCCTCGACATGCCGCGGCAGGGTCACCCGGATGCGGGTGCCGCGCTGGTGCTCCGGGTCGGCCGGGCTGTCGATTGTTATTTGTCCATAATGCTCTTCCACGATGGAATAGACCAGTGCAAGGCCGAGTCCCGTGCCTTTGCCCGGGTCCTTGGTGGTGAAGAAGGGCTCGAACAAGCGGTCCATGATCGCCTTGGGGATGCCGCTGCCTTCGTCCTCGACGATCAGGTCGACGGTGTGCTCGGAGGCTTCGCTCATGACCCGGATCGCCGCACCCGGCGGCGAGGCGTCGCGGGCGTTGGACAGCAGGTTGATCAGCACCTGGGCGAGCCGTTGCGGGTCGCCTTCGACCCAGTGTTCGGGGTCGCACAGGTTGAAGAACTGCACTTCTACGCTGCGCCGGTTCAGCGCCAGCAGGCCGATGGCCTCCTGCGCCACCTGGGCCAGGCAGACCGGTTCGTCGGCCTGTTGATGGCTGCCGGAGTGGGCGAAGCTCATCAGCGACTGGACGATGCGCGAGACCCGTTTGGTCTGCTCGAGAATCTGCTCGCTGATCTCGGTCAGCTCGCCGTCGCCCTCGCGTTCCTCGCGCAGATTCTGCGCCAGGCAGGCGATGCCGGTGATCGGGTTGCCGATCTCGTGGGCCACCCCGGCGGCCAGGCGACCGATGCTGGCCAGGCGCTCGGAGTGCACCAGCTTGTCTTCCAGGTACTGGGTCTCGGTGAGGTCCTCGACCAGCAGCACCAGGCCGCTGTTACCCGGCGCCAGCGGCTCGTCGATCGCCGCCTTTTGCAGGTTGAGCCAGCGGATCTGGCCGTCCAGCGCCAGGCGCTGTTTGTGCAGGTGCTCGTCGGGCAGCTCGATGAAGCGTTGCAGCAGGCTGCGCCAGGGTTCGCCGAGGGTCGCCAGGCGCGAGCCGACCACGCGCTGCGCGGGGATCTCGGTGAGTTCTTCCATGGCCTTGTTCCACATCAGGATTTCCTGGTCCTTGGCCAGCGAACAGACGCCCATCGGCAGTTCCTGCAGGGTCTGCCGGTGGTAGCGGCGCAGTGCGTCGAGTTCCGCGGCGAGGCCGGTGAGGCGCGAGTGGTAGTCCTCCAGGCGGCTCTCGATGAAGTGGATGTCCTCGGTGACGTAGGTTTCGCTGCCGGCCTTGTAGGGCAGGAAGGTCTCGACGATGTCCTGGGCCACGCTCGGGCCCATCAGGCCGGAGAGGTTGGCCTCGATGCGGTCGCGCAGGCGGCGCAGGGCATAGGGGCGGTTCTCGTCGAAGGGCAGGTGCAGGTCGCGCAGGGCCTGCTCGACCTCGCGCTGGGCGGTCTTGGCGCCGAGGGGTTTGGCCAGCTGGGTGGCGAATTCCTGCGGCGACAACGCCAGCAGCTCGCGTCGTTGCGGGCGGCGCATGTTGTCCACGGCGCAGGCTTCGGCGGCGCTTTTTTCCTCGGCGCTGGCTTCGCTGAAGACCGAGACCAGGGTGAACACCAGCACGTTGGCCGCCAGCGAGCCGATCGCCGCGAAATGCCAGCTGCTGTCGTCCAGCACATAGATCAGGTTGAGTGCCGGGATGTAGATGCCCTGCAGGTTGCCGAGCATCGGCAGCAGCATGCCCAGCAGCCACACGCAGATCCCGGCCAGCAGGCCGGCGATGAAGCCGCGGCGGTTGGCGGTCGGCCAGTACAGCACCGAGAGCACGCCGGGGAGGAACTGCAGGGTGGCGACGAAGGCGATGATGCCCAGGTTGGCCAGGTCCTGCTCGGCGCCGAGCAGAATATAGAAGCCGTAGCCGGCCATGATGATGGCGACGATCAGGGCGCGCCGCGTCCACTTCAGCCAGCGGTAGATGTTGCCCTCGGCGGGCGGCTGATACAGCGGCAGCACCACGTGGTTGAGGATCATCCCGGACAGCGCCAGGGTGGTGACGATGATCAGCCCGCTGGACGCCGACAGGCCGCCGACGTAGGCGATCAGCGCCAGGGTCTGGCTGTTCACCGCGATGCCCAGGCCGAGGGTGAAGTATTCCGGGTTGGTGGTGGCGCCGAGTTTCAGCCCGGCCCAGAGGATCAACGGCACCGCCAGGCTCATCAGCAACAGGAACAGCGGCAGCCCCCAACTGGCGCTGACCATCGCCCGCGGGTTGAGGTTCTCGGTGAAGGTCATGTGGTACATGTGCGGCATGACGATGGCCGAGGCGAAGAACACCAGCAGCAGGGTGCGCCACGGGCCTTCCTGCAGCGGCGTGTGCAGCCGGCTCAGCGCCGCCTGGTTCTGCACCAGCCAGAACTCCAGGTCCTGCGGCCCGTCGAACACCCCGTACAAGGCATACAGGCCGATGATGGCGAGGGCGCTCAGCTTGACCACCGACTCGAAGGCGATGGCGAAAACCAGGCCCTCGTGCTTCTCGCGGGTGGCGATGTGGCGGGCGCCGAAGAGGATGGTGAAGAGGATGATCAGCCCGCAGAAGGCCAGGGCCACGCGCTCCTGCACCGGCTCGCGGGTGAGGATGCCGATCGAGTCGGCCACCGCCTGGATCTGCAGGGCCAGCAGCGGCAGCACGCCGATCAGCATGAACGCCGTGCTCAGCGCGCCGGCCCAGGTGCTGCGGAAGCGGAAGGCGAACAGGTCGGCCAGCGACGACAGCTGGTAGGTGCGGGTGATGCGCAGGATCGGGTAGAGCAGCACCGGCGCGAGGAGGAAGGCGCCGGATACCCCCAGGTAGCTGGCGAGGAAGCCGTAACCGTACTGGTAGGCCAGGCCGACCGTGCCGTAGAAGGCCCAGGCGCTGGCGTAGACGCCGAGCGACAGGGTGTAGGTCAGCGGATGGCGGATGACCCAGCGCGGGATCAGGCCGTGTTCGCTGACCCAGGCGACCCCGAACAGCACCAGCAGGTAGGCGGCGCTGATCAGGATCAGCTGGCTCAGGCTAAAGCTCGTCAGCATCGCGTTGGCTCTGCGAGTAAGGGTAAGGGGCGGTCGCTAGGGTTTCGCCGCCACGCCTCAGAGTTCATCGGCATCGCGTTGACTCTGCGAAGAATGATAAAGGGCGGTCACCAGGTTTCGCCGCCATGCCTCAGAGTTCATCGGCATCACGCGCGCTCTGCAGGATAAAGGTCACCACGATGAGGATCAGCCAGAGCATGTAAGGCCGGTACCAGGCGCCGTTGGGGTCGATCCACCAGTCCATGATGGCCGGGGAGAACAGGTAGATCCCCACCACCAGGATCAGGACCAATCGATAGATATACATGCCGCATCTCGTTACGGGAGTGGCGCGATGGTAACGGATGCGTGGCGCTCTGCGTAGGCCGTGCGTGGCGCGCTGCCGCGATGACCGGGGTGACTGCGGCCCGGGCCAGCGGCAGGCCCGGGTGCTGACCTGTTGTTGTGCGCGCTCGCCGCCATGGGGCGCGGGGTGGCGCCGTTCTGGTGCGTGGTGCCCGCGGGAGGCGGCGCCAGCCGCTGCTGCGGAGCGCTGGCATAACTCTTGCGCAGCCCCCGTATCGTCCAGGCTCGCAGGAGGCCCGCTGTGTCGATCCATATCGCCTTGCACCACGTGACCCACTACCGCTACGACCGTGCGGTCAACCTCGGCCCGCAGATCGTCCGCCTGCGCCCGGCACCGCACAGCCGTACCCGGGTGCTGTCCTACGCCCTGAAGGTCGAGCCGGGCGAGCACTTCATCAACTGGCAGCAGGACCCGCAGGGCAACTACCTGGCGCGCCTGGTGTTCCCGGAAAAGACCCGCGAGCTGAAGGTCGAGGTCGACCTGGTCGCCGAGATGGCGGTGTTCAACCCCTTCGACTTCTTCCTCGAGCCCTATGCCGAGCAGATTCCCTTCGCCTATACCGAGGGCGAGCAGCGCGAGCTGGCGCCCTACCTGGTCAAGCTGCCGGCGGGCAAGCTGTTCGCCGCGTACCTGGCCGGCATCGCGCGCACGCCGACGCCCTGCGTGGACTTCCTGGTGGCGCTGAACCAGCGCCTGTCCACCGACATCGCCTACCTGATCCGCCTGGAGCCCGGCGTGCAGACCCCGGAGGAGTCGCTGCACAAGGCCTCGGGCTCCTGCCGCGACTCGGCCTGGCTGCTGGTGCAGCTTTTCCGCCACCTGGGCCTGGCGGCGCGCTTCGTCTCCGGCTACCTGATCCAGCTCAGCGCCGACGTCAAGGCGCTGGACGGTCCGTCCGGCACCGAGGTCGACTTCACCGACCTGCACGCCTGGTGCGAGGTGTACCTGCCCGGCGCCGGCTGGATCGGCCTCGACCCGACCAGCGGCCTGTTCGCCGGCGAGGGCCATATCCCCCTGGCCTGCAGCCCGGAGCCGTCCTCGGCGGCGCCGATCAGCGGCGGGGTCGACGAGTGCGAGTGCGAGTTCTCCCATGCCATGCGGATCGAGCGCATCTGGGAGGCGCCGCGGGTGACCAAGCCCTACAGCGCGGCGCAGTGGCGGGCGATCGACGCGCTCGGCCGCCAGGTCGACGAAGACCTCGCCAGCCACGACGTGCGCCTGACCATGGGCGGCGAGCCGACCTTCGTCGCCCTCGATTACCCGGACGACGCGGAGTGGAACACCGCCGCCCTCGGGCCGAACAAGCGCCGCTTGGCCGCCGAGCTGTTCCACCGCCTGCGCGCCCACTATGCGCCGCAGGCGCTGGTGCATTTCGGCCAGGGCAAGTGGTACCCCGGCGAGCAACTGCCGCGCTGGTCGCTGAACTGCTACTGGCGCAAGGACGGCGAGCCGCTGTGGCAGGACCCGGCGCTGCATGCCGATGAGCAACAGGATTACGGCGCCGACGCGGCCATGGCCGCGCGCTTCCTCGCGACCCTGGCCGAGCGCCTGGGGCTGAGCGACGAGCACCGCTTCCCGGCTTACGAGGACTGGTTCTACTACCTGTGGCGCGAGCGCCAGCTACCGAGCAACGTCACCCCGGAGGACGCGCGGCTGGCCGACCCGCTGGAGCGCGAGCGGCTGCGCAAGGTGTTCGCCCAGGGCCTGGACCAGGTGGTCGGCCATGTCCTGCCGCTGGCCCGGCGGGTCAAGGAGGACGGCTGGCAGAGCGGCGCCTGGTTCCTGCGCGACGAGCACTGCCGGCTGCTGCCGGGCGACTCGCCGCTGGGCTACCGCCTGCCGCTGGATTCGCTGCCCTGGGTCAGCCAGGGCGACTACCCCTACGTCAACCCGGCCGACCCGTCCCAGGCCTTCGCCCCGCTGCCGGCCGCCGCGCAGATCCAGCAGCAGCTGCGCGGCGTGTGGAACGGCCGCCAGGCTGACGCGGCGAAGCGCCCGGCGCCGGGGCAGTCGGCCGCCGGCGTGGTGCGCACCGCGCTGTGCGCCGAGCCGCGGGAGGGCCGCCTGTACCTGTTCATGCCGCCGCTGAGCCGGCTGGAGGACTATCTCGAATTGGTCGCCGCCATCGAGGCCACGGCCGCCGAGCTCGCCTGCCCGGTGCTGCTGGAAGGCTACGAGCCGCCGCAGGACCCGCGCCTGCAGGTGTTCCGCGTCACCCCGGACCCTGGGGTGATCGAGGTGAACATCCATCCGGCGGCGAGCTGGGAGGAGCTGGCCGAGCGCACCGAGTTCCTCTACGAGGCGGCGCGGCAAACCCGTCTGAGTAGCGAGAAGTTCATGGTCGACGGTCGCCATACCGGCACCGGCGGCGGCAACCACTTCGTCCTCGGCGGCGCCACCCCGGCCGACTCGCCGTTCCTGCGCCGCCCCGACCTGCTGCGCAGCCTGATCGGCTACTGGCACAACCACCCGTCGCTGTCCTACCTGTTCAGCGGCCTGTTCATCGGCCCTACGTCCCAGGCTCCTCGCGTGGACGAGGCACGTAACGATGCGCTGTACGAGTTGGAGATCGCCTTCGCCCAGATGCCCGAGCCGGGCCGCGACAGCCCGCCCTGGCTGGTCGACCGGCTGCTGCGCAACCTGCTGGTGGACGTAAGCGGCAACACCCATCGCGCCGAGTTCTGCATCGACAAGCTGTACTCGCCGGACTCGGCCAGCGGCCGCCTCGGCCTGCTCGAGCTGCGCGCCTTCGAGATGCCGCCGCATGCGCAGATGAGCCTGGCCCAGCAGCTGCTGCTGCGCGCCCTGGTCGCGCGCTTCTGGCAGGCGCCCTATACCCCGGCCAGGCTGGTGCGCTGGGGCACCGAGCTGCACGACCGCTTCCTCCTGCCGCACTTCGTCGAGCAGGATTTCGCCGACGTGCTGCAGGAACTGGGCGCCTTCGGCTACCGGCTGCGCGCCGAGTGGTTCGCCCCGCACTTCGAGTTCCGCTTCCCCAAGGCCGGCGATTTCACCGTCAAGGGCATCGAGCTGGAGCTGCGCCAGGCCCTGGAACCCTGGCATGTGCTGGGCGAGGAGGGTGCCGGCGGCGGCACCGTGCGCTATGTCGACTCCTCGCTGGAGCGCCTGCAGGTCAAGCTCGCCGGCCTGCCGCCGGATCGCTACGTGCTGACCTGCAACGGCGTGCCGGTGCCGCTGCGGCCGACCGGCAAGGTCGGCGAATTCGTCGGCGGCGTGCGTTTTCGCGCCTGGCAGCCGGCCGCCTGCCTGCAGCCGACCATCGGCGTGCATGCGCCGCTGGTGTTCGACCTGCTCGACAGCTGGATGAACCGCTCCCTGGGCGGATGCCAGTATCATGTCGCCCATCCGGGCGGGCGCAACTACGAGAGCCTGCCGGTCAACGCCTACGAGGCGGAAAGTCGGCGGCTGGCGCGGTTCTTCCGCCTCGGCCATAGTCCGGGCAAGCGCCCGCCCTTGGCGCCGATCGATAATAATGAACTGCCGATGACCCTGGATCTGCGCCTCAGCTAGGGGCATCTGCAGGCACGAGTTTATTCACGGTCAGCTGCGCTGCTAGCGTGATCGCGGATAGATTCGTGCCTGCGGCCATTTTCCATGCCTGTTGAGTTTTCCATGCCTGACCTGCTTGCCGACTACCCGCTGACCGAGGCGGCCTACCACGAACTGCTCGACGCCGAGGGCCAGGTGCGCCCGCACTGGCGCCGGCTGTTCGAGCACCTGCAGCGCAGCAGCCCGGCGCAGTTGCAGCAGCGCCAGGCCCTGCTGAGCCGGCAGATCCAGGAAAACGGCGTGACCTACAACGTCTACGCCGATCCGGACGGCGCCGACCGACCTTGGGAGCTGGACCTGCTGCCGAACCTGATCCCGGCGCAGGAATGGCAACAGATCGCCGCCGGCGTGGCCCAGCGCGCCAGCCTGCTCGACGCCGTGCTGGCCGATATCTATGGCCCGCAGCAACTGATCGCCGACGGCCTGCTGCCGGCCGAGCTGGTGTTCGGCCACAACAACTTCCTCTGGCCCTGCCAGGGCGTGCAGCCGCCCGGCGGCACTTTCCTGCACCTGTATGCGGTGGACCTGGCGCGGGCGCCGGACGGCCGCTGGTGGGTCACCGCCGACCGCACCCAGGCGCCGTCCGGCGCCGGCTACGCCCTGGAGAACCGGCAGATCGTCTCGCGGGCCCTTCCCGAGCTGTACCGCGACCTGCGCGTGCAGTACCTGGCCGGCTACTTCCGCACCCTGCAGGACACCTTGGCGCGTCAGGCGCCGGCCGATGGCGAGACGCCGCTGGTGGTGCTGCTGACCCCCGGGCGCTTCAACGAGAGCTATTTCGAGCACCTCTACCTGGCGCGCCAGCTCGGCTATCCGCTGGTCGAGGGCAGCGACCTGACGGTGCGCGACGCCACCCTCTACCTCAAGACCCTGGCCGGCCTGCGCCGCGTGCATGCGCTGCTGCGCCGGCTGGATGACGACTTCTGCGACCCGCTGGAACTGCGCACCGATTCCGCCCTCGGCGTGCCCGGTCTGCTCGAGGCGGTGCGCCAGGGCCGGGTGCTGGTGGCTAACGCGCTGGGCAGCGGGGTGCTGGAGTCGCCGGGGTTGCCGGGTTTCCTGCCGGCGATCAGCGAGAAATTGCTCGGCGAGGAGCTGCTGCTGCCCTCCATCGCCAGCTGGTGGTGCGGCGAGCCGCCGGTGCTGGAGGAGGCCCTGGACAAGCTCGACGAGCTGCTGGTGCGCCCGGCCTTTCCGTCGCAGAGCTTCGCCCCGCTGTTCGGCCGCGACCTCGACCCCGCCCAGCGCGCACGCCTGGCCCAGCGCCTGCGCGCCAGGCCTTACGCCTACGTGGCCCAGGCCCAGGCGCAGCTGTCGCAGGCGCCGGTGTGGCAGGCCGAGGCGGGCGGTCTGCAGCCGCGCGCCATCGGCATGCGGGTATTCGCCGTGGCCAGCGCCGAGGGCTACCGGGTGCTGCCCGGCGGCCTGACCCGGGTGGCCGCCGAGGCGGATGCCGAGGTGGTGTCGATGCAGCGCGGCGGGGCGAGCAAGGACACCTGGGTGCTCGGCGAGCGCAGTGCCGGCGGCGAGCCGTGGCAGTGGCTGCGCCCGCTGGGGGTGGCCGACCTGGTGCGCAGCGACCCCTACCTGCCCTCAAGGGTGGTGGAGAACCTGTTCTGGTTCGGCCGCTACAGCTCGCGCTGCGAGGATGGCGCGCGCCTGCTGCGAATCATGCTGGCGCGCTATGTCGACGATGACGACGACCCGCAGGCCCTGCAGACCGCCCTGGCCCTGGGCGAAAGCCTCGGCCTGCTGGCGGACGCCGACTGCGGCGATCTGGAGCAGCGCCTGCTGCAGGCCCTGCTCGGCGCCGACTGGCCGACCAGCCTGCGCGCCAACCTGCAGCGCCTGCAGTGGACCGCCGGCAGCGTGCGCGGCAAGCTGTCCCAGGCCAACTGGCAGGCCCTGCTCAAGCTGCAGCGCGAGGCGCAGGGCCTGGATGCCGAAGCCCAGGACTTCGGCGAACTGCTCGACTACCTCGACGGCCTGCTGATCTCCCTGGCGGCGCTGTCCGGCTTCGCCCTCGACGACATGACCCGCGACGACGGTTGGCGCTTCCTGATGACCGGCCGCTGCATCGAGCGCCTGCAGTTCCTCGCCGAGAGCATCGCCGGCTTCCTGCGCAGCGCCGCGGCCGAGGACCAGTCGGCGCTGGAGTGGCTGCTCGAGTTGGGCAACAGCAGCATCACCTACCGCACCCGCTACCTGGCCGCGGCGCAGCTGATCCCGGTGCTCGACCTGTTGCTGCTCGACGAGCAGAACCCGCACGCGGTGCTGTTCCAGCTGCGCACCCTGCTGCATTCCCTGGCGCGCCTCGGCGAGCGTTTCGAGTTGCCCGCCGAGCTGCAGCTGCAGCAGCTGGAAAGCCGCTTGAGCGGCTTCGACCTGGCCAGCCTGGAGAACCCGCTGTTTGGTCCGGCCAGCGTGCAGGCGGTGCTCGCCGGCCTGGCCGAGCTGCTCGACGGCATCGCCCGCGCCACCGGCGAGGTGTCCGAGCGCCTCGGCCTGCGCTTCTTCGTCCACGTCGATGCCAGCCAGCGGACCCAATCCTCATGAGCAGCGCGCACTACCAGATCCTCCACGACACCCATTACCGCTACTCGGCACCGGTCTCGCTGGCCCAGCAGCTGGCGCACCTGTGGCCGCGCGACTGCGCCTGGCAGCGCTGCCACCAACGCCTGCTGCAGGTCAGCCCGCAGCCCTGCCAGCGCCGCGACACCCTGGATGTGTTCGGCAATCCGCTGACCCGCCTGTTGTTCGAGCGGCCGCACCGGGAGTTGACGGTCGCGGCCAGGCTGCGGGTCGAGGTGCTGGCCCAGCCGAACTTGAATCTGCGCGACTCGCCGCCCTGGGAGCGGGCTAGCGCCGCGCTCGGCTACAGCGGCCAGGCGCTCGGCCCGGAGCTGCTGGAGGCCGCCCGCTTCCGCTTCGAATCGCCCTACGTGCGGCTCAAGCACGCCTTCAGCGACTACGCCGCCGACTGTTTCCCGGCCGGCCGCCCGCTGCTGCTGGCGGCGGCCGCGCTGATGCAGAAGATCTTCGAGGAGTTCAGCTTCGATGCCGCCGCCACCCAGGTGGCCACGCCGCTGCTGCAGGTGCTCGCGGAACGTCGCGGGGTGTGCCAGGACTTCGCCCACCTGATGCTCGCCTGCCTGCGCTCGCGCGGCCTGGCGGCGCGCTACGTCAGCGGCTACCTGCTGACCCAGCCGCCGCCCGGCCAGCCGCGGCTGATCGGCGCGGATGCCTCGCACGCCTGGATTTCGCTGTACTGCCCGCGCCAGGGCTGGGTGGATTTCGACCCGACCAACAACGTGCTGCCGGCGCTGGAGCACATCACCCTGGCCTGGGGCCGCGATTTCGCCGATGTCTCGCCGCTGCGCGGGGTGATCCTCGGCGGCGGCCGCCACGACCCCGAGGTGCAGGTCACCGTGCTGCCGGTCGCCGCGCCGGCGGCGGATTGAACTGTCGCCGGCCGAGCCTCAGTGGAGGTCGCCACAGAAGATGTCGATCGAGCCGTTCGCCGGACTGGTGCGCACGACGATGGCGTAAGCGCCGGCGCGCAGCTCGCTCAGCGCCACCGGCGCGGATTTCGACAGGCTCCAGCCGTGCCGCCTGGTCAGCGGCTGGGTGACCACGGTCTGGTTCATCTCGTAGGCCGGCGCCGCCCCCAGGTGCTCGCAGCTGCCCGGATAGACGAAGGTGTAGAGACGAACGGGGCGGGTGACGCCCTGCGGAACACCGCCGATGACGAACGACATGCCGGTCGCCTCGCCCTGTGGGTACAGGGAGACCTGGGCAATCCGCCCGGCGTTCTGCTGGGTCGCCTTGAGGGGAATGTTGACCACCGCGCGGCTCTCGGGGGACGTCATGCATGCCGAGAGCAGCCCTGCCGCCAACAGCGCCGCCAGCCAACATTTGCTGCTCATCGCGCTTCTCCTGATATGGCAGGTGTCCGCGACGCTATTTTATCGCCATCGGTGCCAGGGCCGGTACCGCGTGGGCTAGGCGGCGGGCGCCTTCAGCGCCTTCCAGGTGCGCGTGGCCAGGCTGACCAGGGCCAGGGCGACGGCCCCGGCGACGATGCCGGCCAGGGCATTCACCAGGGTCGGCAGCAGGGCGCCCAGCAGGCCGCTGCCGGCGCCCTGGGCCAGTTGCTCGATCCAGTGGTGGGCCGCCGGGAGGCCGTGGGTGAGGATGCCGCCGCCGACCATGAACATCGCCGCGGTGCCGAGGATCGACAGGCTCTTCATCAGGTAGGGCGCGGCCAGCAGAATGCCGCGGCCGAGACCGCGTTGCAGGCGGCCGGCCAGCCCGGCGCCGCTGCGCTGGTTGAGGTACAGGCCGGCGTCGTCGAGCTTGACGATGCCCGCCACCAGGCCATAGACCCCGGCCGTCATCAGCAGGGCGATGCCGGACAGCACCGCCACCTGCTTGCCGAAACCGGCCGTCGCCACGGTGCCGAGGGTGATGGCGATGATCTCGGCGGAGAGGATGAAGTCGGTGCGAATCGCCCCGCCGATCTTGCTCTTCTCGAAGGCCAGCATGTCCACCTGTGGATCGGCCACCGCCTGCAACAGTTCGTCGTGCTGCGCCTGGTCCTCGGCCTGGCTGTGGAGGAATTTGTGCGCCAGCTTCTCGAAGCCCTCGTAACAGAGGAAGGCGCCGCCGAGCATCAGCAGCGGCGTCACCGCCCAGGGCGCCAGGGCGCTGATCAGCAGCGCCGCCGGGACCAGGATCAGCTTGTTCTTCAGCGAGCCCTTGGCCACCGCCCAGACCACCGGCAACTCGCGTTCGGCGCGCACCCCGGCGACCTGTTGGGCATTCAGCGCCAGGTCGTCGCCGAGCACCCCGGCGGTCTTCTTCGCCGCGACTTTGGTCATCACGGCCACGTCGTCGAGCACGCTGGCGATGTCATCGAGCAGGGTCAGTAGGCTGGCGCCGGCCATGCAAGGCTTCCTTCTCTCGGGTCAGGGGGAGTGCGCTGCTGGCGCGAGCGCCAGGCGCAGCATCGGCAGGTTATACGTCAGTCCGCCGGCGTCGGCCAGAGCCGGGCTCAAGAGGGTGTGAAAAAATCGAGCGCCGTAGCGAGAGCGTCTCCAGGTGTTCGCGGCAAGGCGCGCTACGCAAAAAACGGGGGAGTTTAGTGAGCTAAATGACCCCGTTTTTTTGCGTAGCGCAACGCCAGCAGCGGGCGCCTGGGGGCGCTCGCAGTAGGCGGGAGTTTTTTCACAGCCTCTCAATCGGGTTGGCGATCCACCCACTTCGGCGCGACGCTCGGTTGCCACTGGCGCAGCGCCTGCAACAACGCGGCCGGCGACTCGCCGAGCTGCAGCATGGCGCGGTGCTCGGCGCGGACGAAACGCTCCGCGACCAGGTGATCGAGGAAATCGCCGAGCTTGGCGTAGAAGCCGTTGACGTCGAGCAGGCCAAGCGGCTTGCCGTGGTAGCCGAGCTGGCCCCAGGTCCACACCTCGAACAGTTCCTCCAGGGTGCCGAGGCCGCCGGGCAGGGCGATGAAGGCGTCGCTGAGTTCGGCCATGCGCGCCTTGCGCGCGTGCATGCCGTCGACCACCTCCAGGCGGCTCAGGCCCTGGTGGCCGATTTCCGCGCGCTCCAGGCTCTGCGGGATGATGCCGACGACCTCGCCGCCGGCGGCCAGCGCCGCATCCGCCACCACCCCCATCAGTCCGACCGCGCCGCCGCCGTAGACCAGCCGCAGGCCCTGCTCGGCGAGATGGCGGCCGAGGCTTTCCGCGGCCTGGCGATAGATCGGCTGGGCGCCGGGGCTGGCGCCGCAGAACACGCAGATGGAACGCAGGGACATGGTCACTCCTGATTAGCTGTCGGGGCCCCCAGGGTAGCGGTTGTGGCCGCCGTGACCAAGTCGTCAGAGCGGCAGGTAGACGCCGCAGGTGCCGCAGGCATAGCTGGCGAGAAGGCGGGTGAGCAACTGAGTGAAGGGCATCGTGGTTCTCCGTCGAGTTCGCTCTTCAGCTTAGTCGCGGTCGCGCGCCCGCTTCGGTTGATTGTGCCGATGGGGCCGATAGCCAGGAGGGGGCGGCACCGTTGTGGAGCATCACCAAATGGAATGACATGGCGAATAAAGGTTGTTTGTTGCTTTGCCCGGAGCCAGCTATTACTTCAGGCCCGATAAACCGTTGCTCGCTCGTTCGGGTGACCCGTGCCGTGCCCTAAGGATTGCCGGATGAGCCTACGCCAAGAATGTTTGTGGGAAAAGCTGACGCCACAGCGGCCGACGGCCGCGGCGCTGGGCGGCGAGTTGCGAGTCGATGTCTGTGTCATCGGCGCCGGCATCACCGGGCTGTCCGCCGCGCTGCACCTGCTCGAGCAGGGCAAGACGGTGTGCGTGCTGGAGGCCCACGAAACCGGACATGGCGGTTCCGGGCGCAACGTCGGCCTGGTCAATGCCGGCATGTGGATCGCCCCCGACGAGGTCGAGGCCAAGCTCGGCGCGGCGGTCGGTGGCAAGCTGCTGGCGAGCATGGGCGCGGCGCCGGCGCTGGTGTTCGGGTTGATCGACAAGTACGCCATCGACTGCCAGGCGCGCCGCGAAGGCACCCTGCACATGGCGCACAACGCCCGCGGCCAGGCCGACCTGCAGAGCCGTTGCGCGCAGTGGCAACGGCGCGGCGCGCCGGTCGAACTGCTCAGCGGCGCCGCCTGCCAGCAGGCCACCGGTACCCAGCGGATCGCCGCGGCGCTGCTCGACCGGCGTGCCGGCACCCTCAACCCGATGGCCTACACCAGCGGCCTGGCCCGGGCCGTCACCGGCCTCGGTGGCCAGCTGTTCCACCATTCCCCGGTGCAGCGCCTGGAGCGCCAGGGGGCGTCGTGGTGCGTGGTCACCGCGGGCGGCGCAGTCAGCGCCGAACAGGTGGTGCTGGCCTCCAATGCCTACACCGAAGGCGAGTGGAGCGAACTGCGGCGCAATTTCTTTCCCGGCTACTACTATCAGGTGGCCTCCGCACCGCTGGAAGACGAGCAGGCCGCGCGCATCCTGCCCGGTGGGCAGGGCGCCTGGGATACCCGCCAGGTGCTCAGCAGCATCCGCCGCGACGCCGACGGCCGCCTGCTGCTGGGCAGCCTGGGCAACGGCGCGGCCAAGCCGACCTGGTTCCTGCGCGCCTGGGCCGAGCGCATCCAGCGGCACTATTTTCCCCAACTGGGCCGGGTGAATTGGCAGAGCACCTGGACCGGCTGCATCGCCTTCACCCCGGACCACCTGATGCGCCTGTTCGAGCCGGCACCGGGGCTGCTCGCCGTCACCGGCTACAACGGTCGCGGGGTCACCACCGGTAGCGTGGTCGGCAAGGCCTTCGCCGACTACCTGTGCCAGGGCGACCCGCAGCTGTTGCCGATGCCGCTGCAGCCGCTGCGCAGGGTCGCTGCCGCGAGATTGCGCAGCGGCCTGTACGAAGCGGGGTTCTCCCTGTATCACGCCGCGCAGTGCCTGCGGGTGGTGGTCTGAGGAGTGACCGAGTGGCCCATGGGTCATAAGGATGCAACCGCGGCGCCGCATTGGTGCAGAAAAAATTCGCTCGTTACCGAAAGTAAATGGTGCCCGGCGGGTGTGTTCGCGAAATCGAGGCGGAATCCGCCGGGGGTAAAAAAGTCTTTCGAAAGACTCCGAATTTTTGGCAAAAAGCTCTGTTTCTGCAGGCGGTTTCCCCTGGAGAAAACCGTGGCATGGCATTTGCTCAAGGCATTTGCGCATGCCAACAACAAAGAAGAAGTAGCAGTACTCACCCACACCAACGGAGTAACAAAGCTATGTCGCAGATGATTTTCAGCAAGGGTTTCCTGGCGCTCGCCGTCACCGCAGCCATGGGCCTTTCCTCCCTGGCCCAGGCCGACCTGGTGATTGGCGTCGCGGGGCCGCATACCGGGGCCAACGCCTCGTTCGGCGAACAATACTGGCGCGGGGCGAGCCAGGCCGCCGAGGACATCAACGCGGCGGGTGGGGTCAACGGCGAGATGATCAAGCTGGTCAAGGCCGATGATGCCTGCGAGCCCAAGCAGGCAGTGGCCGTGGCCAACCGCCTGGTCGATCAGGACGGTGCCAAGGGGGTAGTTGGCCACTTCTGCTCTTCCTCGACCATTCCGGCCTCCGAGGTCTACGACGAGGCCGGCATCATCGCCATCACCCCCGGCTCGACCAACCCGCAGGTAACCGAGCGCGGCCAGCCGGGCATGTTCCGCATGTGCGGGCGCGACGACCAGCAGGGCATCGTCGCCGGCGACTACATCGTCGACACCCTGAAGGCGGCCAAGGTCGCGATCATTCACGACAAGGACACCTATGGCCAGGGCCTGGCGGACGCGACCAAGGCCGAGCTGCACAAGCGCGGCGTCACCGAGGTGCTCTACGAGGGCCTGACCCGCGGCGAGAAAGACTTCAACGCGCTGGTCACCAAGATCCGCGCCGCCGGCGCCGAGGTCGTGTATTTCGGCGGCCTGCACGCCGAGGCCGGCCCGCTGGTGCGGCAGATGCGCGAGCAGGGCCTGACCGCGACCTTCCTCTCCGGCGACGGCATCGTCACCGACGAGCTGGTCACCACCGCCGGTGGCCCGCAGTACACCAAGGGCGTGCTGATGACCTTCGGCGCCGACCCGCGGCTGATCCCCGACGGCAAGCCGGTGATCGACAAGTTCCGCGCCAACGGCTTCGAGCCGGAAGGCTACACCCTCTACTCCTACGCCTCGCTGCAGACCCTGGCGGCGGCCTTCGCCGGCGCCGGCGCGAACGACCCGGCCAAGGCCAGCGCCTGGCTGAAGGCCAACCCGGTGCAGACCGTGCTGGGCAAGAAGGAGTGGGACGCCAAGGGCGACCTGAAGGTCTCCGACTACGTCGTCTACGCCTGGGACGACAAGGGCAAGTACCACCAGCAGTAAGTCCAGGAGCCGGTTCGACCGAACTGCCCGCGTGGCAGCTCGGTCGGGCCGGCGCCTTGCTCGGCTGACCGTGCGCCCGCACGGTTGGTGCATTCCGGGAACTGCTGGGTCGTCGACCCCGTCCGCCGCCACAGCTCATGCGGCGGCGCTCAGCAGTACCCGTCTGATAACACCTGAGGCATCCGCGCCCACCCGCGCCGGAGCGCCCAGCAGACGAGACTGAGTCAATGGACGGTATCTTCCTGCAACAAATGATCAACGGGCTCACGCTCGGTGCGGTCTATGGCCTGATCGCCATCGGCTACACCATGGTCTACGGCATCATCGGCATGATCAACTTCGCCCACGGCGAGGTGTACATGATCAGCGCCTACCTGGCGGCCATCAGCCTGGCCGTACTGGCCTATTTCGGCCTGGAATCCTTCCCGCTGCTGATTCTCGGCACGCTGCTGTTCACCATCTGCATCACCGGCGTGTACGGCTGGGTGATCGAGCGGGTGGCCTACAAACCGCTGCGCAACTCCACCCGCCTGGCGCCGCTGATCAGCGCCATCGGCATGTCGCTGGTGCTGCAGAACTATGTGCAGATCAGCCAGGGCGCCCGCCAGCAAGGCGTGCCGACCCTGCTCGAGGGCGCCTTCAAGCTGAATATCGGCGAAGGCTTCGTGCAACTGACCTACACCAAGGTGTTCATCCTGATCGCCGCCTTCGTCGGCATGGCGCTGCTGACCTACGTGATCCAGTACACCAAGCTCGGACGCATGTGCCGGGCCACCCAGCAGGACCGCAAGATGGCCTCGATCCTCGGCATCAACACCGACCGGGTGATCTCCTACGTGTTCGTCATCGGCGCGGCCATGGCGGCGTTGGCCGGCGTGCTGATCACCATGAACTACGGCACCTTCGACTTCTATGCCGGCTTCATCATCGGCATCAAGGCGTTCACCGCCGCGGTGCTCGGCGGCATCGGCTCGCTGCCCGGGGCGATGCTCGGCGGGTTGATCCTCGGCGTGGCCGAGGCGCAGTTCTCCGGCATGGTCAACACCGACTACAAGGACGTGTTCAGCTTCTCACTGCTGGTGCTGATCCTGATCTTCCGACCTCAGGGCCTGTTGGGCCGTCCCCACGTGGCGAAGGTGTAAGCATGTCCTCAACCCTTGCAAGCAAGCGTTTCGACGTGAAAAAGAGCCTGGTCGACGCGGTGCTCGCCGGCCTGATCGCGCTGATCGTGTTCGGCCCGATCGTCGGGGTGGTGCTCGACGGCTACGCGTTCAACCTGCAGCCCGACCGGGTGGCGGCGATGATCGGGGCGGTGATGCTCGGTCGCTTCGTCCTCAGCCTGTTCCTGCAGACGCCCAGGGGCCTGGCGATCCTCGCCGGCTTCGAAACGGTCGGCTCGGGCGTGCATGTGCGCGATCCGGGTTACCAGAGCCATCTGCGCTGGGTGCTGCCGCTGCTGGTGGTGGTCGCCCTGGTCTTCCCGTTCTTCGCCAGCAAGTACCTGCTGACCGTGGTGATCCTCGGCCTGATCTACGTGCTGCTCGGGCTCGGCCTGAACATCGTGGTCGGCCTGGCCGGCCTGCTCGACCTCGGCTACGTGGCCTTCTACGCCATCGGCGCCTATGGCCTGGCGCTGGGCTACGAGCACCTCGGCCTGGGCTTCTGGAGCGTGCTGCCGCTGGCGGCCCTGGCGGCGGCGCTGGCCGGGGGGCTCCTGGGTTTCCCGGTGCTGCGCATGCACGGTGACTACCTGGCCATCGTCACCCTCGGCTTCGGCGAGATCATCCGCCTGGTGCTGAACAACTGGCTGGCGTTCACCGGCGGGCCGAACGGCATGTCGGTGCCCGCGCCGACCTTCCTGGGCCTGGAGTTCAGCCGCCGGGCCAAGGATGGCGGGGTGCCCTTCCACGAGTTCTTCGGCATCGACTACAACGCCAACTTCAAGTTCCTGTTCATCTACCTGGTGCTGCTGCTGGTGGTGCTGCTGGTGCTCTACGTGAAGAACCGCCTGACCCGCATGCCGGTCGGCCGTGCCTGGGAGGCGCTGCGCGAAGACGAGATCGCCTGCCGCGCCATGGGCCTCAACCACGTGCTGGTCAAGCTCTCGGCGTTCATGATCGGCGCCTCCACCGCCGGGTTGGCCGGGGTGTTCTTCGCCAGCTACCAGGGCTTCGTCAACCCGGCCTCGTTCACCTTCTTCGAGTCGGCGCTGATCCTCGCCATCGTCGTGCTCGGCGGCATGGGTTCGACCGTCGGCGTGGTGCTGGCGGCCTTCGTCCTGACCGTCGCGCCGGAGCTGCTGCGCAGTTTCGCCGAGTACCGCGTGCTGCTGTTCGGCGTATTGATGGTGTTGATGATGATCTGGCGCCCGCGCGGGCTGATCCGGGTCAGCCGCAACGGTGTGCAACCGCGTCAAGGAGTAGCGCCATGAGCGAAGCAATTGTCCTCTCGGTCGACCGCCTGGCCATGCACTTCGGCGGGATCAAGGCGCTCAACGATGTCAGCCTGACCATCAAGCGCAATTCCATCTCGGCGCTGATCGGTCCCAACGGCGCCGGCAAGACCACGGTGTTCAACTGCCTGACCGGCTTCTACAGCGCCACCGGCGGCAGCATCAAGCTCAACGCCCGGGGCAGGACCACCGACGTGATCAAGGTGCTCGGCGAGCCCTTCGAGCCGGGCGACTTCATCTCCCCGGCGAAGTTCTGCAGCCGCCTGTACTACAAGATGTTCGGCGGTACCCACCTGGTCAATCGCGCAGGCCTGGCACGGACCTTCCAGAACATCCGCCTGTTCAAGGAGATGTCGGTGGTGGAGAACCTGCTGGTGGCCCAGCACATGTGGATCAACCGCAACCTGCTGGCCGGCGTGTTCAACACCCCGGGCTTTCGCAAGGCCGAGAGCCAGGCGCTGGACCATGCCTTCTACTGGCTGGAGGTGGTCGACCTGGTCGACTGCGCCAACCGCCTGGCCGGCGAGCTGTCCTACGGCCAGCAGCGCCGCCTGGAGATCGCCCGGGCGATGTGCACGCGGCCGCAGATCATCTGCCTGGACGAGCCGGCCGCCGGCCTCAACCCGCAGGAGACCGAGGCGCTGAGCCGGATCATCCGCCTGCTGCGCGACGACCACGACCAGACCGTGCTGCTGATCGAGCACGACATGGGCATGGTCATGAGCATTTCCGACCATATCGTGGTGCTCGACCATGGCCTGGTGATCGCTCAGGGCGGGCCCGAGGCGATCCGCAACGACCCCAAGGTGATCGCCGCCTACTTGGGCGCCGACGAGGAGGAACTGGTATGAGTCAGCCGATCCTCGAACTGAAGGACCTGGACGTGTTCTACGGGCCGATCCAGGCGCTGAAGAAGGTCAACCTGCAGATCCAGGAGGGCGAGACGGTCAGTCTGATCGGCGCCAACGGCGCGGGCAAGTCGACCCTGCTGATGTCGATCTTCGGCCAGCCGCGCGCCGCGGCCGGGCAGATCCTCTACCGCGGCACCGACATCACCCAGAAGTCCTCGCACTTCGTCGCCTCCAACGGCATCGCCCAGTCGCCGGAAGGGCGCCGGGTGTTCCCCGACATGAGCGTCGAGGAGAACCTGCTGATGGGCACCATCCCGGTCGGCGACCAGCACGCCGAGCAGGACATGCAGGCCATGTTCGAGCTGTTCCCGCGCCTCAAGGAGCGGCGCAACCAGCGCGCCATGACCATGTCCGGCGGCGAGCAGCAGATGCTCGCCATCGCCCGCGCGCTGATGAGCCGGCCCAAGCTGCTGCTGCTGGACGAGCCGTCGCTGGGTCTGGCGCCGATCGTGGTCAAGCAGATCTTCCAGACCCTGCGCGAGCTGGCCCGCAGTGGCATGACCATCTTCCTGGTCGAGCAGAACGCCAACCACGCCCTGCGCCTGTCCAACCGCGGCTACGTGATGGTCAACGGCGAGATCCGCCTCTCCGGCAGCGGCGAGGAACTGCTGGGCAACGAAGAGGTGCGCAAGGCCTACCTGGGCGGGCATTGAGCCGCTTTTGTAGGGTGGACATGGCGTAGCCTGGTCCACCGCCCTGGCCTCATCGGTGGACAAGTCGCTCCGCGGCATGTCCACCCTACGCGGCCGTGCGACTCCTGTGGGAGGGGCTTTAGCCGCGATTGCTGTGTGCGGCGCAGACCCCATCGCGGCCAAGGCGCAAAATGATCGTTCCCACGCTCCGCGTGGGAATGCCTCTGCCAGCACTGCTGGCAACACTTAACTTGGACATAGCATTTCTGTATGGGTTGCCATATCTCAATCCTGGAAAAGCGTATGGATGGGAAGCCGAAGCGCTTTCAGCCGATCCCGAAGGTTTTGCGCAGGCCCGCATCGACCGGGCCAGCCGGCATGAAACGGCGCAACTTGCTCAGCAGAGAGGCCTCGCCCTTGGGCGTACGGCGCATTTTCCAGGCACCCAGAGCGGCATCGACAATGGTCATGGCGACCCCATCGGGCGCCGGTGCCTTATGGACATTCTTTTGAATGGCCTGGGCAACGACACTGCGCTCGCTGTCGTAGGCGGGGATTCTGGAGGCCGCCTGGGGCGCATTGATGTCCAGGTTGGTCTTGGTGAAGGAAGGTTCGACCAGCGCGACGCGAATGCCGAATTTGCGCACCTCGTGATCCAGGGTCTCGGACAGCCCTTCCACGGCATGCTTGGAGGCCGAATAGAGCCCCATGTACGGCGCCGGCAGAAAACCCAGCACCGAACTGACGTTGACGATGCGACCGGAACCTTGCTCGCGCATGTGCGGCAGTACCGCTTGGGTTGTGCGCAAGATGCCCAGGAGGTTGGTGTCGAACAGCGACTGGGCTTCGGCAATCGAGGTTTCTTCCGTCGCGCCGAGCAGGGTCACGCCTGCACTGTTGACCAGCACGTCGATGCGCTTGGTCTGGGCGATGATCGTCTGGATTCCATGGCGAACCGATGTTTCGTCCCGGATATCCATCTCGATGAGTGCAACACCCGGTATTGGCTGTGCTTTGCTGGTGTTGCGCACGCTGCCGAACACCTGGCAACCCCGCTTGGCAAACTGCTCCGCGGCGGCACGGCCGATGCCCGATGACACGCCGGTGACAACGATAACTGTTGAATTCGACATAGCGGTTTCTCTCGATCAGGAAAGTTCAGCTTGTGGTATCTGTCTCACGGGCGCTGCCCTGTCCGCCTGTGCCACTGAAGGCGCCCTGTCCACGCGGGTTGCGCTGCCGCGGTCGTCGGGTTTGATCTTGAACCAGATGGCATACATGGCCGGCAGGAACACCAGGGTCAGTACCGTTCCTGCGAAGGTGCCGCCGATCAGGGTGTAGGCGAGCGTGCCCCAGAACACCGAATGGGTCAGCGGGATGAAGGCCAGGATTGCCGCCAACGCGGTGAGGATCACCGGCCGGGCGCGCTGCACGGTGGCCTCGACCACCGCCCGGAACGGGTCCAGGCCGGCCTGCTCGTTGTGGCGGATCTGCCCGATCAGGATCAGCGTGTTGCGCATCAGGATGCCCGACAGCGCAATCAGCCCGACCAACGCATTGATGCCGAAGGGCTGCTGGAACAGGATCAGCGTGGGCACCACACCGATCAGCCCCAGCGGGCTGGTGAGGAAGACCATGACCATCGCGGAGATCGAACGCACCTGCAAAATGAGGATGATCAGGGTCGCTGCCAGCATGATCGGGAACAGCGGCAACATCGCCACCGTCGCCTTGCCTGACTCCTCGATGGAGCCCGCCTGCTCGATGCGGTAACCGCTCGGCAGTGTCTGCATGAGGGGCTGGAGCTGGCGGGTGATGGCCGTCGACACATCCGGCGGCTGCAGGCCCTCGGCGATGTCGCCGCGCACGGTGATGGTCGGCATGCGGTCGCGCCGGCGCATGATTGGCTCCTCCATGCGCACCTCCACCGTGCCGACCTGCGACAGCGGGATGCGTTGCCCGTTGGCGCCCGCCAGGGTGAAGTCCATGACCCTGGTCGGGTCGAAGCGGATATCCCCGGCCGCACGGGCCACGACCTGCACCGTGCGGATGTCCTCGCGCACGGCGGTGATGGGCACGCCGCTGAGCAGGAACTGCAATTGTTGCGCGACGGCGCTGGAGGTCAGCCCCACGGCCTGCAGGCGATCCTGTTGCAAGCTGAAGTGCAGCGTGGGCGTGCGCGTGCCCCAGTCGGTGTTGACCGTGCGCAGCATCGGGCTGACATCCATGACCTGCTGCACGTCGGCGGCGATTTCGCGCAGCTTGTCCGGGTTCGGGCCGGTGACCCGGTAGGCAACCGGGAACGGCGAGTACGGGCCGAACACCAGCTGGGTGACACGCACGCGGGCCTCGTTGGCCAGCCCCTCGGCGATCGCCTGGCGCAGCCGCTGTTTCAACGCCTCGCGCTCCTCCTGGTTGTCCGTGCGGACCACGATCTTGGCAAACGAAGGATCGGGCAGTTCCGGCCCCATCGCCATGTAGAAGCGCGGTGCGCCCTGGCCGACGTAAGCCGTGACGATCCTGGCTTCCTTCTGCTCGGCCAGCCAGGCTTCCACCTTCGCCGTGGCGGCGCTGGTCTGGGCGATCGAGGTGCCGTAGGGCATCTGCACCTCGACCAGCACCTCGGGGCGGTCGGAGATCGGGAAGAACTGCTTCTTGACCAGGCCCATGCCGAGTATGGCCAGGACGAACAGGCCGACCACCGAACCGGCGACCAGCCATTTGCCTGCGATGACCCGCGCCAGCACCCGGCGAAAGCGGTTGTAGCGCGGCGTATCGTAGAGCGCGTCGTGGCCGCCCTCGACCTTGTTGAAGTGAGGCAGCAGCTTGACGCCGAAGTAGGGCGTGAAAACCACCGCGACCAGCCACGACGCAATCAGTGCAATGCCGACGATCCAGAACATGTTGCTGGTGTATTCGCCCGCCGTGGAGCGGGCGAAGCCATTGGGCATGAAGCCCACGGCGGTGACCAGCGTGCCGGACAGCATCGGCGCGGCGGTATGGCTCCAGGCATAGGCGGAAGCTTTGACGCGGCTGTAGCCTTCCTCCATCTTCACCACCATCATTTCGATGGCGATGATGGCGTCGTCCACCAGCAGGCCCAGCGCCAGGATCAGCGAGCCCAGGGTGATGCGGTCGAAGTTCTTGCCGGTCGCCGCCATCACCATGAAGACCACCGCCAGCGTCAGCGGCACGGCCGCGGCGACCACCACGCCCACGCGCCAGCCCATGCTGATGAAGCTCACCAGCATGACCACCAGCAGCGCGACGAAGAACTTGACCATGAACTCATCGACCGCCGAGCCGATGTTGACGGCCTGATCCGTGACCTTGCTCAGGCTCATGCCCAGCGGCAGCTCGGCGTTGATCGCGCCCACTTCGCTGTCCAGGGCCTTGCCCAGGTCGAGACCGTTCCAACCGTCGCGCATGACGATGCCCAGCAGCAGGGCCGGTTCGCCACCGTTGCGGATCAGGAAGGTCGCCGGGTCTTCGTAACCACGCTTGACCGTGGCGACGTCCGACAGCTTCAGCGTGCGGCCTTGCGCCACCACCGGCGTGTCGCGGATCTTCTGCAACTCATCGAAGGCGCCGTCCAGACGCAGGAATACCTGCGGCCCCTTGGTTTCCACCGAGCCAGCCGGGGTCAGGGCATTCTGGCCATTGAGCGCGGCGAACACCTCCTGCGGGCCGATGCCCAGGGTTGCCAGGCGTTCATGGGAGAATTCGACGAAGATGCGCTCGGACTGCTCGCCGACGATGTTGACCTTCTTCACCCCCGGCACGTGCAGCAGCCGCTGGCGCAGCCTCTCCGCGTCGCGCACCAGCAGGCGCTGCGGTTCGCCCTTGGCCTTGAGGGCGAACAGGGCGAAGGTGACGTCCGAGTATTCGTCGTTGACCAGCGGCCCGATCACGCCAGCCGGAAGCGTCTTGGCCTCGTCGCTGACCTTCTTGCGGGCCTGGTAGAACTGTTCCGGCACTTGCGAGGGCGGGGTGGTGTCGAGCAGCGACAGGGTGGTGAAGGCCAGGCCGGGTCTCGTATAGGTCTCGCTGCGGTCGTACCAGCGCAGCTCCTGCAGGCGTTTTTCGATCTTCTCGGCGACCTGGTCCTGCATTTCCTGGGCGGTGGCGCCGGGCCAGGCGGTCACGATGGTCATCACCTTGACCGTGAAGGCGGGATCTTCCGCCCGCCCCAGCTTGAAGAACGCGATAAGCCCCGCCAGCGAGATCAGGCAGACCAGGAACAGGGTGATGGAGCGCTCGCGTACGGCGAGCGCCGACAGGTTGAAACGACCTTCGCTCATGGGCGGACTCCCTCGACCGCCGCGACGGCGGCTTCGCCAGCCAGCCGCACCTGCTGGCCTTCGCGCAGCAGGTGCGCGCCGAGCGCGACTATCCGCTCGCCTTGCTTGAGCGGCCCGCTGATGCGCGCACGTTCGTCATCCAGATGCTGAACCGCGACCGGCCGCCAGGAGACCTGTGCCGGTTCCCCCTGAATGACCCAGACCCCCGGCCCCTTGCCCGCGTCGTACAAAGCACCGATCGGCACCTGCAAGTCGCTTTGCGCGTAAGCCTGCCCATTCGCTATCTGCACGGTGATGGTGGTGCCCAGGGGCGCGTTGGCCAATTCGCCTTCCAGCACATAGCGCGCGTCGAAGGTGCGGGTCAGGCGGTCCGCGACGTCCGAGAGCTGCCGGAGCCTGGTCGCAACGCTGATGCCCTCTTTGCCGAAGAGCGTGGCCTGGGCGGCGGAACCGACCGCAGGGCGCAGGGTTTCCGGCAACTGGATAAGCGCTTCCCGGGGCCCGGCATGCGCCAGGCGCACCACGACCTGGCCGGCGCTGACGACCTGGCCGGGTTCGACCAGCGTGTCCATGACGATGCCATCGGCATCGGCCAGCAGTTCGGCATAACGAGTCGCATTGCGGGCAAGTTCGGCCTGGGCCTCGGCCGCACTGAGCTGAGCCCTGGCGGCATCCGCCGCCGCCTTGAACTGATCGTAGGCCGACGCCGATATCGCGCCGGTTCCGCGCAACGCGCGATAGCGGGCTTCATCGTCACTGGTCTGCTGCGCCCGCGCCCGCGCTGCGGCGACCGCTTCGCGCTGCGCATGGGCGGCGAGCTTCAGGTCGACGGGATCGAGGCGCAGGAGTACCTGGCCGCGCTTGACGGTTTGCCCGGTATCCACCAGCCGCTCGAGCACCTTGCCGGAGAGGCGAAAGCCCAGGTCGCTCTGGACCCTGGCGGCTACGGTGCCGGTGAAGGCGCGCGGCGCAGCAGACGCCCCCTGAATGACGACGGCACGCACCAGCGGCGCCTCGGTGCGTGGATCGGGTGGTGTTTTTTCGCCGCAGGCGACCAACGCAAACGGCAAGGCACAGAAGACAGTAGATAAAACCAGGCGGCGCCGGAGCATGGGAGTCCCCTTGACGAATGGATCAGGACCCTCACTTTGACTCTAGTGACCAAGTTAGTCAATAGTCACATTAATTCAGTACCTCAAGGCGACAGACTGCGCAGCGCCAGGCCCGACAGTAGGGTCGGCGCCTCGTCGATGTAGTCGAAGCCATGCTGCAGGAGCAGCGGGTTGAGGTAAGGACGCATGACCAGATAGATCGCCATCACGGTTTCGTCGAGGGGCGTCTTGCGCTCGAAGTCGCCGCTTTGCCGCCCCTCCAGCACGATGTCCTGCAGCAATTCCCGGATGCGCGTTTCATAAGCACGCGCCGCCTGCCAGCGCTCGGTTGCCGCCGAAGCGGCAATTTCGTAGAGCTTACGGTCCTGAAAAAACAGGCGAAGGCTGGCCTCGACGACCGACTTGAACATCCGCCGCAGCTTCTCTGGTGGCCGATCGGCCTTATCGACGGCGGCCCTGACCTCGGCCTCGATCTGGCTCAGGCAGTTCGCGCAGATCATCTCGCCAATGGCCTGCTTGGACTCGAAGAACTTGTAGATGTAGGCCTTGGAAAAGCCGATGGCCTTGGCCAGATCGGAGACGGTGGTCTTCTCGTAGCCATACCGGCTGAAGTGCTCGGTGGCTGCGGCAACGATCTGGTCGCGCACCTCGTGATCGGCCGGGCCGCGGACTGGAACCGACTTGGTGACTGTTTTGCTCATGATTCACAGCCTATTGCCAATCTAAAAAAGTGGACAACAAGTGACCGATATGTATTATGGTCACATGTGACCAATTCTTATTATGGTCACAAATGGTGGATAACGCATCTTTGGAGGATGACGCCATGAAATCGATACTGGGTATGACGGCAGTGGCTGCGCTGATGATGGGCGCTGCTGTGACTAGGGTACAGGCCGAAGGTGGCAGTGGGCTGCTGGTGGACTACCGCCTGCAGCAAGAGGCGCTGGTGAGTGATCGCTCCAGCCAGGGCTCCGCTGAGCGCTTTGCGCAACTGATCGAGGAGCGGCCCACCGCCGCTGGCAATGCGATCGTGCAACGGGCGCGACGGATCGAAAGGTCGGAGCCCGAGATTCTGAGGGATAGGGCACTCTACGGCAGCTCCAGCAGCCAGGGCTCCAGCCAGCGCTCTGTGCGGGTGCCCGAGGAGCAGCCTGCTGCTACCGGCCCTGCGCAACGGACCGCAACCTCGGAACCCGAGATTCTGAGGCAGAGGGTGCTCTACGGTAGCTCCAGCAGCCAGGACTCCAATCAGCGCCTTGTACGGATGCTCGAGGAGCAGCCTGCTGCTACCGGCCCTGCGCAACGGATCGCAACCTCGGAGCCCGACATTCTGAGGCAGAGGGTGCTCTACCGCCTCCATTGAGGGCGTGCGCGTTGCACTCTGAAGTATCGGGGGAGATGCCAACGTCTCAGGTATCCCCCCTCCGGCACAAGGAAGTGCTGCCTTCGTGCGTCCCTGTCGTTCATACGGGTTGTCCGTTCGGACCGCGATCTTGGCAACTGACGGATCTGGCAGTTCCGGCCCCACTGCCATGTAGAGAGCGGCGCCGGAGCATGAGAGTCCCATTGACGAATTGATCGGGACTCTCTCTTTTTATTTGTGACTAATAAAGATATAAGTCACAGATATCCAGGCGTCACGGCGACAGGCTGCGCAGCACCAGGCTAGACAGTTGACCTGGCGCTTCGTCGATGTAGTCGAAGCCATGCTGCAAGAGCAGCGGGTTGAGGTAAGGACGCATGACCAGATAGATCGCCATCACGGTCTCGTCGAGGGGCGTCTTGCGCTCGAAGTCCCCGCTTTGCCGACCAGCCTGCAAGATGTCCTGCAGCAATTCCCGGATGCGTCCCTCATAGGCACGCACCGCCTGCCAGTTCTCGGTGGCCGCCGATGCGGCAATCTCGTAGAGCTTACGGTCCTGAAAGAACAGGCGCAGGCTCGACTCCACCAGCGCCTTGAACATCCGCCGCAGCTTTTCCGGCGGGCGCTCGACCTCATCGACGGCGGCCCTGACCTCGGCCGCGATCTGGCTCAGGCAGTTCGCGCAGATCATCTCGCCGATGGCCTGCTTGGACTCGAAGAACTTGTAGATGTAGGCCTTGGAAAAGCCGATGGTCTTGGCCAGATCGGAGACCGTGGTCTTCTCGTAACCATAGCGGCTGAAGTGCTCTTTGGCCGCAGCCACGATCTGGTTGCGCACTTCGTGATCGACCGGACCACGAGCTGTCACTTTGGGAGAGGAAGTCTTGTTCATGGGGCATAGCCTACAGGCCGACTGGAAGATGGACAACAAGTGACCAATGTGTAATATAGTCACAAAGCGTCAGCTCCATATATCCTAGCCCTGGAAGAAACCCATGCTGCCCAAACGCCCCCTTGCCATGCTCATCGCAGCCAGCCTCTCGGCAGGCTGCGCGGTCGGCCCCGAGTACACCCGTCCCGAACTCCCCATGCCGGAACGCTACCTGGGGCAGGCCGCAGTCGATCAGCGGCATGCCGGTGCCAGCGCCGGCCTCATCACTTGGTGGACGGGATTCGGCGACCCGCACCTGACTCGCTTCGTAACCCTGGCGCTGGAGCAGAACCTCGATCTCGCGCAGGCGTCCGCTCGCGTCGTGCAAGCACGTGCGGGGCTCGGGGCAGCGAATGCCGCCTTGTTGCCCTCCGGCAACATCGGCGGTCAAGCAGCCAGGGCCTACCAGTCGATTGAAACGCCGCTGGGACAAGTGCTGAACGCGACGCCCGATTTCGACCGCTACGGCAATGCCTATGAAGCCAATCTCGACGCGAGCTGGGAACTGGACCTGTTCGGCGGCCTGCGTCGTGGGCGCGAAGCGGCGCTGGCCGAGTACCAGGCGTCGGAGGCAGGCGCGGTCGCAACGCGACTGGCGGTGGCGGCACAGACCGCCGACATCTACATCGGCATCCGTGGGTTGCAGACCCGCCTCGAGGTTGCACGCCGGCAGGTGCAGACGCAGCAGGAACTGCTCGCAACCGTCAACCTGCTTTATAGCAAGGGGGTGGCAGCCGAACTCCAGGTGCGCCAGGTCGAAGGCGCGCTTGCCCAGGTACGGGCATCCGTACCCGTCCTCGAGACGGGGTTGGACGCCGCCATGAACGCGCTGGACGTGATGCTGGGCTCGCCGCCCGGCACGTATCGAGCCGAACTGGCCGATGCCGGCGGCATCCCGGTTGCCCCGCAGATTGCAGCCACAGGGTCGCCGGGCGAATTGCTCCGGCGTCGGCCCGATCTGCTGGCGGCCGAGCGCCAACTGGCCGCCTCGAACGCGCATATCGGCGTCGCCATCGCCGAGTACTACCCCAAGCTCTCCCTGAGTGGGCTGATCGGCAGCGCGACATCGGCGTCCAGCGGCAACCTGTTCGGCAGTGGTGCCAGCCAGGCCGCCGGCGTGCTGGGCCTGCGCTGGCGGCTGTTCGATTTCGGCCGCATCGACGCGCAGATCGACCAGGCCAAGGGCCGGGAGGCCGAGATGCTGGCGGCCTATCGACTGGCCGCGCTGCGGGCCACCGAGGATGTGGAAAACGCCTTCTCCGCCCTGGTCAAGCGCGAGGAGCAGGCGGGCGTGCTCGCCCAGGGGGTGGATTCGCTCGGCCGTGCGCGGCAAGCCTCCTTTGCCGCCTACCAGCAAGGTGTCGTCAGCCTGATCGAGGTCCTGCAAGCCGACGAAAACCTGCTGCGCGCCTCCGATGCGCGGGCCCAGGCACAAACGGAATCGGCACGCGCCGCGGTCGCAGCCTTCAAGGCACTCGGCGGCGGTTGGCAACCCCACGAATCCGCAGCGGTAGCAATGAAGCCGTAGACCTGCTCGGCGATGTCTTCCACAGCCTCCGCTTCGAGCCGCACATCAGCGGGCAGAACAGTCGGGCGTTCGCCAGCTCATCGAGCAGCGCGCGATTCGCCTGAACGAGATGGGCCAGACGCCGCCTGGCCAAGGGGCAGAAGCTGGATCGACTGACCCTGGGGGCCGTGCGTTCGATTCCCTTTGGGGCGGCTTCCCGTCTGCTCGACAGCGTTCCGGGCCTTACCTCCTTTGCCAAGACGCCGGACAGTTTGGTTTCGTTGCGGGTGTGTTCTGCGTTTTTTATCTCTGGAACGGACTTTTCCCCAGGACAGGCGCGCCCTTTGGCTCAAGTTGCCCACAAAGACTGTGGAGCGAACTGTGGATAAGGTGGGCGTAGCGCGCTGGGGGCTTAGTCGCACGGCTTTGGGCGGGCTCTGATGGTTTTTTGACCAGATGTGTTTTCATCGTAAAAACAGCAGCTTAGTCGAGTTATGCAAGGGCGCTTGAGTTGTCCACGACTGCTGTGGGCATTCCTGTTGATAACTAGGGTATGCCTTGCTCAAGCCCTGATCTGGCGGTGCTTGGCGTCGGTTGATCAGCATTTGATCAGCTCGCCAAACGACTGCCTGGAGGCACTCTCGACCAACGCGAGTCAAGAAATAATCATGCTATTTCAATCGCTTGGCCGGGTCGGCGGGGATCAGGCCGGTGACTTATCCCGAATTGCTGTGGAGCGAACTGTGGATAAGCTGCGCACGCTTGCGGCCAGGCCAGGCGGGACTAGGCCTGGCCCGGGCTGGGTGTTTTTTGCTCAGGCGGGTGGCGCTGGCCGGTCAATCGCCCAGTGCGCTGATTCGCGTGGAGCGGCCGAGCAGTTGCAGGGCGCGGTCGGGATAGTCGGTGATCAGCGCGTGGGCGCCGAGGTCGAGCAGGCGGCGCATGGCCGGCTGTTCGTTGATGGTCCACAGCTGCACGTTGAGGCCGCGCGCCTGGGCGGTGCGCAGCAGGCTGTCGCTGGCGATCCGCAGGTCGTTGTGCCGTTCGGGGATCTGCAGCGCCTGGTAGGACGGCGACAGCAGGCTGCCCAGGCCCAGCCAGTCGAGCGCCACCAGCAGGCGCACCGAGGCGGGGCCGGCGGAGGTGGCGACCCCCGGGCACAGTTCGCGGAACAGCTGCAGGCTGCGCTCGTAGAAGCTGCCGACGATCACCAGGTCGCGCTGGCCGTTGTGCTCCAGGGCGTCGCACAGCAGCGCCTCCATGCCGGCGTCCGGCACCTTGATCTCGATGACCTTGGGGGTGTCCGGGAAGCGTTCGAGGACCTCGGCGAAGGCCGGGATGCGAATGCCCTGGCCGCGATAGGGGTGGCTCTCGCCGCCGTCGGCGGTCCAGCGGTAGCCGGCGTCCATGGCCTGCAACTGCTCGAGGGTCAGCGCGGCGACCGGTCCGCGGCCGTCGGTGGTGCGCTCCAGGCGACGGTCGTGGAACACCACAAGCTCGCCGTCGCTGGACAGCCGCAGGTCCATCTCCAGCATGTCCACGCCCAGGGCGCTGGCGCGCTCGAAGGCGAACAGGCTGTTTTCCGGCCACAGGCCGCGACCGCCGCGGTGGGCGATCACCAACGGCCGGTCGCCGAGCGCGGCGAGCACCGCCGGCTGTGGCGCCGGGCGGCTGGTCAGGGCCAGGGTCAGCAGGGCGACGGCGACCAGCAGCAGCGGGGCGAGGAGAAAGCGGGCAAGGCGCAGCATGGGGGCTTCCAACTATTCAGGAACGGGGCACGGGCAACAGCCGGACTATGACAAAGGATGCCGTGGCGGGCGAGAGGCGAATGGCGACATGCAGCACACCTTTGCAGACAGGACCGCCGTAGATCCTATGTTCATGTGCAAGCCTCGCAGGACCTAGGGGCGGCGGGGGCGCCTAGCCCATGGCCGCGATAGAGCGCGCTCGCAAAAAGCATCGCGGGCATGGCCCGCTCCTACGAAACACGCTACCGCAGACCTTGCAGTTCGTAGGGTCGATTAGCCGCGCAGCGACGTAATCCGCCGCTTGCCGCGTAAAGTGTTATCTGCCGCGGTGGTGACGGCATGCCTTGCCAGTCGCGGTAAACGGCGGAAGCGCCTGCAGCGATTCCACCCTACGGTTTGTGGTGTGGGTTAATTGCTGCGCGCGGTGCACCCGACGATGCCGCAGCCCTTGCAGGTGAACAGGGGCCCCTCCGGCGAGCCTCAGCCAGCCAGCAGGCAAGCGCCGCTCAGGGCTGATGCCGCGCCCGCCAGCCGCACCAGCGGCGCCGCGGCTTGCGGCAGCCCGTGCACCAGGGCGTAGCCGGCGGCGTGCAGAGCGGCGGTGGCGATGACAAAACCGCCGGCGTAGGCCCAGGGGCTGGCCTGGGCCGGCAGTTCCAGGCCATGGGCCAGGCCGTGGCTGAGGCCAAACAGGCCGGTCAACCCCAGGGCGATGGCCAACGGCAGGCGCGCCGCCACGGCCACCAGCAGGCCGAGGGCCAGCAGCGAACTGGCGATGGCGGTTTCCAGCAGCGGGAGCTGCACGCCACCGAAGCCGAACAGGCCGCCGAGCAGCATGCTGCCGACGAAACCCAGCGGCACCGCCCAGCGCGCCGCGCCGCTCTGCTGCGCGGCCCACAGGCCGACGGCGAGCATCGCCAGCAGGTGGTCGAGGCCCAGCAGCGGGTGGGCCAGACCGGACAGCAGCCCGGAATGGTCGTGGCCGGCGTGGGCGAAGGCCAGGGTCGGGCTGAGCAGCAGGGCGAGGGCGAACAGGGATTGGCGCAGGTTCATGGTGGATCTCCTTGATTGGTCGTGAGGCGTCGCCCCCGCTCCTACGCGGCGCCGAGCATGCCGTGGCGTTCGATGAAGGCGATGATCTCGTCGAGACCCTGGCCGACCTTCTGGTTGCTGAAGACGAACGGCTTGTCGCCGCGCATCTTCCTGGTGTCGCGCTCCATCACCTCCAGCGAGGCGCCGACCAGCGGCGCCAGGTCGACCTTGTTGATCACCAGCAGGTCGGACTTGCAGATGCCCGGGCCGCCCTTGCGCGGCAGCTTGTCGCCGGCCGAGACGTCGATCACGTAGATGGTCAGGTCGGAGAGTTCCGGGCTGAAGGTGGCCGAGAGGTTGTCGCCGCCGGATTCGACGATGATCAGCTCGAGGCCGGGGAAGCGCCGGTTGAGCTGGTCGACCGCCTCCAGGTTGATCGAGGCGTCCTCGCGGATCGCCGTGTGCGGGCAGCCGCCGGTCTCCACGCCGATGATCCGCTCCGGCGCCAGGGCCTGGTTGCGCACCAGGAACTGGGCGTCTTCCTGGGTGTAGATGTCATTGGTCACCACGGCCAGGTTGTAGCGCTCGCGCAGGGCCAGGCACAGCGCCAGGGTCAGGGCGGTCTTGCCGGACCCGACCGGACCGCCGATGCCGACGCGCAGGGGTTGGCTGTTCATCGCGTTGTTTCACTCCCATCTTCATCGGGTTGCCGGCCGGGATGTATCCCAGCCGACGCATGCTTTTTTGTAGGAGCGGGCCATGCCCGCGGAAAACCAATCGTGGGCCTGGAACTAGGCGTCGCCCCCGCTCCTACGATCTAAACAGCCGGCTGTACTGGCGCTCATGGGCCATGCTCGCCAGGGCCAGGCCGAAGGCGGCGCCGCCCCAGTGTTCGGCCGGCAGCGCGCTGGCCAGGCGCTGCGCCTGCTCGAGCCGCGGCAGCAGCGCCGAGGTCAGGCGCTGCGCGGCTTGCTGGCCGAGCGGCAGGGTCTTCATCAGCACCGCCAGCTGGTTTTCCAGCCAGCCCCACAGCCAGGCGGCCAGGGCGTCCTGCGGGGCGATCCGCCAGGTCCGTGCGGCCAGGGCCCAGGCCACGGCCAGGCCCGGCTCGGGCAGCGCGGCGAACAGCGCGCGCGACGCTTCGTCCAGCTCCGGAAGGCCGGCCAGCAGCTGCTCCAGGGAATAGCCCATCTGCCGGCTTTCCAGGCGCAGCTCGCGGCTTTCGCGACTGGCGCGCTGCTGCGCGGCGAGATCCTGCAGGCGCGTCCAGTCGCCGGCGGCCGCCGCCTCGCAATGGGCCAGCAGCAGCGGCGCCTCGAAGCGCGCCAGGTTCAGCAGCAGCTGATCGGCGATCCAGCGCTGGGCGCTGTCCGGGCTGTCGACCAGGCCCTGTTCGACCGCCAGCTCCAGTCCTTGTGAGTAGCTGTAGCCGCCGATCGGCAGCTGCGGGCTGGCCAGTCTCAATAAGGCCCAGGCCGAGTTCACTTGCGCGCCCCGAACTGATGCAGGCGCGGCGCGTAGCTGAATTCGGCGTCGCCGGCGTGCGAGTGGTGGTGGCCGCCGCCATAGGCGCCGTGCTCTGGCTGGTAGGGCGCCTCGATCGCTTCGACCCGGGCACCGAGCTGTTCGAGCATGGCCTTGAGCACATAGTCGTCGGGCAGGCGCAGCCAGCCGTCGCCGAGTTGCAGGGCGACGTGGCGGTTGCCCAGGTGATAGGCGGCGCGCATCAGTTCGAAGGGGCTGGCGCAGGTGACGTGCAGCAGCTGTTCGGCGCGGGCGCAGACGCGAACGATGCGGCCGTCGTCGGCCTGCAGGCATTCGCCGTGGTGCAGCGGCGGCTGGCCGCGCTCGAGGAACAGGCCGACTTCCTCGCCCTGGGTGGTGAAGCAGCGCAGACGGCTCTTGCTGCGTGCTTCGAACGTCAGTTCGAGTTCGGCGTCCCAGTGCTGCTGGGCGGCGAGGCGTTGGTGGATCACCAGCATGGGGCAGTTTCCGGCAGGTTAACGGGCATGCCGCGAGAGGCACCCCGAACGATGAAAGCCTTCGCGGCATGCCCGCCTCCCTCATCCGGCGCAAGGAGGTCGTCGCTGCGCGACTTTCACGCTAATGACGGGAACAGAGCAAGGGGCTTGCCAAGCCGGCGCAGCGCCGAACGGGGCGGCCTGCACCGGGTGGGTGGCAGGAGTGGGGGCGTTGCTCGGGCTCTATTTGGTGCGCATCCGTTCGCATTGCACTTGTTTGGTGCAGCTTGCTCGCTGCGGCGTTGCGCGTCGCGCCCGGTCGAAATCCGCCGACCGCCCGCGTATGCTTGGCGGCCCCTCAAGCACGGCGTCTCCAGGGTATTCAGGGAGGCGTTGGACGGTTCTGGAGCGTGTCGATCTATGCTGGTTGTTCAGGCGATTCTGCCGATCTTCGGGTTGATTGTGCTGGGCTACCTGCTCGGCTGGCGCCAGTGGCTCAGCGGCGAGTCGGCGGCGGGGCTGGCCAACATCACCTTCAAGCTGTTCATGCCGACCCTGCTGTTCGCCGGCATCGCCAAGGCGCCCCTGGCCGACGGCCTGTCGCCGCTGCTGCTGCTGGCCTACTACCTGCCGGTGCTGCTGGTGTTCGGCCTGGTCAACCTGGTCGCCCATAGGCGGCGGGGTGCCCCGACGCCGTTGGGCCTGGCCGCGGCCTTCTCCAACAACGTGCTGGTCGGCATTCCGCTGGTGACCAGCCTGATGGGGCCGGCGGGGCTGGTCTACGTATTCGCCATCCTGGTGTTCCACAGCCTCACGCTGTTTTCCCTGCACAGCGTCTATGCCGCCCTGGGCGGCCAGGAGCGGGTCGATGGGCGGGCGCTGCTGAAGAACCTGGCCAACCCGATGATCATCGGCCTGCTGCTCGGCGCGCTGCTCAACTTGTCCGGGCTGCTCGTGCCGCAGCCGCTGTGGCGCATGGTCGAGTGGTTGGCCCAGGCGGCCTTGCCCTGCGCGCTGATCGTGCTGGGCGTCAGCCTGTCGCGCTATCGGCTGCGGCCCAGTCGCGGCGTGCTGGGCCTGGCGATGGCCAAGCTGCTGCTGTTTCCGGCCCTGGTCTGGTGGCTGAGCGGCCTGTTGCCGGGGCTCGGCGAGGCGGCGCGCAGTGTGCTGGTGCTGCTCGCCGCCTGCCCGAGCGGGGTCAATGTGCTGGCCTTCGCCAAGACCCCGGAAGACACTCGCAGCGTCAGCTCGGCAGTGTTCCTCTCCACCCTGCTGGCGGCGCTGACGCTGCCGCTGTGGATGTTGCTGGTGATCTGACTAGCCGGCGCGGCGCTGCTCCAGCAGGCGCTCGGCGCCACCTTCGGCGATGCGCAGGCGTTGCTGGCCCGGGGTGCGCTGCGAGCCATTCTCGGCCATCCGCAAGCGCTGTTGCAGGGTGCGCTCGGCGCCGCTTTCAGCGACGTGGCGGTCCTGCGGCAGGACTTCTGGCTGGCTGTCCTTCACTTCGCCGAGCAGAGGCATCGGGTTGCTGCTCGGCAGCGCGAAGGCGTTGCTGGCGAACAGGCCCAGCAGCAGGCTGAGAGCGAGAGTGCGTTTCATGATTGGCTCCTCCAGATGGGAATCAATGGCTACGGGAGGCAATACTAGGGACTTGGCGGCGAATAAGAAGTCGAGTGCCTCGATAGTGTCCATCGATCCCCTTGATGGTCGCAGGGTTGTGTTGAGATCGGCGTAGTTAGCCGATTTTTTCCTGTCTTTTGCCACATATTCCGTACTTGTCGGCAGTTCCGCCGAGCGTGCTGCTCCGCCCGTTTTTCGCACAGGGAAGCTCCGTCATGTCGAACTCAAGCGCGCCGCGTTACCCCTTGGTCCTGGTGCCGGGCCTGCTCGGCTTCATCCGCCTGCTCGGTTATCCCTACTGGTTCGGCATAGTCGCGGCGCTGCGCCGACAGGGCGCCAAGGTCTTCCCGGTGCTGGTGTCCGCGGTGCATTCCAGCGAGGTGCGCGGCGAGCAGTTGCTCGAACGGATCGCCCAGGTGTTGCGTGAAACCGGCGCGGACAAGGTGCACCTGATCGGCCACAGTCAGGGCGCGCTAAGCGCCCGCTATGCCGCGGCGCTGAAACCCGAGTGGGTGGCCTCGGTGACCTCGGTGGCCGGGCCCAACCACGGCTCCGAGCTGGCCGACTTTCTCCAGCGTCTGGCGCCCCAGGGCAGCCTGCGCGAGCGGCTGCTGGCGCTGCTGATGCGCTGGGTGGCGCGCTGCATGGCCTGGCTGGAGACCGGCTATCGTGGCCCGCGTCTGCCCATCGACGTGGCCGCCGCGCAGCAGTCGCTGACCACCGCCGGTGTCGCCGCCTTCAACGCGCGCTACCCGCAAGGCCTGCCCACGACCTGGGGCGGCGAGGGCGCGGAGGAGGTCGATGGCGTGCGCTACTACTCCTGGTCCGGCACCCTGCAACCTGGCATCACCGATCGCGGCGGCAACCGCCTGGACGGGCCGAATCTGTTCTGTCGCCTGTTCGCCCGCAGCTTCCGCCGCGAGGCCGGGCACTGCGACGGCATGGTCGGGCGCTACAGCTCGCACCTGGGCAAGGTGATCGGCGACGACTTCCCGCTGGACCACTTCGACATCGTCAACCAGAGCTTCGGCCTGGTCGGCAAGGGCGCCGATCCGGTGGGCCTGTTCGTCGCGCACGCCCGGCGCCTGCGCGAGGCCGAGGATGCTGTTGCTGGACGCAGGCCGGCCTGCCGATGAGGCCGGCGCGTGGCTGGGTAGGGTGCGCCGTGCGCACCGCTGGCAAGGGGCGCTTGGTGCGCACGGCCTGGGCGGCCCCGCGCACCCTACCGGCGCAGTCGCCCCCAGCATCTGGCGGCGAAAGGCCCGTTCCGCCGCGGGTACAGGCCAGTTGGCATTATGCAATCTTCGACTAGTCTGACCAGATAACGACTAATTCGCCGAGATTTGCATGCCTAGGGCCATACGGGTGTTCGTAAGGGCGGTGGACGCGCTGAACCGGGTCATCGGCCGCTTCGCCATGTACCTGATCTTCGCCATGCTCGGCGTGTTGCTGTATTCCTCGATCAGCAAGACCTTCGCCGATCCGGCGCTCTGGACCCTGGAAACCGCGCAGTTCCTGATGGTCACCTATTTCCTCCTCGGCGGTGGCTATTCCATGCAGCTCGATGCCCATGTGCGCATGGACCTGCTGTACAGCCACTGGCAGCCGCGGACCCAGGCGATCATGGATGCCCTGACCGTGGGCTTCCTGATCTTCTACCTGGCGCTGCTCCTCTACGGCGGCATTTCCTCGACCCAGTACGCCCTGGAATACGGGGAAACCAGCTATTCCTCCTGGTCGCCGCGGATGGCGCCGATCAAGATCATCATGACCATCGGTGTGGCGCTGATGCTGCTGCAGGCGATCGCGACCTTCTTCAAGGACCTCGCTGCGGCACGCGGGGAGCAGCTGTAATGAGCTACGAGTTCATCGCGCTGCTGATGTTCTCCTCGATGATGGTATTGCTGCTCACCGGCAAGCGGGTGTTCGGCGCCATCGGTTTCGTCGCGGTGCTCGCCGCCTTGCTGCTGTGGGGCGACGGCGGTGCGGAAGTGGCGTTCAACGCGGCCATGAAGCTGATGAAGTGGTATCCGCTGCTGACCCTGCCGATGTTCGTCTACATGGGCTACATGCTCTCCGAGTCGGGGATCGCCGAAGACCTCTACCGGATGTTCCACGTCTGGATGGGTCCGCTGCACGGCGGCCTGGCGATCGGCACCATCGGCCTGATGGTGGTGATCTCGGCGATGAACGGGTTGAGCGTGGCCGGCATGGCGATCGGCGCCAGCATCGCCCTGCCCGAGCTGCTGCGCCGCGGCTACGACAAGATCATGGTCACCGGGGTGATCCAGGCCGGCAGCTCGCTGGGCATCCTGATTCCACCGAGCGTGGTGCTGGTGCTGTACGGCATGATCGCCCGCCAGCCGGTGGGGCAGCTGTGGCTGGCCGGGGTGTTTCCCGGGTTGATGATGGCCGGCCTGTTCGTCCTCTACATCGCCATCCGCTGCCGCCTGCGGCCCGAGCTCGGGCCGGCGCTGCCGGAGGAGGAACGCCGGCAGATCAGCCGGGGCGAGAAGCTGCGCCTGCTCCAGGCCGGCCTGGTGCCGCTGTTCATCTTCCTCTCCATGACCGGCCTGTTCCTGCTGGGCTTCACCAGCCTGGTCGAGAGCTCGGCGGTGGGCGCCGCCGCCGCCACCCTGGCCGCCCTGGCCAAGCGCCGGCTGACCGCCAAGGTGATGGAAGAAACCCTGCGCAAGACCCTGGGCATCAGTTGCATGTTCATGTGGATCATCCTCGCCGCCCTGTGCTTCGGTGCGGTGTTCGACGGGCTGGGCGCGGTACGCGCGATCGAGACCTTCTTCGTCGACCGCCTGGGCCTGGGGCCCTGGCAGATCCTGATCCTGATGCAGCTGTCGTTCATCCTCATGGGCACCTTTCTCGACGACACCGCCATGCTGGTGATCGTCGCGCCGCTCTACGTGCCGCTGGTCGGCGCCCTGGGCTTCGACCTGATCTGGTACGGCGTGCTCTACACCATCACCTGCCAGATGGCCTACATGACCCCGCCGTTCGGCTACAACCTGTTCCTCATGCGTGCCATGGCGCCGCCGGAGGTGAGCCTGCGGGACATCTATGCCTCGGTCACCCCCTTCGTGCTGATCATGGCCCTGGCCCTGGCGCTGGTGATGATTTACCCGCAGATCGCCCTGTGGCTGCCGCAGTGGCACTACGCGCGCTGACCCCAAGAATTCAGGAAAGGCAGTAAGAAACCGTTGGATCGTTGAGACAGGCATGCCCCCTATGAGGACCCCTTTGCCCACCTGAACACGCTGCACCGACCTTGCCGGGTCGCAGTGGTGCTATGCGGCTGTATGACATCTGGATCGACACCTAATTGGAGATAACAGCATGAGTACGAGACGCAACTTCCTCAAGACTGCCGCGGTCACCACCGGCGCGGTGGGCGCCACCGCCCTGGGCTCGGCGCACATCTACGCCGAGGAGCCGAAGAAGATCACCTGGCGGCTGCAGACCTACGCCGGCCCGGCGCTCGGCGAGCACGTGATCAAGCCGTCCATCGATGCCTTCAACCAGGCGGCCAAGGGCGAGATGGAGATCCAGCTCTACTACGCCGACCAGCTGGTGCCCACCGGCGAGCTGTTCCGCGCCATGCAGCGCGGCACCATCGACGCGGTGCAGAGCGACGACGATTCGATCGCCGCGCCGGTGGACGTCTCGGTGTTCGGCGGCTACTTCCCCTTCGCCACCCGCTACAGCCTGGACGTGCCCGTGCTGTTCCACCGCTACGGCCTGAAGGAGATCTGGGAGGAGGCCTACGGCGAGGTCAAGGGCGTCACCTGGCTCGGTGCCGGCGCCTGGGACCCCTGCCATTTCGCCACGGTCGAGCCGATCAACAGCCTGGCCGACCTCAAGGGCAAGCGCATCTTCACCTTCCCCACCGCCGGCAAGTTCCTGTCGCGTTTCGGCGTGATCCCGGTGACCCTGCCCTGGGAGGACGTCGAGGTGGCGGTGCAGACCGGCGAACTGGACGGCATCACCTGGTCGGGCATCACCGAGGACTACACCGTCGGCTGGGCCAACGTCACCAAGTACTTCCTCACCAACAACATCTCCGGCGCCTGGATCGGTTCCTATTTCGCCAACTCGGACAAGTGGGCCGCGGTGCCCGAGCACCTCAAGACCCTGTTCAAGCTGTGCATGGACAGCTCCCACTACTACCGCCAGTACTGGTACTGGGGCGGCGAGGCGCAGTTGCGGGTCGAGGGCGGCAAGCTGCAGCTGACCACCATTCCCGATGCCGAATGGCAGACGGTGGAGGCCGAAGCGCAGAAGTTCTGGGACGAGATCGCCAAGACCAGCCCGCGCTGCGCCAAGGTCGTCGAGATCTTCAAGAAGTACAACGCGCTGATGGTCAAGGCCGGCCCGCCCTACCGCTACTGATGCCAGGCCCGGGCCGCGGCGGCCGAGCCGCGGCTCCGGGCGTGGTGCGCGGCCACTGCCGGGCCGCTGGGTCGGTTCCGCCGAGGCTGGTCGGGCGCAGGCCAGCAAGGCCCGCGCCGGCTGGTGCAAGGCGTGCCTGCGCCACGCCCCGGCCCCGTAGGAGCGGCGGGGACGCCCAGTTCCATGGCCGCGAATCGCAGGCAACAACTCAGAACCAGAATAAAAAGACAGGGGTGCATATGCTCAATCCGCGGGATGTAAAGACCATCGGCGATGCCAAGCGCATCGTCGAAGAACGCGGCCTCAGCCACGTCAAGGTCGGGGTCTTCGACAACGACGGGGTGATGCGCGGCAAGTACCTGAGCCGCAGCAAATTCTTCTCCGCCCTCGACAGCGGCTTCGCCTTCTGCGACGTGGTGCTGGGCTGGGACGTCAAGGACCAGCTCTACGACAACGCCAGCTACACCGGCTGGCACACCGGCTACCCGGACGCGCCGGTGCGCGTGCTGCCGCACACCTGCCGGGATATACCGTTCGAGGGCGGCATGCTGCTGTTCATCTGCGAGTTCGCCGAGGGCGCCGAGAAGGTCTGCCCGCGCGCCACCCTGCGGCGGGTGCTCGAACGCTGCCAGGCGCTGGGCTTCGACGCCTATGCCGCGCTGGAATACGAGTTCTTCATGTTCGACGAAACCCCGGAGTCGGCGCGCGAGAAGGGCTTCCGTAATCTCAAGCCCTTCACCCCGGACTGGTTCGGCTACTCGACCATCCGCAACTCGGTGCATGCCGAGCTGTACCACGAGATCCTCCAGCTGGCCGAGCAGATGGACTTCCCCATCGAAGGCCTGCACACCGAGACCGGTCCCGGCGTCATCGAAGCCGCCATCGCCTACGACCACGCCGAAGCCGCGGCGGACAAGGGCGCGCTGTTCAAGACCTTCATGAAGGTGCTGGCCCAGCGCAACGGCCTGATGGCCACCTTCATGGCCAAGTGGTCGGGCAAGTACCCGGGGCAGAGCGGGCACATCCACGTCTCCCTGCGCGACCGCGCCAGCGGCAAGTCGGCCTTCTACGACCCCAGCCAGGCGCACAACATGAGCCAGGTCCAGCGCCAGTTCATCGCCGGCCAGCAGCGCCTGATGCCCGAGTTCCTGTGCATGGTGGCGCCAACCCTGAACAGCTACCGGCGCCTGATTCCCGGCTTCTGGGCGCCGACCGACGCCACCTGGGGCGTGGAGAACCGTACCGCGGCGCTGCGCGTGATCCCCGGCAGCGACAAGTCGCAGCGCCAGGAGTATCGCCTCGGCGCGGCGGACGGCAATCCCTACCTGACCCTCGCCGTAGCCATCGGCTCCGGCCTGTACGGGGTGATGCAGCAGTGGCAGCCGACCGAGCCGGTGTCCGGCAACGCCTACGCCATGAAGCACCCCGAGGAGCTGGCCCTGCCGCGCACCCTGTGGGATGCGGCGCAGCGCCTGAAGGCCTCCCAGGCGGCGCGCGAGCTGTTCGGCGATCCGTTCGTCGAGCATTTCGCCGCCAGCCGCGAATGGGAGGAACGTGAATACCGGCGGCACGTCAGCGACTGGGAGCTGGATCGCTACTTCGAGATCATCTGAATGTCTTCCCCTCACCCTAACCCTCTCCCAGGGGGAGAGGGGACTGGCTCGGTGTGGCGGCGGAGTACGAAGTCAAGGCCGGGCAGCGTCAACCCCCTCTCCCTCCGGGAGAGGGCTGGGGTGAGGGCTGGATCCCACGGAGCACGCAATGAACAAACTGCAATGCATATCCCCCATCGACGGCTCGCTGTATGTCGAGCGCGAGCTGGCTTCGGCCGGTGAGATCCAGGCGGCCCTGGCCAAGGCCGAGCTGGCGCAGCAGCGCTGGCGGCAGACCCCGGTGGCCGAGCGCGTGGCCATCGGCCGCCGGGCCATCGCCGCCTTCGCCGCCAAGGAAGCGCAATTGGCCGAAGAACTCTGCTGGATGATGGGCCGGCCGATCCGCTACGCCGCCGGCGAGATCCGCGGCTTCGTCGAGCGCGCCAGCTACATGGCCGATATTGCCGAGAGCGCCCTGGCCGACATCCAGTTGCCGGACAAGCCCGGCTTCACCCGCTTCATCCGCCGCGAGCCGCTCGGCGTGGCCCTGGTCATTGCGCCCTGGAACTACCCCTACCTGACCGCGGTGAACGCCGTGGTGCCGGCGCTGCTGGCCGGCAACGCGGTGCTGCTCAAGCATTCGGCGCAGACCCCGCTGTGCGCCGAACGGATGGTCGCGGCCTTCGCCGAGGCCGGCCTGCCCGACGGCGTGTTCCAGTACCTGCACCTGAGCCACGCCGATACCGAGCGGCTGATCAAGGCGCCGGCGATCCAGCACGTGTCCTTCACCGGCTCGGTGGCGGGCGGCACCATGGTCGAGCACGCGGCGGCGGGGCGCTTCATCAGCGTCGGCCTGGAGCTGGGCGGCAAGGACCCGGCCTACGTGCGCGCCGACGCCGACCTGGCCCATGCGGTGGCCACCGCCATCGACGGCGCCTTCTTCAACTCCGGGCAATCCTGCTGCGGTATCGAGCGCATCTATGTGCACCAGTCGCTGTTCGAGGCCTTCGTCGAACAGGCGGTGGCGCTGGTCAAGCAATACCAACTCGGCCGCTCCGACGACCCGGAGACCACCCTCGGCCCGCTGGTGCGCGCCGAAGCGGCGGATTTCGTCCGCGAGCAGATCGCCGAGGCGGTGGCCCAGGGCGCCACCGCGCATATCGACCCGGACAACTTCGCCCTCGACCAACCCGGCAGCGCCTACCTGGCGCCGCAGGTGCTGACCGGCGTGCACCACGGCATGCGGGTGATGACCGAGGAGTCCTTCGGCCCGGTGGTTGGCATCCAGAAGGTCGCGGACGACGAGGAGGCGCTGGCGCTGATGAACGACAGCGAGTTCGGCCTCACCGCCGCCATCTTCAGCCGCGACGAAGCCGCTGCCCTGGCCCTGGCCGAGCGGGTCGAGGCCGGCACCGTGTTCCTCAACCGCTGCGACTACCTCGACCCGGCCCTGGCCTGGAGCGGGGTGAAGCACTCCGGACGCGGCTGCAGCCTGTCGAGCCTCGGCTACGAGCACCTGACCCGGCCGAAATCCTTCCATCTGAAAACCAAGTTGTGAGGCCGCCATGGACCTGAATCAGTACCGCATGAACTGGAACTACCCGACCTCGATCCGCGTCGGCGCCGGGCGCATCGTCGAACTGCCCGCCGCCTGCCGCACCCTCGGCATGAGCGCGCCGCTGCTGGTCACCGACCCCGGCCTGGCCGCCTTGCCGCTGATCGACCGGGCGCTGCTGCAGTGCCGCGACGACGGCCTCAAGACCGAACTGTTCGCCGCGATCAAGGGCAACCCCACCGGGCAGAACGTGATGGACGGCGTCGCCGCCTTCAAGGCCGGCGGCCACGACGGGGTGATCGCCTTCGGCGGCGGCTCGGCGCTGGACGCCGGCAAGGCCATCGCCCTGATGGTCGGCCAGAGCCGCCCGCTGTGGGACTTCGAGGATGTTGGCGACAACGCGGGCCGCGTCGACGTCACCGGCATGGCCCCGGTGGTGGCGGTGCCGACCACCGCCGGCACCGGCTCGGAAGTCGGCCGCGCCTCGGTGATCACCGACGAGGCCGAGCACGTCAAGCGCATCATCTTCCACCCCAGGATGCTCCCCGCGCTGGTCATCCTCGACCCGCAACTGTGTCTCGGCCTGCCGGCGAAGATCACCGCCGCCACCGGCATGGACGCCCTGTCGCACAGCCTCGAGGCCTACTGCTCGCCGCTGTTCCACCCCATGGCCGAAGGCATCGCCCTGGAAGGCATGCGCCTGGTCCAGCAGTACCTGCCGCGCGCGGTGGCCAAGGGCAGCGACGTCGAGGCGCGCCTGCACATGCTGGTGGCCTCGAGCATGGGCGCCACCGCCTTCCAGCGCGGCCTCGGCGCCATGCACGCCCTGGCCCATCCCCTCGGCGCGCTGTACGACGCCCACCACGGCCTGCTCAACGCGGTGCTGATGCCCTATGTGCTGCAGGCCAACCAGAGCGGCATCGGGCCGCAGATGGAGCGCCTGGCGCGCTACCTCAACCTGGCCAAACCCGGCTTCGCCGGCGTGCTCGACTGGGTGCTGCAACTGCGCAGCGAAATCGGCATCCCCCACAGCCTGAGCGAAATCGGCATCGACGACACCCGCATCGACCAGGTCGGGCTGATGGCCGAAGCCGACCCGTCGGCGGGGACCAATCCGGTTGGTTTTAGTGCGAGTGAGTACAGTCAGTTGTTTGGCAGGGCGTTGCGGGGGCAATTGTAGAGCGAAGCGAATTCATGAAGCAGGCAGATGGCGGCGCACCCGGTCATGCAGAAGTGCGACCAGCGCCGGCTCCATGAATTCGTAATCGTCGGGAATGTTGAGGCAGATGACGCGCTTGTTTGCCAGGGAGGCTTTGAACCTGGCAGCAAGCTTCGCGCGATGAGTCCGCTCCATGACAAAGACCAGATCGGCCCACGCCAGCAACTCGGGAGAAACTGGAGTGTCGGCATCATGGTTGATGCCGGCAGACGACGTTTCGACGCCAGGCCAGTCGGCAAAGACATCCTCGGCTGTAGGGCTGCGGAGGCGGTTCTTGCCGCAAATGAACAACACTTTTAGCGTCAAAGTTGCTCCTGTTGCCTAACGCCCAATCTCTCCGAAATCCCGACGCGAAGCGTAGGCAAGTCCCTGGCAGCGCGGCTAGTCATTTTTGTGTTGATAAATGAATCCGCCCTTTTTTCTCGCGGAGTCGGGATTTTTGGTGCGCGGGTATCGAGGCGGTTTTGGGGTGAACGGTGGTCAGTGGGCGCGATAGCGAGTGGTCAGGCTGAGCAGATCAAGACCCGTTGAGATCGACACTCAGCCGTAGAAGCAGGTGGACAAGAAGGCGTTGTCCACCCTACATAACTCTCAAGTTCGCGTAGGGTGGAAAACCGCGGAGCGTTTTCCACCAGTGGTGATCCAGGCTACCCCGCTGTTTTCTCCTCCGTGGTTTAACGCCTCAATCGCAGCGTACGGCCATCTACAAAGGTCAGCCGTTTCGATAGATATAGCTATACGCGTTAATCGCTGGCACACCACCGAGATGTGCATAGAGAACCTTCGACCCATCCGGGAAAAAACCCTTGCGGACCAGATCAATGAGGCCTTGCATGGATTTTCCCTCATAGACCGGGTCCGTCATCATGCCTTCCATGCGAGCGCATAATCGAATGGCTGCATTGGTCTCCTCTGACGGAATGCCATAGGCCGGATAGGCGTATTCTTCCCGAAGGATCACATCGTCAGCTGTGATTTCCTGGCCAAGCCCAACAAGCTCGGCCGTATGCTGAGCGATTGCCAACACTTGAGCCCTGGTTTGTTCAGGTGTGCCGGAGGCGTCGATACCGATCACATGGCGAGCACGACCATCCTTAGCGAATCCCACCAGCATGCCCGCATGCGTCGAGCCGGTCACCGTGCAGACGATGATGTAATCAAATTTGATCCCCATCTGCGCCTCTTGCTCGCGTACTTCTTCGGCGAAGCCGACATAGCCGAGACCGCCATATTTGTGCACGGACGCACCGGCGGGAATGGCATAGGGTTTGCCTCCTTTCGCCTTGACGTCTTCTAGTGCCCGCTCCCAGCTCTCGCGGATACCGATATCGAAACCTGCGTCGGCGAATTCAATCTCCGCTCCCAGCACGCGGCTCATCAGGATATTCCCAACCCGGTCGTAGACCGCATCCTGGAATGGAACCCAGCTTTCTTGAACGAGCCGGCACTTCATACCGAGTTTGGCAGCGACAGCCGCGACCTGGCGCGTGTGGTTTGACTGGACGCCACCGATGCTTACCAGTGTGTCTGCATGCGAGGCAATGGCATCGGGAACGATATATTCCAGCTTGCGGATCTTGTTGCCGCCAAACGCCAGTCCAGAGTTGCAATCCTCTCGTTTGGCATATAGCTGGATATTGCCACCGAGGCACTCCGATAGGCGATTCAGTTTCTCAATTGGGGTTGGGCCGAACATGAGTGGATAGCGTTCAAATTTCTCCAGCATGGCCGTTCTCCAATTTACTTAGGAGCTGTTTTTACTCTAGCAGAGAGCACATGAGAGGGCGTGCGTCAGCCAGCGCTTGAAGGAAGCGCATCATGAGTGGCTACAAAATCTAGCGCCTGAATTAAGCCGAGCCGTGGAGCGGCTTCGGCTTGCTTGAATGCCGTAATGGACTCTCCTTGCGCCACACTTCCGCGAACCGAACAGTTCGCGGGGATCGTCGGGCGCTCGGTGTCCGCTGGCGGAGTTGTGAAAGTTGTCGACTGTCGCTGTACTTGAGTATTGCCAGGGCGCCCGCGAGATGCTTAACCACGTGGTGGTGCTGTACCGCAGTTCGCTTGCGCAATCCGCCGGGAGGGCCGCCGATGAATAAGCCCAGCACCAGCTACCTGCCGACCCACGACGGCCATCGCGGCGCGATCATCAAGTGGCCGGTGAACTGTCATCAGGCCTTCGACAAGGGCGTGGCCAGCGCCCAGACCTGGCTGACCAGCGACAACACCGGCTGGCTGTGGGCCAACCTGATTCTCGAGCGCGACGCGCTGCCCCCAGGGGCACAGCGGCGGGCCTTCGAGATCGGTTTCCTCAGCCGGGTGCACCAGCGCTTGTGCTCGCCGTTCGGCGGCAATCACCAGGCCCGGAAAACCTGCCTGAAGCTTTGAACGACACAGCTCTGTAGGAGGGCCCGGGCGGCGTTCCGCGACCCGGCGCGATGCGTTAGTTTTTGAGCGGATTGTGTGCGCTATCGCCGCGGGTCGCGCCTCCTACAGTTTCGTAGCCTGGATTAGCGCCAGCGTAATCCGGGTTCCGCTCCCCGGATTACGCCTAGGCTAATCCAGGCTACGGGCTGATAACGCCAGGTACTGAGTGGCCCGTCATTACGGCCAAAAAATCTAAATCCATCCTGTTGTTTCTACGGTATTTACCAACGCTCTGCCGCTGCTGACCTCATGGCAGGCCCTTGCCTGGCCGTCGGCGAACTAAACTTATTACACCTCTGAAGCGATCTCTCCAGAGAGAAAAGGAGGTGACAAATGGCCATTCAAGATACCTACCGGGAAATCGAACAGACCCTAGGCCGGGTACCCGAGTGGATCAGGCAGATGCCGGAAGGCGGAGCGAGCGGATTCTGGGGCGTGGCCCGGGACTTCTGGCTGGCGGAGACCAAGATTCCCAACAAGTACAAGGAATTGATAGGTCTGGCAGTGTCCGGTGCGACCCGTTGTAAGTATTGCACCCTGTTCCATACCGAAGCCGCGCGCTTGTTTGGCGCGAGCGACGAGGAAATTGCCGAAGCCAGCTTGATGGGCGCGGTGACCATGCTGGGCAGCACCTTTATCAACGCCCAGCAGATCGATTACGAGCAGTTCCGCAAGGAAACGCTGGATATCGTCCGGTATGTCAAAGATCACTCGCAACCCAAGGCCGCTTAGGCCGCTGCGGGAACGAGCTCTTCGCCAACTCGCGAAGGATAAGTTGCTTGCGATCACCGCCGATGGCCCGAGGACCACCGTGCGGTGGCAAGCGGCTGTGCTTCGCGCCATCGGCGACCTGATGCAATACAGCGATAGCGCCCGGGAAGAAAACCAGGACCTGCGCATCCCCTTCGCCAAGGCACTCCATGGGATTTACGCGGAGCAGAAGTCCGACGCCGAGTTGACGGAAATGGTGTTGCTGATGCTGGAAGTGGAAACCGCCAGCGTGATCGGTAAGGAAGCCGAGGCGGGAACGGCATTCGAGGAGCGGTGACTCGTGCGGTTTCGTCGCCGGGATCAGTCACAGCGTCATCCGGGATCCGCTTCGATTTGTTGTCTCGCAATAATCCATTGTTCAAGCTGCCGCGGCTGGCGAGTGTAGGGTGCGCGGGGCCGCCCAGGCCATGCGCACCACTGGCAAGCGGAAGTCTGGTGCGCGCGGCCCGCGCACCCTACGAGCCGGGGTCATCGAAACAATAATTCTGATACAGCACAGTACACGCGGAAGGGTGGTGGGCTGAGGCCCGCCGCGCCCTACTCAGTTTGCGCGGCCTTGCATGCCTCATAGGCCGGGGCGGCATAGATGCCCACTTCCACGGCCAGTTCCAGCACTCGCTCCAGGTCGTTGCGGTACACCAGCACGGCCTGAAGTTCGTCGTCCAAGGGCTCGCTGAAGTCGACCAGCACATAGCCTTGGGTTTCCGGCGACAGGCTGCTCAGTTGTACCTGGATGCGGTTGAGCGCCTTGAGCGGTTCGACTTTCACCAGTTGCTTGGGCTTGAGCACGAAGCTGACCTGCGGGCCGAAGGAGTCGACGATCTGCTGGAACAACGCATCGTAGCTGTCGGCCTGGAACAGCACGGTGTCCGGCAGGCTGCCGACCACCACCCATTCGCCGAGCGGGATGGGGAAGCTGTCGTCGTAGTTGATGTCCGGGTTGGCGGCGAGGAAGGCTTGCGGGTCGGCATAGGCCTGGGCGGCCTCGTCGGCGATGCGCGCGATGTCTTCGGCCAGCATGCAGCCCGAGCTTATCCTGCTGATCAATTCTTCGAGCTGGGCGTTCATCGGCGGGGTCCTGTGGGGCGGTTGGCTAGTGGGCGCAAGGATAAGGGAAATGTGGCTTGCCGGCGCGCGGAAAGTAGATCCTATGTTCACGCACAAGCCTCGCGTAGACGCGGCGGGGCACCGAGTTTTATGGCCGCGAGAGGGCATGCCGGCAAAAGGCATCGCGGGCATGGGCTAGGCGCCCCCGCCGCTCCTACGAAAGCCCTGAGTCCCGCAGCCCGGCTGCAATCCGGCCGCGGTATCGCGGGGTAGGTTTGGCCTGGCCGTTGCCGAAGCGTTCGGAGGCGCCCGCAGCCGGTGGGGGGGGGCCGGGCGGCGATCCGTTGGGCGGCACTCCGCTGAGCGGCACCCCGCTTTAGCCGCGAAGCTTTGCGGGTGCTTCGAGGGTTTTTCGCGGCTGAAGCCCCTCCCACGTTGATCGGCGTCAGCGCAGTTGCGCCTCGGCCAGGGTGCGGCAGCGCGGGATGCGAGCGACGTCCCAGTGGCTCACCGCCCAGCTCAGCAGCTCGGGCGGGCGGGCGTTCTCCAGTTCGCCTGGCAGCGCCTGGCCCAATGCGCGCAGGGCGCGGACCAGCAGCGGCGCGGCCTGGTCGGCCGGCAGCGGAGGCGAGCGGTAGGATTTGCCCAGCTTGTGGCCGTCCGGCTGGATGATCAGCGGCACGTGCAGGTAGCGCGGTTGGGCGAAGCCGAGCAGTTCCTGCAGGTACAGCTGGCGCGGGGTGGAGTCGAGCAGGTCGGCTCCGCGTACCACGTCGGTGACGCCCTGCCAGGCATCGTCGAGTACCACCGCCAGTTGGTAGGCGTACAGCCCGTCGCGGCGGCGGATGACGAAATCGCCGACCTCGCGGCCCAGGTGCTGGCGGTACTCGCCCTGCACCCGGTCGACGAAGCCATAGCTCAGGTCCGGCACGCGCAGGCGGATCGCGGCGTTCTTGCTGGCATGCCCGGCATCGCGGCAGGTGCCGAGGTAGACGCCCTGGTGGCCTTCCAGTTGTTTGCGCGAGCAGGTGCAGGCATAGGCCAGGCCCTGGCTCAGCAGGCGCCTGACCAGGGCGGCGTACTCGGTGTGGCGGTCGCTCTGGCGCACCGGTTCGCCGTCCCATTCCAGGCCGTAGCTTTCCAGGGTCCTGAGGATCGCATCCTGGGCACCGGGCATTTCGCGCGGCGGGTCGAGGTCCTCCATGCGCAGCAGCCAGCGGCCGCCGACCGCGCGGGCGTCGAGGTAGGAGGCCAGCGCCGCGACCAGGGAGCCGAAGTGCAGGTAACCGCTGGGGGTGGGGGCGAAGCGACCGATATAAGCGGGAGCGTTCATGCGGGCGAATATGGGGTTTTCATGCTGTGGGGAATGAGAGCTATCGCGGCTGAAGCGGAGTGCCGCCCAACCGCTCCCACATGGATGAGGGGCAGAAACAACACGGGGCGCCGAAGCGCCCCGTGGGTCAGATCAGGAACCGATCTGCTTTTCCTTGATTTCCGCCAGGGTCTTGCAGTCGATGCACAGGGTGGCGGTGGGGCGGGCTTCCAGACGGCGGATGCCGATCTCGACGCCGCAGGAGTCGCACCAGCCGTAGTCGTTGTCTTCGATCAACTGCAGGGTTTCGTCGATCTTCTTGATCAGCTTGCGCTCGCGATCGCGGGCACGCAGTTCCAGGCTGAATTCTTCTTCCTGGCTGGCGCGGTCGGCCGGATCGGGGAAGTTGGCCGCTTCGTCCTGCATGTGGTGCACGGTACGATCGACTTCCTGCATCAGTTCCAGCTTCCACTTGTTGAGGATGCCGGTGAAGTGGGCGCGCATCGGCTCACTCATGTACTCCTCGCCCTTGGTTTCTTGGTAGGGCTCGAAGCCACGAATCAGTTGGCTGCTCTTTGCTTTTGCTTTGGTGGGCATGGATGACCGCCTCTCACTTTCTCTAATCCACTGCGCAGGATGATATCCATTGCCGGTTATAAAACGGCCCTGCGGCTGCAAGCGGGCGAACTTACCAGATCAACTCAAGCCGCGCCACTCCCGGTTGTCGAGGTTGCTGCCGTTTCGCCATGCCGTTGGTTAGAATCCGCGCTTCAACCTCAATCAAGGCAGGTCCATGGCCCAGTCCTACAGTGCGCGCAGCCGCGCCATCGAACCTTTCCACGTCATGGCCTTGTTGGCCCGGGCCAACCAGCTGCAGGCCGCCGGCTTCGATGTGATCCACCTGGAGATCGGCGAGCCGGACTTCACCACCGCCGCGCCCATCGTCGCCGCCGGCCAGGCCGCATTGGCCGCCGGGCATACCCGCTACACCGCGGCGCGCGGTCTTCCGGCCCTGCGCGAGGCGATTGCCGGTTTCTACGCGCAACGCTATCGATTGAGCATAGACCCAGAACGGATATTGATTACCCCGGGTGGTTCCGGCGCGTTGCTGCTGACCAGCGCCCTGTTGGTCGATCCGGGCAAGAACTGGCTGCTGGCCGATCCGGGTTACCCCTGCAACCGGCACTTCCTGCGCCTGATCGAAGGCGCCGCGCAGCTGGTGCCGGTAGGCCCCGAGGTGCGCTACCAGTTGACCCCGGAGCTGATCGCCCGGCATTGGGACAAGGACAGCGTCGGCGCGCTGGTCGCCTCGCCGGCCAACCCGACCGGCACCCTGCTGCACCGCGACGAGCTGGCCGGCTTGTCCCGTGCCTTGAAGGAGCGCGGCGGGCACCTGGTGGTCGACGAGATCTACCATGGCCTGACCTACGGCGTGGATGCCAGCAGCGTGCTGGAAGTGGACGACGACGCCTTCGTGCTCAACAGTTTTTCCAAGTATTTCGGCATGACCGGTTGGCGCCTCGGTTGGCTGGTGGCACCGCCGGCGGCGGTGGCGGAGCTGGAGAAGCTGGCGCAGAACCTCTATATCAGCGCACCGAGCATGGCCCAGCATGCCGCGCTGGCCTGCTTCGAGCCGCAGACCCTGGCAATCCTCGAGCAGCGCCGCCACGAATTCCAGCGCCGCCGCGACTACCTGCTGCCGGCCCTGCGCGAACTGGGTTTCAAGATCGCCGTGGAGCCGGAAGGCGCCTTCTATCTATATGCCGACATCAGCGCATTCGGCGGCGACGCCTTCGCCTTCTGCCAGCACTTCCTGGAAACCGAGCACGTGGCCTTCACCCCGGGCCTGGATTTCGGCCGCCATCTGGCCAGCCAGCACGTGCGCTTCGCCTACACCCAGGATCTGCCGCGCCTGCAGCAGGCGGTCGAACGCATCGCCCGTGGCCTGAAGAGCTGGCGGCCCGATGCGCTTTGAGCCGGCGCTGGAGCAGGGGCGCCTGCTGCGCCGCTACAAGCGCTTCCTCGCCGATATCGAGACTGCCGGCGGCGAGCAGCTGACCCTGCATTGCCCGAATACCGGCTCGATGCTCAACTGCATGAGCGAGGGCGCGCGGGTCTGGTTCAGTCGCTCGGGCGACCCCAAGCGCAAGCTGCCGGGCACCTGGGAGCTCGGCGAAACCCCGCACGGCCGCCTGGCGGTGATCAATACCGCGCGGGCCAACGCCCTGGTCGAGGAGGCGCTGCGCGCCGGGCTGATCGCCGAGCTGGCCGGTTTCACCGCCTTGAAGCGCGAGGTGCCCTATGGCCAGGAACGCAGCCGGGTGGATTTTCGCCTGGACTATCCGCAGGGCGCGGCCTTCGTCGAAGTGAAGAGCGTCACCCTGGGCTTCGCCGACAGCACGGTGGCGGCCTTTCCCGATGCGCGCACCGAGCGCGGCGCCAAGCACCTGCGCGAACTGGCGACGCTGGCCCGCGACGGCGTGCGCGCGGTGCAGCTGTACTGCGTGAACCTGACGGGGATCGACGCCGTGCGCCCGGCCGAGGAGATCGATCCGGCCTATGCCGCGGCCCTGCACGAGGCAGTCAGCGCCGGGGTCGAGGTGCTGGCCTATGGCGCCGAGATCAGCCCGCAGCAGATCCGCCTGGTGCGCCGGCTCGAGGTGCAGTTGCAAAGCCGTAGGGTGGATTAGCCGCGCAGCGGCGTAATCCGCCGTTTACCGCGCCCGCCCGGGCATTGAGCGCGAATCCGCGACACCGCCGTTCGCGGTAAACGGCGGAAGCGCCTGCGGCGATTCCACCCTACGGTCCTCGGCGTCGTTTCCTCGCAGGTCCCGCGCCGGGTGATTGACCGTAGGGTGCGCCGTGCGCACCAGCGCCCGAGAGCATGGTGCGGTTGCTTGCTGGTGCGCGCAGCGCACCCTACGCGGTTACGCCGCGACCCAGATGCCTTCGCCGTCTTCCGCGCAGCGCAGCGCCTCGAGCGCTTGCCCGGCACAGGGCCCGGCCACGCATTCGCCGGATTCGATGAGGAACAGCGCGCCGTGGGTGGCGCACTGGATCAGGCTGGCGCTGTGGTCGAGGAACTGGTCCGGCAGCCACTCCAGGGGGATGCCGCGGTGCGGGCAGCGGTTGCGGTAGGCGAATAGCCGGCCGTCCTTGCGCACGGCGAACAGCTTGTCGCCGGCGATCTCGAAGCCCCGGCTCTGGCCTTCGGCCAGTTCGTGCGGGGCGCATAAACGTTTCATCGGTCTCTCCACGGCAGGCGGGCATTATCCCGATCTGCCGCGGGCTGCCAAGTGGCGCCGGTCCGCCGTAATGCGATCGCCGCCGTTGGCCGGGCTGGCGGCCTTGTCCGCAGCCTCTTATGCTGCCAGCCAACCTCCGACCGCCGAAGCCCAGCCCCTCCATGAATCCAGTCATTCAACCGCGCTCACTGTTTCTCGCACTGGGTCTGCTGCTGGCGCTCGCGCTGTGGTTGTCGCTGGCCCTCGGGCCGGTCAGCCTGCCGTTGGCCGATACCCTGCAGGCGGCGTTGCGTCTGCTCGGCGTGCCGCTCGGCGGCGCCAGGCTGGAGCAGGCCGAGCTGATCCTCGGGCAGATCCGCCTGCCGCGCAGCCTGCTCGGGCTGACGGTCGGCGCGGTGCTGGCGTTGTGCGGGGTGGCGATGCAGGGGCTGTTCCGCAACCCGCTGGCCGACCCCGGCCTGGTCGGCGTGTCCAGCGGCGCGGCGCTGGGGGCGGCGCTGGCGATAGTCGGTGGCGCGGCGCTGGGCGGCCTGCCGGAGGTTTTCGCCCCCTATCTGTTGTCGCTGTGTGCCTTTATCGGCGGCCTCGGGGTCACCGCGCTGGTCTACCGCCTCGGCCGGCGTGACGGCCAGACCAGCGTGGCGACCATGCTGCTGGCCGGCATCGCCCTGACCGCGCTGGCCGGCGCGGCGATCGGCCTGTTCACCTACCTGGCCGACGACGCGACCCTGCGCACCCTGACCTTCTGGAACCTCGGCAGCCTCAACGGCGCCAGCTACGCGCGGCTGTGGCCCTTGCTGCTGGTGACCCTGGCGGTGGCGCTGTGGCTGCCGCGCCGGGCCAGGGCGCTGAACGCCCTGCTGCTCGGCGAGTCGGAGGCGCGTCACCTGGGCTTCGGCGTCGAGCGGATCAAGCGCGAGCTGGTGCTGTGCACCGCCCTGGGCGTCGGCGCAGCGGTGGCGGCGGCGGGGATGATCGGCTTCATCGGTCTGGTGGTGCCGCATCTGGTGCGCCTGCTGGTCGGCCCGGATCACCGCGTGCTGCTGCCGGCCTCGGCGTTGGCCGGCGCCAGCCTGCTGCTGCTCGCCGACCTGGCCGCGCGGCTGGCCCTGGCGCCGGCGGAGCTGCCGATCGGCATCGTCACCGCGCTGCTCGGCGCGCCGTTCTTCCTCTACCTGTTGCTGCGGGGGCGCGCCTGATGCTGCGTGCGGAAAATCTGGCGGTGCAGCGCGGGCCCCAGCTGGTATTGGCGGATATCGACCTGGAGCTGCGTCCCGGCGAAGTGCTTGGCGTGCTCGGCCCCAACGGCGCCGGCAAGAGCACCCTGCTCGGCGCGCTGTGCGGCGAGCTGAGTCCGGCCCGCGGACAGGTCTGGCTCGATCGGCGCCCTCTCGCCGACTGGCCGGGCAGCGAACGGGCGCAACGCCTGGCGGTACTGCCGCAGAGTTCGACGCTGAACTTCGCCTTCCGCGTCGAGGAGGTGGTGGCCATGGGGCGCTTGCCACACGCCAGCGGGCGCCTGCGCGATGGCGAGATCGTCGCGGCCGCACTGGCGGCGGCGGATGCCGCGCATCTGGCCGGGCGCAGCTACCTGGCGCTGTCCGGCGGCGAGCGTCAGCGCGTGCACCTGGCGCGGGTGCTGGCGCAGCTCTGGCCGGGCGGGGCAGGGCAGATACTGCTGCTCGACGAGCCGACCTCGATGCTCGACCCGCTGCACCAGCACACCACCCTGCAAGCCACCCGCGCCTTCGCCGAGCAGGGCGCCGCGGTGCTGGTGATCCTGCATGACCTCAACCTGGCGGCGCGCTACTGCGATCGCCTACTGTTACTGCAACGCGGTCGTCCGCATGCCCTCGGCAGCCCGGAGCAGGTATTGCGCGCCGAGCCGCTGCAGGCGGTGTTCGGCCTGGAGGTGCTGGTGCAGCGCCATCCGGAGCGCGGCCATCCGCTGATCGTGGCGCGTTAGATGGGTAATGGGCTGCTGTAGGAACGGGGGCGACGCCTAGTCCCATGCCCGCGAAAACCGTATCGCGGGCATGGCCCGCTCCTACAATCCGCGCTGCCGCTGAAAAACATCGAGGATTTCCTATGCGCATGCTCCTGCCGTTATTGCTCGCCACCCTGCTTGCCGCCTGCCAGGCGTCTTTGCCGCCGCTACCCGCGTGGCAGAGCCCCGAGGGCCGGGAGCACGCCGAACTGGGGCGGGTCCATGATCTGCGCACCGGCCAGCAGCTGACCCCGGAGCAGTTGGTCGATCGTCTGGCCGAGGCGCCGCGGTTGCTGGTCGGCGAGCGGCACGACAACCCGGATCATCACGCCCTGCAACTCTGGCTGTTGCGCGCCCTGGAGACCCGGCGCGAGCAGGGCAGCCTGCTGCTGGAAATGCTCACGCCCGATCAGCAGCAGCGGGTCGATGCGGTGCGCGGCAAAATCGCGGCGGGCGAGGATCCGGGTGATCTGCCGGAGGCATTGTCCTGGAAGAAAGGCTGGGACTGGACACTCTACGGGCCGCTGGTGCGCCACGCCCTGGCCCGGCCTTACCCGCTGCTGGCGGCCAACCTGGACCGCCCGCAGATGCTGCGGATCTATCGCAAGCAGCCGGCCCTGCGCGGCACGCTGTCGACGGCGGAGTCGGTACGCAGCGGGTTGCTGACGCAGATCCGCGTCTCCCACTGCGACAAGCTGCCGGCCAGCCAGTTGCCGGCCATGCTCGCCGTCCAGCAGCAGCGCGACCGGCGCATGGCCGAGGCGTTGCTGGCTGCACCCGCACCGAGCCTGTTGCTGGCCGGCGCCTTCCATGTGCGCCGCGACCTGGGCGTGCCCCTGCACCTGCGCGACCTCGGCGCCGAGGCGGACAGCCTGGTGTTGATGCTGGAGGAGGTCGGCAACCCGGTCAGCGGCGCCGAGGCCGACTTCGTCTGGTACACCCCGGCGCAGCCGGAGCGTGACTACTGCGCCGATTTTGCCGACTGAACGGTCGTTGCGTAGGAGCGGGGGACGCCTAGTCCCATGGCTGCGAAATTGTCGGTCAGTGTGCCGATCGCGGGCATGGCCCGCTCCTACAGGACGTAGGGTGGATTACGCCGCTGCGCGGCTAATCCACCCTACGCGTTGTAGGAGCCAGCTTGCCGACGATCCGCCGACAGACGCCAAAGCTCGCTAGCAAGGACTAAGCGTCCCCCTGGCTCCTGCAAAGCGGTAGAGCCACGCGCCCCCTACCATGGTCGCGCAGTGCGGGAGGCGAATAATCGGCCACACTTAGCCCAGGAGGTGAAGCCCATGGCCAATCGCACGCTGCGGGCGCAGCGCCTGGTGGCGCTGTTCATGCTGGGTTGCCTGCTGTTCAGCTATCCGCTGCTGGCGCTGTTCGACAGCGACCAGCGGGTGTTCGGCATTCCCTTGCTGTTCGCCTACCTGTTCGCCGCCTGGGCGCTGCTGATCGTCCTGATGATGCTGGTCATCGAGCGCTCGAACCGATGAGGGAGCACTGCCCATGCCGCTCGGTGGCCTGATCCTGCTGACCTCCGGTGCCTACCTGGGCATCCTCTTCGCCATCGCCTACTGGGGCGACAAGCGTGCCGACGTCGGCCGTTCGATCATCGCCAACCCCTACATCTATGCGCTGTCGATGGCGGTGTACGCCACCTCCTGGACTTTCTACGGCAGCGTCGGCCGGGCGGCGGCCAGCGGCGTCGGCTTCCTGCCGATCTACCTCGGCCCGACCCTGATGGCGGCGCTGTTCTGGCTGGTGCTGCGCAAGATGATCCGCATCAGCAAGGCCAACCGCATCACCTCGATCGCCGACTTCATCGCCGCCCGCTATGGCAAGAGCGCGCTGCTCGGCGGCCTGGTGACGCTGATCGCGGTGATCGGGGTGATCCCCTACATCGCCCTGCAGTTGAAGGCGGTGTCGAGCAGCTTCCTGATCCTCTGGCAGTACCCGGAAATCCGCATGCCCAACCAGGGCCAGGCGCTCGGTCCGTTGCAGGACACCGCGCTGTACGTGGCGCTGTTGCTGGCGCTGTTCACCATCGTCTTCGGCACCCGCCACCTGGATGCCACCGAGCGCCACGAAGGCATGGTGGCGGCCATCGCCTTCGAGTCGCTGGTCAAGCTGCTGGCCTTCCTCGCGGTGGGGATCTTCGTCACCTTCGGCCTCTATCACGGCTTCGCCGACCTGTTCGCCCAGGCCACGCGGCTGCCCGCTAGCGACCGCCTGCTGACCCTCGGCGGCCCCGCCGGCACCTACGGCTCCTGGGCTTCGCTGATCTTCCTGTCGATGCTGTCGATCCTCTTCCTGCCGCGGCAGTTCCAGATCAGCGTGGTGGAGAACGTCAACGAGAACCACCTGGCCAAGGCCATCTGGCTGTTCCCGCTGTACCTGCTGGCGATCAACGTGTTCGTCCTGCCGATCACCTTCGCCGGGCTGATGCAGTTTCCCGCCGGCAGCGTGGATGCCGATGCCTTCGTCCTCACCCTGCCGATGGCGCACCGCCAGGAGGCGCTGGCGCTGCTGGTGTTCATCGGCGGGCTGTCGGCCGCCACCGGCATGGTCATAGTCGAGACCATCGCGCTGTCGACGATGATCTGCAACGATCTGGCGATGCCGCTGCTGTTGCGCTGGAAGGCCTTCGGCCTGGCGCAGCGGAGCGATCTCTCGGGGCTGCTGCTGGGCATCCGCCGCGGCGCCATCCTGCTGCTGATGCTGCTCGGCTACCTGTATTACCGGGCGGCCGGCGAGGCCTATGCGCTGGTGTCGATCGGCCTGGTGTCCTTCGCCGCGGTGGCGCAGTTCGCCCCGGCGATGCTTGGCGGCATGTACTGGAAGCAGGGCACTCGCGCCGGCGCCCTGAGCGGCCTGTCGCTGGGCTTCCTGCTGTGGGCCTACACCCTGCTGCTGCCGGCGTTCGCCAAGTCCGGCTGGCTGCCGCTGAGCTTCATCGAGCAGGGGCCGCTGGCCATTGCCTGGCTCAAGCCGCTGGCCTTGTTCGGCCTGGCGGGGCTGGACGAGATCGGCCACTCGCTGTTCTGGAGCCTGCTGGGCAACCTCGGCGCCTATGTCGGGGTGTCGCTGTTCGGCCGCCAGAGCAGCCGCGAGCATGCCCAGGCGCTGCTGTTCGTCGATGTGTTCAAGGTTGCCGGGCGCGGCTCCAGCCTGTGGCGCGGCAGTGCCTCGGTGAGCGAGGTGATCGCCCTGGTCGGCCGCTTCCTCGGCCCGGCGCGCGCCGCCGAGGCCTTCGCCGACTACGCCGCGCAGCGCGGCCGGCAGTCGAGTGCCGAGCTGGTGCCGGATGCCGACTTGGTGCATTTCGCCGAGCAGCAGTTGGCCGGCGCCATCGGCACCGCCTCGGCGCGGGTGATGCTGGCCTCGGTGGTGCAGGAGGAGCCGCTAGGCATGGACGAGGTGCTCGGCATCCTCGACGAAGCCTCCCAGGTGCTGGCCTACAGCCGGCGCCTGGAGCAGCAGTCGCACGAACTGGAGGCGGCCACCGGCGAACTGCGTGCGGCCAACGCGCGGCTGCAGGAGCTCGACCGGCTGAAGGACGACTTCATCTCCACCGTGACCCATGAGTTGCGCACGCCGCTGACCTCGATCCGCGCCTTCTCCGAGATCCTCAACGACAACCCGGAGCTGGAGCCGGCGCAGCGCGCGCGTTTCATCGCCATCATCGTCAAGGAGAGCGAGCGCCTGACGCGGATGATCAACCAGGTGCTGGACCTGGCCAAGCTCGAGTCGGGCCGCGCCGAATGGCACACCGCGTCGCTCGACCTGGCGGAGGTGATCGAGGATGCGGTGGCTACCACCAGCCAGTTGTTGCAGGAGCAGGGCGTGCAGCTCGGCCTCGACCTGCCGGCCCAGGTGCCGCCGGTGCTGGCCGACCGCGATCGCCTGCTGCAGGTGCTGCTCAACCTGATCTCCAACGCGGCGAAGTTCTGCGACCGCCAGGCCGGGCGGATCGACATCGCCGTGCAGGTGCTGCCCGAGGCGCTGCGGGTGGACGTGCGCGACAACGGCGATGGCATCGATCCGGCCGACCAGCAGACCATCTTCGAGAAGTTCCGCCAGGTCGGCGACAACCTCACCGAGAAACCCCAGGGCACCGGCCTGGGCCTGCCGATCAGCCGGCAGATCATCGAGCATTTCGGCGGCCGGCTGTGGGTGCGGAGCGCCCGCGGGCAGGGCGCGACCTTTTCCTTTACCCTGCCTTTAGGGGCGCCGACACTTGCCGCCGAGCGCTTCTCGGGCAGCGAGACGGAGAACAGAGCATGAGCAAGAGCGTATTGATCGCCGACGACGAGCCGAACATCGTCATTTCCCTGGAGTTTCTGCTCGAACAGGCCGGCTACCAGGTCCGCGTGGCGCACGATGGCCAGGAGGCGCTGGAGGCGATCCAGCGCCAGCCGCCCGACCTGCTGCTGCTCGATGTGATGCTGCCGCGCCTGAGCGGCTTCGACGTGTGCCAGAAGATCCGCGAGAACCCGGCCTGGCAGCCCATGCGCATCGTCATGCTGACCGCCAAGGGCCGCGAGGTGGAGGTCAGCAAGGGCCTGGCGCTGGGCGCCGATGCCTACATCACCAAGCCCTTCTCGACCCAGGAGCTGCTGGCGCAGGTGCGCGACCTGCTGGCGGATCGCTAGCCGATGCGTCCCTGGTCCGTTTTTGCGCTGCAACTCGCCGCCCTCTGCGCGTTGCTTGGCGGGCTGCTGGGTCTGGTCGGGCTACCGCTCTGGCTCGACCTGGCGGCGGCCGAGCGCGAGCTGCTGCAGGCCTTGCTGGTCGGCCGCGGCGCGCTGCTGGCGGTGCTCGGCCTGCTGCTCCTGGCGCTACTCGGCGCGCTGCTGCGGCTCTGGCGCTCGGCCTACCCGGCGGCGGCGAAACGCCTGGAGGAGGAGGTCGGGATCATTCACCGGGTCAATCCGCAGCATCGGGTGGCCATCGGCGGCGCCAAGCCGATGCGCCGCCTGGGGCACGCGCTGAATGACTTCGCCGTGGCCTACGACGCGCAGCGGCAGGACGTCGAGGGGCGCATCGCGCAGACCAACGCGCGCCTGGAGCAGGAGAAGAACCGCCTCGCCGCGCTGATGTCCGAACTCGCCCAGAGCGTGCTGGTGTGCAATGTCGAGGGCCGCATCCTGCTCTACAACCCGCAGGCCAGCCAGTTGCTGGAAGGCCGGGAGGCCGGCGCGGTGGGGCTGGGTCGCTCGCTGTTCGGTATCCTCGACCAGCGCCTGATCGCCCATGGCCTGGACAAGCTGCGCCAGGGCCTGGAACAGGGCGCCAGCCCGGTGGCGCATTTCGTCACCGCGCGCGCGACTCAGCTGTTGCGCGCGCGCATGGTCCCGGTGCTGGGACAGCCGGGCGAGTTGCTCGGCTTCGTGCTGATCCTCGAAGACGTCACCCACAGCGTGGAACTGGCCAGCCGCCGCGAGCACCTGCTGCGCCAGCTCACCGAAGGCAGCCGCGCGGCCCTGGCGAATATCCGCGCGGCGGCGGAGACCCTGCAGCAATACCCGGAAATGGACGCCACGCACCGCCAACGCTTCGGCGAAGTCATCCGCGACGAGGCCGAACGCCTGTCCCTGAGCCTGGAGCAGGGCCTGGCGCGCCACGGCGACCAACCCGGCGGCCAATGGCCGTTGGAGGAGATGCTGGCCAGCGATCTGCTCTGCGCCCTGCAACGCAACTTCAGCACCACCCTGGGCCTGAGCGTGCGCTGCCAGGACAGTGGCGAGCCGCTCTGGCTGAGCCTGGACAGCTATTCCCTGGTGCAGGCTCTGACCCAGGTGATGGATGCCCTGGCAGTCGCCTGCGCCATCCATGAGGTCGACCTGGAGCTTTCCACCGTCGGGCGCTTCGCTCGCCTGGCGCTGTGCTGGGCCGGCGAGCCGCTCGAGCCGGGCCTGCTGCACCAGTGGGAGGAGCGGGCGCTGAGCCTGGGTGGCGCCGACCCGGCGGGCTGCACCCTCAAAGATCTGCTCGAACGCCACGGCGGCGAACTCTGGTGCCAGGCCGACCGCGCCGGCGGGCGCAACCGCCTCTTCCTGCAATTGCCAATCACCTTGCCGCACCCTGTCGCGCCGGCGCCGGCCCTGCAGGGGCGACCGGTGTATTACGACTTCGATCTGTTCAGCCAGCCGGGGCAGACCCCCGAACTCGACGAGCGGCCGCTGCGCGAGTTGGCCTACACGGTGTTCGACACCGAGACCACCGGGCTGGCGCCCTCCGAGGGCGACGAGATCATCTCGATCGGCGCGGTGCGCATCGTCAACGCGCGCCTGCTCAAGCAGGAGTGCTTCGAGCAACTGGTCGATCCGCGCCGGCCGATTCCGCGCGCCTCGCAGCAGGTGCACGGCCTGTCGCCGCAGATGCTCGCCGGGCAGCCGACTATCGAGCGGGTGCTGCCACTGTTCCAGCGCTTCGCCGAGGACACCGTGCTGGTCGCGCACAACGCCGCCTTCGACATGCGCTTCCTCCAGCTCAAGGAGGCGCAGACCGGTATCCGCTTCATCCAGCCGGTGCTCGACACCCTGCTGCTGTCGGCCCTGGTGCATCCCGGGCATGCGGCCGACGAGCATCGCCTGGAGCAGATCGCCGCCCGCCTGGGGGTGAGCGTGATCGGTCGGCACACCGCGCTGGGCGACGCCATGGTCACCGGCGAGGTGTTCCTCAAGCTGATCCCCCTGCTCGCCGAACGTGGCATCCACACCCTCAAGCAGGCGCGCGAGGCCTCGCGCAAGACGCTCTACGCCAAACTCGAGTACTAGCGGCACGAAGACGATACTCGGCGTGGGAGCGGCTTCAGTCGCGAACTGCGGGGGCTTCGAGAATTTCGCGACCAAGGCGGAGTGCCGTCCAGCCGTTCCCGCAGGGGAGCCGTGTGCGGCAGGGTAGGAGCGGCCTTGGCCGCGAAGCTGTTGGCTCGCCGGTGTTGGCGGGCGACAAGCGTCTGCCGTCCACGGCGGTGGCGGATGGAAAGAACCAAAAAAAGAGAGAAAAAAAAGACCCGGCAAGAGCCGGGTCAATAACCGTGATTAGCCTGATGAGGAGATAACCAGAAGAGTCCGACTGAAGGTCTCTTGAGCTTATCGGCTGATCTCGCGACCAGTTGAGATAATAATAACAATTCTCATTCGTGAGTCAATGGTATTTGCGAAATAATTTCAGCGGGCCGGATTTTCGCCAAAAACGGCGAACCCGGCGCGTGGCCGGGTTCGGGAGCGGGTGTGCGGTGCTGCTAGGCTTCGGCGGGCAGGCGCAGCTGGGTGACTTCCTTGTTCAGCAAGTCGATGCGCCGGGCCATGCTCTCGATCAGGCTGTGGGCGATCCGCGGGTTGCTCTGCATCAGGCTGAGGAACTGATCCTTGGGGATCACCATCACCGTGCAGGGTTCGGTGGCCAGCACGGTGGCGCTGCGGCGCTCGCGGGTGAACACGGCCATGGCGCCGAAGATCTCGTCTTTCTGCACGTCGCCGACCTTGTGGCCGTCGACGTAGGCCTCGGCGTGGCCTTCGATGATGATGAACACATGATCGGCGGTATCGCCCTGGTGGATCAGTTGTTCACCGGCGGCGAAGTGCTGGAAGCCGGTCGCGGGGCGGATTTCCGGCTGCTTCAGGCGTGCCAGGGCATCGGAGAGCAGCGCTGTGTGGCCGATCAGGTACTGGATGAACAGTTCCTGGCGTGCTTCGCTGGTGTGGATGTGCTTGAACACGTCGCTGCGCGAATAGGGGATCAGGCTGAGCGGCTCTTCACTGCTGTAGCGACAGCTGGGCAGGTCGATGCCCTGGCGCAGGCCGACCAGGTCGCCTTCCTGCAGGTAGAACAACGGGCGTTCGTCGACCAGCGCATGCAGCAAGCCATTCTCGATGATGAACAGCTGGTTGCCTGGCAGCACTTCGGTCAGGTCCTCGACCCGTTCCAGCTGCAGCGCTGCGCCGCAGGGCGCCAGTCCATCCAGCAGCTGGCTAGGGATGCTTTGCAGTCGGTTTATCAGCTGGTCGGCGTAAGCCGGTTGCTCCCCGAGTAAATACATGAGCGTAATTCCTTGAACTGGCTTGGCTGACTAAAGCGCACGAACGTCCCTGAAACAATAAGTGCTGCCAGTCCCCAGGTAAATCATTCTGCTTGGAGGTTGTGAGCTAGCTCTTGTTGCGCGATGAACTGGCATCGAGCTGGCCATTCAATTCGGCTTTGTGGGCGGGCGGCAATTCGCTCCAGTGCACATCGAGCAGCGCGCCCTCGATCGCATAGAGCAACACCTTGGAGGCGCGGAAACCACGCGCGCGCACGGCCCGGTAGGCGCTGACGGCGCCCAGCCGGCGCAGGTCGTTGGCGCTGTGGATGCCCACCGCATGCAGCCACTGCGCCGAGGTCTTGCCGAGATTCTTCAGGTGTTGCAGTTCATCGTTCATCGAGCCTCCTTGAGGCGCTGAGTGGCGATGCGAAGTGGTGTCAGTTCGGAATGCCTGCCAGGAAGTGTAGCGGCCAGCGGACAAAACGTGGCTGATTGATATCGCCCCAGGCCTGGCGCAAGGCCGGCGTCAATTCCGCCACCGGATCGCGGCCGTGCTGGCGTTCCCAGCGCTGCACGGCCGACCAGGTACCCAGGTAACCGATCAGTTGGGCAAAGTCCCAGTGTGCTTCGATGGCGAAGGCGGGCGGCTGGATGCGCGGGAACGGCGCCTGGATATCGCGATAGCCGGCGTCGACGCTGGCGCGCCCGTCCAGCCAGTAACCGCCCAGCGTGTCCCGGTAGAACTCGTCGACCAGCGCATCCAGCGCCGGATCGATGCGCATCAGGCCGTAGCACCAGGCGCAGAACAGTCCGCCGGGCTTGAGCAGGCGGGCGACCTCGGCGAAGAACGCCGGAGTGGCGAACCAGTGCAGCGCTTGCGCAACCACGATCAGATCGAGGCTGGCGCCGGCCAGCGGCAGGGCCTCGGCGTTGGCGGCAAACAGCGCAAGATCGGACAGTTCCTCGCCGGCACGCAGCTGCTCGACGCTCGCATCGCAGGCCAGCACCTGCTGGAAGTGCCGACGCAGTGGGCGGCTGGCCTGGCCGTTGCCGCAGGCGATGTCGAGGGCGCGCCGGCGCTCCGGGCTGTGGCTGGCCAGCCAGTCGAACAGCGCCTCGGGGTACTGCGGGCGAAAGCGGGCATAGGCCGCGGCGCCCGCGTCGAACAGCTGGGCGACCTCGCTCATTTGCTGCGGTAGCGCAGGCGGGTGCCGAAGTTCACCGACATGAGGATTTCATCGGCGCTCAGCTCGGCCGGGAAGTAGGTCCCGGAAATCTGCGCATGGGCCAGGCTGGCGCCTTCCAGTTGCGCCTCGCGCAGGTCGAGCCCGCGCAGGTCGGTGCCGCGGAAATAGGCGTCGCGGAAGTTGATGCGCTGAGTGTCGAGGGTGCGCAGGTCCAGGCCGCGAAAGTCGCCGCCGCAGAGGTCGACTTCGCCGGTCGTGGGTTTCTGCGCATTGAATCCGGCGATGTCTTCGTTGCGCAGCAGGTGGTAGAGCGGGCTATCGAGTTGGCAGGGCTGGCTCATGGGAAACGTCCGTTGTCGGTTTCCCGCGAGTATAGAAGCCATGCTGCATTTTGCCTGCCGTGGCCGAGTGCTTACAGTCCGGGCAGGCGTTGGCGGATCCGTTCCACCAGGCTGTCCAGGCTGGCGCTTTCGTGGGTCTCGACGCGCTTGCTGTGGGCCAGTTCGTCCGGCGTGAGCGCTTCGCGGCCGGCTTGCTGGGCCTGGATCACCGCCAGGGTGGCGTCGGAGGGGTCTTGACCGGCGCTCTGGCGCTGGGCCAGCCAACCGGCGATCACCTCGTCCGGCGCGTGGCAGTCGAGGATCAGGAAGGGCGCCCCGGCCGCTTCGGCGACCTGACAGGCGGCCTGGCGCTGCGCCTGCTTGAGGTAAGTGGCATCGATCACCACCGGAAAACCCGCGTGCAGCGCGACATTGGCCAGTTGATGCAGGCGCTGGTAGGTGGCGGCACTGGCGTCCTGGCTGTAGATGCCGGCCTGCAACTGGTCACCGTCGCCGCTCTGCTGTTCGCCGAACAGACGCTTGCGCTCGACATCCGAGCGCAGGCGAATGGCGCCCAGGGCCTCGACCAGGCGCATGGCCACATGGCTCTTGCCGACCGCGGAAACGCCATGGGTGATGGCCAGGAAGTGCGAAGGGATGGCGCTGTAGCTTTCTGCCAGGGCGGCGTAGCGGCGGTACTGGCGCAGAATCACTGCGCGTTGCACGGCATCCTGCTCCTGGCCGAGGCGGAACAGGCTGACCTTGCCGCGCACCATGGCGCGGTAGGCCTTATAGAAGTTCAGCAGTTCCAGCGCTGCATAGTCGCCGGTGTGCTCCAGCCAGGCGCTGACGAAGCGCCGGGACAAGGGTTTCAGGCCGCGGTCTTCCAGGTCCATGGCGAGGAAGGCGGCGTCCGAGACGACGTCGATCAGGCGGAACGGCTCGTTGAATTCGATGCAGTCGAACAACACCACCCGGCCGTCGAGCAAGGTGACGTTGCCCAGGTGGATGTCGCCATGGCATTCACGGATGAAACCCTCGGCCTTGCGCCGCGCCAGCAGCGGTTCGAGGCGCGCGAAGCTGCTTTCGGCCCAGGCTTGCAGGGCCTCGAGCTGCTGCAGGTCGGCCTTGTCCGAGAGCAGCGGGCGGACCTGCTCGAAGTTCTGCCGCACCGGCGCCATGATCGCTGTCGGCGTGCCGAGCTCATGCTCCTGCGGTACTTGTGGCGCATGCAGGTGGAACTCGGCGATTTGCCGGGCCAGTGCATCGATATGCGCTTCACTCAGCTCGCCACGTGCCTGCACCTCGCCGAGCAACTGGTCCTGGGAGAACTGGCGCATCTTCAGCGCGTATTCGATGGCCGGGCCTTCGCCAGCCAGTTGCGGCGCGTCGGGGCTACCGCTGATCGGCAAGACTTCCAGGTAGATATCCTGGGTCAGGCGCTGGTTGAGGCGCAGCTCTTCCTTGCAGAAGTGCTCGCGAGCCGCCAGTTCGGTGAAGTCGAGGAAGCCGAAATTCACCGGCTTCTTGATCTTGTAGGCGTAAGGGCCGGTCAGCAGGACCCAGGAGATATGCGTCTCGATGACCTGGAAGCCGTCCACCGGATGCGGGTAGAGGGCCGGGTTCTGCAGGGCGGCGATCAGGGCTTGGGTCACGGGCGATCCTTGGCTTTCTAACTAAATAAGAGGGGGCATTATGGCGGCTGTGAGCGGCTCTGCAAACCGCCGGGCTGCTCCTGCTTGTGCCCGGCAAAGTGCGTATAATGCCGCGCCATGACTCGTACCCGATCCCCTCGTTCTCGTTCAAAACGCCGCTCACCTGGCATGCGCCCCTGGTTCGGCTGGGCTGTCAAGCTCGGCCTGGTCGGCTTGGTCGTGCTGGCTGGCTTCGCGGTTTACCTCGATGCCGTGGTGCAGGAGAAGTTCTCCGGCAAGCGCTGGACCGTGCCCGCCAAGGTCTATGCCAGACCCTTGGAGCTATTCGTCGGGCAGAAGCTGGCCAAGGACGACTTCCTCAAGGAGCTGGATGCCCTCGGCTATCGTCGCGAAACCGCGGCCAGCGGCCCGGGCGGCGTGTCGGTGGCCGGCAACAACCTCGAGCTGCATACCCGTGGCTTCCAGTTCTACGAAAGCGTCGAACCCTCGCAGCGCGTGCGCGTGCGCTTTTCCGGGGATTACGTCGCCGGTCTGAGCCAGGCCAGCGGCAGCGCGCTGGCGGTTGCCCGCCTGGAGCCGCTGTTGATCGGCGGTCTGTACCCGGCGCACCAGGAAGACCGAGTGCTGATCAAGCTGGAGCAGGTGCCGCCTTATCTGGTGGAAACCCTGGTGGCGGTCGAGGATCGCGAGTTTTTCAACCATTTCGGCGTATCGCCCAAGTCGATCGCCCGTGCGGTCTGGGTCAACGCCACGGCCGGCCAGGTGCGTCAGGGCGGCAGCACCCTGACCCAGCAGCTGGTGAAGAACTTCTACCTGACCAACGAGCGCAGCCTCGCCCGCAAAGCCACCGAAGCCATGATGGCGGTGTTGCTGGAGCTGCATTACGACAAGCAGGACATTCTCGAGGCCTACCTCAACGAGGTGTTCCTCGGCCAGGACGGCCAGCGCGCGATCCATGGCTTCGGCCTGGCCAGTCAGTATTTCTTCAGTCAGCCGCTGTCCGAGTTGAAGCTCGAGCAGGTGGCGTTGCTGGTCGGCATGGTCAAGGGGCCGACCTACTACAACCCGCGGCGCAACCCCGAGCGCGCTCTGGAACGGCGTGACCTGGTGCTCGACATCCTCGTCGAGCAGGGCGTGGTGACGCTTGAGGAGGCCGCCGCGGCCAAGCAGAAGCCGCTCGGCGTGACCCAGCGCGGGAGCATGGCCGACAGCTCGTTCCCGGCGTTCCTCGACCTGGTCAAGCGTCAGTTGCGCGAGGATTACCGCGAGGAAGACCTGACCGAAGAGGGGCTGCGCATCTTCACCAGCTTCGACCCGATCCTTCAGCTCAAGGCCGAAAGCGCCCTGGCCGACTCGCTGAAACGCCTGTCCGGGCGTAAGGGTGTTGAGTTGGTGGAGGCGGGGATGGTGGTGACCAACCCGGAAACCGGCGAAGTGCAGGCATTGATCGGCAGTCGTCAGCCGCGTTTCGCCGGCTTCAACCGCGCCTTGGATGCGCTGCGGCCGATTGGCTCCTTGATCAAGCCGGCGATCTATCTGACCGCGCTGGAGCGACCGAGCCAGTACACCTTGACCAGCCTGCTGGAAGATCAACCTTTCTCGATCAAGGGCCAGGACGGCCAGGTCTGGCGCCCGCAGAACTACGACCACAAGGCCCACGGCACCATCTACCTGTACCAGGGGCTGGTCAATTCCTACAACCTGTCCAGCGCCAAGTTGGGGCTGGAACTGGGCGTCCCGAATGTACTCAAAACTCTTGAACGTCTCGGTATCGAACGCAAGTGGCCGGCTTATCCGTCGATGTTGCTGGGGGCCGGTGCGCTGACTCCGATGGAGGTGGCGGATATGTATCAGACCCTGGCCAACGGCGGTTTCAATACCCCGTTGCGCGGTATCCGCAGCGTCCTGACCGCCGAGGGCGAACCGCTCAAGCGCTATCCGTTCCAGATTCAGCAGCGTTTCGATGCCGGGGCGATCTACCTGCTGCAGAATGCCATGCAGCGCACCATGCACGAAGGGACCGGCCGTTCGGTATACAGCACGCTGCCCAGTTCGCTGGCGCTGGCCGGTAAGACCGGCACCAGTAACGATTCGCGCGATAGCTGGTTCGCTGGGTTCAGCCAGGATCTGCTGGCGGTGGTCTGGCTCGGGCGCGACGACAACGGCCCGACGCCGCTGACCGGCGCGACCGGGGCCTTGCAGGTGTGGACCGACTTCATGCGCAAGGCTGATCCGCTGCCACTGGACATGCCGTTGCCGGACAACGTCGTCCAGGCCTGGGTGGATGCCAACAGCGGCATGGGTTCTGACCCGAGCTGCCCGAATGCCGTGCAGATGCCGTATATTCGCGGCAGTGAGCCGGTTCCCGGCGGAGCCTGCGGCATCCAGGCGCCGGTCGATTCGGTGATGGATTGGGTGCGGGGCTGGTTGGATTAAGTGACGAGGGTGTGAAGTGACTAAGTGGTTGATTTCTGCTTTTACCGTTTCGGCCGTGCTGGGCGGTTGCACCAGCGTACCGCGCGGCTCGATTCCGGTGGTCGATTCCGGCTCTTCGGTCTACGGGCAGCAGCAGGAGCGTGCGGGAAGTTATGGCGGGCCGGCTGCCCAGCCGCAGAGCTTGCCGGAAGACTCCGGCGTGGTGGTGATGGTGCCGGGGGCTGCGGGCAGTTCGGCGCCGATTCAGACCTTTCCGGCGCCAGGCGCGCCGAGCGCTGGGATTACCGGCAGTGCACCGTTAAGTACCGGCCCTATCACAACCGAGCCGCTGAGTTCCGGTAGTTACAGCGCGCCGGCGCCGGCGCCGTCGATGCCGAGCGGGATTCCGAGTTCGGGTGGTTTGGCGGCCGACGAGCAGTTGGATGGCCCGGTCCTGGCGTTGTTGACCACCGCTCAGCAGCAGCAGGGCAGCGGTGATCTGAATGGCGCGGCATCCAGCCTGGAACGTGCCCAGCGCATCGCACCGCGGGAGCCGCAAGTGCTCTATCGCCTGGCGGAAGTCCGCCTGGCGCAGGGGGATGCGGCTCAGGCGGAACAGTTCGCCCGGCGTGGCCTGAGTTATGCCAGTGGCCGCCCGGCGCTGCAGGCCAGCCTGTGGAACCTGATCGCGCAGGCGCGCGAGCGTCAGGGCGATCCTGCCGGCGCCGCGCAGGCGCGCGAGCGGGCGCGGGTCAGCCTCTGATGGACGCGCGTGCACCCGCCGTGGCCGAGCAGCTGTTGCTGATCGAGCGCGAGTTGCGCGTGCAGGGTTGGTGGGAGGAACAATCGCCGAGTGCCGAGGCGTTGGCCAGCCAGGAGCCGTTCTGCGTCGATAGCCTGGCCTTCGAGCAATGGCTGCAGTGGATTTTTCTACCGCGAATGAAACGCCTGGTCGAGCGGGGCGCGGCACTGCCCAGCGTCTCCGGTATTCAGCCGATGGCCGAGCAGGTCTATGGCGAGCACAGCGAGCGGGCCAGGGTTCTGATCAGGTTGCTGGGCGAGTTTGACCGGCTGATCGGCGGCGCGGCCTGAGGTCGCGCCAGGACGGGTTACTTGCAGTTGTCGGCAATCGCCTTCTTGGCTTCACCGATGCGTTGCTGACGCTCTTCTTCGTTCAGGCGGCGCACTTCGCCGTCAACTTCTATGCGCACCCGTGGGTTGTTTTCCAGCTGTGCCAGGTTGGTGCGCACGCTTTCGCAATACTTCTTGCGTTCGGCTTCCTGGGTGGCGACTTGCTGTTTCACCTTCCGATCTATCGCCTCTTGCTCCGAGTCAGCTTCGTTGTCGAAGGTCGCTGCGGCATTCGGTTCGGCTGGCTTGGATGGCGGCGCGGCGGTATTGATGCTGGTGGCTTGCTGGCCCTGAGGCGGCTGCGCGCCGAAGTGGGTGACGCCTTGTGCATCGACCCATTTGTACACCTGGCTGGCCGCGACGGGGGCGCTCAGGGCGAGCAGCAAGCTGCTGGTGAGGATCATACGGCGCATGCTGTTTCCTTTTATGAGCTGCGAAACCTGCTGGCTACTATAACCAAAACGGCTGAATCGTCATCCTGCGCTGCGTCACAGCACTCGGGCGGGGCGTTGATTTTTCCCCTTGGTTCGGGAAATCGCCGATGAAGCGGTCTCGATTGCAGAATCCGTCACGGATCACTTGACTTGCCCTCGTCTAATCCGAACAATTCCACGTTCGCTGTAGTGGAGTCCGCCGCAAGCAGGCTTTAGCTCAGCAGACATGAGGCGCACACCCGCGCCGACCTGTTACACCCGCAACGCGTTACCTCGCGCTGGGTGGGAAGACCCCGCAACACTCAGGGGCATTCCCAATACTTGCTCAGTAGTAGCTGACGTAGTCGGCGACCACCGTCGCTCATGCTCTGCTTGGCAGTAAACCTATCTAGGCCGTCCCGCAGTGGGCGGTTTTCTGGCGTTTTAGAGGTGATCAACGTGGAGCTTTTATCCGGCGCTGAAATGGTCGTCCGCTTTTTGCGTGACGAAGGCGTTAAGAACATCTACGGGTACCCGGGCGGTGCCTTGCTGCATATCTACGATGCCCTGTTCAAGGAACCGGAAGTGAACCACATCCTGGTTCGCCACGAGCAGGCGGCGACGCACATGGCCGATGGCTATGCCCGCGCCACCGGCAAGGCCGGCGTGGTGTTGGTGACTTCCGGTCCAGGCGCGACCAATGCCATTACCGGCATTGCCACGGCCTACATGGACTCCATCCCGATGGTGGTGCTGTCCGGCCAGGTGCCGAGCAACATGGTCGGTACCGATGCATTCCAGGAAACCGACATGATCGGTATCTCCCGGCCGATCGTGAAGCACAGCTTCATGATCAAGCACGCCTCGGAAATCCCTGAAGTCATGAAGAAGGCCTTCTACCTGGCGCAGTCCGGTCGTCCTGGTCCGGTGGTCGTGGACATCCCGAAGGACATGACCAATCCGGCCGAAAAGTTCGAATACGTCTACCCGAAGAAGGCCAAGCTGCGCTCCTACAGCCCGGCGCTACGCGGTCACTCCGGACAGATCCGCAAGGCAGCGGAGCTGCTCCTGAGCGCCAAGCGGCCGATCCTCTATTCCGGTGGTGGCGTGATCATGGGCGGCGCCGCAGCGCCATTGACCGAACTGGCGCAGATGCTCAACTTGCCGGTGACCAACACCCTGATGGGCTTGGGCGGCTATCCGGGCACCGACCGCCAGTTCCTCGGCATGCTCGGCATGCACGGCAGCTACACCGCCAACCTGGCGATGCACCATGCCGATGTGATTCTCGCAGTGGGCGCGCGCTTCGACGACCGGGTGATCAATGGGGCGAACAAGTTCTGCCCGAACGCCAAGATCATCCACATCGATATCGACCCCGCTTCGATCTCCAAGACCATCAAGGCCGATATTCCGATTGTCGGCCCGGTGGACAGCGTACTGACCGAGATGGTGGCGATCGTCAAGGAAATCGGCGAGAACCTGAGCAAAGAGGCGCTGTCCAGTTGGTGGAAGCAGATCGACGAGTGGCGCGGCAGCCGCGGCATGTTCCCCTACGACAAGGGCGACGGCAGCATCATCAAGCCGCAGACGGTGATCGAGACTCTCTGTGAGGTGACGCGAGGCGACGCCTTCGTCACCTCCGACGTCGGCCAGCATCAGATGTTTGCGGCGCAGTACTACAGGTTCAACAAGCCGAATCGCTGGATCAACTCCGGTGGTCTCGGCACCATGGGCTTCGGTCTGCCGGCGGCGATGGGCGTCAAGTTGAACTTCCCGGACGACGATGTGGCTTGCGTCACCGGCGAAGGCAGCATTCAGATGAACATCCAGGAGCTGTCGACCTGCCTGCAGTACGATCTGCCGGTGAAAATCGTCAACCTGAACAACGGTGCACTCGGCATGGTGCGCCAGTGGCAGGACATGATGTACAGCAGCCGTCACTCGCATTCCTACATGGAATCGCTACCGGACTTCATCAAGCTGGCCGAGGCCTATGGCCATGTCGGCATGCGCATCACCGAGCTGAAAGACCTGAAGCCGAAGATGGAAGAAGCGTTCGCGCTGAAAGATCGCCTGGTGTTCCTCGATATCCAGGTCGACACCAGTGAGCACGTCTACCCGATGCAGATCAAAGACGGGGCGATGCGCGATATGTGGCTGAGCAAGACGGAGCGTACCTAACCATGCGACACATTATTTCCCTGCTGCTGGAAAACGAGCCAGGCGCGTTGTCCCGTGTGGTCGGTCTGTTCTCGCAACGCAACTACAACATCGAAAGCCTGACCGTGGCGCCGACCGAGGACCCGACTCTGTCGCGCCTGACGTTGACCACAGTCGGCCACGATGAGGTGATCGAACAGATCACCAAAAACCTCAACAAGTTGATCGAAGTGGTCAAGCTGGTCGACCTGTCGGAAAGCGCCCATATCGAGCGCGAACTGATGCTGGTCAAGGTCAAGGCCACCGGCGCCCAGCGCGCCGAGGTCAAGCGTACCACCGACATCTTCCGCGGGCAGATCGTCGACGTGAACACCAGCGTCTACACCATCCAGTTGGCCGGCACGAGCGACAAGCTGGACAGCTTCATCCAGGCGATCGGCACCGCCTCGATCCTGGAAACCGTACGCAGCGGCGTCACCGGCATTGCCCGTGGCGACAAAGTACTCAGCATCTGAATATTTGGTGAACGGCCCACGAGGCCAGGTAAATAGGGGAATTTCCATGAAAGTGTATTACGACAAAGACTGCGATCTCTCGATCATCCAAGGCAAGAAAGTCGCCATCATCGGCTACGGCTCCCAGGGTCACGCCCAGGCGTGCAACCTGAAGGATTCCGGTGTCGACGTCACCGTCGGTCTGCGCAAAGGCTCCGCCACCGTCGCCAAGGCCGAAGCCCATGGCCTGAAAGTGACCGACGTGGCTTCCGCGGTTGCCGCTGCCGACCTGGTGATGATCCTCACGCCGGACGAGTTCCAGTCCAAGCTGTACAAAGACGAAGTCGAGCCGAACCTGAAGCAGGGCGCCACCCTGGCCTTCTCCCACGGTTTTGCCATCCACTACAACCAGGTCGTGCCGCGCGCCGACCTCGACGTGATCATGATCGCGCCGAAAGCCCCGGGCCACACCGTGCGCTCCGAGTTCGTCAAGGGCGGTGGTATCCCTGACCTGATCGCGATCTATCAGGATGCTTCCGGCAACGCCAAGAATGTTGCCTTGTCCTATGCCTCGGGCGTCGGCGGCGGCCGCACCGGCATCATCGAAACCACCTTCAAGGACGAGACCGAAACCGACCTGTTCGGCGAGCAGGCTGTTCTCTGTGGTGGTTGCGTCGAGCTGGTCAAGGCCGGTTTCGAAACCCTGGTCGAAGCCGGTTATGCCCCGGAAATGGCCTACTTCGAGTGCCTGCACGAGCTGAAACTGATCGTCGACCTCATGTACGAAGGCGGTATCGCCAACATGAACTACTCGATCTCCAACAACGCCGAATACGGCGAGTACGTGACCGGTCCGGAAGTGATCAACGCCGAGTCCCGCGCGGCCATGCGCAATGCCCTGAAGCGCATTCAGGATGGCGAATACGCCAAGATGTTCATCCAGGAAGGCGCCACCAACTACGCGTCGATGACCGCCTACCGTCGTAACAACGCGGCACACGGCATCGAAGTGGTTGGTGAGAAACTACGCTCGATGATGCCGTGGATCTCTGCCAACAAGATCGTCGACAAAGCCAAGAACTAAGCGTTGTCGAAGTGACAAAAAAACGCGGCCATGGCCGCGTTTTTTCATTTTGCCACAAGGCTTCTGGTATAAAGCCACATCGCTAAGTCAGGGCTGTCGGCAAATCCTCGTCGGCAGCGTCTGTCGAAATTCTTCAAATCCGTTGCAAGGTATTGTTCATGAGCGAACGTCCAGAAGAGCCAAAATCGGCCGCCGACGAAGAGAGTCTGCTGCCGATCGATGAGCATGTAGAGGAGGGGCAGGATGCGGAAGGGCGGAAGGTTCGCCATAGGGGAATCTATCTGCTACCCAATCTGTTCACCACGGCCAACTTGTTCGCTGGGTTCTACGCCATCATCAATGCCATGAACGGCAACTTCTATGTTGCCGCCGCTGCTGTGTTCGTGGCCATGGTGCTGGACAGCCTGGATGGTCGGGTGGCGCGCCTGACCAATACGCAGAGTGCATTTGGCGCCGAATACGATTCGTTGTCCGACATGGTCGCCTTTGGCGTAGCGCCCGCGCTGCTCGCCTTCGAATGGGCGTTGGGCAGCATGGGCAAGGTCGGCTGGATGGTCGCCTTCATCTATGTCGCCGGGGCTGCCTTGCGCCTGGCGCGTTTCAATACCCAGATTGGTAGCGCCGACAAGCGCTACTTCATCGGCTTGGCCAGCCCCGCGGCGGCGGGCGTGGTGGCCGGTACGGTGTGGGCTTTCAGTGACTTCGGCATCAAAGGCTCGAACATGGCCTTTGTCGTTGCGGTGTTGGTGGCTGCGGCGGGCATGCTGATGGTCAGCAACATCAAGTACCACAGCTTCAAGGACCTCGACCTGAAAGGGCGTGTGCCATTCGTGGCGATCCTGGCGGTGGTGCTGGGCTTCGCCGTAGTGTTCAGCGATCCACCACGGATCCTGCTGATCATTTTCCTGGCCTATGCGGCTTCCGGCCCGGTGCAGTATTTGCTGCAGTTGCGTCGTCGCAAAACCGTCGAATGAGATGAGTTCTGTCTGCTTCCTGGCTGTTGGCGTGTAGTCGTCGATAGCTGTGGAAGTCGCGGCGCATGAGAATCTTCTTTGTACGTGTCGGTGATTGGTTGAAAGGGCGTGATTAGTGTCCGCCTGGCGACAACAGTAAAAATATTACAGTTAAGAGTTGACGCAGATTCTGAGGTGCCTATAATGCGCACCTCTTCCGGCGCGGATCTCTCGGAAAACCTCTTGTAAATCAATTGGTTATCTTAATAAGAGGGGTTGCAAAGCAGCGAAAGCTGTGTAGAATGCGCCGGGCTGACGGGGTGGAGGTTGAGTCCTGTTGGTGCTTCGGTCGAGGTGATCGAAAGCGGTTGAAAGAGGTGGTTGACAGCGGTTTGAAACGCTGTAGAATTCGCCTCCCGCTGACGAGGAGCTAGAAGCTGATCGAAGGCGCAAGCGGTTGAGTAGAAAGGCTTTCTTCGGAAAAGAACTTCGAAAAATAGCTTGACGGAAGATGAGGGTGCTGTAGAATTCGCGCCT
>NZ_FNCT01000003.1:0-230284 GCF_900100495.1 Pseudomonas benzenivorans
AGATTACAGTTCCGGTGAGTAGGTACCGAATTGCGATCTCGATAGTGGAAATTAGCTTTGTCAATGTATCCACAGTGCTGTCTCCACACCTAACGATAGGTTAAGGGGCGGGCTTTAGCCCGTCCCAAGTGAGCGAAGCGAACGGTTTGAACCATTTGTTAGATGTTTTCTCGATACTTTGGTAGACAGCTGGAGTAACGAGCAATTACTGAAATTATTTCAGACTGGATTCCTTGTCGGCCGGTTAATATGCCGATGCTTTGAAAGGCAAGTAATGATAAACCATTGCTGATTCTGAATATCTGGTCAATTAATTGTGGTGGGGCTTCGTTCTTTGTCCAGTGGATCGCGTGAATACCTGAATGTACAAATGAATTTAGAGGTAGCCAAGAGCTTTCTTTAAATTCATTGAGAGAAACTAATAGGTTTGTAAGTTGTGGGATTTTTTTCAGCTCAGCCAGCATTTCGTTAACTTGTGGAATGTTCTTACTGGCCTGCTGGGTTTCATGGTTCAAGTCGGCTGAGAGCTTTTCAACCTGCTGATCAGTTGCACGGTGTAATACCCAGACGCATCGAACAAGTGCCTCAAATTGTGAGCGAAGTGTTGTGCTGGCACCGAGCATGAGTCCTTCCGCACACAGAACACGAACTGCAGCTGCAAATTGCATTGAGCTCACTGCAAGGGTGGCGCTTAGATTTACCCTTACAGAGTCATCGTAGAGTGGGTGGTCAACAATGTTCGATAGATGTTCGAAAAACTCCTCTGCTCGACGTAAATCCATGAGGTTATGGCTCCTGTTCATCTAACGTTTGGTTAAGGGGCGGACTTTAGCCCGTCCCAGTGAGCGAAGCGAACGGTTTGAACCGATTGTTATGTGCCATGTTGCAGGAGGCCTATAATTTCAATTTTAAATATGAATGAAAAAATTGCGGCAATGCTTAAAATATAAGGCGCTAGCAAATCAAGGTTTTCTCGATACTTAAAAGTGGCCTCAATTTGGTGTGCGAGTTCGTGCCATAGTAGAGATAGATAATGGTGAAACTTCCATTTTTCCCCGAAGTCAGTTAGGGATATATATTTTGTGTCCAAGCATGGCTCGCCAGTTGAATCATAGGCTTTGCTTTCATATGAAATTGATCGTCTAAACAAGCTTCGAACACAGTATTTTGGTTCGGTAATACCTGGTTCGTCGCCAATGTAAACATCAATAGCTTTCCCCAGCAATCCTTTTGGTTCTGTATCTCCGTAGATGTAATATAAGATTTTATAATTTCTAATTAGCCGCTGGCTCCAATGGTCGTATAGCTTTGAGTGATAATGCTGGGCGTATGAATAATATCTTATGGTTAAGAAAATTATTGCGGCCAGGAATAGATAGCTAAGTCCAGTGTAGTTTGTAAATTTTATTTTGAATAAGAATGTGTTTGCTTCTTCAAGAGTTGCGCCAGTTAGATTTATGGCTAGAAATATTATGCAGACCATAATCAAAAGCTTTCGCTTAGTTTGTAGGCCCTCATCATTATCCATAGAGGCCCGGAAATCGCTCAGCTCATTGTTCACAAGGTTTCACCGGATACTGTAGTGGCACATAACGTTTGGTTAAGGGGCGGGCTTTAGCCCGTCCCAGTGAGCGTAGCGAACGATTTGAACCACTAGTTAGGTGCTAGCGCTATTTAAACCCAACCAGATTTATGTAAGAAACTCCCTTTATACCCATTTGGGACTCTGTGTGGGCTGACTCAATGTAAGCATTTTTAACTCCGCACTGGCATATTTTATTGATATTGTTTTTTATTGCACCTTCAATGCTGTGGTCGAAGCTAAACGCACTGCTGCCCTCGACAATGCATACTTCTTTGGTCATACCGTTTTCTATGGCCTGACTCTTTGTTTGGTATACCATAACCTCGCAGTTTCCACTTTTATAAGTGGCGGCATGGCCGATCATTCTTACCGAGCCAGTCGCGCACCCTGATAGATAGCTGAAGACAATGAAAGCAGAAAGTGTTTTACGTAGATTCATGGTTGTCTCCGCTTTTGTTTGTAAGTACACCTGACAGTGATTATGTTTAGTTTGGGGTTAGTTGGATAAGTTTTTTAACAGCCTTGGGGGTGCACTCCAAGGTGACTGATTTGTCATCCTTGAACTTTACTTCAACCATGTTCTTACTTTCCGAATAAAATGAACCGGCTATGGCTATAACAATTGCAATTAAGACGCCTATGATGTTGAGGAACATGCCTAGAACTATGCTTAGCATGATAGCTCCGACTAGAAAGCCGAACACTCCGAACTTCTTCTCTTTTGACACATTTGCGGATACTGAACGAATTTCTTCTGGGGCATATATACCCTTTGACGCACCTTCTATAACAAGCTTTTGATCGCGGCTAATAAAGGCAGAACCGCTTACTCCGAAATTTCCGCCAAGTATTTTCATTCTTTCTCCGAGACGCCAATCATTTCCAGCAGGTTGATAAAACATGACGTTTGGTTAGGGGGCGGTCTTTAGCCCGTCCCAGTTAACGAAGCGAAAGGCTTCAACCACTTGTTAGGCTTAATTATGTTATTGCTGTACACGCGTCCAAGGTTGTTCTTCAGATCGAAGGTGTGGATCATATCAGCGCCTTATGATATTAAAGCGAGTGTCGATTGGCGAACTAAGAATATGCGGAAACGAGTTAAACGTGATCGCCAGGGAAGATAATTGGCACTGAGAATTTGATTCTTGAGTTTGATGAGGATTCACCATGGGATGCTCCTTGGGAGCCAAGCCCAACAGTTCCCAAGAAAACACCAATTCCCCCTTTTGTATCGGTTGCGCTTGCTTCAGCTAGGGCAATGTCAAACTCAACAGTTGTTACTGGCCTACCATCTTGGTCAGTAATTATTCCAGCTTCTTTAAGATGACCAAAAACTCGATTGGAGCCGATGGTTGCGCCATGCTTGGTGCCCTCGACTCGAGCTTCCGCAACGCCAGCAACGATTTCTGAAAGTGCCGTTTGAATAAATTCTTGAAGATTCATAATTTCATCCTAACGTTTGGTTAAGGGACGGCTTTAGCCGGTCCCAGCGAACGAAGTGAGCGATTTGAACAATTTGTTAGACAACAACTAATCGAATGTGAGCTTTGACTTGATGTTAGAGAGCTCGGCTCTGTCACGACCCTCCGCTTCGGCACGCTCTACGGCTGCACGTTGGGTTTGCTCTAGATACCCTCGGTAGGCCGCGTTTGTCTCAGCAATGACTTTTTTCAATTCAGGGACGTGATGTTGTTGAAGCTCGTCTGGGACGCAGTAAATCTCAAGGCGCTTGCCCGATACTGAGGCTCGACGCTTCATCATGTAGAACTGTTGCTGCCATCGGTCATTGAAATACTGAGACCATTCGTATGGTGTAGATGCAGACAGCGTAAGAACAACATGCATCATATGAGAGTTGGGTTCACTCTTATAGGATTCACTTTCGTTAAGCTCGATGATTTTGATGTCTTCGAATTCAATTTCCACTTTAATCTCCAATTGTTGTTTAACGTTTGGTTAAGGGGCGGGCTTTAGCCCGTCCCAGCGAACGAAGTGAGCGTTTTGAGTGACTTGTTAGGCGCTCCCAATACGTTTCACTACTTGATTCATAGTGTAATGCACGAATTGCGACCCCAGTTCGGTCAACTGGTAAGGTTTTGAATTTTCAAAAGCAGACTCCATTGTGCTAGATGAACTGCCTTTGAAATTGCCCTTTGCGGGCGCTTTCTTTACAAACTCACCATGGTAATTTGTTTCTCTATACTGCCTTATAACGCCGCCGGTACTCAGGTCTCTAATTAGCAACTTGAATAAGTCTGCTTCTGCGCTGTCTTCGCGCGGTATTATGCTGCTTACAGATTGCCATATGCCTAGACGAGTGATGCCATTGTTTTGATAAATGGCACGAATGACTTTGAAATGGATTTCATGGTACTGATCAAGCCAGTCATTAAAAAGCCGAACCAGGTCGTCCGGGCACATATTTGTTGATGCCGAATTGGAAATAAGATTAACAATGTATTCTTTCTTTTCTTTGGTTTCAGCATTATCCCAGCTTTTGAACGCGCGTCGTACTAGTGAGAGGTACTCTTCTGAGTTTATTCTGTTTTCTAGTTGGTCAGGAACTGTCTCTAGCCGCTCAGTAACCTCGTCTAGAGAGTTCATGAGCTCTTCTATTTTGTGCTTGTGTACTTTTAGCCATTCTTGGTAAAGGTCATTAACTTCGTTTTGCTCTGGATCTCCAGAAAACTCTTTCTGCGCCGAAATTATTGGCCCTACCCAAGGAATTGAACTCATGGCGTTGGCAATTACTTTGTAATATCTTTTCCACTTGCTTCTGTTTTTGATAATTGCAAGATCATAGACAATAAATTCTTCTGTTCGAATATGCTTATCTTCATTGTCCATGTCGAGTCTCCGGTTGTGCCTAACTACTATTAGGCGACACGCCATGTCGCGTTTAAGAGCGACATCGTGTCGTATAACGTTCCTTGTCGCCTCGTAAGTCCTTGTCTGGCCTCGACGTTGTCGTGGCAAACGCGACAAGGTTCGGAGGGAAACGCGACAGGGGTGGCGGCAAGCCCTGTGCCTTCTGGATGCGTGAAAGCAATAGGCCGACGCTACCCATTTGCCATCACTGTGTCCACAGTCCGTTATCGTCCGAGTTGTGCCGGCCGCCGGGCTTGCCCATCGTTCCTCGCCGGGCTAGAGTGCGCCGGTCGCGGTCAATCCCGTGACCGGGTGTGGTAACCCGTTTTCAACCAGGGCGCGGAAGCGCCATAGCTGTGTAGCAGGCGCTTTTTTTGTGTCTGGCTACCGCATTTCTATGGTGGGCCGTGCAAGGCAGGCTTCGGCCTGGCCGGTGTCCTTGGTTGCCGGTTTACCACCCTTGTACGGTCCGCCTCCATTCGTGTGGTAACGAATGGCAGCGGCTCCTTAAATGAACCAAGGAGCATAAGGAAAATGCGCTATCCACCTTTTACCCAAGGGCTCCACCTTGGGCAGTTCGTCTTGTCGTTTACCTCCGCCCTGGAGGTGCGCCATGACTAGATCCAACCCCGCTGTAATCCCCTTCCCGAAACGCTTCGAACCGCTCGACTGCCTGGATGGCCCTGTCTGCCATTTCCAGGCGGCGGCCGAGGTGCGGGTGGCGATGTTGCACAAGTTGTTCTCCATCCTGGCCCGCGCGGAGGTAACCACCTCCACCGCAAAGGATTTGCATGAGCTTTGCCAGGGTGCCCGCGAGTTGCTTAACGACGTGGTGGTGCTGTACCGCAGTTCGCTGGCGCAGGCAGGGGGGAGGGCCGCCGATGAATAAGCCCAGCACCAGCTACCTGCCGACCCACGACGGCCACCGCGGCGCGATCATCAAGTGGCCGGTGAATTGTCACCAGGCCTTCGACAAGGGCGTGGCCAGCGCCCAAACCTGGCTGAGCAACGACAACACCGGCTGGCTGTGGGCCAACCTGATTCTCGAGCGCGACGCCTTGCCCCCAGGGGCGCAGCGCCGGGCCTTCGAGATCGGTTTTCTCAGCCGCGTGCATCAGCGCTTGTGCTCGCCCTACGGCGGCAATCACCAGGCCAGGAAGACCTGTTTGAAGCTTTGAACGGGTCGGCGACCGCGGCGGGCTGTCACTGCGCGCCGCGGTCGCCCCTACGAGCCGGAGTCATCGAAACGGTAATTCTGAGACAGCTCACTAGCCCTGGCGTAACCGATCAGCAGATTGGTCGTGTCCGGCAAATCCCACTGGATTGGCCTTCCCGGCGCTGCTCAGCGCGTGTCGATGCGGTTCGACAGCCAGTTGAGTGCGCGTCCCGGCCGGGTCAGGGCCTCGATGAAGCTCTGGCCCCAGTAGCGGATGTGGTTGGCTTCCAGCACGGCGTACATCTCCTGGTGGCGCGCGCGGCGTTCATCCAGCGGCATGTCCAGCGCGGTGTGGATCGCGTCGGCCATGGCGCCGCGGTCGTGCGGGTTGACGATGAGCGCCGCGCCCAGCTCGGCGGCGGCGCCGGCGAACTGTGAGAGGATCAGCACGCCCGGGTCGGCCGGGTCCTGGGCGGCGACGAATTCCTTGGCCACCAGGTTCATGCCGTCGCGCAAGGGCGTGACCAGGCCGATCCGCGCCATGCGCATGACCATGGCGATATCCTCGCGCCGGTGGTTGCGGCTCACGTAGCGCACCGGCACCCAGGAAACGGCGCCGAAGCGGCCGTTGATGTGCCCCACCTTGGCGTTCACCGCCGCGTCGATTTCGAGGTATTCGGGGATGTCCTGGCGGCAGCCGGGGGCGATCTGTAGGTAGGTGATGTGGCCGTGCCAGCCGGGGTATTTCTCGAGGAAGAGTTCGTAGGCGTCGAGCCGGTTGACGATGCCCTTGGAATAGTCGAGGCGGTCCACGCCCACCATCAGGGCGCGACCGACCAGGCTTTCCGCGAGTTCCGCGGCGCAGGCGGTGTGCGCCGAGGCCTCTGCCAGGCGGCGAAAGCCGTCGGTATCGACCCCCACCGGGAACACGCCGACGCGAAAGTGTTGATGGCCCAGGTGGTAGTGCCGTCCGTCGGGGGTTGCCGCGCCGACCACGCTGGTCAGGTAGCGGGCGAAGTTGCCCGCGTCGTTGTCGGTCTGGAAGCCGATCAGGTTGTATTCGGTGAGCGCGCCGACCAATTCCGCGTGGTGGGGCAGGGTGGTCAGGAAGTCGGGCGGGGGCATCGGGATGTGCAGGAAGAAACCGATGCGGTTGGCGTGGCCGCGCGCGCGCAGGGCCAGTGCCAGCGGTATCAGGTGATAGTCATGCACCCAGAGGATGTCGTCCGCTTCGAGGAGCGGGCCGAGGCGCTCGGCGAAGAACTCGTTGACCCGCCGGTAGCCGTCGAAATCGGCCTCGCTGAACTCCGCGAGATCGACCCGGTAGTGCAGGATCGGCCACAGCACGCGGTTGGCGAAGCCGTTGTAGTACTCCTGGAAGTCCTGCGGGCGCACGTCGGTGAGCACGTACTTCATGTGCCCGCAATCGATGGTGGTGGGCGGCGGCGGCTCGTCGGACACCTGCCCGCTCCAGCCGAACCAGAGCCCGTCGCGCCCCTGCATGGTGGCCGCCACCGCCACCGCGAGGCCGCCCGGCGCGGACCCGCCGTCCTCGTCGGGGAGCGCTACCCGGTTGGAAATCACCACGAGCCGCGGCATAGGCCTTCCTCCCAACTGATGGACAGGCGCATCGCGGTGTTGACCAGCCCGGCCATCGAGTAGGTCTGCGGAATGTTGCCCCACATCTCGCCGGTATGCGGATGCAGATCCTCGGCCAGTAGGCCGTAGGTATTGCGGGCGGCGACCAGCTCGGCATAGCGCTCGCGGGCTTCGTCGCGGCGGCCGATCGCCGCCAGGGCGTCCAGATACCAGAACTTCACCACCAGGAACGCGGTCTCGGGCAGGCCGAAATCGTCGGCCGTGGCATAGCGCAGCAGGTGGCCGTTGACGTTGAGCTCGCGCCCCACGCACTCCACGGTGGCGATGAAGCGCGGATCCCCGGCGTCGATGATCCCCAGTTCGTTCATCAGCAGCACGCTGGCGTCGAGGTCGTCGTGGCCGAAGGTGCCGGTGAAGGACTGGCGGCGCTCGCTCCAGGCGTCATGCAGGATGCGCTCGCGCAGGCGCCGCGCCTCCTCGTGCCAGGTACGGGCCTCTTGCGCGAGGCCGAGCCGTGCGGCAATGCGCCCGACCCGATCGCAGGCGACCCAGCACAACAGGGCCGAGTGGGTGTGCACGCGCTGGCGGCCGCGATACTCCCAGATGCCGGCATCGGGCTCGAAGGCGAAGCAGGCCGCCCGCGCGGCGAGCGACTCGAGCAGGCGCAACATGCCTTCATCGCCCGGCTTCGGCAGGCGTTCGTCGACGAAGCTCTGGGCCACGGCCAGCACCACGGAACCGAAGACGTCGTGCTGGATCTGCTCGACGGCCTGGTTGCCGACCCGCACCGGGCCGTGGCCGAGGAAGCCGGCCAGATCGGGTTCGATCCGCTCGCTGAGGTCCAGGTCGGGGACGATGCCGTACAGGGGTTTGAGTTCGGCCCCGCCGGTCGCCACCGTGGTGATGAAGTCGACGTAGCGCTCCATGGTCCTGGTCGCGCCGAGACGGTTGAGTGCCTGGATCACGAAATAGGCGTCGCGCAGCCAGCAGTAGCGGTAATCCCAGTTGCGTTGCGAGCCGGGCGCCTCCGGGATCGAGGTGGTCACCGCGGCGATGATCGCGCCGGTTTCCTCGAAGTTGCACAGCTTGAGGGTGATCGCGGCGCGGATCACCACCTCCTGCCACTCGAAGGGGATCGCCAGCGCGCGCACCCACTCGTGCCAGCAGGCGCTGGTGCGCTTGAGGAAGGTCTTGACCAGCTCTTCCGGAGCGTCGTCGAGCGGCTCGTCGACGCCCATCACCAGGCTGATCGGGCGGGTGAGGGCGAATGGGGTCTCGCGCAGGATATAGGACAGCGGCGCATCGGTGGTCAGGCGGATGGTGTCGGCGCCGCCCAGGTAGCGGATGTGGCTGGACCCGGCAACGGCGTGGCAGGGCTTGCCGTAGCCATGGGTCGGGCGCATGCGCAGGGTCACCCGGGGCAGCCCCTGCAGCGGCTCGATCAGGCGGCACAACTGGGCCGGGCGGAAGTTGCGCCCGTACTGGAGAAAGCGCGGGGCGAAATCGGTGATGCGCACGGCGTTGCCGGCGGCGTCCTGGAGGGTGGTGCTGATGATCGCCGTGTTGCGCAGGTATTCCGAGCGGCTGCTGCTCATCCCGTCGAGCAGGCAGTCGCTGAAGCCCTTCTCCTGGTCGCCGGCGAGCAGGCGCGAGAAGGCCGGATCGCCATCGAAGTTCGGATAGCACCACCACACCAGGCGACCCAGGGTATTCACCAGCGCGGCGACGCGGCAATTGCCGATGAGGCCGAGTTCCAGCGCGCCGTGGTGCTTGGTCATTGGCTTGTCCCCCCAGCCGCGCGGACGAGGGTGGCCCGCACCGCCGCCGCATCGGCGAAGGCGGCGCTGGCGCCGGGCAGCAGGCGCCCGACCGACAGGGCCAGCCCGTTCAGCCCGGGCATCATGGCCAGGGCCGGCTCATCGGTGAGGTCGTCGCCGATGAACAGCGGACGCCGACCGGCGAACGGCGCCAGCTCGAGAAAACGCCTGATCGCCTGCGCCTTGTCGCTGTCATGGGCGATCACCTCGAATACCATCTTGCCAGGCAGCAGGCGCAGTCCCGCGCCTTCGGGCCCGCTCAGCAGCGCGTGCAGGGCGGATGCGAGCGCCTGGCCGGCGGCCGGTGCGGCGCGGTAATGCAGGGCGAAACTGCTGCCCTTGTCCTCGCTCAGGATCCCGGCATGGCTGCGTGCCAGGGCGTGCAGCCGCTCACGCACGGGGGCGGCGAGGGTCGCCGCCGTCTCGTGGCACAGCGGCTCGCCGGCGCGGGCTCGCCAGTGGGCGCCGTGGCCACCGCAGGCGGGCAGCAGCAGAGGCGCGAAGAGCCGGTCGAGGTCATCGACCGGGCGGCCGCTGACCAGCGCCAGCGCACCGCCGAGCCGTCGATGCAGGCACTCCAGGGCCGCGCGCAACTCGCGCGGAACGCAGACCGCAGTGGGGGATTCGGCGATATCCAGAAGGGTGCCGTCGACATCGAGGAACAGCGCGCCTGCCTGCCTACGGTCGCTCAGCCAGGCGTCGAGCCGGGCACTTGCCGAAGCCTCGCGGTGCGAGGCACTGGCCGCGCCGGCTGGTCCGTGAACCATCGGACGAGACATGGGCCAATCTCCACATTGCCAACTCGCCGCTACGCGTATCGGCGGCAGCGAACGAGAGGAAGGGAGTTCAAAGAGTAGCACGCGATGCCGGGGGGATCGACCCGAGGGCGCCTGGACCGACCGCGGCCTACTCCGCGAGATCGGGCGCAGGGGCCGATCGCCCTCCCGCCAATATGGCCCGGCGCCTGCCCGGTCCGGGTAGGGTGCGCCGTGCGCACCGCTGGCAGTGGGGGATGGCTGGTGCGCACGGCGCACCCTACAGGCTCAAGGGCACGGCCGGATTTTTCGGCCAGCCTCCAGCGCCTTGTTTCGCGCTAAATACCGAACGGATAGGTCTCGTCGTCGAAGCTCGGGGTGCCGTGGGCGCTCAGCGGTTTGACCGGGTGGGTTTCGTCGAGCCAGATGAAGGCATCGAACTGCTCGGCCAGCACCGCCTGGAAGTAGTGGCTGTGCAGCTCGGTGTGCGGCCGGTAGATGACGCCGATGGCGCGCTCCAGCAAGGAGATGGAGAGCGCCTCGCGCAGCGCCTGGCGCTGTGGATCGCGCCAATCGAGCAGGGCGGCGCCCAGGCCGCTTCGGTGGAACTGATGCTCCCAACTGTCCGTCCGCGCCGGCCGGATGTCCTTGATCTGCATCTCGCCGTCCCAGTCGTCGGCGGCGGCCACCTGGCCATGGTCGGTGCCCATGCCGATCAGCACGGCGTCGCGCCCCCAGGCGATGCGGCAGAGCTGGCCGATGTTGAACTCGCCGCGCCCGCCCATGGCGGTGGCGGCGGCGTTGCCGATATGCGAGTTGTGCGCCCAGACCACGGCTTTCGCCGTGGGCCCGCGGTGTTTCAGCAGGGCCTGCAGGGTGTCGAACATGTGCCGGTCGCGCAGGTTCCAGGAGGCCGTCGAGCCGCGGTACATGACCCGGTAATACTGCTCGGCGGCGCGCACCACGCGGGCGTTCTGCGCGGCATTGAAGAGCGCTTCGTGGTCTTGCGCGAAGGCTTCCAGGCGCTCGGCCAGCAGGCTGTTCAGCTGGGCGATCACGGCGTCCTCGCAGGAGCCGGACTTGCCGTGTTCGACGTAGAAGCCGTAGCGCACCGGATCGTCCTGCCAGGGCGACAGGCAGCCGTAGCGTCGGCGTGCCTGCTGGGCCTGCTCGGGATCGACCAGGTCGAGATACTGCAGCACCTCGGCGATGGAGTTGCGCAGGCTGTAGACATCCAGGCCGCGAAATTCGACGCGCTGCTCGTAGTCCAGTTGCCGGTTGTGGTGGTGCAGCCAGTGGATGAAGCGCGATACATCGGTGTTGCGCCACATCCAGGTGGGAAAGCGCACGAACGCCGCCGGCGTCCAGGCCGAGGCCTCGCGCTGGCGGGCGAAACGGTCGAGCTGCGCGGCGTCCGGCCAGTCCGCCTCGACCGCGACTATGTTGAAGCCGTGCCGTTCGATCAGCTGCCGGGTGATCGCGGCGCGGGTTCGGTAGAAGTCCGAGGTGCCATGGCTGGCTTCGCCGATCAGCACGACGCGGGCCTCGCCGTAGCGGTCGAACAGTTCGGCGAAGGCGTCGTCATGCGGATCCGGAAGCGGCTCGGCGTAGTGCCGTATCAGCGCGGGCAGATCGACCGCCTGCCCCTGCGGATGACCAGGCGGCGTGGTTTCGGTTGATACAGCCATGACGCACCTCTGCCCGCGAATCGCTCATTTATTAGTCTAGTGCCAGCCAGGCTGGCCTGAGAGGCTGTGAAAAACTCCCGCCTGCTGCGACGGCGCTCGATAGTTTCACAACCTCTGGTTCCTGCCCGGCGACGAATGCCCGGCTGCGTCGCGGCCGTCCGCCGGGCGGGGGGAACTCGCGGCGGGCCGCGGCGGTCGGACCGACTGCATCTGCCTGCCCCGCGATAGGGCGAATCCAGGCGCCGGGCGCCCGACCACGCCTGTTCGTTGGTCGCAAAGCCGTCCGCCGCCTGGCTTCTCCGTGGGCTTTTCTTTATTGTGGCGCCCCGCCAAAAAGGTCGAGTAATCAATATGTTGGAAAACAGCCTCAGTCAGTTGGAAGAGCTCGTCGGTGAGCTTGTGCAGGAGAACAAGGCGCTGCAGAGCACGAACGCGCACTTGCGTGCCGAGCTGGCCCAGGTCAAGGAGGAAAACGACAGCCTGCAGTTGAGCGCCCTGGAGCAGGAGGAGCTGCACGGCGTCACCGCTGCGCGCATCCAGGCCCTGGTCGCGCTGGCCAGCAGCGCCGCCACGCCGAGCCCGGCCAAGGTATGAGCCCGGTCGCTGAAGCGGTCACGGTCATTTCGATCCTCGGCAACGACTACAGCATCAAGGCGCCGGCCGGGAAGCAGCAGGCCCTGAGCGACTCGGTGCTGATGCTGAAGAAACTGCTGGCCGAGACCAAGACCAAGTCGCCGACCCTGATTGGCGACCGCCTGCTGGTACTGACGGCGTTGAAGCTGTGCGCGCAGCAGGTCGAACTGGAGCAGCAGCATCGCCAGGAAATCCAGCGGCTCGAGGAACAGGTCAGCGCGCGGGTCGCGGATATCGCCGGCTTGATTCGTCAGGCCTGAGGCCGCCGACCGTCGGGGCAAGCCCGCCTGCGCCGCGCTGCTAGTCTGGTCTATTGGCCGGCCCTTGGAAGGGCTGTCGATCGGCTTCCGCTGTCGGGTACTGGAGAGTGCCGAGCGGCGCAGGAGTGAACGCCATGACGGAGCACGCGACAGACAAGCAGGCAATCAACCAGGTGGTGCGCAATTATGTGGAGGGCATGCTGTTCGCAGACCAAGCCTTACTGCGACAGGCGTTCCATGCCGACTGCCGGATCATCGGCCACTACCATGGCGAGCTGGAGTGGTTATCGCTGGATGACTTCATCGCCGCCATCGAGGCCGAAGGCCCGGTCCCGAGCGCTACCCAGCCGGTGTGGGAGGTGGAGAGCATCGATATAACGGGCGATGCGGCCGCGGTAAAGATGACCGATCGGTATTTCGACCTGAAGTTCACCGACTACCTGGCGCTGCTGAAGATCGGCACGGACTGGGTGATAGTCAACAAGCTGTATTACCACCACGCCTAGCGGGCCTGTGCGTTAGTTGGTCAACTCAAGTTCGCAGGCTAGGGGCGGCGTGCCGTGACCTCGGGGCGAAGCCTTTGCTCCCGGCAGCGGAGCACAAGAGCCTGGCAGCCCTGCGGGCTGCATTCGCCGCGGGGCGCGCCTCCTACATGGATGTGGGGAAATGCCGGGAGCATTTTCGCCAGCGGGCGCGACCTCCACGGTTGCGGACAGGCTTGAGTCCATGCCTAGGCGAACTGACCGGTCAGGCCAGTCACTCAGACATCGAGCCGCCACAGCGGATCGCTGCGCATGATTTCCGTCGCCCAGTCGGCGAAGGCGCGCACCCGCGCCGAGAGGTGGCGCGAGTAGGGGTAGACCAGGCTCATCGGCATGCTTGCCGGGGTCCAGCCGGGCAGAACTTCGCGCAGGGTGCCGGCGGCCAGTTGCGCCTGCGCCTCGGCCAGCGGCACCGCCACCAGGCCGAGCCCGGCCTCGGCGGCGGCAATATAGACGCCGCCGCTGTAGAAGCGCATCGCCGGCGGCTGTTCGATGGCGAAGGAGTCCTCGCCCCGCTGCAGGACGATGCGGTACTGCCGGCCGCTGGCGGGGAAGACGAAGGCCAGGAAGCGATGATTGATCAGGTCCTCGGGCGCTTCCAGCGGCGCTGCGGCGGCCAGGTAGGCGGGCGCGGCGCAGAGGCTGAAGCGCATCTGGCCGATCGGCCGGCAGACCAGGTCGGGCTCGCTGACCGGGCCGCCGCGGATGGCGCAGTCGACGCCTTCCTGCACCAGGTCGACCACCCGCTCGCTGCAGCCGATGTCGAGCTGGACCTCCGGGTACCGGGCGACGAAGCCGGGCAGGGCGGGGATCAGCAGGAAGCGGCCGACCGGCGAGGGCATCTCCACCCGCACCCGCCCGCGCGCCACGCTGCGGCTGCGCGACACGCTGGCCTCCAGTTCGTCGAGGTCGTCGAGCAGGCTGCGCGCGCGTTCGTAGTAGGCGGCGCCATCGGTGGTCGGCGACACCCGGCGGGTGGTGCGGTGTAGCAGCTTCACCCCCAGTTGGCTTTCCAGCGCCTGCAGTTGTCCGGAGACCGTGGTCTTCGGCATCGCCAGGGCGTCGGCGGCGCGGGTGAAGCTGCCCAGTTCGACGATGCGGCAGAAGGCGCGCATCGCATCGAGTCGGTCGAAGGCCATGATTGTCCGTGTTCTCGTCCAATGTTTCCTGGTTTTGCCAATTTATCTGGAAAACTCTGAGCAATACAGTGGCTCCCATGCGCCGATTGCGGATCGCGATCCAGAGGAGAACCACCATGAGCACCCAACGCAGCAACTACGCCGAAGTCGCCCCGCACACCTTCAAGGCCATGCTCGGCCTGGAAAGGGCCCTCGGCGAGACGCTGCTCGAACCCGCACTGCACGAGCTGGTGAAGATCCGTGCCTCGCAGCTGAACGGCTGCGCCTACTGCGTCGACCTGCACAGCGCCGATGCGCTCAAGGCCGGCGAGACGGCGCGGCGCATCTTCGCCCTGCCGACCTGGCGCGAGACGCCGTTCTTCAGCGCCCGCGAACGCGCCGCCCTGGCCTGGACCGAGAGCCTGACGCTGGTGGCCGAGCGGCATGCGCCTGACGAGCTCTATCAGGAAGTCGCCGAGCAGTTCAGCGAGCGCGAACTGGCCGAACTGACCTTCGCTATCGCCACCATCAACGCGTGGAACCGCATGGGCGTCGGTTTCGCCATGCAGCCGGAGTGACGGCCATGAGCAAGCCAGTTGGTTGGATTGGCGCCGCATTGCTCCTGCTCGCCAGCGGCGCCGCGTTGGCCCAGGGCGGCGCCGGCGAGGAGGACGTCAGGCCGTTGGCCGAGGCGCAGCTGCCCGCCACGCCGGCTACGCAGGCCACGGCGTTGCGCGTCGACTTCGCCCCCGGCGCCACGTCGCGGCCGCACAGCCATCCCGGACCGGTGTTCGTGGTGGTGGTCGCGGGCCAGGTCGAGTCCGCCCTGGACGGCGGCGCAGTGCAGCGCTTCACGGCCGGCGACGCCTGGTACGAGGCGCCCGGCCAGCTGCACCGGATCACCCGCAATGCCAGCCAAACCGCGCCGGCAACTCTGGTCGCCTGGTTGCTGTCGGACGGCCAGACGCCGCTGCTGGCGCCGCAGCCGGCCGAGGTCGCGCCCTAGCATCCGGGCGACCGGTTTGCGGCTGGTTTGCGAGGCCCTTAGCTACTCGCGGCCTGCTCGGCCTGGATGGATGCGGTGTCGCTCGCGCCCTGGACCTGCCAGGCCCAGGCGGGGTCTTGCCGGCGAGGCCGGCGGCGCTCAGCGATAGCGCGCGAGAATCGCCTCGAATTCGCCATCCTGTTTCATCTGCACCAGGGCGCGCAGCAGCGCCATGGTCGGCACGTCCGGCTCGTCGCGCACGATGCAGGCCAGCGGCTCGGACGCCACCTCGGCCAGCGCCTGGAGCTTGCGCCCAGACGGTTGCTGGCGGTTGAACCAGTGCAGGGTCAGTTCGTTGCTGATGGCGTAGTCGTAGCGCTTGGCGGCCAGCTTGGCCAGCGCCAGTTCCTGGGTGCGCGCGTCGTCGCGTTGCAGTTGACCACCGCTGAACAGGGGCTCCAGTTCGGGATAGGTGAACCCCAGCACGGTGCCGACCGACTCGCCGTCAAGCTGGCTCAACTGCAGCCGCTGCTTGCGGCGGCCGACCAGCAGATCGCGCTGGACCATGAACGGCACGCTCCAGATGTACTGGTGGTGCGATTCGGTCAGCCAGGCCGGGCTGACGTAGCAGCGCACGTCGATTTCGCCGCGGACCAGCATTTCTTGCACGCGCAGGCGTGGCAGCACCAGCAGCTCGGCGCGGCGTCCGACCTTCTCGGCCAGGCGGTGTTGCAGATCGTAGAGGATGCCGTCGGTGGCCTGGCCGTCGACGATGTGGACCATCGGCATGGCCCCGCTTTCGCTGACGGAAAAGCGCAGCGGTCGTTGTTCTGCACCGACGGCGGCGCTCAGCAGGAACAGGGTGAGTGACAGGCACTGGAGGGCAACAGCGGCTCGGGGCATTCGGTACTCGGCGTGGCGGTTCATGCGCCCCCGGCGGCGAGCGGCCGGGGCAGGTCGGGTCAAGCGCAACGGGCGCTCAGCGGGTCATCGGCAAGGCCGCGCCCATCAGCGCGAACAGGCCGCCGCAGCAACGGTTGAAGCCCTTGCCGCTGCGCGCCAGCCAGGGGCGGATGCGGTGCGCGGCGCGGGCTAGCAGGTATTCGACGAGGCCTTCGACCAGGGCGAAGGTCAGCACCATCAGCGCGAACTGCACCAGCAGGTCGCCGCGCGGGTCGAGGAACTGCGGCAGGAAGGCGCCGAAGAACAGGATCACCTTGGGGTTGGATAGCGCCGACAGAAGGCCCTGGCGCAACAGCGTCGGGCCGGGCTTGGCGGCTGCCGGGGTGGGGGCGCTGAGGTGCAGCGCCGGGGCTCGCCAGAGCTGGATGCCGAGCCAGACCAGGTAAGCGCCGCCGAGCCATTTCAGCAGGATCAGGGCGTTGGCCGAGGCTTTCAGCAGGGCGCCGATGCCGAACATCGACAGGGCCATCAGCACGGCGAAGCCGATCACCCCGCCGGCCACGGTCCACAGGGTTTTCCGGTGCCCGTACAGCGCGCCATGGGTCAGCGCCAGCAGGCCGTTGGGGCCGGGCGTCAGCGACAGGCCGATGACGGCGGTGAGGTAGAGCAGCCAGGTGTGCAGGGCCATGCTTTCGGGGATCCGTCGAGGGTGGAGGTAACGGCTGGCGGGGCGCTACCTTGAGGCAGCACATTAGCACGACCGTTTCAGGTTTCGGCCAGCGGCAAGGTGAAATAGAAGGTGCTGCCTTCACCCACCACGCTGCTGTAGCCAATCTGTCCGTGCATGCGCTCCACAAGGGCCTTGCAGATGCTCAGGCCGAGCCCGGTGCCGCCGCGGCGCCGGCTGTCGGAGCCATCGGCCTGGGCGAACTTCTGGAAGATGCGTGCGCGGAATTCGTCGGCGATGCCCGGTCCCTGGTCGAGTACCTGGACCCGCACCTGGCCGTCGACGATCCGCGCCGAGATCTCGACCCGGTCCTGCGGCGCGGAGAACTTCACGGCATTGGATATCAGGTTGCTCAGCACCTGCTGCAGGCGCAGGCCGTCGACCTCGACCGGCACGCGCGCAGGGAGCGCGCTGAGGTCCAGCTCGAGCTGCACCTGGAAGCTCTCGGCGTAGCCCTGGTTATGCGCCAGTGCCTCATGCAGCAGCGGATGCAGGTCGGTGCGGCTGAGGTGGATGGCGGCTTGGCCGAATTCGAGTTTCTCGATATCGAGGATGTCGTCGACCAGGCTGGCCAGGCGTTGCGAGTTGCTGTGGGCGATGCTGACCAGCTCGCGCGCCGGTTGCGCCAGCTCGCCGACCGCGCCGGCCGCCAGCAGGCCGAGTGAGCCCTTGATCGAGGTGAGCGGGGTGCGCAGTTCGTGGCTGACGGTGGCGATGAATTCGTTTTTCAGGCGTTCGACCTGTTTGCGCGCGCCGATGTCGCGGAGCATGCAGATGTACAGCTGGCGCCCCGGCAGTTGCGAGCTGCTCAAGCTGATTTCCAGCTCCAGGCGGTGCGCATCCGCATGGATGCCGTGGGTTTCCAGCGGCGTGCCGAACAGTTCGTCGAACGCCTCGGCGCCGCATTGCGCCAGGGCCGGGATCAGCCGGCCCACCGGGCAGCCGGCAAGTGCCGCGCCGGGGTAGCCGAACAGGCGGCTGCTGGCCGGGTTGGCGCGCTCGATCAGGCCCTGTTGGTCGAAGATCAAGATGCCCTCGGCGGCGTTTTCCAGGATCGTGCTCAATTCCAGGGTGCGCTGCTTGACCAGGTGGCGGATCTGATCGGCGCGGCCGGTCATGCTCAGCAGGAAGCCGCCGAGCAGGCTGCAGAGCAGCAAACCGCCCGCCAGCACGGCCCAGGATTGCAGGCTGCGCTGGCCGAGCAGGAAGGCTTCGCTCGGCGCAACCTCGAGGCGTAGTGTGCGTCCGGCCTGCTGCCAGTCTTCCCGCCAGGCCAGCGGCTGGGCATAGGCCGGCAGTTCGGCCTGATCCCGGCCGTGCAGGGTGGCCGGCGTGGTTTCGCTGATATCGCTCAGCTGCAGGTGGAAGCTGTCTTGCGGGTAGCCGCTGAGGGCCGACCCGATCAGATCGTTTATCCGGATCACCGCGACGGCATAGCCGCGCAGTTGCCGGCGCCGCTCGCTCAACTCGGCCGGCGCCGGGCTGTCGCGGAACAACGGGTAGAACAGCAGCACGCCGGGTTGCTGGCGATCGTCCTGGACCAGGCTGATCGGTGCGGTCATCGCCGCCTCGCCGCTGTCGCGCGCGCGTTCCATGGCGGCGCGGCGGGTCGGCTCGGAGGCGACGTCGTAGCCCCGCACCGCCGCATTGGCGGCGTAGGGCTCGACGAAGGTGACCGGGACATAGCTGTCGCGGCGTGTGGCCGGCTGCAGGTCGCCGGCGGCGCTGCGTTCCTGGATGCGGAAGTCGCGAAAGCCCGCGGCGGCCATCTCGGCTTCATAGGCGGGGCGCTGGGCGTCGGCGACCTGGGCATTCCAGCTCAGGGCCAGGATGCCCGGATAGGCGCTGGGCAGGTGGGCGACGAAGGCGGCGAACTCCTCGCGGGTGACCTGTCGCGAGGAGCCGAAAAAGCGCTCGATCGACTGCAGCGCGCGGCCGTAGAGCTCGAAGCGGAACCTGAGCGTGGCCGCCATCATCTTCGCCTGCTCGTGGGCACGGAAGCGCAGGTTGTCCTGCTCCGCCTCGCTGGCGCGGATGAAGACCAGCACCATGATCGCGCAGCTGATCAGCAGCGGCAGCCCCACGCTGCCGGCGCGGCTGCGCCAGAGCGCGCGGGGCTGGGCGAAGAGGATGAACATCAGGGGGCTGGCGATCAGCACGCCGATGCTGTCGCCGACCCACCAGGTCCACCAACTGAAGGGCAGCTGCGCGGCGCTGATGGTCTGGCTGAGGTAGAGCACGCCGGTGCCGGCGCTGGCGCTGACCAGGCAGGCGAGCGGGCCGCCGAGCAGGAGCAGCAGGAAAATGCTGCGCTCGCTGGTCAGCGGCGTGGGAAAACCGACGAAGCGGCGAATCAGCCAGGCGCCGATCAGGCTGTGCAGCGAGGTGCCGAGCGCGATGCCCATGGCGATCAGCAGCCCCTTGAGGCTCAGTTGCTCGAAGCCGCTGAAGGCGATGCTGAGGTTGAGCAGTGTCGAGCCGAGAAACACCCCGGCGAGCATCGGGTAACCCCAGATCAGCACGGCCGCCAGGGCGATGCCCACCGGCGGAAAGACCGCGCTGGCAAAGCCGGGCGGAATCGCCAGGAGCAGCGCCAGGCGACCGGCGACGGCGTAGGCCAGGGCCAGCAACAGGATTTTCGCCGGCAGCGGCAGGGCGGAGACGGACAGGGCTGGCATGGAGTGGTTGGGGCTCCGGGGCTACGGGTTGTCCAACTGCAGCAGGCGTGCGTTCCGCCGAGTCAGCTCTGGGGGTGTATTTAAGCGGTTCCGCCCGCGCTGCGCTGTAGCGCTTTGGTGGGGGGTACCCGGTCGTTTGGCGGGGCCGTGCCGAGCGGCAGGATAATTTCATTATGCCGCTGGCGGAAGGGTCAACCGCCGCCGCGCTTTTATCAGCTGGCGCGCACTCGCTACACTTGCCCGGCGGCTGTGCCGATCGACGTTCCGCCAGGGAGCGGCCCCTCGGCCATCCGTAGCGGCCGGCAGTCAGACGCTTGTTTGACCTGCGGACGAAATCGCTTTGCCTGTGGCACACTCTGCGGCTTGGGACGGGGCGCCAGGCGCCATCGCCCCGTTGGCTCCCCCGAATTTATGCCTATGGCCCGCCGGCCACGGGTGTCTGCATAACCGGCCGCCCCATGCGGCACTGTAATAGAGGAATGACCGTGCATAACGTCGTCATCAGTGGTACTGGCCTGTACACCCCGGCGAACAGCATTTCCAACGACGAGCTGGTGGCGTCCTTCAACGCGTATGTGGCGCAATTCAACGCCGAGAATGCCGCGGCGATCGCCCGTGGCGAGGTCGAGGCGCTGACCGAGTCGAGCAGCGCCTTCATCGAGCGGGCCTCGGGCATCAAGAGCCGGTTCGTCGTCGACAAGGACGGCATCCTCGATCCGCAGCGCATGGCCCCGCGGATTCCCGAGCGCAGCAACGAGCAGTGGGGGATTCTCTGCGAGATGGCCATCGGCGCCGCCCAGGAAGCCCTGGCGCGTGCCGGCAGGACCGCGGCGGATATCGACGGGGTGATAGTCGCCTGCTCGAACCTGCAACGCGCCTACCCGGCGGTGGCCATCGAAGTGCAGGCGGCCCTCGGCATCCAGGGCTTCGGCTTCGACATGAACGTGGCCTGCTCCTCGGCCACCTTCGGCCTGCAGGCCGCGGCCAACAGCGTGCAACTCGGCCAGGCGCGGGCGATCCTGATGGTCAACCCGGAAATCTGCACCGGCCACCTGAACTTCCGCGACCGCGACAGCCACTTCATCTTCGGCGACGCCTGCACCGCGGTGATCGTCGAGCGTGCCGACCTGGCCACCTCCAAGCACCAGTTCGACATCGTCGGCAGCAAGCTGCTGACCCAGTTCTCCAACAACATCCGCAACAACTTCGGCTTCCTCAACCGCGCGGCGGAAGAGGGCATCGGCGCGCCGGACAAGCTGTTCGTCCAGGAAGGCCGCAAGGTGTTCAAGGAAGTCTGCCCGATGGTCGCCGAGCTGATCGCCGCGCACCTGCAGGAGCACCAGCTCAACGTCGGCGACGTCAAGCGCTTCTGGCTGCACCAGGCCAACCTCAACATGAACCTGCTGATCGCCCGCAAGCTGCTCGGCCGCGATGCCGAGCCGCACGAGGCGCCGGTGATCCTCGACAGCTACGCCAACACCAGCTCGGCCGGCTCGGTGATCGCCCTGCACAAGCACCAGGACGACCTGCCGAGCGGCGCCCTGGGCGTGCTCAGCTCATTCGGCGCCGGCTACTCGATCGGCAGCGTGATCCTGCGCAAACGCTGATGGACTATCCGGCCGATAGCGCATTGCTCAGCCGGCTGCTGGCCGGCGAGCAGCAGGCCTTCCGCGAGCTGGTCGGCACCTACCAGGGGGCGATGCGGGCGGTGGCCTTCGCCATCGTCGGCAGCCGGCATGCCGACGAGGTGGTGCAGGACGCCTGGCTGGCCGTGGTGCGCAGCCTGGACGGTTTCCAGGGCCGTTCCAGCCTGAAGACCTGGCTGCTGACCATCACCGCCAACACCGCCAAGACCCGCCTCAAGCACAACCGCCGCGAGGTGCTGCTGGACGATCTGCCGGGCCCGCATGGTTCGGTGGGTGACGAGCGTTTCGCCGCGGATGGCCATTGGCTGCTGGCGCCCCATGCCTGGCATCAGGACAGCCCCGAAGCCCTGCTCACCGCGAGCGAGCTGCGCGAGTGCCTGGAGAAAACCCTGGGCAGCCTGTCCGAGCTGCAAGGCAGCGTGTTGCAGCTGCGCGAGCGCCAGGGCCTGGAGCTGGAGGAGATCTGTAATCTTTTGGATATCTCGCTCTCCAATGTGCGGGTGCTGCTGCACCGCGCGCGCCTGAAGGTGTTCGCCACCCTGGAGCATTTCGAGGAGACCGGCCAATGCTGAGTTGTAAGGAGTTGGTGGCACGCTCCAGTGACTTTCTCGACAGTCAATTGAGCTTTCGTGAACGCCTGGCGGTGCGCAGCCACCTGGCCATGTGCCGGCACTGCCGGCGCTTCATCAGGCAGATGCGCGTGACCCAGCGGGTGCTGCGGGCCCTGCCGGAAGCGGCGATTCCCGAGCTGGAGGCGCTGGCCGCACGGCTGGCCGAACAGCGCCGGCTGCAGCGCTGATAGCGCACGCCCAGGTTATTTGCCGTCGTCGATCGCGTCGGCCGGCACGGCCGGCGCTGGCGCCTATGCTTAACCAGCCAGCCATCATCTCGGTTCGGGAGCACGGGGATGCCATCGATCACCAGCCACGACGCCTGGTTCGCCGGTCTCAAGGCGCTCAGCCAGGACAACTTTCCCAAGCGCTGCCGCAACTGCGGCCGGGAATTCGCCAGCGAGGCCGACTACTTCCAGCAGACCCAGGCGATCCGCCCCGAGATCACCGGCCTGAAGGCGGTCTACGACGACGATGACGGGCCGCTGGTCGAGGTCTTCCGCAACTGCCTGTGCGGTTCCACCCTGCTGGTGAGCTGCATGTCGCGGCGCGACGATTCGGCGGCCGGGCACAGCCGCCGGCGGCTGTTCGACGAGCTGCTCGGCTATCTGGCGCGCCATGGCATCGAGCGCGCCCAGGCACGGGTCGAGCTGTTGCGGGTGGCGTCCGGCGAGCGCAGTGCGGTGCTGGAAGCCTGGTACGGGCAGATCGCCGCCCAGGGCCGCAAGCCTGGGGCCTGAGCTACGCCTCGACCACCCTGTAGGAGCGGCCGGGCGGCGTTCGGCTTTCGCCGCGAAGGGGCTATCAAGCTACGCAGCCGTCGCGGCTAAAGCCCCTCCCACAAGAGCAGCCTGCTCCGCCGAGACTCGCCGTCGATACTCACAGGTAGCGATTTCCGCTTATAGATAATCGAAGTAAAAAAGTTCCGTTGTCATCAAACATTTATATATCAGCAACTGGGCTGAAATAACCCGCCGCCAAGATTCCCCCCAGCACGAACGAGCGCGATCGCTCGGGTGTTTTCAACACTTAAAGTCCATTAGGGGAATCTTCGATGATCCGTAAGCACTTCGCCGGTTTTGCAGCCAGCGCCCTGGCCCTGGCCGTATCCGCCCAGGCTTTCGCCGGCACCGTCACCACTGATGGCGCAGACATCGTGGTCAAGACCAAGGGTGGCCTGGAAGTCGCCACTGCCGACAAGGCCTTCGGCTTCAAGGTCGGCGGCCGCCTGCAGGCGGACTACAGCCGCTTCGATGGTCTCTACACCGACAACGGCGAAACCGCGGATGCCGCCTATTTCCGCCGCGCCTTCCTGGAAATTTCCGGCGTCGCCTACACCGACTGGGCTTACGCCATCAACTACGACTTCTCGCACAACGCCGGCTCTTCCGACGATGGCTACTTCGACGAAGCCTCGATCGCCTACAACGGTTTTGCCCCGGCTTCCATCAAGGTCGGCCGCTTCGATCCGGAGTTCGGCCTGGAAAAAGCCACCAGCTCCAAGTGGGTTACCGCCCAGGAGCGCAACGCCGTCTATGACCTGATCGACTGGGCCAACGGCCACCAGAACGGCATGGGCATCCAGGCCTCCTCGATGCTCGGCAGCTCGGGCTATGCCTCCGCGGGCCTGTTCGCCAAGGACAACAACGACACCGACGGCGACAGCGTCAAGCAGTTCAACCTGCGCGGGGTGTTCGCTCCGCTGCACGAAGCCGGCAACGTGCTGCACATCGGCGCCAACTTCGCCCGCCGCGATGTTTCCGACAGCGTCGTCGATGCGCGCTTCCGCAGCCGTCTGGGCATGCGTGGCGTAGAGACCCTGGGCGGCAACGATGCCGGCCCGAACGGCAACCGTCCGGTCCTCGGCGGGGTCAACAACTCCGCGGCCGGCACTTACGAGGATGACACCGCATGGGGCCTGGAAGCCGCCTGGGCCACCGGCCCGTTCTCCCTGCAGGGTGAGTACATCCAGCGCGACCTGCAGGCCGATGCCGACACGGTCGAAGACATCGAATCCGACGGCTTCTATGTGCAGGCCGCCTACACCCTGACCGGTGAGGCGCGCGACTACAAACTGGGCAAGTTCGACAAGATCAAGCCGGCCAACAACCAGATCGGTGCCTGGGAGCTGTTCTACCGCTACGACAGCATGACCGTGGAAGACGACAACATCGTCACCGCTACCGCGACCCGTGAAGTCGGCGATGCCGAAGCCAAGGTGCACAACCTGGGCGTCAACTGGTACGCCAACGAGGCGGTGAAGATCAGCGGCGTGTACGTCAAGGCCGAGACCGACAAGGTCACCAACCTGAATGGCGACGACGACGGTGATGGTTTCGTCCTCCGCGCCCAGTACGTGTTCTAACTGCCCGGCGACACAACTCCACTGTTTAATTTCAGCCCCGCCCCGTGCGGGGCTTTTTTTCGTCCGCGGCTCGGGCCAGACTGCGCCCATGCCGATTTCGACGCTCCACCGCCTCGCCGATCTGGATGCCGCCGCCTGGGATGCCCTGGTGCCGGGTGCGCAGCCGTTCCTTCGGCACGCCTTTCTCGGTGCCCTGGAAGACAGCGGCAGTGTCGGCGCCGGTAGCGGCTGGAAACCGGCCCACCAGTTGTGGCTGGATGCGCAGGGGCAGCCGGCGGCCGCCTTGCCGGCCTACGTGAAGAGCCATTCCTACGGCGAGTACGTGTTCGATCACGCCTGGGCCGACGCCTGCCGCCGCGCGGGGATCGCCTATTACCCCAAGCTGCTCGGCGCCATTCCCTTTTCCCCGGTGAGCGGGCCGCGCCTGCTCGGCGAGCCGGCCGCGGCGGCGCGGTTGCTCGACGAGCTGAGCGCCAGCCTGGCGCGCCAGGGTCTGTCGGGCTTGCATATCAACTTCACCGATGAACCCGCCGATGCGCTGCTGCGCGGCCGCGAAGGCTGGCTGGAGCGCCTCGGCTGCCAGTACCACTGGCGCAACCGCGGCTACCGGGATTTCCAGGATTTCCTCGAGGCCCTGAGTTCGCGCAAGCGCAAGCAGATCCGCAAGGAGCGCGAGCAGGTGGCGGGGCAGGGCATCGACTTCGACTGGCGCGAGGGGCACCAGCTCAGCGAGGCCGAGTGGGATTTCGTCTACCTGTGCTATGCCAACACCTACCACATCCGCGGCCAGGCGCCTTACCTGACGCGGGAGTTCTTCAGCCTGCTGGCCGAGCGCATGCCCGCGGCGATCCGCCTGGTGCTGGCGCGCCAGGGCGGCCGGGCGGTGGCCATGGCCTTCAGCCTGCTCGGCGGCGACAGCCTCTATGGGCGTTACTGGGGCTGCCTGGCGGAGTTCGACCGTCTGCATTTCGAGACCTGCTTCTACCAGGGCATGGACTATGCGATCGGCCAGGGCCTGCAGCGCTTCGACGCCGGCGCCCAGGGCGAGCACAAACTGATCCGCGGCTTCGAGCCGGTGCTCACCCGCTCCTGGCACTACCTCTGCCACCCGGGCCTGCGCGCGGCGGTGGCGGATTTCCTCGAACAGGAGCGGGTTGGCGTGCAGGATTACGCCGAAGGGGCGCGCGGTTTGCTGCCGTATCGGCAGGGCTGAGGTTTTTCGCGGGCATGGCCCGCTCCTACGATCAGGGGGCATACCCACGAAACTGAAACCGCTTCGCGGGCATGGGACTGGGCGTTCCCCCGCGTCTACATGAGCGAGCACGTCACCCGTAGGAGCGGGCCATGCCCGCGAATCGATGTCGGCGACACCGGCGATTTTCACGCCTTATCAAAGCCAGACGGCATTCCAGAACGGGTAATCCCCGATCCGCGAAACCAAACCCGCCCGCAGCGGATTGGCCACGATGTAACGGGCGGCGGCTTGCAGGTCTTCTTCTTCGCGCAGGGCATGATCGTGAAAGGCTTTCGACCAGAGCGGGCCCGTTCGATTCAGAGCCCGGTTGGCGTTGTGGGAACTGGCGGATTTGAGCCGGCCAATCACCTCGCCGAGCGTGCCCTTGTCGCCGAGCTGCAACAGCCAGTGGGCGTGATCGGGCATCAGCACCCAGGCCAGCATGCGGCTCTCCTTGAGCAAGGTGGCGTCCTCGAAACCGCGCGCGGCCGAGCAGGCCGCCGGAAAGTGGGTGAACAGCGGTTCGCGGTTGTCGGTGGTCGCGGTGATCAGGTAGATCGTATTGCAGGCCGATGCACGGCCTTTGCGTAAGGCCGCATGCCCGGATTTCCTGTGTAGGAGCGGGCCATGCCCGCGATGGCTGTGATGCTCGTCCATAAGCGTTCTCCTTGGGGATTTCGCGGGCATGGGACTGGCTCCTACGGGGGTAGAGGTATAACCGCGATCGGTGCGTCACTCCACCCCGACGAAGCCGCCGGTCTGGTGCTGCCAGAGGCGGGCGTAGAGGCCGTCGCGTTCGATCAGCTGGCTGTGCGTGCCGGTCTCGACGATCTGGCCCTGGTCGATCACCACCAGGCGGTCCATACGGGCGATGGTCGACAGGCGGTGGGCGATGGCGATTACCGTCTTGCCCTGCATCAGGCTGTCGAGGCTTTCCTGGATCGCCGCTTCGACTTCGGAATCCAGCGCCGAGGTGGCTTCGTCGAGTACCAGGATCGGCGCGTCTTTCAGCAAAACCCGGGCGATGGCGATGCGCTGGCGCTGGCCGCCGGAGAGCTTGACCCCGCGCTCGCCGACCCGGGCATCGAAGCCGCGCCCGCCCTGGCCGTCGTCGAGCTGCGGGATGAAGCTGTCGGCGCGAGCCTTGCGCACCGCTTCCAGCAACTCGGCGTCGCTGGCGCCGGGCTTGCCGTAGCGCAGGTTGTCGCGGATCGAGCGGTGCAGCAGCGAGCAATCCTGGGTGACCACGCCGATCTGTTCGCGCAGGCTCTCCTGGGTCACCGCGGCGATGTCCTGGCCGTCGATCAGGATGCGCCCGGCCTGCAGGTCGTAGAGGCGCAGCAGCAGGCTGACCAGGGTCGACTTGCCGGCGCCGGAGGGGCCGACCAGGCCGATCTTCTCGCCCGGGCGCACGCGCAGGTCGAGGCCGCCGATCACCCCGGCGGCCTTGCCGTAGTGGAAGTGGATGTGCTCGAACTGCACCGCCCCGCGGCTAACCCGCAGCGGCTCGGCTTCGGGCCGGTCGAGCACCTGGCGCGGCTGGACGATGGTGCGCATGCCGTCCTGCACGGTGCCGACGTTCTCGAAGATGCCGTTGACCACCCACATGATCCATTCGGCCATGTTGTTGATGCGGATCACCAGGCCGACGGCCAGGGCGATGGCGCCGCTGCTGATCAGGCCCCGGCTCCACAGCCACAGCGCCAGTGCGCCGGTGGCGCCGATCAGCAGGCCGTTGAGGCAGGTCACGCTGAAGTCCAGGGCGGTGACGGTGCGGGTCTGCAGGCGCACCTTGTCGAGCAGCTCCTGCATCGCCTCGCGGGCGTAGCCTTCTTCCTCGCGGGTGTGGGCGAACAGCTTGAGGGTGGTGACGTTGCTGTAGCCGTCGACCACCCGGCCCATCAGCTGCGAGCGCGCCGCCGAGGCGCTGGCCGAACGCCTCTTGATGCGCGGTACGAAGTACCACAGCAGCAGGCAGTAGCCGGCCAGCCACAGCGTCAGCGGCAGCATCAGGCGTGGGTCGGCCGCCGCGAACAGGTACAGCGCGCTGCCGGCGTAGACCAGCACGTGCCAGAGCGCATCGACCACCTGCATGGCCGAGTCGCGCAGCGCCGGGCCGGTCTGCATGATGCGCTGGGCGATGCGCCCGGCGAAGTCGTTCTGGAAGAAGCTCAGGCTCTGCTTGAGCACGTAGCGGTGGTTCTGCCAGCGGATCAGGTTGGTCAGGCTCGGCGAGATCGCCTGGTTGGCCAGCAGGTCGTGCAGGCCGAACACCAGGGGGCGGATCAGCAGCGCCACCAGCAGCATCCACAGCAGCTCGCCGCGGTACTGGCTGAAGAACTCGACGCTCGGTGTGGCCTGGGTCATGTCGATCAGCCGGCCGAGGAAGCTGAACAGCGCCACCTCGATCAGCGCGGCGAAGAAGCCGACCACCAGCACGGCGATCATCAGCGGCCAGACCTGACGCAGGTAATGGGCGTAGAACGGCAGGATGCCCGGCGGCGGCTCGATATCCGGGCTGGCTTTGAATACGTCGATCAGCGCTTCGAAGCGGCGAAACAGCATGTCAGGCTTCCTGCCTTGGTAGTGGAAAGTAAGACGATTCTATCGCCTAACCGCCGCCGTGCTCGACTGGCGGGCGCGGTCGATGCCTGCTCGGCGTCAGGCGCGGCTAATTCGGCGACTCGCCTTGCGCAGCCGGGGAGGGTCTTCTAGCTTGAACGCTGTGCAGGGAGCATCCGCTGGCAGGAGCCAACTCAGCCCGCCGTCACCTTATCGCCTCGACTCGCATCGCCAGCCCGGTTGCGCCCCTGCACGCCATCCGCCGGCGCCGACCCTGTACAGGGCCGGCCAAGCGTTTGGCCCTTAGCCAACGGATGATTTGCGTGCTCACTGCATGGAGATAATAACAATGACTCGTCTGCATATGCCCGGTCTGGCCGGGTCGATACTCCTGTCGCTGTTGCTGGCGGTGCCGCTGTTTGGCGCGCGGCTTGCCTTCGCCGACAGCTCCACCTGCAACGCCAGCGCCAGCTGGATCAGCAGCCCCAACCCGCCGAGCGAGGTGCCCGAGGGCGCCGACGCCGATTTCTGCGACTTCTACCAGTTCAGCTGGCAATGGTTTCTCGAGCTGGTGAGCCCGGCGACGGCCGACCCGAGCCTGCGTAACTTCCAGGTCGCCGCCAATTACCCGCTGCTGCAGGCCAGCGGGGTGGACTCCTGCTCCGCCGACGCCCCGCTGCAGGCGGTGTTCGTGCGGGTGGAGAAAGACCAGGGCGCCAATACACCTTTCGTTCTGCCCGAGCGCACCGGCCAGGCGGGCGGCGGCGATACCATCTTCGACCAGAACGGCAACGTGGTGTTCTACGACATCCGCTTCAGCCGCAACCTGTGCAATGTCGGGCAGATCCAGTCGGCGCCGAACTTCCCGGCCGGCACCACCGAGCTGAAGTCCGCCTGGCGCATCATCAGCGCGGCGGAAAAACCCAGCTACTTCTGGATGGAGGCCGATGTCGACGGTGTGCCGGGCGAGGAGCTGCTGGGCATGATCGGTTTCCACATGGTCATTGCCACCGCGCTGCATCCGGAGTTCATCTGGGCCACCTTCGAGCATCGCAGCAACGTGCCCGAATGCGCCGCTCCGGGGACGCCTCCCGCGGCGGGCTGGTCGTTCACCAGCGCCACCTGCGCCGCACAACTGCCCAACCTTACCGGCACCTGCAGCTTCAATACCGCCCAGCCGAGCCAGAGCCTGACCGGCACGCCGTCGGAGATCTGCCGGGTCAACCACGACGGCAGCAACCCGGCGGACCACGAGGGGGCGAGCAACATCGCCATCATCGATGGGCTGAATACGCAGATTCAGGGCTTCCTCGCCGCGCTGCCGGGCGATAACCCGATGGCGGTGTGGCAGAACTACATGAACGTCGGCGCGCTCTGGGAAAACGACATCACCCAGCCGTCGTCGACCACCGCCAACCAGCGCGGCTCGATGCGCCTGGCCAACTCGGTGATGGAGACCACCTTCCAGAACGTCGACCTCAATTCCTCGTTCGTCTCCAACTGCTTCGGCTGCCACAACTACGAAGTCAGCCAGAGCAATACCCTGCCGTCCTCAGGGCTCAGCCATATCTTCGACGATGTCATGCAGGGCCAGTGCAAGGCGACCGACGTGCAGGCCGGGCCGATCTGGAGCAACAGCGACGCCCAGCAGAAATGTGCGCAGACCTGCAAGAGCAAGGGCGGCTGGAACGGCAACTGGACCACCACGGTGCCGGGCGAGATGTCCGTGTGCGGGTGTTGCGGCGGCTGAACGAATGAGCCGGGCGCGCCAGCCGCGCGCTCGGTTCTCGCTTGTCTCGATGGCTCCAGCTGCGGCGAGCGGCCTGGCGTGTCCTGCCCAGGCCGGTCGCCCGCGGGTTACAGGCGCTTGGCCTCGATGATCAGCACCGGCTCGCGCGGCACGTTCTGGTGACCAGCACGGTTGCCGGTGGGCACCTGGGCGATCTTGTCGACCACTTCCATGCCGCGCAGCACCTTGCCGAATACCGCGTAGCCGAAATCACGCGAACCATGGTCGAGGAAGGCGTTGTCCTTGTGGTTGATGAAGAACTGGCTGGTGGCCGAGTCGCGCACCTGGGTGCGGGCCATGGCCAGGGTGCCGCGGACGTTGTGCAGGCCGTTGTCGGCTTCGTTCTTGATCGGCGCGCCGGTCTGCTTTTGCTGCATGTCGGCATCGAAGCCGCCGCCTTGCACCATGAAACCCGGGATCACCCGGTGAAACTGGGTGCCGGCGTAGTAACCGCTGTCCACGTAGCCGAGGAAATTCTCCACGCTGATCGGGGCTTTTTCCGCGTCCAGCTCGATTTCGATTTCGCCGAGACTGGTGGTCAGCAGCACTTTCGGGTTCTCCGCAGCCAGCAGGCTGCTGGCGAACAGCACGGAGCAGGCGGCGAGGGCGAGTGTCTTCAGCATGCTTATTGATCCTTGTGGGGGGGAGTGGGGTTAGGGCCTGTTGACGTTTCGTTGCGGCCGCGACGGAGACCATTTTGGCGCAGAACAAGGCACGAGGAGCGTAGTGTGGTTGTTCCACATAAGCGACGAGTAACGCCGTGCTGCGCCAAAATGGTCCCGTCCCATCGGGTTGCGCGTCAAATCTCGCCATGCGGCGTTGCGGGACTTGGCAAGGGAATAACCATTCCCTGCGTCCCGCGCCTTGCCTGGCGAGATTTGACGCGGCAACGCGGCTCGCTTCGAAACGTCAACAGACCCTAGCCTGTTCGACTTCCTCGAGGAAGGCTAGCAGGCTGCTGTTGAAGCGTTGCGGTTGATCCAGCGGTGTGGCATGGCGCGAGTCCTCGATCACCAGCAGGCGCGCATTGGGCAATTCCCTGACGTAGGCCTCCTTCTGCGCCACCGGGGTGTAGTCGCGGTCCGCGCTGATCACCAGGGTCGGACAGGTGATGCGCGCCAGGCGTTCCCGCACGCCCCAGCCGATGATCGCATCGAGGCTGGCGAGGTAGGCGCGCTTGTCATTCTGCGGCCAGCGTTCTTCGATCTTGCGGCGCAGCTCGGCTTGCTCGGGCTTGGGGAACAGCAGGCGGCCCAGGCCCTTGGCGATGACCTGCAGGCTGAGCAGGCGCGACAGGCTCCAGCGCTTGGCGATTTCCAGGTAGTCGCGCGGGCTTTTCGCCTTCACCTCCGGGCCGCTGTTGACGATGCACAGGCTCTTCAACAGCTCGGGCCGGTCGACGCCGAGCTGGAAGCCGACCATCCCGCCCATGGAGATGCCGACCAGGTGCACCGCATCGAGCCCCAGGTGCTCGATCAGCGCCGCCACGTCTTCGGCAAAACCGGCGATGCTGTAGCGTTCGCGTGGCTTGTCGGAGCGGCCGTGGCCGCGCAGGTCGACGGCGATCAGTCGGTAGTGCGCGGCCAGCTCGGCAATCTGGTATTCCCAGTCGCGGGTGCTGGAGCCCAGGCCATGCACCAGCAGGACCGGTGCGCCGTGGCCATATTGTTCGTAGTGCAGTTGGCAGCCGTCGTTATCGAAGTAGGGCATGGCGAGCTTCCTCTCAGGCGGACGGCAGCGGGGCGGCAAAGGCGGCATTCAGCGGCGCGGCATCGATGCGCTGGATCAGCTCGACCAGTATCTGGGTGGCGGGGCCGAGCGATTTTTCCTTGCTCGAGTACAGGTAGAACCGTGGATTGCGGCTGCCACCCTGGTCCAGGGGCAATGGCTTGAGCAGGCCGTCCTTGAGTTCGCGCTCGATTAGGTGGCGCGGCAGCCAGGCGAAGCCCAGGCCACTGCTGACGAAGGTGGCGGCGGTGGCCAGGCTGCCGACCGTCCAGCGTTGCTCGGCGCCGAGCCAGCCGACGTCGCGCGGCTGCTGGCGGCCGGAATCGCGGATGACCACCTGCATCTGGGTTTCCAGGTCCTGGAAACTCAGCTCGCGTTGCAAGCGGTGCAGCGGGTGGTCGGGGTGGGCGACGGCGATGAATTCCACCGCGCTCAGCTCCGCACCGAGGAATCCGGGGATGTTCAGGCTGCTGATGGCCAGGTCGGCGGTGCCCTCCTTGAGCACCTCCTCGACGCCGGACAGCACCTCCTCGCGCAGGCGCACGCGGCAGCCGCGGCTCTGCGGCATGAAGGCGGTGAGCGCACGCACCAGGCGGGCGCTGGGGTAGGCGGCATCGACCACCAGGCGCACTTCGGCTTCCCAGCCTTGCTCCATGTGGTGGGCGAGATCCTCCAACTGGCTGGCCTGCTTGACCAGTTGCCGCGAGCGGCGCAACAGCACGTCGCCGGCTTCGGTGAGCACGGCCTTGCGCCCGTCGATGCGCAGCAGCGGCACGCCAAGCTGGTCCTGCATGCGTGCGACGGTGTAGCTGACCGAGGACTGCGAGCGGTGCAGCACCTCGGCGGCCTGGGCGAAACCGCCCTGATCGACCACCGCCTGCAAGGTCCGCCACTGATCCAGGGTCACGCGGGGCGCTTTCATCATCCTCCCTCCTGCACGGGAGCCGCTTCGCCGTGGGTGCACAGCGGAGCGGACTCGCCCTAAACTGGCAGCCCCTTGTCGGAGACTGCCACATGAAAAACCTCTGTTGTGCCCTGCTCGCCCTGTTGCCGCTGAGTGCTTTCGCCTACCCGATCGAGTTGGAGAAACAGCTCAATGGCACCGAGGTCTCCGCCACGAGCCAGGAAATCGACCACAACATCGGTGCCATGCTGCTCTACAACTATGGCCAGACCGAGGCGCATTGCACCGGGGTGTTCCGCAACGGCCCGGAAGCGCCGCGCACCCGAAAAGTGGTACTGGCGGCGGGGCAAAGCAGCAACATGACCGTCAAGTTCGCCCGCAGTATCATCAAGCTGCGCGTGCAGCTGACCTGTGGTCTGCAGTAACCCGGCGAGCCGCCGCTCGGGCTCTGCAGTCAGAGCCTAATGTCGGGATGGCGATAAATCAACTTTGTCGATTGTTTGAAGCGGATTTTTGCGCTTTTTAATCGATTGTTGCGCCAATACTCTGTGTTCCATCGACGCTCAACAACCCTCGATGGAGCAAAAAACATGGCCCAAGTCCTGGTAATCGAAAGCAGCGCCCGCCAACAAGGTTCGGTTTCCCGTCAACTCACCGAGCAATTCCTGGCCCACTGGCAGGCAGTCCACCCGGCCGACCGCATCAGCGTGCGCGACCTGGCGGTCGAGCCGGTGCCACACCTGGACGCCAATCTGCTGGGTGGCTGGATGACCCCGGCCGAGCAGCAGAGCAAGGCGGAAAAAGCCGCGCTGGCGCTGTCCAACACCCTCACCGATGAAGTGCTGGCCGCCGATGTGCTGGTGCTGGCCGCACCGATGTACAACTTCACCATCCCTAGCACCCTGAAGGCCTGGCTGGACCATGTGCTGCGCGCCGGGGTGACCTTCCGGTACACCGAGAACGGCCCGCAAGGCCTGCTCAGCGGCAAGCGCGCGTTCGTCCTGACCGCCCGTGGCGGCATCTACGCCGGCGGCAGCATGGATCACCAGGAACCCTACCTGCGTCAGGCCCTGGCCTTCATCGGCATCCACGACGTCAGCTTCATCCATGCCGAGGGCCTCAACCTGGGCGACGGCTTCATGGAAAAAGGCCTGGCCGAGGCCCAGGCGCAACTGGCCCAAGTGGCCTAATGTTTAAGTAGGTAGCAACACCCTTCGCGCCCCCCGCTCCTGGGCGCGTACATGCCCGGTCAACCGCCTCCACTGGTTGATCGGGCCTTTTTTTGTCCGGCGCAAACTGGGGCGGATGCCAGTGGGCGCTGGACATCGGCGCCCGCGGCCTGCGGCCGCCGTTCGCCTGGGGCGCGCGGCGCGGCGGCCGTCGCTAGGTGTTGGGTTTGCCATGAAGACGGGATACAAAGGGCGCTGATTGCCGCCGCGCCGTTGGCGCGGGGCGCTGGGGTGCAACGGTTGAAGGGGGTCTGATGAATCTGTCCGGGCGTGGCGTTGCGCTGTCGATTGTCGCCTCGAGCCTGTTTGCCCTGATTCCCGGCTATGTCCAGCAACTGGCGCCGCTGGACGGCGTGCAGGTGTTCGCCCAGCGGGTGCTCTGGTCGATACCGGCGGTGTTGTTGCTGGTCGCGCTGGCGCGGCAGTGGCCGACGCTGGCCGCGGTGCTCGGGCGGATGCGCCGCGAGCCCTTGTTGCTGGCGGCCTTGCCGGTGGCGGCGCTGCTGATTGGCGTGCAGTGGGCGCTGTTCGTCTGGGCGCCGCTGGCCGGGCGCATGCTGGATGTGTCGCTGGGCTATTTCCTCTTGCCGTTGGCGATGGTGCTGGCCGGCCGGGTGTTCTACGGCGAGCGCTTGCGGCCGTTGCTCAGGGTGGCGGTGGCCTGCGCACTGGTGGGAGTGTCGCATGAGCTGTGGCGGACCCAGGCGTTTTCCTGGGTCACCCTGGTCGCGGCCCTCGGCTACCCGCCGTATTTCATGCTGCGCCGCTGGATGCGCCTGGATGCCTTGTCCGGTTTCATCCTCGAGATGTTGGTGCTGGCGCCGCTGGCGCTGTGGCTGATCGTCGTTGGGGGGCCGGCGGAGGTGTTCAGCCAGGCGCCGCAACTCTGGTGGCTGCTGCCGGGCCTGGGAGTGCTCGGCACCCTGGCCTTCGCCGCGATGATGGCCTCCAGCCGGCTGCTGCCGCTGGGGCTGTTCGGCATCCTCAGTTATGTCGAGCCGGTGCTGCTGTTCGCGGTGGCGCTGCTGTTCCTCGGCGAACAGTTCAACCCCGGGCAGTGGCTGACCTATCTGCCGATCTGGCTGGCGGTGATCCTGGTCGGCTGGGACAGCGCGCGCCTGCTGCACAAGCAGGCCCGGCGCGGCTGATCAGGCGAGCGCCGGGTCATTCAGCAGGTGGTAGTGCAACTGCACCACGCCGTTGCCGAGACTGCGCTGCTGGAGCAGCGTGAGGCCGCGCTCCAGGCCGGTGGCAAGCAGCGGGATTCCCGCACCCAGCAGATGGGGTACCAGGCGGATCACCAGTTCGTCGAGCAGGCCCGCGGCATAGCAGCTGCCGGCCAGGGAACTGCCGCCGACCAGCCAGATGCGCCGGCAGCCGCTTGCGACCAATTCGGCGATGGCGGCGGCCGGAGGTGTGTGGATCAGCTTCACGTCGGGCGTTGCCCGGGGCAGCTCGGCGCGCGTCAGGACGATGCACGGCTTGCCCGGATAGGGCCAAGCGCGGTCCAGGGCCAGCAGGGCTTCATAGGTGGCGCGGCCCATCAGCAGGCCGTCGATACTCTCGTAGAAGCGCTGGTGCTCGGGATCGTCGCTGGCCGGCCCGAGCGGGGTGAGCCAGTCGAGCCGGCCATCGGGGCGGGCGATGTAACCGTCCAGGCTGGCGGCGACGTAGTAGATCAGCGAGGGTTTGTGCATGGTGTCCGGGTCCTCCTAGTTGCCTGTTGGAGTGACGCGGGCCTTACAAGTTCGGGGGCTCCGGCAACCTTGATGGACGCTGCGCTGCCGGAGGTTCGGGGACGGTTAGCAGGCCGTTGAAAAACTACCTGCGTTGCCGATGCGTCGTTAAAAACAGGCTCGTATGCGAGCCCAGTCAAAATGCTCATTTACAACACGTAAACTGCGCTTTTGACTCGCTTCGCTCGCCCTGCGGGCCAGCCTACGGCTGTTACTCCGCTACGCTGCGTTTCGCCTGTTTTTGCCTAGCCTCGGCTGCCTCGCCTACGTTTTTCAACGGCCTGCTAGTCGAGGACGTTGCGCAGCACTTCGTAGACGATCCCGGTGGCGATCGCCACCAGCACCACGTCGGTGCCGATCTGCTTCCACTGGTAGCCGTCGTAGTGCGGCAGTTGGCTGGCCACGCGGCTGTCGAAGTTCTTGGCGATGCCCGGCGGCAGCGGCTTGCCGCGCGCCAGGTTCTTCGCGATCCCTGGCGGCAACGGGCTGGCCGGGCCGATCAGCTGGCGATTGTCGCCGAGGACGATGCGCACCCGACCGATGTCGATATCGAGAGCCGGGCCGCTGAGGTGGACGCCGATGTCGCCGCCCTCGCCGCCGCCGTGTTTGCCGGCGTTATCGAATTTCGGCGCGGCCAGCGCGGCCTGCGCCACCAGGGCGATGGCCAGGCTGGAACAGATCAGCAGGGAACGGGAAGGGTGGGGCATGCGATTCTCCTGGGCCTCGAGGGCGGTTGTGTTGGTGAATTGGAGCGCTTTTATAGGATTGCGTTCAAGTACCCGGGCGCGTCCTGTGCTGCACTGCACAAAGAAACTCGGCTGCGGCGCGGGAAACCGTTACGCTATGCAGCTGATTTTTGGTTTCCCGTCGAGGTTGTCCCCGTGTTTGCCCAATTCGCCCTGCATGAACGCCTGCTGAAAGCCGTGGCCGAGCTTAACTTTACCGAGCCCACCCCGGTGCAGCTGGCGGCCATTCCGCCGGCGCTGCAGGGGCGGGATCTGCGGGTGATCGCCCAGACCGGCAGTGGCAAGACCGCGGCCTTCGTCCTGCCGCTGCTCAACCGCCTGCTCGGCGACGGCTCGTCCAGGGCGCGGGTGAGCCTGCGCGCGGTGATCCTGCTGCCGACCCGCGAGCTGGCCCAGCAGACCCTCAAGGAGGTCGAGCGCTTCGCCCAGTTCACCTTCCTCAAGGCCGGGTTGATCACCGGCGGCGAGGACTTCAAGGTGCAGGCGGCCATGCTGCGCAAGGTCGATATCCTGATCGGCACCCCGGGGCGGCTGATCGAGCACGCCAATGCCGGCAACCTGCCGCTGGACGAGGTCGAGGTGCTGGTGCTCGACGAGGCCGACCGCATGCTCGACATGGGTTTCGCCGAGGACGTGCAGCGCCTGGCCGAGGCCTGCTCCGGCCCGCACCAGACCCTGCTGTTTTCCGCCACCAGCGGCGGTTCCGGGCTGCGCGAGATGGTCGCCAAGGTACTCAAGGAGCCGCAGCACCTGCAGCTCAACGCGGTCAGCCAGCTCAACGAGGGCACCCGCCAGCAGATCATCACCGCCGACCACAACTACCACAAGGAACAGTTGGTCGACTGGTTGCTGGCCAACGAGACCTACGAGAAGGCGATCATCTTCACCAATACCCGGGTCCAGGCCGACCGCCTCTACGGCAAGCTGGTGGCCCGCGAGTTCAAGGTGTTCGTGCTGCACGGCGAGAAGGACCAGAAGGATCGCAAGCTGGCCATCGACCGCCTCAAGCAGGGCGCGGTGAAGATCCTGGTCGCCACCGACGTGGCGGCGCGCGGCCTGGACGTCGACGGCCTGGACCTGGTGATCAACTTCGACATGCCGCGCTCGGGCGACGAATACGTGCACCGCATCGGCCGCACCGGCCGGGCCGGCGGCGAAGGCCTGGCGATCTCGCTGATCTGCCACACCGACTGGAACCTGATGTCGAGCATCGAGCGCTACCTCAAGCAGCGTTTCGAGCGGCGCACCATCAAGGAACTGAAAGGCACCTACCAGGGCCCGAAGAACCTCAAGGCATCCGGCAAGGCCGCCGGCACCAAGAAGAAAAAGGTCGAGGCCAAGGCCGGCAAGAAGGGCGCGGCGAAGAAGCCGGCGGCCAAGGCGCCGAGCAAGCGCAACACGGCGAACAAGCCGAAGAGCGAGGCGCCGGTGCTGGTCAGCCAGGATGGCCTGGCGCCGCTCAAGCGGCGCAAGCCCGCCGCCGAGTAAATCCGTGCTGGGCTGGTGCCCTACGGCACGATCAGGATCTTGCCGGCGCGCTCGCCGCTGGCGGCTGCGGCCACCGCTGCCTTGATCTGGCTGAGGTCGTAGGTGGCGGCCACGCGGGTGTGCAGCTTGCCGCTGGCGATCAGTTGGGTCAGCTCGCCGAACACCTTCATCCGTTCTGCCGGCGTGGCCGTCTGGAACCATTTGGCCAGCCAGAAACCGCGCAGGCTCACGTCGCGGAACACGATGGAGGCCGGCGACACCTGGCATGGCTGGCGACTCATCATGCCGTAGTTGACCAGCACGCCGCCTTCACAGAGGCACGCCGCCAGGTGATCGGTGGCCTCGCCGCCGACCGCATCGATCCCCAGGCGTACCTTGGCGCCAGCGCTGGCCGCCTGTACGCGCTGGGCCAGGTCCGCGCCATCGACCAGCACCACATCGCCGCCTTCGGCCTGCACGCCGGCTAGCGCCGACTCGCGGCGCACCACGTTGATGGTCTTGAAACCGCGCAACCTGGCCAACTGGATCAGGTAGCTGCCGACGCCCGAGTTGGCGGCGTTCTGGATCACCCAGTCGCCCGGCTTGAGGTCGACGAACTGGCTGAGCAGCAGGGAGGCGGTCGGCGGGTTGACGGTCAGCATCGCCAGTTGCAGCGGATCGGCCTCGGGCAGCGGAATCAGCTTGTTCGCCGGCGCGTTCAAGTGGCTGACCCAGGTGCTGCAGCCGGCCGGTAGCAGCACCAGCTGGCCGACCTTCAGGTCGGCAACCTGCGGGCCCAGCTCCTCGACTCGGCCGACGCCCTCGTTGCCGCCGATCGCCGGCAGCGGTGGCAGCATGCCGTATTCGCCGGTCAGGGTGAGCACGTCGGAGGGATTGATCGGTGCGGCCAGCACCTTGACCCGCGCCTGCCCACTGGCGGGCGCGGGCAACTGCAGGTCGACGGCGGCGATCACGTCCTGCGGTGCCGGACCGCGTTGCTGGTATTCGGCTTTGAGCATGGGATTTCTCCGGGGGCTGAGCGGGTGGCGATCAGTCTAGACCGGAGCGGCGGTGGCGGGACGAATCGCGTGGTATCGCACCTGCTGATAGGGTGTTGCACGGAATTTGCTTGCCAATTCCGTTCTGCGGCCGGCTATGCTGCGCCCAGGGCGAATAGAGGTACTGGCATGCGTTGGTTGTGGGGCGTGGGGCTGTTCTGGCTCAGTCTGCTGGCCGTTGCGGAACCGTTGCGCCTGGGCTTTGGCACGCACAAGCCGCCTTATGTGTTCGAGGGCGAAGCCAGGGGCTTGGAGTACGAGATAGTCGTGCAAGCCGCGCAGCAGGCGGGGTTCGCGGTGCGGGTGCAGTATGCACCGATGGAGCGCCTGCACCTGATGCTGCGCCGCGGCGAACTCGACGCTATCGCCACCACCAACGAGCGCAGCGGTGTCACGGCGTTCTACTCCGAGCCGTATATCCTCTACCGGAATGTGGCGCTGGCGTTGCGCGCGCGGCACTACCGCATCGAGCGGATTGCCGACCTCGGTCGTTACTCGGTGAGCGCCTTCCAGCGTGCGCGCTTCCTGCTCGGCAGCGAGTTCCAGCGTATGGCCGAGGCCAACCCGCGCTACCGCGAGGAGGCGCAGCAGATCGCCCGCAACCGCCTGCTGTACAGCGGGCGGGTCGACGTGGTGGTGGCCGACATGCGCATCCTGCGCTACCTCAACCGCGAGGTGTACGATCAGGTCGATGTTGGCCAGCCGCTTGCCGAGTATCCGCTGTTTCCGCCGACGCCCTATCAGGTTGGATTCCGCCAGCAGGCCCAGCGCGATCGCTTCGACAGCGGGCTCGCGGCCATTCGGGCGAACGGCGAGTACCGCGCTATCGAGCGCAAATACGCGATGTACTGACCCGGGCCCCGTGGCGCTGCTCGGCAAGGCTGCAAGCCTGTCTGTGTTGTTGCTCTGCCCGACCAGTCGAACGGCGCCGCAATCGAGCCCTGCACCCCGCGAGGAGAGAACCATGCAGCGCAAACGCTTACTGTCGATCCTGGGGCTGGCCGCCGTGCTGGCGGCGGCGCCGGCCCTTGCGCAGACCCGCGATTACCCGAGCGAGCGTGGCAGCGTGCAGGTCACCACGCTGCTGACGGGCCTGGAGCATCCCTGGGCCCTGGCTTTTCTGCCGGATCAGCAGAGCCTGCTGGTCACCGAGCGTGCGGGGCGCTTGCGCCTGGCGACGTTGCACGGCGAGCTGTCCGAGCCCATCGGTGGCGTCCCAGCGGTCTATGCCAGAGGCCAGGGCGGGTTGCTCGATGTGGCGCTGTCGCCGGACTTCGCCAGCGATCGCTGGGTCTACCTGTCCTATGCCGAGGCCGGCGACGGCCAGTACGCCGGCACCGCGGTCGGGCGCGGCCGGTTGTCGGCCGATAACCGCCGTTTGGAAGACTTCGAGGTGATCTTCCGGCAACTGCCGAAGCTCTCCAGCGGTCTGCATTTCGGCTCGCGCCTGGTGTTCGACCGCGACGGTTACCTGTTCATCGTCCTCGGCGAGAACAACCAGCGCCCGACTGCGCAAGACCTCGACAAGCTGCAAGGCAAGGTGGTGCGCCTGCACCCCGACGGTCGCGTGCCACGCGACAATCCCTTCGTCGGTCGGCCGGGCGCACGCCCGGAAATCTGGTCCTACGGTCATCGCAACCAGCAGGGGGCGGCGCTCAATCCCTGGACCGGGCAGTTGTGGACCCACGAACACGGGCCGCGCGGCGGCGACGAGATCAACCTCCCGCAAGCCGGCAAGAACTACGGCTGGCCGCTCGCCACGCACGGGGTCAACTATTCGTTCCTGCCGATTCCGGAAGCCCGCGGCCAGACCCTCGCCGGTACCGAAGCGCCGCACTATGTGTGGGAGAAATCGCCGGCGATCAGCGGCATGGCGTTCTATGACGGCGCACGCTTCCCTGCCTGGCGGGGCAACCTGTTCATCGGTGCGCTGGTCGGGCAGGCGCTGATCCGTCTGGAGCTGCGCGGCGATCGGGTGGTGCACGAGGAACGCTTGCTGGAACAGCTCGATGAGCGCATCCGCGATGTGCGTCAGGGGCCCGATGGCTACCTCTATGTGCTGACCGACGCCGGCGACGGGCAGTTGCTGCGTCTGGCCCTGCAGCCGCAGTAAGCGTCGGCTGGCGCCGCTCACTGGGGCTGTTCGTCGTCCTCGTCGTCCTGGGCCGCCAACAGCTTGGGCTCCAGCGGTCTGCTGGTCACGCTGAAGTCGAGGATCTCGATGGCACCTTTGCCCTCACCGAGCAGATGGAAGGAGAACGCCTTGCGCGCGGCCAGGTTGTTGAAGCGAAAGCTGACTTCGATCGGCTTGTCCTGGGTCAGGCGCGGCAGTTCGGGAATCGGCAAGGCCACGTCGCGCTCGAATTCCTTGGTTTTCAGCTGCAGCGTGGCGCCTTTGCGGTCCATGCCGACGCCGCGCACTTTCAGGGTGACGGTGGTTTGCGTGCCGCGGGGCAGTTCCAGGTACTGGGCGCCGACCAGGCTGTCCGCCCAGTCGTCGCCGACTTTGGGTTTCAGCTTGATGCGTTTGCGGTTGGCGAACTGGTAGTGCAGTTGCGCCTGACCGTTGCGCACGGATTGATCGAGCAGGGTGGCGCGCTGGCTGACCAGGCGCGCCTCGCGGCCGCCGATGCGGCCGAGGTAGGCGGCACTGTCGGCGATGAAGCCGCTGCTGGCGTAGCGCCGGCAGACCTGCTGGAAGTCGCATTCGGTGAAGGTGCCCTGGCCGTCGTGCTGGCGCAGCATGCCGTTGGTGTAGGACAGCATGGCGCGCCCGTTGGCGTAGTCGCGCAGCAGCGAACGACCGGCGATGTTGTCCGGCACCGGCAGGGCGAAATAGTCGAGCACCGAAGCAGTCAGGTCGACGTGCCCGTAGACGCCGCTCTTCAGCGCCGGCAGTTGCGCCTGTTCCGGCGCCAGCAGCAGGTTGAAGCCCCAGGCCGAGGCCAGGCGGACGTTCTCCACGCCATGGGACTCGTCGGAGGTGACCAGCACCAGGGTGTCCTTGAGCACGCCCTGTTTCTCCAGCCCGTCGAGGAAGTCCGCCACGGCGTCGTCCAGGTAGGCGACCACCGCCTGCTTGGCGGTCGGGTAACGGGCGCGATAGTCCTGCGGCGCGGAGAAGGGCTGGTGGGTGCCGACGGTGAGCAGGGTGAGCATCCAGGGGCGTTTCTGCTTGCGCAGCTGTGTCACATAGCCCAGGGCGCCTTCGAAAAACGCCTTGTCGTCTATGCCCCAGCCGAACTCCAGGTAGGGCTTGTTCTTGAACCACTCCCGGCCGCGGGTCTTGTCGAAGCCGATGCGCGGCATGATCTGGTCCTTGGCCATGAAGCGCAGTCCGGCGCCTTGCAGGTAATGGGTAGTGAAGCCACGCTGGCGCAGTTGCGCCGGCAGGCACTGCTCGCTGCGCTGCGGGTTGCCGAGCAGTTCGATGCCTTTCGGCGTGCCGGAGTCGAGCTTGCTGTAGTCGCCGCAAAGCATGGCATACAGGCCGCGGATGGTCTGGTGGCTGTGCAGCACGTAGTCCGGGGTGAGCATGCCGCGCTCGGCCCACCGGCTGAGCCGTGGCATCAGCGCTTCGCGGTAGCTGCTGTGCAGGGCCTTGCGGTTGGCGTCGATGTAGGCGCCGGGGATGCCTTCCAGGGTGATGATCAGTACATTGCGCGCCTGGCCTGGGTGGTCGAGCAGCGACGTGCCGGTGAGGTCGAGTTGGTTGAACGCGCTGACGTCCGGGGGGCTGGCGGGCTGGTTGCCGGCCAACCAGTCCTCGAGGCGTAACTGGCCGGCATTCAGGCTTTCCGCCAACATCTTGTGCGGCAGGTTGAACTGCAGCCATTGGGCGGCTTCGCTGGGGCTGCGGTACTGATAGACGGCATGGGTCGCCAGCAATAGCAGGGGCGCCAGCAGCCAGGCGAGATTGCGCCGCTGGCGCGTCGGTGCGCTCGGTCGCCGCCTCAGCAGCAGGTGCAGGGCGATGCCGAGCGTCAGGGCCAGGGCCAGCCAGGGGTGGCTCAGACCACCGCCCTGGGTCGAGTGACGGACGAATTGGGCGTCGCCCAGGTACTGCAGATCCGCCGGCTCGGGCATGCGTCCGACTGCGCTGACCAGCTCGGCGCTGCCCAGGCTGAAGATGCACCAGACCAGCAGCACGGGCAGGCTCAGCAGCCAGCTGCGGCCGTGCAGCAGGATCAGCAGCAGGCTGCCGATGGCCAGATCCGACAGGTAGCCGAACGGGTGCGACCAGCCCAGCCCATAGCGGCTGGCCAGCGGAATCACGATCAACAGGACGGCCAATGTCAGCGAGGCGCTGGCCGGGTGCCGCAACCAATGGCTGTATGGGCGCACGAATACTCCTGAAGCAGTTGCCATCGAAGATCGACGGCAATGACAAGTCTACCGCACGGCGCGGCCTGACATGATTCTGAAACAGGATCGTGCTAACCGCCAGTGGAACGGTTCAATAGGCTGGAACAGCGGAGGGGAGGGAGCGGGGTACCCAGCGCTTTGATCGGTCAAGCAAAGCGCTGGCGGGCCGAGCAGGGCTCACTTCTTGCTGTCACTTCTTGCTGATAGTGATCTGCTTGGAGCTGCCGTACACCTGGCCGCTGACACCCTTGGCGATCTGCTGGATTTCGCCGCCGGCTTTCAGGAAGGCTGCAATCTGCGCATCGATCGAGGCGCTGGTTTCGACGGCGGGGGCGGGTTTGGGTTTGCTATTGGAAGCTTTTACGCGCATGGCGGCCATTAACCTATTTAAAAATTAATTTGGCCGGCCATTGTACGCCAACCGCTTGACAAATGCTTGATAAATGACGTCGGGTGTCGATGGGGTGGCTGCCTGACCAAGCCGCTTGGCCGTTAGCATATTGACCGGTTGCGCTGAGTAAGCTGTTGTTTTGTCAGGTGCTCATCGGAAAATTCAGGTGCTCGAAGCGGGTCGCCGGGGGCGATTTCCCACTGGTCGGGTCATGCTGCAAAGGCGCCAGCAGCGGCGGCATCAGCCCGTGATGCCGAGTAACCGTACGGCAACTCAGGTAGAATGCCGACCTCGCAACGAGGGTAGGGCAGCATGGCGTTAATTGGACGAATGAATAGTTTGCAGGTCGTGAAACACACCGACTTTGGCCTGTATCTGGATGGTGGCGCGGATGGCGAAATATTATTGCCCAAGCGTTATATCCCCAAAGATTCGCCGAGCGAGGTCGAGGACTGGCTGAATGTATTCATCTACCTGGACAGCGACGACAAATTAATTGCCACCACGGAAAAACCGAAAGTGCAGGTCGGCGAATTTGCCAGCCTGAAAGTGGTGGATATCAACCGCGTCGGTTTATTCCTCGACTGGGGCTTGCCGAAGGATCTGCTCCTGCCCCACTCGGAAGAGAAACGGCCGCTGCAAGTCGGCGACTACTGCGTGGTGTACGTCTTCGTCGACAAGCGCAGCAAGCGCATCACCGCGACGGCACGCCTGGACCGCTACCTCGACAACGTGCCGGCGACCTACAAGGCCGGCCAGGAAGTCGATCTGCTGGTGGCCGAGGCCACCGACATGGGCTTCAAGGCGATCATCAATGGCCGGCACTGGGGCCTGATCCACAAGAACGAACTGTTCAAGTTCCTGCGCAGCGGCATGCAGGAGAAGGGCTTCATCAAGGAAGTGCGGGCCGATGGCAAGATCAGCCTGAGCCTGCAGCCCGTGGGGCAGGAGGCGGCGAGCAGCCTGGGCGAGCAGATCCTGGCCAAGCTGCGCGAGCACGGCGGGGTGTTGAATCTCAACGATAAAAGCTCGCCGGAGGCCATCAGCGCTTTGTTCCGGGTCAGCAAAGGCAACTTCAAGAAGGCCATCGGTGGATTGTACAAACAGGGGCGGATCGTGATTCACGACGACCGCATCGAGTTGGTCGGCAAGTGAACCGGTAAACCCGGTGGCGGTTGCCGCGGCCTTGGGCACGCGGTGCGCGCGAATTGCAAAAACCCGCTTGAGCGACCGCTCGCTCCTGTGAATAATGCGCAGGCTTCGTGCCGTTGTAGCTCAGCTGGTAGAGCACGTCATTCGTAATGATGGGGTCGGGGGTTCGAATCCTCTCAACGGCACCAACTTCCTCTTCACGCCGCCGCCCTCGCTCGACTGCCCGGGCGCGCGGTTGAGCCGCCACCCGTCGCATGGCTTTCCAGGTTGCGTCCACTCGCTCAGGGGGCGATATGAGCAGATGCGCATGCACTGCGCTCTGGCTGGCGCTGGCGGCAGCGGTGTCGGCCGAGCCGCAAACGGAACAGCCGATTCGCCTGATTCCCAAGACTTATGTCAGCCCCGGTGCCAGTGGCAGCATCGGGACGTCTGAGCGCGCCGAACGTTATGAGTTGTATGGCGGCCAGCGGCTGCCCAGCGCCATCGGTTCGAGCCGATCCGAGAGCCATTACGGCAGCCAGTCGCGAGAAACCCGCGGCGCTATTCGCCAGAGCGTGGAGTATCCGGGCGGTTACCAGATCCAGCGCGCGCCGGGGCAAAGCAGCTATCGACGCGAAGCTGTCCGCTGATTCAACGCCGCGAGCTCATTGCCGCGGCCGTCGGTCCGTCACCCCTTCAACGCTTCTTGCCCCACACCTGTTCCAGCCGGTCGTCGCGGCCGCAGCCATTGCGGTAGTAGGCGTAGCGCAGCGGGTTCTTCTGGTAGTAGTCCTGGTGGTATTCCTCGGCCGGGTAGAACACCGTGCCTGGCAATATCTCGGTGGCGATAGGCTGCTTGAAGCGTCCCGAAGCCTGCAGCGCGGCCTTCGAGGCTTCGGCCAGGGCCTTTTCCTCGGGCGTGCTGTAGAAGATCGCGCTGCGGTATTGCGCGCCGTGGTCGCAGAACTGGGCGTTCGCGGTCAGCGGGTCGATGGTCGGCCAGTAGGCTTCCAGCAATTGGGCGTAGCTGGTCTGGCGCGGGTCGTAACTGACCAGCACGGCCTCGACATGCCCGGTATTTCCAGCGGAGACCTGCTCGTAGCTGGGATTTTCCAGCTGGCCGCCGGTGTAGCCCGAGGTAGTCGCGATCACCCCGGGCAGCTTGTCGAAATCCGCCTCGGTGCACCAGAAGCAGCCGCCGGCGAACACCGCAACGCCTTGCTCGCCTTCGGCAAGGCCGGCGGGTGGACTGGGCTGGCTGGGTGACGCCTGGGGGGCTTGCGCCGCGCTCGGTTCACAGGCGGCCACGAGCAAAGCCGATAGCAGGGCGATGGCGGCAAGCGCTCCACGCCTGAGCCGGGGGTGCAGGAAAGCGCTCATGGTCAACTCCTGAGTGCGGGCGGGGTTTCGCCCTGGGGAATGAAGTGCAGCGCCACGCCGTTGTTGCACCAGCGTTCGCCGCGCGGCGGCGGGCCGTCGTCGAACATGTGCCCCTGGTGCCCGCCGCAGCGGGCGCAGTGGTACTCGGTGCGCGGGAAGATCAGCTTGAAATCGCGGCTGAAGGCGGTGTGGCCCTCGATCGGCTGGGTGAAGCTGGGCCAGCCGGTGCCGCTTTCGTACTTGTGCCGGCTGTCGAACAGCGGCAGATAACAGGCGGCGCAGAGGTAGGTGCCGGCGCGCTTCTCCTGGTTCAGCGGGCTGCTGCCTGGCCGTTCGGTGTCTTCTTCGAACAACACCGCATAGGCTTCGGCGGACAGCAGCTCACGCCAGGCGCTGTGCGGCTTGTCCAGGGGTACAACGCTGGCGGCGGCGGGCGCTGCGGCCAGGCTGCGCGGCGCCTGGCTGGCGAGTAGCGGCGCGGCCGGCAACAGGGCCAGGCCCTGGAGTAAGGAACGTCGTTTCATGGCGGCTCTCTTCGCGAGGGTGTGCGCAATAGACTAGGCGAGCGCCGAGTTGTTACAGCGGTCAGGTTGCCGCGTCGGTTCAGTCGTGGCCAGGCAGCGTGCCGGCCTGCACGCCCGGGTTCGGCCGCTTTAGACCTTAGTCGTGAAATGCCGCGCGCTTCGACTAAGGTCGTCTGTCGTCCTGTCGGCACCGACTTAGAGTGTCCGTCACCAGCATCCCCAGCTGAGGAGGACAACAACAATGAACGACAGCATCTACCGGCGGATCGAACAGAATCCGCGCTTCAAAGAATTGGTCTCCAAGCGCGAGCGTTTCGCCTGGATTCTCTCCGCGATCATGCTCGGCCTGTACCTGGCCTTTATCCTGCTGATCGCCTTCGTGCCCGAGTGGCTCGGCGTGCGCATCAGTCCCGAATCGACCACCACCTGGGGCATTCCGCTGGGCCTCGGCCTGATCGTCTCGGCCTTCGTGCTGACCGGTGTCTATGTGTACCGCGCCAACGGCGAATTCGACGATCTGAACCAGTTGATCCTGGACGAGGTGCAGCAATGATCGCGCGTCTGCTGAGTGTCATCGCCCTGCTGGCCGTTGCGCCGGCGCTCTGGGCGGCCGGTGCCATCGAGGGCGAGGTGCAGCGCCAGCCGCTGAACGTTTCGGCCATCGTGATGTTCATCGCCTTCGTCGGCGCGACCATGTGCATCACCTACTGGGCGTCCAAGCGCAACACCTCCACCTCCGACTTCTACACCGCCGGCGGCAGCATCTCGGGCTTCCAGAACGGCCTGGCGATCGCCGGCGACTACATGTCGGCGGCGTCGTTCCTGGGTATTTCCGCCCTGGTGTTCAGCTCGGGCTATGACGGCCTGATCTACTCCATCGGCTTCTTGGTCGGCTGGCCGGTGATCCTCTTCCTGATCGCCGAACGGCTGCGCAACCTCGGCAAGTACACCTTCGCCGACGTGGCCTCCTACCGTCTGAAACAGAAGGAAATCCGCACCCTGTCCGCCTGCGGCTCGCTGGTGGTGGTGGCCTTCTACCTGATCGCGCAGATGGTCGGCGCCGGCAAGCTGATCCAGCTGCTGTTCGGCCTCGACTACAACGTCGCGGTGGTGATGGTCGGTATCCTGATGGTCATGTACGTGCTGTTCGGCGGCATGCTGGCGACCACCTGGGTGCAGATCATCAAGGCGGTGTTGCTGCTTTCCGGTGCCACCTTCATGGCGGTCATGGTGATGAAGCACGTCAACTTCGACTTCGGCACGCTGTTCTCCGAGGCGGTGAAGGTGCACGCCAAGGGCGAAGCGATCATGAGCCCCGGCGGCCTGGTGAAAGACCCGGTCTCGGCGATTTCCCTCGGTCTGGCGCTGATGTTCGGCACCGCCGGCCTGCCGCACATCCTGATGCGCTTCTTCACCGTCAGCGATGCCAAGGAAGCGCGCAAGAGCGTGTTCTTCGCCACCGGTTTCATCGGCTACTTCTATGTCCTGACCTTCATCATCGGTTTCGGCGCGATCCTCCTGGTCAGCACCAACCCGATGTTCAAGGACGCCAGCGGCGCGCTGCTCGGCGGCAACAACATGGCGGCGGTGCACCTGGCCAACGCCGTGGGTGGCAGCATGTTCCTCGGCTTCATCTCCGCGGTGGCCTTCGCCACGATTCTCGCGGTGGTGGCCGGCCTGACCCTGGCCGGCGCCTCGGCGGTGTCGCATGACCTGTATGCCAGCGTGTGGAAGAAGGGCAAGGCCAACGAGAAGGATGAGCTGCGCGTATCGAAGATCACCACCGTCGCCCTCGGCGTGCTGGCGATCGGCCTGGGCATCCTGTTCGAGAAGCAGAACATCGCCTTCATGGTCGGCCTGGCGTTCTCGATTGCCGCCAGCTGCAACTTCCCGGTGCTGTTCCTCAGCATGTACTGGAAGAACCTCACCACCCGCGGCGCGATGCTCGGCGGCTGGCTGGGCCTGGTGACCGCGGTGACCCTGATGATCCTCGGCCCGACCGTATGGGTGCAGGTGCTCGGCCATGCCGAGGCGATCTTCCCCTACGAGTACCCGGCGCTGTTCTCGATGGCCATCGCCTTCGTCGGCATCTGGTTCTTCTCGATCACCGACAAGTCCAACTCGGCGGTGGACGAACGGGCGCGCTTCCTGCCGCAGTTCGTTCGCTCGCAGACCGGCTTCGGTGCCAGCGGGGCCGTGGCTCACTGATAGCGCGAGCTGATGGAAAAAGGGCAGCCAATGGCTGCCCTTTTGCTTTGGGGGACGCGCCGAGCTATCGGCGCGCTGCTGCCTATGTCGCGCCGCGCTCAGCCGACTGGCTGCTGTCCCAGGTCCGCTGCTTCTTCGAGGATCGAGCGGTTGCGCCCGGCGCTCTTGGCGCGATACAGGCGCTGGTCGGCCCGTTGCAGCCAGCTTTCCCAGTGCTCGCCGCGCCGCAGGATGGCGCCGCCGACCGACATCGTCACCGGCCCGCCGGGGCCTTGCAGGTCTTGCGCGACCTGGCGTTGCAGGTGGGCGGCGGCGGCCCGCAGGCCGGGTTTGTCGGTATTCGGCAGGAGCAGTAGGAACTCCTCGCCGCCGAAGCGGAACAGGCGATCCTCCTGGCGCGACGAGCGCTTGATCAGTTCGACGAAGGCCACCAGCACCTGGTCGCCGGCCTGGTGGCCGAAGGTGTCATTGATCCGCTTGAAGTGATCCAGGTCCATCACCAGCACGGCATGGCTGTTGCCATGCCGGCGATGGCTGGCGACGGCGATCTTCAGTTCTTCGTTCATCGCCCGGCGGTTGCGTGCGCCGGTCAGCGGGTCCTGGATCGCCAGGGCCTGCAACTGGTCGCGCTGGCTGCGGGTGCGGTAGGCGAAGATGCAGGTCAGCACGCTGGCCATCATGCCGGTGACCAGGAACGACACCATCTGGTAGGAACTCTCGAATACCGTACCCGGCACGATCAGCGCATGACCGACCAGTGCCGCCAGCACCATCAGCGTGGCCAGCATGGCCTTGCCCGGCGAAACCATGAAGAAGTTGAAGAGGATCAGCGGGTAGATCCAGAACAGGCCGTTGACCCCCAGGTTGATGGCGATCAGCGTCGAGCCCGCAGAGAAAATGATCGCCAGATAGATGCCCGGCTTGACCGTATCGCCGGTGCGCCAGGCATAGAGCACGGCGAATAGCGTGGACAGCACGATGGTGGTGTCGGCAAGGCTGACCAGGTAGTTGCCTTCCGCCAGCCGGTACACGGCGTAGGGCGAGATCCCCATGATGCCGAACAGGCCCATCAGGGTGAGGATGGAGAGCTGGAAATCGTTACGCAGACGCTTGAGCAGCCGCGAGGTGTGCTTAGGCATGGCTGGTTCTTGTCGTTGTTATGGAGCAAGGATGCAGAGCTATACCCGGGCCTGGCAAGAGTAGAAGCCGAACAAACTGCCGGCATTTGCGCCATCTCGAGCAAAAGTCCTCAGGACTGGGGGGCGCGGCCGCCGCCTGTGACTCATCGGTACAGGGCGATCAGGGCTTTGCTGCGCTGGTAACGTGCCAGCCGCTCGGCCAGTGCCTCGGGCAGGCTGCCGCAGGGCATGAAGCCCTGGCGCCGATAGAAGTCGCCCAGCCCGGGCTGGCAGAACAGCCAGACCGGTCCGTCGGCCTCGGTCACTGCCTGTTCGATCAGGCGGCGCGCCACGCCTTGCCGGCGTTGCGGCGGCGCGACGAACAAGCCGGTCAGCCAATGCCCGCCCGCGATGGGGCGCAGGCACAGCGCGGCGACAATCTCCTGCTGCTGGGCGACCCACACCCGATCGTCGCGGTTGGCGCGCATCGGCGAGCGGTGGGCGCGGTAGAACTTGTCCGCCAGCGGTTTGAGTGGGGCGGGGAGGGCGCGGTAGTGCATGCGGCTGGGATCGTCTGTCGGTAGCGGGGGTTTTCAGGGGGCCCAGCGGCAGGCGCCGGGCCTGCGCTGGGCGAGAGTTTCAGGCGTCTGCGGAATGGCTGCCGAGCAGGCTCTTGCCGGCTCGCTTGTCCTTCTTCGCCATGCGCTTTTCGTGAGCGTTCTTAAGCGGCTTCTTCTTCGCCTCTTTCTTGGCTCCCAGTCCTTTGCTCATGATCGTTACCTCTGTCTAGGGCGCGTTGATGGACATGACAATCGCTGGATTCTCCAAGTCATCCCTCCCTCCCAAGCTGCATGAGCTTGCATGGACTGAAAACGGCGCAAACAGCATAAGGATAGCCGGTTAACCGAAGGAAAGCGGTGCCCCGGCCGCCAGCGAGTCCTGCCGGGCCAGGGGCGGCCAGGGCTCGACTGGTTAACAGTTCATGGCAAAATTCGCCCGGGCCGATGACAGCGCCGAACGGCGGCCGCATCATGCAGGCTATCGCCAGCGCCCCTGCGTCAGGGGCGTGCAGTCCATGAAGTCATGAGAAGCGAGCAGGCCGATGACGCCGATCGAACAGCCCCTGGTGTATGCGGCGCAGAGCGTCGTTGGCCGGGTGCGCGAGCATAACGAGGACGCGCTGCTGAGTTGCCCGGAACTTGCGTTGTGGGCGGTCGCCGACGGCATGGGCGGCCATCGGCGCGGCGAAGTAGCCAGCGCCCTGGCCCTGCAGACCCTGCGTGCCGCCTGTGCCGACGGGCAGGATCTGTTCGCCGCGGTGCACGCGGCCAACTGCGCCATTCTTGCCGCTGCCGAGGAGGATGGCGAATGCCGCGGCATGGGCACCACGCTGGTCGCCGTGCGTTTTGCCGGCTCCGACTTCCAGCTCGCCTGGGTCGGCGACAGCCGTGCCTACCGGGTCGACGCCGAGCACATCGAGCGCCTGAGCCACGACCACAGTTGGGTGCAGGCGATGATCGACGCCGGTGAGTTGAGCGTCGAGCAGGCGCGCAGCCATCCGCAGCGCAACATCATCTTCCAGTGCCTAGGCCGCGACGATCAGGCCCTCGACGTCGGGCTGGTGCAGGGCCATCTGCAGCCGCACGAGTTGCTCCTGCTGTGCAGCGACGGGCTCACCGGCGAGCTGACCGACGCGCAGATCCAGCAACTGTGCGCCAGCGCCGCTACCCTCGACGAGCTGGTGACGCTGCTGATCGAGCGCGCCAACCAGATGGGCGGCAATGACAATATTTCCTGCATCGTGCTCGGCCGGGGCCTGCTCGAGCCGGTCGAGGCGGCGCGGCCGCGCGGCTTCCTCAGCAAGTTGTTCAAACCCCTGAAGCAGTAATCACCGGATGTGCGTCTATTCCTATGAATGAAGGCTTGATCGAGATACCCGGCTACCGCGTGCATGGCCGCCTGGGCAAGGGCGGCATGGCCGAGGTCTACCTCGCCACCCAGTTGTCGCTGCAGCGCAAAGTCGCAGTGAAGGTGCTGCTCAACGCCGAAGACCAGGCGTTCAGCCAGCGCTTCATCAAGGAAGGCCACATAGTCGCCGCGCTGCATCACCCCTCGATCATCACCATCCATGACATCGACCGGCTCGCCGATGGGCGGCACTACCTGGCCATGGAGTTCGTCGCCGGCGGCGACCTGGCGCGGCACAAGGGCGAGGCGTTCGAGCCGCAGCGGGCGCTGCGGATCGTCCGGCAGATCGCCAGTGCCCTCGCCGTGGTGCATGACCACGGCCTGGTGCACCGCGACATCAAGCCGGCCAATATCCTCTTTCGCGACGATGGCACGGCGGTGCTCACCGACTTCGGCGTGGCCAAGGAGGTGGAGCTGGATCACGACCTCACCCAGTTCGGCATCGCCGTCGGCAGCCCGGCCTACAGCAGCCCCGAGCAGGCCCAGTGCCAGGCGCTGGATGCGCGCAGCGACATCTACAGCCTCGGCGTGATCCTGCTGGAGATGCTCACCGGCAGCAATCCCTTTCGCGGCGCCAACTACACCCAGACCCTGATGAACCACCTGCAGATGGACCTGCCGGACCTGCCGGCAGCGCTGCACGGCTATCGGTGGTTGCTCGAACGCATGCTGGCCAAGGACCCGGACGAGCGCTTCGCCGACTGCCAGGTGCTGCTGGCGAGCCTGGATGAACTGCAGCAGCCCGAGCTCGACAGCAGCCGCGGTGGTCCCGGCTTGCAGCCGGCAGGCCAGACCGCCGGCGCGCGGCGCAAGCGCCTGCTGTGGGCGCTATTCGGCGTGTTGCTGCTGGGCGGCGCCGGCGGGGCGGGCTACTACGGCTATGAGCAGCTGCAGATCGCCGATTATCTGGCCCAGGGCGAGCAGCGGCTCGGCGCGGGCAAGCTGCTCGAGCCGCCGCAGGACAATGCCGACTACTTCTTCCGCCAGGCGCTGGCCCTGGATGCGCACAATCGCCAGGCCCTGGACGGCTTGCAGCGGGTGTTGCAGGCGCGCATCCAGGGCTACCTGGAGCAAGCCGAGCAGCGCCTCGGCGAGGATCGCCTGCTGCTGCCCGAGGACGACAGCGCGACCTTCTACTTCCGCCAGGTGCTCGCCTGGGAGCCCGACAACCTGCTGGCCGAGGCCGGGCTGGCCCGCGTGGCGCAGCGCTTTATCGAGCAGAGCGAGGAGGCCTACGCGCGCCGCGAATTTGCCCTGGCGCTGGAGTACATCAAGTCCGGGCTGGAGGTGCAGCCGGCCAATGAAACCCTGCTAGGACTCTATGACGACCACGACCGGCGCGTGGCTCTGGCACAGGCCCCGCGCCCGGCCGCTACGCGCACCTCGTCCGCGGCGAAGCCGCGAGAGCAGGCCAAGCAGAACCCGATCAAGCGGCTGTGGAACAACATCTTCAACAATTGAGTGCGACAAGTCCGCAGGCGCGCGGGTGGCCAGCGCCGGCCATGGCACGCAGCGGCGGATCATGCGCATCGCTCACCAAGGTAACCGCCGGACATGCTCAGGATTGATTTCAGCGATAACCGTCAAGCGCCGATCTGGCTGGTCGACGAGCGCTTCACCATCGGCCAGGACAGCCGCAACACGCTGGTGCTGGGCGATGCCGAGGTCAGCCCGTTCCATGCGGAAATCCGCCAGGACCACGGCTACTACTACCTGAGCGACTGCGGCAGCCAGGCGGGTACCTACGTCAACGACGAGCGCATCGGCGCGCGCTTTCAGCTGCGTGCCAACGACCGGTTGCGCCTCGGCTCGGTGGCGTTGCTGTGCGTCGATCCGGGCAAGAGCCAGGCCAGGGCGGAAAGCGCCGCGCGCTGGTTCCTGCAGGTGCTCAAGGGCGAGCACGAGGGCAAGAAATTCCACATCCACGGCTCGATGACCTTCGGTCGCTCGGTCAAGTGCGAGCTGTGTTTCAGCGACATGGCACTGTCGCGCCGGCATTGCGAGTTCTTCCTCAAGGGCGACGTGCTGGAGGTCAAGGACCTGGCCTCGGCCAGCGGCGTGCTGGTCAACCAGCAGAAGGTCGGCACGGCCGTGTTGCAGCCGGGCGACCAGCTCAAGATCGGTTCGGTGAGCCTGCTGGTGATCGGGCCCAGGGTGGCGGTGGCGCCGGCCGAGGATGAGGACGCGACCCAGTTCATGCGCGCCATCGACCTGCCCAAGCCGCTCAAGAGCAAACCCGCCGCCTCGGCGGCCAGCGCCAATCCGCTACGCAGCGCGGCCCACGCCAAGCCCGCAAGCAAACCCGGCGTGCCGGCCGCCAAGCCCCGGCCGGGGTTGCACGGGTTGGCGCTGGCCGGGCTGGCGGTGCTGGCGATCCTGGCGGTCGGCGTGGGCGTTGTCCTGGCGGCCAGGGCCCTGTTCTGAACGGCCCGGGCGAATGCGGCCGGGTGCTTGCGAATCGCCTCCTCGACGGGGTTGGCTGCAGCCGTCAGGCCTGGCGCAGGCGCCGCTCGGCGCTGATCTCCGGCAGGTCCTGGCGGCGCATATAGACCCGCAGTGGCTCGCCGATATTCAGGCGGTCGTCGATGCGCTGGTCGAGCAGCAGCTGGATGCGCTCGCGCCTGAGGGTCATCAGCTCGCCGGCCTCGGCCTGCCAGACGAACTCGCAGGTCGGGGTGATGCTCTGTTCCGGTACATCCAGGCCGAACGAATCCTCGCTGAAGCGCACCAGATGCTGGCCGGTCTTGGCATTGAAGCCGACGAAACCTTGGAGTCGATCGGCAGCCTCGCAGATGCTGGCGGACGTGATGCTCATGTAAACCTCGCGCGTGACGGATAGTGGAAGCACCCACGGACCGGGCGCGGTCACAGGCTAAGGCGTGGCGGGGCGGGCGTCTTGCCCGGGATCAATAAGTCGGCGGGTCGACCGCATTTCCGGCGTCGGCCGGATCACCAGGCCGCCCCAGCGCCGGCAGCACCTGTTCGCGCAGCAGCGGGGCCAGGTTGGCCGGCTGTGGAGCATGCGGGGCCAGCCAGTACAGCTCCTCCAGCTCGGCTGCAGCACTGACGGCATGCGGCAGCTGGGCCCGGAAGATTTCCGCCTCGACCCAGGTGTCCGCCTCGTTGGCCGCCACCGCGCGAAAGCGCCCGAGCCGGCTCAGGGCGTGGTCGGGCACGCGCAGGTTCAGCTCCTCCAGCAGCTCGCGCTTGAGCGCGGTCAACCCATCCTCGCCCGCTTCGACCTTGCCGCCGGGCAGCATCAACGCCCGGGTGCCGCGTTTGCGCACCAGCAGCAGACGCCCAGCTGTATCGAACAGGCAGGCGGCGGCGATATTCAAGGTGGTTGGCTTCATCCGGGGGTTGCTACCCGAGAGCGAATCGTGGCGGGAAATGCGTGCTTCACTCTGCCGGGGCGGTGGAGAACGCCTTGATCTGGCCGAAGGGTGCGCTGTGCATGTTGACCTTCACCGCCATCAGCGGCGAATTGTTGAGCCAGGCGTCGTCGATCACGATGGTACGGCCGATGTCCTCGTTGTCCGCCGCCACCAGCAGGTAGTAGGTGCCGTCCTCCGGGGCCTCGCCATCCCAGCCCAGGCTCACCTGGCCGAGCACCGTCGAGACGCGCGAGGGTTTGCTGGCGATCACCGTGCCATAGGCATCCAGCAGCAGCGCCCGGGGTTTCAGCGCGAACTTGCTGAAACCCAGGCAGGGCGAGTTGCACAGCGAACTCACATTGAGCCTGTAGCGCTCGCCCTGTTTCAGCTCCAGGGAGAACACCCGGTAATTGGAAATCGAGCTGCCGAAGTCCAGGCGCGGCTCGTCGGCGCCGATCCGCCAGGTCGGCGGAGACAGTTCGGGATTCACCGGCAGGGGGATCGCCTGGACATTGTGGATGGCTTCGAGGTTGCTCTTGGCGATCGGGCTGTGGCCCGCGCGCACCGATCGATCGTAGGTCGACTGCGGGTTGCCGGCGCAGGCGCCGAGTAACAGGCAGGTGGCCAGGGTGATTAGTAGGCGCAAGATAAAACTCCTCGGTGACAGCGTCCTTGTGTACCCATAACGCGCTTCCAGCGCGACGGGCGCGCATTCTACCCGCTTCGACTCAGCCTGGGTGTGATCGATACCCGGTGTTCGTCTGCTGGCGCGCATTATAGGCCAGCCCAGTCGACGTCGCGTACTCGCCATGCCCTTGCTGGGCTCCCGGTTAAAGCCCCGGGCGGCAACCCTGTAACCGGGGCATACGGGGTGCAGAGGGCGCCAATCGCGCCGATCCAGCGGGATCATTCTGCGCCGAGAATCTCCTTCAGGACAGCGGCGAGGTCGCGGATGGCCTGCGCGCCATTGCCGGTAAAGGTCGAGCCATGCATGGTCGCCAGCGTCCTGGGCTTGAGCTGCGCCAGACGCTCCAGGGTTGGTGCGGTCTGCCGGGTGTAAGGCATATAGGAGGCGAGCGGGCTGTGTTCATAGTCCAGCAGTGTTTGCCTGGCCCTGCCGATCACATCCGCGGAGGTCAGCGGTTCGACATCGCCGTTCTGGTGGAAGAGGTCGGAACAGAGCAGGGTGCCTTGGGTTTCCTCGAAAAACAGCCCGGCATCCCAGCAGTGAGGGACGTGCGGCGTGCGCAGGAAGCGCAAGCGGTATCTGCCGGTGCTGATCAGTTCCCCGTCGTCGAGCGCCTGCGCCGGCCTGGCGGCTACCACATCATCGACACTCACCACTTTGCCCACCAGACTGCACAGGGCGCCGGCCTCTGGTGCCAGGGTCTGCCACTCGCGCAACGAGCCGCACTCATCGGCCTCGAAGTGACTGAACGCGATCCAGCGCAGCGTGGCGGGGTCGATGAGCCTGGCCACCGCCTCGCGTACCTGCGCAAACAGGCTGCGCATGCCGGTGTGCAGCAGCAGGGGCTGCTCGTCGCGCAGGAGGAACTGATTGAACTGCAGATTGGCCTCGGGGATATAGGTCGAGATGCGGTACAGGTCCGGGGCGATTTCGCTGATTGAGGTCATGCTGTGTCTCCGTGCGCCGGGGAACTCTTGGGCGGCCCGCTGCTCGACAGCCTTCCGGTGCCTGAGGCAATCGACCGAACCGCGTGATTGGAGCTCAGTGCACGGTGGCGCGCGGGCAATACGCAGCGCGAACCCGGCCTGTTGCATGGCGCGCAGGGCGTCGATGTTCGACGCCAGCTCGGCTGGACGCCTGCAAGCGCGCTGACGACGGCGCAGGAAGTACGTCACAGAGCGCTTTTGCTCTGGTCCTTTATCCGCTTCAGGGCTTGCTCTTTTTCCTCCCTCGCTTCCAGCAGCAACTGGTAGGCGATGAAGTACTTGTAGATGTTGCTGACGTAGGTCACCGTCTCCGCCCCGACCTCTTCGGCGGCGACATACTCCACATTGTGAAACCAGACGTTCGGATCCAGTCCGCGCTTGGCAGCCGTCTTGCGAAGCTGGGAAATCCTGCCTGCGCCGGCGTTGTAGGAAGCGAAGGCGAACAGGGCCTTATCCAGCTTGGTCATGGGCTCCTTGTCATAGTAATTGTCGATCATCCACCGCATGTACTTGACGCCGGCATGAATGTTCGACTCGACCTCGGCAATGTTGCCGACGTTGAGTTCCCTACCGGTGGCAGGCATCACCTGCATGACCCCGATGGCGCCGACCTTGCTGCGGGCAGCCTGATTGAGCTGGGATTCCTGGTATCCCTGTGCCGCCATCAGCAACCAGTCCACATCGTAGCGGGCCCCGTACTTCTGGAAGTACTGGACCAGGGCGAGGAACTTCTTGCGCTCGGATTCGGAGGCGGCGTCCTTGACATACTTTGCGCTCTTTAGATAGCGGGTCAGAATCATGTTTCCCAACAAGGTCCCCTGGGCGTGGCGAGCCGCGAAATCGTCGACAAAGGCCTTGAGCTGCGGGCTCCCCTTGCGGATTGCGCAGGCGATATCACCGCCGGTGCGTACGGCTACCTCGGCATGCACCTTGATCTTGGGGAAGACCTGCTGCCAGAGGTCCGCCTTGTGCTTGTCCACCACGATGAGCGGGATCAGGCCGGCATTCACCATTTCGATCAGATCCTCGTCCTCCAGCGCTTCCGGCACCTCCTTGACGATCACTGCGGACATTTTCTCGGTGGCAAAGCGCTGGTTGAGGGTCGCCAGGCTCTCGTAATAACTGGACGACTTGCGGACGAAGACCGCCTCTCCCGCCAGCTCCTCCACAGTGGTCACCTGGGGCGAGGTGGGGCCGGACACCAGTACCTCGCTGACGTTGCGAACAATGGGTGAGCAAAAATCCACCAGTTTCTGGCGCTCTTCGGTAATGGTGAGGTTGGACGCCGCAATATCGCCTTTGCCTTCGGCCAGTGCCTGCAGCAGGTCACCCCGAGCGATCGGAATCATCACCACCCGCACCTTCAGGTGCCGGTGCTTCAGCTTCTGGTCCTTGGTCAGCTTCTTGTGCAGATCCTCTTCGAACAGGCGGAAGAAATCGTAAGTCGTACCGCGCTGGGCGCCCTTGTCCACAAAATAGAAAGTCTTGCTGTAGACCGTCAGGACGCGAATGATTCCCCGCTCGATCATCCCGTCGAGATCGCCGGTCCAGGGCTTGGCTACCTCTTCCGGATCGATCATCAGTTGTTCACGCTGCGGCTCCTCGGGGGACGACTCTGCCTGATCTGCGGCATGCATCGAGCCGGCGAAGAGGGTGCAGGCGAGGCAAACGGCGGCGACCATGGCCTGCCCCAAGCGGTTAGGGGAATGAGCGGTGCGCGGCGATTGCAGATGGCGAAGCTTTGACATCATCTGAACTCCATGAGTTTGTTGCGGCTAAACGGTTACGTCTGCCTGCTCTTAAAACTAGACCGGGGAATCCACGCACGCTCGTAGGCTGCGCTGGCTGAAGACGACATGCTTTGCCCCCCGTCTGCTGGTCGCTAACCAGGGCATTCGGACGGTGCCAAAGCTGCCGGGCCACGCCGACCTGAGGGCCACCATGAGCTGTGCCCATGCGGTCAACTGCGGCGGCCTGGCGGTGCCGAGTCGGCTGGATAATTGAGGGCGCACATGCGGCAGGCCGACGGACGCGGGCTGGCTATGCTTAGCGGAGCCCGGGAGATTCGTCGTTCGGCGCGTAGCGGCGCCCGTTCCCCGGGGTTTGGCGGTGGCTGACGGAACCGTGCGCGCCATCGGTCTTGGCATCAACGTGGGCCCGCAGGTGTGGCAGGCACGGGGCTCGGCGCCGGATGGAGCTGTTATGAGGGTACGCCGTCCGTTCAAGGCTCTTTTCTATTGCAATGTCCTGATTGTCTGCCTGCTTCTGGGCTACAAGGCCTACCTGAACTTCGTGCTGTCGGACTTCGAGGCGGAGCACACCACGCAGATCGAGACGATCCAGGCAAAGCTGGAGCGCCGGGAAAGCTTCAGCTTCGCGGTGGTGGGCAACATCAATAACTCCGTCGGCATCTTCGAGCGCCGCATCATTCCCATGCTGAACGCCTCCGGCGTCGACTTCATGATCTCCGCCGGCAATGCGGTCAGTGGCGGCGGCGAGGACAAGTACCGGGCGCTGCACGGCAGCTTGAGCCACCTGCAGATGCCCTACCTGCTGACCTTTGGCGCCCATGAGTACGAGGAGTTCGGCAGCTATCGCTTCTACGAACACTTCGGCCCGCACTTCTTCAGCTTCCATGCCGGCAACAGCCGCTTCGTCTTTCTCGACGGCACCGGCAAAACCCCCTGGCGCTGGCAGATTCTCTGGCTGAAGGACCTGCTGCGCCAGGGCGAGGCGCGACACACCTTTCTGTTTACCGGCAAGCCGCTGCTACAAGACGAACCGAGCGCCCGGTTGGCCGAGGAGCCGGATTACCTGCAGCCGCTGGCGTTCCGCGAAGCCTTGCTGGCGCTGATCGATGAATACGCCATCGATGCGGTATTCGCCGCCAACGTGCCGTTGTTCGCCGAGCAGCAGCGCGGCCGTACTCGCTTTATCACCACCGGGGGGGCGGGCGGCCTGGTGCTGAATGACGCTGCCAGCTTCCACCACTACGTGAAGGTGTCCGTGTCCGCGCAGGGCATCGGCACGCAATTGCAGCGCCTCGAGGCGGGGCAGCATCCGCTCTTCAAGCGGCTCGAGAGTCTGTGGTTCTTCATCTACTCGCTGTTCTACGTGGGCTATCTGAACTTCATTCTGCTGGTTAGCGGCCTCGCCATCGCCGCCATCAAGCTGTATGCGCTGGCCTTCGCCGAGCGCGACTATTACCCGAACTTCGATCTGGACCCCTCGCCCTGGACGGAAAGGCCCCTGCGGGTGGCCATGTTCACCAACAACTACCTGCCGTTCATCGGTGGCGTGCCGATCTCGATCGAACGGCTGCGGCGCGGGCTGGAGGCCATGGGGAACGCGGTGCTGATCGTCGCGCCCGGCTACCGGGAGCAAGCGCGCGAAGCGGGACGCGTGGTCAGGGTGCCGTCCATCCTGGCGATGGGCGAGAACCGGGAATTCCGCTTGGCGAATATTTTCCTGCGCCGTATCGGTACGGCGGTCAGGGACTTCCGCCCCGACCTGATTCACCTGCATCATCCGTTCTGGCTGGGCTCCCTGGGGCTGTTTCTGGCGCACCGGCTGCGGGTACCGGCGGTTTTTACCTATCACACCCGGCTGGAACACTATGCCCACTTCGTGCCGCTGCCCGGGACGCTGTTTCGCAACTTGATCTCCCATGCCCTGATCAAGCGCTTTGCCAACAAATGCGATGCGGTGATCGTGCCCACTTACTCCGCCGAAGAATATCTGCGGATGATCGGGGTAAAAACACCGATCTTCGTGCAGTCCACCGGCATCGAATACCAGCGCTTTCAGGCGGTGACGGCGGAGCAGGTGGCCACCCTCAGGACGTCGCTGGGCATTGGCGAGGAGAAAGTCCTGATCAGCGTTTCCCGCCTGTCCAATGAGAAGAACATCGATTTCCTGATCGACGCGATCGCCAGCCTGCGGCAGCGAACCGAGCGTCCCTTCCGCTTTCTGATGATCGGCGACGGCCACCAGCGCGAGCGCCTGCAGAAACGCATCGACGAGTTGAACCTGGGCGCGCATTTCCGGCTGCTCGGCGGCGTGCCGCCCGAGGAGATGGCGGTTTACTACCGGCTTGGCGACCTGTTCCTCTTCGCCTCCAAATCGGAGACCCAGGGCATGGTGATCCTGGAAGCCATGGCGGCGGGGTTGCCGGTGGTGGCGGTGCGCTCGAGCGGTATCGATGATGTGGTCAGGCAGGGCTATAACGGCTTCAAGACACCAGAAAAGCTTGCCCTGTGGTGTGAACGCGTGGCCCTGCTGCTCGAGGACGACGAGCTGCGCGGCGAGATGTCCAGCCACGCCCTGATCGTGGCCAGGGAACATTCCATCGAGCAGTTCGCCGAGGGCATCAAGGAAATCTACGCTACGGTGATCGCCGCTTCCCGTGCCCCGTAGCTGGCGCGTGCCGCTCGGTGCTGGCCGGCGGCCGGGGGGAGTGCTACAGCCGTCCTGCATGACGCAGGCGGCGCAGGACCCAGTGGCGGTAGCACCAGGCGAGCAGCGGTTTGAGGCCGGGCCGGCCGATTAGCCAAGCCAGCGGGCGCAGGCGCGGGGTCCGCGACATCAGCAGGATGTAGGCGTCCAGTTCGCGGTGGATGCGCCCCTGGTCGTCCTGCACGTGCAGTGCGGTGAGCGCCTGGTAGGGGTCGATGCCGGCGGCGCGCAGCTGCTCTTCCTGGTCGCTGATATCGACCCACTGCACGCTGTCGTCGTTGCGCGCGCGCAGTCTGTCGTAGCGCTGGCGGTCGGCCACGCAGCGCGGGCAGGCGCCGTCGTAAAAGACCTTGAGCTTGGCCATGGGGCTGGCCCGCTTGCGGAGAGTTACTAGCAGTTTAGAAGAGATGCACGCGCCCCTCGCCCGGAAGGCGAGGGGGCGCGGAGGCTCAGACCAGTTCGGCCCACATGTCGTACTCGTCGGCATCGACGATGCGCACGCGCACCTTGTCGCCGGGGCTGACCGCGGTGCTGGCGATGAACACGCTGCCGTCGATCTCCGGGGCATCGGCGTAGCAACGGGCCACGGCGCCCTGGTCGTCGACCTCGTCGATCAGCACCTCGACTTCCTTGCCGACCTTCAGCTGCAGGCGGGCCGCGCTGATCGCCTGCTGGTGGGCCATGAAGCGCTCCCAGCGCTCCTGCTTGACCTCGTCCGGCACCGGGTTGTCGAGCAGGTTGGCCGGCGCGCCGTCCACCGGCGAGTACTGGAAGCAGCCGACGCGGTCGAGCTGGGCCTCGCTCAGCCAGTCGAGCAGGTACTGGAAGTCGTCCTCGGTCTCGCCGGGGAAGCCGACGATGAAGGTCGAGCGGATGGTCAGTTCCGGGCAGATCTCGCGCCATTGCTTGATGCGCGCCAGAGTCTTGTCCTCGAAGGCCGGGCGTTTCATCGCCTTGAGCACTTTCGGGCTGGCGTGCTGGAAGGGGATGTCCAGGTAGGGCAGCAGCTTGCCGGCGGCCATCAGCGGGATCAGCTCGTCGACGTGCGGGTAGGGGTAGACGTAGTGCAGGCGCACCCACACACCCAGGCTCGCCAGCGCCTCGCACAGTTCGGTCATGCGCGTTTTGACCGGCTGGCCGTTCCAGAAGTCGGTCTTGTATTTCAGGTCGACGCCGTAGGCGCTGGTGTCCTGGCTGATCACCAAGAGTTCCTTGACCCCGGCCTTGACCAGGCGCTCGGCCTCGCTGAGCACCTCGCCGACCGGGCGGCTGACCAGCTTGCCGCGCATCGAGGGGATGATGCAGAAGCTGCAGCTGTGGTTGCAGCCTTCGGAAATCTTCAGGTAGGCGTAGTGGCGCGGCGTCAGCTTGATGCCCTGCGGCGGCACCAGGTCGATCAGCGGGTTGTGCTCGGTGCTCGGCGGCACCACTTCGTGCACGGCGTTGAGCACCTGCTCGTACTGCTGCGGGCCGCTGACCGACAGCACGCTGGGGTGCACGTCACGGATCGCGCCTTCTTCCACGCCCATGCAGCCGGTGACGATGACCTTGCCGTTTTCGGCGATCGCTTCGCCGATCACTTCCAGGGACTCGGCCTTGGCACTGTCGATAAAGCCGCAGGTGTTGACCACCACCACGTCGGCATCCTGGTAGGTCGGCACGACTTCGTAACCTTCCATGCGCAACTGGGTCAGGATGCGTTCGGAGTCGACCAGGGCCTTGGGGCACCCGAGTGAAACGAATCCGACTTTCGGCGTGGCGGGGGTGGACATGCGGCGAACCTCAGGCTGCGGACGGGCGCTGGAGGCGCCTCTGATCAAAAAGTGCGCAATTCTAGCGGTAGCTCGCAGGCTTGGCCAGTGCTCTCGGCGCGAGATGTCATGCCGGCCGGCGGCAGGCTCCGGAAGTGGTTGGGCTTGCCGGCGCGGCAAGCCCGTCGCGCCTATGACGGAGGCTCAGCGGCTGCCGGGCAGCATCATCCTCAGGGCGTTGTCGCGGCGTATGTGATGGTGGAATATCCCGGCGGCGGCGTGCAGGCTGATCAACCAGTAGCCCGCTTGGGCGATCTGCACGTGCCAGTCTTCCATTTGCTCGGCGAAAGCATGGTCCTTGCCGGTCAGTGGCGGCAGCTCCAGGCCGAAGAACGGAATCGGCTTGCCTTCGGCGCTGAGCAGCAGCCAGCCGAGCAGCGGGGTGCAGATCATCAGCAGGTACAGTGCCAGGTACATCAGCTTGGCTATTTTTTCCTGCATGGCGTGCGGCGCGGGCCGGATCTTCGGGGTCGGTGCGATCACCCGGGCCAGGAGGCGTAGCCAGACCAGTGCCAGGATCGACAGGCCAAGCATGAAGTGCAGCTCCTTCATCAAGGTGCGGCCATCGCTGCCTTTGGGGAAGATGCCGCGAAATTCCATGGTGAAGTAGACCGCGGCAATCAGCAGCAGCATCAGCCAGTGCAGGCTGATCGACAGCTTGCCATAGCGGGTTTCGGTGTTTTTCCAGGACATGAGGGGACAGCTCCGGCAGCGTTGATTCAAAACGTGCCTAGCTTAGGGGGCGAAGCTTAAGCTTTGCTGAGCGGGGCTTTTGGGCGTAAAAACAAAAAGGCCACTCGCTTGAGTGGCCTTTTTGAGTATCTGGTTGCGGGAGCAGGATTTGAACCTACGACCTTCGGGTTATGAGCCCGACGAGCTACCAGACTGCTCCATCCCGCGCCGACCATTCTATCCGGGAATGGCTTCATGTCAATCGATTTCTGCTTTTTAATCAAATGCTTAAATTAATGGCGCGAGCAGAAACGAAAAAGGCCACTCGCTTGAGTGGCCTTTCCGGAAAACTGGTTGCGGGAGCAGGATTTGAACCTACGACCTTCGGGTTATGAGCCCGACGAGCTACCAGACTGCTCCATCCCGCGGCGCCAATTCTACCGCCAAAAAGCCGGCTGTCAATCTTTAGTTTCGGAAAAACTGTTGTTCGTTCAGATGCTTAGCGTCGCGTGGCGAGTCTGTTCGAGGCGCCGGGCCAGGCCGGCCGGGGCCTGCAGCGGGTTGCCGCGGGTCGATGCGGCAGTGCGCGAGGACGGCGATGCATCGACGGCGGCAGGGCGCTGAATGCCGGCGTAGCCCGGCGGCCCGCGGTTGGGCTAGAGTCCGTGCCCATTTATCGGAGGATTGCCATGCGACGCGAATGTAAGGCCTGCGGGGCGAAGGTGCTGAACGAGGCCGCGGTGTGCCCGGCTTGCGGCGCCGAACTGCCAAAGAAGATGAAGTTGCTGCCGTTGGCGGCATTCATGCTGATCGTTATTCTGGTGATCCAGGCTTACCTGGACAAACCCGAGCCCGAGTCGGCCGCGCCGGCGCCAGCGCCGAAGGCCGCCGAGCAGCAGCCGGCGCCCTGAGCCCGATCCCGCGGATTATGAACGCCAGAAAGATCATCCACGTCGACTGCGATTGCTTCTATGCCGCCATCGAGATGCGCGACGACCCGAGCCTGGCCAGCAAGCCGCTGGCGGTGGGCGGCGCGGCGGATCGACGGGGGGTGATCGCCACCTGCAATTACGAGGCCCGCGCCTACGGGGTGCGCTCGGCGATGGCCTCCGGGCATGCGCTGAAGCTGTGCCCGGATTTGCTGATCGTCAAACCGCGGATGGATGCGTACAAGGCGGTGTCGCGCGAGATCCAGGCGATCTTCCGCGATTACACCGAGCTGATCGAGCCGCTGTCGCTGGACGAGGCCTACCTGGATGTCTCGGACAGCCCGCATTTCGCCGGCAGTGCCACGCGGATCGCCCAGGACATTCGCCGGCGGGTCTCGCAGGAGCTGCATATCACCGTGTCGGCGGGGGTGGCGCCGAACAAGTTCCTGGCCAAGATCGCCAGCGACTGGAAGAAACCCAATGGCTTGTTCGTGATTACCCCGGATCAGGTCGCGGAATTCGTCGCGGCCTTGCCGGTCGCCAAGCTGCACGGCGTCGGCAAGGTGACCGCCGACAAGCTGGGCCGCCTGGGTATTCGTAGCTGCGCCGACTTGCGCGAATGGAACAAGCTGGCGCTGGTGAGGGAGTTCGGCAGCTTCGGCGAGCGCCTGTGGGGGCTGGCCCGCGGCATCGACGAGCGGCCGGTGCAGGTCGACAGCCGTCGCCAGACGGTCAGCGTGGAAACCACCTACGACCAGGATCTGCCGGACCTGGCGGCCTGCCTGGCGCAGTTGCCGCCATTGCTGGACGAACTGGCACGGCGCATGGCGCGGTTGGACGCGAGTTACCGGCCGGACAAGCCCTTCGTCAAGATCAAGTTCCACGACTTCAGCCAGACCACCCTGGAGCAGGCCGGCGCGCGCCGCGACCTGGACAGCTACCAACTGCTGCTGAGCGCGGCCTTTGCCCGCGGCAACAAGCCGGTGCGCTTGCTCGGCGTCGGCGTGCGCCTGCACGACCTGCGCGGCCGGCATGAGCAGCTGGAGCTGTTTGCGCCGTAGGCGGGCGGCTGGATGGGTGATGGCCCAGCACGCGTCGACAGGCTCCCCAGAGGTAACCGGGCCGGCTCTTGTAGGAGCGGCCCATGGCCGCGAAGCTTCAGTGGCCCCGGCACATCGTTCGCGGGCATGGCCCGCTCCTACAGGTGCATTCCTACCGTGAGGAAAGTCCGCTCAGCCTTCCTCCGGCCACAGGCGCAGCGGCTTGCCCGCGGCGGGCCACAGGCGCAGTTGCTCGATCGGCGAGACGTCCCAGCGCTGCACCTTGCCGAGGCTGTCGAGGAAGCGTGCTTCCTGCTCCATCAACGCCGGGGCGCATAGCTTGCGGGTGCTGCCGGCGGCGCCGAAGCTGAGCGTCTCGCCCGCCAGGCGGTAGCTGGCGAACCAGTGGTTGCAGCCGGCATTGCCGTAGGCGCGGCCGTCCTCGCCGAGGGTGATGGTCAGGTGGCTGCGGTCGATCAGCGGGCGCTCGCCGATCCATTCCACTTGATAGGTGCGTTCGGTTTCCAGCTGCAGCGGGGCGCTGGCGCAACCGAGCAGGCTGGCGCCGAGCAGGCCGACAACGGGGGCGCGGTTCATGCGGGGTCCTTTTGGCATGTGGGGCACAGGTGGCGGCCATCCTGGCTGCGCCAGCCCAGCTCATGAAGCCGTGCCTCGGCTGCAGGGGCCTGGGCCTTCTTGCCGAGGCTGGCGTCGACGGCGAACTCGAAGTCGAGTTGCGCGGCGCAGCCATCGCAGTTGACCTGCCAGTTGAAGATCGCCAGTTCGCCGAAGGCCGGGCCATGGGCAACCGCGACCCACTGGCCGGGCGGGTTGATCAGGTGACGGACCTTCTCGACCTGCAGGCGCATGCTCAGGTCGCGGCTGCCCTTGAGGGTGACCAGCAGGCTGTCGCCGCTGTGGATCGAGCCGCCGTTGCCGGTGACCTGGTAGCGGCCCGGCGCCAGGGCGCGGCATTCGATCAGGGTGTGCGCGGGGTTGAGCAGGGTGTAGCGAAAATCGTGTTCGGCCATGGTTCCTCCGGGCAAGGCCGCCATTCTAGCCCAGCCGCTAGCGGCGGTGGGGCGTTGGCGCGATTCGCGGTGCGCCTCGCGCAGGCGCGGTGCGGGGCCGGTGACCACTGCGTCCGCGCGCGCCAGCCATCATTCCACTGGGCTGTGCGCAGCTTCGCTGGCCAGGCGCTCGATTGCCGCATCCAGTTCGTCCAGCGCGTCGTGCGCGGCCGGGTCGTTCTGTTTCAGCAGGGTTTCGCTGCGTTGGCAGGCGGCGCGCAGCTGCGGTACGCCGCAATAGCGGGTGGCGCCGTGCAGGCGGTGCACGCGCTCGATCAGCGCGTTGTGTTCGCCGGCGTCGCGGGCCTGGCGGATCGCCAGGCGATCGGCCGGAAGCCCGGCCAGCAGCATGCCGAGCATGTCGGCGGCCAGGTCGGCCTTGCCGGCGGCCAGGCGCAGGCCTTCCTCCGGGTCGAGCACCCGCAGGCTGCCGCCGGATTCGGCGTGCGCGCCGAACCGTTCCGGGCCCTGGTTGCGCAGCGCCAGTCCGGTCCACTTGAGTATCACCTGGGCCAGCTGTCGCTCGCCGATCGGCTTGCTCAGGTAGTCGTCCAGGCCGCTTTGCAGCAGGGCGCGCTTTTCGTTGGCCAGGGCGTGGGCGGTGAGGGCGACGATCGGCACCGGGGCCTGGCCGCGTCCGTTCTCCCATTGGCGTATCGCTTCGGTGGCCTGGCGCCCGTCCATGCCGGGCATCTGCACGTCCATGAAGATCAGGTCGAAGCTGTCCTGCTGGACTTTCTCCAGGGCCTCGTAGCCGCTGTTGGCGACGCTGACCATGGCGCCCATGTCGTCCAGCAGGGTCTGCACCAGCAGCAGGTTGGCCGGGTTGTCATCGACGCAGAGCACCCTTGGTGGGCGGTTGGCGCTCGGGGCGCTGGTTTCCGTGCGTGGCGGGCGCGGGCTGATCAGGTCCGCCAGGGCTCGCTGCAGCTTGCGCGTGCAGGCCGGTTTGGCTTGCAGTTGACTGTGCGCGTCGGGCAACGCCTCGTGATAGAGCGTCTGTTCGGTGGTCGGGCAGAGCACCACGCTCTTGCAGGCGAGGCGCTCGAGGTCCCAGATGCGCTGGCCGAGGCGCTCCGGCGGCAGCTCCTCGGCGGTGACGCCGAGCACCGCGAGCTTGATCGGCTGGGCGCCTTGGCGCGCGGCGCCGACCGCCTCGACCAGGCTGTCGAGGTTGGCGAAGGCGCTGACCAGCAGGCCGCAGTCTTCCAGTTGATGCTGCAGGGCCTGGCGCGACAGCTCATGGCTTTCCAGAATCGCCGCGCGGCAGCCGAGCAGCGGTGGGTGCGGCAGGTCCTCGGCGTCGTCGCGGGCTTTCGGCAGGCTCAGGCTGACCCAGAACTCCGAACCTTCGCCGGGCGTGCTGTCGACACCGATCTCGCCGCCCATCTGTTCGATCAGGCGTTTGGAGATCACCAGGCCCAGGCCGGTGCCGCCGGCCTGGCGGGTCAAGGAGTTGTCGGCCTGGCTGAAGGCCTGGAACAGCGCGCGCAGGTCCTCGTCGGACAGGCCGATACCGGTGTCGCGCACGCTGATGCGCAGTTGCGCGCGGTCGGCGCTCTCGTCCTCGAGCATGGCGCGCATGACGATGCTGCCTTCGCGGGTGAACTTGATCGCGTTGCTGACCAGGTTGGTCAGCACCTGCTTGAGCCGCAGCGGGTCGCCGACCAGCGTCAGCGGGGTGTCGCGGTAGACCAGGCTGAGCAGTTCCAGACGCTTTTCGTGGGCGGCCGGGGCGAGAATGGTCAGGGTGTCCTGCAGCAGGTCGCGCAGGTTGAACGGGATGCTCTCGAGCACCAGCTTGCCGGCCTCGATCTTGGAGAAGTCGAGCACCTCGTTGATGATCCCCAGCAGGCTGTCGGCGGACTTTTCGATGGTGCCCAGGTAGTCCTGCTGGCGCGGGGTCAGTTCGCTTTTCTGCAGCAGGTTGGTGAAGCCGAGGATGCCGTTGAGCGGGGTGCGGATCTCGTGGCTCATGTTGGCGAGGAATTCGGACTTGATCCGGCTGGCCTCGAGCGCTTCGCGGCGGGCGAAGTCCAGTTCGATGTTCTGGATCTCGATGGTTTCCAGGTTCTGCCGCACGTCTTCGGTGGCCTGGTCGATGCTGTGCTGCAGTTCTTCCTGGGCGTTTTGCAGGGCCTCGGCCATGCGGTTGATGCCCGAGGCCAGCTCGTCCAGTTCGTGGCTGCCGAGCGGCGGCAGGCGGGTGGTCAGCTGACCTTCCTTGAGCTGGGCGACGCTGTGTTTGATGCGCCGCAACGGCTCGTTGATGCTGCGGCTCATGCGCAGGGCGAGCAGCGCGGTGACGATCAGCCCGGTGGCGATCAGCAGCAGGCTGGCGAACAGGCTGCGATAGCCGCTGAGCAGGGTGCTGTGGTGCGACAGTTCCAGTTCGACCCAGCCGAGCAGGCGGTTGCCGGGCTCGCTGGGCGGCTTGCCGGTCAGGCCCAGGTGCCGTTCGAACACCGGCAGCAGGAAGCGCGTGGCGTCCTGGCTGCTGTGTCGCGCCGGTTGGGCGTCGGCGTTGTTCGGCACCGGGTTGAGCATGCTCGGGCCGGCATGCGCCAGGGGCGTGCGTTTGCCGGTGAGGAAGCTGACGGCGCGCACATCCGGCTGTTCCAGGGCCTGGGTGGCGATGCGTTGCAGCAAGGCGGCGTCGCTGCGCCGCAATGCCGGTGCGGCCAAGGGCGCCAGTTGTTCGGCGATCATCTGGCCGCGCTGCAGCAGTTGCGCCTGCAAGTCCGACAGCTGCACCCAGGTGAAGTAGCCGCCGAGCACCAGCGCCAACAGGCTGGTCGGCAGCAGGGTGAGCATCAATACGCGGCCCTTGATTCCTAAATCCTTGAACACACGCTTCCTCCCGCGTTGCCGTTTCGCCGAATTCAAGCCGCAGTGTAGCGGCTGACCTCGGCGGAACAAGAGCGGCGTGGCCTCGGCGCATAGGGTTACAGGGCAGGCCATCGCCGTGTTATGGCTGCCGCCGGTTTGCCGCTATCATAGGTGCCCCTCTTGCCGTCCGGACTCGATCGACGCCATGACCCTGCACTTTCCCACCATCGCCGATTGCGTCGGCAACACCCCGCTGGTGCGGTTGCAACGCCTGCCCGGCAATACCTCCAACACCCTGCTGTTGAAGCTGGAGGGCAACAACCCGGCCGGCTCGGTGAAGGATCGCCCGGCGTTGTCGATGATCAGCCGTGCCGAGTTGCGCGGCGATATCCAACCCGGCGACACGCTGATCGAAGCCACCTCGGGCAACACCGGCATCGCCCTGGCGATGGCCGCGGCGATCAAGGGTTACAAGATGATCCTGATCATGCCGGACAACGCCACCGCCGAGCGCAAGGCGGCAATGACCGCCTATGGCGCCGAGCTGGTGCTGGTGTCTGGCGAGGACGGCATGGAAGGCGCCCGCGACCTGGCCGAGAGCCTGCAGCGCGGTGGGCGTGGCAAGGTGCTCGACCAGTTCGGTAACTGCGACAACCCGGAAGCCCATTACACCGGCACCGGCCCGGAAATCTGGCGCCAGACCCAGGGGCAGATCACCCATTTCATCAGCTCCATGGGCACCACCGGCACCATCATGGGCGTGTCGCGCTACCTCAAGGAGCAGAATCCGGCGGTGCAGATCGTCGGCCTGCAGCCGATGGAGGGCGCCTCGATTCCCGGCATCCGCCGCTGGCCGGAAGAATACCTGCCGACGATCTACCAGGCCGAGCGGGTCGACCGGATCATCGACATGGCCCAGCGCGAGGCCGAGGACGCGATGCGCCGCCTGGCCCGCGAGGAAGGCATCTTCTGCGGCGTGTCCTCCGGTGGGGCGGTGGCGGCCATGCTGCGGCTGTCCGCGGAGGTGGAGAACGCCGTAATGGTGGCGATCATCTGCGATCGCGGCGACCGCTACCTGTCTACCGGCGTGTACGACACGCCGCACGACTGATGGCCAAAAAACCTAGCGGCTTGCGCTTCCAGCCCAGCGGCGGCGCACGCGCCCCGCAAGTGCCGGTCGGCAAGAAGCAGCTGCTCGAGATCGAGCGCCTGGCCAACGACGGCCGCGGCATCGGCTTCGTCGACGGGCGCACCTGGTTCGTCGCCGGCGCCTTGCCCGGCGAGCAGGTCGAGGCGCGCGTGCTGGGCGCGCGCAGCCAGGTGGTCGAAGCACGCACCGAGCGGATTCTCCGCGCCAGCCCGCAGCGGCGCGTGGAGCCCTGCGCCCATGCGCGCAGCTGTGGTGGTTGCAGCGTGCAACATATGGCGCACGCCGATCAGCTCGCCCTGAAACAGCGCATGCTCAGTGAGCAGTTCAGTCGCCTGGCCGGCTTGCAGCCCCAGGAGTGGGCGCCGCCGCTGGTCGGTCCGGAGTTCGCCTACCGCCGCCGTGCGCGCATCGCCGTGCGCTGGGACGCCAAGGGCAAGCGCCTGGAGGTCGGCTTTCGCGCCGCGGCCAGCCAGGACATAGTCGCCATCGCCGATTGCCCGGTTCTGGTACAGCCCTTGCAGCCGATCCTGCGCGCGTTGCCGGCGGTGCTGCGCGAATTGGACAAGCCGCAGGCGATCGGCCATGTCGAGCTGTTCAGCGGCACCGCCAGCGCGGTGCTGGTGCGCCATACCGCGCCGTTGAGCGAGGCGGACCTGGCCCGCTTGCAGGCCTTCTGCGTGGCCCAGGCCGCGCAACTGTGGTTGCACGGCGCCGGCGCGCCTGAGCCGTTCGACCCGGCGCAGCGCCTGGGCTACCGCCTGGAGGCCTGGGACCTGCAACTGGACTACCGGCCGGGCGATTTCATCCAGGTCAATGCGCCGGTGAACGCGGCGATGGTCGCCCAGGCGCTAGACTGGTTGGCACCACAGGCGCACGAGCGGGTCCTGGACCTGTTCTGTGGCCTGGGCAATTTCGCCCTGCCGCTGGCTGGCCGGGTGCGTGAAGTGGTGGCGGTGGAAGGGGTGCAGACCATGGTCGAGCGGGCGGCGGGCAATGCCGCGAGCAACGGCCTGGGCAACGCGCACTTCTTCCAGGCCGACCTGTCCAACCCGCTGGCCGACGCCGGCTGGGCGCGGGGTGGCTTCGATGCCGTGCTGCTCGACCCGCCGCGCGACGGCGCGTTGTCGGTGGTCCGGCAGATCGCCGGCCTGGGCGCCACGCGCCTGCTCTATGTGTCGTGCAATCCGGCGACGCTGGCACGTGACAGCGCGGAGCTGCAGGTGCAAGGTTATCGGCTGAAAAAGGCCGGCATCCTCGACATGTTCCCGCAGACGGCGCATGTCGAGGCGATGGCGCTGTTCGAGCGGCATTAGCAGGCCGTTGAAAAATGTAGGCGAGGCAGCCGAGACAAGGCAAAAACAGGCGAGGAGGCGGAGTTTACGAGCTGTAAATGAGCATTCCGAGCCTGTTTTTAACGCCGTATCGGCAACGCAGGTAGTTTTTCAACGGCCTGCTAGGTCTCGAGCGGCACTGGCCCGAAGACCCGGGCCTGGGATGAGCGACGGGGCCCTTGGCTTTGCGCCGTTCAACCCTTATCTAGGGTGTGCAGGGGTGCACAAGGAGTGTGCCTTAAGTGGTTAAACCGACTGGCCCGCAGAAGGCTGGCGATTGTTCGGTGTGCCAGGTGCACACCGTAGGGAAGGTAGACAAGATGGTTCAGGTCAGAGCGCACCAGCCGATCAACGATGACGGCAGCATCAACCTCGAGGCATGGCTGGATCATACCCTGAGCCTGGATCCGGCGCTGGATCGCGCGGCCCTGCGCGACGCCTGCGAGTTTGCCCGCGAGGCCGAGCAGCAGGCCAACGCCGCGCAGAACCTGTGGGCCGAAGGCGCCTCCAGCTTCCGCGCCGGGCTGGAGATCGCCGAGATCCTCGCCGACCTCAAGCTCGATCAGGATTCACTGGTCGCCGCGGTGATCTACCGCGGCGTGCGCGAAGGCAAGGTTACCCTGGCGGCGGTGCACCAGCGCTTCGGTCCGGTGGTGGCCAAGCTGATCGACGGCGTGCTGCGCATGGCGGCGATCAGCGCCAGTCTCAATCCGCGCGATTCCCTGGTACTCGGCTCCCAGGCCCAGGTGGAGAACCTGCGCAAGATGCTGGTGGCGATGGTCGACGACGTGCGCGTCGCCCTGATCAAACTGGCCGAGCGCACCTGCGCGATCCGTGCGGTCAAGCACGCCGCCGACGAGAAGCGCCAGCGCGTCGCCCGCGAGGTCTTCGACATCTACGCTCCGCTGGCCCACCGCCTCGGCATCGGCCATATCAAGTGGGAGCTGGAGGACCTGTCGTTCCGCTACCTGGAGCCCGAGCAGTACAAGCAGATCGCCAAGCTGCTGCACGAGCGGCGCATGGATCGCGAGCAGTACATCAACGAGGTGATGAGCCACCTGCGCCAGGAGCTGGAAGCCACCGGGATCAAGGCCGACATCAGCGGGCGGGCCAAACACATCTATTCGATCTGGCGCAAGATGCATCGCAAGGGCCTGCAATTCAGCCAGATCTACGATGTGCGCGCGGTGCGCGTGCTGGTGCCGGAAGTGCGCGATTGCTACACCGCGCTAGGCATCGTACATACCCTGTGGCGGCACATTCCCAAGGAGTTCGACGACTACATCGCCAACCCCAAGGAGAACGGCTACCGTTCGCTGCACACCGCCGTGCTCGGCCCGGAGGGCAAGGTGCTGGAGGTGCAGATCCGTACCCACGCCATGCACGAGGAGGCCGAACTGGGAGTCTGTGCGCACTGGCGCTACAAGGGCACCGACGTCAAGTCCGGCTCCAACCATTACGAAGAGAAGATTTCCTGGCTGCGCCAGGTACTCGAATGGCATGAGGAACTGGGCGATATCGGCGGCCTGGCCGAGCAGTTGCGCGTGGATATCGAGCCGGACCGGGTTTACGTGTTCACCCCGGACGGCCATGCCATCGACCTGCCCAAGGGCGCCACGCCGCTGGACTTCGCCTACCGGGTGCACACCGAGATCGGCCACAACTGCCGTGGCGCCAAGATCAACGGGCGCATCGTGCCGCTCAACTACAGCCTGCAGACCGGCGAGCAGGTCGAGATCATCACCAGCAAGCACGGCACGCCGAGCCGCGACTGGCTGAACTCCAACCTCGGCTACGTCACCACCTCGCGGGCCCGGGCGAAGATCGTCCACTGGTTCAAGCTGCAGGACCGCGACCAGAACGTCGCCGCCGGCAGGGCGCTGCTCGAGCGCGAGCTGGCGCGCCTGGCGTTGCCGCATGTGGACTTCGAGAAGCTGGCCGAGAAGGCCAACCTGAAAAGCGCCGAGGACCTGTTCGCCGCCCTCGGCGCCGGCGACCTGCGCCTGGCCCACCTGGTCAACCTGGCGCAGCAGCTGGTCGAGCCGGAGCGCGGCAGCGAGCAGCTCGAACTGATCCCGCGCAAGGCCCAGGGCTTCAAGCCGGGCAAGCGCGGCGACATCCAGATCCAGGGCGTCGGCAACCTGCTGACGCAGATGGCCGGCTGCTGCAAGCCGTTGCCGGGCGATCCGATCGTCGGCTACATCACCGTCGGTCGCGGCGTCAGCATCCACCGCCAGGATTGCGCCTCGGTGCTGCAACTGGCCGGCCGCGAGCCGGAACGGATCATCCAGGTCAACTGGGGACCGGTGCCGGTGCAGACCTACCCGGTGGACATCGTCATCCGCGCCTACGACCGCTCCGGCCTGCTGCGCGACGTGACCCAGGTGCTGCTCAACGAGAAGCTAAATGTGCTGGCGGTGAACACCCGCTCGAACAAGGAGGACAACACCGCGTCGATGTCGATCACCGTGGAGATCCCCGGACTAGATGCGCTGGGGCGCCTGCTGGGGCGCATCGCGCAGTTGCCGAATATAATCGAGGCCCGCCGCCACCGCGCCTCCTGAGCTGCTGCGCTCTATCTGGCGTTGTTGAAGGCCTACCGAAAAATGCTCATTGGCTAGAGCCAACTCCGCTTTTTCGGTAGGCCTTCGCCTAGCCAGCTATTCGCTCGCGACGCTCAGGTGGCTGTTATAGCCGTAGCCCGGATGAATTTCCGGGCTACGTTTACCAAGGATTTTCCATGTACCAACTCGACGATCTGCTGCACCTGATGGCCCGCCTGCGCGATCCGCAGCATGGCTGCCCGTGGGACCTGAAGCAGTCCTACGCGAGCATCGTGCCCTACACCATCGAGGAGGCCTATGAAGTGGCCGACGCCATCGAGCGCGGCGACTTCGACCATCTGCCGGGCGAGTTGGGCGATTTGCTGTTCCAGGTGGTGTATTACAGCCAACTGGCGCGCGAGGAGGGGCGCTTCGAGTTCGCCCAGGTGGTCGACGGCATCACCCGCAAGCTGATCCGCCGCCATCCCCATGTGTTCGTCGACGGCGACCTGTATGGCACGCCGGATGCGGCCAGGTTGGAAGAGGCGGCGGTCAAGCAGCGCTGGGAAGAGCTGAAGGCCGAGGAGCGGGCGGAAAAGGCCGCTGCACCCGAACAGTTGTCCTTGCTCGACGACGTGCCAGCGGCCCTGCCGGCCCTGAGCCGGGCGGCCAAGCTGCAGAAGCGCGCGGCCCAGGTCGGTTTCGACTGGCCGGCGGCCTTGCCGGTGGTGGACAAGGTGCGCGAAGAGCTGGACGAGGTGCTCGAGGCCATGAGCGAGAACGACCCGCAGGCGATGGCCGAGGAGATCGGCGACCTGTTGTTCGTGGTGACCAACCTGGCGCGCCACCTCAAGGTCGAGCCGGAGTCGGCGCTGCGGGCCGCCAATGGCAAGTTCGAGCAGCGCTTCCGTTTTATCGAACAGGCATTGCGCGAAGCGGGGCGGGCCATGGAAGATTGCGACCTGGAAGAATTGGATGCGCTCTGGGGCGAAGCCAAGAAGCTGGAAAAATTGAATACGCCGTCGGCTTGCTAGAGCCGGCGCCGTGCCCCTCCCCACATTTATCGTTTGTCGTGCATAGGTAAGGTATGGCTCTCTCACTACGCGATCAGCTGCTCAAAGCCGGGCTGGTCAACGAAAAGCAGGCCAAGCAGGTCGGCAAGGAAAAGCAGAAGCAGAAGCGCCTGGAGCACAAGGGGCAGGTCGAGAAGGACGAGTCGCAAAAGCTCGCCGCGCAGCAGGCCATGGCCGAGAAAGCCGCGCGCGACCAGGAGCTGAACCGCCAGCAGCAGGAGAAGGCCGAGCAGAAGGCCCGCGCCGCGCAGATCAAGCAGTTGATCGAGGTCTCCCGCCTGCCCAAGCTGACCACCGAGGATTACTACAACTTCGTCGACGACAAGAAGGTCAAGCGCCTGTCGGTGAACAAGCTGATGCGCGACAAGCTCAGCCGCGGCTCGCTGGCCATCGTGCGGCATGGCGGTGCTTACGAGGTGATTCCGCGCGAGGCGGCGCTGAAGATCCAGGAGCGCGATGCGCGGCGCATCGTCCTGCTCAACACACCGACCGAGGCGCCGGACGCCGACGACCCGTACGCCGCCTACCAGGTGCCGGACGACCTGATGTGGTAAGCCAAGCGGCGTAGCCCGGATGCAATCCGGGAGCCTCTTGTGCAACCGCTATCGTTCCCCGGATTTCATCCGGGCTACGGTTTCGCGCATTTCGTCGGAGCGGCGGGGGGGGGGGCAGCGTTCCTACCGTCGCATAAGAAAGCCGGGCATTGCCCGGCTTCGCGTGTGTCCGTGACGCTCAGTCTTGGCGGCCTTCGACCGGCTTGCCCTCGACCGTGCCGTCTTTGAGCATGATCTGGTATTCCTTGCCGTCCTTCTCCACCTGGTGCAGGCGCACCAGCAGGTGGCCCCAGTCCTTGGCGAACCAGAGCACGGTCTTGCGCGCGCTCTGGGTCGGGTCGCGGACCCGTTCGACCTTGATCGCGTCGATCAGGCCGGCCTTGGTGCGGACGGCTTCTTCGCCGAGCACGCGGAAGTCGTAAGTCTCGATCTCGTCGCCGTCGACCACCTGATAGCTCATGCTTTTCTTGCCAGCGGCGACGTCATATTGCAGGGCCAGCTGATAGGTCGACTTGTCCTGCAGGCCGAGGTTGAGCGGGAAGCGCACCGCTGTGCCGCGGTCGTTGCCGAGCACCTGCTTGGCGCTCCAGTCGAAGTCCTGCTCGACCTCTTTGCCCTTGCCCAGGCCGCTGCGTTCGTAGCGGTAGGTCAGCGGCAGGAAGGCATTGTTCTCGAGGCGAAAGGTGCTCTGTTCGCTGACGCTGGCGACCAGCATCGAGGCCTCGAAGCTGAGTTGCCAGCGACCATCGTCGAGGCGCTGCAGGTTGCGCTCGGCGGTGCCGCTGATCGGCACTTGCTTCCAGTCGGCGGTGTAGCTGGCGGAGAACGGCTTCAGCTCGCTGGCCAAGGCCGGCAGGCTGAATAACGCAAGGGCGAACAGTAAGGCGCGACGCATGGTGTCTCCTAGGTTCGGATCAGGTGGCCGGTGCTCGGCAGTGGCTGGCCGTCCAGCATTGCGCCTTGGGCGCCGAGGCGCAAGCGGCCCTCGGCGAACCAGCGTACGGCCAGCGGGTAGATCAGGTGTTCCTGTTGGTGCACCCGTTGTGCCAGGCTGTCCAGCGAGTCGCCGGCCTGCACCGGGATCACTGCCTGTACGACCAGGGGGCCGCCGTCGAGTTCCTCGGTGACGAAGTGCACGCTGCAGCCATGCTCGGCATCGCCTGCCTCCAGGGCGCGCTGGTGGGTGTGCAGGCCTTTGTATTTGGGCAGCAGTGAGGGGTGGATATTCAGCAGGCGTCCGGCGTAGTGGCGGACGAAGTCCGGCGAGAGGATGCGCATGAAGCCGGCCAGCACCACCAGCTGCGGCGCGAAGGCATCGATGGCTTCGATCAGCGCCGCGTCGAAGGCTTCGCGGCCGGCGAAGGTTTTATGGTCGAGGACCCGGGTATCGATGCCGGCAGCCCTGGCCCGCTCCAGGCCGTAGGCATCGGCGCGGTTGGAGATCACCGCGCGGATGCGCACTGGGCTGTCACCCGCGGTGCTGCGGTCTATCAGCGCCTGCAGGTTGCTGCCGGAGCCGGAGATCAGCACCACTACATTGCAGGTCGTCGGCATCAGTGGCTTTTCAGGTTGTTCAACACGACACGCTCGGCGCCCTCGGCCGCGGCGCCGATCTGGCCGATCACCCAGGGCTGCTCACCATTGGCGCGAAGGCTGGCCAGGGCCGCGTCGACCTGGTCCTGGGCCACGCAGATGACCATGCCGACGCCGCAGTTGAGGACGCGGTGCATCTCGTGCTCGTCGACGTTGCCTTGTTCCTGCAGCCAGTCGAATACCGCCGGGCGGCTCCAGCTGGCTACGTCGATCAGCGCCTGGGCGCCCTCCGGCAGTACGCGCGGGATGTTGTCGAGCAGGCCGCCACCGGTGATGTGGGCCATGGCCTTGACCGCGCCGGTGTCCTTGATCAGCTTGAGCAGCGGCTTGACGTAGATGCGGGTCGGCGCCATCAGCAGTTCGGTCAGCGGCTTGCCGCCAAGCTGGATGGCTTCGATATCGGCACCGGCAACTTCGATGATCTTGCGGATCAGCGAGTAGCCGTTGGAGTGCGGGCCGGAGGAGGGCAGGGCGATCAGCGCGTCACCGCTGGCGACCTTGGAGCCGTCGATGATCTCGGCCTTTTCCACTACGCCGACGCAGAAGCCGGCCAGGTCGTAGTCCTCGCCTTCGTACATGCCCGGCATCTCGGCGGTTTCACCGCCGACCAGGGAGCAGCCGGCCAGTTCGCAGCCGGCGCCGATGCCGGTGACCACGGTGGCGGCCACGTCGACGTTGAGCTTGCCGGTGGCGTAGTAGTCGAGGAAGAACAGCGGCTCGGCGCCGCACACCACCAGGTCGTTGACGCACATGGCGACCAGGTCCTGGCCGATGCTGTCGTGCTTGTTCAGGTTCAACGCCAGGCGCAGCTTGGTGCCCACGCCGTCGGTGCCGGACACCAGCACCGGCTGCTTGTAGCCGGCCGGGATCTCGCAGAGCGCGCCGAAGCCGCCCAGGCCGCCCATTACCTCCGGACGGGCGGTGCGCTTGGCCACGCCCTTGATGCGTTCGACCAGGGCTTCGCCCGCGTCGATGTCTACACCTGCGTCCTTGTAGCTGATGGAGGGTTGCTTGCTCATAGATCCAGGCCTTTAGGGGAAATTCGGATGTGCACCGGCGCTGCAACGACCGGTCGGCGAAGGCGCGCGATTTTATCAGGCTTGCCGGGCAGCGGCCACCCGGCCCGCGCTGTGGTTGCCGGGGCGTCGGCGGCTGTTTAAGGTATAAGCGGTTTACTCCGGCCTGTGCGCCGCCTTCCGTCTGTTGAGAGCCTTTTCCATGCGCCTGATCGCTCGCCTGCTCGTCTTGTGTCTGCCGCTGTTCAGCCTGCCGAGCGTCGCGGCGACGGTCAGCGACCTGTATCAGGTGCGTGAGCCGGTCGCCAGCCAGCAGCCGGAAGAGCGTCAGGCCGCCTTGGGCCGGGCCCTGGAGACGCTGGTGCTGCGCCTGACCGGCAGCCGCGAGGCGGCGCAGAGCCCGGCGCTGGCCGAGCTGCGCAAGGATCCGCAGCAGATCGTCAGCCAGTACGGTTACGAAGCTGACAGCCTGCTGGTCGATTTCGACCCGCTGAGCACCGATCGCAGCCTGCGCCAGGCCGGTTTGCCGCTGTGGGGCGCCAATCGGCCGGCGATCATGACCTGGTGGCTGAACGACGGCAGCGCCGGTTCGAGCCTGGTCGGCGATGGCCAGGACAGCGCGGCGCCGTTGCAGCGGGCGGCGCAACACCGCGGCCTGCCGCTGCGCCTGCCGTTGGCCGACCTCGGCGAGCAGCTGGTCGCTACGCCGGAGAACCTCGGCGCGAGCGAGCCCGATGCCTTGCGCTCGGCCTCCGAGCGCTACGCCGCCGATGCCCTGCTGGCGGTGCAGGCCCGCGAAGACAATGGCCAGTGGCACGCCGAGTGGCGCCTGTGGTTGGGTGAGGCACGCGAGCAGGGCAAGGCGCAGGGCGCCGACCAGGCGGCACTGGCCGATGCCGTGCTGCTGGCGCTGAGCGAGCGCTTGGCGCCGCGTTTCGTTGCCGCACCGGGCGCGGCCTCCAACCTGACCCTGGAAGTGCAGGGTGCCGATCTGGCGCGCTACGCCGAGTTGCAGCGGATTCTCGAACCCTTCGCCGCGCAGTTGCAGCGGGTCGAGGGCGATCGCCTGATCTATCGGGTCAACGCCAGCGCCGAACAACTGCGCGCGCAACTGGCCTTGGCGAATTTGCAGGAGATGCCGGCGGAGGTCGCTCCGGTCGATACCGCGGCGGCCACTGCCGCGCCGGCCGATGCCAGCCAACCAGCGGCCGCTCAGCCAAGCGCGAACGAACCGGCGGCCGGCGTACCGGCGGCCGGCACACCGGCGCCGCAGATCGTGCCGCGCGACGATGTGCTGCGCTTTCGCTGGTAGACTGCCGCGCACTGTCGCTGGGCAGCCTGTTTCGTCAACTGAGGACCGAGCATGAACGATTCGCGTCGCTGGCTATGGATGGCTGGGCTGCTCCTGCTCGGCTGGCTGTTGTACCTGCTGCTGCCGATTCTCTCGCCATTCCTGATCGGCGTGTTGCTGGCCTATCTCGGCGATCCGCTGGTGGACCGCCTGGAGCGCTGGAGACTCTCGCGCACCTGGGGCGTGATCGCGGTATTCACCCTGTTCGGCTTGATCCTGGCGATTCTGCTGCTGGTGCTGGTGCCGATGCTCGGCAAGCAACTGATGCGCCTCTACGAGTTGACCCCGCAGATCCTCGACTGGGCGCAGCATGCTGCGTTGCCCTGGATTCAGGCCAAGCTCGGCCTGGCCGACGGCTTCTGGCGCTTCGACCAGCTCAAGGCGGCCTTCTCTGCGCACCTGGGCAAGACCACCGACATCGTCGGCATGCTGCTGTCGCAGGTCACCGCCTCGGGCCTGGCGCTGCTGGGCTGGCTGGCCAACCTGCTGCTGATTCCGGTGGTGTGCTTCTACCTGATGCGCGACTGGGACCTGCTGGTCGCCAGGCTGCGTGGCCTGTTGCCGCGCAATCGTGAAGGGCTGGTGGTGCAGTTGGTCGGCGAGTGCCACGAGGTGCTCGGCGCTTTCCTGCGCGGGCAGTTGCTGGTGATGTTGGCGCTGGGGATGGTGTACGCCGCCGGTCTGATGCTGGTCGGCCTGGAGCTGGGGCTGTTGATCGGTGTGCTGGCCGGCCTGGCCAGTATCGTGCCCTACTTGGGCATGGTGGTGGGGATCGGCGCGGCGTTGAGCGCCGGGCTGTTCCAGTTCGGCGGCGAACTCTACCCGTTGCTGGCGATTGCCGCGGTATTCATGGTCGGGCAACTGCTCGAAGGGATGCTGCTGACGCCTTGGCTGGTCGGCGACCGGATCGGCCTGCATCCGGTGGCGGTGATCTTCGCGATCATGGCCGGCGGCCAGCTGTTCGGCTTCAGTGGCATCCTGCTGGCCCTGCCGGTGGCTGCGGTGATCATGGTTTTGCTGCGCCATGCGCATGATTTCTATAAACTTTCCGCACTTTACGGAGAGTCCCCAAACGGTTCCGAGGAACCGCCAAGCCCTGCATGAAACCCATTCAACTGCCGTTGGGTGTGCGTCTGCGCGATGACGCCACCTTTGCCAACTACTACCCCGGCGCCAACGCCGCGGCGCTCGGCTATGTCGAGCGCCTGTGCGAGGCGGAGGCCGGCTGGACGGAAAGCTTGATCTATCTCTGGGGCGGCGAGGGCGTGGGGCGCAGCCACCTGCTGCAGGCGGCCTGTCTGCGTTTCGAGCAGCGTGGCGAGCAGGCGGTCTACCTGCCGCTGGCCGAGGTGGTCGAGTACGGCCCGGAGCTACTGGACAACCTGGAGCAGTGCGAGCTGGTCTGTCTCGACGACCTGGAGGCCGTGGCCGGGCGCCGCGAGTGGGAAGAGGCGCTGTTCCACCTGTTCAACCGTCTGCGCGACGGCGGCCGGCGTTTGCTGCTGGCGGCCGGCACCTCGCCGCGCGAGGTGCCGGTCAAGCTAGCGGACCTGCAGTCGCGCCTGACCCTGGCGCTGGTGTTCCAGTTGCACGCACTGTCCGATGAAGACAAGCTGCGTGCCCTGCAGCTGCGCGCCTCGCGCCGCGGCCTGCACCTGAGCGACGAGGTCGGCCGCTTCATCCTGACCCGCGGCGAGCGCAGCATGAGCGCGCTGTTCGAGCTGCTGGAGCGGCTGGATCAGGCCTCGCTGCAGGCGCAGCGCAAGCTGACCATTCCCTTCCTGAAAGAGACCCTGGGCTGGTGACAGTCGGGTTGTCAGCGGCAGTCGTAGGCTGGGTTGGCCGCATGTGGGGAATCCAGCCGGATTTGCTGCGGCGTAACCCGGCATCGCGGCGGGGCTGCTGGCGCTATGCCGGGTTACGCGGCGCTCGGGGGCCGTGTCGTCGACAGGCCCGTAGCATGCGCCGCTAACCCGGCCTACGGATCGCGATCCTTGTCGCAACCCAGCGGCATCCGTCGATATTCTGCAGTGCTATTGCCGGCCTCAGCTCTCTCCAGCCAGCCTGCGTGCGTACTGGAAACACCAGCGCGTGTACATCAGCGCGGCGCAGAACAGGCTGAAGCTGAGCAGGGTTTCCAGCCAGCCGAACAGCGCCTTGGACGGGTCGAAGGCAGCGAGCACGCCCTGGATGAAGTACAGGTTGACCACGAAGCAGGTCCAGGCGTGGGCGCGGGCGTTGCCGAGGATCAGGCCGGGGGCGAGCAGCAACAGCGGCGCCAGTTGGAAGGCCAGGATCACCCAGAGCAGCGTGCCCGGCAGTTCGGCGAACAGCAGGTTCCATACCAACAGCAGCACGGCCAGGGCGAGGAAGCTCGCCAGGCTGGCGGCGCGGCTGATGGCCAGGCGTGGCTTGAGCCAGTCGAGCGACGGCAGGGGCTTGGGGGTTCTAGCCACGGGCGCTCTCCAGTTTCAGCGCGGTGTGCGCCAGGCGCTGGCCGAGTACCCGGCACAGGGCGATTTCATGTTCGTCCAGCGCCCGTTTGCCGTCGGCGCCGGCGTGGTGGCTGGGGCCGTAAGGCGTGCCGCCGCCGCGGGTTTCCAGCAGGGCCGACTCGCTGTAGGGCAGGCCGGTGATCAGCATGCCGTGGTGCAGCAGCGGCAGCATCATCGACAGCAGGGTGGTTTCCTGGCCACCGTGCAGGCTGGCGGTGGAGGTGAATACCCCGGCCGGCCGGCCTACCAGGCCACCGGTGAGCCACAGGCTGCTGGTGCCGTCGAGGAAGTATTTCAACGGCGCGGCCATGTTGCCGAAGCGCGTCGGACTGCCGAGGGCCAGGCCCGCGCAGTTCTTCAGGTCATCGAGGCTGACGTACAGCGCGCCTTCGGCGGGAATCTCCGGGGCGACCGCCTGGCATTCGCTGGATACTGCCGGAACAGTCCGCAGGCGCGCTTCCAGGCCGCCCAGCTCGACGCCGCGGGCAATCTGCCGGGCCATTTCGGCAGTGGCGCCGTGGCGGCTGTAATACAGCACCAGAATGTAGGGTGCAGTCACGGCAGCAGCTCCAGGACTTTCTCCGGCGGCCGGCCGATCACCGCCTTGTCGCCCACTATCAGGATCGGCCGTTCGATCAGTTTCGGGTGCTCGACCATGGCCTCGATCAGTTGTGCTTCGCTCAAACCGGGGTCGGCCAGGTTCAGCGTTTGGTATTCGTCTTCGCCGCTGCGCAGCAGTTGCCGGGCGCCGAGCCCGAGTTTGCCGAGCAACTCCTGCAATTGGGCGGCGCTGGGAGGGGTTTCCAGGTAGCGCACGATGGTCGGCGCGAGGCCGCGCTCTTCGAGCAGCTGCAGCGCGCCGCGGGATTTCGAGCAGCGTGGGTTGTGATAAAGCGTCAGGTCGGTCATGGGCGGGTCGCATCTTGTATCGGGTGGCGGCTATTCTAACCGCGTCGAGGGCCGAGTCTGTAACGTGCAGTGTCTCGGATCTGCAGCGATGCCGGTGTTAATCGCTAAATGGAGAGGGCATGCGTCAGCGTTTCAATGACTGGCTGGAGTTCTGGCACTTCCTCGGGCAGCGCTTTCTCGCCGACCGCGGCGCCAATAATGCCGCAGCCCTGACCTATACCACGCTTTTCGCGGTGGTGCCGATGATGACCGTAACCTTCAGCATGCTCTCCGCCGTGCCGGCGTTTCAGGGTATGGGTGAGCAGATTCAGGGTTTCGTCTTTCGCAATTTCGTACCCTCGACCGGCGAGACGGTGCAGCAATACCTGCGCGATTTCACCGCCCAGGCCCGCCAGTTGACCTGGATCGGGGTGGTGCTCCTGGCGGTCACCGCCTTCTTGATGCTGGTGACCGTCGAGAAAGCCTTCAATACCATCTGGCGGGTGCGCCAACCGCGCCGTGGGGTGTCGAGTTTCCTGCTGTACTGGGCGATCTTGAGCCTGGGACCGATCCTCCTCGGCGCGGGGTTCGCGATCAGTACCTATATCGCCTCGCTGTCGCTGATCTCCGGCCCTGCGGCGCTGCTCGGTGCGAAAACCCTGTTGGGCTTCATGCCGCTGCTGTTCGGTGTCGCGGCCTTCACCCTGCTCTATGCGACGGTGCCGAATGCGCGGGTGCCACTGGCGCACGCCTGCCTGGGAGGGCTGTTCACCGCGGTGTTGTTCGAGGCGGCCAAGGCGCTGTTCGGCTTGTATGTGCGGCTGTTTCCCGGCTATCAGCTGATCTACGGTGCCTTTGCCACGGTGCCGTTGTTTCTCCTGTGGATCTATCTGTCCTGGCTGATCGTGCTGTTCGGGGCCGAACTGGTGTGCAACCTGGGTTCCTCGCATCAATGGCGTAAGCGTGCACTGCCGCGCCTGCTGGTGGTCCTGGGGATCCTGCGGGTGTTCCATGAGCGCCAGCAGTCCGGGTTGAAGGTGCGCCACCGCGATGTGCAGCGCCGGGGGTGGCCGCTCCCCGAGCATGAGTGGGAGGAGGTGATCGATTTTCTCGAGCGCCAGCAGCTGGTCACGCCGACCGGCGCCGGTGCCTGGGTGCTGAGCCGCGATCTCAGCCATTACAGCGTGCAGCAGCTGTTGAGTCGCTGCCCGTGGCCATTGCCGCAACCCGGGCAACTGCCGGAGCAGCTCGACGAGCCCTGGTATCCGGCGTTGCGCAGCGCCTTGGCGCGGTTGCATGAGGAGCAGGCAGCGCTGTTTGGCGGGAGCCTGGCGGATTGGCTGCATCCCAGCGCCGAGTGACGAAAAATGTCAGTTTGCGGCATGGTATCGGCAGTGGTGCTGTGCTCGTCGGCGTGACGGGGCCGCGGCAATAGAGCAAAAGGAGGCTGGCACGCTTCTGGCAATCGTCATTGCAGATTGCTATCAGACTGCCGGCAGAGCAGGGAATGGCGGGGAGCAAAGGCGGCTTATGACTACGACAAAGGGCAGGGTGATTCACCTCTATCGGCGTGATCCGCAGGAGGCGCTGGAGCGGCTGAATCGGATTACCGGGCTGCGCTTCGCGCGCTGGCCGGAGTCGCTGGTGCCGCTACCGGAGGTGGTCGAGGGGGCGGAGCCGCCACAGCCAGACCACTGCGCGACGCAGGTCGGCGGCGTTTCCGCCTAACGGCAAAACCCCGCGACGGGGTGCGGGGTTGCAGGGGGGGATCGCCGGCTCAGGCGAGTGCCTGGCGGCTATCGGTGCGTGCCAGCTCTACCGCTTGCACAAACAGCTCCTCGACTACCAGGGCCTGGGTCGGTACCGCCGAGCGCAGGCGTACCTGCATGTCTTCGATCTTCTGCTTGACCGGCAGACGGGCGATGCCGGACAGCAGGATCTTGTTGTGGATGCTGACTTTGCCGTGATCCAGGGTGACTTCGCGGCGCTTATCGCCATCGCGATAGCTGATCAGCAGGGACACCGGCAGGTTCGCCAGCCCTGGCAGTTGCAGCCAGGCAGCGATGTTGTACTCGGCTACGCGCCCTTCGTAGGGCGTGACCAGCAGGCGGGCTACATCGACGATGCGCGATGGCACCGGGCCGATCAACTTGTCGTGGGCTTGGGTCATGGTCGTGTTTCCAGGCTGATAGCGGCTCGCATCCGGCACGAGTGGAAGGATTATAAGCAGGGCCTTGCCGATGAAACTGTGCACTTGGCCGACAGTTGGCGTGACCCGTCTCGCAGATTCCAGTGGTTATGCCAGGCGCAGCGGGTGCCGGCTGACCGAGGCTGTGCCGAGGTTGGCTGCCGGCAACGGTAGGATCGCCTGGTTCTGCACGCTGGCCAGTTGCAGCCAGAGGTTTTCCCCTTCGCCGAATTGCCCAGTGGCCAGCCATAAACCGTGATGCCAGCCGTTGCCGGGCGCCGGTGTGCTCTGCAGGATGCCCAGGTGGGTCTGGGCGCTGGGCGCGCGGCGCAGCCAGACCGGGCGCGGCAGGCCTTTCAGGTAGCGCAGCCCCAGGTGCAGGCCTTCGCTGTTGAAGTGTCGCCAGCGCACCAGGGCCAGGATCGGCGTCGCGCTGCGGGTAAGCAAAAGCACCAGTTGGCCGACGCTCAGGTGTGCGGCCTGATCCGCGCTGCACAGCAAGCGCGCGCCGCCAGGGCTGGCATCGAGCATCTGCGCAGGGGTGCGGCCGGGGCGTTGCTCGACCAGTTCGGCATGAATCGCCGGCAGGCCGACTGCCAGGCTGCACTCCGCGTCCTGCTCGGTGCGCGGGTGACGCCGTTGTTGTCGCCCCAGCCAGTGCGGTTGCACGCGCTCCAGCAGCTGCCGCTCGGCGCTACTTTGCAGCGGGGCAGGTTCGTGCAGGGCGACCAGCAGGGCGCCCAACTCGAAGCGCCGCAGGTATTCGCGGCTGCCCTCGGGTGTCTGTGCGTACCCCAAGCAGGGCTGGGCTTCGGTCAGGTCGACGGTAGGGGCATCGCCTTCGCCCTCATCGTCGTCCTCCCAGGGCAGCAGGCGCGCCAGTCCGGCCAGCGGGGCGAGGGCACCGAACAACTGCGGGCATTCGCCGTCGGCGAGATGAAAGGGATTGCTCAGGGCCAGTAGCAGCATCTGCTGGTAGATGCCGCGCAGAGTGCTGGCCGGCGGCGGCTGGAAGGCCGCGGCGACCGGCTCGTCCAGGCACTTCTGGTGTTCGCCGATCCAGTACAGCAGATGGCTGTCGCGCCACAGGCTGGGGGGCGGCTCCTGGTACAACTGGTAGTGGCGCAGCAGGCTCTGCGCCAGGAAGTGCTGGGCCATGTACAGGCACCAGGCCAGGTGCGGGCGTGAGGGTTGCCGGCCGCGGAGGATCTGCAGGAGCAGGTGCTTGAAGCCAATGGCCAGTTCGCTGCACAGGCGCACGAATAGGGCGGAGGGCGGCGTGCCGTTAGCATAGTGCGCGGCGTAGTGGCGATACTCGTCGCTGCAGCTTTGCAGCGCGCGCTGCCTTTCGAGTAAGGTCATGACGCTGCGGTTGAGTTGAAACAGCAGGCCAAGCACCTGCTGCAGCGCGTGATCGTGCGGTTGCGAGCGGGCGTGGGCCAGTTGCTCGTTGAGATCGGCTAAGGGAGTGGCAACTTCTCCGAAGATGTCCGGCACTTCCAGGCGCAAGGCATCTAGTGTCATATCAACCCTGCGTGGACGAGGATCGAATGCATGGGAACGCGACTCCAGGCTGTCATTCGTACTGTTACAGGAATTTGCGCCGGCTTGATCCTGGCGGGTTGCACCGAAGATATCGGTGTCGACCAGTCTGGACGAAAGGTACCGGCTGAGCGACTGGAAGGCCAGTGGTTGGTGATTAATTACTGGGCCGAGTGGTGCGGGCCTTGCCGTACCGAGATCCCCGAGTTGAATGCGTTGGACAAGCAACTCGAGGAGCAGTCGGCGAGCGTGTTGGGGGTGAACTTCGATGGGTTGCAGGGCGCGCGGTTGAACAAGGCGGCGCAAGCCCTGGGCATCGAGTTCACCGTACTGGCGCAGGACCCCGCGGAGCGTTTTGGCTTGCCGCGCAGTGAGGTGCTGCCGGCGACCTATATAGTCGACGACCAAGGGCGGCTGCGCGAGCGTCTGGTTGGCGAGCAAACGGCGGCAGGCCTGGCCGCGCGTCTGCAGGCCTTGCGGGCGGAGGAGTAGCGGCATGTCGCGGTTATGTTTGCATGGTTATGTCAGCGGGCGGGTGCAGGGCGTGTTTTTCCGCCAGGCCACTGCCGAACAAGCCGAGCGGCTGGAGTTGCATGGCTGGGTGCGCAACCTGGGCGATGGTCGCGTCGAGGTATTGTGCGAGGGCGAGGCATCTGCGGTGCGCGAATTGGCATCCTGGCTGGAGCAGGGGCCGCCTCAGGCCAAGGTCACCGGGGTCGAGTTGGAGGAGCAGCCGTTGCAAGGGATCGCCGGATTTATCGTGCTGCGCTGATGGCCTGAAGTGACCCGATGTCGTGGTAGCCCGGATGCAATCCGGGCTACGGGACTCAGAGATTTCGTAGGAGCGGCGGGGACGCCCAGTCCCATGGCCGCGATAGGGCATGCCTGCAAATGGCATCGCGGGCATGGCCCGCTCCTACGTCCTGGGGCTTGTGCATGAACATAGGGCCTACCGGATTCGTCCAGCAATCGGCGAATCAGGGTCTGACGTACCAGTAGTCGTGCCAGAAGCCGATTACCTTGGCCGGATAGGCCGACCGCCCGAGGCTGCCGTTGTAACGGGCTAGGGCGCGGCTGAGGTCGCCGTTTTCCTTGCGCAGATAGAAGCTGAGGATGGTGCAGCCGTAGCGCAGGTTGGTGGCGTTATCGGTGAGGTTGTCCTGGGGACGGCCGAGTTCGGCCTTCCAGAAGGGCATGACCTGCATCATGCCCTGGGCACCGGCGGCGGAGATGGCGAAGCGATCGAAATGGCTTTCCGTGTGGATCAATGCCAGCACCAGGTCGGGCCGCAAGCCGGCTTTGCTGGCTTCGCGGTGCACCAGCCGGAGCAGGCTCAGGCGTTCCTCGGTGTCGGTGATGTAGCGCGCCAGGCGGGTGGACATGTCCAGTAGCCAGACCTCGGCATCGAAGCGATCCTGAAAGCTGTCGGCTTCGGCGACGGTGCGTTGCAGCAGTTCACGCAGTTCCGGCTCGGGTGCCTGACGCAGGCCGGCATGGCCAGGCAGGCACAGTAGCGCCATCAGCAGCATCAGGCCCAGGCGCACGGTCATGTCCGAGTCAGTCGCTGCCGGGGTCGGCGACCAGGCGGCCGGCATCCTGCATCAAGGCGTGCAGGAAGGTCTGTTGCAGCTCGGGGTCGTTGCGGGTCAGCTCGATCAGGCTCTGTTCCAGCTCGCTGGCCTCTTCTTCCAGGCCCAGTTCGGACAGGCGTTTGACCCTATGCACCCACTGCTCGACGTCATCGCCCTCCAGGTCGTCGTAGATCAGCTGGTGCGCTTCCTGAAGCTTGCCGCGCAAGGTGCGCCCGACCAGTAGGGTGGCGTCCGCGCGCGCCGAGTCCTGCGGGTCTTCCACGTTCAGCAGCAAGGTGCCGATGCGGCTGACATCCTCCCCGGCGAAGGGGCCGTCGAGCAGGTTGAGACGCAGAATGCCATTGCGGTCGGTCAGCAGTTCGTGGGTCTGCTCGCCGGCCTTGACCAGCACCGGGCGTTCGGCCCAGGGCAGGCTGGAATATTCCGTGCGCGCATCCTGGCGCTGTTCGTCGAGGCTGGCGAGGTTCTGCTGCGAGCGTCCGTTGGACTCGACGTTCATCAGCGGATTGAGGCCGGCGAAGCCGTAGCTGATCCAGTCTTTGGTGGCGCTGTCCGGCAGGCTGCCGAGCAAGGCCACGTTGAGCACGTTGGCGCCGATGCCGGCGACCACGGCCACGGCGCCGAGCGGCACTTCGTACAGCTCGCGCCAGGGTTGGTAGGGCGTGTAGCGGTCGTAGCGGCGAGTGACCTCGAACGCCGTGACCTCGAAGGTCTTCTGTTCCTGCACGCGCACGCGGCGTTGCGGCAGCTCCAGTACGCGCGGCTCGCCCACGTCGATTTGCAGGCTGTGATCCAGCAGTTTGCGCTCGACGCGCTCCTCGTGTTCGCTGCGCTGCGGCAACTGGTTGGCGCAGCCACTGAGAAAGAGGGCGCCGCCCAGGGCGGCGCCGACGAGGCGGTAGGTACTTCGCTTGAACATGACGGCTCTTGTCGAAAGGCTGAAATCAGCGGCGGATACGGGCCTGGATAAAGGACAGGATGTCGGCAGCCGGTACCACCTGAGCGTCCGTGTCCTGACGGCTCTTGTATTCCAGGTTGCCGTCGGCCAGGCCGCGATCGCTGACCACGATGCGATGCGGGATGCCGATCAGTTCCATGTCAGCGAATTTGATGCCCGGACTGGTCTTTTTGTCACGGTCATCGAGCAGCACGTCATAGCCGGCGGCGATCAGTTCGGCGTACAGCTTGTCGGTGGCTTCGCGCACCGCCTCGGTTTCGTAGCGCAGCGGCACCAGGGCGATATGGAACGGCGCGAGCGCGTCGTTCCAGATGATGCCGCGCTCGTCGTTATTCTGCTCGATGGCGGCGGCCACCACGCGCGATACGCCAATGCCGTAGCAGCCCATGGTCAGGGTCACCGGCTTGCCGTTTTCACCCAGCACCTGGCAGTTCAGCGCCTCGCTGTACTTGGTGCCGAGCTGGAAGATATGCCCGACTTCGATGCCGCGCTTGATCTCCAGGATGCCCTGGCCATCGGGGCTGGGGTCGCCGGCGACCACGTTACGCAAGTCGGCGACGGTCGGCAGCGGCAGGTCGCGCTCCCAGTTGACGCCGAAGTAGTGCTTGTCATCGATGTTGGCGCCGATGGCGAAATCGCTCATCAGGGCGACGGAACGATCGACGATGCACGGCAGTGGCAGGTTCAGTGGGCCGAGCGAGCCGGCGCCGGCGCCGATGGCGTCGCGCAGTTCGGCTTCCGAGGCGAACACCAGCGGGCTGGCGACCTGCTCCAGGTTGGCGGCCTTGATCTCGTTCAGTTCGTGGTCGCCGCGGATGATCAACGCAACCAGCTTGCCGGCCTCGGCGCCATGCACTACCAGGGTCTTGATGGTTTTCTCGATGGGCAGGTCGAAACCCTCCACCAGGTCGGCAATGGTCTTGGTGTTGGGCGTGTCGACCAGGCGCAGTGCTTGGCTGGCGGCACCGCGCGCGGTTTCGCGCGGAACGGCTTCGGCCTTCTCGATATTGGCGGCGTAGTCGGAACTGTCGCTGAAGGCGATATCGTCTTCGCCGGACTCGGCCAGCACGTGGAACTCATGGGAGCCGGTGCCGCCGATCGAGCCGGTATCGGCCTGCACCGGACGGAAATTCAGGCCCAGACGGGTGAACACCTTGCAGTAGGCCTGGTGCATGCGGTCGTAGGTTTCCTGCAGCGAGGCCTGGTCGACATGGAAGGAGTAGGCATCCTTCATGATGAACTCGCGTCCGCGCATCAGGCCGAAGCGCGGACGGATCTCGTCGCGGAACTTGGTCTGGATCTGGTACAGGTTGATCGGCAACTGCTTGTAGCTGTTCAGCTCGTTGCGCGCCAGGTCGGTGATCACTTCCTCGTGGGTCGGGCCGGCGCAGAAATCGCGGCCGTGGCGATCCTTCATGCGCAGCAGCTCGGGGCCGTATTGCTCCCAGCGACCGGATTCCTGCCACAGTTCGGCGGGCTGAATGCCGGGCATCAACACCTCGAGGGCGCCGGCGGCATCCATTTCCTCGCGCACCACCTTTTCCACCTTGCGCAGTACGCGCAGGCCCATCGGCAGCCAGGTATAGAGGCCCGAGGCGAGTTTGCGGATCATCCCGGCGCGTAGCATCAGTTGGTGGCTGATCACCACGGCATCGGAAGGGGTTTCTTTGAGGGTCGAGAGCAGGAACTGACTGGTGCGCATATTTGGCCGTTCTGTCGGTTGCGAGGGCTTTTGCTAGGCCGGCATTGTACGGTGCCTATCCGGATGCGTATAGGATGCAGGCGTGGCGCATGAGAGGAGGACGAGGTGTCGGTATTGACTGCTGAGCAAGTGCAAACGCTGATCCGCGCGGGGCTACCCATGGCCGAGGACATCGACCTGTGCATCGACCGACTGGATGCCCAGGGCGTGCTGGCACGGGTGCCGTTCCACGCCAAGCTGGTGCGCCCCGGTGGCACCCTGTCGGGGCCGACCATCATGGCTCTGGCGGATGCGGCCATGTATGCGGTGGTGCTGGGGCGGCTCGGTCGGGTGGAGATGGCGGTGACGTCCAACCTGAACATCAACTTCCTGGTCAAGCCCAAACCGGTGGATTTATTGGCCGAGGCACGGATCTTGCGGCTAAGTCGGCGCCAGGCGGTGTGTGAAGTGTCGTTGTATTCGGCGGGCAATGAAGAGGAGCTGGTAGCGCATGTAACCGGTACTTACGCCTTGCCGCTTTAATGGCAATTGGTTAAATATTGATCATTAAAATTTGATCAATATTTGAGCAGTAATAAAGAAAAAGCCCGGCATAAGCCGGGCTTCTTTGTTGCCGAAGTAACGCGTGGACTTACAGGATGTCCAGCGGGTATTCGGTGATGATGCGGAACTCGTCTATATCGTCGCCGAGTGCAGCATTGGCGACGCTGTTGGCACGCCAGGTTGCGTGGCGCAGGCGGACGGACAGATCCTTCGCCGGACCTTCCTGAACTACGTACTTGGCTTCGATGTTGCGCTCCCACTCTTCGCCGTCTTCGCCGAAGTAGCCGTAGACGCCGTTCGGGCCGCCGTCGTACTTGCTGCCGTCGATGTCCTCGCCGGTGAGGTAGCGAACCATGAAGCTCAGGCCCGGTACGCCGTATTCGGCCATGTTCAGGTCGTAACGAACCTGCCAGGACTTCTCGTTCGGGCCGTTGAAGTCGGAGTACTGGACGGAGTTGTTCAGCCAGATCGAGTCGCCGGAGTTGAAGCCGTCCATCCCGATGTAGTCCATCGGCTCGTCGCCGTCGACCTGCTGGTGGGCCAGGGTGAACTTGTGCGCGCCCAGGCTATAGGCAGCCGCCGCCGACCAGGTGGTGTTGTCGATCTTGCCGGCCAGCTCGTCACCGGTCTCGCTGGTGTCATAGATGTTGAAGTCGAAGTTCAGTGCCTGATTTTCTGCCAGCGGGATGGTGTAGTTCAGGTTGGCGTAGTACTGGTTCCAGATGTCCTCCAGCTTGGCACCGAATACGGTCGCGCTGAAATTGTCGGTGAACGAGTAGGTGCCGCCGGCATAGTCGACGCTCGCTGCGTCCACGTTGCCGCCGTAAGTCAGGGTGATCTCGCCGTCGCTGTTGGTGGAGCGGCTGCCGTCGCGGATCGCAGTGAAGTGGCCGGCGTCGATGCTCAGGTTCTCGATGTCGCTGGAGAGCAGTTGGAAGCCGGTGGCGGAGCCCGGGAACAGGCGGGCGGTGCCGGTAGCGAAGACCGGAGCGGTCGGAATCAGATCGCCGTACTTCAGTTCGGTATTGGAGATGCGGGCCTTGACCGCGCCGCCAGCATAGGAGTAGTCGTCCTGCGAGCGACCGTCGCTGCCTACAGGCAGCAGGCCGGTGGGATTGGTGCCGTTGCCGCTGTCGAGTTTCAGGCCGAGCGCGGCATGGGCGTCAACGCCGAAGCCGACCACGCCCTGGGTATAGCCAGACGCGTAGTTGGCCAGAATGCCGTGTGCCCATTCTTCGCGATAGCTCTGGCCGCCCGTATTGTTCCTGAAGTCGCGGTTGAAGTAGTAGTTCTTGTTCAGCACGCTCAGGCTGCTGTCTTCAATAAGTCCCTTGGACTCGGATTGGCTAGAGGCGAAAGCCATTTGGGTGGTACCCGCGGCTACTGCCAGGGCGATTACGCTCCACTTCATCACTTGCATCGTGATTGCTCCTTTGGTTTAGAAGAGTTGCGCCGACCAACTGATTGTTATATGGACGGCTCTTTCTTTTTGTGTCGGCGCTAACTTATAGCACGCAGCCAAAGTTGGCGATAGTTGCAATCTATTCGTTACGGTTTCTTCACAGCTGTGTCGCAAAGCGGATGAAGCATGTCGCAATTCTGTAGATATTCACTTGCGTCTTTCAGCGTCGACGAATTCTGCGGTTCTGGTTGCTGGCAACCGGGTTTGCTGACACTGCTGGGTGGTATTCCGAGCATTGGCGTAGCCTTAAGCAAGAGTCGTGCACAAAGTGCCCGGTGCTGGGCGTGAGTTGATTTTCGGGTGGGGAAACGCTTCCTTCGTCGAGGGATCCGAGGTGCCGTCGCCAGGTTTCATGGGCGTGCAGGCGGTCTGGGTGCGCGTATCCTCTTACGTGCTCGTGTCGCTGCGCAAGTGGCGTTTTGCGCGGTTGATGGACCCCAGGTGGTAACGCCGGATGTGGCATTCATTACGGGAGGAAACAAAATGGTGCACGCGATCGGTGTGCGTTGCGCCGGCCCGTCGTGTTGCTGGGCGTGGACCCCGCAGTCGATTACGGGCAAGGTGAATCCGTCTTGGCTCCCGCGTATCCTGCGCGCCTATCGCTTGGTCTGCCGGGTTCGTGGTTCTGGCGCTAAGCTTTGCCTATCGATTGGTCGAACAGGAGGGGGCAGTATGTTCGTCTTGGATTCACGCTTGCAGCAGGACACCGTGCCGCTGGGGGATTTTCCGTTGTGCCGTTTGTTGTTGATGAACGACGCGCATTACCCGTGGTTCATCCTGGTGCCGCGACGCGAGGAGATCAGCGAGTTGTTTCAGCTTGACGCAGACGACCAGCAGGCGCTCTGGCAGGAAGCCACGCTGCTGGCGGAGACACTCAAGGACACCTTCGCCGCCGACAAGATGAATGTGGCGACCTTGGGCAATATGGTCAATCAGTTGCACATGCATGTGATCGTGCGCCGGCGCGAGGATGCGGCTTGGCCTGCGCCTGTCTGGGGCAAGCTGCCGGCGCAACCCTATGGTGAGGAGCAGGTGGCGGCGATCAAGGCCAAGTTGCGCCTGGTGCTGACCGATAACTTCTGCTTTGAGGAGTGAGCGATGAGTATGGAAGAGCGAGTCACCGAACTGGAAAGCCGTCTGACTTTTCAGGATGACACCATTCAGGCGCTCAATGACGTGTTGGTGGCGCAGCAGCGAGAGCTTGAGCGGTTGCAGTTGCAGGTCGAGGCCCTGGCCAAGCGTCAGGAAGAAGCCGGTGGGCAGTTCGAGGTCGCCGAAGACGAGACGCCACCGCCGCACTATTAGGGGCTGTCAAACAGAAAAGCCCGCTACACGGGGTGTGTGGCGGGCTTTTTGTTGTCTGCGCGAATCAGCGGCGGGCTGGCTGGGCGGCAATCACGTCTTCCGCTTGCAGGCCCTTGTCGCGCTGCATGACGGAGAACTCGACGCGCTGGCCCTCGACCAGCACCCGGTGGCCTTCGCCGCGAATGGCACGGAAGTGCACGAAAATATCGTCGCCGGAGTCGCGGGAAATGAAGCCGAAGCCTTTGGAGGTGTTGAACCACTTGACCGTGCCGGTTTCCCGGTCGCCCATATTCTGGGTTGGCGTGCTGCTGCGGGTTTGCAGGCGCAGGTTGGTGGCCAGGTGCAGGAGTGCCGCAGCAATCACGGCCAGCAGGCTGAACAGGGTGGCGGGCAGGCCGGCGATCGCGGGCAGCGGGGCCAGCAGGATCAGGGCCTGGAGTAGGGTGCCGAGTACCAGCAGGGCGGAAACCAGGTTTTGCAGGTGATGGCGCAGGCCGGCATGCCAGATCGGCAGCTGTGGTGCCAGGAACAGGTTGAGCAAGCCAAACAAGGCAAGGCACAGGGCATCCGGATCCTGCAGGAAGGGTAGTGGGGCATGGCCGAGGCTGGGGGCGAAGGACAACAGTAGGGCGGTGAAGCCCGTTAACAGATGGACGATTTTCAACATGTTCAATGAGCTCACTTACGGAAAGGATCACCAGGAAGAGCTGGTTGCGCAGGCTTCGCCATGAGTTGAGGGCGTTGTGGATGCGTGCGCAGTCAGCCTATGCGCTGATCCAATGGTTCGGTTCAGCGGCACGGGGCGTATTTAACAGCAAATGAGGTGGGTCGCTCAAATCAAGCGCTTAGCGCAGATTCGGTGGTTGCGGGGTGGACCTGGTTGCGGCCGTTGCGCTTGGCCTGGTACAGCGCGTCATCGGCGCGGGTGAGCAGGCTCTCCAGGTTGTCGCCGGCTTCGGCGAGGGCGAAGCCGAAGGAGGCGGTAACGCTGTCGAGCACCTGATCGGTGCGCCGGACCTTGATGCGCAGGGATTGGATTTTCAGGCGCAGAAGTTCGGCGAAGGCGTGGGCGCTGGCGCTATCGAAGCATTCGCGCAGGATCACGCAGAACTCTTCGCCGCCATAGCGGGCCGCGATGGCGCGGGGTGGCAGCAGATCGCGCAGCAATTGGCCGACATGCTGCAGGACCCGGTCGCCCAGCGGGTGGCCGTATTGGTCGTTGAATTGCTTGAAGTGATCGATATCCAGCATGACCAGGGCCACGCCCTGATGGTCGCTGCTCAGCGCTTGCTCCAGCAGGCGAGTAAAGGCATGTCGGTTGAAGACGCGGGTCAGGCTGTCGAGGGTCGCCGCCAGGTGGGCGCGTTCGAGCTGGCCGCGCAGGTGCTGAATCTCGTTCTGGGCGGCGCGCAGGCGGTAGAGGAATTTTTCCTGTTGGTCCTGCATGAGCTGGGTGCTCTGTTGCAGTTCGCTCAAGACGGTGGGCAGGTCATCGATGATCGGCTCCTGCAGGGCCGCGAGGCCCTGTTCCAGGCTGGCCTGGTAGTTGTGGCTGCCGATTACGCTGTGCGAGACCTCGTCTTCGATGTCATCGACCAGCTCGATGACTTGTTGCTGGCCGGCGCGGGCTTCCTCCAGCTCGCCGCGAATGATGTAGTCGCGAAACAGCTTGGTCGCGGTCTCCGGTGGAAAGCTGTCGAAGTCCTTGACGATCTTGTCCATGCGCCGGTTGAGTTCCGGCTCCTGGCCTTTGCTGTAGGTGTACCAGAGGGCGTAGTGCAGCGGGTTGGGCGGAATATCGTGACGCATCATCAGGGGCACGGCCTGCTTCAGGAGGGAGGCCGACTCGCGGGTTTCCTCTGGATACAGCTCTAGGATGCTGGGGGCTTTGGTTGGCTGGCTCATGCGCGTCACTGTGGCGAGTTGCGAATGGCCAAAGGATAGAACAAGCGCAGGTCATGCGCCTAGCAAAAGGCTGGGGTGAGGCGGGTCTTGCGCTGTTTGCGTCGTTGCCTACCGTTGCGGCTGATGGGTACTGTCAGCCCGAGGGTGGCGCCGCTGCCCAGGAAATACTGGGCGCGGGCAAGGATTCAGGGGTAATCGGATCCCGCGCGCCTGGCGCCATTTGATAGCTCTTTCAGGCGTCGAGCAGGCTGCGCAGCATCCAGGCGGTCTTTTCATGCACCTGCATGCGCTGAGTCAGCAGGTCGGCAGTGGGCTCGTCGCTGACCTTGTCGAGCAGCGGGAAGATGCCGCGGGCGGTGCGCACCACTGCCTCCTGGCCTTGAACCAGTTGTTTGATCATGTCGGGGGCGGTGGGTACGCCTTGTTCTTCCTTGATGGACGACAGGCGGGCATAGGCGGCGTAGGTGCCCGGCGCCGGGAAGCCCAGGGCGCGGATGCGTTCGGCGATTTGATCCACGGCCAGTGCCAGTTCGGTGTACTGCCCTTCGAACATCAGGTGCAGGGTGTTGAACATCGGGCCGGTGACGTTCCAGTGGAAATTGTGGGTTTTCAGGTACAGGGTGTAGGTGTCGGCGAGCAGGCGGGACAGCCCTTCGGCAATGGCGGCGCGGTCCTGTTCGGCGATTCCGATATTGATTTCCATGTCATTTTTCCTCTCGGCTGGCTGGGTCTGGGGTGTTCCCCGGCAATGGGCAGAGCCTAGCATGGGCAGTGCGGAGCTCGGTCTTTGCTTATACCTATGTCGGTCATGGTGAGAGGCTATTGGCGGCGTCCGGTTCGGTTACCAAGGTGCGTGCGTGGGGCCTGCTGACGAATTCGGCTCGGCGAGCCTGTCGGCGCGGGAATGTCAGCGATGGGCCAGTTCGGGGTGCTGTTGCAGGGTGCGATTGAATATTCCGACCCAGTGGGCGCTGAACTGGCTGCCTGCCAGTCCGTTGATTTCCAGGATGGCGCGCAGCAATGGGCGTTTGCTCAGGGTGTGGTGGGCGCGCTCGTGGGTGCGTGCGTCGAAGGTGTCGACAATGGTGAGGATCAGGGCGCCGGAGCTGGTCTCGGCCTCGCGCAGGCCTTTGGGGTAGCCGCTGCCGTCGGCACGCTCCTGGTGTTGCAGGGCGATTTCGGCGGCCGGCCCCCACTTGGGCATGCGATTTAGCAGGTCGTAGGCCAGGTGTGGGTGCGCTTGCATCTGTCGGCGTTCTTCATAGCTGAAACCGGCGTCCTTGTGCAGCATTTCCAGCGGCAGGAACGCCATGCCGAGGTCGTGCAGGCACACGGCCGCCGCCAGTTGCGCGGGTTGCTCCGGGGTGCCGCCGAACTGGTTGATCGCCAGGGCCAGCTCCAGTTGGCGCATGCCTCGGCCCTGCCAGTAATGCGAGCGGCGCTCGCTGGCGTGCATCAGCTCGATGAAGAACCGCAGGTCCGCATCGAGCGGAATACCGTAGCGCTCGAGCAGTTCTGTGGCGTGTGAGTCGTCTGCCGGTGCGGGGTTGGCCAGGCGGGTGCCGGGGTCGAGTTGCTGCAGTAGCGCACGGCGAATGTCCGTCTGTCGGGCGGCCGGGGTGGCTGCCAGCGCGCTTAGGGCCTGGCTGAGCGCCTTGAACTGACTGTGGTCGAGTCGCGCGGAGGCGCCGCCGAGGGCTTGTTCGATCAGTTCCTTCAGGTGGTCCAGGGCCAGCAGAAGGATGTCGCCGAGCAAGCTGTCGAAGCTCAGGCGCGCTTCGCGCAGGCAGCCCAGTACGTCCTCCATGGCCTGCGGCAGGGGCATCAGGGTGTTGAGGCCGATATAGCCGAGGTTGCCTTTGAGGCTGTGCACCTGGCGGAACAGGTCGCGCAGGCGCTCGTTGTCGTTGGGCGAGCGTTCCAGTTCGATCAGTAGTTGTTCGCTGCGCTGAAATTGTTCGACGGCCTCCTGGCGAAAGTCCTCCAGCAGATCGCCGGGCAGCTCGGCCGGGGGCGTCGTGATCATGGTCGCTCTCCATCGGGGGAAGCCTGAGTATAGAAAGGCTTGGCGAAAGCGCGTGGGCTGGCGGCTGCAAGTGGCGGCCTAACCATATATAATCCCGCGCTTTGCCGCGGCACGCAGGCTGGCGACGGTCAGGCGCAAGCACGGCGCTGGTTGATCGGCGGCCCCGGCCCGGGGCGGAATGCGCAGGCTATCGTGTACGCCTGCCGGTCTGCTCCGCCAGCCGCCAGCCCGCAGTAGGTCCGGTTAAGAGCGCCGGGGCGTCTGCGGCCCAACGAATTCAAGACTCGAGAGAAGCGACTACCACCATGATGCGCAGCCACTATTGCGGCCAACTGAACGAGAGCCTGGACGGCCAGGAAGTCACCCTTTGCGGTTGGGTTCATCGCCGCCGCGACCATGGCGGGGTGATTTTCCTCGATATTCGCGACCGTGAGGGCCTGGCCCAGGTGGTATTCGATCCGGATCGCGCAGAGACCTTCGCCGCTGCGGACAAGGTGCGCAGCGAGTATGTGGTCAAGCTTAGCGGTAAGGTGCGCCTGCGCCCGGCCGGAGCGGTCAACGCCAACATGGCGTCCGGTGCCATCGAGGTGCTGGGTTATGAGCTGGAGGTGCTGAACGAGGCGGAAACCCCGCCGTTCCCGCTCAACGAGTACTCCGACGTCGGCGAAGAAACCCGCCTGCGCTACCGCTTCATCGACCTGCGCCGCCCGGAAATGGCGGCCAAGCTGAAGCTGCGCTCGAGCATCACCAGCAGCATCCGTCGTTACCTCGACGAGAACGGCTTCCTCGACGTGGAAACGCCGATCCTCACCCGCGCCACCCCGGAAGGCGCACGCGACTACCTGGTGCCGAGCCGCACCCACGCCGGCAGTTTCTTCGCCCTGCCGCAGTCGCCGCAGTTGTTCAAGCAGTTGCTGATGGTGGCCGGCTTCGATCGTTACTACCAGATCGCCAAGTGCTTCCGCGACGAAGACCTGCGTGCCGACCGTCAGCCGGAATTCACCCAGATCGACATCGAGACCAGCTTCCTCGATGAAAGCGACATCATCGGCATCACCGAGAAGATGATCCGTCAGCTGTTCAAGGAAGTGCTGGGCGTGGAATTCGGCGAGTTCCCGCACATGACCTTCGCAGAAGCCATGCGCCGCTATGGCTCGGACAAGCCGGACCTGCGCATTCCGCTGGAGCTGGTGGATGTCGCCGATCAGCTCAAGGATGTCGACTTCAAGGTCTTCAGCGGCCCGGCCAACGACCCGAAATGCCGCGTTGCCGCGTTGCGCGTGCCGGGCGGTGCGGGCATGCCGCGCAGCCGGATCGACGAGTACACCAAGTTCGTCGGTATCTACGGCGCCAAGGGCCTGGCCTATATCAAGGTCAACGAGCGCGCCAGGGGCGTCGAAGGCCTGCAGTCGCCGATCGTCAAGAACATCCCGCAAGACAACCTCAATGTGATCCTCGATCGCGTCGGTGCGGTCGATGGCGACATCGTGTTCTTCGGTGCCGACAAGGCGAAGATCGTCAGCGAGGCCCTCGGCGCGTTGCGGATCAAGCTGGGCCACGACCTCGAGCTGCTCACTTGCGAGTGGGCGCCGATGTGGGTGGTCGACTTCCCGATGTTCGAAGAGAGCGACGACGGCAGCCTGACCTCGTTGCACCACCCCTTCACCTCGCCGAGCTGTAGCGCTGCCGAGCTGGAAGCCAATCCGGCTACAGCGCTGTCGCGCGCCTACGACATGGTGCTCAACGGCACCGAACTGGGCGGCGGGTCCATCCGTATCCACGACAAGGGCATGCAGCAGGCAGTATTCCGGGTACTCGGCATCAGTGAGGAGGAGCAGCAGGAGAAGTTCGGCTTCCTGCTGGACGCGCTGAAGTACGGCGCACCACCCCATGGCGGCCTGGCCTTCGGCCTGGATCGCCTGGTGATGCTGATGACCGGCGCCCAGTCGATCCGCGAAGTGATTGCCTTCCCGAAAACCCAGAGCGCCGCCTGCGTGATGACCCAGGCGCCGGGTGTGGTGGACAACAAGGCGCTGCGCGAGCTGCACATCCGCCTGCGCGAGCAGCCCAAGGCCGAATAACAGCCTTCGAGTGTAGGAGCCGGCTTGCTGGCGATCATGCTGGCGCCGAAGCTGCAGATCGCGAACAAGCCCGCTCCTGCAGAAGGTCACATCGATATCGCGAGTAATACGGAGTGAGTTATGGCCGGTCATTCCAAATGGGCCAACATCAAGCACCGCAAGGGGCGTCAGGACGCCAAGCGCGGCAAGATCTTCACCAAGATCATTCGTGAGCTGACGGTCGCGGCCAAGAGTGGCGGGATTCCGGCGGACAACCCACGCCTGCGCCTGGCCGTGGACAAGGCGCTGACCGCCAACATGACCCGCGACGTCATCGACCGGGCCATCGCCCGCGGCGCCGGCACCAGCGAAGCCGACAACATGGTCGAGCTGAGCTACGAGGGCTATGCGCCGAGCGGCGTGGCGGTGATCGTCGAAGCCATGACCGACAACCGCAACCGTACCGCCGCCGAAGTGCGGCACGCGTTCAGCAAATGCGGCGGCAACCTGGGTACCGATGGCTCGGTGGCCTATATGTTCGAGCGCAAGGGGCAGATCAGCTACGCCCCGGGCGTGGATGAGGATGCCCTGATGGAGGCTGCATTGGAGGCCGGTGCCGATGATGTGGTCGCTGCAGAAGACGGTTCGGTCGAGGTCTATACCTCCTTTGCTGATTTCCTCGCGGTGAACGAGGCGCTGGCCGCCGCCGGGTTCAAGGGCGACGAGGCGGAGGTGGCGATGATCCCGTCGATCACCGCACCGATCACCGACTTGGAAACCGCGACGAAGGTGATGAAGCTGATCGATATGCTGGAAGATCTGGACGACGTGCAGAACGTCTACCACAACGCCGAGATCTCCGACGAGATCATGGAACAGCTCGGCTGATCGATGCGGTGCCGAACAAGCCGGAAGCCGTCGGGTGCTGGTGCCCTGGCGCTTCCGGCTTTTTCTTGGTTGTGTCCCAGCGATGTATTGCGCGATCGCACGGCTTGCGCTGATTCGTCCGCTCGCCCCTCTGGGGAGCAAGTCGCGCCTGGCAATACGACACGTGATCGGGACATGGCCTTTTTCTTGGCAGCGTGGGGCGCGCGGGGCGCTTGTGGAAGAGTCTTCAAGGTCGTCGGGCGTCGCTCGGGAGCGTCAGGCGTGACGGCGCGAGGTGGCGGCCCTATACTCCGCAGCTGGATAAATAGACAGTGTGGCGGCTTCGGGTTTGCCACCGGTGGACGACAGGCATGACGCTGATTCTGGGTATCGACCCCGGCTCGCGCATCACCGGCTATGGGGTGGTGCGCGATAGCGGGCGTAGTTGCGAGTACGTTGCCTCGGGCTGTATCCGCACCGGCAGTGGGTCGTTGCCCGAGCGCCTGCAGATCATTTTTCGTGGCGTGCGCGAGGTGATCGATAGCTATGGGCCGGTGACCATGGGCATCGAGCAGGTGTTCATGGCGCGTAACCCGGATTCCGCGCTGAAGCTCGGCCAGGCGCGCGGGGCGGCAATCGTCGCCGGAATCGAGGCGGGGCTGGAGGTCTGCGAATACACTGCGACCCAGGTCAAACAGGCGATTGCCGGCACCGGTGGGGCGGATAAGCAGCAGGTGCAGATGATGGTCATGCACCTGCTCAAGCTGGTGCAGAAGCCACAGATCGATGCCTCGGATGCCCTGGCCATCGCCTTGTGTCATGCCCATCACCGGCAAAGTCTGATCCCCCATGGCCTGGCCGGCGCCAAGCGACGCGGCGGTCGCCTCCGTTTGTAAGTTGATAAAGGAAAGCAGTGGTGATCGGACGTTTGCGCGGCACCCTGGCGGAGAAGCAGCCGCCGCATGTGATTGTGGATGTGAATGGCCTGGGCTATGAGCTGGAAGTGCCCATGACCACCTTGTATCGTTTGCCCTCGGTAGGTGAGTCGCTGATCCTGCACACGCATCTGGTAGTGCGTGAAGATGCCCATCTGCTCTATGGCTTTTTCGAGAAGCGCGAGCGCGAGTTGTTTCGCGAGCTGATCCGCCTCAATGGTGTCGGTCCGAAACTGGCCCTGGCCCTGATGTCCGGGCTGGAGGTCGATGAGTTGGTGCGCTGCGTGCAGGCGCAGGACACCTCGGTGCTGGTGAGGATCCCCGGCGTCGGCAAGAAAACCGCCGAACGGTTGCTGGTCGAGCTGAAGGATCGCTTCAAAGCCTGGGAAACTGTACCGGGTATGGCGACCCTGGTGGTGGAACCTCGTGGCGGTGGCACAGTCTCAAGCGCGGAGACCGATGCAGTCAGTGCGCTTATTTCCCTCGGTTATAAACCGCAGGAGGCCAGTCGGGCCGTCTCCGCCATCAAGGGAGAGGGGCTGAGTAGTGAAGATCTGATTCGTCGAGCCCTGAAGGGGATGGTGTAAGCAGTGTGCTGTGTCGACAGTAGCCTATTCGATTGTTCCGGCGTGATTTGCCGGTATGCCGCGCTGCCTGGCAGCCATTTCCACCCAGCCAATCTTCAACGCACTCCGGGACCGCACGCCAGATGATCGAAGCAGACCGCCTGATTACCCCCGGCACGCGCGACCGCGATGAGCAGGTGGATCGCGCCATTCGGCCACTGAAGCTGGCCGAATACATCGGCCAGCCGAACGTGCGCGAGCAGATGGGGCTGTTCATCCAGGCTGCGCGAGGTCGCAGCGAGGCGCTCGATCACACCCTGATCTTCGGGCCGCCGGGCCTGGGCAAGACGACCCTGGCCAATATCATCGCCCAGGAAATGAATGTATCGATCAAAAGCACGTCGGGGCCGGTGCTCGAGCGTCCGGGAGACCTGGCGGCGCTGCTGACCAACCTGGAGCCGGGCGACGTGCTGTTCATCGACGAGATTCACCGGCTGTCGCCGATCGTCGAAGAAGTGCTGTACCCGGCGATGGAGGATTTCCAGCTCGATATCATGATCGGCGAGGGGCCGGCCGCCCGTTCGATCAAGCTCGACCTGCCGCCTTTTACCCTGGTGGGCGCCACCACCCGTGCCGGCATGCTGACCAACCCGCTACGTGACCGTTTCGGCATCGTCCAGCGTCTGGAGTTCTATAACACCGCCGACCTGGCGACCATCGTCAGCCGTTCGGCGGGTATTCTCGGCTTGCCGATCGAGGAGCAGGGCGCATTCGAAATCGCCCGTCGGGCTCGCGGCACCCCGCGCATCGCCAACCGCCTGCTGCGCCGCGTGCGCGATTTTGCCGAGGTGCGGGGGCGGGGCGACATCACCCGGCAGATCGCCGACCTGGCGCTGAATCTGTTGGATGTCGATGAGCGCGGCTTCGACCATCAGGACCGCCGGCTGTTGCTGACCCTGATCGAGAAGTTCGATGGTGGCCCGGTGGGGATCGACAGCCTGGCGGCGGCGATCAGCGAAGAGCGCCACACCATCGAGGATGTGCTGGAGCCCTACCTGATCCAGCAGGGCTACATCATGCGCACCCCGCGAGGGCGGGTCGTGACCCGGCATGCCTACCTGCATTTCGGTCTGAATGTGCCCACGCGGATGGGCGAATTACCCACAGCCGATTTGTTCGGCAGCGATGGCGAATAAGCAAAAATACTTGCTGCGCCCAATTGGCAAGTTCAGGAGCTGGCACTAGAGTATGCACGCGCAAAACGGAGTTAAGCCGTTCACCCATCGTTGTCGCGTTTATTACGAAGACACCGATGCCGGCGGCATCGTCTACTACGTCAATTACCTCAAGTTTATGGAACGGGCTCGCACCGAGCGGTTGCGCGACCTGGGCTTTGCCCAGTCGACGCTGGCAGGTGAGGGCCTGTTGTTCGTCGTGCATTCGACCGAGGCGCGCTATCACGCGCCGGCACGTCTGGACGACGAACTGCTGGTCAGTGCGCAAGTAATCGAATTGAACCGCGCCAGCCTGCGCTTTCGTCAACAGGTCAGGCGGGGGGCGGATGATGCGCTGCTCTGTGAGGGGCAGTTTCTGGTGGCCTGTGTGCGCGCCGACAATTTAAAACCCCGGGCCATTCCCGACGCTCTGCGCACGGCCTTTGCCGAGCAGGGTGGCGCGGGTACATCCGAAGCAGGAGAGTAAGCGTGGAAGCCAACGCCGTTGACCACATGTCGATGTGGAGTTTGATCAGCAACGCCAGCCTGGTGGTGCAACTGGTGATGCTGACGCTGGTGGCCGCCTCGGTCACCTCGTGGGTCATGATTTTCCAGCGCAGCACCTTGCTGCGTGCCGCCAAACGCGCCCTGGACAACTTCGAGGAGCGTTTCTGGTCGGGAATCGACCTGTCCAAGCTGTATCGCCAGGCCGGTAGCAATCCCGATCCGGATTCGGGCCTGGAGCAGATCTTCCGCGCCGGCTTCAAGGAGTTCTCGCGTCTGCGTCAGCAGCCGGGCGTCGACCCGGATGCGGTGATGGATGGCGTGGCCCGCGGCATGCGCGTGGCCATCTCGCGCGAGGAAGAGAAGCTCGAGCAGAGCCTGCCGTTTCTCGCCACTGTCGGCTCGACCAGCCCCTATATCGGCCTGTTCGGCACCGTGTGGGGGATCATGAACTCCTTCCGTGGCTTGGCCCAGGTGCAGCAAGCGACCCTGGCCACCGTCGCCCCGGGTATCGCTGAGGCGCTGATCGCCACCGCCATCGGTCTGTTCGCCGCGATTCCCGCGGTGATCGCCTACAACCGTTTCTCCTCGCGTGGCGAGATGCTGATCGGTCGTTACTACACCTTCGCCGATGAATTCCAGGCGATCCTGCACCGCAAAGTCCACACCAGCGACGACTAAGCCTTAGGCGTTCTTACGATAGGTTTTAAGCCATGGCCAGAATTCGCAACAGACGCAAGCCCGTCGCCGAGATGAACGTGGTGCCCTACATCGATGTGATGTTGGTGCTGCTGGTGATCTTCATGGTGACCGCGCCGATGCTCAACCAGGGGGTCAAGGTCGACCTGCCGAAAGTCGGCAGCGAGGTCCTGCCGCAGGATAACAACGCCCAGGTGCTGACCATCTCGATCAAGGCCGACAAGTCCTACTACTGGAACATGAGCACAGAGGTCGATGTAGATACCGTCCAGGATCAGGCCATGACCCTGGAGCAGATGACCAAGGCGGTCACTGCGATCATCAATCAAAGCCGCAGCCAGGGTAAGCAGGTGCAGGTGTTCGTGCGCGGCGACAAGGCCGTGGACTACGGCACCGTGATGTTGGCCATGGGTGGCCTGCAGCAGGCCGACGTGGGCAACGTCGGGCTGATTACCGAGGCGCCCTGATGCAGCAACGCGAGCGCTCCCCTTCGGAAAGCCTCTTTTGGCCTGTGGTCTGGGCCGTGGCGCTGCACACCCTGATGTTCGCCATGTTGTTCGTCAGCTTCGCCTTCGCCCCGGATCTGCCGCCGGCCAGGCCGATCGTCCAGGCGACCCTGTATCAATTGAAATCGCAGAGCCAGGCGACGACCCAGACCAATCAGAAAATCGCCGGTGAGGCGAAGAAAACCGCTGCGCCGCAATACGAAACCGAGCAGTTGGAGCAGAAGAAGGCCGAGAAACAGAAGCTGGCCCAGGCCGAACAGCAAAAACAGGCGGCCAAGGCGGCGGAACAAAAGAAAGCCCAGGAGGCTCAAAAGGCCGACGCGGCCAAGAAGGCCGATGCGCAGAAAAAGGCCGCCGAGCAGAAAAAGCTGGCCGATATCGCCAAGAAAAAGGCGGCTGATGAGGCGGCGAAGAAAAAAGCCGCGGAAGACGCCAAGAAGAAAGCCGCCGAACAGGCCAAGAAAAAAGCGGCAGCCGAGGCGGCGAAGAAGAAGGCTGCCGAGGACGCCAAGAAAAAGGCCGCCGAGCAAGCACAGCGCAAGGCCGTCGAAGATAAGAAGGCGGCGGCGTTGGCTGAATTGTTGTCGGAGGATGTAGGCCATCAGCAAGCCCTGGCGGATGAAGTGGGCGACCAGGTAGCCGGTAGCCTCGATGATCTGATCGTCAAGCTGATCAGCGAGAATTGGCGCAAGCCCATGTCGGCGCGTTCCGGCATGAGCGTGGAGCTGTTGATCGAGATGCTGCCGGACGGCACCGTCATCAATGCGAGTGTGACCCGCTCCAGCGGCGACTCGCCCTTCGATTCTTCAGCAGTGGCGGCGGTGCGCAGCGTCGGGCGTATCCCGGAGATGCAACAACTGGATCGCGCGACTTTCGACAGTCTGTACAGGCAGCGGCGCGTCATCTTCAAACCGGAGGATTTAGGTCTGTGAAAACCCTGATACATATCGCCCTGCTAGGGCTGGCCATGTTGGTCGGCAGCGTGCAGGCGGCTGACCCGCTGGTGATCACCAGCGGTACTGATCGTGCAACGCCGATCGCCGTGGTGCCGTTCGGCTGGCAGGGCGGTAGCGTACTGCCCGAGGACATGGCTGAAACCATCGGCAACGACCTGCGTAACTCGGGGGTTTTCGAGCCGATTCCGCGGCAGAACATGATCAGCCTGCCGACCCAGGCCAGCGAAGTCATCTACCGCGACTGGAAGGCCTTGGGTGCCCAGTATGTGCTGGTCGGCAGCCTGGTGCCCAGCGGCGGTCGCCTGCAGGTGCAGTACGCCTTGTTCAACGTGGCCACCGAGCAGCAGGTGATGACCGGCAGCGTGGGTGGGGGCACGGATCAACTGCGCGACATGGCGCACCATATCGCCGACCAGTCGTTCGAGAAGCTGACCGGGGTCAAGGGGGCGTTCTCCACGCGCATGCTCTACGTCACTGCCGAGCGTTTCGGGGTCAACAACACCCGCTATACCTTGCAGCGCTCGGACTACGACGGTGCCCGTGCGGTGACCCTGCTGCAGTCGCGTGAGCCGATCCTGTCGCCGTCGTTCGCCCCGGATGGCCGGCGTATCGCCTATGTCTCGTTCGAGCAGAAGCGTCCGCGGATTTTCGTCCAGCACATCGATACCGGTCGGCGCGAGCAGATCACCAATTTCGAGGGACTGAATGGCGCGCCGTCCTGGTCGCCGGACGGCAGTCGCCTGGCGTTCGTGCTGTCGCGTGATGGCAACCCGGAAATCTACGTGATGGACATGGGGTCGCGGCAGATGCGCCGGGTGACGAACCAGGGCGCGATCGATACCGAGCCGTTCTGGGGCAAGGATGGCCAAACCATCTACTTCACCTCCGATCGGTCCGGCAAGCCACAGATCTATAAGACCAATATCGGCAGCGGTTCGGTGGAGCGGGTGACCTTCGTCGGTAACTACAACGCCAACCCGAAACTCTCCGCGGATGAAAAGACCCTGGTGATGATCCACCGCCAGGACGGTTACACCGTGTTCAAAGTAGCGGCGCAAGACTTGCAGCGCGGCAATTTGCGCATCCTCTCCAACACCAGTTTGGATGAGTCGCCCACTGTTGCGCCTAATGGCACCATGCTAATCTACGCGACCCGCCAGCAGGGTCGGGGAGTCTTGATGTTGGCGTCCACCAATGGGCGCGTGAGGCTCCCTCTTCCTACCGCTCAAGGCGAAGTTCGAGAGCCTTCTTGGTCCCCTTACCTGAACTGATGCGGCGCTACACCTTACATATTGCTTAACACACTGGGGTTCATTAGGAGTTACACGATGGAAATGCTGAAATTCGGCAAATTTGCTGCACTGGGTCTGGCTCTCGCCGTGGCTGTTGGTTGTTCCTCCAAAGGCGGTGACACTGCTGGCGAAGGTGCGGTAGATCCGAATGCGGGTTACGGTGCCGACGCTGGTGCTGTCGATGGCAGCCTGAGCGAAGAAGCAGCTCTGCGCGCTATCACCACCTTCTACTTCGAGTACGACAGCTCCGACCTGAAGCCGGAAGCCATGCGCGCCCTCGACGTTCACGCGAAAGACCTGAAAGGCAACGGCGCTCGCGTCGTGCTGGAAGGCCACGCTGACGAGCGCGGTACCCGCGAATACAACATGGCTCTGGGCGAGCGCCGTTCCAAGGCCGTGCAGCGTTACCTGGTGCTGCAGGGCGTTTCCCCGGCTCAGCTGGAGCTGGTTTCCTACGGTGAAGAGCGTGCGGTTGCCACCGGCAATGACGAGCAATCCTGGGCTCAGAACCGTCGCGTCGAACTGCGTAAGTAATTCGCCATGCGTACTTGCCGTCGTGCTGTAACCGTTTTGGCGCTCAGCCTGCCGCTCGCGGCCTGGGCTGAGGTTCCCGTGGTGGATAACGACGCCGCTTATGGCAGCAGTTATCCACCGGCTGGTTATGGCGCGTCCGGCGCCTACGCCGGGGGCGGGGCGGAAGCCCCGGCCTCGGCGCAGGGCATGCTGTTCAACCAGTTGCAGCAGATGCAGCAGGAAATCGCGCAGCTGCGCGGTATGCTCGAAGAACAGCAGAACGAAATTCAGCGTATGAAGCAAGAGAACCTGGAGCGTTACCAGGATCTTGATCGACGCTTGGGCAGTGCTGCGGCAGGTCCTGCAGCCAGCCAGAATCCCCCGGTCGCTGGCGCGAGCAGCGCCAACGGCTCATCGGCGCCCGCTGCTGGTCAGGGGCAAGCGCCTGCCGGCAATGAGCCGGCCGATCCAGAGAAGGAAAAGCTGTTTTATGATGCGGCTTTCGATCTGATCAAGGCCAAAGACTTCGCCAAGGCCAGCCAGGCCTTCAGCGCCTTTCTACGCAAATACCCGAACAGCCAGTACGCCGGCAACGCCCAGTACTGGCTGGGTGAGGTGAACCTCGCGCAGGGCGATCTGCAGGGCGCTGGTCAGGCCTTTGCCCGGGTCAGCCAGGCCTATCCGCAGCATGCCAAGGTGCCGGATTCGCTGTTCAAGCTGGCGGACGTAGAAACGCGCCTGGGCAACACGGACAAGGCCAAGGTCATCCTGCAGCAGATCGTTAGCCGGTATCCCGGTACCTCGGCGGCCCAGCTGGCGCAGCGCGATTTGCAGCGCTTGCCGTAGAAGCTGAATCGCCGATCAAGAAAAGCCCGCGCCTGTCGCGGGTTTTTTCGTTACAATCTGCGCCCCTTTTCCCGCAACGGAGGCGGATGGCCTGTTTAGCCGTCACGCCCGTGGCTGATATGCAAGAAACCCTGCGCATTACCGAGATTTTCTACTCGCTGCAGGGGGAAACGCGCACTGCCGGCTTGCCGACCGTGTTCGTTCGCCTGACCGGCTGTCCCCTGCGCTGCCAGTACTGCGACACCGCCTACGCTTTCAGTGGGGGCGAAATCATGTCCCTGGACGCCATCCTCGAGCGGGTCGCCGGCTATAAGCCGCGCTATATCTGCGTGACCGGTGGGGAGCCGTTGGCGCAGCCCAACTGCATCCCGCTGCTCGAGCGCCTGTGCGATGCCGGCTACCAGGTGTCGCTGGAGACCAGCGGTGCGCTGGATGTGTCGGCGGTCGATCCGCGGGTCAGCAAGGTGCTCGACCTGAAGACCCCCGGCTCGGCGGAAGTAGCGCGCAATCGCTACGAGAATATCGAGCGGTTGACGTCGAACGATCAGGTCAAGTTCGTCATCTGTTCGCGCGAGGACTACGACTGGGCGGTGACCAAGCTGATCCAGTATCGCCTCCATGAGCGTGCCGGCGAGGTGCTGTTCTCGCCGAGCCATCACGAGTTGAGCGCCCGTGCGCTGGCTGACTGGATCGTCACCGACAACCTGCCGGTGCGTCTGCAGATGCAGTTGCACAAGATTCTCTGGGACGACGAGCCGGGGCACTGAGAGCGGTGCGGGTACCTGGATGGCTCGCGACTGACGGCCTCCAGTGCGCTTGAGCTGCCTCCGCATTGATCCTGGCAAGAACGAGGAATTATCCATGAGCGAGAAGAAAGCGGTCATCCTGCTGTCCGGCGGGCTCGACTCGGCCACCGTGGTGGCCCTGGCCAAGGCCGAGGGCTATGCCTGCTACAGCATGAGCTTCGACTACGGCCAGCGCCATCGCGCCGAGCTGCAGGCGGCCGAGCGGGTGGCCCGACAGTTGGGCGTGGTCGAGCACAAGGTGATCGGCCTGAATCTCAACGGTATCGGCGGCTCGGCGTTGACCGACAGCAGCATCGCGGTGCCGGAAAGCCCGACCGAGGGCATCCCGGTCACCTACGTGCCGGCGCGCAATACCGTGTTCCTCTCCCTGGCCTTGGGCTGGGCCGAGGTATTGGGCGCGCGGGATATCTTCATCGGGGTCAATGCGGTGGACTATTCCGGTTATCCGGATTGCCGTCCGGAGTTCATCGAGGCGTTCGAGCGCATGGCCAACCTGGCGACCAAGGCCGGCGTCGAAGGGCAGGGCTTCCGCATCCAGGCGCCGCTGCAGAACATGAGCAAGGCCGAGATCGTCCAGGCGGGCCTGCGCCACGGCGTGGACTACGCGCTGACGGTGTCCTGCTATCAGGCCGATGACGATGGCCGCGCCTGCGGCAAATGCGACAGTTGCCGCCTGCGCGCGGCAGGATTTGCCGGAGCCGGCGTGGCCGATCCGACCCGCTATCGTTAAAATTTTTCGCGGGGTGTTGATTTCCTGAATTAAATCAGTATCATGCGCCTCGCGTTGGGTCGTTAGCTCAGTTGGTAGAGCAGTTGGCTTTTAACCAATTGGTCGTAGGTTCGAATCCTACACGACCCACCATTATCAACGCGGGTGTGAGGCTAGGAGGGGTGGTGAAACGCCATCTTGCTAGACTTGCAGCCGTCTGGGGCGAACATTAGATTCGGCTCGGGATGATGTCAATATGGAATAGCCCGCAAGTTTCTGTACGAAACGGCGGGCTTTTTCGTTTCTGGGGTATTTGCGCGGCGAGAGGGCGCGTGGAAGCCGTCCCCAGTATGGGAGCCAATTTCGTGGAGCTGAGGCGGTAAGTCTGCGATAGAAGCCGTGCCGCTTGGGCTCTGACGCCATTTTTCAAGCGTCAGAGCGCGCAAGGGAATCCTTGTTCATCAAGCAATCAGATGCCGGGAAAGGTGGCGAATTGCCATTCGTCGGCACAGCGACTTATTGGCTGCGCTATTTTGCCGCCTACGGTGATGCGCGAGCTCCAAGCGAATGCCCGAATCCCCCCTGGGGCGTATCGCGTCTCGCGTAAGAAGGCGTCCCTGACCGGGTTGCGATCATGGTGAACAGCATCGTGGGCTCGAATAAATCCTCGGGCGGAGCGAAAGGCGGTAGGCCTAATGCGGACGACTGGGAAATCGGCTCGTTACTCTGGGCACTATCTGCAGGATTAATAGGCATGTGCCAGTTGGGCGCCGGCTGCTGCTGAGGAGCGTGGTGCTCGAGCTGGCAATACGATTGATGCTGGGGTGGCACCGAAGGTGGCAAATCAGCATTGGCATTTCGGGTCTGGGGCAATGCGCCGCTGTCATCGACTCGGCGCACGTTTTGAAGCGCTCCCTGAGCCAGGCTCCGCTCATGTAGCACCATGCGCATGTGGTCGTAATCAGCCTCGATGTAGTTCATCGTCGTGGCGATGTTCGAGTGATTCAGCAGGCTCTTGGTCAGGTGGATGTTTCGCTCAGGCTGCTTCATCAGATCCGTGGCCAGCGTGTGCCGGAAGCGGTGCGGCGTCATCCTTACGCCGATCTTGTCGGTGAGCTTCCGATACATCGCCTCGACCTGGTCGATGTTCATTTCCTTGCGATGGTAATGGCGCGAGAAGCGGTTGATGTTGAACAACTGATCGTCAGCTGCAAAGCCAACTTTTTTTGCCTCATCCAGAATACGGCGCACGTGCGGTGCCAGGCCTTGCATGATGGGCACACAAAATTCCCGGTGAGTCTTCTCGGTTTCACCGCGTACCAGGATCATCTGGTTGTCCCAGTCGATATCACGATAGCGTAGGCACAACAGGGCGTTCAGGCGGATGCCGGTGTAATAGAACACCTCGAAAGCGGCCAGCCAAAACCAGGCCGGAGTGATCTGGCTACGTTCTTCCGTGCAGCGCTCCTGGTCCACCAGCGAGGTGAGCCAGCTCCGCGCACGTTGAATCGCGTCGCCGGCGACAGTCTTGCTCGCTCGCTTCGGTGGAATGACGGTCGTCTTCTTGAACGGGTTGATCGTGGTATGGGTCAGCAGGCCGTGCTCGAGGCCGTAGCCCCACACGGTACGCAAGTGGTTGGAGTAGGTATTCCAGCTCCGCTTCGATAATCCGCTTTCCAGCACCTTCCGCCGCCAGCCCAGAATAGCGCGGTGATCGATCGCCTCGACCTGACTGGCACCGAAGTGTCTGAGCAGGGCTTTGGTGGCGGCGAGGTAGATTTTCGCGCTGGCCTCTCGAAGGTCGTGCGCGAAAATGTAGTCCTGAGTTAGCTCCAGGGGCGTCATTGCGCCGCCTCCGCTGCCTCGGATGTTAGCGTCAGGCTGGCGTTATCGAATGGGACCTCGGCGAAGATGGTGCGGGGATCTCGCAGCAAATAGCCGCGGAGCTGCTTCGACTTGCGGGGGCCAACCACATCGCAGGTCCAGATGTTCAGGCTCTTCTCGGTCTTTCTGTGCAGCTTCTGCTTCTCGAAGCTGCGCTGGACCAATTGCCAGGCGTTGACCTGCTGAGTCTTGGCCTGCTGCTCGACTGCGGGGAACTCTTGCGCGTACCGCTTGAAGATGCCCGGGGTAACCAGCATCGCTGTGCCAGCGACTGTGTGCACCAAGGCCTTTGTGTCGTTGATGATTATGCGACGGGATGCAATGCCTGTTCTAAGCCAGTCAACAAATCCCTGTCCCAGCTCGCTATTACTGCTCGGCATCGGAGTACTTTCTTGGACGGTTGCGTGAGACTCTTTTACGCTCACGGAAGGTTCGTGTGGCTGTCCAGCTTCCTCCTCCAGAGAAAGGGGGGCAGCCAATGAGCCCTGGCTAGTGTCTAGCTCTTCTGATGGCGCGGTGATATTACCAAGAAGCGTCAGTAACTGGTCAAATTCACCGGGGCGGCCTGTTGACGCCTGGGTGTCTAGTCCGGGAGAGGTAGCAGGAGGTGGCGCGAAGGGCAGGTGAGCGTCGCCCTCTGCGCATTCGTCCAATGGCGACTCAATGGCTGGTCCAGCGACCGATTCATCCGCCGGCGATGCTGCAGCCTCCAGTTCGAGCGTGCCGGTATAGACCGCCGGTCGATCCTTCGGATCCGCCCAGATCAGGGAGGGCGAGAGCTTCAACACCGTCAAGACGTTCCTCCAGCCCCGCCCGTTGTCTATGGTCACCTTCCAGATTGCCTTGTCCTGGGCGTTTGTCTGGATCACGCCCTGGTCCTGAAGCATGTTGAAGAAGGGGGCATTCGAGCTGGGTATGCCTTCTACACCCTGAGCCAGCAAATAGGCTCTCAACTGGTCCGCCGTGGGTTTGCTCACCAGCCATAGAGCATCTTGGGCCAGCCATCCATCTGCGGGTCCATCGGGATGGTTCAGCTTGTACTTCTCGCGGACCAGGTAGCGTAGGCCGTCGGCCAGCTGCCGCTGCAGCGACTGCTTCGGTGCCGCCAGCGCGCGCTCTGGATTGCCGCCCAGCTCTTGGGCGACCGAGGCCTGGTCGGCCTTCACCACGATCTCGCCGAGGATGCCGGCGTGTTCATACTGCCCGGCCAGGACGAAGATCAGCGGCTTCCAGAGTTCGGGGAAGCCGCTGAGCCAGTCCAGGATGTCAGGGGTGAGGATCTGCGAGTAGATCAGCGCTGAAGCCGCACCATGTAGCTGGTAGTCACGCCCTTTGACGTACCTGAACCGGTAAGGCCGATTGATCGGGCCATGCCAGGGATGCCAGGTTTTGCCGCCCTGCAGTTCAACCTGCAGGTCTACGGCGATCTTGCCCAGGTCGTGTATCAATGCCCCATAGGCTGCCGCAGCTGTCCATGCTTCCGCTTGGGCCGACTGTGACTCTGGAGGTGCTCCTATGGGCAGCAGGTATGTCTGCCGGATCTTCAGCGCGTAGGCGACGATTTCGAGGCCGTGATCAAGCATTCCGCCTAGGTGGGCATGGTGGTGGTTTTCTGAGGCAGGGAGCTGCTGGACCAGTTCTGCGTAGCGTTCCAATGGGCAGCGATAGAGCTCGACGAACTGCTGGCGAGACAGCGATGCGCGCTGCCAGATGTTCTCCAGCAGCCTCTGGCGGCGAGGTGATGAAAGCAGGTCCTGGCTGTTTGCGGGTTGCAAGTATCCGCGTGGAGAAGAGCCGGCAGAGGGCAGGGCGTTTCTGCGGCGCAGGAAAGAAAACATGGCTTGCTCCATGAAGAGGTCATGGGGCGGGCTTTTCCTCTATCGGGTGGGTGGGTCACAAGGGAAAAGCGTTACTGGTAGTTATGTCGATTTTATGGGCAAATGGCCATCATAGGGGCGGGGCGTATTCAGGGCTGCCGGGAGCTATCGATCCTAAGCGCTCGGCCATGGCGGGGAATTACCTGCCAGCAGCTGGCATTGACGACGGGCAGAAACCGGCCGATTCTGTTGAAAAAGTCGCCCTCTGAAAGAGCGGCTTTTCGGCAGCTCAAAAATCACTCAATATTGGCGTTGCTACGTAAAATCTAAGGCAGCTCCGCCTTCTGAGCGAACCAGATTTCAACGTCGACCACGCTCTTTCATAAGAAAAAATCGCGGCGGGACTTTTTCAACAGAATCGGCCAGAAGCAGCCAGTCAGCTTGCATGCATTACATGCATTAGTTGAGCACAACTTTATGCTTTCTCATTTGACCGGCCATTACCCGCAACACCCCCGCTGCGCCTGAATTGGCGGGCACTTCACTGAGCCGAACGAACAGAATACGCAGCAGTCTCCGGGATTGGGGCGCAGCAGGGCCTTGCAGTTGCTGCATTCGTAGAAGAACTGGCAGGCGTTCGTGGGCATGCGTTCCTGCTTGGCGAAGCCGCAATGCGGGCAGGTCAGCACGGACTCAAGAACGACGGTACTCATCACTGCGTCACTTCTGCACGGTGGATGGATAGCCCGCGTTCGTGGTTGCTCTGATCAGCACGTCGGGTTGGACCTGGTCGTGGTCATAGGTCACGGTAGCCGTCTTCTTGTCGAAATCGACCTTGGCGGCGCTCACGCCAGGTACCTTTTTCAGTGACTTCTTGACCGTGATTGGGCAGACCTCACACGTCATGTTCTGCACATCGAGCGTGACGGTTTCCGGTGTGGCGGCCAACGCTGGGAGGGATAAGACGACGAGCGCGGCAATCAGCAGTTTGTGCATGGTGATCTCCTTTCAGTAGAACAAAGGGGCGAACCACGGCACGGCCAGTAGACCGAGCAGCAGGACGGCAACGACCCAAAACACCAACCGCTGCCGCTTGATCGTGCGCGGATCAACGCACGGCGTGCCCGGCGCACAGACCTGTGGCACCAGGTAGAGCTTGCGCAAGGCCAGCCCGAGAAACAGCAGCGTCAGCCCGATGAAGATGGGGCGGTACGGCTCCATCGCCGTCAGGTTTCCGACCCAAGCACCGCCGATGCCGAGCGCCAACAGCAGCAACGGCCCGACGCAACACACCGATGCGGCGATGGCGGCCAGTGCGCCCGCGATTAGCGAGCCTGTTCCGGTGAGTTGCACCCTGCCTGCCTCCTTGAACTTGTTTACCAAGGGTTATTCTAAATCCTGTACCTAAGTACAGGATCAAGGAGAATGTGATGACCGCAGAACTGACCATCGGCAGGCTGGCCGAAGCCGCCGGGGTGAACGTCGAGACGATCAGGTATTACCAGCGGCGCGGCCTGCTGGATGAACCGGTCAAGCCGCTGGGCGGCCATCGGCGTTACCCGGCGGAACAGGTGAAGCGGCTGCACTTCATCAAGCGGGCACAGACACTTGGCTTCACTCTGTCCGAAGTCGGCGGGCTGCTGCGGTTGGACGAGGGGCGCACATGTGCCGAGACGCGGGCATTGGCGGCCCGCAAGCTGGCTCTGATCGAACAGAAGATCGCCGACCTTGCCGCTATGCAGAAAGTGCTGGCCGGCCTGGTGCAGCAATGCGATGCCGGTGATGGTGGCGCGAACTGTCCAATCATCGACGTGCTAACGCAGGATTAATATTTCGCCCCGAGAGTCGTAGATACCTCTGGAGGGGACTTCACGCGCTGAGCCAGTCACGACCGGCAGCAGTGACCCAAATCGGTCAGTCACGACAGGCAGAGATCGGCCAGGAGCGGCCAATGAAACGGCTGGCATGTTGGCATGCGTTGTTTGATTTGCCGCCTATACTGATATAGAAGTTTAGGCTTGCCATCCGTGTTGTGTTTCTCCTCGAATCGTGTCGCATTCGCCGTGACAATCTTCAGCAATACAAGGGCTTACAGGACGACAAGGAACGTTATACGACATTGCTGTCGCGTTTAAACACGGCAGTAATGTCGCCAAATAGTCGTAGGAGTCACAGAATGTCGCCCCCGGATAATCCCACGCCACGGAGCGTTGAGTTGAAGCAGCGCGCCGTGAGCGAAGCGAATGAACTAACGTTTCTGTCGCGCCAGACGGAAGCAAAACGCAAGGCCATTGAAGCCCGTCTTGGTCGTGTCCAAACCCTCGACCCCTATCGCCATGATCCAACGTTGGCCTGTCAGCGTGCTAAGGCATATTCGGGAGCACGTGATCTCTGCCCTCGCTGTGCGGTCTGGAACGATGTTCAAACAACACTCGTCGTTGATGCCACGTCGACCGACTTTGAGTTCGTCACCTGTCCGGCCTGCAGCTTTCATGCATTACTACCTAAGTGACTCCTAACCAGGCGTTAGACATCAGCATGAGGCAACCAATGCAAGCAATCACCGGAACTCAGTGTGGCGATCTCCTGGCAATGTGGCTAGGGAAAGCTTCTGCGCCAGAGAACGCCAAATTGGTTGCAAAGGAAGTGGGCTTCAATGATTCCCCATTCTTTGGTGCTGAGAAAAGGAAGATTCAGCTCATGGGTGAGCTTGTTATGGTCAATACCGCCTTGGCTATTTTTGCCGTCAATCAAGTCTTCGATGCTAGAGGGGCAAAATCAATAATCGATCCGTTCTTATCAATTGCAAACAAATCCATTTTCAGTGTCATAGAAAAGAAGGATAGTGATTTCAAACGGAGATACGAACTACGGATGTCAGAATATTTTCGCATCCTCTCGGAAGACAAACCTGCTCTCGGACTTTCGTTCTCCTTCATGAAAAACCTCGATTTAGACCCATTGAACAATTTAAAGGGTCAACTTCTCGTAGCAGCTCGGTTTGGTGATTCTCTGACCAAGACGCTTGATGTGCTCAGACGAATGACACTTAGCTCCGCAAATCCATTGCAGGAGTTTGAGCGTGAGATAGAAAGTTGGCCTGGGGGTCAGGCAAAAACTGTACTATTACTTATCAAAGCCATTCTCAGTGGAGACAATGAGCTGATTGATAAGCTGTACCCTGAGCTGACGGTTTCACAATTTAAGGCGGTCGAGTCCGTGATTAGAAAAATGGAGAATGCACAAGATGTCTAAAAAGCGCGTGGAGTCGGACTCGCTACGTCGGTGCTTCGCACCGCCTCTGTTCGCCGCTCACACGCAGCGTTAGGCATCCGAATAAAAGGCCGGCCATGACTCCAGCAACAGAGACAGCGATCCTTCGCATCGTTGATGAAATGCGAAAGAAAGGGCAATCCGTTCCGACATCTGTAGCGGAATTACCTGGGTTCCCTTTTCCAACGTTCACTGCCCTTCAGGCCGCATTACGGGACCGCCGCTTTCTCTTACAAAGGTTCTCGGTGCATTTCGAGGCCAACATCTTCAACCTTCTCGCATCGTCCACACAGAAGGCCGCTAATAAACTCTACATGGCGGGTTTGGTTGTCTTACCTATAGGCTCGGTAGTCCTGGCATTCATTTATTCGTGGTGGTGGCTGCTTGGTGTACTGAGCCTGTTTTTTGTGCTTGGTCGTTCAAAGCGGCTGTATAACAGGGTCATCTATTCGGCCGCGTTCGAATCAGAGCTGCAGTTTTGTTTTCTATACTTCATTGGGCAGGTGTGCGTAACCTCTGCTGATTTTGAAGAATCTTTCTATTGGCAGCGAGCCAAATAGATGGCCTACAGATGCTCCAAGCGTCCTAACATGCGGTTCAAGCCGCTCGCTTCGCTCGCTCGGAACTGCGTTCCGCGGCCCCTTAACCAAACTTTAGGTACGGAGATCGACTGTGGATACTCTGACAAAGCTGATCTCCACCATCGAGATAGCAATCCGCTACCTCCTCACTGGGGCCGTTGTCTCGGCGGTAGTGACATTGAGCTGCGCTGAATACTGGCGTTGGTTTGCTTGGGCAGCGGAGAATGAAGCGATGACGGCGATCATTGTTACTGCCGTTGGCTTCGTTGCTTTCACGCTTTATCGCCTCGTACTCTGGACGGCCGGAGATGCAATTGCTTGGAAACTTGGCTGGTCTGTCCCTTCACTCTTACATCGCAATGGAAAGGCGTACGACGAGCCATATGCGCACTTCCTGAAGTGGAGATATTCGGGAGCTGTCGGTGATGCCCTTGGTGGTTATTTAGCGTTCCGCTGGGCCGTTGCGCATTTCGCTTCCGTTTCTGGTGTCACTCTCTTTGCCGCAAGCCTCCTAAATCAGGAAGCTTCATGGGTTTCAGAGTACGCAGTATCTATCGGTGTACTCGGCGTCGCATGTTTCAGTCTTGGTTTCTGGCAATGTGCCTTCTTCTATAGGGTTGAACGCAACCTCTGTAGCAGTATGCCGCAGCCCAAGGAGTAATTGATCGAGCTCAGGGAACTCAGGGTCGGACCCACGTAACTGATTGACTGGAAAGAAAAACATCACCAGATAATGACCAAATAACCGCTTATACGGCCCATTTCGGCATCGAAATTCATACTTTAAGCGAAGCAAGGGGGAAGGCCGGCCAGATGATTCTCAGATTTATTTATAGGGTAGACCGGCCGCTTCTGGCCGATTTCCGACTTTTATGACCGGCTGTCTGGGGCGGAGACAAGGGATTGCATGCGGAGGGAGGTTTGTTTCCTGCTGACCTTTTCTCCGCTGATAGGCGGCCCTTTCGGGTAGGGCTTTTACCCTTGTGAACCATTCCCTTCGCTCTTCCAGGCCATTTCCTTTTGGGCCATTTGGCTGCTATCCAGGAGGCAGCGGCGTTGGACCTCCATGGCGTCATGCAGCAGGCGCACTACCTCAACTACCGCGTCGGCGCCGAGACGGTAGAGCACCACATGGCGTGGCCGTTGAGCCCTCCCGGCCGGCGAGCTGTTGCGGCAGTGGATGAGGTGAAAGCTGCGAAGTCCTGGGCCGATTTCTTCCCGTTCGTCGCTGCCGATTCGATCTGACTGATTGGCAATGGCGTCCAGCGTCGCCATTATGAGTCCTTGGTATCGCCGCCTGGCAGCAAGGCCGAACTGGACCTGGGAGTGCCGGAGAATATCGACGATGTCCGCACGGGCATCCTGGGAGATTCGGTACTGCGCCATAGTCAGTGTTTTGCACCGGCCTGCTGGCCGAGCTCTGCGAGGTACTGCTCCAGGTTCTCGCTGTCGACCTCATCGTAAAGGTCGCTTTCTAACTGCATGATGCCGTGTGAAGTCGCGTTCCGGAGCGCCTCGATCTTGGCCGATTCTTCAGCCTCATGTTGCAGCAGCAGGCGCAGGCCTGCGCGGATCACTTCGCTGGCGTTCTGGTAGCGACCGGTGGTGACAAGGTTATCGATTTCTTGTTCCAGTTTTTCGGGAAGCACAACGTTTCGAGTAGGCATGGGTTGCTTCTGTTGGGGGGGTAGGCTTGTTGGCAGATTATGCCACTCTGCAAATGTTCGCTATGCGCAAATGTTGTGTAATGACAATGACGTTACGGCGTGCTAAGGTGGTCTAAACCGATGGAGGTTTCCCATGTCCGTAGCAAGCGCCATACCCAGCAAACGTGAAACGCTGAATCTTCGTATCAAGCCCGAGGAGCGGAGTCTGATCGACCGTGCTGCCAAGGCGCGGGGGAAGAACCGCACGGACTTCGTGTTGGAGGCTGCCCGGGCAGCGGCTGAAGAGACCCTGCTCGATCAAACCATTATCGCCGCCAGTCCAGAGGCCTATGCTGCATTCCTGGCGCGGCTTGATATGCCTCCCCAGTCCAATGAGCGGCTGCGCAAGACGATGCAGACCCCGGCGCCTTGGGATAAGGAATGACGATCTCGGCACCGGAACCACTGGCTTCGCATCACGACGTCGGGTCGTTCGCCTCGGGGGTGGAGAGCCTGGATCATTGGCTAAAGCACCGTGCCTTGAAGAATCAGGCAACCGGTGCGTCTCGCACTTTTGTCCTTTGCGAGGGGCTGAGTGTACGAGCGTACTATGCGCTGGCTTCGAGTGCGGTCATCGTTGATGCGGCGCCAGGGCGCTTCCGCCGCAACATGCCGGATCCTATTCCCGTTGTTGTCCTTGGCCGTCTAGCAGTGGACCAGTCCCTGCAGGGGAGGGGGCTGGGCCGGGCACTGGTACGTGATGCGGGGCTGCGGGTGATACAGGCTGCGGACACCATCGGTATTCGTGGAATGATCGTGCATGCACTCTCGGACGAGGCGAAGTCCTTCTACGAGCGAATCGGCTTCGAGCCATCTCCGATCGACCCGATGATGTTGATGGTTACGCTGGCCGATCTGAAGGCTAGTTTGTAAGTTGGAAAGGAATGAATGGCATTTTATGCCATGAACATTGTGCTCTAGCGATCGCTCGCATATAAATGATATTAGGATGCCTCTCTGAGAGAGGTCAGTGGAGGAGTTGGCCATGATGGTTCAAAGCACTCACAAAGGATTCGCCTATCGACTGGGGCGCGGCCTCGGGACGGCGGTCTGGCGTCTGCGCGTTGCTGAACGCAGGCTGTTGGATTGGGCGGCCCGGATCGGCCGGCCCGCTCGGTTCCTGGCCAAACTCCTGCTGTTGGGGTTGAAGCTGGCAGGTGCTGTGGCAGTGTTCTATGCGCTGCTGCCGGTGTTCTCCTGGTTGATTTCCGCGGCTATCGGCTTTTTGTTCCTGTTGGGGATGGTTTACCTAGTTGCGAATCCTGATTCCGAAGGCCTCAGTGCACTGAGTGCAGCGCTTAAGCAAGATGATGCACCCTATGGCCGAGATGTGTTTGGTCATGAACTGGACTTCTGGGGGAACCGATATGACGAATAGTCGGAATCAACTTCGAGCCCCGCAGAATGTGCAGGGCTCGAAGTTTGATTAGCTCGTCTATGAGTTAATAGCCCCTTTGCCAGCATTTATTGCCTTGCCACCACCTTTCCCCCCTTCGTTGGCTACTTCCCTCGTTCCTCTCGCTAGTCCTTCCAACACACTGCCTGCACTAATCCCCGCCCAAGCGAGTGCGGTCATCCAGAATGCGGGCAGGATAAGAAACATTGTCCCCATTACATAATTGAGCACCAAGTCCTGGGCCGCGTTGTCCAACCCTATGGCGGGATTGAAGTTCTGGTAGGGCGATCCCGATCCATACAGAGCATCGAGAATAGTGCTGTCGATCCAGCGGGCGAGCTGAAACCAGAAGTCCACGAAGATCAGGGCGAAGAACACCACGGTCATGGTCATCGCAACCTTGAGTTGGTACGCACCGACGATCAGAACGAAGGGGATGCAGATCACCATCGCCATCTTTAGGAAGGCCATGACCATCGGCAGAGCCTGCCGGACCATATCCATCGCCGGGAAATAGGCAAGTGAGCCGAGCGCGATGCCAACGTAACCAGCAGCACGCGAAGCACCGTTGGCCAGGCTGGTCTGTTGTCCACCGACTTGGCCGCCATAGTCCGAGTACACGGCTCCGTCGATCTGCTGCCTCGGGGCAACAATCTGCCTGATGACCGACTCCTGTACTTGATCGGTTGACAGCCAGTTCGCCCAGCCCAGGAATCGGGTCATCAGGTCCGGATCGATCTGCTCCAGAATCCTGTCCCTCAATCCGATGCCGCTATCGGACCACCACTGCTTGCAGGTTGGGTATCCGCCTCCACCACTGACTTCGGGCAGGCCTGCGTCACGGGTTGCGTTGTAGGGCCAGGCTGCCCTGGACGTTTTCGAGTAGTCGGTGTCGTAGTAGCCGGGAGTTTCTAGGAAGTAGCGAGAGCCGATCCAGCTGAGATCCTGGAGCGTTTCGGGGTTGTCGGCTGCCGAGCCAAGGTCGGGCTGTCTCATGAAGAACCGGGCGCGTGAGGGGCCGTAACAGAACCGTGTGAAGTCAGCTATCTCCTGGGCCAGAAGGGGATTGTTGATACGGGTGTTATTGACCTCCATGCGCATCTGGCGCAGGTCGGTTCCGCAGGGAATAGCGGCAACGGCGCCGCTGGTTGTGGCCTTGGACAGGGCATGCATGAACGCCCACCAGATCGGCACCTGCGCGCTTCTGCCATCCAGAGAGCTGAATGAAGTCTCCCAGCCGGTCGAGGCGGGCGACGGCAGTAGGAATTGGCACTGCTGCGCCCGGCTCTGGTCGAACTGGAGAGTGCTGAAGCTGACATTGACCACCGGAATACCGCAGAGCGCCACGACCACGTAGCCCACGTAGATGTGGGTTTCGATGCGGGCCAGCGACAGCACGCCTTTGTTGCCTTCGTCAGCGCCTTCGCCGCGGACTTTCAGCCACTCCCTGACGATGATGATGCAGAATGGAACCGCGAACAGCCCGCTGTCCGCGATCATGTCCCAGATCCCGTTGTTGATCAGCCAGCCCGCCAGGGTGAGGTAATACTCCAGGTAATCGTTCGTGTAGAAGGTCATACGGCCTCCATCCACCGCAGCGAGGCTTTGCTCAGCTCGATGAGCAGTACCAGGAGCACGACCATCACCTCGGCGCGGATCAGGCGGTTGCGGGTTGACCCAGGCGCCACCTTCGGCAGGCGCGCCTTGAGTTGGAGCCAGAACATGACCAGCACGGTATACAGGCAAAGGCGCCAGGCGAGCAGGAGCCAGTAGTTTTCTACACGCCACTGCCGCCACTGCTCGACGCTGCCGAAGAGTTGCATGATCACCGTGCCCAGCAGCACCGCCAGGATGCTGAGCAGGACGATCATCCCCAGGCTGGCCAGCAGCCACACGACGACCTTGCGAGCTGTGGATTGCGATTCGGTTGCTTCTCTCATGACGGGCTCCTTATTGCACGCTGGCTGGCTTCTGCAATTGGTTCAGGCGGTCGGCCTCCACGTCCCCCTGAAACACTCCCCGGGATCCGTCAGCACGTGTGCGGCTGCGCTCGATGATGGCCATTGGTGAGTTGCTGGCCAGCTGCCGGCGGAGCTCCAGTTCTGTCTTGAGGTTGTCGATTTCTAGCTGCAGCGTTGAGCTTTGTTGGTTCACGGCCTGTACCGCGAGGCCGTTCGCGGCGACGTTTGGCTCCTTGCTCCCGGTGAGCAGCGTGCGCTGCAGGAGAAGCGCCTTCTCAAGCACGTCGGAAAGCGCTACCTCGGAGGCCAGGCGGCGTGCCAGCAGAGCCTGGTCCCGCTCGTCCTTGAGCGCGGCGATCACCCCGCGCGTGACGGGCAGCGAGTTGCTGCTGGCCGCAGCCAGGTTTTCCAGGGTCATGCTCCTGCTGCCGTTGAGTAGCTCCTGGAGTGCCTGCAGCTTGGTGTCGTAGGTTTCCTGGATCAGCGGGGACAGGCCGACGCCGGCGGCGGTTACCGTCTTCGGGCAGCTGTCGCAGGTCTGCTGCTGTTGCTCGCCGAGTACCCGGGTTGCGAACGCAGTCGCTTCCTGGGGGGACGACCACACGTTGCACACCAGGCCGTTGTTGCAACTCTCCTCGCTGATGCTCGAGGTGTCTTCTACTGGACGACTGGTCAGCAGGTTGTACCCGGCCTTGGTCACGTCACCCACGATTCGAATGGGCCTCTGCCCAGATCCACCGGCTCGTTCGCCGCCGACCCAAGTCACCCCATCGTTGCCCCCGGTTCTCTCGACTTGGTCGATTGCCGCGACCGCATCGGAGTTCGAGGTCAAGGTCGTGCTCATGGCTTGACCTTCGGCCAGCTTCCCCCAACCCATCTGTTCGCCGGCGATATCGGCCATCTTGTCCGCGATCGCCCTGCAGGTGCCTTTGGACCGATCGAAGTCAAGGCGTGCCTGCAGGATGCCGTTGGTGATGAGGTTGTAGAGCGCAGGATTAGCTCGCTGCAGGATCAGCGCCGGCAGTGAGGCGACAGCACTCGTCGCGTTTTGGACCACCGAGCTCATGATGTTCTGGAAGCCCTGGGTGGCGCCGTTGAGCTGGTTCTCCAGGGTGTTGCTCATGTTCATGTTTCCGCAGACGAGATTGTTCTGCCAACCCGCCCCCACGGAGATGCTGTCCATGTTGCCGGCGCTGCCCATCGTTACCGCGTTGCCGCCACCGATGCTGTACAGCACGTCATCGCCGATGACGCTACCAGCCGATTCAACCTTGAAAGGGTCGGCGGCCATGGCCATAGCGCTGCTCAGGCCGAACGCCAGTCCGAATGCCCGGATGATGGTTTTCATGTCGTGCTCCAGTCGCTGGGAATCATTGGAAGTCCACGCTGCCGAGGAAGATCTGGCCGCGCCGTTTGCAGCAGGAGTAGGGGCGCCAGAGTGCCCAGGCGTAGCCGCCATCTTCTGCGTGGACCTGCGGGCCGCTGTTAGGGAAGACGGCGCAGGTTTGGCTGAGGCTTGGCGTGAGCTCCTGCCACTTGCCGGTGGTGGCATCGCCCTCGATCAGTTCGCCGGCCGGCCAATAGCCGTCTTGAGCTTGCGCGTACATGGGCAGGTAAACGTGCACCTGACCGGAGCGTGTGGTGATGTCGCCGGCGCGCTGGGCGATCACTGCGCCGGTCTTGTAGTCGTCGGTCTGGTGGAGAAAGCCGCTACGCGGGTAGACGCTCCCCCATAGATCGCCGGACTGGGAGCTCCCGACCTCGCGTCGCCCCGGGGTTAGGGCTTCCGGGTACACCGACTCTGGTATCCCGTAACGCCAAGCGATCGGGTCCAGGGTGCTGAGGAGGTAGGGGAAGTACGCCGTTGTGGCGCCCTTGCAGGTATAGCCTGAGCTGCTGGCGAATTGGCTGAAGACGTAGCCACCAGGGTGGCCAATGACATCGGCCTCCTTGAACTTGGTGATGTTGTTCTCAGCCACATGGTTGGTGGTGCCGTCGCCGCCGGCTTGGGCGGTCGATGTGGGTAATCCCATGCCGGCGACCTCAGACCAGGGGTTCAAGCCGGTGTTCGAATAGGCAGAAACAACCGCATCGGGAATGTAGTGGCGGACCTTGGTGGACGTCCTGACCTTGCAACCGAAGCTCGTGCAGAACAGCCAGTAGCAGATCCCGACGACCTTGTATTCCAGGCATTGGGGGGACAGCGTCGAGGAAACGATCGCAGCGGTATTGATCGCAGCTGAAGCCGAGAAAGCCAGGCTGAAGGCGAACATCAGAGAGAGCGGGCGCAAGACGTGAAGACGCTTCATCGTTGCATGCCCCTTGCCCGGTCGATCAGCCTGGTGGCCGTAGCCACATCGGGCTCGCCGTACACCACGTACTTCCGGTCGACTACCACGGCTGGAATCTTCTCGACGCCTGCGCTCCAGGCGTCGGCCGCGCCTTGCTGGGCTCTGGCCAGATCCGCCTGCAGGCGGGCGCCTTCGGGCGTGGCCATGAAACGCTGCACAGCGGTTGTTGCCTGGCGAGGATCTGCCGGCAGTGAACGAGACAAACGCTCCTCGAGGCGCTGCTGTTCATCCAAGAGGATTACGCGCACGCCGGCGGGGGCGGTCACCGGGTGGGCCTGGTCCGTGACGACCCAGGTTTCGGCTTGGGCCGTAGCGGCAATGAGCAGGGCGGCGAGCGGCAACGGCCAGCGTCGCCGACGGCTTTGAGGGAGGGAATAGGGCATAGCGCTGTACCTGGTGAGGATCCAGGTACAGCAAACCGGATGGTGACTTCAGGTGCAGCAGGAAATAGGAACCAGGTCGCAGGCGGATTTTTTGACCTGCGCGCTGCGGTGGAGGCAGGGGGCAGTCAACTTTCACAGGCCAAGCGCATAGCGACTTATTGACAGTTATAGCGTCAATGACCTATATCTATCAATAACTTCCTATGAGCTCATGAAATGGACAGGAACACTAACCCGTTTAACCCAGGGGCAGGTGTATCGCCGCCAGAACTAGCAGGGCGATCCGAGGTACTGCAAACCGCAGAAACCGCGTTGCAGCGCACCAAGCGTGGCAAACACGCGAAGTCCCTTATGATTTTGGGATTGCGAGGGGTTGGCAAAACGGTGCTGCTGAATCAAATCAAAGAGCGTGCGGTCGGATTTGGCTACTTGGCCGAAATGCAGGAAGCCCACGATGGAGCAGAGCTTAAGCAACTATTGATTCCGGTGCTACGCCGCTTGTTGTTGCGCCTAGACCGATTGCAAAACACAGTTGAGACAGTAAAGAAGGGCATTCGGGTATTGCGTAGTTTTATCGGCAACATCACCATCGCAGCTGGTGGTGCGGAAGTTACGTTGGGTGTTGATCCTGAAGCAGGCTATGCGGATAGCGGAAATCTTGAAGACGACTTGAGAGATGTATTGGTAGCGACAGGAGAGGCTGCCCGAGATGCAGGCACACCAGTAGCGATTTTGATCGACGAATTGCAGTACCTGTCCAAAGAAGAACTGGGTGCACTGATTCGAGGAATTCACGCAATTAACCAAGCTGGGCTGCCACTTGTGCTCTTTGGTGCTGGCCTTCCTCAACTGGCGGGTCAAGCAGGCGATGCCAAAAGCTATGCAGAACGGTTATTTGAGTTCCCGCGTTTAGGCGCGCTAGCAGAGACTGATGCCTGGAAAGCGATCCGCGATCCAGTGGAAGACGAAGGCGCAACTATAACTGAAGAGGCTCTAAAGGAGATCTACGACAAGACTCACGGCTATCCATATTTCCTTCAGGAATGGGGCTACAGCGCATGGAATATAGCCGAAGGAGAAACCATAACTGAACAGGATGCTCGTACCGCCACAGTTGAGAGTATTCGCAAGCTTGATGAGTCATTTTTTAGGGTTCGCTTTGACCGGACGACCCCTGCTGAGCGCGATTACATGCGCTGTTTGGCTGAGTTAGGCGAAGGACCGCAACGTTCAGCAGATGTAGCGACAGCCTTAGGTCGAAGGGCCACAAGCCTAGGTCCAGTACGGGACAGTTTGATCAAGAAAGGAATGATCTACAGCCCCGAATATGCGCAAATTGCATTCACAGTACCTCTTTTTGACGAATTTATGAGGCGGGTGACCGCAGCGTCACCCCAGTAGGAAATGACAGCGTGAGCAGCATGACCGACCCAAAATTAAAGGCCAACGAGCTGGCGAGGTTTGCACGAAACCTGGAGAACTTTGCCAAGACGAATCCGGGCGAAGCGCTTTACTACCGCTTTCAGGGAATACTCGAAAGTCAAATCGTTACGTTGCAGTGCTGCGGCGTAATAACCAGTCAAGGCGCGGTCAAATTGCATGAGCAGATGGCGGCAATCGTACGATCAATGTGCTCCGAGATCGAGGAATAGCCATGGAGCGTACTAAGTTCTCCATCAGACAAAGCGGTTTCTCTCCCGCCAACGCGATCTTCATAATAGATTGCCTGGATGAAAATGACCTTCAGACAGGCCACCGTCGATTGCAAGGTGTTCATGATCTGCTCCAGGAGCTGGACCCAGGACGTTTCGTTGAATTACAGCCATTTGTCAGGCGTTTTGCCGCTGGAACCGCCAAAGCATTTGCAGCGGCCATAGATGAGATTCTCAAGCTCACTGCCCAAGGAATTCATCCGATTCTGTTCATCGATGGGCATGGCCGTCCAGACAAGGGGTTGCGTCTACCCAATAACGAGTATCTGCCTTGGCAGGATTTGCTTCAGCACTGCCATCGGATCATCCAGCTATGTGCAGGCGAATTATCCGTGATCGTCGCAGCTTGTCATTCTATGGCTGCAATTAAAAATTTAGACCCCAATACTCGTTTGCCTTTTGCTTTCTATTACGGATACCCATCAACTGTTGCTGCTGGAGTAATTTTGGATGAGACCCAGCTGATATGCAAAAGCTTGCTCCAAGATGGAGGGAAGACTGCCATGGAGGCAAAGCTCAAGCTGCGAAAATACTCGGAGTACGATCACATCCAAACTGTATTAGCCATGGCTTTATTACTATCCAGTGCGCCTCAAACTTCCGCAGAATGTATGCCCGAGCTTTCTCGGGCGAAGCTTCGAAGAGCTTTTGAAGAAACCGCCATCAGCTTGGAGGTTCGTCTCGCGGGTACGCGACGACAACTCAACGCAACGCTTAACTCCGGGAAAGTGGCCATCTCCCTGGTAAACCGGCTGATGTACGATACCCCTAGGAGGAAGCGGCTCATCGAGGACATCTGCAAACACATCGAATCATAAAGAGCCTTTGAGACACTGGCAGTCTGCCCAGGCTCTGTGCAGTCAACAGTTCGAGGAAACGGAGGCATGGGCATGGCAACGGTGACGGTTTCTCCGATTCATTTCGAGGATTACAGTGGCCTCCAATTTGAACGTCTTGTCTTTGCCTACCACATGCGCGCAGGGTGGCGCGATTTGGCCTGGCGTGGCCAATCGGGAGGCGACCAAGGGCGGGACATTACCGGTGTCGAGCCTTTTGATGACCAGCCTGCACGCAAGACCATCATCCAGTGCGCCAACCGGGACGCTTTGACGCTGGCGAAAGCCAAGGCCGACATGGCCAAGGCGGTCCAGGCTACAGGCGGAATTCCGGATGCCTTCAAGTTTGTCTCTCGTGGCGCAGTTTCGGACACCAGCCGAACGCGAATTGAGCAGGCCGCAGCTTCTTTGGGAGTCGCGTATGTGACGATTTGGTCGGGAGTAGAGTTCGAGGAGAATCTACGGCTTCGTGCCGAGTACCTGTTGCATCGGTTTGTCCAGGGCATCGAGTTTCCCGATGCCGAGGCCGACATTCGCAGGTTCGTTGACGACTTTCCCGATCTCACGGATATCGAGGCACTGCAATTCATGGCGGCTGTTTTTGATCGGCCTGTGTTTTACACGCCGTTTCATCAGGAAAGCTCCTTGCCCGCCTTTCAGCAGGCAATTGAGGACACCATTGGCGCCCTCAACACCGGCATATGGAGGACGCGCGAGGGCGAAGAGATCAGACGCATCCCATCAATCCACCATCTTCGAGACCTATATACTCGTGAGGTGCTGGGAAAAGTAGTTCGACAGGTCGATGAGCTGCGCCGCACCTTTGTGGGCGGCCTTCGGGACGGAAAGATTAGGCATTGTGATTGCGGTAATCCTGATTGTCCTACGTATATGCTGACGCACCGCATCGCAGACGAATTGGACGGAGCAAGGCGAAAGGTCCTGATGACGTTTCGATCCGCGCTGCCATCCTTTGAGTTGAACCTTCCATGAAGGAGAAGTTGATGAAGAAGTTCACCTGTGCCATCGCCCTGGTTGTGGCAGCTACTGCCGTTGCCGGCTGCAAAGACGGGGAGAAAAAGAATACTTCTGCGCCGGTGGCCGAGCACCGGAAAACTGACGACGCCAAGCAGTTTTAGGCAGCGCCGGGCGAATTTCTCGCCCGCGAAATCCGCAAGAAAGGACATCTCGCTATGAAGATCGTTGCACAAAGATTCCTTGCTGATGGGAAAACGCAGGCGCTGGTCAAGATCGGCGACGGGTACCTGATCTACACCATTGACCCTAGCGATCCCACCAAGCCTCACTCCTCCATCTATCCCCTGCCCCAAAAGGACGTTGATGCGTTCCTGGCTGAGTGCGGGAAGAAGTAACGAGGAAAAGACCGTGAAAATTCTTATAGCGTGCCTGACGGCAACGATGCTTGTTTCTGCGGTGGCCAATGCTGCAGGCCTCCAAGCACCTGATTTTTCGAAATGGGCGGGCAAGGTGCTGAATGACGACGGCATTACCGATGCCCGCATTGTTCAAACTAAATACCCATTTGATTTCACATACTGTCGAAAGGATTCGCTGACCCTCTGGCATTACACGGTGATGAGTGCCGAACATCTTGAAGCGATCAGGAAAGGGGAAATCGTAAAGCCCATCCCGGCGGTGCAGAGATCCGTAGCGATAGAAAGCAACAGCACTGCATGCAATGACGCAAGTTGAGGGAAAGGAGGTGAAACCAGCATGATCGGTAGCCAGAAGCTATACATCCCCCTCTTTGTGCCGCTACCCAAGCGCGTCACCTATTACTCGCTTTCGTTGAGGCCGGAAGAAATCAAATCTTGGGAGCTGCTCAACGCCGCCGAGACAGGCAACCTGATGCTGAGTCCGGCACTGCGTCCCTGCGATTTCCGCAACTACAAGCACATCAAGCTGCTCGACAAGCATCTGGCCGAGGAGTTGGCCAGCTATGTAGAGCCGGTGATGCAGAAGCGCTACGGCCCTGAAACCCTGGTCAACGTGGTAGAGGGCGCCACCGTAGAAACAGAGGCCAAGAGTATTCCGTTCGATCAGCACCGGGAAAAGGCCCAGCAGTTGCTCGCGAGGTACGCCGCCAAGAATGCCCCACGCTCAAAGGCGTCGAAAGTGCTTCCGGTGGCTGATGTCGTAGACTTGCAGTAAGGCTGGCTGAAGTCCGAGAAATCCAACTCGCATAGGGAAAGATGATGGCCATGTCCGCAGATCAGAGAGGCTTAAAAAAACTCGGAGCGACTGGGTCTCGTATCGACACCGTCAAAGGTATCGTGCTGTTCCTTCTCGTTTTGTCCATTATCGGCTGCGTTCACACGGCTAGGCTGTACGATCTGAGTAGTGGCCAAGTCACCCCTGCCAAGTTCAGTTACTCGGGTTCTGGCAGAGGGACCATATCCCTCAACCTCGCGGAAGGATCAGCGTGTTCCGGGGAGTACTTCACCGTAACTGGTGGCGTCACTTCCTGGGGAACCATCTACGGCCAGGTATGGGGAGCCCAAGGGGTTATGTCTGGCCTTGCCACTTCAATGGGAGGCTCCACCCCGAACGAGCAGCGAGGCACTGCCGTTGCTGTGTGCGACAGTGGCGCCACCATCGAGTGCGAATATGTGGCCCGAGGGCCACATGGGCAAGGAGCGTGTCTCGACAATAGTGGCAATAAATTCAAGCTCATGTTCTAGGAGTCGGGAGGACGCACGGATGGATGCGGTTGCCGTTTTCACTAGACAGGTCCTCAGCCGCTCAAGCGACCACAAACGGGCCATGGAACTCCTCGCGAGTGCAAACATACCGAGCCAGATGATCGCCATTCTTCGTCAAGAGTTGGACTCGATGGTTCGTGTTATCTACCTGCTTAGCCAGGAGCCTTCAAGGCGAATGACCTTGATTGAGGCGTCGGTGAAGGGGCAGCAATGGCAGCAGTCCAATGGTCGTGGTCGTGTCACAGATCGGGAGATGGTTGAGCTTGCACAACAACTCCAAGGTTGGACGCGCTCCGTGTACACATTTGGGTGCGCATTCATCCACTTGTCAAATCTGCACGATTACAACGACCGTGACCCCTTGAGACTGCTAACTGACGAGGATCGCGAAGCCATCCTTGAGCACTGTAGGCATTATCATGGAGGTCCAGCACGCTCAGATTTTCCAGATTTGTTGCCCTACTTGCCGAAGGCTTTGGAAAAGGTTTCGGGCAACCTTGAGTGCAATTTGAAGCAATTGCAGGAAGGAGTTTCTCACCGACCTGATGAGATATAGAAACCGCCCAGCAGCAATGTAACCCCCGCCCTAAAACGCGGGGGCCGAGCCAGTAGAAGGACGACCATTTTCGCGTCCGCGAAAACGAAGGAGTGATCATGTACCCGCTTACAAGAAGCTGGGTAAGAGCAGCGCGCTGTACAAAGCCAAGCGCAAGATCGAGAAGGCCAAAGCTCAGGTGCGCGCCAAGGTCGAGCATCCGTTTCGAGTGATCAAGCGGCAGTTTGGCTATGCCAAAGTGCGTTTCCGTGGACTGGTAAAGAACACCGCCCAGCTGGTGACTTTGTTCGCGCTGTCGAACCTGTGGATGGCGCGCCGACATTTACTGACGAATGCGGGAGAGGTGCGCCTGTAATGCGGGGAATAGCCGCCGGGAGGTGCTCGCGGCGGCTAAAAACGCCGAAATGAGCGGATGATCTGAGCGTTTTTGGTCGATTTGCCGCTTTTAAAATCAGCAGCAGCTGAAGTCAGCCAGAAATACATGGCTACTTCAGAGCATCCCTAAGCGCCGCATTTGGTCGCAGTACGCTGCCGCCAAGTAATCGAGAAAGTATAAAGTCGCATGCCAGAGTTAAACTCAACCTCTGCGCTAAGCGCACCCTTGCAATACTCATCTATAAAGCTGCTGTTGCTACTTATATGGCGCCATCCGGCCAGCTCAAGGTTAGATCTGTAATACTCGAAAATTTGCCCCTGATTTAGAGAGGTCTTGTACCGCATTGAAACTATTGCGGAACTGGTCTTGTGATTGTTCGACTTCTCGATGAGGGAAGCATCGCTAGGAGGGCTGATTTTTTCAGCTTCGCGAAGAAGAGTGGGCATGCTGACATAACCTTTCTTCGGCAGACTTAACCCTGCCAGCCAATAAATTGCTGCAGCTAGAACGGCCAAGGCGACAAGCCCCTTGGCCGACATGATTATTTTGCTATTTATATCTTTGCTCATTATCTATTTACTTGATTGTTGACCGAGCCCGGTGTTGCCGCTCCACCCCCAACCCCAACCCCGACGTTAATTGCTGCACCTGCAGTGTTCCCAGAAAACGCGCCGCCAACGCCTGAATAGTAGCTAGCTGAGGCCCCATAGCCATCCAAATAGTTATTCAACTGAGACCTTGATGGCATGAGTGGGGAAACAACAAAGCCAGCTGAGGCATTTAGACCAAATCCACTCATAGGGTATCCGCGCGTAAAGCCGCAGCCACAAAAGCTGTCACCATATTTAGTGTAAGTTACGCTACACGACATAACGTAAGCACTTGCTTCGGCAGAGACGTAATCTGGCGCATAGGGATTTTGCCATGTTGCTGCAGCCCTTGCTTGCGCCGCCTGCGCGGCAGGTGAATTCATAGCGGACTGCGCTTGCGCGTAGCTTGAGAGTTGGCCAGCAGTCATGCCGCCTGCTCCAGGGAATGCCGATTGTAGCCCCCAGAAGTCGAGTCTGGAGATGGGGTTCCCCTCTACGTATCCATATGTATTTAGGCCGCCATTGAGCCCAATCGGATCACTCTCGACGTACCGCCCGGTCTGCGGATCGTAATCTCTGAAGTAGTTGTAATACAGCCCACTCTCACTGTCATAGTACTGCCCCGGAAAGCGCAGGTTGATGGCATTCAGCCCGCTGCCCTGCACATTGATCGCACTGCCGTCGCCAAAGGCATCGGACTTCCAGCGCCAGACTTCCTGGCCGGCTTGGTTGGTGGCCAGGCGTGGGGTGTTGAGGTGGTCGGCATGCAGGTAGAAGGCCGTACTGCTGGTAACAGCGCCTGCGGCGTCGAAGTTCAGGGTCAGGCCACCGATGGGCATGCTGTCCAGCCACAGGTAGTACTGGCTGCTGAGTTTCACGCCGCCGAGGCTGTAACGGCTCTCGCCGAGCAGTTGGCCGTCCGGACCATAGAGAAAGGTGACCACCGTCGTGTCGGTAATCTTGTGAGTGCGCTGGCCGAGAGCGTTGTAGCGATACTCGGCGACTACGTTGCCGCTGATCTTTGCCATGGCCAGGCGGCCTTGGGCGTCGTACTCCAGCTCGCGGTTGGAGCGGTCCTGGATCAGGTTGCCGGCGGCATCGCTGGTCACCGCCTGGCCGTCAATCTGAGTCAGCCGGTTGCTGTTCGCGGCATAGCTCAAGGTGGTGGTCGTGCCGTTCTGAACCTGGCCGTTGTCCAAGGTGGTGACGGTCTTTTCGGTTCGGTTGCCGACGGCGTCGTAGTTGTACTCCTGGCGCAGGTTGGCCTGCTCTTCCTGGGTCAGCCGGTCCAGCTCGTCGTAGCCGTACAGCAGGTCACTGAACAAGCCGTTCTGCAGGCTCTCGATGTTGCTGTTGGCATCGTAGCCGTAGGTAGCTTGCCAGGGACCGACATTCTGCTGAGCCAGGCGGTAGTCCTGGTCATAGCTGCGGGACAGTGTCAGGCCGTTGGCCCAGGTCAGGCTCTTCAGCGGACCGAAGGGTAGATAGCTCAAGTTGCTGGCAAAGGCCGCCGGAGTCTGACCATTGATGACGATGTCTACCTCACTCACCTGCCCTGCGCTGTTGCGCTGGTACTCCACGGCAAAACCGGCCGGGTAGCCGATGCGGCTCAGGTGATTGGCGTTGTCGTAGGCGTATTCCAGGGTGTCGTAGGCATCGTTGCCGGCGACCTCCACCGAGCGGATCTGCTCCACCAGGTTGCCGCGTGCATCGTAACTGTAGCCGAGTACCCCGCTGGCATCCTGTACGGCGGTCAGGCGGCCGATGCCGTGGTTGCCATCAGCGGTCATGTCGTGGTGGTACTGTGCGTCGAGCGCCGGGCTGGCCGGGTGCTGCCTAGCCGTCAGGCGGTTCAGCGCGTCGTAACTGTAGGTGGTGACCACGCCACGCGCATCGGTCTTGCTGATCACGTTGCCGGCGGCGTCGTGGCTGTAGCTGGTAGTGCCGCTGTCCGGGCTGCTCAGCTGGGTCAGGTTGCCTAGGCCGTCGTACTGGTACTGGGTGGTGACGCCGCGCGGGTCGCTGACCTGGGTCAGGTTGTCCTGGCTGTCGTACGCCAGGCCAGTCACACCATTGAGCGGGTCGGTGCTCGACACCAGCCGGTTGAGTGCGTCGTAGCTGCTGGTGGTGCTGTGCTGCTTGGGCGTGGTACTGAGGGTGGGGTTGTCGTTAAGGTCATAACCAAACTGATGCGTCTGGTTGACTGCCCCGACGGAGCGCAGCAGGCGACCGAGCTCGTCGTAGACCCAGGACTGTTGCTGGGTCAGGCTGCTGGAAGCATCCTTCAGGCGTTGGGCGGTGCGGTTGCCCATGGTGTCGTAGTCGTATTCGACCGACTCGCCCAGATTGTTGGTGATCTTGGTCAGGCGACGAGCACCGCTCCAGGTGTATTGCAACCAGCTGCCGTCACCACGGGTAACCTTGGTGATCTGGCCGATGGCGTCGTGCTCGAAGCTGGTGGTGCTGCCGGCGATACTCACTGAGGCCAGCCAGCCCTGCGCGGTGTAGGTCAGGCTGGTGGTGACGCTGTTGGCGTCGACCACGGTCTGCGGATTGCCGTAGCTGTCGAAGTTGGACAGCTGGGTGATGTGACCAAGGGCGTTGGTGACCTGGGTCAGGTGGCCTTGGGCATCGTAGGCGTAGGTGGTGACGTCGTTGACGTCGGTACGCGGGCCGTCGGCGGTTTCCACCAGACCCTGGCTGTTGTAGGTGTAGCTCCAGTTGCGTTCGGTGGCCTGAGACGCGGGGAGCCCCAGGGCGGCTGCCAGCGCCAGGCTGAGCAGGCTTGCGCGATGCATGATGTTCATGTGTCAGTTCCTTCTGATCAGAGCGCAGTGATGGTCTGGCTGAGCAGGTTGCCTTGGCTGTCGTATTCGAAATGCAGAACACGTTCCGGCTCGGTGATAGTCACCGGCTTGTAGAGTGTCGGGTGCCACTCGGTGGTCACGGTGCGAGCCTGGGGCGTGCTTGAGGCTTCGGTACGGGATATCTCCAGTCCACGGGCATCGTAGTCGTAGGTGGTGACGTAGCCCTTGTTGTCGGTGCGGGTCTTGATCAGGCCACGACTGTCGTAGGTGAAGGTGGAGTTACTGCTGGGGCAGTTGGCCGAGGCGACACCCGCCAGCGAGGAGATACGCTTGGCGCCGGCAATGGTCTGGAAGCTATAGGTGGCCTGCTTACCCAGCGGGTTGGTGACTGTGGTGGAGCCGTTGGCGTTGTAGGTGAACAGGTACTTTTTCTGCACGCCATTCAACTCGTTACGGATCACTCGACCTTTGGTGTCGTACGCCCAGGTGACATAGCGGATGTTGCGTTCATCGGTGATGCCGGTGAGCCAGCCACCCTCGTTGGTGTCTTCGTAATGGTAGGTACGCGACTTACTCTGCCCGCCCTGGGTACGAGTCGCCTTAGTTACGCGACCTGCCGTGCTGTAGGTATAGGCCACCTGCAGAGAGCCAACGGCCAAACCGGTCAAGCGTTTGGCAGTGTTATAGGTGAGGGTCATGGTCCTACCCAGCGAGTCGGTGACCACGATGTTGTTGGAGCCGTAGGTCAGGGTCTCGTAGGTGCCGTTGGCACGGTCGATACGGGTCAGCTGTCCTGCGGTATTGAAATGCAGGTGCTCGTTGTAGGTGTTGTCGTAACGCCAGCCCGAGGCTGTCTGCTCCAGGCGACCCAGCTCCTTAGGTGATGCAGTAGCAATGCCGCCGGACACGGTGAACAGGCTCTCGCGGCCGTCGGTATTGATCAGCATGACCTCAGTCGTGGCGATTTTGAGCTTTGCCGAGTAGGTGTGGGTCCAGTTGGCGGTCTTGCTGTTGTAGTGGCGGTCGAAGTGCATCTGAGTGCCCGGCTGGCCTGGGTAATCAATCTCGACCTGGTAGCTGTTGCCATTGGAGACATTGACAGGGTCAGCCTGGCTCATGCTGACCTCTGCAAGCCTGGGTAGCGTTGGCTCCTCAGACTGGACAGGACAAGTTCCCGGGAGGTCGGGGCTGCCCAAGCCGGGAGTTTCGGGGCAGGTCAGCTTGGTGGTCGGTCGGTCATAGAAAACCGGGCCGGCGAACACATCAAAGTGCGCCTGCTTGCCGACCGCGAATTGGGTTGCAGCGACACCGTCGACAGAGCCTGTGAAGTTATCGTGCAGCAGCACGACGTGAGTTTTGCACGTGTTGGGAAACGCGCGCTTCATATTGGCATTGGCCGACTTAATGGTTTCGAGCATCTGGTCAGGGGTATACCAAGCGCTTGACTCCAACCACTTGACCACCTTTCCCCCAGAGCATTGCAGGTTCGCAAGTTGGTATAGGTACTGCCCAGAACCATTAGGAGTTTGCGGGGCTGCATAGGCCTCAAGGCCGAAATAGCTGACGCCGCCCGTGGTGCAGTTCTGGGCTGCAAGGCTGGACTGGTGGTAAAAGGCACTGGCCGACAAAACGAGGGCGAGACTAAGCCCGCGAGAGGAACGATCCATGTTCTAGATCCTGCCGTGGAGATGGGTGGCGCTAGCATAGATCGCGACTATGAATCCCACCAGCCGGCATTTGCGGGCAAGTCCGCAAAACGGATCGAAGCACTAATGAGCGTCGCCCCGCTCACTCCCCCGTTCCTGTAACAACCCTTGGAGTTTTCGTTGTACTACCCTGTCCGGCGGCAGTGCGGGTAGCTTACGCAACTGAGCTGCGCCGAAGGCCGGGTAAGCGGTACGCCTCTCGCCCAAGGAACCCAGCACCGCCATAGCGCGGGGAAAGAACAAGTGTTCGGGGACACCGCCACGCGTCAGCACAACGTGGTCTGCCGAAACAGCTTCTAAGTGCACGCCCTGAGTCACCTCCCGGCCTACCACCACCCGCTTAGGCGCCTTCCCAGCGACTTGGATGACAGCAGCCGAATGCTCTACCTGGGCACTCACAAAGCTTCCCAGCAGGGTCAGGGGAAGGGTGGTCTTGCGTGGCGGCTCTTTGGCTTTAGGAGCGGTGGGGCCGAACACTCCACCCAGCTGCTCCAAATCAACCGCCGCACGCTTCGGCACAGCTGGCTCTGAGACGAGAAGCGGTTTGCTGGCCAGCAGCGTTTGCCACTGCTGAAACTGTTGCAACAGGCTGAAAACCATCAGCAGGCTGACTCCCCCGAGAGCCACTGGCAGGGTAAGGCGATGGCGCCAGAGTCGAAGAACAAAGTGCTGCATGTCGTCGCAAGTCCGTTTGCCGGGATAGTGACTCTAATACTCGACAAAGGGCTTGCCCAGCTCGGTGAGGAACGCAACTCGCCGGCCGGGCGCCAGCCCATGGAGCTGGCAGATGTCCCGACTCAACAGGATCTAACCGGCGGTGCGCCGGTTATCGGCAACCGCAACAGCAGGGTCTACCACCTGCCAAAGGGTTGTCCAACCTACAACCAGGTTGGCGAGCGCAATCAGGTGGCATTCAACTCCGCAGCAGAGGCCGAAGCTGCAGGGGTCCGCCAGGCCGGCAACTGCCGGTAAAAGCCTCCTCGCTCGCTTAGGGATTACGTCTAGATTGAGCCGCTAGCCAGTCGATCGTTGACAGCAAGGTAGAGCCATCAGCGGGCCCTTCAAGCTTCACGGACTTGCCGGTGGTGTTGTCGGTCACCAGCAGGGTAGGGGTAGCGTTGATGCCCTTGCTGGCGGCCTCCCGAATCTGCATTTCAATGTGCTGGGCGACTGCAAAGTTCTTGTCTGCACAGTCCTCCAGGTCTTGCGTAACGATGCCTGTCACATCGAGATGGCCACGAAAGCCCAGGCCGTTGCCGCGGGTACGCTGAAAGACCTGGTCCACGGTATCCCAGAATGCATCGGCGCCGCCAAGCAGGCCGGCGCACTCGACGAGGCGCGCCTGGTGAATCGCTGCGGGGCCATGGAATTGCAGTGGCAGGTGGTGCCACTGCAGGTTCACATCGGCTTGCTGGCTCACCCAGCGCTTGAGCTCCGGGGTGTAGATCTTGCAGAAGGGGCATTCGAGGTCAGCGAACTCCGTAATGGTCCAGCGGGCGGATGCCGAGCCGAAGAGCCAGGGCGCTGGTTCCCGGGATGGACCCACCAGGTCCTTGAGCAGAATGCCTCCCGCCACTACGGGTGCGAGGCAAATGACTGTCAGTAGAGCAGTGAGCCGCTTCATGCCAGGGCCTTGCCGGCTTTGGCCGAGATCAGATCCTGCTTGTGCAGGGCCTCCAACAGCGCCTGTTGGGCTGCCTCGGGCTGCGGGTGCTGGAGTAACCATTCGCCGAGGGCGCCACGAAGCTGGGCATCGATGTCGCGGCGATCCACCGCACGTACCAATATCTGTTGCAGTTGCTCGATCAGTACTGGAGCGCAGACCTCAAGGGACTGGAGAGCATCTTCCCCGGGTTTTTGAAGGAGCTGGGTCAGGCTTTCGATCAGGTTCTGGGTCAGGGAATTCAGTGCTCTCATACCAGGCGCTCCACTGCCATCGATTGTTTCGGGAAAGTGATGGCGTGGGGTTCGATGCCGCGTTTGCGATCCAGGTCGGCGGCGACCTCGAGCGCCGCGGCCAGCTCGTCGCATCCCTTGGCTTGCATGATGTCGAAGCGTTGCTTCTTCTCTTCGGGCTCGGTCATGGCAAGCGCGAGGTAAAGGCTTGGCGGAACCACGCGAAAGAGCATCTCCATGCTCTTTGACAGCACGACGCCTTCGGTGAATTTGCCGTTCTCCTTGCGCGCCGACAGCATCATCGACTTCTGCGCCGGGGAGAGTTCGCGGAAGCGGGCGATCTTCTCGACTTCGTCCGGCGGCATGTTCAAGCAGATCCACCACTCGATCATGTTCAGTAGCGCGGAGGCTTCCGGCGGAACGTCGTCGACGTTCTGGGTCGCCATCCAGAACCAGGCGCCCAATTTTCTCCACATCTTGGTGATCTTGACGGAGTAGGGCGACAGCAGCGGAACCTTGAGTTGGATGTGGCCTTCGTCGGTGAAGAAGATCAGCGGCCGGCCTTTGAACTGATCGCGCTCGGCGATGTTATTGACGCTGTTGAGCAGCGAGATATAGGAGATCGCCATCTGGGCGCTGTAGCCTTCCCGGGCGTAGGTGGCCAGGTCGACGATGGTGATGTCTGCTTCCGGCCAGGGTGTCCCTGGGCGGTTGAACATCTCGCCTTCGGCACCCATGCAGAACATCGACATAGCTTCGGCCATCTCCAGGAAGCGGCTGCGCCGGCTCTCCGGGATGCCGGCGTCCATACCTGCCTCGCGCAAAGCGTCCCGGACATCCTCGGGGAGCACGATGCGCCGCTCGGCGGCGCACTTCTTTGCCGCGTCGAGGATGCACTGGCGAATGGCGCTACGGTCGGCTCGGGTCAATCGCTGATCCTCCTTGTCCTCACCCCCGGTGATCATGAGTCGAGCGGTGATCTCCATCTCGCCCAGAATGTCGCGCTGTTCGTCCTCAGTCTGGCTGGCCAGGTGCTCGTCCGAGGCCTCGACGTCATCGGCCTGCAGGACCTTCACCTCATTGGGCGACTCGACGAGCTTCACCGCATCGGCGAATGGCGCCAGGCTGACGCCCGAACCGGGCGACAGGCGCACCCGGTTCACGCTCAAACCGAGGCGCTTGGCGAACTCGCCGAGCAGGCCGAAGCTGTTGCCAGCCTCGACGATAAACAGGCGTGGGCGGTAAATCGCGACGATCTGGCTGAGGATATTGGTCGCGGAGGCCGACTTGCCCGAACCGGTGGGGCCGAAGATGAACAGGTGCGCGTTCATCTGGCGGTCGAGCTTGTTCAGCGGGTCGAAGGTCAGCGGGGCGCCACCGCGGTTGAACAGGGTGATGCCAGGATGTCCGGTTCCTGTCGAGCGCCCCCACACCGGGGCGAGGTTCGCAATGTGCTGAGCGAACATCAGCTGGACGTACCAGTCCAGGGCGCGTTTCTGGTTCGGGTCAAAGTTGCCGGGGAGCCAGCGCAGGTAGCTGTTCAGCGGCGCCACTTCGTTTTGTGGTTCTACTGGGGTCATGCCGGCGCCCAACAATGCATTGCTCAGCTGGAGGCTACGCTCCTGGAGCTCAGCGTGGTCCTTGCCGCGCAGGTAGAAGGCGACGCTGCCGCGATAGAGCTTGTGCTTGCGCCCCAGAAGCTGACGCGCGGTCGTGACGTCCTCCCGGGTCAGGATGGAAGACTGAGTGTCACCAACGGCCTTACGAGACAGTTGCTCCAGGTGGCTATCCAAGGTGTCCTGCGGAGTCATCACCAGCGAAATGCAGAGAGTCGTGTCTTCCGGCAATTGGTCGAACAAGGCGTTGAGGGCATCGCCTCCCTTACGGGTTTCACCGGTCAGGTGCCCAGTTTTCGGCGCTTCCCGCAGGCGATCGAGCATCACGACCCGATGAGGCAGGCCGTCGAAGTACCAAAGACCTTTGTCGATGTCCGATACCGGCTCGCGATAACACAGGTTCTGCGAGAAATCAGTCCCGCTGGCGAGCGGCAGTTCACCTTCAGGCAGGTCAGTGGCCGCCTGGCAGACGGTTTCATAGAAACGACGCATATCCGCTTCGGTGGGGCCGAGATGATCCGGTCGCGGGTTGAACCAGCTGATCAGCCAATGGCGGATGGCGTGGCCGTCCATGCGTTTGGCTTTGATGCCGGCATTGGCCAGGCTACCCACCAGGCGATCGCAGATGACTTTGAGATACGGGCCAGGTTCCTGGCCGCGTACTTCGCTATCGGCCTTTCTGACCCGTCGGTAAACGACCAGGCGGACGCGGCGCTGCTGCCCTCTCCAGGGGAGTTGGCTCACCTTGGTATCCTCGAAGAGCCCGCCGGGCTTGGAGATCGCTTCAAGGTGCTGCTTGAACAGCTTGAGATAGAGTTCCGTGAACGGGGTTCCCTGGGCGCGGGACTGGACGTAGTCGTTCAACTGCTGCAGATAGTTGTCCCAGCTGATTTCGTCCTGGGCATACAGCTGCATGACCCAAGGCGATGTCTCCAGCTCGTCGAAGGAATCCTGCAGGGCGTTTTCCAAGGCGTCGCGGACTTTACGAAGCCACTCGGGATCACGGCCTTCCGTTCCGATCGGGGTGAGTTCGAAGAAGGCCGCACGCGAAATACCATCCTCAAGCAGCATCGCTTTTTCTGAAGGGAGGTAGTCCACCCAGGGGAGAAGATCCACAAACGAGGGGGCGACGTCGTACAGACGCGCTACATCCGCCTGGGTTGCCGGTTTCTGCTTGGGGTTACGCCAGTCCGCCGGCGAGGGAATCCCCAGGCTGGCGAGTCGTTCGAAATACCGCTCAGTGGCCGCCTCGACAGACTCGGTAGCAGTGGCGCAGTCCTGGAGAAGCGGCTCACCCGCGGCGATGCCGGCTGCAGCCTCGATCTCGGTTGACGGCAGGTCTGGCTCGACGCGGCGCGCTCCCTTGTGGCCGAGTAAGTGCTCGATAAGGCCCATCAGTAATCCTCCGTCCGTTCGCCAGGCATCGCGTACTGCACGCGCTGGTAGAAGGGGAAAACAGTCGTGTACCCGGGCACGGGGGCCGGGTCTGATCCAGCGAGGTGGGGAAACACATACATGACCAGGTCGGGGTTCGGCAGCCGCTGGAACTGGCTGTAGATCTCGTTCTGGGCGGTGCGGGTAAAGGCCGCGTTGTCGTTGTGCACGGCCGCCTGTGGCGGAGCCAGGGGGCGGCGAAGGCTTTGTCTGGCATCGAGCAGCAGCCGGCTGCCTGCGCTGCCGGCTGACCCGGTAGTGCCTTGATCCCACACCTCCATCATCGTGGCGCCACCATGGGGCAACATCTCCTCCTTGCTGGTGGAGCAGCCCGAGGCGAGCAATGCGATCGTCAGCCAGGCGCAGGCCTGCAGCCTGCGATCAGTCGAGGTTTGCAGAAACATGTGTAGCTCCGGAGCTGTAGTCGACCTTACGGCCCTTGAGTTCGTAGTCGATCGCCAACTGCTGATCGAGGTGAACGGAAACCTTCACCCCAGGCTGGACGTAGATGGCTGCAAAGGCCTCGCCGTATAGCTTGTTCATCCATTGGCGAATGTCCTTCACGCCACCGGTCAGGATGGTGCCGAGGGCTGAGTTGCCTTGAGTTCCGGTGGTGCCGAAGGAGGTTCCGTTGCCACTGAAGACGGTGGAGGTGTTGCTCTCATCCGCATCGAGCAGTTTGGCGATGCCGGCGCCAGCGGCGGTAATCAAACTCTGATTGCCCAGGTACTCCTTGGCGTTCGAGCGCCGATCACCTGCGATGCACGGGATGCCATAGGGGTCGCTAATCCACCCTAGGCCACCTTGGATGGTCTGCTGGCTGCCGTTGCTGCTGGCCTGATTGTTGTTCTGGCTGCCATTGGCCTCCTCGGCGGGAGCCGGAAAGGTGCGGACGGTGCCGTCGTTGAAGACGAAGGTGAGGCTACGGATCTGGCCGCGCACACAGGACAGCGTCCAGTCACCTGAGGCCGTGCCGCTGGCAACGGCGCCGGCGACGTCCGGCAGGGCGATGCCGTTGGCCGTCAGGTTGTCAGGGCCGATCAGGATCTTGAATGGATAGGGGTCGTTCACCGTGCCATCGACCGGGACGCGGCCGATGAGTGCAGACATGGCCACGGAGCCCATGAGCGTCGAGTTCTGCGGCAAGGTGTAGACCTTGCGCACCTGCTTGCGTGCGTCCTGGGGCGAGATCTCGCCGCCGATACTCTGCGCGCTGTTATTCAGTACGTTCTGGCCGCGATCGAGCGACTGGCCAAACGAGGTCGGGAAGTCGAATCCACTGGGCGCCAGACTGGAGCCTGCCGCGATCGGCTTGCCATTGGCATCGACCGGCGTGGCATCCTGCGGCTCGATCCAGATGATGTCCAGGCCGGGGGCTCCTTGGAATCCTTGGTCATCCCCGGGCTGAACGCCAAAGCCGATCGGAAGATCGCTGCCGGCGCTGCCGCTACCTTGTTTCCCCAGCGTGTCGAGCTGCTTCTGTAGCATGTCGAGCACGCCCTGGTTCTGTTCCTTCGCCTTCTGCTCCAGCTGCTGTTGGGCATTGTTCAGGCGCTGCGCGACGCTCTGGTCGATGTTCTGCAGACGGGTTTGCAGCTCCTGGTTCTGCCGTTTCAACTCGTCGTTATTTGTCAGTGCCTGGGTGACCTGATCCTTTAGTTGGCGGCTCTCCGCCACGATGGTGCGCAACGTATCGCTTGGCGTATCGCCGTCCACGCCCAGTGCCTGCGCCTGGCCCCCGGAAATCTTCGGTTTGCCGCCAACGGCTATAGCCTGGTCATCATTCTTTCCGGAAAAGACCTTCACGATGACGATAACCGCAAGGATCAGGAACGGGATCGCCAGGAACTTGAGGAGAGGATTACCTTTCACGACGGCCTCCCTTGGGGTCGATCTGGCCGACAGAGGCGGGGAGCAGCGACTCGGCCAGGCCTCGGCCCTGGGTAACCAGGTACACCGTAGTGGTGTCGCTGGCATCGCCTTGGGTGCCCAGGTAGGGATGCTGAAAGGTGGCGGCAACGAAGTTGCCCATCAGCTCACGCGGATCCAGTGTCAACGGCTGCATGCTGGTATTGCGCAGTTTCACCGCCGTTACCCAGAACCCATCCAGCCGCCAGGCCACCAGCACGGTGGCCTCGATGGGAAGCGTGGGCAGCAGGGTGCTGACGTCCAGGCGGCGGTTGATGTTTACCTGACCGACACCCGCAACCGGCTCGACAGTACGCAGCGGGGCGTAGAGCATCTGGGCGGCATACCGCGTGAGCACCACTGGCGCTGGGGTTTCACGTCGTGCGGCTGGCTGCTCCTCGAGCTCCTGGTTGCCATCCTGTGCCGTGGCGGCGGTTGGGCCTATAGCGGCCAGCGTTGACGTTGACGTCTGTTGGCCATAGCGAGCGGCCGGGTTGTCGCCAGCGACAATCCTTACCGGTTCCGGCGCTGGCTGGTTCGCTTGTCCTGGCGTGGCGGCGATGTCTACCAGCATGATCTCGCCGCTGGTTATGTTCTGCAGCTGCAGGCGGGTTGGCGCGATCGGCTCATTAGCCAGCAGGTATAGGGCGCCTCCCGTGCTCTGTACGCGCAGCTTCCCCTCCAGAGTCCGGGGCACGCCGACCCGTACATTCTGGTCGATGAAGACGATGCGCTCCTGGCCTACCACCAGCGGAAGGGCGAGCGGGATCCGCTCCCACCGCTGAATCTCAACCGCAGTGGCATGCACGGCCAACGAAGCGAGGAGGGCGCAGGCATATTGCAGAGTGCGCTTCATCGACTGCCCCCGGACACTGCAACGTCGGTGGAAACCTCAATTCGTTGTGGGTTGCCGTCGTAGCAGTCCCACTGCAGCCCGAACGGGTTCTTCTCTGGATCCACGTCCGAACGGATGATCCGAAGCGGATAGCGGGCGAGTGCGCGCTTCACTCTTTCACCGGCGTAGTGCTCGTCTGCGGTGATGTCGAGATTCACTGTCCAGTCATTGATGGATTTCTGGATGATGTGCTGCTCTTGCTGGTCGTCTACTCCCCGGCCTGGAATCTCGTACACGCCCCGTTCGCGTTTGCGTAGCTCGCCGGCGTTGCGGCGCAGCTCGAAGTCCCTCTGCAGATACGTTTTGCAACTGGAGGTGAGATAGGCGTCCAGGCGGTAGATATTGTCCTGGTAATCGGTCTCGCCATCGGTTGGCCAGCGGTTCATCTGCTGGAAGATGTACAGGCCGAAGGCGTACACCGACTCCGGGGGGATGTCCCACCACTTTCGGGTACTTCCAGAGCGCAGGTCTGGCGGAACATGAACCGTCAGTTCTCGTGGTGCGGACCACCAGCCATAGGCCAGGGCAAGACACACCACGGCCATTAGGCCCAGGCCGATGCGCAGACTGACGATGTGGGCGTACTGGGCATCCACTTTCTTGCGATAACTCATGCTCACTCCGTGCGATGACAGGTCCACGCGCCGCTACGCGTGATCAGGCTGGCGTTGCTCCAGGCCGGGGCGTACTGGACAATGACGAGCTGGACCTGGCGGTAGAACCAGGTGTCCGGGCGGCCGCGCTTCAGGCGGCGCAAGATGCGGCTGGCAACGGTCAGGCCGAACACGCCACCGATGAGTGCTCCACCGATGATCAGCGCCCAGACATGAGTCAGAATCGCTACGGGAATGCCCAGGACTAAACCGACGCCCCCGCTGAGAAACACCGTGGTCCACATCTCGTCGGCGGTTAGGCCGCCCATCACCACCGGCTGGTTGTTCAGCCGTACCGGCAGGAAGCTCAACGTGCCGTCATCAAGAACGTCTGCCATGGCCAGTTCCAGTCAAAGAATGCCGGTGGCTTTGGTGACCAGGAAAATGCCGATCCCGAGGATGCCGACACCCACGGCTGCGGTGGAGCCGAGGTCTCGCCACTTCTTCTTGCCTTCGTGAATCTCGTGGTAGACGCCGAAGGCGTGCCATGCCACGCCTAGAAACATGACGCCCAGGACGATTAGACCGAGCAGCATGAAGCCGTCGAAGGCATAGTTCTGCATGGTCTGCGTCATGTTCGTGCCTTCGCCGCGGCTCGGGGCTTGAGCTTGAGGCAGGGCCGCCAGGGTGAGTTGGGGAAGCGCGAGCGCTCCCAGGGTGACGTAGCGGCTGAAGGCTTTCTTGAGCTTGAGCATGGTGAAACTCCGAAGGTTTAGCTGAGGACGAAGAGCGTGAGGATCATGCAGAGCACCAGGACGCGAATCGCCGCCGGCGCCGCGATGGAGCGGTCGAGATTGCCGGTGGCCCAGCCCCGGTAGGTGCTGTAGATAGCCCAGGCCCCCCACAGGAACGTGATCGCTACGGCGAAGCCAACGAAGAGTGCGTAGCTGGCCGTAGGAGGAAAGCCGCCTGCGGCCTGAAAGGCTGAGGACTGCGCTGCGCTCATGCTCATGGTGTGCGGCCTCCCGTAAGGGTGTAGTTGCCCGTCAGCTCGGCGGGATCGCGGGGCTGAGCACGGCTCGGGCTGAGGTAGCCCTGGAGGCCTCGGCGGACGCGCTGGATGTCCGACGCTAGGCGCTGGTAGTCGAAGAAGTAGCGTTGACCGGGCTCCTCTGCGACCTGTGCACTACGCCTCGCCGTGTCTTCCAGGGCATTGAGCTGTCGGATCATGACCTCGAGGTTCGCTTGCTCAGATGCAGTCGCGGCGACGGCATCGGGCGCCAACATGAGCCACGCGAGCAGGGCAGCGAGGCCCATGCGGAGGAAACGAAGGGGGTGTGTGGTGAGGGGCGGATACTGGATCACGGCTCGGCTCTGACAAGTCCTGTTGTCATCAGCTTGCCGGCTTCCGCCTGGCGCTCGCTGCAAGAAATCCATACTCGGCTGCCCAAGGATTTCTTCTCGGCCAGCTGAAGCTTTCAGCCGCTGCGCAGTGGCCGCTTGAAGAAGAGGAGATAACCTGTCGGCAGGGCGATGCCGTAGGCCCAGGATTGGGCATTCTGGTTGCCGACCCTGACCTCTCCACGCACCACCGATTGGACGCTGACCAGCTCCCAGCCATCTCTGCCGAGCCGGGCCAGCAGTTCCTGGCGCTGCGGATCCTGCAGGTAAGCTTGGATGTCCGGCTCGGTTGTGGGCTCCTCGGACTTGAAGATCAGGAAGCTCTTGGTCTGGACGCGATAAAGCAGAGGGGTGAATTCGGTGCGGTACTCGAAGGACTGGTGGCTCATGCCGCCTCCTTGGTGGGCGTGAGCTGTTAGGCTTTCAGTAGGATAGGTGCTGAGGCAATCGGAAATCGTTAGCCGCTACTGCACCGATTTTCGAAGGGTTGTTACCTGCGCTCGCGCGTAGCTCGTTGCCGCTTCGGCAGCACACGGCCATAAGCGGCTAATGGGCGTCCCCTTTTCCGCTTTTTCGGTCAATTATGCAGCCCCCCCAATCACGGCGGAGTCCTACCAAACAGAGGAGTTGAACGAATGGATTGGAAAGAAGGGATGCGCCGACCTGGCGTGTTGGCAGCACTGGGTGCTGCTGTGTTGTTCGGCGCGGGAACGCCGCTGGCGAAATTGTTATTGTACAGCGTCAGTCCTTGGCTGTTGGCGGGGCTGCTCTACCTTGGCTCAGGTGTGGGGCTAACACTGTACCGCCTCCTGAGCCGCGCCCCAGCGGTTAGCCTACCGCGCCACGAAGTACCGTGGCTCGCCGGTGCGATTGGAGCCGGCGGTGTTGTAGGGCCGGTGTTGTTGATGGTGGGTTTAACTGGCATGCCGGCATCGGACGCATCACTATTGCTCAACGCCGAAGGCGTGTTCACTGCCCTGCTGGCGTGGTTCGCCTTCAAGGAGAATTTTGACCGCCGCATCGTACTCGGCATGGTATCCATCGTGGCCGGCGCGGTCGTCCTGAGCTGGCCGGGTGAAGCCCGCTTCGCCGGCTTGTGGCCAGCGCTGGCGATATTAGGCGCCTGCTTCGCCTGGGGCATCGACAACAACCTGACCCGCAAGGTATCGCTGTCAGACGCCACCTGGATCGCGTCGGTCAAAGGTTTGGTCGCCGGCTCGGTCAACCTAGCCTTGGCCTTTGCCGTGGGTGCGACGTTGCCGCCGTTGCCCAACCTGGCCGGCGCGCTGATCGTGGGTTTTATCGCCTACGGCGTTAGCTTGGCGTTGTTCGTCGTCGGTCTGCGTCACCTCGGCACAGCCCGCACAGGTGCTTACTTCTCTGTAGCGCCGTTTCTGGGGGCGACCCTTGCGGTAGTGATGGGCGATCCGATCACGCTGCCGCTGCTGATCGCCGGGGGGCTAATGGCGCTTGGCATCTGGCTACACCTGACAGAACGCCATGAGCATGAACACCAGCACGAGGAGCTGGAACATGAGCACGAGCATGTTCACGACGAGCACCACCAACACATGCATGATGTGCCTGCCGCACCTGGCACGAAGCACCGACATTCGCATCAACATGAGTCATTGACCCACACGCATCCACACTTCCCGGATGCACACCACCGGCACAAGCATTAGGTGCGCATAGGATCGGACAGACTGAGCGACTGCTTAAGTGCACTTTCTGTTCCGTTGCTCCCCAAACCCCTGCTACGAAAAATGCGCGCGGAGGGATTTCTGGAGTCTGTCGGTCGCACCCTGTAACGGACGTGAGGCGGCTGCCCCCAAGACAAGCTTTACCTCAATCGAATGACAACAGAGGTTCCTCATGAGCAGCTTGCTGAGCTTTGCAGGTACCGGGCGTATCGCGACCATCACCGTCGAATCAGCAGCAGTAGCAGTGCCACAGTCGAAAACGCCGCGCCGGTGTAGAAAGTCACGGCAGCGCCGTAGGCTTGCCAGAGCCATCCGGCGACCACACTAGCCAACAACAAGGCAATGCCGCTCATGAGATTGAATAGGCCAAAGGCGGTGCCTTTGAGATCGGCCGGCGTGGTATCGGCTACCAGCGTTGCCAATAGGCCCTGGCTGAAGCCCATGTGCAGGCCCCACAGGGCAACGCCCAGCAGCACCAGGGTCACCGATTCGGCATAAGCCAACACTAGGTCGGCCAGGATCAACAGCAGCAACCCGACACTCAGCAGCGCTGTGCGACTGATGCGATCGGACCACTTCCCTACAGGGTAAGCCGACAGCATGTAGAACCCCGCCATCACGACCATGACCACAGGAACCCAGGTAGCGGAAAAACCCAACTGCTGGGCACGCAACACTAGGAACGCCTCGCTGAAGCGCGCCAGGGTGAACACCGCGCCGATCCCGACGACCCACCAGTACGCAGTCGAGAACTGGTTCAATGAGCTAAGTCGGATGGGCGAGCGGAAGTGATGCGGCCGGGCCTGGTGTTTCGGCTCACTCACACCGGCCAGGAGAAAGCCTACCGCCAGCAGTGCCGGGATCACGGCAAACCACAACACCAGCGAAATATCGTTGGTGAACCACAGCATTAGCAGGATCGCCAGGATCGGTCCGAGAAAGGCGCCAACTGTATCCATCGATTGGCGCAGGCCGAAACAGGCACCTCGAATGGCGGGCGGCGCAACATCCGCGACCAGTGCATCGCGTGGCGCACCTCGAATTCCCTTACCGACTCGATCGAGGAGGCGTGCTGTGAAAACCAGGTCTGCCGAGGCGGCGAGGGGAAACAACGGCTTTGTCAGCGCCGCCAATCCGTAGCCGAGCAACAGCAGGCCTTTGCGGCGGCCGATGAAGTCGCTGATGGCCCCGGAAAAGACTTTGACGATCAGTGCGGTGGCCTCCGCCACCCCCTCAATCAGTCCCACCGTCAGCATGCTCACACCCAGCGTTCCCACCAAGAACACGGGTAGCAGGCTGTGTACCAACTCCGACGATAAATCCATGAACAAGCTGACGAACCCCAGCGCCCAGACTGTACGCGGAATGCCTCGTGTGGCTGCGGCTGTTAGTGCTTCCATCTCTTTTCCCTAGTGCGGTAACGCCAGATGCCTTGCGTTTATTGCTTGCGGAATGCGTAGAACAGATTCGGCTCGCTGACGACATAGAGATTGCCGTCGCGGTCCATGGTAACCCCCTCCGGTTGTGGGATTGAGGCTTTCAGCTCACTCAGCCAGCCGACGAAATTGCGGAAACTGACGAACTCACCATCACCAGTCATTTCGACGAGCAGTTTCGACTCGTCGCTCAGAATCACCAGATGTCTGGTTATAGGATCAAAGTAGATGTCCGAAAGGTCGGTGGCGAACACCTTGTCGTCGATCCAGGCGGTTAAATCAAGAATCTTGATCTGCATCCGCTGCCCGAGACTTGCGCCCACCCCGGAGATTTCATAGAGCTGCCGTGGATTGCGCTCCTTGACCATGAACAATCGATCCTCTCCAGCATCGTAGGTGATGCCCTCGAAGCCCTTGTTGCCATTCAGATTGATCCCCAGGGACAGGTATTGCGCATCCGCCATGTGAATGGTCTGCGGTACGGCCGGAAGACTGAAAAAGCTCAGCTGTTGCGTGCGCTCATCGACTACCACCACTCTTCCATCGCCCATGTAGGCGAGCCCTTCGATATCGCCAAAGCCCTCCAGCGGATAATGGCCGGTGACATCGCCCGTTTTATTCAGGGTAACGATCTCCGCCGGGCCATTGATAATGCCCAGGAGGCGGTCGTGGTCATGGTCATAGACGATGGCAGAGAGGTTTTGCTCAATGCCCTTGACCGGCTTCGCGTCGATGACCACTTTGTAGTCTGGCAACCAGATGCTCTTTCCTTTCCAGGTCGCAGCGTTGAATTGGCTCTTCAGGTCAAAGAAGAGCCTTTCATCCCAATGATTGAATTCAGACACCGCGAAGCCGATGCCAATGATGGCTAACAGCCCCAGAAGCCACAGTTTGCTTCTGCGGCTGACGATGGATTTCGAGGGGGGAATTGCCTGTAGGTCGACAACGCTTTGCATCTGTGGGTTTTCCTGTATCGGCAATGGAGCCTGGGTAATGACGGGCAGCTGTGACTTCGCATGCCCTTGAGCATCCATGCGCTGGAGATGTACAGGCGATTATCCTGGGTCGCCGAATCCTGGACGTTGATTACTTCAGCGAGATGACGGCCTGCGTCATTGAGGGTCACCCGGGAAATCCTGCCTGAGCCGCCGTTAAGAAAACGTTATCCGGCGCCTCGGCAGCAAAGCGAAAGGTTGGAACGGCTGCCAGTCGCAGGCGTGTGCCTATCCCTGCTCTTAACAGGTTCTTGACAGGCTCTCGGGTAGAGTCCCGGCATCACATCCCGGAGGTACCCGATATGGCACGTTCAGCGCTTCAGTGGCTGGCAGCAGCAGGTGTTGCACTCTTGCTGGCACAGCCCGCATTTTCGGCAAGCAGTCAGCCCAAGGTCTTTGGCTGGGTCGAGGAAGGCCTGCTCCTGCCCGAAAAGGTTTCAGTGAAAATCAAGCTCGATACAGGCGCGTTGACCTCTTCACTGGATGCCAAGGATATCGAACGCTTCAAGAAGGACGGTGAAAAATGGGTGCGTTTCAGCGTCACGCTAAAAGACAGCGACACGGGCAAGCTCACCAGCACCACATTTGAGCGGCGCATCGAGCGTAACATCAAGGTTCGCGGGGCTGGTGGCGCGGAACGACGCCCGGTCGTGTTGATGAAGATGTGCATCGGCAACCAGGTCTATAACGAGCAGTTCTCACTGAATAACCGCGGCAAGATGGTTTACCCGGTCTTAATCGGCCGACGCACCCTGGAGAATCTGGGGGCAGTGGATGTTTCCAAGACCTTCACTATGGAGCCCAAGTGCAGCAAGATGAATTCCGGGCTGTAACGAGTGACAGCATCCGAGCGGCCCCATCACGACTCGCGCCTTGGCCGTTGGCTGTAGAGGGCTTATCGGTCGAGACAACCAGAGCAACGTCATGTCCAATAAGACCTTGAGCATTCTGATCATCGAGGATAACCCGGACATCGTGGCTAACCTCTACGAGTATTTTGAGCCACTCGGGCACCAGCTCGACAATGCACGAACCGGTGCTGCTGGCCTGACCAGGGCGGCAGAGCAGCAGTTCGATGTCATCGTCCTGGATGGCAGGCTGCCAGGCATTGATGGTTTGGAGGTATGTCGGCGCTTGCGCGAAGAGCTGCATTGCAGCACACCGGTGCTGATGCTCACCGCTCGCGATACCATCCACGACAAGGTAGCGGGATTGCGCGCCGGTGCCGATGATTATCTGGTGAAGCCCTACTCACTGATCGAGTTGGAGGCGCGCCTGGATGCACTGGTCAGACGAGCGAAGCCAACCGTTGCGGATCAGGTATTACGCTTTGGCCAACTGCAGTTCGATACTGGCACCTATGAGGTCTGGCGTGCGGGGCAACCAGTCGATATAACCCCAATTGGTTACAAGCTGCTGGCCGCTCTGATGCGGGCAGCCCCTCGGTTGGTGACGCGCGAGGAGCTGGAAAGGGAAGTTTGGAGAGATGAGCCGCCGCTCAGTGACGCACTACGAAGCCATATTCATGCGCTCAGGCAAGCCATTGATAAGTCGTTCCCTGAGGCTCCAGCGATGTTGGTTACCGTACCTGGCATTGGCTATCGCTTGGTAGACACCGATGCATCCCAGTAGATCCATCCGCGGCCGCTTGATCGCCGCCTATGTATTGCTGGCGGTGATAATCGGTGGCGTGTTCGCCGGCTCGGCCTTCTTCGTTGTCGCGGAGATCGAAAATGAGCTTATCGACGAGCGGCTCTATCGAGCCGCCGAGTTATGGGCAGCGAGCCCTTATCGTTCGGTGCAGCCGCCAACCAGTGATCTCAGTTTTTTCATCGGCAAGCAGGTTCCTCAACCTTTGAAACAGCTGGGGCTGGGTACTCATGAGCTGCGTCTGAATGGCCGTGGTTTGCATGTTCTGATCGGGGAGAGGCATGGTGAACGCTATGCCATTGTCGATGACCAAAGCGACTTCGAGTCGATAGAGTCTTCTTCCTACGTTGCCTTGGGCATCGCTTTTCTGGGTGGCATCGTCCTGGCTGTGTTGATTGGCCGAGTCAGTGCGAGCAGAGTAATACTGCCGCTGACTAGTTTGGCCAGCGCGGTGCAAGACGAGCCTCAGGCCGCCAGTTTGCCGGGGCTCGATGCCACGGACGAAATTGGTGTCTTGGCCAGAGCAATTGGTGATCGTACCCAGCAGTTGAGTCTGGCGCTGCAACGTGAACGTTGGTTCACCGCAGACGTCAGCCATGAGTTGCGCACGCCCTTGACCATCATGCTCGGGGCGGCCGAAGTATTGAGTCGGCGTCTGCAGGATAGGCCCGATCTCCTGGCGATGACCGAGCGCATCAGCCGTAATGCCTCAGATACCGCTCAGCAGGTTGCGGCTCTGCTGCAGCTCGCACGAGCACCAGAGGATGCGGAGTTCACCCGAGTCGCTCTGCGCCCCTTGATTCAGCATGAGATAGAGCGTTGTCAGCCGTTGCTGCGAGGAAAGCCACTAATTATCCAGCTCACGGCCGATGAGGATGTTGCGGTCCAGGCCGTTCCAGAGTTGGTCACCATTGCTCTTAGCAACCTGTTGCGCAATGCCTGTCAGCACACCGAGCAAGGGGTTATCAGCGTCCAGCTCGATGCGACTCAGATTGTTGTCGAGGACACGGGCTCCGGTTTGCCCGAAGCCGTTCGCGCCAGGCTGTTCGATCGATTCGTTCTTGGTGGTGAATCCAGTAGCGGACCAGGGTTGGGACTATCCATTGTGAAGCGAGTTACCGAGCAGCTTGGTTGGACGGTTCGACATGAACCAGGCTCCAAGGGAGGGAGTCGCTTTGTTCTGCACCTCTCGCGCCTCTAACGGAGGCAGACCTGTTCATTGATTAGGATTCGGGCCTGAATATCGATGGAATGCAAAAGAACGTGCGTTGAGGCGGGTTCCCCTAAATGTACTTTTTGAAGGTAGCAGCAGTAATGCACACCGATACCCCCAGCAGGGCGGCGCAAGGCAGCAGGATCAGTAGCGGGCTGATGCTGATCGGGATCGCCAGGTAGACCGTCCACGGCACGATGGTGAGCGGCACGATCGTGGCGCGGGCCTTGTGGTAGAGGTAGCTCGACTCGCGCCCTGAGCCGAACTTGCGCAGGTCGCGGCGGACCAGGCCGTCGACCAGGCCGGTGAACGCGGCCATGGCGAATAGCGGGATGGTCAGGGTCAGAATCACCATGCGCACGCAGAAGGTCAGCACGGTGTACAGCGCGGCCAGGCCGTAGTCCTGGAATTTGATCAGTACCCAGCCGATCTGGTAGCGCAGATCGAATCCGCTGGCCTGCTGGGGGGACACGGTGCGTGCGTAGTGGGTCAGCCCGTTGATGCCGTCCTGCAGGCCGGATTGCACTATCAGCCAGTCGTAGACCAACTGAGCCAGCCAGGTGGCGGTCCGGCCAGGCTCCTGAACGATGACGCTATGCAGCAGATCCTGGGACAGCCAGCCCAATTCGTGCTCGAACATCTCCTGGGCGTGTTTCCAGCCCGTCTCCGGCCAGAAGAAGTACAGGCACACCCACTCGACCAGGATGGCGCCCAGCAGCGAGCCGAACATGACCCCGATGAAGTGGAAGGGCAACGTGAACAGCATCCCCAGCAAGGTCTTCTGGCCTTCCTGCTGCTGTTGGGCTTTCTCCGCGATATCTGCCATGGCCTGTCTCCGTTACGCCTAGGCGGCCTGCTCGCCGTTGGCCATGTTGCGGAAGTCGTCGACCAGGTCCTCTGGTAACGACTCGTTCAGCGCCTGGTAGCCCGGCGCTTGCCACCAGTCGGTGCTGCTGGCCTGGCCTTTGCGCATGCTGTCGGCCAGGGCCTGCAGGTCCTTCGGCATAACCTCGTCGGGATCGCTTGCCGGCAGCGGCATGCGGATTTTCCACAGGTTGCCGCCCTCGATGAGCGCGAAGCACTGCCCCTTGGGCAGGCCGACCACGTGGGCTGGCTCGATCATCGGCACGCTGACACTCTGAATCTGGTCGTGGGTGTTGGAGGTGAAGGCCGTCTTGCCGTTGATGGCATCGTTGGCGCTGCTGGCCGGCGTGCTGGTGAACACCTGGACTTTCGGCAACTGGTTGGTGAGCAGATCCGCCGTCGCGGTTTCGCGCACGCGCAGCATGAACAGGTTGTTGAAGTTGCCGATCACCTGGCCGGCCTTGGCGCGGCTGCCGATCTTCGCCTCGATGTCGCTCATGGTCTGGGTGTAAGCGGTGACCTGCATGCCGGCGCCGCCGCCCTTGTTGATCATCGGGATGAACTCTTCGCCCATCAGTTCATTGAACTCGTCGGCATGGACGTTGATCGCGACCTTCCCACCGCTTGCCCCGGGCAAGCCGTCATCGATGCCGAACTTGTAGATGTGGCCGGCGACCGAGACCAGGTCGCTGAACATCGAGTTGCCGACGGCGGCTGCGACTTCGGTATCGGAGAGGGCGTCCAGCCCGATGTAGACGACGGCACGTTTGCGGATGATCTGCATCCAGTCGAAGATCGGCCGCGGGTCTTCCAGATCCTGGTAGTTCGGCGAAAGCAGCTCCGCGATCCGTCCGGTGGTCAGCTTCTCCAGCAGCGGCAGCAGGCTGGCCACGATCTTGTCGAAGTAGGTCTTGTCGTAGCGCACGGCCGAGCGCAGGCCGTCCATCACCGGGTCCGAGATGCGTTGCTGCGTGAGGTACATGTCGATGGCCACGACGCGCAGCGGCCGGTCCTTCATGGCGAAGCTGAGGTTCTTGCGATCGATCTTGCCCTCGATCGCCACGATGGTCTCCCAAGCCTTCGAGTCATGTTCGGCGAAGTATTTCTGGGCGTATTCGACAAACAGCTCGTCGATGTTGATCACGTGCTTGAGGATCTGCTCGTAGTCCGGCCGGCGACCGAGGGCGACCAGGGCGCGGGCGATGATGTTGACGAAGCGCCAGGCGAATTCACGGAAGGCGGCGGAGTTACCCTCGCCGGACAGCTGGCCGGCAACACGGGTCGCCACTTCCGATATCCGGCCGAAGCGGCCCACGGCGTTGTAGCGGGCCGAATGATCCGGCCAGCCCAGGTGGAACACATAGAACTCGTCCAGCCGGCCGGCGCGCTTGCACTCGACGTACATGCGTTTCAGAAGGTCGGCGTCGCCTTTGGGGTCGAAGACGATCACTACCTCATGCTGCCCACCACGCTTGCGGCGGATGTCCTGGGTGATGAACAGTTCGGCCAGGCGGGTCTTGCCCACGCGGGTGGTGCCGAGCACCAGGCTGTGGCCGACCCGTTCGCCCAGTGGCAGGCTGACGTCACTTTCATGAGGCTCAATGCCGTGGAGCCTTGGCAGACCGCCGACCGGTGGGAGCGGCCGCGCCGGATTCAGAGGCACGTCCCAGGCAGTGGCGTTGGCCAGCAGCTTGAGAGGGAAGGGGGCGAACTCCAGGCGCTCCTCGAGGCGCCGGGCGCGCTGGTACAGCGGCGTCGGTTCGACATACTCCGCGAATTTGGGCAGGTAGGTGTCCATCAGCCGCTGGGTGTGCTTCTGCGACCAGCGAAACCCCCTGCCAATGAACAGGCGCTCGTTGCTGACCGGCATCTCCTTGCTGGTCATGGTGTAGTGCGGCAATCGCCGGATGTTGCGACGGTAGCGCAGCACGACCAGGGCCTGCTTGAGGCGGGTAAAACCGAGTAGCAGAAAGCCTGCGGTGGCCACCAAGCCGAACAACGGCGTTAGGGCCAAGGTCCAGGGCGCGAAGATGCAGAGCAAGGCCGCGGCGAGGCAGACCAGGACGGTATAGAGCTCGACGGCGGGGCGGAGCAGCGTTTCGATCGTATAGGTCTGGGCCATAGCTTTATGCCTTCAGGGTGCCTGGTTCTCGTTCGGGGTACATGCCGGCAACCTCCTGCCTAGCCTCCTCAACTTCCTCGTCAGGCAGGCGTTCGGCCAGCCGCTCGCACAGGGTCACCGCATCCTCATGCGACATCGCGGTGACGCTGCCGCCGTAAAGGCTGATGACATGAGTCAGTTGCTCATAGAGCAGCTGTCGGGCACGTGGATCCTTGGGTTGCTTGATCACCATGGTGAGAACGGGCGATTTCACGGCATTCTCCTATTGCTGGATGGCGGTGGGCGTGAGGAGGACCGGGTAGTGATTGATTCCCAGGCGGATAGCCAGGTCATCTGCGGGCGTTGCTACCACCTGCAGGCCGTCGGCCCACCGACGGACCTCGGCCAGGCGCCTGGCGCTGGCCACATTGACCACAAGGCCAACCGCCTGCATCTGCTGGAGCAGGTCACGCCGTTGTACCAACCAGGCCCGGGAGTGTTCGTCATCCCCCACCAGGAAGACAGGTTGGAGACCAGGCGCGTTGATCACTCGGCCTGGCACTGCTCCAGGCGTCAGCTGAGCGGATCGCACAGGAAAAGCCCCGGATGAGCGAACGCCGATGTCCTGTGGTGGCGTGGCGTTTGCGGTCGGTTCCGGCTCCAAGTCCTGGTAGTAGGGCAGGGCAGAGACGCCGCCGCGATCCTCGACAACGACCAGAGCCGTGGCCTGCGCTGATAGAAGGGGCCAGCTCGAGCACAGCAGAAAGGTGAGGCTGAAGAGTCGTTTCATGGGTTGGTCGCCAGTAGCGTGAGGCCGGTGACGCGGCTGAGGTGTGTGGCGAAGGCGCGGCGGTATTTGGCAGCTGCTTCACCGCCGGCGGGTCGGTGATAGCGACCTGCCGCAGTGATCCAGTCCCCGCCCTGGGCCTTCTGTTCTGCGAGGATCTGAGCCGTGGCCGCTAGATTTTTGTAAGGGTCCAGGGCATCACAGGGGGTATCGAAGCGATGGCCATTCCAGCCGATGTTGATTTGCCCGAGCCCGGCATCGACCCGCTTCGGCCCGGCAGTTTGGATGGCAACCTGCAGTGCACTGCAGGCGTCGTCCCGGGTTGCGAAGCGGTAGCCGGCGCCGGCGACGTTCAATGTCCAGGGCCAGGGGACCAACTGGCCCCGCAGTCGGGTGCCGCTCTCCTGCAGGGCCACCGAATAGAGGACTTCCGATGGAACGCCGGCAGGCAAGGCGATGAGTTGGTAGGCCGGAGGCGGAACCTCGGCGCCCTTGGCGAGCGCAGTTGCCAACAGCAGGCTGATGGCCAGCGCAAGCCTCGATCTGGTCACTGACGCTGCCATTGTCCGTTCACCTCGCGAACAACCGCTGGCAGGTCGCCGCCGAGCCCCAGGCCAAGCCAACGGCCGCTGTCGTGGTTCAGCGTGATCTGTCGGCTACGGACATTCGCCGGCTCAATGCCGGCGAGAATCGCCCAGCGGCGGATCCGCTCGTCATCGCCCTGGCTGCCGACGTAGTAGAGGTCAAAGGGCTGCTTCTGCTGCTGCAGGTTCTTCACCCGCGCGATGCACCCTGTGCAGTCTTCCCGTACAAAGATCGCCGGGCGGCCATCACCCAGAAGTGCCGGCCGGCTACCAGCCGCGGGAGGTGTTTGGCCGGAGGTGATCTGGATGACCTTCTCGTTGGGGTACAAGCGCGCGAAGGCTTCGTCATAGGCGCGTTGGTAGGCCAGTTCCTTGTTGATACGCTGTCGCTCCGCCTGCACCTGTAGCTCCGCGTAGCGCCCGCGCTCCTCGGCTGAACGAGCCTCGATGCCCAGCGCTGTCAGCGGGTCGAGGCCTGGCGAATAGGTGCCACGAGGCCCGCTCATCACCGATCGATAGCGTTCCCACTCTTGAGGGGTCAGCCCCCACTCATGGGCGATCGAGACCTGGCTTTCGCTTTGCTGCAGGCCGCGCACATCACTCTGTCCTTGCTGCAAACCCTTTTCCTGGGCATCCCTTTCCGTCGCGTGGCTGCGATTGGAAAGCCCGATAAGTACTACGGCAAGGCCGAGCAGAATCACGGGCACGATGTGGTTGAGCAAACGGTCTCTTCTTGAGTCGTCCATGTGCGGTTCCTATGGCGCAACGGTTATGGTTCGGGGAGTGCCGGCGACGTCGAAACGTGCCGCTCTGTCGTCCAGCGAGATGAGCCGCCAGGCGGTGCCTGTCACAGCGTCACCCGGCCGGACCAGGTAGATCTGGCTCAGCTGCGTACTTCCTGGTGGCGCAATGGATAGGAAGCGTTCGCCTCCTCGATACTCGATGCCGAGCACATGGAAGGGCGGGGGCTCGGGAGCGACTGGCTTGGGTTTGGGCTTCTGGAAGGTGGCGGAGCGGCGGGCGGCCGTTTTTGGCTTGGGGATAACGAGCGGCGGAGGTTGGACCTGGGTTTTGCGTAGCGCCTGGAGGCCGCTGTCCAAGGTTTCGATGTTGGCCTTCAGCACGAGGAGCTCGCTTGCCGAGGCGGCCGTGCGGGACAGGTCCTGGGCGGTTTCCGTCGCTTGCTTCGCATAGGCCTGAACGGCATCGATTCGGCTCGATAACGCTTGCTGACTGGCCCGGAAGTCGTCATCGGTGACCAGGTGCTTGCCGTCGACCGAGTCCAGGCGGTCGTCGATCTTGCTCAGGCGCTGCAGGATGGCATCGATCGAACTTTTGTCGGCGGTCGCAGCCAGGCTGCTGCGCAGTTGGGCGAGCCGGTAGTGCTCGAAGCCCAGCGCGCCGACCAGGCCGGCCAGGCAGAGGCTGAGAAGCAAGGTTGATCGGGTAGGGCGTGGTAGGTTCATGGATGTCCTCGCGCGAAGCTGGGGACACCCTCTCAAACGCTATGACCGGGTGCAGTAGAAAATCCATCTTTCGGCGCGTGGGGAATTTCTGCGCGCTGGTCATAGCTGGTGGGGGCCGTACTGCAGGAGAGGGGCGGGTAACACGGAAACAACCGAGGCTTGAGTGCGTTGCATTGGCCAAGAGCTCTAGCCATAGTCTCCCGCATCGCTGATTGTGGATCGGCTAGTACCATGTCGCAGCGTGACGCTGCGGGCGGCGCTTGGGGAGAGAATGTTGGAGCAGGACTCGTATAGGGCGTTTCGCAACACGGTGCTGAAACAGTACGAAGCTAAGGAGTCATTTCAGGGATGGAGGGCGTATGACGACGACTATACCCCCCTACATCCAATCCAAAAGTTGCGGGCCAAGGTCCGAGCTTTTCGCGGACAAGTGGCCTACGACGCAGACCGACTGTTACGAGATTCGCCCCAGCTGGAACCGTATATCCGCCGCGTCTTGGGGGTCCCCGTTGATATCCCGCTCGTTCCCGATGGATGGGCGGTGGCGGGGCAAATAGGCCTGAGTCTGTTGCCCGGGAGACTTCTCTTCCGCCGCGCCCGAAGGTTTCTGAAACCCGTGCGCTTTGAGGAAGGGCGAGGGTTCGTATTCAAACAGTTCGTACAGAGGTCCCTGCCGCGCTTGCAGTACTACTGCGAGGCCTATGACTTCTTCTTAAGTCGTTCCCCCGTGCTTCCCCGCACCGTGCAAGAACTTGATCGCATCCAGTGGCTGGATGAGGGAACCATTCGAGCCGCTGATCGGCTTGGCTTGCGCACGCCGGAGGAGTTCGCCAGAGCGTTCCAATCCCCGTCGTCGCGGTTGGACGGTAGTTTATTGCGTGTCCTCGTCGAGGAGGGGGCGGTACAGAGTCAGGCCGAGCTGGCCTGGGTCAAGAACGGTAGCAGCTATTATCACTGCGCGCGCGATTTGAGCCCCGCCGATATTAAAAGGGCCAGATGCCAGGTGCGGCTACTGTTGGCGTATGAGGTCTCGCGTCAGCAGGTCGCGGAAGTGTTCCGCTGGCCGTTTCAGCGTTTCGCGCCGGAGCGACTGGAGGCGACACTGGCCCTCCTGCGAGCGTTCGCCGTCGATGACCTATCCAGTGTGTTCAGCGAGGTGGGAGATTGCCTATGGCTGGTCTCGACAGAGCGTTGGAGATTCCTGCTGGACGAGGTGCGGGCCAGAACCGCCCAAGATATCGGTCGGTTCAAGGCATTGCTGGAATCCTATCATTGCGCTTCGGTGGACATGGTTCGCAGCCTGTACCGCCTGGGGGCGGACCTTGAGGGAATGGCAGGCTGCCAGTCAATGCTGCTGCAAGTGGCACGCCAGGAAAAACCGCCGGTGGTGGATTTTGAACGGCTCGCCGCGCCCGCGCATGCGTTGAGCATCGGCCAACTCGCGCAGTGTGTTTCCTATCTCGATGGGCGACGTGATCTAGCCGGGTTCCTGGAGGTGCTGTCCCGACACGGTTATAGCGGTGCGGAGTCCGTGCTGGCGTTTCAGGTTTGTTATGAGCACGTGGGGCCCATTTCACTAGACCGGTACTTGTCCGTCGTTGGCGAACGAGGCCGGGGGGAGCCCGACTCCGTCGCGGAGTGGGTGCGGCTGGCGGCTAAGGGGGGCTACTGGGATTCGTTCGAGTACCTGATCGCCGCGGTCGACCTGCCGAGTCTGGCCTCACTGCACCAGGTATTGAAGGTGGCCAAGGTCGGGGCAGAGTTGCTCCATCATTTGGTGGAAGAACGTGGCTTGTCCACGCGTAGAGCCCTCTGCGACTGGTACCAGAAGGCCACCGGCATCCAGGAATACCGGGGAGGTGGTTTCGACGATGCGTTGGGCCGGGTCTTGCTGGATGACGCCTTTGCTCGCAACCGCTTCAACCTGCTGGAGCACAATCAAGCCTGTGTGGCAAGCGTGGTGGGGGATCGCGTCACGGAGCGGTTGGGCCCGTGGCCTTCTTCCCGCGAGGATGAGGCCGCCCGGCAGGCCTACAGGGCTGTGAGGGACGTCGAGATCCGGCGCGAGCGCGACTACCTCGTCCCGCGCCTGCCAGCTTTGCTGGACAGGAGCGGAGGACTGTTGTTGCCCAGCCTGCTGGAAACGCTGTGGGCTGGTCCCGAGGAGCTGGACGGGCAACTGGCCCGATTCTCCCCGTTGCTGGATGAACTACTCAAGGGGCGAGGCCCCACGAACGATACCCTGAGCAAGCTGGAAATCGATGCCATCGGCTGGGTGTATTGCACTGCAGCATCCGTGGTGCGGCAGCGATGGCCAAATCTACTCGGCCACGAGGGGGACATTGGTAAACTGACCGTGCGTAGCGAGTACCCCATGACGTGGACCCGGACGCAATGGCGAATCAAGCGCCCCCTGGACAGGGAGGGGCTGCATGCCTTGGCGAAAGCTGTGAGCTTCGCGAAGCGTTTCGCGCCGGCCGAGTTCACCGATATGTTCGATGCCTGCCGGCACCTCCGACCAGGGCTGCTCATCGAACCGTCGGCCGATGTGTTGCTGCTGCTCCGGCACCTCGGCGTCCTGCTCGCCGTAGCCGCGCCGGACACGGTGGTGGCGGAATGGCTGCGCGAAGGCTTTGCCGCACTCCGGGAGATCGATGACGACAGCCTCGTGGCCTACCAACGAATTCGGGATTTGCACGGTTTCTTCTGCGTGGCGCTGCCCGATGCCCTGGCTGCTCACCAGGAACAGTTCGTGACGCGTTTCGACGAGGGGGACGCCCTGCACTTGGCATCCCGGCTCGGTGTTACGGTCCCGAAGCAAGCCCAGGGCTTCGCCTGTTTGGCCGAGGCGTTGGCCCTCACCCAGGACGCGGTGTTGCGTAAGTTCAGCGCATGGGCCAAGCGTGAATTGAATAAGTTCGTGGACGATGATAAATCAGCAGGCCAGGTTTCGCGTTTTTCGGCCACGGTCTCCAAACATCCCGCCGCCTTTTTCGCGAAGGAAGCGGCTCTGCTCTGTACCCGTTCCAATGTAGAAATGTGGCTCGAAGAGCGTCACTCGCACCTCTTGGTCTTCGATCCAGAGGGCAAGAAGTTGGTGGGTATGGCCATGCTCTATATCGAGCCCATTCCGGCGCTCCATCGTAGCCGGCCGAGCCTGATCATCCGGGCAATCAACCCGACGGAACAGGCCATGGCCTGCCATGACCCTGCCTCGATAGTCGATGCCTTTCTGGGCGTCGCCGAACAGATCGCTCAGGACAACCAACTGGCCGCGGTGGCGTTCCCGACGCATGCCGGCATGCACTTGCTGTCGAATCGCAAAGAGATCGAGGACGATCTCAAGGCGCGCTTCATCAGTCGAGCCTCACCATGGAGGTGGTACCGGGAGGACGAGGTGCCAGCCGCAGGAGCTTCCCGGATCGAGCCACCCCTTGCGTTGGGAGCGACATTCGATGCCTATGAGAAAGGGCAAGCCAGGGTGGAGATGCTCTACGTCATCTGGCACGCCGGGACTTCATCGCAAGAGGATGATGCAGCAAGCCAATATTCGGATGAAGACTTTAGTTGGCAAACTTCATGATCGGGGCTGGATATACCCAAACTAAGAAGCCCCCTTGCGGGGGCTGAAGTCATGCTGCAATTAACTGTCTTGCCAGCGCCATCTCGACCGAATCCCCATCCTGGTTCAACGAGTCGAGCCCGGATTCCGGCACGTCTCCCGACGTGCTCTGGGCCACGGCGATCTTCTTGGCCATGAGCTGCAGACAGGTGATCTGCGAGCTGCCGGCATAGCCGAAGAACACCACCCGTACCGGCTGTTTCTGCCCGATCCGCCACGACCGTCGCGCCGCCTGCTGCAGGGTGTACACATTGTACCCCGTCTGCAGAAAGGCGATGGTCGGGAAGTCGAGCAGGTCCAGCCCGGTTTTCACCAGCTCCGGGTTGGTGATGAGCACGTCGATGCCGCGGTCGACCTGGTCGAGGATCCAATCCTCGCGCCTGGCCGTATCCACCGAAGCCCTCAATACCGCCACCTTCAAACCGGCCTGGTCGAGCATCCGCTTGAGGCGGCGGGTGGTATCTCGGGTCCCGCTGTACACGGTGTAGGCCAGGACCTTGCGGCCCTTGGCTTTCTCCGCGAGGCACAGGTCCACCAGCGCCTGTTCCTTGGGCATCAGCTCCTCGTCCCCGAAGATCGCCGGCACGAATGCCAACGTGTCCCGGGAGCGCGGATGCTTCACCACCTCCGGCCGGAAACAGCAGTCCGGCCAAGCCAGCAGCACATTGAGTACCACGCCCAGGAGCGTGGTATCCCGCCGAGCGAGGGCCTGGCGAAGCTCTGCCGTCAGCGTGCCTGCCAGTTTCTGATAGGCCGAGGCCTGCTCAGCGGACATGGCGATGTCGATGAACTCTTCCTGGTACGCCGGCAGCACATTGCCGCCGATGTCCTTCAGCTTGAGGAACACGGTGAACGGCAGCACGAAGCGGTGGATGCCTTTCGGGCCGAAGCCCGGGGCTTTCACCGTCCGTACCGAGAGCTTTTTGCCCTTGGCGGTCTTGTGCGACTCGCCGTCGCGCTCGGTGTAGATGTCCTTCAGTACCCCGTGATCGCGCATGAACGACATGGCCGCAGGAGCCATGCTGCCGCGCGCGTTCGGACGGTAACCGTCCTCGATCATGCGCCGGGTGAGGATCCGAAACAGGAGGTAGAACAGGTCGTCGGCGTAGCCGCCCATGAGGGTGCCGGTCAGCAGCACGGATTTCCGTGCCTTCGCCGCCAACACGCCCATGGCCTGGCCCTGGGCCGAACCACTGTTCTTGTACTCATGCCCCTCGTCCACTACCAGGAGGTCGAAATATCCATCAGGCAGGTAGCGCTTGATGAACTCCGTGGGTTGGTAGCCGCCTTCGCCAAAGCCGAACTCGATGTTGGCCATGGCGCGCTCCATGCGCTTGGCCTGGCGGTCGCTGAAGACGAAGTTGCCCTTGGCATCCATCAGGTTGATGAACTCGGACACGTTGTCCACCAGCATCGAGGCGAGGAAGTCCTCCCCGAAGTCGTTCAGCAACCGCTCGGCGCGGACTGGGCCAATGGTCGGGATCCGACACATCGACTTCAGGACGGTTGAGCGTCGAGTGCCGTTCTCGGCCTTCCCCGGGCGCATAAGTGTCCAAAGTGTGCCCCCGCAGTGCGGACAGCCTCGGCGGCGTTCCTCCTGTTGGAACTCCTCCACGGTGATCAGGTTGCCCTCCTGGTCCTCGAGGACGCGGCCGCAGTCCGGACAGCCCGCAAGCAGGCGTCCGCCGGCGGCGCGTCGAGGCCAGCACGCCAGGCGCCAGTGGAACCCCATCCGCATGCGCACGCGCCCGAGGATGAAGAACTCCTGACGCCCGTCGTAGGGCGAACCTACCTGGTCGCGCAGCTTCAGCAGCTTGACCAGGGTATCGGGTCCGTTGAGCACCCAGACACGGGCATCCGGGATGGTTTCGAGGATCTCGCGCCGCCACTTGTAGACCAGGTGCGGGGGAGAGATGACCAAGGTGCGTCGATAGCCTGCGCTGTGCATGACGGCCGCCACCGCGATGGCCATCATGGTTTTGCCGGTACCCATCTCGGCGTTGATGACGCCGGCCTGCTCGTTGCGATCGAGCAGCAACGCGGCGATGGCCTGCACGACTTCCGCCTGGGCGGGGAAGGGCTTACGTTTGAGGCCGTCCATCACCAGTTGGCGACGTGCGTTGGTGTTGCCGGCGTAGACTGGTGGGTTGGAGCGGTTGAGGGAGTCCAGCAACTCGTCACCGAATTCGTCGATGAATTCGGTCAGGCCGATGGTCAGTGGAGCGAAGGGGGCTTGGTTGAGGCCCTGGGTCAGGTCGTTCATGGAGTTTCTCCTGGAGGGTAGAAACAGGGCATGCACGACACCCCGGCGGGTATGGCACATACCCTGCGGGTTGGTAGAGGAAACGCCTGGCTGGCGTAGAGGTGGGTTAGTAGTCGGTTGGCAGCAGGATGGTGGTCGCGCTGCGATCGGCTTCGGTGATGATCCAGAGACGAGACTCGTCATCCACGTCCATGTCGTAAGCGGAGAACAGACGGTCGCCATACCGCAGTGCTTGTCGGTTGGTGTGCTTGTCCTCATCGGACAGTTCACCCCAGTCTCCCGCCAGGTGACGCTTGAGGTAGGGGGCTGGGTTGAGCAGGCCGCGCTCGACCAGGTCGTGCACGGAACGGGTCAGGACCATGCTGCCCGGTTCGAACAGCGCTGCAGGAGCGCGGCCCGCCGGTACCGGCGCCGGAGTTTCCGGCTCAGGCTGAGTGCTCGCAGAAGAACTGATGGTCAGCACGCATCCTCGGTTCGCAGAGCCTGGCGTCATGTCCCATGCCCGGATGATGGGCACAAAACGGTCGGTCAGGATCCTTACCTCGGAGACGTTGCCGTCCTCGTCCTCAGTGAACTCGGTCTTGCGGACCTTATCCTTGTAGGTATCACCCTTGAGCACCAGAACGCGCCCGGTTTTCGAGGTCACCACGCCGGAGATCGCGCCAGCGGCTAGGGCCAACGCCAAGTGCCAGCGAGACAGCTCCCGTACCGGCGGCCGCGGCTGAACACCGGCCTGCCCGAAGTGCATGGTGAAGTCCGGCCACAAGCCACGCAGGCGCTGGATTTCGTGGCTGAACTGTTCCGGCTCCAGAGTGACCCGATAGAAGTGCTCCAGGTCGTTCGCCGCCGGCAGCACCGCGTAGGGCTCCCACGGCCAGTTGGCCGGGAGGTCCTCCGCGTGCTGCTGTCCGGCGCCGATCGCCTGTAGGCGATTGCGCACCTGGGCAACCTCCCGTGGCTTGGCCAGGTCCTGGCGTCGGACACGGATACCGAAGATCACCACCTGCTTGAAGGTCGGATCAGCGGCGGCATAGATCCGCAGCTCGGTGAAGTGGTTGCACAGCCACCCGCACAGCTCGTCGTCCAGCACGTAGTGCGGAACGATGAACACCAGCACGCCACCGTACTGCAGCAGCGGCAAGGCCCGTTGGTAGAACAGTTTCTCCAGCCGCCGGCGGCCACTACCCTGATACTGCGAAGCACCAGAGTGATCGGCCACTAGGTCGCCATAGGGTGGGTTGAGCCAGAGAAGCCCGAAGGCCTGCCGCGAGATCATGGTGTCCATGAGGTCGCTGTGCAGGACGCGATCGAGCAGCGTCCGGGCGTGATCGGCACGTTCGCGGTCATACTCGACCGCGCAGGCCTGCACCTGGTCTCGCCCGAGGGCGTGCGCTGCTTCAGCCAGGGCGACCCCCTCGCCGGCACACGGATCGAGAATCCGCATCGCGCCGGTGGAGGAGGGAGCCAAGGCCTGCAGGGCACGCTCCAGGGTTATTTCATCGGTGGGGTAATAGCCGTTGCGGGCGAAGTTATGCGCCAGGCGCGGAAACATCAGAGCCATCAGAGGCCTCCTTGGTTGGTATGGGATGAGCAGCGCCGCTGCTCATCGTCGAAGGGATGCTCAGGCGCAGGCCTGAGCGTCGGTGGTGAGCTGCCCCTGGCGAATCAGATCGCCCAGGGCGGGCTCGAGCACGTCGAGTTGCAGTGATAGTCGCCAGGCCGTGATAGGCCCCAGCGCCCCGGGTAGGGACTGCACCATGCCGTGCTCGGTGAGGAGCTCCATCACCGGCTCCCGCCAGTGCTGCAGGAGCGGCAACGGGCAGGTCTCGGTGACCAGGGGCCAGAGGTGCAGCAGAGGGTCTGAGCCCTCCTCGAGGAGGGCATAGGCGAAGTGATTGGCCCGGTCGGGCTGCGCGCAGCGCCGGTCGAACAGCCACAGATGCAGCAGGCTGCCGAATAGCGTCCCGCGGAATTGCCGGGTAGTGCGCTTCTCCAACTGATCGACGTTGGAAAAGACCGGAAGACTCCGGCCATCCATGACGATGTGGAACTGGTCCAGGCCGCCCTCGGCAGAGCCGAGGGTCAGCCTGGCCAGGAACTCCTGCAGGGCGGTGTCGCGGCCCCAGGCGGAGAGGAAGACCAGGTTGCGCTGCTCATCGCAGACACAGGCGTCGACGTAAAGGTCGGGACATTCCTCGACCTGGTGCAGCGGGGTAGGCAGCATAGGGTGTGGCCTCCATTGCAGATGGGGGCCTGCCCGGGAGGGGCAGGACTGCCCCTCGGGGTGGGTGACGTTGGTTGGTCAGGCGGGCCGGGCCGGCTGGTCGTTACGAAGGGCATTGCGCCACGCCGGACAGACGCCGTCCGGCGCCATGTCCAGGAAGTGCAGGGGGCACCCGTAGTAATACGGGCCAGCGGATTCCGGGATCGATTTGCTGCCCCAGAGTCCCCCCTGAACCTCCAACAGATCGCAGTTGATGAAGGTGTAGGTGTCACCGACGGCATTGCCGTTGATGATGTTCGCCACCTTCAGCTCCAGCTGAACGACGGTCCAGAGTTCTTGGCCGGTCAGTGCGTGCTCCAGAATCGTGCGCTTGCGGGTGAAGCTTTCCGCGGGCTCCAGCAGCCGTTGGATCAGGTGGTCTTTGTCGCGGTGTGAGAATAGCCATCCCATGATGTGGGGCCTCATGTGGTGGCCGGGCTCCCTGGCGGGGAGTCCCCGGCAGGGTGGTGGTTGGTCAAGGGTCAGGCGAGCAGACGATTCAGCCGTTCAAGTAGCCGATGGGCTGTCTGATTGGCGGACTGCCCGTCATCTGGGGAGGCGTGATGGACACGCATACGCAGGACCTGAAGGGCAAGGTCGACGTACTGACGATCGAAGACCGCCTCTCGGAACAGATCAGCCTCCTGGTCCAGGCCGACCTCGCGCAGCGCGCTGCAGGTCAACAGGAGTTCGTTGGAGGCTTCCTCGCTGTGGTATCGCGGATCCATAGGTGCTCCTACGGTTGTGGTTGGCGTTTCCAGAGTTGCAGTTTGAAATCCAGCTCGTACCCCAGCTCGCCGAGGCGAGAGCACTGGGCGCGAAGGCGCTGGCGATCCACTGTGGTGTCGAGGCGGACTTCACTCCCCAACGGCCAGATGGTGCCGAATAGCTCGGCGTCTTCGTTTTGCTGGGAGTTCTTCGTGCTCGAGCTGGAACTGTCCATACCGAAAGGCGCATTGTCTGCCGGCATCTGGGCGGCCCGGGTGGGCGTGGGATTCCTGGTTTCGCGAGGAGCCTCTGGGGCCGAAGGCCTGACTCGCTCCTCGTCCAGGGGATCGGGTTCGCTGGGTGATAGCTGCGCGGCATCCTCGGCCGTGAGGTTGTCGACGTCCTCCAGCGTCATGCTGTCGACTTTCGCGCGGATCTCGACGACGAGGCGACCACCAGTGGAGTAGTACGACGGGCGAATTTCCGAAATTGCGAAACTGCCGCGGTACTTCCCCTCGTTGTACTGATCGAGGAGGGCGTCCTTGATGACGAACTCCCCGATAGAGGTTGCCAGGCGCCCGACGTTGAACTTGCCGTTCCGGCCGGTGATGGTGCGAATGGCCAACTGGCCATCGATGTGGATCATTGACGTCCTCCTCATAGAGCGGAGGCCAGCCCGTGAGGGGCGAGGCCTCAGCGGACAGTTACGAGAAAAGCAAAGCCCTGGTGTGAGGCCAGGGCTCTGAGTGGTTGGAGGAGCGCCTGATGAACCAGGCGCATCCCGTCAAGCCGCCAGTTGGACAGGGTTGGGTTTGAGCGAGATCAGCAACTGGGCGGTTGAGCCCATGCCGTCCTGATGACTCGCTTGCAGATCCAGCCAGAGCGGTTGGTGAGGGTTGCCATCGGGCGGTAGGCGGTGAAGGCCGAAGTCGACAACGTCATCTGAGGGTGCGGCGAATACAGCGTTGTAGGCTGCAGCCAGTGTGGAGCAGAGGCGGTCCTCGATGTCGGCCAACTCGGCAGCCGACTCCAGATTCACAGCTTGCTGCCATGCCTCGGGGGTGAAAACCACCGGCATGGACAGAATCCGTGCCGCCGCAGGGGTAAGCGCAGTTGTGCCGTACAGTTTCGACATGATGAATCTCCAGAGGATAAACGGAGACCCACGTCGCCCGGGCGGGAGAGTGAATCCCCGCGAGGTGGGTTGGAGTAACTGACTGATGCGTCAGTGAAGAAAAGGCGTCCGAAGGCACCTGTGATGGTTAGAGCCAGCCGTATTCGGCGAGGGACAGGGGGCGGCCTTCGCCAACGATGAAGTGGTCCAGTACACGCACTTCGACCAGGGCCAGGGCTTCCTTCAGCCGTGCGGTCAAGGTGCGATCTGCCTGGCTGGGTTCAGGACATCCTGAAGGATGGTTGTGGGTCAGGATGACCGCCGCGGCGTTATGGGCCAGGGCACGTTTGATCACTTGTCTGGGATAGACGCTGGCACCATCGATACTGCCGTGGAACAGCACTTCGAACTGCAGCGCCCGGTGCTTGGCATCGAGGAAAACCACGCCGAAGACCTCATGATCCTGCTGAGCGAGCTGCAGTTTCAGGTAGTCGGCTACCAGGCCAGGTGAGGTTAATTCGGGGCCGCGGGTGAAGAGCCGTTGGTCGAGGATCTGCAAGGCTTTTTCGATCACCCGGTTTTCCTGGGCGATACGAGCGGCTTCGAAATCCTTGGTTTCAATCAGCGTTAGCTGTGTGTTCATGGTGGTACCTCCGCGTTGAAGACCGGGGTACGCACCCCCTTGGGGAGTGAATCCCCGCGTGGGTAGTTCAGGATGCACTCCACCACCCGAGGGTGATGTGACCTAGTGGGTCGCGTTTCCCAGTGGGCGTGAAGCCAGGACACCGTTAGGTGCCCTTAGGTCATGCAGCTATTGCAGTTTGATCGCCAGCATTCCCAGCGAAGAGGATCCAGGCCACGTCGCAGAAGTGACTGCTGGTCAGCAGTTCGGCTTCAACTTCGTAGATGGACACTTCTTCAACTTCCGGCAAAGCGGGCATATCTACGGCTTGGGCGTTGTAGCTCATGATGATCTCCAAATGAATTTGGAGAACACCAAGCCCTGGGGGGATGGTGCCCCCCGGATGGGTATGCGATGAAAAGCGGCGCATTGCGTAAGACGGAAATGAAGGCGCCGGAGAGCGCCTTCGTTGTTTAAGCAGCGGTTTGCTGTTGAGCATCCTGCTGTTGTTCCGATTGATCACCGCTTTCGCGGTCCACCGGTTGTTCGCCGTCACCTTTCGGTTTGGCTTCGTAGACGGTTTCACCATCCACCTTGATAAAGCCGATGAAGAGCAGTCGACCCTTGAGGCTTGCGCCAGGTTGACCTTTCTTCTCGCCCTTTTCGTAAGTGAAGGCGTCTGCCCAGATGTCACCGATGCGGAAGGACACGAGGACCTTCTTACCGGCTTCGACGGCTTGCTCGCAGCGCCGCACGAGCTTTTCAGCTTCGGCGCCGACGACGTTGCAGTCGATGTAGGTGTATTCCACGTCATCGGACGAGCCGCGGAGGGCTGCGATGGTGGTGGCCATGAAAGGGGAACCCTTACGCGGCTTCACTTCGCGGATACGGTTGAGGTAACCGATACCGGTGGTGTGCAGATCGAAGAACTTGGTTTCGTTGGATTGAGCGTTGCTCATGGTGATTCTCCAGTTTCAAAAGTCGAAAGCGGAGAAACACTTCGCCGTTGGGGGAAAGTATTCCCCGCGAGGGTTAGAGCTTTGAAGGTATGTGCTGGGACAGCTAGGTGAGGATGCTTCCATCAATCGTTGCCGATTGACCGATCGCGCTACCGGAAGCTTAGCGATCTTGGGTTTGATCAACACGGTAAGCCGTGTCGCAGTCTCACAGATCGTGACTGCTTGGGCATGGTTGCTGACGACGTCAGCAGCTCACGGGTGAAAATATGTTGATAGCGGAAAAGAAAGTCAAGCCCGCATAAAAGAAAAGCCCCTCTTGCGAGGGGCTGGGTGTATTGCAGTTCAGTGATGTCGGTGACGTAGGTGATGCTTGTGGCACCAGTTCTTTATCTCCGGCCATTTGGCCCACACTACCAGCCCAGAGCAGAAGAAGAGCAGGCAGGTCATGATGATCATGCCAAAGACAGTCTGACTCATTTCGGAACTTCCTCCTGGGTGAGATAGATGCCGTAGGACCAGATCATAGCACCAACGACGAAGACATAACCCGTCAGGAGCCGATGCTCGCTGAGGAATACCCCGACCACGGCAGCGGCGACGGCTGTGGTACCAATTTTGCGAAGATCGTCCGCGATGGCGGACAGCTTCTTGGGAGACATGGTTTTCCTCGCATGAATCGCCGGAAAACCTCCCTGTCGGGATGGTTTCCCGACGAGGGTGAGTGAAGGTGAATCAGCAGTTCATGGACGGCTCAATCGGAGCGATCAGCTCGTTTAGGGAGCCCAGGCGAAGCGCATTGCCAGCAGCCTGGACAGGCTTGGTCTTGGGTTTTCGAGTACGCGGCTTTTTCACCTTCACCTGCACTTCACGGGTGTTGGCTGCATACCAGGCGTTGAGATCGACCTGTTTCAGGCGAACGATCGCGGGCACCTGGCACATGTGCTCCAGGACCTGACCGGAAGGGTGAGGGGCTGCCGCCGGCATGGCCCGCTTGGCTATGTGAGGCTTGGAGGGTACAGCTGGCTTGGACTGTTTGACTGCACGCAGGAACTCCCGGGTAACAGTACCGAGGGCGTAACCTACGCGATAGCTGAACGTGGACATGGTGTTTCTCCTGCAGGTTGAAAATGCGGAGAAACACTGACCCCAGCGGGGAAGTGAATTCCCCGCTGGGTTGGCGGAAGGTGCTTCTATCGACCGAGGTCGACCGGCCGCGCTACCAGAAGCTAAGCGGCCTTGGGTGGATCAACGCGGAAAACCGTGTCGCAGCCTTTCGGATCCGAGCTGCATGGGCATGTTGCTGACGACGTCAGCAAAGCACGGCCATATCATCGAAGGGGGTTAGGAATGTGTCAAGCAAGGAGGGATGGGGATAGCAGAAGGGGGAGGGAAAGCGGAATAGCGACCGAGGGCAACCATGTCAGTAGTTACCCTCGGCTGTAGTCGAGGGAACAGAATCGAGAAAAAGTATGCCACCTGTGACAGTTGAAGCGTCGATCCCTGGGCATTGATCGTAACGTCTCACATCACCTGGCCGGTTATCGTGGCTGAGGCCAGCAAACAGAAGGCACGCATCCGCGCACAAAGGGAGCCCTGCGTTTCGCCGGCGGGCCACCGGCAGAGAAAAGCGGCTACTGATGGGTAGCCTGATGCCCCTTCACAAGGCCATCAGGCTACCCATCGTATGAGCTTGAAAAAGTGTGGGCCGCAACACCAGTGCGGCCCTTTGAATACTGTGCACCGAACCTCCAGAGAACCCTATGTGCCTGTGGACTCGCGATTCACGAGTTGACGGCTGCGTGTCTAGCGGATGAGCAGGGAGACACAGGGAGAATCCTCAACCAGATCCGCACGCCCTTCCCGGAGCTCAGCGTGCTTTTGGTTTGGTGAAGAGGCGAACCTACAACACCTGGGCGCTACTGATGACCGCCAGTAGCACGCGGGGTGGAATCGTTGCTGACGGAATTATGAGTTCGCCTCCCCGGATTGGCAAGTAAACAAGCAGTTCCACGGCCCGTTCAGGGCGCAGAGCAATTGCATGGGATTGACCAAGCCGTTGCTAAAGCGCACCCAAGTCGAGATGCACGCCGCCATCCTGGTCATTTTTAATAATGAGCTCCGGGCTCTTGTGGATCAGGTGAGCAAAACCGTCGGGATGGTCGAATACATAGGGCTCGGTTTCGCTAACCCCGCATTTTCCGAAGCCGATGCGGAACTCGCGTTGATACGCATAGACTTGCGACTTGCAGCTGACGTCCCAGTGGGTGACGTCTTCGGTGTAGTCGACTTCTTTGGCCCAGACTGTTTTCCCCGAGACATCCTGGAGCATGCGCAGGAAAGGTTTCACGTCTTTGTTGACGATAAGGGCATAGTGGCTACCGAAGTGCTCCTTCATCCGCCGAATATCGTTTATCAGTGACTCAAGAGCCTTGGCATCCTCCGGCAACCTCAAGCAAAACCAACAGTGCAGCCACGACTCGAACGGCTCGCCGTTGTGGATGGTAAGGGCGACGATGTCCTCGAAGGGGAGCACGTGATTGTTGAGGGTCACCTCAAAGGCCGAGTCGCCGCGTGCAGGGCGCCAGGACTCCACGCAGCTTTCGGCCCTGTCCGAAACTCCTTCCATCTTGCTGAGGCGATAGGTTTCGGGCGTCTGGCAGTGCATGCGTCCGGCGATCAGTTTGTCCAGGAACTCTTCGTTGCGGAAGAACTTGATCAGGCCCAGAAGTTCGTTGGCTTGTGGCTTGCGTAGCTGTCCTTGCATGTATCTCTCCAGTTGAACCGGGACGGGCTTTGATTGAACCATAACGGCCTCTTTCTTCAGCAACATCTGCGCATAGCCATCCCGAATGGGCATTGTCGTTTCCCAGTTGGATAATCATTGTTGCATGCAGAGCAGCTAGATTGATTCGCGCAGCAACCGCTGAGTCTCCCTATCCCTTCTCGGCGCATCCTTGCTCAGACAGCGCAGGCTAGTCACAAACAGAGCCGGGTTACTGGCCAGCCAGAACAGATAACGTCACACTCCGACGTTGTGAAGCCGGCGCTGGCTGGTTCCCGATCACAAACCGGATAGCCCAGAAATGCTTGTGAGGAGCCTGATGAAAAGGAAGTTACTTTTGTCCGCCCTGGTGCTGGTTGCCGTTTCAGTGGGTGGTTCCTACTATTACACGACCACGCCAACCTATTCCGTCCTGCAGATCCGCAACGCGGTACAGGATCATGACGTGGCCTTGTTCGAAAAGCATGTTGATGTCGACACGCTCTTCAATCGCCTGATTGACGATGTGATGGCGCAAGCACTCTTCCAGGCCACGAATGAGAATGACGCCGGTTGGAGCACGCTCAGCAGTGCCCTGGGCACGGGCATTGTGCAGATGATGAAACCAACTCTTGTGAGCGGGCTGAAGTCGTCGACCCTACGGTACGTCGAAACGGGCGAGCTGGTTAAAGGCGGACAAGGCGTCGCGGCCTCTGCAGCACCTGCTGTTGCCAGTGATGCGGCTAAGAAGGCCAGTCTTGACGACATGGCATCGTCATTTGGTCTGGAGCAGTTGCAGCTGCAGGATTACCACGTCGAGAAGCAGGGCAAGGTGGCCATCGTAACCATACCCTACCGTAACGAACAGCTCGATCTTCCCCTTGAGATGAAGTTCACCCTGCGTGACCAGGGCGGTTACTGGCAACTGGTGCATTTCAATAATGCGGCTGAGATCATGTCAGCGATTGAGCAGGAGCAGCAGCGCCGACTGACTGAAGCTAACAACAAGATCACGGCTGCCCCCCAAAACCGGCTTCTGTGAATGATGAGCTTTTGTGGAGTGTTCAGGTCGCATCCTTGAGCAGTAAAGAGACAGCCGAGAAGCTTGAAAAGCGCTTAAAGGAAGTCGGGTATGAAGCGTACACAACCACGGCTGATGGAATGAATCGGATTTTTTGTGGCCCCTATAAAGGTCGGGAACATGCCGACATAGCCAGGGATCAACTGCAGCGCCAGCAACGTCTTAACGGGTTTGTTGTGCGCTATGAAGATCAAAAAGTTGGCGCCAGTCTCCTGCTAAAGCCTTGATCACACGCCACGATCTAAACCTCCGGCCCGTGCCGATTTCTACGCAGTCAGATAGGCCGCTATTGGCCGACTCCAGCCTGTTGCGACCGGCGACTCCCGGCCAATTACAGCCCTTTGCGACAGGTGGCAATCGATCCAAAGCGGCCGGTAGAAAAGATGCGGCTGATGCCAAAACGGTGACTCAAGTCGACGCAGTCGCGTGGCGCTCCGATTACCCAAGATTCAAGCCATGCCTACGCGCTCGGTATAAATGAAGGAGTGTTAGCCGGCTCTTTAGGATGGTCTGAAGTAGCCCGGTATTTCTGGCCGACTTCAACCTCCACCGATTTTGAAAGCGGGCAAATGATCAAAATCGACCAGATGGCCCGCTAATTTCTTCGTTTTTGACCGTCGCGAGCACCTCGCGGCGGTCATTTCCCACGTTACGGGCGCACCTCTCCTGCATTCGTCAGTAAATGTCTGCGCGCCATCCACAGATTCGACAGGGCGAACAGCGTTACCAGTTGCGCGGTGTTTTTGGCAAGGCCACGGAAGCGCGTCTTCACGTAACCGAACTGGCGCTTGATCACCCGAAATGGATGCTCGACTTTGGCCCGCACCTGAGCCTTGGCCTTCTCGATCTTGCGCTTGGCTTTGTACAACGCGCTGCGTTTACTCAGCTTCTTATACGTACTGCGGCGGGCAGCGATCTGCCAGATCACCTCACGGCCTTCATGTTCTGGGCGCTTCTCTACGCCGGTGTAACCTGCATCGGCACCGACCATGTTTTCCTCGCCGTGCAGCAGCTTGTCGACCTGGGTAACGTCTGCAACGTTGGCTGCTGTACCGACCACGCTGTGCACTAAACCCGATTCGTCATCCACGCCGATATGGGCTTTCATGCCGAAGTAGTACTGGTTGCCTTTCTTGGTCTGGTGCATCTCCGGGTCACGCTTGCCGTCCTTGTTCTTGGTCGAGCTGGGCGCGTTGATCAACGTTGCATCGACGATGGTGCCCTGGCGCAGCGACAGGCCGCGGTCACCGAGATAGCCATTGATCACCGCCAGTATCCCGGTCGCCAGTTCGTGTTTTTCCAGCAGGCGACGGAAGTTGAGGATGGTGGTTTCGTCGGGAATGCGCTCCAGGCTCAATCCTGCAAACTGGCGCAGGATGGTCGTCTCGTACAGAGCCTCTTCCATCGCCGGGTCGCTGTAGCCGAACCAGTTCTGCATCAGATGCACACGCAGCATCGCCATCAGCGGATAGGCTGGCCGACCACCTTCACCCTTGGGGTAATGCGGATCGATCAACGCAATCAAACCTTTCCACGGCACAACCTGATCCATCTCGATCAGGAACAATTCTTTGCGGGTCTGCTTGCGCTTGCCAGCGTACTCGGCGTCGGCGAAGGTCATCTGCTTCATGGAAGAACTCGGGTAGCGGGATCGGCGTATTTCACCAGATTCGGAAAGTGTTTTTCAGACCATCCCTAGGCGCTTGAGTTGGTGCAGGGTGTCGATGGCCCGCTCGGCATTGTGCAGCAGCACGGTTTCGGTGATTTCCAGCTCCAGCAGTTCGGCATCCAGGCTGTGCTTGCTGAGCATGGCGCTGATGCTGTCGACGAAGTTGCTGCGCTGGAAGTGCACCGCCGAGATGTTCACCGCCACGCTCGGCCCGGTCATACCCTGCTCGTACAGCTCCTTGATCTGCCGGCAGGCGGTGTCCAGCACCCACTGGCTGAGCGGGATGATCTGCCCGGTGTCTTCGGCGATGGGCACGAACAAAGCCGGCGAGATGAAGCCCTTGCTCGGGTGTTCCCAGCGCAGCAGGGCCTCAAGGCCGATCACGCGGCCACTGCGGCTGTCGACCTGGGGTTGGTAGTAGAGGGTGAAGTCCTGGTTCTCGATGGCTTTCTGCAGTTCGTTGCGCAGCATCACCCGCTCGCCGACGCGCTGGTTGAGGTCGTTGGTGAACCACTGGTAGTGGTTGCGCCCCTCCTGCTTGGCCTTGTACATCGCCAGGTCGGCCTGCTGGATCAATTGCATGGGCTGTTCCAGTAGGCCGTCGCTGAGGGTGATGCCGATGCTCGCGGTGACGTGCAGGTCGATGCCCTCGACGCGGTAGGGCCGGGCGATGTCGGCCAGCAGGCGCTCGGCCACCTGCAGCACGTCTTCCTCGCGCGCCAGGTCTGGCAGCAGCACGATGAACTCGTCGCCGCCCATGCGCGCTACAGTATCGCCGGGGCGCACCTGGGCGCTCATACGCCGTGCCACTTCGAGCAGAACCTGGTCACCGAAATGGTGACCCATGGAGTCGTTGATCGGCTTGAAACCATCCAGGTCGATGAACATCACCGCCAGGCTGCGCTGGTAGCGCTGGGAAATCTGGGAGCCCTGGCGCAGGCGGTCTTCCAGCAGAGTGCGGTTGGGCAGGCCGGTGAGCACGTCATGGCTGGCGTTAAAGCTCAGCTCGTCCTGGTAGCGTATTTCCTCGCTGATGTCGTTCTGCACGCCAACGAAGTGGGTCAGTTCGCCGCGCTCGTTGAGCACCGGCGAGATGTACAGGTCGTTCCAGAACGGGCTGCCGTCCTTGCGGTAGTTGCGCAGCACCACATGGGCTTCGCTGGATTGCGTCAGGCCGTGGCGGATGACGTCCAGCGCGGCCTGGTCGCGCTCGCCGTTCTGCAGCAGACGGCAGTTGTGACCGATGACCTCGTGCGCGCTTTAGCCGGTGATGCGCTCGAAGGCCGGGTTGACGTAGATGATCGGGTGGTCGAACTCCTGCGCGTCGACTATCACCACGCCGTTGTAGCTGGCTTCCAGGCTGCGCTTGAGCAGGCGCAGCTGCTTCTCCGACTCCTTACGTTCGCCGATGGCGCGCAGCGACAGCAGGCGCACCTGCTGGCCTTCCCAGTCGGTCTCGGAGAGTTGAATTTCCACCTCCAGCTCGTCGCCGGCCGGCGTCTGCAGGCTCCACTCGAAGAGGTCTTCGCTGATGTGCGGCAGGTCGAAGCGCAGTTGCAGCAGTTGTGCCTGGCTGGCGTCGAACAGCTGCTCGGCGGCCGGGTTGGCGTAGCGCAGGGCGCCTTCGCCGTCGACCACCAGCAGGGCGTCGCGGGTATCGTCGAGCAGCTTGCGAAACGACTGCTCGCGTCGCGTGGCTTCCTCGCGCGCCCGCTGTTTCTCGGTGACGTCGATGGCCAGCACCAGACAGCAGGGTTGCTCGTCGAACTCGAAATCATGCACCAGCACCTCGGCCATGACCTCGTGGCCGGCCTTGTGCAGGTAGCGCCACAACCCGGCCCGCGGGTTGGCGATCGACACATCGCGCAGGTTGGAGTTGAAGTAGGCGAGGAAGCGCTGCTGCTCTTCGCGGCTGCGGATATCCAGCACGCTCATCGCCAGGAATTCTGCCTGCGAGTATCCTCCGATAGTGTGGTGATAGGTGATAGGTGACAGGCCGCAGGCACGCGCTTTCGCCCGTGCTCTATCATGCTGGCCTGCCTGCTCTCGCTACTTCCGCTTCTGAGACAGTCCCATCAGACTTCATGCAATCAACGACCGCGCAGAAGTCTGCCACGGTTTCCCGTGGGGTGATGTTCCAACCCCTATCCGAACCATTACAGCCCGGCGTTCGCTTTCTCTGCGATCCCTTACCCACACGGCCAACAGCTCACCTTACGGCTCGCCTGCCCTAAAGGCAGCCCACGGTTCAGATTCGAGCTGTCCTCACCTCATCAGACTAAAAGGCAGGCCAGCGGACTTCCGGACAAATATTCATCGGCCCAGGCAAGGCGGCCGGCTGGTTAGGCTCCATACACTTCACTACGAGTAAATCGCGCACAACAATAAACGCGAGAAGTAGTGATGAACCTATATCAGCCTGACCTCGTTACCCAGCACAGCGGCCATATCGGTGCTCGCCAGACCCGTGTCGAGGACGCTGCATTGTTGCGTGGCCTGGGCTGCTATGCCGACGATGCCGCCACCCCGCCCGGCACCCTGCATGCTGCCATTGTCCGTTCACCTCATCCCCATGCGCGCATCACTGCCGTGGACTTCTCCAAAGCGCTGCTGATGAAAGGCGTACACGGCGTACTCATTGGTGAGGACGTCAAGCGTTGGGCCTTGCCATTCCCGGTCGGCGTGCGCCAGCCGATGGAGCATTGGTGCATCGCCGTGGACAAGGTGCGCTACGTCGGTGAGCCGGTGGCGGTGGTGATCGCCGAGAGCCGTTACCTGGCCGAAGACGCCCTGGAAGGCGTACGTGTCGATTATGAGCCGCTGCCGCCGATCATCGACCCGGAGGCCGCCACCACCGAGCAGGCGCCGGTGCTGCATGAGGCAGTCGGCAGCAACGTGGTCAACGAGCGGCATTTCCGCTACGGCGAACCGGAACAGGCCTTCGAGCAGGCGCCGCACCGGGTATCGCTGAAGGTGCGCTTTCCGCGCAGCTCCTGCACGCCCATCGAGTGCTACGTGGTGCTTGCTCAGTACGGGCGCGCCACTGGCATCTACGATGTGCTGGCCAACTTCCAGGGACCCTATGCGCTGCACACGGTGATGGCCCGCGCGCTCAACGTGCCGAGCAACCGCCTGCGTCTGCGCACGCCGAAAGACTCCGGCGGCAGCTTCGGGATCAAACAGGGCGTATTCCCCTACGTGGTGATGATGGGACTGGCGGCACGCAAGGTCGGAGCCCCGGTGAAATGGGTCGAAGACCGCCTCGAGCATCTGCAAGGCGCGTCCTCTGCGACCAATCGGGTCACCGAAATCGAGGCGGCGGTGCAGGCAGACGGTCGCATCACCGCCCTGCGTTATGACCAGATCGACGACTGCGGCGCCTACCTGCGCGCACCGGAGCCGGCCACCTTCTATCGCATGCACGGCAACCTCACGGGCGCCTATGCGATTCGCAACCTGCTGGTGCGCAACCGCGTGGTGCTGACCAACAAGACCCCCACCGGCCTCAACCGCGGCTTCGGCGGCCCGCAGGTGTACTTCGCCCTGGAGCGACTGTTGCAGCATATCGCCGTGCAGCTGGATCTCGATCCGCTGGAGGTGATCCGCCGCAACCTGGTACCGGCCGACGCCTTCCCCTACCGCGCCGCGGCCGGCGCCCTGCTGGATTCCGGCAATTACCAGGCCGGCATCGATTTGGCGGTCAAGGACGGCGGTCTCGACGAGTTGTTGCGCCGCCGCGATCAGGCGCGCGGCGAAGGCCGGCTGTACGGTATTGGCTATGCCGCGGTGATCGAACCGTCGATCTCCAACATGGGCTACATCACCACCGCGATGACCCCGGAGGAACGGCGCAAGGCCGGGCCGAAGAACGGCGCGGTGAGCACGGCGACCATCAACGTCGGCCCGCTCGGTGACGTGAGCGTGCACGTCTCTTCGACGCCCCAGGGCCAGGGGCACCAGACCGCGGTGGCTCAGATAGTCGCCGACGTGCTCGGCGTGGCGCTGGAGTCGATCGTGGTCAACGTCGAACTGGACACCCAGAAGGATGCCTGGTCGATCGCCTCCGGCAACTATTCCAGCCGCTTCGCCGGCGCGGTGGCCGGAGTGGTCTACCAGGCTGCGCTGAAGGTGCGCGATCGCCTCGCCGCGATCGCCGCCGCGCAACTGCAAGCCAAACCGGAAGACATCCGCTTCGCCGACGGCAAGATCTTCGTCGCTAACGGCGGTCCTTCCGCACCCTTTCACCGCATTGCCGGCGCCACTCACTGGACGCCTGGCCTGCTCCCGCCAGGCGAGCCGGGTGGCCTGCGCGAGACCGCATTCTGGAGCCCGCCGCAGCTCATGGCGCCAGACGACTGCGATCTCATCAACAGCTCGCTGTGCTACGGCTTCGTCTTTGACATCTGTGGCCTGGAGATCGACCGCGTCACCGGCGAGATTCACATCGACCGCTACGTGACGTGCCACGATGCCGGCCGCCTGCTCAATCCCGCGCTGGTCGACGGGCAGATCCGCGGCGGCTTTACCCAGGGGCTTGGCGCGGCGCTGATGGAGGAGTTCGCCTATGGCGAGGACGGCAGCTTCCTCTCTGGAACCTTCGCCGACTACCTGGTGCCCACTGCACCGGAAGTGCCCGACCCAGTGATCCTGCATCTGGAAACGCCGTCGCCGTTCACCCCCCTGGGGGCCAAAGGCGTCGGCGAGGGCAACAACATGAGCACGCCGGTATGCATCGCCAACGCCGTGGCCGATGCCCTAGGTCGGCCCGACATTCGCCTGCCGCTGACACCGTCGAAAGTGCGCAGCATGATTGGCATCGACGAACCTCCGCGGCCGGCCGGCATGCAGCAGGACGACGGTTTTGACGCAGAACCGGCCGGCGGCTCGGCCCTGCGCGCCAACGATGCGGTGGTGATCCCGGCCCCGCCACAGCAAGTGTTCGACACCCTGCTCGACCCGGCCACCCTGGCTGCGATCATCCCGGGATGCCATGCCCTCGAGCTGCAGGGCGAGAATCGCTACCGTGCGGACGTTACCGTAGGCGTGGGCATGATCCGCGCACGCTTCGAGGCCAAGGTCGCCTTGAGCGAGCTGGACCCACCTCATTCGTTGCGCCTGTCCGGCTCTGGCACCAGCTCCATGGGCTCGGCCCAGGGCCACGCCAGGGTGCGTTTCGTCGAGTTGGAGAACGGTCACACGCGTTTGGAATACCGATACCAGGTCGTAGTCAGCGGCAAGGTCGCCGCGGTCGGCAGCCGCATGATGCAAGGGGCCTCGAAAGTGATCATCGGACAGATTTTCACCCGCCTGTCGCAGCGGGTCAGTGGCCAGGCGATCGCCGACGGCTGGTGGGCGCGCTTGCGTGCGCTGTTCGTCAGGCTGTTCGGCAAAGGAGGTGCGCAATGAAACCGGCTGCTTTCGATTACGTACGCGCCGAGAGCCGCCGCCAGGTACTCGAGCTGCTCGCCGAGTATGGCCAGGAGGCACGCATCATTGCCGGCGGTCAGTCGCTGATGGCGGTGCTGAACATGCGCCTGGCCCAACCCAAGCTGCTGATCGACATCAATCAGGTCGACGAGCTGGCCTATATCGAGCTGCGCAAGGACTGCCTGGCGGTGGGCGCCGCGGTACGCCAGGCGCAGCTGCTGGCGCGGCCGACGCTGGCCGACGAGGTGCCGCTGCTGGCCCTGGCGATGCCCTGGATCGGCCACTTCCAGACCCGCAACCGTGGCACCGTGTGCGGCTCTGTGGCCCACGCCGACCCTAGTGCCGAGCTGCCACTGAGCCTGGTGACCTTAGGTGGCGAGATCGTCCTGGAGTCGATCAAGGGAAAGCGCGTGATCAAGGCTGCCGAGTTCTTCCAGGGCATTCTCACCACCGACAAACGCGCCGACGAACTGGTCGTCGAGGTGCGCTTCCCGCTCAAGCGCGAGGGCATCATTTATCGCTTCCAGGAAATCGCCATGCGCCACGGCGACTTCGCCATCGTCTCGCTGGCCGCCTGTATCGGCCTCGACGAGGTGCGCCTGGGTGTCGGCGGGGTCGCCGATCGCCCGGTGATGTGCAGCCTGCCGCGCGGTGCCGCGTTACCGGACGCGCTCAACGAAACCGCCTGGTCGCTTGATGCCCAGGACGATGTGCATGCCAGCGCGGCCTACCGCCGGCAACTGGTTCGCGAGCTGGGTCACCGTCTCATCGAAGGAGTCTGAACATGCGCGTAACCGCCGAACAACGTTTTGCCGTCCGTCTCGAGCTCAATGGCCGCACGCGCGAAGGCCTGGCCGAGCCGCGTACCCAGTTGTGCGATTTCCTGCGCCACGACCTCGGCGCCACAGGCGTCCATGTCGGCTGCGAACACGGCGTCTGCGGCGCCTGCACGGTGCTGGTGGACGGCGTCGCCATGCGCTCCTGCCTGATGCTCGCCGTGCAGGCCCACGAACGGCGCATCGAGACAGTCGAATCGCTGGCCGACGACGACACGCTCAGCGACCTGCAGCAGGCATTCCGCCGTAATCACGCCCTGCAGTGCGGTTTCTGCACTGCGGGCATCCTCATGTCCTGCGTGGATTTCCTCGAGCGGCAGCCCGACCCGAGCGAGGCCGAAGTGCGCGACATGCTTTCCGGGCACCTGTGCCGCTGTACCGGTTACACCGGCATCGTCCAGGCGGTGCTCGAAGTGGCCGCCCAACGTCAAACGAACGAAGAGGTATAACAATAATGTTCGATCTCGGACGCAGCTTCCTCGCTGCCGTAGAGCGCCGCCCACTGGCCATTGCGGTCAGCGACGGTACAGTGAAAAAAACCTACGAACAGTGGTTCGTCGATATCCAGTGTGCCGCCCACGGTCTCGAGTCACTCGGGCTGGGCAAGGGTGATCGTCTGCTGGTGGCGATGCAGAACCGCTGGCAGATGGCGACCTTGCATTGGGCCTGCCAGTTCGCCGGCATCGTCATGACTCCGCTGAACTGGCGTTCGACCGCCGAGGAGCTGACCTACTGCATAGAGGATGCGCAGATCCGCGCACTGGCCTACGACGACTCCACCGCTAATGCGGTGGCTGCCTGCACGGCCGCCATCGATCTACCGCGGATCGCCGTCGGTGAGCGAGCCGCCGCGGGCGACCTGAGCTTCGCCGAGTTGTGCGCCGAGGCACCAACAGCGACTATCCTGCGTGCTACGCCCGAGGATTTTTCCCTGCTGCTCTATACCTCAGGCACCACCAGCAAGCCCAAGGGCGTGCCGCGCCGGCATTGTGCCGAACGCGCCGCGGCGGTCGCCCATGTGGCGCAGAACCTTTATCGCCACGGCGAATGCACCCTCGGCGTAATGCCGCTCTACCACACCATGGGCGTGCGCTCGCTGCTGGCCATGGCGTTGATCGACGGGCATTTCGTCTGCGTACCGAAGTTCGACGTCGAGGCCACCCTGCAGGCTATCGAGCGGGAGCAGGTCAGCAACCTGTACCTGGTGCCGACCCTCTATCACATGCTTATCGAGCACCCGGCGTTCGCCCGCGAGCGGGTCGCCAGCGTGGAGAAGATCGGCTTCGCCGGCGCGCCAATGAGCGACGGACTGATGCGCCGCGTCGAGCAGGCATTCCAGCCGCAGTTGTTCGTTAACCACTACGGCAGTTCGGAGATTTACACCTTCACCATCGACCAGCAGGCCAGCCGCAAGCCTGGTTCCTCAGGGCGCAGCGCGCTGAACCAGCGGGTGCGGGTGGTGCCGATCGACGCCGAATCGGCACAGGTGCAGACCAAGCCCATGGAGGAGGGCCAGATCATCGCCGACCTGGCCAGTGACGAGGCGTTCGAAGGCTACCTGAACCGCCCCGAAGCCACTGCCAAGGCGCTGCGCGATGGCTGGTATTTCACCGGTGACACCGGCTATTTCGATGAGGACGGCGACCTGTTTGTCACCGGGCGGGTGGACGACCTGATCATCACCGGTGGCGAGAACGTCAGCCCGGTGGAGATCGAGAACGTGCTCTCACTGCACCCCGCCGTCGAGGAAGTGGTGGTGGTCGGTTTGCCGGACGAGCAGTGGGGCAAGATCATCGCCGCCTTCATCAAGCTGCGTGCCGAGGTCAGCGAAGGCGAACTGGATGCCCACTGCATCACCTCCGGCCTGGCCAAGTTCAAGCGGCCGCGGCGTTACCAGTTCATCGAGCAGATTCCCAAATCCCCCGTTGGCAAGGTGCTGCGCCGCATCTTGCTGGCTCAGCACCAGGAACAGGCCCAAAAAGGCTGACCGCTAATTATCCCGAGGACATCTATCATGCAACTGCAAGCAATCCAGCAATTTCTCGAAACCCCGTTCGATGGCTTCCATGTCGAGGTCGATGCGGCCCGTGAGCGCGCCGATATCATCCTCAACCGTGCGCCGCTGAACGTCATCTCCATGGGCCAGCGCGACCAGCTGCGCCAGGTCTTCGAAGCGCTTGACGCGCATCCGCAGGTGCGCGTCATCGTGCTGCGCGCGGTGGGCGAGCACTTCTCCAGCGGCGGCGACATCAAGGGCTTCCTCGAGGCCTCGCCGGAGCACGTCTCCAAGCTGGCCTGGAACGTCGCCGCGCCGGTGCGCTGCGAGAAGCCGGTGATCGCCGCCAACCGTGGCTACACCTTCGGCGTCGGTTTCGAGCTGTCGCTGGCCTGCGATTTCCGTATCGCCTCGGAGACTACTCGCTACGCATTGCCCGAGCAGAATCTCGGGCAGATCCCCGGCTCTGGTGGTTCGGCGCGCCTGCAGAAGATCATCGGCGTGGCCCGCACCAAGCACATGGTCATGCGCGCCAAGCGCATAAGCGGCGAACAGGCCTACGAGTGGGGCATCGCCACCGAGTGCGTGGCGGACGCCGAGCTGGAAAGCACGGTAGACGCACTGGTCGATGAACTGCGGCGCTTCTCGCCGCTGGCCCAGCGCACGGCCAAGCGCTTGATCAACGACAACGAAGACGCGCCGCTGAGCGTGGCCATCGAGATGGAAGGACACTGCTACAGCCGCCTGCGCAGCTCGTATGACTTCAAGGAAGGCGTCGAGGCGTTCCACAGCAAGCGGCCGGCGGTATTTCGCGGCGAGTAATCTTCCCGTCGGGGCTTGCCTGCGGCAGGCCTCGGCAGACAACGGCCATACCGCAGTACAACAACAATCGCGGAGAACGGGTCATGCCTGGCAATAAAGCGAACACTATTTTTGCACCACCTACTGGCGCCTCATCGGGCTACTCACTCCGAGAGGCATTCACCATCAAGTCGGTCAGCGCCGGGGTAGTAGCCGCGCTGTTCGGCTGTTCCGGGCCTGCGCTGATCGTCATCAGCGCCGCCGAAGCCGGCCATTTGAGCGATGGCCAGACGGTTGCCTGGCTATTCGCCATCTACGTGCTCGGCGGACTGATCAGCATCGGCATGGCGCTGCGCTACCGCCAGCCGATCTGCGGCGCTTATTCGATCCCTGGCGCGGCGATCATGATCGCGGCACTTGGCGGTCTGGACTTTCGCGAGGCGGTCGGCGCCTTCATCATGAGCGGCGCGCTGGTCTTGCTGCTCGGCTTGAGCGGGGTGATCGGCAAGTTGATGCGCTGGCTGCCGATGCCCATCGTCATGGCGATGATCGCCGGGGCGATGATCCGCTTTGGTGTCGGCGCGGTAGAAGCGGTCGGCAGCGTTCCGCTGATGGCCGGTTTGGCGGCGCTGACCTACTTCCTGGTCATGCGATTCGTCAAGGCGGTGCCGCCGGTGCTGGCTGCCGGGGTGGTGGGCTTCGCCGCGGCCTTGGCGCTGGGCCTGCTGAAACCGGCGGATGTGGATATCGCCTTCGTCATGCCGGCTTTCACCACTCCCATGTTCACCTTGGCTACCTTCTTTGCCATATCGGTGCCGCTGGCGGCGCTGGTAATCGGTGCCGAGAATGCCCAGGCCACCGGCGTGCTGATGGTCGAGGGCTACAAGCCACCGGTCAATGCGATGACCGTGGTGAGCGGCGTGGGCGGCATGCTGGCCGGGTTGTTGGGCGGGCACAACGCCAATATCGCCGGGCCGATGACGGCGATCTGCGGTTCCGAGCAAGCCGGCGACGATCCGCGTCAACGCTACGGAGCGACCCTGGTCAATGGCGTACTGTTCGCCCTGTTTGGCGTATTCGCCGGTGTCGCCGTGCCGTTCATCCTCGCCTTGCCGCGCGAGTTGATTCTGGTGATTGCCGGCCTGGCGATGATCGGCGTTTTGCTCAGCGCGTTGCAGCAGGCCTTCCACAAAGAAACCGGTTGCCAGATCGGTGCATTCGTCGCCCTGGTGGTGGCTATGAGCAAGTTCAGCCTGTTCGGCATCAGCGCACCGTTCTGGGCGCTGGTGATCGGCGTGGCAGTGTCCTGGTTGCTCGGCGAGTTGCGCCGTGAGCGGGCCGCCTAGAGTCGCGTTGCCGTCGGCCAGTAACGACAAATCGCACACTTCTTAAACGTTGTATCCCACGAGAGTTCCCACTGCCACACATGGACCTGCAAGAGGCCCGTGGGAACTCTTTTGCCTAAAAACCTAATAAGAAAGAGAACTTACAACAATGATCTTTCCCTTAACTCGCCCATGCAAACCCACCCATTGCCTGATCTACACCGGCTTGCTGCTGGGGTTGCCGTTCCAGGTTTTGGCTGCCGACAGCGATTTTTTCAAGGACGCCAAGGCGACCCTGCAAGCACGCAATTACTACTTCAGTCGCGACTTCTCCGACATCGTCGGGCCGAACCAGCAGTCCAAGGCCGAGGAGTGGGCCCAGGGTTTTATCCTCAACTTCAAGTCCGGCTATACCCCAGGCCCGGTCGGCTTCGGTGTCGACGCCATCGGCCTGCTCGGGCTCAAGCTCGACAGCAGCCCGGATCGGGTCAATACCGGCCTGCTGCCGGTGACCGACGAGGGCAGGGCGGCCGATGATTACAGCCGCCTGGGTGCGGCCCTGAAGGTCAGGCTGTCGAAGACCGAGCTGAAAATAGGCGAACAGCAGCTGATGCTGCCGGTGTTGTACTTCGGCGATATCCGCCTGTTGCCGCCGACCTACCAGGGCGCCAGCATCGTCTCCAACGAGATCGCCGGGCTGACTCTGCAGGCCGGCCAGCTTCGCTCCACCAGCCTGCGCAACGAGGCTGGCGACGGCGAGCTCGGCGCCATGGTCGGCTTCGTCCCGCGCCGCCAGGCCGGCCAGTTGGTCACCACCGACAGCTTTAACTACGGCGGTGCCGACTATGCCTTCAACGATAATCGCACCGCGGTCGGTGCCTGGTACTCCCAGCTTGAAGACCTCTACAACCAGCGTTATTTCAGCCTCAAGCACAGCGAACCAGTCGGCGACTGGGTGCTCGGTGCCAGCCTCGGCTACTTCGACTCGACCGAGGACGGTGAGCAGCTGATCGGCAAGCTGGACAACCAGGCGGCGTTCTCCCTGCTGTCGGCCAAGTACGGTGGCCACACCGTCTACCTCGGCTACCAGGCGATGTTCGGTGACGACGGCCTGCCGCGCGTGTTCGCCAACACCAGCCCGCTGGGCAACGAGGTGCCGACCTACGCGTTCGACTCGGCCGACGAGCGCTCCTGGCAGGTGCGTTACGACTACGACTTCGCCGCCATGGGCGTGCCCGGCCTGGTCGCCGGGGTGCGCTACCTGAGTGGCGACAACGTCGACACCGGCCGCGGTTTCGAGGGCAAGGAGTGGGAGCGCGACCTGGACGTCGGCTACGTGGTGCAGAGCGGTTCGCTCAAGGGCCTGGGGGTGAAGGTGCGCAACGTCACCGCGCGTTCCAACTACCGCAGCGACGTCGACGAGAATCGGCTGATCCTCAACTACACCCTAGCGTTATTTTGAGCCCTTCCCGGTAGCCCGGGTGATGGCTTGGCCCGCCCTCGCGGGCCTTTTTTCTCCAGTCGGCGCCCTCTGCACATGAATCAGATGCAAATACAAACCGGCAGTCGACAGGGAAAGTGTTCATTGACTTGGTAAGGCAGCCTGGGCTGCCCACACGATGAAGCTCAGGTGACGGGGTGCAGCAAGCCTGCTGCCCCTCGTTATCAGGGCTGATAGGTGGCATCAATATTAGTTAATAGAAAATCCTCCTCCGTACTTTTAGGGTGAGAACTGGCCCAGCGATTTCAAACAACAACAATGGAGATTGCGCCGTGAAAAAACCTAGCGCTGTTGTACCCCTGCATGCCCAAGCGGCCCTGCCTCTGCCTCTGTCCTCGACCGAGCGACAGCAGGGGCGCTGAGCGCACACCCCGCCACGGGCGGAAACCCTTAACCGACATGTCGCCCAGCAACACGACAAGTCGCCAAAACAATAACAACGAGGTACGGCCATGCAGCCTGTGACCACTCCCACACCAGCTACCGACGGAGCCTTGCCAGCAGGCAGCTGTCTGCGCGGCTGGCTTGACCATCTGCAGCGGCACCAACGCCTGGCAGTGATCCATCCCGGCGTGGACTTGTGTTTCGGCGTTGCGGCGATTGCCAATCGTCTGGACGGAAAAAGTGCCTCGTTGTTCCCCGAGCCTAGTGGTCATACGATCCCGGTGGTATCCGGTCTGCTCTCCGATCGTCAGTGGATGGCCGAGGCGATGGGCGTCGAGCCCGGCGAGGTGCTGGCACGTTTCGAACAGGCCAGCCTCAATCCGCTGCCCTGGTATGAAATCTCCGATGCGCCGTGCCAGCAGGTGGTGCACCGCGAAGTCGACCTGAACAAACAGTTGCCGATCCCCACTCATAACGAGCACGACAGTGGCCCCTACATCACCGCCGGCTTGCTGATCACCCGCAACCCGCGCACCGGGGTGCAGAACGTCTCTATCCACCGCCTTCAGGTGAGTAGCCCGAACCGCCTCGGTGCGCTGTTGTTGCCGCGCCATGCCCTGGCGTTCTTTCAAGAGGTGGAAGCACGCGGCGAGGACCTGGAGGTGGCGGTGGTGATCGGCGCCGACCCGCTGACCCTGTTGGCTTCCCAGGCCATCGTGCCGATCGATCACGATGAACTGGAAATTGCCGGCGCCCTGCACGGACGGCCATTGCCGGTGGCGCGTTGTGTGACCAACCGGATCCGCGTGCCGGCCGAGGCCGAGATCGTCGTAGAGGGCCGCCTGCTGGCCCAGGCGCGGGAAATGGAAGGCCCGTTCGGTGAATTCCCACAGTACTACGGCGAGCGCGCCGAGCGCCACGTGATCGAGGTTGACGCCATCACCCACCGCCGCGCGCCGATCTTCCACACCATCGTCGGCGGCGGTCTCGAGCACCTGCTGCTCGGGGGTATCCCGCGCGAGGCAAGCATGCTCGCCCATCTGCGCCGCAGCTTTCCCTGCGTGCGCGACGTGCACCTGGCCAAGGGCGGGGTGTGCCGCTACCACCTCTACGTGCAGATCGACAAACGCTCCGAGGGTGAGGCGAAGAACGTGATCCTCGGCGCCCTCGGCGGTCACTACGACATCAAACACGTCACCGTGGTCGATTTGGATGTGGATATCCACAACCCGAGCGAAGTGGAGTGGGCGATCGCCACGCGCTTCCAGGCCGATCGCGACCTGGTGCAGATCCACGAGTCGCAAGGCTCCAAGCTCGACCCCTCCACCCGTGAAGGCGTGGGCTCCAAGTTGGGGTTCGATGCCACGGTGCCGCTCAGTGCGCCGTCGTTCAAGTTTCTGAGAATCCAAGTGCCAGGCGAGTCAGAGGTGGATCTTGCCCAGGTAATAGATGACGCGGCAGGTGACTGGCGTCAGCGAGTCTTGGCTGAAACGACGGCGGAGAGCCGTCATGAACCGAGCTGATGACCCGCCCTGAAAGGTGCCTGGCGCTCGACAGCCCCCTCAGCGGGGGGGCGTGGCTCACCATTGCCTTTCCGTCGCTATAGCAGTCCTGCCTAACAATAGATCGTCTGATGTGATCCACACTACCCAAGGAGAAATCCAATGAAGACAAGAACAAAAATGATGGGTGTCATCTTCGCTGCAGCAGCCTTCGTGTTCAGTGCAGCAGCGAGCGCCAAGGACCTGAGGCTGGGCCTGATCGTGCCGGGAACCCACGCCTGGTCCGTCGCGGCCACAGCCATGGGCAACGATCTGCGAGAACGCTCCGACGGCAAGTACAGCGTCACCATCTTCCCGGCCGGCCAGCTTGGCAGCGAGGCGCGGATGCTGCAGCAACTACAAACCGGGGCACTGGACATGGCCTTCATGACCACGGCCGAGATCACCAACCGCATCCCCGATTTTGGCGTGCTCTATGCCCCCTACCTCGTGCACAACGTCAAACAGGCCGGCACATTACTGAATGGCCCGACGGCACAGGGCCTGCTCGACAAGTTGCCGGCGGAGGCTGGTGTTGTGGGCCTGGGCTATGGCACTGCAGGCATGCGTTTGATGCTCAATGCTTACCCGACCAACAGCATCGCCGCGATCAATGGCCGAAAAATGCGTATTACGCCCTTTGCGCCGGTTAAGGATTTTTATCAGCTGCTTGGCGCGGCCTCGACTCCGATGCCGCTACCCGATGTATACGACGCGTTAGCCAACGGTCAGGTCGACGGCGTTGACGCCGATCTGGAGCTGGTCTGGAAGCTGCGGCTGTATGAGCGCGGCAGCGTGCTGGTGCAGAGCAACCACATGATGTTCCCGGTCGTTGGCCTGGTCTCCGGCCGGCTCTGGGCTCAGCTCAGCCCAGAGGACCGAGCCTTGCTCGGCGGGCTTGCGAAAAAGCACCTGAACAACCTCTTCGGGCAATACACCGCTATCGAGGCAGAGATGCTGGAGAACGTGCAGAAGGCCGGCGTCAAGGTGGTTCCGGCGGGTCCCGAGTTCTTCGGCGACAAGCTGCAGCAATGGGAAACCCTCTGGCTTAAGAAGGCGCCGGTGCTGGCTGACCTGCGCCGCGAAGCCGCAGCGATTCGATAATCGAAGCCTCCCCTGGTTCGGCAGCGCTGCCTGCCGGACGGGCTGCTCCTGCTTGACCGTATTCAAGGAGTGCAAATGGTTCATTCAATTCAAACGCTCAGTAACGGGATTGGTTGGTGCGAGCGGGGACTGATGCGTGTGCTGGTTCTCGCTCTACCGCTGATGATCCTGGTCAACGTCACCGGTCGCGCCCTGAAGATGCCGATCTTCTGGCTAGATGAGCTGGCCATTCTGACCATGGTTTGGCTGGCCATGATCGGCCTCTCCGTGACCCTCAAGAGTCGTGATGCCGTCGCGGTGACCCTGCTGCAGGATGCCGTTCCCCCAGCGCTCAGAAGGGGCCTGCAGTGCATTTCCGATGGCCTGGTGCTGGTGTTCGCCGTGGCCATGCTGGTGCTCTGCTACCTGTGGTTCGATCCGCTCTTGTTGATCAGTACGGGCTTCGACTTTCAGGCATTTGCCGCGAAATCATTCAACTTCATCTATCAGGAACCCACAGCGACCCTGGGCATTGCCAAGGTCTGGTTCTGGCTGATTTTGCCGCTGGTGGCGTTGTCCAGCAGTGTGCACGCCTTGGCCAATCTGCTGCAGACGCTGACCGGCCCTCAGGCGGAGTTCCTCAAGCACACAGCCCGTGTCAATTCTGGAGAGTGACCCATGGCCGCGACTATTTTTATCGTGCTGCTGTTCATCGGCCTGCCCATCGCGCTGGTATTGGCGGTCACCGCCATGTCCTACATCCAGCTGAGTGGCAATAGCGTGTTGTTTCTCTCCTATCCGCAGCAATTCTTCGGAGGGCTGGACAACTACGGTTTGCTGGCGATTCCGTTGTTCATGCTAGTGGGGGAGCTGATGAATGAGGGGGGCATAACCAAGCGGTTGGTGGCCTTTGCCTCGGTCTTTCTCGGCGCCGTCCGCGGCGGCCTGGCCTACATCAACATCATCGCCAATATGATGCTGGCGTCCATTGTCGGCTCGGCCACTGCGCAAGTGGCGGTGATGGCGCAGGTCATGGTGCCGGAGATGCACAGCAAGGGTTATGACCGCAATTTCGCCACGGCGACCACGGCGGCCGGGGCCTTGCTGGCACCGGTGATTCCGCCGTCAATGCTGTTCGTCATCTTCGGCGTGTTGGCGCAGATCTCCATCGGTGACCTGTTCATCGCCGGCATAGTGCCGGGGGTGCTGATGGCCGGAGGCTTTGTCGCCATCATTGCGCTGCTCGGCTTTTATTATCAGTACCCAGCCAGCGAGCGCCTGAGCCGGGCAGAGAAACTGAACAACATTCTCCGCAGTCTGCCGTCGCTCAGCGTGCCCGTGGTGATGATAGGCAGCATTCTCGGTGGTGTGGCTACTCCGACCGAGGCCGCCGCCGTGGGCGCGGCGATGGCAGTCTTGGTCGGGCGTTTCGCCCATGGAGAAATGAAGTTCGAGCGTATGGGCGGCATGCTGTTGAGGGTCGGCATCAACAGTGGCGTGGTGCTGGCCCTGGTGGCGGCCGCCGCGGTTTTCGGCTGGGTGATCGTCTATGAAAGGATTCCGCAGCAGCTTGGCGAGGTGATGCAGAGCATGACCTCCGATCCATTCATCTACATGCTGCTGGTGATTGCCCTGCTGCTGGTCGTGGGCATGGTCATCGACGGCATCGCGGCTCTGATCCTGCTGGTACCGATCCTGTTGCCGGTGGCCCAGGGCGTCTATGGCATCAACCCCTATCACTTGGGGGTAGTGATGTGCATCAACCTCACTATGGGGCTGCTGACACCACCTGTCGGGGCGGCCCTTTATGTCGCTTCCCGCGTTACGGGTTGTCGGCCCAGCGAGATCATGCGGCCTCTGCTGCCTTTCCTGCTGGTGACTCTGTTGATCATGGTGCTGATTGCCTGGCAGCCCGGCTTGGTGACCGCATTCATTTCATGAAAGGCCCCGCCTTAGTGGGCGGAACTCTCACCCGGCCATCCCCGCCGGAGATCAAGCTGGAGAAAATGCTGTGAACCGAATGAAAGACAAGGTGGCGATCATTACCGGCGCCGCGCAAGGAATAGGTGCTACCTACGCCAAGGCACTGGCTGCCGAGGGGGCGCAGGTCGTCCTCTGCGACCTGAATACCCCGAACGAGACCGCGGCGGCGATCCGCGCCGAGGGCGGCAGCGCCCTGGCGCTGGCCTGCGATGTCACCGACGGCGCCGCCGTGCAAGCCATGGTCGCGGCGGCGGTGGCGGAATTCGGCGGCGTGCAGGTGCTGGTCAATAACGCCGCGCTGTTCGCCACCCTCGAACTCAAGCCCTTCGAGCAGACCAGCTCGGCGGAGTGGGACAAGATCATGGCGGTCAACGTGCGCGGCTCCTTCGAGTGCGCCAAGGCGGTGCTGCCGGTGATGCGCAAACAGGGCTACGGCAAGATCGTCAACATCGCCTCGGCCACCGCCTTCAAGGGCGCGCCGATGATGCTCGCCTATGTCGCCTCGAAGGGCGCGGTGATCGCTATGACCCGTTCCATTGCCCGCGAGGTGGGCGATGCCGGGATTCGCTGCAACTGCCTGGCCCCCGGCCTAACCATGAGCGCCAACGTGCAGGCCAACGTCGCCTGGGCCGACGACATCGTGCGCAACAACATCGCCAGCCGCTGCCTCAAGCGCGAGGCAGTGCCGGAAGACTTGATCGGCGCGCTGCTGTTCCTGGCCAGCGCCGACAGCGACTTCATGAGCGGCCAGACTGTGGTGGTCGACGGCGGCTCGGTGACCCACTGATAGGGGGGAATCCATGCGCAGCCGATATTTCATTGAAAGGGTAAACCGTTATGAATCGTGAACAACAAATCGTTGAGCGTTCGCACGCATACCGCGAGAGCTATCGTGCGTCCACACCCAGCTGGTATCGCGGCGAAATGCACCTGGCTTTCACCCTGCTATTCACCGGCGGGGTGCTCTGGTACTGCGCCAGCCAGATTGTCGATGCGAGCTGGCAGGAGTGGTTGCTGGTGGTAGTGCCGATGTTCCTGTTCGGCAATTGGGCCGAATGGGCGGGCCACCGTTATTTGCTACACAGCCCGAGGAGCTGGCTCAAGCCGGCCTACAAGCGGCATGTCGCCACCCACCATCAGTTCTTCTCGCACAAGACGCTGGACTATCACGGCCATCAGGATTGGCGCGCTCTGCTGTTTCCCCCATTCGCTCCTGTGTTGTTCGTGCTGGCCGCGCTGCCGCTGGCCCTGCTGCTGGGCACGTTATGGACGGCCAACGCGGGCTATATCGCAATGCTGACGATGGCGGCCTACTTCCTGATGTACGAAGGCCTGCACACGCTGTCGCACCTTGAGCATCCGCTGCTCGATGCCATGCCGCTGGTCAACACGGTGCGCCGCATGCATGTCCTGCATCACAACCCGGACTTCATGCACACGCGCAATTTCAACCTGACTTTTCCGATCTGCGATGCACTGTTTGGCACCAGTGACTTGAACAAGGGCGTGCTGGGCACGCTGTTCAACGGTATGTCGGATGCGGCGCGCAAACCCGAGGACCAGGCTCGCGTTGATGCGCAGCAGGTCGAGCGCGCGCCCAAAGCGGCTACCGAACACCAGCTCTGACAGCGAATCAGCGAGCGGTCGGCTCTGGTGGTCGACCGCGGCTCGCTGATCCACGGAATACCGGAGGACTCATGCAAAGTAGACATTTCATCGATGGACAATGGACCGATGCGGGACGTTGGGCGGACAGCTTCGACCCGGCCAGCTGCGAGTTGATCGGCTGCTTCGCCGATGGCGGCGAAGCCGAGGCGCAAGCGGCGGTCTCCGCCGCCGCGCGCGCCTTCGCCAACCCGCAGTGGTCACAGAACCCGCGCCTGCGCCAGCAATTGCTGCTGGACTGGGCCGCAGGCCTCAAGGCACGCCAGGAGGAACTGGCGCAGCTGCTCACCCGCGAGAATGGCAAGGCCCTGGCGCAATCGCGCGGCGAGATAGCTGGGGCGATTTCCGAGATTGTCTATTATGCCGGTCTGGCCCGGCACAACCCCGGCCATGTGCTGGAGGTGGCGCCTGGCGAGTTCTCCACCATGCTGCGTGAGCCGGCCGGAGTCGCGGGCCTGATCATCCCATGGAATGCCCCGGCGGTGCTGCTGGTGCGCGCCCTTGCTCCGGCGCTGGCGGCCGGCTGCACCGCGGTGATCAAGCCGGCGCCGCAGACCGCGCTATTCAACGCGGCCATGCTCGAGCCGCTATTCGCCCTACCGAGTCTACCGGCCGGAGTGGTCAACCTATTCGCTGAAACTGGGCATGTCGGCGCGGCGTACCTGGTGGCTTCGCCGCTGGTAGATGTGCTCAGTTTTACTGGCTCCACCGCAACCGGCCAGCGCATCATGCAAGACGCCGCAGCGACCATGAAGAAGCTGTCCCTTGAACTCGGCGGCAAGTCCTGTTGCCTGGTCTTCGAGGATACCGACGTCGAGGCTATCGCACCGAAGCTGGCGGCAGCAGCAACTATCATTTCCGGCCAACAGTGCACCGCCGCACGGCGCGTGCTGGTGCAGGCCAGCCGTTTTGCCGAGATGAAACGTGCGCTCAGTGCCGCGCTCGACGAAATCCGCCTGGGCCACGGTTTGGAGGCGGCGACGCAAATGGGCCCGCTGATCGACTGGCAGTCGCGCGACAAGGTCGAGAGGCGCATCGCCGAGGCGCTGGACTGTTGCGACGAGGTGCTGCTGGCCGGCGGCCGCCCGGATGGTGCGCTGAGTCAGGGCGCCTTCCTCGCCCCTGCACTGATCGCCCACCGCGACAGCGGCGCGTTCTTCTGCCAGGAGGAAATCTTCGGCCCGCTGCTGGTGTTGGAAGCTTTCGACGACGAGGTCGAGGCGGTAACTCGTGCCAACCACAGCGAGTTCGGCCTCTCCGCCAGCGTCTGGACCAATGATGGCGCGCGGGCCTGGCGGGTCGCGCGCGCACTGCGCAACGGCACTGTATGGCTCAATGACCACAACAAACTGTTCGCCGAGGCAGAGACCGGCGGCTACCGCAAGAGTGGCTTGGGCCGCTTGCACGGGGTCGATGCATTGCTGGATTTTAGCGAGCTCAAACACATCTACCAGAGCGTCGGCACTCTGGGCTGACGGCAAAGGCGAGGATGACGACGGTGGAACTGCGCCAACTGAAGTACTTCACCTGCCTTTACGAGGAAGGCTCGGTTACCCGCGCGGCGCAGCGACTGAACATCGTCCAGCCGGCGCTATCCATGCAGATCGCCAGGCTCGAGGAGGAGCTCGGCCAGACATTGTTCGAGCGCAGCTCCAAGGGCATGACGCCAACCGAGGCCGGCGAGCAGGCCTACCGACTGTTCATGCCGGTACTCGGGCAGATCCTCGAGGCGCGGCAGACCCTGATCAATCGTAGCGGCGAGATCGGTGGGCGGGTCAGCGCCGGGCTCATCGCCTCAGCGACCAACAATGCTTTGGCCAGCACCCTGGCCTACTTCGTTGAGCATCACCCTGAGGTGGAGCTGTGCGTGACATCCGGTTACAGCCAGGAACTGATCGAGAAGGTGCTGGCCGGCGTGCTGGATTTCGCGGTGATCAACCAGAGCTTTCAACAGGACAACCTGCTGGGGCACGACATCCTCGACGAGGAGCTGCTGCTGGCCACCGGCGCGGCCAACCGCCTGAACGGCCCATTGCCGCTGCCACTGGCCAGCCTACCTGGGCTGAAGCTGGTGCTGCCGTCGCGGCGCCACGGGTTGCGTATGGTCATCGACCAGCGGCTCGCCAGCCTGGGGTTGGAGGTTACTCCCCAGCTGGAGGTGGACGATCTGGCGGTGATCGAGGACTTCCTCCGTCGCAGCGACTGGGTCAGCCTGCTGCCGGCTACTGTGCTGCACCGCGGCCTGCACGAAGGCGCTCTGCGCGCCTACCCACTCGCCGCACCGGGGATTACCCGGCGCATGGTCTGTGTGTACGACCCGCGCCGTCCGTTGACCCCGGCGGCGATGTTGTTCATTGAGGTGATCGGTAAAAACATGATGGCGGCACTGAATACCATTCATTTTTACAAGGAAGGCCAGATTGAGGAGAGCGAGCATGAGCGAGTTGATTAAACCCCGCGTGCCGCGGCTGATCATCGGCATTTCCGGCGCTTCCGGGGCCATCTACGGTGTGCGCCTGCTGGAGCTGCTGCAGGACACGTCGATCGAAACACATCTGGTGGTAAGCAAGTCGGCGCTGATCACTCTGGCCCACGAGACCGAGCTGTCCTGGTCACAGCTCAAGGGGTTGGCGGATGTCAGCTACTCCAACCAGGACATCGGCGCGTCCATCGCCAGCGGCTCGTTCAAGACCATGGGCATGGTCATTGCACCCTGTTCGGTGCGCAGCATGTCGGAGATTGCCAGCGGCGTGACCTCGACACTGTTGACCCGCGCCGCCGACGTGGTGCTCAAGGAGCGTCGGCGTTTGGTACTTATGGTTCGCGAGACGCCGTTACACCGCAACCACCTGCGCAGCATGAGCGAGCTGGCCGAACTCGGCGCGGTGATCGCGCCGCCGGTGCCGGCGTTCTATGCCAAACCGAGCAGCCTGGAAGAGATGGTCGATCACACTCTGGGGCGGGTGCTGGATATGTTCGATATCGAGTTGGGCATTGTCCGCCGCTGGCGCGAGCAAGTGGAAAATGTCGCGACTCTGGACGAGGTGCGAGTTGATGCATGACTGAGATACGGCGGCTTCAGCCAGGTAGCTCTGCAATAAGTCAGTGATCAGTTGCAGGGTCTGCACGCACACCTCGTTCTACGAAAAGGGCCAGCAGTAGTCCAGCAGCACTGCGCGGCAGGGGTCTGCCATGCGGAGCTGAACAATAACCACTTGCTCCGGCGTGGCGAGCCCTGGATTACCAACAAAGACCGGCGGATGTTCGCCAGATGCACCTCCAGGTCGGACAGGGGAATGTCCGGGTGCAGTCAGCTGTCGTTCCACCGTGAAAGATGCACTCGATATTGTCAGCGTGGTGAAACGCCAGGCGGCGGTGGTACAGCGGATACCATCGAGGCTGTAGGTTTCGATGATGATACGTGGCGCCAGGGCGATACTAGCGAGCACCCTAGGGTCTTTTTTATTCGTCAGCGCGTGGCCTTTTACGCATCAATCAGACTAAAAGGCAAATTTGTGGGCTACAGGGTCAATATTCCATTGAGTTGGCAAGGCGTGCGCCATTCCATTGCCATAGCCTGACCGTACGGCGGCCGATTGATGAAATGCCGCAACAACAAGACGGAGGCATCACCAAGAGGTTTCCCGCACTAGCACATGCCCGGGTTAGTGCGGATCGGGCAAGTTCTCGTCAGCTGGCTTCCATGCCGGGGCTTGGGTGATGTCATCGTTATGAGGTACTGGAATCATGCGCCATCTCGATCTACAGGTTGTCAGCCAGGCACTCGAATGGGCCCGTGCCGGTCGTGCGCTGTGGTTCTGTACGGTACTCTCGACCTATGGCTCGGCGCCGCGCGCGCCGGGGGCAATGCTGGTGGCCAGCGGTGCTGGTGAGCATGTCGGTTCGCTCTCCGGCGGCTGTGTCGAGGAAGAATTCCTCGCCAGCCTGGCCCGTGGCGAGCTGCGTGAGTCGGCGCAGATTGTCCGCTACGGCGACAGCGCCGAGGAGAGTCGGCGCCTGCGTTTGCCGTGCGGTGGGGTGCTGGTTGTGCTGGTGGAGCACCGCGCGCCCAGCGGCGATTGGATTGAGCACCTGGAAAGCCTGCAGGTGGCATTGCTCGGTCAGCATCGCCTCGTGCGTCATGTCGACCTTACCAGTGGTGCGCTGCGCCTGGATCCGGACGCCGGTCAGGGTAGCGAACGGGTGCAGATCGTCGACGAGACGGTACGCATTCATGTCGGCCCGGTCCTGCGCCTGATTCTCGCCGGGCTCTCCCCGGTGGCCGAGGCCTGCGCCGCTTTTGCCCGCGCCATCGGCTGCGAGGTGATTGCCTGTGACCCCCGTGAGGAAGTCGAGCACATCGTGCTTGACGGTGTGCAGATGCAGCGTGTCCTGCCCTCGCTGTTCATCGGCGCTGGAGGTTGCCACGCCGCCACCGCGGTGGTGGCGTTAACCCATGATCCACGTATCGACGACCTGGCCCTGATGGAGGCCGTGCACACCCCGGCGTTCTACATCGGCGCCATGGGCTCGCAGGCCACGTCGGCCAAGCGCGCCGAGCGGCTCAAGCGCGTTGGCGGCCTGTCCAACGAGCAGATCGCGCGCCTGCACATGCCCATCGGTCTGGATCTGGGCAGTAAGGCGCCGGCGGAAATAGCCCTGGCGGTGATGGCGGATGTCCTCCGTGTATACCATGGCAGGGCGCGCCATGCCTTGTGATCAGGTCATTGCCTTGGTGCTGGCAGCAGGCAGCAGCAGGCGCTTCGGTGGCGACAAACGGATGGCACGACTGGCCGACGGTCGAGGTGTGCTGGAGTCGACCCTAGTCGCGGTGGCAGCGGTATTTGCGCGGGTATATGTGGTACTGCGCGCGGAGGACTCGCCGGCCGCTTTGGGCGTTCCGCCAGGTGTTGGCGTGATCCGGGCAACACACGCCACTCGCGGAATGGGTGCCAGCCTGGCGCAAGCGGTTGCCGAGCTGGCGGATAGCGAGGCCAAGGCGCTGGCGGTATTCCTCGGCGATATGCCCTGGATCGGCGCTACGACTCAGCGGTACTTGTGTACTAGGGTGAATCGGTCAATTATTGTTCGACCGCACTATCGGCGCTGCTCAGGACATCCGGTGTTGTTCGGCCGAGATTTCTGGCCAGCTCTGCGAAAACTCGATGGCGATAGCGGTGCTCGTGAGCTCCTCCGTGAGCAACACGCGTCTTGCGTGAGTGTCGACGTGGAGGATCCAGGTATCCACCAGGATATTGATACGCCTGATGACCTCCGGCTAACCGCCTCGAGAGTAATCTTCTAAGACTGCGCAGATAGAACCAAGCGCTGCGGACAACGCTCATCCAGCGGATGAGGGAGAATAGCTTATGTCAGTCGCACAACGCGTATTTCATGGCAATTTCGGCCGAGTTGCCTTGTTGAACATGAATAAACCCTTAGTCATGCATACCCATTCGGAATGCCATGTACTGGTGAAAGTGGCGGGTGACGACACCTTCTTCAACGTCCGCGGCCGTCAGGTGCCGCTGACTGACCGCAATGCTGTCTTGGTCAACGCCTGGGAACCGCATTATTTCGATTACCAGGCAGGTGCCGGCAATACCTTGATTCTGGCTCTGTATATCGAGCCGGCCTGGCTTGCCACCGCGCAACAGTCGCTAGCCTTGAGCAGCCGGCCAGACTTTTTTGCGCAATCTTCCATGGAGCTGAGCACGCAAAACCGCAATCTGGCGGATCGCTTGATTGCTGAAATGCACAGCCTTGGCCTGGTTCCGCAGGAGCGTATTGAGTTTTACTTGTTCGACCTCCTCATCCAGCTGATCGAAGACTCCTCGCAGTGGCGGCATCTCTGTCGGATGGGCGTTCGCACCGCCAATGAATACCGCGACGCGCGAGTGCGCAAAGGTACCGACTATTTGCTCAATCACTTGGATGACCTGGCGCCAATCGACAATGCGGCCAAATTCTGTGGTCTGTCACGCGCGCACTTCTATTCCCTGTTCCGCAAGGACACCGGCATGACACCCAACCTGCTGCTCAACGCAGCGAGAATGCAGCGTGCCTTTTCCTGGCTCGACAGTGAGCGTAGTGGCACCCTGGGCTTGCTTTCCGAGTCGTTGGGGTTCTCCGAGCAGGGGCATTTCACTCGCTTCTTCAAGCACCATATCGGCGCCTCGCCGAGCCAGTACCAGCGGGTGGTGGACAGTTATCTGCATTCCTGAGCCATAGATCGTTGGCTTTGAATAGAATTTGCGGCGTGTTGCTGTTTTTGCGGTGCGCCCTTTGTTAATTGTGAGCATGTCCCTCCACGACGCTTTTTTCCTGAAAAGGTATGACGGACTGAATAGCCCCTGGTTTTGTATACGCAAATGGACGCCCACCGACCTCCGATTCCTGCCGGTGCTCATGGGCAGCTTTGGGTCGAGTTCGGCCTGTCGTGAACAGCAGCACCCGACCCGCCGGAAATTCAGCATGTTACTGCTAAGTTAGCGTCGATTCAGCATGTTTACGCAGTGCCACGCAGTTGTTTTTTGTTTCGTTCATTAGACTCTTTCCGTTGAGTCGCAGTGACGAAGGCAATGAGCAACGGTATCCCTCTTTAAGCCTTGGCTCTACTCATCTCTTGAACGACTTGACACAGTCTTTCGGCAACGACTTGCGAGTTACTTTCCTGAATGTTGTTGATGCCCGAGTGGGAAGGATCGCTCCAAGGGCTTGGGGGCCCAATTGGTTCGTGTGTGACCGATAGGCTTGGGTTGGCTCCCACATGCTGAATCGCGCGTCCGATGTTGAGCAAAGCTAAGCGGGCAGAATCCCTCACGGCCCTTTTGGTTGCCAATACCTGACGAATTTCCAAAAGTCTGTCTTCGTGGTTGCGCTGCACGAAATACTCCAGCCAGTTCACAGAAAGATAGGTTTCTCCTTGCCGCAACATGAAGGCGCCGGGGCTGGGGCCTCCGGTTTCAGGGTCTATGTGGGAGCCGCCACAAAGACGTGTCACATGATCGTCGCCAGGCAAGAGGGGACCTGTCATTCCACAATCCACTCATCAATACCTAACGCAGTCGCGGTTGAGCCAAAAGTATCGACCGTCGTCTGGCCAGAAAGATAATCTGTTCTCTCCTCGTGGGCAGTGTTCTTTTTGAAGATAATCCATTTTACTTCGCTCCCCGCTAAAAACTGGATGCTAAGCCGCTGGCACTCATCACTCTTCCATTGAACGTAAAGCTCACCCGCCGGTGTCGCTGTGATGGTCGGAAACTTCGACTCGCGATGGAGATTCAAAAACTCTATGAATGTAGCTAGCGAAGATGAAGACAGTGACTTGTCGTCATAGTCTTCTTGGTAAAGCTCGAGCAGATCTGAGATACGATCGGCGATTTTTTGCGAGTTTCTTATAGCCGTCTCCTCTCTAAGAAAGCGCAGCTGCGACACGAGCTCCGTCGCATCCGCCCTTCGGCGATCAAGCTCAATAAATGCAGCAACGGATTGGGCGTCTCCAAACAAATCTGAGAGCGATGGAAGATCTGAAGCAGGTGACGTGGGCGCAGCACCTTTCAAGGCGGTTTTTGCACCACGTAGAGCTCCGCTGTGAGTAGTGAGCAAAGACTTTAATTGAGTTGTCGATCGTGTGCTTAATGATGGAGCGTCGTGGTTATCGCAGAACGGAATCCCAAACGCTGTCAGTGCATCTCTCATATCTCGCGCCCCCAAACTTGGTGAGCTTCCTTACTTGTAAGATCAGCAAAACCCCTGACGATCCACTCTCTTGCTAGGTCGAACCACTCTTTCATGGCATCTTCCGAGCTGTCTCGTACAGGGCCACGCACCGCGAGCTCAAGAATCTGTATTTTCGTTCCTTCGCCTTGGATTTTTCCGCTTCCGAGCTTAGCTACCAAAGTTCCAGCATCATCAGGCAGTCGGAATGTTGCCGCCCACGCTGGATTTTCGGGAGCAGGCAAGAATCGGTTGGGATCTCGCTCCCAGTAAAACTCTCTGAACAGTTCTACTTGTGAACCGGGGGCTTCATCAAGAGGTATATGATTTGTATATGTCAGCTCCCAGACCTTTGGATTCAGTATCCCAAGATGGTTATCTGCCACAAACCTGCTGAATATTTTAAAATGTTGTTCAAAACAACTGAAAATTTCCGGGTACCTTGGATACGCCTGTTCCTGCTCCCTTTTACGCCAGTTGTAATAGAACCTATCAGGCTGAAACTGGATCAGCCTGCTGTCTGTATTGTTGATGAACCACGCTCGAAGCCAAGGCAGATTCGTGTCCGGGTCTTCGGGCGGAAGACCGTCACCCTTGGCGATAGGTAACGCATGCTCAACATTGGGAAACTCCTTCCTTAGGCGTTCCCATAAGTCTCCAAAATGGGTGACCTTGAGCTGGTTCAACTGCTCAAACTGGCACCCACAAACTACTTCGCTTATCGGCGGATTTTTGAAGCTTGGAAGTGGGTTCTTCAGTGGCGTAGTCATTTGCGCCTCATGCGAGACTGCAGCAAAAAGTGGGGTGTCTTGCCATGTACAGTAGCACGCTGCTGGCAAAGTAGGACCAACCACCCCAGGTAACTCGCCTTGTGATGCCGTCGCCGGCTTCAGCTTGACCTAGCTCGTCATCTCACAGATGGCTAGGTTCGGAGGCTCTTAGTGACCGTTTCTGGCCGCTCTAAGCCGGCCATGCTTGGCCTTGGCCGCTACAGCACTGTTGTCTGGCCCGGCTGGTACAGGTATTTCTGGAAGCCCACGAACACACTGCGGATCTGCTGTGGGTTTCCGAGGTCGGTCACTGCGTCGGAAATCGCATTGTTGTATTTGAGGCGCAGCAGCGGCGTCAGCTTTTCCTGATCCAATTCGTCCACGCCTTCTTTTACATACTGCGTCAGCACGAAGTCGAGGAACGCCTGTTGCTTGTGATTGAAGTGTGCAGGGATCTCGCTGCGCGCCTTGAGCGCCCGCTCTTCCCGGCTGACCGGTTGGAGCTCGAAGGCAACGTAGGCCAGTACGTCGAACAGGTCGCTGTTTTCGGCATCGATGATTTTCTGCATCTCGAGCATCGGCTCACGGCCGAAGCCTCGCTCGGCCAGGCCCGTGAGGAAAGCCTTGCGGGTTTCGGGAATGCTCCAGATCGCCCGCAGTTCGTCCTCGTCCTTGAAAAACTCTGGCAGGGTGCCGTACAGGCTCTCTAGAAACTGCGCGGCCGACATCGGCTTGCCGTCAGAGCCCCAGAAGCTGGTCGCCACCATGTGCTGGATGCTGCGCTCCTTGCCGTCGCGTAGTTTGATGCGCACCTTCTTGCGTTTCTCCGGCGGCTCATCATCTTTCGCTTTGTACTCGCCCTGGTCTTCCTGGGATTCCGGGACGGCGTGTCCTTCGCTGGTATTGTCCACCGGCTCGCCGTCCCACTCGGGGTCGCTGAAGTGCTGGTGCGCCTTGACGAAGTCGTAGAGGGTGAAGAAGTCCTTGCCGTCGAACAGCCGGGTGCCGCGGCCGACAATCTGCTTGAACTCGATCATCGAATTGACCGGGCGCATCAGCACGATATTTCGTACGTTTCGCGCATCGACCCCGGTCGAGAGCTTCTGTGAGGTGGTCAGAATGGTCGGGATGCTCTTCTCGTTGTCCTGGAAATCACGCAGATACTGCTCGCCCAGCTTGCCGTCCGCCGCCGTCACCCGGTGGCAGAAGTCCGGCTCTTTGCTGGTTTTCATCTGGTTAATCAGGTCGCGCACCGCCAGCGCGTGGTCTTGGGTGGCGCAGAACACTAGGGTCTTTTCGCGCTGTTCGATCATCTGCATCAGCAGCTTCACCCGGTAGGCTTCGCGCTGCTTGATCTCGATGATGCGGTTGAAATCGGCTTCCTTGTACAGCTTGCCGGCCTCCACCTCGCCCTCGATCAACTGGTCGTCGCTGGTGTAGACGTATTCGTCGAGGGTGGTGGCGATCTGCTTGACCTTGAACGGGGTAAGGAAGCCGTCGTTGATGCCTTCCTTTAGCGAGTACACATACACTGGCTCGCCGAAGTAGGCGTAGGTGTCAACGTTGTCGCGGCGCTTCGGCGTGGCTGTCAGGCCTAACTGCACTGCTGGGGAGAAGTAATCGAGGATGGCGCGCCAATTGCCTTCATCGTTGGCGCCGCCACGGTGGCATTCGTCGATGACGATGAAGTCGAAGAAGTCCGCCGGGTACTCGCCGAAATACGGGCTACCGCCCGGCCCGCTCATAAAGGTCTGGAAGATGGTGAAGAAGATGCTGCCGTTCTTCGGCACCTTGCCCTTCTTGCGGATATCGGCGGGGTCGATGCGTACCAGCGCGTCCTCGGCGAAGGCGGAAAACGAGTTGTAGGCCTGGTCGGCGAGGATATTGCGATCCGCCAGGAACAGAATGCGCGGCTGGCGCTGGGCATCGCGTTTGAGATTCCAACGGCTCTTGAACAGCTTCCAGGCCAGCTGAAAGGCGATGAAGGTCTTGCCGGTGCCGGTGGCCAGGGTAAGCAGAATGCGCTGCTGGTTCGCCGCTATAGCTTCCAGCACATTGTTGATGGCGATGTCCTGGTAGTAGCGCGCGCCCCAGGTGCCGCCCTTGTCCTCGAAGGGGATGGCGGCGAAGCGTTCGCGCCACTCGTTGTGCTCGGCGAAGGTCAGGTCCCATAACTCTTGCGGGCTGGGGAACTGCGCCACATCACCTTCGGCCCCGCTTTGCATATCGATGCGGTAGATAGCTTGGCCGTTAGTGGCGTAGGTGAAGCGAATCGCCAGTTTCTGCGCGTAGCTTTTCGCCTGACCAACACCTTCGGTGTAGTGCTTGTCCCAGGCTTTGGCCTCGATCACCGCCAGCTTGGTGTTGCGGTAGACCAGTACGTAGTCGGCGATTTCCGCCTTGCTGCGCTTGCCGGCGCCTTGCAGGCGACCCTGGGTAATCTGGAACTCGCGATGAACGCGGCTGCCGTCTTCAACCCCCCAGCCTGCGGCGCGCAGGGCGGGGTCGATGTGTTCGGCACGGGTTTCAGCTTCGTTCACGGCAACATCCCTTTGACATCATGTCGGGATAGTAGCCGCTAAGGGTGGGGGAATAGAAGGCAGGAAGACGCGGAGTTACTTGCTGGCAGCCTCGGCAAACACGCGATTTTGACGCTCGGTGGCTTTTTTCAGCACGCGCTCATACACACGCTTCTTCTCGCCAGAAGAGGCGTTACGAATGAAATCAGCAAAGGGGGTGGTGGGGACAGTCTTTGCTTTAGTGATACCGAACATGTTCAAGCCTCGCTCAAGTCGAGCATCCGCTCTAGGGACGCACGATCATATTTTTCGGCCACATGGTTGTCAATTTGGTCGATATTCGCATGGTATGAGCGGTGCGAACCGTCATTGTCCTTCTGCAGCAGATCGACCCGGATGGCCTTGCCGAACTGCCGCTTCAAGCGGTTGACCACGTCACGGGCGGCAAAATACTGCTGGATGAAATGCTCCGGCCGGATGCGCCGCCCTTCAGCCGCCTCGCGAGCGCGGACAAAATCCCACGCCAATTGCGGCTCCTGATACACATACAGTATCTGCACAAAACGCTGCTTATCCAGGGAGCGCTGCAGGTTTTTCTCTGCCACCTCGTAGTTCGACAAGGTGCCATCGAGCAAAAAGCTCTGCTTCTGTTTCAGCGCTAAGTCGTGAATCTTTTCCACCAGAATGGAGACCGCACGCTGGAACAACCAGGAATTGTCGCCGGTATAGCCCGGCAGCTCGCTGCGCAGCTCATCCGGGTCGATCCGCAGCACCCGGTTGCCATTCTGCTGGTACAGCTCCAGCAGCTCGATGGAGGTTTCGGTCTTGCCTGCGCCCGGCGAGCCGGCCATAAACACCGATACCGGGTCATCCTCTGGGAGAAAGATGGCCGGATCAGTCAGACGCTTGGCGATGGCCTTCTTGTTGGCCTTGGCAAACGCCAGCGCTTCGGCCTCCAACAGCTTTTCCTGATCCGTAATGCTCATCCAGGTGCCCTTACAGATTGCCGCTGAAGGCTTGGTGCAAAAGGGACTTTTTCAGTTCGTCGAGGGAGGCGAGTTTTTGCTGGTAGATGGCTTCGAGGCGTTGGGTTTCTTCTTGAAGTGAGTCAAGGGTCAAGGCGATTGCCATTTGCTGAGTGACTGGCGGCCAGTTAATTTTCATAGGATGAACCTGGTTGCGATTGAGTGCCGGATTTGCAGTGCCGGAGTCCAAGTCCTTCACGTCAAGTCCTGCGAATAAGTAATAGACAAGTCTCGGATCGTTTCCTTTGAAGTCCTTAACCCAAAGAGTCGTATCGTGTGGCCAGAAATCACGTTCTAAATAAAATACTTTACCTAAAGTTCCTTTTCGCCCGATCACGACACCTGGAGCTTCCACCATTGCAGTGTCGTGGAAGCTTTTAACGCCACCACTTGAAACAACAGGAACACTACCATCCCGATTCTGTTGGTCTTTTGTGATATCAAATCCACGCTGAAGCATTATCTGATCACCAACTGTTGTGCGCTGCCACCCATCCCCCTCCTGATTGAAAACGGACTGGAGGTGGCTGGCGAAGAGTGCTCGGGCATTTTGCAGGTTTTTTTCGGCGTTGGCGCGGGCCTTGGCGATGCCGTCAAAGGCTTCGTCGAGGATGGCGACTATGCGCTGCTGTTCAGCGCGAGAGGGCACGCAGGCATGAAAGGCCTTGGCCTCGGGGAAGTAAATGGTCTGATGAACAGCGCCGCTGGCAAAGCGAAGAAGATCCGCGCCTTCGGCCAGAAATAGGTATTGCAGAAACTCAGGCTCCAGCTCTTCGCCACAGATCCAGTTCACGAAATCTTGACTGGTCGCCATTGGCTGAGCCGTGACAACGACGTAGCCGACAGACGCGGTACGCGAAAGACAGACCGTTCTTGCTGGAAGTAACCGGGCAGACGAATTTTTGATACCCAACTCGTTCGTCTTCTCGGCTGTGTCATCAATTGTCCTGCCGTGGTGCGCCTTTGCGTCACGGATGCTTATCCATGGAACAGCACCTCCCCAGTACTCAGGATGTCGCCGACTCGGTGTATGGCCAGACTCTAGCCTGGCCATATCGCCGAGGGCTCGCCATTGCCAGCCTGTCGGTGGAGTGCATGAGGGCAGCCCAACAGCGAGCGCTAATTTCGGCGGAATATGGCGAGCAGAGGCTCCTCGCCCCCCCGTGGCGGTAACTTTGCGACTTTCGCTGTCCCTCACAGCAGCCCCCGAATCTTCGCCAGCACTTGTGCACTCTCCGCGTCCAGCACCGCAATCTCTTCCATAATTGCCAGCGGGCTGCGGTGCGCCACTGCCTCGCCGCCATCGGGGTTCTTTGCCGACAGGTCGTAGGTCGCGGCGTCGATGCTGGCGACATCAAGGCTCCAGCTCTTCGGCGAGTCGGCAAAGGTCTTTTGCAGTTCGACAAACTCGGCCAGGTCGGCGTCGTTGAGCGGGTTGGTCTTGCCCATATTGCGGCCGGGGTCGAGTTGGTAGTACCAGACCTTGCGCGTCGGTGCGCCCTTCTCGAGGAACAGCACCACGGTTTTCACGCCAGCGCCCTGGAAGGTGCCGCCCGGGCAGTCGAGTACGGTGTGCAGGTTGCAGCTTTCTAGCAGCAGCTTGCGGATGCTCACCGAGGCGTTGTCGCTGTTGCTGAGAAAGGTGTTCTTGATGACGATGGCGCCCTGACCGCCGGCCTTGAGCATCTTGATAAAGTGCTGGAGGAACAGGAAGGCGGTTTCGCCGGTCTTGATCGGGAAGTTCTGCTGCACTTCCTTGCGTTCCTTGCCGCCGAAGGGCGGGTTGGCCAGCACGATGTCGAAGCGGTCCTTGTCCTGAACGTCGCTGAGATTTTCCGCCAGGGTGTTGGTGTGGACGATGTTCGGCGTCTCGATGCCATGCAGGATCATGTTCATGATGGCGATCACGTAGGCCAGGCTCTTCTTCTCCTTGCCGTAGAAGGTGCGCTTTTGCAGGGTTTCCTGCTGGCGGGTGGTGAGGCCCGGCTGGCTGCTCAGGAAGTCGAAGGCTTCGCAGAGAAAGCCCGCCGAACCCACGGCGCCGTCATAGATGCGCTGGCCGATCTGCGGCTTGATCACCTGGATCATGGCGCGAATCAATGGGCGCGGGGTGTAGTACTCGCCGCCGTTGCGCCCGGCGTTGCCCATGTTCTTGATCTTGGCTTCGTAGAGATGGGACAGCTCGTGCTTTTCCGTCTGCGAGCGGAAGCGCAGGCCGTCGACGATCTCCAGCACTTCGCGCAGGTTGTAGCCGCTCTGTATCTTGTTTTTGATCTCGCCGAAGATCTCGCCGATCTTGTACTGGATGGTGTCTGGGCCGCTGGCTTTCTGCTTGAAGCCGCGCAGGTAGGGAAACAGCCTGGTGTTGACGAAGTCCTTGAGGTCGTCGCCGGTCAGGGTGCTGTTGTAGTCGATCTCGCCTTTCTCGTTCTTCGGCGCGGCCCAGCGCTGCCAGCGATACTGCGGTTCAAGAATGGGAATGTAGACATTCCCCTCCAGCTCGGCCTCGGTGGCCTTGTCCTGCTCCAGGGCATCGAGGTACTTGAGGAACAGCAACCAGGAGGTCTGCTCGGTGTAGTCGAGCTCACTGGTGCAGCCGGCATCCTTGTGCAGGATGTCGTCGATGTTCTTGAAGGCTTGTTCAAACATGGGGTACGTCGATTCCTTTCCGGCGAGAAGGCAGGGTTTGCAGGGGCCGCATTATGCGGGGAGCGGGGCGGTTTTTGCAGCAGATAAACCGGGCGCGACTCAGAAAGTGCGTGGGTCGAGAGCAAATGGCTGACCAGCGCCAATGCAAACTGGCGGTCAAGTGAGGCGCAATTTTGCTGGAGCCTTGGAGCATCAATTCAAGGCGACCACAGCCCCTTCTGGGATGGAGGCCGGCAAGGCGATCGCCGTGCTCATTGAACGAGGCGAGACCAGTACGCCGGAGCGCTTCACACCGACCAGCTCAGATTCCGTGGCATCAGAAAGAGCTGCCGGCAACCCTGGAGGGCCGCCTGAGTAGAAGGTGTAACTCCGCCCTGCTGTGATGTATGTCGAGATGCCGGCCGGCTTTTTGAACCAGGCGGGAAGACTCAATGCGGCATCTGCAGGATTACCGGTGAATGCAGGATTCGCCTTGGCGAACTCCGCAGCGGCGGAGCGATACACGAGCAGGCTTTGGCTCAATGTGTCGACGGTGGAATGTTCCGCGGCTGTGATGGCACGGTCATGGGTCTGCATCATCAGCCCACCTGAGAAGACTAGGGCGACCAGTACAAGCCATAGGATTGGCATTCGCCAGAGCTCCGATTAGAACGCACAGGATTTCAACATACCGCTGAAGTTCTTGTGCGGGTAATTGCAGACCATTGTCCGCGGACGATAATAGTCCGTACACACAGAATTCCGACCTTTAAAAATACGCCGGACTTTTGAAAAGCAGCGTAAATCCGAAAGCATGTTAGCGCCGCGGAAAAGTAAATAACCATCCCAATAGTGGCATTTCAGTTACCTCGGTAAATTCAACCTGGTCATATGTGAAATTCCGCTTGGGGCGTGGTCACATATAGCCGACGACGTAGACACGGTACGAGCCGCCGCCGAACAGCTGATTTACCCTGAGTTGGATTGTATTGCTGGGCGTATTGAAGGGCAGGAACACCTGGCCGCCACCACCTGCTGAATCGCGGCTTCCGCCGGCTCGTCCAGCGGTGACAACATATTCAGGACTGAAAGTATTTGCGCGCCCAAAGATTACTGAGTTAGGAGCACCATCTGGATAGGCGATTTCGAACAGGTACTGTAGCTGCACATATTGTGAGCCAGCCGGAGCATCCACCAGCGAGACCGTTGTCCAACCCACAGCCGAGGAGCCACTGAAAATCAGGCGCGGCGCTTGCATTCTCAGGCTCTGGCCCCCGACTTTGTTCCAGAGACCGGATTGGCAAGATAGCGTGAGGCCAGCCGCGTTCCGGCCAACTAGACCGTTCGGTGAACAGCCCGCTCCCTCTGTGGCAACCCCACCAAGCTGTAGGTACTCGCCCACGTAGGTCCGACCATCTGATCGAACCTCTCCACCGCGCACTTGGCCCCCGGTGTAGATGCTCTTGTTCATCCAGGAGCGCACCCAGGTGCTATCGCTCATGTACCAGCCGCCACCCCATTTTTCGCTGTACCAGCCGCCGTCTCCGCGCGTCCTGAACCAGCCCCCGGTGTAGGTTTCGCCGTTTATCTCAGCAGTGACACTGGACAGCTTCGTCGTGGCCGTGATGTTGCGTCCGCTGATATCCGCCGAAGTCGTGATGTTGCCGGACGCCGTGATTGCGCCGACCGCGTTGATGTTGTTGCCGCGCATGCCGAGCGCTGTGTTCATCTCGTTTAGTTCGGGCTTACCAGGCACGGCATTGCGGTACAGGTAATCGTTGGCAATGGCGCCATCCTGAAAGAACAGAGCGGTAGCGAGTCTTCCGGCACCTGGGGATACGCCAAAGTTGCTCAGTGGCACCTGCCAGGCTGTCCCCTGGGCGACCGCAGTATTCGTTGCAGAGATGTAGCCGCCCTGAGCGCCGATGATCTGGGCGACGCGACGGATGTCGATCTCTCCGGCTGCAGATCCTCCAGTGGTGATGATCAGGGTTTCCAACTGGTTGGCCTGGGGCTTGCGGGCCAGGATCCGGTAGTCCTGGCCGTAGATGTTCTTGTCGCTGAAGCCTGCAGGCAGATATTTGGTGTTCTTCAGCATCGCGATGGTGATCACTGCCGGCGTGGTCGGCCCGGCCGCGGCCAAAACGGCAGCGAAGTTGTCCTTGATGTACTTGCTGCCGGCTTCAGCGACTTTGACCTGCTGTTGAGCGGCCATCTGCTGGTTCAGCCCATCCAGGTACTCCATGTACAACTGGGTGCCCCTGGCGATAGCAAGAGCGACAACGATCAGCACGACCAGGATCTCGATGCTGACGAAGCCGCTGTTTCTCCGTTTGTTCATGGTTACCCCCACAGGCTGGCCCGCTTCTGGCGGACGACGTCCTCTTCAACCAGGTGAATGTTCTGCCGGCGGATCTTGTCGCGGATCGAAGGCGCATCGCTGCCGGTCAGCAGTAGTGGCTCAGCGATCAGGTGCCTCGCTGTACCGTTCGTGTCCAGGGCTTGGCAGATGACCGCTTGCAGGCCTTCGGCGACCACTTCGTAAGCGTTTGCCGCCAGCGGCTTGGCCAGAGTGACCAGCTTCTCGATGGCCTGCGCGCCGGTCTTGGCGTGGATAGTCGCGATCACCAGGTGGCCGTTCAGCGAGGCCTTGCACGCCTGGTAGGCCGTATCCTCATCGCGGATCTCGCCGATCAGCACCAGGTCGGCGCCGGTGCGCAGCGTGCGTGTGAGCGCTTCTGAATAGCCGCCTGAGCGCCTCGAGGTCTTCACCTGGATGCAGCGACCGATGCCGTGCTGCCCGTTCAGGTTCGTTTCCTGCGGATCTTCGACGGCGAAGCCGATACCGCCGTGGCGCTTCAGGCGCTCGACGATCAGGGAGGCGGCAGTCGAGGTCTTGCCGGTGGCCATGTCACCGCAGATCAGCACCAGTCCCTGCAGGTTGTGAGCCAGCAGCGCGTTGACCACCTCCTGGGGAAACCCCAGCAGATTGAAATCCCGTATCTGGGCGTTCGACTTGCGAAGGACGAAGATGCTGCCGGAGAAAGCATTATCGAGCTGCGTCACCCGAAGAATGACCCCGTCGACCACCAGCGCAAACTCGGGGTCTTGGCCTTCATGGTAGGTCGATTGGCACTGCAGTCGCAACGCTTCGACCTCTTCTGCCCAAGGGGCAGGAACCGGCACCCTGCGGGAGCCGGCACCCTGGAGGCCTTTCACATCCGCGAAATCGTCTCCCAGGTACAGGTCGATGAAGTCAGCGGCGGTAATCAAACTCACGAAGAGATGGTCCAGGTGATCGTGTTGGCGGAGCTGCTGCAAGCAGTGGTCGCGGACACGGTGGTCACTTCGCCACTCACTGCGCTGCCGCTGTTGATCTTCGTCTGCTCGTACTGGTTCTTCGCCACGCGGGTGGCCAGTGCGATGCACGCGTCCTTCGGCAGGCTGGAGCTGGTGATGGCGAATCCCATACCGGTGGAAGCCACAGTGACGGAGCCGCCGTAGACGTTGTAGAGAACCCCGGAGACCACGCTCATGTTCTTCGGCACACCATTGACGGCAATCAGGCTCGGTACCAGGTTGGTGCCACTGGTGCCATAGCCGTTAGAGCCTTTCAGCGCGCGGGTGTTGGTGGTCAAGGTTGCGAGGTTGCTCTGCTCTTCGCTGACGTTCGACGAACCGAACAGGCCTGCGCCGCGGGAGACGGCAAGCCCGATGCCGATGGCGACGATGATCAGCACGATCACCGCCTCGATGGAGATGAAGCCGTGTTGCTTGTGCGAGTGTTTCCTTTGCATCTGTGGTTCCTCATAGGGGCAGGGGTTATTTCTGGATGCCGGTGCGCACAATGGCTTCCATCTCGTAGGAACCGAGAAGGACCAGGATCATCATGGCGCCTACAAGCAGGAGCGAGATGTTGCGGATCAGGCTGGCGGCGACAGCCACCTGCTTGAGGCTGTTCTCCAGCCAGCGGGAGCTGAAGCGCATGGCGGCTTCGGCGAAGCCTTTGCGGCTGGCTAGCACACACAGGAACTGGATCGCCTGCTTGTCGGGGAATTCGTGCCCGGCATTCTTCAAGGCCTGGCCGAAGTTCTGGCCCAGGCCAACGCCGTAACGGGTCGCCTCGACTCGCTGCTTCAACCAGGGATTGGCCGTGCGACTCAGCATCTGCAGGCTGTCGTAGGGCTTGATGCCGGCGCGCAGCATGACGGCGACGTTGAGCAGGAATGTGGTGCCTTGCAGGGTCCTGTAGATGGACCAGGGCGGCATACGATCCAGAGCCACCCGGCCGGGGCCGGTGTAATAGGGCATGGACCAGAAGATTAGGATCAGCAGCAGGATGAAACCGACCAGGAAGTAGATGCCCTGGCCTGTCACGAAGTTGGCGATCTCGTAGAGCAGCGCCGCCGTGCCCGTCCAGGAGCGCGGATCGCTCATCCTAGCCATGTTCGGCACCATCTTGTAGGAGATGACGCCAAGCAGGTAGGCCAGCAGCGCCCAGAGCAGGGCGGGGTAGAAGGTAGCGCCAATCACCGAGGACAGGATCTTTCCGCGCGCCTCGATGAGGCGCACGCAGTCATTCAGCGAGCCGATCAAATCGCCGCTCTCCTCGCCTGCGTCGATCAGCGCCCGCTCCTGGGAGGGCAGCCAGTTCGTCATGGCGTCGGCCAGCCCCTTGCCATTCGAAACCCCCATGAAGGCTTCCCGGCTGGCCAGGGCGATCGGGTGCTGCTTCTGCTTGCCGCCGTCGCTGTAGATGCCATGGACCTCGCGCACAGCGTCGTTAAGCTGCACGCCGTTCTCCAGCAGGGTCGCCATGCTTTCGTAGAATTGCAGGCGCTCCTTGGCGCCGAACTGGGTGCTGTACCAGCGCTCCTGCAGATCGTTCCAGGCGTCAGCCAGCATCAGGAGAGCTCCTCGGTATCGAGGACATACAGATCCATGTCGAGCGGGCCGATGATGATCTCGGCAGCGGCAGGGTCGAAAACACCTTCATTGATGCGGCGGATCGCGTGAGCATGCTTGGTGACGCCCGACATGTGCTGGACCCAGTAGTTACGGGCCTCAGCGGGGCCTTTCTCGCGGAACACGCGCATGAAACGCAGGGTTGGCATGAGCACCTCGGCCACGACAGAGCGGCCGGAGAATCCTGTCTGCCGGCAGTGGCTGCAGCCCGGTCCGCACGAACACGCTCTCCGCGGCGCAGGTGTGCTCCACCCGCTCGACCAGGGACGGTTCCAGCTCCTGCCGATGATCCGCGAATGGCCGCCGGCAATGTCGGCAGAGCTTGGGCAGCAGGCTCTGGTTGATCATGCCGGTCAGCAGGGCGGGGTCGAACAGGAGCGATGGGTCCACGCCCAGGTCGTGGAGGCGCTGCAGGATGCCGATCGCCGTGTTGGTATGCAGGGTCGACCACATGCCGTGACCGGTCATGGCGCCACGGAACGACGCGACGGCGGCGAAGATCTCGCGGATCTCGCCGATCATCATGTAGTCCGGATCAAGGCGCATGCCATTGCTGATGCCGGCCGCCCAGGCCTGGATTTCTGCCTGAGGATCGGTGGTGTCGTAGACCAGCGGCGTCTGGTTGATACCTTCGCCGTCGATGCTGTACTCGGGTGGATCCTCGATGGTCAGGATGTGCTTCGCTCCGCCCATCATCTGATCGAGCATGTGCAATACAACCTTCAAGGTCATCGACTTACCCGACCCAGTGGGGCCGGACAGGATGTTCATCCCGTAGGGCAGGCGCAGCATGCGCTGGAACAGTGAAATCTGCTCGGGCAGGTAACCCAGGTCCTCTAGGTTGTTCAGGCTCGCGTCGTTGTAGAGCAGCCGCAACACCATGAGAAAGCCCGGCGCACGGGGGCGGGTCGACACCCGAGCCCCATACAGGCCCAACTGGTCGACGAATGCCTTGCTGACGCGAGCGTCCTGGCTGAGGTGTGGCTGGAACAGCGATTCCGCTACGTCGCACATGGATTGGTAGATGGTCGAGCACAGCTCCTGGATCTGCTGATGGCGGGGCCGGATGACCGTGGTCAGCAGGCCGTCGATGCGCAAACGGATCTTGCTCTTGCCATCAGGGGCGACGATGAAGTGGATATCGCTTGCGCGTTGTTCGCAGGCCTGGCGAATGATCTTGATAACCTCGGCCTGGTTGTGCGTGACGCGCTCTCCATCTCCGACGATGGTTTCACCGGCCTGGACGATCCCGGCCTTGTAGACGCGGTTGATCTCGTCCGGATCGACCGTCTCGAATCGGTAGTGGAAGCCGGCGCGCTCCAAGCGGTCGCACAAGGCCATAACGTGCAGGTCGTTCTGGTGGCTGCCGGAGACGTAGAGCGTGCCGTCCTCGGTGAGCGCCATGATTTCACGCTGTTCTTTGGACAGCTCCCAGCGTTCGCCCGGAGCGGTCAGCACGCGAGGCGGCAGAGGCGCAACGACGGAAAGGTTGGTCATGGCTGCGTGCTCACTGGCTGAAGGTGGTGGGCGGGAAAGCCTGGCCGGGCATCGCTCCGGGCAGCGCCGGCGCGACCATGCCGCCCATGGGCTGACTCTGTGCCGGCATACTGGGTGCGGTGTTGGAGAACCCCACCGGGAAGCGCTTGCCATCCTTGCTCAGCAGGACCTTGTCCATACTGATCGACTCCACGCGGTAGCCACCAGGTAGCTCCTGGCCGGCACCGGCATCAGCTTCGTAGCCACCCGGAAACAGGAAGGAGGCGGTCATGCGTCCACCAGAGCCGTAGATGGTACGAACCACAGGCGCTGGCAGGGCTACGTCCCTGGGAGGCAACTGCACCGCGCTCAGTCCCGTGGGCACCGAGGTGGACACTTTGCCGTCCAGTTTTGCCTGGGCTTCTGCGAGGCGGACCTTGGCCTCGGCGAGGACGGTTTCGGCCTGGACGTCAGTGAGCTCGCCAACGGTGGCGGCGGCGTGTACGGGCTGCGACAGCCAGGCCAGGCTGCCCAGCACGCATAGCGACAGGGTCAGCAACGTGTCAGTGCGGCTTCGCATAGATCTCTCCTGCTACAGACCAGGTGAACTGGCTGTTTTTGAGGGTGGTTTCGATGAGCGTGGTGCGGACGCCGGTGTCCGGCAGGCTGTCCAGCGCGAGTGCCGGCGGCAGCTTGGTCTCGGCCTGGAAGGAGAACTTCTTCCACGGCGGCATGACGGTCGGCGGTTGCTGCTCGTTGCCTGGCAGCTGCTGGGTCTGCTCGACCTGGACGGGAGCGAAGTGCGGCTCAACGCCCTGCTGGTAGAAGTGGCTGGAGACTTCTTTCAGCACCCGATCCTGGGTAGGCAGCTCCTCATTGCGGCCGATCGCTACCTTAAGCGGGACGCGCACACCGACCGTATTGCCATCGTCGATCAGGAAAGCGGGGGCCTCTTCGAACAACAAGGCCGCCGCTTGGGTGAACTGCTTGGCGGTGCTGGTTCCTGACCGCTGGTAGGTTGCGGTCAAGGCCAGGCCATCGCATTTGGCCGACTCGAACTGCCAGCCGGCGATCGCCAGCGGCAATACCCGTTCGGCTTTGCTGCAGGCCCTGACCAGGTCCTGGGTGTCGGGGATCGACGCCCAGGGATGATCCAGCGCCGCTAGGTCCAGCGGCGACTTGGCCTGGACGTTCTTGGCCGCGAGTTCAGTCAGACGCTGCCGCTCCGCCTCGAGGGCGGTCTGGCGGGCAATTTCCTCCTGATGCGATTGCCACATCTGATAGCCGACACCGGTGCCGATGATCGCTCCGGCGAGAATGCCCACGCTGACCAGTTCCCTGCGCGACAGGCCGAAGGTCAGCTGACGCAGTTTGTACTCGTTGCGCAGACGCTGCGGTGTCAGCAGCTCCTCGATGTCGAATGGCCGGACATCGAAGCCGAAGCCCTCGGGCACGAACAGCTGGACGCCCTTCAGTAGACCGCGGTTCTGCAGCGCGAGGATCCGCTGCTTGGCATCGGCCAGGGTGGTCACGAGATCCCCGCCCGGGATGATGGCGCCTTCGGACGTGCCGGCGATCGCATAGCAGTCCTCATCGATCTTCCAGCAGGCCACGAAATCCGAGTCGAACTGCCCGGCCAAGGCCGTGGCCATCGAGTACATACCCTTCACGGCGCCCAGCTTCTTGGACACGAAGCCGGCCTGGATCTTGGTCGGGGCCTCGCGGATGGCCACGATGTCCAGGGCCTGCTGCTTGCCGTAGGCACGCGCCTCCTTCATGAACTGCCGGGGCGAGCTCAGGGGATGCCAATACAAACCGGTGACGAACTGGCGGCCGTTGTAAGTGAGGATCCGGACCCAGGACGCCGGGTCGGGGCGGGTGATGTCGTTTTCCATCGTCAGCCCATCACCACCGGCGTGATCAGCACCACGATGACGTCGCGCTCGGTGTTGCGCATGCGTCCGCCGCCCAGGCCGAAGAAACCAGGATCGCCGGTACCGAGCTTGGTGCTGTCCTCTGAGTCCTGCTCGAAGCCGCTCAGGACCAAAGTTTCGCCATTACGCAGGCGTACCTTCTGGTCGAAGATCTGCACGCCGTAGCTGGGGAACTGGGCCTTGGATTCGCCACTGGTGACGGTCTCAAAGGTCGGCTCAGTGGACATGTTGATGTTGATTTTCAGCAGCAGCTCGCTGTCCGGCATGACGAAAGGCAGCAGCGTCATGTTGTAGCCGCTGGTGACTGAACCGGGGATCAGCGAGGTAGTGGAGCCAACCTGGGCCACGTTGCTGACCTGGCTGGAGGCGAGGTAGCTCTTGAGCTTGCCGATCTGGATCGGCGCCGATTGCAGGTTGAGAGTGGTCACCGACGGCGAGCGGACGGTGGAGACGCGCCCTTGCTGGGCCAGCGCCTGAACCATGGCGCTCGATCCAGCCCAAGCGCTGTTGGCGGTATCGAGGATGCTAACCGAGCCGGAGATCGCGCTGGGATCGATGCCCGGCACGCTATTCTTCAGGTTGATACCCCACTCGTTGCTCAACGACCTGTAGACCAGGCTCCAGTCGACGCCCATCTGATCCTTGTCGGTCAGCGTCACGGACAGAACCTTCACGTGCAGGATCACCTGGGTGGTGATGCTGTCGTTTTCCTGCTTGATGGTCTGTTCTACGCGGCGCAGCACTTCGGGACGGTCGGTGACGGTCAGCGTACCCGTAGCCCGGGACAGGGCCATGCGGCCGACGCCGGGCGTCAGCATCGACTTCACGCTGTTCTCGATGTCGTTGAGGATCGAGGTTTTCAGCGACACGCTGGTGGTCTGGTTGCTTCCCGAGTCGCCGCTGATGCCCGAGCTCCCGCCACCACCCGTGGACCCGGAGGAGCCGTCGCCGCTGCTCCCCGTGGAGGCGGTCATACCCGAACGGACTGTCGACTCCATCTGCGTCGTATCGTCGAACGCATAGATCCGGAAGGTCTTGGTATCGAGGTAGTAGATGACGACCGCGTTCTCGGCCGGGTCGAAACGCCAGGACACCCCGCTGCGCGAGGTGACCAGATCGAGGAAGCCCGAGACCTTGCCGTTCCAGCTGATGTTGGAGATCAGGCGCGAAGCGCCGGCCCCGAGCCCGCCGAATGAGCCAAAGTTATTGCCCAGTGATCCTCCAGCACCGGCCACGGAGCTTGGGAACAGCATGCTCGCCATGTCCTGGTTGGACGGGGTAGTTGGCGGGGCGCTGCTGATCACGGTCGGCATCATGGCCACTGCGCTGGCAGGGCTCAGCGCGTCGGGGGTGATCTGGACGTTCAGCCCGCACTGGCTGATCACCTCCTGAGCGGCCTGCTGCAGCGTCACGCTACCGGTAGGTTTCCAAATGAAACGGCAGTCCTGGTGGGGAGCCAGGCCTCGCTTTGCCACGATGGGCCGAGTGCTGACCCAGGGTCTGTCGGAGTAAACGACGGTATCGCGCTTGGGCTCGACCTGTGTGTTGCGCAGACTGGCTGCTATTGCACTGGCCGAGCCAGCCGTAGCCTCGCTGCGCTGCATGGACTCGTCGACGCGTTTGATTCCGCACCCTGTGACGACGAAGGCCAGCAGGATCAGGACAACTGCATGTTTCACGTTGCGCTTGAGCATCATTTTTTCTCGACGACCTCGATCAGCCGCTGGGCGGGCGGGGACACGTTGACGTAGAAGGGCCGGGGGGCCTTGTCGTAGAGGGGGAACACCTGGCCAATGGCTTCCTGGAAGGTGCCTTCAAAGCGCAGCGGCGCCTCGATCGGGTAATCCAGGCCGACCGCCCGCCAGATCACGTTCCAGTTGGCCCGTTTAGCCCAGGCTTCGACGGAATCACGTAGTGTTGAGCCAGATTCGGCCGCCCATACCTGGGGCAGCGGCCGCGGAGGGGGAGTGGCTGTCACCACCAGCGGCTTGGCCCGAGTGCGCACGGCCATCCAGCTCGAGACCGGCTTGACCGGCGCAGAGCTGTTCGATGTCTTCGTCGAGGTCGAGCTGGGAGCCGACGGTGCCGCCGGCTTGGTGATAGAGCCATCCTTGGCGGGTGCCACTGGGGGGAGCACAGTTTGATTCGAGTGTCTGCCGGCCACGGGGGAAGTGGTCGCAGTCGGACTTGGGGTAATTGTTGGGGATGTTGGCAGAGCTGCAACCACGACGCCGCTGCCGGTGGTGCCGGCAGGCGAGAGCGTCGCCGCCGGCGCCGACGTCATTGCCGGAGTAGGAGTGCTCTGCTTGACCTGTTGAGTCGGTGTAGGGTGCGGCGGATCGGGCAACTGATAGCCTGGGCGCAGCACGAAGCACACCTGGCGGTTGACCTCGTCCACCTTCACCTGCCAGGCGGGACCCGACAGCACCTGCAGGGTGTTGCGCAAGGTCATGGGCCCTAGCTTGTACTGGGCGGCCGGTAGAGGCCGGGTGTACAGGATGTTGACGTGTCCGCTGTCGGTTGGGCAGAGCGAGTAGCCCGAGCGGTCGACGACGTACTGCATCGCATCGCGGACATTCGGGTGCATGTTCGCCGGGATCGTCACGTCGATGATCTGCGCCATCAGGTCACGCTGGCCAGCGTCGGGCTGGGTACTGACGAGCGTGTAGCGGCCGTATCGCACGACTGGCTCTTTCTCGGCGACCGCACCATTAGGGTACAGGTCGGGAGCGAGCAGGTCAGGGTTGCGGCTGCTGTCGAAAGCCGGTTTGGGCTGTTCAACTTTCTGGGTGGTGCAGCTGGCGACGAGCGCGAGCAGCGAGAGAGTGGTCAACTGCCTGATCATGTACCGAGAGGCCCCCTTTGATGATGGGGGCCACGTTGGCAGGCCAATTGCCAGGACGCAGCAGGAAATAGATATTCCGGCGGTCGAGATATTTTTTGGGTGAGTGGGAGGCGAGTGCGTTCTTGGATACGGTGGCCCAAGCCTGACCTTCTGGCGGGATGCGTAATCAAAATTTATCTGCCTCATGTCATGGGCAGATCACTTGGTTGAACGAGACAACCTGGCGGGACGTTGGGGGACGGGAGACGATTGTGTTTCGTTCAATAGTTTTTTCTATAGCGTAGCCGGTAGTTAGGTAGCAAATCCTATGCGCAGCTGCTGGTACTCTTGCAGTGCGGCAATTTATTAAAGGTGCGCTAAACTTATTGAGTTAGAACTTATCAGGCGCGTCAGCTATGGAGTCTTCAATCAAAAACTCTGTCTTTTTCTGCCACGACTGTGCAGATGCTCGCGGTCTATTGAGTGGCTTGAACTTGATTGGTACAAGTCCGAGCACCTACCAGATTGATAAGGCGAGGAAGCATGCAGGTCCAAATTCAAGTTCAACAGGAATCAATTCAGTGCTCAACTCCGGCAGCACAGGGGAACTCGATCGTCTCGCAAGCAAAGCGCTCCTCGAAGGTTTCCTTGAGATAGAGTCAACCGGCGTCCGTTCTCTTGTCTATCAAGCCACTGAGTTCTTGGGGGTGAGATTTAATGCAGCCGTCCCGGTGGAACCACTGGACTCGTTTCGGTTTGTGCTGTCTACAGCATCATCATTGGGGCATGGCTACCCGGTCAGTTCTACTCAATACAGTGGTGCAATTTGTTCGGGATGCGGCTGTGCGGTCACGTCGTAGTTCGGGGTATAACTCATCATTGAATGAAAGAGCAAAGGTAGGCGATATGTCTCTATTTCGCTGGTTCGGCGGCAAGTCCTCTCAGACTGATCTTGAGAAGTTTTGTGGGGAACTAACCATGAATGTGGTTGCTCAAGTCTTCGAGAGTAAACCCAATTCACTCGGCCTCGCTGAGTCATTCTCCTTGATGCTGCTGCACATGGCTCACGAGTTCTTGGCGGGTGCCAAGGAGGACAAACTTGTCAGCGCCCATGCTGGCTCAACGAATCCCAACGTTGTGCTCTTCGAGGTGGCCACATTTCTTTGGGCTGTCCTCCAAGTTCCTGTAATGCACTGGGCTGAGGACGAGATTGGAATCGACGAGGATAGTGAGATATGTAACAACATATCTGCAAGCTTAAGTCTGACATATGGTCTCATGGAGGAGTATTGGCCGAATGTATCGCTGGATGAGTACGCTAGAAGTCGTATTTACATTGGGAGGATTGACGAGTCTGCAGCATTGCTTGCGCAATGGCTTTATTCTGACGTTGGTCTTGACTTGCCTGCTACATCAAGAAAAAAAGTTTTAGATGTCGAGAATATACCTATGACGCTTTCCTGTTTGTTATTTTCCCAACACATGGTTCCAGCCGCTCTGGAGACGCTTAAACGGCAGATTGCTTTTATCTCTACCAGTAAATAAGAGTGTGAGCCGCCTTATCCGCTACGATTTGCGCTCTCATGCTGCTTTCCTATGTGTTGTGATCACCGAGCGGGAGCCATTGAGGCCCGCCCAAGAAGTTCTCACAGTACCAGCTCCAGCCGGCGCTACCAGTGTCTTTGCCGTTGGAATTCAACTGCACGTAGTCGTCAGGCCCGTCCTCGACAGCAATCGAAAGGCCACAGTGATAGAAGCCTATCGACTCCGATTTGACTCGGCCCATTCGACCGTCTGCGTGTCGGACCTGCTTTCCTTCCCATCCAAGACACATCTAGTCACCATGTATGCCAAAAGTGTCCGGGCGATGATGGCGCCGGGAGCGTTGTAGTCGTAGGTAAAAAGCAAACCTCGCGCCTTTGGATTCCCCACCGCATCTTAAAGCTGTGCGACCAACGCAGACCGATTCGCCGCGGCAGCGTCGGGTTCGATCAGGTCCTGGGCCAACTGGCGTTTATCAATCAGCATCTGCCACAGCTTCTGGTCGATGGTGTTTTCCACCAGCGGGATCTTCACCACCACCAGGCGCAACTGCCCGTTGCGGTAGGCCCTGTCTTCTGCCTGGTCCTGCAGGCCGGGCGTCCAGGGCAGGCCTAGGAACATGACATAGTTCGCCGCAGTCAGGTTGTTGCCGGTGCCGGCAGCCGACGTGGTGCCGATAAAGACTCGGGTGTCCGGGTCGGCCTGGAACTTGTCGATCGCCTTCTGCCGTTTGGTCAGCGAGTCACTGCCCACCAGGGTGACGCAGCCATAGCCAGCGGCGTTGCAGAGTTCGCGGAGGGTGCTGACGGTCTCCTTGAACTCGCAGAACAGGATCACCTTGTCCTCGATGTCGAGCTCGTCCAGCAGCTCCATGATGACGCGAACCTTAACTTGCTCCAGGAGCTGACGCAGCGCGCCAAGCCTGGCAAAGATCGGGCGGTCCTCGAGGCGGATGCGGTCGTACTGGTGGCGCTCCTCCTCGGAGAGCGCCACCGACAGCGTCTGGCGCTGTTTGCCCTTTAGCCCGGGTAGCACGTCCTTGCGCCGGCGGAGCATCCAGTCACCAATGGCATCGCGCAGATCCTTGCGGAACTCCTGGCTGCCGGCGAACTGCTCGCAGAACTCCTTCAGCGGCAGTTGGCCGACCGGGTGGCCGGACAGGCGCAGCAGGGTGTGCAGCTCGGTTTCGCGGTTGAGCACCGGCGTGCCGGTCAGCAGGTAGCGGCTCGGGACCTTGGCCGCGATGTCGAAGCCGTGGCGTGTCCACATCGCCGTGGGTTCCTTCAGCCGATGGGCTTCGTCGATGACCATTACGACGAAGTGGTCCGCCTGCAGAACGTAATCACCCAAGCGCTCGTAGTTGATCACCATCCACTTCGCCGAGGCATCGAAGACCTGCAGGGCGACACTGGCATCCGGATAGACGACCTGAATCTCGCGTTGCCAGTTGATCAGCAAGGAGGACAGGGTGACGACCAGGATCGGTCGTTCGCCGGCGCGGATCGCGGCGGCAATTACCGCCTGACGGGTTTTGCCCAGGCCCATATCGTCGGCCAGCAGGGCGCTGGTCCGTTGCAGCAGATGACGGATTCCGGCGGGCTGATGATCCAGCAGCAAGTAGCTTGATAGAGCCTGCTCGATCTGCGCGTCGGTGTACTCGGTGCGCTCGATGGAGGGCACGGCCGCCAGGTAGACGTCAGCCGAGGTCTCGTCCTCGGGAGCCTTCGCGACCTGCTCCTGGGCCGGGCCGCCCAGGTTGATGCGGGTGATGGACTCGACAGGGGCGACGGATCCATCGCCGAGCAGTTCCTGGACCGTGTCCAGTAGCTCAAATTGCTCCTCGGACAGACCCAGCTCCAGGATCAGGTTGCTGCGAACCAGTTCCGCAGAGGCGTCGATCCTCCAGGAGCGGGATTGGCCGAGGAAGACTCCCCGCATGCGCCTGGCCACTGCCACCATGCCGGGGTGGTAGTCGCCGGACAGCAGAATGCCGCCCTGCGCGAGTGGGGCGATCCGGAAGACCAGCCCCCAGGTGAACGCTTGCCGATCGGGCGCGGCCTGGGCGGCTTCCAGCTTCTGGCAGAACGACTGCCAGGATTCGGCGTAACGCCCGTCGACCAGCTGCATTAGGTTGTGGAAGAGCAGATCCAGCTCGGCCAGCAGCTTGCCTTTGGGCAGCCGCCAATAGCGGTAGAGCGGGTGCTCCGATCGGCGCATGTAGAAACCATCTCGCTCGAGGAGGAGGCGGTTGGCGCCCTCTACGAATTGCAACTGCAGACCGAAGTCATACCCATCGAAGATGGCATTGCCCAGCAGCTCCGGCCGCCGGTTCATCAGCCGTGGTCGGCCCATGCTTCGCCTACAGTCCCTTGGGCTTGTCGACGTTCGGCTTGCCGTTCAATGTCGGGTAACTGACCTTACATCCACTGGTCTTGTAGCCGGCGCAGCCCCAGAAGTCGTAACCGCCTTCCCCCTTTTTCTGGCGCCTTGCGAGGGGCTGGCCGCACTTGCCGCATTTGAACTCGGCGCTCGGTGTCGCCGCCGGCCGGGACGATTGCATCGGCACGCTGGGCAGCCCTCGTTGTTTCGATAGTTCCTCCTCGAGGCGCTTGTGCAGCCGGGAGACCACAGAACCGTAGGTGTCCTGCCCCTGGGCGATCTTGTCCAGGTCGCGCTCCAGTTCCCGTGTGAAGTCGAGCTCGACGAAGCTGAAGAACCCTTCCAGCCGTGCGATCGTCTCCTCTCCCAGGCCGGCCGGGACCAGCTTGCGGCTCTTCTCCTCGATCAGCCCCTTGCTGGTGATGTTCTTCATGATCGAGGCAAAGGTACTCGGGCGGCCGATGCCGCGGCGCTCCATCTCCTTGATCAGGCTGGCCTTGGTGTAGCGCGCCGGGGGCTGGGTTTTCTTCTTCAGCAGCTCGCCGCTGTGGACCGGCAGAATCTGCTTCGGGGAGAGCGCGGGCACCGGGTTGTCCGCCTCGGCATCCTTGTCATCGTCGGTGTCGTCGCCCTGCAGGAGCTTCATCCAACCGAGACGGGAAATCGTCTTGCCGGTAGCGGTGAAGCGCAGAGGCTTTCTATCCGGGCCTACGGCGAGCAACTTGGCAGTGCGCACATCGTAGATGGCAGCCTCCAACTGGCTGGCCAGTGCGCGGATCCGAATGAGCTTGTACAGCGCCTGCTCTTCAGGATTCTCTCCGGCGACTTCGTCGGCCCAGTACGTTGGGGTGATAGCCGGGTGGCCTTCCTGGGCGCCTTCGGCCGCGTTGAACGTCCTCCGCTCGGCGACTGCATTCACGCCAAGCGAGCTGGCCACCTTGCGGATGTCCTCCATAGCATCGTCCGGTACGTTGGGGTTGTCCGTGCGGTGATAGGTGATGACGCCTTGCTCGTAGAGACGTTGCGCGACCTGCATGGTTTTGTCCGGATCCCACTTCAGGGCGTTGCTCGCCGCCTGTTGCAGCGACGAGGAGATGAAGGGGGCCGGAGGGTTCCGCTCGGACTTGCGGTCTTCGCACGCCTCGACCACCACGTTGCGCGTGGTGGCTACCAACTGGGCGAGATTGCCGTCCTGGATATAGGGGTGTTCCTTGGTGGCGAAGTCCGGTACCGGCTGCCACTCCGCGCTCCAGGTGGCTTTGCCATTGGGGGCGACGAAGTGCAGTCGGGCGCCAAAGTGGTTGATCACCACGAAGTTGCGGATCTCGCGCTCGCGCAGCACCACCAGGTAGACGGCGGGCGACTGGACGCGCCCAGCCGAGGTGGGTTTGCCCATCAGACGGCGGAGCTCCTGGGTAACCAGGTAGCCCACCAATCGATCCAGGACACGGCGACACTCCTGCGAGGCGACCCTGTTCAGGTCGATCTGCCGGGGATTGGCCAAGGCCTCCTGGACACGCTTGAGGGTGATCTCGTTGAAGGTGATGCGCTTGTAGTCTTTGACTCCCAGTACCTGCTGGATGTGCCAGCTGATGCTTTCTCCCTCGCGATCCGGGTCAGTGGCCAGGTATATCTCACGTGCCTGTTTCGCTGCAGCCTTGATAGCTCGCACATTCCGTGCGCTTTTCTCCAGGACCTCGTAGACCGGAGCGTAGTTCTTGCGCACGCCGGTGGTGATCATCGTGTCGTCCTGGCCCTTGGCCGGGAGGTCGCGGATGTGGCCGCCACTGGCGATCACCTGCCAGTCTTCGCCCGGGCGCAGCTTCTTCATCATCGGCTGCAGCTTCTTCAGCTTGCCGGGTGCCTCGATGATCAACAGCTTCATGGGTTACCCCCTCGATTTGCCAGGGACCGACTGTCGCGGCAGCGAGGGAGGAGCTTCAACAGGAAATGGTCACCGGGCAGGGGGAGCTTTTCAGGGGCTAAAGATCTAGCGACAGCTGCTGTGCCTGGGCAAACCCTTTGATCCAGGATGCCCGCATTGCAGGATGACTATACGGGCAGGCATGCACCGGTAGCCCTTTCCGGGCGGCCTCGGCACCGGCAAATATCACGGCACGATGGGGGTTGTTGAGCTGACGCCTGTCCGCTGGTTTCTGCATCTTGATCGAGTCCTGCATGGGCATAGTCATCCCGATGAGCAAGTCAGTCGAACGGTAGTGTCACGCTCGGGCGATTTTATGAGTGACCGCCAGCGTTCGACAGCCGCTGCCACAGTTCGCCGATGAGAAAGCTACCAGTCAGCAAGAACTTCCCGAATGGCGCGATTTTTGCCTTAGTACGTTTCGAGCCCCGTAACACCAGCACAACTTGCCGCCGGGATTCCTCACATCTTCGTTCACCCGCATGTTGTAACTCTTCGAGAGTTTCAGAAATGAGAAGGGGGCGACGATGAACCGTCTCCCCCTCCACCAGCAGCTTCACGAATGGGCCGAAATTAAGCCCCCTATCAGAAGGTCTCGTCCGGATCGGGATAGTCACCCTGCTCGGGGTTACGCGGCGGCTGGGGTTGTTGCCGATTGCCCTGCTGACCATTTGCCCCCTGCGAAGCACTTAGCGTAACCGCCGTGATGCGGTGCGGGAGCATGCCGACCCGACTGGCCTGGATCTTCAGCGCTTCGAACTCGCCCTCGTTGTTCTCCCAGCGGTCCATAACCGCACGACCTGACACAGTCACGCGCATGCCTTTCTGGAACAGGCGCGAGTAGCTTTCAGCGTCCTTGTGCCACCACTCGACATTAGCCCAGAAGCCTCCGCGGTCTTCATAGCCGCCGCTGCCGTCCGGCACCGAGTTGTCGAAGTAGACGTTGAGCCGCAGCAGGCGCCGCGGCTCTTTGTTGCCGTTGGGGAATTCCTTGAACTCCGGTGCGGAGCCGATGTTGCCTTCCCAGCTTTGTACAGGTGTACCCATGAGCGTTCTCCGGTTAGTTGTGTTGCGTGAGGTTGGTGCCCTGCTGCAGCCGCCCCATGAGCACGGCCTCGGCCTGGCCCATCTTCTCGGCGCACTCGGCGGCCTGTTTGCCGATGGAGTGAATCAGGCTGATCTGCATGTTGAGGGTGATGCGCTGCAGCTCCAGGGCGTAGAGATCCTGCAGCATCGGTATGGGGGTCTTGGGGTGGCCGACCATCTCCGCCCAGACGCCTACCCCCATCCTGCGAGTGGCGACATGCTGCCAGCGCAGGAACAGGGTGCCGGCCTGGGTGTTCTGGTCGGTCAGGCGAACGGGCAGGAGGGTGAAGGGGTGACGCCGAACCTGGGCCAGCACGTCCTGGGCAAGCTCCTTCAGACCCGCCTCCAGCGCGCGGCATTGCTCCGCCATCTGGTCCAGCTCCCCCTTACCTTTAAAGGGCTTTAAAAGGCCCTTTAGTGAGGCACCCTGTTGCAGCCCCTGGTAGGCACCCTGTTGCAGTGGCCGGAAGGCAGTCTGTTGCAGTGCCTCGTTGGAGGAGTCGATCTGCGACATGGCGATCAGTCCTCGCTATCGCCGATGTCATCGGAGAAGGGTTCGCGCGGCTCTTCCACCGGCTGACCATGCGTGATGGGCGGGGCGAAGGTAGAGCGGCGGGTGCCTTCCAAAATGTCCTGAGGCATATCGCCATACCGCTCGTACATCTTGCGAGCCGCTTCAGCCTTCGCATTGTTCGCGGCGAAGTCGTCACGGCAAGCCCCCGAGTAGCGGTAGTTCTGTGCCAACCCGAAGAGTTTGCGGAGCACTGCGGCGCCTTCGTCGATCCACAACTCCATGTCTCTGCGGCCGATCAGGCCGACGTGCTGGGCCAGCAGGATGCGTCGAACGATCTCGTCATAGGAGGTCAGCAGGTAGACGGCCTTGAAGCCGAGGGGATTGGAAATATAGAGGGGAAGCCTGACCGGCTGGATCGACAGGTTGTTGCTGATGCTGATCGCGGGTGGGAGGTTCGCCATCACGTCGTCCAGCCGCTGGTCGATCTCCTTCAGCGCGGCGTCGGACTCATTGATCTTGTCTTCCAGTTGGATCATCCACCAGTCGGAGTAGGGATCGTCCTGGGTGGCGCCGCGAGTCATGCGGTTGATGATGGAGCAGAAGCCGGACAGACCGATGATCCCCGGCTTCTGCTCAGTCTTTGGTCGCCCCATCCAAATGCGAGCGGCGTGGTGCGTGTGGAGGGTGAGCTGCACATCGCTCCGTAGGGAGCCGATATTGAGCCGGTAGTTGTCAGCCATGGTGCGGTTGTTCCTTAGGAGGAGGTTCGCGCCCATGCTGCAATTCGGTCGCTACGGCCGCAGCAAGAAATCCATAGCCAGACGGAAGGGGATTTGTTGTTGCCTCTATATGAAGGATGGGAAGCGGTGCTGCTTTCTATAGAGAGGTGATTCGGCCCGAATCACCCCGGCGCGCTGCCGGCGCTGCTGCTTGATCATGACTGGAGCTATTCGGGCCGAATAGCTTGGTTGCCCGTCGGAGCCGCTGCTTGGTCCTGGCCGAAGTGATTCCCCGGGAATCACCCAGCTGCCTGGTCTGGCCGAAGTGGTGCGGGCCGCACCTCTCAGCTGCCTGTCGGCGCCGCTGCCCGGTCCTGGCTGGAGCTATGCGGGCTGCATAGCTCAGCTGCCCGCCGGCGCCGATGCCTGGCCTGGCCG
>NZ_FNCT01000003.1:230294-530366 GCF_900100495.1 Pseudomonas benzenivorans
GCATAGCTCAGCTGCCCGCCGGCGCCGATGCCTGGCCTGGCCGAAGTGGTGCCAGTGGCACCACTCTGCTGTCTGCCGACGCCGCTGCCTGGTCTGGTAGAAGTGGTGCGGGCCGCACCACTCAGCTGCCTGTCGGCGCCGCTGCCCGGTCCTGGCTGGAGCTATGCGGGCTGCATAGCTCAGCTGCCCGCCGGCGCCGATGCCTGGCCTGGCCGAAGTGGTGCCAGTGGCACCACTCTGCTGTCTGCCGACGCCGCTGCCTGGTCTGGTAGAAGTGGTGCGGGCCGCACCACTCAGCTGCCTGTCGGCGCCGCTGCCCGGTCCTGGCTGGAGCTATGCGGGCCGCATAGCTCAGCTGCCCGCCGGCGCTGCTGCCTGGTCTGGCCGAAGTGGTGCCAGTGGCACCACTCTGCTGCCCGCCGGCGCCGCTGCCTGGTCTGGCCGAAGTGGTGCCAGTGGCACCACTCTGCTGTCTGCCGACGCCGCTGCCTGGTCTGGTCGAAGTGGTGCGGGCCGCACCACTCAGCTGCCTGTCGGCGCCGCTGTCCGGTCCTGGTCGAAGTGGTTCCAGTGGAACCACCCAGCTGTCCGCCAGCGCCGCTGCCCGGTCCTGGCTGGAGCTATGCGGGCCGCATAGCTCAGCTGCCCGCCGGCGCCGATGCCTGGTCTGGCCGAAGTGTTGCGGGCCGCAACACCAACTGCCCGTCGGCGCCGCTGCCCGGTCCTGGTCGAAGTGGTTCCAGTGGAACCACCCAGCTGCCCGCCAGCGCCGCTGCCCGGTCCTGACCGGAGTGGTGCTCGGGGCACCACCCAGCTGTCCGTTGTCTCCGCTGGTTAGGACTTGGTCAGATATTGTGACGCGGGTCGGTATAGGCACCGCGAGACGCTAGACGCTTCCGTGCCAATGCCACTTTCTTCGCCCGCTCGTATGCTTTGCCTCGTTTCATCAGCACATCCGGGAGTGAGCGGTGAAGTTGGATGGCGGCGGTATACAGCATCGCTGTCACAACCACCGCCACAACCGTGTTTGCCCAGAAGATTTGCAGGGGGTGGAATTCCGCGATCCCTGCAAAGCTTGCCACTACCACGAAGACGCATATCAGGATCACTACCAAGACGAGGATCATCAGCGGTACCCCTAGCAGCAATCCACGCAGATCCACCATCATGCCCTTCAAGCCGGATCTGATCAGCTTGGCACTATCGTTTTCCATTCTGTTGCTCCTCTCCCATTGCATGATTGACTCTGGTCGTTCACGTCTGGCTTGTGCCGACCAGTCGCGGCCTCAGCAGGTGCTGCATCGCATTGAGCTGCTCCCTGGCCGTTCGCACCGTGTCAGGTGTTCTGGCCGCAGCCGCAGCCGCAGCCGGTGCAGATGCCGTACCGCTCCGGGTTGGGGGATGTATTGGGGGGCCAGCAACCGCTACTGCTCCTAGTGTCGGGTCTGCTGGAGGTGGTGAGGTATCGGGTCGCCAGTCAACGTTGAACTCCCCACGAATAGCCCGCTGAACACAACTGAGCAGGTAGCCCAATGGGTTGCGAACCCCGCCGGCGTCGCAGCGATGCAGCCACTGCTCGATGACCGCTGGTCGTAACTCGGTTGGCACCCGCTGCATGGCACTCACTGCCTTCAACTTCTGCTCCGATGGCAAGCGTTCCAGGCCAAGCAGCCATCGAGCCATGGCGTCTGGCTCTGCGCGCGGTACAGAGCTTTTACATACATCATGGTGTGTATTTGTATACGTACTATATGAGTTGGGAATCCGAACTAAGGCCGAACTCTGTGATTTCGGGCTGATTTCGGATTCCGAACTGAGGGGCAGAGTGCCTTGATTCGCTGAGTTGTCACTGATTTCGGAATCCGAACTCAGTGCAGACGGGGTGATGTCCGGCTGAGTTCGGAATCCGAAATCAGGTGCCGGCAGCGCTGCCAGGTTGCTTTCGATTGCCCACTGCTGGTTGTTCAAACGGTCCTCAACCGTCTCCATGCGGGAGGGCAGGCGCCGGCCAACGTCGTGGTCGCTGGCGAATTCACGCCAGGTGATCTCGGCCACTTCACGGATCGCGCGGTTGGTGTGCTCCATGGATTGGCCGAGCAACTGCATGTAGTCCCTATCGAACTCCAGCGCCTCGGCCGGGCTGACGGGTTCGTCGTGCAGCAGGTAAACATTGCCCTGGACCTGTCCGCTGAGGTCGTTGCGTACTCGACGGCCTAAACTGAGCCAGCGGGTCAGTCGGAGGACCGTCAGCGCCTTGGCGATGGTTTCCCGCGAGGCGGGTTTGCCCGGGTGCATGCCCAGGTAGGGGCGAAGCTGGTCGTAGGTCGGGAAGGCTGTGATGCCATCCTCATTGACTAGAAGACGGAATACTTGCCAGGCATTGCGCTCCAGAGGCGTCAACCTGTCGTCCAGCAGCAAACGGCGGGGCACCGTCTCGTGAGGGTTCCCGCTGAAGATGATGCCGGAGTAAGAAGAGGGAGAGGTGGTACCGGATGCTGCCTGTTCCTTCTTTTGAAGCAAATGGGCCTCGAGGTGTCCTGTGGCCGAGTCCAGGAGCGTGGAAATCGGAAACCGAGAAAGCTTCATAGGTCGGGGTCACCTTCCGCCGAGGCCAATGCAAGCTGCTGCCGTTGCGCCTGGGAAGCGACCAAGTGAAGTTTTCTGGGCTTCCAGGAGTTCTCCTTGGATGGGGGGTAAAAACCTTCGCTGATCCAGGTCTGGATACGGTTCCAGATGATGGCCAGGCTGAGGCTCGCGGCGCTGTCTTCGGCCTCCGATTCCTGGGGGCTGTTGAGTTCCTCGGCCACAATCATGGCGATGTCGAGCATGGCCTGGCTGTCCTCGATCTCGACCTGGTGCTCTTTCATCAGGTGGGTCCATCGGTACCAGAGCAGGGCATCCTGCTCTTCGCTGAATTCCCGCCAGCGACCGCGACGAACGCGGACACCCATCATGAGGCGCTGCAGCGCTACATCCTGTGGAGACAGGCCGAAGAACTGTTGCAGCATGGTCGTAGTGGCGCCCAGCCGGAGCGCGCGCTCAATCATGCGCAACTCTTCGTCTGAGCGTTCGGCGCCGGTGAGCAGCTTCTTCACCATCTCCGTGTCGATGGTGACGTGGCACCAAGACACAGGGGTGTTGAGCAGGAGGCTCAACACCGTGGGTTGTTGGAGCTGGGCCAGAATCTCTGGCTCCAACCCCATCTCGATGCACCGCCTGAGCTGGCCGTTGCGCATGTGATTGAGCACCTGCGACAGGATGGCCTCGTTGATCGGTGATTTGGACATTGCGATTCCCTCCTGCGATTGTCCGTACTCAGCTGTCGGTTGCTGGTGTTGTGCCGTTGAAGGCCTGGATTTCCAGGTCGATCAGGCGACGAGCGAGGCGGACGATGCGAAAGAGCTTCACCAGGGCACCGTCGCTCAGCCGACCGGAGTCGTCAGGGTTCTGGTTCTTGGCAAAGGGCTGGCCCAGCAGGATCTGGCCGAGGCCTGCAGCGAACTCGAACTCGCCCAGCGCGTCCTTCTGTTCGGGGTGCTCCTCGAGCATCTTCAGGGCGATGCTCATCGAGCCACTGAGGGACTGCAGCAGCGTCAGGGTGTGTTGTGCTGTCGCAGTGATTTCGACGTCGTCGGCCGGATGGCGATAGCGGAAGCCGATTCCACCCTCTACGTCCACGAAATCGCCCAGGGCGTTCACCGAACTGGCGATCTCACGGGCCAGCTCGGCAATGTGCTGACGCAGGACGCCTGGCGTGTCGATGTTGCGTTCGATGTACCAGAGGTCTGAAATGGGGTGCAGGCCTCCGGCCTGCACTGGGATGGACACCAGGGCGTTCGCATTGAAGTCCGGCAGCGTCTCGCCATCCAGTGCAGCCAGCTTCTGCTTCATCTGCAGGACGCGCGGCGAGGTCGAAACCGGGCTGGCCACATGGCCATCGAGCCGAGCTTGACGCTCCTCCTGGTTCATCTGCTCCACGGGCGGAGGCGTGACTTTCTGCTGTTGGCGAGCCGGGGCCTCCTTGGGCGGCGGAGGTGCAGCGCTCCCATCCGGGCTGTAGGTGCCGGGTGGCTCGGACTGCAGACCATTGCCTGGGGCGTTCTGCGGCAGCTCTGCTGTGCTCGGCGCCGGTGTTGCAAGCGGTTGCTGGGGGGCTGCTTCCGGCAGTTGGGAAGGGGGTAGCGTCTGGGGCAGGCTCACCACTGGGGTAGAGCGTCGAAGCTGATCCTGGTTCTGAGTGATATCCAGGAGAATGGCCTCATAGCCCATGCCCAGCGGTGTCTTCAACTGGGCGATCAGCTCGTCCTGGAAACGCTGGAACAGGAACTCCTCCGCGTCACCCTCGAACTGGGCCAGGACATCCTGGAACAGCATCTCGAAGTCGACATTTTCGTCCTTGTTGTGACGCTCCCAGCACTGCGATGCGGTCTTGCGTAGCGATAGCAGCTTGCTGATGCGGTCTACTCCTAGTCCCGAGTAGAGAACCCCTGGGATAGCCGGTAGCAGATATCGAATGGTGTCCTGCATCCGGCTGATGTGGGGCTGGGAGACCGGATAACCATCGGAGCTCAGCCGGCGGGCTAATTCACTTTGGGAAATGGGTGTGCCTGTCTCTTCCTCGTACAGGGCTTTAGCTTTGTTGATCCCAACGGCCCGCTCGATGAACATGAGCTGGCCCTGCAGATCGTTTTCCGCCAAGTGGCCGGTCAGCGCGATGATTTCGCCGCGGGCCTGGTCCCAGGGGCGGAACAGGCAGTTGAAGCGGAAGTACTTCTCGTCGCCGGTCTCTCGGTAGAGTTCGTTGAGGATGGCCAGCCGCGTGTTGCCGCCGTTGCGGATGCGGTACTTATCTTCCCCGGGGCGGCGGGTGACTGGTGGCGGGGCGTCCAGGCCGCGTTGCCGGATCGACTCCTTTATTTCCGCATACTTCGGGTTGCGGGTGGTCCTGGGGTTCGAGTCGTAGGGAAGGACATCGTCCAGGGTCAGCACCATCGCGGTGTCGGCGATCGGATCGCTGAAACGCTGGGCCGCGGGAGACAACGGCTGAAAGCCGGGCTGCAGAAGTTTGTCCTTCAGGGAGGCTACGGTGGGCTTTGTCATGTTCTGGACTCCAGAGCTTCATCCGTCGTTGTCTTCGAGCCGGACAGCAGCCTGTCGATGACCTGGTGCGCGCGCTCCAACTCGGCCTCGAGCTCGGTAGCCCGCTCGAGGCGATGAACGATCTCGGCGTTCATTGAGCGTGAGTTGCCGCGGGCTTTGATGGCTATCCGGTCGCGCATGCCGACGGGCAGGCGGACGACGAACTTCTCTTCTTCTTTGCGTTGCGGCTTGTTGGCCATGGCAATCTCCAAAATTCGGTCGGCTTCGATTCAGCGGCGCTTCAGCTGGTCGCGAAGCTGGGTCGGTACGCGGCGGATCACCAAGGTGTCGTGGCTCTCGTCGTACTCGATCGCGGATCCGAGTAGGTGCGATTCGAAGCTGATCGACAGCCCTTCGGCGCGGCCGGTGAATCGGCGGAATTGGTTGAGGGTGCGCTTGTCCAGGGGGATCTCGGGCGACAGCCCGTAGTCCTTGTTGCGGATGTGTTCGTAGAAGGCGCGCGGCTGCTCTTCATCAAGCAGTTGCGAGAGTTCCTCCAGGGCGATGGGCTCGCCGACCTTTGCCTGAGTGGTGGCGTAGTCGACCAGGGCATCGGTCTTTACGCGGGCCTGCTCTTCGGCCAGGTCCTCGCTCTCAACGAAGTCACTGAAGGCCTTGAGCAGGGTGCGCGTCTCGCCTGGGGCGTCCACGCCCTCCAGGTAGCCGATGAAGTCGCGGAAATAGTCCGAGGCCTTCCTCCCGTTCCTGCCCTTGATGAAGGAGATGTACTGCCTGGATTGACCGTTGGAGCGCCACTCGCTGAGGTTGATCCGAGCGGCCAGGTGAAGTTGGCTTAGGTCCAGATGCTGGATGGGGGCGATGTCCAGCTCTGCAGAAACCGCCACACCTTCGCTATGGTGGAGCAGGGCGATTACCAGGTAGTCGGTCAGGCCCTGAAGGTAGTGGGCGAACAGCACGTGGCCGCCGGTGGAGAGGCTGGACTCTTCCATCAGCTTCTGCAGATGCTCGATAGCCTGACGGCTGAAGGCAGTGAAATCCCGCTCGCCGTCGAGGTAGGCCTTCAGCCAGCCGCTGAACGGGTAAGCACCGGATGTTTCATAAAACAGGCCCCAGGCCTTGCCCTGCTTGGCGTTATAGCTCTCATTGAGATCTACCAGCAGGTTCTCCATGACCTGCGAGGTGCTCAGTTCATTATCGCGGGTGTGCAGCACGGCGGGGCTGCCGTCGGGCTTCTTGTCGATCAGGTGGACAATGCAATGGCGGATACTCATACCGTCCGCTCCTTGTCCTCCAGGCCGTTGCCGACCTGGATAGCGATGATCTCGGGTTCATGGCCAGGGAACTTCGTGCCCAAGTCCGTCAGGAACTCGCGGGTTGCCTCGCGGGAGCCAGGAATGCGGAACACCACGGTGCAGTGCTGCACCTCTGACTGGGTGTCGAGGTAGGGGAGAACAGAAACCTTCAAGGCACGATCCAGCAGGTGGCGCGGCACCCAGATCGACCAGAAGTAACTCGAAAGGAGAGCACCAGGGCAAAGCAGATTGACCGACACCGTTCCACTGGCGGTTGGAGACAGCTCGACGTAGCCGAGCTCCTGCAGTTCGGTCAGGTCGGCTTGCATGCTGGCCGGTACTACGGTGCTGTCGTCACGGGCTAGCCGGCTGATCACCTGTGCGATCGCATCGAGCTCGAAGGCATTCACACCGACGCGGTGGGCATGGGCAACCGCCGAGGTGTCGAAAGGGACGCTGGCCGGGATTGAGGGGAAGAGGGCTGCGCTACTGTGCATGACCGACCTCCTGCAACTGCTCGAGGTCGTAGCTTCCGCAGATCGGGCAGACCAGCACCTCGATCTCACCTTCCGGTGTGTTCTCGGCAGGAATGCACTGGCGAACTCGATCGTGAGGATGGTGGGCGTCGCAATTACGGCAATGGTGCGTCAACGGTGTTATGGCGGCGGTGGTCATGCATGGACTCCTTGCCAATCGCTGTTGGCACTGAGGTTCGCGAAGCGAGTCTGGTGAGGAATGAAGGCGGTTCGCACCGTCCCAGTGGGGCCGTTGCGGTGCTTGCCGATGATGATTTCAGCGATGCCCTTGAACTCGGTATCGGGGTGGTACACCTCGTCGCGATAGACGAACATGATCACGTCCGCGTCTTGCTCGATGGCGCCGCTGTCGCGCAGATCCGCATTGATGGGCCGCTTGTTCGGACGGCGCTCCAAGTCCCGGTTCAACTGGGAGAGCGCGACGACGGGGCAGTTCATCTCTTTGGCCAAGGCCTTCAGGGCACGCGAGATCTCGCTGATCTCGTTGGCCCGGTTCTCCTGCCCGGGGCAGCGCATCAGCTGCAGGTAGTCGACCAGGATCAGAGCGGGCTTGCCGAACCGGCGCGCAGCGCGGCGAGCCTTGGCCCGTATGGCTGTTGGCGTCAGGCCGGAGGAGTCGTCGATGACCAGGCGATCGCCGTAGCCGTGCATCCGTGCGACAGCCGCGGTCAACCGCGGCCAGTCGTCATCGTCCAGACGGCCTTTCAGCAGTTTGCCGAGATCGAGGTGACCCAGAATGGCCATTAAGCGGTAGATCAGCGCTTCAGCCGGCATTTCCAGGCTGTAAACCTGGACGGTTTCCTGGGGTTTGCTCTGCAGGGCCGTATCCACGAAGTTAAGGGCCAAGGACGTTTTACCCATCGATGGCCGAGCACCTAGGATGATCAGATCGGCAGGCTGGAAGCCTGCAGTCAACTCGTCCAGGTCGCCCAGGCCGGAAGCCACGCCCGTCACCGGCACATTGCCATTGAAGTGCTCATCGATCTTCTCGATGACATTCGAGATGCATTGGGTGAGATCGACGAACTCGGAAGCGCGGCGGTCCTGGCCGAGGGCGAACAGCTGCTGTTCAATCGACTCCTGAACGTCGCCTGCATTGGCCTGATTGTCTGCGGCCACGCGCGAACACTGAAAGCCCAGGGACATGAGCCTGCGAAGGTGGGCGCGGTTGCGCACAATCCCAGCGTAGTGCTCGATGTTCGCCACCGAGGGGGTGTTCTTCGCCAGTTCGGCGAGATAGGCCAGTCCACCGGCTGCCGCCAGATCCTCCATGGACTCGGATACCGTGACCAAGTCGAAGGGCATCGTTTTCTCGGCCAGGGCTGCGATGGCCTTGAAAATCAGCTTGTGGTCATGCCGGAAGAAGTCACCGGCCACCAACTGGTCAGCCAGCAGGTCCCATGTGTTGTTATCCAACATGAGCCCGCCCAGGACGCCCTGCTCGGCCTCGACTGAATGAGGGGGGGAGAGATCGAGATACGTCATTTAGCAGGCTCCTGACCGATCTGTAGGAACCCACTGCTGGCTCTACCACCGAAGGCAGTGTTCATCGGCCACCCTCATAGGCCAGGACGGCCTGTCGCTCTTGAGCGACACCGCGATGCAGGTTGGCTTTCTTGCCTTGGTCCCAGCCGGCACGAAGCGATCCGCTGTCGTGACCTTTGGCCTTCAGCGGTTCGATGGTGAACTCCTGCAACTGGGGGTGATAGATCTCCAGATAGGCCTTGATCTCCTCCCGGGTCGTTTCGTCCATGCCGCTGGCGAACTGGGCAACCTTGTAGGAAATGGCACTTAGCCAACCTTCAGCGAACAACTGGCCCCGCCGGCGCTTGGTCTTAAGCTGGCAGCGCTTCTGTTGGGCAACATGATCACGGCGAGCGGCGACCAGTTGGAGGCGAAGGGTGGAGTAGGCGTAAGCCGCCAGTTCCGGAGAAATGCCCTTGCCGAGAAATTTGAACGACCAGCCCTGCAGGGGATTGAAATAGGCAAGATGACTGCAGTCGAAGGCGTTTGCGCAGATAGATGCCAGTGTGTGCAGCCAGTCTTGGGGTGCGCGGCGGGTGTTGGTGACCACGCTCGCCTCATCGACCACGTGAGCTGCAACCTCGATGGACTCCAGGTTGTACTGCTTCATCAGGCTGCGCGCTTGGCGGAGCGCGGTTTCCACCTCGTTGGGAGCTGCCCCCTTCGAGTTGGCCAGCGCCATGAGCTTGGCCACTTTGTTGAGGACCTTCTGTTTGTCCATCAGGTGCGCTCCTCTGCAGAAGAGGACGCATTGACCAGGAGGAAGCCCTCGGACCAGATTCGGATCGTTTCAATCGATTCCGGATCCGCCAGCACCTTGTCACGATTGTTGGCAAGCTGGTCCTGGAGGAGCTGCAAACGAGCCTCGGGTGTTTCGGAGTCGACCCAGGTCAGGAACTCCTGAAAGGCGCGTTGCAAATCGTAGCGTTCGCTGAAGATGTTTCTGCGTCGCCACTGAGCCTGGGTCAGTCCTATCAGGCGGGCGTTGTGCTGCATGTACTCGCGCAGTGTCCGATGTAGGCCACCCTGGTCGCGATAGAGCGCGGGTACTGCCACGGTGTGCGCCACCAGGACAAGCTTGAGCAGCTCAAGTTGGTCCTCCTGGGTGTCCACGGGCAGTGGGAACGCCTGGGCTATCAATCGCTCAGCCTGACGGTCACGATCAGCACGGCTTTTCGCCGCCGCTTTCTCCGCGCGATCTTTGCGCTCCTTGGCGTGCTCGACGTTGTACTTTACCGAGTCGAGAAGCGCTGCGGCGTCGCGCAGCAGGTCGTGCTGCTCTAGGGTGAGGTTGGCACCCACGCGGCCCAGCAGCGTATTTGGGTGCGTGAGCGCCATAAGCTCGCGTGCGGCACTGGTGAGCCCAGTCTGCAGGCTACGCATTTCCCGGGCGCTGTAGAACTTGCCTAGCTCCATCACCAGGTCTGCTGTGATGCCGATTGCCTGAGTCAGCTCCTTACGTTTGGAGGAGGCCATATCAGCGCCCCCCTTTGACCAGTGCGGCCACCGTCTCCTCGGTGACGGACTCAAAGCGGTCGCGCCACTCGGGGAAGACTTCGATCGCCAGCCGGCGGATGATGCTAAGCGCGGATGGGGATTGGCGGTTGGACGGCTGGCGGTACTCCAATCGGTGGGCGGGAATGCCCCGGGAGGCGGCATTACGGAAGACGACAGCGGCAGGAATGCTGCTGTCCAGCACCGAAATCTCCTGGTTGTCCTGGAAGATCTCGCGCACCGTGTCGTAGATCATCTGGGCGTCGCTGGTCTGGTCGAGACAGTTGACCACGATGTTGACCGGCGGAATATTGAGGCCGAGTCGGCCGTAGGCACGCAGCCCATCGAGCATTTGCATGGTGCCGCGGCTGAACTCGCGTGCGGTCAGCATGTTCGGCGGGAGAGGGGAGATAGCCACGTCGGATGCAAGAACGACCATCTCCAGCATGGCCGAGCGGGCACCCTGGGTGTCGATCAGTACCAGGTCGAAGTGATCCTGGAACGCCGGCATCAGGTTGGCCAAGCGCAGCCGCCCATCGGGGGCCTGCAGAAGTAGGTTTATGAGCTGGTTGTTGATGTCATTCGAGACCACCAGCGACAAGTTCGGGATGGCGGTGCTAGAGACGATCCGCGTACAATCCGTCACATTAAACGCAAGCAGGTCGTATATACCGCCCTGTGCTTCTTCGAGTAGCGAGTAGTAGGACGAAAGAGAGGGTTGGACGGGGTCCAGGTCGATGAGGAGGGTCCTCAGGCCAGCATCAGCGCAAAAGGCGCCGAGGTTGGCGGAGGTAGTGGTCTTGCCGGTACCGCCTTTGGTCGAAACGACCGATGCGATTTTCATTGATGTACGCCTCTAATGTGGATTCATTAGAGGCTGCAACATCGAGCAGGAAGACGATGGGTTGAGCTTAGAGCCCCTTCCTAGGCGGTCCGGGCCAATTGTCTTTTAACCAATTGGTCGTAGGTTCGAATCCTACACGACCCACCAACCTCCTTCCTCGTTTCACCCTGCAGTACTCCCCGTGTTCCCGTCTCGTCTGCTCTCGCATAGTCACTCTGGCGGGTATACTCGAATTCCGCGCTGATAGACCTTCACAGGGCCTGATGACATGACGCAGATTTCCGAACGCCTTCTGGTCCAAGCTCATCTCGACGCCAAGCAGCCCAAGCCGCTGACGCCCGAGCAAGAGGCGTTTTACCGCGCCGAGATTGCTGCCGAGCTGAACAAGCAGAACGCCGTGCTGGTCGCTCACTATTACTGCGATCCGGTGCTGCAGGCACTGGCCGAAGAGACTGGCGGCTGTGTCTCCGACTCCCTGGAGATGGCCCGCTTCGGCAACCAGCACTCGGCCCGGACCGTGCTGGTGGCCGGGGTCAAGTTCATGGGCGAGACGGCGAAAATCCTCAACCCGGAGAAGCGCGTGCTGATGCCGACCCTGGAGGCGACCTGCTCGCTGGATCTGGGCTGCCCAGTGGATGAGTTCGCCGCGTTCTGCGACCAGCATCCGCAGCGCACCGTGGTGGTGTATGCCAATACCTCGGCGGCGGTGAAGGCGCGCGCCGACTGGGTGGTGACCTCCAGCTGCGCGGTGGAGATCGTCGAGCACCTGATGGACAACGGCGAGAGCATCATCTGGGCGCCTGACCAGCACCTCGGGCGCTACATCCAGAACCAGACCGGCGCCGACATGCTGCTGTGGGACGGTGCCTGCATCGTTCACGAGGAGTTCAAGGCCAAGCAGTTGCAGGACATGAAGGCGCTGTACCCGGATGCCGCCATCCTGGTGCATCCGGAGTCGCCGACTGCGGTGATCGAGCTGGCCGATGCGGTGGGTTCCACCAGTCAGTTGATCAGGGCGGCGCAGACCCTGCCGCACAAGACTTTTATCGTCGCCACCGACCGCGGCATTTTCTACAAGATGCAGCAGTTGTGCCCGGACAAGGAGTTCATCGAGGCGCCCACCGCAGGCAACGGCGCCGCCTGCCGCAGCTGTGCGCACTGCCCATGGATGGCGATGAACACCCTGCAGCGCACGCTGGCGTGCCTGCGTGAGGGCAGCAACGAAATCTTCGTCGACCCGGCGCTGATCCCCAAGGCAATCAAGCCGCTCAAGCGCATGCTGGATTTCACCCAGGCGGCGCGGCTGAAGCTGTCGGGCAATGCCTAGTCCACCTGAATGAAAAAAGCCCGGATAATTCCGGGCTTTTTTCTGTCCGCTGCTTAACGCAGCATCTGCTCGATCAGCCGCTTGTCTTCCATCAGCTCGCGTTGCCGTGCATCGATTCGCGAGGCCAGCTGGAAGTTGTTGGTCGCGCGGCGTTTGGCGAAGTCCAGCTGTTCGATCGCCTGGTCGTAATCGCCGACCAGGGCGAAGAACTCCGCGCGCGCCTGGTGCAGGCCGATGGTGTTGCCGCTGAGTCCGCGCACCTCGGCGACCAGGTACCAGATGTCCGGATCTTTCGGGCGGCTCTTCAGCAATTCGTCGAGGGCGCGTTCGGCGTCCTGGGTGCGTGACTGCTTCATCAGCAGGTCGATGCGCGCCTGTTTCAGCGGGTAGTTGTCCGGGTACAGGCTCAGCAGCCGCTCGATGCGACTCTGCGCTTCCGGCAGGTGGCTGGAGGCGATGTCCAGCTCGATTTGCGCGAGATTGTAGGTGACATCATCCGGGGCTTTCTGCAGCAGCGGTTGCAGGCTCTCGCGGGCCTGCTTGTGCTGGCCACCCTTGATCTGCGCGAGCGCCAGGCCGTAGCGGGCGGCATCGAGTTTGGGGCTCTCCGCGAGCATGGCACGAAAGCGCTTGGCGGCCAGGCCCGGGGTGTCCTCGTAGATCAGCTGCACGCGGGCGCGCATCAGCTGGTAGCGCAGGCTGTCCTGTGTGCCGCCGCCCTGGTAGAGCTCGGCACGGTTGCGCGTGTCGGCGATCCGCGACTCGGAGACCGGGTGGGTCAGGAGGAATTCCGGCGGCAGGCGGTCGTAGCGGTATTGGCGCATCAGGCGTTCGAACATGCTCGGCATGGCGCGCGGGTCGTAGCCGGCTTTCTCCAGGTTGACCAAGCCGATGCGGTCGGCTTCCTGCTCGTTCTGCCGGGAGAAGCGCCGCTGCTCCTGGATCGCCGCCGCCTGGGTCGAGGCGATCGCGGCGATCCCGGCGTCGCCGGCCCCGGCTGCCGCCGCGACTATGCCGGCGAGCATCGCCGCCATGATCGGCAGTTGCATGCGCTGCTGGGCCTCCAGGCCACGGGCGAAGTGGCGTTGCGACAAGTGCGCGAGTTCGTGGGCCATCACCGAGGCGTATTCGGCTTCGGTCTGGGCGTAGAGGAACAACCCGCCGTTGACCCCGATGATCCCGCCGGGTGCGGCGAAGGCGTTGATCTGCGGACTGTCGAGCAGGACGAATTCCAGCCGGCGGTCTTGCAGTTCGCTGGTCTCGCCGAGGCGGTAGACGCTGCTCTCGACGAAGTCCTTGAGCTGTGGATCGGAGAGTTGGCTGACCTGGCCGCGTAGCAAGCCCAGCCAGGCGCGGCCGAGTTGGTGTTCTTGCTGAGGGGAGACGATGGCCGAGCTGGCATCGCCGAGTGACGGCAAATCGCTGGCCGTGCAGGGCAGGGCGGCCAGGCAGGCGAGCGTCAACAGGGTGGGGCGCAGAAACTTCATGCACAGGGCTCTTGGCGAACAAAGGCGTACTGTAGCCGGGTAGGCGTTCGCCTGGCCAGGGCTGCACGGGCTTGGGTATTCTATGAGGCTATTCGGGAGTGATTGCATGAGTGATGGGCAAGAGTGGGTCGAGGCCTGTGATGCGGAGTTGGATGCCAGCGGCTTGAACTGCCCGCTGCCCTTGCTTAAGGCCAAGTTGGAATTGAATCGCCTGGCCAGCGGTGCGGTGCTGAAAGTCATCGCCACGGATGCGGGGTCGCAGCGCGACTTTCGCGCCTTCGCCAAGCTCGCCGGGCACAGTCTGTTGCATGAGGAAGTAGAAGGCGGCGTCTACCGCTATTGGTTGCGTAAAGCCTGATGCGCCCCGCACCGGCTGTATCGAATTAGGGACTGTCGATGATCAAGGTGTTGCGCGACTGGTTGCATCGCTACTTTTCCGATGAGCAGGCCGTGGTCCTGGCGGCCCTGCTGATCTTCGGTTTCGCCGCGGTGCTGACCCTCGGCGGGATGTTGGCGCCGGTGCTGACCGGGCTGGTCCTGGCGTTTCTGATGCAGGGCCTGGTGACCGCCTTGGTGCGCCTGCGCCTGCCGCAGATCGCCGCCGTGGGGCTGGTGTTCGCCTTGTTCATGAGCCTGCTCGGCCTGTTCCTGCTGGTGCTGATGCCGCTGCTTTGGCAGCAGCTGAGCAACCTGTTCAACGAGCTGCCGCGCATGCTCGGCGAGTGGCAGTCGCTGCTCCTGCTACTGCCGCAGCGCTACCCGAACCTGATCACCGATGCCCAGGTATTGGAGCTGATCGAGGCCATGCGGGGCGAGGTGGGCAAGTTCGGCCAGTGGGCCTTGTCCTTCTCCCTCTCCAGTTTGCCGGTGCTGGTCAGTGTCATGATCTATCTGGTCCTGGTGCCGATCCTGGTGTTCTTCTTCCTCAAGGACAGCCAGCTGATCGCCGCCTGGTTCCGGGGCTACCTGCCGCGCGAACGCGCGCTGATCACCCAGGTGGCGCAGGAGATGAACCAGCAGATCGCCAACTACATCCGTGGCAAGTTCATCGAGATCATCATCTGCGGGGTGGCCACCTACATCGCCTTCGCCGCGCTGGGGCTCAACTACGCGGCGTTGCTGGCGCTGTTCGTGGGCTTGTCGGTGGTGGTGCCCTATATCGGCGCGGTGGTGGTGACCGTGCCGGTGGCGCTGATCGGCCTATTCCAGTGGGGCTGGGGCGACCAGTTCATCTACCTGATGGTGGTTTACGGGGTGATCCAGGCGCTCGACGGCAACGTGCTGGTGCCGCTGCTATTCTCCGAGGCGGTCAATCTGCACCCGGTGGCGATCATCTGTGCGGTGCTGCTGTTCGGCGGGCTGTGGGGCTTCTGGGGAGTGTTCTTCGCCATTCCCCTGGCGACCCTGTTCAAGGCCGTCCTGAGCGCCTGGCCGCGGCGCGAGGTGCAGTTGTCGGGCGACTAAACGGAAAGGCGATCGACCAATCTGCTGTTGGGCTCGTGCAGGAGCGCGGTGCCCAGTTCCATGCCCGCGATCGCGGGCTGCCGGGAAACTCCGCGGCCATGGGGCTATGCGCCCCCACCGCGCCTACGGGCTGAAGGATTATCCAGGACGGACCGAGTGCCAAAGAAAAGGCCGCATCGCGCGGCCCCTTTCGTTCTGCCGTAATCCGCGGCTTAGGCTTTGTTCAGTGTCTGCGCGGCGGCCAGCACGGCGTCGACGTGTCCGGGGACCTTCACGCCGCGCCATTCCTGGCGCAGCACGCCCTGCTTGTCGATCAGGAAGGTGCTGCGGTCGACGCCCAGGTATTCCTTGCCGTAGAGCTTCTTCAGCTTGATTACATCGAACAGTTGGCAGAGCGCCTCGTCCTGGTCCGAGATCAGCTCGAAGGGGAAGGCCTGCTTGCACTTGAAGTTTTCGTGGGATTTCAGGCCGTCCCGGGATACGCCGAACACCACTGTGTTGGCCGCCTGGAAGGCCGGATACTGGTCGCGAAAGCCCTGGCCTTCGGTGGTGCAGCCGGGGGTGCTGTCCTTCGGGTAGAAGTAGACCACCACCTGCCGGCCCTGCAGCGCGGACAGCTGGACCTGCTGGCCACTGGTGGCCTGGGCCCGGAAGTCGGCGACGGGCGTATCGAGTGCTACGGCCATGAAACGCTCCTGTTAGGTCGGGGTCTGCGGGCGCCAGGGTTCGATCAGGGCGTCGAGGTTCAACGCGTCGGCGAAGTCGAGGAACTGGTCGCGCAGCCAGCTGATCTGGGTGCCGGCCGGCAGGGTCACGGTCAGGGTGGCGTTGAGCATGGTGCCGCCGGTCTGCGGGGCCAGGTAGGTGTCGCAGGTGAGGTTTTCCAGTTCGACGTGGTGGTCGATGAAGAACTGGCACAGCTCGTTGAGGATGTCCGGGCGGTAAGCCGAGCTGACGTAGGCCACATAGGGCAGCGCCTGGGGGCGGTTTTCCGCGGCGGCACTACGAGTCACGTTGACCGAGAACGCATGTTTCTTGGCCAGCAACGGCAGGCTCGACTCCAGGCGTGCCAGGGCATCCCAGCTGCCGGAAACCTGCAGCACCAGCGCGCTGAACTCGCCGTGCCGGCTCAGGCGGGTGCTGACCACGGCGCAGCGGTTTTCATGGCAGGCGCGGCACAGGACGTTGGTCAGCTCCATGGCATTGGGGCCGAGTGCACTGATAAGGAGGAATTGTTCGCGAACTGAGGGGGTGGACATGCAGCCTTCCTAAAGCGATGAACGGTCGGCCCGCAGATGCGCTGCCGATCAAAGCCGGAAGGGTAGCGAAAAGCGCTGCTCAGGGGAATGCTCGATGGCCCCCGCGGTGTGGATTGTTCTGCCGTTCGCCGAGAAACCCGGCTTGTTGTGCGGCCTTGTACTTCGCTTGTGCAAGGCTGGTGGCGCCAGTACCATTACCGCTCTCATTTTCCGGCAGGAGCGGTTGCATGATTGCGGGCAGTATGGTGGCACTGGTCACGCCCATGGATGCGCAAGGTGGTCTCGATTGGGAGAGCCTGAGCAAACTGGTGGATTTCCACCTGCAAGAGGGCACCAATGCCATCGTCGCGGTCGGCACCACGGGTGAGTCCGCCACGCTGGAAGTGTCCGAACATATAGAGGTGATTCGCCGCGTGGTCGACCAGGTCGCCGGGCGCATCCCGGTGATCGCCGGCACTGGCGGCAACTCCACGCGCGAGTCGGTCGAGCTGACCCGCGCCGCCAAGGAGGTGGGCGCCGACGCCTGCCTGCTGGTCACCCCCTATTACAACAAGCCGACCCAGGAAGGCCTGTACCAGCATTTCCGCCATATCGCCGAAGCCGTGGCAGTGCCGCAGATCCTCTACAACGTGCCGGGGCGTACCGTCTGCGACATGCTGCCGGAAACCGTCGAGCGCCTGTCGAAGATCGCCAACATCATCGGCATCAAGGAAGCCACCGGCGACCTGCAGCGCGGCCAGGAAGTCCTGGATCGGGTGAGTAAGGACTTCCTGGTGTATTCCGGTGACGACGCCACTGCCGTCGAACTGATGCTGATGGGCGGCAAGGGCAATATTTCGGTGACCGCCAACGTCGCCCCGCGTGCCATGAGCGACCTGTGCGCCGCGGCCATGCGTGGCGAGGCCGCCATCGCTCGCGCCATCAACGACCGCCTGATGCCGCTGCACAAGGCGCTGTTCATCGAGTCCAATCCGATTCCAGTGAAGTGGGCCCTGCACGAGATGGGCATGATACCGGACGGCATCCGCCTGCCGCTGACCTGGCTCAGCCCGCGTTGTCATGAACCGCTGCGTCAGGCCCTGCGCCAGTCCGGTGTATTGGTTTAATTGAGGAATTACTGCGCATGAAGCGACTGGCCGGACTCTCTGCACTTGCCCTGATCATCTCCAGCACCAGCGGTTGCGGCTGGTTGTGGGGTGAAGATGGCTATTTCCGCGATCGTGGTGGCGACTACCTCAACGCCCGGCAAACGGCGCCCATGCAACTGCCGGCGAATGTCGAGAGCAAACCGCTCGATCCGCTGCTGCCGGTGCCGCAACAGGTGGCCGACAGCACCGTCGCCGAGAGCGACTATGAAGTGCCGCGCCCGCAGCCTATGGCCGTGCGCGCCGATGCCAGCGAATTCAGCCTGCAGAAGAGTGGCGACTCGCGTTGGATCGTGGCCCAGCGCGTGCCGGCGGAAGTCTGGCCGGTGGCCCGCCAGTTCTTCGAAGACAACGGTTTTCGCATCGTCGATGAGCGCCCGCAGACCGGCGAATTCAGCACCGCGTGGCAGCGTTTCGACGAGCTGTCCGCCGCCATGGCGCGCCGTCTGAGCAGCCGGGTGACGGGCGTCGCGCCGGATGCCGAAACCCGCGTGCGGGTGCGTATCGAGCCAGGCGTGCAGCGCAATACCAGTGAGGTCTTCGTGGTCAGCGCCGAGCGTCCGGCCGGCAGCAGCGCCGACGTCGCCTTCGCCAAGCGCAGCGGCAACCAGAGCCTGGATGCCGCGCTGCTCGATGAAATGCTGGTGAGTCTGGCGCGCAGCGCCGAGCAGGGTGGTTCCGTATCGCTGCTGGCCGCTCGCGACTTCGATGCACCGAGCCGCGTCAGCCTGTCGGAAGACGGCAACGGCAACCCGGTGCTGAACCTCGGCGCCGATTTCGACCGTGCCTGGTCCGGCGTCGGCCGCTCCCTGGAAATGGCCGATGTGCGCATCGACGACCTCAACCGCAGCCTCGGCGTGTACTACATCAACCTCGCCGAAGGTGCGCAGAAGAAGGACGACGAGCCGGGTCTCTTCGGCAAGCTGTTCGGCGGCGAGCCGGACAAGGAAGAAATCGAAGCCCGCGCCGAGCGTTACCAGGTGCGCCTGACCCCGGTCGGCGACAGCGTCCAGGTCACCGTGGAAAAGGATCTCAACACCGTGGCACCGGCCGATGTGGCACGTCGCATCCTCGGTCTGATCCAGGAAAACCTCGGCTGACCGGTTGCAGGCACGGCTGTGATACCGATAGGCGAAACCCGGCAGGTTTCGCCTGTTTCGTTTGCTAACGGGCATGCCACGCGTGGTGCCCAGAATCATGAAAGCCGTCGCGGTACGCCCGCTGCCCTCATCCGGCGCTGCGCGCCACCTTCTCCCGAGGGAGAAGGGCATAAGGATGGCGTCGCTGCGCGACTTTCACGCTAAAGGCGGAAATCCCGATATGACCACACCCTCGACCCTGAGCCTGAAGAAGATCTACTCGGGCAAGGTCCGCGACCTCTACGAAATCGACGACAAGCGCATGCTGATGGTCGCCACCGATCGCCTCTCGGCCTTCGACGTGATCCTCGCCGAGCCGATCCCGGACAAGGGCAAGATCCTCACCGCGATTTCCAACTTCTGGTTCGCCAGGCTGGCCGGCCTGGTGCCCAACCACTTCACTGGCGACCAGGTCGAAGACGTGGTGCCGGCGGCCGAGCTGCCGCTGGTGGAGGGCCGCGCGGTGGTCGCCAAACGCCTCAAGCCGGTCGCCGTGGAAGCCATCGTGCGTGGCTACATCGCCGGCTCCGGCTGGAAGGAATACCAGAAGAGCGGCACCGTCTGCGGCATCCAGTTGCCGGCCGGGCTGCAGGAGGCCTCCAAGCTGCCGCAGCCGATCTTCACCCCCTCGACCAAGGCCGCGGTCGGCGACCATGACGAGAACATCTCCTTCGAACAGTGCGCGGCGATCATCGGCGCCGAACTGGCGGCCAAGGTGCGCGACACCGCCATCGCCCTGTACAGCGCGGCTGTCGAGTACGCCGCCACCCGCGGCATCATCATCGCCGACACCAAGTTCGAATTCGGTCTGGACGAAGACGGCACCCTGACCCTGATGGACGAAGTGCTGACCCCCGACTCCAGCCGTTTCTGGCCGGCCGACAGCTATGTCGAAGGGCAGAATCCGCCGAGTTTCGACAAACAGTTCGTGCGCGACTGGCTGGAGTCCACCGGCTGGAACAAGGAGCCGCCGGCTCCACCGGTGCCGGTCGAAGTGGCGCAGAAGACCGCGGACAAATACCGCGAGGCGCTGACCAGACTGACCGCCTGAGCGGCCGCTGGGCAGGAGAGGAGAGGCGCTTAGGCGCCTCTTTTTCATGGGGCGCTCTGGCGTGCTTGCGTAGGAGCGGGGGCGACGCCTAGTCCCATGCCCGCGAAGCCTTTGCCGTGGCTGCATGCTTGCTCAAGCCGGCTCAGGTGGCGCCTTGGACCCAAGCAACAGCCGGGTTTTGGCACCGCCTTTCCATCCGGGCGAGCCGTTTCAGCACAGCCGGCCAAGCCGCGGCAGAACGCACCAATGCGGCCAGCCCGCGCAAGCATCTGAAAGCATGCGAAAAATTTACCGATCGGGCTTCGCCAAACGCGCTTCTGCTGCTATCATGCGCGCCGCCACGGGAAGATGCCGGAGTGGCCGAACGGGACGGATTCGAAATCCGTTGTATCAGCGATGGTACCTAGGGTTCAAATCCCTATCTTCCCGCCATATTGAAAACCCCTGAAGTGCAAGCTTCAGGGGTTTTTGCTTTTCTATGCGGCAAGTTATCGCCGCTTATTTCTTGCGCCATTGCCCCTGCCACTGGATATATTGCCCGGCCGGGGTCTTTTCGATGGCTTTCTTGCCGGCGATGGCTTCCACGTCGCTGCGCTGGATGCCGTTCTGCTCGGCGAGTTTCTGGTATTCGGCGCGGCGGGCCTGGTTGATCTGGCTGACGATTTCCTCGGCTTGACCTTTGCTCTCGACTACCCCGAGATAGCCGTTGGGCATTTCGCCGACCAGGCCGCTGGCCTTGGCGTCGCCGAGGGCGGACATGGCTTCGTTGAGGGTCAGGGCCAGAGCCGGCAGGCTCAGGCTGAGCAGCAGTAGCAGGCTGGCGATGCGTGTATGCAGGGTCATGGTCGTGCTCCTTAGAACAATCCGCTGGACTCGTTGAACATGCTGTCCAGGGCCTTATCCACCTTGATGTAGATTTCGTGCTCGATCTTCACGTTGAGATTGATGTTGATCGGCTCCTTGGGCATCGCCAGCTGTACCGTCGGGGTACAGGCCGCGCCCAGCAGACCCAGCAACAGGGCGGCGAAACAACGACGCAAGCGCATGGTGCGTTCTCCTTGGTTAAGGCTCCTGCGCAGGGGCGGCATTGCGCTGCAACATGCGCCGCTGCACCCGCTGCTTGATGATGTCACTCACCTTATCGGTCAACTGCAGGCTGGCCAATAGGCTGGGGATGTCTTCTTCCAGATTGATGTTGAAGTGGATTGGCCGGCCTTGTTCGATCGCCGGGTTCTGCCCCTCCAGGCGCATGGCCAGGCGCAGCTTGCCCTGGGGATCATAGTCGACTCGGCTGTTCAGGGTCGCGAAGCGGAAGTCCTCCAGCGCTTGCGTGACCAGCTGCATCGCCGGGTTACTGCGCCCCAGCGCGCGGATGCGCTCGGACTGCAGTCGCAGGTGGCCGCCGGGCGAGCGCGCGGCCAGGTGGCCCTGGTCAATTTCCACCCCTCTTGCGCTGACGCGCAGCGGCAGTTGGCCGTCGAGGGTGCCAGTGCCGGCCAGTCCCTCGGCCGGATAGAGGGTGAACAGCTGCTCGAGCTGCAAGCCTTGCAGCTGCAGCGGGAACAGCAGGCGCTCTTGTGCCAGGTCCCACTGGTCCGGGTTCAGCCAGAGCGTGCCGCCCATCACCATCGTTTCTGCCTGGTGCAGGTGCAGCGTGCCCTGGCGTGGCTGGGCAAGGGGCGCGCGGTAGTCGCCGCGCAGCAGCAGCGGACCGATGGGAATGCCGGGGTTGGCCTGCTCCAGGCGCAGCTCGGTCAGTTCGAGTTGCAGTTGCTGGTGCTCCAGCTTGAGCCGTGCACGGCTGTCCAGGCCGTTGAGCAGGGTGCGGTCATAGATGCCGGCAAGCCCTTTGCCGGTCAGTTCGAGCTGCACCTCGGGCGAATCGCGGCCGGGCGCCAGGGCGAGGCTGGCGTTGGCGTTCAGGCGGCCGTCGTTCAGCTCGAGTAGTGTCGGCCAGTCGGCCAGGGTCTTGGCCAGGGGGTTGCCGGCGCGCAGGAACAGTTCCGCCAGTTGCGCTTGCAGGTGCAGGCCACGGCTGCTGTCGTGCTGCAGTTGCACGGCCAGGTGCAGGTCGGCATCCGCCGAGAGTCGGCCGTCCAGTTCGAGCCGTTCCTGGCTGGTGGCGAGCGTGCCTTGCCAGCGCCAGCCCTGCGGCTTGAGCGCGGCCTGTTCGAGGCGCTGCATGCTCAGCGTGACGGGGCCGGCCACCTGCCAGGTGTGCACGCTGCCGGCTCGATGTTGCGCCTGCAGCTGCAGGCCTTGCAGCTGGCCGTCGACTCCTTGCAGGTGCAGGTCGCCGTTGCCCAGTTCGCCGAGGTCGAACTGCGAGCCTTGCAGCAGCTCGAGGCGCAGTTGCTCGCTATCTAGATAGCCGCGGAGTGCCAGCGTGGCGTTCAGCTCGCGGGCCTTCCAGCCCTCGACGGCGAGGTTCCGGCTGCTGCCGGTGAGGCGGGCAGCGGCCAGTTGCACGGCCCAGGGCGGGGCGTTGGCCAGCGCCAACGTGGCCTGCAGGTCGAACCGGGTTGCGCCCCTGCTGCTCAGGTCGATTGTCAGCGGCAGCGAGCGTTCGACCAGGCCGCTCGGCAGCTCGGCCAGGGGGCTGGCCGGTTGGATGTACAGGTGCAGCGAGTCTGCGCGCAGGGGCGGCGGCAGTTGCTCCAGCCAGTCGGCGGAGAGTTGTTCCAGTTGCAGGTCGGTCTCTAGGCGTTCGGCGAACCATTGTCCGGCGACCCCGCGGGCGGCGCCGGCGAAATGGCCCTGCACCCGGCCGATGCCGGGAATGGGCCAGGGCTCGGCCAGCAGGGCGCTGGCGTCGAAGTGGCCGCTGGCCTTGAGCAGTCGTTCCAGGCTGAGGGCGCCGGGGGGCAGTTGCACTTGCCAGTTCGCCGCTAGCTGGGCGGCGCTCGGCGCGCTGGGCAGTTGCGTGCCGGGGGCCAGCGCCCACTCGCCGAGCCAGCGCTGCAAGGCTACGGCTTGGTCGAGGCGGGGGGCAGACAGGCTGCCGCCCCAGTGCAGCCCCTCGGGGGGCTGGCGCAGGCTGCTGTGCAGGCCGAGTTGCGGCTGTTGGTTGACCGTCAGCGCCAGTTGCAGCTCCAGCGCATCGGGGTCACCTTGCAGCTGGGCGTTCCAGGCCAGGCGATCGGTCCCGCTGAGCAGGTTGAGCTGTAGATCCAGCGCCAGCGGTGAGCGTGGCTGACGGGTCAACAGCAGGTCGCCGTGCAGCGTGCAATGCCCGCTGGCGCAGGGCAGGGTGGCGGAAAGCCGGTCGATGCGCAGGCTAAGCGGCAGCCAGGCCAAGGCTGCGGCGAGTGGCTGTGGGTCCAGGGGCGTGTCGCTTGGCGTGGCACTGGCGCGATCCACTGCGGGCTGCCGGGTCAGAGCGAGCCGACCGAGCTGGACATGCTGCCAGAAGGGCGGGGTGACGCCGAATTGCCGCCAGCCCAGGCGCAGTTGTTCGGCCTCTATGCGCAGGCTGCCGTCCGCGTCTTGCTGCAGCAGCTCGAGCCGCGCCAGGTGGAGGCCGTCCAGCGACAGGCTGGGGCCCTGCCAGTCGACCTGGCGGATATGCTGGCGCTCCAGCAGGCGCGTCCAGCTGAAGTAGCCATAGCCGCCGAGCAGCACCAGCAGCAGGCCGAATAAACTGATGATTCGCAGCCAGGTACGCCGGCTGATCATGGGCGCGGATCCATTGCGGGAGGGAGAGACCTGGGCTGGACGTTACCGCATGCGCCGCAGGCTGCCAATCATGGTGGGAGCGGATCTGTGCATTTACGTCATTAGGTATTAGAATTGTTGTAAGTAGACGTGGAGGGCGGTGATGATGAGTGCGCTTATTCGACCGGTTGCCGATGCCGATGCGGTATTGGCCAAAGCCTTGCTCAACACCCGCGAACAGCTTGGGCTGACCCAGCAGGAGCTGGCCGACATCGTCGGCGTGCATCGCACGGCGATCAGTCGCTGGGCCGACAGTGGCCTGCGCCCGCAAAGCAAGAGCGGCGAGTTGGCGCTGCTGCTGATTCGCGCCTACCGCGCGCTGTTCGCCCTGTTCGGCGGCAACCTGGAGGACATGCGGCATTTCCTGCGCACGGAGAATCGCCATCTGGCCGGCGTGCCGCTGGCCCTGATGGGCCAGGTGCAGGGCCTGGTGCATGTGGTGGAGTATCTCGACGCGATTCGCGGCAAGGTCTAGCAGGCCGTTGAAAAACTACCTGCGTTGCCGATACGGCGTTAAAAACAGGCTCGGACAGTGGCTTGCCACTGAACGCCCAAAGGGCGGCCCGTAAGGGCGAGCGCAGTGAGTCATGCTCATTTACAGCTCGTAAACTCGGGTGCGAGCCCAGTCCGCTTCCTCGCCTGTTTTTGCCTTGTTTCGGCGGCCTCGCCCACGTTTTTCAACGGCCTGCGTATAGCCTCGTGCCGGGGCTGCATGAGTCGGCAGTCCGGCGGCAAGTCGGGCGGTTTTATTGATGTTCCCGGATGTCCTCCGGGTTACCAGCGGCGACCCACGATAAGAAGGAATATCCGCCATGGAAATCTGGCAAGAGTGCCGCGGTGTCGAGCAGATCAAGCCCTTGCGCGGGCGCCTGGTGCGCCTGGTCGAGAGTCAGGAGCAGGTCGCCACCTTGCAGTTGGTGGATAACCTGGCCGAACAGGCGCTGCTGGAGGAGTTGCTGGAAACCAGCAAACCGCCCTTGCCGCAGAGCGTCGAGCCGCTGCATTACCTGCTGAAGACCCCGTTTCGCTATCCACCGCTGCGCTGGGGGTCGCGCTTCGGCACGCGGCTCGAGCCCAGCCTGTTCTATGCAGCCCTGCGCTTGGAGACGGCGATGGCCGAGGCGGCCTATTACCGTTTCGTGCTGTGGGACGGCATGCTCAGCCCGCTACCGAGCGGGCGCATCCTCTCCGAGCATTCCTCGTTCGAGGCGCGCTACCAGGTCGAGCGGGGCATTCGATTGCAGCGCGCGCCGTTCAGCGCGTTTCAGCAGGTATTGAGCCACCCGAGCGATTATCGGCCGACCCAGGCCCTGGGCGCGGCGATGCGCGAGGCGGGGGTCGAGGCCTTCGAGTACCGTTCTGCACGTTGTCCGCTGGGCGGCAGCAACGTCGCGCTGTACGCCCCGCAGGCGTTGGCCGAGAAGCGCCCACGCAACCTGCTGCCCTGGCTGTGCGAAACCACCGCCGGCTATGTGGCGTTCAAGAGCGCCCAGGCACCCGATACTCCCCGGTTGTTCCGCTGGGAAGCCTTCCTGGTCGAGGGACGTTTGCCGCTGCCGGCCTGATCGAGGCTTTCGCGGCTGCGGCCGGTTGCCGCAGACCGAGTTGTCCGCTGCCGATGGTTGCCTGTCGTGCCCCAGGGGAGAGCAGGGCGGTGCACCGATCTGGGGAGGTCCGCCGGCCTTGGCAGGACTGGCTGCAGAGCCATTTCCACTGGGCAAACGCCCTTAAACAGGGCGCCTCGGGCGCTCGCCGGGCAAACTTGTGCACAATTGCGAAGCGCCTTGTCAAGGATGAATTTGTGATTGACATAAGCCCTTGATTCTTCGTGCTGATTTTTTAAGTCAATGAAAAATATGAATTTTTTTCATTGGTGAAAAAAGCACCAGTTTGACCGCAGGCCCCATGCCATCAGTAATCAGGGCTCTTGATCCCATGTTGTCCACTGAGTTATCCACAGCTTCTGTGGATTGTCTCGGTGCCGGCCGGGGAACGCCGCAGCAGGGCCTTGCCATGGCTTTACCTGAGGGAAAAAAAGAGTAAAGTGGCGCGCTTTTCCGCTTGACCCTGTTGCCTATGTCCCGTGCGTACCCGCCTTTATCCGCTGAAGCCTCGCCCGTGCGCCTGCCCCTGCGTGTCGCACTCTGGCTGCTGGACAGTCCGCGTCTGGGCCACGCGCCGAGCGTGAAGCGTTTCGCCGTACGCTTGCTCAAGCAGCCGGCACGCCAAGGCGTGGTGTTGGCGCAGAGTCGCCTGGGGCAACTGTTGTGCCGCGATTGCGGCAATACCCGCGACCGGCGTATCGGCCTGGAACTGCTGCGCCAGGCCGCGCGCGCCGGCGATCGGCGAGCGCAGCTGGAGCTCGGCCGGCTCTACGGCCAGCCGCGCTGCAACCAGCCGCAACAGGCCCGCCACTGGCTGGAATTGGCCGCCGCCCAAGGTTCGCAAGAGGCCAAGCGCCTGCTGAGCCAGCTCTGAGAGTGCGTGAAAAAACTCCCGCCTACTGCGGTCGCCTCCAGACGCCCGCTGCTGCGTTGCGCTACGTGAAAATCGGGGTCATCTAGCTCACTAAACTCCCCCGCTTTTCGCGTAGCACGCCTTGCCGCGAACGTCTGGAGGCGGCCTCGCGACAGTGCTCGATATTTTCACAACCTCTGACCCCCGTCTGACCCTCCGCATCGGCCTGGGTATACTGCCCGGCATTCATCCGCGGAGCTGCTCATGCCAATCGATCTGCCCTCTTTGCTACCGGCCCTGCTGCTCGGTTTCGCCGCCGCCGCCGTGCCCCTGCTGGCGCTGGCCTGGTCGCTGCAACGGCGGGCGGCCGGCCTGCAGCTCGAATCCAGCCTGTTGCAGGAGCGCCTGCGCAGCGCGCAATTGGCCCAGGCCGGCTTGAGCGCGCAGCTCGATGCCTGCCGCGAGGAGGTCGCCGAGATCATCGAGATCAAGGCCGACCAGCAAGCCGAGCTGGCCGCCCTGCGCCGCGAGGCCGAGTTGCTCCAGCACGAGCGGCAGATCGCCCGTGAAGCCGCCCAGGCCTGGCATGTCCAGCGTGAGCAGCAGGAAGCCGAGCTGCGTCGCCTGGGCGCCGAGAAGGCCGGGTTGAGCGCCGAGTTGCGCGAGCAGCAGGACAGCCACCAGCAGCGCCTGGACGACCTGCAAGGCTCGCGCGACGAGTTGCGCGCGCAGTTCGCCGAGCTGGCCGGGAAGATCTTCGACGAGCGCGAACAGCGTTTCGCCGAGACCAGCCAGCAGCGCCTCGGGCAGTTGCTCGATCCGCTCAAGGAGCGCATCCAGGCCTTCGAGAAGCGCGTCGAGGAAAGCTACCAGCAGGAGGCCCGCGAGCGTTTCTCCCTGGGCAAGGAACTGCAGCGCCTGCAACAGCTCAACCAGCGCCTGGGCGACGAGGCGACCAACCTCAGCCGCGCGCTGAAAGGCCAGAAGACCCAGGGCAACTGGGGCGAGCTGGTGCTCGAACGGGTCCTCGAGCATGCCGGGCTGGAGAAGGGCCGCGAGTACCAGACCCAGGTCAGCCTGAAAAGCGCCGACGGCGAGCGCTTCCAGCCGGACGTGCTGATCCAGTTGCCGGGCGACAAGCAGGTGGTGGTGGACGCCAAGGTCAGCCTGACCGCCTACCAGCAGTTCATCGCCGCCGAGGACGAGGCGACGCGCCAGCAGGCCTTGAAGCAGCATGTGCTGTCGCTGCGCGGCCACCTCAAGGGCCTGTCGCTGAAGGACTACCAGCGCCTGGAAGGCCTGCACAGCCTGGATTTCGTGCTGCTCTTCGTGCCGATCGAGGCAGCCTTCGCCGCGGCGCTGCAGGCCGACCCAGGGCTGTTCCAGGAGGCCTACGAGCAGCACATCGTGATTGTCAGCCCGACCACCCTGCTCGCAACCTTGCGGGTCATCGACAGCCTCTGGCGCCAGGAGCGGCAAAGCCAGAACGCCCGCGAGATCGCCGAGCGCGCCGGGGCGCTGTACGACAAGTTCGTCGCCTTCATCCAGGACCTCGACGAGGTCGGCGCGCGCCTGCAGCAGCTGGACAAGGCCTACGCCGCGGCGCGCAACAAGCTGTGCGCCGGCCGCGGCAATATCGTCAGCCGGGTGGAGAACCTCAAACTGCTGGGCGCCCGGGCCAGCAAGAGCCTGCCGACCGAGTTGCTCGAGCAGGCCGCCGGCGTGCCGTTGCTCGACGAAGCCGCCGAGTAGGGCGCCACGCCGCGGTTGGAATGTAGGCGCGCAGGGGGCGTCCAGTCCCATGTCCGCGAAATGGCCCGTCGGCACGGGTTCGCGGGCATGGCCCGCTCCTACACAGGTTACGCGCTGATCGGCGCCTTTTCCGCGGCCGCCCGCCGCGCGGCGGGGGAGTTGGCCAGGTAGGCCAGCGCCACCTGGATATCGCCTTCGCCGCGCGGGTGGTAGGAGGGCAGGAAGTAGCGCGCCACCGCGCGGCCGACATCACCCATGCGCGGCATCAGGTCGCGCTTGCCCAGGTGGTACCAGAGGCGCAGGAAGCCGGGCCGGTAACGGGTCACCGGGTCCTGGCGCATCATGGTTTTCATCGCGCTGCTGAACAGGAAGATCAGCAGCGGCGCGGCGATCAGCATGTACAGCCAGCGCATGAGCATGCTGCCGCCGATATGCACGTGCAGGTCGTGGGCCACGCAGCGGTGCTCGACTTCCTCGGCGCCGTGCCAGCGCAGCAGGTCGAGCATCACCGGGTCGGCGTGGTCGAGGCTGCGGGTGCTGATGATCCAGTCGCCGAGCACGCAGGTGAAGTGTTCGACGGCGGCGATCAGGCCGACCCGCTGGCGCAGCCACCAGGGCTGCAGGCTGCGGCTGACGGCGTTGTCGCCCAGCGGGTGGTCGCACAGCAGCTGGTCGAACAGCCAGTGGAGCTTGTCGGTGAAGGGCGTCGGGTCGATGCCGTGGCGTACCAGGTAGGGCGTCAGGGCGCTGTCGTGGGCGCGGGCGTGCTGTGCCTCCTGCTTGACGAAGCCCTGCACGTCCTCGCGCAGGCGAACGTCGCGCACCAGTGGCAGGGCCTTGTTGTAGACCCGGCAGAACCAGAACTCGCCGGCCGGCAGGATCAGGTGCAGGGTGTTCATGATGTGCGAGGCTTCCGGCTCGTTCGGCACCCAGTGCAGCGGGGTGCCTTCGAAGTCGAAGCGTACTTTGCGTTGTTCCAGGCGATGAGGGTGTTCGCTCATTTTATTCTCCTTATCAACCAGCCAGATTCAAACGTGCCAGCAGGCGCGACAGCCAGGGGGCGAAGCGCCATTGGGCGATGCTCAGGTGCGCCTCGGCGCCGACGGCGACCACCGCCCGGTTGCGCTCGATGCCGCGCAGCAGGTGCTGCGCCACGGTTTCCGCGCTGAGGTTGCGCCGGCGGTAGAGGCGCTGGGCCTTGGCTCGCTGGGTGGCCTCGGCGGCCGCATCGAGGCCGGTGAAGCGGGTGGCCTGGATGATCGCGGTGTCGACCAGGCCCGGGCAGAGGGCGGTGACGCCGATGCCGTGGCCGGCCATTTCGGCGCGCAGGCATTCGCTGAGCATCAGCACCGCGGCCTTGCTGGTGGCGTAGGCCGGGTAGTTGCGCAAGGGCACGAAGGCCGCCGCCGAGGCGGTGTTGACGATGTGTCCGCGCTTGCCGGCATCGATCATCTGCCGGGCGAACAGGCGGCTGCCGTCGATCACGCTCCACAGGTTGATGCGCAGCAGGCGCTCCCAGTCGGCGCTGGTGGTGTCGAGCATGCCGCCGGCCAGGCCGATGCCGGCGTTGTTGACGACGATGTCCGGGCTGCCGAACTTGCCGGCGACCCAGTCGGCGAGTCCTTGCATGGCCGCGCTGTCGCCAACGTCCAGCCGATAGGCGAAGGCTTCGGCGCCCAGCGCCCGGGCCAGTTCGGCGCTGCGCTCGGCGGCCGGCAGGTTGATGTCGGCGGCCAGCACCGCGGCGCCGCGTTCGGCGAACTCCAGCAGGGTGGCGCGGCCGATGCCGGAACCGGCGCCGGTGACCAGCACCAGTTTGCCGGCATAGGTGCCGGCACCCGGCTTGATCTGCGCCTGTTGCAGGGCGCGGCTGGCGGCGCCGCCGTTCAGGTGCGCGATGAACTCGCGCAGCCAGAGTGCCAGTTGCTTTGGCTCGGCCAGCAATTGCCAGTGCCCGGCATGCACCTCGCGGCGCCACAGCGTGGGCGCCCAGTTGGGCAGGTGCGCGAACAGCTGCGGGCGGACGAAGCGGTCGCGGGTCGGCACGATCAACTGCACCGGCACTTCGGTGCCGCGTTGGCGCGGCTGCAGCAGGCTGCGGATGAAGTTGGCGCGGTACAGCTTGACCCCGTGCGCGCCGTCGGCGGCCTGGCTGCGGCTGCGGTGTGGCTGGCGGATGCCTTCCACCCGGCGCAGGAAGCTCGGCCACAGCTTGCCCAGGCCCAGGCGCCAGGCCAGTTCCGGCAGCAGCGGGGTGTGGAACAGGGCGATGTACCAGGAGCTGACCAGCTGGCCGAGCAGCTGCAGCAGCGCGCCTGGGCGCTTCTGCTTGAGGCGCTCGCGCAGCCAGTGCCCGACGTGGTCCAGGCAGGGCCCGGAGAGGCTGGTGTAGGAAGCCAGCAGTGGCTGGATGCGCGGCTCGGTCACCGCCTCCCAACTCTGGATCGAACCCCAGTCGTGGGCCACCAGGTGTACCGGGCGCTCGGGGCTCACGGCGCGGATCACCGCCTCGAGGTCATTCGCCAGCTTTGCCAGGTGGTAGTCCTGGCGCTGGCGCGGCTTGTCGGAACTGCCTGCGCCGCGCACGTCGTAGGCGACGATCTGGAACTCGGCGGCCAGCTCGCGGACCAACGGCAGCCACACCTCGTGGTTGTCCGGGTAGCCGTGCACCAGCAGCAGGGTCGGGCCGGCGGCATTGCCCCAGCGGTAGACCGCCAGCTCGACGCCGTCGCCCTGCACGCGGAGTTGTTCCGGTTCGCTCGGCAGCGGTGCGTTCATGCGGCCACCTGCGGCGTGCTCAGGCCGCGTCGTTGCCAGCGGCGCACATGGGGCAGGTCGTCGTCCAGCCAGTAGGCATCGTCCGCGGTGACCACCAGCAGTTCCTCGAACTTGGCGCCGACCCCGCGCCAGCCCAGGTGCGGTTCCACCGCCCACAGCCCGGGGGTGGGCGCATGGTCGGAGCGGGCATTGCTCGACCACAGCGGCGACCAGCCCTGGCGCCGGCCGGTGAGCAGGGCGTTGCGGGTCAGGGTATAGAGGTTGCGCACGCCGAAGCGGGCGATGGACGGGCCGCGCTGACGCTCGCCGAGCTTCTCCACGCGATGGGCCAGGACCTCGAAAGGGTAGGCCTTGTGCCGCGGCAGGGTGCCCTGTTCGGCACACAGGCGATCCACCGCCTGGCTGACTTCCGCCAGCGGCCGGCGCTGCTTGACCAGCTGGACGATCAGTTGGCGGTGGGCCATCAGGTCGTCCAGCAGCCGCTCGACCAGCGGGTTCGCGCCCAGCGCACCGGAGTAGCCGATGTCGGCAGTGTAGGCGCCGATGGTCGGTGCGCAGTCGAGGATGAATGGCATGCCTTCCTCCAGCCGCGTCTTGCCCGGATAGAACGCCAGGTTGAAGCCGCCGAGGTGGCGCAGGCCGTCGAAGCCCTTGAACGCAGTGCGCGGACCGAACCAGGCGAAGGGCTGGTGGAACCAGTCCTGCACGCCGTGATCCTGCAGCCAGGTCTTCATCAGCGCGGCGGTGGCCTTCTCGCTGATGCCGGGCTTGAGTTCGCCGGCGATGGTCTGCGCACAGCGGTAGGCCAGGCGCTGGATGTTGCGGAACTGCTCGAGATCATGGGCGCGGATGGCAGGCATCGAAGTTCTCCAGGTTGTCACGACTGACTGTCACATCGAATGATGTAAAGGTCATTGTTATGTGCCGGAGCCCGCCTGCCTAGCCATCCGGGCGCGCCACAGGGGTCGTTGTTACGCTGTTACCGCGCGCGCGTCAGCCGCTCTGGGGCGGGGCTTTACGCCAGGTCGAAGGATGTCGGCCGGGGGCTGGCGGGGCAAAGTCCAACCCTTGGTTGGGCCGCTCGGCGGGCGGTTGTTGTCGCGGCGAGCGCGCGGCTATGATCGCGCCATGACTACCACCTCTGCTTTCCTTCAGCGCTTGCTGGGCGCCAGCGCATCGCCGGTCGATGGCGCGGCAGTCGATGCCCTAGTGGCCGAGTACACCGTCGATGAGCTGGCGCAAGCCGCCGCGACCACGGTGCGCAATGTGCGTGCCTACCAGGACCGCGGCCTGCTGCCGCCGCCAGCGCGGCGCGGGCGGCTGGGCATCTACAGTGGCGAGCACCTGGCGCGGCTCAAGCTGATCGGCCAACTGCTGGAGCGCGGCTACAGCATCGCCAGTATCCGCGAGCTGTTCGCGGCCTGGAGCCAGGGCCGCGACCTGGCCCAGGTGCTGGGGCTGGAGCAGGCGATTCGCGGCCCCGGCCAGCCGGAGCAGCCCGTGCGCCTGGCGTTCGCCGAGTTGCAGGCGCTGTTCGGCGACGACCTGGACGACCAGGTGATCGAGCGCGCCCAGGCGCTGGGCCTGCTGGAGTTCGCCGGCGACCACCTCTGCGTGCCCAGTCCCAAGCTGTTCGCCGCGGGTGTCGAGCTGTACCGCGCGGGCATCCCGCTGCCGGCGCTGCTGGATGAGCTGGCGGCGATCCGTGCCCATGTCGAGCAGCTCTCCACCGGCATCGTGCAGATGATCGTCAAGCAGTTGGTCAATCCGCGGCTGCACAGTGCGCTGCCGCATGCCGCTGAGCTGGAGCGCCTGAGTGCGCAGCTGTTGCAGTTGCGCCCGCTGGTGGAGCAGGTGGTGAACGCCGAACTGGCCCGTGGCCTGCCGGAGGCGGCCAACCGCGAGCTGAGCGAGCGCGTGCACCAGCTGCTGGAAGGCTTCCTGAAGGGCTCTGGCTGAGTCCGTTCGGGTCCTGTAGGCGGATGGCCGCGAAGAGGGTTGTCGCACCGGGGCTTGCGCCCACGGCAACCCCGGCGCTGCTAAACCAGCAGCAACACCGCCAATCCCGCCAGCAAGCCGCCGGCCATCACCGGCAGGGTGCGCAGCGCCAACTGACGGCCGCCGATCAGGGCGATCAGCAGGCCCTTGACCAGGCTGTTGCTCAGGACCGCGAGGAAGATGCCCTGCACCGCGACCTGGGGGGCCAGCTCGGCCTTGGCGCTGCGTGCCAGGGTCAGGGTGATGGGGTCGACGTCGGCCAGTCCGGAGAGCAGTGCCACCAGGTACACGCCCGCATCGCCGAGCCAGCGCCGTGCGCCTTCCACCAGAAACAGGATCAGCACCAGCAGCGCGGCGAAGCGCAGCGCCGGGCTCAGTTCGAAGGGGTTTTTCAACGGCGCTTCGGCGCCGTCTTCCCGCCCGTTGCCGGCCAGGCGGTAGTAGGCCAGCGCGCCTCCGGCGTAGAACAGCGTCGCCACGCCCAGCGGCCAGCTCAACGGCGCCAGCAGGTGCGGATTGACCAGGCCGACCTCCAGCAGCACGCGCGGGAACATCAGCGCCGAGGTGGCCAGCAGGCCGCAGGCCAGCATGGCGTGCAGGCCGCGCTGCCGGTTCAGGCGGGCCAGGGTGACGGTCATCGCGGTGGAGGAGACGATACCGCCGAGCAGCGCGCTAAGCAGCAGGCCATGGCGGGTGCCGACCAGGCGGATCGCCACATAGGCGGCAAAGCCGAGGCCGGCGATCAGCACCACCATCCACCAGGTGATATAGGGATTGAACGCCTGCCAGGGACCGTAGCCCTGGTTGGGCAGGGCCGGCAGCAGCACCAGGGAGATGAACAGCAGCTTCAGCACGCCCGTCAGCTCGGCCTCGCTCATGCGCCGCAGGACATTGTGCAGGGTGCGCTTGAGGCTCAGCAGCAGCGCCACCGCCACGGCGCCAGCGGCGGCCAGCGGCGGATGCCCGGCTACCGCCAGGCTGCCGAGAATGAAGGTGATCAGCATCGCCACTTCGCTGGTCAGGCCTTTGTCGCCGAACTGCAGCAGGTCGCCGAAATAGGAGGCGAGCACCAGGGCGGCGAAGCCGATGAACACCACCGCCCAGGCGGCCACGCCGAAACGCTCGCCGAGCAGCATGGCGAACCCGCCGAGCAGCCCGGTCAAGCCGTAGGTGCGGATGCCGGCGGCCAGGCGGCCGTCCTCGGTGTTGCGCTCCTGCCAGCCGCGCTCGGCGCCGATCAGCAGGCCGACGGCCAGGGCGCTGGCGAAATTCAGCAGGGTGTCGAGGGCCTCGGGCATGGCGCGTCCTTGAGCGGGGCGGGTTGTTGGCAGTCTAGCCAGTGGGCGATCGTGGCGCATTGCGGCAGGTCAGTGGGTGAGCGTCGCGGCTACTGGCAATCGCGGCTGAAGCCGCTCCCACGGGAAACGCGCGCTACATCTTGTGGGAGGGGCTTTAGCCGCGAGCGGTTCCGGGCTTGGTGTGTAGCCTCAGAATTACGCTTTCGATGACTTCGGTTCGTAGGGTGCGCCGTGCGCACCAGGCACACGCTGGCCAGTAGTGCGCGGACTAGGCGGCCCCGCGCACCCTACACAGGTCAACCGCAGCTGCTTGAGCAATGGATTGTTGCGAGACAGCGCTCCTAGCGCAACGTCAGGTGCCGACTGAGCAGGGCGCGCAAGGCCGCCGGCTTGACCGGCTTGGCCAGGTAGTCGAGGCCCGCGGCATGCACCTCGTCGACCAGCTCGGGGCGGCCGTCGGCGCTGATCACCACGCCGGGCACCGGTTCGCCGAGGCGGGTGCGCAGCCAGGCCATCAGTTCGGTGCCGGTTTCGCCTTCGTCGAGGTGGTAGTCGACCAGCGCCAGGTGCGGGCGCACGTCTTCGCTGAGCAGGTGCTCGCATTCCAGGCGATTGCGCGCCGTCCATACCTGGCAGCCCCAGCGCGACAGCAGGCTGTGCATGCCGGTGAGGATGCTGTCCTCGTTGTCGATGCACAGCACCTGGCTGCCGGTGAGCAGTTGGCCGTTGAGCTCCGCGGCGATGGGCTGCGGTTTCGCTACCGCGGCGCGGGCCAACGGTACGCTGACGCTGAACACGCTGCCCTTGCCCGGCCAGGAGCGCACCTCCAGTCTGTGCTCGAGCACCCGGCAGAGGCCGTCGGCAATCGCCAGACCGAGGCCGAGGCCCTTCTCGGCGCGGGTCTGGTGGCTGTCCAGGCGCTTGAACTCCTCGAAGATCACCTTGCGCTTGTCCTCCGGGATGCCCGGGCCGCGATCCCACACTTCCAGGCGCAGCTGCCCGCCTTCGCGGCGCACGCCGAGCAGCACGCGGCCCTTGGCATAGCGGAAGGCGTTGGTGAGGAAGTTCTGCAGCACCCGGCGCAGCAGCTTGCTGTCGCTGTCGACGCGCAGCTGGCTGCCGCGCAGGCGGAAGTCGATGCCCTGCTCGGCGGCCAGCACCCTGAACTCGGCGCCGAGGGTGTCGAACAGGGTGTTCAGCGCGAAGGGATTGCGCTCCGGGGTGATGCGGCCGTTTTCCAGGCGCGAGATGTCCAGCAGGTCACTGATCAGGTCTTCCGCCGAGCGCAGCGAACTGTCGAGATGGCGCACCAGCTCCTGGGCCTCGCGCGGCAGGGCCTCGTCCTGGTGGGAGAGGGCGGCGGAGAACAGCCGCGCGGCGTTCAGCGGCTGCATCAGGTCATGGCTGACCGCGGCGAGGAAGCGGGTCTTTGACTGGTTGGCGGCCTCGGCCACGCCCTTGGCCTCGGTCAGGGCCTGGTTCAGCTGCGACAGCTCCTGGGTGCGTGTGGCCACCCGCTGTTCCAGGCCCTCGTTGGCTTCCTTGAGGGCGCGCTCGGCCTCGCGGAATTCGGTGATGTCGGTGAAGCTCATGACGAAGCCGCCGCCGGGCATCGGGTTGCCGATCAGCTCGATCACCCGGCCGTTGGGGAACAGCCGTTCGGAGGTGTGCGCGGTGCCCTGGCGCATCCAGTACAGACGCTTGCTCACGTGCTCCTCGACGTCGCCGGGGCCGAGCAGGCCGCGCTTGGCGTTGAAGCGGATCAGCTCGGCCACCGGCCGGCCGACATAGACCTGGCCGTCGGGGTAGTCGAACAGCTCGACATAGCGCTGGTTCCAGGCCACCAGGTGCAGCGACTGGTCGACCACGCTGATGCCCTGGGTGATGTTCTCGATCGCCCCCTGCAGCAGGGCGCGGTTGAATTGCAGCACCTCGCTGGCTTCGTCGACGATGCGCACCACATCCTCGACCTGCATCTCGCGCCCCTCGATGGCCGCCTTGACCACCACGCGGGTCGAGGAGGCGCCGAGCACGCCGGCGAGCAGGCGTTCGGTGTGGGCGATCCACTCGCTGGTGGCCGGCAGGTTGGGATTGAAGCTTTGCCCCTGACGATTGGCGAAGCGCAGGAAGCTCTGCCGCGCGCGCTCCTCGCCGACGAAGCGGCTGGCCAGCAGCAGCAGGTCGTTGACCTGGACCGCCAGCAGGCTGCGGCCGCTCGGCTTGGCACCGAAGTCGTGGCCGATGAAGCGGCCGGCCTGCCAGTGTTCGGAGACCCGCGTGCGCGAAAAATAGGAGACCCAGGCGAACAGCGTGAAGTTGCCGGCCAGCGACAGCACCACCCCGCGGGTCAGGGCGTCGACTTCGACGCCGATGGGCGCGTAGAGCAGGCCGTGCAGGCCGGGAACGCTTTCCAGCGACCAGCCCAGGCTGCGCGCCACCAGCGGCAGGACCAGGCTGTAGAACCAGATCAGCGAGCCGACGATCAGCCCGGCGAACACCCCGCGGCGGTTGGCCTGCTTCCACACCAGGGCGCCGAACATCGCCGGCGCCAACTGGCCGATGGCGGCAAAGGACACCTGGCCGATGGTCGCCAGGCTGGCGTTGGAGCCGAGCAGGCGGTAGCACACATAGGCCAGCAGCAGGATCAGCACGATGCTCACCCGGCGCGCCGTGAGCATCCAGTGGCGGAAGGCTTCGAACGGCCGCTCGGTGCTCTGCCGACGCAGCAGCCAGGGCAGCAGCAGGTCGTTGGAGATCATGGTCGACAGCGCTACCGCGGCGACGATGACCATGCCGGTGGCCGCCGAGGCGCCGCCGATAAAGGCCAGCAGGGCCAGCGCCGGGTGGGCCTCGGCCAGCGGCAGGCTGATGACGAAGGAGTCCGGCGTCACCCCGCTCGGCAGCAGCAGCTGCCCGGCCAGGGCGATGGGCACGACGAACAGCGCGGCCAGCACCAGGTAGACCGGGAACACCCAGCGCGCCAGGTGCAGGTCCTTGGGTTCGATGTTCTCCACCACGGTGACGTGGAACTGCCGCGGCAGGCAGACGATGGCGATCATCGCCATGCCGGTCTGCACCAGCATCGCCGGCCAGTTCACCGCTTCGGCCCAGAACTCGTCGAGTTCGGGAGTGATCCGCGCCTGCCCGAGCAGGTCGCCGAAGCCGTTGTACAGCCCGTAGGTGACGAACGCGCCGACGGCGAGGAAGGCCAGCAGCTTGACCAGCGATTCGAAGGCGATCGCCAGGACCATGCCGCGGTGGTGCTCGGTGACGTCCAGGTTGCGCGTGCCGAACAGGATGGTGAACAGCGCCAGGGCCAGGGACACGATCAGCGCGGTGTCCTGGGCGCGGATGCCGGTCGAGTCGGCGCCGGCGCCGATCAGCAGGTTGACCCCGAGGACGATGCCCTTGAGTTGCAGGGCGATGTAGGGCAGCACACCGACCACGCAGATCAGCGCCACCACCACCGCCAGCGACTGTGACTTGCCGTAGCGGGCGGCGATGAAGTCGGCGATCGAGGTGATGTTTTCCTGTTTGCTGATCATCACCATCTTCTGCAGCACCCAGGGGGCGAACAGCAGCAGGAGGATCGGTCCGAGGTAGATCGGCAGGAACGACCAGAGTTGCTCGGCGGCCTGGCCGACCGCGCCGAAGAAGGTCCAGCTGGTGCAGTAGACCGCCAGCGACAGGCTGTAGACCCAGGCGCGCATCCGCGGCGGCAAGGGCGCACGGCGGCGGTCGCCATAGAAGGCGATGGCGAACAGGACGGCCATGTAGATCAGGGCAACCGCGGCGATCAACCCGCTGGACAACGACATGCACACTCCGACAGCAAACTATGTGGGGCTTTTCCGGTCGTAAGCGAGGGGCCAATCGAGGTCGCCCGCCCAGAACCAGACGATACTCCATATGAGCCAGCACAGTGTCGCAGCAAAGTCCCGCGGCGTCAGGCGCGACCAAGGTCGCAAACGCCTGCGCCAGGGCCATGCAGCAAGATGCCGAGAATTGTGAAGGGGCTCTCGCCCTGTTAGCGTGGCGCGCTTGCGCCTATGTCCGAGGAGGGACCCCTATGTTCAAGCCGCAATTGATTACCCTACAGCGCGGAGCGCTGCGCATCGAGCCGATGCTCGATGCCGACATTCCGTCGTTGGTGACCCTGGCCGAAGCCAACCGCCAGGAGCTGATCCACATGAGTGGCACCCAGCGGCTCGATTGGTACCGTCAGGGTTTGATCGACCAGCGTGAGGGCAGGGCGCTGCCCTTCGTCATCCGCCTCGGCGAGCAGCTGGTGGGGACCACGCGGTTTGGCGACTTCCTGCCGACCCTGCCGGCCGCCGAGATCGGTTGGACCTGGCTCGACCGCGGCCAGCACGGCACTGGGCTGAACGCCACGGTGAAGTACCTGATGCTCCGCCATGCCTTCGAGAGCTGGCGGATGGTGCGGGTGCAGCTGAAAACCGCCGCGAGCAACCTGCGCTCCCAGCGCGCCATCGAAAAGCTCGGCGCGCAGCGCGAGGGCCTGCTGCGCAACCATCGCCGGCTGGCCGACGGGCGCCTGGACGACAGCGTGCTGTACAGCATCACCGACCAGGAATGGCCGGCGCTCAAGCAGCAATTGGAGGCGCGTTTCAGCGCGTGAAGCATGGGCACGCCGGCTAAGGAGCAGGTCAGATTCAGCACTGCTGGCGACATAGGCGGCCTGGAACTGCTGTCCGCGCGCTTCATCGAGCACCGTTTCGCCCCCCATGTACACGACGGTTATGCGATCGCTGTGCTCGAGGCCGGCGCCGAACGCTATCGCTACCGCGGCGAGGAGCACCTGGCCGCCGCCGGCAGCATCGCCGTGCTCAACCCGGACGAAGTGCATACCGGCTCCAAGGCCAGCGAGCAGGGCTGGCGCTACCGGGTGTTCTACCCGCAGGCCTGGCAGTTCGAGGCCTTGCTGGCGGAACTGGAACTGCCGCACGCCGGCCCGCCGATGTTCCGCGGGAGCGTGCACCGGGACGTCGATCTGGTCGCCACTCTGCTCCAGTTGCATCGACTGCTGGAACACGGCGAGGCATCGATCCTGCAGCGGCAGACCCACTGGCGCGAAGTCATGCTGCAGTTGTTGCAGCGCCATGCCTGCTTGCCGTCGCTGCGGGCGGCCGGCCGCGAGCCGCAGGCCGTGGTGCGGGCCAAGGAGCTGCTGGGCAGCCGACTGGGCCAGCCGCCGTCGCTGGAGGAGCTGGCGGCGGCGGTCAACCTGTCGCCGTTCCACTTCGCCCGGGTATTTCGCCGCGCCACCGGCCTGCCGCCGCATGCCTGGCTCAAGCAGCGGCGCCTGGAGCAGGCGCGGGCCTTGCTCAAAGGCGGCGGCACGCCCCTGGGCGTGGCCTTGCAACTGGGCTTTGCCGACCAGAGCCACCTGGGTCGCCAATTCAAGCAGGCCTACGGCGTCGCGCCGGGGGCATACCGCAAGGCTTGCGGCGGCCTCCCAGCGTAGGGGGCGCGGGGCCGCCCAGGTCGTGCGCACCATTGGTGGCGGGTATTTGGTGCGCACGGCGCACCCTACGGGCCGAGGTCATCCCGGCAATCATTCCGCGATGGTTCTCTATGTGCTGGCAACGCTCCGCGGCCGCAGCGGAGCGCCGTCCGGCCGCTCCCTTCCCATGCAAGCTGCCCGCCGCTGTTTGACTGCGCAAGATCGTTCAAGACGCTGGGCAAACGTCGCGCTAGGCTGCCGGGTCAGGAGGAGAACATCCATGACCCGCTCGCACGAATTCACCCAGGGCGCCCGCGACATGCTGCCGATGCTGCTCGGCGCCATGCCCTTTGGCATCATCTTCGGCAGCCTGGCCGGCGCCGCCGGCCTGAGCCCCTGGCAGACCATCGGCATGTCGCTGCTGGTGTTCGCCGGTTCGGCGCAATTCATCGCCATCAGCCTGCTCGGCGCCGGCACCGGCCTGGCCGTGCTGCTGCTCACCACCCTGGTGGTCAACCTGCGCCACGCCCTGTACAGCGCCAGCCTGCAACCCTTCGTGCGCCACCTGCCCAAGCGCTGGCGCGTGCCGCTGGCCTTCTGGCTGACCGACGAGGCCTACGCGGTGGTGCTGCATCGCTATACTGATGCCGACGCCGCGCCGCACAAGCACTGGTACTTCCTCGGTGCGGCGCTGGCCATGTACCTGAACTGGCAGCTGTGCACCCTGGTCGGCGTGCTGTTCGGCCAGAGCGTGCCGAACCTCGCTGCCTGGGGCCTGGACTTCGCCATGCTGGCGACCTTCATCGGCATCGTCGTGCCCATGCTGCGCAACTGCCCGCAGGTGGCGGCGGCCCTGGTCGCCGGCGCGGTGGCCCTGGCCTGCCATGCCTTGCCGTACAAGCTCGGCTTGCTGGCGGCGGCGTTCAGCGGGATCGTCGTCGGCGTGCTGCTGGAACGGCGCAGCGCTGAAGTGGTCGTGGAGGAGCTGGCGTGATGGACAACTGGCTATTGATCCTCGGCATGCTGGCGATCACCTTTTCGATTCGCTACAGCCTGTTCGCCTTCCCCAACCTGCGCTTCCCGCCGCTGGCGCGCCAGGGCCTGCATTTCGTGCCGACCGCGGTGCTCACCGCCATCGTGGTGCCGGGCATGCTGTTGCCGGACGGCCAGTACTGGGCGCTGCGCCTGGATAACGCCTACCTGCTGGCTGGCCTCGCGGCCATCGCCATAGCCGCCTTGAGCCGGCACCTGCTGGCGACCATCGGCGGCGGCCTGCTGGTGTTCTTCCTGCTGCGCTGGGCGTTGGGCCAGTTGCCGCTCTGAGGCAGGCGGTTTTTGCCGAGCGGGCATGCCGCTTCCCTCATCCGGCGCTGCGCGCCACCTGCATTCGCTACATCCCTGTACCTCACCCTGCGGGCGGCTTGCGCCGTGCCAATCGGCAATCCTGCCGATCGGTCTCCCGGAGGGAGAAGGGCAAAGGAGGGCGTCGCTGCGCGACTTTCACGCTAAGGGGCGGCAAAACTCGTCGATCCCTGTGGCTTTCCCCTGGGTTGTTGCAGTCCAATGCTGGACGACCCGGTCGGCCCCAAGCACACAGGTACACGGACGATGACCCCACACTCGCAATTCACCCTGCTCGGTAAGAAGCGTTTCCTGCCATTCTTCCTCACCCAGCTGCTCGGCGCCTTCAACGACAACATCTTCAAGCAGTCGCTGATCCTCGCCATCCTCTACAAACTCAGCTCCGGCGCGGACAAGAGCCTGCTGGTCAACCTCTGCGCGCTGTTGTTCATCCTGCCGTTCTTCCTGTTCTCCGCGCTCGGCGGGCAGTTCGGCGAGAAGTTCGCCAAGGACGCGCTGATCCGCGTGATCAAGTTTGCCGAGATCCTGATCATGCTCGCCGGCGCCGCCGGGGTGCTGCTCGACAATCTGCCGCTGATGCTCGCCGTGCTGTTCTGCATGGGTACCCAGTCGGCGCTGTTCGGCCCGGTGAAGTACTCGATCCTGCCGCAGCATCTGCAGGAGGACGAACTGGTCGGCGGCAACGCCCTGGTGGAGATGGGCACCTTCCTGGCCATTCTCGCCGGCACCATCGGCGCCGGCATCATGATGGCCAGCAGCGCCTACGCCAGCATCGTCGCCGCTTCGGTGGTCACGGTGGCGGTGCTCGGCTACCTGGCCAGTCGCGCCATTCCGCGGGCCCATGCGGCGCTGCCGGAGCTGGCGCTGGACTGGAACATCCTGCGCCAGTCCTGGCGGATCATGCGCCTGGGCCTGGCAGAGCAGCGAATCTCGGTGTCGCGCTCGCTGCTCGGCAACTCCTGGTTCTGGTTCCTCGGCGCGGTGTACCTGACGCAGATCCCGGCCTATGCCAAGGACTGGCTGTACGGCGACGAAAGCGTGGTGACGCTGATCCTCACGGTGTTCTCGCTGGGTATCGGCCTGGGCTCGATGCTCTGCGAGCGAATGAGCGGGCACAAGGTGGAGATCGGCCTGGTGCCGTTCGGCTCGATCGGCCTGACGCTGTTCGGCGTGCTGCTGTGGTGGCACTCCGGCGGCTTCCCGCAGGCCGCGCAAGCGCACGACTGGCTGGCGCTGCTGGGCCATGGCCAGGCCTGGTGGGTTCTCGCCTCGATCCTCGGCATCGGCCTGTTCGGCGGCTTCTACATCGTGCCGTTGTATGCCCTGATCCAGTCGCGTACCGCCGAGCACGAACGGGCGCGGGTGATCGCCGCCAACAACGTCCTCAACGCGCTGTTCATGGTGCTCTCGGCGCTCGTCTCGATCCTCTTCCTCAGCGTCGCCGAACTGTCGATTCCGCAGCTGTTCCTGGTCATTTCGCTGATGAACGTCGCGGTCAACAGCTACATCTTCAAGATCGTCCCCGAGTTCAGCATGCGTTTCCTGATCTGGCTGCTCGGCCATTCGATGTACCGGGTCGAGCACAGGGGCCTGGACGCCATCCCCGAGGAGGGCGCGGCGGTGCTGGTGTGCAACCACGTGTCCTTCGTCGATGCCCTGCTGATCGGCGGCGCGGTACGCCGGCCGGTGCGTTTCGTCATGTACTACAAGATCTACAGGCTGCCGGTGCTCAATTTCATCTTCCGCACCGCCGGTACCGTACCGATCGCAGGGCGCAACGAGGATCTGCTGATCTACGACGCGGCGTTCAAGAAGATCGCCGAGTACCTGCGCGCTGGCGAGCTGGTGTGCATCTTCCCGGAGGGCAAGCTGACCGGCGACGGCGAGATCAACGAGTTCAAGAGCGGCATCGAGCGCATCCTAGCGGAAAACCCGGTGCCGGTGATTCCCATGGCGCTGCAGGGGCTGTGGGGCAGCTTCTTCAGTCGTGACCCGAACAAGGGGCTGTTCAGGCGCCTGTGGTCGCGGATCCAGCTGGTGGCGGGGGCGCCGCTCAATCCCGAGGTCGCCGACCGCCAGCTGTTGCAGGCACAAGTCGCCGAGCTGCGTGGCGACTGGCGCTGAGGCGAGATTGCAGGAGCGAATTAATTCGCTCCTGCAAGGCTGGGGGCTCAGTGGCTGAGCTTCAAGCCGAGCAGGCCGCAAACGATCAGCGCCACGCTGGCCAGGCGCAGCAGCGCCATCGACTCGCCGAACAGCAGGATCCCGGCGATGACCGTACCGACGGCGCCGACCCCGGTCCAGATGGCATAGGCGGTGCCCAGCGGCAGCTCCTTCATGGCCAGGCCGAGCAGGGCCAGGCTGAGGATCATCGCCGCGACGGTGAGCAGGGTGGGCAACGGGCGGGAGAAACCGTCGGTGTACTTCAGGCCGACGGCCCAGCCGACCTCGAACAGGCCGGCGAACAACAGAATGATCCAGGACATGCTGACCTCCATCGGGAACGGCAAGGGCAGGGGCCGTCCCCGGATGGTCACTCATGGAGTGGTGAGGTCGTCCTCACGCTGTGCGCTATTTTGCACAGTCCGCGCGCCCGGACAAGCCGCCGCGGACCGGCGGATGTCCTGAGGCCAGGGCCCGAGGCCGGTTAGATACCCTGGGGAATCTCTTCGCCGCCGAGGGCTTCGAACAGCGCTGGGAGGAACTCGACCAGGGTCAGCATCATCAGGGTGAAGCTGGCATCCAGCTGGCCGAGGTTGTCGTCGCCGCCGTCCTGCTCGGCCTGGTCCTGCAGCAGGTCCTCGAAACGCAGGCGCTTGACCACCAGCTTGTCGTCGAGCACGAAGGACAGCTTGTCCTGCCAGGCCAGGGACAGCTGGGTGACCTGCTTGCCGGCGGTCATGTGCAGCTGGATCTCATCGCTGGTCAGGTCCTGGCGCTTGCAGCGCACCACGCCGCCATCCTCGTGGGTGTCGCGCAGTTCGCACTCATCCAGTACGTGGAAGTCGGCGGCGGCCTTTTGCGTCTTGACCCAGTCGGTCAGGGTGGCGCTCGGCGCGATCTTCACGGTCAGCGGGCGCACCGGCAGCGAACCGATGGCTTCGCGCAGGGTGGAAAGCAGGTCTTCGGCACGCTTCGGGCTGGAGGCATCGACCAGGATCAGGCCCTGGGCCGGGGCGATGGCGGCGAAAGTCGCCGACTTGCGGATGAAGGCGCGCGGCAGGAAGGTCTGCACGATGTCGTCCTTGAGCTGGTCGCGCTCCTTCTTGTAGACCTTGCGCATCTGCTCGGCTTCGATCTCGTCGACTTTCTCCTTCAGCGCTTCGCGCACCACGCTGCCCGGCAGGATGCGTTCTTCCTTGCGCGCGGCGATCAGCAGGAAGCCCTGGCTGTTGTGCACCAGCGGGGCATCGGCGCCCTTGCCGAACGGGGCGACAAAACCATAGGTGGTCAGTTCCTGGCTGGCGCAGGGCCGGGCCGGTTTGGCGGCCAGTGCGGCTTCGAGTGCCTCGGCATCGAACGGGACGTTTTGGGTAAGGCGGTAGACCAGCAGGTTACGAAACCACATGAGGGGGTGACTCTCCAATGACGTGAAAGTCGCGAGGCGACGCCATCCTTATGTCCTTCTCCCCTGGGAGAAGGTGGCGCGCAGCGACGGATGAGGGAAGCGGGTAGGCCGTGAGAGGTTTCTATGGTTTGGCGAGCCTCTCGCGGCATACCCGGTTACGCAAAGCGCGCATTATTCTCCCCTCGGCGGCTCAGGCCAACCCTGCGCTAAGCCTTTGGCACGGCGATAAAAATTTTTCCAATCAGGACTTGCCAAGGTCCGGATGGCTCTCTAGAATGCGCCCCACTTCGAGAGTGAAGGGTGATTAGCTCAGCTGGGAGAGCATCTGCCTTACAAGCAGAGGGTCGGCGGTTCGATCCCGTCATCACCCACCAAACTCGCTTTTGGGGTTACGCGCAGCGGTAGTTCAGTCGGTTAGAATACCGGCCTGTCACGCCGGGGGTCGCGGGTTCGAGTCCCGTCCGCTGCGCCATTTCCTTCCTCGCTTCACCTCTGCGTCACCTCGCCTGAATTCGCCGCGCTCCTCCTAAAGTCCGTTAAGCACCTGAACTTATACGCATTTCTTGGTTCGTATCCTGGTAGCCAGTGATCGCGGCGGCCTGCTAAGCTCGCGCCTTCACTCGATTGCCTTTTAGGGCGCACCGAACAAGGAATAAGCATGAAACAGCATCGTTTAGCGGCGGCGGTCGCCCTGGTTGGCCTGGTTCTCGCGGGTTGCGATTCGCAGACCAGTGTCGAGCTGGAAACGCCGGCGCAAAAAGCCTCCTACGGTATCGGCCTGAACATGGGCAAGAGCCTGGCCCAGGAAGGCATGGACGACCTGGACTCGAAAGCTGTGGCCCAGGGCATCGAAGATGCCATCGGCAAGAAAGAGCAGCGCCTGAAGGATGACGAGCTGATCGAAGCCTTCGCCTTCCTGCAGAAGCGCGCCGAGGAGCGCATGGCGGCGATGAACGAAGAGTCGGTCAAGGCCGGCAAGAAATTCCTCGAGGACAATGGCAAGCGCGAAGGCGTGGTCACCACCGAGTCCGGCTTGCAGTACGAAGTGCTGAAGAAGGCCGAAGGCGCTCAGCCGAAAGCCACCGACGTGGTGACCGTGCACTATGAAGGCAAGCTGACCGACGGCAGCGTGTTCGACAGCTCGATCGAGCGCGGCAGCCCGATCGACCTGCCGGTCAACGGCGTGATTCCGGGCTGGGTCGAAGGCCTGCAACTGATGCATGTCGGCGAGAAGTACAAGCTCTACATTCCGAGCGAGCTGGCGTACGGCGAGCAGAGCCCGACTCCGGCGATCCCGGCCAACTCGGTGCTGGTGTTCGAGCTGGAACTGCTGAACATCAAGGACGCTGCCGCCGCCGAGCAGCAGTAACAGTCCATGGTTCCAAGCGGCGCCCCGTTTCGACGGGGCGTTGTCGTTTCTGGCGGTCAACCCGCGCACCAGATGGCGACCGGCGGGTCCCAAAGGGGCTGGCGAGGAAGCCGGGTGTTACGGTTATGCACATTCCCTTGAGTTCCGGCATTGCCCTGGCGTGGTCTTTCGCAGAAATCTTTTGCTATTTTCAAGTTATTGATTTATATGATTTTTATGTGCTGGGTAAAAAATGCCCGATCTGTAGCAAGGCCGCATGGGACGGGCGTTTGGTAAGCTCATCCAGAATCTGTTCACAAGGTTATCCACAGCTTTAGTGGATAACCCGGGTCGGCCCAGCTAATACGCGGGCTGGGGAGGAGTGGTCATGGGTGCGCCGTGGAATTTTGTTCGTTATCTGCCGTTGGCGCAGCGTTTTCTTCGTGGTGGCCGGTTGCCGGCATTGCTGCTGGCGGTGGCGCGCAAGAGTGGCAGGCAGGGCCGGGGTTTCAGCGGTTTGAAGGAGGATCTGCGTCTATTGCAGAACCTCTGCCTGGCCTGGTGGCGGGGCGAATACCGGGCCATCGGTTCCCAGGCATTACTGGCGGTGGTCGCCGCCTTGCTGTATTTCCTCACGCCGCTGGATGCGCTACCGGATTGGTTGCCCGGGCTGGGGTTGGTCGACGATCTGGCCGTGTTGGCCTGGGTGCTGAGCGCCTGGAGCGAGGAACTCGCGGCCTTTCGCGCCTGGCGAGAGGCGCAGGCACCGGAGGTGCTGGCAGTGATCGAACGTTTGCCGGAGGCGGAGTCGCTGGCGCTGGACCAGCCGTAACCCTGAAGTTGGCCTGCTCAAGGCGCGCCATCGAGCATCCGCGCGATCTCGCCCGTGTCGCGCAGTTCCAGCAGCAGGCTATCCAGGCGTTCGGCGCTGACCGGCAGCTGCGGGCCGTACAGGCAATGCAGGTCGTAGCGCTGCACCACCCAGGAGCTGAAGCGCACCGGCAGTTCGGGGCGCCGCGCCAGCTTGTGGGTCAGGGGGCGGCGCATGTCGATCAGCGCATCGATGCGCTGCTTGCTTAGCATGGTTAGCCCGGTGTCGAGGTCGCGGACGTTGCGGCGAGTCACCAACCGGCGGGCGAAGGCCTCCATCAGGGGCACGCTGTAGACATAGCCGAGTTGGGTGCCGAGTACTGCGCCGTAGAGATCCTCCAGGCTGTCGATGGGGGCGTGTTGGTTGTGCAGCAGGAGCACGTCTTCCTCTTGGTAGAGCGCCGGCGACCAGTGATAGCGGTGCGGTTCGGCCACCCACTCCGGGTTGGCGTTGCAGATCAGGTGAATGCGCCCCTGCTGAATGAACGTCTCCAGGCGCTTGTTCGGGGTTTCGATGAAGCGCGGTGCAAGCCCCAGGCGCTGGCTGACGCGGGTGCCAAGCCGGTGCGTGAAGCCGCCGCGCAACTGCTGTTCCTTCACCTCGACGTAGGGCATGCCGTCGGCGCTGGAGAACCCCCAGCGCAATTCCTCGGCACTGCTCAAGGCGCTCAAGCAGCTCAGCGAGACGATCAGTAGTGCACGCAATAAACACCCCACAAGCCGTGGCGCAGTAGCGCCAGGCAGTATAGATCACGCCCTTCGCGGCAGCGGGCTGTTAAGATAGCGCCCCGCAAGGAAGGTGCTGAAGCTGTCGGCACTGCTTCCCATGGAGAGTCGAAGATGAATGTGCAAGTGATCAAGCGTGACGGCGAGCCCGAGTATGCGGTGCTGCCATGGGCGGATTACCAGGCGTTGTTGCAGGCCGTTGGTCGCACTGCGCAAGGGGAGGGTACGGTGGCTGCCGGCGCCATGCCGGCTTTTCAGCAACTGAGACGTCTGCGTGAGGAGAAGGGCTTGTCAGTGGAGGAGTTGGCACGTTCGGTGGGGATCAGCCCGCATTATCTCGGCCTGATCGAAAGCGCCGAGCGCCAGCCGGATGCGGCTATCCAGCGCGCCCTGGCTTGGGCGCTCGGCGTGGCGGGTTGGGAGTCGGCGAGTTGAGCGTGCGCATCAGCCGCCAGCACTGGCAAGCACTGATCTGCGAACTGGAAGATGCCCGCCGTCAGCGGCATCTGGTGACCTACCGTGCGCTGGTCGAGCGCCTGGCGCTGCCGACCCCGGCGATGCAGACCCTTACCGCTGCGCTGGAGTACCTGGCCGCCCTGGATGCGCGCGCCGAACGGCCGCTGCGCAGCGCCTTGGTGATCAGCCAGGGGGCCAGCCGTTTGCCGCGTACCGGGTTCTTCGATTGCGCAACCCGCCTTGGCCGCTTCAATGGCGCCTCGGACGGTATCGCGGCGGCGTCCTGGCATGCCGCCGAAGTGGTGCGGGTATTCGAGTTCAGCTATCCAGAGGAAGCCTAGATGCTCTGGCGTTTGCGCGCCCGCCTCGGCTATGCCCTGGCCAGGCAGCTGTTCCACTGGTCGTGGTGGGTCAAGCAGCCACGCGGTTGGCGCTGGCTGGAGGGGCAGTTCGCGCGCATGGCCAACTTGGGCGACGTCGCCGCGCAGAGTTTCTACGGACATATCCTGTTGTTTCGCGGCCAGGGCCTCGGCGCCCGCGAGGAGGCCATCCGCCTGCTGCGCCTGGCCGCCATCGGCGGCGACGGCAAGGCCGCCTATCAGTTGGGCGTACTGGGCCTGGCGGGCGATAGCAGGCAAGCGGCGGACGCTGTACAGGCGGTGCGCTGGTGGTCGATGGCGGCTGCGGCCGGGCACCCCCTGGCGGCCCAGCGTCTGGCCAACCTGTACCGCGACGGCGCCGCCGGGTTGCCGGTGGATGCCGAGTTGTCCGCGCGCTATGCCGCTCGGGCACGTGAGCTGGGGCTTTAGCAGGCCGTTGAAAAACTACCTGCGTTGGCAATACTGCGTTAAAAACGGCCTCGCGTGCGAGCCCAGTCAAAATGCTCATTTACAGCACGTAAACTCCGCTTTTTCAGCCGTTTTTGCGGGGCCGCCATCGGTATTGTCTTGCCTGCCTCGCCTACGTTTTTCAACGGCCTGTTAACGGTTTCCGTATGGGTAGGAGCGCCGTCCCCGCCCTACGAAGGAAACGACTATGCCGACAGCTTGTGCGTATCGATGATATGCAGGCTGTAACCCGGCACTGCCTTGGCGTGACGCTTGGCTTCCGAGGCCAGTCCGGCCAACTGGCTGGCATCCAGTTGCGCGCAGTGCTGCGGGTGCAAATGCACCACGCCGAGCGAGAGGGACAGCAAGGGGAACTCCTGGCGCTGACCCTGGCGGTTATGCGCGACGATGCAGCCGGCATGCAGGTGTTCGTCGCTGTAGAAGCGCCGGCATTGACTCTGGAAGTCCTCCAGGAGGCGATTGAGGCGCGCGCGCCAGTCCTCCGAGCCGAGCACCAGCAAGAAGTCGTCGCCGCCGATATGGCCGACGAAGTCGCGCGCCGGGTCGACCCGTTCGTTCAGGCACTGCGCCAGGCGCAGCAGTACCTCGTCGCCCTTGGCATAGCCGTAGAGATCGTTGAACGGCTTGAAGCTGTCGATATCCACGTAGCAGATCACCGCTTCGCGGGCCTGCTGCAACAGGCGGGTGAGGCATTGCTGGATCGGCACGTTGCCCGGCAGCAGGGTCAGTGGATTGGCGTGGCGAGCCTGTTGGATCTTCAGTTCGGTGATCAGCTTGAGCACGTCGATCACCCGGCCGAGGCCCTGGTAGCGGCCATCCAGGGTGATGATGAAGTCTTCCTCGATACGCTGACGAGCGCGGCTGGTGAGCAGGCGGCTGACTTTTTGCAGTGACTGGCCCAGCTCGACGGCGAGAAAATCATCGCTCATCAGGCGGCTGATCGGTTTGCGGGCGAACAGTTCGGTGGCGAAGGGCTTCAACAGCGCGTCGGCGAGCGAGTGGCGGTGGACGATGCCGACCGGTTGCTGCGCTTCGTCGAGTACCGCCAGGGAGTTGAGGTTGGCCTGCGCGCGAAAGGCTTCCAGGACCTCGGCGGTCGGGGTGGTCAGTGCCACGGCCGGTTGTTCGTTGAGCAAGGCGGACAGGTCGCTGCCGTCTTCGCCCAAGGCAACCGGTGCGCTGTCGAGTTTCGGCAGCAGGCTGCGCATATCGCGCGGCGGTTGTTCCTGCGGGCGGCAGAGCAGATAGCCCTGCAGCAGGTCGACGCCCATTTCCGAGAGCACGGCCAGTTCTTCTTCCAGTTCGATGCCTTCGGCGATCACCTGGGCGCGCGAAGCCTTGGCCATTTGCAGGATGGAGCCGACGAACTCGCGTTTGACCGCATCCAGATGAATGCCGTCGATGAAGTGGCGGTCGATCTTTACATAGTCCGGGCGCAGTTCCGACCACAGGCGCAGGCTCGAATAGCCGGCGCCGAGGTCGTCCAGGGCGATGGAGAAGCCCATCGCACGGTAGTGGTGCAGGGCGGTGTCGAGCAGGGCGAAATCGTCGGTGGGCGATTGTTCGGTCAGTTCGATCACCACCCGGCTCGGCGCGATGCCGTAGGCCTGCAACAGCTGCAGGGTGCGCCCCGGCTGGTGACCGGGTTCCAGCAAGGAATCCGGGGAGACGTTGAGAAACAGCTTGCCGTCCAGTTGCTGCTCGCTGAAACGTCGGCAGGCGCTTTTCCGGCAGGCCACTTCCAGTTCGCTCAGGCGTCCGGCGTGCCGCGCCGTGGCGAACAGGTTGAGCGGTGAGTGCAGCGCTCCGTTGGACGGGCCGCGGGTCAGCGCTTCGTAGCCGAGAATGCGCCGTTCGGAGAGTGAGACGATGGGTTGGAACAGGCTGTGCAGGTCGCCGTGAGCGAGGATGTGGCCCAGCGCGCTCAACTGCTCGGTGACGGTCATGGAGGGTCTCGATATCCTGAAAAAGCGAAGGGGCTGACAGTGCTGTCAGCCCCTGCATTTCACGACAGATTAGTGACCCTTTGATGACAGCTGCGCGTTATTGTTCGGCGCTGGCCGGGTTGGCTGGTGCGCGGCGCGCACCCAACACCTATTGTTTCGCCAACGCCGGGTTCAATCCCAGGTAATCGAGCAGAATGTGCCCGGTTTCGGCGAGGAAGGCGTCATCTTGCGGCTCGGTCTTCTCCTCCTCGGCCGGCATTGCGTCTTCTTCGTCTTCCTTTTTCAGCTCGCTGAGCAGCGTTTCGCCCTTGGCTTGGCGCCGGCTGTTCTCGATGGCCAGCTGTTGGGCCTCGATGTCGGCCTGCTGGGCGCGGCGTTTGCTTTCGTTGAGACTGACGGTGGTTTCGTCCATCAGCTTCTGCGCCAGCGCCAGGCGTTCACGGGTGAAGGTGAAGTCGGGGTTCTGCGCCGTGCGGCGGTCGTAGCGGGCTTGCAGTTGCGCCAGGAAGGGTTTGATCGGATCCAGATCGGGTTTGATCGCCGGGCGGATGCTATCCCATGGCAGGGCTTCGGGCAGGGCGCTTTCGCCGATGTCCTTGGTGTCCATCACGTCGGGGTACTGGATATCCGGAATCACCCCCTGGTGCTGGGTGCTTTGCCCGGAGACGCGGTAGAACTTGGCCAGGGTCAGCTTCAGCTCGCCGTGGTTGAGTGGTTGGATGGTCTGCACCGTGCCTTTGCCGAAGGTCTGGCCGCCGAGGATCAGGGCGCGGTGGTAGTCCTGCATGGCGCCGGCGAAAATCTCCGAGGCCGAGGCGGACAGGCGGTTGACCAGCACCGCCAGGGGGCCGGTGTAGTAGGTGCCGGTGTTCTCGTCGGCCAGCACGTCGACCCGGCCGTCACTGTTGCGCACCAGCACGGTCGGGCCCTGGTCGATGAACAGCCCGGTCAGTTCGGTGGCTTCCTGCAGCGAGCCGCCGCCGTTATTGCGCAGGTCGATGACCACGCCGTCGACTTTCTCCGCCTGCAATTCGCTGAGCAGGCGTTTGACGTCGCGGGTGGTGCTCTTGTAGTCCGGGTCGCCGGCGCGGAAGGCCTTGAAGTCCAGGTAGAAGGCGGGCACTTCGATCACGCCGAGCTTGTAGGCGTGGCCTTCGTGGTTCAGTTCGAGCACGGATTTCTTCGCCGCCTGCTCTTCGAGCTTGACCGCCTCGCGGATGATGCTGACCACCTTGCTGGTCTGGTCGTTCGGCGCGTTGCTCGCCGGAATCACTTCCAGGCGGACCCGTGAGCCTTTCGGGCCGCGAATCAGCTTGACCACTTCGTCCAGGCGCCAGCCGATCACATCGACCATCTCCTCGTCGCCCTGGGCGACGCCGATGATCTTGTCCGCTGGGGCGATCTGCTTGCTCTTCTCGGCCGGTCCGGCCGGTACCAGGCGCACCACCTTGACATGCTCGTTGTCATTTTGCAGGACGGCGCCGATGCCCTCCAGCGACAGGCTCATGTTGATGTCGAAGTTCTCCGCGTTGTCCGGGGAGAGGTAGGTGGTGTGCGGGTCGTAGGACATCGCGAAGGCGTTGATGTAGGTCTGGAAGATGTCCTCGCCACGGGTCTGCTGCAGCCGTGCCAGCTGGTTCTTGTAGCGCTTGGTCAGCAGTTCCTGGATGGCCTTGGGCTGCTTGCCGGCGATCTTCAGGCGCAGCACTTCATCCTTCACCCGCTTGCGCCACAGCTCGTCCAGTTCGGCGACATCCTTGGCCCAGGGCGCGTTCTCGCGGTCGATCAGCAAGCCTTCATCGACGTTGAAATCGATGCTGTCGACGCCCTTGTCGAGCATGCCGAGGGTGAACTCCAGGCGCCCCTGCAAGCGTTCCAGATGGCGCTTGTAGATGGCGAAGCCGGGTTCCAGGTTGCCGCTCTTCAGCAGGTCGTCGAACTTTTCGCGCCATTGGTCGAATTCGGCGATGTCGCTGGCGGTGAAATAGCTGCGCGCCGGGTCGAGCATCTTCAGGTAGCCCTGGTAGATCTTCACCGAGCGTGCGTCATCGAGTGGCGGCTTGCTGTAGTGGTGGCGCTTCAGCAGTTCCAGGACGTTGAGGCTGGCGATGACTTGTTCGCGATTCGGCTGCAGGTAGTCCCAGGTGTCGGCGTCGGTGGTTTTCGCGGACAGCGGCAAGGCACTTAAACCGAGGAGCAGGGCGAGGCTGGTGCAGAGCAGTGAATGCTTCATGCTGATTCGACGCGGGAGCAATTGATAACGCATATTAGGCCGTCTTTGAGGGCGCCGGTTCCTGCGGCGCAATGCAAAAGCCCGCTGTTCAGCGTCGGGCTTGGTTCAAATGCACTATGGAGGCAGCGTGAAGGCATTGCAAGGCGTTGACGGCCGCGCGGAATGGGCAGAACAGCCCGCCCCGGCCTGTGATGTGGGACAAATTCGCATTCGCGTGGCGGCTGCCGGGTTGAACCGGGCCGACCTGTTGCAGCGCGCCGGCCTCTACCCGCCGCCGCCCGGCGCCAGCGAGGCTCTGGGCCTGGAATGCGCGGGTATCGTCAGTGAAGTCGGGGCCGGCAGCGGGTGGCAAGTCGGCGATCGGGTCTGCGCCTTGCTGGCCGGCGGCGGCATGGCCGAAGAGGTGGTGACCGATGGGCGGCATGCCTTGCCGGTGCCGGACGGGCTGTCGCTGCGCGAGGCGGCGGCCTTGCCGGAGGTCTATGCCACGGCCTGGCTCAACCTGTACCAGTTGGCGGCCTTGAAACCGGGCGAGAAGGTACTGCTGCATGCCGGCGCCAGTGGCGTGGGGTCGGCGGCCATCCAGTTGTGCAAGGCCTTCGGCAATCCGTGCTGGGTCAGTGTCGGTTCGGCCGAGCGCTTGGCTTATTGCGAAGCCCTCGGCGCCCAGGGCGGCGTGCTGCGCACTGACGGCAACCTGCAGGCCCTACGCGATTTCGCTCCCTTCGACGTGATCCTCGACCCGGTCGGCGGCGACTATGCCGCGCTCAACCTGGAGCTGCTGGCGCGCGACGGACGCTGGGTGAACATCGGCCTACTGGGCGGGCGCAAGGCGGAACTGGATCTGGCCTTACTGCTGGGCAAGCGCCTCCAACTGATCGGCTCGACCCTGCGCAACCGCGACGACCAGTTCAAGGCCGACCTGCTGCGCGATCTGCGCCAGCAGGTATGGCCGCTGTTCGCCGAGGGCCGGCTCAAGCCGCAGTTGCAAGGCAGTTTCCCGGTCAAGGACGCGGAACTGGCCTTTGCCGAACTGGCGAGCAACAGGGTCAGCGGCAAGCTGGTGCTGCTGATCGACGAGAGCCTCGACTGAACACGGCAGGAGCCTTGCCGCGATAGGCGGCAAGGCTCCTCGATGGGGGGCGATTGAGTCGCCCAATCAAACCCATGGTTTCAATCAATAAGGTGTTTAGAACATCTCGAACTAAGATTCGCCGGGTCAAGTTTCCAACCCTCGAAGGAGTTCAGAGATGTCCCTCATCAATACCCAAGTCCAACCGTTCAAGGCCAACGCTTTTCACAACGGCAAGTTCATCGAAGTGACCGAGCAATCCCTGAAGGGCAAGTGGTCGGTGCTGATCTTCATGCCGGCCGCCTTCACCTTCAACTGCCCGACCGAGATCGAGGACGCCGCCAACAACTACGCGGCCTTCCGCGATGCCAACACCGAGGTGTATATCGTCACCACCGATACCCACTTCTCGCACAAGGTCTGGCACGAGACCTCCCCGGCAGTCGGCAAGGCCCAGTTCCCGCTGATCGGTGACCCGACCCACGCGCTGACCAACGCCTTCGGCGTGCATATCGCCGAAGAAGGCCTGGCCCTGCGTGGCACCTTCCTGATCAACCCGGAAGGTGTGATCAAGACCGTGGAGATCCACTCCAACGAAATCGCCCGCGACGTATCCGAAACCCTGCGCAAGCTGAAGGCCGCCCAGTACACCGCCGCCCACCCGGGCGAAGTCTGCCCGGCCAAGTGGAAGGAAGGCGAGGCGACGTTGGCGCCGTCCTTGGATCTGGTAGGCAAGATCTAAGCCTTACCTGCTTCCCACACTCTCGGGGCTGCGATCCAGCCCTTCCAGTGGAACGCCCGGGCGCGATCCGCCCGGGCGTTTTTGTTCCTGAAAATCGTACAAGGGATGCCAATCATGTTGGACGCCACGCTTAAAACCCAGTTGAAGGCCTACCTCGAGAAGGTCACCCAGCCGTTCGAGATCGTCGCGTCCCTCGATGACAGCGACAAATCCCGCGAGCTCAGCGGTCTGCTGCACGACATCGTCGGCCTGAGCGACAAGATCAGCCTGCGCGAAGACGGCCGCGACAGCCGCACGCCGTCCTTCGCGCTGAATCGCCCGGGAGCGGACATCGGCCTGCGTTTCGCCGGCATCCCCATGGGCCACGAGTTCACCTCGCTGGTGCTGGCGCTGCTGCAGGTCGGTGGTCACCCGTCCAAGCTGGCGGCCGAGCTGATCGAGCAGATCCAGGGCCTCGACGGCCAGTTCAACTTCGAAACCTATTTCTCGCTGTCCTGCCAGAACTGCCCGGACGTGGTCCAGGCGCTGAACCTGATGGCGGTGCTCAACCCGAATATCCGTCACGTGGCCATCGACGGTGCGCTGTTCCAGGCCGAAGTCGAACAGCGCCAGATCATGTCGGTGCCGAGCATCTACCTGAACGGCGAGCTGTTTGGCCAGGGGCGCATGGACGCCGAGCAGATCCTCGCCAAGCTCGACAGCGGCGCCAGCGCCCGCGATGCCGAGAAACTCAGCGCTAAACAGGCATTCGACGTGCTGGTGGTCGGCGGCGGCCCGGCCGGCGCTGCGGCGGCGATCTATGCCGCGCGCAAGGGCATCCGCACCGGCGTCGCCGCCGAGCGTTTCGGCGGCCAGGTTCTGGACACCATGGCGATCGAAAACTTCATCTCCGTGCAGGAGACCGAAGGACCGAAACTGGCGCGCGCCCTGGAGGAGCACGTCAAGCAGTACCAGGTCGACATCATGAATCTGCAGCGCGCCAGCGCACTGATTCCGGCCAAGACCGCCGGCGGCCTGCACGAGGTGCAGTTCGACAGCGGCGCGTCGCTCAGGGCCAAGACCCTGATCCTCGCCACCGGCGCGCGCTGGCGCGAAATGAACGTGCCCGGCGAGCAGCAGTACCGCGGCCGCGGCGTGGCCTACTGCCCGCACTGCGACGGCCCGCTGTTCAAGGGCAAGCGGGTGGCGGTGATCGGCGGCGGCAACTCGGGGGTGGAGGCGGCCATCGACCTGGCCGGCATCGTCGCCCAGGTCACCCTGATCGAGTTCGACAGCCAGCTGCGTGCCGATGCGGTGCTGCAGCGCAAGCTGTTCAGCCTGGCCAACGTCAGCGTGATCACCAGCGCCCTGACCAGCGAAGTGCAAGGCGACGGGCAGAAGGTTACCGGCCTGGTCTACAAGGATCGCAATTCCAGCGAATTCAACTCCCTGGAACTGGAAGGCATCTTCGTGCAGATCGGCCTGCTGCCCAACAGCGACTGGCTCAAAGGCGTGATCGAACTGTCGCCGCGTGGCGAGATCATCGTCGACTCGCGCGGCGAGACCTCGCTGCCGGGGATCTTCGCCGCCGGCGACGTGACCACCGTGCCCTACAAGCAGATCGTCATCGCTGTGGGTGAGGGCGCCAAGGCCTCGCTGAGCGCCTTCGATCACCTGATCAGGTCGAACTGATGGCCTGAGTGCCCGGCGTTAACGTACATGCCGCGAGAGGCACCCCGATTCATGAAAGCCTTCGCGGCATGTCCGTTTCCCTCATCCGGCGCTGCGCGCCACCTTCTCCCGGAGGGAGAAGGGCATAAGGATGACGTCGCTGCGCGACTTTCACGCTAAATGAGCGGATAGCCTGCGAGGGATATCCGCTTTTTTGTGCCTGGGGTTTCTCCGAGCTGCTCGTCGTGTCGTTTCGGTAGTTTTTATTATGAGCGACATATAATAATTGAATTATGAACGTAATCTAATAAGGCGCACTATCGCTCTGGACACCAACAATCACCCGTACACCAAGGAGAAACGCAATGAGCAAGCAACACGACAAAGGCACCGCGCTGATCACCGGCGCTTCTTCCGGCATCGGCGCCACCTATGCCGAGCGTCTGGCGCAGCGTGGCTACGACCTGCTGTTGGTGGCGCGTGACTTGCAGCGCCTGGAAGCCCTGGGCGGGCGCTTGGCGCAGGAGAACGGGGTGAAGGTCGAGGTGCTCCGGGCCGACCTGACCGACAGGGCGGATCTGCTGGCCCTCGAGCAGCGCCTGCGCGGCGATGCCGCGATCAGCCTGCTGGTCAACAATGCCGGGGTGGCGATGAACGGCAGCCTGGCCGAGGCCGACCTGGACAAGGTCGAGCAGCTGATTCAGCTCAACGTGGTGGCGCTGACCCGCCTGTCGGCCGCCGCCGCGGCGAATTTCGGCGCCGCCGGGCGCGGGGCGATCATCAACCTGGCTTCGGTGGTGGCGCTGGCGCCGGAGATGTTCAACGCCGTCTACAGCGCGAGCAAGGCCTACGTCCTGAGCCTGACCCAGACCCTGCACGGCGAGCTGGCCAAGCTGGGTGTGCAGCTGCAGGCGGTGCTGCCGGGCGTGACCCGCACCGAGATCTGGGAGCGCAGCGGCATGGACGCAACGCAGCTGCCGCCGGAGATGATCATGGAAGTGGGCGAGATGGTCGATGCGTCCCTGGCCGGCTTCGATCAGGGCGAGCTGGTGACCATGCCCTCGCTGCCGGATGCCGCCGATTGGCAGGCGCTGGTCGGCGCCCGCGACAAGCTAGGGCCGAACCTGTCGCGCAGCAGTGCGGCGGCGCGCTACAAGTAAGCGACCTTTAGTCGCGTGTGGAGATTGCGCCCAAGTCGGTAACGGCCAGGGCGCTGAACAGTACGGCCACCCTCTCCCGGGGGAGAGGGGCAGTCGCTATGCGATGAGCTCTCTCAAGGCTGGTTTTTGGCTTGCTCGATCAGCAGGCGCCGGGTGGTGGCCAGCAGGCGCTCGGACAGCGCGGGGTCGCTGACGCTGCGCGATAACAGCAGGGCGCCGACCATGGCCGAGAGCATCAGCACGCTTTGCTCGGCGGCGTCCTCGCCGCCCAGGCAGGACTCGATCATGCTCAGGCGCTCGTTGACCACCTGGTCGGTGACCGGGCTGGCCGCGCCGCGCTGGCCGAGCTCGGCGGACATGGTCGGCAGCGGGCAGCCGTCCGCGGGATTGGCGCGGTGGGCGGTGGACAGGTAGCGGGCGATGAAGCTCGGCAGCGGGTCGGCGCCGGCGAAGACCTCCGCCGTGCTCGCGTTGAGCTGCTCGGCGCTGCTGCGCAGGGCGGTTTCGACCAGTTCGTCCTTGGATTTGAAGTGTGCGTAGAAGCCGCCGTGGGTCAGCCCCAAGGCCTTCATCAGCGGCTGCAGGCCGGTGGCGCCGACCCCGTCGCGGCGAAAGCGCCGCGCGGCTTCCTCGATGATGCGCTGGTGGGTCTGGGCTTTGTGGTCTTCCGCATAACGCATGGCGCTGCTTCCTATCCGCTCGGGATGTTTAAGATGCTGAGCGTAATCTTACACCCTTTGCCGGCTCCCGGCCTGCCATGCCCTGCGACTTCTCCGCTCACGGCGCCGCCAGGGGCTTCCCTCCGGCGCCGGACTCTCCCATGCTGCTGGCTGTCACGGCGCGTTCGACAACCCCGGCGCCATACCCTCATTCAGGTGGCAGGCCGATGCTGAAGATCCAGGGTTTGTACAAGAGCTACCCGACGCCGCAGGGGCCGCTGCCGGTGTTGCGCGGCATCGACCTGGAACTGGCGCCGGGTGCCAGCCTGGCGCTGATGGGTGAGTCCGGCAGCGGCAAGAGCACCCTGCTGCACCTGGTGGCCGGGCTCGACCGTGCCGACGCCGGGCGCATCGAGGTAGACGGGCGCGAGCTGGGCGAACTCGACGAGAGCCGACTGGCGGCCTGGCGGCGCAGTGGCATCGGCCTGGTATTCCAGCAGTTCAACCTGATCGCCAGCCTGCGCGTCGCCGACAATCTGGCGTTCCAGGCGCGCCTGGCCGGTCGGCATGACCCGCACTGGCAGGCCGAATTGGTCGAGCGGCTCGGCCTGGCGGCGTTGCTCGGGCGCTACCCCGAGCAGCTCTCGGTCGGCCAGCAGCAGCGGGTGGCGCTGGGCCGGGCGCTGGCGGTCAGGCCGCCGTTGCTGCTGGCCGACGAGCCCACCGGCAGCCTCGACGAGCGCAGCGCCGACCAGGTGCTGGAGCTGTTGCTCGACCTGCTCGCCGGCAGCAGCACCAGCCTGCTGCTGGTGACCCACAGCGCCCGCCTGGCGGCCCGCCTGCAGCGCTGCCTGACCCTGCAGGGCGGACGTCTGCTCGAACAGGGGGCGGCCTGAGATGCGCAGCCTGTACTGGACGCTGCACGCTCTGGCCAGCCATTGGCGCCGCCACCCGCTGCAGTTGTTCAGCGTGCTGGCCGGCCTGTGGCTGGCCACCAGCCTGTGGGCCGGGGTGCAGGCGCTGAACAGCCAGGCGCGCGACAGCTATGCCCGCGCCAGCCGGTTGCTCGGCGGCGCCGACCACTACAGCCTGGCAGCCCGCCAGGGCGGCCTGTTCCCCCAGCAGTACTTCATCGAGCTGCGGCGCGCCGGCTGGCCGGTCTCGCCGCTGCTGCAGGGGCGCCTGCGCCTGCGCGGGCGGGCCGAGCAGCTGCAGCTGATCGGCATCGAACCGCTGACCCTGCCCGCCGGCGGCGCGCTGGCCGGGCAGGCGGTCGAGCGCCTGGACCTGACGGCCTTTCTCGGTCGGCCCGGGCGCCCCTGGATCGCCGCCGACACCCTGGCCCAGCTCGGCCTGGCGGCCGGCGCGCAGCCGCAGAGCGAGGCCGGCGAGGTGCTGCCGCCGCTGGCGGTATGGCCGCAGCTGGCGCCCGGCGTGCTGCTGGTGGACATCGGCGTGGCCCAGCGCCTGCTCGGCGCCCCCGGGCAGTTGTCGCGCCTGCTGCTGGACGGCCAGTTCGCCCGCGCCGGACCGCGCCTGCCGCCGGCGCTGGCCGCGCAACTGGTGCTGCGGCGCAGCGACGAGGCGGTCGACCTGGCCCAGCTCACCGACAGCTTCCACCTCAACCTCAGCGCCCTCGGACTGCTGGCCTTCGTCGTCGGCCTGTTCATCGTCCACGCCGCCATCGGCCTGGCCCTCGAGCAGCGCCGCGCGCTGCTGCGCAACCTGCGCGCCTGCGGGGTGAGCCTGCGCGGCCTGCTCGTCGCCCTGGCACTGGAACTCTGCGCCCTGGCGTTGCTCGGCGGCGTGGCCGGGCTGGCCAGCGGCTATGCCCTGGCGGCCTGGCTATTACCGGACGTCGCCGCGAGCTTGCGCGGCCTGTATGGCGCCGAGGTGGCCGGGCAGCTCGGCCTGGCGCCGCACTGGTGGCTGGGCGCGCTGCTCATCGGCCTGCTCGGCGCCTTGCTGGCCGGCGCCGGCAGCCTGCTCAAGGCCGCGCGCCTGCCGCTGCTGGCCCTGGCCCAGCCCGAGGCCTGGCAGCAGGCCCAGGCGCGCTGGCTGCGTCGCCAGGCCTGGTTGGCGGCGGCGCTCGGCGCCGTGGCGCTGCTCGCCCTGCTGCTCGGCGACCGCCTGGAGGCCGGCTTTCTCGGGCTCGCCGCCTTGCTGCTGGGCGCGGCCCTGGCGCTGCCGGTGTGCCTCAACCGGCTGCTCGAGGCGCTGCTGCCGCACTGCCGCAGGCCGCTGACACAGTGGTTCGTCGCCGACAGCCGCCAGCAACTGCCGGGCCTGGCGCTGGCGTTGATGGCCCTGCTGCTGGCGCTGGCGGCGAACATCGGCGTCGGCAGCATGACCGCGGGTTTTCGCCAGACCTTCAGCGGTTGGCTCGACCAGCGCCTGGCCGCCGAACTTTACCTGATGCCCACCGACGCCCGGCAGGCGCAGGCCATTGAGGCCTGGCTGGGCAACCAGCCGCAGGTGCGCGCGCTGTTGCCGAGCTGGCGGGTCGAGCTGCCGCTGCAGGGCTGGCCGGCGCAGCTCACCGGCATCCGCGCGAATCCGCACTACCGCGCACACTGGCCGCTGCTGAGCGCCAGCGGCGAGGCCTGGGAGCGCCTGGCCAGAGAGGAGGGCCTGCTGCTCAGCGAGCAACTGGCGCGGCGCCTGGACCTGCAGCTGGGCGAGCGCCTGCGCCTTCCTACCCCCAGTGGCGACTGGGAGTTGGAGGTGCTCGGCATCTATGCCGACTATGGCAATCCGAAGGGGCATCTGCTGGTCGCTGCGACCGGCCTGCTGCGCCACTGGCCGGGGCTCGCCCCGCGCAGCTTGGGCCTGCGCCTGCCGGCCGCGGAGGTCCCCGCGCTGATCCAGGCGCTGCAGGCGCGCTTCGCCCTGGACGACAGCCGGCTGATCGACCAGGCCGGGCTCAAGGCCTGGTCGAGCCGGGTATTCGAGCGCACCTTCGCCGCCACCGCCGCGCTCAACAGCCTGACCCTCGGGGTGGCCGGGGCGGCCTTGTTCATCAGCCTGCTGAGCCTCGGCCAGGCGCGCCTGAGCCAACTGGCGCCGCTTTGGGCGCTGGGCGTCAGCCGCGGGCGGCTGGCCTGGCTGAGCCTCGGCCAGACCCTGCTGCTGGCGCTGCTCACCCTGCTGCTGGCGCTGCCGCTGGGTCTGCTGCTGGCCTGGTGCCTGGTCGCGGTGATCAACGTGCAGGCCTTCGGCTGGCGCCTGCCGCTGCTGGTATTCCCCGGGCTGCTCCTGCAACTGCTGGGCCTGGCGCTGCTGGCCAGCCTGCTGGCCGCCGCCTGGCCGCTGTGGCGGCTCGGCCACAGCAGCCCGGCGGCGCTGTTGCGCAGCTTTGCCGATGAACGCTAGGAGGCCCTGGTGATGGATTGCATGCGTTCACGGAAGCCAATGGCATGCGGGTGCGCGAGGCTGCGCGCTGAGTTTCGCCGGGCGCTGCTGGCCGGTTTGCTGCTGCTCGTCGCCTGCGACGCCGAAACGCCGCCGGCCCAGGGCTTCGCCGGGCTCGGCGGCGCCGCCGCGCAGTTCGCCCGGGTCGAGCCGGGACGGGTGCTGGCGTTTCCCGCCGACCACGGCGCGCACCCGGACTACCGCATCGAGTGGTGGTACCTCACCGCCAATCTGCGGGACCAGCAGGGCCGCGCCTGGGGCGTGCAGTGGACGCTGTTTCGCAACGCCCTGCAGCCCGGTTCGGAAGAACCGGACTGGCGCAACCAGAACCTGTGGATGGGCCACGCCGCGCTGACCGGCCCGGGCGGCCACCGCCATGCCGAGACCTTCGCCCGCGGCGGCATCGGCCAGGCCGGGGTCGCCAGCGCGCCGCTGCACGCCTGGATCGACGACTGGCAGCTGCGCAGCACCAGCCCAGCCAACGGCGGCCTGGGCGAGCTGGAGCTGCAGGCTAGGGGCGCGGATTTCAGCTACCGCCTGCGCCTGCGCAGCGAGCGGCCGCCGGTGCTGCACGGTGTCCAGGGTTTCAGCCAGAAATCCGGCCAGGGCCAGGCCTCCTACTATTACAGCCAGCCGTTCTTCCAAGCCGCGGGCAGCCTGCAGCTGGACGGCCACAGCTACCAGGTCGAGGGCCCGGCCTGGCTCGACCGCGAATGGAGCAGCCAGCCGCTGGCCCCCGACCAGCAGGGCTGGGACTGGTTCTCCCTGCACCTGGACTCGGGCGAGAAGCTGATGCTGTTCCAACTGCGCCACGCCGATGGCCAGCCCTACCGCGCCGGCACCTGGATCGACGCCGACGGCCAGGCCCAGGCGCTCGGCCAGGCGGACATCGAGATGACGCCCACGCACCACAGCCGGGTCGCCGACCGCCGCCTGCCGACCGGCTGGAGCCTGCGCATCCCGGCCAAGGGCCTGGCCATCGACACCCTGCCGCTGCAGGAGCAGGCCTGGATGGCCACGCGCTTCCCCTACTGGGAGGGGCCGATCCGCTTCGCCGGCAGCCACCAGGGCGTCGGCTACCTGGAAATGACCGGTTATTGAGGACGAGCAAATTGGCGCCAATGGCAGGCTGTGTCGCGGCAGGAATGATCTGGCGCTTTCCGTGGGAGCGGCCGGGCGTTGAGCCGACAGTTCATGGTTGACGCGACACTGGCTGAGCGCGGCGGCTGAAACAGCAAATGGCTGGGTCGAGGTCTTCCGCCAGCCTTGACGCGTCGCCCAAGCGCCGCCGCGAAGCGGCGCTTGGGTGGACGATCCTACTGCCGGTCCGACTGTCCGAACGCTTCGCGTGCGTGATGCACCAGGGCGTCGAGCACCAGCCAGGTCGCCAGGAAGGCGATGCATTCCAGGGCGAAGCTGCCGAACTTGTAGAACAGCTCGGCGATCACGAACGAGGTGGCGAGCACCGGAATCTGCTCCAGCAGCAGCTGCCGCCTCGGAATTGCCCGCATCAATGTGTACATGGTCATTCTCCTTTGACTCGATCAGGGAGGTGCGCGGCCGGCCTCAGAAGCGCACCGATTCGATGCGGTACCAGACCTGCCAGTCGCCGAGGGCTTCCGGATCGCCCGGGCCCTGGTCGGCGGGGCCATAGCGGCCGACCCAGGTCTCCGGCGGGCCGTTGAAGATGCGCCGGTAGCGGCTCAGCGGATCGTCGGGGTCGAGCAGGTCCTGCTCCACCGGCAACAGCGAAAGCGTCATGCGGTCCTCCTCGGCGACGAAGCCGTCGAACAGGCAGGCGTCGATGACCTGCTCGTTGCAGCCCGGCCAGTCGCCGATCTTGTAGGAACCGCAGTCAGGCAGGCGGCGCAGATGCCGGCGGCAGGCGTCGCCGTTGAAGCCCACGCAGGCGTTGAACTGGAACTCGCCGCGGCCCTTGATCCAGGGGTCGTGGTCATCCAGCAGGCGGACCTTCTCGAGGACCACCCTGATCCGCGACACCGGGTGCAGCGCCTTGGCCCGGCGCAGGCGCAGCTCGAAGGTACTGCCGCCGATGATCCGTCCGCCCTGGCGCTGCATCACGCTGAAGCGCTGGTTGCGCCCATAGGGCACGTTGTGCGTGCCACGCACGCTGAACAGCGCCTGCAGCTTGCCCTTGGCGGGGATCTCGATGCCGCGCAGTTCGGCGACCTTCTCCGCGTCGAATTCGTACAGCCGCGAATGGTCCAGTTGCTGCCACAGCTCCTTGGGCACGTCCTGGGGCTGGTCGCCGGGCTTGACGTACCAGTCGCCGAGGAACTCGCCGTCGCGCAGCGGCACCAGGCTGACGCCGTGCAGGGCCCGGTCCGGATCGCGCAACTTGAGCGTCGGCACCAGCATGCCGATCACCCCCTCGGAGAAGTCGTCCGGGCGGATGACGATGTCGATCAGGTCGGCCACCTCGCGCGCGTTGTGGAAGTTCAGCGCCACCAGCCGGGCGGCCGGCCGCGGCCCCGGCGAATCGATCACGTGCAGGTTCTTCAGGCCCACGCGCTTCTCGTTGCGGTGCAGGGTTTCGACGTTGGTCTCGGCGGTGGTGATCGGATCGTCGCTGCTCGACACCACCCCCAGCAGGCAGCTGTGGGTCGCCGCGCCGGCCGGCACCGAGAAGTCCCAGGAGACGATCACCGGGCGGTTCGGCTCGAGCAGGGCGATGGTCTGCGCTGGGCCCACCGGTTGCCAGTCCAGCGTCGAGCTGAGGTTGAAGGCCGGCGGCACCAGCGCGTTCGGCAGGTTGGGCAGGCCGGCCGCGGCATCGGCGAAGAACAGCCGTACGCTGACGTCGTTGCTGCTCTGGTAGCCGCGGTTGTGCACCTGCAGGTAGACGCGGTTGAGCTCGCCGCGGTGCGGGTCGTCGTGGATTACCTCCTCGTCGAACTCCACCCCGTCGAACAGTGCATCGGGCGAATAATAGGGCGCCACCTCGACCTTGATGTCCGGGCTTTCCCAGTGGCCGACGGTGTCGCTCGGGTCGGTCGGGTTGGGCAGGCCGGAGGGCGTGGGGAAGCGCTCGCCGGTGTCGAGCACGCTGTCGCGCAGGTAGAGGTCGACCGTGGGCTCGATGTTCGCCGGGGCGATCGAGACCTTGTACATGCCGCGGCCGAAGGTGGCGGCCACCAGCAACTGGTCTTCCGGGTCGACTATCAGGTCGGCGATGCTGACGTTGGGGATGCCGTTGTCGAACGCCTCCCAGCTCGCGCCGCCATCGGTGGTGCGGAATACCCCGACGTCGGTGCCGACGTAGAAGGTGTTGGCGTCGTTGGGGTCGAAGGCCGCGGCGTTGACCGTGCCGTCCGGCAGGTCGCCGCTGATGTCGCTCCAGGCGTTGCCGCCGGTGCTGCTGAGGAACACATGGCTGGCCGCGCCGCCGGTGCTGCCGCCGTAGACCGCCAGCACGCGATCGGCGTTGCTGTCGCTGACCACCAGGTCCTTGCAGGTGCGCGCCGGCAGCGGCGCGGCGGTCTTGTCCGCCCAGGGGTTGGTCGCGCCGGCGTCGTCGCTGCGGATGATCATCCCCGACGAGGTGGCGGCGTAGACCCGATTGGGGTTGGAGCGCGCCACGGCGATGGAGGTGACCGAGCCGCTCAGGCTCTGGCTGGACTGCACCCAGGGCGTGGCGCAGCCATCGGTGGTGCGGAACACCATCTGCGTGCCGGTGAACAGGCGGTCGGGGTTGTTCGGGTCGAGGGTGATCACCCCGGTCCAGGGATTGCTGCCGCTGAGGCCGCTGGTACAGACCACCCAGCTGCCGCCGCCGTCGGTAGTCTTGCGGATCCCGGTGTTCTGGGTCTCGGCGTACATGGTGCGCGGGTTGCTCGGATGCACGACGAAGTAGCCGCCATCGGCGCCGAGCAGTTTCTTCCAGGTCAGGCCGCCGTGGGAGAAGTTGGTGCCCTGGTCCTGGGTGCCGCCGCCGACCACGGTGCCGATGCTGTCCCAGGCGCCGACGTCGTAGAACTGGGTGATCACCAGGCCGTCGCTGACCTTCTCGAAGGTGGCGCCCTTGTTGCTCGAGCGGTAGAGTCCGCCGTCGTTGCAGGAATAGACGACCGAGGTCGAGGAGGGCGCGAACACCGCCCGGTGGTGGTCGGCGTGCAGCCCGGCGAGGTTGGCCCAGCTGGCGCCGCCGTCGCTGCTGCGCTGGTACTCGCCGGCGCCGCCGGCGAGGAGGATGTCCTCGTCGTCCGGCGCTACCGCGACCAGGTTGCACCAGGCGTGGTAGCTGACCCCGCCGTGGCTGCCGGCCAGGGTGGTCCAGGTGCTGCCGCCGTCGTCGCTGGTGTAGAGGGTGCCGCTGCGCTTGGCGACCAGGAAGTCGCTGCCGTGCGCGCCGTTGACGCCGATGGCCAGGCGCACCCAGTCGGCAGCTGCTCCGGTCGGGCCGTTGTTCAGCAGGTTCCAGCTCGCGCCGCCGTCGATGGTCTTGTAGATACCGTCATTGCGCACGTTGATATAGAGGACGTCGCCGTTGCCGGCGTCGATCACCGCGTCGCTGATCTGCCCGGCGCGCAGGGTGGTCCAGCTGGCGCCGCCGTCGGTGGAGCGTTCGAAGCCGCTGTTGCCGGCCACGTAGACGGTGTCGGCATCGGTCGGCGAGACCAGGCACTGCGCCACCCGGCGCGAGACCAGGGCGCTGTGCTGGGTCCAGCTGGCACCGGCGTCGGTGGAGGCGAACAGCCCGGCGCCGGCGAAGCCCGGGCCGTAGCCGGGGGTCCACTCGCCGGTGGCGGCGTAGATCACGTTGGGGTTGCTCGGGGCGATGGCCAGGGCGCCGATGGCCAGCGACTCCTCGGTGTTCCACAGCGGGTCCCAGGATTCGCCGCCGTTGCTGCTCTTCCACACCCCGCCGCTGGCCGCCCCGGCGTAGACGATCTGCGGATTGCTCGGGTGCACGGCCAGGCACTTGACCCGGCCGTTGATGTTGCGCGGGCCGATGGTCACCCAGGGCGAGCCGGCAGCCGGAGGTTCGGCATAGGCGGCCAGGTGCTTGGCGAGCTTGCGCTGGCGCCCGACCATCTCGCGCTTCTTGTCGAGGGCGCGCTTGAAGATCCGCCCCATGGTCTTGTCGTCGGCCTCGCGGCCGTTCAGCCACCACTGGTGGCGCCACTCGAGCTTGCGGTTGCGTAGCGCGTAATCGAGCCGGTCGCTCGGCTCGCGGGTCACGTCAGTTGCGCCACCCTTGTTCGGATAGTCGTTGGTTTGCATCGTATGGTCCCTCCATGAGACTCCCTGTTCCTGACTTCAATGCATTCATACAACGCTGCGTGCTGCGCAAAAAAGCGGTGACTCCAATAGCGTGCGCCAGACCTGAAAAGTGTCAGAGCAATAAAGCTACTAGCACTGTTGGTTGCCTGGCAGGCCTTTCATAAACAATTACGCGATAGTGAATAGTGCGTTTCTCAATATGCTTCGGTATCGTGTAGATGCTTCCAAAGTGCCAGTATGGCGGTGGGTTGTGGATCATACTGCCAAGTGTCAACAAGATGGGTCTTGTACAACTCGAATGCCTGCTGCTGGGGCGGGGCGAACGTACCAATCATGACCGAGCCGAAGCTGAGCGCACTCAGGATCGGTGTTCGCCCAGGCGTGGCGGCGGTCAACCACCTCAGGGCGAATCAACGCTTCGGCAGGGGCGATCGGCAATCCTCCACTATGCTGATTGTTCCCCCGCTCAGGGGCTGGACATGGGATGTCTCGTGCTTGCCCGCAACGATGGATCTCATGCTCAGAAGCAAGGCCGAACTGTAGCGACAAGCCTTTTTCGTGATGATCCAACAACCGGAGCAACCGCAATGGGAATATTCAAAGACGGCTGGGACGCATTTGTCACGCCCGTTCGTGAGTTCAATGATGGCGATCAATCGTGTGAGGCCGAACTTCAGGCCACCAACAATGCAACTGGGCACACTATCACCTATTACGGCTCAACCCAGAACCTGCACGGACATGCAGAAATTGACGCGCTCTACCAGTTTTTAAAATCAATTGGTTGGAACGTCGCAAACTTTAACGGCTATACGCTCACGATACACTGCACGGCGAAGCCCTGTTGTAAATACTGTGCTTCGGTAATGGGAAATCTGGGGATCTTTGCCACCGGCGGAACATTCAAGTCAACCAAGTCAATGGGGATTTCCTACGCCCTGCCTTATGAAGTTCGGAATTTTCTAAGAAATATTCTCGTCGTGACAAATGAAACGATACTTTCAGAGTTAAGCCAGTAGTTGCGTAATCGCCTCCCACGCGACTGCCTGATTGCGAGGCTGCCGGCCAATCGGTTGCAGCCGATTGGCGCGGCGATTCGCTGCCCATCCTGGGTCTGCAGGGGAGCACAGTTCGGCGGTCGCAGCGAACCAGGGTGGCTGCTCAAGGTCGGCGGTAGCCATTCTCGCCAGAGCGCATTCGGCCGCCGGGGTTGGTCCGCGGCGACAGCGTCCCGAAGCCGGGCTCGTCAGGAAGAGGGGAGAGGTCGTCGAAAATTAAATGATGGACATAATCCAATCGTTTATATTATGGTCGAAATATTAGTGGTTGGCGGCCCTTCGCGCCGGCCCTATCACCGGAGCCAGCCCATGCCCGACCATTCCGCGCCATCCCGAACCCTCTTGCTAATCCTGGTCGCGCTGACCGCACTCGGGGAGATCTCGACCCAGTTGATCATCCCCAGCCTCGGCCTGATCGAGCGGGTGCTGGCGGCCCAGCCGGGCAGCGCTATCCTGGCGCTGTCGGCCTTCGTCGCGGCGTTCGGCCTCGGCCAACTGCTGCTCGGGCCGCTGTCCGACCGCATCGGTCGCCGCCCGGTGTTGATCGCCGGCCTGTCGCTCTATCTGCTGGCCAGCCTGTGGATGCTGCTGGCCGGCAGCATCGGCGAGTTCATCGCCGCGCGGGTGCTGCAGGGGCTCGGTGCTTGCGCCGCGCTGGTGCTGGCACGCGCCATCGTCCGCGACGTGTGGCAAGCCCAGGCCGGGCCGGCCCTGGCGCTGACGGTGATCGGCATGCTCAGCGCCATCGCCGTGGCGCCGATGATCGGCGGGCTGCTGACCGCCCATGCCGGCTGGCAGGCGCCGATCCTCCTGGCGTTGCTGATCGGCTGCGGCGCCTTGCTCGCGGTGCTGGGGCTGTACCGGGAAAGCAACTGCCACCTCGACCCGGCGGCCGGGCAGCTGCGCAGCCTGGCGGGCAATTACGCCGATCTGCTCAAGTCGCGTTCCTTCCAGGCCCTGGCGCTGACCCTGGCCTGCACCTATGGCGCCATGTTCGCGGTGATCGCCGGCTCCTCGGCGGTGTATATCGGCCTGCTCGGGCTGAGTGCGGCCCAGTACGGCATGACCTTCGGCGCCATCGTCTCCGGGCTGATCGGCGGCGCGCTGTTCACCCAGCGCATGATCCTGCGCCTGGGCCCGGAGAAGATCGTCGCCATCGGCGTCGCCCTGGTGCTCGCCGGCGCCATCGCCACCCTGGCGATCCATCAGCTGTTCGGCCTGTCGCTGCTCGGCCTGTCCGTGCCGCAGGTGCTGGTCACCCTGGGTGGCGGCATGCTGTTGCCGGCCGCGGTGGCCGGCGCGGTGATCCCCAACGCCCAGCGGGCCGGGTTGGCGGCTGGCTTCATGGGCTTCGCGCAGATGGCCGGCGCGACCTGCAGCGGGCTGCTGCTGGGCATGCTGCAGGATGGCACGGCGGGGCCTATGGTGATTGTTCACGGGGGCTTCGCCATGGCCGCCTTCGGCGCCTTCCATCTGCGGCGCCCGCGCCCCGTGGCCAGCGCGGTGCTGGCCCGGTAACCGCCTTCAGGCATTTCGAGGAGCGACTGCATGAGCAGCTATGACGTGGTGATCATCGGCGGCGGGCCGGGGGCTACAACGCCGCCATCCGCGCCGGGCAACTGGGCCTCAAGGTGGCCTGTGTCGAGGGCCGCGAAACCCTCGGCGGCACCTGCCTGAATGTCGGTTGCATGCCGTCGAAGGCCCTGCTGCATGCCTCGGAACTGTACGAGGCGGCGCGGGATGGGGAGTTGGCCAGCCTCGGCATCGAGGGCACGCCGACCCTCAACCTGGCGCAGATGATGAGGCAGAAGGACGCCAGCGTGACGGCCCTGACCAAGGGCATCGAGTTTCTCTTTCGCAAGCACAAGGTCGAGTGGCTCAAGGGCTGGGGCCGCCTGAACGGCCCGGGGCGGGTGACGGTGACGCATGCCGACGGCAGTCACAGCGAGTTGCAGGCCAAGGGCATCGTCATCGCCACCGGCTCCGAGCCCACGCCGCTGCCGGGGGTGGCCATCGACGACCGGCGCATCCTCGACTCCACCGGTGCGCTGGCGCTGGCCGAGGTGCCCGGGCACCTGGTGGTGATCGGCGCCGGGGTGATCGGCCTGGAGCTGGGCTCGGTCTGGCGCCGCCTGGGCAGTCGGGTGACGGTGGTGGAATACCTCGAGCGCATCTGTCCGGGACTCGACGAGGAAACCGCCAAGACCCTGCAACGCAGCCTCAGCAAGCAAGGCATGCAATTCAGGCTCGGCACCAAGGTCAGCGGCGCCAGCGTCACCGCCGCGGGCGTCGAGCTCAGCCTGGAGCCGGCGGCCGGCGGTGGCGCCGAGCAGCTGCAGGCCGACTATGTGCTGGTCGCCATCGGCCGCCGCCCCTACACCGCCGGCCTCGGCCTGGAGAGCGTCGGCCTCGCCGCGGATAAGCGCGGCATGCTCGACAACCAGCAGCAGCGCAGCGGCGTGCCGGGCATCTGGGTGATCGGCGACGTGACCGCAGGACCCATGCTCGCGCACAAGGCCGAAGACGAGGCCATCGCCTGCATCGAGCGCATCGCCGGGCATGCCGCCGAGGTCAACTACGGGGCGATCCCCAGCGTCATCTACAGCAAGCCGGAGGTGGCGACGGTCGGCCAGAGCGAGGAGCAGCTCAAGGCGCAAGGACGCCCCTACAGGGTCGGCAAGTTCCCCTTCAGCGCCAACAGCCGGGCGAAGATCAACCACGAGGCCGAGGGCTTCGTCAAAGTGCTGGCCGACGAGCGCAGCGACCAGATCCTCGGCGTGCACATCGTCGGCCCCGGTGCCAGCGAGCTGATCGGCGAATACTGCGTGGCCCTGGAGTTCGCTGCCAGCGCCGAAGACATCGCGCTGATCTGCCACCCGCACCCGACCCGATCGGAGGCCCTGCGCCAGGCGGCGATGAACGTGCATGGCTGGGCCATGCAGGCCTGAGGGCGGAGTCTGCCCCTAGGTGGTCAGGAAACTACCAGTCGCTTGCCATCGAGAAGCGACCCTTTGGCTATCGTCGATGGCCGGCAATGGTCATCGACGGCGAGCGCTCGGGACGGATACTGGTGCGTGCGGCGCGCACGATGGTCGCCAGGTCGTTGGGCGAAACCACCGGCCTGCCGTCGGCCGTGGCGCTGAAGTAGCGGCGGCTGCCCGGCAGTATTCGTGGCAGCCCTCCGGCGATCAACAGCGTGACCACGCAGGCGCAGCAGCTGCGCAGGGTCAGGTTGTAGGTGCCGATCGCTTGCCAGGCGGCCCAGGCATCGAGGATGGCGGCCTCATCGAAGACATCGGTGAACTCGTAGTTCGACGGCAAGCGGTTGCCTTCGCTGGCGCAGTCCACCCGGTATCCCTCGGGGGCGCCTGGAACCGTGGCGTCGCCTATGACCATCTGGTAGGCAGCCTCGCCCGGCGCGACCGAACCGCTCAGCGGCCACCAACTGATGTAGGTGCTGCCGCAGGTCATGGCGCCATGCCCCACATTGCCGCCGGAACCGAGTACGCCTGCACCCGGCCAAACGTGAACCGTGATCATCGATCTCTCCTTCCTTGCAGTGGGTCGGCTGGCGCGGCAGCATCGAGCCTGGCGGGGCAGATGACAGCGTCATGGCCAACCGCCCCGTGAGCGAAGCGAACGGCTTGAAACCTAGGTATAGAGCATGTGGTTGGCGCACTGCGGAGATTTTTCCGGCATTCCGCCCGAGCGGTCGCGGCTGATCGCCTTCACTCAATCCAGCGATTCATCGTCGCGAATCAGCACGTAGCTCCGGCCCTGCTCGTCCTCGTTGCAGTCGTGCACGTAGAACATCAGCACTTCGCCGAGGCCCGGCATGCTCGCCACGTAGTCGCCGACCTCGGGGGTGAAGTAACTGGCCGACAGCGGCTTGGCCTGGCACTCGATACGGGCGGTCATGAACAGCTCGGCCGGGCTGTCGCCGAAGTATTCGGCGCGCTCCTGGGCGTCCCAGTCTGCAGGAGCCTGGAAGGTTCCGGTGAAGAGGATCTTGGCATCGCCCAGGTCCAGTTCTTCGGCCTCGGGATCCTCTTCATCCGGCCGGTAGACGGTGCAGTCCTGGGCGTCCGGGTGGTTGAGGATGGCCTGGCGGGCGGCCAGATGCTGCTGGGGGTCGATTGGGGGCACGGGGCACTCCGCGGTCAGGGTTTCGGGGCGACAGTGTAACCCTCGCAGCGGCGTTGGGGTCGCGACGCGATTCAGTGGGAGCGGCCGGGCGGTGATCCGATTCAGCCGCGATGCTTTCAGCGCCTTCGAGGTCAATCGCGGCTAAAGCCGCTCCCACCAAGCCGGGCGCTGAACCGACATAGCCTGGTTGACACGGCGCTAGGGTGCTGGCTCAGGTTGCCACCGGGTCATGGCAGCAGACGCAGAGCTTGTTGCCGTCCGGGTCGCGGAAATAGGCGCCGTAGTAATCCGCATGGTAGTGGGGGCGCAGGCCGGGTGGCCCCTCGCAGCGGCCACCATTGGCCAGCGCCGTGGTGTGCGCACGGTCGACGGCGGCGCGGCTGGCGGCCAGCAGCGCGACCATCTGGCCGTTGCCCGGCGTCGCCAGCTGGCCATCGAAGGCCGTTCCGATCACCAGCAGCGGGCGTGGCGCATCCGCCGCCATCCAGGCGGCCCAGGGTTTGCCGGGGTCGCTGAATTTAAGGCGCAGCCCCAGCTCCGCCGTCAGTGCGGAGTAGAAGCCGAAGGCGCGGTCGAACCCGGTGATGCCGATGAAAATGTGCGAAAACATATGCTCTCCCGGCGGGTTGCACCCGCCCTGCAGGGTTTAGCGCCAGCTCAGCACCGGCCAGCCGGCCTGTTCGGCATGCCGGCGCAGCACCGGGTCCGGGTTGACCGCGCGGGGCTGGCTGACCAGTTGCAGCAGCGGCAGGTCGTTGCGCGAGTCGGAGTAGAAGTAGGCGCCGTCCAGGGACTCGCCGTGCTGCTGCAGCCACTCCAGCAGGCGGCTGACCTTGCCTTCGCGGTAGGTCAATACGCCCTGGGTGCGGCCGCTGTAGCAGCCGTGCCGTTGCTCCAGGTCGATGGCCAGCACTTCCGCGATGCCCAGGCGCGCGGCGATGGCGCTGACCAGGAAATGCGCCGAGGCGGAGATCACCAGGATGCGGTCGCCGGCCGCGCGGTGGCTGGCCAGACAGCGGGTGGCGTCGCTGTAGAGCAGCGGCTCGATCATCTCCTCGACGAAGGGTTCGACGACGAAGGCGATTTCCTCGACGCTGCGCCCGACCAGGGGCGAGAGGCTGAAGGCCATGTAATCCTCCATGGCCAACCGGCCTTCGGCATACAGCGCCATCAGCTCGGCGTCCTGGCGCAGGAAGGACTCGCCATCGACCCAGCCGAGCCTGGCCATCTGCGCGCTCCACAGGCTGGCGCAGTCGCCGTCGATCAGGGTCTCGTCCAGGTCGAAAATTGCCAGAGCCATCAGGCCACCTCACGAATTGCGTTGGCCTCTATGTTAAGCACGATGCGCTGGCCGCTGGCGTGCATGTCGGCCGCCGAGCGGTTCAGCACGTCGACCAGAAGTTCCACGCCGCGGGCCTCGACCCGGTAGCGGATGACGTTGCCGAGCAGGCTGTGGCTGCGGATCTGCGCCTCGATGCCGCCCTGGCCGCCGAGCCGGATCGACTCCGGGCGGATGGCGATGCGGCCGCCGATCGGTCGGCCGAGCAGGCGGCTGGCGGCCTCGGCGTCGAGCAGGTTGTAGTTGCCGATAAAGCCGGCGGCGAAGGCGTCCACCGGCGCGGTGTAGAGGGTCTCGGCGTTGCCGCTCTGGACGATCTTGCCGGCGTTCATCAGGAAGATCCGGTCGGACAGCACCAGCGCTTCCTCCTGGTCGTGGGTGACGAAGATGGTGGTCAGGCCCAGCTCCTGCTGGATGGCGCGGATCTGTTCGCGCAGGTGCTTGCGGATCCGCGCGTCCAGCGCCGACAGCGGTTCGTCGAGCAGCAGCAGGCGCGGGCGGGTGACCAGCGAGCGGGCCAGGGCCACGCGCTGGCACTGGCCGCCGGACAGCTGGTGCGGGTAGCGCGCGGCGAAGTCGCCGAGCTCGACCATGGCCAGCGCCTCGCCCACACGCTGGGCGCTTTCGGCCTTGCCGACCTGCTGCATGCGCAGGCCGAAGGCGACGTTCTGCTGCACGGTCATATTGGGGAACAGCGCATAGCTCTGGAACACCATGCCGATGCCGCGCTTCTGTGGCGCCAGCGGCACCAGGTCCTGGCCGCCGAGGAGGATCCGCCCGCCGTTGACCCCGGTCAGGCCGGCGATGCAGCGCAGCAGGGTGGACTTGCCGCAGCCCGAGGGGCCGAGCAGGGTGACGAACTCGCCCTGGCCGATCTCGCAGTCGATGTCGCTGAAGATCGGCGTGGCGCCGTAGCTCTTGTGCAGGTTCTGGATGGAAAGAAAGCTCATGTCTTGTCCTTGTTCAGGCGGTTGGCGGCCCAGGTGAACACCAGCACGAAGAAGAAGTAGGAGATCACCAGCGCGCTGTTGAAGTGGCCGCTGCTGTTGCGCATGTTGTTCAGGTACACCTGCAGGGTCTCGTAGCGGGTACCGACCAGCAGGTTGGCGAAGACGAACTCGCCGAACAGGAAGCTGAAGGAGAGGAACAGCGAGACCATCAGGCCCTTGCGCAGGTTCGGCAGCACCACCAGCAAGGCCGCCTTCCAGGTGCTGGCGCCGAGCAGGTGGGCGGCGTCCATCAGGTCGCGCAGGTTGATCGCCTGCAGGTTGTTGGTGATCGCCCGGTACATGAAGGGCAGGGCGATGGTGAAGTAGCAGCCGATCAGGATCCACGGCGTGCCGACCATGGCCAGCGGCCCGGAGCCGTAGACCTGCAGCAGGCCCACCGAGGACACCACCGGCGGCACGGCGAAGGGCAGCAGGATGAGGATATTCATCAGCCCGTCGAGCTTGGGGAAGTGGTAGTGCACCACGAACAGCAGCGGCAGGATCAGCAGCACCGCCAGCAGCAGCGCGCCGAGGCAGACCAGCAACGACTGGCCGAAGGCGGCGAGAAAGCGCGCATCGCTCCACAGCGCCAGGTACCACTTGAAGGTCAGGCCGTCCGGCAGCATGGTCGCCGACCAGCTGGTGGACAGCGAGTAGAGCAGGGTGGCGGCCAGCGGCAGCAGCAGGATCGCGAACAGCAGCCAGACCACCAGCCGGTGGTAGAGACTGGCGGGAGAGGTTTCAGCGCGCGACATGGTAGCTCCTCTTCAGCAGCAGCTGGTGCGCCACGGTGATCAGCGCCATCAGGCCGACCAGCACCATGGCCAGGGCGCTGGCCATGTCCGGGTTGAGGGAGATGTCGCCGGAAACCATCGCCGCGATGCGGATCGGCAGCACGTTGAAGTTGCCGGTGGTCAGGTAATACACGGTGGCGTAGGCGCCCAGGGCGTTGGCCAGGAGGATGACGAAGGTGCCGAGCAGCGCCGGGGTCAGCACCGGCAGGCCGATGTGCCGCCAGAAGTCCCAGGTGCCGGCGCCGAGCAGCGCGGCGGACTCGCGCCAGTCCTCGCGCAGGGCGTCGAAGGCCGGATACAGCAGCAGCACGCCGAGGGGGATCTGGAAGTAGGTGTAGAGCACGATCAGCCCGGTCTTCGAGTACAGGTTGAAGTCCTCGATCAGGCCGATCTGCTTGAGCAGGATGGTCAGCGCGCCGTTGAAGCCGAGCAGGATGATGAAGGCGAAGGCCAGCGGCACCCCGGCGAAGTTGCTGGTCATGTTGGAGAAGGCGATGACGAAGTCGCGCAGTTTGGAATCAACCTGGCGCAGCGAGTAGCTGCCGAGTATGGCGATGGCGATGCCCAGCAGGCTCGACCAGAAGGCGATCTGCAGGCTGTGCTTGATCGCCTGCAGGTAGAACTTGGAGCTGAACACCTTGACGAAGTTGTCCAGGCCCCAGTCGCCGCCGACGCTCAGGCTGTGCACCGCGACCCAGACCAGCGGGGCGATCTGGAAGGCGATGAAGAACACCGCGAAGGGCAGCAGGCAGAGGATCGCCAGCCACTGGCTGGTGCGATGGAAGGAGGCGCGCGGCCGGGGTTTCAGCGCAGGCTGCGCCGCGCTGTGGCGTTGCTCGAGGGACGCGTTCATTTCAGCAACTCCCGGCAGAAGGGTTTGTCGTGGGGCACGCCGAGCAGCTCGCAGACGGTGCCGCACAGCTCGGTCTGCCTGGGTTGTGCCGCGCCGTCCAGGCTGAAGGCGCTGCCGGCGACGAACAGCGGCACTTCGCGCTCCTCGGCGAGCAGGCCGTTGTGCGTGCGGTCGTTGTTCATGCCGTGGTCGGCGCTGACCAGCACCTGGTAGCCGGCCTCCAGCCAGCCCTGCAGGTAGTCGGCCAGGAGGATGTCGGCGGCTCGTGCGCTGTTGCGGTACTGCGGACTGTCGAGGCCGTGCTTGTGGCCGGCGTCGTCGATGTTCATCGGGTGCACCAGGAGGAAGTTCGGACTGTGGCGCAGGCGCAGGCTCTCCGCGTCGGCGAACAGGTGCGAATCGGGGTAGTGGTCGGCGTAGTAGAAATGGCCGTGCTGGATCGGCAGCTCGGCGGCCTCGGTATGGCGGTCGCGGGCGGCATTGAACGGCGCGCGGTTGTACAGTTCGCTGATCCAGTGGTAGGCCGCGGCGGCGGTGCACAGGCCGGCAGCGCGGGCGTAATGGAAGATGCTGTGCTGGTTGGAGAGGCGCACCACGTCGTTGTGCACGATGCCGCTGTCGATCGGCGCCACGCCGGTGAGGACGCACTCGTAGAGAGGGCGCGACAGCGCCGGCAACTCGCAGTCGAGCTTGTACAGCGCGGCGCGGCCGGCAGCGCAGTAGGCCTGCAGGTGGCCCAGCGCATGGCGGGCCACCTGGTAGTTCAGGCCATCGAGCAGTACCAGGATGACGTTGTGTTTCATGCAGTGTTCTCATTCGCCGGCATGGCGGATTCGTAGGATGGGTTGAGCGTGCGATACCCATCATGAGCGGCTGGGAGCATGGGTATCGCTTCGCTCAACCTACGCGGCCCGACCCATCCTACGATCTAGCGAGTTCCGTAGCCCGGATGCAATCCGGGGATGTTGGTGGATTCGTCCCGGATTGCATCCGGGCTACGGTTCGGCCGAGCGGGCGTCACTCCATATTGATGATCACGTGCTCCTGCCACAGCTGCGGCAGGGCCTTGGAGGTGGCTTCCCAGGCGGCGGCGTCCCTGATCGGCTGGACCTTGGCGTATTGCGCGTTGGGCAGCAGCTTGGCCTGCACCTCGGCCGGCAGGCTCAGGTGCTCGGCGCGGATCGGCCGGGCGTTGCCCTTGGCCAGGTTGATCTGCCCGGCATCGCTGAGGATGTACTCGCGCGCCAGCTTGGCGGCGTTGGGGTTCTTCGCGTACTTGTTGATGATGGTGCTGTAGCCGGAGATCACCGAACCGTCGGAGGGGATCAGCACCTCGAAGCGGCTCGGGTCGATCTGGTCGCGGTAGGACAGGCCGTTGAAGTCCCAGACCACGCCGACTTCCACCTCGCCTTTCTCCAGGGTCTGGATGGTCGGGTTGGACAGGCCCAGGCGGCCCTGCTTGGCCAGTTCGGCGAAGAAGTCCAGGCCCGGCTGGATGTTCTTCTCGTCGCCGCCGCCCGCGATGGCCGCGGCCAGCACGCCGTTGACCGCCTGGGCGGCGGCACTGACGTCGCCGATGGAGACCTTGTAGGTGCCTTGCTTCAGGTCGGCCCAGGAGGTCGGGATGTCCTTGACCAGCTGCTTGTTGACGATAAAGGCGATGGAGCCGGTGTAGGCGAGCATCCAGTGGCCGTCGGCATCCTTGGCCCAGGCCGGGATCTGTTCCCAGGTGCTCGGCTTGTAGGGCTGGGTCACGCCCTGCTGCACGGCGATCGGGCCGAAGGCGGCGCCGACGTCGCCGATATCGGCGGTGGCGTTGTCCTTCTCTGCGGCGAACTTGGCGATCTCCTGGGCCGAGCTCATGTCGGTGTCCAGGTGCTTGAGGCCATACAGCTTGCCCAGGTCGACCCAGGTATCCTTCCAGTTGGCCCAGCTGTCCGGCATGCCCACGCTGTTCACCGCGCCTTCGGCGCGCGCGGCTTGTTCCAGCGCTTGCATGTCCATGTCAGCGGCCATGGCCTGGGAGGCCAGGGCGATGGCCGAGCCCATCAGTGAAGCCAGCAGCAGTTGTTTCATTGGAAACTCCTTTGCGGTGAGAGTGTTGGTCTAGATCAGCAAGACCCACGCCAATCTAGGCCCGCTACATGACAATTTTATGTGTAGCGGTTCCTTGTGGATGCCCAGGCCGTTTGCCAAACCGGCGCCAGAACAAGCGTAGACCATGGATAAGTGGCTGATTTAGCGGCGTTGCAGTGAAATGCTCGGCTGGCATGGGGCATGCTTGTAAAGCTGTTGTCATTGGCCAGTCATCTAGACTGCCTAGGCTTGCAACATCGTTACGGCTGTTCGACCCAGCGGCCGCTGCCCTGGAGTGGGGCTGGACTAGTCCAAGTGAGGAAATCTTGATGCGCGATGAAGCGCCGCGTGCAGTCACCACCATCTGCCGGGCCTTGGAGGAGCAGATCGAGCATGGCCTGCTGCCGTCCGGCAGCAAACTGCCGGCCGAACGCAAGTTGAGCGAGTTGTTCGACACCACGCGCATCACCCTGCGCGAGGCGCTCGGCCAGCTGGAGGCGCAGGGCCTGGTGTACCGCGAGGAGCGCCGCGGCTGGTTCGTCTCGCCGCCGCGGCTGGCCTACAACCCGCTGGTGCGCAGCCACTTCCATGCGATGGTCGCCGAGCAGGGGCGGGTGCCGGCCACCGAGGTGCTGAGTGCGCGGCTGATGCCGGCCAATGCGGAAATCTGCCAGCTACTGGCCCTGCCGGCGCTGTCCAGCGTCTACCAGATTCGCCGCGCGCGGCGCATCGACGGGCGCCTGGTGCTGTATGTCGAGCATTACCTCAACCCGGCGTATTTCCCCGGGGTGCTCGACTTCGACCTGACCCGCTCGCTGACCGAGCTGTATGCCAGCGAATACGGGGTGCGCTACGGCCGGGTGCGTTTCGACATGGTGCCGACCGCCCTGCACAGCGAGGCCGCCGCGGCCTTGAAAGTGGCGCTGGGCAGCCCGGCGCTGCGCATCGTGCGGGTCAACCGCGACCAGCACGGCAGGCTGATCGATTGCGACCTGGAGTTCTGGCGCCACGACGCCCTGCACGTCAGCGTCGAGGTGCCGGAGTGAGCTGGGCTAGACGGCCAACTGCTGCGGCTTGAGGCCAGCGAAGTCGAAGGTCTCGCCGTCGCGCGGGACCAGTAGCTGGCGGTCCAGGCCCAGTCGAGTGGCTTCGCGCAGCAGGCCGGCGCGCGTCACCGGGCAGTGGTCCAGGGCCTCCAGGTGATTGGCGATGATCAGCCCTTCGTTCAGGCGCAGGGCCTCGAGGATCTCCGCCTGGCCCATGATGATGTCGCCGCCCAGATCGAAGCGCGCGCCGCCGGCCGGCAGGACGCTGATCGCCGGCTTCAGCTCGCTGAGACACCGACGCACCGGTGCGCTGAGCAGGGTATCCCCGGCGAGGTAGAGGCTGGGCTCGCCCGGAAGCTGGATGAAGTAACCGTAACCGTGGGCCATCAGCCGGCCGATGAGTCCCTCGCCGTGCAGGCAAGGGATGGGCTCGATGCGGCCACCGAAGAAGGCGTCCACCAGTATCTGGACGTTCAGGCGCCGCTTGCGCAGGTAGTCGGCGTCCTCCGCCATGCACAGCAGCGGAATGTTGCGTTCGCGCAGCCAGCGGACGGCGGCGCGGTCGAGATGGTCGAAGTGGCCCCTCTGGCAATGGGTGATGAGGCAATGGGTGACCCGCTGCAGCTGCTCGGCGGCGTTCTCCGGCAGCTCCACCAACGGGTTGCGGCGACGCTGGGTGAAGTACTTGAGGGCAGGCAGCTGGCCCTGGCTCGCCAGCATCGGGTCGACGAGCAGGCGAACTTCGCCGAACTCGACGATAAGGGTGGCATTGCGTAGCTGGGTGATCTTCATGGCGACCTCCGATTCGGGAGTCGTCATTGTAAAAATCGCTTGGAGCTCCGAAGATGGCAAGCCTTGCCATAAAGCGGACATTTTATGCCAGTGCTGAAGATCGGCCTGCTGCTGTACCCGGGGTGCATGCCGGCGGGCCTGTTCGCCTTTGCCGACCTGCTGACGGCGGCCAATCGCCGCGCTGGCGAGCTGCGCTTCGAGCTGTGCTGGGTCGCCCTCGATCGAGAGGCGGTGGACTGCGCCCAGGGCATGCGCCTGAATCCGCAGAGCCCGTTGGCCGAGGCGCAGTGCGACGCGGTGCTGGTGCCGGGGCTGTGGGCCGATTCCGAGAGCATGCTGAGCCAGGCGCTGGCGGCCAACCGGGCGCTGATTCGCGTGTTGGGCCGGCTGCCGCGCAGCGTGCAACTGTGGAGTTACTGCACCGGCGTTAGCCTGCTGGCGCAGAGCGGACGCCTGGATGGCCAGGGCGCCACGGCCACCTGGTGGCTGGCGCGCGAGCTGCTGGGGCGCTTTCCCCGGGTCGATTGGCAGTTCGAGCAGACGCTGCTGCGCACTCCTGCGAGCGCCACCGCATCGGGGGTCAGTGGCTACCTGCCGATCGCCCGCGCGCTGATCGAGGAGCAGTTGGGCGCGGCGGTCTACCGCGAGATCGCCCAGTTGCTGGTGCTGCCGCGCCCGGAAGCGGGTACGTCGGTGTTCCGCTCCCTTGGCCTGATGGAGCAGAGCGACCCGCTGCTGCGCCGGCTGCAGCTACTGGTGGAGAAGTGGCCGGCCCGCCAGCTCGGCGTGCGGCGTTTGGCCGACGCGCTGTCGATTTCCGCCCGTACTCTGGCTCGCCGGGTGCAGGCGCTGACCGGTCTGGCGGTGGCCGAGCAGGTGCGCCTGATCAAGCTGAACCAGGCGGGCGAGCGGCTGATCCTGACCGCCGAGCCGATCGGCCACATCAGCGAGGCGCTGGGCTATGCGGACGAATCGAGCTTCAGGCGCAGCTTCAAGCAGGTCACCGGCCTCACGCCGGCCGCCTACCGCCAGCAGTTCAGGCTCTAGCTAGACCAGCTCGGCGCTGGCGTAGAAGGCGCTAAGCACCTTGACCAGGTGCGCCAGGTCGTGGCTGCCGGCCAGTTCGCGGATCGAGTGCATGGCGAAGGTCGGCAGGCCGATGTCGACGGTGCGCACGCCCAGCTGGCTGGCGGTGAGCGGGCCGATGGTCGAGCCGCAGCCCATGTCGCTGCGGGTGACGAAGCTCTGCACCGGCACTTCGTTTTCCAGGCACAGGTGGCGGAAGAAGCCGGCGGTCTCGCTGCTGGTGGCGTAGCGCTGGTTGCTGTTGATCTTGATCACCGGGCCGGCGTTGAGCTTGGGGCCGTGGTTCTCGTCGTGCTTGTCGGCGTAGTTGGGGTGCACCGCGTGGGCGTTGTCGGCGGAGACCAGCAGCGAGCGCTGGATGCTGCGGACGAAGTCATCACCCTCCGGCAGCAGGCGGCGCAGTACCTGCTCGAGCATCGGCCCGTCGGCGCCGCAGGCCGAGCAGGAGCCGACTTCCTCGTGGTCGGTGCACACCAGCACGCAGCTTTCCGCGTCCGGGGCGGCGAGCAGCGCCTGCAGCCCGGCGTAGCAGGACAGCAGGTTGTCCAGCCGCGCGCCGGCGATGAAGTCATGGTTCAAACCTATGACCGCGGCGCTCTGGGTGTCGTAGAAGCTCAGCTCGTAGTCCAGCACCGCGTCGGCATTCAGGCCATGTTCGCGGGCCAGTTGGTCGGCCAGCAGGGCGCGGAAATCCGCCGCTTCGCTGCCGGCGAGTTGGGCGAGGATCGGCGGCAGTTCGTTCTGCGCGTTGATCGGCCAGCCCTGGTTGGCCTCGCGGTTGAGGTGGATGGCCAGGTTGGGGATCACCGCGATCGGCTTGTGGAAGTCGATCAGTTGGCTCTGCACCCGGCCGCTTTCGCGGAAGGTCACGCGCCCGGCCAGCGACAGGTCGCGGTCGAACCAGGGGGCGAACAGGGCGCCGCCATAGACTTCCACGCCCAGCTGGAAAAAGCCCTGGCGCTGCAGCTCCGGTTGCGGCTTGACGCGCAGGCAGGGGCTGTCGGTGTGGGCGCCGACCAGGCGCAGGCCGCCTTCCAGGGGCGGGCGCTTGCCCAACTTGACGGCGATGATCGAGGAGTCGTTGCGGGTCACGTAGTAGCGTCCGCCGGCTTCGGTATGCCAGGACGCGCGCTCGTCGAGGTGTTGGTAGCCGGCCGCTTCCAGGCGCTGGGCGAGGCTGGCGGTGGCATGAAAGGGTGTCGGCGAGGCCTTGAGGAAATCGATCAGGCCTTGGTTCAGTTCTTCGCGCATGGGGCACTCCTGGCGGCAATGCCCGGAGTTTATCGGATTTGCCCCGGGCATTGGGGCGCGGCGCGACGGCTCAGCGCGGAATGCTGACCAGGCTGAGCAGCTGGCCGTCGCACTCGCCGAACTGGCCGTCCAGCTCGCTGCCGGCCGGCCAGTCGGCGCCTAGGTCGAGCAGCAGGCGCAGGCGCGCGCCGCCGTCCTCAACGCAGCCCAGCAGCTCGGCGTCATGGAAGTAGAAACGGCGCAGGACCAGGGGGTAGAGCGCCTTGAACAGGCTTTCCTTGAGCGAGAAGGTCAGGCTGACGCGCCAGGCGCGCTGTTCCGGCGACAGCCCCTGCAGTGCGCGCAGCTCGGCGGCGGTGAGGATTTCCCCAGCCAGGCGTTCGGCGCGCGCTGGCGGCAGCGGCTGCTCGACATCCAGGCCTAGCCCGCGCCAATGGCTGTCCTGGGCGACCAGCGCGCCGGCCCAACCGCTGCCGTGGGTGATCGAACCGACCACGCCGGCGGGCCATTGCGGCGCGCGGTCGGCGCCGATCGCCGGCACCGCGGCGCGGCCGGTGACCCGGCGCAGGGCTTCACGCGCGCAGAGGCGGCCGGCGAGGAATTCCGCCTGGCGCTTGGCCACGCCGGTGACGGCAGGGATGGCGCAACGGGCGAAGTCTTCGGCGTCGAGCCGCGTGGCATCGAAGCCGGTGCTGATCAGCTGCACGGCAGGCAGCGCCTGCGGTAGCGGCCAGTGATCGCTTAGCGGGCTGCAGCAGGCAGGCAGGTAGAGGTCGGTCATGCCGGCATTCTGCCGCTTGCCGGGCAAGCCGACCAGTCGCTTGCGCGGTTACATTTCTTTGCAAGACGGCAACAAAGCTAAACGGATAGTCGCGCGGGTTTTTGCCAGACTAGTGCCTGCGTTTCTTCAGGGACGCAGGTGAGGTTGAGTTGGAGCCGGTGTGAGCCGACTCCGACGTTTTCTCGGAATCGAGTGCGGGAGCCCGTTTGGGCTCCCGTTTTTTTGTTTGCCGGTCAGCCTTCGGCGGTGTCCGGCAGGTCCATATGCGGGTTCCACACTACCTCCCACAGGTGCTGGTCCGGGTCGGCGAAGTAGCCGGCATAGCCGCCCCAGAAGGTCTCCTGCGCCGGCTTGATGATCCGCGCGCCGGCGGCCTCGGCTTGGGCCAGCACGGCATCCACCTGGTCCGGCGAGGCGACGTTGTGGCCCAGGCTGAACTCGCTGCCGTTGCCGGCGGTGGCGGCCAGGCCGCTGTCATGGGCCAGGCTGGTGCGCGGCCACAGGGCCAGCTTCAGGCCCGGCTGCAGATCGATGAACACCACCGCGCCGTGCTCGAACTCGCGGCCGACGATGCCGGCCGTCGGCAGGCCCAGGCCGTCGCGGTAAAAGCGCAACGAACGTTCCAGGTCGTCCACGGCGAGGGTGATGACGCTGACGCGAGCTTGCATGGGCTACCTCCTTGCTGAGTCTGGGGGCCACCTGGGTGACCGATCCGCGGGTGTCGCTGGTTTGGGTTCAAGCCAGTTTCATCAGTATCACGCCCAGGGCGATCAGCGTGCAGGCGATCAGGCGGATCGGCGGCATCGACTCCTTGAGAAGCAGGCTGCCGATCAACAGGGCGAACACCACGCTGGTTTCGCGCAGCGCCGAAACCAGGGCCACCGGCGCCTGGGTCATGGCCCAGATGACGATGCTATAGGCCGCCAGCGACATGCCCCCCCCGGCCAGTCCGCCTTTCCAGTGTGGGCCGAGCTGAAGGAAAACCGCCGGTCCACGCCGTGCCGCGATGACCGCGGCCATGACCAGCCCGTTCACCGCGAACAGCCACATCGAATAGGCCAGTGCGTCGCGGTTGGCGCGTGCGCCGGCGGCGTCGGCCAGCGTGTAGCCGGCGATGAAGATTGCCGTCATCAGCGCGCTGAACAGCATCGGCGGATTGAACCGCGAAGCCCCGCGGGTACCGCGCAGCGCCATCAGCCAGATGCCGGCGACCAGGGTCAGCAGGCCGAGCACTTGGCCCCGGGGCAAGGTGTCGGCCAACAGCAGCACCGACAGCAGGGCGACGAGCAGCGGTGAGCTGCCGCGCGAGATCGGGTAGACCTGGCTCAGGTCGCCGTATTGGTAGGCACGCGACAGGAAGCCGTTGTAGCCGATATGCAGCAGCGCCGAGAGGGCGATCCACGGCCAGGCCGCGGCAACTGGAAAGGCCACCAGGGGCAGGGCGCAGAGCGCCACGACGCCGGCGGCGATCTGGATCAGCGAGGCGCTGAGGAAGCGGTCGAGGCCGATCTTCAGCAGGGCGTTCCAGCCGGCATGCAATGCGGCGGCCGCCATGACTGCGAGAAATACGGAGGTTTCCAAGCGGTTTCTTCCTTGACCAGTGGCGACCTGCGGGTCGCCGTGCAGAGGCCGAATAGTGCCATAAGCGGGCCGGGTGTCTCGCCTGGGGCTGACTGGGCGCTGGCACGCAGCCGCTCAAGCATGCGGGCTGGCGAGCATGCTAGGCTTTAACGGCGGCCCGCCTGGGGCCGGGTTTGCGAGTCTTGCCGATGCCCTCCACTGCTACGAGTGCGCACCTGATGCGCGGCACCGCTGGTTATCGGCGCGCCACCCTGGCGCTGTTCTGCGCCGGTTTCGCCACCTTCGCCTTGCTCTACTGCGTGCAGCCGCTGTTGCCGCTGCTGGCGGCACATTTCGCCGTATCGGCGGCGGCCAGCAGCCTGGTGCTGTCGTTGACCACCCTGAGCCTGGCGCTGTGCCTGCTGGTGTCCGGCGCCCTGGCCGAGAGCTGGGGGCGCAAGCCGGTGATGGCCGCGGCCTTGGGGCTGGCCAGCGTGCTGGGGATCGCCTGTGCCTGGGTCGAGAGCTGGGACTCCCTGTTGCTGCTGCGTGCGCTGCTCGGCCTGGCCCTGAGCGGCCTGCCGGCGCTGGCCATGGCCTATGTGGGCGAGGAGTTCGATCCCGCGGCGCTGCCGGCGGCCATGGGCCTGTATATCGGCGGCACGGCGCTGGGCGGCCTGCTCGGTCGCCTGCTCGCCGGCTGGCTCAGCGATCTCGGCGGCTGGCCGCCGGCGCTCGGGGGGATCGCCGGACTGGGGTTGCTGGCCTTGGCGCTGTTCATCTGGCTGCTGCCGCCATCCCGGCATTTCCACGCCCACCCCCTGTCGCTGCGCGGGCTGCTGGGCAATTTCGCCCTGCACCTGGGCAACCCCGAGCTGCGCAGCCTGTTCCTGCTGGCGTTCCTGTTGATGGGCGGCTTCGTCGCGCTGTTCAACTACGTCGGTTTCCGCCTGGCGGCGGCGCCGTTCGGCCTGTCGGCGACGCTGATCGGCCTGCTGTTCAGCGTCTACCTGGTCGGCATCTTCAGCGCCGGTTGGGCCGGGCGCTTGGTGCCGCGGTTCGGCGCGCGCCAGGTGTTGCAGGGCGGCATCGGCATCATGCTGCTCGGCGTGGCCCTGTGCGCCACGCCCTGGCTGGGCGCCGTGGTGCTGGGCCTGGCGCTGTTCACCCTGGGCTTCTTCGCCGCCCACGCGGTGGCCAGCGGCCAGGTCGGCCAGCGCGCCCAGGGCGCCAAGGCGCAGGCCTCGGCGCTGTACCTGGGCGCCTATTACCTGGGTTCCAGCCTGGTCGGCTATGTCGGCGGTTATGTCTGGGAGCACGCCGGCTGGCTGCCGTTGCTGGCGGTGCTGGCGGGCTTGTTCGTGCTGGCCGGCTGGTGGGCGCGCAGCCTCTGAGCGGCGAGGGGGCTCAGCCTTCCTGGGCGCGGTAGGCGCCCGGGGTCAGCCCGGTCCACTTCTTGAACGCGCGATGGAAGGCCGAGGGCTCGGAGAAGCCGAGCTGCTCGGCGATGGCCTGGATCGACAGCTCGTCGCGGCCCAGCAGGTAGATCGCCAGGTCGCGGCGCAGGTGATCCTTCAATTCCTGGAAGCTCGAGCCTTCCTCGCGCAGGTGCCGGCGCAGGGTCTGCGGGCTCATGTGCAAGTGCTGGGCGACGCGCTCCAGGTCCGGCCAGTGCTCGCAGTCTCGGCCGAGCAGGCGGCGGATCTGGCTGGTCAGGCTGTCGCCGCCGTCCGGGCGAGCCAGCAGGTCGGCCGGTGAATGCTCGAGGAACTGCTTGAGCGTGCGTTCGTCCTGCAGCAGCGGCATGCCCAGGTAGCGGGTGTGGAACAGCAGGCTGGTGCCGCCGGCGGCGTAACGCCGCGGGCAGGGGAACAGCAGGTCGTACTCGGCGCTGTGCGGCGGTTCGGCGTAGCTGAAGGTGGCTTGCTCCAGGCGGATGCGCTGGCCGATCAGCCAGCTGCCGAGGCGGTGCCAGATCACCAGCAGGCTTTCCACCAGGAAGTGGTCCGGGTCCCACAGGCTCGAGTCGTCCACCGACAGCCGTACCCAGTCGCCTTCGCGGCTGAGGCCGATGCTCGGCGCCTCCGGAAACAGGCCGTAGAACAACGTCCCGCGGCTCAGCGCCTTGTCCAGGGTGCGGCAGTGGATGATCGCGTGGCACATCATGGCGAAGGTGCCGCGCTTGCTGCGCAGGCGACCGAAACCCAGATATTCGTCGTCGAGGCTCTCCCACAGCAGTTGCAGCAGGCGGGCGAACTGCTCGGGGGCGATGCGGGCGCGCGATTCTTCCAGCAACGCCGGCTGGATGCCGGCCTGGCGCAGCAGCGGCGAGCAATCCTGGCCCTGGCGTTCGGCGCCGCGCAGGGCGGCGCGGACGAAGTGGCTGGCGATGGTGCGTTCGCGCATGGGGCGGGCTCGTCGAAGAAGGCCGGCCGATGGTAGCCAGCAGTCGCCCCCGGCAACAAGCCGAGCCTTGGGCGGGACGGGGGATATCCGCCAGCCGCTAGCGCCGCGGCGTGCGGGAATCCGCCATCTGCGGTCTGGCACCATCAACGCGAAGTATTTATATCTATATGTTTTTCAAGAGGTTTTTATCTATTTAAGGAGGCTGGCATGGGCCTTGCGATAAGCCAGCCAAGGCGTGCCGGACGCGCCTGGAACAACAAATCCCTCCAGGTAGGAGGGTCAGCGTTTATTTTGCAGGTGAGGCGGGGTATCGATGGATGCTACCGCGCAGCACCGCCGAGGATCTGCCATGACTGCCACGCCAACCGCCGCAGCCCGTCAACCGCTCTACAAAATGCTCTATGTCCAGGTGCTGGCCGCCATCACCATCGGCATCCTGCTCGGCCACTTCCTGCCGGATACCGGTGTCGCCCTGAAGCCGCTGGGCGATGGCTTCGTCAAGCTGATCAAGATGGTCATCGCGCCGATCATCTTCTGCACCGTGGTCAGCGGCATCGCCGGCATGCGCGACATGAAGGCGGTAGGCAAGACCGGCGGCTACGCGCTGATGTACTTCGAGATCGTCTCGACCATCGCCCTGCTGATCGGCCTGATCGTGGTCAACCTGGCGCAGCCCGGCGCCGGCATGCATATCGACCCGAGCACCCTCGACGTCAGCAAGATTGCCGCCTACGCACAGGCTGGCGAACAGCAGAGCACCATCGGTTTCCTGCTCAACGTGATCCCCTCCACCGTGGTCGGCGCCTTCGCCAACGGCGACATCCTCCAGGTGCTGTTCTTCTCGGTGATCTTCGCCTTCGCCCTGCAGCGCATGGGCGACTACGGCCGCCCGGTGCTGGAGTTCATCGAGCGCATCGCCCAGGTGATGTTCGGCATCATCAACATGATCATGAAGCTCGCGCCGATCGGTGCCTTCGGCGCCATGGCCTTCACCATCGGCCAGTACGGCGTCGGCTCGCTGGTGCAGCTCGGCCAGCTGATGATCTGCTTCTATATCACCTGCGTGTTCTTCGTCCTCGTGGTGCTCGGCGGCATCGCCCGTGCTCACGGCTTCAGCATCCTGCGCTTCATCGCGTACATCCGCGAGGAGTTGATGATCGTGCTGGGCACCTCGTCGTCCGAGTCGGCACTGCCGCGCATGCTGGACAAGATGGAGAAGCTCGGCGCGAACAAGTCGGTGGTCGGCCTGGTGATCCCCACCGGTTACTCCTTCAACCTCGACGGCACCTCGATCTACCTGACCATGGCCGCGGTGTTCATCGCCCAGGCCACCGACACGCCGATGGACCTGACCCAGCAGATCACCCTGCTGCTGGTGCTGCTGGTGGCCTCCAAGGGCGCGGCCGGGGTGACCGGCAGCGGCTTCATCGTCCTGGCGGCGACCCTCTCGGCGGTCGGAACCCTGCCGGTCGCCGGCCTGGCGCTGATCCTTGGCATCGACCGCTTCATGTCCGAAGCCCGCGCGCTGACCAACCTGATCGGCAACGGCGTGGCCACCCTGGTGGTCGCCAAGTGGTGCAAGGAACTCGACGAAGACGCCCTGCAGCGCGAGCTGGCGTCCGGCGGCAAGGCCGATCAGCCGGTGGCGGTGCCGGCCAGCCGCGAACTGGTCTAAGGCTTCATCTCTTCCCGTGGGAAGAGGCTCCTCGAGCCCGCCTGTTCGGCGGGCTTTTTTTCGTCTGCTGGTTTATCCGGGGCGATGAGCGAATGGGTCAATCGCGCCTGAGCGCTTGGGTCATTGAGGCGGCGGGGCGGCGGCGCCTACCCTGCGGGACGACTTCAGTCCAGGGAGCAAGCCCGCATGCAGCGCAACATTTTCGACAGCGAACACAACCAGTTCCGCGACGCCTTCCGCGCCTTCCTCGACAAGGAGGTGCTGCCGCATCAGGAGGAGTGGGAGACGGCCGGGGTGGTCGATCGCGGTGTGTGGCGCAAGGCCGGCGAGATGGGCTTCCTGCTGCCCTGGGCGGACGAGCAATACGGCGGTGCTGGGCTCAAGGATTTCCGCTACGAGCAGATCATGTGCGAGGAGCTGGCCAGGATCAACGAGCCGGGCTTCATGCTGCCGCTGCATTCGGCGCTGTGCGGGCCGTACATCGCCGAATACGGCTCGGCCTCCCAGAAGGCGCGTTTCCTGCCGGGGATCATCCGCGGCGAGACCATCCTCGCCGTGGCCATGACCGAGCCGAGCGCCGGCTCCGACCTGGCCGGCATGCGCAGCACGGCGCTGGACAAGGGCGATCACTATGTCCTCAACGGCTCCAAGGTGTTCATCTCCAACGGCCTGCTGGCCGATGTGGTGATAGTCGCGGCGAAGACCGACCCGGCCAACAAGCACGCCATGGGCCTGTTCCTGGTCGAGCGCGGCATGCCCGGCTTCGAGCGCGGGCGCAAGCTGAAGAAGCTCGGCATGCACAGCCAGGACACCGCCGAGCTGTTCTTCAACGAGGTCAAGGTGCCCAAGGCAAACCTGCTGGGCGATGCCAAGAGCGGCTTCTTCTACCTGATCAACATGCTCGCCCAGGAGCGCCTGACCAACGCCTGCAGCGCGGTGGCCGGCGCCGAGGCGGCGCTGCAGGCGACCATCGACTACGTGAAGCAGCGCAAGGCCTTCGACCGGCCGATCGCGCATTTCCAGAACACCCGCTTCAAGCTGGCCGAGATGCGCACCCAGATCGACGTGGCGCAGGTGTTCGTCGACCGCTGCGTGCTCGATCACAACGAGAAAAAGCTCACCCCGGAAGTGGCCGCCGAGGCCAAGCTGTTCACCACCGAGCTGCTCGGCAAGGTGGTCGACGAGGGCGTGCAACTGCATGGCGGTTGGGGCTATATGTGGGAGTACCCGATCTGCAAGATGTACGCGAACGCGCGCATCCAGCGGATCTTCGCCGGCACCTCGGAGATCATGAAGGAGATCATCAGCCGCGGCATGCAGCTGTGATCAGCGGCTTCACCATGGGGTGGTGGTGCGCACGGCCTCGGCGGCCCCGCGCACCCTGCAGCCCTCCACCGTAGGGTGCGCCGTGCGCACCGCTGGCCGACTCATCCGGTTCGGATTGCTCGTATCACCAAGGAGGAAATGATCATGTCCACATTGGCCGCCATCGACGCCTGGGCCCAGCCGGCCAACGGCCGCACCCGCGAACTGCTGCCGGAAGTCGCCCGGCTGTTCGAGAAATCCGGCTCCGCTCATCTGCTCGATCACGGCCTGACGCCCGAGCAGACCGTCGCCGAGATGGACCAGGCCGGGGTGGAGAAGCTCATGCTCGCCGCCTGGTGCCGCCCCGAGCGCTGGGTGTGCAGCAACGACGAGGTCGCCGAATTCACCCGCGCCTTCCCCGAGCGCTTCGTCGGCGTCGCCACGGTCGACCTGAGCAAGCCGCTGGCGGCGGTGCGCGAGCTGGAGCGGGCGGTCACCGAGCTGGGCTGCAAGGCCCTGCGCATCGTGCCCTGGCTGTGGCAGTTGCCGCCCAACCACCGCCTGTACTATCCGCTGTACGTCAAGTGCATCGAGCTGGATGTTCCCTTCTGCACCCAGGTCGGTCACACCGGCCCGTTGCTGCCGTCGGAGACCGGCCGGCCGCTGCCCTACCTGGACGAGGTGGCGCTGGACTTCCCCGAGCTGCGCATCGTCGCCGGGCACATAGGTCACCCCTGGACCGAGGAAATGCTCGGCGTGGCCTGGAAGCACGATAACGTCTATATCGATACCTCGGCCTACCTGCCGCGCTACTACCCGGCGCCGCTGCTGCAGTACATGCAGAGCTACGGCCAGGACAAGGTGCTGTTCGGCAGCAACTTCCCGCAGCTATCGTTGGCACGCTGCCTGAGCCAGGTCGCGGAGCTAGGGTTGAGCGAGGAAGTGCGGGGGAAATTCCTCCACGAGAATGCCCGGCGGGTGTTCAAGCTCTGATCCCTGGGCTACGCGACTGAATCCAATAAGGAGCTGAAATGAAAGGCCCGCTGTCCTCTCTGAAAGTGCTCGATTTCTCCACCCTGCTGCCGGGGCCGTTCGCCTCGCTGCTGCTCGCCGACATGGGCGCCGAGGTGTTGCGCATCGAGTCGCCGACGCGCATGGACCTGGTCCGCGTGCTGCCGCCGCATGACGCTGGCGTCTCGGCCAGCCACGCCTACCTCAACCGCAACAAGCGCTGCATCGCCCTGGACCTGAAGCAGCCCGAAGCGGTGGCGCTGGTCAAGCGACTGGTCGCCGAGTACGACATCGTCCTCGAGCAGTTCCGCCCCGGGGTGATGGACAAGCTCGGGCTCGGCTACGAGGCACTCAAGGCGGTCAACCCCAAGCTGATCTACGTGTCGATCACCGGCTACGGCCAGACCGGCCCCTACAAGGACCGCGCCGGCCACGACATCAATTACTTGGCCCTGGCCGGCATCGCCAGCTACACCGGGCGCCGCGACAGCGGCCCGCTGCCGCTCGGCGTGCAGCTGGCGGATATCGCCGGCGGCTCGCTGCACGGGGTGATGGGCCTGCTGGCGGCGGTGATCCAGCGCCAGGTCACCGGCGAAGGCCAGCAGGTCGATGTGAGCATGACCGACTGTGTCTTCAGCCTGCACGGCATGGCCGGTGCCGGCTACCTGGCCGCCGGGGTCGAGCCGCAGATGGAAAACCAGGTGCTCAACGGCGGCAGCTTCTACGACTACTACCGCACCCGTGACGGCCGCTGGTTCTCGGTCGGCAGCCTGGAACCGCAATTCATGCAGCAGTTCTGTGCCGCCATCGGTCGTCCGGAACTGGCCGAGCGCGGCCTGTCGCCCAGACCGGAGGAGCAGCAGGCGCTCAAGCGCGAGATCGAGATCGAGTTCGAGAAGCACGATTTCGCGGAGTGGCAGCAAATCTTCGCCGGCCTGGACGCCTGCGTCGAGCCGCTGCTGAGCCTGGCCGAGGCGCTCGAGCATCCGCAGCTCCAGGCTCGCCGGCTGGTCACCGAAGTGCCGCGTGGCGGCCACCCAGCGCAGCGGCAGATCGCCTGTCCGATCAAGTTTTCCGGTGGTCTGCCCGCGCCCCGGCATATCGGCGCGGCGCTTGGCGCGCACACCGAAGAAGTGCTGCGCGAGCTGGGCTACTCGGCCGAGCGGATCGCCGCGCTCAGAGCCAGCAAGGTCGTGGCCTGACTGCCGGGCATGGCCCGGGCCCGGAAAAAGCGACTGCTGGGGTGGTGCACTATACTTGCCACTGCTTTTGCCGCCGGGGCGGGACGAGCGTTCAACCTGTTGGGAGCTGGTCGAGGGTGATGCTGGGTGGTGGCGATTCCGTTGTACAGCCAATGGGCAACAGGAACGGGATGAAGAGCTATGGCAATCGCAGTTGTCTTGATACTCATCGTTGTTGCATCCGTGCTGTTTCACATCCTGAGCCCTTGGCAGGTGACGCCGCCCGCTTCCAACTGGGGCTCGATAGACTCCACGCTGTTTCTCACCCTGGTCATCACCGGGATCTTTTTCATCGCGGTCACGCTGTTCATGGCCGTGGCGGTGCTGCGCTACCGGCACAAGGCCGGCAGGCGGGCGGACTACCAGCCGGAAAACAAGAAGCTGGAAGGCTGGCTGGTCGTCATCACCACGCTGGGGATCGTCGGCATGTTGGCCCCGGGGCTGGTGGTGTACGACGATTTCGTCCGGGTGCCGAAAAATGCCCAGGAGCTGGAGGTCCTGGCCCAGCAGTGGCAATGGGCTTTCCGTTTTCCCGGCGAGGACGGCAAGCTCGGCCGGACGGATATCAAGTTCAGCGACTCGCTGAACCCTTTCGGCATTGACCGCAATGATCCGGCCGGACAGGACGATGTGCTGGTGAAGAGCAATCAGGTTCGCCTGCCACTCGGCCAACCGGTGAAAGTCCTACTGCGCTCCAAGGATGTCTTGCACAACTTCTATATCCCGCAGATCCGCAGCAAGATGGACATGGTGCCCGGCATGGTGTCCTACTTCTGGTTTACCCCGACCCAGGTCGGCGAGTACGAGATTCTCTGCGCCGAGTATTGCGGGGTGGGCCACTACAACATGCGCGGGCACCTGCAGGTGGAGGAGCCGCAGGCGTTCGAGCGCTGGCTGAGCGGCCAACCGACCTTTGCCCAGAGCCTGGCGCGCGCGCCCACGCCCGGCCGCGATGCGCTGTTGGAAAAAGGCCGCCAGCTGGCCGAAGGCGCCGGCTGCCAGGCCTGCCATAGCCAGGATGGCAGTGCCAGCCTCGGTCCGGGCTGGAAGGATCTGTACGGGCGCACCGAACAGCTGGCCGATGGCAGCAGCGTGCAGGTCGACGAGGCTTATCTGAAGGAGTCGATCCTCGAGCCCAAGGCCAAGCTGGTCCAGGGTTATCCACCGGTGATGGTGCCCTACCGCTTCAACGAGGATGAACTGGACGCGCTGGTGGCGCTGATCAAGTCGCTGAGTGCTGCGGCGCAGGAGGAATCTGCGACCGGCGAAGCGGACGACGCGGTCGCCCAGGGGCGGCGACTGGCCGAGTCGCTGGGCTGTCTGGCGTGTCACAGTGTCGATGGCGGGCCGAGCGTCGGCCCCGGCTGGCGCGGGTTGTACGGCAAGACGGAAAGCCTCGCCGACGGTTCGCAGGTGGCGGTCGATGAGGGCTATCTAAAAGAGTCTATCCTTAACCCCAGTAGCCAAATCGTCAAAGGCTACGCCGCCCTCATGCCGGCCTATACGCCGAGCGATGAGGAGCTGAAGGCATTGATCGCGTTTATCCGGTCCACGGCGAATGGCGACGCCGATGCAGGCAAGGTGGAGTCGGGAGCATTGCAGTAACGCAGGCGCAAGCACCCCGAAAACTTCGCCAGGAGGGTGATCCGATGGCCTATGCGGAGCAAGCCGAAACGGCGCTGCTGCACGAGCCAAAGAGTTTCCTGACCCGCTATATCTGGAGTCAGGACCACAAGGTTATCGCCATTCAGTACTCGCTGACGGCCATCTTCGTCGGCCTCATCGCCCTGGTGTTGTCCGCCCTGATGCGCATGCAGATCGGCTTTCCCGGCAGCCTCGAGTTCATGGACGCCAGCACCTACTACCAGGCGATGACCATGCACGGCATGATCATGGTCATCTATTTGCTCACCGCCCTGTTCCTCGGCGGCTTCGGCAACTACCTGATCCCGCTGATGGTGGGATCGCGCGACATGGTCTTCCCCTATGTCAACATGCTCAGCTACTGGTTCTACCTGCTCTCGGTAATAGTGCTGCTCGCCAGCTTCTTCGTCCCCGGTGGTCCCACCGGCGCGGGCTGGACCCTCTATCCGCCGCAGGCCATCACCCAGGGCTCGCCGGGCACCGAGTGGGGCATCGTGCTGATGCTGGTGTCGTTGGCGATCTTCATCGTCGCCGCCACCATGGGCGGCTTGAACTACGTGACCACGGTGCTGCAGGCGCGCACCCACGGCATGACCCTGCTGCGCATGCCGCTCTCGGTCTGGGGCATCTTCATGGCCTCGATCCTGGCCTTGCTGGCCTTCCCGGCGTTGTTCGTCAGCGCGGTGATGATGCTGTTCGACAAGCTGCTGGGCACCAGTTTCTTCATGCCGGCGATCATCTCGATGGGGCAGGCGCTCGACCACCAGGGCGGCAGCCCGATCCTGTTCCAGCACCTGTTCTGGTTCTTCGGCCACCCGGAGGTCTACATCGTCGCGCTGCCGGCGTTCGGCCTGGTCTCCGATCTGATCAGCACTCATGCACGCAAGAACATCTTCGGCTACCGCATGATGGTCTGGGCGATCGTGGCGATCGGCGTGCTCAGCTTCGTGGTCTGGGCGCACCACATGTACGTCAGCGGGATGAACCCCTATTTCGGCTTCTTCTTCGCCACCACCACCCTGGTCATCGCCGTGCCGACCGCGCTGAAGGTCTACAACTGGGTGCTGACCCTGTGGCGCGGCGACATCCACCTGACCGTGCCGATGCTGTTCGCCCTGGCCTTCATCGTCACCTTCCTGGTCGGCGGCCTGACCGGGCTGTTCCTCGGCAACGTGATCGTCGACATCCCGCTCTCCGACACCTATTTCGTCGTCGCCCACTTTCATATGGTGATGGGCGTCGCGCCGATCCTGGTGGTGTTCGGCGCCATCTATCACTGGTTCCCGAAAATCACCGGGCGCCTGCTCGACGACCGGCTGGGCAAGCTGCATTTCTGGATCACCTTCCTCGGCACCTACGCCATCTACTTCCCCATGCATTACCTGGGCTTCCTCGGCATGCCGCGGCGTTACTACGCCTACGAGAACTACGCGTTCATCCCGCAGTCGGCGCAGGACTTGAATGCCTTCATCACGGTGGCCGCGTTGATCGTCGGCGTGTCTCAGCTGTTGTTCCTGTTCAACCTGTTCTGGAGCGCCTTCAGAGGCAAGCCGGCGGGCAGCAATCCCTGGGGTGCGACCAGCCTGGAATGGCAAACACCGGACACGCCGCCGGTGCATGGCAACTGGGGCGCCAAGTTGCCGGTCGTGCATCGCTGGGCCTACGACTACAGCGTGCCGGGCATCGAGCAGGATTTCGTGCCGCAAACGGTCTCGGACGAGGAGCTGGGGCGGATGCGCCGGCGCGCTGGCGAAACCCAACGAGCGGACGCCAAGCCATGAACCAGCTGCTCCTGAGAGACGCCTCCAGCGCTGAGCCCGGCGGCAGCTGGAACCCTGATCCGGGCGGCATCCAGGCTGCCGAAGGAGGCGACAGGGCGCGTACTGCACGAGTCGGCCTGCGCCTGTTGCTGGTGGCGGTCAGCTCGTTGTTCTTTCTGTTCATGGTCGCCTTCATCCTGCGCTCGCAGGTGGCCGACTGGCAGCCGCTGACCGAACCCTTGGCGCCGCTGGCCAGCCCATGGCCGCTGTGGCTGAACTCGGCGTTGCTGGTAGTGGCCAGTATCGCCCTGCAGTGGGCGCGCATGGCCGCCCGGCGGGGCCGGCTCGGCGCGACCGTCGGCGGCTTCGCGTTGGGCGGCGTCTTCGCGCTGGCCTTCCTGTTGGGACAACTGTGGGTCTGGCAACGGTTTGCCGCCTGGGGCTATTTCCTCGCCAGCAACCCGGCCAACAGTTTCTTCTACCTGTTGACCGGTCTGCACGGGGTGCACCTGCTGGGTGGCCTGGTCGCCTGGGGCAGAACCCTGGTCAAGTTCCGCCAGCGCATGCCGTTGGCGCAACTCAGCGCCAGCGTGGAGCTCTGCGCGATCTACTGGCATTACCTGCTGGGTCTCTGGCTGGTGCTGTTCGCCCTGCTGACCAGCACGCCGGAAACCTATCAAGCCATCGCTGCTTTCTGCGGCCTGAGGTGACGCCATGGCATCCCATGCACCGACTCCCGGGGAGCCCAGTCCATCCGCGCTGAGTTCGCCTGCCGCGGGCTGGCAGGGCATCGCCGGCGATTGGGCCTCGGACAAGGATGCGTTCAAGCAGGTCCCCTGGGGCAAGGCGATGATGTGGATCTTCCTGCTCAGCGATACCTTCGTCTTCACCTGCTTCCTGACCGGCTACATGTCGGTGCGCATCAGCACCACCGTGCCCTGGCCGAACCCCAGTGAAGTGTTCGCCTTGACCATCGGCGGGACCGAGATTCCACTGATCCTGATCGCCATCATGACCTTCGTGCTGATCAGCAGCAGCGGCACCATGGCCATGGCGGTGAATTTCGCCTACCGCCGCGACCGCCGCCGGACCGCCGCCCTGATGCTGGCGACCGCGGCGTTCGGCCTGACCTTCGTCGGCATGCAGGCCTTCGAGTGGAGCAAGCTGATCGCCGAGGGCGTGCGGCCCTGGGCCAATCCCATGGGCGCGGCGCAGTTCGGCGCCAGCTTCTTCATGATCACCGGTTTCCACGGCCTGCACGTGTCGATCGGTGTCCTCTACCTGAGCATCGTGGCGCTGAAGGTCCTGCGCGGCGACTACGAGCGCGCCGGGAACTACCAGATCGTCGAGATCGCCGGGCTCTACTGGCACTTCGTCGACCTGGTGTGGGTGTTCATCTTTGCGTTCTTCTATCTGTGGTAGGGCGCAAGAGGAGGGCGGGCGATGGAACATGCACAGGGCCAGCAACATCCGATCAGCCTGTACCTGAAGATCTGGGGGCTGCTATTCGTCCTCAGCACCCTGTCGTACCTGGTCGACTACTTCCACTTCCAGGGCTACCTGCGCTGGTCGCTGATCGTCACCTTCATGCTGTTGAAGGCCGGGTTGATCGTGTCTATCTTCATGCACATGGCCTGGGAACGGCTGGCCATGGTCTACGCCATATTGGTGCCGCCGCTGTGCCTGCTGGTGCTGATCGGGCTGATGGCGGCCGAAGCGGACTACATCTTCCTCAGCCGGATTTTCTTCTTCGCGCAGGGCGCCAGCCCGGGATCCTGAGTAGCCACGGGCTGGCGTGCGTGGGCAGTCAGATGGTGCGCTTGAACTGATGCCAGCGCTGCAGCCAGGCGACTATCCAGTGCGGGGCGGCCGCCCCCGAACCGGCGACTTTCAGCCTCGGGTGATGTTCGATCACCCGGTTCAATACCGGCTCCTGCTCCGGTTCGATATCCACGAAGAACACGTGCTTACCTTCCTTGAGCTTCTGCCTGAAGCTGCGGAAGTGAGCGTTCGGCACCTGGATACCGAAGAAGCCGCCTTCCCAGGTGCAAAAACCCAGCACCACGATGGCCAGGAAGACAAAGGGCACCCAGCCTGCAGCTGACTCGGTCCAGCCCAGCCAATAGGCCACGCCGAGCACCAGCGCCGCGAGCACCACGCCGACCAGCGCGCCGATCTCTCCGGAGTGGACCACATCCTGTTTCATGAAGGAGGGCACGTCGTGGAGATGATGATGCTCCACATCGGCATCCTTTTCGCTGAGCACATGGATCTGTTCGGTACTGATGCCGCTGGCTTCCAACTCACTTTCAACGGTTTCAAGATCGTCGAGATCGTCACTGATGTAGTAGCGTCGATTCATGACACACCTCCCGCCTCGTGTTCGCTGCAGGCCTCCCCTTCCAGCAGCTGTTAACTGAGATTTGCAGTTGCTACCTGCGCCTGTCGAACCTGTTGCATGCTTCTTTCAATCAATGGCCAGTATAGCATTCCGTCGAAATGCCTATCATTCTATGTGGCTGGAGTCAATATAGGGATTCGGCATTAGGCATGCTTTCTCCAGGCCTTTCGGCCGAGGGTCGGCCTTTTAACCCAAACAGCAGGAGGTCACCGGGGTCATGTCAACCAGGCTTTATGCGTGTCGCGCCGATATCACCACGCTGGCGCTCGATGCCATCGTCAATGCCGCCAATACGTCGCTGCTCGGTGGCGGTGGGGTGGATGGCGCCATTCATCGCGCCGCCGGGCCGGAGCTGCTGCAGGAGTGTCGCCTGCTGGGCGGCTGCAAGGTCGGCGAGGCCAAGCTGAGCAAGGGTTACCGGCTGCCGGCGAAATACATCATCCACACCGTCGGCCCGGTGTGGCACGGGGGCAGTAGGGGCGAGCCGGAGCTCCTGGCGTCTTGCTACCGACGCTCGCTCGAGGTCGCGGTCGCCAACGGCATCCAGTCGCTGGCATTTCCGGGCATCAGCACCGGCGTCTATGGCTATCCGGTCGAGCTGGCGGCTGGGGTTGCCGTGGATACGGTGCGTGCCGCACTGGAAGGCATCGGTTCGATTCAGGAGGTGGTGTTTTGCTGCTTTTCCGCCGGCGACCTGCAGGTCTATCGGAGTCTGCTCGGTGAGGCGGACGCCTGAACGGTAGAAGCGCGGCCGGTATTCCGGCGCTAGCGGCGTTGCTCACTCCCGGCGTTGTTCGCCGCTGAAACTCAGAGTCATCTTGCAGCGTCGGCAGTAGTAACGCCGGCCCTTGGCGACCAAGGCGTGGCGCTGGGCGGAGAAGGGAAATTCGCCCTGCGGGCAGCTGCAGCGGTAGATAAAGCGGCTGACCTGGCGGCGCTTGACCGCATAGCTGTGGCAGCGATTGGGTGGCAACTCGTAGACGCCGCGCATGATCAGCTGCCATTCCTCGCCGTGGGGCTGGATCTTCAAGCCGAACAGCTGATGGGCGATCAGGTGCGCTACTTCGTGGGCCACCGTCTGCTTGAGGAAGTCGTCGCGGTTTTCCCGGTACAGCTGTGGGTTGAAACGCAGCTTGTTTTCCGTCAGATGCGCCACCCCGGCCTTTTGTCCGCGCAGCTTGAAGCTCACCTCGGGGCGAGCGAAGCGCTGTTTGAAAAAGGCTTCGGCCTGCTGGTAGCAGGCTTCGACGCGGGCGATGAGCTGTTCGGGCATGGGCGCTGGCTGTTTCGGGATTGGCGCCGCGATTATGCCCAAGCCGGCAGCGGGCGGCAGCCCCAAAACGACGAAACCACCGGCAGGTGGTTTCGTCTTGTGGCGACTTGCGCGCGAGGTTGAGCGCTTAGCTGGTGTAGACCGGGCCGACCCCGAAGCCCCAGAGGATCACCGAGGCCGCGATCATCGCCACCAGTACCACCAGGCCCACCGCCAGGACCGAGCTGGAAAACATGAAGCCCTCGTCCGCGGGAATGTTCATGAAGGTCGGTATGCCCACGTAGAGCAGGTAGACGGTGTAGCAAATGGCCAGAGTGCCGACCACCATGGCCAGCCATAGATGCGGATAGAGCGCCGCCAGGCCGCCGACGAACAGCGGCGTCGCGGTGTAGGCGGCGAACACGATGCATTGGGTCAGGTTGGGGCTGGCGTCGTAGGTACGCGCCATCCAGTGGATAAAGGCGCCCATCACGGCGACCCCGGCGAGCATCGCGATGTAGGACATGATGCTCATTTGCAGCGCACTGGCTTCGGTCAGCATCACCGGTGCTCGGTCGCCGATGGCCCAGCCGACCTGGGTGGTGCCGATAAAGGCCGAGATCACCGGAATCGCCGCGAGCACCAGGACGTGGGTGAGATACATGTGGCTGATGGATTCTTCTTCGCCACGGATTTCTTGCCATTCTTGATCGGGATGGGTGAAGAGCCCCCAAACGTGGTGGATCATGCCAGACACCTCCTCTTGTTATGACGATCGCCCCCCAGCGGAGCGCCCGGTGCGCGTGAGCAGCGCCACCGGGTGCCAGGCCGAACCTATGCGACCGTATGTCGCAGTATAGGCAAGGGCTGGCGACTGCGAGGGAAGGGGGTTTAGAGCAAATCGGTCTCTGAAACTCAGCCGTAATAGCGCTCTAGAATTTCCATCGCCTTGTTGATCGACTGCAGGCGCGCGGTGCTGCCGCCGCGATCCGGGTGGTGCTGGCTGACCAACTGGCGGTAGCGATGCTTGATGGTGGCGAGATCGAGCGGTTGCGGGCTGTCGCTCAATTCGAACAGCTCCAGCGCCGCCTGTTTTTCCTCGCCGCCCTGCATGCGCGTCCAGAAGCTGGCCAGCAGCCTTTCCACATCCCGCTCGTCGGTGTCGCGCAGATGGCTGAGATCCAGGTAATAGTCGCGTAGCGGGTCGTGCTCGCTGAGTGCGGCGCTGCCGGCCTGGTAGGGCAGCAGCTGGATGCACAGCGGGTCGATCACCAGGTGTGCGCTTTGCCTGCTTCTCAGGCGGTCACGCAGCAGGTAGAGGGCGTTGAACAGCAGGAAGTGGGTGCGAAACAGCACCAGTTTGTCGGTCAGCGGCAAATGCGGGATATGCGTGCAGTGGCGTTGCTTCAGTTGCTGGATCAACTGGTATTCGCCAAGCCCGGCGGGGGCGGCCAGCAACAGCTGGTGCAGCTGTTCGGCCAGGTCGTGGGCGGGGTCGAGGGTGTCGTTCATCGGCCGAGCCTAGCGCTTCGCCGCCGAGGGGGGTAGGGCGCGCGGCGCTTTCTGCGTAAAATGTCTCGCTTTCGCAACCCCCTCCGGATTCCAGCACACCATGGGCACCCTCTCGGTCAACCAGAACAAACTGCAGAAACGCCTGCGCCGCCAGGCCGGCGAAGCCATTGCCGACTTCAACATGATCGAGGACGGCGACAAGGTGATGGTCTGCCTGTCCGGCGGCAAGGACAGCTACAGCATGCTCGACATCCTTCTCTATTTGCAGAAGGTGGCGCCGATCAAGTTCGAGATCGTCGCAGTGAACATGGACCAGAAGCAGCCCGGCTTCCCCGAGCATGTGCTGCCGGCCTACCTGGAATCCCTCGGCGTGCCGTACCACATCGTCGAGAAGGACACCTACTCGGTGGTCAAGGAGAAGATTCCCGAGGGCAAGACCACCTGCTCGCTGTGCTCGCGCCTGCGCCGCGGCACGCTGTACACCTTCGCCGACGAGATCGGCGCGACCAAGATGGCCCTGGGGCATCACCGCGACGACATCCTCGAGACTTTCTTCCTCAACATGTTCTATGGCGGCACCCTCAAGGCCATGCCGCCCAAGCTGCGCGCCGACGACGGGCGTAACGTGGTGATCCGCCCGCTGGCCTACTGCAGCGAGAAGGACATCGAGGCCTATGCCGAGCTCAAGCAGTTCCCGATCATCCCCTGCAACCTCTGCGGCTCCCAGGAGAACCTGCAGCGCCAGGTGGTCAAGGAGATGCTCCAGGACTGGGAACGCAAGAGTCCGGGGCGCACCGAGATCATGTTCCGCGCCCTGCAGAACGTGGTGCCCTCGCAACTGGCCGACCGCAACCTGTTCGACTTCGTCAGCCTGAAGATCGACGACAACGCCACGCCGCGCTTTGTCGATGTAATGAATCTGTAGGCTGGGTTGGGCTACCAACTCGATGGTCGACCGACACTATTCCTGCAAGGATTGCCCGATGCGCGACTACAAATGGCTCAACGAGTATTGCCTGAACCGCTTCGGTTCCGCTGAAGCGCTGGAGGCGCGCCTGCCGCAGCCGAAGGGGGCGGATGAGTTGCGTGCGCTGAGCGATGACCGCTACCTGTCCCTGATCGCCCTGCGGATCTTCCGCGCCGGCCTCAAGCACAGCCTGGTGGACGCCAAGTGGCCGGCCTTCGAGGAGGTGTTCTTCGGCTTCGACCCGGAGAAGGTGGCGCTGATGAGTGCCGAGCACCTGGAGCGGCTAATGCAGGACGCGCGGCTGATCCGTCACCTGGGCAAACTCAAGAGCGTACCGCGCAACGCCCAGTTCGTGTTGGATGTGGCGGCTGGGAGGCTGCCGGCAGCGCCCTCATCCGGCGCTTCGCGCCACCTTCTCCCAGAGGGAGAAGGGGATCAGAAGCGGCCTGCGGCCGGCTATGGTTTTGGCGCGCTGATCGCCGACTGGCCGGTGACCGATATCGTCGGGCTGTGGAAGTACCTGGCCAAGCACGGCAGCCAGCTCGGCGGGCTGTCGGCGCCACGCCTGCTGCGCATGATCGGCAAGGACACCTTCATCCCCACCGACGACATGGTCGCCGCGCTCAAGGCCCAGGAAATCATCGACAAGGCGCCGACCAGCCAGAAAGACCTGGCGGCGGTGCAGGCCGCCTTCAATCAATGGCACGCACAGAGCGGCAGGCCGCTGTGCCAGCTCTCAGTAATGCTGGCGCATACGGTCAATCATTAGCAGCAGGCGCTGCAAGCGAGGGGTTCTGGCGTAGGGTGCGCCGTGCGCACCAGCAGGCTGTGCGTGGTTTATGGTGCGCACGGCGCACCCTACGAGAGATCGAGGAGAGTGCGATGGAACAGGCCATCATCCGCGTCGCCCAGGCCATCGAGCGGGCCGAGCGCATCCTGATCATCACCGGCGCCGGCCTCTCGGCCGACTCCGGCTTGCCCACCTACCGCGGTCTCGGCGGGCTGTACAACGGCCGCACCGCCGAAGGCCTGCCGATCGAGACGGCGCTGTCCGGGCCGATGCTGCGGCGCGACCCGGCACTGTGCTGGAAATACCTCGCCGAACTGGGCAAGGCCTGCCTCGGCGCACGGCCCAATGCCGCGCATTTCGCCATCGCCGAATTGCAGCGGCGCAAGCCAGGCTGCTGGGTGCTGACCCAGAATATCGACGGCTACCACCGCGCCGCCGGCAGCCCGCCGCAGCGCTTGATCGAAATCCATGGCGAACTGGCGCCGCTGTACTGCCAATCCTGCGGGGCCGAAGATCCGCAGCTGGCCGAACACCTGAGCCGACCGCTGCCACCGAAATGCCGGCAGTGCGGCGGCATCCTCCGCCCGCCGGTGGTGCTGTTCGAGGAAATGCTTCCGGAGCAGGCCATCGACAGCCTCTACGCCGAGCTGCGCAAGGGCTTGGCGGTGGTGCTCAGCGTCGGTACCAGCGCCAGCTTCCCGTATATCGTCGAGCCGGTGCTGCGTACCCGCCAGGCCGGCGGCTTCACCGCCGAGATCAACCCGACCCGCACCGACCTGAGCGATGTCGTCGATGTGCACCTGGCTGGGCGGGCCTTAGATGTTTTGCCGGAACTAGTGCGTCACATTTCCGGCCATGGAATTTGCAAATAGGGGTTATAGAAGGCATAGTCGCGACCTTGTTAAATCACTCGACACGGTCGTGCCCATGCTAAAACGCTTCGCACCCCTCGTGCCTCTCGCACTCACCCTGGTCCTGGCCGCCTGTGCCGGCCATACCCCGCAGCCGCGGATCGATGCGCCAGCCCAGCCGGTTTCGGCGCAGCCGGCTGCCGACCTCGACGAGGCGGCCATTGGCGACTTCACCGACGACAAAGCCTACAAGTTGCCGCAACTGGCCGACAGCATCCTGTCCCATGGCCTGTCGCTGGTCGGCACCCGCTACCGCTACGGCGGCAGCTCGGTGAAATCGGGCTTCGACTGCAGCGGTTTCATCGGTTACCTGTTCAAGGAAGAACTCGGCATGCAGTTGCCGCGTTCCACCCGCGAAATGATCAATATCGACGCCCCCCTGGTCGAGCGCGAAGAGCTGGAGCCCGGCGACCTGGTGTTCTTCAGCACCAACGGCCGCGGTCGTGTCAGCCATGCCGGCATCTACCTGGGCGATGACCAGTTCATCCATTCCTCCAGCAGCCGCAGTGGCGGAGTGCGGGTCGACAGCCTGGAAGATCGCTACTGGAACCGCACCTTCATCGAGGCCAAACGCGCCTTGGCCCTGGCGCCGAGCGAGCAGCTCGCCCGTCACCCCTGAGCCACTGCGCAACCTCGTGGGTTGCGCGACATCTCCCAAGCCGGCAGAGTAGGGCGCATCCAGGCTCAGGATCGCCTCGCTCATGCCCGTCACGACCCGTGTTGCCCTGCTGCTGCTCGCCGCGTTGCTCAGCGCCTGCGCCGGCCGCGCGCCCGCGCCACACGCTACCATCCAGGCCCCGCCGGGTAGCGTCCACGGCAATGCCGAGGATGTGCTGTTCCGTGCCCTCGGCCTGGTCGGCACGCCCTATCGCTACGGCGGCAACACCCCGGACGGCGGTTTCGACTGCAGCGGTCTGATCGGTTACGTCTACCGCGATGCCGCCGGCATCCGCCTGCCGCGCTCGACCCGCGAGCTGAGCGGGCTGCGGGCGCCGACGATTGGCCGCGATGCCCTGCAAGGCGGCGACCTGCTGTTCTTCGCCACCAACGGTGGCCGCCAGGTCAGCCATGCCGGCATCTACGTCGGCGGCGGGCGCTTCGTCCATGCCCCCTCCAGTGGCGGCACCGTGCGCCTGGACAGCCTGAGCAACGGCTACTGGCAACGCAGCTACCTGGCGGCCAAGCGGGTGTTCAGTCCCGAGCTGGCCGGCAACCCCTGATGGTGGTGCAGAACCCAGCCCGGTAGCCCGGATGCAATCCGGGAAGACTGTCGATAGAGCCGCCGGATTGCATCCGGGCTAGACGACAGCGCATCTTCAGGAGAGGCCCATGACCAACCGCACCCTCAAGCTCGACGACGACCTCTACCGCTACCTGCTGGAAGTCTCCCTGCGCGAGACGCCGCTGCTCAAGCGCCTGCGCGACGAGACCGCGCAACTGGCCAACGCCCAGTGGCAGATCGCCCCGGAGCAGGGCCAGTTCATGGCGCTACTGGTCAGGCTGAGCGGCGCCAGGCGGATCATCGAAGTCGGCACCTTCACCGGCTACAGCGCCCTGTGCATGGCCCAGGCCATGCCCGCGGATGGTCGGCTGATCTGCTGCGACATTCCCGGCGACTACAACGCCACGGCCGAGCGCTACTGGCGCGAGGCGGGGCTGGCCGGGTGCATCGAGCAGCGCCTGGCGCCGGCGCTGGAGACCCTCGCCGCGCTGGAGGCCGCAGGGCAGGCGGGCAGCTTCGACCTGATCTTCATCGATGCCGACAAGGCCAACTACCCGGCCTACTTCGAACACGCCCTCGGGCTGGTGCGCCAAGGTGGGCTGATCCTGTTCGACAACACCCTGTGGAGCGGTCGGGTGCTGGAGCAGCACCCGGACAGCGTCGATACCCGCGCCATCCAGGCGCTCAACCGGGCGCTGAAGGACGATGCGCGCATCGACCTGTCGCTGCTGCCGCTGGGCGATGGCCTGACCCTCTGCCGCAAACGCTGAGCGTTATGCCGCTGCCTAGCGCCCGCCGCTGACATCCAGCAGCGCGCCGCTGGTGTAGGAGGCCTGTTCGCTGGCCAGCCAGAGAATCGCCTGGGCCACTTCCTCGGCCCGCCCGCCGCGGCCCATGGGCACGCTCTGGCTGACCCGCGCGACCCGTGCCGGCTCGCCGCCGCTGGCGTGGATCTCGGTGTCGATCACCCCGGGGCGCACCGCGTTGACGCGGATGCCCTCGGCGGCGACCTCCTTGGCCAGTCCCAGGGTCAGGCTGTCGATGGCACCCTTGGCGGCGGCGTAGTCGATATATTCGCCGGGCGCGCCGAGGCGGGCGGCTACCGAGGACAGGTTGACGATGACTCCGCCGCGGCCGCCATGGCGGGTCGATATGCGCTTCACCGCCTCGCGGGCGCAGAGGAAGCTGCCGAACACGTTGGCGGCGAACACCCGCTGCAGGCGGGCGCCGTCCATCTGCTCCAGGCGCATCTGGCGCTCCAGCATGCCGGCATTGTTGATCAGCGCATCGAGGCGACCGAAGTGCCGGTCGAGGGTGGCGAACAGGCGCAGCACCTGGGCCTCCTCGGCCACGTCGGCCTGCACCGCGATAGCCTGGCCGCCGCCGTCGACGATCTCCGCGACCAGGGCCTCGGCCGCCTCGTGCTGCTGCCGGTAGTTGAGACACAGGGCGTAGCCCTGGGCGGCTGCCAGCCTGGCGGTGGCGGCGCCGATGCCACGGCTGGCGCCGGTGATCAGCATGACTTTGTCCATCGAGCGTCCCCCTGCAAGGAAATTTTCAGCTGCTTGAAATCCTGCCCGACAACCACATTTTCAGTCCTGCGGGATGCCGAAAGCGGAGCCCGTGAGCAACCCCTCGCTGTAATCCAGGAGATCGAACATGAGCAGCGCATTTTCCCTGACCCCGCTGTTCCGCCGGTCGATTGGCTTCGACCGTTTCAACGACCTGTTCGAGGCGGCCAAGCGTATCCCGATCGGCAGCGCGCGGCCCGTGCTGCAAAGCTGAGCGGCTGCGGTTGCGCGCAAGGGCGTCTTCGGCACCGCCGAGGGCGCCCTTGGTCGTTTCAGACTAGCTGCGGACGCTGCGGCATGTGCGCCAGCAGGGCGCGGAACTCCGCCAGCGGCAGCGGCTTGCTGAACAGATAGCCCTGGTACAGGTGGCAGCCCTGGCGTTCGAGGAAATCCAGCTGCTCCTGCTGCTCGACGCCCTCGGCGATCATCGCCAGGCCCAGGCTGCGTGCCATAGCGACGATGGCACGGATGATTTCCGCGTCGTTGGGATCGCTGGTGGCGTCGCGGACGAACGACTGGTCGATCTTCAGCACGTCCACCGGCAGGCGCTTGAGGTAGGTCAGCGAGCTGTAGCCGGTGCCGAAGTCGTCCATCGCGAAGCTCACCCCGAGCCGCTTCAGGCGGTTCATCTTGGCGATGGTGTCCTCGATGTTCTGGATCACGATGCCTTCGGTGATTTCCAGCTTGAGCATGGGCCGCGGCAGGTCGCTGGTGCGCAGGCTGGTTTCCACGCGCTCGACGAAATCGTTCTGGCGGAACTGCCGTGGGCTGATGTTCACGCACAGGCTGAAGTCCGCGGCGTTGATCAGGCCCTCGTCGAGCAACTGCGCGCAGGCGTGGCAGGCCTCGGCGAGCACCCAGCCGCCGACGTCGAGAATCAGCCCGCTCTCTTCCAGGACATGGATGAACAGCGCCGGCGACTGCGTGCCGGCAGCCGGGTGCAGCCAGCGCAGCAGCACCTCGGCGCCGATCACCCGGCCGTTGCGGGCATCCACCTGCGGCTGGAAGTACAGTTCGAACTCACCGCGGGCCAGCGCCAGGCGCAGGTCGTTTTCCAGGCGCAGGCGCTCGCTGGCGGCCTCCTGCATGGTGCTGCGGAATAGCTGGATGGCATTGCGCCCGGAATCCTTGGCGCGGTACAGGGCGATGTCGGCGCGTTTCAGCAGGTCGGCCGGGGTGGCGCCGTGGTCGGGGATCAGGGCCATGCCGATGCTCGGCGTCACCTGCAGGCGATGACCGTCCAGCAGCATCGGTTCGGCCAGCAGTTTGCGCAGCTTTTCCGCGACACTCCGCGCCTGGCGGGTGACCTCCGAGCGCTTGCCTTCCAGGCCGGAGATCAGCACGACGAATTCGTCGCCGCCGAGGCGGGCGACCGTGTCCTCCTGACGCACGCTGGCCTCCAGGCGCGCGGTGACCAGCTTGAGCACGCTGTCGCCGACCGGGTGGCCGAGCGAGTCGTTGATGTGCTTGAAGTGGTCGAGGTCGAGGAACAGCAGGGCGCCGCGCAGGTCATGGCGCTTGAGCAGGGCGATCTGCTGGGTCAGGCGGTCCATCAGCAGGGCGCGGTTGGGCAGGTTGGTCAGCGAGTCGTGGTAGGCCAGGTGCTGGATCTGCGCCTGGGCCTCCTTCAGTTGGCTGACGTCGCGGGCGGTCAGCAGCAGGCAGTCGATGCCGTTCAGGTCGATTTGCTCGACCGAGACCTCCACCGTCTTGGTCCCGCCGTCGCGGTGCCTGCCGAGCATCTCGTGGTGCAGCACGCGACCGTCGTGCCGGAGGGTCTCGAGCATTTCCTGGCGCTGCTGGGGGTCGGCCCAGATGTTCATTTCCAGGGCGGTGCGGCCGATGACCTCCTCCGGGCGATAGCCGGTGAGGCGGGAGAAGCCTTCGTTGACCTCGATGTAGCGACCGCTGTCGCGTTCGGTGATGGTGATGGCGTCGGGGCTGGAGTGGAAGGCCTTGGCGAATTTCTCCTGGCTGGCCCGCAGTGCGGCTTCGGCCTTCAGGCGCTCGGTAATGTCGCGGAAGGTAGAGAGGATGCACAGCTGGCGGTCGACGCGAATAAAGCGGCTGGATACCACGGAGCTCAGCTCCGCGCCCGAGCGGGTGTGGAAGCGCGCGATCTCGTTGGTCAATCCCTGTTCGCGGGTCAGCTTGTCGAACAGCTGTCGGCGCTGCTGGTTGTCGGCCCAGAACTTCATCTCCGGGCCGCTGCGCCCGACGATTTCCTCGGGCTGCCAGCCAAAGGTCTCGCTGAAGCTGGGGTTGATCTCGATGAACACGCCGTCGCGGATGCGCGAGACGCAGATGGGGTCGGGACTGGCCTGGAACAGGGTGACGAATTTCTCTTCCGAGGCGGCCAGGCGCTGCTCGCGCTGGACCCGTTCGCTGATGTCCATCAGCACGCCGGTCATGCGCAGCGCGCGTCCCTGTTCGTCGCGATAGAGCTTGGCGGTGCTTTCCAGGTAATGGGTCGTGCCGTCGGCGAAGCGTACCCGATAGGTCACCTGGTATTCATGCTTGCGGCCCTCCAGCAGCTCGCGGTAAGAGCGCCGCATGTTGCGCTGGTCGTCCTGCGGCACGCAGCGGAAGAACTGCTGGAACGCGCCCGTGTAGGGCGCGGCAGCCAGGCCGTGGAGGGCCGCGGCGCGCGCGGAGCCATGGAGGATGTCGCTGGGGATGTGCCAGTCCCAGGTGCCCAGGTCCGCCGACTCCAGCGCCAGGGTCAGGCTTTCCTGGCTGTCCTTCAGGGCCTGTTCCTGGGCCCGTTGCTGGGTGATGTCGCGCACCGTCAGGACCAGGCAGGCGGTGCCGTTGAGCTCGATCTCGCCGCCGTGGATCAGGTTGCAGGTGATCTGCCCGTCGCGGCTGACCAAGCGGGTTTCCAGCGGGCGCAGGCTGTTGTCGTCCTGCAGGGCGTCGAGCAGCCGCAGGCGGTCGTGCGGGTGTTGCCAGATGCCCAGTTCGAGCGAAGTGCGGCCCACTGCCTCGGCCTTGCTCCAGCCGAACTGGCGCTCGAAGCTGGCATTGACCTCGATGAAACGGCCGCTGGCCTTGTCGGTGATCGCCACGGTGTCCGGAGTGTTGTGGAAGGCCTTGGCGAATTTGTCCTCGCTGGCACGCAGCGCGGCTTCGGCGCGTTTGCGTTCGCTGGTGTCGACGAAGGTGCAGAGGAGGAAGGCCTGGTCGTCCAGTTCCAGGTACTGGGCGCTCAGCAGGCCGTCGAGGATGCGCCCGTCGCGGGCGCGCAACTGGACCTCCTGGAGCATTGGCTGGCGGCTGCTGGCGGACTGTTGGCGGAGCAGGTCACGCTGCTCGGCATGCACCCAGAGATGCAGGTCGAGGGTGGTGCGGCCGACGGCCTCCGCGGCCGGCCAGCCGAACAGCTGTTCGAAGTGCTGGTTGGCTTCGGTGATCAGGCTGTCGCTGTAGCGCACCAGCAGGACGACGTCCGGGCTGAGGTGGAACAGGCTGGAGAAGCGCTGCTCGGAGTTGATCAGCGCCTGGGCGCGTTCCTGTTGCGCGGTGATCTCGCGGATCACCCCGAACATGCGCTGGCGGCCGTCGCGGTCGGCCTGCAGGCTGCCGCTGATTTCCAGCCAGTGCAGGCTGCCGTCCGGCCAGCGGATGCGATGGCGCAGCGCGCGGGTGCTCGGCGCGCCGTCGAGCACGGTCTGGAACACCTGCAGCACTTCGCGGCGATCTTCTGGCGGGATCAGCTCGATGTAGTCGACCCGGGTATTTAGCGGTCGATTCGGGTCCAGGCCGAACAACGCCTGGGCACCGCGCGACCAACTGACCTGGCCGCTTTGCACGTCCCAGTACCAGGCTCCCAGCTCGGCGCCGTTCAGTGCCGCCAGGAGGCGCGGGGCGTCGTCCCAGGTCTTCTCGCATGCGGCGGGGTCGAGCGCCGGAATGTAGGGCAGCGGCGGGCGGTGATCATTTGATTCGGCCATGGACAGCTCGTTCTGGGCGCAATAATGAGGAGGGGTGGCCCGTGGCGTGTCGATGTGACAGGGTCATGCAGGTGCCTATTAGCGCTGTGGGCCTCACGTTAGCCCCTGCGCTGGCGCCAGTGCAAGGCTATCGCGCTGTGCATCGAGCAGTTGCATGAAGGCCCGCGCGGCATTCGACAGGGTCCGCTCGGTGTGCAGGATATAGCCCAGCTGGCGCGCCAGCTGGATGCCCGGCAATGGCAGGCGCGCCACCTGTTCGTCGAGCATGGTGCGCGGCAATACGCTCCAGGCCAGGCCGATGGAGACCATCATCTTGATGGTCTCCAGGTAGTTGGTGCTCATGGCGATGTTCGGCGTCAATCCCTGCGCCTCGAACAGGCGCTGGACGATGTGGTGGGTGAAGGTATTGCCGCCGGGAAACACCGCCGGATGACGGGCCACGTCGGCCAGGCAGATCGGGCCATTGACGGCCAGCGGGTGCTCCGGGGCGGCGACGAAATCCAGTGGGTCGTCCCACACCGGCACCGCACGCACCGGTTCGCGGGTTTCCGGCGCCAGGGTGATCACCGCCAGTTCGGCGCGGCCGTGGAGGATTTCCTCGTAGGCCACTTCCGAGTCGAGGAACTGGATGTCCAGCGCCACCTGCGGGTGCGCGCGGGTAAAGGCACGCAGCAGCGGCGGCAGGCGATGCAGGCCGATATGGTGGCTGGTGGCCAGGGTCAGGCGACCGGTGACCTGGCCGCTGAGGTTGCTCAGGGCGCGGCGCGTGTCGTCCAGCACGTTGAGGATCTGGTAGGCGCGCGGCAGCAGGGCGCGGCCGGCTTCGGTCAGGCTCACCTCGCGGCCCAGGCGGTCGAACAGGCGCACGTCCAGTTGCTGTTCCAGGCTGGCGATGCGCTTGCTCACCGCCGGCTGGGTCAGGTGCAGGCGCTCGGCAGCCTCGGAGAAGCTGCCGAGTTCGGCGATGGCGATAAAGGCATTGAGGGTGGCCAGGTCCATTTCGCATTCCAGTTGGTTATCCAATGGATGAAAAATATGAATTTGAGTAATTTAAAGCAAGCCCCTAGGATCACCCCATAAGCCAAAGGGCTATTCGCCCGGGCATAGAAACGCGCTGATGAGGGACACGCTGATGGCCGGCAAAACGCTCTACGACAAGCTCTGGGAGATGCACGAGGTGAAGCGGCGCGACGACGGTTCGTCGCTGATCTACATCGACCGCCACATCCTCCACGAAGTGACCTCGCCGCAGGCCTTCGAAGGCCTGCGCCTGGCCGGGCGCAAGCCGTGGCGCATCGACGCCAACATCGCCACCCCGGACCACAACGTGCCGACCACCAAGGCCGAGCGCCAGGGCGGCCTGGAATCGATCGTCGACGAGGTGTCGCGGATCCAGGTGCAGACCCTGGACGAGAACTGCGACGACTTCGGCATCCTCGAGTTCAAGATGAACGACAGCCGTCAGGGCATCGTCCACGTGGTCGGCCCGGAGCAGGGCGCCACCCTGCCGGGGATGACCGTGGTCTGCGGCGACTCGCATACCTCCACCCACGGCGCCTTCGGTGCGCTGGCCCACGGCATCGGCACCTCGGAGGTCGAGCATGTGCTGGCGACCCAGTGCCTGGTGGCGAAGAAGATGAAGAACATGCAGGTGCGCGTCGAAGGCGAGCTGCCCTTCGGAGTCACCGCCAAGGACATCGTGCTGGCGGTGATCGGCAAGATCGGCACCGCCGGCGGCAACGGCCATGCCCTGGAGTTCGCCGGCAGCGCCATCCGCGCGCTGTCCCTGGAAGGGCGCATGACCATCTGCAACATGTCGATCGAGGCCGGCGCCCGCGTCGGCCTGGTGGCGGTGGACGAGAAGACCATCGCCTACGTCGAGGGTCGGCCGTTCGCGCCCAAGGGCGCCGACTGGGACAAGGCCGTCGCGCAGTGGCGCGGGCTGGTGTCCGATGCCGACGCGCAGTTCGACACAGTGGTCGAGTTACGTGCCGAGGACATCAAGCCGCAGGTCAGCTGGGGCACTTCGCCGGAAATGGTCCTGGCCGTGGACCAGAAGGTGCCGGACCCGGCCGCCGAGGCCGACCCGGTCAAGCGCGACTCGATCGTCCGCGCGCTCAAGTACATGGGGCTTGCTGCGAATCAGCCGATTACCGACATCCAGCTCGACCGGGTGTTTATCGGCTCCTGCACCAACTCGCGGATCGAAGACCTGCGCGCCGCCGCCGAAGTGGCTCGCGGCCGCAAGGTCGCCGCCACGGTCAAGCAGGCGCTGGTGGTGCCGGGCTCCGGCCTGGTCAAGGCCCAGGCCGAGCGGGAAGGGCTGGACAAGATCTTTATCGAGGCCGGCTTCGAATGGCGCGAGCCGGGCTGCTCCATGTGCCTGGCGATGAACCCGGACAAACTGGGCGGCGGCGAGCATTGCGCCTCCACCTCCAACCGCAACTTCGAAGGCCGTCAGGGCGCCGGCGGGCGCACCCACCTGGTCAGCCCGGCCATGGCCGCGGCTGCCGCGGTGACCGGTCACTTCGTCGATGTGCGCGAATTGACCCGGCCTTGAGGAGCGAGAACATGAAAGCCTTCACCCGACACACCGGCCTGGTCGCTCCGCTGGATCGCGCCAACGTCGACACCGACCAGATCATTCCCAAGCAGTTCTTGAAATCCATCAAGCGCACCGGCTTCGGCCCGAACCTGTTCGACGAATGGCGCTACCTGGATGTCGGCCAGCCCAACCAGGACTGCTCGAACCGTCCGCTCAACCCGGACTTCGTGCTGAACTTCCCGCGCTACCAGGGCGCCAGCGTGCTGCTGGCCCGCGAGAACTTCGGCTGCGGCTCGAGTCGCGAACACGCGCCCTGGGCGCTGGAAGAGTACGGTTTCCGCGCGATCATCGCGCCGAGCTTCGCCGACATCTTCTTCAACAACAGCTTCAAGAACGGCCTGCTGCCGATCATCCTCAAGGAGGGCGAGGTCGACGAGCTGTTCCAGCAGGCCGAGGCGACCGAAGGCTACCAGCTGACCGTCGACCTGGCGGCGCAGACCGTGACCCGCCCGGATGGCAAGCAGTACGCCTTCGAGGTGGACGCGTTCCGCAAGCACTGCCTGCTCAACGGCCTGGACGACATCGGCCTGACCCTGCAGGATGCCGAGGCGATCAAGGCTTTCGAGGCCGAATACCAGCAGAAGAGCCCCTGGCTGTTCGGCGCGATCAAATAGCGTGGGATGCGCGGGGCCGCCTAGGCCGCGCGCACCGGTTAAGCGAATCGATGGTGCGCCCGGCGCACCCTACGGCGTATTGAGGACAAGATGAGCAAACAGATTCTGGTACTCCCCGGCGACGGCATCGGCCCGGAAATCATGGCCGAGGCGGTCAAGGTGCTGCGGCTGGCCAACGACAAATACGGCCTGGGCTTCGAACTGTCGTTCGACGAACTGGGCGGCGCCGCCTACGACAAGTATGGCGTGCCGCTGGCCGACGAGACCCTGGCGCGCGCCCGTGCTGCCGATGCCATCCTGCTCGGTGCGGTCGGCGGCCCCAAGTGGGACGCCATCGACCCGGCCCTGCGTCCGGAGCGCGGCCTGTTGAAGATCCGTTCGCAGCTCGGTCTGTTCGCCAACCTGCGCCCGGCCATCCTCTACCCGCAGCTGGCGGATGCTTCCAGCCTGAAGCCGGAAGTGGTCGCCGGCCTGGATATCCTCATCGTTCGCGAGCTGACCGGCGGCATCTACTTCGGCCAGCCGCGCGAAAGCAAGGTGTTGGAGAGTGGCGAGCGCATGGCCTACGACACCCTGCCGTACAGCGAGAGCGAGATCCGCCGCATCGCCCGGGTCGGCTTCGACATGGCCCGCGTGCGTGGCAAGAAGCTGTGTTCGGTGGACAAGGCCAACGTGCTGGCCTCCAGCCAGCTGTGGCGCGCGGTGGTCGAGGAAGTGGCCAAGGACTATCCGGACGTCGAGCTGAGCCATATGTATGTGGATAACGCGGCGATGCAGTTGGTGCGCGCACCCAAGCAGTTCGACGTGATGGTCACCGACAACATGTTCGGCGACATTCTGTCGGATGAGGCTTCCATGCTCACCGGTTCCATTGGCATGCTGCCCTCGGCGTCGCTGGATGCCAACAACAAGGGCATGTACGAGCCGTGCCACGGCAGCGCCCCGGACATCGCCGGGCAGGGTATCGCCAACCCGCTGGCGACCATCCTCTCGGTGTCGATGATGTTGCGTTACAGCCTCAACCAGGGCGCTGCTGCCGATGCCATCGAGCAGGCCGTGAGCAAGGTGCTGGACCAGGGGCTGCGCACCGGCGACATCCATTCTGTCGGTACGACCAAGGTCGGTACCGCGGCCATGGGTGATGCGGTGGCCTCCGCGCTGCGTAGTCTGTAATCTTTCGGATCCGCCGGGGCGGTTCCGGCGGTCTGTTCATATAGGTGTAGTGGTTATGAAACGTGTAGGTCTGATCGGTTGGCGTGGCATGGTCGGTTCCGTGCTGATGCAGCGCATGCTGGAAGAACAGGATTTCGACTTGATCGAGCCGGTGTTCTTCACCACCTCCAATGTGGGAGGGCAGGGCCCGGCCATTGGCAAGGACATCGCGCCGCTGAAGGACGCCTACAGCATCGACGAGCTGAAAGGCCTGGACGTGATCCTCACTTGCCAGGGCGGCGACTACACCAGCGAGGTCTTCCCCAAGCTGCGCGAGGCGGGCTGGAAGGGTTACTGGATCGATGCCGCGTCCTCGCTGCGCATGGCCGATGACGCGGTGATCGTGCTGGACCCGGTCAACCGCAAGGTGATCGACCAGCAACTGGATGCCGGCACCAAGAACTACATCGGCGGCAACTGCACCGTCAGCCTGATGCTGATGGCCCTGGGCGGCCTCTACGAAGCCGGTCTGGTCGAGTGGATGAGCGCCATGACCTATCAGGCGGCGAGTGGCGCCGGTGCACAGAATATGCGCGAGCTGATCAAACAGATGGGCGCGATCAACGGTGCGGTGGCCGACGACCTGGCCAATCCGGCCAGTGCCATCCTGGATATCGACCGCAAGGTGGCCGAAGCCATGCGTGGCGAGGCTTTCCCGGTGGACAACTTCGGCGTGCCGCTGGCCGGCAGCCTGATTCCCTACATCGACAAGGAGCTGCCCAACGGGCAGAGCCGCGAAGAGTGGAAGGCCCAGGCGGAAACTAACAAGATTCTCGGCCGCTTCAAGAGCCCGATCCCGGTCGATGGCATCTGCGTGCGCATCGGCGCCATGCGTTGCCACAGCCAGGCGCTGACCATCAAGCTGAACAAGGACGTGCCGCTGTCGGACATCGAAGGCCTGATCAGTCAGCACAATCCCTGGGTCAAGCTGGTGCCGAACCAGCGCGACCTCAGCATGCGCGAGCTGAGCCCGACCGCAGTGACCGGCACCCTCAGCGTACCGGTCGGTCGCCTGCGCAAGCTAAATATGGGCTCGCAGTATCTGGGCGCCTTCACTGTCGGCGACCAGTTGCTGTGGGGCGCCGCCGAGCCGCTGCGGCGCATGCTGCGAATCCTGCTGGAGCGTTGATAGCGGGCGATTGGTTCCGGCCAGTCGCGCCGAGTTGCACACAGAGGAGCGAGTTGCACGGGTGGTCGAGGCTTCTGGTCGATCACTGGTCGGCTCGCTCCTTTGCATTTGTCGACCCCGGCTATACAGTGCTGGGCTTATTTCGTCAGAAGCATTCCCATGACCCGTACCTTTGATATTGCCGTGATCGGTGCCACCGGTAGCATCGGCGAAACCCTCGTGCAGTTGCTCGAAGAGCGCGAATTTCCCGTGGCCAACCTGCATCTACTCGCCAGTGGCGAGTCGGCCGGTCACTCGCTTGCGTTCAAAGGCAAGAATCTGCGGGTGCGAGCGCTGGAGTCCTTCGATTTTGCCAGCGTGCAGTTGACGTTCTTCGCGGCGGGTGAGGCAGTGACCCGGGAGCATGCCGAGCGGGCGCGCGTTGCTGGCTGCGCATTGATCGATCTGGCCGCGGCGCTGCCGGCGCAGCAGGCACCGCGGGTGGTGCCCGAAGTGAACGCAGACGTGCTCGCGAGGCTGTCCGCGCCTTATCAGCTGACCAGCCCGAGCGCCCCGGCAATTGCCGTGGCGCTGGTGCTGGCGGCACTGCGCGAGCAGATAAAGGTGCGGCGCGTGGCGCTCACCGCCTGTCTGGCGGTATCCAATCGCGGGCGTGCAGGCGTGGCCGAGTTGGCGCGGCAAACCGCCGAACTGCTTAACGGGCGCTCTTTCGAGCCGCGCTTGTTCGACCGGCAAGTCGCATTCAATCTGTTGGCCCAAGTCGATTCGCCGGATGACAGTGGTCATGGTGTGTTGGAGCGGCGTGTGGTCGGCGAGCTGAAAGAACTGCTCGATGCGCCGCAATTGATGGTGTCGGCCAGCTGCGTGCAGGCGCCGGTGTTCTTTGGCGACAGCCTCAGCCTGTCGCTGCAGGCAGATGCAGCGGTGGACCTGCAGGCGATCTGCGCGGCTTTGCAGGCGGCGCCAGCCCTCGAATATGTCGAGCCGGGCGATTACCCGACGGTGGTGGGCGATGCGGTCGGCCAGGACGCGGTGTATGTCGGCCGGGTCCGCGGTGGGTTGGACGATCCGACGGAACTCAATTTGTGGATTGCGTCTGATAATGTAAGAAAAGGCGCCGCCCTGAATGCTGTGCAGTTAGCCGAGTTATTGATAAAACACTATCTGTAAAAGATACTTACCCGGAAATTTGAAGAATCTTTCGAGCTTGGCAATACTGGCTCAGTTGATTGCTGGATGGGGAGCTGCCTTCGGGCGGATGCAGGCAGCAATGATCAAGACCCGCTCGCATGCCGAGAAAAAAAGATAAAACAAGGGATAACGCTATGGTTCGGCTTCGCAAACTGGTGCTGGCAATCGCAACTGCTTCGGCGCTGTCCTCCGGTATGGCGCACGCGCTAGGGCTGGGTGAAGTGACCCTGCAATCGGCGCTGAATCAACCGTTGGTGGCTGAAATCGAATTGTTGGAGGTGCGCGACCTGGCCTCCGATGAGGTGCTGCCGAGCCTGGCATCCCCGGATGAATTCACCAAGGCCGGCGTCGACCGCCAGTATTTTCTGACCGACCTCAAGTTCACGCCGGTGCTGAAGCCGAATGGCAAGAGCGTCATTCGCGTGACCTCGAGCAAGCCGGTGCGCGAGCCTTACCTGAATTTCCTGGTCGAGGTGCTGTGGCCGAACGGTCGCCTGCTGCGTGAGTACACGCTGCTGCTGGATCCGCCATTGTATTCGCCGCAAACCACAGCCGCGGCCGCTGCGCAGTTGCCGGTCGCGGCACCGGCCGTGCGCCCGATGACCACTCCTGCGCCGCGCCCGGCAACGCAAGCCAGTGCTCCCGCGCCGCTCCCTGCGACCACCGCGGCCAGCGCATCGGCGGCTGACCAATACACCACCACGGCCAACGACACGCTCTGGGATATCGCCCAGCGTGTGCGTGGCACGGCCAGCGTGCATCAAACCATGCTGGCCATCCAGGATCTGAATCCGGATGCCTTTATCGCCGGCAATATCAATCGTCTGAAAAGTGGCCAGGTGCTGCGCTTGCCGGATGAGCAACAGATTGGCGGCCGTGATCAGGCCGAAGCCATCGCCCAGGTTGCTGCACAGAACGCCGCCTGGCGCGAAGGGCGCGGTGTCGCTGCCGCGGCACGCCAGTTGGATGCGACCAAACGCAGTGTCGCGGGGGCCGCTCCGGCCGAAGCGAAAACCCAGGACAGCCTGAAGCTGGTTTCAGCCGATACCGGCAAGGCGACCAGCGGCAGCGACGCGGGGGCCGCCGACAGCAAGGCGCTGACCGACAAACTGGCCGTGACCCAGGAAAGCCTGGACTCCACCCGTCGCGAGAATGAAGAACTGAAAAGCCGCATGGGCGATCTGCAGGGGCAGCTCGATAAGTTGCAGCGCTTGATTCAGCTCAAAGACGATCAACTGGCCAAGCTGCAAGCCGAGCTCGCTACCCCAGAGCAGGCGCAGGCGCCGGCCGAGGCGCCACCGGCTGGGCCAGCCGCCGAGACACCCGCCGCGCCAGTAAAGGCGGCGCCGGCCGAAGAGCCCCAGGCCGCGGATGCCGAAACGCCCGACTACAACTACAGTGAGGAACCGGGGGGCGCGCCCGCCCCGGCAGCACCAACCGACACCCAGCAGCCGGCCTCTCAGCCGGCTGTCGCCGTTGAGCCGACAGCCCCGGCGGCTGCCGCGAAGAAACCGGCGGCTCCGGCTCCGGCGCCGAAGGCGCCAGCCGCAGCCCCGGCGCCGACAGCCGAAGAGCCACCACAGCTCAGCCTATTCGACGAACTGCTGGCCAATCCCATGCTCTTGGGGATCGCCGGTGGCGGCACTTTGTTGGTGCTGCTGATCGGTCTGATGATGCTGTCGCGGCGTAATGCACTTAAAGAAGCCGAGCAGCAGGAGAGCCTGGTTGGCGAGGCTGCCGAGGGCGGCTTCGATGCCGATATGCAGCTGCCGGCCGAGAGCTTTGGCAGCCTCCCGGGCGATCTGGCCGAGGATGCCGCCACGGCTGCGCCAGGCGAGGAGCGAGTGACTGCGCAGACCGGCGATGCGCTGGGCGAGGCCGATATCTATATCGCCTACGGCCGCTTCAATCAGGCTGCCGAGCTGCTGCAGAACGCCATCGATGAGGAGCCCCAGCGCAGCGACCTGCGACTCAAGCTGATGGAGGTCCAGGCCGAGCTGGGCGACCGCGAAGGCTTTGCCCGCCAGGAAAGCGAACTGCGTGAAATCGGCGGTGCTGCGGAGAAGGTCGAGCAGCTCAAGGCCAAGTACCCGGCTATGGTGGCTTTCGCCGCTGCCGGCATGGCCGCGGCTGCTACCAGCACCGACGATGAGCTGGGCAGCTTCAGCCTGGACGATCTGATGCTCGAGGACGAGCCGGCTCAGCCCGCTGCAGTGCCGGGTGATCTGGATGACGCATTCGACTTGAGCCTGGATGAGCTTGAGTCCGATCTGGATCGTGATCTGCAGGCCGTTGGCGATAACGCATCGCTAAGCGACCTGGACAGCCTGTCACTGGATGACCTTTCGCTGGACGCTGATCTTGAGCTCGAAAAGCCAGTCGAGCCGGTCGTGAGTAAAGACGACGAATTGGATTTCGATCTCAGCCTTGGCGATGCCGCCGCCGATGACCTGACGTTGAGCGATGATCTGGCTGACTTCAGCCTGGATCTGGATAACCAGGGTGCTCCGGCCGCCAGCGAGGAAGACGAGTTCCTGCTGAGCCTGGATGACGAGCCGAGTGCTGCGCCGGCCGGCGATGAGCTGGCGGGCTTGAGTCTCGAGCTGCCGGGCGACGATGCTGACGGCGCGTTCGATCTGCCAGCCGATTTCGATCTGTCGCTGGGTGACGAGCTTCCGGGTGACTCGGGTAGCGACAGTTTCGCGACTCAGCTCGAGGAGGTGACTGCGGAACTGGATCAGTTGGCCAATAGCCTGGAGCAACCTGTGGCAGTCGATGAGCCGAGCGAGCCTGCGCCGGCCGGTGCGCCGCGGACGGCGGGCATGGATCTGGATGGCGACGATGATTTCGACTTCCTCTCGGGGACCGATGAAACTGCGACCAAGCTCGATTTGGCGCGCGCTTATATCGATATGGGCGACACCGAGGGTGCCCGTGACATCCTCGACGAAGTGATCGCCGAAGGTAACGATGATCAGCAGCAGGAAGCGCGCGAGCTGATCACTAAATTGGTCTGATACATGCCTGATGCCTCACCTACAGCGGCAGCCGAAACGGCTGCCGTTGGCTTTTTCAGAGTCGCCCTCGGTGTCGAATACAAGGGCTCGCGCTACCGCGGCTTTCAGCGCCAGCGCGCCGGTGTGCCGTCGATCCAGGAATCCCTGGAGAAGGCCCTGTGCAAGGTCGCCGGGGGCGTGCCGGTGACCCTCAGTTGTGCTGGGCGTACCGACGCCTTGGTGCACGCCAGTGCCCAGGTCGTGCACTTCGACACGCCGGTCGCGCGCTCCATGCATTCCTGGATCATGGGCGCCAACATGAACCTGCCGAGCGACATCAGCGTGACCTGGGCAAAGCTCATGCCGGCGCATTTCGACGCGCGTTTCTGCGCCATGGCCCGGCGCTACCGCTATGTGATCTACAATGACCAGATCCGCCCGGCGCACATGGCCGAGGAGGTCACCTGGAACCATCGGCCGCTGGATGTCGAACTGATGCGCGAGGCGGCCAGAGTCCTGGTCGGCACCCATGACTTCAGTGCCTTTCGGGCGCGCCAGTGCCAGGCCAAATCGCCGATCAAGACCGTTCACCACTTGCACTTGCTCGAGCATGGCCGGTTCATCGTCCTGGATATCCGTGCCAATGCCTTCCTGCACCATATGGTGCGCAACATCGCCGGGGTGCTGATGACCATCGGTGCCGGCGAGCGGCCGGTGGAGTGGGCGCGCGAGGTGCTGGAGACGCGGGTGCGGCGCACTGGCGGCGTCACCGCGCACCCGTATGGCCTATATCTGGTGCAAGTCGACTATCCCGCGGAGTTCGACTTACCCAAGCGCTATCTCGGGCCGCACTTTCTCTCCGGTCTGCCGGATGTGGCGGCTGACGCCTAGAACGTCATTTGCTACCATCCGGCCTTTACTAGAGGTGCTCGCCAGTTGCCAGCCGTTCGCAGCAAAATCTGCGGGATTACCCGCATAGAAGACGCCCTGGTCGCCGCCGAGGCGGGCGCCGATGCAATCGGCCTGGTGTTCTACGCCAAGAGTCCGCGGGCGGTGAGTGTCCAGCAGGCGCGGGCGATCATTGCCGCGCTGCCACCGTTCGTGACCACGGTGGGCTTGTTTGTCGATCTGGGCCGTGGCGAGCTGAGCGAGATTCTCGAGGCCGTGCCGCTGGACTTGCTGCAGTTCCATGGTGACGAAGCGCCGGCCGCCTGCGAAGGCTTCGGGCGCCCCTATATCAAGGCGTTGCGGGTCAAGCCGGGGGACGACATCGCCGCTCGGGCCGAGCGCTACGGCAGTGCTTCGGGAATCCTGCTGGATACCTACGTGCCGGGCATTCCCGGTGGAACTGGGGCGGCGTTCGATTGGTCGCTGGTGCCGCAAGACCTGTGCAAGCCGATCATCCTGGCGGGTGGCCTGACGCCTGAGAACGTGCGTGACGCGATCGAGCAGGTGCGTCCCTATGCGGTGGATGTCAGCGGCGGGGTCGAGTCCGGCAAGGGCATCAAGGATGCGCAAAAGATTCGTGCTTTCGTGCGCGCGGTCAGGGGGGGCTGAGGTCAAGTTCGGACGATGTGACGGCGTTGCCGGCTTGGCCGTCCATAACCCTGTTGCAGGTGCTGCAATGAACGCCTTTGGCGGTCGAGGCTAAGGTGGTGGGCTTTGTGCTTTATGGGTGGTTGCCCGGAGCAGGCGCCGGCCCCTGTTGAGACTGCACTCGTGAATTCGCTTGGATGTGCCGTTTGGGCCTGGCGCCGCAAGCACGTTCGAGCCTACAGCTGTGGAGAATGAAGAGCATGAGCAACTGGTTGGTAGACAAACTGATCCCATCGATCATGCGTTCCGAGGCCAAGAAGAGTTCGGTGCCTGAGGGACTGTGGCACAAATGCCCGTCCTGCGATGCGGTGCTGTACAAGCCCGAGCTGGAGAAGACCCTGGATGTCTGCCCCAAATGTAACCATCACATGCGTATCGATGCGCGCACACGCCTGGACCTGTTCCTCGATGCCGAAGGTCGCGAGGAGCTTGGCGCCGACCTGGAACCGGTCGATCGCCTGAAGTTCCGCGACAGCAAGCGGTACAAGGATCGCCTGGCCGGGGCGCAGAAGCAGACCGGCGAGAAGGACGCGCTGATCGCCATGCGCGGCGCCCTGGAAAAAATGCCGGTGGTGGCCTGTGCCTTCGAATTTTCTTTCATGGGCGGTTCGATGGGCGCGATCGTCGGCGAGCGCTTCGTGCGTGCGGCCAACGCAGCGCTGGAGCAGCGTTGCCCGTTGGTATGCTTCTCCGCCTCCGGTGGCGCACGCATGCAGGAAGCCTTGATCTCCCTGATGCAGATGGCCAAGACCTCCGCCGTGCTGGCACGCCTGCGTGAAGAGGGCGTGCCGTTCATCTCGGTGCTGACCGATCCGGTCTACGGCGGCGTTTCCGCCAGCCTGGCGATGCTTGGCGATGTGATCGTCGCCGAGCCGCGCGCGCTGATCGGTTTCGCCGGCCCGCGGGTGATCGAGCAGACGGTGCGCGAGAAACTGCCGGAAGGGTTCCAGCGCAGTGAGTTCCTTCTCGAACACGGCGCCATCGACATGATCATCCCGCGTGCCGAATTGCGTCCGCGTCTGGCCAAGCTACTGGCGCAACTGATGCGCCTGCCATCGCCTGTCGCCTTGCCGGCCACTGCATGATCGAGCGTTCCCTGGCCGATTGGCTGGCGTATCTGGAGCAGCTGCATCCGTCCGCCATCGACATGGGCCTGGAGCGCTCCAGGGCGGTGGCGCAACGTCTAGGGCTGACCCGACCGGCGCCACGCGTCATCACCGTGACCGGCACCAACGGCAAGGGTTCGACCTGTGCCTTTCTCGCCTCCTTGCTGCAGGAGCAGGGGCTCAAGGTCGGGGTATACAGTTCGCCTCACCTGCTGCGTTACAACGAGCGCGTACAAATCGCCGGCAGCGAGGCCAGCGATGCGCAGTTGTGCGCGGCGTTTGCTGCGGTCGAGGCGGCGCGCGGCGAGATTTCCCTGACCTACTTCGAGATGGGCACCCTGGCGGCCTTCTGGCTGTTCCAGCGGGCTGGCCTGGATGCCGCGGTGCTGGAGGTCGGGTTGGGCGGGCGGCTGGATGCGGTAAACCTGATCGACGCCGACCTCGCTCTGGTCACCAGCATCGGCCTCGATCACGCCGATTGGTTGGGTGATACCCGCGACTCGGTCGCCTTCGAGAAGGCCGGGATCTTTCGTCCCGGCACACCGGCTTTGTGTGGCGATCTCGACCCTCCCCAGACCTTGCTCGAGCAGTCGGCATTGCTGGGTGCGCCGCTATTCCTGCGTGGCCGCGACTACGACCTGGCCATCGCCGCGCGCGGCTGGTCCTGGCGCGGCGTGAATGGCAAGGGTGCTGTCTTGCGCCTGGAGCGCTTGCCGCTGCTCGATCTGCCGATGGAAAACGCCGCACTGGCCCTGCAGGCTTACGCCTTGCTGGATCTGCCCTGGCAGGAGGAGCGGATCGGCGAGGCCTTGTCGCGTACCCGGGTAACCGGTCGTCTGGACCGTAGGGTGCTGAATTGGCAGGGTAAGTCACTCACATTGCTGCTGGATGTTGGGCATAATCCCCATGCCGCCGAGTACCTGGCGCGACGTTTGGCGGCCAGGCCGCTGGCGGGCAAGCGCCTGGCGGTATTCGGCTTGCTGGCCGACAAGGATTTGCCGGGGGTGGTGGCGCCCTTGCTGGGGGCGGTGGCGGAGTGGGCGGTGGCACCGCTGCCGACCAGCCGCACGCGTCCGGTGGGCGAGTTGCAGGCCCATCTGCACAATTGCGGCGCGCAGGTGACGGCCCATGCCGACGTGCAAGCGGCGCTGCAGGCCCAGTGTGCGCGGGCCTCGGCTGGAGATGAAATTCTGCTGTTTGGATCTTTTTACTGCGTGGCCGAGGCCCTGGACTGGCTGGCCCGCCATGCCATGGGGGATGTGCAGGATGGCTTTGCTGGATAAAGGATTGAAGCAGCGGATGGTCGGTGCCCTGGTTTTGCTGGCACTGGCGGTGATCTTTCTGCCCATGCTGCTGACGCGTGAGGACGAATTGCGCCAGGTGGTGGTCGATGCGCCCGCCATGCCGCAGGCACCGAGCATGCCGCAGATCGAGATGCAGCCGGTGACGGTGCCGGAACCCCAGGTCCTGCCGCAAGAGCCGGTGCCGGACGAGCCGATTGCCGAGCTCCCAGGCACTCCGGCCGAGGCCGCGCCGGCGCCCGAGTCCGTTGCCGAAAGCCCTGTGCCTGTCGAGCCCGCGGCTGCGGCGCCCCCCCCGAGCGCGCCACCGCCGGCACAGGCCAGTGCTCCCGTACAGGCGCCGGTCAGTCGCCTGGATGCCAACGGTGTGCCGGTCAGTTGGTCGGTGCAGTTGGCCAGCCTATCCAGTCGCAGCGGTGCGGAAAATCTGCAGAAGACCCTGCGCAGCCAGGGCTACAACGCCTACATTCGCAGTGTGGATGGGATGAACCGGGTGTTTGTCGGGCCGCTGATCGAGCGGTTGGAGGCCGACCGCCTGCGCGATCAGTTGAACCGCCAGCACAAGCTCAAGGGCTTTGTCGTGCGGTTTCAGCCTGAGCGCAGCTAGCCGGCCGTTGAAAGGTGTAGCGGGACAAGGCGCAACGCAGCGAAGCGGAGTAACAGCCGTAGGCTGGTCCGCCGGGCGAGCGAAGCGAGTAAATCAGGTGAGAAAGCCGAGTGTACAGTTGTGCATAAGCACTGACTTCAACGCCGTGTAACCGAGCGCAGTAGCTTTTCAGCGGCCTGATAATCCTTTGCTTACCCGAAGGCGGGGGCTCTGCTAAAATGCAGCGCCTTTTCCGTTGGTAGCCTGCATCGTGGCATTCACCTGGGTCGATTGGGCGATTATCGCCATCATCGCCATATCGAGTCTGATCAGTTTGAGCCGTGGTTTCGTCAAGGAAGCCCTGTCGTTGCTCACCTGGATCATTGCCGGCGTCGTCGCCTGGATGTTCGGGGGCGCGCTGTCGCAGCACCTCGGCGAATTTATCGAAACCCCCTCGGCGCGCGTGATCGCGGCCTGCGCCTTGCTGTTCATCGTCACACTATTGGTCGGCGCGCTGATCAACTACCTGATCAGCGAGCTGATTCGGGTCACCGGCCTGTCCGGTACCGACCGTTTGCTCGGCATGGTCTTCGGCGCTGCCCGCGGCGGTCTATTGGTCGTGGTGCTGGTCGGGCTGCTCAGCCTGGCGCCGGTGCAGCAGGACCCGTGGTGGCAGCAGTCGACGCTGCTGCCGCATTTCTTATTGGTTGCCGACTGGTCGAAAAACCTCATCCTGGGGATGTCCAGTCAGTGGCTTGCAAGCGGCATCAGCGCACCCGCTGAGCTGCCGTTCGGAGAAGGTCTCTTGCAGTCTAAGCTGCCGTAAGAGCGCCTGGAATCAGCCTGTTTCACTCAGTAGGGGTTGCGTCACATGTGTGGCATTGTCGGTATCGTCGGTAAATCGAACGTCAATCAGGCGCTGTATGACGGCCTCACCGTCCTCCAGCACCGCGGCCAGGATGCTGCCGGTATCGTCACCAGCCATGAAGGACGGCTGTTCCTGCGCAAGGACAACGGCCTGGTGCGCGATGTGTTCCAGCAGCGCCACATGCAGCGCCTGGTCGGGCACATGGGCATCGGCCATGTGCGTTATCCGACTGCCGGCAGTTCCAGCTCGGCCGAGGCGCAGCCGTTCTATGTCAACTCGCCCTACGGCATCACCCTGGCGCACAACGGCAACCTGACCAACGTCGAGCAGTTGGCCAAGGAGATCTACGAATCCGACCTGCGCCATGTCAACACCAACTCCGATTCGGAAGTGCTGCTCAACGTGTTCGCCCACGAGCTGGCCCAGCGCGGCAAGTTGCAGCCGACCGAGGAAGATGTGTTCGCCGCGGTCAGCCAGGTGCATCAGCGCTGCATCGGCGGTTATGCGGTAGTGGCGATGATCACCGGCTATGGCATCGTCGGTTTCCGCGACCCCCACGGCATTCGTCCGATCGTCTTCGGCCAGCGCCATACCGACGAAGGCGTGGAGTACATGATCGCCTCGGAGAGCGTGTCGCTGGACGTGCTCGGCTTCACCCTGATCCGCGACCTGGCGCCGGGCGAGGCGGTCTACATCACCGAAGACGGCAAGCTCTCCACCCGCCAGTGCGCGAGCGATCCGCATTTTTCGCCGTGCATCTTCGAGCATGTCTACCTGGCACGTCCGGACTCGATCATGGACGGCGTGTCGGTGTACAAGGCGCGCCTGCGCATGGGCGAGAAGCTGGCCGAGAAGATCCTCCGCGAGCGTCCCGATCACGACATCGACGTGGTCATCCCGATTCCCGATACCAGCCGTACTTCGGCGCTGGAGTTGGCCAACCACCTGGGCGTGAAGTTCCGCGAAGGCTTCGTCAAGAACCGCTATATCGGCCGCACCTTCATCATGCCGGGGCAGGCCGCGCGCAAGAAGTCGGTACGGCAGAAGCTCAACGCCATCGAACTGGAGTTCCGTGGCAAGAACGTGATGCTGGTGGACGACTCGATCGTGCGCGGCACCACCTGCAAGCAGATCATCCAGATGGCCCGCGAAGCCGGGGCGAAGAACGTGTATTTCTGCTCGGCGGCGCCGGCGGTGCGCTATCCGAACGTCTACGGCATCGACATGCCGAGCGCCCACGAGCTGATCGCCCACAATCGCAGCACCGAGGAAGTTGCCGAATTGATCGGCGCCGACTGGCTGGTGTACCAGGACCTGCCGGACCTGATCGAAGCGGTCGGCGGTGGCAAGGTGAAGATCGAGCATTTCGACTGTGCGGTGTTCGATGGCCACTACGTCACCGGCGATGTCGACGAGGCCTACCTGAACAAGATCGAGCAGGCGCGCAACGATGCGACCAAGGCGAAATCCCAGGCCGTCAGCGCGATTATCGATCTGTACAACAATTGAGCTACAAGGGCCTGGCAGGCAGCCCGGACGCAATCCGGGCGCCTGCGGGATGGGCAACCCGGATTGCATCCGGGCTACGGTCGCGATGAGGTTGGGTATGAGCCAAGAGTGGGAAGCAGGGCGTCTGGATAGCGATCTGGACGGCGCGGGATTCGATACCCTGGCGGTGCGTGCCGGGCAGCGCCGCACGCCGGAAGGGGAGCACAGCGAGGCGATTTTCCCCACCTCCAGTTATGTGTTCCGCACCGCTGCCGATGCCGCCGCGCGCTTCGCCGGCGAGGTGCCGGGCAACGTCTACTCACGTTACACCAACCCCACCGTGCGCGCCTTCGAGGAGCGCCTTGCCGCCCTGGAAGGCGCCGAGCAGGCGGTGGCCACCTCTTCCGGCATGGCGGCGATCCTCGCCATCGTCATGAGCCTGTGCAGCGGCGGCGACCACGTGCTGGTCTCGCGCAGCGTGTTCGGTTCGACTATCAGCCTGTTCGAGAAGTACCTCAAGCGCTTCGGCGTGCAGGTGGACTATGTCGCGCTGTCGGACCTGGCGGCCTGGGAGGCGGCGTTCAAGCCGAACACCAAGCTGCTGTTCGTCGAGTCGCCGTCCAACCCGCTGGCCGAGTTGGTCGATATCGCCGCGTTGGCGGAGATCGCCCATGGCAAAGGCGCCTTGCTGGCCGTCGATAACTGCTTCTGCACCCCGGCGCTGCAGCAGCCGCTCAAGCTCAGGGCGGACATCGTCATGCACTCGGCGACCAAATACATCGATGGCCAGGGCCGCAGCATGGGCGGCGTGGTGGCCGGTCGCGCGGAGCAGATGAAGGAAGTGGTGGGTTTCCTGCGTACCGCCGGGCCGACCCTCAGCCCGTTCAATGCCTGGATCTTCCTCAAGGGCCTGGAAACCCTGCGCGTGCGCATGCAGGCGCACTGCGCCAGCGCACTGGAGTTGGCCCTCTGGCTGGAACAGCAGCCGGGCGTCGAGCGGGTCTACTACGCCGGTCTGCCCAGCCACCCGCAGCATGCGTTGGCCAAGCGTCAGCAGAGCGGTTTCGGTGCCGTGGTCAGTTTCGAGGTCAAGGGTGGCAAGGAGGCGGCGTGGCGCTTCATCGACGCCACAAGGGTGATCTCCATCACCACCAACCTGGGCGATACCAAGACCACCATCGCCCACCCGGCGAGCACCTCCCACGGGCGCCTGTCGCCGGCCGAGCGGGCCAATGCCGGTATCCGCGACAACCTGATTCGGGTGGCGGTGGGTCTGGAAGACCTGGTCGACCTCAAGGCCGATCTGGCGCGGGGACTGGCGGCGCTGTAGGCGCGCGGCAGGTCTGAACGAAAAAGCCCCGGTGCGAGCCGGGGCTTTTTCGTTGGCGCAGGTTCTATTGGCGCAGGTCGACGGCCGGCGCCGAATCGCGATCGAACAACAGGCGGGAGTTGCCGGGCAGCACCCCGGGCTGGTAATCGTCGCGCCCGTCGCCGAGGGTGCGGATGTCGCCGTACTTCTTCCCGGACAGGGCCGCCAGGCCCGCGGCGTCGCGCACCACGGTGGGGCGCAGGAAGACCATCAGGTTGCGTTTGACATGGCTGTCCTGGCTCGAGCGGAACAGCCGGCCGAGCAGCGGAATGTCGCCCAGCAGCGGGACTTTCGAGATGGTCTCGGTGACGTCGTCCTGGATCAGGCCGCCGAGCACGATGACCTGGCCATCTTCGGCGAGGATGGTGCTCTTGATCGAGCGTTTGTTGGTGATCAGGTCGACCGCATTGACTCCCTGGCTGGTGGGGGCGATGGAGGAGATTTCCTGTTCGATTTCCAGGCGCAGGCTGGCGCCTTCGTTGATGTGCGGGGTGACCTTGAGGGTCACCCCGATGTCCTGCCGCTCGATGGTGGTGAAGGGGTTGTCGGCGCCCGATGCGCTGGTGGTGAAGGAGCCGGTCTGGAACGGCACGTTCTGCCCGACCAGGATCTCCGCCTTCTGGTTGTCCAGGGTCAGCAGGCTGGGGGTCGACAGCAGGTTGCTCTTGGAGTTGGCCGACAGCGCGGTGATCAGCATGCCGAAGCTGTCGCTGCCGAGGCCGATGATGGCGCCGTCCGGCAGGGTCTCCGGCAGGGTCTCCTCCTGGATGGCGCTCAGCACCGAGCCGACTGAGAGCCCGGTACCGCTGAAATTCACCCCGCCCAGGCCGCCCGTGCTGCCGCGCGCATCCACCGCCCATTGCACGCCGAGGGCCTCGCTGATATCGCCGGAGACTTCGACGATGGCCGCTTCCACCATCACCTGGGCGCGCGGTACGTCGAGTTGCCGGACGATGTCCTCCAGGGTCGCCACCAGGTCGGGCTCGGCCAGCAGCACCAGGGCGTTGAGGCTCTCGTCGGCGCGAATCAGGATGTTCTGCGGCTTGCCGGCGGCTTCGCCGCCGTCCGGGGTTTTCAGGCCTTCGGAGATCTCGCCGAGGGTTTCCGCCAGGGTTTTCGCGTCGTTATGGCGCAGGCGGATCACCCGGGTATTGGCCGAGCGACTGGTCGGGGTGTCCAGCGATTTGGCCAATGCCGCCAGTTTCGTGCGCGCGGCCGGTGGGCCGAGGAGGATCAGCCGGTTGGTCCGCGCGTCGGCAATCACCTGGGTGGTGGAGCCGCCTTTGGCCTCGCCGCGCGTCTGGCTGTTATTCAGCACTTCGGCGACATCCATGACCCAGGCGTGCTGCAGGTCGAGCACGCTGTAGTCGCGGTCGCCTTTCTGGTCGAGCTGGTGCAGCAAGTCTTCGATGCGGGCGATATTGGCGCTACGGTCGCTGATGATGATGGCGTTGGCCGAGGTCACCGCGGCCAGGTGGCCATATTGCGGCACCAGTGGGCGAATCAGCGGAATCAGTTCGCTCGCCGCGCCGTGCTGCACCTGGATCAGGCGGGTTTCCAGGCGGTCCGGGGCGGGCCGGCCGCGGCCGGCGTCGGCCTTGGCTTCGGCATTCGGCACGATGCGCGCCTGTTCGCCCTGGGCGATGACGCTGAAGCCATGGGTGGCCATGACCGAGAGAAACAGTTGGTAGACCTCGCTCAAGCTCAGCGGCGTGCTGGAGACCACGCTGACCTGGCCTTTCACCCGCGGGTCGACGATGAAGGTTTCGCCGGTGATCTGCGCGACCTGGTCGATGAATTCGCGGATGTCGGCGCCTTTCAGGTTGATGGTCCAGCTTTCTTCCTGCTGCTCGGCGGCCGGCGCTGCTGCGCTGATCGCGGCGCTGAGCGGCAACGGGCTGATGGCCAGGCCTGCGGCAAGCAGGGCGAAGGTGAGGCGCGAGAAGATCGGGGGCATCGGTTCAGTCGCTTTCCGTGGGCTGATCGGTGGGTTCGGCGTCCGTCGGCGCAGCGCCGGTCGCGTCCATCTGTTGGCGCAGGGCGTCCATGCGCTCGCGCAACTGCTCGAGATTGTCGGCTTCCAGCTCGTCGAGCTGATCCAGGGCGTCCGTGCTGGTTTCGCTGGGTGAGTAGGCCATGGCCTGATCGCTGGACTGGCTGCGGGGAAAGTTCAGACTTTCCCGGCGACCATTGCGTTCCACTTCCACTCGATCGGCGTAGACGGCATGCAGGCGTATGCCGTTGGGCATTTCGCTGCCGACCTGATAGCGCTGCGCCTGGCTGCCCTCGTGGCGGATGATCGCGCTGGAGCGTTTCGGGTCGGCATGCACGAAGCTGCCGAGCAGGGTCAGGCGCAGGTTGGTGGCGGGCGCTGGCGTAGCGTCGTCCAGGCCGCTGGCACCGAACAGCGGCGCCAGTTGTTGGCTGGATACGGGGGGCTGCCGCTGCGCGCTGTTCGGCGCGCTGTCCGGCGCCGGCGCACGCAGGAAACGCAGCCAATCGGCGGTTTGCCAGGCCAGGGCGATGCTCATCGCCAGCACCACGACGACGGCGGCCAGGGTCGGGGCATGCAGCTGCATCCAGCGGCGGGCAGCCGAAAAAGGCAAGGGCGGCACTCCTGAAGTTCTTAGTTTTGCGGCGTGGATCGCGCGCCGATCATAGACAGTTGACGAGGAATTGCCAGCCCCCGTCAGGGTGGTGTGCCGCGGGGAGGCGATGTGCTAAAGATGGCCCCGTGCTTTTGCTCTGCGGCGGCACAATGATAATCATCAACTGATATAAGCGTGGGCCAGCATCGCGCGAAACTGCTCTCGATGCGTATGTCACGTCACAGATTCAAGGCATTCCTGGGATGAACGCTCTACTCACTGAAGCGCCACTGCGGCGTTTGCCATTCGGTTTCGCCAAGCGCCATGGGGTCGTCCTGCTGGCGGAGGGGAGCGCCCCGTGCCTGGCTTACAGGCCGGCGGTCGAGCTGGTGGCGCTGGCCGAGGCGCAACGATTCGTCGGCTGCCAGCTGCCGCTGCGGGCGTTGTCTGCCGATGCGTTCGAGCAGGCGCTGGCCAAGGCCTACCAGCATGAGTCGGGGGCCATGCAGCTGGCCGAGGGGCTTGGCGGCAGCCTGGACCTGGCCGCCCTGGCCGAGCAGGTGCCGGAGACCGAGGACCTGCTGGAGCAGGAAGACGACGCGCCGATCATCCGCCTGATCAACGCCATCCTCGGCGAGGCGATCAAGGAAAACGCCTCGGATATCCACCTGGAGACCTTCGAGAAGCGCCTGGTGGTGCGTTTTCGCGTCGACGGCATCCTCCGCGAGGTGCTCGAGCCCAAGCGCGAGCTGGCGGCGCTGCTGGTGTCGCGGATCAAGGTCATGGCGCGCCTGGACATCGCCGAGAAGCGCGTGCCGCAGGATGGGCGCATTTCCCTGCGGGTCGGCGGCCGCGAGGTCGACGTGCGCGTCTCGACCCTGCCCTCGGCGAATGGCGAACGGGTGGTGCTGCGCCTGCTCGACAAGCAGGCCGGGCGCCTGTCGCTGCAGCACCTGGGCATGTGCGCACAGGATCGCCGGCTGATGGAGGAGACCGTGCGCAAGCCCCACGGCATCCTGCTGGTCACCGGGCCCACCGGCTCGGGCAAGACCACCACGCTGTACGCCAGCCTGGTCAGCCTCAACGACCGCACGCGCAATATCCTCACGGTGGAAGACCCGATCGAGTACCACCTCGAAGGCATCGGCCAGACCCAGGTCAACCCCAGGGTCGACATGACCTTCGCCCGCGGCCTGCGCGCCATCCTGCGCCAGGACCCGGACGTGGTGATGGTCGGCGAGATCCGCGACAGGGAAACCGCCGAGATCGCCGTGCAGGCCTCGCTGACCGGCCACCTGGTGCTCTCGACCCTGCACACCAACAGCGCCATCGGTGCCATCACCCGCCTGGTCGACATGGGCGTCGAACCCTTCCTGCTGTCTTCCTCCCTGCTCGGCGTGCTGGCCCAGCGCCTGGTGCGCGTGCTCTGCCCCAGCTGCAAGGAGGCCTACCAGGCCGATGCGGCCGAATGCGCGCTGCTCGGCGTGTCGCCTGGGCAGGCGCCGACCCTGTACCATGCGCGCGGTTGCGGCGAGTGCCACCAGCAGGGCTATCGCGGGCGCACCGGCATCTACGAACTGGTGGTGTTCGACGATAAGTTGCGCACCCTGATCCACAACGCCGCCGCCGAGCAGGACATGACCCGCCATGCGCGCACGCTCGGCCCGAGCATCCGTGCCGACGGCATGCGCAAGGTGCTGGAAGGGGCGACCACCCTGGAAGAGGTGTTGCGCGTGACCCGGGAAGAATGAGCAAGGAACGCTAATGGCCGCTTTCGAATACCTCGCCCTCGACCCCAAAGGCCGCCAGCAGAAAGGCGTGCTCGAGGCCGACAGCGCGCGCCAGGTGCGCCAGCTGCTGCGCGAGCGGCAACTGGCGCCATTGGAGGTCAAGGCCACCCGTACCCGCGAGCAGGCCAGCGGCGGCGGGCACTTCAGCTTCGCCCGCGGCCTCTCGGCGCGCGACCTGGCGCTGCTCACCCGGCAGTTGGCGACCCTGATCCAGGCCGCCCTGCCGATCGAGGAAGCGCTGCGCGCGGCGGCGGCCCAGGCCCGTTTGCCACGCATCCAGGGCATGCTGTTGGCGGTGCGCGCGCGGGTGCTGGAGGGCCACGGCCTGGCCAGCAGCCTGAAGGAATTCCCCGCAGCCTTTCCCGAGCTGTACCGCGCCACGGTGGCGGCGGGCGAGCACGCCGGGCACCTGGGGCCGGTGCTCGAGCAACTGGCCGACTACACCGAGCAGCGCCAGCAGTCGCGGCAGAAGATCCAGCTGGCGCTGCTCTATCCGCTGATCCTGATGTGCGCCTCCTTGCTGATCGTCGGTTTCCTGCTCGGCTACGTGGTGCCGGACGTGGTGCGGGTGTTCGTCGATTCCGGGCAGACCCTGCCGGCCCTGACCCGCGGGCTGATCGGCCTGAGCGAGTGGGTCAAGGGCTGGGGCTGGCTGGCGCTGCTGCTGCTGGTGCTGGGCGTTGTCGCCCTGCGCTGGGCGCTGCGCGACCCGGCCTTCAAGCTGCGCTGGCATGCCTTGCTGCTGCGTGTGCCGCTGCTCGGGCGGCTGATCCGCGCCACCGACTGCGCGCGCTTCGCCTCGACCCTGGCGATCCTCACCCAGAGCGGCGTGCCGCTGGTGGAGGCGCTGGGGATCGGCGCCGAAGTGGTCGCCAACCGGGTGATCCGTGCCCAGGTGGTGGTGGCCGCGCAGAAGGTCCGCGAGGGCGGCAGCCTGACCCGTGCGCTGGAGGCCAGCGGGCAGTTTCCGCCGATGATGCTGCACATGATCGCCAGCGGCGAGCGCTCCGGCGAGCTGGACCAGATGCTGGCGCGTACCGCGCGCAACCAGGAGAACGACCTGGGCGCCCAGGTGGCCTTGCTGGTCGGGTTGTTCGAGCCGTTCATGCTGGTATTTATGGGCGCAGTGGTGCTGGTCATCGTCTTGGCCATCCTGCTGCCGATTCTGTCTCTCAATCAGTTGGTGGGGTAAGCAGGTGAAGATCACAAGGACGCACGGACAGCAGGGTTTCACCCTGATCGAAATCATGGTGGTGGTGGTGATCCTCGGCATTCTCGCCGCCCTGGTGGTGCCGCAGATCATGAGCCGCCCGGACCAGGCCAAGGTCACCGTGGCCCGGGGCGACATCAAGGCGATCGCCGCGGCCCTGGACATGTACAAGCTGGACAACCACAGCTACCCGAGCACCCAGCAGGGCCTTGAGGCGCTGGTGCAGAAGCCCTCCGGCAACCCGCCGGCGAAGAACTGGAACCAGGACGGCTACCTCAAGCGCCTGCCGGTCGATCCCTGGGGGACTGTCTACCAGTACCTGGCGCCCGGCACCAAGGGCGCCTTCGACCTCTATTCGCTGGGCGCCGACGGCAAGCAGGGCGGCAGCGATCTGGATGCCGACATCGGTAACTGGGACCTCTAGTCGGCCATGCGCCGGACGCGCGGCTTCACCCTGATCGAGCTGTTGGTCGTGCTGGTGATCCTCGGCAGCCTGATCGGCCTGGCCGTGCTCGGCGGCGGCATCGCCGGCCCGACCCGCGAGCTGCGCGGCGAGGCCGAGCGCCTGGCCGGGTTGATCGGCGTGCTGGCCGAGGAGGCGGTGCTGGACAATCGCGAATACGGCCTGCGGCTGAGCGGCGAAACCTACCAGGTGCTGCTCTACGAGCCACGCTCGGGCCGCTGGCAGGCGCTGGCGGACAAGCCCCATCGCCTGCCGGCCTGGGCCGAGCTGAGCCTGGAGCTGGACGGCGAGCCGCTGCAGTTGCCGACGCCGGAAGGCGAGGAGGGCGACGCCAAGAACAGCCTGCCGCAGCTGCTGATCCTCTCCAGCGGCGAGCTCAGCCCGTTCCGCCTGCACCTGCGCGAGCGGCGCAAGGATGGCTTGCGCTTGTTGTTGTCCAGTGATGGCTTCCGCCTGCCCAGGGTCGAAGCCGACGACCTCAAGGCGCGCGCCGGATGAAGCGCCTGGCCGGGTTCACCCTGCTCGAAGTGCTGGTCGCCCTGGCGATCTTCGCCCTGGTCGCGGCCAGTGTGTTGAGCGCCGGTGCGCGCAGCCTGCAGACCGCCGCCAGCCTGGAGGACAAGACCCTGGCGATGTGGATCGCCGACAACCGCCTGAGCGAGCTGCAGCTGGCCGAGACGCCCGCCGCCGATGGCCGCGACCAGGGCGAGTTGAGCTTCGCCGGGCGCCGCTGGCAGTGGCAGAGCGAGATCCAGGCGACCAGCGAACCGAGCATGCGCCGGGTCAGCCTGTGGGTGGCGCCGCGCCCCGAGCGCGGCCTCGGCGGCGACCTGCGCGAGCGGGCGCTGGTCAGCCTCAGCGGCTTTCTCGGTGACTCGCCATGAGGCGCGCGGCCGGTTTTACCCTGCTGGAGCTGCTGATCGCCATCGCGATCTTCGCCCTGCTCGGTCTCGGCACCTACCGCATGCTCGACAGCGTGCTGCGCAGCGACGCCAGCACCCGCGAGCATGAACTACAGCTGCGTGAACTGGTGCGGGCCATGGCGGCGTTCGAGCGCGACCTGTCGCAGGCGGCGCCGCGGCCGGTGCGCGATCCGTTCGGCGAGCCGCGTCCGGCCTTGCTCGGCGAGGAGGGCGAGGCGCCCGCGCTGGAGCTGAGCCGGCTCGGCTGGCGCAACCCGCTCGGCCGCCCGCGCGCCGGCCTGCAGCGGGTGCGCTGGCAACTGAGCGGCGAACAGTGGCAGCGGCACTATTGGAATGTCCTCGACCAGGCGCAGGACAGCCAGCCACAGGTGCAACAGGCCCTGGAGGGCGTGACGCGCCTGCAACTGCGCTACCTGGATGGCGATGGCGCCTGGCATGCCAGTTGGCCGCCCGAGGGCGGCGGCGAGAAGAGCCTGCAAGCGCTGCCGCAGGCGCTCGAACTGGTGCTCGAACACCGCCGCCATGGCGAGCTGCGCCGCCTGCTGCGCCTGCCCGACGTGCTGCCCAAGAGCCTGACGCAGGCGCCCGTCGAGGACCCCGGCGCAACCGAGCCCGCCGACGAAGCGATTCAGGAGCCGGCGCCATGAAGATGCAGCGGGGCGTGGCATTGATCACCGTGCTGCTGGTGGTGGCACTGGTCACGGTGATCAGCGCCGGCATCATTGCCCGTCAGCAACTGGCGATCCGCAGCAGCGCCAACCAGTTGCACGTGCGCCAGGCCTGGCACTACGCGCTGGGCGGCGAAGCTTTGGCCAAGGCGGTGCTGCGCCGCGACTTGCAGCAGGGCGACCCGCGCGCACCGGTGGATCACCTGGGCGAGGCCTGGGCGCAGCCGTTGGCGCCGTTCGCCCTGGACGAAGGCGGTGAACTGCGGGTGCGCATCGTCGATCCGAGCGGGCGCTTCAATCTCAACAGCCTGGTGCGCGAAGGCCAGGCCAACCAGGCGGCGCTGGCGCAGTTCCGCCGCTTGCTGCTCAGCCTGCAGATCGACAAGCCCTATGCCGAGCGCCTGCTCGACTGGCTGGACAGCGACCAGCAGGCGAGCGGCGGCTATGGCGCCGAGGACAACCAGTACCTGCTGGCACAGCCGCCCTACCGCACTGCCAATCGCACGCTGGTCGACGTATCGGAGCTGCGCCTGTTGCTGGAGATGGACGAGGCCGATTACCGGCGCCTGCTGCCATTCGTCACGGCTCTGCCGGCCGACGCGACGCTCAACGTCAATACCGCCAGCGCCTGGGTGCTGGCCAGTCTGGCCGAGGGCTTGCCGCTGAGTACCGCCGAGGGCCTGGTGGCCAATCGCGGCAGCCAGGGCTATGCCGATCTGCCGAGTTTTCTCGCCCAGCTGCCCGGGTTGCAGGTGCAGAGCCAGGGGTTGGCGGTCGGCAGCCCGTATTTCCAGGTGATCAGCGAGGTCGGTGTGGGCGATCGCCGCCAGGTTTTACACAGCACCCTACAGCGTGCCAGCGATGGCAAGGTATACGTGCTAGCCCGTGATCTGGGGCAGGACGCCTTGGCGCCTGCGCCCGTCGAGGAAGTCGAACCATGAGTCAAGCGTATGTATTTCTACCGCCGGCGGCCTGTGCCGGCGCGGCTGCCGAGCTGCCGGCGCAATGCGTGCAGGCGGAGCGCAGCCAGCGCCTGCCGTTCGCCGAGGCGGTGGCCGGGCTGGGGAGTGGCTGGACCCTGGTCCTGCCGGTCGAGGCGGTGACGGTCTGCGCGGTGCGCCTGCCGACGCAGAAAAGCCGCTGGTTGCGCCAGGCGCTGCCGTTCGCCGTGGAGGAGCTGCTGGCCGAGGACGTCGAGCAGCTGCACCTGGCACTCGGCGAGGCGTTACCCGATGGCCGCCATCGGGTGTTCGCCGTACGCCGCAGTTGGCTGAGCGGCTGGCTGGCGCTGTGCGCCACGCCGCCGCAGGCGATTGCCGTGGATGCCGACTTGCTGCCGCGCGAAGGCACGCAGCTGCTGCAGCTGGAGTCGCGCTGGCTGCTCGGCGGCGAGGGCGTGGCGCGCCTGGCCCTGGATGGCGAGGCCTGGCCGGCGCTGGCCGCCGCCTGTCCGCGCCCGTACTTCGCCTATCGCGGTGTGCGGCAGGCGGGTCTGGAGCCGGCGGACGAGCGCCCGGAACTCGCCGATCCCTATCGCTGGCTGGCGCAGCAGGCGCTCGTCGACAACCTGGCCCAGGGCGAGTTCGCCGTGCAGCAGAGCGACGGCCGCTGGCAGCGCTGGCGGCCGCTGTTGGGGCTGCTCGGCCTGTGGCTGGTGCTGCAGTGGGGCTTCAACCTGGCCCAGGGCTGGCACCTGCAGCGCCAAGCCGATGCCTACGCCGAGGCCAGTGCGGCGCTGTATCGGGAGCTGTTTCCGGAAGACCGCAAGTTGATCGATCTGCGTGCGCAGCTGGACCAGCACCTGGCGGCGGACGGTGCCAGCGGCCAGGGACGTCTGCTCGGCATGCTCGCCCAGGTGAGTCAGGCGATAGTCGCCGAGGGCGCGCAGGTGAGCATCCAGCAGCTGGATTTCAGCGAGCTGCGCGGCGATCTGGCCATGCAGGTGCAGGCGCCGGGTTTCGGCGAGCTGGAGCGGCTGCGCGAGCGCCTGCAGGAGGCGGGGTTGGCGGTGCAACTGGGCTCCGCCAGCCGTGAAACGGTTGGGGTGAGCGCGCGTCTGGTGATCGGGGGATGAACATGGGCAGTCTGAGCGATCTGAAGAATCCACTCGCCACCCAGCTGGAAAGCTCCGTGCTGCTGCAGCGCTGGCGCGCCCTGGCCGCACGCGAGCGGCTGGCCCTGGCTGGATTGGCGCTGTTCCTGGTGCTGGTGGTGCTGTATCTGCTGCTCTGGCAGCCGGCGCGGCAGGGGGTAACGGCGGCGCGCAGCGCCTTCGAGCAGCAGCGCGCCCTGCATGCCTATCTGCAGGTCCAGGCGCCAGCGGCGCGCGGTCTGGCCAGCAAACCGCGGACCAGCCTCGATCCGGCGCGCCTGCAAGGCTTGGTCACCGCCAGCGCCGCCGAGCAGGGCTTGGCCGTCGAGCGCCTGGACAGCGATGCTGACGGTTCGCTGCAGGTCAGCCTGCAGCCGGCGCCATTCGCCCAGTTGTTGCGCTGGTTCGCGGCGCTGGAGCACCAGGGGGTGCAGATAGCCGAAGCCAGCCTGGCGCGCAGCGAGGACAATCGGGTAACCGCAAGGTTGACCTTGCAGGTGGCGCTTTGAGGCCCTGAGGTGCCGCCAGGATGCCGTCTCGGGCGCAGTGCAGAGCCTGGGTGCGGAGCGCGATATCTTCCGCCCTTCGAGAAAAACTTTAAGCAGAGTATTGACTTAGGGGCGCTCCCCTCGTAAATTGCGCGCCTCGCAAAGCGATGGGTGATTAGCTCAGCTGGGAGAGCATCTGCCTTACAAGCAGAGGGTCGGCGGTTCGATCCCGTCATCACCCACCACTCTTTGCGGATTTTGGTTTGAAAAATCGGACGCAAGTCCGACCGACGCGCAGCGGTAGTTCAGTCGGTTAGAATACCGGCCTGTCACGCCGGGGGTCGCGGGTTCGAGTCCCGTCCGCTGCGCCATATTTTCCATGTCGGGTTCGCTCGACATGAGGTGGAAAAGCCCAGGGGCGAAGCCGCCAGACGAAGCAAGAGTTCTTTGGACGCAAGTCCACCGACACGCAGCGGTAGTTCAGTCGGTTAGAATACCGGCCTGTCACGCCGGGGGTCGCGGGTTCGAGTCCCGTCCGCTGCGCCATACATGAAGCCCTCAGGTAGCGATACCTGGGGGTTTTTTGTTTCCCGTTCCTGGCACCTCGCCGCGGCGCCCGTCGCCCACCCGCCAGGCCGCCCGCCAAACCTGGCCCGCCGCCACGCCGCTGCAGCCTTTCGCTCCGCAGAAAGCCCTGTTTCCTTTGCCTGCTGCAGTGCCGGATCGCGCTTGCCGTTTGCGTTGCTGGTCGCGCCCGCTGCTTCAGCCGCCCGTCCTGGTGTGGCAGCAGCCCCTTGTCGCCCAGGCAAGCATCCCAAATATCCCGGCCCGCGGTGTGGGGTGGTGGGGCGCCAGCTCGCCTCATGGAGCCGAACCTGGGCTCTGGCTGCATAAAGGGCTTGGTTTGCAGAGTTAATTCAAATTAGAATTATTCTCATTTGAATCATCATTGGCGCAGGGTTTCCGATATGAGTGATACGGCGATGGCGACGGAGCAGAGCCTCCACGACCTGTACCGCGACCATAGTGGCTGGCTGGAGGGCTGGTTGCGACGGCGCCTGGGCAATGGCTGCGATGCCGCGGACCTCAGCCAGGATACCTTCCTGCGGCTGCTCGCCAGCTCCCAGCGGATCGCCGACCTGCAGGAGCCCCGGGCCTATCTGCTGACGGTGGGCAAGCGGCTGCTGAGCAACTTCTACCAGCGGCGCAGCCTGGAGCAGGCGTACCTGGATGCGCTGGCGGCGTTGCCCGAGGCCAGCGTGCCGTCTCCCGAGCAGCGCTGGCTGCTGCTGGAAACCCTGCAGGCGCTGGATGAGATGCTCGACGGGCTGCCGGCGGCGGTACGCCGGGCGTTTCTCTGGAGCCAGTTGGAGGGCCTGGCCTATCAGCAGATCGCCGAGCGCTTGCAGGTGTCCGAGCGCACCATCAAGCGCTACATGGCGCAAGCCTACGAGCATTGCCTGCTGGTGGCGCTGTGATGCCCGCGGCCGAGGCGCGCCAGGTGGCGCGGGCCGCCGCGCAGTGGCTGGCGTTGCTGGAGTCCGGCGCCGCCACCGAGCGCGATCGCGCCGACCTGCAACACTGGCGCGCCAGCTGTACCAGTCACGAGCAGGCCTGGCAGAAGGCCCAGCTGCTGCGCCAACGCTTCGCCGAATTGCCTGCGGCGCTGGCCATGGCCAGCCTGGATCGTCCGCAGCCGGGGCGGCGTGCAGTGCTCAAGTGTGCGCTGGGCGCGGCGACGCTGCTGCCGAGCGCCTGGCTGCTCGGTCGGCAACTGCCGCTGGAGGTCTGGCAGGCCGACCTGCACACCACCACCGGCGAGCGCAAGCAGCTGCTGCTGGCAGATGGCAGCTCCCTGCAGTTGAACACCGCCAGTGCCGTCGATGTGGATCTGGACAACCGGCGTCTGACCCTGGTGGCTGGCGAGATGGCGCTGCAGGTGCCGGGGGCGGCGCCGATGACCATCCACACCCGCCATGGGCTGCTCAGCGTCGGCGCCGGCGAACTCTGCGTGCGCCAGGAGCCGCGCGGCTGCCGGGTCTCGGTATACGGCGGCACGGCGTCCGTGCGGCCCTTGCGGGGGCCGGTGTTGGCGCTGCGCGGCGGCCAGCGGGTCGACCTGCAGGCCGCCGGCGCCGGGGCGTTGGAGCCATTCGATGTGTTGCAGCCGGGCTGGCGCGAGGGCGTGTTACTGGCGCAGGACCAGCCACTGGGGGAATTCCTCGAGGAGCTGAGCAAGCACCGGCCGGGCGTGCTGCGCTGGGCGCCGGAGCTCGAGTCGCTGCGCGTCACCGGCAGTTTCCGTCTGGAGGACACCGATCGGGTACTGGCGCTGCTGGCCGCCAGCCTGCCGCTGCATGTGCAGGCGCGTACGCGTTTCTGGGTCACGCTGCTGCCGCGCAAAAAAGTTGCCTGAAGCCTGTCCCTTTTTTTCGCCTCGCCTGTCATTGCAAGTAAGTGAACGAAAACAGAGAGCCTCTCCAATGCCCGTAGTACTGCCTTACCGTTTGCGCCCGGCGCGCCCGTTGCTGCGCCTGAGCCTGCTGCTGAGCCTGAGTGCCAGCCCATTGCTCGTCCCCGCCAGTTGGGCCGAGGACGCCGCCCGGCGCAGTTACCACGTGCCTGCCGGCAGCCTGGGCGCCGCGCTGACCCGCTTCGCCGGGTTGGCCGGGGTCGATCTGTCGGTGGATCCGGCGCTGGTGAAGGGCCGCGACAGCACCGGGCTGTCCGGCGAATACGCGGTCGAGGAGGGCTTTGCCCAGCTGCTGCGCGATTCCGGTCTGCAGCTGCAGGCCGTGGGCGAGCAGGCCTACACCGTGACGCCCGCCCCGGAGCAGGCCGCTGGCGCGCATCAACTGCCGGCGACCGTGGTTCTCGGTGCCAGCGGCGAGGCTGCCGCACAGGCCTATGCCGGCGGCCAGGTGAGCCGCCGCGGCGCCCTGGGCATGTTGGGCGATCGGGACTTCATGGAGACCCCGTTCAGCATGACCTCCTATACCAGCGACACCGTGAAGAACCAGCAGGCGCGCACCCTGGGCGATCTGGTCGCCAGCGATCCGTCGGTGCGCACCACCAACCCGGCCGGCGGGCGATTCGAGCAGTTCACCATCCGCGGCTTTAGCCTGTTCAACAGCGATGTCGCCTACAACGGCCTCTACGGCATCCTGCCGACCTATTCGATCGACATGGAAATGGCCGAGCGCGTGGACATCCTCAAGGGGCCGAGCCAACTGATCAACGGCATCTCGCCGCGGGGCAGCGTGGGCGGTGGCATTAACGTGGTGCCCAAACGCGCGGGCGACAAGCCGCTCACCGAGTTCACCGGCAGCTACGCCGCGGACAGCCAGGTCGGCGGCGCAGTGGATATCGGCCGCCGTTTCGGTGACGAGAACCAGTTCGGCCTGCGTTTCAACGGCGTGAAACAGTCCGGTGACACCGAGTGGGACGACCAGAGCGTCGACCGCGAGATGGGCGTGCTGGGCCTGGATTTTCACGGTGAGCGGCTGCGGCTTTCGGCGGATCTCGGGCATACCGAACGCGATACCGATGCCCCACAGGAACGGGTGCTGGTGGGGGCCAATGCCAAAGTGCCGGATGCGGACGACGTGCGTCACAACTATGCGCAGGCCTGGAGCAAGGCGCGTACCCAGGATAGCTTCGGCGCGGTGCGCGGCGAGTTCGACCTCAGCGATTCGCTGATGGCCTATGCCGCTGTCGGCGCTCGCGAGAGCAACCATGACTTCCTCCGGCATAACGTCTCCATCATCAACGACGCTGGAGACTTCAGCGTCCAGCCCCGTGATTTTACCCGCGACGAGTCGGTCAGGACCGCCTTGGCGGGCCTGCGCAATTGGTTCGAGATCGGCTCCGTGAGCCATGAGCTGAACCTGTCCGCCAGCTATTTCTACATGGACTTCACCAATGGTGGTGCGCGTTACCGTGCGGCCCCCAGCAACCTCTACGACCCGGTGCAGACTCCAACACCCAGCACGCCCACTCGCATCGATTCGGAGGTCTACACCGAGAACCGCTTCAGCGGCGTGGCACTGTCCGACACCCTCGGCTTTATCGATGACCGCTTGCTGCTGACCCTGGGCGCCCGCTGGCAGCGGGTCAAGGTCGATGACTGGAACAATGACGTCAAAGGCGACACGGCCTACGACGAGGAGAAGGTCTCGCCATCGGCGGGCATCCTGTACAAAGTCACCGACCAGCTGTCGCTCTACGCCAACTACATGGAAGGCCTGAGCCAGGGCAAGATCGCCCCGTCGACCTCGATCAACGAGGACCAGATCTTCCCGCCGTTCACCAGCCGCCAGGTCGAGGTTGGTGCCAAGTATGACCTGGGCTCGCTCGCCCTCACCGCCAGTGCCTTCCGCATCAAGCAGCCGGCCTACGAGACCAACGCCACCACGCGCGTATTCGGCCCGAACGGCAAGCGGGAGAACAAGGGCGTCGAGCTGAGCCTGTTCGGCGAACCGCTCAAGGGCTTTCGCCTGCTCGGCGGGGTGATGTACATCGACAGCGAGCTGACCGATACCGTCGGCGGCGTCTCCGATGGCAACCGCGCCCCGGCCACGCCCGAGTACAACGTCAACCTCGGTGCCGAGTGGGATGTGCCGGCCCTGTCGGGGGTGACCCTGACCGCGCGCGGTATTCATTCCAGCTCCCAGTACCTGGACCAGGCCAACAGCAAGCAGATCGACGGTTGGGAGCGGTTCGACCTTGGTGCCCGTTACGCCTTCAAGGTCGCCGGCAAGGACGTCACCCTGCGCGCCACGGTGGAGAACGTGCTGGATGACCGCTACTGGGCTTCGGCCGGCGCCTCGGACGACAGTGAGCCGGGCCTGACCCTGTCGACGCCGAGAACCTGGCTGGTGTCGACCACCGTCGGGTTCTAGATGGATAGGTTGTTGCAAGAACAGTAGTGGGTTTCGAAGAAACGGCGGAAGGCATCAGTAATGGCGAATGACCTTGGCTGGTAGTGCGCCTTCCGCTTCCTTCTCGAATAGATATGGATATATATAAAAGTTTGTATATATCCATATATAGCGCGCCCGCCGGTATCAGGTTACATCGCACCATACCTTCTCGATCGTATAGGGGTTGAACGGATGCTTATTGCCGAATCATTGCAGTCTGATCATATATACCGAAATAACGCCGACTATCTGACCCGTCAGGGCAAGTTCGAGTCCAATGTCCGCAGCTATCCGCGCAAACTTCCCTTGGCCATCGCCAAGGCAGAGGGGGTCTGGGTGACGGATGTCGAAGGCAACACTTACCTGGATTGTCTGGCCGGGGCCGGTACTTTGGCCCTGGGGCATAATCACCCAGAAGTTGTCGCCAGCCTGAATGACTTCCTGGCGTCGGGAATGCCCATGCATACCCTCGACCTCACCACGCCGCTGAAAGATGCCTTCAGTGAAACATTGCTGCACTTGTTGCCGGGCAACGGCCGCGATTACTGCCTGCAATTCTGCGGGCCGTCCGGCGCCGATGCGGTGGAGGCGGCGCTGAAGCTGGCGAAGACCGTCACCGGGCGCAGCAACATCCTCAGCTTCTCCGGCGGCTACCACGGCATGACCCATGGCGCGCTGGCGGTGACCGGCAATGCGGCGCCGAAGAACGCCATCCATACCCTGATGCCGGGCGTGCAGTTCCTGCCCTATCCCCATGAGTACCGTTGCCCGCTGGGCATTGGTGGCGAGGCGGGGGTGCAGGCGCTCATGCACTATTTCACCCAGTTCATCGAAGACGTCGAAAGCGGCGTGTCGTTGCCGGCGGCGGTAATCCTCGAGGCGGTGCAGGGCGAGGGCGGGGTGAACCCCGCGCCCAGCGGCTGGTTGCGCAGCATCCGCGAGGTGACGCGCAAGCACGGCATCCTGCTGATCCTCGACGAGGTCCAGGCCGGCTTCGCGCGCACCGGCAAGATGTTCGCCTTCGAGCATGCCGGCATCGAGCCCGACATCATCGTCATGTCCAAGGCGGTCGGTGGCGGCTTGCCCATGGCATTGCTGGGGATCAAGCGGCAGTTCGATGCCTGGGCGCCGGGGGCGCATACCGGTACCTTCCGCGGCAACCAGATGGCCATGGCCGCCGGCATGACGACCCTGGAAGTGCTGCAGCGCCAGGCGCTCACGGCCCAGGCCGAACGTCGCGGCAACTGGCTGAAACAACAGCTGACGCTGCTGCAGCAGCGCTATCCGGCGCTGGGGCAGGTGCGCGGCCGCGGCCTGATGCTGGGCATCGAGATCGTCGACGAACGCCAGCGTCCGGACGGCTTGCACAGTTACCCGATGGATGCCCGCTTGGCGGCGGCCATCCAGCAACACTGCTTCAGCCACGGCTTGTTGCTCGAGCGCGGCGGCCGCAACGGCAACGTGGTGCGCCTGCTGCCGCCGCTGATCATCGACGAGGAGCAGTGCGCGCTGCTTATCGCCCGTTTCGAGCAGGCGCTGATTGCGGCGCTGGCGCAACTACGGGCGGCATGATTTTTCAGTTAGCTGGAGCATTTTTATTCAATGGAACTTGCTTGCCTGATTAATGCCTGTGGTTCGACTGCATGGATTCAACAATGTATGGCCTGTTAATGGCGTCGGTCGAAGTTGTGTGCGCACCGATACCCGCAGCGATTTCCAATGTCACTAGAACGACAACTAGATGTTCACCGCGAATAGCCGTAACCGGTGTTCTCCAACGCGAGTACGGAGCCGATATGAATAATCCAGAATCTGCGCTGCGGTCCAAGATGGTCAGTGAATTGGCGACCGCGCATGCCTTGCTCAATTGCCTGATAAAAGAGTTCGCCCTTCCGGAAAACTGCCTGCGTTATGCATGGCCGAAAGACATGAACGGTATTGCCCCGGGCAGTTATTTCGACGGGGTCGGCTGGAAGGGTATTCCACTGACCATCGGCCTGCCCAACCAGCAGCAGTTCTTCGTCCTGGTCGATCGCCGCGACCGCCTCGGCAGTCATCGCTATCTGTCCGACATCTACGCCCGGCGTGGCGACGGCGCCTGGACCTGCGTGGGTTTTCCCGCCTTCGTCGAGCAGTTGCTGGCGGCCTGCCAATACATGACCTGCGCGCAGAACGACGAGCTGGTGCAGCAGATCATGCAGAGCCAGTGCCTGACCGCGGCGATCGTCGGCCACAACAGCGCGGCGCAGCAGCCGGATCCGCTCGGAGGCTACCTGGCCAGCGAGCAGGGCCTGTGGTTCGGCCACCCCAACCACCCGGCGCCCAAGGCCCGCCTGTGGCCCGCGCACCTGGCCCAGGAAACCTATGCCCCGGAATTCCAGGCGCGCACCGCCTTGCACCAGTTCGAGGTGCCGCGGCAGGGGCTGAATGTCGCCGGCAATGGCTTGAGCGACGCGCAGGTACTGGCCGGCTTCGCCGACCAGAGCCAGGCCCGGCCAGGGCACGCGATCATCTGCATGCACCCGGTGCAGGCCCAGCTGTTCATGCAGGATGGGCGCGTGCAGCGGCTGCTGGCGTCGGGGCTGATCGTCGATCGCGGCACCAGCGGGCTGCTGGCCAGCCCCACAGCCTCCATCCGCACCTGGTACGTCGAGGGGCATGCCTACTTCATCAAGGGTTCGCTGAATGTGCGCATCACCAACTGCGTCAGGAAGAACGCCTGGTACGAGCTGGAAAGCGCGCTGATCGTCGACCGCCTGTTCCGCCGGCTGCAGCTTACCCAGGCCGCTACTCTGGGCGGGCTTTCGGTGGTGTCCGAGCCCGGCCTGTCGAGCTGGGCGCCGGCCCAGGCCAGCGAAGCCGACGAAAAATGGTTCCGCGAGCAGACCGGGGCGATCCTGCGGGAGAATTTCTGCCTGGCGACCGGCGCCGACTGCAGCATCATGGCCGGCACCCTGTTCGCCCGCGGCACCCACCTGCGCCCGCTGGTGCACGAGTTCCTGCGCCGCTTCAACGGCGAGCAGATCGCCGACCAGCAGCTGCTGGACTGGTTCGGCGAGTACCAGGCGCTGCTGCTGCGCCCGGTGCTGGCGCTGTTCTTCAACCACGGCATCGTCATGGAGCCGCACCTGCAGAACTGCGTGCTGACCCATGACAACGGCCGCCCGCAACAGGTGCTCCTGCGCGATTTCGAGGGCGTCAAGCTGACCGACGAGCTGGGCAGCGCCAGGCTCGAGGCCGATGTGCACCCGCGGGTGCGGGAGTCGCTGCTGTATTCCCGCCAGCAGGGCTGGAACCGCATCGTCTACTGCCTGTTCGTCAACAACCTGTCCGAGGCCGTGCTGGCCCTGAGCTGGGAGCGCCCGCAGCTGGCGCCGCTGATGTGGCAGCGGGTCGAGCGGCAGCTGCGCAGCATCGCTGCCGAGCTGAGCCGCGCCGCGCCAGAGCTGGAGGCGCTGATCGCCGGCCAGCCGATCGCCTGCAAGACCAACCTGAAAGTGCGTCTGGCGGCCAAGGCCGATCGCCAGGCCGGCTACGTCGAACTGGTCGCCCCCTGGGGCCAGGAGGCCAACTGTGCATGAGCTGCCCACAGCCGTAGCGGCCGCCATCGAGGCCGCGCGCGCACACAGCGCCGATCCGCTGGCGCTGTTCGTCTACGACCTGGACGCCCTGCGGCGCCACGTCAGCCTGGTGATGGCGGCCCTGCCCGCCGGCGTGGAGCTGTATTACGCGATCAAGGCCAACAGCGAGCCGCAGCTGCTCGCTACGCTGGCGCCGCTGGTGGATGGCTTCGAGATCTCCTCCGGCGGCGAGATCGAGCGCCTGCAGGCCTGCCCGACGGCCAAGCCCTTCGTCTTCTCCGGCCCCGGCAAGCTGGACTCCGACCTGCGCGCGGCGCTGCAGCAGGGGGTCGAGGCCATTCACCTGGAAAGCCTGCAGGAAATCGCCCGCCTGCAGCGCCTGGCGCAGCAGGCCGGTCGCGTGCAGGCGGTGTTCATCCGCATCAACCCCGAGCTGCCGCCCACGTTGTCGAGCAAGCTGGCGATGGCCGGCACCGCCACCCCGTTCGGCATCGACGAGGCGCAGCTGGCGCAGGCGGTGGCGCTGGTGGACAACGCCAGCCATCTGCGGCTTCAGGGCTTCCATGTGCATGCGCTGTCCCACCAACTGCTGGTGGAGCGGCATGAACAGTTGCTGGATTTCTACCTGCAGCGCTGGCCGCAGTGGAAGGCGCTGTCGCGCCGGCCCGAGTCGCTCACTCATCTCAATGTGGGCGGCGGCATCGGCGTCGATTACCTCGGTACGCAGCAGTTCGATTGGCGGCGGCTGTGCGCTCACCTGGGCCGGCGCCTGGCGGCCACTGGCGAGGCGCCGATCCTGCGCTTCGAGCCCGGGCGCTTCATCAGCGCCTTCTGCGGCTACTACGCGATCGAGGTGCTGGACGCCAAGACCAGCCACGGCAAGCACTTCCTGGTGTGCCGTGGCGGTACCCACCAGTTCCGCCTGCCGGTGGCGCAGGGCCACGATCACCCGGTCATCCACCTGCCCAAGGCCGGCCAGCCTGCGCCAACGCCGCCGCGGGCCTGGACCGTGGTCGGCCAGCTGTGTACGCCCAAGGATGTGCTGAGCCGGGATTGTCCGCTCGGCGCGGTCGGTATCGGCGACATCCTGGTGCTGCCGCTGGCCGGAGCCTATGGCTACAACATCTCGCATGCCGACTTCCTCTGCCATCCGCGGCCGCCGCAGCTGTTCCTCCAGGGTCAGGTCGCAGGAGGCGTGCCGTGCGAGTGACGCCACGCTGGCTGGTGGTGCTCAACGTGCTGCTCGGCACTCTCACCGTCAGCCTGAACAACAGCTCGCTGAACCCGGCGCTGCCGGCGTTCATGGACGCCTTCGCCATCGGTCCGCTGCTGGCGACCTGGATAGTCGCGGCGTTCATGGTGAGCATGGGCATGTGCATGCCGCTGACCAGCTTTCTCAGCCAGCGCCTGGGTCGCAAGCGCCTGTATCTGTGGGGCCTGGGCTTGTTCGTCGGCGGCTCGCTGCTGGGCGCGCAAGCCGGCTCCATCGCCCTGGTGATCGCCGCCCGGGTGGTCCAGGGCGTTGCCAGCGGGCTGATGATCCCGCTGTCGCTGGCGATCATCTTCTCGGTCTACGCCAAGGGCGAGCGGGGCCGGGTCACCGGCCTGTGGGGGGCGGCGGTGATGCTGGCGCCGGCGCTGGGACCGCTGTGTGGCAGCCTGCTGCTGGAGGGCTTCGGCTGGCGCTCGCTGTTCCTGATGAACGTGCCGATCGGCCTGCTGGCGCTGCTGCTCGGCATCTTCGTATTGCCGGCCTGCGAGGCGGCCGAGCGCAAACCCTTCGACCTGGCCGGCTACCTGCTGATCGCCGGCGGCATCGGCCTGCTGATGGTCGCCATCGGCCGCCTGCACGACGCCCAGGCGCTGCTCGATCCGCTCAACCTCGGCCTGCTGCTGGCGGCGCCGCTCTGCCTGGCCGCCTTCGTGCGTCTGGAGCTGCGCCTCGCGGCGCCGCTGCTCGACCTGCGCCTGTTCGCCCGGCGTGGCTATCGCCTGAGCGTGATCATCGCCGTGGTGCAGTCGGTCGGCATGTTCGAGTGCCTGGTGCTGCTGCCGTTGCTGGTGCAGCTGGTGCTGGGCTACAGCCCGATCTGGACCGGCCTGGCGCTGCTCTGCACCGCGGCATTCGCCAGCCTGTTCGGCCACTTCGGCGGCAGGTGGCTGGACCGTCACGGGCCGCGCGGCGTGGTGTCCTGCGGCCTGTTGCTGACCGGCGCCGCCACCCTGGCGCTGGGCCTGCTCGGGGCCCAGGCCTCGATCGGCCTGGTGTTCGTGCTGATGCTGCTGCGCGGCGCCGGGCTGGGGCTTTCCTACATGCCGGTGACCACCGCCGGGCTCGATGCGCTGCCCGAGGCGATGGTCACCCAGGGCGCGGCGATGAACAACATTTCCCGGCGCCTGCTGTCGTCGCTGGCGATCGTGCTCGCCTCGCTCTGGCTGGAATGGCGCCTGGCCGGCGAGGCGGGGCAGGCCGCCAGCCAGGCGGCGATCAGCGAAGTCTTCCTGGCCACCGGCGTGCTCATCCTGCTGACCTTGCCCTGCGCCTGGCGCTTTCCCGCCGGCGCCGCCGAGGAATCGGCCGAGGCGCTGCCGGCGGCCATCGAGTCGCGTTAATCCATTCACTGACAAGGAATCCCCATGGCAACCTCCTTACCGGCAACCCAACAGGCCGTCGATTCCGCGCCTGACTCCTGGCTGGCGCACGTCGAGCCCCGCTGTTATCGGCAGGTGCAGCAGCGCGTGGTCGGGCAGCTGCTGCAGACGCTGCTCTACGAACAGGTGCTGGCCTACCGTCAGCAGCCGCTGGACGACGGGCGGCAGCGCTTCTTGGTGCGCGGCGTCGATGCGCAGCAGGAGTCGGTCGAATACCAGTGCAACGGCTGGCTCAGCACCAGCTTCGAGCTGATCCGCCTCGAGCATGCCAGCCTGGAGCGGGTGAACAGTCGCGGCGAGCGCAGCCAGCCACAACTGCACCAGGCGCTGGCGGAGCTCCTCGGCGAATACCAGGACAGCCCGCAGCTGCCGCGCTTCATCCACGAGCTGGAGCAGACCCTGGTCAAGGACCTGCAGGCGCGCAGCCAGGACTACCGGGCCGCGCAACCTCCGCATGAGCTGGACGTCGATGCGCTGGAGCGGCACTTCATGGACGCGCACAGCTACCACCCCTGCTACAAGTCGCGCATCGGCTTCTCACTGGCGGACAACGCCCGTTTCGGCCCGGAATTCGCCGCGCCAATCGCCGTGGTCTGGCTGGCGCTGGGCAAATCCTGCGCGGCGCTGAAGCACTCGCAGCGCCTGGATTTCGCCGCCTTCATCCAGCAGGAGGCCGGCGAACTGACTGGGGAGCTGACCCGCCGGGGCCTGGCGGCGGAGGACTACTGGCTGATCCCGGTGCATCCCTGGCAGTGGCAGAACGTCATCCAGCCCAGCTTCTACCCGGAGCTGTGCCGGGGCGAGCTGATCTACCTGGGCAGCTCGGCGGATCGCTACCTGGCGCAGCAGTCGATCCGCACCCTGGCCAACGCCAGTGCCAAGCAGCGGCCCTACGTCAAGCTGGCCATGAGCATGACCAACACCTCCAGCACGCGCATCCTGGCCCGGCACACGGTGATGAACGGGCCGCTCATCACCGACTGGCTGCAGCAGCTGATCGCCAGCGACGCCACGGCGCGCGGCCTGGATTTCGTCATCCTCGGCGAGGTGGCCGGGGTCAGCTTCGACTACGACCAGCTGCCGGCGACGCGCATGCCGCAGCTGTACGGCACCCTCGGGGCGATCTGGCGCGAGAGCCTGCACGCCTACCTGCGCGAGGACGAGCAGGCGGTGCCGTTCAACGGCCTGAGCCATGTGGAGAACCGCTATGCGCCGGGCGAGCAGCGGCCCTTCATCGACCCCTGGATCGCCCGCTATGGTCTGGAGGCCTGGACCCGGCAGCTGCTGCAGGTGGCGGTGACGCCGATCATCCACATGCTCTATGCCGAGGGCATCGGCATGGAATCGCACGGCCAGAACATCGTGCTGATCGTCAAGCAGGGCTGGCCGCAGCGCATCGCCCTCAAGGACTTCCATGACGGCGTGCGCTATTCGCCGGCGCACCTGGCGCGCCCCGAGCTGTGCCCGAGCCTGGTGCCGCTGCCGGCCAGCCACGCCAAGCTCAACCGCAACTCGTTCATCCTCACCGACGACGTCGATGCGGTACGCGATTTCTCCTGCGACTGTTTCTTCTTCATCGCCCTGGGCGAGCTGGCGATCTTCCTCGACCAGCAGTATCGGCTGGAGCAGAGCCGCTTCTGGCAGCTGACCGCCGAGGTCATCCACGCCTACCAGCAGGCCCACCCGCAGCACCGCGAGCGCTACGCGCTGTTCGACGTGTTCGCACCGACCTACGAGGTGGAGGAGCTGACCAAGCGCCGCCTGCTGGGCGATGGCGAGCGCCGCTTCAAGTCGGTGGCCAATCCGCTGCATCCGTACAGGCCGCACGCATGCTGAGAACCAACCAACTCAAGGCCAAGCTCGACAGCGGCGCAGCCGTCTACGGGCTGATCGGTTCGATCCCTTCGCCGGTGGCCATCGAGCTGATCGCCGAGGCCGGTTTCGACTTCGTGATCATCGACATGGAGCACGTGCTGATCAACCCGGAAACCGTGGAGAACATGATTCGCACGGCGGAAAGCTACGCCCTCACGCCGCTGGTGCGGGTCGCCGACCTCGACCCGAAGACCCTGCTGCGCCTGCTCGATGGCGGCGCCCAGGGCATCGTCCTGCCGATGATCGAAGACCCCGGGCAACTCGCGGCGGCCATCGCCGCCTGCAAATACCACCCGCTGGGTTCGCGCAGCCTGAATGCCGGGCGTCCCGGCGCATTCGGCAAGCACAGCCTGGCGCACTACGTCGAGCAGGCCAACGCGCAGATCATGGTCGTGGCGATGATCGAAAGCGCCGCAGGCGTGCGCCGCGCCGCCGAGATCGCCGCGGTGCCCGGCCTGGACATGATCCTCGAAGGCGCGGCCGACCTGTCGCAGTCGCTGGGCATGCCCTGGCGGATCGACCAGCCGGAGGTGCAGCAGGCGCTGCTCGCCACCTGGCAGGCGGCCAGTGCGGCGGGGGTACCGTACTGCGCCATCGCCCGCCAGCCGGGCGATCAGGCCCGCTGGCAGGCACGCGGGGTAACCAGCTTCGTATTGGGCGACGAACGCGGCATCGCCTTTCGCGCCCTTCAGGCCAGCTTGGCCGCCACTTCCGCACAAGGACAATGATCCGATGAACATCACCACCACGGCCGCCGATGCGGTGCTGCAGGACCTGGTCGATTGCTTGCTGGCCGAGGATTTCTTCGGCAGCGCACCGCTGCAGCTGGTCGAGGCCGCACAGTGGCGGGCGCAGCAGCGGCAGGCGCCGTCGTTCGGCGAGCTGGGCGCCGAGCCGCGCATCTGGGAATGGTGCTGCGAGCCGCAGGAGCAGCGCTTCATCGTGGTCGCGCTGCGCCCCGGCATCACCCAGCAATGGGAGAAAGTGCCGGGCACGCCGGTGCTGGCCCGCCAGGACGACAACTGGACCAGGCTGTCGCCCCAGGACTTCATGGCGCTGGTGTTCAAGGGCACCGCCGAGCGCCACCAGGGCAACGAGAAGGGCCTGGCGCTGTTTCAGGAAGTGCTCGGCATCAGCGTCCGGCAGACCGCGCTGTCGCTGGCGCACCGGGTCGACCATGAGGGCTTGCTGGAACAGGACAATGCGGACTTTTTCCTGACCATGGAGCAGTGGGCCTCGCTGCGCGACCGTCCCTATCACCCACTGGCCAAGGCCAAGCAGGGCCTGAGCGACGCAGAGTACCAGCAGTATCAGGCGGAGTTCGCCCGACCGCTGGCGCTCAACTGGGTGGCGGTGGCCGCCTCCCTGCTGCAATGCGGCGAGGGCGTCGCCGATCCACGCCGGGCTTGCCCCGCGCGCTACCTGCTGCCGGAAGCGTTGCAGGCCAGCCTGCGCCAGGAGATGCAGGCGCGCGGGATTGCCGTGAGCCACGTCGCGCTGCCGGTGCATCCCTGGCAGTTCGACCACGTACTGCAGGCGCAGCTTGGCGGTGCCTTCGCCCGGGGTGACTGCCAGCGCCTGACGTTCAACGAGGGGCAGTTCTTCGCCACCTCGTCGCTGCGCTCGCTGACCCCGTGCTTCGCCAGCGTCGATTACCTCAAGTTGCCGATGGCCATCCATTCCCTGGGCGCCTCGCGTTACCTGCCGGCGGTGAAGATGATCAACGGCGGCCTGAGCGAGGCCTTGCTGCGCCAGGCGCTGGGCAAGGATGAAAGACTGCGCCAGGCGCTGCACCTGTGCGACGAAGGCAAGTGGTGGGCCTTCATGCCGGCGGACGCCACCCTGTTCGATGAGGCGCCGCGCCACCTCGCGGCCATGGTGCGCAGCTATCCGGCGGAGCTGCTGGAGGACGCCGATTGCCGCCTGCTGCCGATGGCCGCGCTGGGCACGCTCTTGCCCGGCAGCGACCGGCACTTCTTCGACGACTGGCTGCGTTATCGCCAGCTGCCCGCGCAGGTGCCCGCGGTGCTGACGCTGTTCCGCGAGCTGTGCCACAGCTTCTTCGAGATCAACCTGCGCATGTTCCGCCTCGGCATGCTCGGCGAAGTGCACGGGCAGAATGCCGTGCTGGTGTGGCGGGCCGGGCGCGCCCAGGGCCTGCTGCTGCGCGATCACGACTCCTTGCGCATCTTCGTGCCCTGGCTGGAACGCCACGGCATGGCCGATCCGCGCTACCGGCTGAAGCAAGGCCACGCCAACACGCTGTATCACGAGTGCCCCGAAGACCTGCTGTTCTGGCTGCAGACGCTGGCGATCCAGGTCAATTTCCGCGCGATCATCGATACCCTGGCGCAGGTCTACTCGCTGCCCGTCGCCAGCTTGTGGGCGACCCTGCGCGAGGTGCTCGATGAACTGATCGAGACCATCGAATTCGCGGACGACGCACGCGTCATGCTCAAACGCCAGCTGTTCGAGGCAAAGCACTGGCCGCAGAAGCTGCTGCTGACCCCGATGATCGCGCGGGCGGGCGGGCCGGGCAGCATGCCGTTCGGCAAGGGCCAGGTGGTCAACCCCTTCCACAGGTTGAACCGTGAAGCCTGACCTGCTGCGGCAACCCTCCAGGCGCACGCTGTTGCGCCTGTCCCTCGGCCTGCTGGCGTTCAGGCCATGGCTGCCGGCATCGGCGCAGACCCCGGCGCGCGTGGTGACCCTGTTCCAGGGCGCCACCGACAGCGCCGTGGCCCTGGGCGTGACGCCTTGCGGTATCGTCGATTCCTGGAGCGAGAAACCGACCTATCGCTATCTGCGCCAGGCGTTGGCGCAGGTGCCGCATGTCGGCCTGGAGACCCAGCCGAGCCTGGAGGATATCGTCCTGCTCGAGCCGGAGCTGATCGTCGCCTCGCGCTTTCGCCATCAGCGCATCGCGCCCCTGCTCGAGCAGATCGCCCCGCTGGTGATGCTGGAGGAGGTCTTCGAGTTCAAGCAAACCCTGCTGCAGATGGGCGTTGCCCTGCACCGCCAGCGGCAGGCCATGGGGCTTCTGGGGCAATGGCAGCACCGCGTCGCCCAGCTGCGCCAGCAACTGCAGGCGAAGTTCGCCGGGCACTGGCCGCCCACGGTGTCGGTCCTGGAGATTCGTGACGACCATGTGCGCAGCCACTTGCCGGCCAGCTTCGCCGGCTCCGTGCTCAACGAACTGGGCTTCAAGTGGAGCGAGGCCAGCCGGGCGGCGCGTGGCGCGTCGCTGAAACTCACCAATAAGGAGAGCCTGCCGGTGGTCGATGCCGACATCTTCTTCGTCTTCATGCGCGCCGACAACCCGGCCGTGCAGCAGCACTACGCCAGCCTGGTAAGCCACCCGCTGTGGCAGCAGATGCGCGCCCCGCAGCGCCGGGAGGTATGGCCGGTCGACGGCGTGGCCTGGAGCATGTCGGGCGGTATCCTGGGGGTCAACCTGATGCTCGATGACATTGCCCGTCTGGCAACGCCGGATGCCCGCTCATGAGCCACGCGTTGAAACTGTCCCTGGCGGCGGCGCTACTGCTGCTGTGCAGCCTGGCCAGCCTGGCCGTCGGCGCCAGCTGGGTTGCGCCTTCCCAGGTCGCCGCCGCCTTGCTGCATCCCGACCCGTTGAACGTCAGCCATATCCTGGTGAGCAGCACGCGCCTGGCGCGCACCCTGATGGCGATCGCCGTGGGTGCCAGCCTGGCGGTGGCCGGCGCCCTGATGCAGGCGTTGACCCGCAATCCGCTGGCCTCGCCCGGGCTGTTCGGCATCAATGCCGGGGCGACCTTCTTCATCATCCTGTTTTCCGCATGGTTTTCCCTGTCCTCGCCCGAACACTGGCTGTGGTGCGCCTTCGCCGGCGCCGCGCTGGCCGGCTGCCTGGTATGGCTGATCGGCAACATGGGCCAGGGCAGTCTCAACCCGCTGCGCATGGTGCTGGCGGGCGCGGCCATGGCCGCCCTGTTCGGCGCCTTCAGTCAGGCGCTGCTGGTGGTGAACCAGGACGGCCTGGACACCGTGCTGTTCTGGCTGGCCGGTTCGCTGAGCGAACGCAGCCTGGCGCTCGCCGCACCCTTGCTGCTGTGTTCCTCGTTGGCCTTGCTCGGGGCGCTGTTGCTGGCCGGACAGGTCAACGTGCTGAATGCGGGGGAGGAGATCGCCACCGGCCTCGGCCAGCGCACCGGCCTGATCCGCCTGCTGATGAGCGTGCTGATCGTCTGCCTGGCGGGTAGCGCCGTGGCCCTGGCCGGCAGCATCGGCTTCATCGGCCTGCTGGTGCCGCACATGGTGCGCAGGGGCCTGTCCATAGACCATCGCTGGTTGCTGCCGGGTTGCGCGCTGGTCGGCGCGATCCTGCTGCTGCTGGCCGATACCTTGGCGCGGGTGGTGATCCTGCCGCAGGAGGTGCCGGTGGGAGTGATGACCGCGTTGTTCGGTGCGCCGTTCTTCATCATGCTGGCGCGCCGCGGAGGTCGTCATGGATAGGCTGCTGACCCTGCGCGCGGTGGGGTTTTCCCGGCAGCTCGATCTCGCCGCGCTGCTGCGCCTGGGGCTGGCCCTGGCGATTACCCTGCTGCTGATGCTGGCGTCGCTGTCCCTGGGCAAGGTCAACCTGTCACCGCTGGCGGTGCTGCGCATCCTGTTTGCCGGCGGGGACGCCAGCCTGGTCTTCATCGTCGAGCAACTGCGCATGCCGCGCATTGCCCTGGCGACGCTGGTCGGCGCCGCCCTGGCGGTGTCCGGGCTGATCTTGCAGAGCATCGTGCGCAATCCGCTGGCCTCGCCCGATCTGCTCGGCATCACCAGTGGCGCCAGTGCCGCCGCGGTGCTCTACCTGTCGTTCTGCGCCGCCGCCCTGGGCCCGCAATTCCTGCCCCTGGCGGCGATGCTCGGCGCGGCCCTGGCGGCCCTGGCCATCTACCTGCTGGCCTGGAAGCAGGGGGCTTCGCCGCTGCGCCTGGTGCTGATCGGCGTCGGCGTTTCGGCGATGCTGGCGGCCGCGACCACCTTCGTCCTGGTGTTCAGCCCGCTGACCACCACCCTGTCGGCCTATGTCTGGCTGACCGGCAGCGTGTACGGTGCCAGCTGGCCCGAACCCCGGGCCCTGGCCGGCTGGTTGCTGGCCATCTTGCCGCTGTTACTGCTGCTGGCCCGGCACGTGCGGGTACAGCAGCTGGACGACGGCCTGGCGCAGGGCATCGGCGTGCGCGTGCAGTGGCTGCGCGCCGGCTTGCTGCTGGTGAGCGTGGCGCTGGCCGGGGCGGCGATCGCCTGGGGCGGCGCCATGGCCTTCGTCGGCCTGATCGCCCCGCACATCGCCAAGCGTCTGGTCGCGCCCGGCTTCGCCGGCCAGGCGGCGATGGCGGCGCTGGCCGGGGCGAACCTGGTGATGCTGGCGGATCTGGCTGGGCGCACGCTGTTCCTGCCGCTGGATCTGCCGGCGGGCATCTTCGTCGCGGTGCTGGGCACGCCGTTCTTTCTTTATCTCCTGATCAAACAGCGTCACTGAGGAAACCGACCTATGCCGTCCATTGCAACGCGTGGCCTGAGCCTGAGCTATCAGCGCCAGACGATCATCGACGGGCTGGACCTGCAATTGCCCCAGGGCAAGGTGTCGGTGCTGATCGGCAGCAACGGTTGCGGCAAGAGCACCCTGTTGAAATCCTTTGCCCGCCTGCTGAAACCCTCGCAGGGCACGGTGATCCTCAACGGCGCGGATATCCAGCGCAAACCCACCGCGGCCATCGCCCGGGAGCTGGCGATCCTGCCGCAGACGCCGGTGGCGCCGGAAGGCATCAGCGTCCGCCAGCTGGTGGCCCTGGGCCGCTACCCCTACCAGAACTGGATGCAGCAGTGGTCGGCGCAGGACGAGGCGATGGTCGAGCGCGCACTGCTGCAGACCGGCGTGCAGGCGCTGGCGGAGCGGCCGGTGGATGCGCTGTCCGGCGGGCAGCGGCAGCGGGCGTGGATCGCCATGACCCTGGCGCAGGACACCGATGTCGTCCTGCTCGACGAGCCGACCACCTTCCTCGACCTGGCCCACCAGATCGAGGTGCTCGACTTGCTGCGCGAGCTCAACCGCTGCGAGGGCAAGACTATCGTCATGGTGCTGCACGACCTCAACCTGGCCTGCCGCTACGCCGACCACATGGTCGCGGTGCATGAACGCGGCGCCTATGCCCAGGGCCGGCCGGAGGCGATCCTGACCGAGGCCCTGGTCAAGACCGTGTTCGACCTCAACTGCCGGATCGTCCCCGATCCGTTCTTCGGCACGCCGCTGTGCATCCCGTTCGGCCGGGAACTGCCGCAATGAGCCCGGCCTGCGCCTTCACCCAGGAGGAATGGGCGGCGCTCAGCGGAGCGTTGCGCCTGCGGACCTTCGCCGAGCGCGATGCGCCACGCTGCCTGGCGGCCGCCGAGCTGTTGCAGGAGCAGGTGTGCGCGCGGCTGCTGGAGCGGCTGACGCCGGTGATCGGCTCGCCGTCGCCGGCGGTCACCGCCTCGCTGCTGGGCAAGCGCCTGTCGTTCCTCGCCACCGGCGCCTGTCTGTACGCCATGTCGGTGTACGACAAGGGGCTGCTGCTGTCGCTGGACAACACCCTGGTCGAGTATGGCCACGACGCGGGTCTGTGGACCTCCTCGCTGCCGCTGCAGCAGCCCCAGCCGTTCGCCTATGCCGCCGGCGAGCGCGAGGCCTGGCGCGCAAGGATAGTCGCCACGCTGTTCGCCGGGCTGCTGCAACCGCTGTGGCAGACCTTCGCCCGGGTCAGCGGCGTTTCCGTGCGGATCCTCTGGGACAACACCGCGGTGCGGGTCTATTCGCTGTACGAGAAACGCATGGCGAAGATCGAGTCGGCGGCGCTACGCCAGCGCTGCGAGGCGGACTTCGCCTGGCTACTGGACGCGGCGCCGCCGGCCTTGTTCGGCCTCGACTTCAACCCGCTGCGGCACTTCCGCCGGCCCCTGACGCCGGTCGACGATGGCCAGCGCAGCGTACGCTTCCGCCGCACCTGCTGCTTCTACTACCAGGCCTCCGAGCCCGTCGAATACTGCTCGGTCTGCCCCTTGTTGCGTCCGAGGAAGTGCCGATGACTCAGCGGATTGCCGCGCGCCGGCCGGGCGTCGGCAACGAGCTGCTGCAGGCCTATCGCGGCATTGCCAGCTCGACCATCGGCCATCTGAGCGACAGCGGCTACCTGCGCGGGATCCGGCCGCTGTTCGACGACATCCGCATGCTCGGCAGCGTGGTCACCGTCAAGGTGTTCACCCCGGACGGCAGCGTCATCCGCGAAGCGTTGCTGGCCAGCGAGCCGGGCGACGTGCTGGTCATCGAGTGCGTCGGCGATGACGACTGCGCCTGCTGGGGCGAGCTGCGCACTCTGGCCGGCCTGGTCAAGGGGCTGGCCGGGGTGGTGGTGGCGGGGCCGGTCACCGATGTCGGCGCCTTGCGTCGGCACCGGCTGCCGCTGTTCTGCCGGGGCGCCAGCGCCTTCACCACGCGCAGCCTGGGATTGGCAGGGGAAGTCAACCTGCCGGTCGAGGTCGGCGGGGTCCGGGTACAGCCGGGGGACCTGGCCATCGGCGACGATGACGGTGTGTTCATCCTCGGGGCGCAGCAAGCGGAGGAGTTGCTGCCCGCTCTGCTGGCCAAGGAGCGGGCGGACCAGTTGCGCCGGGAGGAACTGCTGCACAGGCTGGCCGCGTGCCGCCTCCTGGGTTAGTCATGCCGGCGGCTTTTCCAGGGGCCGCGACAAACCGTCATCTTGTGTTCATCTGCCTGCTCTAGCTTGATTGGCATGCTCCTTGTAGAAGCCTGGGGCGGCAGTCATGCAATCAAGCGGGAGGAAGCAGCGATGGATGACTATCAGGAAGAGTTGCTCGAGTCGCGCGGCGTCGAGCAGGACCTGCCGGAGTGGGATGAGGACGCCACCGAACTCTAGCAGTACAGAGCGCTAGCCGGCCCTGCGCTGGCTGCGGCGATATTCCCCCGGGGTCTGCTGGTTCCAGCGCTTGAAGGCGCGCTGGAACGCCTCGGCCGAGGCGAAGCCGAGCAGGTAGGCGATCTCGCCGAAGGCCAGCTCGGTGTCGCGGATATAGGCCATGGCCAGGTCGCGGCGGGTGTCGTTGAGGATGGTGCGGAACTGCGTGCCTTCCTCGGCCAGCTTGCGCCGCAGCGTCCAGCTCGGCAGCTGCAGGCGTGCGGCGACCTCCTGCAGATCCGGCTCGCGTCCGTGCAGCAAGGGGCCGAGCAACTGGGTGATGCGTTCGCGCAGGCTGCGGGTGCGGGTCAGTTGCTCGAGTTCCTGTTCGCAGAGTTCCAGCAGCTGGCGCCAGGTGCTCGGGCAATGCTCGGGGTTGCGCAGGTTGAGCGTGGCTTGCTCCAGGCGCAGCTGGTTCTGTTCTGCGCCGAACTCCAGCGGACAGTCGAAGTATTCGGCGTAGCTTGCACCATAGCTGGGCGCCGGGAACTCGATCTGCACCTTCTCCGCCGGCAGCGGCTGCCCGGCCAGGTTGCCCAGTTGCTGTATCCAGCCGGCCAGCACCGAGTCGACCACGAAGCGGTTGTAGGCGTTGTACGGGCTGATCGAATAGAAGCGCAGCCAGGCACCGCGGGCGTCTTCGTGGAGGCTGGACTGGCCGCGGTAGTTGGAGGCGTACAGCGGCTCGAAACGGATCAGCGCGCGGGCCGCTTCGCGCACGGTCGGCGCCTGCGCGGCGGTGACTCCGGCCAGGCCGGCCTGGCTCAGGCGGCTCAGGCGGCCCATCAGCAGACCGAGGGCCGGCTCGCCGGTGAGCTGGATCGCCGCGTGGCCCAGGCGCATGTAGCGCGGGATCGACAGGCGCGCCCGCGGTTCGCCCAGGCGTGCGGCATCCAGGCCGAATTGTTCGAGCAGGGGCAGGGGATCCCGGCCGAGCTGGCGCACGGCATCGGCCAGGCTGTGGACGAAGCCGACCGAGAGGTCGCCGAGGCGAACCCGCTGCGCTTTCACTCGGCGGCTGTCCAGATGTTCAGCAGGTGGCTGCCGGGCGCCGCACTGGCCTGCTCGACTTCGCCGGGGATCAGCTGGATGTCCCGCGAGGCGCCGCCAATCGGCCAGTCCAGCTTGCCGCGCAGGAACAGCGCCGGGCTGTTCATTGCGCTGCCGTCCAGGTGCAGCCGGCTCTGCGGATAGCCGGGGCGCCAGTCGCGCTCGACCCAATAGTGCAGCGCGCCGACGCTGATCCGTTGCGGCGGATTGGCCTCGGGGCGCCAGGGCCAGGGCTCGTCGTAGGGCTGGCCGTGGATCTCGCCCTGCGGGGAAAACACCAGGCTGAGATTGCGCAGCGGGCCCTCGCCGCTGTGCAGCCGACCGTCTGCCACGCGCGGCTCGGGCAGCAGGATCGAGCCCGCCAGCAGGGTGACGCGGTATTCGCGGGCCAGTCCGGCGAACAGCTGCTGGTAGTCCTCGGCCATCTGCTCGGCTTTCATGCGCAGCAGCGCCTCGTCCAGGCGCTGGGCATCCAGATTCAGCAGCAACGCCTCGATGGCCAGCAGCGGATTGCCGAGCAGCAGCCAGTCGCGCACCTCCTGGCGGTTGCGGGCCTGGTAGAACTCGACCTTCTCGCCGCGCGCCAGCAGCCAGGTGCCGATATGTTCGGGCAGCGCCACCAGGGTGCCAGGGCCGAGCAGGCCGGCATCCCGGGCGTTATCCAGCGCGGCGGCGAGCTTCAGGCGCAGGTGCGCCGGGCTCTGGTAATCCAGGGGATAGAGTTGCGGGCGGATCAGCAGCAGGTTGCCACGGGGTTGCGCCGGGGCCGGCTCACTGCTGATCGCGCTGCGCAGATCGGACAGGTAATGGGCATCCGGACGCCGTTCGGCCCAGATCAGGAAGGCGACCAGGCAGCCGCCGGCGAGCAGGGTGACGAGAAGTATCGAGAGTTTACGCATCATGGCTCACAGGGTAGGCCGATGGGTGGGCGCCTGCCAAGCGGTGGAGTTCATTTGGATCAATAAGTTGTCATTTTAGGTCATTGAGGCGTGTTGCTCGGCTCTTTATCGTCTAGCGCATACCGACCGTGATCCCGTTGAGACCACGGCATACCGTGAAATGCACAGGCCCGCTGTGGAGACTGCCATGACCGCTCACTATCCGAACCTGCTCGCCCCGCTGGACCTGGGCTTCACCACCCTGAAGAACCGCGCCCTGATGGGTTCGATGCATACCGGCCTGGAAGAGAAACCGAATGGTTTCGAGCGCATGGCGGCCTACTTCGCCGAGCGCGCCCGCGGCGGCGTCGGCCTGATGGTCACCGGCGGCATCGGCCCGAACGAGGAGGGCGGGGTGTACGCCGGCGCGGCCAAGCTGAGCACCGCCGAGGAGGCGGAGAAGCACAAGATCGTCACCCGCGCGGTGCACGCGGCGGATGGCAAGATCTGCATGCAGATCCTGCATGCCGGCCGCTATGCCTACAGCCCGAAATCGGTAGCGCCGAGCGCGATCCAGGCGCCGATCAACCCGTTCAAGCCCAGGGAGCTGGACGAGGAAGGCATCGAGAAGCAGATCCAGGACTTCGTCAACTGCTCGTTGCTCGCCCAGCAGGCCGAGTACGACGGCGTCGAGATCATGGGTTCGGAAGGCTACTTCATCAACCAGTTCCTCGCCGCCCACACCAACCAGCGTAGCGACCGCTGGGGCGGCAGCTACGAGAACCGCATGCGCCTGCCGGTGGAGATAGTCCGCCGCGTGCGCGAGGCGGTGGGCCCGAACTTCATCATCATCTACCGCCTGTCGATGCTCGACCTGGTCGAGGGCGGCAGCAGCTGGGAGGAGATCGTCACCCTGGCCAAGGCCATCGAGGCGGCCGGCGCGACCCTGATCAACACCGGCATCGGCTGGCACGAAGCGCGCATCCCGACCATCGCCACCAAGGTGCCGCGCGCGGCCTTCACCAAGGTCACCGCCAAGCTGCGCGGCGAGGTGCAGATCCCGCTGATCACCACCAACCGCATCAATACCCCGGAAGTCGCCGAGCAGGTGCTGGCCGGGGGCGATGCCGACATGGTCTCCATGGCCCGGCCGTTCCTCGCCGACCCGGAGTTCGTCAACAAGGCCGCCGCCGGCCGCAGCGACGAGATCAACACCTGCATCGGCTGCAACCAGGCCTGCCTGGACCACACCTTCGGCGGCAAGCTGACCAGCTGCCTGGTCAACCCGCGGGCCTGCCACGAGACCGAACTGAACTACATCCCGACTACCACCGTGAAGAATATTGCCGTGGTCGGCGCCGGCCCAGCCGGGCTGGCTGCCGCGACCGTAGCCGCCGAGCGCGGCCACAGCGTGACCCTGTTCGATGCAGGCAGCGAGATCGGCGGCCAGTTCAACGTGGCCAAGCGTGTGCCGGGCAAGGAGGAGTTCTTCGAGACCCTGCGTTACTTCAAGCGCAAGCTGGAAACCAGCGGGGTCGAGCTGCGCCTGAACACCCGGGTCAGTGCCGACGAGCTGGCCCAGGGCGGTTTCGACGAGATCATCCTGGCCACCGGCATCGCCCCGCGCACCCCGGAAATCCCCGGCGTGGAGCACCCCAAGGTGATCGGCTACCTGGACGCCATCCTGCAGCGCAAACCGGTCGGGCAGACTGTCGCGGTGATCGGCGCCGGCGGCATCGGTTTCGACGTCTCCGAGTTCGTCACCCACCAGGGCCAGGCCAGCAGCCTGGACCGCGAGGCATTCTGGAAGGAGTGGGGCATCGACACCGCCCTGGAGGCCCGCGGCGGCGTCGCCGGCATCCGGGCCGAACCGCATCCGGCGGCGCGCCAGGTGTTCCTCCTGCAACGCAAGAAATCCAAAGTCGGCGACGGCCTGGGCAAGACCACCGGCTGGATCCACCGCACCGGGCTGAAGAACAAGAACGTGCAGATGCTCAACAGCGTCGAGTACCTGCAGATCGACGATGCCGGCCTGCATATCCGCATCGCCGGCGGCGAACCACAGGTGCTGCCGGTGGATACGGTAATCGTCTGCGCAGGGCAAGACCCGCTGCGCGAACTGCATGACGGCCTGCTCCAAGCCGGGCAGAGCGTGCACCTGATCGGCGGCGCCGACGTGGCGGCCGAGCTGGACGCCAAGCGGGCGATCAACCAGGGCTCGCGCCTGGCAGCGGAGCTGTGAGCATGACCGCCTCCTTGAATATGCCGCCAGCGGTCGCCGAGGCGCTGGGCTGCTGGCACGCGATGATCGCCGCCGGCGACCTCGGCCAGCTGCCCGAGCTGCTGCACCCGCAGGCGCTGTTCCGCTCGCCCATGGCCTTCAAGCCCTACGCGGGGGCGCCCATGGTCAACCTGATCCTCAACACCGTGCTCACGGTGTTCGAGGACTTTGCCTACCACCGTGAGCTGGCCAGTGCCGACGGTCTCAGCCTGGTGCTGGAGTTCTCGGCAAAGGTCGGCGAGCGCGAGCTGAAGGGCATCGACATGATCCGCTTCGATGAAGAGGGCAAGATCGTCGAGTTCGAGGTGATGATCCGGCCCATGAGCGGGTTGCAGGCACTGGGCGAGGAAATGGCCCGGCGCCTGGCGCCCCTGCTGTCTGGCAAGGCGCCTTGATTGGTTGCACCAAGCCCGTCACAGTTTTGCCCAGCCGCCGGCCTGTCCTGGCCCGGCGGCTGGACGAGTGCCAACCCAGTCACATTGCTGGCGTTGGTTTTTCCCCTAGACTTGCCTGAACAAAGGGATGGCGCCTGCATTACGGGGCTTGCCCTGCCTGTCAGAATGGTTGCCGGCTGGTTGAGAAGCGTGGTGGTTTTTCAACGGGCCGCAACGCCTGAGCGGACTTCACCGTCTTGGCCTTGAGGGAAACCGATGAGCATGCAGAACAAACCGCAGATGGTTGAGGCCGTGATGTTCTTCAGCGAACGTGGCGGGGTCTGCAAGCAGATGCTCTTTCCCGAGTTCGAGGCCCTGCTCGATGGCGTGGTGAACATGCCCGAGTTCGCCGATCAGCAGATGCGCGTCGCCTACGTGGTGATCAACCCGCGCTTGCTGATCAAGGCAGCCGTATTCTTCTACCTGGATTTCGACGAAAAGGGTGCGCCGGACAAGGGCTGGAATATCCCCTTGCAGCACTTGTCCGAGAAGGCCGGGCGCGGCCCCGATCTCGGCGCCGGGCCGATTCGTCTGGCCTGCCGCAGCCAGTGCCCGGTGTCCTGGCACCAGATGCACCTGTGGGATCCGAGCCTGGCGCCCGGGCAGAATGACCTGATACTGCTGCGCGACGCCGCCAAGCGCAACAACCTGGGGCTGCTGGTCGAGGACGAGAGCGCCCAGGCGGTAGCGCCCGAACGCCTGCAGATGGCCTCGGAGGACAAGTGGTATGCGCCCGATCCGTCCAAGGAGGTGGCGGACAAGCTGGCGGAAAAGCTGGACCAGGATCACCGTCTGAAAACCGCGCAGTTGATCAAGCAGCAGCGTTTGCGCATCAGCAGCCTGAGCCAGCAGCACGAAGAGGAGTTGGCCAAGTTCAAGCTGGCCAGCGCGGAACAGCACAAGAGCCTCCAGGCACAGCTGCAGGGATTGCAGCAGGCGCTGCGCCAGCAGGAAGAACTGAACGCCAGCCTCAAGGCGCAGCTGGCCGTCCAGGCCGCCAGCTTTCAAGCATCGCGCGAAGAGCTGAGCGAGCAACTGCGTGCACTGGAGCGCCATGGGCGCAGCGAGAGCGATATTCTGCGCAGCCAGTTCGAGAATGAAGTGCAGGCGCGGGTCGCCGCGGCGGTGGTCGAGTACAAGGAGCAGATCGCCATTCGCGATGTCGAGCTGGTCTACCGCAACGAGCAGGAGGCCCAGCTGCAGCAGGAGCTCGAGCGCCTGCGAGGCGAGCGCGACGAACTGGCCAGCCAGGGCGGTGGGCAGATTCTCGAGCGGTTGGCCAAGCTCGGCGTGGTCTTCGTGGTCTACCACCCGGGTGCCGGACACCTGACCATTCCCTTGCAGGATGTCGCGCGTTACCGGGACAACCCGATGGCCTACGCCGCGGCCAAGTGCTTCGTTTCCGAGGAGCAATACCGCCAGTGGCTGGCGCACTACCAGCAGCCCAGCTGCGAGGCCGCGCTGCCCAGCGGTGAGCGCTGCGCCATCCCGATCGACCGGATCGACAGTCCCAGCCGTTTTGCCATCGGCGAATCCAACTGCTGCGCGCGGCATAAGGCCAGTAGCCGTCTGCGTACCGTCAGCTAAGCCTTGCTGCGCGTCGATCCCGACTGGGCACCCAGGGCGCCGCTCGAACGTCTGCACCTGGACTGGCTGACGGCCGCCGGCATCGAGGTGGCGGTGCTGCGTCTGGACCTGATCGATCCGCTGATCAGCGGCAACAAGTGGTTCAAGCTCGCGCCGCACCTGCAGGCCGCTTCCGCGGCCGGGGCCGAAGGACTGATCAGCCTGGGCGGCGCCCATTCCAATCACCTGCACGCGCTGGCCGCCGCCGGGCGGCGCTTCGAGTTCCCCACCGTCGGCCTGCTGCGCGGCGCGGCGCAGGACACACCGACCGTGCGTGACTTGCAGCGCTTCGGCATGCGCCTGCATTGGCTGGGCTATGGCGGCTATCGAGCGCGGCATCAGGCGGGGTTCTGGGACGCCTGGGGCGAGCGCTACCCCGGCTACCATCCGGTTCCCGAGGGCGGTGGCGGTCTCCCCGGGGCCATGGGCTGTGTCGGCCTGGTCGGCCAGGTCCGCGAGCAACTGGCCGGGCTCGGCTGGGCCGATTACCACGGCTGGTGGCTGGCCGCCGGCACCGGCACGACCCTGGCCGGTCTGGTGCTCGGCGAGGCGGGTGCCCATCCGGTCTATGGCGCCATGGCGGTGCCGGCCGATCATGGCGTGGCGCGGCAGGTGCGGGCGATCCTGCTGGAGGCCGGTGCGGCCGATTGCGGCTACCGTTTGCTGGAAGCCTGCCGCGGCGGTTTTGCCCGGGTCGACGACGCGCTGGCGCAGTTCATCTGGGGCAGCGAAGCGGCCGCTGGCCTGCCGCTGGAGCCGCTGTATACCGCGAAAGCGTTAATGGCGTTGCGCCATCGAGTCGAGGCCGGTTACTTTGCCCGCAGCAGCCGTCTGGTGTTCGTGCACACCGGTGGCCTGCAAGGGCGTAGCGCGGCAATGCGCGAGCATGAGCCGGCGCGGTCGAGCGCGCCGGCCGGCTGCATCTCCTGACCAGCGGAGCCTGGAACTTCCATGAGTGAATCCCTCACCCCCGAACAGTTGCGCAGCCTGATGCCGCTCAACGTGCTGTCCGAACAGCAGTGGCGCGAGCTGCGCAGCCAGTTGGTGCCGCAACCCTTATTGGCCGGTCAGGTGCTGTTTCGCCAAGGCGATCAGGCGCGCCTGACCTATTACCTGCTGGCCGGCGAGTTGTCGCTACGTGCGCTCGACGGTGGCCAGCAGCGGGTGAGCGCCGGCAGCGAGGCCAGCTGTCACCCGCTGTCGCCCAGCCTGCCGCGCTTGCACGAGGCGCGTGCGCTGACCGACGCCAGCGTGCTGGCGTTGGACAGTGCCACCCTGGACCGCCTGGTGACCTGGCGCCTGGCCTATCAGGACCTGCTGCTGGAACTCGGCCAGGATCACGATGAAGTGGAATGGCTGGAGCGCCTGCTGGACAACCCGTTGTTCGCCAAGGTGCCGCCGTCCAATGTGCGGGCCATGCTCGGTCGCTTGCAGCGCATCGAACTGGCGGCGGGTAGCGTGGTATTGCGCGAAGGCGAGGCCGGCGATTGCTGTTATTTCCTCTACAGCGGGCGCGCCGAGGTGATGCGCGGCGCCGACAGCGCGCTGCAGGTGTTGGCGGAGTTGGAGGTGGGCGCCTGTTTCGGCGAGGAAGCCTTGCTCGTCGACCGCCCGCGCAATGCCGCCGTGACCCTGCTGGAGGATGGTGTGGTGCTGCGGCTGGATCGCCAGGACTTCTTCGCCTTGCTCAAGGCACCGGTGGTGGCGGAGGTTTCCCTCGCCGAGGCCGCGCGGTTGCTGGCGAGCGGTGCGCAGTGGCTGGATGTGCGCCTGCAGGGGGAGTACGAGCGCGGCCACGCCCTGGAGTCCCTGCACATGCCGTTGCAGTTGTTGCGCCTGAAGGCACGTCTGCTGGACAAGGCACGTACCTACCTATGCTATTGCGACAGCGGCAAGCGCAGCGCCAATGCGGTGTTCCTGCTGTCGCAACTGGGCTTCACCGCCTGTTCCCTGCGCGATGGCCTGGACGCCTTGCCGGCGGTGCAGCGTGGCGCTTTGCTGTGCGAAAGCGGCGCCGGTTACCTGGCGCGGACCGGCGGGCGGACCGAGCGCAGTCGCTGACGACCAACCGTAGATCCCATGTTTATGCGCAAGCCTCGCCGGACGTAGGCGCGGCGGGGCTCCTAGCCGGGGGCGCCCAGCCCATGCCCGCGATGCTTTTTTTGCGGACGTAGCCTATCGCGGGCATGGTCCGCTCCTACAAAAACCAGGCCCTGGACCCTATGTTCATGGGTAAGGTCTGCGGCTATTGCGCGGGCCGATCGGCCGCCTGCGCCGGCCACGCATCGCTGACCAGAAACAGCCGTTCGGCTTCGTTCCATACCCGTTGCGGGCCTTCTTCGAGCCTGACCAGCAATTGCGCGTTGGCCTGGACTGGCAGTGCGTCCAACCAGTCTTGCAGTTTCTCGTTCGACCACAGTTCGGCGTGTTCGACTCGCGCCGGTGCCAGCCAGGCGCTGCGTGGCAATGGCTGCCAGTAGCCGTCGAAGCCTTGTGCGGCGAAACTCGACCAGGCGCGCCGATGCAGCCAGCGGCCACGCAGGTGTTGCGGATTGGCGCCCTGGGGGGCGGCGCAGAGCGTTGGCCAGGGGTAGAACAGGTAACCGCCGAGCCACAGTGCCGCCTGGGCGTGGGTCAGCTCCAGCTCGGCCAGGGCCGGGCGTGCTTCGCCGCGGGCGGACATGGGCAACTGATGCTGGCTCAGGTGGTCGAGCTTGATATCCAGGCGGTCATGGCTGCCGGGGCCGAGCCAGTGCGCCGGCGGTTCGCCGTTACCCTGCTCGGGGCCGAGGTAGAGCTTGATTGCCAGCTCCAGGTGGTGCACGCCTTCTTCGTCGCGCAGCAGCAGGTCCAGTTCGCCGAGGGTGTGCCCGGCTTGGCGGATCGGCAGGTTGGCAGCCAGCAGCTCGATGCCGGGGGCGGCGTGCAGGGCGAACTGCCAGAGCCGTTCGTAATACAGGCCCAGGCGCCGCACCGAGCTTTGTGCCAACCAGTGCAGCAGGCCGGCGCTGTCGCGGTCGAGGTGGATCAGCCAGTCGGCCAGCATTCCGGGAGTGCGGCTCCACGGACTGGCGCTCAGCGGATGCCGTTGCGGCCAGGGGGTGTGGCTGAGCAGCGGGGGAGAAAGCAGCACCCAGGCCAGATCCCGCACCACCGGATGGCGCAGGTGCTGGGGCAGATCGGCAAGCGAGGCGAAAGGCGTCATGTTGCGAGCATAGCGCCTAACGGGCATGCCGCGAGAGGTCACCGAATCATCAACACCTTCGCGGCATGCCCGCTCCCTCATCCGGCGCTTCGCGCCACCTTGACCCACAGGGACGTGGCGAATGCGCGACTCCCGCCGGCGACCCCATGGATGGGGGAGGTAGGAAAAACGCCGGGAGCGTTTTCGCGAGCGGGAGCCGCCTCCCGGAGGGGGAAGGGCGTAAGGACGGCGTCGCTGCGCGACGTTCTCGTTAATCCGCGGCTGGCGGTTGCAAAACCCGCCGCGCATTGCGCCGCTTACGCGGTGCCACGGGCCGGTGCGCAGGCCTGGGTTTGCCGCTGTCGCCGGCTTTCGCCCATAATCGAGCTCTCTCTAGACCCAGAGCTTGCGGGAGCACCATGGAGCAATTCCGGAATATCGGCATCATCGGCCGCCTGGGCAGCACCCAGGTGCTCGACACCATCCGCCGGCTGAAGAGGTTTCTGCTCGACCGTCACCTGCATGTGATCCTCGAAGACACCCTCGCCGAAGTGCTGCCGGGGCATGGCCTGCAGACCTCCTCGCGGAAGATTCTCGGTGAGGTCTGCGACCTGGTCATCGTCGTCGGCGGCGATGGCAGCATGCTCGGTGCGGCCCGTGCGCTGGCGCGGCACAAGGTGCCGGTGCTCGGGGTCAACCGCGGCAGCCTGGGCTTTCTCACCGACATTCGCCCGGACGAGCTGGAGCTCAAGGTCGCCGAGGTGCTGGAAGGCAATTACCTGACCGAGAACCGCTTCCTGCTCGAGGCGGAGGTGCGCCGGCATGGCGAGGCGATCGGCCAGGGCGATGCGCTCAACGATGTGGTGCTGCACCCGGGCAAGTCGACCCGGATGATCGAGTTCGAGCTGTATATCGACGGTCAGTTCGTCTGTAGCCAGAAGGCCGACGGCCTGATCGTCGCCACCCCGACCGGCTCCACCGCCTACGCGCTATCGGCCGGCGGGCCGATCATGCACCCCAAGCTGGACGCCATCGTCGTCGTGCCGATGTACCCGCACACGCTGTCCAGCCGGCCGATCGTGGTGGATGGCAACAGTGAGCTGAAAATCGTCGTGTCCAAGGACCTGCAGATCTACCCGCAGGTTTCCTGCGATGGGCAGAATCACTTCACCTGTGCCCCCGGCGACACCGTCACGGTGGGCAAGAAGCCGCAGAAGCTCTGCCTGATCCATCCGCTCGACCACAACTACTACGAGGTCTGCCGCACCAAGCTGGGCTGGGGCAGCCGGCTCGGTGGCGGGGGGGACTGAATGCTTCTGGATCCGGCCCGTGGCTATGACCTGATCGGCGACATCCACGGCTGCGCGCATACCCTCGAGCGCCTGCTCGAGACCCTCGGTTATCGCGTCCAGGGCGGCGTCTGGCGCCATCCACAGCGCATGGCGATCTTTCTCGGCGACCTGGTCGATCGCGGCCCGCGGATTCGCGAAGCGCTGCACCTGGTGCGTGCCATGGTCGAGGCTGGCGAGGCGCTGTGCATCATGGGCAATCATGAGTTCAATGCCCTCGGCTGGAGCACCCCGGCGGCGCCCGGCAGCGGCCAGCGCTACGTGCGCGAGCACACGCCGCGGCATGCCCGGCTGATCAAGGAAACCCTGGAGCAGTTCGCGGCATACCCGGCCGAGTGGCGCGAATTCCTCGGCTGGTTCTACCAGTTGCCGCTGTTTATCGATGCCGGGCATTTCCGCGTGGTGCATGCCTGCTGGGATTCCGGGCTGATCGAGCCGTTGCGCGCGCAGTTCGCCGATGGCTGCATCGACGAGCATTTCCTGCAGGCCTCGGCCGTCCCGGGCAGCTTTGCCAATACCGTCCTGGATCGTCTGCTGCGCGGCACCGACATGCGCTTGCCGCATGGCTTGACCCTGACCAGCGACGAAGGTTTTACCCGTGCGCATTTCCGCACCAAGTTCTGGGAAGAAGACCCGCAGACTTACGGCGACATCGTCTTCCAACCCGATGCGCTGCCCGAACTGGCGGCGCAAACGCCGCTGAGCGAGCTGCAGAAGACCGAGTTGCTGAAATATGGCGCCGACCAGCCGCTGCTGTTCGTCGGTCACTACTGGCGCAGCGGTAAGCCGGCGCCGATCCGGGCCAACCTGGCCTGTCTGGACTACAGCGCAGTGATGTACGGCAAGCTGGTGGCCTACCGCCTGGATCGGGAAACCCGCCTGGATCCGCACAAGTTCGTCTGGGTCGAGGTCAAGCGTCCGGAGAGTCCGCAATGAGTCCGGTCGTAGTCCTGCGTCTGCCGGTACACATCGATCTCAGTGGCTTCATCGCCCTGTTGCAGCGCTTGCAGGTGCCGTACCGGGTATCGGAGGAGGCCGGCGAGCAGGTGCTCTGGGTGCCGGGCGAGCAGTTGGCCGAGCAGGTGCGCGACCTGTACCGGCGCTATCCGCAAGGCGATCCTGCGCTGCAGTCGCTGGCCCCGGCCGAGCCGGTCGCGGGGTTCCGCCAGCAGGTGCAGGACAGCCCGCTGACTGCCGCCATGCTGGCGCTGACCCTGCTGGTGGCGCTCGTCACCTGGTTCGGCGAGAACTTCGCGGTGATCCGCTGGCTGAGCTTCGTCGATTTTCGTATCCAGGGCGATTACGTCTATTTCGCCTACCTGGCGGAAATGCTCGAGGCGGGGCAGTGGTGGCGCCTGGTCACGCCGATGCTGATCCATTTCGGCGTCCTGCACCTGGCGATGAATACGCTGTGGTACTGGATCCTCGGCCGGCGCATCGAGGCGCGCCAGGGCCCCTGGATGCTGCTGGGGCTGACCCTGCTATTCAGCCTGGCCTCGAATCTCGCGCAGTACGGCTATTCCGGCCCCTCGCTGTTTGGCGGCTTGTCCGGCGTGCTCTACGGGCTGCTCGGGCATTGCTGGATCTTCCAGCGCCTGGCGCCGAATGCCGACTATCGCCTGCCGCCCGGCGTGCTGGTGATGATGCTGGCCTGGTTGCTGATCTGCCTGACCGGCATCTTCGAGTTGCTGCAATTCGGCGCGATTGCCAATGCCGCGCATGTCGGCGGGCTGCTCGCCGGTTGTGTCACCGGGCTGCTGGGTGGTGCGCTGGCGCGCCAGCGCCGCTGACAGCCTGTTAAACTGCCGCTTCGTATTCGGAGGTATCCATGTCGTCGTCCTTTCTCGAAGCAATCGAAAATATCACCCCGGAGATCCACCAGAGCCTGAAATTGGCGGTGGAAATCGGCAAGTGGCCGGATGGCCGCAAGCTCACCCAGGAGCAGAAGGAGCTCAGTATGCAGGCGCTGATCGCCTGGGAACTGCACAACCTGCCCGAGGAGGAGCGGATCGGCTACATGGGCGGGCAGGCGTGCGGCTCCAAGTCCAAGCCGGTGGTGGAGGACGTGAACCCGCAGTACAAGGCTCTGCACTGATGGCCGAGCTGGCGCGTGGCGCGTTGAGCAAACTGGTGGCGCGCCTGGAGGCGCCGGTGCGCTATGCCTTTCGCCTGGACCAGCAGGAGCTGCCGGTCAATCCGCTGATCGGCAAGACCCTGCGCCTGGAATACCTCGGCGCCATCCATTGCACCCATTGCGGGCGCAGGACCAAGACCAGCTTCAGCCAGGGCTATTGCTACCCCTGCATGCAGAAGCTGGCGCAGTGCGATATCTGCATCATGAGCCCGGAGCGCTGCCACTACGACGCCGGCACCTGCCGCGAGCCGGGCTGGGGCGAGCAGTTCTGCATGACCGACCACGTGGTCTACCTGGCCAATTCGTCCGGGGTGAAGGTCGGCATCACCCGTGCAACGCAGGTTCCCACGCGCTGGCTGGACCAGGGCGCGAGCCAGGCCTTGCCGATTCTGCGGGTGGCGACCCGCCAGCAATCCGGTTTCGTCGAAGACCTGCTGCGCAGCCAGGTGGCGGACAAGACCAACTGGCGCGCCCTGCTCAAGGGCGATGCCGCACCGGTCGACCTGGCGGCGATTCGCGACCAGTTGTTCGACGCCTGTGCCGCTGGTCTAGGCGAGTTACAACAGCGCTTCGGTATCCAGGCCATCCAGTTGCTCGGCGATCAGCAGCCGCTGGAGATTCGCTACCCGATCGAGGCCTATCCAGCCAAGATCAGCAGCTTCAATCTGGACAAGAACCCCATCGCCGAGGGCACGCTGCTCGGCATCAAGGGCCAGTACCTGCTGTTCGATACCGGGGTGATCAATATCCGCAAGTACACGGCGTATCAGCTCGCCGTGCATGAATAAGCTGCCTTGGCGGGCAGCGTCAGCCGAATTCCGCAAACCGGGCCGCACGAGGCCCTGAACACAAAGGGCCACCAGCCATGCGCACCGAACAACCGAAGATGATCTACCTCAAGGATTACCGCGCGCCGGACTACCTGATCGACGAGACGCACCTGACCTTCGAGTTGTTCGAGGATCACACCCTGGTGCATGCGCAACTGGTGATGCGCCGCAACCCCGAGTGCGGCAGCGATCTGCCGGGTGCCCGTATGCCGCTGTTGGTGCTGGACGGCCAGCAGCTCGAGCTGCTGTCGCTGTCCCTGGACGGCCAGGAACTGAGCCCGGCGGACTACCGGCTGAGCGACAGCCAGCTGAGCCTGCAGCCGAAGGCGGCCAGCTTCGTGATCGACAGCAGCGTGCGCATCCACCCGGAAAGCAACACCGCGCTGGAAGGGCTGTACAAGTCCGGCAGCATGTTCTGTACCCAGTGCGAGGCCGAAGGGTTCCGCAAGATCACCTACTACCTCGACCGCCCGGACGTGATGAGCAGGTTCACCACCACGCTGAGCGCCGAGCAGCACCGTTACCCGGTCTTGCTGTCCAACGGCAACCCGATCGCCAGCGGCCCGGAGGAGGGCGGCCGGCACTGGGCGACCTGGGAGGACCCGTTCAAGAAGCCGGCCTACCTGTTCGCCCTGGTGGCCGGTGACCTGTGGTGCGTGGAGGACTGCTTCACCACCCTGAGCCAGCGCGAAGTGGCGCTGCGCATCTATGTCGAGCCGGAGAACATCGACAAGTGCCAGCACGCCATGGACAGCCTGAAGAAGTCCATGCGCTGGGACGAGCAGGTCTATGGCCGCGAGTACGACCTGGACATCTTCATGATCGTCGCGGTCAACGACTTCAACATGGGTGCCATGGAGAACAAGGGCCTCAACATCTTCAACTCCAGTTGCGTGCTGGCCAAGGCCGAGACCGCTACCGACGCCGCGCACCAGCGGGTCGAGGCGGTGGTGGCGCACGAGTACTTCCACAACTGGTCGGGCAATCGGGTGACCTGCCGCGACTGGTTCCAGCTGTCGCTCAAGGAAGGTTTCACGGTGTTCCGCGATGCCGAGTTCAGCGCCGACATGAACTCGCGCACGGTCAAGCGCATCGAGGACGTGGCCTACCTGCGTACCCACCAGTTCGCCGAGGATGCCGGGCCCATGGCGCACCCGGTACGCCCGGAGGCCTTCATCGAGATTTCCAACTTCTACACCCTGACCGTCTACGAGAAGGGTGCGGAAGTGGTGCGGATGATCCACACCCTGCTCGGCGCCGAGGGCTTCCGCAAGGGCACCGACCTGTATTTCGCGCGGCACGACGGTCAGGCAGTGACCTGCGACGATTTCGTCAAGGCCATGGAAGACGCCAACGGCGTCGACCTGAGCCAGTTCAAGCGCTGGTACAGCCAGGGCGGCACGCCGCGCCTGGCGGTCAGCGACAGCTACGATGCGGCGGCCAGGAGCTATACCCTGAGCTTCAGCCAGAGCTGCCCGGCCACCCCGGGGCAGGGCGAGAAACTGCCGTTCGTGATTCCGCTGGAACTGGGCCTGCTGGATGGCCAGGGCAAGGATCTGCCGCTGCGCCTGCAGGGCGAAGCGGCAGCCGTTGGCACTAACCGGGTGTTGTCGCTGACCGCGGCCGAGCAGAGTTTCACCTTCGTCGACCTCGCCGAGCAGCCGCTGCCATCCCTGCTGCGCGGTTTCTCCGCGCCGGTCAAGCTGAGCTTCCCCTATGGCCGCGACCAGCTGATGTTCCTCATGCAGCACGACAGCGACGGCTTCAACCGCTGGGAGGCCAGCCAGCAATTGGCCGTGCAGGTGCTGCAGGAACTGATCGGCCAGCACCAGCGCGACGAAGCGCTGGTCATGGACCCGCGCCTGGTCACGGCGCTGCGCAGCGTCCTGGAGAATGAGGCGCTGGATCAGGCCATGGTTGCCGAAATGCTCTCGCTGCCGGGCGAGGCCTACCTCACCGAGATCAGCCAGGTGGCCGATGTCGAGGCGATCCATGCCGCCCGCGAGTTCGCTCGCGCGCAACTGGCCGATGCCTTGTTCGAGCCGCTGTGGCAGCGCTACCAGGCCAACCGCGAAATCTCCCGCAACAATGCCTATGTCGCCGAGGCCGAACACTTCGCCCGCCGCAGCCTGCAGAACATCGCGCTGTCCTACCTGATGCTCAGCGGCGCGCCGCAGGTGCTGGCCGCCTGTCTGGAGCAGTTCGAGGTGTGCGACAACATGACCGAGCGCCTCGCGGCCCTGGCGGTGCTGGTCAATTCGCCGTTCGAGGAGGAGAAGGCCAAGGCCCTGGCCGGCTTTGCCGATTTCTTCAAGGACAACCCGTTGGTCATGGACCAGTGGTTCAGCGTGCAGGCCGCGTGCAGCCTGCCCGGCGCCCTGGGGCGGGTGCGGCAGTTGATGGAGCATCCGGCCTTTACCCTGAAGAACCCGAACAAGGTGCGCGCCCTGATCGGCGCGTTCACCGGGCAGAATCCGCTCAACTTCCACCTCGCCGACGGCAGCGGTTACCGCTTCCTGGCCGATCAGGTGATCACCCTCGACGCCCTCAACCCGCAGATCGCCTCCCGCCTGCTGGCCCCGCTGACCCGCTGGGGCAAATACGACAGCGCCCGCCAGGCGCTGATGAAGGCCGAGCTAGAGCGGATCCTGGCATCCGGCGAGCTGTCCAGCGACGTCTTCGAAGTGGTCAGCAAGAGCCTGGCCTAAGGCCTGGCCCGTCCCTCATGAGTGTTACCGGCCTGCTTGGCTGGTAACACTTCTTTGTTACTAAAAGAAATTTAAAGGAAGCGGCTTATGCGCTTGCTTACTTAAGATAGTGAGCGAGGGCTTGACTGCGGCTGTTTTTCTTGTGCCGATTTTTCATGATCGAGGGGTTAACTGCGGCAATAGACCGCGGATCGTAGGACAAAATCCCTGTTCATTTCCTGCCTGTCGGTTGGGTTGGTCAGTGGATGATCAGTCACGAAAATCGCGCGGGGGATGGGCGCGCTAAACACGCCAAAAATAATACGACCGTTTGAATTGGCACCATGGTTGCAATGACCGCATGGATTCGGTTCGCAGTGCTGTGCGCCTGGCTGGAGAGGCACACATTGCAGTGCTGTAGTCCCAACAACTCCAAGGTCGTCGTCAGTACGGCCCTGTCGTGCCCCGGATCTTTGGGGTGCAAAAAAAAAGATGATCTGTCCACGGAGTGAAGTCTCGATGGAAATTAAGTCCCATAAGCTCGTACTGCGTTTTGCGCCAGCCAAGGCCGGTTTCGCCTTCGCGGGTATTTTGCCGTTGTTGGTGACGGCGCACGCCCAGGCAGTGGAGTTCAGCTTCGCCGACAACGAAGTCAGCGGTTCCCTCGATACCACCCTGTCCTATGGCCAGCTGTGGCGTGTGCAGGGCCAGGACCAGAGCAACAACGACATCAACACCAACGACGGCAACCGCAACTTCGATACCGGCCTGGTTTCCGAGGTGTTCAAGATCACCTCCGATCTGGAGGCGACCTACCAGAACTACGGGGCTTTCGTCCGCGGCACGGCGTTCTATGACACCCAGATCATGGACAAGCGCAACGACTACTACAGCGCCAACGATCCGCAGCAGCCGAGCCAGAACTTCCCGAAGGACAACAGCTTCACCTACGAAACCCGGCACAAGGCCGGGCGCGATGCGCAGATTCTCGACGCCTATGTTTACGGCGACTGGGATGTGGCCGACATGCCGGTGACGGCCCGCCTGGGGCGCCAGGTGTTCAACTGGGGCGAGGGCATCTTCTACCGTGGCGGCATCAACACCACCAACCCGGTGGACGCCGCCAAGTTCCGCCTGCCGGGCTCCGAGCTGAAGGAAGTGCTGGTGCCGGTCGAGGCGCTGAACTTCAACATCGGCCTGACCGACAACCTGTCGATGGAAACCTTCTACCAGTTCAACTGGAAGGAAACCGCGATCGACCCGGTCGGCACCTACTTCTCCGAGACCGATCTGTTCGCCGATGGCGGCAATACGGCGTATAGCGAGCAAGCGGGTTTGGCGCCGCTAGCGCCTCTGTACCAAGGCTTGAGCGGATTGGGTGTCGGTGGCCTGCAAGGCAACAGCTACTTCGATAGCAATGGCACTATCAAGGTCGCCAGTATCCAGTCTGACCTGAATGCCAAGAATGATGGCCAGTTCGGTGTAGCCTTCCGCTATATCGCGGAAGAGTTCAACTCGACGGAGTTCGGGTTCTACTTCGTCAATTACCATGCTAAAGAACCGACAATTTATGCGGATCTGAATAGCTCTTATGCAGGGCTCGATCTTGCGGCAATTGCGGGTGCAGCAGGTGCACAGCTCGATCCTCTAGTGCGTCAAGGTGTTGTGGCTGGGGTGCAGCAACAGAATCCAGCATTCTCAGCGGCAGCATTGGACAACATCATCAGCACCTCCGGTAACGGCACTACCCTGGGTAGTGCTGCTCTCGAACAGGCCATTCTGCAAACGTATCAAGGTGCGCTGACTACTACCGTGAATAGTGCCGTTGGCGGCATCGCTGCCGTCGATGTGGCCAACCAAGTCAACGGCCGTCGCGAGTACGCCGAAGACATCCGCATGTATGGCTTGAGCTTCAATACCACGGTTGGCGAGGCCTCGGTGTTCGGTGAGTTGTCCTACCGCCCCAATCTGCCGATCGGCATAGCCGCCACCAACGATCTGCTGGGCGATCTGCTGACCCAGGCGACCGGTTTGGCCACTGGCAATGTGGTCAATATCGGCGGACAAATGGTCACCATCACCGACCAGATCCACAACTACGAGCGTGTCGAGGCCTTCAACTCCTCCCTGGGCACCATCTACAACTTCGGTCCGAGCCTCAGCTTCGATTCGCTGTTCGGGGTGGCCGAGTTGGCATCCGAGCACGTCCGTGGTAGCGACCTGCAATACCAGTCGCGCAACGGCACCCGTTACTACGCTGGGCGTGGCAATGGTTCCTACATCTCCGGCTACGAGCGTGACGACCAGATCAACAAGAACGCCTACGGCTATACCCTGCTGCTGTCCGGCACCTGGAACGACGTCTACGCCGGCGTAAACCTGTCGCCGTTCGCCGTCTACAAGCATGACTTCGAAGGCAACTCGCACCAGACCGGCAACTTCATCGAAGGTCGCAAGGCCTATACCGTGGGCATGCGCGCCAGCTACCTGAACAGCCTGGAAGCCGAACTGCAGTACACCGAGTTCTACGGCGGCGGGCAGAACAACTCGACCCGTGACCGCGACAACGTCGGGGTCAACGTCAAGTACTCCTTCTAAACAAGACTAGAAAAATACCGGGCGCTCTCGGGCGCCCGGGCGATGACTCATCACGGAGAATTACGATGCTGAAAAAGCACACGCTGATCGCTGCCACCATCGCGCTGGCACTCTCTGCTGGCAGCGCGCTGGCAGCTGTTTCGCCGCTAGAGGCGGCCAAGCTGGGCACTAGCCTGACGCCGTTCGGTGCTGAGAAGGCCGGCAACGCCGCGGGCACCATTCCCGAGTGGACCGGCGGCATCACCCAGGCGCCGGCTGCCTACAAGACGCCGGGCCAGCACCACCCGGACCCCTTTGCCGGCGACAAGCCGCTGTTCACCATCACCAAGGCCAACCTGGACCAATACAAGGACCACCTGACCCCGGGCCAGGTGGCGATGTTCAACACCTATCCGAACAGCTACCAGATGCCGGTCTATCAGACCCGGCGGTCCGCGTCGGCGCCGCAATGGGTGTATGACAACACCATGAAGAATGCCACCGCCGCCAGATTGCTCGACGGCGGCAACGGCTTTTCCGATGCCTACGGCGCCATCCCGTTCCCGATTCCGCAGAATGGTGTCGAGGCCCTGTGGAACCACATCGCGCGCTACCGCGGCAGCTATATCGTGCGCCGTGCTTCGGAAGTGGCGGTGCAGCGCAATGGTTCGTACTCGCTGGTGACCTCGCAGCAGGAGGCTATGTTCAAGTACTACAACCCGCAGGGTTCGTACGCCGACCTGAACAACATCATGTTCTACTACCTGTCCTTCACCAAGAGCCCGGCGCGCCTGGCCGGCGGTGCGGTGCTGGTGCACGAGACCCTGGATCAGGTACAGGAGCCGCGCCAGGCCTGGGGCTACAACGCCGGCCAGCGTCGTGTGCGGCGTGCGCCGAACCTGGCGTATGACACGCCGATCGCCGCCGCGGACGGCCTGCGTACCGCCGACGACACCGACATGTTCAACGGTGCCCCGGATCGCTACGACTGGAAACTGGTGGGCAAGAAGGAAATCTACATCCCCTACAACAACTACAAAGTCACCAGCCCGGAGGTCAAGTACAAGGACCTGCTGCAGGTAGGCCACCTGAACCCGGCGGTCACCCGCAACGAGCTGCACCGCGTATGGGTCGTCGAGGGTACCTTGAAGTCCGGCGCCCGCCACATCTACTCCAAGCGCACGCTGTTCCTCGACGAGGACAGCTGGCAGGCCGCAGTGGTCGACCAGTACGACGGCCGTGGCGAGCTGTGGCGAGTTTCGATCGCCTACCTGAAGAACTACTACGACCTGCCGACCACCTGGTCTGCGCTGGACACCTTCCATGATCTGCAGGCGCGCCGCTATCACGTGCAGAACCTGGACAACGAGGAGTCGAGCACCATCGACTTCAGCCAGCCGGTTCCGGACGACGGTTACTTCAAGCCGGCTGCCCTGCGCCGCCGCGGTACTCGCTAATAGTTGTGTAGTCGCGCGCGAAGGCCGCTACAGTTGTAGCGGCCTTTTCGCATCAGCCCGTCGAATAAGCGGTCAATCACGCGGATCTGCCTTAACAAAACATAACGTCATGTTGATTGTCAGGCCTTTCCAATGCTCAGTAGCATAGGCGGCCTGCTAACAGGCAGTGCCACCTATAACAACAAGGGGGAAGGTATATGAGTGAGCCCGTCATGCGGCGCACCCAGTCCGGTCATGTCGCGGGATTGTTCCGCGCCCCGGCGTTCCGCGTTTACTCGCCGCTGGCCAAAGCGCTCTCGCTGTGCAGTGTGCTGTCAGTTCTGGCTCTTGCCGCCGCGCCCCTGCAGGCGCAGGCCGCCACCGATTCCGCTCCCGGCTATGCCATCGAATCGCCGAAAGCGCAGGAAAGACTGCTGCTGGATGTCGCCAGCCTCGGCAAGCGTCTGGTCGCTGTTGGCGATCGCGGCCATATCCTCTATTCCGATGACAACGCCGCCAGTTGGACCCAGGCCAAGGTGCCGACCCGGCAGATGCTCACCGCCCTGTTCTTCGTCGATGACCAGTATGGCTGGGCGGTTGGCCACGATGCGCAGATCCTTGCCAGCACCGATGGCGGCGCTACCTGGGTCAAGCAGTTCGAAGACCTGGAGCGCGAGGCACCGCTGCTCGACGTCTGGTTCAAGGACCGCAACACCGGTTATGCCGTGGGCGCCTATGGTGCGCTGCTGGAAACCACCGATGGTGGGGCGAACTGGGCGGATGTCAGCGACCGTCTGGATAACCAAGATGGCTATCACCTGAACGCCATAGTCGCGGTCAAGGATTCCGGCTTGTTCATCGTTGGCGAACTGGGCGGCATGTTCCGCTCGGCCGACTGGGGGCAAACCTGGGAAACCCTCCAGGGGCCTTACGATGGCTCGTTGTTCGGCGCGCTGGGTACCCGCGAAGCCGGCACCCTGTTGGCCTATGGCCTGCGTGGCCACCTGTTCCGCTCCGCCGATTTCGGCGATAGCTGGCAGCGGATCGAGCTGAATACCCCGCATAACGGTCCGCTGGAGTTTGGCCTGGCCGACGGCAATCTACTCGCCGATGGCTCGGTCGTGGTGGTCGGGCATGGCGGCACCGTGCTGAAGAGCACCGACAACGGGCGTAACTTCAGTTTGGTCAATCGCACCGACCGGCTCTCGCTGGCCGGTGTCGCGGCAATGGATAACGGCAACTTGATTCTGGTGGGGCAGGGCGGCGCGCATGTCGCTTCGCCGACTGGCGCCGATCTGGGCCAACAACAATAAGCCGGGAGAGTTTGCATGAGTAAGCATCAACAACAACCTGCGACTGTCTTGGAGCGGTTGATCTTCAACAACCGCCCGGCAGTGGTTCTGCTGTGCCTGTTGATCAGTATTTTCCTGTTTTACCAGGCTGCGCAGGTGCGCCCGCAAACCAGCTTCGAGAAGATGATCCCGCTGGGCCATCCGTATATCCAGAAGATGCTCGAGCACCGCAATGACCTGTCGAACCTGGGCAACACCGTGCGTATCTCGGTGGAAGCGGTTGAAGGCGACATCTTCAGCAAGGAGTACATGGAGACGCTGCGGCAGATCAACGACGAAGTGTTCTACATTCCCGGCGTCGATCGTTCCGGCCTGAAGTCGCTGTGGAGCCCCAGCGTGCGCTGGACCGAAGTGACCGAAGAGGGTTTTGCCGGCGGTGAAGTGATTCCGCAGACCTACGATGGCTCGTCCGACAGCCTCGAGGACCTGCGCAGCAACATCCTCAAGTCCGGGCAGATCGGCCGTCTGGTGGCGAACAACTTCAAGTCGAGCATCATCGACGTGCCGCTGCTGGAGTCGTACCCGAATCCGGAAGACCAGAGCAAGCTGATTCCCCTGGATTACCAGCAGTTCTCCCATGAGCTGGAAGAGAAGATTCGCGAGAAGTACCAGGCGCAGAATCCCAATGTGAAGGTGCACATCATCGGCTTCGCCAAGAAGGTCGGCGACCTGATCGATGGCTTGATCGGCGTGGCATTGTTCTTCGCCGTGGCCATCGGCATCACCTTCGTCCTGTTGCTGTGGTTCACCCACTGCTTCAAGAGCTCTCTGGCGGTGGTCGTTGCGACGCTGATCGCGGTGATCTGGCAGCTCGGTCTATTGCATACCCTGGGCTTCGGTCTCGACCCGTACTCCATGCTGGTGCCGTTCCTGGTGTTCGCCATCGGTATTTCCCACGGGGTGCAGAAGATCAACGGCATCGCCATCGCGTCCAGCGAGGCGACCGATGCGTTGTCTGCCGCACGCATGGCGTTCCGCCAACTGATTATCCCCGGCCTGGTGGCGCTGCTCTCGGATGCCGTGGGCTTCGTGACCCTGCTGCTGATCGATATCGGCGTGATTCGCGAATTGGCCATCGGCGCGTCGATGGGCGTGGCGGTGATCATCCTGACCAACCTGATCCTGCTGCCGGTGATGATCTCCTATATCGGCATCAGCAAGAAGGCGATCAAGATCAGCCGTGAAGAGGCGGTCAAGGATCATCCGTTCTGGCGACTGATTTCCAACTTTGCCCATCCGATGGTCGCGCCGATTTCCGTGGTGGTTGCCCTGGGGGCGCTGGGCGGCGGTATCTGGTACGGCCAGAACCTGAAGATCGGGGACCTCGATCAGGGCGCGCCGGAGTTGCATCCGGACTCGCGCTACAACCTGGACAACGACTTCGTCATCCGTAACTACTCGACCAGTTCCGATGTGCTGGTGGTGATGGTCAAGACCCAGTCGGAAGGCTGCTCGACCTATCAGACGCTGTCGGCGATGGACGAGCTGATGTGGAAGATGGAGAACACCGAGGGTGTGCAGTCGGCCATCTCGATGGTCAGCGTGTCGCGCCAGGTGATCAAGGGGATGAACGAGGGCAACCTGAAATGGGAAACCCTGTCGCGTAACCAGGATGTGCTGAATAACTCCATCGCCCGGGCCGATGGCCTGTACAACGCCGATTGCTCCCTGGCGCCGGTGCTGGTGTTCCTCAACGATCACAAGGCGGAAACCCTGGCGCGTGCGGTCAAGGTCGCCGAAGGCTTCGCCAAGGAAACCAACAAGGACGGCCTGGAGTTCATCCTCGCTGCGGGTAACGCCGGCATCGAGGCGGCTACCAACGAGGTGATCGCGCAGTCCGAGACCACCATGCTGGTCGCGGTCTATGCCGCCGTGGGCATCATGTGCCTGCTGACCTTCCGCTCGATTGCCGCCACCCTGTGCGTGATGTTGCCGCTGGTGTTGACCTCCGTGCTGGGCAACGCACTGATGGCCTACATGGGCATCGGGGTGAAGGTGGCGACCCTGCCGGTGATCGCCTTGGGCGTGGGGATCGGCGTCGACTACGGCATCTATATCTACAGCCGCCTGGAAACCTACCTGCGTCAAGGACTGTCGCTGCAGGAGGCGTACTACGAGACCCTCAAGTCGACCGGCAAGGCCGTGCTGTTCACCGGCGTGTGCCTGGCGATCGGCGTGGCGACCTGGATCTTCTCGGCAATCAAGTTCCAGGCCGACATGGGCCTGATGCTGACCTTCATGTTCCTCTGGAACATGTTCGGCGCGATTTGGCTGCTGCCGGCGTTGGCGCGCTTCCTGATCAATCCGGAGAAGCTGCGCAACAAGGCCTGATCACGACGCGCCACAAGAAGAACCGCGGCCCTGGGCCGCGGTTTTTTTTTGTGCTTTGCCGCATTCGGTTAAGTACCCGTGGGCATCGCGCGGTTACTCCTGCTCCTGCCACGGCGCCGGTGCGCCGATCAGGCGCCCCATGACGCCCTGGATGCCCAGTTCGTCGAGCACCGTCAGCTCCCCTTGGGTCTCCACCATCTCGGCAATCAGCGGCAGGTCGATGCTGTTGGTGGCACGGAAGATCGCCTCGATGAACAGACGCTTGTCGCCTTCCCGGTCAATGGCGCGGATATAGGTGCCATCGATTTTCAGGTAGGCGAGGCCCAGGTGGGTCAGGTTGCCGATCAGGCTGAAACGCCCGCCGAAGTGCTGCAGGCCGAGGTGGTAGCCGAGTTCGCGCACGTTCTGGCTGAGGCGCTCCAGCTCGGCCGGCGGCGGCAGATAGCGTTCGTCAATTTCCAGGGTCATCAGCTCGGCCTGTTGTGGGTGCTGCCTGAGGATGGCGAGCATCCGCGCCAGGCTGTCCGGCTCGCGCAGGGTGGCAGCCGAGAGACTCAGGGCCAGCGGCTGCGGGTGTTGCGCAAGGTGCGCCAGGCTGTGTTCGAGCATGGCCCGGTCGAAGCGCGCGGCCCAGCCCAGGCGTTCGATCCAGGGCAGGAAGCGGCCCGCTGCAACGGCTTCGCCCTGCGGGTCGAGGAGGCGGGCGAGGACCTTGCGGTGCAGCACCCGGGTGCGCTCGCTGCAGCGCACCACCGGCTGGAAATACAGCTGTAGCTTGCCCTCGTTGAGTGCCTGGTCGATCCACTCGCGCCAGTCGTGCAGGCCGTGGCTGGGGACCGCCTGGTAGTCGTCCAGGCGTTGCCAGGGTTGACTCGGGTTGCTCTGCGCTTGCGCCAGGGCCTGGTCGGCACGGGCGATCACGCCGGGTAGCGTTTCCCCCGGCTTGAACGCGGCGATGCCCAGGTGGGCGACGGGGGTGCAATCGCTACCGCCGGTCTGGCGCAGGTTTTCCAGGCCCTCTAGCAGCGCCTCGGCCAGGCGATCGGCATCCTCACTGGCCAGGCCGGGGGCCAGCAGACTGAATTCGCCGCCGCGGCTACGCGAGGCCAGCCAGTCGTGACTGCCCTGTCGGGCCAACAGCCGCTCGAGCAACTCGCCTATCTCGCGGATCAGCGCATCGGTGCGCTGGCCGCCGAGGCGCTGGTTGAGGCCGGCGAGGTCGTTGACCCGCAGCAGCAGCAGGTAGCCGGCGGCATTCTGCTCGGTGACGGTCAGGTGGCTGGCCAGCTTGAGCTCGAACAGGCGGCGGTTGGCCAGGCCGGTGAGGCTGTCCTGGTAGGCTTGCTCGCGCAGTTTCTCGCTGCGCGCGGCCTCTTCGGCGAATAGCTGTTTGAGCTTCTCGACCATCTGATTCATCGCCAGCACCACGCGCTTGAGTTCCGGCGTACGCGGGATGCGCGGCAGGCTGAGGAATTCGCGCCGGGAAATGGCCTGGGCCTGCTGCACCATGTTGTCCAGCGGGCGCAACTGGGTGCGCAGCAGCCAGCCGCCGAGAATCGCGCTGAGCAGGCCGCAGAGCAACAGCCAGAGCAGGCTGCCGATGGCGCTGTCCCACAGCTTGGCGATGGCGAACTGCGGGTGGCTGAACACCTCCACCCGTGCGGCCTGCTCCCAGCCACGCATGATCAAGGCGTCGCCGCCCTGGGCTTGCAGGTCGACCAGTTTGGCGAACCAGGCGGGTACCTGGTCGCTGTCGATATCGGCCTGCCGCTCGACGATCACCCGCTCGTCCGGGATGGCGACCACGCGGATGCGGGTGAAGTAGCCGCTGTCGAAGATCGAGCTGACCATCAGTTCGATCATCGCCGGGTCGTCCACATGGGGCGTCATCGACAAGCCGAGGGCGGTGGCGGCGTCCTGGGCATGGGAGCGCAGTTGGTCGATCAGCTGTTCGCGCGAGTTCTCCACGCCGGCGATGAAACTGCCGGTGAAGGCCACCACCAGGAACAGGCAGATGGCGAGAAATAGCTGTTTGAGTAGGGACATGGATCCTCCTAGCCTTCGCCAACGGCGAAGCCCTCCGCGCGCATCTTTTCCAATAGGTCCTGCCAGCGCGAGAGCTTCTTGGTGTCGCTCTTCTTGTGGTTCGAACCCGGCAGATACAGGCCCTCGGCGTTGAAGGCATATACCGGCAGCAGGTCTCGGCGTTGCGAGGCAGGGCGGATGTCGTTGATCAGATTGTCCAGCACCAGGGGCTCGGCGCTCGGGCTGGTGTAATAGGTCAGCACCATGTGCGCCTGGTTCAGCTTGAGGGCCTTGACGTAGGTGATGCGCAGCTTTTCGCTGGGAATGCCGAGGCGGCGCAAGGTGAAGTACTTGGCGATGGAGTAGTCCTCGCAGTCGCCCGCGCCCTTGACCAGGGCTTCGATGGGCGTCGCCCAGTAGTCGACCTGCTGCCAGACGCGGCTATCGTCGGCGAAGCGCAGCTGCCGGTTGAAGAAGCGATTGACGCTCTCCAGCCGGTCCATTTCCGCCAGTTGGGCGCCGGCCTGGGTCAGCTCGTCCCAGGCCTGGATGCGGCTCTTGGCGCCGCCGAGGCTGCCGTAGCGCTTCTCGGCGTTGCCGATGATCAGGGCGAAATTCCACTCGCCCCAGTCGGCCCAGGCACTGCCCAGCCCCAGTAGTGCGCCGAACCACAGGCCCAGCGCGAGCACCGGCCAAGGCCGAGGCGATTGCCATCCTGGTGGGCGCTGCCATGGGCGCATCTGCCACATCTCCCGCAAAGATGGCTAGAGTCTAGGCGGCGACCGGCGGCTTTGCCGTCAATGTGGTGGTGGCGCGAATATTTCGCGCAAGGCGGCGTGGCAGATGCTTAACAGGCCGTTTTTAGCGTGAAAGTCGCGTAGCGATGCCATCCTTATGCCCTTCTCCCTCCGGGTGAAGGTGGCGCGCAGCGCCGGATGAGGGAAGCGGGCATGCCGCGAGAGGCTTCCATCAACCGGGGTGCCACTCGCGGCATGCCCGTTAACTCAGGATCGGCAACGCAGGTAGTTTTTCAACGGCCGGTTAGGGCAGGGTCTTCTGCCTGAGGATATAGATGCTCACCAGCACCGCACTGGTCAGCATGAAGGCCCGGGCCCAGGGCAAGGGGACCAGGTAGCAGGAGAGGGCGATGCTGAGCCACATCAGGCCGATGGCATAGCCCTTGGCCCTGCGTGGAATGCCCTGGCCGTCGAGGTAGTCGCGAACCCAGGGGCCGAGCCGCGGATGCAGCACCAGCCACAGGTAGAAGCGCTTCGAGCTGCGCACGAAGCAGGCGGCGGCCAGCAGCAGGAAGGGCGTGGTCGGCAGCACCGGCAGGAAAATCCCGATCACCCCGAGCGCCACGCACAGCCAGCCCACGGCCAGCAGCGCGAAGCGGATGGCCGGGTTGCGCTTTTCCTGAATCTCGTACGCCATGACGCTGGCGCGAGCTGATCAGTGGTGACGGGGCTTGAGCAGGGCCGGTTTTTCTTCCGGGGCGTTGCACAGCAGGAACAGTGCGGTTAGCAGTTCGGGAATCTGCTCGATCATGCTGTCGACCAGGTCGCGATCGCGGGCGATCTCGGCGAACTCGGGCTGCTCGTCGAACAGGCCCGAGCCGACCATGATCGGCAGCAACAACTCGCTGACCTCGTCTTCGGCGTCATCGAACCAGACCGCTTCGCGCAGAAACACCCCTTCCATGAAGCCGATGCACCAGCCGCGCAGGTCGGAATCGTCCGGATCAATGCCGAGGTCGAGGGCGCAAGGTATTTCCGGGTCGTCGTCGCTGGCCAGTTGGCGGGCGATATGCGCCTGCAGCTGCACAAGGGTCGCTTCGATCTCCTCGCGCTCGGCATCGCTGCGGTAATGCGGCGGCTCGGCGAACAGTGCGTCGATCCATTCACGCTGCGGTACCTGGTCCGGACAGATCGACAGCGCGGTGAGGTAGCCGTGGGCGGCCACGTAGTCCAAGGCCTCATCGTGCAGCTCATCGGCGTCGAGGAAGGCTTGCAGGCGGGACAGTTGCTCGGCGAAGGACATCGTGGGGCTACCTTGAGGGGGGAAACGAGGATGAATTCTAGTCCAGACCTGCCGCAGCAGCTATAGCCCGCGGCAAAAGCGGACGGGAAGTACCCTGGTTATAGATCCGAATCCTGCCGGCGGGGCACTTGCGTATAATGCGCGGCTCGATTCGGAGGCCTTCCATGCTCGACCCATCACTGCGCATCCTCAAAGACGTGTTCGGCTACGACAGCTTCCGTGGCCGCCAGGGTGCGATCATCGAGCAGGTGGCGGGCGGTGGCGATGCCCTGGTGCTGATGCCCACCGGCGGCGGCAAATCCCTGTGTTTCCAGGTGCCGGCACTGCTGCGCGAGGGCCTGGCGGTGGTGGTCTCGCCGCTGATCGCCTTGATGGACGATCAGGTCGCCACCCTCGACGAGCTGGGCGTGGCGGCGGTGGCGCTGAACTCCAGCCTGGCTGCCGACGCGCAGCGCGAGATCGCCGAGCGGATCCGCCGCGGCGAGGTCAAGATGCTCTACCTGGCGCCCGAGCGCCTGGTCCAGCCGCGTATGCTGGCGTTCCTGCAGAGCCTCGAGATCGCCCTGTTCGCCATCGACGAGGCGCACTGCGTGTCGCAATGGGGCCATGATTTCCGCCCGGAATACCTGCAACTGGGCCAGCTCGCCGAGTTGTTCCCGGCGGTGCCGCGCATCGCCCTGACCGCCACGGCGGACAGGCGCACCCGCGAAGAAATCGTCCAGCGCCTGCACCTGCACAACGCCGAGCGTTTCCTGGCGAGCTTCGACCGGCCGAACATCTTCTATCGCATCGTGCCCAAGGACCAGCCGCGCAAGCAGTTGCTGGCCTTCCTGGCCGAGCGCAAGGGCGACGCCGGGATCGTCTACTGCCTGTCGCGCAAGAAGGTCGACGAAGTTGCGGCCTTTCTCTCCGAGCAGGGTTTCCCGGCCTTGCCCTATCATGCCGGCCTGCCCAACGACCTGCGTGCCTACCACCAGAAACGCTTCCTCAACGAGGAGGGGCTGATCATGGTGGCGACCATCGCCTTCGGCATGGGCATCGACAAGCCCAACGTGCGTTTCGTCGCCCACCTCGACCTGCCCAAGTCGCTGGAGGCCTATTACCAGGAAACCGGCCGCGCCGGCCGCGATGGCCTGCCGGCGGACGCCTGGATGGCCTACGGCCTGCAGGACGTGCTGCTGCTCAAGCAGATGCTCAACAACTCCGAAGGCGACGAGCGGCACAAGCGCGTCGAGCAGCACAAGCTCGACGCCATGCTCGCCCTGTGCGAGGAAACCCGCTGCCGGCGCCAGGTGCTGCTGGCCTATTTCGACGAGGAGCTGGCGCAGCCCTGCGGGCACTGCGACAACTGCATCGACGGCGTGCAGACCTGGGACGCCACCGAGCCGGCGCGCCAGGCGCTGTCGGCGATCTACCGCAGCGGCCAGCGCTACGGCGTCGGCCATCTGGTCGACCTGCTGCTCGGCCGCGACAACGAAAAGATACGCAGCCAGGGCCATCAACACCTGACGGTATTCGGCGTCGGCAAGGCGCTCAGCGAGGGCGAATGGCGCTCGCTGTTTCGCCAGTTGGTGGCGCGCGGCCTGGCCGACGTCGACCTGGAAGGCTACGGCGGCCTGCGCCTCTCCGATAGCTGCCGGCCGTTGTTGCGCGGTGAAGTCAGCCTGCAACTGCGCCGCGACCTCAAGCCGCAGCACAGCGCGAAGACCTCCAGCAGCGCCGCCAGCCAGTTGGTCCGCGTCGAGGAGCGCGAGCAGTGGGAAGCGCTGCGCGCGCTACGGCGCAAGCTGGCCGAGGAACATGCGGTGCCGCCTTACGTGATCTTCCCCGATGCCACGCTGCTGGAAATGCTCCGCAGCAAGCCCGCCAGCCTGGCCGAGATGGCCCGGGTCAGCGGCGTCGGCGCGCGCAAGCTGGAGCGCTATGGCGAGGCCTTCCTCGAGGTGCTGGCCGGCGCTGCCGAGGCGCCGCGCGCGGTGGCCGACCTGCGCCATGAACTGGTCAGCCTGGCGCGTGCCGGCATGACCCCGGCGCAGATCGCCAGCCAGCTCAAATGCAGCGAAAAGAACGTGTACAGCCTGTTGGCCGAGGCCATCGGTCGCCAGCAACTGTCGCTGGGGCAGGCGTTGGATCTGCCGGAAGACCTGCTGGGCGAGATCCAGGACGCCTTCCTCGACGGTGAAGGCGAGCTGCCCGCGGTGACGGCGATCAGCTCGCTGTTCGCCGGTCGGGTCGAGGACGGCGTGCTGCATTGCGTGCGCGCCGCGCTGCAGGCGGAGTTCGAGGCCTGATTTCGGCCAGAGCAGTGAGGGGGTGGGGTGCCGGTTTGCTGGCGCCGTAAAATCGACAAACTTGTGACGCGGTTGGCCAGCGGCTAAGGTGTCCACAGGCCTCCAACAGAAGAGGTACAGAGTGTCGCTCCCTCATGCCTGGTTAGACGATGTGTGCCCCAGTCCCTATGCCGATCAACTCGCCCTGGGCTTTCGCCTGCTGCGCTTCGTGCGGCCGCTCGAGTTGGAGTACCGCAGCCATCGGCTGGATGACAGCTTCGAGCTCAAACGCATCGCACTAAGCGTCGCCCTGCTGCTGTGGTTGGCCTTCGCCGCATTGGACTTCAGCCTGGTGCAAGGCCCGCAAGTCGCCTGGATGCTCGGCGTGCGCCTGGCGGTATTCGTGTTCCTGCTGATCTGCGCAGGGTTGATCGTGCAGCGCAGGTACGTGCACCTGCTGCAGCCATTGAGCCTGTCGTGCATCCTGGCGCTGGGGGTGGGGGCCGCCCTGGTGGTCGGTATCGCCCATCGCAGCGACCCGGCTTATCCCTATGAAGGCTTGCTGCTGGTCAGCATGGCCGCCTATTTCCTGGTTGGTTTGCGCCTCAGCGAGGCCTTGTTCTGCTCCGCACTGATCCTGCTGGTGTATGTCGGCGCCGAGTGGCTGGCGGACTTGCCGGCATCGCGGCTGACCAACAATGTGTTGTTCCTGCTGTTCGGCAACCTGATCGGCGCGGTCGGTTGCTACCTGCTGGAGTTCAAGTCGCGCGAGCATTTTCTGATCAGTCGGCTGATGCGCTCGCTGGCCGAGCACGACAGCCTGACCGGGTTGCACAACCGGCGCAGTTTCAATCGTCAGTTCGAGCGGGTGTTGCGCCAGGCCCAACGCGCCCAGCAGTCGCTGGCGTTGCTGCTGTGCGATATCGATCACTTCAAGGCCTACAACGATCGCTACGGGCACCAGGCCGGCGACAAGGTCTTGCAGCGGGTCGGCACGCTGCTGCAAGACGCGGCCCGGCGACCGCTGGACATGGCCGTGCGCCTGGGCGGCGAAGAATTCGCCGTGCTGCTCTACGACATCGGTGAGAGCGAGGCGCGGCAACGTGCCGAAGCCCTGTGTGCGAACCTGGCGAAGCTCGACATCCGGCACGAACGCTCGGCCACCGCGAGCATGCTGACCATGTCCATCGGCGTTGCCTGCCTGCAGCCTGGCGGAGGCGGTGAGCTGGCCCAGTTGTACGAGCGGGCCGACCGGGCGCTCTACGAGGCCAAGGCCTTCGGCCGCAACCAGGTCGTCGCCTAGCCACCAGGCGCCGGTGACCGATTTCGCCCCTGTGGATGGCGCAGCCGGTGAATGCCTGGGCGGGAGCGCCGGTGCTAGCATCGCCGGGTCTTTTCCGCGAGCGCTTGCCCTGATGGACCGACTGATTCAAGCCAACGGCCAGCCGCACTTCGGCATTTTTTCCGCCGCGCCCGGGCTGATCAACTACCGCGATTTCGACTTCCGCTCGCCCATGGGCCGGCGCCTCGGCGCCCTGGCCAAGTGGCGGCGCTTTCACCAGTTCCAGTACTTCGGGCTGATCAGCGAGGAACTGATCGGCGGCTGCGCCCTGGCCAACCTGAGCCTGGCCGGAATCGGTTTCGTCTACCTGTTCCACCCGGCCAGCGGGCGCATGCTCGAGCGCCGCTTCAAACTGCCGCTGAGCCTGGGCACACGGTTTTCCCAGCAGCCGGACGACGGCGTCTGCGAGCTGCGCAGCGGGCGCAATCTGCTACGCCTGGAAAACCACGCGGCAGCGCGGGAAAAACGCCTGCTGGTCGAGTTGGACGATGGCTTGCGCATCGACGCCTGGTTCTCCGAGGCCACGCCGGCGTTCCAGCCGATGTGCATCAATACGCCAACCGCGGTGAACGGCTGGGTCTATGCGCAGAAAGTGGCGGGGCTGCGCTGCGCCGGGCGGGTCAACAGCCGCCTGGGCGATTTCGACCTGGCAGCCATCGATGCCTTCGCCCATCACGACTGGTCGGCCGGCTACATGCGCCCGGAGACTCACTGGAATTGGGCCTGCCTGTCCGGTCAGGCGGCGGGGCGGCGGGTCGGCCTGAACCTGTCGTGCGGGGTCAACGAGACCAGCTTTACCGAGAATTGCTACTGGCTGGATGGCGCGCTGATCAAGGTCGATACGGTGCGCTTCGCCTTCGACCGCGGGCAGCCCCTGCAGCCCTGGCGCATTAGCTCCCACGATGGCCAGGTGATACTGGATTTCGAGGCACGCGGCCTGCATCGGGAGCGAAGCAACCTGGGCATCCTGGCCAGCGATTTCAAGCAGGTGTTCGGCCGGTTCAGCGGCGTCCTGCGCCCGCCGGGGCGCGCCGAGGTGCCGATCGACAACCTCTGGGGCTTTGTCGAGGATCAGTATGTGAAATGGTGAGGCATCCTGGGGGGTTGCCTTGGAGTTGTGGTTATGATTAGCTGGCTAATAATTAGTTTTTTACTATAAGAGCCGTTTAGCCATGTCGCAGTCGCAGTCCGATCAACACCGTTTCGCCATGCAAGTTGCCCAGTTATCCCGCGCCTGGCGCGCCGAGTTGGACCGCCGCCTGGTCGGCCTCGGCCTGTCGCAGGCGCGTTGGCTGGTGCTCTTGCACCTGTCGCGCTTCGAAGAGTTGCCCACCCAGCGTGAGCTGGCGCAAAGCGTCGGGGTCGAGGGGCCGACCCTCGCGCGCTTGCTCGACAGCCTGGAGGCCCAGGGGTTGGTCAGTCGCCAGGCGGTGCCGGAAGATCGCCGGTCGAAGAAAATCGCCCTGAGTCCGCAAGCCCAGCCGCTGATCGAAAAGATCGAGGCGATCTCCACCCAGTTGCGCCAGGAAGTGTTCGCCGGCATCGACGAGGACGAACTGCGCCGCTGCCAGCAGGTGCACAAGCGGATTCTGGGTAATCTGGAAAAGCGCTGATGGGGCAGGACCTGCCGGCCCTGCAGGCGCGTTTTGGTGCGCATTACCCGCAGTGGTTGTTGGGCGTGCTGATGGTCGGCAGCATGGCCATGGTGCTGGCCTCGACCAGCATCAACGTGGCCCTGCCGGCGATCATGGCGGATTTCGCCATCGGCCGGCCACTGGCGCAGTGGCTGTCCACCGGCTTTCTCGCGGCGATGACCGCCGGCCTGTTGCTGGCCGCCTGGGCGCAGGCGCGCCTGGGGGCGCGGCGCACCGCTCAGTTCGGCTTGCTGCTGTTCATCCTCAGCTCGCTGCTGGCGTTGGTGGCGCACGCGGCCTGGCAGCTGATCGCCCTGCGCATCGTCCAGGGCCTGTGCGCCGGGATCATCCAGCCGCTGGCCATGGTGCTGATCTTTCGCGTGTTCATCGACGGCGGCCGGGGCCTGGCCTTGGGCCTGTATGGCCTGGGGGTGATGGTCGCGCCGACGCTGGGACCGACCATCGGTGGCTACCTGGTCGATCATTTCGGCTGGGTGGCGGTGTTCTGGTTGCCCTTGCCGATGTGTGTCCTGGCGCTGCTGGGCGGGCAATGGTTGCTGCCCAGCCAGCGTGAGCGCAGCACGCCCTTGCTGGATATCTGGGCTTTCGCCCTGCTGTGCGTGAGCCTGTTCGCCCTGCTCGGCGCCTTGGCCGAGGCGCAGCGCTTCGCCTGGCAGCAGCCGCGGGTATGGGGACCAGGCTTGGTGGGGACGCTGGCGCTGCTCGGCTTTTTCTCGCGTAGCGGGCGCAGTGCCCAGCCGCTGCTGCCCTTGCGCTTGTGGCGGCATGCCGGTTTTCGCAACGCCAGCTGGGTCGCGTTGACCCTGGGCATGGGCCTGTACGGCTCGACCTACCTGATTCCGCTCTATCTGCAAACCATCGAAGGCTACAGTGCCGGGCGTGCCGGCCTGCTGTTGCTGCCGACCGGGGTGTTGATGGGCATGGCCTCCTTTGCCGGTGGCTGGTTGAGCGACCGGCTGTCGGCCGCCCTGCTGTTGAGCAGCGGCCTGTTGGTGTTCGCCTTGTCGGCAGCGGGCCTGGGCTGGCTGGAGCAGGGCGCCTCGTTCGTCGTGCTGTGTTTCTGGGCCTGTATCGGGCGTGTCGGGCTCGGCCTGCTCTTGCCGGCGCTGAGCACCGGCTCGCTGGACATCCTGAGTCCGCAGGAACTGGCCCTGGGCGCCGGGGCCATTACCTTCGTGCGTCAGCTGGGCGGGGCGTTCGGGGTCAATCTGCTGACCTTCTTCCTCGAGTGGCGCCACGCTGCCGAGGGCGGCAGTGTGCTGGCCGAGGCGCAGGCCTTCCAGCAGAGCTTCTGGTTGATGGCGGCGGTCTTCGCGCTGACCGTGCTGGCGGCCTGGGGCGTACGTTCGACAAAGTAATGACTGTTCGTCTGCCGGCTTGTCAGTTTATTGACTGGGCTCCCGTGCTTTTGCGTATGATGGCGATCTGCCTATGGTTGGCGGCGCCCTCAAGCTCGCCAGCCTTCAAATCATGGCCATACTGACTCACTAGCCGGGTTCGACAAGGAACGTCCCCCGACGCAAGAATTTGCTGCACCGTCTGCTTTTATCACCGGCTGGATGCACATGCCTCGGCGTGGGTGGTGTAACGAGCGGGAGCAGGGTTATGGGAGCGTTGATATGACTCGGGTTCGGCAGTTGCTGCTTGGTCTCGCATCGGGTTCGGCATTCTATTCGGGGGTGGTGCCTGCCTTGGGGTTGGGCGAAATCACCCTGCATTCCGCGTTGAATCAGCCGCTCGAGGCGGAAATCGAACTGTTGCAGGTCGCCGACCTGAGCGCCGACGATCTGGCGGTGCGCCTGGCCCCCGCCGAGGTCTTCAATCGCTCTGGCGTCGACCGTCTGGTGTTTCTCAACGACCTGCGCTTTACCCCGTTGCTGCGCGGCGGCAACAGCGTGATCCGAGTGGTGTCGAGCCAGCCGGTGCGCGAGCCTTACCTGAATTTCATCGTCGAAGTGGCACGGCCCAACGGCCAGTTGCTGCGCGAATACACCATCCTGCTCGATCCGCCTGGCTCTGCCGCCTACCGCGCCGTTGCCGCTGCGCCACAGGTGGCGGAGACCGCGGTCCGCTCGGCTGCCAGCGCGACGTCGGCAACCTTTGTCGCCCCGGCGACTCTGCCGGCGGCCGAGTTGGGGCAGCGCTATCGGGTCGCCAGTGGCGATAGCCTGTGGACGATCGCCAAAGGTTTGCGTGCCGCCGGTAGCTCGGCATCGCAGCAAGCGCTGATGCGCGATATCCAGGCGCTCAACCCGCAGGCCTTCAGCAACGGTGACAGCAACCGCCTGCGGGCCGGCGCCGAGCTGGTGCTGCCGGATGCTGCCGCACCGCTGGAGCGGGCGGTCGCTCCCATCGCCGGCGCGCAAGCGGCTGCGCCAGCCGCGCAGCCAGTCGACCCGCAGGTCGAAGCGATCGCCCAGGCGCAGCGCAGGGTGGATCAGGAGCTGGCCAGCCAGGCGGCGGAAAATGCCCAGTTGCAGCAGAGCCTTGCCGCGCTGCAGGTGCAGTTGCAGCAGTTGCAGGCGCAGATGAGCGACAAGGACCGGCAGCTGGCCACCTTGCAGGCGCTATTGGCCGAGCGCCAGGCGCCGCCGCAAGCGCCTGCAGCGGCAGCCCCGGTGGTTGCCGAAGAGCCGGCCGCGCTGGCGCCAGACGCGGCTGCGGCTGTTCCCGGCGCTCGCTGGATCGGCGCAGGAGCCGCCGCATTGCTGGTGCTGCTCGCCGCTCTGCTCGGCCTGGCCTGGCGTCGTCGGCGTCAGGCCGCGCCGCAGCAGCGCCAGGAGCAGCCGGCGGCCGAGCCTGTCGTGGCGGCGCCGAAGGCGGTTGCGCCGCCGCCGCGGATCGTGCCCACGCCGGCGCCTCGCCGGGTTGCGGAAGTCTCGACAGCCCCGCTGGTTCGCCCGGTCAGTACAACCGATGCCCTGGAAGGCGCGAACATCTATATCGCCTATGGCCGCTTCAGTGAAGCCGCGGCGATCCTGCGCAAGGCATTGCAGGCTCAGCCGCAGCGCAGCGACATTCGCTTCCGGCTGTTGGAAGTGCTGGCGCAACAGGGTGATGCTCAAGCATTCCTCCGCGAGGAAGCGCTTCTGCGGGATAGCGGATTCACGGCGGCGCGGATCGACCAGCTCAAGGCGCAGTACCGGGAAATGCTGGCGACGGCAAAGGCCGATCCGCTGGACGATCTGCTGCCGGAACTCGACGAGGAACTGCCAGCACCGCCGGCCAACGCGCTGGTCGATGATGACTTTCAGCTCAATCTGGACGACTTGTCGCTGGATGCGGACTGGGATCTGGTCAGTCCGTTCTCGCCGGGCACGCGCAAGAAGAGCGCCGCGGCATCGCTGCCGATGGAGCAGTCGACCACGCTCGACGAGCTGCCGGCGGTCCTCGAACTGGACGGCGACCGCGATGTGCGGAGCCCCTTTGCCGAGTCGATGCTGGTTGAGGAGACCTCGGCAGACGGCTGGCTACCGGATGAGCTGCACGAGTCCTTCGGCGACGGCGCCTTGTTGGGCGACCTCGATCAACTGGCCGGCAGTCGTGACAACCTGGCCAAGCTCAATCTGGCACTGGCCTATATCGAGCAGGGCAACCTGGAAAGCGCCTGCAATATCCTCAATGAAGTCATCAGCGAGGGCGATGAGGCGCAGAGGCAGGAAGCCCGCGAGTTGCTGGCGCGGATCGCTTAGCGTCCGAGGCTGCCGGCGCGCGGGTGCTAGGGCCAGCGCCGGCTGACAGAGTGCTCGTTTGCCTCGGGCGAGTGGGCGCTTCCAACTTGCGCCCCCCGCGCCGGCGCGGCGTTATCATGGCCGCCCCCCTCCTTGGAGTCAGCCCATGCCCAGTGCCAAAGCCGAAGTGGTCATCACCTATTGCACGCAATGCCAGTGGTTGCTGCGCGCCGCCTGGCTCGCCCAGGAATTGCTGACGACCTTTGCCGACGACCTGGCCAAGGTCAGCCTGGAGCCGGGCAGCGGCGGGGTGTTTCGCATCACCTGCGCTGGCGTGCAGATCTGGGAGCGCAAGGCCGATGGCGGCTTTCCCGAGGCCAAGGTGCTCAAGCAGCGCGTGCGTGACCAGATCGATCCGCAGCGCGATCTGGGCCACAGCGACCGCCCGCGCGAAGCCTGATCAGCGCGCCATGCGTGCCGAGACGAAGATCGCCAGGATGATCAGGCTGCCGCCGGCGAACATGCGCAGGGTCGGCACTTCATGGAACAGCCACCAGGCGAAGGCGATGCCGTAGACCGGCTCCAGGGCGAAGATCACCGCGGCGCTGCGCGCCTTGAGCACGCGCAGGCTGGAGACGAATAGGCTGTGCGCCAGGCCGGTACAGAACACCCCGAGCATGGCCAGCCAGAACCAGCTGGGCAGGCTCACGCCGGGCAACAGCGGCCAGGCCACGGGCGTGAAGCACAGCAGCACGGTGAGGTTCTGGCACAGCGCGGCCTGCACCGGATCGAGGCCGCGGGTGCTGGCGCGGTTGAGCAAGGACAGCAGGGCGAACAGCAGGCCGGACAGCACCGCCCACAGCAGCCCGAGCGTGGCCTGGCTCGCCAGGTCGAAACTCGGCGTGACCAGCACCAGGCCCAGGCAGACCACGCCGACCATGAGGTATTCGCTCGGCCGCGTGCGTTCGCGGAACAGCAGGCCTTCCAGCAGTACGGTGAACGCCGGGAAGCTGGCGAAGCCGAGGGTGGCGATGGCTACGCCGGAGACCCTGACCGACTCGAAGAAGGTCAGCCAGTGACTGCCGAGCAGCACGCCGCCGAGCGCCAGCAAGCCCAGTTGGCGCAGGCTGGGACGTTGCCCGCGGATGTCGCCGAACAGCTGGGCGAACAGCGCCAGCGCCAGCACGGCGAACACCGCACGACCGCCGACGATGGCCAGCGGCGTGGTTGCGGCCAGTTTGCCGAAGATCCCCGACAGGCCGAACAGCAGGGCGCCCAGGTGGATCGCCAAGAGGGCCTTGCGTTGCGTCATGCCAGGCGCGCCCCGTTGGGCAGGGGCTTGTCGAAGCCGGCCAGGACCACCTTGCCGTCGGCGTCGTAGACGCCGGTCACCAAGACCTCCGAGCGCACCCCGGCGATGCGCTTGGGAGCGAAGTTGCACACGCATAGCACCTGGCGGCCGAGCAGATCGGCGCTGCGGTAGTGTGCGGTGAGCTGGGCGCTGGAGGTCTTCACGCCCAGCTCGCCGAGGTCGACCAGCAGCACGTAGGCCGGCTTCACGGCCTTCTCGTTAGGCTCGGCGGACAATACGGTGCCCACGCGCAATTCCACCCGCTGAAAGTCCTCCCATTCGATCTGCTGCATAGCGCCTCCGCTTCGGTAGTCGCCTGCAGTCTAGGGGGCGTGGGCGGCCGTGTCTGTCGCGGGAGTCGCGGCGTTTGTCGCGTTACTCGCGTCTTTGCCGCAAGGCGCGCGGGGTGCTGCCGAACTGCCGCGAGAGGGCCGCGGTAAAGGCACTCTGCGAACTGTAGCCGACCCGCGCGGCAATCTCGCCGACGGCCAGCTGGCTGTCTTGCAGCAGCTGCCGGCCGCGCAACAGACGCCGGCAGCGCACGTATTCCATCGGCGTTTGCCCGGTTTCGCCGAGAAAGCGCGTGTGGAAACGCGCGGCGGACAACCCGGCCAGGCGTGCCAGGTCGGCCACCTGCAGCGGGTGCGCGGCATGCTGGTCGATATGCGCGTCGATGGCGGCCAGCGGCAAGTGCCGGGCTCCGCTCGGCTCGCGGCGCGCGCCCACCAGGCTGGCCAGCAGCAGCGCCGCGCCCTGCTCGGCGATCACCGGATCGTTGATCGGGCTGGCAGCGAGCCAGCTGACCAGTTGGCTCTGCGCCGGGGCCAGGTACAGCGCGCCGGGCTTGTCGAGCAGGCGCCGGCCGGCATCGGCATGTCCGCCCAGGCGTTGCAGCAGCCACTGCTCCGACGGTACGTCGAGCACCAGGCACTGGCTGCCGCTCCGGCTGCCGCAGGCATGCGGGGCATCCGCCGGGACCACGGCGAGGGTCTGGCGGATCACCCGGCTGCCGCGGCCGGCCACTTCGAAATCCAGTTGCCCGCTCAGGCCGAACACCAATTGGGCATGGGTGTGGCTGTGGCTGAGCAATTCGTGGCTGTAGTGACGCAAGGAGAGCGGCGAAGGCATGGCAGGTTCCTCGAGCAAGGCCACCAGTCTACCCGCTGGCAGCCAGCTTGACGCCGTCATCGAATTGCCACGTGCTCGTCACAAGCGTTTCACCACCGGCGCGCAAGCTCCTGAAAACCCTGCCGGAGGCCGTCCATGAGCAGCGCACAGCTGGTGAAGCCGAGTCGCAAGCAACGTGTCCGCACCCTGTGGATCTCCGATGTCCACCTGGGCACCCGGGATTGCCAGGCCGAGCACCTCGCGGCGTTCCTCAAGCGCTACCAGGCGGATAGGGTCTATCTGGTCGGCGACATCATCGACGGCTGGAAGCTGCGCGGCGGCATCTACTGGCCGCAGGCGCACACCAACGTGATTCGCCGCCTGCTGACCATGAGCAAGCGCGGCACCGAGGTGATCTACGTCACCGGCAACCACGACGAATTCCTGCGTGGCTATTCCAGCCTGGTGCTCGGTAATATCCAGTTGGTCGACGAGGCCGAGCACCTCACCGCCGATGGCCGTCGGCTGCTGGTGATCCACGGCGACCAGTTCGACGTGATCACCCGCTACCACCGCTGGCTGGCCTTCCTCGGCGACTCGGCCTACGAATTCACCCTGACCCTCAATCGCTGGCTCAACCACTGGCGCCGCCGCTATGGCTACGGCTACTGGTCGCTGTCGGCCTACCTCAAGCACAAGGTCAAGGGCGCGGTGAACTTCATCAGCGACTTCGAGCAGGCCATCGCCCACGAATGCCTCAAGCGCGGCCTGGACGGTGTGATCTGCGGGCATATCCACCACGCCGAGATCCGCCCGATGGGCGAGGTGGAGTACATGAACTGCGGCGACTGGGTCGAGTCCTGCACGGCGCTGATCGAACACCTGGATGGCAGCATCGAACTCTATCGCCTGGCCGACGAGCAGGCCCGCCAGGCCCAGCAACTGGCCGAGCAACTGGCCGCAGTCGAGTCGGCGGCATGAGGATCCTGATCGTCAGCGACGCCTGGCTGCCGCAGGTCAACGGCGTGGTCACCAGCCTGCAGGCGCTGGTCGGCGAGCTGCGCGGCCTGGGCCATCGGGTCGAGCTGTTGTCGCCGCAGGATTTTCGCGCGCGACCCTGCCCGACCTACCCGGAAATTCCGTTGGTCTGGGATCTCTGGCGGGTCGGCCCGGCGATCCGCGATTTCCAGCCCGACTGCGTCCACCTGGCCACCGAGGGTCCGCTCGGCTGGGCGGCGCGGCGCTGGCTGCGGCGCCGCGGTCTGGCCTTTTCCAGCGCCATCCACACGCGCTTTCCCGAATACATCCACGCCCGCTGGCCGTGGCTGCCGCTGAGCTGGGGCTATGCCTACCTGCGCGCCTTCCACCGGCCCAGCCAGAGCGTGCTGGTGACCACCGAGCGCTTGCGCACGGAGTTTGCCGGTTGGGGTCTGCAGCGCCTGGCGCTATGGCGCAAGGGCGTCGATACCGGCCTGTTCCATCCGCGGGCGCAGTCGCCCGGCCCGGTAAACCCGGTGTTTCTCTATGTCGGGCGCATCGCCCCGGAGAAGAACTTGCAGGCCTTGCTCGATCTCGATCTGCCCGGGGAGATCCGGGTGGTCGGCGACGGCCCGCAGCGCGAAGAGTTGCAGCTGCGCTACCCGCGGGTGAAGTTTCTCGGCTATCGCCACGGTGAAGCGCTGGCCCAGGCTTATCGGCAGGCCAGCGTGCTGGTGTTTCCCTCGCGCACCGACACCTACGGACTGGTCATGCTCGAGGCCCTGGCCTGCGGCACGCCGGTGGCGGCGTTCCCGGTGCCGGGGCCGTTGGATGTGCTGGAGCAGGGCGTCACCGGGGTGATGGCGGAGGACCTGCGCGAGGCTTGCCTGGCTGCCCTGCAACTGAATCGGACGCGCTGTGCCGAGCGGGCGGCGCGGCAATCCTGGCGGGTCTCGGCGCTGGAGTTTCTGGCGCGCCAGCCGTTGCTGGACGGCGCGCCCTGCCTGCGCCTGGCGCCGCTCGTGGAAGCCTGAGCGGACGGCCTGCGCTTGCCAGTGGAGATTTGAATGGCCCACAAAAAAGCCCGCACTAGGCGGGCTTTTTCGGGGGTGTTTCGTAGACAGGGTTGAGACTGCTAGAAACTGGGATTTGGTCGGAGAGACAGGATTCGAACCTGCGACCTTCTCGTCCCGAACGAGACGCGCTACCAAGCTGCGCTACACTCCGAATAAGCCGAGATTGTACTGAAAAAGTTTTGCAGCACAAGGGGTTAGGCCAAAAAAAATTCGAGTTGCGGAGGTCGTTTGACGAATGGCTAGGGTTGGCCGCCTGCACTCAGGACCTGCACCACGGGTTAAAGGGGCGCCTGAGTGCAGGGTTTGCTTAGTACTCTTCGATGGTCCGCACTTGGTCCTTGTTGACCTTGGCCCGCGTGCCGTCGAGTTGTTCGAATTCGTAGAAGCCAGAGTCCTCCTCGTATTTGGGTCTGTCGAGGGTTTGCAGTTCGCGGCCGTCGTTCAGGGTGATTACCGAAGGCGATGCGCAACCTGCCAGGGTGGCCACGCCCAAGGCTAACAGGAAGGCAGGAATAGGCCGTTGAATCATGGGATTTCTCCTTGTTTGAGAGAGGCGGTGTACTCAGCCTCAGACGGAGATTTTGTCGCCAAGTTCAGCGTTTTTGCTCAAGACATGTTGCGGTCGGCATGCGCGAGCATTTCCGGGGTGTTGAAGTTGGCCAGGCGCGGATCGTTGGGCGGGCAGTCGAGCGCCTTGGGGGCGTGACGATTCAGCCAGCGCTGCGGGCTGCGTTCGCCAGCCAGCCAGGCCTCCTCGAGCGCCATCTCCAGGGACTTGGGGATCAGGCTGAACAGCGGCTCCCAGAACTCTCCTTGGCGCACGACCACCGGCCGAGCGCCGGCCTGGCGCAACAAGGCCTCGAGCAAGGCGCGGTCGAGCCGTGGCGCATCGCACGGCAACACCAGCAGCTGGTCGTGGCGGGCGGCTTTCAGGCCCGCGCGGATGCCGGCCAGCGGGCCCTGGAAGTGCTCATCGGCGTCCGCGACCAGTTGGTCGGCGAAGGGGGCGTAGCGTTCGCTGTTGCGGTTGCAGGACACGATCAGGTCGTCGGTAAGGGGGCGTACCAGCTCATGCAGCCAGGCGATCAGCGGCCGCCCCTGCCACTCGAGCAGGCCCTTGTCACGGCCGCCCATGCGTTGTCCGCGACCGCCGCACAACAGCAACACGGAACAGGGCGGCAGGGCAGTGACGGTGGGCATGGCAGAGCCTCCAAAGGCGGGCCTGTGATATAACACCAAGCCTTCTCTCCGACAACTGGAAGCCTGCCATGAACCATAAGGCCGAGGCGCAATTCGTGCCGCTGAACATCGCCGTTCTGACGGTCAGCGATACCCGCACCGAGGAAACCGATACCTCCGGTCAGCTGTTCGTCGACCGCCTGCAAGCCGCCGGCCACCGCCTGGCCGAGCGGGTGTTGCTCAAGGACGACCTGTACAAGATCCGCGCCCAGGTGGCGGCCTGGATCGCCGATGACGGCGTGCAGGTGGTGCTGATCACCGGCGGCACCGGCTTCACCGGGCGCGACAGTACGCCGGAGGCGGTGGCCTGTTTGCTGGACAAGCAGGTGGACGGTTTCGGCGAGCTGTTCCGGCAGATTTCCGTGGCCGATATCGGCACCTCGACCGTTCAGTCCCGCGCGCTGGCCGGGTTGGCCAATGGCACCCTGGTGTGCTGCCTGCCGGGGTCGACCAATGCCTGCCGCACCGCCTGGGACGGCATCCTCGCCGAGCAACTGGACGCCCGGCATCGCCCGTGCAATTTCGTGCCCCACCTGAAGCAGGCCGCGGCCTGCGAGAGCCGCGGATGAGCGCTGGCGAGTCTTCCGGCCTGCTGCCGCTGGAGGCGGCGCTCGCTCGCCTGCTGGCCTTGGCCGAGTCGGCGCCGATCACCGGGTGCGAGCGGGTCGCCTTGACCGAGGCCGACGGCCGGGTGCTGGCCGAACCCTTGATCGCCGGGCTCGACCTGCCGCCCTGGGCCAACAGCGCCATGGACGGTTACGCCCTGCGCCTGGCCGACTGGAACGGCACGCCGCTGCCGGTCAGCCAGCGCATCCTCGCCGGCACTGCACCGCAGCCGCTGCAGCCGGGCACCTGCGCGCGGATCTTTACCGGTGCACCGCTGCCGGCCGGTGCCGATACCGTGGAGATGCAGGAAAATACCGTGACTGGCGAGGACGCTCGAGTCAGCTTCGGCGAACCGCTGAAGCTCGGCCAGAACGTGCGCGCCCAGGGCCAGGAAACCCGAGTCGGCGACAGCCTGTTGCCGGCCGGAACGCGCCTGGGGCCGATCGAACTGGGGCTGGCGGCGTCGCTCGGCGCGGCCGAACTCAACGTGCGCCGGCGGCCGCGGGTGGCGGTGCTGTCCACCGGCGACGAGCTGGTCGAGCCGGGCCTGCCGCTTGGTCCGGGGCAGATCTACAACAGCAACCGGCGCCTGCTGATCGCCTGGTTGCAGCGCCTGGGCTGCGAGGTGCGGGATGCGGGCATCCTCGCCGACGACCTGGAGAAGACCCGTGCGGCCTTGGCCGCGCTGGGCGACGTCGACCTGATCCTCTCCACCGGCGGGGTGTCGGTGGGCGAGGCGGATTTCCTCGGCGTGGTCCTGCGCGAAGAGGGTGAGCTGGCGCTGTGGAAACTGGCGATCAAGCCGGGCAAGCCGCTCACCTGCGGGCAGTTCCGCGGCGTGCCGGTGATCGGCTTGCCGGGCAATCCGGCCTCGACCCTGGTGACCTTCGGTCTGCTGGCGCGACCCTACCTGCTGCGCCGGCTCGGTGTGCAGCGGGTCGAGCCGCTGGGCTTCGCCATGCCGGCCGGCTTCGCCTGGACCAGGCCGGGCAAGCGCCGCGAGTACCTGCGCGCGCGCCTGGAGAACGGTCGGGTGGTGCCCTACCCGAACCAGAGTTCCGGGGTGCTGCGCAGCGCCGCCTGGGCCGAGGGGCTGGCCGAGGTGCTGGAGGGCGCGACCCTGGACGAAGGCGACAGCCTGCGCTTTATCCCGCTGAGCGAATTGCTGGGGTGAAACTGCGTAGGTTGGGGCGGGCCGCGCAGGTCGGGCCGCGCAGGTTAGCGGCGGCTGCATTCCCAGGCAAGTCACAGATTCGAGGCGCCGCGTAACCCGACAGGGCGTCAGCAGGTACGCCGCAATGATGGGTTACGCCGTGCAGAATATGCGGTCTTACCGAGCATCGCCTCGGCGGCCAACCTGCGCGGCCCGACCCATCCTACGGGTTTTGCGTCTGGCGTTTGCGCTCGCGGAATTCCCCTGGGGTCTGCCCGGTCCAGCTCTTGAAGCTGCGGTGGAAGGAGCGCGACTCGGTGAAGCCGAGGTAGCAGGCGATATCCTGGATCGCCAGGTCGCTGCGCAGCAGGTAGTGCTCGGCGAGTTCCCGGCGCAGTTCGTCGAGGATCTGCTGGTAGCTGGTGTCGGCCTGCTGCAGGTGGCGTTGCAGGGTGCGCACGGTCATGTTGAATTTCTCTGCCACCCGTTCCTTGCGCGGCAGGCCGTCCTTGAGCAGCAGGCGTAGGGCATTCCTCACCCGCCGCGGCAGCGGTTCGTCGCCGTCCAGCCCGGCCATCAGCGCCAGGGCGTGTTCCTCCAGGGTGCGCAGCAGGTTGGCATCGGCCTGGCGCAGCGCCACACCGAGGTACTCCAGCGGCACGATCAGCGCGTTGCACGGCTGCGCGAAGCGGATCGGGCAGCCGAACACCGCCTCATACTCGGCCACGTCCACGCCGTCCGGCAGGGCGTGCTCGAACCAGACCTCACGCGGCGAGTGCGCGGATTCGGCGATCCAGCGCGCATAGAGCAGCCAGGAAGCCAGGACGTTTTCCACCATGTGCCGGCGGATTTCGGCGGTCTGGTGGCGGCAACTCCAGATCAGCTCGACGTGCTCGGCGCCGGCCTCGATGCGGCTCACGCCCATGTCGCCGACCAGCTTCTCGTAGGGCACGATGCGGCTCATCGCCTCGCCCAGGGTGGCGCAGTTCATGGCGATGTAGCCGAGTACGCTCCAGGAACCGGGTTGCACGAAGCGCGCCGAGTGCAGGCCGAACAGCGCATCGCCGGACGCCCGCAGCAGGTGTTCCAGCAGGCGCTCGTGGGCTTCGCTGGGGATGCGTTTGCCGTTGTCGCTCAGGGCCTCGGCCGCTATGCCCGCCGCCGTCAGCGCCTGCTCGAGATCCAGGCCGAGGTGTTCGGCGTGGCGCAGGTACTTGAGCAGGGCGGGGACCGAGGTATAGCCGAGGTTATGCATGTGGGTTTCTTGTTCTGGGTGGCTTGATTGGCGACAGGCCCTGGCCCGATCCGACAGTGACGCCGCTCGGGGGCTGGCTAGTATAGGCAGCCAATGCGGGCGACCGGAATATCCAGGGGAGAGGCGGATGCGACGTTGGAACGGCTGGGGCGATGAGGCGACCGTGGTGGAACTACCGGCCCAGGGCGAGGCCTTTCTCGCCGAGTTGATCGGGCCGGGGCAGACGCTCGCCGATGCCCGCCTGGAGCAGGTGCTGGCCAGGGTGCCGGCGTCGCGCCTGCCGGCCCATCCGTTGATCTGCCTGGATGCCGAGGAGCGTGTGCGCCACGCCCGTGGCCAGAGCCTGGCGGATTGGTTGGCGATGCGCTCCGGCGAGTTCGGCGTGTTCCCCGACGGCGTCGCCTACCCGGAAAGCGCCGCGCAGATCCGCACGCTGCTGGCCTGGGCGGTGCAGCACGACGTGATCCTGATCCCCTACGGCGGTGGCACCTCGGTGGCCGGCCATATCAACCCGCAGGCCGGCAGCAAGCCGGTGCTGACCCTGTCGCTGAAGCGCATGAGTCGGCTGATCGAGATCGACGAGGACAGCCTGATCGCCAGCTTCGGTCCCGGCGCCAGCGGCCCACAGGTGGAAAGCCAGTTGCGCGCCCATGGCTACACCCTCGGTCACTTCCCGCAGTCCTGGGAGTTGTCGACGCTCGGCGGCTGGGTGGCCAGCCGTTCCAGCGGCCAGCAGTCGCTGCGCTACGGACGCATCGAGCAGCTGTTCGCCGGCGGCACGCTGGAGACCTTCGCCGGCACCCTGGAAATCCCGACCTTCCCGGCCTCGGCCGCCGGCCCCGACCTGCGCGAGATGGTGCTGGGCTCGGAAGGGCGCTTCGGCGTCATCTCCGAGGTCAAGGTGCGCATCAGTCGGCTGGCCGCGCAGGAAGACTTCTACGCGGTGTTCATGCCCAGCTGGCAGCAGGCGCTGGCGGCGATTCGCACGCTCACCCAGGCGCGGGTGCCGCTGTCCATGCTGCGCCTGTCCAACGCCAGCGAGACCCAGACCCAACTGGCCCTGGCCGGCCATCCGCGGCAGATCGCCTGGCTGGAAAAGTACCTGGCGCTGCGTGGCGCCCGCGCCGGCAAGTGCATGTTGACCTTCGGCGTCACCGGCTGCCGCGCGCAGAATGCCGTCTCGCTGAAGCAGGCCAAGCGCCTGCTGAAAGGCTTCGGCGGGGTGTTCAGCGGCACCCTGCTGGGCAACAAGTGGGCCGAGAACCGCTTCCGCTTCCCCTACCTGCGCCACGGCCTGTGGAGCGCCGGTTACGCGGTGGACACCCTGGAGACCGCGACCGACTGGAGCAACGTCGACAACCTGCTGAACCAGGTCGAAGCCTGCCTGCGCGACGGCCTGCGCGAGGAGGGCGAGCGGGTGCACGTGTTCAGCCATCTGTCGCACGTCTACGGCGAGGGTTCGAGCATCTACACCACCTACCTGTTCCGTCCCGGCAACAGCTACGGCGAAGCTCTGACGCGCTGGCAGCGGCTCAAGCACGCCGCCAGCCGGACCATCGCCGAGCACCGCGGCACCATCAGCCACCAGCACGGCGTCGGCCGCGACCATGCGCCCTACCTGGCGCTGGAGAAGGGCGAGCTGGGCATCGCGGCGCTGCAGGCGTTGTCCGCCCATTTCGATCCGGACCAGCGCCTGGCCCCCGGCGTGCTGCTGCAGGACGCGCCATGAGCGCCTGGAATGCCGCCTGGCGCGAGCGTGCGCTGCCCGAATTGGCGGCGCGCGAGTGGGACCTGCTGGTGATCGGCGGCGGCATCAGCGGCGCCGGCATCCTCCGCGAGGCGGCGCGCCGCGGCTGGAAATGCCTGCTGCTGGAGCAGCGTGATTTCGCCTGGGGCACCTCCAGCCGCTCGTCGAAGATGGTCCACGGCGGCCTGCGCTATATCGCCCGGGGGCAACTGCAGCTGACCCGCGACTCGGTGCGCGAACGCCAGCGCCTGCTGCAGGAGGCGCCCGGGCTGGTCGATCCGCTGAGCTTCGTGCTGCCGCACTACCGCGGCGGCTTCCCCGGGCCCAAAGCGTTTGGCGGCCTGCTGACCCTGTACGACGTTCTGGCCGGCAAGCGCACCCACCGCTACTACCCGCTGCACGAGCTGCGCTACCTGGCGCCGGGCCTGAAGGAGGAGGGGCTGCTCGGCGGCACGCGCTTCTTCGATGCGGTGACCGACGACGCCCGCCTGGTCCTGCGGGTCATCGGCGAGGCGCGTGGCGATGGCGGCGAGGCGCTCAACGGGGTCAAGGTGCTCGAGTTGCTGCGCGACAACGGCCGGGTGGTCGGCCTGCTCGCCGAGGACCGCGAAAGCGGCCGGCGCTTCACCTTCCGCAGCCGCGCGGTGGCCCAGGCCACCGGCGCCTGGGCCGATCGACTGCGGCCGAAGAGCGGCCCGCAACAGATCCGCCCGCTGCGTGGCAGCCACCTGCTGCTGCCGGCCTGGCGCCTGCCGGTGGCCCATGCCTTCAGCTTCATGCACGCGGCGGACCGGCGCCCGGTGTTCGTCTTTCCCTGGGAGGGCGCCACGGTGGTCGGCACCACCGATCTGGATCACCGTGAGCCGCTGGACCAGGACGCGCGCATCAGCGCCGCGGAGCTGGACTACCTGCTGGCTGCCTGTGCCCAGCAGTTCCCCAGCGCCGCCATCCGGGCGCGCGATGTGCGCTCGACCTGGGCCGGGGTGCGCCCGGTGGTCAGCGAGGGCGATTCGGGCAGGCAGCCCTCGGACGAGAAACGCGAGCACGCGCTGTGGATCGAACCGGGTTGCGTGACCCTGGCCGGCGGCAAGCTGACCACCTTCCGCCTGCTCGCCCTGGAGGTGCTGCAGGCCTGTGCCGGCTTCGTCGGCCAGGCCGTGGACGAGCGCGGCACGGTGGTGTTTCGGCCCTGCGCGGCGCTCCCCATGCCCGGTTTGAGCCCGGCGCAGCAGAAGCGTCTGGCCGGCCGTCATGGCCGCGCGTTGCCGGAGCTGTTGGCGCTGCTGGATGAGGTCGGCAGCGAACGGGTCGCCGACAGCGATACGCTCTGGGTGGAGCTGGCCTGGGCGGCACAGAACGAACTGGTGTTGCATCTGGACGACCTGTTGCTGCGCCGCACCCGCCTCGGCCTGCTGCTGGCAGGCGGCGGGCGTGCCGAGCTGCCGCGCATCCGCGCTCTGTGCCAGGCGCGGCTGGGCTGGAGCGATGCGCGCTGGCAGCAGGAAGAGATGGATTACCTGGCGCTGTGGCGGCGCTGTTACAGCCTGCCAGGGGGGTAGGGTGCGCGGGGCCGTCTAGGCCGTGCGCAGCAACAATCAGTTGGTGCGCATAGCGCACCCTGCGCGAGTTCGAATAACCGTAAGGACTGCGTCTTGAGCGAAAAAAGCTACTTGCTGGCCATCGACAACGGCACCCAGAGCGTGCGCGCGCTGCTGTTCGATCTGCACGGCAACCTGCTCGGCAAGGGCAAGGTGGAGCTGCAGGCATACTATTCCAAGGAGCCGGGCTGGGCCGAGCAGGACCCCGAGTACTACTGGGCCAGTCTGGGCGAGGCGTGCCAGCGGCTGTGGCAGCAGGTGGACATCGACCGCAGTCTGATCAGGGGCGTGGCGCTGACCACCCAGCGTGGCACGGTGATCCATGTCGACGCCCAGGGCAAAGCGCTGCGCCCGGCGATCCTCTGGCTCGACCAGCGCCGCGCCGAGGTCCGCGGCAAGATCCAGGGCGCCTGGGGCTGGCTGTTCAAGCTGGCCCGGGCGCAAGAGGCGGTGGACTACTTCCGCGCCCAGGCCGAGGTCAACTGGGTGGCCCAGCAGCAGCCGGAGGTCTGGGAGCGGACCCACAAGGTGCTGCTGCTCTCGGGTTTCCTCACCCACCGCCTGTGCGGCCGTTTCGTCGACTCGGTGGCCTGTTGCGTGGGTTACCTGCCGTTCGACTACAAACGCCTGCAATGGGCAGCGCCGCGTGACTGGAAATGGCAGGCCATGCCGGTGCGCCGCGAGCAGTTGCCGGAGTTGCTCAAGCCGGGCGAGCGGCTCGGCAGCATCTGCGCCGCCGCCAGCCGCCACACCGGGATTCCCGAGGGCCTGCCGCTGATCGCCGCCGGCGCCGACAAGGCCTGCGAGGTACTCGGCGCCGGCGGGGTGGAGCCGCACACCGCCTGCCTGTCCTACGGCACCACCGCGACCATCAACACCACGCGGGCCCGCTACCTGGAGACCATCGCGCTGATCCCGCCATACCCGGCGGCGATCCCCGAGCACTTCAACACCGAGGTGATGATCTACCGCGGTTTCTGGATGGTCAGCTGGTTCAAGCAGCAGTTCGGCCAGCGCGAGATGCAGCGCGCCGCGGAACTGGGCGTCGAGCCCGAGGCGCTGTTCGACGAGTTGGTCAATGCCGTGCCGCCCGGCTCGATGGGGCTGCTGCTGCAACCCTACTGGTCGCCAGGCATCCGCGAGCCGGGCCTGGAGGCCAAGGGCTCGATCATCGGTTTCGGCGACGTGCACACCCGCGCCCATCTCTACCGGGCCATCCTCGAAGGCCTGGCCTATGCCCTGCGCCAGGGCAAGGAGCGCATCGAGAAACGCTCGGGCACCCGCATCACCCGTTTGCGCGTCTCCGGCGGCGGTTCGCAGAGCGATGCGGCGATGCAGCTGACCGCCGACATCTTCGGCCTGCCGGCCGAGCGCCCGCACGTCTATGAAACTTCCGGGCTGGGCGCGGCCATCGACTGCGCGGTGGGCCTCGGCCTGCACCCGGACTTCCCCAGCGCGATCCGCGCCATGACCCGGGTCGGCCGGGTGTTCCAGCCCGACCCCGCGGCGCAACGCATCTATGAGCAGCTGTACCGCGAGGTCTATTTGCGCATGTACAGGCAGCTCAAGCCCCTCTACCTGCGCATTCGCGCAATCACCGGCTACCCGGCCTAAGCCGCTGCGCTCGCCCTCGCCGCTGCGGCTGCCGCGGCGAGCGCCATTCTGCCGTGCGCCAGCCTGGCCGTAAGTCGCAATCGGGCAGGCCGAATCCGTCGGGCTCGGCTAAAGTTGCAGAGGACAAGAGATACGCGAGTCATCCTGTCGCAGCGCGTGCAGGGATCGGTTGCAGGTTTCGACAACCTTACGACTGAAAGGAGCGCCAGCGTGAAGATACTGATAGTCGACGATTCGGCCATGTCGCGAAAACTGGTGATGAAGGCCCTGCCGGAGGATCTGGAGGCGGTCGTGACCCAGGCCGCCAACGGCGAAGAGGCGTTAGCCGCCTATCACGCGGGGCATGCCGAGGTGATCTTCCTCGATCTGACCATGCCGGTGATGGACGGTTTTCGCACCCTGGAGCTGCTCAAGGGTGAGGATGCCAATGCCGTGGTCATCGTCATCAGCGCCGATATCCAGCCCCAGGCCCAGCAGCGGGTCCGCGACCTCGGCGCGGCGGCCTTCGTCAAGAAGCCGATCACCCCCGAGGCCATGCAGGCGGCGCTGCATGAAATAGGACTGATCTGAATGAGCAGCCAATTGGCCAATCTGCGCGACGAGCAGCGCGACGTCCTGCAGGAACTGATGAACGTGGCCATGGGGCAGGGCGCCGACCGTCTGGCCCGCCTGACCGAAACCTTCGTCACCCTGTCGGTGCCGCGTATCCATCCGCTCGACGTGACCGACGCCAGCCTGCTCGAGCAGCTGGCGATCGCCAGTCAGCCGGCGATCATCACCCGACAATCCTTCCTCGGCCGCCTGCGTGGCGAGGTGATGGTGTGTTTCGGCGAGAACGGTGCCGACCAGCTGGCCGGCCTGATGGGCTACGAAGGCGAGGAGCAGGACAGCATCCAGGATGAGCTGATGCTGGACGTCACCAACATCCTCACCGGCGCCTGCATCAACGGGCTGGCGCAGCAGGTCGAGCTCAAGGTCAGTTATGGCCCGCCGGCGCTGTTATCCCGCGGCCGCCAGCTGCAGGATGTGCTCGGTAGCCAGGAGTTTCGCGGCCATCAGGCGTTGGTGCTGGAAATCCACTTCGAGGTGGCGACCCACAGCTTCTATTGCGATCTGCTGGTGTGTATCACCGAAGACGCGGTGGCCACGGTCGTCGAGGTTATCGATCAATTGCTGAGCGATATCTAGCAGGCCGTTGAAAAACTACCTGCGTTGCCGATACGGCGTTAAAAACAGGGCGGCCGCCTCGCCTGCGTTTTTCAACGGCCTGCTGGGCATCTGGCGGATCGGGCTGTCCTGCGGCGATAGCCCGACAGGCGCCTGGAACGCTGCGCAGCATCGGAAAATAAGGATTGCGAGATGACGTTTGCACTTGGAGAAGTGTTGCCTGCGGAGTTGGGAGCGGTACTGCAGAACATCAATCTCGGCGTGTTGTTGCTCGACCGCGACGGCCGGGTGGTGTTCTGGAACGACTTCATGGCGATTCACAGCGGCAGGGACAGCGCGGCGGTCCGCGGGCGGCTGCTCTTCGAGATCTTTCCGGAGCTGCCGCAGCGCTGGATCCAGAAGAAGATCGATGGAGTCTTCGCCCTGCAGAACCTGGCGTTCACTTCCTGGCAGCAACGCCCGCACCTGTTCAGTTTCTCCGGCAGTCGGCCGGTCACCGGGCAGACCGAGCGGATGTACCAGAACTGCACCTTCTCGCCGGTGCTCGACGCCGCCGGCGGCGTCAAATACGTGTGCCTGACCGTCGCCGACACTAGCGAGGTGGCCGTGCAGCAGCTGGAGATGGAGCGCCTCAATCGCCTGCTGCTGGCGGAGAAGAGCGAGCAGGCGCGGCTGATCCGCAAGCTCGAGGACGCCCAGGCGCAGCTGCTGCAGTCGGAGAAGATGGCCGCGATCGGCCAGTTGGCCGCCGGCGTCGCCCATGAGATCAACAACCCGGTCGGCTACGTCTATTCCAACTTCAGCAGCCTGGAAGGCTATGTCGGCGATCTGTTCAAGCTGATCGAGACCTATCGGACGGTGGCGGCCGAGCACCGGGACGCCGCCCTGCGCGCGCAGCTGGAGCAGGCCAGCCAGGCGCTGGATTATGATTTCCTGCGCGAGGACATGGCCGCTCTGGTGCGCGAATCGCGCCAGGGCCTGGAGCGGGTCAAGCAGATCGTCCAGGACCTGCGCGATTTCTCCCATATCGACTCGGGCGATTGGCAATTGGTCGATCTGCACAAGGGACTCGACAGCACGCTCAACGTCATCTGGAACGAGATCAAGTTCAAGGCCGAGGTGGTCAAGGACTATGGCGAACTGCAGCTGGTGCAGTGCCTGGGCTCGCAGCTCAACCAGGTGTTCATGAACCTGATCATCAATGCCGCCCATGCCATCGACAAGCAGGGCACCATCTGGCTGGAAACCGGCATGCAGGACGATTGGGTGTTCGTCCGGGTGCGCGACAGCGGCGCCGGCATCGCCCCGGAGCATCTCACCCGGTTGTTCGAGCCGTTCTTCACCACCAAGCCGGTGGGCCAGGGCACCGGCCTCGGGCTCTCGGTGTCCTACAGCATCGTCGCCAAACACCATGGCCGCCTGGAGGTCGAGAGCGAGCCCGGCAAGGGCGCGGCGTTCACCGTCTGGCTGCCGCCGCGCCAGCCGTCCCAGGGGGACGCCGAGGCTGGTTGAGTGTCGCACCGGGCGGGCCGCCAGATTCGGGCACTTGGCCAGCTATCCGCGCGCTGCAACGCTTTCGGAGTTTCCGTTGTCCACTGGACTCGACCTATTGGGGTTTCGAGGAGCCGCTTATGCGTGAGCGCAAGGCGCTGCTGGTGTTGCACGGCAAGCAAGCCGCCAACGAGGAGGTGCGTGCCGCGGTGATGGCGCGGCGCGAAGCCGGATGGCAACTCGCGGTGCGCGTGACCTGGGAGGGTGGCGATGCCCGGCGCTTGGTCGACGAGGCCCTGCGCGCGGGCTATCCGACGCTGATTGCCGGCGGCGGTGACGGCACCCTGCGTGATGTGGCCGAAGCCATGGCCTTGGCGAACACCGAGGCCAGCCTGGCGTTCCTGCCGCTCGGCACGGCCAATGACTTTGCCCGGGCCGCCGGGGTGCCGCTGAGCCCGCTCGAGGCGCTGGAACTGCTGGACGTGCCGGCCCGGCCGATCGACCTGGGTGAAGTCGACGGGCAACTGTTTCTCAACATGGCGACCGGCGGCTTCGGCTCCAGCGTTACCGCCAACACCTCCGAGGAGCTGAAGCGGGTGCTCGGCAGCGCCGCCTATCTGCTCACCGGGCTGGGGCGTTTCGCCGAGGTGCGTTCAGCCTTTGGCCGTTTCAACGGGCCCGACTTCCGTTGGGAGGGCGATTTTCTCGCCCTGGGCATCGGCAACGCTCGCCAGGCCGGGGGCGGTCATGTGCTCTGCCCGCAAGCGCGGGTCGATGACGGGCTGCTCGACCTCTGCATCGTTCCGGCCGCCGAAGATGTGGTCGGTACCCTGGCAACCTTGCTTTCCGGCGGGCTCAACGGCCTGGAGAGCGTTTCGCTCGGCGCGCGCCTGCCATGGCTGGAGCTCGAGGTGGCGGAGGGCTTGGACTTGAATCTCGATGGCGAGCCGATGGAACGCTGCCGGCTGCGCTTCTCTGTCAGGGCGAAGGCTTTGCGGGTGCACCTGCCCGCGGATTCGCCGGTGCTCGGCGACTGACCCCCCCCCCGGGCTGGCTAGTGTCGTTTCGCCGGCTCGGGCATCATGGATCTCGATGGCAATGCCTTCAGCGGCGCGGCTTGCGGCCGATAGCCTTGCCGTAGCAGGACTCGACAACCCCTTTGGAGCGCGTAATGGCTGGCATTCTCGACTCGGTAGATCAACGCACCCAGCTGGTGGGCGAGAATCGCCTGGAAATCCTGATGTTCCGCCTGGCCGGCCGCCAGTTGTTCGCGATCAACGTGTTCAAGGTGCAGGAAGTCCTGCAGATGCCCAAGTTGACGCTGATGCCGCATCGCCATCGCTTCGTCTGCGGGGTGGTCAACCTGCGCGGCCAGACCCTGCCGGTGATCGATCTGTCGCAAGCCATCGGCATGCGCCCGCAGGTTCCGGATGCGCGCAGCACCATCATCGTCACCGAGTACAACCGTTCGGTGCAGGCCTTCCTGGTCGGCGGCGTCGACCGGATCATCAACCTCAACTGGGAGTCCATCCTGCCGCCGCCCGGTGGCGCGGGACGCCAGCACTACTTGACGGCGATTACCAAGGTCGAGGAGCAGCTGGTGGAAATCATCGACGTGGAGAAGGTGCTGGCGGAGATCGTGCCGTACAACGCGAAGATCTCCAGCGAGCGTCTCGCCGATCCGTTGCTGGAGCACGCCCGTGGTCGCGAGGTGTTGCTGGTCGATGACTCCAGCGTGGCGCTGGCGCAGTTGCGCGACACCCTGTCGCAGTTGGGGATGAAGATGCACGTGGCGAGCGACGGCTTGAAAGGCCTGCAGCTGCTCAAGCAATGGGCGGACGCCGGCGAGGTACTGACCGACAAGCTGCTGATGGTCTTCACCGATGCGGAAATGCCGGAAATGGACGGTTATCGCCTGACCACGGAAATCCGCCAGGATCCACGCCTGAAGGACCTTTATGTGGTGCTGCACACCTCGCTGTCCGGCAGTTTCAACGAGGCGATGGTGAAAAAGGTCGGTTGCGACAACTTCCTCTCCAAATTCCAGCCGGACAAGCTGGTCGAGGTGATCCGCGAGCGCTTGCGGCTGGATTGGCCGGACGCCTGAGCGCCCGCTAGCAGGCCGTTGAAAAACTACCTGCGTTGCCGATGCGTCGTTAAAAACAGGCTCAAAATGCTCATTTACAACACGTAAACTGCGCTTTTTCGCCTGTTTTTGCCTAAGCCTCGGCTGCCTCGCCTACGTTTTTCAACGGCCTGCTAAGGCTGTTCGCCAAGGCGCCGGCGCAGGTGCTCGACGCGTTCGCGGTTGACGCCGAAATCCGCGTGGCCCAGGCGCGAGGCCGAGCGCACATCGACCGCCTGTTCGCCGACCAGGAACTCCACATCGTCGATGAAGCGCAGCACCCGGCTGGTGAATTCGGCGCGCAGGTATTTCCCGTCCTGCGCCACCAGGCGCGCGCGCGGCTCGTTGGCCAGTATCGCGAGCAGGCGCGCCCGGGTCTGCTGCGGGCTGCCCGTCAGCGGCAGGGGCTCGACCCGATGAGCGGCGTCGCTGGCCTGGCTGCTGACACAGTTGGGCGAGGTCGGGCAGGGCGCCAGGCGGCCGCCGTGGACACCGAGGCTCTCCGGCGGGCTGCCGCTGCAGGCACCCAGCAGCAGGAGCAGCATCAGGCCGATCGAGGGCTTGTGAGCGCGCAGCCTTGCTCGTATAAGGGCGTTTTGCCGAAAGGAAGGTTGGCTCATGTTGCGTCTCTCGGGGTTGTACCGTTATCCGCTCAAGTCCGGCGTGGCCGAGCCCTTGAACCAGGCACGGCTGGATGCCCTGGGGCTGGCCGGTGACCGCCGCTGGATGGTAGTCGATGGCGAGAATGGGCGCTTCCTGACTCAGCGCTTGCTGCCGCAGATGACCCAGTTGCATGCCCGCTGGCAAGGCAGTGAGCAATTGCTGCTGCGCGCACCGGGTATGCCCGATTTGCCGGTGGCACTGCCGGGCGAAGGCGCCGAACTGCGCGGCGTGACCATCTGGCGCGACAGCTTGCGCGTGCCGGATGCCGGGGATGAGGCGGCGGCGTGGCTGAGTCGCTTCCTCGGGCGTTCCTGTCGCCTGGTGCAAGTCCCCGCGGCCCGGGCGCGGCAAGTGGACACCGGCTATGCCGAAGTCGGCGACAAGGTGGCCTTTGCCGACGGTTTCCCTTTGTTGCTGATCGGTCAGGGCTCGCTGGACGATCTCTGCGCGCGGGTTGGTCGGCCGCTGGAAATGCTGCGTTTTCGGCCGAACCTGGTGGTCGAGGGCGCCGCGCCCTATGCCGAAGACGGCTGGAAACGTATCCGCGTCGGCGCGCTGGAGTTGCGGGTGGTCAAGGGCTGCTCGCGCTGCATCATGACCACCCTCGACCCGCAGACCGGCGCGCGCAGCGCCGATCGCGAACCGCTGGCGACCTTGCAGCATTACCGCCAGCGCGATGGCGAGGTGTATTTCGGCCAGAACCTGATCGCCTGCGGGGAAGGCGAGCTGAGCGTCGGCATGCCGGTCGAGGTGTTGGAGTAAGCCGCGCCGCGCATCCCGCCTCGCCTGCAGCTGCTCCGGCCTATTGATCGTCGAAGTAGCGTTCGTGCCAGGCGATCAGTGGCTGCGGGGTATTCAGCTTCTGCCCGTAGATCACCGAGTAGGACAGCACGTTCTGCACGTATTGGCGCGTCTCATCGAACGGGATGTTCTCGATCCATACGTCGTAGGCCAGGTGGTCGGCGCCGCGTAGCCACTGGCGCACCCGGCCGGGGCCGGCATTGTAGGCGGCTGAGGCGAGCACGCGGTTGCCGTTGAACTGGCCGTAGATCTGGCTCAGGTAGGCGGCGCCGAGTTGGATATTGACCTCCGGACGATAGGCCAGCTGCGGCGAAGACAGCGGAATGCCGAAGCGCCGCGCGGTTTCCTTGGCGGTGGCCGGCATCAGCTGCATCAAGCCCATGGCGCCGACGGGAGATCTGGCATCGGCCATGAAGGCGCTTTCCTGGCGGGTGATGGCGAACACCCAGCTGGAATGCAGGCCGCGCTTTTTCGCTTCGAGGGTCAGCGGTTCGCGGTGGGCCATGGGGAAACGCACGTCCAGGTCGTCCCAATACTGCGCTTGGCTGATGCTGCGGATCGCCGGGAAGTACCAGCCCCGCTCATAGGCCAGGCGCGCCTGGGCGACCAGCTCGTCGCGGCTGAACAGGCGGCTGACGTGATACCACTCGCGCCGCCCATCGACGATCTGGCCGCGGTCATGGAACTCCAGGGCGCGGCGAATGCCGGCGGCGTTGCGGACCTTCTGCAGGGTCTTCGGATCCAGCGCCAAGGGCCGGTTGTTCAGCTGGTAAGGCGCCTTGAGCTGGTCGGCGGCCATGAAACCATAGAAGTCGCGTTCCTTGGCCAGGCCCTGATAGAGCGCTTGCGACGCCGCGCTGTTGGGTTGCGCCAGTTGCAGGCTGCGCGCCTGCCAATAGCGCCAGCGGTTGGTCTGGGCCAGCTCCGCGGGCATTTGCCGGGTCAGCAGGTGGGCTTCGTTCCAGCGACCGAGGCGCAGCAACAGCCGTGCGCGCCATTCGCTGACGGTGTTGTCGCGCAGTTCCGGGTCGTATTGCGCCATGACCTGGAGCGCACGGGCATCGAAGCGCCTGGCCAGGGTCAGGCCGATTTCGCGGGCGATGGCGACTTTTTCGTCGCGGGAGAACTTCATCCGCTGGGCATAGGCTTCCAGCAGGCCCAGGGCCTTCTCCGGGTCCTGCCGGGCCAGGCGGCGCAGGCCGAGGCCGACCACATCGGCCATGGCCTGGTCGGCTGGGGCGAAGCGCGCGGTCTGGCTGAGGATCTGCGGTTTTTGCGCCACTTCGACCAGTAGCTTGCCGTGGTTGCTCAGGGTCGGCAGGCCCTTGATCAGGTAACTGGCCAGGCCATAGTTGCGCGCTTCGGCGGCCAGCTTGGCGCGTTGCCAGCGCTTGGCTTCGCTGAGTTGGCCGGTGCTCGCCCAGCGCTCGAACAGCCGGTCGCAAGCCTCCGGCTGGGATTTGCCGACCAGCCAGAGTTTTTCCGCAGTGGCATTGCCTTCGGCGGCCAGGCCGTGGCTCAGCTGGTATTGCCCGTACAGGCAATCCAGCTCGGTAAAGTTCAGCCCCGGGTCGTAGTGATTGACGAAGGTCTGCCACTCGCCGCGCTCGGCCAGCCAGCGCAGCCAGCGCAGCTTCATCCAACTGGCTTGCGGCAGGTCGCCGTGTTCGGCGAGGAATTTCTCGATCTCGTCGTTGCTCGCCCATTTCAGACGGGCGGTCAGTTCGTCGTAAGCCAGGTAGGGTTCCAGCGGGTAGTCGCGCAGCGCCTCGGCGTAGCGCCGATAGGGCCCGCTGTCGCCCTTGGCCAGCGCGCGTTTGGCTTCATCGTAATAGCGGCGCTGCTGGTCCAGGCTGGCCGCCTGGGTCGTACCGAGCATGGCGGCGCTGAGAAGGAAACAGGAGAACAGGCAAAGCAGGCGACCGCGCATGACACTTCCGGACTGGACACTTGAGTGAGCGGCGGCAAATCCGACGCCAGATACAGCTAGCTTAGCCTTTTGCCCGGGGATGGCGGAAGCCGGCTGCCGACTGGCGCATCGATGAAAAATGCCCGCAATGCCGGTGCGTATCTCGGTTAGAATGCGCGCCCAGTTTTGCCGGGGCCTCGGGGTGTCGGCAAATTAGTTTGCGCGGTGATGAATCTCGGTAGAATAGGGCTTTTCGTGTACTTTCAGGTTTGATTGTCGCTTTTTCCCGATGTTTCCTGCTTTTTCGTCACTCGCTGTATCGTCGAGGCGTGCCATGACCCTGCTCAAGTTCACCGATGTTTCCCTGGCCTACGGCGCCATGCCGCTGCTGGACAAGGTGTCTTGGCAGATTGCCCGTGGCGAACGGGTGTGCATCATCGGCCGCAATGGCACCGGCAAATCGAGCATGATGAAGCTGGTCAAGGGTGATCAGAAACCCGATGACGGCGCGGTCTGGCGTGTGCCGGGGCTGAAGGTCGGCGAACTGCCGCAGGAGTTGCCGCGTGCCGACGAGCGTACGGTGTTCGACGTGGTCGCCGAAGGCCTGGATGGTGTCGGCGCGCTGCTCGCCGAGTACCACCACCTCAGCCAGAACATCCACAACGAGGCCGATCTGGACAAGCTGATGCACGTCCAGCAGGACCTCGAAGCCCGTGACGGCTGGCGCCTGCAGCAATTGGTCGACAGCACTCTGAGCCGTTTGCAGCTGCCGGCGGACAAGACCCTGGCCGAGCTGTCCGGTGGCTGGCGCCGTCGCGTGCTGCTCGCCCAGGCCCTGGTGTCCGAGCCGGACCTGCTGCTGCTCGACGAACCCACCAACCACCTGGATATCGGCGCGATTGCCTGGCTGGAAGAAGCCTTGACCGACTTCCAGGGCGCCGTGCTGTTCATCACCCACGACCGTTCCTTCCTGCAGAACCTGGCCACGCGCATCCTGGAACTGGATCGCGGCGGTCTGATCGACTGGAACGGCGACTACGCCAGCTTCCTGGTTCACAAGGAGGCCGTGCTGGCGGCGGAAGAGACCGCCAACGCGCTGTTCGACAAGCGCCTGGCCCAGGAAGAAGTGTGGATTCGTCAGGGCATCAAGGCTCGCCGCACCCGTAACGAGGGCCGCGTACGTGCCCTGAAGGCCTTGCGCGTCGAGCGCAGTGAGCGCCGCGAGCGCACCGGCAAGGCGACGATTCAGCTGGAGTCCGCCGAGAAATCCGGCAAGCAGGTGATGGTGCTGGAGGACGTCAGCTTCGCCCACCCGGGCGGCCCGCTCCTGATCAAGGACTTCTCCATGGTCCTGCAACGCGGCGACCGCATCGGTCTGCTCGGCGCCAACGGCACCGGCAAGACCACGCTGCTCAAGCTGATGCTCGGGGGCTTGCAGCCTACCAGTGGCAGCGTGACCGAAGGCACGCGGATCGACGTGGCTTACTTCGATCAGTTGCGTCACCAGCTCGACCTGGAAAAGACCGTGATCGACAACGTCGCCGAGGGTCGCGACTTCATCGAGATCGACGGCCAGAACCGCCACGTGTTGAGCTACCTGGGCGATTTCCTATTCAGCCCGCAGCGTGCGCGGACTCCGGTCAAGGCCCTGTCCGGTGGCGAGCGCGCGCGCCTGCTGTTGGCCAAGCTGTTCAGCAAGCCGGCCAACCTGCTGGTACTGGACGAGCCGACCAACGACCTCGACGTGGAGACCCTGGAACTGCTCGAGGAGGTGCTGTTGACCTTCCCCGGGACCGTACTGATGGTCAGTCACGATCGTGCCTTCCTCGACAACGTGGTGACCAGCACCCTGGTGTTCGAGGGGGAGGGGCGGGTCCGCGAGTTCGTCGGCGGCTACCAGGACTGGTTGCGCCAGGGGGGCTCGCCGCGCCTGCTCGGCGTAGGCGAGAGCAAGGCGGGCAAGGCCGAGCTGGCTTCTGCGGTGGTCGCCCCGGCGCCTGCGGCGGTTGTGGCCGAACCTGCTGCGGCCCAGGCCGGGAAAAAGAAGCTCAGCTACAAGCTGCAGCGTGAGCTGGAGGCGATCCCGGGGCAGATCGATGGCGTCGAGTCGCAAATAGCCGCGCTGCAGCAGCAGATCGGCGATCCGGCGTTCTACCAGCAACCGGCGGCGGCGACCGCAGAAGTGCTGGCACGCTTGCAGGGGCTGCAGCAGGAACTGGATCAGTTGGTGGAGCGCTGGGCCGAGCTGGAAGGCTGAGCGTTCGACGGCGCGACAGCTAACACGTGGATGGAACCTTAGGGAAACTGCCGGAGAAATGCATGGCCATCGAGTACCGCATCAACCTCGACGACAATCATGAATTCAGCTACCGAATCGAATTGGACCGTGCTCACGACCAGGCGCAGGCGCAGGCTGCGCCGAACTGGACCCGCCTGGAATACCAGCAGTGCAGTAATTGCCCGCTGAGCCGGAATACCTTCAGCCACTGCCCGGCGGCGGTCGACCTGCACCAGGTGATCGGGGACTTCCACGGGTTGCCGGCCTTCAAGAAAGCCAGGGTCTGGGTGCGTACGCCCGAGCGCGAATACACCAAGCAGGTTAGCCTGGAAGAGGGCTTGCGGGCCTTGCTCGGGGTGATCATGGCGACCAGCGCCTGTCCAGTGCTGGGCAAGCTCAGGCCGATGGCGCAGAACCACCTGCCGTTCGCCAACAACCAGGAGTTCATCCTGCGCGCGGTTTCGCTGTACCTGGCGCGGCAGTATTTCAATTTTCGCGAGGGGCGCCGTGCGGATTGGGAGTTGAAGGGGCTGGTGCGCATGTTCCAGCAGCTGCAACTGGTCAACCAGGCGTTCTGGCAGCGGATTCACGATACCTGCGAGGGCGATTCCAACCTCAAGGCCTTCCTGACCTTCTTCTCGCTGTCGTCGAGCATGACCTACTCGTTGGAAACCCAACTGCAGAAGATTCGACCGCTGGTGATGAGTGCCGGCGACAACTTCGAGTGAGGCCGGCGACGAATGATGCGGCCCATCATTCGTCGGTGTTGCGGTTATTCCGGTTTTTTCAGGCGTACGGCCAAGACATCGCAGGGTGCGCCATGCAACACGTCATTGGCGGTGGAGCCGAGCAGCAGCGCCAGGCCGTGGCGACCATGGCTGCCGACGATGATCAGGTCGCAGCCCTGTTCCTCTGCCAGCCGATGAATTTCCTGGCGCGGCTGGCCGTAGGCCAGATGGCGTTGATCGGCGCCGAGTTCCGGGTATTTCCCGGCAAAGCTGTCCAGCCGTTCGCGGGCTTGGTCGAATTGCTGTTGCTGCAACATCGACAGATCCATCGGCACATCGCCGCCAAAGGCCATGGCCATGGGTTCGACGATATGCACCACGGACAGTTTTGCGTTGCAGTTGGCGGCCAGTTTCTGCGCGCGGTGCATGACCGGGTCGCATTCCTCGGTTAGGTCGACAGCGACCAGGATGTGCTGGTAGGGCATGGGTTACTCCTTCTAAGGGTGACCGATGATTCAAGTATGGCTGCGTTGAGCGCTTTGGGCAGGTTTTTGCCTGCGAGATAAACCTTATGACCCCATGGATAGTGTTGTTGCTCCTGGCCTTGGTGCTCAGCCCACTGTCCTGGCTGATGCCATCGCGGCATCAGCGTGGACGGATGGATGTACGTTTGCAAGCCCGGCGCATGGGGGTGGCGATGCAACTGGCGCCGCAGGAATGGCCGCACTGGTTGGCGCAGGAGCCACCAAACCCGTGCCCGCAATACCATCGGGCGCGGCGTCGGGGGCAGCGGGATTGTTGGTGTTACTGGCAGGCCGAGCCGGGCAAGTGGCTGAATCAGTGGCGTGAACCCTGCGGCGATGCGTCTTTGGCTGAGCAGCTCGCGGCGTTGCCGGGCGACGTGTTCAAGGCCGAGGCTACTGCGCAGATGGTCGCGCTGTGTTGGGGGGAGCGGGCGCAACCCGACGCGTTGCAGAAAATTGCCGATTTCTTGCAGGCGCACGCCTGAGCGCCCCAGGCAGCAAAGAAAAACCCGGTGCAAGCACCGGGCTGGAAAAGCGGCCAGGCAGGCCGGAAAAGCGGTGTGCATCTGCGGCAGGCGCTGCCGAGCTTAGCAAGTCGTTGGAAAACTACTGCGCTCGGCTATGCGGTGTTGAAATCAGCCCGGGACGCGGCGTCTCGGAATGCTCATGTACAGCTCGTACACTCGCGTGCGAGCCCAGTCCGTTTCCTCGGCTGATTTCGCCTTAACTCGGCGTCCCCGCCTAGCCGTCGCTCGCTACATTTTTCAACGGCCTGCTAGAGCTGGGTAGCCGAATACTGGGCGGAAACCTGTTCCAGACCTTCGATGATGCTGTCGGAGTACTTGTTGACCAGGAACGGTACGCTGTTTTCGTTGTAGTTAAGTAGCGATTTCTCGATATAGCGCCACTTGGTGCTGACGCCGCCCAGGGTCCGCTTGATCTGTGGGGTGTTTTGCGGGGCTTGTTCCAGGCTCGCCAGTTTGCTGGCGAACTCGCCGACCAGCTCCTCGATCGGCCGGCTTTCGCCACCGCCCATGAACGTCGCCCCGACCGAGGCGCTACGCGACGCGTAGTCCATTGCAATCGCCTGCATCAGCAGGCTCTGCTCGCGGCTCTGCTGGGTCAGCCGGGCTGTCGTATGCCCGCTTTCCTGCTGGATCTTGCTGTACAGCTCCTGGCTCAGGGTCATCAGTTGCTGGTTGCGGGCGGCCAGATCGGCCACCGGTTGCAGGTCCGTGTAGCCCTGGCTTTTCAGTGCCTTGGTCAGGTTGTTCAGGTCGCTCCGGTAGCCTTGCCACTGCTGTTCGAGCTGCGAGCGCAGTGCCTGCGAGCCTTCGCCAGGCATGTCGGTGAGCGCGCTCAAATGCTGGGCGGCTTCGTCCAGCGACTCGTCGATCATCCGCGCATAGCGTTGATCGCCCTCCATGCTGTTGTACATGAAGAAGTCGCTCAGGCTCTTCTGTGCCGCCAGGCGCAGTTGATGGACTTCCAGCAGGGTGCCGGCGGCATCGGCCGCTTGGGCGGCGGCGCCGAACGAGGGGAGGGTGATCGCGAGCAGGGTGCTCAAGGAAATGACAAGCAGTCGGCTCGACATGGAGGCTCCGTGCGCCCCTCTGAGAGGGCTTTCATTGTTTTTTGTTGTTGTCACGCTTGGCTTGGACCGAGCGAGTTGCGGCGACTGTACCCGGAGCAAAGTGATTTGGCTAGGTATGCGCTGGATCACATTGTTCGGTGCAGGCCGCGGCGGATTGCCTCGTATCGACGCCGATGATTGCCTGATCGCCGCAAACTTGCGTGAGCTTTGCTCGAGTGGCCGTTCACATGGTGGCCGCTCCAGCGCGAGGGCGTATCGGGCCAATTGACAATTTGCGGCTTTTCCCTGAAGGTGGGCACACCCAAATCAAACGGGCGTATGAATTGAGCGTTTGTCTGAAAGGCGGCGCCTTTACAGCCCGATTATCGCGTCGGCGGGTGTGCCAGGCTGATGGGGGGCTAATCTCGACGGTAGTACCGTGGGATAGCCTGCTGGTTGGCTCCGATGTGTACTGTTCAGCTTCCATACCGTGGAGATCAGTTGATGATTTACGAAGGTAAAGCCATCACGGTTAAGGCTCTTGAGAGCGGCATCGTCGAATTGAAATTCGACCTCAAGGGTGAATCCGTCAACAAGTTCAACCGTCTAACCCTGAACGAACTGCGTCAGTCGGTTGATGCAATCAAGGCCGATGGTTCGATCAAAGGCGTGATTGTCACCAGTGGCAAAGACGTATTCATCGTCGGCGCCGACATCACCGAGTTCGTCGACAACTTCAAGTTGCCGGACGAAGAGCTGGTGGCTGGCAACCTCGAAGCCAACAAGATCTTCAGCGATTTTGAAGACCTCAATGTACCGACCGTTGCCGCGATCAATGGCATCGCCCTGGGCGGCGGTTTCGAGATGTGCCTGGCGGCGGATTACCGCGTCATGGCCGATAGCGCCAAGGTGGGCCTGCCGGAAGTCAAGCTGGGCATCTACCCGGGGTTTGGCGGCACCGTGCGCCTGCCGCGCCTGATCGGCACCGATAACGCGGTCGAGTGGATCGCCGCCGGTAAAGAGAACCGCGCCGACGACGCCCTGAAAGTCGGCGCTGTCGATGCCGTGGTGGCTGCCGACAAGCTCCAGGCCGCCGCCCTGGATCTGGTCAAGCGCGCCATCTCCGGCGAACTGGACTACAAGGCCAAGCGCCAGCCGAAGCTGGACAAGCTCAAGCTCAACGCCATCGAGCAGATGATGTGCTTCGAAACCGCCAAGGGTTTCGTGGCAGGCCAGGCCGGCCCGAACTACCCGGCCCCGGTCGAAGCGATCAAGACCATCCAGAAGGCCGCCAACTTCGGTCGCGACAAGGCCCTGGAAGTCGAAGCAACTGGCTTCGTCAAGCTGGCCAAGACCTCGGTCGCGGAAAGCCTGATCGGCCTGTTCCTGAACGACCAGGAACTGAAGAAGAAGGCCAAGCACCATGACGAAATCGCCAAGGACGTGAAACTGGCCGCGGTACTCGGTGCCGGCATCATGGGCGGCGGTATCGCCTACCAGTCGGCGGTGAAAGGCACGCCGATCCTGATGAAGGATATCCGCGAGGAAGGTATCCAGATGGGCCTGAACGAGGCCTCCAAGCTGCTGGGTAATCGCGTGGCCAAAGGCCGCCTGACTCCGGCGAAGATGGCCGAGGCGCTCAACGCCATCCGTCCGACCATGTCCTATGGCGACTTCGGCAACGTCGACATCGTCGTCGAAGCCGTGGTCGAGAATCCCAAGGTCAAGCAAGCCGTTCTGGCCGAAGTGGAAAGTGCGGTGAAGGAGGATACGATTCTTGCCTCCAACACCTCTACCATCTCCATCAGCCTGCTGGCCAAGGCCCTCAAGCGTCCGGAAAACTTCGTCGGCATGCACTTCTTCAACCCGGTGCACATGATGCCGCTGGTCGAGGTCATCCGTGGCGAGAAGTCCAGCGAAGTGGCGGTGGCCACCACCGTTGCCTATGCCAAGAAGATGGGCAAGACCCCGGTCGTGGTCAACGACTGCCCGGGCTTTTTGGTCAACCGCGTGCTGTTCCCGTACTTCGGCGGCTTCTCCAAGCTGCTCGGTTTCGGCGTCGATTTCGTGCGCATCGACAAGGTCATGGAGAAGTTCGGCTGGCCGATGGGCCCGGCCTACCTGTCCGACGTGGTCGGTATCGACACCGGCCACCACGGCCGTGACGTGATGGCCGAGGGTTTCCCGGATCGCATGGCGGTCGAAGGCCGCACCGCGGTCGACGTGATGTACGAAGCCAATCGCCTGGGCCAGAAGAACGGCAAGGGCTTCTATGCCTACGAAATGGACAAGCGCGGCAAGCCGAAGAAGGTCTCCGACCCTGTGGCTTACGAACTGCTCAAGTCCATCGTGACCGAGCAGCGCGAAGTGACCGATGAAGACATCGTCAACTTCATGATGATCCCGTTGTGCCTGGAAACCGTTCGTTGCCTGGAGGATGGCATCGTCGAGACCGCTGCCGAAGCCGATATGGGCTTGATCTACGGCATTGGCTTCCCGCCCTTCCGTGGTGGTGCGCTGCGTTACATCGACAGCCTCGGTGTAGCCGAATTCGTTGCTCTGGCTGACAAGTATGCAGACCTGGGCGCGTTGTACTTCCCGACTGAAAAACTGCGTGAGATGGCCAAAAACGGCCAGAAGTTTTTCGGTTAATCGCGGAACGAACAGAGCGAGAGTGAATTTATGAGCCTGAATCCAAGAGACGCGGTCATTGTTGACTTTGGCCGCACCCCGATGGGGCGTTCCAAGGGTGGCATGCACCGCAACACCCGTGCCGAGAACCTGTCGGCCAGCCTGATCACCGGCGTGCTGGCGCGCAATGCCAAGCTCGATCCGGCCGAAGTGGAAGACGTGATCTGGGGCTGCGTCAACCAGACCCTGGAGCAGGGCTGGAACATCGCGCGCATGGCGTCGCTGATGACCCCAATCCCGCACACCAGCGCGGCGCAAACCGTCAGCCGTCTGTGTGGTTCCTCCATGAGCGCCCTGCACACCGCGGTGCAGGCGATCCAGACCGGCAACGGCGATGTGTTCGTCATCGGCGGTGTGGAGCACATGGGCCACGTCAGCATGATGCACGGTGTCGATCCGAACCCGCACATGTCGCTGTATGCCGCCAAGGCTTCGGGCATGATGGGGCTGACCGCGGAAATGCTCGGCAAGATGCATGGCATCAGCCGTGAGAAGCAGGATGCCTTCGGTGAGCGTTCGCACCGTCTGGCGCACAAGGCGACCGTCGAAGGCAAGTTCAAGGATGAAATCATCCCGATGCAAGGCTACGACGAGAATGGCTTTCTCAAGGTCTTCGACTACGACGAAACCATTCGTCCGGAAACGACCCTGGAAAGCCTGGCGGCCCTGAAGCCGGCGTTCAACCCGAAAGGCGGCACCGTGACCGCGGGCACTTCCTCGCAGATCACCGACGGCGCTTCCTGCATGATCGTCATGTCGGCCCAGCGCGCCCAGGATCTCGGTATCCAGCCGATGGCCGTGGTGCGTGCCATGGCTGTTGCGGGTGTCGATCCGGCGATCATGGGCTATGGCCCGGTGCCGTCGACCCAGAAGGCGCTCAAGCGTGCTGGCCTGACCATTGCCGACATCGACTTCGTCGAACTGAACGAAGCCTTTGCTGCCCAGGCGCTGCCGGTGTTGAAAGACCTGAAACTGCTCGACGTCATGGAGCAGAAGGTCAACCTGCACGGTGGCGCGATCGCCCTCGGCCACCCGTTCGGCTGTTCCGGTGCGCGTATCTCCGGTACCCTGCTGAACGTGATGAAGCAGAATGGCGGCACGCTCGGCGTGTCCACCATGTGCATCGGCCTAGGCCAGGGTATTACCACCGTCTTCGAACGCATTTAAGCGTTGCAGGATGCGAAACCGGGGCCTTGCGCCCCGGTTTTTGTTTGTCCGCGGTAATTTTTTCAGGGAATTCAGCGATGCAGTTACAGCCTGGTATTTATCGTCATTACAAGGGACCTGAGTACCGTGTGTTCGGCGTGGCTCGGCATTCCGAGACCGAGCAGCAGATGGTGGTCTATCAGGCGCTGTACGGCGATTACGGCGTGTGGGTGCGGCCGCTGGAGATGTTTTGCGAAGACGTCGAAGTGGACGGCGAGACGGTTCCGCGCTTTGCTCTGATTCAGGCCGAAACGGCCGTTTTCACTCGGCCCTGAGCCGAAGTCGCGCCACTGCTGCGCTTGACCTCGACTTAACCGCCACTATATATAGCGGTGCCGCGCTAGCAGCCTGCGCGTTGCCTCCCGCATTCATCTATCGAATTTCAGGAATTTTCCAATCCATGGGCAAATCGCTGGTCATCGTGGAATCCCCGGCCAAGGCCAAGACCATCAACAAGTACCTGGGCAGCCAGTACGTGGTGAAGTCGAGCATCGGCCACATCCGTGACCTGCCTACCAGCGGCTCGGCGAGCACGGCCAAAGAACCGGCCAAGCGTGGCAAGGCGGCTGCCGGCGAAACACCGACCCTGTCGCCCAAGGAAAAAGCCAAGCGACAGTTATTTGCACGCATGGGGGTCGATCCCGAGCACGGCTGGAAGGCCAAGTACGAGATCCTCCCGGGCAAGGAGAAGGTCGTCGAAGAACTGCGGCGTTTGGCCAAGGAAGCCGACACCATCTACCTCGCGACCGACTTGGATCGCGAGGGAGAGGCCATCGCCTGGCATCTGCGCGAATCCATAGGTGGCGATGACACTCGCTACAAGCGCGTGGTGTTCAACGAAATCACCAAGAAAGCCATTCAGGAAGCCTTTTCCAAGCCGGGCGAACTGGACATCAACCGGGTCAATGCCCAGCAGGCGCGGCGCTTCCTCGATCGTGTGGTGGGCTATATGGTCTCGCCATTGCTGTGGACGAAGATCGCCCGCGGCCTCTCCGCCGGTCGGGTGCAGTCGGTAGCGGTGAAGCTGGTGGTGGAGCGCGAGAAGGAAATCCGTGCCTTCGTCCCGGAAGAATACTGGGAAGTGCACGCCGATCTCGGCACGGCCAAAGGTGCGACCGTGCGTTTCGAGGTGGCCCGCGAGAACGGCGCCGCCTTCAAGCCGTTGAACGAGGCCCAGGCGATGGCCGCGCTGGCGACGCTCAAGGCCTCCAGCTACAGCATCGCCAAGCGTGAAGACAAACCGACCAGCAGCAAGCCGTCGGCACCCTTCATCACCTCCACGCTGCAGCAGGCAGCCAGTAACCGTCTGGGCTTCGGCGTGAAGAAGACCATGATGATGGCACAGCGCCTCTATGAGGCTGGCTACATCACCTACATGCGGACCGACTCGACCAACCTTTCGGCCGATGCGGTGAGCATGGCGCGCGACTTCATCGAGGGCGAGTTCGGCAAGAAGTACCTGCCGGCCAAGGCCAATGTCTACAGCAGCAAGGAAGGCGCCCAGGAGGCGCACGAAGCGATTCGTCCGTCCGACGTCAACCTCAAGCCGACCCAGTTGTCGGGCATGGAGCGCGATGCCGAGCGCCTCTACGAGCTGATCTGGCGCCAGTTCGTCGCCTGCCAGATGCCGCCGGCCGAGTACCTGTCGACCACCGTCAGCGTGACTGCCGCTCAATTCGAGTTGCGCGCCAAGGGCCGCATCCTCAAGTTCGATGGCTACACCCGTGTGCTGCCGCAAATGAGCAAGCCGGGTGACGATGCCGTGCTGCCGGACATGAACGAGGGGGAAGCGCTCCAGCTGCTCAACCTCGACCCGAGCCAGCACTTCACCAAGCCGCCGGCACGCTATTCCGAAGCCAGCCTGGTCAAGGAGATGGAAAAACGGGGTATCGGTCGTCCCTCGACCTATGCGGCGATCATCTCGACCATCCAGGACCGCGGTTATGTCGCCTTGCACAACCGGCGCTTCTATTCGGAGAAAATGGGCGATATCGTCACCGAGCGCCTGTCCGAGAGCTTCGCCAACCTGATGGACTACGGCTTTACCGCGGGCATGGAGGAGCACCTGGACGATGTGGCCCAGGGCGAGCGTGAGTGGAAGCACCTGCTCGACGAGTTCTATGGCGACTTCAAGAGCAAGCTCGAAGTGGCCGAAGCCAGCGACAGCGGCATGCGCGCCAACCTGCCGACGCCGACCGACATTCCCTGCCGCGAGTGCGGCCGGCCGATGATGATCCGTACCGCTTCCACCGGGGTATTCCTCGGCTGCTCCGGCTACAGCCTGCCGCCGAAAGAGCGCTGCAAGTCGACGATCAACCTGATTCCCGGCGACGAGATCGCCGCGGATGACGAAGGCGAGTCGGAGTCCCTGGTGTTGCTGGGCAAGCATCGCTGTGAGAAGTGCGGCACCGCGATGGATGCCTATCTGCTCGATGAAACGCGCAAGCTGCATATCTGCGGTAACAACCCGGATTGTTCGGGTTATCAGATCGAGCAGGGCCAATACCGCATCAAGGGCTATGAAGGTCCGAGCCTGGAGTGCGACAAGTGCGGCAGCCAGATGCAGCTGAAGACCGGGCGTTTCGGCAAGTTCTTCGGTTGCACCAACAGCGAATGCAAGAACACTCGCAAACTGCTGAAGAGCGGTGAGGCGGCGCCGCCGAAGATGGATGCGGTGAAGATGCCGGAACTCAAGTGCGAGAAGGTCAACGACACCTACGTGCTGCGTGATGGGGCTTCCGGTCTGTTCCTGGCCGCCAGCCAGTTCCCGAAGAACCGTGAAACCCGGGCGCCGCTGGTGCTGGAGTTGATCCCGCACAAGGATGAGATCGATCCGAAGTATCACTTCCTCTTCGACGCACCGAAGAAGGACCCGGAGGGGCGTCCGGCGGTGATCCGCTATAGCCGCAAGACCAAGGAGCAGTACGTGCAGTCCGAGGTCGAGGGTAAGCCCACCGGCTGGCGTGCGTTCTATGACGGGGGCAAGTGGAAGGTCGAGGATAAGCGCTGATCGACAAGGTGCGCGTCGGTGTGAAGCGGGCGCGCGTATAGTGACTCGATCGGTCTAAGTGGAGGGTGCCTTCATGGCCCAAGAGCTTTATACCCGCACCAATCAGAAAATCTTCTATGCAGGGCTGTCGCTGGAGTCCTGGCGCAAGGCGCAAGAGGGGCAGGCGATGAATGCCCTGGCGCTGGTTCAGGCTGAGCGCGAGGCGGCGCTGTTTCACCTGTACGGTGCTTTGCTCGGCTTGTGCCACGAGATCGCCGGCTACTATCGTCTGCCCGAAAGCAATGCGCCGCGCGTCGAGCAACTGTTGTGCAAGACAGTGCTCGATGCTGCGCCCAGCCCCGAACTGGCCGAACTGGTCGAGTTGGCGCAGCAGCCGGAGACCTGGCTGGCCCAGCTGTTGAGCGCCTATGCCGAGTTGTTCCGGCCGCCACACGCGGCAAAAAGGGCCAAGGTCGACCCGAGCACCCCGTTGATCGAGACGGTCAGCCTGGAGGAGGTGCCACCTCTGGCGCGGGAAACCCTGGAGGCCTGGCGGCAGCAATTGGCCGGTCTGGCGCGGCGCTTTCGCGAGACGCTCAGCGAGTGGTGAGTTGAGTTTGGATAGGCGGGCTAGGGCGTGCCCTGGCCGGCTGTTACAATGCCGGCCTTACGTGGAGAGCCAACCCTATGCCTACATCCTTTCTTGAAATCGTCGAGTTGCCCGATGGGCGCATTGCCCTGCGTCGCGCGGAGGATCAAGAGGCGTTGGTGGTGCTGGATTTTTCTGCCGATGCCAAGGCGTTTCTGCAAGGCCAGCACGTCGAGGTGGCCAAGGCCATGCTCAACGTCGGTGTGCAAATGGCCGGCAGGCTGGCTGAGGGCGACTTCGACCAGGAAGACGCACCGCGCGTGTTGCACTGAACTTGCCCGACGTCGTATCGCCGCCGCCGCTAGGGATGCGGCCGGTCATTGCGTCGGCTATTGATGAATTGTCTGCAAAGCTGCCGCCGAATTACCTTTGTGCACGTTCCCCTGTGCCCTGTCCCAAGTTGGCCTGCTAGCCCAGGCTGATATTCAAACTCTGCGCCTTGCCTTGTCGTGCGGCGTGCTCGAGTTGTTGTCGCGCTTGTCGTTCGAGTGGCTGCAACCAGCTGACCACGGTATGGCTGCGGCCCAGCTTGAGGGCCTCCTGGGTTAGCTGCAGGACGCTTTGCTCGCTGCGCGGGTACAGCAGCAGGATGCGCTCGCGGTTGAGTCCGGCATCGCGTAACCAGGCGTGAGTCAGGCTCGAGGGTGGTGCGATCAGGGTCAGCCAGCGTTCGCCATCGTTCTGGCTCAATTCGCGGAGAATCGGCGCGAGCAGATTGAGGCAGTGCCCGGTAGCGCCGCGTAGCGACATTTCGCTGAAGGCTTCAGGCTCGTCCGGCCAGGGTAATGTCAGTCCATCCTCCAATAGCGGAGGTACCGTCGAGACCAGAAACGCCTCGAATAATGGGAGTTGTGCACGGTTCAGCGACTGCGGGAACTGCATAGAACCTCCTCTAGCGGCGAATAACGCCGACACTCAAGCCTTCGATCACCAGATCCTGATCTTCCAGGTTCACTTCAATGGGAGCGAACTCGGGGTTCTCGGCGATCAGCCAGACTCTATTGCCTTCGCGCTTGAAGCGCTTGACCGTCACCTCATCATCGAGCCGTGCCACCACCACTTGGCCATTGCGGGCCTCGCGGGTGGTGTGCACGGCAAGCAGGTCGCCGTCGAAGATGCCGATATCCTTCATGCTCATGCCGCGAACACGCAGCAGGTAGTCGGCCTTGGGGTGGAAGAAGTCGGGATCGATCCGGCATGATGTTTCAACATGCTGTTGCGCCAGAATCGGTGCCCCGGCGGCTACACGGCCAATGACTGGTAAGCCGTCTTCCTCGTTGTTCGGTTCGAAGCCGGGGATGCGGATGCCGCGCGATGCCCCGGGCGTCATCTCGATGGCGCCTTTGCGGGCCAGTGCCTTGAGGTGTTCCTCCGCGGCATTGGGTGATTTGAAACCAAGCGCCTGGGCGATTTCCGCGCGGGTTGGCGGGTAGCCGTTGTCTTCAAGGCAATGCTTGATGAAGGCGAGAATTTCAGCTTGGCGTGGCGTCAGTTTCAGCATGATTGGCTCTGTTTTTTTATACAGTGACTGGGATTATATACAGTGAATGTGACTTGGCAATCCTCCTTTTTCCCGTCTCGGCTGAATTCACTGCTTGCGGTTTCGCCGTTGCTGCGTGTTACTTGAGGCGTGCGTCGTTCGTCTTGTTCCGCGGCGAGGGTTCTTTCAGCGCTGTGTGACTGTCCAGCCAAAATACGGCTTATGCGACTTGACAAAACGACAGGTTGAAACGTATGTTTCAAACAAGTGTTTGTCAGGTGAAGAGTCATGGCCCAATCGGAAACCGTTGAACGCATTCTCGATGCGGCAGAGCAGTTGTTCGCAGAGAAGGGTTTCGCGGAAACCTCATTGCGGTTGATCACCAGCAAGGCCGGGGTCAACCTGGCGGCGGTGAATTACCATTTTGGCTCGAAGAAGGCGCTGATCCAGGCGGTCTTTTCGCGGTTTCTCGGGCCGTTCTGCAGCAGCCTCGAGCGTGAGCTGGACCGCCGGCAAGCCAAGCCGGAGGCCAAGCCCAGCCTCGAGGAGTTGCTCGAGTTGTTGGTCGAGCAGGCGTTGGCGGTGAAACCGCGCAGCGGCAACGACTTGTCGATTTTCATGCGCTTGTTGGGGCTTGCCTTCAGTCAGAGCCAGGGGCACCTGCGCAAGTACCTGGAAGAAGTCTACGGCAAGGTCTTTCGCCGCTACATGCTCCTGGTGCACGAGGCCGCCCCGCGTATTCCACCGCTGGAGTTGTTCTGGCGTGTGCATTTCATGTTGGGGGCCGCGGCATTCAGCATGTCCGGGATCAAGGCCCTGCGCGCGATGGCCGAGAGCGATTTCGGGGTGAATACCTCGATCGAGCAGGTGATGCGCTTGATGGTGCCATTCCTGGCGGCGGGGATGCGTTCGGAGACCGGTTTGACTGACGAGGCTCTGGCAGCAGCGCAGCTCAAGCCGCGCGCCAAGGTCCCGAGTATTCCCGCCAAGGTCTGAGCACCGGCGCTCTGCGCGCGACGCCAACTCTGCCGCGATGGGTGGGCTTGGCAGGTTCGATCCGCTAAGCTAGCCGCTTATGCGTGCCCTCGACCTTTTGCATATATCCCTTGCCGACCAGTGCCTGTACGGTTTCTCCGACGGGCAGTTGCTGTTGCGCCTGCCGGTTTCAACCGGGCTGAACGGCCCGGGCGAGCTGAATGGTTCCGGCTGTACACCGCGTGGCCTGCATCAGGTGCGCGCGAAGATCGGCGCGGGCCTGCCGCGGGGGGCGGTGCTGCGCGGGCGGCGTTGGACCGGTGAGGTCTGGTCGCCGGCCCTGGCTGCGCAATTTCCCGGCCGCGACTGGATCCTCACGCGCATTCTCTGGCTCAGCGGCTGCGAGCCGGGGCGCAATCGCCTGGGGGCTGTGGATACCTTTCGCCGCTACATCTACCTGCACGGCACCCCGGACACTGAGCCGATGGGCGTGCCCGGCTCCCATGGCTGTGTGCGTCTGCGCAACGCCGACTTGCTGGAGCTGTTCCCCCGCGTGCCCAACCATTGCGCGGTGCGGATCGATGAAGCGCCATGCCCGCGCTGGGCCGCGGCGCCACTCAATTAAGGATTATCTGTGAGGACAAGCATGCAAGGCTCGTTGATGCTGGATATCGGCGGCACCTGGTTGACCGCCGAGGATCGGCGGCTGTTGCGACAGCCCGAGGTGGGCGGGGTGATCCTGTTTGCCCGCAATATCGAGCATCCCCGGCAAGTGCGTGAGCTGAGTGCGGCAATTCGCGCGCTGCGCCCGGATCTGCTGTTGGCGGTGGATCAGGAGGGCGGGCGGGTGCAGCGCCTGCGTCAAGGCTTCGTACGGCTGCCGGCGATGCGCGCGATTGCCGATAATGCCAATGCCGAAGAGCTGGCCGAGCACTGCGGCTGGTTGATGGCCACCGAAGTGCTGGCGGTGGGCCTGGACCTGAGTTTCGCCCCGGTGCTGGACCTGGATTACCAGCGCAGCGCGGTTGTTGGTAGCCGCGCCTTCGCGGGCGAAGCGCAGTGCGCAACGCAACTGGCCGGCGCCTTTATTCGCGGTATGAGCGCGGCGGGCATGGCCGCCACGGGCAAGCATTTTCCGGGGCACGGTTGGGCCGAGGCCGATTCCCACGTGGCGATTCCGCTGGATGAACGCAGTCTGGAGCAGATCCGCGCCAGCGACTTGCAACCCTTTGCGCGGCTGAGCCGGCAGTTGGCGGCAGTGATGCCCGCGCATGTGATCTATCCGCAGGTCGATACCCTGCCGGCCGGATTCTCGCGGCGTTGGCTGCAGGAGATTCTGCGCGGTGAGTTGCAGTTCGCCGGCGTGATCTTCAGCGATGATCTGTCCATGGCCGGTGCCCATGTGGTCGGCGATGTGGCTTGCCGCATCGAGGCTGCGCTAACGGCTGGGTGCACCATGGGCCTGGTATGCAATGATCGCGCGGCGGCAGAGATGGCGCTGAGTGCCTTGCAGCGTTTGCAAGTGGTTTCTCCGCCTGGCTTGGTGCGCATGCGCCGCCAGGCGTTTCCAGGTATTGAATATCGGCAAGACCCGCGCTGGCTGAAAGCGCTCGGGGCGCTGCGCGCCGCCCAATTAATCGACTGAGGAAGAATTGATGACTGTCTACGCCATTATCGGCGGCACCGGCCTGACCCAACTGGATGGCCTGACCATCACCGCGGCGCTGAATCTCGATACCCCCTATGGCGCACCTTCCGCGCCGGTATTGCGTGGCGAGTATGCCGGGCGTGAGGTGCTGTTCCTCGCGCGACACGGCCAGCCGCACCGGATTCCGCCGCATCAGGTGAATTATCGCGCCAATCTCTGGGCGCTGCGGGAGGCCGGCGCCCAGGCGATTGTCGCGGTGAATGCGGTTGGCGGTATTCACCCGGCCATGGGCACCGGGCATTTCTGCGTGCCGCATCAGCTGATCGACTACACCGCGGGGCGCGCGCACACCTTCTATGAAGGCGAGTTGGAGCATGTCACCCATGTCGATTTCAGCCATCCCTACGATGCCGGGCTGCGGGAAAAATTGTCCGCTGCTCTGGCGGCCGAGCGCTGTGCCGCCAGCAACCATGGTGTCTATGGCTGCACCCAGGGGCCGCGTCTGGAGACGGTCGCCGAGATCGCCCGGATGGAGCGCGATGGCTGCGACATCGTCGGCATGACCGGCATGCCCGAGGCGGCGCTGGCGCGGGAACTGGCGTTGCCCTATGCCTGCCTGGCGCTGGTGGTGAATCCGGCGGCGGGCAAGTCCCAGGCGCTGATCACCATGGCGGAAATCGAGCGCGCCCTGGATGAGGGGATGGGCAGGGTCAAGGCGGTGTTGGCGCGCGTGCTGGCCGGTTGACAGTTGTCACGCTGACCGGAAAAGGGCCGCATCGCGCGGCCCTTTTTAGTTTATAGCGGGCTGACGCGGATCAGCAGGCCCAGGCTGCCGTGATCGAGATAGGTCAGTTCGCCGTTTTTCAGGCGGCTGCCTTGCTTGATGCGTTCGCTGCTGCTGAGCAGGCCGCTGTCGTCGAACTGGTTGACCCACAGGTCGGCCTCCAGGTCGATGAAGCGCGCTTGGCTGAGGCTCAGGGTGCCTTCGACCGGGAAGTGGCCGAATTGCTCGTTGCCGGTGCTCAGGGCCACGCTGCTGGCGTTGCCGTCGAGGTTCTGCGACCAGGCTTTGTGCAGCAGCACCTGGTAGCCGTTGGCCGGGTTCAGCTTGCCGGCTTCGCTGTTCAGTGCCGTGCTGCGTTCACGGCTGGCGTCGATCGGCTGTGCGCCCTGGCTCCAGTCCTCCGGTGCCGGCTGGCTGGCGGGGATTGGCTCGCCGGCTTGGCGGAAGACGATCACCTCGACCTGGTACAGGCCTGCGGCAAAGGCCGGGGCGGTGCTCAGCAGCGAGAGCAGGATGAGCGGCAGCAGGGCCAGGGTTCGGAATGCGCGCATGGGGTCAGTCCTTTAAGCAGGGGAGGTCAGGCGCTCGAACAGCGCTTCCAGGGTGGTGAATCGTTGTTCCGGGCGCTCCATCGGCACCTGGAATTTGAACAGGGTGGCGCCTTCGAACTTGTAGCGGGCAGGCGCGCTCTGGATCAGCTTGATCAGGGTCAGCGGGTCGACGCAGGTATCGGCGGCGAACTCGACCCGGCCGCCTTGCGGGCCGGCGTCGACTTTCGTGATGCCCAGGCTCTCCGCCTGGAGCTTCAGCAGGGTCAGGCGCAGCAGATTCTTGGCTTGTTCTGGCAGCAGGCCGAAGCGGTCGATCATCTCCACCTGCAGCTCCTTCAGGCCGTCTTCGTCGGTGGCCGAGGCGATGCGCTTGTAGAGGATCAGGCGGGCGTGCACGTCCGGCAGGTAGTCCTCGGGAATCAGCGCCGGAACCCGCAGGTTGATCTCCGGGCCGCCGCCCAGGGGTTGCTCGAGGTTGGGCTGTTCGCCCTTGCGGATGGCCTTGACCGCACGCTCGAGCATTTCCATGTAGAGGGTGAAGCCGACCGCCTGGATCTGCCCGCTCTGACCGTCGCCAAGCAGTTCGCCGGCGCCGCGGATCTCCAGGTCGTGGGTGGCCAGGAGGAAGCCGGCACCGAGGTCCTGGGCGCCGGCGATGGCTTCCAGACGTTTCTGCGCGTCGTCGGTCATCTGCTTGCGCGGCGGGGTCAGCAGGTAGGCGTAAGCCTGGTGGTGGCTGCGGCCGACCCGCCCGCGCAGTTGGTGCAGCTGGGCCAGGCCGAACTTGTCGGCGCGCTCGATGATGATGGTGTTGGCGCTGGGCACGTCGATGCCGGTCTCGATGATGGTCGAGGCGATCAGCACGTTGAAGCGCTTGTGGTAGAAGTCGCCCATCACCTGTTCCAGCTCGCGCTCGCGCATCTGTCCGTGGCCGATGCCGATGCGCGCCTCGGGCACCAGTTCGGCCAGGTCGGCGGCGCACTTCTCGATGGTCTTCACGTCGTTGTGCAGGTAGTAGACCTGACCGCCGCGCAGCAGCTCGCGCAGCAGGGCTTCCTTGATGGTCGGGTTGTTCTGCTCCATGACGAAGGTGCGTACCGACAGGCGGCGCGCCGGCGGGGTGGCGATGATCGACAGGTCGCGCATGCCGGATACGGCCATGTTCAGGGTGCGCGGGATCGGCGTAGCGGTCAGGGTGAGGATGTCCACCTCGCTGCGCAGCGCCTTGAGCTGTTCCTTCTGGCGCACGCCGAAGCGGTGCTCCTCGTCGATGATCACCAGGCCCAGGTTGGCGAACTTGACGTCGTCCTGCAGCAGCTTGTGGGTGCCGATGACGATGTCGACCTTGCCCTCGGCCAGCTGCTGTATGGCTTCGCCGACTTCCTTGGCGCTCTTGAAGCGGCTCATCACCTCGACCTTCACCGGCCAGTCGGCGAAGCGGTCGCGGAAGCTGTTGTAGTGCTGCTGGGCGAGTAGGGTGGTGGGCACCAGCACGGCGACCTGGCGTCCGCTGTGCACCGCGATGAAGGCGGCGCGCATGGCCACCTCGGTCTTGCCGAAGCCGACGTCGCCGCAGACCAGGCGATCCATCGGTTTGCCGGCGAGCATGTCGTCGCGCACCGCGTCGATGGCGGCCTGCTGATCCGGGGTTTCCTCGAAGGGGAAGCCGGCGCTGAAGGTGACGTAATCGAGCTGCGGGTCGGCGAACGCATAGCCTTCGCGGGCAGCGCGGCGGGCATAGATGTCGAGCAGTTCGGCGGCGACGTCGCGGACCTGCTCGGCGGCCTTGCGCTTGGCTTTCTGCCAGGTTTCCGAGCCGAGGCGGTGCAGCGGGGCGAGGGCGTCGTCGCTGCCGGTGTAGCGGGCGATCAGGTGCAGGCTGGCCACCGGCACGTACAGCTTGGCCTCCTCGGCGTACTGCAGGGCGAGGAATTCGGCGGCCTGGCCGTCGATCTCCAGGGTGACCAGGCCCTGGTAGCGGCCGACGCCGTGGTCGATGTGCACCACCGGCGCGCCTTCGCGCAGCTCGGTGAGGTTCTTGATCACGTTGTCGCCGGCGTCGCGGCTCTTCTCGCGGCGCCGCCGCTGCATCACTCGTTGGCCGAACAGCGGGCTTTCGGCGATCAGCGCCAGGTCGTCGAGCAGCAGACCGTCATCCAGTGGGGCGATGCAGATGCCCAGGCGTTCCCGGCTGGCGGAAAACTCCGTCCAGCCCTCGACTTCCTTGGGCTTGAGCTTGAGGCGGGCGAGCAGTTCCAGCAGCACTTCGCGGCGGCCGGCGGATTCGGCGCAGAACAGCACGCGGCCTGGATAGTCTTCGATAAAGCGGCGCAGGGCGGCCAGCGGCTCGCTGGCCTTGGCCTGGATCGCCAGGTCGGGCAGCGGCTGGGCATCGAAGCGCTGGCGACCGACGCCGGGCTCGATGTCGTCCTGGCTGACCACCACGCGTGGCCAGTCTTTCAGACGGGCGAAGCAGTCCTCGACCGGCAGGAAGATGTCGCTCGGCGGCAGCAGCGGGCGCTCGGGGTCGACCCGGCGCTCCTCATAGCGGTTGCGCGCATCGCTCCAGAAGTGTTCGGCGGCCTTCTCCACGCCCGGCAGGGAGAACACCTGGGTGTCCTGCGGCAAGTAGTCGAACAGCGTCGCGGTCTGTTCGAAGAACAGCGGCAGGTAGTACTCGATGCCGGCCGGGGTGATGCCGCTGGACAGATCCTGATAGATCGGGCAACGGCGAAAGTCGACGTCGAAGCGCTCGCGGAAACGTCCGCGAAAGTCCGTGACCGCCTTCTTCTCCAGGGGGAACTCGCGGGCCGGCAACAGCTTGATCGAGGACACCTTGTCGATCGAGCGCTGGGTTTCCGGGTCGAAGGTGCGCAGGGTCTCGATCTCGTCGTCGAACAGGTCGATGCGAAACGGCTGCTCGCTGCCCATCGGGAACAGGTCGATCAAGGCGCCACGCACGGCGAACTCGCCATGCTCGTACACCGTGTCGACGCAGCGGTAGCCGGCTGCCTCCAGGCGTATGCGCATCTGGCTGACGTCGAGCGTCTGGCCAGCCTCCAGCACCAGGCTGCTGCCGAGCAGGAAGCGCGTCGGCGCCAGGCGGTGTAGGGCGGTGGTGATCGGCACTACCAAAATGCCATGCTTGAGCTCCGGCAGACGGTAAAGTGCGGCGATGCGCTGGGAAATGATGTCCTGGTGCGGCGAAAACAGATCGTAGGGCAGGGTTTCCCAGTCCGGGAAATGCAGCACCGGCAGGGTCGGGGCGAAGAAACTCAACTCCTGCTCCAGGCGCTCGGCGCTCTGGCTGTCGGCGGTCAGCAGCAGGGTGAAGCGCTTGGCGGCGCTGGCGGCTTCGGCAATCGCCAGGCTCAGCGCGGCGCCGGGCAGGTTGCCCCAGTGTTGTTTTCCGGAGCTCGCTGTCAGGGACGGCAGGCGCAGTACGGACACGGTCGGTGCAGGCACGGGTGGCTCACGATCATGGTACGGGGGCGGCGATTGTAACTATCCGGGCTAATTGCTGTCAGTGTTTCGTCCGCTACAGATTGCCGCCAATTGCGTGCGCCGTCATAATGTAGCCCCTTTTTTCAGCCCCTACATGTGGAAGGTACTGCCCGTGACTCAGAAGCCCGACCAGTGTCTTGGTGAGTGGATCGATCGAGAAGCCCTTGCGGAAGCGATGATTCCGATGATTGGCCAGCTCTACCGCAACAACAACGTGGTCACCTCGATCTACGGTCGTAGCCTGATCAACCGTTCGGTCATTCAGATCCTCAAAGCCCACCGCTATGCACGTCACCGTCTGGACGGCGATGCCGAGTTGTCGGTGCACGAAACGTTCCCGATTCTCAAGACCATGAGCGAGCTCAAGCTGGGCGCCGCCTCCGTCGACCTGGGCCGTTTGGTGGCGAAATTCAACCGGGAGGCCAATGGCCGCAACATCGAGCAGTTCGTGCGTGACGAACTGGCGTCGGTGGCCGGTCAGCAGAACGTCGTGGCGCGCAAGGGCACCGACGTGGTGCTCTACGGTTTCGGTCGTATCGGCCGCCTGTTGGCGCGCATCCTGATCGAGAAGACCGGTGGCGGCGACGGCCTGCGCCTACGCGCCATCGTCGTGCGCAAGGGCGCCGAGAACGATCTGGTCAAGCGTGCCAGCCTGCTGCGCCGCGACTCGGTGCACGGCCCGTTCGACGGCACCATCATCGTCGATGAGGCCAACAACACCCTGACCGCCAACGGTAACCTGATCCAGGTGATCTATGCCAAGTCGCCGGCCGAGGTGGATTACACCCAGTACGGCATCAGCAATGCCTTGCTGGTGGACAACACCGGTGCTTGGCGTGACGCCGAAGGCCTGGGGCAGCACCTGAAGTGCCCAGGCATCGAGCGCGTGGTGCTGACTGCGCCGGGCAAGGGTGAGTTGAAGAACATCGTGCATGGCATCAACCATGGCGATATCACCTCCGACGACAAGATCATTTCCGCGGCGTCCTGCACCACCAACGCCATCGTGCCGGTGCTCAAGGCGGTGAATGACAAGTACGGCATCATCAACGGTCACGTCGAGACCGTGCACTCCTACACCAACGACCAGAACCTGATCGACAACTTCCACAAGGGCAGTCGTCGTGGTCGCAGCGCCGCGCTGAACATGGTGATCACCGAGACCGGTGCCGCCACCGCAGCCGCCAAGGCACTGCCGGTGCTGAAAGGCAAGCTGACCGGCAATGCCATCCGTGTGCCGACGCCGAACGTGTCCATGGCGATCCTCAACCTGAACCTGGAAAAGGCCACCAGTCGTGAGGAAATCAACGAGTATCTGCGCTACATGGCGCTGCACTCGGACCTGCACAAGCAGATCGATTTCGTCAATTCCCAGGAAGTGGTCTCCACCGACTTCGTCGGTTCGCGCCATGCCGGTGTGGTGGATGCCGAGGCGACCATCGCCAATGACAATCGCGTCGTGCTGTACGTGTGGTACGACAACGAGTTCGGTTACAGCTGCCAGGTGGTTCGCGTGATGGAAGAGATGGCTGGGGTCAACCCGCCGGCCTTTCCGCGCTAAGCGCTAGCCAGGCAAAAAAACGGGAGCTTCGGCTCCCGTTTTTTATTGCCTGGATTTTGTCCGGGGCGCCGGCGCAGTCGGCCTCGGGTTACTGGCCGCATTTCACCAGTGCAATGTTTCGAGTCAAGTTTGGACTGTTGCTCCCTGTTGCAGAAGGCCTAAAAAAACAAGCGCTTGGGTGGTCAGGCAGGGGGGGCGTCTCTATAATCAAGCGGATTTTTTACCCGCGCTCGGCATCGTCAGCCACACCGATACTGCATCGGCGTGGATGCGGCTATTAAGGTTACCGGTGTCGCCCGTATTCTAAAAAAAGCTTATAAATCAGTGGTTAGGCAAACCTATGATCAAATTGAAACATGGGCTTGATTTGCCCATAACCGGCGCGCCGGCGCAGCGTATCGAGGCCGCCAGGCCCGTGCGCAGCATCGCGGTCATCGGCTCGGATTATCACGGCATGAAGCCGACCATGCAGGTGCAGGTCGGTGACCGCGTCAAGCTCGGCCAAGTGTTGTTCTCCGATAAGAGGACTGCCGGGGTTAACTACACCGCACCTGGCGCCGGGGTGGTCAGTGCGATTCATCGCGGTGAAAAGCGTGTGCTGCAGTCGTTGGTGATCGACCTCGATGGCGACGAGCAGGAGACCTTCGCCCACTATCCTGCCGCGCAATTGGATGGCCTGAGCGATGCGCAGGTCCGCGAGAACCTGCAGCAGTCCGGCCTCTGGACAGCGCTGCGTACCCGCCCGTTCAGCAAGGTGCCGGCTGTCGATGCGGTACCCAGTTCGATCTTCGTCACCGCCATCGATACCCAGCCGTTGGCGGTCGATCCGCTGCAGGTCATCGGCGAATATGCCGCCGACTTCGAGGGCGGCCTCAAGGTATTGAGCTGCCTGGCCAAGGTCTTCCTGTGCAAGGCCGATGGCGCCAGCCTGCCCGGTGAGCAGCTGAATAAGGTGCAGGCCGAGGCCTTTTCCGGTCCGCACCCAGCCGGTCTGGCCGGCACCCATATCCATTTCCTCGATCCGGTCAGCGCTAACAAGAGCGTCTGGACGGTCAACTACCAGGATGTGATTGCCATCGGCAAGTTGTTCGCTACCGGGCAGCTCTGGGTCGAGCGTGTGGTGGCCCTGGCCGGCCCGGTGGTGGAGCAGCCGCGGTTGCTGCGTACCCGTCTCGGCGCCAATCTGGACGAGCTGACCGCCGGTCAATTGCAGCCTGGCTACAACCGGGTGATTTCCGGCTCGGTGCTTGGCGGCCGTACCGCGCAGGGCGCGTTCGCCTATCTGGGGCGTTACCACCTGCAGGTGTCTTGCCTGGCCGAGGGTACCGATCGCGAGCTGTTGCACTACCTGCGCGCCGGGGTCAACAAGCATTCCGTGTTGAATGTCTTCGTTTCCAAGCTGATGGCGGCGAAGACCTTCGCCTTTTCCACCACTACCAACGGCAGCCCCCGTGCCATGGTGCCGGTCGGCAACTACGAAGAAGTGATGCCGCTGGACATTCTGCCGACGCAACTGCTGCGCTACCTGATTGTCGGTGACACCGAGATGGCCCAGAAACTGGGTTGCCTGGAACTCGACGAAGAAGACCTGGCGCTGTGCACCTATGTCTGTGCCGGCAAGTATGAATATGGGCCGATCCTGCGCGATAACCTCGCCCGCATCGAGAAGGAGGGTTGATCATGGGTATTCGCGCATTCCTCGACAAGATCGAGCACAACTTCGAGAAGGGCGGCCGGTACGAGAAGTGGTATGCCTTGTACGAAGCCGTCGACACCTTCTTCTACCGTCCTGGCAGCGTGACCAAAACCACTGCCCACGTGCGTGACGGCATCGACCTCAAACGCATGATGATCACCGTCTGGTTGTGCACCTTCCCGGCGATGTTCTTCGGCATGTGGAACACCGGTTACCAGGCCAACCTGATTTTTGCCGGCAACCCGGAGCTGCTGTCGGCCCAGGAAGGCTGGCGGTTTGCCCTGATCGGTTCGCTGGCAGGCTTCGACCCGAACAGCCTGTGGGATAACTTCATCCAGGGCGCTGCCTGGTTCCTGCCGGTCTACGCGGTGACCTTCATCGTCGGCGGCTTCTGGGAAGTGCTGTTCGCCTCGATCCGCAAGCATGAAGTCAACGAAGGCTTCTTCGTCACCTCGGTACTGTTCGCCCTGATCCTGCCGCCGAGCATCCCGCTGTGGCAGGTGGCTCTGGGCATCAGTTTCGGCGTGGTGATCGGCAAGGAAGTGTTCGGCGGCACCGGCAAGAACTTCCTCAACCCGGCGCTGACCGGTCGGGCTTTCCTGTTCTTCGCCTACCCGGCGCAGATGTCCGGCGACGCGGTATGGACGGTGGTCGATGGTTTCTCTGGCGCAACCTCGTTGGGCCTGGCTGCGGCCGGTGGCATCGACAACGTGATCGGCCATGGCATCAGCTGGATGGATGCCTTTGTCGGCACCATGCACGGCTCCCTCGGCGAGACCAGCACCCTGGCCATCATGATCGGCGGCCTGGTTCTGCTGATCACCAAGATCGCTGCCTGGCGCATCGTCGCCGGCACCATGCTCGGCATGATCGGCCTCTCCCTGCTGTTCAATGCCATCGGCTCGAGCAGCAACCCGATGTTCGCCATGCCCTGGCATTGGCACCTGGTGGTCGGCGGCTTCGCCTTCGGCATGTTCTTCATGGCTACCGACCCGGTATCGGCGTCGATGACCAATACCGGCAAGTGGATTTTTGGTGCCTTGATCGGCGTGATGGTGGTGTTGATCCGCGTGGTCAACCCGGCCTTCCCGGAAGGCATGATGCTGGCGATTCTGTTCGCCAACCTGTTCGCACCGCTGATCGACCACTTCGTCGTTCAAGCCAATATCAAGCGGAGGCTGGCACGCAATGTCTAGTCAAAAAGAATCCACCGTTCGCACCTTGATGGTGGCCTTGTTGGTCTGCCTGGTGTGCTCGGTATTCGTTGCCGGCGCCGCCGTGGCGCTCAAGCCAACCCAGGTGGATAACCGCCTGCTGGATAAGCAGCGCAGCATCCTGGCGATTGCTGGGTTGGGCGATCCGGGGATGTCCAGCTCTCAGGTCAAGGAGATGTTCAAGGGCACCGTCAGCGCCAAGCTGGTCGATCTGCAAACGGGCAAGTTCTCCGATGCGCGGGACCCGCTGACCTTCGATCCGCTGAAAGCCTCGAAGGATCCGAAGCTTTCCAGCGTTTTGCCGGGTGCTGAGGATATTGCCTCGATCAAGCGCATGGAGCGCTACAGCACCGTTTATGTGGTGGAGAAGAACGGCGAGCTCGACACCTTGATCATGCCGGTGCGCGGTTATGGCCTGTGGTCCACGCTGTACGGTTTCATCGCAGTCAAGGGCGATCTGAACACCGTGGTTGGCATGGGCTTCTACCAGCATGCCGAGACCCCCGGTCTCGGTGGCGAGGTCGATAATCCGAAGTGGAAGGGCCAGTGGCCGGGCAAGACCCTGTTCGATGAGGACGGCAAGCTGGCCGTGCAGATCGTCAAGGGCGGCATCGATGCGCAGAGCCCGCAGGCCGTGCATCAGGTCGATGGCCTGGCCGGTGCGACCCTGACCAGCAAGGGTGTGGACAATCTACTGAACTTCTGGCTCGGCGAGAACGGCTTCGGTCCGTTTATCGCTAACCTGCGCGCGGGGGAGGCTTGATCATGTCGCAGCCGACTATTAAAGAAGTACTGATTAATCCGATCTTCAACAACAACCCGATCGGCCTGCAGATCCTGGGTATTTGCTCCGCCCTGGCGGTCACCTCGAACCTGAAGACCGCTCTGGTGATGTCGATCGCCCTGACCCTGGTGACCGCGTTCTCCAACCTGTTCATCTCGATGGTCCGTAGCCAGATCCCCAGCTCGATCCGCATGATCGTGCAGATGGTGATCATCGCCTCGCTGGTGATCGTGGTCGATCAGGTGCTCAAGGCCTATGCCTTCAGCCTGTCCAAGCAGCTGTCGGTATTCGTCGGCCTGATCATCACCAACTGCATCGTGATGGGCCGCGCAGAGGCCTTCGCCATGCAGAACCCGCCGGTGCTGTCGTTCTTCGATGGTATCGGCAACGGCCTGGGCTACAGCGCCATGCTGATCGTGCTGGGTATCGTTCGCGAACTGTTCGGTGCCGGCAAGCTGATGGGCTTCGAAATCATCCCGGTGATCAACGACGGTGGCTGGTACCAGCCTAACGGCCTGCTGCTGCTGCCGCCGTCGGCGTTCTTCCTGATCGGGCTGTTCATCTGGGCGCTGCGCAGTTGGAAGAAGGACCAGGTCGAGCAACCGAGCTTCAAGATCGCCCCGCAAGTCTCGAACAAGGAGGCTTACTAATGGAGCATTACATCAGCCTGCTGGTCAGGGCGGTGTTCGTCGAGAACATGGCGCTGGCCTTCTTCCTCGGCATGTGCACCTTCATCGCCATCTCGAAGAAAGTCGAGACGGCGATTGGCCTGGGTATCGCGGTCACCGTGGTACAGGTGATTACCGTCCCGGCTAACAACCTGCTGTATACCTATCTGCTGAAAGACGGTGCGCTGGCCTGGGCCGGACTGCCGGAAGTCGACCTGAGCTTCCTCGGTCTGCTCAGCTATATCGGGGTGATCGCGGCGATCGTGCAGATCCTCGAGATGCTTCTGGATAAGTACGTGCCTGCGCTGTACAACGCCCTCGGCGTGTTCCTGCCGCTGATCACGGTGAACTGCGCGATCATGGCCGGTTCGCTGTTCATGGTGGAACGCGACTACAACCTGGCGGAAAGTACCGTGTACGGTTTCGGTTCCGGTTTGTCCTGGGCGCTGGCGATTGCCGCCTTGGCGGGCATCCGCGAGAAGCTCAAGTACAGCGACGTTCCGGCTGGCCTGCAGGGTTTGGGCATCACCTTTATCACCATCGGTCTGATGTCCTTGGGCTTCATGTCCTTTTCCGGCGTGCAGTTGTAAGGAAGGGATGAATAGATGATCAATAACGAGATTTTCATCGCGATCGGCATGTTCACCGCCATTGTTCTGGCGTTGGTGCTGATCATCCTGATGGCGCGCGCCAAGCTGGTTTCCAGCGGCGATGTGAGCATCGAAATCAACGGCGAAAGAACCATCGTGGTGCCGGCTGGCGGCAAGCTGCTGCAAACCTTGGCCGCCAATAACATCTTCCTGTCGTCCGCCTGCGGCGGTGGTGGCACCTGCGCCCAGTGCCGCTGCGTGGTGGAAAGCGGGGGCGGCGAAATGCTGCCGACCGAAGAAGCCGCATTCACCCGCCGCGAAGCCAAGGCTGGCTGGCGCCTGTCCTGCCAGACGCCGGTCAAGCAGGACATGAAGATCGAAGTGCCGGAAGAAGTGTTCGGCGTGAAGAAGTGGGAGTGCACGGTCGAATCCAACCCGAACGTGGCCACCTTCATCAAGGAGCTGACGCTGAAGCTGCCGGAAGGCGAGAACGTCGACTTCCGCGCCGGCGGCTACGTGCAGCTGGAGTGCCCGCCGCACGAGGTGCATTACAAGGACTTCGACATCCAGGAGGAATACCGCGGCGACTGGGACAAGTTCAACCAGTGGAAGTACGTGTCCAAGGTTGAAGAAACCACCATCCGCGCCTACTCCATGGCCAACTACCCGGAAGAACGTGGCCTGGTGAAGTTCAATATCCGCATCGCCTCGCCGCCACCGGGCAAGGACGATCTGCCACCGGGCAAGATGTCCTCTTATGTGTTCAGCCTCAAGCCCGGCGACAAGATCACCGTATACGGCCCGTTCGGCGAGTTCTTCGCCAAGGACACCGATGCCGAGATGGTCTTCATCGGCGGTGGTGCCGGCATGGCGCCGATGCGCTCGCATATCTTCGACCAGCTCAAGCGCCTGAAGTCCAAGCGCAAGATCAGCTTCTGGTACGGCGCGCGCTCCATGCGCGAGGCTTTCTACGTGGAAGAGTACGACCAGCTGCAGGCGGAAAACCCGAACTTCCAGTGGCACCTGGCGCTGTCCGATCCGCTGCCCGAGGACAACTGGACGGGCATGAAGGGCTTCATCCACAACGTGCTGTTCGAGAACTACCTGAAGGGCCATCCGGCGCCGGAAGACTGCGAGTTCTACATGTGCGGCCCACCCATGATGAATGCCGCGGTGATCAAGATGCTGGTCGACCTGGGTGTGGAGGAGGACAACATCCTGCTCGACGACTTCGGCGGCTAAGCATGAAGCCTGTGGTACTCCAGCCCGTTATCGCTGTCGCCTTGGCGGCAGCCCTGGCGGGCTGCTGGTTTTCCGAGCGGGTCGAAGAGTTCGGCGGCCCGACCATGGGCAGCAGCTATTCGGTCAAGTACCTGCGCAGCGCAAGCGCGCCCAGCCCCGAACGGCTGAAAGTCGAGACCGAGACGATCCTCGCCGAGGTCGATGAGCAGGTATCCACCTACCGCGCTGACTCGGTCATCTCCACCTTCAATCGAGCGCCGGCGGGCAGCTGCATGCCGGTGCCCGAGGGGATGCTCGAGCTGGTGCGTGCCGGCGAAGCGCTGGCGCAGGAAAGCGACGGGGCGTTCGACCTGACCCTCGAACCCTTGCTTAACCTCTGGGGCTTCGGTCCGCAGGCGCGCACGGAGCAGGTGCCGACCGCCGAGCAGTTGGCCGAGGCGCGCCGGCGCACCGGCCATCGGTATCTGCGCATCGACGGGCAGCGCTTGTGCAAGGACGTCGATCTGCAACTGGATCTCAACAGCATCGCCGCCGGCTATACGGTCGACAGGATCGTTGCGCGGCTGCGCGAGTTGGGCGTCGACAGCTACCTGGTGGAGGTCACCGGTGAGCTCAAGGCGGCGGGCAAGAAACCCGATGGCCAGCCTTGGCGGATCGCCATCGAGGCGCCGCGGGACGATCAGCGGGTCGCGCAGCGGGTTCTGCAGTTGGATGGCTACGGTATTTCGACCTCGGGCGACTACCGCAACTACTTCGAAGAAAACGGCATTCGTTACTCGCATACCCTCGACCCGCAAACCGGCGCGCCAATCCGCCATAAGCTGGCCGCGGTGACCGTGGCCGATCCATCGACCCTGCGCGCCGATGGTTTGTCTACCGTATTGATGGTGCTGGGGCCTGAGCGCGGCTTGGCGTACGCTGAACGAGCCGGCATCGCGGCGTTCTTCGTGACCCGTGAGGGCGAGGGCTTCGTCACACAGGCTAGCGCGGCTTTCGAGCAGCTGTTCGCTGCAGGAGAAGAGCAATGACGTGGTTAATCGTATTTCTCACCATGCTGTTGGTGGTGGCGTTGATGGCGATCGGGGTGATCATGGGGCGCAAACCGATTGCCGGTTCCTGTGGCGGCATCGCCAACCTGGGCATTGAAAAGGAGTGTTCGATCTGCGGCGGCAGTCGCGAGAAGTGCGAAGAGGTCAATCGCGCGCCCGAAGCATCAACCCCCGACGCGCTGGCCTACGACGCGACCAAGCGCTAATCGCCAATGGGCGGCCCGAAGGCTAGGCTGCCGGTTGACGTATCGATTGCCAGGCTGCGCGAGCGCAGCGCTGGCCCTGCCGAGGGCGCGCCATAAGCGTTCCGGTGTGATCTGAAGGAGTGAACATGGCGGTCTACAACTACGACGTAGTGGTGCTGGGCTCTGGCCCGGCGGGTGAGGGTGCGGCAATGAATGCCGCCAAGGCCGGGCGCAAGGTGGCGGTGGTCGACAGCCGCCGCGAGGTCGGTGGCAACTGCACCCACCTGGGCACCATTCCTTCCAAGGCGCTGCGCCATTCGGTGCGGCAGATCATGCAGTTCAACACCAATCCGATGTTCCGCCAGATCGGCGAGCCGCGCTGGTTTTCCTTCCCGGATGTGCTGAAAAGTGCCGAGCGGGTAATTGCCAAGCAGGTGACTTCGCGCACCGGTTACTACGCGCGCAACCGCATCGACCTGTTCTTCGGCACCGGCAGTTTTTCCGACGAGCAGACCATCGAAGTGGTGTGCCCCAACGGCGTGGTGGAAACCCTGGTGGCCAAGCAGATCGTCGTGGCCACCGGTTCGCGTCCGTATCGCCCGGCGGATATCGATTTCCACCATCCGCGGGTGTACGACAGTGACACCATCCTCACCCTCAGCCACACCCCGCGGCGGTTGATCATCTATGGGGCCGGGGTCATCGGCTGTGAATATGCGTCGATCTTCAGCGGTCTCGGCGTGCTGGTCGACCTGATCGACAACCGCGACCAGTTGCTCAGCTTCCTCGACGATGAGATTTCCGATGCCCTGAGCTATCACCTGCGCAATAACAATGTGCTGATTCGTCACAACGAAGATTACGAGCGCATCGAGGGCCTGGAGAACGGGGTGATCCTGCACCTGAAGTCGGGCAAGAAGATCAAGGCGGATGCCTTGCTCTGGTGTAACGGGCGTACCGGCAATACCGACCAGCTGGGCCTGGAAAACATCGGCATCAAGGTCAACAGCCGTGGCCAGGTCGAGGTCGACCAGCACTACCGTACCTCGATGTCGAACATCTTCGCCGCCGGCGATGTGATCGGCTGGCCGAGCCTGGCCAGTGCGGCCTACGACCAGGGGCGCTCGGCCGCCGGCAATATCGTCGAGAACGACAGCTGGCGTTTCGTCGACGACGTGCCGACCGGCATCTACACCATCCCGGAGATCAGCTCGATCGGCAAGAACGAGCGCGAACTGACCCAGGCGAAGATCCCCTATGAAGTGGGCAAGGCGTTCTTCAAGAGCATGGCGCGGGCGCAGATTTCCAACGAGCCGGTAGGCATGCTGAAGATCCTCTTCCACCGCGAAACCCTGGAAGTGCTCGGTGTGCACTGTTTCGGCTACCAGGCCTCGGAGATCGTGCACATCGGCCAGGCGATCATGAGCCAGAAGGGCGCGGCGAATAGCATCAAGTATTTCGTCAACACCACCTTCAACTACCCGACCATGGCCGAGGCCTATCGGGTGGCGGCGTTCGATGGCCTCAACCGGCTTTTTTGAACGGCTCCGACCGGTGGCCTGGGCCGGTCGGGGAAGACCCGTTCAGCGATTCCCGCGCGTGGCGCTGGCCAAACCGGGAAAGTTTCTGATCAGGCAATAAGAAAACCGGCCCTGGTGGCCGGTTTTTCGTGGACGGCTGTCCGCTCGCGCTGCGAGTGCTCAGCGCGTCAGTGTCGCCAGCGCGAGTCCGGGGAAATCGGTAATCAGGCTGTCCACACCGAAGTCGGCGAGCCGGCGCATCAGTGCCGGTTCGTTGACCGTCCAGACCGAGACATGCAGGCCGGCTTTCTGGGCTTTCTGCAGGCGCTCCGGGGTGCACAGCGTCCAGTTCAGCGCGAGCAACTCGCAACCGTAGTGCTGGGCGACTTTCAGTGGGTCGAGCCAGGCATATTCGGCGACCAGTCCGCGGGACAGTTGTGGCGTCAGGTGTTTCAGGGCGCTCAGGACTTCCCGCGAGCTGGAGGTTACCGTGATCCTGTCGCTCAGTCCGTAGCGCTCGGCCAGTTCGGCAATCGCCTCGACCATCTGTGCCGAGCGGACTTTCGAGGCGCTCTTGACTTCCAGTTGCCAGTGTTCGAAAGCGCACTTCTCGAACAGTTCGGCCAGCCGCGGGATGGGGCAGGGGGTAACCCAGCCCGGACCGCCTTTGCGTGCGTCATAGCTGGCCAGGTCGGCGGCGCTATGCTCCGCGACCTTGCCGCGGTGGCCGGTGGTGCGCTTCAGCGTCGGGTCATGAATCACCATCAGTTCGCCGTCGGACGACAGGTGCAGGTCCAGCTCGCAGCGATGGACGCCATGCTCCAGGCAGCGTTGGAAACTGGCCAGGGTGTTCTCCGGTGCTTCGCCTTTGGCGCCGCGGTGGCCGTAAATCAGGGTCACGGTTGCTCCTTGTCGGGGGTTGCCGGGCGCGGCTGGTGGTGGCGCACGCTGTCGATCACATGGTCGTACTCGAAGTAGACGCTGAACTCCCGGTAGTCCCAGCGGGTGATCGGTGGCCGGCCGACGGCGGGATGTTCTTCATCGGCCAGGCCGAAGCGCTCCAGTACCGCGCGTTGCGACTCGCCGCGCTGGGGTAATGGCGTGCTCATCGCACCTTGTTCGCCGAGAGGGATTTGCAGGGTATCCGCATTGCCGCCCAGGGGCAGGAGCAAGGCGAGGAGCAGCGGGTAGCGGGGCATGCAGGTACTCATCAAGACGGTTTGGGCTGTTCGCGGGCCTGGCGCCGTTCCAGGGCCTGGCGTTGCAGGATATGCCGGGCCAGCAACTGGCGCTGTGCGTCGGTCAACGCTTCGAACTCGGTGCCGATCTCGAAGGGCTGGCCGGGCAGGGCCCGGCTATGGATCACCTTGGCGCGCAACAGCAGTCCCAGGGCCTGGGGCATAAGCACCATCTTGATCGCCAGGTGGGTGCCGACGGCGATGCTCTGTACGTTGCTGAAGCTGACGCCGCCCTCGGACAGGCTGACCTTGCGCGGGGTGCCGATGTCGCGCAGCAGGCTCTGGGCAACCGCCTGGCCGAGCAGGTCGATGCGCTTGTTGATCACTTTCAGGTAGTTGGCCAGGGTGCGGTCGCGCTCGCTGATATGCCGCAGCAGATGCTGCGACTCGAAGTCCATCAGGTGCAAGTCGCTGAGCAGGTTGAACAGCGGCGAGCTGTCGTGCAGCTCATCACTGGCCAGCGCCTCGGCGCCCGACAGGGGGGTGAAATCCAGTGCGATCGTATCGTCGATACGATAGTATTCGCGGCGATCATCTTCATCTTGAGTCGACATGGCGAACCCATGGCAGCAGTGGTGGTCTGAGTGTAAAGCTGCTCGCCAGGCCCCGCCACAAGGACGTTCCTCTTTCCCTCGAACCAGCCCCCGACATGTTCAGACCCCTGTTCGTATTCATTGGTACGCGCTACACGCGCGCCAAACGGCGCAATCATTTCGTTTCCTTTATTTCCCTGACCTCGATGATCGGGCTGGCCCTCGGCGTGCTGGTGATGATCGTGGTGTTGTCGGTGATGAATGGCTTCGACCATGAGATGCGCACCCGCGTACTCGGCATGGTGCCGCATGCCACGGTCGAAAGCGCGACGCCGATCGACGACTGGCGCGGCCTGGCCGCGGGGGCGCTGAAGCATCCGCAGGTGCTGGCGGTGGCGCCGTTCAGCCAGATGCAGGGCCTGCTCACCCACGAGGGCAAGGTGCAGAAGGTGCTGATCAACGCGGTCGATCCGCAGGAGGAGGCCAAGGTCTCGATCATCGGAGATTTCTTCCAGCAGGGCGGCTTGCCGGCGCTGCGACCGGGCGACTTCGGCATGGTCATCGGCGACAAGGCCGCCGCCAAGTTGGGGGTTGGCCTCGGCGACAAGATCACCTTCGTCGCCCCGGAAGTCACGGTGACGCCGGCGGGGATGTTTCCGCGACTCAAGCGCTTCACCGTGGTCGGCATCTTCCATGTCGGCGCCGGCGAAATCGACGGTCACCTGGTCTTGACCCATGTTCAGGACCTGGCACGCCTGCAGCGCTGGCCGGCCGGCCAGGTGCAAGGGATCCGGCTGAAGTTCGCCGATCTGTTCCAGGCGCCGCGCACGGCCTGGGAGCTGGCACAAAGCCTGGGCGAGGGCGACTTTTATGCGCGCGATTGGACACGCACCCACGGCAACCTGTATCAGGCGATCCGCATGGAAAAGGCGATGATCGGCCTGCTTTTGCTGCTGATCGTCGCGGTCGCCGCGTTCAATATCATCTCTACCCTGGTCATGGTGGTCACCGACAAGAAAGGCGACATCGCCATCCTGCGCACCCTGGGCTCGACGCCGCGGCAGATCATGGCGATCTTCATGGTCCAGGGCACGGTGATCGGGGTGGTCGGCACGGCGATCGGCGCGTTGCTGGGCATCTGGGCGGCGCTGAACGTCAGCGCCGGGGTCGCCGCGCTGGAGCGTGCATTGGGGATGAAGTTCCTCAATGCCGACGTTTACTTCATCGATTACCTGCCATCGCAACTGATGCTGGCGGATGTGCTGCAAGTCTGTGGTGCCGCCCTGGTCCTGAGTTTTCTCGCCACCCTTTATCCGGCCTGGCGCGCGGCACGCACCCAGCCCGCGGAGGCTTTGCGTTATGAATAATCCGGTTTTGCTCGATCGCGCCGTGCTGAGTTGCCGCAACCTGGGCAAGTGCTACGAAGAGGGGCCACAGTCGGTGGTGGTGTTGGATGGCCTGCAGTTCGAACTGCAGCCTGGCGAGCGCGTGGCGATTGTCGGCAGCTCGGGCTCGGGGAAAAGCACCCTGCTGAACATGCTTGGCGGCCTGGACACGCCCACGACCGGCAGCGTGTGGTTGGCCGGCGAAGAGCTGTCGGCACTGAATGAGAAAGAACGCGGTTTGTTGCGCAACCGCGCGCTGGGCTTCGTTTACCAGTTTCACCATCTGCTGCCGGAATTCACCGCCCTGGAGAACGTCTGCATGCCGCTGCTGATCGGCCGCACGCCGATTGCCGAGGCCCGCCAACGCGCCACTGCGCTGCTCGAGCGGGTCGGCCTCGGTCATCGCCTGGCACACAAGCCGGCGGAATTGTCCGGCGGCGAGCGGCAGCGGGTGGCGATTGCCCGGGCGCTGGTCAATCGACCGGGGCTGGTGTTGCTCGATGAGCCGACCGGCAACCTCGATCACCACACCGCGCAAGGCATTCAGGACTTGATGAAGGAACTCAGCCGCGCCTCGCAGACCGCGTTCCTGGTGGTGACCCACGATATGCAACTGGCCCTGCAAATGGATCGGGTGTTGCGCCTGGAAGACGGCAAGTTGGTGGCCGCCTGATGTTCCGCCCTCTGAGCCTCTATATCGGCACCCGCTATACGCGGGCCAAGCGGCGTAACCACTTCATCTCCTTCATCTCGCTGACCTCGATGATCGGCCTCGCCCTCGGCGTGCTGGCGATGATCGTGGTGTTGTCGGTGATGAACGGCTTCCAGAAGGAGATGAGCGCGCGCATCCTCGGCATGGTGCCGCATGCCAGTCTCACCGGCGTGCAGCCACTGGAGGATTGGCAAGCCGTGGCTGCGGTCGCCCGCCAGCATCCGCAGGTGCTCGCCGCCGTGCCCTTCGCCGAGTTGGAGGGCATGCTGTCCTACCGTGGGGCGATGCAACCGATCCAGTTGCAGGGCGTCGATCCCGCGTTGGAGCCACAGGTCTCGATCATCGACCAGCACATGGTGCAGGGGCGCCTGGCCGATTTGCGCGCCGGCGAGTTCGGCGTGGTGATCGGTGAGATCACCGCGCGGCGTTTCCAGCTCAAGGTCGGTGACAAACTGGCATTGATCGTGCCGGAGGTCAGTTCGGTACCGGGCGGCATCACGCCGCGCATGCAACGGCTCAACGTGGTCGGGGTGTTCAAGGTAGGTGCCGAGCTGGACAGCTCGCTGGCCTTGATCAACGTCGCCGATGCCGCACAGATCCAGCGCTTGCAAGCGGGGCAGGTGCCGAGCCTGCGCCTGAGGGTGAAGGATCTGTACCAGGCGCCGCAGGTGTCGGCAGCCATCGCCGCCGAGTTGGGCGACGGCTATCGCGCCAGCGACTGGACGCTGACCCAGGGCAGCCTGTTCAGTGCGATGAAGATGGAAAAGACCATGATCGGCCTGTTGCTGCTGCTGATAGTCGCGGTGGCGGCCTTCAATATCATTGCCACCCTGATCATGGTGGTGGCCGACAAGGGTGCCGATATCGCCATCTTGCGTACCCTGGGCGCAACGCCCCGGCAGATCATGGGCATCTTCATGGTGCAGGGCACGGTAATTGGCGTGATCGGTACCCTGATCGGCGGTGTGCTGGGTGTGCTGGCGGCGTTGAATGTCAGCCAGCTGGTCGGCTGGATCGAGCGTGTGAGCGGCCAGCAGGTGCTCAGTTCGGATGTCTACTTCATCAGCAACCTGCCGTCGCAGCTGCTGGTCGCGGATGTGCTACTGATCTGTGGTGCGGCCTTGACCCTGAGTTTTCTCGCGACGCTGTATCCGTCATGGCGTGCCGCGGGCATCCAGCCAGCCGAGGCCTTGCGCTACGAGTGAGCTAGTCTGCCTGAAGCAAAAAGGCCGTTACCCGGATAACGGCCTTTTTGCTTCAGTCCTGGCGGTTGCGATTGCGGCGTTTTTCCTGGCGCTTGCGCCAACTGTGCCGTACCCACCAATGCCAATAGGTATTGGTGGCCACGTAGCCGATCAGCGCGAACAGTAGCGCCAGTACCAGCGAGCCCAGATACAGAGGTTGCCAATGGCTTTGCAGCACCTCACCGATCCAGCTCAGGGTGATGTGCTCGGGCATCTCCAGGGTCGGCGTATTGGTCAGCCAGGCACCGAACTTGTAACTGCAATAGAACACCGGCGGCATGGTGATCGGGTTGGTCAGCCAGACCAGGCCGATGGAAATCGGCAGGTTGGCCCGGGCCGGAATCGCCACCGCGGCGGCGGCGGCCATTTGCATGGGCATCGGGATCATTGCCCAGAACAGGCCGATGGCCATGGCCCGGGCGACGGAGTGGCGATTGAGGTGCCAGAGATTGGGGTCGTGGATCAGCGCGCCGAGAAAGCGCAGGGACTTGCTGGCCTTGATGCGGTCTGGATGGGGCATGTAGCGCTTGAATACACGACGCGGCATGTGGGCTCTCTGGCAGGCTAAAAGCGCCGATATTATGCACAGATTCAGGGCCGGCCGCTGGCACACTTTGTGTCAGCAAATATGCCCAAGCCGATCGTTCGGCTGGGGCCGCGGGATGGGATCTCAAGGAGTGAATGGTCATGCGCTTAGGGATGTTGGCGCTGGTAGCGGGCTTGCTCCTGCTGCGATTTCTGCCGGCTCTGCCGCCTACCTGGCTATTGTGCCTGCTGCCGGTCGTGGGGCTGATGTTGCTGCCGTTTCGCAGCTATGTCGTGGCGTTCTTCCTGTTTGGTTTCAGTTGGGCCTGCCTCTCCGCGCAATGGGCGCTGGACGACAGGCTGGCGCCTGAGCTGGACGGCCAAACCCTGTGGCTGCAGGGGCGGGTGGTCGGCTTGCCGGAAGTGCGTGATGAGGTGGTGCGCTTCCAACTGGAGCAGGCCAGGTCGCGGCGCGCCGAGTTGCCTGCCAGCCTGCGTTTGGCCTGGTATGGCGGCCCCGAGCTGCGTGCCGGTGAAACCTGGCGCCTGGCAGTACGGCTGAAGCGCCCACGCGGCCTGGTCAATCCCCAGTCGTTCGACTACGAGGCCTGGCTGCTGGCGCAACGCATCGGTGCTACCGGTACGGTGAAGAGTGGCGAGCGCCTGTATCCGGCCAGTGGCCCTGGAGCTTGGCGCGATGCCGTGCGTCAGCGCTTGCTCGCCAGCGACGCCCACGGCCGCGCAGGGGCGCTGGCCGCTCTGGTGCTGGGTGACGCTTCGGGCTTGTCGGCGGCCGATTGGCGCTTGCTGCAAGACACCGGCACGGTGCATTTGCTGGTGATATCCGGTCAGCACATCGGCCTGATGGCCGGGTTGCTCTACGGGCTGGTCGCCGGCCTGGCGCGCTTGGGCTGGTGGCCGCGCAACTGGCCGTGGCTGCCATGGGCCTGCGCATTGGCCTTTGCCGGCGCGTTGGCATACGGCCTGCTGGCGGGTTTCCAGGTGCCGGTGCAGCGCGCCTGTGCGATGGTCGGCCTGGTGTTGCTCTGGCGCTGGCGGTTTCACCATCTCGGCGTCTGGCTGCCGCTGCTGGTGGCGTTGGTGGTGGTATTGCTGGCGGAGCCTCTGGCCAGCCTGCAGCCGGGGTTCTGGTTGTCCTTCGGTGCGGTGGGGTTGCTGATCCTGATCTTCGGCGGTCGACTGGGCGCCTGGCCATGGTGGCAGACCTTGGGGCGGGCGCAATGGGCGATGGCCATCGGTCTGCTGCCGCTGCTGCTGGCTCTGGGCTTGCCGCTTAGTGCCAGTGGACCGCTGGCCAATTTGCTGGCCGTGCCCTGGGTCGGCCTGACGGTGGTGCCGTTGGCGTTGCTCGGTACCCTGCTGCTGCCGGTGCCCTGGTTGGGCGAGGCGGTGCTCTGGCTGGCCGGCGGCTTGCTCGAGCTGCTGTTCATGCTCCTGGCGCAGATTGCCGGCTGGCTGCCGGCCTGGTTGCCCGGTGCCTTGCCGCTATGGGCTTGGCTGCTCTGTAGCGTGGGTGCCTTGCTGCTGTTATTGCCGGCCGGCGTGCCGTTCCGCGGCCTCGGCCTGGTCATGCTGCTGCCGCTGTTCTACACCCCGCCGCAGCGGCCGCCGCTCGGCCAGGCGGAGGTGTGGATGCTGGATGTCGGTCAAGGCTTGGCGGTCCTGCTGCGCACCCGTGAGCACGCCTTGCTGTATGACGCCGGACCGCGCTTTGGCGATTTCGATATGGGCGAGCGGGTGGTATTGCCATCGCTGCGTGCCCTGGATGTGCGCCAGCTCGACATGCTGTTGATCAGCCACGCCGACAACGATCATGCCGGCGGCGCCCAGGCGATCCAGCGTGGGCTCGGGGTCAAGCAGGTGCTGAGCGGGGAGGCAGCGGCGTTACCGCCCGCGTTGCAGGCCGAGGCTTGTGTTTCGGGGCACAGCTGGCAGTGGGACGAGGTACGCTTCAGCACCTGGCGCTGGGCGGCGGCCGCGGACGGCAACCAGGCGTCGTGCGTGTTGCGCGTCGAGGCGGCTGGCGAGCGCCTGTGGCTGACCGGCGATATCGACAGTCGTACCGAGCGCGCCTTGCTCGACAGTGGCCTGGAGATGCGTGCCGAATGGTTGTTGGCGCCGCACCATGGCAGTCGCAGCTCATCCTCGCCGGCGTTCCTCGAGACGGTCGCACCGCGCGCCGCGCTGATATCCCGGGGCGCGCACAATGCCTTCGGTCATCCGCATCCGAGCGTACTCGCGCGTTATGCGGCGCTGCCCGCACAGCTTTACGACAACGTCGAGCACGGCGCGCTGCACATGCGCCTGGGTGCCTTCGCGGCAGGGCAGGGGCTGCGCGAACAGGCGCGATTTTGGCGGGAAAAATGAGAACGGCGGCGGTCGGCGACACCCTGGCCCTATGCTAGAGTGGCGCCACTTTTCCGAAGGGGATCTGCCACCGTGTGGGAACTGGTCAAAGCTGGCGGCTGGATGATGCTGCCGATCATTCTGTGTTCTATCGCTGCGGCCGGCATCATTGCCGAGCGCCTCTGGACGCTGCGGCCCAGCCGCGTTACGCCGCCTCATCTGCTCGGTCAGGTCTGGCGCTGGATCAAAGACAAGAAGCTGAGCAACCAAAAGCTCAAGGAATTACGCGCCGATTCGCCGTTGGGGCAAATCCTGGCGGCTGGCCTGGCCAACTCCAAGCATGGTCGCGAGATCATGAAGGAGTGCATCGAAGAAGCCGCCGCCCGGGTGATCCATGACCTGGAACGCTACCTCAATGCGCTCGGCACCATCGCCGGCATCGCGCCGCTGCTCGGCCTGCTCGGCACCGTGCTCGGCATGATCGAAATCTTCAGCTCCTTCATGGGCTCGGGCATGGCCAACGCGCCGGTGCTCGCCGGCGGCATCGCCAAGGCGTTGATTACCACCGCCGCCGGTCTGATGGTGGCGATCCCGGCACTGTTTTTCCATCGCTACCTGCAGCGTCGGGTCGATGAGCTGGTGGTCGGCATGGAGCAGGAAGCGATCAAGCTGGTGGAAGTGGTGCAGGGGGATCGTGACGTCGACCTGGGCGAGGGCAAGGCGTGAAATTCCGGCGCAAACCGCGGGAGAACGTCGAGATCAACCTGGCTTCGTTGATCGACGTGGTGTTCATCCTGCTGCTGTTTTTCGTGGTTACTACCACCTTCACCCGCGAGACCCAGCTCAAGGTCGACCTGCCCGAAGCGGCCAGCGGTACGCCGCCGGAGCAGACCGAGCTGAAGCAACTGGAGGTGCTGATCGCCGCCGATGGCAGTTACTCGCTGAATGGCCAGCAGCTGTTGAAAAGCGATCTGAGCAGCCTGATCGCCGCGCTGCAGAAAGAGTCGGAGGGCGACAACAGCCTGCCGCTGACCATCAGCGCCGACGCCAAGACCCCGCACCAGGCGGTGATCACGGCCATGGACGCGGCAGGCAAGCTGGGCTTTGCCCACCTGCGCATCACCACGGTCGAGGCGCAGGTCGCGCCTTGAGGGTCGCTTGCCGATGGGCTTGACCGATCGCCTACTCGCCGCCTGGTACGCCGGCCATCCGGCGCTGACCCTGTTGCGCCCGCTGGAGCTGCTCTATCGGCAGGTCGTCCAGCGCCGGCGCACGCGCTTTCTGGCGGGCGAAGGCGAGATCTACCGCGCGCCGGTTCCGGTGTTGGTGGTGGGCAATATCACCGTCGGCGGCACCGGCAAGACGCCGCTGATCCTCTGGCTGATCGAACACTGCCGCAGCCGTGGCCTCAGGGTGGGCGTGGTCAGTCGCGGCTACGGCGCCACACCGCCGTGTTTTCCGTGGCGGGTGGGCGCCGAGCAGGCGGCCAGCGTTGCCGGCGACGAGCCGCTGCTGATCGTACAACGCAGCGGTGTAGCGCTGATGATCGACCCGGATCGCGGGCGCGCGGTGCGCGCCTTGCTGGCCGCCGAGCCGCTCGACCTGATCCTCAGCGACGACGGTCTGCAGCATTACCGCCTGGCGCGCGACCTGGAGCTGGTGCTGATCGACGCCGCGCGCGGCCTGGGCAATCACCGCTGCCTGCCGGCCGGGCCGCTGCGCGAGCCGGTCGAGCGTCTGCGCAGCGTCGATGCGCTGCTCTACAACGGTGCCGACCGCGATCCTGCGGGCGGTTACGCGTTCAATCTGCAGCCCCAGGCGTTGGTCAACCTGAGCACGGGCGAGCGCCGCCTTCTCAGCCATTTCCCTCCCGGCCAGGCCCTGCATGCCGTGGCCGGTATCGGCAATCCACAGCGTTTCTTCGCTACGCTCGAGGCGCTACACTGGCGGGCGATTCCGCATGCCTTCGCCGATCATGCACAGTACAGTGCCGAGCGCTTGGCTTTCAGCCCCGTGCTGCCGCTGGTGATGACGGAGAAGGATGCGGTGAAATGCCGGGCCTTTGCCGCCGCCGACTGGTGGTACCTGGCAGTGGATGCGCAACCTTCTGCGGCATTCATCGCCTGGCTCGATGCGCAGCTGGCCCGCTTGCTGCCGCCCGCGCCATAGTTCGCCGGTTCATCGCCTGCGCAGTGTCATTCATTGCAGCCGTACCTCAAGGATCTACCATGGACCCGAAATTACTCGATATCTTGGCCTGCCCCCTGTGCAAGGGGCCGCTGAAGCTTGCCGCGGATAAATCCGAGCTGATCTGCAAGGCCGATGCCCTGGCCTTTCCGGTGCGCGACGGGATTCCGGTGATGCTGGAAAGCGAAGCCCGTACCCTCAACGTCGACGAACGCCTGGACAAGTAGATGAGCAGCGCTTTTACCGTTGTGATTCCGGCGCGTTACGCTTCCAGTCGTCTGCCTGGCAAGCCTCTGCAGGAGATCGCCGGCAAGCCGATGATCCAGCATGTCTGGCAGCAAGCGTGCAAGAGCAGTGCGCAGCGGGTGCTGGTGGCCACCGACGATGCGCGCATCGTCGAGGTCTGCCGCGGCTTTGGCGCCGAGGTGCTGCTGACCCGCCCCGAGCACAATTCCGGCACCGATCGACTGGCCGAAGTCGCCTCGGCGCTGGGCCTGGCCGCCGATGCCATCGTGGTCAACGTACAGGGCGACGAGCCGCTGATCCCGCCGGCGATCATCGACCAGGTGGCCGCCAACCTGGCGGCCAATCCGGAAGCCGCTATCGCCACCCTGGCCGAACCCATCGATGAGGCGGCCGCCTTGTTCAATCCGAACGTGGTCAAGGTGGTGAGCGATCGCAATGGCCTGGCGCTGACCTTCAGCCGTGCGCCGTTGCCGTGGGCGCGCGATGCCTTCGCCGTCAACCGCGAACGGCTGCCGGCCGCCGTACCCTACCGTCGGCACATCGGCATCTATGCCTACCGCACGCAGTTCCTGCATGACTTCGTCGCCTGGGGCCCGTGCTGGCTGGAAGACACCGAGTGCCTGGAGCAGTTGCGTGCGCTGTGGCACGGCGTGCGCATCCATGTCGCCGATGCCCGGCAGGCGCCGCCGGCGGGGGTCGATACGCCGGACGACCTAGAGCGCGTGCGCAGGCTGCTGGGGGCCTGATGCGCGTCTTGTTTGTCTGCCTGGGCAATATCTGCCGCTCGCCCACCGCCGAAGGCGTGCTGCGCCACAAGCTGCGTGCGTCCGGCCTGGAAGGGCGCATCGAAGTCGATTCCGCCGGCACCGGCGACTGGCATGTCGGCAAGGCGCCGGACAGTCGGACCCGGCTAGCGGCGCAGCGGCGCGGCTACGACCTTGGCGCCTTGCGCGGGCGCCAGGTTTCGGCTGGCGATTTCGTGCGCTTCGACCTGATTCTGGCCATGGACAGCAGCAACCTGCAGCATCTCCAGCGTATGCGCCCGGCGAGCAGCGCGGCCGAGTTGGACCTGTTCCTGCGGCGCTATGGATTGGCCTTGAGTGAGGTGCCCGACCCGTATTGCGGCGGCGAGGAGGGCTTCGAGCAGGTGCTGGACCTGATCGAGCAGGCCTGCGATGCCTTGCTGGTCGAGCTGAGGGGGCGGTTATGAGTCTGCAGGTCCGCCAGCGCGTCTCGCTCAAGGCGTACAACAGCTTCGCCGTCGAGGCCTCGGCACGCCTGTTTGCCGAGGCGCATGACGACGACCAGGTGCGCCAGGCATTGGCCTATGCGGCCGGGCAAGGGCTGCCGGTGCTGTTGCTCGGCGGCGGCAGCAACCTGCTGTTGACCGCCGATGTCGAGGCGCTGGTGCTGCGTATGGCCAGCCGCGGTATCCGGGTGATTCAGGATGACGGCGAGCGGGTGCTGATCGAGGCCGAGGCCGGCGAGCCTTGGCATCCCTTCGTGCAGTGGACGCTGCAGCGGGGCCTGGTCGGCCTGGAGAATCTCAGCCTGATCCCGGGCACCGTCGGTGCCGCGCCGATGCAGAATATCGGTGCTTATGGCGTCGAGTTGAAAGACGTTTTCGCCGGCCTGACGGCGCTGGATCGTCGCAGTGGCGAATTGCGCGAGTTCACCCTGGCCGACTGTGGCTTTGCCTACCGTGACAGTCTGTTCAAGCGTGAGGCGGGGCGCTGGGTGATCCTGCGGGTACGCTTCGCCTTGAGTCGCACGGCGCCGCTGCACCTCGACTATGGTCCGGTGCGCCAGCGCTTGGCCGAGCAGGGAATCGATGCGCCGACGGCCGCGGATGTCGGTCGGGCGATCTGCGCGATCCGCAGCGAGAAGTTGCCGGATCCGGCGCTGCTGGGCAATGCCGGCAGCTTCTTCAAGAATCCCCTGGTTTCCGCGGAGCTGGCGCAGCGCTTGCGCGCCGCGCATGCGGATCTGGTGGCGTATCCGCAAGCCGATGGCCTGGTCAAGCTGGCCGCGGGCTGGTTGATCGAGCGGGCCGGCTGGAAGGGCTTTCGCGAAGGCGATGCCGGCGTGCATCGGTTGCAGGCGTTGGTGCTGGTCAATTACGGCCAGGCATCGGGACAGCAATTGCTGGCCCTGGCGCAGCGTATTCAGGCGGATATTGCGCAGCGTTTCGCAGTCGCCCTGGAGATCGAGCCTAACGTACTCTGAGTGCGCGCTGTGCATTCGGTACGGCTGCTCGCTGCAGCTGTTTGAGCCGGGTCGACAAGCAATAAAAAGGGGATGCCGAAGCATCCCCTTTTTTGTTGCGAACGGGTTGGACTTACGGCTTGACCGCGTGCTCAACCTGCTGCTTTTCGGCTTCGGCTTCACCTTCGTCGGCCGGGGCACTGTCGGGCGCCTGGGTTTCGCCGACTGCAGCCTGAGCTTCGCCTTCGGCCTCGGGCTCGGGCGTATCAGCGCTGGCGTCGAGTGCTTTGGTTTCAGCCTCCGGCTCGACCGTGGTTGCGGCTTCGCTCGCATCGGCTTGCGCAACAGCGGTCTCGACCTGCGGGGCGGTGGCGGCGGCTTCGGCAGCTTCGCGCGCCAGGCGTTCGGCTTCGCGCTGACGGCGGCGTACTTCACGAGGATCGTTCGGTGCGCGACCGGTGGCGCTCGGCGCGACTGCCGGTGCTTCTGCTTCGGCTGCGGCGGCAACCTGCGCCGGTGCTTCGGCGGCAGGGCTTTCGACGAGCGCTTCGCTCGGTTCTTCGCTGACGATCTGTGCAGGCGCTTCGACGACAACCGCTGCGGTTTCGCTGACCGCCGGGGTGGCGACTTCGACCGGCAGCGCTTCGCTTGCGGCGACGCTTTCGCTGGCCGGGCTGCTGAGCAGTTCGGCAACGGCCTCTTGCGCAGCCGGCTGGGCGGCAGCTTCTGCAGCCTGAGGTTCAGCGACTGCGGCGCCTGTGGCTTCGTCGGCAGCCTCGGTGGCGGCCACAACGGTTGCGGCGACAGCCAGGTTGGTGGCGGCTTCGGCGTTGTCTTCGGCTGCCTCCTCGGTGCTCTCGATCAGGTTGCCGTTGGCATCGCGTTGCCGCTCGCGACGGTTGCTGCGACGGCGCTGGCCGCGCGAACGACGGCGAGGACGCTCACCTGCTTCGGTGCCCTCCTGCTCATCGTCTTGCAACTGCTCTTCGGTGCTCAGCACTTCTTCCTCATCGCTCGGAATCGGTTCGCTGCGTGACTGGCGCTCTTCACGCGGTGGGCGTGGTTGGCGCGGTTCGCGTGGCGGGCGCTCGGCGCGTACTTCCTCGGTGACCGTGGTTTCCGGGGTGGTGTCCAGCGGCTCGCGCAGTTCGCGTGGTTGACGCTCCTCACGCGGCTTGCGGTCACGGCGGTTTTCCTGGCCTTCGCGTGGCGGACGCGACTGGCGAACCTCCTGGGGCTCGCGAACTTCAACGGCTTCGCGCGGCTGACGCTCTTCGCGCGGCGGGCGCGGCTGGCGCTCTTCGCGGGGGGCGCGCTCTTCACGCGGTGCACGCTCTTCGCGCGGTTTGCGCTCTTCGTCGCGGCGACCACCGCGGCTGCGGGTTTGCTGGCGACCGCTGCGGCGCTCTTCGCTGCGTGGTTGGCGTTCGCTGGCTTTCTTCTCGACGACCGCGGGCTTCTCTTCTTCCTTGCCGGCAAACAAGCTGACCAGGGATTTCACCAGGCCCTTGAACAGGCTCGGCTGGCTGGCGACGACGGGTTCGCTGACCTCGGTCACGGGCGTCGGTGCGGTGCGCTGCGGCGCGGCTTTGATCGCCGCCTCCTGGCGCACCAGGGTGCGGGTGGCGGCAACCGGTTGTACTTCTTCGGCTTCGCTCGCCGCCGCCATTTCATAGCTGGACTGCGCAGTCTGTGCTTCCGGGCTGTCGTCACGGATGCGCTGCACTTCAAAATGCGGCGTTTCCAGGTGGTCGTTCGGCAGGATCACGATCCGTGCACGGCTGCGCAGTTCGATCTTGGTGATCGAGTTGCGTTTCTCGTTGAGCAGGAAGGCGGCCACCGGGATCGGTACCTGGGCGCGCACCTCGGCGGTGCGGTCCTTCAGGGCTTCTTCTTCGATCAGGCGCAGGATCGCCAGCGACAGCGATTCGACGTCACGGATGATGCCTTGGCCGTTGCAGCGCGGGCAGACGATGCCGCTGCTCTCGCCGAGCGATGGACGCAGGCGCTGCCGGGACATTTCCAGCAGGCCGAAGCGCGAGATGCGCCCGACTTGCACGCGGGCGCGGTCGGCTTCCAGGCTTTCGCGGACCTTCTCTTCCACGGCGCGCTGGTTCTTGGCCGGGGTCATGTCGATGAAGTCGATCACGATCAGGCCGCCGATGTCGCGCAGACGCAACTGGCGGGCGATTTCTTCGGCCGCTTCCAGGTTGGTCTGCAGCGCGGTTTCCTCGATGTCGCTGCCTTTGGTCGCACGCGCCGAGTTGATGTCGATGGACACCAGGGCTTCGGTCGGGTCGATGACGATGGAGCCGCCGGACGGCAGCTTCACTTCGCGCTGGAAGGCGGTTTCGATCTGGCTTTCGATCTGGAAGCGGTTGAACAGCGGCACGCTGTCTTCATACAGCTTGATCTTGCTGGCGTACTGCGGCATCACCTGATTGATGAAGCTCAGGGCTTCCTGCTGCGCCTCGACGCTGTCGACCAGGACTTCGCCGATGTCCTGGCGCAGGTAGTCGCGGATGGCGCGGATGATCACGTTGCTTTCCTGGTAGATCAGGAAAGGCGCGGCGCGATCCTGCGAGGCTTCCTTGATGGCGCTCCACAGTTGCAGCAGGTAGTCGAGGTCCCACTGCATTTCTTCGCTGGAGCGGCCGAGGCCGGCGGTGCGCACGATCAGGCCCATGTCGCTCGGGGCGACCAGGCCATTCAGCGCCTCGCGCAGTTCGTTGCGCTCTTCGCCTTCGATGCGCCGCGAGATGCCGCCGGCGCGCGGGTTGTTCGGCATCAGCACCAGGTAACGGCCAGCCAGGCTGATGAAGGTGGTCAGGGCTGCGCCTTTGTTGCCGCGCTCTTCTTTCTCGACCTGGACGATGACTTCCTGGCCTTCCTTGAGCACGTCCTTGATGTTGACGCGCCCCTCGGGAGCCTTGCTGAAGTATTCGCGAGAGATTTCCTTGAGCGGGAGAAAACCGTGACGCTCGGAGCCGAAGTCGACGAAGGCGGCTTCCAGGCTGGGTTCGACGCGGGTGATGCGGCCTTTGTAGATGTTGGCCTTCTTCTGCTCGCGGGCACCCGATTCGATGTCCAGGTCGTACAGGCGTTGGCCATCGACCAAGGCGACACGCAACTCTTCGGGTTGAGTTGCGTTAATCAGCATTCTTTTCATGTAGTACCGTCGGTTTCCGGGGCTGCCGGAAGCGGCGTTCGGCACACACGACTCTCAGGGTCGGTGTCAGGCGCGTCAGAAACGGTCGTAAATCGTTTCATTGTCGAGCGGCAGTCAGCCGGTTGGGCTGGGCCGCGACGGACGTCTCCTGCTTGCTGTTGTGACAGAAAGCACTCAGTCAGGAGGAGGAATCAACTACCGGTAGCGGACGAGATGAAGCGTCTTGGATAAAGCTACGCAGACCGGCTGTTGTACATCTCCACCCTACACGTATCGCTGAAAATCGGGTGCCGCTCGCAGAATCCGCAGCGGGTTGGCATTTACCGCAACCGTCCAAAGGGGATGGCCACGCATCTATTGCTAAGGCTTTATTTCCGAGTTCCTCGAGGGCCTTTGCGGCCTTTCTATCTCCGAAGAACCCGTCGGACGGCCTTACGTCCTGAATGGGTTGCGTTGGTTGGGGATGGCAGTTTTGGCGATCATCCGCAAACCAGGCCGCTTTTGGCGGCGTTCGCGACTATAGCAGCAATGATTAAGTGCTTCAATTCCATAAAAAATTGTTATGATTGCGGGATGACTATTTCGACCTCTCCAACCTCCGGCGTGCAGCTGCTCGAGGTTGTGCCGGAACTCGCCGGCCAGCGCATCGACAACTTCCTTCGCACTCAGCTCAAGGGTGTGCCCAAGACATTGATTTACCGCATCTTGCGTAAAGGCGAGGTGCGCGTGAACAAGGGCCGTATCAAGCCGGAGTACAAGTTGCAGGCGGGCGATATCGTGCGCGTGCCGCCTTTGCGCCTGGCCGAGCGCGACGAGCCGGCGCCGCTGGCGCAGGGGCTGCTTGCGCGGTTGGAGGCGGCGATCGTTTACGAAGACAAGGCCCTGATCGTGCTGAACAAACCTGCCGGTATCGCCGTGCATGGCGGCAGTGGCTTGAATTATGGGGTGATCGAGGCGTTTCGTCAGTTGCGCCCGGATGCCAAGGATCTGGAGTTGGTGCATCGCCTCGATCGCGATACCTCGGGACTGCTGATGATCGCCAAGAAGCGCAGCATGCTGCGTCATCTGCATGAGGCCTTGCGTGGCGATGGCGTGGACAAGCGCTATATGGCGCTGGTTCGCGGTCATTGGGCGACGGCCAAGAAGCAGGTCAGTGCGCCATTGTTGAAGAGCAACCTGCGCTCGGGGGAGCGCATGGTCGAAGTCAATTCCGACGGTAAGGAGGCGTTGACCGTGTTTCGCGTGCTGCGCCGCTTCGGTGAGTTCGCCACCTTGGTCGAGGCCAGGCCGGTAACCGGGCGTACCCATCAGATCCGCGTGCATACCCAGCATGCCGGGCACTGCATTGCCGGCGACAGCAAGTACGGCGATGACGAGTTCACCCGCGAGATTCGCGAGTTGGGGGGCAAGCGCCTGTTCTTGCATGCCTATGCGCTGACCGTGCCGCTGCCGGATGGAGGCGAGCTGAGGCTTAAGGCGCCTGTCGACGGTATCTGGGCGAGTACGCTGGAGCGCCTGGGTGCGTGACTACCAGCTGTTGATCTTCGATTGGGATGGCACACTGGTCGATTCGATTGGTCGGATCGTCGATGCCATGCATCGCGCCGCCGATGTCTGTGATCTGGCCCGGCGCAGCGATGCTCAGGTCAAGGGGATCATCGGTCTTGGTTTGCCGGAGGCGATCCGTAGCCTGTATCCGGAGCTCGTCGAGCCTGCGTGCGTCGATCGCTTCCGGCATAGCTATAGCGAGCGTTATCTGGCGCTTGAGGTGGAGCCGTCGGCGTTGTTTCCCGGCGTGGCCGAGGCGCTGGAGGCTTTTCGCGCTCAAGGCTACCGTCTGGCCGTGGCGACCGGGAAAAGTAGGCATGGCTTGCAGCGCGTGCTGGAGGGGCGTGGCTGGCTGAATTATTTCGATACCACGCGCTGTGCGGACGAGACTGCAAGCAAGCCAAATCCGCTTATGCTGGAAGAAATCCTGGCGCATTGTGGCGTTGCGGCGCGGCGGGCGTTAATGGTTGGTGATTCGCCTTTTGATTTGCAGATGGCGGCGCGTGCCGGTGTGGATTCTGTGGCAGTGGGCTATGGGGCGCAGTCCTTGGCGGTGTTGCGTGAGCACGGGCCGAAGCTGGCGATAGAGGATTTCGCGCAATTGCGTGCCTGGCTTGAGCGGGGTGCGAGCGAGCAACGAGTTGAGGTGGCTGATCATGTCGGATGAGTGGAAAGCATCGGCTCCCGATGCGGGCGAAGAAAAAAGCTGGAAGCTGCTGGAGAAGACCCTGTTGGCCGGGGTGCAGGAGCAGCGGCGGGCAAGGCGCTGGGGGATTTTCTTCAAGTCGCTGATGTTTCTCTATCTGTTTGCCACGCTGGCGCTGTTTGTGCCGATGCTCGATTTGCGCAAGGGCGCCGCAAGCAGTGGCAGCCATACGGCATTGGTCGAGTTGCGCGGCATGATCGCCGATCAGGAGTCGGCCAGTGCCGACAATATAGTCGGTAGCCTGCGTGCGGCATTCGAGGATGACAAGACCAAAGGGGTGATCCTGCGTATCAATAGCCCCGGCGGCAGTCCGGTGCAGTCGGGTTACGTCTATGACGAGATTCGCCGCCTGCGTGCAGAGTATCCGGCGATCAAGCTGTATGCGGTGATCAGTGATCTCGGGGCGTCGGGCGCCTATTACATCGCCAGTGCCGCGGATGAGATCTATGCCGACAAGGCCAGTTTGGTCGGCTCCATCGGTGTGACGGCGACGGGATTCGGGTTTGTCGGGGTGATGGATAAGCTCGGTGTCGATCGACGTGTCTATACCTCGGGCGAGCACAAGGCGTTTCTCGATCCGTTCCAGCCGCAGAAGGAGGAGGAGACCCAGTTCTGGAAGGGTGTGCTGGAGATTACTCACCAGCAGTTTATCGATAGCGTCAGGAAGGGGCGGGGCGAGCGGCTGAAAGTCACCGAGCATCCTGAATTGTTTTCGGGCCTGATCTGGTCGGGGGAGCAGGCGCTACAGCTTGGCCTGATCGATGCGTTGGGTAATACCAGCTATGTGGCGCGTGAGGTGATCGGCGAGAAGAATCTGGTTGACTTCACGGTGCAGGATTCGCCGTTCGATCGCTTTGCGAAAAAACTCGGTGCCAGTGTCGCCGAGCATCTGGCTCTGTGGATGGGCTTTCAGGGGCCGGTGCTGCGCTAGTTGTCGGACTGGTTCGTCGGGGCTCGGCCAATGGTTGGGCCTCGTGCGCTAGGGGATGTCGATGCCGGCGTCGTGCAGCATGTCGACCAGGCGGATCAGTGGTAGGCCGATCAGGCTGGTGGCATCCGTGCCTTCGGTGCTGCGAAACAGGCTGATGCCCAAGCCTTCGGCCTTGAAGCTGCCGGCGCAGTCGAAAGGTTGTTCGGCGTGCAGGTAGCGCATCACTTGCGCCTCGCTCAGTTGGCGAAAGTGCACGGTGAAGGGGATGCAGTCGACCTGGCAGTTTCCGTTTTCGCTATTGAGCAGCGCCAGGCCCGTCAGGAAGGTGATGCTGTTGCCGCTCGCGGCCAGCAGTTGGGCGCGGGCGCGCTCAAGTGTATGAGGCTTGCCGAGAACCTGCTGGCCGAGGATGGCGACCTGGTCGGAGCCGATGATCAGATGTCTGGAGTGGGTTGCGCTGAGGGCGCATGCCTTTTCCTTGGCCAGGCGCCGAACCAGGGCGTCGGCATCCTCGTCCGGCCGGCGGGTTTCGTCGATCGCCGGGGCGCTCCAGCTGAAGGGCAGGCGCAGGCGGCTCAGTAGCTCGCGGCGGTAGGGTGAGCTGGAGGCGAGCACCAAGGGGGGCATGTTGATCTCCTGTCTAATGAGTGGCGATTCTAGCCTTCGGTCCAGATGCTGGACAGGCTGAAATTCCTTTGACAGGGGCGGGTCGCATCCCTAGAATGCGGCGCCTATGTCGAATGGTCAGATTCCACCTCACGTTGATCCGCGCAAGTTGGCTGATCGCTGCACTACCCTTGAAGGCGTTGTGCCGCTGGCCGATTTGCCGCGACTCCGCGATCCGCTTGCCGATAATCAAGGCGTAGTGAGCGCGAAGTTTGTCTTCGAGCGCGACGAGCGTAATGCTGTGGTTATCCATAGCGAGCTCGAGGTCGAGGTCAAGATGGTTTGCCAGCGTTGTCTGGAGCTGGTCGCTCTGCCGGTCCACAGCGCGTGTGATTACGCTGTGGTGAAGGAAGGTGCGAATACCCAGTCTGTGCCGAAAGGCTATGACGTGCTGGAGTTGGGTGAAGACCCATTGGATCTGCTGGCGCTGATTGAGGAGGAGCTGTTGCTCGCCTTGCCCATTGTTCCAGCGCATGACCCTAAAGATTGCCAGCAGCCGACCGGCCTCGAAGAGCCCGAGTCGAGCGAGGACGAGGTAACACGGTCCAACCCGTTCAGTGTATTGGCACAGTTAAAGCGTGACCCAAACGTTTAGGAGTTAATCAGTTATGGCTGTTCAGCAGAACAAAAAATCCCGTTCCGCACGCGACATGCGTCGTTCGCATGATGCCCTCGAGGGTAATGCCCTGTCCGTTGAGAAAAGCACCGGTGAAGTTCACCTGCGTCACCACGTATCTCCGGAAGGCGTTTACCGTGGTCGCAAGGTGATCGACAAGGGCGCTGACGAGTAATCCTTGTCCGCTCCGATCATCGCGATTGATGCAATGGGTGGGGACTTCGGTCCCCACAGCATTGTCCCAGCCAGCATCGCCTGTCTGGTTGATTACCCCTCGTTGCACCTGGTCCTAGTCGGCCAAGCCCCCCTTCTCGAAGAATTGATTGCCCAGACGCCGGGTGTCGATCGCGCGCGCCTGCATGTCGAACATGCCAGCGAGGTGATCGGCATGGACGAGCGTCCAGCGCAAGCGCTGCGTGGCAAGCCGGATTCGTCGATGCGAGTGGCGTTGGAGTTGTTGCGCAGCGGACGGGTGCAGGCGTGCGTCAGTGCGGGCAATACCGGCGCGTTGATGGCGTTGTCGCGTTACCTGCTGAAAACCCTGCCGGGCATCGATCGTCCGGCGATGGTGACGGCCATCCCGACAAGGGGGGGCTGCTGTCATTTGCTCGATTTGGGCGCGAATGTCGATTGCAGTGCCGAACAGCTCTATCAGTTCGCCGTAATGGGCGCGGTGGCAGCGGAGGCGCTGGGAATTGCCAGGCCACGCGTGGCCTTGCTCAATGTCGGTACCGAGGAGGTCAAGGGCAATCAGCAGGTCAAGTTGGCCGCCAGTCTGCTGCAGCAGGCCGATGGTTTGAACTACATCGGTTTCATCGAGGGGGATGGGCTCTATCGCGGCGAGGCCGATGTGGTGGTGTGCGATGGCTTCGTCGGCAACATTCTGCTCAAGTCCAGCGAAGGCTTGGCGGCGATGATTTCCGCGCGCATCGAGGCGTTGTTCGATGAAAGCCTGGCTTCGCGGCTGGTTGGCTTGTTGGCGTTGCCCCTGTTGCGTCGTTTGCGGGCCGAGTTGGCGCCTGCGCAGCACAATGGTGCGAGTTTTCTTGGCTTGCAGGGGGTCGTGGTGAAGAGTCATGGAGCTGCGGGGGCTGAGGATTTCAAGAGCGCTATTCGACGGGCCTTGACGGAGATTCAGGAGAATCTGCCGCAGCGCCTGTATGGCCGCCTCGAAGATATGTTGCTTTAGGCGTTGCCGGCGCGCGTTGGGTCGTTGGCCGTGCCCTGTTATGTGACCGCAGCGGGCGGCCTGTCATCCAACTGTCAGTTTGTTGCGCTTGGCTATGCTGGGCGTGAGTTTTTCGACGATTAGACCATTAGGGGCCTGTTCACATGTCTGCATCCCTCGCATTCGTCTTTCCCGGCCAAGGTTCGCAGTCTCTGGCGATGCTGGCCGAACACGGCGCACAGCAGAAGCTGATTCTCGACACCTTTGCCGAGGCTTCCGAGGCGCTTGGCTATGACCTGTGGGCCTTGACCCAGCAGGGGCCGGAAGAGCAGCTCAATCAAACCGACAAGACCCAGCCGGCAATCCTTGCGGCATCCGTGGCCTTGTGGCGTCTGTGGCTGGCCGAGGGTGGCGCGCGTCCGGCATTTGTCGCGGGTCACAGCCTGGGCGAATACTCCGCGCTGGTGGCAGCTGGCAGCCTGCATTTTGCTGATGCAGTGAAGCTGGTCGAATTGCGTGGCCAATTGATGCAACAGGCCGTGCCCGCCGGGCAGGGCGGTATGGCGGCGATTCTCGGCCTGGAGGATGCTGATGTGCTGGCGGCCTGTGCCGATGCGGCGCAAGGCGAGGTGGTCAGTGCGGTCAATTTCAATGCACCTGGCCAGGTGGTGATTGCCGGTTCGGCTGCGGCCGTGGCGCGTGCTGTCGAGGCGTGCAAGGCGCGCGGGGCCAAACGTGCCATGCCGCTGCCGGTCAGTGTGCCGTCGCACTGCGCGCTGATGCGTCCGGCGGCCGAGCGCTTTGCCGAGGCGATTGCAGCCATTGCTTGGCAGGCGCCGCAAATCCCGCTGGTGCAGAATGTCAGTGCGGCGGTGGTGGCCGACCTCGACGGCCTGAAGCGCGATCTGCTGGCTCAGCTGTATAGCCCGGTGCGTTGGGTCGAATCGATGGTTTGCCTGGCTGAGCAGGGGGTGACCGATCTGGTCGAGTGTGGCCCGGGCAAAGTGTTGTCAGGGCTGAACAAACGCTGCATCAAGGGCATCAATACCCATAATCTGGATACCCCGGACGCCTTCGCCGCCGCACGTGCGGCCCTGGCCTGATTGAGGAGAGGTTTTATGAGCCTGCAAGGTAAGATTGCTCTGGTTACCGGTGCGAGTCGCGGAATCGGTCAAGCCATCGCCCTGGAGTTGGGGCGTCAAGGTGCGGTGGTCATCGGTACGGCTACTTCGGCATCGGGTGCCGAGCGTATCGCTGAGACCCTGAAACAGCATGGCATCGAAGGCGCCGGTCTGGTGCTGGATGTCGGCAATGACGAGTCGGTTGCCAGTACTCTGGCGCACATTCAACAGCACCTCGGCCAGCCGCTGATCCTGGTCAACAATGCCGGCATCACTCGCGATAACCTGATGCTGCGGATGAAAGACGATGAATGGTACGACGTCATCAATACCAACCTGAACAGCCTCTATCGGCTGTCCAAGGCAGTGTTGCGCGGCATGACCAAGGCGCGCTTCGGGCGCATCATCAACATCGGTTCGGTGGTGGGTGCCATGGGCAACGCCGGACAGGTCAACTACGCGGCAGCCAAGGCCGGATTGGAAGGTTTCGGGCGTGCGCTGGCGCGTGAAGTCGGTTCGCGGGCGATCACCGTCAATGCGGTGGCACCGGGCTTCATCGATACCGACATGACCCGTGAACTGCCGGAAGCGCAACGTGATGCACTGCTGACACAGATTCCGTTGGGCCGTTTGGGGCAGGCTGAGGAGATCGCAAAAGTGGTCGCTTTTCTCGCTTCCGATGGCGCAGCTTACGTCACTGGGGCTACTATCCCAGTGAATGGCGGGATGTACATGAGCTGAATGTGACGAGCGCCTTCAAAAAACTGTCATAGATGCTGTCTAAAATCCGTTATAAAGCTGCAACAGGTTTATAGACAGATCGTTGAAGTGTTCTTGGGGGAACCCTTGCATTCAGCTTGAAATGCTAAAAACCCTTTCTATACACTTGGCCGCAGACCAGCTGCCTGGATTTGTCCAATAGGAGTGAAAACAAGGTATGAGCACCATCGAAGAACGCGTCAAGAAAATCGTTGCCGAGCAACTGGGCGTCAAAGAAGAGGAAGTAACCAACAGTGCTTCCTTCGTCGAAGACCTGGGTGCCGACTCTCTTGACACCGTTGAGCTGGTGATGGCTCTCGAAGAGGAATTCGAGACCGAGATCCCGGACGAGCAAGCTGAGAAGATCACCACCGTTCAGGAAGCTATCGATTACGTGACTGCGCACGCGCAATAAGCTAATCGTCGATTCCCGACTCGGAAAAGCCGCACTCCCTTTACCGGGTGTGCGGCTTTTCTTTGACCGGCTGCTGAAGAGCTAAAGCCTTCGGCATGCCGCGTTGCAACGCAGCGCTGCGGAGCGACAGTCGAAGGCTGCCCCGCGGGGCGCGTGAAGCGAGTTAAATAGGCTCGGAAAACAGCGTAGTACCGGGGTGTCAGTTCGCCCCGGGAGCGCAGGTGAAGCGCCTGAAACCCAGGTATGGCTCATGCATTATGCTTAGCGCCTTGCCTGGTTTTGGTTCCCGGCTCTTGCGGGAGCAGCTAGGCGCATTTCGGGCATCGTAAAACCGAATTTGAGGAGATTGCTGTGTCGCGTAGACGCGTCGTGGTTACCGGGATGGGCATGTTGTCGCCGCTGGGTAACGATGTGCCGAGCAGCTGGCAGGGCATTTTGGCCGGGCGCAGTGGTGTCGGCCTGATCGAACATATGGATCTTTCCGCCTATTCCACCCGTTTTGGTGGTTCGGTGAGGGGGTTCAATGTCGAGGAGTACCTGTCCGCCAAGGAGGCCCGCAAGCTCGATCTATTTATCCAGTACGGATTGGCCGCGAGCTTTCAGGCGATGCGCGACTCCGGGCTGGAAGTGACCGATGCCAACCGCGAACGCATCGGTGTGGCTATCGGCTCCGGCATTGGCGGTTTGACCAATATCGAGAACAACTGCAAGTCCTTGCATGAACAGGGCCCGCGGCGGATTTCACCGTTCTTCGTGCCGGGCTCGATCATCAATATGATTTCCGGTTTCCTGTCGATCCATCTGGGCTTGCAGGGGCCGAACTACGCCATCGCCACCGCCTGTACCACGGGTACCCATTGCATCGGCATGGCTGCACGCAACATCGTCTACGGTGAGGCCGACGTGATGGTGGCCGGCGGTGCGGAAATGGCCGCCTGTGGGCTCGGCATCGGTGGCTTTGCGGCTGCGCGCGCGCTGTCGACGCGCAACGATGATCCGGCTAGGGCCAGCCGTCCGTGGGACAAGGGACGTGATGGCTTCGTGCTGTCCGATGGTGCCGGTGCACTGGTGCTGGAGGAGCTGGAACATGCCAAGGCGCGGGGCGCGACCATCTACGCCGAGTTGATCGGTTTCGGCATGAGCGGCGATGCCTACCATATGACCTCGCCGCCCGAAGACGGCGCCGGTGCTGCACGCTGCATGGCCAACGCCTTGCGCGATGCGCGGGTGAGTGGCGAGCAGGTGCAGTACATCAACGCCCATGGCACCTCGACCTCTGCGGGCGATAAGGCCGAGGTCGCAGCAATCAAGTCGGTGTTCGGCGAGCAGGCCTACAAGCTCGCGGTCAGCTCGACCAAGTCGATGACCGGACACCTGCTCGGCGCGGCCGGTGCGGTGGAGGCGATCTTCAGTGTGCTGGCGCTGCGTGAGCAGGTGGCGCCGCCGACCATCAACCTGGACGAGCCGGACGAGGGCTGCGATCTCGACTTCGTGCCGCACCAGGCCAGAGCCATGCCGATCGACGTGGTGCTGTCTAACTCCTTCGGTTTTGGCGGTACCAATGGCTCGCTGGTGTTCCGTCGGTTTGCCGGTTGATGCCGAGCTGGATCGACGGTCGTCCGGGCGAACTGGTGCCCATCAGGGACCGCGGTCTGGCCTATGGCGATGGTCTGTTCGAGACCATCGCCGTCAGCGGTGGCAAGCCGTCTTTGCTGGAGCGTCACCTTGCACGCCTGGCCGACGGCTGTGTGCGCCTCGACATACCGCTTGATTTGTCCGTGGTGCGTGCAGAGGTTCTGGCGTTCAGCAATGAGCTGGGCGCCGGTGTGGCGAAGCTGATAGTGACCCGTGGCGACGGTCTGCGCGGATACGCGCCGCCGCAGCCGGCGCTGTCGCGACGGATTCTGCAGGCTAGCCCCAGGCCGGCTTACCCGGCAGCGAATGCCGAACAGGGCGTGCGCTTGTTTCCCTGTGCCACACGGCTGGCCGAGCAGCCCTTGCTTGCCGGCATGAAACATCTCAATCGCCTCGAACAGGTCTTGGCTCGCGCCGAATGGTGTGATGCCGAACATGCCGAGGGTTTGATGCTGGACACTGCCGGGCGGGTTATCGAGGGGGTCTACAGCAATGTGTTTTTGCTGAAAGACGGCATCCTGCTGACCGCCGATCTGTCCCGGTGCGGGGTGGCGGGAGTGATGCGCGCGGAACTGCTGGCGCAGGCCGCGTCCTTCGGTATGCGGTGCGAGGTGCGCGATATTGGCCTCGATGAACTGCTGGCGGCCGACGAAGTCTTTCTCTGCAACAGCCTCTACGGCGTCTGGCCGGTCTCGGGGCTGCAAGGCCACGGCTGGCCGGTCGGCCCGCTCACCCGTAAACTGCAAGCCATAGCCCTCGATCTACTGGACTGCTGATTCGTGATACGCAAACTATTGCTGCTGCTGGAAGGTGCTGTGTTGCTCACCGGCCTGCTCGTGGTCTTTGCCGCCTGGCAGCAACACTCGGCGTTGGAGCAGCCGCTGAACCTGACTGAAGAGCGCCTGCTCGAGGTGCCCGCTGGCGCCACGCCGGGCGGGGTGCTTAATCGTCTGCAGGGCGAGGGGGTCTTGCATGATGCATTCTGGTTGCGGCTTTACTGGCGCTTCAATCTCAAGGATCAGCCGCTGCACAGTGGCGAATATCGCCTGACGCCGGATCTCAAGGTGCGTGACATGCTGGCGCTGTGGTTGCGCGGCGAAGTGCTGCAGTACAGCCTGACCCTGGTCGAAGGCTGGAACTTCCGTCAGGTGCGTGCGGCGCTGGCGCGTGAAAGCAAGCTCGAGTTGACCCTGACGGAACTGAGCGATGCGCAACTGATGGAGCGCCTGGGCCTGCCGGGCGTCAATCCGGAGGGGCGCTTTTTTCCGGATACCTATCGTTTCGTGCGTGGGATGAGCGACCGGGATCTGCTCAAGCAGGCTTACGCCCGCTTGGAGCAGGTGCTGGCCGAGGAGTGGCTGGCGCGTGCCGAAGGCCTGCCGTATAAAGCCCCCTACGAGGCCTTGATCATGGCCTCGCTGATCGAAAAGGAAACCGGGGTGCCCGAGGAGCGCGGGGCGATTGCCGGAGTGTTCGTGCGTCGCCTGCGCATGGGTATGCGCCTGCAGACCGATCCGACGGTGATCTACGGTCTGGGCGAGCGTTACAATGGCAAATTGTCGCGTACCCACCTGCTTGAGCCGACCCCCTACAACACCTATGTGATCGACGGCATGCCGCCGACGCCGATTGCCATGGTCGGACGCGAGGCGATCAATGCGGCGTTGCATCCGGTGGCGGGCAAGAGCCTGTATTTCGTCGCCCGCGGCGACGGCAGCCATGTATTTTCCGATACCCTCGAAGCGCACAACCGTGCGGTCCGCCAGTTCCAACTCATTCGCCGCGCGGATTACCGTTCCAGTCCCGCCCCGGTACAGCCAAGCAATCAATAAGGACAGCCTGTGAGCGGTATGTTTATCACCCTGGAAGGCCCGGAAGGCGCCGGCAAGAGCACCAACCGCGAGTACCTTGCCGAGCGCCTGCGCGAACGTGGCGTCGAGGTACTGTTGACCCGCGAGCCCGGCGGCACGCCATTGGCCGAGCGCGTGCGCGAGCTGTTGCTGACGCCGAGCGATGAGCCGATGGCGGCCGATACCGAGCTGCTGCTGGTGTTCGCCGCCCGCGCCCAGCACCTGGCCCAGGTAATTCGCCCGGCCCTGATGCGTGGTTGTGTGGTGCTCTGCGATCGCTTTACCGATGCCACCTACGCCTATCAGGGCGGCGGTCGTGGTGTGCCCGAGGCGCGCATCGCCGTGCTGGAAAACTTCGTGCAGGGCGAATTGCGCCCGGATCTGACGCTGGTCTTCGATCTGCCGGTGGAGGTCGGTCTGGCCCGTGCCGCGGCGCGTGGTCGGCTGGATCGTTTCGAGCTGGAGGGCCGGGGGTTCTTCGAGGCGGTGCGGCAGGCCTACCTGCGGCGTGCTGCTGCCGAGCCACAGCGTTATCGGGTCGTGGATGCCGCCCAATCGCTCGATCAGGTGCAGCGGGATCTGGATCGCTTGCTGCCGCAGCTCCTGGAGATGTGCCGTGGCTGATGCTTATCCCTGGCAGGCTGCACTCTGGCAGCAGTTGGCCGGGCGCACGCAGCACGCCCATGCCTACCTGCTGCATGGAGCGGCGGGCATCGGCAAGCGCGCGCTGGCCGAACGCCTGATGGCGCGTCTGCTCTGCCAGCGCCCGCTGGGCCTGGATGCCTGTGGGCAATGCAAGGCCTGCCATCTGCTGGCGGCGGGTACTCACCCGGATAATTTCATCCTCGAACCGGAAGAGGCGGACAAACCGATCAAGGTCGATCAGGTGCGCGAGCTGGTCAATTTCGTGGTGCAGACCGCGCAGCTCGGCGGACGCAAGGTGGTGCTGGTCGAGCCGGCCGAGGCGATGAACCTGAACGCCGCCAATGCCTTGCTGAAAAGCCTGGAGGAACCCTCCGGCGATACCGTGTTGTTGTTGATCAGCCATCAACCCAGCCGTTTGCTGCCGACGGTGAGGAGCCGCTGCGTGCAGCAGGCCTGTCCGTTGCCGAGCGAGGCGATGAGCCTGGCATGGCTGGCTCAGGCCCTGCCTGCGTGCAGTGACGAGGAGCGCCGCGAATTGCTTTGCCTGGCGGCCGGCTCGCCGCTGGCGGCCGTGCGCATGCAGGCACAGGGCGTGCGCGAACAGCGCGCCCAGGTGGTCGAGGGGGTCAAGAAACTGCTCAAGCAGCAGATCGCGCCGAGCCAGCTGGCCGAAAGCTGGAGTGCCGTTTCCCTGCCGTTGCTGTTCGATTGGTTTTGCGATTGGGCACAGTTGATGCTGCGCTATCAACTGACCCGCGACGAAGATGGGCTAGGCCAAGGCGATATGCGTAAAGTCGTGCAGTATCTGGCTGAGAAAGCTGCGTCGGCAAAGGTGCTGGGAATCCAGGATTGGTTGCTGGCGCAGCGCCAGAAAGTCATCGGCAAGGCCAATCTCAACCGTGTCTTGCTTCTCGAAGCCCTGTTGGTGCAGTGGGCAAGCTTGCCCGGGCCGGGCTAGAATCGGCCATCACGCAATACGAAACCAGGAATGCCGCATGACTTTGCCACCTAATTTGGGTCCGCGTAATGGCATCTTGTCGCTAACCATCAAGGACAAGTCCGTGCTCTATGCCGCGTACATGCCCTTTATCAAGAACGGTGGGTTGTTCATCCCGACCAACAAGAGCTACAAGCTCGGTGATGAAGTGTTCATGCTGCTCAACCTGATGGACGAGCCGGAAAAGATCCCGGTGGCCGGCAAGGTGGTGTGGATAACCCCCAAGGGGGCGCAGGGCAACCGCGCGGCGGGGGTCGGTGTGCAGTTCAATGACGGCGACAATACCGCACGCAACAAGATTGAAACCTACCTGGCGGGTGCGCTGAAGTCGGACCGTCCGACCCACACCATGTGACCTCCCTTATCTGGGCTCTAGGGCTCGCGATGCCGCCCGCGGCGCCTGTTCTCAAGTGATTGCTATCCATGCTGGTTGATTCCCACTGTCACCTCGATCGTCTCGACCTGGCCGCGCACAATGGTTCTCTCGATGCGGCGCTGGATGCCGCGCGGGCGCGTGGCGTCGGGCATTTCCTCTGCATCGGCGTCAGTGCCGAGAATGCTGCGGCGGTCAAGGGCCTGGCCGAGCGCTACGCCGATGTCGATTGTTCGGTGGGCGTTCACCCCCTCGACCTGGAGCCGGGTGCTGCGCCGGCGCTGGACTGGTTGCTGGCCGAGCTGAACCACCCGAATGTGGTGGCGATCGGCGAAACCGGCCTGGACTATCACTACGAGCCGGAAGCGGCCGAGTTGCAGCGGCAGGCCTTCCGCCTGCACCTGCAGGCGGCCCAGGTCACCGGCAAGCCGGTGATCGTGCACACCCGCGAGGCGCGCGCCGACACCCTGACCTTGCTGCGCGAGGCGGCCTTGCCGCAAGCCGGTGTGCTGCACTGCTTCACCGAAGACTGGGCGATGGCCAAGGCGGCGCTGGATATCGGCTTCTATATTTCGCTGTCCGGCATCGTCACCTTCCGCAATGCCGAGGCGCTGCGCGAAGTCGCCCGCCAGGTGCCGGCCGACCGTTTGCTGGTGGAGACCGACTCGCCCTACCTGGCGCCGGTGCCGCACCGCGGCAAGCCGAACCTGCCGGAGTATGTGCGCGACGTGGCCGAGTACCTGGCGCTGCTGCGCGGCGTCGGTTTCGAGCAGTTTGCGGAGCAGACCACGGCCAATTTCAAGCGCTTGTTCCCCCTGGCGCGAGTCGCCTAGCAGGCCGTTGAAAAACGTAGGCGAGGCAGCCGAGGCCAGGCAAAAAACAGGCGAAAAAGCGCAGTTTACGAGTTGTAAATGAGCATTTTGACTGGGCTCGCATACGAGCCTGTTTTTAACGACGCATCGGCAACGCAGGTAGGTTTTCAAGGCCTGCTAAAACCTCTCTGGAGTGGGCGCCGGGAAAATTCCGCGCAAAAAAAACCCGGATTCTGGGGGATGAATCCGGGTTAAGACCATTAGGAGTAAATCAAGGTACGCGGTCCACGGTACCTTGCCTGAAGGGGCACTTGGGGGGAGATGCCGCGCTTCAGTAATCTTGAGTATTGGCGAAGTTTGCTGATCGTCCAGGCTGTTTCGGCTCATTTTTTAAACAGATTTGGAATACCCGAACGCCTGTTGAGTCCTCATCCTGTTGCCAACTGGTGTAGCACCTGCAGTGTCTCCTCTATCACCCGCGCTTCGCTGTAGAAGTGTGGCGACAAGCGGATGCCGCCACCGCGTTGGGCGCAAATCACCTGCTCGTCCCTGAGCCGTTGAAAGAGAACTCGATTGTCCCAGCCCGCCAGGCTGAAGGTGACGATACCGGCACGCCGCCCTGGCTCGCGCGGGCTGTGCAGGCTGACTCCGGGAATGCGAGCCAGGCCATCGAGCAGCCATTGCACGCGCTCCTGCAGCGCCTTGCCCACCTCGACCAAGCCCACCTCTTCGAGCAGCGACAGGCTGGCCTCCAGGGCCATGGCGCCGAGCATATTCGGGCTGCCGCATTCGAAACGCCGGGCGCTCCGGGCTATGTGCCACTCCTGGCGCTGAAAATCACCGGTGTCTTCCAGCATGTGCCAGCCGTATTCGTGCAGTTTCAGTTGCTCGCACAGGTCACTGCGGCAGTAGAACGCGCCCAGCCCCTCCGGACCGAGCAGCCATTTGTGCCCATCGGCCATGGCGAAGGCGCACTGGCAGGCCTGGGCATCGAAGGGCAGGGCGCCCAGTTGCTGGATCGCGTCGACGCAGAACATCACGCCGCGTTGGCGGCAGCCGTCGCCCAGGCGCTGCAGGTCCAGGCGCAGGCCACTGGCGTATTGCACCGCACTGATCGACATCAGCCGGGTGCGCGGCCCGCAGGCGTCGAGCAGGTTGGCTTCCGCATCGCCTTGCTGCAGGTTGACCTGCCGCACTTCGACACCCAGGGGTTTGAGCGCTTCCCAGACCACCCGGTTGGAGGGGAACTCCTCGTCGCTGATCAGCACCTGATCGCCCGCCTGCCAGTCGAGGCCGAAGGCGACGAATGACAGCGCCTCCGAGGTGTTCTTTACTAGTGCGATGTCGGCGCTGGAGGGAGCGTTGAGCAGGCGTTGCAGGCGCTCGCGCAGGCGGCTCTCGACCACTAGCCAGTCGGCGTAGTCGCGCGCGCCGCAGCGGGCGTTCTGTTCGGCGAAACGGTTTACGGCGAGCACTGCGCGTCGTGGCCAGGGCGCGACGGCGGCGTGGTTCAGGTAACGCAGCCCGGGAAGTTGCGGAAACTCGTCATGAATGCCGTACATGGTCTGATGATCCGTGCAATTTGGCGCTAGATAGGCATAATACCCGGCTTCGATTTTCGACCCTTTAGTCCTTTTATATATGCAGAAAGAACCCCGTAAGGTCCGAGAGTTTCGCCGCCGCGAGCAGGAAATTCTCGATACCGCGCTGAAACTGTTCCTCGAACAGGGCGAAGACAGCGTAACCGTCGAGATGATCGCTGACGCCGTCGGTATCGGCAAAGGCACCATCTACAAGCACTTCAAGTCGAAGGCGGAGATCTACCTGCGCCTGATGCTCGACTACGAGCGCGACTTGAACGAGCTGCTGCATTCGGCCGATGTGGATCGCGACAAGGAAGCGCTGTCGCGCGCCTACTTTGAATTCCGCATGCGCGACCCGCAGCGCTACCGGTTGTTCGACCGTCTCGAAGAGAAGGTGGTCAAGGGCAATCAGGTGCCGGAAATGGTCGAACGGTTGCACAAGATTCGTGCGTCCAACTTCGAGCGACTGACCCAGCTGATCAAGGGCCGCATCGCCGAAGGCAAGCTGGAAGACGTGCCGCCGTATTTCCACTACTGCGCGGCCTGGGCCTTGGTGCATGGCGCGGTGGCGCTGTACCACTCGCCGTTCTGGAGCAACGTGCTGGAGGACCAGGAGGGTTTTTTCCAGTTCCTCATGGACATCGGCGTGCGCATGGGCAACAAGCGCAAGCGTGATGTAGAACCCCCCGCGAGTTGACGTTATTCGGCTGGTTTATAGCGCCTGCAGCGCATGTGCTAGTGGCATTTGCAGCGATATACTCCGAGCTATCAACCGCCGGAGCCTTTCATGATCGTCGATCGCCAAGGCAGACGTTTTCGCAACCTGCGCATCAGTCTGACAGCCGCCTGCAACTATGCCTGCACCTACTGCGTACCGGACGGTAAGCGTCTGGTCGCGGCCCAGGATGAGCTGTCCGCCGAGGCCATGGTGCGCGCGGTGGGCTACCTGATCGAGGCGGCTGGTATCGAGCGCCTGCGCATCACCGGCGGCGAGCCCCTGGTCAGTCCGAAGCTGGAGGTGTTTCTCCGGGAAGTCAGTCGGTTCGGTCTGGCCGACATCAGCTTGACCACCAACGGCCAGTTGCTCTCGCGCAAGCTGCCATTGCTGCTGGACAGTGGCATTCGCCGCCTCAACGTGTCCCTGGATACTCTCGATGCCGACGCTTTCCGCAGCATCGCCCGCGGCGGCGATCTGGCGACGGTGCTGGCTGGGCTGGAGGATGCGCGCGCCGCGGGAGTGAAGATCAAGCTCAATATGGTACCGCTGCGCGGGCGCAACCTCGATCAGGTCCTGCCGTTGCTCGACTACTGCCTGGAGCATGGCTTCGAGCTGCGCTTCATCGAGTTGATGCGCATGGGCCACCTGGCGCGCGACGGCAACGGTTTCCTGCAGCAATTCGTCGGTATGCCCGAACTGCTGGCGATGATTGGTGAGCATTACGAGTTTACCCAGGCCGATGCGCCGCTGGATGCCACCGCGCTGCGCTATGAAGTCCCGGGGCAAGGCTTCTTCGGGGTGATCGCCAACGAGAGCGTGCCGTTCTGCCGCACCTGTTCGCGTCTACGCCTGTCTTCGACCGGCTGGTTGCATGGTTGCCTGTCATCGAGCAATCGTCACTATATCGGCGACCTGCTCGACAAGCCGCGTCACCAGGCCCTGCCGGCCTTGCAGGGGCTGTTGGTCAAGGCGCTTGGCGACAAGCAGGAGATCGCCTTCTCCGGCGGGGTGACGGTGATGAAGATCATTGGGGGATGAGCGGTGGCGGCTGGCAGGCGGCAAAGGGAGTGAGGAAGGCGCAATGGAGTTTGCTTCGAGTCAGCCTTGAATCCAGGCTTACCCCGTATCCCGTACCCCTGATTCGGCTGAGATCATGACCGACTTTCCCATTGCCTATATCGAGCCGGTTTTCCGGCCGCCGAGCGAGGCGCATTCGCTGATCCTGCCGGTGACCAACGGCTGCTCCTGGAATAACTGCAGCTTCTGCGATTAGTTACCCCGAATTGAGCTCCTATAACTCCCTACTAATTCATCCCGTTTGCAATCTAAGTTCGATTTTTCCAGCTGGCTTGACTTATTTGTGCTTACTCGCCCTGGGGGGAGTTACCCTAAACAAGTACATAAACGCCAAAAACTCAGTAACCCAATCCCATCAGTTGCTCGCTATGAGTCGAGCGTGCCGTTTTCTTGGCGTTAATCTCGGTCGTATCTACGACGCCTGCATGCGTAGCCTTCGCGAGAATCGCCTGCGGGTTGCATGGCCGCAACTTGCCACGAGAGCCTCGTTTACAAAGTCGATGTTCAGTTGAAGCTCGAACGTTGTCGGCTTAGCTGCGGATACAGGGTGTAGCAGTTTGTCGTTTTCTGTCAGGTCACCTGACGCAAGAAGCCAGACTGTTTTACTCACAGCTCACAGCTCACAGCTCACAGCTCAACCACTGCGCGTTGCTTATGAGTTCTGCGGCTGCTCTCAGTTTGCTTGCTATAACTTCGCGGGGGCACTTTGGCTTGCACGGCTCAGCATTGCCCTCAGAATCATGGCTCCTCATTTTAGGAGCCACCCATGGCCACCACTTTCCTGAGCTCACATCGTGAGTTCAGAAGCTTTATGGCTGACGCGACTGGCGCGCAGGCAGTACTGCCGGTCATCGTCACCGAGCACGGCGTTTTGGATCAGTTTGCTCGATATATTCACCTGAATCGGCAGATGAGCCGTTCATGGCAGGACTCTGCGGTATTCGCGGTACAGTTGCTGCTGGAATATATGGAGGCCAATCAGAGGTTCTACGACTCGCCAAGGGCACTGTTCGCGGCTTTCTCTAACGCGCTGTACACCGGCACAGTCTCGAATACTTGCGACCCATCTGACCTATGGTGGCAGCCGAGGCAACCTGATGATGCCAGCAAGTTGATCGGCCACATCACCAAGTTCAGCGATTGGCTGGCGATAATCAATGAAGACGCCAACCTTCAACTTAATCCCTGGCGGCAAGCGACTAGGCATGAGGAACGGTTGAATTGGGCTGCCCACTCGCAGCGTAGAGAAAAAGCATTTCTGTCTCACCTTTGGCACTCTAAGCCTCAGCCAAATCATTCTAGAACCGTTCGTTCAAGGATGCTGCCTATTGAGCGCCAAACTCCTGCAAGTGCATTTCCAGAGGAACATTTCGACTTGCTGATATCTGAGGGTTTCCGCAGGCGCGCACTAGACTCACGCGGGTGTACAGACCTTCGCAATATCCTGATTACCTATCTCATGCACTACGGCGGATTGAGGCTGTCCGAGGCGCTGTCGCTGTGGAGCGATGACGTTAGTGTAGAGTCGGATGAAGTCATCGTTCGTGTATATCACCCTCAATACGGGCTGGCACCTGGTGCCAAAACCAACCGCGCCGCTTACCTAGAAAGCCAGTACGGCCTGCAACCCCGAAACCGGTTGGTCAAAGCGACTGACGCGTTGTTTCTCGGTTGGAAGAACGGCCTGATTACCGACCCGCACCGCCGCTGCTTCGAGGTGTTCTTCTATCCACATGACACCGTTCAGGTTTTTGCCAGCATGTGGCGTGACTATCACCTGAAGCAGCGGGTGAAACCGAAGGTTGGCGAAGAACATCCCTACGCTTTTACCAACAAGTACGGCCAGCCGTATTCGCACCGGATGTTTCGCAAGGCTCACAAATTGGGTATTCAGCGAATCGGCTTGGACTACGTGAAGATCGAGGGCACAACACCACATGGCCATCGTCATGCCTATGGTCAGCGCCTGGCTCGGGATAGGGTCGAGCCGCTGCTGATCAAGAACGCCATGCACCATGCGTCTATCACGTCGAGTCAGACCTACACGCAGGCCACGACGGCGCAGATGCGCCAGAGTCTCCACGATCTGGAGTCGCGGCTGCGGTTGCAGCACACAGACGACACCCTAGACCTGCATACGAAGGATTGGCCGTGCCCGTAAAAAAGAAATCGTGTACTTACGCCGAGGCCCAGGCCACAGTCCAGATGCTCGGCATCAAGAAGATGTCTGACTACAACAAGCGCTACCGCGAAGACCCGAGGCTACCGGCCGCCCCCTGTGTCATCTATGCCGACACCGGCTGGACGGACTGGTACGACTTCCTCGGCAATGAAAGACCCAACCTGTACCCGACCTACACCGAGGCCCAGTCCGCAGCCCAGGCGCTCGGCATTAAGAGGAAGCCTGACTACAAAAAGCGCTACCGCGAAGACCCGAGGCTACCGGCCACCCCCCATGTCGCCTATGCCGACGCCGGGTGGAAGGACTGGTACGACTTCCTCTGCAATGAAAGGCCCGACCTGTACTCGACCTACGCCGAGGCCCAGGCGGCAGCCCAGGCGCTCGGCATTAAGAGGGCGCTTGAATACAACAAGCGCTACCCTGAAGACCTGAGGCTACCGGCCTACCCCCGTGACACCTATGCCGACGCCGGCTGGACAGACTGGTACGACTTCCTCGGCAATGAAAGGCCCGACCTGTACCCGACCTACACCGAGGCCCAAGTGGCGGCCCATACGCTCGGCATCAGGAAGATATATGACTACAACAAGCGCTACCGCGAAGACCGGAGGCTACCGGCAAACCCCCGTGTCTTCTATGCCGGCGCCGGGTGGACAGATTGGTACGACTTCCTCGGCAATGAAAGGCCCGACCTGTACCCAACCTACACCGAGGCCCAAGTGGCGGCACAGGCGCTCGGCATCAAGAAGATGCCTGACTACAACAAGCGCTTCCACGAAGACCCGAGGCTACCGGCTAACCCCCATGCCACCTATGCCGACGCCGGCTGGACGGACTGGTACGACTTTCTCGGCAATGAAAGGCCCGACCTGTACCCGACCTACAGCGAGGCTCAGGCGGCAGCCCTGGCGCTCGGCATTAAGAGTATGCCTGACTACAACAAGCGCTACCGCGAAGACCAGAGGCTACCGGCCAGCCCCCATGTCATCTATGCCGACGCCGGCTGGGCGGGCTGGTACGACTTCCTCGGCAATGAAAGGCCCGACCTGTACCCGACCTATACCGAGGCCCGCGTGGCTGCACTGGCGTTGGGCATCAAGAATATCCCTGACTACAGGGCGCGCTACCGCGAAGACTCGAGGCTACCGGCTAGCCCCCATGTCACCTATGCCGACGCCGGCTGGATGGACTGGTACGACTTCCTCGGCAATGAACGACCAAACGCTGTGGTGGTTGACTACCCGCTCATGTGGGCTGATGTAGGGCGGTGGCTGAAGACCGTAAGAGGGATCGCCACAAAGAAATCCGCGCTCAGGGTTTTCCTTGGCGGTTTCGTTCAGGCTCAAGGTTTGCCCGATGACGGTAGATACCTGCTGCTGCGAACCAATCCATTCAACGTCGGGGCTTACCAGCAATTCATCGAGGCCCAGGCCGAGTCCCTAAAAAGGCCCTATCACAGTTCTATCAAGGCGTTTTTCGGCTGGCTCCTGGATGAGTACTGCACTGATCTAGACGCCGATGAGCGCATTGCTCTACCCGGGTACCGCAACCCCTTCGAGACGGTGTTGGCCGGTTTTGACGATAGCTTGCAAGCCTACCGGCCCAGCCAGTCCACCAAGCCGCCCCTCGGTTACGAATACATCCTACGTGCGCGTAATTATCTTGTGCCGAACGGCGAGAAGGTATTGCAGACTCGACCAAGCCTCAGAGACTTGCCCCACTTGCAAGAGTTCTTTGATGGTCGATCTGACTGGATTTACGTCGAGGAGTCGGTCATCGATCGCAACGATCCGAATTGCATTTGGCGCAAAGTTGCAAAGGCAGACCGCAGGATTGAAGGTAAGCGCGAGCTGGTGGACAGCTATCGGATTTGGTCACCTGTTCGATTCGTAGCACTCTATACGCTGCTGCGTTTTCCACTGCGTGGCCAGCAGATTTTGTGGCTGGACAGCGGCGAGGCGGATAAAGAGATTGCTGTTCTCGATACTGAAAATGGCGGTGTACGCTGGGAGAAAAACATCGGCCCTATGGCAGGGAAAGGTAGCAAGAAGCGTCGGCCCCAGGGTGCGGTGCAGCGTGGAGACAAGGATGCGCCGAAGTTTTATGTGACCACCAACAAGACTGGGCGGACTGAGGGTGGCTACGAGATTCCGTGGATCTCGGATGATCTGCTCTATTGGTTCCTGCTGCTGCGCGACTGGCAGGTCAAGTACAACCCACTGAAAGAGCCGACGCGCTGGGCTGACATCAACCTGCGCGCCGAAACCAATGAGAAGATTTTGCAGGCGCGGGGCACTCAATGCTTTCTGTTCCGTATCGATGCCTCGGGCCAGCCACTGGCCACCACAACGGCTTTCACCCACACATTGCCGGCATTGCTCTACGCGATCCAGCGGCCCGGCGAAAACCTTGCCAGCGCGAACCCAGACCGGCGCACAAATAGTCAGCGCTTTATCAGCCCGTACACCCCGCACAGCCTGCGCGTCAGCTTAATTACGGCTTTCGTCGCAGACGGCGATGCGCCCATTCACCTGATCTCCAAGCTGGTAGGTCATGCCTCGCTGGTTATGACGATCTACTACACCAAGCTGAACAGCGATCAGATGCGTCGCACTATGGGCGAGACTGAGAAGCGCGCAGCACAGCTCGCCACTGAGCGTCATGCCGAAACAATTAGGACGCAGGGATTGCGTCCACTTCGCCATCAGCTAATTTCAACGGTCGGTAATCGCTCGCTACTCGAATCTGACGTACCAAACTCGGCCTGTGTGGTGTTCGATCACGGCATCTGCCCCATGTCAGGCGCCTCATGCCATACCGGCGGCGAGACTGTGGTCGTGAGAAGAGTTGAAAGTCTCTATGCGCCTGTCGAGGCAGGCTATCTCGGGCAGAAGAATTGCCCGCGTTGTCGGTTCTTTGTCACCGGGGTTCCGTTCCTTGGCGGTCTGGTGGCGCTGGCCAACGAACTCGCTTTGGAGACTCATGCGGAAAGTGCGCGATTCCAGGGCTATGCCGCAGAGGTTGAACGCTTGGAGCAAGCGTTCTATGACGCCTGTCAGGCAAATCAGCCGGATACTCAGCAGTCGAAGCGAAAGCAGGCGAGCGACAACCAGCAGCAGAGCGCCGGAAAGCTCGACGGCCTGTTAGCGGATTATGTAGCCGTCAATCACTACGTCCAAGGCTGTCTGAAGCTCATCAATGAGGGCAAGGAGAACGGCGAAGGTGATAGCGGCGTCAGGCTGATCGTGGCTGGCGATTTTGCTGAGGTCGGCGTCGTCTTTGAAGAGTCCAAGACTCAATACCACCTGCTAGCCGAGATCTGCCAGAACGCGACCATCTACCAATCGGGCAACCCGTCGCGTGCCATTCCCCTGATCGCCCAGGCCATTGATCGCATGGCCGAGAACAACGGCTTGCCACCGGCTATGTTCAGGCTTGACGACGAACAGAAACTGGTCGTTGCCAACGAGTTGAACCGGATTCTTCTTCAACGCCTCGGCTCCTGGGAAAAAATCGACGATCTGATTTCGGGCGATCTGATGCTGCTCGACATTGACACGCATGAACCCAAGCTATCGCGCATTTCGACGGAAATTCAAAGCCTTCTTTCGCACGGTGCAACTCGCCAGCTTACGCACGAGGCTTCTATTCATGAGTGAACACCTTACTTCGCCGCAGGAAACCTACGAGCGGCTGATTAACGAGGCCAGCGATAGCCGTCGCAAACGCAGCCTGGAAGCCATCAATGAATCGTGCCGGCTACTGCATGAGAGGCATTCCTCCGACTTCTCCTACAAGACCATCATTACCCTCGGTAAAGACCGTGGCCTCCCGGTTCCTGGGGAGAAGTCCATAGTCAACTCGACCGGAGAGCACTACCGGGAGCTGATCCGGGCGTGGAAGCTGGCCTCGCTGCCCGGTAAGGTCAGTGTTAAGGCTAGTGCCAATGAATGGATCGATTACATTGAGGACCCAGTAGTGCGCATGAGTGTGATTTTGCTAGCCAAGGAGTTGAGGGCGCTCAAGGCGAAAGAGGCGCGCAAGGCCACGCACAATGGCGCACCGATTTTTCTGGGAGGCACGACCGGGCAAACAGCATCGATAATGCCGCGCCTGAATGATGCCGAACTGGCGGCACTAAAAGCTGCGATTGATCCGGTAGCGCTTGGCCTTGTGGGGCTGTCGATTGGAGGCAGGGGCGAATTAGTAGATGTGAAAGGCAAGAAGATCCACAAGCCCGGCTTCCGCGACGCGATTGAGAAAATTCTAGCAGTGCAGGTGAAGTTATAACGGACGTCTAAGTTATGGGCGAGCTGGCCGCCTGGAGCCAGCCGTATTTGGCCGGAGTCGGCCAGGAGCGGACGTCCTGCCCACCACTTTTCCTTAGGCGTAAGCTGCCGATGGGAAGTCAATCCTGAAAAGGATAAAAGCTCGCTTGGCGGTTTCCCACTTTGGTGATGCTCGTAGCCTTGGCCTGTTGAGGATCTGGCTAAATAGCACTCGCTCATCAGCCAGATAGCCGGTGCGGTCTGTCACTTCGACCTCCCCTTTGCACACAGCAACACGAAGGTTCCCTCTGGCGCCTAGCGGCATCATTTCCGTTTTCCGTCTTGCTGATGACGGGCGTCGTGACGCGCTGCTGAAGTGGTGCCAAGTTGCTGCATGTTAAAACCGGACGGCAAAAATTGAAGAGGCATGACGGGCACCCGAGATGGGGATGTCCTTACGTGGCGCTTGAAGCAGCCTCGGTTCCATACCTAGCGCCGCTGGAGTATAAAACCTACGCCGCTCCTTTCCTAACCTCTTGTCGAACGACACAAATAAAAGCCCACTCAAAGGCAGCACGTCCAAACAGCCGCCACGCAGATCGAAAAGACCATCCTGAAAAAGAGTCTTTGCAAGTCCGATGATTACGCCGCCCGTCGACTGACTGCTGGCGAGCGCAAAGTGCAGTCCAGGACCCGACCAGAGCGTGAAGGCGTCTAGATGACTGATTTTGACTGTATTACGGAGTGAATGGTCGAATATCGTTGATAAAGTTAAAGCAGCGAACGGTATAGAACCTATGCTTGAGTATGATTACCGAAGAATAAACTGCGTGCTAGCGTTTTGCTAACTGATCAATTTTCCTGGCGCTAACTGAGAGTTTTAGTACCGCGAAGTAGATTGGTTTTCAAATAAAAAAAGCTTAAGACATACTTTCATGAGGCTCCGCCATGTCAAATTTTACGTCTAATAAAATTAGCATCAACCACATCAGTGCAACTTTCAATATCAACTTTGAAGATTTTATCTCAGGTGTCGAACGACTAGCGGGGCATGTGAATGCTGATGAGGTTCTTAAGGCATCTCCGAGCACCTTCAAACAAACCATTAAAAGCATGGAAGGCGAAGGTGGATTGATCATCTTTGGAAAATTAGATCATGGCGTATTGTTTGGCATGGATGGTACTCCCAAAAAGGCCCTGCGGTATTACATTGGAAACCCGCTCATTGCATATACCATGACAAAACACGACATCAGAGCTGCCCTTTATGCCCCGTTGATCGTGCTGATTTTCGAGCAAGGTCCAGGAACGGTAACCGTCGAATATGATCAGCCCTCAACACTTTTCGGGCAATTCGGAGTCGAACCGGTTACCTCTGTAGGCCTTGATTTAGACGCCAAGCTTGAGGCTCTCCTTTCAAAGGCTGCCAGCACAGAAAATTAAGACGGTTGGTCACCTTGCGCAAGGTTAATACCAATTTTGCAGCGACATGGAATTCGCCTTTGCCTAGTTTGTAAGCGTGCAGGTAAAAAAACGCCCGTGAAGGCGGTTTTTTACCTACCCTCCCTGCCGATTCAAATTAGTGCCCATGGTCCGTGTAGCGGCAGCCATAACCAGGTTGATTGGGGGGACCCACAACTAGGGGCGCAAGTACCAAGACTCATACCCTACGCCCAATAATTTTATTCACAAAAATGTCTCATGCATGCTCACGTTCGTGTACGAGCCAGACCTGAACGGGAATATGGAGGGTGTTCGGCAGGTCTCGGCGCAATCTCTCAATGTGTTAAAACTGCCCTGTGTTCGTGCAACGGCTCCAACATAGTGCAGCTCTGACAGGTGGCTGAGCCCTCCCTATTCGTTACCAAATCCTGCTAACTATCTGTTTTTTAATATAATTTAACTCAACAATGTTCCGCCTGTAAAAATTTGGCACGAGTCCTGCTTTATCCAGCTGCCGTCATCATATGCGTCATCGGCGCCGACCGGAAAATACATCGCTGTCAGCTATTCGCTGACAGATTGGCAAATAAGCCCTTCAAGCCTCACGGCTCGGAGGGTTTTTTTTGGTTTTTTTAAGGAGCACGTGCATGAAGCTTCAGCAGTTTTTGGGAGGAATCGAAGGATTGGGGCCCGTCGCAGTGGAGAAACGGGTATTCGTACAGCCGTGGGAGGCCCGTCTATTTGGGGTGCACGCCACGATGATGGGCACCAGCATTTGGGCGTGGCCAGATCTGCGAGTTAAAGCCGAGGGCATGAATCCGCTCGACTATTTCAAGTACCGCTACTACATCAAGTGGCAAGGCGCGATGGCCGAATTCCTCGTGGAACGAGGGTATATCGAGGCCGCTGAACTGGACGCATTGACCCAGCGCTTTCTCGACAACCCGGACACGCCGCTGCCCGAAAAAGGCAACCCGCATATCACCGACCGCGTGATCGATTACCTGTGGACGGGCGATGACCCATATCGAAACATCGCCACCCAGCCCAAATTCAAAGTCGGCGACAGCGTCTGCGTCAAAGACGTACCGCTTGGCATCCATACTCGGCTACCCGGCTACCTGCGCAAAAAAGTGGGGGTGGTGGAAGTGGTGTACGACGGCGCCTACCTGTACTGGGACAAAGGACCGACCGATGGGCTCGGAACACCTCAACCGGTTTACAACGTGCGCTTCAACACCACCGACATCTGGCCAGAGATCCCTGACCACGGCGACGTTTTGTACAACGACTTTTTTGAAGTCTATCTGGACAGCGTTCAACAACAATGACGCGCCAAGCGCATAAGGCCTCGCCTTTTACGAACCAAGGAATTGCACCGATGAGCACACACGATCACGACCACGACCATCAACACGCGTCCGGCGAGCACCATCACCACGATGAAGAACGCGGCCCGGAAAGCTATTACGCAGCCCGCACCAAAGCACTGGAATCGCTGTTTCGTGAAAAAGGCCTGATCGGCACCGACACCGTTGATCGTGTCATCCACTTCTTCGACCACGAAATGGGGCCTTTCAATGGCGCACGAGTTGTGGCCAAAGCCTGGACAGACGAAGCGTTCAAAGCGCGTCTGCTGGCCGACGCAAACCAGGCCATTAAAGAGTTGGGGTTGCGTGAAGGCATCGAGGGCGAAAACCTCAAGGTCGTCGAAAACACCCCAAGCACCCACAACGTCGTCTGCTGCACGCTCTGCTCGTGCTGGCCGTGGCCGCTGTTGGGCCTGCCACCTTACTGGTTCAAGGATCCGGTGTTCCGCGCACGCGTGGTGCGAGAGCCCCGCGCGGTGCTGAAGGATTTCGGTGTCGAACTGGACAGCGCCAAGAAAGTCGCGATCTGGGACAGCAGCGCCCAAGTGCGCTTTTTCGTGATTCCTCAGCGCCCTGAGGGCACCGAGCATTTCTCCGAGGAGCAGTTGGCCGCATTAGTGTCCACCGAAGCGATGCAGGGGTTGGGTTTGGTCAGCACAGCGCAGCAAGGAGCCTGATCATGAGCATGCTGAAAAACCGAGTGGATCAACTGTGCGGCGACCGCAGCGCCCTGCCGAAAAATCAGGAACGCTTGGTGTTCGATGAGCCGTGGCAAGGGCGAGCGTTCGGACTGGCCCTGGCGCTCGCCGAACAAGGCGCTTACCAGTGGGATGAGTTTCGCGCCTCGTTGATCTCGAACATCGGTGCCTGGGACAAGACACACACACCCGACGACCCTGATTGGCATTACTACCAGCACTGGCTGGCCTCGCTGGAAGAACTGGCGATGGACAAAGCACTCGTCACACCCGAATCCCTGAACGCGCGTACACAAGAGTTTCTTGAGCGTCGTCGGGACGAGGTCATCTGAAGCTATTCGGAGCCACCGGCTTCAACACCCTCATTACAGCGCGAACACGAGGTACACATCATGTCCACTCTTCAATCCGTTTCAAGCACCACTACCACCGTATCGTCCGCTCGAAGCGGCCGGCGCGTGCTCAACGCCTGTTGCGTGGTGTCTCTGGGCGCGGTGCTGCTGTACTTCGCCGGTTTTTCCAGCCTGCCGGCTTTGCACAACGCCGCGCACGATACCCGTCATACCGCTGCATTTCCTTGCCACTGAGAGGGCCTGAGCCATGATTAAGCGCATGCTGCAAACGGCGGGTTTTGCCGGGATGGGGGCCGCTCTGGTGTTGACGCTCATCCAGGCAATCTGGGTGTCCCCGCTGATCCTTCAGGCCGAAACCTATGAGCAGGCGGCCAGTGCCGGCCTTTCCGATGCCCATGAGGCCGGCGAACATCATCACGAAGATGACGGTTGGGCCCCCGAGAATGGCTGGCAGCGGGTGACATCCAGCGCCGCTGCCAACTTGGTGGTCGGCGTGGCGTTCGGGCTGGTTCTGGCAGGGGCCATCAGCCTGCGCCCGCCGCGCAAGCTCTCAATAGGGCTGCTGTGGGGGCTGGCCGGGTACGCGGTGTTTGTACTGGCGCCGTCGGCGGGCTTGCCGCCGGAACTGCCCGGCACGCAAGCGGCGGATCTGCACGCCAGGCAACTCTGGTGGGTGGGTACAGCGATTGCTACGGCCATTGGACTGGCGCTCATCGCCTTCGCGCCAAAGACCTGGTTGAAGGTGGCTGGCGTCGTGCTGTTGGCGGTGCCTCACCTGATCGGCTCGCCGCAGTTGGCGTCGCCGGAGATGCTGGCGCCCGCCGCGCTGCATCATGAGTTCGTGATCGCGACGTTGTTAGCGGACGCCTCGTTCTGGGTCACGCTGGGGCTGCTCTGCACCGTGCTTTCCCGTCGCGCCGCAGCTCCCGGGCCGTTCACCTCCCCACAACAGGAGTACGCGTAATGTCTGAATTGACCAGCCTTGCGATCAGCGTTGCCCTGCTGGGCGGCGTGTGTACCTGGTTCACGCTCTCGGTGGGGGTGCTGCTCATTTGGGCTGCCTTCGCCGCCTGGGCCTGTTTTTTCCACTCGGGGGGAGACGTGCGCGCCCTGCGCACCACGATCGTCTCCAATTGTTTTGGCGTGTTCACCGCATGGCTGACGGCGGTAGTGATCGTCTCGGTGCCGGGGGCGACGGTCTTGGGCGAGACGATCTGGGCCAGCGTCGTGGTCTGCATCAGCATCGCCTGCTACATCTCGGCGGCCAGGGTTGGCCTGTTCTCCTCGATACCGGCGGTGACCTACGGCTATGCGTGCACATTTGCATTTCTGCTGCAAACGCCGGGGAAGTTCAGCAGTGAAAACCTCACCAGCCTGAGCTTCTCCAACGCATTGATCATCGTGCCCGCGTCAATGGTCGTGGGCGCGGTATTTGCCTTTGCGTCGGGCCGCTTCGCTGCACGCTTGCAACGTCGCACTGCATTAGCTTCGTAGGAACTGATGATGGCAAACCTTTCTGACAAGACGTGCGTGCGGATCGGCCTGATGTGCTCCACCACTGGCTCGTACCAGAGCATCGGCCAGGGGATGCTCTGCGGGGCACTGCTGGCCATTGAGCGCGTAGCGCGCGACCCGCGCTTCACCTTCTGTTTTGAGCCTGAAGTAGTCAATCCGGGCGGGGACTTGAACCAGTACTACGCGCAAACCCAGGCACTGCTGGACAGCGGAATTCGGCACGTCGTGGGGTGTTACACCTCGTCGAGTCGCAAGGAAGTTTTACCGCTGTTCGAGCGGCGCGACGGCTTGCTCTGGTATCCCTCGCACTATGAGGGGTTCGAGTGCAGCGACAACGTGATCTACGTCGGCGCCTCGCCCAACCAACACATAGTGCCGCTGATCAGCTACTTGATGAATATCGTAGGCAAGCGCGCGTACTGCGTAGGCTCCAACTACGTGTGGCCCTGGGAGAGCAATCGGGTGATGCGCGAAATACTGGAGGCCAACGGAGGCGATGTCGTCTGCGAGCGTTATCTTCCGATTGGCTCCACCGACGTCGAGCAGATCATCGATGAGGTCCGACGCCTCAAGCCGGATTTCGTGTTCAGCTCCTTGATTGGGGAATCCGGTCAGGCGTTCGTGGCCGCCTATGGAAAGGCGGTCAATGACCAGCGCATCCCGGGGTCTACGCCACTGGCCAGTTGCACGTTATCGGAGGAGGAACTCAAAGCCGTGGATGCCAGCGTGCGCGCGGGGCATATCTGTTCTTCGGTGTATTTCCAGAGCATCGGCACTCCGGCCAACGCGGAGTTCGTTCGTGACATCAAGCAGCGGTACGGCGTGGAACAGGTGACGTCCGCCGATGCTGAAGCCTCGTTCATTGCGGTGCTGTTGTTGGCCGAAGCCATTCACCTGGCAGATACCGACGACGTGCAGCAGGTCAGAAGCGCCGCCGTTCGATGCCGGTTGAACGCCCCTCAAGGGCCAGTGTGGATCGACCCGGAAAACCACCACTGCTACCTGACGCCACGCCTGGGCATCTCCAACGCCAGCGGTGATTTCGAGATCCTGGCGAGCGCGAAGGAGCCGCGCAAACCAGACCCGTACCTCACTTGGTTGGACATGGGCAAAGTCGGCGATGGCGCCGTAATGGAAGACCATGGCGATCGCCTTAAACCGGAGTTGAGGATCGTCAGATGAAAAGGCCTCAGCTTCCCAACCTGCGAGACCATCGCGTGCTGATCCTGCACAAGAGGGACCATGACTATCAGGTCTTGAGCGGGCAACTGGTGAGGCTGGGATTGAAAATCATCGAGCCGGTTGAGGACCAAGCCTTGCCTTGGTCGCAGGTGGACGTTTGTTTTTTCGATGCGAATCAGGCGCACAAAAATGCCTTCCCTTGGCCTGATGGGGAACCGCGAGTGCCGTTGATTGCCATGTTCAGTGCCGAAACCCCAGAGAGGATTCACTGGTCATTGACGCAAAGGGTGTGCGCGTTTCTGGTCAAACCGGTGCGCTCAAGCGGGACATTCCTTGCACTGCAACAGGCGATTTTTGAATTCGGTTCGCGGTCCCGGGCCCGCGCTGAAATCACCCAATTGCAAGAGCGTGTGAAGGCCCGGCGCGTAGTGCTCAAGGCGGTAGTCAAGCTGATGAAGTTGGCCAACATCGACGATGACCAAGCCTATGAACAGCTGAGGGAATCGAGCATGACCAATCAGATGTGCATGGAGGAAATGTGTCTGCGGTTTTTGCAAAGCGGCTGTGAGAAAAGCGCGCTGAGCATGCTGCGTCACCAGCGAAGGCCCTGACTCGGCAAGACACAAACGCTCGCGGCCCAAGCCGCAGTTTATCGATATTAACCCCCTCAATGGCGCACCGCGCGGTGGTCCGCCAAAGGGAGCTTGTTGCCTAAAAAATGGAGTCAACGTATGAACTGGCTGGAAAAATCGATCATGTTTACCCGGGGTGTGGCCCAGGGCAAAGAGGGTGAAACCCACGAGCTGACCACAGATCGTCAGGGAAAATTTCACTACACCATGGGCCCCTACTCGGACCCAGTTCTGCACATTCGCCCAGGGGACAGGGTTATCGTCGAAACCGCCGATGCCTTTGAAGGCAAAATCAAACATGAGCACGATCGCCCCAGCGAACTGCTGCGCATGCCGTTTCTCAACCCCCAGAGCGGCCCCATCATGATTGGAGGCGCCGAGAAGGGAGACGTGGTGGCCGTCCGCATCGAGTCGATCCTGCCACGGGGTGAAAACCCTCGGGGTACGTGCTGCATGATCCCCCGTTTCGGCGCCCTCACCGGAACCGATCTGACCGCGATGCTGACCGACCCATTGCCCGAGATCACCCGCAAAATCCATGTCGACGAGCAGCATGTCCATTGGAGTGATCGCGTGACCCTGCCCTATCAGCCGCACATCGGCACGCTAAGCCTTTCGCCTGAAATCGACTCGATCAACTCCCTTACGCCAGACAACCACGGCGGCAATATGGACTTGCCTGACATGGGCCCAGGGAGCATCACGTACTTGCCGGTGCGCTCGCCAGGTGGGCGTTTGTTCATCGGCGATGCGCATGCGTGTCAGGGCGATGGTGAGGTGTGCGGCACGGCTGTGGAGTTCGAGAGCACGACGACCATCCATGTCGAGCTGATCAAGAATTGGAACATCGACTGGCCTCGCCTTGAAACCGAATCGATGCTGATGGCCATCGGCAGTGCACGCCCCTTGGAAGACGCCACGCGTATTGCATACTGCGAATTGATTCTTTGGCTGGAAAAGGAATACGGCTTTGATCGGTGGGACGCCTACATGATGCTGAGCCAGTGCGGCAAGGTAAGACTGGGCAATTTCGTCGACCCCAAATACTCTGTCGGTGCGGCAATCGACAAACGATACCTCTGAGGGAAGGCCACCCACACTAGTGGTGACGAGCCAACATCCCGCTAAAAACCGGTCCGCTGCACAGTCGCTTTTGATCGCCAGCCATGCTCCCGGAAACGGGGCGAGGCTGGCAGCTTGGTTGGCCCCAAGACGCCAGTTTCGGCTATGGGTCGATCGCTTCCCTTAGGTGCCTGCCTCCAACCTGCTCCACTCCAAGACAGACTCAGAGGCGAACAGGTAACTCACCCTCTGGCGCAGTCGAGGATGTCGTGCAGCGCCCTCCACGGATGCTTGGCTTGTTCACCGCTAGCCTCGGACGTACGGGCATGAGAAAACGGGCTCTCACAATCCTCTAGAGCCTGGCTTTCAAGGCAGCCAGTGCACACCGCTCGCCCAGCAACGATCATCCACCTGGCATTCCATTTCTCGATCTCTCGCTCGCTATCCATATTCCGACTCCTTCCATATGCGGTTTGACGAGCCGACGATACATTCGCTTGAGCCGCTTTGATACGCTCAGAACCATGCCCTCATTTGGGAGTAATTCTGCTGGTCTGATTGTCAGGGCCAGTGCCGGAACGCTGCGTTGGCCACCGTCTGCAATCGGCCAGAAGCGGTCATAGGGTGTCTACAAGAACCGGGGCGATTCACTGCAACTCCCGTACATTGCCTCTCCATGGATGGTTGAGGATAAGATTTTTTGCCTCTGCGGAAATTTTCTTATCACCGAGACTAGCATCCTGACTGGCAATGCCCGCCAACAGCTTTTCGGACAGTAACAGCAGGTCACCTTCACGCTCTCTGAGCGGCGGGAGATGCAGCACACCCACGGCGATGCGATAGAACAAGTCTTCACGGAAGCGCCCGTGAACGACTTCCTGCATCAGGTTGCGGTGAGTGGCGGTGATCAGCCGGTCTCTGCCATTCGCCGCTGGCGGCTATGGGTCGACTTCGGCCTGTCACGACCGGCGGAAACCGACCCGAAGCGGAAATCTTGGATGGTGCTTGCTATTCATCCCGAGTGAGCGCGGGTGCCTCGCTGTGAGCTCACGCTGCGAATACCGCCGTCCCTGTATTCAAGGCGCGGCACAGCCGTTGTGAGCAGAATGTCTAGGAATGCGTCAATCTGCCGCTTGCGCTGCAAGTGCAGCGTAGGGATCTGCGGACCAATGGCCTGGCGTATCGTCAGTGAAGCCCAGCAGATGGAAGCGGAAGACCTGCAGCAGGTACCAACTACGAACTGCGGAAGCAGGATCGCATCGGCCAGCTGCGTGCCTAGCTCGCCGCCACGTCCCTAAGCGCGAAGCATTCCAGGCGTAACACTTTGACAAATCTAAAAAATGTGCATTTTTTACATAGGCTTAGGGAAACTCTGAAGAAGACTTCCTGATTTTGGCAAAATACCCGGATTCCACCCGCCGAGTTTTCCGATGAAGCAGATGACCTTCGCCGACGCCGAGTACGCCGGCAAGCGCAAGCAGACCCGCAGAGAGCTGTTCCTGATCGAGATGGATCAGTTGGTGCCGTGGACGGGGTTGATCGCCCTGATCGAGCCGCACTACCCCAAGGGTGAAGGCGGTCGTCCGGCCTATCCGCTGATGGCGATGTTGCGAGTGCATTTGATGCAGAACTGGTTCGGCTACAGCGATCCGGCGATGGAGGAGGCGCTGTACGAGACCACGATCCTGCGCCAGTTCGCGGGGTTGA
>NZ_FNCT01000029.1 GCF_900100495.1 Pseudomonas benzenivorans
GAACTGGCGCAGGATCGTGGTCTCGTACAGCGCCTCCTCCATCGCCGGATCGCTGTAGCCGAACCAGTTCTGCATCAAATGCACTCGCAACATCGCCATCAGCGGATAGGCCGGACGACCGCCTTCACCCTTGGGGTAGTGCGGCTCGATCAGGGCGATCAACCCCGTCCACGGCACCAACTGATCCATCTCGATCAGGAACAGCTCTCTGCGGGTCTGCTTGCGCTTGCCGGCGTACTCGGCGTCGGCGAAGGTCATCTGCTTCATCGGAAAACTCGGCGGGTGGAATCCGGGTATTTTGCCAAAATCAGGAAGTCTTCTTCAGAGTTTCCTTAGATTTCAAGAGAGACGCTGATTTTTGGCTAAAAAATAGCCAGAATCCCAACCGCAAAATTTGTCATTTGGTTTTTCTACAGCTTCGTTAGGAGTCTTCATGCCGGACCCACATACCTTCAAGTTCCTTGGCGGCCCCGTCGATGACCCTTCTGAGGCTCAGGTTCTGTTTCTGGAGCTTGGCCGCGCGACCGCAGCATGGGCGCGACTTGAACAACAGGTAGAGGCAATCCTCGTTCACGTAAACAAGAAAGAGTTCTCCGAAGAACTGTTCAAAGAGCACCCCGTTTCATTCACAACGAAGCTAAAGATCCTCAAGCCATGGTTCAAGAAGCACCAGGCGCTTTCAAAGTACAAGGAAGCAGTTCTTGAAGTTTCGTCAAAGCTCTGGAATCTCGCTGAGGAGCGAAATCTCTATCTTCATTCAGTCCTTGAAACCTTCGACTCACAGTCAAACATCGCTGTCTTTCATCGCATAATCCCTAAAGGAAACAACGAGTTCGCGCTAATCCTCAATGAGGTTCCGCTTGAGCGAATCTCTTCCTTCGTCGAGGTCGTCAATCTCACAAACCGATATCTGTGGTCCGTGTCTCAAGACCTATTCATACCGGAAACCGTGTCGGGATTGGCAAAGCGTTGAAGGGCCACTCTGCCGCCAGACTCCTAACCCTTCCTTCGAGAGGACATGCTCCGGCGGGCTTCGCCCGCCTACGTGTGCCCTAAAGTCAAACGTTATGAATGTCTGCATAGGGTCGGCTGCTGCCGGTCACGACGGGCCGGAGTCGACCCAGAGCGGCCATTGGTCTCACGGGAAGACATAGCTTGCCGCGCCAATTGCTTGCTTCACCATCATCTCGCGAGGCACCTGCAGTTGCCACAGCAAGGCTGCAAGAAGCGGTACGTATTCCGCCCGAGCCTTCTGCCAGACTGCTTCCTCGATCGACTCGACCCCCGGAAGTGGAGCACTCATCTTTCGGACGAACTGCTCTGGTTCCGCTGCAATCGAGAGCACTGCTTCTCCCACACCGTGCTGCTGCAACGCCACAGGGTTTGCCACGAGCTCATCAAAGCCCTTGTCAGGGCTCCAGAAGTTCGGCGTGGTTTGGGGTATGAGTGGCAATATCCGATCTCGTATGAAGTGATAGGCGTCGTCCATTCCTAGGGCGGCAGTCCATATCAGAAGTACTGGAATAAGGGTCGATGTCGATCGGAATTCTTCACTCGCTTCCTCGTAACCGTAGCGAATGAGCAGTGCCTCTTCAAAAGGAGCCGAGAGAGGCCAGAACTTGGGTTTAATAGCCGCATGGCCAAGGCGCAACACCATATGGTGAATCCAGATCTTGGCATCGTCCTTTCGATTTGCGAGGGTAAGCAGCAGTAGGCCGACATGAATGTCAGTCGCGTGGTAGTCGTAAGACGGAGACTGCGAGCAGCTGTGACTTCTAAGCAAGGCTATAAGCCGGTTTGTGTAAACGCTCGCCATCTGTGCTGCAAGCTCGTTCTTGCTCTCAGCTGCTTGAGCTGCCCAGATGTACCCCTGCAGTCCGATTCTACCGATTTCTTGGAATACCGTGTCGGTAACAAGCAAGTTGTCAGGTAATGCATGAGCGAAAGCATCTTGCGTCACGTAGTACGGCTGGAGCCGTTGGTGATACGCCTCGGCAATGGCAGTCAGTTGAAGCAACAGGTCTGCGAACTCCTGGATGACGGGGCGCTCGCCCTTTGAAACTTCGTCATGCAGGTTTGCCCAAACCGACAGCACTGCAAACTCCGCCAATCGGTAAGGTGCAAGAAGGTTGTTCTCGTTGTGTGCCCAAACCTGCAGCACGCTCAGTGCAGTTCGTACACCTCGTAACCCAGTCAAAAGTCGCTTTTTTCTTGCAGCTTTGGACCTGGCAGGCTCTTTGGCTCCCTTTACCATTGAATCGAACAAGGTGTGACCGACCGAGATGCAGAGTTCAGGTGAGTTGACATTCGCAAGCATCCGCCGGAGGAGTGCACGATTGCCCGCCGGCAGCACATACTCATCCAATAGATAATGCTCGGTCCATGCAGCCAACGTAGAACCGTTAATGGTCACAGCCTCAACTCGCTTTTGCCGTGACCAGATTTCTAGGAATCCGGCGATAGTCTCGTTCAGGCTGGCGTTGAAGTCGCCATTGGTGACGACGAGCAGCTTTTTTGGCAGACGGAAATGCTGGGGGGCGACATGGCTACGCAGATAGGTGTCGCCGACATCTTCGATTGACTGCCGAATGGCCTGAGGACCAGAATTCCAGTCGGACCTGTTGATGTCTCCGCATTTGACCAGCCACAGGAAGAGCTTTTTCTTGCCATCCTCGTCCCGGCCAACTGACGAAATGTCCACGCCATACTGCCGAGTGCCCTTCTGAGCTCTGTAGACGACTTCGTGGCCCATAGCCGACATCAGGAGGGGAAGGAATACGTCCAGCTCTCCCTCCTCGCGCATTAGGCCGAGGAAGTCTTCGAGGAGGAGTCGCAGGCTGGGAGTCATCGTGCACCTCTAAGTGTCGTCGCTCTTCGAAGCATGCCACCCACAGGGTCCGCCAATTCAGAGGAAGGCAGTTCGATTGAATGGCTTGCCTCGGCCATCTCTGCCACCTGAGGTGCACCAAAGTTGTTGTGGGATGCGAACCGCCTTCCCTGGGCAACATGCACGCTGGTAAAGAGGGAGGCGAATATTGATCGCTCTGCAGCGCCTCGCATGATGTCGCGGTTCATCCGTTGCTTCACCGAGCGCAGCGCATGTAGTTGGGTATCTGTTGGACGCAGTTCGTAGAGACGTGGTAGACGAGCCAATACTCGACGCCAGCGCAGCGCGTTAGCGTAGACGCTCCGATAGGCATGGGCGTAAGGCTCCTTGCGTGATGCAGGTCTTGTTCGTGTCTCTAGAAACTCGACCGTGGCACTTGGGTACTCGGCGAACGCCTCGTTGAGCATTTGTACTGCCATATCAAGCCCCACAGGTTGGAGAGCTGGAGTCTCAGCAAGAACTGCGATGAACGAGCACAGCAACGGCCCATGGTGGCTCAGTGCGAGCAGTCGACGCGCGGCAACTACTTGTCGCTCAGGCATGGCCAGGCTGAAAGTTGCAGCGTCCAAACCGACTGGTGCCTGTTCACGAGAGCACAGTGAGAGGAGGCTACCGACTGCCGAGAACGTAACGTCAGGACTAAGAAGCCATCCTGTTAGAATCTGGTGAAAGTCATCCGGTGCGTCACAAACGCCCGCAAAGATATCTGGAAACATTTCGGCAACGCTGGCATCAACATTGCCAAGTTCAGTGACGCACGGAAGCACATACTGGCGCAGTGCCGTGCGATGAAGGAGGCCTGCCACTCCATCATCCACCCGTGCGCGCGCTTGCTCGTGGGCAATTGCGGTCTGCAAGAGTTGCCTTACTAGATTATCGATTGGGACACCAGACGCCCCAACTGTTGGGGTTGACACCTGGTACATCCAGTCCGCAACAGCAAGAGTTGCCTCGATCTCGCCTCTTTCAATGCCCTGCTCGAGAATGTCCATCGCAGATGGCGACAGGGCCGTAAGACGGGTCAGAGCTGTCCATGCGGTTGACTCGAGCGTCGAGGTTGCGTTCCAAAGCAGCTTGGACAGATCGGCCTCTTTAGGCTCCAGCAACGCATGAACCGCTGCATCGTCCATGGGCAGGAATTGTATGAGCGCTGCCAATAGGCGACTGTCCCCCGGATCACCTGTAGCCAGGCTCAAGGCGAACTGAGCAGCCGTCTCAGGGGCTTCAGTGGAGAACGCTCCAGCCCAAACTCGAAGAGCGCCATGTCCTGGTGACCCGGGAGTACGGAGCAGCTCCCCTACTTGTTGGCCGAGTTGGGGGTTGGCGGCGATGTGCGGACGCAACTGTTCGGAGACAGAATACCAATAGGAAGGCTGCAGGCGTTCAGCGAGCTGTAGCAAACGAAGCGCATCGGACACGCTTAGCTCTGGAATCTTGCCCACTGCTGGCAACAGTCGATTAACCACAGCCCGCAATCTGTCTGTAGGCCATGCCAACAATTGAGCAAGCAGGTCTACGTCACGGCCGTGAGATTCGCCCAAGACGACCCAAAGGTCTTGTGTTTCGGCCTGGTTGCGGATTGACCCGACCAACTCTTCGTACTGCTGCCACTGGCTTTCGCGGAGCGACTCTATGATGGACCTGGTGAGAGCATCAGCCATTCAATCCCTCCATTTGCCGCATAGGCCAACCGTCTGGGATTGCCGATTAGCGGCAATCAGTAAGAGATCACAATAGTGTGTGGTTTATTCGGGTGATTCCAAATTTCGTTATGGATCAAATATTCAGTACCAGCCATGCTTATTCTGCCTATCACCTAAGGCTAGGCTCAACACCCCTAGGGTAAGACAAGAGGTTTCGCGCGTGCGCTTCTGGCCGTTGCCAGCCTGTGGTGACCGGCAGAAGCCGACCCTGTCCGGACGCTTGCACGATGGAAGTATTAAGCGGCTGGAAGGCGACAAGCTTCATGCAAGACTTCCATAACGAAGATTGTTGGCTCGATATGCACCGCGCCTGTTCGCTCCAACTCATATGAATAGCGCCATTCTATAAACGCATTATTCAAGTCTTTGAGATAAGCAAGTAATTCAGGCGGTTCACCGAGAGTTCTGTTGTCGGCACACCGCGGCGTAACCGTTTGGATTTCGATATGTGCTTTGCTCGGAAGGGCCTCGTAAAGCTTGATCAGTTCGTGACCACGAAGTGCGACTCCATGCTTCTGTGACAGGGCCTTCAGGTATAGCTCAATGCTGAACGCTGCGTTGACAACAAACGGCACCAAACTGACACCATTGCGCGGGGAACAACGCAGGTCACGTTCGTATAGGTAGGCCGATGTGTTGGCGAACGCTAGCGCCTGATTGAAGACTGCCTGAAACTGCGAGGTCTCCTTGTGAAGCCCCTTGCTTTTTAGGAACTGGCGAACGGCCTCTGAATCCCGCTCGGTATCGCCTGTAGAAACGACCTCGCCGACAGAAATACCGTTCAGTAATACTGTCTTCGGGCCCGGAGGAATTTTGCTCATGATTCCCTGCGACGGTGATTTGACGTGCCTAATTACTACTAGGTGACATGGATGACGGCAAGCTCAACTGCCGCGCAAAGATTCTGTACAGAGGGTCGTAGCTACCGATTTGCTTTCACCAAGTCCACCGGCAGCTCCTGGCCGGTTAGCGACCATTGCTATTGCTGGTCCACCCTTGTCCTCCCTCACATGGAGGACAAGCCATGAACACCACTGCCACCTTCAGTCACCAGCCTTGGAACAAGGGAAAGCTAGTCGGGCAGAAAGCCCCGCTCCGGCTCAGCGATATATGGGCCATCCGGGTAAGGCTCCAGATTGCGGAGAGAACCCGGGATCTTGCTCTTTTCGACTTGGCCATCGACAGCAAGCTACGAGCCTGCGACTTAACCAAACTTCGTGTACGGGACATAGCCCATGGAGAACACGTGTCGCCGCGAGCCATCGTGATGCAGCAGAAAACTCAGCGACCAGTGCAGTTTGAGATCACAGAGCAAACCCGGGCGGCTTTGGCGGTCTGGATACATCAGGCCCAGCTCCGCAGCGAGGATTGCCTGTTTCCGAGCCGGTTGCGAGGCTCAGATCATCTCTCCACCAGGCAATACGCTCGAATCGTCAAAGCCTGGGTGACAGCCATTGGCCTTGATCCGGCCATGTACCGCACCCACACGCTGCGGCGTACGAAGGCATCCCTGATCTACCGCAGGACGAAGAACCTGAGGGCAGTCCAACTCCTACTCGGCCATACGAAGCTTGAAAGCAACGTCCGATACCTGGGGATTGAGGTCGATGACGCCTTGGAAATGGCGGAACAGACCGAGGTCTGACCATGCACAGCGACGGTCGAGGCCAGACCGTCGCTATCCGGCCAGGAGCGGGCGTTTAGCTTCGTGTTGTAATGAGCGCCAGAGAAGCTGATAACATTGGAAGCGAGAGTGCCGGCCAAGCAAGCTCAATATGTCGAATGCGGCGAATTCATGGAGTTGTAATGCGCCTAATTGATCAGGTCGAAATTGCGTATTTTAGGTCGATATACAAAGAGAATCTAAACAGTTGCACTGATACCAATATTGTCTTTGGAAGAAACGACTCTGGAAAAAGCAACATCCTCCGGGCGTTAAATCTGTTCTTCAACAAAAATACCAGCCCCGGCCTAGAGTTTAATTTCTTGCAAGATTTTAACCATTCACGCAGAGCTGAAGCTGGCGGGGATGGTGATATTCGTAAATTTGTATACGTAAAAATATGGTTCAACACTCCACAAACATGGAGGCGGTCGCTAGGAGATCGCTTCTGGGTAAAAAAGCAATGGAGCATTTCATTTGGCTCTGATGCCCAGGTTACCACATCAATTTCGGAGAATAAGCGCAACTACTTGTCGCGTTTTCTGAATAAAATCCGCCTCTATTATATACCGGCAATTAAGGATCGAAAGATTTTTGAAAGCCTGCAAGCTGAAATCTACAAAGTAATATCAGAGCATATTGAGTTTTCAGGGTCTTTATTAAACTTTACGAATGCGCTGCGCGAGCGCACTCAAGGGTTAAGCCAGCAATTACTTCAAGATCTAAATATTTCAAGTGTTGTAACTACGCCCAAAGATCTAACTGATCTGTTTCGCTCGCTTGACTTTGAGACAACATCAGAAGTTGGCGACGCATATAGCCTGACCTTGCAGCGTGGCGATGGAGTTCAGGTACGCCACATAGCTCCTATTCTCTCATTCTTGGCGGAGCACAGTTCGGAAGATTTCCATGTATGGGCGTTCGAAGAGCCAGAGAATTCGTTGGAATTGGTCAACGCAATTGAGGAGGCCAATCGATTTCGCTCCTTTGGTCAACAACCTAACAAACAAATTTTTCTCACCAGCCACAGCCCCGCCTTTTTCTCTTTAGAACAAGACGATGTTTCTCGTTATTTTGTAACGAGATCCAAAGTGATCGAGGAACGCCTAAACTCAACAATAGTTAAAATTGGCAGCCCCAGAAGCCCCCTCCCCAGCGAGTTAATGGGGGAGACCCCCCACCTTCCTGTAATCAGTGTTCATCTAAGAGATGCGCACTTGAAAATACTTCAGCAAGAAGAGAACAGGATCGAGCTTGAACAAAGGCTAGAGGCGCACAATCAATCAATCATGTTTGTTGAGGGTGCTTCAGATATTAGAGTTTTTGCTAAAGCGTGGGAGATGCTTATCGGTAATGAAATGCCTTTTCGACTGGAGTCTGCTGGGGGAACCACGAAGATGGAAAGCCTAGCTAGCGACGGGAGAATTCTGTCTGGCCTAGCTCCTGGACGAAAAATATTTGCACTTGTAGATAACGATACCGAAGGTCGCTCTCTTTATGCTAATTCACGACTCAGCAATGGCGGACGATGGGTACAGCACAATTCTAATAAAGTGCACTGGTGTAGGTTGCCTTTTGCCACGGAATTCGAGCGCTTCATGACACAGATCGGGCTGCCGAAAACTATGTGGCCAGGAAGTCTTGAGAATTTTTTCAGTCCTGCGATACGAAATCGCGCAGTAATGGCTGGCGCTCTACAACTGACAAGCTCGCCCCATGCTGAAATTATTGACCGACAACATTTTTCTCGAATTCAACCGTATCTTGCGCCACGTGAAGATCTCAATCACTTCCATATCCTCACAACGCACGAGGACTCGAAGGTCTCCTTCGCAGATTGGATTGTTGGGGTAGCAGAAGACGAGCCAGAAATTTTGGAGCCACTACGTATAGTTTTTGAGGGCGTTATGCAAATCTTGGCCGCAGACTAACGCAGAGGCGAACTCCACGCTTACAGAGTCTCTAATCGTCTGCTATGGTCGAAAGCGGCCGGTCGCGAAGGGCTGAAATCGGCCCATTGCGACCAGTCGCAGAGGCTGGTGGACAAGTAAACGTTGTCCACCCTACAGAGCTCCCGAGTTCGCGTAGGATGGAAAACCGCGGAGCGTTTTCCACCGGTGGTCACCCAGGCTACCTCGCTTTGATTGAACCATAACGGCCTCTTTCTTCAGCAACATCTGCGCATAGCCATCCCGAACGGGCATTGTCGTTTCCCAGCTGGATAATCATTGTTGCATGCAGAGTAGCTAGATTGATTCGCGCAGCAACCGCTGAATCTCCCTATCCCTTCTCGGCGCATCCTTGCTCAGCCAGCGCAGGCTAGTCACAAACAGAGCCCGCTTACTGGCCAGCCAGAACAGATAACGTCACACTCCGACGTTGTGAAGCCGGCGCTGGCTGGTTCCCGATCACAAACCGGATAGCCCAAAAAATGCTTGTGAGGAGCCTGATGAAAAGGAAGTTACTTCTGTCCGCTCTGGGGCTGGTTGCCGTTTCAGTGGGTGGTTTCTACTACTACACGACCACGCCAACCTATTCCGTCCTGCAGATCCGCAACGCGGTACAGGATCATGACGTGGCCTTGTTCGAAAAGCATGTTGATGTCGACACGCTCTTCAATCGCCTGATTGACGATGTGATGGCGCAAGCACTCTCCCAGGCCACGAATGAGAATGACTCCGGTTGGAGTGCGCTCGGCAGTGCCCTGGGCGCGGGCATTGTGCAGATGATGAAACCTACTCTTGTGAGCGGGCTGAAGTCGTCGACCTTACGGTACGTCGAAACGGGCGAGCTGGTTAAAGGCGGACAAGGCGTCGCGGCCTCTGCAGCGCCTGCTGTTGCCAGTGATGCGGCTAAAAAGGCCAGTCTTGACGGCATGGCATCGTCATTTGGTCTGGAGCAGTTGCAGCTGCAGGATTACCGCGTCGAGAAGCAGGGCAAGGTGGCCATCGTGACCATACCCTACCGTAACGAACAGCTTGATCTTCCCCTTGAGATGAAGTTCACCCTGCGGGACCAGGGTGGTTACTGGCAGCTGGTGCAGTTCAATAATGCGGCTGAGATCATGTCAGCGATTGAGCAGGAGCAGCAGCGCCGACTGACTGAAGCTAACAACAAGATCTCGGCTGCCCCCCCAAAACCGGCTTCTGTGAATGATGAGCTTTTGTGGAGTGTTCAGGTCGCGTCCTTAAGCAGTAAAGAGACAGCCGAGAAGCTTGAAAAGCGCTTAAAGGAAGTCGGGTATGAAGCGTACACAACCACGGCTGATGGAATGAATCGGATCTTTTGTGGCCCCTATAAAGGCCGGGAACATGCCGACATAGCCAGGGATCAACTGCAGCGCCAGCAACGTCTTAACGGGTTTGTTGTGCGCTATGAAGATCCAAAAGTTGGCGCCAGTCTCCTGCTAAAGCCTTGATCACACGCCACGATCTAAACCTCCGGCCCGTGAAAAAGGGGACGGATTTATGTGCGCCAGGCAAAGCTTGGTCGCTTGGGATTGACGGCGCAAGCTGTCATGAGAAAAATGGGGACGGATTTATTTATGAGAAAAATGGGGACGGATTTATTTATAGGCAGACCGTCGTCCGCTTCTGGCCGGGAGCCGCCAGTAGCATCGGGCTGGTGTCGGCCAGAAGGAGCCGGTCGATAACGCTGCTTAGCAGGCTCTGGTCCTGCAACGACATCCCTTCATCCCTCGAGGTTCACCGTGACCACCACCGTGCTACCCGCGGGCACCATCGTGCTGGCGGGCGGGGCGATGGAAATGACTTGTCCGTCGTCGTAGCCGGGCACACGCTGGCCGTACACGAACTCGACGACGAGGCCGAGGGATTCGGCGGAGAACACCACCATGCCCATGTCGTCACCCTCCAGCACATCTGTCTTCGTTGACCACGGTGGGATCTCTACCATCGCAACGTCCGGGCCGAGCGGGGGGATGTCCGCCGCGACGCGCCCGATCCGCCCGAGCGGGTCGACGATCTTCACGATAAGTCGGACCGTCTGGCCGGACGGCCGCGGGATCCAGGCGTATAACCGCACGCCAGGCGGCTCGGCGAGCGCGCCGAGCCCGTGCTCTTCCCCGGGCGCGGGCACCTTGGGGAGGTCAGCGGGGCTGGCAGCAATGCGAACGTCGTCCATCATGTGGCGGGCACGGTGCAGATCTCCGTTGACCATGTCCAGCACCTCCAGGATCAAGCGATGCGCCCCGAGCGGCGTTTCCTCCAGGGGCGCGGTCGTGCTCCAGCTCACCAGGCTTTCGTCGGCGGTCGACGTAGGCTCGTTGACGCGGAGTTCTGCGACGACGGGGGCGTCTTCGGGGAAGAAGAGGATGCGCGCGGCGGCCGAGGCTTCCGAACGCCCGCCAATCACCCCGTCGTCCGGCCGGTCCGGAGCCCGGACGGCGGCTCGGTACCAGATGGGCCGCCATCCAGGCGAGATGCCGCCGTCGAGGAAGGCCACTTCACCGTCCGCGTCGGGCGCGCCGAGCGGGGGCAGCGGCGGGCCCATGCCGTCGAAATCGGCGGGTGGCTCCGCCGAGCGCACGCGCCGGAGCTCGACCGCGCCGCCGGGGATGACGTCGCCGACGCGTACCCGGATCCGACCCGGCTCGTCGGCGGGATCGACGGCGAGGACGGGCGCGCGTGGCACCTCCAGCCGGGGCACTGCGACCGGCACGAACGCCCGCCAGTCGCGCGGCCACTCCGATTCGATCCGGTTCAGGCCGACCGCGAGCACGGCGAACAGATGGATCACGCGCGACCCACGCGGCAGGCTGGCTTCGTGGCGGACGACGCCGGCCGCCTGCGGCACGAGGTCCGAGGTGAGCCGGCGGAAGGCTCTGCGGACGACGTCCGGCGCGCCCGCGAAGTCGAGCTCGCGAAGAGTCTCCATGCGGGCGGTGAAAGGTGCTTCGATGTCGATGGCCGGCCGGCCGAAGGCGCCGAGCAGCGCCGTCTCCGTCGCCTCATACACCACGTAGCCCTCGGCGAAGGGCACGCTCGGCCAAGAGATCACGAAGCGGCCTATCCCCGCCGCGTCAGGCAGGCTCGCCCAGCGCGGCGCCTCTATCAGCGGCGCCGGCGGCGGGGTCGAGTTCCACACCCGCGTCGTCCGCGTCCCGTCTAACTGGCTGACGAGGAGCCCAGCGATGTAGGTCTGGTGCACATGTGCTTGGCCGCGGGCGTGCACCCCGAACTCGCGCCAGCGCTGGCCGTCGGCGAAGGCGACCGGAACAGCCGCGGTCCAACGATAGAACCGAACCTCAGGGCCGCTTCCCGGCCGGTCCTGCGTGGCACCCCAGTCCGTCGGCGCGCGGTTCTGGTCCAGCGGCACCACGTCGGCGCCCGCGGCGTCGGCCTGGTCCTTGCCGGCGAAGGTCGCCCGGACGCGCGCGGCCTCTGCGCCGGGCGGATCCGTAAAGGCGCCGACTAGCTCGGCGAATTCCGGGCTGCGGTCCGACCAGTCCCAGGCGAAGTCGACGGTGAGCGCGCCCGCCTCGGTGAGCGCGACGGCGACGACCGTCGGCGCCGCCGGTTCGTCCTTCGGCGCGGAATAGGCGACCTCACTCCAGTCGCTCCAGCGGCCGAAAAGGTCCTGTGCGGCGACGACGTACGTAACGTCGAAGCCGAGCGGCGCGACGACGGTGCGCGGCGGATTCTGGACGGTGGCCGAGCGCGCTACGTGGTCGAGGAACTCAATGGGGACGCTTTCCTCGACGGCCCCAGGAGTGAAGGTCAGCCAACCGCCGACCTCGGGCGGCCGCCGCGTCAGGATGATGCGCCGGCCCGTGCTCTCCGGGCCGTAGCGGCCGATGGCGTAGCTCACCGCCTCCGGCTGCTCCGGCGCCAGGGCGCCGGGTGGCAGCGCGGCGGGCCGGTCCCAGCGAACCGCGACGGTTTCGAGCGCCGGGGCGTCGAGGCTCTGCGGCCGGGTCATGCTCTTGCGGGCGGCGAATAGGCCGGCCGGTGCCGGCACCGGGTCGGTGAGCGCTGCGGGACGGACGACATCGGCGAATTCCATCTCCGGCAGGTCGGGCCGAAGGCGATGGCGCACCGATACCATATAGAGGTCACCGATCTCCACCGGCATCTCGAGCGCCGTGCCCAAGCCGAAGCCAAGCGCGGCGAGCGGATCCGTTCCAGTGCTCATCGCCAGCAGCCCCAGCGGGTGCCAGCGGCCCCGCCCACTCTCACCGAACGGCCGTCCGACGACCCCGTCCAGAAGGAGCCGAGGCATCCACCGGGGGATGTCATCCTGTGCCACCACCTCGAAGATGTGATGCTGGGTGGGCTGCGCCGCGCGCAGCATGGCGTGCAACCCGTCGAGCAGCTTTCCACGCATCAGGCGGTTAAAGTAGGCACTGACGTCGGGCTCTTCCCACGACGGCAGGGCGAGGCCGTCGCGGTCGTGGTCCGGCCAGCCGATCGGTGGCGCCCCGAGCTTCAGCCGGCGGATCGCCGCCTCGATCGGCGGCAGTGGCTCGCTGAGCGGTCCCTGCTCCTTCAGTGAATATGGCGTATCGGCCCAATCATCGTCGACCGGCAGGCCCACGATTTCGACCGGCTCCCAGCCCGGCAGGTTGGCGAGGTCCTGTTTGCTCTTGCCCACGCTGGGATTGCGGAGGCGCCAGACCGTGAAGGGCTGGTCCGGCAGGCCGATCGACGGATGGAGCATCCAGCGCAGCTGCAGGGGCAGCCGAGTGCGGCCGGCGCCGCGGCCGTGCTGCTCCTCGCCCCAGAAGATGGCGGCGGCGCGGGCGTTCAGGATACCGTTGGGGCCATCGATGACGTAGCGGTGAACCATCACCGGTCCTCCCAGGGTGCGGCGTCGAGAGCGACGTCGACCGCGGTGGCGTCCACCTGGTCCACGTTCCCCTCGAACAGCGGATGATGGATCCGACGGAGCGCCAGCCGCAGCTGGCGGCCCCGCGCTCCCGGCGCGAGGACGGCGAGAACCCGCGCGCCGCCGGTCGAGCGGAGGATGCGCGCGGCAACCGGCGCCGCGCTGTCTTCACGCAGCTCGAGCCAGGGCCGCGGCACCAGTCGGTAGCTCTTCACGTCGTCGGCCGTGACCTCCTCTGGCAGGCCGCGGCTGCGCCAGAACGGCTCAGTCGCCTCGACCATGACGCCGAAGGGCTGGGGATCGGCGCCACCACCTGTCCAGATCACCGTGACGCGCGGGCGGGTCGGGCGGGTGAGGTCGGTCCAGCCGGCCGTCCGGAGCGCTGTCTCGAAGTCCAGGTCCGCGACGGGCGCGACCGTGCCGGCAGCCCCGTCCTGCCCCAGGACCGCGAGCGCGGCGGGATCAGCCATAAAAGCGTGGCGCACAGCCGTTTGCCGGACGTCGGCCGCGAAGGCCTCGTGGCTCCTGTAGCGCGAGGTCGTGAAGCTGCGGCGGAGCGAGGGGTGGGAGGGCTCGTCGAACATCCGCTGCCCCGCGCCGTCGCGGATCACCAAGTCCATAACGTAGCCAGTGACCGGCTCCAGTTCGAAGTCAATCGCCACCAACTCGTGGGGATCCGTGACCACCATGGCGAACGGCAGGCAGTCGAGCAGCTTGGGCCCGCCGGCCGCATCCGGGTCGGTGATCGCCTCGGCGAGCATGGCGCCGAAGGGCGTCACCGTCTGCGCCGGGACGGCCAGCGGCCCCGCGGCCGACAGCGAGAACTCGAGTAGCGCCGGATCGAAGGCGTTGCCGCGCGGGTGGTTGCCCGAGGCGGCCTTCACCGAGGCGTAGAGCTCGGCGCCATAAGCCCTATAGAGCCGGCGAACGGCCTGGCTCGCGAACACGAGACGGATTGGCTCGGCGTAGAACACGGCATCCTCGCCCTCGGCCGGACTGGTTGCCAGCACGGAGGGCTCCAGCCGACTCGGTGGCGCCGCGTCGGTACGGAAGCGGAAGGTCCGCGTCACGTCGACCTTCCCCTCCATCTCCGTGCCGGGGACGGCGTTGCCGTTCGGATCTGCATCGGCGGTGTCAACTGCGTAGGTGACGGCGACCGCGTAGGCCGAGTTCGGCTTCAGCAGGGCACGCTCGCTCTCGTCGGCGCCAAGCGCACCATCCACCACCTTGCGCTTCTCCGACTGGGTCGTCTCGTCGAAGGAATGGCGACGGAACTCGGCCTCGGTGGTCCCCTCGGCGACCAAAAGGCCCCAGCGGCCGGGGCGGTCCGCCGGGTTGTCGACCATGCCGAGGTCGACGGTCGCGGTGGCCTCCGGCAGGTCGACCTCGAACAGCACGAGGGCCGATAGGCGCGTCATCAGCGTCGGCATCCCGGCCGAGAACAGGGCGGCGACTTCGTCGAGCCACGGGCCGCCGGGATCGCGCCATTCCTCCGGCAGGTCGGCGAAGGCGCCGATCTCGCCGCCGAAATCCTCCACGGAGACCTCGAAGCCGAGGTCCTCGCCGGCCGCGCCTCGGGCCCGCAGCACTATTCGCCCCGTCTCGCGCACCACGAAGACGAGTGCCCGGAGCCGGCGGATGCCATCGGTGTCGAGGCGGATCGCGTCTGGCAGCGTCTCCAGCCGCGACAGGCCGAAGGCGGCGGCGAGAGCGTCGAAATCGGGATCGCCCGGAACACGCGGCCTGAGTTCCGGCGTCGTCAGGGGCGCGACGAGCATGCACTGCATCGGGTCAGTCCCGGCCAGCACGAGCCCTGGATCAACGTCGACCAGCGCGTCCGCGAGCGGCGAGCCCGAGCGCCAGGGTTCGGTGACCGTCATCCCGGTCCGGGCGGAGACCGAGCGCAGCGTCGCCGGCTTGTCCGACCAGGCAGTCCCTTCCAGCGTCCAGCCGGTGGCGGACGGGCCGGGGGACTTGCCGCCGAAGGTCCACAGCACCGCGGCCGGGCGGGCGACGGGGGTGCAGACATCGCCCCAGTTCCGCTTCACGGTCAGGGTGCGCTGGATCGTCCGAAGCGCCGCCGTGGGGGTGGGGTCCGGGGTCCAGTTGAGTAGGGCGAGTTGCGCGCCCTCGTCCTGGCGTGTGCCCTGCCCGTTTGTTCCGGCCGAGCGGGTCCACCATACGTGCGGCTGCTCGCCGGCGTCGAAAGGCGCCGCATGGGGGGTGCCGGCCGCGTCCGTTGCTGAGACGGCGATCGACTTGACCCGGTAGCGGATGAGGCGCTGACCGCGGCGGGCCCAGGCCTTCGGGGCCAGCTGCGGCCTGATCGGCTCGCCGCCGAACGTGCAGCCGTCCTCGACGAATGGCCGCATCTCGAACTGCAGCACCGGGATGGCGTCGATCGGCACCGTCGGGCCGGCGCCGCCGTCGGACGCTGCATCGCCGAAGCTGCCGTCAATCGGGCCGGAGGTGCCCGAGCCCGGCAGCAGCGCTCGGCTGCGCGCGTGCAGCGACAGCGCGCGGATCATGGGCTCGGCTTCGGGCCGCCCGATCGCTGCGTTGCCGAGTTCCAGTGTCACGCCGCCCTTCACCTCGAACCAGAAGAAGCGCACCCGACCTTCCACATGGGCGCGGACATAGAAGTCGTTGTCCATGATGGTGAAGTCGCCCTTTGCCGACACACCGACGCTGACGATGAAAAGGTGCAGTTCGCCGTCGAGCCGGAGGGTGCCCGTCAGGAGTGGTGGTTTGAAGCTGATGCCGACATCGGCGCTGGCCGCCACCTTGATGTAGAGGCCGATGTCCTGCGGGCCCCAGGTAAGCGCCGCGCGGACGCCGGTCGCGACCGCAGGGCCCGGCAGCGGCTTAGGCGGGAAGCCGGTTATATCGCTGCCGTGGATCATCAGGTAGCCATCCGCCCGGATGCTCGACATGAAGCGGACGGAGGCCATCAACCCGCCTAGCTTGCCGACGTCGAGCCGCCAGTCACTGGTGTTGTCGAAGTCGAAGTAGGCCTCGGCGGGAACGCGGACCTCGATCAGGAACGGTACTCGGTATTCGGCGGCTATGCCGATCATCAGCGATTTTTGGGATATCTCCATGACCGCCAACAGACGACCGAGGTCCCGGCCCTGCCGCTTCGGCCGCCGGGTCAGGATGTCGGCCTTCATAATTAGGAGAAAGCGCGGGCCAGGCAACTCCAGCATAAGCAGGCCCTTGGTGTTGACCAGCGTGCCGCCTTCGAGCGTACCGAGCACTGCACCGATCCCCAACGCCCAGCCTTCAGGGTCTGTCGCCCACTTGCCGCCGATTGGGTTGCCATCGGCCTCGACGTACCAGTCGAGCGCGGTCTTGCCGGGACCGACGTCGCGACGGCGGCGCACCGCTAGCACGCCGAGAATGCCAAACAGCCCGATGCCAGAGTTGGCAAGCGGGATCGGTACGGGCCACTCCACATCGAAGCCGAGGCGTACTGAAACAGGCCCGCCGGCGTCCTCCAGCTCCAGAACCGCGGCGGCGCGGATGTCGAGCGGCGCGCCGAAGCTGGCGTCGAACGTACCCTTGAAGCCATTCGGCAGGAGCTCCAGGCTTCCGCTGCCCTGAAGCAGACCAACGTTCAAATGCGCATCGAGCGCGGTCAGCGTGGGTACCCCGCCGCCGTCGAGCGGCACGCGGACACTCGCCCTGTCGATCGTTACGATGCCGAGGTCTGCCTTGGGCCGGAGGACGATCTCGAGGTTCAGCGGGTTTTCACGCGCCATGCGGGGCGTATCCGGCTGCAAGAAATTGCCAAGCGGCGCCGGGATGTCGAAGCTGCCTGGATCACTGAGGTCTAGGTTGAAACCCTGCATCGGGTCGAACACCGGCTTCAAGCCCGGTGAGACGCCGCCGAAGGCGAGGCGCAGGCCGACAGACTTCTGGCGTACGCGGAAGGGATGCCGCGACTTGATCAGCGACGCGCCCCCAACGTGAACGTCGATGCTGAACTCCGTCTCCAAGTCGAAGAAGAGAAGGCCTTCCGTCTCGCCCAACACTTTCTTCGCGGCGACCAGACGGCCGCCATACAGTGTCACCTGCTGGGTGGTGATCCAGGCGCTTCCGGCCAGCGCGCCGGCAAGCGCCGCGGAGGTCCAGAGGTCGACGTAGCCGCTGGATCCCGCACCCGGTAGCGCTGGCTGCAGTAGTGGTGTGAACACTGCATAGGCGCCAAGCGTGTCGCGCGGCAGGTTTCGCGAGTGTGGTTCGCCACGCACCGAACGCCACAGGAACCCGCCTCCGCCGGCGGCCGTAAGCTCCAGGGCGGCGCGCCAGGCATCCTGGTCGGCGGGGTTCCAGCCGTCTGCGAGCGCGAGCGATAGGCGGTAGCGGATGGTTTCCGGGCCCTCGTCAAGCGGAGTGCCAAGGAGGGCGGTGATCTCTGCTCCAAGCGCCACGTCGCCACGGACCTCAGCGAGCACAAGACTGCTGCGGTTAAGCCGGACCCGTATCGCGACGTTCTTCAGGAAACGCGGTCGCCGCGCCGGATCGCCGACCGCCGCGACTGAGACGTCGCCGGAAAGGCCGCCGTCCGGCCGGAAGTCCAGCTTCAGGCCCGCCCCGCTCCCTCGCGCGGCGAGCGCCGGCATGCCCGGCGGCGCAACGAAGACCTCGACCTCGGGAAAGGCAAGCGCCGCGCCGGCGGGGTCATCGAGGTTCAGCGTCGCCCGGCGCATATGGAGCCCGAGCACCGCGCTCGGCCCGACGAAGGCGTGCGGCGGCTCCATCACGGCTTCGACCGCGCCCGCCGCGTCGTGCGACGGCGCGAGGCTGGCCTCGGCGTCGGGCACGCCTGGCCGGGCGGTGACGAGCAGCAGCAGCCGCGGCAGGACGAGGCAGACGCCGTCGACGCCGGGCAGCACTTCCAGCGTCTCGGCGTCGACGGGCCGGGCCGGGAGAAGGCCGGGGATGCGCAGCTTCGGCGCGACGAGCGTCACGCCTACCGCGACGGACCCGCCCGCCACCGGCTCGATCGAGAAGTCGACGTCACCGGCCGGCACACCGAGGACCAGCGCGTCACCCGGGACCGCTGCGCGCACGGTGACGCCGCCACCGGGCTTCGGCGAGAGCGTGAGGGAGGACACGTCCGCCTCGCCGGAGAGGTCCGCTCCGACGAAGGGTGGCTTGGGGCGGAGGCTCGCCAGGATCTGGCCGCCGTCGGAGTCCGGATCGACAGCGAGGCCGTAGTAGTCCTCGACGATCGTCAGCAGCGTGTCCATCGGCAGGTGTCCTCCGCGCGCGGGCTGGCAGGTGCGCGACCGCCGCGCTCGCAGTGCGCCGGGTGCGTCGCCGCGGCAGGGCGGTCCTCCGGCCGTGCGGGCCGGATTAGCCAGGCAGGCTGGTGACCTTCAGCGTGATGTTCTAGTTCGCGCCGTCTCCCCATGATGCGGACGGTCCGCTCTTGGTCCATGTCGCGGATGCGGTCGATTTCGCCCAGGAGATCGTCGCCCTCCACGTCCTCCTCGAGGATCCGCAGCGTCGTAACGCCCTGCACGGTGGCCCGGCTGGACGGCGGCGAGGTCGTCGGACCGATCCAATCCTCGGTGGCGCGGCAGGTTACACGCTTGATACCGAGAAACGAGGGGGTAAGGCATGGCGACCCCCTTGAAATATTAATTTTGACAGCATAGTTCTGAACGCAAAGTTGCAAGCGAAACAGGACGGATATTAATTAAATACTTTGGAATAATAAATATTCAAATCTCTTGTAAGTTACCAACCCAATTGAGTGTAATTTTTTATTATTTATTAATAGGGATGCGACGCAGTATCGTTTGGATGGAGCATAGTCACACAGCCATCATCCTCCAGATGACAGCCTCACCGATTGGGAGGGCGCACCGCCAAATCCTAAGGGCTTGCAAGCATCGAGAAAGGATCAGTCATGCCATCAGGCGAAGAGCTTGCCAACATTCACCCCATCCCCGATGACGGCGCATCCATCGCCCAAGAAAATGACGGATCCGTAACGACATCGTGGCCCGACAGTCGCATTCGCGTCGACGAACCCGACGGCAGGTCAATGGTAACTTTCCCCGACTTCTCGGTGCTTAACATCGAGACCGACGGAACTCGGATCCTAAACGACGTCAACGGCAAGCCGCTGGACCGGGTCACAGGGGAACCACTGTCTGGCACACCCGAGCAACTGTTGAAGCCGAAGCGAGCTTCGGCGCTTCAGTCGGTGAGTTCGTTCACGTGGTGGTCGTGGGCAGTGATTGCAGCTACGTTCAAACCTTCAAGGACGATATAGATACGTCGGTTGAATAAGCGGTCATTCATGGCCACCGGCTCTTTAGCCAGTTGAGATGCGCCAACACCGACCGCAAAGGCCACTACGCTATCTACTTCGAGCCATTCGAGGTTTAGCACCTGGCCGGCGGCTTGGGCGCGATCATTAAGACGATCTAGGAGCCACGTCCTGGCGGACTCTGCTCGTTCCTTGCTGCGTTCATGCTCACTCCTTACGCGGTCACTAGGACTAACGCCAGCCGTGTCGTTGCGGTCCGAATGCCCAACAAAGAGAATCGAGCATTTCTTGGTCCCGTCGGGGTTTTCGTACTGGGCCTCATAGGCGGCGTCTACTAGCCATCCGAGTTCAGGCGCATTTGCGGTGAGAGGGCGGCGGGCGAGCAGTGTGGCGAAGTCGGTTTCACCATCCACATAGGCCGAAACGACAAAGTAGTAGCGTGCCTTCATAATGCCTCCTTGAGCAGCGGTAACGTGGACTAAACGGTGCGCCAAAACACTGAGAATTCAACGCCAACTGGCCTTGTAGCACGAACGCAACTTTAAAGTAGCATCGTTTTCGATTTATCAATCAACGAGTTATAAACATATTTGCACCTAGGGAGGCGCTGATTAATTCAAAATCCAGCTATTGCCCCACTGATAAATCAAGGCTTGCAGGGTGCCTTGCTTACGAAAAACCGAATTAAACAGCAGTTCCCTAGCAGCTATGACACCGATCGATCCAAGCTGGCTCGCTTTATCGGCAAGTATTTCGTCTGCCGCGCTCGCTATGTAGTAGCCTCCCGAAGCACCTAAGTCAGTGATGGCGGCATACACCTTAATGTTGGGGTGCAGGGCCCTCAGCCGATGGATCTCATCGTAAACATGCCCGGACTGACCAAGTGTGAAAGTGGCGCTTGGGAGCCATTAGCCAGATTTGTCAGCTCGATGTGTCTACGAAACCAATGGCGATTCAGAAGACGAGGGACACACGTCCCATACGGGACTCTACAAAGCAGCGGGCGTAGGTTCGTCGGCACTGGTGCGCTCGTAGCGCCCAGTTGCTTCCAGCAGCTTTTGCGATGCGAATGAAGGACAGATTCGAGCCTGCCTGCCCAAGCGCTTCAATGTGCGCTTTCCCTTCAGCCTTGTTGCCAGATCCATTGAGACAGAGGAATAGCCTCATCGAGTCCTTGCGGGCCTTAACCGAAGCAGCTGCTCGGCGGATCTGGATGAAGGGTGCATCTGCTCAAGTTCGTTCACTTCTGCCTGCAGCTCCCGCCTCATTGGGATCATGCATTGAGACAACAACTCCAGCGCGTCCAGAGTCAGCTCGGGAACGAGATACTCGATCAGCGGCTACGACAACCTGCCGATCGAGCGCTACAACGTGGCACCACAGACCAACGTGCAGTTACTGCATGCGGAGGGAGGCGGCCTGACGATCGCCGCGGTGAGATAGGGGTAGGCACCACAGTGGGCGAAGAAGGGGAAGATGCCGGTGCCGATCAACGCCCGGGTCGAGACGGTGGCGAGCGGAAAGTTCTTCAAGCAGATATGGCCGCACCGCGCGCTGGTCGCAGCTGACGGCTGGTATTAATGGGTGAAGGACGAGACCGATCCGAAGCACAAGCAGCCCTACTTCATCCGCCTGCGCGGCGGCGAGCCGATGTTCTTCGCCGCCTTCGGCCAGCTCCCCCACGCCGGCAGCGAGGTTCGCGAGGACGATGGGTTCGTGATCATCACCGCCGACGCCCTGGGCGGCATGCTGGATATCCACGATCGACGGCCAGTAGTGCTACCAGCCGACTTGGCCCGAGATTGGATAGACCCGAACACAGCTTCACAGCGGGCAGAACAGATCGTACGGGAGTTGTGCCTTCCGTCCGAGGAGTTCGAGTGGTACCCGGTCAACAAGGCAGTGGGTAACGTGAAAAACACTGGGGCAGCGCTGATTGCCCCCCTTGATTCCAGGGAGTCACCCGACCGCCCCTGATCGGCCGGAGATGACCTGAACAAGTCAGCTGCGACCGGCGGGAACCGGCCCAGGCTGTGTAAAAACGCAGTCGCTGTTCTGAGGTCTGCGTTGCTACGTGAAATCTGCAAACACTTGGTTAGTCAGCAGACCCAGATTTTGCCTGGAAGCGCGTTTTTCGTTCTGGTTAAGGCCGCAAACCCGGTCCAGAAGCGTTTTTACACAGCCTCGGCCAGGAGCGAACGCTCGTGAAACGAAAAAGCCCGCCAGTTATTGGCGGGCTCGGTTTCTTGCGAGGGTGATGCGATGAAGAACCTTACAGGGAGCCCAAAAACGACACACCCCGCCGAAGCGGGGTGCGCGGATACTCTTGCAGGTTAGCCTGCGGCAACAGCAGTAACCTGGAATTCACCATTGCGGAAGGTGACCTTCACTTCGCTATGCCGGGTACGCTCATCCTTATCTCGGGCCGACCGAGACTCGAGCTTTCCGCTTCGCTCATGATCCATAGGCGCTGAGGGCGCGAAAGCGCGGCTGGGCATGCTGCCAGCATTCATCAGATTGTCATAAGTCATGTGCGTACCCTGTGTGTTTGTGTGTCAACTCAGGCTCGTTCAGCATTTTGAACGCGTCTCCGCGCCGCAAAACCCCGATATGAGTCCTTCCGCCTACTGTAGGAATGCCGCTCCCGAAGCGTTGCATTCCTGATTGTGTGTTCACCAAAAGCTCAACAAAATCAATGGCGTACTGAGTCGACAAGTCCTGAAATTGGATATTCGCCTGGGCGGAATCCCATGACGGTGCAGCTGGCATGCCTGCCAAATCCATCTCCATCCCTTCAGGAATATTGACTCCTTCCTTAGTCAATGATTCGACCATAGCAGTCAAAGCTTTGGTTGTCGCTTCGTTAACCTTCTGTCCAAATTGTTCCTGAACCGAAAATCTGACGCCGTGATCTACGCCAAGCAAAAGGCGTTCCACAAAGTCAGCTTGACCAGACCAGCAAACGCCGCAATGGTCTCCTTCCGGGAAGGTGTCGATGCAACGATTGGTCGCTACATCCAATTTATAAACCCTTCCGCTGTTGTCCTCTGAGCAGTGACCCGCAACGATGAATTGAAGCGTTGGGAGAAATTGCTGCAGACTAGGATCGGTGTTCACAAAGTCAACATCGATTTCCCAGCGGATGCGGATGTAATTCAAAAACTCCTCGGCCACTGCCTGAACGGTCTTGAACGCCTTTTTGGACTTTTCAGCGCAGAACCGTTTGGCGTGTTCTGCGATCGTGAGCCCACTGAGGATGGCCATTCCAGCCGTGATGGCAGCGACGGAGAATCCGCCCTTCTCGTACACCGGGAACATCTTGCTGACACCACTGTAGACGTTAGTCACAACGCTCCGAACTTCATCTACAGCGATCAGTTTCCGACCTTCGGCATCCTGCATTTCGTTTCCGAAAGCGTCCTTCGCGAAGCCCATACCGTTCCGTAAAGGGAATCCGGCCGTCTCGACGACGCTGGAAAGGCTGTCACAGCCGAGGATGATCGCGTCCCGCGTCGCTACAGCGATGTTGATGGTCAACTACTCGACTCCCTTCCGATGGTCTCCGGCGCGTGAGTATCTTCATGGCATATAGCAATTACAAATATTTTTTTTGAATATATTTGCGGGAAATTCCCTAAGGATCCTCTGAAGTAGCCATGCATTTCTGGCTGACTTCAGCCTCCGCTGATTTTAAAAGCGGCAAATCGATCAAAAACGCTCAGATCACCCGCTCATGTCTGTGTTTTTAGCCGCTGCGAGCACCTCGCTGCGGCTATTTCCCGCATTACAGACGCACCTCTCCTGCATTCGTCAATAAATGTCGGCGTGCCATCCACAGGTTCGACAGGGCGAACAGCGTCACCAGTTGTGCGGTGTTCTTGGCCAGGCCACGGAAGCGCGTCTTCACATAACCGAACTGGCGCTTGATCACCCGAAATGGATGCTCGACCTTGGCGCGCACCTGGGCTTTGGCCTTCTCG
>NZ_FNCT01000028.1 GCF_900100495.1 Pseudomonas benzenivorans
GAGACTCGGCGCTGGTGCCGGCGCGCGGCTGCTCGTCGGTGGCGAAGGCAACGGGCTCGCCCTTCTTCTGCGGGATCAGGATCGGGGTGATCTCATCAACGAAGCGCCCGGCCTCGATGGCGGCGCAGGCCTTGCGCTGCGAGTCGGCGGCGAAAGCGTCCTGCGCCTCGCGGGAAATGCCGTACTTTTCCACGAGATTTTCCGCAGTGATGCCCATGTGGTAGTCGTTGAAGGCGTCCCACAGGCCGTCGCTGATCATGCTGTCGACCAGCTGGGCGTGGCCCATGCGCAGGCCGGTTCTAGCCTTGGGCAGCACATAGGGCGCCAGGCTCATGTTCTCCATGCCGCCGGCGATCACCACCTCGGCGTCGCCGCAGCGGATCGCCTGGGCGGCCAGGTGCAGGGCCTTGAGGCCCGAGCCGCAGACCTTGTTGAGGGTCAGTGCCGGCACCGCATGCGGCAGGCCGGCCCGGATCGCCGCCTGGCGCGCCGGGTTCTGCCCGGAGCCTGCGGTGAGCACCTGGCCGAGGATCACCTCGTCGACCGCGGCGCCGTTCAGTCCGGTCTGCTGCAGCAGGCGGCGGATCACCGCGGCGCCCAGTTCCGGGGCGGGGATGCCGGCCAGCGAGCCCTGGAAGCTGCCGACGGCGGTGCGGGTGGCGGCGACTATGACGACGTCTTGCATGTTTGACTCCTTCGAATGATCGGCTCGCTAGGGGAGTCGATCGATCCGCTGCTACAGATGGAGAACAGGACTGTGGGAGGCGCTTTCGGCTCGGGCATCCTGCTTCGCTCTACCTCCTGCATCCATGCAGTCGTAGCGGCGAGCCTTTCCTGTCGCGGCTAAAGCCCCTCCCACAAGCACCTCCTGGCCTGATAAAAACACCCCGCAGACGCCATGCGTGGTGGCGCGCTGCGGGGTGGCAGACAACCTAGAAGGTCATTTCCGGCACGTGCTCCGGCACGATCAGCGTGCCGGCAGTCTTGGCGACTATCTCTTCGACGCTCACCCCTGGCGCGCGTTCGCGCAGGATAAAGGCGCCGCCCTCGATCTCCAGATAGGCCAGGTCGGTCAGCACCTTGCGAATGCAGCCGCAGCCGGTGAGCGGCAGGCTGCAGTGCTTGAGCAGCTTGGACTCGCCGTCCTTGGAGGCGTGGGTCATGGTGACGATGATGTTGTCGGCGCCGGCCACCAGGTCCATCGCCCCGCCCATGCCCTTGATCAGTTTGCCGGGGATCATCCAGGAGGCGATGTTGCCGTGGACGTCCACCTCGAAGGCGCCGAGCACGGTCAGGTCGACGTGGCCGCCACGGATCATGGCGAAGGACTCGGCCGAGGAGAAGATCGAGGCGCCCTTGCGGGCGGTGACCGTCTGCTTGCCGGCGTTGATCATGTCGGCGTCGACTTCCTCCTCGCTGGGGAAGGCGCCCATGCCGAGCAGGCCGTTCTCCGACTGCAACATCACGTCGATGCCTTCGGGCACGTAGTTGGCCACCAGGGTCGGGATGCCGATGCCCAGGTTGACGTAGTAACCATCCTTCAGCTCGCGCGCCACGCGCTGGGCCATCTGTTCACGGGTAAGTGCCATGGAGAAATCCTCTTGTTGTAGTCCGATCAGCCGCGCAGGGTGCGCTTCTCGATGCGCTTCTCGAAGCGGCCCTGGATGATGCGATCGACGTAGATGCCCGGGGTGTGGATCTGGGCCGGATCCAGTTCGCCGGGTTCGACGATTTCCTCGACTTCGACCACGGTGATGCGCCCGGCGGTGGCCACCAGCGGGTTGAAGTTCTGCGCGGTGTGGCGGTAGACCACGTTGCCGAAGTGATCGGCCTTCCAGCCCTTGACGATGGCGAAGTCGCCGGTGATCGCCGGTTCGAGGATGTAGTGGCGGCCATTGATCTCGCGCGCCTCCTTGCCTTCGGCGACCGGGGTGCCGTAGCCGGTGGCGGTGAAGAAAGCCGGGATGCCGGCGCCGCCGGCGCGCAGCTTCTCCGCCAGGGTGCCCTGCGGGGTCAGCTCGACTTCCAGTTCGCCGCTGAGCAACTGCTGCTCGAACAGCGCGTTCTCGCCGACGTAGGAGGCGATCATCTTGCGGATCTGCCGGTCTTCGAGCAGCACGCCGAGGCCGAAGCCGTCGATCCCGCAATTGTTGGAGACCACGGTCAGCCCGCTGACGCCGCGGCGGCGGATCTCGGCGATGAGGTTCTCCGGGATCCCGCACAGGCCGAAGCCGCCGGCCAGGACGGTCATGTTGTCGGTCAGCCCGGCCAGGGCCTCCTCGTAGCTGCCTACCCGCTTGTCGAGTCCACTCATGCTGTCGCCTCTTGTCGTTATCGGATCGGCAACCCGGTTGCCGAAAGCGATTGAGAGCTTCTCCCGCACAGACTGATTTGTTAAGTTTGTTTTTCTTCTCAATTAATCACCAAAACAAATCAATGACCGTCAAGCAACTGCGCGCCTTCCTCGCCGTAGCCCAGAGCCTGAGCTTCGCCCAGGCCTGCGAGCGCCTGCATCTGTCCCAGCCTGCCCTGAGCCTGGCGATCAAGAGCCTGGAGGAATCCCTCGGCGGCCCGTTGCTGACCCGCACCACGCGCAGCGTCAGGCTGACCCCGGAGGGCGAAACCCTGCTGCCCATCGCCCGGCGTCTGCTGGCCGACTGGGACAACGCCGAGGAGCTGCTGCGCCAGCACTTCACCCTGCAACTGGGCAAGATCGCCATCGCCGCCATGCCGTCGTTTGCCGGCAACCTGCTGCCGGCGGTGCTCAAGGCCTTCCGCAACCGCTATCCGAAGGTCAACGTGGCGGTGCATGACGTGATCAACGAACAGGTGTTGGAAATGCTGCGCAACCGTCGCGTCGAACTGGGCATCGCCTTCGAGCCGGACGCCCTGGATGGCCTGGATTTCACGCCTTTCTACAGCGATCGATTCGTCGCGGTAGTGCCAGCCGATTGCGCCCTGGCCAGCCGCCAGGAGGTGAGCTGGGCGGAGCTGTTGCGGGAGCACTTCATCGCCCTGCAGCGGCCCTCCGCGGTGCGCCTGCTGCTGGAGGAAAGCATCGCCGCGCAGCACGGCAAGCTGCCGGTGGCCTTCGAGAGCCACCAGCTGGCAACCGTCGGCCGCATGGTCGCCCAGGGCCTCGGGGTCAGCGCCGTGCCGCGCCTGTGCCTGCAGCAGATGGAGGAGCTGGGCGCCCGCTGCATCGCCCTGCATGGGCCGCACGTGGAGCGGCGGGTCGGCCTGTTGCGGCTGCGCGAGCACAAGCTGTCGAGCGCAGCCCAGGCCTTGTGCGATGTGCTGCTCAACGCGACCGACTGGAACCACCTGGAACTGCCTGACGGCAAGGCCGGCCGGCCCGTGCCATTATGAGAAGTATCCGCCCGAGACAAGGGACGCACAGATGAACCAGCCCCTCTGGACACCCAGCCCGGCGCGCATCGCCGCCACCCGGATGAACGCCTTCCGCCGCTTCGTCAACCAGCGCCAGGGCCTGCAGCTGGCCGACTATCCGGCCCTGCACGCCTGGAGCGTGGCGCAACGCGAAGCCTTCTGGCAGGCCATCGTCGGGTTCTTCGAGATTCGCTTTTCCCAGGCGCCGCGCTCGGTGCTGGAGGAAGGCGCGGCCATGCCCAGCGCGCACTGGTTTCCCGACGCGACGCTGAACTTCGCCGAGCACCTGCTGCGCCGCCGCGATGATCACCCCGCCCTGGTCGCCATCGGCGAGGACGGTTCGCGCGAACAGCTCAGCTACGCCGAACTGGCCGCCCATGTCGCCGGCCTGCAACGCAGCCTGCAGGGCGCCGGGGTCGGCCTCGGCGACCGGGTCGCGGCCTTTATGCCCAACACCTGGCAAACCGTGGTCGGCATGCTCGCCGCCAGCAGCCTCGGCGCCACCTGGTCGAGCTGCTCGCCGGACTTCGGCACCCAGGGGGTGATCGACCGCTTCGGCCAGATCGAGCCCAAGGTGCTGATCGCCACCGCCGGCCACCGCTACGCCGGCCAGAACCTCGAGGTGACCGGCAAACTGGGCGAGATCCTCGAACGCCTGCCGTCGCTGCAGCAACTGATCCTCGTGCCCTACTCCAACCCGAATGCCAGTACCGATACCTTCCAAACGGCGGCCAAGGTCAGCCTCTGGCAGGACTTCTACCAGCCCGGCGGCGAACCGCAGTTCACCCAGGTGGCCTTCGATCACCCGCTGTACATCCTCTATTCCAGCGGCACCACCGGCGTGCCCAAGTGCATCGTCCACGGCACCGGCGGTGTGCTGCTGCAGCACCTCAAGGAACTCGGCCTGCACACCGACCTTACGGCCGACGACTGCCTGTTCTACTACACCACCTGCGGCTGGATGATGTGGAACTGGCTGGTCTCGGGCCTGGCCCTGGGCGGGAGCCTGGTACTGTTCGACGGCTCGCCCTTCCACCCCGGCCCCGAGCGCCTGCTCGACCTGATCGACAGCGAGGCCATCAGCATCTTCGGTACCAGCGCCAAGTACCTCGCCGCCCTGCAGAAGGCCGGCGCCAGGCCGGGCAGCAGCCACCGGCTGGAGCGCCTGAAGACCATCTTGTCGACCGGCTCGCCGCTGTCCCACGAAAGCTTCGACTACGTCTACCGCGAGATCAAAAGCGACATCTGCCTGTCGTCTATTTCCGGCGGCACCGACATCGTCTCCTGCTTCGCCCTCGGCAACCCGCTGCTGCCGGTGTGGCGCGGCGAGCTGCAGTGCAAGGGCCTGGGGATGGACGTGCAGGTGTGGAACGACGCCGGCAAGCGGGTATTCGGCGAGAAAGGCGAACTGGTCTGCACCCGCCACTTTCCCTCGATGCCGGTGGGTTTCTGGAACGACCCGCAGGGCGAGAAATTCAAGGCCGCCTACTTCGAGACCTTCCCCGGCGTCTGGGCCCACGGCGACTACGCCGAGGAAACCGCCCACGGCGGCCTGGTGATCCACGGCCGCTCCGACGCCGTATTGAACCCGGGCGGCGTGCGCATCGGTACCGCGGAAATCTACCGCCAGGTGGAAAAGGTCGAGGAAGTGCTGGAATCCATCGCCATCGGCCAGGAATGGAACAACGACGTGCGCGTGGTGCTGTTCGTGCGCCTGCGCGAGGGCGTCGGCCTCACCGATGAACTGCAGGCGCGCATCTGCCAGGTGATCGGCAGCAATACCTCCGCGCGCCACGTGCCGGCCAAGATCATCGCGGTGGCCGACATCCCGCGCACCATCAGCGGCAAGATCGTCGAACTGGCGGTGCGCAACGTGGTGCACGGCAGGCCGGTGAAGAACACCGACGCCCTGGCCAACCCGCAGGCGCTGGCGCTGTTCCGCGATCTGCCCGAGTTGCAGCGCTGACGGATGGACAGCGCCGGCAAGATCGAATAGCGTCGAACTCGAGATGGCCAGCGAGGATAGGCCGCACCTGGCACAGGACCCACCATACGGACTGCTTTCGTGCACACTCCCGACTACCAGATCAGAACCATGACCCGCGCCGAAGTCGATATCGCCGTCGACTGGGCCGCCGCCGAGGGCTGGAACCCCGGCCTGCATGACGCGGATTGCTTCTACGCCGCCGACCCCGACGGCTTCCTCATCGGCCTGTTGGACGGCGACCCCATAGCCGTCATCTCCGTGGTGAAGTACGGCGAGCACTTCGGCTTTCTCGGCTTCTATATCGTCAAGCCCGCGTACCGTGGCCGGGGCTACGGCCTGCAGATCTGGAATGCCGGCCTGGCCTACCTGAACGGCCGAACCATCGGCCTGGACGGCGTAGTGGCGCAGCAGGGCAACTACATGAAATCCGGCTTCAGCCTGGCCAACGCCAACATCCGCTATCAGGGCGTCGGTGGCGGATCGCCCTCGGTCGACTCGGCCCTGGTACCGCTGTCCAGCCTGCCCTTCGCCGACCTCTGCGCCTACGACCAGACGCTGGTTCCGGCACCCCGCACTGCCTTCCTGCGCGGCTGGATCACCCAGCCCGAGAGCACGGCCCTGGGCCTCCTCGAGGGCGATCGACTGGCCGGCTACGGCGTGCTACGCCGGTGCCGCGACGGCTACAAGATAGGCCCGCTGTTTGCCGACAGCCCCGAGCAGGCCGAGCGGCTGTTTCTAGCATTGCGCTCCCGCGCCCCTGCCGGGACTGCGGTGTTCCTCGATACCCCGGCGAACAATGCCGCAGCGGTGGCGATGGCGCAGCGCCATGGCATGGGCATGTCGTTCGAGACCGCACGCATGTACCGCGGGCCCGCGCCGCAAGTCGATGGCCAACGTATCTTCGGGGTGACCAGCTTCGAACTCGGCTAGCACTGGCGATCAGGCTCCGGGACAGTGCTAGCAGCCACAGACTCAGGGACGCAAGCATGCATCACAGCCATCACCGCCAAGGAGAACCCATGCAACTGATCGGAATGCTCGATTCACCCTACGTCCGCCGCGTCGCGGTGTCGCTGCAACTGCTCGAGGTGCCATTCAAACACCGGGCGATCTCGGTATTCAGTACCTATGAGCAATTCCGCCAGATCAACCCGGTGGTCAAGGCGCCCTCGCTGATCTGCGACGATGGCAGCGTGCTGATGGATTCGACCCTCATCCTCGACTATGCGCAGAGCCTCGCCGGCCCCGGCAAGTCGCTGATGCCGGTCGCCCTCGACGAGCGCAGGCGCGCGCTGCGCCTCATCGGCCTGGCGCTGGCCGCCTGCGAGAAGAGCGTGCAAATCGTCTACGAGCGCGACCTGCGCCCGGCGGAGAAGCAGTACCAGCCCTGGCTGTCGCGGGTGACCGAGCAACTGCTGCAGGCCTATGCAGCCCTGGAGACGGAGCTCACGCGCCAACCGCTGGCGCTGGAGCGCGGCCGCATCGACCAGGCCGGCATCAGCATCGCGGTGGCCTGGTATTTCACTCAGGCGATGCTGCCGGAAATCGTCAGGGCCTCGGCATTCCCGGCGTTGCAGCAGTTCTCGAGCGTCGCCGAAACCCTGCCCGCGTTCGCCGCCGCGCCCCATGGGTTGGGCACCTACCCCGTTGCCGGTTGACCCACGGGCTGTAAATCAAAAGGACTGACGAGTATGGAATGGAACAGACTGGTCCCCGAACTGCCGGATGGCTATCTGTTCCGCTTCTTCGAATACCTGGGCGAGCGCCCCACCCGATAGCAGGGAGCGAAGCATGGACACCCTCCTCGAGCTGGGCGCGCGCTTTATCGGCTATCTGCTCGCAGAGATCGTCTTCGGCACGCTGTTTTATTGGCTCGGCTGGCCCTGGGTCAAGCTGCTGAGCCTGGGCCAATACCCGAGACAACGCTGGGGCAGCGGCAGCCGTGAAGAGCGCTATGTGGCCTGTGTCGGTGGCAGCTTCTGCGCGCTGGCCTTGATGGTCGCACTCGGCCAGTTCTGAGCGGGCCGCTCCTACAGATACGGGCGAACCACCGTCAGCGCCCGCTCCACAAAGGCCTGTTTCTCGCCGACCGGCGCGACGTAGTGCAGCGCCTCGACGCAGGCGCCCTCTCCCGCCAGCCTGGCGATCACCCAGGCCGCCAGGTACGGTGCCGCCAGGCAACCGCCGGCGGTGGCCAGGTTGCCCTCGGCGTAGAACGGCTGGTCCAGCACCCTTACGCCCGCCTCGATTACCCACGGCTTGCTGTTCAGGTCGGTGCAGGCGGGCAGCTCGCCGAGCAGCCCCAGCCGGGCCATCAACAAGGTACCGGAGCACTGCGCGCCGATCAGTTGGCGCCGCGGGTCGAGCCGCAGGCGTTCGAGCATGCTCGGGTCTTCGGCAATCGCACGGGTCTGCATGCCGCTGCCGAACAGCACCACGTCCGCCTGGTTGGCGAACTCCAGCGGCTGCTGGGCCTGCACGCGGACACCATTCATAGAGGTGACCTGCTCGCTCGGGCAGCAGATCTGCGCCTGCCAGCCGCGGCCACGCAGGCGGTTGAGCAGGCCGGCGGCGACAAAGGAATCCAGTTCGTTGAAGCCATCGAACGTCAGCACGGCGATACGCATCCCACCCTCCGGTTCGCGATTGAGTGCAGAACCGGAATCTATAGGTGATCGGCGCCTGGCGCTAAGCACAGTGGCCGTGCAATTTCTCCATACAGCGCGCCACCGGGAGCTGAAAAACGCGCGCAAAGCGCGGAATGCGCAGTGTCGCGGTTCGGCCCCTGCATCGACCTATATCCCCTGCCGCCCTGGCTCTTCCGGCGGCAGGTCTTCCTCGAGGTCTTCCAGTTTCAGCTCCAGGCCCCAGTCGCCAACATCGGCGGCCCTGGCCGGCGCAGCGGCGGGCGCAGCCGGCAGCGGACTCGGGGTGGAAGGGTTGTCCCGGTACAGCTTGAGCTTGAGACGCACGTTGTTGGCCGAGTCGGCGTTCTTCACCGCCTCGTCTTCGTCGATGGCGCCTTCGTGGACCAGGTCGATCAGCGCCAGGTCGAAGGTCTGCATGCCGAGGTTCTTCGACTTCTCCATGATTTCCTTGATCTCGGAAAACTCGTTGCGCTTGATCAGGTCGCGGATGGTCGGCGTGCCCAGCAGCACCTCCACCGCGGCGCGGCGCTTGCCGTCGACGGTCTTGACCAGGCGCTGGGAGACGAAAGCCTTGAGGTTGTTGCCCAGGTCGTTGAGCAGTTGCGGACGGCGGTCTTCCGGGAAGAAGTTGATGATGCGGTCCAGCGCCTGGTTGGCGTTGTTGGCGTGCAGGGTGGAGATCGCCAGGTGGCCGGTATCGGCGAAGGCCAACGCGTGTTCCATGGTCTCGCGGTCGCGGATCTCGCCGATCAGGATTACATCCGGCGCCTGGCGCAGGGTGTTCTTCAGCGCCGCATGGAAGCTGCGGGTGTCCACCCCGACCTCACGCTGGTTGATGATCGACTTCTTGTGCCGGTGCACGTACTCCACCGGGTCTTCGATGGTGATGATGTGGCCGCCGCTGTTGCGGTTGCGGTAGTCGATCAGCGCCGCCAGGGAGGTCGACTTGCCCGAGCCGGTGCCACCGACGAACAGCACCAGGCCGCGCTTCTCCATGACCGTCTTGAGCAGCACCTCGGGTAGCTTGAGGTCTTCGAACTTGGGGATATCCAGCTTGATATTGCGCGCAACGATGGACACCTCGTTGCGCTGCTTGAAGATGTTGATGCGAAAGCGGCCGATCTGCGGCAGGGAAATCGCCAGGTTCATCTCCAACTCGCGCTCGAACTCCTCCTTCTGCGCACCATCCATGATCGACTCGGCTATCGCGGCCACCTCGCCGGCCTTCAGGGGCTCCTGGCTCAGCGCCTTGAGCACGCCGTTGAACTTGGCGCAGGGCGGCGCACCGGTGGACAGGTAGAGATCGGAACCATCCTGGCTGGCCAGGATTTTCAGCATTGATTGGAGATCCATGAGCAGCGCTTCCGTCGGTTGGACTTGATACCTTAGGCCAAGATTCGCCAGGACATCCGGCAAACCGGAAAGCCTGGAAAGTGGCGCCATTCTGATGGCGTGGCAAATGTAGGCACAATAGCAGCCCGGAAAAAATGAGGACCCCATCATGGCAAAGGCAATGGCCCGCCACATCCTGGTCAAGACCGAAGCGGAAGCCGCCGCCCTGAAAAAGCGCATCGCCGCCGGCGAAGCCTTCGACGTGCTGGCGCGCAAGTACTCCGCCTGCCCGTCCGGCAAGCGTGGCGGCGACCTGGGTGAGGTGCGCCCTGGGCAGATGGTACGGGCGATCGATCAGATCATCTTCAAGAAACCGCTGCGCGAGGTGCACGGCCCGGTGAAGAGCCAGTTCGGCTATCACCTGGTGCAGGTCTTCTACCGCGACTGAGCATCGCCGGCGGCGTCCGTCCATCCCGGGAGCTGCCCTAGCCCGGGCAGAAACCTGTATAATCTCGCCCCTTTCGCGCCCATGCGCCCGCTTTCTGGACCAAGATTCGTGATCTCCACCGCCAATATCACCATGCAATTCGGGGCCAAACCCCTGTTCGAGAACGTTTCCGTCAAGTTCGGCAACGGCAACCGCTACGGCCTGATCGGCGCCAACGGTTGTGGCAAGTCGACCTTCATGAAGATTCTCGGCAGCGACTTGGAACCCTCCGCCGGCCAAGTGATGCTGGAACCCAACGTGCGCCTGGGCAAGCTGCGCCAGGACCAGTTCGCCTACGAAGACTTCAACGTGATCGACACCGTGATCATGGGCCACGAAGAGCTGTGGAAGGTCAAGGCCGAACGCGACCGCATCTACTCGCTGGCGGAGATGACCGAAGAAGACGGCATGGCCGTGGCCGAACTGGAAACCGAGTTCGCCGAGATGGACGGCTACACCGCCGAGTCCCGCGCCGGCGAACTGTTGCTCGGCCTGGGTATTCCGCTGAGCCAGCACTTCGGCCCGATGAGCCAGGTGGCGCCCGGCTGGAAGCTGCGCGTGCTGCTGGCCCAAGCGCTGTTCTCCGATCCGGACGTGCTGCTGCTCGACGAACCGACCAACCACCTGGATATCAACACCATCCGTTGGCTGGAAAACGTCCTCACGGCGCGTAACAGCACCATGATCATCATTTCCCACGACCGCCACTTCCTCAACAGCGTGTGCACCCACATGGCGGACCTGGACTACGGCGAACTGCGGCTGTTCCCCGGCAACTACGACGAATACATGATCGCCGCGACCCAATCGCGCGAGCAGTTGCTGTCGGACAACGCCAAGAAAAAAGCCCAGATCGCCGAACTGCAGACCTTCGTTAGCCGCTTCTCGGCCAACGCCTCGAAAGCCAAGCAGGCCACCTCGCGGGCCAAGCAGATCGACAAGATCCAGCTGGCCGAGGTCAAGCCGTCCAGCCGGGTCAGCCCGTTCATCCGTTTCGAGCAGACCAAGAAGCTGCATCGCCAGGCGGTGACCGTGGATAACCTGGCCAAAGGCTTCGATGGCAAGCCGCTGTTCAAGGGCTTCAGCTTCCAGGTGGAAGCCGGCGAGCGGGTGGCGATCATCGGCCCCAACGGCATCGGCAAGACCACCCTGCTGCGCACCCTGGTCGGCGAACTGGCCGCCGATGTCGGCTCGGTGAAATGGACCGAAAGTGCCGAACTGGGCTACTACGCCCAGGACCATGCCGACGACTTCGAGGACGACATCAACCTGTTCGACTGGATGGGTCAGTGGACCCAGGGCGGCGAGCAACTGGTACGCGGCACCCTCGGACGCATGCTGTTCTCCAGCGACGAGATCCAGAAGTCGGTGAAGGTGATTTCCGGTGGCGAGCAGGGCCGCATGCTGTTCGGCAAACTGATCCTGCAGAAGCCCAACGTGCTGCTGATGGACGAACCGACCAACCACCTCGACATGGAATCGATCGAGGCGCTCAACCTGGCCCTGGAGAACTATCCGGGCACGCTGGTCTTCGTCAGCCATGACCGCGAGTTCGTTTCCAGCCTGGCGACGCGCATCATCGAGCTGTCCGACAGCGGCGTGACCGACTTCAGTGGCAGCTATGACGACTACCTGCGCAGCCAGGGCGTGCTCGTCTGATCGACCAGCTCACCGTCATGCAAAAGCCCGCTCACTGAGCGGGCTTTTTCGTTCCAGCGGTCGTTCAGGCGATGGCGAACAACTCGCCAACCTGCTGCTCGGCGGCTTTCATCGCTGCGGCGCGCGGCTCTTCGCCATAGGCCAGGCCTTCGGCGCGCACCACCTGGATGTCGCTGATGCCGACGAAGCCGAGGACGAACTTCAGGTAATCCTCATGCGCCGCCCCGCTCGGCTGGCCGGCATGCACGCCGCCGGAGGTGGAGACGATCACCACTTTCTTGCTGCCGGCCAGGCCTTGGGGACCGTTTTCGGTGTAGCTGAAGGTCTTGCCGGCCACGGTGATGCGATCAATCCAAGCCTTCAGCTGGCTCGGCAGGGCAAAGTTGTACATCGGCGCGCCGATCACGATGGCGTCGGCGGCAAGAAATTCGTCCAGGGTGCTTTCCGACAACTCGGCCTCATGGCGCTGCGCCGCGTCGCGCAGCTCGGCCGGGGTGCCGGCGGCGACCAGGCTGGCGGCGGACAGGTGGCCCAGGGCATCGCTGGCCAGGTCACGGTAGATCACCCGCACGTCCGGCTCGACTGCTTGCCAGGCGTCGACCACGGCATGGCTGAGCTGACGGGAGGCGGATGAGTCGCCGAGGATGCTCGAATCGAGGTGCAGTAGTTTCATGACGGTCTCCAAAGTGGGGTCGCCTACTGGCGATCAAGATGCTGGAGATACTACCGATGAAAGCAATGGCGGATTAGTCGACTGGAATGCGATAGTTCGTCCTACTGATAGGACGATAAGCCATGCACGACCTCAACGATCTGTTCTACTTCGCCAAGGTGGTGGAAGCCGGCGGTTTCGCCGCCGCCGGCCGCACCCTGGGCATCCCCAAATCGCGCCTGTCACGCCGCATCGCCGAACTGGAAGACCGTCTGGGCGCACGCCTGCTGCAACGCACCACGCGCAAGCTGGCGCTGACCGAGGTTGGCGAGCGCTACTTGGGTCATTGCCAGGCGATGCTGCTGGAGGCCGAGCAGGCCGAGGAAACCGTGGCCAGCCTGACCAGCGAACCGCGCGGCCGGCTGCGCGTCTCCACGCCCGGCGGCATCGCCCTGTTGCCCGAGTTGGTCGTCAGCTTTCTCGCCGCCTACCCCAAGGTGCAGTTGGAGGTGCTGCAAACCAACCGCCGCGTGGATCTGCTCGATGAGGGCGTGGACGTGGCCCTGCGCGTGCGCAGCGCCGAAGACGAGGACCCGGCGCTGATCAGCCGCCGCCTGCTGCCGGCCCAGGCCTATCTGGTGGCAAGCCCCGAACTGTTGCAGGGTGTCAGCATCGATGCGCCCGACGACCTGGGCAAGCTGCCAGCGCTGGGAGCCCTGGAGGCGGATCGCAAGATCCACCTGCGCTTCCGGCATGACAGCGGGCGCACCCAGGACGTCAGCCTGGAGGCGCGCCTGGCCATCGAGGATTTCGCCATCCGCAAGCAAGCGGCCCTGGCCGGTCTGGGCATGACCATGCTGCCCTCGCCCTATTGCGGCGAGGAACTGGTCGACGGCCGGCTGATCCGCCTGCTACCGGAGTGGACGCTGCCGGGCGGCCACCTGCAGGCGGTCTACCCCCACAGGCGCGGTATGCTGCCGGCTGCGCGCGCCTGGATCGAACACCTGAGCCAAGCCTTCAGTGGCTGGGAGCAGCCGGTCTAGCAGGCCGTTGAAAACTACCTGCGTTGCCGATACGGCGTTAAAAACAGGCTCGGAATGCTCATTTACAGCTTGCAAACTCCGCTTCCTCGCCTGTTTTTGCCTTGTCTCGGCTGCCTCGCCTACGTTTTTCAACGGCCTGCTAGCCAAGCCTCGGCACTCAAGGCCGGCCGAGGAAATCCATCTTGCCGATATCCAGGCCGCTGTGCCGCAGGATCGCGTAGGCGGTGGTGACGTGGAAATAGAAGTTTGGCAGGACGAAATTGAGCAAGTAGTCCTGCCCGCTGAACTTCAGTTCCATGCCGGGAAAATTCAAGGTGATCGATTTGCCCTCGCTGCCATCGACCTGCGCCGCGGTGACGCTACCGAGAAACGCCTGGGTCTTGGCGATACGCGCCTGCAACTCGGCAAAACTGCTTTCGGTGTCGGCATAGCTGGGGATGTCGAGGCCGGCCAGACGGGCGGCACAGCCCTTGGCGTTGTCGCTGGCAATCTGCACCTGGCTCACCAGCGGCAGCATATCCGGCGCCAGGCGCGCATTGAGCAGCACGCTCGGCTCGATCTTGCGCTCGGCGGCGTAGGCTTCGGCCTTGTGCAGAATGGCCGACAGGTTGCCGAGCATGCGCAGCAGGACCGGGATCGAGGCGCTATACATGGACAGTGACATAGGCAATCTCCTTTGAAGTTGACCCCGGCGACACGCGGCAATCGCCGGCCAGAGCTGATAAGTTAGCCCAAGAACCGGCAGCGAGGCGGTACTCAGATGAATCAAGCCGACATAGCGACCTTTTGCCTGCAACTGCCTGGCGCCCGCGAAGACTTCAAATGGGGCAACAACCAGGTGTTCTCGGTCGCCGGGAACAAGATGTTTGCCATCCTCAACTTCCTCGGCCACGACCTGGCGTTCAAGGTCGACAGCGATCTGTTCCTTGGCTACGTCGATCGCCCCGGCATCCGCCCGGCGCCCTACCTGGCACGGGCGCACTGGATCAGCATGAACTGTGCACACCTGCCGATTGCCGACGACGAGCTGCGCCGGTTGCTGACCCGCTCCCATCAGTTAGTAGTGGGCAAGCTGCCCAAGCGCCTGCAGGTGGGCTTGCTTATCGACCCTTAGCAGGCCGTTGAAAAACGTAGGCGAGGCAGCCGAGACAAGGCAAAAACAGGCGAGGAAGCGGAGTTTACGAGCTGTAAATGAGCATTCCGAGCCTGTTTTTAACGCCGTATCGGCAACGCAGGTAGTTTTTCAACGGCCTGTTAGCCCTGACTCAAGCCCGATAATGACGGCGCAGAAAACCCAGAAGGTAGCGATTCACCTGACCGGCCTGCTCGTTCTGAATCCAGTGCCCGCAATCGCTGAGCAGGTGTTGTTCCAACTGCGCTATCCATTTGGGCATCTGCCTGAGCGTATAAGCCTCCAGGGTGCCGACCGGATCCCGATCCCCCAGGAGAAACAGCGCCGGTTGCTCGATCCGTCGGCCGCTGAGCGCTTCGGTGCGTTGCCAGTTGCGCTCGAAGTTGCGGTACCAGTTCAGCGCACCATGGAACCCCCGTCCGGCGAAGGTACGCAGGTATTCGGCGAAGGCCGCGGCATCGCACCACTCCGGTAACCGGTCCGGGTCCTGCATGCCGTCGAACAACGTGGCACCGGCAGGTTTGTCCTGCAAGAAGAAATCCTTGGGCACTGCGGCCGAACTGTTGTGCATCATCATCCGCAGGGTGCGCGGGATGTCGGCATCCATCTCCTGTTCGGCGACGCCGGGCTGCTGGAAGTGCAGGATGTAATGGAAGCGCCCGGCATACAGTTGGCGCATGATGTCGATCGCCGGCTGTTTCGGCCGCCCGGCAAAGGGCACGGCCATGCCGACCACCGCTTGCACGCGCCCCGGCTCCAGTAGCGCCAGGTGCCAGGCTACCGGAGCGCCCCAGTCATGCCCGACCACGCAGGCCTGGTCCTGGCCGAGTGCATCCATCGCCGCCTGGATGTCGCCGCAGAGAGTGATCAGGTCATAAGCCGCGGCTTCGCGCGGCGCGCTGCTCTGCCCATAACCGCGCATCTCCGGGATCAGCACCCGGTAACCCGCCGCTGCCAAGGGGCCGACCTGCTGGCGCCAGGAGTGCCAGCATTCGGGAAAGCCGTGCAGCAGCCACACTGGCCGCCCCGTCGCCGGGCCGGCACTGTGGAGGCTCAGGGTGATGCCGTTGACCTCGAGGTACTGCTGTTCGAGCGCGTTCATGCGGAGCTCCTTTAGCTGGAGCCACTATGACAAAGGCGCGCCCGGTGGCGCGCCTTTAATCAAGCCGGCGAATACAGCCGCACAGAGTCAGCCCTGGGCAGTGCTCCAGTCGATCAGGTGGAATTGCCAGGTCGCCAGGATCAGCAAACCAAATCCGATGCGATACCAGGCGAACGTCGCGTAGCTGTGGTTGCCGATGAACTTGAGCAGCGCGCGCACGGCGATCATGGCGAAGATGAACGAGGTGGCGAAGCCAACGGCGAACACCGGCAGATCCACCGGCTGGAACAGTTCCCGGTACTTGTAGCCGGAATATACGGCAGCGCCGACCATGGTCGGCATCGCCAGGAAGAATGAGAACTCGGTGGCAGCCTTGCGCGACAGGCCGAACAGCAAGCCGCCGATAATAGTCGCGCCGGACCGCGAGGTACCCGGAATCATCGCCAGGCACTGGGCGCAACCGATCTTCAGGGCATCCGTCCAACGCATGTCGTCCACGCTTTCGGTATGCACCACATGGCTACGCCGCTCGGCCCAGAGCATGACCAAGCCGCCGACGACCAAGGCACTGGCAACGGTGATGGGATTGAACAGGTACCGATGAATCAGGTCGGCAAAACTCACCCCGAGAATCACCGCTGGAAAAAACGCGATCAGCAGGTTGCTGGTAAAACGTTGAGCCGCTCGTTCCTTCGGCAGCCCGAGCACAACCTCGATGATCTTGCGGCGAAACTCCCAGACCACCGCCAGAATGGCGCCCAGCTGAATGATGATATTGAAGGCCATCGCCCGCTCGCCGGCAAAATCGATGAGATCCGCGACTATGATCTGATGACCTGTACTGGATATCGGCAGGAACTCGGTAAGGCCTTCGACAATGCCCAAAATCAACGCCTGCAAGGCAGTCCAAAGCTCCATCCAATCTCCTATGGCGCGCGAGGTGTCGCGAGCGGACAACATAAACGAGTGATCGTCGCCTACTCGGCGACAGTCGGATGCGAACCTCGCGATGAGTCTCCGACGCGGTAGAAAAAAGCGGCAACCCTCAGGTTTGCCGCTTAGCGGCCGAAATGCTAACAGAGAAACCCGTACTATCGGCGCCCCGGTGCAAAATCTTGTGCACCCGGGCGAGCCACTGACGGCGACCAACGGCATGCACCGACGGACGAAGTACCTGGAATATCGCGCCCCGTGATTTCGGCTTGTCCGACAAGCCCCCTAAACTCCCATAATAAGAATCGAGGACCCCAACGCCATGAACAGCCTACGCAGTCTGCCCATCAGCCGCCGCTTGTGGCTGATTCTCGTGGTCGCCATCCTCATGTTGTTCAGCCTCGGTGCGCTGATGCTGCAACAGATCCATACCGACCTGTATGCCGCCAAAGCCGAGAAAACCCAGCACGTGGTGCAAAGCGCGGCGGGTATCCTCAAGCACTACCACAGCCTCGAGACGGCCAGAACGCTGAGCCGCGAGCAGGCGCAGAAACAAGCCATGGACGTCATCCGCGACCTGCGTTACGACGGCCAGGAGTACTTCTGGATCAACGACCAGACGCCGACCATGCTCATGCACCCGATCAACCCCAAGCTCGTGGGGCAGGACCTGTCGGGCTACAAGGATCCGGACGGCAAGGCGCTGTTCAACGAATTCGTCCAGCTCAGCAGGAGCAAGGGCGCCGGGCACGTGGACTATCGCTGGCCCAAGCCGGGATCGGACGAGCCAGTGCCGAAGGTTTCCTATATCGAACTGTTCCAGCCATGGGGCTGGATCATCGGCTCTGGCGTCTACGTCGATGACGTGCAGGCGGAGTTTCAGGCGCAAGCCCTGCGCGCCCTCGCGATCGGCCTGGCAATCGCCCTGCTGATGGCGATCCTGGTGACCCTGATTGCCCGCAGCATCGCCCGGCCGCTGCAGGAAGCGGTCAGCGCCATGGCCAATATCGCCAGCGGCGAAGGCGATCTGACACGCAACCTCGACACCCACGGCCGGGACGAACTGACCGCGCTGGCCGAGCACTTCAACGCCTTTACCGGGAAGCTGCGCCAGGTGATTTGCCAGTCGCTCGACTCCGCAGTTGCACTGGATCAGGCAGCACGCGCGCTCGGCGGAATCGCCGGGGCGGCCCAGCAACACAGCCAACAGCAGTCCGAGCAAATGGAAGTGGTGGCCACCGCAGTCAACCAGGTCACCTACGGCGTACAAGATGTAGCGAAAAACGCCGAACATGCCTCGTCCGAAGTGCATGCCGCCGAACAACAGGCCGCCCAGGGCCAGCAGAACATCGACGCCAGCCTGCGACAGATCGGCCAACTGTCAGGCACCATTGACCAAGCGGTGGAGGTGATTCAAACCTTGGCCAAGGAGAGCACGCAGATCGGCAGCGTATTGGAAGTCATCCGCTCGATTGCCGAGCAGACCAACCTGCTCGCCCTCAACGCCGCGATCGAAGCGGCCCGCGCCGGCGAACAAGGCCGTGGCTTCGCCGTGGTTGCCGACGAGGTGCGTCTGCTGGCTCAGCGCACACAGCAATCGACTGCCGAGATCCAGGGCATGATCGAGCGCCTGCAAAACAACTCCGAGGCGGCCGTGAAAGTCATCAACGAAAGCAGCCGTGCCTCGCAACTGACCGTCGAGCAAGCCAGTCAGGCAGGCGAAAGCCTCGCGCAAATCGCCCAGTCGCTACGCAACTTAACTGGCTTGAATGCTTCCATTGCCAGCGCCACACTGCAACAGTCGCAGGTGGTCGACGATATCAATCAGAATGTCACCCAGGCAGCCGGTCTGGCGCATAGCAATGCGGCGGCAGCGGAGCAGTCCAGTGAAGCCAGCAAGCATTTGGGCCAACTGACCGAACAGCTCAACCGGCTACTGGGCCAGTTTCGCGTATGAGGAATGCATGAACCACATGGAACACCAGGAAGTTGACCTCGACCGACCCCAGAACCAGGATCTGATCTGGGATCTGAACAGCATCGCCCGCCGCGAGTTGGCCGAACGCTTCATGAAGCTGTTCGAGAACCGCCTATGCGTCTACTCCGAATCCGTGCGGCAGCTCTACACCAACTACGATCTGCATTTCCCCAGCGATCAGGGACGCAAGATGGTGGTGCTGCCCAACCCTTATGCGTTCCATGACACCTTGCACGGCATCGAGGCGCAGGCCGTACGTAAAACCGGACTCTGTGTATTGCCTGGCGCGGTGCTGGGCAAGCCGGGCCTGCTGCTGACCACGCAGATCAGGGAGGGCGGCCCGGCACCGAAGACCATGCCGTTCAAGCCGGCGCTGGCACAAATCATCAGCAATCAGAAGAAAATCGGCGATGTGTTCCTGCCGATCATGATGAAAGGCGATTTGCGCGAGTTCGACCAGCAAATGCCTTATATCCACCTGCATCGCCTGCAGGTCAGCCGCCTCACCCGCCTGTCGTCCTTCGAGCGCGACGATATACAGCAGACCATCACCCGCAAGCTGTTGCTGCTCTATCGCCAAGCCGACAGCCTGGCCTGCTAGTCACCGACTTGCTTCGCTTCAAGTTGGCTGCGGTGCGCCAACCGGCGTCAGCAGGTGGTTGACCTCGTTCACTCGACCAATACACTGGCCCAGGCCAACAGCAGGCTCAGGGTGACTATCACGGTCAACGGCGTGCGCAAAGTCGGATACCAACGCGGCGCCAAACCCAGCTTCGCGGCCCGCAAATCGGCACCATAAAGCGCCACGAACGCGATCAGACATATCGGCAAGGCCAACCACATGGGCATCCCTCCGGCAATTGCCAGCCAGCCGAGCAGCGGCGGAATCACCGATAAGCCCAACTGCATCTGTGCCCGTTCATCGGACGCGTCCGCACGCATCGCCAGGCCCCAGTGAATCGCCCCCATGAAGGCCAAGATCACGGCGGCAAAATCCAGCAAGGCCTCCAACACAAAGGGTCGCCACCCCACTGGAATGACCCAGATTCCCAGTGCGCCACTGACAAAGGGCAACAACCCGGCATAGCCGAGCAGAATAGCTAACCGCGGTGGTTCTTCGGCGTCAAAGGGATGCATTGCCCACTCCTGATTCTCGATTCGGAACCACGATACCCCGATGCGCACCCTGGTCGACACCAACCAGCATCACAAAACGCTCACGGCGCCTGCGCCTTGTGGGTTGAGCGTACCGTCCTGAAAGAAATACGCCATGGCGACTTGCCATTAACCGTGCTGCTTGGCATAAACTCAGACAAATAAAAATGCAACAAGGAAGTGTCTGATGCGCGTGCTCCGCCTCGCCCTATATGGGCTTTCCCTGATGCTGGTTATTGGCCTGAGCGTAGGCCTGTATTTCATCGCCAACCCCAATCTACCGACCTATCAGAAACCCGAAAAACTCCATTACCTCGAACAATGGAGTCCGGAACAACGCCAGACTTATTACTACACGCCTCAGGGTACCCGGGTGAAAGGCTTGCGCTACGACTGGTTCGCCGCCCTCGAACTGCCCTTCAGCAAAAGCAAAATCGCCAACCCGGACTACCTGGCACGCTTCGGTTTCCTCGTCGACCCCGCGCAGCAGGCTACAGAACTGAACCCGGCGAACCTGCCGGTCGGTTTTGCCCGCCATATAGATGAGCAAACCGGCACTCAGTATTTGGACATCAGCTGTGCGGCATGTCACACCGGCGAATTGCGCTATAAAGGACAAGCCGTACGAATTGACGGCGGCGCGGCGCTGCATTCGCTAGCCTCCACCGTGCCGACCCTGCGCGGCGGCGGTTTCGGCCAGGCCCTGGGCATGAGCATGGCCTTCACTTACTACAACCCTCTGAAATTCAGGCGCTTCGCCAAAGCAGTGCTAGGCGAGCAACACGCCTCGGGTGACCGCGAGCAACTGCGCGGTGATTTCAAAGCCGTACTCCACCGTTTGCTGGGCACGGCATTCAACGACTGGCATCGTGGCCTCTACCCTACCGAAGAAGGCTTCGGTCGTACCGACGCCTTTGGCCGCATCGCCAACAGCGTATTCGGCGATGCCATCGATGCGAGCAACTATCGGGTAGCCAATGCCCCCGTCAGCTATCCGCAGGTCTGGGACATCTGGAAATTCGACTGGGTGCAGTGGAATGGCTCGGCGATGCAGCCCATGGCACGCAATGTCGGTGAAGCACTCGGCGTTGGCGCAACACTGCACCTGGTGCAAGCCGATGGTCATCCCGTAGCGGAAGCCGAGCGCTATGCATCGAGTGTGCGCCTACGTGACTTGCATACCCTGGAAGAAATGCTCAAGCAGTTGCAGCCGCCGACCTGGCCGGAGCAGGTCTTCGGCAAGATCGATCTGCCACTGGCCAGCCAGGGCCGGGCACTCTTCATGGAAAACTGCGCTTACTGCCACGCCCCGGACGCCAAACCACGGAACGAGCGCCTGGCGCCGGCTCGCGACCCTGAATGGCACATGCGCATCGTGCCGACACAGATCATTGGTACAGACCCGACCGCAGCAAACAACATTGCCGATCATCGCTTCGACATCAGCAAACTCGGCTGGACTAAAGCCGAGCTGAGTACGCTGGATGTACGACTCTTCGGCACGCAGCCGGATCAGCTCGATCTGCACAGTATTTCCAGCGCAAAGGGCTTGGCCTATATAACGGCCTATGTCGAAAGGCGTGCCTACCGCGATGCGGGTATTCAGCCCAGGGAGCGCTGGCGCATGGACGGCTACGGCCTGCCCATTGGTGTGCAAGAAAAACGCGGCTACAAGGCTCGGCCGCTACATGGCGTCTGGGCCACCCCACCGTTCTTGCATAACGGTTCGGTGCCAACGCTGTTCCAACTGCTATCCCCCATTTCGGAGCGACAAGCTCAGTTCTGGGTCGGCAACTTCGAGTTCAACCCCAAGCAAGTCGGCTTCAATAACGAGAGATTCCCTGGTGGTTTTCTGTTCGATACCGAAATCACCGGCAATAGCAATCGCGGCCATGAGTTCCGTGACGGCTGTCGTGAAGGCGGCGTGATCGGTCGAGCACTGCAACCCGAGGAGCGCTGGGCGCTGATCGAATACCTCAAGGTACTGGGTGACTCCAATCTAGAAGCACAACTCCAGCCGATCAAGGCCGCCCCCTGGACGCCTGGGCTCAAATGCGGAAGCTAAGCGGATCCTGACACCGGGGGCCTGACCGAAAGCACCGGAACAACGTCTGCCGCAGAGCTAACAGTAACAAGTGAGGATTCGCCCCATGCTCAAGCAACTCTGGCTCTGGCTAGGCCGCCTGCTCGGTAAATTATTGCTACTACTGCTGGCGATCGGTCTCGGCGGCTGGGGCATCGGAGCCGCGTACTACAGCTGGAAATTCTCCGGCCCAGTACCTACCAAGGAACAAATTCCGCCGGACGAGGCTGCTCTCACCCAAAGCATCATCGAAGATGCGGTCCGTATCGTCGAACAGCACCGCGATAACACTCGCGTCCTGCGTGATGCCCATGCCAAAGCACATGGCTGCGTCAGGGCAGAAGTGACCGTCCTGCCAGACCTCGATAGCGACCTCCGGCATGGCGTATTCAGCGAGCCAGGAAAAACCTGGCAAGCCTGGATGCGCCTGTCCAATGGCAATGCCTACCCGCAATTCGACCGTGCTCGCGATGCCCGCGGCATGGCCATCAAACTCATGGATGTGCCCGGCGAAAAGCTCATCAGCAATACCGCCCACTCGACCGAACAAGACTTCGTGATGTTCAACCATCCCGCGTTCTTCGTCCGCGATGTTGCAGAATACAAAAGCAACTTTGCCGCCCAAGCCGATGGCAAGAAAGTACTCGCCTTCTTTCCCAGCTGGAATCCACGAAGCTGGGAACTCCGCCACCTGGTCATCGCTCTGAAAACCCTTGCGCCAGCGCCGGAAAGCCCGGTCGCCACCACCTACAACTCCATCGCCCCTTTCAAGCTCGGCCCACACAACATCAAATATCGTGTCATCCCATCCCCGGAAAACTGTCCGAGCTATACCCTGCCGGAAGCCAACACGGATATGCCCAATTTTCTACGTAGCGCTCTCTATCGCCAGCTCTCGCTCGACCGTGTACCAGCTTGCTTTACCCTGCAAATCCAGCGGCAGAACCCCTCCTACCACATGCCAATCGAGGACCCTAGCATCGAATGGGACGAATCGATCTCTCCGTATGAGACAGTTGCAAATATCCAATTGCCAGCCCAAGACTTCGATAGCAGCGAACAGAATCTGTTTTGCGACAACCTGTCATTCAACCCCTGGCACGCGTTGCCTGAGCACCGCCCTATCGGCGGGATCAACCGCCTGAGAAAGACGGTTTATGAGGCTGTCAGCGTGTATCGCCATGAGCGGAATCGAGAAAACGCGAGCGAGTAGCGCAGGGCTCAAGGCCCTACTCAAGCCCGGGGCGCTCACGGAACGGCCAGCGAGCCTTGAAGGCGCCACTACGTTGGTTAAAGCACAACCTGAACTGGTAAGATCATCCCTTACTGGAACGGTGCGTGCACCGCGTTTTTTAGAGAGACATCCCGTGGAACTGTTCAAAGAGTTTATTTTCGAGGCGGCCCACCGACTCCCCCGCGTTCCCGAAGGACATAAATGCGGGCGATTGCATGGCCATTCCTTTCGGGTAGCCGTTTACATCGAAGGTGAGGTTGATCCTGACACCGGCTGGATTCGCGACTTTTCTGAAATCAAAGCGATCTTCAAACCACTGTACGAGCAGCTCGATCATAACTACCTGAACGAGATTCCTGGCCTAGAAAACCCAACCAGCGAAGTCATCGCCAAGTGGATCTGGCAGCAACTCAAACCTCTATTGCCGGAGCTATCCCGCATCCGCATCCATGAAACCTGTACCAGCGGCTGCGAGTACCGCGGCGACTAACCAGGTTGCAGAAGCTAAAAAGCCACCCTCGGGTGGCTTTTTAATGGGTCGCGGTAGGGACGGCAGTTACCTGCCGCGACCAGCCAAGTCACCTTCCGAACTCCAGCATTAAGGCGATCCGGTCGGCCCGCATGAACGGACATGATCCGTATGCCTATCTCAAGAACGTGCTGACACGACTGCCGACGCAGCGGGCGAGTGAGATCGGCCAACTGCTGCCGCATCAGTGGGTGCCTGCCTGAATCACGCAAGGTGAGTTCGGCGTACGCTTACTTTTAATGCTCGCCTTGGATGGTCTGTTCTATCCGCACAAAGACAAACCCCCCAGGCGCTTGCGCGACTGGGGGGTTTGGGATAGAAGCTTGACGATGACCTACTCTCACATGGGGAAACCCCACACTACCATCGGCGATGCGTCGTTTCACTTCTGAGTTCGGGATGGGATCAGGTGGTTCCAACGCTCTATGGTCGTCAAGCAATTCGGTTGGAGTCTCGCG
>NZ_FNCT01000002.1 GCF_900100495.1 Pseudomonas benzenivorans
CTATCTATTCACTACAGAAAGCGCAGCAAGCACAAAAAACCAATGCCAAGCCAGCCGAGCTTCGTGCACACAGATTCGCAAATGCAACAGTCTTCGTCACTGTAGGTGTCATCAGTTACTTTTTTGTAATGCATGTATTTGTTGGTATTGCGCCAGCCTAACAACTGGTTCAAGCCGCTCGCTGCGCTCACTCGGGACCGGCTAAAGCCGGCCCCTTAACCAAACGTTGAGGCTGTAGAAAAACCTGCTGCCACCCGATTCGCAGGCTGATAATCTCCAACTCATTCAATCGCAGGGAGGCGCGGGGCGATGCCTCGGTTCAAGGCCGTTCACAAGGGGCTCAAGCTTCTGCCCATCGACTTCGACAAGCAGTTGCTGCCCGGCACCTTCGAGCACGCCCTGTGCTATTTGGTCGATCACGAACTGGATCTCGCCGACTTCCACGCCCGCTACCGCAACAGCGTCGAGGGCGCACCGGCCTACGACCCGGCCGTGCTGCTGAAGATCGTCCTGCTCGCTTACAGCCGCGGCATTATCAGCAGTCGCCAGATGGAAGCGGCCTGCCGCGAGCATGTGCTGTTCATGGCCATCTCCGGCGACAGTCAGCCACACTTCACCACCCTCGCGCAGTTCGTCTCCAACATGGGCGAGCTGGCCGCCAAGCTGTTCGCCCAGGTACTCGTGGTCTGCGACCGGCAGGGCCTGATCGGCCGCGAGATGTTCGCCATCGATGGGGTCAAGTTGCCGAGCAATGCCAGCAAGGCCAGGAGCGGCACCCGCGCCGACTTCCTGAGCCAGGCCGAGAAGATGGAGAAGGCCGCCGAGGCGATGATCGAGCGCCAACGCCAATGCGATAAGCGACCCGAGGACGAAGAGGAACGAGTGGCCCGCAAGCTGGAGCGCCTGCAGGCCGATGCCCGCCAGCTACGCGCCTGGCTCAAGGACAACCCCGAGGACCGCAAGGGCGCCAAGGGGCGGATCAACCTGTCCAACCGCACCGACAACGAGTCGGCCAAGATGGCCACCGGCAAGGGCGTGATCCAGGGCTATACCGGCGTCGCCACGGTGGACGAGAAGGCGCAGATCATCGTCGAGGCCCAGGCCCAGGCCCACGGCACCGGGTCGGAACAGGCCCTGCTCGAGCCCGTCATCGACGCCACCAGCCCACTGCGCAACGCCGACACCTGCTACACCGCCGATGCCGGCTACCACAGCCGCAAGGCGCTGGAACAACTGGAGGCCGCCGGCATTGCCGCCTTTATTCCCGACAACGGCTACCGCAAGCGTGACGCGCGTTATGCCGGGCAAGCGCGTCACACCGAGAAACCCGACCCGCTCTGGGACAAGCGCCCCAAGCGCGTCAGCAGCCACTGCTACACCCCAGCCGATTTCCACTTCGATCCGTTGCACAAGACCTGCACCTGCCCGGCCGGCAAAACGCTGTACGGCAACGGCAGTCACGGCCTGATCAAGGGCCAGCCGGCGATCAAGTTCAAAGGCGCGCTGCGCGACTGCCTGAGCTGCCTGCAGCGCAAGCAGTGCCTGCGCACGCCGGAGAAAACCGCCGCGCGCCAGGTGGCGTTCTTGCTGCCGCAGGCCGAACAGGATAACGCCCTGAGCCGCATGCGCCGACGCATCGACAGCGATACCGGCCGCGCGATGACCACCCGCCGTTTCGCCACCGTGGAACCGGTATTCGGCAACCTGCGCCACAACAAACGCCTGGACCGCTTCAGCCTGCGTGGACGGGAACGGGTGGATGGCCAGTGGAAGCTCTACTGCGTGACCCACAACATCGAAAAACTGGCACATCGCGGGGCCTGGTCATGAAAAGCCGCTCGCAGAAACCCGTCCAGATGCCCCTCACGCCCCCTGTCAAAGCCCGTGAATGGCCAATCACTCACCGATACCCCAACAACTCTTATTGCCGGATACGCTCTCAGCTTTTCGAAAAAAGCTCTGTGAGCGTTGAGGGTGGGAGTGTTTTTGGGTTTTTTCTACAGCTTCGTTAGAGGGCGGGAGTGTTTTTGGGGTTTTTCTACAGCTTCGATAGGCCTTCTGATGGAACCATCTTTGCAGCCGGATGATCCTTTATCGCAAGTCGTGTTTGTTCACGATTACTTGCAACTCGTCTTCCAAGATTGCGCTTTCGCACTTTACAACCTCGTCACCTACACAGCGGGCGACATTAGCCTCACCCAAGGTGAGGCCGGCTTTTGTGATGCCTTGGTCTCGCTGATTGAGCAGGCCGCCCGAGTTGAAGTTTTGCCTGGTGAGCTGTCCTTGCACTTTGCAAATGGCGCGATTGTATCCATTGCAAGCTCAGGTGCAAGCACACGCGGCCCCGAGGCATGGCAGTTTGGTCGGCTTGGCAGTGCAGTTGTCGTGGAGCAGAATGCCTAACAATTCGAGAGGGACGTCTTTGGCTGCGCCAAATCCGCCCCTCAATTCCGACGTTGGGTGACAAAACCTAAGGGTGAAGCTGATGAGCGATCTTGAAAATCTGCAAAAGCTATTCATGAACACTCCTAAGCCCGCGTGCGCTGCCCTTTTACCATTCTCGTTCATAGAGGCAGACTCCGAGAGTGGTGTAGTAAAAGTTGAATTTGAGCCGCAACCAGCCTTCGGCAATATGTTTGGCAACATACAGGGCGGCTTTGCGGTTGCAATGCTTGATATTCCAATCTCATTCGCCGCCTTTCTCAAACTGCAGCAGTGGTTACCGACCATAGAAATAAAATCAAGCTTTCTCTCTCCCGCAAAGTTAGGAAAATGCATAGGTGAAGGCCGCATAATCCGCGCGGGAAAAAGCATTGTGTTTGTTGAGGGCAAGCTGTGGGGGGCGGATGGAAAACTTGCTGTACATGCCACCGCCACTCTGCTGGCCACCTAAATCTGCATTGTCACCCAACAAGTCAAGCCGTTCGCTTCGCTCACTGGGACGGGCTAAAGCCCGCCCCTTAGCTTAATCGTTGAGGCTGCGGACGAACCGGCAACCCAGCATTGGGGAGGTTGATAACTTCCAGCACCTCCCATCGCCTGCTTCGCCGGCCCCCGCCCCCGCCTGGCTAGCGCAATCCCTCGACCATCGCCGCCACCACGCTCAGCACGTCCTTGCCCAGGCGCATGGAGCGCCGGCCATCCCAGGCGGTGAGCGGGTTGGGGTTGTCGTCGTGGTCCTTGAAGGGCATTTCCAGGGTGAACGACAGGCAGTCGAATTCCTGCCCCACGGCATTGCAGGCCAGGGTCAGGTTGGCCTGGCCGGGGCCACTGCGGGGATAGCCGTAGGTGGTCTGGAACTCGGCGCCGAGCGCCACCAGGCGGCTGCGGAATTCCGCCTCGAGCCTTTCCAGGCGCGGGCTGTAGCCCGGGTTGCCTTCGCAGCCGGCGCTGAACACGTGGGGGATTTCCTCGTCGCCGTGGATGTCGAGGAACAGGTCGACGCCGACCTGGCGCATCTGTTGCTGAACGAACAGCACCTCGGGGCTCTGCGCCGCGTTGGCCGACTGCCAGGCGCGGTTGAGGTCCTGGCCGGCGGCGTTGGTGCGCAGGTGGCCGCGCACGGCACCGTCCGGGTTCATGTTCGGCACCAGGTAGAGCTCGGCCCTGGCCAGCAAGGCGTCCAGCTCGGCGTCGCCGCGTTGCTGCAGGCGTTCGATCAGCCCCTCCATGAACCATTCGGCCATGTGCTCGCCGGGGTGCTGCTGGGCGATGATCCAGATCTTGCGCGGCGCGGCCGGGTTGCGGCTGACGCGCAGCAGCTGGATGGCGCGCCCTTCGATGCTTTGGCCACTGGCGAACAGTTCGGCCCCGGCCTTGCTCAGCGCCTGCTCGATCAGCCAGTCGTGCCGCGCGCGGCTATAGGGCTCGAAATAGGCGAACCAGACCTGTGCCTCGCACGGTTCGAGGCTGAAGTCGAGCGCGCCATCGTCGAAGCGGCTGGGCACGCGGAACCAGTTGCGCTGGTCGTAGGAAGCGGCGGCATGGTAACCGTCCCAGGCCTGGTTATAGGCCGACTGGCCGGCATTGGTCAGGCTGAAGCCGTAGCGCTGGCCGGGAACCAGGCCCTCGACCTTGAAGTGGAACCACTGGAAGTGATGGCTGGCGAGGTCGGGGCGCATGGCCAGCAGCACCCGCTGCGGGTTGCTGGCGTCGATGACCTCGATATTGCCGCTGTCGAAGTTGGCGCTGATCTGCATGGGCTATCTCACGGGTCTGTCCTGTGCCCGCAAGGATCGCAGTTCCGCCCGCCGGAGGAAACGCCGCAAGCGACATCCCATGCGACGGACGCCGCTCAGGGCAGCTGGGCGCGAAGCAACAGCAGGTAGCCCAGGCCCATCAACAGCCAGGCCAGCAAGGGGTGGAAGACCAGCTGCCAGAGCCATGCGCGCGGGACGAAACCGACGCCGTGGACGAAGCCGGCGGCCACGCCCCACATCGCCAGCATCAGCAGGCCGTGGCTGTAGCGCCCTTCGGCATCGAGCATGGCCGCCGGGTGGACCAGCAGCACCAGGCTCAGGGGCACGGCCAGCAGCAGGGACAGGGCCCGGCTAGCGGCACGCTGCAGCCAGGGGCGCGCCTCAGTCGTCACCCAGCGGCTCTTCGTCGAGGTTCTGGGTGGTTTCCAGCCACAGCGCGTTGATGATGCCGCAGCTGCAGGCGAGCAGTACGCCGAGTATCCAGGTGAAGTACCACATGCTTGTGCTCCTCGATAATGCCCGTGTCAGTACAGACCGTGAGGGTTGTCGTCGATCTGCGCGGTGGTGACCTTGCCCCACATCTTCGCGTAGCTCCATAGCGTGTAGCAGAGGATCAGGGGGACGAAGATGGCGGCGGCGACCAGCATGATGCCCAGGGTCATGCGGCTGGAAACCGCATCCCACACCGTCAGGCTGGAGGCGGCGTCGAGGCTCGACGGCATGACGAAGGGGAACAGGGCGAACCCCGCGGTGCACAGGGTGCCGACGATCGCCAGGCTGCTGCCGAGGAAGGCCAGGCCGCCGCGCCATGCGCCGGCACCAGCGAAGGCCAGGACCGCGCCAAGGATGCCGGCGAGCGGGGCCAGCTGGCTCAGCGGATACTGCGCATAGTTGCCCAGCCAGCCGGGGTTGCCCCGTGCCACCGTCTTGCCCAGCGGGTTGAGCGCGGCGGACGGATCGAAGCCGGAGGTGATGACCAGGCCCTCGATATCGCCCAGCCACAGCCACAGGCCGGCACCACAGAAGCTGGCCAGGAACAGCAGCGCCAGGACCAGCGCCGCCTGCCGCGCACGCTGGGCGATGGCGCCCTGGGTGCGCATCATCAGCCAGGTGCCGCCGTGCAGGCTGAGCATGCTCAGGCTGACCACCCCGGCGAGCAGGCCGAAGGGGTTGAGCAGTTGCCAGAGGCCACCCTGGTAGCTGGAGCGCAGGCTGTCGTCGAACTGGAAGGGCACGCCCAGCAGCAGGTTGCCGAAGGCCACGCCGAACACCAGCGAGGGCACCACGCCGCCGACGAACAGGCCCCAGTCCCAGCTCTGCCGCCAGCGGGTGTTTTCCAGCTTGCTGCGGTAGTCGAAGCCCACCGGGCGCACGAACAGGGCGAACAGCACCAGCAGCAGCGCCCAGTAGAAGCCGGAGAAGGCTGCCGCGTAGACCAGCGGCCAGGCGGCGAACAGCGCGCCGCCGGCGGTGATCAGCCAGACCTGGTTGCCGTCCCAGTGCGGCGCGATGGTGTTGATCACCACCCGCCGCTCGTTGTCGCTGCGGCCGACGAAGGGCAGCAGCGCGGCGGCGCCGAGGTCGAATCCATCGGTCAGGGCGAAGCCGATCAGCAACACGCCGACCAGCACCCACCAGATCAGCTTGAGACTCTCGTAATCGAACATGCGGTTCTCCTCAGACCAGAGCCGGTTGCGCCGCAGGCGCTTGCCCGCTCTTGCGCTCGAAGTGATAACGACCGGTATGCAGGCTGCTCGGGCCGAGCCGGGCGAACTTGATCATCAGGTACATCTCGATCACCAGCAGCAGGCTGTAGAAGGCCAGCAGGGCGATCAGCGACCCCCAGACATCGCCGGCCGAGACGCTGGAGGCGGACAGGTGGGTCGGCAGCACCTCGCCGATCGACCAGGGCTGGCGGCCATGCTCGGCCACGTACCAGCCGGTCTGCGCGGCGAGCCAGGGCAGCGGCAGGCTCCACAGGGCCCAGCGCAGCAGCCAGGGCTTGCTTTCCTCGTTCTTGCGCGCCGAGGCCCAGAAGGCGCAGACGAACAGGGCGAGCATGAGGAAGCCGCTGAGCACCATGATGCGGAAGGTCCAAAACAGCGAGGCGACGTCCGGGATGGTGTCCAGCGCGGCCTGCTTGATCTGCGCCTCGCTGGCGTCGACCACGGTCTCGCTGTACTTCTTCAGCAGCAGGCCATAGCCGAGGTCCTGTTTCAGCGCATCGAACGCGGCGATATTGGCCTCGCTCTTGTCGCCGGCGCGCAGCGACTGCAGGCGCTCATAGGCGAGCATGCCGTTGCGGATGCGCCGCTCGTGCTGGTCGATCAGCTGCTTGATCCCGGTGACCTGCTGGTCCAGCGAGCGGGTGGCGATGATGCCCATCGCATAGGGGATCTTCACTGCATAGTCGGTGCGCTGCTCGGCCTGGTTGGGCAGGCCGAACAGGGTGAAGGCCGCCGGCGCCTCCTCGGTCTCCCACTCGGCCTCGATGGCCGCCAGCTTGGTCTTCTGCACGTCGCCGATCTCGTAGCCGGACTCGTCGCCCAGCACGATCACCGAGAGCACCGAGGCCAGGCCGAAGGCCGAGGCGATGGCGAAGGAACGCCGGGCGAAACCGAGGTCGCGGCGCTTGAGCAGGTACCAGCTGGAGATCGCCAGGACGAACACCGAGCCGGTGACGTAGCCGGCCGCCACGGTATGCACGAACTTGACCTGGGCCACCGGGTTGAACAGCAGCTCGCCGAAGCTGGTCAGCTCCATGCGCATGGTCTCGAAGTTGAACTCGGCGCCCACCGGGTTCTGCATCCAGCCGTTGGCGATGAGGATCCACAGCGCCGACATGTTCGAGCCGATCGCCACCAGCCAGGTCACCGCCAGGTGCTGCAGCTTGGACAGGCGGTCCCAGCCGAAGAAGAACAGGCCGATGAAGGTCGATTCGAGGAAGAACGCCATCAGCCCCTCGATGGCCAGCGGCGCGCCGAAGATGTCGCCGACGTAGTGGCTGTAGTAGGCCCAGTTGGTACCGAACTGGAACTCCATGGTCAGCCCGGTGGTGACGCCGAGGGCGAAGTTGATGCCGAACAGCTTGCCCCAGAAGCGGGTCATGTCCTGGTACACCTGCTTGCCGGTCATCACGTAGACCGACTCCATGATCGCCAGCAGGAAGGCCAGGCCCAGGGTCAGCGGCACGAACAGGAAGTGGTACATGGCGGTCATGGCGAACTGCAGGCGGGACAGATCGACGACGGTTTCCGAGATCATCTCGGGTTCTCCTCGGCAAGGGGGGATGCGGTTGAGCGGCCCAGCAGGTGCTGGCCGGTTTTGAGGTCGCCATCGACTGGGACGGTCGGCGCGTCGAACCAGAGCGTCTTGATGCCCAGCAGCAGGACCAGCTTGACCAGCAGGATCAGGCCGATCTCTTTCGCCAGGCGGTGCTTGAGGAAATCGAAGGGGGCTGGCATGACCGATACTCAGTGGGGTATCGGCATTTTTTGCGCGCCACAGTCGGCCACCATTGATCCAGCGCAAGGAAAACCGCATTGCCCGCTGCGGCGAAGCGGCGCAGCCGCGGCATGCGGCCGGAGCGGCCATGGCGGGCTGCCGGGCGTCGCCTGGCTCTCGGTGTCGGGCAACTTGCCGGTGCTTATGGGGTCTTTTACTGTCCGCTGCCAGCGAAACGCTGCCCATTGCGCCCGAATAGCCGGCGTCAGGGCGGCAGCCGGGCGCTGCCGGCGAATCCATTCATACAGCGGCGCGACGCAAACGACCGGCCGCCAACAGGAACCCCGACCATGACAACTCGACACTGGCCACGCGCAGGCTTGCCCATCCTTCTTTTTTGCGCAGTGCTCCAGCTCGGCGGCTGCGCCAGCCAGGAAAGCGCCGCGCCGGCGCCAGCGCAGACACCCGCGGCGGTTCCGCAGGTCCAGGACGCGCAAGCCAAGTTGGCGCACCTGAGCCGGCAGGCCAATGCCGGCGACCTCGACAGCCAGTTCCAGCTGGGCAGCTTCTATTTCGCCGGCCAGCCGCAGAAGGACCTCAAGCAGGCCGAGTACTGGTGGAAGCAGGCCGCGGACAAGGGCCATGCGCTGGCCGCGGTCAGCCTGGCCTACCTCTATACCGGCCGCGACAACCCCGACTTCGCCAACCAGCGGGACATGCTCAAGTACCTCAACCAGTCCGCCGCGGGCGGCAACCCCATGGCCCAGCACATACTCGGCAACCTCTACCTCAAGGGCGAGATGGGCGTGCCGCGCGATCCCAACCAGGCCAAAGCCCTGTTCCACAGCGCCTGCAAGCAGAATTACGCCGCCAGTTGTGCGGCGCAGGCCACCCTGCCCTGAGAGCTTGTGAAAAAACTCTCGCCTACTGCGACCGCCCCCTGGCGCCCGCTGCTGGCGTTGCGCCATGCAAAAAACAGGGTCATTTAGCTCACTAACAGGCCGTTGAAAAACTACCTACGTTGCCGATACGTCGTTAAAAACAGGCTCGTATGCGAGCCCAGTCAAAATGCTCATTTACAACTCGTAAACTCCGCTTTTTCGCCTGTTTTTGCCTAGCCTCGGCTGCCTCGCCTACGTTTTTCAACGGCCTGCTAAACTCCCCCGTTTTTTTCGCATAACGCGCCTGGCCGCGAACACCAGGAGACGCTCTCGCTACGGCGCTCGATATTTTCACAAGCTCTGAGCACCGCGACAGCCCCCGCCGATGCTGCCGGCGGGGGCTTTGCAGTTTTCCCGAATCAGGCGGCGAAGCCGCCATCGATGGTCAGGCTGGCGCCGGTGACGTAACCCGCCTCGGGGCCGGCGAGGTAGGCGACGAATGCGGCGATCTCCTCGGCACGGCCGTAGCGCCCGACCGCCATCAGGCCCAGCAGGCTCTCGGCGAACTCGCTGCTCGCCGGGTTCATGTCGGTGTCCACCGGGCCGGGCTGCACATTGTTGACGGTGATCCCGCGCGGCCCGAGGTCCCGCGCCAGGCCGCGGGTCAGGCCGACGATGGCCGACTTGCTCATGGCATACACGCTGCCGCCGGCGAACGGCATGCGCTCGGCGTTGGTGCTGCCGATGGTGATGATCCGCCCACCCGCGCCCATGTGCCGGGCGGCTTCCTGGCTGGCGACGAACACGCTGCGCACGTTGACCGCCAGGGTGCGGTCGAAGTCGTCGAGGCTGAACTCCTCGATCGGCGCGATGGCCAGCACGCCGGCGTTGTTCACCAGCACGTCGAGGCGGCCGAAGTGCTCCACGGTCTGGGTCACGGCGCCGCGTACCGCCTCGGCATCGGCGCTGTCGGCGTGAATCGCCAGGGCGCGCCCGCCGCCGGCTTCGATGCTGCGCACCAGCTCGGCGGCCTTGTCCGGCGAATTGGCGAAGGTGATGGCGACGGCGGCGCCTTCGCGGGCCAGGCGCTGGGCGATGGCGGCGCCGATGCCGCGCGAACCGCCTTGGATCAGGGCTACTTTGCCATTCAGGGTGTTGCTCGTGAGGGTCGACATGTTGGTGCTCCGCAAGAGTCGGGCGACTTGCCCGGGGTGAGCTGAGTATCCGCCGGCAATTGCATACCGATAAGCCATCAATCACTCTATTCAGTCGATCCCAACTGTTTAGAGTGCAGCCATGGAAACCCTCAGCAGTCTCGAATGCTTCGTGCGCAGCGCCGAGTCGGGCAGCTTTGCCGAGGCCGCGCGGCGCCTGGGCCTGACGCCCGCCGCGGTAGGCAAGAACGTCGCCAAGCTGGAAGCCAGCCTGGGCGTGCGGCTGTTCCAGCGCAGCACCCGCAGCCTGACCCTGACCGAGGCCGGCGAGCGCTTTCTCGCCGAGGTCGGCGGCAGCCTGAGCACCATCCGCAGCGCGGTGGCCAACCTGGCCAGCGCCGCCGGCCAGCCGGCCGGCATCCTCAAGGTCAGCATGGGGGTGACCTTCGGCCGCGATTACGTACTGCCGATGCTCGGCGACTTCCTGCACCGCTATCCGGCGATCTCCCCCGACTGGCATTTCGATAACAGCCCGGTCGACCTGATCGGCCAAGGCTTCGACGCGGCCATCAGCGGCGCCATGGACCTCTCACCCGGCGTGGTCGCACGCAAGCTGGCGCCGGCCCATCGCGTCCTGGTAGCGGCCCCCGCCTACCTGGCCGGGCACCCCGAACCGACGCTGCCGGCCGAGCTGGCGCAGCACGCCGGCATCCTGATCCGCTCGCCGCAGACCGGCCGGGTTCGCCCCTGGACGCTGCGCAACCGCAGCAACGACGAGGCGGCCATCGAGTTGCCGGTACGCATGACCATGAGCGACCCGGACGCCACCTGCCGGGTGGCCGAGATGGGCCTGGGCATTGCCCTGGTCAGCCTGCCGCACGCCCTGCCCTACCTGGAGCGCGGCAGCCTGCGGCGGGTGTTGCCGGACTGGTACGTGGATGCCGGGCAGATCGCGGTGTATTTCTCCGGGCACCGGCTGCTGCCGGCGAAAACCCGCGCCTTCGTCGATGGCCTGGCCGAGCACTTCCGCCGGCAACGCCTGGCCGAACGCTTTTCGGCAATCTGACGGGCCTGGGCTACCGGCCGGCCGGACGCTCAAGGCTTGAGGTCGAACAGCGCCTTGCCGCTCTGCATGTCGAACGGCGCGGAGAAGTGTTCGTGGACGATCAGCCACTGGCCGTTGCGCCGCTGGTAGCCCTGGGTCACGCGCATCCAGGACGACTGCTCCTGGCCCTTGTCGTCGGTGCCGCCGCAGTGGCACAGGTAATAGCCCAGGGCCAGGTCGCCGCCGACCAGCAGGGTCGGCTCATGGACCTCGAAGACCCCGGGTCCCGAACACATCTCCATGCAGGCCTTCCAGTGCGCGCCATAGGCTTCGCGACCCTTGAACTGCAGCTGGAGGATGGCATCAAACGCGACCACATCCTCGGCGTAGTGGCTGACGATGCGCGCGACATCCTTGGCCTGGACGGCTCGCTCCCAACTGTCCAGCAGGGCCTGTACCTGGCTGTGCGGGTCTTGCAGACGGGTTGCAGTGCTCATATGCGTTCTCCTCTGGGTGTCTGACTGCTTCAGGCGCTTCTCGCCGCGCCGCCGGCGCAGCAGTCCTGCGCCTGCTCCGGCGCCGCCTGGTAGCGGTCGTGGTGCTTGGTCCAGTTCAGCCCCAGGCCGTTCAGGTCGGGCATGCCGTCCCAGCCTTCCAGGCGGCCGAAGGGGGTCAGGTCGAGGTAGTTGTAGGTGCCCATCAGGATGTCCAGGCCGCGGCCATAGCTGGAATAGCTGTGGAACACCCGCTCGCCGTCACGCAGGAACACGCTGACGCCGGGCTGCTCGCCCTGCAGGTGGTAGGTCAGCCCCAGGCGCTGCAGTTCGGCCTTGTCGCGGTAGTTGTACTCGACCGGCGCCAGCGCCTCGTCGAGGCTGACGTGGTAGTCGTAGTTGAAAGCGCTGGCGAACGAGGAATACCAGGGCAGGGTCCAGCCCATGCGCCGCTTGAACGCCTCCAGCTCGGCCAGCGGCGCGCGCGAGACCAGCACCAGGGTGGTGTCGCGGGCATGCAGGTGGGCCTGGTGGCCGATGTTGTCGACCAGCGAGGAACAACCCTCGCAGCCCTCGCCGCGGTCGCGGTGGAACATGAAGTGGTAGACGATCAGCTGGCTGCGCCCCTCAAACAGGTCGAGCAGGCGCACCTCGCCCTGCGGCCCATCGAAGCGGTAGTCCTGCTCCACCGCCACCATCGGCAGCTTGCGGCGTTCGGCGTTGAGTTCATCGCGCAGGCGGGTCAAGGCCTTCTCCTTCTCCAGCTGTGCCTTGCGCGCCAGCAGCCAGTCCTCACGGCTGGCGATCTTCGGGTAGTCGGTGCGGTTCATCGGGTAGTCTCCCTGTGGGTTGGCCAGCGCTCAGACATCCAGTTGCCGCACCGGTCGCACTTCGACCGAGCCGACCCGCGCGGCGGGGATCTTGCCGGCGAGCTGGATGGCCTCGTTGAGGTCGCGGGCCTCGACCAGGTAGAAGCCGGCGAGCTGCTCCTTGGTTTCGGCGAAGGGCCCGTCGGTGATCGCCAGCTGGCCGCCGCGCATGCGCACGGTGGTGGCGCTGCGTACCGGTTGCAGGGCCTCGGCGGCGAGCATCCGGCCGCTCTGGCGCACCGACTCGGCGTAGGCGAAACATTCCTCGTCATGCGGGCTGTCGGGCGAGTCGTGCAGCACGCTCTCGTCGCTGTAGACCAGGCATAGGTATTTCATAACGTCCTCCAGATCCGGCTGTCATGCTTGTGGGTATTCACTAGTCGGGCGGCGCAGCGAGGAATCGACAGGCCTGCGGAAAATATTTTCAGCGCCATCGGTGGGCCGCTCCCACGCTGCCTGCATACGCCTAGAAAAAGAAACGGTGCGCTTGTGGCGCACCGTCGGGTATTGCAGGTGAGACTCTAGGAGGGAACGCAGCGGAGCTTGTGGCTCATTGCTGCGTATAGGCAGGCCAGCGCGCGCTGGACCGCGTATCGGCTGGCGCGGCTCAAACCGGCGTGAGCAGCTGGCCTCGTTCGACGAAGGCCTGCAGGTTGGCCAGCAGCTGCTGCTCCATCTGCAGGCGGGTTTCTTCGCTGGCGCTGCCGATATGCGGCAGCAGCACGACATTGTCCAGTTCGCGCAGGGCCGCCGGCACCTGCGGCTCGTGCTCATAGACATCCAGCCCGGCGCCGCCCAGCGCGCCGCATCGCAGGGCGGCGAGCAGCGCCGCCTCGTCGACCACCGAGCCGCGCGCGACGTTGATCAGGATGCCCGCGGGGCCGAGCGCCTCGAGCACCTCGCGGCCGATCAGCTGCCGGGTGGCGGCGCCGCCCGGGCAGGTCAGCACGAGGAAATCCGCCCAGCGCGCCAGCTCGACCAGGCTCGCCTCGTAGGCGTGCGGGCAGTCGGCGAGCGGCGTGCGGTTGTGGTAGCGCAGCGGCATGCCGAAGCCGCTGGCGCGGCGCACCACGGCTTCGCCGATGCGGCCCAGGCCGACGATGCCCAGGCGCTTGCCGCTGACCTTGCGGCCCAGGCCGAAGGCGCCATCGGCCCAGGCGCCGGCACGGACGAAACGGTCGGCCGCCGACAGCCGCCGCGCGCAGTCGATGATCAGGCCCATGGCCAGGTCGGCGACGCAGTCGGTGAGCACCTCCGGAGTGCTGCTGACCTGGATGCCGCGCGCACGGGCCACCTCCACGGCGATCGCGTCATGGCCCACGCCGAAGCTGCAGATGGCCTTGAGACTGGGCAGCTGCGCGAGTTGTGCGGCCGTGCAGCCGAAGCGCGCCGAGGTGACCAGCAGCTCGAACCGCCCGCCCTGCTCGCGCAGCAAGGCCTGCGGATCGGCCTGCAGCCACAGCGGCGTCACCGCGTAGGCGGCGGCCAGGGCCTGGTTGCAGCGCTCGCTCAGCGGGCCGAGCTGCAGTACCTGGGGTTTGTTCATGGGGTTCCTCGGTTGACCTGTGACCCGGCGAGGGGGTGCTGCGCACGGCGCACCCTACGGCAGGCCGCGCACGAGCCGTAGGGCGCGCGGGGCCGCCTAGGCCGCGCGCACCAGCTCTCAAGTAATCGGCGCCGGGTTGAACAGCACCAGGTCGTTGTGCAACCGGTGCCGCTCCGCCCAGGTCTGCTGGCGGCCGCTGGCCACCTCCAGGTAGTAGTGGAACAACTGCCAACCCAGCTCTTCGATGCTCGAACGGCCGCTGGCGATACGTCCGGCGTCGATATCGATCAGGTCCGGCCAGCGCTCGGCCAGTTCGCTGCGCGTGGCGACCTTGATCACCGGCGCCATGGCCAGGCCGTAGGGCGTGCCGCGGCCGGTGGTGAACACGTGCAGGTTCATCCCGGCGGCCAGCTGCAGGGTGCCGCAGACGAAGTCGCTGGCCGGGGTGGCGCAGTAGATCAGGCCCTTGCCCGCGACCCGCTCGCCGGGGCCGAGCACGCCATTGATCGCGCCGCTGCCGGACTTGACGATGGAGCCGAGGGACTTCTCGACGATGTTCGACAGCCCGCCCTTCTTGTTGCCCGGCGTGGTGTTGGCGCTGCGGTCGGCCTCGCCCTTGGCCAGGTAGCGGTCGTACCAGTCCATCTCGCGCACCAGCGCCGCCGCCACCGCCGGCGTCTCGGCGCGGGCGGTGAGCATGTAGATGGCGTCGCGCACCTCGGTGTTCTCCGAGAACAGCACGGTGGCGCCGGCGCGCACCAGCAGGTCGGCGGCGTAACCCAGCGCCGGGTTGGCGGTGATCCCGGAGAAGGCGTCGCTGCCGCCGCACTGCATGCCGAGGATCAGTTCGGAGGCCGGCACCGTCTCGCGGCGACGCTGGTTCAGCTTGACCAGGCGCGCCTCGGCCAGGGCCATGATCTGCTCGATCATCTCGGCGAAGCCGCTGCTGGAATCCTGCAGGCGGTACAGCCAGGGCTCGCGCAGGTCCACCGAGGGGTCGTTTGCGTGCATCACCTGCTCGGCCTGCAGTTTCTCGCAGCCGAGGCCGATGACCAGCGCCTCGCCGCCGAGGTTGGGGTTGCGCGCCAGGTTGCGCACGGTGCGGATCGGGATATAGGCGTCGGTGGCGGTGATCGCCACGCCGCAGCCGTAGCTGTGGGTCAGCGCCACCACGCCGTCGACATTCGGGTAGCTGGGCAGCAGCTCGCGGCGGATGCGCGCCACCGCATGCTCGAGCACGCCGGTCACGCACTGCACCGTGGTGCTGATGCCGAGGATGTTACGCGTGCCGACCGTGCCGTCGGCATTGCGGTAGCCCTCGAATGTATAACCCTCCAGCGGCGGCAGCGCAGCCGGTACGGCATCGGCCATCGGCAGGCGGTCCAGCGCCGGCGCCGCCGGCATGCGCAGCTGGCTTTCCCTGACCCAGCTGCCACGCGGGATGGCCTGCAGGGCATAGCCGATCACCTGGCCGTAGCGGCGCACCGGCTCGCCCGCGGCGATATCCACCAGGGCCACCTTGTGGCTCTGCGGGATGCCCTCGACGGCCGTCAGGCCGTCGGGAAAGGTACTGCCGGCGGCCACGCCCTGGTCGTTGACCACCACCGCGACGTTGTCGGCGGGATTGAGGCGGATATGCCGCGGCGAATCTTGATGTTGGATCAGGTCCACGGTGTTCACCTTTGCTCCGGGTTCGTTCCCGGTCTTGTTGATTGAACGGCAGAGGGCATCTGTTCGCGGCTAAAGCCCCTCCCACAGGATTCGCGGCGGCCCGCGAGGCGAGCGGATCGGCGCCCCCCCTTCGCGGCTAAAGCGGATCGCCGCCCGACCCCTCCCACGAGGGGCCGGGATGGCCTACTGGGTAAGGCATGCAGCAGACCATGTGGGAGGGGCTTTAGCCGCGACAAGTCGACCCAAGATCAAAAGCATCGCGGCTGAAGCGGAGCGCCGCCCGGCCGCTCCTACAACGGCCCGTCACTGGCCCGGCCTATCTGACCAGGCACGGCCGCTTGTTGTCGAACTTCCAGCCGGGAATCAGGTACTGCATGGCGACCGCGTCGTCACGTGCGCCCAGGCCCATGCCCTGGTACAGCTCGTGGGCCTTGGCCAGCGCGTCGAAGTCCAGTTCCACGCCCAGGCCCGGGGTCTTCGGCACCTGCACCAGGCCGCCCTCGATGCGCAGCGGGTTGCGCGTCAGGTGCTGGCCGTCCTGCCAGATCCAGTGGGTGTCGATGGCGGTGACCCGGCCCGGCGCGGCGGCGGCCACCTGGGTGAACATGGCCAGGGAAATGTCGAAGTGGTTGTTCGAGTGCGAGCCCCAGGTCAGGCCCCAGTCGTGGCACATCTGCGCCACCCGCACCGAACCGGCCATGGTCCAGAAGTGCGGGTCGGCCAGGGGGATGTCCACCGACTGCAGCTGGATGCAGTGGCCCATCTGCCGCCAGTCGGTGGCGATCATGTTGGTCGCGGTCGGCAGGCCGGTGGCGCGGCGGAACTCGGCCATCACCTCGCGCCCGGAGTAGCCGTTCTCGGCGCCGCAGGGGTCCTCGGCATAGGCCAGCACGCCGTGCAGGTCGCGGCACAGGTGAATGGCCTCGGCCAGCGACCAGCCGCCGTTGGGATCGAGGGTGATGCGCGCCTGCGGAAAACGCTCGGCCAGGGCACGGATCGCCTCGACCTCCTCGGCACCGCGGAGCACGCCGCCCTTCAGCTTGAAGTCGTTGAAGCCGTAGCGCGCATGGGCCGCCTCGGCCTGGCGGACGATGGTCTCGGGGCTCAGCGCCTGCTGGTTGCGCACGCGGAACCATTCATCCTCGGCGCTCGCTTCGTCGCGGTAGCCGAGGTCGGTCCGCTCGCGGTCGCCGACGAAGAACAGGTAGCCGAGCATCTCCACCGCCTCGCGCTGCTGGCCTTCGCCGAGCAGCGCCGCCACCGGCACGCCGAGGTGCTGGCCGAGCAGGTCGAGCAGCGCCGACTCCAGCGCGGTGACCGCGTGGATGGCGATGCGCAGGTCGAAGGTCTGCAGGCCACGGCCGCCGGCGTCGCGGTCGGCGAAGGCCTGGCGCACCCGCTGGAGGATGCCGTGGTAGTGGCCGATGGATTGGCCGACCAGCAGTGCGCGGGCATCGTCCAGGGTCTGGCGGATGGCCTCGCCTCCGGGCACCTCGCCGACGCCGATGCGCCCGGCGTTGTCCTTGAGGATGAGGATGTTGCGGGTGAAAAACGGGCCGTGGGCGCCGCTCAGGTTGAGCAGCATGCTGTCGTGGCCGGCGACCGGAACGACCTGCAGCTCGGTGATGATCGGGGCGTCGGCGAAGGCGCCTTGCGGGGATTCGGTGTTCATAGCTCTTGCCCTGTTGTTGTTATCCGGGTCTGCATGCTTGTAGGAGCGGCTTCAGCCGCGAAAGCTGTTCAGCGCTCGAAAAGCTTCGCGGGCATGGCCCGCTCCTACAGCTGCACTCAACCGACGTAAGTGGTCTTCACCGTGGTGTAGAACTCCTGAGCGTATCTACCCTGCTCGCGGCTGCCATAGGACGAGCCTTTACGGCCGCCGAACGGCACGTGGTAGTCCACCCCGGCGGTCGGCAGGTTGACCATGACCATGCCGGCCTGGGCGTGGCGCTTGAAGTGGTTGGCGTACTTCAGCGAGGTGGTGCAGATGCCGGCGGACAGGCCGAACTCGGTATCGTTGGCCATGGCCAGGGCTTCCTCGTAGTCGGCGACCTTCAGGATGTTGGCCACCGGGCCGAAGATCTCCTCGCGGTTGATGCGCATGGCCGCCGTGCTGTCGGCGAACAGCGTCGGCGCGAGGAAATAGCCCTCGGTCGCGCAGCTCACCCGCTCGCCGCCGCAGACCAGGCGTGCGCCTTCGTCGCGGCCGATGCCGATGTAGCGCAGGTCCTGCTCGAGCTGGGCCTGGGACACCACCGGGCCGATGTCCACGCCCCGCTCCAGGGCGTGACCGACCCTGAGCGAGCGCATGCGCTCGGCCATGGCTTCGACGAAGCGGTCGTGGATGCCGGCGGTGACGATCAGCCGGCTGGAGGCGGTGCAACGCTGGCCGGTGGAGTAGAAGGCGCTCTGCACCGACAGCTCGACCGCGGTGTTGAGGTCGGCGTCGTCGAGGATCACCTGCGGGTTCTTGCCGCCCATCTCCAGCTGCACCTTGGCGCCGCGCGCCACGCAGACCGCGGCGATGCTGCGGCCGACGCCGACCGAACCGGTGAAGCTGACGCCATCGACCTGCGGGTGCTGCACCAGGGTCTCGCCGACCACCCGGCCGCTGCCCATCACCAGGTTGAACACCCCGGCCGGGAAGCCGGCGCGGGCGATGATCTCGGCGATGGCCCAGGCGCAGCCGGGCACCAGGTCGGCCGGCTTGAACACCACGCAGTTGCCGTAGGCCAGCGCCGGGGCGATCTTCCAGGCCGGGATGGCGATGGGGAAGTTCCACGGGGTGATCAGGCCGATCACCCCGAGCGGCTCGCGGGTGACTTCCACCGAGACGCCGGGGCGCACCGAGGCCAGCAGTTCGCCGGCCTGGCGCAGGCATTCGCCGGCGAAGAACTTGAAGATATTGCCGGCGCGGCTCACCTCGCCGATGGCTTCGGCCAGGGTCTTGCCCTCCTCGCGGGCCAGCAGGCTGCCGAGTTCCTCGCGGCGGGCGAGGATCTCGCTGCCAACCTTGTCCAGCGCGTCGCTGCGCGCCTGGATGGCGGAGGTCGACCAGGCCGGGAAGGCCGCGCGGGCGGCGGCGATCGCCTGCTCGACCTGGGCGGCATCGGCCTGGGCGTACTCGCCGACCAAGTCGGACAGGTCCGAGGGGTTGATATTGCGCGAGTAGTCGCTGCCGGCGACCCACTGGCCGCCGATGTAGTTGTCGTAACGCTTGCTCATGGTCCCTCCTGGCTATCTATGGCTATGCTCCGGTCCGGCTGGCGCCGCTCGCCCCGTAGGGTGCGCCGTGCGCACCAACCGTTCGCCACTATTGGTGCGCGCGGCCTAGGCGGCCCCGCGTCACCCTACCCTTACGGCTTCGGCGGCGTGACCGTGCAACGGTACACAGGGTTTACTGCGCGCCCTGGGCTTCGATCAGCCTGGCCAGCGCTTCGTACTCGTCCGCCAGCAGGTCGGTCAGCGGTGCACGCACCGGGCCGGCATCGTAGCCGACGATCCGCGCACCGGCCTTGACGATGCTCACCGCGTAACCCTTGCAGCGGTTGCGGATGTCCAGGTAGGGCAGGAAGAACTCGTCGATCAGCCTGCCGACGGTGGCCTGATCGTCGCGGGCGATGGCGCGGTAGAAGTCCATGGCGGTCCTGGGGATGAAGTTGAACACCGCCGAGGAGTACACCGGCACGCCCAGGGCCTTGTAGGCCGCGGCGTAGACTTCCGCGGTGGGCAGGCCGCCGAGGTAGCTGAAGCGCTCGCCGAGGCGGCGGCGGATCGAAACCATCAGCTCGATGTCGCCGAGGCCGTCCTTGTAGCCGATCAGGTTCGGGCAGCGCTCGGCCAGTTGCTCGAGCAGCGGCGCGGTCAGGCGGCAGACGTTGCGGTTATAGACCACCACGCCGATCTTCACCGACTTGCAGACCTGTTCGACGTGGGCGGCCACTCCCTCCTGGCTGGCTTCGGTGAGGTAGTGCGGCAGCAGCAGCAGGCCCTTGGCGCCGAGGCGCTCGGCCTCCTGGGCGTACTGGATGGCCAGGCGGGTCGGCCCGCCGACGCCGGCGAGGATCGGCACGCTGCCGGCGCAGGTATCCACCGCGGTCTTGATCACCGCCGAGTATTCGTCGGGTGCCAAGGAGAAGAACTCGCCGGTGCCGCCGGCGGCGAACAGCGCCGAGGCGCCATAGGGCGCCAGCCATTCCAGGCGGCGGGCGTAGGTATCGGCGCGGAAATCGCCGGCGGCATCGAAATCGGTTACCGGGAAGGACAGCAGACCGGAGGAGAGGATGGACTTCAGTTCTTGTGGATTCATTGTGCGAACACCCTGTAAAGCGAGTTGTAGAGAGGAGCATCAGTCGAGACTGTAGAGATACGTTATCGTACAACAACAAAAAAAACACCACTTTTTCTTGCCACTCGTCCGCCGGCACTTGCCGGGCTGCCGAGCAACGCCTCCAGAAAACCACCACAGCATGGGCCAAAGCATCGAGATAGAGCCAGAAAAGCCACCTTAAAAGCCCAGCGAACACGCCCTCCAAGATCATCTAAAGCAGCCCGATAATCCAACAAAATGCTTCCCCCACGTTGACAGGAGAATATCGGGCTGGTACTAATTTGCGCCAAGTCATACGACAACCTATGACATCCAATAACAACAAGCAGAGGCCCAGGTCATGTCATCGACCTTCCCAGCCCAAGCGAGCGTCGCCCTGCGTCGCCGCCCCTTGCCCGAAACCGCCTGCCTGCGGTCGGCGCCGTCCATATACCGATCATTTTCTGCAGCGTTATGCCCCGCTTCCAGCGCGGCACGTCGACGCTGAGTCGCGCCTTTGCGCCCCCGTTCGGAGTCCCTGCCAAGATGCACGAACCCAGCCCCAGCGCCACACCTCGCGTCGTCGCGATGCAGGTCATCCCGGTCGCCGGTCATGACAGCATGCTGCTCAACCTGTGCGGCGCCCACGCGCCCTACTTCACCCGCAACCTGGTGCTGCTCACCGACAGCGCCGGGCGCAGCGGCGTCGGCGAGGTGCCAGGCGGCGAAGGCATTCGCCAGGCCCTGGAACGCTGCCGCGACCTGGTGATCGGCCAGCCGCTCGGCCGCTACAACCGCGTGCTCAACAGCCTGCGCCGGGCCATCGCCGGGCCTGCCAAGGGCCCGCAGGCCACCGTGCACCAGGTCACCTCGGCGGCCGAGGCGGCCGTGCTCAAGCAGCCGCACGAGATCAACCTGCGCCTGGACAACGTGGTCACCGCGGTGGAGGCCGCCCTGCTCGACCTGCTCGGCCAGCACCTGGGCGTACCGGTCGCCGAGTTGCTCGGCAGCGGCCAGCAGCGCGACAGCGTGCCGATGCTCGCCTACCTCTTCTATATCGGCGAGCGCCGGCGCAGCGACCTGCCCTACCTGGCCGGCCAGGGCTCGGCCGACGACTGGTATCACCTGCGCCACCAGGCCGCGCTGACGCCCGCGGCCATCGCCCGCCTGGCCGAGGCGGCGCACGCCCGCTACGGCTTCGCCGACTTCAAGCTGAAGGGCGGGGTGATGCGCGGCGAAGCGGAGATGGACGCGATCCGCGCGATCAAGGCCAGCTTCCCCGAGGCCCGCGTCACCCTCGACCCGAATGGCGCCTGGTCACTGGCCGAAGCCGTCGAACTGTGCCAGGGCCAGGGCCATCTGCTGGCCTACGCCGAGGACCCCTGCGGTCCGGAGCACGGTTATTCCGGGCGCGAGATAATGGCCGAGTTCAGGCGCGCCACCGGCATCCCCACCGCCACCAACATGGTCGCCACCGACTGGCGGCAGATGGGCCATTCGCTGCGCCTCGATGCGGTGGACATCCCCCTGGCCGACCCGCACTTCTGGACCATGCAGGGTGCGGTGCGCCTCGGCCAGGTCTGCGAGGAGTTCGGCCTGACCTGGGGTTCGCACTCGAACAACCACTTCGACGTGTCCCTGGCCATGTTCACCCACGCCGCGGCCGCCGTGCCGGGGCGCATCACCGCCATCGACACCCACTGGATCTGGCAGGAAGGCGAGGAGCGCCTGACCCGCGAGCCGCTGCGGATCGAAGGCGGCCAGGTCAGGGTGCCGGACAAGCCCGGCCTGGGCATCGAGCCGGACCTGGAGCGGATCATGGCCGCCCATGAGCTCTACAAGACAGTGGCCAGCGGCGCCCGCGACGACGCCATGGCCATGCAGTACCTGGTTCCAGGTTGGCAGTACCACCCGAAACGCCCGAGCCTCGGGCGCTCGAACTGAAACGCGCAGCCCTCATCCCCCGGAGAATTCCAATGAATAAAACAATCCGCGCCTCCCTGCTCTCTGCCCTGCTCGGCCTGGGTGCCATCGCCACCCAATCGGCCGCCTTCGCCGCCGACGCCGTCGACTGGCCGACCCGCCCGGTGCAGGTGGTGGTGATCGCCAACCCCGGCGGCGACACCGACTTCAACGCGCGCATGATGGCCAAGTACTTCAACAAGATCACCGGCAAGAACATGGTGGTCACCAACGTCGCCGGAGGTGGCGGCACCCTGGCCGCCGAACAGGTCAAAGGCGCAGCGGCGGACGGCAACACCCTCCTCTTCACCCACACCGGCCAGCTGATCGTCAACGAGGTGGCCGGCCTGTCCGAGGACAGCTTCGAGGCCTTCGACATCGCCTGCATCGCCGGCGTGGACAAGGGCGCGATCTTCGTCGCCGGCCAGGACGCCGGGGTGAAGACCCTGCAGGAGCTGATCGACAAGGCCAAGGCCAACCCGGGCAGCATCAGCTACGGCACCGAGATGGGCAGCTTCTCGCACATCCAGGGGCTGATGTTCGAACAGCTGGCCGGGGTGAAGCTGAAGATGGTCGATGCCGGCACCGTGTCGGAGAAGGTCGTCGCCCTGCTCGGCGGCCGCATCGACCTGGGCGCCATCAGCTATGGTTCGGTCCAGGACTACGTCACCGGCGGGCAGATGGCCGCTCTCGGCCAGCCCAATGCCGAGCGCAACGCACTGCTCGGCGACGTGCCGACCTTCAAGGAGCAGAGCGTCGACTTCACCATCGACAAGCCCTACGTGGTCGCCTTCCCGAAAGGCACCGACCCGGCCATCGTGCAAAAGATGGCCGGGATCATGCAGCAGATCACCGAGCTGCCGGAGTACGCCGAGGAGCTGAAGAAATCCTTCAAGCAGCCGGTGGCCTATTACGGCACCGAGGAGGCCAAGGCGGTCCTGGCCAAGACCCGCGACGATTTCATGCAGTACAAGGACGTCCTGCGCGCCAAGTAACAGATGACGCCGGCCGGCCCGAGTGCCGGCCGGCGCCCTGCCCCACCCCTGAGGTTCCCCGATGGCTACCAACAAGAAGAAGGAGCTGCTGATCGGCATCGCCATGCTCGGCGCCGGTCTCGGCTATCTGTTAATGACCATCCAGTTGCCGCGCCACGCCGGCATCGACGCGGCCTTCGTGCCCAGCCTGCTGTCGGCGCTGCTGTGCCTGCTCGGCGTGCTGCAACTGCTGAGCGTGCGCAGCTGCGCCCAGGCCGTGACGGAGTACCACCCCGATGGCGAGGCCGACTCGCCGCAAGGCGGCAGCGATATCAAGACGGTGGTCAAGACCCTGGCGCTGATCGTCGGCTATATCGCCCTGCTCAGCCCGGTCGGCTTTCCGCTCATGACCGCGCTCTACCTCTACCTGCAGTTCATCGTGCTGACCCCGGTCGACCACCGGGTCAACCACCTCGTCTATGCGCTGATCGCCCTGGTCACCGCGGCAATCGTCTACCTACTGTTCCGCGAGGCCTTCGATCTGATGCTGCCTTCCGGACTGCTGCCGTTCTAAGGAGGATCGACCATGCTCGAATTACTGCAGCAAGGCTTCGGCGCCGTGTTCTCGCTCAACATCCTGCTGCTGATGGTGATCGGCGTCGCCGTCGGCATCGTCTTCGGCGCCGTACCCGGCCTGTCGGCCACCATGGCGGTGGCCCTGTGCCTGCCGCTGACCTTCACCATGGGCCCGCAAGCCGGCCTGTCGCTGCTGGTCGCGCTGTTCATCGGCGCCACCTCGGGCGGGCTGATCTCGGCGATCCTGCTGAAGATCCCCGGCACGCCCTCGTCCATCGCCACGGTATTCGACGGCGGCCCGCTGATGGAGCAGGGCCATGGCGTCAAGGCGCTCGGCATCGGCATCGTGTTCTCCTTCCTCGGCACCCTGTTCAGCATCGCCGCACTGATGTTCATCGCCCCGCAGCTGGCCAAGGTCGCGCTGCGCTTCGGCCCGCACGAGTACTTCGCCATCGCGGTGTTCTCCCTGACCCTGATCGCCACCCTGTCGGCCGGCTCGATGGTCAAGGGCCTGTTCGCCGGCGCCCTGGGCTTCGCCGTGTCCACCGTCGGCATCGCCCCGGTGGAGGCGATCCGCCGCTTCACCTTCGATGTCGCCGAGCTCAACGGCGGCTTCGCCATGCTCACGGTGATGATCGGCATGTTCGCCGTCGCCGAGATCATCAAGGTGGCCGAGAGCGGCCGCCACGCCCACCAGGGCAAGGCGCAATCGGTGAGCATGAAGAACATCAAGGGCTTCGGCTTCTCGCTCAAGGAATTCCGCGAGCAGCTGCCCAACGCCGGGCGTTCCGGGCTGATCGGCCTGGGTATCGGCATCCTCCCGGGCATCGGCGCCGGCACCTCGAACCTGGTCGCCTACATCATCTCGAAGAAGCGCGCCAAGCACCCGGAAACCTACGGCAAGGGCAACATCGGCGGCGTGGTGGCCAGCGAGACCGCCAACAACGCCGGCATCGGCGGCGCCATGCTGCCGCTGATGACCCTGGGCATTCCCGGCGACACCGTCACCGCGATCCTCCTCGGCGGCTTCCTGATCCACGGCATCCAGCCCGGCCCGCTGCTGTTCATCAGCCAGGGCCCGCTGGTGTACACCATCTTCGCCGCGCTGATCGTTTCCACCGTGCTGATGCTGTTCATGGAGTTCTACGGCCTGCGCCTGTTCATCAAGCTGCTCGACGTGCCCAAGCACATCCTCCTGCCGATTATCCTGGTGCTCTGCGTGGTCGGTGCCTTCGGCCTGTCCAGCCGGCTGTTCGACGTCTGGTCGATCCTGGTCTTCGGCCTGCTCGGCTACGTCTTCGTCAAGGCCGGCATGCCGGCGGCGCCGTTCATCATCGGCTTCATTCTCGGGCCGATGGCGGAGACCAACCTGCGCCGCGGCCTGATGCTGTCGGACGGCAACTTCGTCGCCTTCCTCGGCAACCCCATTGCGGCCACCTTCCTCGGCCTGGCCCTGGCCTTCGTGCTGTGGCAGGTGTACAGCGCCCTGCGCCCGAAGAAGAGCGCGATCAACGAAATCCTGCGTACCTAACCGCGCCCTCCTCCCCTCTCCAACCGGGAGAGGGGCCGCGTCGCCGCCGCCATATTCCTCCGGCACGCGCGTTCACGCCCGCCGCCCGCACTCCCAACGCGCCACCGTCCAGCTCGCCACCCGCTCGCTCAGGCTCAGGCCGAGGCCGGGCCGGGTCGGCACCCGCATGCAGCCGTCGCGAATCTCCAGGCGCTCCTCGAACAGCGGTTCCAGCCATTCGAAATGCTCGACCCAGGTCTGATGTTCGTAGGCAGCGGCCAGGTGCAGGTGAATCTCCATGACGAAATGCGGCGCCATGACCAGGCCGCGGCTCTCTGCCAGGCTGGCGACCTTGAGAAAGGGCGTGATGCCGCCGATGCGCGGGGCATCGTGCATGATCACGTCCACCGCCCCGCTCTCCACATAGGCGGTGACTTCGGCGGCGCTGGTGAGCATCTCGCCGCTGCCTATCGGCGTATCCAGTTGCGCGGCGAGTGCTGCATGGCCGGCCAGGTCGTGGGCGTCCAGCGGTTCCTCGATCCATTCCAGCTGGTACTGCTCCAAGGCGCGGCCCATGCGCAGCGCCGTAGTGCGATCCCACTGCTGGTTGGCGTCGACCATCAGCGGCACCTGCTCGCCGAGCCGCTTGCGCAGCGCCGCCACCCGGCGCAGATCCTCGGCCTGATCCGCCTGGCCGACCTTGATCTTCACTCCACCGATGCCGCGCCCCAGAGCCTGTTGCGCCTTGTCGATCAGCTCTTCGATCGGCGCCTGCAGGTAACCGCCGGAGGTGTTGTAGCAGGGCACCGCATCGCGCTGGGCGCCGAGCAGCTTGGCCAGCGGCAGACCGGCGCGCCGGGCCTTGAGATCCCACAGGGCGGTGTCCAGCGCGGCAATGGCCTGCACCGCCACCCCGCTGCGCCCCACCGAGGCGCCGGCCCAGGCCAGCTTGCTCCACAGCCGGGCGATGTCGTTGGGGTCTTCGCCGATCAGCAGCGGGGCGAGTTCCTGGGCATGGGCGTATTGCGCCGGCCCACCGCTGCGCAGGGTATAGCCGAAGCCCAGGCCGGAATGCCCCTGCGCGCTTTCGATCTCGGCGAACAGCAGGCTGACGGCGGCCAGCGGTGGCTGCCGCCCGCTCAGCACCTTGGCGTCGCTCACCGCCTGCTGCAGCGGCAGATGCACCGAACGTAGGGCGACCCAGACGATCCGGTCGGCTTGGTTTGGCGTACCTGGGGCCTGCGCACTCATCTTTCGCCTCCTGAGGTGATCGGCCGATGGCAACGGCCGGGGCAGGAATCATGGACGGCGAGATTCATGCAGGTCTAATCTAACTTCGCACAGGATTGATACCGGAATTAGATCAATGTTCGAACTGGCCCAACTGCGCTGCTTCACCACCGTGGCGACCGAACTGAACTTCCGCCGCGCCGCCGAACGCCTGCATATGACCCAGCCGCCCTTGAGCCGGCAGATCCAATTGCTCGAGCACAGCCTGGGCGTCGCGCTGTTCACCCGCAGCACCCGCTCGGTGGCGCTGACCGCCGCGGGTCGGGCGTTCTTCATCGAAGCCCAGGCCCTGCTCGAACAGGCACAGAACGCTGCGCTGGCGGCCAGACGCATCGCCCAGGGCGAAATCGGCTCGGTGGTCATCAGCTTCGTGGCCAGCGCGGTCTACGAGTTTCTGCCCAGGGTGCTCGCCCAGACCCGCAGCCAGCTACCGGGGATCGATATCGCGCTGCTGGAAATGACTACCTTCGACCAGCTCGAGGCCCTGCGCGCGCGGCGCACCGACCTGGGCATCGTCCGTTCGCCCATGGGCCAGCAGGGTTTCGCCAGCGAGTGCCTGCTACGCGAACCCTTCCTGCTCGCCGTGCCGCGTCAGCACCCATTGGCCACGCAAGAGGCGTTGAGCCTCGCAGCGCTGGATCAGCAGCCGTTCATCATGTACGCACATGCGGCCTGGCAGCCGTTCAACGAACTGCTCACCGGCATGTTCCGCTCGGCCGGGGTGACGCCGGACTACGTGCAGCAGCTGGGCTCGACGCTGACCATCCTGGCCCTGGTGAATGCCGGCATGGGCCTCGCCCTGGTGCCGCGCAGCGCCAGTTGCATCCGCTTCGACGGCATCCTGTATCGCCCGCTGGCGCTCGCTGCCGGCATCCAGAGCGAACTGCACCTGGTCTGGCGGGACGACAACGACAACCCGGCTTTCCAGCTCATGCTGGATGCCATCCGCGACTCGGTAAGAGACCGGTAGCGGCAAACACGCGCTCACGACGGCTCAGGCAGGGACCTCACAGAGATACGTTGTCATACAACGATGCTATCGTGCCGCCGGTTATTCCACTCGCGCGACCGCTTGCACGGCTCGCCAGAGCCCGGCGCAACGCCCGGCACATGGATGCAAGCGCTGTCCTAGAGCGCCAACCACCGCGAAAAGACGCATTTACAGCGTGGTTATTCGCGCCGTGGCAAGGGCCTGCCGGCAATCCGCCGCGGTTAATTTTCCACGATAGTCGCGTTGACAAAGCGGGCGGAGGCTGATGATAATCGCCACAAGTCATACGACAACCGATGACATACCCAATAACAACAAGCAGAGCCCCGCCATGACCACCACAGCCAACGCCCCAGCTCCCTTCAATCGCCTGCTGCTCACCGGTGCGGCCGGCGGCCTGGGCAAGGTCCTGCGGCAGAGCCTGCGGCCCTATGCCAAGGTCCTGCGCCTCTCCGACATCGCCGAGATGGCCCCCGCCAACGGCGAGCACGAGGAAGTGGTGCTCTGCGACCTGGCCGACAAGGCCGCGGTGCACCAGCTGGTCGAGGGGGTGGACGCCATCCTGCACTTCGGCGGCGTCTCGGTCGAGCGGCCGTTCGAGGAGATCCTCGGCGCCAATATCTGCGGCGTGTTCCACATCTACGAGGCGGCACGCCGGCACGGCGTCAAGCGCGTGGTGTTCGCCAGCTCCAACCACGTGATCGGCTTCCACCGCCAGGACGCAATCCTCGACGCCCACTCCCCGCGCCGGCCGGACGGCTACTACGGCCTGTCCAAGTCCTACGGCGAGGACCTGGCGAGCTTCTATTTCGACCGCTACGGCATCGAGAGCGTGAGCATCCGCATCGGCTCGTCCTTCCCCGAGCCGAACAACCGCCGGATGCTGAGCACCTGGCTGAGCTACCGCGACCTGACCCAGCTGCTCGAGCGCGCCCTGTACACGCCGAACGTCGGCCATACCGTGGTCTACGGCATGTCCGCCAACCGCGACCTGTGGTGGGACAACCACCTGGCCGCACACCTCGGCTACCAGCCGCAGGACAGCTCCGAGGCGTTCCGCGAACGGGTCGAGGCCCAGCCGATGCCGGCCGCCGACGACCCGGTGCGGCTCTTCCAGGGCGGCGCCTTCGCCGCCGCCGGCCCGTTCGGCGACGACTGAACCGCCCCCCGGAACGCTGCGCACAGCCCAACCAGAGAGCCGCGCCATCATGCCAGCCGAACTGATAGTCGACGCCCGCAACGCCACCGGCGAAAGCCCGGTGTGGCACGTGCAGGAACAGGCGCTGTACTGGGTCGACATCCCGGCCAGGCGCCTGCAGCGCTGGAGCCCGGCGGACGGCCGCACGCAGAGCTGGAGCGGCGCCGAGATGCTCGCCTGCATCGCCCGCCACGCCGACGGCGGCTGGATCGCCGGGATGCAGAGCGGCCTGTTCCGGCTGCAGCCAAACGCCGACGGCAGCCTGCAGGCCAGCGCGCTGATCGGCGTGCAGCACGCGCAACCGGGCATGCGCTTCAACGACGGCCGCTGCGACCGCCAGGGCCGTTTCTGGGCCGGCAGCATGCTGCAGGACATGGCCGCCGGCGCGCCGCTCGGCGCGCTGTACCGCTACAGCGCCGGGCAAAGCGAGCCGCTGGGCGCGCAGCTGCGCGAGTTGATCGTGCCCAACGGCCTGGCCTTCAGCCCGGACGGCAAGACCATGTACCTGTCCGACTCGCACCCCGCGGTGCAGGCGATCTGGGCCTTCGACTACGACACCGACACGGGCACGCCGCACAACCGCCGGCTGTTCGTCGACATGCGCGAGCATCCCGGGCGCCCGGACGGCGCGGCGGTGGATGCCGAGGGCTGCTACTGGATCTGCGCCAACGATGCCGGGCTGATCCACCGCTTCAGCCCTGACGGGCGCCTCGACCGCTCGCTGGCCGTGCCGGTGCAGAAGCCGAGCATGTGCGCGTTCGGCGGCCGCCAGCTGGACACCCTGTTCGTCACCTCGATACGCCCGGCCGGGGTCGACCTGGCCGAGCAACCCCTGGCCGGCGGCGTGTTCGCCCTGCGCCCCGGGGTCACCGGGCTGGAGGAGCCGCCCTTCGCCACCTGAGTTCTACACCTGGGGCGCGGCCCGCACCTGCCCGCCTCGACCCTCGCAGCGCTGCAAGTCCAACAACAACAAGACGGAGACTCCCATGAATTGCAAACGCAAGTTGCTCATCGCCGCCCTTCCCCTGGCCTTCTGCCTAGCGGGCCTGGCCCAGGCCGCCACCACGCTGAAGATCGCCGAGATCCATCCGGCCGGTTACCCGACCGTGGTCGCCATGGAGAACCTCGGCAAGAAGCTCGATGCCGCCACCAACGGCGAGATCACCTACCGCCTGTTCGCCGGCGGCGTGCTCGGCTCGGAAAAGGAAGTGATCGAACAGACCCAGATCGGCGCCGTGCAGCTGACCCGCGTCAGCCTCGGCGCGGTCGGCCCGGTGGTGCCGGACGTCAACGTGTTCAACATGCCGTTCGTGTTCCGTGACCACGCGCACATGCGCAAGGTCATCGATGGCGCGATCGGCCAGGAAATCCTCGACAAGATCACCGCCTCGGAATTCAACATGGTCGGCCTGGCGTGGATGGATGGCGGCACCCGCAACCTCTATACCAAGAAGCCGGTGCGCAGCCTGGAAGACCTCAAGGGCATGAAGATCCGCGTGATGGGCAATCCGCTGTTCATCGACACCCTCAACGCCATGGGTGCCAACGGCATCGCCATGGACACCGGGGAGATCTTCAGCGCCCTGCAGACCGGGGTGATCGACGGCGCGGAGAACAACCCGCCGACCATGCTCGAGCACAACCACTACCGCAACGCCAACTACTACAGCCTCACCGGCCACCTGATCATTCCCGAGCCGCTGATGATGTCCAAGACCACCTGGGACCAGCTGACCCCGGAGCAACAGGCGCTGGTCAAGAAGTTCGCCCGCGAAGCGCAGATGGAGGAGCGCGTGCTGTGGGACGCGAAGAGCGCGAGCAGCGAGACCAAGCTCAAGGAGGCCGGCGTCGAGTTCATCGAAGTCGACAAGCAGCCCTTCTACGACGCCACCGCCCCGGTGCGCGAGAAATACGGCGCGCCCTATGCCGAGCTGATCAAGCGCATCGAAGCGGTGCAGTAATCCGGTCTCCCTGAAGAACGTCGCGGCAACGGTCGCCGACCATTGCCGCGCGTGGTGAAGTCTCATGAAAAACACGCTGTTACGCGTCAACGACGTGATCTACCTGGCCTGCATCTGGGTCGCCGGCCTGGCCATCGTGAGCATGGCGCTGATCATTCCCTGGGGCATCTTTGCCCGCTACGTACTGGGCAGCGGTGCGGGCTGGCCGGAACCGGTCGCCATCCTGCTGATGGTGCTGTTCACCTTCATCGGCGCGGCCGCCAGCTACCGGGCCGGCGCGCACATGGCGGTGACCACCCTGACCGACCGCCTGCCGGACGCCTGGCAGCCGCTCATCACCCTGCTCGTGCAGATTCTCATGGCGGTCATCTGCCTGTTCATGACGATCTGGGGCATCAAGCTGTGCATCGCCACCTGGAACCAGTTCATGAGCACCCTGCCGACCCTGCGCGTGGGCGTCAGCTACGCCCCCATCCCGATCGGCGGTCTGCTGACCCTGATCTTCATCCTCGAACGCCTGCTGTTCGGTGACCAGAGCCACCGGCGCGCGGTCAACTTCGAACTGCTCGAAGACAGCCAGGAGGCCCTGTAATGGATGCGCTGATCCTGCTCGGCAGCTTCATCGCGCTGATCCTGCTGCGCGTGCCGGTGGCCTATTCGCTGGGCCTTTCCGCCCTGGCCGGGGCCTGGTACATCGACATTCCGTTCCACGCCCTGATGATCCAGATCGCCGGCGGGGTGAACAAGTTTTCCCTGCTGGCGATCCCGTTCTTCGTCCTCGCCGGCGCGATCATGGCCGAGGGCGGCATGTCGCGGCGCCTGGTCAACTTCGCCAGCGTGCTGGTGGGCTTCATCCGCGGCGGCCTGTCGCTGGTCAACATCATGGCCTCGACCTTCTTCGGCGCCATTTCCGGCTCGTCCCTGGCCGATACCGCCTCGGTCGGCTCGGTGCTGATCCCGGAGATGGAGCGCAAGGGCTACCCGCGCGAGTATTCCACCGCGGTGACCGTCAGCGGTTCGGTGCAGGCCCTGCTGACCCCGCCCAGCCACAATTCGGTGCTCTACTCGCTGGCCGCCGGCGGCACGGTGTCGATCGCCTCGCTGTTCATCGCCGGCATCGGCCCGGGCCTGCTGCTCAGCGCGGTGATGATGGGCATGTGCCTGATGTTCGCGCGCAAGCGCAACTACCCCAAGGGCGAGGTGATTCCGCTGCGCCAGGCGCTGAAGATCTGCGCCGATGCGCTGTGGGGCCTGATGACCATGGTGATCATCCTCGGCGGCATCCTCTCGGGCATCTTCACCGCCACCGAGTCGGCGGCCATCGCCGTGGTCTGGGCGTTCTTCGTGACCATGTTCGTCTACCGCGACTACCAGTGGCGCGACCTGCCCAAGCTGCTGCACCGCACGGTGCGCACCCTGTCGATCGTGATGATCCTGATCGCCTTCGCCGCCAGCTTCGGCTACATCATGACCCTGATGCAGATCCCGGCGAAGATCACTGCGCTGTTCCTGACCCTGTCGGACAACCGCTACGTGATCCTCATGTGCATCAACTTCATGCTGCTGGCCCTGGGCACACTGATGGACATGGCGCCGCTGATCCTGATCCTCACGCCGATCCTGCTGCCGGTGGTCACCGGCCTGGGCATCGACCCGGTGCACTTCGGCATGATCATGCTGGTCAACCTCGGCATCGGCCTGATCACCCCGCCGGTGGGCGCGGTGCTGTTCGTCGGCGCGGCCATCGGCAAGGTCACCATCGAAAACACGGTGAAGGCGCTGCTGCCGTTCTACGTCGCGCTGTTCATGGTGCTGCTGGCGGTGACCTACATTCCGGCCATCTCGCTGTGGCTGCCGAGCGTGGTGCTGTAGCGCCCCACCACCAACCCGGAGCCGCCTGCCCGGCGGCTCCCTGCCTGCAAGGACGTACCGCTCCGCCATGCCCGCCGTGCCCTTCCCGCGACCTATCGCCGTACTCATCCTCGCCGCCCTGGCCTGTTCCTTCGCCGGCAACCACATCGCCGCGCGGATCGCCTTCGACCACGACACCGGCCTGCTGCTGGCGATGCTCTGCCGCTCCGGGGTGACCCTGCTGGCGCTCGCCGCGCTGGTGCTGTGGCGCGGCGAATCGCTCCGGCTGAAGCGGCGCACCTGGGGCTGGCAGCTGCTGCTCGGCCTGCTGATCGCCGTGCAGAGCTTCTCCATCTATTCGGCGGTGGCGCGGATTCCGGTGGCCCTGGCGCTGCTGGTGGTCAACCTCGCGCCGATCCTCCTGGCGCTGCTGAGCTGGGCCCTCGGCGGCCCCCTGCCGACGCGCCGGGCGGCGCTGCTGATGGGGCTGATCCTGATCGGCCTGTTGCTCGCCCTCGACGTACCGGGCCAGCTGTCTGCAGAGGGTGACATCGACGCGCGCTGGCTCGAAGGCGTGCTGTTCGGCTTCACCGCGGCGGCGGTGTTCGCCTGCGCCCTGTGGATCACCGAGCACCGCCTCGCCGGCATGCCGGGGACGCTGCGCAGCATGCTGACCCTGCTGGTGGTCTTCAGCGCCTGCGCCCTGGCCGGGGCTGGCGGCCTGCTGCCCGGCGGCATGCACCTGCCCGCGGCCGGCGCCGGCTGGCTCGCCCTGGGCTGCCTGGTGCTGCTCTACGGGCTGGGGTTTTCCGCGCTGTTCATCCTGCTCATGCGGCTGGACATCGCGCGCAATGCGCCGGTGATGAACATCGAGCCGGTCGCCGGCCTGCTGTTCGGCTGGCTGCTGCTCGATCAGCTGCTCGGCGCCGTGCAGATCGCCGGCGCGCTGCTGGTGGTCAGCGGCATCGTCCTGCTGGCCTACCGCAAACCGGCCTGAAGCATGGCCCGCCGCGCATCAGGCCTGGCGGCTTTCCGCCTCCGCAGCCTCGTGGGCCTGGCGCAGGCGCTCGCGGCTGTTGGTCAGGTGCAGGCGCATGGCCGCGCGCGCGGCATCGGAGTCCTGGCGGGCGATCGCCTCGTAGATCTGCTCATGCTCGCGGCCCAGGCGCGCCAGGTAGTTCTGCTGATCGTCCTGGGCGATGCGCGCCGAGTTCAGGCGGGTGCGCGGAATGATGCTGGTGCCCAGGTGGCTCATGATGTCGGTGAAATAGCGGTTGCCGGTGGCCTCGGCGATCAGCAGGTGGAACTGGAAGTCCGAGGCCACCGTATCGCCGGCGTGCGCGGCGCTGTAGCCCAGGGCGTCCAGGGCGGCGCGCATGGCCGCCAGTTGCTCCGGGCTGCGCCGCTGCGCCGCCAGGCCGGCCGACTCGACCTCTAGGCTGATGCGCAGCTCGAGGATCGCCAGCACGTCGCGCAGGGTGACGATGGTCGCCGGATCGATGCGAAAGCCGCTCGGGCTCGGCGTGTCCAGCACGAAGGTGCCGATGCCGTGGCGGGTCTCCACCAGGCCGGAGGCCTGCAGGCGCGACAACGCCTCGCGCACCACGGTGCGGCTGACGCCCTGCGCCTCCATGATCGCCGACTCGGTGGGCAGCTTGTCGCCGCGCTTGATCACCCCGTCACGGATCTGCTGGGAAAGCTCGGTCACCAGCTCCTGGGCAAGGCTGCGATGCTTTCGGCGGGCGCGCGGTTGGGCGTTCGGATTTTCCATATCGAGGGTCTGTCTCGGCTGACGGCTAAGCCGCCATCATAGCTCAGGCAGTTGTACGATGACATCTCCCTGCCCGGCAAAATGTATTCCACCAACGTCTTTTCGACCCACGCAGAGCGCCCCGCATGCCGCCGACACTGCTCCACCTCGAAGATCGCCTGACCCGCCTGAGCATCGCGCCCGAGCTGGGTGGCAGCATCGCCAACTGGTCGCTGAAGGCCAGCGGCCAGGCCTTGCTGCGCCCCAGCGACCAGGCCGCGCTCGACGCCGGCACGCCACGCCGACTGGCCTGCTACCCGCTGGCGCCCTGGTCCAACCGCATCGCCGGCGGTGGTTTCGACGGCCCGGATGGCTGGCTGGCCCTGACCGCCAATAGCGCCAACGATCCCCTGCCGATCCACGGCAGCGCCTGGCAGCAGCCCTGGCAGGTGAGCGAACGGGACGCGACGACCATCTGCCTGCAGCTGCACAGCCAGCAGCCCTTCGCCTACCGCGCGCAACAGCGTTTCAGCCTGGTCGATGGTCGGCTGAGCATCGAGTTGCGCGTCACCCACCTGGCGCAACGGGCGGCCTGGCATGGCCTCGGCCTGCACCCGTATTTTCCCCGCGGCGCGCGGACTCGCCTCTGCGCGCCGGCGGCGCAAGTCTGGTTGTGCGACGCGGCGCGCCTGCCCACGCAGTTGGCCGCGCTGCCCGCCGCCTGGGATTTCCGTCGGCCGCGCCGCTTGCCCGACAACCTGCTCGACAATGCCTTCAGCGGCTGGGACGGCCGCTGCCGGATCATCCAGGAAGACGCCGGCTACCAACTCGATTGCCAGGCCAGCGGCGCCGACTACTACCTGGTCTATTGTCCGCTGGGGCAGGATTTCTTCTGCTTCGAGCCGGTCAGCCATCCGGTCAACGCCCACCACCTGCCCGGGCACCCCGGCCTGCGAATGTTGCAGCCGGGCGAATCCATCGACATGAGTTTCCGCCTGCACTATCGAGCACTGTAATGCGGCCGCCAGGGCAAGTTGGCCAACCGCTCGCGCGGCGCGTTGCACATATGTCTAGGCTTCGGAAAAAGGAATAGCTTCACCGCCACTGGTACTTGCGCCACTACAACCGGCCGAGTTTGCCGGTTGTTCATGGCTGGAATAGGCCGGTTGCCGCGCGTCGCAATACGCCTGCGCTTGCAGCGCTAAACGCAGCGCGCGGCGGCCGGCGCGGCCAGTAACGAACGGCGTGGCACTAGACTTTTACCCAGCGTTCGCCATAATTACCGCAGCGCAGTTATCCACAGCGCTCATACAAATCGTTACATAACAGCAACATGCTGTTTTTATTGGAAATATAGCTTCGGCAAGGCCAACCGAAGATATTCCAGTAACTATAAGAGCGGCTCCGGCCGCAAAGTAATCGGTGACCATAGCAGTGAGGTCGAGTGCCTTACGTTGTTGCCATTAAAGTTTCAAGAGCATAGGTATTCACGTGACCAAAGACGAACTGCGCGCCGAACTCGAGCGCCAGGCGCAGCGTTATAAGGAAGTATACGGCGGGGAAGTCATCACCTACGCCGCTCAACCGGATCCCGAGCGCAAGCCATGGCGCAAGAAGAGCAATCTTCTCGACCAAGCGTTTGAGAAAGAACTGGAAAAAATCGAAAAAGACCTGAAAGCCAAAGCCGAGCAGGCGAACGACTGAAGGGCCAGGCCCCGTCGGGAGTTCGCCGCCGACGGGGTCCGGGCGGCGCTCAGCGCCGTTTAGTCCCCAGTAACGAGCCCAGCAAACCGCGCACCAGTTGCCGACCGATCTGGTTGGCGGCCTGGCGAACCGCGGTTTTCATCACCTGGCCGGCCAGGCTTCCGAGTAGCTCGCCGGCCCGGTTGCCGATCCCGCCCTCTGCCCCTCCCGCCGGCTGCTGCGCCGCCTCGGCACTGGCCTGCGCCGCACGGGCGGTGAGCAACTCGTAGGCCGACTCGCGGTCGACCGGCTTGTCGTAGCGTCCGGCCAGCGGCGACTGGCGGATCAGCGCCGCCCGCTCGCCCTCGCTCAGCGGACCGATGCGCGACTGCGGCGGGGCTATGGCCACGCGCTGGACCATGGCCGGCGTGCCCTTTTCTTCCAGGGTGCCGACCAGGGCTTCGCCGATGCCCAGCCCCGTCAGCACCTCCAGGCTGTCGAACGCCGGATTGGCGCGGAAGCCGTCGGCCACCGCGCGCAACGCCTTCTGCTCCTTGGTGGTGAAGGCGCGCAAGCCGTGCTGGATGCGCAGGCCGAGTTGGGCCAGCACGTCATCCGGCAGGTCACTGGGCGACTGGGTGACGAAATACACCCCGACGCCTTTCGAACGGATCAGCCGCACCACCTGCTCCAGGCGTTCCTGCAAGGCCTTTGGGGTGTCGGCGAAGAGCAGATGGGCCTCGTCGAAGAACAGTGCCAGCAGCGGCTTGTCGGCATCGCCGCGCTCCGGCAGTTGCTCGAACAGCTCGGCCAGCAGCCACAGCAGGAAGGTCGCATAGACCTTCGGCGCCTCGTGCACCAGGCGGCTGGCGTCGAGCAGGTGGATGCGCCCGCGGCCGTCGCGATCGGGCTGGAGGATGTCCTCCAGCTGCAATGCCGGCTCGCCGAACAGTGCCTCGGCGCCCTGCTGCTCAAGGCTCGCCAGGCGCCGCAGCAGCGCCTGCGCCGAGCTGTTGGTGAACAACGCGCTGTCCTCGCCGAGCACCTCGGGGTGGGCCTTGAGATGGCTCAGCAGCGCCTTGAGGTCTTTCAGGTCAAGCAGCAGCAAGCCCTCGCGGTCCGCCACCTTGAACGCGGCATACAGCGCGGCCTGCTGGCTGTCGCTCAGCTCCAGCAGCGCGCCGAGCAGCAGCGGGCCCATTTCGCTCAGGGTGGTGCGCAGCGGGTGGCCGCTTTGCCCATGCACATCCCACAGCGTCAGCGGATAGGCCGTCGGCCGATGCGCGAGCCAGGGCATGCTGGCGATGCGCTCGGCCACCTTGCCCTGCGGCGTGCCGACCGCGCCGAGGCCGCACAGATCGCCCTTCACGTCCGCGGCGAACACCGCCACGCCGGCATCGCTGAAGCTCTCGATCAGGCGCTGCAGGGTCACCGTCTTGCCGGTACCGGTAGCCCCCGCCACCAGCCCATGCCGATTGGCCAGGCGCAACGCCTGGCCGACAGGCTGACCACTGAGGTCAGCGCCGAAAACAAATTGGTCAGATGCAGACACCTTCTGTCTCCTGGATTAAAGCTTTGGTCCATCGAGGTCGACATAATCGACAACGCCCACCCAGCCAGAAACGCTCGCCTGCAACAGCGCGCGCGCCCTACAGCCAGCCAAGACTGGCGGCCGACAATAACGGACAGCATAAGTCATGACCAACAACTTGAAGTTCAGCCACAAGATCCTGCTCGCGGCCTCGCTGGTAGTGATCGCCGCATTCTCGCTATTCACCCTGTACAACGACTACCTGCAACGCAACGCGATCCGCGCGAACCTGGAAAACTACCTGCACGAGATGGGCGACGTCACCGCCAGCAACATCCTCAACTGGTTGTCCGGGCGCATCCTGCTGGTGGAAAACACCGCCCAGTCGATCGCCCAGGATCCGGCAGCCGACAAGGTCATCCGCCTGCTGGAACAGAAAGCCCTGACCTCGACCTTCGCCTTCAGCTACCTGGGCAGCGAGGACGGCGCCTTCACCATGCGTCCGGACGAGAAGATGCCGGAAGGTTACGACCCGCGTGTGCGCCCCTGGTACAAGGACGCCATGGCCGCCGGCGGTACCACCCTCACCGAACCCTATGTGGACGCCGCCACCGGCGAGCTGATCATCACCATCGCCACGCCGGCCAAACCCGCCGGGGTGGTCGGCGGCGACCTGAGCCTGAAGACCCTGGTCGACATCATCAACTCGCTGGATTTCGACGGCATCGGCTACGCCTTCCTGGTCAGCGCCGACGGCAAGATCCTGGTGCACCCGGACAAGAGCCTGGTGATGAAAAGCCTGCGCGACGTGTTCCCCACCGACACCCCGCGCATCAGCGGCGAGTTCAGCGAAGCCAAGGTCGACGGCCAGACGCGCATCCTCACCTTCGCCCCGGTCAAGGGCCTGCCCTCGGTCACCTGGTACGTCGGCCTGTCGATCGACAAGGCCAAGGCCTATGCGCTGCTCAACGAGTTCCGCGCCTCGGCCATGGTCGCCACGGTCATTGCCGTGGTGCTGATCATCCTGTTGCTGAGCATGCTGATCCGCCTGCTGATGCAACCGCTGCACGTGATGGGCAAGGCCATGCAGGACATCGCCCAGGGCGAAGGCGACCTGACCAAGCGCCTGGCGATCCACTCCACCGACGAGTTCGGCGAACTGGCCACGGCCTTCAACCGCTTCGTCGAGCGGATTCATGGCTCGATCCGCGAAGTGTCCTCGGCCACCAGCCAGGTCAACGAAGTGGCCAAGCGGGTGGTCAGCGCCTCCAACTCGTCGATGCTCAACTCCGACGAACAGGCCAGCCGCACCAACAGCGTGGCGGCGGCGATCAATCAACTGGGGGCCGCCGCCCAGGAAATCGCGCGCAACGCCGCGGATGCCTCGAACCACGCCTCCGATGCCCGCCAGCAGGCCGAAGACGGCCGCCAGGTAGTGGAGAAGACCATCCGCGCGATGAACGACCTGTCCGGCAAGATCAGCAGCTCCTGCAGCCATATCGAGACGCTGAACGGCAAGACGGTGAACATCGGGCAGATCCTCGAGGTGATCAAGAGCATCTCCCAGCAGACCAACCTGCTGGCGCTCAACGCCGCCATCGAAGCCGCCCGCGCCGGCGAGGCGGGTCGTGGTTTCGCCGTGGTCGCCGACGAGGTGCGCAACCTGGCCCACCGCACCCAGGAATCGGCGCAGGAGATCGAGCAGATGATCGAGGAGTTGCAGGTCGGCTCCCGCGAATCGGTCACCACCATGACCGAGAGCCAGCGCTACAGCGAGGAAAGCGTGCAGATCGCCAACCAGGCCGGCGAACGCCTGGGCAGCGTGACCCAGCGGATCGGCGAGATCGACGGCATGAACCAGTCGGTGGCCACCGCCACCGAGGAGCAGACCTCGGTGATCGAGTCGCTGAACATGGACATCAACGAGATCAACACGCTCAACCAGGATGGCGTGGTCAACCTCCAGGCGACCCTGCGCGCCTGCGGCGACCTGGAACAACAGGCCTCGCGCCTCAAGCACCTGGTCGACAGCTTCCGCATCTGAGCGGCTCCAGGGCCGGCAACGGGGCGCTCAGCGAGCGCCCCGTTTCATTTCTCCCGCGGCTTTTCCGGCTTCGCGCCGGCCTCCTCCTGCAACCGCCGCCACAACTCGGCGGCGCCGGGGAATTCGGTGCCATCCTCCGGGCCCAGGGCCTCGGGATCGTAGCGCCGCACACAGCCTTCGCCGAGGGTCGGCGGCGGACTGGCGGTGGCGCGCTGGCGTGGATCGCTCATGCAGGTGCCCTCATTCGCCAACCGCGCTGGCTCAGGCTGCAGGGGCATCCGCACTTGCCTGCGGCCTGGCACGCCAGCGGTTCAGCTGGCGGACGCCTTGCCCTGCTCGTGCTGGGCGAACTCCTTGACCGCCCGCAGTACGTCGCAGCGACTGATCTGGCCTACCAGGCGCCCATTCTCCACCACCGGAATGCGCCCGAGACGGCCACGCAGAAAGCGCTCCGAGACTTCGATGACGTCGGTCTCAGGCGAGATGGTTTCGATCTCGGTGTTCATATAGGAGCTGACAACGCCGCCCACCGCCTCGTAATAAGCGCCCGAGAGAATGCCGCGCAGGCAATCGCCCTCGGAGAGCAGGCCGATCAGGTGGCCCTGGGAATCGATCACCGGGGCGCCGGAAATACGATGTTCCAACAGGCGGTTGATGGCGGTGAACAGATCGGTATCGGACCGAAAGGTCACCAGATGGCGGGTCATGTAGTCCCGGACCTTGATTGACTTGAGCATCAGCGAACTCCTTTAGCCTGCACTCGATTAATGCACGACAAGGCAATCAGTCGAACACCACCGTCTTATTGTCGTGGACCAGTACGCGGTCTTCTAAGTGATAGCGTAGCCCACGCGACAGCACCATTTTCTCCACATCCTTACCCAGGCGGACCATTTCCTCGATGCTATCGCGGTGGCTGACGCGCACCACGTCCTGTTCGATGATAGGGCCGGCATCCAACTCCTCGGTGACATAGTGCGAGGTCGCCCCGATCAGCTTGACTCCGCGCAACGAGGCCTGGTGGTAGGGCTTGGCGCCGACGAACGACGGCAGGAAGCTGTGGTGGATGTTGATCACCCGCTGGGAATACTCGGCGCACAGCGGCGGCGGAAGAATTTGCATATAGCGCGCCAGGACAATCACGTCGGCCGCATGTTGTTTGACCAGCCGCTCCACTTCATCGAAGGCCGGCTGTTTATTCCGCGGCTCGACCGGCACATGGAAATAGGGAATGCCGTGCCATTCGACCATGCTGCGCAGGTCGTCATGGTTGGAAATCACGCAGGGAATATCGCAGTCCAGTTCATCGCTGTGCCAACGGTGCAGCAAGTCGGCCAGGCAATGCGATTCGCGACTGGCCATCAACACCACCCGCTTCTTCTGCGCCGAATCGGTGATCCGCCACTCCATGGAGAATTCACGGGCGATCGGCGCGAAGGCCTGGTGAAACCCCGGCAAATCAAACGGCAATGAGTCGGCGCGAATCTCATGGCGCATGAAAAACCAACCGCTGTGATTATCCGAGTGGTGACTCGCCTCGGTAATCCAGCCGTTATAGGTGGCCAGAAAGTTGCTGACCTTGGCCACGATACCGACGCGGTCCGGGCAGGCGATGACCAGTCGAAAAGTGCGCATGAACTACTCCAGAAATCTCGCAAAGGCCGCCATTTTAGCCACAGCGCGCGAAAACTGCAGTAACCCCGCAAGTCTCATCCAAGCGAACTGAGCGCCACCGCCGCCGACCTTCGTGACAGGGCGTCACAGGCAATACGGCTTTATTGGATTTTATCACCGGGCAATGACGCCCAGGCGCAACGCGAAAATTGCCCGTGCGCCGCACACTGGAGTTAATCGCCCGGCAAACGTGCCATTCTATTTGTCTAACTGTGGCAAATTCTTGCAAAGCGGTTTACTTGTTAAAAGTGCCTGACTATTATTACTGACACTTAGCCACCACCCCTCGCCAGATTAAGGTAAGACACATGTCGCTGATCAATGAATACCGTGCCACCGAAGAAGCCATCAAAGAGCTGCAAGAACGCCTGAAGAACCTGTCGCAAGACGACAAACTGAAAAAAGAACTGGAATTCGAAGGTAAACTGCGCACCCTGATGGGCGAATACCAGAAGTCCCTGCGCGACATCATCGCCATGCTCGACCCGGACGCCAAACTCAGCAAAGCGCCGCGCGCCGCCGTCAAAACCACCGGTACCAAGCGTGCCCGCAAGGTCAAGCAATACAAGAACCCGAATACCGGTGAAGTGATCGAAACCAAAGGCGGCAACCACAAGACCCTGAAAGAATGGAAAGCCAAGTGGGGCAGCGATGTTGTAGAAAGCTGGGCCACCCTGCTGGGCTAAGTCCCACGGGTTTTACCCGCGCTTTTAGCGCCATCAAAGAACGCCAGCCATGCTGGCGTTTTTTCATGGTGCGGTCGCCATTTCCGGCTGCACCGTGCCAACCCGTTAGTGACACTTCGCGGCCAAGCCCCAGCCCATACGCACGATGTCGGCAATTACCCGGCTTGCCCTTATCCGTGGCCGCAGCGAAACGCCGAATCCGTTAGCCGGGAAAACCTCCAGGACACCAAAAAACAGCGCAGCTAAGGCGGATCGCCGCCCAGCCGCGCCTACACGCAGCCAATATGCAACAGGAACCTTGGGAGCCAGCACTTTCAATGCCTACGGCGCTCCCGCTCCTGCGGCCAGCTGCTCATGCCCCGGGGACCACTCGCCATAAAAAACCTTGCGCACCCCAACTATAAGAAACTCGCCCAATTCCGCACTTACAAGGCATAACGCAGACGCAACTGCTGCGCATGCTCGCGCCACTCGCTCAACACCGCCTGCTCTACTACCGTCGCCTTATCGAATATTTCCTTCAGCGCCGCCTCAAAACTCGCCAGGGTATTTGGCGCGCCATACTCGGGCCGGGTTAGACGCTGCTGGCAAAACGTCCGCCAGCGCTGCTGTTCGGCGCTGCTCAAACTCGACGCAAAGTTGCGTGCCCGATAGCGGAATAACAACTCCGGCAAGCGCGCATCGTCGAACGGCCAGGCAGTGTCGGCCAAATACTGGGGATCGGCGCGGCGCACCTGCTCGCAAAGTCGCCGGTCGCGGTCGCCGATAAAACCGTCATACAGTTGCTGCTCGGGATCCTCGCAGGGGGCAAAAACTTCTTCGCCATACACCTGGGCAAGTTTGTCCTGCCACTGCCCCTGGGTTTCGGCGAGCAGTTTGGCCCGCGCTTGATATTCCGTCATATCCAATTGCAGGCGCTGAATATCCTCGGCACGCAGCACACTTGGCGGCGCCACCACCGGGCAGCGATTGATGTGCAGCAACTTCAGCGGTACCGGCAACTCACCCTCGGCCAGTTGTTCGCGACGGGTATAGAGGCGCTGGCGCAGGGTCTCGCCATCTTGCTCGAGCAACGGCGCGGGGTCGGCATGCAGGTCGCAGACGATCAGCGCATTGCGATTGCGCGGATGCCAGGCCAACGGCAGCACCAGCGCCAGGTAATGCCGCGAAGCGGCGAAACGTCCGGATATATGCACCAACGGCTGCAGCAAACGAATCTGGTCGAGCACCCGCTGCTTGCCGCGCAACTGGTAGAGGTAGTCGTACAGCTTGGGCTGCTTGCTGCGCAGCAGGCGCGCCAGGGCGATGGTCGCGCGCACGTCGGACAGCGCGTCGTGGGCCTGGCCGTGCTCGATGCCGTTGGCGGCGGTCAGGCGCTCCAGCTTGAGGCTGACGCGGCCCTCGTCCTCCGGCCAGACGATCCCCTCCGGGCGCAGGGCATAGGCGGTGCGCAGCAGGTCGATCAAGTCCCAACGGCTGTTGCCCCCTTGCCACTCGCGGGCATAGGGGTCGAAGAAATTGCGGTACAGGCTGTAACGGGTGACCTCATCGTCGAAGCGCAGGCTGTTGTAACCCACCCCGCAGGTGCCCGGCAGCGCCAGTTCGGCGTGCACGCGGCTCATGAACTCGGCTTCGCCCAGGCCCTTTTCCGCCAAGCGGCTGGGGGTAATGCCGGTAACCAGGCAGGCCGCCGGGTGCGGCAGGATATCGTCGCTGGGCTGGCAATAGATGTTCAGCGGCGCGGCGATTTCGTTGAGGTTTTCATCGGTGCGAATCCCGGCGACTTGCAGGGGGCGGTCACGGCGCGGGTCGATACCGGTGGTTTCATAGTCGTACCAGAACAGGCTGGAGGTCACGGTGGCTTCCTAGAGGCGAGGTCCGCGCCAGTCTAGCACCCCCACTTCAGGCACCGCCCCCGCGCACGCCTTGAGCCGTGGCACAACCGGGCCGCCCTCCCGGCAACGTCATCTTGTAGGCGAATTGCCGGCGCCGCGACTATGCTCCCCTGGACATTTCTGCTCATACAAGGACGCCCCCATGAGTGACGCAACCAGCCCCAATCCCTACGCCGCCCCCGCCAGCAGCCTGCAGGAAACGCCGACCGGCAGCCAGGCGCCGAGCATCGAGCAGGCCCTGAGCCGCGGCTATGACTTCAACATCGGCGAACTGCTCGGCGAAGCCTGGCAGCGCACCCAAGGCACCAAGGGCATCATCATCGGTGGCTTCCTGGTGTTCTACGCGGTGCTGCTGGTGGTGTCCTTCGTGCTCGGCGGCATCCTCGGCGTCTTCGGCGCCCTGAGCGACAGCCCGGGCGCGGTGGTCATCGGCGAACTGGTGATCGGCATCCTGGCCTCGGCCATGGCCTATCCGTTCATGGCCGGGATCAACATGGTCGGCATCCGCCGCGCCGCCGACCAGCCGATCAGCTTCAATGAAATCTTCAGCCACTTCGGCCGCACCGTCCCGCTGGTAATCACGGCGATCGTGATGATGCTGCTGATCTACCTGGGCATGATCCTGCTGGTGATTCCGGGCCTCTACCTGGCCATCGCCTACATGCTGGCGATTCCGCTGGTGGTCGAGCGCGGCCTGTCGCCCTGGCAGGCCCTGGAGGCCTCGCGCAAGGCCATCAGCCAGCATTGGTTCAAGGTCTTCGGCCTGTTCCTGCTGCTCGGCCTGATCACCATGGTCAGCGCCATCCCGCTGGGCATCGGCCTGGTCTGGAGCATCCCGCTGTTCGTCATCGCCATGGGCGTGCTCTACCGCACCATTTTCGGCGTGCTGCCGCCGGCCCAATGAGCCTGTCGCACCGGGCTGGATCGCCAGCCCGGTTGCTTCCCCGCCTGCTGCTGGCTAGCATCGGGCTTTCTTCGACGCAGCCTGCCGATGTCCCTCAGTTCAGTCGCCCAGCCAGCCCGCGTGCACTGCCCGCCGCTGGACACCCGCTATCAGGTGGAAACCCCGGAAGGCATCGACCTGCTCCTGCGCCCCGCCGGCCTGGTGCCGCGCGCCCTGGCCTTCGCCATCGACCTGGCGATTCGCGGCCTGGCGTTGCTGCTGCTATTCGTCGTGCTCGGCCTGCTCGGCCAGTTCGGCATGGGCCTGGCGAGCATCCTGCTGTTCCTGCTGACCTGGTGGTACATGGTGCTGTTCGAGGTGTTCAACCAGGGCCGCTCGCCGGGCAAGCAATTGCTCGGGTTGCGCGTGGTGCACGATGACGGCACGCCGGTCGGCTGGGCCGCCTCGCTGACCCGCAACCTGCTGCGCTTCGTCGATATCCTGCCGTTCGCCTACACCCTGGGCATCCTCAGTTGCCTCAATCACCCGGCGTTCAAACGCCTGGGCGATATCGCCGCCGGCACCCTGGTGGTCTACCGCGACACGCTGCCCGCGCGACCGAACCTGCCGCAGGCCGAGGCGCTGCGCGCGCCTTTCGCCCTCAGCCTGAGCGAACAGCGCGCCCTGCTCGGGTTTGCCGAACGCGCCGAACAGCTGTCCAGCGCCCGCCGCGCCGAGCTGGCGGCGATCCTCGCCGAGCCGCTGCAGGTCCCGGCCGAACAGGCCGAGCAACGGCTCCACGGCATCGCCCGCGGCTTGTTGGGGCCGACATGAAACAGAGCCTGTTCGAGAACCGTCACCGGGCCGAGTGGCACGCCTTCGCCGGGCAACTCGAGGCGCTCGAGCGCGGCAAGGCCGACCGCCAGCAGTGCCAGGGCTTTGCCGCCGCCTACCGACGCCTCTGCCAGCACCTGGCGCTGGCCGGCGCGCGCGGCTACAGCAACCACCTGATCGAGCAGCTGCAAAACCTGGTGCTGCGCGGCCACCAGCAGTTCTATCGGCACCGCAGCCCACTCGGCACGCAGCTGATCGGCTTCGTACTGAGCGGTTTTCCGCGCCTGGTGCGCGCCGAATGGCGCTGCGTGCTGGCCGCCGGCCTGCTGTTCTTCGGCAGCCTGCTGGGCATGGGCGTGCTGGTCTACCTGTTTCCCGAGCTGATCTACAGCCTGGTCGACCCCGAGCAGGTGGCCAGCATGGAGCAGATGTACGACCCCGACGCCCGCCGCCTCGGGCGTTTCGGCGAACGCGATTCCGGCGACGACTGGCTGATGTTCGGCTTCTACATCATGAACAACATCGGCATCGCCTTTCAGACCTTCGCCAGCGGCCTGCTGCTGGGCCTCGGCAGCCTGTTCTTCCTGCTGTTCAACGGCCTGATGATCGGCGCGGTGGCCGGCCACCTGACGCAGATCGGCTACGGCCAGACCTTCTGGTCGTTCGTCATCGGCCACGGCGCCTTCGAACTGACCGCCATCGCCCTGGCCGGCGCTGCCGGCCTCAGGCTCGGCTGGGCGCTGCTCGCTCCCGGTCGCCTGCCACGCAGCGAAGCCTTGCGCCTGGCCGCCGGGCGCAGCGTGCGGCTGATCGGCGGGGTGATCCTGTTCCTCCTGCTGGCGGCCTTCATCGAGGCCTACTGGTCGTCGATGACCCTGGCCAGCCCGACGCTCAAGTATGCCGTCGGCGCCGGGCTGTGGCTGCTGGTGCTGGCCTACCTGCTGCTGGCGGGACGGGGGGCGTATGCGCCTGACTGACGCCAGCGTGGCGATCCGCCCGCGCAGCGCCTGGGAGGCGCTGGACCTCGGCGTACTGCTGGCGCGGCGGCACGCCGGCTTGCTGATGGCCAGCTGGGCGCTGCTGACCCTGCCGCTGTTCGCCCTGCTCTGCCTGCTGCTGTGGGAGCACCCCGGCTGGGCGATCTTCGCCTTCTGGTGGCTGAAACCGGCCTACGAACGCCTGCCGCTGTATATCCTCTCGCACGCCCTGTTCGGCGACACGCCCAGCCTCGGGCAGGCTTTCAAGGCCCTGCCCGGCCTGCTCAAGCCGCAATTGCTGGCCAGCTTGACCTGGCGTCGCCTGAGCCCGACGCGCAGTTTCGACCTGCCGGTCCTCCAGTTGGAAGGCTTGGCCGGCCCGGCGCGCAGCCAGCGCCTGGTGGTACTCGGGCAGCGCGATGCCGGCGGCGCGACCTGGCTGACGGTGGTCGGCATGCACCTGGAGATGGCCCTGTGGCTGGGCCTGATCAGCCTGTTCTACCTGCTGCTGCCGCAACAGATCGAGCTGGACTGGAGCTGGCAGAGCCTGGCCAATGCCGCAGCCGGCGAGTGGCTGTGGCTGGAGCACCTGTCCAACCTGCTCTACGCCTTGCTGTTGATCGTCTGGGAGCCGGTCTACGTCGCCTGCGGCTTCACCCTCTACCTGAATCGGCGCACCGCCCTGGAAGCCTGGGACATCGAGCTGGTGTTCCGCCAACTGCGCCAGCGCCTGACCGGGGTGGCCTACGCGCTGCTGCTGGGCTTCGGCCTGGTGCTGCTGCAGGCACCGACGGCGGCCATGGCCGCCGGGGCCAGCAGTTGCCCGTTGCCCCAGGAAGACCCGCACGGGCCGCAAGCCGCGCGCCTGCTCAAGCAGCCGCTGAGCAGCCAGGCTGCGCGACACAGCATCGAGCAATTGCTCGATGCGCCGCCCTTCGAGAATCGCGAGACCGTCACCCTCTGGCGCTTCGGCGAAGCTGCGACAGCCGAAGACCCCAGCGCAGACAGTCTCAAGGGACTGATCGAGAAGTTCCTCAAGCTGGCCGAATTCTGGAAAAGCCTCGACGCCGTCGCGCTGTTCTTCGAGGCGCTGCTCTGGGCCACGCTGTTCGCCCTGGTGGCGCTGCTGGTCTGGCGTTATCGCGACTGGCTGGCCACCTTCACCGGACGCCTGGGCCTGCCGCAACGCCGCGCGCACTTGCCGCCGAGCCAGCTGTTCGGCCTGGAAGTCGCCCCGCAAAGCCTGCCCGAAGACGTCGCCGGCGAAGTCGAGCGGCTCTGGACCGAACAACCGCGCGCGGCCCTCGGCCTGCTCTATCGCGCCCTGCTCAGCCGCCTGTTGCACGACTACCGCCTGCCGCTGAAAGACTCGCACACCGAAGCCGAGGTGCTGCGCCTGGTGCAGGGCCTCGACCGGCATGAACTGAGCGCCTTCAGCCAGCTGCTGACCCGCCACTGGCAGAACCTCGCCTACGGCCATCGCCTGCCGCCGGAGGACCTCCGGCATGCGCTGTGCGACGACTGGCGCAGACTGTCGGCAGCCGGGGGGCGCGGATGAGCCGGCGCAGCCAGTTCCTGATCGGCGCCGCGCTCTCGTTCGGCCTGGGCCTGCTTGGCATCTATCTGCTGGGCCGCGCCGAGCCCTACCAGGAGACCGTCGAACACGGCCCGGCGCCGGAAGTGCAGGCCAACCCCTACCTGGCCGCCGAACTCTTCCTGCGCCGGCAAGGCCTGCAGGTGCAGCGCGTCGATGGCCTGGAGGTGCTGCCGACCCTGCCCAGCAGCGGACAGACCCTGCTGCTGCTCGCCGACCGCCAGAGCATGACCCAGCGCCAGGCCGAGCGCCTGCTCGAGTGGGCGGCCAAGGGCGGGCACCTGCTGTTCGTCGCCGAACGCCTGTGGGATGAGGAGGACGGCAAGAGCGGCGACCTGCTGCTCGACAGCCTGGGCATCCAGCAATACCAGAGCGATGACCTCGATGCCGAGGATGCGGAAGATGAAGAAACCGCGGATGCCGAAGATGACGCCGAGAGCGAGGACGAGGCCAAGCCCTACCCCGAGCTGACCCAGCTCTACCTGGAGAACGAAGAGGCCCCGGCCTACTTCGGCTTCGACACCGACTTCCACCTCTACGACGCCGAGAACCGTGCGCATGCCTGGGCCAACAGCGGCGCCGCCACCCACCTGCTGCAGCTCTATCACGGCGACGGTCTGATCAGCGTACTGAGCGACGCCTGGATCTGGCAGAACGCCAATATCGCCGACTATGACAACGCCTGGCTGCTCTGGTACCTCGGCCAGGACAGCGCCGTGACCCTGCTCTACCGCGCCGAACGTGACGAGCTGCTGAGCCTGCTGCTGCGCCATTTCCCCCAGGCCCTGGTCGCCCTGGCCCTGCTGATCGGCCTCGGCCTGTGGCATCTCGGCCTGCGCCAGGGCCCCTTGCAACGGCCGGCCAGCCCGGGCCGCCGGCAATTGCAGGAACACCTGCGCGGCAGCGCCGACTTCCTGCTCCGGCGCAGCGGCCAGCATAGCCTGCTGCACGGGCTGCAGCAGGACATCCAGCGCCGCGCGCGGCGCCGCCACCCCGGTTTCGAACGCCTCGGCGTGGCCGAACAGTGGCAGGTGCTCAGTCGCCTGACCCGCCTGCCGCCGCGCGCCATCAGCCAAGCCATGCGGCCGCTGCCCCAGCAGCGGCTGGCCGCCGCCGACTTCACCCGTCAGGTCGCCCACCTGCAAACCCTCAGGAATGCCCTATGAGCGAATACACGCCCGAACAGCCGAGCACGCTGACCAGCGCCCCCCCCGCCCCGGCACAGGCCGCGGCCAACCCCGCCGTGCAACGCCAGCGCGCCAGCCAACTGGCCCAGGCCCTGCGCCTGGAGTTGCAGAAGGCGCTGATCGGCCAGAGCGCGGTGATCGACGACGTGCTCACCGCGCTGATCGCCGGCGGCCACGTGCTGGTCGAAGGCGTCCCCGGCCTCGGCAAGACCCTGCTGGTGCGCGCCCTGGCCCGCTGCTTCGGCGGCGAGTTCGCGCGCATCCAGTTCACCCCGGACCTGATGCCCAGCGACGTCACCGGCCATGCGGTGTACGACCTCGCCAGCGAGCAGTTCAAGCTGCGCAAGGGCCCGGTATTCACCAACCTGCTGCTGGCCGACGAGATCAACCGCGCCCCGGCCAAGACCCAGGCGGCGCTGCTGGAGGTCATGCAGGAGCGCCAGGTCACCCTGGAGGGCCGCGCCCTGGCGGTGCCGCTGCCGTTCATGGTGCTGGCCACGCAGAACCCGATCGAGCAGGAAGGTACCTACCCGCTGCCCGAGGCAGAGCTGGATCGCTTCATGCTCAAGCTGCGCATGGACTACCCCGAGCAGGCCGAAGAGCTGAGCATGGTGCGCCAGGTCGCCCGCTCGACAAGGGCCGACATGCTCGACGTCACCCCGCTGCGCACCCTGCTGCAAGCCAAGGACCTGCTGACTCTGCAGAAGATCGCCAGCGATCTGCCGCTCGACGAACAGGTGCTCGACTACGCCGTGCGCCTGGCCCGCGCCACCCGCAGCTGGCCGGGCCTGGCCCTCGGCGCCGGGCCGCGCGCCTCGATCGCCCTGGTCCGCGGCGGTCGCTCCCGCGCCCTGCTGCGCGGCGGCGACTTCGTCTTGCCGGACGACATCAAGGGCTGCGCCCTGGCCGTGCTGCGCCACCGCGTGCGCCTGGCCCCGGAGCTGGACATCGAAGGGCTGTCGGTCGACCAGGTGCTGCAACAGCTGCTCGACCAGGTGCCGGCGCCGCGCCTATGACCGCCGTACTGACGGGTGCCGCATGAAACCCTCGCGCACACTGCTGCTCCTGCTCGGCGTCCTGCTCGGCCTGGCGATCCTGCTCGGCACCCTGCAGGCCCTGGCGCTCGGCGTGCCGCACAGCCTGCAGGCGCTGTGGTGGGGGGCGCTCTTGGCGTTGCTCGGCGCGGCGCTGGTCGATGCCCTGCGCCTGCGCCGCCTGCCTTCGCCACGAATCGAGCGCCAGCTGCCCGGCAACCTGCCGCTGGGCCGCTGGAGCGAGGTGCGCCTGACCGCGCACCACGACTATGCCCGGCCCTTGGCGCTGGAAGTGTTCGATCATCTGCCGGCAGAGATGGCCTTCGAGCACCTGCCGCAACGCATCGAATTGCGCCCGGGCGAGCAGACGCAGTTCGCCTACCGCGTGCGGCCGCTGGTCCGCGGCCACTTCCGCTTCCCGCAGTGTGAAATCGCCCTGCCCAGCCCGCTGCGCCTGTGGCAGGCGCGGCGTTACCTGGCGCTGCCCGGGGAAACCCGGGTCTACCCGGACTTCGCCCGCCTGTACGGCGCGCAACTGATGGCGGTGGACGACTGGCTCAGCCAGCTCGGCGTGCGCCAGCGCCCGCGCCGCGGCCTCGGCCTGGAATTCCACCAGCTGCGCGAGTTCCGCGACGGCGACAGCCTGCGGCAGATCGACTGGAAGGCCACCGCGCGCAAGCGCACGCCAATCGCCCGCGAATACCAGGACGAGCGCGACCAGCAGATCGTCTTCCTGCTCGACTGCGGCCGGCGCATGCGCAGCCAGGACGGCGAGCTGTCGCACTTCGACCACGCCCTCAACGCCTGCCTGCTGCTCAGCTATGTGGCGCTGCGCCAGGGCGATGCGGTCGGCCTGGCGACCTTCGCCGGCGAGCACAGCCGCTTCCAGGCACCGGTCAAGGGCCCGGCGCAACTGAATGTGCTGCTCAATGCGCTGTACGACCTGCACAGCACCCGGCAACCCGCCGACTTCGCCGCCGCCGCCGATGCTCTGCTCAGCCGTCAGCGCCGCCGCGCCCTGGTGGTGCTGGTGACCAACCTGCGCGACGAGGACGACCAGGAGCTGCTCGCCGCTGTGCGGCGCCTGGGCCGCCAGCACCGCGTGCTGGTCGCCAGCCTGCGCGAGGAGGTGCTCGACAGCCTGCGCCATACCCCGGTGGAGGACTTCGAGACGGCGCTGGCCTACTGCGGCGCGGTGGATTATTTGAACGCCCGCACCAGCCTGCACGAACGCCTGGCCGCGCATGACGTGCCGGTGCTCGACGCACGCCCCAGCGAACTGGGCCCGCAACTGGTCAGCCGCTACCTGGCGTGGAAAAAGGCCGGGGTGTTGTAGGGTGGGTCGGGCCGCGTAGGCTAGGCGCACGTCGAGACGTCGGTCATGCCACAGGACTTGGCGCGCTGTAACCCAGCGCTGCGGTGTCTGTGCCGACGCCACGCCGGGTTACGCGGCGGTCGAAGACGGCGGCGTCCACAGCTCAGCGGCAGACGCCGCTAACCCAGCCTACGGAACTGCGTAATGGCGTGATTCGGTCAGCCGCGAGCGGCCTTGATTACTTCGATATAGGGCTCGGCCTGGCGCTGGTCCTGGATCAGCGCGATGAAGTCGTGGCCCTGGGCATCCTTGGCCTCGAGGTCGTAGCCGGCTTCGACGAAGAAGCGCACGAAGCGCTCGAAGTCGTCGATGCGCAGGCCGCGGTAGGCCTTGATCAGCTTGTGCAACGACGGCGGCGTGGCATCGGCCGGCTCCACGGCGAGGAACAGTTTGATCGGCTCGTCACCAATCTCTTCGCCAATCACCTGTTTCTTGTCTTTGCGCATCGTTCACTCCAGCTAACCAGGCCACACGGGGCCGGCAGTGTACCTCCGGCGCGGGCTGGCGCTCAACGGATCGACGCCAAGCAAGCGGGCGACGCACTGGTGGCGCTGGTTTGCCTGGCGGTGTTGGTGCTGCTGACCCGCCTGCTTCTCACCGTGCTGTTCGACATGGGGCTGGCGGGCGGGGTCGGCCTGCTGCTGGCCGCCGGGCGGTTCATCAAGCGCATGAGCGACCTGTCCGACAGCGAGGCGCTGGCCGCACCGTCACGCCCAGCCCCCAGGAGCGGCCCATGGCCGCGATAGAGTGCGCCGGCAAAAAGCATCGCGGGCATGGGCTAGGCGCCCCCGCCGCTCCTACATCCGAGTCCGACGAGACTTGCAGATCTACGCTTGCGTGCTACCTGGACGAAGCCGGATTACAGCCCCTTGACCGCATAGATCCCCGGCGCGTTGCGCCAGTAGCCCTTGTAGTCCATGCCGTAGCCGAAGACGTAGCGGTCGATGCACGGCAGGCCGACGTAGTCGGCTTGCAGGTCGGGACGGGCCTTGCGCTGATGGTCCTTGTCGACCAACACCGCGGTGTGCACCGCACGGGCGCCGGCGTGGCGGCAGAAGTCGATGATCGCGCCGAGGGTGTGCCCTTCGTCGAGGATGTCGTCGATGATCAGCACGTCGCGGTCGATGAACGAGATCTCCGGCTTGGCCTTCCAGAACAGTTCGCCGCCGCTGGTTTCGTTGCGATAGCGGGTGGCGTGCAGGTAGGACAGCTCCAGCGGGAAGTTGAGCTTGGGCAGCAGCTTGCCGGAGAAGATCAGGCCACCGTTCATCACGCAGAACACCACCGGATTGCGCTCGGCCAGTTCGGCGTTGATCGCCACGGCGACCCGCTCGATCGCCGCCTCCACTTCGGCTTCGGTATACAGGCAGTCGGCTTCCGCCATGACTTGGCGGATGTGCGCGAGATCGACGGACATGGCGGTTCCTCTTGAGTGGGCGAGCGCTGCGCAAGGCAGGGAAGCTGATCGATGAGTCAAAATAAAAGCTGGCAAAGGTACCGATCCGGCCGCCGCGGGGCAAGCCCCGACGGACCAACAGCCGCAAATGCGCAGCATCGGCGCCCTTGAACAGCAAGTTCCCGCGGGAACCCGCTTGCCTGCGCGCCACCGGGCAGAGCCAATGCTAATCTAACGCGATTTATGCCCGTCCTGCCGGAGAACCCGCCATGCCCATCCTCGAGATTCGCCACCCGCTGATCCGCCACAAGCTCGGTCTGATGCGCCGCGCCGATATCAGCACGAAGAACTTCCGCGAGCTGGCCCAGGAAGTCGGCGCCCTGCTGACCTACGAGGCGACCAAGGACCTGCCCCTGGAAAACTGCGAGATCCAGGGCTGGGCCGGCCCGGTGCAGGTGGAGAAGATCTCCGGCAAGAAGATCACCGTGGTGCCAATCCTGCGCGCCGGCATCGGCATGCTCGACGGGGTGCTCAGCCTGATTCCCGGGGCCAAGGTCAGCGCGGTGGGCGTGGCGCGCAACGAGGAAACCCTGCAGGCGCGCACCTACCTGGAGAAACTGGTGCCGGAGATCGACGAGCGCCTGGCGATGATCATCGACCCGATGCTCGCCACCGGCGGCTCGATGGTCGCCACCATCGACCTGCTGAAGAAGGCCGGCTGCAAGGAAATCCGTGCCATGGTGCTGGTCGCCGCGCCGGAAGGGATCAAGGCGGTGGCCGACGCCCACCCCGACGTGACCATCTACACCGCCTCGATCGACCAGCGCCTCAACGAGCACGGCTACATCATCCCCGGCCTCGGCGATGCCGGCGACAAGATCTTCGGCACTAAGCAGAAGGACGCCTGAGCATGCAGGACCACATGCAGGACGCCACCTGGCGCCAGGCCCTGGCCGGTTCGCAGATGCTCTTCGTGGCCTTCGGCGCCCTGGTGCTGATGCCGCTGATCACCGGCATGGACCCCAACGTGGCGTTGTTCACCGCCGGTCTCGGCACGCTGATCTTCCACCTGGTGACCAGGAACCAGGTGCCGGTGTTCCTCGCCTCGAGCTTCGCCTTTATCGCCCCCATTCTGGCGGCGAAAAGCGACTTCGGCCTGCCGGCGACCCTCGGCGGCCTGGTTGCCGCCGGCTTCGTCTACATGCTGCTGGCCGGCGCGGTGAAGCTCAAGGGCACCGGCTTCATCGACCGGCTGCTGCCGCCGGTGGTGATCGGCCCGGTGATCATGGCCATCGGCCTGGGCCTGGCGCCGGTGGCGGCGAACATGGCGATGGGCAAGGCCGGCGATGCCAGCGCGCAACTGGTGCCCTATGACACCGCCCTGCTGATTTCCCTGCCGGCGCTGCTCACCACGCTGATCGTCGCCGTGGTCGGCCGCGGGATCTTCCGGCTGATCCCGATCCTCTGCGGCGTCGCCGTGGGCTATGCGCTCTCGGTGTGGTTCGGCGTGGTCGACTTCGCCGCCGTGGCCGCCGCACCCTGGCTGGCGCTGCCGAACTTCGTCGCCCCCGAGCTGCACTGGGGGGCGATCCTGTTCATCCTGCCGGTGGCCATCGCCCCGACCATCGAGCACATCGGCGACGTGCTGGCGATCGGCACGGTGACCGGCAAGAACTACCTGAAGCAACCCGGCCTGCACCGCACCCTGCTCGGCGACGGGCTGGCCACCTCGGCCGCCGGTCTGCTCGGCGGCCCGCCGAACACCACCTACTCGGAAGTTACCGGGGCGGTGATGCTGACCAAGAACTTCAACCCCAGGGTGATGGTCTGGGCGGCGCTGATCGCCATGGCCCTGGCCTTCATCGGCAAGTTCGGCGCGGCGCTGCAGAGCATCCCGGTGCCGGTGATGGGCGGCATCCTCTGCCTGTTGTTCGGCTCCATCGCGGTGGTCGGCCTGAACACCCTGATCCGCCACCAGATCGACCTGTCCGAGGCGCGCAACCTGGTGATAGTCGCGGTGACCCTGGTGTTCGGCATCGGCGGCATGGTCATCGGCGCCGGCGACATCAGCCTCAAGGGCATCTCGCTGTGCGGCATCATCGCCATCGCGCTCAACCTGCTGCTGCCCGGCGGCCGCGGCTGGCGCAGCAAGGCGCTCAGCGATGAGCCCGGTGCATAAGCGGAACAGTCGGGACAAGGGTGGATGAAAACGAGCTCTCGTAGCCCGGATGCAATCCGGGCTACTCGCTGTAGGGTGCGCCGTGCGCACCAAGCGCCATCGTCCACCAACGGTGCGCGCAGCCTAGGCGGCCCCGCACACCCTACCCGCCCCGAACCCGCCGCCTCGGTCGGCCCCTCAGGCCGGCCCAGCCGCCCAGTTCTGCAGGCGCACCACGCTCTCGCGGTAGGGCTTGAGGCCCTGGCTGAGCAGCAGGATCGAGCTGAGCACCGCCAGTGCGCTGACGATCAGCAGCGAGTAGCGCAGCGCCTGGTCGTCGCCGAACACATAGTCGGTGACCAGCGCCACCGCGGTCGGGCCGATACCCAGGCCGATCAGGGTGATGACGAATAGGTAGATCGCCGAGGCCTGGCCGCGCATCGAGTTGGGCATGATCTCCTGGATCGCCGCCGGCGCCACGCCGAACGGCATGCTCAGGCAGAACACCGTTGGCGCCATCAGCAGCGCCGCCCAGATGCCGCTGTCCACCAGCGGGAAACTCAGCACGCAGGGCACCGCGCCGATGGCGGCATACAGGCCGACGCGCATATTGGCGTCGCTGCGCCCGTGCCTGGCCATCCAGTCGGCCAGGCGCCCGCCGAAGACGATGCCCAGGCAGCCGAACACCGCGACTATGCTGCCGTAGACGATGCCGACCTGGCCGGCGTCCCAGCCATGGGTGCGGATGAAGAAGGTCGGCACCCAGGCCGCGCTGCCGTAGCCGGCGAACGCCAGGCCGGCGAAGCCGAAGTTGTGGCACAGCACGGTGCGCCGGTTGGCGCGGATATAGCGGCCGACATCGGCCAGCGGCACCGCCACCCCGGCGCCGACGCCGCGCCGCGCCGGTTCCCTGACCGCCAGCATGAGCAGGCTGAACAGCACCCCGGCCGCGCCCAGGGCGAGGAAGATCAGCTGCCAGGGCCGCACCTCGCCGAGCACCGGCAGCAGCACGTCGCCCTGGGCCGAGGCGACCTTGATCACCAGGCCGCCGAGCAGGAAGGCCAGCCCCGAGCCCAGGTAGACGCCCATCGAGTAGACGCTGATCGCCGTGGCCCGCCGCTCCGCCGGGAAGCTGTCGGCGATCAGCGAGTAGGCCGCCGGCGACAGCGCCGCCTCGCCGACGCCGACGCCGATCCGGCACAGCAGGAACTGCCAGTACAGCCGCGCCATGCCACAGGCCGCGGTGGCCGCGCTCCAGAACAGCACGCCGACGGCGATCAGCCCGCGCCGACTCCTGGTGTCGGCCAGGCGCCCGAGGGGGATGCCGCAGACGGTGTAGAACAGGGCGAAGGACAGGCCCATCAGCAGGCTCATCTGGGTGTCGCTGATCAGCAGGTCGCGGCGGATCGGACCGACCAGCAGGTTGAGGATCTGCCGGTCGATGAAGGACAGCACATAGGCCACCATGAGGATGGCGACAGTGGCCCAGGCGCGGGCACTGGAGGGATAGCCGTTATTGTTGTTGGGCACGGGCGGTCTCCTCGGCACCGGTGGCGCGGTGCGCGACGGTTGAAAGAGCCGCCAGCTTAGGCCGGTATAGGCCGCGGTGAGTATCGCTCGCAGGCGTTATCAGCCTGGCGAATGCACTGCATCCTTTCGGGCGAATAACTCTGCGCCCCCCGGGCCACGGGACTCGTCGTAGGGTGCGCCGCGCGCACCATGGGCCTTCTGGGATATGGCTGGTGCGCACAGCGCACCCTACGGTCTTACAGCAGCGCCGGCGCCCGCTCGCTCAAGGCCTTCAGCGCCGCGACCCAACTCGGATGATCATTCAGGCAGGGCACCAGTTGCAGGCTTTCGCCGCCGGCGGCCTGGAACTGTTCGCGGCCGCGGTCGCCGATCTCCTCGAGGGTCTCGATGCAGTCGGCGACGAAGGCCGGGCACATCACCAGCAGCTTCTTCACCCCCTGCCGGGCCAGCTGCTCCAGGCGCGCCTCGGTATAGGGCTCGATCCACTTGGCCCGGCCCAGCCGCGACTGGAAGGAAACCGACCACTGCTGCGGGCGCAGGCCCAGGCGCGCGGCGAAGGCCTCGGCGCTGCGCAGGCATTGCGCGCGGTAGCAGGTGGCGAGCACCTCGGGCGAGGCCGTGCGGCAGCAATCGGCGCCCTGCAGGCAATGGCCGCTGCGATCGAGCTTGCGCAGATGGCGCTCGGGCAAACCGTGGAAGCTCAGCAGCAGATGGTCGAAGCCCCGCTCGAGGTAGGGCGTGGCGCTGTCCGCCAGGGCATCGAGGTACTCCGGCTGGTCGTAGAACGGCGGCAGGACGGACAAGCGCAAATCCAGCTTGCGCGCACGGACCACCCGCCTGGCTTCCTCGATCACCGTGGTGGTGGTGCTGTCGGCGAACTGCGGGTAGAGCGGCGCCAGGGTGAGCTGCTGGATGCCCTGTGCAGCCAGGCGGGTCAACACCGACTCGAGCGACGGCTCGCCATAACGCATCGCCAGCTCGACCGGGCCCTGGCTCCACTGCGCCTGCATCGCCTGTTGCAGACGCCGGCTCAGCACCACCAGGGGCGAGCCCTCGGCCCACCAGATCGAGGCATAGGCGTGCGCCGACTGCGCCGGGCGCTTGAGCAGGATCAGCGACACCAGCAGGCGGCGCAACGGCCAGGGCAGATCGACCACATAGGGATCCATCAGGAACTGATTGAGGTAACGCCGGACATCAGCCACTTCGGTCGACGCCGGGGAACCCAGGTTGACCAGCAGCAGGGCGTGATCGGTCATATGTATTCCTAGTCAGTGACGGCCCAGCAGATCCGCGAGGGCCGTATCCAGATCGGTGAAACGAAAACGGAAACCGGCGTCGAGCAAGCGCACCGGCAAAGCACGCTGGCCGCCCAGGAGCAAACCGGACAACTCGCCCAACGCCACGCGCAGGACGAACGCCGGGGCCGGCAGCAGTGCCGGACGGTGCAGCGCCCGGCCCAGCGCACGGGCGAACTCGCGGTTGCGCACCGGTTGCGGAGCGCAGGCATTATAAGGACCGCTGGCCCGCTCCTGCTGCAAGAGAAAATCGATCAGGGCGACTTGATCGGCCAGATGAATCCATGACATCCACTGCCGACCATTGCCCAGCGGCCCGCCCAGGCCGAGCTTGAACGGCGGCAGCAGGCGCTTGAGCATGCCGCCGTCCCGGGCCAGCACCAGACCGGTGCGGATCAGCACCACGCGCATGCCCAGGGCTTCGGCGCGCTGCGCGGTTTCTTCCCAGGCGCCACAGAGCTGCGCACCGAAATCCTCGCGGACCGGCAGCGAATCCTCGTGCAGCTCGCGCTCGCCGCCGTCGCCGTACCAGCCCACCGCGGAGCCGGAGAGCAGCAGCCGCGGCTTCTGGACGCGGCCCTCCAGCCAGGCGAGCAACTGCTCGGTGAGGGTAATGCGGCTGGCCCACAGCAGGTTCTTGCGCTTGCGCGTCCAGGGGCGGTCGGCAATCGGCGCGCCGGCCAGGTTGACCACGGCATCCAGCGACTCCTCGGCCAGTTCGTCGAGCCGGCCAATACCGCGCACCGAGGCGCCGCACAAGACCGCAACGTGCTGTGGACTGCGGCTCCAGACCGTCAGTTGGTGGCCCTGCTGCAGCCACTGGCGACACAAGGCACGGCCTATCAGCCCGGTACCGCCGGTCAGCAATATGTGCATGGCATCCTCCTCGCATGTCCTGACGCAGGGTATTTGGCTTCAGTTTTATCGATGGTGTGGAAACGTGCCTTTCATCCGCCCACGAATTGTCTTAAATAAAGATAGGCACGATTGAAGCCGACAACCCTATACACGAAAGCATAACCGTATAGCTTTTGTCTAAAGCGTCGCCTAGCGCTCAGTGAGTAAGAGGTACACCATGACCGCACCCATCGCCATCATCGGCACCGGCATTGCCGGGCTGTCTGCCGCCCAGGTCCTGCACGCCGCCGGACACGAAGTTCGACTGTTCGAGAAAAGCCGGGGCAGCGGCGGTCGCATGGCCAGCAAGCGCAGCGATGTCGGCGCCCTCGACCTGGGGGCGCAATACTTCACTGCGCGCGATCGTCGCTTCGTCGAAGTGGTACAGCAGTGGCAAGCGCGCGGCTGGGTCGCCGAATGGTCGCCGAGCCTCTATCACTTCAGCAACGGCCAACTCGGCGCCTCGCCGGACGAGCAGGTGCGCTGGGTCGGCAATCCGCGCATGAGCGCCATTACCCGCGCCCTGCTCGGCGCCCTGCCGGTGCAGTTCTCCTGCCGCATCACCGAGGTGTTTCGCGGCGAACGCCACTGGAACCTGCAAGACGCCGAAGGCCAGACCCACGGCCCCTTCAGCCAGGTGGTGATCGCCACCCCGTCGCCGCAAGCCAGCGCCTTGCTGGCCGCCGCGCCGAAACTCGCCGGGGCGGCCGCCAGCGTGGCCATGGAGCCGACCTGGGCGGTCGCCCTGGCCTTCGCCAGCCCGCTGGACACCAAGGTGGACGCCTGCTTCGTGCAGGACAGCCCGCTCGACTGGCTGACCCGCAATCGCAGCAAACCCGGTCGCGACAACGCCCCGGACACCTGGGTGCTGCATGCCAGCAGCAGCTGGAGCAAGCAGCACCTGGACATGTCCAAGGAGGCGGTGCTCGAGGAGTTGCACGGCGCCTTCGCCGAACTGATCGGCTGCGCGCTGCCCGCGCCGGTCTTCAGCCTGGCGCACCGCTGGCTCTACGCCCGCCCCGCCAGCGCCCACCAGTGGGGCGCGCTGGCCGATGCCGACCTGGGCCTCTACGCCTGTGGCGACTGGTGCCTCTCCGGGCGGGTCGAGGGCGCCTGGCTGAGCGGCCAGGAGGTGGCGCGCAAACTGCTCCAGCACCAGCAATGACGCAGACCGCGGCGAGCCGATCGACTGGCGTGAACGGCACGGCCGCCCGCGCTGGCTGAGGGGCGGGAACCCGCCGCCTCGGCAGTTCAAATCGTCCCAGCGCCGAGCAGCGGCCGCAGCGCCTCGGCCAGCAGCGGCGCCATGGCCACGACGTTGCTCGGATGGGCGATGCAGTCGGTGCTCCACACCTCGCCGACCCCTGCGGCCTCGAGCACCGCCAGCGCATCGCCGGCGAACAGCGCATGGGTCACCGCCACATCCACCGAGGCGGCGCCGGCCGCCAGCAGCAGCTCGGCGGCGCGTGCCAGGGTACGCCCGGAACTGGCCACGTCGTCCAGCAGCACCACCTGGCGCCCCTTGACCGCAAGCGCCGGCAGGACGATCTCGACCTGGCGATCGCCCTGCCGGCGCTTTTCACAGACCCCATGCTCGAAGCCGCCAACCGCGGCGGCGGACTCGATCCACTGCGCCGACTCGGCATCCGGGCCGATCAGCAGTGGACGATCGCGCTGCCCGGCCACCCACTGCGCCAGCAGGGGCGCGGCGGACAGCGCCAGCGCGGCCGGCAGTGGCACCGCCTGCTCGAGCCGGTCGATGCGGTGCAGGTGCGGATCGACGGTGACCAGCGCATCGAAGTGCTGCGCCAGGAAGCGCCCGATCACCCGCTGGCTGACCACCTCGCCGGGGGCGAAGGCAATGTCCTGGCGCATATAGGCCAGGTACGGCGCCACCAGTAGCAGGCGCTGCGCCCCCAGTGTCCGGGCCTCGTCGGCCAGCAGCAACAGTTCGACCAGCTTGTCGTTGGGCCGGTCCAGGCTGCGGTAGATCAGCAGCTGGCCGGGCAGCGCCTGCCCCGGCGCCAGCGGCAGGCGCAGGCGCAGCTCCTCATCGGGGAAACGGTGACGCTCGACGCACGCCGCCGCCAGCCCCAGGGCGCGGGCCAGGCGCTGGGCCGGCTCGCGCTCGTCATCGAAGTACAGCAGCCAGGTATCCATCAAAACTCCACGAACAGCGGCGTGACCTCATCGGCCGTGCCGAGGCTGAAACCCGAATGGCGCGTGCAGGCCTGGCGGGCGAATTCCAGGTCGGCCGGATAGGCCGCATACACCCGGTACAGCGGCTCGCCGGCCTGCACCGGTTCGCCCAGCTTGCGCAGCAGCTCGACGCCGGCCCCCTGCACCTTCGGCGCCCCGGCCAGGCGCGCGATGCGCGCCAGTTGCAGGTTGTCGATGGCGCTGACCACGGCGCTGCGTTCGGCGCCGATCTCGAAGCTCAGCGGCGCCAACGGCGGCCGCTGCGGATCGAACGCCCGAGCCCCCTGGGCCTGCATGATGGCGCGCATCTTGGCCAGCGCGCGGCCGGAATCGAGGATCTCGCGGGCGATCGCGAAGCCGTCGCCGCCGCGCACATCCGGATCGAATTCGAGCACCCGTCCGGCCAGGCGCAAGGCCTTCTGCCGCAGGTCGTTGGGCGCCGCCGGCTCGTTGTGCAGCACCGCCATCACGTCGCGCGCCTCGAGCACCGGGCCGATGCCGCGGCCGACCGGCTGGCGGCCGTCGCTGATCACCACATCGATGACCAGGCCCATGCGCCCGGCGACGTATTCGAACAGCTTGCGCAACCGCTGCGCCTCCGGCATCGAACGCACCTTGGCGGTCGGCCCGACCGGGATGTCCAGCAGCAGGTGGGTGGAACCGGCGGCGAGCTTCTTCGACAGGATCGAGGCGACCATCTGCCCCGGCGAGTCGATCGACAGCGGCCGCTCCACGGCGATCAGCACGTCGTCGGCCGGCGACAGCTCGCTGGTGCCGCCCCAGGCCAGGCAGCCGCGGTGCTCGCGGACGATCTCCTCGAGGCGCTCGAAGGGCAGCTCGACATTCGCCAGCACCTCCATGGTGTCGGCGGTGCCGGCCGGCGAGGTGATCGCCCGCGACGAGGTCTTCGGGCAGAGCATGCCGTGGGCCGCGACGATCGGCACCACCAGCATCGAGGTGCGGTTGCCGGGAATCCCGCCGATGCAGTGCTTGTCCACCACCGGATGCTCGTGCCAGTCCAGCTGGCGACCGACCCTGGCCATGGCGTCGCTGAGGAAATACACCTCCTCGCGGTCCAGCTCGCCCTGGTTGCAGGCGACCACGAAGGCGGTCAGTTCGATCTTCGAATAACGGTGCTCGGCGATGTCGCGGACGATCGCCTGAAAGTCCTCGCGCGCCAGGCGCTCGCCGGCGATCTTGCGGTGCAGCGCGGGAATCGAGCCGGGCGGCTCGGCCTGGGAGATGCTCGCCGGATGGCCATTGTCCACGCCCAGTTGGGCGAAGGCGTCCTCGGACAGGCCCAGCTCGTCCAGCCCGACGATGCAGCCGTCATCCACCACGTTGAGGCTGGCGAGGATCCGCCGGCCATTGGCGCTGACCTCGACCTTGGCCAACGCCTGGAAGCCTTCGGCGCGATACAGCGCACAGTCGCGATGCAGGTAGGCGACGTTCTCGCGGTAGGTGTCGATCCCCACCCGGCGCAGGCGCAGCGGGGTGGCGGGGCCGAGGGAGCGCGTGGGCGGCTGATCGTTCATGGGACTCGCATGGCCAGGGAGTGGAACTCTCTATGTACGACCCTGCGCCGCCGCTGCCAAGCCCTGCGCGCCGCTTTGCGCAGATGTCTTGAGCTGGATCAGCTCCGACGGCCGCAGGGCCGAACATACCTATACCTATCTTGTACAAATTGATTGACTAGTACAGCTAAAAACCTATGATCGACAAAGTTGTACAGGAACCGTATGCCGTACAAGTCCATTCGAGGTCGCCTGCATGCCCCCGCACAGCCCGAAGATCCGCGTCGCCATCAGCGCCTGCCTGCTCGGTGCCGAGGTGCGCTACAACGGCGGCCACAAGGCGTCGCGCCTGTGCCGCCAGGTCCTCGACGAGCATTTCGACTTCGTCCCGCTGTGCCCGGAGGTGGCGATCGGCCTGGGCATCCCGCGCGAACCGCTTCGCCTGGTCGGCGCTCCCGGCGCGCCGCGCGCGGTCGGCAGCGTGCAGCGCCAGCGCGACGTCACCGCCCCGCTGGCGGCCTATGGCGAGCGCATGGCCGGCGAGCTGGGCGATATCTGCGGCTACATCTTCATGCAGCAGTCGCCGTCCTGCGGCCTTGAGCGGGTCAAGGTCTACCAGGACCACGGCCGCCCGAGCGAGCCCAAGGGCCGCGGCATCTTCGCCGCGGCCTTCTGCGCGCGCCGCCCGGACCTGCCGGTGGAGGAAGATGGCCGGCTCAACGATCCGGTGCTGCGCGAGAACTTCCTCAGCCGCGTATACGCCTACGCCGAGTGGCAACAGCTGCTGCGCAGCGGCCTGTCGCGCAAGGCCCTGCTGGATTTCCATTCGCGCTACAAGTACCTGCTGCTGGCCACCCACCCGCTGCAGTACCGGGCGCTCGGCCGCCTGCTCGGCAACCTCCGCCAGCACCAGCTGGAGCAGCTGGCGCCGCGCTATTTCAGCGCACTGATGGCGGCGCTGAAGCACTGCGCGACCCGGCGCAGCCACAGCAACGTCCTGCAGCACCTCAGCGGCTACCTCAAGCGATCCCTGAGCGGCGACGACAAGCAGGAACTGCAGCAGCTGATCGGCCAGTACCGCCAGGGCATCGTGCCGCTGGTGGTGCCGCTGACCCTGCTCAAGCACCACCTGCGCCGCCACCCGGATCGCTACCTGGCGCAGCAGGTCTACCTGCAGCCGCACCCGGAAAGCCTCAGCCTGCGCAACGCCCTATGAAGCACGACGCCTGCTCGGCCGGGCGCTGGTCGGCAGCGCGCGGCGACGCTCCCCCGCCGGCCCTGGCGCAAGCCCCGCTGGAACAACCGCCATGCGCCAACTGATCTGGCTGCGCAGCGACCTGCGCGTGCAGGACAACAGCGCCCTGGCCGCGGCCATGGCTGCAGGGCCGACGCTGGCGCTGTTCCTGCTCAGCCCTGGGCAATGGCAGGCCCATGACGATGCACCGTGCAAGGTCGACTTCTGGCTGCGCAACCTGGGCGAACTGGCGCGGGCGCTGGGCCAGCTCAATGTACCGCTGCTGCTGCGCCGGGCCGACCGCTGGGACGCGGCACCGCGGGTGATCGGCGAACTGTGCCGGCAGCTGCGCATCACGACGGTGCGGGTCAACGAGGAATACGGCGTCAACGAGAGCCACCGCGACCGGGCGGTGGCGCAGACGCTGGCGTGCCAGGGCGTCGGCTTTCACGCCCACCTCGACCAGTTGCTGTTCCAGCCGGGCAGCGTGCTGAGCCATTCCGGCGGCTATTTCCAGGTCTACAGCCAGTTCCGCAAGGTCTGCTACCGGCGCCTGCACGGCAGCCTGCCCGCCTTGCTCCAGCAGCCGGCTGCGCAGGCGCCGCTGGGCCTGGTGGGCGATGCCATCCCCAGGGCGGTGAGCGGCTTTGCGCCCCCTGCCGAGAGTCTTCGAGCGCTTTGGCCGGCCGGCGAGCAGGAGGCCCAGCGGCGCCTGCGCAGCTTTGCCGAGCAGCGGATCGACGCCTACCAGCAGGACCGCGACTTCCCGGCCCAGCCCGGCACCAGCCAGTTGTCGGCCTACCTCGCCGCCGGGGTGCTGTCGCCGCGCCAGTGCCTGCACGCCGCGCTGCAGGCCAACCGCGGCGAGTTCGACAGCGGCAGCAGCGGCGTCGTCAGCTGGATCAACGAACTGCTCTGGCGCGAGTTCTACAAGCACGTCCTGGTCGGTTACCCGCGCGTCTCCATGCACCGCGCCTTCCGCCCACACACCGAAGCGCTGCCCTGGCGCCATGCGCCCGACGAGCTGGCGGCCTGGCAACAGGGCCGTACCGGCTTTCCGCTGATCGATGCGGCGATGCGCCAACTGCTCGCCACCGGCTGGATGCACAACCGCCTGCGGATGCTCGTGGCGATGTTCCTGAGCAAGCACCTGCTGATCGACTGGCGCGCGGGCGAGCGCTTCTTCATGCGCCAGCTGATCGACGGCGACCTGGCGGCGAACAACGGCGGCTGGCAGTGGAGCGCCTCCACCGGCACCGATGCGGTGCCCTACTTCCGCCTGTTCAACCCACTCAGCCAGTCACGGCGATTCGATCCCGAGGGCCGCTTCATCCGCCACTGGTTGCCGGAACTGGCGGGCCTGGACGACAAGGCGATCCACAATCCCGCCGATGGCCTGTTCGCACCGGCCGACTATCCACGCCCCATGCTCGACCTGGGGCAGAGCCGCGCCCGCGTCCTGGCGGCGTTCCGCGGGCTGCCGTGCACGGCGCCGGAGGGCGGGCCATGAGCGACGTCCGGCGCCGACAAGCACGGCCGCGAGCGGTACGGTGCGGACGACGAGTTCTCGCCACGCTCTTGCGAGGCGGCTTGCTCGCGCGCACCATCGGCACCGCGCAATTGCTGCCGGCCCAGCCGGCGGCTCGACCGGAACTGCTACTGGGACCACTCAATGCCCAAACCGATCGTCAACGCCCTGCTCTTCCTGCTCGGCTGGCTGACCTGCGTACTCGCCGGCGACAGCCCCTGGCTGCTGCTGGCGGGCGTGGCGCTGGCGGTGCACCTGCGCTGGACCAGCAGCTGGGCGGCCGAGGGCAAGCTGCTGCTCAGCGTATTCCTCGCCGGCAGCGCCCTGGACAGTTTCCTGCTCAATCTCGGGGTGTTCGACTTCGGCACACCACGCCGCCTGATCCCGTTGTGGCTGGCGCTGCAGTGGTTGCTGCTGGCCACCACCCTCAACCACTGCCTGGCCTGGAGCGCCCGACCCTGGTGGCGGGGCAGCCTGCTCGGGGCCATCGGCGGGCCGCTGTCCTACTATGCCGGCGCCAGGATCGCCGGGGTCGGCTTGCCCCTTGGCAGCTGGCCGACCCTGGCCTTGCTCGCAGCGATCTGGGCGCTGGTCGTGCCCGTGCTGCACGGTTTCGCCCGGCTTTACCGTGCCCAGTACGAACAGCGCCAGCGCGCGCCCCGCTCGACCTAGCAGGCCGTTGAAAAACGTAGGCGAGGCAGCCGAGACAAGGCAAAAACGGCCGAAAAAGCGCAGTTTACGTGCTGTAAATGAGCTCGTAGGGTGGAATCGTCGCAGGCGCGTCCGCCGTTTACCGTGAATCGGTGCAAAATTTCGGGCCATGCGTGGGGCGCGGTGACCGGCGGATTACGCCGCCGCGCGGCTAATCCACCCGAAACTTTCGGCGGATCGTAGGGTGCCGCGCGCACCAAGTGTCCGCGGTCAATGGTGCGCACCGCGCACCCTACAACCCGCTTTGGTCGGCCGAACACAACGCCGCTGCGCGCCTGGCGTACACTGCGGCGCTATGACCGAATCTGCCCGCATACCCCTGACCCAATTGGCCAACGAAGCCGCCGTCAGTTGCGCCAACTGCGCCGCCTGCTGCTGTCAGCTGGAAGTGATGCTGATCAGCGATACCGGCGTGCCGCGGCGCTTCATCGCCATCGACGACTGGGGCGGCGAGGTCATGCGCCGCCTGGATGACGGCTGGTGTGCGGCGCTGGATCGCGACAGCATGCTGTGCAGCATCTACGAGCAGCGCCCGCTGATCTGCCGCGAATTCGAGACAGCCTCCGCCGAGTGCCTGGACGAACGCCGCGGCATGCCCGGAATCTATCGCTGAGCACGGCCGGCTGCAGACATAGAAAAGCCGGGCCCGGTGCTCGGCGCGGCTCAGAAACTCAGCCGGTAATGCAGGGTATAGGCCTCGGCCCCATCGTTCGGTTGCTTGAGCCCGGCGTTGGAATAGTGCGCGGCGCGCAGGCCGACTTCCTGGCCGGCGAAACGCAGACCGAAACCGAGACGGTCCTCGAACTGGAAGGACGAGCCCAGGTCGTTGTCTTCCAGTTCGGTACTGGAGAAGGCGGCCAGGCCGATGCCCGCCTCCACGTAAGGCTTGAGCGTATCGCCGGCGAATTCGTAGACGAACACCGGGCTGAACGACAGGCTGTGGTTGCTGGACGAGTCGTCACCCTGCCAGTAGGTGTAGCCGGCATCCCAGTAGCCGGTCAGGCGACCGCGGTCGTACTGCCGCAAGGTACCGAAATCGAACTGGGTGCCCAGCCGATAGACCATGGTCGACTCGCCCGACTGGCCCACCGCAAAGGTCACGTCGGCCGCCTGAACCGCTACCGTCCCCAGAGACAAGGCCGCAACTGCAGCCAAACAAAACAACTTGTTCATGGCACCGTCCTTTTGTTTTCACCAGATCAGAAGAAGTCCGTGTTGCGCTGCCTGAAGTATAGAAATCTTTGATCTAAATAAAAGTCGACTAATGCATCGCAGCAGTAGCCGTCACAGCGCCTGAACCTCGCCCGCCTGCCCCCATAACAGCGGCAGCACCGCCTGCATCCGCAGCGGCGCGCCGCTCGACCAGAAGCGTGCGTCCTGCGCCGGCCCGGCGGCCAGCAGCTCGCGCTCGGCGAGCAGGCGCTGCAGCTGCCGCGCCACCGCCGCTCCGGTGTCGATCAGGCTGACCGACTCGGGCACCAGTTCGCGCAACAACGGCTTGATGAAGGGGTAATGGGTGCAGCCGAGGATCAGCGTATCGCAGCCCTCGGCCAGCAGCGGGGCGACCCAGCCCTGCAGCAGCGCGCGGGTCGCTGGGCTGTCCAGCTCGCCGCCTTCGATGCGCTCGACCAGGCCCGGGCAGGGCTGGGTGATCACCCGCACGTCGCTGGCGAAACGATCGAGCAGCGCGGCGAACTTGGCGCTCTTCAGCGTGCCGGTGGTCGCCAGCACCCCGACCACCCCGGAACGGGTGGCCGCCGCCGCCGGCTTGACCGCCGGCTCCATGCCGACGATCGGCAGCTGCGGGTAGAGCTCGCGCAGTTCGGCGACGCCGGCCACCGTGGCGGTGTTGCAGGCCAGCACCAGCGCCTTGGCGCCCTGCTCGAGGAGAAACGCGGCAAGCGACCGGCAGCGCTGGCGAATGAATTCCGGGCTCTTCTCGCCATAGGGCACATGGCCGCTGTCGGCCACATAGAGCAGCGACTCGGCCGGCAGCAAGGCACGGATCTCGCGCAACACCGAGAGGCCGCCGACACCGGAGTCGAATACGCCGATCGGCGCGTCATTCACCACTGCCGGCTCCACACACGCTGCAGGCCGGGTCGCGCTTGACCCGCAACTCGCGAAAGCGCGAGCCCAGCGCATCGATCAGCAGCAGGCGCCCGACCAGGGATTCGCCGAAGCCCGCCAGCAGCTTCAGGGCTTCCAGCGCCTGCAGGCTGCCGACCAGACCGACCAGCGGGCCGACCACCCCGGCCTCGCTGCAGGTCAGCTCGGCCTCGCTGCCGTGGCCATATAGACAGTGGTAGCAGGGACTGTCGGCGCGCCGTGGATCGAACACCGAGAGCTGCCCTTCCAGGCGGATCGCCGCGCCGCTGACCAGCGGCTTCTGCGCGGCGACGCAGGCGGCGTTGACCGCCTCGCGGGTGGAGAAGTTGTCCGAGCAGTCCAGCACCAGATCCACCGCCGCCACCGCGGCGGCCAGCGAATCGGCATCCAGCGCGCGGCGATGCGCCTGCAGGCGCACCTGCGGGTTGATCGCCGCCAGCCGCGCCATGGCCGAGTCGACCTTGCTCCGGCCGATGCTGCCGGTGTCGTGAACGATCTGCCGCTGCAGGTTGGTCAGGTCGACGCTGTCGAAATCCGCCAGGTGCAGTTCGCCGACCCCCGCCGCCGCCAGGTACAGCGCCACCGGCGAGCCCAGGCCGCCGAGACCGATGATCAGCGCACGGCTGTGCTTGAGGCGCAGCTGGCCGTCGACATCGATCTGCGGCAGGAGGATCTGCCGGCTGTAGCGCAGCAGTTCGTCATCGTTCAGCATGTTCTGCTCACTCATGGTTGAATCGTCCCAGACTGATGCGTTCGTGGCCGCCCAGGTCACGGCGGCTTTCCACCGCGGCGAAGCCGCGCGCCGCCAGCAACTCGCGCACCGCCGCGGCCTGCTCGAAGCCGTGCTCGAGCAGCAGCCAGCCGCCGGCTTCCAGATGGGCCGGGGCCTGCTCGATGATCCGGCGAATATCGTCCAGCCCGTCCGCCCCGGCCACCAGCGCGCTGCGCGGCTCGAAACGCAGATCGCCCTCGCCCAGGTGGCGGTCGTCGGCGGCGATATAGGGCGGGTTGCTGACGATCAGCCGATAGCGCCGGCCGGCCAGCGCACTGAACCAGTGGCTCGCGCCGAACGTCACATTGTCCAGCTTGAGTCGTTGCCGATTGCGCTCGGCCAGGGCCACCGCCTCGGGCACCCGATCCACCCCGGTCAGCCGCCAGGCCGGACGCTCGCTGGCCAGCGCCAGGGCGATCGCGCCGCTGCCGGTGCCGAGGTCGAGAACGCTGGCGGGAGCGGCCGGGACCAGCGCCAGCGCAGTCTCCACCAGCAGTTCGGTGTCCGGCCGGGGGATCAGGGTATGCGCCGCCACCTCCAGTTCCAGGCTCCAGAAGCCCTGCTGGCCGAGAATATAGGCCACCGGTTCGCCGGCCCGGCGGCGTGCCAGGTCGGCGGCAAAACGCGCGGCCGACTCGGCCTCGACCTCCCGCTCCGGCCAGGTGTGCAGGTAGCTGCGCGACTTGCCCAGGGCATGGGCCAACAGCAGCTCGGCATCCAGCCGCGGGGTCGGCGAGTCGGGCAGTTCGGCGGTATTCAGCAGGGAGGCAATGGTGGCCATGGTGCAGCGCCTTTGTAGGAGCCAGCTAGCTGGCGATCAACGAGCGAAAAGCATCGCGAGCAAGCTCGCTCCTGCAGGGAATGGCCCCATAGCCCGGATGCGATCAGTGGCAAGCAAGAGCGCCATCAATCCCCCAGCGCGGCCAACTGGTCGGCCTGGTATTCGGCCAGCAGCGGTTCGATCACCGCGTCGACGCCGCCGGCCATCACCTCATTGAGCGAATACAGGGTCAGGTTGATGCGGTGATCGGTGACCCGGCCCTGGGGGAAGTTGTAGGTGCGGATGCGCTCGGAGCGGTCGCCGGAGCCGACCAGCAGCTTGCGCGTGTCGGAAATTTCCTTGTGCGCCGCCGCCTCCTGCTGGTCCTTCAGCTTGGCCGCCAGCCAGGCCATGGCCTTGGCGCGGTTCTTGTGCTGGGAGCGCTCTTCCTGGCACTCGACCACGGTGCCGGTGGGAATGTGGGTGATGCGGATCGCCGAGTCGGTGGTGTTGACGTGCTGGCCGCCGGCGCCGGAGGAGCGGTAGGTGTCCACCCGCAGGTCCGCCGGGTTGATGGCGATCGCCGCCTGCTCGTCCGGTTCCGGCAGCACCGCCACGGTGCAGGCCGAGGTGTGGATGCGGCCCTGGGACTCGGTTTCCGGCACGCGCTGCACGCGGTGGGCGCCGGACTCGAATTTCAGCTTGGCGTAGACGTCGTCGCCTTCGACCCGGGCGATCACCTCTTTATAGCCGCCGTGCTCGCCCTCGCTGGCCGAGAGGATCTCCACCCGCCAGCCGCGACGCTCGGCATAACGCGAATACATGCGGAACAGGTCGCCGGAGAAGATCGCCGCCTCGTCGCCGCCGGTGCCGGCGCGCACTTCGAGGTAGACGTTGCGCCCGTCGTTGGGGTCCTTCGGCAGCAGCATGCGCTGCAGGCGGTCTTCCAGCTCGATCAGCTGCTGCTTGGCCTCGGCGACTTCCTCCTCGGCCATCTCGCGCATGTCCGGGTCGCTGTCCTTGAGCAGCGCCTGGGCGCCCTCGAGGTCGGCCTGGACCTTGCGGAACGCGCGAAACGCCTGATTCACCGGCTCGATCTCGGCGAATTCCTTGGAATAGGTGCGGAACTGGCTCTGGTTGGCGATCACTTCGCTATCGCCGAGCAGCGCGGTCAGTTCTTCGTAGCGATCCTGCAGCAGGTCGAGTTTGTTGATCAGTGACGCTTTCATTGCAAGCCTTTATTTATTGACCGAGCTGGACGGCGCGCCCTCGTCGAGGGCAAAGAGTTCCTGGGCCACGCCGAGCGCGTCGACGCGACCGTCGGCGGAGAGTTTCTTCAGCTGCACGCTGGGCGCATGCAGCAGTTTGTTGGTCAGGCCGCGCGCCAGTTGCGCCAGCACGTCCTCGGCCGCCCCGCCGTTGTTGAGCAGGCGCAGGGCCTTGGCCAGCTCCTCGTCACGCAGGCGCTCGGCCTGCTGGCGGTAGGCCTTGAGCACATCCACCGCGGCCAGTTCGCGCAGGCGCAGCATGAAGTACTCGGCACCGGCGGCGACCAGCTCCTCGGCGGCCTGCGCGGCGCCCTGGCGGCTTTTCAGGTTCTCCGCGATCACCTCGTGCAGGTCGTCGACGGTATACAGGTAGACGTCGTCCAGCTCGCCGACCTCGGCCTCGATGTCGCGCGGCACGGCGATGTCGACCATGAACATCGGTTTGTGTCGGCGCTGCTTCAGGGCGCTTTCCACCGCGCCCTTGCCGAGGATCGGCAACTGGCTGGCGGTGGAGCTGATCACGATGTCGCTGTTGATCAGCTCATGGGGGATGTCCGAGAGCAGCACCGCATGCGCACCGAACTGCTCGGCCAGGCTGCTGGCGCGCTCCAGGGTGCGGTTGGCGACGACGATGCGCTTGACGCCCTGCTCGTGCAGGTGGCGGGCGACCAGGCTGATGGTCTCGCCGGCACCGATCAGCAGCGCCTGGCTGCGATGCAGGTCGCTGAAGATCTGCTTGGCCAGGCTGACCGCGGCAAACGCCACGGACACCGGGTTCTCGCCGATCGCGGTATCGGTACGCACCTGCTTGGCGGTGCTGAAGGTGGCCTGGAACAGGCGCCCGAGCAACGGGCCCACGGTGCCCGCCTCGCGGGCCACGGCGTAGGCGGACTTCATCTGGCCGAGGATCTGCGGCTCGCCGAGCACCATGGAGTCCAACCCGGAGGCCACCCGCATCATGTGGCGCACCGCGGCGTCGTCCTCCAGCACATAGGCGCAGGCGCGCAGCTCGTCGAGGCTGAGCTGGTGGTAGTCGGCCAGCCAGGCCAGTACCGCATCGACCGTCAGGCTGTCCTGCTCGAGATACAGCTCGCTGCGATTGCAGGTCGAGAGAATCGCCGCCTCGCGGCTGGCGGTGTGCCGGCAGAGCTGCTGCAACGCATCAACCAACTGCTCGGGGGAAAAGGCCACGCGTTCGCGCACGTCCACCGAGGCGGTCTTGTGGTTGATGCCGAGGGCGATAAAGGCCATGCACAGTCGCTGACAGTAAGGGGAAGCGCGCAATTGTCCTACTTCGCCAGAGCGAGAACAACCACCGCGGCTTATTGTCCCATTCGCCGGGATTCCATGCTCATCAGCTATCACGCCTCGCCCCATGGGCTTGCCCAACGGCTTGTGTCATGATGACCCGACCGTTGGTTAGTCGCTTTTTTCTCTATGAATAGATTCCTCGCGTCGCTGACCGCCCTGGCTTTGTTAGGCGGCTGCCAAACATTTGCTCCTTCCGCACCAGACGGCACTCCGCCGGTGGAGGAGGAGGAGACCGTCCCCGCAACGGAAACGCCGACGCCGCAAGTCTATGGCTCGTTCAGCGAGGAAGCCCTGTTCGCCCTGCTCACCGCCGAGCTGGCTGGCCAGCGCAATCGTTTCGACATTGCCCTCGGCAACTATGTCCAGCAGGCCAATGCGACCCAGGATCCCGGCATCGCCGAACGCGGCTTTCGCATCGCCGAATACCTCGGCGCCGAACAGGCGGCGCTGGACACCGCGATGATCTGGGCGCAGAACGCCCCGGACAACCTCGACGCCCAGCGCGCCGCCGCCGTCCAACTGGCCCGCGCCGCGCGCTACGACGAAGCCATGGTCTACATGGAGAAGGTCCTGCAGCGCCAGGGCGACACCCACTTCGACTTCCTCGCCCTGTCCGCCGCGGAAACCGACCCGGATACCCGCAGCGGCCTGCTGCAGAGCTTCGATCGCCTGCTGCAGAAATACCCGGAGAACGGCCAACTGCTGTTCGGCAAAGCCCTGCTCCTGCAGCAGGACGGCCGCCCGCAAGAAGCCCTGGAACTGCTCGAAGCGCAATCCACCAAGCACGACGAAGTAGCCCCCCTCTTGCTGCAAGCGCGCCTGCTGCAGGGACTCAAGCGCGGCGACGAAGCCCTGCCACTGTTGCAAAAAGCCATTCGCCAGCATCCCGACGACAAACGCCTGCGCCTGACCTACGCACGCCTGCTGGTCGAGCAGGAGCGCCTGGACGACGCCAAGGGCGAGTTCGCCGCGTTGGTGCAAGAGTTTCCCGAGGACGACGACCTGCGCTTCTCCCTCGCCCTGGTCTGCCTGGAAGCCGAGGCCTGGCGCGAAGCCATCGTCTACCTGGAAGAGCTGGTCGAGCGCGGCAACCATGTCGACGCGGCGCACTACAACCTGGGTCGCGCCTACGAAGAGCTGGACGAACCGGAAAGCGCCCTGATCGAATACGCCCTGGTCGGCCCCGGCAACGACTACCTGTCGGCGCAGGCGCGCCAGACCGAACTGCTGTTCGACAGCCGGCGCAGCGCGGAAGCCTCCGAACTCCTGAGCAAGGCCCGCGAAAGCCAGCCCGACTATGCCATCCAGCTCTACCTGATCGAATCGGAAGCACTGGCCGACCAGCAGCAGCATGAGCGCGCCTGGCAGGTCATCCAGCAGGCGCTGGAACAATTCCCCGACGACCTCAACCTGCTCTACACCCGCGCCATGCTGGCGGAGAAGCGCGACGACATCGACCTGCTGGAGAAGGACCTGCGCTTCATCCTCGAGCGCGAGCCGGACAACAGCATGGCGCTCAACGCGCTGGGCTACACCCTGGCCGACCGCACCACGCGCTATGCCGAGGCCAAGGCGTTGATCGAACAGGCCCACCAGATCAACCCGAACGACCCGGCGATTCTCGACAGCCTCGGCTGGGTCAACTATCGCCTGGGCAACCTGGACGAGGCCGAGCGCCTGCTGCGCCTGGCGCTCAAGCGCTTCCCCGACCATGAAGTCGCCGCCCACCTCGGCGAAGTGCTGTGGACCCGGGGCAAGCAGCGCGAGGCCAGGAAAGTCTGGGCCAACGCCCTCAAGGGACAACCCGACAGCGCCATTTTGCGCGGCACCCTGCTGCGCCTGACCGGCTCAGAGGCGCTTTGATGCTGATACGCCCGCTCATCGTTCTCGGCTTGCTCGCCCTGCTTGCAGGCTGCGCCGGCCTGACCTCACGTGAATCCCTCGAGGGCCTGGGCGACGCCAGCCGCTGGCAAGCCCACAAACAGAACGTCGGCAGCCTCGACGCCTGGCAGATCAGCGGCAAGGTCGGTATCCGCGCGCCGAAAGACTCCGGCAGCGGCACGCTGTTCTGGTTGCAGCGCCAGGATTACTACGACATCCGCCTGTCCGGCCCGCTCGGCCACGGGGCCGCACGGCTGACCGGCCGCCCCGGCAACATTCTCCTGGAAGTGGCCAACCAGGGCCGCTACCAGGCCGCCTCGCCGGAAGCCCTGCTGCAGCAACAGCTCGGCCTGAACCTGCCGGTCTCGCACCTGCTCTGGTGGATTCGCGGCCTGCCCGCCCCGGACAGCAAGAGCCGCCTGACCCTGGACAGCGACAGCCGCCTGGCGCAGCTGAAGCAGGACGGCTGGCAGGTCGACTACCTGCGCTACGCCGAGCAGAACGGCTACTGGCTGCCCGAGCGCCTCAAGCTCAACGGCCACGACCTGCAAGTCACCCTGGTGATCAAGGACTGGCAACCGCGCCAGCTCGGCCAATGACCGCCGGCGCCATCCCCGCCGCCGCCCAGTTGATCCTGCCGGCGCCGGCCAAGCTCAACCTGATGCTGCATATCCTCGGCCGCCGCGCCGACGGCTACCACGAACTGCAGACCCTGTTTCAGTTTCTCGAGCATGGCGACGAACTGGGCTTCGCCCTGCGCGCAGATGGCGAGATTCGCCTGCACAGCGAGATCGCCGGGGTGGCGCACGACGACAACCTGATCGTCCGCGCCGCCCGCCAGCTGCAGCAACAGTCGGGCTGCGCGCTGGGCGCCGACATCTGGCTGGACAAGCGCCTGCCCATGGGTGGCGGGATCGGCGGCGGCAGCTCGGATGCCGCGACCACCCTGCTCGGCCTCAACCACCTCTGGCAGCTCGACTGGAACGAGGAGCGCCTGGCCGCCCTGGGGCTGAGCCTGGGCGCCGACGTGCCGGTGTTCGTCCGTGGCCGCGCGGCCTTCGCCGAGGGTGTCGGCGAAAAGCTCACGCCGGTGACCCTCGACGAGCCCTGGTTCCTCGTGGCCATCCCGCAAGTGCTTGTCAGCACTGCGGAAGTTTTCTCCGACCCCGAGTTGACACGCGATACGCCGCCCATTAAAGTTCGCAGCCTTCTTGAGGGGGGCGGTCATAACGACTGCCAGCCGGTTGTCCAGAAGCGTTACCCAGAAGTTCGTAACGCACTGATCTTGTTGAACAAATTTGTTCCAACCAGATTAACCGGCACTGGAGCTTGTGTGTTTGGGTCCTTCCCAAACAAGGACGATGCTGATAAAGTCGCCCGCCAACTTCCAGCCACTTTGCCAAGTTTTGTTGCCCAAGGCCGCAACGTCTCGATGTTGCACCGCAAGCTCGAAACATTGGTCGGGAAGTAAATGCGTTGAGTTGTGAGATATAGGGGCGTCGCCAAGCGGTAAGGCAGCAGGTTTTGATCCTGCCATGCGTTGGTTCGAATCCAGCCGCCCCTGCCATTAACGACACCGGGCCGATGGAAGACTCAAACGCAATGGGCAAGACACAGGATACAGGGGCGTCGCCAAGCGGTAAGGCAGCAGGTTTTGATCCTGCCATGCGTTGGTTCGAATCCAGCCGCCCCTGCCATTTTCTATACTCATCCAGGTATACCCTCAGCCGGCAGGTACTGCGCGTGTCCAAGATGATGGTCTTTACGGGGAACGCTAACCCCGATCTGGCGCGACGTATCGTACGTCAGCTGCACATCCCCCTCGGTGATGCCTCTGTCGGTAAGTTCTCCGACGGCGAGATCATGATTGAAATCAACGAGAACGTCCGCGGTAAGGACGTCTTCCTGATTCAACCGACGTGTGCGCCAACCAACGACAACCTGATGGAACTGGTGGTGATGGCCGACGCCTTCCGCCGCTCCTCGGCTACCCGAATCACCGCTGTCATCCCCTACTTCGGCTATGCCCGCCAGGATCGCCGTCCGCGTTCCGCCCGCGTGGCCATCAGCGCCAAGGTAGTGGCCGACATGCTCACCGTGGTCGGCATCGACCGGGTCCTCACCGTCGACCTGCACGCGGACCAGATCCAGGGCTTCTTCGATATTCCGGTGGATAACATCTACGGCTCCCCGGTCCTGGTGGATGACATCGAAGACCAGCGTTTCGACAACCTGATGATCGTCTCCCCGGATATCGGCGGTGTGGTGCGTGCGCGCGCCGTGGCCAAATCCCTGGGCGTGGACCTGGCGATCATCGACAAGCGCCGCGAGAAAGCCAACCAGTCCGAAGTGATGCACATCATCGGCGACGTGGAAGGCCGTACCTGCATCCTGGTCGACGACATGGTCGATACTGCCGGCACCCTGTGCCACGCGGCCAAGGCGCTGAAGGAACACGGCGCCGCCAAGGTCTTCGCCTACGCGACGCACCCGGTGCTGTCGGGTCGCGCCATCGAAAACATCGAAAACTCCGTGCTGGACGAGCTGGTGGTGACCAACACCATCCCGCTGTCCGCCGCCGCGCAATCCTGCCCGCGCATTCGCCAGCTGGATATCGCCCCGGTAGTCGCCGAAGCGGTTCGCCGCATCAGCAATGAAGAATCGATCAGCGCGATGTTCCGCTAACCCGGAATAGCCGCTGAACGCAATGCGCCCCGCACTTTGCGGGGCTTTTTTACCTAACCGTCCGGTCGCTGGTCGCAAGCGTGAAGGACGGTTTGGTTATTTTGGAGAAGTGAAATGACTGTTGAATTTGCCCTGAATGCCGAAGCGCGTTCCGACCTGGGGAAAGGTGCGAGCCGCCGCCTGCGTCGTAACGCCAGCCTGGTTCCCGCGGTAATCTACGGCGGCGAAAAAGCCCCGCAATCCATCAGCCTGCTGGCCAAAGACCTGGCCAAGCTGCTGGAGAACGAAGCCGCTTTCAGCCACGTCCTGACCCTGAACGTCGACGGCACCGCCGAAAGCGTCGTGGTCAAGGCCCTGCAGCGTCACCCGGCAAAAGGCTTCGTCCTGCACGCCGACTTCCAGCGCGTGGTTGCCGGCCAGAAGCTGACTGCACACGTTCCGCTGCACTTCCTCAACGAGGCCACCTCGGTTGGCGTGAAGCAACAAGGCGGCGAAGTGTCCCACACCCTGGCTGAAGTCGAAGTATCCTGCCAGCCGCAAGACCTGCCGGAATTCATCGAAGTCGACCTGGCTGCCGTTGAAGTCGGTCAGATCGTCCACCTGTCCGACCTGAAGCTGCCGAAAGGCGTCGAGCTGACTTCACTGGCTCATGGCAACGACCTGGCCGTGGCCAACATCCACGCCTCCCGCGTTGCTAAAGAAGAAGGCGAAGGCGCTGCCGAGTAATACTCGCACCGCCGGAAAACAGCCCGGGCGCCACAGCGGCTGGGCTATTTCCACGAAAGGGCTCCTGTCATGACCGCCGTACAACTGATCGTTGGCCTGGGTAATCCCGGACCCGAATACGGCCAGACCCGGCATAATGCGGGGGCCCTTTTCGTTGAGCGCCTGGCGGCCAGCCAGCGCGTCAACCTGAGCGTCGATCGCAAATATTTCGGCCTGGTGGGCAAGTTCAACCACCAGGGGCGCGATGTTCGTCTGCTGATCCCCACCACCTACATGAACCGCAGCGGTCAGTCCGTGGCGGCGCTGGCAAATTTCTTCCGCATCCCCGCGGAAGCCATTCTGGTGGCCCACGACGAACTCGACATGCCCCCCGGCGTCGCCAAACTCAAACAGGGTGGCGGGCACGGCGGGCATAACGGGCTGCGCGACATCATCGCCCAACTCGGCAACCAGAATAATTTCTATCGCCTGCGGCTTGGCATCGGCCACCCCGGGCACAGCAGCATGGTCTCCAACTACGTGCTCGGCCGCGCCCCGCGCAGCGAACAGGAACTGCTCGACACCAGCATCGACTTCGCCCTCGGCGTGCTGCCGGAAATGCTCGCTGGCGACTGGAGCAAAGCGATGCACAAGCTGCACAGCCAGAAAGCCACTTCTTAACTCTTTACCGCCATTTCGCGCGAGGGACATACCATGGGATTCAATTGCGGCATCGTCGGCCTGCCCAACGTCGGCAAGTCCACCCTGTTCAACGCCCTCACCAAATCCGGGATCGCGGCAGAGAACTTCCCCTTCTGCACCATCGAGCCGAACAGCGGCATCGTGCCGATGCCCGACCCGCGCCTGGAAGCCCTGGCCGAGATCGTCAAACCCGAGCGCGTGCTGCCGACTACCATGGAGTTCGTCGACATCGCCGGCCTGGTCGAAGGCGCCTCCAAGGGTGAAGGCCTGGGCAACAAGTTCCTCGCCAACATCCGCGAGACCGATGCCATCGCCCACGTGGTGCGCTGCTTCGAAGACGACAACGTGATCCACGTCGCCAACAGCGTCGACCCCAAGCGCGATATCGAGATCATCGAACTGGAACTGATCTTCGCCGACCTCGACAGCGTCGAAAAGCAGCTCTACAAGGTGCAGCGCAACGCCAAGGGCGGCGACAAGGACGCCGTGGCGCAGAAAGCCCTGCTGGAGAAGCTGATCCCGCACTTCAGCGAAGGCAAGCCGGCGCGCACCCTGATGAAAACCCTGGGCGACGACGAAAAGCAGCTGATCAAGGGCTTCCACCTGCTCACCAGCAAGCCGGTGATGTACATCGCCAACGTCGCCGAAGACGGTTTCGAGAACAACCCGCTGCTCGACGTAGTCAAGGCCATCGCCGAGGAAGAAGGCGCCATCGTGGTGCCGGTGTGCAACAAGATCGAAGCGGAAATCGCCGAACTGGAAGACGGCGAGGAAAAGGACATGTTCCTCGAGGCCCTGGGCCTGGAAGAGCCCGGCCTGAACCGGGTGATCCGCGCCGGCTACCAGCTGCTCAACCTGCAGACCTACTTCACCGCCGGGGTCAAGGAAGTGCGCGCCTGGACTGTCAAGGTCGGCGCCACCGCCCCGCAGGCCGCCGCCGTGATCCACACCGACTTCGAGAAAGGCTTCATTCGTGCCGAAGTGATCGCCTACAACGACTTCATCCAGTACAAGGGCGAAGCCGGGGCCAAGGAAGCCGGCAAATGGCGCCTGGAGGGCAAGGAGTACATCGTCAAGGACGGTGACGTCATGCATTTCCGCTTCAACGTCTGAGCCAAGGACGCCATTTCCAGAGATTTCTCTGGATTGCTGAAAAGTCTCCGAGACGACTCAAGCCCTCTGAAATGAGGGCCTGCGGTCGGAAAGCCTGAAGCCGATGGCATCCAGCTCGCACGCGCCCCTGGCCGGAGCGCCAAGCCAGCTGCAGGAGAGATTAACGATCGGCGAGACGAATAGCCTTGCCTTGAGGCCTGCCCCCTGGCGGCCATTGGCGTTTCCGGCCTGTCGAACCATTCGCGAGCCCATGGGCACGCGTTGCTTGGAGATGCCGAAGGCGACTGCCGCGCACGCCATAGGTCAGCCCGCCGCAGAGCCAGTGACCTTCGCGTTTGATCCTCGACCACCGACAAAACTTCGTCCGAGGGTGGCTACGCTGACTTGTAGTCGCCCAGGGGGTACCAAGCACCCGAGACTGCGGGCTAAGCTGTGCCTATGGATGATTCAGACTATCTGCGCCTGCTCACGCACCAGGCCGAACAAGCCAATGCTTTTCTTTCCAACGCCCGCAAGTGGGAACGCGAACGTTGGGTCTGCCAGCGCCTGCTGCAAGCCTTGAACGTCAGCCACCGGCTCGAGGACTTCAGTGCCGCCGGACAGGAGCCGCCCGACGTGTTGTTTCGCGAGGCCAATTTCGAGGTGTTTTTCGTCCTGGACGAAGGCCGCCGACTGAACGACGAGTGGCGCGCCGAATTGGAACGCCGGCGCAGCGCCTTCTCGCTCAGCCAACTGGTACGCCGCGAAACCCGGCCGCGGCGCATCCCGACCGCCGAATTGCAGGCGCGCCTGGCGCCGACCCTGCGCAAGAAGGCGCACAACTACCAGGAACGCGGCCTCGACCTCGGCGAGCTGGACCTGCTCGCCTATGTCAACCTCAAGCGCGCCGCGCCCGATTTCAACAGCCATTTCCCGCCGCCCACCGAGTTCCTGCGCCAAGGCTGGCGCTCGCTGTCGCTGGTCGGACCGACCTTCGCCCGCGTCCTGTTCGCCCACCCGGACGCTCCGGACTTCCTGCGCGGCAACCTCGGCCGCAGCGTGTTGTTCGATATCGGGATCAGCCTGTGAGCCCACTGCAAGAACTGCTCGCCCGCGTGCCGCAACAGGGCCGGGTCCGCTGGATTGGCGTACGTCCCAGCTCCCGCGCCCAGATGCTCGAACTGGATGCCGTGCAAGCCAGCCGCGAGGCAGGGCTGACCGGCGACCACAGCCGCCCCGGGCCAGGCAATGCCCGCCAAGTCACCCTGATCCAGTGGGAGCACCTGGCGGTGATCGGCGCCCTGCTCGGACGCCCGGCCGAACAGCCGATTCAGCCCCAGGACCTGCGCCGCAATATCGCCGTCAGCGGCATCAACCTGTTCAGCCTCAAGGGCCGGCGCTTTCGTATCGGCCAGGCCATTCTGGAAACCACCGGCTGGTGCCAGCCCTGCGCACGCCTGGAACAACACCTTGGCCTCGGCGCGTTTCAGGCGGTACGCGGACACGGCGGGATCACCGCGCGTGTACTGCAAGGCGGCATTATCCGTCTGAATGACGACCTCTGCGTTGAGCCGCTGTGAAACCCATGGCTAGAATAGCCCCCACCTGCAGGCCGGGTGAAAGCCCCAGGTTCCCGGCCTGATCCTTCGAGGTTCCCATGTCCAGCCGCCTGAGTCCCGACGACCAACAACGCGTCGACCAGTACCTGAATGCCCCGCAGCATCAAGTCCAGCGCCAGCCGTTCCGGGTGTGGCGCCTGCTGCTGGTCATTCTCGCGGCAGTGGTTGGACTGGGCCTGCTGAGCCGTCTTCTGAGCCGCTTGGTGCTATGAGCCGCTTCGCGCTCGCCCAGCCGGACTCCCCCAGCTTTTTTCAAAGCCTTGTGAGAGTGCAGCATGTCCCATCGAATCGTGATCGTCGGCGGCGGCGCCGGCGGCCTGGAGCTTGCTACCCGCCTGGGTAGAACCCTGGGCAAACGCGGCCAGGCCAGAGTTACCCTGGTCGACGCCAACCTGACACATATCTGGAAGCCACTGCTGCATGAGGTGGCTGCCGGCTCGCTGAACTCCTCGGAAGACGAACTGAACTACGTGGCCCAGGCCAAGTGGAATCACTTCGAGTTCCAGCTCGGACGCATGGCCGGGCTCAACCGCGCCGAGCGGCGCATCAGCCTGGCCGCCACCCTCGACGAGCGCGGCGAGGTGCTGGTGCCCGAGCGCGAGCTGGGCTATGACAGCCTGGTGCTCGCCGTCGGCAGCAGCACCAACGATTTCGGCACCACGGGCGCCGCCGAGCACTGCCTGTTTCTCGACACCCGCGAACAGGCCGAACGCTTTCATCGCCAGTTGCTCAGCCACTATCTGCGTGCCCATGCCAACCAGGATGGCAGCACCGGACAGATCAGCGTGGCGATCGTCGGCGCCGGCGCCACCGGCGTGGAACTGGCCGCCGAACTGCATCACGCGGCGCACGAGCTGGCGGCGTACGGACTGGATCGCATCCGCCCGGAGAACATGCGCATCACCCTGATCGAAGCCGGGCCGCGAGTGTTGCCGGCACTGCCGGAGCGTATCGGCAAGCCGGTGCACCAGACCCTGGAAAAACTCGGGGTGACCGTGCTGACCAATGCCGCGGTCAGCCAGGTGACCCACGACGCCTTGCTCACCGCCCAGGGCGACAGCATCAGCGCCAGCCTCAAGGTCTGGGCCGCGGGGATTCGCGCCCCCAGCTTCCTCAAAGAGCTCGATGGCCTGGAGAGCAACCGCATCAACCAACTGCAGGTGCGCCCGACCCTGCAAACCACCCGCGACGACAACATCTTCGCCTTCGGCGATTGCGCCGCCTGCCCGCAACCCGGCGGCGATGGCCGCAACGTGCCGCCGCGCGCCCAAGCCGCCCACCAGCAAGCCTCGCTGCTGGCCAAGTCGCTGAAATTGCGCATCGCCGGCCAGGCCCTGCCGGAATACCGCTACCGCGATTACGGCTCGTTGATTTCGCTGTCAAGCTTCTCGGCGATCGGCAACCTGATGGGCAACCTGACCGGCAGCGTGATGCTCGAGGGCTGGCTGGCGCGGGTGTTCTACATATCGCTCTACCGCATGCACCAAATGGCCCTGTACGGCCCCTTGCGCACCCTGCTGCTGATGCTCAGCGACCGCATCGGCCGCAGCACCGAGCCGCGCCTCAAGCTGCACTGACCCAGACCTGGGCTGGCGCGGTGAACGGCGGATTACACCGCTGCGCGGCACGATCCACCTAACGGATGGCGGGTCGCGATCGAAGGGTGGAACGGGGCGCGCAGCCTCGCCGCAGGCGCTTCCACCGTTTACCGCGAAGGCGCTGTCGTGGATTTTCAGCTCGTAGGGTGGAAGCGCCACCGGCGCTTCCGCCGTTCACCGCGAACGGTAAGGCATGCGATCACCGCGATGGTGGATTACGCCGCCACACGGGCCGATCCTGCCCATCAAAGGCATGGTGGAAAAATCACAGGCAACAAAAAACCCGCACTTGGCGGGTTTTTATGTTCAAGCGAACTTGAAATGGTGGGTCGTGTAGGATTCGAACCTACGACCAATTGGTTAAAAGCCAACTGCTCTACCAACTGAGCTAACGACCCGAAAATGGTCGGGGTAGGGGGATTCGAACTCCCGACATCCTGCTCCCAAAGCAGGCGCGCTACCGGACTGCGCTATACCCCGGCTGGAAGATTGGCTCCGCGACCTGGACTCGAACCAGGGACCCAATGATTAACAGTCATTTGCTCTACCGACTGAGCTATCGCGGAACTATTTGCTTCCAATACTCCGTTACTGGCCTTGGCGTGAGCCGTTTCCCGTATCAGAGGCGCGCCATTTTACGGTTCCAGAAGCCCCTGTCAACCCCCTAAATTGCTTTTGTGACAATGCTTTGCAGGTAGGCAACGGGCTGCTATATCTTCCCTGTGATTGTGATCTGCGCAACACCGCCAGCCGCAATGCTCCGGCCAGGAAACTCCATGAGTAGCCAGGACACCCCACCGCATCCGCGCAAGCCCGGACAGACCCTTGCCAGCCGAGGCATTCAGCCGCGCTTTGGCGAACTGGCGCAGGGTTGCCGCAAACTGGTGATGAACCGACTGGCCGAGCAACTAGGCGGCGTCTTCGGGCAAGTCGACGACACCCTGTTCGAATGCGCGGAGAAGGCCGAGAGCAACCAGCTGCAAAGCCTGTTCTTCGACAGCATGCGCGAGATACGCAAGCAGCGCCCGCAGATCGAGCGGACCTACCACCAGACGATTGCGCAGAACTTCTCCGACTTTTTCGACGGCAAGCTCAAGCCGCAGCCCGGCAGCGGCGAACCGGATGCCGAGGAACTGGCCCTGGTCCAGAATGAGGATTACGAGGAGAGCCTGCAGATCACCAATATGGTCAGCCGGGTCAAGGCCCGCTGCTCGCAGCCGCTATTCGCACTCGAACAGCGACTGGCGCTGCTCAACAACGGCGAAAAGCTGCGAGAGGACGGCAACCCGTTCGGCCCGCAGATGATAGCCCAGGCATTTCGCGAAGCCCTGGCGCCCAGCCCGTTTCCGCTGCGGATCAAGATCATCCTTTACAGCCTGTTCGACCAGCACGTGATGCGCAACCTGGACAGCCTCTTCGCCGACCTGAATCAACGGCTGATCGATGCCGGCATACTGCCCAACCTCAAACACAGCATCCAGCGCAGCGCGCCGCCCCCCCGCCACACCACGGCGCCAAGTACCGCCGCGGCGGACAAGACACCCCTGGGCCTGCCTCCGGGACCCGCCACCGAGGCCAAATCCACCGCAGACGCCCCCCGCACGACGGCACCCGACCTGAGCGGCCCGCCGCCCAGCGAGCCGGGCGCGCTGCTCCGCAGCCTCTCGGCCCTGCTCGACGAGCACCGCCGACATGCCGGCGACGCGCCCTTGCTAGGCGGCACCCGCAGCATCTCCAGCTTCGCCCCGCGCGGCGCCACGCGCACCTACAGTGCAACGGATTTGCTCGACGCCCTGAACCGCATGCAGCGCCAGTCCGCCGAAGACCTGGCCCAACGCATGCGGCAGCCGCAGGGGGTGGAAGGGCTGAAATCCGACCTGCAGCGACAGCTGGAAACCCATAGCCAGCAGCCCGGCCAGCAGAAGCTGTCCGATCAGGAAGCCGACACCATCGACCTGGTCGGCATGCTGTTCGATTTCATTCTCGACGACACCTGCCTGGCCGACTGCTACAAGACCGCCCTCTCCCACCTGCACACGCCCTACCTGAAGGTGGCGCTGCAGGACAAGGCGCTGTTCACCCAGCACCAGCACCCGGCGCGGCGCCTGCTCAATGCCCTGGCCCAGGCCGGGGTGCTGTTCGGCGGCCCGGGCGAAGAACGCGGCTTGCTGGACAAGATGCAATGGGTGGTGGAGCGCGTAATAAATGGCTTCAGCGGCGACCTGCGGTTGTTCGAGGCGCTGCTCGAGGAGTTCGGCGAATACACCGCCACCCTCAAGCACAAGGTCGAACTGCGCGAACGCCGCGCCGTGGAAGCGGCCAAAGGGCGCGACAAGCTACTGGGTGCCCGCCAGCAGGCGATCGAGGTGATTGCCAACTGCCTGAACAACCGCGAGCCGCCGAGCATTATCCGCAGCTTCCTCGAAACGACCTGGACCGACGTACTGGTCTTCGTCCTGCTCCGCCATGGCGAGCACAGCCGCGAATGGCAGCGCGCTGGCGAGGTGGCCGAGCAATTGGCCTGGAGCGGCACCGCGCTCGACGAGGCCGGTCGCGAACGCCTGCTGGGGCTTCGCGTGGCACTGCTGGAGGATCTGCGCAAAGGCCTGCAACTGCTCGGGGGCCATCACGAGGAGGGCATCCGGCGCCTGCTGCAGGATCTGGTCGCCTGCCAACATGCCGTGCAAGCCAAGCAGCCCCAACTCGCCGCGGCGCTGACCCCACCCCTGCCACACGGCACGCTCGGCGCCATGCTCGGCGAGGATGGCGCACTCCCCAGCCTGGCGCCACGCGAGTCCGGCCTGTCCGCCCACGCGCAGCTGCTCAGAAACGAGCTGATGCGAATCGAATTCGGCACCTGGTTCGAGTTCGATACGGAGGGGCAGACGCGCACGCTGAAACTCTCCTGGTTCAGCCCGACCACTCGCAATTACATGTTCGTCGACCACAGCGGCCAACGGGCGGCGATAAAACCGCTGGCCCTGCTGGCCAGCGAAATGGAACAGGGCCTGGCCCGCATCGTCCCGCCCGACCGCGATACCCCGCTGATGGATCGCGCCCTCACCGCCATTTATCGCGTGCTGCAGCGCTTCACCGGGCGCGCAGCCGAGACCCGCTAAGGAGCCGTCATGGAAGATCGTCGCCAGCACAGCCGTCACGGCACCGAGCTGCAGCTGGAGGTTTTCGACCTGCGCAGCGGGCAACGCCTCGGCCGCATAGTCGACCTATCCCCCGACGGCTTCATGCTGTTCAGCGACACGCCCCAGCGGGTGGACAGCGTGGTCGAGTGCCGCCTGGTCAGCGAGCAGCTGGTCGACGGCGTTGGCGAGATCAGGCTGGGCGCCGACTGCCTGTGGAGCCGCCCAGGCGCCGATGGCCAGCACTGCTGGGCGGGTTTTCACATCATCGACCTGGCGGAGGACCAGGCCGTGGCGCTTGAGGTGCTGCTCAAGCACCTGTAAGCAGCCGCCATGCGCGGCGGACTGCAATCCATAGCGGAGCGCAGGATGGGTGAAACCCATCCAAACAGGCTGATGGGTTTCACTCACCCTACGGGTTGACGAGCCATTTCGCGGCCATGGGCCGCTGCTACGGCACCGGACCGCTTCGCGCGCCTTGCGGGCAACGCCAATAAAAACGCCCCGGGCGGCGCAAGCCGCAGCGGGGCGTTCCAGTGTTGCAGCGGACTCAGACGAAGACGATCTCGTCACCCTCGACCGTACCGATGACGCTGCTGCCGGGGGCGAACTTGCCGGCGAGGATCAGCTGCGCCAGCGGGTTCTCGATCCAGCGCTGGATCGCCCGCTTCAACGGCCGCGCGCCATAGACCGGGTCGTAACCGACGGCGATCAGCTTGTCCAGGGCCTCGTCGGAGAGTTCCAGGCTCAGCTCGCGCTCGGCCAGGCGCTGGCGCAGGCGGCCCAGCTGGATCTGCGCGATGCCGGCGATCTGCTCGCGGGCCAGCGGCTCGAACACCACCACTTCGTCGATGCGGTTGACGAATTCCGGACGGAAATGGCTGCTCACCGCATCCATCACCGCCGCCCGTTGCGCCTCGCGGTCGCCGACCAGCTCCTGGATCTGCACCGAACCGAGGTTGGAGGTCATCACCACCACGGTATTCTTGAAATCCACGGTGCGCCCGTGGCTATCGGTCAGGCGGCCGTCTTCCAGCACCTGCAAGAGCACGTTGAACACGTCCGGGTGGGCCTTCTCGACCTCATCCATCAGCACCACCGAGTAGGGTTTGCGGCGCACCGCCTCGGTCAGGTAACCGCCCTCCTCGTAGCCGACGTAGCCCGGCGGCGCGCCGATCAGCCGCGCCACCGAATGCTTCTCCATGAACTCGGACATGTCGATGCGCACCAGCGCTTCCTCGGTGTCGAAGAGGAACTCGGCCAGCGCCTTGCACAGCTCGGTCTTGCCCACCCCGGTGGGGCCGAGGAAGAGGAACGAGCCGCTGGGCCGATTGGGGTCGGACAGGCCGGCGCGGGAACGCCGCACGGCGTTGGCCACGGCGACCACCGCCTCGTTCTGGCCGATCACCCGCTGGTGCAGCAGGCCTTCCATCTTCAGCAGCTTGTCGCGCTCGCCCTCGAGCATCTTGGCCACCGGGATGCCGGTCCACTTGGACACCACCTCGGCGATCTCTTCCTCGGTGACCTTGCTGCGCAGCAACTGGTTCTCGGTCTTGCCATGCTGGTCGACCATCTGCAGGCTGCGCTCCAGATCCGGGATGATGCCGTACTGCAACTCGGCCATGCGGTTGAGGTCGCCCTTGCGCCGCGCCGCCTCGAGCTCCTGGCGGGCCTGCTCGATCTTCTCCTGGATCTGCGCCGAGCCCTGCACCTCGGCCTTTTCCGCCTTCCAAATGTCTTCCAGGTCGGCGTACTCGCGCTCCAGGCGGGCGATGTCCTCGTTGAGCTTGGCCAGGCGCTTGATCGCCGCCTCGTCTTCCTCCTTCTTCAGCGCCTGGGCCTCGACCTTGAGCTGGATCATCCGCCGCTCGAGGCGGTCGAGCACTTCCGGCTTGGAGTCGATCTCCATGCGGATGCGGCTGGCCGCCTCGTCGATCAGGTCGATGGCCTTGTCCGGCAGCTGGCGGTCGGTGATGTAGCGATGGCTGAGCTTGGCCGCGGCGATGATCGCGCCGTCGGTGATCGCCACCTTGTGGTGCACCTCGTAGCGTTCCTTGAGGCCACGCAGGATGGCGATGGTGTCTTCCTCGCTCGGTTCGTCGACCAGCACCTTCTGGAAGCGCCGCTCCAGCGCGGCGTCCTTCTCGATGTACTGGCGGTATTCGTCGAGGGTGGTGGCGCCGACGCAGTGCAGCTCGCCGCGCGCCAGCGATGGCTTGAGCATGTTGCCGGCATCCATGGCGCCCTCGGCCTTGCCGGCGCCGACCATGGTGTGCAGCTCGTCGATGAACAGGATGATCCGCCCTTCCTGCTTGGACAGCTCGTTGAGCACCGCCTTCAGGCGCTCCTCGAACTCGCCGCGGAACTTCGCGCCGGCGATCAGCGAGCCCATGTCCAGGGACAGCAGGCGCTTGTCCTTGAGGCCGTCCGGCACCTCGCCGTTGACGATGCGCTGGGCCAGGCCTTCGACGATGGCGGTCTTGCCCACGCCGGGTTCGCCGATCAGTACCGGGTTGTTCTTGGTGCGCCGTTGCAACACCTGGATGGTACGGCGGATTTCGTCGTCGCGACCGATCACCGGGTCGAGCTTGCCTTCCTCGGCACGCTTGGTCAGGTCGATGGTGTACTTGTCCAGGGCCTGGCGCGCCTCCTCGGCATTCGGATCGTTCACCGCCTCGCTGCCGCGCAGGTTGGCGATGGCGTTCTCCAGGGCCTTCTTGCTGACGCCCTGGCCGAGCAACAACTTGCCGAGCTTGGTGTTCTCGTCCAGCGCGGCGAGCAACAACAGTTCGCTGGAAATGAACTGATCGCCCTTTTGCTGGGACAGGCGGTCGGCCTGGTTGAGCAGGCGCGCCAGGTCCTGCGACAGGTTCACGTCGCCGGTGGGGTTCTGGATCTTGCCCAGCCGGTCGAGCTCCTTGCTCAAGCCCTGGCGCAGGCTGCCTACGTCGAAGCCGACCTGCATCAGCAGCGGCTTGATCGAGCCGCCCTGCTGCTCGAGCAGAGCCTGCATCAGGTGCAGCGGCTCGATGGCCGCGTGGTCGAGGCCGACCGCGATGGATTGGGCGTCGGACAGCGCCAGTTGCAACTTACTGGTTAAACGGTCGATGCGCATGGAGAGTCATCCCTCATGGTGAAGGCAGGCCGGCACGCTGAATCGCACCTACGCCAAAAGCCTGCGAGATGGGAACTAGATGAGGCCGATTGTGCGGGTTTCAAGCCGGATGGCGTTGATATGGATCAGTGGCCCAACCCGCCGGCGGCGCTACGCCAGCCTGTAGGGTGCGCGGGGCCGCTCAGGCCGTGCGCACCATTGGCATCCAGAGCGTGGCACCTGGTGCGCGCAGCGCACCCTACGCAGGGCAGCAGCAGGCGTATGTGCCTCAGTCGGCCAGCCAGATCAGCGAGGCGAAGCGGCCGGTGCGGGCGGCGCGGCGGTAGGAATAGAAACGCGGATCGCTGTAGGTGCAGAAACCGCCACCGTAGACCGCCGTGATGCCGCGAGCGGCCAGGCGGATACGCGCCAGCTGGTAGATATCCGCCATATAGCGCCCGGGGTTGGCGCTGGGGCCGAAGGCTGCGGCCGCCTGCGGGTGCGCGGCGATAAATGCCTCGCGCACCTCGCCACCGACCTCGAAGGCCTGCGCGCCGATGGCCGGCCCGAGCCAGACCAACACCTCGTCCGGCGCCACGGCCAAGGCCGCCAGGGTCGCTTCCAGCACGCCGGCGGCCAAGCCGCGCCAGCCGGCGTGGGCGGCGGCAACGCGGGTGCCGGCGCGGTCGCAGAACAACAGCGGCAGGCAATCGGCGGTCATGATGGTGCAGGCGATGCCCGGGGTTGCCGTCCAACTGGCGTCGGCTTCGAGCACCTCGCCGGGCGCGGCCTGGACAACGGCGGTGCCATGCACCTGGCGCAACCAGGCCGGCTTGCAGCCCAGCAGGCTGAGCAGACGCTGACGGTTCTTGGTCACGGCGGCGGGGTCGTCCTCGACGTGCTCGCCGAGGTTGAAGCTATCGAAGGGCGCCAGGCTGACGCCACCGCTGCGCGTCGTGACGCAGGCCCTGACCCAGGCGGGCGCAGGCCAGTCCGGGGTCAACCAGTCGTGCGCCCAGCCATTCACCCGATGAACGCCTCGCGATCCTGGCGCAGCAACGTCAGCAGCCAGACCAGGTCGTCCGGCAATGGCGACTCCCACTTCATGCGCTGGCCGGTGAGCGGGTGATCCAGCTCGAGGAAGCGCGCATGCAGGGCTTGGCGCGGAAACTCCTTGAGGCTCTGCACCAGGGTCTGGCTGGCCGCCGGCGGAATGCGGAAGCGCCCGCCGTAGACCGGATCGCCGACCAGCGGGTAACCGACATGGCTCATGTGCACGCGGATCTGGTGGGTGCGCCCGGTTTCCAGCTTGACCCGGGTGTAGGTGTGCGAACGGAAGCGCTCGAGCACCCGATAATGACTGACCGCCGGCTTACCGCCATCGCTGACCGCCATGCGCTGGCGCTGTGCGGAGCTGCGGCCGATCGGCGCGTCGATCTTGCCGCCGGCGGTGATCACGCCGATGACGATGCACTCGTAGATGCGGCTGACCGTACGCTTTTGCAGCTGGTCGACCAGGCGGGTCTGCGCCTCGATGGTCTTGGCCACCACCATCAAACCGGTGGTGTCCTTGTCCAGGCGGTGGACGATGCCGCAGCGCGGCACATTGACGATATCCGGCACATGGTGCAGCAAGGCATTCAGCAGGGTGCCGTCGGCATGTCCGGCAGCCGGGTGCACCACCAGCCCCGCCGGCTTGTCGAGCACCAGGATCTGCTCGTCTTCGTAGACGATATCCAGCTCGATGTTCTGGGCGATCCACTCGCCCTGCGCCTCCTGTTCGGCCGACAGCTCCAGCCGGGCACCGCCATGGACGATGTCGCGCGGACGCAGCACGGCGCCATCGACGGTCAGCAGTCCCTCCTTGATCCAGGCGGACAGGCGCGAACGCGAATGCTCGGCGAACAGTTGGGCGGCGACTTGATCGAGACGTTGCCCGCCCAGATCGGACGGCACCTCGGCACTTAATTGAATGGCCTGCTTATTTATCGAAGACATGCTCTGCAACGGAGGGGGCGCAGCCTTTGGTTTCGGCTACACGCTTGTGGTTAAATACCGCGTCTTTGCCCCAGGGGTACCGGGGGCGCTCATCATAACAGGACGGACTGGCTCAAGACAGCCGCCGTCACAGGGACGCAAGCCGCCATGCAAGTGAAACACCTGCTGCTGATCGCCATCCTCGCCCTTACCGCCGCCTGCTCCTCCAACGAGGTGCTCGACGAAAACCTGAGCGAGACCGAGCTGTACCAGCAGGCACAGGCCGATCTGGACAACAAGAGCTACACCAGTGCGGTGACCAAGCTCAAGGCCCTGGAGTCGCGCTATCCGTTTGGCCGCTATGCCGAGCAGGCGCAACTGGAGCTGATCTACGCCTATTACAAGAACGTCGAGCCGGAAGCCGCACGATCGGCCGCAGAGCGCTTCATCCGCCTGCATCCGCAACATCCGAACGTCGACTACGCCTACTACCTGAAGGGCCTGGCCTCCTTCGACCAGGACCGCGGCCTGCTGGCGCGCTTCCTGCCGCTGGACATGACCAAGCGCGACCCGGGTGCCGCCCGCGACTCCTACAACGAGTTCGCCCAGCTCACCAGCCGCTACCCGACCAGCCGCTACGCGCCGGATGCCAAGCAGCGCATGATCTACCTGCGCAACCTGCTGGCCGCCTATGAAATCCACGTGGCCCACTACTACCTGACCCGTCAGGCCTATGTCGCTGCCGCCAACCGCGGCCGCTATGTGGTGGAAAACTTCCAGGAGACTCCCTCGGTCGGCGACGGCCTGGCGGTGATGACCGAGGCCTACCAGCGCCTGACCCTGGACGAACTGGCCGCCACCAGCCTGGAAACCCTCAAGCTCAACTACCCGGATCACCCGAGCCTGGTCGACGGCCAGTTCGTCCCGCGCGAAGAAGAAGCCGACACCCGCTCCTGGCTGGCCAAGGCCACCCTCGGCCTGATCGAGACCGACACGCCGCTGCCACCGGGCGAGACCCGCGCCAGCCAGGACGTGATCCGCCAGTACGAAGACGCCGAGGAGCAGATCCCCGCCGAGCTGAAAGCGCAAAGCCAGGCCGAAGAGCAGGACGACAAGCCGCGCCGCTCCTGGTTCAGCCGCCTCACCTTCGGCCTGTTCGACTGATCGTCACGCCGCATGAAGAAGGGAGGCCAGAGGCCTCCCTTTTTTGTGGTCATTACCAGTCGCGCGGCTTTGGGTGGATTAGCCGCGCAGCGGCGTAATCCGCCGCGTGCCGCGCAAAAAACAAACAGCCGCCGAAGTGGCGGCAGACCGCATAGATCACGGTAAACGGCGGAAGCGCCTATGGCGAGGCTGCGCGCCCCGTTCCACCCTACGAGTTCTCCGGATTACGCCTTCGGCTAATCCAGGCTACGCCACGGGAGGGCAAGCTCGCCGGCCTTCATCTCAATCGCCGATCCGCCAGCCCGAGGTGATCGGGTAGCGCCGGTCGCGGCCGAAGCCGCGCTGCGTCACCCTTATCCCGACCGCCGCCTGGCGGCGCTTGTATTCGTTCAGATCGACCAGGCGCAGCACGCGCTTGACCGTGTCCTCGTCGAAACCCTCGGCGATGATGGCATCGGCCGACAGGTCGTACTCGATATACAGCTTCAAGATCTCATCGAGCACCGGATAGGGCGGCAGCGAGTCCTCGTCCTTCTGATCCGGCGCCAGCTCGGCCGACGGCGGACGGTCGATGACCCGCTGCGGGATCACCGCGCCGAGGCTGTTGCGGTATTCGCAGAGGCGGAACACCAGGGTCTTCGGCACGTCCTTGAGCACGTCGAAACCGCCGGCCATGTCGCCATAGAGGGTGGCGTAGCCAACCGCCATTTCGCTCTTGTTGCCGGTGGTCAGGACCAGATAGCCCTTCTTGTTGGAGATGGCCATCAGCAGGGTGCCGCGGCAGCGGGCCTGCAGGTTCTCCTCGGTGGTGTCGCGCGGCATGCCGGCGAATACCGGCGCCAGCGTGCCCATGAAGGCCTCGACCATCGCTGCAATCGGCAGCACCCGATAGGTCACGCCCAGCGCATGGGCCTCGGCCTCGGCGTCTTCCAGGCTGATCTGCGCGGTGTAGCGGTACGGCATCATCACCGCCTCGACCCGCTCGGCACCCAGTGCATCGACCGCCACCGCCAGGGTCAGGGCCGAGTCGATGCCGCCGGACAGACCGAGCAGCACGCCCTTGAAGCCGTTCTTGCGCACATAGTCGCGCACGCCCATGACCAGTGCCTGGTAGACGCTCGCCTCCAGCTCGGGCAAAGCTGCACAGGCGGCCGGACGTGGACTGACCCGCTCATCGTCCAGCTTCAGATCGACCGGATAAAGGCCTTCGTTGAAGGCCAGCACCCGCTGACAGACCTGCCCACTGGCGTCGACCACGCAGCTGCCACCGTCGAACACCAGTTCGTCCTGGCCGCCGACCTGGTTGACGTAGATGATCGGCATTGCCCCTTCGCGCGCGCGCTCGGCCAGCACCTCCTCGCGCTCGCGCTGCTTGTCCAGATGGAAGGGCGAGGCGTTCAGGCTGAGCATCAACTGCGCTCCCGCCGCCTGCGCCTGCGCCATCGGCTCGGCGAACCAGATGTCTTCGCAGATGGTCAGCGCCACCGCCACGCCCTTGATATCGACCACGCAAGCTAGGTTGCCGGGTTCGAAATAGCGTTTCTCGTCGAATACCCGATAGTTCGGCAGCTTCTGCTTGTAGTAGCGGGCCAGCAGCTGGCCGTCGGCAATCACCGCGCAGGCGTTATAGCGCAGCTCATCCTCCAGCCAGGGGAAGCCAACCACCAGGTAGATGCCGCTCACCTCGCTCTGCAGCCGCTGCAAGGCCTGCTCGATGCGCCGTTGCATGCTCGAGCGCAGCAACAGGTCCTCCGGCGGGTAACCGCAGAGCGTCAGCTCGGGGAACACGATGACATCCGCCTGCCACAGATCACGGGCGCTGCACGCCGCCTCGATAATCCGCTCGACGTTGCCGTGCACATCGCCGACGCGCAAATTCAACTGGGCCATCACGACCCGCAGGGTTTGGCTCATGGCCGCCTCCACCGAAGAAACCTCATTTGCGACAGGGCCAACCGACTCGGTCGCTACATGCCGCTCATTGTCCCGCATCGCCACTAGCGGAAACAATGCACAGCATAGGGTTTAGCCGCTGTGCTGGGGCGACGTCCTTGGCTAAACTGCCAGCCTTGATTAGAGAAGAGAGCGTTATGGGCCTGTTCCGCCTGCTGTTCTGGATCGCCATCATCGCCGCCGCCTTCTGGCTCTGGCGCCGCCTGACCCGCCCCGCGCGCCGCCCCGGCGACAAGAACGCCAGCGCGGCGCCGATGGTGCGTTGTGCCCATTGCGGGGTGTATCTACCGCGCGACCACGCGCTGTCCCAGGCGAACCTCTGGTATTGCAGCCAGGCGCACCTCGAGCAAGGCCCCAAGCCCGGTGAGCGCTGAAGCCCTAGCCCTCAGCGGAGTCCAGGGCCGCCGCGTGCTGCGGCTCTATCACCTGTATCGCCTGAGCATCGGCCTGGTCCTGGTGCTGCTGATCTCCAGCGACATGGACAGCGAGCTGCTGACGCTGGTCCACACCGAGCTGTTCCGCTACGGCAGCTGGTTCTACCTGATCCTGAATATCCTGATCGCCGTGCTGGTACAGCGACCCAAGCGCCTGGCGCAGATATTCAGCCTGGCGCTGGTCGACGTGATCCTGCTGTCCGCGCTGTTCTACGCGGCCGGCGGCACGCCCAGCGGCATCGGCAACCTGCTGATCGTCGCGGTGGCCATCGCCAATATCCTGTTGCGCGGGCGCATCGGCCTGCTGATCGCCGCCATCGCCGCCATGGCGCTGATCTACCTGACTTTCTACCTCAGCCTCAGCCACCCGGCGGCCAGCGCCCAATACGTGCAGGCCGGCGCGCTCGGCGCCCTGTGCTTCGCCGCCGCCTTGCTGGTGCAGGGACTGACCCGGCGCCTGCAAGTCAGCGAAACCCTGGCCGAACAGCGCGCCGCCGACGTGGCCAACCTGGAAGCGCTGAATGCCCTGATCCTGCAACGCATGCGCACCGGCATCCTGGTGCTCGACGAGCAGCACCGGGTGCAGTTGGCCAACCAGGGCGCCCTGCACCTGCTCGGCCGCGAGGCGCTGGCCGGCAAGATCCTCGATCCGCACTGCCCGGAGCTGGTCAAGCGCCTGCAACAGTGGCGGCACAACCCGACCCTGCGCCCGGCGAGCCTGCAGGCCTTTGCCGACGGGCCGGTGCTGCAGCCCAGCTTCATCGCGCTGCAGCGCGGCGAGCAGCGGCATATCCTGGTGTTCCTCGACGACATCTCGCAGATCGCCCAACAGGCCCAGCAGCTCAAGCTCGCCTCGCTCGGCCGGCTGACCGCCGGCATCGCCCACGAGATCCGCAACCCGCTCGGCGCGATCAGCCATGCCGCGCAATTGCTGCAGGAGTCGGAAGACCTGCCACCACCGGATCGACGCCTGGCGCAGATCATCCAGGATCACTCGCGGCGGATGAACCTGGTGATCGAGAACGTCCTGCAGCTGTCGCGCCGCCGCCAGGCCGAACCGCAACTGCTCGACCTGAAATACTGGCTGCACCGTTTCGCCAGCGAATTCCGCAGCTCGGCGCCGGCCGGACAGACGCTGCATATCGAGACCCAGAGCGGTACCGTGCAGACCCGCATGGACCCCCATCAGCTGACCCAGGTGCTGACCAACCTGGTGCAGAACGGCCTGCGCTACAGCGCGCAGAAGCACCCGCAGGGCCAGGTCTGGCTGAAGCTGTTCCGCGACACCGACAGCGACCTGCCGGTGCTCGAGGTACTGGACGATGGCCCCGGCGTGCCGCCCGAGCAGGTGCAGCATATCTTCGAGCCGTTCTACACCACGGAAACCAAAGGCACCGGCCTGGGCCTGTACATTTCCCGCGAGCTGTGCGAAAGCAACCAGGCGCGCCTCGACTACAAACCGCGCGAAGGCGGCGGCAGCTGCTTCCGCGTGACCTTCGCCCACCCACGCAAGCTGAGCTGACCATGACCCGCCAGAGAGCCCTGATCGTCGACGATGAGCCCGATATCCGCGAACTCCTGGAAATCACCCTGGGCCGGATGAAGCTCGACACCCGCAGCGCACGCAACGTCAAGGAAGCACGCGAGTGGCTGGCCAAGGAGCCGTTCGACCTGTGCCTGACCGACATGCGCCTGCCCGACGGCACCGGCCTGGAGCTGGTGCAGCACATCCTGCAGCGCCACCCGCAGGTGCCGGTGGCGATGATCACCGCCTACGGCAGCCTGGACACCGCGATCAATGCACTCAAGGCCGGCGCCTTCGACTTCCTGACCAAGCCGGTCGACCTCGGCCGCCTGCGCGAGCTGGTCGCCACCGCCCTGCGCCTGCACAGCGACAGCGGCGAGGAAATGCCGGTCGACAGCCGCCTGCTCGGCGACTCGCCGCCGATGAAAGCGTTACGCAAGCAGATCCTCAAACTCGCCCGCAGCCAGGCGCCGGTGTATATCAGCGGCGAGTCCGGCAGCGGCAAGGAACTGGTCGCCCGGCTGATCCACGAGCAGGGCCCGCGCAGCGGACAGCCGTTCGTGCCGGTCAACTGTGGGGCGATCCCCTCGGAGCTGATGGAAAGCGAATTCTTCGGCCACAAGAAAGGCAGCTTCACCGGCGCCATCGAGGACAAGCAAGGGCTGTTTCAGGCCGCCAATGGCGGCACCCTGTTTCTCGACGAGGTCGCCGACCTGCCGCTGCCGATGCAGGTCAAGCTGCTGCGCGCGATCCAGGAGAAAGCCGTGCGCACGGTGGGCGGCCAGCAGGAGGCGGTGGTCGACGTGCGCATCCTCTGCGCCACCCACAAGGACCTGGCCGCCGAAGTTGCCGCCGAGCGTTTCCGCCAGGACCTCTACTACCGGCTCAACGTCATCGAACTGCGCGTCCCTTCGCTGCGCGAACGCCGTGAAGACATCGCCCAGCTGACCGAAGCCATGCTCAAGCGCCTGGCCGACGGCAGCGGCCTGAGCGCCGCGAAGCTCGATGCCGAGGCACTGGAGAAGCTCAAGAATTACCGTTTCCCCGGTAACGTGCGCGAACTGGAGAACATGCTCGAGCGCGCCTACACGCTCTGCGAGGACGACCGGATCAGCGCCAGCGACCTGCGCCTGGCCGATGCCGGTGGCCCCAGCGAGAACGGCGAAGCCAGCCTGGCGCAGATCGACAACCTGGAAGACCACCTGGAGAACATCGAGCGCAAGCTGATCATGCAGGCCCTCGAGGAAACCCGCTGGAACCGCACCGCCGCCGCGCAGCGCCTCGGCCTGACCTTCCGCTCGATGCGCTACCGACTGAAGAAGCTGGGGATCGACTGACCTCCACGGCGGCACGCCCTCGTAGAAGGCGCGACCGATCGTAGGGTGCGCCGTGCGCACCACGGGGTGGAGGCACAGGGACATTCTGGTTTACAGTCGCTGAAAGCCCCTCACCCCAACCCTCTCCCGGAGGGAGAGGGAGCCTGACCGTCGTCGCTGGTGCGCACGGCGCACCCTACCCGAGTCAATCACAGCGGGTTGATCCGTGGATAATCCCCCGGATTACGCCTTCGGCTAATCCAGGCTACGGGCCGCACCGGAAAACCTGGTTTCCGACCCGCCTCAGCCCAAGCGCCCCTGCGGCGCATAAGGCGCCGGATCGACGATCGGTTCGCGCCCGAGCAGCAGGTCCGCCAGCAACCGGCAGGAGGCCGGCGCCAGCACCAGGCCATTGCGGAAGTGCCCGCAGTTCAACCACAGGCCTTCACAGCCGGGCACCGGACCGATAAAGGGAATGCCATGCGGCGAGCCCGGGCGCAATCCCGCCCAATGACCCACCACCTCGGCATCCGCCAGCGCCGGCAACAGTCCGACCGCCGACGCCTTGAGGCTGGCCAGCGCCTCCTCGGTGGGCGTCTTGTCGAAGCCCACGTGCTCGAGGGTGCTGCCAACCAGAATATGGCCATCGCGCCGGGGGATCGCATAACGCCCATTGGCCAGCACGATGCTGGTGAGGAAATCCTCCGCGCACTTGTAGAGAATCATCTGTCCCTTCACCGGCTCGACCGGCAAGGCGATGCCGAGGCTGCGCAACAACTCGCCACTCCAGGCGCCGGCCGCGACGACCACCCGATCGGCACGCATCTCGCCGATCGAGGTCTGCACGCCACAAACCCGCTCGCCCTCGCGGATAAAACCGCTCACCGCACACTGCTCATGCACCGTCACATTCGGCAACTGCTCCAGCGCCGCCCGCAATGCCCTCACCAGGCGCGGGTTGCGCACGTTGGCCACGCCCTGCATGTGCAGCGCCCGCGAGAAGCTCCGCGCCAACGCCGGCACCGCCCGATACACCGCCTCGATGGCCACCGACTGCATGGGCCGCCCTTCCCGCGCCGCCCAGGCCAGCGGCGCGGCCTCCTCCTGGTCCAGCCAATACAGGCCGGTGACATACACCTCGGGGTCGATGCCGGTGTCGTGCAACAGTTGCCCGCCCAGTTGCGGGTAGAAATCCTGCGACCAATGCGCCAGCGCCGTCACCGCCGGCCGGTAGCGCCAGGGATACAGCGGCGAAACAATGCCGCCTCCGGCCCAGGAGGCCTCACCGCCCAACGCCCCCTGGTCCAGCAGGCATACCTCGACGCCCGCTTCGGCCAACAAGCGCGCCGACAACAGGCCGATAGCGCCACCACCCACGATCAATATCCGCATAGGTCCCCCCACAAAAAACGGGCCGCAAAGGCGGCCCGTTATACGTCATAACCCCAGGAGTTTTCTACCAGCACGCCGCCACAGGGCGCGTCGCACCGCTCAGTGATTGCGCGGACCTTTCTCGAAGGGACAAGTTAGCGCCGCCAGCACGCCGCTAGGCTGGCACCTGCAGCCTGCCCTTTGGCCCCGGTATTGCTGATAGTCATAGTGCCGCAGGTATCGCTCGCCATGACGCCCTTGGGTACAGCTCGCAGCGTGTAGCTGCTGGCTGTTGGAGCGCTGGCAAAACTCAGGTCGTAATACTTGTTGGTACCGTCCTTGGGCGCCTCGGTGAAAGGCAAGGTGGGTGCCAGGTTGGCTGCTGTCAGGTACTTACCGTTCGCGGTGTAGTGCCGCTCCATGAACTGCGCCAACTCCAGTAGCGCGGTTTGTGCATCCGCACGCCGCGCCTTGCGCACGTAGTCCTGATACGAGGGGTAGGCGATCGCGGCCAGGATGCCGATGACGACGATCACAATCATCAACTCGATCAGGGTAAAACCACTGTTGCGTGATGCAGAACGAGCACTTGCTCTGGACCAATGGCCGCAGTACCGAGTCATCAGTTCGTCCTCACTTCGTGCCAGGACTGGCGGCCGTATCGTTGCGATTCTGGCTGCGGGATACAGGTGGGAGTGGCGCCACTGGAGCCGGCGAAGCAGAGCCACTTATACAGCGAGGTGACGCCCTTGCTCACGCCGTCATCCACATCGGAGATGCCTGACCAGGGAATGTCATCGCCATCATCGGTAATGGTGGTCATATCATCGCCGTCCAGGCCACCGTCGCCGTCGGTATCGAAGTACACGTAGTTGAGGCGGCCGCCGCTGGCCAGGTTGACGGACATGATCCAGCTGGTCCCACCGAATGCACAAGGATCTGCGGACGGGGTCATGGTGGTGAAGATCACCCTGTCACTGCGCAAGGTGGCCTTGGCCACGACGCGCTCACCCAACGCACCGGTAGCCCCGTCACCCGCTTGCCAGGCGAGATCCAGATACCAGCCCTTGTCGCCATCCTGCAAAGCGTTTTGCGTAATGGCGCGGGCCTTGTCGCCGCTACTGAGAGTGGCCTCCTTGACGATTTGTTGTTCGCGCAAGCTGCTGCGCCCGTCGATCAGCAGGCCGTTGTCGATGATGCCGTAGAAGGTATCTATCGTCGGGTCCTCCGGGATCTCGTTATCGCCGGTGCGGTAGAAGCTGCCGGTGCCGAAGAACACCATGTGCTGACCTTCATCGTTGAAGGCCGATGCCAGCGGCGCGGTGATGGCTTGCCGCGCATCGGCGTCGTCCTTGGCGATGAACAGCGGGTTAGCGTTGAGCGTGCCGGGAATCCCCCAGGTGGCCGGGTTGCTGCTGCGCAGGTCGAGCCGCCAGAGGTTGCCCAGCGTGTCGGCTACATAGACCCGATCGGCTACCTGGTCGGCGTCCGTATCCGCGGCCAACGGAGACCCCAAGCCGCCCGTGGTGGCGAGGGTGAACTCCTTGATCACGCGACCGTCAGCCGCATCCAGGACCCAGACCTTGCCATTGGCCGGCGTACTGTCGTGGTAACCGCTGCTGACGATCACCCCGAACTTGTTATTGGGCAGCGCCACCAGTGCGGGCTGACCGATGGTGTAGCCCATGCTCGGGTGGCTGAACTCCCACATAACATCGTCGCTGGACATACTGCCGGGATCGGTGACGTCCAGCGCGAAGACGCTGTTTCCACCGGCGCCTGTGGCGCCTACGGCCATGGTGCGCCAACCGCTGCCTTCCCCGAGCCAGACGTCCGAAACGCGGGCGGTACCGTCAACGTAGTAGCGATGGGAGTAGGCCGGTTCGGTGAGGTTGATGAGCCTGCCGAAAACGCTATTCGGCACATACGCAAACAGTTCGCCGCCACCGTTTGTCGCCGACTCTTCGCTGAGCCTGGCATCGAAGCCGTGCAGCATGCCGTCGTTGGCGCCGACGATGACCATTGGCGTGCGGTTTTGATAGGCGTCTGATGTGCGGAACGCGATGTAGGCCGCGCCCACTTCGCCATCCGCCCAATTCAGGCGAGAGTAACCAAAATCTTGCTTGTATATGAATTGGGGGTCCGAGTTGACTATGTCGCCCAGTCGGCTACTGCGTTGCCGGAACGGTCGGGCATTATTCTCGTCCGTGATCTCCAGCGAACGATCACCACGCAGGAAGGCCACCCGACTCTCAGCCATAGAGGTGTCTGCCTCGCCTTCCTTGCCGAACACAGCGCGTTGCGCGGTCCCCATGCTGCTCCAAGTGAAGTCGATGCCGCTGGTCGAGCGGAGCGGACCATTGACTGAGTCTGCGCTGGGCGGTGGACTGGTGAAGATTTTCCGGTTGGCAAGTTCGGTGAGGCCATCCAGTGCGCTTGCGGCACTCCAGGTGGCCTCGGTCGCCACGGTGCCACTGGTATCTATTTGTTTCGCCAGAAGGTCGCCACTCCAACGTTTGCTGTCAAGCAACGACTGGAACACGGCGGTATCGGTCTTCAGACGGGTCGAGTTGGTTGCCAGCGAAGCCGTTGTGCTTTCCGCTTCCTTGGCAATTTTAGCGAAGGCCAACTTCAAACTTTCGACCATCTTGGCCGCATCGCTCGCGACATAGAAGTTATCGGGACGCGGGTAGTTTGTGGCCAACATGTCCGAGGTCGTGTGCCACCACGACTCAGGCAGTGCAGTGGTACGCGCGTAGGGATCGCCAAAGTCGCTGGGCACCTTGAAACCACCGTACTTGGCGGCGAGCCAGTACTGGTTGCCGGTACGCCCTGCAAGCGTCTCATTCTCGCGGACATCGACCCAGTAGGTCGAGACGGTTTGCTTGCCTGAAACGGTCGGACGCAAATCCTTGGTGTTTGCATCGTAAGCAAGGCCGGCCATGTAGGCAGAGTTATTGCGCCCGGTAAATGGGGTATTGATGGTGATGCCTTCAAGCGCAGCTACTTTTTGAGTGGCGCTGACAACATCGATCGTTTCATCCGAGCCGACTTCGCTTGGCGTTGCCGGTTCTTCGGACATATTGGTGTTACCGGGAAGATTCTTGTCACGGTGGGTATTGGTGTCGCCAATCCCCAGAATCACGTTCTTCTGGCAGGCATATTGAATAGGATCATCCCAGTCGGTGATAACCGGAAAGCCGTCGGCGAGTTCATAGCGGGCGGTCGCATCGCCGGTGATGGTGGTATAGGCCGACACATTGCCCTGATTCTTGAAATAGCGAAGCGATGTATAGAACAACTCACTGACAGGATCTTTACTTTTATGACCCTTGGTGGTCATCTGACCAAACTTGTTCAGGTAATTGATTACCCCGCTGTCAAGAATCGCGGCATTTGTAGCGGACGCATCCGTGGGGTTTGGATTCCGCACAAACACGCCGGTGGTCGCATCCCACTCATTCGCCGGGTTGTTCTGGTTACCGGCAACACCAGGCACACGAACGGTCTGACCGACAAACTTCTGCTTGGCCCGCAAAACGCCGCCATCCCGCAGCACGTCGTGGTCGTTCAAATAGCCGAACACACTGTAGCGGATGTCACTGGCGTATTGCTGTATCAGCCCTTCGGGCTTGTACCCCTGTGCATAGCGCTTGCAATTCGCTTCCAGGCCAACGCCAGCATCGCACACCTTGACCCGGATATAGACTTCATACACGCCGCTTCCATTGCCGGAAAGCTCGGTGCTTGACGTGTAGTCGCTGATTGCTCCGTTCCAATCCCCATCCATGGTAAAACGCATGCGATTGCCTAAGCCGGCGATACGTGTATTGAACTGACTCCAGTTTGCCGGCGTTGCGCCGCTTACCGTTGTATTTCCCGAAACTCCTCGTGCGCCACTGTTGTTCTGGCCTGTGTGCCGGGCTTTCTCCAGCCAGGTTTCAGTAGGCGTGTCCACGACACGATAGCCACCCGTCAGCGCACTGCGAAAAGGATCGATGGTCTGGGTCGCAGCCCAGTTAAGGTAATTGCCACTCCATAGCTGGCCGGCACAGGTACGGTTGCTGGTTATGGAGGCTGGGTAGAAATGGCTGTTGCGACGGTCACTGTTTGTCGCGTCGTGACTATAGCCATAACATTTGTCTGAGTCGAAATAGCCTACATACTTGTTACTGGCGGCGTAGCTCCCAAGGTTGGCAATGCTGATAATGGTTGGCCACTCCACCGAGGGCACCAGAGCGAGATTGCCCGGCACACTTCCGCCGCCCAGCAACAGTGGCGATTGGGAAACATCCGCACGGGCGGTCGAGGCAAGCGCGATCGCAAACGACATAATGAAGGCTAAGCCAGTGTGCAGCGGTTTGTATCGGCGAGCGAGGCTGTCCATCGCTAGGACTCCCTGAGAGCGCTTATAAAGCGGTTGGTCATTCATTGTTCGACCAGGAAGACCGAACGGAGCTTGATTTGCGAGGCCGCGCTATTGTCGGAATTGAGTGCCATGCCGTAACCGTCGGCTTCTACCCGCACGACGGCACCTTCGTCGTCGATGGCCGTCCCGGCCTCGGTGCTGGTGCGCAACTTGGCCAGCAGCGTGATGTTGTAGGCGGGTACAGTCGCGACACCGGGAAAGCTGCTGTAAGTGCCGGCCAATGGCGCGGCATCGAGTGTGTCCAAGGTATTATTAATGAACTTTTCACTCACGATTCCTTCGCCCTTACGCAACGCCGCTTCCGCGGCCTGAAGCGCGAGGCTACTGTCGCGCATATTGCCAGCCATGCTTTCCTGCAGCGACGTACCGCGCATGCTGCTCAAGCCAATGACAGTCAGCAACAGCAGCATGATCATGGCGATGATCAGAATCGCCCCACGCTGATTATTTATAGGCAATGAGGTCATGGGTCTATTCATGGCAGGCGATTACGAATTCCGATAGTGGTCGAGAATACTTGCGCAAGACGACGGTTCTGAATGGTTACGGCTGTTCCGTTAAAATCGATGATTTGATTTTCCGGAACTACATTGGTGTCGACACTGACGAGCAGCAGATAGACGCGGACAGATACGACGTTATCCCAGTTGGTGACGCTGGCGGCCGAAACGTAACTGCCAACCTGCCTATTGCTACCAGCAATACCGTAGAGAATCTGCATATCCTGAATTCCCTCGACCAGCTCTTCGTCAACCGCAGTTCCAGTTGTGAAACTGATGCGCCGGAGCGAGGGTAAGTTGTTGGCCCCATTACCGATGTAATAGGAGACGCTCTGCAACTTGAGAATTTCCATGGAAGCGTCATAGGCATGACTGAAGTTATTACTGCCAGGGTTTTTGTTGCCAGGCGTCCCCGTACTGCCTCGTGACAAGGTTTGTGCGCTTGCGGTACTGCGATTTTGAAACATGTCGCAGCCCAAGGGATCGGAGACAATGATGACCGTACCTTGGGCAACACCACTTGCAGCGGTCAGATTTATGGTATTTGCATTGGCCGGGGTATTTCCGCTTGCCGTCACCCCGGCGGAGTTGGCGGCATGCTTGATATGAATCACATCGCCAGCGGTGCGGTTGGCCACCCACGAAGGGGATGCGTTAGTCCGACCGCTTACGGCCTGGCTCAAGTCGAATAAGTCAGTGCTATAACTGGCACTGCTCTCATTGAGCAAGTTATTCAGCGCCGTCATGCACTCGCCCTTGTATCCGGCATTGCGAATGTCATTGGTCAGAAACTCCATGGCGAAGCGGCCGCTTTCCTGCACGCGGGAAAGTGCAGTATTAGCACTGTAGGTCTGCTTGCTCGCCAGAAACGTCTGCAATACGCCCGCCATCAGCAACAGGCTGAGGGTCATGGCGATCAACAGCTCGACGAGCGAAAGACCTTTCTGCCGCTGCATAAAGGTACTGGTCATATTTCAGTCCGATAAACGAAGGTTTCAACGCCACTGTCGGTGCTATCGACTTTCTTTATCCGGCCCCGGTTGTCGTTCCAACGCACGGAAATGGTTACCAGCGCCCCAGTCTTTTCGACTTTACCGGTTCCTTCGGGCAGGGTCAGGGCCAGCGCGTTCAACCATTCGGCTTTGTCTTTCTGCGCTTGCGTGCCACTCACCGCGTGAGTACTGGATGAGGTGGGAAAGTCGAATTCGTAAGCATTGGTAAGAGCGGCGGTGCGGTTTGCGCGCATACGATCGGCCAGGTCGGCGGCGAGGATGGTCACCTGCGAGCGGTAATAGGCGCTGTGGTTGCTCTGCACGCTGGTGACCTGCAGCAGCGCCAACCCAAGCAGTCCGATGGAGAGGACGATGATGGCGATGAGTACTTCGATTAGCGTCGCGCCCCGCTGGGCGACAGGGGGGAAAGTTCTCATTCGCAGGCGGCCTTGGTCAGAGTGGTAGTGCCGGTCGCAGAGACCGCAATCACCCGTTTCTGCTGGCCACTGCAACTGGTGGGTTTCACGGAAAAGTTGCTGGCACTGGCCATACCGTTGCCGCGAAAGGTCACCCCGGCATTCGGACCGACGATCACCAGACCTTGCGCGCTATCCCAGACCTTGATCACGTCGCCGCCCGTTTGCTGCACGAGCCAGCCACCGACCCAGTTCGTTCCGTTTTCACAACTGCTGCCGCCCGCATTGCCGCGACAGAGCACGACGTCCTGGCGGCGTTTGACGGCCTCCGAGCGGGCGAACTGGAGCGCCCCTTGAAGCTCGCTACCCAACGATGCAGCACGACTGTCTTGCAGCATGCTGTTGAATGAGGGAATGGCAATGCCGAGCACGATGGCAAGCACTGCGAGCGTGACCATCAGCTCGATCAGGGTGAAACCTTTTTGCGACATCACACCCACTCCATAGATGTCATCTAAATAACGCGCACGGGTCGGACGCTCTCTCCCCTGCCAACGCCCATCCATGGACAAACGGTCAAAAATTTCAGATCGACGGCTCTTTTGCGCCCTCGGATCATACCCGAGTGGTACGGTCGTTTTAAATTGCTATCACAAAGAACTGCGACCTCACCACACATCAGGGTGTGACCGGCAGCACAGTACGGCCCCCATGCATTTGGGCGGCAGCTGACGCTGCCCGTCAGGAACGGGGAGAGGAGAAATCAATGCTTGTGGATAACAACATCCACAAGCATTGAGCAGGAGATAAGGCAGAAGGGGCCGCCGTCCAGAAGGCAGGAGGAAGTGGCGCGGCATGCCCCATGCCTCCCTCCAGAATCGACATTGCGTCGAATCGGCCTGATCGCCACTGGCGCAACCAGCGGCACCGCCTCCATTTGGCTATTCGGGTTCCGCACAGCTGCCGACATAGGTCGGTTCGACCGAAGCACGTCCCGTCGCAGTGATAGTGACCTCGCGCTCCTGGCCGCCAACGCTGGGCGTGGCGCGACAGACAGTCAAACTGTCCGCAGTAGCACCCACACCGGTCGGCTGGAAGGTAAAACTGCTCTGGTCCGAGAGGATCAGAAAACCATTCGCCGCCGCCGCATGTTTCATGATCACCGTGGCGCCATTGATGACGATCCAGCCCTGGCTCCAGGTGCCGGTACAGGATGTGCCGTTGCTGGATGCGCAGAGCGAAACCGGCTGGTTACGCTTGATCGCCTCGCTGCGCGCCAATACCGCTCCGGCGACCAGATCGTTGGCCTGGGAGCGCAGTTTGCTGCCGAGCGTCATATCGTTGAATGAAGGAATAGCGATCAACATAACAACCGCCAACACACCAAGAGCGACCATCAGCTCGATCAGAGTGAAGCCGCGCTGGGGCCACCAGAGCCGAGCGACAGGGCGAGAACTCAATCGACTCGAGTCCAATGTTGATCTTTCCATCATTGCTCGATATTCCAATAGACCCGGGACTTCGGCTGGACGGGCAAGACCTTGGTTTCGAAAGGATCTTCGACATCAAAGCGATTCTCCCCACAGCTGATACAGATAGTCGCCTCGGTGCCGTCATCCAGAATCACCTGGACGATCACCGGCGAAGGCGGCAAACCTCCCCCTTCGACTAGAACGAAGCGCTCGCCATCGGCCGAGGCGTCCTTGTAGCTGATCCGGTAAGCCTTGGCGACCCCGAGGCTGGAGCAGACACCCTCCTCCTGAACAGCCGGGGTATGGCTGCTGAAAATCACCGTGCCCAACCCGGTAACCGCTGAGGTCACGATCTGTTCGGTGGGCTCAAGCTGCAGGTACCATCCTTTGCCATGAGCACTGAGTTGCTCCTCAGTAGGATCATTGGCGCCGATCGCCAGCAGCGAGCTCACGCAGATGACATCGTCGGAGCAGGTGTCATTTTCTGCTGTCAGCCAGTCCGCATTGCCCGGCTGATCGAGCAGCATAAAGAAATAGTTCGAGACGCCGGCGGCCGAGGTATAGCTGGTCAACGGTTTTTCCCGGTCGCCGGATCCGAGCATCACGCGCAACGTGCCGTTGTCGTTGACTACACTTGGCGCAAACAGGAATTTCCGGTTGGCAGTACAGTCCTCATTGGCAGTCGCGCAACCGAGCGCTGCGATCCTGGTGATGGTCCAGTCAGCAGGAGCCGCATCACCCATGGTGATGCGATACACATTGCCGCCGGTGTCGGCCGTATAGCCATAGGTAACCAGGCCGTCACTGCCACGTACCAGAGTGATGTCGGCGACCACGCTACGGCCATGTCCGGTATCGAACGTCTTCAGCAGGCTGCCATCGTCCGCATCCAGAACGTACACCTTGTCGCCGCTGGGATCAGTGCAGCTGTGCGGATCGGAGTCCTCGCAGGTATCGTAACCACCACCCATGATCAGCATCGGCGACGCACCCGAATCGTAGCCCGCCGCCTTGAATACGGTGGGGGTCGACCAGGTTTGGCCAATCTCACTCATTCCGCTAGTGCAACCGGTGCTATCACAGCCCTTCTTCCACTTCAGCGATGGACTTGCCGGCGTACTGACATCGAATGCGTAGATGGCTCGCCCCCCACGACGCAGCCCGGCGAACAACCAGGTATTGGTGTCGTCCCGGAAGGCGGTGACCGAACCGTCCATGCCATAGTTCTTCGGCGTTGGCGTAGGAGTTACATCTTCTTCCTGGCCGGGGAAGCTGATGGTGACCGTGTTGTCGCGAATGCGCTTGATGTAGGGATAGAACTCGGTCGGCATGAAGGACCACAACTCGCCGCCAGCAGGAATAGCATTGACGCCCTCGCCGATAGCCGCAGAGCGGTTGCCGTTGACGGCACGCAACGGGCCATCATTGCCGCCGTAGAACACCACCACCTGCGGAGCGACGTCGGTTCCGTAGTTGATGGCCACCGGCCGCGAGTGGATCACGTCACCGTGAACGTAGGGGCGTTTCTCAGTTACGTCCTCGTTGTTGTTTTCATCCAGATTATCCACCCCCTGGGCCCAGGCGATGATCGCATCACGTTCAGTGTCATCTGCCGCTCCCAATTGGGCAGCACTGACCACCGTGTTGTCGAAATTGGCCAAAGAGCCGCAGGCGGTGTTGCCACAGGTCTTCATCGTGCGCCCCGTACTGCTGCGCAGCACATAGGCATGACCACCTTTTTCCACCACGTTGCCGTCGGGCGTATTGGAAGAATCGGAAAAGTTAAGGCAACCGCCTTGCGCATTGAACGCCCAATAGTCATCCACTAGCGAGGGCGTCCAGTAGCTTCTTGCGCACTCGCTGAAGTAGCCGTCGTCACCGATGGCGCTATTGCCGTCAGCATCGGCCGTGGTCAGCTCACCGTTGATGGTGGCAACCTTGTATTGCTTGAGGTTGCCTGGCCACATCGGCTTGGAGGCGCCGTCCGGACGGAACAGGCCGATGAATATCTGGTTCAGGTAACGCCCCTCGGTGTTCACGCTGGCCGGCAAGCTGACCGAGGCAAACGCACTGTCGACGGCCTGAATCTCGGAAAACGCCGCTTTCAGCGCATCGGCAATCGCGCTGCCGGAACTGGACACATCAAAATATTTGCCATCGCTGACCTTGGCGATGCTTTTCAGCATGGCGCTCCAGCCGGGGCCCTGGCCGGTGGTGACCTTGTCGACATCAACCGTGTAGATCTGCACAGCGAGTTCACTCTCCCGCATGAAACGGGCCCATTCGTCGGCCACGTTGGTTTGCGAGCCGCTTGGTGACAGCGGGATGGTGGTAGCACTGCCGCCCGCAGCTGTCAGTGCGTTGGTTGCCTGGGTGATATCGGAGTTGTTGTCACTCGGCGCGCCGTTGCTGATGTAGATGATGAAATTCTTTACGCAGCCCTCTTGGGATGGCGGGTTATAGGTCGTGGCGCTCTTCGAATCCAGCGCGTTGCCATCCAATGCATAGATCGCATTCGACGCAATGGAACCCGAGTCATTGCCTATATAGTCTGTCTTATTCTTCTGGTTACCCGAGTTTGGCGTCCCGCCCGAAAAATACTCATAGGCTTCCCACATCGCTTTCGAGGCCTTGCCACCGTTCGACTTGTCATCAAGCACATCCAGGCTGGAGACGAGGGCGGCGAATTTGGCCTTGTAGTCCTCATCCAGAGCACGAACAGCGGCGCGCACATAGCTGCCATCGACATTGGAGTTGCCGCCGCCGGTTTCCGTGAACAGCATCAGCCCCAGGTTGAACTTGTCGGCAGGCAGGCCGGTAACGACCGAGGCCAGAGCGGACAGCTCGTTGCTGAAGGGCTGGTTCCAGTTGGCAGTGTTGTCCAGAACAATCAATACGTTCGGAGGCGACAGCAGCGTCTGATCCGGCGGCACACCGACGAAGAGGTCGATGTCCTCCGCCCAGGCCTGCGAGCCCAAGGACATCAGCGCAGCGATGCAAGCCTTTGCAATGAAACTTTTCATATTGAACCCCTTAAACACTGCGCTCGTCATATGCACACCACGGCTTGCTGAGCCTCTGTCAGCAAGATGCGCACACCTGCATGCACCGTAACGGAAGCCCCACTGGCCACATCCGTTACTTCAGACGCGATATCCAGAATCACGTTGTAGCCAACGACCGTCTCGGGTGCGCCCTCACCTTCATAATCCTTGGTCTCCTCGCCGCTAAGATCCGAGCTCGAGGCATAACTGGCGACACTGGAGCTGACGCAGGAGGGTATTACGACAACCTCGTAATCCACTGCCCCATCGTCGTTGATATCGACATTGATGTTTTCAGTCGTCGGTACAACCGTAAGATCCGAGCTGATCTTCTGCTCGATGGCCACGTTGGCGGCAGCAATTGCCTCATCGCGCATCTGCATATTGCCGACCGCCTTGAGATTGGTGCCGCTCAGGGTGAACGCGCTGCCGACCATCAGGGTCAGCAGCAGCAGCATGATCAGACCAACGATCAGTGCCGCGCCTTTTTGCGTAGGGAAAGCCACTACAGGTTTCACGGCGTTTCCCTCCGGCCGGAGACATTCACCAGGCGTATGGTGGTGCTGAACAGGTGGCGCTTGTACTTCTTCTCGTCCGCATCCGGCTGGAACAGGGCATCTGCCGAGCAGTCCGCCCCGGCATCCACCTCCGGCGATTCGAGGCAATACTCCTTGTCGTCCTCGTAGCCGGTGGTTTCCTGCAGATTGCGCACCAGCACGTAGAGCTTGACCGCTACGACGTCCCTCAACTGATCCACGCTGCAACCGCCGCTCGGGCAGCGGACGAACACATCCGGAACGCCATCCCCCCGATTAAGCGGATTCGTTCGATCATCGTCGGCGCCGAAATCAATAACTTCGGAATAATCGACGGCTGCTCCCGTCTTGCTGACGTTGTCGAGACCCAGTTCGACCCTGAAGCCTTCAACACCCTCGATCAAGGGCTGGGCGCCGGTTGCCCCGTACTCGAGCCGCATCAGGGTTGGAACGCCAGCTACGTCCTTGATGTAGTAGATGTTGGAAACGTATTGCCTTACTCCCGTCTGAGGGAAAGCAGCTGTCGAGCTATTTGTTGGTGTAACGCAATCCTTAAAATGCATCGTGTTAACAGTTCCGGTATCCAACCGAAAGCCCGGCATTTCATCCGCACAAAAGGTGTTTTGAACACAAACTGGCGCAGGTGTGGCCGGGTCCGCATCGTCATCACACGCATCATCGATAGCCGACTCCAGCAATGGAGCTAACGCAGCGTGCCGAACAACCAAAACATCCGTACCGGCAACTTTGTCAGGCATGCTGCAGCCGGCAAGTGCGGCACCAAATACCTGTACTGGCACTCCGACTAGCGCATCCTTATCGTCACTCGACCAAACGGAGGGATCCTGGTTACAGGGGTTAGGCGAAATCCGCGGCGTTCCTAATACCAACGCCGGACTACCACCGACCGTATCCGACGCGGTCAGATCATCGAACTGCGGAACATACCCACCCCAAAAACCGGCATGGGCAATTTCGCCCTGCAGGAGCTGGATAGCAAAGCGACCATTCTCGATCTGGGCATTGGTTTTGGCCATTTCGTCGTTGGTGCGGGTGATATCCAGGAACAGCTGCAGCGTCGCAGTCATGATCAGCACGCTGATGGCAAGCGAGACCAGCAACTCGATCAAGCTGAAACCGGCTTGATTGCGCATGAGCCCTTGCATCAGCTTTCCCTGTGTCGACACAAACCGCTTCATAACGTAGCCACCCTGACGACAGTGGTGACGACCCGACGACACAGATCATCCACGCACTCCGAATCGGCCGCACCGTCGTATTCGTCAGCGCCGCAGGCTACGCCGGCCGGGGGGGCCGTGAGCGGAGTCAGTCCCTGCCAAGCCACCGTTATCAGAAACTGACCGCTGCCCACCGGCGACTCTTCAACGCAGCCACGACCACCGAGCAAGGTGCCCACGTTGGTTTCGCCCGCAAGCTTTTCACCGGCCCCTTGCAGCGCCTGGCACCACTCCAGGGCGTCTATGTCCTGGCGCGACGAGGTATCGGTTGGGCATGTCATCCCGGCCCCCAGCGGGTTGGCAGTCCCGGTGACATAGGTCAGTGCGGCATTGCGATTGCCGGCCAAGCGATTGGCCATGTCATTCAGCAGGAGCAGCGCCTGAGCGCGCTGATAGGCCTCCATTTCAGAAACCTGAAGGCGCGACTGCAGGCCGGCAATGCCCAGCAAGCCAATAGCCAGGATCACAATGGTGACCAGCACCTCGATCAAGGTCAGACCGCGCTGGCGACAAATATTAAGTGACATAGTCATAATCACCACTTCTCTGGCGGGGTCTTGAGCCCTTCACTGTTGAGCTCCAGATCGCCATCGCTGGTCTGCGGCCCCTTGGCGGTGAACTTGATAGTAAATGTGGGGACGGTGCCGGCCGGCACCTCAATGTCGTAGTCATACCGACCAGCCACATCGTCGGGCAGGTCGTAGTCACTGTTTTCCAGGGCGGTCTTGTCGGCATAAGCACGATTGGCGAGGAGAAACTGCTGTTCGCGGTTGGCGATATCCATCATCGCCGCCTGCGCGGCGGCGCGGTTGCTCTTGATGATGTATTCCTGATAGTTCGGGTAGGCAATCGCGGCCAGGATGCCGATGATCGCGATGACGATCATCAACTCGATCAGGCTAAACCCCCGCTGTTCAGTTCGCTTCACCATGTTCCCTCTCGCGGTCCGTGTTATCCAGATGCCCTACCAATGCCAGTAGGGTACAAATCATTGCGCCCGAATACCGCTAACCAGCGCCCTGTTTCGACAGCTGGCGCTTTTCCAGTCCTCGACGGTTAGTCCCATCGGCTTCAGTGAATCAACACGCTTGCTTGCAAAACCCGGTTTCCCGACTAGAGCTTATAGGCCGACCGCAGAAAAGACCCCGGCCTACGCGACAACCGGAGTCGGACTGAAGACGACCGGCACACCCCTACCAGGATGGCGGGGGCAACTCGACCATGAGGCACGGATGCCATGCACCGTCACGCTTGCGGCTTTACCCTTCCCGAATTGCTCACCACGCTTTCCATTCTCGCGCTGCTGGTCAGCGTCGGCGTGCCTGGCGCCCAGCAATACCAGGGCAACCAACAGTTGGCCGCCACCAGCAATACGCTGGCCGCGACCCTGGCCTTTGCCCGCAGCGAATCGATCAAGCGGCGGCGGCCGGTGCTGGTCGACAATGGCAATGGCGACTGGACAGGTGGCTGGCAGGTATACGTCGACCTGAACGACAACGGCCAATTGGATGCAGGTGAGCCGTTGCTCCTGCAGGAGGAGGCGCTGCCCAATGGGGTCGTCGCCAAGGGGAATACGCCGGTCAGGCGCTATATCCGCTATACGCCGCAGAGCAATGCTGAACTGCTGGGCGGCGCCATTCAGGCGGGTACGCTGACGCTCTGCCACGCCTCGGGCACGCTAGCGGTGAGGCGCCTGGTGCTCAGCGCGAGCGGCCGGCTACGCCGGGAAAAGGGTGAGCCGGGGTCATGCTGACACCCGGCCGGCAGCTTGGGCGATCAGAACGTAGCCTGGATTAGCGCAGCGTAATCCGGGGGACCGATTTCCCGGATTACGCCTTCGGCTAATCCAGGCTACGGTTGCAACGTCATGCCTTTCTGAACAAGCCGCACATGGACGAAGGCTGGCACGCCGGCTTTTGTAGGTCGCCAGCAACTCGTTACACCTGCTTGACCCGCAGCTCCTTGGGCATGGAGAAGGTCACGTTCTCCGGCCGCCCTTCCAGCTCGCTTTCCCCGCTCGCGCCCCAGGCCTGGAGCTGGGCGACCACGCCACGCACCAGCACTTCCGGGGCCGAGGCGCCGGCGGTGATACCGATGCCGTTGATGCCATCGAACCACTCGCGCTTGAGGTCTTCGGCGCCGTCGATCAGATAGGCGGGCGTGCCCATGCGTTCGGCCAGCTCGCGCAGGCGGTTGGAGTTGGAGCTGTTGGGGCTGCCGACGACCAGCAACACGTCGCATTCGGCGGCCAGTTGCTTGACCGCATCCTGGCGGTTCTGCGTGGCGTAACAGATGTCGTCCTTGCGCGGGCCGCCGATGCTGGGGAATTTGCCGCGCAGGGCGTCGATGACCTTGCTGGTGTCGTCCATCGACAGGGTGGTCTGGGTGACGAAGGCCAGCGCCTCGGGGTTGCGCACCTGCAGGCGCGCCACATCAGCCTCGTCCTCGACCAGGTAGATGGCGCCGCCATTGCTGGCGTCGTACTGGCCCATGGTGCCTTCGACCTCCGGGTGGCCGGCGTGGCCGATGAGGATGCATTCGCGCCCTTCGCGGCTGTAGCGCACCACCTCCATGTGTACCTTGGTCACCAGCGGGCAGGTGGCATCGAAGACTTTCAGCCCGCGCCGCTCGGCCTCGTTGCGCACCGCCTGGGACACGCCGTGGGCGCTGAAGATGACGATGACGTCGTCCGGCACCTGGTCCAGTTCCTCGACGAACACCGCCCCGCGCGAGCGCAGGTCTTCGACCACGAACTTGTTGTGCACCACCTCATGGCGCACATAGATCGGCGGGCCGAAGACCTCCAGGGCGCGGTTGACGATCTCGATGGCGCGGTCGACGCCGGCGCAGAAGCCGCGGGGATTGGCGAGTTTGATATGCATGCTGACTGTCTCGGCGGTGTACCTGGGCTCTAGTGTACTGCTCGGCGACGCGGGCCGAGGAATCCCTACAGGTTCGGGTTGCGCCTCAGAGTGCCTTGACCGCGATGATCTCCACCTCGAAGCTCAGCGTCTTGCCGGCCAGCGGATGGTTGAAGTCGATGGTCACCTGGTTGTCGTCGAACGCCTTGACCACCCCCGGCAGCTCGGTCTTGGCGGCGTCATTGAAGATCACCAGCAGACCCTCGGACAGCTCCATCTCCTGGAACTGGCTGCGCGGCATCACCTGCACATTCTGCGGGTTGGGCTGGCCGAAACCCTGCTCGGGCAGGATCGGTAGCGTGCGCTTGTCGCCGGCCTTGAAGCCGAACAGGGCCTGTTCGAATCCGGGCAGCAGGTTGCCGTCGCCGACCTTGAAGGTAGCGGGCTGCTTGTCGAAGGTGCTGTCCACCACCTCGCCGTTTTCCAGCTTGATGGCGAAATGCAGGGTGACTTCCTTGTGCGGGCCGATCCGTACTTCAGTCATGGGGTGACTTCTCCCGACTTGTTGCTTCTGAACATATCCAGCGCCAGGAGGATGGCGCCGACGGTAATGGCGGCGTCCGCGACATTGAATGCCGGGAAATACCAGCGGTGCTGCCAGTGCACCAGGATGAAGTCGACCACATGGCCGAGCAGCACCCGATCGACCAGGTTGCCCAGCGCGCCGCCGAGCACCAGGGCCAGCGCCGCGGCCAGCCAGGTTTCCCGTGGCTGCAGGCGCTTGAGCCAGATCACCAGCACGGCGCTGACGACGATCGCGATCAAGGCGAACAGCCAGCGCTGCCAACCGGAGGCGCCGGCCAGGAAACTGAAGGCGGCGCCGGTGTTGTAGGCCAGGGTCCAGCTGAAATAACCGGGGATGACCACGATCTGCTGGTACAGGGTCAGGGCATCCTCGAAATAGAACTTGCTGATCTGGTCGACCACGAACACCAAGACGCTGAGCCACAGCCAGGACAGCATGCCGAAGCGGGCGCTCATGGGCGGAGCTCCTGATAGGGAGATTCAGCACGGCATCCCTCACCCCCGGCCCCTCTCCCGGGGGGAGAGGGGAGAAAAGCATCACGCATAATGACGAACCTCGCCGGCGCCTTCGATGTTCTCCACGCAACGGCCGCAGATTTCCGGGTGCGCCGGATCGATGCCGACGTCTTCGCGGTGGTGCCAGCAGCGGCCGCACTTGGGATGCGCGGACTTGACGATCTTCAGCTTGAGCCCAGCCGCCTCGGTGGCCACGGCATCGGCCGGGGCGCTGTCGAGCGGTGCCAGCAGCGCGGTCGAGGTGATCAGGGCGAAGCGCAACTCGTCGCCGAGCTTGGCCAGGTCGGCGAGCAGCGAAGCCTCGCCATACAGGGTGACCTCGGCCTGCAGGCTGCCGCCGATGGCCTTGGCCGCGCGCAGGTTCTCCAGTTCCTTGTTGACCGCGACCTTGACCGCCATGACCCGCTCCCAGAAGGCGCGGTCCATGCCGAAGCCTTCCGGCAGCTCGCTCAGGCCCTGATACCAGGTAGTCAGCATCACCGACTCGCCGCGCTCGCCCGGCAGGTACTGCCAGATTTCGTCTGCGGTGAACGCCAGGATTGGCGCGATCCAGCGCACCAGCGCCTCGGCGATGTGGAACAGGGCGGTCTGGCAGGAGCGCCGCGCCACGCTGTCGGCGGCGGTGGTGTACTGGCGGTCCTTGATGATGTCGAGATAGAAGCCGCCCAATTCCTGCACGCAGAAGTTGTGCACCTTCTGGTAGACGTTCCAGAAGCGGTATTCGCCGTAGGCCTCTTCCAGCTCGCGCTGCAGCAACAGGGCGCGGTCCACCGCCCAGCGATCCAGCGCCAGCATGTCGGCGGCCGGTAGCAGGTGCTGCGCCGGGTCGAAACCGCTGAGGTTGGAGAGCAGGAAGCGCACGGTGTTGCGGATGCGCCGGTAGGAGTCGGCGCTGCGCTGGAGGATCACCTTGGACACCGCCATCTCGCCGGAGTAGTCGGTGGACGACACCCACAGGCGCAGGATGTCGGCGCCCAGGCTGTCGGTGACCTCCTGCGGGGCGATCACGTTGCCCAGCGACTTGGACATCTTGCGGCCGTTCTCGTCCACGGTGAAGCCGTGGGTCAGCAGCTCCTTGTAGGGCGCGTGGCCGTCGATGGCGCAACCGGTCAACAAGGAGGAGTGGAACCAGCCGCGGTGCTGGTCGGAACCTTCCAGGTAGAGGTCGGCGCGCGGGCCGCTGGCGTGGCCGAGCGGATGGGAGCCGCGCAGCACGTGCCAGTGAGTGGTGCCGGAATCGAACCAGACGTCCAGGGTGTCGCTGATCTTGTCGTACTGCGCGGCTTCGTCGCCGAGCAGTTCGGCGGCGTCCAGCTTGAACCAGGCCTCGATGCCCGCCTGTTCGACACGCTGGGCCACCGCTTCCATCAGCTCGGCGGTGCGCGGGTGCAGCTCGCCGCTTTCCTTGTGCAGGAAGAACGGAATCGGCACGCCCCAGTTGCGCTGGCGCGAGATACACCAGTCGGGCCGGCCGGCGATCATGCCGTGCAGGCGCGCCTGGCCCCAGGCCGGGACGAACCTGGTCTGCTCGATGCCGGCGATCGCCCGCTCGCGCAGGGTCGCGCCCTGGTTCGGCTGCTTGTCCATGCCGACGAACCACTGCGCGGTGGCGCGGTAGATCAGCGGGGTCTTGTGCCGCCAGCAGTGCATGTAGCTGTGCTGGATGGCTTCATGCTTGAGCAGGCTGCCGACCTCGGCCAGCTTGGCGACGATGTTGGCATTGGCCTTCCAGATGAACTGGCCGCCGAAGAACGGCAGCGACTCGACGTAGACGCCGTTGCTCTGCACCGGGCTGAGGATCTCGTCGTTGCTCATGCCGTAGCCCTTGCAGGAACGGAAGTCGTCCTCGCCGTAGGCCGGCGCCGAGTGGACGATGCCGGTACCGGCGTCCAGGGCCACGTAGTCCGCCAGATAGACCGGCGCGAAGCGCTCGTAGAACGGGTGGCGGAAGCGGATCAGCTCCAGCGCCTGGCCCTTCGCGGTGGCGATCACCTCGCCCTGCAGGCCGTAGCGCTGCAGGCAGCCTTCGACCAGCTCCTCGGCCAGCAGCAACAGCCGGTCGCCGCAGTCGACCAGGGCGTAGTCGAATTCCGGGTGCACGTTGAGCGCCTGGTTGGCCGGAATGGTCCAGGGCGTGGTGGTCCAGATCACGATGCTGGCCGGCTTGGCCAGGCTGGGCAGGCCGAAGGCGGCGGCCAGCTTGTCCGAGTCCTCGACGGCGAAGGCGACGTCGATGGCGTCGGACTTCTTGTCCTGGTATTCGACCTCCGCCTCGGCCAGCGCCGAGCCGCAGTCGAAACACCAGTTGACCGGCTTCAGGCCCTTGAACACGAAGCCCTGCTTGACCATCTCGGCCAGGGCGCGGATCTCCCCGGCCTCGTTGGCGAAGTCCATGGTCTTGTACGGGTTGTCCCAGTCGCCGAGCACGCCGAGGCGGATGAAATCGGCCTTCTGCCCTTCGATCTGCTCGCCGGCATAGGCGCGGCAGCGCTCGCGGGTCAGGTCGGCCGGCTGGTTCTTGCCGAAGGTGGTCTCCACCTTGTGCTCGATCGGCAGGCCGTGGCAGTCCCAGCCCGGCACATAGGGTGCGTCATAGCCGGCCAGGGTCTTCGAGCGGGTGATGATGTCCTTGAGGATCTTGTTGACCGCATGACCGATGTGGATGTTGCCGTTGGCATAGGGCGGGCCATCGTGCAGGACGAACTTGGGACGACCCTCGCCAATCTGCCGCAGCTTGCGATACAGGCCGATGTCGTTCCAGTGCTGCAGGGTCTGCGGCTCGCGCTGCGGCAGGCCGGCCTTCATCGGGAACTGGGTGTCGGGCAGGTTTAGCGTGGCTTTGTAGTCGGTCATCTCAGGCTCTTCACTTAAGCGGTTGACCCTGCCAATGGGCACGGGCGGCGGCAATATCGGCAGCAATTGCCGTCTTCAAGGCCTCGAGGGAGGCGAAACGCTGCTCGTCGCGCAGCTTGTGGTGGAAGGCCACCGTCAAACGCCGGCCATACAGGTCGCCGGCAAAGTCCAGCAGGTGCACTTCCAGGTGGGCCTGGCCGTCGCCCGCCACACTCGGCCGCACACCGATGTTGGCCACACCCGGCCAGGGCTGGCCGTCGATCTCGGTGCTGACCAGGTACACCCCGCTCAGCGGCACCCGGCAGCGCTTGAGCTGGATGTTGGCGGTCGGCGCCGCCAGTAAACGGCCAAGCTTCTGCCCGTGCAGTACCCGCCCGACAATCTGGAACGGCCGCCCGAGCAGGTGTTCGGCGAGGGCGAAATCGCCTGCGGCCAGCGCCTCGCGCACCCCGGTGCTGCTGACGCGCACGCCATCCAGCTCGACCGTCGCCGCCGCCTCGACCGTGAAGCCCTCACGCGCGCCGGCTTGCGCCAGGAAGGCGAAGTCGCCGGCACGATCGCAGCCGAAGCGAAAGTCGTCACCCACCTCCAGGTGCTGAATACCCAGGCCATCGACCAGCACCTTCTGCACGAACTCGGCGGCGCTGAGTTCACGCAAACGCCGGTTGAAGGCCAGGCACAGCACCCGGTCGACGCCCTCGGCCGCCAGCAGGGCGAGTTTGTCGCGCAGACGGCTCAGGCGCGCCGGTGCCGTATCCGGGGCGAAGAACTCACGCGGCTGTGGCTCGAAGATCACCACGCAACAGGGTACGCCCAATTCGGCCGCACGCTCGCGCATACGCGCCAAGATGGCCTGATGGCCACGATGGACGCCGTCGAAATTGCCGATGGTGGCGACACAGCCCCGATGCTGGGGCCGCAGATTGTGAAGGCCTCGAACCAGCTGCATAGCGCGCTTCTTGCTCATAAAGTGGCCGATTATACCTATACAGGGCGGCAAGCTACAGGCCGCAAACGGCTCCCGGTCAAAAGCCAAGCGCGCAAACCACTCAATGGCGCAGGTGCCGCAGGCGTAGCCCCAGCGCCAGCAAGGCCGCGACAAACGCCAGCAATCCGCCGCCGACCAGCAGGCTCAGCCACAGCGCACGCTGCTGCCAGCCCCAGGCGAACCATTCGCTCGGCGCCACGTTCAACCACCAGACCAGCGCCACCATCGCCGCACAGGCGCCCAGCAGGCGCAGGGCGAACAGCCACCAGCCCCGCGCCGGCCGGTACACGCCGATCTTGTACAGCCCCCAGAACAGCAGCGCGGTGTTGAGCAGCGACGACAGCGAGGTCGCCAGCGCCAGGCCAACATGCTTGAGCGGCCAGATCAGCATCAGGTTGAACACCATGTTGGCCACCATGCAGATGATGGCAATGCGCACCGGCGTCTTCAAATCCTGGCGCGCGAAGAACGCCGGCGCCAACACCTTGATCAGCATGAAGGCCAGCACCCCGAGCGAGTAGGCCTTCAGCGCATTAGCCGACTGCAACACGTCGCGCTCGGTCATCGCCCCGTAGTGGAACAACGTGGCAATCAGCGGCTCGGCGAGAATCGCCAGGGCCAGCGCCGCCGGCACCCCGACCAGCAGGACCATGCGCAGCGCCCAGTCGATGGTCGCCGAGAACGCCTTGGGGTCGTCGGCCGCATGCTGGCGCGACAGGCTCGGCAGGATCACCGTGCCGATGGCGATGCCGAATGCGCCGAGCGGCAGCTCGGACAGACGATCGGCGTAATACAGCCAGGACACGCTGCCAGTCTGCAGCAGGGAGGCGAGCACGGTGTCGAGCAGCAGGTTGATCTGGCTGACCGAGACGCCGAACAACGCCGGCACCATCAGCAACATGATCCGCCGCACGCCCTCGTCACGGTGCAGCTTGGGCAGCGGCAGCAGCTTGATTCGCGCCAGGAACGGCAACTGGAACAGCAGCTGGGCAACCCCGGCGATCAATACGCCCCAGGCCAGCGCCATGATCGGCTGCTCGAAATACGGCGTCAGGTAGATCGCCGCGCCGATCATGCACACGTTGAGCAGCACCGGGGTAAAGGACGGCACGGCGAAACGCCCGTAGCTGTTCAGCACCCCGCCGCAGAAGGCCGTCAGCGAAATCAGCAGCAAGTAGGGAAAGGTGATCTGCAGCAGCTCGCCGGCCAGTTCGAGCTTGGCCGGCTCGCTGCGAAAGCCCGGGGCGAACAGCATGATCAGGTACGGCGAGGCTACCACGCCCAGGGCGGTCAGGGCGGTCAGGGTCAGCCCCAGATAGCCGGCCGTGCGATCGACCAGTTGCTTGACCTCGGCCAGGCTGCGCTGCGTGCGGTATTCCGAGAGCACCGGCACGAACGCCTGGGCGAACGCGCCCTCGGCAAACAGGCGACGCAGGAAGTTGGGGATCTTGAAGGCGATGAAGAAGGCGTCGGCGGCCGGCCCGGAGCCGAAATAGGCGGCCACCACCATGTCGCGTATCATGCCGAGCACGCGCGACAGCAGGGTCATCACACTGACCACCGCGCTGGAACGCAACAAGCCGCCCTTCCTGCCTCGCTCGGACATTGCCAACCCCCTAGAAAAGGCCGCCGAGTTTAACGACCCGCATGGAGACTGGGTAGAGCAAGCAGCACGCCGGCCAGTTCCGCCTGACAGCCGATGGATAGCACGCACCGCCGAGCCGACAGGCTTGACAACGACCGAGCGCCTCGGCATGATTCGCGGCCTTATTTGTTTGTATCCCCCCAGATTTCGAGGAGCTTGACGGTGGCCAATACACCTTCTGCCAAAAAACGCGCCAAACAGGCTGAGAAGCGTCGTAGCCATAACGCCAGCCTGCGCTCCATGGTCCGCACTTACATCAAGAACGTGGTCAAGGCGATCGACGCCAAGGATCTCGAGCTGGCCAAAACCGCCTACACCCTGGCTGTACCGGTAATCGACCGCATGGCCGACAAAGGCATCATCCACAAGAACAAAGCAGCCCGCCACAAAGGCCGCCTAAACGCCCACATCAAGGCGCTCGGCGAAGCTGCAGCAGCCTAAGCTGTCTGTCCTTGAGAAACCGGCCCCAGGGCCGGTTTTTTATTGCCTGCGAAACGCACCACCTCGCGACAATCCGCTCATTGATCCACGCCAGTGCACCAAGATCCACCCGTAGCCCGGATGAAATCCGGGGACCTTGGGCGGCGAACACGCGCTACATTTTCCCGGATCTCATCCGGGCCACGGAGTTCAGGGGCTTCCTGCGAGGCTTGCGCATAAACACAGGATCTACCAGGCCAGAGCTCAGGACTTTTCCGGCCAGGGCAGAATCGGAATGGCGGTCACCGCATTCTGCGGACTGCCCTCGATCACCCGGTCGCTGTAGACCAGGTACACCAGGGTATTGCGCTTTTCATCGAAGAACCGCACCACCTGCATGGTCTTGAACACCAGCGAGGTGCGCTCGCGAAACACCTCCTCGCCCTCCTCCAGCTCGGCCGTGAAGCGAATCGGTCCAAACTGACGACAGGCGATCGACGCCTCGGCGCGATCCTCGGCCAGACCCAGGCCACCCTTCACCCCGCCGGTCTTGGCCCGCGACAGATAGCAGGTCACGCCCGCCACCTTGGGGTCGTCGAAGGCCTCGACAACGATCTTGTCGTTCGGCCCCATCCACTTGAATACCGTTGACACCTCGCCGATCTGCTCGGCCGACGCACAGAACGGCAACGCCAGCAGCACGCCCAGCAATCCCTTGATCACCCGCATCGACACTCTCCTTCAGACCAGAATCAAGTTGTCACGATGCACCAACTCCGGCTCATCGACGTAACCGAGCAGCCTCTCGATCGCCTCCGAGGACTGGCCGATGATTTTCTGCGCCTCCAGCGCACTGTAGTTGGCCAGGCCACGGGCAATTTCACGCCCATCGGGCCCGACGCACACCACCATCTCGCCACGCCGGAAGCTGCCCTGCACCGCCTTGACGCCGACCGGCAGTAGACTCTTGCGGTCGCTTACCAGCGCCTTCACCGCCCCCGCATCCAGCACCAGGGTGCCGCGGGTCTGCAGATGGCCGGCCAACCACTGCTTGCGCGCCGCCAGCAGGCTGCGCTCCGGCGCCAGCAGGGTGCCCAGGCGCTCGCCGGACCTGAGCCGCGCCAGCACCTGCTCGATCGCCCCACCGACGATCACCGTGTGCGCCCCGGAACGCGCCGCCAACCGCGCTGCCCGCAGTTTGGTCTGCATGCCGCCGCGCCCCAGCGCCCCGCCGACCCCGCCGGCCACCGCATCCAGCGCCGGGTCATCGGCACGCGCCTCGTAGATCAGCTCGGCACCCGGGTTATGCCGCGGATCGGCGTTATACATGCCATCGCGATCGGTCAGGATCACCAGCAGATCGGCCTCCACCAGGTTGGCCACCAGGGCCGCCAGGGTGTCGTTATCGCCGAAGCGGATCTCATCGGTGACCACCGTATCGTTCTCGTTGATCACCGGCACCACGTCCAACTCGACCAAGGTGCGCAACGTGCTGCGGGCATTCAGGTAGCGCTTGCGATCCGACAGGTCGTCATGGGTCAGGAGGATTTGCGCGGTGCGCCGGCCATGCTCGGCAAAGCTCGACTCCCAAGCCTGGATCAACACCATCTGGCCAATCGCTGCCGCCGCCTGCAACTCGTGCATGGCACTCGGTCGCGCCGTCCAACCCAGGCGACTCATGCCCGCCGCCACCGCCCCGGAGGACACCAGCACCAGCTCGACGCCCTGTTCACGCAGCGCCACCATCTGCCGGACCCACACCGCCATCGCCGCGCGATCCAGGCCACGCCCGTCGGCAGTCAACAGTGCACTGCCGATCTTCACCACCCAGCGCCGCGCGCCAGTCACCTTGTCACGCATGATCTTCCAACCTTAGCTGCGACCCGTCATTACAAAAACGCCGCAATTAAGCGGCGTTGGAAATTTGCTTAATCCCGGACGTAGATGATTTCCGGGCCGTCTTCATCGTCTTCCTCATCCCAGAAGCCGTCATCCTCCTCGGCACCGACCGCCTTGACCCCGGAACGGCGCAACGCGCGCTGATCATCCAGCGCCTGCAGGCGCGCCCGCGCCTCATCTTCGATGCGCTGATTGAGCGCGGCCACTTCGGCGGCGAACTCGGGATTCTCCTGAATCCGCTCGGCGCGCGCCTCCAGGTAATCCATGATATCGAAACACAGGCGCTCGGTCCCTTCATGGGCCAGGGCGGAAATCACGTAGACCGGCCCCCTCCAGTCCAGGCGCTCGACGATCTCGGCGACCCGCGCCTCGCGTTCCTCCTCGAGCATCTGGTCGGACTTGTTCAGCACCAGCCAGCGGTCGCGCTCGGCCAGCGCCGGACTGAACTTGGCCAGCTCCTCGACGATGGTCACCGCCGCCTCCGCCGGATCGGTCAGATCCAGCGGCGCCATATCTACCAGATGCAACAGCAGGCGGGTACGCGCCAGGTGCTTGAGGAAGCGGATACCCAGACCAGCCCCCTCGGAAGCGCCCTCGATCAAGCCCGGAATATCGGCGACGACGAAACTCTTATAGCGCTCGACACTGACCACGCCCAGGTTCGGCACCAGGGTGGTGAACGGGTAATCGGCGACCTTCGGCTTGGCCGCGGACACCGAACGAATAAAGGTGCTCTTGCCGGCATTCGGCAGACCGAGCAGACCGACATCGGCCAGCACTTTCAACTCCAGCTTGAGGTCGCGCGCATCGCCGGGCTTGCCTGGCGTGGTCTGCCGCGGCGCACGGTTGGTGCTGGACTTGAAGCGGGTATTGCCCAGGCCATGCCAGCCCCCCTGGGCGACCAGCAGGCGCTGACCCGGCTTGGTCAGATCACCGATCACTTCCTGGGTCGAGGAGTCGATCACCGTGGTGCCGACCGGAACCGGCAGAATCAGGTCATCGCCCTTGCGCCCGGTACAATCGGTACTGCCACCCTTCTCGCCGTTCTGCGCGAGAAAACGGCGGGTGTAGCGGTAGTCCACCAGGGTGTTGAGGTTCTCGTCGGCCTCGATATACACCGAGCCGCCATCACCACCGTCGCCACCGTTGGGCCCGCCCTTCTCGATGAACTTCTCGCGACGGAAGCTCATCATGCCGTTACCACCGTCGCCGGCCTTTACGTAAATCGATACTTCATCGACGAATTTCATGGGGTACGCCTCCCGCTGCCAGAGCGGGTCAACAGAATCTAAGAACACCAGGCTCTTGCCGAATTACCCCGCGCTCGAAGCGCGGCAACCCGGGTAATCGGGCAAGAACCCCTAGAATACAGAAACAAAAAAGCCCCGTCGCAAGGACAGGGCTTTTCCAGCAGCCGCGCGATTAGGCCGCGACGACGCTCACGTAACGGCGACCGAAGGCGCCTTTTACTTCAAACTTGACCACGCCTTCGACTTTCGCGAAGAGGGTGTGATCCTTACCCATGCCCACGCCGTAACCGGCATGGAACTGGGTGCCGCGCTGACGCACGATGATGTTGCCGGCCTTGATGACCTGGCCGCCGTACATCTTCACGCCAAGGCGTTTGGCTTCTGAGTCGCGACCGTTGCGGGTAGAACCGCCAGCTTTTTTGTGTGCCATGAGTCAATACTCCTATAAAGGGATTAGGCCGAAACGAATCAGGCCTGAATACCGGTGATTTTGATCTCAGTGAACCACTGACGGTGGCCCTGACGCTTCATGTGGTGCTTACGACGGCGGAACTTGATGATGGTCACTTTGTCGTGACGGCCTTGTGCAACAACCTCGGCCACAACCTTGGCGCCATCAACAACCGGGGCGCCGATTTTCACGTCGTCACCGTTGCCGACCAGCAACACGCGGTCAAAAGTCACGGCGTCGCCAGTGGCGAGCTCGAGCTTTTCGACCTTGAGGAATTCGCCTTCGGTGACTTTGTATTGCTTGCCACCAGTAACAATCACTGCGTACATGGTAAATCTCCGTTAATCCTGCTCACCCAGCGCTTTATAGGAATAGTCGTCGGCTGGCATGGCTGCTCGGGGCCGGAAGGACGCCCTTGCAATTGCGTAAGGCAGGGAAATACCCAGGGGGAAGTTCAGGGTGCGCGATTGTACGCAAGCTGGCGGCGCCGCGCAAGCACCCGCGGCGCTTGCCTTGACAGGCCCAACCCCGCCCCATAGCATGCCGCGCAACCTTCGAGGAGCACTGTCGCTGATGCAACCCCAGGCTTTCTACCGCGTGGTGGCGGACGATTTTACCGCCGTCGACGGCATCATCCGTCAGCAACTCGTATCGCGCGTACCGCTGGTGGAGAAGATCGGCGACTATATTATCTCCGCGGGCGGCAAGCGTCTGCGTCCGCTGCTGGTTCTGCTCAGCGGCAAAGCGCTCGGCCGGGATGACGACAAGTTGCGCCTGCTCGCCGCCACCATCGAATTCCTGCACACCGCCACCCTGCTGCATGACGACGTGGTCGACATGTCCGACATGCGCCGCGGCCGCAGCACCGCCAATGCCCAATGGGGCAACGCGCCCAGCGTGCTGGTCGGCGATTTCCTCTATTCGCGCTCCTTCGAGATGATGGTCGAACTCGGCTCCATGCCGGTGATGAAGATCCTCTCCAAGGCCACCCGGGTGATCGCCGAAGGCGAAGTGCTGCAGTTGTCGAAGATCCGCGATGCCAGCACCACCGAAGAGACCTACATGGAAGTCATCCGCGGCAAGACCGCGATGCTCTTCGAAGCCTCGACCCACAGCGCCGCTGCCCTGGCCGGCGCATCGAGCGCGCAGACCGAAGCCCTGCGCACCTTTGGCGACCATCTCGGTGTGGCCTTCCAACTGGTCGACGACCTGCTCGACTATCGCGGCGACGCGGCGACCCTGGGCAAGAACGTCGGCGACGACCTCGCCGAAGGCAAGCCGACCCTGCCGCTGATCTACACCATGCGCGAAGGCAGCGGCGAGCAGGCCAGCCTGGTGCGCCGGGCGATCCAGAAAGGCGGCCTCGAAGACCTGGAGAGCATCCGCGATGCCGTGGAAGCGGCCGGCGCCCTGGATTACACGGCGGAAAAGGCGCGCGACTTCGCCGAGCGCGCCATCGCTTGCCTGGATGCCCTGCCCGCCGGCGAATACCGCGATGCCCTGGTCGAACTGAGCCGCTTCGCCGTCGCCCGCACCCACTGAGCCACCGCGCCCTGATGAAGGCCCGTCCACGCGACGGGCTTTTTATTGCACGACGAAAAATCGCGATTAGCGCTTGCTATTAATTTAATAGGAATTATTCTCATTTCTCCACTTAAAAGGGAGATGAGCCATGACCTACCTGATCGATGCCTGGCTGGATAGGCCGCATCCGTATCTACGCATCCTCCACCGCGAAACCGGCGAAGTCTGCGCGGTCCTGGAGGAAGAGGCCCTGGATGAGCTGCGCGATCTGGGCGATCTGGATCTGCATGAACTGGGCTCCAGCGAGCCTATGGTGCTCAAGGAGCTGGTGCGCAGCCTGTTTCTATATTGCTACGCGCGGGCGTTGCGCCCTTGAACCGTCCTGCCAGAAAAGCCTCGCGGGCATGGGACTGGGTGTCGCCCCCGCTCCTACAAGGTTCCAGGTTTTCCTGGCGTAGGAGCGGGCCATGCCCGCGAAAGCCTTTACCCATGCAGCGAATGCTTCGCACAACTTGGCAGCAATGGGCGACGGCTTAGAGGATTTCCAGCAGCTCGACGTCGAACACCAGCACGCTGTGCGGCGGAATGCTGCCGACGCCTTGCTCGCCGTAGGCCAGCTCGCTCGGCACATACAGGCGCCATTTGCTGCCGGTGTTCATCAACTGCAGGGCTTCGGTCCAGCCGGCGATCACCCCACCAACCGGAAACTCGGCCGGCTGGCCGCGCTCGTAGGAGCTGTCGAACACGCTGCCGTCGATCAAGGTGCCGTGGTAGTGGGTGCGTACGGTGTCTTCGCGGGACGGCTTGGCGCCCTCGCCGGCGGTCAGCACCTCATACTGCAGACCGGAAGCCAGCACGGTGATGCCGTCGCGCCGGGCGTTTTCGGCGAGGTAGGCCACGCCGGCACCGGCAGCGGCTTCGGCCTTGGCCTGGGCTTCGGCCTGCATGATGTCGCGGATCACCTTGAAGCTGGCCGACAGCTCGGCCTCGCTGACGCGGCTCGGCTGCCCGGCAAAGGCATCGGACAGACCGGCCACTATCGCCTCCAGGCTCACGCCCGGCGGTGGGTTGTCACGCAGTTGACCGCCGAGCTGGCGACCGATGCCGTAGCTGACGCGGGTTTCGTCAGTAGAGAGGTTGAGTTCGGACATGACACGGCTCCGCTGAGGGCTGAAAAAGGCCGGCCAGACTAGCACAGATGCACCCGCCGCCCTACCGCTGCCGCGCCCTGTGCATGCGCCCCGTCCGCGGCACCGGCGGGGCACCGCCTCAGGGTTCAGTGCGATGAAGTCGGTCCCGGGGTTTTCCCCGACTCATCGGGCAGGCCGCACATCTCGTCATCTTGCGCCTGCACCAAGTGGAACGGCGGCAGTTTCGGCAAGGGCTGCAGCACCTCGCGGGCATGCTCGACCGAGCGCAGGTGGAGGAAATGGCCGTGGCCATCCTCCAGCGTGAATGGCCGACCGCTCACCCGCGCTTCCAGCAGGTAATAGTTGCCGCCCTCGAGGGAGATCAGGTTCAACGCATCGACATGCCCGGCGCGGGCATGACTGGAAAGGTCGTGCAGGTTCATGACGCCACCTCGCGCTAACGATTCGTACAGAATCCATACAAATACAGTCTTTGCAGAAGGACCGAGAAGCACAAGGCAGAAACGCAACCGCCCGTCCATTTCACTGTGGCCGGGCGGCTGTCAAAGCGCATGAATCAGTGGTCGTGCTTGGTCAGCTTGTCCAGATAGCCCATGGCGAAAGCCGACAGCACGAAGGTCAGGTGGATGATCACGTACCACATCAGCTTGCTGTCGGGGATGTTCCTGGCATCCATGAACACCTTGAGCAGATGGATCGAGGAGATCGCCACGATGGAGGCGGCGACTTTCATCTTCAGCGAGCCGGAGTCCATCTTGCCCAGCCAGTTGAGCTTCTCCTTGCCCTCGTCGATGTCCAGCTGGGAAACGAAGTTCTCGTAGCCGGAGATCATCACCATCACCAGCAAGCCGCCGACCAGGGCCATGTCGATCAACGACAGCAGCACCAGGATCAAGTCCGCCTCGGCCAACGCAAACACGCTGGGCAGGATATGGAACACCTCCTGAAAGAACTTCAGTGCCAGCGCCAATAGCGCGAGGGACAAGCCAAAATAGATCGGGGCCAACAGCCAGCGCGAAGCGTACATCGCGTTTTCGATAAAGCGTTCCATGAACTCTCACAAATAGGGCTAAAACTGCCGGCGCAGTATACCCAGCACTTCCTGTCAGACAAGGCCGCGCCCCCTCCGCCATGGACCTGCGGGTTATCCCCGCAAACTGTGGATAAGCGTGTGGACAGCCTCAGGATTAACGCCCGCAATGCACGCACCAGCGGCTCTCGCGCCGACTGTGCAAAAGCCGTACAACGCGCCGTTCAGCTTTCCGGCTTGAACTGGTAGTTGCCCAGGTGACGAGAACGTTCGCCGTTCAAACGACGCAACTCGGCTTGGGCATGCAGGCGCCAGATCGGCAGCTCGGTGCATTCCTCATAGCCTTGAACGGCCAGGCTTTCGGCGATGCCGGCGAGCACCCCTTCGGCTACAAAAGGCCCGTAGAACGGGCCTTGCGCCTTGATGGTGGAGGGTTGTTCGCCGGAGATGCCGGCCGCGCAGATCAGCGTCCAGAGTCCATTCTCACCGGCCAGCGGTAACACCGTGCATTCGATGCGGGTGACCAGGCCCAGACATTGACGAGTGAGACAGAGGCTACGCGGCATGGCGGCGACCCTCATAAGGCTAGGCCTTCAGCCTACACCCGCACGGGCGACTCAGGGAAGCCGACAGTTATCCCCGCAAACTGTGGATAACTGTGTGGATGAAGGGTGGGCAAGCCGGACTGAACAGCGTGGCTTGGCGCTGCGGGCGATGCGCTCAGTGACTGACCAGCCACTGAGCGAACACCACCAGGACTTGCCGAACACGATCAGGCCGCCGGCTTCTTCACCCGCGGTTTTTTCTCCTTGACCGACGCCACTAGCGTCACCGGCTGGACCTCGTCCTTGTCGTCCTCATCCATGTTCATCTCGGCAATCTCGCGCAGCCGCGCGACCACCCGGGCATTGACGCTGCCGGCCGGGAACTGGCCCTCGGCATTCGGCGTACCGGCGTCCTCGCCGACCAGCAGGCTGAGCGCCTCATCGACCTGGCGCACCGCATAGACATGGAACTGCCCGGCCCGCACCGCCTGCAGCACGCGCTCGTCGAGCATCAGGGTGGCGACGTTGGAGTGCGGAATGATCGCCCCCTGCTCGCCGGTCAGGCCGCGCGCCTCGCACAGACGGAAGAAGCCCTCGATCTTCTCGTTGACCCCGCCGACCGCCTGCACCTCGCCGAACTGGTTGATCGAGCCGGTGATGGCGAAGCATTGCTTGAGCGGCGTGCGCGACAGCGCGGAGATCAGCGTGCAGACCTCGCCCAGCGATGCGCTGTCGCCGTCGACATAGCCATAGGACTGCTCCAGGGCGATGCTCGCGGAGATCTCCAGGGGAAACTCCTGGGCATAGCGGCTGCCCAGGTAGCCGGTGAGAATCATCACTCCCTTGGAGTGGATCGGCTGCCCCAGATTGACCTCGCGCTCGATGTCGACGATGCCGCTGCTGCCGGGGTAGACGGTGGCGGAAATCCGCGCCGGCACGCCGAAGGCCGAGTCGCCGACCTCCAGCACGGTCAGGCCGTTGCACTTGCCGACCGCCGCACCGGCGGTGTCGATCAGGATGATACCGGCCAGCATGTCGTCGATGATCCGCGCCGAGACCCGCCCGGTGCGGGTGGCCTTGGCCTTCAGCGCACGCTCGATATGACCGACGTCGGTGACCGTCTCGCTGGCCAGCTGGCGGATGAAATCGGCCTCGCTGACCAGCTGGAACAGGTCGCCGATGCGCGCCGACAAACGCCCCTGGTGCTCGGCCAGGCGCGCACTGTAGGTCGCCAGCCGCGCCACCGCCGCGGCGGTCAGCGGCGCCATGCCCTCCTCCATGGTGCGGGTCTTCATCAACTGGGCGAACTGCTCCAGGCTCTCGTCACCCAGCGGGATGTCCTCGTCGAAGTCGACCAGCACGCGGAACATCTCCTGGAAGTCCGGATCGTGATCCTGCAGCGCGTAGTAGAGCTGGCGCGCGCCGATGATGACCACCTTGACCTGCAACGGGATCACCTGCGGGTTGAGGGTCACGGTGGCGATGCGGCCCAGCTCGCCGAGCGGCGACTCCATCTTCAGCTGGCGCGAATGCAGGGCCCGCTTGAGCGCCTCCCAGACGAAGGGTTCGCCGAGCAGCTTTTCCGCTTCCAGCACCAGGAAGCCACCGTTGGCCCGGTGCAGGGCGCCGGGACGCAGCTGCCGGTAGCTGGTGTAGAGCGCGCCCTGGTCGGTGTTGTACTCGATGCGGCCGAACAGGTTGTCATAGGTCGGGTGCGGCTCGAACACCACCGGCGCGCCGCCATGGGCGTGGTGGCCGACCACCAGGCTCGGGCAGTACTGCTCCTCGAGCAGCTTGCGGGTCTGCGCATCGGCCTTTTCCACCTCGACCAGCTGATCGACCACGGTCTTCAGCAGGTTGACCTGCACCGCCTGCAGGTAGGCACAGACGCCGGCGTTCTCCGCGTATTTTTTCGACAGTGGCGCAAGCAGCGGCTGCAGGGCCACGGTGATGGTTTCTTCGTTGAGCTGGCGCAGCTGGTTGCTCGACTCGCGCTTCCACTGCGGCAGGCTGGCCAGTTCTTCGTTGAGCCGCTCCTCCAGGCTGGCGATATCGCCATGGAAACGCTCGCGCTCGGCTTCCGGCAGCTGGGCGAACTCGGCCTCGTCCAGCGCCTTGCCCTCGAGCATCGGGGTGAAGGCGATGTTGCTGCTGTCGCGGTACAGCGCCACGCTCTTTTCCAGGGACAGCTTCTCGATCACATCCAGCGCCTGGTCGTAGCGCTTGTTGAAGGCGCGATCGATGGCGCTTTTCTTCTGCTGGTAGGCCGGGTGTTCGAACACCGCCGGAAAGGTCGCCAGCAGGTTGTCGATCAACTGGTTGATGTCGGCGATGAAGGCGCCGGCGGTGCCCGCCGGAAGCTCCAGCGCACGCGGCTCGCGCGGCTCGTCGAAGTGGTTGACGTAGACCTGGTCGGCCGGGGTGCCCAGGCGCTTGGCTTCGGCCTTGAGGTAACGCTGGACGAAGGAGAAGCGTCCGGTGCCCGGTTCGCCCATGACGAACACGTTGTAACCGGGGCGCGGCATGGCCACGCCGAATTGCAGCGCCTCTACCGCACGCTCCTGGCCGAGTACGCCGCGAAAAGGCTCCAGATCATCGGTGCTGGTGAAGTTGAACTGCTCGGGGGCGAAGGGACGGGTTAGCGCATCGGGCGCCAGCCGCAGGCTGGCAGCAACGGAATCGGGCATCGGATATCCTTAACGGAGGGCACGGGCCAGGGAAATCATGGCCGCATCGGGCTGCGCCGACAAGCGCTGGCTCGATCCGGCGCAACGGCATGAGCTACGGATGCGCCTAAGTTACCGCGAGACACAAGGGAAGCAAACGCATGAGTCTCTTCCAGGAAGTGGCCGCCCTGCTCGCGTTGTCCGCCCTGTTCGGTGGCCTGGCGGTGAAACTGCGCCAGCCGCTGATCATCGCCTACATCTTCGTCGGCATCCTCGCCGGCCCCGCGGTGCTGGGCCTTAGCAGCGAGCACGAGCAGTTCGAGCTGCTGGCGGAAATCGGCATCACCATGCTGTTGTTCGTGGTCGGCCTGAAGCTCGACATGCGCCTGATCCGCAGCCTCGGGCGGGTGGCCCTGACCGCCGGACTGGTGCAGATCGCCTTCACCCTGCTGCTCGGCTACGGCCTGTGCCGGCTGCTCGGCCTGGAGGGGCTGGAGGCGCTCTATGTAGCGGTCGCCCTGAGCTTCTCCAGCACCGTCATCATCGTCAAGCTGCTGTCCGACAAAGGCGACATCGACTCGCTGTACGGGCGCATCGCCATGGGTATTCTGATTGTCCAGGACATCGCCGTGGTCCTGGCGATGCTGCTGCTCAACCTGTTCCACCCCGGCGCCGCAGCCGATGGCGGCACCCGCCTGGCCTGGCTGGCCGGCCTGCTGCTGGCTGGCGGCGTGGCCCTGTATTTCCTGATGGGCCGTATCCTGCCGCGGTTGTTGGCCAGCATGTCTCGCTCGCCCGAATTGCTGATGCTGTTCGCCGTGGCCTGGGGCACCCTGCTGGCCGGCATCGCCGAGTCCCTCGGGCTGTCCAAGGAGCTGGGCGCCTTCCTCGCCGGCTTCTCCCTGGCCTCCACGACCCTGCGCGAGGCCATCGCCAGCCGCCTGACCAGCCTGCGCGACTTTCTGCTGCTGTTCTTCTTCCTCTTCCTGGGGATCCAGCTGGACTTCAGCCACATGCAGGCCCAGCTGTGGCAGGCAGGCGCGCTGTCGCTGTTCGTGCTGCTCGGCAAGCCACTGATCGTGGTGCTCATCATCGGCGGACTGGGCTTTCGCAAACGCACCGGCTTCCTCACCGGCCTGACCCTGGCGCAGATCAGCGAGTTCTCCATCATCCTCGTCGCCATTGGCGTCGGCCTGCGGCAGGTGAGTCCGTCCGCCCTGGGGCTGACCACCCTGGTCGGACTGATCACCATCACCCTGTCGACCTACATGATTCTCTACGCCCAGCCACTGTTCGCCCGCCTGTCGCCGTGGCTCGGGATGTTCGAACGGCAGATCCCGCACCGCGAGAACGCGGCGGACAATCCACCGGACGACGCCCGGCCGGACATCATCATCTACGGCATGGGCCGCTATGGCCGACAGCTGGCCAGGCAGCTCGAACTCGGCGGGATGCGGGTACTGGGGGTCGACTTCGACCCGGAGGCGCTGGTCCTGGCCCGCAAGGCCGAACTCAACGTCTGCTACGGCGATGCCGAAGATGTCGACTTCCTCGCCCACCTGCCGCTGCAGCAGGCCCGCGCGCTGGTCAGCACCATCCCCCAGCGCGAGGTCAATGCGATCCTGCTCAGGGCCGTGCGCAGACTGTCCTTCGCCGGCCAGATCAGCCTCAGCGCCTTTCGCGATGGCGATGCCGAAGCCTTCCACCATGCCGGCGCCGCCAACGTGCTGAGGCCCTATACCGATGCCGCGGAATTCGCCGCCCGCCGGCTACTCGACGAGATCGCCAAGCCCTAGGAGGCTATTTGCGCTCGGCGCAGCGCAGGCAGAACTCGGCGGCGGGCAACGCCTGCAGGCGCGCCGGCTCGATCGGCTCACCGCAGCGCAGGCACTCGCCGTAGCTGCCCTCGGCCAGCCGCAGCTTGGCCAGGCCGACCTGGCGCATGCCGGCCCGGGCCTCGGCCAGCAAGGCTTCCAGAACCTCGTCGTTCTGCCGCTGCAGGGCCTGTTCGGCGAAATCCGGTGAATGGCTGCGGGCCAGGTCCTGGCTGATGGCGTTGGCGCGCGCACTGTACTCGGCGAGCAGCGCATCGAGCGCCGCACGGGGATCGAAGGCAGACATGGAAGGACTCCTCGGTTCTCACAGCTAAAGGCCGTTGAAAGACCGGCGCGCCACCTCCCTGCGCGGGGAGCGGCAGCCATGCGCAGGGTAGTTCCGCTCGACCGCGGCCACGGCGCGTCCTCAGCACCGCGCTCCAGCTGCCCCATATTCGGCGCGGCAGGAGCGGAAGTACTGCTTTCAACCATTTATCTAAGTGTGGACACTGCCACGCACTTTGCACTGACCTCGATCAGTGCCGAGACAAGAGGCGCCTTCGGCGCAGCGTCACCACGCAGCCATGGGCAGCGCCGGAGTTTGCCGGCGCCGGCCGCAACAGCGACATGCACGCCAGGGACAAAGCAACGGAGCCAGGCGGCTCCGTTGCTTCTTGGTGCTTACTGCGCCAGCTTCTTGTGCCGCACACGGTGCGGTTGGGCGGCGGCTTCGCCGAGGCGTTTCTTGCGGTCAGCCTCGTATTCGGTGTAGTTGCCTTCGAAGAACTCGATATGCGAATCGTCCTCGTAGGCCAGGATGTGGGTGGCCACGCGGTCGAGGAACCAGCGATCGTGGGAGATCACGATGGCCGCGCCGGGGAAGTCGAGCAGCGCCTCTTCCAGCGAGCGCAGGGTCTCCACGTCGAGGTCGTTGGACGGTTCGTCGAGCAGCAGGACGTTGGCGCCTTCCTTCAGGGTCAGGGCCAGGTGCAGACGGCCGCGCTCGCCGCCGGAGAGGTCCTTGACGAACTTCTGCTGGTCGCCGCCCTTGAAGTTGAAGCGGCCGACGTAGGTGCGCGAGGGGATCTCGTAGTTGCCGATGCGGATCTGGTCGGAACCGTCGGAAATCATCTGGAACACCGACTTGTTGCCGTCGAGGTCGTCGCGGCTCTGGTCGACGCAGGCCAGTTGCACGGTCTCGCCGATCTCGATGCTGCCGGAATCCGGCTGCTCCTTGCCCATCAGCATGCGGAACAGGGTCGACTTGCCGGCGCCGTTGCCGCCGATCACCCCGACTATGGCGCCCTTGGGCATGCTGAACGACAGGTTGTCGATCAGCACGCGGTCGCCATAGCCCTTGCACACGTTATTGAACTCGATGACCTTGTCGCCCAGGCGCGGACCGGCCGGGATGTAGATCTCGTTGGTTTCGCTGCGCTTCTGGAATTCCTGCGACTGCAGTTCCTCGAAGCGCTGCAGGCGCGCCTTGGACTTGGCCTGGCGGGCCTTGGCGCCCTTGCGCACCCATTCCAGCTCTTCCTTCATGGCCTTCTCATGGGCCGACTGCTGCTTGGATTCCTGGGCCAGGCGATTGGACTTGGCTTCCAGCCAACCGGAATAGTTGCCCTCGTAGGGGATGCCGGCGCCGCGGTCGAGTTCGAGAATCCAGCCGGCGACGTTGTCGAGGAAGTAACGGTCGTGGGTGATCGCCACCACGGTGCCGGGGAAGTCGTGGAGGAAATGCTCCAGCCAGGCCACCGAATCGGCGTCCAGGTGGTTGGTCGGTTCGTCCAGCAGCAGCATGTCCGGGGCCGACAGCAGCAGGCGGCACAGCGCCACGCGGCGCTTCTCGCCGCCGGAGAGGTGCTCGACCCGGGCGTCCCAGGCCGGCAGGCGCAGCGCGTCGGCGGCGACTTCCAGCTGGCGCTCGAGGTTGTGGCCGTCACTGGCCTGGAGGATGGCTTCGAGCTTGGCCTGTTCGGCGGCCAGTTTGTCGAAGTCGGCATCCGGCTCGGCGTAGGCGGCATACACCTGATCCAGGCGCGCCTGGGCATCCTTGATCTGGCTGACGGCCTCCTCCACCACCTCGCGTACGCTCTTGCTCGGGTCGAGCTGCGGTTCCTGCGGCAGGTAGCCGACGTTCAGCTCCGGCATCGGCCGGGCTTCGCCGTCGAACTCGCTGTCGACCCCGGCCATGATCTTCAGCAGGGTGGATTTGCCCGAGCCGTTGAGGCCGAGCACGCCGATCTTGGCGCCGGGGAAGAACGACAGGGAGATGTTCTTGAGGATTTCCCGCTTCGGCGGCACTACTTTGCTCAGCCGATGCATGGTGTAGACGTAAGAGCCTGTTTTGCCGGTTTTGTCACTTTTGGACATGGTTTGATTCGCCTTTAATCCTGTTTTTTCAGTGCCTTAATGGTAGCGAAAACGCTTAAATCATGGAAAGTTAAACGTTAGGTTTTGCGCTGACCAGCTTATATCCCTGACCATACCAAAAAAGTCAGGTTTGCCTTGACTTTACCCTGTTCATGACTACACTTAAAAAAGTTATGTTTTATGAGGGAGCGACATGGGTTTCCAGGTCATAGAGCAGGTGGTGAATGCTGCTCGAAGAAAGCTGCTGGTGCAAGACTACATCCCGGTCTACTACCCGAACTTATACATCACCATGGAGCACTCCGGCAGAGCCCTCGATACGGCCAAGAAGTACCTTGAGCATCTGGCCGTGTTTGAGGAGTTTCTGGCTTTTTCCTCCATTGATCTGATTTCTCGCATCGAACAGCGCCCTCACAGCCGATACCTGACAGACAGTGAGCTTTCTAGGTTTGTGTCGGACGCGGGGTTTAGCAAGGAAACCCTGGCCATGAAGTATGCGGGGATGCGTTTGCATCCGACTGCATACAAATCCGTTGGCAAAGTCCATGCGCGACAGCGAATCGAGGCGGTACGCGACTATCTGGCCTTCCTCTATGACAAGTTGGGTGATCACTCAACACGACATGAGGCGATTGACGATCTAAAGAAGCGCATCAACCGCAAGATCAAAGCAGCCAGCCCTGCGTGGAGAAAAACGCGAACGGACGAAATGAAAGGGCTTACCAGCCAGGAGCGAACTCGATTGCTGGAAATCATGCATCCGGATAGCGCCGAAAACCCCTTTTCAGATGAAGCCATCAGGCTGCGTAACTACATCATTTTGCTGCTGTGTCTCGACATGGGGCTGCGACGCTCCGAGATGCTGCTGATCAAGACCAGCGATATTCACTGGCACAGTCGTCAACTAGCGGTGGTTAACCTGGAGGATGAGAGCCTCGATCCACGAACGATGGCCCCGCAATTCAAAACCAACGAGCGCATGCTGGTGATGACCGATGACCTGTATGACGCAATAACTGAGTACGAATCGAAATATCGTCACAGAAAGCCCCGTAGCGGCACATCGCAAGCGAGAAAGCATCCGTTTTTGCTGGTGGCGCACAAGCGAAATGAGGGCGGACCTTTGACCATCAAGGCAGTGGATGGCGTTCTGTCCAGGGTCCGAGAAATAGCGCCGGAACTGGCCCATGTGCACACGCATACTCTAAGGCATGACGCGGTCTACACGATGCTGGAAAGCATGCGCGAGGAACTGGCAGTGCTCACGCCGGAGGATCGCACCACACAAGTACAAAAGACCCTCACATGGATGTTCGGTTGGAGTCCCGACTCGAACATGCCCGGCCTCTACGGCGCCAAATTCTGGAAGGAAGAGGCAGACAAAGCGATACAGAAACGGGCCGAGCGGTTTAAGGCCATCCGTCAGAAGGCCGAAACACAAGGCGGTTCAGAGTGAACATCTCCGTCGAAGCACTTCAGGCACCCAAGAAGGACAGCCTCGATGCGTGGCTGAACACACCTCGCCTGGCGAAATGTGGAGAGGTGTTCACACCCGCCGAACCGTTGTGGAAACCGGATAAAGCGGCTGGTAGTTCAGTCAACTGGGAAGCAGCTATTGCCTGCGTCTCGCCGGATTGGCAGCCCTGGTTGCACGCCGCCCTGGCGTACCGAATGGCCGAGCAGGCAGCGGACACGGTTGCTCGCGGCGCCAGTGTGTTGTCGCGGGCCGCTCAGGCCGGGCTTGCCCCGCTCAACGAGGATCACCTGATCGATCTGCGGGAGCGCTTTAGCGATAATGAGTTTAGTGCCATTGCCGCTTTCATCGCGTTTTGGCACGACTGCGAATCCCTTGAACAGCGCCCGTCGCAAACCCTGGTCGATGCCTACAAGAAACTGCCCAGGAAAAAGAAATCCAGCAATGATGTGACACTCAGCCTGGACCCCGAAAAAGGCCCGTTAACACGGTTTGAGCAGGACTCGCTGCATCAATGGATACATGAGCATTTTTGTCACGGTCAGTTAGACCCCGAGCAGTACCTTTACCTGCGCATCTTGATGATTTACGGCCAGCGAGGCACTCAGATACGCATGATGGTTTTTGGTGATTTCACGAAGTCCGACCAAGGCTGCAAGATCAGGATTCACTATGCAAAGCTAAAAGACGACGAGGCGGGTTGGCGAAAAAAGTCCGAAATATTCAGTCTGGATGAGGACCTGTACAACACCGTACAGGCCTACAAGTCAATGGTTCTGGCGCAACTATGGCAAACGTATCCAGACGGTGTCGACTGGGATGCAGCGATTGAGAATGTGCCCCTCTTTCGTCAGAAGCTGGATGATAACAAAGCAGGACCTCGGGAGCGGCTGAATCCCCCTGTTTTGCTCGATAGCCCCCGTCAAAAAGGCCTCGAAGACACGCCGGATTCGACCTTTCATGTCTCATCAGGCACGATCAGCGTCTGGCTTGCGCGCATCGAGCGGATGGAGGGCTTTCCGATTTCGCCTCGCACCCATCAGCCGCTGAAAGTGACGCGGGGGCACCGGTTCAGGCACACCCTCGGCACGGACCTTTCCAATGCGGGACTAGATGAGTGGACGATGGCCCGCGCATTGATGCAAAAAGATACTCGGACAGTGCGAAAGTACCGCGCCGTGTCGCCGGAGTTGCTGGCGTTGATTGACGCGAAGATGAGCGACCATCTGGCCTTGGTTGTGAATGCGTTCACCGGGTTCATCGTCACGGATCGCACCTCAGCGAAAAACGGGGATCGAGCGGATCGACAAATCGAGGATGTGGCAGTATGCGGTGCCACTGCCGCCTGCCATCTCGATGCGCCTTACACCTGTTACGCATGCGGAAAATTCCAACCCCTTCTGCACGCCAATCACCGCGCGGTCCTTGAGCGATTGGAACGTCGCCGGGCGCAAACCATTGCCACGGATAAAACGACCGGTGTGCTCTGGGATCGGGCCATTCTGGCTTGTCGCAAGGTGATTCTGGATTGTGAGGCCATGCGCCGCTCAGGGAGGAAAGGCGAATGACCGAGAACATTGTCGATTTTAAGCCCAAGAGCGAGCTGACTGCAGAGGCTCAGCTCGCGGCGTTTATCGAATGGGCCAAACTGACCCTACCCAAAGGCGTACCCAATCGAGTGCACGCGAGCATTCGCTGGGAAGACGGCAGTTGGCACCTACATGGCTTCAATGGCTGTAGTTTCACGGCACTCGGATCGACCAATGCTGCCCCAAAGCCGATGCAGGCACCCTTCACAGATTTTGCCAAAGCCATACTCGTCTACCGAAAGGTGTATTTGAAGAAAAAGTCGGCAAAGGACAGGCTGAGCGCCCTGATGGCGCTTGAAGTAGCCCTGTTCGAGTTGACCGGCACGCGGGATGTGACGCGGGTGTCCGCCGCTGTCTGCAATCAAGCGTGCGACCATATCGACCGTCACTATACAAACAGTGACAACGCATACCGTTTGAGTAAGTCACTTGAGGCGATCATCGACCTGATGCGGGCCAAAAAACTGCTCAAGTCGGATTTCCGGTGGAAATCTTATCTGACTCTGAGGCCGCGTGGCACGCTCAAGCAGCAAAGAGCGGATCGGGAACAGAAGCTGCCCGACCCTGAAGCGATCAAAGCCCTCGGGGAAGTGTTCGCTAACGAATTGACCAACCCCCTCGATATCGTTGTGACATCCGCCTCTGCGCTGTTGCTGAGTGCAGCCAGTCGCGTGGGTGAATTGGCGGATGTTGAGTTGAATTGCAAGGTATTCAAAGAGGATGCCCAGGGCAATCAGCGCATGTTCCTGCGCTGGTACGCGGAAAAGATGAACAAGGTGGTGCTGAAGCCCCTCGTTAAGCCTGAGATGGAGCCGGTCGTCGAGCGGGTCTTCACGTTACTAAAACCGATCACCGATGAAGCGCGAACTTACGCCGGCTGGCTGGAAGACAATCCCGATGAGTTTCCGCCCCATGATGGGCTGCCACCCAAGGGGCCAGATGAACCGCTGACATACGCCGAAGCCTGTGCCGCACTGAAACTCAAATTTGATGCGAGCGCCCCGCGAAGCATATTCAATAAGTTCCTGAAAAGCATGGAGAAGCGGGAGGCGCTCAGCCCCGCCACCCGAGACCTCTTGGCCGAGATCCGTAACGGGTGGGATTCCAGCGCAAGGAAGCGCATATATTTTAAGGACAAGCATGGAGCACATGGTTATGAGTTTAACGACCGGTTTGTGATCACGCTGCGCAAGCTCAATGTGCTGTTGCGGGAGAAGTATCTTCCAAAGGATTTTCCATACACCACGCCGTACTCGGAGAGCAAATCTCGGGTGAAGTACCGTGATGCGTTGTTCACCGTGCGCACAGGAGCAATGGCTGAAGACTCAGGTGCAGCTGTTAGGACACCCGGGTTTGGCGTGGAGATCGCGGCGAACTCTGCCCGAATGAATGTGCAATTAGGCGGTTCGAACGACCCGGCCAGGAAAAGCCTGTTCGAGCGCTGGGGCTACAAAGGTGTCAAGGTCAACACGCATGCGTTTCGGCACGAATTGAACACGGCAATGCATCAGGCCGGCCTGTCGCAGCTCCTGATTGACGCCTTCTCCGGGCGCACGACGATGGGGTCGGTCTACAACCATGAAACCGTCGAGGAACGCACCCAAGGGGTTGCGGCTTACCACCCCAAAACGAAGCACAGTACCGCTGCTCAGCGTCTGGACAAGGTCAAAACCAATCAGCCTCTGACTCTTGGTGATGTGAGGGAACTGCGCGAGGGAGAGCAGGACCGCATTATCCATCAAACCCATCTCGGCGTTTGTGTGCACAACTTCGCATCCGGGCCCTGCCCGAAAATGGGCGCCTGTTTGGACTGCGGGCGGCTCGGTTGCGTCAAAGGGGATGAGGTGAAGCTGGGCAACCTCATGGAAGAACGCGACGACCTTAAACGCCGCCTAGATAAAGCAATGGATGCGCAGTCTCGTGGTGTGTTTGGGGCATCGGAGTCGGCCAAAAAACTGGGTGAGAAGCTCTATAAGTGCGAGGCACTCATCCAAACGCTGGAAAACCCCGAACTCGAAAACGGTGACATTGTGTGGAACGCCGACAACGGTTGGACGCTGACCAAGAACGCCGCCGCAATGTCGGGGCTGATCGAAGTCAAAGTCATTGAAGAGAACCAGGCGCAAGAGGCGTTACCATCGTTGGATGACGTCTTGGCTTTGCTGGATGAGATCGAGGGTTAACGATGGGGCATTTAACGCCAAAGGATGAGAAACGCATCATTAAGCTGATTGAGGAATGGTCAGAGCCGAAGCTGACCTGGCCTTTGCTCGTTGAGGCCTGCAAAGAAAAACTGGGTATCAGTCGTGCTCGCCAGTCCCTGATGAATCTACCTGCCGTGAATTTAGCGATGAAAAATTGCAAGGCGGCATTGAAGGCTCAGAAGCTAAAGCCGGGCTGGATTGACGATATTCAAGCAGCCAACGAGCACATTGAGAAACTGACAGCGACCAATCAGAAGCTGTTAGCTGCTGTTCGAGATATGCATAGCCGTTTTTTGATCTGGCAAGCCAATGCGGATATGCACGGACTAACGCAATCAATGTTGGAGCGGCCGGTTTCACAGCTTCAAAAGAAGACCTGATCCGGTGTTCGGAAACTTATACCTGGAAAAGACTCATGGCAGCTACGTCCTGAAATCCGAGCACTCGGACCATGCTCCGCGCTAAGTTCTGGAGGGGTACGAGTTGATGACCCGGCCATCTTGCAAGCCATAACCGGGGATGAGGGTACCAGAGGAGCAACAGTCGCAAATCACATACTCAATCATGGCTACCGTCGCCAGCGATTTGATTTCCATGCTCACACCTGAATAATTTTCTTGTGAATGAAGCAGCCTGTTACCGCTAGCTAATAATGACCGCTTTTGACCGCTTTGAGCCTGTCGCATCCAGCAGGAACCGGCCAATAGCTGCCTGTTCGTAACGGGAGAAAGCTTCCGGAATGGGATGCCTGAAAGCGTATGCTTACGCACTCGCACTGTAGGTACTACGACATGCCCTCAATTCATACCCTGAACGCTCGCGGCAACGTTCTGCTCCCTGTAATGCGTGAGTGCTTTTCCCTCAGCGATGCACGTACCTTTGCTGAAATACAGAATTTTCATGGTGAGTGCGTCGGCATCCTTAAAGCCAAGGGGATCGACTACGCCTTGCTCAGGACAGCACTGACCCCGCAACCAACAAAGCACGAGGCGGCGTTCCTTTTCGATACGGATCTTTGTGCCCGGAGCTTCGTGCCTGGAGTGGAGTGCGCCGAAGCGCTATTTTGCGCGCTGGATGCCCAAACGACACACAGCATCCTGGGTGGAGAGCTTTTCGGCTCAAGCGATCAGCTTGCGCGCAAGCTGCTGGATCCTGCAGTGGTCAGCACAAAACCGAGTTTTCATCTGCCCGATACGTGCTTCGTCCTGTACGTGAACAACCTGTCCGCAGGTGCTATTGCTGCCGTCGACTCCAAACTCCAGCAGCTTCCTGCCTACGTAGGCTACTTGCCGTGCACTTACTCAAGCGCAGCCAAAACCTTCACCTCGCTGAACCTGATGAATTATGTGATCAAGCATGGCGGCACAGTCATCATGGGGCACGAAGATGATCGACCGAACACGCAGGATTTCAACCTCCACCAGCATGACTACGTGACACAGGGTTTCCGACTCAGGAGCATTCAGTCGATCTACTTCGGCACCTTCCTCTCATACAAGCCTGAACGCCTGCTGCTCGATCTCACCGACGACGACCTGGAGATCGCGGTAAGGGCCATGTCGCCTGCTGTAGCACCGCTGGCAGAGTTCACGGTCCTCATTGAGGATGCCAAGTTCGAAAAGTACCTTCAGACCACGAAGCTAGGAAAACTGCAAAAGGCCGGTCTGGCAGAACTGACCAAGGCCGAGCTTGAGACCGCAATCCGAAGCAAGCTGCGGATGAACTACCTGTACAACCTCGAGTGGGTGAGCCAACCGACCCACCAGCTCAGCAAATTCAACATCCTGCTTGAGTTCCCGCGAGTTGGCGGCCACCCGGAACGTGTAGTTGTGGCCCTGGAGTACCGCCCGGTCGACCGCATCCTTCGCCTTGTCACCATTACCTGACTACCCCAAGCCTTCAGAACATGGCCTGACCACTACACATTGCTCCTTTCAATGTCGGGTGTCTTATGCTGCGATTAGAGAGTAAAAAGGCGAATAGCACCACCAAGGATGAGCTGTCGCGACTGTGACATGAGTAGAGTCCCCAGTTTCATATACGAAGTTATGGAGAACGTTGCTCGGTGAAAATCAGAAAAATTTCGATCAAGAACTTTCGTGGGGTGAAAGAGCTTGACTGGGCCCTTCCTGCATCCGACATCTTCTGCCTCATAGGGAAGGGTGACTCCTCCAAGTCGACGATCTTGGAGGCAATCCGATTTACGTTCTACCCGCAGTGGAATCTCACGCTCAGCGATTCAGACTTCTATCAATGCAAGGTCGAGAACACCATCACCATAGAAGTCACGATTGGCAATCTGGCTGAAGAGTTCTGCTCACTACACAAGTACGGCCCCTACCTCCGGGGCTGGGACGCGGCAGCTCGGGCTCTCACGGACGAGCCGGACGACCATCTGGAGAATGTTTTGACCGTACGGCTCACGGTCGAAAAGGACCTGGAACCGAAGTGGATCGTGGTCTGCGATCGCAACCCCGAGGGGACACCATTCAAGCAAGCTGACAGAAACAAAGTCAGTGTGGGCCTCATCGGCGCGTACAGTGAGAAACAACTGTCCTGGGCGAATGGAACCGCGCTGGCCAAGATCACGGAAGCACAGAGCCTGAATGAGCTGCTGGCGAATGTCTCCAGAAACGCCAGGACATCGCTCGACAGTGATCGTGATGTCAATCTTGCGAACTTCGATGCTGCGGCGGCGAAATCACAAGAGATGGCCAAGCTGCTCGGCGTACCTGTGGTGGATGCCTACAAAGCTCACCTTGACCTGAGCTCCATAAATCTGAAAGTGGGCGGGCTGTCGCTGCACGACGGCGACATGCCACTACGTCAGCTGGGCCTTGGATCGCGCCGCATGCTTCTGTGTGGCATTCAGACTGTGGGGCTAGAAGAAGGCCACATCACCTTGTTTGATGAGGTGGAGTTTGGCCTGGAGCCACACCGGATCACCCGCCTCATCAAGCACGTGAGAGATGACGAACGAGGGCAGTACTTCCTCACAACACACTCTCCAGTCGTGCTGCGCGAACTCACCGTGAATGAGCTTCACATAGTTCACAACACCGACGGTGTGGTTCAGATCATTTCCGCTGCCAAAGAAGGCCTCGAGGATCACGAGGTTCAGGGGAAGATTCGATCAAGCACCGACGCATTTCTGGCAAAGAAGGTGGTGGTTTGCGAAGGCGCAACAGAGGTCGGCTTCCTGAGAGGCTTTGACGATTTCCAGATGGCGAGAAAGAAGGATCCATTTTCCTTCCACGGTGTTGCGCTGCTAGATGCAAAGGGAGGGAGCAAGGTAAAGGCACTTGCGAAGGCGTTCAAATCGCTTGGCTATGACGTGACGGTGCTCGCTGATGGCGACGCCGAAGATCAGTTCTCTCCAAAGGATGAGAAAGAGCTAGCGGATCTGAACATCCCAGTTGTGATGTGGAGCGACAAGCTTTCACTGGAGGAGCGGGCCTTTCAGGATTTTCCGTGGCCAAGCGTGCTAGCTAGTTTAAAGCTCGCTCAAGACGAACTGAAATTCCCGGTGTACGACCATGTGCGTTGTAGGTTCTTGGCAGGAGATTTAGAAAAGGACACTGGCACCTGGAAAGACAGTCCTGAGCTGCGTACTGCCATAGGTGTCGCGGCGAAGAAGTCCAGCTGGTTCAAGGATACCACCAGAGGTGACTTATGGTTTAAGGCGGTAAACCAAGCCTTCCTCGACGCTGATTTCGCCAAAAAGAACCTTGCACTTGAACTCGGCAAGCTTTGGGCATGGGCAGAACATGTCTGAGGAGCTAGCAACCAAGCTCAGCAACTGCCCAAACCGGGGGTACGTTATCGCACCTGCTGGATACGGCAAGACGCACCTCATTGCGTTGGCAGTGCGGGCCGCTGGCGGCCGGCAACTGATCCTGACTCACACCTTTGCGGGCGTGAACTCGATAAAAACCAAGATGACGTCTCTGGGCGTTCCTGCCTCCAAATATCAGGTGGATACGATTGCAAGCTGGGCTCTCCGCCTTTGCTTGGCCTACCCCAAAAGCTCCGGCTGGGCGACTGAAAGTCCGACCAGCAAGCAGTGGAGCAAGCTCTATGAAAGTTGCTTGGGATTGCTAAAGAAGCAGTTCATTCGCCATGTCGTATCGGCCACTTACACGGGAGTCTATGTAGACGAGTACCAAGACTGCTCCGATTCGCAGCACTCGCTGGTCTGCGCCTTGGCAGATTTCTTTCCCTGCCGGATCCTGGGCGATCCCCTGCAGGCCATCTTTGACTTTGAAGATGGTAAGCCTGTGGACTGGAACGCAAGCGTTTATCCCACCTTCGACTGCCTGGGCGAGCTAGAGACCCCTTGGCGTTGGAAGAAGGCTGAAGCTCATGAGCTGGGCGCCTGGCTGAAGGAGGCGCGGAAGAAGATTGAGACAGGGCAGAAAATTGATCTGGTTGGTGGACTGCCACGCAGCGTGATTCGAGTTGAAACCGATCCCGCGTTCCTGGAGGCAAAACAGTACTCATCGCTCTACGGCCAGCTAGGTCACAACGAGAGCGTGATTGCTCTGCATGGTGGGGATCCCAAGTCCAAGAGCAAGACCCACCTTTTAGCCCGAAGCATGGCAGGTCGATTTTCTTCTATCGAGGAAGTTGAAGGCAAAGACCTTCACACATTCATCAAGAAGCTCGGAGCCGCGAAGACTGCCCAAGCAGGATTTCTTCTCGCCTTGGATTTTGCGAAGAAGTGTTTTACTGGCGTGACCAAGGCTTTGACTGCCGGAACCCAAAGAGGCGAGGTGGCGAAACTTAGTAAAACCACAAAGCACCCCTTGATCCTGCATGCGGCGAATGACTACCTCAACAACCCATCAAGCAGTCACCTCAAGTCGTTTTTTCTGGCGTTGAAGTCAAATCCAGAAACGTCGCCCTATCGCCGTGACCTCCTGTATCGCTTACTCAACGTGCTGAAGCTACACATCGATGGAGAAGGAGCAACTCTCTTAGACGCCGCAAACCTGTACCAGCGCGAGATGAGGCATACGGGGCGGCCTCTCAGCCACAGGAAGCTCATTGGGACAACGCTGCTTGTCAAAGGCCTGGAATACGACCATGCCGTCGTCCTTGATGCAGACTCGCTTGACGCTAAGCATCTGTATGTCGCGATGACGCGTGGGTCGAAGTCCCTCACCATCATCGGTACGGGTAGATACATTCCAGCAAAATGATCTGATGCCATAGACCCATAGGGCCAGGACCTCCGGGGCGCCTGTGAGACCCTTTCAGTCTTGAGCAAATCAGTTCGCTTTTGGCCGGTTCGAGCCAGTGGTGGCAGGCAGGAGTCGGCCAGAAGCGGACTGTCAGGTCGTGAAAATGTGGAAAATAGATTCGTCCCCTTTTTCTACCCTTTTTCTATGCGAAGATACCCACGTAAGCACGCTGCAAATAGCTTGGGCGACAGCGCCGCCTGTAACATATTGAGTCTAAGAACGCCGCCACATAGCTAGGCTAGTACGAGGAGTCAGCTAGCACGATGGAAGGATTATAAGGGGAATGGAATGCATCAGACATTGATAACAATTCAAACGCACTTAACCAAGATTATTGCTCAGGTGCAATCCGCTGTTCCAAATGATGAACCGTTCGGAAATGCTCACAATAACTGGAGCTTTCCCGGCCTCACCCGTGCGGAGTTGATTGAAGAGACTCAATCAATTGTTGACTTGATCAAGGATCAGGGAACTGATGACGTTGGCGATCATGAGGCTCGACTACAGGACTACGCGCGTCGCCTTCAGCACCTTCAACAACACACCGTCGCACAGCTCTGGGGTAATGCGGGCCAGGCAGTGTCAGCGTACCTAATCACTCTGCAAGGGCTTCGCAAAGCCCTGGCTCCGGTGCTTACAAATGATGCCCATGCTGAGGCTGTCGCCAAATTAAAGAAGTTAGCTAACCAGCTTCGCAGCATGGAAGCTCGCCTGAATGGACTGGAACCCCGTACTGCCTCGCTGACCACAATGGTTGAGCGCATCGAGCAGGCGTACAACGCAGCAGACCAGCTGCCTACAGACCTAGAGTCACTCTCAGAAGCACGTCAGAAGATTATGGACCTCATTACTGATGCGACAAGAGATCAAGGGGAGTTACTGAGGATTAGAGAGCAAGCAAACGATATTGACACGAAATTGAACAAGAGTGCCGATGATGCGAAGGCTGTTCTTGAGCGATGTGAAACTGCTTACTCAGCTGCAACCAGCGTCGGGCTGGCTGCTGCATTCAGTGAGCGGTCAAACGTACTGTCAAAGTCGATGTGGTTCTGGGTAGCGGGACTTGTTTCCGCTCTTGCAGCTGGTAGTTATTTCGGCTCGAGGCAGTTACATACTCTTTCTGAACTTTTCAAGGTTCCGAATGCATCTACGTCGGTGATCGTTCTCAATCTGCTGCTCTCCGTATTGTCGATTGCTGCGCCGGTTTGGTTTGCATGGCTATCAACGAAGCAGATTGGACAGCGTTTCCGGCTCGCCGAAGACTATGCTTTCAAAGCATCAATCTCGCGCGCTTATGAGGGCTTCCGGCGTGAAGCTGCAAGGTTCGATAAGGACATGGAAGCCAAGTTGCTCATGTCTGCGCTGACTCGGCTTGACGAGCAGCCTCTCCGGCTTGTGGAAACCGATAGCCACGGCAGCCCTTGGCACGAGCTGGCCTCGTCGGATGCTGTCAAGCAAGCGATGAAAGCCGTACCTGGGTTTGCGGAGCAGGTGAGAGATCTGGCAAGCAAGGCGATTATCGCAGTCGCACCAGTCAAGACTCAGCTTAAGCCGAATCCCAAACCAGCAACTACTCAGGAAGCTGGCGAGTAAGACTTGTCTTCTTACGTTGTCGTTATGCTCTGCTGGAGAAGTAGTAATTGGGGGCAGAGTCGATTTGCTTGAAAGTCAACTCTAACCCTTAATACATTCCAGTTTTTTCGAGTGATATAACCCGCTACGCCAGGAGTCAAGAGACGCGGAGGTGTCCCCAGAGGGAGAGACTATGCATAACTACAATCATAAGAAACTCATCGAAACCATCACCAGGCTCGACGCGTTGCCTTCGGAGCAGGAGGAATACGCCAAGTGGATTACGGCAGAGGCACATCTTACCTTCCTTCGCGAGAACGCGTGTTCGGACGAGTTGGTGATTTTCGCGAACGGCGAATATTCGTATGTGGATTCCATCGTCGTTCCTAGCAAAGTGCTGGCACGGATGTCGCCAGATTGTCTGGAGCAATGGCACTTTGATTCATACGGTTCTATTGCCAGTTACGTCTATGGTGGCGGAAAAATGAAAGTCTGGATCGAACGTGGAGTACGTAATGGATATGACGGAAAGCAGGAGGGAACCCAACTCGTCTTCAACAGGACGTTCGAAGGATGGGAAGGTCTAGGGCGCAATTACATTGAGGTGAATCAGGAATACACCCACATCGCCGGGATTCACTGGCGGCCCGAAAAGCGGGCGTATTGCCGGTTCGATGGCCGTGGAGATCTCGAGGCTACTGTCTCAGTGACAACGCGAGAGGACAAGGGAAGTGAGATTACCCTTGTCACGTTTAGGTGGGATGCCTTGGAAGAGTACCTATCGGCTGCGGATGCGGTCTTGCTTCGGCGGTTCGATTTCACGCTGCTCCGACGAGACCAGTTCAGCGGCTGGCCGCAGGGGGCTCCGGAGAATTTCCAGGAATCCAATGAGTTGCACTATCACCGGCTCGTGCTCCCCGGATATGCCGCATACACTGCCGGGAGGCAGATCATCCGACCCCGCAGGCCACGGAAAACTATCCATGAAGGCATCAAGGACGGCTGGAGAGGCGCACGTGACAAGAAGTGCGCGGAGTTTGTTGCCTATGACTGGCGCAACAAACGTATCGCGACGATCTCGACAGCGCCGCAGGCCACAACCAATTACTTCGATGCAAAGGACAATTCTCTGCCGTTCGAACTGTCCCCGGCGTTCTTCCGGCCCGAAGTTCTCTCCAAATATAAGACCGACCGGGACAAATACACACTTACCGAGCGAGAGGTCACATGCAGGGCCGCCTGGCATCTAAGAGGCATTGATGTGAATGAAGCGGGTCAAGTCCACGCTTACATTTGCGATCTGCGCCGTTTACCATACGAGGAACAGCTTCACTGGCTCAGCTACAACGAACAGCCGAAAGCGTCTATTTCAAAACGCGCTCTCATCAATGATTTTCACGGTGAATTCGTGGATTTCTCGGAGCCTCCGGCTCAGCTCCTTTCAATAATCCGGCGCTGGCACGACAAAAAGGTTTTTTGGTGGGCGCTCCGTGATGAAAAATTGCTAGAACGTGTGAATACTCCTCTGACGTCAAGCCGCGACGAATGGGCCGAAGCCTTCATGGATCTCGCCAAACTACTCGTTGAAGGCTTCGAAACCACGTCGATCCGCGCAAAGCTGGATGACGAGAAGCTTGCGTACAGCAAGGAAGATCGGACAATTGCCTTGCTCGAAAAACTGCTCAATAAAAATGCCCCGAGAGGAGATGCGAAGAAGTTCGTAGGACTCCGCACGGTTCAGCACCTGCGCTCGAAGGCCAAAGGGCATGTAACCGGTAGTGAAGCGGAGGAACTGGCGCAGCAAGCTCTGCTGGAGCACGATACGTTCTCGAACCACTTCAAGCATGTCTGTGGGCTCGTCATCGAGGATCTCGCGACTATCGAGAAGCTATTCGCGTAAAAATTATTTGGGTATGTGCGTACTTCAACAGTCAGCCATCGTCTCATTGACGAGGCGGGCTTTAAGACGAACCCAGATCAATGCTTGGCCGGCAGTAGTTCGCCATGGCTGACCCGCCCCCAAGCGGACGGTCACAGAGCAGGGTGCACAAGAAAAGTGGCGTCCGCTCTAGAGCACTAACCCCACACGATGTGTCCATCTGGTTCAATAGCTTCAGCACGCTTTACGCACCTTATCTGGAATCCAGTGGCAGGCGCCGTCGTGATGCTTTCTACTTCTGCGATCCAACAAATTTCTGGAGCATAAAGCTCGTCTGCAGCGTTTGGCTTCAATGCCATGTTTTCTGCCGTAGTGGCTGCGCTAGGATCTCCAGCCATGCTTGGGTATAGCACTCCATGGATTTGGGGGCTGCTTAGAAAAGTTTCCCCGATAGCGACTGAGAGTTTAAATAAATGTTCCTCGCCGCGATCTACGACACGCATGAACTCGCGCGCGAGAAACGAACGAATCAACAAGTTCTTTTCAATGTGATCCTCGAGCAATTTTCTTCCGATGATTGTGTTTTCTAGCAGATGTACTGATGACCGGGAGCCATTCATAGATTTTCTCTCTGCGACCCCTAGCTCCATAACATGTGGCAAGGACGAGCTATCCTTGAGGCGCAGTTGCAATACAGCAAATCTATCCCCCACTGTTGGGCGCATTTCTAGCACAGCAGTTTCATGGCTCGCTGCGATATAAAACATTGGCTTTTTAGGGCGATTCAAACGCCCATACGTTTTAACATGCTCAGGCTTTGGATACCAAACTTCCCTTATGTTCTCGATGTACTTCATTCCAGTAATTCTACGAGCACGCCAAGCATTAGACGATGAGATTACCCGCGTCATACAGGAGTAGCCGTTCATTAATAATTGAACGCGATGTTTCAGGCCTGCTATTGTTAGCAGTTCGCGGTCACATGATTCCAATTCGTTAATAATGCTACGTATTTCTTCAAGTGATATTCCTATTAGAGGATGCGTCATTAGAAGTCCCGCGCTACGGATGCCCGGCTATTAGGGTAGGCAGATGATGACCTGCTCAACTGCGATTATGGCTCAGAGTACCAGTTCGACGCTGCCCATTTGCCAATAGTCAATCTACCGGCCGCTTCTGGCCGGTTGTTGCCTGTCGCGACAGGCGGCCGTGGGTCGACTCCGGCCATTCACGAGCGACTGCTACCGACCAGTTCAGGTAGCCCGCTGGAGGCCAGCCGCAAGCCGCTGACTATTCAACTCTCCTGGTACCTCTCAGGGTCAACGGGGCGACCTAACGAAGCGCCGCTCAGCAAATCCACTCAGAAAAGACTTCGCCCTTCTCCTGACTCCTCTTCCGTGCGCCCGTCACGAATCCGGTAGAGGCGCTTGAAAGTCGGAATGATCTTTTCGTCATGGGTGACCACTATCACGGCCGTCTGATATTGCCGGGCCATGCGGTCCAGGATGCGCATCACGGCCATAGCTCTCTCGCTATCCAACGGTGCGGTGGGTTCGTCTGCGAGGATCACCGGCGGCCGACTGATCAGTGCCCGCGCGATGGATACGCGCTGCTGTTCGCCGCCCGAGAGATGAGATGGCATCGCCTGGGCTCTATGTGCCACGTCCAGCGCTTCGAGCAGCTCCTGCGCGCGCCGCCGTGCCTCGGTATTCGGCTGTCCCGCCAACATTGGCAGCAGGGCAACGTTGTCAGTCACGTTGAGAAAGGAAATCAGGTAGGGCGCCTGGAATACGAAGCCAATACGATCGCGGCGAAGCGCACTCAAGTCATCGATCGTCCAGCGCTCATCGAAGATCACCTGGCCGCCCAGGGTCATCCGGCCGCCGCTCGGCTCGATCACCGCGCCGAGGCATTTGAGCAGGGTGCTCTTGCCAGAACCGGACGGGCCGATCAGGCCAACCACCTCGCCTGGCGCGACCTGCATGTTCACGCCCTTCAACGCATCGACTGCCGCTTCCCCTTCACCGAAGCGTTTGCGCAAGCCCTCGATGCGGATGCCCTTGTCGTACTCAGCCACTGATTGCCTCCGCCGGATCGACCTTGAGCGCTGCATGGATCGCGAGCACGCTTGCCAGTGTGCAAATCAGCAACACGCTGGCCAGCCCAAGCAGCGTGTCCTGGACAACCAGCAGTACGTACTTGGGAAAGAATGGCGCCCAGAAGGTCGCAGCCACCTTGCCCACCACGAAGCCGATTAGCCCCAGGCCCAGAGCCTGCTGCAGGATCATCCAGGCGATGCTGCGATTGCGCGTGCCGATCAGCTTGAGCACGGCGATCTCGCGGATCTTGCCCATGGTCAGGGTGTAGATGATGAAGGCGACTATCGCCGCGCTGACGATAGCGAGAATGATCAGGAACATGCCGATCTGCTGGGCCGAAGTCCTGATCAGCTTGCCCACCAAAATGCTTTCCATCTGATCACGGGTATAAACCTGCAGGCGCTTCCAGCGACGAATAAGCTCGGCCGTTTCGTTCGCATCCGCCCCGTTCTCCAGTTGCACCAGCACCGCATTCACATAGGGATTGCTTTCCTGGGCCGCGAGCAGCGCATCGAGCAGGCCCGGCACCTGGCTGCGGGCCACAGCCGGGTTACTCGTGGTGCGCCGGCGCTGCTGCCAGATGGCGTCGTTGTCCTTTAGAAATTGCGCTTCTTGAGCATCGCGCAACGGGATGAAGATCATCGGATCGCCATTTGAGCTGACCATGCGCCGAGTCAGCCCCACCACCCGGTAGTACTGGCGGCGGATCTGTACTTGCTCTCCCAGACGCAGGCCGCTGGCGACGTCGGCTACCGCTTCGTAATGGCTGTGCGTGATGTGTCGACCGGCTACCAGTTGACCGGGCTGTCCCGGTTCGCCCGGCCCGCCGGGCACCACGCCGACGACCATGGCGCGCACGTCGCCCTGGGCGCGCAACACCTGCATGGTGAGGTAGGTGACATTGGCCGCGCGGGCAACGCCGGGCATGCCGAGGATGCCGCGATAGAGATCATCCTGCAGGCTGGAGGACTCCGCATAGGGTCCCAGTGTGCCGCGCTGCACCACCCACAGGTCGGCACTGCTGTTGTCGAGCAGTACCCTGGCGTCATCCACCATGCCGCGGTATACACCGGCCATGGTCAGGGTCACGCCGATCAGCAGCCCCAGGCCGACTCCGGTAAACACGAACTTGCCCCATGCGTGCAAGATGTCACGCCCGGCCAAGCTGATCACGTGGCGTCCCCCACCAGTTGCTCGACGATGCGGATGCGACTGCGCGGGGTCAGCGCCTGCTGGCTGTACCGCACCAACCGATCGCCCTCCTCCAGACCTTCGAGTACCTGCACATTGCCATCGAGATCGCTGGTGCCCAGCCGCACCGGCACGAACCTCAGCGAGCCACCCTGGATACGCCAGACACCCAGCTGCCCATCGCGCCGCTGCACGCTGGCGTTGGGAATCACCGGTACGATCGTGCTTTGCGGAAGCATCACGGTGACTTCGCTTAGCTCGCCGAGCTGCGGCAGCGGCTGTGGCAGATGGTCAAAGGTGATCTTGGCCAGGGTTTCCTCGGTAATCGCGTCGGCCAGCGGTTCGATCCTCAGCACGCGCCCGCTGCTACCTTCACCACTTTTCGAGCGCAACAGGATCCGCGCTGGCAGCCCGGGTCGCAGGCCATCCGTGCGCAGCTGATCGAAACGCACGTTCACCCACAGGCTTGCGCTGTCGACGATCTCCACCACCGTTTGCCCGGCCACTACCGTGGTGCCCGGCTCGAATTTCCTCGCGACTACCAGCCCATCCAGGGGCGCACGCAGATGCAGCTGATCGCGCTGCTGGCGCAAGGCCGCGAGCCCAGCCTGGGCTTCCGCCACGGCTTCATCGGCCGCTTCGGCATTGGCACGTGCAGCCTGCAGGCTGGCGATGGCGATATCCAGCTCCTGCCGTCGCGCACCGATAGCTTCGCGGCTGACGTTGCCGGAACGCCCGAGAGTCTGGTAGCGCCGATCCTGCGCCTGGGCGTACTCGTGGCGAGCCAAGCTGTCGGTGACCAGCGCCGCGGCTGCCCGCTGACTGGCAAGCGCACGGCGCAGGCTGGCCTGTTGTGTGGCCAAGCGTTCGTCCAGATCCACCGGATCCATCTCGCCGATCGATTGCCCGGCCCGCACTGTATCTCCGACGTCAACCGCCAGGCTGAGCAACCTCCCCGTGGCGATCGGGCCGACCTGCAGGCTATAGCGCGCTTCCACGGTGCCGATGCCGAACAGCGCCGGGCTGAGCGGGCGGCTTTGCACGGTTACCGTCGTCACCGGAACCGGCGCCAGTGGTCCGCTGCGCAGCGCCACGTGGACGAACAGCGCCAGCAGCGGCAGCAGGACGGCCGCTAGCCCCAGTTGGCGTTTATTCACAGCCGGCATTTTCATTCTTCCAGCCTCGCGATGCTGCGGCGATAGAGGACAAACGCGCCGGGCGCCTGCCTGCGGATCTGCTCCACATCACCGGCCAGCATCGACTGCATTACCAGCCCCTGGATAACGCCGATGAACAGGGTTACGGCCGCCACGCTATTCACTTCGGCGGCCAGTTGCCCGCTGGCCTTGCCGGCTTCGATCTGTGTGTGCAGACGCTCGCCGTAGCGGCCGATCAGGGTTTTCACCATCCGCTTGGCGGGCGTCTCGCCAGCGCGTTGCAGCTCGCCGAACAGAATCCGCGGGATGCCGGGATGCCGGGCAACAAAATCGATGTGGGTCAGGAACATCGCTTCCAGTGCCTCCAGCGGCGAAGCGGCAGCGCCCGCGGCCTGGTCGACGCTGGCGAGCAGGCGCTCGGCCACCCACCCCATGACCGATTGCCAGATCGCTTCCTTATTGGGGAAATGCCGAAACAGTGCGCCCTGGGTCAGCTTCATGCGCTGCGCTATGGCTGCGGTGGTGATCTCGCTGGGATTCTGTTCGGCCGCCAGCTCGATGACCGCCTCGACGGTCACGGCGCGGCGTTCTTCCGCGGGTAAATGCTTGGGGTGTTCCATGCGCGCCACCAAAGTAAGTAATTACTTACTATCTTATGTCACTTGCATGGAAGGTCAAGCCGAGTTTCTGCCCCTCAATACTCCACCTGCAGCTCCACACTACTGGGTTCTGCCTGACAGGCCAGCACCCAGCCCTGGCGCACCTGCTGCTCGCTCAGCGCCTGATTGCTGCGCATGGTCACGCTACCCGACACCACCCGGCACTTGCAGGCGGCGCAGACACCGGAGCGGCACGCGTTCGGCGGCTGCAGCCCGGCCTGCTCCATGGCTTCCAGCAGCATCTCGCCGCGCTGAACATCCAGCTCGTGCCGCCGGCCATTCAGCGTTACCCGGAGCCGACTGGGACGCGAGGCTTTCGCGGCGCGGAGGGGGCTGACGGGCTGCGCGGCGAAGCGCTCCAGACGAATTCGCTGTTCGATCACCCCGAGACCGAGCAACGCAGCCCGGGCGCCATCCATGAAAGGTTGCGGGCCACAGATGAAACACTCGGCCTCACGCCAGTCGGCGATCTCTCCGGCAATGGCGTCGGCCTCCGGCACACCTTGGCTCGCGTCGAACCAGTATCGCAGCTGCAGGCGCTGTGGATAGCGGCGTTGCAGCCCTTTCAGTTCGTCGGCGAAGATCACCGAGCCGGCATCACGGTTGGCATAGAACAGGCAGACCCGCCCCTGTCCCTGGGCCAGCGCCGCCTGCAGGATGGCCATCAATGGCGTGATGCCGCTACCGGCGCCGAGCAGCAGCAGGTCGCCGGTCAGGTCGCGAGGGACGAACACGCCCGCCGGCGGCAGCACTTCGATGTGGTCGCCCGGTTGCAGATGGTCGAACAGCCAGTTCGAGGCACGCCCACCCGCAACCCGCTTGACCGTGATGCGCAGCGGCTCGCCGACCTGCGGGAGTTGCGAGAGCGAGTAGCAGCGCAGCAGTGGCGGCTCTGCGCAAGGCACCTTGAGCGTGAGGAACTGGCCCGGGCGGGCGGCGAACCTTTCCTGCAGGTCTGCCGGGACGCGCAGGGTGAATGAACAGGCATCGGCGCTTTCCACCTGCCGTCCGCCGACCTCGAGGCCAGCAAACTCGCTCGCTCCCGATTGCGCCGAGGCCGGCGCAGAGGCCGGCCCTGACTTGGGCAAGCCGCGCAGCATCGGCCAAACCGACTTGGTACGAAACAGCAGCACATAGCCGATATGCAGGCCGATCAGCCACAGCGCCAGGTTGGCGAAGAACTCATGCACTTCTTCGGCATCGCCCAGCCAGGCGACGAAGTCAATATCGCTGGCGGCGCCGAACAGGTGCGGCGACACGCCGGGCAAGGCTGCCAGCACGTCGCCGTTGTCGACCATACCGAGCCCGATCAGGCTGGCCAGGCCGAAGCTGCCCAACACGCCGAACGTCAGCCACTTCCCGACTGCCGCCAGGCTGAACTTGCGATGATCCGCTTGCGACGGCGCCAGACGTGGGAAGCCGCGCAGACGCAACGGCGCGATCAGCAAGCGCAGCACCAACAACGCAACCAGGCCATAGCCCAGCCAGATATGCAGCAACTCCGCATCGTCGCCGCTCAAGTAGACGGCAACGAAGAATCCGGCCAGCAGCCAGTGCATTAACCGGAAACGGTTGAAGACGGCCACGATGACAATCCTCTACAAATGGAATGCCTTCTTGTACCTCCGTAGGCTGAAGCGGAGCTGAATACCGCCACCCCGCCAATTCAGCTCCGATTAAGACAGCGCGCCTAGGCTCCGATCATCCACCATCGGAGGCCACACCATGAAAGCCTACTGGGTCGCTCTCGCCTGCTGCCTGAGCCTGCCGGCATTCGCCGAGACGGAACACCCGCTGCTGCCCGGTTATGCCGAACAAGCCCGGCAGGACAACCCGGCCTTTACCGGCTTTTCCGCCGAACGCGGCAAGGCGCTGTACTTCGCCGAGCAGAAACGCGACGGCAAGACCATGAGCTGCACCACCTGCCACACCGCCGACCCGCGCCAGATCGGCAAGACCCCGGCCTACCGCAAGGTCGAACCGCTGGCACCGGTGGCCAACCCCAAACGCTTCAGCAACCCGAAGAAGGTGGAGAAATGGTTTCGCCGCAATTGCGACGACGTCTTCACCCGTGAATGCAGTGCCCAGGAAAAAGGCGACTTCATCACCTGGATCAACAGTCTGAAATAGGAGCGCACCATGAGACGCGGAAAACCTCTGGCCGTCGCCCTAGTGGCGCTCGCGGTGGCCGGCTTTACCATTGCAGATGATGACGAACACCGCTACAAACGCCCCAAACGCCTGGCGGTACCGGCCGATGCTCCGCAGATATGGAAGGACGAGTGCGCCAGCTGCCACATGCTCTATTCGCCGGGCCTGCTGCCCGCTGAGGCCTGGCGCCGGCAGATGGACACGCTGAACGATCACTACGGCAGCAATGCCTCGCTGGAGCCCGAGGAGGAGCGCGAGATCCGCGCTTTCCTGTTGCGTGCCTCGGCGCGCAACCACCTGCCGGTAGAACCGGCGAAGACAGCCGGCGAGCCGCCGCGCATCAGCCAGACGCGCTGGTTCGAGCATAAGCACGACGAGGTCAGCGCAGCAAAATTCCGCCGCGAATCGGTAGGCGGCCGGGCCAACTGCGTGGCCTGCCACCGCGACGCCGAGCGCGGCGACTTCGATGAGGACCGGGTGAAAATTCCGCGCTGAACCACAGCCATGGAACATTTTGCCAGGGCATGGCGTTATATCCCTCGAACGGCGCAGGCAGGGTGAATCGGCGACTATGAATGGACAGCACTGAAAACGAACTCATCCAGCAGGCGGCAGCGGGCAATCGCCAAGCTTTTGGTGCTCTGGTACAGCGGCATCAGGCGCGCGTGTTCCAGTTCATTCGCCGGCTGCACGGTAGCACCAACGAAGCTGGAGACCTCACCCAGGAAACCTTCATCAAGGCGTACCAGGCCCTTCCCAGATGGCGACCCGAAGCGCGCTTTCACACCTGGCTGCTGCAGATTGCACGCAATACCACCCTCGATGCGCTGCGCCAGCGGCGCCGACGCCCCGAGGACACGCTGGAAGAGCATGCACAACTGGCCGATCCTGGCCCGTCTCCGCTGCAGCACTTGGAGAGCGGACGCCGCCTGGCGTTGCTGGAACGGCTGCTCGCACGACTGCCTCTGGAGCAACGAGAGATTCTCCTGCTGCGTGAAGTGGAAGGGCTTTCCTATACCGAGCTGGCCGCCACCCTGGGCATCAATTCAGGCACAGTCAAGTCACGACTGGCCAGGGCGCGCGAAGCGATGCTGATCAGCTATCAGCAAGCAAACGAAGGGTATCCGCATGACTGAGCATCTGGATATGACGGTTTTGTCCGCCTTCCTCGATAACGAACTCGAGTCCGATGAGTACGTCCGCGCCAAGCGCCACCTGGACGATTGTCCGAGTTGCCGCGCGACGCTGGCCGAACTACGCGCCATCAGCCAGGGCTTGCAGGCAATTGCCTGCGCCCCGCCGCCTGCCGAGCTGAGGGAAAGGCTGGATTGGTTGTTCGATCGGCAACCCACCGCCCCAGGCTGGCGGCGCTGGTTGCCGAGATCGCTGAGCGCCGCTGCGTCGATCACGCTCGGGCTACTGATAGGCAACGCCCTGCCCGGTCAGCCCGAGGTGAAGCCTGCTGACCACAACCTGCTCGCGGTGCTTGGCAGCTCTCCACCCGGTGCGCTGTGTGCGCACCCCGAACTCTGTTATCTGAAGGTAAATTCGCAATGACCCCGTCCACTCTGCGCTACGCCCTGACACTGTCGCTGCTGGTCAACTTCGGCGTAATTGCCGCGGTGGGATGGCAGAAGCTCCAGACCGATGGACTGCCCGTACCGTCCGGCGCACCCACCGAGCTGTCTCGCCACCTGCAGCTGAGCGCCAGCCAGTTGCAACGCTGGCATGACACCGAGGCACCGTTTCTGGCGTTTCTGCATGCCTCCAACTCGGCTATCGGAGAACACCGCAATCGACTGATCCAGGCGATCTTCGACGAACGTGTCAACCGGCAGGCGATTGATGCCGAGCAGGCAAAGATCGCCGAATTGCAAAACGACCAGCAGCGCCTGCTCATCGAGCAACTGCTGCGCGAGCGCGATATTCTCGAACCGCAACAGCGTGCAAAACTGGCTCAACTGCTGATACACCAGCCGGTTGGCGCTTCCACCATCGAGCAGTTGCATCGTCAGTAGCCAGCCGGGGGGAACAAAACCGGAGACTCAGCGTTTCACCAGGACGAGCCACCTTTTCGATGGCTCGACACACACTGGAGCTGAACCATGTTCGTTAAATCCAAATGCATTCTCCTCTCACTCATCCTCGGCAGCACGTCTCTGGGTATTGCCGGCGCCAGCCTCGCTGCCACAACCCATGACCATTCGCAGGCCGAAGGCGTACATGCGCTGCAGTTGAAAGCCGGTGAACGCTGGGCCACCGATGCACCGCTGCGCAAGGCCATGGGCGCGCTGAACGAAAGCATGCGTCAGTCCGTGGCAGCCATCCATGAGAACAGGCTAGCCGATGCGCAGTATGTCCAACTTGCGGAGCAAGTCCGCCGCGAAGTGGCCTACATGGTCGAGCACTGCAAGCTCCCCGCCGAGGCCGATGCACAACTGCACCTGATCATCGGCAAGATGCTGGCCGGAGCCGACAGCATGGCCGGGGAGACCTCGACGCAGCGCGACGGCGCGATCATGCTGATGGGCGCGCTGAGCGACTACGCCAGCTACTTCGCCGACCCCGGTTTTACCCCGATCGAGCATTGATAGCCCGAGCGTCCATGAACCTGGCGAGCGGCAATGGATCGCTGCGCGCCAGGGTCATCTAGAAACAGTCATCGACTGATCATGCCATCCACAGATGCCCCCAACGATCTTCCAAGCAACGCCGAGTTGGGGATTGTAAATCCCGAACCTGTAGGCTCCGTCAGGTTCAATATCATCTACGCTCCCGAATCGACTGTGTTGTCGCCTCAACCGGTGCCTGTCTCGGCCGGCCATCAGCGGCACCAGCACCAGATCGTGAGGGGCTGGAGTCGACCGATTCTGTTGAAAAAGTCGGTCTTGGCCGGAGCCGCCTTTCCAGAGCTCAAAAAACGCACGATTGTGGCGTTGCTGTGTGAAAACCAAAGCAGTTACGTCTTACGTTCGGCTCAGATTTCAACGTAGGCAACGCTCTTTTGTGGGCAGAAATTTCAAAAGGACTTTTTCAACAGAATCGACCCATTGCGGCCGGTGGCGACCGGCATAGATCGGCCCAGACCGTGTAAAAAAGCAGCAAGCGATGGCAATCAACTACTGAGTGATTTTCTTAGTCCCAGGAGCTCGTGGGAGGCTCAATCAGGCGCAATCGGTCATTCTGGTTGTTATGGGCACTTCCGGCTTCGGCGCGCATGTTGAGAGGGGGCAGGACTGTTGGCGCTGATGGAAAATTGACCCACCCTGCCGATTGAAATTTGACCCAGGGTGGATTGCTGATTTCAGCCTCAGCAATTGTGGATAAGTTTAGCAACGGAGCTGCTTTTGAATCCCTTCCTTTCGATCGTCCCAAGCGGCGACTGATGACCTGCTACATGTCGTCATGCAGCAGGCCATCCTTTCCCTAAAATCAAAACGCTTCGTCGTCCACCTGCTTCTGATCGTCCTTGCGTTTTCGTTCGCGTGATTTGATCTTTGCCTGGGCCGCCAAGCTGCTGTGCTGCAGACGGTAGGACTCGTTGCCCGTTTCGACGATGTGGCAGTGGTGGGTCAGTCGATCTAGCAGGGCGGTGGTCATCTTGGCGTCACCGAACACGCTCGACCATTCTGCGAAGCTCAGGTTGGTCGTGATTACCACCCTGGTGTGCTCGTAAAGCTTGGACAGCAGGTGAAACAGCAAGGCGCCGCCGGCCTGACTGAACGGCAAATATCCCAGTCATCGAGTAATGTTGAGCTCAACATTACTCGATGACTGGGCTCTTGCTCCGCTGGAGGAAAATGCCCGGCATGACCTGCTGGAAGTGATTGACGACCGTGCCGGCAGCTGCTCCACCATCCTGACCAGCCAGCTTCCCGTCGATCACTGGCACGGTTGGATCAACGACCTCACGCTGGCCGACGCCTTGCTCGATCGCCTGGTGCACAACGCCTATCGAATCGTGATGAAAAGCGAATCACTGGGGCGGAAAACACAGAGGAAGAAGCCGCATCGTGACCGATGCGACTACAATCCAAATCCCGCGCGACCGGGCTGGAAGCACCGGTCACGAGTTAGCGAAATGAGCGGTCACGTTCACCGAAATCCGCACCGGCGCGCCTCGAAACAAGAAGCGCAAGCCCAAACTTGGACCGTCAGCTTCGATCCAGAGACGATGACTCAGCCCGGACGATGGCGATGCGGGGCCAGGGCCCAGCGAGGGTCCTTGTCCTGCCATCCGTCCTTCAGCCAGCGCTCGGTGGCAGCCTCTGCTCGCCGGATGAGCTCAGCCGTTTGCGAGAAGTCATAGGGGTTGATGGCCAGTGGGCACAACGGGGGAACGACGATCAGTTCACACCGTTCGGCGAAGCTGTCGACGTCCGCCAACAATTGGCGCATGGCTAGTAGATTGATCGCATGCAGTGCGGTGGCCAGCGCACCACGTGGTGGCGCCTGCAGGACGCAGGTTTTCCGGTCGGCAGGATCAGCAGCCGGGTTGCCCCTAGGGAAACCGCCGCGGAGATCGGGGTATTGCTGGCAATACTGCCGTCCATCAGCGGCCGGCCCGCGATGGCCACCGCTGGAAACACTGCTGGGATGGCGGTGCTGGCGAGCAGCGCCGAAGTGGCCTCGCCTACGGACAGGATGACCTCTGTGCCATCAAGAACGTCAGTAGCAACAACGTGACAGGGCAATGCGGCATCTTCCAGGCGCAGGTAGGGCAGTTGCGACTCGATGAGCGCACGCAAGTGGCGGGGCAGCGCCAGGTAGCCGCGCCGGCCGAGCAGGCACAGGACGGTGTTGAGCGCCGAGAACGGGAAGATGTCCGAGCGGCGCAACCCCAGCCAGATGCGCTCGAGGCGCGCGATGCCAGTTTCGTCGGGGGCGGCTGCAAAGTAAGCGCCGTTGATTGCCCCCACCGAGGCACCAACGACAAAATCAGCGGTGATGTGCGCTCGGTTCAGCGCCTTGAGCATGCCGACCTGCACTGCACCGAGGCTGCCGCCGCCGGCCAGCACAAACGCAGTTCTTCGAGCTTTATGCTGAATCATGCGAACTATTCCACGATTCATTCGTCGCCGCAGGGACGCGACCAACTCTGCAACGTCGCCTCGATGGTCAGATTCTCCAGATCACGCCCGACCGATGCTGCCGCGACGAGTACTCCCGCGCGAAAGTACCGAGCTGTGAAGTTCTGTTGCGCCAGCGTGCCGTCGATCCGGACGTCGTCCCAACTGCCCGCGTATCCGGTGTAGCGAAGATCCAGGCCGTAGTGGTGGGTCCAGAAGTACGGCACATCCGTGAACGGCTTCCCGGCGCCCAGCATATTGGCCGCGGCAGCCTGGCCTTGCCGCTGCGCATGCACCCAGTGCTCGACCCGAATCAGGTCCGCACCGTACCGATAGCGCGCGACATCACCGGCGGCGAAGTGGCCGGCAACCGAGGTCTGCAGGTAGGGATCGACGAGGACGCCGTCCTGTACCGCCAGCCCGGCCGTGGCTGCGAGCTCCGTGCGCGGCGCGACACCCGCGCCCACGATCAGCAGGTCCGCAGCTATCCGTGTGCCGTCACCCAGTGTGAGTAGCTTGCCATCGAAGCTTTTGGCCACCGACTGCAGGTGGAACGCCACCCCTTGCGCCTGGTGCAGGCTGGTGATGAAGCCGCCCACTTCGCGACCGAGCGCACGCTCCATCGGCACGTCCTCGGGTGCCACCACATGCACCTGGAGTCCGCGCGCACGCAGGGCTGCCGCCGCCTCCATACTGATGAAGCCGGCGCCGATTAGGGCCACCGAAGCCGCGCCCTTACTCGCCTCGACAATGGCCCGGGCATCGGCCAGCGAGCGAAGCATAAACACATTGGGCAGATCGAACCCCGAGATGGGCAGCCGCCGCGGCTCCGCCCCAGTTGCGATGAGCAAGACGTCATAGGCCAGCCGCTCGCCTGATCCGGTCAGCACCTGTCGTGCGCCGGTATCGATCGCGGTGACGTCGCAGCCCAGGCGCAGGTCGATCTGGCGATTGGCGTAGAACCCCGGGCCCTTCAGGGGAATCCAGTCTTCCGGTGCGGTTCCGGCCAGGTAGTCCTTGGACAGATTGGGCCGGTCATAGGGCGCCGAAGCATCGGCGGTGAGCATCGACAACGCGCCGGAATAGCCCAGTTCGCGCAGCCGTTCGGCCGCTGCGAACCCCGCGGCGCCGCCACCGATGATCACGATGCGTCCGGGCTGCTTGTGCGGTGCATGCGGCCGCGACGGTCGCGTCGCGGTTTTCTCGGCGCGCACGAACACGGTCTCGCCGACGATCTCCACCTGCCAGGTCGCCAGCGCCGCGAAGGCGGGCGCCCGCAACGCGGCGCCCGTGCGCAGACTGAAACACGCGTGGTGCCAGGGGCAGCGGATCTCGTCATCGATTACCAAGCCATCGGCCAGTGGCGCACCATAGTGGGTGCAAAGCCCGCTGACCGCATGCAGACCATCTTCCATTCGCACCAGCAGGACGGAGTTGCCCTCGACGTGGCCGGCGAGCACGCCAGCGGCCGGGACACTGGACACGGGCACGCCATTGGTCAGATCGGGACCGGCGGGGAGGTTGTCTGTCTGAGCCATCACGCGACTCCTTTGGTGTGGAAAATGCACTTGTCTTGCAACGGTTCTGCACGGTCGCAACCTGGATGCAACGGGCCCGGATGGTTGCCGCAGGAGGCTCCAGGCACCTCACGCAGCCACTCGAACACCTCTGCGCAAGCCGGGCCGCGTCAAGATTCGGCCTTGTCTCCTTCGTGGAAGCCCCCAGCTTCATCTTAGATAAAGCAGCTATCCAGGTAGATCGCGGTGTCCATTATTAACGCCCGTTTGTGCCTATAGAGGTCGCGAATCATGACTTCGACAGTTCACGTGCTCTCAGCCGGCAGTCACCGCGACAATGATCAATACACCAACGACCAACAGGACGCTCGTCAGCACAAACGCAATGCTGCGCATTGATTGTCGATCCTCTGAACCTAGCAGATGCATTTTGACCACCTCGGCAGGAGCCGATTCCGGATGTCACTCTCGACGTTACACTGTCCATATTCATTTGAGTAACGATAAATATTGGCCGATCATATCGGTTTTATCGAATTCATTTGGCGACTGATGGCCGTGCTACCTAATCGGGGACATAGGGGCATGTCCAAGCACAAGATGGCTGCCGCACCAGGCTCCGTGCCTCACCACAGCCCCGATCACCAGCCAACAATGAACTAATTTGCAGAGCGGGTAACGCAAGGCGTTCGGCAATAATCCAGCAAGTCCCGACGCCCTTGGCAGTTGGTTGGTCAAGCCGCGGGATTGTAATTGACGCGGCAAGAGCATGTGGTGCGCTTGACTGACACCTTTATAGGCGGATAGCAGCCTATGGATACTGAACTGGCTCGAACCTTTCTGGCGGTCATCGCCGCCGGAAATTTCAGAAATGCCGCCTCGCGGCTGTTCGTCACGCAATCGACCGTCAGTGCCAGAATCGCCGCGCTGGAGGAGAAGCTCGGCTGCAGCCTGTTCGTGCGCAACAAGGCCGGCACAGCTTTGACCTCCGCAGGTCGCTCCTTTCAACCCTACGCGACCACGCTCGTGCGCACCGTGGAGCGTGCCCGCCACGACATAGGCGTGGCCATGGGCTTTCGGGCTTCCGTGACCATCGGCGGACGTTTCGGGCTCTGGGACGACCTGCTGTTCGTCTGCCTGCCGCGAATCCGCAGTGCGGTACCAGACATTGCAATACGCGCCGAGATTGCCTTCGAAGATGAGCTCATACAGGGGCTGGTCGAGGGGCGCACCAACATCGGCGTGATGTACACGCCGCAAAGCCGGCCGGGGCTGGTGGTTGAACCGCTGTTCGAAGAGCAACTGGTCTACGTGACCACCAGCGACGACACCCTCAACCCACCTGGTGATAACTATGTGTATATCGACTGGGGCCCGGAATTCGCCAGCAAGCACAGTGCAGCCTTCCCCGACTTCCTAGGCCCAGGGTTGAGCGCCAATATCGGCTGGCTGGGCCTGAACCACATTCTGGCCTACGGCGGCTCCGGGTATTTCCCACTGCGACTCGTCAAGAGCGAGCTGACCGCAGGACGACTGTACCGGCACCCTGGCGCCCCAGATTTTCTGTTGCCTGCCTATATGGTTTATCAGGTCGATCCACAGCCTGAGGCGGTGGGGCTTGTCCTGCGGATCGTGCGTGAGGTCATGGCAGAGATTTTGCGTCAGCGTGCATAATACGATATTGCCAGTACCTGGGCAGACGCTCTGCGATTCAGTTTACGAGCTTCTGTTGGCGTAGGGCCCACGCTAAAATTCTGCTCTTGCCATGACCGACAGAAGATAACTGAGCAATAACGGCTGGGAGCTTATACAGGACCTGCTGAGCACCTTGAAAGGGCTCGATAACTACAGGCCCGATTTGTCGAAGCTGTGTTGTGGATACTTCGCAGCGGTGCTCAATGGCGACTGTTCCCCAGTAGTTTCGGAGGCAGGAACAGTGCCTTCAAGCGCTTTGCGCGATGGTGCAAACTCGGTATTTGGGACAGTCTCCAGTCAGTGTCGAGGTGCAGTACCGATCTTCAGCATGTCTGTATCGATAGTTCAATTATCCGGGCCAGCGTCTGCGCGGCTGGTGCTGCCAATAGCACCTCAGCCAATGAGGCGCGAGGTGGCTTGGGGGACGAGGTACATGCGCTGACTGATGCGCTGGGACTGCCGGTTCGCTTCATATTTACGGGAGGTCAGGCGGCAGATATCACCCAGGCGATCCGACTCATGGAGGGGATCAGCACGTCGGCGCTGCTGGTCGACAAAGGCTATGACGTCAATCAACTCTTGGAGTGGTTGCAGGTTCGTCAGATCCAAGCAGTGATCCCTCCCAAGAGCAACCGTGTCGAGCAACGCTCTTGCGATTGGTAACTCTACAAAGAGCGCCACGTCGTCGAGTGCCTGTTCAGCAAGCTGAGCTACTACCGACGGATCGCTATGCGCTTTGAGAAGAAGGCCTGCCATTTCAAGTCAATGCAGGTCTTCGCCGCTGTTCTGTTGTGGTTGCGCGGATACGTCAACAGAACCTAGGTGGATTTCCGCAACAGCTCCTGGCGAATTTTTCCGATGGCCCCCATGGGATTGAGTCCCTTGGGACAGACCCATGAGCAGTTGCCGATGCTGCGGCAACGGAACAGGCTGAATGGGTCTTCCAACCGCTCGAGCCGTTCCGCCGTGGCCTGGTCACGGCTGTCGGTGATGAAACGCCAAGCCTGCAGCAGCCCAGCTGGACCGACGTACTTCTCCGGATTCCACCACCAGGACGGACATTGCGAGGAACAGCAGCCGCAGAGGATGCACTCATACAGTCCATCGAGCCTGGCGCGCTCCTCGGGGGACTGGAGGCGCTCGATCGCCGGCGCTGGTTCATGGTTGACCAGCCATGGCTTGATGCTCTGGTATTGCTCAAAGAAGAGACCCTGGTCGACCACCAGGTCGCGGATGACCGGCATGCCGGGCAGAGGTCTTATGATCAGTCTGTTGGCCGTGCCCAGCGCCTCCGAAACCGGTGTGATGCAGGCCAGTCTGTTCTTGCCGTTGATGTTCATGCCATCCGAGCCGCAAACCCCCTCCCGGCAGGAGCGCCGGTAGACCAGCGTCGGATCGGCCTCATGCAGGAACTCCAACGCATCCAGCACCATTCGTGTGCGGAATTCCTCGGGCAGCGACAATGATTGCATCCAGGGCTGTCGCTCCTGTTCCGGGTGATAGCGATAGACCTGTACATCAATCATGGCTCGTGTCTCCTGCGGTCATTCCCGCGAGAGTGGACAGCGCCTCTACCCGGCAAGCGCGGGGTGACCGCATCCTGTCGATCAGGAAAACTCACTCGCGTGAAGCATAGACGTAGATGAATGGGGGCGAGCATGCCTGCATGCGGCGCGGGTTTACGGAGGGGACGGCGTTGTCCGGGCATCATCTGGCCAGCCTCACCACCTCACGTAGGTGAGGAAAAATTCAAGCGGTAGGAGCCGCTTACCCCGCGACAGACCAGAAAAGCGGCAGAAATAAGATCCACAGGATGAGGCCGGCGCCAAACACCACCTGGGTAACGGCTACAGCTTTGAGACGGTTCCCGACGTGGCACAGCGAGTACCCCCCCCTGGTAGATCAAGGCGCAACATGAAGCCAATGCGCTCAGAGGCAGCGCGGTGTTCAAAAACGGGTTGTTCACCAGCAAGCCAAGTGAGGACAGCCACAGCGGGATCGGTGCGATAGCTGCAACCAGGTAAGCATCCGCATAGGCCACTTCATGGCCCAGGGTGCTGGCGACTTGCTTTATCAGCCATCCCATCAGGAAGACCGAAAGCACCTCGCAACCGAAAAACAGACTGGCCATAAATACCGACGGCCTGATCTGAAGCACGGGCAGGCACGCACTCAGGGGCCCATCCAGCAGCACTATCATGGCAGGCGGCAACAGCGAGAGCAGTACGATCACAGCCCAGAACAGGTTTCGAATCGCCGAGCCATGACATGCCAGCTCAGCCGAGACAGACGTACTGCAAAAAAGCATTCGCAGCAGGACAAAAATGTTCATGAGACTCCTTCAAAGAAGCGAGCGGGCCAATGACATGACGAGTTCGGCAGGTCGTGAAATATATATCGCATCACGATATATATCGTGCACAATGCTGAGCAAAGGTCAATGAAGGAATTCGACACCTTGGACAAATCCGATTACCGGCGGCTGGCACATTTTCGTCATCGGTTGCGACGTTTCCTGCGCAACAGCGAGCTGCTGTGTCAGGTAAATGGCGCGACAGCACTGCAGTACCAGCTCCTGCTACAGATTCGCGGTGCTTCGGCGCGCGATTGGGCCACGGTTGGAGAACTCGCAGAACACCTGCAATCGAAGCACCACAGCGTGGTGGCGTTGATCGACCGTTGCGAAAACATGGGGCTGGTTGAGCGAAGGCCTGGCCGGGAAGACAGACGCCAGGTCGAGGTGCACTTGTTACCTGCCGGGGAGGAGTTGTTGGCTCGTATCGCCGCTTTGCACCAGGAGGAAGTGCAGTTGCTGCGCGAGGAGTTCAACCTTCCGGGTTGGGATATTGCGGATTAAGACCTTCAGTGCCCACTGCAATCGATTGAGGGTCTGCGTGCTTCGCTTGCAACACCTGCCAGAGCGTGAGCCAGGACGTTTTGGAATCAATCAGTGATCGACAAGACCAGAACAGGAGTAGCTATGGACAACAATTCACCCCCTGATTGGGATCCGAGGTCTGAAGCCGTACTCAATGATCAAATGGCAACCTACGACGACATGCGCCACCGTTGTCCGGTCGCACACAGTCGGTATGGCTATACCTCTTTGTTCAGGCACGAGGATGTAATGCGCGTTCTGAAGGATCATGAAACATTCAGTAGTGCCGTCTCGCGTTTTCCCTCGGTTCCCAATGGCATGGATCCGCCCGAGCATACGGTGTACCGACACCTCATCGAACCTTATTTCAGCCCGGAGCAAATGGACGCCTTTGCGCCGGCGTGCCGTGGTGTAGCAGTTCGTCTGGTGCAGGCGTTACCGGACGAAGGCACAACTGAACTGATGGGTGAATTTGCCCAGATCTTTGCGTTGCAGACCCAGTGCGTCTGGCTGGGTTGGCCGGCCGATCTGCATGAACCGTTGCGCCTATGGACGCTGAAGAATCACGCGGCCACCCTGGCTAGAGACGACGCTGCCCTGAGCGCCGTGGCCCTTGAGTTTGACGGCTACATCAAGGATCTGCTGGCCGTGCGCCGTACAGCCGGCAATGCTGCGCCGGACGACATCACCACCAGCCTGCTACGCAATCAATCCCTGGGCAGGCCTCTGACAGACGACGAAATCGTCAGCATTCTACGTAACTGGACGGTCGGCGAACTCGGAACCATTTCCGCCTCGATCGGCATTCTCGCGCATTACCTGGCCGCCAACTTCTGGCTTCAGCAACAGTTGCGCGAGCAACCCTCGCTATTGCCCGCCGCCATCGATGAAATACTGCGCATTCATGCACCGCTCGTCATGAACCGCCGGGTCACCACGAAACAGGTCACTCTGGGCGGGCGCACGCTAGCCGAGGGTTCGCGTCTCGCCCTCGTCTGGGCGTCGGCCAATCGCGACGAAGCGGTCTTCGGGGATCCCGATGAATTCCGCCTCGATCGCGATCCCGAACTGAACCTGCTATACGGTGCCGGCATTCATGTCTGCCCCGGCGCACCGCTTGCCAGGCTGGAACTGCGGATCGTGATGGAAGAACTCCTTGGACGCACCAGCCGGATTGCACTGGCGCCGGATGAGGAACCGGTGAAGGCGTTTTTCCCGACCAGCGGATTTTCTGCTCTACCCCTGCATATTCAGAAACCATCCTCCCAGACCTTGTAAGCCTGACCAGCCCCGGAATCCGATGACATCGGGACTGGTCTTTCATACCGAGTGGCTTAGGCTGCGGTGGTCGACGTGCCGATGAAAGTGCGCAGGAGGAGGTTCTTGATTTGAATCCGCGCCATTCCGGGCTCCAGTCTTGGAGTGTTCAATGGCTTCGCCCAATCAGTTGCAGGAATTCGTGTCGGGTATTGCTCGACTCGCGGAAGGCGCCGAGCATCACCGAGGTGCTCATGACCGAGTTCTGCTTCTCGACGCCACGCATCATCATGCACATGTGCTTGGCTTCGACCACCACGGCCACCCCCGCGGCTTTGGTGACCTGCTGCACGGCCTCGGCGATCTGCCGGGTCAGGTTCTCCTGGATCTGCAGGCGGCGGGCGTACATATCGACGATCCGCGCGACTTTCGACAGCCCCAGGACTTTGCCGGTGGGGATGTAGGCCACATGCGCCTTGCCGATAAAGGGCAGCAGATGGTGCTCGCACAGCGAGTACAGTTCGACGTCCTTGACGATGACCATTTCGTCATTGTCGGAGACGAACAGCGCGCCGTTGACCACTTCTTCCAGGCTTTTCTGGTAGCCGTGACACAGGTATTGCATGGCCTTGGCCGCGCGCTTGGGGGTGTCCAGCAGACCTTCGCGCTCGGGGTCCTCACCTACGCCGATCAGGATTTCACGAAAAAAGCGGGGCAATTCTTGGCTCATTGCAAATCCTTCGCGGCGCCACTACTTGCGCGAGCGGCCGACTTTAAGATTAGGAGGGTTAGCACTTAGACGGAAACGACAGACCTTGCCCTCGCGCACCATACATTCGAGGTGCTCCACATCACCCTCGCCGAGGGCACCGATCAAGGCAAGATCGAGTTCACATACTTCGGGGTGAGACTCGGCCAGATGGTGGAACACGCAGTTATGCGCGACGATCTCTTTCTCGCCAGAGGAGCGGAAAAACACCTCCGCCTCATAGCCGGCGTGATTCATATGCTCGACGATCTGCTCCTCGCCTACCACCTGTTGCGCCATGCCCGCAGCCAACTTTCGGCCAAGACTACGCATTAACCTGACGAGGTTGTCATGGCCAATCACCTCTGCGACTTCACCGATCAAGAGGTCTGCAAGTAGCTGGTATTGCCTAGGGAACAACTCCCGTCCAGTTGCGGAAAGCAGGTACAGTTGCTCGGGACGACGGCCGGTTGGTCGGGTATCACCACGCACGATTAGGCCATCACGCTCCAGGGCACTAAGATGCTGGCGAATAGCCGTGCGGGTTACAGCCAAATGACTTGCTAGATTGTCAATGCTCATACCCGCTGGCTGATACAGCAACGCAGACAGTAGATCTTGCTGAGTACGGCCCATCCCCTGAAACATTCTACGACCTCGCCATACCAAAGAATCCACAACCGGGACGCTTAGGCGCCCCGTATCGTCTGGTTCAAAACTTGTCCGGAAACTGCTTGACCAGGGCTGCCGTCAAAGTGTCCGCAAGAACAAGCATATGTTCACGCATAGCCTGCCAGGTTCTTGCTTCGGCGGCGTAATCCCGATTGCCCAATTGGTCGATCTGAGCGATATGGTGGCCACCGTGAGCGCTGAGCATCGCGACCAAGGTAGTTTCCGGCAAGTTGGGGTTGGCAGTGGCCAGAAATTTGGCAATAGCCTTGGCATTCGTTGTCAGCTCGTCAACCGCGGTGTTCCTGCCTTCGGCTTGCCCTGCGACAGCCGCATCGCTGTAGTGCTTCACCGCCCCCCAGTGTTCAGCTAGCAACTTGAGCAACTGGTCTGCTGCCGGCTGGCCGTATAGGGGCACAAGGCTATTGGCAATGGAAGCAGCATTGGCTACTACCTCAGCGGCAGCAGTGTCGGCTTGCTTACGCTCACCCTGCTGATTTGCGATGGCATAGCTTCTCACCCAGAAGACATGCTCTACCCACAGATCCCTGAGCGCCAAACGTGTGTTAAGCGCGGCGGACTCGGCACCAGTAATAGCCATGGCATGCCCCTCCTCCAGCTGATGACTCCATGCGGGCTGAGAGCACAGCGTAATGAGCAGCATAAGCAGCGTCTTGATATTCATAGCTTGATCCTCTGTGTGTGAATTGCCTGATAAGAATATAAACGACATAAAAATATGTCAATAAATAAAAAATGAACAATTTCCAACCCCTATAGAGCACAGTAAGAGCATGATTTATATGAACTTACCAAGTTTTTTCTGGTGCTCTGATGGCGTCTGACTAGTGTTTGCCAGGCAATCTTCGGCCTACTAGATGTAGACCTGCTGCACGGTGGCATTCACTCCACCGGATCAGGAGGGCCGTCTCAAGCTACGCCAATAGTAAAAATCCACTTTTATATCAATAAAAATGATTTTAACTAGCATTAATATGACTTTGTCATTAGCTTGATTGGACAGCACACTAGTCATCTCCTGGCTTCGCCATGCAACGCTTAACGGAGATATCCAGCCAGAATTGAGTGCTTACCCACGCAAATAGAACGCTTGTCGATTCGAAATGCGGAGAGAGACCAAATATACGATTCATTTTGCGTAATGGACCACTTATGGCTAATGCTACCGCCTTGAATACCAATTCAGTCTACAACTATGACGTCGTTCGCCAATTCACATTGATGACCCTAGTCTGGGGCATTGTCGGGATGAGCATGGGCGTATTCATTGCCGCTCAACTGGTCTGGCCAGCGCTGAACTTCGACCTTCCCTGGACTAGCTTTGGTCGTTTGCGGCCAATTCATACCAATATTGTAATCTTCGCCTTTGGCGGCGGCGCACTGTTCGCCACTTCGCTCTATGTAGTACAGCGCACTTGTCGCGTTCGCCTGATCTCCAATCGATTAGCCAGCTTTGTATTCTGGGGTTGGCAGGCTGCCATCATAGCCATTCTGGTCAGTTATCCCTTAGGCTACACGACATCGAAGGAATATGCTGAGATGGAGTGGCCAATTGCCTTATGGGTAACCATTGTCTGGATTGCTTACAGCTACCTATTCTTCGGCACAATTGCCCGGCGTAGCGTCAAGCACATCTATGTCGGAAACTGGTTCTATGGAGCCTTTATCATCGTCACTGCAATGGTTCACGTAGTTAATCACCTGGCGATACCGGTATCACTGATGAAGTCCTATCCGGTTTACTCGGGCACTACTGACGCCATGATTCAATGGTGGTACGGACATAGTGTGGTGGGCTTCATTCTTTCGGTAGGTTTTCTCGGCATGATGTATTACTTTGTACCGAAACAGGCGGAGCGGCCTATCTACTCCTATCGCCTATCCATCGTGCACTTTTGGGCGATTATCGCCTTGTATATCTGGGCCGGCCCGCATCACTTGCACTACACCGCCCTGCCAGACTGGGCGCAGACGCTCGGCATGGTGATGTCGATCATCCTTCTGGCTCCCAGCTGGGGCGGGATGATCAACGGAATGATGACTCTATCTGGCGCTTGGCATAAGTTGCGCGACGATCCAATTCTGCGCTTTCTGGTGGTGTCCTTGGCCTTCTACGGCATGTCCACATTTGAAGGGCCAATGATGGCAATCAAGACCGTAAATTCACTGTCCCATTACACCGACTGGACTATCGGTCATGTGCATGCCGGCGCACTAGGTTGGGTGGCTATGATCAGCATCGGCACCTTGTATCACATGATTCCGAAACTCTATGGGCGCGAACAAATGCACAGTATCAGATTAATTAATGCACATTTCTGGCTGTCCACTATTGGAACTGTTCTATATATCGCGGCAATGTGGGTCAATGGCATCACACAAGGGCTGATGTGGCGCGCAGTCAATGATGACGGTACGCTCACCTACTCTTTTGTCGAATCGTTGGAATCGAGCCATTCAGGCTATGTCGTTCGCCTGGTCGGTGGTGCGATTTTCGCCAGCGGTATGTTGCTGATGGCCTACAATACCTGGCGCACCGTCAGGGTTGGCGCAAAAGAAGTCCAGATATCAATGGTCGCGCTGTCCTAAGCGAGGTGAACTTATGAGCACATTGGTCCTTATATTGGGAATCTTGGTGTTTTGGTTGGGCATCTACTGGAGCCTGCAGGGACTCACAGAAATTGAATTGGAGCAGGTTTCTCTCCTGCCTTTTGCGGATGATCCGAGCGTAGCAAGACGCATGAGCGAATCTACAGGACGGCACTGCGAGTCTGTGGTTATGCCTGCACTCGAACCATGCGAAGAATTCGATAGTGACAGATTTGTTGCCTGAGTGGCTCACAGCTTTTTTGTCGTATCTCCTATCCATGGATGGGTGCTCCCCGTGTCCGTACCGGACACACTCCGGGGCTCACTGTTTTGTTTGTGAGCTCCTCTTTTAATTTATCGGAAATAGCGAAAAACTTATGAAGCTGGCTATTCTATCTGATTTGCACCTGTCCGTTGCAGGGATGGAAGCGCCCAATACAAACTGCGATGTTGTGATTCTAGCCGGTGATTTAGGGCGACCACAGCAGGCTGTCAAATGGGCCAAACAGTTTTCGCAACCGGTAATTTTCATTCCTGGTAACCATGAGTTTTATGGCGCCAGCTTGACAGCCACACTGACGGACTTGAAGCAAGCTGCTCACGATAGCAATGTTCATGTACTCGAGCGAGATGAGGTCTGTATTGACGGAGTGCGCTTTCTCGGCTGTACACTTTGGACCGACTTCCGTTTATTTGCTACTGAGGATGAGAGAACCGCCGCCATTACCGAGGCGCATCGGTCGATCAGAGATTTTAGTCGAATTACGCTATCTGACGACTCTAACACCTGTTTTAGCCCTGCACACTCAAGTGAAATTTTCGATCAATCGGTCGATTGGCTAGCAGGCAAGTTTTCCAAGAAATTTAACGGCAGCACTGTCGTAGTTACCCACCATGCGCCGTCACCGAGCAGTATTAATCCAAAGTACACGGGTTCGCTGTTAAATGCCTGCTTTGTGTCTAACCTCGATGATCGGATCGTTCAATGGTCACCGACATTGTGGATTCACGGCCACACCCATAACAGCTGTGACTATCAAATAGGCAACACACGAATCCTGAGCAACCCTCGTGGTTATGCGCATGAGGGAATTCCGGAAAATATGGCGTTTGACCCGTTTTTAACCATCCAGGTGTAAGTTTTTGCGTACAGTAGGCTTACTAAAGCATAATCATTTTAGAGCCTAACATGCCAGTCCGACAGGTATTCTTCAAGGAGGTAGGTTAATGGTTACCAAATTGCTTTCCCCGGATACACGCGGCCATACGCCGTTATGGATCGTTTTCTGGATTTATGGCGTGCTCGCCAGCCATGTCTATTTTGGTTCGATTCTCTATTTTTACCGTGCGCTGGGAACGTTGACATTAGGTGCGTTGCTGGCGGGCTTCGTTCTATACACCGCCTGGATCATGCGCTCAGTGTGGGTGAACGCGTTCAATGTCGGCAACGAGACGTACGGTCACCTTGCGCGCTACCTCACCGTCGCCTGGGCTCTCAATGCCGTGCTCGTATCCGGCTTCCTGTTTCTCGGGCACGTAGGAATGGTCTCGGTGCCCATCTAATCCGGCAGTAGGCCAGCCCGCAGGCATGATGGCTTCATCCATCCACCCCGGCAGTTACTCCAAGCCGTAGTGGTCAACCTATCCCGGATAGTGGGTTAAGTTTTTTTTCAGCCACCGCAGACGGAAGCCCGTCATTGTATTGATGCGGCTTCATCTAGTTGTAGCGGTGCATCAGGTACCTGTTTCGCTCGAATGGTCGCTGTTGGCCGATTCTGTTGAATAAGTCGGTCTTGGCCGGAGCCGCCTTTCCAGAGCTCAAAAAATGCGCGATTTTGGCGTTGCTGCGTGAAAACCAAGGCAGTTCCGTCCCCCGTTCGGTTCAGATTTCAACGTAGGCAACGTTCTTTTGTGGGCAGAAATCGCAAAGGGACTTTTTCAACAGAATCGGCCGGTTTCTGCCGGTCGCAGTTCGCCGGATCGGGCAAACGCCGGTATGGCGGATCCACTAGTGGCAGACAGTCCTGGAACTCCGCATAGACCTTGGCCATCTGCCCAGCCTCCGGCGGGACGCCGGCCAGGATGAGCAAGAGATTGCCTGCCATGCCGAGCAGCCCATTCGAGTGCTGGACCAGCGTCAGCACTAGCTCCTGGGGAAACCCCTGCCCATGCCGGTTGAAGGCATCGAACCACTTGCGCAGCATCGACCTCGATCGCGCAGTCTTGCCGGTCTTCTCGAGCATCCAATCCCAGCAAAGCAAATGCACGCTTGCGTTCGGGGTGAACTTGACCTGCTGAAGATCTACCAGGCCATCTGTACGCTCGACAACGATGTCATCCAGCCCCATCGGCGCTACGGCCTCGTCGTCGCACTCAAACTTCACCCGGGTGTAGCGAGCCGGTGCGTCAAGCCAATCGCAAAGAACCCTGAGGCCTTGACGGTTCTGATAGATGTAACCTGCGGCGGTAATTGCGGTGTTCTTGATGTCTTCAGACATAGGTGGCTCACCTTCATAAAATGCCAGAACAGCATCGGCTCACGCTGCGAACCCGGTGATGCGGCTGAAGGTAACAATATGTGGTTTATCCGTAACCGCTGGGAAGCGCTAGTCAAGGTTTACGGCTTAACGACCAATTTCATCCTCTGAAGTCACGCGTGACTGGGCCCCTTCATAAAAGCTTTCTCATATGTTCATACGAGCACGCGATTGTAGCGGGCGAAAGCGACCGCATCCGACTCGACACCTACAAGATTGGCGAAACTGTTTGACGGGGCATGCAGTCGCACAGCGAAACCACGTCGGACCTCCGACGTTTGATGTGAACAATGCCTAGACGGCGAAGCCAGTTTCTTAAGCACTAGCTTAAATGCGGGCAGCGCTGTACGGCAGCTATTGGCCGATTCTGTTGAAAAAGTAGGTTCAGCGGCAGCCAGCCGGTCGGATGTGCCTGCTGTCGAAGTGGCTGCAAGCCACTTCAAGTTGCCTTTCGGCGTTTCACTGAGCTTCCTTGCTCAGGTCTGAGGGATAAATCGAGGGTTGTCCTCCACGTGAGGGAGGACAAGAATGGACCAGCAATAGCCGCTAACCGGCCAGGAAAGGGCGCTGACCACCTTTCGTACAGGCCTGGCGCAGCAATCTAGTCTTCAATTGACTCAAAGCAAGCCTGCGATAAGAAGAGCGGTTCGCCTATGGGATGATTGTTTTTAGGCATTCCTAGCGGGCCTGCACGTTGCTGACTACTGGACGGGCGCGGTTGAAGCCTTTGTCGCCGCCGCCCAGGCCGCAGCAGAAGTGGAAGTGGAAGTGGAAGTGGAAGTGGAAGTGGTGCAGCTTTTTCTCGAGCATGGGGTGTCCCTACCTGCCTGAGACGACTGGCCAGTGGCTTGTTGTTCGGGAATGGGGTATCAGTGAGGGCCCGACATGGCGCCGGTGACGGCTTAGGAGAGAGCTATGACTGCAACTGCCGAGATGCTATTCAACTTGCAGAAGTTTCAGATTCTGCAGCTATACACCGACCCACAGGAACGCAGAGACGTGACAGATGCTTACGCGTTTGCCTGGTCGAGCGGGGTTTTTCCTGTTCAAGAACAAAGCGCCTCGTGGCACCAGCCCTATGAGGACTTTTTCGATGTCGGAGAGGAAATGCTGGTCGAGCTTCTGAGGTTTCTTGATGACCTCTGGATTGGGCAGAAAACCATTACTTTCTATGATCTGGAAGATCATTACGATATTCACGGCCCATCTCATCCTGGCCCGGTGTGGGATCGAAGCCAGCTCATTGATGCCTGCCGCTACTTCAGACTGAGAGGTGCGTTTGATGACGGATTCTGGCTCGCAATGTTCGAAGGTGCGAATTGCCCTACTGAAGCTCGATGCATCATGGAGAGTTTCGGCCCCGAGGACGTTTACTTTTTGTAGTAGCGCCGAGTCCCGTGAGCCGGCCATGACGAAAATGGGGACAGACTTATTTATCGGGACTGGCCGCTCCTGGCCGCTTCCCGCCAGTCGCAGCTGACTGGCGCATCTCGCCTCCGGTCGATCAGAGCCAGTCGGGTGATTCCTTGTAATCAAGGGGGCAATCAGCGCTGCCCCTGTGTTTTTCACGTTACCCACCGCTTTGCTGACCTGGTACCACTCGAATGCCTCGGACTGCAGACCCAGCTCCTGCACTATCTGCTCGGCACGCTGCGAAGTTGTGTTCGGGTTTATCCACTCTCGGGCCAAGTCCGCCGGTAGCACCACGGGGCGGCGATCATGGATATCCGACATGCCACCCTGGGCGTCGGCGGTGATGATCACGAACCCATCGTCTTCGCGAACCTCGCTGCCTGCGGGCGAGAGCTGGCCGATGGCGGCGAAGAACATCGGCCCGCCATCGCGTAGGTGGATGAAGTAGGGCTGTTTGTGCTTCGGGTCGCTCTCGTCTTTCACCCATTCATACCAGCCATCAGCTGCGACCAGCGCGCGGTGCGGCCATATCTGCCTGAAGAACTTGCCGCTCGCCACCGTCTCGACACGGGCGTTGATCGGCGCCGGCATCTTCCCCTTCTTCGCCCAGTGCGGTGCCCACCCCCATCTCACTGCGGCGATAGTAAGGCCGCCTCCCTCCGCGTGCAGCAGTTGCACGTTGGTCTGTGGTGCCACGTTGTAGCACTCGATCGGCAGGTTGTCGTAGCCGCCGATCACCTCCTGCTCGCTATTCAGCTCACGCAGGTAATCCGCCATCCCCTGATACTGCGCAAATCGTCCGCACATGACCGTCCGCTCGTCATCGCCTTTCTCATTCTGATTGTAGGCTGGTTGGCTTGTTCTGTACTGTATATAAATACAGCATTATTACGGGTGCGCCATGTCCTGCACGATCCTCGGACCACTGAGCAGCAGCTCCGTGTGCCTGCCTTTGTATTCCTTCCGCGTCCCGGCTGGGTTTCCCTCGCCGGCGCAGGATCACATCGAAGCCGAGATATCCCTCGACGAGCTTCTCGACCTCCGCGCGCCGCATATGTATCTGGTGCGCATCAGCGGCGACAGCATGATCAACGCAGGGATGTTCGATGGCGACCTGGCTATCGTGAATCGGGCGATGGAGGGGCGGCCTGGCCTGATTGTCATCGCCGCGCTCAACGGCGATGCCTTGGTGAAGCGCTTGGCGAAGGAAGGCGAACAGATCATTCTGCGGGCGGAGAACCAGGCCTACGCGCCGCGCTACGTACTCGAGGGGGATGAGCTACTGATCTGGGGCGTGGTCACTCACAGCGTGCGCTGCCATGCCCCAGGCTGAGTCGGCAATTGCCCTGATCGACTGCAACTCGTTCTACGCCAGCTGCGAGCGGGTGTTCCGCCCGGATCTGCTGCGTACGCCTATCGTCGTGCTGTCGAACAACGACGGCTGCGTGATCGCCCGCTCGGCCGAGGCCAAGGCGCTGGGCATCAAGATGGGTGAGCCGTATTTTCAGATCAGGCAAAAGCTTCGGCAGCACGGCATTTTGGCGTTCTCCAGCAACTACGCGCTTTATGGCGATATGAGTCAGCGGGTAATGACCATCCTCGAGGGGATGGCTCCGGTGCTTGAGGTGTACAGCATTGATGAAGCGTTCGCCGACCTGACCGGTATGCCTGGCAGCTTGGAGAGGTTGGGGCGGGAGATGCGTGCACGGGTGCTGCGCTGCACTGGCATCCCGGTGGGGGTGGGCATTGCCCAGACCAAGACCTTGGCCAAGCTGGCCAATCGTGCGGCGAAGCTATGGCAACGGCAGACCGGTGGGGTCGTGGACATCCGAAAGCCCGAAAAGCGCGACAGGCTACTGCAGGTGATGGATGTCAGCGAGGTCTGGGGCATCGGCCGGCAGATGACCGCCCACCTGGCCGACATGAACATTCGTACCGCCTGGGATCTTGTCCAGGCCGACGCCTGGACACTGCGCAGCAAGTTCTCGGTGCTGGTGGAGAAGACGGCCCGTGAACTGCGCGGCACATCCTGCCTGGCGCTCGAGGAACAAGTACCACAGAAGCAAGAGATCTGCTGCAGCCGGATGTTCGGCAAACGCTTGCATGAGCTGCCGCCGATCCGCGAAGCGGTGGCCACCTACGCCGCTCGGGCTTGCGAAAAGCTCCGCGCGCAGCGCTCCCTGTGCAAGAAGGTACGGATCAGCATTCGCACCGGCATGTTCAACCCGGACGAGCCGAAGTTCGCCAAGGGCATTATCTGTGAGTTGCCCTATCCGACCGACGATACCCGACTGATAACCAAGGCCGCCTCCGCGGGGCTGGAACTGATCTTCCGGGCCGGCTTTGCATTCAGTAAGGCGGAGATCCTGTTGCTCGATCTGCGCCAGCGTGGCGAGTTTACCGATGACCTGTTCGTCGCGACACCGCCGGTGGCTGCCGAGCGGGTGATGGGGGTGATGGATGCGATCAATGCACGATGGGGGCGTGGAACCATGCGGCCTGCAGGAGTGCCGGCGAATCCGGACTGGGGCATGCGGCGAGAGATGATGAGTCCAAGCTATACGACGCGGATTGATCAGTTATGGACGGTAAAGTAAGGGCTTGAGGCGGCCTACCCTGGAAGATACAGGTGCCGACCAAGAGCTGCCCGAGTGCGAACTGACTCGCTCTAGTTGACTCAAGCGTTCATTGCCCCAGAGCAGTCAGCGAGGCTGGACTGACTGGCGGCTGTTGCGGCTCTATGATGAAACCTGCCTGATATCCAACACGACCCAGACCTCATACCCTTTCTCCCGTGCTGCTTTCTCGGCCTCGAGTTGGGCAGCGAGAGTACTGATGGAACGGGAGCGGTGCTCGAAGCGGAATGGCGAACCACCGTTCTTACGCACGCTCAATTCAACGAGTGTGACGGTAGAGTGCTGTTTGGGTATGGGCTGCTTCGATTTCGAAGGCGCGAGGTCTAGGCCAAGTGCGCGCCGCATCTCGACTTCAGTGAGTTTTGCGTCAGTCAAGCGAGATCCCTAGAGCGATTGCGGGTGACGCCATTGTACCGAGAAGTCGTGCTGACATGACCCGAGTTCGATGCTGGCGTGCCAATAACCTCATCTCTGCGATATGGCTACGAATCGCCAAAGTAGTCATCGCGGGCGACTAGTCCGAATGGGCATTCCTCGCAGGGCTGCTCATCGCTGAACAGATTCTGCGTGCGGCGCTCCTGCTTCAAAAACGCTAGTGCCGCGAAAAAACAACTTTCGCATAGATTGACACGATAGCGTTCGCCATCATGCCCTGCGCCATAGCCCCAGAGCGCCTGGAGCGTCCCGAACTGCTCGCCGTATCCCGGCACCCTCGTACTGGTAGCGCATACATCGCAAATGGTGTCTTTATCGGTCTCTGTCAACGGGCAGTCCTCGTGTTCGTATTAAAGAGGGCACTGCGCAACGGAGCGCCTTTTGCCAATTCTCCAGCCCCGCTGCGTTAGCTCAAGCATGGTCTGGCGCGCCATGCCAGAGGTGGATATGGCAGGTCTTCGACAACTGAACTGGGCTATCCAAAGGAGGATTCAAAAGCAGCTGCGCTGATATGCTTATCAACAGCTGCTGAAGCAGAAATCCGTAATCCGGCTGGGTCAATTTTCCATCAGCGCCAACACTTCAAGCTGTCCAACGACGACTTGTGCCATGACTTGTATCGCGACGAGTGTCCGGAGATGCGGTTGGCGTTGGTTCGTCATGGTTGTCCGCTGCACGTTTCTTGCGTTGCCGGCGGCGACCACTCCATTCCCTCTTCGAGGATCGGATGGCTTTCGCTCACGACGATCAACGGTTTGTTCCGATTCTCCAGCGCGAACATGGCGATGGAGCCTTCGACGTCCACCGCCGGCACCTCCCCCTGTGGGTCAAGCCTGCCAACCCAGACATATTGCCGGGTCTCCAAACATGCGAGGTAATACGAAATACCCATGTTTCCTCCGAATTTGAATCAAGTCTTTTACTGTGCCAATCCGGAACGGGAGGCGGTGCTGCCGCAAACATCCAATGTTACCGCCAATGCATTTTTTGACCCAGGTGCCGACGCTATTCTGACCCAACCCAGCAGTCTGAAAGCGAAATTCTACAACTCATTTGGTGCTCGAAACTGGGTCAATGAAATTCCGGCATGTGGGTGGAAAATGTACCGGCGGCAACAGGTCATGTCAGCTCCAACGCCATACGCATCCATTTCGGCATTTTGCAGGCCATCAATATATTTAGATCTTCGGCTCTGAGCGCTTTCTTGATCGCGGCAATGCACTCCGGGGTCGAGCCGTCTTTACCAAGATAAAATAGTGCGCTGATAGCCGTCCCTACCTCGGTCCCGGCACGCTGCATGACCATTGGTGCCGCATGTACCAACCGGACTTCACCCTTACCTATAAAAAATGATCGACTGGGTCCGCTGGTGTAATAGATCGGAATGAGCGGCATCTGGGTGCTCAGTCCAAACAACCTGACCGCATGAGCGCCATGAATCTGAAGAACATGGCGGTTCTGCCTAGCGATCAAGCTCACTACTTCCCATACATTTGGGCGAACCCGTGCAACGTATCGACTAGATTTCGGGCGCATGTAAATTCCTCGATGCACCCGTTCAAGTTCGCCTTGGCTGACCAGCCAAGCTACTGCCTTGGATATGGCGCCACGCGCTCCAAGCTCCGCAAAGCGGCTGATGCAGAAGGGTTGCCCTTTGGGTAAGCGCTTGACCCGTTGCGCAATGCGGGTGGATACCGACAGAGCAAAATCAGTACTGGACATTGCGGCTCTCACTTCTATCGCGTGAAGTCCAATGACGAGCTGAACAGCGGCTGATGGAAAGCGATCACCCGCCGTCGATATTCATCATCTGGAGCATCGCTCACCAGGCACTCTTCAAGGCGCCCCAACGAGAGGATCTGGTCGGCCGACGGGTAGTGCCTGAGCAGGCTTTTCGCATAGCTGCGGATATCCTGAGGCAGCTCAGTGTTACGGGCGAGTTCTCGCAGGAACTCTTCGGTCTTGATGACGCTGCGGGTTCTTTCGTGAGGAAGGGTCAATGCGGCTATCTCCTGATTCAGTCAACCACGTCTGCCGACGCTTGAATTCTGCCCTCCATACAAGCATCAAAAGCAAGCCAGCAACTGTTGCCGGTAGTGCTTGGAAAAGCTGACCAGATGGTTTGGCTCAGCGGCAGAGCCCACCAGGGATAAGGTGCATGTAGCACCTGCCCCAATTACCTGCGCAATGCCACTTCCATTACTGTCACCCACGACATCGATATTGCCAGCAGCCCCAATCCACCCAGATGTTGAACCTGAAGTGGAGGCTGGCATCTCTACCTCGTTCAGCACTGCCAGGTCATCCGGTAGATCATCTGCAATTCTCTCTGCCAAGCACTGCAGTGTCGGCTCCGCTAACATGAATAGCCACGCCTGATTATCGGGCTCGCCTGTGCGCCGAAGCACTCGCCCCAGCACTTGTCGGTAATGCAGCTCAGTGCGGATGCGACTGAGGTAGCAGCACACCTGGAGTCGAGGAATGTCCGTGCCTTCGCTGATCATTCCAACTGCGATAATCCAACGGCAGGCGCTGTGTCTGAACGCATTGATAACCTGCTGCGCAGCCGGGGTTTTGTTGGTCACGATGCGGCAACCTTCACCCAAGGTTTCCAGGGCGAAGGCAATTTGCTGCGCGTGCTCGATGTCGGTGGCAACCACCAAGCCTGCCGCATCAGGCTTGACCAGGCGAAGTTCATCCAGCTTGCTGCACCCGAGACCGAGTAACTGATCAATCACCTCGTCATGACGCAATAGCTCTTCGTAGGTGACAGGGGACTCCCCCAATAGTTTGGCAATGCTGGGAAACATCCTGACAGTGCTCTCTGTGTCCAGCTCCTCGGTAAGTTTCACCTTCTGGTTGTCGAGCAGGACAATGCGAGGGGAGCGGCACACACCATCAGCAATGGCCTCTTTCAATCCGTAGCGGTAGTCGCAGATCAGGTGCCCCTCGGGCGTCGAGTAGCGGGCCAAGGCAATGGCCCGATCGTCCGAACGCCATGGGGTGCCGGAGAGGGCCAGGGTGAAGGTGGCCCTGTCCTGTACCCGCTGAAGAATCTGTTGGCCCCAGGCGTTGCTGAGGAGTACATCGTGGCCGGCGCAGTGGTGGATCTCGTCAAAAACCGCGAATACACGGTAGTCATCGAGGAGTCGCCAGAACGCCTCATCTCGGTATTCCATGGCTTGATAGGTGAACGCTGCCCCAACTGCGCCGAGATGGCCATCCAAGCGTCTGCCGAGCACCGCAGCAAAGGACGAGCGAAAGCCCTCGACAACCTGACAGGAGGGAGCGAAGCAGAGAACCAGATCGATTCTGTCCTGCTCAAGCAGTCTCTTGGCCAGCTCTGCCGCCATGCGCGTCTTGCCGGCGCCCGGCGTTGCCTGGCAGAAGAAGTGCGGCGTGGTAGTGAAGTGCTCTAGTGCCGTGTCGAGGCAGCGGCGTTGCCAGTCTCGAAGCAGTGTGGTCATCGTGCGGAGGCAAGCGTCTTGAGCGTCTTCTCGATGGCGCGAAGATGGCCCAGCAGGCGCGAGCTTCGGTCTCTAGCTTCCAGGTACTCGCCTTCGACCTTATCCCGGAGATGCGGCATATCATCGAGGAGCAGCTTGTATCGCTCCGCCTCGCCCATCGATGCGAGGAAGTCCAGCCTGATTTCCTTGAGGAGCGCCTCCAGGTGCTGATCCACATCGGCTGATGGTTGCGGTACCGCCGCATTATCGAACGCTGACGACTCCTGCTCTGGCTCACAAGCGGTCTTATGGCTGTTCTCGAACCCGTTGTCGATCAGCTCCAGTTGCAGATGTGCCGGAATCGGCAGCAGGTGGTAGACCTGTCCCCGCGAACGGCGCTCTTCATCGAGCACAACCCAGCCCATGCGCAACATTCGGCGGATCTGTTCATACACGTAGTGGCGCACATCGGCGATACGGAAATGTGTGCCCTTCAGGCGAGCAGCATAGGCATCACGCAGTTCACGCGTCGTGAACCTTGCACGCCCTTCCTCCTGAAGCAGCTCATACAGACGCCTGTCGAAGATAAACGAGGCCGATTTCATTGAGGCACCAGAAGAGTTAACGCAGCAGAAATGCGGATTATAATCCGTGGCCCCTGCATCCGCAAACACACGATAGTGCCGCCTCAAGTGGAATTGAGACGGTCATGGAGAAGTTGGCGAAAGCGTTAGGGGAACGCATCCGGGCGCAGAGAAAGGCCTGTGGGATTTCTCAGGATGCGCTAGCGCTGGCCTGCAGTATCGACCGTAGCTATATGGGGCGTATCGAGCGTGGTGAAGTGAACATCACCGTCGAGAAGCTGTATCGGATCGCAAGCGAACTCGCTTGCGATCCATCCTGCCTACTGCCTCAGTTGTCAGAGCTGTAGCTTCGCATCTGATCGAGAGCGGCGCTCAAGAAGGCCTGAGATTGCCGCCACTGTTGCCTTGCTCCGAACCTTTCGCCGCCGTCAGCATCTTTAAAATCACCAACGCAAACGCCCGGCTCTTGGTCTCGTTATCCAGCACTTCCAGCGAGAGCTTCTCGTGGTCGGTCATGGCGTCCAGTACGGTGTCCAGCACGCGCTTGGGGAACAGGCCGTGCATCACCTGTTCGACCGAGTGGTTGTTGACCTGGGCCATCACATCCTCCTGGCGGCTGATGCGATTGGCGATGCCGGTGAGGAACTGCAGCTGATCCTCTTCGCTCACTTCGGCACCGAAGATATCGTTCAGCGCCTCGATGATCTCCGACAGCCGCTTCTTCTCCGGGTCATGGGCCTTGCCGCTGCCCAGCGCGCTGGCAGGGTCCAGGCCGTAGTCGCCTTGCTCCTCGCTCAAGCGCAGCTGATGCTCGGCGCGCTTGCTCAAGCGGTAGTGGCTCAATTGCAGCTCGCCCAGGTCCACGTCTTCCTGATCCAGGCGATCCACACGCAGTAGCGGGTGCAGGTGCTTGGCATAGACACACAGTTGCTCCAGCTCGCGATCCTCATAGGGGATGATCTGCGAAAGGAACTCATACAGGCGCACAAAGCTCTGCAAGTTCTTCTTGAACAGGTCGAGCTGATCCACCTGCTCACCGACTTCCTTCACTGCCGCCTCGGCCTTTTTCAGGCCCGCGCTGTCGCCGTTGCGCTCGGCGGCACGCTTGAAATCGAGCGCATGCAGGCGTGAGTCCTGGGCCAGCTTATAGCGCTTGGCAAAGCGCTCCTTGGCAGGCGCGCAGTAGTAGCTGAGCTTGCTGGCGGCCGCCTTGGGGTCGAAGAAGGCGATGGCGAATGCCGCCACTTCTTCCCAGTGGTAGATGCCCTCGGCATCCAGCTTCTTCTGCAGGTCATAAATGAGCTGCGGGTCGGTCACGTCGGTCAGCTCGGCCTTGGTGTAGTACGGCAGGAAGGCGTCGAGAATGTCCTGGGCGTCGTTGAAGAAGTCAAGAATGAAGGTGGGCTTGCTGTCGCCAAAGGTACGGTTCAGCCGCGACAGGGTTTGCACGCAGTCCACTCCCTGCAGCTTCTTGTCCACGTACATGGCGCACAGCTTGGGTTGATCGAAGCCGGTCTGGTACTTGTTGGCGGCGATCATCACGTTGAAGTCCTGGGTGTCGAAGGCCTCCGCCAGATCACGCCCGTTCAGGCCGGGGTTCAGCACGCTACTGCTTTCCGTCACCTCTTCGGGAATTACCCCATCCGGCAGAACGCTGCCGGAGAAGGCCACCAGCGGATGCACGTCGCCGTAGCCCATCTGCTTCACATAGGCCATCACTGCCAACTGGTAGCGCACCGCCTCCTGCCGGCTGCTGGTCACCACCATGGCCTTGGCCTGGCCACCCAGCAGGTGGCGGATATTGGCGCGAAAGTGTTCGACGATCACCTCCACCTTCTGACTGATGTTGTACGGATGCAGGCGCACCCAGCGCGCCAGCTTCATGCGCGCCTTCTTCGAGTCCACTTCCTCGTCATCGCCATCCGGGTGGGCGATCTTCCAGGCGGTGCTGTAGGTGGTGTAGTTCTGCAGCACGTCGAGGATGAAACCTTCCTCGATGGCCTGGCGCATGGAGTACAGGTGGAACGCCTCGGGCTTGTTGTCGGCGCTCGCCGGCAAGGCCGGATTGGCCGGGCGTCCAAACAACTCCAGGGTCTTGGCCTTGGGCGTGGCGGTAAAGGCGTAGTAGCTGATGCGCTCGTTAGGCGCCCGGGCGGCCACGGCGGCATCCAGTAGTTCCTCGGCGCTGATTTCTTCAGCCTCCGGGGCATCGCTGCCGAGGATCTGCTTCAGCTTGCTGGCCGATGAACCGGTCTGCGAGGAATGCGCCTCGTCGGCGATCACCGCATAGCGCCCGCAGGCCAGCTTGGGGTACTTGTCCAGGGCATCGAACAGCGCCGGGAAGGTCTGGATGGTGACGATGATGATGCGCGTCTGCTCGGCCAGCGCCTCGGCCAGCTGTTCGGACTTGCTCTGGTTGCCGATATCGCGGGTGATGCACTTGACCACGCCCTGGGCATGCTCGAACTGGTAGATGGTGTCCTGCAGCTGCCTGTCCAGCACGGTGCGGTCGGTAATCACGATCACCGAGTTGAACAGGCGCTGGCCCTCGGCATCGTAGAGCGAGGCCAGTTGGTGCGCCGTCCAGGCAATGGAGTTGGACTTGCCGGAGCCGGCACTGTGCTGGATCAGGTAACGCTTGCCCGGCCCTTCGGCGCGGGTAGTCTCGATCAGCTTGTTCACCACTTCCCACTGGTGGTAGCGCGGGAAGATCAGGGTTTCTTTGGTAACGCGGTTGCCATCGGCATCTTCCTTCACGCTCTTCTGTAGGTGCAGGAAGCGGCCCAGCACCTTGAGCCAGGCATCCGGCTGGAACAGGCGCTGCCACAGGTAGCCGGTGGCGTAATGGCTGTCGTCCGGCGGCGGTGGGTTGCCGGCACCGCCGTCGAGGCTGCCCAGGTTGAACGGCAGGAAGAAGGTCTCCTTGCCGGCCAGTTGGGTGGTCATCGCCACCTCATCCTGGCTCACGGCAAAGTGCACCAGTGCGCCGCGCTTGAAGGTCAGCAGCGGCTCGGGTTTGCGCGTCAGCGGGTCTTTGACCGGGCGATCCTGGCGGTACTGGCGCTTGGCGTTTTCCACCGACTGCTTGAACTCGCTTTTCAGCTCAAGGGTGGCGGTGGGGATACCGTTGACGAACAGCACCAGATCCAGGCGAGGGTTGTACTCACCCTCTCTGAAATGCGGCGAGTAGGACACCTCCGGCACCACACGCAGGCGATTGCACTGGTAGCGCTTGAGGGTGTCCGGATTCATGCCGTGGTCGGGCTTGAAGCTGCACGCCTCGATCTTCACCCCCGGCAGCTTGAAGCCATGGCGCAGTACATCCAGGGTGCCGTCCTGCTCCAGCTCGCGCACCAGCTTCTGCACCAGCACCGCTTCCGGGTTATTCGGGTTGGCCTTGGCGAACTTCTCCCAACGCTCCGGCCAGGCGGCCTGGAAGTAGCCGAGAAAGTCCTCGGTATAGAGCGCCGTACGCCGGTCATAGCCGCTGGCCGGGCCGGTGAGCCAGCCTTGGGCGGTCATGGCGCTGATGATGTCCTGCTGAAATTGGGCTTCCTTGCTGTCCGCCATTACACGGCCTCTTCTAATTCGGGGGCTTGGGTTCTGGCCGCTGGCTGCCAGCCGCGCACATCGATTTTGCCGGTTACGGCGGCGGAGATTAGGGCGGAGCGGCGTTCTTGGAGTAGCCCGACTGTGGATATGGCCACTCCGGTAAGCTGCTCATAGCGCGAACGGTCTTCTTCCAGATAAGCAATTATTTCCTGCTGCTCACTAACTGGCGGTATTGGTAACGCCAGACTCATAACATTACTTGCAGATATGGACGCCAGATTGGTACTTTGTTTAGAGTTCAAGAAAAAGTATGCGCGAGCCTGTTCGGACTGAGTAAAGGTGGCTAGCCATTCCGCATTAAGCGAATCATTCGGCCGGATAGCGAAAACATGGTTTTGGTGGAGACATGGTTCTATTTGAGCTTGCCAAACCGTGCCACGCCCCAACTTATCATTGTCGCCACCCTCATTCATAAGCACGTCACCAGCTCGAAGCCTATAACGCTCCACCTCAGACTCAAGTACGGATATTTCTTTTACTTCTGTTAAATCCACGTAGCCATTCTGCACATTTGCGACGCGCAGGTAAGGCATAACTACAGTTTCGCGCCCCTCATAATCCTTACCCTTAGCGATACCACCTTGGATGGTCGCGTACCAGCGCAAAGCCCCAACGTCCCAATGCGCCGGCACCTCGCCCAGCCACTCCACCCCAGAGTCTTTCATCGGTACCGTCGAGTCGAGGCCTTTGGTGACGGCGTGGGAGATCACGGCCTGGCGCTTTTCCTTGAGCAGTTCGATCAGGCGCTGCTGCTCTTCGATCAGCGCGTCGATGCGGGCGGTTTCGTGGTCGAGGAAGCGGGCGATCTGGGTTTGTTCTGGCAAGCCTGGAATCGCCAATCGATAATTACCAATCTGACCTTCATTCAAAGACGGCACGGCCCCAGGATTTGCAATTAAATCAAACCTAACAGTACCCATTGAGTAAAGAACAAACTGATTCGAGACTTTTCCCTGGAAAACAATTAGCCCCATCATATTGTTGTCAATACAGGCTTCGGCGCTGATTGTTCTTAGTCGCCCGAGTAGCAATGCAGCGCCAACCTTAGCAAAGACAATTGTCCCTTTCGGAAAGACATAGGCGCCAAGTTCTTTCGCGGTTTCACGAGTAATAGTATTTTCGCTTGAACGCAGAACACCGTCGCTATCCGCAGACGCCAGAGCGTTAACTTTGTGGAAGTCCAACTCATGCGAATCAACACCCTGTTTATCGTGAGGAAAACCGGCACCTCCTTTAAGCCATCCGACCCACTTCACAGGTAAAACCTTCCAGTGCTCCGGGACCTCCCCCAGCCACTCAACCTCAGAATCCTTATACGCCGGGTAAGCTGGAAACGTCATGCCGAAAGCCCCTCAATCATCTGCTTGATGCGGTCGGTGCAGGCTTTCAGGTCGCGGTCGATCTCTTCCAGCGGGCGCGGTGGCTGGAACACGTAGAAGTGGCGGTTGAACGGAATCTCGAAGCCGACCACGCCGACTTCGCCATCCTTGTCATCGGTCTTGCTGGTGTCGATCCAGGCATCCGGCACATGGGGTTTTACTTCGCGCTCGAAGTAGTCATAGACCGACTCGCCCAACGGCACGTTCTCGTTGTCGCGCAGACCGGCATCGGCTTCCGGCTGGCCCTTGCTCATGCAGATATCCGCCTCGGGGTCGCGCTCGCTCAGGGCATTGAGGATGGCCTTCAGTTCTGGCGTGCTGGGGGATACGTCGTGGGCGGTGAGCATCTTCTTCAGCAGCTTGCTGAACTGCTCGCGGTTGCGATGCACCAGGCTAGCATCCATGGCCTGCAGGGCCGTGATTAGCCGCTGCCGCGCCGGGGCTTCCAGCTTCTCGATGGCTTTTTCTTCCAGCATCTTGTCGATGCGCTCGGCGCTGGTCTGGAAGTTCAGGCGCAGCGGACGCTCGACGGTGATGCGGCGGTAACCGAAGGCCTCGATGGGGAAGATCTTGCTCTGCGGGGTTTCCTCGAAGCGGCCATACAGGCGCACCAGCTCGTCGATCTGCTCGTCGGTGACGTACTGACGCTTGCTGCCGAGGGATTTGCGCATCTTGGCAAAGTGCTGGCTGCCGTCGATCAACTGCACCTTGCCCTGGCGCACAGAGGCCTTGTGGTTGCTCAGCACCCACACATAGGTGGCGATGCCGGTGTTGTAGAACATGTCGGTGGGCAGGGCGATGATGGCTTCGACCAGATCGTTCTGCAGCAGGTAGCGGCGAATCTCCGACTCGCCACTGCCGGCGCCGCCGGTAAACAGCGGCGAGCCGTTGAGGATGATGCCGATGCGCGAGCCGCCTTCACGCGGGTCACGCATCTTGCTGACCAGGTGCAGCAGAAACAGCAGCGAACCATCGGACACACGCGGCAGGCCGGGGCCGAAGCGGCCGTTGAAGCCCTTCTCGCTGTGCTCGTCGGTGATCTGCTTCTGCACCTTCTTCCACTCCACGCCGAACGGCGGGTTGCTCAGCATAAAGTCGAAACGGTGCTCGGCGCCGGCCAGTTGGTCGTTGGACAGGGTGTTGCCCAACTTGATGCTGGTGACGTCCTGGCCCTTGATCAGCATGTCCGCCTTGCAGATGGCGTAGGACTCGGGGTTCAGCTCCTGGCCGTGCAGCGACACGGTGACTTTCTCGCTGATGGACTGGATGTACTCGTCGCCCTCGGAGAGGAAGCCGCCGGTGCCGGCAGTCGGGTCGTAGATGGTGACGATGCTGTTGGGCCTGAGCTTGTCGTCCTGGCCGGTGATCACCAGCGAGGTGGTCAGATGCACGATGTCGCGCGGGGTGAAGTGCTCCCCGGCGGTCTCGTTGGAGCTTTCCGCGAACTTGCGGATCAGCTCTTCGAAGATGATGCCCATGCCGAAGTTGCTGATGCGCTCGGGGCTCAGGTCGGTGGCGGCAAAGCGCTGCACCACCTGATACAGCAGGTTGGCGGCGGAGAGCTGCTGCACGAAGTCTTCGAAGTGGAAGTGCTCGAAAATCTCACGGGCGTCCTTGCTGAAGGACTGCACATAGCTCATCAGGTCGGCGGCGGTCTGGGTGTCGGACAGCGTGCCCAGGGTCAGCTTGGAAGCATTGAAGAACTGTTGCCCGGCCGCGCGCAGCAACAGCCGCTCACGCACCAGATCAGGCCGGCCTTCCTGCGCATAGGACTCACGGATCACCGCTTCCTTGGTCGGCTCTAGCACACATTCCATACGCCGCAGCAGGGTGAACGGCAGGATGATGCGACCGTACTGCGACTGCTTGAAGTCACCGCGCAGCAGGTCGGCAATCGACCAAAGGAAGGCGGCAGTCTGGGAATGGTTTTCCGTGTTCACGCAACAACTCCTTGGAATACGCGCAAAAATGCGAGTCTAACCTAGACGCCCGTCATCACCTCGCCTGCACTGTTTGAATTTTCTCGATAGCATCGCGGAAGCCCGACTTGTGGATGCCCTGAGAAGTAATGAGCCTCTTATATAAGAGGAACTTTATTTGCTGTCTCACGAGAGGAAATCTGCTGGCGATACCTGGCCGGAGCGATCACAGGAGCACTTCGAAAAAGTTAAGTTTTGGAGCCTAAATTTGACCCAAAATCAGCGAAAGCTAACTAAAAGCTCTGCCATGACACAGGATCGAGAGGAAAAACCATGCTGAAGAGGCTGGAAAGCCAGTGACTACAAGGGCTCGACGGCAGATCGCAAAACATGACTAAAAGCTAATAGGGCAGATATACGTATTGAGCCATGGATAACCTGGGGTCTAAGACAGAAAACTGAAAATGGCCGGAGGCTGTCGCGTGACACCCCTGGCAAGCGCGGCTGGCGACGCCCGGCGGACGATGGGCTCGCCGCCACGCAGACGCCCGTTTGCCAAGAAACCGTCGACAGCTCCCGCGCGCGTGCGGCAAAACTACCGGAATGCGCCGTGCAGGGCAAACGACGCTCGTCGGCTGCACTGGCACTTCGCCACAGTTATGGCATGCTAGCGGCCCCGTGCGCGCCCACCCAGGCGTACGCACATCGCACCGCCTGCTTTCAGTCAGCCGTCGTCGCAGGATCTCGATCAGTGCCCACATCCTCCCCATCCGCGTTACCGCATGCGCCAGGCGAACCACTGGCGCCACCGCTGCGCGGTTCGACCAAGGGCGCATTGGTCGCACTGGTGCTGGGTATGTTGGCGTTGCTGCTGTGGCAATTGCAGCTGGAGACACGCCAGCTGTTGGACAGCCAGCGACAGCTCAGCCACGAATTCAACGCACAGCTGGCCAATCACCTCAGCCTGAGCATGGAGCTGAAGGCCCAGGCCGGCCTGGCGCTGCTCCGGCAGAACGCCTTGGCGTCCCCCCGCCAGGGCGGGACTGGCGAGGCGCAGCTGAACGGCCTGCAGGCGGTGTTTTCCAGCCTGCGCAGCCTGGCCTGGCTCGGCCCCCGCGGCGACATCCTCGCCGACAGCGCCGGGCATGCGGATGACGCGCCCTACCTGGCCGCACTGGTCCGCCGCAGCAGCGGCGAGGCCTACCACTATGCGTTCAGCGCCCGCGACGGTGGACAGGTCTACCTGTTGCTGCGCCAAGTCGAGGGCCGCGGCCCGAGCGGTTACTGGGCCTTGCGCCTGACCACCGAGGCATTGCGCAACTGGTTGCACGAGCACCACCAGAGCGCGCACCAGTGGCTGCTGGAGGACCGCCTGGCGCAACGGGCGATAGCCGGGCATTCCGTCGACCGGTCCACCAACGCGCCGACTTTCCCGCCGATCACCGCCGATAATCTGGACCAGAGCATTCTCCTGGCGCCCCTCAAGGGCAGCGATTGGCAACTGCGCGCCCTGTTCGACGCACGCGCCGTGCGCGCCCAGCTATTGCCCAAGCTGGCCGGCAAGTTCCTGCTGTTCGCCCTGTGCAGCGTGCTCACCCTGCTCGCCCTGTACCGCCTGCTGCGCGAACAGCGCAAGCTGCATGAACTCAACGCCGCCTCGCGGCGCTCGTTGAGGCAGGCCGCCAGTGCGCTGAGCGCGATCGAGGAGCGGGTGCTGGTCACCGACAGCAACGGCCTGCTCAGCTACCTCAACCCGCAGGCCGAGGCGCTGTTCGGCCTGCGCAGCGACGAAGCCCGCAACCGCCATCTGCTCGAGCTGCTGCCGCGCCTCGACCCGCTGCTGCTGCACGGCACGGCCGTGCACAACGGCGCGGAGCTGGTGGAGATCCAGCAGAACGGCAGCAGCCGCCTGTTCGACATCGGCCGCAGCGCGCTCGGCGAGGGCTCGCAGAGCCAGGGCTTCGTCTGGGTCCTGCGCGATGTCACCGAGCAACAGCAGGCCACCCGCGTGCTGCAGGAAACCCGGCGGCGCTACCAGGACATCTTCGAGGGCACCGGGACCGCGCTCTGCGTACTGGACCTGGCCGGCCTGCCGGATTACCTGCGCCAGCAGCAGGTGCATGACGGCGCCGGCCTGAGGCGCTGGCTGCAGGCGCACCCCCAGCGGCATGGCGAATTGCTGCAGCTGCTGCGCTTCACCGAGACCAACCAGGTGGCGCTGCGCCTGCTCGGCGTCGACTCCACCGAGCAAGCCTGGCAGCACCTGATCGACAGCGGCCCGTTGCGCCCCGACGGCTTTCGCGTGCACCTGCTCGACGCGCTGCTCGACGGCGCCGTGCAGCTCGAACTGGAGCGCCAGATCACCACCCCGCAGGGCCACGAGCGCCACCTGTGGCTGGTGCTGCGCCTGCCGGAACGGGAGCAAGACCTGCACGCGGTGACCCTGAGCATCAGCGACATCACCAGCCGCAAGCGCATCGAGCTGTCGCTGATCGAACGCGAGCGCTTCTGGTCGGATGTGGTGCGCACGGTGCCGGACACCCTCTACGTGCACGACCTGCTGAACAAGCGCGTGCTGTTCAGCAACCATCACCTGGGCCTGCAACTGGGCTACAGCGCGGCCGAGCTGGAGGAGCTGGGCGAGCGCTTCTGGGAACGCATCCTGCACCCGGACGACGGCGACTATTACTGGCGCATCCGCAACCTGCAGCAGGTGGTCGGCGACGGCCTGCTGCTCGAGTCGACCCTGCGCTGGCGCCAGCGCAGCGGGGCCTGGCGCTGGTTCAGCATTCGCGAACAGGCCCTGGCGCGCGACGCCAGTGGCCGCGTCAGCCGCTTGATCGGCGTGGCCAAGGACATCACCGAGCAGATCGAGGGCAGCGACTCGCTGCGCGACAGCGAACAGCGCTACCGCCTGCTGGCCGAAAGCATCAGCGACGTGATCTTCTCCACCGACGACAACCTGCAACTCAATTACGTCAGCCCCTCGGTGGAGCCCATGCTCGGCTACGGGCCGGACTGGGTGCTGGCCAACAGCTTCCACGGCCTGGCCACCAACCCGCAGCAACTGGCCGGCCTCTACGTGCTGCTGGAGCAGGTGCGCTGCGCGCTCGGCGACCCGCAGCGGCTGGACGAGCTGCGCGACAAGTTCCCGCCGCAACTGTTCGTCTTCGACTGCCTGCGCGCCGACGGGCGCAAGATCCCGGTGGAACTGCGCCTGGTGCCGATGTGGGACGAACACGGACGCTTCGAGGGCCTGCTCGGCGTCGGCCGCGACATCAGCCAGCAGCGCCGCGCGGAGAAGGACCTGCGCATGGCCGCCACGGTGTTCGAACACTCCACCGCGGCGATCCTGGTCACCGACCCGGCCGGCTACATCGTCCAGGTCAACAAGGCCTTCAGCCGGGTCAGCGGCTACAGCTCGACGCAGGTGCTCGACCAACTGCCGAGCATGCTCACCGCCGACCGCCAGCAGACCAGCCACCTCAACTACATCCGCGGCCAACTCGACCAACGCGGCAGTTGGGAGGGCGAGGTGTGGCTGAAGCGCCGCAACGACGAGAGTTTCCCGGCCTGGGTTGGCATCACCGCGGTGCAGGACGACGAAGGCGACCTGGTCAGCTACGTGTGTTTCTTCAGCGACATCAGCGAACGCAAGGCCAGCGAACAGCGCATCCACCGCCTGGCCTACTACGACGCCCTGACCCACCTGCCCAACCGCACGCTGTTCCAGGACCGCCTGCACACCGCCCTGCAACATGCCGAGCGGCACCAGGAATGGGTGGTGCTGATGTTCCTCGACCTCGACCGCTTCAAGCCGATCAACGACTCGCTCGGCCACGCCGCCGGCGACCGCATGCTCAAGGACGTGGCGGTGCGCCTGGCCGCCTGTGTCGACGGCGACGACACCGTGGCGCGCATGGGCGGCGACGAGTTCACCCTGCTCCTGCAATCGCGTGCCACCCGCGAGGGCGCGCTGAACCGGGCGATCCACGTCGCCGAGCAGATCCTCGCCAGCCTGGCCCGGCCGTTCGTCCTCGAAGGCCGCGAGTTCTTCGTCACCGCCAGCATCGGCATCGCCCTGAGCCCGCAAGATGGCAACGAACTGAGCCAGCTGATGAAGAACGCCGACACGGCGATGTACCACGCCAAGGAACACGGCAAGAACAACTTCCAGTTCTACCAGGCGGACATGAACGCCAGCGCCCTGGAACGCCTGGAGCTGGAACGCGACCTGCGTCACGCCCTCGAGCAACGCGAGTTCATCCTCTATTACCAGCCGCAGTTCTCCGGCAACGGCCAGCGCCTGACCGGCGTCGAGGCCCTGTTGCGCTGGCAGCATCCAGTGCGCGGCCTGGTGCCGCCGGACGATTTCATCCCGGTGCTGGAAGAGCTGGGCCTGGTGGTGCAGGTCGGCGACTGGGTACTGGCCGAAGCCTGCCGCCAACTGAAGAGCTGGCACCTGGCGAAGATCCGCGTGCCGAAGATCTCGGTCAACCTGTCGGCCCGGCAATTCGCCGATGGCGACCTGGACAAGCGCATCGCGGCGATCCTGCGGACCAGCGCCCTCCCCCCGGCCTGCCTGGAGCTGGAGCTGACCGAAAGCATCCTGATGCAGGACGTGGCGAGCGCCCTGCAGACCCTCGCCGACCTCAAGCGCCTGGGACTGTGCCTGGCCATCGACGACTTCGGCACCGGTTATTCGTCGCTCAACTACCTCAAGCAGTTCCCCATCGACGTACTAAAGATCGACCGCAGCTTCGTCGACGGCCTGCCCGAAGGCGAGCAGGACGCGCAGATCGCTCGCGCCATCATCGCCATGGCCCACAGCCTGAACCTGGCGGTGATCGCCGAGGGCGTGGAGAGCCAGGCGCAGCTGGATTTCCTGCGCGAACACGACTGCGATGAGGTGCAGGGCTACCTGCTCGGCCGACCGATGCCCGCCTATCAGTTCTCCGCCCAGTTCTGCGGCACGGCGCTGTTCATGCTCAGCTAGTGTCCTGTCCCGAAAATAACTGCTCAATTCTGATGGCGCCCTTTCCCGCCATCCGGCGTTGCCACTCCTCGCCATAGCCCTGCTATGACTCGTCGCGGCGCCTTGGCTGACAGAAAAGTTCGCTCACCAGTTCTTGAACGCATTTCCAGGACAGAACACTAGCAGGCCCTTGAAATACGTAGGCGAGGCAGCCGAGACAAGGCAAAAACGGCCGAAAAGCGCAGTTTAGGTGCTTTAAATGAGCATTTTGACTGGGCTCGCACGCGAGGCCGTTTTTAACGCAGGATCGGCAACGCAGGTAGTTTTTCAACGGCCTGCTAGTGAATTCCGCTTGCCCGCCAGATGACCAAGCTTCATATGCCTGTTCGCCCCGGATGCGTTAGAATTCGCCCCCTCTTTCCACCGCCCAGCTGATTTTCTCAGGGGAATGCCATGTTCAGCCGTGATTTGAATCTTGCCCGTTTTGACGCCGAATTGTTTGCCGCGATGGAGCAAGAAGCTCAGCGCCAGGAAGAACACATCGAGCTGATCGCCTCGGAGAACTACACCAGCCCGGCCGTCATGGAAGCCCAGGGCTCGGTGCTGACCAACAAGTACGCCGAAGGCTATCCGGGCAAGCGCTACTACGGCGGCTGCGAATACGTCGACATCGTCGAGCAGCTGGCCATCGACCGCGCCAAGCAGCTGTTCGGCGCCGACTACGCCAACGTCCAGCCGCACTCCGGCAGCCAGGCCAACGCCGCCGTGTACATGGCCCTGCTCAACCCGGGCGACACCGTGCTGGGCATGAGCCTGGCCCACGGCGGCCACCTGACCCACGGCGCCAGCGTCAGCTTCTCCGGCAAGATCTACCACGCCGTGCAGTACGGCATCGACGACAACGGCCTGATCGACTACGACGAGGTCGAGCGCCTGGCCGTCGAGCACAAGCCGAAGATGATCATCGCCGGCTTCAGCGCCTACTCCCAGGTCCTCGACTTCCCGCGCTTCCGCGCCATCGCCGACCAGGTCGGCGCCTACCTGTTCGTCGACATGGCGCATGTCGCCGGGCTGGTCGCCGCCGGGGTGTACCCGAACCCGGTAGCGCTGGCCGACGTGGTCACCACCACCACCCACAAGACCCTGCGCGGCCCGCGCGGCGGCCTGATCCTCGCGCGCAAGAACGAGGAGCTGGAGAAGAAGCTCAATTCCGCGGTATTCCCCGGCGGCCAGGGCGGCCCGCTGGAGCACGTGATCGCCGCCAAGGCGGTGTGCTTCAAGGAGGCCCTGCAGCCGGAGTTCAAGGCCTACCAGCAGCAGGTGGTGAAGAACGCCCAGGCCATGGCCAAGGTGTTCATCGACAACGGCTACGACGTGGTCTCCGGCGGCACCGAAAACCACCTGTTCCTGCTCAGCCTGATCAAGCAGGAAATCACCGGTAAGGACGCCGATGCCGCCCTGGGCCGCGCCTTCATCACGGTGAACAAGAACTCGGTACCCAACGATCCGCGCTCGCCGTTCGTCACCTCCGGCCTGCGCATCGGCACCCCGGCCGTCACCACCCGCGGCTTCCAGGAAGGCGAGTGCCGCCAGCTGGCCGGCTGGATCTGCGAGATCCTCGCCAACCTGGGCGACGCCTCGGTGGAAGAGCGCATCCGCGAGCAGGTCAAGGCGCTGTGCGCCAAGTTCCCGGTCTACGGCCAGTAAGCCCGGCCCCAGGAGCACCGAAGCCCGCCATTTGGCGGGCTTTTACATTGCGCCAATAAGCCGTTTCGCGGCCATAGGCCGTGACGGGAACCTGGGCCATGCCCGCGAACCCAGGTTGACGGGAGTTCGCGGCCATGGGACCGGGTAGCTCCGCCGCCGCTGCCCCGGCTGGGGCGGGTCAGAGGCACAACCCTTGGCTATAGTGGATGAAACCGCGCAGGAGTTCTCCGCATGAGCGACACAGTCAACGAGCGCCGACGCTTTCATCGCATCGCCTTCGACGCGCCCACCGAGATCGTGCAAGGCACGCGCAGCTGGGCGGTCGAACTGCATGACCTGTCGCTCAAGGGCCTGCTGGTCCACCGCCCGGCCGACTGGGACGGCGACCCCGAGCAACCGTTCGAGGCCAACCTCGAACTGGGCGGCGATGTCCGCGTGCGCATGGAGGTCGAGTTGACCCGTACCCAGGACGACCTGCTCGGCTTCGTTTGCCGGCACATCGACCTCGACTCGATCAGCCACCTGCGCCGCCTGGTCGAACTCAACCTGGGCGACGAAGCGCTGCTGGAGCGCGACCTGGCGGCGCTCGGCGAAGAGGGCTAGTGTCGCGACACAAAAAAATCGTTTTCCGTGGGAGCGGCTTCAGCCGCGATGCTTTCAGCGCCTTCACGGTCAATCGCGGCTAAAGCCGCTCCCACGCAAGCCTGGCGTTGAACCGACAGATCATGGTTGACGCGACACTAGTCGAACAACGCATCCAGCGCCTGTTCCAGGCGGGTCACGGCGATCACCTGCAAGCCGGCCGGCGCCTCCTTGGGCGCATTGCCCTTGGGCACTATGGCGCGCTTGAAGCCGTGCTTGGCCGCCTCCTTCAGGCGTTCCTGGCCGCTCGGCACCGGGCGGATCTCGCCGGACAGGCCGATCTCGCCGAACACCAGCAGGTCGTGGGCCAGCGGGCGGTTGCGCAGGCTGGAGATCACCGCCGCCATCAGCGCCAGGTCGGAGGCGGTTTCCAGCACCTTGACCCCGCCGACCACGTTGAGGAACACGTCCTGGTCGTAGGTGGGGATGCCGCCGTGCCGGTGCAGCACGGCCAGCAGCATGGCCAGGCGGTTCTGGTCCAGGCCCAGGGTGACGCGGCGCGGGTTGCCCAGGTGGCTGGTGTCGACCAGCGCCTGCACCTCCACCAGCATCGGCCGGGTGCCTTCCCAGGTGGCCATGACCACGCTACCCGGCACCTCTTCCTGGGCGCGGGTGAGGAAGATCGCCGAGGGGTTGGTGACCTCCTTGAGGCCCCTGTCGGTCATGCCGAACACGCCCAGTTCGTTGATCGCGCCGAAGCGGTTCTTCACTGCGCGCAGCAGACGCAGGCGCCCGTCGGATTCACCCTCGAAATACAGCACGGTGTCGACCATGTGCTCGAGCACCCGCGGCCCGGCCAGCGCGCCTTCCTTGGTCACGTGGCCGACCAGAAAGATCGCCGTGCCGCTCTGCTTGGCGAAGCGCACCAGCAGCGCCGCGCTCTCACGCACCTGGGCGACGCCGCCCGGTGCCGACTGCAGCTGTTCGGTGAAGATGGTCTGGATCGAGTCGATCACCATCACCTTGGGTTTTTCCAGGCGCGCGGTGGCGATGATCGCCTCGATGCAGGTTTCGGTCATCACCTTGAGCTGGTCTTCCGGCAACCCCAGGCGGCGGGCGCGCATGGCCACCTGCTGCTGGGATTCCTCACCGGTGACGTACAGCGCGGGGAAGCGCACGGCGATATTGCACAGGGTCTGCAGGAGGATGGTCGACTTGCCGATCCCTGGGTCGCCGCCGATCAGCACCACCGAACCGTCCACCAGGCCGCCGCCGAGGACCCGGTCCAGCTCGCCCGAGGCGGTGGAGAAACGCGGCATCTCCTCGACGCTGACTTCCGCCAGGGTCTTGAGCTGCGCCTGCTGGCCGGCCCAGCCGGTACGCCCGTTGGGGGTCGCGGCGTTGGCTTCGAGTAGGGTCTCGACCAGGGTATTCCAGGCGCCGCACTCGCCGCACTGCCCGGCCCATTTGGGGAAGGTGGCGCCGCACTCGGTGCAGCCGTACAAGCGCTTGGCCTTGGCCATAAGGCGGGCTCCGTCAGACGAAAGCGCGCATCATAGCCTTTCCGTTCGGCCCACCGGCAGCGGAATCAGCCCTGGCAGCAGCCGCAGCAGTGACTGGCCGCCGGCTTGAGTCGACTGGCGACCTGGTCCTTGAGTTCGACCCGCTGCTGCTTCAACGCATTCAGGGCGTCGTCGGCCAACACCTCGATACCGTCCTCTACCCGGCAGATACGTTTGTCGAGCACTTCATACTCATCGGCCAGGCGGGCGAACTGCGGATCGGATTGGCGCAGGGCGTGCAGTTCCGCACGCAGTTCGGGAAAATCATGGACCAAGGGGTGGTGTTCGATATGCATGCTGGCGCTCCATGGAAGGAATGCGCGCAGATTACCCCCGCGTGGCCAGCCATCCCTTGATCCGGGTCAACCGGATTGACCACCCGCGCCGTTGCTCAGCAGCGTAGCGATCTCGTCCTTGAGGGTGACCCGCTGCATCTTCAGCCCCTGCAGCCGCATCTCGTCCATGGCCACCCGGCCGTCTTCCACCTCGTAGATGCGCTTGTCCAACTCGCTGTACTCCTCGGCCATTCGGGCGAAATGGCTGTCGGCCTGGAGCAAGGCGCGCAATTGCGTCTCGAACTGCGGAAACTCACGGCTAAGTGGATGATATTGCAATGGCATGGCGATTCCCTCCCAGGCAAGCGTATTCATCATCAGACTAGCTCAGCCCGCGGCTTTCCACCGAAAGCCTGGACCACCGGCACCCGCACGGCCGTGCGGCAGGCCCCGCCGCCTGGCTGGCAAGCGCACGGCGCTGGATTACACTCTGCGCACACCATTACTCAGGGAGTGAAACAATGAGCATCCTCAGCGAATTCAAAGCCTTCGCCGTCAAAGGCAACGTGGTCGACATGGCCGTGGGCATCATCATCGGTGCCGCCTTCGGCAAGATCGTCTCGTCCTTCGTCGGCGATGTGGTGATGCCGCCGCTGGGCGTGCTGATCGGCGGGGTGGACTTCTCCGACCTGGCCATCGTGCTCAAGGCCGCCGAGGGGGAGATTCCTGCGGTCACCCTGGCCTACGGCAAGTTCATCCAGGCCATCATCGACTTCACCATCATCGCCTTCGCCATCTTCATCGGCATCAAGGCCCTGAACAAGCTCAAGCGCGAGGAGGAAGCGGCGCCCGCCGCAGCGCCGGCGCCGACCAGGGACCAGGAACTGCTGAGCGAGATCCGCGACCTGCTCAAGGCGCAGCAGGGCAAGGAATAATCGCGCCGCTGCAGGATGATGGCGCCCGCGGGCGTCATCTTCATGGGTGCACGGCACGACGCTACCAGTAGTTTTCCACCGCCACCTGACCCGGCCGACGGGTCAGGCTCAGCTGCAGGTCGCGCTGTTTCAGCAGGGTGCGGGTGTCTTCGATCATCTGCGGGTTGCCGCAGAGCATCAGCCGCGAATGCTCGGGACTGAGGGTCAGTCCGGCGGCGCGCTCCAGCTCGCCGCTGCTCAGCAAGCTGGTGATGCGCCCGTGCAGGCAACCCGGCGCCTGTTCGCGGGTGACCAGCGGCAGGTAGGTCAATTGGTCGGCGTATTCGGCCAGATGTTGCAACTGCCTGAAACCGCGAATCATCGGTTGATAGGCCAGTTCGCTGGCGGTGCGCGCACTGTAGACCAGGACGATGCGGGCGAAACGCTGCCAGGCCTCGAAGTCCTGGAGGATCGACAGGAACGGCGCCAGGCCGGTGCCACTGGCCAGCAGCCAGAGGTCGCGGCCATCGACGAAACGCTCGAGGGTGAGGAAGCCGTAGGCCTGCTTGTCCACCAGCAGACTGTCGCCGGCCTTGAGCCGGCTCAGTTCGGAGGTGAACTCGCCGCCCGGCACGACGATGGAGAAGAATTCGAGGAACTCGTCGTGCGGCGCCGACACCATCGAGTAGGCGCGCCAGACCAGCGAGCCATCGGCCTTCTGCACGCCGAGGCGGGCGAATTGCCCGGCGCGGAAGCGAAACCCCGGATCGCGCGAACAGCGCAGGCTGAACAGGCTCGGCGACCAGACGTGCACGTCGCTCAGGGTCTGGCGGGTGAACTTCTCTTCGCTGGCGGTCATACTTCACTCCCATCGCTTACCGGCTCACGTGCAGTGTCCCGCAAAGTGCCCCCGACAAACACCAGCAGCTTATATGCCTATATTCGTTACGCCTTTTGCCCAGCTCGAGCTGATCCGCCACCCCGAACAGCAGGCCGAGCCGCTGCAGGCCTTCGACGCCGCCGACCAGTACCTGCTGACACACTTGCACGAGCAGGGCCTGGCGAGAGGCGACCGGGTGCTGCTGCTCAACGACAGCTTCGGCGCCCTGGCCGCCAGCCTGGCCGGCCATGCCCTGGTCACCAGCAGCGGCGACTCGCACCTGGGCCATCTGGGCCTGACCGCCAACCTGGTGCGCAACCACCTGCCTGCCGACGCCATCGACTTCGTAGCGGCCAGCGAGACGGCGCAAGGGCCGTTCGACTGGGTGCTGATCCGCGTGCCGAAGACCCTGGCATTGCTGGAGGAGCAACTGATCCGCCTGCACGGCCAACTGGCGCCCGGCGCGCGGGTGGTGGCCGCGGCCATGCTCAAGCATCTGCCGCGCGCCGCCGGCGACCTGCTGGCGAAATACATAGGCCCGGTGCAGGCCTCGCTGGCGGTGAAGAAGGCCCGCCTGCTGCTGGCCACTCCCGAAGACAAGCCGGTGCCGGTCTCGCCCTACCCCACGCGCTACCGCCTGGACAAGCCTGCGATCGAACTGCTCAACCACGCCAACCTGTTCTGCCGCGAAGGCCTGGACATCGGCACCCGGGCCTTCCTGCCGCACCTGCCCAAGCACCTGGGGCGGATTCGCGTAGCCGATCTCGGCTGCGGCAACGGCGTGCTCGGCATCGCCTACGCGCTGGGCAGCCCGCTGGCCGAGCTGTGCCTGGTGGATGAGTCCTATATGGCGGTGCAGTCGGCCACGGAGAACTGGCGCGCCGCCTTGGGCGAGCGCCCGGTGACGATTCGCGCTGGCGACGGCCTGGCCGAACAGCCCGCCGACTCGCTGGACCTGGTGCTGTGCAACCCGCCGTTCCACCAGCAACAGGTGGTCGGCGACTTCCTCGCCTGGCGCATGTTCCAGCAGGCCCGCGCCGCCCTGGTCAAGGGCGGCGAGCTGTGGATAGTCGGCAACCGCCACCTGGGCTACCACGCCAAGCTCAAACGGCTGTTCCGCGGCGTCGAGCAGGTGGCGGCCACACCGAAGTTCGTGGTGCTCAAGGCGATTAAATAGGCGATCCCGTAGGGTGCGCCGTGCGCACCAAGAGCTTACGGGCTGCATTGGTGCGCACGGCGCACCCTACCTACCCCCTGCAACATCTAACGGGTACATAGCCTTACGGTGTGCCCATCCCCGCCGCCTGCATAAACAGGCGCAGCAGCCCAGCCACCGCACCGAGCGTCAGCACGCTGGCGGTCCAGATCGCCAGCAGCCAGCCGAGGCGCTGCCACAAGGGTTTCTTCCCGCGCATATCGCTCATCGCCCGCCCCTCAGTGATAACCGTCTTCCTCGCGCACCTTGCCGCGGAACACGTAGTAGCTCCAGGCGGTGTACATCAGGATGAAGGGGATGATGAACAGCGCGCCGACCAGGATGAAGCCCTGGCTCTGCGGCGGTGCGGCGGCCTCCCAGATGCTGATCGCCGGCGGGATGATATGCGGCCACAGGCTGATGCCCAGGCCGCTGTAGCCGAGGAAGATCAGCGTCAGGGTGAGCAGGAACGGCGAGTAGTGGGCGTTGCTGACCACCGCGCGCAGCAACGCCCAGGTGCACAGCAGCACCAGCAGCGGCACCGGCAGGAACCAGAACAGGTTGGGCAGGCTGAACCAGCGCTGGGCGATCTCGGCATGGGCCAGGGGCGTCCACAGGCTGACCACGCCGGTCACCGCCAGCAGGACGAACACCAGCGGCCGCGCCAGATCGTGCATCTGCTGCTGCAGGCGGCCCTCGGTCTTCATGATCAGCCAGGTGCAGCCGAGCAAGGCGTAGGCGGCGATCAGCGCCAGGCCGCAGAACAGCGAGAACGGCGTCAGCCAGTCGAAGGCGCCGCCGGCATAGACCCGCTCGACCACCTCGAAGCCGTCGATATAGGCGCCCAGCGCCACGCCCTGGAAGAAGGTCGCGGTCAGCGAACCGCCGATGAACGCCTTGTCCCACAGATGGCGCTTGGCTGCCCTGGCCTTGAAGCGGAACTCGAAGGCCACGCCGCGGAAGATCAGCCCCAGCAGCATCAGGATCAGCGGCAGGTAGAGCGCGCTCAGGACCACCGCGTAGGCCAGCGGGAAGGCGCCGAACAGCGCCGCGCCGCCGAGCACCAGCCAGGTCTCGTTGCCGTCCCACACCGGCGCCACGGTGTTCATCATCACATCGCGCTCGCCCTTGCTCTCGACGAAGGGGAAGAGGATGCCGATGCCCAGGTCGAAGCCGTCCATGACCACGTACATCATCACGCCGAAGCCGATGATCAGCGCCCAGATCAACGAAAGATCGATGCCCATATTCAATTCCTCCCCGCCAGGCGGTCGCCGTCGTTGTCGTCCAGATCCTCGTCCGCGGCGGACAGCGGGCGCGACGGCGTGCGCTTGCGTCCGGGCCCGCCCTCGCTGGGCACCTGGCCCTCGTCGGTGATCGGGCCCTTGCGCACCAGGCGCATCATGTAGCCGAGCCCCGCGCCGAACAGGGCGAAATACACCAGCACGAACAGCGCCAGGGTCAGGCTCATCTGCCCCAGGCCGTGCCCCGAGGAGGCCTCGGCGGTGCGCATCAGGCCCTGGACGATCCACGGCTGGCGACCGACCTCGGTGGTGTACCAGCCGGCGAGGATGGCGATGATCCCCGAGGGCCCCATCCACACCGCCAGGTGGAGGAACGGCCGCGCCTGGAACAGCCGGCCACGGCTGCGCAGCCACAGGCTCCAGAGGCCGGTGAGGATCATCAGTGTGCCGAGGCCGACCATGACGCGGAAGGTCCAGAACACGACTGTCGAATTGGGCCGGTCCGCGGCGGCGAATTCCTTGAGCGCCGGCACCTGCCGGTCCAGGCTGTGGGTCAGGATCAGGCTGCCGAGGGCGGGGATCTCCAGCTTGAAGCGGGTCTCCTCGCGCTGCATGTCCGGCCAGCCGAAGAGGATCAGCGGGGTCGGCTCGTCGCCGTGGTTCTGCCAGTGCCCCTCGATCGCGGCGATCTTCGCCGGCTGGTACTGCAGGGTGTTGAGGCCGTGGAAGTCACCGATCAGCGCCTGCAGCGGCGCCACCAGCAGAGCCATCCACATGGCCATCGAGAGCATCTTGCGCAGCGCCGGGTTGTCGCGTCCACGCAGCAGGTGCCAGGCCGCCGAGGCGCCGACGAAGAACGCCGTGGCGAGGAAGGCCGCAGTGGCCATGTGCGCCAGGCGATAGGGGAAGGACGGGTTGAACACCACCGCCAGCCAGTCCACCGGGATCACCCGCCCGTCGACGATCTCGAAGCCCTGCGGGGTGTGCATCCAGCTGTTGGAGGCGAGGATCCAGAAGGTCGAGATCAGCGTGCCGATCGCCACCATCAGCGTGGCGAAGAAGTGCAGCCCGGGGCCGACGCGCTGCCAGCCGAACAGCATGACGCCGAGGAAGCCGGCCTCGAGGAAGAAGGCGGTGAGCACCTCGTAGGTCAGCAGCGGCCCGGTGATCGCGCCGGCGAAGTCCGAGAAGGCGCTCCAGTTGGTGCCGAACTGGTAGGCCATGACCAGGCCGGAGACCACGCCCATGCCGAAGTTGACCGCGAAGATCTTCGCCCAGAAGTGGTAGAGGTCGCGGTACACCGTCTCGCCGCTCTTCAGCCACAGGCCCTCGAGCACCGCCAGGTAACTGGCCAGGCCGATGGTGATGGCCGGGAAGATGATATGGAAGGATATGGTGAAGGCGAACTGGATACGGGCCAGGTCTAGCGCCTCTATGCCGAACATGGAAGATCCTCAGTCAGGTTATTCGGGGCACAGCCGTGTACCGGCTCCTGGAGTGCGGAGCGATAGAACCGTTGTTCTTATGGGAGGATCGCGCGGCGGGCAGATCCAAGCAGCGGCAGGCAACACCACAATCGGTATTGACCTGGATCAATAAACGCCTAAAGAGTAACGCCCTGCCCGGCCCAGGCCGCTGTGGTTATTTGTCGCGCATGCCACTTGCTCGACTCGCCCGCCATGCTAGGCTGGCGCACCTTCAATAGTTAGCTACCTAATAGTCCATGCACCTCCACGGCAAGCTGCTCCTGCGCCATCAGCGCCCCTTCCTCGCCTTCTGGCTGGCGCGCGTCTGCACCGCCAGCGGCTTCCAGATGCTCACCGTGGCCATCGGCTGGCAGCTGTACCAGCTGACCGGCAGCGTGCTCGACCTGGGCCTGGTCGGCCTGGTCGAATTCCTCCCGCGGCTGCTGTTCATGCTGCACACCGGGCATGTCGCCGACCGCTACGAGCGGCGCCGGGTGGCCGCGCTGTGCCAGGCCGGCCAGGCGCTGATCGCCCTCGCCCTGGTGCTGGGCAGCAGCAGCGGCGAGATCTCCCGCGAGGCGATCTTCGTCCTGGCCTTCCTGCTGGGCAGCGCCCGCGCCTTCGAGATGCCGGCGACCCAGGCGCTGCTGCCCAGCCTGGTGCCGGCCGCGCTGTTCCCGGCGGCGGTGGCCGCCTCGGCCTCGGCGATGCAGACCGCGACCATCGCCGCACCGGCGCTCGGCGGCTTCCTCTATGCCTTCGGCAGCCTCTGGGTGTATGCGCCGACCGCGCTGCTCTATGTCCTGGCCTGCGCCCTGATGCTCAGCCTGCCGGCGCGCCAGGAGCCGCTGCGCAAGGAGCGCGCCAGCCTGGAGTCGCTGCTCGCCGGCATCCGCTACATCCGCAGCCGGCGGGATATCTTCGGCGCCATCTCGCTGGACCTGTTCGCCGTGCTGCTCGGCGGCGCCACCGCGCTGCTGCCGGTGTTCGCCAAGGACATCCTGCTCACCGGCCCCTGGGGCCTCGGCCTGCTGCGCTCGGCGCCGGCGGTGGGCGCGCTGCTGATGTCGTTCTGGCTGGCGCGCTTCCCCATCGAACGCAACGTCGGGCGGATCATGTTCAGCGCGGTCGGGGTATTCGGCGTGGCGACCATCGCCTTCGGCCTGTCCACCTCGTTCTGGTTCAGCCTGGCGGTGCTGGCAGTGCTCGGCGCGGCGGACATGATCAGCATGGTGATCCGCGGCGCCTTCGTGCAGCTGCAGACCCCCGACGCCATGCGCGGCCGGGTCAGCGCGGTGAACGGGTTGTTCATCGGCGCCTCCAACCAGCTCGGCGAATTCGAGTCGGGGCTCACCGCGCACTGGTTCGGCACGGTGCCGGCGGTGGTCCTCGGCGGGGTCGGCACCCTGCTGGTCAGCGGCGCCTGGATCAAGCTGTTCCCCAGCCTGGCGCGACGCGACCGGCTGAGCGAACCCGACCCGCAAAGCCCCGCCTAACCGCTAGTGTGCTGTCTCGCGATAATGCATTGCTCAAGCAGCTGCGGCTGACCTGTGTAGTGTGCGCGGGGCCGCCTAGGCCGTGCGCACCACTGGCAACCGAGTGCCCGGTGCGCGCGGCGCACCCTACGAGCCGGAGTCACCGAAACAGTAGTTCTGAGACAGCGCACTAGCTGGGGATCAGCATGGCCTCGGCCACCTGCTTGCGCGTGCCCTTGCCGCGCAGGTGCTCGACCAGGGTCAGGGCGAACTCCAGGGCGGTGCCCGGCCCCTGGCTGGTGATGCAGTTGCCGTCGACCACCACCGGCTGGTCGACGAAGGTGCAGCCGCTGAGGCGATCGCTGAACGCCGGGTAGCAGGTCATCCGCCGCTGCTTGAGCACGCCGAACTGCTGCAGGGCCACCGCCGGCGCCGCACAGATCGCGGCGAAGCACTTGCCGGCCCTGGCCTGCTCACGCACCCGCTCGGCCAGCGGCTCATGCTCGGCCAGGCGCTGCGCGCCGGGCATGCCGCCGGGCAGCACGATCAGGTCGAACTCCTGGGCCAGCACGTCGACCAGCATGGTGTCGGCGGTCAAGCGCGTGCCGCGGGCGCAGGTGACCATCCGCCGGCCCTCGATACTGGCCACCACCACCTCGATCTCGGCGCGGCGCAGCACATCGATCAGGGTCACGCATTCGAGATCTTCGACGCCGTCGGCGACGGTAATAAGGGCACGTGTTGGCATGTTCACCTCCTGGGAAAGCAGCACTGAAACTGTCCATCCGGTCATAAATTCACCGGTTACAGCCTAGCTGATATGATGCGCGCCTTTTTCCAGATCGCCAGCAAAAACATGCGCCCGCCAGCGGATGTGCTTTGCTTTCGGTTTGTACATTCATGGCGCAATCGGCGTCACCGGGAGCCTCCATGCTGGAACGACTATTCCAACTCAAAGCGCACAACACCACGCTGCGCACCGAGATCCTCGCCGGTCTCACCACCTTCCTGACCATGGCCTACATCCTCTTCGTCAACCCGAGCATCCTCGGCGAGACCGGCATGGACAAGGGCGCGGTGTTCGTCGCCACCTGCCTGGCGGCGGCCATCGGCTCGGCGACCATGGGCCTGATCGCCAACTACCCGATCGCCCTCGCCCCCGGCATGGGCCTGAATGCCTTCTTCACCTACACCGTGGTGCTGAGCATGGGCCACACCTGGCAGGTGGCGCTCGGCGCGGTGTTCCTCTCGGCGTGCATGTTCTTCCTGCTGTCGATCTTCAAGATCCGCGAATGGATCATCAACAGCATCCCGCTGGAGCTGCGCTCGGCGATCGCCGCCGGCATCGGCCTGTTTCTCGCGGTGATCGCCCTGCAGAACGCCGGCATAGTGGTGGACAACCCGGCCACCCTGATCGGCCTGGGCGACCTGAGCCAGCCGGCGCCGCTGCTGGCGGTGCTCGGCTTCATCCTGATCGTCGCCCTGGAGGCGCGCAAAGTGACGGGCGCGGTGATGATCGGCATCCTCGGCGTGACCCTGCTCGCCATCGCCCTGGGGGTGACCGAGTTCGGCGGGGTGCTGTCGATGCCGCCATCGCTGGCGCCGACCTTCCTCCAGCTGGACATCATGGGTGCCCTGGACATCGGCTTGTTCAGCGTGATCTTCGCCTTCCTCTTCGTCGACCTGTTCGACAACTCCGGCACCCTGATCGCCGTGGCCAAGAAGGCCGGGCTGATGCGCAAGGACGGCTACATGCCGAAGATGGGCCGCGCCCTGATCGCCGACAGCACGGCCGCCATGACCGGCTCGCTGCTGGGCACCTCGACCACCACCAGCTACATCGAGTCGGCGGCCGGCGTCGCCGAAGGCGGACGCACCGGGCTGACCGCCTGCGTGGTCGCCCTGCTGTTTCTCCTGGCACTGTTCTTCGCCCCGCTGGCCGGCAGCGTGCCGGCCTTCGCCACCGCCCCGGCGCTGCTGTTCGTCGCGGTGCTGATGACGTCCGGCCTGGCCGAAATAGACTGGGACGACATCACCGTGGCCGCCCCAGTGGTGGTCACCGCCCTGGCCATGCCGCTGACCTTCTCCATCGCCAACGGCATCGCCTTCGGCTTCATCGCCTGGGCCGCGGTCAAGCTGCTGGCCGGCCGCTGGCGCGAGCTGAACCCGGCGCTGACGATTCTCGCCGTGCTGTTCGTGATCAAGCTGGGTTGGTTCAACGCCTGATTGGCAGGCCGCTTGTCCCTGTGGGCGCGAGTCCGGCTCGCGATGCTTTAGGATCGCGAGCCGCGCGCTTTACCGTAGGAGCGGGCCATGCCCGCGATGCTTTTCGCGGGCATGGCCCGCTCCTACAACAACGTTGCCCTTCATAGAGTTCCGAGTAGCCCATGAGTCGTCCGCAGTTCGATCCCTCCCAATACGCCGTCCAGCTCGAAGCCAAGAAACAGCGCCTGAGCGGGCTGCTCGCCCCCTTCGCCGCCCCCGCGCCGGAGGTCTTCGAGTCGCCGCGCGAGCACTATCGCCTGCGCGCCGAATTCCGCCTGTGGCGCGAGGGCGAAGACCGCCACTACGCGATGTTCGAGGCCGGCGACAAGCACGCGCCGATCTTCTTCGACGACTTCCCCATCGCCAGCGCGCGGATCAACGCCCTGATGCCACGCCTGAAAGCCGCCTGGCAGATGAGCTCGGCGCTTTCTTTCAAACTGTTCCAGGTCGAGTTCCTCACCACCCTGGCCGGCGACGCACTGCTTACCCTGTGCTACCACCGTCCGCTGGACGCCGCCTGGCAGGCGGCGGCGGAACGGCTCGCGGCCGAACTGCAGGTCAGCCTGGTCGGCCGTTCGCGCGGCAAGCGCATCGTCATCGGCAGGGACTTCGTCGAGGAAGAGTTGCAGGTCGCCGGCCGGCGCTTCCGCTATCGCCAGCCGGAAGGCGCCTTCACCCAGCCCAACGGCGAAGTGAACCAGAAGATGCTCGGCTGGGCCCATGAGGCGCTCGGCGAGCGTACCGACGACCTGCTGGAGCTGTACTGCGGCAACGGCAACTTCACCCTGCCGCTGGCCAGCCGGGTGCGCCGGGTGCTGGCCACCGAGATCAGCAAGAGTTCGGTGAATGCCGCCCTGGCCAACCTGGCCGACAACGGCGTGGACAACGTGTGCCTGGTGCGCCTGTCCGCCGAGGAACTGACCGAGGCGCTGAACGAGGTGCGGCCGTTCCGCCGCCTGGCCGGCATCGACCTGAAGAGCTACCAGTTCGGCAGCGTGTTCGTCGACCCGCCGCGCGCCGGCATGGACCCGGACACCTGCGAGCTGACCCGGCGCTTCGAGCGCATCCTGTATATCTCCTGCAACCCCGAGACCCTGGCCGCCAACCTCGCCCAGCTCAACGACACGCACAAAGTGACGCGCTGCGCGCTGTTCGACCAGTTCCCCTACACCCACCATATGGAAGCCGGCGTGCTGCTGGAACGGCGCTGACCCCTTACTCGCGATTCAGCCCGCGCAGCGCCCAGCAGGCCAGCCCGGCGAAGACCACTTCGAGCAGCAGCGCATAGAGGTTGAAGGTCTGCAGGGCGCCGCCGTCGAGCCACAGACCGCCGATGCGCGACAACGCCAGGGCGCTGTAGAGCAGCACCAGCAGGGTCAGCGCCGCGCGGGTCAGGCCGGGGCGCGCCAGCGCCATGCCGAGAAAGGCCGCCAGGCCGAGCTGCAGGCCGCCGTAGTAGGCACGCACATCGGTCGCCGCGGCCGGCGCCAGCAGCAGCATGCCGCTGAGGTTGCTCATCTCGTGGGGGCGGATGAAATAGGCCAGACCCAGGCCGGCCAGGGCCAGAATCTGGATGACCAGGATGACGCGGGCACGCAACATCGGCAGTTCCCTTCCCTATCGCAGTGAGTGCAGCATAGGCCGAGCCCGGCATATCCGGAAACAGCCGCCGACTTGGGTCGCGCCCTGGACGGCGCTATGCTCAGCCGACGAATTACCGAGGACCTCCCATGCGTATGCCCATCCTGCTCGCCGGTCTGTTCGCCGGCCTCGCCCAGGCCGCCGAGCCGCTGACCATCGAGGTCTACCGCGACCCCAACTGCGGCTGCTGCAAGGCCTGGATCGGCCACCTGCAAGACAACGGCTTCAGCGTCAACGACCACGTCGAAAACGATATGAGCGCGGTCAAGCAACGCCTCGGCGTGCCGCCGCGCCTGGCCTCCTGCCATACCGGGGTGATCGACGGCCAGTTCGTCGAAGGTCACGTACCGGCGGCGGATATCCTCAAGCTGCGCCAGCAGCCGGACCTGCTCGGCGCCGCCGTGCCGGGCATGCCGGCCGGCTCGCCCGGCATGGAAGCCGGCGGCCGCCAGCAGGCCTACCAGGTCATCGGCCTGGACAAGCGGGGCGACCAGCGCGTACTCAGCGATTACCCCGGCAACTGATCGCAAGGAGCGCGCATGTCACCGTTGGTTTACTGGCAACTCGATGTATTCGCCGAACGGCCGCTGGCCGGTAACGGCGTAGCGGTATTTCCCGATGCGCGCCAGCTGACGCCGGCTGCCATGCAGGCGCTGACCCGCGAGTTGCGCCAGTTCGAGTCGATCTTCCTGCTGCCCGGCAGCGACCCGCAGGTCCAGGGCGCGCGGATCTTCACCCTGGAGGAGGAACTGCCCTTCGCCGGCCATCCGATCCTCGGCGCGGCCGCCCTGCTGCACCACCTGCAGGACCCGGCCACGGACGCCGAATGGACCCTGCAGCTGGCCGCCAAGCGCGTGCGCCTGCTTACCCGCCGCCAGGAGCGGGGCTTCTATGCGCAGATGGACCAGGGCGTGGCCGAATTCGCGGCGCAGCTCGACCCCGCGCAAGCCCAGGTGATCGCCGAAGCCTTTGGCTTGAGCGGCGCACAGCTGGATCGCCGCTACCCGGCCAGCGTGGTCAGCACCGGCCTGCCCTACCTGATCCTGCCGGTCAGCGCGCAGGGCCTGGCCCAGGCCAGGCAGCAGCGCACGCTGGACGCCGAGCTGGCGAGCCATGGCGCCGCCTTCGTATTCCTGTTGGATGTGGATAACCGCGAAGGACGCACCTGGGACCCGCTCGGCGTCATCGAAGACATCGCCACCGGCAGCGCCGCCGGCCCGGTGGCGGCCTTCCTGGTGGAACACGGCCTGCACCGCCGCGCCGAGCCCTTCAGCCTCAACCAGGGACGCTTCCTCGGCCGTCCCAGTCGGCTGGATGTCTGCCTCGGCAGCGACGGCCGGGTCAGCGTGGGCGGCAGCGTGCAGCTGCTGGCGCGCGCCGAGTTACGGGTGGACCCGCGGGAACTGGCCTGCTAGCCGGGCTGGTGGCGGCAACGGAGGAAGGGACCGGAGCATGCGCTGGAAACGAGCACGACGCAGTGACAACGTGGTGGATGCCCGCAGTGGCGGCATGCGCTTCGGTGGCGGCAAGGGCCTGGGTCTCGGCGGTATCGCCGCGGTGGTGATCGTCGGCCTGCTGATGGGGCAGGACCCGTTGCAGATCCTCGGCCAGCTGGCCGGCCAGGCGACCCAGAGCAGCTCGCTCGGCCTGCCGCCCAGCGGGCAGCCAGCGCGCAACGATGAACAAGCGGAGTTCGTCCGCGCCGTGCTCGGCGACACCGAGGACACCTGGCGCGAGATCTTCCGCGGCGCCAACCGCCAGTACCGCGACCCGACCCTGGTGCTGTTCCGCGGCGGGGTCAGCTCCGCCTGCGGCTTCGCCGACTCTGCCGTCGGCCCCTTCTACTGTCCCGGCGACCAGCGCGTCTACCTCGACCTGGAATTCTTCCGCGAGCTGGAACAGCGCTTCGCCGCGGCCGGCGACTTCGCCCAGGCCTATGTGATCGCCCATGAGGTCGGCCACCACGTGCAGACCCTGCTCGGCGTCTCGGCCAAGGTCAATGCCGCGCGCAAGCACGGCAAGCGGCTGGAAGGCGACAGCGGCCTGCTGGTCCGCCAGGAGCTGCAGGCCGACTGCCTGGCCGGGGTCTGGGCCCATCATGCCCAGCGCCGCCTCGATTGGCTGGAACCCGGCGACCTGGAAGAGGCGCTGAACGCCGCCAACGCCATCGGCGACGACCGTCTGCAGCAGCAGGCGCACGGCCAGGTGGTGCCGGATTCCTTCACCCACGGTAGTTCGGCACAGCGCGTGCGCTGGTTCAAGGCCGGCTTCGAACGCGGCGAGGTGAGTCGCTGCGACACCTTCCAGACGGCGCGACTCTGAGGGTCGACGAAGGCAGCCCGGATGCGATCCGGGAAACCGCTTATGGGCGATACCGCTCCCGGATTGTATCCGGGCTCACATGTTCGGGTGTTTCGTAGGAGCGGCTTGCCACAGGATGCACGGGCGCTCGGCCCCCTCTCTGCTGATACCGGTCATTGCGCCCAGGGCGGCGGCGGCTCGGCGCCCCTGGGCGCTTCCTCGGCATTCAGCAGGGCCTGGCGGCGCGCCTCCTCGGCCAGGGCGGCCTTGATCTCGCGCAACACCGCATCGACATCGGCGGCCTCTTCCGGGTCGGCGAATTCGCCGGTCAACTGGCTGTCCGGGGTCAGCTTGCCCTCCTCGTACAGCGCCCACATTTCCTTGGCGTATTTGCTGTACTTCAGCTCCGGGGCGTACTGGCCGAAGTAGGCGGCCATGTTGCCGACATCGCGCTCGAGCATCTTGAACGCATGGTTGTTGCCGGCCGCATCCACCGCCTGCGGCAGGTCGATGATCACCGGCCCGTCGGGGCCGAGCAGCACGTTGAACTCGGACAGGTCGCCGTGGACCAGGCCGGCGCAGAGCATCTTGACGATTTCCTGGATCATGAAGCCATGGAACTCGCGGGCATCCTCGGGCAACAGGTCGACATCGTTGAGCCGCGGCGCGACCCCGCCCTCGCCGTCGGTGACCAGTTCCATCAGCAGCACGCCTTCGAGGAAGTCATAGGGCTTGGGCACCCTCACCCCGGCGTTGGCCAGGCGGAACAGCGCCGCCACTTCGGCGTTCTGCCAGGCGTCCTCCTGGCCCTTGCGCCCGTACTTCGAGCCTTTGGCCATGGCCCGCGCGTCGCGGCTGTTGCGCACCTTGCGGCCTTCCTGGTACTCCGCAGCCTGGCGGAAGCCGCGCTTGTTGGCTTCCTTGTAGACCTTGGCGCAGCGCAGTTCATCACCGCAGCGCACCACATACACCGCCGCCTCCTTGCCACTCATCAACGGGCGCAGCACCTCGTCGACCAGACCATCCTCGACCAGGGGTTCAATACGTTTTGGTGTCTTCATCAGCTTTGATCGCGGGTCCTGTGTTGCCCAATTCGCCTGTGCCGCCCGTTATACGGCAATCCTTCGGTACAGCCCAGCCCATGCCGCGCCGTGCATCCGTTAAGCGCCGAGCAAATGCTGTCGCAGCGCCTCGATGGCGTAGCGCACCTTGGCCGGCTGGGCGGCGCGGCGCGGGGTGACCAGGTAGATGCCGAGCGGTGGCAACTGCCAGCCCGGCAACAGCACGCGCAGGCTGCCGGCCGCCAGTTCCTCGCGCACCTCCTGCTCCGGCTGCAGCGAGATGCCCATGCCCGTCAGGGTGAACTGGCGCACGGCGAGGATGTTGTTGCAGCTCACCCGGCTCTCGATGCGCAGCTTCTGCACCGCGCCGCCGGGTCCGTGTAGGGTCAGCGCATTGCACTGCAGGTCGCTGTTGAGCGCCAGCCAATCCTGGCCAAGCAGATCCTCCGGGCGCTCGATCGGCGCCTTGCGCGCCAGGTAGCTAGGTGCGGCGCACAGCAGCATGCGCGAATCGCCGATATGCCGCGCCACCAGGCTGGAATCCTCCAGATTGCCGACCCGGATCGCCAAATCGATGCGCTGCCCGATCAGGTCGATCTGCTCGTCGTGGAACAACAGTTTCAGGCTCAGCCCGCCGTGCGCCAGCAACAGCGGCGCCAGGGCGGCGCCAAGCGGCCGCCAAAAGCCCACCGGCGCGGCGATGCGCAACTCGCCCACCGGCGCATCGCGCAGCTCGGCCAGGCGTTGCTCGGCCTGCTGGGCCAGCGCCAGCACCTGGGCGCAGCTCTGGTAGAAGGTCGTACCGGCCTCGGTCAGGGTCAGCTTGCGCGTGGTGCGGTGCAGCAGGCTGACCTGGGTGCTGTCTTCCAGCTTGCGGATCTGCTGGCTGACCGCCGAAGGCGTCATGCCGAGCAGCTCGGCGGCCGCGACCATGGAGCCGCGGTCGACCACGGTGGCGAAGATCGCCATGCGCTTGAGCTGCTCCATTAGTAAGCCTCGCTTAAAGGTAAAAGCCGATTTAGCCTATTTTTCCGGACTTTATCCAGCTGCGATTATCTACCTCAACCAAAACCACAGCTGGAGACACCTATGAAACTCGCCCTGATCGGCGCCAGCGGCTTCGTCGGCGCGGCCGTCCTGCACGAAGCCTTGAACCGTGGCCACCAGGTCAGCGGGATCGTCCGCCAGCCGCAGAAACTGCCGCAACACCCGGCGCTGACGGCCGTGGCCGGTGACGCCTATGCTGCCGACGCCCTCGCGCAAACCCTGGCGGGCCACGACGCGGTGATCCACGCCTTCAACCCCGGCTGGGGCCAGGCGAATATCCGCGAACTGTTTATCCAGGGCACCCAGGCGATCTACGCGGCGACCCGGCAGGCCGGGGTCAAGCGCCTGCTGGTGGTCGGCGGCGCCGGCAGCCTGTATGTCGCCCCCGGCCTGCAACTGCTCGACACCGCGAACTTCCCCGCCGAGTACAAGGAAGGCGCCGAAGGTGCGCGCCAGGCCCTGAACCTGATCCAGGACGAAACCGCGCTGGACTGGAGCTTTGTCTCGCCCCCCGCCCTCCTGCAACCGGGCGAGCGCACCGGCCAGTTCCGTATCGGCGGCGATCAACTGCTGATGAACGGCGAGGCGCCGGCGGGGATTTCCGTGGCCGACCTGGCGGTGGCGATCATCGATGAGCTGGAGCGCCCGCAGCATATCCGCCAGCGCTTTACCGTCGGCTATTGAACCAGCACGTGCGTGTGGGGCGCTCTTGACCGTGAAGATAGCCAGCAGCGCCGACTGGCGCGCTGCCCGCCGATCGCGAGCAAGCTCGCTCCTACAACAGCGACCTTACCCACCCAGGAGATCCCATGACCCTAAGCGCCACCGCCCATGTCTCTACCGCCACGCCGGCGCGCTATATCGGCCGCCTGTGCAAGCATTTCGCCCACAAGATCCCAGTGAGTTTCGACGAGCGGCAGGGCCGTATCGAGTTCGAGTTCGGCCTGGCGTTGCTCGCGGCCGAGCACGACGGCCTGCGCCTGAGCGTGCAGGGCGCCGACCAGGCGCAGCTGGACAGGCTCAAGCAGGTGGTCGCCAGCCACTTCGAGCGTTTCGCCTGGCAGGAGGCGCTCGCGCTCGACTGGCGCTGAGGCGCAGTCGGCCGATTTGAAAGCGCGTTTCGGGTTGGCGTCGACAACGCCAAGGTCGACAATCGACCCATCACCCACCGGAGCCGCGCCATGCTCGATCCCGACCGCTGCTGGCAAGCCGTCTGCACCCGCGACGCCGCGTACGACGGGCAGTTCGTCACCGCCGTGCGCAGCACCGGCATCTACTGCCGGCCGAGTTGCCCGGCGCGGCGGCCGCGGCGCGACAATATCGAGTTCCATCCCGACCCGGACTCGGCCGAGGCCGCCGGCTTCCGCGCCTGCCGGCGCTGTTCGCCGAAAGGTGCGAGCCCAGCCGAACAGCTGGATGCGCTGGTCGCCACCGCCTGCCGCCTGCTGGAACAGACGCCGTCGCCGCCCACCCTGGCGCAGCTGGCGGCGCGGATCGGCCTGTCGCCCTCGCACCTGGCGCGCGCCTTCAAGGCACGCACAGGACTGACGCCCAAGGCCTGGGTCGACGCCCACCGTCGCGCCCAGTTGGAGGCCGGCCTGCCGCACGCCGGCTCGGTGCTGGAGGCGGCGCTGGCCGCCGGCTATTCCGGCACCCGTGCGCTGTACGAACGGGGCGATACGCTCAGCCCGGCCCAGCGCCGTCGGCAAGGCGCCGGGGAAACCCTGCGCTACGCCATCGCCGCCTGCCCGCTCGGCCAGCTGTTGCTGGCGAGCAGCGCCCAAGGCGTCTGCGCCCTGCTGTTCGGCGACGCCCCAACGGAACTGGAACACGAGTTGCGCCAGCGCTTCGCCGCCGCCCACCTGGAGCGTGATGACGCCGGCCTGGGCGACTGGTTGCAGCAAGTGCTTGGGCAAATCGAGGAGCCGCAGCGCGCCGCCCAGCTGCCGCTGGACCTGCGCGGCACCGCCTTCCAGCAGCAGGTCTGGCGCGCGCTGCGGCAGATCCCCGCCGGCCAGACCCGCCGCTACGGCGAACTGGCCGCCAGCCTCGGCAGCCACCCGCGCGCGGTGGCGCGGGCCTGCGCGAGCAACCCGCTAGGCCTGCTGGTGCCCTGCCACCGGGTGATCGGCGCCGACGGCAGTCTGAGCGGCTATCGCTGGGGGCTGGCGCGCAAGGCGGCGCTGCTCGAGGGAGAGGCAAACGCCTACGCCGAATAACGACGAAGCCAAGGTTTGCCGGGAGAAACGTCTTCGCGAAGTCTTGCAGTGCATCCAGCATCTTCGCCGCCGACGCTTCCTCCACGGACAGCAGCCCAGCAAGTGGGAGCGGGGCGCCGGCACGGCAAGCGACGCCTCAAGACATAAAAAAACCGCTGCCTGTGAGGGCAGCGGTTTTTCCAGGCGAAATCGCGCTAAGGCTTAGTAGCCCAGGGCGAAGTCTTCTTCGTTCATGTCCATCAGGTTGTTGGCACCGGACAGCATGGTTTCGACATAGGTGCGGGTACGCGGCAGGATGCGCGCGAAGTAGAAGCGCGCAGTCTGCAGCTTGGCCTTGTAGAAGGCTTCGTCGCCGGTACCGGCGGCCAGCTTCTCGGCGGCCAGGCGTGCCATGTCGGCCCAGAAGTAGGCCAGGCAGGCATAACCGGAGTACATCAGGTAGTCCACCGAAGCGGCACCGACTTCTTCGCGATCCTTCATCGCGGCCATGCCGACCTTCATGGTCAGCTCGCCCCACTCCTTGTTCAGCTTGGCCAGCGGCGCGACGAATTCCTTGACCGCTTCGTTGCCTTCGTTGGCCTGGCAGAACTTGTGGACGATCTTGGTGAAGCCTTTCAGCGCTTCGCCCTGGGTCATGAGGATCTTGCGACCGAGCAGGTCGAGGGCCTGAACCCCGGTGGTGCCTTCGTACAGCATGGAGATCCGGCTGTCGCGCACGTTCTGCTCCATGCCCCACTCGGCGATGAAGCCGTGGCCGCCATAGATCTGCACGCCGTGGTTGGCCGCTTCGAAGCCGACCTCGGTCATGAAGGCCTTGGCGATCGGGGTCATGAAGGCCAGCAGGGCGTCGGCCTGCTTCTTCTCGGCCTCGTCCTGGCTGTACTTGACGATGTCGACCTGCTTGGCGGTGAAGTAGACCATGGCGCGGTTGCCTTCGGCGAAGGCCTTCATGGTCAGCAGCATGCGCCGCACGTCCGGGTGCACGATGATCGGGTCGGCGGCCTTCTCCGGCGCTTTCGGGCCGGTCAAAGAACGCATCTGCAGACGCTCGCGTGCGTACTTCAGGCCGCCCTGGAAACCGGCTTCGGCATGGGCCAGGCCCTGCAGCGCGGTGCCCAGGCGGGCAGTGTTCATGAAGGTGAACATGCAGTTCAGGCCCTTGTTCGCCGGGCCGATCAGGAAACCGCTGGCCGCGTCGAAGTTCATCACGCAGGTGGCGTTGCCGTGGATGCCCATCTTGTGTTCGATCGAGCCACAGGACACCGCGTTACGCTCGCCTGCGTCGCCTTCGGCGTTGGGCAGGAACTTCGGCACGATGAACAGCGAGATGCCTTTGGTGCCGGCCGGGGCATCGGGCAGGCGGGCCAGGACGATGTGGACGATGTTGTCGGCCATGTCGTGTTCGCCGGCGGAGATGAAGATCTTGGTGCCGGAGATCTTGTAGGAGCCGTCGGCCTGCGGCTCGGCCTTGGTGCGCAGCATGCCCAGGTCGGTGCCGCAGTGCGGTTCGGTCAGGCACATGGTGCCGGTCCACTCGCCGGAAACCAGCTTGGTCAGGTAGGTGTGCTTCTGCTCGTCGGTGCCGTGCTCGGACAGGGTGTTCATCGCCCCGTGGGACAGGCCGGGGTACATACCCCAGGACCAGTTGGCGGTGCCGACCATCTCGCTGATCGCCAGACCGAGCGACTCCGGCAGGCCTTGGCCGCCGTGGTCGACGTCATGCGCCAGGCTCGGCCAGCCGCCTTCGACGAACTGCTGGTAGGCTTCCTTGAAGCCGGTCGGGGTCTTAACCCCGGACTCGCTCCAGGTGCAGCCTTCGGTGTCACCCACACGGTTCAGCGGAGACAGTACCTGCTCACAGAACTTGGCACCTTCCTCGAGGATGGCGTCGACCATGTCTGGAGTAGCATCTTGGCAGCCAGGCAGGCTCTGATAGTGCGCTTCGTAGCCGAGCAGTTCGTCGCGAACGAAACGAATATCACGCAAGGGGGCCTTGTAATCAGGCATAGCGGGTAACCTCTGCGGTGGACTCTTAGTGTTTGGGTGACCGGATTGGCGGTCGTTTTCGGGATCCCTCCCGACTGCTCGACAGGCCATTGGCGGACGAACAATCAAACAGGTGTTTGAAACATACGTTTACGCCCTGGCCTTGTCAAGCACTGCGGAACGTCACGCCCCCAGGCGAAGGCGAAGCGCAGGCCGGCGCCCCTGCCGGGTGGGCATGAACGAGCGATTGTGGCGCGGCCGTTCAGGCGAGCAGATCGACCTGTGCGGCTGGAGCCTGGGGTTCGCCCAGGCGTCGGTACAGATCAAGATTAGGCGCTGGCGACAGCGCCGGCCGAGGCGTTTGCGCCGGCTCGCCCGGGGTCTCGCCCGCATCGCCCTCCTCGACTCGCGGCTCATCCACGCTAGCGGCCTCGGCGCGCGGCGACTCGGCCAGCTCGGCCCGCGCCTGGATCATCTGCGCCCGGGCCTGGGCTGCCACCCGCAGGTCCTGGGCAGACGGCTCGGCCGGGGCCAGGGCGGCGCGCAGGACGACTTCCATCTTGGCCAAGGTGGCTGCCGGGTCGCTCGGCACGGCGGCGACATCGATGCCGACTTCGCCGCCGACCGCATAGCGCTTGCCGTCCGGCCCGCGGCTGTAGGTGTAGCTCGGCGCGCCGGCATAGCTCCCGCCGACTGCCGCGTGGGCCTGTTCGTGGGCGCGCACGGCCTGGTCGCGGCTGGCCAGCTCGGCGATCTGCCGTTGTTCCAGGCGTTGTTGCTGCGGGCTGGTTGCGCTGCGGTGGTTGGAGGGCTGCCCGGCGGATGGTTCCGCCTCTGCGCGGGCGGAGGCCGATTGCCGGTCGCCGAGGGCGCGGCCCGCCGTCGCCGGGGATTGGCTGGCGCCTGCGAGGCCAGGGGAGCTGGTGGGCGACACGGGGCGGGCCGGCAGTGCCGGGGCTACAGGCGCAAGGTAAGCCGACGCGCCAGCGATCAGCATCAGGTTCCTCCCGGGCCATGGCGATCGGTCGCTGCTGCGACCGGGTAGGTCAATCAGGCGCTGGTATCGATCAGGGTGCCGAGCACTTCATCGGCGGTCTGCACCAGTCGCGCACCGGCTTGCGCCTGGTGCTGGCCGACGCGCAGTTCCACCAGGCTTTGCGCCAGGTCCGGGCGCTTGTCCGCGCTCGACTGCGGTGTGGCATTGCTCTGACTCTGCGGCGGAGTCGACGGCGCGCTGGCGGCAGTGCCGGCGATCTCGGCGGCGGCCCGCTCGACCCGGCGCTGGCCGGACTGGATGGTGCTGATGCCGGAACTCGAGGCGTTCACGGTAACTTCCATATACAAGCTCCCTCTTGGGCCTGGCTCAATGGGGGGTATTGAAGCAGAAAACGCGCAAGCCACGTACTGGCAAACGGCTATGGCCAAAGGCCTGCTTATAGCGCGGGATCGAGCAACGCCAGGTCCAGATGCGCCGCCACCGCTGCCGGCGTCGCCTTGGCCAGGCGCGGCACAAACCCTAGGCAGGGCGCCGGCAGCCGCTCGGCGAGGGTCGCCAGGTTGTCCTCCAGGCGCGAAGTCTGCGGGTCGACCAGATTGGCCACCCAGCCTGCCAGCTGCAGGCCATCGCGGGCGATCGCCTCGGCCGTCAGCAGCGCCTGGTTGATGCAGCCCAGGCGCACGCCGACCACCAGGATCACCGGCAGGCGCAGGCTGATCGCCAGGTCCGACAGCGACGCCTGGCCAGCCAGCGGCACGCGCCAGCCGCCGGCGCCTTCGACCAGGGTCAGGTCGGCGCGCTTATCCAGGATGTTCTGCACAGGGCCGCGCAGCGCCGCCACATCCAGCAGCACCCCGGCTTCGCGCGCCGCCAGGTGTGGGGCGATGGCTGGCTCGAAGGCCAATGGGTTGACCTCCTGGTAGCGCAGCGCCAGGCTGCATTCGCCGAGCAGGGCCAGGGCATCGTCGTTGCGCAGGCCTTCGTCGGTCAGGCGGCAGCCGGAGGCCACCGGCTTGGCCGCGGCGGTGGACAAGCCGGCCATCCGCGCGGCGTGCAGCAGGCCGGCGGCGATGGTGGTCTTGCCGATGTCGGTGTCGGTACCGGTGACGAAGTAGGCCTGGGACATGCTCATTTCTCTTTGCGCAAAATGCCGTAGACCACCTGGTAGGTCGCCGGCAGGCCGAGCGGTTGGCGGAAACGCTCGTAGGCCTCGACCAGCGCCAGGATGCGCGCCCGGCCGGTCAGGCCGCCGGGGCGCCCGGGGTTGAGGTTGTGCGCGCCCAGGGCCTTGAGCTCGTGAGTCAGGCTGCGCAGGTCGGGGAAGTGCAGCACCTCGGCCTGGCGCTCCAGCGCCAGCAGCTGCAGGCCGCTGGTGGCGCAAAGCCGTTGGTAGTCGTCGAAATGGCGGAAGCGGTTGACGTGGACCAGGCCGTCCACCGCCTGCCAGCTGTCGCGCAGCTCCTGCAGGGTACCGACGCACAGGCTGCTGAACGCCAGCACGCCGCCCGGGCGCAGCACCCGCCGCGCCTCGCCGAGCACCGCGGAAAAATCCGCACACCACTGCAACGCCAGGCTGGAGAACAGCAGGTCGCAGGAGGCACTGCGCAGCGGCAAGCGCTCGGCATCGCCGGCGATGAACTGCTGTGCGCCGCCAAGCGGCCGTGCGTGGCGCAGCATGCCCTCGGCGATGTCCAGGGCCACCCCGTCGGCGGCGGCGAAACGCTGGCCGAGGGCGCGGCTGAAATATCCGGTGCCGCAGCCCAGGTCGAGCCAGCGCCGCGGCGCGAGCGACGCCGGCAGGCGCGCCAGCAGCTCGCCGCCGACCTTGCGCTGCAGTGCGGCGACGCTGTCGTAGCTGTCGGCGGCGCGGGAGAAGGACGCCGCCACCTGGCGCTTGTCCGGCAGGCCGCCGGCCTGGAACAGCTCGCTCATCTCCAGGCCCCGGCGTAGGGTGCGCGGTGCGCACCATAGATGCGGCGCCAATGGTGCGCACCGCGCACCCTAGGGGTTGTCTCAGTCATCGCCGGCCTCGTGCAGGAAGGCCTGGATCGCCGCCGCCACTTCATGCGGCCGCTCCAGCGGGAAGGCGTGGCTGGCCGCGTCGATCAGGCCGATCTCGACATCCGCCAGCACGGCCAGCAGGGCCGCCGCCGCGCTGGCCGGCACCAGCGCGTCGAGGCCGGCGAACAGGTGCAACTGCGGGCCGACGAAGCGCTGCAGGGCCGCGCGGGTGTCCAGCGCGGCGAGCAGGTCCAGGCCCGCCAGCAGAGTCTCCGGGGCGGCGTGCGGCGCCGCGCCGAGGAGCAGGCGCGACAGCCCGCGCGGGTCGGCGGCGCCCTGGCTGCAGAGCAGGGCGAAGCGTTTCAGGGTAGCCTGCGCGTCCTGCGCGCAGCCCTGGCGAAAGGCGGCGAAGGTCGCCGCCGGCATCGCGCTAGGCCAGGCGGCGTCGGCGACGAAACGCGCATTGCTGGCCAGGCACAGCAGCCCGGCGCAGCGCTCGCCACGCCGCGCGGCCAGTTCGGCGGCGAGCATGGCGCCGAGCGACCAGCCGCCGAGCCAGGCGTCCTGCGCCAGGCTGGCGTCGAGCTCGTCGAGCCAGTCGGCGGGGTCGCCGGACTCCAGCGCCGGCAAGGGCTCGATCTCCACCCGCAGCTGCGGGTCGAGGCCGCGCAGGGCCGCGGCCAGCGGCTCCAGCGGCGTCGTGCCCAGGCCCCAGCCGGGCAGCAAGATCAGCCGGTCACGCATCGACGTGCTCCCCTTCGGCCAACAGCGGCCAGCACTCGGCCAGCGCCTCCAGCAGCAACTCCAGCTGCTGCGCACTGTGGGCGGCGGACAGGGTCACGCGCAGGCGCGCACTGCCGGCCGGCACGGTCGGCGGGCGGATCGCGGTGACCAGCAGGCCGCGCTCGCGCAGCAGCTGCGACAGGCGCAGGGCCCGGTCGCTATCGCCGACCAGGATCGGCTGGATCGGCGTGGCGCTGTCCATCAGCTGCAGGCCGATCGCGTCTGCGCCTGCGCGGAAGCGCTGAATCAGGCGGTTCAGGTGCTCGCGGCGCCAGTGCTCGCTGCGCAGCAGCTCGAGGCTCTTGAGCGTGGCGCAGGCCAGCGCCGGCGGCTGGCTGGTGGTGTATATATAGGGACGGGCGAACTGCACCAGGGTCTCGATCAGTTCCTCGCTGCCGGCGACAAAGGCCCCTGCCGTTCCAAACGCCTTGCCCAGGGTGCCGACCAGCACCTGCACGTCGTCGACGCCCAGGCCGAAGTGCTCGACTATGCCGCCGCCGGTGGCACCCAGCGGACCGAAGCCGTGGGCGTCGTCGACCATCAGCCAGGCGCCCCTGGCCTTGGCCGCGGCGCAGAGCGCCGGCAGCTCGGCCAGGTCGCCGTCCATGCTGAATACCCCATCGGTCACCACCAGGGTATTGCCCGTGGCCTTCGCCAGGCGGCCGGCCAGGCTGGCCGCATCGTTGTGCAGGTAACGCGAGAAGCGCGCACCGGAGAGCAGACCAGCATCCAGCAGCGAGGCGTGGTTGAGGCGGTCTTCCAGCACGGTATCGCCCTGGCCGAGCAGCGCGGTGACCGCGCCGAGGTTGGCCATGTAGCCGGTGGAGAACAGCAGCGCGCGCGGCCGCCCGCTGAACTCGGCGAGCGCCTCTTCCAGCTCGTGGTGCGGCGTGCTGTGGCCGATCACCAGGTGCGAGGCGCCGCCGCCGACACCCCAGCGCTGCGCGCCGGCGCGCCAGGCCTCGACCACCTGCGGGTGGTTGGCCAGGCCGAGGTAGTCGTTGGAACAGAAGGCCAGCAGCTCGCGGCCGTCGACCCGCACCAGCGGGCCCTGCGGCGAGTCGAGCAGCGGCCGCTGCCGGTACAGGTGCGCGGCGCGGCGTTCGGCGAGGCGGGAGGACAGATCGAAGGACATGACAGCTCGGTTCGCGTGTAGGAGCCAGCTTGCTGGCGATCCGGTTTGGCGTTGATCGCCAGCAAGGACTAGGCGTCCCCCAGGCTCCTACAGGTCAGGAATTACGGCGGTCAGGCCGAGGCGGCGTTGTAGAACAGCTTGGAGTCGCGCTGCTCGACCAGCGCCTGTTCGATGGCCGCCTGGTGCACCTCGTCGGCATGCTCCTGGCGCTCCTCCGGCTGGATGCCGAGGCGGGCGAACAGCTGCATGTCCTTGTCCGCCTGCGGGTTGGCGGTGGTCAGCAGTTTCTCGCCGTAGAAGATCGAGTTGGCGCCGGCGAAGAAGGCCAGGGCCTGCATCTGCTCGTTCATCGCCTCGCGGCCGGCGGACAGGCGCACGTGCGATTTGGGCATCATGATCCGCGCCACGGCGAGCATGCGGATGAAGTCGAACGGGTCGACGTCCTGCTCCTCGGCCAGCGGCGTGCCCTTGACCTTGACCAGCATGTTGATCGGCACGCTTTCCGGGTGCTCCGGCAGGTTGGCCAGCTGGATCAGCAGGCCGGCGCGGTCGTCCAGCGACTCGCCCATGCCGAGGATGCCGCCGGAGCAGATCTTCATCCCCGCGTCGCGCACGTAGGCCAGGGTCTGCAGGCGCTCGCCGTAGGTGCGGGTGGTGATGATGTTGCCGTAGAACTCCGGCGAGGTATCCAGGTTGTGGTTGTAGTAGTCGAGGCCGGCCTCGGCCAGGGCAGCGGTCTGCTCCTGGTCCAGCTTGCCCAGGGTCATGCAGGTTTCCAGGCCCATGGCCTTGACCCCCTTGACCATCTCCAGCACGTAGGGCATGTCCTTGGCCGACGGGTGCTTCCAGGCCGCGCCCATGCAGAAACGGGTGGAACCGATGGCCTTGGCCTCGGCGGCGGCCTCCAGGACCTTCTGCACTTCCAGCAGTTTTTCCTTGTCCAGGCCGGTGTTGTAGTGGCCGGACTGCGGGCAGTACTTGCAGTCTTCCGGGCAGGCGCCGGTCTTGATCGACAGCAGGGTCGAGACCTGCACGCGGTTCGCATCGAAATGCGCGCGGTGCACGCTCTGCGCCTGGAACAGCAGGTCGTTGAAGGGTTGCTCGAAGAGCGCCTTGACCTCGGCGAGGGTCCAATCGTGACGCAGGTGGGCGGCGGCGGTAGCGCTCATGAGTTATTCCTTGTTGGCGGGCATGCCCGACTCCCTCATCCGGCGCTTCGCGCCACCTTCTCCCGAAGGGCGAAGGACACAAGCAGGGAGGTCGTCGCTGCGCGACTTTCACGTTAATGGCAATGGCCTGCTAGAGTCAGCAGGCACGACACGGATGTGCGGCATATTTATGGAAGCCTTATGCGCTGTCAACCAGATGAACGCCTGCCGGTTTACAGCTGGTTAAAAAACAAGCAGAGCTGCTCACTCTGTGACGAGCCCGCGGACACGGCCCAGCGCCTGTGCAGCAGTTGCGAGGCCGAGCTGCCCTGGCTGCGCGGGCACTGCCGGGTCTGTGCCTTGCCGTTGCCGGACAGCGGACTGGTCTGCGGCGGCTGCCTGCAGCGACCGCCGAGTTTCGACCGGGTGCTCGCGCCCTGGCGCTATGCCTTTCCCATCGACAGCCTGATCACCCGCTTCAAGCACCAGGCCAAGTGGCCATTGGGACGCCTGCTCGGCGAGCTGTTGTCACAACATCTCGGGCACGCCTTCGATGATGGCCTGGCCCGGCCCGACCTCCTGCTGCCGGTGCCGCTGGCCGACCGCCGGCAACGCCAGCGCGGCTTCAACCAGGCAGCGCTGCTCGCCCTGTGGCTGGGCGAACAGCTGCAACTGCCCGCGCAAGCGCGGTGGCTGCAGCGCATCGGCGACACCCCGGCGCAGCAACAACTGGACGCTGCCGCACGCAAGCGCAACCTGCGCCGCGCCTTCGCGCTGTCGGCCGAGAGCCGGGTGACCGGCCTGCACCTGGCGCTGGTCGACGACGTGCTGACCACCGGCGCCACCGCCGAGAGCCTGGCCAGGCTGCTGAAAAAGGCCGGCGCGGCGCGGGTCGACGTGTACTGCCTGGCACGCACGCCGAAACCTGGAGACTAACCCCGACGTTCACTCCCCGGATTGCGCCGGGGCCTGCGCGATGAATTTGGCCGGGCGATGGAACGGCTCGCCGCGTAGGGTGCGCCGCGCGCACCAACAAGAATCCACGCCATGGCCTAGCAAGCCGGTGCGCACGGCCTAGGCGGCCCCGCGCACCCTACGGCCGAGACCCGGCGCAAGCACAGGGGTCGCACGACCATGCATACGCGCTACACTCATCGGCCCCGTACCGGAGCTGCCCATGTCCCACCCCTTTGCCGCCCTTACGCCCGACCTGGTGCTGGATGCCGTGGAAAGCCTCGGCTACCTCAGCGACGCCCGCGTGCTGGCGCTGAACAGCTACGAGAATCGCGTCTACCAGGTGGGCATCGAGGACGACACGCCGCTGATCGCTAAGTTCTACCGGCCGCAGCGCTGGAGCGATGCGGCGATCCGCGAAGAACACAGCTTCACCTTCGAGCTGGCCGAGTGCGAGGTGCCGGTGGTGGCGCCGCTGCTGCGCGATGGCGAGACCCTGTTCGAGCATGCCGGCTTTCGCTTCGCCCTGTTCCCCCGGCGTGGCGGCCGCGCGCCGGAGCCGGGCAACCTGGATCAGCTGTATCGCCTCGGCCAGTTGCTCGGCCGCCTGCACGCGGTCGGCTCGCTCCGGCCCTTCGCCCACCGCGAAGCCTTGGGCGTGGACAACTTCGGCCACGCCTCGCTGGCCACCCTGCTCGACGGCAATTTCATCCCGCGCAGCCTGCTGCCGGCCTATGAGTCGGTGGCGCGGGACCTGCTCGGGCGCCTCGACGCGCTGTTCGAGGGCAACCCGGTCCAGGCCATTCGCCTGCACGGCGACTGCCACCCCGGCAACCTGCTGTGCCGCGACGAGACCTTCCACATCGTCGACCTCGACGACTGCCGCATGGGCCCGGCGGTGCAGGACCTGTGGATGATGCTGGCCGGCGAACGCCATGAACGCCTCGGCCAGTTGGCCGAGCTGATGGACGGCTACCAGGAGTTCCACGATTTCGATTCGCGCGAATTGCCACTGATCGAAGGCCTGCGCGCCCTGCGCCTGATGCACTACAGCGCCTGGCTGGCACGGCGCTGGGACGACCCGGCATTCCCGCGCAGCTTTCCCTGGTTCGGCAGCGAGCGCTACTGGGGCGAGCAGGTGCTGATGCTGCGCGAACAGCTGGCGGCGCTGGACGAGGAGCCGCTGAAGCTGTTCTAAGGAGCAGCAGCAAGCGACAAGCAGGAGCAACCGTCCCGTAGATCCTATGTTTAGTTTATGCGCAAGCCCCGCCGCTCCTACGAAGCACCCGAAAATCGTAGCCCGGATGCAGTCCGCGGATTGCGCTTCCCGGATTGCATCCGGGCTACGACTGTAACGCCTTCGTTACGCAAAACAGCTTTTCCCATGCGCAGAAAAACCTGAACCCACAGACAAGTGCCGAGCCCCGCGACTAGAATCCAAGGCTTTCGTTAGCCGCCTAAGCAAGGACTCTGCATGGCCACCGCCAACCCGCAGCGCGGGTACCTCCTCGGCCTCACCGCCTACATCATCTGGGGCCTGTTCCCGCTCTACTTCAAAGCCATCCAGGACGTGCCGGCGCTGGAAATCATCGTCCACCGGGCGCTCTGGTCGGCCCTGTTCGGCGCCGCGCTGCTGCTGGTGTGGAAGCACCCCGGCTGGCTGCGCGAACTGCGCGACAACCCCAAGCGTTTCGCCGTGCTGGCGGCCTGCGGCCTGCTGATCGCCTGCAACTGGCTAGTCTACGTGTGGGCGGTGAACAACGGGCGCATGCTCGAAGCCAGCCTCGGCTACTACATCAACCCGCTGGTCAACGTGTTGCTCGGCCTGCTGCTGCTCGGCGAGCGCCTGCGCCGCCTGCAATGGCTAGCCGTCGGCCTGGCCGCGCTGGGGGTGGCGCAGCAGGTGTGGCAGGTCGGCAGCCTACCCTGGGTATCCCTGGTGCTGGCGCTGACCTTCGGTTTCTACGGGCTGATCCGCAAGCAGGCGCCGGTCGCCGCGCTGCCCGGCCTGGTGGTGGAAACCTGGCTGTTGCTGCCGCTGGCGCTCGGTTGGCTGTTGCTCAACCCGAGCGCGATGAGCAGCCAGGCGGCATTCTGGGACAGCTCCGAGGCGCTCTGGCTGATCGCCGCCGGGCCGATCACCCTGGTGCCGCTGGTGTGCTTCAACGCCGCCGCGCGGCACCTGCCCTACACCACCCTGGGCTTCCTGCAATACATCGCGCCGACCCTGGTGCTGCTGCTGGCGGTGCTGGTCTTCGGCGAGCGCTTCGACCCGGCCAAGCTGCTGGCGTTCATCTGCATCTGGGCCGGCCTGGCGCTCTACAGCGTCGATGCCTGGCTGACCCTGCGCAAGCGCGGTTGAGGTTAACCCCCGCGCCTACACCCGGCGGCGTTGCACAAGAAACGATCAATTCCGCGCACCCCGCGCCACGCCTGACCCTCAGCCGGTCATCCCAACCTTATCCACAGAAGCATCCCCGGCCTGTGTGCACAAGTTATTGAAATTGCTGCTTTTTTAATCAAGTCCTGGAAAGCCCCAGGGCACTAGCGCGGGCTGCGGGGCTCCCCAGGTTATCCACAGTCCTACCCACGCCGCCCGGGGATATGTGCTCAACACCAGGCGGCGCTAGTTCTCCGTGCGCAGATTCAGCTCGACCATCAGGTCATCGGCGAGGGTTTCCAGCTTGCTCTGCAACAGCTCCAGCGACAGCCCCAGCGGCACCGCGAGCAGCGCCTCGGCATGGAACAGCGGCTCGCTGCTCATCGGCGCCGGCACCACCTCGGTGATCAGGCTTTCCAGGTTGACCCCATTCTCGGCGAGTAGGCGGGTGATGTCGCGGACGATGCCGGGGCGATCGTTGCCGACCAAGTCGAGGAGGATCGGCTTCCAGGTGCAGGACGGCTCGATGCCGCTGTCTGCCAGCAGCACGCGGATGCCGTAGGCGCTCAGCCCCTGCAAGGCGTCGACCAGCTCGGCCTGGGCTTCGGCCGGGACGGCGACGCGGAGGATCCCGGCGAACTGCCCGGCCATCCGTGACATGCGACTCTCCAGCCAGTTGCCGCCGTGATCGGCCACGCACTGGGCGACGCGCTCGACCAGCCCCGGCTGGTCCTGAGCGATGACCGTAAGTACCAGATGATCCATGGCAAGCCTCTCGTTCTTCTCGGGTGGAAGCGCGCGCCCGGCGCGCGAAATGCCCCGCCACGGCGTCGCCGGCAGCGCGGACGCCTGTGGCCTCAGCCAGCTTGGCCAGGCAGGCCTAGCCAATAGGTATAGAACACTTCGTCGCGGACATAGCCCAGGCGTTCGTAAAGCGCCTGTCCGGCCAGATTGCTCTTCGCCGTCTCCAACTGCAAACCGCAGGCGCCGCTCGCCTCAGCATGGTTACGGGCGGCATTCATCAACGCCTCGCCGACGCCCTGGCGGCGCGCCGCCTCGCTCACATAGAGATCGCTCACCAGCCAGGCCGGTTGCAGCGCCAGCGAGGAAAACAGCGGGTAGAGCTGGACGAAACCCACGGCCGCGCGCCGTTCGTCGCGGGCGATGAAAATCGTCGAGTCGCCGCGACTCAAGCGCCCGGCGAGGAAGTCCCGCAGCGCCGGCAGCGGCTTGTCCACCGCATAGAAATGCAGATAACCGGCAAACAGCGGCGTCAGGTCGTCAAGATCGGCCGGCGTGGCCTGCTGGATGCGCATCGTCAGGCTCCGAATGGTTATCGTCGCAGTATAGGCCGCCGCTTAGACGAACCCGGCAAGGCCTCCAGCGAAAAGCCGGCACAATTAATCGTGTACCGTTTTAATATTTTTATGAAACAATAATTACAGCTTTTGCGAACAAAATATCCCTCCCGTGACTGCAATGCTCTTGCCGGTCGCAGAGCGACGCGCGCCCGCTGATTTTCCCAAGATCTTGATGTAGTATGCCGCGCCTCGGACTACAAGACGTAAACCCCCTGGTTCGAAGCGGCTATTGAGTAGAGCTGAAGAGCTGAGCAGAGTGAGGCAAGTGATGACTGAACGCGTTCAAGTCGGCGGCCTGCAGGTCGCCAAAGCCCTGTACGACTTCGTGAATAACGAAGCCATCCCCGGTACCGGCATCGCTGCCGATACGTTCTGGGGCGGTGCCGAAGCCGTGATCAACGAGCTGGCGCCGAAAAACCGCGCCCTGCTCGCCAAGCGCGACCAGATCCAGGCGCAGATCGACGCCTGGCACCAGGCCCGCGCCGGTCAGGCCCATGATGCAGCCGCCTACAAGGCCTTCCTCGAGGAAATCGGTTACCTGCTGCCGCAGCCGGAAGACTTCCAGGCCAGCACCGCCAACGTCGACGACGAGATCGCCCGCCTGGCCGGTCCGCAGCTGGTGGTGCCGGTGATGAACGCACGCTTCGCCCTGAACGCCTCCAATGCCCGCTGGGGTTCGCTGTACGACGCCCTCTACGGCACCGACGTGATCAGCGAAGAAGGCGGCGCCGAGAAAGGCCGCGGCTATAACAAGGTCCGCGGCGACAAGGTCATCGCCTTCGCCCGCGCCTTCCTCGACCAGGCCGCGCCGCTGGCCGCCGGCTCCCACGTCGATTCCACCGGTTACCGCATCGAGGCCGGCAAGCTGCTGGTCAGCCTCAAGGGCGGCAGCAACAGCGGCCTGCGCGACGACGCGCAACTGGTCGGTTTCCAGGGCGACGCTCACGCACCTATCGCCGTGCTGCTCAAGCACAATGGCCTGCACTTCGAGATCCAGATCGATGCCAGCACCCCGGTCGGCCAGACCGACGCTGCCGGGGTCAAGGACGTGCTGATGGAAGCGGCCCTGACCACCATCATGGACTGCGAAGACTCGGTCGCCGCGGTCGATGCCGACGACAAGGTGGTGGTCTACCGCAACTGGCTGGGCCTGATGAAGGGCGACCTGGCCGAAGAAGTCGCCAAGGGCGGCAGCACCTTCATCCGTACCATGAACCCGGACCGGGTCTACACCCAAGTCGACGGCAGCGAGCTGACCCTGCACGGGCGCAGCCTGTTGTTCGTGCGCAACGTCGGCCACTTGATGACCAACCCGGCGATCCTCGATGCCCAGGGCAACGAAATCCCCGAAGGCATCCAGGACGCGCTGTTCACCAGCCTGATCGCGGTGCACAACCTCAACGGCAACACCAGCCGCAAGAACACCCGCACCGGCAGCGTGTACATCGTCAAGCCGAAGATGCACGGCCCGGAAGAAGTGGCTTTCACCGGCGAGATCTTCGGCCGCGTCGAAGACGTCCTCGGCCTGCCGCGCAATACCCTGAAGGTCGGCATCATGGACGAGGAGCGGCGCACCACCGTCAACCTCAAGGCCTGCATCAAGGCGGCCAGCGAGCGCGTGGTGTTTATCAACACCGGCTTCCTCGACCGCACCGGTGACGAGATCCACACCTCCATGGAGGCCGGCGCAGTGGTGCGCAAGGCCGCGATGAAGGCCGAGAAGTGGATCGCCGCCTACGAAGACAACAACGTCGACGTCGGCCTGGCCACCGGCCTGCAGGGCCGCGCGCAGATCGGCAAGGGCATGTGGGCCATGCCCGACCTGATGGCCGGCATGCTCGAGCAGAAGATCGCCCACCCGCTGGCCGGCGCCAACACCGCCTGGGTGCCGTCGCCGACCGCCGCCACCCTCCACGCCCTGCACTACCACAAGGTCGACGTGTTCGCCCGCCAGGCCGAACTGGCCAAGCGCGCGCCGGCGTCGCTCGACGACATCCTGTGCATCCCGCTGGCCAAGGACACCAACTGGTCGGCCGAGGAGATCCAGAACGAGCTGGACAACAACGCCCAGGGCATCCTCGGCTATGTGGTGCGCTGGATCGACCAAGGCGTCGGCTGCTCCAAGGTACCGGACATCAACGACGTCGGCCTGATGGAAGACCGCGCCACCCTGCGCATCTCCAGCCAGCTGCTGGCCAACTGGCTGCGCCACGGCATCGTCAGCCAAGCGCAGATCGTCGAGAGCCTCAAGCGCATGGCCCCGGTAGTCGACCGGCAGAACGCCGGCGACCCGCTGTACCGCCCGCTGGCGCCGGACTTCGACGACAACATCGCCTTCCAGGCCGCCCTGGAGCTGGTGGTCGAAGGCACCAAGCAGCCCAACGGCTACACCGAGCCGGTGCTGCACCGCCGCCGCCGCGAGTTCAAGGCCAAGAACGAGGCCAAGAACGCTCGCTGATTCGCCGCGATCAAGAGAACCGCCCTCCGGGGCGGTTTTTTTTGGGGTGCGCCAAGCCTGGCGCACCCCAAAAAAAGGGCGGCACCGCACGCGCGGGCCGCCCTAAATCACGGAGTTGCTTACATCGAGTAGTCGCGATGAATTGCGGCCACGGCTATTGGATTACTTTTCCAGGATCGCGGTCACACCTTGGCCGCCGGCAGCGCAAATCGAGATCAGCCCGCGCCCCTCCCCCGCTACCGACAACAGCTTGGCCAGGTTGGCGACGAGGCGCCCGCCGGTGGCGGCGAACGGATGGCCGGCGGCCAGCGAGCTGCCCTTGACGTTCAGCTTGCTGCGCTCGATCGCGCCGAGCGGCTTATCCAGGCCGAGGCGGCTCTTGCAGTAGTCGGCGTCTTCCCAGGCCTTGAGGGTGCTGAGCACCTGGGCGGCGAAGGCTTCGTGGATTTCGTAGTAGTCGAAGTCCTGCAGCGTCAGCCGGTTGCGCGCCAGCAGCCGCGGCACCGCATAGGCCGGCGCCATCAGCAGGCCCTCCTGGCCCTTGACGAAGTCCACCGCCGCCGCCTCGCCATCCTTCCAGTACGCCAGCACCGGCAGGCCGCGGGCCTTGGCCCAGTCCTCGCTGGCCAGCAGCACCAGCGAGGCGCCATCGGTCAGCGGGGTGGAGTTGGCGGCGGTCAGGGTGCCGCGCGGACCACGCTCGAAGCACGGCTTGAGGGTCGCGAGCTTGTCCAGATCGATGTCCGGGCGCAGGTTCTGGTCGCGGGTCAGGCCACGGAACGGGGTCAGCAGGTCGTCGTGCCAGCCCTCGGCATAGGACGCGGCGAGCTTCTGGTGGCTGGCGATGGTCAGCAGGTCCTGCTCGTCGCGCGGGATGGCCCATTGCTGCGCCATCTGCTCGCAGTGCTCGCCCATCGACAGCCCGGTGCGCGGCTCGCCGTTGCGCGGGATGGCCGGTGCCAGGTGGCGCGGACGGATCTGCAACAGGCTCTTGAGCTTGTCGCCGGTGCTCTTGCCGCGGTTGGCCTGCAGGAGGATCTTGCGCAGCCCTTCGTTGACCCCGATCGGCGCGTCGGAGGTGGTGTCGACGCCGCCGGCGATGCCGCAGTCGATCTGCCCGAGGGCGATCTTGTTGGCCACCAGCAAGGCCGCCTCCAGGCCGGTGCCGCAGGCCTGTTGCAGGTCGTAGGCCGGGGTCTGCGCAGACAGGCGCGAGCCGAGCACGCATTCGCGGGTCAGGTTGAAGTCGCGCGAATGCTTGAGCACCGCCCCGGCGACCACCTCGCCCAGGCGCTCGCCATGCAGGTTGAAGCGCTCCACCAGGCCTTCCAGGGCACAGGTCAGCATCTCCTGGTTGCTCGCGGTGGCATACAGGGTATTGGAGCGGGCGAAGGGAATACGGTTGCCGCCGACGATGGCGACGCGGCGCAGCTGGGTCATGGATGACTCCTTGCGGATAGGGGTGAATGGCGCACAGGCTAACCGCTGCCCGCAGTGTGGCATTGGCCGCCTTGCCGGCACAGCAGGCAGCGCGGTCAATTGCGCCTGGCCGCGCGCTGCGTAGAGTGAGGCGACTTTCGATTCGCGCGCAGGAGCCTGCCCCCATGTCCGACCGTTATCTCGCCTTCGCCAATTCCGCTGCCGGCCGCCGCCTGGTCGGCGCCCTTGGCTTGCCCGCACCGCTGCACCTGGAGCGCTGGATGGCCGGACGCACCCGGCCGCTGGACGGCGCCCTGCTGCTCGGCGGCGACGGCGGCCTGGCCAGCGCCGTGCTGGGCTTCGCCAACAAGCTGAGCAACGACCTGTATGCGCCCGGCGAGGGCCAGTTCGACCTGCCGCGCTGGACCGCCGAGCATGGCCCCAAGCTCAAGGCGCTGGTGTTCGATGCCAGCGGCCTGAGCCGTTTCGAGCAGTTGGGCGAGCTGCGCGCCTTCTTCCAGCCGGCGCTCAAGGGCCTGGCCAACTGCCCGCGGGTGGTGGTGCTGGGCCGCGCCCCCGAGTCGCTGAAAGATCCGCTGGCCGCCAGCGTACAGCGCTCGCTGGAAGGCTTCACCCGCTCGCTGGGCAAGGAAATCCGCCGCGGCGGCAACGTGCAGCTGCTGTATGTCGGCAAGGGTGCCGAGCACCAGTTGGAAGGCGCCCTGCGCTTCTTCCTCTCGCCGAAGAGCGCCTACGTCTCCGGCCAGGTGCTGCGCCTGAGCGCCTGCGCCGAGCAGGTCAAGGACTGGACGCGGCCGCTGGCCGGCAAGAAGGCCCTGGTCACCGGTGCCTCGCGCGGCATCGGCGCGGCCATCGCCGAAACCCTGGCGCGTGACGGTGCCGAGGTGCTGCTGCTGGACGTGCCGCAGGCGTTGGACGCGCTGGAAGCCTTGGCCGCGCGCTTGGGCGGGCGCGGCCTGGCCCTGGACATCGGCGCCGAGGACGCGCCGGCCAGGCTGGTCGAGGCGCTGGCCGACGGCGTCGACATCGTCGTGCACAACGCCGGCATCACCCGCGACAAGACCCTGGCGAAGATGAGCGAGGCCTTCTGGAACTCGGTGATCGAGGTCAACCTCAAGGCCCCGCAGGTGCTGACCCAGGCCCTGCTGGAGGCCGGCACGCTGCGCGACCACGGCCGCGTGGTGCTGATCGCCTCGATCAGCGGCATCGCCGGCAACCTCGGCCAGAGCAATTACGCGGTGAGCAAGGCCGGGGTGATCGGCCTGGCCCAGGCCTGGGCGCCGATACTGGGCAAGCGCGGCATCAGCATCAACGCGGTGGCGCCGGGCTTCATCGAGACGCAGATGACCGCGGCCATCCCGCTGACCATCCGCGAAGCCGGCCGGCGGATGAACTCGATGAGCCAGGGCGGCCTGCCGCAGGACGTCGCCGAAGCCGTGGCCTGGTTCGCCCAGCCCGGTTCCGGCGCGGTCAGCGGCCAGGTGCTGCGGGTGTGCGGGCAGAGCCTGCTGGGGGCGTGAAGCCGTGCGCTGGTCCGTAGGCGATACCCGTCTACGTCCACCACAGGAGCCCGCCGGGTATCGCTTCGCTCGACCTACGCGGCCCGGCCTACGCCTCCCCCTTGCCGCGCTTGCGGAACTCCACCGGGGTTTCGCCGACCCAGCGCTTGAAGGCGCGGTAGAAGGTGCTCGGTTCGGAGAAGCCGGTGCGCTCGACGATCACCTCGATGCGCTCGTCGGTCTTCAACAGCAGCTCCTTGGCCAGGCGGCAGCGGTAGTCGGTAATCAGGTCGTTGAAGCGCACCCCGGCCAGGGTCAGGCGTTCGCGCAGGCGCCGGGTCGGCATGTTCAGGCGCGCGGCGACCTGCTCCAGGGTGGCGCCGCCGTCGACCAGCAGCTCGCCGATCAGCTCGCGCACCTTGCGTACCAGGTCCAGGCGTTCGACCTCCGCCAGTTGCCGGCGCGCCAGGGATTCGTGCATGCGTAGCAACTCCGGCGCGGCATGCCGCGAGGGCTTGCCCAGCACCGCGGCATCGAACTCCAAGGCATAACGCTCGCCCCCCAGTTGCGCCGGGCAACCATAGACCTGCCGATAGCGTTCGGCGGGTGCCCCTTCGCCGTGCATGAAGTGGACCTGGCGCGGCACGAAGTCGCCGTCGGTCAGCGCCGCGAACAAGCGGATCACCGCGCCGGCGAGCATCTCCGGGAAGTGCCGCGGCGTGCCGGGAATCAGCCCGAGGGTCAGCAGCGCCCGCTCGCCCTGCACCTCGAGGTCGGCATTCAGGGTGTCGGAAAGCAGGCGCACGTAGCGCAGCGCGTGACGCAGCCCGGCGCCGAAGGTCTCGCTGGAGAGGAACAGGTATTCCAGCAGTAGGCCGTGGAAAGCCGGCAGGTGCTCGGCCAGGTACAGGCCGACGTGCTCCTCGCCGCATTCGTCGCTGGCGACTTGCCAGAACAGCGTTTGCGCGGCATGCGGGAAACGGCCGGCGGGCAGGCCAGCGGGTGGCCAGCCGACGCGCGCCAACACCCGCTCGGGGTCGGTTCCACTGGCACGCAGGGCGTCGATCACCGGGCGCATCAGCGCCACGTCGTCGGTAAGATCACGCATCATTTCGCAGCATTCTTCTTGTTGGTGAGGCGCGGCCATCTTAGGCGGCTTTGCCGCCCGGGCTCAAGGCGCAAAGCGCGAATAGGGATTGACCGCCTTGCCGGGGACAAAGGCGAGGCGGCCAATGTCTTAATGTGCATGGGGACTAAGCTGGCCCCTCTTTGCCGAGGAGAGCGCAATGCCCACAGACTGGCTCGATCTGCCCACCCCACCGTCACTGCCCGGCCTGCTCGCCCGCGCCGCCCTGCGCCGCGGCATCCGCGGCAAAACCCTGCCGACGCAAGGGCTGCGCTGCGCAGTCGGTGTCGAGCCGCAACACCTGGCACGTTACCGCCAGGTCTGCGGCTTTCGCGACGACGGCCGGCTGCCCGCCACCTACCCGCACATCCTGGCCTTCCCGCTGCAGATGAAACTGCTCACCGACCCGCAGTTCCCCTTCCCGCTGCTGGGCCTGGTGCACCTGGAAAACCGCGTCCGGGTGGTTCGTCAGCTGGGCGGCCTGGGGCCGTTCAGCGTCAGCGTGGTCGTGAACAACCTGGTCCCGCACAACAAGGGCGCGGTGTTCAGCCTGATCACCCGCCTGGAAGACCAGCTCGGCCTGCTCTGGGAAGGCGATAGCCGGTTTCTCTGCCGTGGCCTCGAACTGGCCGGCCCGGTACTGGAACGCAGCGAGGAGCCGGCCCTGCCGCTGCTGGAAGTCGCCAGCTGGCAGGCGCCCGCCAATATCGGCCGGGCCTACGCCCGCGTCGCCGGCGACTACAACCCGATCCACCTCAGCGCCGTCAGCGCCAAACTGTTCGGCTTCCCGCGTGCCATCGCCCATGGCCTGTGGAACAAGGCGCGCAGCCTGGCGGCGCTGAGCGAGCATCTGCCGGCCGCCGGCTATGCCGTGGAGGTACGCTTCCAGAAGCCGGTGCTGTTGCCGGCGCGGGTCCGGCTGCTGGCCAGCGCGCCGGCGGCGCATGGCCAGTTGAGCCTGGCCGGCGAGGACCAGTTGACCCACATGAGCGGACGCTGGCAGCTGATCTGAGCCCGTGAAACAATGCGGCTCCACCCCGAGCGCAAGCCCCGCGGAGCCGCATGGACCTCACCGAACTCACCGCCCGTCTGCACGCCATCCGCGACCGCAACGACTGGCGGCAATTCCACAGCCCGAAGAACCTGGCGATGGCCGCCAGCGTGGAGATGGCCGAGCTGGTGGAAATCTTCCAGTGGCTGAGCGAGGCGCAATCGCGCCGGCTCGCCCCCGAGCAGCTGGCACATGCCGGCCAGGAAGTCGGCGATATCGTCCTCTACCTGTTGCTGCTGTGCAGCGAACTGGGCATTGACCTGGAGCAGGCGGTGCGCGCCAAGCTGGCCGACAGCGAACGGCGGTTCGCGCCATGAGCGATCGGCATTTCGACGAACTGGCCACGCGCTTCGCCGAGAAGATCTACGGCGGCGCCAAGGGCGCGATCCGCCTGGCGGTGCTCCAGGCCGATCTGGCCGACGCCCTGCCGGACCACCCGCTGCGGGTGCTGGATGTCGGTGCCGGCCTCGGCCATATGGCGCTGTGGCTGGCCCAACGCGGCCACCTGGTGACCCTCGCCGAACCCGCCGCACCGATGCTCGAAGGCGCCCGCGCGCGCTTCGCCGCCGCCGGCCAGCCGGCGACCTTCATCCAGGCGCCCTGGCAGGACCTGCTCGGCCAGCTGAATCAGCCCTACGACCTGGTGGTCTGCCACGCGGTGCTGGAATGGCTGGCCGAACCGCACGCCATCCTGCCGGTGCTGCGCCAGCTCTGCGCGCCCGGCGGCTGGCTGTCGCTGGCCTTCTACAACAAGGACGCGCTGATCTATCGCAACCTGCTCAAGGGCCACTTCCGCAAGCTGCGCAAGGCCGAGTTCGCCGGCCAGAAGCACAGCCTGACACCGCAGCGGCCGCTCGATCCGCGCGAGCTGGCGGCGCAACTCGCCACGCACTGGCAGGTCGAAAGTCACAGTGGGGTGCGGGTTTTCCACGACTACATGCCGCAGGAATTCCAGGCCAAGGCCGAGCTGATCGACCTGCTGGAAATGGAGCTGGCCTACCGTCGTCACCCGAGCTTCGCCGGCCTGGGGCGCTACCTGCACTGGATCTGCCGGCCGCGCTGAGCTGAAGGCGGATGAAATCCGGGAAATGGCTGGATCGGACTGGCTCGGGAGGCCGGGAATGACATCATGAGAGTCCTGTCGTGTTTACTCCTGATTGCGCTGCTGGCCGCCTGCCAGGCCGACACCCCCTATACGGCCGAGTCCCTGCCCCTGCCGCCGGCCCCGCCACAGGCCGCCGCGCACCTCGACCGCAGCGCCTACCCGGCGCCGCCGCGCGATTACGCACGCTACCGCAACTGGACCTGGCTGAACGATCGGCAACCGGCCGGCAGCGCCTGGGCCAGCTCGGCGCTGCTGCAGGAAGCGCTGGGCAACGCCCTCGACCAACGCGGCCTGCGCCCGGCCCAAGCCGGCGTCGCCGCCGACCTCGCGGTAGCGCTCGAGCTGCACCTGGAGCGCCGCGTGCGCCAGGTCCGCGAGGACTACGGCGGCTATTACGGCCACGGCCGCTACTGGAACGACTACGGCCTGTGGGGCAGCGCGCCGATCCTGCGCAGCTACGAAGAGGAAGTGCTGGTGGTGCACATCGAGCTGTTCGACGGCCGCGACGGCCAGCCGGTGTGGCGCGGCGGCGCCGAGATGCCCAGCGGCGGCAGCCAGGCCGAGCGCGCCGACGCCCTGCGCGCCGCCCTCAAGCGCGCCCTGGAGGACTACCCGCCGGCCTGAAGCGCAACAAACCGCAATCGGCCCTTGTCGCCGGCGCCGGCTTGCGCTTGGATAAGGGCTCTGGCTCAGGAGATTCGACCATGCGCCTGCCTCTGTTATTGATCCCTGCCCTGCTCCTGCTGGCTGCCTGCCAAACCACCCAGCTCAATCGCGACTTCGACCCGGACCGTGACTTCGCCGCCTACCGCAGCTGGAGCTGGCAGGAGCCGGCCCTGCAATACCGCCCCGACGACCCGCGGCTGAAGAGCGACCTGACCGAACAGCGCCTGCGCACGGCGATCGGCGAGCAACTCGACCAGCGCGGCCTGCGCCCGGCAGCCGCGGGTAGCGCCGGCGACCTCAAGGTGCAGGCCTGGTTGATCGTCGATCGGCGCCAGGACCAGGTCACCACCCATTACGGCGGCTTCTGGGGCGGGCCGTGGAACGGCTACTGGGGCGGCCCGGGCTACAGCGAGACCCGGGTCCTCGACTACCAGGTCGGTACCCTGCAGATCGACCTGTTCGACGGCAAGGACGGCAAGCTGGTCTGGCGCGGCAGCGGCGAACAGATCCTGCGCGACAGCCAGCCGAACCCGAGCGAACGCAGCGCGGCGATTCGCGAAACCGTGGCCAAGGTGCTCAGCCAGTACCCGCCGCACTAGCAGGCCCGGCAGCAAGCTGCTGATGGCGCAGGCGCCGGCCTGCGCCTATAAGCTAAGTAACGGCATGAACCGCTCACCAGGACCCCCGATGAACCAAACCGCAGCGCTTACCCACCGCCCCGCCAACGCCGCCGACCTGAGCGAGGTGGTCGGCTTCGTCCTGACCCCGGCGGAGCTGTTCTTCTGCTATCCCAAGGCGCTCTGGCCGCTGACCGTCGGCCAACTCGCCGCGGCCAGCGCCGAGCGGCGCAACAGCACCGTGGCGCTGCAGGACGGCCGGCCCGCCGGCTTCGCCAACTTCTACCAATGGCAGCATGGCGACTTCTGCGCCCTGGGCAACCTGATGATCGCGCCCTGGGCCCGCGGCCAGGGCGTGGCGCATTACCTGATCGCGGCGATGGAAGCGCAGGCCCGCGAGCAATTCAAGGCGCGGCGCATGCTGGTGTCCTGCTTCAACGACAACGCCGCCGGCCTGCTGCTCTACGGCAAACTCGGCTATTGGCCCCAGGGCATCGTCGAACGCCGCGATCCGCAGGGGCGCCGGGTGGCCCTGGTGCAATTGGAGAAGGCCCTTGGCTGAAGCCGCCGTGCAACGCGTGCTGATCCTGGTGAGCAGCGGTCCGAGCACCCCGGCACGCTGCGCCGCGCCCTTCCACATCGCCACCCTGCTGGCCTGCATGGACGCCGAGGTGGTCCTTTACCTCACAGGCGAAGGCACCCAGCTGGCCCGCCGCGAAGTAGCCGAGAGCCTGCGCGCAGTGGACGGCGGCGAGCCGTTGCTGCACTTCATCGGCCAGGCCAAGCAAGCCGGTGCCCGCCTGCTGATGTGCCGCCAGCCCGGGGTGACGGTCGATGCGCAAGCGCTGATCGCCGAGCTGGACGAGATTTCCAGCGGCGGCGAACTGGCGCAGATGATCCTCGAATACGACAAGGTGCTGAGCCTATGAAGCTGCAGGGCCTGGAGTTCCCCGCCGAGCTGCTCTACGCCCCGGCCTACAACCTGTGGCTGCGCGAGGACGCCGACGGCTGCCTGACCCTGGGCCTGACCGCCTACGGCTGCGCGCTCTACGGGCAGATCTTCGCCTTCACCGGCAAGCGCGTCGGTGCCCGCATCGAGCGCGACCGCGGCTTCGGCGTGGTCGAATTCGCCAAGGCCGCCGCCTCGGCGCGCAGCCCGCTGGCCGGCGAACTGGTGGAAAGCAACGAAACCTTGCTCGCGCGCCCCGGCCTGATCAACCAGGACTGCTACGGCGCCGGCTGGCTGGTGCGCCTGCGCCCGCACGACTGGCCCGGCGTACGCGGCGAGTTCCTGCAGGGCGAGGCGGCGCTGGCGGCATTCGCCGAGCAGATGCGCCTGGACGGTTTCGACCCGCAGGCCACCGGCGTGCAGGTGCTGCGCCACGACTGAGGCATAAGCCGCAGACGCGGGAAAATGGCGGAAGGCAGTGGGAGTCGAACCCACCCGGGAACGGCTGCCGTCCCCCACCGGGTTTGAAGCCCGGCCGCGCCACCGGGCGCGATTGCCTTCCTCGATTGGTGTCCGAGCCTCAACCAGGCGCGGAATCTGCGCCCTCCGCAGGAACCAACTGGCTGCCAGCGCACGTCTGCGCCAGGGCGCTGTCGCGGCGGACCTTGCGTTCGTTGCCGAAACGGCGGGTCAGGCCGATGCGGTCGAAGTGCTCGAGAATCTGGATGCTGCGTTTGCGCCCGAGCTGGATGCGGTCGCGGAAGGCCGCGGCGCGGATCACCCCGGCCTGATCCTCCAGGCGCAACACCTCGTCGGCCAGCTGGCGGATGCTCGCCTCCGGGTAGAACAGGTCCTTGACCACCTGTTGCAGCAGGCCGAGGCGCGCCAGCTTGCGCAGCAGCAGGCGTACCTGGCCTTCCTCCACCGCCAGCGCGCGGCCCAGGTCGCGCACCCAGGGCGGGTCGAAGCCGCCGCCTGCGAGCAGCGGCCAGAGGCGCTCTTTCAGCGCCTCGTCCGCCGTGCTCAGGCGTACCCGGTGCTCGGGGCGATGCAGCCAGGGACCGCTGGCCTCGATGCGCCCGGCGGCCATGGCCTGTTCCAGCAGGACGATGAACAGCGGTCGCTCCAGTTGCGCCAGCGCGTAGCGGCGCAGGCGGTCGCGGTCCGGGCCCAGTTCGTCCGGTTGCTCGGCATGGAAGCGCTCCAGTCCCTCGACCAGCTTGTCGCCCAGCGCCTGCCAGCGTTGCCGGTCGAACAGCCGCGGGCCCAGGCGGGTGGCGATGCTGAGGATGGCGTCCGGCAGCTGCCAGGTATCCTGCGGACGATTGAACTGACGCTCCAGCGCCAGCGGATCCAGGCCGTTCTCCGCCGCGGCCAGCAATGCCGGCACCGCGCTTTCCAGGGTGGCGCCGCGTAGCGCATTCAGCTGGTTCAGGTGCGCCTCGCTGCGGCGGCCGCGGGCCGGGGCGAAGGGGTCGAGCACCAGGCCGCCGCCGAGGGTGCGCCGGGCGGACTGATCGCGCAGCACCAGGCGATCGCCATGCACCGCGTGCACCGGCGCGTTGAGCAGCAGTTGCGCCAGCATGCGCGCCCCCGGCGCCAGGCTCTCGCCTTCGAGCAGGGCGACCCGCGCGGTCACGTCCTGGGTGCCCAGGTGCACGTGCAGCGGCGTCCAGTGCTTGAGTTCGCGGGCCTCGCCGGGCAGCAGCTGCAGCTCGCAGTCGATCCGGCTGGTCGGCGCGTGCAGGGTCGGCTGCAGCAGCCAGGCGCCGCGATGGATCTGCTCCACGGCCAGGCGCTCGCCGGCCAGGTTCAGCGCCACCCGCTGACCGGCCTGGGCCTGCTCGGCCGGGCGGTTCTGCGCATGCAGGCCGCGCACCCGCACCGGGCGGCCGGAGGGGCTGAGCAGCAGTTCGTCGCCGACCCGCACCTGCCCGGCGAAGGCCGTGCCGGTCACCACCACGCCGGCACCGGTCAGGCTGAAGGCGCGGTCGACGGGCAGGCGGAAGTAGCCCTCGGCGCCGCGGGCGCGGCAGGCCCGGGCCTGCTCGAGCAGGGCCTGGCGCAAGGCCTCGACGCCCTCGCCGCTCAGGCTGGAAAGCGGAAAGATGGCGCTGCCGGCGAACGGCCCCGGCGCCAGCAGCGCGGCGATCTGCGCACGCACCTCGGCGACCCGCTCGGCGCCGACCCGGTCGATCTTGCTCAGCGCCACCAGGGCGCGGCGAATCCCCAACAGTTCGACGATCGCCAGGTGTTCGCGGGTCTGCGGCATCACCCCGTCGTCGGCGGCCACCAGCAGCAGCACCAGGTCGATGCCGCAGGCGCCGGCGAGCATGTTGTGGACGAAACGCTCGTGCCCCGGCACGTCGATAAAGCCGGTCAGCTCGTCGCCGTCCAGCGGCGCATAGACATAGCCCAGGTCGATGGTGATGCCGCGCTCGCGCTCGGCCGGGCGGCGGTCGCCCTCGATGCCGGTGAGCGCGCACAGCAGCGCGGTCTTGCCGTGGTCGATGTGCCCGGCGGTGCCGACTATCACGGCGCCTCCGGGTGCAGCTGGGCCAGTTGCGCGAGGAACGCCGGCTCGTCGTCGAGCTGGCGCAGGTCGAGCCACAGGGCGTCGTCGTCGAGACGGCCGAGCACCGGAATCGGCAGCCGACGCAGCGCCTCCTCCAGTTGGCGCAGGGCGCGTCCGCGCAAACGCTTGGGCTGTTGCGGGCGCAGGCACAGCGCGGCGCTGGGCAGGCGCGCCACCGGCTGGGCGCCGCTGCCGATCATGCCCAGGGCATCGACCACGGCGACCTGCCAGGCCGCGCCGAGTACGGTGGCTAGCTGCGGCGCCAGGCGCTCGGCCTGGGCGCGGATCTCCGCCTGCGGGCGGCTGAGCAGGCGCAGGCTGGTGAGGCGCTGGCCCAGCCGATCGGGATCGCGGTAGAGGGCGAGCACCGCCTCCAGCGCCGCCAGGGTCAGTTTGTCCACGCGCAGCGCGCGTTTCAGCGGGTTTTTCTTGATTCGTTCGATGAGCTCCTTGCGCCCGACGATCAGCCCGGCCTGGGGGCCGCCGAGCAGCTTGTCGCCGCTGAAGGTGACGATGTCCGCGCCGTCGCGCAGCGCCTCCTGCACCGTCGGCTCCCTGGGCAGGCCCCAGCGGCTGAGGTCGACCAGGCTGCCGCTGCCCAGGTCTTCCAGCAGCGGCAGGCCGTGGGCATGGGCGATGGCCGCCAGCTCGGCGGTGGCGACGCTGGCGGTGAAGCCCTGCACGCTGTAGTTGCTGGTGTGCACGCGCAGCAGCAGGCCGCTGCGCGGGCCGATGGCCTCCTCGTAATCCTTGGCATGGGTACGGTTGGTGGTGCCTACTTCGACCAGTTTCACCCCGGCGCGGGCCATGATCTCGGGGATGCGGAAGGCGCCGCCGATCTCGATCAGCTCGCCGCGCGAGATGATGCCTTGCTTGCGCGCGCCCAGGCTGTTGAGCGCCAGCAGCACCGCGGCGGCGTTGTTGTTGACCACGGTGACCGCCTCGGCGCCGGTCAGCTCGCAGAGCAGGTCTTCGATCAGCTGGTCGCGGTCGCCGCGCTTGCCGGTCGCCAGGTCGAATTCCAGGTTGAGCGGATGGCGCGCGGCCAGGCAGATTGCCTCGACCGCCTCCTCCGGCAGCAGGGCGCGGCCGAGGTTGGTGTGCAGCACGGTGCCGGTGAGGTTGAACAACCGCCGCACGCGGCTGCGCTGCGCGGCGGCCAGGCGTTCGCCGGCGCGCCCGGCGAGCACCGCCTCGGACAGTTCCTGGCTGGCCAGCTGGCCCTGGCGCGCCGGCTCGCGCAGCTCGTCGAGCAGGTCGCGCAAAGTCCTGAGCAGGGCCTCGCGGCCATAGCGCTGCTGCAGCGGCGCACAGGCCGGCGCGCGCAGCAGGCGGTCCACCGAAGGCAGGCGTGCCGGGTGGGTCATCGCTCAGTCCCCGCCACCCGGCGCCAGCAGCAGGTTGGGTGCGCGGCGCAGGTAGCCACGCTCGGCCAGCAGCAGGTCGAGGTCGAGGCTGAGCAGGTCGGCGGACAGGCTCTCGCCCTGCGCATCCAGCTCCAGGTAGAGCTGCTTGAGGTAGGTGTGGCAGCTCGGGCAGGCTTCGGCCTTGATGCCGTGGGGCGAGCCGTCCAGGTGCAGGTAGTCGAGCTTCTTGGTGCTCTGGCAGTGGCTGCATTTGAGCCGCACGTAATGCCACTCGCAGGCGCACAGCGAGCAGACCAGATAGCGCAGGCCGTTGACCCGGCCAAGCTGGCGGATCACTCCGGCCATCGGCGGCGCGCCGCAAGCCGGACACAGCGCCTGGTCCTCGCGCTCGCGCAGGTCGCCGAGGCCGAGGCTGAGCAGCCAGTGGCTCCAGGCCAGTTGCAGGCCGGCACCGAGGAACGGCAGCAGCGCCGCCGGCAGGCTGTCGTACTGGCCGCTGACCAGGGCCACGCCCCAGGCCTTGCGCTGCCCCGCATCGGCCAGGCGCAGTTGCGCCAGCGCGGCCGCCACGGCGGGATTGTCGGTCGGCGCGGCGAAGGCCGCGAGCAGGGCGTCCAGCTGGTGCAGCCAGGCGTCCTCGCGCACCAGGGTGTCGGCGGCCAGTGGCGGCAGGTCGTGGCTCAGCGATTGCTCGATACGGTGCGCATCCAGCGCCGGCATCTCGGGCGGCGCGTCCAGCACCTGCTGCTGGGCGCGGCAGAGCGCGGCCAACAGCTTCAGGTAGGCGGCCAGCGCGTGACCGTCCGCATGTTTTTCCAGACGCGCGGCACGCAGGGCGAAGAGGTTGCGCGGCGGCAGTTGGATGAATGGCGGCTTGCTGGCCGAAGCTTCGATCTGCCCCGGCTCGAGAATGGTGCCTGACACGCAGGACTCCTTTTACCTGTGCCCCAGCGGGCTAGCTGTCTTAACAGCGTAGCCCCGATTGCCGAGGATGCCCGGCGGGCACTATTTGCGCTCGCGCACCACGGCCTTGTACCAGCCTGCATGGTGCTTGCGAGCCCAGGCGCGGCTGACCGTGCCATGCAGCATGGCGCCCAGCGAACCCTTGATCCAGATCGCCGCATAGATGTGCACGAGGATGCCGAGGATCAGCAGCAAGGCCGCCGCTGCGTGCAACAGGCTGGCCCAGCGCAGCGCCTGGATGCCGAAGCCAGCGCTGAAATACTGGCGCCAGATGACGATGCCGCTGACCAGCAGCACCAGCATGCTCAGCACCAGCACCCAGAACAGCAGCTTCTGCCCGGCGTTGTAGCGGCCGACTTCCGGCAGGCGCTCCTCGCGGTTGTTGATCACGTCGCCCATCTGCCTGAGCCATTGGCGATCGTTGGCGTCGAGGCGGTTATGCCCGGCGAAGCGGATCGCCATGACCAGGAACAGCAGGAACATCGCCACCCCGAGGAAGGGGTGCAGGATGCGCGTCCAGGCACCGCCGCCGAACAGCCCGGAGAGGCCGAACAGCGCCGGATGGAACAGCGCCAGGCCGCTCAGGGTGGCGAGCACGAAGAAGACCGCCACGGCCCAGTGATTGGTACGCTCCGACGGAGTGTAGCGCTCGATGTCGTTGTTCATCGTTGGCTCCCGGAAGCGCCCCGCCGCAGCCGGGCGCCTCCTGATGGCTGGTTAGGGCTTCTTCGGCTCCACCTCATGCACCGAGGGATCGACCTCGTGCACGACCGGCTCGAGGTCCTCCTCGACCCGGTTGGGTCCAACCCGCACGTAGTGGAAGAACCCCAGCAGCACGGTGGCGCCCATAGCCAGCAGCGCCAGCGGCTTGCTCACGCCCTTCCACAGGCCGACCAGCGGGCTGATGCTCGGATCACTCGGCAGGCCGCTGTACAGCTCGGGTTGGTCGGCATGGTGCAGCACGTACATCACATGGGTGCCGCCGACCCCGGCCGGATCGTACAGCCCGGCCTGCTCGAAGCCGCGTTCCTTGAGGTCTTTGATCCGCCCATCGGCGTGCTCGATCATGTCCTCCTTGCTGCCGAAGACGATGGCGCCGGTCGGGCAGGTCTTCACGCAAGCCGGCTCCAGCCCCACCGCCACGCGGTCCGAACACAGGGTGCACTTGTAGGCCTTGTGGTCCTTCTGCGAGATGCGCGGGATGTCGAACGGACAGCCGGTGATGCAGTAGCCGCAGCCGATGCAGTGGTCCTGGTTGAAGTCGACGATGCCGTTGGCGTACTTGACGATCGCCCCCGGGCTCGGGCAGGCCGCCAGGCAACCGGGCTCGGCGCAGTGCATGCAGCCGTCCTTGCGGATCAGCCACTCCAGGTTGCCGGCGGGGTTCTCGTGCTCGGCGAAGCGCATCAGGGTCCAGGAGTCGGCAGTCAGGTCGCGCGGGTTGTCGTAGACCCCCACATTGCTGCCCACCTCGTCACGCAGGTCGTTCCATTCCGAACAGGCGACCTGGCAGGCTTTGCAGCCGATGCACTTGGAGGTGTCGATCAGCTTGGCGACCTCGCCGACCTGGCGTACCGAGGGCATCGGCGTGGTGGTGGCGGAACGGGCGATGATGTCTTGAGTGGCCATGTCACACCTTCTCCACGTTCACCAGGAACGACTTGAACTCCGGCGTCTGGGTGTTGCCGTCGCCGACGAAGGGGGTCAGGGTGTTGGTGATGTAGCCGTTCTTCGCCACCCCGGAGAAGCCCCAGTGGATCGGGATGCCGACCTGGTGCACGGTCTTGCCGTCCACCGTCAGCGGCTTGAGACGCTTGGTCACCACCGCCACCGCCTTGATGAAGCCGCGGTTCGACGACACCTTGACCCGGTCGCCGGCCTTGATCCCCAGCTCCTTGCCCAGCACCTCGCCGATCTCGACGAACTGCTCCGGCTGGGTGATGGCGGCGAGCCGGCAGTGCTTGGTCCAGAAGTGGAAATGCTCGGTCAGCCGGTAGGTGGTCGCGGCATAGGGGAACTCGTCGGCCGTGCCGAACACCTCCATATCGTTCTTGAACACCCGCGCCGCCGGATTGCTGGTCGCCTGCGGCTGGTCCGGGTGCAGCGGGTTGCGCCCGATCGGCGTCTCGAACGGCTCGTAGTGCTCGGGGAACGGCCCTTCGGCCATCTTGTCCACGGCGAAGAAGCGCGCCACCCCTTCGGGGTTCATGATGAACGGATTCATCCCCGCTTCCGGTGGCGAATCGGGCTTGATGTCGGGCACGTCGGTGCCGGTCCAGACCTTGCCGTTCCACCACACCAGGCGCTTCTTCAGCGGGTCCCAGGGCTGGCCGGAGAGGTCGGCCGAGGCGCGGTTGTAGAGGATCCGCCGGTTCGCCGGCCAGGACCAGGCCCAACCGTTGGTCTGCCCCATGTTGTAGGGGTCGGCGTTGTCGCGCCGCGCCATCTGGTTGCCCTGCTGGGTCCAGGCGCCGCTGAAGATCCAGCAGCCGCAGGCGGTCGAACCGTCGGCACGCAGCTGGGCGAAACCGGCCAGTTGCTCGCCGGCCTTGGCCAGCAACGCGCCGCTGGCCGGGTCGCTGACATCGGCCAGGGCCTTGCCGCTGAACTCGCGGGCGAGTTCGTCCGGCCCCGGCTCATCCGGGCGCAGGTAGTTCCACTCGAGGTTGAGGATCGGCGCGGGATAGGCGCCGCCCTCCTTGGTGTAGAGCTCGCGCAGGCGATGGAACAGCCCGGCCATGATGGCGATGTCGGTGCGTGCCTGGCCGGGCGGCTCGGCAGCCTTCCAGTGCCACTGCAGCCAGCGCCCGCTGTTGACCAGGGAGCCGTCCTCCTCGGCGAAGCAGGTGGTCGGCAGGCGGATCACCGTGGTCTGGATGCTGGCGGTGTCGACTTCGTTGTAGTCGCCGACGTTGCGCCAGAACTCCGAGGTGTCGGTGGCCAGCGGGTCCATCACCACCAGGAACTTCAGTTTGGCCAGCGCGGCGCCGACTTTGGCCTTGTTGGGGAACGAGCCGATCGGGTTGAAGCCCTGGCAGAAGTAGCCGTTGACCTTGCCCTGGTACATCAGGTCGAACACCTTGAGCACGTCGTAGCCGGGGATGTCCAGCTTGGGCAGCCAGTCGTAGCCCCAGTTGTTCTCCGCGGTGGCGTTCTTGCCGTACCAGGCCTTCATCAGGCTGACGTGGAACTTCTCGTAGTTTTGCCAGTAGGACAGCTGCCCCGGGCGCATCGGCAGGCTGGTGCGCTTGGCGATATAGGCCGCGTAGTCCTGCTCGGCATCGCCGGCCAGGGTCATATAGCCCGGCAGCAGGTTGGACAACAGGCCGAGGTCGGTCAGCCCCTGGATGTTGGAGTGGCCGCGCAGGGCGTTCATCCCGCCGCCGGGCATGCCGATGTTGCCGAGCAGCAACTGCACCATGGCGCCGGTGCGGATCATCTGCGAGCCGACCGTATGCTGGGTCCAGCCGAGGGCGTACATGATGGTCATGGCCTTGCCCGGCGCCGAGGTCTCGGCGATCTCCGCCCAGACCTTGAGCAGCGCCTCCTGCGGCGTACCGCAGATGCTGCTGACCAGTTCAGCGGTGTAGCGGCTGTAGTGCCGCTTCATCAACTGGAACACGCAGCGCGGGTCCTGCAGGGTCGGATCGACGCGGGTGAAGCCGTCCTCGCCTTTCGCATAGCTCCAGGTGGCCTTCTGCGTATAGGCGCGCTTGTCCGCGTCGTAGCCGTTGAACAGGCCGTCTTCGAAGCCGTAGGCGTCGTCGACGATGAACGCCGCGTCGGTGTAGTTGCTCACGTACTCGTGCTGGATCTTGTCCTCGCTGATCAGGTAGTTGATCAGCCCGCCGAGGAAGGCGATGTCGGTGCCGGTGCGGATCGGTGCGTAGTAGTCGGCCACCGAGGCCGAGCGGGTGAAGCGTGGGTCGACCACGATCAGCCGCGCCTTGTTGTGCGCCTTGGCTTCGGTGACCCACTTGAAGCCGCAGGGATGGGCTTCGGCGGCGTTGCCACCGATGATCAGTACCAGGTCGGCATTCTTGATGTCGACCCAGTGATTGGTCATGGCGCCGCGGCCAAACGTCGGGGCAAGACCTGCCACCGTCGGGCCGTGTCAGACACGCGCTTGGTTATCGAATCCCAGGATGCCGAGCGAGCGCACCACCTTATGGGTGAGGTAACCCGACTCGTTGGACGAGGCCGAGGCGGCGAGGAAACCGGTGGTCAACCAGCGGTTGACGGTCTGGCCCTGCTCGTTGCGCTCGATGAAATTGGCATCGCGATCGGCTTTCACCAGCTTGGCGATGCGCTCCAGCGCGTCGTCCCATTCCAGGCGCTTCCACTCGTTGCTGCCGGGCTCGCGGATCTGCGGGTAATGCAGGCGGTTGGGGCTATGGACGAAGTCCAGCAGGCCGGCGCCTTTCGGGCAGAGGGTGCCGCGGTTGACCGGATGGTCGGCGTCGCCCTCGATATGGATGATTTCCTGGGTGACGTTCTTGCCACCGTCGCCCTGGCTGTACATGATCAGGCCGCAGCCGACGGAGCAATAGGGGCAGGTGTTGCGCGTCTCACGGGTGCTCGCCAGTTTGAAGTGGCGAACCTGGTCGGCGAAGGCATCCGGTGGAGCCATGCCCAGCGCCGCCATGCTCGATCCCCCAAGGCCGACCGCACAGACCTTGAAGAATTGCCGACGGTTCATATCCATCGTGGTTCTCCTGATTCAGGCTTGCGAACGACGGGTCAAGCCACGCCGTTCCCTCAATAACCCTAGTCAATCTGCGGCAATTGGCAAATTGCCAGCCCCGCCCGCGCCACGACCTGCGCCTGCGCCTGCGCTTGCGCTTGCGCTTGCGGCATACTGGCGGCCTTTTTCGACAAGGAGTCCGCCCATGACCACGCCCGCCTGGTGGCTACTGCTGCTGCCACTGATCGCCGGCGCCTGCCTGCCGCTGCAAGCCGGCATCAACGGCCAGTTGGCCAGGCAGGTGTCCAGCACGCTCAGCGCCGCACTGATTTCCTTTCTGGTCGGCAGCCTGGCGCTGCTGCTGATCGTCCTGGTCCAGCGCGAAGCGCCCAGCCTCGGCGCCCTCAAGGGCTTGAGCTGGTGGCAGTGGAGCGGCGGCCTGCTCGGCGCCTTCTTCATCTTCATCGCGGCCTTCGCCGGCCCGCGCATCGGCGCGCTGCTGTTGATGGTGCTGGTGCTGGCCGGGCAGCTGGGCATGGCCCTGACCCTGGATCATTTCGGCTGGGCCGGCTTTCGCCAGGCGCCGGTCAGCCTCGGCAAGTTCGCCGGCCTGTTGTTGATCGTCGCCGGGATCTGGCTGATCCGCCGCGGCTAGCCGTGAGTAGGGTGCGCGGGGCAGCGGGTCGGGGGACAGCTTCTCAGTCGCGTTGAAAGCGGTAGAACAGGTTGGGTTCGCTGACCAGGTAGAGGTTGCCGCGGTCGTCGAAGGTCATGCCCTCGCCTTGCGGCACGCTGTCCTGCAGGCCGGCGAAACCGCCGAGCAGCGAGCGGAAGCTGATCAACTTGCCGCGGCCATCCAACTCCATCAACAACTTCGACTCGTCGCTGAGCAGGGCCAGGTGGCCGGTGCGCTCGTCGTAATGCACCGAGCTGAGGTCGCGGGCGAAGACCTTGTGCTCGATCCACGCCTCGCGGTCGATCACTTCGAGGTTGAAGTCGCCCCGGATGCTCGATTTCAGCCCGCGGATCTCATAGAGCTTGCGCGGCGAATGCTCCTTGACCACGAACAGCCGGTCGCCGGCGCGGTCATAGCCAGCCCCCTCGAAGCCCTGGTTGTCGCCGCCCTGCAGGCCCAGGGTCAGCGCCCGGTAATCCTCGCGGAACAACGCCCCGGGCCTCTCCGGCACCTCGACCACCACCAGCGCCTGGTTGCGCTCCTCGGCCAGCAGCAGGAGGTTGTCGCCCAGGTAGGTGATGCCCTCCACATCGCTGAAGCCGCTGAGCGGATAGCGCGCCAGCAACTCGCCGTCCTTGCTCAGGGCGAGCAGTTCCTCCGGGTTGTTGAGCACCGCCCAGAGCTGGCCGCGGCGCTCGTCGTAGGTCAGCCCGGAGAGGTTGTCGTCGACGCCCGGCAGCGCCTTGGCGTCGATCCGCACCCGGTACTCGGGCAACCACAGGCTGCGCTCCTGCCACTCGTCTGCGTGCCAGGCGGTCTTGATCCAGAAATACAGGCGTTCATCCAGATGCTGGACACGCACTTGAAAGACCAGGGTCAGTAGCAGCAACAGCAGCGCCCATTTCCATGGACTCAAGACGGGTAGCCGTCCTAGTACCCCCTTCGCAGCGGACAGCATGAATAATCATTCTCGTGCGCCTATGGGAAAGGCCAGTCTGCCCGGGGATTATTGCAATCCGCAGTGCTCTGCGTGCGCTGACGCAAATGACTGACGCAGGGGTTCGAACCAGCACCCCGGGCAAAGTTCCGCCGCCTTGCGTCCGTCGCCCGGGCGGGGTGCGATCGATGCCCTGCTGTGTTAGGTTACGCGGCCTTTTTGCCGACCCGGATCGAGAGCGCTGGTCATGACATTGGCCCAACCGTCCCGCCGGCTGCCGGCGCCGACCTAGCGTTTCGCCCGCACCGGCATGCCTCGGTGGTTTTCCCGTTGGCCTGGTCCGGCCCCCTGGTGCGGCTGAGCCCCGTCCGGCCAGGCGCACGCTGTATTTTTCGCGCCGCCACTCAGCCTGTCCGCCTGCACCGGCCGCGGCCCCCAGCCTTTTTGGAATACACCATGCTGCCCTGCCTGAAACACACCTGGTTCTTCAACATCCGCGGCGACGTGCTCGCCGGCCTGGTGGTCGCCCTGGCGCTGATCCCCGAGGCCATCGCCTTCTCGATCATCGCCGGGGTCGATCCCAAGGTCGGCCTCTATGCCTCCTTCTGCATCGCCGTGGTGATCGCCTTCGTCGGCGGCCGCCCGGGGATGATCAGCGCCGCCACCGGGGCCATGGCCCTGGTCATGGTGACCCTGGTCAAGGAGCACGGCCTGCAGTACCTGCTGGCCGCCACCCTGCTCACCGGCGTGCTGCAGATCGGCGCCGGCTACCTCAGGCTGGGCAGCCTGATGCGCTTCGTCTCGCGCTCGGTGGTCACCGGCTTCGTCAACGCCCTGGCGATCCTGATCTTCATGGCCCAGCTGCCGGAACTGACCGACGTGACCTGGCAGGTCTACGTCATGACCGCCGCGGGTCTGGGCATCATCTACCTGTTCCCCTACCTGCCCAGGGTCGGCAGGGTCATCCCCTCGCCGCTGGTGTGCATCCTGTCGATGACCGCCGTGGCCATGCTCATGGGCCTGGATATCCGCACTGTCGGCGACATGGGCCAGTTGCCGGATACCCTGCCGGTGTTCCTCTGGCCGGACGTGCCGCTGAACCTCGAGACCCTGGCGATCATCTTCCCCTACGCCGCCGCCCTGGCCGTGGTCGGCCTGCTGGAGTCGATGATGACCGCGACCATAGTCGACGACCTGACCGATACCACCAGCGACAAGAACCGCGAGTGCAAGGGCCAGGGCGTGGCCAATATCGCCGCCGGCCTGCTCGGCGGCATGGCCGGCTGCGCGATGATCGGCCAGTCGGTGATCAACGTGAAATCCGGCGGCCGCGGCCGCCTGTCCTGCCTCACCGCCGGTGTCGTATTGCTGCTGATGGTGGTATTCCTCAGCGACTGGGTGCGGCAGATCCCCATGGCCGCGCTGGTCGCGGTGATGATCATGGTGTCGATCGGTACCTTCAGCTGGGACTCGCTGCGCAACCTCAAGCAGTTCCCGCTGTCGACCAATATCGTCATGCTCGCCACCGTGGCGGTCACCGTCTACAGCCACAACCTGGCCTACGGCGTGCTGGTCGGCGTGCTGCTGGCGGCGCTGTTCTTCGCCAACAAGATCGGCCATTTCCTCTACATTTCCTCCGAGGCCGACCGCGACGGCAGCCGGCGCAGCTACAAGGTGGTCGGCCAGGTGTTCTTCGCCTCCGCCGACCAGTTCATCGCTGCCTTCGACTTCAAGGAAGCGCTTGATAGGGTGAGCATCGACCTGTCCCGCGCGCACTTCTGGGACATCACCGCGGTGGCCGCGCTGGACAAGGTGGTGATCAAGCTGCGCCGCGAGGGCACCGAGGTGGAGGTGCTCGGCCTCAACGAAGCCAGCGCGACCATCGTCGACCGTTTCGGCGTGCACGACAAATCGGGCCCCGCTGGGTCCGATGCCGTCGACCAACTGATGGGCCACTAAGAAGGAGCACGACAATGACCCACGTAATGGCTTGTATCGATGGTTCGCAATCCACCGCCGGCGTCTGCGACTACGCCGCCTGGGCCAGCCTGCGCCTGGACGCGCCGCTGTGCTTCCTGCATGTGCTGGATCAGGTGCAGTACCCGCAGCGCAGCGACCTATCCGGCAATATCGGCCTGGGCAGCCGCGAACACCTGCTGGAAGAGCTGGCCAGCCTCGACGAACAACGCAGCAGGCTGGCCCTGGAGCAGGGTCATCATCTGCTCGAAGCGGCCAAGGCCCGCGCCATGGCCGATGGCATCACCAACCCGCAACTGCGCCAACGGCATGGCGACCTGGTCGACAGCCTCGCCGAACTGCAACAGGACATCCGCCTGCTGGTGATCGGCGGCCAGGGCGAGGCCAGCGCCAGCCTCGCCCGGCAGGTCGGCAGCCAGCTGAAGAACGCCATCCGCACCCTGCAGCGGCCGATCCTGGTCAGCTGCGGCGAATTCAAGGCGCCGCAGAGCTATCTGTTCGCCTACGACGGCAGCGCCACCGCACGCAAGGGCATCGAGATGCTCGCCGCCAGCCCGTTGCTCAAGGGCCTGCCGTGTCACCTGCTGATGGTTGGCGCCGACACCGGCGATGCCTGGGAACAGCTCAAGGCCGCCGCGCGGGTGCTGCAGGGCTCGGCCAGCGAGGTGCAGCTGGCGATCCGCGCCGGCGAAGTCGAGCCGACCCTGCACGCCTACCAGGCCGAACACGGCATCGACCTGCTGGCCATGGGCGCCTACGGCCACTCGCGGATCCGCCAGTTCCTGGTCGGCAGCACCACCAGTCACCTGCTGCGCTCCAGCGAGTGCCCGCTGCTGATCCTGCGCTAACGGTGACCTCTCCTTGGCTTGACGCCTGGCCGGGCGCCTGGCCACTCCGGGTAGGGTGCGCCGTGCGCACCGCTGCCAGGTGACGCCCGCGGCGGCACGGTGGCGCTTTGCCGCCGGCTGAAGCACTATGCGCTGACTCGGCCGTCTTTGTGATCACCCGCCTCATGACCGACAGCGAAGTACCCCGCCAACCCGCCGCCTTCGCCCTCTGGCGCGAAGCCCAGGACACCCGCACGCGCACGCGCCTGGGCGGTATCTATTACCTGCTGGCCTGGCTGTTGACCTGGCTGTTCAGTGCCGCACCGGCCGAGCTGCTCGGCTGGGGTCTGGCCGGGGTCGCCTACTTCGCCCTGATGCTGGTGGTGCGCCTGCTGCATCGCCTGCCGCCGGTGCAAACGCCGCAGGCGCTGCGGGTGTGGCTCGACCGGCACTGGCTGCTGATCCTGCTGACCGCGCTGGTCTGGGGCCTGGTGCATGCCTGGACGCTGAACAATCCGCAGTTCGCCAGTTCCTGGATCATCGCCACCCTCAGCACCATCGCCTTCAGCACCGCGCTGGCCTTCAACTTCTCGATGCGCAAGCGACCGGCGCTCCTCGCCCTGGGCCTGCTGTACCTGCCCGGGCTGGTGGCACTGGCCCTGCATTGGCACGAACAGCGCGCCACCCTGATTACCCTGGCGTTCTACCTGAGCTACCTGGTGCTCGCGCTCAACCGCAGCCACCGCGAGTACCGCAACACCCTGGCCCTGGAACTCAAGCTGCTCGAGCAGCAAGCCAGCCTGGAACAGCTCAGCCGCACCGATAGCCTGACCCAGCTGGGCAACCGCTACCAGTTCAACAGCCTGTTTCCGGCGCTGGTGGCCAGCGCCCAACGGCAGAGCGATCCGCTGTCGCTGGTGCTGCTGGATATCGATTTCTTCAAACGGGTCAATGACGAGTACGGCCATGCCTGCGGCGACGCCTGCCTCAGCGCCTTCGCCGAACGCATGCGCCAGGTGTTCCGCCGCGACAGCGATGCCCTGCTGCGCCTGGGCGGCGAAGAATTCGGCGTGTTGATGCCGCACACCTCGCTGGAGCAGGCCCGCCTGCTGGCGGAGAGCTTTCGCCAGGAACTGACGCAACACGGCTTCAGCGTGCAAGGCCACCAACTGCCGTTGACCGCCAGCCTCGGCGTCGGCTGCTTCGACCTGCACCGCGACGACAGCGCCGAAGCCTTCTTCAAGCGCGTCGACGACGCGCTCTACCTGGCCAAGAATACCGGGCGCAACTGCCTGATACAGGCCTAACACGCGGCCGCCATTCGCCGTGGAGCAAAACGCCATCACTCGACTAGGCTCAAGGTGTAGTCAGCGGAGTACCGCGCCGATGCAGCCAGAGCCCGCGATCCCCAGTACCAGCTTCATGCTCTGGCGCGAAATGAGCGACACCTATTCGCGCTCCAAGCTGGGCGGCTTCTATTACCTGTTCGCCTGGGGCCTGCTCTGGTTCAGCAGCAGCGCGCCTCGGCAGAACCTGTTGCTGTGGGGCGGTGGCAGCCTGCTGTTGCTCGGTTTCTTCAGCCTGCGCCGGCTGCACTACCCGCCCGAACCACAGGATCCTGCGCCGATGCGGCGCTGGCTGGCCCAGCACTGGTCGATCATCCAGCTGCATGCCCTGACCTGGGGCCTGATGCTGGCGGGCATCCAGCTGCATCCCGGGATCAACGCCTCGCACCTGATCATCATGCTCAGCGTGGTGGTGTTCGGCACCGCCATCGCCTTCACCTTCCCCATGCGCATGGCCAGTTGCGCGCTGGCGATACTGCTGGTCTACCTGCCCAGCACGGCGATCAAGTACTGGCAGGGCATCGGCGGGATCGGCGAATCCATCGCCCTGACGATCTACCTGGGCTATCTGGGCCTGTTCCTCTACCGCTGGAACGGCGAGTACCGCGTCAGCCTCGAGCGCGAGCTGAACCTGCTGCAGCACAGCGAACAACTGGATCGGCTCAGCCGTACCGATGCCCTGACCGCCCTGGGCAATCGCTATCAGTTCAACACCCTGCTGCCCAGCTGGCTGGCCAGCGCGCGGCGCTACGACAGCAACCTGTCGCTGATCCTGCTGGACATCGACTTCTTCAAGCGGGTCAACGACAAGTTCGGCCACAGCACCGGCGACCTCTGCCTGCATGCCTTCGCCGAACGCATGCGCCAGGTGTTCCGCCGCGACAGCGACATCCTGATTCGCCTGGGCGGCGAGGAGTTCGCCGTGCTGATGCCGGACACCTCGATGGAACAGGCGGTGCAGCTGGCCGAACGCTTCCGCGTCGATCTCGCCGCGCAGCCCCTGGAGTTGCCGGGCCGGGGCCTGCCGCTGACCTGTAGCGTCGGCGTGGGCAGCTACCTGCCGCTCTGCGACGACTCGGCCGAAGCCTTCTACAAGCGCGTCGACGACGCGCTCTACCGGGCCAAGGAGCGCGGTCGCAACCGCCTGGAGCTGGCCTAGTGGCCGATCCGAGAATGACGACTGGCCGCGAAGCGTAGGTTGGGCCGGGCCGCGCAGTTCAGCCTGCGCGGCCCGGCCCAACCTACTGAGTAATCACAGCTAGAGGCGGAAACTGCCCATCTGCCGCGCCAGGTCGTCGGCCAGGCCGCGCAGGGCCTGGCAGTCCTCGCGGCAGGCGCGCACCTCGCCGGCGGTGGCGTGGGCCAGGTCGGCGATGCCCTGGACGTTGCGGTTGATCTCCTCGGTCACCGTGGACTGCTCCTCGGTCGCCGCCGCCACTTGGGTGTTCATGTCGCTGATGGTCTCCACCTGCGCGCTGATCGCGCCGAGCGACTGGCCGGTGCGCTGGCTGGCCTCGACCCCGGTGCCGGTGGCCGCCTGCCCGGCCTGCATGGAGCCGACCGCGGTCAGCGCACCCTGCTTGAGGCGCTGAATCATCTGCTGGATCTCGTCGGTGGAGGCCTGGGTGCGGCTGGCCAGGGTGCGCACCTCATCGGCCACCACGGCGAAGCCACGGCCCAGCTCGCCGGCCCGCGCCGCTTCGATGGCGGCGTTGAGGGCGAGCAGGTTGGTCTGCTCGGAGATGCCGCGGATCACCGCCAGCACCTGGTCGATGGAAGCCACCTGCTCGGCCAGTTCGCCGACCGCCACGGCCGCCCCGCCGATGTCGGCGGACATCCGCTGGATGTGCTCGATCGACTGGCCGACCACCTGGCGCGCCTGCTGCGCCTCGTGGCGCGCCCCGTGCGAGGCCTGCGCGGCGTGGCTGGCGTTGCGCGCGATCTCCTGCACGGTCAGGCCCATCTCGTGCACCGCGGTGGCCACCATGTCGGTCATCTCCTGCTGCTGGCCGGCGCGGCCGGCGGTGTTCTCCACCACCCGGGCGACCTGGCCGACCGACTCGCGCAGGCGTTCGCTGGTGGCCAGCACGTCGGCGATCAGGCTGCGCTGGCTGCCGATGAAGCGGTTGAAGCCGCGGGCCAGGTCGCCCAGTTCGTCGGCCCGCGACTCGTCCAGGCGGCGGCTCAGGTCGCCACCGCCCCCGCCGATTTCCACCAGCGCCGCGGTGACCTGGCGAATCGGCCGCACCAGGCCGCGCGCCAGCAGCACCACCAGGCCGAGGAAGAGCAGGGCCACGCCCACGCCGATCAGGCTGCTCAACAGCAGCGCTCGGCGCGCCCCGGCATAGATCTCCGCCTCCGGCACCTCGCTGACCAGCAGCCAGTCCAGGCTGGCCAATGGCTGCGCCAGCGCCAGGTAAGGTTCGCCGTCGCGCTCGAAACGCAGCGCCTGCGGCGTCTTGCCGAGCAGGCCGCGGGCCGCCTCGGCGCCGACCAGTTGCGCCAGTTCGCGGCTGTCGTTGAACTGCGCCTGCGGGTGCACCTTGACCCGCCCGTCGGCACTGACCAGGTAGACCCGCCCGGACTCGCCGAAACGGAAGTCGCGGATCATCTCCGACAGGCCGCCGAGGCTGAAGCCGAGGCCGGCCACGCCCAGCGGCCGGCCGTCGCGCTCGATCCGCTGGTTGATGAACAGGGTCGGCTGGCGGGTGCTCTGGTCGATGTCGATATCCAGCGAACGGCGCTTGCCGCCATCGACGAAGCGGTAGAACCAGGCGTTCTCCGCCGGGCCGCGGCGCAGCGTGCGGTCCAGCCCCGCGCCGGTGAAGTAGCTACCACTGTCCAGCGCCACGATGAAGGTCACCAGGGCCTGCTGCTGGGCCTGCACCCCGGCCAGGTAACGGACGAACTCGGCAGCCCGCGCCGGATCCTCGCCGCTGCCCAGCCAATCCGCCACCAGGCTGTTCTCGGCGATGCCACGGGCCGCGGTGAGCGGCTCGGCGAGCCCCCGTTCGAGGTCGTTGCGGATCGCCAGGATGCTCGCCGGCAATGCCTCGTCGACCAGGTAGCGCTCGGTCAGGCGGTTGAGCAGCAGCGAGTAGATGCCGACCACCACGAGGATGCTGGCGAGCAGGGCCGCGCCCATGCTGAGGATCAGTTGCCACTGAATACTGCGTTGCCAGAGGCGCATGGCGAGTCTCCTGTTGTTATTGTTCGAGTACGGCAAGCATATTGGATACAGTATTGTGCACAAATTAGCCAGCCAGCGACAGCAACAACCTGCCATCCAACGCCGACGAGTAAAGGCCGCTGCGCAGCGGCAGGTGCGGCCAAGCACGGCGGGAAATGGCAGACCAGCGGTCAACGCACGGTGATCAGCCGTTGCAGGCAGTCGAAGCCGCTGTCGACGCTGATCGCCAGCAGGCCGATCAGCAGCGCGCCCTGCAGCACATAGGCGCTGTTGCCGTTGACCAGCCCGGCGATCACCGGATCGCCCAAGGTGCTGGCGCCGATGGTCGATCCGATCGCCGCGGTGGCGATGGTGACGGTCAGCGTGGTGCGGATGCCGGCCAGGATCACCGGCGCCGCCAGCGGCAGCTCGACCTCCAGCAGCACCCGCAGCGGCGCCATGCCGATGCCGCGGGCCGCCTCCAGCACCTCGGCCGGCAGGCCCTGCAACCCCGCCAGGGTATTGCGCAGCACCGGCAGCAGGCCGTAGAGCAGCAGGGCGAATACCGTCGGCAGGCTGCCGAAGCCGAGCAGCGGCACGGCCAGGGCCAGCACCGCGACCGGCGGGAAGGTCTGGCCGATGGCGGCCACCTGGCTGACCAGCGGCAGGAAGTCCCGGCCCCAGGTGCGGGTCACCAGAATCCCCGCCGCCAGCCCCAGGCTCACCGCCAGCAGCGCCGCCGCGGCGACTATCGCCAGATGGTTGAGCAACAACCGGGCGAAGCTGGCGCGCGGGTAGATCAGCGTGCGCGCACTCGGCTCGAGCGCGCGGAACAGCGCCTCCAGCTCGCCCAGCCAGAACACCGCGGCGAGCAACAGCAGCAGCCAGCCGAGCGGCGCCAGCCAAGGGCGCAGGGCGCTCGGGCGCCGGCTCATGCGCGCGGCCCCTGGAGCACGGCGCCGATCGGCAGCACGCCGAGCGCCCGGCCCTCGGCGTCGCGCACGCAGAGTTCGCCGGTACGGTGCCAGAGCATCAGCGACAGGGCCTGGCGCAGGCTGTCCTCGGCGCCGACGGAAACCGCCGGCGCGGCGCCCTGCAGCGGCAGCATGCAAGCGCCGACCCGCTGCAGGCTGGCACGCTTGAGTCCCCGCTCGCCCTGGCCGAAGAGGTTTTCGACGAAGGCGTTGGCCGGCTGCTCGAGCAGCCGGCTCGGGGTGTCGTGCTGGACGATCCGGCCGCGGTCCATGACCACGATGCGGCTCGCCAGCTTGAGTGCCTCGTCGAGGTCGTGGGTGACGAAGACGATGGTCTTGTGGATCCGCGCCTGGATCCGCAGCAGCTCGTTCTGCAGGCTCTCACGGGTGATCGGATCGAGCGCGCCGAACGGCTCGTCCATCAGCAGGATCTCCGGGTCGCCGGCCAGCGCCCGCGCCACGCCGACGCGCTGGGCCTGGCCGCCGGACAACTGGCTGGGAAACTTGTCGGCGAAGCTGGCATAGGGCAGGCCGAACAATTCGAGCAGTTCGCGCACCCGCGCCTCGATGCGCGGCGCCGGCCACTCGAGCAGGCGCGGCACCACGCCGATATTGCGCGCCACCGTCCAGTGCGGGAACAGCCCGGTGTGCTGGATCGCATAGCCCATGCGCCGGCGCAGCCGCTCGGCGTCCAGTTCGGCGATGTCCTGGCCGTCGATGCGGATGGTCCCGCTGGAGCAGGCGAGCAACCTGTTGAGCAGCTTCAGGGTGGTGGACTTGCCACAGCCCGAGGTGCCGACTATCACGCAGATTTCGCCGCGCTCGATGCGCAGGGACATCCCCTCCACCGCCGGCACGCCGTCGAACAGCCGGCTGACGCCATCCAATTCGATCATCGCCGCCCTCCCGGCTGAAAGTAGCGGGCCAGGCCGCTGAACAGCGCATCGGCGAGCAGCGCCAGGGCGATGGTCGGCAGCGCGCCGAGCAGCACCAGGTCCATCGCGCCCTGACCCAGGCCCTGGAAGATGAAGCTGCCGAAGCCGTTGGCGCCGATCAGCGCCGCCACCGCGGTCAGGCCGATGGCCTGGATGCTGGTGATGCGCAGGCCCTCGAGGATCACCGGCAATGCCAGCGGCAGGCGCACCTGGCTGAACAGCTGCCAGCGGCTCATGCCCATGCCGCGGGCCGATTCCAGCACCTCCTCCGCCACCTCCTGCAGCGCCACGCAGCTGTTGCGCACCACCGGCAGCAGGCTGTAGGCGACCAGCGCCAGCAGCGCCGGGGCCCAGCCGATGCCGCGCACGTTCAGGCTCTGCAACAGCGGCGAATGCGCCGCCAGGTAACTCAGCGGCGCCAGCAGCAGGCCGAACAGCGCCAGGCTGGGAATGGTCTGGAAGAAATTCAGCACGCCGAACACCGGCCGCTGCAGCCGCGGCAGGCGGATGATCAGCCCGGTCAGGGCCAGCCCCAGCAGCAGGCTGCAGCCCAGCGTTCCGCCGACCAGGCCCAGGTGGCCGCGCAGGGCTTGCCAGAAGGCCGCGCTGCGGCTGGCGTATTCGCGCAGCAGGGCCAGGGCGGCGAGCTCGCCCCCCTGGATCAGCAGCGCCGTGACCAGCAGCAGCCCGCCAGGACCGAGCCACCACCAGGGCGCCGGCACCCGCTGGCGTACCTCGATCAACAGCAGCAGGCTGAGGAACAGCAGGCTCCAGCAGCCGCTCGCCAGCCCGGCGCGGGCTTGCGGCTGGTCGGCGCCGATATGCAGCTGGATGAACCAGCCCAGGCTCGCCGGCAGCTGGATCAGCAGCAGCAGGATCAGCGCGAGCATGCCGCGATAGCGTGCCGGCGAGGGGCGCAACGCCAGGCCGGCGAGCGTCAGCAGCGCGCCCAGCACGGCCAGCGCCCAGGCCGGGCCGAGCGCGACGAACAAGCCCAGGCCACGGCCGGGGGCGATGCGATTGGCCTGCACGCTGGCGAAGTCGCCCAGCAGCAGGAGCGCCACGGCCAGCGCCACCAGGCTCAGCACCACCCGGTTGCTGGCCGCATGCGGCGAGCGCACGGTGCGCCGCACCTAAGGCTGCAGGCCATCCAGAAAAGTCGCGGCGACCTGCCGCGGGTCGGCGCCGTTGACCGCCACCTCGGCATTCAGGCGCTGCAGCACCTGCAGATCCAGGGCGGCGAACACCGGCGCCAGCAGGCCCTCGATCGCCGGGTAGGCCTGCAGGGTAGCGGCGCGCACCAGCGGCGCCGGTTGGTAGACCGGCTGCACCCCGCGGGTATCCTCCAGTACCACCAGGTCCAGCGCGCTGAGGCCGCCGTCGGTGCCGTAGCTCATGGTGCCATTCACCCCGTTGGTCTGCAGCGCGGCGGCGCGCAGGGTCGCCGCGGTATTGCCGCCGGAGAGGATCACCAGCTGCTCGGGCGCGAGGCGGAAGCCGTAGGCCTGCTGGAACGCCGGCAAGGCGCTGGGCGACTCGACGAACTCGGCGCTGGCGGCGAACTTGAAGTCGCCGCCGCCATTCAGGTAGCGCGCCAGATCGTCCAGCGTGACCAGCCGGTTGGCCCGCGCCAGGTCGCCGCGCACGCTCATCGCCCAGGTGTTGTTGGCGTTGGCCGGTTGCAGCCAGACCAACTGGTTCGCCGCCAGGTCCAGCTGCTTGACCGTGGCATAGGCCTTGGCCGCGTCCTTCCACACCGGGCTGTCGGCCTGGTCGAAGAAGAACGCGCCATTGCCGGTGTATTCCGGGTAGATATCGATCTCGCCGGCGATCAGCGCGCCGCGCACGATGCTGGTGCCGCCGAGCTGGAGGCGCTCGGTCACCGGTATCCCGCCGCGCTCCAGCGCCTGGGCGATCAATTGGCCGAGTACCGCGCCCTCGGTATCGATCTTCGACGACACCACCACCGGATCGGCGGCGAAGGCGCTGCCCAGGCTGAGGGCGGAAGTCGCCAGCACGGCGAGCCACAGGCGTTTGCAACGAGCGGAGAGAGACATCGATGACCCCTTTGGCAGCGTCATGCCGGCGCGGCGAGAAACGCCGTCGAAGCGGCGCCAAGCGCAGTGCCGGCCGTGAATGGACCGATCCGAACCACACGAGGCACGCCGCGCATCGGCTAGCCGGGCGCAGGCCTCGCCAGAAGAATTCAAGCACACCGGCGGCCAGGGCGACGGCATCGCTGCGATTTGTGCAGGTGACAGGGATGCCCGCCCTCGCCTTTCTCGCCCAGCGCCGAGGAAACAAAAAAATGCCCACGGCTTTCGCGGTGGGCAGTGGTGGAAACCCGCGCGGGCACGGGAACAGGAGCGGCCAGGGGGAGCGGGCCTTGGACACCAAAACTGTAGCGCAGGGCGCGCTTCAGGGACTGGAGAAGCAGTGGCGGTGGGGCGCGACTGGCGCCCGGGGTATCAGTGTTCGGGACGGGCCAGGCGGTTGCCGCGGATGCTCACCAGCTCCCCGTCCTCGAATCGCAGGTTGGGCGAGCGCACCACGCGCTGCGCGCCGTCATCGGTCTCGACCAGGTAGGCCGTGTCGCTGAGCCCCAGGACACCCTGGGTGCCCGCACCGGTCCAGGCGCCCAGGGCCGCACCGACCAGGGCGCCGATCGGGCCGCCGGCGGCGCCGCCGAGGATCACCCCGCCGAGGCCGCCGAATACCTTGCCGGCGGTATGGTCGGCTCGCTCGGCGAGCACCTCGGCGGCGAAGGCCGACTGGGCGGAGAGCAGCAACAGGCCGAGAGTCAATGCGGAGAGTCGTTTCATGGTTTTTCCCTTGCGTGATAGGTTATCGACACAAGGACATGATCATTTTCCGTGCCATAAAATTTATCGTTAAAAATCAATATGCTAGAAATTACCCGAGTCCTTATGACTCAGAATATCCGTTGTCCTTATGACCAGGACGAGTCCTTATGACCAATCCACTGCTGCTCGCCCTGGTGCCGCTGGTCGCCGACCTCTCGCGGGATTTGCCCGACGATGAGCGCTACCGACGCCTGCTGCGCGCGCTGCGCCAACTCATGCCCTGCGATGCGGTGGCCCTGCTCAAGCTCGAAGGCGACACCCTGATTCCGCTCTCGGTCGAGGGCCTGAGCCCGGACACCCTCGGCCGGCGCTTCAAGGTCGAGCAGCATCCGCGCCTGCACATGCTCCTCGAACGGCGCGGGCCGACGCGCTTCGCCATCGACTGCGGCCTGCCCGACCCCTACGACGGCCTGGTCGACGGCCACCAGGGCCATCTGGCGATCCACGACTGCCTCGGCTGTCCGCTCTACCTGCAGGACAAGCCCTGGGGCCTGCTGACCCTCGACGCCCTCGACCCGGCCAGCTTCGGCAGCGTCGACCTGGACAACCTGGAAGCCTTCGCCAGCCTGGCCGCCGCCACCGTGATGGCCAGCGAGCGGATCAGCCTGCTGGCGCGCAACGCCGAGGAGCAGCGCCAGCTGGCCGAGGTCTACAAGCGCGCCGCCGACGGCCGCCGCCCGCGCGAACTGGTCGGCCAGAGCGCCCGTCACAAGCAGCTGCAGGACGAGGTCCGGCTGGTCGGCAACAGCGCGCTGACCGTGCTGATCACCGGCGAGACCGGGGTCGGCAAGGAACTGGTCGCCGAAGCCATCCACCTGAGTTCGCCGCGCGCGCAGAAGCCCCTGATCAGCCTGAACTGTGCGGCGCTGCCCGACACCCTGGTCGAGAGCGAGCTGTTCGGCCACGTCAAGGGCGCCTTCTCCGGCGCCGTCGGCGAACGCAGCGGCAAGTTCGAGCTGGCCGATGGCGGCTCGATCTTCCTCGACGAGATCGGCGAACTGGCGCTGCCGATCCAGGCCAAGCTGCTGCGCGTGCTGCAGAGCGGCCAGCTACAGCGGGTCGGCTCCGACCGCGAGCACCATGTCGACGTGCGCATCATCGCCGCGACCAACCGCGACCTGGCCGAGGAGGTGCGCGCCGGGCGCTTCCGCGCCGACCTCTACCACCGCCTCAGCGTCTACCCGCTGCAGGTGCCGCCGCTGCGCGAGCGCGGCCGCGACATCCTCCTGCTGGCCGGTTATTTCCTCGAAGAGAACCGCGCGCGCCTCGGCCTGCGCAGCCTGCGCCTGAGCGCCGCCACCCAGAGCGCACTGCTCGGCTACAGCTGGCCGGGCAACGTGCGCGAGCTCGAGCACCTGATCGGCCGCGCCGTGCTCAAGGCCCTGGCCGGGCACCGGGAGCGCCCGCGCATCCTCACCCTCGAACCGCACAACCTCGACCTCGAGGAGCCAATGCCCGATCCCGCGCCACACACCCTGCCGGAATCGGCGGCGCCGGACAGCCCCGGCGCCCACCTGAGGACGCGCCTGGACGAGTACCAGAAACGCCTGATCAACGAGGCGCTGGCGCGCCACCAGGACAAATGGGCGGCCGTCGCCCGCGAACTGGGGGTGGACCGCGCCAACCTCAACCGCCTGGCCAAGCGCCTGGGCATCCTCTGAGGGGATGGCGGCGCGATGCAACTGCGCAGCCGGTTGTGCGCGCCAGACCGCAGCTCGGGACCACAGACCACACCCCTGGGAGAACTTCGGAGTAATAGGGGACACCCATTACTCTGGCCAGTTGAAGCATTGCCGCGGTTGCTCACGGTGCCTAGCAGGGGTGGCCAGCTTACCGCCGCTGCGGTTGTCCAGCGGGTCGCCGTGAGGTCGCCGCCGGCCGAGGAGATGCCGTTGTGCTGGCTAGCGGTCTTGAGCTGCTTTGGTGTAGACGGGTCCTCTGTCACGATTGACCACTACAATCCCAGCAGCGCCGTATTTGGCGAGGGGGACAACACCCGGCAAACCCGCCATCAGCCTGGCAACCAATCACCGCTCACTGACCAACGGGATGATGCGCATGCATCTGCACTTTGAATGGGATGCCAAGAAGGCGGCCAGCAACCTACGCAAGCATGGGGTCAGCTTCGAAGAGGCCGCGGAAGTGTTTCGCGATCCACTGGCCCTCAGCCTCTTTGACGAAAACCACAGCCAGAGCGAGGAACGCTGGATAACCCTGGGCCAAGCCGGTGATCGCAAACTGGTCGTCGTGGTGCATACTTGGCGAGAAGATGACAGCAACCATATCCATGTCCGCTTGATCTCAGCCCGAGTGGCCACGAGCCACGAGACGCAACAGTATGAAGGGTGAATACCATGCGTGAAGAGTACGACTTCAGCAGAGCCGAACGTGGCAAGTTCCACCGCCCCGATGCCGAACTGCATCTGCCGGTGTACCTGGATAGCGATGTGCTCAATTATTTCGAGGAGCGTGCACGCAGCAAGGGCGTCGCCCTTACCACACTCATCAACGATTTATTGCGCAAAGACATAGCCCTCATCGAGGGCGTGAAGTAAGCGAGGCGACTGCAAAAGTCACTCAGCCTCCGAGCGGTTCTCAAAGAGCCACTCCAGCCCCAGTCTGGTGTTGGCCAGATACATACAAGGCGCCTGAAGGCGTCTTGTGTCTAACAATACGGCCCAGTTCGGCACGCTTACCGAACTGCCGTGCCGGGGCAACCCGAGAACGGTAACCCCGGGCTCCCGAACACTACCGGCTTGACCTCCCCCCCATCCCTCCCACCCTGCCGCTGCCTCCGTGAAAACGACGGTGGCCTGGGCTTGGCAGCCCGGAACCTAGGCCGCGTTTCCCCCTCGAGCTGCTGCTACCACAAGGTATTGGCAGTGTCTTGCTATGGCGGGCCGCGTGGGGAGATCTTCCTTCGGGGGGTCTGCCAGCCCTAGGTCTGGTCTGCCAACCCTGCGCGGTTCGCCACCCATCCGTTTGGCAGCGGCGGTGGCGATTCCTTAACGACCTAGGAAGACACCACCATGCACGAAGCACTGACCCCTCTCACCTTCCACCGCTACAACCGCCAGATGCGCGGCCTGATGATCGACAACCAGCCCTGGTTCGTCGCCCGCGATATCGGCCTGTTGATGGGCCACCGCAACCCCGAACGCATCTGCCATTCGATGGACGACGACCAGATCGACAGCGTGCGCATCGCCCAGGCCGGCGGCGAGGAAGAGCTGATCGTCATCAGCGAATCCGGCGTCTACCGCGCGCTGTGCCGTTTTACCCACCCGGAGAACCGTAGCCTGCGCCGTTGGCTGACCCTGGAGGTGATTCCCGCCCTGCGCGATGCGCAGAGCCCGGCAGCCAGCGCGCCGCGCCGCAGCCTGATGAGCTGGGATGCGCAGCGGATCAGCCTGCTGGAATGGCAAGGCGAGCTGTGGATCCCCTTGCAGGCCCTGCCCGCTTTCGGCCAGGACCGCGCAACCGGCAAGGGCACAACGCGGGCCAGTCTGCTGCCACGCTGGCTGCGCTGAGGCTCATGGGCGGACGGGCCTGGGTCCGTTCACCTTGGCACCGCCGCCATTCAAGGACTGCGCATGCCGCTGTGGATATTGTTTCTGTATAGGTTGCTGTTGCGCTGGCTATTTCCCGGCCGGCAGCGCCGCAGCGTCCATGGCTGGAAACGAGACATGCCCGCTTCGCCTGCCCGCCACACCCGCAAACCCGCCTGGGTCATCGATGAACTGGTCCGCCTCAAGGCGCTGATACCGCAGGCGGGTTGCCGGCATATCGCCGATACCTTCAACCGGCGCTTCGCCGCGAAGCAGCAGGTGAGCGTCAGCAAGTCCTATGTGGCCTATACCCTGCGCCAACGGCAGTATGAAATCGCCGAGGCACGGCGCCGCATCAGGCGGCGCCAAGCCACGACGGGGCCGGCCAACCACACCTGGGCGCTGGACTTGACCGGCAAGCAGGATATTCACGGTCAGCAGCACGCCATCCTCGGCCTGGTCGATCATGGCACGCGCCGGCTGCTGACCCTCATCGGCCTGCCGAACAAGTCCGCCTGGACGCTGCTCGGTCATGTGTTTCTGGCGATTGGCCGTTTCGGCAAACCGCAGGCCATTCGCAGCGATAACGAGCGGGTGTTTACCGGCAGGCTGTTCAGAACAGTGCTGCGCCTGACCGGGATTCGCCAACAGTTTAGCGACCTCGGCTGTCCCTGGCAGAACGGCCGGATCGAGCGGCTGTTCGGCACCTTGAAAGGCAAGCTGGACCGCTGGCGGGTGCTCGACCGCGCACAACTGCAAGCCGCGCTGGAGACCTTCGCCTTTTGGTATAACACCGTGCGCCCGCACAAAACCTCGGCGGACGCACGCCGCTGGAAGCCTGGCAGGGCATTGACCCTTACCGGCGAGCGCCGAAGCGGGAGGAATGGTTCGAGGCCTGGGATGGTTTGTTGCAGGGTTACCATTTGCGCTTCTAGCGCCGGCAACCGGTCAACGAGACAAGGATGAAATCATCGGGCACCTGTCCACGGATAGGCTGGCAGAACTCAGCCCCATAGAGGGAAAAGGCGGGATTTCGCAGGAAAATGCCGCACCGTCCAGGTGAAAAACCGACGAACGGCGGGCGACAACGGCAATACCAGGCAGCCTGGAAGCTAGAAATCCCCCGCCGGGGCGAGGGGAAAGGCTGTTGGACTTTTGGACGGGACAAAAAAACAGGCGGCAAAATAGTGGCGCGCATTAAAACACATGGCACCTTGACATCAGGCTAGAAATAACGTGTAGCCGTCACAAAACGATCAATCCACATTGAACTCCAGCCGCGCGGTCTGTCCGCTCTCGTCCAGCACGCTGAGCTGGTACTGGCCGCTGCGGCTGAAGGCGTGGTTGAAGGTCGCCTCGGCGGCGCTTGCGCCGATCGGCCGGCCGTCGACGAACCACCAGCGCCGGCCGCTGCCGCCCAGGGCCGAGAGGCGCAGGCGCAGCGGCGCGGCGCTGGCGGCCGGGCGGCGCAGGCGGTCGCCCGCGCGCACCCCGACGATCGACAGCGGCGCGGCGAGCGCCTCGTGCTGCGGCGGGCAGGCCGGATCGACGGCCGGCAGGCGCGCGCTGCGCCGTTCCCGGCGCGGCAGCCAGGGCTCCAGCGGCGCCGGCCACAGGGCCAAGCTGTGGGGCCGGGCGCCGGGACAGCCGGCGGCGACGCGCAACCCCTCGGCGTTGAGCCAGAGCCTTTCCTGCAGGCCCAGGCCCAGCGGCTGATCCAGCGCCTGCAGGGTCGGCGGCGTGGTGCCGGCCAGGGTCCAGGCGAAACGCTGGCGCCGGCAGTTGGGATCGCCCTTGGCCATCGGCTGGCCCAGCGGCCAGCAGATCGCCGCCACGCCGACCTCCGCCGGCTGCGGGTCGGCCGGCACGCCGAGGCCGCGCTGGCTGTCGCGGTTGACCAGCAGGTCGTGCACCTGCAACAACAGCGGCGCCGCCGAGGCCAGGCCGAACTGGCCGGGCACCGGGGTGCCATCCGGGCGGCCGATCCACACCCCGAGCACATAGCGCGGCGCCACGCCGATCGCCCAGGCATCGCGAAAACCGTAGCTGGTGCCGGTCTTCCAGGCCAGGGTCGGGCGCTGCACCAGCTGCGCGCGCGGGTCGCGGTCCGGCCGCGCCTGTCCGCCGAGGATGCGCCGGATGATCCAGGCCGCCCCCGACGACAGCAGGCGCCGCTCGTACAGCGCAACTTGCGGCTGAAAACGCAGACGCGCGGCCTTGCCGCCACGGGCGAAGGCGCTGTAGCCGCCGACCAGCTCCTCCAGGCGACTGCCGGCGCCGCCGAGGATCAGCGCCAGGTTCGGCTCGGCCAGCGGCGGCAGGGCCAGCGGCACCCCGGCGCTGTGCAGTTCGCCGGCGAACCGCTTCGGCCCGTAGGCTTCCAGCAGTTGCACCGCCGGCAGGTTGAGCGAGCGCGCCAGCGCCTCGCTGGCCGACACCGCGCCGCTGAAGCCGGCGGCGAAGTTGCCCGGGCGGTAGTCGCCATAGCGCCGCGGCACGTCCTGCAGCAGCGACTCGGAATGGATCAGCCCGGCGTCCAGGGCCAGGCCGTAGAGGAAGGGCTTCAGGGTCGAGCCGGGCGAACGCTGGGCGGCGATCATGTCGACGTGGCCGAAGCGCCTGGCGTCGCCGATGTCCAGCGAGCCGAGGTAGGCGCGCACCGCCATGCTCGGCTGCTCGACCACCAGGATCGCCGCCGAGGTGCGCTCCGGCAGGCGCGCGCGCCAGCCCAGCAGCAGGTCCTCCAGGCGGCGCTGCAGGGCGGCATCGAGGGTGGTGCGGATCAGCGGCGGGCTGTCGGCCTTGTTCAGCCGCCGCGCCAACAAGGGCGCGAGCCGCGGTTCCTGGCGCGGGGCGAGCAGCACCGGCTCCTGCAGGGCGTCCGCGACCGCCGCCTGCGGCCATACGCCGAAGCTCGCCAGGCGCCTGAGCACCTTGTCGCGCGCCGCCTGGGCGCGCGCGGGATGACGATCGGGACGCAGGCGGCTGGGCGCCTGCGGCAGCACCGCGAGCAAGGCGGCTTCGGCGCGGGTCAGGCTGGCCGGCGACTTGCCCAGGTAGCTCCAACTGGCGGCGGCGACGCCCTGCAGGGTACCGCCGAACGGCGCGCGATTCAGATAGAGGGCGAGGATCTGCTCCTTGGACAGGTGCCATTCCAGCTGCGTCGTGCGCCACAGCTGCTTGAGCTTGCCGGGCAGGCTGCGCGCATGCGGATCGAGCAGGCGCGCCACCTGCATCGACAGGGTGCTGCCGCCGGAGACCAGCCGGCCACCGGACAGGTTCTGCCAGGCCGCACGGCCCAGGGCCAGCGGATTGACCCCGGGATGCCGGTAGAACCAGCGATCCTCGTAGGTCAGCAGCGCCTCCAGGTAATAGGGCGACACCTCATCCAGCGTCACCGGGTAGCGCCACACCCCGTCGCGGTCGGCGAAACGCCACAGCGGCGTGCCGTCCTCGGCCAGCACCACCCGCGCCAGATCGTCCTTTGGCAGCGGCAGCGGAAACAGGCGGTCGGCGATCAGCAGAAGCGCCAGCAGCACTATCGGCAGCGATACAAACCCATGCCGGCGGCGTATCCAGACGAACAGTGCATCCCGGCGACCTTCGAACACCCGGCAAACCTCCTAACAGACTGTAATCAAATGCTTTTTACCAAAGCAGAGGTAACGCATCGGCATCCGTAAGTCGCCATTTATTTGGCGATATTTATTTGCCTACCGGCTAAAAATCGACCAACCCTCGCCGACCGTCGGAATCCCGGCGAAAAGCCCTCGAATACTGTTTCACCGGCTTTACAACGTCTCGGCGCCGACCTACACCCATATCAAACTGACATCAGGTTAAGTGGGCCGTTCTCCTGAGTCAGCAGCCACCAAGACATTGGCCTCAACCTTAGCCTCATGACTCCCAACCAGGGATCACAGGATACCGCGAAAGCTGCGAGCGCCGACCGGGGCATGCAGCTTGGGGTCGATCAGGCCCCATATAGGGAGCGCCGCAGCGGAATGGTCTGACTAGTAGGAGAGGAGCGCTCTTTTACCGGGCAGGACAGCAATCATGGAATACAAGTCTCCAAGTAGTTCTCGGCAGGCAGCAGACCACAACCAGGCGACAGCAATGGATGCAGGCAGGCCTTTACGCGGTGCCATGGCTGCTGTACCTGCCGCGCTGCTGTCGGCGGTGCTAATCGGCCTCAGTGCGCCAGTGCTGGCGGATCACGATGTCGAGCATGTAGTGACCAATCTCAAGGGCGGCCTCGGCGCTCTCGAACAGCGGGTTTGGGACTGCGAGCGCGGCATCAACGGCGCCTGCCCCGGCACCAAGGGGGAGAAGGGCGATACAGGAGAACAAGGACCGGCCGGACCACAGGGGCCACAAGGAGAGACCGGTGCCACTGGTGCCAATGGTGCCACCGGAGCAACAGGGCTACAGGGGCCACAGGGCGAGACTGGACCGCAGGGACCGGCGGGCCCCACCGGCCCGCAAGGCCCGATTGGCGAAACAGGAGCAACTGGTGCTACCGGTGCTACCGGGGCAACTGGCGCTACCGGAGCAACAGGACTGCAGGGCGAAGTCGGACCTGAGGGGCCACAGGGCGAGACTGGACCGCAGGGACTGGCAGGCCCCACCGGCCCGCAGGGCGACACCGGCCCAACTGGCGCGCTAGGACCGCAGGGCGCAACTGGCGCAACAGGCCCGCAGGGCATCCAAGGCATCCAAGGCCCGACTGGCTTGGCCGCCTGGGAATCCGTATCCATCACCTGCAACAGCACGGGCGATAACGTGAGCTGCACGGCGACCTGCGGCGAGAACAAGAAAGTGCTCGGCGGCGGTGTAAGCAATCCCAACAGCAATTGGAAGGTCGTTTACAGCTACCCGCTAGCGGACGAGACGGGGTGGAGCTGGACGGCGGCGCTAACCCGGACAAGCGGCGCGAGTAACCAGAGTAATGCGACCTCTGCCACCGTTTACGCCCTCTGCGCCTATACCGACTAGCACGACAAACCCGGGAGGTTAGTCATGAACAAGTATGCGATCCCCCTCTGTACAGCAGTGGCGCTGCTGCTGAGCGGCCCGGCCCTGGCCGGGCACTGCGACGCCGACATGATTGAGGCGCAGACTGCGCTCAACCAGGCCTACCAGGTCGAGCCCCAAGTGCTGGACGCGGCATCGGCCTTGCTGGACTCCGCCACCGCGGTTTGCGCGCAGGAAGAACAGCTGCTGGCAAACGCGGAATTCGACTCGCCCATGCTGGAGCCGGATTATGTGTCGTTGGGTCAAGCCATTCTGATCAACGTCACCGCACTGGTCGGCGGCCCATAAGTCGGGCGGAGACAGCCGTTCCTGCAACCAGGGTGCAAGCGCCGCCACGGCCTTGCACCCTTCTTTTTGCAGCGTACTGTTCCAATTCCCCGGCACACTCCACGACCCGGCTTGGTCTACTGCACGCACCCCACCAGTTCGGCACAGGCTCTCCCCGGATTACATCCGGGGGCAGGCAAAGCACTGACCATCTGCCCCACAGCCCAATACCCCTGCGAGCGCGATCAAGGAATGGCACACTAGCGGCCTCTGCCGGCGCCGATGGATGACCATCGTCGCCGGCGTTCGGCGGACAGGAACGGCTAGATGCGGGTGGAAGGTTTTTTCGAGTGGCTCGGCCAGGCGTTTGGCACGGTCATCCGTTTTATCGTCGAGAGCCTGAGCGGCTTCTTCGGCTTGCTGGGCGATGCGGTCGGCGGTTTTATCAATGGCATGGCCAAGGCCCTGGGCGTCACCCCCTCGCTGCTCGGCATCGCCGTGCTGCTGATTGGCCTGCTGTTCCTCTATGCCGCCGTGCGCGCCTTCCTGCGCCGCTCGATCTTCGTTGGGGTCATCTGGTTGCTGCTCGGCTTATGGTTGCTCGGCGGGCTGATCAGCTAGCGCCCTCTATTTCCCCGGATTGCATCCAGGCTACCAGAGCGAACCCTAGCCTGGATGCAATCCGGGAAGCCTTATATCAGCGCTCCTCGACCACCAGGCGTCCCGGCGTTTCGCCCAGCGCCTGCCAGTTCGGCCGGTACATGGATTCCACCTGCGGCGGCGGCACCCGGTAGCTGCCGGGGGTGACGGCGCGGGCCAGGTAGAGCAGGTGGCTGGTGTCGTAGCCGCTGACGTCCAGCGCCGCGACGTAGCGGTCGCCACGGAACTCCTGGTGCTTGATCCGCGCGTTGCTCATCGACTTCTGCCAGTCCTTTACCGCGCTGCCGGCGTCCTCCAGGCTGGCGGCGCTCTGCGCCAGATTCTGGTTTTCCAGCTCCAGCCCGGCCGGCAGCAGGTCGACCACCAAGGCATCCGGCACCCGCTGCCTGGCCGCCACCGCCAGGTGCACCAGCACCAGCTCGCCGCTCTGCAGCGCCTGCAGGTCCAGCGGGCGGCCGTCCAGGCCCAGGTATTCGCGGGAGATGCTGAGGTTCTCGCCGCCAGCCGCCGGCGCCCTGGCCGGATAGCCGGACAGGGTCAGTTGCTGGTACAGCGGCGCAGCGCCCGCGTTGCTGATGGTCAGGGGGGCGGCCAGTTCGCTGCCGTCCAGCTTGAGGCCGGACTGGGCATCGCTCAGCTCGAATTCGAAGGCGCCGCTGCGCAGTGCCGCGCGCCAGGCCGGCTCCGGCTTGGCCAGCAGGGTGCGTCCGGCCAGGTACAGCGCGTTGCGCTCCTGGGTCGACAGCCATTGCTGGCTGGCGACCTCGTCGGCCAGGGCGAACAGCCGCTGTTCGCGGCTGCCGGCGGCCAGGTCGTGCTCCTCGAGCAGGGCCAGGATCAGCGCCTGGTCGCGCAGCGCGCTGCCGTAGTCGGCCAGCCAGCGCTGGCTGTCGCGGCCACGCGCCAGGCCGGCGGCCAGGGCCTGATTGGCCCGCGGCTGGTCGCCCATCTTCTGCAAGGCAATGGCCAGGTGCACCAGCGGCAGCCCGGACTGCGCAGCCGCGCGGCGCTCGTACAGGCTGCGCAAGGCGCCCAGCGGCGCCTGCTGGCTGCGCGCCAACACATAACCGGCATAGGCCTGCACGGCGAAGCGGCTGTGCTCGGCGTCGTCGCTGTAGTCGACCTCGATCAGGTTGGGTTCCTGGACATAGCGCAGCAGCCGCTCGCTGGCCTTCTTCAATGCCTCCGCCGGCACGCCGAAGCCTTGCTCGCGGGCGCGCAGGAGGAAGTCGCTGACATAGGCGCTCAGCCAGTATTCCTCGTCGCCGTCGGCGCCCCACAGGCCGAAACCGCCGTTGTGCCGCTGCATGCCCAGCAGGCGCTCGATGCCCAGCTCGATGGCGCGCTTGCGCTGTGCGTCCGGCTCGCCCTCCAGGCCCAGGCGCTTGAGGCTCGCCGCGTCGACATAGAGCGACGGATAGAGGCCGCTGGTGGTCTGCTCCAGGCAGCCATAGGGGTAGGCCTTGAGCGCGCGGATCTGCTCGCCGAGGTTGAGCGGCGGCCGACTGGACAGCGCCAGGCGCGCCTCCAGCCCGGCCGGCTCGAAGGCCTCCAGGGCGCCGGCCGGCAGGCTCCAGGCGTCGCCTTTGAGCACCGCGCGGAAGTGTTGCAGCTGCGCCGGATAGGCCGGACGAATGCCCAGCGTCCATTCGCGGCGCAGCGGCGACAGCTCCTCGCCGGGCAGCTGTAGCCCTTGCACCGTCACCTTGAAGCGGCCCTGGCCGTAGCCGCCGAGGGCGCGCACCGGGATCCGCAGGATGCTGCGTTCGCCAGCGGCCAGGCTGAGGCTAGTCGACGCATCGGCAGGCTGGACCAGGCTCAGCTGGCCCTCGGCGCCGAGTTGCACCTGCAGGTGCTGGGCCTGGCCGGACAGGTTGCTCAGGTCCAGCGCCAGGCTGGTCTGGTCGCCGCCGGCGAGGAAGCGCGGCGCCGACAGTTCGGCGATCAGCGGCGCGGCCACCAGCGTCTTGCCCTCGGCCATGCCGTAGCGCTCGTCGCTCCAGGCCTGGGCCATCAAGCGCAGTTCGCCGTTGAACTCGGGGATGTCCAGGCTGACCTGGCCCTCGCCCTGCTCGTTCAGCTGCAGCGGCTGGCTCTGCAGGGCGACGATCAGCACGCTGGTGTCCGGGCGCTTGCCGCCGGCGGCCAGCGCCGCGTCGCCACCGAAGGCCAGCTTGGCCAGCCGGCCCTGTCCGGCTTCGATCAGTTGCCCGTAGACGTCCAGCTGGTCGGCGCCGTAGGCCTTACGGCCGAACAACGCGGCGAACGGATCCGGCGTGGCGTACTCGGTGATGTTGAGGATGCCGGCATCCACCGCGGCGAGCAGCACCTGGACCTTTTCCGGCACGCTGCCGTCGGCATTGCGCGCCTGCACCTTGACCTTGAGCGGCTGGTTCGGGCGCATCTTTTCGGCTGCCGTCAGGCTCAGCGCCAGCTGGCGCGGCACCCGTTCGAGCGGCAGGTGCAGCAGGCCGACCGCGCGCTTGGGCGTGGCATTGCTCTTGCGCTCGCCGGGGCGGATCACCAGGGCGCTGACATACAGGTCGTGGCGCGCCCAGTCCTTGGCGATGGGGATGCCGAAGGCCTTGCCCTCGGCCGGCACCGCGATTTCCTGCCACCACAGCGGGCCGTCGCTGGACTCCACCAGCAGGTAGCCGCTGCCGGCCGCCGGCGGCGTGACCGTGACCCGCGCCGTGTCGCCGTCGGCATAGGCCGGCTTATCCAGCGCCAGCTTGACCTGGTCCGGGCGCACCGCGCCGCCGTCGGCGTTGTCCTGCCAGCGGTAGCCGGCCCAGAAGCGCAGGCTGCTGAGCAGGCCGGTCTGGGCGTCGATCACCTCGACCCGATAGGGCCCCCACTCCACCGGGAAGCTGATCTTCGCCGTGCCGCCGGCGGCGACGCTGAGGCTTTCCTCGTTGAGGGTGAGGAACTTCTCGCTGTAGTTATGGCTCCAGCCGTCGCTCTCGGAGAAGTTCCAGTAGTAGTCGCGGCGTTCGCGGACCAGCCGCACGGTCAATTGCTCGGCGGCCAGCTTGTGGCCGGCGGCATCGGCCACCAGCACCTCGAATTCGGCCAGGCTGTCGGCGTCGACCTGCTCGCCGTCGAACACGCCACGCACGCCCGGCAGCCGCTCGGCCGGCCACACCGGCTGGATCAGCCGGCGAGTGATCGGCCGCCCGCCGGACTCCTGCAGGCTGGCCTGGAGGATCAGGCGCAGCGGCGACTTGGCCTCGGCCCAGCGACTGTCGATATCCAGGCTGGCCTGGCCCTGCTGGTCCAGGCTGGTTTCGTCCAGCTCGATATCCTGGCTCAACTCCTCCTCGGTGACCGAACCGAACTGATAACCCGGCAGGCTCGCCACCGCCTCGCGCAGCGGGCGCACGTAGAGCTGGCCGCTGAGGCGGTTGCCGGCGGCCGGCGCGCCATACAGGTAGCGCCCGCTCACCGCGAAGCGCGCGCTGTCGCCCGGCGCGAAGGGGCTGTCACTGCCCTTCAGCTCCAGTGCCAGGCGTTCGGGGAGGAAGTCCTCGACGGCGAACTCGTACAGCTGCGGCCTGCCGTCGCCGAGGTCGAACAGCAGTTGCCAGCGCCCGGTCGGCGCCTCCTCGGCCAGTTGCAGCTGGTATTGGTAGAGGCCGGAAGCATCGGCCTGCCAGACGAACTTGCGGCTGACCTGCTCGTCCGGCCGGCGCACCTCGACGTTCACTGGCTGCGCCGGCACCGCGCGGCCGTCGGCATCGCGCAGCAGGGCGTTGAGCAGCACGGTTTCGCCGGGGCGATAGAGGTCGCGCGGGCCGAACACGAAGAACTGCAAGGGGTGCGCCTGTGCTCCGGCGATATCGAACTCGGCCAGGTCCAGCGCTGGGCCGTTCAGGCGCAGCAGGCTGGTCTGGCCGTCCTGGCGCGCCAGCAGCAGCTCGGCCTTGGCCGGCAGCGGCAGCTCGGCGTGGCCGGCCTCGTCGGTCTTGCCCTCGGCCAGCAGCTGGCCCTGGTCATCCAGCAGTTCCAGTTCGACCGCGGCCAGTGCCGCGCCGCCGGCCAGGGCCTGGGTGAACACGTCCAGGCGCTGGCGGTAGCGGTGCGCGGACAGGCCGATGTCGCTCAGGCTGAACAGCGTGGCCGGCTGCGAGTAGCTGTAGCTGCCCGCCTCGCGCATCACCGCCAGGTACACGCCGGGCTGCTGCAACGGCGCCAGGCCGGCGATCGGCAGCAGCAGGGTTTCCCGCGTGTTGCGCGCCGGGTCGAGGTCGAAGCGCCCGCCGTAGACCAGCTCGGCCATCGGCAGCAGCTGCTGCGCCTCCCAGGTGTCGAGGTTGCTGCTGCGCCCCCATTGGCCGAGAAAGCGCGGCAGCGCCTGCGGCTTGATGCGGAAGAACTCGACGTTGACCTTGTCGACGTTCAGCGCGATCACCGGCAGGCCTTCGGCCAAGCGGGTCGGCAGCAGCGAGCCGCGGCTGGCGAAGCCGACGCTGGCTTGCAGGTCGCGGGTCTGCAGGCGGCTGACGTGCTCCTCGGCCAGCGCCGCGCCATTCACCGCGCGCAGCCCGGCATCCACCGTAAGCACCAGTTTGCGCTGCGGTTCCAGGTGGCGCAGGCGTAGCTCCATCAGGTTGTCGCTCAGTTCCCAGGCGCCGTCGACCTTGCCGTCCTTGCTGTCGACCAGGTGCAGGCGCTCGGCGAAGTTCTGCTCCGCCTCGAGCGGCACGGAGAAACTCACCGAGAGGGTGCTGGCGCCCTCCAGCTGGACTTCCGAGACGTCCACCACCCTCAGCTCGCGACCGGCGTAACGCGCGGCCAGCGCGGCGCGGTCGAGCGCTGGCCTGGCCGCCTCGACACTGGCGGGCGGGGCGGACGGGGCGACTTTGGCGGGTTCGGGGGTGGAGGAATCACAGGCGCTGAGCAGGCTCAGGACAAGTGCCAGAAGCAGTCCTTTGTTCGGCATTGCGGGCTCCAACAGAGTGACGGGTGCAGAGGCCAGACACTATAGTCGAGCGCCCCCGGAGCGACGAGGCCGCCACGGCAAAAGCGCAGAATGACGCACAGCCTGCCCCGCCAGCGCGTTGGCGGGGCGGGCTTTCAGCTCAATGGCAGAGTTCGCAGACCTCGGCGTTGGGTGCCAGCTTGAAGAACTCGTCGACCGGCATATGCACCAGGCTCTCGTGGTCACCGGCCTCCAGGTAGATGTCCTGCTGGCGGACCAGCGCCGAGTCGATCAGCATGTCCAGGCCATAGACCTCGCCCAGCGCCGGCACCGCGCCGCGCTCGCAGTCCTTGAACAGCGTGGCCAGGCTCTGCTCGCCGCTCAGTTGCCAGCGCCGCGGGCCCTTGCGCACCTTGCTCAGGTCCAGTTGGCGATTGGCCGGCAACACGGCCATCAGGTAATGCCCGCGCCGGTCGTCGAGAATCACCGACTTGGCCATCCGCGCGACGGGAATGCCGGCCTTGCGCGCCGACTCCAGGCTGGTCGCCGAATGCTCGTGCTCGACCAGATCGAACTGACAGTGCGCCCGCCGCAGGCTGCGCACCAGAGTATCCGCCATATGCATGATCCACCTCCTCGACCGCTCCCCGCTGGCGGCCACTGCTGATCCGCCCCCTGGCTACAGTCTAGTCGGCCCGGCCCGGCCGCAGCGGCGACGGCAAGAAACGCTTGCTGCTATGGCGCGCCCGGCATAGTCGCAAATGCACTATCGATGCGGGCGCAGATGCGGGCGCCGACGCCGACCGGTCCCGCCCCTATAATCGGCATTTTCCCGGAGCCCCCATGTCCGCATTGCTCGATGCCTGGCAGCACCGTCCGACCCGGCGCCGGGTCTGGGCGCTGGCTGCGCCGATGATCCTCTCCAACCTGTCGGTGCCGCTGGTGGCGCTGGTCGACAGCGCGGTGGTCGGCCACCTGCCGCACGCCCACCAGCTCGCCGCGGTGGCGGTCGGCGCCAGCCTCTATACCCTGCTGACCTGGGCCATGGGTTTCCTGCGCATGGGCAGCACCGGCTTCGCCGCCCAGGCCGCCGGCCGCGGCGACGGCGGCGCGCTGCGCCAGGTGCTGCTGCAGGGCCTGCTGCTCGGCGCCGGCCTGGCGCTGCTGCTGATCCTCGTCGCGCTGCCCTTCAGCGGCCTGGCCCTGGGCCTGATGCAACCCTCGGCGCAGCTCGATGCGCTGGCCCGAACTTACCTGCAGATCCGCCTGGCTGGCCTGCCCGCGGCGCTGGCCAGCTACGCGCTGATCGGCTGGCTGCTCGGCAGCCAGAACGCCCGCGGGCCGCTGGCGATCCTGCTGACCTGCAACCTGCTCAATGTGGCTCTCGACCTGCTGTTCGTCCTCGGCCTGGGCTGGGGCGTGGCCGGCGCCGCCTGGGCCTCGGTGCTCGCCGAGTGGAGCGGTGCCCTGCTCGGCCTGTGGCTGGCCCGGCGCGCGCTGCAGCGCTATGCCGGGCGCATCGACTGGCCGGCGCTGCGCCGCTGGCCGAGCTGGCGGCCGCTGCTGGCGGTCAATCGCGACATCTTCATCCGCACCCTGGCGCTGCAGGGGGTGTTTTTCCTGATCACCGTGCAGGGCACCCGCCTGGGCGACGCCACGGTGGCGGCCAATGCTCTGCTGCTCAACGGCCTGCTGCTCAGCGCGCACGCCCTGGACGGCCTCGCCCATGCCGTCGAGGCGCTGTGCGGGCATGCCCTCGGCGCCGGCGACCGCCAGGCGCTGCGGCGTAGCCTGATCGTCGCCGGCGCCTGGTCGCTGCTGGCCAGTGCGGGCTTCGCGCTGTTCTTCGGGCTCGGCGGGCACTGGTTCATCGCCCTGCAGACCGACATAGCGGCGGTGCGCGCCATCGCGCTCGAGTACCTGCCCTACCTGGCGCTGCTGCCGCTGATCGCGGTGTCGAGCTACCTGCTCGACGGCCTGTTCATCGGCGCCACCCGGGCGCGGGAGATGCGCGACGCCATGCTCCTGGCGCTGCTGCCGAGCCTGGCGCTGGGCTGGCTGCTGCAGCCGCTGGGCAACCACGGACTGTGGCTGGCCTTCCTCGGCTTCATGCTGCTGCGCGGCCTCAGCCTGGGCGTCTATGCTGTGCGCCTGAGCCGCCGCGACCGCTGGTTCGGCGCGCCGGCGCCGCTGCGCCAGCGCCCCGCCGACTGAGCGCCACCGAGAAAGGAAGCCCCCATGGCCGAAGCCCTTGCCGCCTACCTGCACTACCTGTCGATCTTCGCCCTGTTCGCCCTGCTGACCTTCGAACACGGCCTGTTCAAGCTGCCGCTGGACCTGCCGCGGGCACGCCGCCTGCTGCGCATCGACGCCGCCTACGGGGCGACCGCCGTGCTGGTGCTGGCCAGCGGCGCCGTGCGCGCGATCTGGTTCGGCAAGGGGCTGGACTACTACCTGCACAACGGCCTGTTCCACGCCAAGCTCGGCCTGTTCGTGCTGATCGGCCTGCTGTCGATAGTTCCGACCCTGGTCTTCCTCGGTTGGCGCAGCGCCCTGAAGGCCGACCGGCTGCCGCCGCTCGACCCGCGCCGGGGCCGGCTGGTGACCCTGGTCATCCGCCTGGAACTATTGCTGTTGCTGATCATGCCGCTGCTGGCGGCGCTGATGGCCCGCGGTTTCGGGCTGATCGGGTAGATTGGGTTGAGACGCGCAGCGGCGAAGCCCAACGACGGTCTGACACACAGACCCGTGCCAACACCGTTGGGCTTCGCCAAGCTCAGCCCAACCTACGTGATGCCCCGACCACGCCCTCCTCCAATGGGAGCCGCGGCAACCGGCGCCTCAGGACGCCAGGTAGGAGGAGCGGGTCAGGCCCAGGCGCAGGGCGTCGAGGAACTGGGTGCGTTCGCGCACGCTGATCTTGGCGCTGGCCACCTTGTCGCGGTAGTGGGTCATCAACTCCTCCGGCGACAGGTGCACGTAGCGCAGCATGTCCTCGATGGTGTCGTGGGTCTCGATGCCGGCGTGGTACACGCTGCCGTCGGCGTTCTGGTAGATGTTCACCGAGTCGGTGTCGCCGAACAGGTTGTGCATGTCGCCGAGAATTTCCTGGTAGGCACCGACCAGGAAGATCCCCAGCAGGTAGTCCTCGCCCTCGCGCACCTCGTGCACCGGCAGGCTGGTCTCGATGCTCTGCTCGTCGACGTACTGCTTGATCTTGCCGTCGGAGTCGCAGGTCAGGTCCTGCAGCACGGCGCGGCGCAGCGGCTCCTCGTCCAGGCGGTTGAGCGGCAGGATCGGCAGCACCTGGCCGATCGCCCAGGTGTCCGGCAGGCTCTGGAACACCGAGAAGTTGCAGATGTACTTGTCGGCGAGCTTGTCGTTGAGCTCGTCGAGCACCTGGCGGTGCGAACGCTGACGCGCCTTCAGCGAGTTGTACAGGCGCCGGCAGACGGCGAAGTAGCACTGCTCGGCCAGGGCCTTCTGCACCAGGCTGATCTTGCCCTCGGCGTACTGCGCGGCGACGTCGCTCATGTAGTGGGTGGCGCGCCAGTAGGTCTCGGTGACCATCTCGATATCGGTCGGGCCGAGCAGGTCGACCAGCCACTGCACGGTCTCCGGCAGGCTGGCCTGGTCCTCGATCAGCGGCACCGCGTCGTTGTGTTTCTCCACGTCGGTGACCTGCACCACCAGCATGGCGTGGTGCGCGGTCAGCGAGCGGCCGCTCTCCGAGAAGATGTGCGGATGCGGCAGCTGCTGGGCATCGCAGAATTCCTTGAGCATGCCGACCACCACGCCGGCGTAGTCGTCCATGTCGTAGTTGATCGAGCTGGCGTTGCGCGAATGGGTGCCGTCGTAGTCGACCCCGAGGCCACCGCCGACGTCGATGTGGTCGACCGGCAGGCCCAGGCCGCGCAACTCGCCGTAGTAGCGGATGGCCTCCTTGAAGCCATGCTGGTAGTCGGCCAGGTTGGCGATCTGCGAGCCCATGTGGAAATGCAGCAGGCGGATGCCCTGGTCCAGCTTGGCCGCGCGGAAACGCTCGACCACCGCGATCAGCTGCGCGGCGGACAGGCCGAACTTGGATTTCTCGCCGCCGGTGTCGGCCCACTTGCTCGAGGCCAGCGAGGACAGCCGCACGCGCAGGCCGATCTGCGGGGCGACCCTGAGTTCGGCGGCCTCCTCGATCACCAGCTGCACCTCGGATTCCTTCTCGATGACGATGAACACGTTGTGCCCGAGCTTCTGTCCCATCAGCGCCAGGCGGATGAACTCGCGGTCCTTGTAGCCATTGCAGACGATGGTGCCGCCCTTCGGCGCCAGCGCCAGCACCGCCAGCAGCTCGGGCTTGGAGCCGGCCTCCAGGCCGATCGAGACGTCCTGGGTGGCGATGATGTTCTCGATCACCGCCTCCTGCTGGTTGACCTTGATCGGGTACAACGCGGTGTAGCGGCTCTGGTACTCGAGACGGGCGATGTTGGCGTCGAAGGCGCCGGTCAGCTGGCGCACGCGGTCCTGCAGGATGTCCGGAAAGCGCACCAGCAGCGGCAGGCTGAGGCCGCTCTGGCGCAACTCGTCGACCTGTTCGAACAGGTCGATCGGCATGCTCGCCGGACCATTCGGACGCACTTCGACGCGGCCGCGGTCATTGATCGCGAAGTACCCCGCGCCCCAATGGCGTATGCCATAGACGCTGCGGCTGTCCGCCACGGTCCACTGGCTGCCGTCATCTTTGCGTGTGCGTCGTGCAGACATCGAGTTCTCCCTTGCTAGAGATGGAGGGCCCGGGCGCGGCCCGGGCAACAGCAGATTAAAGTCAGCAAATGACGATTGCTCGGCAGTCGACTGGCGCTCTGCCGAGGAAGTTTAGAAGCAATGCCGCCGCTGGCCGGCTAACCGCCGGATTTCTTCGCCTGGAAACCGCGCTTGCGCAGCTCCTCGAGCAGCAGCTCGACATGCTCGCCCTGGATCTCGATCACCCCGTCCTTCAGCGCACCGCCGCAGCCGCAGCGCTTCTTCAGCGCGCTGGCCAGTTCCTTGAGGGCATCCTCGGCCAGGGGCACACCGCTGATGGTGGTCACCGTCTTGCCGCCGCGGCCCTTGCTTTCGCGGCGCACACGGGCAATCCCATCGCCGGCGGGGATCAGGCTGTTCTTGCAGATACAGGCAGCCACCGGCTGGGCGCAGTCCGGGCAATGCCGGCCGCTGTCGGTGGAATACACCAGGCCGCCGAGGGCGGAGAACGAAGAGGCTTTCTTGACCACCGGCTTTTCCTCATGAGGGGTCAGGATAGCGACTGGTCGGCGAGTGCCGACCGCGAAGCCCCACTCTGGCAGGGGCAGCGCAACCGGACTGGCGTCCGGCTTGAAAAGGCCGCGCAGTGTAACGGCAAAGATCGCCCTTGCTAAGTGCAAAAATGCGCCATTGATCAGTGGATTGGCGACCCCGTGCAGCATCCCGCACGCAGCGCCCGCCAATCCCGCACAACGCTGCGCTTTCGCGACCCGCCATAGACGCGGAGCGCGACGCCCGGCAGACCTGAAGCCTGTTGGGCTTCGGCGCTACGCGCCGCGAACCGCCCCCGCCAGGTAATGCCGCAGCGCCTGCAGGGAATCGGGGCAGTAAGGCTTGTCCAGCACCTCGCTCAGTGCCTGCTGGGGCGCGATGAAGTGCGCCTCCAGCACTTCCTCCGGCTGCAGCACCAAGGGTCCATCGGACACTGCGGAAAACACCGCGCACCACAGCCGGTTATCCGCCTGGTCGAAGAAGAACCGCCGGTGCTCGCGCAGTTCGACGCCGCCGATCCCCAGCTCCTCCTGCAGTTCGCGGGCGGCGGACTCGGCATAGCTTTCGCCGGCCAGTACCATGCCGCCGGCGGCCACGTCCCAGTAACCGGGATACAGCGCCTTGCTCAGGGTGCGCCGGTGCACGCACAGCTCGCCCAGCGAGTTGAACAGCAGGATGAAGGTGCCGCGGCCGATCAGCCCGCGCTCGCGCAGCTCGGCCCGCGGCAGGCCGCCGAGCAGACGGTCCTGCTCGTCGACCCAGGCGATCAGCTCGGCATCGGAGGCGGCGCGATGCGCTGCCTCCGCCTCGGAGATCGACATCGCTTAGCCCTGACTCAGCAGGATGCGCAGATCGATGATCGCCGCGTTGGCCCGCGAGATGTAGTTGGCCATCACCAGCGAGTGGTTGGCCAGCAGCCCGTAGCCGCTGCCATTGAGGATCATCGGGCTCCACAGGGTTTCCTGGGCTGCCTCCAGCTCGCGGATGATCTGCCGCACGCTGACCGTGGCGTTCTTCTTCGCCAGCACGTCGGCGAAATCCACCTCGATGGCGCGCAGCAGATGCGACAGCGCCCAGGCCTGGCCGCGCGCCTCGTAGAACACGTTGTCGATCTGCAGCCACGGCGTCTCGTAGCTGCCCTCGCTCACCGGCACCTCATCGCCTTCGGCCAGGGCCGGATCCTTCAGGTTGGTGTTCAGGCGCACCTGGCCGACGCTGGCGGACAGTCGCTGCGACAGCGAGCCCAGGCGGGTCGCGGTATCGCCCAGCCAGTTGTTCAGGTTGTCGGCCCGGCTGTAGAACTGGGCATTCGGCTGGGCCGGGTCGGCCAGGCGCTTCAGATAACGCTCCAGCGACTTGATCCCTTCGCGGTACTCCGCCTCGGACGCCGGCAGCGCCCAGCTCTTGTTGTCGAAGTTGAAGCGCGGCTCGGCCTTGGCCAGATCGACGTCTTCGGTGGACTGCGACTGCGAACGGGCGAAGTCCTTGCGCAGCGCCCGCGACAGGTCGCGCACCTGCACCAGCACGCCGTACTCCCAGCTCGGCATGTTGTCCAGCCACAGCCCCGGCAGGGCCAGGTCGTTGGCCAGGTAACCGCCCGGCTTGTCGAGCAGGGTGCCGGCGACCTGCTTCAAGGTTTCCACCGTGGTGTAGCCGTTGACCAGCTGGCGCTGGGCGCCTTGCGCCGCCGCCTGGGCGCGCTGCTGCACGGGGAACAGCGCCGGCTCCTGGCTCCAGTACCAGCCGACCACCAGCGCCAGCAGCAGGTAGAGACCGAGCGCGCCGCCCACCAGCCGGCTGAGCCACCCGCCCTTCAAGTAACTGCGCACGTTGTCCACTGAGTCATCGACGCTGTCGCGCACGCCAGCAGCCCGGTTCTTCCAATCCAGCATGGCAATGTCCTTCATCTACGGCATTCGGTTGTTCGAGCGTCCCACAGCGGGGACGCAGCGGCCTAGCACTATAAGTGAAGCGCAGGCCGATGCGCAGCGCCGCGCGGCAAACTTACCGCCGGTGAAACTCCCGGCGGGCGTCGCGGTCAGTTGGACGGGTGGCCGGCAGCGCTGGATCGGTGGTACTCCCGGCCGGACCAGCAGTGCTAGCATAGAGCCATTATCGAGGCAGCCCCCGCCGCCCACCAAGCAGAATCCGCGCCATGACCGAGCACGAAGATCCCAGCCGCGACCGCCTCAAGCAGCACTTCGCCCAGCGCGTGATCCATCAGGCGCGCCAGGTGCTGGAGGGCTGGCAGCGCTTGCAGCGCAGCGAATGGAGCGATAGCGGCATGCATGAGCTGGGCGAGGCCGCGCTGCTGCTGCAACGCTACGCCGAGCGCTTCGAGCAGGCCGAGCACAGCCAGCTGGCCCAAGGCATCGGGCACTGCCTGCAGGCGGTGAGCGACAACCGCGGCCGCCTCAACAGCAGCCTGATCAGCGAACTCAACCAGTTGATGCAGCGCCTGTCGCGCACCGGCCTGCGGCATGGCGACCGCTTCGAGCAAACCGTGCTGCCGCCGCTGCGCAAGCCGGTCTACCTGGCCCTGCAGCACCTCGAACGGGCCGAACGCCTGGCGCAGCAGCTGGAGTTCTTCGGCATGCTCGCGCAGCCGCTGGACAGCGCCAACGCCTTCCGCGCGGCGATGCTCGAACGGCACCCGGCGGCGATCCTCATGGAGGTCGACTTCTCCGGCCCCGGCGCCGGCTTGCAGCTGGCCGAAGCGGTGCAGCAGGGCCTGGAACAGAAGATCCCGCTGCTGTTCTACAGCCACGACGACACCGACACCCCGACCCGCCTGGCCGCGGTGCGCGCCGGCGGCCAGGAGTTCTTCACCGGCACCCTGGATGCCTCCAGCCTGCTCGAACGCATCGAAGTGCTCACCCATGTCGCCCAGTACGATCCCTACCGCGTGCTGATCATCGACGACTCGCGGGCCCAGGCCACCCACACCGAACGGGTATTGAACAGCGCCGGGATCGTCACCCGCACGCTGATCGAGCCGATCCAGGCGATGGCCGAGCTGGCCGAGTTCCAGCCCGACCTGATCATCCTCGACATGTACATGCCGGAGTGCAACGGCCCCGAACTGGCCAAGGTGATCCGCCACAACGACCGCTACGTCAGCGTGCCGATCATCTACCTGTCGGCCGAGGACGACCTCGACAAGCAGCTCGATGCGATGAGCGAGGGCGGCGACGACTTCCTCACCAAGCCGATCAAGCCGCGCCACCTGATCGCCACCGTGCGCAACCGCGCCGCCCGCGCGCGCAACCTCAAGGCGCGCATGGTGCGCGACAGCCTGACCGGGCTGTACAACCACACCCACACCCTGCAACTGCTCGAGGATGCGCGCTACCGCGCCCAGCGCGACGGCCAGCCGCTGAGCTTCGCCATGCTCGACATCGACTTCTTCAAGAAGGTCAACGACAACTACGGCCACCCCATGGGCGACCGGGTGATCAAGAGCCTGGCGCTGTTCCTCAAGCAACGCCTGCGCAAGAGCGACCATATCGGCCGCTACGGCGGCGAAGAGTTCGCGGTAATCCTGCCCAATACCGACGCCGCGACGGCCTACCACGTCCTCGACGAAATTCGCCGGCGTTTCGCCGAGATCCACTACCCGGCGCAGCCCCAGGATCTGTCCTGCACCTTCAGCGGCGGCATCGCCCAACTGTGCGGCGAGCTGGACAGCAAGACCCTGACCCAGCAGGCCGACGAGGCGCTGTACGCGGCCAAGCACGACGGGCGCAACCGGGTGGACGTGTTCAACGGCTGAGGCTGTATCGTCCCATCTAGCTGGGATGGCACGCAGCGTCATAATCCGGTCATCAAAACGCAATAACTTCAGAGGCCTGGAGGCTGCCCCGGAGGTGATCGGGCGCAGCCGGCACCGTTCCGCCGTCGGTCGAGCCCTATGCGCCTGAAGTCACTTACCAACCTCAACACAATGCTGCTGGTCACCGTCTGCATCGCCCTGGGCGCCACGCTGTGGTGGTCGCAACGCGCCCTGGAACGCCCCTACCGGCTGATGGAGCGCTACCTGAGCCTGTCCCAGCAGTTCCAGCAGGAGGTCGCGCGCAATATCCAGAGCTACCTGGGCAGCGGCGATGCGCTGCGCCACAGCGCCGCCCTGCAGGCGCTCGACAGCCTGGAACAGGCCCTTGGCGAGTTGCCACCGGCGCTCGCCGCCAACCTGCGCCCCAGCCTCGCCGAACTGCGCGCCTTCAGCGCCGGGCAACTGCTGGCGGCCGGCAAGCTCGCCGGCGACCCGCAAGGCTTGCTGCTGCAAGCCGAACGGGAACTATCCGGTGCCCTGGAGCAACTCGCGGGCTATGTCGAGAGTGGCAGCGCCGACAGCGGCAGCCCCAGCGCAGCGAGCGAGTACCGCCGTCCGCTGTTCGACGCCGCCCAGCACCTGAGCCGCCTGGCCCATGCCCGCGGCAAGCTGGTCAGCAGCGGACGCAGCGAACTGGCCAGCGACGTCGAGCGCGAGCTGGCGGCGCTCGAGCGCCAGGCGCAGACCCTCAACGCCCTGCCGCTGCTCGGCGTCGCGGCGCCAAGCGATTCCGCCGGCGCCGGCTTCGCTGCCCTGCTCGGCCTGGCCAGCGACAGCGAGGAGGCGCCGGCAGAAGACCGCGGCATCGCCCTCAAACGCGACTTCGCCAGCCTGGTCGGCCGCTACCCGGCGGAACTCGAGCGCACCCGCAACCTGGTCGAGCAGCGCAGCGAACTGGCCACCGCCACCCGCGCGCAGGTGGACGGCGTGCAGCAGGCCCTAGCCGCCCTGGAACCGGCGGTGCGCGCCGAGCATGGGCGGATCCAGGGCGAGGTGCGCCTGCTGCAGGGCCTGATGATCGGCCTGATCCTGCTCAGTGCACTGGCCATCGACCGCATCCAGCGCCGCCTGACCCGCGTCCTCAACCACCTGGTGCCGGCCCTCTCGGCCTGGGCCCAGGGCGACTTCGGCGAGGACATCCGGCTCGGCTCGCGCACCCGCGAGCTGCGCGACATCGAGGAATCGCTGAACCGTCTGCGTGCCTACCTGGTCGACCTGGTCGGCACCATCCGCCTGCATGCCGAACAGGTCGCCGGCTCCAGCCGCACCCTGGCCGACCTCAGCGGCGGCCTGCACGCCGGCGCCGAACGCCAGGCCGGCGATACCGCACAGATCCGCGATGCCCTCGGCGATCTGGAGTCGACTATCCAGCAAGTCGCCGGCGACGCCAGCCAGGCCGCCAATGCCAGCCGCGATGCCGACCGTGCCCTGGAGCAGGGCCAGCAGGTCATCGACCAGAGCCTGACCGGGCTGCATGCGCTGGTCGATGAAGTGCAAGGCAACGCCCAGGCCATCGAGCGCCTGGCCGAGGAAACCGCAACCATCGGCAACGTGCTGACGGTGATCCGCGGCATCGCCGAGCAGACCAACCTGCTGGCCCTCAACGCCGCCATCGAGGCCGCCCGTGCCGGCGCGGCCGGACGTGGCTTTGCCGTGGTCGCCGACGAGGTGCGCTCGCTGTCGCAGCGCACCAGCAGCGCCACGGCGGAGATCCAGGAGCTGATCGGCCGCCTGCAGCAGGCCGCCCGGCAGTCTGTGGACGCCATGCGCGCCCAGGTCGCCCATGCCGAAACCACCGCCGGCCAGGCCGAGGTGGCTGACGGCGCGCTCGACGAGATAGTCGCGGCGATTCGCACCATCGCCAGCATGGCCGAGCGCATCGCCGACGCCACCGCCCAGCAGAGCGGTGCAGTCAGCGAGATCCGCGGGCACAGCGAGCGCATCCACCAACTCGGTGGCGACAACCTGCGGCGCATCGGCGAAGGACGCCACCAGGGCGAACAATTGCTGCACCTGGGCGGCCAACTGCATACCGCGGTGCAGGCGTTCCGGGTTTAGCGTGAAAGTCGCAAAGCGACGCCCTCCGCATATCCTTCTCCCTCCGGGAGAAGGTGGCGCGAAGCGCCGGATGAGGGAAACGGACGCTACAACAGCCACCCTTCGCCCCGCCGACAAAGCCGCTTACAGCTTGCGCCCTGCCGCAACGGCGCCGGCTTGGTTATGATGCGCAGACCTCTGACCCGCGAGATGTCCATGCGCCGCCTGCTCTGCCTGTTCCTGCTGCTGCTCGCCCTGCCCGCCGGCGCCGGCCTGTTCGACAGCCGCCCAGCCCCGGCGCCCCTCGGCGCGCCGCTAGGTGCCCCGCTGAACAACAGCGCCGACTTCCTGCCAGTGCGCGAGGCCTTCAAGCTGAGCCTGGTGGACAGCGCGGCGGACGCGCTGACCCTGCGCTTCGTCGCTGCCGAGGGCTATTACCTCTACCAGCACCGCTTCCAGTTCAACGCCGAGCCCGCCGAGATCGTCCTGGGCAGCGCCAAGCTGCCGGCCGGCAAGCACAAGACCGACGAGTTTTTCGGCGAGGTCGAGGTGTACTACGGCGTGGTCGATGTCGAGCTGCCGCTAACCAACCCGGACCAGCGCCCGTTCAACCTCAGCGTCACTTACCAGGGCTGCGCCGACAAAGGCCTGTGCTACCCGCCGGAAACCGAAGTGCTGCAGGTCGGCGGCGGCGTGCCCGGCGCCCCTGCTGCCGGCACCCCGGCAGCGCCTGGTGCCGCGGCCAGCGCCTGGAGCTGGACCGATCTGGCGCTGTTCTTCATCGCCGGCCTGGGCCTGACCTTCACCCCCTGCGTGCTGCCGATGCTGCCGATCCTCTCCGGGGTGGTACTGCGCGGGCAGATCGGCGGGCTGCGCAGCCTCAGCCTGTCGCTGGCCTATGTGCTGCCGATGGCCGCCTGCTTCGCCCTGCTCGGCGCCCTGATGGGGGTGTTCGGCGCCGGCCTCAACCTGCAGGCGCGCCTGCAGTCGGCCTGGATCCTGGTGCCCTTTGCCGCGTTCTTCGCGCTGTTCGCCCTGGCCATGTTCGGCCTCTACGAGTTGCGCCTGCCGCATCTGCTCAGCGAGCCGCTGGACCGCCTGGCCGGCAAGACCCGCGGCGGTTCCCATGCCAGCGCGGCGCTGCTCGGGGTGCTCTCCAGCCTGCTGGTTTCGCCCTGCGTGTCGGCCCCGCTGGCCGGCGCCTTGCTATACATCAGCGCCAGCGGCGATGCCCTGGGCGGCGGCCTGAAGCTGTTCGCCCTAGGCCTGGGCATGGGCGCGCCGCTGGTGCTGTTCGCCGCCGGCGGCGGCGCCCTGCTGCCGAAATCCGGCACCTGGATGCTCGGCGTGCGCAACGCCTTCGGCGTGCTGCTGCTGGGCGTGGCCATCTGGCTGCTCGAGCGGGTGCTGCCCGGACAGCTGTCCCTGGCCCTCTGGGGCCTGCTCGCCGGTGGCGTGGCGCTGTTCCTCGGCGCCCTGGAGTTCGGCCCGAAGACCCACAGGCAGAAGCTCGGCCAACTGGCCGGCCTGGTCCTGCTGGTCTACGCCCTGGCCGCCTGGACCGGCGCCCTGCAGGGCCAGGACGACCCGCTGCGCCCCCTCGGACGCACCCCGCTGGCCGATGCCCCGGCCAGCACGGACAGCTGGCAGACCGTCAGCAGCCCGGCCGAGCTGGACGCCGTCTTCGCCGCCGCGCGCAGCGGCGGCCAGCCGCTGCTGCTCGACTGGTACGCCGACTGGTGCATCAGCTGCAAGGTGATCGAGCGCGAGGTGCTGACTGCCCCGGAGGTAAGCCGCCAGTTGGCCGACTACCGCCTGGTGCGCTTCGACATGAGCGCCAGCACCCCCGCCCAGCGCAGCCTGCTCGACCGTTACCAGCTGTTCGGCCCGCCGGCGATCCTGCTGTTCGACGCCAAGGGTGACGAATGGCCGGACTTGCGTGTCGTAGGAGAAGTCGATGCCGCGACCTTCGCCGCGCGCCTGAGCCGCGCGCGAGAACGCTTTTAGCGTTTCGAGTCACATATCTGCCGCAATCTCCTGGCAACGTGTCGACTATTACCAAGAACTGGACAGCCCCAAGCCGTCTCCGGCATAGTCCTGCGCGGCGTTAAAATTTAGGAAACACGATCATGGCCACCTTACTGGTACTGCATGGGCCCAACCTCAACCTGCTGGGTACCCGCGAACCGGGCGTCTATGGCGCCACCACCCTGGAGCAGATCAACCTCGACCTGGAGCGCCGCGCCCGCGAGGCCGGCCATCACCTGCTGTACCTGCAAAGCAATGCCGAGTACGAGCTGATCGAGCGGATTCACGCCGCGAAAGGCGAAGGTGTCGACTTTATCCTGATCAATCCCGCCGCTTTTACCCATACCAGCGTCGCATTACGTGACGCATTGCTGGCGGTGAGCATCCCATTCATCGAAGTGCACCTGTCCAACGTGCACAAACGCGAAGCTTTCCGCCATCACTCCTACTTTTCCGACGTTGCCGTGGGAGTGATCTGCGGCCTTGGCGCCAGCGGTTACCGGCTGGCCCTGGAGGCCGCGCTCGAACAACTTGAACTTGAACGACCCTGACCTCACTGGGAGTTGAGCAACTATGGATATTCGTAAAGTCAAAAAACTGATCGAACTGCTGGAAGAGTCCGGCATCGACGAACTGGAAATTCGCGAAGGCGAAGAGTCCGTACGCATCAGCCGCCACGGCAAGCAGCCGACCTATGCGCAGCAGCCGATCTACGCCCAGGCGCCCGCTCCCGTCGCAGCCGCCGCACCGGTTGCCGCCGCTACCGCGGAAGCCGCGCCGGCCGCCGCCAAGCTGAACGGCACGGTGGTGCGCTCGCCGATGGTTGGCACCTTCTACCGCGCCTCCTCGCCGACCTCGGGCAACTTCGTCGAAGTCGGTTCGAGCGTGAAGAAGGGCGACATCCTCTGCATCGTCGAGGCGATGAAGATGATGAACCACATCGAGGCCGAGACCAGCGGCACGATCGAATCCATCCTGGGCGAGAACGGCCAGCCGGTGGAATACGATCAGCCCCTGTTCACCATCGTTTGAACCGCGGAGAGCCTGCGATGTTGGAAAAAGTCCTGATCGCCAACCGCGGCGAGATCGCCCTGCGCATCTTGCGTGCCTGCAAAGAGCTGGGCATTAAAACCGTTGCGGTGCATTCCACCGCCGACCGCGAGTTGATGCACCTGGCCCTGGCCGACGAATCGGTATGCATCGGCCCAGCCTCCGGCGCCCTGTCCTACCTGAACATCCCGGCGATCATCAGCGCTGCCGAAGTCACCGGCGCCACCGCTATCCACCCCGGCTACGGCTTCCTCGCGGAAAACGCCGACTTCGCCGAACAGGTGGAAAACTCCGGCTTCGCCTTCATCGGCCCGAAAGCCGAGACCATCCGCCTGATGGGCGACAAGGTATCGGCCAAGGACGCCATGAAACGCGCCGGCGTACCGGTGGTACCCGGCTCCGACGGCCCGCTGCCGGAAGACGAGGAGACCGCGCTGGCGATTGCCCGCGAAGTCGGCTACCCGGTGATCATCAAGGCCGCCGGCGGCGGCGGCGGTCGCGGCATGCGCGTGGTGCACAACGAGGAAGACCTGATCAAGTCGGCCAAGCTGACCCGCAGCGAAGCGGGCGCCGTGTTCGGCAACCCGATGGTCTACCTGGAGAAATTCCTCGGCAATCCGCGCCACGTGGAAGTCCAGGTGCTTTCCGACGGCCAGGGCAACGCCATCCACCTGGGGGATCGCGACTGCTCGCTGCAGCGCCGCCACCAGAAGGTCCTCGAGGAAGCTCCGGCACCGCTTATCGACGAACAGGCCCGCGCCGAAGTGCTGGACCGCTGCGTACGCGCCTGCATCGAGATCGGCTACCGCGGCGCCGGCACCTTCGAGTTCCTCTACGAGGACGGGCGCTTCTACTTCATCGAAATGAACACCCGCGTGCAGGTCGAGCACCCGGTCACCGAGATGGTCACCGGCATCGACATCGTCAAGGAGATGCTCAGCATCGCCGCCGGCAACAAGCTGTCGATCAAGCAGGAAGACGTGGTGATCCGCGGCCATGCCCTGGAGTGCCGGATCAACGCCGAAGACCCGGACAACTTCATGCCCTGCCCCGGCAAGGTCAAGCACTTCCACGCCCCCGGCGGCAATGGCGTGCGGGTCGATTCGCACCTGTACAGCGGTTACACCGTGCCGCCCAACTACGACTCGCTGATCGGCAAGCTGATCACCTACGGCGCCACCCGCGACGAAGCCCTGGCGCGCATGCGCAACGCCCTGGACGAGATCGTGGTCGACGGGATCAAGACCAATATCCCGCTGCACCGCGAGCTGGTCATCGACAAGGGCTTCCGCAAAGGCGGGGTCAACATCCATTACCTGGAGAAAAAACTGGGTATGGACAAGCACTGATCCGGCCAGCGCCGGGTTGGATGACAAGGGCTGCCATTCGGCGGCCCTTGTCGCTTGCGCCAGCCGCAGCGGTGGAAGCCCACCCGCCCCTCAAGTAAGCTTGCCCGCCCATCGCGCCAGCCTTGCCATTGGCTGGCGGCGCCATCCGCTCGAGAGGTTTCCGTCATGCCCTGGTTACAAGTCCGCCTCGCCATCAGCCCGGAACAGGCGCAAACCTACGAGGATGCTTTACTCGGGGTCGGCGCCGTGTCGGTGACCTTCATGGACGCCGAAGACCAGCCGATCTTCGAACCGGACCTGGGCACCACCCCGCTGTGGTCCAATACCCACCTGCTGGCCCTGTTCGATGCCGATACCGACCCGGACAGCCTGCTCGCCCACCTGCAGCTGCTGACCGGCGGCGCCCTGCCCGAGCACCAGATCGAGCGGATCGAAGACCAGGACTGGGAGCGCAGCTGGATGGACAACTTCCAGCCGATGCGCTTCGGCCGGCGTCTGTGGATCGTGCCGAGCTGGCACCAGGCGCCCGAGCCGGACGCGGTCAACCTGCTGCTCGACCCCGGCCTGGCCTTCGGCACCGGCACCCATCCGACCACCGCGCTGTGCCTGGAATGGCTCGACGGCCAGGACCTGCATGGCTGCCGCGTACTGGACTTCGGCTGCGGCTCGGGCATCCTGGCCATCGCCGCCCTGCTGCTCGGTGCCGCGCAGGCGCTCGGTACCGACATCGACCCACAGGCCCTGGAAGCCTCGCGCGACAATGCCTCGCGCAACGGTATCGAGCCGGCACGCCTGCCGCTCTACCTGCCCGCCGACCTGCCGCCGCAACCGGCCGAGGTGGTGGTCGCGAATATCCTCGCCGGGCCGCTGGTCGCCCTGGCGCCGCAAATCACCAGCCTGGTCAAGCCCGGCGGGCGCCTGGCCCTGTCGGGCATCCTCGCCGAGCAAGCCGACGAGGTTCGCGCCGCCTACCGCGACGCCTTCGACCTCGATCCGACCGCCATGAAGGACGGCTGGGTGCGCATCAGCGGCGTACGCCGCTGATGCGCCACGGCCGGCATTTGCTGTTTTTGCGAGCACTTGCGTTAGACTAGACGCCTCGCTTCACCTGATCGCAGGCCGCCGGATCACCGCATGACCGAGAGTTTCGTCACCCAGTGCCCCCATTGCCGCACCAGCTTCCGCGTGAATCCCGCGCAACTGGGTGCAGCGCATGGCGCCGTGCGCTGCGGCGCGTGCCTGCACGTATTCAATGCGGCGCAACAGCTGCTGGAACAGGGGCAGCAACTGCCGGCCACGCCTCGCCCGAATCCCGCCGCGGCCCCCGCGGCAGCCCCAGCCGCCAGCCCGCCGAGCGCCGCACCTGCCGCCGAGCAAGCAGCGCCGCCAGCCAGCACGCAGGAGGCCGCCGACGACACCCTGTGGATTCACGACGACCTGGATCTCGACAGCCTCGACCTCGACGAGGAACTGGCCAAGCTGGAAGCGCAGGAACAGCAGCTGTCGCAGCAGTTTCTTGCCCTCGAGCGCGCGCCCAAGCCAGCCGAGACCTTCCACGCCCCGACGGACGCCGGGCGCGAGGCGCATGACGAGCAATGGGCCGAGGCGCTGCTGCACGAGGACCGGCCCAAGACACCGCTGAGCATCGACCCGGGCGTGCCCGGCGAACCGCCCCAGGCGCCTACGCCGCCACGCCCAACCAGCGCGGCGCCGACGCAGCGAGCAGCCCGCAGCGAGCCGCCGCTCGAGCTGTCCGCCGCCGACGCGGACGACTCCGCGCCAGCGGCGGACGAGCTGCGCCTGAGCGCCCAGCGCGATGAAGGCAACGACCTGGACGCGCTCGACCGCCTCGACGACGAGCTGCCGGCCGACCCGCCGCTGCACCAGCCGAGCGCCAAGGCGCCGCGCAGCGAACCCGGCCTGCGCAGCGAGCACCTGTTCGAACTGGACGACGAACCGCTGCAGCTGGACTGGCAACGTCCCCGCAAACACTGGGGCCGCCGGCTCGGCTGGAGCCTGCTGGCACTGCTCGCGGCCGCCGCCCTGGCCGGACAATACGTGACCTATCATTTCGACGAGCTGGCGCGTCAGGATCGCTATCGCCCCTGGTTCGAGCGGCTCTGCCCGACCATTGGCTGCAGCCTGCCATCGAAGGTCGATATCGAGCAGATCAAGAGCAGCAACCTGGTGGTGCGCAGCCATCCGGAATTCAGTGGCGCCCTGGTGGTCGATGCGATCCTCTACAACCGCGCGCCCTTCGCCCAACCCTTCCCGCTGCTGGAAATGCGCTTCGCCGACATCAACGGCCAACTGCTCGCCAGCCGCCGCTTCAAACCCAGCGAGTACCTCGCCGGCGAGCTGGCCGGGCAGGCGGAAATGCCGCCGCAGACGCCCATTCACGTGTCCCTGGATATTCTCGACCCCGGCACCCAGGCGGTGAACTACAGCCTCAGTTTCCACTCCCCGGAATAAGCTGCGCAGCGCGGATTAGCTGAGGATCCGTGCCCAACCAAACCCTTCGCAATAAGCCCGCAGCTGTTCATAATTTGTTCAGAACAGCCTTTATCCGGTCATCCAGAGCGGGTATGATTCCCACCCTTTTTTCACACTCTCCTATTGGCCTCAACAGCACGTCTCTTGAGCAGGGAAGCCCTATGTCGGCGCTACGCATCGGCCCCTATACATTGCCCAACCAGCTGATTCTCGCGCCCATGGCCGGAGTCACCGACCGGCCGTTCCGCCAACTCTGCCGGCATCTGGGCGCCGGCCTGGTGGTCTCGGAGATGGTCACCAGCGACGTGCGCCTGTGGAACACCCGCAAGTCGAGCCTGCGCCTGCTGCACCAGGGCGACCCGGAGCCGCGTTCGGTGCAGATCGCCGGCGGCGACCCGCAGATGCTCGCCGAGGCGGCGCGACGGAATGTCGCGTTGGGTGCGCAGATCATCGATATCAATATGGGCTGCCCGGCCAAGAAGGTCTGCAACAAGGCCGCCGGCTCCGCCTTGCTGAAAGACCAGGGCCTGGTACAGGAAATTCTCCACGCGGTGGTCGCCGCGGTGGATGTGCCGGTGACCCTGAAGATTCGCACCGGCTGGGATCGGCAGAACAAGAACGGCATAGAGGTGGCTAAAATCGCCGAACAAGCCGGAATCGTCGCGCTGGCCGTGCATGGCCGCACCCGCGCCGACCTGTACAGCGGTGACGCCGAATACGACACCATCGCCGCGATCAAGCAGGCGGTGTCGATTCCGGTGTTCGCCAATGGCGACATCGACTCGCCGGAAAAGGCCAAGGCCGTGCTCGCCGCCACCGGCGCCGATGCCCTGCTGATCGGCCGGGCGGCCCAGGGCCGGCCGTGGATTTTCCGCGAGATCGAGCATTATCTGCGTACCGGGGAAAAACTCCCGCCACCGGGTTTGCTCGAGGTGGAACGTATTCTGCTAGAGCACCTGGCCGCACTGCACGCCTTCTACGGCGAGGTGATGGGCGTACGCATCGCCCGCAAGCATGTCGGCTGGTATCTCGCAACCCTGCCGGGCGCCAGGGAGTTTCGCGCCCAATTCAATCGTCTGGAGAGTACGGACGCGCAGTGCGCCAACGTTCGCGAGTTTTTCCGCGAACGGCATAATGATGGAGAAGAGGTGGCCGCATGACGTTGACGACAGAGACTTTAGGAAGTGGAACTGCACCCGTGAGCGACAACACCAGTTTGAAACAGCACCTCAATACGCCGAGCGAAGAAGGGCAGACCCTGCGCGGCAGTGTCGAGAAAGCGCTGCATAACTATTTCGCCCACCTCGAGGGCGCGGATGTCACCGATGTCTACAACCTGGTGCTCACCGAAGTGGAGGCGCCCCTGCTGGAGACCGTGATGAACTACGTCAAGGGTAACCAGACCAAGGCCTCCGAGCTGCTCGGCCTGAACCGCGGCACCCTGCGCAAGAAACTCAAGCAGTACGATTTGCTCTAACCCCCTATTCATGCGCGAAGGACGGCTCGCTCGAGAGCCGTCCTTGGCTGCTGATTTCCCTGCTCTGATGGACTCTGAAATGACCGACCAGACCACCCGCCTCCCCGTCCGCCGCGCGCTGATCAGCGTCTCCGACAAGACCGGCATCCTCGAATTCGCCCGTGAGCTGTCCGCCCTTGGCGTGGAAATCCTCTCCACCGGCGGCACCTACAAGTTGCTCAAGGACAACGGCGTGGCCGCGGTGGAAGTCGCCGACTACACCGGCTTCCCGGAGATGATGGACGGCCGGGTGAAGACCCTGCACCCGAAGATCCACGGCGGTATCCTCGGCCGTCGGGCGCTGGACGGCGCGGTGATGGAACAGCACGGGATCAAGCCGATCGACCTGGTGGCGGTCAACCTCTACCCCTTCGCCGCCACCGTGGCCAAGCCCGGCTGTGACCTGGCCGACGCCATCGAGAACATCGACATCGGCGGCCCGACCATGGTCCGCAGCGCGGCGAAGAACCACAAGGACGTGGCCATCGTGGTCAACACCGGCGACTACGCCGGTATCGTCACCGCCCTCAAGGCCGGCGGCCTGACCTATGCCCAGCGCTTCGACCTGGCGCTCAAGGCCTTCGAGCACACCGCCGCCTACGACGGCATGATCGCCAACTACCTGGGCACCATCGACCAGAGCCGCGACAGCCTGAGCACCGAAGCGCGCGGCGCCTTCCCGCGCACCTTCAACAGCCAGTTCATCAAGGCCCAGGAAATGCGCTACGGCGAGAACCCGCACCAGAGCGCGGCCTTCTACGTCGAGGCGCAGAAGGGCGAGGCCAGCGTCTCCACCGCCGTGCAGCTGCAGGGCAAGGAACTGTCGTTCAACAACGTCGCCGACACCGACGCCGCCCTGGAGTGCGTGAAGAGCTTCGTCAAGCCGGCCTGCGTCATCGTCAAGCACGCCAACCCCTGTGGCGTCGCCGTGGTTCCCGAGGAAGACGGCGGCATCCGCAAGGCCTACGAGCTGGCCTATGCCACCGATACGGAATCCGCGTTTGGCGGCATCATCGCCTTCAACCGCGAGCTGGACGGCGAAACCGCCAAGGCCATCGTCGAGCGCCAGTTCGTCGAGGTGATCATCGCCCCGAAAATCTCCCAGGCCGCCCGCGACGTGGTGGCGGCCAAGGCCAACGTACGCCTGCTCGAATGCGGCGAATGGCCGGCCGAGCGCGCGCCGGGCTGGGACTTCAAGCGGGTCAACGGCGGCCTGCTGGTGCAGAGCCGCGACATCGGCATGATCAAGGCGGAAGACCTGAAGATCGTCACCCAGCGCGCGCCGAGCGAGCAGGAGATCCACGACCTGATCTTCGCCTGGAAAGTGGCCAAGTTCGTCAAGTCCAACGCCATCGTCTATGCGAAGAATCGCCAGACCGTCGGCGTCGGCGCCGGCCAGATGAGCCGGGTCAACTCCGCGCGGATCGCCGCGATCAAGGCCGAGCACGCCGGCCTGTCGGTACCGGGCGCGGTGATGGCCTCGGACGCCTTCTTCCCGTTCCGCGACGGCATCGACAACGCGGCCAAGGCCGGCATCACCGCGGTGATCCAGCCGGGCGGCTCGATGCGCGACGCAGAGGTGATCGCCGCGGCCGACGAGGCCGGGATTGCCATGGTGTTCACCTCTATGCGCCACTTTAGACATTGATTCGGCCGCACTGAAGCCGGCATCTGCTGCGTTGCCCAGGGTTCCGCCAATGCTCATTGCCAACAGGCAACTCCGCTTGGCGAAACCCTGGGCGCCTTGCATCTACCGGCTTCATCGCGACCTCGATTCGCATCGCCAGTTTTGTAGGGTGGATAACGCTTCGCTTATCCACCGAACGGGCCCAGCGCCCGCCTCCATGAGGAGACAGCAATGAACGTACTGATCATCGGCAGCGGCGGGCGCGAACACGCGCTGGCCTGGAAAGTCGCGCAAGACCCACGCGTAACCAAAGTATTCGTCGCCCCGGGCAATGCCGGCACCGCCAGCGAAGCCAAGTGCGAGAACGTCGCCATCGACGTGCTGGCCCTGGAGCAACTGGCCGACTTCGCCGCCAGCAACGTGCAGCTGACCATCGTCGGCCCGGAAGCGCCGCTGGTGAAGGGTGTCGTCGACCTGTTCCGCGCGCGCGGCCTGGCCTGCTTCGGCCCCACCGCCGGCGCCGCGCAGCTGGAAGGCTCCAAGGCCTTTACCAAGGACTTCCTCGCCCGCCACCAGATTCCCACTGCCGACTACCAGAACTTCACCGAGGTCGAGCCGGCACTGGCCTATCTGCGCGCGAAAGGCGCGCCGATCGTGATCAAGGCCGACGGCCTGGCCGCCGGCAAGGGCGTGATCGTCGCCATGACCCTGCAGGAGGCCGAGGACGCTGTGCGCGACATGCTCGCCGGCAATGCCTTCGGCGAGGCCGGCTCGCGGGTGGTGATCGAGGAATTCCTCGACGGCGAGGAAGCCAGCTTCATCGTCATGGTCGACGGCCACAACGTGCTGCCGATGGCCACCAGCCAGGACCACAAGCGCGTCGGCGACGGCGACAGCGGCCCGAACACCGGCGGCATGGGCGCCTACTCGCCGGCGCCGGTAGTCACCGCCGAGGTGCACCAGCGAGTGATGGACGAGGTGATCTGGCCGACCGTCAAGGGCATGGCCAGCGAAGGCAACCTCTACACCGGCTTCCTCTATGCCGGACTGATGATCGACAAGAGCGGTGCGCCGAAGGTCATCGAGTTCAACTGCCGCTTCGGCGACCCGGAAACCCAGCCGATCATGCTGCGCCTGCAGTCGAGCCTGGTGCTGCTGATCGAGGCGGCCCTGGCCGAAGCGCTGAACAAGATCGAAGCGCAGTGGGACCCGCGGCCGAGCCTCGGCGTGGTGCTGGCGGCCGGCGGCTACCCGGGCGACTACGCCAAGGGCGATGCGATCAGCGGCCTGGACGCCGCCGTCAGTCCCGACGGCAAGGTATTCCACGCCGGCACCGCACTCAAGGACGGCCAGGTGGTCACTTCCGGCGGCCGCGTGCTCTGCGCCACGGCGCTCGGCGAGACGGTATCCGCGGCCCAGCAGAAGGCCTACGAGCTGGCGGCGAAGATCGACTGGAACGGCTGCTTCTACCGCAAGGACATCGGCTATCGGGCGATTGCCCGCGAACGCGGCGAGGGCTGAGACGCGAAGCCCCGCGCCATTGGCTCGCCGCCCGGCGGCGGGCCAATGGCACAACGCAACTGGAGCCGCGCCACCGGCGCCAGGACAGTGCGCACAGGGCGGCCGGGAAACGGCCCCAATGTCGGCGCGACGCCGCCAGCCGTCGCTTTCACAGCGTCTGGACTGGCCATCCTGGGCATATTCCGCTACATAACGGCTTGGCTATAATTTGGCCACTCACTTTCGAAGGGAATTCACCGTGCGCGGGCTCAGGATTGCCGTAGGACTACTCGTCAGCTTGCTCATGGCCGTTCTTTCCCCGGCAGCCATGGCCGAGAACGCCTCGGACATCGGCGGCCGGCCCCAGGCGTGGTCGTATCTGATCGACCCGAGCGCACGGCTGACCCTGGCGGATGTCCGTGCCCAGCGCCAGCAGTTCCAGCCCCTCGACAAGCAGGCCTTCACCCTCCCGCCCAGCCAGCAGGCGGTGTGGCTACGCATCGACATCCCCGCCAGCCGGCAGCCGAGCTGGCTGTGGCTGTTCGCCCCGCGCGTGCAGTACCTCGACTACTACCTGTTGCGCAACGAGCGGATCGAGCGCGATATCCGTACCGGCGAATCCATGCCGATGAGTTCGCGCCCGCTCGATTCCCGGGCCTACCTGATGGCGCTGCCGAACGATGGCCAGCCGCGCCAGGCCTATGTGCGCATGACCTCGAACCATCCGCTGATGGCCTGGTTCAAGATCATCGACGAAGCCGGACTGGTGGCGCAGGAGAAGCCCGCCTATGTCTTCGGGGCCCTGCTCGGCGGACTGCTGCTGCTCACCCTGTACAACCTCATCCGCTTTTTCTACAGCCGTGCCAGCAGCAGCCTGTGGCTGAGCGCGCTGCATACCAGCCTGGCGGTCTGTGCGGCGGCCAATCTCGGTCTGTTCGCCGTCTGGTTGCCCAGCCAGAGCTACAACCAGTCGCTGGTCGCCGACTTGTCGGCGCTGCTGGCGGCCTTCTGCCTGCAGACCTTCTGTCTTGCTTTCATGCGGCACACCCCGGCCCAGCCGGGCAGGTTCAGGCAGCTGCTGCAAGGCAACGCCGTGCTGATCCTCGCCGTCGCGCTGGTGATCGCCAGCACTGGCCTGCTCTGGTACAGCACGCTGATCTACCTGCTGGTGCTGCTCAGTGCCTTGAGCGTGTTGCTGGTGGCCGGCCGGCTCTGGCACGGCGGTTATCAGCCGGCGCGCTTCATCGTCGTCGGCATGCTGGTATTCACCCTTGGCTTCAGCGCCTGCATCCCGGTCCTGCTCGGCCTCGAGCAACTCAACCCCGGCTGGCTGGTGATCGCCGTCTTCAGCATTGCCACCCTCGGCGGCATCTTCCTCAGCCTCTCGCTCGCCGAGAGACAACGACAGATCCAGCGCACCACCCTAAGCGAACGCACGGCAATGGCCGCCAGCGCGGCCGAGCTCAAGGCCAAGGCCGAGTTCCTCGCCAAGATCAGCCACGAGATCCGCACGCCGATGAACGGTGTCCTCGGCATGACCGAACTGCTGCTCGGCACGCCGCTGTCGGCCAAGCAGCGCGACTACGTGCAGACCATCCACAGCTCGGGCAACGAGCTGCTGAACCTGATCAACGAGATCCTCGACATCTCCAAGCTGGAGTCCGGACAGATCGAGCTGGACGACGTGCAGTTCGACCTGAACGCGCTGATCGAGGATTGCCTGGACATCTTCCGCGCCAAGGCCGAGCAGCAGCGCGTCGAGCTGATCAGCTTCATCCAACCGCAGGTGCCGCGGGTGATCGGCGGCGACCCGACACGCCTGCGCCAGACCTTGCTGAGCCTGCTGGACAACGCCTTCAAGCAGACCGACGAAGGCGAGATCCTGCTGGTCGTGGCCCTCGACGGTGGCGAGAAGCCGCGGCTGCGCATCGCCGTGCAGGACAGCGGCCGCCCGCTGCAGGCCAGCGAGCGCGACGCCCTGCTGAATGCCGAACTGCACAGCAAGGACTTCCTCACCGCGACCCGCCTCGGCGGCCGCCTCGGCCTGATCATCGCCCGCCAGCTGGTGCGCCTGATGGGCGGCGAGTTCGGCATCCAGAACGGCGCCCCCCAGGGCTCGACCCTATGGCTGACCCTGCCGCTGGACCGCGAACGCCTGCAGAACCCGACCGCCGACCTCGACGGCCCGCTGCAAGGGGCGCGCTTGCTGGTGGTGGACGACAACGACACCTGCCGCAAGGTGCTGGTGCAGCAATGCAATGCCTGGGGCCTGCAGGTCAGCGCGGTGCCCTCGGGCAAGGAGGCCCTGGCCCTGCTGCGGACCAAGGCGCACATGCGCGAGTACTTCGACGTGGTCCTGCTCGACCAGGACATGCCGGGCATGACCGGCATGCAGCTGGCGGCGAAGATCAAGGAAGACCCGAGCCTCAACCACGACATCCTGATCGTCATGCTCACCGGCATCAGCAATGCGCCGAGCAAGATCATCGCGCGCAACGCCGGGATCAAGCGCATCCTCGCCAAACCGGTGGCCGGCTATACCCTGAAAGCCACCCTGGCCGACGAACTGGCGCAGCGCGGCGGCGACAGCGCGGCGCCGTTCGAGCTGACCACGGTCAGCGCGCCGCTCGAAGCGCCGAGCGATTTCCGCATCCTGGTCGCCGAGGACAACAGCATCTCGACCAAGGTGATCCGCGGCATGCTCGGCAAGCTCAACCTGCAGCCGGACACCGCCAGCAACGGTGAGGAAGCGCTGAGCGCGATGAAGGCGCAGCACTACGACCTGGTGCTGATGGACTGCGAGATGCCGGTGCTCGACGGCTTCACCGCCACCGAGCGACTGCGTGCCTGGGAGGCCGCCGAGCAGCGCGAGCGCACGCCGGTGGTGGCCCTGACCGCGCACATTCTCAACGAACACAAGGAGCGCGCGCGCCAGGTGGGCATGGACGGGCACATGGCCAAGCCGGTGGAGCTGTCGCAGTTGCGCGAGCTGATCGAGCACTGGATCGCCGAACGGGAAATCCGCCGCCAACGCCAGGCCCTGCCGTCCTGAGTGCGCCTGCCGCGGCTCCGGTGCGCACGGCGCACCCTACGACAACCAGCGCGTCAGCCCCCCCGTAGATCCCATGTCCATGTGCAAGCTCCTACGTATGGGGGCTCCGAGCGCCCAGTTTGCGGTGCGACAGCGCGGCTGTCGTAGTCGAGGCGGAATCTCCTACGCAATGCCAGATGAACCTATAAGCCCGGGTTAAGCGCAGCCCAATCCGGGGCGGCGCGCATTGCTGATGCGGCGCGTCCTCGCCCTGCCGTCAGGCGAAACGCAGCGCATGGATCGGCGGCAGATGGCCGGCCAGCGCCTGCCAGCTGTCGCCCTGATCCTCCGATAGCCACAGGTGACCGGTGGTCGAGCCCAGCGCCAGGCATTGGCCGTGCTCGTCGATCTCCAGGCCATGGCGATAGACCAGGTCGAAGCACTCGGCCTGCGGCAAGCCGCGGCTCAAGCGCTCGAAGCTCTGCCCGCCATCGCGGGTGCGGGTCACCACCAGGCGCTGCTCCACCGGCACCCGGCACTCATCCTTGACCGCCGGGACGAACCAGGCGGTGCCCGGTTCGCTGGGGTGCACCACCACGGCGAAGCCGAAGCTCGACGGCTCGACGTCGCTGATTTCCTGCCAATGCGCGGCGCCGTCGGTCGAGAGAAAGATCCCGTTGTGGTGCTGCACCCACAGCGTATCCGGCGCTGCCGGGCAGGCCACCAGGCGATGCGGGTCCTGGATCTCCGGGGTCTCCTGCAGTTCCGGCGGCATGTAGGCCGCGCGCATGCCCTGGGTGCGGCAGGCCCAACTGGCGCCGCCGTCCTCGCTGCACCAGACGCCGCCGCAGGACACCGCGACGTGCAGCCGCGCACTGTCGCGCGGGTCGACGCAGATCGAGTGGATACCCGGCTGGTCGTAGCCGCCGCCGAACCACTGCGCCCGCTCGGGGCGCTGCCAGAGCGAGTCGACCAGTGTCCAGGACGCGCCGCGATCGGGCGAGCGGAACAAGGCGCCGGGGATGGTGCCGGCCCACAGCATGCCCGGTTGGTCGGCGCCAGCGGCCTCCAGCGACCAGAGCATTTCCACCGAAGGCCCCTGCTCGCCCTCACCCTCGCTCGCGGCGAAGGCCGGCGCGACCAGTTCTTGCCAGCTCTGCCCGGCGTCCGTCGAGCGCCACAGTTTGGGTCCGAAGTGCCCCAGGTGCAGGGCCGCGTACAGGCCGCCGTCACGCCGGTCGGCCAGCACCATGCTCACCGGCTGGCCGATAAAGTCCGTGCCGGCGAGGCGCCAGCCGCCGGCGTTGCGCGCGAAGGTCAGCAGGCCCTTGCGCGTGGCCACATAGAGTCGGTTCGCCATAGTGATCTCCTCGCTCTGCTCAACCGCCGGTCAGCGCCTGCACCACGAAGATGTCACTGGCGGCGCTGACCGGGTCGCTCAGGTGGCGGCGGTCGGCGATCTGCTCGGCGTCGACGAAGATCGCCACGTGCCGGCGCACCCGCCCCTGGTCGTCCAGCAGGTAGCTGCGCAACCGCGGGTTGCCCGCGAAGACCGCGGCCAGCACCGCGCCGACCGTGTCGCCGGGCACCTCGAGCGGCGCCACGTCGAGATGGCGCTGCAGGTTCTCGGTGAAGCTGATGCGTGCCATAAGCCGCTCCCGGCCTGCACCCGTACAGATCATGGTTAGGCCAACAGGTATAGCCGAAGCCGCCCGCCGGGTTCGCCTCAGGCGCCGAACGGTCGCCGGGCGCAGTGCCGGCTTTGCCGCACCGGGCGCTGGCGATCGGGCCGACAATCCCGGATCATTGCCGGCCCACGCGGAAGCGATCGCTCGGCACCCGCCCGACCGGCTTCTACACTCAGCCCACACCCTGCCCAAGAGACGAGTCCACCCCATGGCGTCCGAGCTGTTCAGTCTGTACTTGAAGTTGCTGGTGCTCTACAGCCCGTTCTTCGTGTTGTCCTGCTTCATCGGCCTGAGCCGCGGCTACACGGTCAGGGAACGCAAGCGGCTGGCCTGGAAGGTCGCCACCGGCGTGCTGGTCGCCAGCGTGCTGCTGTACCTGTTCGGCAACCATATCTTCACCCTGTTCGGCATCACCATCGACGCCTTCCGCATCGGCGCCGGCAGCGTGCTGTTCATCTCGGCGCTGGGCATGGCCCAGGGCAACTCGGCGGTACAGAGCGACAACGTGCAGCAGGACGTGACCATAGTGCCGTTGACCATCCCGCTCACCGTCGGTCCCGGCACCATCGGCGCGCTGCTGCTGATGGGCGCCGGCCAGCCGCACTGGGACGACAAGCTGCTGGCGGTGTTCGGTATCGCCCTGGCCAGCCTGACCGTTGGCGTGGTGCTGTACCTGTCCAACCAGTTCGAACGCCTGCTCGGCGACCAGGGCCTGCAGATCGTCAGCCGCCTGATGGGCCTGTTCGTCTGCGCCCTGGCGGCGCAGATCATCTTCACCGGGGTGAAGAACTACCTGCAGCCCTAACGGAAGGTCGTCGCTGGGCGACTTTCAGGTTGAATGGCGCCCGCCCGGCGGCAGGCGCCTGGTTGCGCAGGGGGGAATCAGGCGTTGGCCGCCTCGCTCATGGTGCTGGCCAGCAGCCCGTAGGCCGTGGTCCAGGCGTCCCGCACCTCGTCGGTGAAGGCATCGCCCAGGCCCTGGCTGAGGGTCAGCAACAGCGCCCCGCCCACCGTCGCGTAATGCGCATCGACCACCCCGTAGTCCTTGTGCCGACGGCCGAGGTGCTGCAGCACCGGCACCAGCGCCGGCAGGTCGCTCAACTTGCCGACGGCCACGCCGATCATCTGCATCAGCTTCTGCCCCTGCTCCTGCATATTGCCCTTGAACAGCGGCTTGAGCGCGGGATCGGCGCTGAACAGGTTGTCGTAGAACAGCGCCGCGGCCTGCTCGGCAATCGGCGCCACCTGGGCAAAGGAGCCCTGGACCAGTTCGATCTGCTTAGGTGTCATTTCTCATCCTCATCATTGGCTTAATCGTTAGCGACTCTGGGAAACCATGTACTTCACCGCGGCGCGTACCTCGGCATCGCCGAGCGCGGGATTGCCGCCGCGCGCCGGCATGCTGCCCTGCTCGCCGCTGAAGCCGTGCAGGGCATGTTCGACCAGCACCTCCAGGCCCTGGTCGATGCGCGCGGCCCAGGCCTTGCGGTTGCCCTTGGCCGGGGCACCGCCCAGGCCATTCAGGTGGCAGACCCGGCAGGTGCCCTCCCATACCCGTTGCCCCAGCTGCAGCTCCTGCTGCTCGGCACCGTCCTGGCAGCCCGCGAGCAGCAATGCGGCCAGCAGCAAGGCACTGTTAACCTCCCAGCGGTACACGGATCACCACCCCGCCCATCACGTCGCCGAGCTTGAAGTCGCTGCGCGGGCTGTCCTTGTGCTCGTTGTGGCAACTGGCGCAGACCGGCGCCACTGCCACGTCGGGGTAGACGGCGGTGAAGTAGCGCTTGCCGCCCAGGGTCTCCTCGACGTAATAGTTCTCCCCCGGGTTATCCATGATGAATTGCAGGCCGGTCTTCTCCGCCTCGGTGCGCGGCGCATTCTGCTTGTTGATCGGCCACAACGACTGCAGCGAGTAGCTGAAGGCCTCGGTCTTGCTGGCCACGGTCTCGGCGCCGAAGCGGAACATCTGCGCCGGCAGCGGCAGCGCCTTGTCGTCGACGAAGTGTTCGCTGGCCTTGATCGCGCCGGCCTCCTTCAGGCGGTTGACCACCTGCTTGGTGTACACCGCGCGGTCGGACTCCATCACCAGGTGCAGCATGTCGGTCAGCTGTTGCGAGCTGAAGCCTTGCGGCTTCTGTTCGCCGCAACCGCTCAGGCTGATCAGGCCGCCGACGACGGCGACGGCCAACAGGCATTGCAGGCTCTTGTTGTGCATGGTTGGTTCCTCTCAGGTCTCAGGGGTGGCAGTTCATCGCAAGGGCTGGTGCTCATTGCCTGGCACGCTCCAGCGCCATGTCCACGCTGGGGACATGCTGCGCAGGCGCACCTTTGAAGTTGTTGCGGATCAGCGCGGGGTCGGCCAGGGCATCCAGGGCGAACGGCAGCCCGTGGCAGTCCTGGCAGACCTCGCGGAGCATCTTCTCGTTGGGCCGCAGGTTGGCGTTCTGGTTGTGCTGCACCAGCACCCGCTCGTGCCCCTGCACCTCGGCCAGCTGCCGCGGCAGGTGGCAGGTGGCGCAGCTCACGCCACTGCCGGGCGGCGCACTGCCGTTCTGTTCGGCCCGCCACAGCGCCTGGTGCGGCGAGCCCTCGAAGGCCCGCGAATGCTGGTCGGCGTGGCAGCCGAGGCAGGCCTCGACTGCTGCGCTGGCGCGCTCGAAGCGGTGCGCGCCGTGGCAACTGTTGCAGGACAGTTGGTGCTCCGCGCTCGCGGCGGCGAAGGCCAGGCCGCTCAGGGCCGGGCGCATCGGCCCGAGCCGGACCGGCAGCTCGGGGTTCAGGCGCATGCCGTGCTTGCCGGCGAAGAATCCCGCCGCCTCGCCGGCATGGCAGTCCTGGCAGGTTGCCAGCGCCGGCCGCTCCTGCCAGGACGCGCCCTGCGGCTGGTGGCACGCGCTGCAGTTGACCCCGGCTTGGCCATGCGCACTGCCCAGCCACTCGGCCAGGGCCTGCGGCGTCTGCCGGGCCGCCGGCGCATCGGCGCGCGGCGCTGTCGTCGGCTGCCGCCAGCCCGGATGCTTGTCGGCCAGGCTGGCTGGCGCGGTGACCCGGGCGATGGCCTTGAGCAGCGGCTGGTCGGCGCCCTTGACCAGGAAGTCTTCGTACAGCGCGCGGTTGTCGTGGTAGTTGTGGCAGCCGGCCGCGGCGCAGCCGTCGAACGGCAAGTCGCGGTGGCTGGGCCGTTCCTCGGCGATGTCGGCGTGGCAGTGCCGGCAGAAATCGCCCGGCTGGGTCACGCCCATCGCCAAGGTACGTTGCGGCGCATGCTCGACATGGCAGCTCACGCAGTAGCGCGCATCCAGGTGCTGCAGGCGGTCGGCGTTGCGCGGGTCGCTGAACTTGCTCTGCGGATGGGCGTCGTGGGCGGCCTTCAGCTCGGCGCCGTGGCAATTGCTGCAGGCCTGCTGGAGCAGCTCGCCACCGCCGAAGGCGCTGACATGGCAGGCGCCGCAGGCCTGCTCCAGTTGGTGATGCCCGGCCGACAGCGGCCCCGGGTTGAAGGCGCGCTGATCCTCGCCGGCCAGCAGTCGATAGCCGTACCAGCCTCCGATCGCCAGCAGGGTGGAGAGCCAGAGGCCCCAGATCGCGTACTTCACGGCGCGCTCCTCAAAAGTAGTAGACCGACAGCACATGCACGGCGAGCAGCGCCGGCCAGGGCCAGACGGCGAGGATGTGCGCCCACAGCAGCAGGCGGCGGCTGCGCCGCGCCAGGGCCGGGCTCAGGCGGTGCTCGCCGGCCAGCAGCAGCGCCGCCAACGCGCCGAGCCCCAGCAGCAGGAGGAAATCCAGCAGCAGCCAGCGGTTGAGGTTGTCCCCGCCATCCAACCCGGTGTGCGCCGCCAGCAGCAGCGGCAAGCCCGCGCCGAGCAGCACGTGCAGCAGGCGCCAGCCGCCGAAGCTGCCCAGCGCCAGCCTCGGCAGGCGCTTGCGCAGCGACATCAGCAGGCCCAGCAGGACCAGGCCGAGCAGGCCGAACCCGCTGAGCTGGCGCAGCAGGCCGTCCTGCCAAAGCGCACTGACGCCCTCGTCCAGCACCGAAGTCGGCGCGGCGAAGGGTGGCAGGTAGAGGAATGCCAGGCACAACAGCAGGGCCAGCAGCCCACCCGCGGCCAGGGCCCGTGCGCCGCCCACGGCCGCGCGCGGGCCACTGTCGCCGAGCAGGTTGTGCAACAGCGGCTGGCAGCCGCCACAGACGCTGCCGGCCCCGCACTGTTCGGCCAACCCGGCGAGCGTGCCGGCGCCCGCGGCGATGCAGGCCGACAGCTGCCCGCGACTGACGCCCATGCATTGGCAGACGGTGCTCTGCGCCGGCCACTGCGCCACCCGCTGCTGGTCCTCGGGCCACAGCCGGCCTTCGCGGCGAAAGCGCCAGAGCATCAAAGCGCTGATCGGCCGGCCCTGCTCCAGGGCATCCAGCCAGCGCCGGCTCTCCTGGCACTCGCCGACGGCCAGGGCGCCGAGCAGCCGGCCGCGCTGCACCACCAGCTTGCGGTACAGGCCGCGCGCCGGATCGCGAAAGTGCAGCTCGCGCTGTTGCGGACGCCTGAGCGGGTCGACCACCTCGCCGGCGCTGAACACCGGCAGGCCGGCGACCTTCAGCGCGGTGGCCTGCAGCGAGCCGCGGTACTCGGCCGGCGTGCCGCTGAGGCTGCTGGCCAGCACGCAGGCCTGTTCGTAGCCGGGCGCCACCAGGCCGTAGATCAGCCCGCGGTGTTCGGCGCACTCGCCGATGGCGAAGATCTCCGGCTGCGAGGTGCGCAACTGGTCGTCGACCTGGATGCCCCGGCCGACCCTGAGCTGGGCCGCGAGCGCCAGCTGCACGTTGGGGGTGATGCCGGTGGCCAGCAACAGGGTATCGCAGGCGATCTCGCGGCCGTCGCGCAGGCGCACGCCAGTCACCTGGCGCTCGCCCAGCACCGCCGCCAGGCCGCTGCCGGTGAGCACCTCGATGCCCAGGGCCTCGACCTGCAGGCGCAGCAGCGCACCGGCGGCCTCGTCCAGCTGCCGGTTCATCAGCCGTGGCGCCTGCTGCACCAGGGTCACCCGGGTGTGGCTGCGCTGCAGGCCGCGGGCGGCCTCCAGGCCGAGCAGGCCGCCGCCGACCACCACGCAGTGGCGGCTGCGCACGGTGCGTGCGAGCAGCGCGGCGGTGTCCTTGAGGTCGCGGAAGACGAAGACGCCGGGCAGCTCGATGCCCGCCACGCTGGGCAGGTGCGCGCGCGAACCGGTGGCGAGAATCAGTTGGCTGTAGCGGTAGCGCTGGCCCTGGGCATCCTCCAGGTATTTGTCCGCCGGCTCGATGCGCACGATGCGGCAGCCCAGGTGGCTGTGCAGGCGCGCCGGTGCGCTGACCGGCAGGGGCACGACGATGCCGTCCAGATCGGTATCGCCGGCCAGCAGCGCACTGAGCCGCACCCGGTCGTAGGGCGCCCAGGGCTCGTCACCGAACAGCAGGATCTCGCCCGGATAGCCGCGCTGCAGCAGCTCGCGGGCGCAGCGCACACCCACCGGGCCGGCACCGATGATGGCCAGCGGTGCGGCGGCGCTGGCGCGTAGCGGTGCAACTGGAATGATCTCGGCGTTACCAGGGTCGATCAGCACGGCCCCCTCCTTCGTGAATGCTCGAAGTCGAGTCCAAAAAAAAAGTCGTGCCGCGACGCCCCAACCGCAATCCGGGCACCTGGCACGACGTCTTTGTCTGTTCAACCCTGCACCGCCGTTGGCGCAGTCGTTGTTATCCGGCTCTCAGCAAGGCCTGTGCCAGCAGCCTCTATCCGGCAATATCCCTTTTAATATCAACGAACTGCACGATGCCGACGGTCGTAAGCGCCGGCACCGAAAGCGGGCGCAGGCGACTGTAATGGGCGACGGCGAGCCTTTTCGGGGCGCACCGCGAGGCGTTCGGGCCCTGCGCGGGGGCCGCCGCCAGCAACACGGGGCAACGCTCGCTCGCGCGGCCGGCGAAGCGCCCGGGAGCATCGCGGCAGCCGAGCCTCAAAACAGTGCAAGCGGCTGCGACCCCCCTGGATCCGACGCGCATTCGCGCACCAGAGCGGCGCACCAGCGCCTCCCAGTGCCTTTCCGGAAAGACCGCAGAGCCCTTCTGCGACAAGGCCTTACGCGGCTTGGCACGGATGCTGCCACTGGACTGAAGCCCCACACCCAACAGTCGCGCACGGAGCCATAACCATGAAACGCCGTCCCTTTCTGAAGTCGACCATCGCCGCCAGCGCCCTGCTGCTCAGTGGCCTGTTCCCGTACAGTTTGCAGGCCGCCGAGACCATCAAGGTCGGCATCCTGCATTCGCTCTCCGGCACCATGGCGATTTCCGAGACCTCGCTGAAGGACATGGCGCTGATGACCATCGAGGAGATCAACGCCAAGGGCGGCGTGCTCGGCAAGCAGCTGGAGCCGGTGGTGGTCGACCCGGCCTCCAACTGGCCGCTGTTCGCCGAGAAGGGCCGCCAGCTGCTGACCCAGGACAAGGTCGACGTGACCTTCGGCTGCTGGACCAGCGTGTCGCGCAAGTCGGTGCTGCCGGTCTACGAGGAGCTCAACGGCCTACTGTTCTACCCGGTGCAGTACGAGGGCGAAGAGCTCTCGCCGAACGTCTTCTACACCGGCGCGGCGCCGAACCAGCAGGCCATCCCGGCGGTCGAGTACCTGATGAGCGAAGACGGCGGCGCGGCCAAGCGCTACTTCCTGCTCGGCACCGACTACGTCTACCCGCGCACCACCAACAAAATCCTGCGCGCCTTCCTGCACAGCAAGGGCGTGGCCGACAAGGACATCGAAGAGGTCTACACCCCGTTCGGCCACAGCGATTACCAGACCATCGTCGCCAACATCAAGAAGTTCTCCGCCGGCGGCAAGACCGCGGTGATCTCCACGGTCAACGGCGACTCCAACGTGCCCTTCTACAAGGAACTGGCCAACCAGGGCCTGGAGGCCACCGACGTGCCGGTGGTGGCCTTCTCGGTGGGCGAGGAAGAACTGCGCGGCATCGACACCAAGCCGCTGGTCGGCCACCTCGCCGCCTGGAACTACTTCCAGTCGGTGGAGAACCCGGTCAACGAGGAATTCGTCGCCAAGTGGAAGGCCTACGCCAAGGCCAAGGGCCTGCCGGGCGCCGACAAGGCGGTGACCAACGACCCGATGGAGGCCACCTACGTCGGCATCCATATGTGGGCCCAGGCCGTGGAAAAAGCCGGCACCACCGAGGTCGGCAAGGTGCGCGACGCGCTGGCCGGGCAGACCTTCGCCGCGCCCAGCGGCTACACCCTGACCATGGACAAGAGCAACCACCACCTGCACAAGCCGGTGATGATCGGCGAGATCCAGGACGACGGGCAGTTCTCCGTGGTCTGGGAAACCAGCAGCCCGCTGCGCGCCCAGCCGTGGAGCCCGTACATCGAAGGTAACGACAAGAAGCCGGATTACGCGGTGAAGTCGAACTAAGCGCTTAACCTCCCCTCTCCTTCCGGGAGAGGGGCCGGGGGTGAGGGCTCCCTCTCCCGCTACCGGTGCATTCCGAAGGACCCCGTTATGCCCGCCGCCCTGTGCCGCTTCCTCCTCTTTCTGCTGGCGCTGCTGCCACTCGCCAGCCATGCCGGCGATGCCAGCGACTTCGTCGCGGCCAGCTCGTCCAAACAGGCCAGACTCCTGGAGAGCTGGGCCGCCGCCCCGGATGCCGCGCGCCTGCCCCTGCTCGAAGCCCTGCAGCAGGGCCGCCTCGCCGCCGACCGCGACAAGATCCCCTTTATCGCAAGCGCCGGTAGCTACCAGGCCGCCGAAGGCGATGCCGCCCCCGTCGGCACGCCGAAGAAACTACGCCTGAACAACCGCCTGCGCGGCCTGATCGCCACCGCCCTGGCCAGCCACCAGCTGCTCGCCGCCAACCCGGCCCTGCGTCTGGCCGCCGCCCAACAGTTGCAGAAAAGCGCCAAGCCGGCGCAGCTCGGGCTGCTCAACACCCGGGTCGCCGGCGAAACCGACGCCGGCGTGCGCGCGGCGCTGAGCCTGGCGCTGGCCAACCTGCAACTGGTCGACAGTGACCCGGCCGTGCGTCTGGCCGCCGTGCGCCTGCTCGGCGAGACCGGCGACCCGCTGGCGCGCACCCATCTGGAAACCCTGCTCGACCCCGCCGTGGAGAGCGACGCGAGCGTGCGCGCCGCCGCCGAAACCAGCCTGGCCCAGGTCAAGCGCCGCCTGCTGCTTGGCGAGCTGCTCGGCCAGGCCTTCAGCGGCCTGAGCCTGGGCTCGATCCTGCTGCTCGCCGCCCTCGGTCTGGCGATCACCTTCGGCCTGCTCGGGGTGATCAACATGGCCCACGGCGAGATGCTGATGCTCGGCGCCTACGCCACCTACATGGTGCAGATCCTCTTCCAGCGCCTGGCCCCCGAGGCCCTGGCGCTGTATCCGCTGGTGGCGCTGCCGGTGGCCTTCTTCGTCACCGCCGCGATCGGCATGGCCCTGGAGCGCACGGTGATCCGCCACCTCTACGGCCGCCCGCTGGAAACCCTGCTGGCCACCTGGGGCATCAGCCTGATGCTGATCCAGATGGTGCGGGTGCTGTTCGGCGCGCAGAACGTCGAGGTGGCCAACCCCTACTGGCTATCCGGCGGCATCGCCGTGCTGCCCAACCTGGTGCTGCCCTACAACCGCATCGTGATAGTCGGCTTCGCCCTGTGCGTGGTACTGCTGACCTGGCTGCTGCTGAACAAGACCCGCCTCGGCCTCAACGTGCGCGCGGTGACCCAGAACCGCAACATGGCCGCCTGCTGCGGGGTGCCGACCGGCCGGGTGGACATGCTCGCCTTCGGCCTCGGCTCCGGCATCGCCGGCCTCGGCGGCGTGGCCCTGAGCCAGATCGGCAACGTCGGTCCCGATCTCGGCCAGAGCTATATCATCGACTCCTTCCTGGTGGTGGTACTCGGCGGTGTCGGCCAGCTGGCCGGCAGCGTGCTGGCGGCCTTCGGCCTGGGGCTAGCCAACAAGATCCTCGAACCGCAGATCGGCGCAGTGCTGGGCAAGATCCTGATCCTCGCGCTGATCATCCTGTTCATCCAGAAACGCCCGCAGGGTCTGTTCGCCCTCAAGGGTCGGGTGCTCGATTGAATCGGATTAACTGCATTGAGACCGTAAGAGCTGGCCACGCCTGCGACCGCGTCGCCGCCATTGTTCGCGCGCATGGCGCGCGCCTACAGGCTGACGAGCTCACCCCAAGCCAGAAATCATTTGCCGCGACAGGACAGGTGATCGACTGATGACTATGCCCCTCAACCAAACGTTATTGGCCCGCGCCAGCGCCAGGCTCGGCCCGCAACTGTCGCTCGGCATAGGCCTGCTGGCGCTAACCGTGCTGCTGGCCCTGCCGCTGCTGCACCTGCTGCCGGCGGACAACCCGCTGCAGGTATCGGCCTATACCCTGACCCTGGTCGGCAAGATCCTCTGCTACGCCATAGTCGCCCTGGCCCTGGACCTGGTCTGGGGCTACGCCGGCCTGCTGTCGCTCGGCCACGGCCTGTTCTTCGCCCTCGGCGGCTACGCCATGGGCATGTACCTGATGCGCCAGAGTGCGGGCGATGGGCTGCCGGCCTTCATGAGCTTCCTCGCCTGGAGCGAGCTGCCCTGGTACTGGTACGGCACTTCCAGCTTTCTCTGGGCGCTGGGCCTGGTGGTGCTGGCGCCCGGCCTGCTGGCCCTGGTGTTCGGTTTCTTCGCCTTCCGCTCGCGGATCAAGGGCGTGTACTTCTCGATCATGACCCAGGCGCTGACCTTCGCCGGCATGCTGCTGTTCTTCCGCAACGAGACCGGCTTCGGCGGCAACAACGGCTTCACCGGCTTCAGCCGCATCCTCGGCTTCGACATCACCGCGCCGGGCACCCGCGCGCTGCTGTTCCTCGCCACCGTGACGCTGCTGGTGGCCAGCCTGTATTTGGGTTGGCGCCTGGCGCGCAGCAAGTTCGGCCGGGTGCTCACTGCGCTCAGGGACGCGGAAAACCGCCTGATGTTCTGCGGCTACGACCCGCGCGGCTACAAGCTGTTCATCTGGGTCTTGAGCGCAGTCTTGTGCGGCCTGGCCGGCGCGCTCTACGTGCCGCAGGTGGGTATCATCAATCCCAGCGAGATGGCCCCGACCCAGTCCATCGAGGCCGCCGTATGGGTCGCCCTCGGCGGGCGCGGCACGCTGATCGGCCCGCTGCTCGGCGCCGGCCTGGTCAACGGCATGAAGAGCTGGTTCACCGTGGCCTTCCCGGAATACTGGCTGTTCGCCCTCGGCGCGCTGTTCATCCTGGTCACCCTGTTCCTGCCCAAGGGCGTGATCGGCCTGCTACGCAAGAGAGGCGAACAATGAGAGCCGTCCCCATCCCCGAACTGATGCTCGAACCGGTCTTCGATCCGCTCGGCAGCGGCCGCGACGCCATCGGCACCAGCACTGCCGCCGGCAAGGGCCTGAACGTGCGCCACGGCACCATCCTCAGCCTGGAAGACATCAACGTCAGCTTCGACGGCTTCAAGGCGCTGAACGACCTGTGCCTGTACATCGGCGTCGGCGAGCTGCGCTGCATCATCGGCCCCAACGGCGCCGGCAAGACCACCCTGATGGACGTGATCACCGGCAAGACCCGCCCGGACAGCGGCAGCGCCTATTTCGGCGAAACCCTCGACCTGACCCGGATGAGCGAAGTGGAGATCGCCCAGGCCGGCATCGGCCGCAAGTTCCAGAAGCCCACGGTGTTCGAGGCGCTCAGCGTGTTCGAGAACCTCGAACTGGCGCAGAAGACCGACAAGTCGGTATGGGCCAGCCTGCGCGCTCGGCTCAGCGGCGAGCAGAAAGATCGGATCGACGAGGTGCTGCAGACGATCAGGCTCGACAGCTCGCGGCAGCGCCCGGCGGGGCTGCTCTCGCACGGGCAGAAGCAGTTCCTCGAGATCGGCATGCTACTGGTGCAGGACCCGCAGCTGCTGCTGCTCGACGAGCCGGTGGCGGGCATGACCGACGCCGAGACCGAGTTCACCGCCGAGCTGTTCAAGTCCCTGGCGCGCCAGCATTCCCTCATGGTCGTCGAGCACGACATGGGCTTCGTCGGCTCGATCGCCGACCACGTCAGCGTGCTGCACCAGGGTCGGGTGCTGGCCGAGGGCTCGCTTGCGCAGGTGCAGAACGACGAAAGGGTGATCGAGGTGTATCTCGGGCGGTAACACATACCTGTGGGAGGGGCTTTAGCCGCGATGCTTTTGATCTTTAAGAGCTCGCGGCTAAAGCCCCTCCCACAAAAGCGAACCAAGGACATCGACATGCTGCAAGTCGAACAACTCCATCAATACTACGGCGGCAGCCATATCCTCCGCGGCCTGTCCTTCGAGGCCCGGGTCGGCGAAGTCACCTGCCTGCTCGGGCGCAACGGCGTGGGCAAGACCACATTGCTGAAATGCCTGATGGGCCTGCTGCCGGCCAAGCAAGGCACGGTGCACTGGGAAGGCCGGGCCATCACCTCACTCAAGCCGCACCAGCGGGTGCACGCCGGCATCGCCTACGTGCCCCAGGGCCGGGAGATCTTCGGCCGGCTGACCGTGGCGGAAAACCTGCTGCTGGGCCTGTCACGCTTCCCCGCCGGCCAGGCCAGGGCCGTTCCCGAATTCATCTACCAGCTGTTTCCGGTACTCGAGGAGATGCAGCAACGCCGCGGCGGCGACCTCTCCGGCGGCCAGCAGCAGCAACTGGCGATCGGCCGCGCCCTGGCCAGCCAGCCGCGCCTGCTGATCCTCGACGAGCCCACCGAAGGCATCCAGCCCTCAGTGATCAAGGAGATCGGCGCGGTGATTGGCAAATTGGCCGAGCGCGGCGACATGGCCATCCTGCTGGTCGAGCAATTCTACGACTTCGCCGCCGAGCTGGCCGACCAGTACCTGGTGATGAGCCGCGGCGAGATCGTCCAGCAGGGCCGCGGCGCGAGCATGGAAGCCGATGGCGTGCGCGGGCTGGTGGCGATATGAACCTTTTCATGGCGGGTCGGAATGACGTAGGTTGGGCTGAGCGCAGCGAAGCCCAACGAGCGCACCCTGCGCCGACACAAGCATTGTGCCTGCCGCCCGGCGTTGGGCTTCGTCGCGTTGCTCCTCAACCCAACCTACGCCCAACCTACGCATGTATGCCATGAACGCACCCGCCTCTTCAGCCGTCTTCACCCCCAGCTGGCACGCAGAGCTGGAGTTGGGCTATGCCCGTGACGGCGCGACCACCCGGCCGACCCTGCGCCGCCACCAGGGCCCGCTGCGGGTGCAGAAGCACCTGTACGCCGAAGGCCCCGAGGTCTGCCAGCACATCGTCGTCCATCCACCGGGCGGCATCGCCGGCGGCGATCGCTTGGATATATCGGCAACTGTCGGCGCAGGCGCCTGGGCGCAACTTACCAGTCCCGGCGCGGCCAAGTGGTACCGCGCCGCCGCTCCGGCCTACCAGAACCTCAGGCTGCGCGTCGAAGCCGGCGCCACCCTGGAATGGCTGCCGCAGGAAACCATCGTTTACTCGGCGGCCCAGGCCGAATTGCACAGCGATATCGAACTGCTCGGCGACGCCCGGCTGTGCTATTGGGACATGGTCGCCCTCGGCCGCCCGGCCAGCGGCGAGCGTTTCGCTGCCGGGCACTTCCAGGCGCAACTGAATATCCGCCGCGACGGCCAGTTGCTCTGGCACGAACGCCAGCGCATCGAAGGCAGCGACGGCCTGCTCGACTCGCCGATCGGCCTGGCCGGCCAGCCGGTATTCGCCACCCTGCTGGTCAGCGGCGAGATCGACGTCAAACTGCTGGAAATCTGCCGCGCACTACCCTGTACCGGGCGTGGCGACCTCACCCAACTGCCCGGCCTGCTGCTGGCCCGCTGCCTGGCCAGCGAGGCCCTGCACGCGCGCGCCTGGCTGATCGACATCTGGCGCCTGCTGCGCCCGGCCCTGCTCGGGCGCGCAGCCGTCCCCCCACGAATCTGGAGCACCTGATGGACCTGACCCCTCGCGAGAAAGACAAACTGCTGATCTTCACCGCCGGCCTGGTCGCCGAACGGCGCCTGGCCCGCGGCGTCAAGCTCAACTATCCGGAAGCCATGGCCTACATCTCCGCCGCCCTGCTCGAAGGCGCCCGCGACGGCCGCACGGTGGCCGAGCTGATGCACTTCGGCACCACCCTGCTGAGCCGCGCGCAGGTGATGATCGGGGTGCCGGAGATGATTCCGGAAATCCAGGTCGAGGCCACCTTCCCCGACGGCACCAAGCTGGTGACCGTGCACCAGCCGATTGCCTGAGGCCTGCCATGTCTTATGTGATCCGCGACGCCCAGGAACAGGACCTCGAAGGCATCCTGGCGATCTACAACGACGCCGTGGAGAACACCACAGCGATCTGGAACGAAACCCTGGTGGACCTGGACAATCGCCGCGCCTGGCTGGCCGAACGCGTTGCCCAAGGCTTCCCGGTACTGGTGACGGCGGACGCTTCAGGCGCGATGCTCGGTTACGCCAGCTACGGCACCTGGCGCCCGCACGATGGCTACAAGCATACGGTCGAGCACTCGGTCTACGTGCGCGCCGATCGGCGCGGCCAGGGCCTCGGCCCGTTGCTGATGCAGGCGCTGATCGAACGGGCGCAGTCGGCAGGGCTGCATGTGCTGGTCGCCGCCATCGAAGCGGAAAACCGCGCGTCGATCCGCCTGCACCAGCGCCTCGGCTTCGTCACCACCGGGCAGATGCCCGAGGTCGGCCGCAAGTTCGGCCGCTGGCTAGACCTGACCTTTATGCAACTGATTCTGGAGCGATAGCGAGATGATTCCCGGCGAATACCAGATCAAGGACGGCGAGATCGAACTCAACGCCGGCCGCCGCACCCTGACCCTGAGCGTGGCCAATAGCGGCGATCGGCCGATCCAGGTCGGCTCCCACTACCACTTCTTCGAGACCAACGACGCGCTGAGCTTCGACCGGGACAGCACGCGCGGCATGCGCCTGAACATCCCCGCCGGCACCGCCGTGCGCTTCGAGCCGGGCCAGTCGCGCGAGGTCGAACTGGTCGAGCTGGCTGGTGCGCGCCGGGTGTTCGGCTTCGCCGGGCGGGTAATGGGCGACCTCTAGTTCATCCGGTTCGTAGGGTGCGCCGCGCGCACCATGAACCCCACAGGACAGCGGTGCGCACGGCGCACCCTACGGGAAGACAGCCAATGAAAATCTCACGCCAAGCCTACGCCGACATGTTCGGCCCCACCGTCGGCGACAAGCTGCGCCTGGCCGACACCGAGCTGTGGATCGAAGTGGAGCAGGACTTCACCGTTTACGGCGAGGAAGTGAAATTCGGCGGCGGCAAGGTGATCCGCGACGGCATGGGCCAGGGCCAACTGTGCGCCGCGGATGTGGTCGACACCCTGATCAGCAACGCGCTGATCCTCGACCACTGGGGCGTGGTCAAGGCCGACGTCGGCCTCAAGGACGGCCGCATCGCCGCCATCGGCAAGGCCGGCAACCCGGACATCCAGCCGGACGTGAGCATCGCCATCGGCGCCGGCACCGAGGTGATCGCCGGCGAAGGCATGATCCTCACCGCCGGCGGCATCGACAGCCATATCCACTTCATCTGCCCGCAGCAGATCGAGGAGGCGCTGATGAGCGGGGTGACCACCATGATCGGCGGCGGCACCGGGCCGGCCACCGGCACCAACGCCACCACCTGTACGCCGGGGCCGTGGCACATGATGCGCATGCTGCAGGCGGCCGACGCCTTGCCGATGAACCTCGGCTTCACCGGCAAGGGCAACGCCTCGCTGCCGGAGCCGCTGATCGAACAGGTCAAGGCCGGCGCCATCGGCCTGAAGCTGCACGAGGACTGGGGCACCACCCCGGCGGCCATCGACAACTGCCTGAACGTGGCCGACCAGTACGATGTGCAGGTGGCGATCCACACCGACACCCTCAACGAGTCCGGCTTCGTCGAAACCACCCTGGCCGCCTTCAAGGGCCGCACCATCCACACCTACCACACAGAAGGCGCGGGCGGCGGCCACGCGCCGGACATCATCAAGGCCTGCGGCTTTCCCAATGTGCTGCCCAGCTCGACCAACCCGACCCGGCCGTTCACCCGCAACACCATCGACGAACACCTGGACATGCTGATGGTCTGCCACCACCTCGACCCGAGCATCGCCGAGGACGTGGCCTTCGCCGAAAGCCGCATCCGCCGCGAGACCATCGCCGCCGAGGATATCCTCCACGACCTCGGCGCCTTCTCGATGATCAGCTCCGACAGCCAGGCCATGGGCCGCGTCGGTGAGGTGATCACCCGCACCTGGCAGACCGCCGACAAGATGAAGAAGCAGCGCGGCGCCCTGCCCGAAGATGGCGAAGGCAACGACAACTTCCGCGCCAAGCGCTACATCGCCAAATACACCATCAACCCGGCGATCACCCACGGCATCGCCCATGAAGTGGGCTCCATCGAGGTGGGCAAGTGGGCCGACCTGGTGCTCTGGCGCCCGGCCTTCTTCGGGGTCAAACCGAGTTTGATTTTGAAGGGTGGATCCATCGCCGCCAGCCTGATGGGCGACGCCAACGCCTCGATCCCGACGCCGCAACCGGTGCACTACCGGCCGATGTTCGCCAGTTTCGGCGGCAGCCTGCACGCCAGCAGTCTGACCTTCATCAGCCAGGCCGCGCTGGACGCCGGCGTGCCGGAGCAACTGGGCCTGAAGAAGCGCATCGGCGTGGTGAAGGGTTGCCGCAGCGTGCAGAAGAGCGACCTGATCCACAACGACTACCTGCCGAGCATCGAGGTCGACCCGCAGAACTACCAGGTCAAGGCCGACGGCCAGCTGCTGTGGTGCGAGCCGGCCGAGGTGCTGCCGCTGGCGCAGCGCTATTTCCTGTTCTGAGATCCGGCGCGCTCTGCCCTGGGAAGGGTTCTCCGCGGCGCGGGGAACCCTTCTCAAGCAAGCCTCCGAAGACCCGGCGGTGGCGCCGGGCAAAGCGATCGAACCGCTCCAGGCTCATGGTTCGATCACCAATACCAGTTCGAGGCCATCATCGAACACCAGCCCTGAACCGGGGCAATAGATCTTCGTCGAGACCGCTTGCTTATCCAGCGGCGTGGTCTCTTCAACTTCGACGCAATCGTCCAGGTTGCCCGCTGGCACCTCCATCGCCAGGCCTGCGCCGATGTGCTCGGCGCGATCCAGAGCGACCCCTGGCGCGACTTCCTGAAAGTAGCGTGCGCCCAACAGGAACGCCCCGCCCGGCATGATGATTCCAGGCGCAGCCCCTCCCGCGCCCGCCAGCCATTCGCCCTCATGACTGACAATTATGCCGTCCTGATAGATGTCCACTTCTTCGCCAAAGTAATAGACATCCTGGGTACCGGCGCACTCGGCAAAGAAGTTGCGAGAGATCTCCGCCAGTTGCCCATCCACCGTCTCAGTCTCCTCGACAATCCGGGTCCTCACGGTTGTCGCCTCGCCATTGATCGTAAGCGTTATGTCGCGTGTTTCATTGAGCACGCTGATGACCAACTCCTCGGTTTCGCTGCACGCGCCTTCGGCGACACACTGGAAATTGTTGAAGTGGGCCTCTCGGCCAGGCTGCAGAAGGAAATACCGGTTTTCACCGACACTGGTAAATTCACATTCGCCCAATGGAAAGCTGTCGGTGAACTCGCGCTTGTCCTTGGCTACTATCCCCGTTGGGAGCAACGCCATCGCCAGGGCACCGATAATCACTGAATGGAGTTTCATGCTGTCTCCTCCTCTGATCAGGAAAGACTTCTTCGCTCACCCCCACCTTCGGGACCTGTACGGGTACAGCCCCTCGCTTAAAGGGTAGTCCACCCATCTGGCTATCGAGCGGTCCCAGGGGCCTGCACGTACAGCGCCCCCTCAGCATGGTCTGCGCCACATGGCGAGCCCAGACCACCATCCGCACCGGATCAGGAGGGCAGTGAGCGCGTTGGACAGCGCGTCATGGCTGGCCGCCAGAATCAACAGGATGTCCAGACCGGGACGAGCGGCACCATGCATCGCGATAACCCGGCTAATAATTAGCAAGCCAACAGCAGTGCCGACAAACGCCCCTATTGACCAGCCGTCCGCTCGCCGCGTCGACGCCCCGTCCCTAGACCCATCGCAAGGCGAGGTTTGCCACAGCGGCTAAAGTGAAAACTCAGCAGCTCAATCGGGAGAACTCCCACCATGACCAACCACAAGTCCCTGTCGCGGTTGACCGGCCTGCTTCTGCTCGCCAGCCTGCCACTGGCCCAGGCCGAAACCGTGACGCCGTTGCAGGGCCAAAGCCAGCAACAGATCCAGAACGACATCGCCGCCTGCCAGAGCCAGGCAGGTGCCGGCCAGACCAGCGCCGACACTCAGCGCCAGGGCGGCGAGCGCCTGCGCGGAGCCACCGCCGGAGCCATGGCCGGCGCGGCGGCGGCCGAGGTACGCGGACGCCAACACGACGAGGCCTATGATCGCGTGGATGACGACATCAAACAGGAGTATCGGCAGGATCAGGCCCGCGAAGCGGCTGCCGTAGGGATGGCGGTCGGCGGTTCGCGGCAGCGTCGTGAACGCCGCGACGAACGTCGCGCAGACAATGCAGCCGCCCAGAGCCAAAGCGGCTCGAGCCAGGCCTACCTCAACTGCATGAGCAGTCGCGGCTACTCCGTCACGCCGTGAGTCAACGCAGCTGACTGTCCTTGCTGCCGCGCCGGTTGTAGCCGCTGAATTTCGCCTGTTCCTTGTCGTGCTCCGCCTGGCAGGCGACGCACAGGCGCACGCCGGGGATGGCCTGGCGCCGCGCCTCGGGGATGAGCGCCTCGCATTCCTCGCAGTGACTCAGGCTCGCGCCCGTCGGCAGCTGGCTACGGGCGCGGGCGATGGCGTCCTCGATGCTGCTGTCGATCTGTTCCTGTACCGCGTCGTCGCTTGCCCAACCACTGGCCATCAGCACCTCCCACCTGCCCGGCGCGGGCACGCCTGGCCATCAGGTCAATATTCAGGTCCGGGTAGGTTCCAAGCGTACAGGCTCACCGCCACCCGCCATCCGCTGGGCCCGAAGCCCATGACGACACTAGCACCGCCCGTCGATCACTGGCGGCGCAAACGACGGATGGCCCTCGCCCTCGAGCCTCAGTGACTATCCTTGCAACCGCTCTAGATCGGCCGTCGCGTCTTCGGCCACCGGGGCGAGGCTCTGCGCCGCGGCGGCTCGCGTGGCCGCGCTGCACTGCGCCGTACCGCTACTCTTCACCGGTTCATGGGCATGATCTTCAACAGAATCCCGCTGGCGCCAGCCATGCTGCTGAGCGCTGCCTGCATCGCCGAGAGCGATGTGCTGGAACGCGAGGTCGGCGACTTCGACCTCAAGCTCGGCACGGCTCCCACCCGCAGCATGGCCCAGGGCCTGGTGCGGCCTACCACTGCGGGCGCGTTCCACGGCGGGCTGGACCTGACCCATGCGAGCGGCTGGTACGTCGGCCAATGGTCGCCCAGCGTCGGCCTGAGCGAAGGCAGCCAGTTGCAAGTGAATTCCTACCTGGGCCTTGCCCGGCAACCCTTCGATGCGTCCCTGGGCTATGAGCTGGGGCTGATCCGTTACAGCTTCCCGGAAGTCGGCGGTCGAGACCACAACCAATACTATGCCGGCCTGAATCTCGCCGGCAGCAGGCTGGGCGCGGCGCTGAGCGATTCGCTCGGGCGCACCGACAGCACGCTGTTCCTCGATCTCGGTGCGCTCAGGCCATTCGGCGTCGGCCTGCGGATGAAATATGCCAACCACGCACTGGATGCGCCGCGCTATCTCGCCGACGGCGGCAGCGTGCGGGTGTTCAACGACTGGTCGCTGAACCTGTCACGGCCCTGGCTCGGTATCCAGCTCGACATGTCCTACACCGGCTCGAGCCTGGGCGGCCCACAGTGCGACGCCTATTCCGGGCAGAACGCCCAGTGCGATGGCTTGCTGATGTTCAGGGTCGAGCGACCGCTGTACTGAACGCCGAAGCGAGGCGGTCGCAGTAGGCGAGAGTTTTTCACCTCCGCTCGGCTCATTCCTTCACGTCCATGAATTCCTCGGCCCAGACCAGGTATTCCTCGGGCAGGGTGTACTTGTGCGCCAGCTCGGAGGCGCTGAGGTCGCTGGCATCGACCCCGCGCTGTTCGCGCAGGCAGTCGTAGGTGGCCTTGATCGCGGCGAAGTAGGCGGCGTGGCCGTTGACCACGATGCGCACGCCGAGCTTGGCCAGGCGGGCGTTGTCGCGCAGCTTGGGGTTGCCGTAGGTGACCAGCATCAGCGGAATGCTCAGCTGCTCGGCGATCCGCTCCAGGTGGGCGAAGTCTTCCACGCCGACCAGGCAGATGCCGTCGGCGCCAGCGGCCTGGTAGGCCAAGGTGCGGCGGATCACCTCGGCGACGTCGAGCACGCCGGCATGGGTGCGGGCGATGATCGCCAGCTCCGGGTCGATGCGCGCTTGCAGCGCCGCGCGAATCTTGCCGACGCCCTCTTCCACGCTGATCAGGTCGGTGGACTTGCGGCCGAACTGGGCCGGCAGCAGGGTGTCTTCGAGGGTCAGCGCGGCGATGCCGGCACGCTCCAGCTCGACCACGGTACGCATCACGTTGAGCGCGTTGCCGTAGCCGTGGTCGGCGTCGGCGATCACCGGCAGGCGGCTGACGCGGCCGATGCGGGTGGCCTGCTCGACGAATTCGCTGAGGCTGATCAGGGCGAAGTCCGGCGCGGCCAGCACCTGCAGCGAGGCCACCGAGCCGCCGAGGATGCCGACCTCGAAGCCGAGGTCGGCGGCGATGCGCGCCGACATCGGGTCGAACACCGAAGCGGTGTGGTAGCAGGCGTCGGCAGCGAGCAAGGCGCGCAAGGCGCTGCGCAGTTCATGGTGGGAGGCACGTTGCATGATCGGCATAAGGCATTTTCCAATACGGCGGTTAAAGCGGGTCGCACAGCTAGCGGCCTGGCCCGCCTCGCCAGGCGGCGAAGGTCGGCGTGTCCGCCAGCCGAGTGCGGCGACGAGGCGGCAAGCCCCGGCTGCAGCAGAGGCAATTATCCCGCCAACTCAGCGCCGCGCCCTAGGCAGCCCGACAGAGGGCGGTCCTCGGCGGAAAATCGCCGCTAAGCCGCCGTTCTGGCGATTTTCCGCCAATTCGCTGCGCCAGCCGGCACCCTCTCCAGCGCGGCGACCGGCAGGACCAAAGCGCTGTGCCGTCCCCGCCACTTCAAGGACTCGCGGGCACCGCCAGGACGGCCTCGATCTCCGGCCGCTCGCGGTTCTCGCGGGTCACCAGCACCGCCTCCAAGGCGACCTGGCGCCGCTGCGGCTCCGCCTGCGGTGCGTGCAAGGCGCGTTGAGCCAGGCGTACGCTCTGGTAACCCATGGCATAGGGCTGCTGGACCACCAACGCATCGAGGTGCCCGGCCTCGAGCGCATCCAGCAACAACGGACCAGCGTCGAAGCCGACATGCACCAGCTGCCCCGCCACCTTCAGGCGCAGCAGCGCTGCCAAAGTCTCGCGGCTGGTGGAGCCGTTCGGGGTGAACAGCGCCTCGAGGTTGGGCAGCTGTTCGCGCAACGCGGCAAACGTCAGTTCCGGGTTGTCGCCGAGGGGCTGGTCGAAGGCGATGCTCAATCCCGCGGCTTCCGCCGCCTGGGTAAAGCCGCGCTGGCGTTCGCTGGTCGAGGGAACCGGCGGGCTCATGCGGATCACGCCGACCCGCCCCTTGCCGCCCAGGGCCTGCCCCAGGTACTGCCCCGCCAGTTGACCGGCCTTGTAGTTGTCGGTGGCGATCACCGCCTGCACCTCGGCACCGCCGACATCCCGGTCGATGTAGAAGGTCAGGATGCCGCGGGTCTTGAGCTCGCTCACTTTGGCAATGATCTCGAGTCCGCTCGGGGCGATGATCAGTGCCCGGCAGCCGCGCGCGACGATCTTGTCGATCAGCTGCAGCTGTGCCGCGACGCTGCCCTCCCGGCTCGGCCCGCGAAAATAGATGTCGACCCCGGTTTCCCGAGCCGCCTGCCGGGCGCCCGCCTCCACCTGCGCCCAGAAGGCATGGGCGCTGGCCGGCACCACCCCGATGCACTCCCCGGCCGAGGCCTGGCCCGCCAGCAGGGCGCAGAGAGCGCACGGCAGGTCGAGCCATCGGGAAAACTTGAAGGATCGCACTGCTGGACTCCTGCGCTTGGGCAACCGCGACTCACCGAGTAATATCACATTAGCATCAGAGTCTTAGGCCCGCCGCCAGGTACCCGGCCGAGTACAGACAATTTTCCGGCGGCCACGACAAGCGGCACGCCGCCGGAGTCGATCCGGTGCCCGGCAGCGTCCGAACCGCACAACTTTGTCGCGGTCCAACCGACAATCGGGCTGGCAGCCGCGGCCCAGGCAGGCGATCATCACTATTCCTTTCTATGCTTTGAACGACATGACCGATACCACGCAGAACCTGCCCGCCACGCACAAGCCCCGCCCCCTGGTGGATTTGCTGATCAGTATCCTGATTCCCTCGCTGATCCTGATGAAGCTCAGCGGCGAGGCCAACCTCGGCGCCGATGGCGCCTTGCTCCTGGCGCTGGCCTTCCCCTTCGGCTGGGGCGCGTTCGAGCTGGTCAAATACCGCAAGTTCAATTTCATCGCCCTGCTCGGCCTGCTCAGCGTGCTGCTCACCGGCGGTATCGGCCTGCTCAAGCTGGACAGCCAGTGGCTGGCGATCAAGGAAGCGGCGATTCCCGGGCTGATCGGCATCGCCGTGCTGGTATCGACCCGGACGCGCCACCCGCTGATCCGCACCATGCTGCTCAACCGGGCGGTGCTGAATGTCGACAAGATCCATGAGCGCCTGGCGCAAGGCGGCCATATCGAGCTGTTCGAGACGCGCTTGATGACGGCCACCTACTGGCTGAGCGGCACCTTCTTCTTCTCTTCGGCGATGAACTACGCGCTGGCCAAGTGGATCGTCATCAGCCCGGCCGGCAGCGAGGCGTTCAATGCCGAACTGGGGCGGATGAACCTGCTCAGCTACCCGATGATCGCGATCCCCTCGATGATCATGCTGATGGCGATCTTCTACTACCTGTGGCGCACCATCCACGGCCTGACCGGGCTGAAGCTGGAAGAGATCATGGCCCACGCCGAGTAACCGCTGGCGACGGCGCGGCGGCCCGACCGACGCGCCCCGCCGCGGCAAGCCCCGCCCCGTGCTGACCCTCTCCGCCTACCTCGGCCTGTTCCTCTCGGCCTTCGGCGCCGCGACCCTGCTGCCGCTACAGTCCGAGGCGCTGCTGGTCGCCCTGCTGCTCGACGGCGGCTACCTGCTCTGGGTCCTGCTGCTGGTGGCCACCTGCGGCAACGTGCTGGGCTCATGGATCAACTGGCTGCTCGGCCGCTCCCTCGAGCGCTACCGCGGCCGCCGCTGGTTCCCGGTGAGCGATGCGCGCCTGCAGCAGGCCCAGGGCTGGTACGCCCGCTACGGGCGCTGGTCGCTGCTGCTCAGCTGGCTGCCGATCGTCGGCGACCCGCTGACCCTGGTCGCCGGGGTGATGCGCGAAACCTGGTGGCGCTTCCTGCTGATCGTCGGCCTGGCCAAGACCGGGCGCTACGCCGTGCTGGCCTACCTGACCCTGAGCCTCCTGTAGGGCGCCGTGCGCGGCATCATCGGTGCGCACAGCGCACCCTACGTGCTGACCCTGGCGCCGTGCGCACCATAAACAGCGCCCCGACACGGCCGATGCGATACGCGGTGCTGCACAGGCGCCCGTCCTGCCCTAGAATGCGCGGCCGTTTTTGTGTTCAGCACATCCATGTGCTTCACCCCTTCGGGGCTTGCGCGCAAAAACGCTCCCGGCGTTCTTGTGGCCTGCCATCCATGGCGGCCACCCTCCGGGCCGTCGCTACGCGACGTCAAAAGTTTCTCCCGGTAATTTTTTCAGGAACAGCGCGCAGCATGCCTTTCTCCACTCCCGCCCGCGCCTGCGGCATCGATTTCGGCACCTCCAACTCCACCGTCGGCTGGCAGCGCCCCGGCACAGAGGCGTTGATCGCCCTGGAAGATGGCAAGATCACCCTGCCCTCGGTGATCTTCTTCAACTTCGAGGAGCGCCGCCCGGTCTACGGCCGCCTGGCCCTGCACGAGTACCTGGACGGCTACGAAGGCCGGCTGATGCGCTCGCTGAAGAGCCTGCTGGGCTCCAAGCTGCTGAAGAGCGAGACCACGGTGCTCGGCAGCGCCCTGCCGTTCAAGGACCTGCTCGGCTTCTTCATCGGCGAGCTCAAGCAACGCGCCGAAGCCGTGGCCGAGCGGCCGTTCGAGGAAGTGGTGCTGGGCCGTCCGGTGTTCTTCGTCGACGACGACCCGGCGGCCGACCTGGAGGCGCAGAACACCCTGGTGGCGGTGGCGCACAAGCTCGGCTTCAAGGAGGTGTCGTTCCAGTACGAGCCGATCGCCGCGGCCTTCGACTACGAATCGGGGATCAGCCGCGAGGAGCTGGTGCTGATCGTCGATATCGGCGGCGGCACCTCGGACTTCTCCCTGGTGCGCCTGGCGCCCGAACGCCGCGCGCTGGCCGAGCGACAGGACGACATCCTCGCCACCGGCGGCGTGCACATCGGCGGCACCGACTTCGACAAGCAGCTCTCGCTGGCCGGGGTGATGCCGCTGTTCGGCTACGGCAGCCGGATGAAGAGCGACGCGCCGATGCCGACCAGCGTGCACCTGAACCTCGCCACCTGGCACACGATCAACGCGGTGTATGCGCAGAAGTCCAAGCTGGCGCTGCAGAGCATGCGCTACGACATCCTCGACCCGACCGGCATCGACCGCCTGTTCCAGCTGATCGAGCAGCGCGCCGGGCACTGGCTGGCGATGCAGGTGGAAGACAGCAAGATCGCCCTGACCGAACAGGACGCGCGGCCGATCGAGCTGGCACGCATCGAGCCGGGGCTGGTAGCCGAGCTGAGCCGCGGGCTGTTCGAAGACGCCATCGAGCCGCTGCTGGCGCGCATCCGCGCCAGCGTGAGGCAACTGCTCGGGGATGCCGGGGTGGGCGTCGAACAGGTCGATACGCTGTTCTTCACCGGCGGTTCCAGCGGCATCCCGGCGCTGCGCCAGGGCGTCGCGGCGCTGCTGCCGAACGCCCGGCACGTGGAAGGCAACACCTTCGGCAGCATCGGCAGCGGCCTGGCCATCGAGGCGCAGAAGCGCTACGGCTGAGTACAGCGGACATCGCACCGTAGCCCGGATAAGCGCCAGCGCGATCCGGGAGCGATTTAGGCCATCCACCCTACCCGGTTAAACAGCGCAAAAGCTCGCGGCTAAAGCCCCTCCCACAGATGCGCTATCGACCTGTGGGAGGGGCTTTAGCCGCGACGGGCTGTACTAACGCGGCGTCACCGGCTTCTTCGGCGGCTTTCTGCCCTTGCCCTTGCCGGCCCCGGCGCGCTCCTTCGCCGCTTGCTGGTTCTTGGCGAAGGCCGCGGCCTTGGCCTGCTCGCGCTTGTCCCAGGGATTACCGCCGTCGCTGGCGCGCGGCGGCAGGCCGCTGTGCTGGGTCAGCAGGGGCGTGGTGGCCTTGCCGGAGGCGGCCCCAGCGACCTTCTTGCTGCCGGCCGGGGTGGAGTTCTTCCGTCGTGCGCTCTGGTAGCCGTCGGCCGCCGGTTGATAGGCCGTGATCAGCTGGTGTTTGCCGTTGCCGATCAGGTCGCTGCGGCCCATGCGCTCCAGCGCCTCGCGCAGCAGCGGCCAGCCCTTGGGGTCGTGGTAGCGCAGGAAGGCCTTGTGCAGGCGGCGCTGCGCCTCGCTCTTGACGATCTGCACGCCTTCGCTCTTGTAGCTGACCTTGCGCAGCGGGTTCTTGCCGGTGTGGTACATGGCGGTGGCGGTGGCCATCGGCGACGGGTAGAAGGCCTGCACCTGGTCGGCACGAAAACCGTTGGCCTTGAGCCACAGGGCGAGGTTCAGCATGTCCTCGTCGCTGGTGCCCGGGTGCGCGGCGATGAAGTAGGGGATCAGGTACTGCTCCTTGCCCGCCTCCTTCGAGTACTTCTCGAACATCCGCTTGAACTTGTCGTAGGTGCCGATGCCCGGCTTCATCATCTTGTCCAGCGGGCCACGCTCGGTGTGCTCCGGGGCGATCTTCAGGTAGCCGCCGACATGGTGGGTGACCAGCTCCCTGACGTATTCCGGCGACTCCACGGCGAGGTCGTAGCGCAGGCCCGAGGCGATCAGGATCTTCTTCACCCCCGGCAGGGCGCGGGCCTTGCGGTACAGCTCGATCAGCGAGCTGTGGTCGGTGTCGAGGTTCTCGCAGATGCCGGGGAACACGCAGGACGGCTTGCGGCAGTGCTTCTCGATGTCGTGGCTCTTGCACGCCAGGCGGTACATGTTGGCGGTCGGCCCGCCGAGGTCGGAGACCACCCCGGTGAAGCCCGGAACGCTCTTCATTTCCTCGATCTCGTGGAGGATCGATTCGTGCGAACGGCTCTGGATGATCCGGCCCTCGTGCTCGGTGATCGAGCAGAAGGTGCAGCCGCCGAAGCAGCCACGCATGATGTTCACCGAGAAGCGGATCATCTCGTAGGCCGGGATCTTCGCCCCGCCGTAAGCCGGATGCGGCACCCGCGCGTAGGGCGCGGCGAACACGTAGTCCATTTCCTCGGTGGTCAGCGGGATCGGCGGCGGGTTCAGCCACAGCTCGCGCTCGTCATGCTTCTGCACCAGGGCGCGGGCGTTGCCCGGGTTGGTCTCCAGGTGCAGCACGCGGTTGGCATGGGCATAGAGCGCCGGGTCGTTGCGCACCTTCTCGAAGGATGGCAGGCGGATCACCGTCTTGTCGCGTTCCAGGCGCGGGTGCGCCAGCAGCTGCACCACCTTGGCCTCGTTGGGGTCTTCAGCCCCCCCTTTTTCCTGCTCGATGGCGCAGGCGGCGCTGTCCTGGGTGTTGACGTAGGGATTGATGATCTTGTCGATCTTGCCCGGACGGTCGATCCGGCTGGAGTCGATCTCGAACCAGCCCTGCGGCGTGTCCTTGCGGACGAACGCGGTGCCGCGGATATCGGTGATTTCCTCGAGCTTCTCGCCCCGCGCCAGGCGATGCGCCACTTCGACGATGGCCCGCTCGGCGTTGCCGTAGAGCAGGATGTCGGCGGTCGCATCCATCAGCAGCGAACGACGTACCTTGTCCGACCAATAGTCGTAGTGGGCGATGCGCCGCAGCGACGCCTCGATGCCGCCGAGCACGACCGGCACCTGCTTGTAAGCCTCCTTGCAGCGCTGGCTGTAGACCAGGCTGGCCCGGTCCGGGCGCTTGCCGGCGGCGCCGTCGGGAGTGTAGGCGTCGTCCGAGCGGATCTTCTTGTCCGCGGTGTAGCGGTTGATCATCGAGTCCATGTTGCCGGCGGCGACGCCGAAGAACAGGTTGGGCTCGCCGAGCTTCATGAAGTCGTCTTTCGACTGCCAGTTCGGCTGGGCGATGATGCCGACGCGGAAGCCCTGGGCTTCGAGCAGGCGGCCGATGATCGCCATGCCGAAGGACGGGTGGTCGACGTAGGCATCGCCGGTGACGATGATGATGTCGCAGCTATCCCAGCCCAGCTGATCCATCTCTTCCCGGCTCATCGGCAGGAAAGGCGCGGGTCCGAAACATTCGGCCCAGTACTTCGGATAGTCGAATAACGGCTTGGCTGCTTGCATGGGGGTGACCGGCGTTGGGTACGGGATGAAAAATCGCGGGCGCGGAATATAGCACAAAATTTAACCAAACCCGACCCCTCCGCTCGGGCTTTTACCTCCCCTCATCCCTCATGCACTCGCCTCCGCCCCTATCCAAAAGCGGGCGCGCGCTCAGGCATCGCAGTTATTGGGTCGTTTGGCAGCACACCGCCCAAGACGGGAAACAGCACAGCGCACAAGTTCGCCGCCGCCGAACTTTGGATCAATGGCCGTCACCCGGCCGTCACCTGAACACTCTCCAGCGCGCACATTTCGACAAGACCGATGCCCTCGACGACTCGTGTTTGGCAACCCGTCGCGGCATGCAGGCCCACCCAGCAGTTTGAGGAGGCACCTGCTCTAAACAATAAAAACAACGAGTCCATTGAGGGCATCTTTCATGCTTGCACCTGCCGAAAAACTGAGCAGCCGCTATGTACCCTTGCAACGTTTGAGTCCTGCCGATACCCAGCAGATGTACGCCATCTTCTCGCAGTACTACCAGAACACCACGCAACAGACCTTCCTCCACGACCTGTCGCGCAAGAGCGGCGTGATCCTCGCGCGTACCCGCAAGAGCAAACGCATCGTCGGCTTCTCGACCCTCACAGACTTCGACATCACTGTCGACGGCAAACGCGCCAGGGGCCTGTTCAGCGGCGACACCATAGTCGAGCCGGCTTACTGGGGCGTTCGCTGCCTGCACGTCGCGTTCTACCTGCAACTGATGCGCGTACGCCTGCGCCATCCACTGACGCCGCTCTACTGGTTGTTGATTTCCAAGGGCTACAAGACCTATCTGCTGCTGACCCGCAACTTCTACGCTTACTTCCCCGACCGCAACACGCCCAACAGCCCTCTACAGCAGGTCGTTTCGGCCTACAGCCAGCAGCTCTTCCCCGAGGCCTTCGACCCGCAACGCATGCTGCTGGACTTCGGCGAAGGTGCGCAGCACCTGAAGGACGAAGTCGCCGGCATTACCCCCGAGATGTGCATGCAGGACGCCGACATCGCCTATTTCGAGCAGTGCAACCCGTCCTGGCGGCGTGGCACCGAGCTGCCCTGCGCCGGTGAAGTGTCCTATTCCGCCCTGCTGCGCTATTGCTACCGCCTGGGCCTGAAGCTGTTGCGCCGCAACCTGGATTGGCGAGCGGCCGCGGCTGCCGCGCAGAACCAGGCACAGGCCAACGCCACAAGGGACGGCTCGACCGAGCTGAGCCGATGACCGCAGCGATCGCCAGCCGTGGCGGCCACAGCCTGCTCAGGGCATTCATGTGCAGTGGGCTGCAGCGTTTCGAACGTCAGGCCCACGACCTCGAGGCCGTGCAGCGCCGCCTGCTGCGCGACTGGAGCCAACGCTTCGTACGCTCCCCGCGTGGCCGCAACAGCGGCATTATCCCCGAAGACAGCTGGGAGCAGGTGACCGCACGCCTGCCCAGCAGCCACTACAGCGACTACCAGGACGACCTCGAACGGCAACGCCGAGAGCACAGCCAACGCCTGATCGACAGCCCGATCAGGCGCTACCAGCCGACCAGTGGCTCGACCTCGGCGATCAAGTGGATTCCCTACACCCGCTCCTTTCTCGCCGAACTCGACCGGGCGATCGGCCCCTGGATCGGCGACCTCTATCGGCAGTACCCACAGATCGCCCAGGGCAGTCACTACTGGTCGCTGTCATGGATTCCCAGCGCACTACGCGACACCAGCAGCGCCGACCTCAACGACGACATGCAATTGATGTCGCTGGGCAAACGCCTGATCGCCGGCCTGACCCAGACCGCGCCACCGGGCATCGCCCTGGCCGGCAGCGCCGACGACTCGCTATTCGCCACGCTGGCCTTCCTCGCGGCGGATGCCCGCCTGAGCGTGATGTCGATCTGGAGCCCGACCTTCGGCCTCGGCCTGCTGGAGCAACTGGGCCATTGCCGCGAAGAGCTGGCCGAAGTGCTCAACCGCGGCCATTGGGGCCAGCGTAGCGCCGCCATGGCCGCGCTGCGCTGCCCGCGCTCAACGGCCGCCGCCCAGCGTCTGCGCGCCTGGGATGGCACGGCGGCCCCGGCATTCTTCGCCGAACTCTGGCCGCAGCTGGCGCTGGTCAGCGCCTGGGACACCGCAGCCGCCGCGCCCTGGGCCCAACGCCTGCAACAACTACTGCCGCAGGCACGCTTTCAAGGCAAGGGGCTGTGGGCCACCGAAGGCGTGGTCACCTTGCCGTTTCGCGGCCGCTACCCACTGGCCTACCGCAGCCATGTCTACGAATTCGAAGACCTCGACAACGGCAGGATTCTGCCGCCCTGGGCCCTGCGTCAGGGCCAACAGGTGATGCCGCTGCTGACCACCGGCAGCGGCTTCGCCCGCTACCGGATGAATGACGTCCTCGAGGTCAGCGGCCACTGGCGCACGCTGCCCTGCTTCCGCTTTCTCGGGCGCAACGATGGCGTCGATCTGGTCGGCGAGAAAATCAGTGCAACCCTGGCGCAAACCGTGCTCGACCGCCTCGACTATGCCGGCCGACTGCCGATCACCCTGCTGGCCCTGGACGACAGCAGCGGCGGCCGACCCGGCTATGTGTTGCTGCTCGAGAGCAGCGCCGAGCAGGGCTTGCCCGCCCTGCAGAGCCTGGCCCAGCAGCTGGAAAGCGGTTTGCTGGACAATTTCCACTACCGCCTGGCCCGTGACCTCGGCCAGCTCGCCGCCGCGCGCTGCATCGCCCAGCCGCAGATGCGTCAGCTGTACCTGGAACAGGCACGGGCGCGCGGCATGCTTGAGGGCAATATCAAGCTCGAAGCCCTGCGCCACTGGCCCGGCAAACTGTCCGCCAGCCTGCGCCAGCTGTTACAGGTGAGCTGATGCCGGACAATCACGAGATTCTGGTACGCCCGGCCCGACCCGAGGACAATCCGGCGCTGCTCGACCTGCTGCGGCGCACGCCGCAGATGGGCAGCGTTACCCTGACCTTCGAGCGCGAGCCGGATTTTTTCAGCGGTGCCCGGGTGGCCTGCGAAGTACCACGGGTACTGGTCGCCGAGCGCCGCGAGCACCCAGGCAGGTTGCTCGGCATGGTGGATATCGGCCAACGCCAGCAGCACCTCAATGGCCAACCCTGCACAGTCGGCTACCTGCATGACCTGCGCATCGCCGCCGAAGGGCGCGGCGGCCGCGTGCTGGCCGCACTGTTTCGCGCCATCGCCACGGCCATGCAGGCACCCGGCAGCTGGATGGAGGCCGTGATTCTCGAAGACAACCTGGTGCCCCTGGGTATCGTTGGCCGTGGCCGGCCTGGCCTGCCCACCTTCTATCCGAACGGCCGCATCACCACCAGTCTGTTGCCCGGCCGCCAGTCCCGCAGCCGAGCCGACAGCGGCCTGCAGATCCGCGCAGCGAGCGCTGCGGATGCGCAGCAGCTGCAACAGCTGTGGCAGCAGGCCGGCAGCCGCCAGGGCTTCCCCGTCTATCGGGTCCAGGATCTGCTGGCGGGCAGCCCTTACTACCAGGGGCTGCGGATCGAGGACTACTGGCTGGCCTGTATCGGCCAGCGTGCGGTCGGCGTGGTCGGGGTGTGGAACCAGAAGGCCTTCAAGCAGACCCGCGTGGCCCGCTACAGCCCCTGGCTGGCCGCCCTGCGCAGGCCCTACAACCTCTGCAGCCAGCTGTTCGGCGGGTTGCACCTGCCCGCCGTCGGCAACACCTTCAACTATCTGAACCTGCACGGGCTGAGCGTGCTGAACAACGACCCGCTGATTTTCCAGGCGCTGCTCGAACATGTCCTGGCCCACCAGGTACAGCCCCAACAAAGCCTGGTGTGCGGCTTCTTCGACGACGACCCACTGGCGCAAGTCGTACGCCCTTACCGGCGTCAGACCCTGCACAGCTGCCACTTCCTGCTCAGCTACGACCACGATCCGCGCCCGGCACAGGCGCGCGGCCCCCGCCATGTCGAAATCGCCCGCCTGTGAGAGCCGCCCGACCATGACCCACGCCGAACCTTCCCGCCCCATCGCAGCCACACCGGTCGACCTGGACCCGGGCTACGCCATGGATGCCAAGACCCTGCGCCGCCTGACCCTGTTCGCCACCGTGCTGCTCTGCATCGCCCTGGCTTTCGGGGCGTACTGGACGCTGCACGCGCGCTTTCTCGAAAGCACCGACAACGCCTATGTGCGCGCCGATATCGTGGTGGTCTCCAGCCAGCTTGCCGCACGCATCACCCGCATACAGGTGGAGGACAACCAATGGGTCGAGGCCGGTGACACCCTGGCCAGCCTCGACGACGCCGACTTCGTCTATCAGGAACAGCGCATCCAGACCCAGATCGACGACCTGCAGGTCCAGCTGCACAGCCTGGCCAATCAGCACGCGCAGCAACAGGCGCGGATTGAGGCGCAGGCCGCCGAGGTCCAGGCCAGCAGTGCCGAACTCGGCCGCCAGCAGGGCAATCTCGAACGCATCCGCACCCTGCGCCGGGGCGGCTTCGCCTCGGAGCAGCAGTTCTCCAGCCTCGGAGCCAATGTCGCGGTGGCCCGCGCCAGCGTCGACAAGGCCAGGGCCGGACTGAAGGGCCACCGCCTGGAGCTCAGCCAGTTGGATAACCGTCGCCAGCAACTGCAGAACCAGCTTGACGGTGCCCACAACGACCTGGCCCAGGCACACCTGAACCTGGCCCGTACGCAAATAGTCGCGCCGATAGCCGGACGCGTCGGCAACCGCTCGCTACGCGAGGGGCAGTACGTGCGTCCGGGCGAGGCGCTGCTCGCCCTGGTGCCGCGCAACGTCTGGGTACAGGCCAACTTCAAGGAAACCCAGGTCGCGCGCATGCATCCGCAGCAAAAGGTCGAGCTGCGCTTCGATGCCCTCCCCGAGCTGCGCCTGCAAGGCACCCTCGATAGCCTGTACCCCGCCACCGGCGCCGAATTCAGCCTGCTGCCGCCGGACAACGCCACCGGCAACTTCACCAAGGTTATCCAGCGCGTACCGGTGAAGATCCGCCTGCCGGAGAACATTCCGGAACTGGAGCGCATTCGTCCCGGCATGTCGGTAGTGGCGACGGTGGACAGCCGTGACTGAGCAGCCGCCAGCGCTACGTGAGCCCAGCCTGCGCGACTGGATAGCGGTCCTCAGTGCGATGCTCGGGGCCTTCATGGCGGTCATCGATATCCTGATCACCAACGCCTCGCTCAAGGAGATCCAGGCCGCCCTCGGGGCCACCCTCAGCGAAGGCTCATGGATCTCCACTTCTTATCTGGTCGCGGAGATCATCGTCATTCCGCTGACCGTCTGGCTGGTCGACCTGCTCGGCGCGCGCCGCCTGACTGTCTGGCTGTCGATCGGTTTTGTCGGTTCCTCGCTGCTCTGCTCGCTGGCCTGGTCGCTGCACAGCATGATCAGCTTTCGCGCCCTCCAGGGGCTGTGCGGTGGCGCCTTTATTCCGCTGGCCTTCAGCATGGTTCTGACACGCCTGCCGCCCCATCGCCGCCCGATCGGCATGGCGCTGTTCGCCGTCACCGCCACCTTCGCCCCGGCCATCGGCCCGTCCATCGGCGGTTGGCTGACGGAACACCTGGGCTGGCAATACCTGTTCTACATCAACCTGCCGCCAGGCCTGCTGATGATCTGCGGGCTGCTCTATGGCCTGGAGAAACGCGCCATCGACTGGCGGCAGATACGCCGCGCGGACTACGCCGGCATCTGCAGCATGGCCATCGGCCTGGGCTGCTTGCAGGTGTTTCTCGAGGAGGGTTACCGCAGCGACTGGTTCAACTCGCGATTGATCGTGGTACTGGCACTTATCGCCTTCGTCAGCCTAGGCTGCTTTATCATCATCCAGCTGTCCCGCCAGCATCCGCTGCTCAACCTGCGCATTCTCAAGAACCGTAACTTCGCCCTCAGCTGCATCGCCGCCGTGGGCCTGGGCATCGGCCTGTATGGCTCGATCTACGCGCTGCCGCTCTACCTGTCGCAGATCCAGCACTACAGCCCGCTGCAGATCGGCGAGCTGATCATGTGGATGGGCCTGCCGCAATTGGCGCTGATCCCCTGCGTACCGCTGCTGATGCGGGTTATCGACCCACGCCTGTTGTGCGCCATTGGTTTTATGCTGTTCGGCTATGCCAGTTTTATCAGCGGCTCGCTCAACCCCGACCTGTCAGGCACACAGCTGCTGCATATCCAGCTGATCCGCGCCGTCGGCCAGCCGCTGATTCTGATCACCTCGTCGCTGATCGCCACCAGCTACATCGAACACAAGGACGCCGGTGCCGCCTCGGCGCTGTTCAATATCCTGCGCAATCTCAGCGGCGCGATCTTTATCGCCCTGCTGATGACCATGCTGCAGAACGACACCAGCCGCAATTACCAGTACCTCGGCGAATCGCTCAGCAACCTCAACCCTCAGGCCCTGGCCCGGCTCGAATGGCTCACGGCAAAGCTCGGCAGCGCGCAGCGCGCCCTCGCCGTGCTCAGCCAGGAAACCCGCGAGCAGGCCTCGATCCTTGCCTACAACGAGGCCTTCCATATCATGGGCTGCGCGCTGGTGATCAGCGTGGTGGCGATGCTGTTCACCCGCCGCCTGCCGCCAGGCCTGAAACCTGGAGAGGTGCACTGAAGCAAAGCGGGCGTGGGGCGCATAAGCTCGGCAATTGCGACCGTCAGGATGGGGTAAACCGACCGCTAAGCTTGTGATCACAGTCGTGCTTGTGGCTATACTCGACTCGGTCAAAGCATCGGCATCGATAGCTGGGTTCACGGAGTGCGTGTAGTGCAGCGATTTGTCTCCTCGATCGTCCTGCTGCTCGGCCTGGCAGCCGGTGTGTGCGCCGCTCCCGCCCTGCTGGAAAGCGACAGCAGCGGCATGCTGCTGAATCAGGATATCGAACTGCTGGAAGACGTCGGCGGCCAGCTGAGCATTGCCGATATGGCCGATCCGGCGGTACAGAGCCGCTTCCAGCCCGCCGCCGGGCGCGCCACCGTCGGCCAGAGCCGCAACCCCTGGTGGGTCAAGGTCAGCCTGCAACGCGCTGCCGGTGCTCCCAGCCAGTGGTGGCTGGAAAACGCCGGCATCACCATCTTCAACCTGCACCTCTACCTGCCCGATGGCCAGGGCGGCTGGCACGAGCGCGCAACCGGCACCGCGGTGCCCTACGCCGAAGGCCGCGACTATCCCTACCGGCGCATGCTGTTCAAGCTGCCGGAGCTGGGCGATGAGCCCCTTACTCTGTACTTCCGCAGCCTAGACCCGGCCGGCAACTCCTTCCCCCTGAAGATCTGGCAGCTGTCCGACCTCGAACAACTGGCCAGCAACGAGAATATCGGCTTCGGCCTGATCTACGGGGTGATTCTGGCCCTGCTGCTGTACAACCTGTTTATCCTGATCGCCCTGCGCGACAAGGCCTACCTCTGGTACGTGCTGGCCACCGCCTGCGTGCTGGTGTTTATCCTCAGCATGACCGGCCATGGCTTCCAGTACCTGTGGCCCGGCAGCGCCGTCCCCTTCTGGCTGGACCGCATCACCCTACCCTCGCTCTGGGGCATCTTCGTCATGCGCTTCACCCAGGAGCTGCTCTACACCAAACGCGGCCTGCTCTGGCCGCATCGCCTGCTGAATGCCGGCTGCGTACTGTATGTCATCGCCATCCTGATCAACGCCTTCGGCTACCGCGCCGAGGGTGCCTTGCTGATCGCCCTGACCCCGGTCGTCACCGTACCCACCGCGCTGTTCAGCGCAGGCGTGCGCTGCTATCAGGGCTTCTTCCCGGCGCGCTTCTACCTGCTCGGTTACGGCGCGGTGCTAGGCAGCACCATAGTGCTGGTAATGCGCGCGGCCGGCCTGATCGAACCGAGCAACTTCACCGCCTACCTGTTCCCGCTCTCGGTAGCCGCCGAAACCATTCTGTTCTCCTTCGCCCTGGCCTACCGCATCCAGATGCTCAAACAGGAGAAGGCCCAGGCCCTGCAGCAGGTCGACCGGGAAAAAACCGCACGCCTGGCCCAGGCCCAGGCCAATGCCGCCGAACTGCAGCACTCGGTGGCGCTGCGCACCGCCGAACTGGCCGCCACCAACGAACGCCTGCGCGAACGCGAACGCGAGCTGCAACACGCCGCCTTCCACGACCCGCTGACCGAGCTGCCCAACCGCCGCTACCTGGTCGAGCGCTGCGAAGCCGCCCTGGCCGAGGCCAAACGTCACAACCAGGCGGTCGCCCTGCTGCTGATCGACCTCGACCACTTCAAGCCGATCAACGACAGACACGGCCACGACGCCGGCGACCAGATGCTCCAGACCATCGCCCAGCGCCTGCGTGAGCATGTACGCGCAGGCGACGCCGTGGCGCGCCTGGGTGGCGACGAATTTGCCGTGCTGATCTGCGGCGCGGATGCCGAGGAGCACGCCCGCGATATCGCCCGCCGGCTGCTCGCCGAGCTGGCGCAACCGGTCAGCTACCGTGCCGAACGCCTGACCGTGACCATCAGCATCGGGGCCGCACTCTATCCGCAGCATGCCCACAATTTCACCTGCCTGTACAAGGCCGCGGACGAGATGCTCTACAAGGTCAAGGCCCGCGGCCGCTCCGGCTCGGCGGTGTGCGGCGAAGACGGCGAACTGAGCAGCAGCGCCCGCCTGCAGGTGGACGTGCTGAGTGTGCCCAGCGGCCTGGGCTGATTGCGCAAAGGCCGTGGCCGCTGGCAGCGCCCCAGTTATCACCAAACCAAGAACTGTGAACGATTACACAGCTGTGCCTATACTCGCGGCAAACGCCACTCGACATCAGGAAGTCCGCAGTGCAGCGCCAAACCTTAGCCATCCTCCTATTGCTGAGCCTGTTTAGCGGCCTGAGCTTTGCCAGCCCGGTACTGCTGAGCACGCCGAGCAGCGGCAGCGTACTCAATGGACAGATCGAACTGCTGGAAGATGTTGGCGGCCAGCTGAGTATTGCCGACATGGCCGACCCCGCCGTGCAAGGCCGCTTTCAACCGGCCGCCGGGCGTACCAGCGTCGGCCAGAGCAGCAACCCCTGGTGGATCAAGCTCAGCCTGCAACGCGCCAGTGGCGCGCCCGCGCAGTGGTGGCTGGAAGTCGGCGCGGTTACCCTGCTTGATCTGCAAATCTTCCTGCCTGACGCCCAAGGAGGATGGCAAACACGCCAGGTCGGCGAGCGCGTCGGCTTTGCCGAAGGCCGTGATCACGATTACCGCCGCGCGGTATTCAGCCTGCCGCCCCTGAGCTAGCAGCCGCAAACCTTTTACCTGCGCACCTACGACCCGGCCGGCAACTCCTTCCCGCTGCGTATCTGGCAGTTGCATGACCTCGAACAATTGGCCAAACGCGAACACCTGATTCTCGGCCTGATCTATGGGGTAATCCTCGCCCTGCTGCTGTACAACCTGATTATCCTGCTGGCCCTGCGCAACCCGGCTTACCTCTGGTATGTGCTGACCATGGCGGCCTCCCTGGTGTTTATCGCCAGCATGAGCGGCCACGGCTTCCAGTACCTCCGGCCCGATGGCCCGGTGCCAACCTGGCTGGACCGTATCACCCTGCCCATCCTGGTCAGCCTCGGCATCCTGCGCTTTGCCCAGGAGCTGCTGTTCACCCGCACCACCCTGCGCATTGCCCATTACATCCTCAATAGGCTGTATCGCGGTCTACCTGCTGGCCCTGGCGGTCAACCTGGCCGGCTATCGCAGTGAGACCGGCCTGCTGATCGGGCTTATTCCGATTATTACCGTGCCCACCCTACTGCTCAGCGCGGCCATTCGCTGGAAACAGGGCTTTACCCCGGCGCTGTTCTACCTGCTGGGCTACGGCAGCGTGCTGCTGAGCTTTGTGGTTCTGGTGCTGCGCGCCGCCGGCGTGGTGCAGCCGGGTGAGTCCACGGCCTATCTTTTTCCGCTTGCCGTGGCGGCCGAAGCAATCCTGTTCTCCTTCGCCCTGGCCTATCGCATCCAGATTCTCAAACAGGAGAAAGCCGACGCCATCCTGCAGGCCGACCGCGAAAAGACCGCACGCCTGGCCCCGGCCCAGGCTAGTGCCGCCGACCTGCAACGCTCGGTAGAGCTGCGCACCGCCGAGCTGGCCGGCACCAATGAACGCCTGCGCCAACGCGAACAAGAGCTACAGCATACCGCCCTCCACGACCCGCTGACCGAACTGCCCAACCGCCGCTGCCTAGTCGAGCGCTGCGAAGCCGCCCTGGCCAACGCCAAACGCCACAATCAGGCGGTCGCCCTGCTGCTGATCGACCTCGACCATTTCAAGCCGATCAACGACCGATACGGCCACGATGCCGGCGACCAGATGCTCCGGGCCATCGCCCAGCGGCTGCTCGCCGAACTGGCGCAACCGGTGCTGTATGGCGCCGAACCGCTGACCGTGACCATCAGCATCGGCGTGGCCCTCTATCCGCAGCACGCCAGACAGTTCAGCGGTCTCTACAAGGCGGCCGACGAGGTGCTGTACAAGGTCAAGGCCCGCGGGCGCTCGGGCTCCTCCATCTGCGGCGAGGACGGCGAACTGAGCAGCAGCGCGCGTCTGCAACTGGACGTGCTCAAGGTGCCCAGCGGACTCTGAGCGGCACGGCGCCTGCTACGCGGTTGGATTATTCGTCGTCGAACTGGTAGCTGCCCGGCGCCAGGTTCTCGAAACGCGAGTACTTGCCGAGGAACGCCAGCCGCGCGGTGCCCAGGGGACCGTTACGCTGCTTGCCGATGATGATCTCGGCCACGCCCTTGTACTCGGTCTCCGGGTGATACACCTCGTCGCGGTAGACGAACATGATGATGTCGGCGTCCTGCTCGATCGCCCCGGATTCACGCAGGTCGGAGTTGATCGGGCGTTTGTTGGGGCGCTGTTCGAGCCCGCGGTTGAGCTGCGACAGGGCGATCACCGGACAGTTGAACTCCTTGGCCAGACCCTTGAGCGAGCGCGAGATCTCGGAAATCTCGTTGACCCGGTTGTCGCCGCTGGAGCCAGGAATCTGCATCAGCTGCAGGTAGTCGACCATGATCAGGCCGATCTCGCCGTGCTCGCGGGCCAGGCGGCGGGTGCGCGCGCGCATCTCGGAGGGCGAGATGCCGGCGGTGTCGTCGATGAACAGCTTGCGGTCGTTGAGCAGGTTGACCGCGCTGGTCAGGCGCGGCCAGTCGTCGTCGTCCAGGCGACCGGCACGCACCTTGGTCTGGTCGATGCGCCCCAGCGAGGCGAGCATACGAATGACGATGGATTCCGAAGGCATTTCCAGCGAGTAGACCAGGATCGCCTTGTCGCTGCGCATCAGGGCGTTTTCCACCAGGTTCATGGCGAAGGTGGTCTTGCCCATGGACGGCCGGCCGGCGACGATGATCATGTCGGCCGGCTGCAGGCCGCTGGTCAGGTCGTCCAGGTCGGTGAAGCCGGTGGACAGGCCGGTGATCGCGTCGCCGGCATTGAACAGCGAGTCGATGCGGTCGATCGCCTTGACCAGGATGTCGTTGATGCCCACCGGGCCACCGGTCTTCGGCCGCGCCTCGGCGATCTGGAAGATCAGCCGCTCGGCCTCGTCGAGGATCTCCTCGCCGGTCCGCCCCTGCGGCGCATAGGCGCTGTCGGCGATCTCCGAGCTGATGCCGATCAGCTGGCGCAGGGTGGCACGCTCGCGGATGATCTGCGCATAGGCCTTGATGTTGGCTACCGACGGGGTGTTCTTCGCCAGTTCGCCGAGGTAGGCCAGACCGCCGACCTGGGACAGCTGGCCTTCCTTGTCCAGTTGCTCGGACAGGGTCACCACGTCGAAGGGGTGGTTGCGCTCGGCCAGCTTGTAGATGGCGCGGAAGATCAGCCGATGGTCATGCCGGTAGAAGTCGCCATCGGAGACCTGATCGAGCACCCGTTCCCAGGCATTGTTGTCCAGCATCAGGCCACCCAGCACCGCCTGCTCGGCCTCGATCGAGTGCGGCGGCACCTTCAGGGCGGAGGTTTGCAGGTCGTACTGTTCGGGAATGCTGATGTCGTTCATAGGCTCTGGAGAAAAAATCGGGTATTGAAAAACAAAGGGCACGGCACCGCTTGCGCGATGTCGTGCCCGATTGTCAGCAGCCCTGCACCTAAGTGCAAGCCCACTTCAGCGGCTCGCTTAGGCGGCGACCACAACGACCCGGACGGTCGCTTCGACGTCGGTGTGCAGGTGCACAGCCACGTCGTATTCGCCAACCTGGCGAATGGTGCCGTTCGGCAGACGCACTTCAGACTTGGCCACTTCCACGCCGGAGGCGGTCAGGGCGTCAGCGATGTCGTGAGTACCGATGGAACCGAACAGCTTGCCTTCATCGCCCGCGGTAGCGGTGATGGTGACTTCCAGCTCGGCCAGCTGGGCAGCGCGAGTTTCGGCGGAGGCCTTCTTCTCGTCAGCCAGTTTTTCCAGCTCGGCGCGACGTGCTTCGAACGTGGCAACGTTCGCGGCGGTAGCGGCGGTGGCCTTGCCTTGCGGCAGCAGGAAGTTACGGCCGTAACCAGCCTTAACGTTCACTTTGTCGCCCAGGTTGCCCAGATTGGCGATTTTTTCCAGCAGGATGACTTCCATTTGGGTCTTACCTCTTAACTTTTAACCTTCACCGTCCGTGGGACCTGGGCCGTGCTTGCGCGCCAGGCGACCACGAAAATCAAACAGACTGTCGACGATGGCCAAGACCACCAGTAACGGATAAGTCAGCTGCATGAACAGCAGCAGCGTGATGTACAGCCCGACCAGCCAGAACTTCGCCAGTCGCCCTTGCGCCACCAGCCCATGGATCAAGGCAATGGCGGCGAAAGCCAGCGGCACGCTGCACAGCGGTGTCAGCATGGCCATCTGCGGTCCAAGGTTGGGCCCCAGAAGCATGCCGACCAGCAGCAACAGCGCCGGCGCCAGCGGCAGTCGCAGTACGCGAAACTCGCGCCCGAAACCACCCGGGTTGTACAACAGCGCCTGCCAATAACGCCCAAGGATCAGGCTGAGCAGGCTGACGATCTGCAACAAGGCCGCCAATAAACCGGTCAGCACCGGCGCAATCAGGCTCTCCAGGCGCGCTCGCTCGTCCACCGACATCTGTTGGTGAACCCCATCGAGCATCTGCGGCAGGAGCTTTTGCAGCTCACCTGCCATCGCCGCGATGGGTTCGCGGAACACCGCGCCCAAAATCAGCCCATACACCAGGCCCAATGCCACGCTGCACAGCAGCACACGACTCCAGGACAGGCTGGCGCGCAACAACAACGCCAGCCCCAGCGCACCGAACAGCACCAACAGGGTGCGCGGTTCACCGAAATACCACCAGCCAATCGCCGGCAGCAGGGCCCAGACGAGGATGCCCAGGGCATCGCTCAAACCGCGCCGCAGGAGCACCAGGCATCCGGCGGCAGCACTTAACCAGAACAGCAGCGGCAATGCCGCAGAAACGACCACCACAAGAGTGGCCTGCATACGGCCGCGCATGATGAATTCAGCCAAGGCGCGCATGCGTGTTATCCCTTACTACTTGTCGAGCATCCGGTCTCAGCGGCCGTGGCTGTCGGTGTAGGGCAGCAGGGCCAGGAAGCGGGCGCGCTTGATAGCGGTAGCCAGCTGACGCTGATAACGAGCCTTGGTACCGGTGATACGGCTAGGAACGATCTTGCCGGTTTCCGAGATGTAGGCCTTCAGGGTGTTGAGATCTTTGAAATCGATCTCTTTCACGTCTTCAGCGGTGAAACGGCAGAATTTACGACGACGGAAGAAACGTGCCATGTGATTGGCTCCTCAATAGATCCGTGGATTACTCGTCAGCGCTGTCGCTGCTGTCACTGCTGTCGCTGTCATCGCCATCGGCAGAATCGGCACTCTCAGGACGGTCGCGACGCTCACGGCGCTCACTGCGGTTTTCTTCGGCCTTGAGCATCTCGGACTGGCCGGTAACGGCTTCGTCGCGACGGATGACCAGGTTACGGATCACGGCATCGTTGTAACGGAAGTTGTCTTCCAGCTCGGCCAGGGCCTTGCCGGTGCACTCGACGTTGAGCATCACGTAGTGAGCCTTGTGGACGTTGTTGATGGCGTAAGCCAGCTGACGACGACCCCAGTCTTCCAGGCGGTGGATTTTGCCACCGTCTTCCTCGATCAGCTTGGTGTAACGCTCGACCATGCCGCCGACTTGCTCGCTCTGGTCCGGGTGAACCAGAAAGATGATTTCGTAATGACGCATAAATGCTCCTTACGGGTTGTAGCCTGCCACCAAATGCGGTCAGGCAAGGAGTGAATGACACTGTTGGTCTTGCCGAAACAGCGGGGGCGCAAAAGCGCCTGCCGTCGCGACAAGGGGCGCCATTCTAGAGAAGCCCCCTGCCACGCGCAAGACGAACTGGTGATTATTTGAACAGTGCGTAGGTTGGGTCGGGGCGCGCAGCCTGAGGAGCGCAGCGACGCAGCCCAACAGGGAGCGCGTAGCGCTCCGCTCGACGACCACGACCACGACCACGGCGTCTGCGTTGGCCTTCGCGAAGCTCAGCCCAACCTACGCCTTGCAGCTTATGGCTTACCGCTTGGCGCTGCTTCTCTGCCGCAGCGCCTCGAACAGGCATACGCCAGCCGCCACCGAGACATTCAGGCTGCTGACACTGCCGGCCATCGGCAGCTTCACCAGGAAATCGCAATGCTCGCGGGTCAGCCGACGCATGCCCTTGCCTTCGGCACCCATGATCAGCACCGTCGGCCCGGTCAGGTCCTGCTGATACAGCTCCTGCTCGGCCTCACCCGCGGTGCCGACCACCCACAGGCCGCGCTGCTGGAGTTTTTCCAGGCTGCGCGCCAGGTTGGTCACCGCAACCAGCGGGATCACCTCGGCGGCGCCGCAGGCCACCTTGCGCACGGTGGCGTTGAGCGTGGCGGACTTGTCCTTCGGCACGATCACCGCCAGGGCGCCCGCCGCATCGGCGGTGCGCAGGCAGGCGCCGAGGTTGTGCGGATCGGTCACCCCATCCAGCACCAGCAGCAGCGGCGGCCCTTCGGTGCGGTCGAGCAACTCCTCAAGCATCGCCTCGCCCCACACCTGACTCGGACTGACTTCGGCCACCACGCCCTGGTGCACCCCCTCGACCCAGGCATCCATCTCGCGCCGCTCGCACTGGCCGACCGCCACTCGCGCACCCGCGGCCAGTTCAAGCAGGGGCTGCACCCGCGGGTCGCTACGGCCCTCGGCCAACCATACCTGCTTGACGCGCTTGGGGTGATGGCGCAGCAACGCCTCTACGGCATGCACGCCAAAGATCTTTTCCAACTGACTCATGATTTCGCCCTAGGCTTGCCCGCCGCCCCGGGCTTGGGCGGCCCCTTGCGGTGTTTGCTGGGCTTCGCGCCCTTGCCTGCCGGCTTGCCGGTTTCGGTCCTGGCGCGCTCGCCCTTGGCACCCTGGCCTTTGCCCTTGGCGTCGGCCAGCAGCGATTTTTTCAGCGCACGGCTTTTTTCCACATCGGTATTGCCGGCGCCGGCGCGCTCGCTGCGCCGCCCGGCTCTGTCCGCCGCCGATTCGAAACCGCCACGACGAGGTCCACCAGGTGCTTCGGCCTTGCCCTGAGCCATTTCGAAGTCGATCTTGCGCTCGTCCAGATCGACCCGCATGACCTTCACCTCGACGCTGTCGCCGAGACGGAAGCTGCGCCCGCTACGCTCGCCAGCCAGGCGGTGATGCACTGGATCGAAGTGATAGTAGTCGGCCGGCAGCGCGGTGACATGCACCAGGCCTTCGACGTAGATGTCGGTCAGCTCGATGAACAGACCGAAACCGGTCACCGCGGTGATCACACCGGGAAAGGTCTCACCGACCCGATCCTGCATGAACTCGCATTTCAGCCAGTTCACCACGTCGCGAGTGGCCTCGTCGGCGCGCCGCTCGGACATCGAGCACTGCTCGCCGAGCTGCTCCAGGGCCGGTTCGTCGTAGGGGTAGATGCGCGCTTTCGGCATGCTTGCGGCACCTACGCGCTTGACATGCGGAGTGTCCTGCTTGGAGCGGACCACACTGCGGATCGCCCGATGGATCAGCAAATCCGGGTAGCGGCGAATCGGTGAGGTGAAGTGGGTATAGGCATCGTAGTTCAGCCCGAAGTGCCCCTGATTGTCGGCGCTATACACCGCCTGGCTCAGCGAGCGCAGCATCACCGTCTGGATCAGATGGTAATCCGGTCGCTCGCGGATACTTTCCAGCAGCGCCTGGTAATCCTTGGGCGACGGCCCCTCTTTCGCCTTACCGCGATGCAGGGACAGGCCCAGCTCGGTGAGAAAGGCCTTGAGTTTTTCCAGCCGCTCCGGTGGCGGACCGTCATGCACGCGATACAGCGCCGGGATTTCATGCTTCTGCATGAACGCCGCGGTGGCCACGTTGGCGGCCAGCATGCACTCCTCGATCAGCTTGTGCGCATCGTTACGCTCGGTCGGACGAATCTCGGCGATCTTGCGTCCGGCGCCGAAGATGATCCGCGTCTCCTGGGTCTCGAAATCGATGGCGCCGCGCTCGTGCCGCGCCGCCAACAGCACCTGGTACAACGAATAGAGTTGCTTGAGGTGCGGCAGCACCTCCTTGTACTCGCCGCGCAACGCCTTGCCTTCGCCGCCTTTCGGCTGTTCGAGCATGGCGCTGACCTTGTTGTAGGTCAGCCGCGCGTGGGAGTGGATCACCGCTTCGTAGAACTGATAGTCGGTCAGCTTGCCGGTTTTCGAGATGCTCATCTCGCAGACCATGGCCAGGCGATCGACCTGCGGATTCAGCGAGCAGAGGCCGTTGGACAACTCCTCCGGCAGCATCGGTATCACCCGCTCGGGGAAATACACCGAGTTGCCGCGCACCTGGGCCTCGGCATCCAGCGCCGAGCCGACCTTCACATAGTGCGAAACGTCGGCGATGGCCACATAGAGTTTCCAGCCACCGGAGAACAGCCGCCAGTTGCCGCCGCTCTTTTCGCAATACACCGCATCGTCGAAGTCGCGGGCATCTTCGCCGTCGATGGTGACGAAGGGCAGATGGCGCAGGTCGACGCGCTTCTCCTTGTCCTTCTCCTCGACCTCCGGCTTGAGCTTGTGCGCTTCCTTGATCACCGCCTCGGGCCAGACATGGGGAATGTCGTAGCTGCGCAGGGCAACATCGATCTCCATGCCCGGCGCCATGTAGTTGCCGACCACCTCGAGCACATCGCCCTGCGGCTGGAAGCGCGGGGTCGGCCAGTGGGTGATCTTCACCTCGACGAACTGACCCTGCTTGGCCCCGGCATTGCGCCCCGGAGTGACCAGCACCTCCTGCTGGATCTTCGGGTTGTCGGCGACCACGAAGCCGATGCCGCTCTCCTCGTAGTAACGACCGACGATGGTTTCGTGGGCACGGGAAATCACTTCGACGATCGCCCCCTCACGCCGCCCGCGCCGATCGAGGCCGGACACGCGCGCCAAGGCACGGTCGCCATCGAACACCAGACGCATCTGCGCCGGGCTGAGGAACAGGTCATCGCTGCCGTCGTCAGGGATCAGGAAGCCGAAGCCATCGCGGTGGCCGCTGATGCGCCCGAGGATCAGATCGAGCTTATCCACCGGCGCATAGGTGCCGCGACGGGTGTAAATCAGTTGACCGTCACGTTCCATCGCGCGCAGACGGCGGCGCAGTGCCTCGGTCTGCTCTTCGCCGGCGAGCCCCAACTCCTCGAGCAACTGCTCGCGATTCGCCGGGGAACCGCGCTCGCAGAGGTGCTGCAGGATCAGTTCGCGGCTGGGGATGGGGTTTTCATATTTCTCCGCTTCACGAGCGGCCTCGGGATCGAGGGATTGCCAATCGGCCATTAGAGGGAATTCACCTTGTTTATATACAGTCGGTTTGCCATGTGCCTATTGAAGCGCGAAATCAGGGTCCGGGTCAGCCCGGCATGCAGAATTAAATTTCTCGCCAGCGGGGCTTTACAAGCCAAATAGGCGTCCGTATAGTTCGCGCCCACAGCGTCAAGCAGACGTTGTAGCATGAAGCAGATGATCAATCATCGGTTTCAGCGCCCAGGTGGTGAAATTGGTAGACACGCCAGCTTCAGGTGCTGGTGGCCTTACGGCCGTGGAAGTTCGAGTCTTCTCCTGGGCACCAATTCAAAAAACCGAGCCCATGGCATCGGTTGACGCGTTGACGGAGGCAGTGCTCCGTGCCGGTAGCGGCGATCACTGCGAGGCGATGAGCGATCATTGCACTATGCCCAGGTGGTGAAATTGGTAGACACGCCAGCTTCAGGTGCTGGTGACCTTACGGTCGTGGAAGTTCGAGTCTTCTCCTGGGCACCAATTCAAAAAACCGAGCCAAGCGCTCGGTTTTTTATTGCCTGCATTTTCCCACGACGGAAGCGGCGGCGCCGGGCGGATCGAGCCCGCCGGAGCACCGCCAACAGCGCTCCGCTATACGCGGAACTGCCCCAGGCTGACTTTCAACTGCGCCGCCAAACCGTCCAGCACCCGCCCACTGCTGGCCGTGGCCGCAACCGCCTCCGCCGCACGCTGCGCCTCGGCATGAATGACCTCGACCCGCCCGCGCACCGCATCGGCGCCCTGCGCCTGATGGGCGGCCGCCTGGGTCGCCGCATTGATCGCACCGTGCACCTCTTCCACCGCAGCCTGTACCGCCTGCTGCACGCGGGCGCTCTCGCGCAATGCCGCCAGGCCTTGATCGGCCTGTTGCCCCGCCTGGCTGATGGCACCAACCGCCTCCCGGGCACCTTGCTGCAAGGCCCCGATATGCGCCTGGATATCGCCGGTCGACTGCTGCGTCTTGCTCGCCAGTGCGCGCACTTCATCGGCTACCACGGCAAAGCCGCGACCGCTCTCACCCGCGCGCGCGGCTTCGATGGCGGCATTCAGCGCCAACAGATTGGTCTGCTCGGCGATGCCATGGATCACCGTCAGCACCACCTCGATCTGCTCGCTCTGCCTGGCCAGCCGCTCGATCACCGCCGCGCCGCTCTCGACCCGTCGCACCAACTCCTCGATCGCCGCACCGACCCGCGTCGCGATTGCCGCATTGTCCTGGGTCGACTGGCGAATCGCCGCCACCCGCCGCAACGCCTCCTGCATGGACTGGCTCTCGGCCTGCGCCTCACTGGCCATCAGCGCCAGGGCCTGCAAGCTGCCGGCCACCTCGTCACGCTGGCGCTCGGCCGCCGCCTCCGCCGAAGCGCTGCGCGACGCCAGGCTATCGATCTCCTGCCCGGTACGCACCGCCACCTCACCCGCCTCGCGCACGATCGGCTGCAGCTTGGCGACGAATCGATTGACCGCCGCCGCCATGTCACCCACCTCATCGCGACTGTCCAGCTCCACGCGCCGAGTCAGATCGCCCTCGCCCTCGGCCAGGTCGTGCAAGGCCGCGATCAGCAGTTGCAGCCGGCTCAGCACCCGCCAGCCAAGCACCAGCGCCACCGCCAGCAATGCCAGCACACCGACCACCAGGAGCCCAACGGCAATGCGCCAGCGCAGGCTGTCCGCCGCCGTCCGCACCGACCCCAGGCTGTTCTGCGCCATATCCTGGGTCGCCTGTTGCGCCTCCAGCAGGCGCCGCTGCAGCGCCTGGGTACTGTCGCGCGCGGCTCCGGCCAGGCTGGCATCCACCAGTTCGCCGGCATTCTCGGTCAGCGCCGTGAAGCGCTGATCCAGCGCCTGCAGCTCCTGCTCCACCGCAGCCATGGACATGCCCAATTGGATCTTGCCGATCCGCGCGCCCATGGGGTTGATGTCCAACTCGACGACATAGACCTGCGGATCGCGCGAGGCCGCCTCGACCAACTTGTCCAACGGCGTGTCGCCCTGCCCGGCCGCGACCAGGGCGCGCACCCGCGAGTCACTGCGGTTGTAATGGCGGGTCAGGCGCTGCCCCTCGGCATCGTAGTAGACGGCGAACAGCACCGCCGGATCGCGCTGGGCGATTCGCGCGAAAACCGTCAGCGCCGGCACGTCGTCATCCCAAATGGCCTTGGGCGCCACGCCGGCGAGCAACTGCGCCAGCGCGCTGCCGGACTGCTTGAGGTTCTGCTCCAGCACAGCCCGAAGCTGCTCCCGTTCGGCCGCGAGCCGCTCGGACAAGGCCGAACCGAGGCGCTCGCGGGTATTGGCGGACAACGCCGACAAGCCCTGCACCAGTTCGTGCTCGGCCGCCCCCAACTCGCCCGCCAGGCGCTGGCTATCGCCCTCCAGGCGCGCCGCCAGGTCGGCGACCAGTCCATCGACAGTGCTGCGGGTCAGCCACACGGCCAGCAGCACCTGCACCAACATGGCAACGCCCAGGGCGATGAACACCGGACGCAACAAGCGGCTATGCAGTAACGAGAACAAGGCTCCACTCCTTTTCAATCAGGACGACCGACACCCATGGATCGGCCGCAACGCGCAAAGCTGTAACCCCAAGCAGAAATCGGGCCCAGAAACGACAAAGGGCCGCCTGTGGCGACCCCTTGTCGAACTGCTCGTAACGATCAGGCGAATGGATGGCGCAGCACGATGGTCTCGTTGCGATCCGGGCCGGTGGAGATGATATCGATCGGCGCGCCGACCAGTTCCTGCACACGCTCGATGTAGGCGCGCGCATTGGCCGGCAACTCGTCCAGGCTCTTGACGCCGAGGGTCGACTCGCTCCAGCCCGGCATCTCTTCGTACACCGGCTGCAGCCCCAGGTAGCTGTCGGCATCGGTCGGCGCGTGGACCAGTACCTCGCCATTCTGGTCCTTGTAGCCGACACAGATACGAATGCGCTCCAGGCCGTCGAGCACATCCAGCTTGGTCAGACACAGACCGGAAATGCTGTTGATCTCGATGGCGCGGCGCAGGATCACGGCATCGAACCAGCCACAACGGCGCGCACGCCCGGTGGTGGAACCGAACTCGTGGCCGCGCTTGGCCAGGAAGGCACCGGTCTCATCGAACAGCTCGGTCGGGAACGGCCCGGACCCCACGCGGGTGGTGTAGGCCTTGGTGATGCCGAGGATGTAATCCAGGTACATCGGCCCGAATCCCGAACCCGTGGCGATACCGCCAGCGGTGGTGTTGGAACTGGTGACATAGGGATAGGTGCCATGGTCGATATCCAGCAGCGAGCCCTGGGCGCCTTCGAACATGATGTCCTTGGCTTCGCGGCGCATCTCATGCAGCAGCGCGGTGACATCCGCCATCATCGGCTTGAGCAGCTCGGCGTACTCCATGCACTCGTCCAGGGTTTTCTGGAAGTCGATGGCCGGCTCTTTGTAATAGTTCTGCAGCACGAAGTTGTGGTAGTCCAGCAACTCGCCGAGCTTGGCGGCGAAACGTTCGCGGTGAAACAGGTCGCCGATACGCAGGCCGCGGCGCGCCACCTTGTCTTCGTAGGCCGGGCCGATGCCGCGGCCGGTGGTGCCGATCTTCGCATCGCCACGGGCCTTCTCGCGCGCCAGATCGAGGGCGACGTGGTAGGACAGGATCAGCGGGCAGGACGGGCTGATGCGCAAACGCTCGCGCACCGGCACCCCCTTCTCCTCCAGCTTGCTGATCTCACGCATCAGCGCATCCGGAGCCACCACCACGCCATTGCCGATCAGGCACTGGACGTTCTCCCGCAGGATGCCCGAGGGAATCAGGTGCAGAACGGTCTTCTCGCCATCGATCACCAGGGTATGCCCAGCGTTGTGGCCACCCTGGTAACGCACGACGGCAGCAGCCTGTTCGGTCAGCAGGTCGACGATCTTACCCTTGCCCTCGTCGCCCCACTGGGTGCCCAGGACTACGACATTCTTACCCATAACACTTGTCCTCTTCGCGCAAGCTTGATGCCGGCCGCAGCCGGCGGAAACAATTCAGGACGGCCGGTCAGGACGACCAGTCTGGACGATCGCTCAGGACGCCAGCGGCGCCACTTGCCAACGACCGTCGCACAGCAACAACTGACGATCACAACCCGCCTCGTGCGCAGCGCTCGACGCCTGCCCCGGCAGCGCCTGGACCACCCGCGCACCCTCGCCGCGCAAGCGCTGCATCACCTGCCACAACGCCACATCGTGGCTGTCCGGCGCCCAGATACCGGCAGGCTGCTCGCCGAGCTCCATCTGCCCCAGGCCGACCAGGGTTTTCAGATCGGTGGAAAAACCCGTGGCGGGACGCGCCCGGCCGAAATCGGCGCCGATGTCGTCATAGCGACCGCCCTGGGCAATCGACTGGCCGACCCCCGGTACGAACGCGGCGAACACCACGCCGGTGTGATAGCGATAGCCGCGCAATTCGCCAAGATCGAAATACAGCGGCAATTCCGGGTAGCGCAGGCTCAGCGCATCGGCAATCGCCATCAGGTCATCCAACGCGGCATGCACCTCGTCCGGCGCCTCGACCAGGCAGGCCTGCGCCAGGTCCAACACTTCACGACCGCCACACAGCTCGGCCAGGGCGCGCAGCATCTTGCCCAGCGCGGCCGGCAGCGATTCGGTCAAGGCCGCGATGTCATCCATGGCTTTGCGCTGCAGCGCATCGAACAGCTGTTGCTCGACCTCGCCGGAGAGTCCGGCCGCACGCGCCAGCCCCCGGTAAATACCGACATGCCCAAGGTCCATGTGCACATCCGGCACCCGCGCCAGGTCGAGCATATCCACCAGCAGACTGATGACTTCCACGTCGCTGGCCGGACTGCCGTCGCCGTACAGCTCGGCCCCCAACTGGATCGGGCTGCGCGAGGTGGTCAGCGCCCGCGGCTGGGCGTGCACGACGCTGCCGGCGTAGCACAGGCGATTCGGCCCTTCACGGCGCAAGGTATGCGCATCGATGCGCGCCACCTGCGGCGTGATATCCGCGCGGAAGCCCATTTGCCGCCCCGACAGCGGGTCGGTCACCTTGAACGTGCGCAGATCCAGATCCTGGCCAGCGCCGGTAAGCAGCGACTCCAGGTATTCGATATGCGGCGTCACCACGAATTCATAGCCCCAGCGCTGGAACAGGTCCAGCACCTGGCGACGCGCGACTTCGATGCGCGCCGCGTGCGGCGGCAGTACTTCTTCGATGCCATCTGGCAGCAGCCAGCGGTCTACCGTTGCCATTTCGCCATTCCCCTCTTGAACCGGGCGGCACAAGCCTTCAGTGAAGCAGATAAAGGAGAGCTGTTCCCAGCAGCATGCTGGTCAGCCCCATCAGACGCAGTCGTCGATCCGACAGCCTTATCAGTTGTGCGACTGCCCGACGCCATTGACGTGGACAGAGGAAGGGCAGGATGCCTTCCAGCACCAGCAATAAACAAACCGCAATGCCGACCTGCCGCCACATGATTCCCACAGACGCAAAAAAGCCGGGATTTTCCCGGCTGCCGCATCATACCACGTTTTCCCGAGCGGTCACCCCGGCGGACGGCTGGCGCCCGCCGGGGCTGACGTCAAGGCTTGGATTTCTCCAGATAACGGAAGAAGTCACTGCCGGGATCCAGCACCAGCACATCACGCTTGTCCGCAAAGCTTTCGCGGTAGGCCTTCAGGCTGCGGTAGAAGGAGTAGAACTCCTGATCCTGACCGTACGCCTTGGCATAGATGGCCGCCGCCTGGGCATCGCCCTCACCGCGCAACTCTTCCGCTTGCCGGTAGGCTTCGGCCAGCAGCACGCGCTGCTGGCGGTCGGCATCGGCACGAATCCCTTCCGCCAGCTCCTTACCCTTGGCGCGATGCTCGCGGGCCTCCCGTTCACGCTCCGAGCTCATGCGATCGAAGACGCTGCGATTGACCTCCTTCGGCAGGTCGATGGCCTTGACCCGCACATCCACCACCTCGATACCCAGCTCACTCTGCGCGGCACGGTTCAGCGAAGCGGTCACGTCGGCCATCAGCGCATCACGCTCGCCAGATACCGACTCGTGCAGGGTGCGCTTACCGAACTGGTCGCGCAGCGAAGCTTCCAGACGGCGCGACAGGCGCTCGTCGGCAATCTGCTTCATGCCGGAGGTTGCCGTGTAGTAACGCTCGGCATCGAGCACCCGCCACTTGGCGAATGCATCGACCATCAGCGCCTTCTTCTCCAGGGTCAGGAAGCGCGAACTGCTCGCATCGAGCGTCAGCAGGCGCCCATCGAACTTGTGCACCTGATTGACGTAGGGAATCTTCACGTGCAGACCCGGCTGCACGTCCGGCTGGACGATCCGCCCGAACTGCAACAGCACCGCACGCTCGGTTTGCGCCACTATGTAGAAACTGTTCCAGGCGACCAGCGCCAACACCACGCCAACAATAAGGGCGATCAGCGATTTATTGCTCATCAGCGGCTCTCCCTCGTACGCAGCTCAACCTGCCGCGGATCATTGCTCACCCGCGTTCCCAGGTCACTGGCGCCCGCGCCCGATATGGCGCTGGGTGCAGCACTGCTGCGCGCGTCGATCATCTTGTCCAACGGCAAGTAGAGCAAGCTGTTCTGCCCCTTGTCGCCCGTCACCATCACCTTGCTGGTATTGCTCATCAACACCTGCATGGTGTCCAGGTACAGGCGCTCGCGCGTCACCTCGGGCGCCTTGCGGTACTCGGCGACCAGCGCGGTGAAGCGATCCGCCTCACCCTGGGCGCGCGAAATGACCTCGTCGCGATAACCACTGGCATCCTCGATCAAGCGCTGAGCCTGACCGCGCGCCTCGGGTACGACACCGTTGGCATAGGTTTCCGCCTGGTTCTTCTCGCGCTGCTCGTCTTCCCGGGCGCGGATCACGTCGTCGAAGGCTTCCTGCACCTCGCGCGGGGCCGCCGCGCTCTGCAGGTTGACCTGGGTCACCAGGATGCCGGTGCGGTAGGTATCGAGGAACCGCTGCAAGCGTTCCTTGACCTCACTGGCCATCAGCTCACGGCCTTCGGTCAGCACCTGGTCCATCTCGGTGGAGCCGACCACATGGCGCACGGCGCTATCGGTGGCATGCTCCAAACTGATCTCGGGCTGATCGACGTTGAGCACGAAGTCCTGCAGGTTACCGATCTTGTACTGCACGGTCAGCGGCACTTCGATGATGTTCTCGTCCTCGGTGAGCATCTGCCCCTGCTTGCTGTAGGCGCGCTCGCGGGTGACGTTCTCCTGGAATTTGCGATCGATCGGTGGGAAATAGATGTTCAGGCCCGGGCCGACGGTCTCGTAGTACTTGCCGAAGCGCAGCACGACCGCCTGCTCCTGCTCATCGACCACATAGATCGCGCTATACAACCAGACGACCGCCAGCAGCGCCAAGCCCACGAACAGCAGGCCGAAACCACCCTTGCCGGAGCCCTCGTCGCCGCCACGTTTCTTACTGCCACCGAACAGCCCGTTCAGGCTTTCCTGTAGCTTGCGGAAGGCTTCATCGAGATCCGGCGGCCCCTTGCGGTCGCCACCTTTGCGGCCACCCCAAGGATCCTGATTATTCGAGTTGCCACCCGGCTCATTCCAAGCCATAGCGCTCTCCATACTGATAAAGCAAAGACGCGCCCACGGCGCGCCCGCCAATGCTACCGAATGCCCGCGATCAGCGGCAAAGTCACTGTCGCAGGCTTTATTGCAAAGTGTGTTGCTCGATGAACTCTAGCGGCTGCAGTCCTTCGCGGCTAACCAGCCGATTCAGCTCAATCCGCGGCAGACGCACCGCCAGCAGGCTGCTGCCGTCCTCGGCATGTCCTTCGCTCTGTACCGCCCCCAGGGCGAAGAACTGTGCGCGCAAGCGTGCCAGACGCTGGGGCAGGCACAGGGTCCCGACAAACAGGTCGTCACCCAACAGCTCGGCAATCGCCTGCTTGAGCAGCGGCAAACCCCGCCCATCGCGGGCCGACAGCCAAACTCGCAGCGGCTTGCCGTCGGCGTCGCGCTGGATTTGCGGTTCGACCCCCTCGAGCAGGTCGAGCTTGTTGTAGACCTCGAGCAGCGGTAGCGCTTGCGCACCAATCTCCCCCAGCACGGCCATCACCTGCTCGATCTGCGCCATTCGCTCCGGCTCATGGGCATCGATGACGTGCAGCAACAAGTCGGAGTTGCTCGATTCCTCGAGCGTCGCGCGGAACGCTTCGACCAGCTTGTGCGGCAGGTGGCGGATGAAGCCCACGGTATCGGCCAACACTATCGGCCCCAGGTCGTCCAGCTCCAGGCGACGCAGGGTCGGATCGAGGGTGGCGAACAGTTGATTGGCGGCGTAGACATCCGACTCGGTCAAGGCATTGAACAGGGTGGACTTGCCGGCGTTGGTATAGCCGACCAGGGAAACCGAGGGGATGTCCGCGCGCTTGCGTCCGCGCCGCGCCTGCTCGCGCTGGCTGCGCACCTTCTCGAGTTTCTGCTTGATCTGGCGGATGCGCACCCGCAGCAAGCGGCGGTCGGTTTCCAGTTGGGTCTCGCCGGGACCGCGCAGACCGATGCCGCCCTTCTGCCGCTCCAGGTGAGTCCAGCCACGCACCAGTCGCGTGCTCAAGTGATCCAGTTGAGCCAGCTCGACCTGCAGCTTGCCCTCATGGGTGCGCGCGCGCTGGGCGAAAATGTCGAGAATCAGCCCGGTACGATCCAGTACGCGACACTCGAATACCCGCTCGAGGTTGCGCTCCTGGCTGGGCGTGAGGACATGGTTGAAGATCACCAGGTCCGCCTCGACAGCGTTGACCTGGTCGCGCAACTCCTCGACCTTGCCACTGCCAATCAGGTATTTCGCGGTCAGCCGGGTGCTCGGCACATTGAGGAAGGCCACAATGTCAGCACCGGCAGAGAGGGCCAACTCTTGAAATTCCTGCGGATCTTCGCGCGCCTCGGAATCTTGGCCGTCCAGATGAACCAGAATGGCCCGTTCTCCCCCTTCATGGCGCTCGAAGAACAATGCAACCTCCTAAATCAGGCGTTACCCGGCTCGGCTTCGGCTTGCTCGGTCTCGGAAGCGCTCGGCAAACGCACCGGACGGCTCGGCACAACGGTGGAGATAGCGTGCTTGTAGACCATCTGGCTGACAGTGTTCTTCAGCAAAATCACGAACTGGTCGAAAGACTCGATCTGGCCCTGCAGCTTGATGCCGTTGACCAGATAGATGGAAACCGGGACGCGTTCCTTACGCAGGGTATTCAGGTAAGGGTCTTGTAGCGAATGCCCTTTTGACATGTGCCGCACTCCTATGAAAATCAATAATTAATAGTTTTAGTAAACCCACGAACAGCTTTACGGCCGCTTTACCCCCAAGGATAGACGGCCAATGGCAAGGTCTCAGGTCAATATGGAGACCGCCGCCAGGTATTTCAAGGCGCGCTGCAGATTGTCGCAGGCCAGGCTATCCAACCAGTGCACGTCGGCCCAACTGCGCAACCAGGTGAACTGGCGCTTGGCCAACTGGCGCGTGGCGATGATGCCGTGCTCGCGCATTTGCGTTTCGCTCAGGTTGCCCTCCAGGTAATCCCACACCTGGCGATAACCCACCGCCCGTATAGACGGCAATCCAGCATGCAAGTCACTTCTCTGGCGCAGCCGTTCGACCTCTTCGACGAAACCCTGTTCCAGCATCGACTGAAATCGTTGCGCGATTCGCGCATGCAGCACCTGACGCTGCGCCGGAGCGATGGCCAAGTGGGCGACAGTATAGGGGAAATGCTCCCCCCCTGGCCCACTCCAATCAAGACGTTGCTCTGCCTGGCGCCGACGATGCGCGGACATGCTCAAACCACTGACCCGGTAGACCTCCAGCGCCCGGGTCAGGCGTTGCGGGTCATTGGGATGGATACGCGCGGCGGATTCCGGGTCCACCGCCTCGAGCTCACGATGCAGCGCCTGCCAACCCTCGACCCTGGCACGCGCCTCCAACTCGGCACGCACGGCCGCATCGGCGCTCGGCATGTCGGCCAGGCCCTCCAGTAACGCCTTGTAATACAACATGGTGCCGCCGACCAACACTGGAATACGGCCGCGCGCAGTGATCTGCGCCATCGCCGCCAGCGCATCGGCGCGAAACTCGGCGGCGGAATAGCTTTCGGCGGGATCGCGGATATCGATCAGCCGATGGGGAAACTCGGCCAGCACCGCCTTGTCGGGCTTGGCGGTACCGATGTCCATGCCGCGATAGATCAACGCCGAATCGACGCTGATCAGCTCGCACGGCAGGGTCCGCGCCAACTCCAGGGCCAGATCGGTCTTGCCGGCGGCGGTCGGGCCCATCAGGAATATCGCCGGCGGCAGGTGTTCAGACATCGCCAATACATCTCTCAGTGTCGCGAACGCGGATCGAGCGCAGCCCGTCAGCGGCCACGCAGGAACAGCCTATCCAGATCGTCCATGCCCAGTTGCGTCCAGGTCGGCCGCCCGTGGTTGCACTGGCCGCTGCGCTCGGTGTGCTCCATGTCGCGCAGCAGGGCATTCATTTCCGGCAGGGTCAGGCGCCGGTTGGCACGCACCGCGCCGTGGCAGGCCATGGTGCCGAGCAGTTCGTTGAGGTGCGCCTGAATGCGGTCGCTGGTGCCGTACTCGAGCAAATCGGCCAGCACATCGCGCACCAACTGGGTCGCCTCGGCCTGCTTGAGCAGCGCGGGAATCTGTCGGATCGCCAGGCTTTCCGGAGCGAGACGCTGCAACTCGAAGCCCAGGCGCTGGAACCAGGTCGCATGCTCCTCGGCGCAATCGGCCTCGCGCTGGCTGACCGCCAGCGATTCGGGCACCAGCAACGGCTGGCCGCGCAGGCCTTCACTGGCCATGGCCAGCTTCAGCCGTTCGTAGGTGATCCGCTCATGGGCCGCATGCATGTCGACCAGCACCAGGCCCTGGACGTTTTCGGCCAGCACGTACACGCCCTTCAACTGGGCGATCGCATAGCCGAGCGGCGGTACATCGCCCTGGGCCGCGGGCAGGGCCACTGGCGCCGCCGATTCGGTCAGCGGCGAGAAGAACTCGCGATAGGCGCCCTGGGCCTCGCCGGCCGGTAGCGCGCTCCCAGGCCGCGCGCCCTGATAGCCGGCACCCGGCGAACGCCAGAGCGACTCACCCTGTGGCCGTTCGAGCACGCTGGCCGCCAGGCCGATCTCGCCCTGGGGGCCGAACTCGCCGGCGGCCTGGCCGGTCGGGCGAAGCATCTCGCTTACCGCCGCCGGCGCCGCCAACTGGTCTTCCGGACGCACCTCGCCCAAGGCACGATGCAAGGTGCCATAGAGGAAGTCGTGCACCATGCGCCCGTCGCGGAAACGCACCTCGTGCTTGGTCGGGTGGACGTTGACGTCGACCACCGACGGATCGATTTCCAGGAACAGCACGAAGGTCGGGTGGCGGCCGTTGAACAGTACGTCACGATAGGCCTGGCGCACCGCGTGGGCGACCAGCTTGTCGCGCACCATACGCCCGTTGACGTAGAAATACTGCAGGTCCGCCTGGCTGCGCGAGAAGGTCGGCAAGCCGACCCAGCCCCACAGGTGCAGGCCGTTGCGCTCGATCTCGATCGGCAGCGCCTGCTCGAGAAAGGCCGGGCCACAGACCGCGGCGACCCGCCGCGCACGACTGACATCATCGGCGGCTTCGTGCAGCGACAGCACGCTCTTGCCGTTGTGGCGCAAGTGAAAGGCCACATCGAAACGCGCCAGCGCCAGCCGTTTGATGACCTCCTGCAGGTGATCGAATTCGGTTTTCTCGGCCTTGAGGAACTTGCGCCGCGCCGGGGTATTGAAGAACAGGTCGCGCACCTCCACCGAGGTGCCGACCGGGTGTGCCGCCGGCTGGACCCGCGGCTGCATGTCGCGGCCCTCGGTTTCCACCTGCCAGGCCTGCTCGGCGCCGGCGGTGCGCGAGGTCAGGGTCAGGCGGGCGACCGAGCTGATCGAGGCCAGGGCCTCGCCACGGAAACCCAGGCTCATCACCTGCTCAAGGTCTTCCAGCTCGCGGATCTTGCTGGTGGCATGGCGCGCCAGGGCCAGCGGCAGGTCGTCCGGCGGAATGCCGCTGCCGTCGTCGCGCACGCGCAGCAACTTGCTGCCGCCGAGTTCGACATCCACCTCGATGCGCCTGGCGCCGGAATCCAGGCTGTTTTCCAGCAGCTCCTTGATCACCGAAGCCGGCCGCTCGACCACCTCGCCGGCGGCGATCTGGTTGGCCAGCCGCGGACTGAGCAGCTGGATGCGCGCCGCCCCGCTCATGGCTGGACCGCCAGCGCGGCCGTTGGAACCTGCAGGGTCTGGCCGACCTTGATCACGTCGGAACGCAGCCCATTGGCGCTGCGCAGGGCTGCCAGGCTGACCTGGTAGCGCTGGGCGATCAACGCCAGGCTCTCGCCGGAGCCGACCACATGCTCGCGCGGCCCCTGGGGAATCTTGCCGTTATCGCGCAGCCAGGCGAGGTAGGTGCCCGGCGGCGGATTCTGCTGGAAGAACTGCCGGACCCCGGAGTGGATGGAGCGCGCCAGGGTCTGCTGATGGCTGGCCGAGGCGAGCTTCCTGGCCTCGTTGGGATTGGAGATGAACCCGGTCTCGACCAGGATCGACGGAATGTCCGGCGACTTCAGCACCATGAACCCGGCCTGTTCGACCCGCCGCTTATGCAGCGGGGTGATCCGCCCCATGTTGCTCAGCACCTTCTGCCCGACATTCAGGCTGGAGGACAACGACGCAGTCATCGACAAGTCCAGCAACACCCCGGCGAGCATACGGTCCTTGTCGTCCAGACTGACATTGCCGGCACCGCCGATCAGGTCCGACTGGTTCTCCGAATCGGCCAGCCAGCGCGCGGTTTCCGAGGTGGCGCCACGATCCGACAGGGCGTACACCGAAGCCCCGAACGCCGCGGCCCGCGGCGCCGCGTCGGCATGTATCGAGACGAACAGGTCGGCGCCCTTCTTGCGGGCGATCTCGGTGCGCTTGCGCAACGGGATGAAATAGTCGCCGGTGCGCACCAGCTCGGCGCGAAAGCCCTTCTCGGCATTGATCTGCCGCTGCAGTTCCTTGGCGATCGCCAGAGTCACGTGCTTCTCGAACTGGCCCTTGACCGGCGACAGCGCGCCGGGGTCCTCGCCGCCGTGACCGGCGTCGATGGCGATGACGATAGCGCGCTTGCCACCGGGTACCGGCGCCAGCTTGGGTGGTGCCTGGGTCGGGGTGACGGGCACCTGCGGCGCAGTGGCGACCGCGGTCGTGGGCAGGCTGGGGGCGGCGCCCGCTTCCTGATCGAACAGGTCGACCACCAGACGATGGCCGTACTGCGCATTGGGCGCCAGGGTGAAGCTTTTCGGCGACACCGGTGCCGACAGGTCGATCACCACGCGCAGGTCCTCAGGGGTGCGCTGCGCCGAACGCATGCCGGTGATCGGGGTGTTGCTCAGGGCCAGTTGGTCGAGTTGAGTGACCAGCTTGGCGCCGCCGACATCGATGACGATGCGATCCGGCGCGCTGAGGGTGAACACGCTGTGCTGCACCGGCCCGGACAGGTCGAACACCAGTCGGGTGTTATCCGGCGCGCGCCACAGCCGCACGCTGCGCACATCCGAAGCGGCGAAAACCTCGACGGCCAGCGCCGCCATTACCACTCCAACCGCAATGAAACGCGCGCCTATGCGCATAGCCAACCCCATTGTTCTGATCATGCTCCGATGGCCAGCAGGCCGTTGAGAAACGTAGCGAGCGACGGCTAGGCAAAGCGAAAGCAGCCAAGGATGCGGACTGGGCTCGCACGCGAGTGTACGAGTTGTACATGAGCATTCCGAGGCTGCTTTCAACGCCGCATAGCCGAGTGCAGTAGTTTTTCAACGGTCTGCCAAGGCGGCACACCAGGCTTCGCCACGCGCACTGCGCGCCAGCATGCGCAGCGAACGGCCGGCCGCTTGCGGGGTAATGGTAATGTCCAGGTCGGCCTTTGGCAAAATGCCGCCACCGCGTTGCGGCCACTCCACCAGGCACAGTTCATCGCCCTCGAAGTAGTCGCGAATGCCGAGAAACTCCAGCTCCTCCGGATCGACCAGGCGATAGAGGTCGAAATGGAAGGCGCGGGTATCGCCGATTTCGTAGGGTTCGACCAGGGTGAAGGTCGGGCTCTTCACCGCGCCGACATGCCCCAGGCCGCGAATGATGCCGCGCGCCAGGGTGGTCTTGCCGGCGCCCAGATCGCCATGCAAATAGATGATCCCCCGACCAGCGGTCGCCTCGGCGATCCGTGCACCCAGCGCCAGCATCGCCGGTTCATCGGCGGCGTACAGCTCTATTTCTGACAAGCGGAATGCTCCTGCAACACCTGACGAATGGCGGGGCACAGATCGCTCGCCGCCAACCCACGGCCTTCTACCGCCAAACGCTCGCCGGCCCGCGCATGTAGCCACACCGCCAGGCTGGCCGCGGCGAATGGCGCCAGCCCCTGCCCCAGCAGCGCGCCGATCAATCCGGCCAGGACATCGCCCAGGCCGGCACCGGCCATCGCCGGATGGCCGCGGTCGCACAGCAGCAAGCGCCCGTCCGGATCGGCGACCAGGGTCCCCGCGCCTTTCAGCACGCACACCGTCCCATAGCGCCGGGCCAGCTCCCGCGCCGCGGCCGGGCGATCGGCCTGCACCTCGGCCGTGGCGACGCCCAGCAAGCGCGCCGCCTCGCCCGGATGCGGGGTGATCACGCCATCGGCCGGCAGCGCCACCACGCCAGCGGCCAGCAGGTTCAAGGCGTCGGCGTCCCACACCTGCGGCGCCGCGCTGACTGCTGCGGCCGACAGTAGGCTGCGGCCCCAGGCGCCCTGACCCAGTCCCGGGCCGACCACCCAGACACTGGCCGCCGCGCCGAGGGCCAGCAGTTGATTGGCCGACGCCACCGCGGCGCCCATCACCTCGGGCACCCGCGCCTGTGCCGCCGCCAGGTGCTCGCCGCGGGTCGCCAGGGACACCATCCCGGCGCCGCCGCGCAGGGCGCTCTGCGCGGCGAGCAAGGCCGCGCCGGCGAAACCGCGGTCTCCGCCGACCACCAGCACATGGCCCAGCTGGCCCTTGTGCACCGTGCGCGAGCGCTCGGCCAGGCGCGGCACATGGGCCCCGGCCAGGCGCTGCGCCGTGCAGGCCTGCAGGGCGACCAGCTGCGGATCGGCCTGCAAATCGTCGAACAGCAGCTCGCCGACCCAATCCGGCGCCGCGCCGCTGAGCAGGCCGAGCTTCAGGCCGATCAGGGTCACCGTCAGGTCCGCACGCACGGCGACGCCGAGCACCTGGCCGGTGTCGGCGCACAGACCGGACGGAATATCCACCGCCAGCACCGGCCGGCCGCTGGCATTGAGCAGGCGAATCGCCTGGGCATACGGCTCGCGCACCGCGCCGCGCAGGCCGGTGCCGAGCAGCGCGTCGACCAGTACGCCCTCCAGCGTCGCGCACTCGCGCCACGCTTCGAACCTCACCCCGGCCGCGAGCGCCTCATCGCGCGCCTGCGCTGCCTCGCCCTGCAGCTGCGCCGGGTCGCCCACCGCCAGCAGACGCACGCGCCAGCCGGCGCGCTGCGCCAGGGCCGCGAGCAGATAACCGTCCCCGGCATTGTTGCCGCGCCCGGCCACCACCGTGACCACCCCGGCATCCGGCCAGCGGCGGCGCAAGGCGCGCCAGAGCGCATGGGCGGCGCGGCTCATCAGCTCGAAACCCGACGTGCCGGCGGCGATCAGCCGGGCGTCGAGCTCACGCACCTGGGCGGCGCTGTACAGGGCGAGGGGAAGATTGTCTGGCGGTTGGGGCATGCGTCGGCTCCGATGTCTGGCAGAATTATACCCACCTCCGCCTGGGTTTCCCCTTCGACATGACCCCGAACCTCGATCTCGTCGCCCTCGCCCAGTCGATCAAGGACTGGGGCCGCGAACTGGGCTTCCAGCAGGTCGGTATCGCCGGACTGGCGTTGACCGAGCACGAGGCGCATCTGCAGCGCTGGCTGGAGGCCGGCTATCAGGGCGAAATGGACTACATGGCGGCCCACGGCAGCAAGCGCTCGCACCCCGAGCAACTGGTGCCCGGCACGCTGCGGGTGGTGTCGCTGCGCATGGATTACCTGCCCGGCGATACGCAGATGGCCCGGCGCCTGGGCCAGCCGGAGAAGGCCTATGTATCGCGCTACGCCCTCGGCCGCGACTACCACAAATTGATCCGCAAGCGCCTGCAACAGCTGGCCGAGCGCATCCAGCAGGCGATCGGCCCGTTCGGCTACCGCGCCTTCGTCGACAGCGCCCCGGTGCTGGAGAAAGCCATCGCCGAGCAGGCCGGCCTCGGCTGGATCGGCAAGAACACCCTGGTGCTCAACCGCAAGGCCGGCAGCTATTTCTTCCTCGGCGAGCTGTTCGTCGACCTTCCGCTGCCGGTCGACGCGGCGCATGCCAGCGAACACTGCGGGCGCTGCACGGCATGCCTGGAGATCTGCCCGACCGCCGCCTTCGTCGGCCCCTATGTGCTGGATGCGCGGCGCTGCATCTCCTACCTGACCATCGAACTGAAAGGCCCGATCCCCGAGGAACTGCGCGCGCCGATCGGCAACCGGGTGTTCGGCTGCGACGACTGCCAGATGGTCTGCCCGTGGAACCGTTTCGCCCGCCCCACCACGCAGGGCGACTTCCAGCCGCGCCACCAGCTGGACAACGCCGAGCTGGCCGAGCTGTTCCGCTGGAGCGAAGAGGAGTTCCTCAGCCGCACCGAGGGCTCGCCGCTGCGCCGCGCCGGCTATGAGCGCTGGCTGCGTAACCTGGCGGTCGGCCTGGGCAACGCGCCATCGAGCATTCCGGTGCTCGAGGCGCTGGAGGCGCGCCGCGAGCATCCCTCGGCGCTGGTGCGCGAGCATGTCGAATGGGCCCTGGCCCAGCACCACAGCCGCAGGCCGGAGTAGCCCATGACACCGCTCAGACCTTGAGCAGGTGCTCGCGGTAATACTTGAGCTCGCCGATCGACTCGCGGATATCGTCCAGCGCCAGGTGGCTACCCTTCTTCAGGAAACCGTCCTTGAGCTGCGGCGCCCAGCGCTCGGCGAGGATCTTCAGAGTCGTGACATCCAGCGAACGGTAGTGGAAGTAGGCTTCCAGATCCGGCATGTAGCGATAGAGGAAACGCCGATCCTGGCCGATGCTGTTGCCGCAGATCGGCGACTTGCCTTTCGGCACCCACTGCTCGAGGAAGGCGATGGTCTGCGCCTCGGCCTCGGCAACGCCGATCTTGCTCTCGCGTACGCGCCGGGTCAGGCCGCTCTCGCCATGGGTGCGGGTGCACCATTCGTCCATCCCGGCGAGCAGCTCGTCACTCTGGTGCACGGCGATCACCGGGCCCTCGGCCAGCACATTCAGCTGGTTGTCGGTGACGATGGTGGCCATTTCGATGATGACGTCTTTCTCCGGGTCAAGACCGGTCATTTCCAGGTCGATCCAGATCAGGTTCTGTGGGTTCGGCATGCTGCACTCCTCGGCTAGAACCGGCAGTTTAGCGAAATAAATCAGTCGGCGATGCGCCACAGCAGCAGGCGCGAGCGCCGCCAGTCATGCAGCTCGATCAGCTCATCGGCCGGCACCCCGGGCACCTCGAAGCTGTTGCTGATCAGCCAGGCCCCGGCAGCCATCTGCCCCCTGGCCTTTTCCCACAGCGCGGCCATCGGCGCGGGCGAGAGGAAGCAATACGCCACGTCGAATCCCGCCAAATCGGTGCGCCAGAGACTCTCGTAGCGAATCCGGCAATTGTCCTGCGCCAGGCAGCGCAACCAGGCGATGGCGAACGACAGCGGCGCGGTCTCCACCCCGACGAACTGCGCCCGCGGAAATTGCCGCGCCAGCTGCAACAGGCTGCCGGCCGGACCGCAGCCAAGGTCGACGAAGCGGAATTCCGCCGCCTGCCGGGAGAGCAGCGCGGTCAGCTCCCGGCGACAGCGGGCGCCGCTCAGGTACAGCGGCACCCGCTCGCCAATGCTGTTCCAGTTGAGCAGCAGGATCAGCAGGAAAGCGCCGAGAAACACCCAGGATGGCAGCGACGCGCCACTGCTGAGGAGCAATGCCGGGACGAACGCCAGGTTCAACCACCACCAGCTACGCGACAGCCCGAGCCACTGGCCGAGGCTCGCCGCCAGCAGCCCCTGCGCCAGGCCGGCGGCCAGCCAGGCGGGACGCCAGGCGGAGAACTGTGCCGCCAGGACGATCAGCACGCCAATCGACAGCGTCGCGGCCAACTGCGCCAGCAACGCCAGCAGCGCCGGATAGCGGCCACCCAGCCGAGCGATCCCCAGTCTCACCGCCACCTTCTCGCCCTCCTTCGCAACACGCTTGCCGCGCAGTGTAACCGCTCGCCGGCTCGCTGCGCGGCCAGACGCTGGCCAGCGGGCCGCGCGTGCTAGACTCGCGGCCGGCTTTCACTGCAACTCAACCTCGGAACCTTCATGGCCAAACGCCAACTCAACCGCCGGCAAAGCTGGCGCATCGACAAGATCCAGGGCGAACGCGCCGCCCGCGCCGCCAAGCGCGAGTCGCAGGCCGTGCAAACCCTGGAGGGTGGCGACCTCGGCCCGGAACAGATCGGCCTGGTGATCGCCCACTTCGGCGTGCAGGTCGAGGTCGAGGCGCAGGACGGCGAACTGGCCGGCCAGGTGTTCCGCTGCCACCTGCGCGCCAACCTGCCGACCCTGGTCACCGGCGATCGGGTGGTCTGGCGCGCCGGCAACCAGGGCATCGGCGTGATAGTCGCGCAACTGCCGCGCAGCACCGAGCTATGCCGCCCCGACAGCCGCGGCCAGCTGAAGCCGGTGGCGGCCAACGTCGACCTGATCGTGATCGTCTTCGCGCCGCTGCCGGAACCCCACGCCAACCTGATCGACCGCTACCTGGTGGCCGCCGAGCATGCCGGCATCCGCCCGTTGCTGCTGCTGAACAAGGCCGACCTGATCGACGCGCAGAACGCCGTCGCGCTGAATGCCCTGCTCGCCGTGTATCGCCAGCTGGGTTACCCGCTGCTGGAAGTCTCGGCCCACCAGGGCGACGGCATGGACCGGCTCAAACAGCAGCTGGACGGCCACGTCAGCGTCTTCGTCGGCCAGTCCGGCGTCGGCAAATCCTCGCTGGTCAACAGCCTGCTGCCCGGCATCGACACGCGGGTCGGGGCGCTCTCGGAGCTGACCGGCAAGGGCACCCACACCACCACCACCGCGCGGCTGTTCCACTTCCCCGGCGGCGGCGAGCTGATCGATTCCCCCGGGATTCGCGAGTTCGGCCTGGTGCATGTCAGTCGCGACGATGTCGAGGCGGGCTTCATCGAGTTCCACGAGCTGCTCGGGCATTGCCGCTTCCGCGACTGCAAGCATGACCGCGAACCCGGCTGCGCGCTGCTCAAGGCCCTCGAAGAAGGGCGCATCCAACCGCAGCGGATGGCCAGCTACCGGCACATCATCGCCAGCCTGCCCGAAGCGGATTACTGAAACGCCGAGGCCGCGCTCAGGCGCGGCCTCGGCCAGCAAACGCGCCGCTCATTCGCCGGCCGGATCGAGCTGCAACACGCCCTCTTCGAAGATATTCAAGCGCTCGCGCAACTCGCCCGGCGGCAGCGGATTGGCCGGCGGCCCGGAGGGTGGCGCGGCGCCGTCGTCGGGTGCTGCGGCGTCGTCTGGTCCGGCAGCGCCCGCAGCGTCCTGCTCGCCCTCGATGGCACGCTGGGCCTTCTTGGTCAGCACGACGATGTCGATGCGCCGATTCACCGGGTTGAACGGATCGTCCCGGTCGAACAGGGCCGAGGAGGCATAGCCGACCACCCGCGCCACCTGCGCCTCGTCGTAGCCACCGGCGATCAGCGTACGGCGGGCGGCATTCGCACGGTTGGCGGAGAGCTCCCAGTTGCCATAATCACCGGCACCGGCAAACGGCTTGGCGTCGGTGTGGCCGCTGACGCTGATCTTGTTCGGCACCGCCTTGATGGTCTCGGCCAGGGCCAGCAGGATGTCCTCGAAATATGGCTGCAGGTGCGCGCTGCCACTGGCGAACATCGGCCGGTTCTCGGCGTCCATGATCTGGATGCGCAAGCCGTCCTGGGTGATCTCGAACAGGATCTGGTCCTTGAAGCGCTGCAGCTGCGGGTTCTCCTCGACCTTGTTCTGCAACTCCTGGAGCAACAACTCGAGGCGTTCGCGCTCTAGTTCCTCGGCCAGGCCTTCGGCCTGCTCGGGGGCGACCTGCGCCGGCTCGATCTCGCGCTCCTCGCCTTCGGTCTGATCCTCGACCTGCTGGTTGAGCGTGCGGTCCGGCGCCGGGGTGGGCGAACCGCCGAGGTCGATCACGAAGGGGCTGGCGCTTTCGGAAAACCCGATCGGATCCTTGAAGTAACCGGAGATCAGTTTCTTCTGCTCGGGGGTAGCCGAGGACATCAGCCACATGACCAGGAAGAACGCCATCATCGCCGTGGCGAAGTCGGCGAAGGCGATCTTCCAGGCGCCGCCGTGGTGGCCCCCGGCGGTCTTCTTCACCCGTTTGACGATGATCGGCTGATTGTTTTCCATAACTCAGCCGTCAGCCCCCACGCATGGCCTGTTCAAGCTCGGTGAAGCTCGGCCGGTGGGCGGGATAAAGGGCCTTGCGGGCGAACTCCACCGCCAGCGACGGCGGCATGCCGGACGCCGAGGCGACCAGGCCGGACTTGATCGCCTCGTAGACGTTCAGCTCTTCCTTGGCATCGTGCTCCAGCGCCGCAGACAGCGGACCGAAGAAACCGTAGGAGGCGAGGATCCCGAGGAAGGTACCGACCAGCGCAGAACCCACCTTGTAGCCGATCATCGCATTGTCGGCCTCGGCGAGAACCGACATGGTGATCACGATCCCCAGCACGGCGGCGACGATACCCATGGCCGGCATGCCATCGGCAACCTTCGCCACGGCGTGGGCGGGGTGCTCCAGTTCTTCCTTCAGGCTGGAGATTTCCATGTCGAACAACCCTTCCAGCTCATGCGGCGCCATATTGCCGGAGGACATGATGCGCAGGTAATCGCAGATATAGGCGGTCATGCGCTCGTCCTTGAGGATGGCCGGATACTTGCTGAATATCGGACTGGCCGCCGGCTCCTCGATATCGGCCTCGATGGCCATCATCCCCTCGCGGCGGCTCTTGTTGAGGATCTCGTAGACCAGCCTCAGCACTTCGAGATAGAAGGTGTGGGTGAAGCGCGAACTGAACATCTTCAACGACTTCTTGAACACGTGCATGAACATGCTGCCCGGGTTCGCCTGGAGAAAGGCCCCCAGCGCCGCGCCGCCGATGATCATGACCTCGAAGGGATGGATAAGCGCCATGAACTGCCCACCCGACAGAATGAACCCGCCCAGCACGCTGGCGAATACAACGATGATGCCGATGATTTTTGCCATAAAAAGAAACTTGCGAGGCCTGTAGTAGAGGGTTCTGCAAATCAACCCTTCTATTTATCGGAAGTTATGCGCGAGACTATAGTCAGTTAAGGCTAAAAGCCAGCGTGGCCAAGGACCGATGTCGCCCCCTCTCCCTCTACCTCGTCGTCTCGAAGAGTGGCTCGAACAGCTGGACGAGCAACCATTGCCGGTGCCTATCGCGAGCCATCAGAGCGTCAGTCGCGCACTATCCGACAACCGCCGCTCGTTGCGCGAAATTGCCGAATTGATGCAGAGCAGCCCCGCCCTGGCGTTGGCCGTGCTGCGCGAGGCCAATCGACAAGGCGGCAGTTTCAGCGAGCCCGCCGAGAGCCTGGAAAGCGCAATCGGTCGACTCGGACTGCAGCGCACCGCGGATCTGCTGAAGCGCCAGCCCGCCCACCCCCTCGATGAAATCCCCCTGGCCCTGCGACAAATCCAGCTGATCAGCCAACATGCCGCGCAGCAGGCCAATGGCTTGTTCGCCGGTCGCCTGGCGCGGCTCTGGCAGGAGATCCACTGGGGCAGCCTGCTGTTTCTCGCGCCGCTCTGGGCGCTGGTGGCGGCGCACCCCGAGCTGTTCTCGGCCTGGGAACAACGGGTGCTGGCCAACGGCGAGCCGGCCGCCAAGGTCGAACAGGAGCTGCTCGGCGTGCCCCTGCTCCAGCTCTGCCTGGCGCTGGCCGAACGCTGGCGGCTGCCCGACTGGATAGTCCAGGGCTACCGCCTGCTGGCGCAGGACCGGCGCCAACTGGTCAGGGCCCTGCATATCGCCCACGACAACGAGCACCCCCTGCATCAACAACAGCTGCTCGATGCCGACACTCCGCTGCGCCGCTGGCTGACCCGGCCGGGCAACAGCATCCTGCTGGCCAACGGCCTGGCACTCTCGGCCCACCATGCCTGGAACGGCCCGCACACCGCACGCTGGCAGCGCCTGACCGGACTGTACCTGCAACTGTCGCTGAACGAGGTGCAGCAGCAGGTTCACCAGCACGCCGTGCAGAGCGCACGCCAACACGGCGGCGGCGACCTCTGGCATCCCGCCCAAGCCCTGCTGTGGCCCTGGGACGCGCGCCGCCTGCAAGCCGCCCGTCCCACCGCGGCGGCCGCCACGACGCCCCCTGCCGCGGCGGAAAACGAATGGCGTCGACACTGTGCACGCCTGCTCGCCCAGCCGAGCGCGTTCGACAACCTCGCGCAACTGACCGCCTGCGCCAGCCAGGCCCTGCAGGCGTGCGGCATGCAGCGCGTGCTGCTGCTCCTCGCCGACCGTACCCACAGCCGCCTGCAGGTGCAGCAGCAGGCCGGCCTGCCGCCATCGGCGAGCGGCCTGAGACTGGACCCGCAACACAGTCAGGTCCTGCGCCGACTGCTCCAGGAGCCGGCGCAGTTGCGCCTGACGCCGGCCAATATCGCGCAGTTCTCCGCCCTGCTGCCGGGCGCTCTGAAGGCGCTGTTCCCCGGCGAACACCTGCTGTTGCGCTCGCTGGCCAACCAGGGCCGGGTGGTCATGCTGATCATCGCCGATCAGGCCGGCAGTGCGCTCGGCGATGCCGGCCTGCAGGCCTTCGGCAAAACCGCGCAATGCATCGAGCGCGGCCTGGGCAGCTTTGCCAAACGCGGACACTAGGCTTTCCGTTACAATCCCTCGCTTTACCTTCACCGAAGAGGCCGAGCATGACTGCCTTCGCCGCATTGCCGCTGGTTATCGAACCGGCCGACCTGGCCAGCCGCCTGACTGCGCCCGAGCTGATCCTGGTCGACCTGACCAGTACGGCGCGCTATGCCGCGGGGCACATTCCGGGCGCCCGCTTCGTCGATCCCAAGCGCACCCAACTGGGCCTGCCGCCGGCACCCGGCCTGCTGCCGGAGCGGCGCCAGTTGGAGCAGCTGTTTGCCGAACTGGGGCACCACCCGGACGCCGTCTATGTGGTCTACGACGACGAAGGCGGCGGCTGGGCCGGGCGCTTCATCTGGCTGCTGGATGTGATCGGCCATCATCGCTATCACTACCTCGACGGCGGCCTGCTGGCCTGGCTGGCCGAGGGGCGCCCACTCAGCACCGAACAGCCCGCGGCGGCCAGCGCCCCCCTCAGCCTGACGCTGGACGACAGTCCCAGCGCCACCCGCGAATACCTGCAAAGCCGTCTCGGCGCCGCCGACCTGGCCATCTGGGACGCCCGCTCGCCGGCCGAATACCGCGGCGAAAAAGCCTTGGCGGCAAAAGCCGGGCACATCCCCGGCGCGGTCAACCTCGAATGGACCGCCGGCATGGATCGGGCCCGCGCCCTGCGCATTCGCCAGGACATGCCGGCGCTGCTCGCCAGCCTCGGCCTGACCGCGGACAAGGAAATCATCACCCACTGCCAAACCCACCACCGCTCGGGCTTCACCTACCTGGTGGCGAAAGCCCTCGGCTATCCGCGCGTCAAGGCCTACGCCGGTTCCTGGGGCGAGTGGGGCAACCACCCGGACACCCCGGTCGAACGCTGATCCGGCCTTTAAGGAAACCCGATGAAACAACGCCTGTTTATCCTCAGCCAGTACCTGCTGCCGCACCACCTGCTGTCGCGCCTGATCGGCTACGCCGCCGAATGCCGCGCGGGCTGGTTCAAGAACCGCCTGATCAGCTGGTTCATCAAACAGTACCGGGTCGACCTGAGCGAGGCGCAGGTCGAAGACCCGAGCGCCTTCGAGCACTTCAACGCCTTCTTCACCCGCGCCCTGAAAGACACTGCCCGCCCACTGGATGAAACGCCCGGGGCGATCCTCAGCCCGGCCGATGGTGCCGTCAGCCAACTCGGACCGATCGAGCACGGCCGGGTGTTCCAGGCCAAAGGTCACGGCTTCAGCGTGGTCGAACTGCTCGGCGGCGACAGCCAGCGCGCCAACCCCTTCATGGGCGGCGACTTCGCCACCATCTACCTGTCGCCGAAGGACTACCACCGCGTGCACATGCCCCTGGCCGGCACCCTGCGGGAGATGGTCTATGTGCCGGGACGCCTGTTCTCGGTCAACCAGACCACCGCGGAAAACGTTCCCGAACTGTTCGCCCGCAACGAACGGGTGGTTTGCCTGTTCGATACCGAACGCGGGCCGATGGCCGTGGTGCTGGTGGGCGCGATGATCGTCGCCTCGATCGAAACCGTCTGGGCCGGCCTGGTCACCCCGCCCAAGCGCGCCCTGAAAACCGTCCGCTATGACCAGGCGGCCCGTGCGCCGATCACCCTGGACAAAGGCGCCGAGCTCGGCCGCTTCAAGCTGGGCTCGACGGCCATCGTGCTGTTCGGCCCGGGCCAGGTGCGTTGGGCAGAGGGGCTCGGCGCCGGCAGCCAGGTGCAAATGGGCCAGCGCCTGGGCAACAGCCAGGCCAGCTGAACCAGCGGGCCGCACGGCCGGGCCACTCCGCCGCCCGGCCCGGCATAGGGCTGCGGCCCCGGGCAGATGCTGCTAGAGTTCGCAGCATGCAACCAGAACGACTCGCCTGACCTGTTGGCGTTGGAGTATCCGAGCTAGATGGATAAACAGAGTCCCCACCTACTACTCCGCGTGCCCACGCCGCATAAGCGAAGCCTGTCTTTCTGCGATGCCACCCCGCGCGACCTCAAGCGCTGGATCGCCGGCCTGCCCAAGGCCAATATCGGCGAGACGGCCCGCCAGCTGTACCAAGCCCTGGTCGAACTCAACCAACTGCTGATCGCCTCGGACAATCGTCTGCATCTGCTGGAGCTGCTGCGCCCGGAGGTGTACTTCGTCTGCAAGCACCTGGAGCGGCACTTCCTCAACCAGGCCATCGTCCTCGACGAACGCCCGCGCAAAGTCGCCAATCTGTGCCAGGCCCTGCAGAACCATCTGGCGGTCGGCTACAAGCTGATCGTTGCCCGCGTGGCCGCACAGGCCAAGCAGGAGCGCAACCAGCTACTCTCCGTCGCCCTGCAACGCGCCACCCACAGCCTGTGCGGCCCACTGATCCGCGCCAGCCAATTGTATTGCCCGGTGCCGGAGGGGCTGTGGCTGGAACTGCACCAGCTGTACCTGATCGCCCGCGAGCGCAACCTGCAAAAGCTGGCGATCCGTGATCCGCTGGCCCGCCATACCCAGGGCCTGAGCACCGAACAGAGCTACCTGGTCGCCCTGCTGCTCGGCTGCGCCCGCTGCAACCAGATGCGCCAGAGCGCTATCGCGCGCCTGGCCGAAGTCCTGGAACCCTGGAGCGCGCTGGTCACCCTGCAAGCGGCTGACGCACCTTCGAGCCTGTTTGCGGTCGCCCCGCAACTGGATGGCCCGCCGCGCTACACCTCGCTGTTCCAGCCCAACGAACTGTCCCACGCGCTGGGCATCGACCCGCAACAGTTGGTCGAGGCGATCAAGGATCACCTGGCGCAGCCGCCGGAGCAGCTCGCGCAACCGCGCCTGCTGGTGCCCGAAGGCTTCAGCCTGGACATGCTGCAGCACCTTGCCGCCGCCTGGGGCGACATCTCCGAACGGACCTTCCAACGCACCCACGGCCAGGGGCTGCTGACCTTGTGCATCGGCATGAGCGCACTGCACTTCTTCCTGGCCAACCAACGGCCGTTCAACGAGATTCTCCAGCTCCCGAGCGAAACCGGCACTGCCGTCTTCACCGCCAGCAGCGGCGCCCCGGACGTCTGGGCCGCCGCCTTCGATGCGCAGAAGGGCAACGACTGGAGCAAGGGCCTGCCTTTCGAGGAGATCGAGTACAGCAAACCCAGGCAGCAAGACAGTCCGCCAGAGCCCGTCGGCGGTGAAAGCTATCCAACCTTCGCCTTGCCGATCGTCAACCACAGCCCCGGCGGCTACTGCCTGTCCTGGCCGAAAGAGGTGCCGAGCCAACTGCAGGCCGGCGAACTGCTCGGCGTACAGGACAGCCCGGAGCAGGGCTGGAGCGTCGCCGTGGTCCGCTGGATTCGCCAGGTCCGCGGCGGCGGCACGCAGATGGGCATCGAGCTGATCGCCCCGCACGCCCAGTCCTGCGGCTTGCAGCTGCTGCGCAAGGCCGAGCAGAACAGCCAATACCTGCGCACCCTGCTGCTGCCGGAGATCAGCGCGATCTCCCGGCCGGCCACCCTGATCACCCCGCGCCTGCCGTTCCAGGAAGGCAACAAGGTGATGATCAACCTCAACGGCACCGAGCGCCGCGCGGTGCTCAGCCGCCGGCAAACCAGCACCGGCAGTTTCAACCAGTTCGAATACCGCAGCGTCGAACAGCCGCCCGGCGACCAGGACAAGCCTGTCACAACCCCGGAAAGCCGCAGCCCAGGCGGGGAGGAAGACTTTGACTCGCTCTGGAAGTCGCTGTAGATTGCCGGCACATCACTTTTTGTCGCCTTTTCGCGCCCGTTTGGCGCAGATCTGATCCCCGCCATGGCCATCGAAAAAAAAACCATCCGGCTGCTGATTCTCGAAGACTCGCAGAACGAGGCCGAGCGCCTCGTCAGCCTGTTCCGCAATGCCGGGCGCGCCACCCGCGTACATCGCCTGACCTCCAGCGATGACCTGGCCGAGGCCCTGCAGCAAAGCTGGGACCTGCTGATCGCCGCGCCGCGCAGCGAGCAGCTCGACCCCGGCGAGGTGATTGGCGCGATCCGCCGCCAAGCCAAAGACATCCCGATCATTCAACTGCTCGACGGCAACGATTCCGACAGCATCACCGAGGCCCTCGCCCTGGGCGCCCAGGATGCGCTGCCACAGGGCGAGGACGAGCGCCTGGTGCTGGTGGCCAAACGCGAGCTGGCCAACCTGGAGGAGCGCCGCGCCCGCCGCGCCGCCGAAGTGGCCCTGCGCGAGGCGGAGAAGCGCTGCCAGTTGCTGCTCGACAGCTCCGTCGATGCCATCACCTACGTGCATGACGGCATGCACATCTATGCCAACCGCGCCTACCTCGAACTGTTCGACTATCAGGACGCCGACGAACTGGAAGGCATGCCGATGATCGACCTGATCGCCGGCGCCGACCAGAGCAACTTCAAGGACTTCCTGAAGAACTACCAGAGCGCCGAGGGCAGCGCCGAACTGGCCTGTGCCGGGGTCAAGGCCAACGGCCAGACCTTCCAGGCCAGGATGAGCTTCTCGCCGGCCACCTACGACAGCGAACCCTGTATCCAGGTGGTGATCCGCGCGGAAAGTGGCAATGCCGAGCTGGAGGAGAAGCTGCGCGAGATCAGCAGCCAGGACCTGGTGACCGGCCTGTACAACCGCAGCCACTTCCTCGAACTGATGGACGCCGCCGCCGAGCGCGCGATCAACGCCGGCCAGCCGGCCAGCCTGGCCTATGTCCGCGTCGACCGTTACGCCGGCCTGCTGGCCGAGGTCGGCCTGGCCGGCATCGATCTGCTGCTCACCGACCTGGCCAACCTGCTGCGCGGCCACTTTGCCGGCGAGGCGCAACTGGCGCGCTTCGGCGACGATGTGTTCGCCGTGCTGCAAGCGGGCAAGACCCCGGAGCAGTGCGAGGCCGACCTGGCCGCCCTGCTGAAGAAGGTCGAAAGCCACCTGTTCGACGTCAGCGGCCGTACCGCCCAGACCTCCTTGTCGATCGGCGTCGCCGGCCTCAACGAGAAGACCGCAAAGGCCCAGGAAGTGGTCGACCGCGCCCAGCGTTGCGCCGACGAACTACGCGACGGCAATGCGCTGAAACTGTTCAACCCGGCCGATGAACTGGCCGCCGCCGCCAACCGCGGCAGCATAGTCGCCATGGTGCAGCAGGCCCTCGAGCACAACAGCTTCCGCCTGCTGTTCCAGCCGATCATCAGCCTGCGTGGCGACAGCCATGAACATTACGAAGTGCTGCTGCGCCTGCTCAGCCCGCAGGGCCATGAGGTGCCGCCGCCCGAGTTCCTCAATGCCGCCAAGGAGGCCGGCCTGGGCGAGAGGATCGACCGCTGGGTGATCCTCAACTCGATCAAGCTGCTCGCCGACCACCGCAGCAAGGGCCACAACACCCACCTGTTCGTCCACCTGTCGAGCGCCAGCCTGCTGGACCAGACCCTGTTGCCCTGGCTCAGCGTGGCCTTGAAGGCCGCGCGCCTGCCCTCCGACGCCCTGGTGTTCCAGTTCAGCGAGCCGGACGCCATCGCCTACCTGAAGCAGGCCAAGGTGCTGACCCAGGGCCTCAGCGAGTTGCACTGCAAGGTCGCGATCAGCCAGTTCGGCTGCGCGATCAACCCCTTCAACACCTTGAAGCACCTGAACATCGACTTCGTGAAGATCGATGGCTCGTTTTCCCAGGACCTGTCCAGCGCCGACAACCAGGAAGCGCTGAAAACCCTGCTGGCCAGCCTGCACGCCCAAGCCAAGCTGACCATCGTGCCCTTCATCGAGAGCGCCAGCGTGCTGGCCACGCTCTGGCAGGCCGGGGTCAATTACATCCAGGGCCACTACCTGCAAGGCCCCAGCCAGTCGATGGACTACGATTTTTCCGCCGGCGACGAATAGGGCGGCGCCAGTGCCGCCCGGCTCCTGCGCCGTTCGCCGGCGTCGCTATTCCAGACCGTCGCGGTCACGGAACCCGAGCAGATAGAGGATGCCATCCAGCCCCAGGGTCGAGATGGCCTGCTTGGCCGACTGCTTGACCAAGGGCTTGGCGCGGAACGCCACGCCCAGGCCGGCAATCGCCAGCATCGGCAGGTCGTTGGCGCCATCGCCGACGGCAATCGTCTGCTCCAGGCGCAGCCCTTCTTTTTGCGCCAGCTCGCGCAGCAAGTCGGCCTTGCGCTGCGCATCGACGATCGGCTCGAGCGCCACGCCGGTGACCCGGCCATCGACGATCTGCAGCTCGTTGGCGAACACATAGTCGATGCCCAGCTTGGCCTGCAGCTGCTTGGCGAAGTAACTGAAGCCGCCAGACAGGATCGCGGTCTTGTAGCCCAGACGGTGCAGCTCGCTGAACAGGGTTTCGGCCCCCTCGGTGAGACGCAGCGAGGCACCGATGTCCGCCAGCACGCTCTCCGGCAGGCCCTTGAGCAGGGCCAGGCGCTCCCTGAAGCTGGCGGCGAAGTCCAGCTCGCCGCGCATCGCCCGCTCGGTGATGGCCGACACCTTGTCACCCACCCCCGCGGCCTTGGCCAACTCGTCGATCACCTCGGCCTCGATCAGCGTCGAGTCCATGTCGAACACCGCCAGACGGCGGTTGCGGCGGAACAGCGAATCGCGCTGGAAGGCGATATCGACGTTCAACTCCTGGGCCACGCTGAGGAACTCGGCGCGCAGCGCGGCCGGGTCGGCCGGCTCGCCACGCACGGAAAACTCGACACAGCCCTTGCCCTGTTCGGCCGGGGTGTCCAGCGGCATGCGCCCGGACAGGCGGTCGATATGGTCGATATTCAAGCCGTACCTGGCGGTAATCGTGCTGACCCGATGCAACTGCTCGGCGGTGACCTTGCGCGTCAGCAGGGTAACGATATGCCGGGGCTTGCCCTGACCGCCGACCCATTGCTGGTAATCCGCCTCGGACACCGGGGTGAAGCGCACCTGCTGGTCGAGCTTGTAGGCGGTGAACAGCACGTCCTTGAGCACCGAGGACGCGCGCTCGGTATGCGGAATCTCTACCAGGATGCCGAACGACAGGGTGTCGTGGATCACCGCCTGGCCGATGTCGAGGATATTCACCCCGCCCTGGGCCAGCACGCCGGTAATCGCGGCGGTCAGACCGGGGCGGTCTTCGCCGGTGATGTTGATCAGGACGATTTCGCGCAAGGCGCACCCTCCAGGGTTTGATTGATGTTGGGCGACCGGCAAACCGCTAAAACAGGCCGCAGAAAAGCCGCACATTCTACCCACTTTCGCCGCCATACGGGCACGCACGGCGCTTTGCCCTGTGCGGAGCGCTCGCTATACTGCGCGGCATCTCCAGTCGACAAGAGCCGAGCTCTGTGAACCGGCCCGCCCCCGTCAAGCCCGATAATTTCTTCCTGCTGCTGTTCCAAGCCCTGCGCCAACGCCGCGTGCCGCTGGCCCTGCGCATCGCCAGCCATAGCCTGCTGCTGGTGGCGCTGGCCCTGGTGATCTATGCCTGGGTGATCGGCATGCAGTTCAAACAGGCCATGCAGCAACAGGCCGAGGCCCTCGGCAGCAGCCTGATCACCCAGACGGCCTCCTCGGCCACCGAGCTGCTGGTGTCCAACGACATCCTCAGCCTCAACGTGCTGCTGAGCAACCTGGTGAAAAACCCGCTGGTGGCCCATGCGGCGATCTACAGCGTGGACAACCGCATCCTCGCCGAGGCCGGCTCGCGGCCGAGCACCAGCATGCTCGGCGAGACCGAGGGACTGTACTCGACGCCCATCACCTTCCAGGAGGTGATCGCCGGCCAGTTGCGCATCAGCCTGGACATGCGCCAGTTCCAGCAGCCGATGACCATCAGCCTGCAGAGCATGGGCATCCTCAGCCTGATCCTGCTGGCGCTGGCCCTGTCGCTGAGCATGCGCCTGGGTCGGCATATCTCCACCCCGCTGCTGCAGCTGCGCATCTGGCTGCGCGACCCGGACGACCCGGCACCTGGGGCCGGCCGCCAGGACGAGATCGGTGACCTGGCGCGCCAGCTACAGGCGCGCCTGGTACCGGAGAAGATCGAGCCAGAGCCCGCGCTGGACGACCAACCGGCGCCTGACGGGGACGACGCGGACTACCTGGAGGAACAGGACGACGCGCCGGGCTTCGCGGTGCGCGATCTGCACGACGAGCGCTTCGACGATTCGGATGAACTGGAGGACGCCGCTGCAGCGCCTCGGCACCAGGCGCACCGCACTGCCGTGGAGGATGACGACCCGTTCGCCGACCTGCGCGACGGCTTCGACGAATCGGCGCCAGCGCCCACGCCGACGCTCCGCGAAGCACAACGGAGCGCCGTATTGGCCATTCAGCTCGGCGCCCAGGAACAGCTGCGCCGCCTGCCGCGCGCGCGCCTGATGGATCTGCTGCAGCGTTATCGCGACTGCCTCAACCAGGCGGCGGCGCTTTATCGAGGCGAGCTGCACACCCTCAACGACGGCAGCAGCCTGATGCTGTTCCACCAGCAGGACAGCGGCGAGGACTACCTGACCCATGCCATCTGCTGCGGCGAACTGATGCGCGCCCTCGGCCACGCCTTGCAAATCGAGGTCGCCGACAGCGGCATCACCCTGCAGCTGCAATTGGGCCTGACCCAGGGCGAAGCCCTGCTCGACCTCGGCCAGGGCGATCTGTTGCTCAGCGAGACCGCCCAGGATGCCCTGGCCCTGTCGCAGCACAGCCGCAACCTGCTGCTGCTCGAACGGCGCATCGGCGACGACCCGCTGGTACGCCAGCGCGCACGGATTCGTGCCATTGCCAGCCCGGAAGGCGCCTGTTGCGTGGAGCGCCTGCTCGAACCCTATCCGTCGCTGCTGGAGCGCCAGCTGGTGAGCATGCACGAACATCGCCCGCACTGAGTGAGGGCGCTACCTCAGAAGCGAAACACATCCACCTGCTGGGCCGGCTCGAGCACCGGAATATTCGGGCTGCTCGCTGGCGGCTTGGGCCGCTCGACCGGCGCGGCTTTGCGCGGCGGTGCCGATTCCGCGACCGGCATGCCTTTGACTGCCTGCGCCAACTCACCCGCCAACTGTTGCAGCAACACACTCTGTGCGTGCACCTGGTCGCCGACGGTGCCGTTGTGCTCGGCCTGCAGGCGCACCACCCGGCTGCTACGCTGCACCCCGGCGCCGTCGAGCAAGCGCCATTGCGCCTCCAGTACCGCGGGCTGCTGCACCCCGGAATCCAAACGGCTGATGCTCAGCACGACCTGCACCTGGCTGTCGAAACCGATGCGATCCGGATACAGCGCGATACGGCTGGTGTTCAACTGCCCCGCCAACTGGCGCAGCAACAACTGGCCGACATCGTCCTCCAGACTGCCGGCCCAGCGGGTGCGCTGGCTGAGCGACAAGCTGTCGTCGCCCTCGCGTTGCACCAGTTGCTCGCGCTGCAGGTAATCGGCCAGTTTCAGCGGGCCGAGCAGCAGCGCCGGTCCTTTATCGCCCTCCGGCAGGGCCGGGCTGCCCTGCTCGAGCTGGTAGAACTGCGCCGGTGGCAGCAGTGCACAACCATGCAGGGTCAGCGCCGCGAACAGCAGTAACAACGGCGGCGAGAAGCGCATCGGTCTCATCGAAACATCACCTTGATTTACCAAATATGAGCGATTGGGGTTGCTGATCCAGCCCCTCCACCAAGCGTTGCAAGGCTTTCCCGGCCTGACTCAGCTCGTGCAGGGCGCGCAACGCCTCGTACTGTACCGCGGATTCTGGCCCAAGACTGCGGCGGCTGTCAGCCACCAGGGAATTGACTTGCTCCAGAGCCTGCGCAGAGCCTTGCGCCGCGCGGCGGATTTCCTCGACCGCCGCACGCAGCTCGGCGCTGCCCTGCTGGACATTATCCATGATTGGCGGCAATTGGTGTTCCAGTCGACCACTCAGGCGGTCCAGCTTGGCCAACAACTGGCTCATGCTCACCAGCCCCTGCTGCAATTCGGCCGAATTGGTCAGTTTCTCCACCGCCCGCAGGGTCTGCCGGGCCGACTCGGCCATTTCCTGCAGCGGCAATTGGCGCAGGCTGGTCGCCAGTTCGCGCAACACATCGGCGGCCTGGTCGATCCGCGATGGCACACTGGGGATGGCCGGCAGGTCGAGTTCATTAGGCGTGCGCACATAACCGGGCTGCTCGGGAAACATGTCCAGGGCGACGATCGCCTTGCCGGTCAACAGGCTGGGCGTCTGCAACTGGGCGCGCAGGCCACGCTCGACCAACTGGCCGATGAACTGGTCGAAGCCACGGTCCGCGCCCGGCTCCTGCCCCGGATTGCTGATGCGCAGCACCACCGGCATCACCACATCGCCGAGCTGGCGATCGTAGGACAGGCGGATCTCCCGCACCGTGCCAACCTTGACCCCGCGGTAGGTGACGTCGGCGCCCACGTCCAGGCCGTCCAGGGCGCCGGTGAAATACACCACGTACTCGCTCGGCTGGCTGAACCAGCTGTCGCGCGACAACAGCAGGGTGCCCGCCGCCAGCAACGCCAGGCCGCCGAGCAGGAAGACGCCGATCATGAAGGGTTTGCGCGCTTCGCTCATGGTGCCTCCTCGCTGTGCGCCGCTTCGCCCCGGCGCAGGAAGCGCTGCACCGGCTGCGGCCCGTGCTCGAGCAACTCCCGCGGCGAGCCCAGGGCGATCTGGGTGTGACTCTGGCTGTCGAGAAACAGGCAGGTATCGGCCACCGCGAAGATGCTCGGCAGCTCATGGGTGACCAACACGATGCTTGAGCCCAGGCTGTCGCGCAACTGCAGGATCAACTCGTCGAGGGCCAGGGAGCTGAGCGGGTCGAGCCCGGCCGAGGGCTCGTCGAGGAACAACACCTGCGGATCGAGCGCCAGGGCTCTGGCCAGCGCCGCGCGCTTGCGCATGCCGCCGGACAGCTGGGCGGGATACAGCTCGTCGCAACCGGCCAGGCCGACCAGCGCCAGCTTGAGCGCCGCCAGCTCGTGCTGCTCGGCCGACGACAAGTGCCGCCGGTAGGCGGCCAGCGGCAGGCAGATGTTCTCGCGCAGGGTCATCGCCCCCCACAGCGCGCCATTCTGGTAGAGCACGCCGAAGTGCTGCTGCAGCGCCGTGCGACTGTCTTCGCTGCGCGCCCAGAAATCCTCGCCATTGAACAGCACCCGCCCGGCCAGCGGCGCCTGCAGGCCGATCAAGTGACGCAGCAGGGTGCTCTTGCCGCAGCCGCTGCCACCCATGACGACGAACACCTCGCCGCGGCGGACGGAGAAATTCAGATCGCGCTGGACCACCAGGCTGCCGTAGCCGGCACTGAGCTTCTCCACGGTCAATACCGCCTCGCTCATCTCAGATCCCCAGCCGGGTACAGACCAGGGTGATCAGCGCGTCGCTGACCACCAGCGCGACGATGATGCTGACCACCGCGCGGGTGGTCGCCTGTCCCACCGCCTGGGCATTCCGCCCGCTGGCCAGGCCGTAGCGACAACCGATCAGGCCGATCAGCACGGCGAACACCAGGCTCTTGAAGATGCCCAGGAGGAAGTCGGCGAGGCTGAGCATCTCCAGGCTCTGGTTGAGATACTGCGCGGCGGAAATGTCGAACAGCCCGGCGCCGATGACGAAGCCGCCGAGGATCCCCAGGCCGTCGGCGAAGGCGCACAGCAGCGGCATGGCCACCAGCAGGGCAAGCAGGCGCGGCAGGACGAGGAACTCCAGCGGCGGAAAGCCGAAGGTCTGCAGCGCATCGATCTCCTCGTTGGCCTGCATGCTGCCGAGTTCCGCGGCATAGGCCGCACCGGTACGCCCGGCCATGATCACCGCGGTCATCAGCGCGCCCATCTCGCGGGTCATGCCGATGGCGACCATGTTGGCGATGTACAGCTGGGCGCCAAAGACCTGCAGCTGCGCGGCGCCGACGAAGGCGAGAATCAGGCCGACCAGCATGGCGATCAGCGCGACGATCGGCAGCGCACCCGGCCCGCACTGCTGCAGGGCCAGCCAGAAGTCACCCGTGCGCATCCGCCCGCGCCCAGCGGCCTGGCGGCCCAGCGCCAACACCAGCTCGCCGAGGAAGCGACAGGCCCGGCTGACGCTGGCCAGCGCGACCAACAGCAGCAAGCCGAGGCGCGCCACCGGGCCGAGCTGCAGCGCCCGCCTGGCCTGGGGCTGGGTGGAGGGGCTGGCGGCCATCTGCAGCAGACGCTCGACGCCTTCCGGCAGGCCTTGCCAGCGCAGCTCCACCTGCCGCGCCGCGGCGAGGCGCTGCAGGCGCCGCAGCAGGGCCAGCAGGCTGCTGTCCCAGGCGCTCACCGCCACCTCGACGACGACCTGGTCCGGCACTTGCCGCTGGCCGTACCAGATGGCCTCGAGGTCGGGCTTGCCGACCTGCAGGGTCCAGGCACCGTCCACCCGCAGCCGCGCCGGCCGGCCCTCCTCCGCCAGCCAGCGCAGCGCCGCACCCTGCAGGTCCTTAGCCACCCGTGCCTCCGCTCGTTAGACCTGGCGTTCCACCAGCAGCGCATCGACCCGCTGAAAGCCCCGCGGCAGCTTGTTGCCGCGCCGCCCGCGCTCGCCCTTGTAGTGCTCCAGGTCGTCCGCCCTGAGCGACAGGGTACGCTTGCCCGCCTGCAACACCAGGGTGCTGCCGGCCGGCAGCACCGCCAGGTCGCTCAGGTACTCCTCGCGACTGGCGACCCGCTCGCCGGGGATGCCGATGATCTTGTTGCCCTTGCCTTTGCCCAGTTGCGGCAGATCGGCGACCTTGAACAGCAACAGGCGGCCCTCCGTGGTCACCGCGGCGAGCCAGTCTTCCTCGCGGCTGCCCAGCGGCTTGGGCGCCACCACCTTGGCCCCGGCCGGCAAGCTGATCAGGGTCTTGCCGGCCTTATTCTTGGCCTGCAGGTCCTCGCCCTTGACCACGAAACCGTAGCCGGCATCCGAGGCGATCACGTAGAGCGCGTCGTCGTCCGGCAACAGCACGCAGTCGAAGCTCGCCCCCGGAGGCGGGGTCAGACGTCCGGTGAGTGGCTCGCCCTGGCCACGCGCCGACGGCAGCGAATGGGCGGCCAGCGAATAGCTGCGCCCGGTCGAGTCGATAAACACCGCATACTGGTTGGAACGGCCCGGCGCGGCGGTCTTGAAGCCGTCGCCGGCCTTGTAGGACAGGCCGCTGGCATCGATGTCGTGGCCCTTGGCGCAGCGCACCCAGCCCTTCTCGGAAAGCACCACGGTGACCGGCTCGGTCGGCAGCAACTCGGTTTCCGAGAGGGCGCGGGCCTCGGTGCGGGCGACAATCGGCGAACGGCGATCGTCGCCATAGGTCGCGGCATCCTGGATGATCTCGTCGCGCACCAGCTTCTTCAGCTTGGCCTCGCTGCCGAGCAGGGCCAGCAGCCTGGTGCGTTCCTTGGCCAACTCGTCCTGCTCGCCGCGGATCTTCATCTCTTCCAGGCGCGCCAACTGACGCAGGCGGGTATCGAGGATGTAATCGGTCTGCTCCTCGCTCAGCTCGAAACGCGCCATCAGCACCGGCTTGGGCGAATCCTCGGTGCGGATGATATGGATCACCTCGTCCAGATTGAGGAAGGCGATCAGCAAGCCCTCCAACAGCCGCAGGCGCTTTTCCACCTTGTCCAGGCGGAACTGCAGGCGCCGGCGCACGGTGCCCACCCGGTATTCCAGCCATTCGCGCAGCATCTGCCGCAGGTTCTTCACCTGCGGCTTGCCGTCCAGGCCGATGACGTTGGTGTTGACCCGGTAGGAACTCTCCAGCTCGGTGGTGGCGAACAGGTGCTGCATCAGTTCGTCGGCATCCACCCGGTTGGAGCGCGGGATGATGACGATGCGGCAGGGATGCTCGTGGTCCGACTCGTCGCGCAGGTCTGCGACCATCGGCAGCTTCTTCGCCTGCATCTGCCCGGCGATCTGCTCCAGCACCTTGGCCCCGGAGACCTGGTGCGGCAGCGCGGTGACCACGATGTCGCCGTCCTCGATGCGGTACACCGCGCGCATGCGCACCGAGCCGCGGCCGCTCTCGTAGATCTTCAGCAGGTCGCTGCGCGGGGTGATGACCTCCGCCTCGGTGGGGAAATCCGGCCCCAGCACATGCTCGCAGAGCTGCTCGACCGTGGCATCCGGCTGGTCGAGCAGGCGCACGCAGGCGGCGGCCACCTCGCGCAGGTTGTGCGGCGGCACGTCGGTGGCCATGCCCACGGCGATGCCGGTGGTGCCGTTGAGCAGCAGGTTGGGCAGGCGCGCCGGCAGGGTCGCCGGCTCGTTGAGGGTGCCGTCGAAGTTCGGCACCCAGTCCACCGTGCCCTGGCCCAACTCAGTCAGCAGCACCTCGGAATAGCGCGACAGGCGCGCCTCGGTGTAGCGCATGGCGGCGAAAGACTTCGGATCGTCCGGCGCGCCCCAGTTGCCCTGGCCGTCGACCAGGGTGTAGCGGTAGCTGAACGGCTGGGCCATCAGCACCATGGCCTCGTAGCAGGCCGAGTCGCCGTGCGGGTGGAACTTGCCGAGCACATCGCCGACGGTGCGCGCCGACTTCTTGTGCTTGGAGTCGGCGTCCAGGCCCAGCTCGCTCATGGCGTAGACGATGCGCCGCTGCACCGGCTTGAGGCCGTCGCCGATATGCGGCAGGGCGCGGTCCATGATCACGTACATCGAGTAGTTGAGATAAGCCTGCTCGGTAAAGTCGGCAAGGGAGCGGCGTTCGACACCGTCCAGGCTCAAATCGAGGGATTCGCTCATGCGGGCCTCATTGCAAGGTGGATTGGCGCAGCACCAGGGTGCCGTCGCGCTGGGTGAATTCGAGTTGTTTCAGGGCGCTCATGCCCAGCAGCACTTCCTCGCCGCCCATGCCGGGAGCGATCAGGGCGTCGACGTCGTGCAGGACGATGTCGCCCAGTTGCAGGCTGGCCAGGCGGGTGCGATGGGCCGTGGCCTGGCCGTTGGCGGTACTGATCAGCATCGGCGCGCCGGCCGGCAGGCCCAGGCGCCGGGCCTGCTCGATCGGCACCGCCACCTGGGTGGCGCCGGTGTCGAGGAGGAAGGTCACCGCTGTGCCGTTGATCAGCCCATCGGCCAGGTAATGGCCCTGGCGGCTGCTGGCCAGGCGCACTTCCACATAGTCGCTGCCGCGGCGCGACTCGGGATTGCGATTGGGGTTGCGCTGGCTGTCTTCCCAGTCGCCGAAAAACCGCGTGGCCAGCAGCAGGCCGGCGCCCCAGGCCAGCACCAGCATCACCCGCCCGGCGCGGCGGCCAGGGGTTTGCGCGCTCACGGCGTGCCGCCCCAGCCGCCCTTGGGCGCGGCGAAACGCCAGACGATCGGCCGGCGCTCGCCATCGGCACGCGCATGCCGGCCATTGTCCAGGCCGATCCAGGCACCGTCCTCGTCGATCCACAGCGCCTCGGCCATGCCGTAAGGCTTGTGGTAGCGCCGGGCATCGCTCAGCGCCTCGCCGGCGAACGACCAGCAACGCTCGACCGCGCCATTGCTCAACTGGCGCCGACAGATGCGGTGCGCCTGGCGCTCGAGGGTAAAGAGTTTTTCCTTATGCAAGGCCAGCCCGGAGAAGTCCCGCGGTTGCGCCGGACCCTGCAGTTGCGGCGGCGCTGGCTCGCTGCCGCCCTCGCTGAGCAGCACGCAGCCGCCGGTGCAGCGCCAGACCGAGCGCTGCCGGTGCAACACCAGCAAGCCGCGGCGCTGGCGTTCGCTCGCCAGCCACAGGCGCTCGCCTGCCGGGTCGATCGCCACCCCCTCGAGCAGCGAATTGAAGTGCAGCAGCATGCCGCTGGCCCGCGCCTGGCGCACCAGCCCATCCGGCAGCGCCAGCCATTGCGCCGCCGCCGCGGGCGGCACCTGCAGCACCGCGGCATGCGCCTCGCTGAGCAGGTAGCGGTTACCCAGGGCATCGCAGGACAGCCCCTCGAAATCCAGCCCGCCCCCGCGCACCAGGCCCGCCAGCCAGGTGCGCATGCGCAGCCCCCAGGGCAGTGGCGTGCGCGGCGGCGGCGGCGCGGCGAAGCGCTCGACCTCGGCCTGCCACAGCGCTGCGCGGGTATCCAGGCGATACAGGCGGTCGTCCTCGCGGTCGGATACCGCCCACAGCGCATCGCCGCACCAGGCCAGGCCCGAGAGGTTGCCGCCGGGCATGCCGTCGACCGGGTGTTCGCTAAGCAATACCAGCTCGTCCGGCGCCTGCGGCACCGCCAGCGCCGAGCTGGCGCACAGCAGCAGCGCGGCGCACAGACGCTGCATCAGAGCAGCACCTCGGCCAGATTGCCCTTCGACTCCAGCCAGGACTTGCGGTCGCCGGCGCGTTTCTTCGCCAGCAGCATGTCCATGATCTCCTGGGTCGCGGTGAAATCGTCGAGGGTCAGCTGCACCAGGCGGCGGGTGTTGGGGTCCATGGTGGTTTCGCGCAGCTGCGGCGGGTTCATCTCGCCGAGACCCTTGAAGCGGGTGACCTGCGGCTTGCCGCGGCGCTTCTCGGCGACCAGCCGATCGAGGATGCCGTCGCGCTCGCCGTCGTCGAGGGCGTAGAAGATCTCCTTGCCCAGGTCGATGCGGTACAGCGGCGGCATGGCCACGTAGACGTGCCCGGCATCCACCAGCGGGCGGAAGTGGCGGACGAACAGCGCGCAGAGCAGCGTGGCGATGTGCAAGCCGTCGGAGTCGGCGTCGGCGAGGATGCAGATCTTGCCGTAGCGCAGCTGGCTCAGGTCATTCGAGCCGGGATCGATGCCGATGGCCACGGCGATGTCGTGGACCTCCTGGCTGGCCAGGACTTCGCCGCCGTCGACCTCCCAGGTATTCAGGATCTTCCCGCGCAGCGGCATGATCGCCTGGAACTCCTTGTCGCGGGCCTGCTTGGCCGAGCCGCCGGCGGAGTCGCCTTCGACCAGGAACAGTTCGGAGCGCAGCGGGTCCTGGCCGGCGCAGTCGGCCAGCTTGCCCGGCAGTGCCGGACCCTGGGTGATGCGCTTGCGCTCGACCTTCTTGCCGGCCTTGAGGCGGCGGTTGGCGTTGCTGATCGCCAGCTCGGCGAGTTGCTGGCCCAGCTCGGGGTGGGCGTTCAGCCACAGGCTGAAGGCATCCTTGACCACCCCGGAGACGAAGGCCGCGGCCTCGCGCGAGGACAGCCGCTCCTTGGTCTGCCCGGAGAACTGCGCATCCTGCATCTTGGTCGAGAGGACGAAGGCGATGCGCTCCCAGATGTCTTCCGGCGCCAGCTTGACCCCGCGCGGCAACAGGTTGCGGAACTCGCAGAACTCGCGCATGGCATCCAGCAGGCCCTGGCGCAGACCGTTGACGTGGGTCCCGCCCTGGGCGGTGGGAATCAGGTTGACGTAGCTTTCCTGCAGGCTTTCGCCGCCTTCCGGCAGCCACAGCAGGGCCCAGTCCACCGCTTCTTTGTTGCCGACCAGGCTGCCGCAGAACGGCTCCTCGGGCAGGCGCAGATAGTCGCTGACCGCGTCCACCAGGTAGGAACGCAGGCCGTCTTCGTAGAGCCATTCGACGCGCTCGCCGCTGGCCTGATCCGCGAAGCTGACCGCCAGCCCCGGACAGAGCACGGCCTTGGCCTTGAGCACGTGCTTGAGGCGGCTGACCGAGAACTTGCCCGAGTCGAAATACTTAGCGTCCGGCCAGAAATGCACGCTGGTGCCGGTGTTGCGCTTGCCGACCGTGCCGATCACCTCCAGGTCGCTGGCCTTGTAGCCGTCGGCGAAGGTCATGCGGTATTCGTTGCCGTCGCGCTTGACCCGCACCTCGACGCAGGTCGACAGGGCGTTGACCACCGAGATGCCGACGCCGTGCAGGCCGCCGGAGAACTGGTAGTTCTTGTTGGAGAACTTGCCGCCGGCGTGCAGCTTGGTGAGGATCAGCTCGACCCCCGGCACGCCCTCCTCCGGGTGGATGTCCACCGGCATGCCGCGACCGTCGTCGATGACCTCCAGGGAGTTGTCTTCGTGGAGGATCACCTGGATCGCTTTGGCGTGCCCGGCCAGGGCTTCGTCGACGCTGTTGTCGATGACTTCCTGGGCCAGGTGGTTGGGCCGGCTGGTGTCGGTGTACATGCCCGGGCGCTTGCGCACCGGGTCGAGGCCGGAGAGGACTTCGATGGCGTCTGCGTTGTAGGCGTTCTGCTGGGCCATGGGTCTCTTGTTCGTCAATTAGAGGTCGGAAAAATCGATATCGCGCCACAGCTGGGCGGGAATACCGGCAAAGGCAAAGAGCATCGGCAGGCGTTCGACGAAGCCCTGGAAGCCGTGATCGCCGCCGGCCTGGATGCGCAGCGCGCAACCGCGGTAGTAGGCCGCGGCCTGGCGGTAATCGAGGGTTTCGTCGGCGGTCTGCAGCCACACCTGGTAACGCGCGGGATCCCGCGGTGGCGGCACCTCCAGCTCGGCCAGGGCCGCCAGGTGATCGGCGGTCAGCTCCCAGGTTTCACCGCTGTAGTAATTCTGTTGCGGACCCAGGTAGCCGTCGAACAGCAGATGCGGGCGCACCGCCGGGTTGATCAACAGCGCCGGCAGGCCGTGCCGTTCGGCCAAGTGGGTCGCATAGTAGCCGCCCAGGGAGCTGCCGACCAGCACGGGTCGGCCCAGCTCGGCGATCAGCGCCTCGAGCTGGGCGATGGCCTGGCGCGGGTGGTGCGGCAAGGCCGGCACGCGCAACTGCGCCGCCAGGCCGATGCGCGCCATGGCACGCTGCAGCTGGCTGGCTTTCAGCGAAGCCGGCGAGCTGTTGAGACCGTGGATATAGAGGATGCTTGAAGTCATGGAGCGGGAGGCTACTAGGACTGTGCGGCAAGCGGCAAGCGGGCGCCGGTTGTCGCCACGCCGGGTTTCGCGGTTTTCAGTAGCCCTTGACGCTGTAGTCCACCTCGAACTGGATGCCGGTGACGCGCGACACCCCGGTTTCCAGGCGACCATCGGCGTGCAGCCGCAGCCAGCGATAGCCCGGCGCCGTGCTGTCGACCTGGAACTCCTCGCTGCCGGGGGCGAACTGCACGCAGGTGGAAGGCGAGGCCAGCAGGCGCACGCCGTTGCGCAGCTGGTCGAATTCCTGGTGGATATGTCCCCAGAGCATCGCCCGCGCCTGACTGAAGCGCTCGACCACGGCAAACAAGGCCTCCGGGTTGCGCACGCCGATCGAATCCATCCAGCGGCAACCGATGGACACCGGATGATGGTGCAGGCAGATCAGGTGATGGCGCTCGGGCGCTTCGCCGAGCGCGCGCTCGAGCAGGGCCAGTTGCCGGTCGGCCAGGTAACCCGGCACCGCACCGGGGATCGAGGAGTCGAGCAGGATGATCCGCCAGTTGCCCAGGTCGATCACCGGCTCCAGCAGGTCGCTGCCGACGCAGGCGGCCTGCATCGCCGGGACTTCGTCATGGTTGCCGGGAAACCAGCGCGCCGGCGCCGGAATCACTTCGGTCAACTGGCGAAAACGCGCATAGGAGGCCGCGCTGCCATCCTGCGACAGGTCGCCGCTGGCGAGCATCAGGTCGATCCGCGGTTGCTCCTGCAACACCCGCTCGATCACCCGCTGCAGGCTGTCCTGGGTATCCATGCCCAGCAGTTTGCCGTCCGCTTCGGCAAACAGGTGGCTGTCGGACAACTGCACCAGCAGCACCGATGAATCAGCAGCGGAAATGGACTCGCTCGGCAAGGGGCCGTCTCCTTGAGCGCAATGCTTGAATTATGGTGGGTAGTCCGGCTGGCGGTAAACCCGCGAAGCGGGCATGGATCACAGAAAATCAGCGGTAACCCCAGGACCGGGGTAGGTTATTGCGCGTCGGCGCCTAAACCACGGGTTCCAACTCATGGCCACATGCCAGGCAATGGCTCAGCCATTCGCCGAGGAACAGGTTGAGCTGGGTCTTCTCATCCGGCTGGTGCATCGCCGCATTCGGATACGGGTAGATGCTGCGGAAACGCCGGGCGTTTTGCGCGCCGATCACCTCGGCCATGCGCGCATCGTGGTACACCCGCACCTCCAGTTGCGGCACCGGCAGCCAGGGCAGGCTGTGTTCCTGGCGCACCTGCAGGGTCGAGGTGTAGGGACAGGTTTCCAGCACCTCCAGCGCCAGCACGCCGAGCAGGTGTTCACCCTGGCTCAGCGCCACCCGCCGTGCGCTCGGCGCCTCGCGCATGCCCGGCAGCAGGCGCATCAGGTGGGCGTAGTTGGCCTCGCAGGCGGCCTGCAGCTCGATCAGGTCGACCCGGTAGCGCTCGCGCAGCAGGTTCACGACCATAACCCCCGAATCTCGGCACGATTCAGCGCCAGCCACTGCAGGGCGATGATGCTCGCCGCATTGTCGATGCGCCCGTCCTTGACCGCGTCCAGGGCATCCTCCAGCGGCCAGACATGCACGCGGATGTCCTCGCCCTCCTCCGCCAGGCCATGCACGCCGCCGACGCCCTCGCTGTCGCAGCGACCGATGTACAGGTGCACGCGCTCGTCCGAACCGCCGGGCGACGGGTAGTACTGGGTGATCGGCCACAGCGCCCCCAGGCTCAGCCCCGCCTCCTCGCTCGCCTCGCGGTGCGCCACCTGCTCCGGCTGCTCGTCCTGCTCGATCAACCCGGCGACCAGTTCGAGCAGCCAGGGATTGGCGCTCTTCTCCAGGGCGCCGACGCGGAACTGCTCGATCAGCACCACGCTGTCGCGCTGCGGGTCGTAGGGCAGCACGCACACCGCATCGTGGCGCACGAACAGCTCGCGGCTGAGCTGCGGCCCCATTTCGCCGGAGAACTGCCGATGGCGCAAATGCAGGCGATCGAGCCGGTAAAAGCCGCGAAAGCAGGCTTCCCGCTCGAGTATTTCAACATCGTCCCGTTGCATAGCTACCCCCTGTTAACACGAACGGGCCCGAAGGCCCGTCCTGGTCACGCCGCAGTCGGTTGCGCGCACTGGCGCAACCATCCGCATCTTGGCTCGATCACACCTTGTGATAGAGCTGCGCACCCTGCGCCTTGAACTCTTCCGCCTTGGCCTGCATGCCCTGCTCGACCTCCAGGTCGAGGGCGGCAATGCGCTGTTCTTCAGCATAGACCCGCACTTCCTGGGTGATCTTCATCGAGCAGAACTTCGGCCCGCACATGGAGCAGAAGTGCGCCACCTTGGCCGAGTCCTTCGGCAGCGTCTCGTCGTGATAGCTGCGCGCGGTGTCCGGATCGAGGCCGAGGTTGAACTGGTCTTCCCAGCGGAACTCGAAGCGCGCCTTGGACAGCGCATTGTCACGAATCTGCGCTCCCGGATGGCCTTTGGCAAGGTCGGCGGCGTGCGCGGCAATCTTGTAGGTGATGATCCCGGTCTTGACGTCATCCTTGTTCGGCAGGCCGAGGTGTTCCTTGGGTGTAACGTAGCAGAGCATGGCGCAACCGAACCAACCGATCATCGCCGCGCCGATGCCGGAGGTGATGTGGTCGTAGCCCGGGGCGATGTCGGTGGTCAGCGGGCCGAGGGTGTAGAACGGCGCCTCGTCGCAGCACTCCAGCTGCTTGTCCATGTTTTCCTTGATCAGCTGCATCGGCACGTGGCCGGGGCCTTCGATCATGGTCTGCACATCGTGCTTCCAGGCGATCTTGGTCAGCTCGCCGAGGGTTTCCAGCTCGCCGAACTGCGCCTCGTCGTTGGCATCGGCGATCGAACCCGGGCGCAGGCCGTCGCCCAGCGAGAAGCTGACGTCGTAGGCCTTCATGATCTGGCAGATTTCCTCGAAGTGGGTGTAGAGGAAGTTCTCCTTGTGGTGCGCCAGGCACCACTTGGCCATGATCGAGCCGCCGCGGCTGACGATGCCGGTGACCCGCTTGGCGGTCAGCGGCACGTAGCGCAGCAGCACGCCGGCGTGGATGGTGAAGTAGTCCACGCCCTGCTCGGCCTGCTCGATCAGGGTGTCGCGGAACAGCTCCCAGGTCAGGTCCTCAGCGACGCCACCCACCTTCTCCAGGGCCTGGTAGATCGGCACCGTGCCGATCGGCACCGGCGAGTTGCGGATGATCCACTCGCGGGTCTCGTGGATGTGCTTGCCGGTGGACAGGTCCATCACCGTGTCCGAGCCCCAGCGGATGCCCCAGGTCAGCTTGGCCACTTCTTCCTCGATCGAGGAACCCAGCGCCGAGTTGCCGATATTGCCGTTGATCTTCACCAGGAAGTTGCGGCCGATGATCATCGGCTCCAGCTCCACGTGGTTGATGTTGGCCGGGATGATCGCGCGGCCGCGGGCGATTTCCTCGCGGACGAACTCGGCGGTGATTTCCTTGGGAATCGCGGCGCCGAAGCTGTGGCCGGCGTGCTGCTGGTCAAGCAGACCGGCGGCGCGGGCTTCCTGCAGCTTCAGGTTCTCGCGGATGGCGACGTATTCCATCTCCGGGGTGATGATGCCCTGGCGCGCGTAGTGCATCTGGCTGACGTTCTTGCCGGCCTTGGCCCGCCGCGGGTTGCGCACGTGGGCGAAGCGCATGGCGGTCAGTTCCGGGCTGGCCAGGCGTTCCTGGCCGAACTGCGAACTGAGGCCGGCCAGCAGTTCGGTGTCGCCGCGGTCGTCGATCCAGGCCGAGCGCACGTCGGCCAGGCCCTGGCGCACGTCGATGGTCACGTTCGGATCGGTGTAGGGGCCGGAGGTGTCGTAGACCAGCACCGGCGCGTTGACCTCGCCACCGAAGTCGGTCGGGGTGACGTCCAGGCTGATCTCGCGCATCGGCACGCGGATGTCCGGGCGCGAACCCTGCACGTAGACCTTCTGCGAACGGGGGAAGGGTTGCACGGACTGCTGGTCGACCTGGGCGACCTCACTGAGATTCTTGGTTTGTTGTTGTGCACTCATCGGCGGGGCTCTCCTGGGATGAAATGTCGGAGTGAGCCTGAGCGGTGGAGCATGCGGGACGCACCGGGAGCGGTGCCGAGAACACTCGCCGAGGAAAGGGCGAGGACATCTTGTTCCCTACGCAGGCCTTAACCTGATCAGGTTCAACGGGATCCGGCAGCTGCCAATCTCAGCCCCGCATAGAGGGCACCCCGACAAGAACCCGGCCAGTCTAATCAAGACACCCCGATAAAACCAACCGCTGAGTCAAAAAAGCCTGACCCATGCGTCGGATAATGACGGCCACGCCAGGACCGGAGGCATTGTTGCGCGCAAGCAACATAGCTTGTTGCAAACTACACTCATGCCGTTGTAGGCGTGCCTTGACCCTCCTGCCGGCGCCCCTTAGCCTTGCCGATTACCGCCGAATCTAGGATTGCCCTAATGTTGCGCAGACTCTCCCTGGCTCTTGCCGTGGCCTCCGCTTCCGCCGGATTGGCCTGGGCCGAACAGGCCCCGCTGTCCACCAAAACAGACCTGGTCACGGTGTATCAGGAAGCCGCCAACAACAACGCCGACCTGGCGGCCGCGCGCGCCGACTACCAGGCCCGCCGCGAGGTGGTGCCACAAGCGCGTTCCGGCCTGCTGCCAAACCTTTCGGCCGGCGCCAACCTGAGCGACACCCGCACCGAGATCGATTCGCCGGCCATCACCAGTTCGCGCAGCGGCACGGTGTACCAGGCCAACCTGAGCCAGCCGCTGTTCCGCGCCGACCGCTGGTTCCAGCTGCAGGCTGCCGAAGCCACCAGCGAGCAAGCCGCCCTGGAGCTGTCCGCCACCGAGCAGAACCTGATCCTGCAGAGCGCCGAAACCTACTTCGCGGTGCTCCGCGCCCAGGACTTCCTGGCCTCGACCAAGGCCGAAGAGGCGGCGTTGAAGCGCCAGCTCGACCAGGCCAACGAACGTTTCGACGTCGGCCTGTCGGACAAGACCGACGTGCTCGAAGCCCAGGCCGGTTTCGATACCGCACGGGCCAACCGGATCATCGCCGAACGTCGGGTAGACGACGCCTTCCAGGCGCTGATCACCCTGACCAACCACGACTACAGCGCCATCGAGGGCATCCAGCACACCCTGCCGATCCTCGCGCCGACACCGAACGACGCCAAGGCCTGGGTCGACACCGCCGCCGCGCAGAACCTCAACCTGCAAGCCAGCAACTACGCCGTGGCGGCTGCCGAGGAAACCCTGCGCCAGCGCAAATCCGGTCACGCGCCGACTCTGGATGCGGTGGCCAGCTACCAGAAGGGCGATAACGACAGCCTCGGTTTCAGCAACACCGGCACCCCGCCGACCTTCAGCGGCGATGTCGAGCAGCGCTCGATCGGCCTGCAGCTGAACATCCCGCTGTACAGCGGCGGCCTGACCAGCTCGCAGGTGCGCGAGGCCTACCAGCGCCTGAACCAGACCGAACAGCTGCGCGAAAGCCTGCGCCGCCAGATCGTGCAGGACACCCGCGACCTGCATCGCGCGGTGAACACCGACGTGGAAACCGTACAGGCGCGCAAACAGTCGATCATCTCCAACCAGAGCGCCCTGGAAGCCACCGAAATCGGCTACCAGGTCGGCACCCGCAACATCGTCGACGTGCTCGACGCGCAGCGCCAGCTGTACAACTCGGTGCGCACCTACAACGACGCGCGCTACGACTACATCCTCAACAACCTGCGTCTCAAGCAGGCCGCCGGCACCCTCAGCCCGGCCGACCTGGAAGCCCTCGGCAACTTCCTCAAGCCGGACTACGACCCGGACAAGGACTTCCTCCCGCCGGACCTGGCCAAGGCCGCCGAAGCCCAGCTGCGCGGCGGCCAGGATTACTGAATGGCTCACGCTGAGTGATCCGGATGAAGAAGCCTGACGCGAGTCGGGCTTTTTTTCGGCAGCGCGCCGCGGACTGGCGCGGTACGCGCGGCGCACCCTACGGGGGCTAATGTAGGGTGCGCGGGGCCGCCCAGGCCGTGCGCACCACGGCTAACTGCCGGACTGCCGCAACAGCCGCCCCAGCCCTTCCAGCAGCCGCGCCAGCGCGCCCTGGTTGGCCTGCAGCACCGCCAGGCCCGCCTCGCGCATCCGCTGCGCCTCGGCCGGCTCGCGCCACAGGCGATCGACCTGCTGTGCCAGGCCTTGGGTGTCCGCCACTTCGCCCAGGGCGCCGGCCTCGCGCAGCTGCGCGGCGATCTCAAGGAAGTTGAACAGGTGCGGGCCGCTGAGCACCGGCTTGCCCAGCGCCGCCGGCTCCAGCAGGTTGTGCCCGCCATTGGCCACCAGGCTGCCGCCGACGAAGGCCAGGTCGGCCAGGGCATAGAGGAACAGTAACTCGCCCATGGTGTCGCCCAGCAGCACCCGATCGCCCGCCGCCAGCGGCTCGCTAGCAGAGCGCCGGCGCGTGGCGAAGCCTTCGCGCCGGCACAGTTCGAACACCGGCGCGAAACGCTCGGGATGACGCGGCACCAGGATCAGCAGCGCATCCGGCCACCGTTCGAGCAGCTGGCGATGGGCGGCCAAGACCAGCTCGTCTTCGCCGGCATGGGTACTGGCGGCGATCCATACCGGCCGCGCCATCCCCCCCCACTGCGCGCGCAGGGTCGCGGCGCGGCGCGCTAGCTCCGGGTCGATATGCAGGTCGAACTTGATCGAGCCGGTCACCTCGACGCATTCGGCCCGCGCGCCCAGGCGGCGGAAGCGCTCGGCCTCGGCGGCGGTCTGCACGGCGATCAGGCTCAGCTCGGCGAGCATCGGCGCGGTCAGCCGGGCGAAGCGTGCGTAACCGCGCGCCGAGCGCTCGGACAGCCGCGCGTTGGCCAGCGCCACGGGAATCCCGCGGCGCGCGCACTGATGGATGTGGTTGGGCCACAGCTCGGTTTCCATGATCAGCGCGAGCTTCGGCTGCACCCGCGCGAGGAAGCGCGCCGCGGCCCAGGGCAGGTCGTAGGGCAGGTAGCAGTGCTGCACCCGTCCGCGATAGTCGGCCCCGCCGAACAACGCCTGGATGCGCTCGGAGCCGGTCGGGGTCATGCAGGTGACAGTGATCGGCAGGTCCGGATAGCGCGCCAACAACTCGCGGATCAACGGCGCTGCGGCGATGCTCTCGCCCACCGACACCGCATGCAGCCAGATGCCGCCCGGCTGGAGCGGCGGCAGGCGGTAGGCGAAGCGCTCGGCGATCCGCCGCGCATAGGCCGGCGCGCGCCAGGCGCGGTAGCCCAGGCGCACGGCGACCAGCGGCAGGCCGAGGTGAAACAGCAGGGTATAGAGGTGACGGTTCATGGCGGCGCAGCTTAACAAAGCGGCCCCAGGCTGCAAGCACCGACGCAACGCTCCAGCCCTAACCGATATGCTGCAGATGCTCGGCCAGGCTGCTGGCCAGCCAGTTTGCCGCGGGCCCCAGCGCCTCATCGCGGCGGCAGACCAGCTCGACCACCAGCGCTGGCGGCGTCCAGTCGCTGCGCAGTTCGACCAGCTGCCCCTGGTAGGTCGGGTATTGCGCCACATGGCGCGGCAGCCAGGCCCAGCCGAGGCCGCGCAGCAGCAGTTCGGCCATGGCGTAGAAGCTGTCGGCGCGCCATACCAGCGGGCTGATCTGTTCGCCGCCGGGGTAATGGCTGTCCTGCGGCGCCATCAGCAGTTGTCGGTGGCGCGCCAGCTCGCGCCGATCGGCATAGGCCTGGCGGGCCAGGGCATGCCCGGCGCCGCACACCGTGACCATCTCGATGGTGCCCAGGCGCTGGCGCTCCAAGGCCTGCGGCATCTGCTCATGGTGGAACAGCAGGCCGAGGTCGGCGCGACGCTCCAGCAGCTTGCGCGCCACGTCGCCCTGGGCGCCACTGGCCAGTTGCACCTCCAGCAGCGGGAAGGCCCGGGCCAGGGCCTCCAGGCTGGCCAGCACCGGCTGGTAGGGCATGGCCTCGTCCTGGGCCAGGCGCAGCCGCGCCTCCTCGCCGCGCGCCAGGCCCATGGCCCGCCCCTCCAGGCGCTCGCACTGCTGCAGCACCGCCCGCGCCTCCTCCAGCAGGGCCGCGCCGGCCTCGCTCAGGCGCGGCTGACGGCCGCTGCTGCGCTCGAACAGCCGCACGCCGAGATCGGCCTCCAGCAGGGCGATGCCGCTGCTCACCGCCGACTGCGCACGCTGCAAGCGCCGGGCGGCGGCGGAGAACGACTGGCCCTCGACGACGCCGACGAACAGGCGGATCTGCTCCAGGTTCCACTGCATAACCAATCTCCCATACAGATAGGTAATCACTTTATCCCATCGCCAGGTTGCTTAGAATCGGCCGCAGACCTTACTGGAGGACTCGCCCATGTCCGGCTATCTCTACCTCGCCGTCGCCATCACCGCCGAAGTGATCGCCACCACCTCGATGAAGGCGCTGGACGGCCTCAACAAGCCGCTGCCCCTGCTGCTGGTGGTGCTCGGCTATGCGATTTCCTTCTGGATGCTCAGCCTGGTGGTGAAAACCATCCCGGTCGGCATCGCCTACGCGGTGTGGGCGGGCCTCGGCATCGTGCTGGTGAGCATCGCCGCGATTGTGCTCTACCAGCAGCGACTGGACCTGCCGGCCATGCTCGGCATGGGCCTGATCGTCTGCGGCGTGGTGGTGATCCAGCTGTTCTCGCACAGCGTCGTGCATTGACCCGACAACCAGCGCCGCGGCCCTGACAGGTTATACTGCGCGCCCCGTTTTCCATCGAGGCGCGCGCATGTCCCAAGCTCTGAGCACTGACGTCCTGATCGTCGGCGGCGGTATCGCCGGCCTCTGGCTGAATGCGCGCCTGCGCCGCCAGGGCTTCGCCACCCTGCTGGTGGAAAACGCCACGCTCGGTGGCGGGCAGAGCGTCAGGTCGCAGGGGATCATCCACGGCGGTGCCAAATACGCCCTGCACGGTGCCCTGAGCGGCGCCTCGGAAGCCATCGCCGACATGCCGCGGCGCTGGCGCGAAGCCCTGAGCGGCAGCGGCGAGCTGGACCTCTCCGGCGTGCGCCTGCTGTCCGACGCCCACTACCTGTGGTCGCCCGGCAGCCTGGCCGGCAATATCACCAGCTTCTTCGCCAGCAAGGCGGTGCGCGGCCGGGTCGACCAGGTCAAGGGCGAACAGCTGCCGCCGGCGCTGCAACACCCGAAATTCAAGGGCAAGGTCTACCGCCTGGCCGAACTGGTGCTCGACGTGCCAAGCCTGATCGCACGCCTGGCCGAGCTGGCCGGCGACGGCCTGCTGGCCGGCGAACGCATCGAGCCGCTGCTGGAGCAGGGCGAATTGGTCGGCCTGCGCGTCGACGGTCGGGCGATTCGCGCCCAGCGCATCGTCCTCAGCGCCGGCCGCGGCAACGCCGAGCTGCTCGCCGCGCTCGGCCTCGACCAGCCCGCGCAGCAGCTGCGCCCGCTGCACATGGTGCTGGTCAAGGGGCCGACGCTGAAGCCGCTGTATGCCCATTGCCTGGGCGGCGGGCCGAAGCCGCGGGTCACCGTCACCAGCCACCCGGCCGCCGACGGCCAGTGGGTCTGGTACCTCGGCGGCGACCTGGCCGAAGCCGACGGCGTGGCCCGCGACCCGGCCGCGCAGATCGACGCCGCGCAGAAGGAACTCGGCGCGCTGCTGCCGTGGATCGACCTGAGCAGCGCGCACTGGGCCACCCTGCGGGTCGAGCGCGCCGAGCCGGCGCAATCCGGCCTGGTGCGCCCGGACAACGCCTTTCTCGCCGAACGGGACAGGCTGCTGGTCGGTTGGCCGACTAAACTGGCCTTAGCCCCGGACTTCGCCGACCGCGTGCTGGCGGCTCTCGACCGTGACGGCCTGCAACCCGCCAGCCATGCACCGCTGCCGGAGCTGCCGCGCCCGGCCATCGCGCGCCCCGCCTGGGAGGAACTGTTCTGATGCACGCCTTGCACACCCTGCACAACCTGTACCGCCCGCTGGGCGCCACCGGCCTGCTGGTCTCGCCGCTGGGCCTCGGCACGGTCAAGCTCGGCCGCGACCAGGGGGTGAAATACCCCAACGGCTTCCGCATCCCGGACGACGCCGCGGCGCGCGAGCTAATCGCCCAGGCCCATGATCTGGGCATCAACCTGATCGACACCGCCCCGGCCTACGGCAGCAGCGAAGAGCGCCTCGGCCCGCTGCTGCGCGGCCAGCGCCAGCACTGGGTGATCGTCAGCAAGGTCGGCGAGGAGTTCGACGCCGGCCAGTCGCGCTTCGACTTCAGCCCCGCGCACACGCGCTTCTCGGTGGAACGCAGCCTCCAGCGCCTGGAAACCGACTTCATCGACCTGGTGCTGGTGCATTCGGACGGCAACGATGTCGCCATCCTGCAAGACAGCGGCGTCTACCAGACCCTCGCCGAGCTCAAGCGCGAAGGCAAGATCCGTGGCTTCGGCCTCTCCGGCAAGACCGTCGCCGGCGGCCTGCTGGCGCTCGAACAGGGCGACTGCGCGATGGTCACCTACAACCTGGGCGAGCAGAGCGAGTTGCCGGTCCTCGACTACGCCGAAGCCCATGGCAAAGGCATCCTGGTCAAGAAGGCCCTGGCCAGCGGGCATGCCTGCCTGGAGCCGGGCATCGATCCGGTGCGCGCCAGCTTCGAGCTGATCTTCGCCCACCCGGCGGTGAGCAGCGCGATCGTCGGCACCATCGATCCGCAGCACCTGGCCCATAATGTCGCGACCGCCGCGGCGGTGATTCAGGACATTGCCTGACCCCGTCAAGCGCTGCGCGCAATTGTGGGAGCGGCCGGGCGGCGCTCCGCTGCAGCCGCGAAAAATCACCCACGCGACCACGCCCGGCAGATAGATTGAGGCCTCGCCATATCCGCCCGGCGAACCGCCCGCCCCGAACCCAAGAGGAGCCGAGATGCCGCGCACGCTGATCCGCAAAGACCCCAGCGCCTTCAAGACCCTGCCGCTGTTCGTCGAGGCCACCCCGGACGGCCTGACCTACCAGGGCCTGGGCCGGCCGCTGAATTTCCGCGAGATGCTCGCGCGGCGCAAGGCGGTCGCAGTGAGCGACAACCAGCGCTTCGCCGTGGAGCTGGCCAACCTGGGGGTTTCCGTGCGCCTGACCCTGAGCTGGCAGGGCCGCGACTACTGGCTGCTGGTGCGCCAGCGCCGCCTGGACCGCGGCGACGTGGTGCTCAAGCTGATTTCCGGCTACGTCCCGGCCCACGAGCTGAACCTGCCACTGCTCACCGCCATCCAGGAAGTCGCCGAGGAGTGCCTGCTGGAGACGCCTGAAGGCTGGCTGGCCGGACGTTTCGGCGACACCTGGCTGCCAACGCCGTACCAGGGGCCGCTGCGCTACCGCGAGAGCGTGCACTTTCGCCTGAGCCCGCTGTCCGGTGCGGCGCGCCCGGTGCACTGCGGCAAGCTGACCCTGCTCGAACGCCCGCGCGCCTACGTGCACCTGCCGACTGCCTCGCTGCAACTGGTCTACGACCTGTGCCTGGAGCTGCCGAAAGAGACCCGGCAGCTCAGCCTGCTGCATGCCGACGAACACCTGGAGGACGGCCAGCTGGTCGCCCGCCTCGACCGCGCGCGACCGGATCTGTACCTGATCCCGCTGGCTCAGGGTCGACCGACCGCCGAGCTGTTCACCCTCCACAAGGGCCAGCTGAAGACGGCCAGCACCCGCGGCCTGTGGCTGGCGGAAAGCTTCGCCGCGCAGGACGGCTGGCTGGTGCGCGACGAGCGCATCCGCTGGAAGGACTGGCTGCGCCAGCAGAACATCGCCGCCCCGGCGCCCAAGAGTCCGCCGCGACCGCGGCCGCCGGGCACGCCAGCCGCGCCCAAGCTGAACGCCGCCCAGCCGGGCTGAGCAGCGTCGCCTGGCGCATCGTTTGACTGGCTATTGCAGCCAGCAGGCTGAGAGAGTCGCCGCGCTATTTCAACTCGCTGGAACTCTTGCCGAGCAGCCGGCGGGCGACGATCAGCAACTGGATCTGCTGGGTGCCCTCGAAGATGTCGAGGATCTTCGAATCGCGCGCCCACTTCTCCAGCAGTTCGTCCTCGCCATAGCCCAACGCGCCGGCCAGCTCCACGCATTTCAGCGTCACTTCGTTCGCCACCCGCCCGGCCTTGGCCTTGGCGATCGACGCCTCCTTGGAGTTGGGCAGCTTGTTGTCGGCCATCCACGCCGCCTTCAGGGTCAGCAGGCGGGCGGCTTCCCACTCGGCCTCCAGGCGATAGAGGGTCGCCTCGGCATGGCTGACCGCCAGCAGCGGCTTGCGGTAGTCCAGCGTGCAGACCTTCCTCAACAGCTCGCGGGTGCGGTCCAGCGACGCCTTGGCCACACCGACGGCCATCCCGGCGACCAGCGGGCGGGTGTTGTCGAAGGTTTCCATGACCCCGGCGAAGCCCTTCTGCACATCGATCTGCGGGTTGCCGAGCAGGTTGGCGGCCGGCACCCGGCAGTCACTGAAACTGATCGAGGCGGTATCCGAGGCCTTGATCCCGAGCTTCTTCTCCAGGCGCGTGACGCTCATGCCCGGCGTGCCGTGCTCGACCACGAACGACTTGATCGCCGCACGGCCCAGGCCCTTGTCCAGGGTCGCCCAGACCACCACCGCGTCGGCGCGCGCGCCTGAGGTGACGAAGATCTTCTCGCCGTTCAGCACATAGTGATCGCCGTCCTTGACCGCGGTGGTGCGGATCGCCGCCGAGTCCGAGCCGCAACCCGGCTCGGTGATCGCCATGGCCGCCCAGGTGCCGGCGAAGCGCTCGAGCTGCTGGTCATTGGCCACCGCGGCGATCGCCGCGTTGCCCAGGCCCTGGCGCGGCATGGCCAGCAGCAGGCCGACATCGCCCCAGCACAGCTCCATCACCCCGAGCAGGGCCGACAGATTGCCGCCGTTCCTGACCCCCTCCTGCTGCTCCTGGGCGGCGCCGCGCTTGCTCGCCGAGGTGGCGCCGATGGCGTCCGGCGAGCCGGCGTTCATGCCGTCGAGCAGCGCGGCGAGCAGGTCCAGCTCCTTGGGATAGGCATGCTCGGCCTTGTCGTACTTGCGCGAGATCGGCCGGAAATAGTTCTCCGCCACCTGATGGGCCTGATTGACCAGGCCGCGGAATTTCTTCGGGGTTTCCAGGTTCATTGCATGCGCCCTTAAAGGTGTAGGCCGCCGGCCATCAGCGCCACTGCCCGCAGATCGCGGTACCAGCGCTCGACCGGATGTTCTTGGGTGAAGCCATGGCCGCCGAGCAGTTGCACTGCGTCGGTGCCGATCTGCATGACCTTCTCGGCACACAGCAGGCGCGCCAGGTAGGCCTCGCGCTGGAACGGCAGGCCCTGCTCGGCGCGCGCGCAGGCGCGCCAGAGCATCAGGCGCATGGCGTCCAGCTCCACGGCGATGTCCGCGACCATGAAGGCCACGCCCTGGCGATGGCTGATCGGCTCGCCGAAGGCCAGGCGCTCGTTGCAATAGGGCACCACATAGTCCAGCGCCGCCTGCGCCGTGCCGACCGCCAGGGCACACCAGGCCAGCGCGGCGTAGTCGAGAAAGGCCTGATAATCGAAGTGCGCGGCCGCCAGCCGCGCCTCGCGCGGCACCTTGACCCCCTTCAGCAGTAGCCGCGCGGTGCCGCTGGCCTTCAGCCCCATGGCCGGCTCGGGGCGGCGCTGCACGCCCTTGGCACCGGCCTCGACGATAAACAGCCCGGGACCGTCCTCGGCCTGTGCGGCGACGATCAACTGGTCGGCATCCAGCCCGCGCAGCACCAGGCATTTTTCCCCGCTCAGCAGGTAATGCTGGCCCTTGCGCTTGGCCCGGGTGGTCAATTGCCGGGCATCGAACAGCGGCCGCGGTTCGTTCACCGCGATGGCCATCAGCGGCGCCGCCTCCTCGCCGACGAAGCGCGGCAGCCACTGGGCCTGCTGCTCGGGCGAGCCCCAGCGGCGCAGGCAGTTGGCCGCCGACAGCGGCACCAGCAACGCCGCGGCCAGGGACAGGTCGCCGGTGGCCAGCGCCTCGGCGATCAGCGCATTGCTGACGGTGGTGCGCTCGCCGGCCATGCCGCCGTGCACTTCGCCGACCCCGTAGTGGCTCAGGCCCAGCTCCTGCGCCTGGTTGAGCAAGGCCGCCGGCAGCGCCGCCTGCGCGTCCGCCTCATGGGCCAGGGGCCGCAGCACTTCGCCGGCGAAGCTGTGCAGCATCTCCACCAGCATCTGCTGCTCGTCGGACAGGGACAGGTCGAACAGGGCATCCGGATCGGGCAGGCGCGGCGTCTTGGCCGCCTTGCCGGCCCGCTGCGCGGCCAGGCGAAAGCTCGCCCGGCTGCCGCTGTAGATGAGTTTCTCGAAGGGTTTGCGCAGCTTGAGACGATCTGGCCAGTCGGCCTGGGCGACTCGGTTCAGCACAGCCAGGGCACGGCCCTGTATATCGGAGGTCATGGCAGCTCGCTCCACGCGGGATGAGGATGCCAGGGATGATGCGCGCCGCGCAGCGGCCCGCCTATGACCGCATGGACGCGGGCGATTGGCAGATCAGCCAGTCGCCGAGGGGCTGACGCCGCGCTGCGGCTAATCCACCCTGCGGATCTTCTCGACGATGGCGGTGGTCGAGCTGTTTTCCACCAGGCCGAGCACGCGCACCTCGCCGCCGTAGGCGCTGACGATGTCGGCGCCGACCACCTGGTCGATGCCATAGTCGCCGCCCTTGACCAGCACATCCGGCCGCACCAACTCGAGCAGACGCTCGGGGGTGTCCTCGGCGAAGCTCACCACCCAGTCCACCGCACCGAGCCCGGCGAGCACGGCCATGCGCCGGTCCACCGAGTTGATCGGCCGGCCCGGACCCTTCAGGCGGCTGACCGAGGCGTCGTCGTTGACCGCCAGCACCAGGCGGTCGCCCTGGGCGCGGGCCTGCTCCAGGTAGGTCACGTGGCCGGCATGCAGGATGTCGAAGCAGCCGTTGGTGAAGACGATCTTCTCGCCATGGGCGCGGGCATCGTCGATGGCCAGCAGCAACTGCTCCAGGCTCAGCACGCCGCGCTCGGAACCCTGCTCGCGCTGCACCGCGCGGCGCAGTTCGGGCGCGCTGATGGCCGCGGTGCCCAGCTTGCCGACCACGATGCCGGCGGCCAGGTTGGCCAGCGCCACCGCCTGCGGCAGCTCCTCGTCGGCCGCCAGGCTGGCGGCCAGGGTGGAGATCACCGTGTCGCCGGCGCCGGTGACATCGAACACCTCGCGGGCCCGGGCCGGCAGGTGCAAGGGCGCATGTTCGGGGCGTAGCAGGGTCATGCCGTGCTCGCCGCGGGTAATCAGCAGCGCCCCCAGCTCCAGCTCGCGCATCAGCCTGGCGCCCTTGGCCACCAGCTCGGCCTCGTCGTGGCAGCGCCCGACTATGGTCTCGAATTCGTGCAGGTTGGGGGTGATCAGGCTGGCGCCGCGGTAGATGGAGAAGTCACTGCCCTTGGGGTCGGCCAGCACCATGACGCCCTTGGCCCGGGCCGCCTGGATCAGCACCTGGTGGTTCTGCAGGGCACCCTTGCCGTAGTCCGACAGCACCAGCACCTTGACCCCGGCGAGCAAATCCTCGACTTCGCGGGCGATGGCCTCGGCATCGGTGTTGAACGGTTCCTCGAAGTCCATGCGCAGCAATTGCTGGTGACGGCTCATCACCCGCAGCTTGACGATGGTCGGCTGGTCGCCGATGCGCTGGAAGTGGGTCTTGACCCCCACCGCCTGCAGGCTGTCGCTCAGGCTGGCGGCCGCCTCGTCCTCGCCGGTCACCCCCACCAGCAGCGCCGGGGCGCCCAGGGCGGCGATGTTCAGCGCCACGTTGGCGGCGCCGCCGGGGCGATCCTCGATCTGCTCGACCTTGACCACCGGCACCGGCGCCTCCGGGGAAATCCGCGAGGTGCCGCCATGCCAGTAGCGGTCGAGCATGACATCGCCCACCACCAGGACGGGGGCTTGGTCGAAACGGGGCATGGACAACTTCATGGGAACTCCGGGGGCCTCAACTGGCGGGGGCGTAGTTTATCAGGCGATATCCAGTGATGCGCCTTCGTCCAGCCCCATCGCATGCAGGCGCGCATAATAACCGTTCTGCTCAAGCAGGGCGGCATGCGTGCCACGCTCGACGATGCGTCCCTGGTCCATCACCAGGATCTGGTCGGCCTTTTCGATGGTCGACAGGCGGTGGGCGATGACCAGCGTGGTGCGCCCCTTCATCACCCGATCCAGAGCGGCCTGGATATGCCGTTCGGATTCGGTGTCCAGCGCCGAGGTGGCCTCGTCCAGCACCAGGATCGGCGCATCCTTGAGCAGGGCGCGGGCGATCGCCAGGCGCTGGCGCTGGCCGCCGGAAAGCAGCACGCCATTCTCGCCGACCTCGGTATCCAGGCCCTGCGCCAGCTTGTCGACGAACTCCTTGGCGTAGGCCGCCTCGACGGCCTGCTCGATCGCCTCGCGCGGCGCCCCGGCCAGGTCGCCATAGGCGATGTTGTTGGCCACGCTGTCGTTGAACAGGGTCACCTGCTGGGTGACCAGGGCGATATGCCGGCGCAGGTTGCGCAGCTTGTAGTCCTCGACATCCACGCCATCGAGCAGGATCTGCCCGCTCTCGTGGTGGTAGAAGCGCGGGATCAGGCTGGCCAGGGTCGACTTGCCGCTGCCGGAGCGGCCGACCAGGGCGATCATCTGCCCGGGCTCGGCGCTGAAGGAAATATCGCTGAGCACCGGCTTCTCGGCGCCCGGGTACTGGAAGCTCAGGTTGCGCACTTCCAGGCGACCACTGACCCGCTCGCGCTCGACCGTGCCGCGGTCGACCTCGGGGGCCTCGTCGAGCTGCTCGAAGATGCTTTCGGCACCGGCGACGCCTTTCTGGATGGTCGAACTGACTTCCGACAGCTGGCGGATCGGCTTGGGCAACAGGCCGGCGGCGGTGATATAGGCGACCAGATCGCCAGCCGTGGCATCGCCGCGCAGGAACAGCACGAGGAACATCAGCACCGCCATGGCGCTGTAGATCACCAGTTGCAACATGGGCGTATAGACCGCACCGGTCTTGGTCATGCGCAACTGCTTGTTGGTGTTGTCCTGGCTGGCGGCGGTGAAGCGGCTGGACTCGTACGCCTCGCCGCCGAAACTGCGAACCACCCGGTAGCCCTGGATGGTCTCGGAGGCGACATGGGTAACGTCGCCCATGGCCACCTGGATCTTCTTGCTCTGCTTGCGAAACTTCTTGCTGGCGCTGCCGACCATCAGCGCGATCACCGGTAGGATGGCCAGCATCACCAGGGTCAGCTGCCAGTTCATCCACAACAGGTAGGCGAACAGGAAAACCACCGTCAGGCCTTCGCGAATCACCACCTTGATCGCATCGGTGGCAGCACCGGTGACCATGGTGACGTTGAAGGTGATGCGCGAGATCAGATGGCCGGAGTTGTGACTGTCGAAATAGCGGTTAGGCAGCGCCAGCAGGCTGTTGAACAGCGCGATACGCAGGTCATGCACCAGGCCCAGCGAAACCTTGGCCAGGAAATAGTTGCCCAGGTAGGATCCCAGCCCCTGCCAGGCCGCGATCAGCACGATCAGCAGCGGCACCGCCTGCAACAGCTGCAGGTCACGCAGGTAGGGAACCGTCGGAAACAGCACCGCTTCGGGGTTGGACAGCCCATCGACGAAGTACTTGAGGATGCCGGCGAGCATCGGCTGGGTCGAGGCGAAGATGATGTAGCCGAGGATGCTGATCGCGAAGTAGCCGATGTAGGGCTTTACGTAGCCGAGCAGGCGGAAGTAGATCTTTAGGCTCGAAGGCTGCTGGCCCAGGATGACAGGGGGTGTGCTCATCGGAAAAGGCTAATCCAGATTAAGAGCGCGAATACTAGCACGTCAGCACTGGGATGCCCGCTCTCAGCCCCTGGCGGTACAGGCAGCCAGCAACACATCGAACCCACCACAACCCCAGAAAGACCAAAACCAGGGGACTTGCTTCAGGTAAACTGCGCCCTTCTCTGATTTTGCTCAGCTCTTATGACGCCACTTTCTCACGAACAATTCCTCCTCCTGCGCGACAAGGCTGACGTGCTCGAGGCCGACCACCACGGCGAGAAAGTGTTGCGCCTGGCCGACGGCAATATGCTTAAGCTGTTCCGGCGCAAGCGCTGGCTATCATCCGCCGCACTTTACCCCTATGCACAGCGCTTCGCCGACAATACCCGCGCACTTGAGCGCCGCAGCATTCTCTGCCCCAAGATCCTCAATGTGTTCCGTATTGCGCAGATCCAGCGCGATGTCGTGCACTACGCGCCGCTGCCCGGCATTACCTTGCGGCAGATCGACGATGAGCCGACGCGCAGCAACCTGCGCCCCCTCATAGGCGAATTCATTGCACAGTTGCACGCTAAAGGCGTGTTTTTCCGCTCTTTGCACTTGGGCAATATCGTCCTGACGCCCGAGGGCCAACTCGGCTTGATAGACATCGCCGACCTTCGCGCACAGCGCAGTGCCCTTGGCAAATTCAAGCGCATGCGCAACTTCCAACACGTCCTGCGCGACCCGCGCGACCAGGAGTGGCTGCTGGTGGACAAGGGACAGGTGTTTTTCGAGAGTTACCTGCGCCATGCCCAACTGAGCTGGAGCCTTAACGACCTCATCAGGCAAGCGACCAAAGATCTCGCGCAATGATCAGCAATCTCTCTACACCCGCCACTGGCTCGCTCAGCTCGAGGTGCGCACGGCTATCGGACTGGATGATCCGCTACCTGCTGCCCATCGGCTGGCTAGTGCTGTTGACCGGGCTGTTCTGGAGCTGGGATCGCACACTCTATCACAAGCTGTACTACGCCCTGATTGCCGCACCGACCATGCTCATTCTAGTGCTGCAGCCGGGGCTGCTAAAAAAACTGTTGCGCAACCCGCTGATCCTCGCGTTCATAGCCTTTGGCTGCTACACCGTGCTCAGCCTGCTGTGGTCGGATACCGACAACAAACTCAGCTCGCTGGCCAAGCGCCCCCTGTACGTTCTGATGTTATTCCTCGGTGTCGGTCTGCTCGCCCTCAAGTCGCCACAACGTTTGGGCAAGCTGCTGCTGCTCGCTGGGATCGTTGCCGCCGGCAGCGGCGCGCTATCATTTGCCTACCATCTGCACAGCACCGCCGGCGCGCGTCTGAGTGGTTACGGCGCACTGTTCAACCCACTGCTGACCGCGCATGTATATGGGTTCTTTGCCGCATTCTGGCTGGCCACCTGGTTTTCCCGGGTGGATGCGCACAGCCGCGCGGTATTGCCAGCGGTGTTGCTGCTGGTACTCGGTGTCGTGGTGCTGAGCACCGGATCGCGCACACCGCTGTTGGCATTGTCGATAACCCTGATCTGGCTGGCTGCGACCTATCCCGGCCGAAGCAGCCTGATCGCCGGCGCCTACGCGATGGCGATGGCCGCTGCGCTTTTGCTGCTGTTGCCGGATGCGTTACTCCTGCGTGGTCTCTCCTACCGTCCGGAAATCTGGCTTGGCGCCCTGCAGATCGCAGTGGAAGACCTCTGGTTCGGACACGGCTTCGACCACACCCTGAGCATCCCGCTGCAGACCAAGAGCCTCACATTCAACGACCCGCACAATATCGAACTGGCAGTACTGCTCTCGGGCGGGCTGACTGGTCTGCTCCTGTGGGTGAACCTCTACGCAATCGCGCTACTGTTCGCCTGGCGCAATCGCCACGACGCCTTGGTGATGACGGCGTCGGCGCTGGTGGTATATGGGCTGGGGGCCAGTTTGACCGAGGGGCGCGACTTTATATCCCGCCCCAAGGAGCACTGGTTTCTGATCTGGATTCCCTTGAGTCTGCTTGCCGCGACCTGGTTCGCGCGAGATCTGCCTCGCCCGCAAAGCTCTTAACTGCCGTGGCACAGTGCGGTTGGCGCTACCGCCCCTTCAAGGGCGGTAGCGCCAACCGCCACAGCCCGCGCAATGTCTTGCTGTTCCAGGCGGACACGGGCAGCTCGCGCAACAGCTGACGGGCCAGCGTTTTGTCTTGGCGGGCGCATTTGAGCAACATGGAATTGCGGAAATTGGCGCACACCTCGCCATAGGCCGGGTGGTCCTGAAACAGCACATAGGAACGCAGAACGTTATCCACCATGAAGCGATGGTTCATGTAGGTGTTCGCACCGTGAATGCGGTACTGCGCCAGCAGGTCGCCTAGTACATCGATGAAATAACCGGCGCGGGTGATCTTCAGCTCGATGAGCAGATCCTCGAGCCGAATATTCGGATCGAACCCCCCAACCTGCTCCAGTGCCTCCCTGCGGAATAACAACGTCGGCGCCTTGGGCCCGCCTTTGGTACCTCGAAACACGGCCTCGAAGTCCAAACGGCGCAGAGTCCGATCGGGTTGCTGCAGATGCCGGTTGCGCCTGTCGAGCGAACGCCCATCCGCGTCGATGCACTCGATATGGCCGCCACAGATGCCGACCTCTGGCTTGCCGTCCATGTAAGCCACTTGCTTGGCAATACGATCAGGCAGCATCAGGTCGTCGGAGCCGAACGGCGCAATCAGGCTGCCGCGCGCACGCGCGATGCAATCATTCAGTGTACGCGACAAACCCTGGTTGGCTTGCACCTGGAAACTGAAGCCGTGCTTGTCCTGCAACCGCTGGATACGGCTGACGCTGTCATCGCGGGAGCCGTCGTCGACCACCAACAACTCGATATGCGGGTAGGTCTGAGCCAGCACGCTCTCGATGCTCGACTCGATGTACGGCGCATGGTTGTAGGAGGCGATGATCACACTGACCAAGGGTGCTGCAGCGCTCTGGGGCAGCATGCTGCCACCTTCGCTAAGTACCGCGTGCAACAAGCTATTCACGAACTGAACCCCTTCTCGCTCATCGTCCAGGAACCTGAATCAGATAACGCCTGGTAATACGCTTCATCCTTTATCCCGGCGGCGCGCCAAGCATGCTTCCAGACCAGGAAGTGGAAATACGGAAACTCCCGCTCGCCATCCAGATCATTGAGCAGTCGTCCTTGCTGCCAGAACCAGCGGCCGGGAAAGGTGTAGCCGCCATCGTGCCAGGCAATCCGGGCGTTGGGCGTGCTGTAGGCCTCGGTAAACTCGCTATGCCGACGCAATGGCCGCAGCGCATCGAATACCCGGCGCAGAGACTCGGGCCAATTCTTGTAGCGCACAAATACCTTGCTGAAGGCCTTTTCGTCGAAGGCATGGTGAGCTGGGTCCGCCAGGTAACGGCGCCAATCCGCGACGCGCATGAAGGCTTCGCGCATCTCATCGGTATTGCGCACCAGGCACAAATGCCCGGAGACACGCCGAGCATGGGTCGACAGCAGATCGAAACGCTCCAGCCGCGGCGCGTCGAAATAGCCGCGCAAATTGCCATAGACCAGATCGATATCACTTATACCCCAGAAATCATAGCCATCCAGGCAATCCGAATGCACATACCCCAGCGCCGGCTTCAAATCGCACAGTTTGTAGGGGTTGCCCGGTGCAAACTCGATGCCTAGGCGCTGACTGACGCGCGTACAGTAACTGTCGAAGCTCTCCTCGACGTAACGCACATTGCCCGGACTGTTGCCGGGCACGCCACAATCGGTGAAGAACAGCCAATCGATCGTCGAATTGCGGCGACAACTCTCCAGAAAGAAAGGCATCCAGAACGGCCAACGACCGAAGTATGGAATGACGAACAGTATCCGTGGCATCCGCTATACCCCGAGTCTCAGGCGCAGGTGATGCCACCACGATTGCGCCGGCTGGACACGTAGCGGTGCCAGCAAGGCCTCGGCGATACGCTGGCCAATATGGGCAAAACTGAAGTCGCGTTCAGCCAGGCGCTGGCCATTGGCGGCAATACGCTCGGCCAGCGCAGGATCTTGGCGCAGTAGCTGTAGTTTTTCGCGCAACTCTTCGACCGTGCGATAGAGCACTACAGTGTCCATGTCGATGAAGCCCAAGGCGCGGTTTTCCGCTTCGCCTTGATCGTAAGCCAGCAGCACGCACCCGCAGGCCATCGCTTCGAAGTTCTTGATCATGTATTCGCCCAGGCCGACATCGGCGCTGACGAAGAAACGGATGTGATTGAGCAACTCACAGTAGGCCTCGCCCGGCGCAGACTTGAGCATGCGGAGATGCTCCGTTTGTGCCAGGGACTCCAGCAGCGCGCGACGCTCGCTGTATACGTCACTCTTGAGGCTGCCGACAAAGCCCAACTCGATATCCCGCCCATGCCCCAGGTTACGCAACACGGCCTGATCGTAGCCCTTAGGTACGAATACCGAATCGACTCCCTCCTGGCGCAGGCGTTCGCTAAGTGCGTAGCCTGAGTTGAGCACGCGCGCCCAGGGCAAGCGGCGGTAATGCTCGGAGAAGCGCCCCTGGTATTTGCCTGGCATGTAGTTCTGGCAGGCATCGTGTTCGAGGATGACCAGGTTGGGCACACTGCGGATAAAGGCGACCTGACGAATCTCCTGTTTGAAGCGCAGAAAGAAGACGATCCGGTCATAGCGCGCGACGTCCACCTGCTGATGAAAATAGCGACGCAAATCCGCCTGCTCTTCCCTGCCCAACCAACGCAGGTCACAGTTGCAATGTGCCGCCACAGCCTCGTAGAGGCGGTCGAGAATAACGCGCTGCTCTCGCTGCACAAGAAAAAGTACATTCATGGCCTAGCAGGACTCCTTATGATGCTCCCCAGCCAATTCACTCCAACCCGAACGGCTCACCGATACCGTTCTGTACGCGGCTCTGGCGACAGGCTCACTTCGACATTGCTGAATAAAGGCTTCAGGCCTGTTCAATGGTCGCCGTTGCAAATCCATTACGGAGCCTTCCCACCATTCGCTGGCTATCAAGTCGGCAATGATCGAAGGAGAGTGACGGTAGCGAATGATGCGTGCCGGCATCCCTGCAACTATGGCATAGGGTGGAACGTCCCTGGTGACCATCGCGCGACTGGCGATGACTGCGCCGGTGCCAACATTGACCCCTTCCAGGATCATTGCATCGCGACCGATCCAGACATCATGGCCGATCTCGGCGGCGCGCCTTCCCCCTTCATACTCAAGCCCTGCTGCAGCATGCTGGAATGGGTGCGAACTCACCCAATCCAATGGATGGCCAGCCCTGTCCTGACCAATGACGACGCCAGTACCGATGGAGCAAAAACGGCCAATATATCCAACATTGAGCAACTCGACGGCGCTACGCATATAGGTCATGGCGCCTACCCGAAGCGAGTCGAACTCCATTTTCACCGTGCTGATGGAAACCCCTTCTTCCATGATCAGCCGGCCTCCCTTGCGCAACGCCAAAGGACCGGAGGCCAGTTTGATGCCATAGCGTCTCAGCCAACGCTTGCACCAATGATTCATTAGGAAGTCAATCACACGGGCTCCCGCTTAGCCGAGCGAAGAAGACGACAGCGATCGCTGCACCAGCGGCAGTCGCCAGAAACGAACGTGCACTGCAGCATCGGAGAATACTTCGACCAAACGCGCCCTCGAGGCCACCCTGGCCCTATCAGGGAACGCCGATTCGCCTTGCCGCAGGCAGTCGGCAAGGGCATTTACACCCCCTAACGGGAAAACCCGTCCGACACCCTCGACCACCTCGCGCCCGCCGCCGCAATCGCTGCAGATCACCGGCACCCCGGCGGCCATGGCCTCGAGCAGCACCATGCCGAACGGCTCGTGATCGGAACTCAGGGCGAAGACGTCGAAGGCCTTGAAGTAGCGACGGCCGTGCGGCACCTGGCCGAGAAAACGCACGGAGTCGCTCACCTTCAATTCGCCGGCCAATGCCTTGAGCGAGGCTTCCAGCCGACCGCTGCCCATGATCGCCAGCAGGCTGCCGGCCGGCAGTTGCGGCAGGGCCAGGGCGAAGCCACGGATCAGGGTGGCCTGGTCCTTGTCCGGGTGCAGGCGCCCGACGTTGCCGACCACCCAGGCATCGCTCGGCAGCCCGAGATGCTCGCGGGCCGCCTCGCGGGAAACCTGCTCGGCCTGCACCGCCTCGACGTCGATGCGGTTGTACAGGGTCTCGATGCGCTCGGCCGGCCACGCGGGCAGGTGACCGCGCATCTGGTCACGTACCGCGTCCGAGACGCCCAGCAACAATAGCCGCCGACGGAAGCGGTTGATGAACAGCCGACGGCCAAGGCGTGCGTAGACGCCAAAGGCATGGTGCACGCCAATAACCGGCAGGGAAGTGGCCAGCAGCGCCACGTAGATCGGCTTGAAGCGGTGGGCGATGCACAAGCTGAAATCACGCGAGGCGGCAATCCGCTTGAGATCGCGAATGGCCCTGAGCTTCAGGCCGCGCACATCCTTACTGCGATAGTCGAGAAAGATCACTTCGTCCGAGGCCGAGCCTCGCTCCACCTCCGCGCTCGGCGCACCGGTCAGGTAGACGGTGCACACCTTGAACTCGGTGCCATGAAAGAGCGCGGCATACTGCCGCGCGCAATCCAGGAACGGGCCGTCGTAGCCGTGACAGAACTGGAGAACCCAGCGCTGCCCCGCCGCGCCGCCATCAGGCCGGCTCATACCAGCCCTTGCCGTCCTTCACCACCAGGATGTCCTCCATGATCAGATACTGCAGGTCCGAGCCGTAGAACATGTTCAGCGCGTCGGTCGGCGAGCAGATCATCGGTTCGCCGCGGCGGTTGAGCGAGGTGTTCAGCGACACGCCGTTGCCGGTGAGTTTCTCCAGTTCCAGCATCATGTCGTAGTAGCGCGGGTTGTACTCGCGCTTGAGCACTTGGGCGCGCGAGGTGCCGTCTTCGTGGACCACCTCGGATACACGGGTCTTCCACTCCTCGTTGACTTCGAAGGTGAAGGTCATGAACGGGCTCGGATGGTCGACCTTGAGCATCTGCGGGCCGACGGTGTCGAGCATCGACGGGCAGAAGGGCCGCCAGCGCTCGCGGAACTTGATCTGTTCGTTGATCCGGTCGGCCACCCCGGGAATGCTCGGGCAGCCGATGATCGAGCGGCCGCCGAGGGCGCGCGGGCCGAACTCCATGCGGCCCTGGAACCAGGCCACCGGGTTGCCCTCGACCATGATCTTGGCGATGCGCTGCGGCATGTCGTCGATGCGCTTGAACACGGGCTGGCTCGGGTGCTTGGCGCAGGCGGCGATGACGTCTTCGTTGGAGTAGGACGGGCCGAGGTAGACGTGCTCCATCTTCTCCACCGGCACGCCGCGCTGGTGCGAGACGTAGGCGGCGGCGCCGACCGCGGTGCCGGCGTCGCCGGAGGCCGGCTGGACGAACAGTTCCTTGACTTCGTCGCGGGCGATGATCTTCTGGTTGAGCTTGACGTTCAGCGCGCAGCCGCCGGCGAAGGCGATCTTGCCGGTCTCCTTGATGATGTCGCCGAGGTAGTGGTCCATCATCTGCAGCGCCAGCTTCTCGAACAGCGCCTGCATGCTGGCGGCGTAGTGGATGTAGGGGTCGTCGGCGATGTCGCCTTCGCGCTTGGGCCCCAGCCACTCGATCAGCTTTTTGGAGAAGTAGAAGCCCTTGCCGTTTTCCTTGTAGCGGCGCAGGCCGATGACGTTGGCGTACTCGGTGTTGATCACCAGCTCGCCGTTCTCGAAGGTGGCCAGGCGCGAGAAATCGTACTTGCTGGCGTCGCCGTAGGGCGCCATGCCCATCACCTTGAACTCGCCGTCGAGCATCTCGAAGCCGAGGAATTCGGTGATCGCGCCGTACAGCCCGCCGAGCGAATCCGGATCGTAGAATTCCTTGAGCTTGTGGATCCTGCCGTTCTCGCCGTAGCCGAAGAAGGTGGTGGCGTACTCGCCCTTGCCGTCGATGCCGAGGATCGCGGTCTTCTCCTTGAAGCCCGAGCAGTGATAGGCGCTGGCGGCGTGGGCCAGGTGGTGCTCGACCGGCTCGATCTTGACCTGCTTCGGATCGAAGCCCAGTTGCTCCAGGCACCAGACGATCTTGTTGCGGTAGCGCTTGTAGCGCCGGTTGCCCATCAGGATCGCGTCGAGGGCGCGGTCAGGGGCGTACCAGTAGCGCTTGGCGTACTTCCAGCGGGCCTCGCCGAACAGGCTGATCGGGGCGAAGGGAATCGCCACCACGTCGACGTCGCTCGGCTTGATCCCGGCCTGTTCCAGGCAGAACTTCGCCGACTCGTAGGGCATGCGGTTCTTCGCGTGCTTGTCGCGCACGAAGCGCTCTTCTTCGGCCGCGGCGATCAGCTTGCCGTCGATGTACAGGGCGGCGGAAGGATCGTGACTGAGGGCGCCGGACAGGCCAAGAATCGTCAGTGCCACAGGTGAAGACCTCTATTCAGGGCAGGTGCCGGGCACCTGCGGTAAACGTTCGTCGAGCAACCGATACAGCCGGGAATCGGCCGGCCAGTTGCGCAGAAAGCGGGCGCGGTCGCGGGCATAGGCCCGGGCGAAACGCTGCGCACTCAGGTGGTGCTGCATGGCGTCGAGGTCGACCAGAACCCAGCGACCGCCCTGCCAGAGCAGATTGCTGCCCTTGAAATCGCCATGGCTGATGCGCTCGCGCAGCAAGGCGGCAAACAGCGTATCCAGCGCCTGCAACTCGGCCTCGGGCGGCGCACCGGCCCCATCCGGCGCGTCCAGACAGGGCTTAAAGCGCGCGATTATATCCTCACCGGCGGCGTGTTCGGTAATCAGATAGGCACGTCGGCGCAGCCACAGCGTGCGCAGCTCCAGCAGGGCCAGGGGTTTGGGCGTGGCGATGCCGAGGAAATCCAGACGGTTGCCCTCGACCCAGCTATGCCAGGCGCGGCTTGGCCGCCAGCAGCGCTTGAGCCAGTGGGCCAAGCCCTTGATGTTGTAGCGCTTGATCACCAGGCGGCGATCGCCCTGCTCGACCAGCGCCACCGTGGAGGAACCGCCCAGCTTGAGCGGCTGGCCAGTGGCGATCGCCCCTTCCAGATCGTCCAGCAGCGGAGCGAGCCGCTGCGCCTCCTGGCGTCTGACCACGCGCAAGGCAGACGCGCCGCGGCTGGCACTGAACAGGCTGCAGTCGCGGCCGAGCTTGTGCAGGTAGTCGCGCAGGCGCCAGCGGCGGGCCCTGTGCACCTCCTTGAGCAGGGCCTCCAGCGGCAGCGCGTGCTCGCCATTGACCAGCAGGTAATGCACCAGCAGCTCCTCGATGAAGGGCTCCAGCTCGACCGGCAGCTGGGCAAAGAACACCCCGAGGTTTTCCAGCACCTGCTCGCGCGCCAGCGGCTGGCCCGGCGTCTGCGCGCGCACGCCGCCGCCGTCGATCCAGTACAGCCGGCCATCCTGGCGCAGCAGGTTGTCCAGGTGCAGGTCGTCCTGCCATAGGCCTTTGGCATGCAGGCCGGCGATCGCCGCCAGGGCCTCGCCGAGCACCGCCTGCTGGGCGTCGGCCAGCAACGGCTGCGGCTCGACCGCACGCCAGGCGTCGCCGAGGCTTTCGGCGCCATCGAGGAAATCGAACAGCAGCCAGCCGCCCTCGCCTTCGCGCAGGCCGTCGGCCAGCAGCAGCGGGGTGCTCAGGCCCTGGCCGGCGAGCAGGCGCGCGCCGGCCAGCTCGCGGGCGAAGTGGCGCGCCGCCTTGCGTCCGACCAGCAGCTTGGCCAGCACCCGGCGCCCGCGCCATTCGGCCAGGCCGACGTAACGCTGGCCCGGCAATACGCGCAGCAGGCGCTGCAGGCACAGGGTCGCCGGACCGGCTGCGTCGGCCAGCTCGACGCGCAGCGGCAGCGCCGGCGTGCGGCCGGCGCGGCGCAGTTCGGCAAGATTCATCGGCGTGGCTCCTTGTCAGTCGGTTGGGCACTGAGCCCGCCGGCGCTAGCGTCGGTCATTCGCGTCCCTCGAAGAATCCGACGATCTGGCGGATGCGCCGCTTGTCGCCGGCGTTCAGCCGCTGCCGCCCGCGGTACTGCAGGTAGAAGCGCAGGCGCTGGCTGCGCGACAGCTGGTACTTGGCCACCTTGTCCAGGCAGGCCAGGTCCTTGACGATGCGGTAGCGCAGCAACGGCCCCCACCAGAAGGCGCCGGTCGGGCAGTCGATGAAGAACAGCGCCCCCTGGTCGTCGACCAGCAGGTTGCGCCACTTCAGGTCGTTGTGGGTGAAGTGGTGGTCGTGCAGGGTGCGCGTGGCCCGGGCCAGTTGGCGGCTGACGCCATCGACCCAGCCGGCATCGCCGAGCCGCGGGTCGTCGCGCCGGGCCAGCAGGGCCAGGTCCTCGGTACGCGGCAGTTCACGGGTGATCAACGCACCGCGGACGAAGGCGCCGACCCGACGCTCCAGGCCGTAGGCGACGATGGGCGCAGTGGGGATGCCCCACTTGGCGAAATGCTTGAGGTTCTGCCACTCGGCCTTGACCCGCGGCCGGCCGAGGTAGCGGCGCAGGCCCTTGCCCGCGCCCCAGTAGCGCTTGACGTAGTAACGCACGCCGGCGCGCTCGATGCGGATGACCTCGGACAACATGTCCAGGGTGATGCGCTCGCCCTGCAGGGCGAACACCGCATCGAGATCGACCAGCTCGGCGGCCAACTCGGCCGGCAGGTCCGCGGCCAGGCGCCACTCACTCATGGCCGGCCCCCGGTGCGTACTTGCGCCGGTAGCGGGCCAGCAGCTTGTCCGCCTTGCCCTGCAACCAGGCCAGCAGCGCGGCCTCCTCGCGCAGGATCTGGCGCAGCGACTGCCGGCCGTTCAACGCGGAGAAATAGCCGCGCAGGAAGCGCAGCTTGTCGCGCCGGGTCAGGCCGATCTCCAGGGCGGAGAAATACAGGGCCGCCAGGTCCTTGTTGCGCCAGCGCAGCGGCAGCCGCGCATGGGTCTGGGCACGGTGCAGGTCGATCACCGACAGGCGGAAATCGTCGGCCGCCATCGGCTTGTCGGTGTGCAGCAGGAAGTGGCAGATGTAGCAGTCGCGGTGGTTGACCCCGGCGCGGTGCATGCGCCCGAGCATCTGCGCCACTTCGGCGATCAGCGCGCGCTTGAGTGCGGGTGCCGGCGGCTGCTGCGGCCAGTCGCGGCTGAAGTCCTCCAGGCTGACGGTCGGCGCCAGCTCCTCGGTGACGATGAAGGAATGCTGCGCCGCCGGGTTGCCGCCGCGCTCGCCATAGGCCACCGCGGTCATGGTCGCCACCCCGGCCTCGGTTAGGCGCTGGATCGCCCGCCACTCCTGGCCGGCGCCGAGCACCGGCAGCTTGGCGGTCAGCAGGTTCTTGGCGATCTCACCCCAACCGATGCCGCGGTGGATCTTGACGAAGTAGCCGCGCCCGGCCACCTCGGTGCGCAGGGTGCGGCGCCCTTCCAGCTCGCGGTAGACCTGGCCCTGCAGGGCTTCGACCGCGGCGAATGGGTCCTGGCCGGCCCACAGGCTCTTGAACGGTTCGGCGAGAATCAGCTTCATGGACGCGCCGCCAGGATCACATCGGCCGCCTTCTGCGGCATGGAATAGAGGTCGGCGGTCTCGGCGTAGGCCAGGGCGTTGCGCCGCCAGAAGGCGCGGCGCTGATCGTCGGCGAGCATGTCGGCGAGGGCATGGTTGAGGCGCGCCTGCTCGAACGGGCTGGGCAGCACGCGGCCGGCGTCGGCCTCGGCGATGTAGTGGGCGTAGCCGCAGACATCGGTAACCAGCACCGGCAGGCCGGCGACCAGCGCCTCGAGCAGCACGGTGCCGGTGTTCTCGTTGTAGGCCGGATGGATCAGCAGGTCGGCGCCGAGCAGGAAGCGCGGGATGTCGCTGCGGCCCTTGAGGATCTGCACATTGTCGGATATGCCCAGGGCCTTGACCTGCAGCAGGAACGGCTTGGGATCGTCCTGGCCGATGACGATCAGGCGGGTGCGCTGGCGCTGCTCGCGCGGCAGGGCGGCGAGCGCCTTGAGGCTGCGGTCCAGGCCCTTGGTCTTGAACCCCGAGCCGATCTGCACCAGCAGCAGGTCGTCGTCGGCCAGCTGGAACTCGCGGCGCAGCTCGGCACGGATCTCGGCGGCATTGACCGGCGCCCGGCGATCGGTGGCGATGCCCGGCGGCAGCAGATGAAAGCGCTGCGCCGGGGTGTGGTAATGCTTGACGAACAGCGGCTGCTGCACCTCGGAGATCATCAGGATCTCGGTCTTCGACGCCGGGGCGAACACCGCCCGCTCGTAGTCGGCGAAGTGCTTGTAGCGCCCCCACTTGCGGTACAGCGGATTGCGCAGGGTCTGCGCCTTGTCCTCGAAGCAGCCGTCGGCGGCGTAGTAGACGTCCAGCCCCGGCATCTTGTTGAAGCCGATCACCCGCGCCACCGGGCGCCTGGCCAGGTCGGCCTCGACCCAGGCGGTCAGTTTCTCGTTGCGCCGGTGGTTGAACAGCGCCTTGACCGGCACCTGCACTACCTCGAAGCCCGCGGGCACCTCGCCTTCCCAGATCGGCGTGTAGACGCGGATGGCGTGACCACGCCGCTGGCACTCCAGGGCGATGCGCAGGAAGTCGCGCTGCAGGCCGCCGAACGGGAAGTACTTGTAGAGGACGAAGGCCAGTTGCATCAGGCGCGCTCCTGCAGGCCCAGCAACAGGGCGTTCAATTCATGGCCCACGCGCTCGGCGCCGAGCCCGTCGAAGCAGGGCGTGCGCCGATCGCCCAGGCCCGCCTGCGGGCCACTGGCACACAGGTGCACCTGGCCGCGGCCATAGGCGCCGACCTTGCCCGGCAGGGTCGGCCCGTACAGCGAGATGGTCGGCACATCCAGCGCCGCGGCCAGGTGGCCGAGGCCGGTGTCCACCGCCACGCAGGCGCTGGCGCCGGCGATCACCTTGGCCACGCCGGCCAGATTGAGCCTGGGCAGCACGGCGGCGCCGGGAATGCCGGCGACGATGCGCTCGGCGCGGGCGCGTTCGGTCTCGTTGCCCCAGGGCAGGCGAATGGCCCAGCCCTGCCCGGCCATGCGTTCGGCCAGGGCGCGCCAGTCGGCTTCCGGCCAGTGCTTGCTGGCCCAGGTGGTACCGTGCAGGAACAGCAGGTAGGGCGCCTGCGAGGCGTCGGCCAGGGCCGCGCGATCCAGGCCGTAGTCACCCAGCCCTTCGGGCAGGCTGTAGCCCAGGGCCTGGGCAAATAGCTGACGGGTGCGCTCCAGGGCATGCTGATTCTTCGCCACCGCGTAGAGCCGGTCATAGAAACGGCAGGCGATCGGCTCACGCGCCGAATCGCGATCCAGGCCGGCCACCGGCGCCTTGACGTAGCGGGTCAGCCAGGCACTCTTCAGCAGGCCCTGGGCGTCGATCACCAGGTCATAGCGGGTCTCGCCCAGGCGCGCCTTGAAGCGCCGCCATTCGCCGCTTCTCAGGGTTTGCCAGAGGTGCTTGCGCCAGCGGCGGATCGCCAGCGGAATTACCCGGGCCACCGCCGGATGCCAGGCCGGGATCTCGGCGAAGCCCTCCTCCACCACCCAGTCGAACTGGATGCCGGGGATCGCCCGCGCCGCGTCGGTGAGTGCCGGCAGGGTATGAATCACGTCGCCCAGCGAGGACGTCTTGATCAGCAGAACTCGCAACTATTCGACCTCGACCGGATCGGCCACCAGGCGCTCCAGCGCCTCCAGCACCGGGCGCGGGGCCAGCTCGCGCAGGCAGTTGTAGTGGCCATAGCGGCAGGTGCGCTCGAAGCACGGGCTGCACTCCAGCCCCAGGCGAACGATCTCCACTCGCTCGGCCAGCGGCGGGGTGAACTGCGGCGAGGTCGAGCCGTAGACCGCCACCAGCGGGCGGTTCAGCGCGGCGGCCACATGCATCAGCCCGGAGTCGTTGGAGACCACCGCGCTGGCGCAGGACAGCAGGTCGATGGCCTCGGCCAGGCTGGTGTCGCCGGCCAGGTTGCTCGCCTCTTCGCGCAGGCCGGGAATCAGCCGCGCGCGGATCTCCTCACCGACCCCGTGGTCGTTCTGCGAGCCGAACAGCCAGACCTGCCAGCCGGCGCGGATCTTCGCCTCGGCGACCTGGGCGTAATGCTCGCTCGGCCAGCGCTTGGCCTCGCCGAACTCGGCGCCGGGACAGAGCGCCAGCACCGGGCGATCGAGGCTCAGGCCGAACTTGGCCAGGGCCGCGTCGCGGCTGGCTTCCTCGATGCGCAGGGACGGGCGCGGATAGGGTTTCGGCAACTCCACGCCAGGTTCAAATGCGAGCGCCATGAAACGCTCGATCATCAGCGGGTAGCGGTCCTTGTCCAGGGCGCGCACGTCGTTGAGCAGGCCGTAGCGCATCTCGCCCTTCCAGCCGGTGCGCGTGGCGATGCCGGCGAAGAACGGCACCAGCGCCGATTTCAGCGAGTTGGGCAGCAGGATCGCCTGATCGTACTGGCCGGCCAGGGACTTGCCGATCCTGCGCCGGGTCGCCAACTGCAGCACGCCATGGCCCAGCGGGAAACTCAGGGCCCGACGCACCTCGGGCATGCGCTCGAGGATCGGCCGGCTCCACTCCGGCGCCAGCACATCGATCTCGCAGCCGGGATGGCGCTGTTTCAGGCACTGGAACAGCGTCTGCGCCATCACCATGTCACCGACCCAGCTGGGCCCAACGATCAGAATTTTCATACGAGCAATATCGGTAGGTTGGGTTGAGGAGCGAAGCGACGAAGCCCAACGGGCACGGCTTGAGTCTGCGCCATGTTGGGCTTCGCTTCGCTCAGCCCAACCTACGAGTCACTTCACCAGGGTGCGCCATTCGGCGTGGGCACTGCTCTTGCCGGTCACCAGGTCGAAATAGGCTTTCTGCAGCTTCTCGGTGACCGGGCCGCGGCGGCCGGCGCCGATCTGCCGGCCATCGACTTCGCGGATCGGCGTGACTTCGGCGGCGGTGCCGGTGAAGAAGGCCTCGTCGGCGATGTATACCTCGTCGCGGGTGATGCGCTTCTCGACCACCTTGATGCCCAGCTCGTCGGCCAGCTGCAGCACGGTGTTGCGAGTGATGCCGTTCAGGCAGGAGGTGACTTCCGGGGTGTAGACCACGCCGTTCTTGACCAGGAAGATGTTCTCCCCCGAGCCCTCGGCGACATAGCCCTCGGTGTCCAGCAGCATGGCCTCGTCGGCGCCGCCGGAGATGGCTTCCTGCAGGGCCAGCATCGAGTTGATGTAGTTGCCGTTGGCCTTGGCGCGGGTCATCGAGATGTTGACGTGGTGGCGGGTGAAGGAGCTGGTGCGCACCTTGATCCCGACCTGCAGGGCCTCGTCGCCCATGTAGGCGCCCCAGTTCCAGGCGGCGACTATCACCTGCACCTTCAGGCCGGTGGCGCGCAGGCCCATGGCCTCCGATCCGTAGAACACCATCGGACGGATGTAGGCGCTTTCCAGGTTGTTCTCGCGCACCGCGGCGCGGGTGGCTTGGTTGATCTCGTCTTTGCTGAACGGGATCTTCATGCCCATGATGTGGGCGGAGTCGAACAGCCGGTCGGTGTGCGCCTGCAGGCGGAAGATCGCCGTGCCGTCCGGGGTGTCGTAGGCGCGCACGCCCTCGAACACGCCCATGCCGTAGTGCAGGGTGTGGGTCAGCACATGGGTGGTCGCGTCACGCCACGGCACCAGCTTGCCGTCATACCAAATCACGCCATCACGATCGGCCATCGACATAGTTGCCTGCTCCTCAATTCCGATTGGTACACCGCGGCCGGAGGCACATGATCCTCCGACCCAGGAAAAATTCAGCTCAGCCCCAGCTCCCGCCAGATCCGCAGCACGCTGCGCCGTTCGTCATGGAACTGATCGCCGCTGACCACCCCCGGCTGCTTTTGCAGCGCCTGGCGATGCGCGGCGGAACGATAGGCCTTGTACACCTCTTGCAACAGCCGGGCATCTTTCCCGGGTAACAAACCGACCCGCTCCAGACCTTCCAGAATGCGGATATTGTCGGTGAACTCGACCAGCTCCGGGTATTGCCGCGACCAGGCCAGGGCCGCGTATTGCACCATAAATTCGATATCGACGATACCACCGGCATCCTGCTTCAGGTCGAAGGGCGCCGCGGCGTCGAAGGCATTCGCCGCGGTGCCGGCGGCGGTGGCCTTGCTGCCGAGGTTGTCGCGCATCTTCGCGCGCATCTCGCTGACCTCGGCGCGCAGGCTATCCAGGTCGCGCGCGCGACCGAGCACCGCCGCGCGCATCGCCTCGAAGGCCCGGCCGACCCGCGGGCAACCGACCAGCACCCGCGCGCGCACCAGCGCCTGGTGTTCCCAGGTCCAGGCCTCGTTTTCCTGATAGCGCTGGAAGGCGCCGAGGGAGCTGACCAGTAGCCCGGCGGCGCCGGAGGGACGCAGGCGCATGTCGACTTCATAGAGCTGGCCGGAGTTGGTCTGGGCGGTCAGCAGGTGGATGATGCGCTGGCCCAGGCGGGTGAAGAACTGCGCGCCGTCGATCGGCTTGGCGCCGTCGGTCTCGGCCTGCGGATCGCCGTCGTGGATGAACACCAGGTCGAGGTCCGAGCCGTGGCCCAGCTCGATGCCGCCGACCTTGCCATAGCCGACGATGATGAAGTCCGGGGCGCACGGGCCGCCGTCGAGGCGCCGCGGCGCACCGTGCCTGGCCACGGTCTGGCGCCAGGCCAGGGCCAGCACCTGGTCGAGAATCGCCTCGGCCAGCCAGGTCAGGTAGTCGCTGACCTTCATCAGCGGCAGGCTGCCGGCGATCTCCGAGGCGGCCACGCGCAGGCCGTGGGCCAGTTTGAAGTGGCGCAGCGCCTCCATCTGCTGCTCCAGGTCGTCCTCGGGAATGCGCATCAGCCGCTCGCGCAACTCGGCGGCCAGCTCCGGCGCCTGCGGCGGCTTGAACAGGCGGCCTTCGTTGAGCAACTCGTCGAGCAGCAACGGGAAGCGGGCGATCTGCTCGGCGATCCACGGGCTGGCGGCGCACAGCGTCAGCAGGCGCTGCAAGGCGCTGGGATTTTCCGTCAGTAGCACCAGGTAGGCCGAGCGCCGCGCCACCGCCTCGACCAGCGGCAGCACCCGTTCCAGCACCAGATCCGGATTGGCGTGCTCCACCGCCTGGGCCAGCAACCGCGGAATGAAGGCGTCCAGGCGCTCGCGACCGAGGCGTTGCATGGCGCGCACCTGGTTGCCGTTGCGCAAGCCGACCAGGCGCTGCCAGGCCGACTGGGCGTCGACGAAGCCCGCCTCGGCCAGCTGCCGGCAGGCCGCGGCCTCGTCCTGGACATCGTTCCACAGCGGCAGCCACTCGCCGCCGGCCACCGCCACGGCGGCGCCCTCCTGATCCTCGTCGGGGTCGGCGATCACCTGACGGAAGTGCCAGTCGACCCGGCCGCGCCAGTGCATCAGCCGCGCATGGAAGGCCGGCCAACCGTCGAAGCCGAGGATAAAGGCCACCCGCGCCCGGTCCCGCTCGTTGTCCGGGAGCATCTGCGTCTGCCGGTCGCCGATCGCCTGCAGGGCATGCTCGGTGTAGCGCAGGAAGGCGTAGCCCTCGCGCAGCTCCTCGACCACCGCGGCCGGCAGGTAGCCCTGCCCGGCCAGGGTACCGAGCACCTTCAATAGTGGCCGCTGCTGCAGGCTGAGGTCACGGCCGCCGTGGATCAGCTGGAAAGCCTGGGCGATGAACTCCACCTCGCGGATGCCGCCGGCGCCAAGCTTGATGTTCTCGGCCATGCCCTTGCGCCGCACCTCCTGCTGGATCAGCTGCTTCATGCCGCGCAGCGCTTCGATCGCGGAGAAATCCAGATAACGCCGATAGACGAACGGCCGCAGCATCTCCAGCAGCTGCGCGCCGGCGACCGGATCGCCGCCGACCACCCGCGCCTTGATCATGGCGTAGCGCTCCCAGTCGCGGCCCTGGTCCTGGTAGTACTGCTCCAGCGCATTGAAGCTGAACACCAACGAACCGGAAGAGCCGTACGGACGCAGGCGCATGTCGGTGCGAAAGACGAAGCCATCGACGGTGATGGCGTCCAGCGCTTTTATGAGTCTTTGCCCGAGGCGGATAAAGAACTCCTGGTTGTCCAGCGGACGCTTCACCCCTTCGGTCTCGCCGCCCTCCGGGTAGCCGAAGATCAGGTCGATGTCCGAGGACAGGTTCAGCTCGTGGGCGCCGAGCTTGCCCATGCCGAGAATCACCAGGTGCTGCGCCTGCCCGCTGCGGCGGCCGATCGGCGTGCCGAACTGCGTGCAGTGCCGCGGGTAGAGCCAGTGATAGGCCAGGTCGATGCAGGCGTCGGCAAGGTCGGAGAGGTCGCCGCAGGTTTCGCCCAGATCCGCCTGGCGATTGATGTCGCGCCAGATGATGCGCAGCTGCTGGCGGTTGCGGAAGCGCCGCAGGCGTCGCCCCAACTCCTCCTCATCGGCGCAGTCGGCCAGCGCCTGTGCCAGTTGCCCGCGCAACTCGCCGGCTTGCAGCGACCGCTCCAGCTCACCGCACTCGGCCAGGGCCAGGAACATCGACGGATCGCGCAGACCTTGCTGGAGGACGAAATCGCTGGCCACGCAGACCCGCCGCAACGCCTCGCGCCGCGCGCCGGGCCAGGCGGCGAAGCGCACCGCGGCCTCTGCCGACAGGCCAGCGAAGGCCGCCTGCAGGGACTGCTCGGCAGACGGCCCGAGGGCTTCGAGGGTGGCAGGCAAAGGGGCCAGCGCTGGCAGGCTCATGGTCTATCCTTTTTTGCGGCTACAGCCGACACGCGAAAAACCGGAAAACTCAGTGCCCGAGTGTGAGGCGCGCAGCCAGCAGCGAATAATTGTAGTTTTGCTACGAAAGAATGTATCCGAAGGGCTGAAATCGGCGTCCAAATGTAGTAAAACTACACGGAGCCGGTCCTACCCCCGGTACATCCAAGAATTCACGTGCCCGCTCACAAAGCCGGTCACGAACCCTGGCCTCCGATTCTGGAAGCCTTTCCGCCCTGGAGCAAGCCATGCAAGACCTCGATCCCGTCGAAACCCAGGAATGGCTGGACGCCCTTGAATCCGTCCTCGACCGTGAAGGTGAAGACCGCGCGCACTACCTGATGACCCGCATGGGCGAGCTGGCCACCCGCAGTGGTTCCCAGTTGCCCTACGCCATCACCACGCCTTACCGCAACACCATCCCGCTGACCCACGAAGCACGCATGCCTGGCGACCTGTTCATGGAACGCCGCATTCGCTCGCTGGTGCGCTGGAATGCCCTGGCCATGGTAATGCGCACCAACCTGCAGGACCCGGACCTGGGCGGCCACATCGGCACCTTCGCCTCCAGCGCGACCCTCTACGACGTCGGCTTCAACTACTTCTTCCAGGCGCCGAACGAGGAGCACGGCGGCGACCTGATCTTCTTCCAGGGCCACGCCTCGCCCGGCGTCTACGCCCGCGCCTTCATGGAAGGGCGGATCAGTGAAGAGCAGATGAACAACTTCCGCCAGGAAGTCGATGGCCAAGGCCTGTCGTCCTACCCGCACCCCTGGCTGATGCCGGACTTCTGGCAGTTCCCCACCGTGTCCATGGGCCTCGGCCCGATCCAGGCGATCTACCAGGCACGCTTCATGAAGTACCTGGAAGCGCGCGGCTTCATCCCCGCCGGCAAGCAGAAGGTCTGGTGCTTCATGGGCGACGGCGAGTGCGACGAGCCGGAATCCCTCGGCGCCATCTCCCTGGCCGGCCGCGAGAAGCTGGACAACCTGATCTTCGTGATCAACTGCAACCTGCAGCGCCTGGACGGCCCGGTGCGCGGCAACGGCAAGATCATCCAGGAACTCGAAGGGGTGTTCCGCGGCGCCCAGTGGAACGTCAACAAGGTGGTCTGGGGCCGCTTCTGGGACCCGCTGCTGGCCAAGGACACCGACGGCATCCTGCAGCGCCGGATGGACGAAGTGGTCGACGGCGAATACCAGAACTACAAGGCCAAGGACGGCGCCTTCGTCCGCGAGCACTTCTTCAACAGCCCGGAACTCAAGGCGATGGTCGAAGACCTCTCCGACGACGAGATCTGGAAGCTCAACCGTGGCGGCCACGACCCCTACAAGGTCTATGCGGCCTACCACCAGGCGGTCAACCACAGCGGCCAGCCGACCGTGGTGCTGGCCAAGACCATCAAGGGCTATGGCACCGGCAGCGGCGAAGCGAAGAACATCGCGCACAACGTCAAGAAGGTCGACGTCGACAGCCTGAAGAAATTCCGCGACCGCTTCGACATCCCGGTCAAGGACGACGAGCTGGAAAACCTGCCGTTCTTCCGTCCCGAGGAAGGCAGCGCCGAGGCCAAGTACCTGGCCAAGCGCCGCGCCGCCCTCGGCGGTTTCGTGCCGCAGCGCCGGGTCAACAGCTTCAGCATCCCGACCCCGCCGCTGGAGACCCTCAAGGCCATCCTCGACGGCTCCGGCGATCGTGAAATTTCCACCACCATGGCCTTCGTGCGGATCCTCTCGCAGCTGATCAAGGACAAGGAGCTGGGCGAGCGCATCGTCCCGATCATCCCCGACGAGGCGCGCACCTTCGGCATGGAGGGCATGTTCCGCCAGCTCGGCATCTACTCCTCGGTCGGCCAGCTCTACGAGCCGGTGGACAAGGACCAGGTGATGTTCTACCGCGAGGACAAGAAGGGCCAGATCCTCGAGGAAGGCATCAACGAGGCCGGCGCCATGTCCAGCTGGATCGCCGCCGGCACCAGCTACAGCTGCCACAACCAGCCGATGCTGCCGTTCTACATCTTCTACTCGATGTTCGGCTTCCAGCGCATCGGCGACCTGGCCTGGGCCGCCGGCGACAGCCGCGCGCGCGGCTTCCTGATCGGCGGCACCGCCGGGCGCACCACGCTGAACGGCGAAGGCCTGCAACACGAGGACGGCCACAGCCACCTGCTGGCCTCGACCATCCCCAACTGCCGCACCTACGACCCGACCTACGGCTACGAGCTGGCGGTGATCATCCGCGAAGGCACGCGGCAGATGATCGAAGAACAGCAGAGCATCTACTACTACATCACCGTGATGAACGAGGCCTACCAGCAGCCGGCCATGCCGGCGGGCGTCGAGCAAGGCATCATCAAGGGCATGTACCTGCTCGAGGAAGACAAGAAGGAAGCCGCCCACCACGTGCAGCTGCTCGGTAGCGGCACCATCCTGCGCGAAGTGCGCGAGGCGGCGAAGATCCTCCGCGAGCAGTTCAACGTCGGCGCCGACGTCTGGAGCGTCACCAGCTTCAACGAACTGCGCCGCGACGGCCTGGCCGTCGAACGCCACAACCGCCTGCATCCGGAGCAGAAGCCGCAGCAGACCTACGTCGAGCAGTGCCTGAACGGCCGTCACGGCCCGGTCATCGCCAGCACCGACTACATGAAGCTGTTCGCCGACCAGATCCGCCAGTGGGTACCGAGCAAGGAATACAAGGTCCTCGGCACCGACGGCTTCGGCCGCAGCGACAGCCGCAAGAAGCTGCGCCACTTCTTCGAGGTGGATCGCAACTGGGTGGTCCTCGCCGCCCTGGAAGCCCTCGCCGACCGTGGCGATATCGAACCCAAAGTGGTGGCCGAGGCCATCGCCAAGTTCGGCATCGACCCGGAAAAACGCAACCCACTGGACTGCTAAGGAGCGAAACGATGAGTGAATTGATTCGCGTACCCGACATCGGCAGCGGTGAGGGTGAAGTAATCGAACTGATGGTCAAGGTCGGCGATCGCATCGAGGCCGACCAGAGCCTGCTGACCCTCGAGTCGGACAAGGCCAGCATGGAAATCCCGGCGCCCAAGGCCGGGGTGATCAAGAGCCTGAAAGTCAAGCTGGGCGACCGCCTGAAGGAAGGCGACGAACTGCTCGAACTGGAAGTCGAAGGCGCCAGCGCGCCGGCGGCGCAACCGGCGCAGGCCGCAGCGCCTGCCGCCGCGCCGCAAGCCGCAGCAGCAGCGCCGGTCGCCGCTCCGGCGGCCCCGGTGGCCAGCAGCGTGCAGGACGTCCATGTCCCGGACATCGGCTCGGCCGGCAAGGCCAAGGTCATCGAAGTGCTGGTCAAGGCCGGCGATACGGTCGAGACCGACCAGTCGCTGATCACCCTGGAATCGGACAAGGCCAGCATGGAGATCCCCTCGCCGGCCGCCGGCGTGGTGGAAAGCGTCGAGGTCAAGCTGGACGCCGAAGTCGGCACCGGCGACCTGATCCTCAAGCTGAAGGTGGCCGGCGCGGCCGCCGCAGCTGCACCGGCAGCTGCACCGGCACCGGCAGCAGCTCCTGCGCTGCATACCACCCCGCCCGGCGCGGCGCCGGAAGTGGTCGCCGAGGTCAACGCCATCGCCAAGCTGGCGGCCGCCGCCGCCAGCGTTGCCCCGCCGACGCTCTCCAGCGGCGCCAGGGTGCATGCCGGCCCGGCGGTACGCCAGTTGGCCCGCGACTTCGGCGTCGAGCTCGGCGCCATCGGCGGCAGCGGCCCGAAAGGCCGGGTGCTCAAGGAAGACGTGCAGGTCTACGTCAAGGCGATGATGCAGAAGGCCAAGGAAGCCCCGAGCGCAGCCGCCGGTGCCACCGGAGGGGCAGGGATTCCGCCGATCCCGGAAGTGGATTTCAGCCGCTTCGGCGAAATCGAAGAGGTGGCGATGACCCGCCTGATGCAGGTCGGCGCCGCCAACCTGCACCGCAGCTGGCTCAACGTGCCGCACGTGACCCAGTTCGACTCGGCCGACATCACCGAGCTGGAAGCCTTCCGCGTCGCGCAGAAGGCCGTGGCCGAGAAGGCCGGGGTCAAGCTCACCGTGCTGCCGCTGCTGCTCAAGGCCTGCGCCTTCCTGCTCAAGGAACTGCCGGACTTCAACAGCTCGCTGGCGCCATCCGGCAAGGCGCTGATCCGCAAGAAGTACGTGCACATCGGCTTCGCCGTGGACACCCCGGACGGCCTGCTGGTGCCGGTGATCAAGAACGTCGAGCAGAAGAGCCTGCTGCAGCTGGCCGCCGAGGCCGCCGAACTGGCGGAGAAGGCGCGCACCAAGAAGCTCTCGGCCGACGCCATGCAGGGCGCCTGCTTCACCATCTCCAGCCTCGGCCACATTGGCGGCACCGGCTTCACGCCGATCGTCAACGCGCCGGAAGTGGCGATCCTCGGCGTGAGCAAGGCGACCATCCAGCCGGTCTGGGACGGCAAGGCGTTCCAGCCCAAGCTGATGCTGCCGCTGTCGCTGTCCTACGACCACCGGGTGATCAACGGCGCCGCTGCCGCGCGCTTCACCAAGCGCCTCGGCGACGTGCTCGGCGACATCCGCACCCTGCTGCTGTAACCCCCGCGGCGGCCGTGCGCCGCCTCGACCGCGAATTCGAGCACGCCACGCTCGTACCTCAGCCCCGCCGATTGGCGGGGCTTTTTTTTTGATTTTTCTGCGAATCCACGGGGCACCCCAGCACTGCATGCCGGAGCGCTGCGGATGCCGTGTCGCATTGCGCGACAGCTGATTCGGCGCAAGCTGATGCAGATCAAAAACCGCCGCCGGGCAGCCGCTCATTGTGCAAGGGTCCTGCCTGTGGGCAGCTCCACTAACCGGTTGATGCGCCAGTGCAAGGGCGCAAGGAGACGAGATCATGGCCATTGGCGAATACTGCTGTCGCGAAATCGTCGCGGCATCCCCCACCGAGTCGGTTGCCGTCGCCGCGCGGCTGATGCGCGACCACCATGTCGGCGACCTGGTGCTGGTCGAGCGCACCGACGACGAGGACTTCGTGCCGGTGGGCATCATCACCGACCGCGACATCGTGCTGGACCTGATCGCCAACGACGAGGGCGATCTGAGCCGCATGGCCGTCGGCGATTTCCAGCGGCGCGAGCTGATCACGGTAGACGAGCAGGAGGATGTCTTCGCGGTGATCGCCAAGATGCGCCGCGCGGGCGTGCGGCGTCTGCCGGTGGTCGACGAGCGCGGCATCCTGGTCGGCATCATCGCCGCCGACGACCTGGTCGGGGTCTTGGCCGAGGGCCTGCAGGACCTAGCCCGCCTGGCCACCTACCAGGGACTGCGAGAGGCGAGCGAGCGGCCGGACTAGCCCCGGCCGCAGCGGCGCGCAGCCCCGAGCATGCCCCGTCGTACCCCCGCCCCGCCGCCCGCGGCAGCGTCTGCCGACGCTCGAGCGGAGGCACGCCGGCTGCCTGCGGTGGCGGTCGACAACGAGCGGATCGCACAGGTATTCGAGGAGATCGCCGACCTGCTGGAACTGGAGGACGCCAACCCGTTCCGCATCCGCGCCTACCGCAATGCCGCACGCACCGTACGCGCCCAGGAGGTGCCATTCGCCGGCCTGCTCGCCGCCGGCGTGGCGCTGCCCAAGCTGCCGGGCATCGGTCACGACCTGTCGGAGAAGATCGTCGAAATCGCCCGCACCGACGATTGCGAATTGCTGCAACGGTTGCGCCGGGAAGTCCCCGCCGGGCTGGCCGAGTTGCTGCACTTGCCCGGCATCGGCCCGAAACGGGTGCGCCAGCTCTATCACGAGCTGGGTGTCGCTACGCTGCCGGCGCTGCAACAGGCACTGGCGTGCGGCCAGGTACGCCGCTTGCCCGGTTTCGGTGCGCGCCTGGTGGACGGCCTGCGCCAAGCCATCGGCGCCAAGGCCGCAAGCGAGCGCCGCTACCTGTTGCCGCAAGCCGCCGCCCAGGCCCGCCCCCTGCTGGACTACCTGCAGGGTCTGGCGCAGGTCGAGGCCGCGGTGATCGCCGGCAGCTACCGGCGCCGGCGTGACACCGTCGGCGACCTGGACATCCTGCTGCAAGCGGATCAGCAGGACAGCCGGGTGATGGCCAGCGTGCTGCGCTACCCAGCCGTCGAGCGGGTCATGGCCTCCGGCCCGACCCGCGCCAGCCTGCGCCTGCGCGGCGGCATGCAGGTCGATGTACGGATCGTCGGCGCCGCCAGTTTTGGCGCGGCGCTGCAGTATTTCACCGGCAGCAAGGCGCACGGCATCGCCCTGCGCCGCCGGGCCCGGGCGCAGGGCTGCAAGCTCAACGAATACGGCTTGTACCGCAACGGCGAACAGCTGGCCGGGCGCCGCGAAACGGACATCTACCAGGCGCTGGGCCTGCCCTGGATCCCCCCCGAACTGCGTGAGGACGCCGGCGAGATCGCCGCCGCCGAGCACGGCCGCCTGCCCAGGCTGATCGAGCTCGGCAATCTGCGCGGCGACCTGCACTGCCATACCCGCGCCAGCGACGGCAGCAACAGCCTGCGCGAGATGGCCCTGGCCGCCCAGCAACACGGCTGGCAGTACCTGGCCATCACCGACCACTCGCGGCGCCTGAGCATCGCCCATGGCCTGGACGCCGATCGCCTGCTGCGCCAGCTGGATGAGATCGACCGGCTCAACGACGAACTGCCGAGCCTGACCCTGCTCAAGGGCATCGAGGTCGACATCCTCGCCGACGGCAGCCTCGACCTGCCGGACGTGCTGCTGGCACGCCTGGATATCGTCGTCGCGGCGGTGCACAGCCACTTCCACCTGTCGGCGAGCCAGCAGACCACGCGCATCCGCCGCGCCATGGATTCGCGCTACTTCAACATCCTCGCGCACCCGACCGGACGCCTGCTGCAGGAACGCGACGGCTACCCGGTCGATATCGAGGCGATCATCGGCCATGCCAAGCAGCGCGGCTGTTTCCTCGAGCTGAATGCGCAGCCGCAACGCCTCGACCTCAACGAGCAGTATTGTCGCCTGGCCAAGGCGCAGGGCGTACTGCTGAGCATCGCCTCCGACGCCCATCGCTGCAGCGACTTCGACCTGCTCGAGTACGGCATCGGTCAGGCGCGCCGCGGCTGGCTGGAGTCCGCCGACGTGCTCAACACCCGCAGCCTGGCGCAGCTGCTGCGCTTGCTGCGCCAGTCGCGCTGAACCGGCCGGCCTAGAGCGCCGCCAGGAACTCCCGCCACGGCGTGGCCAGCAGCGTCTCGGTGGTGGCCCGGCCGTAGGCGCGGATGATCATCGCCGCCTTCTCGACCTGCTTGGGATCGTCCGCCTCGATGATGTCGATGACATCGAAGCGGCCCATGGTGGCGAAGCTCTGCCCCCAGATCACATCCGGGCATTCGCGCTTGATCCGCTCCGACACATCGTCGGCCATCAGTTTGAACTCCTGCGGCGAGGCAAAGCTGCCGGCCGCCGCCTGACTGAGAATGATGTAAGTCGCCATCTCCAGCACCTCCAGGTTGCATATCTGCGGCGTGGCGCCGGCCCGCCGCGCGCCGCCGGGTCGCCGGGTCGCCGGGTCGCCGGGTCGCCGGGTCGCCGGGTCGCCGGATCGTTCAATCGCAGCTGTAGCCGTGCAGGTCCAGGGCTTCCAGCAGGTGATCGGCCAGGTACGGATGGGCGATCAGGTACTCGGCCGTGCGCTCGTTCCAGTCGTCGGCCGCCTGTTCGAGCAGCGCCGCCCAGTCTTCCAGCGGTCCGTCGCCGCGCCCCAGCCAGAGCAGGGCGACGATCTGCTGCTGTTGGTCGGGTTCCAGGTCGTCGATGATCGATTTGAATTCCTGGAACACCTCGTCGTCCTCGTGATCGGCGAGCACCTGCAACGCCCAGTCGTCGCTCGGGCTGGTGGGTTCCTGGGGGATGGAGACCGCCTCCTTGGCGTGAAACACGCGAGCCAGGGCGATCAGCCGGCAGACCGTTTCGGAATTAACGTTCAGCATCGATGCGCACTCCCGCTTGTCGAGAAAGGTTCACCTAACAGCATCGTCCCGGCCGGCACAATGCGCCAGTGCCGATTCGGCTGCTGGCGCGCCGCTAGCCCTTGATGCAGACCAGCGGTTCCAGGCGCGCGACCCGCCGCGCCAGGCCGGACAGTTCCGCCACCTGCGCCACCGCATCGACGTCCTTGTAGGCGCCCGGCGCCTCTTCCGCGACGCCGCGCCAGGACGGGCTGCGGATCAGCACGCCGCGCGCGGCCAGTTCGTCGCGCAGGCGTTCGCCGTTCCACAGGCGCGTCGCCTGGTGCCGGCTCATGGCCCGCCCGGCGCCATGGCAGGCGCTACCGAAGGCCAGGGTCATGCCGGCCTCGGTGCCGGCCAGCACGTAGGAGGCGGTGCCCATGGTGCCGCCGATCAGCACCGGCTGGCCGGCCGCGCGGTACGCCGGCGGCAGGCTCGGATGACCCGCACCGAAGGCCCGCGTGGCACCCTTGCGGTGCACGTACAGCTCGCGCGGGCGCCCGTCGACGCGGTGCGTCTCGCGCTTGCAGGTGTTGTGCGAGACGTCGAACAGCAGGCTCAGCCTGGCCCGTGGCAACAGCCTGGCGAAGGTCTCGCGGGCCAGGCTGGTGATGATCTGCCGATTGGCCAGGGCGCAGTTGCAGGCGGCCCGCATCGCGCCCAGGTACTGCTGGCCGAGCGCGGAGGCGATGGGCGCGCAGGCCAGTTCGCGGTCGGGCAGCGCGATGCCGAAGCCGTTGGCGGCGACCGCCATGCGCCGCAGGAACTCGGTGCCGATCTGGTGGCCGAGGCCGCGCGAGCCGCAGTGGATGCTGATCTTGATGTCGCCCTGGCGAATGCCGAAGGCCTGCGCCAGGCGCTCATCGTAGATGCGCACGACCCGTTGCACTTCCAGGTAGTGATTACCGGACCCCAGGGTGCCCATCTCGTCGCGCTGGCGGCGCTTGGCCTCGGGCGACACCTGGGCCGGCTCGGCATCGGCCATGCAGCCCTGCTCCTCGATCAACTCCAGGTCCTCCGGGCTGCCGAAGCCTTGCTCCACCGCCCAGCGCGCGCCGCCGCGCAGCATCGCTTCCATCGCCGCGGCACCGAGGCGCAAGGCGCCATGGCTGCCGACGCCCGCGGGGATGTCGCGGAACAACGCATCGGCCAGCGCCCGCTGAGCGCCGCGGATGTCGTCCTCCGCCAGGCCGGTGTGCAGCAGGCGCACGCCGCAGGAGATGTCGAAGCCGACGCCGCCGGCGGAGACCACGCCGCCCGCCTCGGCATCGAACGCCGCCACCCCGCCGATCGGGAAGCCGTAGCCCCAGTGGGCATCCGGCATGGCATAGGCGGCGTCGACGATGCCGGGCAGCGTGGCGACATTGCAGGTCTGCTGGTAGACCTTGTCGTCCATCGCCTCGAGCAGCCCGCGGCTGGCGAAAATGACCCCCGGCACCCGCATCGAGCCATGCGCCGGGATGCGCCAGCTGTGCTCGCTCAACGCTTCGAGTTTGCCCAGATCCATCGCTGTCTACCTCCGGGTGTTCAGACGTCGACGATGCATTGCGCGCTCCACTCGCCTTGCGCGCTGCGCCGCACCTCGAGTCCGGTCATGGTGGCGCCCTTGACCTCGACCGCCGGCTGGTGCCGCGCCCGGTCGACGGGCTCGCCGTACGCCGTGGCGCGCAAGCGATCACCCTCGATGGCCACCTGGAAACGGCCGAACAGCAGGCCACGCGTGGCCATCGCATAGACCAGCGCGTTGAGCCAGTCGTACAGCAGCAGCTCCGGATCGGCCTCGCGGCACTCGATCGTCACTGCCTCGCGCTCGACAATCCCGCCCGGCGCGGTGACCAGCGCGGTCAGCGCCAGCGCGGCCTGGGCGAATGCCTCCGCCAGTGACGCCGCGCAACCGCGCACGCCGATATCGGCGCCGTGTTCGAGGTGTTGCCAATGCGGCTGCGGCATAGGCTGGTGCTCCGCGGCATAGCGCGACAGCGCTTCGATCAGGATGTCACCCGTCGCCCCATTCGAGCAAAGCCGCGACGTACGGTATCGCTGTGCCTCAGCCGAGCCACGGGATGCCGACCGACAGCGACGCCTCAGCCCTTCTGCAGGTTGCGAATCAGGAAGCTCAGGGCCTTGGCCAACTCGGCGGCCCCCTCATGATCGCGCACTATGCTCAGCAGCGGGCCGCCGTCGGCCGGGTGGTACAGCACGCAGCTGATGCCGCGCGGCGGGCACTCGTAGCGGATGAAGGGATCGACGCCGAACAGCACGATGCGCTGGTTGCGCACGGCGAGGTCGGTGCCGCGCGGACTGCGGGTTTCCTCGCGCAACAGCAGCTCGCCGGGGGCGCCGAGGCGCAGCTGGTAGAGCAGGTCCTGGGGCTGCGCCTGGCCGACCTGATAGCCGGCGCGCAGCGCGTAGGTATCCAGCAGCGCATTGCCATGGGCGAGCAGTGCACGGCGCTCGTCCCGGGTCAGGTACAGGCGCTTCAGTTCGGCCAGGTAGGCGGCCTGCGCGTCACCGCTCAAACCGGCGGCCGGCGCGCCGGCGAAAACTGCGCCGCCCAGCAGGCTGCCGGCCAGCAGCAGGGGCGCTATTAGTTTGCTTGTCAGTCGCAATTGCATGATGCACCCTTGCCCGACGCGATAGTGAAGTAGGCCGTAATCTCGACCCGGTCAGCATACTGGAAGCCAGCCGCCCAATGAAAAGCCATCCCGATGCCGTGAGTCATACCGCGGCCGAGGTTGTGACACAGTTGCCAGTGCCTTCTCGGCTCGGCATGCTGCGTTTCGAGCGACTGAACGAGGCCAGTTGGTCACTGCTGTTTCTCGACCCCAGCTGCGAGCGCCAATTCGGCCTTGCCGCCAGCGAGCTTTGCGCGTTGCTCGACGCGCCCTACGCCAGCCTGATGGAGCCGGCAGCACGCTACCGGCTGCATGACGCGATCCAGCTGCAGCTGGCGCAACGACCGCACTACCTGGTGCATTACACCCTGCATACCGCGCACGGCCCGCTCAACCTGATGGAGCTGGGCGAACCGTTCAAGCAGCATGGCCGCCACCTGCTGCGCGGCTATCTGCTGGTCACCGACGAGCCGGCGCCGCACGGCAGCGTCCAGCCCGCGGAACTCGAGCCGCCGGCGCAGGGACTGGGCGAGCCCACGACCACCAGCGCGCTGCAGCTGTTCCAGCGCGCCGTCGAGCAGAGCGCCAGCGCCTTCATCCTGATCGACCGCGACGGCCGGGTGGAGTACGTCAACCCGAGCTTCACCGCCATTACCCTGTACAGCGCCGCCGAGGTGCAGGGGCGCCGCCTGTCCGAGCTGCCGGCGGTGGAGAACCTCGCCGACCTGCTGCTCGATGCGCGCACCAACCTGTCGCAACACAACAGCTGGCAGGGCGGTTTCAAGTGCCGGCGCAAGAACCTCGAACCCTACTGGGGCCAGCTGTCGATCTCCAAGGTGCACGCCGACGACGGCAGCCTGACCCACTACATCGGCATCTACGCAGACATCACCGAAAGCAAGCAGGCGCAGCAGCGCATCGAGCGCCTGGCGTTCACCGACAACCTCACCGGCCTGGACAACCGCTACTCCTTCATCCGCGCCCTGGAACACCGCTTTGCCGCCGCCGCCGACAAGCCGATCAGCCTGCTGCTGGTGGATATCGACAACTTCAAGCGGATCAACGACAGCATGGGCCACCAGACCGGCGACAAGCTGCTGGTCAGCCTGGCCCGACGCCTGCGCAACAGCCTCAGCCCGCACGGCATCCTCGCGCGTTTCGCCAGCAACGAGTTCGCCATCCTGGTCGATGACGCCGACCTGGCGAGCGCCCAGCAACTGGCCCACCAGGTGCTGGACACCCTGGACAAGCCGCTGTTCGTCGACAACCAGTTGATCAGCGTCACCGGCTCGGTGGGCCTGGCCCGTACGCCCGAGCACGGCCATGACCCGCAGACCCTGATGAAGCACGCCGGCCTGGCGCTGCACAAGGCCAAGGCCAACGGCAAGCACCAGCTGCAGGTGTTCACCGAGGCGCTGAACGCCGAGGCCGACAACAAGCTGTTCGTCGAGAACAACCTGCGCCGCGCGCTGACGCAGAACGAGCTGGAGGTCTTCTACCAGCCCAAGCTGTGCCTGAAGAGCGGCCAGCTGGTCGGCCTGGAGGCGCTGCTGCGCTGGCACCACCCGGAAAAAGGCATGATCCGCCCGGACCAGTTCATCGGCGTGGCGGAGGAAACCGGGCTGATCATCCCCATCGGCAAGTGGGTGCTGCGCCAGGCCTGCCACATGAGCAAGCAACTGGCCGCGGTCGGCCTCGGCACCTTGCAGGTGGCGATCAACCTGTCGCCCAAGCAGTTCTCCGACCCCGACCTGGTCGGTTCGATCGCCGCGATCCTGCACGAGGAACAGCTCAGCCCCACGCTGCTCGAACTGGAGCTGACCGAAAGCCTGCTGCTGGAGGCCACCGACGACACCCGCCACCAGCTCAGCCGCCTGAAGAGCCTGGGCCTGACCCTGGCGATGGACGACTTCGGCACCGGCTACTCGTCGCTGAGCTACCTGAAGAAGTTCCCCATCGACGTGATCAAGATCGACCGCAGCTTCATCAAGGACATCCCGGAAAACCAGGACGACGTGGAGATCACTTCGGCGGTGATCGCCATGGCCCACAAACTGAAACTCGAGGTGGTCGCAGAGGGCATCGAGACCTCCGCCCAACTGGGCTTCCTCCGCCGCCAGCACTGCGACATCGGCCAGGGCTACCTGTTCGACCGCCCGATCCCCGGGCGCGAGCTGCTCGACAGCCTGAAACGCTATCCCGGCCGGCCGCACTGATTGGCCTGTAACGCCGCGGCCTGGCTGCGGTCTATTCGCCTACCTACCGATGAGGAATTGGCTCATGGTCCTGCGCTCGCAAATACTCGCCCACAAACTCGAACTGCCCAGCGCCGAGCAGGCCCTGCCCGGCCGCGACACGCCGCTGCCGGTGCCGAATGCCCACTACGTCAATGGCCACCCGTTGCAACCGCCGTTCCCGGCCGGTCTGCAGCAGGCGGTATTCGCGCTCGGCTGTTTCTGGGGCGCCGAACGGCGCTTCTGGCAGCAACCGGGGGTGTGGAGCACCGCGGTCGGCTATGCCGGCGGCCATACGCCGAACCCGACCTACGAGGAAACCTGCTCGGGGCTGACCGGCCACGCCGAAGCGGTGCTGGTGGTCTTCGACCCGCAGCTGACCAGCTACCAGGCGCTGCTGAAAACCTTCTGGGAAGCGCACAATCCGACCCAGGGCATGCGCCAGGGCAACGACGTCGGCAGCCAGTACCGTTCGGCGATCTACTGCTACAGCCCCGAACAACTGGCCGCCGCCCGCACCAGCCAGGCGCAGTTCCAGGCCGAGCTGGAGAAGGCCGGCTTCGGCCCGATCACCACCGAGATTCGCGAGGCACCGCCCTTCTACTATGCCGAGGCCTACCACCAGCAGTACCTGGCGAAGAATCCCGACGGCTACTGCGGCCTGGGCGGCACCGGGGTGTGCTTGCCGGCGTAGGCCGGCAGCTGCAAGCCTTGTAGGGCGGGTGCAACCCGCCACAGCTCAAGGAAGCACGGCGGGTTGCACCCGCCCTACGAACTTTACGCTCCGGTGCGCACGGCGCACCCTACGAGAGGCAGCGCCCGCCGGCCGCTCACCGGCCCGTAGGGTGCGCCGTGCGCACCTGATCCTGCAGGTGCTGGCGCAGCCTTTATGGCTTACCGTTTGCCGCTTTTTCCTCGATCAGCCAGTCCAGGCGCCAGCCGCCCTGGCTCTGCGCCAGGCGCTCGGCCAGCCAGGGCAACAGCTGCTTGAGCTCCTCTTCCAGGCCCCAGGGCGGGTTGCTGATGACCAGCCCGGAGCCGTTCAGGCGTTGCGCCTGGTCGGTCGGCTGCACGTAGAGTTCGACGCGCAGCAGCTTGGGCGCCGCGCTCTTTTCCAGGTCGCGGTAGAAGCGCCGCAACTGCTGCAGGTCCTTGATCGGGTACCAGATCGCCACCACCGCCTGGCGCATGCGGCCGATCGCCTCGTTCAGCGCCTGCACGCAGCGCTCCAGCTCGTCGGCCTGCTCGAACGGTGGGTCGATCAGCAGCAGCACGCGCTTCTCCCGGGTCGGCAGCAGGGCCCGCGGCACATGCCAGCCTTCGCCCAGGTGCACGGCCACGCGGCGGTCGCCGGCCATGTTCTCCTTGAGCAGGCGGCCGTCTTCCGGGTGCTTCTCGTTGAGCTGCAGGCGATCCTGTTCGCGCGTCAGCAGGCGCGCCAGCTCCGGCGAACCGGGATAGTGGCGCAGCACGCCATCCGGGTTCATCGCGCGGACCACTTCCAGGTAGTCGAGCAGCTGCTCCGGCAGGTCCTCGGCCTGCCACAGGCGGGCGATGCCGTCCTGCCATTCGCCGGTGCGGCTGGCCTGGTCGCCGGCCAGGTCGTAGAGGCCGACGCCGGCATGGCTGTCGAGGTAGGCGAAGGGCGCCTCCTTGCGCGACAAGAGGGCGATCAGACGGCTCAGGATCAGGTGTTTCAGCACATCGGCATGGTTGCCGGCGTGGAAGGCGTGGCGGTAGTTCATGGTGGGCGGGCTCCTCGGGCCGCAGAGTTTAACAGGCCGCCTAAGCGGCGGTCTGCGCCGGCTGCCCACGCAACAGTTGCAACAGGCGCTCCAGCGCCGGGTGCGCCGGCGCGTCGCGGCGACGCATCAGCAGGGTTGGCGCCGCCGCCAGGTCCGCCTCGATCGCCTGCCAGGCCACCAACCGCCCGCGCGGGTGCAGCTGCAGCAGGCTGCGCGGCAACAGGCCGATGCCCATGCCGGCGGCGATGCCGCCGAGAATCGCGTCGATCGAGCCGTAGCTCTGCCGCGCGCTGACCTGCAGTCCATGGCGTTCGCTCCAGCGCTCCAGGCGCTCGCGGTAGTGGCAGCCGGTGGGAAAGCCGAGCAGGCTCAGCGGCCCCTGCAGCAGCCGCTCGGGCGCCGGCCCGGCAGGCAGCACCAGCACCAGCTCCTCGCGCCAGAGCACCTCGCCGTGCAGCTGCGGATGCTCGAACGGCCCGCCGATCAGCGCCGCATCCAGGCGCCCGGCCAGCACCTCGCCGAGCAGGTGCTGGCTGGTGCCGGTCAGCAGGCTCAGGTCGACCCGCGGCGCGTCGCGATGGAAGGCCGCCAACACCTCCGGCAGGCGTACCGCCGCAGTGGTTTCCATCGAGCCCAGGCGCAGCTCGCCGGCCCAGGCATCCTCCTGCACGCTGCGCCAGGCGTCCTGGCACAGCTGCTCCAGTCGTTCGGCATGCGGCAGCAGGCGCTGTCCCGCCGGGGTCAGGCGCAGGCGCTGGGCCTGGCGCCGGAACAGCGCCGCGCCCAGTTGCGCCTCCAGTTGGCGCAGCCGCGCCGAGACGTTCGACGGCACGCAATGCAGCTGCTGCGCCGCGCCACTCAGCGAGCCGGCGCGGCTGACCGCGAGAAAATGCCGCAACAGCTGCGGGCTGAGACGTTCCCAGGGCGACATGGCGGGCTCCCTATTCATTGACCAAAAGCACAAAAAGTGAAGATCACGCGCAGTATTTTTCATTAACAGTCACATCCGCACAACCGCTAAGGTGCCAGGCACCGATCCAGCCGAGCGCCACCATGACCTCAGCCTCGTCCCGCTCCATAGTCCTCGCCCTGCTGGCCGGCGCCAGCGCGCTGGTGGTGGTGCACGGCCTCGGCCGCTTCGCCTTCACCCCGCTGCTGCCGCACCTGATCGCCGATGGCCTGCTCAGCCTGGAACAGGGCGCGCGCCTGGCCACCTGGAACTATGTCGGCTACCTGCTCGGCGCCCTGCTCGCCCTGGCCCTGTCGGCGCCGGCGAGGATGCGCGTGGCCTTGCCCGTGGCGCTGCTGCTGAATGCCGCACTGACCCTCGCCCAGGGCTTTACCGAGGATTTCCAGAGCCTGCTCGGGCTGCGCCTGGCCAACGGCATCAGCAACGGCCTGGTGTTCGTCCAGGCGCCGGCGCTGGTGCTGGAGTGGCTGGCACAGCACCGGAGCACCCGCCTCAGCGGCCTGATCTACCTGGGCCTGGGCGGCGGCCTGCTGCTCTCCAGCGGGGTGGCGGACTGGCCGGCCGCCTGGCTCGATGGCGCCCAACGCTGGTGGCCGGCGGCGGCCCTGGCGCTGCCGTTGGCCCTGCTCAGCGCCTGGCTGCTGGCCCGGCTCGAGCTGCAGCCGCAGGCAAGCGCGACCCAGCAGCCGGCCACGGCGCTGTTCGACCGCGCCAGCACCCCGCTGTTTCTCGCCTACGCCGGAGCCGGCCTCGGCTATATCCTGCCAATGACCTTTCTGCCGGCCCTGGCGCGCGAGCAATTGCCTGCCGACTCGGCGCTGTTGAGCGGCGCCTGGTGGTGGACGGCGAGCGCCAGCCTGGTCTCCATCGCCCTGTGGAACCGCCTCGGCGCGCGCCTGGGCGACCGCCGCACGCTGCTCTTCAACTACGCCGCCCAGGCCCTCGGCGTGGCCGCGCCGCTGCTGTGGCCGGGCGCGCTCGGCGTACTGCTGTGCGCGCTGCTGGTCGGCGGCAGCTTTATCGGCAGCGTGTTCCTCACCCAGCGCCTGGCGCGCAGCCTGCATCCGCACCAAGGGCCGCGCCTGTCCGCCGCGCTGATCGCCCTGTACGGTGGCAGCCAGCTGGCCGGTCCCTGGCTCGCCGAACTGTGGCTGGCGCGCGGCGGCAGCCTCGGCCAGAGCTTCCTGCTCGGCCTCGCCGCCCTGCTCTGGGCCCTGGCCTGGTCCTATCTGGTTCCCCATTCCCCCACCCGCAAGGAGACCGCGCAATGCCCTACGTGAATATCAAGATCACCCGCGAAGGCGTCAGCGCCGAGCAGAAACGCCAACTGATCGAAGGCGCCACCCGGTTGCTGGTCGAGGTGCTGGGCAAGAACCCGGCGACCACCGTGGTGGTGATCGACGAAGTGGACACCGACAACTGGGGCATCGCCGGCATCCCGGTGACCGAGCGCCGGCGCAGCGAAGGCCAGGCCAAGGACCCGGCATAGCGCGCCAGGTTTGGCGCTTTTATCACGCCAATGGATGATGCTAGGCGAGGATTATTCACCGTCCTAGACTGGCGTCATCCCATTGGAGGAACGTCCATGTCCGAGACCCTGCTCAGCTCCCGCAACCTGGCCTTCGAGCTCTACGAAGTGCTGGACGCCGAGGCCCTGACCCAGCGCGAGCGCTTCGCCGACCACAGCCGCGAGACCTTCGACGCGGCCATCGATACCGCCCGCAGCATCGCCGAGGAGCTGTTCGCCCCGCACAACCGCAAGAACGACGAGCATGAGCCGGAGTTCGTCGACGGCGCCGCGGTACTGATTCCCGAGGTCAAGCCGGCGGTGGACGCCTTCCTCGCGGCCGGTTTCCTCAACGCCACCCGCGAGTTCGAGGTCGGCGGTATGCAGCTGCCGAATCTGCTGTCGCAGGCCTGCTTCGCCCACTTCCAGGCGGCCAACGCGGCGACCAGCTCCTACGCGATGCTGACCATGGGCGCGGCCAACCTGATCGAGGCCTTCGGCAGCGCCGAGCAGAAGCAACGCTTCCTGCAGCCGATGATCGACGGGCGCTTCTTCGGCACCATGGCGCTGACCGAACCGCACGCCGGCTCCTCGCTGGCGGATATCCGCACCCGCGCCGAACCCGCCGCCGACGGCAGCTACCGGATCAAAGGCAACAAGATCTTCATCTCCGGCGGCGACCATCCATTGAGCGAAAACATCGTGCACATGGTGCTGGCCAAGCTGCCGGACGCGCCGCCCGGGGTGAAGGGCATCTCGCTGTTTATCGTGCCCAAGTTTCTGGTCAACGATGACGGTTCCTTGGGGCCGCGCAACGACGTGGTCCTCGCCGGGCTGTTCCACAAGATGGGCTGGCGCGGCACCACCTCCACCGCGCTGAACTTTGGTGACCAGGGCGAGTGCGTCGGCTACCTGGTGGGCAAGCCGCACGTCGGCCTTGCCTATATGTTCCAGATGATGAACGAGGCGCGCATCGGCGTCGGCATGGGCGCGGTGATGCTCGGCTACGCCGGCTACCTGTACTCGCTGGACTACGCCCGGAGCCGACCGCAGGGCCGCCTGCCGGACGGCAAGGACCCGACTTCGAGCCCGCTGGCGATCATCGAGCACGCCGACGTGCGGCGCATGCTGCTGACCCAGAAGGCCTACGTCGAAGGCGCCTTCGACCTCGGCCTGTATGCCGCGCGGCTGTTCGACGACACCCAGACCCTGGCCGGCGAAGCAGAGCGCCAGACCGCGCTGGAGCTGCTCGACCTGCTGACCCCGATCGTCAAGTCCTGGCCTTCGGAGTTCTGCCTCAAGGCCAACGAACTGGCGATCCAGATCCTCGGCGGCCACGGCTACACCCGCGACTACCCGGTGGAGCAGTACTACCGCGACAACCGCCTCAACCCGATCCACGAGGGCACCCATGGCATCCAGTCGCTGGATCTGCTCGGACGCAAGGTCTCGATGAACGGCGGTGCGGCGCTCAAGCAACTGGTCAGATTGATCCAGGACTGCTGCCAGCGCGCCAGCGAATACCAGGCCCTGAACGCCCTGCGCCAACCGCTGGAGCACCTGCTGGCGCGCCTGCAGGCGGTGACCCTGGCGTTGCTCGGCGACCTGCTGGGCGGCCGGGTCAACCAGGGCCTGGCCAACTCGGCGCTGTACCTGAAAGTCTTCGGCCACACGGTGATCGGCTGGCGCTGGCTGGAACAGGCGATCCGCGCCGAACAGGGCCTGGCGCGCCTCGACAGCGGCAAGGGCAACGCCGCCGACGCCGAGTTCTACCGGGGCAAGCTGCAAGCGGCGCGCTACTTCCTGACCTGGGAAGTGCCGGGTTGCCAGCACGAACTGGCCATCCTCGAAGCCCGCGACGACACCTGCCTGACGATGCACGACGCCTGGTTCTAGGCAACCGACCGCCCCGGGTACGACGCCTCGCTTATCGCGAGGCGTTTTTTTTGACAGGCACGCGAAGGCAGCGGTTAGAATCCCTGGCACGCGCCATGCATGACGGCGCTCTCTCCCTATCGCCCGGAGCACCCCCTTGGACGCCAGCACCATCAACAACCTGTTCTTGATCGGTGCAGTGCTGGTGGCCATGAGCATCCTGGTCAGCGCCTTCGGCTCGCGCTTCGGCATCCCGATCCTGGTGATCTTCCTCGCCGTCGGCATGCTCGCCGGCACCGACGGCCCCGGCGGCATCGTCTTCGACAACTACCCGCTGGCCTATCTGGTCGGCAACCTGGCATTGGCCATCATCCTCCTCGACGGCGGCATGCGTACCCGCGTCTCCAGCTTCCGCGTGGCGCTCTGGCCGTCGCTGTCGCTGGCCACGCTCGGGGTGCTGGTCACCGCCGGGCTGACCGGTATCGCCGCCGCCTGGCTGTTCGACCTGAGCCTGATGGAAGGCCTGCTGATCGGCGCCATCGTCGGCTCCACCGACGCCGCCGCGGTGTTCAGCCTGCTCGGCGGCCGCGGCCTCAACGAACGGGTCAGCGCCACCCTGGAAATCGAATCCGGCAGCAACGACCCGATGGCGGTGTTCCTCACCGTGACCCTGATCGCCATGCTCGCCAGCGGCCAAACCGGCTTCAGCTGGGACCTGCTGGCGCAACTGCTGCTGCAGTTCGGTCTCGGCGCAGTGCTCGGCCTCGGCGGCGGCTGGTTGCTGCTCAACCTGATCAACCGCATGAGCCTGGCCAACGGCCTCTACCCGCTGCTGGTGGTCAGCGGCGGCCTGATCATCTTCGCCATCACCACCGCGGCGGGCGGCAGCGGGATCCTCGCCATCTACCTGTGCGGCCTGCTGCTCGGCAACCGGCCGATCCGCTCGCGCCACGGCATCCTGCACATGCTCGACGGCCTGACCTGGCTGGCGCAGATCGGCATGTTCCTGGTCCTCGGCCTGCTGGTCACCCCGCACGAGTTGCTGCCGATCGCCCTGCCGGCGCTGGGCCTGGCGCTGTGGATGATCCTGTTCGCCCGGCCGCTGTCGATCTTCCTCGGCCTGCTGCCGTTCCCCGCCTTCCACGACCGCGAGAAAGCCTTTATCGCCTGGGTCGGTCTGCGCGGCGCGGTGCCGATCATCCTCGCGGTGTTCCCGTTGATGGCCGGCCTGCCGAATGCCCAGTTGTTCTTCAACGTGGCCTTCTTCATCGTCCTGGTCTCGCTGCTGCTGCAAGGCACCAGCCTGCCCTGGGCGGCCAAGCGGCTGCGCGTCACCGTGCCGCCGGAGCCGGTACCGGTGTCGCGCGCCGGCCTGGAAGTGCACCCGACCAGCCAATGGGAGCTGTTCATCTACCGCCTCGGCAAGGAGAAATGGTGCATCGGCGCCGCCCTGCGCGAGCTGAAGATGCCCGAAGGCACGCGCATCGCCGCGCTGTTCCGCGGCCACGAACTGCTCCACCCCTCCGGCAGCACCACCCTGGAGGCCGGCGACCTGCTCTGCGTGGTCGGTCACGAGCACGACCTGCCGGCCCTCGGCAAGCTGTTCAGCCAGGCGCCGAAGCGCGGCCAGGACCTGCGTTTCTTCGGCGACTTCGTCCTCGAAGGCGACGCCGAACTCAGCGCCGTCGCGGCGCTCTATGGCCTGAAACTGGCGGGGATCGACGGCCACCAGTCGCTGGGCCGCTTCATCGCCCATGAAATCGGCGGTGAACCGGTGATCGGCGACCAGGTCGAATGGCAAGGCCTGACCTGGACGGTGGCGGCCATGGAAGGGCACAAGGTGCGCAAGGTCGGCGTCAAGTTCCCCGAGGGCGCGCGCCCGGGACCAGGCCTGTTCCTCTAGCGGACGCTGGAAAACCTGCTGCGCCAGGTTTTTCGACAGCCTGTTAAACTCAACTTCTTTCGAGTCGCACGATCGCGCCCATGCCTTCTCTTCGTACCTGTCTAGCCATCGCACTGCTCGGCCTCTGCCTGAGCGCCCCCTCGACCCAGGCCGCCGACTCGCCGAAAAGCGCCGATGTGCAGCGCGAACTCGACGCCCTGGCCGAGCGCAAGCTGCCGGAGGCCGAACAACTGGCGCTCAAGCAGACCCTGGAGAAAACCCTGAGCTTGCTGGCCGAGCAGGCCGACAGCGAACAACGCCTGAGCGACCTGAAACGGCAGCTCGAGCAGGCGCCGCGCCTGATCAGCGAAGCCCAGCGCGAACTCGCCCGGCTCAAGGCCAGCCCGCCGACCCGCGCCAGCCAACGCTATGCCGACACCCAGGCGCCGCAACTGGAGCAATTGCTCGGCGAGCGCAACAGCCAGCTGAGCGACTGGCAGAAGCAGATCATCGCGGCCAACAGCCTGATCATCACCGCGCAAACCCGTCCCGAGCGCGCCCAGGCGGAAATCAGCAGCAACCAGGCCCGCAGCCAGGAAATCAACAACACCCTGAAGGCCGGCAAAGCCGACGGCAAGCCGCTGACCGCGGAGCAACGCGACCAGCTCGCCGTCGAACTGGCCAAGCTCAATGCGCAGACCCTGCTGCGCCGCCAGGAGCTGGCCGGCAACAGCCTGCTGCAGGACCTCGGCAGCAGCCAGCGCGACCTGCTGGAGGAGCGCATCAGGCGCCTGGAACAGGAACTGCTCGACCTGCAGTCGTTGATCAACGAGAAGCGCCGCGCGCAGTCCGAGCAAACCGTCGCCGAGCAGTCGCGCGAGGCGGAAAAGGCCGGCTCCGACAAGCTGCTGACCAGCGAAAGCGCACTCAACCTCAAGCTCTCCGACTACCTGCTACGCGCCACCGACCGCCTCAACCAGCTGACCCAGCAGAACCTGCAGACCAAGCAGCAGCTGGACACCCTCAACCAGAGCGACCAGGCCCTGGACGAGCAGATCAGCGTGCTGCAGGGCAGCCTGCTGCTGTCGAAAATCCTCTACCAGCAGAAGCAGGCGCTGCCCACGCTGAAGCTCGACCGCGACCTGGCCGACGAGATCGCCGACATCCGCCTCTATCAGTTCGAACTGAACCAGCGGCGCGAACAACTCGGCAACCCCAGCGCCTACGTCGACCAGTTGCTCGCCGCGCAACCCGCCGAGAGCGCGACCGCCGAACTGCGCGCCACCCTGCTGGAGCTGCTCGGCACCCGCCGCGAGCTGCTCGACCGGCTCAACCGCGAGCTGAATGCGCTGCTCAATGAGTCGATCACCCTGCAGCTGAACCAGAAACAGCTGCAAAGCACTGCCGAAACCGTACGCGCCACGCTGGACGAGCAGATGTTCTGGATTCCCAGCAACAAGGCGCTGAACCTCGACTGGTTCAAGATGGCGCCGCGCCTGCTCGAACGGCAGATCGCCGAACTGCCCTGGGGCTCCAACCTGCGCACGCTGGGTGCCGGGCTGATCGAGCGGCCGCTGCTGTTCCTGCCGCTGCTGCTGCTGATCGGCGTGTTGCTGTGGAAACGCGGCTACCTGTACCGCAAGCTCGGCGAACTGCACCAGGACATCGGCCACTTCAAGCGCGACAGCCAGCTGCATACGCCCCTGGCGATCCTCCTCAACGTGCTGTTGGCGCTGCCCGGCACGCTGTTCCTCGGCCTCTGCGGCCTGGCCCTGCAGCTCGACGCCCGCGGCCAGAACGTCAGTCTCGGCTCGGCACTGTTCGGCATAGCCCAGGCCTGGCTGGTGTTCTACACCGTCTACCGGATGCTCACACCCGGCGGGGTGGCCGAGCTGCACTTCCACTGGCCACGGCCGCAGGTGCTGTTCCTGCACCGGCAGGTTCGCCGCCTCGGCCTGGTGGTGATGGCCCTGGTCGGCGTGGTCGCCATTGCCGAACACCAGCCCGCCAGCCTGGCCGAGGATGTCATCGGCATCGCCGTGGTGCTCGGCTGTTACGGCCTGATGGCCTGGCTGCTGCATACCCTGCTGCTGAGCGGCCCGGCGCGCGAACACGCCTCGACCTTCCGCACCCTGGTCGGCCTGCTGTTCAGCCTGCTGCCGCTGGCGCTGATCGTCGCGGTCGGTTTCGGCTACTACTACACCGCGTTGAAGCTCAGCGACCGGCTGATCGACACCCTCTATCTGCTGATGATCTGGCTGATCGCCGAGGCCGCGTTCGTCCGCGGCCTGGCGGTCGCCGCGCGGCGCCTGGCCTACCAGCGCGCCACGGCCAAGCGCCTGGCGCAAGCCAAGGAGGGCGTCGAAGGTGCCGAGGTGGTGGTCGAGGAGCCGACCCTGGACATCGAGAAGGTCAACCAGCAGTCGCTGCGGCTGATTCGCCTGGCCCTGCTCGGCGCCTTCCTCGGCGCCCTGTATTGGGTCTGGGCCGACCTGATTTCGGTGTTCGCCTACCTGGACAACGTCACCCTCTACGAATACAGCAGCGGCAGCGGCGAAACCGCCAGCCTGATGCCGATCAGCCTCAGCGATGTGCTTGGCGCGCTGATCATCATCGCCATCACCGTGGCCCTCGGGCGCAACCTGCCGGGCCTGCTCGAAGTGCTGGTGCTGTCGCGGCTGAACCTGGCGCAAGGCAGCGCCTACGCCACCACCACCCTGCTCTCGTACCTGATCGTCGGGGTCGGCTTCGTGGTCACCCTGTCGACCCTCGGGGTCAGCTGGGACAAGCTGCAGTGGCTGGTGGCGGCGCTCTCGGTGGGCCTCGGCTTCGGCCTGCAGGAAATCTTCGCCAACTTCATCTCCGGCCTGATCATCCTGTTCGAGCGCCCGGTGCGCATCGGTGACGTGGTGACCATCGGCAACCTGTCCGGCACGGTCAGCCGGATCCGCATCCGCGCCACCACCATCACCGATTTCGACCGCAAAGAAATCATCGTGCCGAACAAGACCTTCGTCACCGACCAGTTGATCAACTGGTCGCTGAACGACACCGTCACCCGGGTGATCATCAAGATCGGCGTGGCCTACGAGACCGACCTGGCGCTGGCGCGCAAGCTGATGATGCAGGCCGCCGTGGAAAACCCGCGGGTGCTGCGCGATCCCGAGCCGCTGCTGTTCTTCCTGACCATCAGCCCCAGCACCTTCGACTACGAACTGCGCTTCCACGTGCGCGAACTCGGCGACCGCAACGCGGCCACCGACGAGATCCTCACGCGCATCGCCCTGAGCTTCCGCGAGCACAAGGTAGAGATGGCCTTCAACCAGGTCGAGGTGACGGTAAAAAACGCCCAGGGCCAGGAACTCGAGCTCGGCAGCGGCTCAACCCACATCGTCCAACAGCCGAAGACGCAGCTGGAACCGGCGCCGGCAATCGACCCGCACTGAGCATCGCGCTATGGTCATGGTCTAACGGACCGGGCCACGGCGCAGCCCGTTCCCGGCGGCCGAGTTACCCGCTCGGCCGCCTTGCCCCGCTGGAGTGTTGCCTTGAAGTCGCTCATCGACCTGACCTTCGACAACCGCTTCGCCCGCCTCGGCGACGCCTTCTCGACCCCGGTGCTGCCCGAGCCGATCGCCGAGCCGCGCCTGGTGATCGCCAGCCGCTCGGCGATGGCCCTGCTCGACCTCGATCCGGCCGAGGCCGACAGCGAGCAATTCGCCCAGCTGTTCGCCGGGCACCAGCTGTGGAGCACGGCCGAACCGCGGGCAATGGTCTATTCCGGGCACCAGTTCGGCAGCTACAACCCGCGCCTCGGCGACGGCCGCGGCCTGCTGCTCGGCGAGGTGGTCAACGAGGCCGGCGAGTACTGGGATTTACACCTGAAAGGCGCCGGACAGACCCCTTATTCACGCATGGGCGATGGCCGCGCGGTGCTGCGCAGCTCGATCCGCGAGTTCCTCGCCAGCGAACACCTGCACGCCCTTGGCATCCCCAGTTCGCGGGCGCTGTGCGTGACCGCCTCGAGCACCCCGGTGTGGCGCGAGAAGCAGGAGCGCGCCGCCATGCTGCTGCGCCTGGCGCGCAGCCATGTGCGCTTCGGCCACTTCGAGTACTTCTATTACACCCAGCAGCACGACTTGCTCAGGCAACTCGGCGAGCACGTGCTGGACTGCCACTTCCCCGCCTGCCGGGAGCAGGCCGAGCCCTATCGGGCGCTGTTCCGCGAGGTGGTCGAGCGCACCTCCGCGCTGATCGCCCACTGGCAGGCCTATGGTTTCTGCCACGGGGTGATGAACAGCGACAACATGTCGATCCTCGGCATCACCTTCGACTACGGCCCCTACGCCTTCCTCGACGACTTCGACGCCCAGCACATCTGCAACCATTCCGACGACAGCGGCCGCTACAGCTTCAGCAACCAGGTGCCGATCGCCCAGTGGAACCTCGCCGCCCTCGGCCAGGCGCTGACCCCGTTGGTCGGCCTCGACGCGCTGCGCGAGACCCTCGGCCTGTTCCTGCCGCTGTACCAGGCGCACTACCTCGACCTGATGCGCCGCCGCCTGGGCTTCATCAGCGCCGCGGAGGGCGACGCGGCGCTGGTCCAGCGCCTGCTGCAGCTGATGCAGGGCAGCGCGGTGGACTACAGCAACTTCTTCCGCGAGCTGGGCGACAGCGCGCCCGAGCAGGCCCTCGCGCGCCTGCGCGAGGAATTCGTCGACCTGGCCGGTTTCGATGGCTGGGCCGCCGACTACCGGGCCCGCGCCGCCGCCGAAGGCGACAGCCAGGCGCAGCGCCGCGCGCGCATGCAGGCGGTCAACCCCAAGTACATCCTGCGCAACTACCTGGCCCAGCAGGCCATCGAGGCCGCCGAGCAGGGCGACTACGCCCCGGTACGCGAACTGCACGCGGTGCTCGCCCGGCCCTTCGACGAGCAGCCCGGTTTCGAGCGCTATGCCGAGCGCCCGCCGGAATGGGGCAAGCACCTGGAAATCAGCTGTTCCTCGTAAACAATTGCGCAAGTGTGGGAGGGGCTTTAGCCGCGACTGTCGCCGCTGAAGCGCCTCCCACGCGGTGTCGCCTCAGGCAGCAGGCGCCCCCGACGAACCACCCAATAGCCACTCCAGGCCCATCGCCACGTGCAGCTCGGTGCTGTCGAGCAGCGGCAGCGGCGCTTTGATGCCCTCGAGCAGCAGACCGATCTCGGTGCAGCCGAGAATCGCCACCTCGGCGCCCTGCTCGCGCAGCGCCTGCAGGCAGTCCAGGTAGAACGCCCGGGCATCCGCCTGGAACAGGCCCTGGCACAGCTCGGCGAAGATCACCCGGTCGATTTCCGCCATCTGCCGGTCAGTGGGCAGCAGGACCTGGATGGCGAAACGCTCGGCCAGGCGCTGGCGGTAGAAGTCCTCCTGCATGGTGAAGCGCGTACCGAGCAGCGCCGCCCGCCGCACGCCCTGGCGCTGCAGGGCCTGGCCGACGGCATCGCCGATATGCAGCAGGGGAATCTCGACCGCCGCCGCGATGGCCGGCGCCACCTTGTGCATGGTGTTGGTGGCCAGCAGCAAGGCGCCGGCCCCGGCGCGCTCCAGGCCCTGGGCGGCGAGCGCCAATTGCCGCCCGGCCGCATCCCAGTCGCCCTGCTTCTGCAGCGCGGCGATGCCGGCGAAATCCACCGAATGCAGCAACAATGCGGCCGAGTGCAGTCCACCCAGGCGCTGGCGCACACCCTGGTTGAGCAGCCGGTAATAGCTCGCCGTGGACTCCCAGCTCATGCCGCCGAGAATGCCTAACTGACGCATGGCGCACCTCCGCCCGAGGAAAACCCGAGCCTAGCCGGCCAAGGGCCGAGCGCACAGTGACAGTACGCGGCGGAGCCTGCGGTACAGCCTTATCGGTTAAACCGAAAAGGCATATAAACCTTCTCAAACATTCTTAGACTATCTAAGCAAAGCCCACTATCTTGGCGACCTTGCGCGGCCGCCGTTTGGCGCGCCCGCTACCTCATCCGCGATTCGCACGCTAAGGACGCTCATGTTCGGGGACTCACTGCCGTTGCTGTTTGTCGGCGCTCTGCTGGTCTGGGTGCTGGTGGCCTTCATCCGCGAGAAATGGAGTCCGGACATAGTCGTGGCGATCGCCGTGGCGGCCCTGCTGGTGAGCCAGTTGCTGGAGCCGAAGGAAGTCCTCAGCGTGCTGTCCAACTCGGCGCCGGTGACCATCGCCTGCATGTTCGTGCTGTCCGCCGCGCTGGAGCGCACCGGCTGCATCGACGCCCTGGGCAACTGGCTGGGCGAGCTGGTCGGCACCAGCCCGATCCGCGTGCTGACCGGCCTGACGGTCACCGCCCTGGTGATCTCCGCCGGCCTGAACAACACCCCGGTGGTGGCGATCCTCACCCCGGTGGCGATCTCCCTGGCGCGCCGCGCCGGCACCCAGCCGTCCAAGCTGCTGATCCCGCTGTCCTACGCCACCATCCTCGGCGGCACCCTGACCATGATCGGCACCTCGACCAACATCCTGGTCGACGGCGTGGCGCGCAAGGCCGGTCTTGCGCCCTTCGGCATCTTCGAGATCACCGGTGCCGGGCTGATCCTCGCCGCCGTCGGCATGCTCTACCTGCTGACCTTCGGCCGCCACCTGCTGCCCGAGCGCGAGACCCTGTCGAAACAGTTGCGCCCCGATCTCGACCGCACCTTCATGACCGAACTGCTGGTGCCGCACGACTCGCCGATGGTCGGCAAGACCCTCAGCGAAGCCAACCTCAACGGCGGCAGTGGCCTGCAGGTGTTGAAGCTGTTCCGCGAGGAGCAGGAATTCACCGAGCCGGCCCACGATACCCTGCTGGCCAGCGGCGACCGCCTGGTGCTGCACGGCCAGGTGAAGAACGTGGTCGAGCTGCGCGAGAGCGGCCACCTGTCGTTCAACCGTGGCGACGCCTTCGAGACCATCAGCAGCCACGACGTGATCCTCGCCGAGGCCATAGTCGGGCGCAGCTCGCGCTACAGCCACCGGCCCATGCGCGACCTCGACCTCACCGCACGCTACGGCATCGCCGTGCTCGCCGTGCACCGCCAGGACGAGAACATCCAGGGCAACCTCGACGACTTCGAGCTGCAGTTCGGCGACGTGATGCTGGTCGAAGGCACCCCGGCGCAGATCAAGCGCTTCGCCGACAACGGCGAGCTGATCAGCCTCAATGCCGTGCAGGAGCGCGCCTTCCGCCGCGACAAGGCACCGATCGCGATCGGCGCCACGCTGGCGGTGATGCTGCTGGCCGCCTTCGGCGTGATGCCCATCGAAGGCCTGGCGATCATCGGCGCGGCGGGCGTGCTGGCGACCCGCTGCCTGGACGTGGAAGACGCCTACAAGGCGGTGGACTGGAAGATCCTCGGGCTGATCTTCGGCATGCTGGCGATCAGCATCGCCATGGACAAGGTCGGCCTGGTCAAGCTGCTGGTGGAAAACGTCATGGGCCTGCTGCCCTGGGCCGGGCCGCTGTTGATGCTGTCGTTCATCTACCTGTTCACCTCGATCCTCACCGAGGTGCTGTCGAACAACGCGGTGGCGGTGCTGGTCACCCCGATCGCCATCGGCATGGCCCAGCACCTGGGCGTCGACCCGCGGGCCTTCGTGGTGGCGGTGATGTTCGCCGCCAGCGCCAGCTTCGCCACGCCGATCGGCTACCAGACCAACACCTTCGTCTACAACGCCGGCGGCTACCGCTTCACCGACTTCATGCGGGTCGGCATTCCGCTCAACCTGCTGCTGTGGCTGGTCGGCAGCCTGGTGATCCCGCTGTTCTGGCCGCTGACCCCGCTCTGAGCCAGACCTTGATAAGTCGGCGCCGCGGCACCACATAAGCACCAGCACTCGTGGAGCCGCACCATGACCGAACCCCTGCTGATCCCCTGCCCGCACTGCAACGGCCTCAACCGCATCCCCGCCGCACGCCTGGCCGATACCCCGCGCTGCGGCCGCTGCAAGGCCGAGGTACTGCCGGGCCAGCCCATTGAGCTGACCCAGGCCAACTTCGCCAGCCAGCTGAAAGGCGACCTGCCGCTGCTGGTGGATGTCTGGGCCGACTGGTGCGGTCCCTGCAAGGCCTTCGCGCCGACCTTCCACCAGGCCGCCGGCCAACTGCAGGGGCGTTGCCGCCTGGGCAAGCTGGACAGCGAGGCGCACCGGCAGCTGGCCGGGCAACTCGGCATCCGCTCGATCCCCAGCCTGCTGCTGTTCAAGGGCGGCCGCGAGGTGGCGCGACAGAGCGGTGCCCTGCCGCTGCCGCAACTGCTGGCCTGGCTTGCCGGCCAGGGACTCTGAACGAAAGAGTCAAGCGCCGCGGAACTTGCGGTCACTTGCACGACGCGGGGCAGGCGGTAGGCTGACGAACCAAACGCCAGGAGGCCACGCCATGTCCTTGCCCGCCGAGCTCGCCCGTCAGCTCACCGAAGAGCAGATTGCCTTCGTCAAACGCAGCGGCCTCAAGGCCGAACTCCTCGAGCCCGGGCATGTCCGTCTGTGCATGCCGCTGGCCGGCAACCAGAACCATCTCGGCAGCATGTACGCCGGCGCGCTGTTCACCCTGGCGGAAATTCCCGGCGGCGCGCTGTTCCTCACCAGCTTCGACAGCCAGCGCTTCTATCCGATCGTCAAGGAGATGAACCTGCGCTTCCGCCGCCCGGCCACCGGCGACATCCGCGTCGAAGCGCGACTCGGCAGCGAGCAGATCGAGCAGCTGCAAAGCCAGGCGACGCGTCAGGGCAAAGCCGAGTATGTGCTGGAGTTGCAACTGACCGATGACAGTGGCGAAGTAGTGGCCGAGAGTCGCGGCCTCTATCAATTACGTCGACGCTGACGCCTGACCTTGCCTTCGGTCAAAACTCCAGCTAATGCTTTGGGGATAATTAAAGCGCCGACACGCATCGGTTGGAGAGTTACCCATGTTCACGCATATCCTCATTGCCCATGACCTGCGCGACACCGCCGACATGGCCCTGTGCCGCGCGACCCAACTGGCACGGCAGCATGGCGCCAAGCTGACCATGCTGCATGTACTCGACCCCAGCCAGAGCAGCGAACAACACGAGCAAGCCCACCAAGCCCTGGACCGCAGCCTGACCCAATACGCGCCGCCCGGCAGCGAACTGCGCCTGCTCAGCGGCAAGCCCTCGGAAGTGGTGCTGCAACAATTGCAGGAACTCGGCTGCGACCTGCTGGTGCTCGGCGCCCACCATCAGCGCCATGACTTCTTCTCCGGCACCAGCCTGGATCGCATCGCCCGCAACTGCCCGGTGCCGCTGCTGCTGGTGGCGCGCAACGAGTTCCAGCCGTACCAGCGCGCCCTGGCGGCCATCGACTTCTCCCTCTGCGCCTGCAGCGCCCTCGGCCAGGGCTACCGCCTGCTGCCGGAAAGCGCCGAGCTGCATGCCCTGCACGTATTCGAACCGGACAAGGGCACGCCGGAACAGGTCGAGGCGCAATGGCAGATCCAGCGTGCGCTGATCGACCAGTTGCTGGAGGACGAAGCACGGAACCTGCCCGCCCATGGCCCCAAGCTGAGCCATTCGATAATGCAGGACGGCATCCTGCGGACCCTGCAGGAACAGCTGAAAAACCGCCGCAGCGAACTGCTGGTTCTCGGCAGCCACGGCCGCAGCGCACTGTCCCAGGCGCTGCTCGGCAGCCTGGCCCAGCACTTCCTGCACAAGGCGCCCTGCGACATCCTGGTGGTGCGGTAGTGGGTTAGCCACGTAGCGGCGTAACCCACCAGGCGTTCCTGGCATCCGTGGTGGGTTACGCCTTCGGTTAACAGGCCGTTGAAAAACTACCTGCGTTGCCGATGCGTCGTTAAAAACAGGCTCGTGTGCGAGCCCAGTCAGAATGCACATTTACAACACGTAAACTGCGCTGCGCTACGTTGCGGCCGTTTTTGCCTTGTCTCGGCTGCCTCGCCTACGTTTTTCAACAGCCTGCTAACCCGCCCGGAAATTCCAACTCAATCGGCTGAATTGAGCAGGTCATGCAGTTCGACGAACTGCTGGGTCAGCTTGTGCCGTGGTTCCAGGTAGATCAGCGGCGTGCAGGCCTGGTGCGACTCGCGCATCTTCACCGAACTCATCAGGTTGACCGGCAGCACCGGCAGGCCCTCGGCGAGCAGCTCGTCGAGCAGCTGCTGGGGCAAGGAGGCGCGCGGCTGGAACTGGTTGACCACTATGCCCTCCACCTCCAGGCCCTCGTTGTGATCCTCCTTGAGCTCGGCGATCTCCTGCAGCAGGCCGTACAGCGCATGACGCGAGAAGCTGTCGCAGTCGAAGGGAATCAGGCAGCGATCGGCGGCAATCATCGCGGAAACCGTGTAGAAATTCAGCGCTGGCGGGGTATCCAGATAGATCCGGTCGTAATCCTCGGTCAGCTCATCGAGGAGTTTGCGCAGCTTGTTGATCTTGTGTTTGGCCTCGAGTTTCGGCTGCAGATCCGCCAGCTCGGCGGTGGCGGTGATCACGTGCAGGTTATCGAACGGCGTCTCGTAGATGTCGACCTTGCCCTTCCTGGCGAACGGCCCGCTGGCCAAGCTCTGCTTGAAGAACTCAGCGATGCCCATGGGGATCTCGCCGCCGGTCAGGCCGGTGAGGTAGTGGGTGGAGTTGGCCTGGCAATCCAGATCGACCAACAGCGTGCGATAACCCTGCGACGCACTCACCGCCGCCAGGTTGCAGGCGATGCTGGACTTGCCCACGCCGCCCTTCTGATTGAATACCACACGCCGCATAGCACACCTCCCTGATCCCGAATGGTCCTGGATTCTATGCAATGCGCGAGACAAGGGCGAGGTTGGCAGCTGAAATCGATCGCCCATCCATCCGACGCCCCCGACAAAGTTTGCGCAGCACGCATGCCGGCTAGATAATGCCGGCACCTCGCCATGGCCCCTCGACAAGTCCCTTGTCGGTCAGGACGGCCGCTGTAGACAAGGAAGCCCGCAAGGGCTGGGAAAACTCTCCGCGTGATGCATTTCAGGATCGATCGATGGCGTGCCTGGGCCCCTGGCCTGGAGAACGCAGACGACTGGCGCGCCTGGTGCCGAGCCCCCGTGCGCGTGCAGGATGCGCAGCAACAGCCGGATGTCGGCTTTCTTCCCGCCCTGCAACGCCGCCGTCTGAGCCGCCTGGCGCGGATGACGTTCCACGTCGCCTGGCCGCTGGCCGAAGCCCAACCGGTACTGCCGCTGGTGTTCGCCTCGCGTCACGGCGAGACCCCTCGCACCCTGGCCATCCTCAGCGACCTGGCGCGCGGCGAGCCGCTGTCGCCGACCCAGTTCAGCCTGTCGGTGCACAACGCCATCATCGGCAAGTGGTCGATCCTGCGCGGCGACACCAGCGAGATGAGCGCCCTGGCCGCCGAAGGCGACGGCCTCGAACAGGCCATGCTGGAAGCCGGCATGCTGCTTGGTGAAGGCGCCCCGGCGGTGCTGCTGGTGATCGCCGAGGAAACGCCACCGGCTATCTACGCCCCGTCTATCGAGGATGTGCCCTTCCCCTACGCCGTGGCCCTGCTGTTGAAACCGGGCGACGAGTGGCGGCTGCAACTGCGCACCGGCCAGGGTCCAACCAGCGACTGGCCTCACCCACTCAACCTGCTGCGTGCCCTGTGCGGCGAGCAGCTCTTCCTCGAGCACTACTGGAAAAGCCGGCGATGGACCTGGTCACGCAACAAGCCCTGAGCCGCTACAGCGCGCCCTACTGCTGGCGCCTGATCGCCACCGCGCTGAGTTTCGCCCTGTTCGGCGTCGGCGGCGTGCTGCTGCGCGTGCTGGTCTTCCCGCTGCTCGCCCTGCTGCCCGGCAGCCCCACGCTGCGGCGCAGCCGCGCCCGCGCGGTGGTGAGCCGGACCTTCCTGCTGTTCATCCAGTTCATGTTCCGCAGCGGCGTGCTCACCTACGCGGTGGAAGGCGCCGAGCGCCTGGGCCGCCCCGGGCAGCTGGTGATCGCCAACCACCCCTCGCTGATCGACGTGGTGGTGCTGATCGCCTTCATCCGCGACGCCAACTGCGTGGTCAAGCAGAGCCTGTGGGACAACCCCTGCATGCGCGGGCCGATCCGCGCCGCCGAGTACATCAGCAACAGCGGCAGCCTGGACATGCTCGAAGAGGCTGCCGACGCGCTGCACCGCGGCCAGACCCTGATCGTGTTTCCCGAAGGCACGCGCACCACGCCGGGACAGGCCCCGGCCTTCCATCGTGGCGCCGCCGCCATCGCCATTCGCGGCGCGCACGTGGTCACCCCGGTGGTGATCAGCGTGACGCCGACCACCCTGACCAAGGCCGAGCCCTGGTACCGTATTCCGTCGCGGCGCTTCCACTTCAGCCTGCGCGTGGGTCAGGATATCGACCCGCAACGGTTCCTGGCCCTGGGCCCGGCGCCTATCGCCTCGCGCAAACTCAACGAACACCTGCACCAGCACTTCATCAAGGAGCTCGCCGAAGATGAGCGATCTGCAACACGAGATTAAGAACCTGATCATCGACGCTCTCGGCCTCGAAGACCTGACGGCCGAAGACATCGCCGCCGACCTCAGCCTGTTCGGCGAGGGCCTCGGCCTGGACTCGGTGGACGCCCTCGAGCTGGGGCTGGCGCTGCAGAAACGCTTCGGCATCAAGATCGACGCCGAGGCCAAGGATACTCGCACGCACTTCGCCAACGTGGCCAGCCTCGCGGCCTTCGTTTCGGCGCATAAAGCCGCTTGAGGACCCACGCAGATGCAAAACCGTGACGAGATCTTCGCCATCCTGCGCGACGCCCTGGTGGAACTCTTCGAGCTGGATGCCGAGCGCATCACCCTCGACGCCAATCTCTACCAGGACCTGGAAATCGACAGCATCGACGCCATCGACCTGATCGACCACATCAAACGCCAGACCGGCAAGAAGATCGCCGCCGAAGAGTTCAAGTCGGTGCGCAGCGTGGGCGACGTGGTCGAGGCCGTGCATCGCCTGGTCAACGCAGTCCCCTGATGAAGACCCGCGCATGAGCCGCCTGTTCGGCCTGGTGCTGGCGCTCGCCGGCCTGGCCTATCCCTTCGCCGTGTATTTCGGCCTGCAGCGGCTATCGCCGCGGCTTATCGCCGGCCTGCTCGGCGGCCTCTGGCTGGCGCGCCTGCTGACCGGCGCGCGGCGCCCGGGCGAGCGCTGGATGGCGCTCGCCGCGCTGGCGTTCTGCCTGCTGCTCGGCCTCGCCGGCGAACCGCGGCTGTTGCGCTGGTACCCGGTACTGCTCAACGGCATGCTGCTCGGCCTGTTCGGCCTCAGCCTGAAATACGGCCCGCCCTTGGTGGAGCGCCTGGCGCGCCTGCGCGAGCCGCAGCTGCCGGCGCAGGCGGTGCGCTACACGCGCAGGGTGACCCAGGTGTGGGCGCTGTTCTTCCTCGGCAACGGCCTGACCGCCGCCGCCCTGACCCTGTGGGCGCCACTGTCCTGGTGGACACTGTACAACGGCCTGATCGCCTACCTGTTGATGGGCCTGCTGTTCGCCGGCGAGTGGCTGCTGCGCCAGCGCGTACGGAGGCTGGCATGAGCTGGATCGGCCTGGATCGTCTGCTGCTGGCGCCCGACGCCAGCCGTCGCGTCACCCCGGACCTCGACCACGCCGAGCTGTGCCGGCGCGCCCTGTGCCTGGCCGGCCAATGGCGCGCACAACGGCTCCGGTGCGTCGCCCTCCACCTGGAGGACGCCGGCGACCTGGCCATCGCCCTGCTCGCCGCCTGGCGCGCCGGCGCCAGCGTACTGCTGCCCGCCGATGCCCAGCCGCAGACGCGCCAGCGCCTGGCTCCGCGGGTCGACCTGTGGCTCGATGCCCTCGCGGGGGCGGACGATGCCGAGCCTCTGGACGCCGCGGTGCTGGACCTCGACCAGTGCCGGCTGACCCTGTGCACCTCAGGTTCCAGCGGTGCAGCCAAGCTGATCGACAAATCCCTGCGCCAGCTGGCCAACGAAGTGGCGGCCCTGGAGCAGCTCTGGGGCGGAATCCTGGGCGGCGCGACCCTGGTCGGCAGCGTCGCCACCCAGCATATCTACGGCCTGCTGTTCCGCGTGCTCTGGCCGCTGTGCGCCGGCCGGCCGTTCCTGCGGCGTGCCCAGCCGTTCCCCGAAGACCTGCAGCGCGCCAGCCTGGAAAAGCCGGCGTTCGCCTGGGTCGCCAGTCCCGCCCTATTGAAGCGAATGGGCGACAACCTCGACTGGAGCGCCCTGCGCGCCGTGCGCCGGGTGTTTTCCTCCGGCGGCGCATTGCCGGCCGAGGCCGCGCAGTGGCTGCATGAGCGCCTCGGCCAGTGGCCGACGGAGATCTACGGCAGCTCGGAAACCGGCGGCATCGCCTGGCGCCAGGGCGTTGAGCCGTGGACAGCGTTCCCCGGTGTCGAACTCGGGCAGGACGAAGAAGGCGCGCTCAACCTGAGTTCGCCCTATCTGCCGGCCGGGCATGTCGAGCAGACCGCCGATGCGGTGGAGATCGCCGCCGATGGCCGCTTCCTCCTGCGCGGCCGGCTGGACCGCATCGTCAAGCTGGAGGAAAAGCGCATCGCCCTGCCCATGCTCGAGCAGGCGCTGGGCGAACACGCCTGGGTCGCCGAGGCGCGCCTGGGGGTGATCCAGCAGGGTCGTGCCTTCCTCGGCGCGCTGCTGGCGCTGACGCCCGCCGGGGTGCACGCGCTGCGCAACCAGGGGCGCCGCAGCGTCACCGAGACCCTGCGCCGGCACCTGGCCGGGCATTGCGAAGCCATCGCCCTGCCGCGCCGCTGGCGACTGCTCCGGCAACTGCCGTGGAGCCCCCAGGGCAAGCTGGCGCAAAGCACCGTGGAAACCCTGCTCAAGGCGCCGCGCCCGACCCTGGTGGAGTCGCTGTCCGCCGTGGAGCAGGACGGCGAATGGCAGCTGGAGCTGGAAGTCCCGCTGGACCTGGCGCACTTCAGCGGGCATTTCCCGCAGACCCCGGTGTTGCCCGGCGTGGTGCAGCTCGACTGGGCCCAGCAGCTGGCGCGGCAGTTGATCGCCGAGTTGCCGCCGCGCTTTGCCGGCATGGAGGTGCTGAAGTTCCAGCAACTGGTGCGCCCCGGCGACCGCCTGCAACTGTCGCTGCGCTTCGATGCCGCGCGCGGCAAGCTGTATTTCGCCTACCGCAACGACGCGGCGGCCTGTTCCTCGGGACGCATCCTGCTCGGAGCCGCACAATGAGCCGCTTTTGTAGGTTGGCGCTGAGGAATGAAGCCCAACATTTGCGGCGCTGGTCGTTGGGCTTCGCAAGCTCAGCACCAACCTACGCGCCGTCCGCGTCCGACCTCAGCAGCAAGCACTACCATGCATAGGCCCTGCGCGGTGATCCCGGTGTACAACCACGAGCACGCGCTGCCCACCGTGGTTGCGGCCCTGCGCGGCGCCGGCCTGCCCTGCGTATTGGTGGACGACGGCTCGAGTCCGGCCTGCGCCGCGCTGCTGGAGCAATTGGCCGAACACCCGGAGACCCATCTGCTGCGCCTGGCGCAGAACCAGGGCAAGGGCGGCGCGGTGATGGCCGGCCTGCACCAGGCCGCGCGCCTAGGCTTCAGTCACGCCCTGCAGGTGGACGCCGACGGCCAGCACGACCTCGGCGACGTCGCCCGCTTCCTCGCCACCTCCCGCGCGCAGCCGCAGGCGCTGGTCTGCGGCTACCCGCAGTACGACGCCAGCGTGCCGAAAAGCCGCCTCTACGCCCGTTACCTGACTCACGTGTGGGTGTGGATCAACAGCCTGTCGCTGTCGATCCGTGATGGCATGTGCGGCTTTCGCGTCTATCCGCTGGCGGCCACCCTGGCCCTGCTCGACTCGGCCCGGCTCGGCCGGCGCATGGATTTCGACCCGGAAATCCTCGTCCGCCTGGCCTGGCGCAACCAGCCGATGCACTGGCTGCCGACCCGCGTGCACTACCCGCTGGACGGCCTCTCGCATTTCCGCCTGTGGCACGACAACGCGCTGATCGCGAAGATGCACGCCAAGCTGTTCTGCGGCATGCTGCTGCGCGCGCCGCTGATTCTCTGGCGACGGTGGCGCGCATGAGCGCCGAACACTGGGCCGGGCAGCAGGAACGCGGCAGCTTCCTGCTGATGAAATTCACCGCCCTGGCCGTGCGCCGCCTCGGCCGCCGGGCGCTGGCGCCGCTGCTGTACCTGATCGTCCTGTACTTCTTCCTGTTCGGCGCCAAGGCGCGCCGCAGCATCTGGACCTACCAGCGCCACCTGGCCGCCTGGAGCGGACGCGACCCGTTGCAGCCGACCTGGCGCTCGGTGTTCCGCCAGTTCATGGCCTTCGCCGACGCCCTGCTGGACAAGCTGGACATCTGGCATGGCCAGCTGCGCCTGGCGGACATCAGCCTGGTCGACCCGCACGACCTGCGCGGCCAGTTGCGCGGCCCCCGCGGGCAGCTGCTGGTCGGCGCCCACCTGGGCAACCTCGAGGTCTGCCGCGCCCTGGCCGAACTGGGCGAACGGGTGCGGATGAACGTGCTGGTGCATACCAAGCACGCCGAGCGGTTCAACCGCCTGCTCGGTGAGGTCGGCGCCAGCCACCTGCGGCTGATCCAGGTCAGCGAGCTGGACCCGGCGATCATGCTGCAACTGTCCGAGCGCCTGGAGCGCGGCGAGTGGCTGGCGATCGCCGGCGACCGCGTGCCGCTGCACGGCGGGCGCAACGTCACGGTGGACTTCCTCGGCCGACCGGCCGCCTTCCCCCAGGGCCCCTGGCTGCTGGCCGGGCTGCTGGGCTGCCCGCTCAACCTGCTGAGCTGCCTGAAGATCGACGGCCGCTATCGGGTGATCCTCGAACCCTTCGCCGAGCGCGTGCAGTGGAAGCGCGGCGAGCGCGATGCGGTGATCCGCGCCTGGGTCCAGCGCTATGCCGAGCGCCTCGGCCAGCGCTGCCTGGAGGCGCCCGAGCAGTGGTTCAACTTCTACCCGTTCTGGAATGCACATGACGACCCTTCAGCCTGAGCCGGTGATCTTCGGCGAACTCCCCCTGACCATCGAGCAGGTCGTCGGCCTGGCGCAACGCCGCGCCCGGGCGCTGCTGCAGGACGACCCCGGCTACCGCGAGAAGATCGCCAAGGGCGCGCGCTTCCTCGACAGCCTGCTGGACCAGGAAGGGGTGATCTACGGCGTCACCACTGGCTACGGCGACTCCTGCGTGGTGGCCGTGCCGCTGCACCAGGTCGAGGCGCTGCCCCGGCACCTGTACACCTTCCACGGCTGCGGCCTGGGCAAGCTGCTCGATCCGGCCAGCACCCGCGCCGTGCTGGCCGCGCGTCTGCAGTCGCTGTGCCAGGGCGTATCCGGGGTACGCGTGGAGCTGCTGGAGCGCCTGCAGGCCTTCCTCGACTTCGATGTGCTGCCGCTGATCCCTGAAGAAGGCTCGGTCGGCGCCAGCGGCGACCTCACCCCGCTGTCCTACGTCGCCGCCAGCCTCAGTGGCGAGCGCGAAGTGCTCTACCAGGGCGAGCGCCGCAGCGCCGCCGAGGTACATGCCGAGCTGGGCTGGACGCCGCTGCTACTGCGGCCCAAGGAAGCCTTGGCGCTGATGAACGGCACCGCGGTGATGACCGCCCTGGCCTGCCTGGCCTTCTCCAGGGCCGAGTACCTGCTCAAGCTGGCCACGCGCATCACCGCGCTCAACGTGGTGGCGCTGCAGGGCAACCCGGAGCACTTCGACGAGCGCCTGTTCGCCGCCAAGCCGCACCCGGGGCAGCTGCAGGTCGCCGCCTGGTTGCGCGAGGACCTGGCCATCGACGCGCCGACCGCGCCGCTGCACCGCCTGCAGGACCGCTACTCGCTGCGCTGCGCCCCGCATGTGCTCGGCGTGCTGGCCGACAGCCTGGGCCTGCTGCGGCAGTTCATCGAGATCGAGCTGAACAGCGCCAACGACAACCCGCTGATCGACGCCGAAGCCGGGCGCGTGCTGCACGGCGGGCACTTCTACGGCGGGCACATCGCCTTCGCCATGGACAGCCTGAAGAACCTGGTGGCCAACGTCGCCGACCTGCTCGACCGGCAGCTCGCCCTGCTGGTGGACCAGCGCTACAACCACGGCCTGCCGAGCAACCTGTCCGGCGCACCGGCGGCGAGCGCGATGATCAACCACGGCTTCAAGGCCGTGCAGATCGGCGCCAGCGCCTGGACCGCAGAAGCGCTGAAAAACGGCATGCCGGCCAGCCTGTTCTCGCGCTCCACCGAATGCCACAACCAGGACAAGGTGAGCATGGGCACCATCGCCGCGCGCGATGCCCTGCGCAGCCTGGAGTTGAGCGAACAGGTCGCCGCCGCCACCCTGCTGGCCGCCAACCAGGGCGTCTGGCTACGCCTGCGCGACGGCCAGCAGAGCGTGCCGGCACCGCTGGCGGCGATGCGCGAACAACTGGCCGCGGACTTCCCCCCGCTGCTCGAGGACCGCGCCCTGGAAGGCGAGCTGCGCCTGTGCCTGGTGCGCATCCGCGCCCAGCACTGGAGGCTGTATGCATAAGCCGGCGATGGTGCGCGCGGCGTACCCTACGATCAGCCCTGCGCACCGCTTAGGGTGCGCCGGCCAAGGAGCCGTTCATGCGTAGCGCAGGCGTACTGCAGGCCGAGATCGAGCTGGTCGTCCCCTTCTTCGACGTCGACTCGATGGAAGTGGTCTGGCACGGCCACTACGTCAAGTACCTCGAGGAGGCGCGCTGCGCCCTGCTCGACAAGCTCGACCACAACTACCGGCAGATGCGCGACGCCGGCTACGCCTGGCCGATCATCGACCTGCAGCTGCGCTACATCCGCGGCGCCCAGTTCGGCCAGCGCCTGAGGGTGCGCGCCGACCTGGTGGAGTGGGAGAACCGCCTGAAGATCCACTACCTGATCAGCGATGTCGCCAGCGGCGAACGCATGACCCGTGGCAGCAGCGTGCAGGTGGCGGTGGCGATCGCCAGCCGCGAGATGCTGCTGGCCTCGCCCAGGGTCTTTGTCGACGCCGTCGAAAGGGCCATCCGGTGAAACTGCGGTGCTGGCTGGGCCTGCTGCTGGTCGCCTGCCTGCCCACGGCCGAGGCCTTCGACCTCGACCAGCTGGGCGCGCAACTGGCCAAGCCGGCCGTGGTGCGCGGCCCGTTCATCCAGGAAAAACACCTGCGCGCCCTGCCCCAGCCACTGACCAGCAAGGGCGAGTTCATCCTCGGGCGCGAGCTTGGCCTGCTCTGGCAGCTGCGCAGCCCGCTCACCCAGGACTACCGCATCGACGCCAGCGGCATCGCCCGGCGCACCGCGCAGGGCTGGCAACTGCAGCCCGGCCAGGACGTCGCCGCGCAGCAGAGCCGGCTGTTCCTCGCCGTGCTGCAGGGCGACCACAGCGGCCTGGCCCGCGACTTCGCCCTGCAGCTGAGCGGCAGCGCCGAGGCCTGGCAACTGACCCTGGTCCCGCACTCGCTGCTGCTCAAGCAGATCTTCAGCCACATCCGTATCGACGGCGGCGCCCTGGTCCAGCGCATCGAACTGGTCGAAACCCAGGGCGACCGCACCCTCATGCGCATGCCTGACAGTCAGGCGGGCGTGGCGCTCGACGAGCAGGAGCGCGCCGCCTTTGTCGATTGAACGCCGCCTGCCGCGCCTGTTCCTGGTGCTGTTGCTGGCGCTGCTGGCGCTGGCCGCCTGGCAATGGCGCCACGGTCCGCCGCTGGCGGCCAGCATGCTCGCCCTGCTGCCGCAAGGCGCCGGCGACCAACTGGTGCAGCAGGCCGAACAGCGCATGCAGGAGCCGCTGGACCGCGAGCTGCTGTTGCTGGTCGGCCACCCGCAGCGCCAGCAGGCCATCGCCCTGGTCCAGCGACTCGGCCAGCAATGGCGCGCCAGCCAGCGTTTCGAGCGGGTGCAGTGGCGCCTCGACAGCGACCTGGCCGGCCTGCGCCAGCAGCTGCGCAGCCACCGCCTGGCCCTGCTGCCGGCGGCGGACCGCCAACTGCTGATCGAGCAGCCGGAGGCCTTCGTCCAGCAGCGCGCCGCCCAGCTGTTCGACACCTTCGCCGCCTTCAGCCTGCTGCCGCCCGAGCAGGACTGGCTCGGCTTCGGCGCCCGCGCCCAGCAGGCGCTGAATCCCGGCAGGCGGATCCAGGCCGACCTCGGTAGCGGCGCCCTGCTGCTGGAAGAACCGGGGATGACCTGGGCCCTGCTGCGCCTGCGCAGCCACGGCAGCGCCTTCGACATGCAGGCGCCGCCGGCGATTGCCGCCGCCGTGGCAGAAGCACGTGCCCAGGTCACGGCCGAGGGCGGCCAGCTGCTGGCCGCCGGCGGCGTGCTGTATGCCGCCGCCGGCCAGGCCAAGGCCAGCCGCGAGGTCGGCTGGATCGGTGGCGGCGCCAGCCTCGGCACCCTGCTGCTGTTGCTGCTGGCCTTCCGCCGGCCACGGGTGCTGGTCAGCCTGCTGCCCATCGGCGTGGCCCTGCTCGCCGGCTGCAGCGCCTGCGTGCTGGTGTTCGGCCAGATCAACGTGCTGACCCTGGTGCTCGGCGCCAGCCTGATCGGCGTGGCCGCCGACTACCCGCAGCACTACCTGAGCAAGAGCTGGGGCGACGCCGACTGGCACAGCTGGAGCGCCCTGCGTGCCACCCTGCCGGGGCTGACCCTGAGCCTGGGCAGCAACCTGGTCGGCTACCTGGCGCTGGCCTTCACGCCCTTCCCGGCGCTGACCCAGATCGCCCTGTTTTCCGCCGCCGGGCTGGTCGGCGCCTACCTCTGCTCGGTGTGCCTGCTGCCGGCCTGGCTCAACGGCCTGCGCCTGCGCCCGCCAGCCGGACTGCTCGGCCTCAGCGAAAAGCTGCTGGCGACGCGCGCGCGCCTGCTGGACCAGCTCGGCAGCGCGGCGCTGCTCGGCCTGTTGCTGCTGTTCTGCGCGGGCGGCCTGTGGCAGCTGCACATGCAGAACGATATCCGCCAGTGGCTGGGCCAGGAGCCACGGCTGCTGGGCGAGGCCAAGCGCATCGCCGAGCTGACCGGGCAACAGCCGACCAGCCAGTTCTTCCTGGTGCGCGCCCGCGACGAGGCGCAGTTGCTCGAACGCCAGGCCGCCCTGGCCACTCGCCTGGAGCGGGCCGTGGCCGACGGCCAGCTGCGCGGCTATCGCGCCCTCAGCCAGCTGGTCGCCGCCGACAGCCAGCTGGCCCCCCTGCGCGCCGCCCTGCAACGCCTGCCGCAGCACTGGCAGCCGCTGCTGGCCATGGGCATCCCACCCGCTGTCTTGCAGGCGGAACTGAGCGAGCTGAGCGCGGCGCCCCAACCCGGCCTCGAGCAGGCCCTGGCCGGCCCGCTGGGCGAGCCCTGGCGGCCGCTATGGCTGGGCGCCAACGCCGACGGCGTGGCCGGTCTGGTCAACCTGCAGGGCCAGGCCGCCAGCGCCCTGCTGCAGGAGCTGGCGGCGGGCCTGGACGGGGTGCAACTGGTCGACCGCCTCGGCGAGCTGAACGGCCTGTTCGGCGCCACCCAGCTCAGCGCCGCGCAGCTCAAGCTGATTGCCGCGGCGGCCATCCTGCTGCTGTTGTGCATCCCCTTCGGCCTGGCCGGCGCCCTGCGGGTGGTCTGCCTGCCGCTGCTGGCGGCCCTGGCCGCCCTGGCCGGGCTCGGCTGGCTGGGCCAGCCGCTGACCCTGTTCAGCCTGTTCGGCCTGCTGCTGATCACCGCCATCGGCGTCGACTACGCGATCCTCATGCGCGAGAACATCGGCGGCGCGGCGGTCAGCCTGCTCGGCACCCTGCTGTCGGCCCTGACCAGCTGGCTGTCCTTCGGCCTGCTGCTGGTCAGCGACACCCCGGCCATCGCCAACTTCGGCCTGGCCATCAGCCTGGGGCTGTTCTTCTGCTTCCTCCTCGCCCCCTGGGCCAGCCCCCGCCAGGCGGCCAGACCGATGCGCAGCAGCAACTCCCATAACGAGGCACGGAGCCACTATGAAATCCCCTGAAGTCGAACAACGCCAGGTCGTGGTGATCGGCGCCGGCCCGTCCGGCGCCATCGCCGCCGCGCTGCTCAAGCGCAACGGCCACGACGTGCTGGTGCTGGAGCGCCAGCGCTTCCCGCGCTTCTCCATCGGCGAGAGCCTGCTGGCGCACTGCCTGGACTTCGTCGAGGAGGCCGGGATGCTCGAAGCGGTGCAGGCCGCCGGCTTCCAGACCAAGCACGGTGCGGCCTTCGCCTGGGGCGAGCGCTACAGCGAGTTCGACTTCCGCGACAAATTCACCGAAGGCAAGGGCTCGACCTACCAGGTGCTGCGCGCCGACTTCGACCAACTGCTGGCCGACCAGGCCGCGCGCCAGGGCGTGGAGATCCGCTACACGGAAGAGATCGTCGCCGTCGATTTCAGCGCCCCGCGCCCGCAGCTGAGCGTGCGGCGCCTGGCCGATGGCGCCGAGTACCGGGTGGAGTGCGCCTTCGTCCTCGACGGCAGCGGCTACGGCCGGGTGCTGCCGCGCCTGCTCGACCTCGACCGGCCATCCGCCTTCCCGCTGCGCCAGGCGCTGTTCACCCATATCGAGGACCGTATCGACACGTCCAGCTACGCCGGCCGGGGCTTCGACCGCGAGAAGATCCTCATCACCACCCACCCGACCCTGCGCGACGTGTGGTTCTGGACCATCCCGTTCAGCAACGGCCGCTGCTCGCTCGGCGTGGTCGCCGACGCCAGCCGCCACCAGGGCCGCCCGCAGGACCTGGATGCCTGCCTCAAGCAGTTTGTCGCCGAGACCCCGTCGCTGTCCCGCGTCCTGCAAAACGCCGTGTGGGACACCCCGGTACGCGCCCTCGGCGGCTACGCGGCCAACGTCAAGCGCCTGCACGGCCCGGGCTTCGCCCTGCTGGGCAACGCCGCCGAGTTCCTCGACCCGGTATTCTCCTCCGGGGTGACCATCGCCATGCGCTCGGCGAGCATGGCCGCCGGCCTGCTGCACCGCCAGCTGGGCGGCGAGACGGTGGACTGGGAAAGCCAGTTCGCGATCCCGCTCAAGCGCGGCGTGGACACCTTCCGCGTGTACGTCGAGGGCTGGTACGACGGCTCCTTCCAGGACGTGATCTATTACCAGAAGGCCCAGCCGGAGATCCGCCGGATGATCAGCTCGATCCTCGCCGGCTACGCCTGGGACCAGCACAACCCGTATGTCGCCGAACCCAAGCGGCGCCTGCAGGTGCTGGCCGAACTCTGCGCCATGGACTAAGCGGAAATGCCCCTCCTGCGTCCCGTCCTCGCCCTGCTGCTCGGCCTGCTGCTCGGCGCCTGCGCCGCGCGCACGCCGTTGCCGGCCGCCACGCCGACCTTGAGCCAGCCGTTGCCGCTGGCGCTGCAGATCCAACGCGAGCAGGCCGGCGAACAGCAGGACTGGCTGCTGGTGCTGCAGGCGGAAGGCCGGGCGCTGCGCTGGTCGCTGTTCGATCCGCTGGGCGTGCCGCTGGCGCGCCAGCGCCTGAGCCGCGGCGCCTGGCAGAATGACGGCCTGCTGCCGCCGAATGCCGAGGCCCGCGAGCTGTTCGCCGTCCTGCTGTTCGCCCTGACGCCAGCCGCCGCCCTGCCCGGCGCCTATGCACCAGGCAGCTGGGCGTTGGCGGCCGACGGTCAGCGCCGGCTTAACCCGGCGTGGCGAATCCGCTACCGTGCGCCACTGGATTTCACCCTGAACGGCGCGCACGACCTGGTTTACCGGGTCAGCGCACTGCCCCAAGCAGAAGGCTACTGATGCCCAGTTACTTGAACGCCCTCGGTCTGCTCTGCGCCCTCGGCCAGGGCAAGCAGGCGGTCGCCGACGCCCTGTTCGCCGGCGACGGCTCCGGCATGCGCGCGCAGCACGGCTGGGTCGCCGAGCGCCGCCTGACGCTCGGCGCGGTCGATGCCGAACTGCCAGCGATGCCGGGCGGCATGCAGGCGTCGCTGAGTCGCAACAACCAGTTGCTGCTGGCCGCCGCCCTGCAGATCGAACCACCGATCCGCGCCGCGATCGCCCGCTACGGGGCGGCGCGCATCGGCGTGGTGCTCGGCACCAGCACCTCGGGCATCCACGAGGCCAGTCAGGGCATCGCCCGCTTCGTGCAGAGCGGCGCGCTGCCGGCGGACTACCGCTACGCGCAGCAGGAGATCGCCGCGCCGGCGGTGTTCCTCGCCGACTGGCTGGGCCTGGGCGGGCCTACCTATTGCCTGTCCACCGCCTGCACCTCCAGCGCGCGCGCCTTGCTCAGCGCCCACCGCCTGGTGCAGCAGGGCCTGTGCGACGCGGTGCTGTGCGGCGGCGTCGACAGCCTGTGCCGCCTGACCCTGAATGGCTTCAGCGCGCTGGAGGCGGTGGCCGCCGAGCGCTGCAATCCGTTTTCGGCGAACCGCCAGGGCATCAACATCGGCGAGGGCGCGGCGCTGTTTCTGATGACCAGAGAGCCGGCGCCGATTGCCCTGCTCGGCGCTGGCGCCAGTTCCGACGCCTACCACATCTCCGCACCGCAGCCAGCAGGCCTCGGCGCCCAGGCGGCAATGCGCCAGGCGCTGGCGGCCGCCGGCGTGCGGGCCGAGGAGATCGACTACCTGAACCTGCACGGCACCGCCACCGCGCACAACGATGCGATGGAGAGCCTGGCGGTGCAGGCGCTGTTCCCCGCAGGCGTGCCCTGTTCCTCGACCAAGCCGCTCACTGGCCATACCCTCGGCGCCGCCGGGGCGCTGGAGGCGGCGTTCTGCTGGCTGAGCCTGAGCCCATACAACCCGGACAACCTGCTGCCGCCGCACCTGTGGGACGGCCAGGCCGATCCCGAGCTACCGGCACTGCACCTGGTCGAGGCCGGCACACGCCTGGCGAGAACCGGCGAGCGGCGCGTGATGAGCAACTCCTTCGCCTTCGGCGGCAGCAATGTCAGCCTGATCCTCGGAGAGCTGTCATGAGCCGGTGGCCGATCGCCGAACTGCTGCCGCATGCCGGCGAGATGATCCTGATCGACGAAGTCCTGCACTACGCCGCCGAAAGCGTGGAAACCCGCCTCATGGTGCGCCCCGGCGGCCTGTTCAACCAGGCCGACGGCAGCCTGCCGGCCTGGGTCGGCATCGAGCTGATGGCGCAGAGCGTCGCCGCCTATGCCGGCTGCCAGGCGCGCCAGGCCGGCCTGCCGGTGGAGCTGGGCTTCTTGCTCGGCACGCGCAATTTCCAGTGCAACGTCGAACGCTTCCCGGCCGGCGCCGAGCTGCGCATCCAGGCGCTGCGCTCGCTGCAGGACGACAACGGCATGGGCGTATTCGAGTGCACGCTGTCCGGCCACGGCATCGAGGCCTTCGCCCGCCTCAACGTGTTCCGTCCGCCGCAGGTGGCCGGTTACTTACAAGAAAAATCTCAGGAAGCCGAACTATGAGCGAGACCATTCTGGTCACCGGCTCCAGCCGCGGCATCGGCCGCGCCATCGCCCTGCGCCTGGCCCGCGCCGGTTACGATCTCGTCCTGCACTGCCGCGCGCGACGCGACGAAGCCGAAGCGGTGCAGGCGCAGATCGTCGAACTGGGCCAGCAGGCGCGCATCCTGCAGTTCGACGTGTCCGCGCGCGGCGCCTGCCGCGCGGCGCTGGAGGCCGATATCGAGCAGCACGGCGCCTACTACGGCGTGGTCTGCAACGCCGGGCTGACCCGCGACGGCGCCTTCCCGGCGTTGTCCGAGGACGACTGGGACCAGGTGCTGCGCACCAACCTGGACGGCTTCTACAACGTCCTGCAGCCGCTGTGCATGCCGATGATCCGCCGCCGCAAGCCGGGGCGCATCGTCTGCATCACCTCGGTATCCGGGCTGATCGGCAACCGCGGCCAGGTCAACTACAGCGCCTCCAAGGCCGGCGTGATCGGCGCGGCCAAGGCCCTGGCGATCGAGCTGGGCAAGCGCAGGATCACGGTCAACTGCGTGGCGCCGGGGCTGATCGACACCGAGATGCTCGACGCGCAGCTGCCGCTCGAGGAACTCCTCAAGATGGTCCCGGCGGCGCGCATGGGCACTCCCGAGGAAGTGGCCGGGGCGGTGAATTTCCTGATGTCCGAGGAGGCGGCGTACATTACCCGCCAGGTCCTCGCGGTGAACGGTGGGTTGTGTTGATGAAACGTGTGGTCGTCACCGGCATGGCCGGCATCACCTCGCTGGGCAGCGACTGGGCGAGCATCGAAGCGAACTTCCGCGCCGGCAGGAGCGGTATCCGCTACATGCAAGAATGGGAGCGCTTCAGCGAGTTGAACACCCGCCTGGGCGGTCCGATCGACGACTTCGTGGTGCCCCGGCACTGGAATCGCAAACAGACCCGCAGCATGGGCCGCGTGTCCAAGCTGGCGGTGTTCGCCGCCGAACGGGCCCTGGAGCACGCCGGCCTGCTCGGCGATCCGCGCATCCAGGACGGGCGCATGGGCGTGGCCTGCGGCTCGTCCACCGGCAGCACCGAGGAGATCAAGGCCTTCGGCAACATGCTGCTGAACTCGGTGGCCGACGGCCTCAACGCCAACTCCTACATCCGCATGATGCCGCACACCACGGCGGCCAACATCAGCATCTTCTTCGGCCTCAAGGGCCGCCTGATCCCCACCTCCAGCGCCTGCACCAGCGGCAGCCAGGGCATCGGCTACGCCTACGAGGCGATCAAGTTCGGCCGCCTGCCGATGATGCTGGCCGGCGGCGCCGAGGAACTCTGCCCGACCGAGGCCATGGTGTTCGACGCGCTCTACGCCACCAGCCTGAAGAACGCCACCCCGCACCTGTCGCCGCGCCCCTACGACAGCGGCCGCGACGGCCTGGTGATCGGCGAAGGCGCCGGCATCCTGGTACTGGAGGAGCTGGAGCATGCCCTGGCCCGCGGCGCCAGCATCCACGCCGAGATCGTCGGCTTCGGCTGCAACGCCGACGGCCAGCACGCCACCAAGCCGGAGCAGGCGACCATGCGCGGCGCCATGCAGCTGGCCCTGGACGACGCCGGCCTGCCGCCGTCCGCCATCGGCTATGTCAACGGCCACGGCACCGCCACCGAGCAGGGCGATATCGCCGAGACCCTGGCCACCAGCGGGCTGTTCGGCCCGCACATGCCGATCAGCTCGCAGAAGAGCTTCCTCGGCCACACCCTGGGCGCCTGCGGCGCACTGGAATCCTGGTTCAGCATCGAGATGCTGAACCGCGACCTCTACGTGCACACGCTGAACCTCGATGCGATCGACCCGGCGTGTGGCGAGCTGGACTACCTGCGCGGTGAAATGCGCCCGATGCGCAACCAGTATGTGATGAACAACAACTTCGCCTTCGGCGGCGTCAACACCTCGCTGATCTTCCGCCGCTGGCATTGACCCGCCACAAACTCATGGAGTTATAGGGAATGACCCACCTGCTGCGCATCGTGTTTCTACCGTTCTTTCTTCTGCTGCTGGTCGGATGCACCAGCAAGCCGATCTACAACGCCAAGGAGGATTTCGCCAGCAATATGGAAATCAGTGAGCAACAGATGCAGCAGGCAATTGTCTCTGCCCTAAATGGCCGGAAGTAGACAGTTCAGTCCATCAAACCAGGCTTGGTTCAGGCGGAGATTACCGTCCGCGGCCGGCATCACGCGGAGGTCGACATTCCGTACTCAGGAACCCAGTTCCAAATCCTTTATCGTGATAGCTGGGGCTTGGATTACGGCGACGGCAAGGTCCACCGCAACTACAACCGCTGGGTCTATATCCTACGCACCAGCGTGATCAAAGAGCTGGGGATCGATCCGGCCCAGGACATTCTCGAGGACATGGGTTTTATCGCCCAACAAAAGAACGAATCCCCTACCTATTTGAACTTCGCGGAAGGGGTTCAGCATGCTGCTCGCAACGGGCTGATTGATGGCAGCGTGAAGTTCTACTTGGCCGGCCAACCTGTAACCGGTATCACGCAGAAGCTCAATACCGTGACCAGCAATCGCAAGACCAATGCTTCCAATAAAAGCGATGAAGACGCATGCTTGCTGGCATTGCAGTCGGTGCTCGCCAATCTACAGAACGCTGCGAAAAAGGCCGGCGCCAATGCAGTAATCGACATTGCGAGTTATGACGACCGTAGCTTTTATAAGAACGCGAGCAGATATCAGTGCTGGTCAGGCGATTTGCTGGCGCGTGTCGCACTCAAAGGCTCTCTGGCCAATGTCGAGCAACCTGCCTCTCAAGCAGGCAGATAGCTCTCGAATATGACAAGGGCCGCTTTCGCGGCCCTTTTTCATTAGACGTGGTATTGCGCCGACAGCTCGTGCACCGCCTCGAGGAAGGCACCGGCATGGGCCGGGTCGACTTCCGGGGTGATGCCGTGGCCGAGGTTGAACACATGGCCCGAGCCTGCGCCATAGCTGGCGAGGATGCGTGCGACTTCGGCGCGAATGGCCGCCGGCTGGGCGTAGAGCACGCTGGGGTCCATGTTGCCCTGCAGGGCGACCTTGGCGCCGACCCGGCGACGGGCTTCGCCGATGTCGCAGCTCCAGTCCAGGCCCAGTGCGTCGGCGCCGGTGGCGGCCATCGACTCCAGCCACAGGCCGCCGTTCTTGGTGAAGAGGATCACCGGCACCTTGCGCCCGTCGTGCTCGCGGATCAGGCCGTCGACGATCTTCTGCATATAGGCCAGGGAGAACTCCTGATAGGCCGCCGAGGACAGGTTGCCGCCCCAGGTGTCGAAGATCTGCACGGCCTGGGCGCCGGCCAGGATCTGTCCATTGAGGTAGGACGTGACCGACTGCGCCAGCTTGTCGAGCAGCGCGTGCATGGCCTGCGGGTTATCGTAGAGCATCGCCTTGGACTTGCGGAAGTCCTTGCTGGAGCCGCCTTCGACCATGTAGGTGGCCAGGGTCCAGGGGCTGCCGGAGAAGCCGATCAGCGGCACCCGGCCGTTCAACTCGCGGCGGATGGTGCGCACCGCGTCCATCACGTAGCCGAGATCCTGTTCCGGGTCGGGAATCGGCAGGGCATCGATGTCGGCGGCGCTGCTGATGACCTTCTTGAAGCGCGGACCTTCGCCGGTCTCGAAGTACAGGCCCTGGCCCATGGCATGCGGGATGGTCAGGATGTCGGAGAAGAGGATCGCCGCATCGAGCTGCGGGTAGCGGTCCAGCGGCTGCAGGGTGACCTCGCAGGCGAATGCGGGATTCATCATCAGGCTCATGAAGTCCCCGGCCTTGGCCCGACTGGCACGGTACTCCGGCAGGTAGCGGCCGGCCTGGCGCATCATCCACACCGGGGTGACGTCGACGGGCTGCTTGAGCAGGGCGCGAAGGAAGCGATCGTTCTTCAGGGCGGTCATGGCAATTCCTGAGAAATGAGTAGGCAGCAAAAAAGTGCGGGCATTTTGTAGGGTGGATCGGACCGCGCAGGCTAGCCGCAGCGCGGCGCAATCCACCCTCTAAAGACCAAAAGATGCGCCATTGTCGCAAAGCACAAAACAAAAGGCACGGCGAGTGCCGTGCCTTTTGTCCAATGCGACGATTTGCCTCGGTCGGCACATCTGTAGGTTGGGCCGGGCCACGCTGGTTGAGCCTGCGAAGCCCAACGCTGCAATCCTGGAGACGGCCCCGTTGGGCTTCGCCGAGCTCAGCCCAACCTACGCAGTCGCGGAAGCATCAGACGCCGAGATAATCCAGGATGCCTTCGGCGGCGTTGCGCCCCTCGAAGATCGCCGTCACCACCAGGTCGGAACCACGGACCATGTCGCCACCGGCGAAGATCTTCGGGTTGCTGGTCTGGTGCTTGAACTGGTTCTTCTCCGGCGCAACCACCCGGCCCTGGCTGTCGGTCTGGATCTCGAACTGCTCGAACCAGGGTGCCGGGCTCGGGCGGAAGCCGAAGGCGATCAGCACGGCCTCGGCCGGGATGATTTCCTCGGAGCCCGGAATCGGCTCGGGGCTGCGCCGGCCACGGGCATCCGGTTCGCCGAGACGGGTCTCGACCACCTTGACACCCTCCACCCGGTCCTCGCCGACGATGGCGATGGGCTGGCGGTTGAAGAGGAATTTCACCCCCTCCTCCTTGGCGTTCTTCACTTCCTTGCGCGAGCCGGGCATGTTCTCTTCGTCGCGACGGTAGGCGCAGGTCACGCTCTTGGCGCCCTGGCGGATCGAGGTGCGGTTGCAGTCCATCGCGGTATCGCCACCACCGAGCACGACGATGCGCTTGCCCTTCATGTCGATGAAGTCTTCCGCCGACTTCTCGAAACCGAGGTTGCGGTTGACGTTGGCGATCAGGAAATCCAGCGCGTCGTAGACGCCCGGCAGGTCCTCGCCGGGGAAGCCGCCCTTCATGTAGGTGTAGGTGCCCATGCCCATGAACACGGCATCGTACTCATCCAGCAGCTGCTGCATGGTCACGTCCTTGCCCACCTCGGTGTTCAGGCGAAACTCGATGCCCATGCCGCTGAAGACTTCGCGGCGATTGCTCAGCACGGTCTTTTCCAGCTTGAACTCGGGGATGCCGAAGGTCAGCAGGCCGCCGATTTCCGGGTTGCGGTCGAACACCACCGGGGTCACGCCGTTGCGCACCAGCACGTCGGCACAACCCAGGCCGGCCGGGCCGGCGCCGATCACCGCGACGCGCTTGCCGGTCGGCATGACCTTGGACATGTCCGGGCGCCAGCCCATGGCGAAGGCAGTGTCGGTGATGTACTTCTCCACCGAGCCGATGGTCACTGCGCCGAAGCCGTCGTTGAGGGTGCAGGCGCCCTCGCACAGCCGGTCCTGCGGACAGACGCGGCCACAGACTTCCGGCAGGGTGTTGGTCTGGTGCGACAGTTCCGCCGCCGCCAGGATGTTGCCCTCGGAGACCAGCTTCAGCCAGTTGGGAATGAAGTTGTGCACCGGGCACTTCCATTCGCAATAGGGATTGCCGCAGCCCAGGCAACGGTGCGCCTGCTCGGCCGCCTGCGCCGGCTTGAAGTTGTCGTAAATCTCGACGAACTCCTTCTTGCGCTGACGCAACAGCTTCTTCTTCGGGTCTTTGCGCCCAACCTCGATGAACTGGAAGTCGTTATTCAGACGTTCAGTCATTTCAAACCTCTTAACAGCAGCGCTGCGCCAGGGGCGTCAAGCTGCATGACAATCACGGTGAGCGGCAGGCCTCGCACTGCTTCCAGCTTGAGGCTTGGCGCTTGAAACTGCTTTTACTGCGGGTTGGCCCGGGTGCTGGAGAGCAGCGACTTCAGGCTTGCGGCCTTCGGCTTGACCAACCAGAACTTGCGCAGGTAGTCATCCAGGTTTTCCAGGAGGTTGCGGCCCCACTCGCTGGCGGTTTCCTGGACGTACTCGGCGAGCACGCGCTGCAGATGGCTGCGGTAGGCTTCCATCGACTCGTTGTTGATCCGCTGGATCTCCACCAGTTCGTGGTTGACCCGGTCGACGAAGCTGTTGTCCAGGTCGAGCACGTAGGCGAAGCCGCCGGTCATGCCGGAGCCGAAGTTGTAGCCGGTCTTGCCGAGCACGCAGACGAAGCCGCCGGTCATGTACTCGCAGCAGTGGTCACCGGTGCCCTCGACCACCGCATGCGCACCGGAGTTACGCACGGCGAAGCGCTCGCCCGCGGTGCCGGCGGCGAGCAACTTGCCGCCGGTGGCGCCGTACAGGCAGGTGTTGCCGATGATCGCGCTGTCCTGGGTCTTGAACGGGCTGCCTTTCGGCGGGGTGATCACCAGCTTGCCCGCGGTCATGCCCTTGCCCACGTAGTCGTTGGCATCGCCTTCCAGGTACAGGTTGAGGCCGCCGGCGTTCCACACGCCGAAGCTCTGCCCCGCGGTGCCCTTGAAGCGGAAGGTGATCGGCGCACTGGCCATGCCCTGGTTGCCGTGGACCCGGGCGATTTCGCCGGATACCCGCGCGCCGATGGAGCGATCGCAGTTGCAGATGTCCAGCTCGAACTCGGCGCCACTGGCGGCATCGATCGCCGGCTTGGCCAGCTCGACCATCTTCTCGGCCAGCAGGCCCAGGTCGAATGGTGGGTTCTTCTCGACCAGGCAGAACTGCGGCTTGTCCGCCGGAATGTGCTCGCTGCCGAGCAACGGCGACAGGTCCAGGTGCTGCTGCTTTTCGGTCTCGCCGGGCAGCACCTCGAGCAGGTCGGTACGCCCGATCAGCTCTTCCAGGCTGCGCACGCCGAGCTTGGCCAGCCACTCGCGGGTCTCTTCGGCGACGTAGGTGAAGAAGTTCATCACCATCTCGACGGTGCCGATGAAGTGATCCTTGCGCAGCTTGTCGTTCTGCGTGGCCACGCCGGTGGCGCAGTTGTTCAGGTGGCAGATGCGCAGGTACTTGCAACCCAGGGCGATCATCGGCGCAGTGCCGAAGCCGAAGCTCTCGGCGCCGAGGATGGCTGCCTTGACCACGTCCAGGCCGGTCTTCAGGCCGCCGTCGGTCTGCACCCGCACCTTGCCACGCAGGTCGTTGCCGCGCAGGGTCTGGTGGGTCTCGGCCAGGCCCAGCTCCCAGGGTGCACCGGCGTACTTGATCGAGGTCAGCGGCGAAGCGCCGGTGCCGCCGTCGTAGCCGGAGATGGTGATCAGGTCGGCATAGGCCTTGGCCACGCCGGCGGCGATGGTGCCGACCCCGGCTTCGGCCACCAGCTTGACCGAGACCAGCGCCTGCGGGTTGACCTGCTTGAGGTCATAGATCAGCTGCGCCAGGTCCTCGATCGAGTAGATGTCGTGGTGCGGCGGCGGCGAAATCAGGGTCACGCCGGGCACCGCATAGCGCAGGCGGGCGATCAGGCCGTTGACCTTGCCGCCCGGCAACTGACCGCCCTCGCCGGGCTTGGCACCCTGGGCCACCTTGATCTGCAGCACTTCGGCGTTGACCAGGTATTCCGGGGTCACGCCGAAACGGCCGGTGGCCACCTGCTTGATCTTCGAGCTGCGCGCGGTGCCGTAGCGGGCAGGATCTTCGCCGCCCTCGCCGGAGTTGGAGCGCGCACCGAGGCGGTTCATCGCCTCGGCGATGGCTTCGTGGGCTTCCGGCGACAGCGCGCCGAGGGAAATGCCGGCGGAGTCGAAGCGCTTGAAAATGGACTGCAGCGGCTCGACCTGGTCGAGACTCAGCGGCTGCTCGGCCAGCTTGAGCTTGAGCAGGTCGCGGATCATCGATACCGGGCGGGTATCCACCAGGTTGCTGTATTCCTTGTATTTCTCGTAGTTGCCCTGCTGCACCGCGGCTTGCAGGGTATTCACCACGTCCGGGTTGTAGGCGTGGTACTCGCCGCCATAGACGAACTTGAGCAAGCCGCCCTGCTGGATCGGCTTGCGGTTGTTCCAGGCCTCGGTGGCCAGCAACTTCTGCTCGGCCTCGATATCGACGAAGCGCGCGCCCTTGATCCGGCTGGCGACGCCACGGAAGCACAGCTCGGTGACTTCGTCGGCCAGACCGACCGCTTCGAACAGCTGGGCGCCGCGGTAGGACGCGACGGTGGAGATACCCATCTTCGAGAGGATCTTCAGCAGGCCCTTGGAGATGCCCTTGCGGTAGTACTTGAACACCTCGTACAGGTCGCCGAGCACTTCGCCGGTGCGGATCAGGTCGCCCAGCACCTCGTAGGCCAGGAACGGGTAGACCGCCGAGGCACCGAAGCCGAGCAGCACGGCGTAGTGGTGCGGGTCGCGGGCGGTGGCGGTTTCCACCAGGATGTTGCAGTCGCAACGCAGGCCCTTTTCGGTCAGGCGATGGTGCACGGCACCGGTCACCAGCGCGGCATGCGCCGGCAGCTTGCCCGGGGCTATATGCCGGTCGCTCAAGACCAGCAGCACCTTGCCGCTGCGCACCGCTTCCTCGGCCTGGTCGGCCATGTTGCGCACGGCCGCCTCGAGCCCGACGGACTCGTCGTAGTTCATGTCGATCAGCTGGCGCTCGAAGCCCGGACGCTCCAGGGTCATCAGGGCGCGCCACTTGGCCGGCGAAATCACCGGGCTGCTGAGGATCACCCGGCTGGCATGCTCCGGCGACTCGGCGAAGATGTTGCGCTCGGCCCCCAGGCAGATCTCCAGCGACATGACGATGGCTTCGCGCAGCGGGTCGATCGGCGGGTTGGTGACCTGGGCGAACTGCTGGCGGAAATAATCGAACGGCGAGCGCACGCGCTGGCTCAGCACGGCCATCGGCGTGTCGTCGCCCATCGAGCCGACCGCCTCCTGGCCCTGCTCGGCCAGCGGCCGCAGCACCTGGTCACGCTCCTCGAAGGTGACCTGGTACATCTTCATGTACTGCTTGAGCTGATCGGTGTCGTAGAAGGCCGAACCGTGGTCGCGGTCTTCCAGGGTCGCCTGGATGCGCTGGGCATGCTTGCGCAGCCACTGCTTGTAGGGATGGCGCGACTTCAGCCGGTTGTCGATGTCGTCGGTGCCCAGCACCTGGCCGGTTTCGGTATCGACGGCGAGAATCTGCCCCGGGCCGACGCGGCCCTTGGCGATCACGTCTTCAGGCTGGTAATCCCACACGCCGATTTCCGAGGCGAGGGTGATGTAGCCGTTCTTGGTGGTGACCCAGCGTGCTGGGCGCAGGCCGTTGCGGTCGAGCAGGCAGACCGCGTGGCGGCCGTCGGTCAGCACCACCCCGGCCGGGCCGTCCCAGGGCTCCATGTGCATGGAGTTGTATTCGTAGAACGCGCGCAGGTCGGCGTCCATGGTCTCGACGTTCTGCCAGGCCGGCGGAATGATCATGCGCACGCCGCGGAACAGGTCGATGCCACCGGTGACCATCAGCTCGAGCATGTTGTCCATGCTCGAGGAGTCGGAGCCGACGCGGTTGACCAGCGGGCCCAGCTCATCCAGGTCGCCGATCAACTCGTTGGCGAACTTCAACCGGCGCGCCTGCGCCCAGTTGCGGTTGCCGGTGATGGTGTTGATCTCGCCGTTGTGCGCGAGGAAACGGAACGGCTGGGCCAGCGGCCACTTCGGCAGGGTGTTGGTGGAGAAGCGCTGGTGGAACACGCAGATGGCGGTCTGCAGGCGCTCGTCACCCAGGTCCGGGTAGAACTGCTGCAGGTCGGCCGGCATCATCAGGCCTTTGTAGATGATGGTCTTGTGCGAGAAGCTGCAGATGTAGTGATCGCTGTCTGCCGCATTGCTCACCGAGGAGCGCCGACGGGCACTGAACAGCTTGATGGCGAACTCCTGGTCGCTGAGCCCCTCGCCATCGATGAAGACTTGTTCGATCTGCGGCAGGCGCTCCAGGGCCAGGCGGCCGAGCACGCTGGTGTCGATCGGCACCTTGCGCCAGCCGACCAGCTTCAGACCGGCGTCCAGGATCTCGCGATCCATGTTGTCGCGCGCCGCCTCGGCCTTGACCGGGTCCTGGTTGAAAAACACCATGCCCACCGCGTACTGCCTGGACAGCTCGACGCCGAACTGCTCCCGGGCGATCGCGCGCAAGAAGACGTCGGGCTTCTGGATCAGCAGGCCGCAGCCATCACCGGTCTTGCCATCGGCATTGATCCCACCGCGGTGGGTCATGCAGGTCAGCGCTTCGATAGCGGTCTGCAGCAGGTGATGGCTCGCCTCGCCCTGCATGTGGGCGATCAGGCCGAAGCCGCAGTTATCCTTGAACTCATCAGGACGGTACAAACCTGCTTTCATAGAGACTCTCACCAGGCTGCCTTTAAAAAGGCAAATTGCTTTCTAATTCAAACACTTACCATGCGCCAAGGACTACGCCTCAGCTTTGCGCAGGCAAAAGGGAGGTCATTGTACATATCCGCCCAGATCGTCACAAATCTTCGTGGCGACCCCCTGAAACCTTATGTCGCAAAAACGAAGGAATCGACCAGCAGGTCGTGCTAACGACCCGCCGGTCACCCGGGCATTTCACCGCCCCGCATCAGCGAGCCCGGGCGATCTCCAGCCTGATACTGGCGAAGGTTCGCGGCCAAGGCTTGCCGGCCTGCACCTGGGCCGGCAGGCTCTTCAGCGCCCCCTGGGCCGCCTCTCGCGTAGCGAAGCTGCCGTAGGTCACGACATACAGCGGCTGGCCCTGATGCCGTTTCTTGAAGTAGTGATACTCGGCACCGTGCTGGCGCACGAACGCCTGGGCACTGGCCTCGGCACGCGCACCGAGGATTTGCAAGGTATAACGCGAGCCACCCTGCGCCGCATACCAATCCGCGACTGGCGCCGGCTTGGCCGGCACCGATGCAACCGCCGGCTTCGTCACGGGCGCCGCAGCTACCGGCTTAACCGCTGGCGCTACCGGTTCCACCTTAGGCGCTGGCGGCGCGGCAGGGGTAGTCACCGGCGGCGCGAACGGGGCAGGAGTCGCCGGCGCAGGCACCCCGAGGGGCTCAGCCACCCGCAAGTCGCCCGCACTCGCCCCCTCCACGGCATCGACCTCCTCGGCCGGCGCCAGGCCCGCGGCCTGGGCCAGCGGCTCACGAATGACCGGCTGAGACTCGCCGACCAACGGCAACGGCAACGGCTGATTCGCACCGGCGAACTCGATGGGTGGCGCTTCCGCACCGCCAGCGACGGGAGGCGCAACCGGCTCCTCAGGTGCTGGCCGCTCGGCCTGGGCGAGGGACAATGGCGCCGCGGTCGGCGCCGCCAATTCGTCGGACGGCGGACGCCCCTGCATCAACCAGGCAGCCAGCACGCCAACGCCCACCACCGCCAATGCCAGCAGATGCCTTTTCGGCAGACTGACGGCAAAGCCGGCACGCCTGCTCGCGCCACGCTGTGCCAACATGGCTTCGACCAAGGTCTCCCGCGCGACCTGGTTGATCGCTCCCGGCCAACCCTCCGAGCGCTCATGGATGGCAGCGATCTGTTCATCGGAGAACAGCTCGAGCCCCTGCCCCGCCCCCTCGAGTCGCTGGACGAGATAGTCGCGGGTCTCGTCTTCGGCGTAGGGCTGCAACTCGATGGCATGGAAGCACTCCTCGCCATCGGCCAATAGCTCCAATCGCGGGATCAATCCGGACTCGGCAAACAGGAAGACATGCGGACGCCCTTCGGCATTGCCCGCAGCCAGGGTCAACAGACTGGTCAGGGCAGCGTCACTCAAGCGCTCCGCATCATCGACCAGTACATAGACCTCCTGGCCGGTCAACGCCAACTGTCCGACTTGCGCCAAGATCGCGCGAAGCTCGGGTTGCTGTACTTGCAAGCCCTGGGCAACCTGGCGCAACACCGCATCGGGCTCGGCAGCCCCCTGGGCGGAGAAAATAACGCTCTGCACCGCCTGCTTGTTGGTACTCGCCACCAGGGCCTGGCGCAGCAGGGTCTTGCCGCTGCCGTGCGGGCCCGCGACCACCAGCAGCAATTGGCTGTAGCGTGCAAGATGATGCAACTGCCCCAGCACCGGCTTGCGCTGGGCCGGAAAGAACTTGAAACCCGGCACGCGCGCAGCAAAGGGGTCGTGAGTGAAATGATAGTGGTCGAGAAAAGCCTCGTCAGCATGCAAACTGGTCATGGGGCACTCATCAATGTTTAAGCTGATCCACTAGCGCAGCGTAATCCGCACTGAGCGTGGCATTCAGAATCTCGCGAGGGAACTCACTGGTGACCACCGCCTCACCCAGGCGCCGCAACAAAACCAGACGCAGACGACCGTCGAGCACCTTCTTGTCGACCGCCATATGCTCCAGGAAGTGCTCCGGGGTCATGTCCCGTGGCGGCACCACGGGCAAACCGGCCGCCTGGAACAGACGAATCGCCCTGTCCCGCTCGGCGCCGGAAATCCAGCCCAGACGGCGCGACATTTCCAGCGCCATCACCGTGCCCGCCGCCACAGCCTCACCGTGCAACCAGGCACCGTAGCCCTGCTGGGTTTCGATGGCATGGCCGAAGGTATGCCCCAGATTGAGCGTCGCTCGCACCCCCGACTCCCGCTCATCGGCACCGACCACGCGCGCCTTGGCCGCACAAGAACGCTCGATCGCCGCCGTCAACACCGCCTGATCGAGGGCACGCAATGCAGGCATGTTCTCTTCGAGCCAGGCAAGGAAAGGCTCATCACAGATCAAGCCGTACTTGATCACTTCAGCCAGCCCGGCAGACAACTCCCGCTCCGGCAGGGTGGCCAGGCTCGCCGTGTCGATCAACACGGCTTGCGGCTGATAGAAAGCCCCCACCATGTTTTTCCCGAGCGGGTGGTTGATGCCGGTCTTGCCACCCACCGACGAATCGACCTGCGACAACAGCGTGGTAGGCACCTGGATGAAATTGACACCGCGCTGGTAGCACGCCGCGGCAAACCCCGCCATGTCTCCGATAACCCCGCCACCCAATGCGATTACGGTGGTGTGCCGGTCATGGCGAGCACCGAGCAAGCCATCGAATATCTTCTGCAAGGTTTCCCAGGTTTTGAAAGCTTCGCCATCCGGCAAGACAATCGGCGTCACGGCATAGCTGGCAAGGGCCGCCTCGAGTGCGCCCAAATAAAGTGGTGCAACCGTCTCATTGGTAACGATGGCAACCTGACGCCCAACGATATGCGGCGCCAGCAAATCCGTCCGCCCCAACAGACCGGCACCGATGTAAATGGGATAGCTGCGCTCACCGAGCTCGACCTGAAGAGTTTGCATGGAGCCCCCAATCCAAAAGGGCTCTAGGATAACGCAGTTCGGCCCGCGCTTTAATGGGAAGGAAGTGCCTCGAGTCGATCCAATATCTCTTGCACGACCAATCGCGGCGGGCGCTCGTCGGTTTCCACGATGACATCGGCAATCTCGCGATACAGCGGGTCACGAATCGCCAACAGGTCCCTGAGCACCTTGCCAGGATCGGCGGCGCGCAACAAAGGGCGATTGCGGTCACGCGAGGTGCGGTCAAGCTGCTGCTCGACCGAAGCATGCAAATACACCACCCGACCGCCACGCTTCAGTGCCGCGCGATTTTCCGGGCGCAGTACGGCACCGCCTCCCGTCGCCAAAACCACGCCTGCCACATCGCACAGCTCGGCGATCACCGCCTGCTCACGCTCGCGAAATCCCTGCTCGCCCTCGACATCGAAGATCCACGGGATATCCGCACCGGTTCGATGCTCGATCTCCTTGTCGGAGTCTCTGAAAGGCAAGCGCAACTCTTTGGCCAGCAAACGCCCGATGGTGCTTTTACCAGCCCCCATCGGGCCAACAAGGATCACATTACGCACAGAATCAACGGCTCACAGCAATGGCCTGGTTGTTCATGATACGCGGAGTGAGGAAGACCAGCAGCTCCGATTTGCTATCCTTGACGACGTCACGCCGGAACATGGTGCCAATAAACGGGATATCGCCGAGCAGCGGAACCTTGTCCACCGACTTGCTCTGGGTGTTGGAAAACACGCCGCCGATCACGATGGTCTCGCCATCGGCCACCAGGACCTTGGCATTGACCTCGTTTTTGTTAATGGCAGGAACACCGCCACTGGCTGCCGCATTAGAAAAGTCCGGCGCATCCTTGGTGACCTTGACTTCCATGATGATGCGATTGTCCGGGGTGATCTGCGGAGTCACTTCCAGCGAGAGAGCCGCCTCCTTAAAAGACGTGGTAGTCGCACCACTTGAACTCGCTTCCTGATAAGGGACCTCGGAGCCTTTCAATATTTTTGCAGTCTCTTTATCGGCGGTGACCACCTTGGGCTGAGAAACCACCTCGCCATTGCCGGTCTTTTCCATGGCGGACAACTCAAGATCCAACAAGGTGTTGTTGGTAATAAAGCCGAGGTTCAGCCCCGTATTCGCACCGGCAGCGCCCAGGTCCACAAAAGTACCGGCATCGATCTCCAACGGATCGGAGCCTTTCACCAGACTGTTGCTACCACCCACGACAAAGTTGTTATCCCCCACCGTCACCCCGCGCCACTCAACCCCCAGGGCCTTGTCGTAGTCGACGTTGGCCTCGACGATCCGCGCCTCGATCATCACCTGACGCACCGCCACATCCAACTGCGCGACGATCCGGCGCAACTCATCGAGGCGATCCTGGGTCTGGTAGGCAATGATGCTGTTGGTCCTATCGTCAACCGTGATAGAGCCGCGCTCATCGACCGTGCCTTCGGCACTGGTGACCGACTGGAACAGCTTGGCCATATCGGAAGCTTTCGCATAGTTAACCTGGATCAGCTCGCGACGCAGCGGCGCCAACTCCGCGATCTGCTTCTGCGCCTCCAACTCTTGACGTTCGCGCGCCGCGATTTCATCGGCCGGCGCTACCAGCAACACATTACCCACCTTGCGCTTATCCAGCCCCTTGGTTTTGAGGACCAGATCCAGCGCCTGATCCCATGGCACATTTTGCAAACGCAGGGTGATGTTGCCACTCACCGTATCACTGGCAACCAGGTTCAGGTCGGTAAAGTCCGCGATCAACTGCAATACCGAACGGACGTCGATATCCTGGAAGTTCAGCGAAAGCTTTTCCCCCGTATAGGCGAATCGCTCGGTTTTACGCTTCTCGACCTCATCCTCCGCCAGCGGTTTGATGCTCAGCGTAAGCTTGTTATCGGCCTGATAAGCCAGATAGTCGTAGAAGCCGGTCGGCTCGATGACGATGCTCGCCTGGTCGGCAGTACCGGTTGCACTGACGAACTGGACGGGCGTGGCGAAATCCTTCACGTCCAGGCGCACACGCAAGGGCTCGGGCAATTGCGTCTTGGCGAAGTCCAGGCGGATCTTGCCGCCTTGCTCCTGAATATTAGGGCTTACCGAGGCATCCGACAGGGTAATGACCACATTCCCCTCGCCCTGCTCACCACGCTGGAAATCGATATTGCTGATGGCTCGACTTGCCGGCGCGTAGACCTTGGACGCAGTCGCAGTGCTGACGGCAGGTGCAGCAGCCGCCAGGGAAGGAACGGCGACCGCATTAGTCTTCGCCCCCTCGCCGACCACCACGTAAAGGTCATTGCCCTCGACGCGCGTATTGTATGGCGCCAGATTGGTCAGGTTAATGATCAGGCGGGTGCGATCTTTCGCCTCGACCACCGTGACACTACGCGCATTACCCACGCCCAGCTCACGATTCTTCGCCCCCAACTTGTTGGACACCCCGGGGAAATCGAGGGCGATACGCGCCGGCTGCTCGATGGTGTAGCCACGCGGGGCGAGCACCGGCTCGTCGAACGACAATTTCAATTCAACCCGGTCGCCCGGCAAGGCGGCAACGTCGAGAGCCTGCAGGTTAGCCGCCAACAGTGCTGGCGACAGCAGCAGCGCTAACAGAGAAATACCTAGGTGGGAAAAGGAGCTATTCATTCTCAGGTTCCGTTGGGCAGACCGGTTATTTTTCTTCATATTCATTCCGCTCTCTTAAGAGCGCTCCTTAAGGGAGAGGCTACGCGGCCGCTCGAGCCAGCCACCTTCACCATCTGGAACGATTTCAACCACATCGACTTTGGACTCATCGATGGCGCGGATACGGCCATAATTTCGACCGAGGTAATCCCCCACTTTGACTCGATGCACCCCTCCCGCCCCGCTCACCAAAGCAAACACACCATCTTTGTTAGCCAATGTGCCGACCATCTCGAAAACCTCGATATTGAAGCCTTCGAGGAACTGCTTGACCCGCGTCTCGTCCGGCTTGATTTCCTTCGAGCCCTTCTGACGACCGGCCACCTCTATCTTGATTGGCGGCTGGAATGGGCTGCGCAGAGCGGATGCACCGTAGGTGAACGCTTCATAAGGCAAAAACTTTGGTAACGGTTCTATCGCCCCTTTCGGCCTGGCGCGAACCTCATCCATGAATGCCTGTAAATCGGCAAAGTCGCCACCCGAGCCACAGCCCTGCAAAACCACCAGCAAGCAAGTTGATACCAACCAACGAACAGCCTTCATTTGTCCAGCCCCTTATCGTTATAACGATAAGTCTTCGCCATAACGCTCATCCGAATGACAGAAGAACTCTCGGTATCGACAGGTTTGATCTCGAAGTCATGCAACGTCACGATGCGCGGCAGACTGGCAACCCCGCTGACAAAGGTCGCCAGGTCATGGTAGGCGCCAACAACGCTTATCTGGATCGGCAACTCGATATAAAACTGCTGGGTCACTTCCGGAAGCAGCTTGATCTCTTCAAACTCCAGACCGCTCCCCAGCCCTGTTCGCGTCACATCCTCGAGAAGGCCGGGCACTTCGGTATCGCTCGGCAGTTGGCGCAGTAGAGCGCCAAAGGAAACTTCCATTTCCTTCATCTGCTCTTTATAAGCCTCTAAGTTAGCCGCCTGAAATGCTTTACTGGAGAACTGCTGTTTAAGGGTTTGCTCTTCGCCCTGCGAGCGCTCCAGGGCGGCCTGCAAATCCTTCAGATGAAAGTTGTATCCGAGCGCCAGGACAATCACGAAGAACAACACAAAGACGACGCCTTTGATGATAGGCGGCCATGAGCCGATGTTGTTCAGATCCAAATCGCTCAGGTCAACCTTACGCAAATTCTCAATAGATTCGGCCAGGCTCATTTTTTGTCACCTTCTACCGGCTCGACAGCAGGCTGCGTTTGCTGAACTGTCAACTGGAACACATTAGCCTGGTCCAGCGCACCGGCCGTTGTCGCCTTGACTTGCGTCAGATTGGGCGCCTCGAGCCAATCGGATGCATCCAGATTACGCATCAGATTAGAGACCCTGTTGTTGGACTCCGCCGCACCGACGATCGCAATACTCTTGCCGGTCATTTTCACACTGGTGAAATAGATGCCATCCGGTAGCGTTCTCACCAACTGATCGAACACTCGCCCGATAATCGGCCGATTGCCTTGCAGATCCTGAATGATCTTCATCCGTTCCAGGAGTTGCTCCCGACGGGTCTTCAGCTCGCTAATCTCCTTGATCCGCGCATCCAGCACGGCAATTTCCTTGCGCACGAAGTCATTGCGCGCATTTTGCTGCTCAATCGCCCCGCTCAGGTATTGGTCACCGAAGAACACCGCGCCGGCCGCGACCACCAGGACACCGGCAAGCGTAACCAGGAAGCGCTGCTTGCGCTCCTCGCGCAACTGCTCGCGCCATGGAAGTAGGTTAATCCGCGCCATTAGTCGAAACTCCTCATCGCCAGACCACAGGCAATCATCAAGGCCGGCGCATCACTGGCCAACGCCCCGGCATTGACCTTGCTGCTCAGCGCCATGTCCGCAAAAGGATTGGCCACCAGGGTTTGCGTGCCAATCTTCTGCTGGATCAGACGATCGAGGTCGGGAATCGAGGCCGTACCTCCGGCGAGAAGGATGTAATCGACATCATTGAACTGGCCTGCCGCGAAGAAGAACTGCAGGGAGCGTGAAACCTGCTGTACAACCGCCTCTTTGAACGGCTGCAAGACTTCGCTGTCGTAGTCATCCGGAAGACCGCCCTGTTTTTTGGCCAGACCGGCTTCCTCCACAGACAATCCATAGCGCCGCTGGATTTCCTCGGTCAGCTGCTTGCCACCGAACAGTTGCTCGCGCGTATAGATGGTGCGCCCGTTGTGCAGCACGCTGAGGGTGGTCATGGTCGCACCGATATCGACCACCGCCACAGTCAGTTCGTCGTGCCCGCTGCCAAGCTGCTCGCCGAGCAAACCGTAAGCACGCTCCAGGGCATAGGCTTCGACATCGACCACCTTGGCCGTCAACCCCGCCAAGGCCAGCGCCGCCTCGCGAACCTCGACGTTCTCCTTGCGGCACGCGGCGAGAAGCACTTCGACCCGCTCCGGATTGCGCGGCGAAGGACCCTGCACCTCGAAGTCGATGGCCACTTCCTCCAGCGGGTAGGGAATGTATTGATCGGCCTCGATCTTCAGCTGATTCTCAAGCTCATCGTCAGAAAGCCCGGCATCCATCTCGATGGTCTTGGTGATCACCGCAGACCCCGCCACCGCGACGGAAACCGCCCTCACGCCGGTTTTGGCCTTGGCCAGCACGCGCGACAGCGCCTGCCCCACACCTTCCAACTCGGCGATATTCTTCTCGACCACGGCATTTGGCGGGAGCGGCTCGACAGCGTAGGCCTCTACCTTGTAGCGGCTTCCGGAGCGACTCAATTCGAGGAGCTTGACGGAGGTCGAACTGATATCGATCCCCAGCAGCGTATTCGCTTTCTTGTTGAAGAGCCCTAGCACGACCGATTTCCTATTGGCATCCGCGACTTACGGACTATTTATGTTTTTTCACATTAAATAACAGTCTTGACAGAAGCGCAAATGGCTCCCCAGGAAAAAAAACGCTTATAATGTGAACAGCTTTTCTCTTTCAGCTTTGTCTTCCGCTTAACTCGTTCTTTTATCTGGAAATCTAAAAATCTTGATGCGTCTGCTGAAGTTCTTCTGCTGGTCTTGTGTCGCCGCTTTTTGTGGGCTGTTACTCAGTTTCAGCGGGGCGTTTCTCTATCTTAGTCCCAGCCTGCCCTCCGTCGATTCGCTGCGCAGCATCCAGTTGCAGATCCCCCTGCGCGTCTACAGCAGTGATGCCAAGCTGATCGCCGAATTTGGCGAAATGCGCCGCTCCCCCATCGCCTTCAGCGACATCCCGGCCGACTTCATCCACGCCCTGCTGGCCGCCGAAGACGACAATTTCGCAAATCATTATGGCGTTGACCTTACCAGCCTGATGCGCGCTGCCACGCAAATATTGAAGAGCGGGCAGATCCAGACGGGGGGCAGCACCATCACCATGCAGGTGGCGAAGAACTTCTTCCTTTCTAGTGAGAGAAGCTTCTCACGCAAGATCAACGAGATCCTCCTGGCCCTGCAGATCGAGCGCGAACTCAGCAAGAACGAGATCCTTGAGCTCTATGTCAACAAGATCTACCTCGGTAACCGCGCCTACGGCATCGAGGCGGCGGCACAGGTGTATTACGGCAAGTCGATCAACGAGCTCAGCCTGGCGCAGCTGGCGATGATCGCCGGCCTGCCCAAGGCACCGTCACGCTTCAATCCTCTGATCAACCCGACCCGCAGCAAGGAACGTCGCGACTGGATTCTCGGGCGCATGCACCTACTCGGGCGCATCGACCGGCAACGCTATGAAGCCGCCCTGGCCGAGCCGGTCGACGCCAGCTACCACGTTCCCAAGCCCGAAGTCGTGGCGCCTTACGTGGCGGAGATGGTCCGGGCAGAAATGGTTGGCCGCTACGGCAGCGACGCCTACACCGAGGGTTTCAACGTCACCACCACCGTCCCCAGCGACCTGCAGGGGGCGGCCAACGTCGCCGTGCGCGACGGTTTGATCGCTTACGATCAGCGCCATGGCTACCGCGGCCCGGAAAGTCGCCTGCCTGGCCTGGGTAAAGAGGCCTGGCTCAGCGAACTGGCCAAACAGGCATCGTTCGGCGGGCTCGAACCGGCGATCGTTACCCAGGTCGAGAAAAGCGGCATTCTCGTACTCACCCGCCAAGGCGAGGAACAAGCTGTCGCCTGGGACAGCATGAGATGGGCACGGCCCTTCCTCAACACCAACAGTCTTGGCCCCCGCCCACAGCAACCCAGTGACGTGGTACAGGTCGGCGACCTGATTCGCATCCAGCGCCAGGAAGACGGCAGCCTGCGCTTCGCCCAGCGCCCCATGGCCCAGGGCGCCCTGGTTTCGCTGGATCCGCACAATGGCGCGGTTCGCGCGCTGGTCGGCGGTTTCTCGTTCGAGCAGAGCAACTACAACCGCGCCGCGCAAGCCAAACGCCAACCGGGTTCCAGCTTCAAACCCTTCATTTACAGCGCCGCCCTGGACAGCGGCTACACCGCCGCAACCCTGGTGAACGATGCGCCGATCGTGTTCGTCGACGAATACCTCGACCAGGTATGGCGCCCGAAAAACGATAACAACACCTTTCTCGGCCCGATCCGCCTGCGCGAGGCCCTGTACAAGTCACGCAACCTGGTTTCGATTCGCCTGCTACAAGCCATCGGCATCGAGTACGCGCTGGACTATGTCAGTCGCTTCGGCTTCGACAAGCAGGAGCTCCCCCGCAACCTATCCCTGGCCTTGGGCACTGCCAACCTGACGCCACTGGAAGTGGCGACCGGCTGGACCGCATTCGCCAACGGTGGCTATAAAACCCAGCCCTACCTGATCGAACGCATCGACAGCCGCCATGGAGAGCCGCTGTATATCGCCAACCCCGCTACAGCGCCGGGCCCCACTGGCGATGCCCCGAGCGAGAGTAGCGAACTGCCGCCCACCGACGACAAGCAAACCGCCGGCACTCAGCAACTGCCCGCCCCCGAACCCATTGTCGCCGAGCGCATCATCGACGAGCGCACCGCCTATATCATGACCAGCATGCTGCAGGACGTGATCAAGCGCGGCACGGGGCGTCGGGCCATGGCTCTCGGCCGCGATGATCTGGCCGGAAAGACCGGCACCACCAACGAATCCAAGGACAGCTGGTTCTCCGGCTACAACGCCGACTACGTCACCACCGTCTGGGCCGGTTTCGACCAGCCGGAAAGCCTAGGCCGGAATGAATACGGCGGCACTGTCGCCCTGCCGATCTGGATGAGCTACATGGGCACGGCCCTGAAAGGCAAGAACAGCCATTTGCCCGCCGAGCCGGGCGGCCTGCTGACCCTGCGCATCGATCCCTATAGTGGCCGCGCGGCCGCGCCCGGCACCGCAGACGCCTATTTCGAGCTATTCAAGAGTGAGGATTCGCCGCCACCGATGAGCGAACTGGATCCGAGCGCGGGCATTCCCGGCAGCCCGCTGCCGGCCGATGAGGCGGCGCCAATCGACCTGTTCTAACGCGAGCAGCTACCTGCTCCAGGCAAAGAGCGCCGCCGGCAACTCATCGAATCGAGTCTCGCTGGCCGGCAACCCAAGACTCAGCCTGGCTCCATAAAAAAACCCGCCGAAGCGGGTTTTTTTATGGATCCGGCTTTAGCCGTTGAACACCTCATCCACCGACTTCAGCGGATAGTGCTTCGGATAGGGCAGGGTCGCCACACCGCTTTCGATGGCGGCCTTGGCTACGGCGTCGCAGACCACGGTGATCAGACGCGGATCCATCGGCTTCGGAATGATGTACTCGCGGCCGAAGGCAAGCGCAATGCCACCGTAGGCATCGCAGACTTCCTGCGGCACCGGCAGCTTGGCCAGGTCGCGCAGGGCCAGGGCGGCGGCGATCTTCATCTCTTCGTTGATGCGGGTGGCACGTACGTCCAGCGCACCGCGGAAGATGAAGGGGAAGCCGAGCACGTTATTCACCTGGTTCGGGTAGTCCGAACGACCGGTGGCCATGATCACGTCATTGCGTGCGGCATGGGCCAGTTCCGGGGCGATTTCCGGATCCGGGTTGGAGCAGGCGAACACGATCGGGGTCGGCGCCATGCGCTTGAGATCGTCGGCACCGAGCAGGTTGGCGCCGGACAGACCGACGAACACATCGGCGCCCTCGAGGGCGTCGGACAGGGTGCGCTTGTCGGTTTCGCTGGCGAACACCGCCTTGTACTGGTTCAGATCGTCACGACCGGCATGGATCACGCCTTTGCGGTCGATCATGAAGATGTTCTCGACCTTGGCGCCCATGCTCACCAGCAGCTTCATGCAGGAGGTCGCCGCGGCGCCAGCGCCAAGGCAGACGATCTTCGCCTGCTCGAGCGTCTTGCCGGCGATTTCCAGGGCGTTGAGCATGCCGGCCGCGGTGACGATGGCGGTACCGTGCTGGTCATCGTGGAACACCGGAATGTCGCACTGTTCGATCAACGCGCGTTCGATCTCGAAGCACTCCGGCGCCTTGATGTCTTCCAGGTTGATGCCGCCGAAGGTGATGGAAATGCGCTTGACCGTGTCGATGAAGGCCTGCGGGCTTTCCGCGTCGACTTCGATGTCGAATACGTCGATACCGGCGAAACGCTTGAACAGCACACCCTTGCCTTCCATGACCGGCTTGGAGGCCAACGGGCCGAGGTTGCCCAGCCCGAGAATGGCGGTACCGTCGGAAATGACCGCTACCAGGTTGCCCTTGCCGGTGTACCGGTAGGCCAGCTCGGGATCACGCGCGATTTCACGCACAGGCTCGGCGACGCCAGGGCTGTAGGCCAGCGCCAGATCACGGGCGGTCGCGGTGGGTTTGGTCAGCTCGACACTCAGCTTCCCGGGGCGGGGCTGCGCGTGATATTCGAGAGCGGCAGTTTTCAGATCAGACATGGTGGCATTTCCGCTTTTTTGGCTGTTGAACAGGCAGGCGGCCGAGGATACGCAAGTTGGAGACACCTGCACAAGACCGTTCGAACTGCCCGGTCATAGCCCACTAACGCACGACCTTGAGCCAATCGCCTGCACTCGGCTCGCCAGCGGGATAGAGATTATTGAGCAGGCGCAGGGTCGCCTCGGCATCGCCGGGCAGCTTACTCTGCCGGGCCAGGGCCGCCATGCGCTCCCCACCTTTCGCCCTGACCAGCTGCACGCGAAGCGGCTCGGCCAGCTTGCGCTCGGCGGCCGTCAGCGGGCGAAAGCTCTTGATCACCGCGAGGAACTGGGCGTCCTGGCTTTCCAACGAAGCGCGGCCACGCACCGCCGCGACGAACAGATAGGCCCGCGACCCTTGCAGCAGCACCGCCACGCGCCTGGCCGCGCTGCCCGGGATGATCGCGCTGTAGCCCTGCAAGCCCGCCTGCTGCAACGCCTGCCCGGCGACCAGGCGCTGGCCGCCGGCGCGCTGGCGCAGCAACTCAGCAGCCGCCAGTCCTTTCGGATGGTTTTCCAGGGTCATGGCGATAAAGCCCTGCCGATCGGCGGTGTGGCCAATCAGCGCATCCGGCCGATTGACGATGCCCCAGCCATCCGGAAAGCTCAGGGCAAATCCCAGCTCGGCATGATAGAAGCGCTGCCCGCGCCGCACGCCGCTGGCAGCAGAGTCGCCGAACGGCAAGCCATCCAGATGCTGAAGAAAGGCGTCTCGATTGACCTCTTGCTGCCCGGTCGCCAGCGCCCGCGCCGGCCCCACCACCTGCTGCAAGCGGCGGTCGTTGTCCGGGTGGGTATCGAACAGGCCATGATAGCCGCCGGCGGATTGCGCCTGACCGCGCTGGGCGGCCTGGGCGCGGGCGAAATCCTCCTGGCTCTTCAGCACCTTGACCACCTCGATCATCGCCTGCGGGTCGTAACCACTGCGCGCCAGGTACTGCGCGCCCAAGCCGTCGGCCTCGAGCTCCATATCACGCCCGTAACCGCGAACGAAGGCGTTGCCGAGGACATTGGTCAGGTCGGCCGCGGCACCGACACCGGTGCCGATCGCCACCGCCTGCCCCAACACACCCCAGGCACTCGACTGGCTTTGCTGCTGCACGCCATGCCGCGCCGTGACGTGACCGACCTCATGGCCGAGCACGGCGGCCAGTTCGGCCTCCGAATTGAGGTAGGCGAGCAGCCCGCGGTGAATGTAGATATAGCCGCCCGGCAAGGCAAAGGCGTTGATATCCGGACTATCGACCACGGTGAACCGATAGTCGAGCTGGCTGCGGTGGCTGTGCCTGGCCACTCGCTCACCGACCTGCTGCACATAGGCCTGCAGTTTTTCGTCAGCGTAGCGCGGGTATTGCTTGAGGATTTCCTGGCTATGGCGGCGCCCGAGCTCCAACTCCTGCCGTTCGCTCATCATCACGAAATCGCTGCGTCCGGTGGCCGGGTTCAGCGCACAGCCGGCCAACTGTCCGCTCAGCAGCAACAACGCGACCAGGCCACGCACGCTCACGGCAGCACCTCCAGCATCGCCGCATGGGTCAGCGGCAACATCCAACGGGCTTGCCCCGGTTTTACGCCGCCGCGCCGAGCGCGGTCAATCACCCAGCCGCGGGCTTCGACCTGGCGCCCGACCAGGCCGCGCATCTGCTGTTCGTCGAAGCCCGCCAGCAGCGGCGGCGCCACGCGCAACACCAGCGAGTCGCCCAGCTCCAGCCACAGCCCGCCGCGGTTGCGTTCGACCCGTTCGACGCGCCCCTGGATCAGCGCGAAGCCGCCGGCGCTCAACCGCTCCGGCGCCTGCACCGGTGGCTGGCGCCACAGCCCGGCACGCCTCTGCCGCGCACTGCGCTCGGCAGCCCGCTGGCAATCGACCAGGGCGACGTTGGGGGTGACCGCCACCAGGAAGCCCAGGCCCTCGGCCAGCAACTGCGCTTCCAGGTTGCGGCCCTTGGCGTCATAGGCATGCGCCAGCGTGCGCCCGTAGTGGTCCTTCGTCTGGCGCCCGGGCAGCAGACCGACACGCCCGTCATTCGCCGCCACCAACTCGCTCAAGCGGCGGCGCGCGGCCTCGGCAAACGGCTCGGCGGAACGCCCCTGACGGCGCAACTCCGGGCTGTTCAGCCCGATCAGGCGCACGCTGCGGCCGTCCGCCAGGCGCAGGGTATCGCCATCCACCACGCGCTGCACCTTGACGCCTGGCAGCGTGCCGGGCGCCGGGCAATACGCCTGGGCAGGCGCCAGATAAAGCACGGAAACGAAAAAGGCGCCCACCAGGGACGCCTTTTTCAGTAGCGCGGAACACGCCATCGGGCGGTTCGTCGCGATTCGCTCGCTTACTTGGTAGCGCCGAATACACCGAAGCGCTGCTTGAAGCGATCGATACGGCCACCGGCATCCAGCACTTTCTGCTTGCCGGTGTAGAACGGGTGGCACTCGGAGCACACGTCGAGGCTGATGTTCTTGGCCAGGGTGGAGCGGGTCTTGATCACGTTACCGCAGCTGCAAGTAGCTTCGATAGCGACGTATTCTGGATGGATATCGGCTTTCATGGGGTATTCCTCGGGATTTTGTGCCGCCACCCGACCCGATGTCAGGTACCGCACGGAGATTGGCCGCGGATCATACCAGACCGCCCACCCGATGCAAGCTGCGTACACAGCCAACCGTCGCATGCTGCTAAGATCGCCGCTCTTCAGCCTGGAGCCTCTGCGTGCCCGACGCCATTCTGCGCCTCGCCCTGCCCTCGCCACTGCGCCGCCTGTTCGACTACCGCGCGCCGCCCGGTGTACCGCGCAGCGCCCTGCAGCCGGGCGCGCGACTGCGCGTGTCGTTCGGCCGCCGCGAGCTGATCGGCATCCTGATCGAGGTCAGCGGGTACAGCGAGGTTCCGCCAGACAAGCTCAAGCCGGCCCTGCAACTGCTCGATGCCCAGTCGCCAGTGCCGCCGGCGCTGTTCAAGCTGTGCCTGTGGACCGCGCAGTATTACCAGCACAGCCTTGGCGACACCCTCAGCTGGGCCCTGCCGACGCTGCTGCGCCAGGGCGAACCGGCGGAAGCGCGACAGGAGCGGTTCTGGCACCTGGTCGAAGGCGCCCGCCTGGACGACCCGCGGCTGGCGCGCGCGCCGCGCCAGCGCGAGGCCCTGCAGACCATCGCACAGCACCCCCACGGCGTCGCCCACAGCCTGCTGAGCAAACTGCTACTGAACAAGGACAGCCTCGAGCTGCTGCGCGAGAAGGGCCTGCTACGCATCGAGGTGCGCCGGCATGCCGCCAGCGCGCGCCATGCCAGCTGGCTGGCGCAGGCGGAGCTGCCGCTGAATGCCGAACAGCGCGCCGCCGCCGCGGCCGTGCGCGCCGGTTTCGGCAACTTCAACGCCTTCCTCCTGGCCGGGGTGACCGGCAGTGGCAAGACCGAGGTCTACCTGCAACTGATCCGCGAGACCCTGGAAGCCGGCAAGCAGGCGCTGGTGCTGATCCCCGAGATCAACCTGGGGCCACAGACCCTGGCGCGCTTCGAGCGGCGCTTCAACGCACGGATCGCCCTGCTGCACTCCGGAGTCAACGACCGCGAACGCCTGGATGCCTGGCTGGCGGCGCGCGACGGCGAGGCGGACATCATCATCGGCACCCGCTCGGCGCTGTTCACCCCGATGCAGCGCCCCGGGCTGATCATCATCGACGAGGAGCACGACGCCTCCTATAAACAGCAGGAAGGCCTGCGCTACCACGCCCGCGACCTCGCCGTGGTGCGCGCGCGCCAGGAAAACATCCCGATCCTGCTCGGCTCGGCCACTCCGTCGCTGGAGAGCTTGCACAACGCCCACGCCGGCCGCTATGCCCTGCTGCGCCTCAACCAGCGGGCCGGCGGCGCGCAGCAGCCGCGCTTCCTGCGCCTGGACGTGAAGAGCCGGCCGCTCGACTCGGGCATCTCCGGCCCGCTGCAGCAGGCCATCGCCCAGACCCTGGCGGCCGGTCAGCAGGTGCTGGTGTTCCTCAACCGCCGCGGTTTCGCCCCGACCCTGCTGTGCCACGACTGCGGCTGGCTGTCGGAATGTCCGCGCTGCGACGCGCGGATGACCGTGCACCAGCGCTCCCGTGAGCTGCGCTGCCACCACTGCGGGCATGTCGAGTGCCAGCCGAGCAACTGCCCGAAATGCCACAACGTCGACCTGCGTCCGGTCGGCGCCGGCACCGAGCGCGCCGAAGAGCGCCTGGCGATTCTCTTCCCGCAGGTGCCGGTATTGCGGGTGGACCGCGACAGCACCGCACGCAAGGAAGCCATGACCACGCTGTTTAACACCGTGCAGCGCGGCGAGCCGTGCATCCTGGTCGGCACCCAGATGCTCGCCAAGGGTCACCACTTCCCGCGCGTCACCCTGGTGGCGATCCTGGATGCCGACGGCGGCCTGTTTTCCGCCGATTTCCGCGCCAGCGAGCGCATGGCCCAGCTGATCGTCCAGGTCGCCGGGCGCGCCGGGCGTGCCGAAGAGCCGGGCAAGGTGATCATCCAGAGCCACCTGGCCGACCATCCGCTGCTGGTGCAACTGACCGAGCAGGGCTACTTCGCCTTCGCCGACCAAGCCTTGAGCGAGCGCCGCGGCGCCGGCCTGCCGCCCTTCTGCCACCTCGCCCTGTTGCGCGCCGAGGCGCACAAGCCGGGGCAGGCCGAGGGTTTCCTCGATGAGGCCTGCAGCGAAGCCGAACTGTTATTGAACGAACTGCGGCTCGGCGGCATCGAACTGCTCGGGCCGGTGCCGGCACCGATGGAACGCCGCGCCGGCCGCTACCGCGCACAACTGCTGGTGCAGGCCAATGCCCGCGCGCCGCTGCACCGCCTGCTCAACAGCTGGCTGCAGGCGCTGGAGCAGATGCCCAGCGGCCGCGCGGTGCGCTGGTCGCTGGATGTCGACCCGATCGATCTGTTCTGAAGTAGGGTGCGCCGTGCGCGCCACCTGCCTGCGTGCCAATGGTGCGCACAGCGCACCCTACAAGGTGTGGCCTGCAGCTCGCGGCTGCTTTTATAATGCGCAGTTTTCGACCACTGCCCCAGGGCGAACCGAGCAGACCATGAAAGACAGCATTCGCCACCTGATCCAACAAGCCCTGACCCGCCTGACCGCCGAAGGCGTGCTGCCCGCGGGCCTGAGCCCGACGATCCAGGTGGAGAACACCAAGGACAAGAGCCATGGCGACTTCGCCAGCAACATCGCCATGATGCTGGCCAAGCCGGCCGGCATGAAGCCGCGCGAGCTGGCCGAGAAGCTGATCGCCGCCCTGCCGGGCGATGTGCAGATCAGCAAGGTGGAGATCGCCGGCCCGGGCTTTCTCAACTTCTACCAGAACAGCGCCGCCCTGGCCGAACGTCTCGACGCCTTGCTCGCCGACGCGCGGCTCGGCGTACGCAAGGCCGGCAAGCGGCAACGGGTGGTGGTCGACCTATCCTCGCCGAACCTGGCCAAGGAGATGCACGTCGGCCACCTGCGCTCAACCATCATCGGCGACGCGGTGGCGCGAGTCCTGGAGTTCCTCGGCGACGAAGTGATCCGGCAGAACCATGTCGGCGACTGGGGCACCCAGTTCGGCATGCTGCTGGCCTTCATGGAAGAGAATCCGGCCGCCGCCGAAAGCGAGCTGGCCGACCTGGAGGGCTTCTACCGCGCGGCGAAGAAGCGTTTCGACGAGTCGCCCGAATTCGCCGAGCGCGCCCGCGAACTGGTGGTGCAGCTGCAAGCCGGCGAGCCGGAGTGCCTGCGCCTGTGGCACCGATTCAACGACATCTCGCTGTCGCACTGCCAGCAGGCCTATGACCGCCTGGGCGTCAAGCTGAGCCCGGCCGACGTCAAGGGCGAAAGCGCCTACAACGACGACCTGCCCACCGTGGTCGCCGAGCTGCGCGCCAAGGGCCTGCTCAGCGAGAGCGACGGCGCCCAGTGCGTGTTCATGGACGAGTTCAAGAACGCCGAAGGCAATCCGCTGCCGGTGATCGTGCAGAAGGCCGGCGGCGGCTACCTCTACGCGACCACCGATCTGGCCGCCATGCGTTACCGCAGCCAGCAGCTCAAAGCCGACCGCGCGCTGTATTTCGTCGACCAGCGCCAGGCCCTGCACTTCCAGATGGCCTTCGAGGTGGCACGCCGCGCCGGCTTCGTGCATCAGGGCATGCAGCTCGAGCACATGGGCTTCGGCACCATGAACGGCGCCGACGGCCGCCCGTTCAAGACCCGCGACGGCGGCACGGTGAAGCTGATCGACCTGCTCGACGAAGCCGAGCAGCGCGCCTACAACCTGGTCAAGGACAAGAACCCCGAGCTGGCGGAAGGTGAACTGCAGGATATCGCCCACGCCGTGGGCATCGGCGCGGTGAAGTACGCCGACCTGTCCAAGCACCGCACCAGCGACTACAGCTTCAACTTCGAGCAGATGCTCAGCTTCGAAGGCAACACCGCGCCCTACCTGCTGTATGCCTATACCCGGGTGGCCAGCGTGTTCCGCAAGCTCGGCAGCGATGTCGACGGCGTCGCCGGGCGGATCGTCCTTGCCGCCGAGCAGGAACTGGCCCTGGCCGGCAAGCTCGCGCAATTCGGCGAAGTGCTGGGCGGCGTCGCCGACAAGGGGGTACCGCACCTGCTGTGCGCCTACCTGTACGACCTGGCTGGGCTGTTCTCCAGCTTCTATGAGCACTGCCCGATCCTCGCCGCCGAGGACCCGGCCACCCAGCAGAGCCGCCTGCGCCTGGCCGCCCTGACCGGCCGCACGCTCAAGCAGGGCCTGGAGCTGCTCGGCCTGGAAACCCTGGAGCGCATGTAGGTGGCAGCGCGCAAGAAGGCCGCGCCGAAACGCGGCGCCAGCCGCTACAAGGCCCCCTCGAAAAAGCCCATGCCCGGCTGGATCTGGCTGGCCTGCGGCCTGGCGATCGGCGGCTTCATGATGTTCCTGTTCAGCCTCGAACCCGGCCACGACGAGATCAGACGCAACAAGGCGGAACAGGCCCGCGCCGGTCAGACCAGCAAGCCGGCGCCCGCCACGCCGCGCAGCAGCGAACCGGACAAGCCCAAGTACGACTTCTACACCCTGCTGCCGGAGTCGGAGGTCATAGTGCCGCCGCAAGCCTTGGAGCAGCCCGCAGTGCCGCCGACGCCGAAGCCGGTCAGCCCCGAGGAGGCGGCGAAGATCGACGCGGCCCGCGCCGAAGCCGCGCTCAACGGCCAGACCCCGCCGCCGCCGCCGGTGGTGGCGCAGCCTCCGGTCAGCACCCAGTTCTTCCTGCAGGCCGGCTCGTTCCGCCGCAAGGACGATGCGGAAAGCGTGCGCGCGCAGATCATCCTGCTCGGCCAGAGCGTCCGCGTGGAGTCCGGCACGGTGCGCGAGGAAACCTGGCACCGGGTGCTGGTCGGCCCCTTCGCCAGCCGCGAACAGCTGGCCCAGTCGCAGAAGGCCCTGGCCGCCAACGGCTTCAGCAACCTGTTGCTGCAGCAACGGCAGAGCCGCTGAGTCGCGCGTGCCGGCTCGACCAGGGCCGGCAATCTGCTGTTACAGGTACGCCGAAGCCGTTCGGCCGAGAATCGCCCGGCGCCGGTTGAAAAGCGCCAGGCGCCCCCCCATTTGAGTCTGCATTGGGCATTTTCGCCCCGCTGCGTGGAGACTCTCCCCTTGACCACCATCGTTTCAGTGCGCCGCCACGGCAAAGTCGTCATGGGCGGCGACGGCCAGGTTTCCCTCGGCAACACCGTGATGAAAGGCAACGCGAAGAAGGTGCGCCGCCTCTATCACGGCCAGGTGCTGGCCGGTTTCGCCGGCGCCACCGCGGATGCCTTCACCCTGTTCGAACGCTTCGAGGGCAAGCTGGAGAAACACCAGGGCCACCTGGTGCGCGCCGCCGTCGAGCTGGCCAAGGACTGGCGCACCGACCGCTCGCTGAGCCGCCTGGAGGCCATGCTGGCGGTGGCCAACAAGGACGCCTCGCTGATCATCACCGGCAACGGCGACGTGGTCGAACCCGAGCACGGCCTGATCGCCATGGGCTCCGGTGGCGGCTTCGCCCAGGCCGCGGCGCTGGCCCTGCTGCAGCACACCGACGATATGCCCGCCCGCGAGGTCGCGGAAATCGCCCTGAACATCGCCGCCTCCATCTGTGTCTTCACCAATCAGAATCTGACTATCGAGGAACTGGACTCGGCCATCTGAGCCGCGTTCCGTTCGGAGCACCCCATGTCCATGACCCCCCGCGAGATCGTTCACGAACTCAACCGCCACATCATCGGCCAGGATGACGCCAAGCGTGCCGTGGCCATCGCCCTGCGCAACCGCTGGCGGCGCATGCAGCTGCCGGCCGAGCTGCGCGCCGAGGTGACGCCGAAGAACATCCTGATGATCGGCCCGACCGGGGTCGGCAAGACCGAGATCGCCCGGCGCCTGGCCAAGCTGGCCAACGCGCCGTTTCTCAAGGTGGAGGCGACCAAGTTCACCGAGGTCGGCTATGTCGGCCGTGACGTCGAATCGATCATCCGCGACCTCGCCGACGCCGCGGTGAAGATGTTCCGCGAGCAGGAAATGAGCAAGGTCCGCCATCGCGCCGAAGACGCCGCCGAGGAGCGCATCCTCGACGCCCTGCTGCCACCGGCCCGCCAGGGCTTCGGCGACGAGCCGGCGCGCCACGAGGACAGCAACACCCGCCAGCTGTTCCGCAAGCGCCTGCGCGAGGGCCTGCTGGATGACAAGGAGATCGAGATCGAGGTGGCGGAAGCCACGGCCGGCATCGAGATCATGACCCCGCCGGGCATGGAGGAGATGACCAGCCAGCTGCAGAGCCTGTTCTCCAACATGGGCAAGGGCAAGAAGAAGAATCGCACGCTGAAGGTCAAGGAAGCGCTGAAGCTGGTGCGCGACGAGGAAGCCGCGCGCCTGGTCAACGAAGAGGAGCTGAAGGCCCGCGCCCTGGAAGCGGTGGAGCAGAACGGCATCGTCTTCATCGACGAGATCGACAAGGTCGCCAAGCGCGGCAACGTCGGCGGCGCCGACGTCTCCCGCGAAGGCGTGCAGCGCGACCTGCTGCCGCTGATCGAGGGCTGCACGGTCAACACCAAGCTGGGCATGATCAAGACCGACCACATCCTGTTCATCGCCTCCGGCGCCTTCCACCTGAGCAAGCCGAGCGACCTGGTACCGGAGCTGCAGGGCCGCCTGCCGATCCGCGTCGAGCTCAAGCCCCTCAGCCCGGAAGACTTCGAGCGCATCCTCACCGAGCCGCACGCCTCGCTGACCGAGCAGTACGCCGCCCTGCTCAACACCGAGGGGCTGGAAATCACGTTCGCCGCGGACGGCATCAAGCGCCTCGCCGAAATCGCCTGGCAGGTCAACGAGAAGACCGAGAACATCGGGGCCCGGCGCCTGCACACCCTGCTCGAGCGCCTGCTCGAGGAGGTGTCCTTCAGCGCCGCCGACCTCGCCAGCGAGCACAGCGGCCGGCCGATCCATATCGACGCGGCCTACGTCAACGGCCACCTCGGCGAACTGGCACAGGACGAGGACCTGTCGCGCTATATTCTCTAAGAGCAGCCTGTAGGAGCGAGCTCGCGATTTGCCATGATCGCGAGCTCGCTCCTACACCAACCCCTTGCGGAACCCGCCATGCACATTCCCAGCGCCGTCAAACTGCACAAAGCGTCCCGAACCCTGGAGCTGCAGTACGGCAGCGAAAGCTACACCCTGCCCGCCGAGTTCCTCCGCGTGCACTCGCCCTCGGCCGAGGTCCAGGGCCACGGCACGCCGATCCTGCAAATCGGCAAGCTGCATGTCGGCCTGCACAGCATCGAACCGGCCGGCAACTATGCACTGAAACTGTGCTTCGACGACGGCCACGACAGCGGGCTGTTCAGCTGGGACTATCTCTACCAACTGGCGACCCATCGAGATGCCCTGTGGGCCGACTACCTGGCGGCCCTCGCCGCCGCGGGCAAATCCCGCGACCCCGACGAGTCGGTGATCAAGTTGATGCTGTAACCGGCTCCACGCCCGCCCAATGACCGGGCTCAAGCCGGCCGCGGCGCCGGCCTTTGCCCCGGTGCGCAGCCCCGCGCCAGCACCTCCCCATCGGAGGTTAGAGCGCATTTTCTAATCTATCTCGGCATACTCCCCGGGCATTCGGTCCATATCGCGACCAGCTTGCGCAAACTCACAAACTCGGGTAACCAAGGAACTGGCAAGTTCCCTGCATTTGGCCAGGCCAGGTGCACAAATTGCGGAGTTGTTCCGCCCCCGGCAACCCGAGCAGTACCAGGCCCCGATTCCTGTGTCGCCACGCACAGCAGCACGCCGGTATCCGTCTCAGGACAATGGAGCGTCGTAGATGACTGAAAAAAACACTGATGATCTGAAGAAACAAGCGTCGGAGAACACCCTCGGCCTGAATCCGGTCATCGGCATCCAGAGCAAGGACCTGCTGAGTTCGGCACGCACGGTAATGGTGCAGGCCATCAGGCAGCCGCTGCACAGCGCCAAACACGTGGCTCGTTTCGGCGTGGAACTGAAGAACGTCCTGCTGGGTCAGTCCGGCCTGCAACCCGAGAGTGGCGACCGCCGTTTCGTCGATCCGGCCTGGAGCCAGAATCCGCTGTACAAGCGTTATCTGCAGATTTACCTGGCCTGGCGCAAGGAGCTGCATGACTGGGTCGAACAGAGCAACCTGTCGGCGCAGGACGCCAACCGCGGCCACTTCATGATCAACCTGATGACCGACGCCATGGCACCAAGCAACAGCATGGCCAACCCGGCGGCGGTCAAGCGCTTCTTCGAGACCGGTGGCAAGAGCCTGCTCGACGGTCTCTCGCACCTGGCCAAGGACATCGTCAACAACGGCGGCATGCCCAGCCAGGTCGACATGAATGCCTTCGAGGTCGGCAAGAGCCTGGCCACCACCGAAGGCGCCGTGGTGTTCCGCAATAGCGTGCTGGAGCTGATCCAGTACCGCCCCACCACCGAACAAGTGCATGAGCGCCCGCTGCTGGTGGTGCCGCCGCAGATCAACAAGTTCTATGTCTTCGACCTGTCGCCGGAGAAGAGCCTGGCGCGTTTCCTGTTGCGCAGCGGCATACAGACTTTCGTGGTCAGTTGGCGCAACCCGACCAAGGCACAGCGCGAGTGGGGCCTGTCGAGCTACATCGAGGCGCTCAAGGAAGCCATCGAGGCGATCACCGCGATCACCGGCAGCAAGGACATCAACATGCTCGGGGCCTGCTCGGGCGGCCTGACCACCGCCTCGCTGCTCGGCCACTACGCGGCGCTCGGCGAGCAGAAGGTGCATGCGCTGACCCTGCTGGTCAGCGTGCTGGACAACAAGCTGGACACCCAGGTCGCGCTGTTCGCCGACGAGAAGACCCTGGAGGTGGCCAAGCGTCGCTCCTACCAGGCCGGCGTCATCGAAGGCAGCGACATGGCCAAGGTGTTCGCCTGGATGCGTCCCAATGACCTGATCTGGAACTACTGGGTCAACAACTACCTGCTCGGCAACGAACCGCCGGTATTCGACATCCTCTACTGGAACAACGACACCACACGCCTGCCCGCCGCGCTGCACGGCGAATTCATCGACATGTTCAAGACCAACCCGCTGACCCGGCCCGGCGCCCTGGAAGTCTGCGGCACGCCGATCGACCTCAAGCAGGTCACCTGTGACGTCTTCTGCCTGGCCGGCACCACCGACCACATCACGCCGTGGGAGGCCTGTTACAAGTCGGCGCACCTGTTCGGCGGCAAATGCGAGTTCGTCCTGTCCAGCAGCGGGCATATCCAGAGCATCCTCAACCCGCCGGGCAACCCCAAGGCGCGCTACATGACCAACACGGAAATGCCGTTCGAACCGAAAGACTGGCAGGAGAGTTCGACCAAGCACACCGACTCCTGGTGGCTGCACTGGCAGAAGTGGCTGAGCGAACGCTCCGGCGCCACCAAGAAGGCCCCGAGCAGCCTGGGCAACAAGCGTTTTCCGGCTGCTGAAGCAGCCCCCGGGACCTATGTCCACGAGCGCTAGCAGGCTGTGCATCGCGCAACCTCGCCCGCGGCACTGGGAGGTGCCGCTCGCCCAGAGCATGGCAGCCGGGCGGCGAACCAGGCGCTTGCCTGGTGGATCTGCGGCTGGCCGGGAAGGCCGGTCGCAGTGATTTAACTGATAGGGCCTGCGCGCATGTCGTTACCATTTGTCTTTCGCACCATCGACCTGGATGGCCAGACCATCCGCACCGCCGTTCGCCCTGGCAACGGACAGATGGCGCCGCTGCTGATCTTCAATGGCATCGGCGCCAACCTGGAACTGGTCATGCCCTTCGTCCAGGCGCTCGACCCGGATCTCGAAGTGATCGCCTTCGACGTGCCCGGGGTCGGCGGTTCCTCGACGCCGAGCACGCCCTATCGCTTTCCCGGCCTGGCCAAACTGGCGGCGCGCATGCTCGACTACCTGGACTACGGCCAGGTCAACGCCATCGGCGTATCCTGGGGCGGCGCCCTGGCGCAACAGTTCGCCCACGACTACCCGGAACGCTGCAAGAAACTGGTGCTCGCCGCGACCTCGGCCGGCGCGGTGATGGTCCCGGGCAAACCCAAGGTGCTCTGGCGCATGGCCAGCCCGCGGCGCTACATCCAGCCGTCCTACGGCGTGCAGATCGCCCCGGACATCTACGGCGGCGCCTTCCGCCGCGATCCCAAGCTGGCCCTGGCGCATGCCAGCAAGGTGCGCTCCGGCGGCAAGATGGGCTACTACTGGCAACTGTTCGCCGGCCTCGGCTGGACCAGCATCCATTGGCTGCACAACATCCGTCAGCCGACCCTGGTGCTGGCCGGCGACGACGATCCGCTGATTCCGCTGGTCAACATGCGCCTGGTCGCCTGGCGCATACCCAATGCCGAACTGCACGTGATCGACGACGGTCACCTGTTCCTGGTGACCCGCGCCGAAGCGGTGGCGCCGATCATCATGAAATTTCTTGCCGAAGAGCGCCAGCGCGCGGTGATGCACCCGCAGCCGGTGCCAGTGCGCCAGCACTGAGTCGACAGTGCACGGCCGACGCGCAGTCGCCCCACCCTGGTGCGGGCCGGAGCTGCTTGACCCAATAGCGCGCCGGCTGTCGTACACTCCGTCTGCGTGCGCTAGTCTAGGATGCGCTCTAGCCACGCCTTGGTATAAGCCTTGCTGTACGCCTCCCTGACCACGGATAGTTTTTGGAGTGTCGCCCATGCGCAAACAAGCCCCGACACGCGGCCTTCCCGCTCCGAGCGGGATGATGAATGCCCAGAGCGCCGTCATTGGCCTGAGCGGCAAAGATCTGTTCTCCACGCTCCGCAGCCTGGCTTTCCAGGGGTTGCGCCAGCCGGTTCACAGCGCTCGCCACTTGCTGGCGCTGGGCGGCCAGTTGGGACGGGTCATGCTTGGTGACACGCCGCACCCGGTCAATCCACAGGATTCGCGCTTCGCCGACCCGACCTGGCAACTCAACCCGTTCTACCGACGCGGCTTGCAGGCCTACCTGGCCTGGCAAAAACAACTGAACAGCTGGATCGACGAGAGCGATCTGTCCGCCGACGACCGCACCCGCGCGCGCTTCGTCCTGGCCCTGCTCAGCGATGCCCTGTCGCCCTCCAACACCCTGCTCAACCCGCTGGCGCTCAAGGAACTGTTCAACAGTGGCGGCAGCAGCCTGTTCAAGGGGCTGAGCCATCTGCTCGACGACCTGCTGCACAACGACGGCATGCCCAGCCAGGTCAGCAAGCGCTCCTTCGAGGTCGGTCGCAACCTGGCCACCACGCCCGGTGCGGTGGTGTTCCGCAATGAACTGCTGGAACTGATCCAGTACAAGCCCATGAGCGAAAAGCAGTACGCCCGGCCACTGCTGATCGTGCCGCCGCAGATCAACAAGTTCTATATCTTCGATCTCGCCAGCGACAAGAGCTTCGTCCAGTACGCCCTGAAGAACGGTTTGCAGACCTTCATCATCAGCTGGCGCAACCCCGACGCGCGGCACCGCGAGTGGGGCCTGTCGAGCTATGTGCAGGCGGTCGAAGAGGCCGTCGACGTCTGCCGGTCAATCACCGGCAGCAAGGAAGTCAACCTGCTGGGCGCCTGCGCCGGCGGCCTGACCATCGCCGCCCTGCAGGGCCACCTGCAAGCCAAGCGGCAGCTGCGCAAGGTGGCCAGTGCCACCTACCTGGTCAGCCTGCTCGACAGCCAGATCGACAGCCCGGCCATGCTCTTCGCCGACGAGCAGACCCTCGAGGCGGCCAAGCGCCGTTCCTACCAGCAAGGCGTGCTGGATGGTCGCGACATGGCCAAGGTATTTGCCTGGATGCGGCCGAACGATTTGATCTGGAACTACTGGATCAACAACTACCTGCTCGGCAAGCAACCGCCGGCCTTCGACATTCTCTACTGGAACAACGACAACACCCGCCTGCCGGCCGCTTTGCATGGCGACCTGATCGATTTCTTCAAACATAATCCGCTGACCCGCGCCGGCGGCCTGGAAGTCTGCGGCACCCCGGTCGACCTGCAGAAGGTCGCGGTCGACAGCTTCAATGTGGCCGGCATCAACGACCACATCACCCCCTGGGACGCGGTGTACCGCTCGACCCTGCTGATCGGCGGCAACCGGCGCTTCCTCCTCTCCAACAGCGGGCATATCCAGAGCATCCTCAACCCGCCGGGCAACCCCAAGGCCAACTATTTCGAGAGCGGCAAGCTCAGCTCCGATCCGCGCGCCTGGTATTACGATGCGCAGCATGTACAAGGCAGTTGGTGGCCGCAGTGGCTAAGCTGGGTCCAGGAGCACTCCGGCGAACAGCACGACACCCTGACGACCCTGGGCAACCAGCACTACCCGGCGATGGAGGCGGCGCCCGGCACCTACGTGCATGTACGCTAGTGGCCTGTCCTGGAAATGCGTTCAAGAACTGGTGAGCGAACTTTTCTGTCAGCCAAGGCGCCGCGACGAGTCATAGCAGGGCTATGGCGAGGAGTGGCAACGCCGGATGGCGGGAAAGGGCGCCATCAGAATTGAGCAGTTATTTTCGGGACAGGACACTAGCAGGCCGTTGAACAAGGTAGGCGAGGCAGCCGAGGCTAGGCAAAAGCAGGCGCAGCGCAGTTCACGTGGTGTAAATGAGCATTTTGACGGGGGCGCCTAGCCTGGGCTCGCATACGAGCTTGTTTTTAACGACACATCGGCAACGCAGGTAGTTTTTCAACGGCCTGCTAGGCCGATCGAGTGCTGGCCGAAGCCACCTTCGGCCGGCTATCTTCCACCCTCCCGCGGCCAGAATAAGAAGACCGGATGAAAACCCGCGATCGTATCCTCGAATGCGCGCTGGCGCTGTTCAACCAGCAAGGCGAACCGAACGTCTCCATCCTGGAGATCGCCAATGAACTGGGCATCAGCCCGGGCAACCTGTACTACCACTTCCACGGCAAGGAGCCGCTGATTCTCGGCCTGTTCGAGCGCTTCCAGGCCGAGCTGGCGCCACTGCTCGATCCGCCGGCCGATGCTCGCCTGGATGCCGAGGATTACTGGCTGTTCCTGCACCTGATCGTCGAGCGCCTGGCGCACTACCGTTTCTTGTTCCAGGACCTGTCCAATCTGGCCGGGCGCCTGCCCAAGCTGGCGCGCGGCATCCGCAACTGGCTGAACACCTTGAAGCGTACCCTGGCGTCGTTGCTCGCCCGGCTAAAGGCGGAAAACCAGCTGGTCAGCGATACCCGCTCCCTCGGCCAACTGGTCGAGCAGATCACCCTGACCCTGCTGTTCTCCCTCGACTATCAACGCATCCTCGGCCAGCGCGGCGAAAGCCGCCTGGTGGTCTATCAGGTGATGATGCTGGTGGCGCCGCACCTGACGAGCGAATCACGCTTCGCCGCCGAACACCTGGCGCAGCGCTACCTGGAAAGCTGAACGGCGAGCCCTGGCAAAACCTGAGCGCAAAAACGCAAACGCCCGGCACTAGGCCGGGCGTTGCGATTACTGCGCGCAGCCTCAGGACTGGCTGGCTGGCGTTGCCGGTGCTGCAGCGGGTGCTGCTGCCGTCGGGGCCGCCGCCGGGGCCGGCGCGGCAACCGGGGCGGCTGCCGGAGCAACCGGCTTGGCCACTGCTGGCTTAGCGGCGGCCGGTTTTTTCACGGCTGGTTTCTTTGCCACAGGCGGTTTGGCCGCAGCGGTGGCGGCGGGCTTGGCGGCAGCTTTAACCGCTGGCTTGGCCGCCGGCTTGACTGCTGGCTTGGCGGCCGGCTTCGCAGCAGGTTTGGCCGCAGCTTTCGCCGCCGGCTTGGCAGCCGGTTTGGCGGCTGGCTTGACCGACTTCACCGATACACCGGTGAGTTGCTCGATCTGCTTGGTCAGACTCTCGATCTTGGCGTTGAGCGCCTTCACCTCGTTGCGGCTCGGCACGCCGAGACGCGAGATGGCATTGTTCAAGCGCTTATCGAAGGCCTCTTCCAGCTCGCCCCACTTGCCGATGGCCTTGTCCTTGACTTCATCGACCTTGGACTTGGCGCTGCCCACCTTCGACTCGACGGTGGACTTCACCGCATCGACCTGCTTGTCGACTTCACTCTTGGCCAGCTTCTCGGCTTTCTCGCCGTCCTTGACCAGCGTGTCGAACAGCTTGGTGCCGTCCTTGCTGACCTTGGAGTAGGCGCCCAGGCCTGCCAACCAGATCTGGCGCGAGTATTTCTCTACTTCGCCGATCCAGGAACTGGCCTGCTTTTCGGTTTTCTTTTTGACAGCCATCCTGCTCTCCTTATTTGGTACGCGCGACATGCTCGAGCAACGCGCTCAACTCATCCAGCTTAGCAGAGAGTCCTTCAACATCCTGCTTGGACGGAATGCCGATGCGGTTGAGGGCAGCGGCTACCCGAGTGTCGAACGCCTTCTCGATCTTGTCGAGTTGTACTTCGACTTTGCCCTTGACGCTGTTGACGTTGTTGTTGACGCTGGTCTTCACACTGTCGATCTGGCTGTTGGCCGCTTCGACCTGCTCGCTGACCAGCTTCTTGCCTTGCGTCTCGACGCCTTCGCCGGCCTTGACCAGCTCCTTGAAATACCCGGCGCCTTCCTGTCCGGCCTTGGCGTAGGCTCCCAGGCCCGCCAGCCAGATCTTGCGGGCATAGACTTTGACGTCGCTCAGCACAGTGGCTTTTTCTTCGACTTCGGCTTTCTTTTTAACGGCGACTTTCGACATGGTGCACCTCACGCGCAGTGGTTTGAGGAAACGCCCACGGAATGCAGGCTTGAGTGCACGGTAGCGAGGAAAATTAGAAACCACATACTAGATGCAAAAAATCTGCAACCTGCCCCCTAGGTTCTGTTGACGTTTCGGCGCGGCCGCGCCGAAACGTCAACAGAACCTAGGCCTTGAGGCTCTTGTCCAGCACCTCTTCGATTTCGCGCTTGATGCTGCCGCTCATGGCCGACAGCAGCAGGCCCAGGTTGAGCTGCACGCGCACGCGATCCTCGCCCACCTCGATACGCCCGTCGGCGCCGCTGCGCTTGAACTCCAGGGTATCGCCCGCCCAGCGATAGCGCACGGCGTACTCGCGGGCCAGGCGCTCGGCCAGTTGTTCGGCTTTTTCCCGGGCGGCCTCGCGGCCGAGGCTGTGAGGGCGTTCCACATCGATTCTGGCCATAGCGCTTCTCCTGCTCGGGCTAGTGCGACCTTAAGTCGCGCGACTATAGCAGCCCAAACCGGACTCTCGCTCGGTGCCTGGCAGTGCGCGCCAAGACAAAGCAGGACCGCAGGTTTAGAATGGCCGCCACTTTGATTCAGCCTCTCTGTTTAGGTAAGGGCGACATGAACGATTCGCGCAAGAGCAGCGACAGCGAACCCACCACGCACTTCGGCTTCCAGGACGTGCCGGAAAGCCAGAAGGCGCAGAAAGTCGCCGAAGTGTTCCACTCGGTTGCCGCCAAGTACGACCTGATGAATGATCTGCTGTCGGGTGGCATGCATCGTTTGTGGAAGCGTTTCACCATCGAACTGTCCGGGGTGCGCAGCGGTAACCGGGTGCTCGACATCGCCGGCGGCACCGGCGACCTGACCAAGCAGTTCGCCCGCCTGGTCGGCCCGAGCGGCGAAGTGGTGCTGGCCGACATCAACGAGTCGATGCTCAAGGTCGGCCGTGACCGCCTGCTCGACCGCGGCGTGGCCGGCAACGTCAAGTTCGTCCAGGCCGACGCCGAGAAGCTGCCGTTCCCGGACAACCACTTCGACTGCGTGACCATCGCCTTCGGCCTGCGCAACGTCACCCACAAGGAAGACGCCCTGCGCTCCATGCTGCGCGTGCTCAAGCCAGGCGGACGGCTGCTGGTGCTGGAGTTTTCCAAGCCCTCGAGCAGCCTGCTGTCGAAGGTCTACGACAGCTACTCGTTCACCTTCATGCCGCTGATCGGCAAGCTGATCACCAACGACGCCGACAGCTACCGCTACCTGGCCGAGTCGATCCGCATGCACCCGGATCAGGACACGCTGAAGGCGATGATGGTCGAGGCCGGTTTCGAACGGGTCACCTACCACAACATGACCGGCGGCATCGTCGCCCTGCACCGCGGCATCAAGCCCTGATGCTCAGCGCCGCCCTGCTGGCCGGCGTAGAACTCGGCCTCAACCGCGTGCTGGCCATGGACAGCACGGCGCTGCCGCGCCTGGCGCGCCTGCATGGCCGGATCATCGCGGTGGACTGCCAGGCGCCGGCCGTACAGCTGTTCATCCTGCCCGACGGCGAAGGCCTGCGCCTGGCCGCGCAGTGGTCCGGCGCGGTCGATTGCCGCCTGCGCGCACCCGCCAGCAGCCTGCTGCGCCTGCTCGCCAGCCAGGACAAGAGCGCCGTGCTGCACGGCCCCGAGGTCGAGCTGGACGGCGACAGCGCCGCGCTGCTGGAGCTCGCCGGCATCCTCCAGGACCTCGAGCTCGACTGGGAATACGAACTGTCGCTCTGGCTCGGGCCGGTTGGCAGCCAGCTGCTCGGCGGCCACCTGCGCAGCCGGGTCAGCTGGACCGGCCAGGCCTTAGGCAGCCTGCGCCTGAACCTGGCCGACTACCTCAGCGAAGAAGCACGCAGCCTGGTCGGTCAGCGCGAAGCCGATGCGCGCTTCGCCGAGCTGGATCGCCTCAAGCTCGCCCTCGACCGTCTCGATGCGCGCATCGAGCGCCTCACCCATCGCCATAAGCCCACCGCATGAAGCTGCTCGCCGCCCGCCGTCTGTTGCGCATCCAACGCGTGGTCATCCGCTATCGACTGGATGACCTGCTGCTCGCCCTGCCGCTGCCGTTCTGGCTACGCGCGGCCAGCTATGCCCTGCCCTGGCGCTGGCTGCCGCGCAAGGCCTTGACCCTGTCGCGCGGCGAGCGTTTGCGCCTGGCGCTGGAGGAGCTGGGGCCGATCTTCATCAAGTTCGGCCAACTGCTCTCCACCCGCCGCGACCTGTTGCCGGCGGATATCGCCGACGAGCTGGCCAAGCTGCAGGACCAGGTGCCGCCGTTCGACCCGGAACACTCGCGGGCACTGATCGAGGCCCAGCTGGGCGCCAAAGTCGGCGAGCTGTTCGCCCGCTTCGACGCCCAGCCGCTGGCCTCCGCCTCGGTGGCGCAGGTGCATGCGGCGCAACTGAAGAGCGGCGAGGAAGTGGTGGTCAAGGTGATCCGCCCCGGCCTCGAACCGGTGATCCGCCAGGACCTGGCCTGGCTGTTCCTGCTCGCCAAGCTGGCCGAGCAGGTTTCCGCCGACGCCCGCCGCCTGCGCCCGGTGGAAGTGGTCGGCGACTACGAGAAGACCATCTACGACGAGCTCGACCTGCTCCGCGAAGCGGCCAACGCCAGCCAGTTGCGGCGCAACTTCGAAGGCTCGCCGCTGCTCTACGTGCCACAGGTGCACTGGGACCTGTGCCGGCCCAAGGTACTGGTGATGGAGCGCATCTACGGCATTCCGGTGACCGACCTGGCCACCCTCGCCGACCAGCGCACCGACATGAAGCTGCTGGCCGAACGCGGCGTGGAGATCTTCTTCACCCAGGTGTTCCGCGACAGCTTCTTTCACGCCGACATGCACCCCGGCAACATCTTCGTCAGCACCCGCCAGCCGTGGAACCCGCAGTACATCGCGATCGATTGCGGGATCATCGGCAGCCTCACCCCCGAGGACCAGGACTACCTGGCGCGCAACCTAATCGCCTTCTTCAGGCGCGACTACCGCCGCGTGGCGCAGTTGCACATCGATTCGGGCTGGGTGCCGGCGGCGACCAAGGTCAACGACTTCGAAGCGGCGATCCGCACCGTCTGCGAGCCGATCTTCGAGAAGCCGCTGAAGGACATCTCCTTCGGCCAGTTGCTGCTGCGCCTGTTCCAGACCGCGCGGCGCTTCAACATGGAAGTCCAGCCGCAGCTGGTGCTGCTGCAGAAGACCCTGCTGAACATCGAAGGGCTGGGCCGCCAGCTGTACCCGGACCTGGACCTGTGGAGCACTGCCCAGCCGTTCCTCGAGCGCTGGATGCGCGAACGGATCAGCCCGCTGCACCTGCTGCGCAACTTGCAGCAGCAGGTCGAGCAGGTCCCGCACCTGTCGCAGATGGCCCGCGATACCCTGGAGCGGCTCAATCAACCGGCGCTGGTGCAACAGGCCGAACCGCCGCGCACGCGGCAGTGGCCGGCACGTGCGCTCGGCGCGCTGCTGGTCGGCGGCGCAGCCAGCCAAGGCCTGCTGCTCAGTCTCGGTGCCTGGCCGAGCTGGGCCATGCTCGCCGGCGGCCTCTATCTGGTGCTGCGCCGATAGCCACACCCTCGCCGCGCTGGCACACTAAGCGTCTACCCAACAGGCCCGCGACGGGCGGAAGCAGCGATGACCGATTGGCTCGATGAAATCAACTGGAACAGCGACGGCCTGGTGCCGGCGATTGCCCAGGACCACCAGACCGGCCGCGTGCTGATGATGGCCTGGATGAACCGCGAGGCCCTGGCCCTGAGCGCCGCCGAGCAGCGCGCCATCTATTGGTCGCGCTCGCGCGGCAAGCTGTGGCGCAAGGGCGAGGAGTCCGGCCACGTACAGAAGCTGCATGAGCTGCGCCTGGACTGCGACGCCGACGTGATCATCCTCAAGGTCGAGCAGCTCGGCGGCATCGCCTGCCACACCGGGCGCGAGAGCTGCTTCTATCGGGTGCTGGAAGATGGCGCCTGGAAAACCGTCGATGCGGTGCTCAAGGATCCGCACGCCATCTATTGCGCAGGACACCGCCATGACTGACACCCTCAGCCGCCTGGCCGCGGTGCTGGAAGCGCGCAAAGGCGCCGCCGCCGACAGCTCCTACGTCGCCAGCCTGTACCACAAGGGCCTGAACAAGATCCTCGAGAAAGTCGGCGAGGAATCGGTGGAAACCATTCTCGCCGCCAAGGATGCCGCCGTCAGCGGCGATTGCAGCGAGCTGATCTACGAAACCGCCGACCTGTGGTTCCACAGCCTGGTCATGCTCGCCGCCCTCGGCCAGCATCCACAGGCCGTGCTCGACGAACTGGAGCGGCGCTTCGGCCTGTCCGGGCATGCGGAAAAAGCCGCACGCCCACAAACCTGATCAACCCCTTACAACGGAGAACGCATCATGGGATTCGGTGGCATTAGCATTTGGCAACTCCTGATCATCCTGCTGATCGTGGTCATGCTGTTCGGCACCAAGCGCCTGAAAGGCCTGGGCTCCGACCTCGGCGACGCGATCAAGGGCTTCCGCAAATCGATGGGCAGCGACGAGGACAAGCCGGCGGTGGACGAGCACAAGGGCCAGACCATCGATGCCCAGGCGCGCAAGGTCGAAGAGCCGACGAAGAAAGACTAAGGGCCCGGCGCCATGTTCGATATAGGGTTCAGCGAACTGCTGCTGGTCGGCCTGGTCGCCCTGCTGGTACTCGGCCCCGAGCGCCTGCCGGGCGCCGTGCGCACCGCCAGCCTGTGGATCGGCCGACTCAAGCGCAGCTTCAGCGCGATCAAGGCCGAGGTCGAGCGCGAGATCGGCGCCGACGAAATCCGCCGCCAGCTGCATAACGAGCAGGTGCTCGAGCTGGAGCGCGAGATGAAGGAGCTGAAGCAGGACCTCCTCGCCCCCACCCAGGCACCCGCTGCGGCCAAGGGCGACGCCAGCGCCGCAACCGCGCCGGAGGCCGCGAGCGCCACCCCCACCGCTGCCAGCCAGGACAAGACCGCACAACCATGAGCCGACTACCGGACAGCGACCAGGAAATGCCCCTGGTTTCGCACCTGACCGAGCTGCGCACGCGCCTGTTGCGCAGCGTGGTCGCCGTTCTGCTGCTCTTCGCCGGGCTGTTCTACTTCTCCCAGGACATCTACGCGCTGGTCGCCGCGCCGCTGCGCGCCTACCTGCCGGAAGGCGCGACGATGATCGCCACCGGCGTCGCCTCGCCCTTCCTCACGCCGTTCAAGCTGACCCTGATGGTCGCCCTGTTCCTGTCGATGCCGATCATCCTGCATCAGATCTGGGGCTTCATCGCGCCGGGGCTGTACAAGCACGAGAAGCGCATCGCCGTGCCGCTGCTGATCTCCAGCATCCTGCTGTTCTACGGCGGCATGGCCTTCGCCTACTTCGTGGTGTTCCCGATCATGTTCGGCTTCTTCGCCAGCGTCACCCCGGAAGGCGTGGCGATGATGACCGACATCGGCCAGTACCTGGACTTCGTCCTGACCCTGTTCTTCGCCTTCGGCGTGGCCTTCGAGATTCCGGTGGCGACCTTCCTGTTGATCTGGATCGGCATCGTCGATGTCGCCACCCTGCGCAGGAGCCGGCCCTATGTGATCGTCGGTTGTTTCGTGGTGGGCATGGTGCTGACGCCGCCGGACGTGTTCTCGCAGACCCTGCTGGCCGTACCGATGTGGCTGCTGTTCGAGGCCGGGGTGTTCTGCGGTGGCCTGGTCAAGCGGCGCGACGAGCATGAGGCCGAGGCAACCGAGCCAGAGTCCGACGACCAGCCGCCTGCGCCACAACCGTGAACCTGCTGTTGCTGGAAGACGGCGACTTCGTCGCCGCCGATCGCGTGCTGCTCAGCGGCCGCCGCCTCAAGCACCTGCACGAGGTGCACCGCGCCGAGGCCGGCGACCGCCTGCGCGTCGGCCGGCTGAACGGCCTGATGGGCAGCGGCCGGCTGCTGCGCCTGGACGCCGCCGAAGCCGAGCTGCAGATCGACCTCGAGCAACCGGCCCCGGCCAAGCTGCCGCTGACCCTGCTACTCGCCCTGCCGCGGCCGAAGATGCTCCGTCGCGTGTTGCAGACGGTCAGCGCCATGGGCGTGCCCAGGCTGATCCTGCTCAACAGCTACCGGGTCGAGAAGAGCTTCTGGCAGACGCCCTTCCTCGAGCCGGCGGCGCTGCGCGAACAGTTGATCCTCGGCCTGGAACAGGCGCGCGACACGGTGCTGCCCGAGGTGATCATCGAGAAGCGCTTCAAGCCCTTCGTCGAGGACCGTCTGCCCGCCCTGGCTGCCGGCAGCCTCGGCCTGGTCGGTCATCCCGGCGCCTACCCGCCCTGCCCGCGGGCGGTCGAGCGGCCGGTGACCCTGGCCATCGGCCCGGAAGGTGGCTGGATTCCCTACGAGGTGGAGAAGCTGCAGGAGGCCGGCCTGCAACCGGTGCAGCTCGGCGAGCGCATCCTGCGGGTGGAGACGGCGGTGACGGCCTTGCTGGCGCGCTTGTTTTAGTGTGCTGTCTCGCAATGATCCATTGCTCAAGCAGCTGCGGCTGACCTGTGTAGGGTGTGCGGGGCCGCCTAGGCCGTGCGCACCACGGACAACCGGGTGCCTGGTGCGCGCGGCGCACCCTACGAGCCGGAGCCACCAAAACAGCTTCGTATCCCGGATGCAGTCCGCGGCCGCGCATTCTCGGTATGCCTCCAGGTTACCGCTTTTCCTCAGCCTGCCGGGCGCGCCAGTGCGCCGGCAGCAACCGTCCCTTGAGCGCCGGCGCCTCCTCCAGCAACACCTCTTGCGGCAACAGCGGCTCGCCGCACTCGGAGCAGACCAGCACGCCATGCATCGGCTGGCCGCAGCTGCGGTGCACATGGCGGATCGGCGGGCCCTCGGCGCCGCTCATATGCCGGTCGCCCCAGTTCACCAGCGCCAGCACCGCCGGGTAGAGGTCGCGGCCCTTGTCGGTCAGCCGATACTCCTCGCGCAGCGGGCGCTGCTGGTAGGCCACCTTGTCCAGCACCGCCGCCTCCACCAACTTCTTCAGGCGGTCGGCCAGCACGTGGCGGGTGATCCCCAGGCGCCGCTCGAACTCGTCGAAGCGGCGTATCCCGAGGAAGCATTCGCGCAGCACCAGCAGGGTCCAGCGGTCGCCGACCACCGACAGGGTGCGCGCCAGGGAACAGGGTTGTTGGTCGAGTTCTTCCCAGCGCATTTGGTGATTCTCCGGCAAACGATGGCTCACCATAGCTTGACAGGTTCCAAAATGGAACCGACTATCGAGCAAGGTTCCAAAACAGAACTAAGGAGAACGACAATGAGCGAACGCAAAGCAATCCTGGTGATGGGCGCCGGCGATGCCACCGGCGGGGCTATCGCCAAACGCTTCGCCCGCGAGGGCTACATCGCCTGCGTCGCCCGCCGCCATGCCGACAAGCTGCAGCCACTGGTTGAGGCTATCGCGGCCGAGGGCGGCAGCGCCCGCGCCTTCGGCTGCGATGCGCGGGTCGAAGGCGAGGTGCTCGAGCTGTTCGCCAGCATCGAACGCGAGGTCGGCCCACTGGAGGCGGTGGTGTTCAACATCGGCGCCAACGTGCAGTTCGCCATCACCGAGACCACCGAACGGGTCTACCGCAAGGTCTGGGAAATGGCGGCGCTGGCCGGCTTCCTGACCGGCCGCGAGGCGGCCAAGGCGATGCTGCCGCGCGGGCGCGGCACGATCATTTTCACCGGCGCCACCGCCTCGCTGCGCGGCCGCGCCCACTTCGCCGCCTTCGCCAGCGCCAAGTTCGCCCTGCGCGCCCTGGCCCAGAGCATGGCCCGCGAACTCGGCCCGCAGGGCATCCATGTCGCCCACCCGATCATCGACGGCGCCATCGACACCGCGTTCATCCGCGAGACCTTCCCCGAGCTGTACCAACGCAAGGAGCAGGACGGCATCCTCAATCCGGCGCACATCGCCGAGACCTACTGGCAGATCCACTGCCAGCCGCGCGATTGCTGGGTACACGAGCTGGACCTGCGGCCGTGGACGGAAACCTTCTGATCCCATCAGGTAGCCCGGATGCAATCCGGGGAACCGGCCTGGCGTTATCTATTGGTCCCGGATTGCATCCGGGCTACGGACCAATCCAGAGACCCGACAAGCAGGAGAAACCAATGAGCAAACAGGTAGAGTTCTTCTTCGATTTCGGCAGCCCGACCAGCTACCTGGCCTGGACCCAGCTGCCGCGGATCGCCGCCGCAGCAGGGGCGCAGATTATCTGGCGTCCCATGCTGCTCGGCGGCGTGTTCAAGGCCACCGGCAACCAGTCGCCGGTGACCATCCCGGCCAAGGGCCGCTACATGCTGCAGGACCTGAAGCGTTTCGCCAGACGCTACGGCGTGCCGCTGGCCTTCAACCCGCACTTCCCGATCAACACCCTGACGCTGATGCGCGGCGCCGCCGGTTACCTCGATACGGAGCGCTTCCAGCCCTATGTGCAGGCGATCTTCGAGGCCCTCTGGGTACAGCAGAAGAACCTCGGCCAACCCGAGGTGCTGGCCGCGGTGCTCGGCGCCGGCGGTTTCGACCCCGCCGAGTTCGAACGCCTGGTCAACGACGAGGCGGTCAAGCAGCGGCTCAAGGCCAGCACCGAGGAAGCGATCGAACGGGGCGTGTTCGGCGCCCCGACGTTCTTCGTCGGCAACCAACTGTACTTCGGCCAGGATCGCCTGGACTTCGTCGCCGAGGCGCTGGTGCAGCCGAACTGAACCTCAGCCTTGTCTCAGCCGGCCTGCAGGCCATCGGCAAACATCCGGGTGACCCGCTCGCTGAGCTCGGCGGCACTCAAACCACCCTGCACGCCCTCGCTCAACTGCCGATCCAGTAGCAGCTGCGCGAGGCCATGTACCAGGCTCCAGGCCGCCAACGTCGCCACCTGCGGGTCGCGCCCCGGCGCCGTCTCGCGCACGGCCAGAGCGAGGCGCTGGTACAACGCTGTCGCTGCCTGCTGCAGTTCGGGGTGGCGCGCCTTGTCCGGACCGGCGCCGAACATCAGGGCGAAACGCCCCGGCTGTTCTTGGGCGAAACGCACGTAGCACTGGCCAAGTGCGGCCAAACCACCAGCTTCGCCGTCCATCCGCCTGGCCAGCTCGACAAAGCCCTCCTCCGCCAGGGCTGCCAGCAGGCTATCGCGGTCGGGGAAATGCCGATAGGGGGCGTTATGCGACACGCCCGCGCGGCGCGCCACCTCGCGCAGGCTGATGGCCGCCACACCGCCTGCGGCGAGCAGCTCGGCCGCGGCGGCGAGCAGCGTCGCCCTGAGATCGCCATGGTGATACGGACGGGATTCCTCCAGTGTTGACACTGACCACATCTCCTCTTATGTTGTCATCGTCAACATTATGCCGATGGCCCGCGCCGCACGCCAGTCGGCGCCCACGCCTCGGGAGGCTCGTCATGCTGTTCATCACCCTGCTGATCACCCTCACCCTGCTCGCCGCGCTGGCCGATCGCCTGGGCGCGCCGGGCCTGGCCGGCTGGCCCGAGCGGATGCGCCTGGGCATGGCCGTGGCGCTGCTGCTGGTCGGCAGTGACCACCTGCTCACCCCGCAACGCTACCTGCCGATGCTGCCGGACTTCCTGCCTTATCACCTGGAGCTGGTGCTGTTCTCCGGCCTCTGCGAGTTGGCGGGCGCCATCGGCCTGCTGCTGCCACGCTGGCGGCGCTGGGCGGCCATGGCCCTGGCGCTGTATTTCGTCTGCGTGTTTCCGGCGAATATCAAGAATGCCCTCGACGGCCTGAACGTCGAGGGCCTGCCGGCGGCGACCTGGTACTACTGGCTGCGCCTGCCGTTCCAGCCACTGATCGTGCTCTGGGCGCTGTACGCCGGCGAGCTGCTCGGCCGCAAGGGCAACGTCCAAGACGCCGGAGCCGGCCGCACTATCGCTCGCTGAGCTGGCCAGACACCCGGCTGCGGCGCTATGGTCAGCACGGTACATCGCTGGAGCACACCACCATGCGCGCCCTGACCCTCGACCTGCCGTGCCTCGAACAAGCCCTGCTCGGCCAGGACGACCTCGAGCAGTACCTGGACCTGCAAACCGGCGCCGTGCTGAGCGTCGCCCCCGGCGATCCCCTGCCGGGGGCCGAGGAAAAGTACGACGTCCAGGCGCAGCGCTACCTGCCTATCGAGCCCCTGACGGTGAACGATGTCCTGGCCATGCGCGAAGCCTTCCTGTTCGGTTTGCACGACCCGCACGCGCATACCCTGCTCAGCCACGCCCTGGCCGGGCGCAAGCCGCTACGTACCTTCGACTACGAGCTGGAAAGACTGCCGCCACAGGTGCGCCAGGCCTGGCTCGCCTACCAGGCCCGGCAGCTGCATGAGCTGGCGCTGGAGTGGCTGCAGGAGCATGGCCTGGAAGCGGCGCCACGCGACTAGTGTCGCGACACCAGGCGCCACCCTCAGCCGCTCAGCCAGCCGCGCTCCAGCGCATATTTCACCAGCCCGGCCGGGGTATCGACGCCCAGCTTGCGACGAATGCTCAGGCGGTGGGTTTCGACGGTGCGCACGCTGATCTCGAACGTGCGGGCGATGGCCTTGTTGCTCAAGCCCTGCGCCAGCATCCGCAGCACCTCGCGCTCACGCGGGGTCAGCTCGTCATCATCGGCCGGCGCCGGGCTGGCCATCATTTTCTGCAGCAGCTCGGCGCTGTAGTAGCTGCCGCCGGCGGCAATCGCATCGATGGCGGCGACTATTTCCCGCGAGCCGGCATCCTTCAACACATAGCCCCGGGCGCCGGCGCGGATCGAGCTGGTGACGTACTCGGCGTGGTCGTACATGCTCAGGATCAGCACCTGGATACCGGGATACTGGCGACAGAGGGTCTCGGTCAGTTGCAGGCCGGTCATGTCCTTCATGCCGATATCCACCAGCAACAGGTCGGGGCGGATCTGCTCGACCAGGCTGAGCGCCTCGGCGCCGCTGCCGGCCTCGCCCACCACCTCCAGTTGCGGCATCGCCGCCAGCAGCGCGCGCAGGCCATCGCGGACCAGCTCGTGGTCATCGACCAGGGCGACACGGATAGCTGCGGGACGCGGGTCAGTCGTGGACATAGCTCAACCTGGTAGCGGCAGATTCACCATCAGCTCGGTGCGGCCGGGGGCTGACGATAGCCTAAAACGGCCGCCGAGATGCTCGATTCTTTCGCGGATATTGCGCAGGCCGATACCGCCGCTGCGGGCCTGCTCAATCAGCATGACGTCGAAGCCGATGCCGTCATCGCAGACCCTGAGCTGCACGGTCGGTCCGCTGCGGGTCAGCGCGATAGTGACGCTGCGGGCCTGGGCGTGGCGTTCGATATTGGCCAGCGCCTCCTGCACGATGCGAAACAGCGCGACCGACTCGCGATCGGGCAGCCGCGCCAGACCCAGCCGTTCAAGGTAGTCGACCGGCAGCCCGCTGCGCTGCTCGAACTCGACCGCCAACTGGCCGATGGCCGCCGGCAGGCCGAAGGTGTCGAGCAGCGACGGGCGCAAATCGTGGGAGATGCGCCGGACCTCGGCGATGGCCCCGCCCAGCCTGGCCAGTCCGGCGCGCAGCGTACTCAGGGCCTGGCTGCGGCCGGCCTCCAGTTCGTGGCAGGCCAGTTCGAGGCGGAACTTCACCGACACCAGCAACTGGCTGATACCGTCGTGCAACTCGCGCGAGACCCGCGAACGCTCCTCCTCCTGCGAGCAGACGATACGCTGGGCCAGCTGTTTCAGCTTGCGGTCGGCCAGGCGGTGCTCGCTGAGGTTGAGCATCAGCCCGCAGGCGAACACCAGCAGCACCGCCACCAGCGCCACGCCGGCGATCGCCCGCATGGTGCTGCGGATGTTCTGTGCCACCTCGGTGCGGGCCTGGCGGGTGGCCTGCTCGACGTCGTCGAGGTAGAGGCCGGTGCCGAGCATCCAGCCCCAGCGCTCGAGCATCACCACGTAGGCGAGCTTCTCGGTCAGCTGGCCGGTGGAAGGCTTCTGCCACTGGTAGCGCTGGAAGCCATCGCCGTTGCGGGCGCTGAGCAATAGCGCCTGGATCGCCTGCACCCAGTGCGGATTGGTCATGCTCACCAGGTCGCGGCCGACCAGCTCCGGCTGGCGCGGGTGCATCAGGTTGCGGCCGTTGCCGTCGTAGACGAAGAAATAACCGTCGCTGCCGAAGTCGAGGCCGGCCAGCGTGGCCAGCACCTGCTGCTGGGTCACGGGGTCGTCGCGGCCACTGCCGTAGAGCGGCGCGATCGAACTCAGGGCCAGTTCGACATAGTTCTGCAGCTCGGTCTTCTTGCTGGCGATGATGCTGGTTTCGATCAGCCGCTCCTGCTGCTCGCCCAGCTGGCGGGCGTGCGCCAGCACCAGCGCGCCGATCACGGCGATGGCCAGCAGCAGCGGCAGGATGGCGAGCGCGACGATCTTCTGTTTGAGTTGCATGCGGACCGTTCAGGCAAATGCCGGCCACGGAGGCGCCAGCGGACAATTCGGGATTCTAACAAAGCGGACGCGGCGCACCAGCGGACGGCGCTTCAGACTTCCAGCAGAAAGGTCACCGGGCCATCGTTGACCAGGTGCACCTGCATCTCGGCACCGAAGCGGCCGGTCGCCACCTGCGGGTGCTTCTCCCGGGCCTGCTTCACCAACAGCTCGAACAACGCTGCACCCTGGGCCGGCTTTGCTGCGCTGGAGAAACTCGGGCGCAGACCGTTGCGGGTGTCAGCGGCGAGGGTGAACTGCGAGACCAGCAGCAGGCCGCCGCCGACATCGCTCAAGGACAGGTTCATCTTGCCCTCGGCATCGCCGAATACCCGGTAGTTGAGCAGCTTGTGCAGCAGCTTGGCGACGCTCTCCGGACTGTCCTGCGGCTCGATGCCGACCAGCGCCAGCAGGCCCTGGTCGATGGCACCGACCACCTCGCCGGCCACCTCGACACGCGCGCCGCGCACGCGCTGGATCAGTGTCTTCATGCCTCGTCGGGCGCCAGGTCGAGCAGGCGCCGGGCGATCTGGTTGGCGGCGCGCACCAGGGCGTCGGTGATGCCAGTCTCGGAGGCGGCGTGGCCGGCGTCGCGGATGATCTGCAACTCGCTGTTGGGCCAGGCCTGGTGCAGTTCCCAGGCATTGTCCAGGGGGCAGACCACGTCGTAGCGGCCATGCACGATCACCCCCGGCAGGTGGGCGATCTTCGGCATGTCGCGGATCAGCTGGTCGGCCTCGAGGAAGGCGTTGTTGACGAAGTAGTGGCACTCGATGCGGGCGATCGACAGGGCCCGGTGCGCCTCGGCGAAGCGGTCGACCACCTGCGGGTTGGGGCGCAGGGTCAGGGTGCGGCCTTCCCAGGTCGACCAGGCCTTGGCGGCGTGCATCTGGGCGATCTGGTCGGGGCCGGTCAGGCGCTTGTAGAACGCCTGCATCAGCTCGCCGCGCTCCTCCGGCGGGATCGGCGCCAGATAGTCCTGCCAGTAGTCGGGGAACATCCGACTGGCGCCTTCCTGGTAGAACCAGTGGAACTCCTGCGGCCGGCACAGGAAGATGCCGCGCAGGATCAGCGCATGCACCCGCTCGGGATGGCTCTGGGCGTAGGCCAGCGACAGGGTCGAGCCCCAGGAGCCGCCGAACAGCACCCACTTGTCGATGCCCAGGTGCTCGCGGATCCGCTCCAGGTCGGCGACCAGGTCCCAGGTGGTGTTGTTTTCCAGGCTCGCGTGGGGCGTGGAACGCCCGCAGCCGCGCTGGTCGAAGGTGACGATGCGGTACAGGTTGGGGTCGAAGAAGCGCCGGCTCAGGGCATCGCAGCCCGCACCCGGACCGCCATGGATAAACACCACCGGCAGACCATCCGGCGACCCGCTTTCGTCCACATAGAGAACGTGCGGCTCCTCTACGGCCAGCTCATGGCGGGCGTAGGGTTTGATCTCCGGATACAAAGTCTGCATGGCATGCTCCTGAATGTATGCGTACGGTGCGTTCCTCGGCAGGCGGGAGCGTGCTACGCCCCTCGGCTGGCTACGCTGCCGTTTTCCGCTCTGCCCCGCATCATAACCATGAAAAAGGAGTTCGGCATGCCAGCACGGCAATTTGCCCTATCTTTCCTGCTGCTGTTCAGCCTGCTCGCCGGCTGTGGCGCTCACGACGACCCGCAAGCCGCCCTGGAAGCCGCCGTGCAGCGATTGCAGGACAACCTCGAGGCGAAGGACAGCGGCGCGGTGCTCGAACAATTGCATCCGCAGTTCAGCGCCCAGCAGGAGCTCGACCGCGACTGGGCCAGGCGCACCATGACCCTGCTGTTCCTGCGCCACAAGCAGGTCAGGGTGTTGGCCTTGAGCCAGAGCAGCCACCTCGACGCGACCTACGCGGAAAAAGGCCACAGCGAGGTGCAGGTCGCCCTGACCGGCGCCGAAGGGCTGATCCCCGACAGCGCGCGGCACTATGGCGTGCGCCTGGAGTGGTGGCTGGAAGACGGCAAGTGGAAACTGGCGCGCCTGAACTGGGAGTGACCCTAGCGTCCGTAGCGTTCGCGGCCCCAGTCGAGCATCGCCTGCAGCAACTGGCGGAGCACCAGTTGGGTCGGCTCGGCGAGGTCTTCGCGGTAGTCGAAGGGCAGTTGTTCCTCCATGTAGGTGCACTGCGCCAGCTCCAGCTGCACGGCATGGATGTGCTGCTGCGGCTGGCCGTAGTGACGGGTGATATGCCCGCCCTTGAAGCGCCCGTTGAGCACGTGGCTGTAGTCCTGGGCCCTGGCGCACACTGCTTGCAGGCGCTCGGCCAGTTGCGCGTCGCAGCTGGCGCCGGCGTTGGTGCCCAGGTTGAAGTCCGGCAGGCGGCCGTCGAACAGGTGCGGTACGCAGGAGCGGATCGAATGCGCGTCGAACAGCAGCGCATAACCGAACTCGCGCTTCAGCCGCGCCAGCTCGGCGGCGAGGGTCTGGTGATAGGGCGTCCAGACCTCGGCCAGGTAACGCGCGCGCTCCTCGGCGCAGGGCTCCATGCCGGCACGGTAGAGCGGCGCGCCATCGAACAGGGTCGCCGGATAGAGGCCGGTGGTGGCGCTGGCATACAGCGGCGCGTCGTCCGCCGGGCGGTTGAGGTCGATGACATAGCGCGAATAGTTGGCTTCCAGGGTGCCGGCGCCCAGCTCGGCGGCAAACTCATAGAGCCGCGGAATGTGCCAGTCGGTATCCGGGCGCGGCTTCGCCTCCTCGACCAGGCCGGCCTCGACGGCGGGCGTCAGCAGGATGCCGGGGTGCGGCATGCTGATCAGCAGCGGCAGCCGACCGCGGTGGAAACTGAGTACGTTATCCATGAGTGATCTCCTCGCCATGTCGAATGACCCGCTTGGGCAGGTCGCCGCCGAGCCAGTAGGCCAGCTCCGCCGGACGCCGGATCTGCCAGGCGACGAAGTCGGCCACCTTGCCCGCCTCCAGGCTGCCATGACTGGCGGACAGGCCCAGGGCCCGGGCCGCATGCAGGGTGACTCCGGCCAGGGCCTCCTCCGGGGTCAGGCGGAACGAGGTGCAGGCCATGTTCAGCATCAGCCGCAGCGACAGCGCCGGCGAAGTACCCGGGTTGAGGTCGCTGGCCACCGCCATGGCCACGCCATGCCGGCGCAGTAACTCGATCGGCGGCACGCGGGTCTCGCGCAGCAGGTAGAAGGCGCCGGGCAGCAGCACCGCCACGCTGCCGGCCGCGGCCATCGCCCGGGCATCGTCCTCGTCCATGTACTCCAGGTGATCGGCGGACAGCGCCCGGTAGCGCGCCGCCAGGCTGGCGCCGTGCAGCGAGGACAGCTGCTCGGCGTGCAGCTTGACCGGCAGGCCCAGTTCGCTGGCGGCCTGGAACACCCGCTCGACCTGGGCCGGGGAGAAACCCAGGTGTTCGCAGAAGGCATCCACCGCGTCGACCAGGCCCTCGCCGGCCAGCGCGGGAAGGATTTCCCCACACACCAGCTCGATATAGGCGTCGGCGCGACCGGCGAACTCCGGCGGCAGGGCGTGGGCCGCCAGGCAGGTGCTGCGCACCGTCAGCGGCAGCAGCTCGCCGAGGCGGCGGGCGACCCGCAGCATCTTGCGTTCGCTGGCCAGGTCCAGGCCGTAGCCGGACTTGACCTCCAGGCTGGTGACGCCCTCGCGCAGCAGCTGTCGCGCGCGTTGCAGCGCACTGGCCAGCAGCTCGTCCTCGCTGGCCGCGCGGGTGGCGCGCACGGTGCTGGCGATGCCGCCGCCGGCCGCGGCGATCTCGGCATAGCTGGCGCCCTCGAGGCGCTGCTCGAACTCGCTGCTGCGGTCGCCGCCGAACACCAGGTGGGTGTGGCAGTCGATCAACCCGGGGGTCAGCCAGGCGCCGCCGAGGTCGATGGTCTCGGCAGGCTCGCCGGCCGGCAGCTCGGCGCGCGGGCCGATCCATTCGATCAACTGGCCACGGCTGAGCAGCGCGGCGTCCTCGATGATCGAGTAGCGCCCGCCGGCCATGGTCGCGGCGTGGCAGTTGAGCCAGAGGCGTTGCATAAGGGATGTTCCTCCTCGCGGTGCAGTTCGTACTTGGCGGCTGCGGCGCTGGGCAGCCGGCCGTCACGGGAAATCAGCCAAGCCGGCCGGAGAACGGCCGGCCCGAGCGGGTTGGTCTTTACAACAGCATGGCCGCCACCCAGCCAAAGGCAATCAACGGCAGGTTGAAATGCAGGAAGGTCGGCACCACGGTGTCCCAGATGTGGTCGTGCTGGCCGTCGGCATTCAGCCCGGCGGTCGGCCCCAGGGTCGAGTCCGAGGCCGGCGAACCGGCGTCGCCCAGGGCCGCGGCGGTGCCGACCAGGGCAATCACGGCCAGTGGCGAGAAGCCGAAGCCCAGTGCCAGCGGCACGTAGATGGCGGTAATGATCGGTACGGTGGAGAACGACGAGCCGATGCCCATGGTGATGAACAGGCCCACCAGCAGCATGACCAGCGCGGCCAGGCCGCGGTTGTCGCCGATCAGCTGAACCGAGCCGCTGACCAGCGCGGGAATCTCGCCGGTGGCGTTCATGACCGCGGCGAAACCCGCCGCGGCGATCATGATGAAGCCGACCAGGGCCATCAGGCGCATGCCCTGGGTGAAGACGTCGTCCTGCTCGCGCCAGTGGATGACCCCGCTCAACGAGATCACCGCAAAGCCGACCAGTCCGCCGAACACCATCGAGCCGCTCCACAGCTGCACCGTCAAGGCCAGGGCCAGCGATAGCACGATCAGCCAAAGCTGGCGCTTGGTCAGCTTCTTGTCGGCATGGTTGAGGTGCTCGCCGGCTACCGCGAGTTCCTGGTACTGGCGCTTGCGCCGGTAGCTGAAGGTGGCGATGGCGAGACCGGCGAGCATGCCCAGGGCCGGCAGCAGCATGGCCTGCGGCGCCAGATCGCGGGAGACGCTGAAGCTCTCGGCCGCGCCGGCCTGGTTGATGTTGCCGATCAGGATGTCGTTGAGGAAGATCGCGCCGAAGCCCACCGGCACCACCATGTACAGGGTGGTGATGGCGAAGGTGATGGCACAGGCGACCAGGCGGCGGTCCAGCTGCAGGCGGTTCATCACGTGCAGCAGTGGCGGCACCAGGATCGGGATGAAGGCGATGTGCACCGGGATCAGGGTTTCGGCCAGGGCGCCGGCCAGTATCAGCGCCGCCAGCATGCCCCACTTGACCAGCGCCAGCTCGCCACCGGCATGCTGGCTGTGGCTGACGTGCTCGACCACGCGGGCCGACAGGCGCTGGGCGATGCCGGTGCGCGACAGCGCCACGGCGAATGCGCCGAGGGTGGCATAGGCCAGCGCCACCGCGGCACCGCCGCCCAGGCCGTCGTTGAAGGCGGCAATCACCTCAGCGATCGGCATGCCCGCCGCCACCCCGCCAACCAGCGCCGCCACCACCAGGGCGAAGACCACGGACACACGCAGCATCGACAGCGTGACCATGACCAGTACCGCCAGCACTATGGAATTCATTGCTACTCCTTATGGATCTTGTTGTTATTCGAGCAAAGACGCCCCATGACCCGCACCAGCGCGCGGATCAGCGGCAACGGAGGGACTCAGAGGTTGTGAAAATATCGAGCGCCGTCGCGCGAGCGTCTCCAGGTGTTCGCGGCAAGGCGCGCTACGCCAGCAGCGGGCGCCTGGAGGCGCTCGCAGTAGGCGCGAGTTTTTTCACAGCCTCTCAGGCCAGCGACGGCAACAGCTGCGCCGGCAACAGGTCATTCAGGCAACGGGATTCCAACAACTGGCTGGCCGCCTCGATGTCCGGGGCGAAGAAGCGGTCCTGCTGGTAGTGGGCCACCCGCTGACGCAGCATGCGCCGCGCCTGCTCCAGCTTGGCCGAGGTCTTCAGCCCTTCGCGCAGGTCCAGGCCCTGGCAGGCGCCGAGCCATTCCACGGCGAGAATGCCGCGCACGTTGTCGGCCATCTCCCACAGGCGCTTGCCGGCGGCCGGGGCCATCGACACGTGGTCTTCCTGGTTGGCCGAAGTCGGCAGGCTGTCGACGCTGTGCGGATGGGCCAGCGCCTTGTTCTCGCTGGCCAGCGCGGCGGCGGTGACCTGGGCGATCATGAAGCCGGAGTTGACCCCGCCATTGGCCACCAGGAACGGCGGCAGCTGCGACATATGCTTGTCCATCATCAGCGAGATGCGCCGCTCGGACAGCGCGCCGATCTCGGCGATGGCCAGGGCCAGGTTGTCGGCGACCATGGCCACCGGCTCGGCGTGGAAGTTGCCGCCGGAGATCACCTCGCCTTCGGCGGCGAACACCAGCGGGTTGTCCGACACCGCGTTGGCCTCGATGGCCAATACCTCGGCGGCATGGCGCAGCTGGGTCAGGCAGGCGCCCATCACCTGTGGCTGGCAGCGCAGCGAATAGGGATCCTGGACCTTGTCGCACTGCGCGTGGGAGCGCGAGATCTCGCTGCTGGCGCTGAGCAGGTCGCGGTAGGCCGCGGCCGCGTCGATCTGCCCGCGCTGGCCACGGGCGGCGTGGATGCGCGGATCGAAGGGCGCCCGCGAGCCGAGCATGGCCTCGACGCTGAGGCCGCCGCAGACCAGCGCGGCGCCGAACAGGTCCTCGGCGGCGAACAGCCCGCGCAGGGCATAGGCGGTGGAGGCCTGGGTGCCGTTGAGCAGGGCCAGGCCCTCCTTGGCCGCCAGGGTCAGCGGCTCGAGGCCAGCCTTGGCCAGCGCCTCGGTGGCCGGCAGCCACTCGCCGCGGTAACGCGCCTGGCCCTCGCCGAGCAGCACCAGCGACATGTGCGCCAGCGGCGCCAGGTCGCCGGAGGCGCCGACCGAGCCCTTCAGCGGGATGTGCGGGTAGACCTCGGCGTTGATCAGGGCAATCAGCGCATCGATCACCACCCGGCGGATGCCGGAGAAGCCGCGCGCCAGGCTGTTGACCTTGAGCAGCATGATCAGCCGCACCAGGGCGTCGTCCAATGGCTGGCCGACACCGGCGGCGTGCGACAGCACCAGGGAGCGCTGCAGGTTTTCCAGGTCTTCGCTGGCGATGCGGGTCTGCGCCAGCAGGCCGAAACCGGTGTTGATGCCGTAGGCGGTGCGGCCCTCGGCGAGGATTTGCTCGACGCAGGCGACGCTGGCCTCGATGGCCTCGGCGGCGCTCGCATCCAGGGTCACGGTCACCGGCCCCTGGTGGACCTGGCGCAGTTGGGCCAGGGTCAGTTGGCCGGGCAGAATGTTCAGCGTGTTCATGTTCAGAGTCCTTTAACCGGGGTGATCATCGGCAGATTGAGGCCCTGCTCGCGGGCGCAGTCGATGGCGATCTGGTAGCCGGCATCGGCGTGACGCATCACCCCGGTGGCCGGGTCGTTGTGCAGCACGCGGGCGATGCGCGCGGCGGCTTCGTCCGTGCCGTCGCAGACGATGACCACCCCGGAGTGCTGGGAGAAGCCCATGCCGACACCGCCACCGTGGTGCAGCGAGACCCAAGTGGCGCCGCTGGCGGTGTTCAGCAGGGCATTGAGCAGCGGCCAGTCGGATACGGCATCGGAACCGTCCTGCATGGCCTCGGTCTCGCGGTTGGGGCTGGCCACCGAGCCGGAGTCGAGGTGGTCGCGGCCGATCACCACCGGTGCGGACAGCTCGCCGCTGCGGACCATCTCGTTGAACGCCAGGCCGAGTTTGGCGCGCAGGCCCAGGCCGACCCAGCAGATGCGTGCCGGCAGGCCCTGGAAGGCGATGCGCTCGCGGGCCATGTCCAGCCAATGGTGCAGGTGGGCGTCGTCCGCGATCAGTTGCTTGACCTTGGCGTCGGTCTTGTAGATGTCCTCGGGATCGCCGGACAGCGCGGCCCAGCGGAACGGGCCGATGCCGCGGCAGAACAGCGGACGGATATAGGCAGGGACGAAACCGGGGAAGTCGAAGGCATTGCTCACCCCCTCTTCCAAGGCCATCTGGCGGATGTTGTTGCCGTAGTCGAAGGTCGGCACGCCGATCTTCTGGAAGTCCAGCATGGCGCGCACGTGCACCGCCATCGACTGCTTGGCCGCCTTGACCACTGCGGCCGGCTCGCTCTGCGCGCGCTCGCGGTACTGCTCCCAGCTCCAGCCGATCGGCAGGTAGCCGTTGAGCGGATCGTGGGCACTGGTCTGGTCGGTGACCATATCCGGGCGCACGCCGCGCTTGACCAGCTCCGGGAGAATCTCGGCGGCGTTGCCACAGAGGGCGATGGAAATGGCCTTGCCTTCGGCGCAGTACTTGGCGATGCGCGCCAGGGCGTCGTCCAGATCGCTGGCCTGCTCGTCGACGTAGCGGGTCTTCAGGCGGAAGTCGATGCGGCTCTGCTGGCACTCGATGTTCAGGGAGCAGGCGCCGGCCAGGGTCGCTGCGAGCGGCTGGGCGCCGCCCATGCCGCCGAGGCCGGCAGTCAGCACCCACTTGCCGGCCAGGTTGCCGGCATAGTGCTGGCGCCCGGCCTCGACGAAGGTCTCGTAGGTGCCCTGGACGATGCCCTGGCTGCCGATGTAGATCCACGAACCGGCGGTCATCTGGCCATACATGGCCAGGCCCTTGGCGTCCAGTTCGTTGAAGTGTTCCCAGGTGGCCCAGTGCGGCACCAGGTTGGAGTTGGCGATCAGCACCCGCGGCGCGTTGGCGTGGGTCTTGAACACGCCGACCGGCTTGCCGGATTGCACCAGCAGGGTCTCGTCGTCGTTCAGCTGCTTGAGACTCGCGACTATCTGGTCGTAGCACTCCCAGTTGCGCGCGGCGCGGCCAATGCCGCCGTACACCACCAGCTCCTTGGGATTCTCGGCCACTTCGGGGTCGAGGTTGTTCATCAGCATGCGCAACGGCGCTTCGGTCAGCCAGCTCTTGGCATTCAACTGGGTGCCGCGCGGGGCGCGGATTTCGATATCGCGAAACTTGGTCATGGCAGGGTCCTCATTTAAGGGTAGTAGCTAGGAGCCTTTCGGACTCGACCGTCCGTAGCGAGGGAAAGTCCGCCAGGCTCCTACGGGCGGCATTCACAGCCAGCCCATGTATTGCGCCAGGTAGGCCAGCGGGATGCTGAACACCAGGCTGAGCAGGGTGCGTTGCAGCCAGACCAGCAGCAGGTCGCGCAGACGCAGGGGAATCCGGGTGGCCAGCACGCAGGGAATCGAGGCGGAGAGGAACAGCACGCTGCTCACCGAGACGATGGCGGTGACGAACTTGACCAGCGGCTCGGCGTCCTTGAGCAGCATGGCCGGCAGGAACATCTCCGCCAGCCCGGCGGCAATGGCCCGTGCCACCTCCATCGGCTCGCTCAGGCCGAACAGCCAGGTCAGCGGGTAGAGCAGCACGCCGATGGCGTCGAACAGCGGGGTGTACTTGGCCGCCAGGAGTCCGAGCAGGCCAACGGCGAGGATGCTCGGCAGGATCGCCGCGGTCATGCGCAGGCCGTCGAGGAAGGTCTCGCGCAACGCCGACGCCAGCGACGGCGCCGCGGCGGCCTGCGCCAGGCCGGCGTTCCAGGCCGCGCGCAGGCGGCTCTCGCCGGCCTGCAACTGCGCTTCGGGGATCGACTCCGAGGGCAGGCGCGCCAGCGGATAGAGGCGCGCGCTGACCGCGGTGACGGCGAAGGTCACCAGCATGGCGCCCCAGAAATATAGGTTCCAGACCTGCATCAGGCCGAGGGTCTTGGCGATGATCACCATGAACGGCGCCGATACGGTGGAGAAGCCGGTGGCGATGATCGCCGCCTCGCGTACGCTGTAATGGCCCTGGCGGTACATGCGGTCGGTGATCAGCAGGCCGACCGAGTAGCTGCCGACGAAGGAGGCCACCGCGTCGATCGCCGACTTGCCCGGGGTACGCCAGATCGGCCGCATCACCGGCTGCATCAGCACGCCGATCAGCTCCAGCAGGCCGAAGCCGATCAGGAACACCAGCGCCAACGCGCCCAGCGGCACGATCAGCGCCAGGCTGAGCACCAGCTTGTCGAACAGGAAGGGCAGCATGCCCGGCTGGTACAACGCGGCCGGGCCGACGCCGGCCAGGTAGGCCAGGCCGATCAACAGGCCGGCGACCTTGAGCCCGCTGAACACCGCATGGGTCAGGCTACTGCGCCAACTGCCGCTGAGCCAGGGCTGGATCGCGCCATACAGCATGAACAGCATGGCGAGACCGATCACCAGCGGTCGGGCGTGGAGCTGCAGGGCGCTGGCGGCATGGTCCAGCAGAATGGTCGAGCGCCCGCCCAGCTCGAAGGGCAGGAAAAACACCAGCAGGCCGACCAGGCTATAGCCCAGTAGCCGCGCCAGGGCGTGCCCCTGGCTGACGGTAACGGTTGCAGAAAGCTGTTCGGACATGGCCTTTCACCCTTGGCAGCAGTTCGATGGAAGCGGAGCATATACTTACACATACATGCTTGTACATACAACCATATGCAAGCAAGAGGCCAGCCCATCGACAATCCGGGCGGTTTTCCCTTCGACCAGGACGCAGACCTTGAAATAGCGACTATCCCGCTGGCACGGGCAGCGCTGAACCGCGACTCCAGTTCGCCGACCGACTGTTACCGGAGCGCCTCATCACCTCTAAAAGTGAGTACATGTCTATACAAATGAGTAGCGCAGTAACAGCCCGACGCCCGACCGGGCCGCTGCCGAATGGGGAAGTCGCGCGCCGGGTGGGAGCCCTCCTTCGCCCGGCAGCGCGTCTTTAGTGTGAAAGTCGACCAGCGATGGATCAGTCGCGCCGCGGCGTCAGCTCGATCAGGCAACAGACGGCGGCCGGCGCCTGCAGCAGCAGCTCGGCCAGCTCGCCGGCGGTTTCCAGCTGCAGGCAGTCATGGCGCCCCAGCACCACTGCCGTGGTGCCGGCATAACTCGCCCGCAGCCCGGCATCGGCGGCGAACAGCAGCAGGCTGCTGGCGCTGCTGAACAGGCGCAACTCGCCTTTCACCCGCAGCCACTGCAGGCGGGCACGGAAACGCTGCGGGGCATAGATCAAGTTGAAGTCACGAATCGGACCGCCGAGCAGGCGGCAGTCCACCCGGCTGGCGCCGGCGAAGGCGAAGGGGTCGAACGCCAGCAGCGGCCGCGACAGCGCGTCGTCGACCCGCAGCTGCATGCCGTCGCCCTCCAGCACGCTGATGATGCGCTGGTAGCCATTGAACGCGGAGAAGCCGCCCGACTCGCCGATATCGGCGATCGACAGGCGCCAGCCGAAACCGTCCAGGCCTTCGCCCTGGTCACGGGCGATCTCCTGGGTGCTGCCCGCACCATTCTTCCAGGGCATGCGCGGATAGTCCGCCGCCCGATGCAGCTGAACCCAGGTCATGAACTGAAACGCCCCTCCAGGCGATGGCGCGAGCCAGGGTGCAGCAGGCGCGCCGAGGTCACCGCCTGCGGCCCGGACCAGGTGCGCCGGCGAATCAGCAGGCAGGGTTCGCTGCGCTCGATCTGCAACAGCCGGCACTCCTCGGGATCGGCGAGAATCGCCTCGACCACGTGCTCGCCCTCGGTCAACGGCGCGACGCGCGACAGGTAGGCGTAGGGGGTGATCTGGGTGAAGTCCTGCTTGAGGTAGTCCGGCGCCACCGCGGCATTCACGTAGCGGTCCTCGAGCTGCACCGGCACGTCATTCTCGTAATGCACGATCAGCGAGTGGAACACCCGCTGGCCTTCGCGCAAATCCAGCGCCAGGGCGCGCTCCGGGCTGGCCAGTTCCTCGCCCAGACGAATCAGCTTGCTGTGATGGCGATGGCCGCGGGCGGCGATCTCGTCGGCGATGTTGTTCACCGCGAACAGTGCCGAACGCCCCTTGGGTTCGGCGACGAAGGTGCCCACTCCCTGCATGCGCAGCAGCAGGCCATCGCTGGTCAACTCACGCAGGGCGCGGTTGATGGTCATGCGGCTGAAGCCCAACTCCTCCACCAGCTCGCTTTCCGAAGGCACGCGATGGTGCGCCGGCCAGGCGCCGCTCTGGATCTGCTGGATGATCATCTGCTTGACTTGGGCATACAGGGGCGCGGGTACGTCACTGTGCTGTCCAGCCAGTGCAGAAGGCTTCGAGAGTGGTTTCGCCATGCATTTCTCCTTGTCAGCCAGCTGGCAGTTTACGATAGCCGCCAATGTCTGTATATGTATATACAAATAAATACCTGTATCTAGGTCGATCATTATGCCCGCATTCCATGCATCTTGCGCACTACTACCCGGAGGCTGGGCGAAGAACGTCCGCCTGGAAGTCGACGCCCACGGCAGCCTGGTCGAGGTCAGCGTCGGCGGCTCCGCCGAGGGCGCCGAACGCCTGCGCGGCCCGCTGTTGCCGAGCATGCCCAACCTGCACTCGCACGCCTTCCAACGCGCCATGGCCGGCCTGGCGGAAGTGGCCGGCAACCCCAACGACAGCTTCTGGACCTGGCGCGAGCTGATGTACCGCCTGGTCGGCCGGCTCAGCCCGGAGCAGGTCGAGGTGATCGCCCGCCAGCTGTATATCGAGATGCTCAAGGCCGGCTACACCAGCGTCGCCGAATTCCACTACGTGCACCATGACACGGACGGCCGCCCCTATGCCGATCCGGCCGAGCTGGCCCTGCGCATCAGCCAGGCGGCCAGCGACGCCGGCATCGGCCTGTGCCTGCTGCCGGTGCTCTACAGCCACTCGGGCTTCGGCGGCCAAGCGCCGAATGCAGGCCAGCGGCGCTTTATCCACAGCAGCGACAGCTACCTCAACCTCCAGCAGCGCCTACAGCCGCTGATCGAGCAGCATCCAACGCAGCGCCTCGGCCTGTGTTTTCATTCGCTGCGCGCGGTCACCCCTGAGCAGATCGCGACCGTACTAGGCGCGGATGCCGGCGATTGCCCGATCCATATCCATATCGCCGAACAGCAGCAGGAGGTCGACGACTGCCTGGCCTGGAGCGGCCGCCGCCCCCTGCAATGGCTGTACGAGCACGCGCCGGTGGACCAGCGCTGGTGCCTGGTGCACGCCACCCATGCACAGACCGACGAAGTCAGCCTGATGGCGCGCAGCGGCGCGGTGGCCGGCTTGTGCCTGACCACCGAGGCCAACCTCGGCGACGGTATCTTCCCGGCGGTGGACTACCTGGCCCAGGGCGGGCGCCTGGGCATCGGCTCGGACAGCCACGTCTCGGTCAGCGTGGCCGAGGAACTGCGCTGGCTGGAGTACGGCCAGCGCCTGCGCGACCAGAAACGCAATCGCCTGTACCGGAGCGACCAGCCGATGGTCGGCCGCACGCTGTACGATGCCGCCCTGGCCGGCGGAGCTCAGGCGCTGGGGCAGCCGGTCGGCGCACTGGAAGTCGGCAAGCGCGCCGACTGGCTGGTGCTGGACGGCGACGACCCCTACGTCGCCACGGCCAAGGACGACGCCATCCTCAACCGCTGGCTGTTTGCCGGCGGCGAGCGGCAGGTCCGCGACGTGATGGTTGGCGGGCGCTGGGTGGTGCGCGACGGCCGACATGCCGGCGAAACGCAAACCGCCCGAGCCTTCGCCCAGGTGCTGCGCGAATTGCTCGATTGACGGGCATGCCCGCCGCCCTCATCCGGCGCTGCGCGCCACCTTGACCCACAGGAATGTGGCGAATGCGGGACTCCCGCCGGCTACCCCATGGATGGGGGAGGTAGAAAAATGTCGGGAACATTTTCGAGAACGGGCCGGGGTTATTTCAGGCCCTTGCCGGAGAACATCAGCACCTTGTCGCCGGCGAACTGCACGCTGATCATGCTCTGCTCGTCGCCCCAGGTGCAGCTGGTGACGCCCAGGGCGCCTGCGCACTCGCTGGGTGCGCCGAGCAACTGCTCGACCTCCGGCTTGGTCATCCCTGCCTTGAGCTTGGAATAGTTGGCTTGATTGACCTTGCCGCAAGCAACCAGCAACACGCAGCACGACAGCAGCGCAAGATAACGCAACGACATGGCACAGACTCCTGACTAAACGATGGTCGCAAGCTTGGCACAACGGCCCTATGGCTTGCCGGATTGGAGATCAGAAACGCGAACCGGGTTCCTCGAGGAAGCGCAATTCCTCCTGGGTCGAGGCTCGACCGAGAACCGCGTTGCGATGAGGGAAGCGGGCGAAGCGGGCGATGACCCGCTGGTGACGCTCGGCATAGTCCAGATAGTCGGCGAACAATGGCTGTTCGGCGGCCGGCGCGACGGATAACAGACGTGTGAAGCGGCGCACCGCCTCGTCCTGCAGGAGAAGGTCTTCGGCGTGCTCCAGGACCATGTAGACGAACACCCGCTGGATCGGCGCCAACGCTGCTTCCCTCTCCCCGTCCAGCCCCTCGAGCGCCAGCTGCCGGGCCCGCGTGTCACCGGCGAAGGCCAGCGGGCTGCCGCGATGGATCATCCGCGGCAGCTGGTCGAGCAGCAGGATCAGCGCCAGCCAGCCGTGCGGCTGCTCCGCCCAGTCGCCGAGGCCGCCGGCCAGCGCTTGCTCGACCAGCGCAGCGAAGCGCTCGCGGGCCTCGAGGTCCTGGCGGTCATGCTTGCCGAACCACAGCCCGGAGCGCGCCGCCGCGACTTCGGCGGCCGGCGCCTGCGGGCCGAACCACCAGTCGAGCAACGGCTGCCATGGCGCGCCCATGATTCAGTCCTGGTGGTAGGCGGTGACGCGCTCGACTTCCTGCTTGGAGCCGAGGAACACCGCCACGCGCTGGTGCAGGGAGGTTGGCTGGATATCGAGGATGCGCTGCTCGCCGTTGGTCGCGGCGCCGCCGGCCTGCTCGATGATGAAGGACATCGGGTTGGCCTCGTACATCAGGCGCAACTTGCCCGGTTTCTCCGGCTCGCGGCCATCGCGCGGATACATGAAGATGCCGCCGCGGGTGAGGATGCGGTGCACGTCGGCGACCATCGAGGCGATCCAGCGCATGTTGTAGTTCTTTTCCAGCGGCCCAGTCTCGCCGGCCAGCAATTCGCCGACATAGCGCTGCACCGGGGCCTCCCAGTGGCGCTGGTTGGACATGTTGATGGCGAATTCCTGGGTGGCTTCCGGCACCTTGATGCTGTCGTGGGTCAGCACGAAGCTGCCCAGCTCGCGGTCCAGGGTGAAGCCCTTGACGCCATTGCCGAGGGTCAGCAGCAGCATGGTCTGCGGGCCGTAGATCGCGTAGCCGGCGGCGACCTGCTGGGTGCCCGGCTGGAGGAAGGCCTCTTCGCCGAGATCGCCGTTCTCGCCATTGCGATCCGGGCAGCGCAGCACCGAAAAGATGGTGCCGACCGAGACGTTGACGTCGATGTTGGAGGAGCCGTCCAGCGGGTCGAACACCAGCAGGTAGGCGCCTTTCGGGTACTGGCCGGGAATCTGGTAGGCGTTGTCCATTTCCTCGGAGGCCATGCCGGCCAGGTGGCCGCCCCACTCGTTGGCCTCCAGGAGGATTTCATTGGAGAGCACGTCGAGCTTCTTCTGCACCTCGCCCTGCACGTTCTCGGTTTCCATGCTGCCGAGCACGCCGTCCAGCGCGCCCTTGGATACCGCATGGCTGATGGCCTTGCAGGCCCGCGCCACCACCTCGATAAGGAAGCGCAGATCGGCTGGGGTATTGTGGCTGCGGGTCTGCTCGATCAGATAGCGACTCAGGGTAACGCGGGACATGGGAAGCTCCGGGAAGGAAGAAAAATCGCCCGCAGTTTAACCCTTTACGGGCAGCGGCGCCTCCCACCGCCGCCCACCGGTATTTACCAGTCCCAGGCCAGCGACAGGCTGACGCCTTGCTGCTGGTCCTCTTCGCCCTTGCGCAGGCTGTAGGCGCCCCGCAGTGCCAAGTCATTGGTCAGTCGATGGCTGATGCCGACGCTGGCGCGGTCCAGGCGATCGTCCGGCGTGTAGCCCTGCAGCGTGAAGTCGAGGCTCGGCAAGCTGTTCAGCGCGACAGTCACCTCGCTGCTGTCGTCCTCGTACTCCCGCTCACGGGCGATTTCCGCGAACACCTGGGTGCTTGGACTGACGGCCCATTGGCCCTGCAGGCCGACGCCGAGCCGTTTCGAGGTGCGCTCCTGGTCATCGAAACGCAGCGCCGTGGCACTCGCGCCCTTCTCGGCATAGCCATCGACCTCCACCCGCGCGTAATCGGCGCTGACGAAGGGGCTCAGATGCCAGCTGTCACCCGGCTGGGCGATGTCGTAACCCGCCCGGCCACTCAATGCCCAGAGCTGGCCGTCGCTGTCACCCTTCTCGCTGCGCGCGGCGACGCCCAGGCTGAAGGTGCGCTGCAAGTCGTGATAATCCAGGTGCCCGGCACTCGCCGCTACATCCGCCCACCAACGGTTGTGCTGATACTGCGCGAAAGCCGTGGCCAGATAGCTGCGCAGGTCGTAGTCGGAGTCGGCCGGCCCCGCCTCCAGCTCCTGCTCATAGAGGCCGAGCGCCATGCCGACCCGCCAGGCCTCGTCCAGGCGGTAGCTGCCGCCCAGGTTCAGGCTGTAGCCGTTGCCATCGCCGCTGGCCGAGCCGTCCTGCTCGTCGAAGTCCTGGCGCTGGCCGCCGGCATTGACGAAGGCGCGCCACTGACCGATGGACTGCCATGCCTCCCAATCCGCCAGCAACTCGCTGCGCAGTTGGTCCTGATGGGCGCGCAAGGTGCCGTGCGCCATCTCCGGCAGCAGGCTCAGCTCCCAGGGCGCCGACAGCAGCGAGTACGCATAGTCGGCGAAGATCTGCTGGCCGGCGCTCGTAGGGTGCACGCTGTCGTCGAACAACAGCTTGCTCGGATCGGGCGTGCTGCTGTCAATGCCATAGCTGGCACTCTGGTTGGCACAATCATCGAAGCAGGTAGCCAACAAATCCGCGTCCGGATCGAAGCCGAAGAGCGCCGGGCTGGCGACGACCTCCTCGACCAGCAGCGGCACGTTCAGCGGAATGATTTCCGCATCGATACCCGCCAGTTGGCTGACCAGCTCCTGATTGAAGTCCGCCACCAAACCGGAAACCGTCTCGGGCAACGCGGGAAAAATCACGCCCAGGGCAGCCGCGTTGGGGGTCTTGCCCACGTCGCCCAGGAGTGGCACCACGATGTAGCGGGCACCGGCGCCCTGCAGTGCCCGGACACTGTCCGCCAGGCGGGTCGCCGAGCCCTGTGCCTGCAGGGTCGCCACCTCGGGAGCGGCGAAAGGATTGATGATCAGGTCGAGAAAGTCGTTGCCGCCGCCGTTCACGTAGAACAGCGTGTTGGGATCGATCCGTTCGCCCCGGGCCGCCAGGTCGACCAGGTAACCCGGGCGGGTACGCAGGTTGGTGCCATCGGTCAACTCGACGACCGACCCCTCCCCCGTACCGGTGATGGAGTCCAAGATCTGCGCCGTCGTATTGCCGCCCACGGCATAGTTGGTGCCATCCGCCAGCCCCAGCGCGGCGTTCACCGGCGAGGTCGACCCGGTCAGCTCGCCCAAGCCGAGCCGCAGGCTCAAGATCTGGGTAGCGTTCAGGGCGAAGAACTCTCCGGAGCCGAAGGTCGGTCCCGTGCGGTTGGTGAAGCGCAGGGTCGAGCCTAGCGGGCCGCCAGCGTCCGGAAACTGCCCGGCATCGCTCAGGCTATCGCCGAAGACCACCAGGCCGCTGTACGGGGAAGCCGAAGCGAGAGAGGGCAATGAAGCCAGCAGGCAAGCCGCCGCTAACGGCGTCAGAATTCGTTTCACTGGGTACTCCTTGTATTATTTTTATAGGGCTTACCAACGTTCCGAATCTAGTCAGTTTTGTGACCGAATGCACTAGCCGCGCCGCCGCCTCACCCATTTGGGTGAAGCGAGCTCACTCGCTGTCGAGCGAGGCGAACACCCGATTGCGGCCACGGCGTTTCGCCTCGTACAGCGCCGCATCGGCGGCCTGCAACAGCTCATCCAGCGCGCGGCCCTGTTCGGGCCACATCGCCAGGCCGGCCGACAAGGTCACCTGGCGCACGCCACTGCGGGTGGGCAGCGGCGTACTGGCGAGCCGCAGGCAGATCGCCTCCAGGCGCTTGCGGGCCTCCTCGGCATCGGCGCCGGGGAGGATCAGCAAGAACTCCTCGCCGCCGATGCGGAACACCGCATCCGAGCAGCGCAGGCTGTCCAGCAGGTGCTGCGCCACGCCCCTGAGCACGTCGTCGCCGACCAGGTGGCCATGCTCGTCGTTGAGCCGCTTGAAATGATCGAGGTCGATCAGCGCCACGGCCATCGGCGCCCGCTCGCGCTGCACCCGGCCGCGCTCGCGGTTGAAGAACTCGTCCAGGTAGCGCCGGTTGTACAAGCCGGTCAGCGGGTCGCAGAGCGCCTGCTCGCGCAGTTGCTCGTGCAGGCTGGAGATGGTGCGCAGGCGCTCCTCGCTGATGGCCAGCGCCTCGGCCAGCTTCAGCTCGTCGAGATGGCGCTGGGTGACGTCACGCAGGTAGAGCATCTGCCCGAGGATCAGCGGGCCGTTGTGCGTCTTGCGCTCGATTGTCCGAATGCGCAGCTCGAAGTAGCGGGCCGAACTGGTCAGGGTCAGCAGTTGCTCCGGCGCCACGCCAGCCTGGCGCTCCAGCAGCGCTTGCAGGTCGGCCCCGAACACCGGCCAATCGCCCAGCTTGCGCCCCTGCCAGTCGCCCCGCAGGCCGGCCAGCTTGAGTGCCTCGGGGTTGGCCTCGATCACCCGCGACTGCGGGTCGACCACCAGCACCGGGTCGAGCAACGCATCCAGCAGCAGATGCCGCGCCACCGGCAGCAGATCGAACAAGCGCACCCCGACGATCAGCCAGGCAAACGCCAGCAGGGTGAAGGCAAAGCTGAAGGGCGTCGGGTCGAAGCCGAACAGCATCCAGCCGAAGCCGACATAGCTCAGATTGGCGACCCAGGGCACCAGGGTGACGAACACGAAGGCCAGGTAATGCCGGCGGTGCACGCCATAACTGACCATCGCCGCGCGAATCACCACGCCCATGCAGAACGCCATGAACAGATAGACATACGCCGCCGCGGCATGGAACAGCGGACCGTGTTCATAGCGAATCGGCGCCCCGGGCTCGGCCGAGATCGGCGCAGTGCCCGCCAGGTAGAACAAGCCGTGCCAGGGATTGCTCAGCGCCATCAGCCAGATCAGCAGCGGCACCAGTGCCAGGCCCAGCACGCTGCGCAGCGGCAGCGGCTGGCGCACGCTGTTGACGTACTGCCAGAGGAAAATCGCCCAGAAGGTCGGTACCGAGACGATCCCCGGCCAGGCCATGGTGGCCCACAGGACCTTGCAGGCGGGGGCCTGCGCAGAGATTTCCAGGCCCGCCGCGAGCATCCACCAGAGGCTGGCGGCATGCATCAGGAGGAAGCTGTCGCGGCCGGGGAAATAACGTTGCCGGGCGACCCAGCGCTTGAGCAGGATCACCCCGACGCAGACCGCGAGGGTCAACACGACCGGCGCGCTCAAGGCCCACGTCGAAGTCGCGCAGGCAGTCATCGAGACCACCTTTGGCCACGATCGACGGAGAAACGCCGGAAACCCATACCTGCACGGCGCAGGACAGTCTCAGGCGCTAGCAGCGCAGCGGTGCAGGTTAAGTTACGCAAAGGCCTTCCCGACCTCAGACGCCGATGGATACAAGCTGCCTAAGATACTGCAAAACCCCATTGGCATAAGGGTTTTATTCATCTCGGCCGGCACCGCTGCCCTGCGCCGGCGAGCGCCGCAACAAGCTTGCGGCCATCAATGCCAGCACGCCCACCCCCAGCAGCAGGACGGCCCACAGCCCCCAACGCTTCCAGTCGCGCGTGACGTGGCCGGGCGGCTGCGCCAGTGCGTTCAGGTCGGTTTCCAGCTCGACCCGGGCACGCCCCAAGCGCTGCAGACGCGCCGGCAGGAACCCGGGGATCAGGGTACCCAGCGGCAGGGCCGCCGACTGCGCCGCCGACCTGCCCAGCGCCAGCCGATAGGGCGGTCCGCCGCGCAGCAGGAACACCAGTTGCGTCGCCCGTACGCCGACCCGCAGCCGCGGCGCCGCGCTGCCCAGGCCGCCGCCGCGTTCGTCGACCTGCAGGCGCAGCTGCTGCACCGCCACCCCCGGCAGTTGCAGCTGGTCCTGACGCATTTCCACGCCATTCTCCGGCAGGCGATAGAGCAGTCCACTGGCCAGCGGCTGCCAGCGCCCGCCGCCGTCGTGCCGGCCACTGACCCGTACCGGCGCCAGGCTGTTGGCCTGTTCCAGCTCGACGTGCAGGCGCTCCAGGGGCAGCGCCAGCGGCAACTGCCACTGGTACTCGCCACTTTGGTTGCGCGTCGCCGGCATGAGCTCGGACCACACCAGCGGCGCCGGCAGACTGTCGCTGCGCCGGCCGAGCAGCTGCGCGGCGCTCAGCTGCGGCGCCTGCTGCGGGCTTTGCCAGAGCAGGCGCAGGTAGCGCGCCGGGCGCCCGGGCAGCTCGACCTGGCGCTGTTCGATGCGCTCGCCGCCGAACGCCAGGCGAGCGAGCTGGCCGCTGCCCCAGGGCTGCCAGCCCTGCAAGTCGTCGCTGGCCTCGATGCTGAAGCGCTGGAAGCCCTCCTGCCCGGCCGTCCAGTCGAGGCTCAGGCGCACCAGCGGCGCTTCGATGGCGCTGGCGTCAAGCAGCCAGCCGCGCAGCACCGCCGGCGCGTCCGCCAGGGCGCCCGGCTCGACCAGTTCGATCAGCGTGCCAGTGCTGCTGCGCTGCACCCGCAGGCGCGGCGCGGCCAGCTCATCGTCACGCTCGGCGTACAGCGGAAACCACTTCACCGCCTGCTCCTGCAGGTTTTCCCCGGCCTCGCTGCGCACCAGGGCATAGGCCAGCGCCTCGCCTGCACCATTGAATACCCGCAGATCGCGCAGATCGCCGAAGCGCGCGGCGAAATGCAGCGCCATCGGCAGCTCCAGGCGGTACCAGGGTCCCTCCCCGGACAGCGTCAGCGGTAGCTGCACGGCATAGTCATCCAGGCGCTCGGCGGCCTGGCCCCAGGAACAGAGCAGCAGCCCGCTGGCCAGCAGCCAGGCCTGCCGGAGTTTTTTCCCCATGTTCATGCCCGCTCCTGCTCCATCTGCGCCTCACTTTCCGGCTTGCGCGGCGGCAGCGGGGCGAAATAGCCGACCACCAACAGCAGCACGCCGACTCCGATAAACGACACGATGCGCTCCAGCCCGCCGCGATTGCCCAACTCGACGAAGAACAGCTTGGCCACCACCAGCGCCACCAGCGCCGCGCCGACCAGCCACAGCTGGCGCCGGCCGCGCCGATGAGCGACGACCATCAGCGGCAGGGCGATCAGGGTCCAGACGATGGACAGTCCGGCCTGCACCAGCATCGAGTCGAGCAGCGCATCCAGGCGGTAGGGCACCGCGCCCCAATGGTGCGCCGTGCGCATCACCATCGCCGTCAGCAGGGCGAACAGCGAGATGCCGGCCAGCAGCTGCGCCAGCCACCGGCCGCGTTCGGCCGCCACCCCCAGCTGCGGCAAGCCCACGCGCAGCCAGGCGAACAGCGCGGCGAGGGCCAACAACAGGCCCAGCTCCAGCGGATTGAGCAGCGGCAGATAGGCCAGCGGCTCGGCCGCGCCGGCGCTGGCGGCATTCGCCAGCCAGAACCAGCCGAGCATCAGCAACGCCAGCGGCAGTGCCGCCAGCACGCGGTACTCGCGCGGGTAGCCGAGCACCGGCCACGGCCACTGGCGCGGCAGCGCCATCAGCCACAGGTAGGCGCTCGGCAGCAGCGCCCAGCCGAGCCAGCGCCAGGCGTTGTACTGCCCGGACAAGGCCAGCAGCTGGTAACGCAGCTCCAGGGCGAGGGCGCCCAGCAGCAGCCAGCAACCGAGCACGTGGGCGGCGCTCAGGGCGCCGGCTGGCAACTGCGGCGCCAGGCGCCGCAGCGACCAGAAATGCCCGGCGAACAGCAGCGGCCAGGCCAGCCAGCCGAAATCCGCCGCCGGCTGGTACTCCGGGTGCCAGGCCTGCAGCAGCACCACCGCCGCCAGCGGCACCAGCAGGCAGCAGAGCAGCGCCAGCTCGGGCCATTGCATACGCCGTGCGAGGAACGCGGCCAGCGCCACGCTGGCGGCCGCCAGCACCAGCAAGGCGGCGCCCTGCAGCTCGCTCGCGACGAAGCGCAGCACCTCGCCAGCCAGGGCCAGGCCCCACCAGGCCGCGCCCCAGACCAGCAGCAACTGCGCCAGACGCAACAGCAGCGGGCCGGCCAAGGCCGCTGGGGCCTCGGCCCGCGCCAGCCGCTGCAAGCGCCAGGCACCGATCAACGCCGCCACGGCCAGCACCGCAGGGGTCCAGAAACCGCTATGCGCCAGCGGCCGCAGCCCCTCGCCACCCGGCTGGCCGAGCAGCAGCGGGCTGGCAATCAGGAAGGCCAGCCCGGCCCCGCCCTGCAACAACAGGCCGAAGACGAAGCCGGCACGCTGCTGCAGGTGCAGGCTGAGCCAGACGATCAGCAGCCCGCTGCCACCCCAGACCGCACTGGCGCTGGCCCAGGGCAGGACGAACAGCACCGCCAGGTTGAGGAACAGCAGGCCGACCAACAGCACCGCCGCCAGCCCAGCCAGCATCCGCCGGTTACCGCTCAGGCGCGGGTCACGGGCGGCCAGCAGCATGCCGCCGATCAAGGCCAGGCCGATCCACGAGGACGTCAGCAGGCCGAACCAGCCATCGGCGAAACCACCGCCGCCGCGCAGCTCGTCGTCGGCCATCTGCAGCAGGAACAGCAGCCCACCGAGCAGCTGCACGGAAAAGGCGCTGAAGACCAGGGCACGATCCTGCAGGCGCAGGCCCAGCCACAGGGTCAGCAGTCCCGCCGCCGCCCAGGCGCTGGCCGTGCCCGCGGCGGCGAAGCACAGCGGCGCGATCAGGTAGAGAAAGGCCAGGCCGCTGCAGGCCAGCAGCGGCAGGCCGCGCCGCTCCCAGGCGCTGCTGGCCGCGAGCGGCGCCTGGCGCAGTTGCCAGTAGCTGAACGACAAGGCCGCGCCGAGCATCAGCGCCCCCAGCGGCGCGCCCTCCAGCAGCGTCTCGCGAGCGCCTTCCAGACCGCCGAGGAAGGCCAGCGCCGCGCCGCACTGCAGCAGCAGGGCGAAGGCCCGCGCCAGACCGCGCTGCTGGCGCAGGCCGAGCCAGTAGATGCCGGCGCCCTCCACCGCCCAGGCCGCCGAGGTCCAGCGCGCGTCCAGGCCCAGGGGAATCGCCAGGCTGGCGAACACCACACCCAGGGCCAGGCAGGTCTCCACCAGCAGCAGGGCGCGGTCGCCGCTGCGCCCGGCCAGCAGCCGTGCCAGCCCCAGGTACAGCAGACCCAGGGCCACGGCGCTGAAGGCCGCGGCCAACTCGATATGCCGCACCAGCGCGAACTGCAGGCCGAAGCCCACCAGCGGCGGGCCGAACAGCACGCTGGCGTCGATATAGTCGCCCTGGCGCGCCGCCCAGCGCAGCAGTTCGCCGCGCTCAGCCGGCGCCTCCTCCGCATCCCGCAGCTTGCGCCGGGCGAACAGCAGGCCGATGGCCAGGTACATCAGGAAGAACAGCAGCAGGAACGGCTCGGTGCTCCACAGCAGCTCGGGCGTGTAGGAGCGCAGGCCCCAGGCGAAGCCGATGGCGAAGGTGCCGACGAAGCCGATCAGGTTGAGCAGGCGCCAGGCCTTGAACCAGGCGATGGCGAAGATCCCGCCGTTGAGCAGGGCGAAATAGCTGAACAGCGCGACATGGTCGCCGCTGCCGGTCGAGGTCAGGATCGGTGCGGCGAAGCCGCCGAGCGCCGCGGCCGCCGCCAGGCCCAGGGCGTCCTGCGCCACCGCGAGGATCGCCGAACTGCAGGTCACCACCACCAGCAGCGCCAGCGCCATGCCGGCGGACAGCAGCGGATGCAGGCGCATCGCCGCGAACACCGTGAGGTAGAGCACGGCGATCCCGGCCCCCTGGAGCACCAGGGCGTAGGCAGGATTGCGCCGGCGCAGCCACCAGCCCAGGCCAAGCAGCGCGATGGCACTGGAGGCGACCCCGGCATAGCGCAGCTCCACCGGCAGCACCAGGCCTTCGGTGGCGTAGCGCAGGAGGAACGCCAGACCGAGGAACAACAGCAGCACGCCGACCCGCAGCAGCGTGTTGCCGCCCAGCAGCCAGGCCCTGGCCGTGGCCAGGGCGCGCTCGAGCAGGGACGGCATGCGCGGCGCCGACCCGCGCCAGAGGACGGCAGGACTTGGCGGGACGCCGACTGCGCCTGGCTGAGGCTCGGCGCCCTGCTCCAGGCCGGCGTCGGCGGCTGCCGGCTCCAACTCCAGCGTCCATTCCAACTCGGCCCGCGCAGCCGCCTCCGCGGCCTGCGGCGTGGTAGCCGTCTGCGCTTCGACGTCGGCAGCCGGTTCAGGAGCCGGCACTTCAGCACCATCAACCGGGCCCCGCTCGACCTTGAGCAGGCGCTCATGGATCGCCGTGGTGCCCCGCTCGAAACGCTCGGCGAAGCTCTTCAGCTCCGCATCCAGCGCCGCATTCGCCCGTTCCAGGCTGCGCAGTTTGACGGCCTGGCCCAGGCCCAGGCCCAGCAGGCCGCCCAGCAGCGCGGCACTCGGCGACTCGCCGACCAGCGTCCCCAGGACCAACCCGACCAGCATGAACATCCATTGCATGCAGTGTTTTCCTTCCCGACTAGAGATCCTCACCCGCCTCCCTGCTCGCCAGGCGATAGGCCAGTATAGGAGCCAGAGCCCGCCTCACCCAGGGAGACGTATGCCGGCCGCATCACAGGCACAGAAACTTTCCGCCGGGCCGAAAAGCCGACCAGCCGGCAGATGTTGGTTCACAAATCCGCCAGCACCGCTATCATCGCCCGCCGCACAGCCGATACCTGCCCGATAGCCCGATGAAAAACAACCTGATCGCCGCCGCCGAACTCGACCGCCTGGACACCTGGGCCAAATACACCAGCGACATGTGCCACGGCTGCATCTCCAGCTGCTGCACGCTGCCGGTGGAAGTGCGCCTGGGCGACCTGATCCGCATCGGCGTGGTCGACGAGTTCGAGCGCGGCGAGCCGGCGAAGAACATCGCCAAGCGCTTGCAGAAGGACGGCATAGTCGAACGCTTCAACCAGAAATCGGGGATCTTCACCCTGGTCCGCATGAGCAATAACGACTGCCTGTACCTGGATCGCCAGACGCGCCTGTGCACCATCTACGACAAGCGTCCGGACACCTGCCGCAACCACCCGAAAGTCGGCCCGCGCCCGGGCTACTGCGCCTACAAGCCGAAAGCGCTGCGCTGACCCCAGGCCGCCGGTGCGCGGCGACGGTCCGCACGCACGCATAAAAAAGCCCCCGCCAGCTCGCGCTGACGGGGGCTTTTCAGTACAGCCGAAGCTTAGCCTTTGCTGGCGCGCTTGCGGTCGTTCTCGCTGAGGAACTTCTTGCGCAGACGGATCGACTTGGGCGTGATCTCGGCCAGCTCGTCTTCCTCGATGAACTCCAGCGCCTGCTCCAGGGTGTAGCGGATCGGCGGAACCAGGGCGATGGTTTCGTCCTTGCCGGAAGCACGCATGTTGTCGAGCTTCTTGCCCTTGGTCGGGTTGACGCCGAGGTCGTTATCGCGGCTGTTGATGCCGACCAGCATGCCTTCGTACACCTCGTCACCATGGCCGAGGAACAGCTTGCCACGGCTTTGCAGGGTTTCCAGCGAGTAGGTCAGCGCCTTGCCGGTGGCGACCGAAACCAGCACGCCATTCTGGCGGCTGGACATGTCGCCGGACTTCATCGGGCCGTAGTGGCTGAAGATGCTGGTGAGGATGCCGGAACCGGAGGTCATGGTCAGGAACTGGTTACGGAAACCGATCAGGCCACGGGCCGGAATGGTGTACTCGAGGCGCACGCGGCCCTTGCCATCCGGAACCATGTTGGTCAGGTCGCCCTTGCGGTTGCCCATCTGCTCCATCAGCGCGCCCTGGTGCTGCTCTTCCACGTCGATGGTGACGCTTTCGAACGGCTCGTGCTTGACGCCATCGATGGTCTTGATGATCACTTCCGGGCGACCCACGGCCATCTCGAAGCCTTCGCGACGCATGGTTTCGATCAGCACCGAGAGGTGCAGTTCGCCACGCCCGGAGACCTTGAACTTGTCGGCACTGTCGCCGTCTTCGACGCGCAGGGCCACGTTGTACAGCAGCTCCTTGTCCAGGCGCTCCTTGATGTTGCGGCTGGTGACGTACTTGCCTTCCTTGCCGCAGAACGGCGAGTCGTTGACCTGGAAGGTCATGCTCACGGTCGGCTCGTCGACGGTCAGCGGGGTCATGGCTTCGACGTTCTGCGGGTCGCACAGGGTGTCGGAGATGAACAGCTCATCGAAACCGCTGATGCAGACGATGTCGCCGGCGGCGGCTTCTTCCACGTCGACGCGGTGCAGGCCATGGTGGCCCATCAGCTTGAGGATCCGACCGTTGCGGCGCTTGCCTTCGGTGTCGATGGCCACCACCGGGGTATTCGGCTTGATGCGACCGCGGGCGATGCGGCCGACCCCGATAACGCCGAGGAAGCTGTTGTAGTCCAGTGCGGAGATCTGCATCTGGAACGGGCCGTCACGGTCGACCTTCGGTGCCGGGACGTTGTCGACGATGGCCTGGAACAGCGGGGTCAGGTCTTCTGCCAGGTTGTTGGCGTCCAGGCCGGCCAGGCCGTTGATCGCCGAGGCGAACACGATCGGGAAGTCCAGCTGCTCTTCGGTGGCGCCGAGGTTGTCGAACAGGTCGAACATCTGGTCGACCACCCAATCCGGACGCGCGCCCGGACGGTCGACCTTGTTCACCACCACGATCGGGCGCAGGCCGGCCTGGAAGGCCTTCTGGGTCACGAAGCGGGTTTGCGGCATCGGCCCGTCGACGGCGTCGACCAGCAGCAGCACCGAGTCGACCATCGACATCACGCGCTCAACTTCACCGCCGAAGTCGGCGTGGCCGGGGGTGTCGACGATGTTGATGTGGTGGCCGTTCCAGTTGATCGCGGTGTTCTTCGCCAGAATGGTGATGCCGCGCTCTTTCTCCTGGTCGTTGGAGTCCATCACGCGCTCGTCGTTGAGCTCGTTGCGCTCGAGGGTGCCGGACTGGCGCAGGAGCTTGTCCACCAGGGTGGTCTTGCCGTGGTCGACGTGGGCGATGATGGCGATGTTGCGTAGATTTTCGATCACTTGTGTATCTCGATCAGAGGATTCGGGTTGCCACCAAGTCTAGGCGGCGAGTGTGAATGAACGGTGCTTCTAGCTGGTCCGTCGGTCGGGGGGGCGATGGCGGATACTGCCGCCATTCAGCCCGGGCGTCTTATGTCGGACGATAAACGCGCACATTGGCATGCCCCTCGCTGAGCAGGTGATGGGCATGCAGGCGACTCATCACGCCCTTGTCGCAATACAACAGGTACTGGCGGTTGGCATCCAGCTCCTTGAACTTGCTGTTCAAGGCATAGAACGGCAACGTCTGCACCTCGATGCCGGGCAGCTGCAAGGGCTGCTCTTCGGCGCTATCGGGGTGACGGATGTCGATGACCACCTGGCCGGCCAACGCTTCGCCGACTTCCTCGACCTGCAGGTCCTTGCCCAGCTCGTCGATCACCTTGTCGATCGGCAGCAGGGTGGCGCGCTCCAGGGCACGCTCGAGAATCGCCAGGTCGAACTGCGCCTCTTCATAGGCGATGCGTTCGGGCTTGGCCTTGGTGGTCGGGTTCACCGAGATCACCCCGCAGTATTCCGGCATGTGCTTGGCGAACTCGGCGGTGCCGATCTGGTAGGCGGTGTCGATGATGTCCTGCTTGTGGCTGGCGATCAGCGGACGCAGCACCAGCATGTCGGTGGCCGAATCGATCACCGCGAGGTTCGGCAGGGTCTGGCTGGAGACCTGGGAGATCGCCTCGCCGGTGACCAGGGCATCGATCTCCAGGCGCGCGGCCATGCGCGTGGCGGCACGCAGCATCATGCGCTTGAGCACCACGCCCATCTGGCTGTTGTCGACCTTGCCGAGAATCTCGCCGAGTACTTCCTCGAACGGCACGCTGATGAACAGCACGCGCTGCGAACGGCCGAACTTCTGCCACAGGTAGTGGGCGACTTCCATCACCCCCAGCTCGTGGGCGCGGCCGCCGAGATTAAAGAAACAGAAATGGCTGATCAGGCCGCGACGCATCATCTGGTAGGCGGCCACCGTGGAATCGAAGCCGCCGGACATCAGCACCAGGGTCTGCTCCAGCGAACCCAGCGGGTAGCCGCCGATGCCGTTGTGCTGGCGGTGGACGATGAACAGGCGCTGGTCGCGAATCTCCATGCGCACCTCGACCTGCGGGTGCTTCAGGTCGATGCCCGCCGCACCGCATTGCTGACGCAACTGGCTGCCGACATAGCGCTCGACGTCCATCGAGCTGAAGCTGTGCTGGCCGCCGCGCTTGCAACGCACGGCGAAGATCTTGCCCGGCAACTGCTCGGCGAAGTGCAGTTTGCATTTCTCCAGCACGTCGTCGAAGTCGCCCAGCGGGTACTCGTGCACTTCGAGAAAATGGATCAGCCCGGGCGTGCAGCGCAGTCGCTCGATCATCTCCTGCAGCACTTTCGGCTCATCGACCGCGGTCTCCACCTCCAGGTTGTCCCACACGCCACTGACCAGCAGCCGCGGGTCGAGGTCGCGCAGCACCGAGCGGATGTTCTTCGCCAATTGCCGGATGAAGTGCTTACGCACCGGCCGGCTCTTGATGGTGATTTCCGGGAAGACTTTAACGATCAGTTTCATGAAAACAGCGCGTGCCGAGGGGGCTCAAAAACAGGGGCGCGGATTATAGCGGAAATTGTTCAAGCTTTGATCAAAAATCCCACCTCGACGTCATGGCGCACCATATCGGTGCCGCATGGTTTTATATCGACCCATATTGGTGCATATATCTGGCGCACAACCACTCGCAGCCCCCGCCACCGCTGAGTTTCAGCCACTCAACCCATTCCAGGGCACTGGCATGCATTTTGCTCCCTTGTGAGGCAGGTTGTCATGGCGGACTATGCCGCCGGGCTTCACCGTACTATTTGAGGGCTCACCATTCCGAGCCTTATCCACCTGGAGGACAGCATGTCGAAGTCGATTCAACTGATTAAAGAACACGACGTGAAGTGGGTAGACCTGCGCTTCACTGACACCAAGGGCAAGCAGCACCACGTGACCATGCCGGCCCGCGACGCCCTGGACGAAGACTTCTTCGAACACGGCAAGATGTTCGACGGTTCCTCCATCCATGGCTGGAAAGGCATCGAAGCCTCCGACATGATCCTGATGCCGGTCGACGAAACCGCGGTCCTCGATCCGTTCACCGAAGAGCCGACCCTGATCCTGGTCTGCGACATCGTCGAGCCAAGCACCATGCAGGGCTACGACCGCGACCCGCGCTCGATCGCCAAGCGCGCCGAAGAGTTCCTGAAAAGCACCGGCATCGGTGACACCGTATTCGTCGGCCCGGAGCCGGAATTCTTCATCTTCGACGAAGTGAAGTTCAAATCCGACATCTCCGGCTCCATGTTCAAGATCTTCTCCGAGCAGGGTTCCTGGAACACCGACGCCGACGTCGAAGGCGGCAACAAGGGCCACCGTCCGGCCGTCAAGGGTGGTTACTTCCCGGTTCCGCCGTGCGACCACGACCACGAAATCCGCACCGCCATGTGCAACGCCATGGAGGAAATGGGCCTGGTCATCGAAGTCCACCACCACGAAGTGGCGACTGCCGGGCAGAACGAAATCGGCGTGAAGTTCAACACCCTGGTCAACAAGGCCGACGAAGTCCAGACCCTCAAGTACTGCGTGCATAACGTCGCCGATGCCTACGGCAAGACCGCGACCTTCATGCCGAAGCCGCTGTACGGCGACAACGGCTCGGGCATGCACGTGCACCTGTCGATCGCCAAAGACGGCAAGAACACCTTCGCCGGCGAAGGCTATGCCGGCCTGTCCGAGACCGCCCTGTACTTCATCGGCGGCATCATCAAGCACGGCAAGGCGCTGAACGGCTTCACCAACCCGTCGACCAACTCCTACAAGCGTCTGGTCCCGGGCTTCGAAGCTCCGGTGATGCTGGCTTACTCGGCGCGCAACCGTTCGGCCTCGATCCGTATCCCGTACGTTTCCAGCCCGAAGGCTCGCCGCATCGAAGCACGCTTCCCGGACCCGGCCGCCAACCCCTACCTGGCTTTCGCCGCCCTGCTGATGGCCGGTATCGACGGCATCCAGAACAAGATCCACCCTGGCGACGCCGCGGACAAGAACCTGTACGACCTGCCGCCGGAAGAAGGCAAGCTGATCCCGCAGGTCTGCGGCAGCCTGAAAGAAGCCCTGGAAGAGCTGGACAAGGGCCGCGCGTTCCTGACCAAGGGCGGCGTCTTCTCCGACGACTTCATCGATGCCTACCTCGAGCTGAAGAGCGAAGAAGAGATCAAGGTGCGCACCTTCGTACACCCGCTGGAATACGACCTGTACTACAGCGTCTAAGCCAGTCGCACGCCGCCTGACGGCGTGAACCGAAAGGCCTCCCCGGCATTCCCGGGGAGGCCTTTTTTGTGGGCGACAGTCACAGCTCGATTGCAGCGAACTTGCCAGCGCAGCCTGCCAATGCAAGTCTTAGCAGCACGATACTCGGGAGATTGGCCATGCGCCGGATACTCGCCTGCCTGCTGTTGACCCTGGCCCTGCCGGCCGGCGCGCAGATCTACAAATACATCGACGCCAACGGCAACACGGTCTTCACCAACCAGCCGCCGGAGGGCGTCGCCGCCGAAAGCGTCGAGCTGGCGCCCACCAACACCGTGGAAATGCAGGCCCCGAACGTCCCCATGCCCGCCGTCAGCGCCGACCTGGAGCAGAGTGCGCCCTATCGAGTTCTGCAGCTGACCGGCTTGCCCGATGACGAAGCCATGCGCGCGAACGCCGGCAGCTTCAGCGTCGGCGTCCTCCTGGAGCCGCAGCTGGCGCCCGCCCACCGCCTGCGCCTGCTACTGGATGGCCAGCCCTATGGCGCACCAAGCAGCACGCCACGGCTGCAGCTGAGCAACATCGACCGCGGCGAACACAGCCTGGCGGTCGAAGTGCTGAGCGGCGGCAAGTCGATCCAGCAGAGCGAAACCGTCACCTTCACCGTGCAGCGGGTCAACACCAGTAGCCCGGCGCTACGCCCGCCAGCCCCGAAACCGAAACCGACGCCCTGACCATGCGCTACCTGTTGCTCTGCCTGCTGCTGTTCGGCCAACCGCTGACGGCCGAGGTCTACACCTATATAGATGCCGAGGGTAACCGCGTTTTCACCGACAAGCCCAAGGCCGGCAACGCCCAGCGCGTGACGATCACGCCGAGCAACGGCATGTCCGCCGTCCCACCGCCCGCGCCTGCCGTGGCGCCCGCGCCGGCGGATGCACCGGCACTCGCCTACCAGATGCTGCGCATCCTGCTGCCGCAGCCCGATGCGACCATCCGCGACAGCGCCGGCAACCTGATCGTCACCGCCACCAGCGAACCGGTGCTGCACCCTGGCCACGCTTATCGCCTGCTGCTCGACGGCCAGGTCGTCGGCGCGGCCGGCCGCAGCCCGGTATTCGCCCTGGAGAATGTCGACCGCGGCACCCACCAACTGGCGGTGGAAATCGTCGACGCCCAGGGCCGCATCGTCGAGCGCACGCCGAGCCAGCCACTGCACATGCTGCGCATTTCCCTGGCGCAGAAACGCCTGGTCAAGCCCTGCAAGAAAGACGATTACGGCGTGCGGCCCGAATGCCCACTGAAGGACAAGCCAGAGGAAAAGAGCGACATTCCGCTCGTCCCCTTTCTCTGAAAACCGGCGCACGCACCACCTTGGTGCGCATCGCCGCCACCGCTCGCTATACTTTCCCCATTTTGGTTCGCCCGCGTGCCCTACGGCTGAGCCAAAATGCCGCTCAAGCGGCCTATCCCGCATGTTCTGCGCGTCTTTTCGGGGCCTTGGTTTGCTTCTTGCATTTTCCCACTCATTGCCGGAAAGCCGTAGCCTATGACCATCAACGACGCACTGCACCGCCTGCTGCTCGACAACCTGACCACCGCCACCCTGCTGCTCAACGCCGAACTGCGCCTTGAGTACATGAACCCGGCGGCGGAAATGCTCCTGGCCGTCAGCGGCCAGCGCAGCCACGGGCAATTCATCAGCGAGCTGTTCACCGAATCGGCGGAAGCCCTGAACGCGCTGCGCCAAGCCGTAGAACAGGCCCATCCGTTCAACAAGCGCGAGGCGGTGCTGACCGCCCTCACCGGCCAGACCCTGACCGTCGACTATGCGGTGACGCCGATCCTCAACCGCGGCACCACCCTGCTGCTGCTGGAGGTCCATCCCCGCGACCGCCTGCTGCGCATCACCAAGGAAGAGGCGCAGCTGTCCAAGCAGGAAACCACCAAGCTGCTGGTGCGCGGCCTGGCCCACGAAATCAAGAACCCGCTCGGCGGCATCCGCGGCGCCGCCCAGCTGCTGGCGCGTGAACTGCCGGAGGAAAGCCTCAAGGACTACACCAACGTCATCATCGAAGAGGCCGACCGGTTAAGAAATCTAGTGGACCGGATGCTTGGCTCGAACAAGCTGCCGTCGCTGGCGCTGACCAACGTGCACGAGGTCCTGGAACGGGTCGGCAGCCTGGTGGAAGCGGAAAGCCAGGGCAGCATCACTTTGGTGCGCGACTACGACCCGAGCATCCCCGATGTGCTGATCGACCGCGAGCAGATGATCCAGGCCGTGCTCAATATCGTGCGCAACGCCATGCAGGCGATCGCCGGGCAGAACGAATTGCGCCTGGGCCGCATCACCCTGCGCACCCGCACCTTGCGCCAGTTCACCATCGGCCATACCCGCCATCGCCTGGTGACCCGCGTGGAAATTATCGACAACGGCCCGGGCATCCCGGCGGAACTGCAGGAAACCATCTTCTACCCCATGGTCAGCGGACGTGCCGACGGCACCGGTCTGGGCCTGGCCATCACCCAGAACATCATTAGTCAGCATCAAGGCCTGATCGAGTGCGAGAGCCATCCCGGCCACACCGTGTTTTCGATCTTCCTGCCGCTGGAACAAGGAGTAACTCCGCCATGAGTCGCAGTGAAACCGTATGGATCGTCGACGACGACCGTTCCATCCGCTGGGTACTGGAAAAAGCCCTGCAACAGGAGGGCATGACCACCCAAAGCTTCGACAGCGCCGACGGCGTACTCAGCCACCTCAGCCGCCAGCAGCCGGACGTGATCATCTCCGACATCCGCATGCCGGGCGCCAGCGGCCTGGAGCTGCTGGCGCGGATCCGCGAGCTGCACCCGCGCCTGCCGGTGATCATCATGACTGCCCACTCGGACCTGGACAGCGCGGTGGCCTCCTACCAGGGCGGTGCCTTCGAGTACCTGCCCAAGCCCTTCGATGTCGACGAAGCGGTTTCCCTGGTCAAGCGCGCCAACCAGCACGCCCAGGAGCAGCAGAGCCTGGAAGCCCCCACCACGCTGGCGCGCACCCCGGAAATCATCGGCGAGGCGCCGGCCATGCAGGAGGTGTTCCGCGCCATCGGCCGCCTCTCGCACTCGAACATCACCGTGCTGATCAACGGCGAGTCCGGCACCGGCAAGGAACTCGTCGCCCACGCCCTGCACCGCCACAGCCCGCGGGCGGCGGCGCCGTTCATCGCGCTGAACATGGCGGCGATTCCGAAAGACCTGATGGAGTCCGAGCTGTTCGGCCACGAGAAAGGCGCCTTCACCGGCGCCGCCAACCAGCGCCGCGGCCGCTTCGAACAGGCCGACGGCGGTACCCTGTTCCTCGACGAAATCGGCGACATGCCGGCCGACACCCAGACCCGCCTGCTGCGTGTGCTGGCCGATGGCGAGTTCTACCGGGTCGGCGGCCACACCCCGGTCAAGGTGGATGTACGGATCATCGCCGCCACCCACCAGAACCTGGAAACCCTGGTGCACGACGGCAAGTTCCGCGAGGATCTGTTCCACCGCCTCAATGTGATCCGCATCCACATCCCGCGCCTGTCCGACCGGCGCGAAGACATCCCGACCCTGGCCCGCCACTTCCTCGCCCGCGCCGCGCTGGAACTGGCCGTCGAACCCAAGCTGTTGAAAAACGAGACCGAGGACTACCTGCGCAACCTGCCCTGGCCGGGCAACGTGCGCCAGCTGGAGAACACCTGTCGCTGGATCACCGTGATGGCCTCCGGTCGCGAAGTGCATATCGACGACCTGCCGCCGGAGCTGCTCAACCAGCCGCAGGACAGCGCGCCGGTGAGCAACTGGGAACAGGCCCTGCGCCAGTGGGCCGACCAGGCCCTGGCGCGCGGCCAGTCGGGCCTGCTCGACAGCGCGGTACCGGCCTTCGAGCGGATCATGATCGAGACCGCGCTCAAGCACACCGCCGGGCGCCGCCGCGATGCCGCCCTGCTGCTGGGCTGGGGCCGCAATACCCTGACCCGCAAGATCAAGGAACTGGGCATGAAGGTCGATGGCGCCGACGATGACGAGGGCGACGACGCCTGAACGCCTCCACGCCTAACAGAAAGCGGGCCTCGGCCCGCTTTTTTCTGCTTCTTCGCGTAGTTTGGGGAAAGTGCCGGTTGACACCGGGCTGGCAAATAAGTGTTTGCTGCCGATGACTTGGCACTATCCATTAGCGTGCCGTCTGGCCTGATGGGTTTCGCCCCTTACAGGCGAGTCACTTGATTCGCTGCACTTACCCTGCGGGCCAGCCTGCGGCTGTTACTTCGCTTCGCTACGTTTCCCTCCGTCCATCACTGCTCCAGGGGCACGCCACGAAGGGCCATCCATGGCCCATCGTGGCTCTCGCGACATCCATGTCGCTCAACCCCTTACGCGGCGATTCCACTCGGCCTCCTGAAGGGGATTTTGGTGTCGTCTGTGCGACCGCGTTTCAAGAGCAAAAGCAAAAACAGCCGCCGCCGAGTTCGATCCTGTGGAAATCTTGCAGGCTCGCGCCCCGATCCCGTCAGAAGGCCGAGCGTAGGTGTTGCGTAGGGGGACGAGCCGCATGGAAGCGGCGAGATACCGACGGCGGCCCCGCTTAATGGGCCAGGGATGGCCCTTGTAAGCCGCCCCCCGGAGCAGCACCGGAGCGAGGGAAGTTGAGCGAAGCGAAACCCGGATGTCGGGTGCCCTTCTTTGGCACACCTTTCTTGGGCAAGCAGAGAAACGGAGCGTAGCGGAGTAACAGCCGAAGGCTGGCCCGAAGGGTGAGCGCAGCGAATCAAGGTGTGGCGCCCGTGAGGGGCGCAACCCAAACGTTCAGCACACGCGATAATCGGCCAGACCAAGCCATTTGTCGCACCGCACACAAACTTGCCAGTCCGGTGTCAACCGCATCCTCCCCGCAGAAATGCGACGGACCTTTTTTCTTGCCGGTGGAGATGCTCACTCCCGGCGCTCGAACAGGGTGCACTGCACTCATGCGGCACATTTCGCGCACTTGGCCGTCGCCGAAACTCTCCCCCGCACTGCCCAAGCCCTTGATTTACGCGGCCTGGCGCCATCGTAATAAAACTGGCACAACCCCTGCATAGACTTAAGCAATCCCAGTTTCGGGGACCTTGGTACAGGCAGGCCGGGGATTCCCCTCTTTTATTCGTAGTCCAGGCTGACCGTCAGCCGCCAACGCCCGTCCAGCTCTTCAGCGCGCCATTCGCCGCGCAGCGGACGGGTCGCCAGGACCCGCAGCAGCAGCTCCCGCCCCTCGCGCCGCAATCGCCACTTCACCACCTTGCCCTGCAGCGGCAGCTGGCCTTGCTGCTCGCGCCCAAGACTTTCCACCCGCAGGATGAATGCCCCCTCGAAGTGTCCGGCGCGCACGCGTGGCTCGACGTTGAACCACAGCTGCAAACCCTGTTCAACCACCTCCACACGCTCCAGGCGCAGCTCGGCCGGCTGCAGCAGGCGGCCGATCATCAGCCCGATCAGAAAGCCGAACAGCGCCAGCGAGCCGATCACCCGCAACCACGGACGCGGCCGGCCGGCTTCCGCGGGAGTAGAATGTCGCTCGTCTTCAGGCTCGGAGCCGCGCATGTTTCACGTGATCCTTTTTCAACCGGAAATTCCGCCGAATACCGGCAACATTATCAGGCTCTGCGCCAACAGCGGCTGCCACCTGCACCTGATCGAGCCGCTGGGTTTCGAACTGGACGACAAGCGCCTGCGCCGCGCCGGGCTGGACTACCACGAATACGCCACCCTCCAGCGCCATGCCGACCTGCAGAGCTGCCTGGACAGCCTCGGCCGGCCTCGCGTCTTCGCCTTCACCACCAAGGGTTCGCAACCGTTTCACGAGGTCCGCTACCGGCCCGGCGATGCCTTCCTGTTCGGCCCGGAAAGCCGCGGCCTGCCGCAGGAGATCCGCGACAGCCTGCCCGCCGAGCGCCGCGTGCGCCTGCCGATGCGCGAAGGCTGCCGCAGCCTGAACCTGTCCAACACGGTAGCGGTGGCGGTCTACGAGGCCTGGCGCCAGCAGGGCTTCGCCCAATAGAAAGCCCATCGCGTAGCGATGGCATCTGATCTCCCTATCCCCTCGGGAGACGACTGCATGGATGCAGGAGGTAGGGCGACGCAGGACGCCAAAGCCGACGGTGGCCGCAGGCCGGGTGAGGGGACGCTTGCCCCAGGCAGCAAGCAACGACCTCCTCCACGCCCCCACAAAAAAAGCGCCCCGAGAGGCGCTTTTTATCGAGCGAGGCTAACGCCTCAGTGCGCCGACGCCGCCTGGGCGGCCTGCTGCATGCGCTGCATCTCTTGCGCATAGAGCGCGTCGAAGTTCACCGGCGCCAGCATCAGCGCCGGGAAGGAGCCGCGCACCACCAGGCTGTCGAGGGTTTCGCGGGCATAGGGGAAGAGGATGTTCGGGCAGAACGCGCCGAGGGTGTGGCTCATGGAGGCGGCATCCAGGCCCTTGATCAGGAAGATCCCGGCCTGCTGCACTTCGGCGATGAACGCGGTTTCTTCACCGTTCTTCACGGTCACCGAGAGGGTCAGCACCACTTCATGGAAGTCGCCGTCCAGCGGCTTCTGCCGGGTGTTCAGGTCCAGGGCGACGCTCGGGGTCCATTCCTGGCGGAAGATTTCCGGGCTCTTCGGCGCCTCGAAAGACAGGTCGCGCACGTAGATGCGCTGCAGGGAAAACTGCGGGTTCTGTTCGCCCTGGGCGGCGCCGTTGCTAGCTTGTTCAGTCATGGCAAAGCCTTCTTGTCGTAGGTACTAAGAATGGGGATTAAGCCTCGAGCAGCGCATCGAGCTTGCCGGCGCGCTCCAGGGCATACAGATCGTCGCAGCCACCGACATGGGTGCTGCCGATCCAGATTTGCGGCACCGAGGTGCGCCGCGCCTTGCGGGTCATCTCGGCGCGCACCTCCGGCTTGCCGTCGACCTTGATTTCCTCATAGGCCACCCCTTTCCTGCCCAGCAGTTGCTTGGCGCGGATGCAGTAGGGGCACCAATCGCTGGAATAGATGACGACTGCCGGCATGTCACTTCACGACCGGCAGGTTGTCGCCGCGCCAGCTGGCAATCCCGCCGGACAGCTTGGCCGCGTGGTAGCCGGCCTTCTTCAGCTCGCGGCTGACGGTGCCGGCATGCTGGCCCATGGCGTCGACCACCACCAGGGTCTTGCTCTTGTGCTTTTCCAGCTCGGCCATCCGGCTGGCCAGCTTCTCATAGGGGATATGCAGGGCACCGGCGATATGCCCGGCGGAGAAGTCCTTCTGTCCACGCACATCCAGCACCACGCCTTGCTCGCTGTTGATCAGCGCGGTCAGCTCGCGGCTGGACAGGCTCTGCCCGCCCTTGCGCAGCTCGGAGGCGATCAGCAGCGCCAGGAGGACGACGAACGATCCGCTCAGCACATAGTGGGTAGTGGCAAATTCAATCAGGTTGGCAAGCATTGCGCGGTTCCGGGACGGTAAAATGTCGGCCAGTATACACAGCCCCACAGGTCGGCCACACCCCGCCCGGCGGTGACGCCCCCACCATCAGGCCGTAAAATACCCGACCTTTTTGCCCCACGCAGAGCGAGCCAGCTTTATGAGCGTCACGCCCAAACCCTTGGTCCTGATCATCCTCGACGGCTTCGGCCACAGCGACAGCCCCGAGTACAACGCCATCCTCGCCGCCGACACGCCGGTCTACGACCACCTGCGCGCCACCCAGCCGCACGGCCTGATCTCAGGCTCAGGCATGGACGTCGGCCTGCCGGACGGACAGATGGGCAACTCCGAGGTCGGCCACATGAACCTCGGCGCCGGCCGCGTGGTGTACCAGGACTTCACCCGGGTGACCAAGGCCATTCGCGACGGCGAGTTCTTCGACAACCCGGTGATCACCGGCGCGGTGGACCAGGCGGTGGGCGCCGGCAAGGCCGTGCATATCCTCGGCCTGCTCTCCGACGGCGGCGTGCACAGCCACCAGGAGCACCTCGCCGCCATGGCCGAGCTGGCCGCCCGGCGCGGCGCCGAGAAGATCTACCTGCATGCCTTCCTCGATGGCCGCGACACCCCGCCGAAGAGCGCGCAGTCGTCGATCGAGCTGCTCGACGCGACCTTCGCCAAGCTCGGCAAGGGCCGCATCGCCAGCCTGATCGGCCGCTACTTCGCCATGGACCGCGACAACCGCTGGGACCGCGTCGAGCAGGCCTACCGGCTGATCGTCGACGGCCAGGGCGAGTGCAATGCCGCCGACGCCGGCGCCGGTCTCGCGGCCGCCTACGAGCGCGGCGAGAGCGACGAGTTCGTCAAGGCCACCACCCTCGGCGAGCCGGTGCGGGTGGAAGACGGCGACGCCGTGGTGTTCATGAATTTCCGCGCCGACCGCGCCCGCGAGCTGACCCGCGCCTTCGTCGAGCCCGACTTCAACGGTTTCCCCCGCGCCCGCGTGCCGCAACTGGCCGGCTTCGTCATGCTCACTCAGTATGCCGCCAGCATCCCGGCGGCCAGCGCGTTCAGGCCGGAGCCGCTGACCAACGTGCTCGGCGAGTACCTGGCGAACAACGGCAAGACCCAGCTGCGCATCGCCGAGACCGAGAAGTACGCCCACGTCACCTTCTTCTTCTCCGGCGGCCGCGAGGAACCCTTCGCCGGCGAGGAACGCATCCTCATCCCCTCGCCGAACGTCGCCACCTACGACCTCAAGCCGGAGATGAGCGCGCTGGAAGTCACCGACCGCATCGTCGAGGCGATCGAGCAGCAGCGTTACGACGTGATCGTGGTCAACTATGCCAACGGCGACATGGTCGGCCACACCGGCGTGTTCGCCGCGGCGGTCAAGGCCGTGGAATGCCTGGACCGGTGCGTCGGGCGCATCGTCGCGGCGCTGGACAAGGTCGGCGGCGAAGCGCTGATCACCGCCGACCACGGCAACGTCGAGCAGATGGAAGACGCCGTCACCGGCCAGGCGCATACCGCCCACACCTGCGAGCCGGTGCCGTTCATCTACGTCGGCAAGCGCCAGGTCAGCCTGCGCCAGGGCGGCGTGCTGGCCGACGTGGCGCCAACCCTGCTGACCCTGATGGGCCTGCCGATCCCGGCGGAAATGACCGGCCGCTCGATCATCACGCTGAACTGAAGGCAACGCCGGGGCCGCCCGCGCAAGCCGAGCGGCGCCCAGGACGACAACCCGGCAGCCCGGCTGCCGGACAAGGCCCCGTCCAGCCGACGCATCTTGCAGCTTGCAACGGTTTTTTTAGGCATACTAGGCCCGTCTCCCGCCCCGGTGTCGCTTGCCCCATGTTTCGCGCCCTCGCCCTGATTTTCCTGACCGGCCTGCTCGCCCCGGCCTTCGCCGACGAGAAAGCCGACGCCCAGAAACAGCTGGAAGCTGCCCGCAGCGACGTGGCCGAGCTGAAGAAGCTGCTGGACAAGCTGCAGCAGGAAAAATCCGGGGTGCAGAAGGACCTGCGCAAGACCGAGACCGAAATGGGTCAGCTGGAGAAACAGGTCAAGGGCCTGCAGAACGAGCTGCAGCAGAGCGAGGAGGAGATTCGCCGCCTCGATCAGGAGAAAAAAAAACTCCAGGGCGCGCGCCTTGAGCAGCAACGGCTGATCGGCATCCAGGCCCGCGCCGCCTACCAGAGCGGCCGCCAGGAGTACGTCAAGCTGCTGCTGAACCAGCAGAACCCGGAAAAGTTCTCGCGCACCCTGACCTACTACGACTACCTCAGCGAAGCGCGCATGGGGCAGCTGGCCACCTTCAACGAGACCCTGCGCCAGCTGGCCAACGTCGAGCGCGACATCGCCAACCAGCAGGCCCAGCTGCTGGAACAGAAGAGCGCCCTGGACGAGCAGCGCGAACGGCTCGCCCAGGCACGCAAGGAGCGCCAACTGGCGCTGGCCAAGCTGAGCCAGGAGTTCTCCGCCCGCGACCGCAAGCTCAAGGCCCGCCAACAGGAACAGGCGCAGCTCGCCCAGGTGCTGAAGACCATCGAGGCGACCCTCGCCCGCCAGGCCCGCGAAGCCGAACAGGCACGCCAGCGCGCCCTGCTGGCGGCACGCGAACAGCGGCTCAGCAATGCCGCCGCCAGCGCCGGCGGCGGCCCGGTGGTCAGTTCCGGCGCGGTCTACGGCGGTCCCTTCGCCCAGGCGCGCGGCAAGCTGCCGTGGCCGGTCGATGGCCGCCTGGTGGCGCGTTACGGCACCCCGCGCGGCGGCGACGCGCGGACCAAATGGGACGGCGTGTTGATCGGCGCCACGGCCGGCAGCCAGGTGCGCGCCGTGCATGGCGGCCGCGTGGTATTCGCCGACTGGTTGCGCGGCGCCGGGCTTCTGGTCATTCTCGACCATGGCAACGGCTATCTGAGCCTGTATGGACACAATCAGAGCCTGCTGAAAGACGCCGGCGAGGTGGTCAAGGCCGGCGAACCGATCGCCACCGTCGGCACCAGTGGCGGGCAGGATACGCCGGCCCTGTATTTCGCGATTCGCCAACAGGGTCGCCCCAGCGACCCGGCACAATGGTGCCGTGCGCAAGGATAGGCGCGGCCACCTTAATGGGCATGCCGAGTGAGGCACCCCGAATCATGAAAGCCTTCGCGGCATGCCCGCCTCCCTCATCCGGCGCTTCGCGCCACCTTCCCCCGGAGGGAGAAGGACAGAAGGAGGTCGTGGCTACGCGACTTTCACGTTATTTCCGGAGTTAGTTCGACATGCCGCATCTGTTCCGCCTCACCACTCTGGCCCTGGCGATCGCCCTGCTCGGCGGCGCCCCTCTGCTGCAGGCCGCTGAAACGCCGAGCGCGGCCGCCACGGCGAACGACAAGGCGCCGCTGCCGCTGGACGAACTGCGCACCTTCGCCGAGGTGCTGGATCGCATCAAAGCCGCCTATGTCGAACCGGTCAGCGACAAGGTCCTGCTGGAAAACGCGATCAAGGGCATGCTCAGCAACCTCGACCCGCATTCCGCCTACCTCGACCCGGAGGCCTTCCGCGAGCTGCAGGAAAGCACCAGCGGCGAATTCGGCGGCCTGGGCATCGAGGTCGGCATGGAGGACGGCTTCGTCAAGGTGGTCTCGCCGATCGACGACACCCCGGCCTCGAAGGCCGGCATCCAGCCGGGCGACCTGATCATCAAGATCGACGGCCAGCCGACCAAGGGCCTGTCGATGGTCGAGGCGGTAGACAAGATGCGCGGCGAAGCCGGCAGCAAGATCCTCCTGACCCTGGTGCGCGAGGGCGGCAAGCCGTTCGACGTGGAACTGACCCGCGCGGTGATCAAGGTCAAGAGCGTGAAGAGCCAGCTGCTCGAGGACGGCTACGGCTACATCCGCATCACCCAATTCCAGGTCAATAGCGGCGAGGAAGTCGGCAAGTCGCTGGTCAAGCTGCGCAAGGACAACGGCAAGAAGCTGCGCGGCCTGGTCCTCGACCTGCGCAACAACCCCGGCGGGGTGCTGCAGGCGGCAGTCGAGGTGTCCGACCATTTCCTCAAGGGTGGCCTGATCGTCTACACCGAAGGGCGCATCGCCAACTCCGAGCTGCGCTTCTCCGCCGACCCGGTCGACGCCAGCGAAGGCGTGCCGCTGGTGGTGCTGATCAACGGCGGCAGCGCTTCGGCCTCGGAAATCGTCGCCGGCGCCCTGCAGGACCATAAGCGTGGCGTACTGATGGGCACCGACAGCTTCGGCAAGGGCTCGGTGCAAACCGTGCTGCCGCTGAACAACGACCGCGCCCTGAAGCTCACCACCGCCCTGTACTACACGCCGAACGGCCGCTCGATCCAGGCCCAGGGCATAGTGCCGGACATCGAAGTGGCGCGCGCCAAGCTGACCCGCGAGCAGGACGATGAAAATATCAAGGAAGCCGACCTGCAGGGCCACCTGGGCAATGGCAACGGCGGCGCGGACAAGCCCAGCCAGAGCAGGGCCAGCCAGCCGGAACGCCCGCAAGACGGCGACTACCAACTGAGCCAGGCGCTCAACCTGCTCAAGGGCCTGAACGTCACCCGCGGCGATTGAGCCGCAGCAGGCAAGAAAAAGCCCGGCCAGTGCCGTAATGCTGTTCACTTAAGCGGAGCAGCCTTCCGATCTACTGGATAGCGGGTCTTCGAAATCTTCACCGTCCTGGGCCTTGATGGCCTTGGACGGTGATCCAGAAACAGCCCGCCGATTCCCGCCCTCAACTCCGACAATCGTCGCCCGGTTGCGGAAATCGGGTTGGCCGCCGCCATCACGATCAATTGCACGGCGATGTATTGGGCCACCGGCTTGAAGCGGATGTCGCACGGGGAGCGGCCAAAGGCGACGGCTGCCTGACCGGCTTCACGGCGGATGATGTTGTAGGCCAGCAACAATCCCCAGACCTCCTGGTAGACCAGCTCCTTGACCTTG
>NZ_FNCT01000033.1 GCF_900100495.1 Pseudomonas benzenivorans
GGGTCGACGAAGTTGCGGTTGATGTAGAAGTTGCGCAGGCCGAGGCTGACCTTGGCATCGTCGACGAAGCCTGCGGCCTGGGCACCCAGGGGCAGCGCGGCGGCCAGCAGCGCCAGGCTCAGGGCGCTGGGGACCAGGGGCTGCTTGCAGCTACTGTTGGAGCATTTCATTGTTGTTATCCCTCGTTATGACTCGATCGTTGGCATGCAGAACCCCCTCCGCGTAAGCGGACGCTCGAACAAGCAGGGGGCGGAACAGGAGCCGACGCGCGGTTCTGCCGGAAGTCTCGGCGTCAGCGGCGTGCGACCGGCCGCCGGAGCGGCGGCCGGTCAGCGGGGTCAGGGCTTGGCGATGCCCACCGAGTCGGGGGCGATGTCGATGGCCTTGGCCTTGTACATCGACCAGGTGGTGACCGACTGCCAGCGCTTGAGGAACGCCTCGGCCTCGGCACCGTTGAGGTTCAGGCTCTGCGCGCCGTAGTTCTTCAGGAAGCCTTGGAATTCAGGGTTGGCCACGGCCTTGGCGTAGGCGTCGGTGAGCTTCTGCTTGATATCGTCCGGGGTGTCCTTGTGCACGAAGGCGCCCCAGAACGGACCCCACGGCAGGTATTCGGCGATGCCCGGCAGGGCGCTGGTGATCGGCTCGACACCCGGCAGCTCCGGGGTTTCCGCGCTGGCCAGCACGGCCAGGGCCTTGAGCTTGCCGGTGCGGACCATTTCCTTGGCGGCAGCCAGGCTCAGCGGCATGAAGTCGATGTGCTTGCCCATCAGCGCGGTGATGCCCGGGCCGTCGCCGCCGAAGGTCACTTCGCGCACCTTCATTTCCCCCACGGCGTTGATCATCGCGTGCACGGTGCTCGGCAGGCCGCCGGCGCCGGTGCTGCCCATGCGCAGTTTGTCCGGGTTGGCCTTGGCGTCGGCGAGCAGTTCGGCCATGGAGTTCCACGGACTGTCGGCGTTCGCCGCGATCACCACGACGTTCTGGCCGATGATGTTGACTGGATAGAAGTCGCTGTAGTCGAACTTGGCTACGCCCAGTACCGGGTACAGCTGCGGGTTTTCCGCGCCGAGCAGGATGGTGTAGCCGTTGGGGCGCTGCTGCATGACGTAGGTGCTGCCGATCACCGCGGTGCCGCCCGGGCGGTTGTTGAGGATCAGCTTGCCACCCAGCTCTTTTTCCACGTAGGGGCTGAGGCTGCGCATCACGTTGTCGGTGGCGCCACCCGGCCCCCAGGGAATCACCGCCTGGATGCTGCGCTCCGGGTAGTCGGCGTGGGCGGGCAGGGCCAGGGTCAGGGCGCTGAGGGAAAAGGCGACGCTGGCGAATAGTTGCTTGAGCATGCGGAGAATCTCCATCGGATTGTTGTTGTTTGGCGGTGCCTTGATGAAATCGCTTAGGGGTGCAGCGTTGCAGCTTTGCGTTTGCGTTTCAGCCAGCCGAACAACGGCGTGTTGCTCAGCAGGATCAGTAGCAGGCCGCTGGTCAGCAGCAGCGACAGCGGGCTGGTGAACAGCTCGTTGAGCAGTTCCAGCGGGTTGTCGCCGACCGAGGACATGGCCTGGCGGTAGGAGGTGTCCATCAGCGGGCCGAGGATCGCGCCGAGGATGATCGGGCCCATCTGGAAGCCGAAGATCTTCAGCAGGTAACCGAGCAGGCCGAAGCCGAGCATCCAGTACACCTCGGTCATGCTGCTGTTGATCGAGTAGGTGCCGACCACGCAGAGCACCAGGATCAGCGGAATGAGCATGGCTTTCGGCATCTCGACCAGTTTGGCGAACAGCTTGATGCCCATCAGGCCGAAGACCAGCAGGAAGATGTTGGCCAGGGCCAGGTTGCCGACGGTGAACCAGAAGATGTGCGGGTTCTCCACCATCAGCATCGGGCCGGGGTTGAGGCCGTGGATCACCAGGGCGCCGATGATCACCGCAGTCACCGCGTCGCCGGGCATGCCCAGGGTCAGCATCGGCACATAGGCGCCACCGACCGCTGCGCTGTTGGCGGTTTCCGGGGCGACCAGGCCTTCATAGGCACCTTTGCCGAACGGCTGGGTCGGGTTCTTCACGGTGCGCTTGGCATGGTCGTAGGCCATCAGCGCGGCGATGTCGCCACCCACGCCCGGCAGCACGCCGACGATCACCCCGATCAGCGAGGTGCGGATCGACAGCGGCAGGAACTTCAGCACCATCGCCAGCGACGGGATGATCTTGTCGACTCTCTGCCGGACGGCCGGGGTGTCGAGGTTGTGCAACTGGTAGAAGGCCTCGGCCACGCCGAACAGGCCGATCATCAGCACCACGTAGTGGATACCGCCCATCAGCTCGGCCTGGCCCATGGTGAAGCGCCCCTGGGCGGTCACCGGGTCCATGCCGACCATGCCGATCACCGCGCCCAGGGCCGCGGCGAAAATGCCCTTGGCCAGCGAGCCTTCCGACAGGCTGCCGACCAGCAGCAGGCCAATGGCGGCGACCAGGAAGTAGTCGCGCGGGGCGAAGCGCAACGCCAGGTCACCGATCACCGGCGCGGCGCTGGCCAGCACCAGGGTGCCGATCAGCCCGCCGATCACCGACATCACCGTGCTCAGGCCGATGGCGCGGCCGGCTTCGCCTTGCAGGGCGAGGGGATAACCATCGAAGGCGGTGGCGACCGAGGACGGCGCGCCAGGGATGTTCAGCAGGATGGCGCTGCGCGAGCCGCCGTACACGCCGCCGATAAAGATGCCGACGATCAGCGCCAGGGCATTGTTGACGTCCCAGGAGAAGGTGAAGGACACCAGGATGGAAACCGCCATGGTCACCGACAGGCCGGGGATGGCGCCGATGTAAATGCCGGCGAAGGTGCCCAGGGCGGTCAGCATCAGCAGCTGCGGATCGCTCCAGGCCATCAGCAGGTAGGAAAGAGTCTCGCTCATCTCGATAGTCTCGTTAAGGCAGGTAGACGCTGAACGCCAGGGTGAACAGCAGGTAGATCAGCGACAGCAGCAGCGCCGAGGACAGCAGGGCGCCGACGATCCGCCCGTTGCGCAGGTAGACCATGGAGAGCACCAGAAACAGGAAGGTGCTGAGGTAGAAGCTGATCCACTGGATCGCCGCCAGGTAGCCGATCGCCAGAGCGGCAAAAATCAGCGTGCGGCGGGGAAAGTGCTGGCGGGTGAATTGCTTGCAGGCGTCGATCCAACCCTGGCACTGCGGGGGATGCTTCCTGAACTGGCCGAGCAGGATGGTCAGGGCGGACAGCAGCATGACGATGCTCACCCCGAGCGGGAACGCGCCGGCCGAGTTGATCGAGCTGAGGCCGGCGATCTGGTAGGCCAGGTACAGTATGCCCAGGCTGAAGGCCAGCAGCAGAACGCAGAAGGTGCGTTCGCCGACCAGCCGGTATTCGGTCTTGTTCATTGCTATCGCTCCACATGCAGAGGCGTTCAGGCCATCCCGGGCGGTGAGGGGCTGGCTGTCGTGAGGGTGCGGCTGGCTGCCGCGCAGGGGCAAGGGAGGGCCGCCCTGGTCGAGGGCGCTGGTGGCGGCGTGGGTGACCAGCGGGGATGCCGGAGCACACACAGGCAAGGGCTGTGACATGGGATCGACCTTCTTATATTTATTGGATCATTCGCTGAAGCAATACGCGTCGGGCATATCGGGCAGCGCTGACGTAGCGCTTCAGGCTTGTTGGAAATAGTGAGCCGACATTCCGACCAGTTCAATTCGCTAATCGTGCTTCTGTTCGATAATCGAACTATAACGGACCAGTTAGTACATTCTCTCGTCGAGAGGATTATGACTTGTCGCTGGACGGACAACCAGAAGGGCGCGGCGCAGGGCAAGCGTGCGCAGCAACCTCTTGCGCCACGCAGCAGTGGCCTGGCGGGCCGATGGCATTGCGCACCAGCGCCATGGTTTCGTGCAGACGGGATGTCTTCTAGAATCGCGCAAATTCAGTCAGGAACCGCCCCATGGCCGGCAGTCAGATCGAACGCGCGCTCAACCTCCTCGAAAGCCTGACCCGGGATGCCCGCGGCCTGCCCATGCAGACATTGGCCGACGAGCTGGACATCCCCAAGAGCGCCACCCACCGCATGCTGGCCGAGCTGATCCGCCTCGGCTATGTGCGCCAGGACCCGCAGACCAGTCGCTATCGCCTGTCCACCAAGCTGGTGGCCCTGGGCTTTCGTTACCTGGCCAGCAGCGGTGCCGATGTGGTCCAGCCGATTCTCGACCGCCTGGCCCAGGACAGCGGCGAGCTGGTGCGCCTGGGGGTGATCGATGGCGAGCGCCAGACCTGGATCGCCAAATCCCAGGGCGCCCGTTCCGGGCTGCGCTACGACCCGGACATGGGCCGTGATGCGCCGCTGTTCTATACCGCTTCGGGGCACGCCTGGCTGGCCAGCCTGGACGATGCCGAAGCCCTGGCCCTGGTCGAGCGCCAGGGCATCGAGGATCCGGCCGCGTTCGGCCCCAACGCGCCGCGCTCCACGGCCGAGTTGCTCGAGCGCCTGGCCCTGGCCCGGCAGCAGGGCTATGCCTGGGTGGAGGAAAGCGCCTCGTTGGGGACTTCGGCGATCGCCGCGGTGGTGCGCCATCCACAGGAGCGCCGGGTGATCGGGGTGCTCAGCATCGCCGGGCCGACCGCACGTCTGCCGCTGGCCCGCATGCACGCGCTGGCGCCGCAGCTGTTGGCGGCGGCGCAGGAGCTGTCGGCCGCCAGCCTAGCTTCCGAACTGTTCGCCTGAGCGGGGCGCGCGGCGCTCTGCCGTGAGCCCATACCCAATAACGCTGGTGCGCGCGGCGCACCCTACGCGGCGCCCTGCCGTAGGGTGCGCGGGGCCGCCTAGGCTGTGCGCACCGGTTGTCCGGAGTAGCCCGGAAGCAATCCGGGGAAAGGGTCCTGGGTTTCATCCAGGCTACGGTCCTCAACCGAATCGCCGGCGCGCCCTCACCCCAACCCTCTCCCAGAGGGAGAGGGGGCAGATCGCCTATCACCCCATCAATCGCTTCCGACTGAAGGAAATCCCCGCGCCATTTTCGTCTTGCATAAATTTTGGAACTAGGTTCTAAATTAAAAAAGGCCAGCGCCTGACCTTAAGTTCCGAATGACGAGAAGAGGACTTCCCGCGTGACTCACCCCCTGCGTATCGCCCTGATCGGCGCCGGCATCATGGGCCGCCAGCACCAGCAGCACTTGCAGAGGCTCGATGAGGCGCGGCTCTGCGCCGTGAGCGATCCGAATCCACAAGCGGCCGAGTTTGCCGCGGCCTGCGGTGTGCCTTACTTCGCCGACCACCGGCAGATGCTGGAGCAGGTGCGTCCCGCGGCGGCCATCGTCGCCAATCCGAACACGCTGCACGTCAGCACGGCACTGGACTGCATCGCGGCCGGTGCGGCGGTGTTGCTGGAGAAGCCGGTGGCTGTGCACCCCGATGAGGTGCGCGAATTGCTTGCCGCCAGTGAGCGCAGCGGCGTGCCCGTGCTGGTCGGCCACCACCGCCGGCACAATCCGCTGATCGCCCGCGCCCACGAATTGCTCAGCGCCGGCGCGCTGGGACGGCTGACCACGGTGACTGCGCTGTGGCAGGTGCAGAAGCCGGACAGCTACTTCGATATTCCCTGGCGCCGCGAGGCTGGAGCCGGCATGTTGCTGACCAACCTGGTCCACGACCTCGACCTATTGCGCTACCTGTGCGGCGAAGTCCGCCAGGTGCAGGCCTTTACCAGCAACGGCGTGCGCGGCTTCGCCAATGAGGACAGCGTGGCCGTGCTGCTGCAGTTCCACAACGGCGCCCTGGGCAGCCTGACCGGCTCCGATGCGGTGGCCGCGCCCTGGAGCTGGGAGCTGGACTCCGGTGAGAACCCGGTTTATCCGCGCCAAGCCGATCAGCCGTGCTATCTGCTGGCCGGCACCCGGGGCGCCTTGAGCATTCCCCAGCTCCAGCGCTGGCACTACGCCGAACCCGGCGCGGGCTGGCACCAGCCGCTGCTGCAGAGCGAAGAGGCGTTCAGCCGGGAGGAGGCGCTGCGCCGCCAGCTGCAGCATTTCGTCCAGGTCGCTCGCGGTGCGGTTGCACCGCTGGTCGGCGCCGCCGATGCGGGGCGCACCCTGGCCTTGATCGACGCCATCCGCCAGGCCGCCGAAAGCGGCAGAACCTGCGCCCCGCAGGTCATCTGAGCGACGGCCTGTGCAACCTTACTGCCGCGGCCGCTGGCCGCTCGAGTGACCCTAATGAGCGAACGTATTCTTTCCCTGGCGGCGTTGACCGTACTCGAACTGTCGCCACCGGAGATGGTCGAGGTGGCCGCCCGTGCCGGTTATAGCCACGTCGGCTTGCGCCTGGTACCGGCCACCCCGGAGGAGTATCACTTTCCGCTGGTCGGTGATCCTGGCTTGCGCCGGCAGACCCTGCAACGTTTGCGCGACACCAGCATCGGCGTGCTCGACGTGGAAATCCTGCGGCTCAAGCCGGATACCGTCGTTGCCGACTTCGATTCGGTGCTGGCTGTCGGCGCCGAGTTCGGCGCCAGCGAACTGCTGGTCGCCGGCAACGATGCCGACGAGGCGCGCCAGACCGATAACTTCGCGGCGCTGTGCGATCTGGCCAAGCCCTATGGCCTGCACCCGCACCTGGAGTTCATGCCCTGGACCGCTGCGCGCAACCTCGAGCAGGCCGCACGCATCGTCGCCGCCGCTGGCCGCGAGAATGGCGGCGTGCTGGTCGATGCCTTCCACTTCGATCGTTCGGCTTCGCGTCTGGAGGATCTGCCGAGCGTGCCGGCAGCGCGCTTGCGCTATGCGCAGCTGTGCGATGTGGCGGGCCCGCGCCCGGAAGACATGGCTGAGATTCTGCGTCAGGCCCGCAACGAGCGGCGCTTCCCCGGCGATGGCGATTGCGACCTGCTCGGTTTGCTGCGCGCGCTGCCAACCGGCATTGCGCTCAGCCTGGAAGTCCCCACGCGGCACTTGCTGGAGCAGGGCGTGAGTGCCTTGCAGCGGGCGCAGATGGCGCTGGACAAGACCCGCGCCGTACTCGCCCGACTCTGAGGTGCAGGGCGGTGGCGACGCGCTCGTCACCTCGACTTGTTGGCTGGAACGCAGTTCTATATTGTTAGCTGACTATTTATTAGCCTGATTGCTGTCTTGCCACGAGTAGCCAATGAGTATGCCCAGCTCGCCGTTGACCGGCGCCAACCATCCGCTCAAGGGCATCCTCTTGCTGGTGCTGGCGACCTTCCTGTTCGCCAGTCACGACGCCTTGGCGAAGTACCTGTCTGGCTTCTACCCGATCGTCATGGTGGTCTGGGCGCGTTATGTGGTGCACACCCTGCTGATGGCGGGGATCTTCCTGCCGCAATCGGGCCTGCGCGTACTGCGCAGCAAGCGCCCGGGCTTGCAGGCACTGCGGGCCCTCTGTCTGCTGGGCACCAGCCTGCTGTTCACCAGCGGGTTGCTGTTCATTCCGCTGGCCGAGGCGACCGCGGTCAACTTTCTCGCGCCCTTGCTGGTCACCGCTTTATCGGTGCCGCTACTCGGCGAGCAGGTCAGTCGCGGGCAGTGGGCTGCGGTGCTGCTGGGGTTTGTCGGGGTGCTGGTGATCGTGCATCCGGGTGGCGAGCTGTTCACCCTGGCGGTGCTGCTGCCATTCGGCTCGGCCTTGTGCTTCAGCTTCTACCAGTTGCTCACGCGCAAGCTCAGCGAGTTTGACAGCCCGACCACCAGCAACTTTTTTGCCGGGCTGTTCAATACCCTGGCGATCAGTGTGCTGGTGCCGTTCTTCTGGCAGGTGCCGAGTCTCGAGCATGGCGCCTTGATGCTGGCGTTAGGTGCCTGCGGGATGTCCGCGCACCTGTTTCTCACCCAGGCTTTCCGGCAAGCCGCACCAGCCCTGCTGGCGCCGTTCGGCTATTGCCAGATCGTCTTCGCCGGCCTGCTCGGGTTCATGCTGTTTTCCCATACCCCGGACCTCGCCACGCTGGTGGGGATCGCCCTGATTTGCAGCAGTGGCCTGGCCGCTGCCTGGTTGCAGCAGCGCAGCCGTTAGAGTCGCAAAGCCCGTCCGAATCTTGCAACTGGCTGGGCGCGCGCGTCCCTGTCACTGCCGCGAGCGGCATTGCCGGCGGGCAGGTTGGCCGGGTTGATGAATGGATCGATCGGCTAGGCGTGTTGCGGTAGGGGAGGAGGTCCGAAGCCGGGCCTCCTGGGTGCGACTCAGTTCTCGGCTTGCGAGAGCTGGCGCGGCGCCACGAAGAACAACCACAGCAGGGCAATGAAATAAGCCGCCGGGATCATGGTGAACAGCACGGCATAGTTGTTGTTGGTGGCGGTCAGCACATAGCCGACGATCTGCGTCATGAACATGCCGCCGATCGCCGCGCACATGCCGCCAAAGCCGAACACCGTGCTCATCAAGTGCTTGGGCGTGTAGTCCATGACCAGGCTCCAGATGTTCGCGGTCCAGGCCTGGTGGGCGCCGACCGCCAGGGCGATGGCCAGTACCGCGACCCACAGGCCACTGGCGTTGGCGGCGAACACCACGCTGACGATGGTGCTGGCGAAAATCAGCATCGAGGCCAGGCGCGCGCTGCTGGCGCGCACGCCACGGCCGATCAGCCAGGAGGAGAGGATGCCGCCGCCGATGCTGCCGAAGTCGGCGGTCAGCCAGATCAGCATCAGCGGGATGCCCATCTGGGTGACGCTGATGCCCAGGTCATATTGCTGGTTGAGGAACGGCGGCAGCCAGTACAGGTAGAACCAGAACACCGGCGCGGTGATGGTGTAGGCGAGGGCGAAGGCCCAGGTGCCGCGCATGCGCAGGATTCGCGACAGGGCGACCTTGGTCGGCTCGGGTTCTGCCTCGTTCTGGATGTAGTCCAGCTCGCTTTGCTTGACGCTGGGGTGGTCTTCCGGGTTGTGGTACTTCAGCGCCCAGCACACCAGCCAGGCGAGGCCCAGCAGGCCCATGCCGATGAACGCCGCCTGCCAGCCCCAGACACTGAGGATCAACGGCAGCAGCGCGGGGGTGACCATGGCGCCGACGTTGGTGCCGGCATTGAAGATGCCGGTGGCGATGGCGCGCTCGCCCGCCGGGAACCAGATACGCGTGGTCTTCACGCAGGCCGGGTAGTTGGCGGCCTCGGTCAGGCCGAGGATGAAGCGGCAGACCATGAAGCCGACGGCGGAGGTGGCCAGGCCATGGGCGCCGGTCGCCAGGCTCCACAGCAACACCGCGAAGAAGAACGCGCGTTTTACCCCCACCTTGTCGATCAGGCGGCCCTGCAGCAGGAAGCCCACGGCATAACCGACCTGGAACCAGAAGTTGATGTTGGCGTAGTCCATCGCCGTCCAGCTCATCTTCTCGGCGAGGATCGGCTGCATCACGCCGAGCGCGGCGCGGTCGATGTAGTTCAGGGTGGTCGCGAAGAACACCAGGGCGAGCATGCCCCAGCGGGTCTTGCCGACGGCCATGGCGTCGCGAATCTTGTCGCCTATGCCGCCGCGGCCAACGCCTGGGACGGATACGCTGGAGGTGTAATGAGACTGGGTCATCGTGTTTGCCATTCAATCCAGGACAGGCCTCGCGCCTGTCGTGACTTCGACTCGTCGTAGCTACGTTCGGCAGCAGCCGGTGATGGCTGCGCTGAGGAAGCGGTTCGATGAGTGCGCTAATCGTTGCCTTTGACCCCCGGCAAGGGGGCGAGTGGCGGGTTAAGGCGTGGCCTTGGCGGGAGCGGCGCGCGGGGGGCTGGTTACGCCGGTGACGGTGGCGTGGTGGTGACGGGGGCAGGCGGCGGAAGGGTTGAATAGGAACATCATGGGCACCGTTTCTTGAAATTGTTATGGCGTTACGGCAGGGCCTGTCAGGTCCTTGCTGTACGTCGGATGTCAGTGCCTGGGCTGCGCGATGCAGCGGGCAGGCTTGACCGCGGTGGGGAGATGGTGAGCAGTGGCCGGATGATCGTCAATTCGGCCTGCACCCTTTTGTTCGATAATCGAACGAAAAACTAACTGGTTCGTACACTTTGAATTGCTGTGCCGGAACACTCCGCCAATAATCGATGAACCCTGACCAGCCCTTGCGTTCAGTTCGATATCAGTCGCCAAGCGCGCAACAAACAGACCGATGGGCGCAGAGCCGGGCCAACAACCAGGAGTTGAACAATGCAGCGTTCCATTGCCACCGTCTCCCTGAGCGGCACCCTGCCGGAAAAGCTCGAAGCCATCGCCGCCGCCGGTTTCGACGGCGTGGAGATCTTCGAAAACGACCTGCTCTACTACGACGGCAGTCCGCGCGATGTGCGCAGAATGTGTGCGGATCTGGGCATCGCCATCACCCTGTTCCAGCCGTTTCGCGATTTCGAGGGCTGCCGCCGCGACCGCCTGCCGCGCAACCTCGAGCGCGCCGAGCGCAAATTCGACCTGATGCAGGAACTGGGTACCGATCTGGTACTGGTCTGCAGCAACGTGGCGGCCGACTCGCTGGGCGATGAAGCCATCCTGGTCGACGACCTGCGCCTGCTGGCCGAGCGCGCCGCTGCCCGTGGCCTGCGCATCGGCTACGAGGCCCTGGCCTGGGGCCGCCATGTGCATACCTACCAGCAAGTCTGGAGCCTGGTGCGCCAGGCCGATCATCCGGCGCTAGGGATGATTCTCGACAGTTTCCATACCTTGTCGCTCAAAGGCGATCCTGCGGCCATCGCCGAGATTCCCGGCGACAAGATCTTCTTCGTGCAGATGGCCGATGCACCGATCCTGGCCATGGATGTGTTGGAGTGGAGCCGGCATTTCCGCTGCTTCCCGGGGCAGGGCGAGTTCGATCTGGCCGGCTTCCTCGCACCGATCATCCGTACCGGTTACACCGGCCCGCTGTCTCTGGAAGTGTTCAACGACGGCTTCCGCGCCGCGCCACCGCGGGCCAATGCCGCTGACGGCCTGCGCTCGCTGCTCTATCTGGAGGAGAAGACCGCCAAGCGCCTGGCGAAAGAGGGCGTGGCGGTGGAGCCGGGCCTGCTGTTTAGCCCGCCTGCGGCCAGCCGTTACGACGGCGTCGAATTCCTCGAGTTCGCCGTGGACGAGGCGGTCGGCGCGCGCCTGGGCGACTGGCTGGAGCGCCTGGGCTTCGCCCGCGCCGGCCAGCACCGCTCCAAGGACGTCAGCCTGCTGCGCCAGGGTGACATCAATATCGTGCTCAACGCCGAGCCTTACTCCTTCGCCCACAACTTCTTCGAGGCCCACGGCCCCTCGCTGTGCGCCACCGCGCTGCGGGTCAAGGACGGCGCGGCGGCCCTGCAGCGCGCCTGCGACTACCGTGGCCAGCCCTACCGCGGCCTGGTCGGTCCCAACGAACGGGAGATCCCGGCGGTGCGCGCCCCGGACGGCAGCCTGATCTACCTGGTCGAGCAGGCCGGCGCCGGCCAGACCATCTACGACAGCGATTTCAGCCTGGATGCCGGCGCCGAGGCCAAGGGCGGCCTGCAACGCATCGACCACATGGCTCTGGCATTACCCGCCGATGGCCTGGACAGCTGGGTGCTGTTCTACAAGAGCGTGCTGGACTTCGAGGCCGACGACGAGGTGGTGCTGCCCGACCCCTATGGCCTGGTCAAGAGCCGGGCGCTGCGCAGCCGCTGCAGCTCGGTGCGCCTGCCGCTGAACATCTCGGAGAACCGCAACACCGCGATCGCCCATGCCCTGTCGAGTTACCGGGGCTCGGGCGTGCACCACATCGCTTTCTCCTGTGCGGACATCTTCCAGGAAGTGGCGCGGGCCAAGGAGGCGGGGGTACCGTTGCTGGAAATCCCGCTCAACTACTATGACGACCTGGCCGCGCGCTTCGACTTCGACGACGAGTTCCTCAGCGAGCTGGCCTACTACAACGTGCTTTACGACCGTGACGCCCAGGGCGGCGAACTCTTCCACGTGTATACCGAGGCCTTCGAGGAGCGCTTCTTCTTCGAAATCATCCAGCGCAAGAATGGTTACGTCGGTTACGGCGCGGCCAACGTGGCGGTACGCCTGGCGGCCATGGCCAAGGCGCGTAGCGGGGCGAGCAAGCGTAGCCAGCTCTAGGCCAGGGTCGCAACGGGATGATCCGCTCTTTCTTCAGTCGGGTGCGCGGACGATAATTCGCGCATTCCAATAATGCCTGTGAGCCAATATGAGCAATTCTGCCGCATCCCTCGCCGAGGAGATCGCCGAGGCACCGCGCAAGGGGCGCAAGAACAATCCGGAGAAGACCCGTGAAAGCATTCTCCAGGCGGCCATTGCCGAATTCGTCCAGTTCGGACTGTCCGGCGCCCGGGTGGATGCCATCGCCGAGCGCACGCATACCTCCAAGCGCATGATCTACTACTATTTCGCGAGCAAGGACCTGCTCTATCAGGCCGTGCTGGAGAAGCTCTACGGCGATATCCGCAACACCGAAAACGAACTGCATCTCGATGAACTGCAACCGCTCGATGCCATCAGCCGCCTGGTCGAGTTCACCTTCGACCACCACGACCGCAACGTGGACTTCGTACGCATCGTCAGCATCGAGAACATCCATTATGGCCAGCATGTCATGCAGTCCGAGCTGATCCCGACGTTGAACAGCTCAGTGCTGCAGGCCATCGGCAATATCCTGGTGCGCGGCGAGGCGCAGGGCGTTTTCCGCAGCGGTCTCGACCCGTTGGATATCCATATGCTGATCAGCTCGTTCTGCTTCTATCGGGTCTCCAACCGCCATACCTTTGGCACCCTCTTCCAGATCGACCTATCGGCCGACCAGGTCAAGCGGCGGCACAAGCAGGTGATCTGCGAGTCGGTGCTGCGTTATATGCAGGCGTAATGGGGCGGTTCAGTCCGGAGGAGGCGGTGCATCGCGCCGCAGTAGCCAGTGAACAGGAAAAGGGCCGATGGGCCCTTTTCGTTATGCGGCGGAGTCAAAAGCTGGCGAAGTGTTCGAGCATGCGCTGGGCATCTGGCGCCACGTTGCTGAACAGCTCGAAGGCCTTGACTGCCTGGAACACCGCCATGGTGCCGCCGTCCAGGGTTTGACAACCCAGCTCCCGGGCGTCGCGCAACAACTCGGTCTGCAGTGGGAAGTAGACGATTTCCGCTACCCACAGGCTTTGCCGCAGCAGGGCCTTGGGCACCGGAGTGCCCGGCAGCTTGGCCATGCCCATCGGTGTGGTGTTGACCAGGCCATCGGCGACTGTCATGGCCGCCGGCAGGTCCTCGCCCACCTGGGCCCAGGTAGCGCCGAAATGGCTGTTCAGGTTATCCGCGAGGGCCTGGGCGCGGTCGCGTTCGACATCGAAGATGGTCAGTTGCTGCACGCCCTCGCTCAGCAGGGCGTGGGCTACGGCTGCGCCGGCACCGCCAGCGCCCATCTGCACCACCGACTCGCGGCGGACATTTGGCAGACCGCGGCGAAAACCTTCGGCGAAGCCCAGGCAATCGGTGTTATGGCCCACACGCTTGCCGTCCTTCAGCACCACGGTGTTCACCGCGCCGATGCCGCGGGCTTCATCGGATAGTTCGTCGAGCAGCGGCAGGATCACCTGTTTGCACGGAAAGGTAATGTTCAGGCCGGTAAAGCCCATGCGTTCGGCGGCGATGAGCAGTTCAGGCAGGGCGCTGCTGTCCAGTTTTAGCTGGTCCAGGTCGATCAGGCGGTACAGGTAGCGCATGCCCTGGGCGTCTCCCTCGCGCTCGTGCAAGGCTGGTGTGCGCGAACCGTGGATGCCGGCGCCGATCAGACCGGCGAGGATACTTGGTTTGAGCTGTGACATGGATGCATTCACCCTTTGAGGCTGTGGCTGATGTATTGCAGCGCCAGGCGGTAGCCCTGGCTGCCGAGTCCGCAGATCACCCCGATGGCGATGGGCGAGACAAACGAGAGGTGGCGGAAGGCTTCGCGCTTGTGCACGTTAGACAGGTGCACCTCGATCACCGGCAACTCGCTGGCCACTAGGGCGTCGCGGATTGCCACCGAGGTATGGGTCCAGGCAGCCGGGTTGATCAGGATGGCGGCGCAGCGGCCACGGGCCTGGTGGATCCAGTCGAGCAGCTCGCCCTCCCGGTTGGTTTGGCGGAACTCGACCGTCAGGCCGCATTCGGCGGCGGTGTCGGCGCACAGTTGGGAAATATCGGCCAGGGTTTCATGGCCATAGGTGGCCGGTTCGCGTGCGCCCAGCAGATTCAGGTTGGGGCCGTTGAGCACCAGTACGGTGTGTGTCATGAGGGGGGGCCTCAATTGTTATTGTGAGATGGCCGGCCAGTGATCCGGCACGCCTGGGTCAAAAAAATGTACTAACTAGTTAATTAGGTCAATGCTCGCTGTGCTTCGTCCGCCGCTGTAGGGGTGGGCAAAGGGCCTCTGACGGGCAGCCCTTTGCTTGGCGAAACCCATATAGGGTGGGGCTTACAAGCGTAAGGGGAGGGATTGAGCGGGGCCTGTAACGGCGGTTGGCAGAGATCCATATAGCGTTCGGTAATCGGACGTCGACTCTGCAGCGGCGTAATTAAGACGCCTACCGGTCCTCGTGGCCGATAGCCGTTGAGTTCGTGCGCGCTGACCTTATATAGATGGTCGACTAGCTATGGGTGTCGCGCAGCGCATGACCGGGCATCACAAGAAAGCTCAAATTAATGATTGACGGGCACTTTTGCATGCCTATAATGCGCACCTCTTCCGGCGCGGATCTCTCGGAAAACCTCTTGTAAATCAATTGGTTATCTTAATAAGAGGGGTTGCAAAGCAGCGAAAGCTGTGTAGAATGCGTCGGGCTGACGGGGTGGAGGTTGAGTCCTGTTGGTGCTTCGGTCGAGGTGATCGAAAGCGGTTGAAAGAGGTGGTTGACAGCGGTTTGAAACGCTGTAGAATTCGCCTCCCGCTGACGAGGAGCTAGAAGCTGATCGAAGGCGCAAGCGGTTGAGTAGAAAGGCTTTCTTCGGAAAAGAACTTCGAAAAATAGCTTGACGGAAGATGAGGGTGCTGTAGAATGCGCGCCTCGG
>NZ_FNCT01000008.1 GCF_900100495.1 Pseudomonas benzenivorans
CGGGATGATCCCGGCCGCGCCGTTGGTCGGCGCGGTGACCATGCGCCCGCCGGCGGCGTTTTCCTCGTTGACCGCCAGGGCGAACAGGTTGACCCATTCCATGCCGCTGAGGGTCGAGCCGATCACGTTGGGCTTGCTCATTTCCTGCAGGCTGCGGTGCAGCTTGGCCGCGCGGCGCTTGACCTGGAGCCCGCCGGGCAGGGTGCCCTCGTGCCTGAGGCCGTTGTCCACGCAGTCGCGCATGGCCTGCCACAGGCGCATCAGGCCGCTGCGGATCTCCGCCTCGCTGCGCCAGGCCTTTTCGTTCTCCAGCATCAGCTGCGACACGCGCAGGCCGTGCTGCCGGCACAGCTGCAGCAGTTCGGCGGCGCTGGAAAAATCGTAGGGCAGCTGGGTGTGGTCCTGGTCCAGGGAGCCACTGGCCGCCTGCTCGGCATCGACCACGAAGCCGCCGCCGACCGAGTAGTAGGTGTCGCCATGCAGCGGATCGCCGGCGGCGGAGAAGGCCGTCAGGGTCATGGCATTGGGGTGGTAGGGCAGGTTTTCCTCGAGCAGCAGCATGTCGCGCTGCCAGTCGAAGGCGATCGGCAGGCGGCCGTCCAGCGCCAGCTCCCAGCTGCCGAGCAGCGCCGCCATGCGCGGGCCGATCTGGCTCGGGTCGATGCGGTCCGGCCACTCGCCCATCAGGCCCATGATCACCGCGCTGTCGCTGCCGTGACCGACGCCGGTCGCCGACAGCGAGCCGTACAGCCGCACTTCCAGGCGCGCCACCCGCTCCAGCAGGCGGCGTTCGCGCAGCGCGCCGAGGAACAGCGCGGCGGCGCGCATGGGGCCGACGGTATGCGAGCTGGAAGGCCCGATACCGATCTTGAACAGGTCGAACACACTAATCGCCACGAGACACTCCTGAACGGGATCCTGCTATAGCGGCCATCATCGGGATTTCGCCGCGGCGCTGAGGTCCCATACCGACCCACTCATATCCAAATCCGTCAGCTCGGACGCGCAGGTGCCGAATGGGCGGCTGGGTACAGCAGGCCGCTGGCTGGGCAATAAAGGTTGCCAGCCACAGCCGCGCAACGGCGGATCGCCCCAAGCGGACTCCCACGTGCCCTCCAGGACTTGGCGCACAAATTCCGCCCGGTGCGCGACGAAATGCGACACCAGCATCCCGCCTGCGACCCGCCGCGTAGGCAACGACCAGGCTCCGGCGCCATGATCCAGGCCCCCGAGAGGGGAGTTCGTCACCCGGCTAATGGACACGCCCATGAAACTGCACAAGAGCTGCCTGCTGGCACTAACCCTGAGCACCCCGCTGCTGGCCCAGGCCGTGGAGCCCGCCGCCTGCGAGCGGGTGCGCCTGGCCGACGTCGGCTGGACCGACCTGATCACCACCAACGCGGTGACCCGCGTGGTGCTCAACCAGCTGGGCTACCGCACCCAGGTCAAGCGCCTGTCGGTGCCGGAGACCTTCAAGGCGCTGCAGGACAACGAGATCGACGTGTTCCTCGACACCTGGATGCCCAGCTCGGAGAAGGACATCCGCCCCTACCTGGACGACGGTTCGGTGGAGTTGCTGGCGGTCAACCTGGAGGGCGCCAAGTACACCCTGGCGGTCAACCAGGCGGCCTACGAGGCCGGCCTGAAGGACTTCCGCGACATCGCCCGGTTCAAGCCGCAGCTCGGCGGCAAGATCTATGGCATCGAGCCGGGCAACAGCGGCAACCAGCTGATCCAGCAGATGATCGACAAGAACGCCTTCGACCTCGGCGGCTTCGCGCTGGTGGAATCCAGCGAGGCCGAGATGATCCTGCACGTCAAACGGGCCGATCATCTGAACAAGTGGGCGGTCTTCCTCGGCTGGGAGCCGCATCCGATGAACAACCAGCTGCGGATGCGCTACCTGAGCGGCGGCGACGACTATTTCGGCCCCAACCTGGGCGGCGCCACCGTCTACACCACGGTGCGCAGAGGCTATGCGACGCAATGCCCGAACCTCGGCCGGCTGCTGAAGAACCTGCGTTTCAGCCTGCAGATGGAGAACGACCTGATGGAGGCCATCCTCAACCAGAACACCACCCCCCGGCGCGAAGCCAAGGCCTGGCTGAAAGCCAACCCGCAGGTGCACCGGCAATGGCTGCAAGGCGTCACGCGGCGCGACGGCAGCGCGGCTAATCCGCCGGCGACCGCTGGCCAGACGCCCTGAATCACCATTCCCGGGGCTTGCCGCCCGGCCCCGCCACCAGGCGGCAAACCGCGCCCGCCGCGAGCTTGCGACCTTGGCCTGGACTAAAATGAATGGGTCAAGTTTCTTTAGGCGCATGTCATGTCGCCACCCAACACGTCAGCGTCGCAAACCGATAATTGCGACATTGGGAAGGCTATATCGTTGAGTCAGCCGATTTCGTCGCTGTCGCCTCACACCGAGGTCGACAGACCGGAGCGCCACCGCTCCGGACCGAAGAACAGATAAGCGCTGACCCCTCCTATCGGGCGTCGGCCCAACAAGAAATTTCGGATGTACGCGCATCTCGGATCGGGATGTGAACCCCCAACGGATTGGGCTTCGAAACACTGCCAGAGGGTTTGGAAAGCGGTTTGCAACACGGCACAGCAAGGTTCACTCGACAGCACGCGCAAGCAACGTCCATGGCCGCTACGGCCCATGGCGCGTAACTTGGGCCGTGCCCGGACCGCCCTGCAATGCCGCCGCGCAGAAGGCTGACCACACCTCGGAATCATGTAAACCCACACAGGCAAGAACAGTCGACATCACCTGATGCACGCCCCTGGGCGCGCGCCGGGTTCCATGTAGCTGATCTGGATGTCTACTGAAGGGGACCATCCCATGCAGTCTGGAAAAATCGTGGTCAAGAACCTCTACAAGGTTTTCGGCCCGCAGCCACAAGAAGCCATCGACCTGCTCAAGCAGGGCTGGAGCAAGGACAAGATCCTCGCCGAGAAAGGCGCGGTAATCGGCGTCAGCGACGTGTCGTTCAGCGTCGAGGAGGGCGAGATCTTCGTCCTCATGGGCCTCTCCGGCTCCGGCAAATCCACCCTGATCCGCCTGATCAACCGGCTGATCGAACCCAGCGCCGGCGACGTGTTCATCGACGGCCAGAACGTCGCCAAGCTGCCCAAGGCGCAACTGATCGACCTGCGCCGCCGCGACATGAGCATGGTCTTCCAGTCCTTCGCCCTGATGCCCTCGCGCACGGTGCTGGACAACGCCGCCTTCGGCCTGGAAGTCGCCGGCAAGGGCCGCAAGGAGCGCGAGCAGCGTGCCATGCAGGTCCTCGAGCAGGTCGGCCTGGCCAGCTTCGCCCACAAGTACCCGCACGAACTCTCCGGCGGCATGCAGCAGCGTGTCGGCCTGGCCCGCGCCCTGGCCGTCGACCCCTCGATGATCATCATGGACGAGGCGTTCTCGGCCCTCGACCCGCTCAAGCGCCGCGAGATGCAGGACGTGCTGCTGGAGCTGCAGAAGACCCACCGGCGCACCATCATCTTCGTCTCCCACGACATCGAAGAGGCCATGCGCATCGGTTCGCGCATCGGCATCATGGAAGGCGGCCGGCTGGTCCAGGTCGGCACCCCGCAGGAGTTGATCGACAACCCGGCCAACGACTACGTGCGCAACTTCTTCGACACCGTCGACACCAGCCGCTACCTCACCGCCGGCCAGCTCAAGGCCGACAGCGTGCCGCTCTACGTGCACAACGGCCGCGCCCCGGACACGCTGAAGGTGTGCCAGGAACTGCAGGCCCAGGACAAGCACTACGCCTTCATCGTCGACGAGGACAACCGCTTCTGCGGCTCGATCAGCCTGGAGAAGATCGCCCTGCTGGTCGAGGAAGGCCGGCACAAGTCGCTGGAACCGGAACTGCTCAAGCACATCGACCCGGTGCCCGAGGACCTGCCGCTGGAACAGGTGATCGAGCGCCTGGTGATCAACGAGGGGCCGATCCCGGTGATCGACCAGCACGGCCATTACTGCGGCGCCATCAGCAAGGGACGCCTGTTGACCCGCCTGCAGGGGGAATCCCATGAGTGACAAGAAACTCGACCTGGGCAGCTGGGTCAACGACGTGGTGCAGCACCTGCTGGACAACTACAGCGGCGCCTTCGACAGCGTCGGTGGCGTGGTCAGCGGCTTTTCCGAAGGCATCGAGCAACTGCTGATGCTGCCGCCGGCCTGGCTGCTGATCGCCATCTTCGTCGGCCTCGGGCTGTGGCGCATCGGCGCCCGCTTCGCCGGCTTCACCGCGGTGTCGTTCATCCTCATCGTCATGACCGGCTTCTGGGAGCAGACCGTGGTGACCCTCGGCCTGACCTTCTCCTCCACCCTGATCAGCCTGCTGCTGGGCATCCCGCTGGGCATCTGGGCGGCCAACAGCGAGCGGGTGTCGCTGACCATCCGGCCGATCCTCGACTTCATGCAGACCATGCCGGCGTTCGTCTACCTGATCCCGGCGGCCATGCTGTTCGGCCTCGGCCGGGTGCCGGGGATCATCGCCACGGTGATCTTCGCCATGCCGCCGGCGGTGCGCCTGACCAACCTGGGCATCCGCCAGGTCAACAAGGAAATCATCGAGGCCGGCCAGTCGTTCGGCTGCAACAGCCGCCAGCTGCTGTTCAAGGTGCAGCTGCCGAATGCCATGCCGTCGATCATGGCCGGGGTCAACCAGACCATCATGATGGCCCTGTCGATGGTGATCATCGCCTCGATGGTCGGCGCCGGCGGCCTGGGCAACGACGTGCTCGCCAGCATCCAGCGCCTCGACATCGGTCTAGGCTTCGAGAGCGGCATGGCCGTGGTGCTCCTGGCGATCATCCTCGACCGCATCACCGAAAGCTTCGGCACCAAGCAAACCCAAGCACGCGGCGGCCTGTTCGGCTGGTTCAACGCTAAGCTGCAACGCCAGTAAGTCCAACCTCGGTTTTCCAAGTACACAGGGAGTCGCAGATGAAGATGAGCAAGATGAAGACCATCGCCGGTGTCGGCCTGCTGTCCTGCGCGCTGCTGCAAAGCGCCTGGGCACAGGAGCCGGAGAGCTGCAAGCAGGTGCGCTTCGCCGAAATCGGCTGGGCCGACATCGCCGCCACCACCGGCGTGGCCATGACCCTGACCGAAGCCCTGGGCTACCAGCCGCGCAAGATCATGGCCTCGGTGCCGATCGCCTTCACCGGGGTGAAGAACAAGCAGATCGACGTGTTCCTCGGCTACTGGGCGCCGTCGATGGACCCGGTGATCGAGCCGTTCACCAAGGACAACGGCGTCAAGGTATTGCCGACGCCGAACCTGGAAGGGGCCAAGTACACCCTGGCGGTACCGACCTACACGGCCGAGGCCGGGCTGAAGAGCTTCCAGGACATCGCCAAGTTCAAGGACCAGCTGGACGGCAAGATCTACGGCATCGAACCGGGTAACGACGGCAACCTGCTGATCGACAAGATGATCAAGGGCAACCAGTTCGACCTCGGCGGCTTCCGCATGGTCGAGTCCAGCGAGGCCGGCATGCTGGTGCAGGTGCAGCGCGCGGTGAAGAAGAAGGAGCCGGTGGTGTTCCTCGGCTGGGCACCGCATCCGATGAACACCCAGTTCGACATCACCTACCTGGCCGGCGGCGATGACGTGTTCGGCCCGGACTACGGTGCCGCCAAGGTCTACACCGTGGTGCCGCCGGATTACGAGGCACGCTGCACCAACGTCGGCAAGCTGCTGAACAACCTGCAGTTCAGCGTCGAGATCGAAAGCCAGCTGATGGAAAAAGTGCTGGAGAAGGAGAACCCGACCGAAGTGGCGAAGAACTGGATCAAGGCCAACCCGCAGGCCCTCGACAAGTGGCTGGCCGGCGTCACCACCTACGACGGCCAGGACGGCGTCGCCGCGGTGAAGAAACACGTCGGGCTGTAACGGTCCGCCAACACCTTGGCCCGCCCGGCCGACTGGCCGGGCGGGTCAGGTAAAGCCGCAGCAGGCGCAGTCCCATCCCCCTCGCGCGCACATCCCGCGGGAAGCGCAAGGGGATCGGCTTGCCTGTGGTTTTCCTCGCGGTCCGGCGATCCGGCCGGCTGCCGCCAGGCCCGCACTCAGAACGAGCCAGTAACACCACCCGAACTGCCACTCACACTGACGGAGCACCAACCCGATGCGCAACCTGAAGACCCTCTGCCTGCAAGGCCTCGGCGTCGCCGCCCTGGCCCTGGGCATGTCCGGCGCCATGGCGGCGGACAAACCCACCCTGAAGATCGGCTACGTCAACGGCTGGGACGACAGCGTCGCCGCCACCCATGTCGCCGGCGAAATCCTCAAGAGCAACCTCGGCTACACGGTCGAACTGAAACCGGTCGAGCCGGCCATCATGTGGCAGGGCGTGGCCCGTGGCGACCTCGACGCCACCCTCTCCGCCTGGCTGCCGGCCACCCACGGCGAGTACTACGCCAAGCTGAAAGACAAGGTGGTGGTGCTCGGCGCCAACTACGAGGGCGCGAAGATCGGCCTGATCGTCCCGGACTACGTCGAAGCCAAGACCATCGAAGACCTGGAGAAATACAGCGAGGCCTTCGACGGCAAGATCACCGGCATCGACGCCGGCGCCGGTGTCATGCGCCGCACCGAAGAAGCCATCGAGAAGTACAGCCTGAACAGCATCAAACTGATGCCCAGCTCCGGCCCGGCCATGGCCACTGCGCTGACCCGCGCCGAGAAGGCGCAGAAGCCGATCGTGGTGACCGGCTGGATTCCGCACTGGATGTTCGCCAAGTGGAAACTGCGCTTCCTCGAAGACCCGCAGAAGGTCTACGGCGACGCCGAGCACGTCGACACCGTGGTCAACCCGGGCCTGGAAGCCAAGGCCGCCGACGCCACCGCCTTCCTGAAGAAGTTCTCCTGGAACGGCGAGGAAGTCGGTGCGGTGATGCTGGCCATCCGCGACGGCGCCAAGCCGGAGCAGGCCGCCAAGGACTGGATCGCCAAGAACCCCGAGCGGGTGGCGGGCTGGCTGCAGTAGGTTTTCAAGCGCTGCAGGAGAAAGCGGGCTGCGGCCCGCTTTTTCGTTTTGCCGCATTGCTGCCGCCGGCTGGCGCTGCAAGCGCCGCGCTGGACAACGCTCATTTTGTCCACCGGCTTGTGCCGCTAGCGCACGCCGAGCGCGGGGGCGATCCGGCTCCGGAGAAAGACCTCTCCCTCCCACCTCCAGACGTACCGCCGCTCGCCTTTCGTCCCGCCAACGGCATATTTGATTGATCGACCGATAAAAACCTAGACTGCGCCATCCCGCGGATACCCGCACCGATGGAGAGCCCGATGCCCAAGGTCGGAATGCAGCCGATTCGCCGCTCGCAATTGATCGCGGCCACCCTCGAAGCCGTCGACCAGGTCGGCATGGGCGATGCCAGCATCGCCTATATCGCCCGGCTCGCGGGGGTCTCCAATGGCATCATCAGCCACTATTTCCGGGACAAGAACGGCTTGCTCGAGGCGACCATGCGCCACCTGATGCTGGCCCTGAGCAAGGCCGTGCGCGACCGCCGCGCGGCGCTGGCGGACGACGGCCCGCGGGCGCAACTGCGGGCGATCATCGACGGCAACTTCGACGCCAGCCAGGTCAGCGGCCCGGCGATGAAGACCTGGCTGGCCTTCTGGGCCGCCAGCATGCACCACCCGTCCCTGCGCCGCCTGCAGCGGGTCAACGACCACCGCCTGTATTCCAACCTGTGCGGGCAATTCCGTCGCACCCTGCCGCAAGCGCAGGCGCGCGCCGCCGCCCGCGGCCTGGCGGCGCTGATCGACGGCCTGTGGCTGCGCAGTGCGCTGTCCGTCGAGGGCTTCGACACCCGGCAGGCCATGCAGATCGCCTACGACTACCTCGACCTGCAACTGGCCAAGGCGACTTGAAGCCAACTTCGCTGGACCACCCATAGCCCGGATGAGATCCGGCAACGCCCCACAACCCCGCGACAGCTGTCCCGACTCGCCTCCGGGCGACCCGGCGCGTACCGCAGCAGCGCACCTGTGCGCCTGCCCCCGCACCACACAGATCTCCCGAGCGCAGAAGAGCGCCTGCACCCAGGCCGTGTCGCGGATGACTCGCTTCTGTCGTTTTTGTTGATTGATCGTTCAATTAAAATATTTTAGCCTGCTCTACATCCCTCCTTACCCCTCGACGGCTCGCACCCCAGCGGATCACCGGTCGCGGACAACTGGACAAGAGGACCATGCAATGCCTCGCTTCGACGAACAACAGCTCTACATCGGCGGCCGTTACGTGCCCGCCAGCAGCGGTGCCAGCTTCGAGACCGTCAACCCGGCCACCGGCGAGGTGCTCGCCCGCGTGCAACGCGCCAGCCAGGCCGACGTCGAGCGCGCCGTCGCCAGCGCCGCCGCGGGGCAGAAGGTCTGGGCGGCGATGACCGCGATGCAGCGCTCGCGCATCCTCCGGCGTGCCGTGGAGATCCTCCGTGAGCGCAACGACGAGCTGGCCGAGCTGGAGACCCTCGACACCGGCAAGCCGCTGTCGGAGACCCGCTTTGTCGACATCGTCACCGGCGCCGACGTGCTCGAGTACTACGCCGGCCTGGTCCCGGCCATCGAGGGCGAGCAGATCCCGCTACGCGAGACCAGCTTCGTCTATACCCGCCGCGAGCCGCTGGGCGTGGTCGCCGGCATCGGCGCCTGGAACTACCCGATCCAGATCGCCCTGTGGAAGTCCGCCCCGGCCCTGGCCGCCGGCAACGCGATGATCTTCAAGCCCAGCGAAGTCACTCCGCTATCGGTACTCAAGCTGGCCGAGATCTACTCCGAGGCCGGCCTGCCCGACGGCGTGTTCAACGTGCTCACCGGCAGCGGCCGCGAGGTCGGCCAGTGGCTGACCGAGCACCCGGGGATCGAGAAGATCTCCTTCACCGGCGGCACCAGCACCGGCAAGAAGGTCATGGCCAGCGCCTCCAGCTCCTCGCTGAAGGAAGTGACCATGGAACTGGGCGGCAAGTCGCCGCTGATCGTCTTCGAGGACGCCGACCTCGACCGCGCCGCCGACATCGCGGTGATGGCCAACTTCTACAGCTCCGGCCAGGTCTGCACCAACGGCACCCGGGTGTTTGTGCCGCGCATGCTGCAGGCGCGTTTCGAGGCCAAGGTGCTCGAGCGGGTCAAGCGCATCCGCCTGGGCGACCCGCAGGACGCCAACACCAACTTCGGCCCGCTGGTCAGCTTCGCCCATATGGAAAGCGTGCTCGGATACATCGACAAGGGCCGCCAGGAAGGCGCGCGCCTGCTGATCGGCGGCGCGCGGGTGACCGATGGCGAGTATGCCAAGGGCGCCTATGTCGCACCCACCGTGTTCACCGACTGCAGCGACGAGATGTGCATCGTCCGCGAGGAGATCTTCGGCCCGGTGATGAGCATCCTGGTCTACGACAGCGAGGACGAGGTGATCCGCCGTGCCAACGACAGCGACTACGGCCTCGCCGCCGGCGTGGTGACCCGCGACCTGGCCCGCGCCCACCGGGTGATCCACAAGCTGGAAGCGGGGATCTGCTGGATCAATACCTGGGGCGAGTCGCCGGCGGAAATGCCGGTGGGCGGCTACAAGCAGTCCGGCGTCGGCCGCGAGAACGGCCTGACCACTCTGGCGCATTACACCCGGATCAAGTCGGTGCAGGTCGAACTGGGCGGCTACAGCTCGGTGTTTTGATCGCCGCGCCCAACCTGTAGGAGCGGCCGGGCGGCGAACCGCTTCAGCCGCGAAAAGCATCGCGGATAAATCCGCTCCTACAGGAATTGCCGCCCCCAGTAGCCCGGATGCAATCCGGGAACCGCCAGACCGTTTCACTCGGATTCCATCCGGGTTACAAGGTGACGTCAATGTCCCAAGAATTCGACTACATCATCATCGGCGCCGGCTCGGCCGGTAACGTGCTGGCCACCCGCCTGACCGAGGACCAGGACGTCAGCGTGCTGCTGCTGGAAGCCGGCGGCCCGGACTATCGCCTGGATTTCCGCACCCAGATGCCCGCCGCGCTGGCCTTCCCGCTGCAGGGCCGGCGCTACAACTGGGCCTACGAGACCGAGCCGGAACCCTACATGAACAACCGCCGCATGGAGTGCGGGCGCGGCAAGGGCCTGGGCGGCTCGTCCCTGATCAACGGCATGTGCTACATCCGCGGCAACGCCCTGGATTACGACGGCTGGGCCAAGGGAAAGGGCCTGGAGGATTGGACCTATCTGGACTGCCTGCCGTATTTCAGAAAAGCAGAAACCAGGGACAGCGGCGCCAACGCCTACCACGGCGGCGACGGCCCGGTCAGCGTGACCACCCCGAAGGCCGGCAACAACCCGCTGTTCCATGCCATGGTCGAGGCCGGCGTGCAGGCCGGCTACCCGCGCACCGACGACCTCAACGGCTACCAGCAGGAAGGCTTCGGCCCGATGGACCGCACCGTCACCCCGCAGGGCCGGCGCTCGAGCACCGCCCGCGGCTATCTGGATCAGGCCAAGGGTCGGCCGAACCTGCGCATCGTCACCCACGCCCTCACCGAGCGCATCCTGTTCAGCGGCAAGCGCGCCATCGGCGCCGCCTACCTGCACCGCGACAGCAACACCCCGACCACCGTGCGCGCGCGCCGCGAAGTGCTGTTGTGCAGCGGCGCCATCGCCTCGCCGCAGATCCTCCAGCGCTCCGGGGTCGGCCCGGCGGCGCTGCTGCGCGAGCTGGACATCCCGCTGGTGCACGATCTGCCGGGCGTCGGCGAGAACCTGCAGGATCACCTGGAGCTGTACCTGCAGTACGCCTGCAAGCAACCGGTGTCGCTGTACCCGGCCCTGCAGTGGTGGAACCAGCCGCCGATCGGCGCCCAGTGGATGTTCCTCGGCAAGGGCCTCGGCGCCAGCAACCAGTTCGAGGCCGGCGGTTTCATCCGCAGCCGCCCGGAATTCGAGTGGCCGAACATCCAGTACCACTTCCTGCCGGTGGCGATCAATTACAACGGCAGCAATGCGGTCAGGGAGCACGGCTTCCAGGCCCACATGGGCTCGATGCGCTCGCCCAGCCGCGGGCGCATCCGCGCCAAGTCGAAGGACCCGCGCCAGCACCCGAGCATCCTGTTCAACTACATGAGCACCGAGCAGGACTGGCAGGAGTTCCGCGACGGCATCCGCATCACCCGCGAGATCATGGCGCAGGCGGCGCTCGATCCCTACCGCGGCCGCGAGCTGAGCCCCGGCGCCGAGGTGCAGAGCGACGCCGAACTGGACGCCTTCGTCCGCGAGCATGCGGAAACCGCCTTCCACCCGTCCTGCTCCTGCAAGATGGGCGAGGACGCCATGGCAGTGGTCGACGGCCAGGGCCGGGTGCACGGTATCGAAGGGCTGCGGGTGGTCGACGCGTCGATCATGCCGCTGATCACCACCGGCAACCTCAACGCGCCGACCATCATGATGGCCGAGAAGATCGCCGACAAGATCCGCGGCCGCACCCCGCTGCCGCGCAGCAGCGCGCCCTACTACGTGGCGGGCAGCGCACCGGTGCGCAAACCGCCGCAGCGCTAGGGCGCGACCTGCCGAGCGCCTGTCCGCCGAGGCACAGGGGCTCGGGCTACGGCTTCAATAGGCGGTAATCCGCCCCACCTCCATCAGCTCCACCGCCACCCCATCGATCTCCGTGGGGGCGGCCTCGATGGTGGAGCGGCTGATGCGCTCGACCAGCAGCTTGATCGCCAGCTCGCCGGGCCGGCGGCTGCTCAGGCCGATGCCGTGGCCCTGGGCGCCGGGCACCCGCAACAGCTCGGCCGACGCCCGCTGCTGCGCGGCGCGGGCATTGGCCCTGGCGGACTCGACCGCCACCTCGGCGCCGTCGGCCGTGGCACCGTCGACCATCCGGGCCGCGAAGAAGGCCAGCACCTCGTCGATCGGATTGGCCACCGCCACCCGCTGGCTGCCGGCGAACAGCAGGCCGACCGGGCGCGGCAGGTTGACGACATCCTCGACCATCAGCGAGCCGGAATCGCCGGAGCGGATGAAGCGGCCCGGCGTCACCAGAATCTGGTTGTCGAAGGTCTTGGTGAAGCTGTCGCCGGCGCATTCGTCGCTGTAGCCGACCGTCACCGTGGCATCCAGCACCGCCACCGTGCCCTGGGTCAGGCCGCTGCTGCGCCCGCTCTTCTTCACCGGCATGTTCAGCACCGCGGGCGCAGTCGCGACAGACACCGGGCCGATCTCGAGGATGCTGCCGTCGGCCCTGACCGCCCCAGGCACGACCTGGGCGATGGCGGCATCGACGTTATGCCCGGGATCCTGCAAATCGCTCCAGTCGCTCAGGCTCGCCACCGGACTGGCGCCACTGGCGCTGCAGCCGCTGTCGATCAGGCCGGGCTGGAGGATGGCGTCGCCGAGCGTGCTGACGCCGCCATTGCCGCCGCTCACCAGGTCGCCGGCGAAGACATGGGCATTGCTGAGGATGAACTGCTGGCCACCGATCTCGACCAGCGAACCCAGGGTACCGCCGCAGCAGTAGCCGTTGGCCTGGTCGTCGGCATTGCCACCGGAGCTGCCGAGCTGGATGGGGAGCGCCTGCGCCGCGCTATGGTCGACCGTCGGTTCGCCACCGCCGCCTTTGCCGGGCGGCGGGCCCTTGGCCTCGGCCGCGACGGTCAGTGCAAGGGCGACGATCAGGACCAGGGACGAATATAGTGAACGCGAGACGCGGCGCATCGGGCACCTCCTACTGCAGGCCAGGGGTGGGGCGACGGCGCCGCCCCGACGGTTGAACGTGCATTGAGTATTGGAGAGGCGTCGGGACCGATTAAATGATTTGGCGATTAGTCCGGCCGCGCTTAAGCCACCAGCGGGTGAGGCAACCCGTCACTCCAGCAGGGTTTCGCTGGAGTGACCATCGCGCTCGAGGATCTTGCGCAGCTGCCTGAGCGCATCGATCTGGATCTGCCGGACCCGCTCGCGGGTCAGGCCGAACTCCCGGCCTAGCGTCTCCAGGGTGCAGCTGTCCTGGCCGCGCAGGCCGAAGTGGCGCACCACCACCTCGCACTGTTTGTCGGTGAGGCCGACCAGCCAGCGCTCGATGCTGCGCGGCAGCTCATCGCCCTGCAGCAGCTCGCAGGGATCCTCGGGCTGCTCGTAGCTCAGGGTCTCCAGCAGCGTCTTCTGCGAATCGGGCCCCAGCTGGCCATCCGCCGAGGTCACCCGTTCATTCAGGCCCTGGATCTCCTTGACCGCCTCGACCGGCAGGTCCAGCAGGGCGGCGATCTCCCCGGCGGAAGGCGGGTGATCGAGCCTGCGGGTCAGCTCGCGGGCGGCCTGCAGGTAGCCGTTGAGCCGCTTGGCCACATGCACCGGCAGGCGGATGGTGCGGCCCTGGCTCATGACGGCCCACTCGATGTGCTGGCGAATCCACCAGGTGGCGTAGGTCGAGAAGCGACAGCCGAACGCCGGATCGAACTTGCCGACCGCATGCATCAAGCCGAGGTTGCCCTCCTCGATCAAGTCCAGCAGCAACAGGCCACGGTCGACGTAGCGTCGGGCGATCCGCACCACCAGACGCAGGTTGCTCTCGATCAGCCGCTGGCGCCCGAGCGGGTCGCCCTGCCGCACCAGCTGCGCGCAGTGCAGCTCTTCCTCTGCGGAGAGCAACGGGGTATGGCCGATTTCGTCCAGGTACAGCCCGGTCGCGCTGAGCGCCCGCCTGGCGTCGGGCGCCTGGTGTGGCTTGCGCGGGATCGACGGCCTGGCCTGGGCACAGCCATCCTGTTCGGTGCGGCGCGCTCGCTTCAAACCCATGACGGCTACTCCCCAGACGGTTGCAGATCGGCTTCCAAGCTAGAGGGCCTCTAGCCGGCCGGCATTGATATGCATCAATCGCGACTGCCTATGGGCTAGCCCTGACGACCGCCGGCAGCGTAGCGGGGCCCGGGGGGCGAGCCCGGCCGGAACAAGTCCGCGGGGGCAACCAGGGTCGCAATGACCACGAGACGGTCACAACTACCCTTAGGCCGATTATCCAAATGACTTATTAATTTATAACTATTTGAAATTAAACGACATTAATCTGGCATGAATCCTGTAATGGCCAAGGGCGACGAACCGGGTAAGCGGATGACACCCTCATGAATCATCCCGACACGGCTTCGCTCCTTCCCCCACCCATCAGGAATCCTTGCATGCTTTCCGCTCAACACCGCGCCTCGATCCAAGCCACCGTCCCGCTGCTGGAAACCGGCGGCGAAGCCCTGACCCGGCACTTCTACCGCATCATGCTCGGCGAACACCCCGAGGTTCGCCCGCTGTTCAACCAGGCGCACCAGGCCAGCGGCGACCAGCAACGCGCCCTGGCCAACGGCGTGCTGATGTATGCCCGGCATATCGACCGCCTGGAGGCGCTCGGTCCGCTGGTGGGACAAATCGTCAACAAGCACGTGTCGCTGCAGATCCTCCCCGAGCATTACCCGATCGTCGGCAGCTGCCTGCTGCGGGCGATCCGCGAGGTACTCGGCGCGCAGATCGCCACCGATGCGGTGCTCGAGGCCTGGGCCGCCGCCTATGGGCAACTGGCCGAGATCCTGATCGGCGCCGAAGAGCAGGCCTACGCGACCAGCGCCGACGCCGCCGGCGGCTGGCGCGGCGCGCGCTGGTTCCGCCTGGCGAACAGGGTCACGGAAAGCGAGGAAATCACCTCGCTGCACCTGGTCCCGGAGGACGGCGGCGCGCTGCTGGCATTCCAGCCCGGCCAGTACATCGGCCTGCGCCTGCACCTGGACGGCGAGGAAATGCGCCGCAACTACTCGCTGTCGGCACTCGGCGATGGCCGCGAGTACCGCATCAGCGTCAAGCGCGAGGTTGGCGGCAAGGTCTCCAACTACCTGCATGACCAGTTGCAGGTCGGCGATCGCCTGGAACTGTTCCCGCCGGCCGGCGATTTCGTCCTGCGCCCGTCGGCCAAGCCGCTGGTGCTGATCAGCGCCGGGGTCGGCATCACCCCGGCGCTGAGCATGCTCGAAGCGGCCAAGGGTAGCGGCCGGGCGATCCACTTCATCCACTGCGCGCGGCATGCCGGGGTCCACGCCTTCCGCGACTGGGTCCACGCGCAAACCGAGGCGCACCCCGAGGTGCGCCACTTCTACTGCTACAGCGAACCGCGCGCAGACGACCAGGCCCATGCCACCGGCCTGCTTACCCGCGAGCGCCTGGAGCAATGGCTGCCCGAGGAGCGCGACCTGGACGCCTACTTCCTCGGCCCCAAGCCGTTCATGGCCCAGGTGAAGAAGTACCTGCGCGAACTCGGCGTGCCGGAGCAGCAGAGCCACTACGAGTTCTTCGGCCCGGCCAGCGCATTGGAGGCCTGAGCAGCACTACGGATCCGCTGTCGCAGGCTGTAGGGTGCGCCGTGCGCACCAGGTGTTACCCATGTCCCCCGGCGAAACACATGTGGCGCACCCTAGGTCGATGGCGCAGTCAACCAGCCTGCTACAGCACGCCGGCCTGACGCAGTTCGGCTATTCGTTCCAGGTTCAAGCCCAGCCATTGCTGCAATACCTGCTCGGTGTGCTCGCCGAGCAGCGGCGGGGCGTTGCGGTATTGCACCGGGGTCGCGGACAGGCGAATCGGGCTGGCCACCTGCGGCACCGTGCCGCCCAGCGGGTGCGGCAGCTCGACGCGCAGGCCGCGCGCCTGCACCTGCGGATCGGCGAACACCTGCTGCAGGTCGTTGATCGGCCCGCAGGGCACGCCGGCCCGCTCCAGCGTCGCCACCCACTCGGCGGTGGTCTTGAACACCGTGGCCTGGCGCAGCAGCGGGATCAGCTCGGCGCGATGCGCCACGCGCGCCTGGTTGGTGGCAAAGCGCGGATCGTCGGCCAGGGCAGTAAGGCCGGCGACCTCGCAGAACTTGCGGAACTGGCCGTCGTTGCCGACGGTGAGGATGAAGTCGCCATCGGCCGTGGGGAAATCCTGGTAGGGCACGATATTCGGGTGGGCATTGCCCAGCCGGCGCGGCGGCGTGCCGGTGGTCAGGTAGTTCATCGCCTGGTTGGCCAGGCAGGCGACCTGCACGTCGAGCAGCGCCATGTCGATGTGTTGGCCGTTGCCGGTCTGCTCGCGGCTGGCCAGGGCAGCGAGCATCGCCGCGGTCGAATACAGCCCGGTGAGGATGTCGGTCAGCGCCACGCCGACCTTGACCGGCCCGGCGCCTTCCTCGCCGTCCGGTCGCCCGGTCAGGCTCATCAGGCCGCCGAGGCCCTGGATCATGAAGTCGTAGCCGGCGCGCTTGGCATAAGGCCCGTCCTGGCCGAAGCCGGTGATCGAGCAGTAGATCAGCCGCGGGTTGAGCGCCTTGAGGCTGGCGTAGTCGAGACCGTAGGCGGCCAGGCCGCCGACCTTGAAATTCTCGATGAGGATGTCGGCCTTGGCCGCCAGTTCGCGCACCAGCCGCTGCCCCTCGACCTGGGTGAAGTCGACGGTCAGCGATTGCTTGTTGCGGTTGGCCGACAGGTAGTAGGCCGCCTCCGAGGTGTTCTCGCCCTGGGCATCCTTGAGGAACGGCGGGCCCCAGTGACGGGTGTCGTCGCCGACGCCGGGGCGCTCGACCTTGACCACCTCGGCGCCGAGGTCGGCGAGGATCTGCCCGGCCCAGGGCCCGGCGAGCACGCGGGACAGGTCGAGTACACGGATATGCGACAGGGCGCCGGACATGAGAAGGCCTCGTGGGTGAAGTTGGGCGTAGGTTGGGTTGAGCCTGCGAAGCCCAACGGGGCGGTCACGCGGCTCTGCCGTTGTTGCGCTTCGGCGCTACGCGCTTCAACCCAACCTACGCGGGGCTCAGAAAAACGCCTGGATGCCGGTCTGCGCGCGGCCGAGGATCAGCGCATGCACGTCGTGGGTGCCCTCGTAGGTGTTGACCACCTCCAGGTTGACCAGGTGGCGGGCCACCCCGAACTCGTCGCTGATGCCGTTGCCGCCGAGCATGTCGCGGGCCATGCGGGCGATATCCAGGGATTTGCCGCAGCTGTTGCGCTTCATGATCGAGGTGATTTCCACCGCGGCGGTGCCTTCGTCCTTCATCCGGCCCAGGCGCAGACAACCTTGCAGGGCCAGGGTGATCTCGGTCTGCATGTCGGCCAGCTTCTTCTGGATCAGTTGGTTGGCGGCCAGCGGGCGGCCAAACTGCTTGCGATCCAGGCAGTACTGACGCGCGGTATGCCAGCAGTCTTCGGCGGCGCCCAAAGCGCCCCAGCTGATGCCGTAACGGGCGGAGTTGAGGCAGGTGAACGGACCTTTCAGGCCGCGCACCTCGGGGAAGGCGTTCTCTTCCGGGCAGAACACGTTGTCCATGACGATCTCACCGGTGATCGAGGCGCGCAGACCGACCTTGCCGTGGATCGCCGGCGCGCTCAGCCCCTGCCAGCCTTTTTCCAGGACGAAGCCGCGGATCTCGCCGGCATCGTCCTTGGCCCAGACCACGAACACGTCGGCGATGGGCGAGTTGGTGATCCACATCTTGGCGCCGGTCAGGCGGTAGCCGCCGTCGACTTTCTTCGCCCGAGTGATCATCGAGCCCGGGTCGGAGCCATGGTCTGGTTCGGTCAGGCCGAAGCAGCCGATCCATTCGCCGCTAGCCAGCTTGGGCAGGTACTTCTGCCTGGTCGCCTCGTTGCCGAACTCGAAGATCGGCACCATCACCAGGGACGACTGCACGCTCATCATCGAGCGGTAGCCGGAGTCGACGCGCTCCACTTCGCGGGCGATCAGGCCGTAGCACACGTAGTTCAGGCCGCTGCCGCCGTAGGTTTCCGGGATGGTCGCGCCGAGCAGGCCGGTCTCGCCCATCTCGCGGAAGATCGCCGGGTCGGTCTGCTCGTGGCGGAAGGCTTCCAGCACCCTTGGCGCCAGTTTGTCGGCGGCGAACTGCTGGGCGCTGTCGCGCACCATGCGCTCTTCTTCGCTCAGTTGCTGGTCGAGCAGCAGCGGGTCGATCCAGTTGAAGCTTGCCTTGGCCATGGGGAAAAACCTCGTGTTGGGACGGTGAAGGGGGACAACCGGGGCCGCCCCCCAGGGCGATTGGATTGATCCTAGGCCTGCCGGCGAACTCAGGCAAACGAGGATTTCGCACGCAGTTGTGCGAATTACTCACTTCGATATAGCCTTGACCGGCAATAGCCCTTGATCAGTGTGAGAGTGCCGCACAGATGCGCCGCAAGATCCCCAGCACCGCCGCCCTGGTCGCCTTCGAGTCGGCCGCTCGCCACCAGAGCTTCACCCGCGCGGCCGAGGAGCTGGCGCTGACCCAGAGCGCCATCTGCCGGCAGATCGCCAGCCTCGAGGAGTTCCTCAACGTCGAGCTGTTCCGCCGTTCGCGGCGCGGGGTCAAGCTGACCGAGGCCGGCCTGTCCTACGCGCGGCGGGTCGCCGCGCAGCTCGATGCAGTGGAGCGCGACACCCTGGCGGTGATGGGTCAGCAGGGCGCCATGAGCATCGAACTGGCGGTGGTGCCGACCTTCGGTACCCAGTGGTTGCTGCCGCGGCTGAAGGATTTCCAACGCCTGCACCCCCAGGTCACGGTCAACCTGACCAACCGCACCCGGCCCTTCCTGTTCGCCGACACCGACTTCGATGCCGCGGTGTACTTCGGCGACGGCGAGTGGTCGGGCACCGCCGCGCACCTGCTGATGCGCGAGAACCCGATGCCGGTGTGCAGCCCGGCGCTGCTCGACGGCCGCCAGCAGCTGAGCGCCGAGCAGATCGCCGGCCTGCCGCTGCTGCAGCAGACCACCCGGCCCTATGCCTGGCGCCAGTGGTTCAATTCGCTCGGGCTGAACCTGGCGCGGGACATGAGCGGAGCGCGTTACGAGCTGTTTTCCATGCTCGCCCAGGCGGCCATGCACGAGATGGGCGTGGCGCTGATCCCGCCCTTCCTGATCCAGCGCGAACTGGCCGAGGGTCGCCTGGTGCTGGCGCTGGAGCATGCCTGCCACAGCGACAAGGCCTATTACCTGATGATCCCCGAGCGCAAGGTGGAGTCCGCCGCGCTGCAAAGCTTTCGCGATTGGCTGGTGGCGCAAGCGCGCCGCTATGCCCAGGCCAGTGGACTGGAATAAACGACAGCAGGCGAAGCAACTGCCCGCCCCCGGAACTGTCGCCGGGATGCTCGCTGGGCGCCCTCCGCCGGCTAGAGCGCGGCCCATCCGCAGGGACTACGCGGCACAAGCTGACCCCGTAGTCAGCAATCCAGGCCGCTACACTCCGCCCAGCCGGCCCAGGCCGCAGGCGTCCAATTTATTGCACAGAAACCCGGCATAACGTCCTGAAACCCTGAGCTGCGTGACGCATCCGCCGGCGCCTTACCGACCTGATGGGCGACCATTCAGCGTACCGATGCCATCTGCCCCCGAAAATATCCGCCAGCACCCCGCACAACCACGCGCAGCAAGCCTTTGCCGGAAAAAATGGCCAAAAAGTCGCGGAGTGACTTGTAGTTGTCGCAAGGTTTTACTCCATAACGTCTTGAAGGACTTAAGCTTCGCCTGCAAAATGCCGCCCCCCGCCCGCACCACAGCTTCTGCTAGGGTGGTTTGTGCTGATCCGTCCTTTGCCAGCGTGCCATCCGCAGTGCGCCGGTTCACTAAAAAGATCACGCAGGAGATTAGAAGTGCACATCGGTGTTCCTCTCGAAACCCATGCCGGCGAGACGCGGGTTGCCGCGACTCCCGAGACCATCAAGAAGCTGGTGAGCCAAGGCCACCAGGTCACCGTGCAAAGTGGCGCCGGCGTCAGCGCCAGCATTCCGGACAGCGCCTATGCCGCCGTCGGCGCAGCCATCGGCAACGATGCCGCGGCCTTCGGCGCCGATCTGGTGCTCAAGGTGCTGGCCCCGAGCGCTGCCGAACTGACTCACATGCGCACCGGCGCGGTGCTGGTCGGCATGCTCAACCCGTTCAGCGACGAGACCATCGCGCGCCTGGCCGAACGCGGCATCACCGCCTTCGCCCTGGAGGCGGCGCCGCGCACCTCGCGCGCGCAGAGCCTGGACGTGCTGAGCTCGCAGGCCAACATCGCCGGCTACAAGGCGGTGCTGCTGGCCGCCCACCACTACCCGCGCTTCATGCCGATGCTGATGACCGCCGCCGGGACGGTGAAGGCCGCCCGCGTGCTGATCCTCGGCGCCGGCGTCGCCGGCCTGCAGGCCATCGCCACGGCCAGGCGCCTGGGCGCGGTGATCGAGGCCTCGGACGTGCGCCCGGCGGTCAAGGAGCAGATCGAGTCGCTCGGCGCCAAGTTCGTCGACGTGCCCTTCGAGACCGATGAAGAACGCGAGTGCGCCGAGGGCGTCGGCGGCTATGCGCGGCCAATGCCGGCCTCGTGGATGGCGCGCCAGGCCAAGGCGGTGCACGAGCGCGCCAAGCAGGCCGATATCGTCATCACCACCGCACTGATCCCGGGGCGCAAGGCACCGACCCTGCTGCATGAGGCCACTGTGGCCGAGATGAAGCCCGGCTCGGTGGTCATCGACCTGGCCGCGGCCCAGGGCGGCAACTGCCCGCTGACGGTCGCCGAGCAGGTGGTGGTCAGCAACGGCGTGACCATCGTCGGCCACAGCAACCTGGCCGCGCTGGTACCGGCCGACGCCTCGGCGCTGTACGCGCGCAACCTGCTGGACTTCCTCAAGCTGGTCATCGACAAGGACGGCCAGTTCCACCTCAACCTCGAAGACGACATCGTCGCCGCGTGCCTGATGTGCCGCGACGGCCAGATCGTCCGGACCAACAAATAAGCGGCCGTCAGGCCATCACATGCCCCTCTCCCCCGGGAGAGGGTGCCCGAAGGGCGGGTGAGGGCCAACCCAACTCGCCCGCTGAACTGACAGACGAGAAAGCAAGGATCACAACATGGACCTGATTTCCGACGGCATCTACAACCTGATCATCTTCGTGCTGGCCATCTATGTCGGCTACCACGTGGTATGGAACGTCACCCCGGCTCTGCACACCCCACTGATGGCGGTGACCAACGCGATTTCGGCGATCGTCATCGTCGGCGCCATGCTCGCCGCCGCGCTGACCGTGACCCCGCTGGGCAAGGTCATGGGCACCCTGGCCGTGGCCCTGGCCGCGGTCAACGTGTTCGGCGGCTTCCTGGTGACCCGGCGCATGCTGGAAATGTTCAAGAAGAAGGCGCCCAAGACGGTGGTAGCCACCGGCGCGCTGGCGGAGAAGCACTGACCATGAGCATGAACCTGATCACTGTTCTCTATCTGCTGGCGTCCGTCTGCTTTATCCAGGCGCTCAAGGGCCTGTCGCACCCGACCAGCTCGCGGCGCGGCAACCTGTTCGGCATGCTCGGCATGGCCATCGCCATCGTCACCACGGTCGGCCTGATCTACAAGCTCAGCGCGCAGATGGGCGCCAGCGCCGGCCTCGGCTATGTGATCCTCGGCCTGCTGGCCGGCGGCAGCGCCGGCTCGATCATGGCCAAGCGCGTGGAGATGACCAAGATGCCCGAGCTGGTGGCCTTCATGCACAGCATGATCGGCCTGGCCGCGGTGTTCATCGCCATCGCCGCGGTGGTCGAGCCGCAGTCGCTCGGCATAGTCGCCCAGCTCGGCGATGCGATCCCGGCCGGTAATCGCCTGGAACTGTTCCTAGGCGCGGCGATCGGCGCCATCACCTTCTCCGGTTCGGTGATCGCCTTCGGCAAGCTCTCGGGCAAGTACAAGTTCCGCCTGTTCCAGGGCGCCCCGGTACAGTTCGCCGGCCAGCATCTGCTCAACCTGGCGGTCGGCCTGGCGATCGTCGGCCTCGGCCTGGCCTTCACCTTCAGCGGCAACCTCGGCGCCTTCGCCCTGCTGGTGCTGCTGGCCTTCGTCATCGGCGTGCTGATCATCATCCCGATCGGCGGCGCCGACATGCCGGTGGTGGTGTCGATGCTCAACTCCTACTCGGGCTGGGCGGCGGCCGGGATCGGCTTCTCGCTGAACAACTCGATGCTGATCATCGCCGGTTCGCTGGTCGGTTCGAGCGGTGCGATCCTCTCCTACATCATGTGCAAGGCGATGAACCGCTCGTTCTTCAACGTACTCCTCGGCGGCTTCGGCGGCGCGGCGGATGCCGGGGCAGCCGCCGGCGGCAGCAGCGAACAGCGCCCGGTGAAGTCCGGTTCGGCCGACGACGCCGCCTTCCTGCTGACCAACGCCGACAGCGTGATCATCGTCCCCGGCTACGGCCTGGCGGTGGCCCGCGCCCAGCACGCGCTGATGGAACTGGCGGAGAAGCTGAGCCACCGCGGGGTCACCGTGAAGTACGCGATCCACCCGGTGGCCGGGCGCATGCCCGGGCACATGAACGTGCTGCTGGCCGAGGCCGAGGTGCCCTACGAGCAGGTGTTCGAGATGGAGGACATCAACTCCGAGTTCGGCCAGGCCGACGTGGTGCTGGTGCTGGGCGCCAACGACGTGGTCAACCCGGCGGCGAAGAACGATCCGAAGTCGCCGATCGCCGGCATGCCGATCCTCGAGGCCTACAAGGCCAAGACCGTGATCGTCAACAAGCGCTCGATGGCCAGCGGCTACGCCGGCCTGGACAACGAACTGTTCTACCTGGACAAGACCATGATGGTCTTCGGCGACGCCAAGAAGGTCATCGAGGACATGGTCAAGGCAGTCGACTGACCGGCTCGTTCCGCTGTACCAAAGCCCGGCCCAGCGCCGGGCTTTTTCATGTCCGGCCGGTGCCACCAGGACAGATACAGATTGGCCGGCGCACGGCGAAAAGCAGGCAAAAAAACTGAACGGCAGGTCAGCGTTACAGCGCAATCAATTTATAACTGTACCTATAGCAAATCGCTGCATATTCGCATTTTTGCAGGAGATAAACCCTTGAATATGCAAAGTCACATGGAACATCACTTATCACCAGTACAGCTGACACACAAAAATTGATAACAGTTGCTAAGCAAACTATCTAATAGCCTCGTATTTTAGCCCAGCTGTGACTACTGCACCGGTTGCAAGAAGCGGAACATTGGCACCAGGCAAAACACTCTCTAGACCCGCCACAAGCGGAAGGATGACATCATGGAACGTACCCTCAGTTCCGACCTGTTCTTCGAACACAGCTCCACCAACGCTACCAGCGCCCTGCCGCTGCGCCTGTTCGCCGCCCTGCTGCTGTGGCAGCGCCGCATCGTCAGCCGCCGCCAACTGGCGCGCCTGGATGCCCGCCTGCTGGCCGATGCCGGCATCAGCGAAGCCCAGCGCCACGCCGAGCTGAGCAAGCCGTTCTGGCGTTAAGCGCCGCGGCGCAAGCCTCTCGGCAGCCCCGGACAGACCCGCCCACGCCCCGCGTCGGCGGGTTTTGTCGTTATGCGGTTCACGGTTTGCGGGGAGCGGTACAGCTGGTCGAAGTCGCAAGCGATACAGTTCTATATCGCTATAAACTGTACCAATACAATTCTGCCTCGCTGTGACTGCAGCCCCAGCCCGGCGTACGCGACCATGGCTTCCCATACCCCACACCCGCCCCGTGCGGGAAGGTCCATTGCCATGGAGCGCATTCTCGGCAGCACCGCACTGACATTCCGTCAATCCCGTACTCACTGGCTCGCCCGCCTGCGCGCCACGCTCAAGCGCTGGCAGCTCAACGCCCATACCCGCCGCCAACTGGCCGCGCTGGACCTACGCCTGCTGGCCGACGCCGGCATCAACCCCAGCGACCGCCTGGCCGAACTGGAGAAGCCGTTCTGGCGTTGAGCCAGCATGGTGCGCCAAGTGGCCAGTGAGCTAGGCTTACGGCGAACTTGGCGCGGTGGCTCGCCGCGCTTTCAGCTACCTATCGGGAGTTTTCAGGATGAACCCTGTGCGCGCACTCGGCGTTGTCGCTCTATTCATACTGGCCACCAGCGCTTCGGCCTCCAGCTTCGTCGCCACCACCGATGCCGTGGGCGGTGCGCTGGTGGGTACCTCGGATGCCAGCTCCGATGCCACCTCGTCGCTGCGCGACGATAAGGTCGTACTGGCCGCGCGTGACGACGCCGCCAGCTTCGTCGCCAGCCAGGGGACGATCCGCGGCGTGCGCCTGGAGGCGGCGCTGAGCCATATCCGCCAGCACAACCCCAGCCTGGCGGCCGACGATCTGCAGCTCGCCCAGGCGATTCTCAGCCTGTAAGCGGCCACGGCGCCTCGCGGCCAGCGGGGCGCTGTAATTCCAGCCCTTCCGCCTGCACCTGGCTCTGGTTCCATCCCCCGCATTCCGCTAGCCTTGCCCGCCGCAACGCAGCCACCCTCCCGGCCGCGGGCTGGCTCGTGCGCACGCCGCGGGCCGGAACCGTCGCGGCCCAGGCTCGTCCAATAACCATCGTTGCACTTACCGGAGACTGTCCATGCACCGCCCGTTGCTCGCCGCCGTCGCCTGCCTCGCCCTGTTCGCCGGCAGCGCCCAGGCGCAAACCCTGGTCGCCACCAGCAACATCATCGTCCGCGCGCTCGAGCGCACCCTCGATTTCACCTCGGACACCACCACCTCGATCCGCGACATGAAGGTGCTGGTCGAGGCCCGCGACGACGCCGCCAGCTTCGTCGCCAGCCGCGGCGCGATCCGCGGCGCCCACCTGGAAGCGGCGCTCGGCGCCCTGCGCAGCCAGGTCCCCGAAGCCCGGGCCGCCTCCGACCTGGAACTGGCCGAAGCCATCCTCGCCCTGTGAACCTGACGCGCGCCTGGCTGCTGGCCGTGGCGCTGCTGGCCAGCGCCAGCAGCCAGGCCGAGTTGCGCCTGGTGCTGGATAGCGATGCGCTCGACAGCCAGCAGCGGCAGGCCAGCCAGACGCTATTGCACGAAGCGCTCGCGGCCTTGCCGCCGCGCCTCAAACAGCGCCTGGACCGGCGCGTCAAGGTGCGCTGGCGGCCGCTGCCAACCGCGATCTACGGCCGCGCCGGGCGCTTCAGCGGCATCGAGCTGAATGCCGGCCTGCTGGCCGCGCTGAGCGATGGCAGCGCCGCGCAGCAGCGGACCGGCCGCCCGCATGGCACGGTGCGCCGCGAACTGCTGGCCACCCTGGTCCACGAACTCACCCACCTCTACGATCGCGCGCGGCTGTGGCCGGCGGATCAACGGCGCCTGCTGCAACGTTGCCGCCAGCACGCCGCCAGCCTCGGCCCGATCGGCCTGCCCGAGGCTTGCCGCGGGCAGGCCGCGCGGCGCTTCACCCTCAGCGACGATCCGCGCCTGCTCGACCTGGCCGGCTGGCCACAACGGGTCGGCAGCCGCGGGCAGCGCGAGCGGGACAACGCCCAGTTGGCGCGCAGCCCGGACAGCTACGAGTTGAGCAACCCGCGCGAGTTCGTCGCGGTGAACCTCGAGTACTTCCTCCTCGACCCCAGCTACGCCTGCCGCCGCCCCTCGCTGGCGCGACATTTCCGCGAACATTTCGCCGGCTGGGCGCCGCCCCGGCAGCAGCCCTGCGCCGACGGCCACGCCTACCTCAACGCCGGCCGTGACTTCGCCCGCCAGCCGCTCGGCAGGCTCGACCCCGAGCGCGTCTACCAGGTCGACTACCTGCTCGCCGAGGCCAACCAGGCCTGGGCCAGCCGCTGGGGCCACAGCATGCTGCGCCTGGTGATCTGCGCGCCGGGACGGCCGCGCGGGGCGGATTGCCGGCTGGACCTCGACCAGCACCTGGTGCTGTCCTACCGCGCCTTCGTCGGCGACCTGCAGCTGTCCAGCTGGGACGGCCTGACTGGCGCCTACCCGTCGCGGCTGTTCGTCCTGCCGCTGGCCCAGGTGATCGACGAGTACACCAAGGTCGAGCTGCGCAGCCTGGCCTCGGTGCCGCTGGCGCTCAGCCGCAAACAACTGGAGCAGCTGGTCACCCGCGCCGCCGAACAGCACTGGAGCTACGACGGCGACTACTACTTCATCTCCAACAACTGCGCGGTGGAGACCCTCAAGCTGCTGCGCAGCGGCAGCCGCCATCCGCGCCTGCAGGCGCTCGACAGCATCCTCCCCAACGGCCTGCTCGACAGCCTGGTGGCGCGCGGCCTGGCCGACCGCAGCGTGCTCGACGACCCGCGCGAGGCGCTGCGCCTGGGCTATCGCTTCGACTCCTTCCGCGAGCGCTACCAGGCGATGTTCGCGGTGCTGCAGCAGCGCCTGCCGATCGCCCAGCGCAAGGTCGAGGACTGGCTGGCGCAGCCGTCCAACACCCGTCGCCGCTGGTTCGCCGCGGCCGACCTGCGCGCCAGTGCGGCGCTGCTGCTGCTCGAGCAGGCGGCGCTGCGCCGCCAGCTGCTGCTGGCCCAGGACGAGCTCAAACACCGCTACCTAGGCGAGCGCAGCGCGGACGACCCGAGCCTGCACAAGGCCGACAGCGCGCTGCAGCAAATCCTCGCCGGCAGCGGCTTTCTCAGCCGCCCGGCGGAACTCCTCGACGGTGGCTACGGCCTGCCGCAAGCCGCCGAATGGCAACGCCTGGAAGCCGAGAGTCGCAGCCGCCAGCAGCAGCTGCGCCAGCTCAGCGACGATCTCGACCGCGAGGTGCGCCGCCTGCTGGAGCCGGCGCGGCTGGCCGAGCTGGAGGCCAACGAAGCCAACCTGGTCGAGCTGCGCGAGCACCTGCGCGCGCTGCACAAGGCCAGTGGCGGACTGGTATTGCCTTGAGATTGGCGAAACCCGAGGTGCAGGGTACTGCCGGCCGCGAGCATTCGGTGCGCGCAGCCTAGGCGGCCCCGCGCGCCCTACCCGGGCCGCGCGGAGTCAGGCATGAACTCCTGCCACTCTTCTGGCAACTGCTGGTCCAGATGCAGCCAGGGCAGGCGGCTCTGCACCCAGATATGGCGGTCGGCCGGCGCCAGCTCGGGGTGGTCGAGGGTGGCGACGGTGACGTCCAGGGTATCCGGGCTGAGCGTGGTGAACAGGCACAGCTGGGCGCCGCAACCGGGGCAGAAACTGCGCGTGCAGCTGGCTGACGAGGCATACTCGCGCGGCACGCCGGCCAGCCACTGGAAGCTCGCCCGCGGCACCGTGATCCAGGTGGTGACGATGCCGCCGCTGCTGCGCCGGCACACCGAACAATGGCAGTGGGCGATATCGCGCAACGGCGCCCGGAATTGGTAACGCAGCGCGCCGCACTGGCAGCCGCCGCTATGCACTTCGCTCATGCTCCCCTCCTCGGCCAAGGTTTCCCCCAAGCCTAACCCGCCGGCGCTCTTGCGTCGCCGCGCGGCGCTGGCCAAGATGGCCGTTTGTCGATTGGCGGGGGTTGCCGTGCTGGAGTTGCTGTTGGCCTTGTGGCCGCTGTTCGCCTTGATCGTCGCCGGCTACTACCTGCGCCGCTGGGAGTTTCCCAACGAGGCCTTCTGGCCCGGCGCCGAGCGGCTGAACTACTTCATCCTGTTTCCCGCCCTGCTGTTCAGCAGCCTGGCCACGGCGCCGCTGGACAACCCGGCGCTGCCGCGCCTGGCCCTGGCGGTCATGCTCGGCCTCGGCCTGGCCTGGCTGGCCCTGCTCCTGCTGCGCCGCCTGCGCGGCTGGCCGGCCGGGCGTTTCGGCGCCTTCAGCCAAGGCGCGCTGCGCTTCAACACCTACCTCGGGCTGGCCGCGGTGGGCAGCCTGTTCGGCCAGGCCGGCCTGACCCTGGCGGCGCTGATGCTGGCGCTGCTGGTGCCGACGGTGAACGTGCTGTCGGTCTGGTCGCTGACCGCCGAACGCGGGGTCAGCGCGCGCAGCCTGCTGCTGCCGATCCTGAAGAACCCGCTGATCCTCGCCTGCCTCGGCGGTGCGCTGATCAACCTGGCCGGCCTCGGCTTGCCCGGCGGCAGCGGGCGCCTGCTCGGCCTGCTCGCCGCCGCCAGCCTGCCGCTGGGCCTGCTCTGCGTCGGCGCGGCGCTGAAGCCCGAACGGCTGGGTGGGGAGATTCCCGCCCTGGCCTGGAACAGCGTGCTGCGCCTGCTGGGCATGCCGCTGCTGGCCTGGGCGGTGGCCTACGGCCTGCGGCTGCCGGCCCTGGAAAGCGGCGTGCTGGTGCTGTTCTTCGCCCTGCCGACGGCGCCGACCGCCTACGTGCTGACCCGCCAGCTGGGCGGCGACAGCCAGTTGATGGCCGGCATCATCACCCTGCAGACGCTGCTGGCGGCCGCCAGCCTGGTCGGCATCCTGCTGCTCCTGCCCGGCGCCACCGGCTAGCCGGCAGTCCTGCGCGAGCTATTCGCCGCCGACCTCCTCCGCCTTCAGCGCGCCGGTCTCGCCGGCCTCCAGCACCACGTAGGCGCTGCTGCAGAACAGCGAGTTGAGACGCTTCATGTCGCCGATCAGCTCCAGATGCAGCGAACTGGTCTCGATGCTCTGCACCACCTGGCGATGCAGGCGGCCGACATGGGCGTGGGCCAGGCGCCGCTCCTGGGCGCGGAAGCGGCGTTTCTCGCGCAGCAGCTGGCGGGCGCTCTCGGCATCGCCGGAGAGGAATACGTTGAGCCCCAGACGCAGGTTGGCCATCAACTGCGCGTGCAGGCCGGCCAGTTCCGCCAGGCCACTCTCGGAAAATGCGTGGCGCTGCGCGGTCTTCTCGTCCTGCACCTTGCCGAGCATGCGCTCGATGATGCCGCCGGCCTGTTCCAGGTTGACCGCCCATTCGAGGATCTCCGCCCAGCGCCGGCTGTCCCGTTCGCTCAGGGCGTCGCGCGAGACCTGGGCCAGGTACAGCTTGACCGCGCTGTACAGCGCGTCGACGTCGTCGTCCAGGCGGCGCAGCTCCTTGCCCAGCGCCGGCTGGTTGCTGCGCAGCACCTCGAGCAGGTGGTGCAGCATGGTCTCGACCAGGTCGCCGATGCGCAGGGTCTCGCGCACCGCGCCCGCCAGCGCCAGGCTCGGGGTGTCCAGTGCGGTGCGGTCGAGGTGGCGCGGGCGGGCCACGCCGTCGTCCTCGGGGCGGTCCGGCAGCAGCCAATTGCAGAAGCGCGCCATCGGCCCGACGCTGGGCAGCAGCAGCAGGCAGCGCAGGCCGTTGTAGAGCAGGTGGAAGCCGATCACCAGCTCCGCCGGGCGCCAGTTCAGGCTGTCCAGCCAGTTCGCCAGCGGGCCGAGCAGGGGGATCACCAGGAACAGGCCGATCAGCTTGTACAGCAGGCTGCCCAAGGCCACCCGGCGCCCGGCCGGGGTCTGCAGGCTGGCGGTGAGGAAGGCCAGCAGGCCGCTGCCGATGTTGGCGCCGATCACCAGGCCGATGGCCACCGGCAGGCTGATCAGCCCGGCGCCGGCCAGGGTCGCGGTGAGCAGCACGGCGGCCAGGCTGGAGTAGGAGATCAGGGCGAACAGCGCGCCGATCAGGGCGTCCAGCAGCAGATCGCCGGTCAGCGAGGCGAACAGCACCTTGATCCCCTGGGCCTGGGTGATCGGCGTGGCGGCGGCGACGATCAGCTCCAGGGCCAGCAGGATCAGGCCCAGGCCGACGGCCACGCGACCGAGCTGGCCGGCGCGGGTCTGCCGGCGGGAGAGGAAGAAGATCACCCCGAGGGTGATCAGCAGCGGCGACAGCCAGCGCAGGTCGAGGGTCAGCACCCGCGCCATCAGTGCGGTGCCGACGTCGGCGCCGAGCATGATCGCCAGCGCCGGCGCCAGCGCCATCAGGCCCTGGCCGACGAATGAGGTGACCAGCAGCGCGGTGGCGTTGCTGCTCTGCACCAGCGCGGTGACGCCGATGCCGGCGGCGAAGGCCAGCGGCAGCTTGCGGACGTTGTGGCTGAGCACCTTGCGCAGGTTCGAGCCGTACACCCGCAGGATGCCGGTGCGGACGATGTGCGTGCCCCAGATCAGCAGGGCGATGGCCGAGAGTAGATTGAGCAGGGTCAGCATAAGGGCGGCCTCCCTGGCGGCTGGCCGGCGTTGTCTGCGCGAAGCGCGTGTTTTTCTGCCGGCCTGTATTCAGCTATAGCCGCAAATGCGCCGCGCGTCAGCCTCCGGCGCGGCCGGGATCAGCTGTCGCGCAGCACCTTGATGTCACCGTCGCCCGCGCCGAAGCCGCGTTCCAGCTTGACCTTGAGGCTCAGGTCGGTGCGCGAATCGGCAAACTTGAGCGCCTCGGCCAGGCTGATCCTTCCGGCCTCGAGCAGCCGGTAGAGATGCTGGTCGAAGGTCTGCAGGCCCTGTTCCAGGGCGCGCGCGGTGGCCTCGCGGAGATCGTCGAGCTGGTCGCGCTGGATCAGGTCGCGGATATAGGGGGTGGCCAGCATCAACTCCACCGCGGCCACGCGCTTCTGCGCCAGGCCGGGCACCAGGCGCTGGCCGATCACCGCCAGGAGGTTCTGCGCCAGGTCGGCGAGCACCTGGCGGCGCGCCTCCTCGGGGAAGAAACGCACGATCCGCTCGATCGCATGGCTGCTGCTGGTGGCGTGCAGGGTGGCCAGGCACAGGTGGCCGGTCTCGGCGTAGTGCAGGGCATGCTGCATGGTCGCGGCGTCGCGGATCTCGCCGAGCATGATCACGTCCGGCGCCTCGCGCAGCACGTTGCGCAGGGCGTCGGCGAAGCTGTGGGTGTCGAGGCCGACCTCGCGCTGGTCGATGATCGATTTCTGGTGGCTGTGGAGGAACTCGATGGGGTCCTCGATACAGACGATATGCCCGCTCCTGTGGCGGTTGCGGAAATCCAGCATGGCCGCCAGGGTGGTCGACTTGCCCGAGCCGGCCGCACCGACCATGAGGATCAGGCCGCGGTCCTGCAGGCTGAGCTTCTCCAGCAGCCTGGGCAGGCCGAGCGCCTCGAAGCCGGGGATCTGGCTGTTGATCAGGCGCACCACCATGGCCACCTCGCCGCGCTGGTAGTAGACGTTGACCCGGAAGCGCCCGGCGTTCTGCACGCTGACCGCCAGGTTCATCTCCAGATCGCGCTCGAACTCCATGATCTGTTTCTGGGTCATCAGCTGGTAGGCCTGGCGCTGTACCTCGCCGGGCTGCAGCACGCGCTCGCCGAGTGGCTGGCTGATGCCCTCGCGCTTCATGTGCGGCGGCGCGCCGACGCTGAAGAACAGGTCCGAGCCGCCGCGCTGGTGGAGCAGCTGCAGGTAGGGGAATACGTCCGCCGCGTCGTCGTGGGTGCTGTCGTTCATGGCGCCTCCTGGCTGTGTGCCGGGTCAGTCTAGCGGGCGGCGCGGCCGGAGGGTTGATCCAGGTCGGCCCGTTCGCCTGCGGCGGCGATTGCGGTGGTCGCCGAGCTCCGCCGGAGTGGGTACCCTAGCGCATCACCCCGCAGACTACGTCGCCCATGCTGAGCCTCTATCACGCCCCCGACCTGGAAACCCTCGGCGAGCTGGCCACCCGCCTGCTCGGCCAGCCGCAACGCGAGCCGTTCGCTGCCGCCCAGGTGGTGGTGCCGAGCCAGGGCATCGGCCGCTGGCTAACCCTGGAGCTGGCGCGCAAGCAGGGCATCGCCATGCAGCTGGAGATGCAGCTGCCGGCGGCCTTCGTCTGGCAACTGTCGCGTCTGGTGCTCGGCCAGTTGCCGGAGCAGTCGGCCTTCACCCCGCTGACTCTGAGCTGGCGTCTGTATGACTGGCTCTGTGAGTCGGCCAATCTGGCCCGTGCCGAGCGTTTGCGGCGCTATCTGGAAGGTGGCGACGAACGCCGACGCCTGTCCCTGGCGACCCGGATCGCCGACGTGTTCGACCAGTACCTGCTGTATCGCGACGACTGGCTGGCCGCCTGGGAGCGCAACGAGTTGCTCGGCCTGGGCCCGGACGAGGCCTGGCAGGCGTTGCTCTGGCGCGAGCTGACCGCCGACGGCCACCCGCACCGCGCGCGCCTGCTCGACGACCTGCTGCAGCACCTGTACGGCGCCGCGCCGATCGTCGGGCTGCCCGAGCGCCTGCTGGTGTTCGGCATCAGCGCCCTGGCGCCGCACCACCTGCGCGTGCTCGACGGCCTGGCGCGGCATACCGAGGTGGTGGTGTTCGCCCTCAATCCCTGCCGCGAGGCCTGGGGAGAGATTCGCGATATCCGCGAGCTGGCCAGGCAGCCGGAGCTGAGCCCGGACGAGTGGTACCTCGACGTCGGCCACCCGCTGCTGGCCAGCCTCGGCAAGCAGGGCCGCGACTTCTTCGACAGCCTGTTCAGCCTGGCCTCGGCCGAAGGCGGCCAGGAAACCGGGCTGTATTCGGAAGACGCCGACCTGGTTGATGACAGCCTACTGCACGCCCTGCAGCACGACATCCTGCGCCTGCGCACCCGTCAGCCCGAGGAGCGCCTCGCGCTGCGCGCGGACGACCGTTCGCTGGAGCTGCATATCGCCCACTCGCCGCTGCGCGAGGTGGAAATCCTGCATGACCAGTTGCTCGCCCGCTTCGCCGCCGACCCGCACCTGACACCGGATCAGGTGGTGGTGCTGACCCCGGATATCGAGCGTTACGCGCCTTACATCGAAGCGGTGTTCGCCCCGCGTGAGGGCGCCCCGCGGATGGCCGTCCCACGGATGGCCGTCCCACGCATTCCCTTCAGCCTGGCCGACCGCAGCCTGCGTGCCGAGTCGCCGCTGCTGGAAGCCTTCATCGACCTGCTCGCCCTGCCCGAGAGCCGCTTCGCCGCCGAGGAAATCCTCGCCTGGCTGGAGCAGCCGGCCATCGCCCGCCGCGCCGGCATCGAGCAGGAAGACTTGCCGCTGCTGCGCGACTGGCTGCGCGACGCCGGCGTGCGCTGGGGCCGCGACGCCGGCCACCACGCCGCCCTCGGCCTGCCGGCGGACAACGCCTTCACCTGGGCCCAGGGCCTCGACCGCCTGCTGCTGGGCTTCGCCGCGCCGCCGCAGCTGGCCGGCGAAGGCATTCCGCTGCTCGGCGACAGCCTGCCGCTGGACGCCCTGGAAGGCGCGCGCGGCCAGCTGCTCGGCCGCCTCTGCGCCTTCGTCGGTAAGCTCGCCGGGCTGGCCGAGAGCCTGCAACGGCCGCGTCCGCTGGCCGACTGGGCGCTGGACCTGCAGGGGCTGATCGACAGCCTGTTCGACGAACGCGAGGCCGGCGACACCCTGCTCCTGCTCAGCCAGGCCTGCGCCGCCCTCGCCCGCCAGGCCAGCGACGCCGGCATCGAGCGGCCGCTGGAACTGGCCCTGGTGCGTCAGCAACTCGGCACGGCGCTGGAAGCCGGCGGCGGCGCCTCGGGCTTTCTCACCGGCGCGGTGACCTTCTGCACCATGGTGCCGATGCGCAGCCTGCCGTTCCGCCTGGTCTGCCTGCTCGGCCTGGACGACGGCGCCCTGCCACGCCGCACCCCGGCCGCCGGCTTCGACCTGATCAGCCACAAGCCGCGCCGCGGTGACCGCGCACGGCGCCTGGACGACCGCTACCTGCTGCTGGAGACCCTGCTTTCGGCGCGCGACGGCCTGTACTTGAGCTACGTCGGCCGCGACCCGCGCGACAACGCAGTGCTGCCGCCCTCGGTGCTGGTCAGCGAACTGCTCGAAGCGGTGGATATCACAGCGACCCTCAGGGATGAGGGAAGTGCAGCGAGCGGTCGGGAACCGCCGCTGCCCGCTGACGGCAAGGCCAGCGCCGCGATCACCGTGGCCCACCCGCTGCAGCCCTTCGCTCCCGGCAACTTCCAGCCGGCCGGCCAGCAGCTGGGCTTCTCCAGCGCCTGGTTCCGCGCCGCCCAGCGCCTGGCCGAGGCGCCGCTGCTGACCCCGCCGCCCTTCATCAGCCAACTGCCGGAACCGGGTGAAGACTGGTTGACGATCGAACCGGCGCAGCTGCTGCTGTGCTTCCGCAACCCGGCGCGCTTCCTCCTCGAACAGCGCCTGGGCCTGCGCCTGGCCGACGCCGAGGAAGCCATCGCCAGCGACGAGCCCTTCGTCCTCGAAGGTCCGGCCCGTCGCGGCCTGCGCCACCTGGCCCTGCAGGCGGTGGAGCGCGACTGGAGCGAGCAGCAGGAACGCCGTATCGCCCGCGCCGCCGGCTGGCTGCCTACAGGCGAGCTGGGCCACGCCCTGTGGGGCAAGCTGCGCGGCCCGGTGCGCGCCTTCGCCCCACGGCTGTTCGAGGCGCGCCCCGCGGAGGCGCCGCAACCGCTGCTGGTGGATATCAGCCTGGCCGGGGTGCGCCTGCATGGTTGGCTGGACGGCGTGACCAGCAGCGGCCTGTTCGACTGGCGCCTGAATGCGCCGAGCGCCTGGGACCTGCCCGGCTTCTGGCTGCGCCACCTGCTACTCAACGTCGCCGCCAGCGAAGGCATCGCCCGCGACAGCCTGCTGGTCTCGCCGGCCGGCGACTGGCAACTCGGCGCCCTGGCCAACCCGCGCGAGCTGCTGCAGCCCTGGCTGGCCGCCTACCGCGAGGCGCTCAGCGCGCCGCTGCCGTTCCTGCCGCGCAGCAGCCATGAATTCGCCAAGGCCCTGCTCACCCCCAGCGCGCGCAGCAAGAAGGAACCGCTCGACGCGGCGCGGACCAACGCGCAGAGCGCCTGGCTCGGCGCCGACTTCAGCCCGATCCCTGGCGAAGCCCTGGATCCCTGGAACGCCCTGGCCTTCCGCGACCGCGAACCGCTTGGCGAGCGCTTCGAGCAACTGGCCGAACAGCTGCTCGGTCCCGCGCTGTTGGCCCTGGCCGCCGACGAGGACGACGCATGAGCCTCGACCTGCAGACTTCCTCCTTCGCCGGCCGCTCGCTGATCGAGGCCAGCGCCGGTACCGGCAAGACCTGGACCCTGACCGCGCTGTACGCGCGCCTGCTGCTGGAGCAGCGGCTCAGCGTCAGCCAGATCCTGGTGGTCACCTACACCACGGCTGCCACCGCCGAGCTGCGCGAGCGCATCCGCGCGCGCCTGGCTGAGCTGCTGGCGCTCTACGAAGGCACGCCGAGTAACGACCCGTTTCTCAGCGAACTGCATCGTCTCCACCCCGGCGAGGAGGCGCGCCGGCGCCTGTTGCTGGCCGTGCACGGCTTCGACGAGGCGGCCATCTTCACCATCCACGGCTTCTGCCAGCGCGCCCTGCAGGACGCCGCGTTCGAGGCCGGTGGCGACTTCGACAGCGAGCTGACCCAGGACGACCGCGAGGTGCTCGACGCCCTGCTCGCCGACGCCTGGCGCCATGTGCTGGCGGCGGCCGACCCGGCCTGGGCGCGCTTCCTGGCCAAGCAGAAGATCACCCCGGCCAGCCTGCGCCAGGCCCTGCGCAGCCACCTGGGCAAACCTTACCTGCGCATCGAGCCGCGCGAGCCACTGAGCGGCGACGAGCTGAACGTCGCCAGCAGCGCCTGGGAGCGCGCCGAGCAGCTGTGGCGCGAACAGGGTGCGGCCTGGGTCGCGCAGCTGCACGGGCATGCCGGGCTGAGCCAGAGCACCCACAAGGCCGCCAAGTTCGCGCTGTGGGCCGCCGGGCTGGACGCCTACTTCGCCGACCCGGCGGCGCTGTTCGAGCAGCCCGATGGGCTGGCCAAGTTCGGCGCGGCGGCGCTGCACAAGGCCACCAGGAAGGGCTTCGACGCACCCCAGGGCGCCCTGGCCGAGGCCTTCGACGGGCTGGCCGAGGCGCTCGCTGCCGCCGTGCCGGCCGGCCGGCAACGTCTGATCGCCCTGCAGGTCGAGCTGCTCGACAAGCTCAACGCCGAGCTGCCGGCGCGCAAGGCGGCCCAGCGCCTGCTGGCCTTCGATGACCTGCTCAATCGCCTGAATGAGGCCTTGAGCGGCCCGGCCGGCTTTGAGCTGGCGGCGACCCTGCGCAGCCAGTACCCGCTGGCGCTGATCGACGAATTCCAGGACACCGATCCGGTGCAGTACCAGATCTTCGATCGCATCTACCGCGAGGGGGGCGACCTGTGTTTCGTCGGCGACCCCAAGCAGGCCATCTATGCGTTTCGCGGTGCCGACCTGGCCACCTACCTCAAGGCCCGCGATGCCGCGGCGCGGCGCTACGACCTGCCGTTCAACTACCGCTCCACGCCGGCGCTGATCGACGCGCTGAACCGCCTGTTCGCCCGCCCGCAACCGTTCGCTGAACAGGGCCTGGACTACCCGCCGGTCAGCGCCGGGAAAAAGTCGCGGGCTAACCTGGTGCTGCCGGACGAAGACAATGGCGCGCCGCTGGCGCTGGTCTGGCTGGGCGACGACGGACTGAACAAGGGCCGCGCCGGCGAGATCGCCGCCCTCGACACCGCCCAGCGCATCGCCGGGCTGCTGGCTGCCAGTGGCGAGGGCACGGCCTATTTCGACGACCAGGGTGCGCGCACTCCGCTCCGGGGTGGCGATATCGCCGTGCTGGTCGCCAGCCACCGCGAGGCGGCGAGCATCGCCGAGCAGCTGGCCGCCCGTGGCGTGCCCAGCGTGCGCCGCGGGCGCGACAGCGTGTGGCACAGCGAGGAGGCCGCCGAGCTGGCCGCGGTGCTGGCCGCCTACGCCGAGCCGGGCCGCGAGGGCGTGCTGCGCTATGCTCTGGCCAGCCGCCTGCTCGGCCGCGACGCCGCGCAACTGGCGCGTTGCCAGGACGACGAGCGCGCCTGGGACAAGGAGCGCGCCGACGCCGAGCAGTACCACCAGCTGTGGCAGCAGCACGGCTTTATGCGCGTCTTTAGAGTGTGGTTGGATCAGGAGCAGGTGGCCGAACGCCTGCTCGCCGGCATCGACGGCGAGCGCCGGCTGACCAACCTGCTGCACCTGGCCGAGCTGCTGCAGAGCGAGAGCCTGCAGCGCCCCGGCCTGGAGGCCCTGCTCGCCTGGTTCCACGGCCAGCGCGGCAGCGAGGGCGCCGGCGAGGACGCCCTGCTGCGCCTGGAAAGCGATGCCGAGCGGGTGCAGATCGTCACCATCCACACCTCCAAGGGCCTGGAATACCCGCTGGTGTTCTGCCCTTTCCTGTGGGACGGCCGCCTGCTCGGCCAGCACACCGATAGCGCCCGTTGCCACGACGAACACGGCCAGCCGCTGCTCGACCTCGGCAGCGCCCGCCTCGACGAGCGCCTGCAGACTGCCCGGCGCGAGGTGTTCGCCGAGAAGCTGCGCCTGACCTACGTGGCCCTGACCCGCGCCGAGCACCGCCTGTGGCTGCACTGGGGCCCGGTGGCGGTGCCCAAACCGAATCAGAAAACTGGCGCCCTGCCCGAAGAAGGCCTGCACAGCAGCGCCCTGGCCTGGCTGCTGCACGGCCGCGAGCTGGGCGGAGCCGATGCCCTCGCCGAGTTGGCCGGCCACCTCAACGACCAGTCCGCCGTCGCCCTGGCCGGCGAGCTGGATCGCCTGGCCGCGGGCAGCACCGGGATGATCGCCCGCGTGCCTTTGCGGGGTCGCGAGGCCAGCGCCGCCGGCGAGCAGCGCGCCGCGCAACCGGCCCGGCTGCAGCAGTTCCAGCGCAGCCTGCACAGCGCCTGGCGCATCGGCAGCTTCTCCGGCCTGGCCGCCGGCATGCATATGGAGGCGCCGGACCGCGACGGCCTGGTCATGCCGGATGCCAGCGAACCGGGCAGCGGCTTCTTCGCCTTCCCCCGCGGCGCCCGCGCCGGCACCTGCCTGCACGCCATCCTCGAGGACTGGGCACGCGGCAAGGCGCCGCTGGCCGAACTGGTCGAGCCGGCGCTGAGCGCCCACGGCATCAACGCCGAGCTGTGGACGGCCATCGCCAGTCAGCATCTGCAGCAGGTTCTCGACAGCGACCTGGACGGCAGCGGCCTGACGCTCTCCAGCCTGCAGGCGGCGCGGCGTCTGCCCGAGCTGGGCTTCACCTTCCCGGTGGCCGGGCTGGATGTGCAGCGCCTGCGCGCGACTCTGGTCGACCCGGCCATGGGCCTGGCCGAGCCGCTGCGCCAGGCTGCCGAGCGCCTGGAGTTCGATCAGCTGAACGGGTTCTTGAAGGGCTTTATCGACCTGACCTTCGAGCACCAGGGGCGCTGGTACATCCTCGACTACAAGTCCAACTGGCTCGGCCCGGACGCCAGCCACTACGGCGGTGAGCGCCTGCTGCAGGCGCTGGCCGGCGAGCACTACTACCTGCAGTACCTGATCTACCTGGTGGCGCTGCGGCGCTTCCTCCGTCAGCGCCTGGCCGACTTCAGCAATGATCAGCTTGGCGGCGCCTATTACCTGTTCCTGCGCGGCATGCCCCAGGCCGGGGTGTACTTCGCCCGGCCCAGCGACGCGTTGCTGGATGCGCTGGATCGCCTGTTTGCCGGAGAAGGCCAATGAAGCGCTGCCCAGTCGTAGGGTGCACCGTGCGCACCGACACGCCCGTGCAGGATCATGGTGCGCACGGCGCACCCTACGGGAGTTGCCGATGAGCCTGCTGGATCTACCTCTCGGCCCGCTGGAGCGGGCGCTGGTCGACAGCCTGCAGCGCCTGGATCCGGACGCCGAACCGCTGGTGCTGGCCGCGGCCGCGCTGCTTTGCGAGGCGCTGGGCAACGGCGATGTCTGCCTGCCGCTGGCGCGCCTGGCCGGTCGGCGGCCCTGGCCGGAGCACGGCTGGTGCCTGCCGGCGCTGAGCGAGTGGCAGGCGCAGCTCGAAGCCTCGCCCCTGGTCGGCGCACCGGGCGAATTCGTCCCGCTGATCCTCGCCGGCGGGCGGCTGTACCTGGCGCGCTACGAGGCCTACGAACGCCAGCTGGCCGGCCAGCTGCTGGCCCGCGCCGCCGATCTGCCGGCGGTCGATGAAGCCCGGCTAAGCGAGAGCCTGGCGCGCCTGTTCGCCTTCAACAGCCAGCAGCCCGACTGGCAGCGCCTGGCCGCGGCCCAGGCGGTGCGCCGGCGGCTGGCGGTGATCTCCGGCGGCCCCGGCACCGGCAAGACCACCACGGTGGTGCGCCTGCTCGCCGCGCTGCTCGAACAACCCGGAGGCGAGCGTATGGCCATCGGCCTGGCCGCGCCGACCGGCAAGGCGGCGGCGCGCATGGCCGAGGCGATCCGCAATGCCAAGGCCAGCCTGCCGGTCGACGAGGCGATCAAGTCCGCCCTGCCGGAGGAGGCGCGCACCCTGCACCGCCTGCTCGGCAGCCGTGGCGACACCCCCGCCGTGCGGCATCACGCCGGCAATCCGCTGGCGCTGGACGTGCTGGTGGTCGACGAGGCCTCGATGGTCGACCTGGCGCTGATGGCCAAGCTGGTCGACGCCCTGCCGCCGAGCGCCCGGCTGATCCTCCTCGGCGACAAGGACCAGCTCTGCGCGGTGGAGGCCGGCGCGGTGTTCGCCGAACTCTGCGAGGGCCGCGGCTTCGACGCCCAGGCCGCGGCCGAGCTGCAGCGCCTGACCGGCCAGCAGGTGGCGGTGGAGACGCCGCGCTCGGCCCTCGGCGACGCCGTGGTGCTGCTGACCCACAGCCACCGCTTCGCCGGCGACAGCGGCATCGGCGAACTGGCGCGGCGGATCAACGCCGGCGATGGCCCCGGCACCCTCAAGCTGCTGCAGGAGGGCCGCGCCGACCTGGCCTGGAACGCCCAGCCGACGCCGCCGGCCCTGCTGGAGCGGCTGGAGCGTGGCTACGCACCGTTCCTCGCCGCCGCCAAGACTGGCGATCCGCACGCGGCCTTCGCCGCCTTCAACGCCTTCCGCGCCCTCTGCGCCCAGCGCGAAGGCGCTTGGGGCGTGGCCGGGATCAACGAGGCGCTGGAGGCGCGGATCAAACGCCGCGGCCAGGTCGCCGGCCGCGAGCGCTGGTACGTCGGGCGGCCGGTGATGGTGCGGCAGAACGACTACGCCCTCGGCCTGTTCAACGGCGATATCGGCATCTGCCTGGCCAGCGAACACGGCCTGCGCGTCTTCTTCGAGAGCGAGGACGGCTTCCGCCCCTTCGCCCCGGCGCGCCTGCCCAGCCACGACAGCGCCTTCGCCATGACCGTGCACAAGAGCCAGGGCTCGGAGTTCGCCGAGGTGCTGCTGGCGCTGCCCGAGCAGCCCAGCCCGCTGCTCAGCCGCAGCCTGTTCTACACCGGCATCACCCGCGCCAAGGCCAAGGTGGAAATCTGGGGCCTGCCGCCACGCCTGGCCGAGGCGGTCGGCACCCGCGCCGAGCGCGCGGCAGGATTGGCCGAGCGGCTGGCGAGGGACTCATTGGAAACGCCGGCGCCCGGCGCAACGGGCCAGCTCGATCTGTTCTGAACATGAGGACCTGTTGTGAAGTACGTGTTTCTGGCGATCTGGTGGTTGGTGGCGGCCCCGCTGGTGGGCTTCTCGCTGTATGCCGTGTGGAAAACGCCTGCGCTCGGCTCCCTCGCCTTTCTTGCGGGTTCGACCTTCCTCGCGCTCTGTACCTGGCAGATGATTCGCGAGGGTTATCGTTCTAAAGCGCTGCTCGGCCGCAGCCGCCTGGGCTACTGGGCGGGTCTGCTTTTGCTGCCCTTCAGCCTGATGCCGCTGTATGCGGCCTACCAGGTCTGGGAGTTGGGCGTGTATACGCCGAACTACTCCGGATTGTCGCGTGGACAACTGATTACGCTCCTGCTCGACCTGCTGCAGCAGGTGACGGGGCCTTGGGGGCCGATAGCGGTGATGGCCGCAGTCGGCTTGCTGGGGCCGTTTCTGCTGATTCGCGTACTGCTGAGCTACAGGCGTTGATCCGCAACAGCGTGGCGGGCGCCGGCACTGTCGGCAGGCTTGCAGTCCTCAGCCGCCCAGGCCCGCGAGTATCTTGCGCCGCAGGTAGTCGCTGCCGAAGTCGATCTTCAGCTCGGTCCACACCGGCAGGTGGTCGGACATCTTGTAGCTGCGCCATTCCCGGTAGCGCGCCAGCGACTGTTCGGGCAGGTAGGTGGCGTGGTCCTGCTCGCGGTAGACCTGGTCGTAGAAAGGGAACACCCCGGCCCTGGCCAGTTGCAGCTGGTGGGTGACCTCGGGGGCGAGCAGCGAGATCTGGTCGAACGGCCTGTCCAGCTTGGCGTTGGTGTACTGCCCGAGCAGCCGCGCGGGAATCTGGAAGTCGCCGCTGCCCAGCGCGTGAAAGGTCTGGTCGTGGGTGCTGAACACGTTGAAGTCGCCGAGCAGTATGGCATTGGGGGCCCAGCGATCCTTGGCCCTCATCCGCTGCAACAGCAGCTTGACCACGGCCTGCGCCTCCTTGACCCGCTGCGGGTCGTCGGGCCGGTCCTGGCCATAGTAGAAGTGCTGGGTACACAGGGTGAACTTGAACCAGCCGGCGCGAAAGCCGGCCAGGTAGGGCGTGCGGGCGAAGGCGAAGTCGCTGACCAGCTCGTCGCCGTCCTTGCGTGTCGGCGGCACCAGCTCGCCGGCCAGGCCGCCGAAGGCCAGCTTGCGCGAGTCGTAGATGAAGGCGTGGCGCTCCCCGTTGCCCTGGCGGCCGAGGGTCACGTCGGACACCAGGTAGCGCCACCAGCGGCCGAGCAGGCCCATCAGCCGGTCCAGGGCATCGAGATTGTCCTGGATCTCCTGGATGGCGACTATATCGAAGCGCGACAGCACCTCGGCGATATAGAACAGCGGTTCGGCCTCGCGGCCGTCGGACTTGTTGCCGCCGAATTCGCGGATGTTCCAGGTGGCGAGCAGCAGGCTCTGGTCCAGGGTCTTGCCCGGAATCGCCGAGTCCAGCGCCTCCTTGAGCCGCAGCAAGCCTTCGGCAGTACGCTGGTCGGTGGGTATTCTGGTATCGAGGCTGTTGTAGAACGGCATGCGACGCTCCTTGTGCGGCGAGCCCTGGGGGCCGGCGTCAAGGACGCTAGTCCAGCGCTCCGGCCGACGCAAGTCGGGGCCTGGGCGGCTGCCGACGAGCCGTTGGCGGCCCCGCCTCGGTTTGCCTTCTACAATCGGCGATAGACGGTTGCATCCACCGGCCGGCTCGCCAAGAATGCGTCAAGCCCTGCCGGCCCCGGCGTCGCTGACCGATGGATTGTGCGCAGACCGCAAGGAGACACCATGTTCGCTCGCCTGACCAATATCTTCAAAGGCATCCTCTCGCTGTTCATCAAGGACCTCGAGCGGAAGAACCCGGAGGCCCTGCTGGAACTGGAGCAGGAGAACCTGCGCAAGCAGATCGCCAACTTCAACCAGGGCCTGGCCGCCCACGCCGGGCTGGCCGAGCGGCTGATGAGCCAGGTGCGCAAGCAGGAGGCCGAGGAGCGCGAGCTGCATGCGCGCACTACCGCCCACCTGCGCGCCGGCAACCAGGCGGCCGCCGCGCAGAACGCCCTGCGCCTGCAGAACCTCGGCCGCGAGCTGGAGGAAAACCGCCGCCAGCTGGCCCAGGCCGAGGAGACCTACCAGAACCTGACCAAGGCCCGCGAGGTGGCGGTGAACGCCGCGCGCAGCAAGATCGAGGCGCTCAAGGGCGCGATCAACGACCTGCGGATGAAGACCGCCATGGCCGAGATGAACGAGATGGCCGCCGGCATGGTCAGCACTATCGGCGGCTCCGGCGACACCCTCAACCGCCTGCACGAGATGGTCGAGGAGGAACGCACCCAGGCCGCCGGCCGCGCGCGCATGGCCCGCGACTCGATGGACATGAGCGAGGTCAACCTCAAGGAAGCCGAGATGAACGCCCTGGCCGACCAGGCCCTGGCCGAGTTCGCCGCCCGGGAGGGCATCGCCCTGCCGGGCCAGGAGCAGGCGGCCGAGGCGCCGGCGGCCGGCCGCAGCATGGGTGGTAGCGCCCCGCAATCGGAAAGCCAGTAGGCCATGGGCGGCGAATCGAGCGTGCCGGCCTGGCTCGCCGAACTGCGCCTGGCCTACGAGAGCGGCGCCCACGGCCAGTTCGTGCTGTACGGCAATGTCGCCGACCGCTTCCCGCTGGACGGCCGCCTGGTCAGCCTGACCCGCTACCTGGAGGCCAAGCTGCTCGGCACCTTCGACCTGGTGTTCCTCTATGACCCGGGCAACGGCCTGAGCCTGCTGCGCGGCGGCGAGCGTTTCGCCCAGTGGCCGGCCGCCGAAAAGGTCCAGCCCTGGCCCCACGAGCCGCGCGCGGCGATCGAGCTGATCAGCCGCTACCTGCGCTACCGCGCCAACCTGCGTGCGTTGGGCCGCGGCGACGCCGAGCACGTCGCGGTGATCCTGCGCGGCGCCGAGCTGGTCCTGCCGGCCAGCCGCCAAGGCGATTTCGCCACGGCCAGCCTGGCCAGCCTGGTGCGCGACTGGGCCGCCGAGCCGCCGTTCGCCGACATGGCCTTCGCCAGCCTGCTGCTGGCCGACAACCTCGCCGACCTGCATCCGCTAGTGGCCAATAATCCGCGCATCGACCGGGTGCAGGTGCCACTGCCGGATGCCGACAGCCTGGGCCAGTGCCTGGCGCAACTGCGCGTCGATCATCCGCAGGCCTTCGCCGCCGCGGACAACGGCGCGGTGCAGGCGCTGGCCGGGGTCAGCCTCAGCGCCCTGGCCAGCCTGGTCAAGCGCCGTGCCCATGAGGGCAAGGTGCTCGGTCCGCGGGACTGGGCCGAGGCGAAGAAGCAGCTGGTGGAGAACGACAGCGCCGGCCTGGTGGAATTCATCGAATCGACCCGCAGCCTGGACGACTACCACGCCCAGGACGCGCTGAAGAGCTGGCTGCGCCAGGACATGGCGCTGTGGCAGGCCGCCGACCTGCGCGCGCTGCCCAAGGGCTACATCTTCTGTGGCCCGGTGGGCACCGGCAAGACCTACCTGGTCGAGTGCCTGGCCGGCGAGGCCGGGGTGCCGGTGGTCAAGCTGAAGAACTTCCGCGACCGCTGGGTCGGCTCCAGCGAGGGCAACCTGGAGAAGATCTTCCGCCTGATCCGCGGCCTGGGGCGCTGCATCGTCTTTATCGACGAAGCCGACCAGACCCTCGGCAGGCGCGACGCCGGCAGCGGCGACAGCGGCCTGTCCGGGCGCCTCTACTCGATGATCGCCCAGGAGATGGGCGACGCCGACAACCGCGGCAAGGTGATCTGGATCCTCGCCTCGTCGCGCCCGGACCTGATTGAGGTCGACCTCAAGCGCCCGGGCCGGGTCGACGTGAAGATCCCGCTGCTGCCGACCACCACGGTCGAGGAAAGCGCGGCGCTGCTCAAGGCGCTGCTGGGGCGCTTCGACCTCAAGCTGGAGAGCAAGGCCCTGGCCAAGCTGGCGCTGCCGCTGCTGCTCACCCCCGGCGCCGCCGAAGCGCTGGCGGTCAAGGTCTACCGCCAGGTGCGCACCGCCGGGCTGCAGCCGTTGGCGGCGCTGCAGCAGTGCCTGCAGGGCTACCAGCCACCGGTTTCCGAACAGGTGCTGCGCCTGCAGATGGGGATCGCCATCCGCGAGGCCACCGACATGGCCTTCGTCCCCGAATCCTTGCGCCACCTCGGCCAGGAGAGCGCCAGTCCATGAGTGCCGGACGCTACCTGTGGGGCGCCTTCAACGCCCGCCCGCTGGGCATGCCGATCCCGCCGAACTGGTTCGGCCTGGCGGCGTTCGGCTTGTTGGGGGCCTTTGTCAGCCCCGGCTTCTGGCTGCTCGGCGCCGGCCTGGAGCTGGCCTACCTGGCGCTGCTGGCGCGCAACCCGCGCTTTCGCCGGACGGTGGACGCCGGGCAAGCGCAACCGGCCGATCCCGCCGGACAACGCTACGAGGCGACCCTGGCGCTGCTCGGCGACAGCCAGCGCGCGCGCCAGCAGCGCATCGAGGCGCGCGCCCGCGAGGTGCTGCAGCTGCTCTCCCGTTCGCCGTTGATGGCCTCGCATGCCGCCAGCCTGGAGCAGCTGGTCTGGCTCAACCTGCGCCTGCTGGCCGCCGGCCAGGCGCTGAGCGTGGTGGCGGACACCGCCGCCCAGGACAGCGCCGAGCTGCAGCGCCAGGAAGAGCAGATCGAGGCGCGCCTGGCCGCCGCCGAGTTGAACGACGAACTGCGCCGCAGCCTGGAGCAGCAGAAGCAGGTGATCGACGCGCGCCAGGCGGCCCATGCCGAGGGCATCCGGCGCAAGGAGCACGTCGACGCCGAACTGCAGCGCATCGATCAGCAGATCGCGCTGATCCGTGAGCAGGCCCTGCTGGCCACCGACGAGGAGCAGGTCGGCCTGGCGCTGAACGCCCTGACCGCCTCGTTCAACGAGGCCAGCCGCTGGCTGAACAGCCAGCGCGACCTGCTCGGCGTGCTCGAACTGGACGAACAGCAGGCCCTGCCGCGTTATGTATTGCAAGGCCAGGGCGACAAGCCGGCGCAGGGCGAGTCGCTGCGCCAGTGATTGGCGGGATGCCGCTGCCGCGGATTTCATCCACCCTACGTTTCAGCAATCCGGGGCGCGGTCTGGCGAATGAACACTTTTGATCGGCGGGCCGCTGGCCCGCCTCCGACAGGGAGAGGCGTCATGTATCAATCCGCACCCAAGCCGCGCCAACGGGGCAATGCCGCCGGCAAGCTGCTGACCATAGTGCTGGTGCTCGGCCTGCTCGGCCTGGGCGCCTGGCTGGTCGGCAAGGACCTGCTCGAACAGGGCGGCGACAGCCCGCTGGTTTCGCTGCCCGCCAGCCTCGGCGGTGGGTCAGGGCCGGCGCCGCTGGAGCCGGTGACGGGTACGCCGACCCTGCAGTCGGCCGCGCCCTACGAGATGAAGGGCAACATCATCGACGTCGACATCAGCGAGTACGCCGGCTACGGCGGGCTGATCGTCGCCAACGGCGGCCTGGAACCCAACCCCGAATCGATCTTCGCCAAGCAATACGGTTTCCAGGTGCGCCTGAACAAGGGCGAGAGCGAGGAATGGTCGGCGCTGAACAACGGCCAGATGGCCGCGGTGGCGACCACCGCCGACGTGCTGGCGGTGCTCGGCCGCCAGTTCGAGGTCACGGTGCCGGCGCAGATCGCCTTCTCCCGCGGCGCCGACCAGGTGGTGGTGGACAGCGCCATCGCCAGCGTCAACCAGCTCAAGGGCAAGGTGCTCGGCGCCAGCCAGTTCAACGAGAGCGAGTTCTTCATCCGCTACCTGGCGTCCGAAGCCGGCGTGGCGGTCAGGGTGCTGCGCGACCTGGACAGCCGGCCGGGGCCGAACGAGCTGGGCCTGGTGTTCTACGAGGACGCCTTCGTCGCCTGCGACGCCTACGCCGCCGAGCTGGCCGGCAAGCGGCGGCTGAACGGCTGCGTCGGCTGGTCGCCACGCACCGACGAGGTGGTCGAGCAGTCCGCCGGTGCAGCGAAGATGCTGGTGTCCAACCGCAACCTGCTGGTGGTGGCCGACATCCTGGTGGTCAACAAGGGCTTCGCCACGGCCCACCCGGAGATCGTCAAGGGTCTGGTGCACGGCCTGCTGGAAGGCAACCGCCGGCTGCGCGACGAGCCCAAGGCGCATGCCGATGTGGTGGCCCGGGCCTTCAGCTGGACGCCCGAGGAAACCCTCGACGAGCTGAGCAAGGTGCACCTGAGCAACCTGCCGGAGAACCTGGCGTTCTTCGACGGCAGCATCGACTCGGCCGGCTCCTTCCAGGGCATCTTCCAGTCCTCGGTGCTGGCCTACGGCGCGCTGATCCGCAACCCGGCCGACCCGGCGCGCTTCGCCGACCTGACGCAGCTCAAGGCGCTGTCCGAGGCCGGCCAGTTCCAGGGCCAGAGCATCGCCATCGCGCCGATCCGCACCAGCGGCAAGGTCGCCCTGGAAGGCGATGCGCTGCTGAGCAAGGACATCCGCTTCTTCTTCGAGCCCAACTCGGCGGCGCTGGACAAGCAAGCCAAGGACAACCAGGCCTACCTGGACACCATCAAGCAGTTCCTCCAGGTCAGCCCCGGCTCCATCGTGCTGCTGCGCGGCCACGTGGATAACGCCATGGTCGGCGAGTTCGAGCGCCAGGGCGGCCCGGCGCTGGTGCGCAGCATGGCGCTGAAGGCCATGGAGCTGTCGCGCCAGCGCACCCAGGCGGTCAAGGAGGCGCTGCTGGCGCGCCATCCGGGGATCGGCGAGGAGCGCATCGAACTGGTCGGCCGCGGCTGGGAAGAGCCGCTCGGCCAGGACAGCGAACAGAACCGCCGGGTCGAGGTGCAGTGGTTCACCCTGGAATAGGTTGGCGCGGCAATAGAAAACGGGGCCCTGGGGCCCCGTTCTTATTCGTGCAGCGCAGGCTTACTGCCCCGGAATATCCTTGCGCAGCTTGACCGGCTCGATCTCCTTGCGCCCGCGGGCGAGGCGCATGCGGATGTTCAGCGCTTCCACGCCCAGCGAGAAGGCCATGGCGAAGTAGACGTAGCCCTTCGGCACATGCACCTCGAAGGCTTCGGCGATCAGCACGGTACCCACCACGACCAGGAAGGACAGCGCCAGCATCTTCAAGCTCGGGTGGCGATCGATGAACTCGCTGATGGTGCCGGCGGCCAGCATCATCACCAGCACGGCGACGACGATCGCGGCGACCATCACCGGCACGTTGGAGACCATGCCGACGGCGGTGATCACCGAATCCAGGGAGAACACGATGTCGATGATGGCGATCTGAATGATGGTGCCGACGAAGCCGCCGGCCATGCTCTTCGGCTCGCCTGCGGTTTCGTCTTCGCCTTCCAGGCTGTGGTACATCTCGGTGCTGCTCTTCCACAGGAGGAACAGGCCGCCGAAGAACAGGATCAGGTCGCGCCCGGAGATGCCCTGGCCGAGCAGCTGGAACAGGTCGGCGGTCAGGCGCATGATCCAGGCGATCGACAACAGCAGGCCGATGCGCGTGACCATCGCCAGGGCCAGGCCGAACAGGCGGGTGCGCGCCTGCATATGCGGCGGCATGCGCCCGACCAGGATGGCGATCATGATGATGTTGTCGATGCCCAGGACGATCTCCAGGGCGGTCAGGGTGAAGAAGGCAACCCAGATTTCCGGGTTGGTCAGCCATTCCATATCGGTTCCTTGTAGCGCGTGTTGAGTCGGAGGCGGGGTCGCCGGCCAAACGGCGGAAGTTTAAGCCGAATCGCCTGAGGTTTTCGCCGGTGAAATGTTTCGCAGCACAGTCGCCTCATTCGCCGAACAGCGGAAACACCCCCAGCAGCAGGGCGGCGAGCAGGATACACAGGCAGATCAGCACCGCCCACTTCAGCGTGAAGCGCTGATGATCGCCGAACTCGACCTTGGCCAGGCCGACCAGCAGGTAGGTGGACGGCACCAGGGGGCTGAGTAGGTGCACCGGCTGGCCGACGATGGAGGCGCGGGCCATTTCCACCGGGCTGATGCCGTAGTGGGCGGCGGCCTCGGTGAGCACCGGCAGCACGCCGTAGTAGAAGGCGTCGTTGGACATGAAGAAGGTGAAGGGCATGCTCACCACGGCGGTGATCACCGCCAGGTACGGGCCCATCGACGGTGGGATGAGCGCCAGCAGGCTCTGCGACATGGCCTCGACCATGCCGGTGCCGGACAGGATGCCGGTGAAGATGCCGGCGGCGAAGATCAGCCCGACCACCGCCAGGACGTTGCCGGCATGCGCGGCGATGCGCTCCTTCTGCTGCTGCAGGCAGGGGTAGTTGATGATCATGGCCAGGCTGAAGGCGATCATGAACAGCACCGGCAGCGGCAGCAGGCCGGCGATCAGCGTGGCCATCAGCGCCGCGGTGAGCGCGCCGTTGATCCACAGCCGGGTGGGCCGGCGCGCCTCGGGGAATTGCGAGACGCTGATCTGCTCGTGCTGGTGCTGCTCGTCCGGCAGCTGCAGTACGCCGAGGCGCGCGCGCTCGCGCTTGCCGTAGGCATAGGCGAGGCCGAACAGGGCGAGGGCGCCGGCGATCATCGCCGGGATCATCGGCACGAAGATGTCCGACGGGTCGACCTGCAGGGCGCTGGCGGCGCGCGCGGTCGGGCCGCCCCAGGGGGTCATGTTCATGATCCCGCCGGCGAGGATGATCAACCCGGCCATGATCAGCGGGCTCATGCCCAGGCGGCTGTACAGCGGCAGCATGGCAGCGACGCAGATCATGTAGGTGGTGGCGCCGTCGCCGTCGAGGGAGACGATCAGCGCCAGCGCGGCGGTGCCCATCGAGACCTTGAGCGGGTCGCCCTTGACCAGCCTGAGGATCTTGCGCACCGCCGGGTCGAACAGGCCGGAGTCGATCATCAGGGCGAAGTAGAGGATGGCGAACATCAGCATCACCCCGGTCGGGGCGAGCTTGCCGATGCCTTCCAGCATCATCGGGCCGATGCCGGCGGCGAAGCCACCGATCAGGGCGAAGACGATCGGCACGATGATCAGGGCGATCAGGGCGGACAGGCGCTTGCTCATGATCAGGTACATGAAGGTCATGACCATGGCGAAGCCGAGAATAGTCAGCATGGCGGTATCTCCGGTCGAATTCAGGCGCGGCGCGGGCGTTGGCTCGGCACGGGGGCGTTCGGCGGGCGGAGAACAGGCGTGGAAGGACCGGTCAGGCGCAGGGAGCGAAGCATGGCAATCACCATTTTGTTGTTGTCGGGATTGGCCGGACGATGCACTGGCGCGAATCGTCCGGACGGGCCGGTCTGTTGCCGGCAGGCGGTGGATGCTAAGGGGTGAAGCTTTCAGCCGGCTTTCGCTGGCCGGCGAGCCGACTCGCGGCGCCTTGCGCGCGGCATCCGGCTGCGGCCGATTAGCCGGTCTACAGCCAGCCGCGCTCCCGGTAGTAACGCAGCGCGCCGTCGTGCAGCGGTGCGTTCAGGCCGACCTTGATCATCTCCTGCGCGTTCAGCTCGGCGAAGGCCGGGTGCAGGCGCTTGAAGCGCTCGAGGTTGTCGAACAGCGCCTTGACCAGCTGGTAGACCACTTCCGGGTCGGCATTGGCCGAGGTGCAGAGCACCGCCTTGCTGCCGATCGACGGGGTTGTCGCGGGGTTGCCCTTGTACAGGCCGCCGGGGATCTCGGCCTTGCTGTAGTAGGTCTTCTCGGCCAGCAGCCGGTCGATCTCCGCGCCGCTCACCGGCACCAGCACCGCGTCGGTGGTGCTGGTCGCCTCCTGGATCGCGCCGGTCGGATGGCCGACGAAGTAGATCATCGCGTCGAGGTTGTCGTCGCCCAGGGCGGCGGCCTGCTCGGCCGCCTTCAACTCGGCGGCGAGGGCGAACACCGAGCTGTCCCAGCCCTTCACCCGCATTATCTCTTCGAGGGTGTCGCGCTGCCCGGAACCCGGGTTGCCGATGTTCACCCGCTTGCCTTTGAGGTCGTCGAGGCTGGCGATCCGGGCGTCGCGGCGGGCGAGCAGGGTGAAGACTTCGCTGTGCAGGGAGAACAGCGAGCGGATCTCGCCCATCGCGCCGGCGGCCTCGAACGGCGCCAGGCCGTGGAGGGCCTTGTACTGATGGCCCGACTGCATGATAGCGAAGTCGAACTCGCCGCCGCGCAGGCCGTTGACGTTGGCCACGCCGCCGCCACTGGCCGGGGCCTTGCACCGGATGCCGTGGTCGTCGGCTCCGCGGTTGAGGAAGCGGCAGAGCGCCTGGCCGGCGACGTAGTACACGCCGGTCTGGCCGCCGGTGCCGATGCTGACCACGCGCGTTTCGGCCTGCGCCACGCCGCCCGGGACGCTGCCCGCGAGTGCCGCCGCCAGCAGCCAGGCGAGGGATTGGCGGTTCATGGGAATGCTCCTGTGCTGGTGGTTGGGGCCGGCCGTGCCGCGTGGACGCGAGTCGGGATCCGCAAAGTCTAACCGCTCGGACAGAACTTTCCCGGCGTCGCAGGTTTTTGCGTGCCTCTGCGGCCCCTGGCCGCCGGTCAACAGGCGCGGGCCAATCCTGCAAACCGTACGGCGAATCTTGCTAACCTGGGCCGGCGCAGTGGCTGGGGCCCAGCGCCATGGCCAATCGCGACGGTCATCCACAGCGGGTATGCTGGGCCGGTGACCGTCTGGAAGACCCTCATGCTCAGTCTGTTTCTGCGTTGCCTGCTGCTGCACCTGCTGCTCGCCAGCACCGCCCTGGCCGAGGACCGCCTGCAGGTCGAGGGCTACCCGCTGGAGAACGGCCTGCAACTGCTGCTCAAGCCCACCGCCGAACGCGGCCATGTGGCGATCCGCCTGGTGGTCGGCGTGGGCTTCGACAACTTCGCCTGCGCCGACCGGGAGCTCCCGCACCTGCTCGAACACCTGCTGTTCAGCGGCATCGACGCCAGCGGCGAAGCCGGCCTGGAGGCGCGCATGCAGGCCCTCGGCGGCGAGTGGAACGCCTTTACCCGCAACGGCGACACCGGCTTCGTCGTCGAGGCACCGGCCGACAACCAGCGCGCGGTGCTCGACCTGCTGCTGGCCAGCCTGATCAATACCGAGCTGGACGAGCGCAAGGTCGCCGCCGCCAAACGGGTGGTCGAACGCGAGAACGGCGGCCACTACTCCAACCTGCAGCGCCTGCTCGACCAGCAGAACCTCAGCCGCGAGGCCCACCAGCAGCTGGCCGTGGAACTCGGCCTGGACTGCGCCGAACGCGCCGCGGTCGAGCACCTCGGGCTCGAGCAACTGGAGCGCCTGCGCAGCGACTGGTACGTGCCGAACAACATGACCCTGATCCTGGTCGGCGACCTCGACCCGCGGCTGCCGGCCTACCTCGAGCGCAGTTACGGCGCCCTGGCGGCCGCCGAGGTGCCGGAGCCGCGCGCCCTGGCCGACGCCCAAGGCCCGGCCGCGGCGCGGCGCAGCCTGATCGACGGGCTGCTCGGCGACAGCGCCAGCCTGCACTGGATCTTCGCCGAACCCTGGGTCGGCGAGCACGACCATGAAACCTGGGAGCTGCTGCGCGACTACCTCGACTGGGCGCTCTACCGCGAGCTGCGCATCGAGCGTGGGCTGGCCTACGGGCCCTGGAGCGAACGCAGCCAATATGCCAACGGCAGCTTCTTCAGCCTGAATGCCGAAGTGGCGCGGGGCGACCTGGAAAGAACCGAGCAGGCCCTGCGCGCCCTCGGCCAACGCCTGCAGCGCGACGGCCTCGACGCCGGCACCTTCCGGCGCCTGCAGAACGCCGCCGTGGCCAAGCAGGGCTGGGCCGTGCAGGGCAACAGCGCGCTGGCCGACTACTACTGGAACGCCCTCGGCGACTACGCCGACGGCCGTTTCAGCGACCCGGCCGAGGGCCTCCGGGCGGTCAGCCTGGAGCAGGCCAACCAGGCGGCGCGGCGGCTGTTCGAGCAGCCGGGCTATATCCGCATCGAACAGCCACTGCTCAGCGTCGCCGGGCTGTACTGGGCGGTCGGCGCAGGCGGCGGGCTGCTGCTGGTGGGCCTGCTCTTCGCCTGCCGGCGGCGCCAGGCCTGAGCCGTTGCCTGGCGACCCGCGAGACTGACGCCGGTCAATGGATCGAGTGAATCTTGCCACTAGCATTAGTGCCACTTCGCCATCACGCCTGCTGCCATGAATCAGACCCACCTGCTCGTGACCCTGCCCGATCCGGCTTGCGCCAAGCGCGTGCAGCACGTGCTGCAGGTCCTTGCGCCTGACTGCGAGGTAGTGTGCGAGCCGCATGATTGCAGCCAGGCCGCCCAGTGCCGCTGGCTAAAGGAATTGCCGGCAGGTCAGCTGGGCGAGCTCCAGGCGCTGTTGCGCGAGGCGGTGGCGGTGCTGGAGCACAGCCGCCAGGCGTTCAGATCCGCCCAACTGGCGACGCTGCGCAGACGCCTGGCGGATGCGCTGAAGGACTTGTCGGACAATCCCCAATCGGGTAAAACCACACTTTAGTTATGGACTTTGCTACGGCGAAGACCGGCTTTGCCGGGCAGGACGCAAGGGCCTGCAAGACAGAGCGCCGTGACCAGTCATTCCAGTGGAATGGCTGGCCACGGCGCTTTTTTTGCGCCGCGAAACGCAAGGGAGTCGCCATGGGCAACGAACAAGAATTCCAGGAACTGCTCCAGCAGATCGGCCTCGACCCGGATGAAATCCGCCAGCGCCTGGACTTCCTCGACTGGGGCCAGGCCGACGTCGAGCGCCTGGCCCGCCACGGTCGCGACCTGTTGCCGGCGCACGCGCGCTTTCTCGATCAGCTCTATCAGCGCCTCGGCGAATTTCCGGCCACCGCCGCGATCCTCGGCGACCCGGCGACCATCGGCCGCCTCAAGCACAGCCAGGGCGACTACTACCAGCGCCTCTGGCACGGCCCCTACAACCACGACTACCTGCTCAACCGCCTGCGCATCGGCTGGGTGCACCAACGGATCGGCGTCGACCTCAAGTGGTACCTGGGCGTCTATCGCCTGTACCTGCACGAAATACTCGCCGCCCTGCTCGGCGAACAGCCGGCCAGCGCCGGCTTCGCCAGCCTGCTCAAGGCGGTATTCTTCGACATCGGCCTGGCCCTGGACACCTACAGCGCGGCCCAGCGCAAGGCCCTGGCGGACAGCGAGGCGCGCTTCGCCCGGGCCCTGCGCGGGGCCAACGACGGGCTCTGGGACTGGCACGTCGACCACGACCAGCTGTACCTCTCCGAGCGCTGGGCGAGCATGCTCGAGCTGCAGCGCGAGTCGCTCGGCAACGGCAGTGCCGGCTGGTTCGCCCGCGTCCACCCGGACGACCTCGACGGCCTGCGCCGGGCCATCGAGGCGCACCTGCAGGGCGCCACGCCGTCGCTGCACCACGAATACCGCATCCGCCGCGAGGACGGCGGCTACCTCTGGGTGCTGGTGCGCGGGGTGGCCGAGCAGGTCGCCCCGGGCCAGCGGCGCATGGCCGGTTCGCAGACCGATATCAGCCAGCGCCGCGCCGCCCAGGAGCAGCTGCAGCATGCCGCGCGCCACGATCCGCTCACCGGCCTGGCCAATCGCACCCGCCTGGACGAGCTGTTGCGCCAGGCGGCGCAGCGCTACCGGCGGCCGGGTGCCCGCGAGGCCGCATTGCTGTTCATCGACCTGGACCGCTTCAAGCTGATCAACGACAGCCTCGGCCATTGGGTCGGCGACCAGGTGCTGGTGGAGGTGGCGCGGCGCCTGGGCCACTGCCTGCGCCCCGGCGACCACCTGGTGCGCTTCGGCGGCGACGAGTTCGTCGCCCTGCTCGACGACCTGGCCTGCGTCGACGACGCCGAGCGGGTGGCCCAGCGCATGCTCGACAGCCTGCACCAGCCGCTACAAGTGCAGGCGCAGGTGCTGCTGGTCAGCGCCAGCATCGGCATCGCCGCGCTCAGCGAGGAGAACACCGGGCTCGACTCGCTGCAGGCCGCCGACCTCGCCCTGTACCGGGCCAAGGCGGCCGGCAAGGCGCAGTTCGCCCGCTACAGCGCCGAGCTGCAGAGCCAGGCCCAGCACCAGCTGGAATTGCAGAACGCCCTCGGCCAGGCCCTGGCGCGCGAGGAGTTCAGCCTGTGCTACCAGCCGATCTGCCGGATCGACCGCGGCCAGCCCTACCTGGTCGGGGTCGAGGCGCTGCTGCGCTGGCGCCACCAGGGCCGCACGGTGGCGCCGCAGGAATTCATTCCCGGCCTGGAGGAGTCCGGGGCGATCCTCGCGGTCGGCGACTGGGTGCTGCGCCAGGCCAATATCCTCTCCACCACCGACCTCAAGGGCGCGGTGAGCTACGTCAACCCGGACTTCGTCGCCATCAGCGGGTATGCCGAGCACGAGCTGCTCGGCCACAACCACAACATCGTGCGCCACCCGGACATGCCGGCGGCGGCCTTCGCCCATCTCTGGAGCACCCTGAAGTCCGGGCGGTCGTGGATGGGGCTGGTGAAGAATCGCTGCAGGAACGGCGACCATTACTGGGTCAGCGCCTACGTCACCCCGGTAGTGCGCAACGGCCAGGTGGTGGAGTACCAGTCGGTGCGCACCCGGACCGAGGCCGGCGAAATCGAGCGTGCCGAACAGCTGTACGCCGAGCTGCGCGCCGGCCGGGCGCCGCGCCGGTTGCGCCCGCCGCGGCTGAGCCTGGCGCAGCGGCTGAGCCTGCTACACGCCGTCGCGCTGCTGCTGGCCGGCGCCGGCCTGGGCATCGCCGGCGCGCTACCGCTGCTGCCCACCCTCGCGGGCGCCGGCCTGCTCGGCGCCCTGCTGGCCGGCCTGCTGCACTGGCAGCTGCGGCCGCTTGCCGAGCTGAGCGAGCAGGCGCGGGCGCTTGCCGACAACCCGCTGAGCCAGCTGCTGTACACCGGACGCGCTGACTGTTTCGGCCAGATCGCCTTCGCCCTGCGCAGCCTGCAGGCCGAGGCCGGCTCGGTGGTCGGGCGGATCGCCGACTCGGCGCGGCAACTGAGCCGCGAGGCCGGCGAGCTGGTCGCAGCCGTCGACGACAGCAGCCAAGCCATCCTGCAGCAACAGGGCGAGACCGATCAGGTCGCCAGTGCCATCGACCAGATGGCCAGCAGCGTGCAGGAGGTCGCCCGCCATGCCCAGCTCAGCGCCAGCGCGGCCGACGAGGCCGACCAGGAAACCCACAGCGGCCTGCGCCTGGTCGAGCGAACCCGCCAATCGATCGCGGCCCTGGCCGAGGAGGTGCAGCAGAGCGGCCAGGTCATCGATCAACTGGAACAGCACAGCCAGGAGATCGACCATGCCCTGGCGGTGATCCAGAGCATCGCCGAGCAGACCAATCTGCTGGCCCTCAATGCCGCGATCGAGGCGGCACGCGCCGGCGAGGCCGGACGCGGCTTCGCCGTGGTCGCCGACGAGGTGCGCGCGCTGGCCTCGCGCACCCAGCAATCCACCGCGCAGATCCACGCCGTCATCAGCAACCTGCAGCAGGGCACCGGCAATGCCGTGGCGGCCATGAACCGCAGCCGGCAGCAGGCCGAGGCCAGCGTGGCGCAAGCCCTGCAGGCCGCCGAGGCGCTGCAGGGGATCAACCAGCGGGTCGGCCGGATCAGCGAGATGAACCTGCAGATCGCCGCCGCGGTGGAACAGCAGAGCGCGGTCGGCGACGACATCCAGCGCAACCTCTGCGCCATCCGCCAGGCCAGCGCCGGCAACGTGGCGGCCAGCAGCCAGAGCCGCGGCAGCGCCGACCAGGTGGCCGTCCTGGCCGAGCGCCTGCAGGGCCTGGCCGAACAGTTCTGGGGGCGCAAAGGCGGCCGCGGCCATTGATCCGCCGCCGCACGCCAAGGCGCTAGCTTAGGGAGTATTCTCTGCAGCCGACCATCCCCGACCAGCGCCCCGAGTCTACCCTTGCCGTCCCTTGCCACCGCGTACGCCCGCCTGCTGCCCCTGCTCGCCCTGATCCAGCGCCACCCGCGGCTGCTGGCGCTGTTCGGCTTCGTCTCGGGGCTGGCCAGTTTCATCCTGGTCAAGCGCCAGGCCGAGCTGGCCCAGGTGCTGGCCCTAGTGATGCTGCTCAGCTGGCTCTGGCTGATCCTCGAGAACATCCTGCGCGAGCGCATCGCCCGCTGGTTCGGCATCGAGTTGCCGACGCCGCTGCTGCGTTACGCGACCCAGATGATCCACCAGGAAAGCCTGTTCTTCGTCCTGCCATTCTTCTTCATCACCACCACCTGGAACAGCGGCCAGGCGCTGTTCAGCGGGCTGCTGGCGGGCGCCGCGCTGGTGTCGATCATCGACCCGCTGTACAACAGGTGGCTGGCGCCGCGGCGTTGGCTGTTTCTCATCTACCACAGCCTGACCCTGTTCGCCCTGCTGCTCACCGCGTTGCCGATCATCCTCAAGCTGACCACCCTGCAGAGCTACCGGCTGGCGCTGGTGGCGGCCGCGCTGCTGTCGTTTCCCAGCCTGTTCGGCATCATCCGCGTGCAGCGCTGGTGGCGCGGCCTGTTGCTGCTCGGCCTGAGCCTGGCGCTCGCGACCGGCGGCTGGCTGGCGCGGGTCTGGGTGCCGCCGGCGACCCTGTGGCTCAACGAGGTGGCGCTGAGCACCCGATTCGACCCGCGCTCGCGGGCGCCGGGCACGCGCCTGCAGCAGCTCGACGTCGAGCTGCTGCGCGCCCAGGGGCTGTTCGCCTACACCGCGATCAACGCGCCACGCGGGCTGGACGAGCGCATCTACCACGTCTGGCGCCACGACGGCCGCGAGGTCGAGCGGATCGCCCTGGACATCCACGGCGGGCGCGAGCAGGGCTACCGCGCCTGGACCCACAAGCAGAACTTCCCCGCCGACCCGGTTGGGCGCTGGCAGGTGCAGGTCGTCACCGAGGCCGGGCAGCTGATCGGCGTGCTGCGCTTCCGGGTGCTGGCCTCGCCCGCCGCCCCGGCCCGCACCGTGAGCGCCGAAGCTGAAGCTGAAGCCGAAACGCTGCCTCAGCCGAAGAACCAGTAGCACACGCCGATCGCCGCCAGCACGCCGGCCAGTTCGGCCAGCAGCGCGCAGCCCACGGCGTGGCGCACGCGCTGGATGCCGACCGCGCCGAAGTACACCGCCAGCACGTAGAAGGTGGTCTCGGTGCTGCCCTGCACGGTCGCCGCGACCAGCGCCGGGAAGCTGTCGACGCCCTGGCTCTGCATGGTCTCGATCAGCATGGCGCGCGCCGCGCTGCCGGAGAACGGCTTGACCAGGGCGGTGGGCAGCGCCTCGACGAAGCGCGTGTCCCAGCCCGCCGCCTCGACCAGCCAGCGGATGCCGTCGAGGCCGAACTCCAGCGCCCCGGAGGCGCGCAGCACGCCGATCGCGCAGAGCATCGCCACCAGGTAGGGCAACAGGCTCTTGGCCACCTCGAAACCTTCCTTGGCGCCGTCGATGAACTGCTCGTAGACCGCCACCTTCTTCAGCGCACCGAGCAGCAGGAACAGCAGGATCACCCCGAACAGCGTGAGGTTGCCGAGCAGCGAGGACAGCGCCGCCAGCGCCGTGGCGCTCATCCCGGCGAGCAGCGCCATGAAGCCGCCGAGCAGCAGCGCGCCGGGCACCAGGTAGGCCAGCACCACCGGGTCCCACAGGCGCAGGCGCTGCATCAGCGCCACCGAGAGGAGGCCGACCAGGGTCGAGGCGCTGGTGGCCAGGAGGATCGGCAGGAACACCAGGGTCGGGTCGGGCGCCCCCTGCTGCACGCGGTACATGAAGATCGATACCGGCAGCAGGGTCAGCGACGAGGCGTTGAGCACCAGGAAGAGAATCTGCGCATTGCTCGCCGTGCTGCTGCTGGGGTTGAGCTCCTGCAGCGCGCGCATGGCCTTCAGGCCGATCGGCGTGGCGGCGTTGTCCAGGCCCAGGCCGTTGGCGGCGAAGTTCAGAGTGATCAGCCCGAGCGCCGGGTGGCCGCGCGGCACCTCCGGCATCAGCCGGGCGAACAGCGGCCCGAGCAGGCGCGCCAGGGCGTCGACCAGGCCGGCTTTCTCGGCGATGCGCAGCAGGCCGAGCCAGAGGGTCAGGGTGCCGAACAGCACCAGCATTACCTCGACCGACAGCTTGGCCATGGCGAACAGGCTCTCGACCATGGCGGCGAACACCGCCGGCTCGTCCCCCAGCAGCCAGCGCGACAGCCCCGCCAGCGCCGCCACCACGAAAAAGCTCAGCCACAGGCCATTGAGCATGGTCCATCTCCCCCGAACAGTGCGGGGATGATAACGCGGCTCAGGATACTCGCGGCTAAGTTATGCGGCGGACGCGGGGCGGGCGGGCCGTAGCGGGCGCCTGGAGACAGCCAGGCGCGCGGGTGTTCATCGCCCCGCGGGGCAACCGGGCCGTCAGAGCCTTGGTCGACGACCCAGGATGAAGGACACGATGAACAGCACCAGGAACACCACGAAGAGAATCTTCGCGATGCCGGTGGCGGTGCCGGCGATGCCGCCGAAGCCCAGCGCAGCAGCGACGATGGCGATGATCAGGAAGGCGATGGCCCAACTTAACATGGCGTTTCTCCTTGGTCAGGTCTTGCGGTGGTTAGCCGATTTCGGTGCTGCACGGCCCACCTCGGCCATTGCAGGCGCGCCCTGCCGGGCGCGCCATGGCTTCAGAACACCCAGCGGCGTGGCTGCGTCTGCGCCTGCTGCGGCGACGGACTGCCGGCAGCGGTCAGCGACTGCGCGGGGACGACCGCCTGCTGCATAGGCAGCAGCTGTGACGCCGGCAGCTGTGGCTCGCGCGGCTCCGGACTATTGGCGATCGGCACCAGCAGCAGGGCGGCGACGACCAGCAAGCGCGTGGCCAGGGTGATGCAGCGAAGTTGGCGACTGTTCATCCTCAGACTCCTCCTCTCAGGCCGCGGCCACCGTGGATACAGGTCAAGGGCGGCACCGCGGGGCAGGTTGCAGATCGCCCGTCAGCCGAAGTGACAATGAAAAAATCGACCGGCCAATAACACCAATGGGCAACCTTACTGCAGGCTCTGCTTGAGCTCGCGCATCCGCTCGTGACCGGCGCGCACCTTGGGCATCTCGGCCACCAGCAGGGCGCGTACGTCCGGCTCGGCGCTTGCCAGGGCATCCTCGAAGGCATGCAGGATGCGCTCCTCGGCCGCCTCCAGTTGCGCCACGTAGGCGGCTTCCCCGTCGCTGGACAGGGTCGCGAGGGTGTCGGCGTAGAGCTTGCGCAGCGTACCGGCGAAGGTGCCGCCGGTCGCCGGCACTTCATGGTCGTCCACGACTTTCCCGGTCAGGGCCTGAATCACCTCGGTCTTGGCCCGCGACATGTCGCGGAACAACGCTTGTAGGCGCACGTCCTCGACCGCGTCGTGGGCGTGCTCGTAGAAGCGCTGGCCGTCACGGGCGATTTCGATCAGTTCGTTGAGCTGGGCGGTCTTGCTGGTCATGGTTCGCTCCTCGCGCTTGGGCTGTTTGGCGAAAGCCGCCGGCCGCATCGACCGGCGGCAGAAGCTGCTCATCGCGCCGGCCTCACTCCTCGATGCGCAGGGCGTCGGCATCCACCCCGCGGACGCCGCGAATGCCGCGCGCGGTTTCCACCGCCAGATCCTTCTCGGCGCTGCTCAGCACCGTGCCACCGAGGCTGACCATGCCGTCCTTGGTGTCCACGGAAATGCTCAGGCCGTCGAGGTTGCGGCTGTAGAGAAAGCTGGAGATCACCTTGCTGGTGATCCAGGCGTCGCTGATCGCCGCACCGGCGTCTTTCGGCGTGCTGCCCAGGTCGATCGCGGCGCTGTCGGCGCTGCTGATGCTCAGGAGGTTGTGCACCTCGCGCACGCCATCGGTGTTGGCCGCCAGGCGCTCGGCCAGCTCCTTGGCCGCAGGGGTCTGCGCCTGGCCACTCAGGGTCACCACGCCGTTTTCCGCGCGGACCTTGATGTCCAGGCCCTCGGTGTTGCTGTTCCACAGCAACTTGGATTTCACCGTGGCGGCCAGGGTAAGGTCGTCGAGGCGCTGGGCCAGGCCCGGCTTGCCGTCATTCCCGGGCTTGATCTGCGGGTCGACCTGCAGTTGGTTGTCGACCTCCTTCACCCCTTCGATGCCCAGGGCGATCTGTTCGGCCAGGTCGCGCTCGACCTCGCTCTCGACACTGCCGCTGATCCGCGCCGTGCCGTTCTCCACATCGACATCGAGGGTGAAGGGGTTGAGGTGGCGGTTGAGGGCGAACGCCGTCCAGATCGAGCCTTCCTGGCGCGCCTCGCTCAACTGGCGGCTCAGGTCGCCTTCGGCGGCATGCACGGCCAGGGGCATCAGGCCGAGCAGGCTGACGGTCGCGGTGGCCAGGGCCAGGGTTTTCAACTGCTGCATGGCATGCATGGCGGTACCTCCTATCGGTATCCCTATCCGGCCGCTTGCGGCGGCGGGTACAGATACTCCGGCAAGCCCTGTGCCAGCCCAGATGGATTTATAAAGCGATATAAATCATGGTCTTACCTGACTGCTCCGGCGGGCTTCAGCATGCAACTTGCACGATCGGCCGGTCGGCGCCGTGCAACTTGCACGAACTTTTCCGGACTAATTCTATGGGGCCAGCCATTGGAGCAGGCACATGCAAGCAGCAGAACCCACAAGCGCACGGATCCTCCTGGTCGACGACGAAGCGGCGATCCTGCGGACCTTCCGTTACTGCCTGGAGGACCAGGGCTACCAGGTCGCCGGCGCCAGCAGCGCGGCCCAGGCCGAGGCACTGCTGCAGCGCCAGGTGTTCGACCTGTGCTTCCTCGACCTGCGCCTGGGCGAGGACAATGGCCTCGAGCTGTTGGCGCAGATGCGCCTGCAGACGCCCTGGATGCGCGTGGTGATCGTCACTGCCCACTCGGCAGTGGACACCGCGGTGGACGCCATGCAGGCCGGCGCCGCCGACTACCTGGTCAAGCCGTGCAGCCCGGATCAGCTGCGCCTGGCCGCGGCCAAGCAGTTGGAAGTCCGCCAGCTGGCGGCGCGCCTGGAAGCGCTGGAAGGCGAGGTGCGCCAGACCAGGCCGGGACTCGACTCGCACAGCCCGGCGATGATGGCGGTGCTGGAAACCGCGCGCCAGGTGGCGGCCACCGACGCCAATATCCTCCTGCTCGGCGAGTCCGGCACCGGCAAGGGCGAGCTGGCGCGCGCCATCCACGGCTGGAGCCGGCGCGGGAAAAAAGCCTGCGTGACCATCAACTGCCCGTCGCTGAGCGCCGAACTGATGGAAAGCGAGCTGTTCGGCCACAGCCGCGGCGCCTTCACCGGCGCCAGCGAAAACACCCTGGGGCGGGTCAGCCAGGCCGACGGCGGCAGCCTGTTCCTCGACGAGATCGGCGATTTCCCGCTGACCCTGCAATCCAAGCTGCTGCGCTTCATCCAGGACAAGGAATACGAACGGGTCGGCGACCCGCTGACCCGTCGGGCCGATGTGCGCATCCTCGCCGCCACCAACCACGACCTGGAGGAGATGGTGCGCGAAGGGCGCTTTCGCGAAGACCTGCTCTACCGCCTCAATGTCATCAGCCTCAGCCTGCCGCCGCTGCGCGAACGCCGCGAGGACATCCTCGAGCTGGCCGAGCGCTTCCTCGCCCGCTTCGTCAAGGACTACGCCCGACCGGCACGCGGCTTCGACGAGGCCGCCCGTAGCGCACTGCTGGAGCACCACTGGCCGGGCAACATCCGCGAACTGCGCAACATGATCGAGCGCGCCAGCATCGTCTGCCCCGAGCAATGGGTGCAGCCCGGCCACCTCGGCCTCGGCGAACCGGCGAGCAACAGCGCCCCCAGCATCGGCGCCGAGTTGAGCCTGGAGGCGCTGGAAAAAGCCCATATCGCCGCCGTGCTGGCCAACAGCGCCACCCTCGAGCAGGCGGCCAGGATTCTCGGCATCGACAGCTCGACCCTGTACCGCAAGCGCAAACAGTTCGGCCTATGAAACTGCAACTGCGCAGCCGGCTGTTCCTGGGCAGCAGCGCGCTGTTCACCGTTGCCCTGCTCGGCCTGCTGCTGGGCATGTTCGGCGCGTTGCAGCTGACCAGAACCCAGGGCCAGGCGATGGAGCGCAACCTGGAGATCATCGACGCCAGCCTCGGCCTGCGTCAGGAGCTGGACCAGCAGATCATCCTGATGCTCGCGGAAAAGCTCGACCGCGAGGCCCTCAAGGCCTCCGACCAGCGCGTCCAACAGTGGCTGCTGCACGCCGGGCAAAGCGCGGTGGATGCCAGCGACCGCCAGGCCATCGCCGAGATCGAGCGGGCCTACGCGCACTTCGACGACCTGCTGGCCAGGCCCCTCAGGGTGCGCCGCGAGCTGCTCGACAACGACGCCTTCGGCCGCGCCGTGCAAGCCCTGCGCGACCGCATCAACGGCGTGCAGCTGCGCTATGTGGCGGCGGTGGAGAGCGCCCAGGCCGAGGCCCGCGAGCGCGCCTGGCTGATCGCCGGACTGCTCGGCCTGATCGGCCTGGCGCTGCTGCTGATCGGCTTCGTCAGCGCACACAGCATCGCCCAGCGTTTCGGCCGGCCGATCGAGGCGCTGGCACGGGCCGCCGACCAGATCGGCCAGGGCGATTTCCAGATCACCCTGCCGCTCTCGCCGATCGCCGAACTGTCCGCCTTGAGCCGGCGCTTCGGCCTGATGGCCGAGGCCCTGCGCCAGTTCAAGCACAGCAATGTCGAGGCCCTGCTGGCCGAGCAACGGCGCCTGCAGGCGGTGCTCGACAGCATCGACGACGGCTTGCTGATCATCGACCGTAACGGCCTGCTGGAACACTTCAACCCGGTCGCCCAACGCCAGCTCGGCTGGCATGCCGAGCAGCTCGGCCAGAGCCTCGGCCAGGCCCTGCGCCGCCCGGAACTGGACGCGCAGCTGCAGCTGGTGCTGCGCGGCGAAAGCCTGGAACAGGCGCTGGAAGACCTGCAGATCGAAGCCGACGGTGAAACCCGCCTGCTGAGCTACAGCCTGACCCCGGTCAGCCTGGACGATGCGCGCATTCACGGTGCGGTGATGGTGCTGCGCGATGTCACCGAACAGCGCGCCTTCGAACGGCTGCGCGGCGAATTCGTGCTGCGCACCTCGCACGAGTTGCGCACCCCGGTGACCGGCATGCACATGGCCTTCGGCCTGTTGCAGGAGCGCCTGCAGTTTCCCGCCGACTCGCGCGAAGCCGATCTGCTGCGCACCGTCGACGAGGAGATGCAGCGCCTGCTGCGGCTGATCGACGACCTGCTGAGCTACTCGCGCTACCAGAACGGTCTGCAGAAACTCGAACTGGCGCCCTGCGATCTCGGCGACCTGCTCGCCCAGGCCCAGCAGCGCTTCCTCGCCCAGGCCGGCGCGCGCGCGATCAGCCTGCAGGTGGAGGTGCACGGCAGCCTGCCGCGGGTACGCCTGGATCGCCTGCAGATCGAGCGGGTGCTCGACAACCTGATCGGCAACGCCCTGCGCCACAGTCATGCCGGGGGGCAGATCCGGTTGCAGGCACGCCGGCAGGGCGGGCGGCTGATCCTCAGCGTCGCCGACGACGGCGAGGGCATCCCCTACAGCCAGCAGGCACGCGTGTTCGAGGCGTTCGTCCAGGTCGGCCGCAGGAAAGGCGGCGCCGGCCTGGGTCTGGCGCTGTGCAAGGAAATCGTCCAGTTGCACGGCGGGCGCATCGGCGTGCATTCGCGGCCTGGGCAGGGCACCCAGTTCTACCTGGCCCTGCCGCTCTGAGCGGCGGGCACGCTAGCAGGCCGCTGAAAAACTACCTACGTTGCCGATACTGCGTTAAAAACGGCGCGCTAGGTCACCGCGTAGGCAAGCCTGGTCTGCAGGGCCACCCGCTCGCGGAATTTCTTCGCCGTCAGCGGCCGGTCGAACAGCCAGCCCTGGCCGGAGTGGGCGCCCTCGCTGGCCAGCAGCAGCGCCTGGGCATCCAGTTCGATGCCTTCGGCGACCACCTGCAGCTCCAGTGCATGGGCCATGCGAATGATGTGCGGCGCCACGCCGCTGCTGGCCGCATCGTGGCCGAGGGTGTCGACGAAGGTCTTGTCGATCTTCAGGCAATCCACCGGCAGTGCCTGCAGGTAGGCCAGGCTGCAATAGCCGGTGCCGAAGTCGTCGATCAGCACCTTGTGCCCCTGCGCCCGCAGTTCGGCCAGGGTGTGGCAAGCGGCCTGCACGTCGATCATGCCGCGCTCGGTAATTTCAAAGGCGATCTGCTGTGGCGCCACCTCGAAGCGCTGCAGCAGGCGCGCGGCCACCGCGGCGATCCGCGAATGGGTGACATCGCAGGGCGCCAGGTTGATCGAGATGTACAGCTGCGGATTGTCCCGCAGCAGGTCGCCCAGCTGTTCCAGCACCACCTCCAGCACGTAGTCGGTGATCAGGCGGATCTGCCCGGTGGACTCGGCCAGGGGGATGAACAGGTCCGGGTTGGTCAGGCTGCCATCCGGTCGCCGCCAGCGCACCAGCGCCTCCGCGCCGACACAGCGGCGGCTGTGCAGGTCGATGATCGGCTGATAGCGCACGCGCAGCTCGCGGCGGCGCAGGGCGCCGGCCAGGTTGCCGGTCAGCGACTGGCGCTGGCGCACCTGCAGGAACATCAGGGTGCCGACCAGCGTCGCCAGCAGCAGGCTCGCGGGCACCAACGGCTGCCAGCTGTCGCTGATGCGCTGGCGCAGGCCGGCGCGCGGGGCGAGCAGCACCAGCTGGTAGTTCTGCGCCGGCCGCGGCATGGTGTAGATCAGTTGCTCATCGCTGATCAGCAGCGGCTGGTCCTCCGCCGAGGGCCAGCCCTTGGGCGGCCAGGCCGGCGGCGGGCCGAGCAGCGGCAGGACCTGGCCGTCGCTCTTGGCCACCAGCAGCAGGCTGCTGCCGGGCGCCAGGTCGACCGCATCGGCCAGATGGCCGCGCGAGGTGGACACGCGAAAGTAGCCGCGGCCGATCACCAGGGCCGCCAGGTTATCGTCGCGCTCCGCGCTGGTGTTGAGCCAGTACTGGTGGCGCGTGCCGTGGATATCCGGTGGCCGCTCGTCGCCCAGGGAGCTGCGCCGGGGCCAGGACGAACAGTGCTGGCCGCCGCCGATGAACGCCGCCTCGTAGATGAAGCGGTGGGTGAAGCTGACCTGGCGCAGCGCTTCCACCATGGCCGCGTCGCAACCGCGCAGCGGCTGGGCCTCGAGCTGGTCGAGGCCCTCGCGCAATTGGCCGAAGAGCTGCTCGATGCGCTGCAGGAAGCGTTCGCCACGGGCGTTCATCTCGGCGCTTTCCGCCCGCTGCGCCTGCACGCTGGCGAGCAGCAGGCTGGCGCCGAGCAGCACGAGGGCGCTCGACAGACCGGCCAGCAAGGCCATCGGCCAAGGGTGATAGACGGCTCTACCCAGACGCGCCAGCGGATGCGCCATGATTCGACATCCACACTATGGTCTTTCAGGTATAGCAGGCCCCTCAGGGGCCGTTCAGCACCAGCAGCAAGGCGGCGGTTTGCGCATCCGGCTCACCGTCGTAGCGCGCCGGGCGGTATTTCATCTGGAACGCCGCCAGCACGTTGCGGGTCGGCTCATCCAGCTCGCCATGCGCGGGCACCTGGTAGCCCTGACGCGCCAGCTGCGCCTGGAACCAGGCGACCGTCGGTAGGCTGCGCTCGAACAGCGCCTGCTGCTGCGCCACCGCCTGGGCATCCGGCCAGGGCACCAGGCCGGCGGCGGCCAGCCGCTGCCAGGGGAACAGCGGCCCAGGGTCGACCTTGCGCTGCGGCGCCACGTCGCTGTGCGCGAGGATGCTGCCGGGCGCCAGCTGGTGGCGCTGCATGATGTCCTTGAGGAGGACGATCAGGGCGTCGATCTGTGCCGGCGCGAAGGGTTGCCAGTAGCGCCCGTTGGGTCCCTCGTAATAGCCCTGGTTGACCAGCTCGATGCCGATCGTGGTGCCGTTGAGCCAGGTCCGGCCCTGCCACTGGCTGTCCCCGGCGTGCCAGGCGCGGCGGTTCTCGTCGACCAGGCGGTAGATGGTCGGCGGGGCGTCGCCGATCAGGTAGTGGCTGCTGACCTCTTCCTCGGTCAGCAGGCGCAGCGAGCGCGGCAGGTCGGTCGAGGTGTAGTGCAGGACGATGTACTGCACCCGGCTGCTCTGGCCGACTGCGCTGTAACGGTCGTCGATCCGCGGTCCGCCGGCGCAGCCGGCGAGCAGGGCGAGTGACAAGGCAAGGTAGACAACTCTCATGGGCCGATATGCAACACGCTTTGCAGGTTATCCAGCAGCATGTCGACGCTGAGCATGATCAACAGCATGCCCATCAGTCGCTCCACTGCGGTCAGCCCGCGGGGGCCGAGGAAGCGTTGCAGGAACGAGGCCTGCAACAGGATCAGTGCCGTCGCCGCCCAGGCCAGCAGTACCGCCAGGTAGAGTTCCCAGAGCGGCCCGTCGTGGGTGTTGCGCAGGGTCATCAGCACCGCCAGGGCCGACGGGCCGGCCACCGCCGGGGTGGCCAGGGGCACCAGCACCGGCTCGCCATCCGGCAGATCGCCGAGCAGGCCCTGCGGGCCGGGGAAGATCAGGCGCATGGCGACGACGAACAGGATGATACCGCCGGCGATCGCGGTTGCCTCGCGCGACAGGCCCAGGCCGGCCAGCACTTTGTCACCAAAGGTAAGGAACAGCAGGAGAAGGGCCAGGGCGAACAGCAGCTCGCGCCCCGCCACCCACAGCCGGCGCTTGGGCGTGACGTTCTTCAACGCGGCGATATAGATGGCGATGTTGCCGAACGGGTCGGTCACCAGGAAGATCAGGACGGCGATGCCGAGAATATCCATGCTGCACTCCTCAACGGGTCGACACAGTCTAGTGATGTGGAAGACGCTCGTCTGTCGGCAAAACGTCTTCCACGGCGTCGCCCGTCCGCAATTCGCCGCCGCACGAGGATGGCCGGGCCACAGTGAACTAGTCTCAGCAATAGTTTCTCTAGGAGCATTAGACGCTTTCGAGGATCCCGCCATGCGCACGCTGCTGTGGTTCAAACAGGACCTGCGCCTCGACGACCACCCGGCGCTGCAGGCGGCGCTGAGCGCCGAGCGCTTGCTGCCGGTATTCGTCTTCGATCCGCAGCAGTTGCAGATCGGCGAATTCGGCAGCCGCCGGCTCGGGGTGCACCGCGCGCGCTTTCTCCTGGAAAGCCTCACGGCGCTCGACGGCGCGCTGCGTCAGCGCGGCTCGCACCTGCTGGTGCTGCCGGGCGCGGCGGAGCAGCTGATCCCCCGGCTGGTCAACCAGTTCAACCTGCAGCAGGTGCTGACCCTGGAGGAGATCGCCCCGCAGGAGCGCGCCCAGCTCGCCCGCGTGCGTCGTCAACTGGCCGGCGTGCCGCTGCAGCAAGCGCCGGGCAACAACCTGCTGCAGGCCGAGGACCTGCCCTGTCCGGTCGAGCAGTTGCCGCAGGTCTACAGCCAGTTCAGGAACCTGGTCGAGGAACGCCTGCAGGTGTTTCAGCCGCGCCCGGCCCCCGAGCGGCTACCGCCCCTGCCGGACGGCGCGGCGGCATTATTGCAAGCGCTGCCGACCCTCTCGCAGCTGGGCCTGGGCGAGCCGCTCAGCGTACCGAGCAGCGCCTTTCCCTTCTCCGGCGGCGAAGCGGCGGCGCAGGCACGCCTGCGCGATTACCTGTGGAACAGCCAGGGCGTGCGCCAGTACAAGGAGACGCGCAACGGCATGATCGGCAGCGAATACTCGTCGAAGTTCTCGCCCTGGCTGGCCAACGGCAGCCTCTCGGCACGCCGGGTGGCGGCCGAGTTGCGCCGCCATGAGGCGCAATTCGGGCGCAACGATTCGACCCATTGGCTGTGGCTGGAACTGCTCTGGCGCGACTTCTTCCGCTGGACCCTGCTCCGTCACGGCAGCGCGCTGTTCAAGGCCGGCGGCCTGAAGGCCACCGAGCACGCCCCGCAGCAGCTCGACCAGCGCTTCGCCCAGTGGTGCCAGGGCCGCACCGGCATGCCGCTGGTGGACGCCAACATGCGCGAGCTGGCTGCCACCGGGTTCATGTCCAGCCGCGGCCGCCAGGTGGTCGCCAGCTACCTGATCAACGACCTGCAGCAGGATTGGCGCTTCGGCGCCGCCTGGTTCGAGGAGCACCTGATCGACTACGACCCGGCGAGCAACTGGGGCAACTGGGCCTACCTCGCCGGCGTCGGCTGCGACCCGCGGCACAAGCGGACCTTCAACGCCCTGCGCCAGGCCCGCGAGTACGATCCCGACGCCGCCTACGTCAGCCTCTGGCTGCCGGAACTGCGGCATCTGCCGCCGCACCTGCGGCACACGCCATTCCTGCTCGCGCCAGCGCAGCTGGAGGCGCTGAACTACCCACGCCTGGAGCGGATTCCCGAGACCTGGAAGCCCTACCTGCCGCACGCGGCCTGAGGCTCCACAACGCTCTCCGGAAAAGCGGCATCAGCCGGGAAACCTGGCGCAGCCGCGAAGTTGTTGCCGCACCGCGCAACATTTCATGAAGGAGATCCTCGGCGCGCCGCGGACCGTCACCCCAGCTCGACGCGGTTGCGTCCGCTGCGCTTGGCCCGGTACAGCGCCTGGTCGGCACGCTCGAACACCTGGTCGCTGCGCACACCGGCAGCGAATGCGCCGATCCCGGCGGACAGGGTGATGACCACCCGCTCGCCCTTGAAGTGGAACGGGCAGGCCTCGATGGCCGCGCGCAGGGTCTCCAGCAGTTGCTGGCCGCCCGCCAGCGGCGTCGCGGGCATCAGCAGGACGAACTCCTCGCCGCCGAAACGGGCGATGAAATCGGTCTTGCGCAGGCGCTTGTGCAGCTCGCCGGCGATGATCTTCAGCACCTTGTCGCCGGCCAGGTGGCCGTACTCGTCGTTGATCCGTTTGAAGTGGTCGATGTCCAGCACCGCCAGCAGCAGGTCGCCGCCGTAGCGCTGCCAGCGCGCCTGCTCGAGCTCCAGGCGCTCGTTCCAGGCGGCGCGGTTGGGCAGTCCAGTCAGCGGATCGAGCAGGGCCTTCTGCCGCTGTTCCTCCAGGTGCTGGCGAAAGCCCTTGGCCTCCTGCTCCATGCTCGCCACCCGCTCGACCAGGGTTTGCAGGCGGCCGGCCACCGCCTGCTCCCGCTGGTCGCGCTGCTGCTGATACTGCTGCATGGTCCCGAGCAGGCCGTGCAGGCGGTTTTCCACCAGCCCCTTGAGGCTGTCCAGGTCGGTCGCCTGTTGCACGCTGCTGTGCAGGCCGTCGACCTGCTGACGCAGCTCGCTGTCCAGTTCGCGGGCGGCGCCGATGGCGTCGGCGTAGCCGTCGTGGGCGTCCTGCAGGCTGCCCTGGAAGGTCGCCAGGCGCTCGTTGAGCTGCTTGAGGTAGCCCTCGAACTCGCGCTGGCCGACATCCGCCATGGCCAGCAGCAACACCGCCAGATCATCCAGCACCGGCACCAGTTCATACATGTTCAACCCGGCCTGGATGCGCTGCTGCAGCAGCTCGGCTTGGGCCTGGTGATGCTCCGGCAGCGGCAACTCGGCCAGCAGGCCGAGCAGGGTCGTCTCGACATGGCCGGCGATCGCGCTGTAGCCCGGCTCCGGCGCCGGCGGCAGGGCATAGTCCGGGTCGGCCGACTGGCTCGCGCCGTCCGCCAAGCCTTGCTCGGCGGCAAGCGCCGCTGCGGGCGGACGCTCCGCGGGCGGCAACAGGCCGGCGGGCAGCGGCAGGCTGTCGAGTACCGGCAGCGCGGGTCGCGCCGCGGGGGTGCCGACCGGCTCCGGCGCGGCCGCGCTCGCCCGGCGCGACTCGATCGCGGTCGGCAGGGGATCGCTCGACGGGATCCACGGCTCCGGCGACGTAAGCGGCGCGGGCTCGGCGGCGAGCGGCGCTGCCGTGGCGGGCATGTCGCGGCCGGCGAATAGCCGCTGCAGCAATCCCGGGCGCACCGGCGCGGCGCCTTCCCGCTGGCTCAGCGCCTGCTGTTGCAACTGGCTCAAATCGGCGAGCAGGGCCGGCAACTCGCGCAGCTGCGCGGCGCGGCCGTCGAGCTGCTTGGCATAGAGCTTCAGCGCCTGGCGCACCTCGCGCGGCAGGTCGAGCCCGAGCAGTTGAGCGGCCAGGGCCGCCAGCGCGCTGGCGGCTTGCTCGACCCGCTGCTGGCGGCGCTGTTCGGAGTCCAGGACGGTCTTTTCCAGACGCGGGATCAGCGCCGCGAGGCCGCCATCCATATCGTCGCGGCGGAGAATCCCGCGCAGGTCCTGCATGCACTGATCGACCGCCTTGTCGGCGCCCTCGGCGGCCAGGCTGCTGCGCACCAGGCCACGACGCAGCAGATCGAGGCGGGCCTCCCAGCGTCGCTCGAGCTGCTCCTGCTGCTCGAGGCTGGCCAGGTATTTGTCTTTCCAGCGCTGGACCTCGTCGCTCATGCCGGGTTTCCGCGGGGCGGCGCGCTCAGCACGAGCGGCGGGTGCTCAGCGAGTGCCTGGGGCAGGCGGATCTCCACCGCCACCGGCAGGTGATCGGAAATCGCTTGGGCCAGCACCTCGACCCGCTCCAGCTGCAGCGTCGGGCTCAGCAGGATGTGATCGAGACAGCGTTGCGGGCGCCAGCTGGGAAAAGTCGCCTCGATCTGCGGCGCCACCAGGCCGAGGTCGCGCAACGGCGAGTGCAGCAACAGGTCGCTGGCGTGGGTGTTCATGTCGCCCATCAGCACCTGATGGCGGTAGCCGCCGATCAACTCGCGGATATAGGCCAGCTGGCGGGTGCGGGTGCGCGCGCCGAGGGCCAGGTGCATCATCACCACGGCGATGGCGTCCGCCCCTTCGCCCAGGCGCAGCAGCATCGCGCCGCGCCCGGGCGGCCCGGGCAGCGGGTGATCCTCCAGCAGGCTGGGGCGCAGCCGGCTGAGCACGCCGTTGCTGTGCTGGGCCAGGCGGCCGAGGTTGCGATTGAGCTGCTGGTACCAGTAGGGAAAGCCGCCGAGGTGGGCGAGGTGTTCGACCTGGTTGACGAAGCCGGAGCGCAGGCTGCCGCCGTCGACTTCCTGCAAGGCGACCAGGTCGTAGTCGCCGAGCAACTCGCCGATGCGCTGCAGGTTGCCGGCGCGGCCGGTATGCGGCAGCAGGTGCTGCCAGCCGCGGGTCAGGTAGTGGCCATAACGCTCGGTGCTGATGCCGACCTGGATGTTGAAGCTGAGCAGGCGCAGGCGCCCGTCACCGGGCCAGCCGCTGGCAGCCGGGCAGTGCGGGTTGACCTGCGGATCGCACAGGCCAACCGCACGACTGGTGGGCCAACGGCGCATCTCCGGCCGCTCGCGCACGGGCCGCTTACTGCGCGGCCCGCTCCTTGGCAATCAGGTAATCGGCCACTTCCAGGGTCTTCTGCGGGCCGCCGGCGCTGCCGAGGTCGAAGCGGTACTTGCCGTTGACGATCATCACCGGGACACCGCTGATCTGGTAGGCCATGCCCAGTTTCTTGGCCTTCTCCATCTGGCTCTTCACGCCGAAGGAGTTGTAGGTCTTGAGGAAGTTGGCCTGGTCGATACCCTGGGTTGCGAGGAACTCGGCCATCTCCTCCGGGGTCGCCAGTTTCTTGCCTTGCTTGTGGATGGCGGCGAAGACCGCGTCATGCACTTTCTTCTCGACCTGCATGCTCTCCAGGGTGATGAACAGCTGGCCATGCACGTTCCATACGCCGCCGAACAGGGCGGGAATACGCACGAAGTTGACGTCCTCCGGCAGCTGCGCGACCCACGGATTGATGGTCGACTCGAACTGATAGCAATGCGGGCAGCCGTACCAGAACAGCTCGACGACTTCGATCTGCCCGGGCTTGGACACCGGTACCGGGCTGTTCAACTCGACATACTGCTTGCCGGCCTGGAAGCTCTCGGCATGGGCGGTCATGCCGAACAGGCTCGCGCTGGCGAGAACGACGAAAAGGATCAGGTTACGCATGCTTCACTCCTTGGCGGTAGGACACTGCGGGCAGCCTGATTTCGACTCGCTGCCACAGGGCGGGTTCCGTTCATTGTAGCGGCGGCACCAACGAAAAAGGGTGGCCGTGGCCACCCTTTTCTTTGCAGCTTCTTACGCCCTGCGGCGCCGGCTCAGTGCAAGCCTTGGACGAAGCTGGATACCGCGGCGATATCCTTGTTGCTCAGCTTGGCGGCAATCGCGCGCATGATCATGCTGTCGCCGTCGTTGGTGCGGTTGCCCTCGCGGAAGTCGGTCAACTGCTTGGCCACGTAGCCGGCATGCTGGCCACCGAGCTGGGGGAAGCCCGCCGCATCGAGGCCGGCGCCATTCGGCGAATGGCAACCGGTGCAGGCCGGCATGCCTTCTTTCAGCTTGCCGCCGCGGAACAGTGCTTCGCCGCGGGCGACCAGTTGCGGATCGGCCGCGCCGACGCTCATCTTCTGGCTGGCGTAGTAGGCCGCGATATCGGCCAGATCCTGTTCGCTCAGATTATTCAGCAGGCCGGTCATTTCCACGACCTGGCGGTTGCCGGACTTGATGTCGTTCAGTTGCTTGAGCAGATAGCGCTCGCCCTGACCGGCCAGTTTCGGGAAGTTCGGTGCAAGGCTGTTGCCATCGGGACCATGGCAGGCGCCACACACGACGACTTTGCCCTGACCGGCGGCGGCGTCGCCAGCGGCTTGGGCCAGGCCGGTGATGCCCAGGGTCAACAGCAGACTCACGACTAGTTTGTTCATCAGCTAATCCAACTACGGCTAAGAGAGAAAGAGTTATGGTCCGGAGTTACTCGGCCATCCACTGGATGACGGCTTGGTAGTCCTCGGCCGTGCAGTCCATGCACAAACCGCGTGGCGGCATGGCGTTGAAACCATTGGTGACGCTCTGTACCAGGGCATCCATACCTTTGGCCAAACGCGGCTGCCAAGCGGCCTTGTCGCCTTTTTGCGGCGCTGTCGGCAATTGCCCGTTGTGGCAGGCCGAACAGGCTCGCGCATACACGGCCTGCGGATCCTGGGCGGCCTGGCTATTGAACGACAGCAGCAACACGCCCGCGGCAAGCAGCAGCTTCTTCATGCGATCAACCTCATCAGGGAGGGGAACGTTCTGCCTCTGCGGGCAGATGAGCTAAATCGTTCCCTTGGACACTTATCCTGCGAGTGGGACAAAGCGCACACAAAATCTGCGGCATTATATACTGGCGTCGCTGAAACGGAAACGACGCCGCTTGCCGCGCCGCGTAGCGCACGGCAGGATGCGCGCTTATGTCGCAAGGGCCGCGCGCCTGCAATCCCCTTCACGCCCGCCCTCACCGGATACCCCGATGCAAACCAAGAACCCCATCATCGGCCTGTGCCAACAGGCCAGTTTTCTCATCAGCGCCGCCAAGGTCGACCAGTGCCCGGACGATCAGGGTCTTGAGGTGGCCTTTGCCGGGCGCTCCAATGCCGGCAAGTCCAGCGCGCTGAACACCCTGACCCATGCCAGCCTGGCACGCACCTCGAAAACCCCGGGGCGCACCCAGTTGCTCAATTTCTTCCGCCTGGACGACGAGCGCCGCCTGGTCGACCTGCCCGGCTACGGCTACGCCAAGGTGCCGATCCCGCTCAAGCAGCACTGGCAGAAACACCTGGAAGCCTACCTGGGCAGCCGCGAGAGCCTGCGCGGGCTGATCCTGATGATGGACATTCGCCACCCGCTCACCGAATTCGACCAGCTGATGCTCGATTGGTCGGCGGCCAGCCAGATGCCCATGCACATCCTCCTGACCAAGGCCGACAAGCTGGCCTTCGGCGCGGCGAAGAACGCGTTGTTGAAAGTGCAGCAGGACATCCGCAAGCGCTGGGGCGAGCGGGTCAGCATCCAGCTGTTCTCCGCACCGAAACGCCAGGGCATCGAAGAGGCCCATGCCGTGCTCGCCGAGTGGCTGGAACTGGGCGAGCAGGGGGACGACGACGCGTCATAGGCGGGGTCGAGGCGGCGTTGTTGCGGGCAAAAAAAAACCCCGAGCTTCGTATGGGGAGGAAGAAGTTCGGGGTCTAAGGTTCTGAACCGCTAGGGCGGGGTTCAGATATCTGCCAACACTTAACACAACAAAGGAGCATTGAAGGGCTTTCTGGGCCGTTCTCAATCTCTGACTGCCGGCGCGCGCGCAAAGTTCAGACGTTTCCTAGAATCTATTTACGATAAAAATGAAATCTTTGATTCATTAAAGGCTTAAGGCGAGGGGCGGCACGCTTCGCGAGAGCGCCGCGCCCGTCCTCAGTGCGCTTCGTCCCAATTGTCGCCGACACCGACCTCCACCAGCAGCGGCACCGCCAGGTCGGCCGCGCCGCCCATCAGTTCCTTGATCCGCTCGCGCACCTGCTCGACCAGGTCTTCGCGCACCTCCAGCACCAGTTCGTCGTGCACCTGCAGGATGACCTTGGCATCCAGCCCGGATTCGCTCAGCCAGCGGTCCACCGCGACCATGGCGCGCTTGATGATGTCCGCCGCGGTGCCCTGCATCGGCGCGTTGATCGCGGTGCGCTCGGCGGCCTTGCGCATGGCCTGGTTGCTCGAGCGGATGTCCGGCAGGTACAGGCGGCGACCGAACAGGGTCTCGACGTAGCCCTGCTGCGCGGCCTGCTCGCGGGTGCGTTCCATGTAGGCGAGTACCCCCGGGTAGCGGGCGAAGTAGACGTCGATATAGGCCTGCGCCTGCTTGCGCTCGCAACCGAGCTGCTTGGCCAGGCCGAAGGCGCTCATGCCGTAGATCAGGCCGAAGTTGATCGCCTTGGCGCTGCGCCGCTGCTCGTTGCTGACCTCCTCCAGGGCCACGCCGAACACCTCGGCGGCGGTGGCGCGGTGCACGTCGCGGTCGTGGCGGAAGGCGTCCAGCAGCCCGGCGTCCTGGGCCAGGTGGGCCATGATGCGCAGCTCGATCTGCGAATAGTCGGCGGCCAGCAGCTTGTAGCCGGCCGGCGCGACGAAGGCCTGGCGGATACGCCGGCCCTCGGCGGTGCGGATCGGAATGTTCTGCAGGTTCGGGTCCGAAGAGGACAAGCGTCCGGTGGCGGCCACCGCCTGGTGGTAGGAGGTGTGGATGCGCCCGGTGCGCGGATTGATCTGCTCCGGCAGGCGGTCGGTGTAGGTGCTCTTGAGCTTGCTCAGGCTGCGGTACTGCATCAGCACCTTGGGCAGCTCGAAGTCCTGCTCGGCCAGCTCGGCGAGCACCGCCTCGGCGGTGGAGGCCTGACCCTTGGCGGTCTTGCTGAGAATCGGCAGGCCGAGCTTGTCGTAGAGGATCACTCCGAGCTGCTTGGGCGAGGCCAGGTTGAACTCCTCGCCGGCGATGGCGAAGGCCTGGCGCTCCAGCGCCACCAGCTTCTCGCCCAGCTCCACGCTCTGCTGGCCGAGCAGCTTGGCGTCGACCAGCGCGCCCTGGCGCTCGATGCGCGCCAGCACCGGCACCAGCGGCATCTCGATCTCGCGCAACACCTTGGCCAGGCTCGGCTCGGCCGTAAGCTTGGCCCACAGGCACTGATGCAGGCGCAGGGTCACGTCGGCATCCTCCGCCGCATAGGGCCCGGCCTGCTCCAGGGCGATCTGGTCGAAGGTCAGCTGCTTGGCGCCCTTGCCGGCGATGTCCTCGAAACGGATGGTGCTGTGGCCGAGGTACTTGAACGCCAGGCTGTCCATGTCGTGGCGGGTGGCGGTCGAATCCAGCACATAGGATTCGAGCATGGTGTCGAAGGCCACGCCCTGCACGGCGATCGGCGTCGAGGCGTTGGCGAGGATATTGATGTCGTACTTGGCGTGCTGGCCGACCTTGGCCTTGTGCGGGTCTTCGAGGATCGGCTTGAGCGCGTTGAGCACTGCATCGCGATCCAGCTGTGTCGGCACGCCCATATAGGCGTGGGCCAGCGGAATATAGGCGGCCTCGTTGGCCGTCACCGCGAAGGACAGCCCGACCAGTTGCGCCTGCTGGGCATCGAGGCCGGTGGTCTCGGTGTCGAAGGCGATCAGCTCGGCCTGGCGCAGCTTGTCCAGCCAGGCGTCGAACTGCGCCTGCTGCAGCACGGTCTGGTAGCCGCTGGCCGCCGGCGCCGGGTCTGCCGCGACAGCCGCCGGGGCGGCGGCGGCGAACAGATCGCCGCTTGGCACAGCGGCGGCGGCCGGCGCGGACGGGTTGTGCTCCTGGCGCTGCAGTTCCTCCAGCCAGCTCCTGAACTCCAGTTCGCGGTACAGCTCGAGTAACGCCGGCACATCGGCCGCGCCGGGATGCAGCGAGTCGATTTCGATGTTCAGCGGCACATCGAGCTTGATGGTCGCCAGTTGGTAGGACAGGTAGGCCATCTCGCGGTGCTCGGCGAGCTTGGCGGCCAGCGACTTGGCGCCGCGGATCGGCAACTCCGGCACCTTGTCGAGGTTGGCGTAGATCAGGTCGAGACCGCCACCGATGCCGACCAGCAGGCCCAGCGCGGTCTTTTCGCCGACCCCCGGCACGCCGGGAATGTTGTCGACCTTGTCGCCCATCAGCGCCAGGTAGTCGATGATCAGCTCAGGACCGACGCCGAATTTCGCTTTCACGCCATCGATGTCGTAGACGCTTCCGGTCATGGTGTTGACCAGGGTAACGTGCGGGCAAACCAGCTGGGCCATGTCCTTGTCGCCGGTGGAAATCACCACGTCGCGGCCCTCGGCCGCACTTTGCCGGGCCAGGGTGCCGATCACGTCGTCGGCCTCGACGTTATCCACGCACAGCAGCGGCAGGCCGAGGGCGCGCACGCTGGCGTGCAGGGGTTCGACCTGCACCCGCAGCTCGTCCGGCATCGACGGCCGGTTGGCCTTGTACTCGGCGAACAGCTCGTCGCGGAAGGTCCCGCCCTTGGCGTCGAAGACCACCGCGAAGGGGCTGTCCGGATACTGCTTGCGCAGGCTCTTGAGCATGTTCAGCACGCCCTTGACCGCGCCGGTGGGCAAGCCCTTGGAGGTGGTCAGCGGGGGCAGGGCATGGAACGCGCGGTACAGGTAGGACGAGCCGTCGACCAGAACGAGAGGGGCGTTTGACATGCGCGGAATCAACCTTTTCCTGGGGGCCGGGGTTAAACTGAGTCGACCATTGACGATAAAGGGACAAGGTTACCATGCGCACACTCAATCGCCTGTTGCTGGCCAGCCTGCTGGCCTTCGCTTCGCTCGCAGCCCAGGCCGAGGAGCCGGTGTCCGGCGACCCGGATGTGACCATCCGCACGGAAGGCGACAAGACCATCGAGGAGTACCGGGTCAATGGCTTCCTCTATGCGATCAAGGTCACGCCGAAAATCGGCAAGCCCTATTTCCTGGTGCGCGCCGATGGCAGCGACGGCAATTTCGTCCGCTCGGACCAGCCGGACATGCTGATTCCGGCCTGGGAGATTTTTAAATGGTAAGGCAGTCCTGATATGTCGGTGTTCACCCCCCTGGAGCGTCACGAGCTGGAAGCCTTTCTCGCGCCCTATGGCCTGGGTCGCCTGCGCGACTTCCAGGGCATCGCCGCCGGCAGCGAGAACAGCAACTTCTTCGTCAGCCTGGAGCAGGGCGAGTTCGTCCTGACCCTGATCGAGCGCGGGCCGAGCGACGACCTGCCGTTCTTCATCGAGCTGCTCGACGTGCTCCACGCCGCCGGCCTGCCGGTGCCCTATGCCCTGCGCACCGAGAGCGGCGAAGCCCTGCGCAGCCTGGCGGAAAAGCCCGCGCTGTTGCAGCCGCGGCTGCCCGGCAAGCACGTCGCCTGGCCCAACCCGCACCATTGCGCGGAAGTCGGCGGCCTGCTGGCCCGCCTGCACCTGGCCACCCGCGAGCGGCCCCTCGAGCGCAAGAGCGATCGGGGCCTGGACTGGATGCTGGAGGAGGGCCCGAGCCTGGCGCTGAAGCTGGCGGATGCGCAATTGCCGCTGCTGCGCGCTGCGCTGGCGGAGATCCACGCGCTCAAGCCGCGCATCCTCGCCCTACCGCGGGCCAACCTGCACGCCGACCTGTTCCGCGACAACGTGCTGTTCGACGGCAATCACCTGGCCGGGGTGATCGACTTCTACAACGCCTGTTCGGGGCCGATGCTCTATGACCTGGCGATCGCCCTGAACGACTGGTGCTCGGAAGCCGACGGCCGCCTCGATCCGCACCGCGCCCAGGCCCTGCTCGGTGCCTATGCCGCGCTGCGGCCGTTCAGCGCGGCCGAGGCCGAGCTGTGGCCGGCCATGCTGCGCATCGCCTGCGTGCGCTTCTGGCTCTCAAGGCTGATCGCCGCCGACTCCTTCGCCGGCCAGCAGGTGCTGATCCACGACCCGGCCGAGTTCCGCCGCCGCCTGGAGCAGCGCCAGCAGGTCGAGGTGGCGCTGCCCTTCGCCCTGTAACCGCCCGTAGGGTGCGCCGTGCGCACACCTAGGCGGTCCCGCGCCCCTACGGCAGTCGTCTCAACCACAGCGGGAAAACCCGCAGTTGAGGCAGGTGGCGCAGCCTTCCAGATGCACCACCGCCTGGGTCTGGCACTTGTCGCACAGGCGCGCACCGGGCGGGAAACCTTCCCCCGGCTCCACCGCCGCGGCATCCTGGCTGGCCTGGTAGACCGCCCACTTCTCCGCCAGCAGGCGGCGCTGCCCCTCGTCCAGCTCATGCCCGGCGAGCAGGCCGATGGCGATCAGGTGGCGCTCCAGCACCGCGCCGATCTCGGCCACCAGCGACGGCATGTAGACGCCACCGCGCTTGAGGTAGCCGCCGCGCGGATCGAACACCGCCTTCAGCTCCTCGACCAGGAAGGTGCAGTCGCCGCCCTTGCGGAACACCGCCGACATGATCCGGGTCAACGCCACTATCCACTGGAAATGCTCCATGCCCTTGGAGTTGATGAAGATCTCGAAGGGCCGGCGCTGCTCGTGGGGCGTGCCGGCGTTGAGCAGGATGTCGTTGATTGTGACGTAGAGCGCATGCTCGGACAGCGGCGAGTTGATCTTGTAGGTGACGCCGAACAGGGTTTCCGGGCGCTGCAGGGTCTCGTCCAGCTGCACCGGCGCCGGCGTCTCGACATCGGCCGCGCGCTGCATCGCCGCGACCTCGTCGACCACCTGGAAGCCCTTGATACGCTGCTCGATCTTCACCACCATGGGTTTCTCCTGCGCGCGGGGCGCTCAGAACTTGCCGTAATAGCCTTCCTTCAAGGCCTCGAACAGGTTGGCGGCGGTATGCACCTCGCCGTCGTACTCCACCTCCTCGTTGCCATTGAGCTCCACCAGGCTGCCGTCCTCCAGCTCGAAGCGGTAGCGGGTGCGCGCCAGATCCGCCTCCTTGACCAGCACCCCCTGGAACGCCGCCGGATTGAAGCGGAAGGTCGTGCAGCCCTTGAGACCCTGGCGCCAGGCGTAGCGGTAGATGTCCTTGAACGCCTCGAACGGGTAGTCGCTGGGCACGTTGGCGGTCTTGGAGATCGACGAATCGACCCACTTCTGCGCCGCCGCCTGGATGTCCACATGCTCGGTCGGGCTGATGTCCTCGCTGCTGACGAAGTAGTCGGGCAGCCGCTCGGCCGGATCCTCCGCGCCGGGCCGGGCGCGCGGGTTGACCAGGGCGCGATAGGCCAGCAGCTCGTAGCTGACCACCTCGACCCGGTCCTTGGCCTTGCGCCCGGCGCGGATCAGGTTGCGCGAATAGCGCTGGGCGAAGCTCGGCTCGATGCCGTTGGAGGCGTTGTTGGCCAGGCTCAGGCTGATGGTCCCGGTGGGCGCGATCGAGCTGTGATGGGTGAAGCGCGCGCCGCGCTCGGCCAGCGCCGCCACCAGCTGCGGCGCGTGCTCGGCCAGGTGCTGCATGTAGCGCGAGTACTTGGCGTGCAACACCCGCCCCGGCAGGCGGTCGCCGACCTTGTGACCGTCGGCGCGCATCTCCGGGCGCTGGCGCAGCATCGCCGCGGTCACCTCGAACTCCTCGGCCAGCAGCGGCGCCGGGCCTTTTTCCTCGGCCAGCTCGAGGCCGACCTGCCAGCCGGTCAGGGCCATCTCGCGCGCCACCTCCTCGGTGAACACGCAGGCCTGCGGGCTGCCGTAGCGCAGCTTGAGCAGCGCCAGCGCCGACCCCAGGCCGAGAAAGCCCATGCCATGCCGGCGCTTGGCGAGGATCTCGGCGCGCTGCGCCGGCAGCGGCAGGCCGTTGATCTCCACCACGTTGTCCAGCAGGCGGGTGAAGATGCGCACCACGCGGCGGAACTTGTCCCAGTCGAAGCGGGCGTTGCCGCCGAACGGCTCCTCGACGAAGGCGGTCAGGTTGAGCGAGCCGAGCAGGCAGGCGCCGTAGGGCGGCAGGGGCTGCTCGCCGCAGGGATTGGTGGCGCGGATGTCCTCGCACCACCAGTTGTTGTTCTGCTGGTTGACCCGGTCGATGAGGATGAAGCCCGGTTCGCCGTAGTCGTAGGTCGACGCCATCAGCAGGTCCCACAACTCGCGGGCGCGCAGCGTGGCGTAGACCTTGCAGGCCACCAGGCCGTCCTCGCGCACGCAGTAGTCCTCGGCGTGCAGCGGCCAGTCGCGCCAGAGCACCTGGGCCGGGTCGTCCAGATCCAGCGCCGCCCGCTCCTTGGGGTGCACCGGGAACAGCAGCGGCCAGTCGCCGTCCGTCTCCACCGCGTGCATGAACTCGTCGCCGATCAGCAGGCTCAGGTTGAACTGGCGCAGGCGGCCGTCCTCGCGCTTGGCGCCGATGAACTCGCGCACGTCCGGATGGGCGACGTCGAAGGTGGCCATCTGCGCGCCGCGCCGACCGCCGGCGGAACTGACGGTGAAGCACATCTTGTCGAAGATATCCATGAACGACAGCGGCCCGCTGGTCCGCGCACCGGCGCCGGCAACCAGGGCGCCGCGCGGGCGCAGGGTGGAAAACTCGTAGCCGATGCCACAACCGGCCTTGAGCGTCAGCCCGGCTTCCACCAGCTTGCCAAGGATGTCCTCCATGGAGTCGGCGATGGTTCCGGAGACCGTGCAATTGATGGTCGAGGTGGCCGGTTTGTAGGCCTGGGCGCCGGCATTGGCGACAATCCGCCCGGCGGGAATGGCGCCGTTGCGCAGCGCCCAGAGGAACTGCGCATACCAGTGTTCGCGCAGCGCGGGCACCTCTATCTCGGCCAAGGCGCGGGCGATGCGCTGCCAGGTGCCGTCGACGTCCGCTTCCAGCGGCGCGCCGTCGCGGTCGCGCAAGCGGTACTTGTGTTCCCAGACGTCCACCGCGGCGGCCTGCAGGGCGATGCCCTGGGCCGGCGCCAAAGTGCGTCCTCCACGCTTCGCCATGTGCCGTACTCCCGTCGCCGTGGCGATAAGACCAGTTCTGCCTTTCACCTTAGCGTCTCTTGCGCCGGCGTGACGGCACGCCGGTCGCCGGGCGGCGCGACGCCCCCGCGCGGCCGCATAGCGCCAGCGCCGGAAAACGGCGGCAGTGGACAGCCCGGATAGCGTCCACTAGCGTGGCCAACGGCGGGGCGCACTTCGCGCCTTCGCAAACCGATCCCTGGCACCGCAGCGAGGCCGACATGCGCATCGAACCCCTCTCCCCCAACGCCGAGCTGCGGGCGCTGCTCGAGCGCTGCGGCTTGCCGGTCGCGGACCTGGCCGCGTCGGCGTCTTTGCAGTGCTATGGCGTCCAGCGCGATGGCCGGCTGCTGGGCGTGGTGGCGCTCGAGTCGTATGACGCCGTGGCGCTCTTGCGCTCGCTCGCGGTAGCCGCCGAGGCCAGGGGCTTGGGGCTGGGGCAGGCACTGGTCAGGTTTGCCGAGCGCGAGGCCGCCGCCCGGCACATCGGCCGCCTGTATCTGCTCACCAACACCGCCGCGCTCTTCTTCGCCAAGCTGGGCTACCAGGCGACGGCGCGGGAAACCGCGCCCCCGGCGATCCGCATGAGCGCGCAGTTCTCCGGCTTGTGTCCGGCCTCCGCCAGCTTCCTGAGCAAGCGCCTGGAGGACTGACCCGCCCCGGCGGGGGCGGTACCCTACAACCCCTCCAGGCAGCCGGCCAGTTCCTCGCCCAACTGCTCCAGCAGCCGTTCGTAGCCGCCGGCATCCACCGCCAGGGCGCCGCCCATGGCATCCAGTTCGGCCAGGGTCACCGGCAGGCCGGCGGTCAGGGTCTCGGCCAGGCGCGGACGCAGGGGCGGCTCGCTGAACACGCAGCTCGGGCCGGCTTGCTGCAGGCGTTCGCGCATGGCGGCGACGTGTTGGGCACCGGGCTGTACTTCGCCCAGCACGCTGAACACCCCGGCATGTTCGAGGCCATAGGCGGCTTCGAAGTAGTCGTAGGCCTCGTGGAAGACGAAATAGGCTTTGCCCCGCACGCCGGCCAGGCGCCTTTGCAGGCGTTGGTCGAGAGCGCCCAGGCGTGCGTCGAAGGCCGCCAGGTTGGCCTGGTAACGCGCGGCGTTGGCCGGATCGACGGCGGCCAGGTCGGCGGCCATCTTCGCGGCGATCACCCGCGCATTCGCCGGCAGCAGCCAGAGGTGGGCATCCAGGGCACCGGGGCGGTGCTCGCTATCGTGTTCTTCGGCCGCCTCGGCATGCTCGTCGTGACCCTCACCGAAGTGGCGCAGGTGCATGCCGGGCAAATTCTGCAGCGCCACGCTTGGCTGCTCGCGGCCGCTCAGCACCCGTGGCAGGAAGCTTTCCAGGTCGGCGCCGACCCAGTACAGCAGCTCCACCTCGCGCACCCGCCGCACGTCCGAGGGTCGCAGCGCGTAATGGTGCGGCGAGGCGCCCGGCGGCAACAGCACCTCCGGTGTGCCGAGGCCGTCCTGCACCGCCGCGGCGATCAGCTGCAGCGGCTTGATGCTGGTCAGCACGCGCACCTCGGCCTGGGCGGCATGGCTGGATAGAAGGGTGACGAGCAGCAGGCTGGCAGCAGAAAAAAGACGCGACACGGGGAACACTCGGACAGGAAGGAACGGGTAATATAATAACGTCTCCCAGCCAAGCCGTCGCCGCCCATGCCCTTCACCCCGCTGGCCTCCCGTCCCCACGACCACTCCCGCTGCGTCAGCCATGCCCTGGCCGAGGCGGAAACCCTCTGCGCGCGCCAGGGGCTGCGCCTGACCGCGCTGCGCAAGCGCGTGCTGGAGCTGGTCTGGCAGAGCCACAAGCCGCTCGGCGCCTACGACATCCTCGGCGTGCTGAGCGAGGAGGACGGCCGCCGCGCCGCGCCGCCGACCGTCTACCGCGCCCTGGATTTCCTCCTGGAAAACGGCCTGGTGCACCGCATCGCCTCGCTCAACGCCTTCGTCGGCTGCAACCAGCCGGAGCATGCGCACCAGGGCCAGTTCCTCATCTGCCGCCACTGCCACGCGGCGATCGAGTTGGAGCAGGCGGCGATCAGCCAGGCGATCATCGCCAGCGCCCAGGACGTCGGCTTCAGCGTGGAAAGCCAGACGGTGGAAGTGGTCGGCCTGTGCGCCGGTTGCCAGGGGGCCGCATGAGCGCCGCGCTGATCCGCCTCGCCGGGGTCGGCGTCAGTTTCGCCGGGCAGAGCGTGCTGCAGGACGTGCAGCTGAGCGTCCAGCCCGGCGAGATCGTCACCCTGATCGGCCCCAACGGCGCCGGCAAGACCACCCTGGTGCGCGCCGTGCTCGGCCTGCTCACGCCGACCAGCGGCAGCGTCTGGCGCAAGCCCAGGCTGCGCATCGGCTACATGCCGCAGAAGCTCCATGTCGACCCGACCCTGCCGCTCAGCGTGCTGCGCTTCCTGCGCCTGGTGCCGGGGGTCAAGCGTGCCGCCGCCGCGGCGGCGCTGGCCGAAGTCGGTGCCGAGCAGGTGATCGACAGCCCGCTGCAAAGCATCTCCGGCGGCGAACTGCAGCGCGTGCTGCTGGCCCGCGCGCTGTTGCGCGAACCCGAACTGCTGGTGCTGGACGAACCGGTGCAGGGCGTCGATGTCGCCGGCCAGGCCGAGCTGTACCGGCTGATCACGCGCCTGCGCGATCGCCACGGCTGCGGCGTGCTGATGGTCTCGCACGACCTGCACCTGGTGATGAGCACCACCGACCAGGTGGTCTGCCTGAACCGCCACGTCTGCTGCTCCGGCCACCCGGAGCAGGTCAGCAGCGACCCGGCCTTCGTCGAGCTGTTCGGCCAGGACGCCAAGAGCCTGGCGATCTACCACCACCACCATGACCACGAGCACGACCTGCACGGCGCCGTGGTCAGCGAAACGGCCGGCGGCCTGAGCATCCAGGGCCCAGTGCAACCGCATGTCCACGGGGATGGCTGCAAGCATGGCTGACTTCCTGCTCAACGCCCTGCTCGCCGGCCTGGCCCTGGCGCTGGTCGCCGGCCCGCTCGGCTCCTTCGTGGTGTGGCGGCGCATGGCCTATTTCGGCGACACCCTGTCGCACGCCGCGCTGCTCGGCGTGGCCCTCGGCCTGATGCTGGATGTCAGCCCGACCCTGGCGGTGACCGTCGGCTGCGTGCTGCTGGCGGTGCTGCTGGTGACCCTGCAAAGCCGCCAGCCGCTGGCCTCCGACACCCTGCTGGGGATCCTCGCCCACAGCACCCTGTCGCTGGGCCTGGTGGTGCTGAGCTTCATGCACGAGGTGCGCATCGACCTGATGGGCTACCTGTTCGGCGACCTGCTCGCCGTCGGCCCCGGCGACCTGGCCTGGATTCTCGGCGGCAGCGCCCTGGTGCTGGTGCTGCTGGGCCTGCTCTGGCGGCCGCTGCTGGCGATCACCGTGCACGAGGAACTGGCCCGGGTCGAAGGCCTGCCGGTGGCGGCGATCCGCCTGGCGCTGATGCTGCTGATCGCCGTGGTGATCGCCGTGGCCATGAAGATCGTCGGCGTGCTGCTGATCACCTCCCTGCTGATCATCCCCGCCGCCGCCGCCCAACGGCATGCCCGCACCCCCGAGCAGATGGCCCTGGGCGCCAGCCTGCTGGGCATCCTCGCGGTGTGCGGCGGCCTCAGCCTGTCCTGGTTCCAGGACACCCCGGCCGGGCCGTCGATCGTGGTGTCCGCCGCCAGCCTGTTCCTGCTGAGCTTCGCCTGGCCCCGGCGCAGCGCCTGAAGGTTTGGTTTCGCCCGCGCGGGCGGTGTAGACTTGCTCGTTTTTTGCACGCCACGAGACTCGCAGGAATGATGTCGTTCGCCTCACGTTGTCTATCTATCGTCGCAGTTTCGCTGCTATTGGCCGCGTGCCAGAGCGCGCCGCAAGTGGCCAGCCTGCCCACCGACGATCTGGTCGGTGCCTTCCGCCAGCTCGAGCAAAGCCTCGCCGCCGGTCAGTTGAGCGCGGCCGAAAGCCAGCTCGGCGCCCTGCAGCAGCGCGCCGCCGGCGACACCCGCCTGGAGCAGTACCAGCGCCAGTTGGCCGAGGCCTATCTGCAGCGAGGCCAGCAGGCCCTGCAAGCCGGCGACCTCGACAGTGCGGCCCAGGCACTCGGCCAGGCGCGCAGCCTGATGCCGCAGGCGCCGGCGCTGACCACCGGGCTGGAGGGTGCCATCAGCCAGGCGCGCGAGGCCGAACTGGACGCCGCCGCCCAGGCCCGCCGCGGCGCCGAGTTGAGCGCCGCCCGCGAGGAAGCCGCACGCCTGGAACAGGCCCGCCAGTTGCGCCTGGCCGCCGAACGCCAGGCCACCGCGATCCAGGCCACCCAGTTGCCGAACAGCCCCGCAGAGCCTGCGCCAGCGGCCAAGCCCCGGGCCAAGCTGATCGACCCGGCCGCCGCCAGCAGCGTGGTGCCGCTGCCGATGCTGGACAACCAGGACAACGAGCGCCTGCGCAGCCTGCTCGATGCGGTCGCCGAAGACGTGGTGGCGTTCCGCTGTGCGGTGCGCATCGAAGTGCGCCAGGCCAAGGACTATCCCTGGGTCGCGGCGCTGCTCAGCGCGCGGATCAAGCGCCTCGACCCGGGCTTCAGCCCGCGCCTGAGCCAGGCGATCGAGCCGACGCAGACGCCGCAGCTGGTGCTCAGCCCGCAGCGCACCGAGTGAACCACCCGGACCTCGGCACGGCCGGGCACGCCCGGCCGTTTGCATTGGCGGCGACTACACTGCGCTGAGCAACCGACTTGCTCATGCAGTTTAGCTATAACCATAGGCCTACAAAGATTTTTGCGGCCTAAACGGCGCCGGGTAGACTAGCCCGCCTTTATGCCTACCCGGCTGCACTACAAACCCAAAAGGTTTAACCGCGTGATCGAATTCCAGTCTGTCCACAAGGCGTACCGCGTCAGTGGCCAAGCCATCCCCGCCCTGCAGCCGACCGACCTGCGCATCGCCCGCGGCGAGGTGTTCGGCATCATCGGCCATTCCGGCGCCGGCAAGAGCACCCTGCTGCGCCTGATCAACCGCCTGGAGGAGCCCAGCGGCGGGCGCATCCAGGTCGACGGCATCGATGCCACCGCGCTGGACGCCGACGGCCTGCGGCGCTTCCGCCAGCGGGTCGGGATGATCTTCCAGCACTTCAACCTGCTGTCCTCGAAGACCGTCGCCGACAACGTCGGCCTGCCGCTGAAGCTGGCCGGCCAGCTGTCGCGCGGCGAGATCGACCGGCGCGTCGCCGAGCTGCTGGCCCGTGTCGGCCTGCAGGAGCACGCGGGCAAGTACCCGGCGCAGCTGTCCGGCGGACAGAAGCAGCGGGTCGGCATCGCCCGCGCCCTGGCCACCCGGCCGCAGATCCTGCTGTGCGACGAGGCCACCAGCGCCCTCGACCCGCAGACCACGGCGCAGGTTTTGCAGCTGCTGGCCGAGATCAACCGCGAGCTGGGCCTGACCATCGTGCTGATCACCCACGAGATGGACGTGATCCGCCGGGTCTGCGACCGCGTGGCGGTGATGGACGCCGGCAGCATCGTCGAGCTGGGCCCGGTGGCCGAGGTGTTCCTGCACCCGCGGCACGCCACCACCAAGCGTTTCGTGCTGGAGTCCGAGCATGTCGACGAGCGCGAGCAGCACGACGACTTCGCCCATGTCGCGGGCCGCATCCTGCGCCTGACCTTCCAGGGCGAGGCCACCTACGCGCCGCTGCTCGGCAGCGTGGCGCGCGAGACCGGGGTGGACTACAGCATCCTCGCCGGACGCATCGACCGGATCAAGGATACCCCCTACGGCCAGTTGACCCTGGCCCTGACCGGCGGCGACATCGACGCCGCGATCGCGCGCTTCGAAGGCGCCGACGTGCACCTGGAGGTGCTGCGCTGATGGAGACGCTACTGCCGAATGTCGACTGGCCGGAGATCTGGCAGGCCAGCCTGGACACCCTGAACATGCTCGGCGGCTCGCTGCTGTTCACCGTGCTGCTCGGCCTGCCGCTGGGCGTGCTGCTGTTCCTCACCGGGCCGCGGCAGATGTTCGAGCAGAAGGCGCTGTACGGGGTCGTCTCGCTGCTGGTCAACGTGCTGCGCTCGGTGCCGTTCGTGATCCTGCTGATCCTGATGATCCCGCTCACCGTGCTGGTCACCGGCACCTCGCTGGGCGTGGCCGGCGCCATCCCGCCGCTGGTGGTAGGCGCCACGCCGTTCTTCGCGCGGCTGGTGGAAACCGCCCTGCGCGAGGTGGACCGCGGCATCATCGAGGCGACCCAGGCGATGGGCGCCAGCACCCGCCAGATCGTGGTCAACGCCCTGCTGCCGGAGGCGCTGCCGGGCATAGTCGCGGCGATCACCGTCACCGCCATCACCCTGGTGTCCTACACCGCCATGTCCGGCCTGATCGGCGGCGGCGGCCTCGGCGACCTGGCGGTGCGCTACGGCTACCAGCGCTACCAGCCGGACGTGATGCTGGTCACCGTGGTGCTACTGCTGGTGCTCGTGCAAATCCTGCAAAGCACCGGCGACAAGCTGGTGGTGCATTTCTCTCGCAAATAGAACAGCAGGCGACCGGCTATCCGCTGGACCCTGCACCTATCCCACAAGGAGCTTCCCGATGAAAAAACTGCTGACTGCCATCGCCGTTGTCGCCGCCTTCGCCGGCGCCGCCCAGGCGGAAACCTTGAACGTCGCGGCCACTGCCGTGCCGCACGCGGAAATCCTCGAATTCGTCAAACCGGCCCTGGCCGCCGAAGGCGTCGAGCTGAACGTGAAAGTCTTCACCGACTACGTGCAGCCCAACGTGCAGGTCGCCGAGAAGCGCCTGGACGCCAACTTCTTCCAGCACCAGCCATACCTCGACGAGTTCAACCAGAGCCGCGGCACCCAGCTGGTCAGCGTCGCCGGCGTGCATGTCGAGCCGTTCGGCGCCTACTCCAGCAAGATCAAAGACCTCAAGGACCTGCCGCAAGGCGCCAGCGTGGTGATCCCCAACGACGCCACCAACGGCGGCCGCGCCCTGCTGCTGTTGCAGAAGGCCGGGGTGATCAGCCTCAAGGCCGACGCCGGGATCACCGCGACGGTCAAGGACATCGCCGCGAACCCCAAGGACCTCAAGGTCCGCGAACTGGAAGCGGCGACCCTGGCGCGCGTGCTGAATCAGGTCGACCTGGCGCTGATCAACACCAACTACGCCCTGGAAGCCGGCCTCAACCCGACCAAAGATGCGCTGGTGATCGAAGGCAGCGACTCGCCCTACGTCAACATCCTGGTGGCCCGCCCGGACAACCAGGCCAGCGCCGCCATGCAGAAGCTGGCCAAGGCGCTGAACAGCGCCGAGGTGAAGGCCTTTATCGAAGAGAAATACCAGGGCGCGGTGGTGCCGGCGTTCTAAGCCGTCGCCCCTCCGCTAGCCAAACGAGCCCGCTCCCGCAGCGGGCTTTTTGTTGCCGGCAAGTTCGTTCTGGTGCGCATGACCTAGGCGGCGCCGCGCACCCTACTCGGTGCCGTAGGGTGCGCCGCGCGCACCAGTTGCCAATAGGCAGTCGAGCAAGCACTCCAGCGCCGGCTGGCGCTGGGCCCGGCGCAGCACGGCGACCAACTCGCGGTGGAAAGTCAGCTCGCCCAGCTCGAGCACCCGTAGCTGGGTCGGCCGCTGCAACCACAGGCCGGCACGCGGGATCAAGGATATGCCGAGGCCGCACTCGACCATCCGCACTATGGCTTCCAGCTCGTCCAGTTCCAACGCCTCGCGCACCTCCAGGCGCTGCTCGCGGAGAAACTGGCTGACCCGCCGACCACCGAAGGAGGTGCGGTCGTAGCGCACGAACGGTTGCTCGGCGAGCAGGCGCAGCGGGTCGTCGCCCTCGACGTCCAGCGGCGCGATCAGCACGAAGGGCTCGCGCGCCAGGCTGACTTGCAGCAACTCCTTGGGCAGCTCGAACGGCGGCTTGATCAGCAGGGCCAGGTCCAGCTCGCCGGCATCCACCTGGCTCAGCAGGTGCAGCGACACGCCCGGCACCAGCTTCAGCTCGACCCGTGGCGCGGCGGCCCGGAAGCGCGGCAAGGCGTCGGGCAGCAGGCCGGTCTGCACCGTGGCGATGGCACCGATCCTGAGCTCGCCCTGCCACTCGGCGGCCGAGCTCGGCAGGGCCATCTGCGCGTACAGGGCGAGGATCTGCTCGGCCAATGGCAGGGCATGCCGGCCGGCGGCATTCAGCAGCGCGGCACGGCCGCTGCGGTCGAACAGGCGCACGCCCAAGCCCTGCTCCAGCACGCGCATCTGCGCGCTGACCGCCGATTGGGTCAGGCCTACATGCTGGCCGGCGGCGGCGAAGGTGCCGTGGCGGGCGATCATCACGAAGGTTTTCAGCTCACGCAGCATGGCCGCCCCGATTGATCGATTTTGCTTGTGCTGGTAAGCAAGGATATTCGCTTTTAATCAGAATCGCTGTTGCTGAAAATCGCCGGACACCGACCCCAAGGAGTTTCGCCATGCCACTCGCCCCCTTCCACCTGGCCATCCCCGTCCATGACCTGGCCGCCGCCCGGCATTTCTACGGCGAGGTCTTCGGCTGCGCCGAGGGCCGCAGCAGCGAGCAGTGGGTGGACTTCGACTTCTTCGGCCACCAGCTGGTGATCCACCAGGCCCCGCAGATGGACTATCAAAAGGCCGCACACAGCAACCCGGTGGACGGCCACGAGGTGCCGGTACCGCATTTCGGCGTGGTGCTGGATTGGCAGAACTGGCAGGCCCTGGCCGAACGGCTGCAGGCCAGGGCCACGCGCTTCGTCATCGAGCCCTACGTGCGCTTCAAGGGCCAGGTCGGCGAGCAGGCCACCATGTTCCTCCTCGATCCCTGCGGCAATGCCCTGGAATTCAAGGCATTCAAGGACATCGGCCAGTTGTTCGCCAAATAGCGCGCTGCCGCTCAGTCGGCCGGGCTGATCAGCCCCGGCAGTTGCGCGGCGAGTTTCTCGTTGTTCAGCGGCGCACGGATAAAGCCGCGCTGGGTGCCGTCCGGGCCGAGGATCACCAGGTTGCCGCTGTGGTCGACGGTGTAGTCGGCCTGGCTGGTATCGGCCGGGATATAGGGGATGCTCAGCGCGTTGGCGAGCTTCTGGATGGCCGCCTCCTCGCCGGTCAGGCCGATAAAGCCGGCGTCGAAGTAGTCCAGGTACTTCTTCAGCTGCTCCGGCGTGTCGCGCTGGGGATCGACGCTGACCAGCACCATGCGCAGGTTGGCACGGGTCTCTGCCGGCAACTGGCCGCGCAGCTGGCGCAGCTGGGCGAGGGTGGCCGGGCAGATGTCCGGGCAGAAGGTGTAGCCGAAGAACAGCAGGCTCCATTGATCCTTGAGCTGGTCGACCGCGACCTCGTCGCCATCCTGGTTGGTCAGGTGCAGCTCCGGCAGGCTGCGGCTCTGCGGCAGCAGCACGATGCCGGCATCCAGCAGGGCGGTCGGGTCGCCCTGGCCCTTGCTGTTGAGTACCTTGTTGACGGTCAGCCCGAGGACCAGCGCGACTATGGCAACGAGAACGAAAACGGTGATCTGGGTTCGGGACATGGCACCAACGACTACAGATTGAACAGCAGGATTCAGGTCATTTAGAAGCGTCACGAGCGACGGCTAGGCTGATTTACTCGCTTTGCTCGCCCTACGGGCCAGCCTTCGGCTGTTACTCCGCTTCGCTACGTTGCAACGCCGCATAGGCTAGCGCAGTAGCTTCTAAATAACCTGATAGTGGTCGACCAGCAGGGCGATGAACAGCAGGAACAGATACCAGATACTGTACTTGAAGGTGTTGATCGCCGCGTGCGGCTGGCTGTCACGGTACAGCACCCAGGCCCAGTGCAGGAAGCGGCCACCCAGGCCGATGGCACAGACCAGGTAGAACAGGCCGCTCATATGGATGGCATAGGGCAGCAGGCTGACGGCGAACATCACCGCGGTGTAGAGCAGGATGTGCACCTTGGTGTAATGCTCGCCATGGGTCACCGGCAGCATGGGGATGTCGGCCTTGGCGTATTCGGCCTTGCGGTGGATCGCCAGGGCCCAGAAATGCGGCGGCGTCCAGGCGAAGATGATCAGCACCAGCAGCAGCGGCTCGGCGCTCAGCTGGCCGGTCACCGCGACCCAGCCGAGCAGCGGCGGCGCGGCGCCGGCCAGGCCGCCGATGACGATGTTCTGCGGCGTGGCGCGCTTGAGAAAGCCGGTATAGATCACCGCATAACCGAGCAACGAAGCCAGGGTCAGCCAGGCAGCCAGCTGGTTGGTGAAGGTCAGCAACAGCGCCAGGCCGGCCACCGCCAACAGCAGGGCGAAGCTCAGCGCCGCCAGCGGCGTGACCCGGCCTTCGGCCAACGGGCGCTTGTGGGTGCGCGCCATGAGCGAGTCGATGCGCCGATCCACCACATGGTTGACCGCCGCCGCCGCACCGGCGCACAGGCCAATGCCCAGGTTGCCGAACAGCAGCACCGTCCAGGGCACGCCGGCGCGGGTGGCGAGGAACATGCCGACCAGCGAGGTGATCAGCATCAGCACCACCACCCTGGGCTTGGTCAGCTCGAGGTAGTCGCGCCAGCTGGCGTGGGTGTGGCGCTCGCGCAGTAGAGTAGCCATCGGGTCTCTCCTCGATTCTCGTTATTTCGTCGACAACGCCGCGAAGCCATTCCGGGCGACTGGGCCGCCCGCCTGTTCGACCGGGACCGGGGCTGCCGCCGCGGCCGAGCGCAGCCGGTAGTTGATCAGCACCAGGGACAGCAGCAGGCCCGCGCCGCCGGCGTTATGCGCCACCGCCAGCGCCAACGGCAGGTGCAGCAGCACATTGCTGACGCCCAGGCCGAGCTGCACGGCCAGCGCCAGCAGCAGCAGGCTTGCCAGACGCGGCAGGCCGCCACGCCGCAGCTGCCAGGCCAGCAGCAACAGCACCAGGCTCAGCACCAGGGCCCCGAGGCGGTGGGTCATGTGGATGGCGGTGCGCGCATCGCTGTCGAGCTGGCCGCCGAGATAGTTCGGGCCGATATGCTGGGTCAGGTGAAAACCGTTGGCGAAATCCATCGCCGGCCACCATTGGCCGTGACAGGTCGGCAGATCCACGCAGGCGACCGCCGCGTAATTGCTGCTGACCCAGCCGCCGAGGGCGATCTGCCCGATCACTAGGACCAGGCCGAGCGCCGCCAGGACACGCAGACGCGCGGGAAGCCGGGGCACCGCCGACGCCGCACCGGACAGCCGCAGGGTCAGCAGGAACAGCAGGCTGAGGGTGGCGAAACCGCCGAGCAGGTGGGCGGTGACCACCTGCGGCCAGAGCTTGAGGGTCACCGTCCACATGCCGAACGCCGCCTGGACGATCACCAGGCCGAGCAACGCCAACGGCAGCTTCAGCGGCTGGCCCGGCTCGCCTCGATGGCGCAGGGCGTGCACGGCCAGGGCGAGAACCACCAGGCCGAGACTGCCGGCGAAATAGCGATGAACCATTTCATACCAGCCCTTGGCCACCTCCAGCGGCGCTGCCGGGAAGCGCGATTCGGCCAGCGCCTGGCTGCTCTCGCTCATCGGCACGCCGAGGAAGCCGTAGCAGCCCGGCCAATCCGGGCAGCCCAGGCCGGCATGACTGAGCCGGGTGTAGGCGCCGAGCAGGACCACCAGCAAGGCCAGCAGGGTGGCAAACAGGGCCAAGGGGTATCCGGGTCTGGTCATCGCCGATCCTTAACCAATTTGTGAGATTTTCAGCAGGTGACGCAGATCGTCGAGGATCGCCTTGCCCTTGCTGCCCGTGTCATAGCGCAGCACCAGGTTGCCATGCGGATCGACTATCCACAGCTGCGCCCCGGCGCCCTGCTCGACGAGCCGCTGATAGGCCTGCAGTTGCAACTGGAAGCGCCCCAGTTGCGGATATTCGCGGCGCAGTTGCGCATCGTAGTCGGCACTCGGCGGCAGGGCGCTGGCCAGGGCGTGGGCCGCGCGCGAGGCGTCGCGATTGAGGCCGATATGGATCTGCCGGGCGAGGAACACCAGTTGCTGGCAGTCCGCTTCGCACCCCTGCGGCGCCGTGACCAGCAGTTGCCAGCGCGCCTGCTCGCCGGCCACCACGCCCAGGTCGGCCAGGGTCTGGCCATTGCCGAGCAACTCGCCGTGATAGCTGCGGCTTTCCGGCACCCAGAAGCGCCATTGGTACATGGCACTGGCCAGGACCATCGGGCCGATAACCACGGCCAACAGCAGGATCAACTGCCAGCGGCCGCGCCGACGTTGGCTGGGCGACACTTCAGGCAGGGCGATGGCTGGATTCATGGCGAGTCTCCCGCGCGTTATGCAAACCGAAATAGATGAACAGGCCGAGCAAAGCCGCCGCCAGGGCGAACCATTGCACGGCATAGCCCAGATGTTTGTCCGGACTCATGGCAACCACCGGCCAGTCAACCCGGAAAGACGCCGGGCCGGGCTCCAGGCGTACCTCATAGCTTAGGCCAGCGCGGCCCAGTTGCTGCCAGAGCGCGTCCGGCTCGACCACGCTGACCAGGCGTGGCCAGCCGTTGCCCGGCCGCTCCTGCTGCAAGCGAAAGGCTGCGCCCAGCGGCACATAGACCCAGGCGGTCAGACTCAGCGGCGTGTCGGGAGTGGCGAAGGTCGGCGCTATGCGTCGATCCGGCCAGGGTAGCCAGCCGCGGTTGAGCAACAGCCAGAGGCCACTGCCCTGATCGTAGAAAGGTTGCAGCACTTCGACGCCGGCCTGGCCGCCGCGGATGCGGTTATCCAGCAACAGACCGTGACGCGCGTCGAAGCGCCCATGCAGCTGCACCCGGACGTAGGCCGGATCGGGATGACGCTCCAGTTCATCGATGCCGATAGGTGCGGCGAGCCGCTGCGCCTGATGACGCCCCAGCAACTCGCGCTTTTCCTCGGCGCGCGTCAACTGCCAGAAACCCAGGCCGATCAGCAGTGGCAACAACGCCAGCACCAGCAGGCTGGGCAGCAGGCCGGGACGAAAGGCGCTCATGGGCACCCCGCAAATGCACAGGCCAAGCCGGTTATACTGCAACAGCACGGCATTCCCCTTCCCCCGGAGTCACGCATGCTCAAGGCTGCGATCATCCTCCTGCTATTGGCGACCCTGGTCAGCCTGTTCAGCGGCCTGTTCTTCCTGGTCAAGGACGAGGGCCGCAGCTCCCGGCTGGTCAATGCCCTGACCGTGCGGGTGACGCTCACCGCGATCACCGTCGGACTGATTGCCTGGGGCTTCTACAGTGGCCAACTGACCCCGCACGTCTCCTGGTAAGCCCGTCACAGCACATAGACGAAGGTGAACAGACCGATCCACACCACGTCGACGAAGTGCCAATACCAGGCGGCGGCCTCGAAGCCGAAGTGATGGTCGGGACTGAAGTGCCCGCGCAGGATGCGGATCAGCATGATCGTCAGCATCAAGGCACCGAGGGTCACGTGGGCGCCGTGAAAGCCGGTGAGCATGAAGAAGGTCGCGCCATAGATGCCCGAGCCCAGGGTCAGGCCCAGCTCGGTGTAGGCATGCACGTACTCCTCGGCCTGGAACGTGAGGAATGCGGCGCCGAGCACTATGGTCAGCGCCAGCCAGAGCTTCAGCGGCTTGCGCTGGTTCTTGCGCAGGGCATGGTGGGCGAAGGTCAGGGTGAAGCTGGAGGTCACCAGCAGCACGGTGTTGAGCAGCGGCAGCTGCCAGGGGTTGATGATGTCGCTGGGCGGCGGAAACAGCTTGGAGTCCGGGTTGTTGAGCAGCGGCCAGGTGAACTCGAAGCCCGGCCACAACATGTTGGCCACGCCCTTGTCGCCCTCGCCGCCGAGCCAGGGTCCGGCGAAATTGCGCACGTAGAACAGCACGCCGAAGAACGCCGCGAAGAACATCACCTCGGAGAAGATGAACCAGCTCATGCCCCAGCGGAAGGAGAGGTCCATCTGCGCGCTGTACAGGCCGGAACGGCTCTCCTTGATCACCGTGCCGAACCAGCCGAACAGCATGTAGGCGAGGAACAGGGCGCCGACGAAGAAGATCAGCGGGCCGTTGGAGTCCGCCCGTTCGGCCTTCAGGTCGTTGAACCAGGTGCCGACCCCGAAGACGGTGATCAGCAGACCCAGGGTGGCGATGATTGGCCACTTGCTCTGGGCCGGAACGTAGTACTGCTCGTGAGACGCCATCTTTGTTCTCCTTATCGGCTCACCTGGGCCACAGGTGGTTTACGCGCAGTGATATCGAACAAGGTGTAGGCCAGGGTCAGGTGCTGCACGTCGGCCGGCAGATCCCGATCGACGATGAAGCGCACCGGCATTTCGATGCGCTCTCCGGGCTGCAGCACCTGCTGGGTAAAGCAAAAGCATTCGGTCTTGTGGAAATACGCCGCCGCCTTGGACGGCGCCACGCTGGGGATGGCCTGGGCGGTCATCGGCTGGCCGGTCGGGTTGTGCGCGACGAACAGCATCTGCGTGCTGGCGCCGGGGTGAACCGTGACTTCATCGGCCTGCGGACGGAATTCCCAGGACATGCCGGCGGCATTGGTGGCGAGGAACTGCACGCGGACCTGGCGTTGCTCGTCCACCGCCTGGGTTCCGCCATAGGCGCCGGCGGTCTTGCCGTTGATGCCGAAGGCCTGGCACATCACCTCATAGATCGGCACCAGAGCGAAGCCGAAGGCGAACATGGCCACCACCACCAGCAGCAGGCGGGTGACCAGGCGGCGGGTGCTCAGGCTTTCGTTCATGCCAGCAGATCCCCGTAGGAACGAGCTTGCCCACGGAGGCCACGGCGGATCGCGAGCAAGCTCGCTCCTACAAAAGCGCACATCACTTCACGTCCGGCGGAGTCTGGAAGGTGTGGTAGGGCGCCGGCGACGGCACCGTCCACTCCAGCCCCTCGGCGCCGTCCCAGGGCTTGGCCGCGGCGGGCTGGCCGCCGCGGATGCACTTGATGACGATGAACAGGAACAGCAGCTGGGTCGCGCCGAACATGAAGGCACCGATCGAGGAGACCATGTTGAAGTTGGCGAACATCATGTTGTAGTCGGGGATGCGCCGCGGCATGCCGGCCAGGCCGACGAAGTGCATGGGGAAGAACGCCAGGTTCATGCCGATGAAGCTCATCCAGAAGTGCAGCTTGGCCAGGGTCTCGTCGTACATATGCCCGGTCCACTTGGGCAGCCAGTAGTAGGCCGAGGCGAAGATGCCGAAGATCGCCCCCGGCACCAGCACGTAGTGGAAGTGCGCGACCACGAAGTAGGTGTCGTGGTACTGGAAGTCCGCCGGGGCGATGGCCAGCATCAGCCCGGAGAAGCCGCCGATGGTGAACAGGATGACGAAGGCCACCGAGAACAGCATCGGCGTCTCGAAGGTCATCGAGCCTTGCCACATGGTGCTGGCCCAGTTGAACACCTTCACCCCGGTGGGTACGGCGATCAGCATGGTGGCGTACATGAAGAACAGTTCGCCGGTCAGCGGGATGCCGACGGTGAACATGTGGTGCGCCCAGACGATGAACGACAGGAAGGCGATCGACGCGGTGGCGTAGACCATCGAGGTATAGCCGAACAGCGGCTTGCGCGCGAAGGCCGGGATGATCGAGCTGACCGCGCCGAAGGCGGGCAGGATCATGATGTACACCTCGGGGTGGCCGAAGAACCAGAACACGTGCTGGAACAGCACCGGGTCGCCGCCGCCGGCGGCGCTGAAGAAGCTGGTGCCGAAGTGCACGTCCATCAGCATCATGGTTACGCAACCGGCCAGTACCGGCATCACCGCGATCAGCAGGAAGGCGGTGATCAGCCAGGTCCAGACGAACAGCGGCATCTTCATCAGGGTCATGCCGGGGGCGCGCAGGTTGAGGATGGTGGCGATCACGTTGATCGCCCCCATGATCGAACTGATGCCCATCAGGTGCACGGCGAAGATGAAGAAGGTCACGCTTTCCGGCGCATAGGTGGTCGACAGCGGCGCGTAGAAGGTCCAGCCGAAGTTCGGCCCGCCGCCCTCGCTGAACAGCGTGCTGACCAGCAGGGTGAAGGCCGCCGGCAGCAGCCAGAAACTGAAGTTGTTCATTCGCGGCAGGGCCATGTCCGGCGCGCCGATCATCAGCGGGATCATCCAGTTGGCCAGGCCGACGAAGGCCGGCATCACCGCGCCGAAGACCATGATCAGGCCGTGCATGGTGGTCATCTGGTTGAAGAATTCCGGCTGGACGATCTGCAGGCCGGGCTGGAACAGTTCGGCGCGGATCACCATGGCCATGGACCCGCCGAGCAGGAACATGGCGAAGCTGAACCACAGGTACAGGGTGCCGATGTCCTTGTGGTTGGTGGTCAGTACCCAGCGCATCAGGCCCTTGGCCGGGCCATGGTGGTGGTCGCTATGCGCCTGCCCTTGATGGGAGTCGATCACTGCACTCATGTCCTTACTCCTGAGCCTGTTTGAACGCGAGGATGTCCTGCGGGGTGACCAGGTCACCGACCTTGTTGCCCCAGGCATTGCGTTCGTAGGTGATTATCGCGGCGAGATCGACTTCCGACAGCTGCTTGCCGAAGGCGGCCATGGCGGTGCCCGGCTTGCCGTTGACCACTATGCCGATATGCCCTTCGGCCGGGCCGGTGGCGATGGCCGAGCCTTTCAGCGCCGGGAACATCGGCGGCAGGCCTTCGCCGGTAGGCTGGTGGCAGGCGGCGCAGTTGGTGGTGTAGGCCTTCTCGCCGCGGGCCAGCAGCTCGTCCAGGGTCCATTCCTTGCTGGTCAGCTCCTTCTCGGCCGCCGCCGTTTGCTTGCGCTCGGCCAGCCAGGCGGAGAAGTCCTCCTTGGATTTCGCCTCCACGACCACCGGCATGAAGCCGTGATCCTTGCCGCACAGCTCGGTGCATTGGCCGCGATAGAAGCCGGGCTCGTCGATCCGCGTCCAGGACTCGTTGACGAAGCCGGGGATGGCATCCTTCTTCACCGCCAGGGCCGGCACCCACCAGGAATGGATCACATCGGCGGAGGTGATGAGGAAGCGCACCTTGGTGCCGACCGGCACCACCAGCGGCTGGTCGACCTCCAGCAGGTAGTGCTCGCCTTTTTCGGCGCGGTTGTTGATCTGCTCGGACGGCGTGGTCAGGTTGCTGAAGAACTCGACGTCCTGGCCCAGGTACTTGTAGTGCCATTTCCACTGGTAGCCGGTGACCTGGACATCCAGCCCGGATTCCGAGTTGTCGTAGATATCGATCAGGGTCTTGGTCGCCGGGATGGCCATCAGCACCAGAATCAGCAGCGGCACCACGGTCCAGAGAATCTCCACCGTGGTGCTTTCGTGAAAATGCGCGGGCTGCTGGCCGGTGGAACGGCGGTGGACGATCATCGACCAGAACATGGCGCCGAACACCACCACGCCGATCACCACGCAGATCCAGAAGATGGTCATGTGCAGGTCGAAAACCGAGCGGCTGACCTCGGTCGCACCGGGTGCCATGTTGACCGTCCAGCTGGCGTGAGCCGAGCTGAATGCCAACCACAGCAGGAAGCCCATCCAAACTCGTGGATGTCGCATCATTGCGGGTTCCCCTTATGATTCTTGTTATCCCGCCGGCGGAGCCTACGGCAAAGGGATCGACTGCCATTTTCAGACCGTGGAAAAACTCGCGCGAGCTTCGCACGCCAGCGCCATGGAAACCCGGCCTGGCCTACATCCGTATGCCTTGCCCGGCCCCTGGCCTTCGCTCGCTACCGTTTTTCTCGACCCGTAACTGCTGGCGACAACTGTCGAAACCTCTCCGTGCCGAAGCCCGTCCGGTTCCATCAGGTACTGCCTTTCGAGTTCGAGTATAGACGGCGACTTTCACCTGGCAACGCGAAAACGCAAATGGCCAAAGCCGCGCAAGGCTTGTCCTAAACGCCGCGCCGGCCGCGGACTGGAAAAAGCTGCCAGCGCTGCTATATAGCAAGCTCGCATAACCATTAAAAAATTATGACAATTGCATCTTAGCTGCCGCACCCGGCCAGCTATGGTTCACGTCCATGTCCTTATTTCAGGAGCAGTCATGAACACCCCCGCCCTGCGCGAGCTGATCCAGCGCGCCCACCAACACGAAGCCGCCAGCGGCCAGCTCGGCCGTCAACTGCAAGCCCAGCTCGGCCGGCTGCACCCCTCGATTCGCCTGCCCGCCGACAACAGCCTCGGCGTCCTCACGGGCTTTGTCATGGCCTATATCGAGCAGGTCCCGGATGTGCTGGAAGCGGCCAATCAGGTGGCCCGCGAAGCCGGGATCGAGATGCAGATCAAGCCGGTATTGAAGGTCGCCGAGCAATTCTTCCTGCAACCACCGAGCTTGTTGACCGGCCACGAGGGCCTGGATGGCCTGCTCGACGAGGCCTACCTGGCCCACCGCCTGGTCGAGGAGGTCAACGACCGCTATATCGCCCACCTCGGCCAGCCGCTGATTCCACTGGACACCACGACGGCCAATCTGGTCGCCCACCAGCTGATCGGCGAACCCTTCGCCAACCAGCTGGACGAAGCCGTGCACCACGCGGTGGACGGCATGCTCGACGAAGCCAGCTTCGGCCAAGGTTCGGTGCTGGCCTACCGCGAACGCCTGAGCGCTCCGCACACCGAGGCGGCCTGGAAGCGCTGGCCTTGCCTGTCGCGGCAACTGGGGGTGGAACTGGTACTGGACCAGTCGCGCGCGGCCGGCTGAGGCCACGCCCGACACGGGCGAGGGACCGAACGTAGCGCCTGCTGCTGCGGGTATCGCATCCCTCAGCCGGTGCTTCGCGGCACCTTGACCCACAGGGCTGTGGCGAATGCGCCACTCCCGCCGGCGACCCCATGGATGGCAGAGGCAGGAAAACGCCGGGAGCGTTTTCGAGAGCGGGAGCCGCCTCCCGGAGGGGGAAGGGCAATCAATAAGGTGGGCGTCGCCGCGCGACGCTCAGGTTAGTTCGGCAGGTAGCGCGCGCGCGGCGTGGCCATCGGCAGCGGGCCGTCGCCGATCCGGCGGAACGCGCCCTCCTCGGCGTCGTAGGCCTTGATCTCGCTGGTTTCGATGTCGTACACCCAGCCATGGATGAACAGCTGGCCGCTGGCCAGGCGCGCGGCCACCGAGGGATGGGTGCGCAGGTGATCGAGCTGGGCCACGACGTTCTCCTCGGTGAGGATGCCGAGGGTGTTGTGATTGGCGCAGCCGCAGTTCTCCGCCACCACGGTCTTGGCCACTTCGGCATGGCGCAGCCAGGCCTTGACTGTCGGCATGCGTTCCAGCTCGTCCGGATTGAGCACCGCCTTCATCGCACCGCAGTCGGAATGCCCGCAGATGATGATGTGGTGCACGCCGAGGGCCATCACCGCGTACTCGATGGCCGTGGATACCCCGCCCATCATCTGCCCGTAGGGCGGCACCACGTTGCCGACGTTGCGGGTGACGAACAGGTCGCCCGGATCGCTCTGGGTGATCAGTTCGGGAACGATGCGCGAATCGGCGCAGGTGATGAACATGGCCCGCGGCGTCTGCTCGTGGGCGAGCTTCTTGAACAGCGCCTGCTGCTGCGGGAAGACCTCCTGGCGAAAGCGCTGGAAGCCCTCGATGATGTGTTGCAGTGCGTCCTCCGCGCTCTCCGCCACGCTGCCGATCTGCTGCTGTTGCTTGTCCATAGGTCAACCTCAAAAAGCTGCGGGAGTCGAATCTTGCTGGCTCAGCACCAGGCCAGCCCCCTACAGGACACCAGAAATGGCGCCAGGGTCACAGCGCCCGGACAGTCTCCTGCACGCAGATTACAACCCTTGATTCACCCTCACAGCAAAGCCAGCTGACCGCCCGGCGGGCAGAAGCGCGAGCAATCCAGGTCGAAGCCGGCACGGCGGTTCAGGCCCAGGCGCTTGATCGCCACGGCGAAGCGCTGCGCCAGCAACTCGGCGAAGGCGCCTTCGCCGCGGAAACGCTGGCCGAAGCGGCTGTCGTACAGTGCGCCGCCACGGCTCTGGCGGATCAGGCTGAGCACATGCTCGGCGCGTTGCGGGTAATGCGCCTGCAGCCATTCCTCGAACAGCGGCGCGACCTCGCGCGGCAGGCGCAGGAACATATAGGCCGCACTCTGCGCACCGGCGTCCCGGGCGGCCTCGAGCAGGTGCTCCAACTCCCTGTCGTTGATCATCGGGATCATCGGCGAGCAGAGCACGCCCACCGGAATCCGCTTCTCGCGCAGCACGCGGATCGTCCGCAAGCGCGCCGCCGGCGCCGCAGCGCGCGGCTCGAGGATGCGCTTGAGCTGGTCGTCGAGGCTGGTCAGGCTGATCATCACCGCCACCAGGCGCTGCCTGGCCAATTCGCCGAGCAAGTCGAGGTCGCGCAGGATCAGCGCGCCCTTGGTGACGATGGTCACGGGATGGCGGTAGTCGAGCAGCACCTTGAGGCTGTTGCGGGTCAGTTGGTACTGGCGTTCGATCGGCTGGTAGGGGTCGGTGCTGGAGCCCAGGTTGATCGGCGCACAGACGTAGCCGGGCTTGGACAGCTGCTGTTCGAGCAGCGCTACGGCGTTGGTCTTGGCAATCAGCCGGGTCTCGAAATCGAGTCCCGGCGACAGGTCCCAATAGGCATGGCTGGGCCGGGCGTAGCAGTAGATGCAGCCATGCTCGCAGCCGCGATAGGGGTTGAGCGAACGGTCGAACGGCAGGTCCGGCGACTGGTTGCGGGTGATGATGGATTTGGCGGTTTCCGCGCGCACCTCGGTGGCGCGACTGGGCGGCACCTCCTGCCACCAGCCATCGTCCTCGACCAGCGAGCGGGTCGGGGCGAAGCGGTTGTGCGGGTTGCTGGCGGTGCCGCGGCCGCGCGGCGGGAGTACAACGGACATGGCAACGCTCCGGCAAAATACTGTACGAATATACAGTCATCTAGCGGATCGTCCAAGCTCCCTTCGTCGCCCGGCGCAGCGAGGGCTGGCGGCCGCCAGCCGCGCCAGCGCAGCTGGAACTATGCGCAAGCAATGATGCGAGAATGCCGGCGCTCTGTTTGCTAGCCTTGCAATCATGCCCCTGGCCTGACGTTGACCGGCCTGGCCAACCCCATCCATCGCCGCATGCCACATCTCGCCAGGCGCGGGATCCACGATGCGGCGCGCGGTTCACCTTGAAACGGAGTAGTTCGATGAAGACAGTACTGGTTACCGGCGCCTCGTCCGGGTTCGGCGAGGCCATTTGCCGACGGCTGATCGCCGATGGGCACCAGGTTATCGGTGCCGCGCGGCGGGCCGAGAAGCTCGCCGCCCTGGCGGCCGAGCTGGGCGACAGGTTCGTCGCGGTGGTGATGGACGTCACCGACAAGGTCTCGATCGATCAGGCCTTCGAGACGATCTTCCAGCGCTGCCCGCAGATCGACATCCTGGTGAACAACGCCGGCCTGGCCTTGGGCATCGAGCGCGCGCAGGTGGCGAGCGCCGCCAACTGGGAGCGGATGATCGCCACCAACGTCACCGGCCTGGCCCTGGTCACGCACAAGGTATTGCCGCACATGGTCGCCGCCAACAACGGGCTGATCATCAACATGGGCTCGATCGCCGGCACCGTCCCCTACCCGGGCGGCAACGTCTACGGTGCGACCAAGGCCTTCGTCAAACAGTTCAGCCTGAACCTGCGCGCCGACCTGGCCGGCAGCAAGGTGCGGGTCAGCAATATCGAGCCGGGACTATGCTCGGACACCGAGTTCTCCATGGTGCGCCTGGATGGCAACGCCGAGGCGGTCGCCGCGTTGTACAAGGACGTCGAGGCGATCCGCCCGGAGGACATCGCCCACACGGTTGCCTGGATCAGCCAGTTGCCCGAGCACATGAACGTCAACTCGATCGAGATCATGCCGGTGGCGCAGAGCTATTCGGCGCTGACGGTGACGCGCAACCTGTAACGGGCTATGAAAAGCCGCGCCAGGCGGCTTTTCAGCCGCCTGCTAGCCGGCGTAGGCCCGCTGCAACGCGGGGATCACCGAGGACCGTGCGCGGGTTCTATTCCTTGGGCTTGTTCAGCTTCGGATTGGGGAAGAACTGCACCGCCTTGACCTTGGGATCGGCCGCCTTGGGCTGCAGGGCCTTGACGTTGACCCGGGTCGGCAGCTCCTTGGGCACCGAGTTGCCACGCTCGTCGAGGGTGTCGGCGTAGCCGCAGGTCACGCATTCGCGGTGCGGCACGCCGTCCTCGTCCCACATCTGGACCTTGTCCAGCTCGCTGCACGCCGGGCACACGGCGCCGGCGATAAAGCGCTTCTTGGATACCTTCGGTGCCTCGCTCATGCGGCCTCCTGGCTCAGGCCGAGATGCCGCAGCAGGGCGTCGATGCGCGGCTCGCGGCCGCGGAAGTCGACGAACAGCTGCATTGGCTCCTGCGAGCCGCCACGGGCGAGGATAGCCTCGCGGAAGGCGTGACCGGTCTGCGGGTTGAACACACCCTCTTCCTCGAACTTGGAGAAGGCGTCGGCGGACAGCACCTCGGCCCACTTGTAGCTGTAGTAGCCGGCCGCGTAACCGCCGGCGAAGATGTGCGCGAAGCTGTTGGCGAAGCGGTTGTAGGCAGGCGGACGCAGCACCGCGACCTCGTCGCGCACCCCTTCGAGCACCTGCAGCACGCTGCGGCCGTCGCCGTGGCTGGCGTGCAGTTCGAAGTCGAAAAGGCTGAACTCCAGCTGGCGCACCATCATCAGCCCGGACTGGAAGTTCTTCGCCGCCAGCATCTTGTCCAGCAGGTCCTGCGGCAGCGGCTCGCCGCTCTCGAAGTGGCCGGAGATCAGCGCCAGGCCCTCGGGCTCCCAGCACCAGTTCTCCATAAACTGGCTCGGCAGCTCCACCGCGTCCCAGGCCACGCCGTTGATCCCGGAGGCGCCGGCGTGCTCGATGCGGGTCAGCAGGTGGTGCAGGCCGTGGCCGAACTCGTGGAACAGGGTGGTGACTTCGTCGTGGGTCAGCAGCGCCGGCTTGCCGCTCACGGCGGGAGTGAAGTTGCACACCAGGTTGGCCACCGGGCTGACCAGCTCGCCATCGGCCGTGCGGCGCTTGTCGCGGGCGCCGTCCATCCAGGCGCCGCCGCGCTTGTTGGCGCGGGCGTAGAGGTCGAAGAAGAAGCGCCCGAGGAGCTCGCCGTTCTCCTTGATCGCGAACAGGCGCACGTCCGGGTGCCAGGAATCGAAGTCTTTCAGCTCGGCGATCTGGATGCCGTAGAGCTTCTCGACTATGGCGAACAGGCCGGACAGCACCCGGTCGATCGGGAAGTACGGGCGGAGGATCTCCTGGGAGATGCTGTAGCGCTGTTCGCGCAGCTTCTCACTGTAGTAGCCGACGTCCCAGCTCTGCAGGTCCGCGCAGCCGCGCTCGGCGGCGAAGGCCCGCAACTCTTCCAGGTCCTGGGCGGCGTAGGGCTTGCTGCGCCGCGCCAGATCGCGCAGGAAGTGCAGCACCTGGTCGGTGGATTCGGCCATCTTGGTCGCCAGCGACAGCTCGGCGAAGTGGGCGAAGCCGAGCAGCTGGGCCAGCTCCTGGCGCAGGTCGAGGATCTGCTCCATCAGCGGGCCGTTGTCGTCCTGGCCGGCGTTCGGGCCCTGGTCGGAGGCACGGGTGCAGTAGGCGCTGTAGACCTCTTCGCGCAGCGCGCGGTGGTCGGCGTAGGTCAGCACCGCGTAGTAGCTGGGGAATTCCAGGCTGATCAGCCAGCCATCGAGGCCCTTGGCCTTGGCCGCCTGGGCCATCTGCGCCTTGGCCGAGTCGGTCAGGCCGGCCAGGGCGCTTTCGTCGGTGACCTGCTTGGTCCAGGCCTGGGTGGCGTCGAGCAACTGGTTGGAGAATTTGCTGGTGAGCTCGGAGAGCTTCATCTGGATTTCGCCGTAGCGCTGCTGCTCGGCCTGCGGCAGGTCGATGCCGGACAGGCGGAAGTCGCGCAGGGCGTGGTCGAGAATGGTCGCCTGGGCCACCTCGAAGCGCGCGGCGTCCGGGCTCTGCGCCAGTGCCTGGTAGGCATGGAACAGCTCGCGGTTCTGCCCCAGCTCGGTCCAGTAGGTGGACAGCTTGGGCAGGCAGGCCTCGTAGGCGGCGCGCAGCTCGGCGCTGTTGCACACCGCATTGAGGTGGCTGACCGGGCTCCAGGCCTGGCCCAGGCGCGCGTGCAGCTCGTCGAGCGCCAGCACCAGCCCCTCCCAGCTCGGTGTGCCAGACTGTCTGGCCAGGAGGGCGGCGATCGCCGCGCGGTTATCGGCGAGAATGCTATCCACCGCCGGCTCGACATGTTCCGGGCGAATGGCCGAATAGGGCGGCAGGTCGAAGGCTTGCAGCAGCGGGTTGTTCGCAGTCACGACGGGGTACCTGTAGCGAAATGGGATTGATGCTGTGGCCACGGTCGACGGCAATCGGCTTCCGGGATCGGCTTTCAGCGGATATGCCGGCTATCTTAATTACAATCGGCGCTCACCGCAGCTCAAGAGGTTTCTATCGTGGCGATACGCAGTTACCAACAGTTCACCCCGCTGCTCGGCGAGCGGGTATTTGTCGATGCCTCCGCCGTGGTCCTCGGCGACGTGGAAATCGGCGACGACAGCTCGATCTGGCCGCTGGTGGTGATCCGCGGCGACATGCACAGCATCCGCATCGGCGAGCGTTCCAGCGTGCAGGACGGCTGCGTGCTGCACATCACCCACGCCGGGCCGTTCAACCCGGGCGGCTACCCGCTGAATATCGGCGACGACGTGACCATCGCCCACAAGGTCATCCTGCACGGCTGCAGCATCGGCAACCGGGTGCTGGTCGGCATGGGCAGCATCGTCATGGACGGCGTGGTGATCGAGGACGAAGTGGTGCTCGGCGCCGGCAGCCTGGTGCCCCCGGGCAAGCGCCTGGAAAGCGGCTACCTGTACGTCGGCAGCCCGGCCAAGCAGGTCCGGCCGCTGAGCGAGAAGGAACGCAGCTACTTCCGCTACAGCGCCGACAACTACGTGCGCCTGAAGGATCAGCACCTGATGGAAGGCTACTCCGGCTGAGGGCGCGCGGCGACATGCACTACCGGCACATCCTCTTCGACCTCGACGGCACCCTCACCGATCCGCGCGAGGGCATTACCCGTTCGGTGCAGTACGCGCTGGCCAGGCTGGGCATCGACGAGCCGGATCTGCAGGCGCTGGAGCACTTCATCGGCCCGCCGCTGCTGCAGTGCTTCATGCAGACGTACGGATTTTCCGAGGAACGGGCCTGGCAGGCGGTGGGCCATTACCGCGAGCGTTTCGCCGCGCTCGGGCTGTACGAGAATCGCCTGTTCGCCGGGGTCGGCGAGCTGTTGCAGCTGCTGCAGGAGCAGGGCCGCAGCCTGTACATCGCCACCAGCAAGCCGACGCTGTACGCCGTGGAGATTGCCCGGCATTTCGATCTGGCCCGGCACTTCCGGCGGATCTACGGCAGCGAACTGGACGGTACGCGCAGCGACAAGGCCGAGCTGATCGGCCATCTGCTGGCCCGGGAAGGGCTGGCGGCGGACAGCGCCTTGATGATCGGCGACCGCAAGCACGACCTGATCGGCGCGCGGCGCAACGGCCTGGCTGCGGCGGCGGTGGGTTATGGCTTCGGCAGCGCCGCGGAATTGCGGGCCGAGACGCCGACCCATCACTTCCAGACCCTGGCCGAGCTGCATCGGGCGTTTCTCGCTTGCGCGGCTCCATAGGTCGCACCGCGCAGCTGCAACCCACCGGGGCGCCGATGGGTTTTCCTCCAGCCTACGGCTTTACCGGCTCAGCCGTTCTTCTGGTAGATGATCTTCTTGCTGCCGCCGTCGCAGCTGCCGACCACCATGCTCGCATCGTGCACCTCGTCATTCGGCACGATTTCCAGGGTGTAGCTGGTCACCCCGGCGGCCTGGATCTTCACCTCGATCTCCTGCCGGAGCTCCTCGCAGGGCTTGGGCGCCGCCAGGGCGGCGCCGCTGAGCAGGCCAAGCAGCAGCACCAGGATCGATCGGTTCATCGTACGTCTCCACTGTCTTGTTTGCGAAATTCGCCAGCATGCGACCGGCGCGCCGGTCAGCAAGTTCTAGCCGGGATTCTGCAAGACTTCCAGTGCCCTTAGCCGGGCCTCGGACGACAACTCGCCCAATGCGCCGACGCGCCGGTAGAAGCGCGGCCAATCGCCCCCGGCTTCACGGAACAGCGCGGCGAAGGCCGGCACCCAGCGATCGTAAAGGCCGAACGGCAGCAGCTTGGCGTTGTTCAGCGGCGCCTCGATCCAGGCGTCGTAGCGCCCGACACCGCCCCAGCGACGATCGCGCAAGGCCCGGTAGTCGCGGCGCAGGCGCTCGAATTCGGCCTGCTTGGCGGCGCGCATCGGCTGCTCCGCCATGCCGCTGGCATACAGCCGCTGCAGCCGCGCGCGGCTGGCCAGGACCAGCGCGCTGAACTGCTCGCGCTGCCGCAGGCCCTGCGGGTCGGCGGCCGGCAAGCCGCGCGCGGCCCGCCATTGGCGCAGGCCCTCGCGCTCGACGAAGGTGGCGAAGGACTCGTTGAACGCGGTGTCATCGGCCACGTACAGCTGCTGGTGGGCCAGCTCGTGGAAGATCACCGCGACCAGGCGCTCGTCGCTCCAGCCCAGCATGGTGTTGAGGATCGGGTCATCGAACCAGCCCAGGGTCGAATAGGCCTCGACGCCGCCGATATAGGTCTCCAGCCCCTGCTGCTTGAGCACGGCCGCCGCGCCGCGGGCGCGGCTCTGGCTGTAATAGCCGCGATAGGCCACGCAGCCGGCGATGGGAAAGCAGTGCAGCTCGGGCTCGAGGGAAAACTCCGCGGTGGCGAACAGGTTCCACAGCACATAGGGCCGCTGCACATCGGCGTACAGCCGGTAACTGCGGTTATCCGGCAGGCCCAGGCGCGCGCTGGCGAAGGTGCGCGCCTCCTGGGCCAGGGCCAGGCGCCGGCGTAGCTCGGGGTCGCGGGCCGGATCGGCGACGATCGCCGCCACCGGCTCGCGGCGCCGCAGCACGTCGAGTTGGCCTTCGAGCAGGTGGCCGTAATAGGCGACGCTGGAACAACCGCTCAGCGCCAGGGCCAGCAGCAGGGGAACCCAGCGGGGTGCGCGGCGGTCGAGTAAGCAGGGAAAAAATCGCGACATGGCCGGGACACTACTGCAAACCGCGGCATGCCCGCCAGCCTGTTTTAGCCTGCCCTGGAGCCCCGCATGCGCGCCTCGCCTTACCTCTCCCTTATGCTTTCGCTCGGCGGCTGCGCCTGGCTGCCGGCGCATGACCCGAGCCAGGCCTGGGTCGACCTGCACACCCGCCAGCCCAGTGAATTGCGGGCCGCCAAGGTGGACGACAGAGTGCTGGAGGATCGCCGCTTCTTCCAGATCAGCCCCGGCAGGCACGAGCTGCAGGCTCGTCTGCGCTTCAGCGTCGACGCCGGCGACGTCGGTCCGCAGGGCCCGCCGCTGCTGCGCGACTGTCAGCTGCTGCTCGAGTACGCGGACTTCGCCGCCGGCCAGCGCTACCGCCTGGAGGCTGGAAACATCGGCTTCCGCGCCTGGTCAAAACTCTACGATGCGCAGAATCGCCTGTTGGTTCGCGGCCGCGAAGGGCGCTGCGGCGAGCTGTAGGCGAACAGCGCTATGCTAGCCACATCACTTCAGCGAGATGATCGCCATGCGCCCGTTCGCCCTGACCGCCAGCCTGCTCCTGCTCGGCGCCTGCGCTTCAGCCGTGCCACCGCACGACCCCGGGCAGGCCTGGGTCGAGCTGTACACCACCGCCAGCGATTTGCTGATGGCCGAAAAGCTCGACGGCGAACGCCTCAACGACGGCCGCTACTTCCAGGTGCCGCCCGGCGCCCACGAACTGGTCACCCGCTTTCAGTTCGAAGTGCCGGGCGGCGGCGGGATGAACATGATGGCCGAACCGGTGCAGCGCACCTGCGAGATCCGCGTGCGCTACGCCGACTTCGCCGCCGGCCAGCGCTACCGCCTGGAAGCCCGACCGCTGGTGACCAGCGCCCAGGCCTGGCTGTACGACGGCCAGCGCAATGTCCTGGCGCGCGGCAAGGTGCTGCGCTGCGGCACCTTCTAACGGTCCGACTTGCCGCTGGTCGTAGGGTGCGCGGGGCCGCCTAGGTTGCGCGCGCCCTACGCGCTTCGCTGCAACTCGGCGAGCAACTCGAACGCATGCAAACGGTCGGCGAAGTCGTACATATCGCAGGTGAAGATCAGCTCGTCGGCGCCGGTCTGCTCCAGCAGCACCTCCAGGCGCGCGCGCACCTTCTGCGGAGCGCCGATCGCCGCCAGGCCGAGGAAGCTGGCCACCGCCTCCCGCTCGTGGGGCAGCCAGAGGCCGTCCATGCTCGCCACCGGCGGCCGTTGCACCAGGCTCTGGCCACGGAGCAGGGCGAGAATCCGCTGGTACGCCGAGGTCGCCAGGTAATTCGCCTGCTCGTCGCTGTCCGCCGCCAGCAGCGGCACGCCGAGCATCACATAGGGCTGGTCGAGAGCCGCCGACGGTTTGAAATGGTTGCGGTAGACGCGGATCGCCTCGTGCATCAGGCGCGGCGCGAAGTGCGAGGCGAAGGCATAGGGCAGGCCCTTCGCGCCGGCCAGCTGGGCGCTGAACAGGCTGGAGCCGAGCAGCCAGATGGGTACGTTGGTGCCGCTGCCGGGCATGGCGATCACCCGCTGGTCCGGTGTGCGCGGACCTAGGTAGCGTTGCAGCTCCTCGACATCCGCGGGGAAGTCGTCGGCGCTGCCGCTGCGCTCGCGGCGCAGCGCCTGGGCGGTGTGATGATCGGCCCCGGGCGCGCGGCCCAGGCCCAGGTCGATGCGTCCCGGGTAGAGGCTGGCGAGGGTGCCGAACTGCTCGGCGATCACCAGCGGCGCGTGGTTGGGCAGCATCACTCCACCGGCGCCGAGGCGGATGCGCGAGGTGCCGGCGGCCAGGTAGCCGAGCAGCACTGCGGTCGCCGAGCTGGCGATGCCGTCCATGTTGTGGTGTTCGGCCACCCAGAAACGGCTGAAGCCGAGGCGCTCGACATGCTGGGCTAGCGCCAGGGAGTTGCGCAGCGCCTGCGCGGGACCGCCGTCGGCGCGGATCGGCGCGAGGTCGAGGGTGGAAATCCGGGTCTGTGCCAAGGCGCTCATCTGTCCTCCCTGCGCGTATCGACACACGTCGATACCCGAGTTGAATGGTCGGGCTGACTCTACGGCGTCCAGGCACAGCCGGCCAGCGCCGGCTGCACGTGGCCCAGGGTGATTCGGTAGATCCTATGTTCGTGCGCACGCTTCACAGGACGTAGGAACGGCGGGGGGCGCCTAGCCCATGCCCGCGATGCTTTTGTTGCGGGCGCGCTCTATCGCGGCCATGGGCTGGGCGCGCCCGCCGTTCCTACGCACTGCCAAGAGCCGCCGACAGGAAAAGAGCCGACGCTCAGCTGTCGCTGATGCGGAAGCCGACCTTGAGGGTCACCTGGTAGTGGCCGACCCTGCCGTTCTCGATATGCCCGCGGGTCTCCAGCACTTCGAACCAGTCGAGGTTGCGGATCGATTTGGCGCACTCGGCCAGGGCATTGTTGATCGCCTCGTCGATGCTGGTGCGCGAGGAGCCGACGACTTCGACTTTCTTGTAGGTGTGATGGTCGGACATGGCGTTTTCTCCACGGGAGGGGGTAGTTAAACGCTAGTCGAGAAGTCGCCAAACGGTGAACTCTCTTTGCCCGGTTAACCGCCCAGCTCGCCACGCAGCCAGTCGGCCAGCAGCTGCGCGCGCTTGTCCAGGCGTCGCGCCGGTACCCACAGGGCCAGCCGCGCGGACGTCTCGACGAAGCCCCAGGGCGCCACCAGGCGGCCGCCCGCCAGGTCGTCGGCGACCAGCTGTTGCGGGGCGATGGCCACGCCGAGGCCGGCCGCCGCCGCTTCCAGCAGGTAGTACAGGTGCTCGAAGCCCTGGCCCAGGCGCAGCGCCGCGGGGTCCAGACCCTGGCTCGCCGCCCAGCTTGGCCAGGCCTGCGGGCGCGAGCTGGTGTGCAGCAGCGGCTCGTTCAGCAGCGCCGCGGGCGCGGCCCGGTGCAGTTCGGCGAAACGAGCGTAGCGCGGGCTGAGCACCGGGCCGATGCGCTCGGCGGCCAGCGTGAACACCTGCATGTCCGCCGGCCAGGGCGGTTCGGCGAACCACAGGGTGGCGTCGACCCCGGCCCGGCGCGGGTCCAGCTCGCCTTCGCTGGCCGACAGCTGCAGGCGCAGCTCCGGCAGTTCTCGCTGCAACCGATCGAGGCGCGGGATAAACCAGCGCGCCAGCAGGCTGCCGGGGCAGGCGAGGACGAACGGCGCCTCGGCCCGGCCCTGCTGCAGCTCGGCGCAGACCGTACGCAGGCGCTCGAAGGCCTCGCCGCTGGCGTCGCGCAGGCGGATACCGGCATCTGTGAGTTTAACTCCACGGCCTTCCTTGACGAACAGTGCCAGCCCGAGGTGCTCCTCCAGCGCCCGGATCTGCCGGCTAACCGCACCATGGGTCACGTGCAGCTGTTCTGCCGCCTGGCTGACGCTCTCCAGGCGGGCCGCGGCCTCGAAGGCGCGCAGCGCATTGAGCGGCGGAAGCTCCTGACTCATAGGTGAGTTTTCCTGACAGATTGCGGCGATCTTATCGCTTTTACCGGCGGCCACACAGTCTTATCCTGTGCCCATTGTCGTAGGAGCGGGGGGACGCCTAGTCGCCATGCCCGCGAATCGCGCCCATGGGGACTAGGCGTCCCCGCGCTCCTACGTTTCATCACTATTGTGGAGCACGCCCATGACCTCATACCGCAGCGGTCCCGACGCCAACGGCCTGTTCGGCTCGTTCGGCGGCCAGTACGTCGCCGAAACCCTGATGCCGCTGATCCACGACCTGGCCGCCGAATACGAGAAGGCCAAGATCGATCCCGAATTCCAGAAGGAACTGGCCTATTTCCAGCGCGACTACGTCGGCCGCCCGAGCCCGCTGTACTTCGCCGAGCGCCTGACCGAGTTCTGCGGCGGGGCGAAGATCTACCTCAAGCGCGAGGAGCTCAACCACACCGGCGCGCACAAGATCAACAACTGCATCGGCCAGATCCTCCTGGCCCGGCGCATGGGCAAGAAACGCATCATCGCCGAGACCGGCGCCGGCATGCACGGTGTGGCCACCGCCACGGTGGCCGCGCGCTTCGGTCTGGAATGCGTGATCTACATGGGCACCACCGACATCGACCGGCAGCAGGCCAACGTGTTCCGCATGAAGCTGCTCGGCGCCACGGTGATCCCGGTCACCGCCGGCACCGGCACCCTCAAGGACGCGATGAACGAGGCCCTGCGCGACTGGGTGACCAACGTCGACAGCACCTTCTACCTGATCGGCACCGTGGCCGGCCCGCACCCGTACCCGGCCATGGTCCGCGACTTCCAGGCGGTGATCGGCAAGGAAACCCGCGAGCAGATGCTGGCCCAGGAAGGCCGCCTGCCCGACAGCCTGGTCGCCTGCATCGGCGGCGGCTCCAACGCCATGGGCCTGTTCCACCCCTTCCTCGACGAGCAAAGCGTGAAGATCATCGGCGTCGAAGCCGCCGGTCACGGCATCGAGAGCGGCAAGCATGCCGCCAGCCTCAATGGCGGCGTGCCCGGCGTGCTGCACGGCAACCGCACCTTCCTGCTGCAGGACGAGGACGGTCAGATCATCGACGCCCACTCGATCTCCGCCGGCCTCGACTACCCCGGCATCGGCCCCGAGCACGCCTGGTTGCACGATATCGGCCGCGTCGAATACACCTCGGTGACCGACGCCGAGGCGCTCGACGCCTTCCACAAGTGCTGCCGTCTGGAGGGCATCATCCCGGCCCTGGAAAGCGCCCATGCGCTGGCCGAAGTGTTCAAGCGCGCGCCCAAGCTGCCCAAGGATCACCTGATGGTGGTCAACCTGTCCGGTCGCGGCGACAAGGACATGCAGACCGTGATGCACCACATGAGCGAACAGGAGAAGCACGCATGAGCCGCCTGCAGAGCCGCTTTGCCCAGCTGAAAGAGCAGAACCGCGCCGCCCTGGTGACCTTCGTCACCGCCGGCGACCCGAACTACGCCGCCTCCCTGGCGATCCTCAAGGGTCTGCCGGCAGCCGGCGCCGACGTGATCGAGCTGGGCATGCCGTTCACCGACCCGATGGCCGACGGCCCGGCCATCCAGTTGGCCAACATCCGCGCCCTGGCGGCCAAGCAGAACCTGGCCAAGACCCTGCAGATGGTCCGCGAATTCCGCGCAGAGGATTCCAGCACGCCGCTGGTGCTGATGGGCTACTTCAACCCGATCCACCACTACGGCGTGCCGCGCTTTATCGCCGAGGCAAAAGAGGCGGGCGTCGACGGCCTGATCGTCGTCGACCTGCCGCCGGAGCACAACGTCGACCTGTGCGACCCGGCCCAGGCCGCGGGGCTGGACTTTATCCGCCTCACGACGCCCACGACGAATGACGCGCGCCTGCCCAAGGTGCTCGGCGGCAGCTCCGGCTTCGTCTACTACGTCTCGGTGGCCGGCGTCACCGGCGCCGGCTCGGCGACCCTGGAACACCTGCAGCAAGCGGTGGCGCGCCTGCGCCGGCATACCGAGCTGCCGCTGTGCATCGGCTTCGGCATCCGCACCGCGGAGCACGCCGCCGAGGTAGCCCGCCTGGCCGACGGCGTGGTGGTCGGCTCGGCGCTGGTCGACCGGATTGCCAAGGCCGAGAACGACCAGCAGGCGGTGGACGGCGTGCTCGGCCTGTGCCGAGAGCTGGCCGAGGGCGTGCGCGGCGCGCGGCGGTAAGCGCTTTGTCCGGCCAAGGGCGGGCGGCGCCGGCCCGGTGAATCCTGCGCCACGCATGGCGAATGTCCTACACGCTGCGGCGGCATCCGGCGCTGCCCCTGGCCGGCGCGCAGGCCTAATCTATGTCCATACCTGAGGCGCAGGAAGCGCTCAGGATCATGGATGATCGACCAACTGCCAGGACGGCTTCCGGATGGATTCGGACTGGTCACGAAAAACCCGCTTCGGCGGGTTTTTTGTTGCCTGCAGAAGCTGACCGAACCGCTACTGGGCGGCCTGCAACTGCCGCTGGAGCATCTTCTGCTTGCGGTAGCTGAGCGCCGCCGCCGGCACCGGGGTGACCTTGCCGGTTTCCAGCCACTTCTTCAGGCGGTTGGCGTCGGCCATGTGGGTGTACTTGCCGAAGGCATCCAGCACCACGAAGGCCACCGGCTTGCCGGCCATCTGCGTGCGCATCACCAGGCAGTGGCCGGCTTCGTCGGTGAAGCCGGTCTTGGTCAGCTGCACGCTCCAGTTGGCCTTGCGCACCAGGCCGTTGGTGTTGCGAAAACCCAGGCTGTAGCGGGGCTTGCGGAAGGCCACGGTCTTCTCCTGGGTGGTGCTCAGCTGGCTGAGCAGCGGGTACTGCTGCGTGGCCTTGAGCAGCAGGACCAGGTCGTTGGCGGTGGAAACGTTGTGTTCGGACAAGCCGGTCGGCTCGACGAAGCGGCTGCTGTGCATTCCCAGCGCCTTGGCCTTGGCGTTCATCGCTGCGACGAAGGCCGCGTGGCCGCCTGGGTAATGGTGGGCCAGGCTCGCCGCGGCGCGGTTCTCCGAGGACATCAAGGCCAGCAGGAGCATGTCGCGGCGGCTGATCTCGCTGCCTACCCGCACCCGCGAGTACACCCCCTTCATCTCCGCCGTGTCGCGAATGACGATCGGCAGCACTTCATCCAGCGATGACTTGGCATCCAGGCTGACCATGGCGGTCATCAGCTTGGTCACCGAGGCGATCGGCACCACCACGTCGGGGTTGCTGGCATAGAGCACCTGGTTGGTATCGAGGTCGACCACCAGCGCGCTGCCGGCGGCGAGCTCCTGCTGACTGGGAGGCTGGTTGGCGGCCTCGGCGTTGGCTGCAACTACCAGGCTGCTGCAGATCAGCAGCAGGCTCATGAGCGAATGACGGATTTTCACGGAATGGGTTCACAGGGTTGGCTGAAGGAAGACCAGAACTGCGCATTCTGGCCGCCGCAGTATACGGAAATCGGCTAGCACTCTTGGAGTGTAGGAGGCCCCTAGCACGGCATTCTGTCCGTTCGGCGGAATGCGTCAGGCCGACTCGCAGGCCGTTGAAAAATGTAGGCGAGGCAGCCGAGACAAGGCAAAAATGGCCGAAAAAGCGCAGTTTACGTGCTGTAAATGAGCATTTTGACTGGGCTCGCACGCGAGGCCGTTTTTAACGCCGTATCGGCAACGTAGGTAGTTTTTCAACGGCCTGCTCACCCTCACCGCGCAGTTCGCTCCGCAGCCAGTCGACGAAGCGCTGGGTCAGGCGCTGGCGACGCTTGCGCTCGGGCAACACCACGTAATAGCCGAACTCGGAGTGCGCCTCGCCGGCGCAGGCGCGGCACAGCAGGCCCTGGGCGAGCAGTTCGTCGACCAGATGGCGCCAGCCGATGGCCACGCCCTGGCCGGCGATCGCCGCCTGGATCAGCAGGGTGTAGTTGTCGAAGCGCAGGCTGCCGGGGCTGGGCGCCTCGGCGATACCCAGGGCACGGAACAGACCGCTCCAGTCGAACCAGCGCGAGCGGCTTTCCGGACGCAGGTGCAGCAGCGGCAGCTCCGCCAGCGCGGCCGCCGGCAACGGCCGTGGGCGGCCCTCGAGCAGCTGCGGGCTGCACACCGGGAAAACTTCCTCGCGAAACAGCAGATGGGCCTCGCCATGTTTGAAGCGGCCATCGCCGAAGCTGATCGCCACATCGATTTCCGCCGACGGCGCGCCGAGCCCCCGTTCGCTGGTGATCAGGCTGACGTCCAGCTCCGGATGCAGCTGGTGGAAACGCTGCAGGCGCGGCATCAGCCAATAGGCGGCGAAGGCGAAGTCGGTGGCCACCTGCAGCACCTCGTGCTGCTGCCCGGCGGTCACCGCGGCGAGCCCGGCATCGAGGCTGGCCAGGCCGTCCTGCACATGACGCAGGAGCAACTCGCCGGCCTCGGTGAGGACGATGCCGCGATAGACCCGGTCGAACAGCCGGGTCGCCAACTGCTGCTCCAGGCGCTTGATCTGCTGGCTGATCGCCGGCTGGCTGCTGCCCAGTTCGGCGGCGGCGGCGGTGAAGCTCAGCTGACGGGCGGCGGACTCGAACACCCGCAGCACGTCCAGGGACAGTCCCTGGATAGGCTTAAACATAAGCTGTGCTTATCCGAGTCATGTGTTCACCGCGGGTTTACCCCTGTTTTTCTTAGCCGGATGATCGATCCAGCACTGTCGCATAAATAATTCGTATGGAATACCGACTGCCATGAAACGCCCGAACATCCTCTTCATCATGGCCGACCAGCTGGCCGCGCCGATCCTGCCGCTGCACGACGCCGCCTCGCCGATCCAGCTGCCCAACCTGATGCGCCTGGCCGCCGAAGGCGTGGTGTTCGACGCCGCCTACTGCAACAGCCCGCTCTGTGCGCCGTCGCGCTTCAGCCTGGTCAGCGGCCAGTTGCCGAGCAAGATCGGCGCCTACGACAACGCCGCCGACTTTCCCGCCGACGTGCCGACCTACGCCCACTACCTGCGCCGCCTCGGCTACCGCACCGCGCTGTCGGGCAAGATGCACTTCTGCGGCCCGGACCAGCTGCACGGCTACGAGGAGCGCCTGACCAGCGACATCTACCCGGCCGACTACGGCTGGGCGGTGAACTGGGACGCACCGGAGCAGCGCCTGAGCTGGTACCACAACATGTCCTCGGTGCTGCAGGCCGGCCCCTGCGTGCGCAGCAACCAGCTGGATTTCGACGAGGAAGTGCTGTTCAAGGCCCGGCAGTACCTGTTCGACCACGTGCGCAGCAATGCCGAGCAGCCGTTCTGCCTGACCGTGTCGATGACCCATCCGCACGACCCCTACTGTATCCCCGAGGAGTTCTGGGACCTGTACCAGGGCGTCGAGATCCCGCTGCCGAGCCAGGTCATCGAGCAGGCCGAGCAGGACCCGCACTCGCAGCGCCTGCTCAAGGTCATCGACCTGTGGGACAAGCCGCTGCCCGAGCACAAGATCAGGGACGCGCGGCGCGCCTATTTCGGCGCCTGCAGCTATATCGACAGCAATATCGGCAAGCTGCTGAAGACCCTCGAGGACTGCGGCCTGGCCGAGGACACGATCATCGTCTTCTCCGGCGATCACGGCGACATGCTCGGCGAACGTGGCCTCTGGTACAAGATGCACTGGTTCGAGATGGCCGCGCGCGTGCCGCTGCTGGTACATGCGCCGCGGCGTTTCGCCGCCCGTCGGGTCGGCCAGTGCGTGTCGACCATCGACCTGCTGCCGACCCTGGTGGAGCTGGCCGGCGGCGAGCTGGAGCCCGGCCTGGCACTGGACGGCCGCTCGCTGCTGGCGCACTTGCAGGGCGACGGCGGCCACGACGAGGTGCTCGGCGAATATATGGCAGAAGGCAGCACCAGCCCGCTGATGATGATCCGCCGCGGCGCCTGGAAGTTCATCTATTCCGAGCAGGATCCGTTGCTGCTGTTCGATCTGCGCCACGACCCGCAGGAGCGCGAGAACCTCGCCGGCAGCGCCGAGCACCAGGCCCTGCTGCACAGCCTGATCGACGAGGCCAAGCAGCGCTGGGATATCCCGGCGATCCATCGGGCCACCCTGACCAGCCAGCGTCGCCGGCGCTTCGTCGCCGAGGCGCTGAGCCGCGGCAAGCGCAAGAGCTGGGACCACCAGCCCATGGTCGACGCCAGCCAGCAGTACATGCGCAACCACATCGACCTCGACGACCTGGAGCGCCGCGCCCGTTATCCACGGCCGTGACCGCACGGAGCACCCGCGACAGGCAACCAGCGTGCACCTACAACTAAAAACTGAGGGAATGACTCATGAACAAACTAGCCACAGTGTTCGCCGGCGGGCTGTTACTGGCCAGCGCGGCATTCCACGCCCAGGCCGAGGACGCCGCGTGCGCCACGGTGAAACTCGGCGATCCGGGCTGGAGCGATATCGCCGTGACCAACGGCATCGCCAGCTTCCTGCTCGAGGGCCTCGGCTACCAGGCGCAGACCTCGACCCTGGCGGTGCCGATCATCTTCGCCGGCCTGCAGAAGGGCCAGGTCGACGTGTTCCTCGGCAACTGGATGCCGGCGCAGCAGAGCAACTACGACAAGTTCGTCGCCAGCGGCCAGGTCGACCAGCTGGCGCAGAACCTCGGCGGCACCGAGTACACCCTGGCCGTGCCGACCTACGCCCATGAGGCCGGGGTGAAGAGCTTCGCCGACCTCGACAGGTTCGCCGAGCAGTTCGACCGGAAGCTCTACGGCATCGCCTCCGGCTCGCCGGCCAACGAGTCGATCCGGCAGATGATCGAGGCCGACGAATTCGGCCTGGGCGACTGGAAGTTGGTGGAGTCCAGCGAGCAGGCGATGCTGGTGCAGGTCGGTCGCGCGGTGAAGCGCCAGCAGTTCGTGGTGTTCCTCGGCTGGACCCCGCACCCGATGAACGTGCAGCTCGACATGCAGTACCTCAAGGGCGGCGAGAAGTACTTCGGCGCCAGCGGCAGCGTCAACACACTGACCCGCAAGGGCTACGCGGCGCAGTGCCCGAACGTCGGCAAGCTGCTGAGCAACCTGAGCTTCACCCAGGACATGGAGAACGCCATCATGGATCAGGTGCTGAGCAAGCAGGCGAGCAATGCCGAGGCGATCGAGGCCTGGCTCAAGGCCAATCCGGCGGTGCTCGCCGGCTGGCTGCAGGGCGTGCGCAGCCGCGACGGCGGCGACGGCCTGGCGGCGCTGAAGGCCAAACTTTGAATTGGCCTGCCGGATTGCGTAGGGTGGGACCAGGTTCGGCCCACCCTAGTGTCACGTCAACCATGATATGCCGGTTCAACACCCGGCTTGCGTAGGAGCGGCTTTAGCCGCGATTGACCTTGAAGGCGCTGAAAGCATCGCGGCTGAAGCCGCTCCCACGGAAAGCGACAGATAAATCGTGTCGCCACCCTAGGCCCCGGATTGAACAATGCCGCTACCCAGCCGCCAGACCCTGCTGCCGTTCCTCAGCTGGTTGCCCACTACCAGCCGACGCAGCCTCGCCAACGACCTGCTGGTGGGCCTGAGCGGCGCCATCCTGGCGCTGCCGCAGTCCATCGCCTACGCGCTGATCGCCGGCCTGCCCGCCGAGTACGGGTTGTACGCGGCCATAGTGCCGGTGATCATCGCCAGCCTGTGGGGCTCGTCCTGGCACCTGATCTGCGGGCCGACCGCGGCGATCTCCATCGTCCTGTTCACCAGCGTCAGCCCGCTGGCCACGCCGGGCAGCGCCGACTTCATCGCCCTGGTGCTGCTGCTGAGCTTCCTCGCCGGGCTGTTCCAGTGGCTGCTCGGTCTGCTGCGCTTCGGCGCCCTGGTCAATTTCGTCTCGCACTCGGTGGTGCTCGGCTTCACCCTCGGCGCCGCCCTGGTGATCGCCCTCGGCCAGTTGCCCAACCTGCTCGGCATCCACATGCCCAGCCAGGCCACGGCGCTGGCGACCCTGCTGGATATCGGCCAGCACCTGGGGCAAGCCGACTGGCGCGCCCTGGCGCTGGCGCTGTTCACCCTGGCCGTCAGCCTGCTGGTCAGACGTTTCTGGCCGCGCCTGCCGGCGCTGCTGCTGGGCCTGATCGCCGGCAGCCTGGCGGTGCTGGCGTGGCCGGCCCAGCTCGGCGGCATCGCCCTGGTCAGCGCCTTCGACGGCCGCCTGCCGCCGTTCAGCCCGCTGCGCCTGGACCTGGCCAGCGTGCTCGAGCTGCTGCCGGCGGCAGTGGCCTGCGGCATGCTCGGCCTGGTCACCAGCCTGTCGATCGCCCGTGCCCTGGCCAGCAAATCCCAGCAGTTCCTCGACGCCAACCAGGAGGTCCGCGCCCAGGGCCTGTCCAACCTGGTCGGGCCCTGGTTCGCCGCCTCGCTGTCGGCCGGCTCCTTCACCCGCTCGGCGCTGAACCTGCAGGCCGGCGCGCGCTCACCGCTGGCCGGGGTGTTCTCCGCGCTGCTGGTGGCACTGTTCGCCCTGCTCGGCGCGGGCCTGCTCGCGCATATCCCGCTGCCCAGCATGGCCGCCGGCATCCTGCTGATCTGCTGGGGCCTGGTGGACATTCCTGGGGTGCGCGCGCTGTTCCGGGTCAGCCGCTCGGAGTTCCTGGTGATGGCCCTGACCCTGCTGGCCACCCTGCTGCTGGAGCTGCAGACGGCGATCTATGCCGGCGTGCTGGCTTCGCTGTTCTTCTACCTCAAGCGCACCTCGCAGCCGCGGGTGAAGGTCTGGCAGGAGGGCGAGGAGGAGTTGCTGCGGGTCGAGGGTTCGATCTTCTTCGGCGCCTGCCACTACCTGCAGCAGCTGCTGCAGCGCAGCCGCGGCGCGCGGGTGGTGATCGACGCCCACCACGTCAACTTCATCGACTACGCCGGGGTGGAAATGCTCCACCAGGAGGCGCGCCGCCTGCTGGCGCAGAACCGCAGCCTGACCCTGCGCCGTGCGCGGCCGCAGGTGATCGAAGAAATCCACAAACTCGAAGGCGCCGAACACTGCCCGCTGCGCTTCGAGGATTAGCCGGCCCCGCGCGCGCCCTGGGTTATGCATCCGCGGCGCCGCGTTCGTGGGCTGAAGCCCAGCCTAGCGGAGTCGCTCAGGCCATGCGCGAGGCCGCCGCCGTGGGGGCGCGCGGCACCTGCCGCACCTGACGCCGACGCGGCCTGGCCATCGCGTTGACCTCGGGCGGCGTCAATCCGGCCGCCACAGGCGCAGGTAGGCGGATTCGTGGCGGGTGTCCCGTTCGAGGCTGAGGGGCTCGCTGTCGCGCGATACCTCGGTGGTGACCAGCAACGGACGGGCGACATAGCCGCTGGGCGGCGCGCCGGAGAAGGCCCGGTTCAACTCGTCGAGCAGTTGCCAGCCGTGGGCGCCGAGCGGCTCGGCGACGGTGGCGATCTGCTGGGACAGCCCGGAATGGATCCGCCCCAGCGCCTTGGCCGAACCGTCGCCGGCCGACACATGGCGGATATCCTTGCGTCCGAGCCGCGCCAGCGGCACGTTGATATGGTCGAAATACACGTCGTTGATCGCCAGGCTGTGGGTCCAGGCCGAACCGAAGCGCTGCTGCAGTTGCTTGACCCGGCCGGCCATCTCCGCCGAGGCCCGGGAAATGGGCAGGTCCTCGACACTCAGCAGGCGACACTCCGCGCAAGCGCGGATGCGCTCGGCCATGCGCTGGGTCTTGGCGGTGGCGATGGCGAACTGGCTGTCGGTGAAGATCACCACGCCGCCCGCGCCCTCGCCGATCACCAGGTTGGCGGCCATGTCCGCCACCACCAGCGGGTCGGTGGTGACGTTGGTGAACAGCCACGCGCTGGGGCCCGGCCTGTCCCCGGCGTGCCAGCCCACCAGGCTGATCGAGCGTTGCTGAAAGGAGGCCGGCAGATCGCCCAGCAACTCCGCGCCGAAACCGCCCAGCACCACGCCGTCCGGCGCCTGCGCCAGCGCCTGCGCGGCGATGCGCCGCAGCTCGGCGGCATCGCCATGCCCATCCAGTGCCTGTACCTGCCAGCCAATCAGCTTGGCCGCCCGCTCGAGGCTGCGATACACCCCGACCACCCCGCCGTTGCGGAAGTCGGACGCGAGGAACACCACCCGCTTGTCCGGCAGCGCCGCCGGCCCCTCCACCGGCCCTGGCCCTTCGGCATGCGCGATGGCCGAGAGCAAGACCAACAGGCAGGCGATCAGCGGACGAAATACGGCAATAACGCTCGCTCGCACTGTCCCGCTGCCCGAACACAACGCCACGTAGGTGGCCATAACCGGATACTCGCAGGCTCGATACGCTAAAGCATAGCGGCTGAATCCGGACCGCCGCGGCCGGGCTGTCGGGTGGTGGCGGTGACTGCGGTTCCAGTTCCGGCGGCTACGATCAGCTGGGCTATGGCAGCCTGACCTGCAGCCTGAACGGCCCGCTCGAGGATCGGCGCTACGCCGTCGCCGCGCTCAACAGCACCAAGCTGCTGGATGCCGCCAACGGCGGCGTGGCCAAGCATCCAGTGGCCGTATAACCGTGACGCCAATCAGCTCAGGCGGTTCCAGCATCTCGGCGCCAGCAAGTAGCAGATCGCCGGCTCCGCCGCTGGCCGGGCGCTGGACGTTGCCGCTGGTGCGGTGAGCGACGGCAGCAAGGTCCAGCTGCAGGATTGCGTCGCCGGCGCCAACCAGATCAGGCGGGTGACGCCGGTCGACAATCGGTATTCCCGCCTCTGCCCGAGCCATGCCCCCGGTTCATCCCTGGATGTGCAGGCGCAGGGGGCAGAGGTTCGGCTCCGGCAATACCTGGGCGGCGCTAACCAGTAACCGGCATTGCTGCCGCACCAGGCACCGATGGCTATGCCGCAATCGAACGAGCCCTTTCCCGCCGGTTACGCCGCCCGCACCGGAGGAGCGCGGCGCATCCTACCGCTCACCCCTGCTGCAGCTGGCGGCGCAGCTCGGCCAATACCGGCGCGCTGTCCGGGCGCACCCCGCGCCACAGGAAGAACGCCTCGGCGGCCTGCTCGACCAGCATGCCCAGGCCATCCAGGGTGCGCGCCGCGCCGTGCGCAGCGGCCCAGCGGTTGAAGGCGGTCGGCTCCTTGCCGTACATCATGTCGTAGCAGAGGGTGTGACCAGGGGCGATCAGGCTCGCGGCGATCGGCGGCAACTCGCCGGCCAGGCTGGCCGAGGTGCCGTTGACGATCAGGTCGACCGGCGCGTCGATCCAGTCGAAACCGCTGGCCAGCACCGGGCCGAGGTCGGCGAACTCGCTGGCCAACTGCTCGGCCTTGGCCAGCGTGCGGTTGGCGATCACCAGGCTCGCCGGCTGCTGCGCCAGCAGCGGCTCGAGCACGCCGCGCACCGCGCCGCCGGCGCCGAGCAGGAGGATGCGCTGGCCACGCAGGGCGAAACCGGCGTTGAGCGTCAAGTCGCGGACCAGGCCGGCGCCGTCGGTGTTGTCGCCGAGCAGGCGGCCGTCGTCCAGTTTCTTCAGGGTGTTCACCGCGCCGGCGCGCCGCGCGCGGGCGGTCAGGCTGTCGGCCAGCTGGAAGGCCTGCTCCTTGAACGGCACGGTGACGTTGCCGCCCTTGCCGTCGACGAAGAATGCCCGGGCAAACCCGGGGAAATCCTCCAGCGGCGCCAGCAGCGCCTCGTAGCTCAGCTGCTGGCCGGTCTGTGCGGCGAACAGGCGGTGGATCAGCGGCGACTTGCTGTGCGCGATGGGGTTGCCGAATACGCCGTAGCGGTCCATGGGAATCCTTTGTAGTTGCAGAGTCCACCGCGCAGGTTGGGTTGGCGGCGCACTCACTTGCCTGGAAGAACCTCGATTGATGCCGCCGCGTAACCCAACATTGCATTGGCGGTTCATAGCCCGGATGAAATCCGGGGGCGCTCGGTGAGAATCCCCGGATTTCATCCGGGCTACGAGATTACGGCGTTGCCGACAGCCAGTCGCGGTCGGTCAGGAAATACTCGGTCAGCCGCGCCTCCGCGCTGCCCGGCGCGGGATGCCAGTCGTAGCCCCAGCGCACCTGCGGCGGCAGCGACATGAGGATCGACTCGGTACGCCCGCCGGACTGCAGGCCGAACAGGGTACCGCGGTCATAGACCAGGTTGAACTCGACGTAGCGGCCGCGGCGGAAGGCCTGGAACTCGCGCTCGCGCTCGCCGTAGGGGGTCAGCTTGCGCCGCTGCACGATCGGCAGGTAGGCCGCGAGGTAGGCATCGCCGATGGCGCGGACGAAGGCGAAGCTGGTGGCGAAATCCCACTGGTTCAAGTCGTCGAAAAACAAGCCGCCGATGCCGCGCGGCTCGCCGCGGTGCTTGAGGTGGAAGTAGCGGTCGCACCAGGCCTTGAACCTGGGGTAGACCTCGGCGCCGAACGGCGCGCAGGCGTCACGGGCGACCCGGTGCCAGTGCACGCAGTCTTCCTCGAAGGCGTAGTAGGGCGTCAGGTCGAAGCCGCCGCCGAACCACCAGACCGGCTCCTCGCCTTCCTTCTCGGCGTTGAAGAAGCGCACGTTGGCGTGGGAGGTCGGTACGTAGGGGTTTTCCGGGTGGATCACCAGGGATACGCCGAGCGCCTCGAAGCCGCGCCCGGCCAGCTCCGGGCGGTGGGCGCTGGCCGACGGCGGCAGGCCGCTGCCGAATACGTGGGAGAAGTTCACGCCGCCCTTCTCGATCAGCGCGCCGTTCTCGATCACCCGGGTGCGCCCGCCGCCGCCGGCCGGACGCTGCCAGGCGTCCTCGATGAACGCGGCGGCGCCATCCTCGGCTTGCAGGGCGGAACAGATGCGATCTTGCAGGTCGAGCAGGTAGGCCTTCACGGCCTCAGTACGGTCAGTCACGGCGGCACCTTGAACTTCGGTCGGACCGGCAGGAGGTCAGGCCCGCCGGCGAAATCGGCGAGCAGCATAACATTTGCAGATACAGGCTCGCAGTTGACGTCGGCGCGGCGGGGCGCTTGGATAGGCGACTCGATTCATCTGCGGCCGCGGCACCCGCGGCTCGACCAGCAAGGAGCCTGATATGGCCAAACGTATCCAGTTCAGCAGCCACGGCGGCCCCGAAGTCCTCGAGTACCGCGACTACCAGCCGGCCGCGCCCGGGCCCCTGGAGGTCCGCGTGCAGAACCAGGCGATCGGCCTGAACTTCATCGACACCTACTTCCGCAGCGGCCTGTACCCGCCACCGGCGCTGCCGTCGGGGCTGGGCAGCGAAGGCGCCGGGATCGTCGAGGCGGTCGGCGCCGAAGTCAGCCAGTTCCGGGTCGGCGACCGCGTGGCCTACGCCACCGGCCCGCTCGGCGCCTACAGCGAGCTGCACGTGCTGCCGGCGAGCAAGCTGGTCAAGCTGCCGGACGCCATCGGCTTCGAGCAGGCCGCCGCGGTGATGCTCAAGGGCCTGACCGTGCAATACCTGTTGCGCCAGGTGTTCCCGCTCAAGGGCGGCGAAACCATCCTGTTCCATGCCGCCGCCGGCGGCGTCGGCTCCCTGGCCTGCCAGTGGGCCAAGGCGCTGGGGGTCAGGCTGATCGGCACCGTCAGCTCGGCGGCCAAGGCCGCGCGGGCGATCGAGCAGGGCGCCTGGGCGACCATCGACTACAGCCACGAAAACGTCGCGCAGCGGGTACTGGAGCTGACCGACGGGCACAAATGCCCGGTGGTCTACGACGGCGTCGGCAAGGACACCTGGGAAACCTCGCTGGACTGCGTCGCCCCGCGCGGCCTGTTGGTCAGCTTCGGCAACGCCTCAGGCGCGGTCAGCGGGGTCAACCTGGGCATCCTCGCGCAGAAAGGCTCGCTGTTCGTCACCCGGCCGACCCTGGCCGGCTACGCCGACACCCCGGAACGCCTGCAGATGATGGCCGACGAGCTGTTCGGCATGATCGCCAGCGGCCACCTGGTGGTGGACATCGGCAACCGTTACCCGCTGGCGGACGCCGCCGCCGCGCAAACCGCCCTGAGCGCCCGGCAGACCACCGGCTCGACCATCCTGCTGCCGTGATGCAGTCTATGGGAGCGGCTTCAGCCGCGATGGCGTCAACCCCCGAGGCGAGAGATCGCGGCTGAAGCCGCTCCCACCCTTCCAGGTCAGGCCGGGCGCACCACCTCGCCGGTGACCAGGTCGCGGATCAGGCTGGGGTTCTTGCGCCCGCCGAGGGCGCCGCCGAGCACCTTGTCCAGCTGCCGCGGGAAGTACTGCTCGACCCGCAGGCGCGTACGCGCCGCCGGCCGCCCGGCGGGGTTGGCCGAGGTCGACACCAGCGGGCCGGTGAGGGCGCAGAGTTCGCGCACCAGCGGGTGGTCGCTGACGCGCAGGGCGACGCTGTTGTGCGCGCCGGTGATCCATTCCGGCAGGCGCTGCTGGTGCGGCACCAGCCAGGTATTGGGCCCCGGCCAGGTGCTGGCCAGGCGGTCCTGCCAGATTTCCGGCAAATCCTCGAGGAGGAAGTCGAACTGGCGAATGCTATCCGCCACCAGGATCAGGCCCTTGTCCATCGGCCGCTCCTTCAATGCCAGCAGGCGCTCGACCGCCTCTTCGTTCCACGGGTCGCAACCCAGGCCCCACACCGCCTCGGTCGGATAGGCGATCACCCCGCCCTGGCGCACCACCCGTGCCGCCTGTTGTACCTGCCAGCTGCTGACCATCCACCACTCTCCCACTCGCGATTGCCGCGCAGTGTATCCAAGCAAGCCGGTGGTTGAGAAACCTAGTGGCCTGTGTGGCTAGCCGGCGCGGCCCACCCAGCACCCGGCTTCACAAGCCACCCGACCGTCCAGCTCCAATTCGGTCAGCGCCGCCAACACCGCGGACAACGGCCAGCCGCTGGCTGTCGCCAGGGCTTCGCTGCTGTGCGGTGCGGCATGCAGCAGGTCGAGCAGCGGATGCGGCTGCGGCGGCGCCGACAGGGGGCCGCCCGGCGGCTGGGCCTGCCAGCCGCGCAGGGCCTCGAGGATATGCTCGATGCTTTCCACCAGGGTGGCGCCGTCGCGGATCAACTGGTGACAGCCCCGCGCACCGGGGTGATGGATGGAGCCGGGAATCGCATAGACCTCGCGGCCCTGCTCGGCGGCCAGGCGGGCGGTGATCAAGGAGCCGCTGGAGGGGCTGGCCTCGACCACCAGCACGCCGAGCGACAGGCCGCTGATGATGCGGTTGCGCCGCGGGAAGTTGCTCGCATGCGGAGGGCACTCCAGTGGCAGCTCGGAGACCAGCGCGCCGCCCTGTTCGACGATGTCGGCGGCCAGCTGCGTGTGCCGCGCCGGATACAGGCACTGCAGGCCGGTACCGAGCACCGCCACGGTTTTCCCTGCCACCTCCAGCGCGCCCCGATGAGCCGCGCCATCGATGCCGAGGGCCAGCCCGCTGGTGATGACGAAACCGCCGGCGGCCAGGCTGCGGGCGAAACGCTGCGCGGTGTCCAGCCCGGGCCGCGAGGCGCGCCGGCTACCGACCACGGCCAGTTGCGGGCGCTCGAGCAGCCCGGGGTCGCCGGCGACGAACAGCAACGGCGGCGCGTCGTTCAGCTCCGCGAGTAGGCCGGGATAGGCGGGGTCATCCCACATCAGCAGGTGATGCGCGTCCGCCTCCAGCCAGGCCAGGGCGGCGCTGGCCCGTTCACGCACCTCGGCGCTGCGGCGCGGTTCGGCGCAGGCGGCCGGCAAGCCGAGGGCGCGCCAGGCACTGGCCGGTGCGCTGAGGGCCGCCGAGGCGCTGTCGAAGGCCGTGAGCAGCTTGCGAAAACGCCGCGGCCCCAGCTCCGGCAGGCTGTGCAGGCGCAGGCGGGCTTCGCATTCGGCGGGAGAGATGGCATAGCTGAAGGATTGCGACATGCTGATCATCCTTGATCGGTCGCGCCACGCAGGCGGCAGGAGGACGGCGATAACGCAGAAGCCCCGCACTCGCGGGGCTTCTCGGTGTTACGGGTTGCGCACCTTGTCCAGCAGCTCCAGCGAGCGCGTGGCACCCAGCACCAGGCCATAGCTGAGCTTGTCGTAGGTGCGGAACACCATCAGCAGGCCGGCGCGTTCGTCGGGGATCTTCACCGATTCGCCGGTCACCCGGTCGCGCACGGTTTCGCCGGTCTTGTACACCGCCAGCACGTTGCCCTCGGCCAGGCCGTCACGGGCGCCCTTGTTCAGGGTGACCACGTCGAACTGGCCGATCTGGGTCACCCCGCGCGGCACATCGAGGATCAGGCCATCGATCTGATTGGCCGGCTCGCTGGGCATGAAGGTCGAGTTGATCGCCCGTTCCTCGGTGGGGAACAGCCGATCGCCGAGGCGCACTTCCTGGGTCGAGCGCGACAGCTCCATGGTGCCGACATCGCCTTCCTCGGCGACGATCGCGCCGCTGCCGATGTCGTCGGCGTTGATTCCGAGAAACTCCTCGGTCTCCGGATCGAGGTAGGTCCGGCCCTGGCGGAAGATGCCGTAGACCGGCGCCGACTCGTCGAAGCTGCCGCGGGCATAGACCCGGTCACCGGCGCCGCTGACCACGCGCTCGGCGTTGCCGGCGACGATATAGGGCGCGTTCATGAACTGTTCGGGCGTATCGACGATGCGGTTGCTAAGCAGGAAGCTGTTGATCGCCTCCAGCGGGATGGTCGGAATGGCTTCGGCCATCGGCGTGCTGCGCACCTGCGGCGACAGCTTGATGGTGCCGCGCGACTCGCCGCGGTTGAGCACCAGGCGTGGCTGGCCGTCGATGTAGACCAGGCTGAGCTGGTCGCCCGGGTAGATCAGGTGCGGGTTTTCCACTTGAGGATTGGCATGCCAGATTTCCGGCCACTTCCACGGCTGGCTGAGAAACTTGCCGGAAATATCCCAGAGGGTGTCGCCCTTGACCACGGTATAACGGTCCGGGTGACCGTCCTTGAGTTGCACTTCGGCTTGGGCCATACCGGCCTGGGTCAAGCCGCCGGCGGCGAGCAGGAGCAGGGCGAGTAGTGATTTCCTCATGCGGTGAATCCCTTTATTATGTGTCTTCACGTGGAGCGCCCTAGCGCCGCTGCTACAAGCCAGTAAAACCGCGGCGTGAAGCCGTTTTTCAATGCTGCTCATCATCTTAGCAGCGGATTTTGACTTTATTCCACAAGTGCATCACAAACGCATATGGCGATCTTAAACATCCTCGAATTTCCCGATCCGCGCCTGCGCACCATCGCCAAACCGGTGGACGTGGTCGACGACGCCGTGCGTCAACTGATCGACGACATGTTCGAAACCATGTACGACGCCCCCGGCATCGGCCTCGCCGCGACCCAGGTCAACGTGCACAAGCGCGTGGTGGTGATGGATCTGTCGGAAGACAAGTCCGAGCCGCGGGTGTTCATCAACCCCGAGTTCGAGACGCTGACCGACCAGGTGGACCAGTACCAGGAAGGCTGCCTGTCGGTACCCGGCTTCTACGAGAACGTCGACCGTCCGCAGAAGGTCAGGATCAAGGCCCTGGATCGTGACGGCCAGCCGTACGAGCTGGTCGCCGAAGGCCTGCTGGCGGTGTGCATCCAGCACGAATGCGACCACCTCAACGGCAAGCTGTTCGTCGATTACCTGTCTAACCTGAAACGCGAGCGCATCAAGAAGAAGCTGGAAAAGCAGCATCGCCAGCGGGCTTGAGCCACGACCTCTACAAAGGCTTGCTTTCAGGTTGTCCGGATAGCAAGCCTTTTTCTTTAATGTGAAAGTCGCGCAGCGACGACTTCCTGATGTCCTTCTCCCTCCGGGAGAAGGTGGCGCGAAGCGCCGGATGAGGGAGGCGGGAATGCCGCGAAGGCTTTGATGATTTGGGGGTGCCTCTCGCGGCATTCCCGTTAGCGAGACCCCATGACTGAAGCACTGCGCATCGTCTTCGCCGGCACCCCGGAATTCGCCGCCGAACACCTCAAGGCCCTGCTCGACAGCCCGCACCAGATCGTCGCCGTCTACACCCAGCCGGACCGCCCCGCCGGTCGCGGGCAGAAGCTCGCCCCCAGCCCGGTCAAGCAGCTCGCGCTACAACATGACATCCCGGTCCTGCAGCCGCAGAGCCTGCGCGATCCGGCCGCCCAGGCCGAACTGACGGCCCTCGCGCCCGACCTGATGGTGGTGGTCGCCTACGGCCTGATCCTGCCGCAGGCGGTACTCGACACCCCGCGCCTCGGCTGCATCAACAGCCACGCCTCGCTGCTGCCGCGCTGGCGCGGCGCGGCGCCGATCCAGCGCGCCATCGCCGCCGGCGACCGCGAATCGGGGGTGACCGTGATGCGCATGGAGGCGGGCCTGGACACCGGGCCGATGCTGCTGAAAGTCGGCACCCCGATCGGCGCCGACGACACCGGCGGCAGCCTGCACGACCGCCTCGCCAGCCTCGGCCCGCAGGCGGTGCTCCAGGCCATCGCCGGTCTGGCGGCCGGCGCCCTGGCCGGCGAGGTGCAGGACGATAGCCTGGCGACCTACGCGCACAAACTGAACAAGGACGAGGCGCGCCTCGACTGGACGCGTCCGGCCAGCGAGCTGGAACGGCTGATCCGCGCCTTCAATCCCTGGCCGATCTGTCACAGCACGCTCGACGGTGCGCCGCTGAAGGTCCTCGCCGCGCAACTGGCCGACGGCCAGGGCCGGCCGGGACAGATCCTCGCCGCCAGCAAGGACGGCCTGAGCGTCGCCTGCGGCAGTGGCGCGCTGCGCCTGACCCGCCTGCAACTGCCGGGCGGCAAGCCACTGGCCTTCGCCGACCTGTACAACAGCCGGCGCGAACAGTTCGCCCCGGGCCTGGTGCTGTTGTGATGAGGGCAGGCGCATGAGCCTCAACCCGCGGCTGGCCGCCGCCCGCGCACTGAGCGCGGTGCTCGGCGGCAAGGCCTCGCTGGGCAGCAGCCTGCCGGCGCAACTGGACAAGGTCGAGCCGCGCGACCGCGGCCTGACCCAGGAGCTGGCCTTCGGCACCGCGCGCTGGCAGCCGCGCCTGGCGGCGCTGGCGGACAAGCTGCTGCAGAAGCCGTTCAAGGCCGCCGACAAGGATGTCGAGGCGCTGCTGCTGGTCGGCCTCTATCAGCTGCTCTACACGCGGATCCCGCCGCACGCCGCCCTCGGCGAAACCGTCGGTTGCGCCGACAAGCTGAAAAAGCCCTGGGCCAAGGCCCTGCTCAATGCCGTGCTGCGCCGCGCCCAGCGCGAGGGCGCGCAGCTGCTGGCCGAGCTGGAACACGACCCGGTGGTGCGCACCGCCCATCCACGCTGGCTACAGAAGGCCCTGAAGGCGCATTGGCCCGAGCACTGGGAAGCCATCTGCGCGGCGAACAACGCCCACCCGCCGCTGATCCTGCGGGTCAACCGCCGCCACGGCAGCCGCGACGCCTACCTGGCCGAACTGCAAGCCGCCGGCATTGCCGCCGAACCCTGCCGCTACAGCCGCGACGGCATTCGCCTGGAGCAGGCCTGCGAGGTCACCGGCCTGCCGGGCTTCGCCGAAGGCCGGGTCAGCGTGCAGGACGAGGCCGCGCAACTGGCCGCCGAGCTGCTCGAACTGGCGCCCGGCCAGCGGGTGCTGGATGCCTGCTGCGCCCCCGGCGGCAAGACCTGCCATCTGCTCGAAGCCGAGCCGCAACTGGCCGGTGTGGTGGCCGTGGACCTGGAAGAAAAGCGCCTGCTGCGGGTGCGCGAGAACCTCGCCCGGCTGGGACTGGATGCCCAGCTGATCGCCGCCGATGCCCGCGCGGTCGCGCAGTGGTGGGACGGCCGGGCGTTCCAGCGCATCCTGCTCGACGCGCCCTGTTCCGCCACCGGGGTGATTCGCCGCCACCCGGACATCAAATTGACCCGCGCGGCCGCCGACATCCCCGCCCTGGCGCAGCTGCAGGGCGAGCTGCTGGATGCCCTGTGGCCGACCCTGGCGGTCGGCGGCATCCTGCTCTACGCCACCTGCTCGACCCTGCCGACGGAAAACACCGAGGTCATCGCCGCCTTCCTCGCCCGCACCCCGGGTGCGCGTGAACTGGATATTCCCGGGCCTTTCGGCCTGCCACAACCGCACGGCCGCCAATTGCTCGCCCAGCAGGGCGGCCACGACGGTTTCTACTACGCCAAGCTGATCAAGATCGCCGCCGCTCGCGGCTGAGGAACAGACCGGATGAAAATCATCATTCTCGGTGCCGGCCAGGTCGGCGGCACACTGGCCGAGCACCTGGCCAGCGAGGCCAACGACATCACCGTGGTGGATACCGACGGCGACCGCCTGCGCGACCTCGGCGACCGCCTGGATATCCGCACCGTGCAGGGCCGTGGCTCCTTTCCCACGGCGCTGCGCCAGGCCGGCGCCGACGACGCCGACATGCTGATCGCGGTGACCAACAGCGACGAGGTCAACATGGTCGCCTGCCAGGTGGCCTACACCCTGTTCCACACTCCGACCAAGATCGCCCGGGTGCGCGAGCCGGCCTACCTGACGCGCGCCGGCCTGTTCGCCAACGAGGCGATTCCGATCGACGTGCTGATCAGCCCGGAACAGGTGGTGACCAACTACATCAAGCGCCTGATCGAATACCCCGGCGCCCTGCAGGTGATCGACTTCGCCGAAGGCAAGGCGCAACTGGTGGCGGTCAAGGCCTATTACGGCGGCCCGCTGGTCGGCCAGCAGTTGCGCCAGCTGCGCCAGCACATGCCCAACGTCGACACCCGGGTGGCGGCGATCTTCCGTCGTAACCGGCCGATCATTCCCCAGGGTGATACGGTGATCGAGGCCGACGACGAGGTGTTCTTCATCGCCGCCAAGGGCCATATCCGCGCGGTGATGAGCGAGATGCGCCGCCTCGAGGTCAGCTACAAGAAGGTGGTGATCGCCGGCGGCGGGCATATCGGCGAGCGCCTGGCCGAAGCCATCGAGAGCCGCTACCAGGTGAAGATCATCGAGATGAACCCGGCGCGCTGCCGCTACCTCTCGGAGAACCTCGACAGTACCGTGGTGCTGCAGGGCAGCGCCTCGGACAAGGACCTGCTGGTCGAGGAGAACATCAACGACGCCGACATCTTCCTGGCCCTGACCAACGACGACGAGGCCAACATCATGTCGTCCTTGCTGGCCAAGCGCCTCGGCGCGCGCAAGGTGATGACCATCATCAACAACCCGGCCTACGTCGACCTGGTCCAGGGCGGCGATATCGACATCGCCATCAGCCCGCAGCTGGCCACCATCGGCACCCTGCTGACCCACGTGCGCCGCGGCGACATCGTCAGCGTGCACTCGCTGCGCCGCGGCGCCGCCGAGGCGATCGAGGCCATCGCCCACGGCGACGCCAAGTCGAGCAAGGTGGTCGGCCGCGCCATCGAGGAGATCCCGCTGCCGCCGGGCACCACCATCGGCGCGATCATCCGCGACGAGGAAGTGCTGATCGCCCACGACGACACGGTGATCGAGTCCGGCGACCATGTGATCCTGTTCCTGGTCGACAAGAAGTACATCCGCGACGCCGAACGCCTGTTCCAGGTCGGCCTGACGTTCTTCTGAGCGTAGGGGCGGGCCCTGCCCGCGAGCCGGGCAACACAAGCGCTTCGCGGGCATGGAACCAGGCGTTCCCCCCGCTCCAGCTCGGAGGTTTTATGCTCGAAGGTCTGGAAAAAATGCTGGCCAAGGGCGTGGACAACGCCCTGTTGCGCTTCGGCCTGGGCAAGGGCTACCTGGATGCCGGCGAATACGCCCGCGCGGCGGAGCATTTCCAGCGTTGCCTGGCGTTCGATCCGCAGTACTCGGCCGCCTGGAAACTGCTCGGCAAGGCGCTGCTGGAGCAGGGCGACCGGCCGGCCGCCGAGCAGGCCTGGCAGCAAGGCATCGCCGCGGCACAGGCGCATGGCGACAAGCAGGCGGAAAAGGAGATGACGGTGTTTCTCAAGCGCCTGCAGCGCCAGGCTCCCCCAGGCTGAGGACCGTCACTCCTCGACGAAACGCAGGCCGGCGCCTTCGCCGTCCGCGCGCATCACCTCCATCTGCAGCACCGGCGCCTCGATCGGCAGGTCCTGCACCTGGCCGCTGACCCGCGTGCCTGGCGCCAGCCCGGCGAGGTCCGGGTGCCTGACGTACACGCCGCCGTCGGACAGGTCGCGGGTGTGGGCCAGCAATTCGCCGAAGCTCGGGTGGCAGATCTTGATCCGGCATTTCAGCGGTGTACGGGGGTGGCGGCGCTGGTTGGACATCCGTGGTGATCCTCAGCTGCAAATCTACCGTTGCTGGCGCCCGGCAGGAATGATGACCAGGCGCCCGAACGAGCGCCTTTGCCGGCAGGTTCGCGGGAAACCCGCCATCAGTACCACTTCTTCTCGCCGTCCGGGCGCTTCTTGAAGCGCTTCATGCTCCACATGTATTGGCTCGGGTAGCTGCGCACGTAGCGCTCGACCACCGCGCTCATGGCCGCCACGCCTTCCTCGACATTCTCGCTGTACATGCCCGGCGGCGCGGCTTCGAGGATGACCTTGTAGCCACTGCCGTCGGCCAGGCGCACGGCATGCAGGAACACCCCCAGGGCCTTGCCGCCGGCGAGCATGCCGGGGACGAACTTGCTGGTCAGCGCCGTGGTGCCGAGGAAGGGCACGAACACCCCGGCCGACAGGCTCGGTTCCGGATCGGCGGGAATGCCCACGGCGCCGCCTTTGCGCACTTCCTTGATGACGCTGAGGATGCCTTCCTTGGTCGAGGGCGCCACCCGGTTGCCCATCTGCACCCGCTGCTTCTGCAGCAGCTCGTCCACCGCCTTGAGCTTGGGCGGACGGTAGAAGATGATCGGCTTGCACTGCGCGCAGTAGAAGTGGTTGAGCACCTCCCAGTTGCCCAGGTGGCTGGTGATGCCGACCACCCCCTTGCCCGAGGCCAGGGCCTGCTGCAGCACCTCCAGGCCTTCCACCTCGCGCACCAGCGCCAGCGACTTGCGCGCCGGCCAGATCCAGGCGCAGGCGCTCTCGGTGAGGGTCTTGCCGATGTCCCTGAGGCTCTGGCCGACCAGGCGCTCGCGCTCGGCCGCGCCCAGTTCGGGGAAGCACTTGGCCAGGTTGATCCGCACCACCTCGCGCGAGCCATTGGGCAGTTTCCACATCAGCCAGCCGATGACATTGCCCACCGCCTGCACGGCGCGCCAGGGCAGCAGGGCGAACAGACGGAGAAAGCCGACCACCAGGCGGCCCTTGAATGCTTCCACGTAAGACTCCAGGCAGTTGGGTAAAGGCCGGCATTGTAACCGCCTAGGCGAGCGTGGGGGGGTGTAGGTTGGGCTGAGCTCCGCGAAGCCCAACGCGGCCATGCCGCCAGCGATTGCCTGCCCAGGATGCTGTTGGACTTTGTCGCTGCGCGCCTCAGGCTACGCGCCCCGGCCCAACCTACGCACCGGCCAGCGCGGGATAACGGTCGCAATCGGTGGTGTGGTCCATGACCATGCCGCTGGCCTGCATGAAGGCATAGCAGATGGTCGGGCCGACGAAGGTGAAGCCGGCCTTCTTCAGCGCGCGGCTCATGGCCTCGGCCTCGGCGGTCACTGCCGGCATCAGGCTGCGCTCGCTGAAATGGTTGATCTTCGGTTGCCCGCCGACGAACGACCAGAGCAGCGCCACCGGGTCCTCCAACGCCAGCCAGGCGCGGGCGTTCTGCCGCGCCGCCTTGAGCTTGAGGCGGTTGCGGATGATCCCGGGATCCTGCATCAAGGTTTCGAGGTACTGGTCGCTCATCTGCGCCAGGCGCGTGGGGTCGAAGCCCAACAGCACCTGGCGGTAGCGCGCGCGTTTCTTCAGCACGGTAATCCACGACAGTCCGGCCTGGAAACCTTCCAGCAGCAGCAGTTCGAACAGTGCCTGCGGCTCGCGCAGCGGCACCCCCCATTCCTCATCGTGATAAGCCTGGTACAGCGGGTCGTCGGTACACCAGAAGCAGCGCGGCATAGGGCCTTCCAGGGCGGTGGAGGCCGCGCGGATTGGGGTATACTCCCGCCCTTTCTGTCGCAGCCTCAACAGGTGAATTTTCCGTGAGCCAGACTACGCCTGCCGTGCGCACCTTCCAAGACCTGATCCTCGCCCTGCAACAGTACTGGGCCGAGCAGGGCTGCGTGGTGCTGCAGCCCTACGATATGGAAGTGGGTGCCGGCACCTTCCACACCGCCACCTTCCTGCGCGCCGTCGGCCCGGAGACCTGGAACGCCGCCTATGTGCAGCCCTCCCGTCGCCCCACAGACGGCCGCTACGGCGAGAACCCCAACCGCCTGCAGCATTACTACCAGTTCCAGGTGGTGCTCAAACCCAACCCGGAAAACTTCCAGGAGCTGTACCTCGGCTCGCTGCAGGCCATCGGCATCGACCCGCTGGTGCACGACATCCGCTTCGTCGAGGACAACTGGGAATCGCCGACCCTCGGCGCCTGGGGCCTGGGCTGGGAGATCTGGCTGAACGGCATGGAAGTCACCCAGTTCACCTACTTCCAGCAGGTCGGCGGCATCGAGTGCTACCCGGTGACCGGCGAGATCACCTACGGCCTGGAGCGCCTGGCCATGTACATCCAGGGCGTCGACTCGGTCTACGACCTGGTGTGGACCGACGGCCCGTTCGGCAAGGTGACCTACGGCGACGTGTTCCACCAGAACGAGGTGGAGCAGTCGACCTACAACTTCGAGCACGCCAACGTCGACCGGCTGTTCGAGCTGTTCGATTTCTACGAGAGCGAAGCCAACCGCCTGATCGAGCTGGAGCTGCCGCTGCCGACCTACGAGATGGTGCTCAAGGCCTCGCACACCTTCAACCTGCTGGATGCGCGCCGGGCCATCTCGGTGACCGCGCGCCAGCAGTACATCCTGCGCGTGCGGGCGCTGGCCCGCGCCGTGGCGCAGAGCTACCTGCAGGCCCGGCGCAAGCTCGGCTTCCCGCTCGCCACCCCCGAACTGCGCGACGAAGTACTGGCCAAGCTGCAGGAGAGCAACCCTCTTCAAGATGAAGCAGTGGGCAACAAAAAGGAGGCAGCAGAATGAGTGCGCACGATTTCCTGGTCGAACTGGGCACCGAAGAGCTGCCGCCGAAAGCCCTGAACAGCCTCGGCGAAGCCTTCCTCGCCGGCATCGTCAAAGGCCTCAAGGCGGCCGGCCTGGAGCACGGCGCACTGCGCTGCTACGCCGCCCCGCGGCGCCTGGCGGTGGTCGTCGAACAGCTCGAAGCGCAACAGCCGGACCGCGCCGTCAACCTGGATGGTCCGCCGCTGCAGGCGGCCTTCGACAAGGACGGTAACCCGACTCAAGCCGCCCTGGGTTTCGCCAGGAAGTGCGGGGTCGAGCTGGCCGAGATCGACCGCAGCGGGCCGAAGCTGCGCTTCAGCCAGAACATCCCCGGCCAGGCCGCCGCCGGCCTGCTGCCGGCCATCGTCGAGACCTCGCTGAACGAACTGCCGATCCCCAAGCGCATGCGCTGGGGCGCGCGCAAGACTGAGTTCGTCCGCCCGAGCCAGTGGCTGGTGATGCTGTTCGGCGATGAGGTGATCGACTGCGAAATCCTCGCCCAGCGTGCCGGCCGGCTGTCCCGCGGCCACCGTTTCCATGCCAACCACCAGGTGCGCATCAGCAGCCCGGCCACCTACGCCGAGGACCTGCGCGGCGCCTACGTGATCGCCGACTTCGCCGAGCGCCGCGCGCTGATCGGCGCCCGCGTCGCCGAGCTGGCCGCCGAGCAGCAGGGCACGGCGATCGTGCCGCCGGCGCTGCTGGATGAAGTCAGCGCCCTGGTCGAATGGCCGGTGCCGCTGGTCTGCTCGTTCGAGGAGCGTTTCCTCAAGGTGCCGCAGGAGGCCCTGATCACCACCATGCAGGACAACCAGAAGTACTTCTGCCTGCTGGATGCCGGCGGCAAGCTGCTGCCGCGCTTCATCACCGTGGCCAACGTCGAGAGCAAGGACCCGGCGCAGATCGTCGCCGGCAACGAGAAGGTGGTGCGCCCACGCCTGACCGACGCCGAGTTCTTCTTCAAGCAGGACAAGAAGCACAAGCTCGAGACCTTCAACCAGCGCCTGGCGGGCGTGGTGTTCCAGGCCCAGCTCGGCACGGTGTTCGACAAGGCCCAGCGGGTGTCGAAACTCGCCGCCTTCATCGCCGAGCGGGTCGGCGGCGACGCCGAGCGCGCCGCGCGTGCCGGCCTGCTGTGCAAGTGCGACCTGGCCAGCGAGATGGTCGGCGAGTTCCCGGAGATGCAGGGCATCGCCGGCTACTACTACGCCCGGCACGACGGCGAGGCGGAAGACGTCGCCCTGGCGCTGAACGAGCAGTACATGCCGCGCGGCGCCGGCGCCGAACTGCCGAGCACCCTGACCGGTGCGGCGGTGGCCCTGGCCGACAAGCTCGACACCCTGGTCGGCATCTTCGGCATCGGCATGCTGCCGACCGGCAGCAAGGACCCCTATGCGCTGCGCCGCGCGGCCCTCGGCGTGCTGCGCATCCTGATCGAGAAGCAGCTCGACCTGGACCTGGTCGAGGCCATCGACTTCGCCATCCTGCAGTTCGCCGACAAGGTCAGCGCAGCCGGCCTGGCAATCCAGGTGCAGGACTTCATCTTCGACCGCCTGCGCGCGCGCTACGAGGACGAAGGCGTCGAGGTCGCCGTCTATCAGGCGGTGCGCGCCCTCAGCCCGACCGCGCCGCTGGACTTCGACCAGCGCGTGCAGGCGGTGCAGGCCTTCCGCGCGCGCAGCGAAGCCCAGGCGCTGGCTGCGGCGAACAAGCGCGTGTCCAACCTGCTCGGCAAGTTCGACGGCGCGCTGCCGAGCAGCGTCGACAACGCCCTGCTGCAAGAGCCGGCCGAACAGGCACTGGCCAAGGCCGTCGCCGCAGCCGAACAGGCCGTTCTGCCGATGGCCGCCGCGCGCTGCTACCGCGAAGCGCTGGAGCACCTGGCCAGCCTGCGCGAGCCGGTGGACAGCTTCTTCGAGGCGGTGCTGGTCAACGCCGAAGATGCCGCCGTGCGCGCCAACCGCTATGCGCTGTTGGCCAAGCTGCGCGGCCTGTTCCTCGGTGTCGCCGATATCTCGGTGCTGGGCTGATGCCCGGCAGCGGCAAGCCGGCAGCCATGATGCCTGCCAGCTTGCCGCGCGAGACCGATAACCTGAAGCTGCCTTTATGAAACTACTGATTCTCGACCGCGACGGAGTGATCAACTACGACTCCGACGCCTATATCAAGACGCTGGAGGAGTGGATCCCCATTCCCGGTGCCATCGAGGCCATCGCCCGCCTGTCCAAGGCCGGCTGGACGGTCGCCGTGGCGACCAACCAATCGGGCCTGGCCCGCGGCTATTACGATCAGGCCATGCTCGACGCGATGCACGCCCGCCTGCGCCAGTTGGTGGCGGAGCAGGGCGGCGAAGTCGGTCTGATCGCGCATTGCCCGCATGGCCCGGACGACGGCTGCGACTGCCGCAAACCCAAGGCCGGCCTGCTCAAACGCATCGCCGCGCATTACGGCGTAGAACTTGCCGGCGTCTGGTTCGTCGGCGACAGCAGCGGTGACCTGGATGCCGCACGCGCCGTCGATTGTCAGCCCGTGCTGGTGAAGACCGGCAAGGGTCAACGGACCCTGGCCAAACCCTTGCCAGCGGGAACCCTGGTATTCGATGATCTGGCGGCCGTCGCTGCCCGGCTTGTCCATTGATTGAGCAGGCTAACCCTGCAACGGTAAACGCGCCCATGTCGACAGTGCAGACCCTCAGAACCATCCTCTTCTACCTGTTGCTGTCCTCCAGCGCGCTCCTCTGGTGCACCCTCAGCGTCTTCATCGCACCCTTCCTGCCATTCCGCGCGCGCTACCGCTTCGTCAACCAGGCCTGGTGCCGCTGCGCCGTGTGGCTGAGCACAGTGGTGCTGGGCATCGGTTATGAAGTCAAAGGCCTGGAAAATATCCCGGCGCAACCCTGCGTGATCCTCGCCAAGCACCAGAGCACCTGGGAAACCTTCTTCCTCTCCGCCTTGTTCGAGCCACTCAGCCAGGTGCTCAAGCGCGAACTGCTGTACGTGCCGTTCTTCGGCTGGGCGATGGCCATGCTCAAGCCCATCGCGATCGACCGCAGCAACCCGAAAGCCGCCCTCAAGCAACTGGCCAAGCAGGGCCACGAACGCCTGGGGCAGGGCGCCTGGGTGCTGATCTTCCCGGAAGGCACGCGGATTCCCAGCGGGCAGATCGGCAAGTTTTCCCGCGGCGGCGCCGCCCTGGCGGTGAATGCCGGCCTGCCGGTGCTGCCCATCGCGCATAACGCCGGGGAGTTCTGGCCCAAGCAGGGCTGGCGCAGGACGCCCGGCACCATCCAGGTGGTGATCGGCCCGCCCATGCACGCCGAAGGCAGCGGCCCGCGCGCCATCGCCGAGCTGAACGAGCGCGCCTTCGCCTGGGTCGCCCAGGCGCAGCACGACATCGGCGCCCTCGCCGCGGATGCAGTGCCCAGCGAAACCAGCGAAGCGGCCTGAGCCGCCACCGGCTCATCGCGGGCGGCCCGGCGCGGACAAGCGGATACGCGATTGCGCGACTCGCGCACACTCTCGCCAGGAGGCGGGGGCACTAAGCGGCTAAGCTAGGGGCTGCCGCAATGAAAGGGATTTCAGCCTCATGCTATCGATCTACCAGCTCAAACCGCGCTTCCAGAATCTGCTGCGCCCGGGCGTGCAGCGCCTGTACCGGCACGGCGTCACCGCCAACCAGGTGACCCTGGTCGCCGCCCTCGTGTCCGTGCTGCTCGGCATCCTGCTGGCGCTGCACCGCGAGCAGCGCTGGCTGTTCGCCCTGGTCCCGCTGTGGATGCTGCTGCGCATGGCGCTGAATGCGGTGGACGGCATGCTCGCCCGCGAGTTCGGCCAGCAGTCGAAACTCGGCGCCTACCTCAACGAACTCTGCGACCTGATCGCCGACAGCGCCCTGTACCTGCCGTTCGCCCTGCTGCCCGGGGTCTCGCCGCTGGCGGTGGTGCTGCTGGTGCTGCTGGCGCTGATCAGCGAGTACGCCGGCGTGCTCGGCCCCCTGGTCGGCGCCTCGCGCCGCTACGACGGGCCCATGGGCAAGAGCGACCGCGCCTTCTGCTTCGGCCTGCTCGGCGCCGGCGTGGCCGCTGACCTGCTCGCGGCTGCCTGGATCAACGGCCTGCTGCTGGTGATCCTCGGCTTGTCGCTCTGCACCCTGTACAACCGCGTGCGCCACGGCCTGGCCGAAGCGGCGCGGCCCTCTCAAGCGGAATAAGGATATCCCGATGCGCGAAGCACAGAACCAGGCGTTCCCCACCCACGACGGCGTCGAACTGTTCTACCGTCACTGGCCGGCCAACCCGCAGGCAGCCGCGGCGCCGCGCCGCGCCGTCGTGCTGTTCCACCGCGGCCACGAGCACGGTGGACGCATGGCCCATCTGGTCGACGAGCTGGATCTGCCAGGGTTCGATTTCTTCGCCTGGGACGCCCGCGGCCACGGCCTATCGCCGGGCGCGCGCGGCGACAGCCCGAGCTTCGCCAGCAGCGTGCGCGATGTGCAGACCTTCGTCGAGCATATCGCCGCGCGCCACGGCATCGCCGTCGAGGACATCGCGGTGCTGGCGCAGAGCGTCGGCGCGGTGCTGGTCGCCAGCTGGGCCCATGACTACGCGCCGAAGATCCGCGCCCTGGTGCTGGTCTCGCCGGCGTTCCGGGTCAAGCTCTATGTGCCTTTCGCCCGTGCGGGCCTCAAGCTGCTGCGCGCCTGGCGCGGCAACTTCTTCGTCAACAGTTACGTCAAGGCCGGGTTGCTCAGCCACGATCCGGCGCGCATCGCCGCCTTCGACAACGACCCGCTGATTACCCGGGCGATTTCGGTGAACATGCTGCTCGGCCTGGACGAGGCCGCCGCGCGGGTGGTGGCCGACGCCCAGGCGATCCAGATTCCCACCCAGCTGCTGATTTCCGGCGCCGACTGGGTGGTCCGGCGCCAGCCGCAGGAGCAGTTCTTCCAGCGCCTCGGCAGCCTGCGCAAGGAGCGGCACGTCCTCCCCGGGTTCTTCCACGATACCCTCGGCGAGCGCGACCGCGGCCACGCCCTGACCCGGGTGCGGCGCTTTCTCCTGCATTGCTTCGAAGAGCCGGCGCAACGACCTTCCTTGTTGGACGCCGACCGCCTGGGCGCCACCTGCGCGGAAGCCGAGGCGCTGGCCGCGCCGCTGCCGCGCAACTCGCTCGGCGAGCTCTACTGGCGCCTCGCCCGCGCCGGCCTGCGGCTCGGCAGCAGGCTGTCCGACGGGGTCAAGCTGGGCTTCGCCAGCGGCTTCGACTCCGGCAGCACCCTGGACTACGTGTACCGCAACCAGCCCAGCGGCAAGACCGCCCTCGGCCGGCTGATCGACCGCAACTACCTCGACTCCATCGGCTGGCGCGGCATCCGCCAGCGCAAGCGGCATATCGAGGAACTGCTGCGCCTGGCCATGGCCGCGTTGCGCGAGCAGGGCCGCGCGCTGCACCTCCTCGACATCGCCGCCGGCCATGGCCGCTACATCCTCGAAGCGCTCGAAGGGTTGGAGCAGCAGCCGGAGTCGATCCTGCTGCGCGATTACAGCGCGATCAACGTGCGCGACGGTAGCGCGCTGATCGCGCAGAAGGGCCTGGGCGCCATCGCCCGCTTCGTCGAGGGCGATGCCTTCGACCGCGCCGACCTGGCCGCGCTGCAGCCCAGGCCGAGCCTGGCGGTGGTGTCCGGGCTGTACGAGCTGTTCGGCAGCAACCAGCAGGTCGGCGACTCGCTGGCCGGGCTGGCCGCCGCGGTCGAAGAGGGCGGCTACCTGATCTACACCGGCCAGCCCTGGCACCCGCAGCTGCAGCTGATCGCCCGCGCCCTGACCAGCCACCGCGACGGCCAGCCCTGGGTCATGCGCCGCCGCAGCCAGGCGGAGATGGACCAGCTGGTGGCAGCCGCGGGCTTTCGCAAGCTGACCCAGCGCATCGACGAATGGGGCATCTTCAGCGTCTCCTTGGCCCAGCGGGTGGCCTGATGAACCGCGAAGCCACCCTACGCGAAGCCGGGCTGTGGAAACGCGGGGTTCTCTGGCTGCTGCTCCTGGCGCCGCTGTTCTTCGCCAGCTACGGCTTCGCCAACTGGCTGACGGCGCAGCGCGCGGATATCGGCAGCCTGGTGTTCGCCTGGGAAAGCCGAATCCCGCTTTGGCCCTGGAGCATAGTGCCGTACTGGTCGATCGATCTGCTCTATGGCCTGTCCTTCCTCCTGCCTGCCAGTCGCCGGGAGATGGATCGGCATGCCCTGCGCCTGCTCAGCGCGCAACTGATCTGCATCGTCGGCTTTCTGCTCTGGCCACTGCGCTTCAGCTTCGAACGCCCTGCACTGGAAGGCCTGTTCGGCTGGCTGTTCGATCTGCTGATGGGCTTCGACAAACCCTTCAACCAGGCGCCCTCGCTGCATATCACCCTGCTGGTGGTGCTCTGGGTGTGCTTCGCCCGCTACGCGAAGGGGCTGTGGCGCGGACTGCTGCATGGCTGGTTCTTGCTGATCGGCCTGTCGGTACTGACCACCTGGCAGCACCACTTTATCGATGTCCCGACCGGCGTCCTGGTCGGTTGGCTGTGCGTCTGGCTATGGCCGCAACAGGGCCGTAGCCCGCTGCGGCAGATGCGTCTGGCCAGGGATGCGCGGCGCTGGCGCCTGGCCCTGGGTTATGCCTTGGCGGCCGGCCTATGCCTCGTGCCGGCGATCACCCTGGGCGGTGCCTGGCTGTGGCTGGCGTGGCCAGCCCTGTCGCTGCTGTTGGTCGCACTCAACTACGCGCTGTTCGGCGCCGAGGGTTTCCAGAAGCAGAGCGACGGGCGGCTGAGCCTGGCCGCCAGCTGGCTGCTCGCGCCCTATCTGGTCATGGCCTGGCTCAACTCGCGGTTGTGGACGCACCGCCATCCACCCGCAGATCCGGTTGGGGAGGGCGTCTGGCTCGGGCGCCTGCCGGGAAGCGGCGAGGCTGCACGCTTCGCCGCCCTGGTCGACCTCTGCGCCGAGCTGCCGACGCGCACCACCGGCCAGGCTTACCGCTCCGTGCCGGTACTCGATCTGACGCCGCCCAGTGCGCATGCCTGCCTGCAAGCCGCCCAGTCCATCGAGGAGCTCCGTCATCGGGGCCCGCTGCTGGTCTGTTGCGCCTTGGGCTATTCCCGCAGCGCCACCGCCACGGCCGCGTGGCTGTTACACCACGGGCATTGCCGGGACGTTCCTGCGGCGCTCGCGCGCATTCGCCAGGCCCGCCCGCAGGTGGTCCTCGGCGCAGCCCAGCAACAGGCCCTGCAGGCCATGCTGCAACTGAATGGCAGCGACCCGGCGGGACCACCTGCATGACCGCCGGAATCCAACTGCAGCTGGTCGCCAGCTTGCTGCGCCGCGGTCGCGCGCTGGATCGGCTGTCCCACGCCCTGAGCCTGTTGGCGCTGGCCATCGGCCTGGCCCCGCTGCTTGGCGCGGCCGCCAGCCTGGCCGTCGCCGGCCCTTGCACCCTGCTGGTTCTGCTCGGCCTGGCACAGCACTACTGGGCACAGCGGGTAGCCCTGGACGCCGAGCTGTTCCAACAGCTCGCACTATCCCCCGAACGGCTCGAAATCCATGCCGCGCAACTCGATAGCGCACTCGCACAACTCGGCCTGCGGCCCTGCGACAAGGTCCCGCGCGCCTGGTCCGAGCGCATCCGTGGGGCCCTGCGTCTGCTGCGGGTGCAGCTGGCCTGGCTGCTCGGCCAATATCTGCTGGCCCTGCTGCTCATCCTCGCTCAGCCCTGGCTATCCATCGCCGGATAAGGAGTCGTTCATGCTCGCTTCCCTGGCCGCCTTCGCCATCACCTCGGGTGCCCGTCTGCTGACCGGCGCCCGCGCCCTATGGCTGGGCTGTACGGCACAGCCGGTACAGCGCCTGTACTTCGCCAACCACAGCAGCCATGGCGACTTCGTCCTGCTCTGGGCCTCGCTCCCCGCCGAACTGCGGCGCAGCACCCGGCCGGTGGCCGGCGCCGACTATTGGCTGACCGGCAGCGTGCGGCGTTACCTGATCCAGCGGGTGTTCAACGCCGTGCTGGTCGATCGTCAGCGTGCCAGCCCGGACAGCAACCCGCTGCAACCGATGCTCGATGCTCTGGATCGGGGGGATTCGCTGATCCTGTTCCCGGAAGGCACACGCAACCTGGAAGCCGGCCTGCTTCCGTTCAAGAGCGGTCTCTACCATCTGGCCCGGACGCGCCCCGGGGTGGAGTTGATCCCGGTGTGGATCGCCAACCTCAACCGGGTGATGCCAAAGGGCCGGGCTCTGCCCCTGCCGCTGCTGTGCACCCTGAGCTTTGGCGCTCCGCTTGCCTATCTGGAGGAGGAGGGCAAGGCCGCCTTCCTCGAACGCGCCCGCAACGCCCTATTGGCCCTGGCCCCCGAGGAAATCTGAGATGGAGCGCAATAGCCTGTGGCTGTTCGCCGGTATCGGCGCCCTGTTGTTGCTCGCGACGCTGGTCGGCCGGCTGCTCAAGCGCCGCTCCGGAGCGGCGCCTAACCCGGTGATCGACAACCTCAACGCCCGGATCAACGCCTGGTGGGTGATGGTGCTGGTGATCGGCAGCGCCTTCCTGTTCGGCAATATCGGCGTGATCCTGCTGTTCTACTGCGTGTCCTTCTACGCCCTGCGCGAGTTCATGACCCTCACGCCAACCCGCCGCAGCGACTACCCGGCACTGGTCGCCGCCTTCTATTTCGCCCTGCCGATGCAGTACCTGCTGATCGCCCTGGACTGGTACGGACTATTCGCCATCTTCATTCCGGTGTACCTGTTCCTCCTGCTGCCGATCCTCGCCTCCCTCGGCGGCGATACCACACGCTTTCTCGAACGCGCCGCCGAGGTGCAGTGGGGGCTGATGATCGCGGTGTACTGCATCTCCTCGGTGCCGGCGCTGCTGACCCTGGAGATTCCCGGCTATGAAGGGCGCAACCTGCTGTTGATCGCCTGGTTGATCCTGGTGGTGCAGATCTCCGATGTGCTGCAGTACGTCTGCGGCAAGCTGTTCGGCACGCGCAAGATAGCCCCGCAGCTGTCCCCGTCGAAAACCCTGGAGGGTTTTCTCGGCGGCGTGGCCTTGGCCAGCCTGATCGGCGCGCTGCTGTACTGGATCACCCCGTTCGCCTTCTGGCAGGCCGCGCTGCTGGCCCTGCTGGTCAACCTGCTGGGTTTCGCCGGCGGCCTGGTGATGTCGGCGATCAAGCGTGATCGCGGGGTCAAGGATTGGGGCCATATGATCGAAGGCCATGGCGGCATGCTCGACCGCCTGGATTCGGTGTGCTTCGCCGCACCGGTGTTCTTCCACTTCGTGCGTTACTGGTGGGCCTGAGGATCCAGCCTGCAGCCGTCCGGTGTTACTGCCTTCAGCGCCAGTAACGGAACTGAGTGATACGGGAACAGTCCGGACGGCTTTCTTGCGCTGATCGGACGATCAGTTTTCAATAAGACATTGATTTATAACGTTTTTATAAAAATGGCATGAGCTGTGCTATAGCTATGGAACAACAATAAAAAAATGAACAAGAAAAACATTTCCTCTCTGGCACAACAAAAACAATAGGGCAGAGAAGTAGCAAACAGATTTTTTTGGAAAGGGTGTGCTTTTCTGGGGGTTAACCCTGGCAACCAGGCTTAGAAGAATAAAACTACCCTGAAGGTAGCTCGTGCACTGGTTGAGTCCCTGGCGACAATGGCAACACCGGCGTCCAAAAAAATACGTTTGCCCTTGAGCAGATCGCTAAAAACAACAACAGATCGTTCAATAACAAAAACAAAGCACGCAGCAATTATTTGAGGGGAGCCACGGCTCCCCTCAGTGCTTTCTGGCAGCCGTACTTTTCGGCCGAACCAGCCCAGCCCGTCACCCGCGAATGTCCCCCGATTGCCTAGCCCCTTGCCGAGGCTCTCCGCATTCTGCCCTGCACACCAGCAGGCTGGCGCAGACGTGGCCATTCGGCAGCTAAACCTAATTGTCCAAAAGCGAACCCCGGCGCTGGGCCGGGGTTCGGGTATGACTCTAATTCCGCTCGAACACGACTTATATGCCGGTCTACATCTCGTTAGAAATCCAGGTTGGATACCGCCAGGGCGTTGCTCTCGATAAAGTCGCGACGCGGTTCGACGGCATCGCCCATCAGGGTGTTGAAGATCTGGTCGGCGCCAATCGCATCCTCGATCGTCACCTTGAGCATGCGCCGGACCTCAGGGTCCATGGTGGTTTCCCATAGCTGATCCGGGTTCATTTCTCCGAGTCCCTTATAGCGTTGAATGCTATGACGCTTGGTGCTTTCGGTCATCAGCCAATTCAGCGCGTCTTTGAACGTAGCCACCGCCTTCTTGCGTTCACCACGCTGTACATAGGCGCCATCCTCCAACAGATTATTCAGTTGGTCGCCGAGACTGGTGACCGTCTTGTAATCGTTGCTGGAGAAGAAATCGCGGTTGAAGGTGACATAGCTGGAGACCCCATGGGAAATCAGCTCGACCTCAGGCAGCCACAAGTGGCGTTCCTGGTCCTCGCGCAGGCTGGTCTTGTACACCAGACCGGATTTCTCCATGCCTTTCAGACGCCCGTCGAGCTGGGCCAGCCAGCCCTGCATGGCACCTTGATCGGTCAATTGCTCGAGCGTCACCCGCGGCAGGTAGACGAAGTGTTCGGTGAGCTCTATCGGGTACAGGCGCGACAAGCGGTTGAGGGTCTTCATCACCAGGCGATAATCGTTGACCAGACGCTCCAGCGCTTCGCCGGCCAAGCCGGGGGCGCTTTCATTGACGTGCAGGCTGGCGTCCTCCAGGGCCGACTGGGTCATGTATTCCTCCATGGCCTCGTCGTCCTTGATGTACTGCTCCTGTTTGCCCTTCTTGACCTTGTACAACGGCGGCTGGGCGATGTAGATGTAGCCGCGCTCGACCAGTTCCGGCAACTGGCGGAAGAAGAAGGTCAGCAGGAGGGTGCGGATGTGCGAACCGTCGACGTCGGCATCGGTCATGATGATGATGTTGTGGTAGCGCAGTTTGTCGATGTTGTATTCCTCGCGACCGATACCGCAGCCGAGCGCGGTGATCAGGGTGCCGACCTCCTGCGAGGAAATCATCTTGTCGAAGCGGGCCTTCTCGACATTGAGGATCTTGCCCTTGAGCGGCAGGATCGCCTGGGTCTTGCGGTTACGCCCCTGTTTGGCCGAGCCCCCCGCGGAATCACCCTCCACGATGTAGAGTTCGGACAGTGCCGGGTCTTTCTCCTGGCAGTCCGCCAGCTTGCCGGGCAGGCCGGCGATATCCAGGGCACCTTTGCGGCGGGTCATTTCCCGCGCCTTGCGTGCCGCTTCGCGGGCCCGGGCGGCATCGATCATCTTGCCGACCACGGCTTTGGCTTCGCCCGGGTTCTCCAACAGGAAATCGGAGAAGTACTTGCCCATCTCCTGTTCGACCGCAGTTTTCACCTCGGAGGAGACCAGCTTGTCCTTGGTCTGCGAGCTGAACTTGGGATCCGGTACCTTCACCGAAATGATCGCGGTCAAGCCTTCCCGGGCATCGTCGCCGGTGGTGGCGATCTTGTGCTTCTTGGCCAGGCCTTCCTGCTCGATATAGGCATTCAGGTTGCGCGTCAGCGCCGAGCGGAAACCGGCCAGGTGCGTGCCCCCATCGCGCTGGGGGATGTTGTTGGTGAAGCACAGCAGGTTTTCGTTGAAGCTGTCGTTCCACTGCAGGGCGACTTCCACGCCGACGCCATCGTCGCGCTGCACGTTGAAGTGGAACACCTGGTTGACCGCGGTCTTGTTGACGTTGAGGTATTCGACGAAAGCGCGCAGACCGCCTTCGTACTTGAACAGCTCCTCCTTACCGCTGCGTTCGTCCTTGAGGACGATACCGACACCGGAATTGAGGAATGACAGCTCGCGCAGGCGCTTGGCGAGGATGTCCCAGCTGAAGTGAATATTGTGGAAGGTTTCCTCCGAGGGCTTGAAATGGATCTGCGTCCCGGTGCCCTCGGTATCGCCCACCGGAGCCAAAGGCGCCTGGGGCACTCCATGGATGTACGTCTGTTCCCAGATCTTGCCGTTACGGCGGATGGTCAGCACCAGCTCCTTGGACAGTGCGTTGACCACCGAAACGCCTACGCCATGCAGACCGCCGGACACCTTGTAGCTGTTGTCGTCGAACTTACCGCCAGCGTGTAGCACGGTCATGATGACCTCGGCGGCGGAAACACCTTCCTCTTTATGGATATCCACCGGAATGCCACGACCGTTGTCGCGCACGCTAATGGATTCATCCGGGTGGATGGTGATAGTGATTTCGCTGCAATGGCCGGCCAAGGCTTCGTCAATCGAGTTGTCGACCACCTCGAACACCATGTGGTGCAGACCGCTGCCATCGTCGGTATCGCCGATGTACATACCAGGTCGCTTGCGCACGGCATCCAGGCCCTTCAGGACCTTGATGTTATTGGAGTCGTACGTTTGGTTGTCGCTCATGCCTTCACTCCCGGTGGTCGTGGGTCTGGGTGATACAGCCATGTTCCACGTGGAACATGGCAACCGGCGTGTCCGTGCGCCAGCCTTCCCTCAACAATTCATGGTCTACACAGGTGATGAACACCTGGCAGTGCAAATCTTCTAACAACCGGCACAAAGCGCGGCGGTGTTGCTCATCCAGTTCTGACGGCAAGTCATCCACCAGATAGATACATTGACCACGCTTGGCCTGATTAACCAAATGCCCCTGGGCGATGCGCAGGGCACACACAACCAACTTCTGCTGGCCGCGCGATAACACTTCCGCGGCGCTGTGCGCAGCCAAACGCAACCTGAGATCAGCCCGTTGCGGACCCGATTGGGTATGGCCAATTTGCTGATCACGGGAGAGGGAAGAGGCCAGCACTTCGTTCAGCTCGCGCTCCTTGTCCCAACCCCGGTAGTAACTGAGGGTCAGGCCTTGCAGATCGAGCAGCTCGCTCAGGGTGCGTTCGAAAACCGGTTTCAACGCCTGGATATAGGCCCGTCGATAACCGTCTATTTCATCGCTGGCCAGACACAACTCGCGATCCCAGGCCGCTTGCGAAGCGCGGTCAAGTGTACCATGCCGCAGCCACGAGTTCCGCTGCCTCAGGGCCTTCTGCAAGCGCTGCCAGGCCGCCATAAACCGAGGTTCCACGTGGAACACTCCCCAATCGAGAAACTGCCGACGAATCTTCGGCGCACCTTCCAGCAGGCGGAAACTGTCGGGGTTGATCAACTGCAGCGGCAGCACTTCGGCCAACTGCGCGGCACTGCGCGCGTTCTGCCCGTCGACACGAATCTGGAAGTCACCCTGGCGATCCCGGGAAATACCCAAGCTGCTCTGCCGGCCGTCGGCCAGTTGCACTTGGCCAAACACCGTACAGGCCAGTTGCTCGTACTGAATCATCGGCGACAGGCGTGTGCTGCGGAACGACCGAGCCAGACCCAGCAGGTGGATGGCTTCGAGCAAACTGGTTTTGCCGCTGCCGTTGGCGCCGTGGAGGATATTGATACGCGGGGAGGGGGAGAGGGTCACCGGGTGCAGGTTGCGCACCGCGGTGACCATGACGCGGGTGAGGGACATTAAAGGGTTACAGACGCATCGGCATGACGACGTAGGCAGAATCGTCGTTATCGGCTTCCTGGACCAGCGCGCTGCTGTTGGCGTCGGAAAGAATCAGACGCACCTGCTCGGTGGTCATCACGCCCAACACGTCCAGCAGGTAGCTGACGTTGAAACCGATCTCCAGAGCGTTGCCGTTGTAATCCACGGCGATCTCTTCTTCCGCCTCTTCCTGCTCGGGGTTGTTCGCCTGGATCTTCAGCAGACCGGCCTCTAGCTGCAGGCGAATGCCGCGGTACTTTTCATTCGACAGAATCGCCGTGCGGCTGAAGGCCTCACGCAAGCCCTGACGATCGGCCACCACCAGCTTGTCGCCACCACGCGGCAACACCCGCTCGTAATCGGGGAACTTGCCGTCGACCAGTTTAGAGGTGAAGGTGAACTCGCCGGTGGTCGCGCGAATGTGATGTTGCCCCAAAACGATGCTGACGCTGCCGTCCTGCTCGGTAAGCAACCGCGCCAATTCGAGGATGCCTTTGCGCGGCACGATCACCTGATGCCGTTCGGTGTGCTCGATAGCCGCCTCCATCGAACACATGGCCAAGCGATGGCCGTCGGTAGCGACCGCACGCAGGACTCCGGTCTGCACTTCCAGCAGCATGCCGTTGAGGTAGTAGCGCACGTCCTGCTGGGCCATGGCGAAGCTGGTGCGCTCGATCAACCGGCGCAGCTTGCTTTGCACCAGACTGAAGGTCAGCGAACCCGGACCTTCCTCGACTGTCGGGAAATCATTGGCCGGCAGGGTCGACAAGGAAAAGCGGCTGCGCCCGGCCTTGACCAGCAATTTCTGTTCGTCGATGCGGATATCGATCAAGGCGTCGTTCGGCAGACTCTTGCAGATGTCCATCAGCTTGCGCGCCGGAACGGTGATTTCGCCAGGCTCCGCCGCTTCTTCCAGGGTCACCCGGCCGACCAGTTCGACCTCGAGATCGGTTCCGGTCAGCGACAGTTGCTGGCCTTCGACCACCAGCAGCACATTGGACAGCACCGGCAAGGTCTGGCGGCGTTCCACGACGCCGGCGACCAGTTGCAGAGGTTTCAACAGGGCTTCGCGTTGAATGGTGAAATGCATGGTCTAGTCCCTTGCCTAGTGGTTGCGTATTAAGTGGTCAGAGTACGCAGCAGGTTCTTGTAGTCCTCGCGGATGTCCGCGTCGGATTCCTTAAGTTCAGCAATCTTACGGCAAGCATGCAATACCGTAGTGTGATCGCGCCCGCCGAAGGCATCGCCGATCTCCGGCAGGCTATGGTTGGTCAACTCCTTCGACAGCGCCATCGCCACCTGCCGCGGCCGCGCCACCGACCGCGAGCGGCGCTTGGAAAGCAGATCGGAGATCTTGATCTTGTAGTACTCGGCGACCGTGCGCTGGATATTGTCGATGCTGACCAGCTTGTCCTGCAGCGCCAACAGGTCCTTCAGCGATTCACGGATCAATTCGATGGTGATGTCGCGGCCCATGAAGTGCGAGTGCGCAATCACCCGCTTGAGCGCCCCCTCCAGCTCACGTACGTTGGAGCGAATGCGCTGGGCGATGAAGAACGCCGCGTCGTGCGGTAACTCGACCTTGGCCTGATCGGCCTTCTTCATCAGGATCGCCACCCGGGTTTCCAATTCCGGCGGCTCGACCGCCACCGTCAGCCCCCAACCGAAGCGCGATTTCAGGCGCTCCTCCAGGCCTTCGATTTCTTTCGGGTAGCGGTCACTGGTCAGGATCACCTGTTGACCACCCTCGAGCAGCGCGTTGAAGGTGTGGAAGAACTCCTCCTGGGAGCGCTCCTTTTTGGCGAAGAACTGGATGTCGTCGATCAGCAGGGCATCGACCGAACGGTAGAAGCGCTTGAACTCGTTGATCGCATTCAGTTGCAGCGCCTTGACCATGTCGGCAACGAAGCGCTCCGAGTGCAGGTACACCACCTTGGCGTTCGGGTTCTTCTGCAACAGGTGGTTACCCACCGCATGCATCAGGTGGGTCTTGCCCAGGCCCACGCCGCCGTACAGAAACAGCGGGTTGTAACCATGCTTGGGGTTGTCGGCCACCTGCCAGGCTGCGGCGCGCGCCAACTGGTTGGATTTCCCCTCGACGAAATTGTCGAAGGTAAAGGTGCGGTTCAGGTAGCTGGTGTGTTTGAGCGCGCCTTCCACCTGTACCGAACGCTCGGTACGCGCCGGGGGCGTCTGGCCAGCGGCGCCGATCATCGGATCGAAGCTGGAACGCGATGGCTCGGCCTGGGTCGCGAGCGGTTGCGCTGCCGCGACGGGGGTGTTCGTCACAACCGCTGTCGGTGCCGCGGCAACGCGGGGAGCGGCGCTGCGTTTGCTGCCTATTAATAAGGAAAGCGCTGGCACCAGGCCATTGGTACGCTCGGTCAGCAGCTCCAGCAAACGACTCAGGTACTTTTCGTTAACCCAGTCGAGCACGAAACGGTTCGGCGCATACACGCGAAGCTCGTCGCCAGCTGCTTCGACCTGCAGTGGACGGATCCAGGTGTTGAATTGCTGGGCCGGCAGTTCGTCGCGCAAAAGCTCCACGCACTGCTGCCAAAGTTCCACTGACACGGATATCCCCTAAGTCGAAAGGCGGCAAGGCAAAAAACAGCCGTCATTGTAGCCTTCGAAGGCCGAGTTATCCACATGAATAGGCGCTGTACTGCAAGGAAAATCAAGGTGTTATTGGTTCTACACGGTCGCCTGGCAGAAGCAGGGAAATCTGTGGATAAGCGTCCCCAAGGGGGTGGGACAAGCCTGGGCAAAAGCTGCTGGAAAACTCCCTTGTGGGTAACTTGCCCTTCCATCCCCAGCTTATCCGCCCGCGGCGCACAGCCGGGGCACGGTTTTTCGACAGGGTTGCCCGCCTCTAAAACTCCCGCTTCACGGGTCCTCCAGGCACTTATGCACAGATAGGACAAGGGCTAATGATTACAAGCATTACAGAACATCTTTAAATATTCTCTTCTTTATATTTCTAATCCTCAGCAAAACGCTGGTTGGAAATTGACCTGACCCTCGGGTTTCTCTAGAATTGCCGGTCTCTTAAAACGGGGGCCATTCCGGCCCGTAGTCGACCACCCAGGTAACACACCATGAAACGCACTTTCCAACCCAGCACCATCAAGCGCGCTCGCACCCACGGCTTCCGTGCCCGCATGGCCACCAAGAACGGCCGCGCGGTCCTGTCGCGCCGTCGCGCCAAAGGCCGTAAGCGTCTGACTGTCTAATTTCCCAGTCAGGTGGTGAGTCGAGGCTTCGGTCGGGAAAAGCGTCTGCTAACTCCCCGGCACTTCAAGGCAGTCTTCGACTCCCCCAGCGGCAAAGTTCCGGGCAAAAATGTCCTGCTGCTTGCACGTAATAACGACCTCGACCACCCCCGTCTCGGGTTGGTGATCGGCAAGAAAAGCGTCAAGCTGTCGGTTGAGCGCAATCGTCTGAAGCGCCAGATCCGCGAATCGTTCCGGCTGAACCAAGATGCCTTGGTCGGTTGGGACATCGTGGTGGTTGCGCGCAAGGGCTTGGGTGATCTGGACAACAGCGAGCTGGCTCAACAGTTCGGCAAACTCTGGAGACGCCTGGCGCGCAACAAGCCGAGCCCGGTGGCGGATGTCCAAACTGGGGTAAGCGATAGCCCCCATGCGTAAACTGGCCTTGGCTTCAATCCGGTTCTACCGCTATGCCATCAGTCCACTGATGGCCAGTCACTGTCGCTTTTATCCAAGCTGTTCTTGCTACGCGCATGAGGCCATCGAGCAACATGGTCTCATGCGTGGCGGCTGGCTGGCCTTGCGTCGGCTTGGCCACTGTCACCCGTGGAATCCCGGTGGCTACGACCCGGTCCCCCCCGCGAAAACCTCCCGTTCCTCTTCGATGGCCGAATAATCATGGATATCCAACGCTCGATCCTGATCGTCGCCCTGGCAATCGTGTCCTATTTGATGGTTCTCCAATGGAACCAGGACTACGGTCAAGCTGCCCTGCCGACTCAGACTGCCGCAGTTAGCAGCGTTCCGGGGTTACCGGAAACCGCCGCCGCCACCAGCAGTGACGATATACCGACGGCCGATGCCGACGGCAGCGCACCGAGTGTGGCGACTGCTGCGGTCAGTGATGAACTGATCCGGGTGAAGACCGACGTACTCGATCTGGCCATTGACCCGCGTGGTGGCGACATCGTGCAGCTCGAGCTGCCCCAGTACCCGCGCCGTCAGGATCGCCCGGATGTGCCCTTCCGCTTGTTCGATAACGGCGGCGAGTACCTGTACCTGGCCCAGAGCGGGTTGACCGGCGCCAATGGTCCGGATGCGCGGGCCAATGGCCGGCCGTTGTACAACAGCGAAAAGCGCACCTACCAACTGGCCGACGGCCAGGATCAACTGGTTGTCGACCTGAAATTCAGCGAAGCCGGGATCAATTACACCAAGCGCTTCAGCTTCAAACGCGGCTTGAACCCGGAGTGTTCGGCGAAACAACAGCAGCAGAAAAAAACCGGCTGCATCAACGGCGATGGCTATCAGGTCGCGATTAGTTACCTGATCGACAACCAGAGCGACGCAGCCTGGAGCGGCAATCTGTTCGCCCAGCTCAAGCGCGACGACAGCGGCGATCCTTCGTCCAGCACCGCCACCGGCACCGCGACCTACCTGGGTGCGGCACTCTGGACCGCCGAAGAACCGTACAAAAAAGTGTCGATGAAGGACATCGACAAGCAGTCGTTCAAGGAAACCGTGCAGGGCGGCTGGGTCGCCTGGCTGCAGCACTACTTCGTGACCGCCTGGATTCCGGCGAAGGACGACAGCAATGTGGTCCAGACCCGCAAGGACAGCCAGGGCAACTACATCATCGGCTTCACCGGGCCGGCGTTGAACGTGCCGGCCGGCGCCGAGGCGCAAACCAGCGCCACCCTGTATGCCGGTCCGAAAAGCCAGGAACACCTGAAGACCCTGTCGCCGGGCCTGGAATTGACCGTCGATTACGGCATCCTGTGGTTCCTCGCCCAACCGATCTTCTGGTTGCTCGGGCATATCCATGCCCTGCTGGGCAACTGGGGCTGGTCGATCATCGCCCTGACCATCGTCATCAAGCTGGCCTTCTTCCCCCTGTCGGCCGCCAGCTACAAGTCCATGGCGCGCATGCGCGCGGTCGCGCCCAAACTGGCACAGCTGAAAGAGCAGCATGGCGACGATCGGCAGAAGATGTCCCAGGCGATGATGGAGCTGTACAAGAAGGAGAAGATCAATCCGCTGGGCGGCTGCCTGCCGATCCTGGTGCAGATGCCGGTATTCCTCGCCCTCTACTGGGTGCTCCTGGAGAGCGTGGAAATGCGCCAGGCGCCATGGCTGCTGTGGATAACCGACCTGTCGATCAAGGATCCGTTCTTCCTCCTGCCGATCATCATGGGCGTCACCATGTTCATCCAGCAGCAGCTCAACCCGACGCCGCCGGACCCGATGCAAGCCCGGGTGATGAAACTGATGCCGATCATCTTCACCTTCTTCTTCCTCTGGTTCCCGGCCGGCCTGGTGCTGTACTGGGTGGTCAACAACGTCTTGTCGATCGCTCAGCAGTGGTACATTACCCGCAAGATCGAAGCGGCGACGAAGGCGGCATCCGCTTAACCTGTCATTGCTTCTAAGCTCTACTAAACGCCCCTCTTCAGGGGCGTTTTGCTAAGCCGCATTCGGAGACCCGCATGTCTGCAGCCCGCGAAACCATCGCCGCCGTCGCCACCGCCCAGGGTCGTGGCGGCGTTGGCATCGTGCGTATCTCCGGCCCCCTGGCTGGGTCGCTGGCCCAGGCCGTCTGCCAGCGACAGCTCAGGCCGCGCTACGCCCACTACGGGCCATTTTTCGCGGATGACACGCAGGTGATCGATGAGGGGCTGGCGCTGTTCTTTCCGGCGCCCAACTCGTTTACCGGCGAGGATGTGCTGGAACTGCAGGGCCACGGTGGCCCGGTGGTCCTGGATCTGCTGCTGCGCCGCTGTCTGGAGCTCGGCGCGCGCCAGGCGCGGCCGGGGGAATTCAGCGAGCGCGCCTTTCTCAACGACAAGCTCGACCTGGCCCAGGCCGAGGCCATTGCCGACCTGATCGAAGCCAGTTCCGCGCAGGCTGCGCGCAACGCCCTGCGCTCGCTGCAAGGCGAGTTTTCCCGCCGCGTGCACGACCTCACCGAGCGCCTGATCGCCCTGCGCATCTACGTCGAGGCCGCCATTGACTTCCCCGAGGAGGAAATCGACTTCCTCGCCGATGGCCATGTGCTCGGCCTGCTCGAGCAGCTGCGCGAGCAGTTATCCACAGTGCTGCGCGAAGCAAGCCAAGGCGCGCTGCTGCGCGACGGCATGACGGTGGTCATCGCCGGGCGGCCGAATGCCGGCAAGTCGAGCCTGCTGAATGCCCTGGCCGGACGCGAGGCGGCCATCGTCACCGAGATCGCCGGCACCACCCGCGACGTACTGCGCGAACATATCCACATCGATGGCATGCCGCTGCACGTGGTAGACACCGCCGGCTTGCGCGACACCGAGGATCAGGTGGAGAAGATCGGCGTCGAGCGCGCCCTGAAAGCCATCGCCGAGGCGGACCGCATTCTCCTGGTGGTGGATGCAACCGCCCCCGAGGCCGCCGATCCCTTTGCCCTGTGGCCGGAGTTCCTCGATCTGCGTCCCGACCCGGCCAAGGTCACGCTGATTCGCAACAAGGCCGACCTGTCAGGCGAGCCGGTGACCCTGGAAGTCAGCGGCGATCGCCATGTGACCATCAGCCTGTCGGCCAAATCCAGCGCCGGCCTGGATCTGCTGCGCGAGCACCTGAAGGCCTGCATGGGTTACGAGCAGACCGCGGAAAGCAGTTTCAGCGCCCGCCGTCGCCATCTGGAAGCGTTGCGCCAAGCGTCCACCTACCTGGATCACGGCCACGCGCAATTGACCCTCGCCGGCGCCGGCGAGCTGCTGGCCGAAGACCTGCGCCTGGCGCAACAGGCCTTGGGCGAAATCACCGGAGCCTTCAGTTCCGACGACCTGCTCGGGCGGATTTTCTCCAGCTTCTGCATCGGCAAGTAAGATGGGTGGGGCCGCCTAGGTCGGCCCGTCCAACTCCCCCATCTCTCCCCCATCCTTTCGCTGAGCCCTTCCCGAGGGTCACCCAGGCAGGTCTTTGCCTGGGCGAAAGCACATCCGCAATCGGCCGATTCCATTGCCCGAGCCCTGTGGAAAACCGGTCCTCAGCCCGGTCGATAACCCGGTGATAAGAGGACGGATAAATCTCCCTGTGCATAACTCGCGCTTTCATCCACAGCTTGTGGACCGCTCTCGAACAGGCTCACATCAGGCTCAACACAGACTTTTGAACCGCTGGAAGCCCTGCAGCCACTGGTCTGCAGCGATCTATCCACAGAAACTGCCGGCCTAAGTAATAAACATAAAAACAAGGCTTTATAAAAATTCATTCTTTTATTCTTTATTAACCGACACTCCTTTGCGCGCCCCGGGAGGCTGGCTATTTTTTGTGCAAAAGGCTTCTTTCAGCCCGGCTAACTCCCTATACTTGCCGCCTTTCCAGCTTTTCAAACCCAAAAGCCCCCATTTCTCAACAGGCACGAGGTGCGTGGTGGATTTCCCTTCCCGTTTTCAGGTGATCGTGATCGGCGGTGGTCATGCCGGCACCGAAGCTGCTCTGGCAGCGGCACGCATGGGCGTGAAAACCCTGCTGCTGACCCATAACGTGGAAACCCTCGGGCAGATGAGCTGCAATCCGGCGATCGGCGGGATCGGCAAGAGTCATCTGGTCAAGGAAATCGACGCCCTCGGCGGCGCCATGGCCGAAGCCACCGACAAGGGCGGCATTCAGTTCCGCGTGCTGAACAGCCGCAAGGGCCCGGCCGTGCGCGCCACCCGCGCCCAGGCCGATCGCCTGCTGTACAAGGCGGCCATTCGCGAAACCCTGGAAAACCAGGCCAACCTGTGGATATTCCAGCAGGCCGCCGATGACCTGATCGTCGAGCACGATGAAGTCAAAGGCGTGGTCACCCAGATGGGCCTGCGTTTCTTTGCCGATGCAGTGGTGTTGACCACCGGTACCTTCCTCGGCGGACTTATCCACATCGGTCTGCAGAACTACTCCGGCGGTCGCGCCGGCGATCCGCCATCGATTGCTCTGGCCCAGCGCTTACGCGAACTGCCCTTGCGCGTCGGCCGTCTGAAGACCGGTACACCGCCACGTATCGATGGCAGGACAGTAGATTTCTCGCTGATGACCGAACAGCCAGGCGATACGCCGATCCCGGTGATGTCCTTCCTCGGCAACAAGCAACAGCATCCGCCGCAGGTCAGCTGCTGGATCACCCATACCAATGCACGCACCCACGAGATCATCGCCGCCAACCTCGATCGCTCGCCGATGTATTCCGGGGTGATCGAGGGTGTCGGGCCGCGCTACTGCCCGTCGATCGAGGACAAGATCCACCGCTTCGCCGACAAGGACAGCCACCAGGTGTTCATCGAGCCGGAAGGCCTGACCACCCATGAGCTGTACCCCAACGGCATCTCCACCTCGCTGCCGTTCGATGTGCAGTTGCAGATCGTGCAGAGCATCCGCGGCATGGAGAACGCGCATATCGTCCGTCCGGGCTACGCCATCGAGTACGACTACTTCGACCCGCGCGACCTCAAGTACAGCCTGGAGACCAAGGTGATCGGCGGACTGTTCTTCGCCGGGCAGATCAACGGCACCACCGGCTACGAGGAAGCCGGTGCCCAGGGCCTGCTCGCCGGCGCCAACGCCGCGTTGCGCGCCCAGGGCAAGGACAGTTGGTGCCCGCGCCGCGACGAGGCCTACATCGGCGTGCTGGTCGACGACCTGATCACCCTCGGCACCCAGGAGCCCTACCGCATGTTCACCTCGCGCGCCGAATACCGGCTGATCCTGCGCGAGGACAACGCCGACCTGCGCCTGACCGAGAAAGGCCGCGAGCTGGGCCTGGTCGATGACACCCGCTGGGCAGCCTTCGAAGCCAAGCGCGAAGGTATCGCCCTGGAAGAACAGCGGCTGAAGAGCACCTGGGTGCGCCCCGGCACGCCGCAGGGCGAGGCCATCGCCGAACGCTTCGGTACGCCGCTGACCCACGAGTACAACCTGCTCAACCTGCTGTCGCGCCCGGAGATCGACTACGCCGGGCTGGTCGAGGTGACCGGTGCGGGCACTGCCGATCCCCAGGTCGCCGAACAGGTGGAGATCAAGACCAAGTACGCCGGCTACATCGACCGCCAGCAGGAGGAGATCGCCCGCCTGCGCGCCAGCGAGGACACCGGGTTGCCGGCCGATATCGATTACGCGACGATTTCCGGGCTGTCCAAGGAGATCCAGCACAAGCTCGGTAATGCGCGCCCGCAGACCCTCGGCCAGGCCTCGCGGATTCCCGGGGTGACCCCGGCGGCGATCTCCCTGCTGCTGATCCACCTGAAGAAGCGCGGCGCCGGTCGGCAGTTGGAGCAAAGCGCCTGATGTCTCTGGTCACTTCCCGGCATGCCGACGAACTGGCGCAAGGAGCCCGCGAGCTGGGCGTCGTGCTGACCGAGTTGCAACAGCAGCAACTGCTCGCCTACCTGGCGTTGCTGATCAAGTGGAACAAGGCCTACAACCTCACCGCGGTGCGCGATCCCGACGAAATGGTCTCGCGCCACCTGCTCGACAGCCTGAGCGTGGTGCCCTATGTCGCCGAGGCTGGGGATAATTGGCTGGACGTCGGCAGCGGTGGCGGCATGCCGGGCATTCCCTTGGCCATCCTGTTCCCCGAGCGGCGCTTCACCCTGCTCGATTCCAACGGCAAGAAGACCCGCTTCCTCACCCAGGTGAAGCTGGAATTGAAACTGGCCAACCTGGAAGTTATCCACAGCCGGGTCGAAGCCTTCATTCCCGAAGTGCCATTCAGCGGTATCTGTTCACGTGCCTTCAGCTCGTTGGCGGATTTTGCCAGCTGGACCCGTCATCTGGGCGATACGCAAACCCGGTGGCTGGCGATGAAGGGCGTGCACCCGGACGACGAACTGCAGGCCCTGCCGGCGGACTTCCGTCTGATTGCTACCCATGTGCTCAAGGTTCCCGGTTGCCAAGGCCAGCGCCATCTGTTGATACTGCGTCGCTCGGTTTAGGGGGAAGGCAGCATGGCCAAGGTATTCGCAATCGCTAACCAGAAGGGCGGTGTGGGCAAGACCACCACCTGCATCAACCTGGCCGCCTCGCTGGTGGCGACCAAGCGCCGCGTGCTGTTGATCGACCTCGATCCCCAGGGCAACGCGACCATGGGCAGCGGTGTGGATAAGCATGCCCTGGAGCATTCGATCTACGACGTGCTGATCGGCGAATGCAACCTGGTCGAGGCCATGCAGTTTTCCGAGCACGGCGGTTACCAGTTGTTGCCGGCCAACCGCGACCTGACTGCCGCGGAAGTCGCCCTGCTGGAAATGAAGATGAAGGAAAGCCGCCTGCGTTATGCATTGGCGCCGATCCGCGAGAATTACGACTACATCCTCATCGACTGCCCGCCGGCGTTGTCGATGCTGACCATCAACGCCCTGGTCGCCGCCGATGGGGTGATCATCCCCATGCAGTGCGAGTACTACGCCCTGGAAGGCCTGAGCGACCTGGTCAACAGCATCCAGCGGATCGCCCAACTGCTCAATCCGAGCCTGAAGATCGAAGGCCTGCTGCGCACCATGTACGATCCGCGCATCAGCCTGACCAACGATGTGTCCGCCCAGCTCAAGGAACATTTTCCCGAGCAGCTGTACCAAACCGTGATCCCGCGCAACGTGCGCCTGGCCGAGGCACCGAGCTTCGGCATGCCGGCGCTGGTGTATGACAAGCAATCCCGTGGCGCCATCGCCTACCTGGCCTTGGCCGGCGAACTGGTTCGTCGCCAGCGTGCCGGCGCCCACACCGCAACCGCATAAGGAATTTCCGCATGGCCGCCAAGAAACGAGGTCTAGGGCGAGGCCTGGACGCCCTGCTGGGGGGAACCAGCCTCACCGCTCTGCAGGAAGAGGCGGTCCAGGCCGACAGCCATGAACTGCACTACCTGCCGCTGGACCTGATCCAGCGCGGCAAGTACCAGCCGCGCCGCGACATGGATCCCACGGCACTGGATGAGCTGGCCCAGTCGATCAAGGCCCAGGGTGTGATGCAGCCGATCGTGGTGCGGCCGATCGGCGGCGGGCGCTACGAGATCGTCGCCGGCGAACGGCGCTGGCGTGCCTGCCACCAGGCCGGCCTGGACAAGATTCCGGCCATGGTCCGCGAACTGCCGGACGATGCCGCCATCGCCATGGCCTTGATCGAGAACATCCAGCGCGAGGATCTCAACCCGATCGAGGAGGCCGTCGCCCTGCAGCGCCTGCAGCAGGAGTTCCAGCTGACCCAGCAGCAGGTGGCCGAGGCGGTGGGCAAGTCGCGGGCGACCATCACCAACCTGTTGCGCCTGATCGCCTTGCCGGAGGAGATCAAGACCCTGCTGGCCCATGGCGACCTGGAAATGGGTCATGCCCGGGCTTTGCTCGGTCTGCCAGTGGAACAGCAGGTAGAAGGCGCGCGACATGTTGTCGCACGTGGGCTGACCGTACGCCAGACCGAGGCGCTGGTTCGGCACTGGCTCAACGCCAAGGAAAAACCTGTCGACAAGGTCAAGGCCGACCCGGATATCAGCCGCCTGGAACAGCGCCTGGCCGAGCGCCTGGGCTCTCCGGTGCAGATCAAGCATGGGCAGAAAGGCAAAGGCCAACTGGTCATCCGCTACAGCTCGCTGGACGAATTGCAGGGCGTTCTTGCCCACATTCGCTGAAACAATTACCCCTGTAGGGCCTCATGGAAATCACTACCTGGCAGTTGAACCGGGGTAGAAGCGCCCCTATACTCTGCGCGCTTTTGTCGGCACGAATTATGCCAAGTCGTTGATTTAAGGCGGCCGACGCCCGGGGGACAGTGACGATGGATGTGCACCAGCCGAATCGCCTGCCCTTTCATCGCTTAGCGGTGTTTCCGGTCTTGCTGGCCCAGTTGGCTGTACTACTGTTAGCGGCTGTTGCGCTGTACGCCACGTGGGGAGCGGTGAGTGGTTATTCGGGCCTGTGTGGCGGATTGATCGCCTGGCTGCCGAATCTGTATTTCGCCCATAAGGCGTTCCGCTATAGCGGTGCGCGGGCCGCCCAGGCCATTGTCCGGTCGTTTTATGCCGGGGAGGCGGGCAAGATAATTCTGACGGCAGTGCTATTCGCACTGACGTTCGCAGGCGTGAAGCCATTGGAGGCACTGGCGGTATTCGGTGTTTTCCTGCTGACCCAATTGGTCAACTGGTTCGCTCCCCTGCTGATGAGAAAAAGACTTTCGAGACCTTAGAGCGTTTGAGGCAAACATGGCAGAACAAACCGCTTCGGGCTATATCCAGCACCACCTGCAGAACCTGACTTTCGGGAAACTGCCGAATGGCGACTGGGGCTTCGCCCACACCGCAGAGCAAGCCAAGGAAATGGGCTTCTGGGCATTCCACGTGGATACCCTGGGCTGGTCCGTGGCACTCGGCCTGATCTTCGTCCTGCTCTTTCGCATGGCCGCCAAACGTGCGACCAGCGGCCAACCGGGCGGCCTGCAGAACTTCGTCGAGGTAATGGTCGAGTTCGTCGACGGCAACGTCAGGGACACCTTCCACGGCCGCAACCCGCTGATCGCCCCGCTGGCGCTGACGATCTTCGTCTGGATCTTCCTGATGAACGCCGTCGACCTGGTCCCGGTGGACTGGATTCCCCAGGTGGCTGCGTGGGTTTCCGGCAACGAGCATCTGGTGTTCCGTGCCGTACCGACTACCGACCCGAATGCCACCCTGGCCATGTCCCTGTCGGTGTTCGCCCTGATCATCTTCTACAGCATCAAGATCAAGGGCATCGGCGGTTTCCTCGGCGAACTGACCCTGCATCCTTTCGGCAGCAAGAACATCCTGGTCCAGGCGCTCTTCGTGCCGGTGAACTTCCTGCTGGAGTTCGTCACCCTGATCGCCAAGCCGGTTTCGCTGGCCCTGCGTCTGTTCGGCAACATGTATGCCGGCGAGCTGGTGTTCATCCTGATTGCCGTGATGTTCGGCAGTGGTCTGCTCTGGCTCAGCGGCATGGGGATCGTCCTGCAGTGGGCATGGGCGGTGTTCCACATCCTGATCATCACCCTGCAGGCATTCATCTTCATGGTGCTGACCATCATCTACCTGTCGATGGCGCACGAAGACAACCATTAAGAACGCGTAGCGCACCTGATGACCTTCTCCCTCGGGAGAAGGTGCCCGAAGGGCGGATGAGGGTGCCTTTGCTCTTAGTGGACGCCCGCAAGGGCAGGCTTTAAACGATTTAGTTTTACCGCTCTACCTTAAGAAAACCTTAACCAATACGACATAAAAGTCGGGAGGAAAAATGGAAACTGTAGTTGGTCTGACCGCGATCGCCGTTGCACTGCTGATTGGCCTGGGTGCCCTGGGTACCGCCATTGGCTTCGGCCTGCTGGGTGGCAAGTTCTTGGAAGGCGCTGCGCGTCAGCCGGAAATGGTTCCGATGCTGCAAGTGAAAATGTTCATCGTCGCCGGTCTGCTCGACGCCGTGACCATGATCGGCGTTGGTATCGCACTGTTCTTCACCTTCGCGAACCCCTTCGTTGGTCAAATTGCAGGCTAATCACTCATCTCGATGAGTGGATTGGTTTGACGGACAACGAACGAGCGAGGTGTTGGCGTGAACATTAATGCAACCCTGATTGGCCAGTCCGTTGCCTTCTTCATCTTCGTGCTGTTCTGCATGAAGTTCGTATGGCCTCCGGTCATTACGGCTTTGCAGGAGCGTCAGAAGAAGATCGCAGATGGCCTGGACGCTGCCAGCCGTGCGGCTCGTGACCTGGAGTTGGCCCAAGATAAAGTGGCTCAACAACTGCGCGAAGCCAAAGGCCAAGCAGCCGAAATCATTGAGCAAGCCAAGAAACGCGGAACCCAGATCGTCGACGAAGCCCGTGAACAGGCCCGTGTCGAAGCTGACCGCGTGAAGGCTCAGGCTCAGGCCGAGATCGAACAGGAACTGAACAGCGTCAAAGACGCCCTGCGCGCCCAAGTGGGTAGCCTGGCCGTCAGCGGTGCCGAGAAGATCCTGGGCGTATCCATCGACCAAAACGCGCATGCGGAGCTGGTTGCCAAACTGGCCGCCGAAATTTAAGCGAGGGCGCGATCATGGCAGAACTGACCACGCTGGCCCGACCTTACGCTAAGGCTGCCTTCGAGTACGCCCAGGCCCACCAGCAACTGGCCTCCTGGTCAGCCATGCTCGGCCTGGCGGCAGCGGTGTCGCAAGACGACCGCATGCAGCGCGTGCTCAAGGCCCCGCGTCTGACGAGTACAGAGAAGGCCACCACCTTTATTGAGGTGTGTGGTGACAAGTTCGACGCCCAGGTACGCAATTTCATCCACGTTCTCGCCGAGAACGATCGCCTGGCCCTGTTGCCGGAGATCGTCGGCCTGTTCGAGCTGTACAAGGCCGAGCAGGAGAAGTCGGTCGACGTGGATGTCACCAGTGCCTTCGCATTGAGCGATGAACAGCAAGACAAACTCGCCAAGGTTCTCAGTGCACGGCTCGGCCGAGAAGTGCGTCTGCACGCTGCGGAGGACGCCACCCTGATCGGTGGTGTCGTGATCCGCGCCGGCGACCTGGTTATCGATGGCTCAGTTCGCGGCAAACTCGCGAAGCTGGCCGAAGCATTGAAATCTTGAGTTTGAAGGGGCAGCAGAGCTATGCAGCAACTCAATCCTTCCGAAATTAGTGAAATCATCAAGGGGCGCATCGAGAAACTCGACGTCGCCTCCCAAGCCCGTAACGAAGGCACCATCGTCAGCGTTTCCGACGGTATCGTGCGCATTCACGGTCTCGCCGATGTGATGTACGGCGAAATGATCGAGTTCCCGGCCGGCGTCTACGGTATGGCGCTGAACCTGGAGCAGGACTCCGTCGGTGCCGTGGTGCTGGGTGCCTACACCAGCCTGGCCGAAGGCATGAGTGCCAAGTGCACCGGGCGCATCCTCGAAGTCCCGGTCGGTCCGGAACTGCTGGGTCGCGTGGTCGATGCCCTGGGCAACCCGATCGACGGCAAAGGCCCGCTGAACAACGTCGCCACCGACGCTGTGGAAAAGGTCGCACCGGGCGTGATCTGGCGTAAGTCGGTCGACCAGCCGGTACAGACCGGTTACAAGTCGGTCGATGCCATGATCCCGGTAGGCCGTGGCCAGCGCGAGCTGATCATTGGCGACCGGCAGATCGGCAAGACCGCCCTGGCCGTCGACGCCATCATCAACCAGAAGAACAGCGGCATCCGCTGCGTCTACGTGGCCATCGGTCAGAAGCAGTCGACCATCGCCAACGTGGTGCGCAAGCTGGAAGAGAACGGCGCCCTGGCCAACACCATCGTGGTGGCGGCTTCGGCTTCCGAATCCGCTGCCCTGCAGTTCATCGCACCCTACGCCGGCTGCACCATGGGCGAGTACTTCCGCGACCGCGGCGAAGACGCGCTGATCGTCTATGACGACCTGTCCAAGCAGGCCGTGGCCTACCGCCAGATATCCCTGCTGCTGCGCCGTCCGCCAGGCCGCGAAGCCTACCCGGGCGACGTGTTCTATCTCCACAGCCGTCTGCTGGAGCGCGCATCGCGCGTTTCCGAGGAATACGTCGAGAAGTTCACCAATGGCGCCGTGACCGGCAAGACCGGTTCGCTGACCGCTCTGCCGATCATCGAAACCCAGGCGGGCGACGTTTCCGCGTTCGTTCCGACCAACGTGATCTCGATCACCGACGGTCAGATCTTCCTGGAATCGGCGATGTTCAACTCGGGCATCCGTCCTGCGGTCAACGCCGGTATCTCGGTATCCCGCGTCGGTGGTGCCGCGCAGACCAAGATCATCAAGAAGCTTTCCGGTGGTATCCGTACCGCTCTGGCCCAGTACCGTGAACTGGCGGCTTTCGCCCAGTTCGCCTCCGACCTGGACGAAGCCACCCGCAAGCAGCTCGAGCATGGTCAGCGCGTTACCGAGCTGATGAAGCAGAAGCAGTACTCGCCGATGTCGATCGCCGACATGTCGCTGTCGCTGTATGCCGCCGAGCGTGGTTTCCTGCAGGACATCGAAGTCGCCAAGATCGGCGCCTTCGAGCAGGCCCTGATTGCTTACTTCAACCGGGATCACGCCGCTCTGCTGGCGAAGATCAACGAGAAGGGTGACTTCAACGACGAAATCGACGCGGGCCTGAAAGCCGGTATCGAGAAGTTCAAAGCCACCCAAACCTGGTAAGCCGCAGCGGGCCTCCGCGGAGGCCCGCCTGCTAACCCGATAGGTGTCAAATGGCAGGCGCAAAAGAGATTCGCAGCAAGATTGCGAGCATCAAAAGCACGCAGAAGATCACCAGCGCCATGGAAAAGGTGGCGGTCAGCAAAATGCGCAGGGCACAACAGCGCATGGCGTCGAGCCGTCCCTACGCGGAGCGTATCCGCCAGGTCATCGGTCATCTGGCCAACGCCAACCCGGAATACCGCCATCCGTTCATGGTCGAGCGCGAAGTCAAGCGCGTCGGTTATGTGGTGGTGAGCAGTGACCGTGGTCTGTGTGGTGGTCTGAATACCAACCTGTTCAAGGCTCTGGTCAAGGACATGGCGAGCAATCGCGAGCAAGGCGTGGAGATCGATCTCTGCGTGGTTGGCAGCAAGGGTGCGGCATTCTTCCGCAACTTTGGTGGCAATGTCGTTGCTGCGATCAGTCACCTGGGCGAGGAACCGTCGATCAACGATCTGATCGGTAGCGTCAAGGTCATGCTCGATGCCTACCTCGCGGGGCGCATTGACCGTCTGTCCGTGGTCTCGAACAAGTTCATCAACACCATGACGCAAAAGCCGACGGTGGAGCAGTTGATTCCGCTGGTGGCCGATCCGGATCAGGAACTCAAGCATCACTGGGACTACCTCTACGAACCCGACGCCAAGGAGCTGCTGGACGGCTTGATGGTGCGTTACGTGGAATCGCAGGTGTACCAGGCGGTGGTCGAGAACAACGCGGCCGAACAGGCTGCGCGGATGATCGCGATGAAGAACGCCACCGACAACGCCGGTGACCTGATCAGCGATTTGCAGCTGATCTACAACAAGGCGCGTCAGGCAGCGATCACCCAAGAGATTTCGGAAATCGTCGGCGGCGCTGCCGCGGTTTAAGAACGGTTCAAATATTCAGAGGAACCAAAGATGAGTAGCGGACGTATCGTTCAAATCATCGGCGCCGTCATCGACGTGGAATTCCCGCGTGATCAGGTGCCGAGTGTTTATGAAGCGCTGAAAGTAGTCGGCGCCGAAACCACCCTGGAAGTTCAGCAGCAGCTGGGCGACGGCGTGGTGCGTACCATTGCGATGGGTTCGACCGAAGGCCTGAAACGCGGCCTGGACGTCGGCAGCACTGGCGCGGTCATTCAGGTTCCGGTCGGGGTCAAGACCCTGGGCCGGATCATGGACGTGCTGGGCAACCCGATCGACGAGGCTGGCCCGATCGGCGAGGAAGAGCGTTGGGGCATTCACCGTCCCGCGCCGTCCTATGCCGAACAGGCCGGCTCCAACGAGCTGCTGGAAACCGGCATCAAGGTGATCGACCTGGTCTGCCCGTTCGCCAAGGGCGGTAAAGTCGGTCTGTTCGGTGGTGCCGGTGTCGGCAAGACCGTGAACATGATGGAACTGATCCGTAACATCGCCATCGAGCACAGCGGTTATTCGGTGTTCGCCGGCGTGGGCGAGCGTACTCGTGAGGGTAACGACTTCTACCACGAGATGAAGGACTCCAACGTTCTCGACAAGGTAGCCCTGGTCTACGGCCAGATGAACGAGCCGCCAGGCAACCGTCTGCGCGTGGCCCTGACCGGCCTGACCATGGCCGAGAAGTTCCGTGACGAAGGGCGTGACGTCCTGTTGTTCGTCGACAACATCTACCGTTACACCCTGGCCGGTACAGAAGTGTCTGCACTGCTCGGCCGTATGCCGTCCGCGGTGGGTTACCAGCCGACCCTGGCCGAGGAAATGGGCGTTCTGCAGGAGCGCATCACCTCCACCAAGACCGGTTCGATCACCTCGATCCAGGCCGTCTACGTGCCTGCGGACGACTTGACCGACCCGAGCCCGGCGACCACCTTCGCCCACCTGGACGCCACCGTGGTACTGTCCCGCGACATCGCCTCGCTGGGTATCTACCCGGCCGTGGACCCGCTGGACTCCACCTCGCGCCAGCTCGACCCGCTGGTGATCGGTCAGGACCACTACGACACCGCGCGCGGTGTGCAGTACGTCCTGCAGCGTTACAAGGAACTGAAGGACATCATTGCGATTCTGGGTATGGACGAACTGTCCGAAGCGGATAAGCAACTGGTATCCCGCGCGCGGAAGATCCAGCGCTTCCTGTCCCAGCCGTTCTTCGTGGCCGAAGTCTTCACCGGTTCGCCGGGCAAGTACGTCTCCCTGAAGGACACCATCGCGGGCTTCAAAGGCATCCTCAACGGCGACTACGATCACCTGCCCGAGCAGGCGTTCTACATGGTCGGCGGTATCGAAGAAGCCATCGAGAAAGCCAAGAAACTGTAATCACCCGTGCGCCCGGCAACGGGCGCTTACGTGAGGCTAGATATGGCTATGACAGTCCATTGCGACATCGTCAGCGCAGAAGGCGAAATCTTCTCCGGTCTGGTCGAGATGGTGATCGCGCACGGCAACCTGGGTGATCTGGGTATCGCCCCGGGCCACGCGCCGTTGATCACCGACCTCAAGCCGGGTCCGATTCGCCTGGTCAAGCAGGGTGGCGAAGCCGAGGTGTATTACATCTCCGGCGGTTTCCTGGAAGTGCAGCCGAACATGGTCAAGGTTCTTGCCGACACCGTGCAGCGCGCCGCCGACCTGGACGAAGCCTCCGCTCAGGAAGCCGTCAAGGCTGCCGAGAAGGCCCTGCATGAACGTGGCGCGGAGTTCGACTACGGCTCCGCCGCTGCTCGCCTGGCCGAGGCCGCAGCCCAGCTGCGTACTGTCCAGCAGCTGCGCAAGAAGTTCGGCGGTAGCTGATACTAGGTCGTTGAAAACGTAACGAGCGAAGGCTAGGCAAGGCGAAACCGGCCGAGAAAGCGGAGTTTACCGTGGTAAATGAGCATTTCGAGGCGGGTTTCAATGCGGCATAGCCGAGCGCAGTAGTTTTCAGCGAGCTAGTCGTTGCACTTCATCGCACGTCAGTAAAAGGGTAGCCTTGGCTACCCTTTTTCTTTGTCTGCATTTTCTGGATCAGCGTCTGCCCATGTCTCTCGATATCGTCATCCTCGCCGCCGGCCAAGGCACCCGCATGCGTTCCGCCCTGCCGAAGGTCCTGCACCCGGTCGCCGGCCAATCCATGCTCGGCCATGTCATCGACACCGCGCGCCAATTGCAACCGCAACGCATCCACGTGGTGATCGGCCACGGTGCGGATCTGGTGCGCGAGCGCCTGGCGGCGGACGACCTGAATTTCGTCCTGCAGGCCGAGCAACTCGGCACCGGGCATGCCGTGGCCCAGGCGCTGCCGGCGTTGTCGGCCGAGCGCGTGCTGATCCTCTACGGCGATGTGCCGCTGATCGAGAAGGCCACCCTCGAGCGCTTGTTGGCGCAGGTCGGCGACGAGCAACTGGCGCTGCTCACCGTGGATCTCAACGACCCGACCGGCTACGGGCGCATCGTGCGCGACGCGGCAGGCGTGGTGCAGGCCATCGTCGAACACAAGGATGCCACGCCCGGGCAGCGGCAGATCTGCGAAGGCAACACCGGCATCCTCGCCGTGCCCGGCAAGCGTCTGGGCGACTGGCTCGGCCGGCTGTCCAACAGCAATGCCCAGGGCGAGTATTACCTCACCGACGTGATCGCCATGGCCGTGGCCGACGGCCTGGTGGTGGCCACCGAACAGCCGCTGGATGCCATGGAAGTGCAGGGGGCCAATGACCGCATCCAGCTCGCCGAACTGGAGCGCCACTACCAGCAGCGCGCCGCCCGCCGGCTGATGGCCCAGGGCGTGACCCTGCGCGACCCGGCGCGCTTCGACCTGCGCGGCGAGGTGACGGTCGGCCGCGACGTGCTGATCGATATCAACGTGATCCTCGAAGGCCGGGTGGTCATCGAAGACTGTGTTTCGATCGGGCCGAACTGCGTGATCAAGGACAGCACCCTGCGCAAGGGCGCCATCGTCAAGGCCAACAGCCACCTGGACGGCGCCGAGCTGGGCGAGGGCGCCGATTGCGGGCCGTTCGCCCGCCTGCGTCCCGGTGCGGTACTGGGCGCCAAGGCGCATGTCGGCAACTTCGTCGAACTGAAGAACGCCGTGCTCGGCGAGGGCGCCAAGGCCGGCCACCTGAGCTACCTGGGCGATGCCGAGGTCGGTGCGCGGAGCAACATCGGCGCCGGCACCATCACCTGCAACTACGATGGCGCCAACAAGTTCAAGACGGTGCTCGGCGAGGACGTGTTCATCGGCTCGAACAGCGCGCTGGTGGCGCCGGTGACCCTGGGCGACCGCGCCACCACCGGCGCCGGTTCGGTGGTCACCGCCGATGTGCCGGTGGACAGCCTGGCGGTGGGCCGCGCCAGGCAGCGCAATATCGAAGGCTGGAAGCGTCCGACCAAGAAGTGAGGGTTGTACGTAGGTTGGGCTGAGTTCCGCGAAGCCCAACATGGTGAGCATGATTTACCCCGCGTTGGGCTTTGTCGCTACGCTCCTCAAGCCAACCTACAGCTGATCCGAAAGGCGGCCCTGGCCGCCTTTTGTCGTTTTCAGGGTTGACGAAAAAGCCTCATTGGGTTTTGATTCGCGCAGTTATCTTTCGAATCGAAACTTATTCATGTCGAAACGCAACACACCGCAACGTCGCCATACCATCCTCGCCCTGCTCGCCGAGCATGGCGAGGTGAGTGTCGACGCGTTGGCCAAGCGCTTCGCCACCTCGGAAGTGACCATCCGCAAGGATCTCGCCGCGCTGGAAAAGAACGGCCTGTTGCTGCGCCGCTACGGCGGTGCGGTGCCGCTGCCGCAGGAGCTGATCGGCGACAACGGCCAGCCGGTTTCCCCCTACAAGCAGGCCATCGCCCGCGCCGGCGTGGCGAGGATTCGCGAGCATGCGCGGATCATCATCGACAGCGGCACCACCACGGCGGCGATGATCCCCCAGCTCGGCCACAAGCCGGGCCTGGTGGTGATGACTAACTCGCTGAACGTGGCCAATGCCCTGCGCGAGCTGGAACACGAGCCGGTGCTGCTGATGACCGGCGGCACCTGGGATCCGCATTCGGAGTCCTTCCAGGGCCAGGTCGCCGAGCAGGTGCTGCGCTCCTACGATTTCGACCAGCTGTTCATCGGCGCCGACGGCATCGACCTGGCGCGCGGCACCACCACCTTCAACGAGTTGCTCGGTCTGAGCCGGGTGATGGCCGAAGTCGCCCGCGAGGTGGTGGTGATGGTCGAGAGCGACAAGATCGGCCGCAAGATTCCCAACCTGGAGCTGCCCTGGAGCAGCATCCACACCCTGATCACCGACGAGCGCCTCCCCGCCGAGGCGCGTGAACAACTGATGGCGCGCGGCATAACCCTGATCTGCGCGACCGTCGACGCTTCTTAAGGAGAAGACTATGTGTGGCATCGTGGGCGCCGTCGCCGAACGCAACATTACCGCAGTGCTGGTCGAGGGCCTGAAACGCCTGGAGTACCGTGGCTACGACAGCGCCGGGGTGGCGCTGTTGAACGCCCAGGGCCGGCTCGAACGGCGCCGCCGGGTAGGCAAGGTCAGCGAGCTGGAAAGCGCCCTGGACGCCGAACCCTTGGCCGGGCGCCTGGGCATCGCCCACACCCGCTGGGCCACCCACGGCGCGCCCAGCGAGCGCAATGCCCACCCGCACTTCTCAGGTAAAGAGCCCGGCAGCGAGCTGGCGGTGGTGCACAACGGCATCATCGAAAACCACGACGCCCTGCGTAAGCGCCTCAAGGGCCTGGGCTACGAGTTTGCGTCGGACACCGATACCGAAGTCATCGTCCACCTGCTCGAATACAAGCTGCAGAGCCTCGGCGACCTGAGCGCCGCGCTCAAGGCCGCGGTCAAGGAACTGCACGGCGCCTACGGCCTGGCGGTGATCTCGGCCCGCCAGCCGGATCGCCTGCTCGCCGCCCGTAGCGGCAGCCCGCTGGTGATCGGCCTGGGCCTGGGCGAGAACTTCCTCGCCTCCGATCAACTGGCCCTGCGCCAGGTGACCGACCGCTTCATGTACCTGGAAGAAGGCGATATCGCCGAGATCCGCCGCGATGGCGTGCAGATCTGGGATCTCGCCGGCAACCCGGTGCAGCGCGAACAGGTGCAGTACCACGAGGGCGCCGAGGCCGCCGACAAGGGCGCCTACCGTCACTTCATGCTCAAGGAAATCCACGAGCAGCCCAAGGTGGTGCAGCGCACCCTGGAAGGCCGCCTGGGCAGCGACCATGTCCTGGTGCAGGCCTTCGGCCCGCAGGCCGCCGAGCTGTTCGGCAAGGTGAAGAACGTGCAGATCGTCGCCTGCGGCACCAGCTACCACGCCGGCATGGTCGCCCGTTACTGGCTCGAGGAACTGGCCGGGATTCCCTGCCAGGTCGAGGTGGCCAGCGAGTTCCGCTACCGCAAGGTGGTGGTCCAGCCGGACAGCCTGTTCATCAGCATCTCCCAGTCCGGCGAGACCGCCGATACTCTGGCCGCGCTGCGCAATGCCAAGGCGCTGCCGGCCGGGCAGGGCGGCTACCTGGCCAGCCTGGCGATCTGCAACGTCGGCATCAGCTCGCTGGTGCGCGAGTCCGACCTGTGCCTGCTGACCCAGGCCGGCCCGGAGATCGGCGTGGCCTCGACCAAGGCCTTCACCACCCAGCTGGTGGCCCTGATGCTGCTCACCCTGTCCATTGGTCAGGTCCGCGGCAGCCTGGATCCGGCGCTGGAGGCCGAACTGGTCGACGAACTGCGCCGCCTGCCGACCCGCCTCGGCGAAGCCCTGGCGATGGACGCGGTGGTCGAGAAGATCGCCGAGCTGTTCGCCGAGAAGCACCACGCGCTGTTCCTCGGCCGTGGTGCCCAGTACCCGGTGGCCATGGAGGGCGCGCTCAAGCTCAAGGAGATCTCCTATATCCATGCCGAGGCCTACCCAGCCGGCGAGCTCAAGCACGGGCCCCTGGCCCTGGTCGACAGCGACATGCCGGTGGTCACGGTGGCGCCGAACAACGAGCTGCTGGAGAAGCTCAAGTCCAACCTGCAGGAAGTGCGCGCCCGCGGCGGCGAGTTGATCGTATTCGCCGACCAGCAGGCCGGCTTGAGCAATGGAGAGGGCACCCATGTGGTGAACATGCCGCATATTCACGACGCCCTGGCGCCGATCCTCTATACCCTGCCGCTGCAGTTGCTGTCCTATTACGTGGCGGTGCTCAAGGGCACCGACGTCGACCAACCGCGCAACCTGGCCAAGAGCGTGACGGTCGAATAAGCGCTGCACGCTGCAGGAGTGGCCGGGCAGGGGCGCACCGCAGGCCCGGCTGCCGGAACCGCTTTCGATCCGCTGTCTGGAGTGCGCCATGAACGACGAGGTGCGGAGTTTCCTCAGCTGTTGCGAGCGTGTGCTGCACGGCGATGCGCCGTTGCTCGAACAGTTGCGTGACCACGGCTTTGCCTGTGCGGCCGGTCGTTGGGAGTTCAGCCTGCCGGCCTTGCACGTCTATCTGGGCGGCGAGCACGGGGGCGATTACCGACGCTGGCTGCAGCGGCTGTACGCCAGCGATATCAACGCACGCCTGCGTCGGCTCGGCGCCGAGATCACCATCCTCGACAACCGTGGCAAGGTCGATTTCAGCCTGTACGGCCTGCGTCGTTTGCCGGCGGAGTAGTTGCTGTGCGGTGAACCTCGTAGCCCGGATGAAATCCAGGGAAGCTTGTCGCCGCACAGACCGTTCCCGGATTGCATCCGGGCTACGAAAATAGCGCTCACTTGCCTGCTCGGCTCGCTCGCTGTCCGCGGCTGAACAGCCAGGCGCTGGCCAGGCCGAGGGCGGCCCAGAACAGCGCGTTGCTCAGCAGCGAGGCGTAGATGAACTGCTGGCCCAGGGCCGCGGGTGCCAGGCTCTCGTGCACCTCCGGCTGCGGGGCGCCGAGCAGGTGCGGGATGGCCAGCAACGGCAGGCCGAGGAGGCGCAGCCACCACTGCCGGGCGAAGGCCAGCAGGGCCAGGCCTCCGGCGGTGGCCGCGGCGGTGCCGATCCACCAGGCCTGGCGCAGCAGCAGGTCGGCCGCCGCGCTGCCCGGCAGTTCCGGCGGCAGGCCGGCGGCGGGCGCCAGGTTGAAGCTGGCGAAACCGGCCAGGCCCCACAGCAACCCCTGCCAGCTATGGCCCGGTGCGCGCAGGCTGTAGAGGCCGGCGAGCATCAGGGCGAAACCGACCGCCACCACCAGATTGCTCAGCCCGGTGAACAGACTGCGCTGCAGCCCGTCTTCCGGCGCCCAGGCGTCCTCGTCGTGGGCGTGCGCCGACGCACCCTCGGCATGGCTATGCGTGGCCGTCGGCGCGGCGCTTTCGTAGCTTTCCGCCTGGAGGATCAACGGGGTGACCCACAGGCTTTGCAGCAGGGTCAGCAGCAGGGCAGCCAGCAGCCCCGCAAAGCCCGCGGTCTGGGCAAGTCGCTTGAGCATGTCGAAGCCTCAGTGGCAGGGAAAGGCGGCGCTATGCCGGCTGTCGTGGGCGGCGTTATGGACGATCTCCATGGGCGCGAAGCCGGCGCAATAGATCAGCGCGGCGCCGAGCAGGCAGCTGCCGAGGGCGAGGAGCAGGCGTTGCGACAGCGGCAGGGCGAGCGAGGGGCTGGGGGACAGCGTGCTGGTTGACATGGGAGAACCTTCCAGGGAGTCGAGAAACGGCACGCGTGGAAGGGAAGCAGCACAAAAACGGGTGGAGCCAGACTGCGCATGAACCCGGTTTCGGCGCGCCCCGCCCACCGCGGGTTGCCAAACAGGTTCCAGGCCGGTCTCCGGGCTTGCGACGACTGTCGGTCGACAGTTAACAGGTCGGCCTTCCCATGCCTGAAGGCACAGTGGCGATGACGACCCTTGCGTACGCTTACCGTTGCGGGGGCAGCGCCGGACTCGTTCGACCTTGCGGATCGGACCCACCGGCTTCCCGTTTCACCTCGCGCACGACGGCGCGAGACACCTGAAACAGCCCGCTAGCTGACCATGAAGCGCCGGGTCCGTCAACCGCGGCGAATTGCCGGGGACTGGCGACTGCGCTACCCTGCCGGCCAACGAACAGGTGCCCCGCGCGCAATCGCGCTACGGGCTGAAACGGGAAGTCCGGTGACCTCTGGGGAAAGCCCCCGAGCATTCCGGCGCAGCCCCCGCTGCTGTAGAACCTGACGAAGCCGCCACACGCCACTGGGCCAACCGCCTGGGAAGGCGCGGACTTCGGATGAAGGTGAGCCAGAAGACCGGCCTGATCGGAACAAGGTGCGTGCCCCGGGGTGTGGGTGGTTGCCGGTGCTGTTGTACGCCCGTGGTTCGGGCGGACTTCCCTCAGTAGTGGTCATCAGGGTTCGAGGCTTGTCGCCGCGCGCCTGCTCCCCGTGGTTGCACTAAACCGTCGCGCTTGCGCGAGGAATTTGCCATGGCCGTATTCGGTCCGGGCTGGAGTGTGACTGATGATCGATGATGAGAAAAAACAGCGCCATGCCGAGCGCATGCAGCGCAAGAAAGTCGTGGTCGATGCCGGTATCGAAAAGGCCCAGGAAGAACGCGGCATCGTCGTGCTGATCACCGGCAACGGCAAAGGCAAGACCACCTCGGCCTTCGGTACCCTGTACCGCGCCCTGGGCTATGGCCATCAGGTCGGCGTGGTGCAATTCATCAAGGGCACCCAGGCCTCCGGCGAGGTCACCTACCTGCAGCAGAACGCCGTGCAAGTCGCCTACCACGCGATGGCCACCGGCTTCACCTGGGACACGCAGAACTGGGACGCCGACAAGGCCGCCGCGGACGAGGCCTGGGTGCATGCCGCGCGCATGCTCGCGGACCCCAGCCTGAACCTGGTGCTACTCGACGAGCTGACCTACATGCTCAAGTACCAGTACCTGGATGCGGACGTGGTGATCGAGGCGATCCGCGCCCGGCCCGCCGGCCAGAGCGTGATAGTCACCGGCCGCGCGGCCAAGCCCGAGCTGATCGAACTGGCCGATACGGTCAGCGAGATCCGCGACGTCAAACATGCCTACAACGCCGGCGTAAAAGCCCAGGCCGGTATCGACTTCTAATGCGCCGCGCCTGCGCTCTGCTGCTGTTGACGCTGTGCGCCCCGTTGGCCGGGGCCGCGGCGTTGCCGACCGTGGTCTCGACCAATCTCTGCGCCGATATGCTGGCGTTGAGCCTGGCGGCGCCCGCGCAGCTGCTCTCGGTGTCGCGCAAGAGCCAGGACCCGCGGCAGTCGTCGATGGCCGAACTGGCCCGGGAATTCCCGGCGAACGACGCCACGGCGGAAGAGATCATCGCCCTGCATCCGGATATCGTCCTCGCCTCGCGGCGCTGGCAGGCGCACAACCAGGCCGAGCTGCTGAGCCGCCACGGCATCAGGACGCTGGTGGTGCCTTATCCGACCACCTGGCAGCAGATCTTCGACAGCACCCACTGGGTCGCCGGGCAGATCGGCCGCGAGGCCGCCGGCAACGAGCTGGTCGCCGATGTGCAGGCGCGCCTGGCGCGTTTGCAGCAGCGCCCGCGGCCGCTCAGCGCGCTCTACCTGCGCGCCAACGGCGGCAGTGCCGGGGCCGATACCTATGTCGATACGGTGTTCCAGGCGGTGGGGCTACGCAATCACCTGGCCAGTCTCGGCCGTTCCGGCTGGAGCCGTTACGCCCTCGAAGACCTGGTCGATAGCCCGCCGGATCTGTTCGTCAGCGCCGATATGCTGATCGACAACGGCTACGCCAAATCCGCCTATTCGCGCCATCAGCGCCTGCAACAACTGATGGCCACGCGCCCGGTGCTGCGCATCAGCGGTAACCGCTGGGGCTGCAGCGACTGGCAGTTGATCCATGCCGCCGAACAACTGGCCGCGCAGCTGGACGCGCTGAGTTTGGCCAGCGGGATGCAGCCATGAACCGGATCGCCCCGAGCCTGCTCAATCTGCTGTTGGCGCTGGCCTTGCTGGCGTTGTTGCTGCTGTCGCTGAGCATAGGTTCGGTGCCGCTGGCCCTCGGCGATATCGGCCGTGCGCTGCTGTCCTCGGCGGCAAGTGGCGCGGACCTGGCCGATGTGCGGGTGCAGCAGCAGGTCATAATCAACGAGATCCGCCTGCCGCGGGTGCTGCTGGCGATCCTCGTCGGCCTGTCGCTCGGCGCGGCCGGCGCCGCGCTGCAAGGCTTGTTGCGCAACCCGCTGGCCGAACCGGGGCTGCTCGGGGTCAGCTCCAGCGCCAGCCTGGGCGCGGTGCTCTGCCTGTATTACGGCCTGAGCAGCCTCAGCGCCTGGCTGGTGCCACTGTCGGCGATGGGCTGCGCGGCGCTGACCACCCTGGTGCTGTACGCCATCGCTCGGCGCAGCGCGAGCAACCTGACGTTGATTCTCTGCGGCGTGGCGCTGTCGTCGCTGGCCGCGGCGCTCACCTCGCTGGCGATCAACCTGGCGCCCAACCCTACCGACATGCAGGACATCGTGCTGTGGCTGATGGGCTCGCTGAGCGACCGCAGCTTTGCCGATATCCGCCTGTGCCTGCCGTTTATCGCCGCCGGCCTGTTGCTGTTGTTCGCCTGCGGCCCGCAACTCGATGCGCTGACCCTCGGCGAAGACGAAGCCAGCAGCCTGGGCGTCAACCTGCCGCGGCTGCGCGTGCAGATCATCGTCGGCACCGCATTGTGCGTCGGCGCCAGCGTGGCGGTGACCGGCGCCATCGGTTTTATCGGCCTGGTTGTGCCGCACCTGCTGCGCAAATGGGTCGCCTACCACCCCTCGCGCCTGCTGCTGAGCAGCGCCCTCGGCGGCGCGGTGCTGCTGCTGGCGGCGGATATCCTGCTGCGCCTGGTCAGCGGCGAGCAGGAGCTGATGCTCGGGGTGGTCACGGCGATGATAGGCGCGCCGTTCTTTCTGCTGCTGGTGCTGCGCCAGCGGCTGGCGTCGCCATGCTGAGCCTGGAGCAGGTCTGCGTCGAGATCGACGGCCGGCGCCTGGTCGAGCGGGTGTCGCTGAGCCTGCGCCGCGGCGAACTGCTCGGCCTGATCGGACCCAACGGCGCCGGCAAGAGCAGCCTGCTCAAGGCCCTGGCCCATCTGCTGCCGTACCAGGGCGAGATTCGCCTGGACGGCGAGCTGCTGAGCGACCTGTCGCCGCGTGAGCGGGCCTTGCGTTGCGCCTACCTGGGCCAGGGCGACCAGAGCAGCTGGCCGCTGCGCCTACGCGACTATGTCGCCCTCGGCCGCCTGCCGCACCGCGGTAACTGGGGCCTGTCGCAGCGCCTGCGCGGCGACGACCAGACCGCCATCGACCTGGCGCTAGGGCAGATGCATCTAAGCGAATTGGCGCAGCGGCGTTTCGATCAATTGTCCGGCGGCGAACGCGCCCGCGCACGGCTTGCCCGTGCCCTGGCGGTCGGCAGCTCGCTGTTGTTGGCGGATGAGCCGGTGGCGGCGCTCGATCCCTTCCACCAGTTGAACGTGATGCAGCTGCTGCGCCAGCAATGCGCCCAGGGCAAGGCCGCGCTGGTGGTGCTGCACGACCTGACCCTGGCCAGCCGCTTCTGCGACCGCATTTTGCTGCTCGACCAGGGGCGGGTGGTCGACTGCGGCACCACCCGCCAGGTGCTGACGCCGAAGAACCTGCAGCAGGTCTATCAGGTCCAGGCGATGCTCGGCGAACACCAGGAGCAGCGTTTCGTGTTGCCTTGGTCCTGCCGCCCGCAAATCCAGACCCCAAATCCCCAGGAACAGTTATGACCACCACGCTGCTGCTCTGCGAAACCTGCGGCCAGGATGCCGCCGCGCCCAGCGCCGCGCGCAAGGGCGAATTGTTCGCCGCCGAGGTCGAGGGGCTGCTGCAGGAGCAACTCGCCGCCGGCGCGCCACCCTTATTGATCAAACGCACGCGCTGCCTGATGGCCTGCCAACGGCATTGCACCGCGCTGCTGCAGGCCCCCGGCAAGATCGCCTATGTGCTCGGCGACTTTCAGCCCGAACGCGAAGCGGCCGAGGCATTGCTCGACTACAGCCGCAAATACCAGCAGTCGGACAGCGGCCAGGTGCCTTTTCGCAGCTGGCCGGCCGGCATCAAAGGCAAATTTGTCGCCCGTATTCCGCCGCTCGACTGAGCGCGCAGACCCATAACCCAGGAGCATTCCCATGTCGGCCACCGCCAAGATCCCCGTAACGATAGTCACCGGCTTTCTCGGCAGCGGTAAGACCACGCTGTTGCGCCACATGCTGGAGAACGCCAACGGCCGGCGCATCGCGGTGATCGTCAACGAGTTCGGCGAGCTGGGCATCGACGGCGAGATCCTCCGCGGTTGCGGCATCGGCTGTGACGAGGACGGCCAGGAGGCGGCCGGGCAACTCTACGAGCTGTCCAACGGCTGCCTGTGCTGCACCGTGCAGGAGGAGTTCTACCCGGTGATGCGCGAGCTGATCGAGCGCCGCGGCGAGCTCGACCATATCCTTATCGAAACCTCCGGCCTGGCGCTGCCCAAGCCGCTGGTGCAGGCGTTCAACTGGCCGGAAATCAAGAACGCCTGCACCGTCGATGCGGTCGTGACCCTGGTCGACGTGCCGGCCACCGCCGCCGGCCTGTTCGCCGCCAACCCCCAGGCGGTCGACGAACAGCGCCGTGCCGACCCCAATCTGGATCACGAATCGCCGCTGCACGAGCTGTTCGAAGACCAGTTGCTGGCCGCCGACCTGGTGCTGCTGAGCAAGACCGACCTGGTCGATGCCGCCGCCGTCGAGCAGGTGATCGCCCTGGTGCGCGAGGAGCTACCGGCCCAGGTCAAGGTGCTGGCCAGCGACCGCGGTCGCCTCGACCTCGACCTGCTCCTCGGCCTGTCCCATGCCTCGGAGGAGAGCATCCACCTGCGTGAAAGCCATCACGACCACGAGGACGACGAGGAGCACGAGCACGACCACGAGCAGTTCGATTCGCTGGTGGTGAAGCTGCCGCTGGTGGATCGCGAGCGTCTGCTGGCCTGCCTGCAAGAGCTGGTCGAGCAACACCGGATCTTCCGCATCAAGGGCTTCGTCGCCCTGGCGGACAAGCCCATGCGCCTGGTGGTGCACGGCGTCGGCCAGCGTTTCGACAGCTATTTCGACCGCCGTTGGCAGCCGGGCGAGACGTCGGGCACCCATCTGGTGTTGATCGGCCAGCAACTGGATGCCGAGCTGTTGACCCGCGCCCTGCAAGCCGCCGTGATCGAGGCCTGATCGATGCACATGTTGTCGGCGCTGCCCGGCGGTTATATCGACGAAAGCGGGGCGACCCTCACCGTGGTCGAGCAGGACCCGGCGGATATCGTCATCCTCAGCGCCGCCGACACCACCCTGGCGTTGCTGGCCGCCGCCCACCCGCAGGCGCAGCCCGGCGGCGAAGCGGTCGTCTACCCGTCGGTGCGCCTGAGCAACCTGCTGCACCTGCGGCAGAACGCCTCCATCGATCTGTACCTGGATCAGGTGCTGCAACACGCCAAAGTCGTGGTCATCGACCACCTGGGCGGCGAAAGCTACTGGCCCTATGGCACCGAGCAGGTGGTCGCGCTGTGCCGGCGCAAGGGCATCGCCCTGGCGATGTTCTCCGGCGACATGCAGGAGGACCCCAACCTGACCAGCCAGAGCACGGTGGACGCGGACTGCTGCCACAGGCTTTGGCGCTACCTGCGCGAGGGCGGCGCGGCCAACGCTGGCGAGCTGTACCGCTTTCTCGGCGCGCGTTTCTTCGACCTGCCGATGCCGGCGCGGCCGCCGCGGCCCTTGCCGCCGGTGGCGGTGTTCCATCCGCAGCAGGCCGATGCCGCGGTCGACAGCTGGCGCGAGCAATGGATCGAAGGCGCGCCCTGCGTGCTGGTGCTGTTCTACCGGGCGCATTTGCAGGCCGGCAACACCCGGGTATTCGCCGAGTTGTGCAGTGGTTTGCTGGCCGAGGGCCTGAATCCATTGCCAATCGCGCTGCTCTCGCTGAAGGACGGCCTGTGCCTGCAGACCCTGCGCGAGCTGTGCGCCGAGCATCGGGTCGCCTTGATCCTCAATACCACGGCGTTTTCCCAATCGGCGATGGACGACCCCGGCGATCACGCCCTGGCCGGCGACATTCCGGTGCTGCAACTGATCCTCTCCGGCGGCAACCAGCAGAGCTGGCGCGCCGATCCCCAGGGCCTGCAACCGCGGGATATGGCCATGCATGTGGCGCTGCCCGAGGTAGACGGACGGATCATCAGCCGTGCGATCAGTTTCAAGGGCCTCGGCCAGCGCTGCGAGCTGACCCAGAGCGACGTGGTGCAGTACCAGGCGCTCGGTGACCGCATCGCCTTCGTCACCCAGCTGGCGCGGCGCTGGTGCCGGCTGCGCAGCCTGGCCAACCCGGACAAGCGCCTGGCCCTGGTGCTGGCCAATTACCCGACCCGCGAAGGCCGCCTGGGCAACGGCGTCGGCCTGGATACCCCGGCCTCGGTGATCGAAATCCTCCGCCGCCTGCACCAGCAGGGTTATGGCGTCGAGGATATTCCCGCCGATGGCGATGCGTTGATGGCGCTGCTCAAGCAGGGCGTGACCAACGACCCCGAGCAATGGGCGCTGCGCCCGGCGCGGCAGAGCCTGGCGCTGGCCGACTACCTGGCGTTTTTCGCCACCCTGCCCCAGGCCAACCGCGAGGCCATAACCGAGCGCTGGGGCGCGCCGGAGCAGGACCCGATGCTGCGCCAGGGCCGTTTCATGATCGCCGGTCTGCGTCTCGGCCAGGTGTTCGTCGGCATCCAGCCGGCGCGCGGCTACCAGCTCGACCAGAAGGCCAGCTACCACGACCCGGACCTGGTGCCGCCGCATTTCTACCTGGCCTTCTACCTGTGGCTGCGGCAGAGCTGGGCCAGCGACGCCATCGTCCACGTCGGCAAGCACGGCAATCTGGAGTGGCTGCCGGGCAAGAGCGTGGCGCTCAGCGAGCAGTGCTGGCCGGAGCTGATCTTCGGCCCGATGCCGCACCTCTATCCCTTTATCGTCAACGACCCGGGCGAGGGCACCCAGGCCAAGCGCCGCGCCCAGGCGGTGATCATCGACCACCTGATGCCGCCGCTGACCCGGGCCGAAAGCTACGGCCCGACCCGCGACCTGGAACGCCTGGTCGATGAGTTCTACGAGGCCCTGAGCCTCGACCCGCGTCGCGCCGCGCTGCTGCGCAAGCAGATACTCGGGCTGATCGTGCAGCACAACCTGCACGCCGATCTGGGCCTCGAAGCGCCCGCCAGTGAAGAAGAGGAACAGCTGCTGCTCAACCGCACCGACAGCTACCTCTGCGAGCTTAAGGAAAGCCAGATCCGCGACGGCCTGCACATCTTCGGCCGCTCGCCGCAAGGTCGCCTGCAGCGCGACACCCTGCTGGCCCTGGCGCGCCATGGGGTCGGCGATGGCCTGGGCGGCAACGCCAGCCTGGTGCGTGCGCTGGCCGAGGATCTGCTGGCGGATGCCAGCTTCGACCCACTGGACGCCGACTGGGCGCTGCCCTGGCAGGGCACGCGGCCCGAAGCGCTGGTATCGGTCAGCGAGCGGCCGTGGCGCACCCTCGGCGATTGCCGCGAACGCCTCGAACTGCTGGCCCTGCAACTGCTGGAACAGGGCCTGGCGGATGCCGACTGGCCGCGCACGCGCCAGGTGCTGCAGCGGGTCGAGAGCGATTTGCGCCCGCGTCTGCTGGCCTGCGGCGAGCAGGAGCTGTATCAACTCTGTCGCGGCCTGGCCGGGCGTTTCGTGCCGCCGGGGCCGAGCGGTGCGCCGTCGCGCGGGCGGCCGGATGTGCTGCCGACCGGGCGCAACTTCTTCTCGGTGGATACACGGATGATTCCCACGCCGAGCGCCTGGGCCTTGGGGCAGAAATCCGCGGCGCTGCTGGTCGAGCGCTTCGTTCAGGATAACGGCGACTACCCGCGCAGCATCGGCCTGTCGGTGTGGGGCACGGCGACCATGCGCACCGGCGGCGACGATATCGCCCAGGCCTTCGCCCTGCTTGGCGTGCGGCCGAAGTGGGCCGACGGCAGCCACCGGGTCAGCGACTTCGAGGTGCTGCCGGCCAAGCGCCTGGACCGCCCGCGGGTCGACGTGACCCTGCGCGTCTCGGGCTTCTTCCGCGATGCCTTCGCCAATGTCATGCAGATGTTCGATGCCGCGGTGCAGCGGGTCGCCGAGCTGGACGAGCCGGAAGAGGTCAACCCGATTCGTGCGCGCATTTTGCGCGAAAGCGCCGAGCTGCAGGCCCAGGGCCTGGACCCGCAAAGCGCGCGGCAGCAGGCCGGTTTTCGCGTGTTCGGTGCCAAGCCCGGTGCTTACGGTGCCGGTTTGCAGGGGCTGATCGATTCGCGCGATTGGCAGGACGACAGCGACCTGGCCCGCGCCTATCTGAACTGGGGCGGCTACGCCTACGGGCAGAAGGTCTACGGCGAGGACCGCCGCGACACCTTCGCCGAGCGTCTGACGCAGATCCAGGCGGTGGTGCAGAACCAGGACAACCGCGAACATGACCTGCTCGACTCCGACGACTACTACCAGTTCCAGGGCGGCATGGCCGCCGCGGTGCGCCATTACAGCGGCCAGCAGCCGAGCCTGCTGTTCGGCGACCACGGCAACCCGCAGGCACCGCGCATCCGTTCCCTGGCCGAGGAAATCAGCCGGGTGATGCGCGCGCGGGTGAGCAATCCCAAGTGGCTCGATGGAGTCAAACGCCACGGCTACAAGGGCGCCTTCGAGATGGCCGCGACCGTGGACTACCTGTTCGCCTTCGACGCTACCACCGGGGTGGTGCGCGACGACCAGTACGCCAGCGTCACCGACGCCTACCTCAACGACCCGGCGACCCGCGAGTTCCTCCAGCAACACAACCCCGACGCCCTGCTGGAAATCAGCGAGCGTCTGCTCGAAGCGATCCAGCGCGGCCTGTGGCAGGTGCCGGGCGATTACCGCGCGCAGATCGAACAGCACCTCCTGGCCGCCGAACAGCACTTGGAATAAGCCGATGAACACCAGCAATCGACCGCATTTCCCGTTTTCCGCCGTACACGGCCAGCCGCAATTGCAGCTGGCGCTGCTGCTCGCTGCCATCGACCCGCAGATCGGCGGGGTGCTGATCGAAGGCCCGCGCGGCACCGCCAAATCCACCAGCGCCCGAGCCCTGGCCGACCTGTTGCCAAGCGGGCGTTTCGTCAACCTGCCGCTGGGCAGCAGCGAGGAACAGCTGGTCGGTTCGCTGGATATCCAGGCCGCGTTGCAGGACGGCCGCGTCGCGTTCAAGCCCGGCCTGCTGGCCCGCGCCGATGGCGGCGTGCTCTATGTCGACGAGGTCAACCTGCTCGCCGACGGACTGGTCGACCTGCTGCTAGATGTCTGCGCCAGCGGGGTCAACCGCATCGAGCGCGACGGCATTTCCCACCAGCACCAGGCGCGCATCGCCCTGGTCGGCACCATGAACCCGGAGGAGGGCGAGTTGCGCCCGCAGCTGCTGGATCGCTTCGGCCTGTTCGTGCGCCTCGGCCAGCAGATCGATGCCGCCACCCGCGAACGCATCGTGCGCAGCCGCCTGCAGTTCGACCGCGACCCGCTGGGCTTCATCGAGGCGCAACGTGATGAGCAGGAGCGCTTCAGCGAACGTCTGGAGCAGGCGCGGGCGACGGTGGCACGCCTGGAGTTCGGCGACGCGCTGCACCGCCAGGTCAGCGCGCTCTGCTATGCCGCCGGGGTGGAAGGGGTGCGCGCCGATCTGGTGCTGCTGCGCGCCGCCTGCGCCCATGCTGCCTGGCAGCAGCGCGATGAAATAGGCGCGGCGGATGTCGAGGCGGTGGCCGAGCTGGTATTGGCGCATAGACGCAAGCATCCGCCAGAGCCGCCGCAACCGCCCGCCCAGGAGAATGCAGGTGGTGCTGCCAACGACCAGCCACCGCCCAATGGCGGCAGCGACTGGGGCGAATTGCCGCCGCAGCCCGTGCCGACCCAGAGCCTCGTCGGGGCGAGGCCGCTGCCGCTAAAAAAGTCCTGAGCCAACGGCCTGCAAGCGGGCCGCTGGCGGGCAAAGGGCAGCAGGCCGGGCGGGTGAGGGCGATGGGCACGGCGCCGAGCCCACGTATCCATTGGCCGCGTACCTTGCTGAACAAGCGGGCTGCGCCGCTGCTGATGGAGCACCTGCACTTCCACCGTCAGGCGGCCGAGGATGGCCTGCTGCATTGCCTGTTGCTCGACTGTTCCGGCTCGATGCTCAAGCGCAGCAACCTGGCCCTGGCCAAGGGCCTGCTGCTGCGTTGGAGCGAGCAGATCTACCGGCAACGCGGCGAGCTGGCGGTGATCGGCTTTGCCGGCAACCAGGCGCGGCTGCTGCAACGCCCGCAAAAGGCCGTGCCCCACAACGAGGCCTGGATAGCCGCGATCGGCGGTGGCGGCGGCTCGCCGCTGGCCGGCGGGCTGCAGCTGGCCGAGCGCACCCTGGCCAAGGTACGCAAATCCGCGCCGGGCAAACAGATCGGCCTGTGGCTGCTCAGCGACGGGCGCTTCAGCCAACTGCCGGCGCGCCCGCGGCATGCCGATTTCTGCGTGGTGGTGGATTTCGAGAACCAGCCGCTGCCGCTCGGCCGCGCCGTGCAGCTCGCCCGCCTGTGGGGCGCCGAGCATGTGCGCGCGGTGGATCTGTGTGGCGCCCAATAGGGCATCGCCGTGCGCGTAGCCCGGACGCCATCCGGGCTAGGGTCTGTCTCGCCTAGGTTTTCAACAGCCTGTTAAGGCCGCCAGGGGCAAGCGGCGTGGTTTTCTTTTCCTGCGCGTTGTAACGCCAGCCGGCGACCTCGCTCTAGTCCCATGTCGGCATTGCACACTCTGCTTCGGCCGGCTTACCCAGACCAATCGAGGATGACCGCATGACTACCAAGACTATCGCTTCCGGCGCCGCCCTGGCTTTCGCCGCCGCTACCCTGTTCGCCGGCCTGACCAGCACCCTGGCCGTGGCCGAAGAAGCCAAGGTGCACTGCTACGGCGTCAACGCCTGCAAGGGCCAGAACGACTGCAAGACCGCGTCCAACAGCTGCAAGGGCCAGGGCTCCTGCAAGGGCCAGGGCTTCAAGAGCATGACCCTGGCCGAGTGCAATGCGGCCAAGGGTACGGTCGGCGAGTGATGGCACGCGGAGTGGCCGGCCTGCGGCCACTCCGGTGCATTCCCTGGCTGTCTTAACCCGCTCGAGGAGCCTGGCATGTCCGCCGAATCATTTTGTCTGGGCCATGGCCTGGGCCTGCGCACCCCCTACTACCAGGCGATTCTCGAGCAGCGGCCGGCCGTTGACTGGTTCGAGGTCATCTCGGAAAACTACCTGGTCGAGGGCGGCAAGCCGCTCTACTACCTGGATGCCATCGGCGAACACTACCCGCTGGTGATGCACGGCGTGTCGCTGTCGATTGGCGGCCCGCACGAACTGGACCGCGACTACCTGCAGCGCCTCAAGCGGTTGGCGCAGCGGGTGCAGCCGCAGTGGATTTCCGATCACCTGTGCTGGAGCCGTGGCAGCGCCCACCAGCTGCACGACCTGCTGCCGCTGCCGTTCACCGAGGAGAGCCTGCAGCACGTCGCCGCGCGGGTACGCCAGGTGCAGGAGGTGCTGGAGCGGCCGCTGGTGCTGGAGAACGTCTCCAGCTACCTGCGCAGCGCCGACGATCAGTTCAGCGAATGGCAATTCCTCGCCGCGCTCTGCGAGCTCAGCGGCTGCGAACTGCTGCTCGACGTCAACAACGTCTACGTCAGCGCGCGCAATCACGGCTTCGAGCCCTGGGACTTCATCGCCGGCCTGCCGGCGCAGCGCATCCGCCAGCTGCACCTGGCCGGGCATAGCGACTACGGCAGCTACCTGATCGACACCCACGACCAGCCGGTCGGCGATCCGGTCTGGCAGCTCTACCAGCGCACCCTGCGCCACCTCGGCCCGGTGGCGACCCTGCTGGAGCGCGACGACCACTATCCGCCGCTGGCGGACCTGCTCGCCGAACTGGCGCGGGCCCGCGACTATGCCGCGGCGGCCCTGGCGGGGGAACCGGCATGCGCCTGAGCGACTGGCAACGCGAGGTCGAGGCCTACCTGCTCGGCAGCGATCCGGCGCCCAACCCGGTGCTGCGTGCCAGCCTGCGTGGCAGTGCGGCGCTGAGCGCCGAGGACGGCCTGGCGATCTACCATCACGCCTACCGCGCGCGCCTGCTGGAGGCCCTGCGCGGCGATTACCCGGCCGTGCATGGCTGGCTCGGCGACGCGCAGTTCGACGCCTTGGCCGGCGCCTATGTCGACGCCCATCCGTCGCGGCACTTCAGCCTGCGCTGGCTGGGCGCCGAGCTGGCGAACTTCATCGACGGCTACCTGCTGGCCGAGCAGGCGGCGCCGCTGGCCGAACTGGCGCGCCTGGAATGGGCCTTCGGCCTGGCCTTCGATGCGCCGGCGGGCGAGCCGCTGAGCCTGGAGCAGATGGCCGGCCTGCCGGCCGAGGACTGGCCGGGCCTGCAGGTGCGCCTGTTGCCCAGCGTGCAGTGGCAAGCCTGTGGCTACAACAGCCTGGCGCTCTGGCGCTCGGTCAAGGAGCAGAGCGGGTTTCCCGGCACGGCGGCCCTGGCGCAGGCGCAGGTCTGCCTGATCTGGCGCCACGGCCTGATCAGCCAGTACCGCAGCCTGGACCCCGCTGAAGCGCAGGCGCTGCACGGTATGGCGGTGGCCGGCTGGGACTTCGCCGAACTCTGCCTGCAGCTGAGCGAACTCGGCGACGACGCGCCGCTGCAGGCCGCCAGCTGGCTGCGCCAATGGCTGAGCGACGGCCTGCTGCAACGTCATGGCCAATAGCCAGAGCAGAGGGAACCGATAGCCTGACACGCGAGTCATCTGAACTATCCTCTTCAAAGATCGATGAACGGTGGAGGTTCCTATGCTCGCGTATCTGCCCTCGGCCCTGCGTGACCTGCAGCTACCCCTGCGACTACGCCTGTGGGACGGCAAACAGATCGACCTCGGTCCCGAGCCGCGGGTCACCATGGTGGTCAAGGACCCCAGCCTGGTGGCGCAACTGGCCCATCCGAGCCTGGACGCCCTCGGCGGTGCCTATGTCGAGGGCCGCCTGGACCTGGAGGGACCGATGGCGGCGATCATCGAGCTCGGCGATGTTCTCAGCCAGGCGCTGATCGGCGAGCAGCCCGTCGTCCTGAGCCCCCGCGAGGCCCATGACAAGGCCCGCGATGCGGCAGCCATCAGCTACCACTACGACCTGTCCAACGACTTCTACGCACTCTGGCTGGACCGCGAGATGGTCTATTCCTGCGCCTACTTCGAGACCGGCACGGAAGACCTCGAGCAGGCGCAGCAGGCCAAGCTGCGCCACCTGTGCCGCAAGCTGCGCCTGCAACCGGGCGAGCGCCTGCTGGATGTCGGCTGCGGCTGGGGCGGCCTGGCGCGCTTCGCCGCCCGCGAGTTCGGCGCCGAGGTATTCGGCATCACCCTCAGCCAGGCGCAGCTAGATCTGGCGCGCCAGCGGGTCGCCGACGAGGGGCTGGCGCAGCAGGTGCAGCTGGAACTGCTGGACTACCGCGATCTGCCGCAGGACGGGCGGTTCGACAAGGTGGTCAGCGTCGGCATGTTCGAGCACGTCGGCCACGCCAACCTGCCGCTCTACTGCCAGAGGCTGTTCGGCGCGGTGAAGAGCGGCGGCCTGGTGATGAACCACGGCATCACCGCCAAGCACAGCGACGGCCGCCCGGTCGCCCGCGGCGGCGGCGAGTTCATCGGCCGCTATGTGTTCCCCGACGGCGAACTGCCGCACCTGGCGACCATGACCGCGCAGCTCAGCGATGCCGGCCTGGAGGTGGTCGATGTGGAAAACCTGCGGCTGCACTACGCGCGCACCCTGGAGCACTGGAGCGCGCGCCTGGAAACGCAGCTGGACAAGGCCGCGCAACTGGTGCCGGAACAGGCCCTGCGCATCTGGCGGCTGTACCTGGCCGGCTGCGCCTATGGCTTCGCCCATGGCTGGATGAGCCTGCACCAGATCCTCGCGGTCAAGCCGCACGCCGACGGCAGCCACGACCTGCCCTGGACCCGCGCCGACCTGTACCGCTGAGAAACCGGCGCTGCGGCCTGCCAAGGGACCTTGTAGGAGCGGGCCATGCCCGCGATAGGACCTTCCGGCCGCCGCTGCGAGTCGCGGCTCAAGCGGATCGCCGCCCGGCCCCGCCCACAAGAGCAACGCGGGGCAGCGGTGCCGTTTTCACTAGGCCCCGGCCGGGAACAGGGCAGTTTCCTTCAATACCGCGTGCCGCACGCCTGTCAGTCTTCGCCTTCCTTGTGGCGATACTGACGGGTGTGCGATGACGATCCTGCTTTCCATGGCGGCCTTTGCCCTGGCCGCCTCGATTTCCCCCGGTCCGGTGAATCTGCTGGCGTTGAGTTCCGGGGCCCGCTACGGCCTGCGTGCCAGCCTGCGGCATGTGACCGGGGCGACCCTGGGCTTCACCCTGCTGCTGCTGGCCATGGGCCTGGGGCTGCACCGGCTGTTGAGCCAGTGGCCGCTGCTGGCGGCGCTGATCCGCTGGTCCGGGGTGGCCTTCCTGCTCTACATGGCCTACGGCCTGGCCCGCGACGATGGCCGGCTGGACAGCGGCAAGGCGCACCAGGCGCCCTCCCTGCTCACCGGCGCGGTGATGCAATGGCTCAATCCCAAGGCCTGGCTGGCGGCCCTGGCCGGTATGGGCGCCTACGCGGCGGACGGCGAGCTCGGCCTGGTCGGGCAGTTCGCGGCGCTGTACTTCGTCATCTGCTACCTGTCGATCGCCTGCTGGGCCTATGCCGGCGCGTTCCTCAGCCAGTACCTGGAGCAACCGCGGCGCATGCGCCGCTTCAATCGCAGCCTGGCGCTGCTGCTGGTGGGGTCGGCGGGCTATCTGCTGTGGCCCTGATCAGGCCGGGCGGCGGTATTGCCCGGGGGTGGCGGCGAGCAACTGCTTGAAGGTGCGCTGGAAGTGCGCCTGGTCGGCGAAGCCGGCCGCCAGGGCCACCTCGGCGATCTCGCCGCCGCGCCTGAGCCGGGCCTGGGCATACTGGATGCGGCGATTGAGCAGGTAGGCGTGGGGCGTCATGCCGTAGCCATGGCGGAAGCTGCGGATCAGGTAGGACGGCGAGAGTCCGGCCGCCGCGCAGATGTCCTCCAGCTTCAGCGCCTCGGTGCAGTGATCGCGGATGAATTCGGCGGCCAGGCGGATCCGCGGGTTGTCCGCGCGGCGGCTGGCGGGCGCCGGCTCCAGGCGCCGCTGCAGTTCGCTGAAGAACTCCAGCAGGGCGCAGTGCTTGTGCAGGGTATCGGCGCCGCTGTCGCTGAGCAGCTCATAGAGGCGATTCAGGCCGCGATAGAGCAGCGGGTCGTGGCTGAGTATCGCCGCGAAGGCGCGCAGCGGCTGGTTGCGGCTGAAGCCCAGCTGCTGCTGCAGCTCGCTCAGCCAGGCCACCTCGACATAGAACATGCGATAGGACCAGGGCTGGCCCTCCAGCGGGTTGCAGGCATGCACGTCGCCCGGGTTCATCAGCACCACGCTGCCGGCGGCGATCCGCTCTCGCGCCTTTTCGTTGAGGTAGCTGCTGCGGCCAGCGGTGATCGCGCCGATCGAGAAACACTCGTGGGAGTGCCGGGCGTAGCACAGCTGGCGGCCATCCAGCACGTCCCGCGCCTCGACGAACGGCAGCGCCGGGTCGCGCCAGAAGCGCGGAGTGGTCGGCTGCTTGACTGTGGCCATGTTTGCTCCCGGATTCCGCCATGCTGCGACTGGCCGACTATAGTCGGCGCTGGCCGCTGCACCAAGCCCCGCGCGCCCGCGGCGGCCGGCCTGCAACGAACGGCGCTTTGCCTTAGCATACCGGGATCGCCTTGAGCCGAGCCGTGCATGCCCGCTTTCCTTCCGCGCTACCGCGTCGTCCTGATCGTGCTGCTGATCCTCCTCGGCCTGCTCGCCAGCATCTGGCTGGCCGGGCGCTATGCCGAGCAGCGCGCCTGGCAGGAGCGCAGCGCCGAGGCGCGCGGGCAGTTGCAGCTGTATGCCCAGTCGATCCACACCCTGGTCGAGCGCTTCCGCTCGGTGCCCGAAGTGCTGGCGCTGGACAGCGACATCAAGGCGCTGCTGCATGCGCCGGACGACCGCCTGCTGCGCGACCAGCTCAATCGTCGCCTGGAGCGGCTCAACGCCGCCGCCGGCGCCAACGTGCTGTACCTGCTGGATAGCCGCGGCGAGACCCTGGCGGCGAGCAACTGGCGCGACTGGAGCAGCTTCGTCGGCAACAACTACGCCTTCCGTCCCTACTTCCAGGATGCCGTGCGCCAGTCCGCCGGGCGCTACTTCGCGGTCGGCGTGACCACCGGGATTCCCGGCTACTTCCTCTCCCACGTGGTGCGCGACGACGACGGCGGCGTGCTCGGCGTGCTGGTGGTCAAGCTCGAGCTGGAGGACCTGCAGCGCGAGTGGGCGGGGCAGGCCGGCGTGTTGCTGGTGGCCGACAGCTATTCGGTGGTGATCCTCAGCAACCGCCCGGCCTGGCGCTTCCGCGCCCTCGGCGAACTCGACGAACACGCCCGCGCCGAGCTGGTGGAGGTGCGCAAGTATGCCGAACAGGCGCTCGAGCCGCTGCCCAGCGAGCTGCGCCGGCAGATCGACGGCGGCAGCGAATGGCGCCGGGTGGATGGCCCGGACGGGCGCCGCGACTACCTCTGGCAACGCCTGGCGCTGCCGGAGGACGACTGGACCCTGCACCTGCTGCTCGAGCCGCAGACCCTGGTCGACAGCGTGCGCAGCTACCGCCTGGCCGCCGCCGGGGTGTGGATGACCCTGGCCTTCCTGCTGCTGTTCCTCGCCCAGCGGCGCAAGAACCAGCGCCTGCAGGCGGGCATCCGCGAACGCCTGGAGCGCGAGGTGACGCTGCGCACCGCCGAATTGCGCGAGGCCCAGGAGGGCCTGGTGCACGCGGCGAAGATGGCTGCCCTGGGGCAGATGTCGGCGGCCATGGCGCACGAGATCAACCAGCCGCTGACCGCCATGCAGATGCAGCTGGGCAGCCTGCGCCTGCTGCTCGACAGCGGCCGCCAGGCCGACGTGCGCGAGGGCCTGCAGCGCATCGACGGCCTGCTGCAGCGCATGGCCGGATTGACCAGCCACCTGAAGACCTTCGCCCGCAAGAGCCCGGCCGGCCTCAGCGAACGGCTGCACCCGGGCGAGGTGCTGGAGCAGGCGCTGCAACTGCTGGCGCCGCGGCTGCGCAGCGAACAGGTGGAACTGCGCCGCGAAGTAGATGCGAGCGTGCAGGTGATGGGCGACGCGATCCGCCTCGAGCAGGTGCTCCTCAACCTGCTGCACAATGCCCTGGACGCCATGGCGGGCGCCGAGCGGCGGGTGCTCAGCATCGTCATCCGGCGCCAGGACGAGCACTGCCTGCTCAGCGTGGAGGACAGCGGCGGCGGCATCGCCAGCGAGCACCTGGCCAGCGTGTTCGAGCCGTTCTTCACCACCAAGCCGGTGGGCCAGGGCCTGGGCCTGGGCCTGGCGGTGTCCTACGGCATCGTCCGCGAACTGGGCGGCAGTCTGGAGGCGGCCAACGGCGAGCAGGGCGCAGTCTTTACCCTCAGGTTGCCGGCGGCTCCGAATCCGTAGGGTGGGTTGGCGGTGCTCGACTTGCTCTGTGATTTTTCCGTGCGCCGTTCCGCGCCGCTAACCCACCCTACAAAAATAACCAGGCGTTACACTGCGGCGGATTGGACGGGAGGTGCTATGAGCGGTCAGGTGATAGTGGTCGATGACGAGGCGGCGATCCGCGAGGCGGTGCAGCAGTGGCTGGAGCTCTCCGGCCTGCGCGTGCAAAGCTGCGCCAGCGCGGCGCAGGCCCTGGCCCTGGTCGACCGGGATTTCCCCGGGGTGCTGGTCAGCGATGTGCGCATGCCCGGCACCGATGGCCTGCAACTGCTCGACAAGCTGCTGGAGCTGGACCGCGACCTGCCGGTGATCCTGGTCACCGGCCACGGCGACGTGCCGATGGCGGTGCAGGCCCTGCGCCAGGGCGCCTACGACTTCATCGAGAAGCCCTTCACCCCCGAGCGCCTGCTCGACAGCGTGCGCCGCGCCCTGGACAAGCGCCGCCTGGTCTGCGAGAACCGCCAGCTGCGCCAGCAGTTCGCCTTCAAGGACCGCGTCGAGGCGCAGCTGCTCGGCGTCTCACGGCCGATGGAGAACCTGCGCCGGCAGCTCCTCGAGCTGGCCGGGACCTCGGTGAATATCCTCATTCGTGGCGAAACCGGCAGCGGCAAGGAGCGGGTCGCCCGCTGCCTGCACGACTTCAGCGCGCGCGCCGGCAAGCCCTTCGTCGCCCTCAACTGCGCGGCGATCCCGGAGAGCATCTTCGAGAGCGAGCTGTTCGGCCACGAAAGCGGCGCCTTCACCGGCGCCCAGGGCAAGCGCATCGGCCGTATCGAACACGCCGACGGCGGCACCCTGTTCCTCGACGAGGTGGAAAGCCTGCCGCTGGCGCAGCAGGTCAAGCTGCTGCGGGTGTTGCAGGAAAAGACCCTGGAGCGCCTCGGCTCCAACCGCAGCATCCAGGTCGACCTGCGGGTGATCAGCGCGGCCAAGCCGGACCTGCTCGATGAAGTGCGCGCCGGGCGTTTTCGCGAGGACCTGTACTACCGGCTGAACGTGGCGAGCGTGCAAATCCCGCCGCTGCGCGAGCGGCGCGAGGACATTCCGTTGCTGTTCGAGCATTTCGCCGCCGAGGCCGCGCGCCGGCATGACCGCGAGGCGCCGCCGCTGGCGGCCAGCGAGCTGGCGCGGCTGCTCGGCCACGACTGGCCGGGCAACGTGCGCGAGCTGATCAACGCCGCCGAACGCCATGCCCTGGGCCTGAGTGTGCCGCAGCAGGCGGTCGCCGCGCAGTCGCTGGCCGAGCAGATGGAGGCGTTCGAGGCGCAATGCCTGCACCGCGCCTTGCAGCAGTGCCAGGGCAATATCGCCGAGGTGATGGCGCTGCTGCAGCTGCCGCGCCGCACCCTCAACGAGAAGATGCAGCGCCATGGCCTGCAGCGCAGCAGCTACCGGCCGGCGGGCAGCGCCGACGAGGAGTAGGGGCGCACGATGTAGGGTGGGTTAGGCGACGCCCAGACGCCTCATTGGCTGTAAGTCGTGTGGATGCGCCGCTAACCCACCCTACGGGGATTCGGCTGGATGATCGGCGGATTTTTGCCTAATAAAATTCCAGGCTGAGCGTATTTCCGCCTACCAGCTTCGGCATCTCTTGATAAAACCGCTCTAGAACAGGGCTTTCAGCCCTTGGCACGGCATCTGCTATAGCTCTTGTCAGCCAGCTGCATTGTCGTGCGCCGGCAACATAAGAAAGACAAGAGGTCAGCCCATGCACTGCCATCCAGCTTCCGCGAGCGCGTCTCGCCATGCCTGTCCACGCCTCCTCCTGCGCACCTGGCCCGGGCCGGGTGCCGGCGCTTGCCGCCGTGCGCAACCCTGAGCGAACCCGGGCGTGCCCATCCGCTGCGGCGGGTAGGCATCGTCTACAGTGAAAAAACGCTGCATTAAAGCCATAACAACGACGGAGATTCTTCCATGCGATTGACCAAGCGTTTCAGCCTGTTTGCCGCTGCCGCGGCCTTGACTGCCAGCACCGCGGCGCTCGCCGCGCCGACCTTCATCAACATCCTCACCGGCGGCACCAGCGGCGTGTACTACCCGATCGGCGTGGGCCTGTCGCAGGTCTACAGCACGGGCATCGAGGGCGCCAAGACCTCGGTGCAGGCGACCAAGGCCTCGGTGGAGAACCTCAACCTGCTGCAGGCCGGCCGCGGCGAGCTGGCCCTGGCCCTCGGCGACTCGGTCGCCGATGCCTGGAATGGCGTGGAGGACGCCGGCTTCAAGGCGCCGCTGAAGAAGCTGCGGGCGATCGCCGGCACCTACCCGAACTACATCCAGATCGTCGCCAGCAAGGAGTCCGGCATCACCACCCTGGCCGACCTGAAAGGCAAGCGCATCTCCGTCGGCGCGCCGAAATCCGGCACCGAGTTGAATGCCCGCGCGATCTTCAAGGCCGCTGGCCTGAGCTATGAGGACATGGGCAAGGTCGAGTTCCTGCCGTACGCCGAGTCGGTCGAGCTGATCAAGAACCGCCAGCTCGACGCCACCCTGCAGTCCTCGGGCCTCGGCATGGCGGCGATCCGCGACCTGGCCGCGACCCTGCCGATCAACTTCGTCGCGATTCCGGCCGAGGTCAGCGCGAAGATCGATAACGCCGCCTACCAGGCTGCGGCGATTCCGGCCGGCACCTACGACGGCCAGGATCTCGAGGTGGCGACCGTGGCGATCAACAACATCCTGGTCAGCCATGAGGGCGTGTCCGAGGAGGTGGCCTACCAGATGACCAAGCTGATGTTCGACAACCTCGAGCGCCTGGGCAACGCCCACTCGGCGGCCAAGGACATCAAGCTGGAAGGCGCCGCGAAGAACCTGCCGATCCCGCTGCATCCGGGCGCCGAGCGCTACTACAAGGAAGTCGGCGCGCTGTAAATCGACCCCGGTTGGGTGGGGCCGCCTAGGCCGAGTTCGTAGGATGGGTTAGCCGCCTAGGCGATGCCTGGCAAGAGCGCATTGCCTGGGCGGCGTAACCCATCATTGCGGCGTACCTGCCGACGCCCTGTCGGGATACGCGGCGCCTCGAAGCCGTGACCTACGCGGGCATGCAGCCGCCGCTAACCCAACCTACGACCTGGCGCCATTGGCGCGGCAGGTTTTGTTAGCGGTTCTTCCGCTTTATCGACGTTGTAATGAGGGCGTGACCTCCATGAGCGAACATAACCAAGGCCTCGCGGCGAGCCCCGGCGATTGGCCGAAGGCGCTGTTTTACGTGGCGCTGCTGTTCTCCAGCTTCCAGATCGTCACCGCGGCCTTTCACCCGGTATCCAGCCAGATCCTCCGCGCCGTGCACGTCGGCTTCCTGTTGCTGACGGTGTTCCTCAGCGTGCCGGCCTTCGGCATCCGCCGCCCTTGGCAGCCGCTGGCCTGGCTGCTGGGCCTGGCCGGGATGGCCACCGCGATCTATCAATGGGTGTTCGAGGCCGAGCTGATCCAGCGTTCCGGCGATCTGACCGGCATGGACATGCTGGTCGGCCTGGTGCTGATCGTCCTGGTGTTCGAGGCGGCGCGGCGGGTGATGGGCATCGCCCTGCCGCTGATCTGCGGCCTGTTCCTCGCCTACGGCCTGCTCGGCCAATACCTGCCGGGCGACCTGGCGCACCGCGGCTACGGCCTGGACCAGATCGTCAACCAGCTGTCCTTCGGCACCGAAGGCTTCTACGGCACCCCGACCTATGTGTCGGCCACCTACATCTTCCTGTTCATCCTGTTCGGCTCGTTCCTCGAGCAGGCCGGGATGATCAAGCTGTTCACCGACTTCGCCATGGGCCTGTTCGGCCACAAGCTCGGCGGCCCGGCCAAGGTCTCGGTGGTGTCCTCGGCGCTGATGGGCACCATCACCGGTTCCGGCGTGGCCAACGTGGTCACCACCGGCCAGTTCACCATCCCGCTGATGAAACGCTTCGGCTACAAGCCGGCCTTCGCCGGCGGCGTCGAGGCCACCGCCAGCATGGGCAGCCAGATAATGCCGCCGGTGATGGGCGCGGTGGCCTTCATCATGGCCGAGACCATCAACGTGCCGTTCTTCGAGGTGGCCAAGGCCGCGCTGATCCCGGCGCTGCTGTACTTCGGCTCGGTGTTCTGGATGGTCCACCTGGAGGCCAAGCGCGCCAACCTCAAAGGCCTGCCGAAAGAGCAGTGCCCGGATCCCTGGGCGGCGGTGAAGGAGCGCTGGTACCTGCTGATCCCGCTGTTCATCCTGGTCTACCTGCTGTTCTCCGGGCGCACGCCGCTGTTCTCCGGGATGGTTGGCCTGGCGCTGACCGCCATCGTCATCCTCGGTTCGGCGATCATCCTGCGGGTGTCCTCGTTCGGCCTGCGCATCGCCTTCTGGATCGCCCTCGGCCTGCTCTGCGCCGGCTTCTTCCAGCTCGGCATCGGTGTGGTGTTCGGCGTCATCGGCCTGCTGGTGGCGGCCTGCTGGTTCGTCAAGGGCGGCCGCGACACCCTGGTGATCTGCCTGCACGCGCTGGTCGAAGGCGCCCGCCATGCGGTGCCGGTGGGCATCGCCTGCACCCTGGTCGGGGTGATCATCGGCGTGGTCTCGCTGACCGGGGTGGCCTCGACCTTCGCCGGCTACATCCTGGCCATCGGCCAGGACAACCTGTTCCTCTCGCTGATCCTCACCATGCTCACCTGCCTGGTGCTGGGCATGGGCATCCCGACCATTCCCAACTACATCATCACCAGCTCGATCGCCGCGCCGGCGCTGCTGGAGCTGGGCGTGCCGCTGATCGTCTCGCACATGTTCGTCTTCTACTTCGGCATCATGGCCGACCTCACCCCGCCGGTGGCCCTGGCCTGCTTCGCCGCCGCGCCGATCGCCAAGGAGAAGGGCCTGAAGATCAGCCTGTGGGCGGTGCGCATCGCCATCGCCGGCTTCGTCGTGCCGTTCATGGCGGTCTACGACCCGGCGCTGATGCTGCAGGGCGGTGATTGGCTGGCGACCCTCTACATGCTGCTCAAGGCGGCCGTGGCAATTGGTTTGTGGGGCGCGGTGTTCACCGGCTTCCTGCACAGCAAGATGCCCTGGTGGGAGCGCCTGCTGGGCTTCGCCGCCGGCACCAGCCTGATCCTCGCCACGCCGATGAGCGACGAGATCGGCTTCGCCCTGGCCGCGCTGTTCCTCGCCCAGCATCTGTGGCGCGGCCGCCATGGCCACATGGCGGCGGCGTGATCGGCCTGTGCCTGGGCCTGGCCGGGGCGGTGTGGGCGCAGCTGCCCACGGCCGAGTTCACCCTGGCCTGGCAGCACACGATCGAGAAGGTGCGCTGGGAAGAGGATTACCGCGTCACGGCCGAGGGCTTGCTGCTCGGCGAGGCGCGGGTCAAGGGTTCGGGCGCCGGCATGGAAATCCCGGACGGCGCCGAACTGCGTGAGGGCAGCTGGCACTACCGGCGCCAGCTGGCACCCCTGCAACCGCTGCGCTTGGGGCGAACCCCCGAGGCAGGGGATTATCAACTGTGTTTCGACCAGCGTTGTCGCCCACTGAGCGACTGGCTCGGCCCGCCACAAGCGCGCCGGCCGGCGTTGGAACTCTGGAGCTGTGAGCTCGGCTCCCCGGCGTCCCCCGCGGACGGCGGCCAGGGCGACGGTTAGCGCCGCGCCCGCTCCCAAGGCCACAAGCCCTGGCGCTGTAGAGGAGAACCCCCATTCGGCCTGGCCAGTGGGGGTTTTGTTCGTTATGGCCCGGCTCGGACTCCTGTCGAGTCGGGTAGGGTGCGCTGCGCGCACCAGCGCAGGTTGCGAAATCTTGGTGCGCACGACCTGGGCGGCCCCGCGCACCCTACGAGGCAGGCCAGCGCGAGCATTTGGAGGCAACCCAGACTTGGGACGGAGTCTTGCTTGTGGCATGGGGTTGGTTATCTTGGCTCGTCTGGCGGGCCAGTCCCCGATTTTCGTGATTACAGAGCAGGAAGCCGATGAGCTACACCACCTACTACCTGGAGATGCACGGCCCCGAACAGCTGCGGCCCAAGCCGCTGCCCGCCGAGCTGGACATCGTCGAGTGCCGGATCAAGCAGTTCCAGCTCAACCGTTTCCTCTACCAGCTGGTCGGCGCGCCCTGGGGCTGGACCGACAAGCTCGGTTGGTCCGATGCGCAGTGGCGGGCGCTGGTCGAGCCGGCCAACCACCGCACCTGGGTGGCCTATCACCAGGGTGCCATCGCCGGTTACTACGAGCTGCTGAGAGCGCCCGACGGCGCGGTGGAAATCCTCTATTTCGGCCTGGTCGAGGCGTTCTTCGGCAAGGGCTTCGGCGGCCCGCTGCTGAGCCACGCGCTGCAGTCGGCCTGGGCCTGGCCGGGCACCGCGCGGGTATGGGTGCACACCTGCAGCCTGGATCACCCCAGCGCGCTGGCCAACTACCTGGCGCGCGGCCTGCAGCTGTACCGCGAGGAAGTCAGCCTCGGCTGAGGCGCGCAACGGCGGCGAGCGGGGCGCTTCAGCGGCATCGCGCACTTACCGGTGACGCGACGGTCTACTCTTGTCGAGGCGAATGTCGCTCATTATCCGGGAGTCCTGCCATGCAAATGCCGCTGTTGAAAAACCTGTCCATCGGCCTGTGCCTGTTGCCGGCGTTGGCGGCGGCCCAGTCGATCCAGCCCGGCCTGTGGGAGATCAGCTCGCAGAACATGCAGGTCGACGGTCAGGCGATGCCGGGCATGGACGCGATGCTGGAGCAGCTGAACAACCTGCCGCCCGGACAGCGCGAGATGCTGGAGCAGATGATGGCCAAGCAGGGTATGCAACTGGGCGCGCAGGGCGTGCGGGTGTGCCTGAGCCAGGCGCAGGTCGAGGCCGAGCAGATTCCCCTGCAGGATCCGCAGTCCGGCTGCACTCAGGAGATCACCGAGCGCAGTGCGCAGCTGTGGAAGTTCCGCTTCAACTGCCCGCGGGCCCAGGGCGAAGGCGAGACTCGGTTCATCAGCGACAAGGAATTCGTCACCCAGGTCGACAGCACCTTGACCACCGACGCCGGCCAGCAGCGCGGCAGCATGGAGTCCCGCGCGCGCTGGGTCGCGGCCGATTGCGGCACGCTGCAGCCGCGCGCTAGTCCTTGAGGCTCAGGGAGCCCTGTAGGGCGGCCAGTCGATGGCGTACTTGTCGCCGATACGGCGCAGCAGTGCCGGCTGTGCGCGCAGGAAGGCATCGAAGGCGGCGATCACTGCGGGATGTCGCAGGCTGGACAGGTAATAGTGATCCGCGACCTGCGGCAGGTCGCGGTCGAGCACCAGCGCGTCCCTCGGCAACCCGGCGGCGCCGAGGGCATGGCGCGCCACCAGGGGGTTCAGGTAGACCGCATCGACACGGCCGGCGAGCGCCATCTTCAGCAGGGAATCGATGCGGGTGGCCTGGGTCAGGGCGATCTGTCCGCTTTCGATGTCCGCCAGGAAGGGCCAGGGGGTGAAGCCGAGCTGGGTGCCGAGCAGCTTGATCCGCGCCTTGCCCAGGCCGAGGTAGGCGGGCAGCACCAGTACCCCATCCCGATAGGGCGCGGTCGCGGCGCTGTAATGCACGGTGCGGCCCTGTTTCTGCTCGCGGTTCCAGTGCGGATGATCGGGGTACTTGAAGTCCAGCTTGCCGCTGAGAAAGTCGCTCTGCAGGCGCTTGACCGGCAGCGCGACATAGATGAAGCGGTGGCCCTGGTCGGTGGCGAAGGCATCCAGCAGGTCGCGGGCGTAGCCCTGGTATTCGCCCGCCTCCAGGCTGTAATAGGGTTGGTAAGGCTGGGACTCGACGCCGACCCGGTAGGTCTGTGCCGCCACCCCGGCAGCGCCGAGCAGACCGAGGCACAGGACGATCGGCAGTAGGGCATTCATCGGCAGCTGCTCCTGGGGCTCCGCAGGCTCGGGTTTAACCATAGCCGGCGCTTGCGCCGGCGGGAAGTTTCCCGCCGGCTCAGAGGATCGGCGAGATCAGCCGCGCCACGCGCATGGCCAGTTGCTGCAGGCGATGCAGGTTCTTGCGGTCGGCGGCGAGCAGTTCGCGCGACTGCTCGAAGTCCTCGATGAGCATCTGTTCGACCTCGGCGGCAAACTGGCTGTCCAGGGTCAGCAGGGTGATCTCGAAGTTCAGGCGGAACGAGCGATTGTCCAGGTTGGCGCTGCCGATGGTGGCGACCTCCCGGTCGATCAGCATGACCTTCTGGTGCAGGAAGCCCGGCTGGTAGCGGAACACCCGGATCCCGGCGCGCAGCGCCTCGAAGGCATACAGGCTGGAGGCGGCATACACCACCCGGTGATCGGGGCGCGCCGGCAGCAGGATGCGCACGTCGACGCCGCGCAGTACCGCCAGGCGCAGGGCGGCGAACAGCGCTTCGTCGGGGATGAAATACGGACTGGTGATCCAGACCCGCTCGCGGGCGCTGAGAATGGTCTCGGTGAACAGCAGCGAACAGGTTTCCAGGTTGTCCGCCGGGCCGCTGTCGATCACTTGGCAGAGCATGCCCTCGTTGGGGTAGATCGCCGGCAGCAGCAGCGGCGGTAGCTGCTGGCTGGCCCAGAACCAGTCGGCGGCGAAGGATTCCTGCAGGCAGGCGACCACCGGGCCGCTGACCTCGACATGGGTGTCGCGCCAGGGCGCCAGCGGCGGCCTGTGGCCGAGGTATTCGTCGCCGACATTGAGCCCGCCGAGAAAGCCGCACTCGCCGTCGACCACGACGATCTTGCGGTGGTTGCGGAAATTCAGCTGGAAACGGTTGAACAGCCCGCCGTGGGTGGGGAAGGCGCGGATGTTGACGCCGCCGGCGCGCAGGCGCTCGGTGTAGGGGCGCGGCAAGGCGTGGCTGCCGATGCCGTCGTAGAGCAGGTACACCTGCACCCCGGCGGCCGCACGCTGCAGCAGCAGCTCCTGCAGGCGGCGGCCGAGGACGTCGTCGCGGATGATGAAGAACTGCAGCAGGATCACCTGACGCGCGTTGGCCAGGGCGGCGAAGATCGCCGCGAAGGCCGCCTCGCCGTCGATCAGCAGGCGTACCCGGTTGTTCGCCAGGCAGGGCATGCGCACCAGGCGTGAGAGTGCGCGCAGCCGCTGGTAGGCCGGGGCTTCGCGGGCGGCCAGGGCTTCCTCGACCCAGGGGCGCCAGTCCAGGGCGGCCATGGCCCGGTGCATTTCCTGGTCGGCCAGGCGCCGCGCCTTGATATAGGCGTCGAAGCGGCTGCGGCCGAACACCAGGTAGGGCAGGAGGGTCAGGTAGGGCATGAAGAACAGCGACAGCGCCCAGGCGATGGCGCCCTGGGCGGTGCGCACGGTCAGCACCGCATGCACGGCGGCGAACACGCCGAGGGTGTGGATCGCGGCGATCAGGTAGGCGAACAGGTGGGGGATGCCAAAATCCATGGGCATGGCGAGTCCTATGCGGTGAAGCCTGTCTATAGCTGAGCACGGCACGCGTGCAGTGTCGCACCAACTCGTCGGCGGCCCAAGTCCGGGGCGCGCGGATGACGTTTCTGAAGCACTGCGCGGCGGTCCTGGTGCCGGTAGGACGACGCCCCGGCTGTTACCCTTTTCAATAAGAGCGGAATTGACCCGGTTATCTGTCAGTGGGCGTATCCGCCGTTTGCCCGCTTGGGCGTGTCAACCGAAGCAAGGAGTACCGCAGATGGCTAACTATCCACCACTGGGCACAATGCCGCCGTCGACCCTCGACAGCATTCCGGCCCCGAGCGGAGCGGCCAACCTGATCGACACCGACTACGTCATCGGCCAGGACAATATCAAGGGCAAGTTTCTGTTCAACCTGGATTTCCACGGCAAGGTTTTCAGCATTTCCGCGCTGACCATCGTCCTGTTCGTGGTCCTGACCCTGGCCCTGCAGAGCGAGGTCGAGCCGCTGTTCACCGCCATTCGCGGCTGGTTGACCAACCACCTGGCGTGGTTCTTCCTCGGCTCGGCGAACATCTTCGTGCTGCTGTGCCTGGGGTTGATCGTCTCGCCCCTGGGCAAGGTGCGCCTGGGCGGTCGGGAGGCGAAGGCGGATTACTCCTACACCGGCTGGTTCTCCATGCTGTTTGCCGCCGGCATGGGCATCGGCCTGATGTTCTACGGGGTGGCCGAGCCGATGTCGCATTTCTCCTCGGCGATGGCCGGCGTCAGTCTCGGCGCGGATGGCCTGCGCAGCGACTGGGCGCCGCTGGGTGGGGCCGCCAGCGATGCCGAGGCGGCCGCCAGCCTGAGCATGGCCGCCACCATCTTCCACTGGGGCCTGCACCCCTGGGCGATCTATGCCATCGTCGCCCTGGCCCTGGCGCTGTTCTCGTTCAACAAGGGCCTGCCGCTGAGCATCCGTTCGATCTTCTACCCGCTGCTCGGCGAGCGGGTCTGGGGCTGGCCGGGGCATGTGGTCGACATACTCGCGGTGTTCGCCACCCTGTTCGGCCTGGCCACCTCGCTGGGCCTGGGCGCGCAGCAGGCGGCCGCCGGCCTCGACTACCTGTTCGGCATTCCCGCCAGCGACACCAGCAAGGTGCTGCTGGTCGTAGGCATCACCGCGATCGCCCTGCTGTCGGTGCTGGCCGGCCTGGACAAGGGGGTCAAGCGCCTGTCGGAAATCAACATGGTGCTGGCCCTGCTGTTGCTGCTGTTCATCGTCGTGGCGGGGCCGACCCTGGCGATCCTCAGTGGGTTCTTCAGCAACCTGGGCAGTTACCTGACCCACCTGCCCGCCCTGTCCAACCCGTTCGGCCGTGCCGACGCCAACTTCAGCCAGGGCTGGACGGCGTTCTACTGGGCCTGGTGGATCAGCTGGTCGCCCTTCGTCGGCATGTTCATCGCCCGGGTCAGCCGCGGCCGTACGGTGCGTGAATTCCTCGTCGCCGTGCTGCTGGTGCCGTCGCTGGTCTCGGTGCTGTGGATGACCGCGTTCGGCGGCACCGCCCTGGGCCAGTTCGTCACGGACGGTTTCACCGGGGTGCAGGATGCGGCGCTGGAGCTCAAGCTGTTCGCCATGCTCGGCGAGCTGCCGCTGACGCAAATCAGCTCCTTCGTCGGCATCTTGCTGGTGGTGGTGTTCTTCGTCACCTCGTCGGATTCCGGCTCCCTGGTAATCGACACCATCACCGCCGGTGGCAAGGTCAACGCACCGGTGCCGCAACGGGCCTTCTGGGCGATCCTCCAAGGCGTGGTGGCGATTGCCCTGTTGCTCGGCGGTGGCCTGGTCGCCCTGCAGGCCATGGCGGTGTCCACCGGCCTGCCGTTCACCATCGTCTTGCTGGTGGGCTGTGTGGCCATCGTCAAGGGCTTGATGAGCGAGCCGCGCTGACCGCTGCTACTGGGTAATGCAAGAGCGCGCCTTCGGGCGCGTTTTTTGTGGGCGGTGCGCAATTTGCCACCACTGCAGTCATTGTAGGAGGGGCTTTAGCCGCGAGCTCTTAGCCAGAGGGTCAAAAGCATCGCGGCTAAAGCCCCTCCTACAGCTAAAGCGGAGTGCCGCCCAACCCCTCCTACAGAGTGATGCGCAACAACCCGCTCAGCTCCACAGATTGCCCACCGCCGTGCTCGGCGGATAGTGCCTGGCGGCCTGGGCCTGCAGTAGCTCGGCGGTGGCCAGGGCATCGGTCAGGGCATGGTGGGCCTGGTACGGCGGCAGGCCATAGCGCAGGCGGCTGTTGGCCAGGCGGATCGATACCGCCTGCCGGCCGAGCAACTGGCGCAGCCAGCCGGGCCGGCGCTGGCGCGGGTGCAGCCGGGCTTCCAGCTGCATGGTGTCGATCACCGGGAATTGCAGCCCCTCGCCGAGCAGCTGGCGCACGGCCTGGTCGAGAAAACCGCGTTCGATCGGGCGGTAGTGCACCACCACGAGCTTGCCGGCCATGGCCGTCAGCAGTTGCTCGAGCACGGTATCCAGGCGCGGTGCGCTTTGGATGTCCGAGTGGGTGATGTGGTGGAAGGTGACCGACTGGCCGCTCAGTTCGCATGCCGGCTTGACCACCCAGTAGCGGGCTTCGCGGCAGCGAATGCGGCGCAGGTCGAAGGGCACCAGGCCGAGGCTGACGATCGAGTCGCGGCGGCTGTCCAGGCCGGTGGTCTCGACATCCAGGGCCAGCAGCGGTGCCTGTTCCAGGGGGGTGTCGGCGCTTACCGTGCCGGCCTGGTAGAAGCGTGCCAGACGCGGGTCGCGGGCGGCCTGCGCCAGCTGGGCGAAAAGCGCCGGCCAGTCGGGCGGCGCGCCAGTGCTGTGGCGTCTCATAACGGCAGATTTTGCAGTTGCCCCGGGTAGCGGAAGCGCAGGAACTTCTGCGCATTGCTCAGCACCTGGAACGCCGATTTGAGGTTGTGCCGTTCGCTGGCGGAGACCTTCTCCGGCTCGATGTAGTTGTCCGGCTCGCGGCCTTCCAGCAGATCCATGGCCTGATGGCGGATGCGCACGATGGAGAGAAATTCCAGGGCATAGCGCAGCTGGGTGATGGCCTCCTCGGTCAGCAGCTTGGTGGCGGCAATGGCGTCCAGGCGCTCCAGCGAGTTCTGCGCCTTGGAGCCGGCGGCCAGGGCATGCACCCGGATCAGGTCGGTCAGCGGTGCGGTACCGCGGCCCTTGAGGTTGATGATGTTGTTCTGCTGGCCGTCCTTCTCCATCACGAAGGTGCGGAAGAAGCCCAGCGGCGGGGTGCGGTTGAGTGCGTTGCGCGCCAGGCTGGCGAGAAACAGTGGGTTGCTGCTGGCCTTCTGCGCCACCAGGTCCTTGAGGTTCTCGACCAGCTCGGCCTCGCCGTAGACGCTGTCCAGGTCGAAGAAGATGCAACTGTTGAGCAGGGTTTCCGGATTGGGCTGGTCGATCCACTGGTTGAAGTAGCCCCGCCAGACTCGCAGCGGCTGGCGCCACTTGGGGTTGCTGGCCATGATCCCGCCCTTGCAGTAGCTGTAGCCGCAGGCGGCCAGGCCGTCGCTGACGAACTCGGCGAGCTGGCGGAAATAGTCGTCGTGAACCCGTGGGTCGAAGCGGTTGTCGAGCACCAGGGCGTTGTCCTGGTCGGTGACGATCAGCTGCTCGTCGCGGGCCATCGAGCCCAGCACCATGAAGCAGTAGGGCAGCGGCGGCGGCCCGAGCTTTTCCTCGGCCAGTTCCAGCAGGCGCTGGGTCAGGCTGCGACCGATGCCGGAGATGGCGCTGCCGATCATGTGCGCGCTGGCCTGCTCGTTGACCAGGCGCAGGAAGGTGGCGCGCAGGTCCGGCACCAGGGCCTGCAACTCCGCCACCGACTGCCGGTTGAAGATGCTGTTGACCAGGTACAGGCTGCTCTGCGACTCGTACTTGATGATGTCGGCCAGGTTGATCACCCCGACCGGGCGCTGGCGGTGCACCACCGGCAGGTGGTGGATGTTGTGCCGGAGCATGCACAGCATGGCCTCGAACACCGAGTCGTCGGCCTGGATGGTGATCGGGTTGGGCGACATCACCCGGTCGACCGGGGTGTCCAGGGCCAGGCCCTCGGCCAGCACCCGGGTGCGCAGGTCGCGGTCGGTGGTGATCCCGGCCATCGCCTGGCCCTGGCCGGCGCTGCCGGCAGCGCTCGGCGGCGGGCCGAGGATCACCAGGGACGACACCCCATGCTCGGTCATCACCCGCGCCGCCTCCAGCACCGAGGTGCCCAGCGGCACGCTGACCGTGCGCCGGGTGACCAGCTTGCGCACCTTGACCTTCATCAGCTCGCTGGCATGGCCCTGGGGCTCCTGGGTGGACTTCAGGCGCGACTGGCCTTCGGCCTCGACGAAATCGGCGAAGGCGTCGTGGGTCTCGCACAGCTGCTCGAACAGCTGGCCGGGAATGAAGTAGATCAGGCTGTCCTCGATCGCCCGTGCAGGCAGGCGGACTTTGTGCCCGCGCAGCAGGCCGAACTGGCCGAACACCTCGCCCTCGGTCAGGCGGTTGTACAGCTCGCCGTTGCGCCGGTAGATCTCCACCGCGCCGCTGCGGATGTAGTGCAGCTCCTGGATCGGTTCGCCATAGCGGAGGATGTCGCTGCCGGCCTTGAAGTAGCCGACCTCGACCTGCTGGGCGATCTGCTCGAGGGTGGCGTCCGGTAGTCCGTCGAAAGGGGCGAAGCGGCTCAGGTGGTCGCGTATTTCGATCAGCTCGACCTGCATTCGGGGGTCCTGGCGGGTGCGTATGGCTTGCATTGAACCATACGCCCGGCAGTGCGGGCAGTCGCAGCGTTCGGGCGTGGCTGCGCCGGTCGTTGCCAGGCAGCCGCGTGTCGGTTGCAGGCGGCGATTGGGTTCGGCTGAACGATTGGCCTGCTCGCGAAACTAGAAGAAGGATACCGCCTGCCCCTCGCGGTCGAAGGCGATGAAATTGCCGATGCTGCCGGCCTCGATCGCCCCGACCATCATCTTCAGCGGCTGCTCGGCCTCGTCGCTGCTCGGCGCCAGCCCCACGCGCCCGGCCAGGCCGGCGGCGAACACCAGGTCCCAGGCGACGCCGGTACGCTCGGCCTCGGCCAGCAGCCCGGCGAAATCCGCCAGCTCCTCCGGCAGCTTGTCGACGCACAACACCGGCCTGAGCGAGCCGCCCTGGTTCTCGGCGTGGCGCTGGCGCTCCTGTTCGGTCGCGTCCTCGGGCAGCTCGGCGGCGACGAACACCAGCAGCAGGCGCTGCGGCTCCGGCTGGGCCTTGGCGGCAGTCAGCAGGTCGGCGAATTCGGCAATATCCATGACAAGTCCATCCGTACGGCAAAAAAATAAGCGATGTGAGCGGCCACACTGCCACGCCCGGCCGGCGCTTGAACATATCTCTTAAGGCGTAGAGGGGCCTCCCACCGGGCGCAGCCGCTTGCCCAAGCCAGCGCTGCAGATCGACGCCGCCGTGCGTGACGGTCTGCAACTGCTCGACCTGGAAACCCCGGTCTTCGAAGAGCGCCCGCGCCGCCACTTCCGGCGCCCAGGCCCAGCGCTACGCCGCGTCTTGGCGCGCGGCGGCCAGGCCCTGTTCCGGGCAGCCTCGCTGCTGGCGATCAGGCGCTCCAGCCAGGGCTCGAAGCCCAGGCCGTTGGCGATGATCAGGTCGGCGTTGAGGACGGCCTTGGCATCCTCGGCGCTCGGCTGGTAGACATGGGCGTAGGCATCGGCACCGACCAGGTTGCGCAGTTCTAGCTTATCTCCGGCTATTTACCGGGCGATGTCGGCAAAAATGCGGAAACTTGTGACGACTTTGAGTTTCTCCGCTGCGTTTAGGGAGAGCGACGCGAGCAGGGCGATTAGCACACGCATGGAGCGTTCCTCAGGGTGAAGGTAAGGGGCCAGCGGCGGGATCAGCGGCTGCCCGGGCGGCCCCCATTGCAGCTGGCGGCAGCGGATCATGCCGGGCTCCAGTTCCAGCGGCTTTCGGCCACCGCGTCGTGGGCATGCAGGCTTTCCGCGTGCACCACGCGCAGGCGGAAGGCGTCCAGCCCCGGCTGCTGGCGCAGCGCGCGGTGCAGGCGGCGCGCGGCGTCCTCGCAGAACATCGGGTTCTGCCCGTTGGCCAGGGCGAAGGCCTGTTCATCGACGCGTTTCACGGCGGTCTGCACGGCGGTGCCGAGGGCCCGTTCGGCGCGCTCGATCAGTGCCAGCAGCGGCAGTTCGCAAGCCTGCGAATCCAGGCGTACCTGCAGGGTGGCGCTGCTGCGCTGGCTGTGCGGGGTGGCGAGGATGCCCCGGCTCGAACCGAGCCAGGCCAGCAGTTGCTGATGGTCGAGGGGCTGGCCGGCGAAGTCCTCGGCGAAGCGCTGCTGGATCAGCTGGCGGGCCAGGGCGGCGGAGCAGGGGCAGGTCGAGGAATAGCCGATCTCGACCTGCAGTTCCACGTGAAACTCCCATGCATCCTGGCGTGCGCGCACTTCGAAGGGGTAGGCCTTCCAGCCGGCCAGCGGGCTGACCAGCGCCGGCCGGCTGAACAGCGCCTCGCCGCGCAGGTTCAAGTAGGCGCTGCGCGACAGGTGCAGGTGGCTGTCGAGGAACCGCTGCAGCACCCGCTGCACCAGCGGCGGCGCGAGGTCCTCGGCGTCCAGGGCCTGCAGCGCCAGGTACAGGCGCGACATATGGATGCCGCGGGCGCCACCGTCGTCCAGGCTGACGCCGGCATCGGCGCGGGCGCCGATGCGCTGGTCGGCCAGGCGCAGCGGCACGGCGATATCGGCCATGCCGACCCACTCCAGCGCCAGGTCGTGGTGGCTGGCTTGGTTGGCGATGTCGGGCAGGGTCAGGGCGTACATCGGAAATCCGTCGGTTGTCTGATTGATTAGATGTTATGTTATAACAATTAAAGCACCAAGCGATCGAACCGACCCGATGACTCCGACCCTGCTCGATGAAACCGAACTGCAAACCGGCGAGACCATCGGCCTCGAGCGCCTGCTGCTGCGGCCCACCGCCAGCCTGTGCATCGAGGCCAAGGAGCGCCAGGAACAACGCGAAAAACACCAGCGCGAGCGTGACCAATGAAGGAGACCCGCATGACCCAACGACTTCCCGTGACCGTGCTCTCCGGCTTTCTCGGTGCCGGCAAGAGCACCCTGCTCAACCATGTGCTGAAGAACCGCGACGGCCTCAAGGTCGCGGTGATCGTCAACGATATGAGCGAGATCAATATCGATGGCAGCGAGGTGCAGCGCGACGTCAGCCTCAACCGCGCCGAGGAAAGGCTCGTGGAGATGAGCAACGGCTGCATCTGCTGCACCCTGCGCGAGGACCTGCTCGAGGAGGTCGGCCGCCTGGCCCGCGACGGCCGCTTCGACTATCTGCTGATCGAGTCCACCGGCATCAGCGAGCCGCTGCCGGTGGCCGAGACCTTCACCTTCCGCGACGAGCAGGGCCAGAGCCTGGCCGACCTGGCGCGCTTGGACTGCATGGTCACGGTGGTCGACGGGGTCAACTTCCTCCGCGATTTCCACGAGGCCGAGAGCCTGGCCAACCGCGGCGAGACCCTCGGCGAGGAGGACGAGCGCTCGATCACCGACCTGCTGATCGAGCAGGTGGAGTTCGCCGATGTGCTGCTGGTGAGCAAGATCGACCTGATCAGCCAGGCCGAGCGCGAGGAGCTGATCGCCATCCTGCGCGGCCTCAATACCCAGGCCGAGATTCTGCCGATGTCCATGGGTGCGGTGGAGCTTGCGAAGATCCTCGATACCGGGCGCTTCGACTTCGCCCGCGCCGCCGAGGCGCCGGGCTGGCTCAGGGAGCTGCGCGGCGAGCACGTGCCGGAGACCGAGGAGTACGGCATCGCCTCCAGCGCCTACCGCGCCAGGCGGCCGTTCCACCCCGAGCGCTTCTTCGCCTTGCTCAACCGCGAATGGACCAACGGCCGCCTGCTGCGCTCCAAGGGCTTCTTCTGGCTGGCCAGCAAGCACCAGGAAGCCGGCAGCTGGTCCCAGGCCGGCGGCCTGATGCGCCATGGCTACGCCGGGCGCTGGTGGCGTTTCGTGCCCAGGAGCCAGTGGCCGCAGGACGCGGAAGGCCTGCAGACGATCATGAAGCACTGGGACGCGCAGAGCGGCGACTGCCGCCAGGAGCTGGTGTTCATCGGCCAGAACATCGACTTCGCCCGGCTGACCGCCGAACTGGATGCCTGCCTGCTCTGCGCCGAGGAACTGGCGGGCGGCCCCGAGGCCTGGAAGCTGCTGGCCGACCCGTTCGGCCCCTGGGTCGAGGAGGTCGCCGCCTGATGCACGCGCCTCTGCTCAGAATGCCGCCGTGCCAGGTGGCCGGCGCGCAGGCGGAGGTGCTCGGCGAGGTGCTGCGCGACACGGTCAACCTGGCCATCTGGCAGCGCCGCTTGCCGGCGCCGATCGCCGCTTTCGCCGAGCGCCTGCTGGGCCGCGGTGAGCCGCTGGCGCAATCCATGACCCTGGAGCTGGAATGCGCGGATGCCGCGCCGAACCTGCAGGGCCTGCTCGCCGGCTACGCCGACCTGCCCGGCCAGGCGGCGTTCATCGCCGATGTGCGCTGGCTGGTCGGCGCCTTCGCCTGTTTGCTCGAGGCCAAGCGTATCGGCCTGCGCCTGCGGGCGTTGGACAAAGCCATGTGCCCGCGCTTTCACGTCGACCAGGTGCCGCTGCGGCTGATCACCAGCTATGCCGGGGTCGGTAGCCAGTGGCTGGGCGAGGGCGCGATGGCACGCCAGGGCCTAGGCGATCCGGCGGCCGAGCCCACCGATGCGGCGCTGATCGAGTGCAGCGCGGCCGGCCATGTGCTGCTGGCCAAGGGCGAGAAATGGCTAGGCAACGAGGGTCGCGGGCTGATCCACCGTTCGCCGCAGCCGGCGGAGGGTCAGCGGCGGTTGTTGCTGACCCTGGATTGGCTGGCCTGATGGTGGGCAGGTCGAATCTCGAATCGGTGCGCATGGCGCAGCCTACTAGGTTCGCGGGGCGTACCTAGCGCGCCATCCACACGCCCTTGTTCTGCCGCTCGCAGAAGGGCTTGAGGTAGGCGCTGTCGCTGCTCACCCCGTAATAGTGGATGTCCTGCTGGTAGGGCGTGCCGCCGACCCGGGCGTTGCGGCAGACGCCGAAGGCACCGAGCGGACACTGTTCGACGAAGGCCACCGCGACCTTCTGGCCCTTGAGTTGCGGCTGGCAGAAGCCGCTGCGGAACAGGTTCGGCGGGATGCTGCGGTTCTGCTGGCAGACCTTGACGTCCAGGCGCTCGGCCTGGCTGTGGACCACGCAGGCCTCGCCCCAGGCCAGGCCGGACAGGGCGCAGAGCGCCAGCAACGCGAAACGACGCATCGAGTGAACTCCAAATGACTGTGCCGGCGACTCTAGCATGCTGCTTTTATGGCGTCTGCGCGGCCCAAGCCGGGTTGCTGGAGTCAGCTGCACACGCCCTGTAGGAGCGGATTTATCCGCGATAGCAATTCGCGGATAAAGCGGAACGCCGCCCCGGCCGCTCCAACAAACCCTTTCCCTGCCGCTCGAACAACCGCAGCATAGGCCCATGTTGAAGAATATCCCCACCCACCTGATCGCCGGCCCCTTGGGCGCCGGCAAGACCAGCCTGATCCGCCAGCTGCTGGGGCAGCGTCCGGCGCACGAGCGCTGGGCGGTGCTGATCAACGAGTTCGGCCAGATCGGCCTGGACGCCGCCCTGCTCAGCACCGACGCCGACGGCGTGGCCATGGGCGAGGTGGCCGGCGGCTGCCTGTGCTGCGTCAACGGCGTGCCCTTCCAGGTCGGCTTGAGCCGGCTGCTGCGCCAGGCCAAGCCGGATCGCCTGCTGATCGAACCCTCCGGCCTGGGTCATCCGCTGCAACTGCTCGAGCAGCTGGGCGAGCCGCCCTGGGCCGGGGTACTGGCCGTGCAGCCGGCGGTGCTGGTGCTGGATGCCGCGGCCCTGGCGGCCGGCGAGCCCTTGCCGGAAAGCCAGCAGGCGGCGCTGGGCGGTGCCGGCCTGCTGCTGCTGAACAAGGCCGAACAACTGGATGAGCTCGCCAGGGCGCGCCTCCAGGCGCAACTGCCCGCGCGCCCGCTGCTGTGGACCAGCCAGGCGGCGTTGGCGCTGGCGCAACTGCCCGGCTTCGCCGCGCGGGCCGAGGCGGGCGCCGGCCTGGAGGGGCTGCCCGAGAGCAGCGCGGCCATGCCGCAGATCTGGCGCACGCCGAGCGAGCCGATCTGCCAGATCCAGGATCAGGCCGAGGGCTGGAGTATCGGCTGGCGCTGGCATCCGAGCCAGGTTTTCGAGCTGATGCGGCTGCAACAGTGGCTCGCCAGCTTGCCCTGGCGCCGCGCCAAGCTGGTGCTGCAGACCAACGCCGGCTGGCTGTCGGCCAATGCCCTGGCGGGCCAGCCCCTGTACTGGCAAAGCAGCGAATGGCGGCGTGACTCGCGGTTGGAGCTGATCTTCGATCAGCCCCAGGAGGCCGAGGCGCTGCGTCGGGGTATGGCCGCCTGCCGGCTTTAGCAGGCCTCAGGGGTGGGCATCGAACCAGGCGAGGATCTTGCCCGGCGAGGCGGCGAACCATTCGTGGTTGCCCAGCGGTTCGGTGTAGCGCGTGGTTTCTATGCCCTGGTAAAGCAGGCGGTCGTAATACAGGTCCATGCTCCACCAGGGCACCACCGTATCGACGAAGCCGTGCAGGAAGGTGGTCGGCGGATGGTCGGCGGGCAGGTCCGGCACCGTGCACAGCGGGCCGCTGCAGGTGGCGTAGGAGCCGGAATGGATCGCCAGGGCCTTGAACTGGCCGGGGAAGGACACCGCCATGCGGCTGCTGTTGTAGCCGCCGCTGGAGATCCCGGTGGCGTACTTGCGCTGGCCGTTCAGCGGACCGAAGTGGCCGTTGTCGATGGCCTGGAACAGGTTGGTCAGAAAGCTGAAGTCGCTGCTCGTGGGATAGAGGCTTCCCGACAGGCCGGGAATATTGGTCTGCCAGAACAGATCGGCCGGCGCGCTCGGGGCGATCACCGCATAACCGTGGTCGAGCAGGGTCATGATGGTCTTGCCCTCGTGGTAGAGCTTGCCCAGCCACTCGTTGCTGTAATAGACGAAATCGTCCACGGCGAAGAACGAGCCCTGATAGAGGATCACCACCGGCCAGCCGCCCGCTGGCGGGCTGCCGGCCGGCGTCTGGTAGATCACCTTGCGGCTGCTCAGGTCGCTGGAGGCAATCCAGATGGAGCGATGGCTGCAGCTGATCTTGCCGGGTAGCAGCAGGCTTGGCTGGCGCTCGCTGCAGGGCGAGTCGGCCCAGCTGGGGGTCGCGAAGAGGCAAGCCAGCAGGGCGATGAGGCCCAGCCGGCGGAGGCCGGGGGTGGCAGTGAACATGGCGGATCTCCGATTTATTGTTGTTTTTTCCGTACGGTCTTCCTGACGGTGGTTGGGCTCCTTGGTGTGGCCAAGTAAATAGAAACATGGATTCCGATTCCGTCAAGCGCACCAAGCCCCTGAATGTCGGCCGTGCAGGGCTGCGCGCCGCTGGCGTCGGCCGCCGCTAGGGAAAAATAGTTGCCGGGCTTGCCAAAGATTATCGCCGTGACTACTTTTATCGGAACCGATGTTCCGGTTCCGATAAAAACAACGAGAGGGAGATCATCGTGGCGACACGGAGAACGACATGGACGTTGGCCTGGCTGACGTTGCTGGCGGCCGGCCAGGCCTCCGCCTTCCAGGTGCGCTCGGGCGATTGGGCGCTGTCCTGGGACACCACCTTGTCCTACGGCCTGAACTACCGCATGGAGGGCCAGGATCGCCAACTGATCGCCCGCGCCAACGGCGGCAAGGGCGACAACAGCGAACTGATCAACTCCGACGACGGCAACCTCAACTTCAAGAAGGGCGAGCTGTTCTCCGAGGTGGCCAAGGTCGTCTCCGAGCTGGACCTGCGCTTTCGCGACGACTACGGGGTGTTCCTGCGCGGTCGGGGCTTCTACGACTTCGAGCTGGAGGACGACCCGCGCCGCCACCGCGAAATCCCGCACCAGGGCCTGGACGATGCCGGCTCCAGCGTCGACCTGCTGGATGCCTTCGTCTACGGCAGCTGGACCGTCGCGGAGCGGGCGTTGAATGCGCGCCTGGGGCGCCAGGTGATCAACTGGGGCGAGGGGCTGTTCTACCAGAACGGCATCGGTGCGACCAACCCGGTGGACCTCAATGCCCTGCGCGCGCCGGGTTCCGAGGTCAAGGAAGCCTATCTGCCGACCCTGATGGCCTATGCCTCCTTCGAGCTGCGCGACAATCTCTCGGTCGAAGGCTACTGGCAGCCCGGGCGGGCCTGGGAGGAAACCAGGATCGACCCCTGCGGCACCTATTTCTCCACCCTCGACGTGCTCGGCGGCGGTTGCGACTACCTGATGCTGCCGCCGTTGCAGGAGCCGCTGACCGGCGGCCTGGCCTTCGACAGCCCGCAGCAGGCCCAGGCCTTCGCCGACAGCCTGGGCCCAGGCTTTATCAATGATTTGCTCAGGGGGTATCTGCCCACTACCCATATTCCCCGTGGCAAGGATATCGATGCCGACGGCGCGGCGCAGTACGGCCTGGCCCTGCGCTGGCTGGTGCCGGAGCTGAACGACAGCGAGCTGGGCTTCTACTACCTGCGCTACAACATGAACGTGCCGATGCTCGGCCTGAGCGTCGGCCAGCCGCTGCTGCTCCCAGGTATCGGCGCGCTGCCGGTGGGCAGCAGCTCGCGCTACTACGCCGAATACCTGGAGAAACGCCACCTGTATGGGGTCAGCTTCAATACCAGCATCGGCGGCGACAGCTTTCTCAACGGCCTGTCGCTGGCCGGCGAGCTGAGCTACCGGCCCAACGCGGCCATCGCCCTGGGCCTGGGCGAATACCTGCCGACCGCGCTGCTCGGCAACCTCGCCGGCCTGCCGGTGGGCAGCCAGCTGGACGGCTACCGCGAGAAGGATATGTACCAGGCCTCGCTGGCGGGCATCTACAGCTTCAACAACCTGCTCGGCTCGAACAGCGCCAGTCTGTTCGTCGAGGTGGTGGGCAGCCGGGTCCAGGGGCTGGAGTCGGACGTCGACTACTACGGCGCCACCAGCAGCGCCTGGGGCACCCAGGCGAGCCTGGCACTGACCTACAGCAATGTGTTCAACCTGATCAACCTGGTGCCCAGCGTCGGCTACCAGTACGGCATCAACGGCGTCGCCCCGCAGTTGACCAACGGCCTGCTGGAAGAGAGCACCAGCTACTCGCTGGGCGTCGACGCGATCTACCAGGAGGCGCTGACGCTCGGCGTCAAATACGTCGGCTACAGCGGCGGTGGCCTGGCCAACAAGCGCAGCGACCGCGACTACTTCAGCCTCAACATCAAATACAGTTTCTAGGAAGGGACGACCATGAAGACTTCAGGACTCTTGGGGACCGGCCTGCTCGGCGCCTTGCTGCTGGCCGGCGGCCTGGCCCAGGCCCAGGTGGATGCCGGCCAGGCCGCGCGGCTCGGCCAGGACCTGACGCCGCTCGGCGCCGAACGGGCCGGCAACGCCGCCGGCAGCATTCCCGCCTGGGACGGCGGCCTGGCGCGCGACGCCGCCGCCTTTGACGCGGCGGCGGGCTATCGCGATCCCTTCGCCGCCGACCAGCCACTCTTCAGCATTAGCGCGGCCAACGCCGAGCAGTACCGCGAGCAGCTCAGCCCGGGTCAGCTGGCCATGCTCCAGCGTTTCGCCGGCAGCTGGACGTTGAAGGTCTACCCGACCCGCCGCTCGGCCTCCTACCCGGACAAGGTGTATGCGGCGGCCAAGGCCAATGCGACCAGCGCCAGGCTGATCGACAACGGCAACGGCATCGCCGATTTCAAGCTGGCGACGCCCTTCCCGCTGCCGCAGTCGGGGCTGGAGGTGCTGTGGAACCACCTGGTGCGCTACCGCGGCGACAGCGTCAAGCGCTACTACGCCCAGGCGGTACCGCAGGCCAGCGGCGATTACTTCATGACCAAGATCGAGGACCTGTTCCTGTTCAACCCGGCGGCCGGCGACTACAGCCAGGACAACGGCAACGTGCTGTTCTATTTCCGCCAGTCGGTGTTGGCGCCGGCGCGCCTGGCCGGCACCGAACTGCTGGTGCACGAGACCGTCAACCAGGTCAAGGAGCCGCGTCTGGCCTGGCTCTACGCCGCCGGTCAGCGCCGCGTGCGGCGCGCGCCGAACGTGGCCTACGACTCGCCGGGGACCTCCTCGGACGGCATGCGCACCACCGACAACTTCGACATGTTCTCCGGGGCCCCGGACAAGTACGACTGGCAGCTGCTGGGCAAGCGAGAGCTCTATGTGCCCTATAACAATTACCGCCTGGCGGCGAAGAACAACAAGTACAGCGACATCGTCCAGCGCGGCCACGTCAACCCCGAGCTGCTGCGCTACGAACTGCACCGGGTCTGGCATGTGCGCGCCACCTTGAAGGCCGGTATGCGCCACCAGTACAAGCGGCGCGACCTGTACTTCGACGAGGACAGCTACCAGATCCTGCTGGTCGACCATTACGACAACCGCGACACCCTGTGGCGGGTCGGCGAGTCCTACAGCATTAACCTGTACGACCAGCCATTGGTCTGGACGAAAGGCGATGCGGTATATGACTTGATCGGCGGGCGTTATGTCATCGGCATATTAGCCAACGAAGAACCGGCGGATCAGTTTGATATTGCGCTTACCCCGTCGGATTTCACCCCGGCGCAATTACGCCGGGACAGCAGACGTTAATCTTGGGCAACTTCCAGATAATGACAGACCAACCTGGAAAGTTCCCCGGGAATAACTTCCCGGGGGGTCACGCCCAAGGTCCCGACCATGGTGAAGTAGTTCATGCTGGCGAGCAGCAGGTGCGCGGCAAGATCGGCGGCCTGCTCGGGGTGCGGGTGGCCCAGTTGGTTGGCGCGCGCCAGGGCGATGCGGCAGAAGGTCTGGCCGATGTAGGCGTTGAGCTGGTGGAAGCGCTGGCGGAACTGCAGGTCGGCCGAGCTGCGCCGGATCAGTGCGCGCAACAGGCCCTCGTGGCCTTCGAACAGCTCGATCACGCCGCGGATGAACTGCTCGATCTGCTGGTCCAGCGGCAGATCGCTGCGGCCGAGTTCGGCGACCAGGGCGTCGATGGCGCCGCGGCCCTGGGCGACGAAGCGTTCATGCACGGCATACAGCAGCACATCCTTGTCGCCGAGCAGGCGGTAGAAGGTGCCCACCGAGGATTCGGCCTGTTGGGCGATTTGGGAAATGCCGGTGTCTTCGAAGCGATTGCCTGCAAGCAGTTCGGCCGCCACGTTGAGAAAGCGTTCCAAGGCTTTTTTACTGCGCGCTTGGGTCGGGCTGGCGATGCTGTACATGGTATGGGCTCTATATGGAACAGGCCGATTCTAGGTTTTCCGTGGTGATAAGGCAAACACCGGCGGATTAACTTGAGCGGCAAGATTAATAGCGAATTAATTAGCGGGCCGATAACCAGTATTGCCCAACCGGGGCAATTACCGAGTGGCCGGAAAGTTGTCCGATGCGGGAGTTATTAACGGTGCATTATATTCAATTGAACAGTGGCCGCTGCGCCTATATCCGGCGGGGCCAGGGGCGGCCGGTCGTGCTGCTGCACGGTCTGGGCTCGTCCTGGCAGGACTGGCAGCCGCAGATCGAGGCACTGTCGCGCTTCGCCGAGGTATTCGCCCTCGACCTGCGTGGGCATGGCGCCAGCGAACCCTTGCGCGCGCCGGTCAGCCTGGTCGAGCTGGCGGCGGACGTCGCCGAGTTCATCCGCGCCCTGGGCCTGCAGGGCTGCGTGCTGGTAGGCGTCTCCATGGGCGGCATGCTCGGCTTCCAGTTGCTGGCGAGCCAGCCCGGCCTGGTCGGCGGCCTGGTGGCGATCAACAGTGCGCCGAGTTTCCCCCTGGACTCCTGGGCACTGCGCAGCCAGGTCCTGCTGCGCCTGGCGCTGATCCGCCTGCTGGGCCTGAGGACCCTGGGGCGGTTGCTGGCGCGCAAGCTGTTCCCGCATGCCGGGCAGGCCGAACTGCGCCGGCGCACGGCCCAGCGCATCGGCGCCAACGACCGTGCCTCCTACCTGTTCGCCATCCGCGCGATTCTCGGCTGGTCGGCGTTGCCGGCGCTGAACCGGGTCGATACGCCGATGCTGATCGTCGCCGGCGACCGCGACTACACCCCGCTGGCCTACAAGCAGGCCTATGTGGCGCAGCTGCGCAACGCCGAACTGGTGGTGGTGGCGGATTCCGGGCATGCCACTCCCTTGGACCAGCCGGCGCGGCTGAATGCCCTGCTCGAAGGCTTCATTCGCGCCAGGCACTAGCAGCGGGTTGAGCGTGAGTCTTGGGGCGCCGAATGGCGCCCATTTTTTGCGCGCGGCGCGGACCCGCCGCCGAACTGGCCATTTTGCGGGCATGGGACTCGGCGTCCCCAGCGCTCCTACAATCCATATGGGGGCCGTTGGGCGGCGGGATCACAGGAGGGCCAGGCGATGAAGCGCACGCGCAGTCCGAACCCAGGCAAGCCGACAGCGGCCGCCGGCCCGCGCTTGCCGTCGCCGGACAGCGTGCGCCTGGACCGCCTGCAGTTGATGCAGGGCTTCCCGCCGCCGGCGGACAAGCGGGTCAGCTTCGCCTCCTACCTGGGCCAATACCCCCAGGCGCGTTGGGCCTTCCAGCACATGCGCGAGCTGATCCCCAGTCGCAACGTCTGGCGCGGCAATGGCCCGCCCAGCCCGCTGCCGCAGGGCCCGGAGCTGCGTGGCGAGATCGACGCCCTGCGCTTCCGCGGCCCGGCCGGCGAGCTGAGCTTCGCCGAGTACCTGGACGCCAGCTATGCCGATGCCACCCTGATCCTGCTCGACGGCCAGCGGGTCTACGAGGTCTATCAGCAGGGCGTGCCGGCGCAGCAGCCGCACATGCTCTGGTCGATGACCAAGTCGGTGCTCGGCCTGCTGGCCGGCCAGCTGCTCCACGAAGGGCTGCTCGCGGCCGATGCCCTGGTCAGCGACTACCTGCCCGAGCTGGCCACCAGCGGCTGGCGCGGCGCCACCCTGCAGCAGGTGCTGGATATGACCGCGGACATCGACTACCGCGAGACCTATGACGACGGCCAGTCGGATGTGCTCGGCTATGCGCTGGCCGCCGGCATGACCCCGGCCCCCGCGGACTTCGCCGGCGCCCGCGACCTGTACAGCTACCTGCCGGGCATCACCGGCCAGGGCCGCCACGGCCGCGAGTTCCACTACCGCACGCTGCATTCCGAGGTGCTCGGCTGGGTGCTGCGGCGGGCCAGCGGGCTGAGCACCGCCGAGTTGGTCAGCCAGCGCCTGTGGCGCCGGCTGGGGGCCGAGGAGGATGCCTACCTGCTGGTCGATCCGGCCGGCACCGAGTGGGCCGGCGCCGGGATGAACGCCTGCCTGCGCGACCTCGGCCGCTTCGCCGAGATGCTGCGCCTGGACGGTCGCTTCAATGGCCAGCAGATCGTCGCCCCCGAGGTGCTCGCGGGCATCCGCCAGGGCGGCGACCGCGAGGCGTTCAAGGCCGCCGGGCGCAGCTGGCAGCCAGGCTATTCCTACCGCCAGCAGTTCTGGATCAGCCACAACCGCGACGGCGCCTACGAGGCCCTCGGCGTGCACGGGCAGATGATCCATGTGAATCCGGCGGCGGGCCTGGTGCTGGTGCGCCTGTCGTCCCACCCGGTGGCCGGCAGCGCTTTCACCTTCCCCACCACTCGCCTGGCGCTGGCGGCCCTGGCCGAGTTGCTGCGCGGACGCCGGGCGCGCTGACGTCCGGGTGGTACGGCAGTACACTAGCCGGCCTGGTCGACAGCGAGCCCGCGCATGCATCTACAATCCTGGTCCCACGCCTGTTCCGCCGGCTTCACCCTGCGTGGCTGGTGCAGCCCGCCATCGGGCAAGCCGCTGCTGCATTTCCTGCATGGCAACGGCTACTGCGGGCGGGTCTACGAGCCGTTGCTGGAGTGCCTGGCCGAGGACTTCGACCTCTGGCTGTGCGACGTGCAGGGGCATGGCGACAGCGACCACGGTGGCCGCTTCCATGGCTGGAACCGCAGCGCCGAGCTGGCCCTGGAGGCCTTCGCCTGGGGGCGCGAGCAGTTCGCCGAGGTGCCGCTGTTCGCCGTCGGCCACAGTTTCGGCGGGGTGCTCAGCAGCCTGATGCTGGCCCAGCAGCCGCAGCTGTTCCAGCGCGCGGTGCTGCTCGACCCGGTGCTGTTCACCCCGGCGATGATCGGCGTGATGGCGCTCTCCGACGTGGTCGGCCTGAGCCAGCGCAACACCCTGGCGAGCAAGGCGCGCAAGCGCCGCCGGCAGTGGCCGGACCGCGTCGCGGCGTATGCCGCCCTGCATGGCCGGGGGATGTTCCGCGGCTGGACCGAGGCGGCGTTCGAGGCCTATCTCAACCATGCCTTGAAAGACACCGAGGCGGGCGTCGAGCTGAAATGCCGGCCGAGCCGCGAGGCGGAAATCTTCGGCTCCTTCCCCCGGCGCCTGTGGCCGTCGCTGGCCAAGGTGGTGACGCCGACCCAGGTGATCTACGGCCAGCGCAGCTACCCCTTCGTCGCCAAGTCGGCGGCGCGCTGGTGCGCCGGCAATCCGCACATCCACACCCAGGTGGTGGAGGGCGGGCACTGCTTCATGCAGGAACGGCCCGAGGACAGCGCCCTGCGGGTGCGCGATTTCCTCCTGCCGCAGTTCGCTTGAAGCGAGCGGCCGGAGCCCTTCACTCCTGCGGCGGGCGATGCTCGCGCCGCCAGCGCTGCAGTTCGATCACCTGAGGGTTGTCCGCCGGCGGCGCCTTGAACGGATGCGGCGCCAGCTCGATCCACCCGAGCTGCTGGCCGAACATGACGATGCTGCCGGCATGGCGCTGCTCGCCGGTGACGGTGAACTCGAAGCCATAGACCCGCGCCAGGCGTTTGCGCCCGCGGGCATCGGCGAGCAGGGTGAGCTTGCGCAGGGCGACGTTGCCGTCGAGCAGTTCGACATCGGCCTTGGTGCAGTGCTGCTTGACCAGTTCCAGGGCGCGCTCGCGCAGGCCGTGGGCGTGCCACAGCCAGGCGCCGGCGGCGGCCAGCAGCATCAGCACGAAAATATTGCCGAGGGTCAGCATTGTTGGGTTCCAGGCGGGCTCGGGCCGGTCGCCGCGGATGGCGGCGACCCTTTCGCGCATTCTGCCAGGCGCGCTGCGCACTGTCTTGCGCGCCGGCTCAGCCCTCGTGCTTGAGTTCCCGGTAGCGCTGTTCCAGCTCCTGGCGAATCGCCCGGCGCTGCTGGCCCTGGTCGAAGCGCCGCTGCTCCTCGGCGGTCTGCGGCTGGCGCGGCGGCACGGCGGTGGGCTTGCCCTGCTCGTCGACCGCGACCATGGTGAAGAAGCAGCTGTTGGTGTGGCGCACCGAGCGCTGGCGAATGTTCTCGGTGACCACCTTGATGCCAATCTCCATGGAACTGCGCCCGGTGTAGTTGACCGAGGCGAGGAAGGTCACCAGCTCGCCGACGTGGATCGGCTCGCGGAAGGTCACCTGGTCCACCGACAGGGTCACCACGTAGCGCCCGGCGTAGCGGCTGGCGCAGGCGTAGGCGACTTCGTCGAGGTACTTGAGCAATGTACCGCCGTGCACGTTGCCGGAGAAGTTGGCCATATCCGGGGTCATCAACACGGTCATCGTCAGCTGGGCGTTTCCGGGTTCCATGGGCAGGCTCTTGCGGGTGGTTGAGGGGGCTTACTGATCAGAACGTTTCAGCTGGGCGGCGGGTCACGCCAGCGCTTGCGCGCGTGCAGGTAGGCGGCGGTGTCGTTGTAGCCGAGCGCCTCGCCGATCTGCGCGCGGCCGAAGCCTTGCAGCTGGTAGTGCTGCTCCAGTTCGGCGCGCAGCAGATCGAGCACCTGGCGAAAGCTCAGGTCCTGTTCCTGCAGGCGCCGGCGCAGGGTTCGCGGGCTCTGGTGCAGGCTTTCCGCGACGCTCTCCAGGCTCGGCGCCAGGCCCTGTTCCAGCGCCTGGCGCGCGCTCGCGGCGACCTTCTCGGCCCAGCCGCCGAGCTGGCGGCGCTGGGCCAGGCGCCGATCCAGTTCCTGGCAGAGCAGCTCGACCATGCCGGCATGGCGGCCCTGCATCGGCAGCGCCTGGGTCGCCCGGTCGAACAGCAGGCGATTGTGCGGGGCATTGAACTCGACCCGCTCGCCGAACCAGGGCCGGTACTGCTCGTGGTAGGCCGGGCGGGCATGGCGAAAGCGCGCGCGCACCGGCAGCAGCGGCTGGCCGGTGCCGCGGCGCAGCTGGGTCACCGCCATCACCATATAGTGCTCGACCAGGTAGCGGGCCAGCTGCGGCGGGGCGTCGATCTGCAGTTCCACACCGCTGCCCTCGGCTTCCTCGACCAGCCGCAACTGGTCGCTGTCGGCGGCCAGGCTGGCGTAGCGCGCCCAGCAGCGGCTGGCCTCGGCGACATCGGCGCAGAACAGGCAGAGGTGCGCCAGCACGTGCCAATCCTGGGGACTGAACTGGGCGAACAGGTGCAGGCCGATGGCCGGGTCGTGCTCGGCGGCGGCCAGCCACAGCTGTTCCAGCGCGACCAGGCTGAAATCCGGCGAGGCGCTGGCGCGGCTCTGCAGGAAGCGCTCGAGGACCCGGCCGAGCGGGCCGCGGTGGAAGCGCCGGGCCGGCAGGTTGGCCCGTTCTCGGGTGTTTTTGTCCAGTTCGCGCATGTCGTCTCGGGCCTGCTTGGCTTCTTATGGGGCGGTCGCCCGGTGCGTCTGCCGGGCCCAGTCGAGGTTGCCATGAATCCAACAACAATCGCCAACAATCCCGCGCTCGTGGTCGGCGCGATCTTTCTCGGCTTCATCCTGCTCGAACTCGCCTGCGGCTTTTTCCGCCAGGCCAGGGCCCAGTGGCGCGACGTCGCCATCGAGCTGCTCGGCTCGAGCCTGCTGCTCGGCCTGACCTTCCCGCTGGTGTTCTTCCTCTGCAATGCCCTGCTCGAGCACTGGGCGCCGCAGGCACGCGGGGTGCTGGCCGGGCTGCCCTGGTGGGCCGGGTTCGGCCTGCTGCTGCTGGGCGACGACCTGACCCAGTACTGGTGGCATCGCCTGGCGCACCGGCTGCCCTGGCTGTATGCCCTGCACCGCGCACACCATTCGGCGCCGTACATGAGCATCCGCATCGTCTACCGCAACAACAGCTTCTATTACCTGTTGATGCCCGGCATCTGGCTGTCCGCCGCGCTGGTCTACCTGGGCCTGGCGGAGGTCTACTACGGCTACCTGATCGTCAAGATGACGGTGATCTTCGGCGCCCACAGCAGCCTGCCCTGGGACGACAAGCTCTACCGCATCCGCGCCCTGCGCCCGCTGATGTGGCTGCTGGAGCGGACCATCTCGACCCCGGCGACCCATTCTGCCCACCACGGGCAGAACGCCGCCGACGGGGTGACCCACTACAAGGGCAACTTCGGCAACCTGCTGTTCTTCTGGGACGTGCTGTTCGGCACGGCGAAGATCACCCGGCGCCGGCCCCAGGCCTTCGGCGTGGAGAAGCTGCGCCCGGTGAGCTGGCAGCACGAGGTGTTCTGGCCGCTGGTGCGCAGCCGCCAGCCGGCCAAGGCCGCCGCGCCCCGGGCGCTGGCCGAGGAGGCCGGCCAATGAGCCTGAAACTGGTGTTGCTGGCCGGTTCCAGCCAGCCGTCCAGCCAGTCGGCCAAGGTCGCCGCCTTCCTGCAGCGGCGCCTGCTGCAACTGGGCCACTGCGCGGCGGCGGACCTCAGCCTGATCGACCTCGGCGCCACGCCGCTGCCGCTGTGGCCGGCCGCGGACCACGGCGGCGCCTGGGCCGACTGCGCGGCGCTGCTGCGCGAGGCGGACGGGCTGGTGCTGGTCAGCCCGGAATGGCACGGCATGGCCAGCCCGGCGCTGAAGAACTTCTTCGTCTACGCCGGACGCCGCGAGCTGGGGCACAAGCCGGGGCTGCTGGTCGGCGTCTCGGCCGGCCAGGGCGGCGCCTATCCGCTGAGCGAACTGCGCGCCTCCAGCTACAAGAACTGCCGGCTGTGCTACCTGCCCGAGCAGCTGATCGTGCGCCAGGTGGCGAGCGTGCTCAACGGCGAGACGGCGGTCGACCAGGCCGATGCGCGGATCCGCACCCGCGCCGACTGGGCGCTCGGGGTGCTGGTGCAGTACGCACGGGCCATGCGCCCGCTGCGCACGGCGATCCGCTTCGACTCGGCGGACTTCGCCAATGGCATGTGAGCCGGGCCTACTTGCCCGCCGAGAGGCCGAAGTCGATCGCCAGGTCGGCGCCGGTGATCGCCTCGGCCTGTGGCTGGCACAGGTACCAGACCAGTTCGGCGACCTCTTCCGGGCGCAGGAAGCGCGCCTCGCGGCCTTGCGGGTAGTCGCGCAGCAGCGCGCGCTTGTAGGCGCTGGGGTTGCCCTTGCCGTAGCGCTCGGCCTGGTAGTCGAGCATCGGCGTGGCGATGTCGCCGGGCGACACGGTGTTGACCCGCACGCCATGCTCGGCCAGTTCCAGCGCCAGGGTCTTGCTCAGCATCACCAGCGCCGCCTTGCTCGCGCAGTAGGCCGCCGAGCCGCGGTAGGCCCGGCGCCCGGCGTCGCTGGCGATGTTGACGATGCAGCCGCGGTTTTCCCTGAGGTGCGGGATGGCCGCCTGGCTGATGTAGAAGGCGGCCTTGAGGTTGACGCCCATGACCAGGTCGAAGTCCTCCTCGCCGAAGCGTTCCACCGGGCCTTCGCGCCAGACCCCGGCGGCGTTGATCACGGCGTCCAGGCGGCCGGTGGCGACCATGACCTCGGCGATCAGCTCCTGGCAGTTGGCGGCGCTGCGCAGGTCGGTGGTGGCGCTGAAATCCAGCGGCACCAGCGCATTCAGGGCGTGCAGGCCGGCCTTGTCGACATCGGTCGCGGTGACCCGCCAGCGGCTCTGCGAGAAGCGCTTGGCGATGGCGCTGCCGAGGCCGCCGGCGGCTCCGGTGATCAGGATAACGGGCGTGCTCATAGGCTGCTCCTCCAGGGGCGGTGGTCAATCCAGTGTAGGTAACGCGGGCGGGAGTTTTTTCAGCGGCGCTCAGGCCTGGATCAGGTACCAGCGCCAGTCCTGCTCGCCGACCTCGGCCATGAACTGGCGGTACTCGGTGTGCTTGATCGCCAGGAACACCTTGAGGAACTCAGCGCCCAGGGCCTGCCTGGCCCAGTCCGACTGCTCCAGCGCGCGCAGGGCGGTGAGCCAGTCGCTGGGCAGGAACTCCTTGGCCTGGGCGTAGCCGTTGCCCTCGATGGCCGGGCCGGGATCGATCCGCTGGCGGATGCCGTGGTGGATGCCGGCGAGGATCGCCGCCGCGGCCAGGTAGGGGTTGGCGTCGGCGCCGCAGATGCGGTGTTCGATATGCCGGCTGGCGGCCGGGCCGCCGGGCACGCGCAGCGACACGGTGCGGTTGTTCACCCCCCAGCTCTTGGCCAGCGGCGCGTAGCTGTTGGCCTGGAAGCGGCGGAAGGAGTTGGCGTTGGGGCAGAACAGCGCCAGCGAGTCGAGCAGGGTGGCGAGCATGCCGCCGATCGAGTGGCGCAGCAGCGTGCCGGGTCCGCCGGCAAGGTCGGACAGCTCGCTGGCATAGAGGTTGTTGCCCTGTGCATCGGCCAGGCTGACGTGCAGATGCAGGCCGCTGCCGGCCAGCTCGGCGAACGGCTTGGCCATGAAGCAGGCCTGCAGCCCCAGCTTGTTCGCCACGCCCTTGACCAGGCGCTTGTAGCGGATGCCCTCGTCGATCGCCTGCAGCGCGTCGAAGCGGTGTTCCAGGGTGATCTCGAGCTGGCCCGGGGCGTACTCGGAGATCGCCGTGCGCACCGGCAGCCCCTGCACTTCGCAGGCGGCATAGAGTTCGTCGAGGAACGGCTGCAGCTGCTCCAGCTCGTAGACGCCGTAGACCTGAGTGGCCTGCGGCCGCTGGCCGTTCATCTGCCGCGCCGGCAGCGGGCGGCCAGTGGCGTCGCGCTCGCGGTCGAGCAGGTAGAACTCCAGCTCCACCGCCATCACCGGGTGCAAGCCATCGACCTCGAGGCTGTCGATCACCCGCGCCAGCACGTGCCGCGGGTCGGCGACCGCCGCCGGCAGGCCCTGGCTCGGGTGCATGCTGACCTGCAACTGGCCGGTCGGCTGGGCACGCCAGGGCTGCAGGCATAGGCTGCCGGGCAGCGGATAGGTCCAGCAATCGGCGTCGCCGACTTCCCAGACCAGGCCGCTGTCCTCGACGTCTTCGCCGTTGATGGTCAGGCCGAGGATGGTGCTCGGCAGCGGCCGGCCGTGCTGGTAGACCGCCAGCAGCTCGTCGCGGTGCAGCAACTTGCCGCGCGGCACGCCGCCGGCATCGATCAGGAACAGCTCGAGGCTGCGCACCTCGGGGTGGCGGGCGAGGAAGTCGCGGGCTTCCTGGATGTCGGCGAAGTGCATGGCGAGTGTCCTTGCTTTTGTTCCCCTCTCCCGCTGGGAGAGGGTTGGGGTGAGGGACGGACCCTCATCCGCCCTTCGGGCACCTTCTCCCGGAGGGAGAAGGAATGGTCAGAGCCTGGCGCCGGGGATCGCCAGCAGCTCGTCGAGGGCCTGGTCGAGGGTGGCGATCAGCCGGTCCACATCCTCCGCCGAGGTGTCCGGGCAGCATAGGCACATGTTGTGGAACGGCGTGATGAGGATGCCGCGGTTGATCAGGTACAGGTGCAGGGCCATCTGCAGCTCGTCGTGGAAGGCCGCCTCGGCTTCGGCGCCGCTCTTCGGCGGCGCCGCGCAGAACTGGAACTCGCTGCGCGCGCCCAGTTCGCTCACCGACCACTTCAGCCCGTGCTTGCCGATCAGCCGGCGCAAGCCCTCGGCCAGGCGCGCCGCCAGCGGCAGCATGTGCGCGTAGGCGGCCGGGGTCATCACCTGTTCCAGGTTGGCGCGCATGCAGTGCATGGCCAGGGCGTTGGCCGACAGGGTGGTGCCCATGCCGCTGTGGCCGTGGCCGTGGCTGTCTTGGTTCGCCCGCTGGCGGGCCTGCTGCATGGCCTCGGCCATCGCCGCGCTGCAGCCGAACACGCCGCAGGGCACGCCGCCGGCGATCGGCTTGCCGAGCACGAAGAAGTCCGGCTCGAGGTTCCACAGCCGGGTGCAGCCGCCGATATCGGTGGAGATGGTGTGGGTCTCGTCGATGATCAGCAGACTGCCGTACTTCTTGGTCAGCTCGCGGCACTGCTGCAGGAAGCCCGGCTCGGGCAGCACCATGCCGATATTGGTCATCGCCGGCTCGCACAGCAGGGCGCACACCTCGCCCTGGGCCAGCGCGGCTTCCAGCGCTTCGACGTCGTTGAACGGGATGGCGCGGCTGTACTGGGTCAGGTCGTAGGCCTGGCCGATCAGGCCGGAGCGCGGCACGGTCTGGCCACCGCGCTGGCGCACCATGACGTCGTCGACGCTGCCGTGGTAGCAGCCGTCGAACACCAGCAGAGTCTTGCGCCCGGTGATGGCGCGGGCCCAGCGCAGCACGTAGCGGTTGGCGTCGGTGGCGGTGGCGGTGACCTGCCAGAACGGCAGGCCGAAGCGCGCGGCCAGCAGCTCGCCGCAGACCACCGCGTCCTCGCCGGGCAGCATGCTGGTCAGGCCGTTGCCCGCCTGTTCGGCGATGGCCCGGGCGATCGGCTCCGGCGAGTGGCCGAACATGCTGCCGGTGTCGCCGAGGCAGAAGTCGATATAGTCGTGACCGTCGACGTCATGGAAGCGCGCGCCCCTGGCCCGCTCGACGAACAGCGGCACCGGGGTCGACCAGTCGGCCATCCAGTGCATCGGCACGCCGCCGAACAGCGAGTGGCGGGCGCGCTCGGCGAGGGCCACGGACTGCGGGTTGCGTTCGCGAAAGCGCGCACGCTCGCGGGCGGCAAAGGTTTCCACGGCGGATGGGCGGATGCCGCTGGCGGTCATGCTTGAACACCTCGTTCGAATTTCCGCACATTCTTGTTTGTGATCACAAATATGTCAATAGGTCGCAATTGAGGCAATATTTGCTAGTATTTGCGCAAATTTGTGATCACAGGAGCGGTGATGAAGACTCATTCGATCTGGCGGGAGCAGGTGGCGCTGGTCAGTGGTGCCGGCAGCGACAGCGGCATCGGCCTGGCTATCGCCAGACGCCTGGGCCGCGAGGGGGCGCGCGTCCTGCTCACCGCCAGCAGTGCGCGAATCGAGCAGCGTGCGCGCGAGTTGCAGGCTGAAGGTATAGACGCCCGTGCGCTGGTTGCCGACCTCACCGACGAAACCCAGGTCGCCGAGCTGGCGAGCTGGGCGCAAGCCCAGTTCGGCCGGGTCGACATCCTGGTCAACAACGCCGGCATGGCCATGCAGGGCAGCCCCGAGCCGTTCGCCGAGGTGGCGGGCATGGACCTGGCGACCTGGAACCTGTCCATCGCGCGCAACCTGACCAGCGCCTTCCTGCTTACCCGCGCCCTATTGCCGGGCATGCAGGCGCGCGGCTACGGGCGCATCGTCAATATCAGCTCGACCACCGGCACCCGCGGCAGCAACCCCGGCGAGGCGGCCTACAGCGCGGCCAAGGCCGGCATGCTCGGCCTGAGCATGGGCCTGGCCCTGGAAGTGGCCAGGCAGGGCATCACGGTCAACAGCGTGGCGCCGGGCTGGATTGCCACCGGCTCATCCACCGAGGAAGAGCGGCATGCCGCCGAGTACGCGCCCATCGGCCGCGCCGGGCGGCCCGAGGAAGTCGCCGCCGCTGTGGCCTTTCTCGCGTCGCCGGAGGCCAGCTACATCACCGGTGAAGTGCTGGTGGTGGATGGTGGCAACTGCCTGATCGAGAATAAGGCGCCCCAATAGGGTGCGCTGCGCGCACCACGACTCGTCTCGGTTTGCCTGGTGCGCACGGCGCACCCTACCGAGCCACGAAATTCAACAAGGACAGCAAAATGCGTAACTGCCTACTGACCCTTTCCCAGCTTCCTGCACCGCCACAGGGGCGCTGAACCATGGCCGATAACCTGCAGGAACGGCTATACCAGAACATTCGCGCCGGCCTGCTGGCGGGACGTTTCCAACCCGGCGAGCGGTTGAAGATCCGCGACCTGGCGGCCGAATGGGGCACCAGCCCGATGCCGGTGCGCGCCGCCCTGCAGCGGCTGGTCGCCGAAGGCGCGCTGGAGGGCGAGCCGCAGCGCTCGTTGCGGGTGCCGGCGATGACCCGCGAGCGCTACCAGCAGTTGTTGCCGGTGCGCCTGAGCCTCGAGGGCCTGGCGGTGGAGCTGGCCGCCGCGCGCATCGGCCCGGCGGAACTGGAGCGCTTGCGGGGCTGCGTCGAGCGCATGGAACAGGCCATCGAGCGGCGCGACGTGCAGGCCTACCTGGCCGACAACAGCCAGTTCCACCTAGTCCTCTACCAGGCCTGTGGCAACCCGGTGCTGCTGCGCCTGATCGAGTCGCTGTGGTTGCAGGTCGGGCCGTTCTTCCGCCGCCTGTTCACCGAGGCCGACCTGTCGTTGCGCCTCAACGACTTCCACGAGGACGCCTTCAAGGCCCTGGAAGCCGGCGACGGCAAGGCCGCGCGGGCGGCGATGGAGCAGGACCTGAGCTTCTTCGGCCAGTTCCTGCTCAACCTGCTGGCACTGGAAAGCGCCGAGACGAGCACCTAGGTGGGGCGCTCAGCTCTCCAGCCAGACGTCGCGCGCCCAGTGCCACACCGAGTCCCAGCTCTGCTCTTCGCTCAGCTCGCCGCTGTCGCCTTCCCACAGCAGCACGGTGCCGTCCTGCTCGACGCAGTAGTAATTGCCGCGATCCTCGCAGATCGGCACCAGCTCGCGCGGTACGCCCAGCGACCAGGCCACCGAGGCGACCTCCGGCAGATAGGTGTGCGCCTGCGGGTCGGCCGCGGTGACCGGCTCCAGGCGACCGTAGACCACATCGCTGACCTTGAGCAGGAACTCGCGCAGCTCGAACGGCAGGCTGATCAGCAGCTGTTCCTCGATCTCCACCAGCAGTTCGTCGTCCGGCAACTCCAGCGGCACCGGCACCGGTTCGTTGAGTTCGCGCAGTTGTTCGATGACTTCTTCCATGGCAACAGGCCCTCTAGCATTGGGAAGCGCTTTATACAGTAGCCGGCGCCGCGAAGAAAAAGCACTGGGCCTTTGCCGGCGGATTCCGGGCCAGTCCCTGGGGTTTCGCCTGGACCTGCGCATAGGCCTGGAACTGCTGTGGCGGATTGTTCCTAGCAGCAAGTGTTCCAGCCTGGCGCCGGGGCCCGGACTAAAATTTAAATGTGAACCTTGGCTAAATCGCAGCCCAAAAAGGCTGCAAGCAGGAGGTGCATCATGCGTATGGCAGCAACATTACAGCGCAGCCTGGAAGACGCGCAGTGTCAGTTCGACATAGTTCCCCACCCGCATTCGGCGAGCAGCCTGGAGTCGGCGCGGGTGGCCAGCATCCCGGCGGAGCGTCTGGCCAAGCCGGTGATCCTGGATGATCGGAAGGGGCACTACCTGATGGCGGTGGTACCGGCCAGCCGGCACCTGGACCTGAGCAAGGTGCGCAAGGGAACGGAGCGATGGCAGCTGAGCAACGAGTCCACCGTCGCCGGCCTGTTCGCCGATTGCGAACTCGGTGCGGTCCCGGCACTCGGCGAGCCTTACGGGATGGACATGCGGGTCGATCCGCTGTTGACCCGGCAGCAGGACATCTACCTCGAGGCGGGTGACCACGAGAGCCTGGTGCATATGCGTACCGATCAGTTTCTCAAGCTGGTGCCGCGTGCCGAAGTCTGTGAGCTGTGCCAGTAAGGGGCCGTCCAGGCCGCCGACGCCGCCGATCTTTTACCGGCGTCGCTCGCTCGCCCGGCGCCAGGTGCGTCGGGTCGGGCGAGCGCCGGCGCAGGGTAAGGCTGGGTGTCGCTGAGGGGGCGGCGCGGCGGATTCGCCGCGCATAAAAAACCCCAGGCGAACCTGGGGTCGGGGTAGTGCGCCGAGCTGATCAGTTCTGGCGGATGCCGGCCACCAGCCAGGGCTGGTCGTCGCCGACCGCTCGTTCCAGGCGCCAGCTTTCACTGAAGGCTTCTCCCTGGTCGAAGCGCGAGGTCTTCGACAGGCCGCTGAAGGTCAGGGTGGCGACGGTCTTGTCGCTCAAGTCGTCGACGCCGTCCAGTTGCACCTCGAGGTTATCGATATAGGTGGACTGGAAGCCGTCGCCGAGGTCGGCGCGCTCGCGTTTGAGGAATTCCAGCAGCTGCGGGGTGACGAACTCGGCGATCTGCTCCATCTCGTTGGCATCCCAGTGCTGCTGCAGGCTGAGGAAGTGTTCGCGGCCGGCGGCGACGAAACTCTGCTCGTTGAACCAGGCCGGGGCGTTGATTACCGGCTTGATCGCCGCGGCGCCAGTGTTGCCGAAGATCGAAGTCGGTGCGGCCGGCATCTCGCGCTGGTAGGGCACGCCACCAGCGGTGGCCAGTTGGGCGCGCTGGCGACGGGCGGCGAGGAAGCGGAACAGCAGGAAGGCGATCAGGCCGAAGATCAGCATGTCCATGATCTGCAGGCCTTCGAAGCCGTCACCCATGAACAGCGAGGCGAGCAGGCCGCCGGCGGCCAGACCGGCCAAGGGGCCGAGCCAGCGCGAGGCGCCGCTGGTGGCGGGCTGGCGGGTGGCGGTGGTTGTCGTGGCGGTCGAGGTGGTCGGCGACTGCGTCTGGCGGGTCTGGTGGCTGGGCGCGGAGCCGAAGGATTTGGCGCCGCCAAAACGCTTGGCGTGGGCTTCGAAGCTGAAGGTCAGCGCCAGGCACATGACCAGGGCGATACTGAGGAAACGCTGCATCAGGGGTTTCTCTTGGTGGCTGGAACTCTGCGCGGCATCTTGCACGGCATACGCGGCCCTGACTAGCCGCAGAATGTTTCCGGCTTTTGCTTTTCTACCGCAGGGGCAGGTACGCACCGGGACTGCGGCGCGATGCTGCGCAGGCGCGAACCGTGCCTATGGTGGGGCGGGTGACCGCCGGTAGGGTGCGCTGTGCGCCCCAAGGATTGCGGTCAGTAGGTGCGACTCAGGCGCGATCCTCCTACTGGCGCAGCAACAGCCACAGCGGTCCACAGCGCAGCTGGCGGCGCAGCAGGGCGCGGAACTCGGCGGGATCCTCCGCCGGGTGGCGCAGCCAGTGCACGAAGCTGCGCAGGTAGACGCCGGTCAGCAGGCTTTCCTCGGTGATCCGCGCCAGGTGTAGGGTCTGCCGCTGCGCCGCCTCGCGCCACCACTGCACGGTGCGGCTGATGCGCAGCAGGCCGCGCAGCTGCAGGTGGATGTGTCCGGGCTCGAGCTTGTACAGCAGCATCTGCCCGGTCACCGCGCGATGCGCGGCGAGGCTGTCGAGCCAGGCGACCAGCAGTTCCTCCAGGCGCCTGTCCGGCTCCAGGGCGCTCAAGTCGGCGGCCTTGGCGCGGGCCAGCAGGGCCTGGTCGGCGCGGTCGAACCAGGCCTCGACCAGCTGATCCTTCTCCCGGTAGTGCGGGGCGATGGCGTCCAGGCCGACGCCCAGCTGCGCGGCCACATCGAACAGGTGCAAGCGTTCCCAGCCGCAGGCATCGGCCAGTCGCAGGGCGGTGTCGAGAATCTGCTGGGCTGTGATGGTTGGTTTTTTCATCGGCTCACCTCGTCTCCGAGTATGGCCGTGGATCGCCGGGGCAGAGCCTGAAACGACCAACGGAAGGCGAGGCTTCGGTTGGTCGTGCGCACGAGCTGACATTGCGATGGTGCGCGCGGCCTAGGCGGCCCCGCGCACCCTACGGGGCTCAACGCCAGTTATACAGTTCCTTCTCGGACAGCTGGTGCATCTGGCTGGTTTGCGCCTGGAAGGCCTTCATCGAGGCCCAGATGCGCCCGTTCAGTTCACTCTGCGCGGCCAGTTCGCCGAGCACCACCTCGGTCTCGCGCTGCAGGGCGGCCAGCACCTCGTCGGGGAAGCGCTTGAGTTGGGTGCCCTGCTGCTTCAGCTCAGCCAGGGCCAGGGCGTTGTGGTAGACGTAGTCGTCGAGCATGTCCTGGCTGGCGGCGCGGGCGGCTTCCGTAAGAATCGCCTGCAGGTCGGCCGGCAGGCTGTCGAGGGCCTTCTGGTTGATCAGCAGTTCGAGCACCGCCTGCGGTTCCTGCCAGCCCGGGTAGTAGTAGAACTTGGCCGCCTTGTGCAGGCCGAAGGCCAGGTCGTTGTACGGGCTGACCCAGTCGCTGGCGTCGATGGCATTGGTCTGCAGGGCGGTGAACACCTCGCCGCCGGGCAGGTTGACGGTGGTCGCGCCGAGCTTGCTCAGCACCTCGCCGCCCAGGCCCGGCATGCGGATCTTCAGGCCCTTGAGGTCGTCCAGCGCGTTGATTTCCTTGTTGTACCAGCCGCCCATCTGCATGCCGGTATTGCCCACCACCAGCGGCTTCACGCCATAGGGCGCGTAGGCCTCGTCCCACAGCGCCTGGCCGCCGCCCTTGCTCAGCCAGGCGTTCATCTCCGGCGTGGACAGGCCGAAGGGCACGGCGGTGAAGAACTGCGCCGCCGGCACCTTGCCCTTCCAGTAGTAGGCGGCGCCGTGACCGAGTTCGGCGGTGCCGCGCGACACCGCATCGAACACCTCCAGCGGCGGCACCAGCTCGCCGCCGGCGTAGACCTTGATGGTCAGGCGGCCGCCGCTCATGGTCGCCACCCGCTCGGCCAGGCGCTCGGCGGCGGTGCCCAGGCCCGGGTAGTTCTTCGGCCAGGCGGTGACCATCTTCCACTGGAAGCTCTGCGCCGGCGCGGCGGCCTGCTCGCTGCTGGCTTTTTCATCCTTGCAGCCGGCCAGGCCGAGGGCGGCGATCAGCGCCGCGGCGGCGGCGAAGAGGTTGAACGGGGTCATCGGGGCTTCCTTATTGTTTGTAGGTAGGGCGGGTGCAACCCGCAACAAGCCAGGCGGGTTGCACCCGTCCTACGGTCCGTCGTTACAGGGCCTGCAGCTTGGCATAGCTGAGCATCAGCCACTTGCTGCCCTCGTTCTCGAAGTTCACCTGCACCCGCGCCTGGGCGCCGGCGCCCTCGAAGTTGAGGATGGTGCCTTCGCCGAACAAGGCATGCTGCACGCGCTGGCCGAGGCTGAAGGCGGTGTCCGGCACGGCGCTGCCGGCGAACAGGTTGCTGCCGGCCATGCCGCGGTTGTTCGCGGCGAAGGGCCGGCTGACGCTGTTGGACAGGCGCACTTCCTGGATCAGCTGCGGCGGGATCTCGCGGACGAAGCGCGAGACCTTGTTGTAGGTCTCGCTGCCGTACAGGCGGCGCGTCTCGGCGTAGGTGATCACCAGCTTGTGCATGGCCCGGGTGATGCCGACGTAGGCCAGGCGGCGCTCCTCCTCCAGGCGGCCGGGCTCTTCCAGGCTCATCTTGTGCGGGAACAGGCCTTCTTCCATGCCGACCAGGAACACCTGGGGGAACTCCAGGCCCTTGGCGCTGTGCAGGGTCATCAGCTGGATGCTGTCTTCGTTTTCCGCCGCCTGGGTGTCGCCGGCCTCCAGCGAGGCGTGGCTGAGGAAGGCCTGCAGCGGCGTCAGCTGGTCGTCTTCGTCGTTCTCGAAGGCGCGCGCGGCGCTGACCAGTTCCTCGAGGTTCTCGATCCGTGCCTGGGCCTTCTCGCCCTTTTCCGCCTGGTGGTAGGCGATCAGGCCGCTCTGCTCGATGACCGTCTGGGTCATCAGGTGCAGCGGCATCTCCAGCACCTTGGCGGCGAGGTTGTCGATCAGCTCGACGAAGCCCGCCAGGGCACCGGCCGCGCGGCCGGGCAGGGCCTTGTTGGCGAGCATCAGGCGCACCGCCTCCCACATCGACACCTCATGCCCGCGGGCGTAGTCGCGGATCGCCTCGACGCTCTTCTCGCCGATGCCGCGCGCCGGCACGTTGACCACCCGTTCCAGCGCCGCGTCGTTGCCGCGGCCGTCGAGCAGGCGCAGGTAGGCCATGGCGTTCTTGATCTCGGCGCGTTCGAAGAAGCGCTGGCCGCCGTAGATGCGGTAGGGGATCTTCTCGCGCAGCAGGGCTTCCTCGAGCACCCGCGACTGGGCGTTGGAGCGGTAGAGGATGGCGATCTCGCTGCGCTTGAGGCCGTCCTTGCGCAGCGCGTCCTCGATCGACTCGACCACGTAGCGCGCCTCGTCGTGCTCGTTGAACGCCGCATAGAGGCTGAGCGGCTCGCCGTCGCCGCCGTCGGTCCACAGCTCCTTGCCCAGGCGCCCCTGGTTGTTGGCGATCAGCGCGTTGGCGGCCTTGAGGATGCCGGCGGTGGAGCGGTAGTTCTGCTCCAGGCGGATCACTTCGGCGTCGGCGAAGTCATCGGAGAACTGCTGGATGTTCTCGATCTTCGCCCCGCGCCAGCCGTAGATCGACTGGTCGTCGTCGCCCACCACCATCAGGCTCTCGCCGCCCTTGGCGAGCAGGCGCAGCCAGGCGTACTGCACGGCGTTGGTGTCCTGGAACTCGTCGACCAGGATGTGCCGGAAGCGCCGCTGGTAGTGCTCGAGCAGGCCCGGCTTGTCGCGCCACAGGTCCAGGGCGCGCAGCAGCAGCTCGGAGAAGTCGATCACCCCGGCGCGCGCGCAGGCCGCCTCGTAGGCTTCGTAGATCTTCAGCATGGTGGCGAGGAACAGGTCGCCGCCGGGCTGAATATGCTGGGGTCTCAACCCCTCATCTTTTTGTCCGTTGATAAACCACTGGGCCTGGCGCGGCGGCCAGCGCTGCTCGTCGAGGCCCAGTTCGCGGATCACCCGCTTGACCAGGCGCTGCTGGTCGTCGGAGTCGAGGATCTGGAAGTTTTCGCTCAGGCCGGCTTCCTGCCAGTGCGCGCGCAGCAGGCGATGGGCCAGGCCGTGGAAGGTGCCGACCCACATGCCCGCGGGGTTCATCCCGAGCATCTGCTCGATGCGCACGCGCATCTCGGCGGCGGCCTTGTTGGTGAAGGTCACCGACAGGATGCTGTGCGGCGAGGCGCCTACCACCTGGATCAGCCAGGCGATACGGTGCACCAGCACGCGGGTCTTGCCGGAACCGGCGCCGGCCAGGACCAACTGACGGCCCAAACCGGCCGCTACGGCCTGGCGTTGAGCATCGTTGAGGGAGTTCAGGAGCAGAGAGAGATCGTCGCGCATCGCGGCATTCTAGGGGGCGGGGGCAGGGAGGGCAAACCGCGCCGTGATCGCCGCGCGCAACTGACGAGCGGCAGGCCGCTTTGCCGGCCGGCGGTTGCCTCGTCGTCCCTCGTCGAAAGTTAGGGGCCAGGTGGCGAAATTGCCTCCATCGTTCTTGGGCACGGCGTCTAGCTCGGGTATGCTCCGCCGACGCCTAGGCATCCATCATTACAAGAAAATCGCCTATGACTGCTACTACTAGCGCCGTACTGGCCGATCTGACGCTGGACAGCAGCGGTGAGATTCGTCGGCAATTCGCCACGGATATCGCCGTCGAACGCACCCGCCTGCTGTACCAGGGCTCGCGGGTGCCGAGCCTATTCATGCTGCTCAACGGCCTGGCCTGCGCCTACCTGCTGTGGGCGCCGCAAAATCGCCTGCTGTTGTCGGTCTGGCTGGTCTGGCTGGTGCTGCTGGCGCTGTTGCGCCTGGTGCAGGTCACCGCCTTCAATGCCGCGTTGCCGAGTCTCCAGGCCCACCCGCAGTGGCGCCGGCGCTTTCTCTTCGGTGCCGGTGCCTCCGGCCTGACCCTGGCCTTCGCCGCCATCGCCCTGGTGCCGGCCGACGTGTTCTACCAGCAGGCCCTGGTCTATGGCCTGATCGCCGCGGCGATTCTCTCGGCCAGCGTCGCCTATGCCGTCAGCCTGTCGGCGTTCCTGACCTTCGCCTTGCCCTGCCTGTTGCCCTCGATGACCTATTTGCTGCTCAGCGAGCACGAGCTGCAGCGTGGCTGGGGCTTGCTCGGCGGGATCCTGCTGCTGGCGCTGCTGGTGGTGGCCTGGCAGGTCAACCGCCTGGTGCAGCGCAGCCTGCTGCAGCGCTTCCATAACCAGGCGCTGATCGCCAGTCTGGAGCATGCCAAGCTGCAGGCCGAGGGGCTCAACGAGGAGCTGGCGCGCGAAGTCGAGCAGCGCCGCCGCGCCGAGCGCGAGCTGCGCGGCGCCCACGACGAGCTGGAAATGCGCGTGGCCCAGCGCACCCTGGAACTGGACGACACCACCCACGCCCTTGGCAAGAGCCAGGCGCGTCTGGCCCTGGCCCTGGAAGCCAGCGAGCTGGGGCTGTGGGACTGGAACCTGCAGAGCGACGAGGTGCACCACTCGCAGCTCAAGGAAATCTTCGGCCTCGAGCCGGATGCGGTCCAGGCCATGCTGCGCGACCTCAAGCCGCGCCTGCACCCGGACGACCTGCCGTTGCTGCGCCGGGCCCTGGTCGAGCATATGAAGGGGCTGACCGACGGCTATCAGGTCGAATACCGCATCAGGCACGCCCGCGGCCACTGGGTGTGGATCGAGGATCGCGGCCGTGCGGTCGAGCGCGACGCCGCCGGCAGGGTGCTGCGCATGCTCGGCACGCGGCGCGATATCAGCGCGCGCAAGCGGCAGGAAGAGCAGCAGCGCCTCGCCGCCACGGTGTTCGAGGCGGCCAGCGAAGGCATCGTCATCCTCGACCCGGCTTACCGGCTGCTGGCGGTCAACCAGGCCTTCAGCCAAGTCACCGGCTACCGCCAGGATGAGGTGGTCGGCAAGAGCGTGGCGACCCTGATCAGCAGCAGCGAGACGCGCCGCCAGTACCAGCTGATCCGCCTGGAGCTGGAGGCGAATAGCCACTGGCAGGGCGAGCTGATCGAGACGCGCAAGAACGGCGAGCTCTATCCGCAATGGTTGCAGCTGAACATGGTGCGCGACGCCAGGGGCAGCGTCAGCCATATCGTCGGCTTCTTCGCCGACCTGTCGTCGCGGCGCGAAGCCGAGGAGCGCCTGCGCTACCTGTCGCACTATGACGAACTGACCGGCCTGGCCAACCGCAGCCTGTTCAAGGAGCGCCTGCACGAGGCCAGCCAGCGCGCGCGGCAGAGCGGGCGCAGCCTGGCCCTGCTGCATATCGACCTGGATCGCTTCAAGCTGCTCAACGACAGCCTCGGCCATGAGGTGGCCGACCAGTTGCTGCGCCAGATGAGTCGCCGCCTGGCCCAGGCGGTGCCCGAGGCCGATACCCTGGCGCGGCTGTCCGGCGACGAGTTCGCCGTGCTGCTCGATGCCTATGGCAGCCTGTCCAGCCTGGCGCGCATGGCCAGCCGCCTGTTGGCCAAGCTGCGCATGCCGATCACCGTCGGCGGCCAGGAATTGGTGGTCAGTGCGTCCGTCGGCATCAGCCTGCTGCCGGACAACGCGCGGGAGATCTCCGCCTTGATCAGCCAGGCCAACATGGCCATGCAACATGCCAAGCACCTGGGCGGCAACACCTTCCAGTTCTTCACCGAAAACCTGCAGGCCTGCACCCTGGAGCGCCTGCAACTGGAAACCCAACTGCGCAAGGGCATCGAAGAGGGGCAGCTGGAGGTGTTCTACCAGCCCAAGCTGTGCCTGGCCGACGACAGCCTGAACGCCGCCGAGGCCCTGGTGCGTTGGCGGCACCCGGAGCTGGGCCTGGTGCCGCCGGGGGACTTCATCGGCCTGGCCGAGGAAACCGGGCTGATCGCGCCGATCGGCGAGTTCGTCCTGCGCCAGGCCTGTCAGCAGGCGCGCGAATGGCAGCGCCAGGGGCTGGCGGAGATTCGCGTGTCGGTGAACCTGTCGGTGCACCAGCTGCGCCAGGGCAACCTGACCAGCCTGGTGCGCCAGGTGCTCAATGAAACCGGGCTGGCGCCGCGCTTCCTCGAACTGGAATTGACCGAAAGCCAGTTGCTCGACAACGTCGAGAGCGTCATCGCCACCTTCCAGCAGCTGCGCGACCTGGGGGTCAAGCTGGCGATCGACGACTTCGGCACCGGCTACTCCTCGCTCAGCTACCTCAAGCGCTTCCCGGTGGACTACGTGAAGATCGACCAGGCCTTCATCCGCGGCCTGGCGCCCGGCAGCGAGGACGCGGCGATCACCCGGGCGATCATCGTCATGGCCCACAGCCTGGAGCTGAAGGTGGTCGCCGAGGGCGTGGAAACCCAGGCCCAGATGGATTTCCTCAAGGCCCAGCGCTGCGACGAGATCCAGGGCTTCCTGATCAGCAAGCCGGTCGAGGCCGGGGCATTCGCGCGCTTGCTCCGGGAGCATGCGGCGCCGCTCTGAGGCGCTGTTCCCGTTGTTCCCACGGGGGCGCGGGCCGAGCCGTCGGGCGGCTCGGTGCGGCTGGCCTTTAGTGGGGCGCGGCGGCGCCCGCTGGGTGCCGGGCCCAATCAAAGATGGCTGCCGTTGCGGCTGCCCGGGGATAACCTGAGGCCACGCAGGTCGTGGTGTTCTGCGTTGTCCAAGGTCTCACCGGAGGAGAGTGGCCATGCCCAAACCCGCAGGCCTGAGCATGGGCTTACGCCTGCTCCTGGCCTCCCAGTCGATGGCGCCGCTGGCGGTCAAGCTGACCCTGGTGCAGCAGTTGGGCCCGGCGCGTGCCGCGCTGCTGGCGCCACATATGCCGGGCGCGCAACTGCGTGAGCTGATTCTCGGCCTGCCGGTCGAATTCACCGCCCAGGTCGCCACCCATCTCGACCCGCAACTGGTGCTCGATACCTACCTCAGTCTGCCGGACAGCCTGCACCTGGCGGTCGCCCGCCGGCTCTGCGCCGTCCAGGCCTTCGCCACCGCGGCGCGTTATGCCGAGTGCCTGTCGGCCCAGCAGATCAAGGTGCTGATCTTCGGCATCCACGATGCCCGGCAGGTGGTGAAAATCGCCCGGCATATCCAGGACCTGCAGTTGATCAGTCAGAGCCTGCGGAGCTTCTCCACCGGCTACCTGTGCAAGCTCACCGAAGCCGCGGTGGATGACGATAACGTGGCGGTGTCCGCGGGAGTGCTCAGCGGCCTGCCCCTGTCGCGCCAGGCGGATGTGTGCGCGGGGTTGCGGCCGGGCACTCTGCTGGCGCTGTTGCCGATGCTGCTCGCGGCCAGCGACCAGGCGCTGGGTGGCTACCTGCCGGAGCGGGTGTTGCAGGGTGCCGGGATAGCGGCTGCACGGTGCGGGCAGATGCCGGTCGATTGAGCCGGCGCCTCGGCCAGCCGCGGGGCTCGGCGGCACGACGTTTGCTGCCTGGTGCGCCGATCGCGGTAATCGCCCCGTTCCCCTCGACTCCCGCGCTGCAGCCGGGTCGGCGCCCTCTGGGCCCGCAGAAAAGTACTTTGGTGCTAGGCAATCGCTGCTTTTGTACAAGAGCCGGCTAAAGCCCCTACAAAATATACTGGCTTTGCCGAGCCATCTTGAGGGGAGTCACACAATGAAAATGAAGGTGCTGTGGTCTTTAGCGTTATGCAGTGCATTGGCGACTATCCCGTTCGCCCAGGCCGAAGAGGGAGGCATGGAGGCGGCCGGGCGTCAGCTGTTCACCCACCACTGTGCGGCGTGCCACTCGCTGGATACCAGCCAGAACGCCTTCGGTCCGAGCCTGGTCGGGGTGGTCGACCGCAAGGCGGCCACGCTGCCCCGGTTTGCCTACTCCAAGGCCATGGAGGCATCCGGAATCACCTGGACCGAGGACAATCTGCGCAAGTGGATCACCGATAACGAAGCGCTGGTTCCGGGTACCCGGATGCGTCACGTCGCCATTACCGATCAGGCCGAGCAGGACTACCTGATCAGCTTCCTGCGCACCTTGAAATAAGCCAGCGCCAGCCGGGCAGGTCCCGGCTGGCTTAGCTTCTCCGGCCGCTTGGCCCGCAGACCGCGGCTGGCCAGCCGCGGCTTCCTGGACTACTCCATCCACTGCCGGCCGTGGCGCTCGAGCAGGCTTTGCAGCTGCTCCGGACCGTCGCTGCCGGCCGGATAGGGGCGCGGGCTCTGATAGTGCTGGTGCCAGCCCTTGATGATCGGGTCGACCCAGCTCCAGGCGGCCTCCACCTCGTCGCGGCGCATGAACAGCGTCGAGTCGCCTTCGATCACGTCCAGCAGCAGGCGTTCGTAGGCGTTCCAGCGGCGCTTGCGGCGAAACGCCTGGGCCAGGTTGAGGTCCAGTTCCACCGGCTCCAGGTGCATACCCTTGCCGGGGCTCTTGGCCATCAGTTGCAGGCTGATGCGCTCCTCCGGTTGCAGGCGGATCAGCAGGCGGTTGACCTGGCAGTCGGCGAACAGCCGGTGCGGCACCGGCTTGAACTGGATGAGGATCTCCGAGGTTTTCTTCGCCAGGCGCTTGCCGGTGCGCAGGTAGAACGGCACGCCGGCCCAGCGCCAGTTGTCGATTTCCACCTGAACGGCGACGAAGGTCTCGGTATCGCTGTCGTTGTCGACGTTTTTCTCGAAATAGTACGCCGGGACTTCCTGTCCGCCGATCTTCCCGGCGGTGTACTGGCCGCGCACGGTCTTGTCCTGCACGTCGAGGCCGGAGATGGGTTTCAGCGCCTCGAGCACCTTGACCTTCTCGTTGCGCACCGCCTCGGCGTCGAAGCGCACCGGCGCCTCCATGGCCACCAGGCAGAGCAGCTGCAGCAGGTGGTTCTGCAGCATGTCGCGCATCGCCCCGGCGCGGTCGTAATAGGCGCCGCGCTCCTCCACGCCGAGGGTCTCGCAGACGCTGATCTGCACGTGGTCGATATGCCCGGCCCGCCAGGTCGGCTCGAACAGGGCGTTGGCGAAGCGCAGCGCCATCAGGTTCTGCACGGTTTCCTTGCCCAGGTAGTGGTCGATGCGGAACACCCGCGACTCGTCGAACACCGCGCCGATCGCCGCGTTGATCGCGCGGGCCGATTCCAGCGAGTGGCCGATCGGTTTCTCCAGCACGATGCGCGCCTGGTCGCCGGCCAGGCCGGCGACCTGCAGGTGCGAGGCGATGTCCTCGAACAGGTCCGGCGCGGTGGCCAGGTAGTAGACCCGCACGCGCCCGTCGGCGCTGCCCAGGTGCTTGGCCAGGCGGCCGAAGTCGGCGCTCTGCCCGGCGTCCATGGCGAAGTAGTCGAGGCGTGCGGCAAAGCTGGCCCAGCTGTCGTTGTCGAAGTCGGCCCGTTCCACCTGGGCCCGGCAGTGGCGCTCGGCGAGTGCCTGGTAGGCATCGCGGGCCAGTCGGCGGCGGGCCAGGGCGATAATCCGCAGGTCGGCGTGCAGCCGACCGTCGCGATGCAGGTGATAGAGCGCCGGCAGCAGCTTGTGCAGGGCCAGGTCGCCCGTGCCGCCAAAGACCAGCATGTCACAGGAAATGCTCAAAGCAGGAACTCCGACTCGGTTTAGCCGTGCGGGGGCGCCGGCCATGTAGTATAACTACAAGGCCACTACAACCCGGCGAGCGCCGATCATAACCGAGTCACGGCTCGGTGCGGATCGCCCGACGGATTCGCCACTTTTTCAACCGAGCCTATTTCTTGTGAATTTGTTGCAACACATTGCCCAGTCGCGTCATCTGTTACGCAAGTCGGAACTCAAGGTGGCCGACCACGTATTGCTCGACCCGGCCGCGGTGATGCACAGCTCCATGGCCGAGCTGGCGCACAGCGTCGGCATCAGCGAGCCGACCATCGTGCGCTTCTGCCGGGCCATCGGTTGCAGCGGTTTCCAGGACCTCAAGCTGAAGCTGGCGCAAAGCCTGGCCGCCGGCGCCAGCTTCGGCCAGTTCGCGATCCATGAGGACGACTCGGTCGCCGACTTCAGCCTGAAGATCTTCGATACCACCCTGCACACCCTGATCGAGGTGCGCGAGAAGCTCGATCCGCAGGCCCTGCAGCAAGCCATCGCGGCGATCGCCCAGGCCCAGCGCGTGGAGTTCTACGGCTTCGGCGCCTCCGGTGCGGTGGCGGCGGATGCCCAGCACAAGTTCTTCCGCCTGCTGCTGACCGCCGCGGCCTATTCCGACCCGCACATGCAGGCGATGAGCGCGGTGACCCTGAAGCCGACCGATGTGGCCATCTGCATCTCCCAGTCCGGACGCTCCAAGGACCTGCTGATCACCGCCAACCTGGTCCGCGAGACCGGCGCCACCTTGATCACCCTGTGCCCGAGCCAGACCCCGCTGGCCGACCTGGCCACGGTCAACCTGGCGATCGACGTGCAGGAAGACACCGAGATCTACACCCCGCTGACCTCGCGCATCGCCCACCTGGTGGTGATCGACGTGCTCGCCATGGGCGTGGCGATGGCGCGCGGGCCGAGCCTGGTCAACCACCTCAAGAGCGTCAAGCGCAGCCTGCGCAGCCTGCGCCTGTCGCCCAAGTCGATCAAGGCCGCAGAGGACCAGTAGGCGCCTCGCCTGCGCGGCGGCCGGCATTCCTTCACCACAGCTTCATGGCTTCGCCGTCAAAGCGTCACGCGGCGGGATGATGCTGGATCTCCCGATATTCAGCCTGGGAGATGTGAGATGGCCCGCTACGTGGATGAATCGCAGTCGAACGACAGCAAGACCCGGCGCAAGCTGCTCGATCAACGGCGCATGGCCTATCGCCGGGCCATCGAGAGCTATGCCGAGCAGCGCCAGTTGCAGGAGCAGTTGAGCGACTACCCCGAGCTGATCGCCGCTAACTACCTGGCGGCCAGTCGGGCGCTGGGGCGGCAAAGCGCTCGGCCAGGGCGTTGATCTCGCTGCGTCGGTTGCGCACGAAGGCGAAGAACGCCTGCGCCACCGGCGACAGGTACTTGCCGCGCGGGTGCACCACGCACCAGCTGCGCAGCAACGGCAGTTCGCTGACCGGCAGCTCGCGCAGCACGCCACACTCCAGCTCGCGGCGCACCGCATGACGCGGTAGCAGGGCCAGGCCGAGGTCGGCGATCACCCCCTCGCGCTGGCTCTCGGTCGAGCCGACTTCCAGGGTCTGGGCGAAGTGCGCGCGCTTCTGGTGGCAATAGTCCTCGCAGGCCTGGCGCGTGCCGGAACCCGGCTCGCGCACCAGCAGCGGCCAGGCGGTCAGGTCCTGCAGGCTCAGCTGGGCCTGGGCGCAGAGCGGGTGGGTCGGCGGGGCCACGGCGACGATCGGGTTGTTGAGGAACGGCAGGAATTCCAGGGCCATGTCCGCCGGCACCAGCGACATGATCAGCAGGTCGTCGCGGTTGGCGCTCAGGCGCCTGATCGCCTGGGCGTGGTTGACGACCACCAGTTGCAGGCTGACTTCCGGGTATTCGCGGCGAAATGCGGCGAACAGGTGGGGAACGAAGTACTTGGCGCTGGATTCGACGGCCAGGCTGAGCTGCCCCTGCAGCGAGCCCTGGAGGTCGGCCAGCTGCATGTCGAGGCTCTCCAGGCGGCCGAAGATGTCGGCGCTGGCGCGGCGCAGGGCTTCGGCGGCGTCGGTCAGGTAGAGCTTCTTGCCGACGTAGTCGAACAACGGCTGACCGACCAGCTCTTCCAGCTGGCGGATCTGCAGGCTGACCGCCGGCTGGGTCAGCGCCATGTCCTCCGCGGCGCGGCTGTAGGAGCGCTGCTCGCACACCGAGCGGAACACCTGGAGTTGGCGCAAGGTCATGCGCATCAGGGACTTACGCATGCTTAGCCTCGCATAAGAGTTGCTCTGGAGTGGGGGTGGCGGCGGCCATGGTCCGCTGCCGTGGCAGCCATGCTTGCCGTTGCGCCGGGCAATTGCAAGTGTGTATTAGCTTTAGCTTATAGCCAATCAAATAAATATTGATTTTTAGTAATTCGCTGCACGGCGTAGGGTTAAGCCACGACCGCTACACCAGTGACGGTCACCTGCCGACCGGTTTGACCGGTTCGCCTGTTATCGATTCAACAGAGCCAGGCCGAGGAAAAGACTTGTGATCAAGAAAATCCTGATTGCCAACCGCGGAGAGATTGCTGTCCGCATCGTGCGCGCTTGCGCCGAGATGGGCGTTCGCTCGGTGGCCGTCTACGCCGAAGCCGACCGCCATGCCCTGCATGTGAAGCGGGCCGACGAGGCCCACTGTATCGGCGACGAGCCGCTGGCCGGCTACCTCAACCCGCGCAAGCTGGTCAACCTGGCGGTGGAGACCGGCTGCGATGCCCTGCACCCGGGCTACGGTTTCCTCTCGGAGAACGCCGATCTGGCGGACATCTGCGCCGAGCGCGGGATCAAGTTCATCGGCCCGTCGGCAGAAGTGATCCGTCGCATGGGCGACAAGACCGAGGCGCGGCGCAGCATGATCAAGGCCGGCGTGCCGGTCACCCCGGGCACCGAGGGCAACGTCGCCGACCTCGCCGAGGCCCTGCGCGAAGGCGAACGCATCGGTTATCCGGTGATGCTCAAGGCCACTTCCGGTGGCGGCGGTCGCGGCATCCGCCGCTGCAACAGCCGCGAGGAGCTGGAGCAGGCCTACCCGCGGGTGATCTCCGAGGCGACCAAGGCCTTCGGCCGCGCCGAAGTGTTTCTGGAAAAGTGCATCGTCAATCCCAAGCACATCGAGGCGCAGATCCTCGCCGACAGCTTCGGCAATACCGTGCACTTGTACGAGCGCGACTGCTCGATCCAGCGGCGTAACCAGAAGCTCATCGAGATCGCCCCGAGCCCGCAGCTGACCCCCGAGCAGCGCGCCTACATCGGCGACCTGGCGGTGCGCGCGGCGCAGGCGGTGGGCTACGAGAACGCCGGCACCGTGGAGTTCCTGCTCGCCGAGGGCGAGGTGTACTTCATGGAGATGAACACCCGGGTGCAGGTGGAGCACACCATCAGCGAGGAAATCACCGGCATCGACATCGTCCGCGAGCAGATCCGCATCGCCGCAGGGTTGCCGTTGTCGGTCAAGCAGGAAGACATCCAGCATCGCGGCTTCGCCCTGCAGTTCCGCATCAACGCCGAGGACCCGAAGAACAACTTCCTCCCCAGCTTCGGCAAGATCACCCGCTACTACGCCCCCGGCGGCCCCGGCGTGCGCACCGACACGGCGATCTACACCGGCTACACCATTCCGCCGTACTACGACTCCATGTGCCTGAAGCTGATCGTCTGGGCGCTGACCTGGGAGGAGGCCCTGGACCGCGGCCTGCGCGCGCTGGACGACATGCGTGTGCAGGGGGTGAAGACCACCGCTGCCTACTACCAGGAAATCCTCCGCAACCCGGAGTTCCGCAGCGGCCAGTTCAACACCAGTTTCGTCGAAGCCCACCCGGAGCTGACCGAGTACTCGATCAAGCGCAACCCATCGCACCTGGCCCTGGCGATTGCCACGGCTATCGCCGCCCACGCCGGCCTGTAAGGGGAATCCAGCTATGTCCAAGCCTTTTAATTCCAAAAGCATCTTTGTTACCGACACCATCCTGCGCGACGCCCACCAGTCGCTGATCGCCACGCGCATGCGCACCGAAGACATGCTGCCGATCTGCCCCAAGCTCGACCAGGTCGGCTACTGGTCGCTGGAAGTCTGGGGCGGCGCCACCTTCGACGCCTGCGTGCGCTTCCTCAAGGAAGATCCGTGGCAGCGTCTGCGCCAGCTCAAGGCGGCATTGCCCAATACCCGCCTGCAGATGCTCCTGCGTGGGCAGAATCTGCTCGGCTACCGCCACTACAGCGACGACGTGGTGCGTGCCTTCGTGGCCAAGGCGGCGGTGAATGGCATCGACGTGTTCCGCATCTTCGATGCGATGAACGACGTGCGTAACCTGCGCGTCTCCATCGAGGCGGTCAAGGCGGCCGGCAAGCATGCCCAGGGCACCCTCTGCTACACCACCAGCCCGGTGCACACGGTCGAGGCTTTCGTCGAGCAGGCCAAGCAGATGGAAGCCATGGGCTGCGACTCGGTGGCGATCAAGGACATGGCCGGTCTGCTCACCCCCTATGCCACCGGCGAGCTGGTCAAGGCGCTGAAGCAGGAGCAGGGCCTGCCGATCTTCATCCACAGCCATGACACCGCGGGCCTGGCCTCGATGTGCCAGATGAAGGCGATCGAGAGCGGCGCCACCCATATCGACACCGCCATCTCCAGCTTCGCCTGGGGCACCAGCCATGCCGGCACTGAGTCGATGGTCGCCGCCCTGCGCGGCAGCGAGTACGACACCGGCCTGGACCTGGAACTGCTGCAGGAAATCGGCCTGTACTTCTACGCCGTGCGCAAGAAGTACCACCAGTTCGAGAGCGAGTTCACCGCCGTCGATACCCGCGTGCAGGTCAACCAGGTACCGGGCGGGATGATGTCCAACCTGGCCAACCAGTTGAAGGAGCAGGGCGCCCTGCACCGGATCAACGAGGTGTTCGCCGAGATTCCGCGGGTGCGCGAAGACCTCGGCTTCCCGCCGCTGGTCACGCCGACCTCGCAGATCGTCGGCACCCAGGCGGTGTTCAACGTGCTCGCCGGTGAGCGTTACAAGACCATCACCAACGAAGTCAAACTCTACCTGCAAGGCCGCTACGGCAAGGCGGCTGGCAAGATCAACGAGCAGCTGCGCAAGCAGGCGATCGGTAGCGAGGACGTGATCGAGGTGCGCCCGGCCGACCTGATCAAGCCGGAAATGGCCAAGCTGCGCGAGGAAATCAGCCTGCTGGCGAAGTCCGAAGAAGACGTGTTGACCTATGCCATGTTCCCCGATATCGGCCGCAAGTTCCTCGAGGAACGCGCCGACGGCACCCTCAAGCCGGAAGTGCTGCTGCCGATTCCGGAAGCCGGTGCCGTGGCAGCGGCCGGCGGCGAGGGCGTGCCGACCGAGTTCATCATCGACGTGCACGGCGAAAGCTACCGCGTCGACATCACCGGCGTCGGCGTGAAGACCGACGGCAAGCGCCACTTCTACCTGTCCCTCGACGGCATGCCGGAAGAGGTGGTGTTCGAGCCGCTCAACCAGTTCGTCGCCGGCGGCAGTGGCAGCGGCAAGCGCAAGCAGGCCAGCGCGCCGGGTGACGTCAGCACCACCATGCCGGGCAATATCGTCGAGGTGCTGGTGACGGAAGGCGACACGGTGAAAGCCGGGCAGGCCGTGCTGATCACCGAGGCGATGAAGATGGAGACCGAGGTGCAGGCGCCGATCGCCGGCACGGTCAAGACGGTGCACGTGGTCAAGGGCGACCGGGTCAACCCGGGCGAGGTGCTGATCGAGATCGAGTAAGGCGGTAGCTGCGCGCGAGGAGGGGCGGCCCTGCGCGGGGCTGCCCGGACCGAGGCGATGCATGCTCGCTGGCTGTTTACCTCGGGGGGCCGCAAGGCCCCCTTTTTTGTCTCGGCGCCGCGCCCCGATGGTGTGATCCAGAGCCGTCGCCAAGCGTCTAGCAGCGGTAGCCCGAGCACCGCTTGGGCGTGGCTGCGAGCCTGAGCATGCAAGCGCTGTTGAACGAGATCCTCGACGAAGTCCGCCCGCTGATCGGCCGGGGCAAAGTGGCCGATTACATTCCGGCGTTGGCCGATGTGCCGCCCGACCAACTGGGCATTGCGGTGTACGGCAACGACGGCGAACTGCACGTTGCCGGCGATGCGCGCACGGCGTTCTCGATCCAGAGCATCTCCAAGGTGTTCAGCCTGGTGCAGGCCATCGGCCATTCCGGCGAGGACATCTGGCAGCGTCTCGGCCACGAGCCGTCCGGCCAGCCGTTCAACTCCCTGGTGCAGCTGGAGTTCGAGCGCGGCCGGCCGCGCAACCCGTTCATCAATGCCGGCGCCCTGGTGATCTGCGACATCAATCAGTCGCGCTTCGCCGCGCCGGCGCTGTCGATGCGCGATTTCGTCCGGCGCCTGTCGGGCAACCCGGAGCTGGCCAGCGATGCGCGGGTCGCCGAGTCGGAATACCAGCACCGCGCGCGCAACGCGGCGATGGCCTACCTGATGCAGGCGTTCGGCAATTTCCACAACGATGTCGAGGCGGTGCTGCGCAGCTACTTCAGCCACTGCGCGCTGCGCATGAGCTGCGTCGACCTGGCGCGGGCCTTCTGCTTCCTGGCCAACGACGGCTTCTGCAAGCACAGTGGCGAGCGGATCCTCACGCCGCGTCAGACCAAGCAGGTCAACGCCATCATGGCCACCAGCGGGCTCTACGACGAAGCCGGCAACTTCGCCTACCGCGTCGGCCTGCCGGGCAAGAGCGGGGTCGGCGGCGGCATCGTCGCGGTGGTGCCGGGGCGCTTCAGCGTCTGCGTCTGGTCGCCGGAGCTGAACGCCGCCGGCAACTCCCTGGCCGGCATGGCGGCGCTGGAGTCGCTCAGCCAGCGGATCGGCTGGTCGGTGTTCTAGCGCGGCGCACGATCAGCGACCTGCTCGCCCCGCCAAGGCGGCGCCGACGCTACAGCTGCTTGCGGAACTGGACGAAGCCCGAGCGTTCGCCGATGCGCTCATACAGCAGCATCGCCTTGCTGTTGGTCTCGTGGGTCAGCCAGTGCACCCGCGCGCAGCCGGCCTGCCGGGCCTGGGCGTAGACGTATTCGATCAACTGGCGGCCGACGCCGCTGCTGCGCAGGTCCTTGGCGATGAACAGGTCCTGCAGGTAGCAGTAGTCTTCCACGGTCCAGCAGGAGCGGTGGTAGACCCAGTGCACCAGGCCGATGGCCTGGCCGTCGTGCCAGGCGAGGGCGGCGTGCATCGGTTCGGCGGGATCGAGGAAGCGCTGCCAGGTGACCTCGCTGGTGGCGGCGGGGATCTCGGTCATGTAGAAGCGCTGGTAGCCCTGCCACAGCGGCAACCAGGCGGCATGCTCGGCGGCGCTGACGGGACGGATCTCGACGGGGATGCGGACGGGCATGGCGGCAACCTCCTGTAGGTGCGATGGGTCATCCTGAAACGCTTGCGCCCTGGCCGCAAGTCTCGCGGCCGGGCGGCACCCGTCCAACGGCCTGCTAGTCGGCGCACTCGCCGCACAGGTCGAGGGCAAACCAGCGTTCCGTCTCGGCCTGGTCCAGGCCGGCGCCGAGCAGGGCGAACAGCTTGCCCAGCGCCGCCTCGCGGGTCATGCCGCCGGCGGAGACCAGGCCGGCGCTGGCCAGCCGGCTGCCGGCGGCATACACGCCGAACTCGACGTGGCCGTGCGGGCATTGGCTGATCGCCGCCAGCACCACGCCGCGCGCATGGGCCGCCGCGAGCGTGGCGAGCAGCTCGGCGTCGTCCGAGGGGCCGGTGCCGCTGCCGTAGCACTCCAGTAGCAGGCCGCGCACGCCGCTGTCGAGCAGGGCGCGGACATGCGCGGCCTGGATCCCCGGATAGAACGGCAGCACGGCGAGGTTCACCGGTTGGCGCGGCTGGCGGTAATCGAGGCTGGCCGGGATGCCCGCGGCGTGCTGGCCCTGGCGCCGGCGTGGCAGTTCGGCGAAGGCGCCGAAGGTGGCGCTGGCCAGCTTGCTGACGCGCGCGCCGTGCAGCAGCTTGCCGTCGAAGTACAGCTGCACGCCGGGCGCGACGCCCTGCTGCAGCGCCTGCATGGCGCCGAACAGGTTGGCCCAGGCATCGCTGCCGGGGACGCCGGCCGGCTGCATCGAGCCGGTCAACAGCACCGGCAGCGGCAGGCCGAGCAGCAGGAAACTCAGGGCTGCGGCGCTGTAGGCCAGGGTGTCGGTGCCGTGCAGTACCAGCACGGCGTCGCAGCCATCCTGCTCGACGGCCTGGCGGATCGCCGCGACCATCGCCAGCCAGTTGGCCTGGCGCATATTGGCGCTGTCGATCGGCGGCAGCAGTTCGCGGAAGGTCCACTCGGGCAGTTGGCGGCCCTGTTCCAGCGCCTGCTGGGCACGCAGCCGCGCCTCGAAGCCGGAGGCCGGCGCCAGGCCGTCAGCGCTCGCCTGCATGCCGATGGTGCCGCCGGTGTAGAGCACCAGGAGTTTTGTGCAAGCCATGGTGGCTCTCCTCAGATAAAAAAACAGGGGGCCAAGCCCCCTGCATGTTACATCGAGAGCCGATCAGCGCTGGTGCACGCTGTGGGCGATCTCGGCGCCCCGCGTGGGTTCCTCTGCCGCGGTCGACGGGGTGGCCGGCCAGGCGGCCGGGTCGAGGTCGAGGTCGGCGAACTGTTTCGGGTCGAACACCGGCGAGGCTACACCCGCCTTGATCTGGCTGTCGTAGTCGCGCATCAGGCGCAGGCCGACCTTGAACAGCAGGGCCAGGGCCACCAGGTTGGCGATGGCCAGCAGGCCCATGGTGACGTCGGCGAAGGCGAATACCGTGCCCAGGTCCTGCATCGAGCCCCAGAGCACCAGGGCGATCACCAGCACGCGGTAGACCACCACCGGCATGCGCTTGCTGCTGAAGAAGCTCAGGGCATTCTCGCCGAGGTAGTAGTTGTAGATCAGCGTGGTGAAGACGAACAGCAGCAGGGCGATGCTGACGAACACCCGGCCCCACTCGCCGACCACTGCCGCCATGGCGGTCTGGGTCAGGACCACGCCGGCCATTTCGCTGCCCGGCTGGTAGACGCCGGAGAGCAGGATGATCAGCGCGGTGCTGCTGCAGATGATCAGGGTGTCGATGAACACGCTGAGCGACTGCACGATGCCCTGGGCCACCGGATGCTTGACCTCGGCCACTGCGGCGACGTTGGGCGCGCTGCCGAGGCCGGCCTCGTTGGAGAACAGGCCGCGCTTGACGCCCATGATGATCGCCGCGCCGATGCCGCCGGCGAAGGCCGGTTCCAGGCCGAAGGCGCTCTTGACGATCAGCGCCAGGGTCGCCGGCACGGCGTCGGCGTTCATGCCGATGACCACCAGGGCCATGCCGATGTAGGAGAAGGCCATCACCGGCACCAGCACGTCGGCGAACTTGGCGATGCGCTGGATGCCGCCGAAGATGATCAGGCCGATCACCACCACCAGGGCGATGCCGCTGATATGGGTGGGCAGGCCGAAGGTGTCGTGCAGCGAACTGGCCACGGTGAACGACTGCAGGGCGTTGAAGCCGAAGCCGAAGGTCACCAGCAGCAGCAAGGAGACGACGATACCCAGCCAGCGCTGGCCGAGGCCATGCTGGATGTAGAAGGCCGGGCCGCCGCGGTAGCTGCCGTCAGGCTCGCGGCGCTTGTACAGCTGCGCCAGCGAGCACTCGAAGTAGCTGGTGGCCATGCCGACCAGGGCCACCATCCACATCCAGAAGATCGCGCCGGGGCCGCCGAGCATGATCGCCACCGAGACCCCGGCGATGTTGCCGGCGCCGACGCGGCCGGCGACGCTGAGCATCAGCGCCTGGAACGAGCTGAGCTGACCGGGCTGATGCTGGAAGGCCTCGGCGAAGATGTGGAACATGTTGCCGAAATAGCGGAACTGCACGAAGCGCGAGCGGACCGTGAAATACAGGCCCAGGCCGACCAGCATGATGATCAGCAGCTTGCTCCAGATGAGGTCGTTGAGTAGGTCGAGCATGGCGGGGGGCTCTCTTGTTGTTCTGTCGGGAGAAAATGCTAGGGGCGGAATGGTTGGCCAGATGCGCCTGGCATGCAATTTCGCAGGTCGCGGCGATCCGATGCGAGTTGATGCTAGAATCGCGTCGCTCGCGCCAAGAGGAACAGCAGCATGTCGGACTACCTGGGGCACAACCTCAAGCTGCTGTGCAGCCACTACCGCTCAATTGCCGAGGTCTGCCGCAAGCTGGCGATCAACCGCGCGCAGTTCAACAAGTACCTCAGCGGACAGAGCCGGCCGACCGCCCACAACCTCAAGCGCATCTGCGATTTCTTCGGCGTCGAGGCCTACGAGCTGAGCCTGCCGGGCGAGCAGTTCGCCCACCTGATCGGCGCCCGCGGCGCTGGCCAGGAGCCGCCTGCCGGCGGCGATCCGCTGCTGGAATTGCTGCAGCCGCTGCGCCAGCACGCCAGCTCGCTAAGCCGCTACTGCGGCTACTACTTCGAATACGCCAACTGCATGTCGGTGCCCGGGCAGATCCTGCTGTCGCTGGTGCAGTTGCGCGAGGAGCGCGGCAGCTACCTGTTCGAGCGCCAGGAACGCCAGGAGCCGTCGCGCGCCGCCAACGGCAAGGCCGAGGACTGGGTGCGCTGCCGCTACCTGGGCGCGGCCTTCTACCTGCAGGACCGGCTGTTCCTGATCGACTACGAGTCGCTGACCGGCAACGAGATGAGCCAGACCATCCTGATCCCCAGCTTCAAGAGCCGCATCAGCCGCCTCAACGGCCTGAAGACCGGGGTGTCCAGCGGCGACCGGCGCACCCCGGCCTGCACCCGGGTGGTCTGGGAGTACCTGGGCACGGAGATCAACCGGGTCAACGCCTACCGCCAGGTGATGCTGTATGGCCAGGACGATCCGCGCATCGATGCCGACATCCGCCAGCGCCTGGGCTCGGCGCACATCCGCGACGGCTTGTTCGAGATCGAATAGCCGTCGGCCCGCGTAGGCCGCGCGCCCTAGGAGCCCACGGCCAACGGCGCACCGTGCCGGGTCAGGTGGTTGCGGCTGGCACGGCTGCGGGCTCTTCGCGCAGGGCTTGCAGGCGTTGCCGCTGGCGTCCCGCCTCGTCGAAATTGTCGCAGGCCAGCCAGCGCTCGAAAGCCTGGCGGCGCGCCGGCCACTCGCCGTCGATGATGGCGAACCAGGCGGTGTCGCGGTTGCGGCCCTTGACCAGCATATGCTGGCGGAAAGTACCTTCGTAGACGAAGCCGAAGCGCTCGGCGGCGCGCCTGGAGCGGGCGTTGCACGCGTCGCACTTCCATTCCAGGCGGCGGTAGCCGAGGTCGTCGAAGGCGTGCCGGGCCAGCAGCCAGACCGCCTCGGTGGCGCCCGGCGTGCGCTGCATGGCCTGGCCGAAGGCGATATGGCCGATCTCGATGCAGCCGTCCCTGGGCACTATGCGCAGGTAGCTGAGCAGGCCGACGGCGCGGCCGCTGACCAGCTCGATCACCGCGTAGAACAGCGGGTCGGCGCCGGCCGCGTTGGCCGCCAGCCAGGCATCGAAGGCTTCGCGGCTGGCGAAGGGGCCATAGGCCAAATAGTCCCACAGCGCCGGATCGCCGCCCGGCCCCTGCAGGGCCAGCCACAGGTCGTCGGCATGGCGCGCGACGTCCAGCGGCTGCAGGCGCACGAAGCGACCCGACAGCGGGGCGCGGGTGGGGATCGGACGGGGTTGCCAGTCGGACAGGTCGGGGCTGGTCATGCTGGGCTCCATTTAGAGAGTCTTGCGGTACTGGACGAAGCCCGAGCGCTCGGCGATGCGCTCGTAGAGCTGCATGGCGTCGGCGTTGGTCTCGTGGGTCAGCCAGTGCACCCGTGCGCCGCCGGCCGCGCGGGCCTGGGCGTAGACGTGCTCGATCAGCCGCCGGCCGATGCCGCTGCCGCGCAGCCCGGGGCTGACGAACAGGTCCTGCAGGTAGCAGCTGTGTTCCACCAACCAGTTGGAGCGGTGGAAGATCCATTGCACCAGGCCCACGGCCTGGTCGTCGCGCCAGGCCAGGGCGGCATGGGTCGGCTCGCCCGGGTCGAGAAAGCGCTGCCAGGTCAGGGCGCTGGTCGCGGCGGGCAGCTCGGTCCGGTAGAAGTCCAGGTAGCCCTGCCAGAGCGGCAGCCAGGCGGCGTGGTCGGCGGCGCTGACCGGGCGGATTTCGATGCTCATGGTTCTTCCTTGTGCGGGTTGGGTTAGTGATCGTCGCTTAGGCGCGCGGCCAGCTCGCGGTCGCGGGCGTCCGGGCTGGCGGCCAGGCCCGCGCGCACGCCGGCCTGGTCGGCGGCGCTACGGTTCTGCCCGAGTTTCCATTTGCCCTCCAGGCGCTCGATCGGCAGGGCGAAGCCGACGATGGCGCGCAGCAGGCCGTCGATGTAGTCGCGCGGGGCGTCGCTCACCGCCCAGGGCTGCGCGCGCGCGGCCTCGTGGCGCTGGCTCAGGCGGCTGACCAGCTGCAGCAGGCGCTCGGCATCCTCGAATACTTCGGCTCGGCCGTGGGCATGCACGGCGATATAGTTCCAGGTTGGCACCACCTTGCCGTGCTCGGCCTTGGCCGGGTACCAGCTGGGGCTGACATAGGCCTCGGGGCCCTGGCAGATCACCAGCGCCTCGGCGCTTTCGGCCAGGTCGCGCCAATGCGGGTTGGCCCGGGCGAAGTGGCCGTAGAGGGTGCCGAACCGGCCTTCGGCGGGTTCCAGCAGCAGCGGCAGGTGACTGGCCGCAAGACCGCTCGGGCCCTGGCTGACCACTGTGGCCAGGCGGCAGTCGGCGATCTGTCGGTGCAGTTCGGTGAGGTCGTCCTGGCGAAAGGATGAAGGCAGGTACATGGCGGCTTCTCCGAAACGGGGCCTGAGGCGATGGAGCCATGCTAGGCAGGATATTGGTCTGTTGTAAGATCCACTTATTGCGACTTTCATAGGGCCAATCCATGCCGCTGCCTGCGCCGCTACCCGTCGACCTCTCCGGCGTCCGCCTCGACCCGGCCCAGGGCCTGGCGCGCCAGCTGTACCAGGCCCTGCGCGAGCGCATTCTCGATGGTCGCCTGGCCGGCGGCACCCGCTTGCCGGCCAGCCGCGACCTCGCCGGCCTGCTGGGTATTTCCCGCAACAGCGTGACCCGCGCCTTCGACCAGCTGTATGCCGAGGGCTATGTGGCGGGCCGCGTCGGCGCCGGCACCTATGTCGCCGAGTTGGCCGCGGCGGTGCGCCCGCCGCCCGCGCCCGCGAGCACGGCACCCGCCAGCCAGGCCCTGCAGCGCCTGGCTCGGCACCATCTGGCCGCGCCGCTGGAAGGCGCGCCGCGGGCCTTTCGGGTCGGCGTGCCGGCCTTCGACCTGTTTCCCTTCGAGACCTGGGCACGCCTCAGCGCACGCTTCTGGCGCAAGCCGTCGGCGGCGCGCCTGGGCTATGGCGACCCGGCCGGTGACGGGCAACTGCGCGAGCTGATTGCCGCCTACCTGCGCAACAGCCGCGGCCTGCACTGCGAACCGGCGCAAATCCTGGTCACCTGCGGCGCGCAGCAGGCCATCAGCCTGTGCGCCCAGTTGCTGGTCGAGGCGGGCGACCGGGTGGCCATCGAGAACCCCGGCTATCGTGCCGCCGCCCATGCCTTCGCCGTGGCCGGCGCACAGCTGGTGGGCATCGCGGTGGACGGCGAGGGCCTGGACACGGCGGCGCTGGAGCGCGCCGGACGCTGCCGCCTGGCCTATGTCACGCCCTCGCACCAGTATCCCAGCGGGGGCACGCTATCACTGGCGCGGCGCCTGGAACTGCTGGACTGGGCCGAGCGCCACGACGGCTGGATAGTCGAGGACGACTACGATGGCGAGTACCGCTTCAGCGGCACGCCGCTGGCGCCGCTGGCCGCCCTCGACCGCCAGGGCCGGGTGCTCTACGTCGGCACCTTCTGCAAGATCGCCTTCCCGGCGCTGCGCCTCGGCTACCTGGTGCTGCCGCCGGCGCTGGTCGAGGCCTTCTCCCGCCGCCGTGCCCTGGACATGCGCCACTCGGAGATCGGCAGCCAGGCGGTGATGGCCGAGTTCATCGCCGCCGGCCACTTCCAACGGCATATCCGGCGGATGCGCAGCGCCGCGCGCAGTCGCCGCGATGCCCTGCTGGCCGGCTGGCCGCAGCAGGTGCCCGGTTGTGCGCCGTTGCCGGCGGTGGAGGCCGGCCTGCACCTGTGCGTGCGGGTCGACAGCCTGGCGCGCGAACGTGAGCTGATCGCCGCCGCGGCCGCGGTGGGGGTGGAGCTGAGCGCCCTCAGCGGCTACTGGCTGGCGCACAGCGCCGAGCCCGTGGATAGCCGCGCCGGGCTGGTGCTGGGCTTCGCCGCAGTGCCGGAGGCGCGGATCGCCGAGGCCCTGCAGGCGTTGCGCCAGGCCTGGGGCATCTAGTGTGCTGTCTCGCAATAGTCATTGCTCAAGCGGCTGCGGCTGGCCTGTGTAGGGTGCGCGGGGCCGCCTAGGCTGTGCGCACCACTGGCAACCGGGTGCCTGGTGCGCACAGCGCACCCTACGAGCCGGTGTCATCGAAGCAATAACTCTGAGACAGCACACTAGCGCCCGGTTCAGCACAACTCCGGGTTCTTCGCGCAGCTGCCATAGCCTTCGCGGCGCATCTGCTCGAGTGCCGCCTGCAGGCGCTCGACCACCTCGTCGGGGGTGTCCTTGTTCAGTGCCAGGTACAGCTGCGAGCTGTGAAAGCTCAGCGCGGTGTGCAGGCCGCTGGCGCCCTGTTCCTTGGCGTAATAGCGCCAGACCGGGTCGGAAGTGGCCCACAGGTCGATCTGCCCGCGTTGCAGCTTGCGGATGTTCTCCTGGTCGCGCAGGGCGTTTTGCGGAGTGAAGCCCAGCCGCTCCAGGTGCTGGCTGACCGCCGCGCTCTGGTAGGCGCCGATGCGGTAGGCCTTGGCCTGCTCCAGATCGGCCAGCCGCGGGCCGCCGTCCTCCAGCGCCACCAGCACGCTCTCGTACTGGGCGATTGGCCCGACCCACTTGAACAGCGGTCGGCGCGCCTCGCTCATGGAGGTGGAGAACAGGCCGTGATCGGGCGTGTCCATCGTTTGCTTGTAGATGCGGTCCCAGGGGAAGCGCAGGGTCAGGCTGTAGCGGATGCCGGCGCGCTTGAACATCTCGCGGACGATGTCGGCGCTGAGGCCCTGGATGTTCTGGTCGCGGGCGAAGTTCTTGTTGTTCGCCGCCATGTTGAACGGCGGGAAATTCTCGGTGAGCAGCACCACCCGGTAATCGGCCGGCAGTTCGGCGCGGGCGGTGAGGGCGAAGAGCAGGCCGAGCAACAGGCAGAGGGGAGAATAACGGCGCATGGTCGATCACTCCTTGGGAGCCAAGAGTCCCGCGGCAGCCGGTCGGCGGCGCGGGACGCAGGACGCAGCGAACGCCGCCCGGGCGGGAACCCGGGCGGCGATGAGTCAACGCTGTTGCAGGGCGTTGGCCGGCGCGCTGGCGCCGACGCCCGGTGCCGCTTGCGGCGGCGAGGCCGGCCAGGCCGCCGGGTCGAGATCGAGGTCGGCGAACTGCTTGGGATCGAACACCGGCGACTCCACGCCGGCTTCGATCTGGCCGTCGTAGTCGCGCATCAGGCGCAGGCCGACCTTGAACAGCAGGGTCAGGGCCACCAGGTTGACGATGGCCAGCAGGCCCATGGTGACGTCGGCGAAGGCGAACACCGTGCCCA
>NZ_FNCT01000042.1 GCF_900100495.1 Pseudomonas benzenivorans
CTGGGCAAGGATGCCTTCCCGTTCATGACCTGGAAGGAAGGCCTGGTCGGCGGCGTGCCGGCGCGGGTGTTCCGCATCTCCTTCACCGGCGAGCTCTCCTACGAGGTCAACGTGCAGGCCGACTACGCCATGGGCGTGATGGAGAAGATCGTCGCGGCCGGCAAGCAGTACAACCTGACTCCCTACGGCACCGAGACCATGCACGTGCTGCGCGCCGAGAAGGGCTTCATCATCATCGGCCAGGACACCGATGGCTCGGTGACTCCCGACGACCTGAACATGGGCTGGTGCGTCGGTCGCACTAAACCTTTCTCCTGGATCGGCTGGCGCGGCATGAACCGTCAGGACTGCGTGCGTGAGGACCGCAAGCAGCTGGTGGGGCTGAAGCCCGTCGACCCGAACAAGGTGCTGCCGGAAGGCGCGCAGTTGGTGTTCGACCCGCAGCAGCCGGTGCCGATGACCATGGTCGGTCATGTCACCTCCAGCTACTTCAGCACCAGCATGGGCTACAGCTTCGCCCTGGCGTTGGTCAAGGGCGGCCTCAAACGCATGGGCGAGAAGGTCTTCGCACCGCTGGCCAATGGCACGCTGATCGAGGCCGAAATCGTCAACGCGGTGTTCCTCGACCCGAAAGGCGAGCGGCAGAATGTTTGATCGGGGATGGGCGCATGTCGCCCCCTCGCCCCAACCCTCTCCCCCAGGGGAGAGGGAGCTGTATGTGCATGGATCTGACAAGGTTGCCAGGCTCGACACCGTCGTTCCCTCTTCCTCTTGGGGAGAGGGCCAGGGTGAGGGACAGACTTCCAGTCGAACACTTATCCATTGCCCCACCCAGAACTCCAACGGCGCCCAACCGCGCCAGGCAGGTGAAGCATGACCGCAGTGAATGTCTACCAACAACGCCCCGCCGCCGGCTACGCCGAGTCGCCACTGTTCCACGCCGGCCTCGACGAGCTGGCACGCAAGGCCCCGCTGCACAAGAGCAGCAGCACCGGGGTGTGCCTGCGCGAAAACAAACTGCTCGGCCACCTGACCCTGCGTGGCGATCCCGATGACAGCAACTTCGCCGGCGCCGTGCACCAGGCCACTGGCCTGGAACTTCCGGGCGCGCTGACCCTGGTCAGCCGTGGCGATACCTCTCTGCAATGGCTGGGCCCGGACGAATGGCTGCTGATCGTGCCGAGCGGCAGCGAGTTCGCCACCGAGCAGAAGCTGCGCGCGGCCCTGGCCGGCCAGCACTGCCAGGTGGTCAATGTCAGCGGCGGGCAGACCCTGCTCGAACTGAGCGGGCCGAAAGTCCGCGAATTGCTGATGAAATCGACCAGCTACGACGTGCACCCGCGCAACTTCCCGGTGGGCAAGGCAGTCGGCACGGTGTTCGCCAAGTCGCAACTGGTGATCCGCCGCAGCGGCGAGGACACCTGGGAACTGCTGGTGCGGCGCAGCTTCGCCGACTACATCTGGCTATGGCTGCAGGACGCCAGCGCCGAGTATGGGCTGGCGATCAAGGCCTGAGGTACACGCGGACGGCCCCCTCTCCCTCCGGGAGACGACTGCATGGATGCAGGAGGTAGGGCGACGCAGGATGCCCAAGCCGAGGGCTGGGGTGAGGGAAAGGGGCACCGCATAGTGTCTGCCCTGCTCAGTCGCTGTTTGTGGTGCTTGTGATGAAGGCGAAAGCAGATCGCGCGGTCTTCCAGAACCCTCACCCCCGGCCCCTCTCCCGGGGGGAGAGGGGTGAACAGCAACGGAGTTTTTTATGAGCCGCACCCCCGATACCTGGATCCTCACCGGCCATTGCCCGAGCGTGCTCGGTACCGTGGATGCGGTGACGCGCTTCCTGTTCGAGCAACGCTGCTACGTCACCGAGCACCACTCGTTCGATGACCGGCTGTCCGCGCGCTTCTTCATCCGCGTCGAGTTCCGCCAACCCGACGGCTTCGACGAGCAGGCCTTCCGCGCCGGCTTGCAGGAGCGCCTGGCGCCGTTCGCCATGCACACCGAACTGACCCCGCCGGGCTACCGGGCCAAGGTGGTGCTGATGGTGAGCAAGGCCGACCATTGCCTGAACGACCTGCTCTATCGCCAGCGCATCGGCCACCTGGGCATGGACGTGGTGGCGGTGGTGTCCAATCACCCGGACCTGGAACCGCTGGCGCGCTGGCACGGCATCCCCTATCACCACTTCCCCCTCGACCCCAACGACAAGCCGGCGCAGGAGCGCAAGGTCATGCAGGTGATCGAGGAGACCGGCGCGGAATTGCTCGTATTAGCCCGCTACATGCAGGTGCTCTCGCCCGAGCTGTGCCGCAAGCTGGACGGCTGGGCGATCAATATCCACCACTCGCTGCTGCCCGGTTTCAAGGGCGCCAAGCCCTATCACCAGGCCTACCAGAAGGGTGTCAAGCTGGTCGGCGCGACCGCCCACTACATCAACAACGACCTCGACGAGGGGCCGATCATCGCCCAGGGCGTGGAGTCGGTGGATCATGCCCACTACCCCGAAGACCTGGTCGCCAAGGGCCGCGACATCGAGTGCCAGACCCTGGCCAAGGCCATCGCCTACCACCTCGAGCGGCGGGTGTTCCTCAACGCCAACCGCACCGTGGTGCTGCACGCATAGACCGTAGGGTGCGCGGGGCCGCCTAGGCTGTGCGCACCGCTGCCGAAACGCAATTGGATCGCCAGCAAGCTGGCTCCTACAGGGTGGACCCGCCGACTGCCAAGCCCTCGGCCCCACCGGCAACAGACGCAAGCTCCAGTGCAGCGCCAGCTCACCAATCGACAGGTGGCAGTGCGGGTCGTGCAGCCGCCATCTGCATAAGCACTATCGACAGCGAAAGTCACAGCAGAACAAATCGACAGTGAATGACCCGATGAATCACCTCAACCCGCTGGTCGATGTTGACCCTGGAAGGGTAATCGACCACCAGGCTGTCCAGGTCTGGGCCGGTAGCCTTGGCAGCGATACCTCGCTGCCGGCGCGGCGCAGATGGAGTTGAAGCCGAGCGGCCAAGGGCTTTCGACTTGACTCGATTCATCGCGGCTCATTTACCAATTGCCTCAGCATCGCCAAATCCACATCGATGTACTCCAGCGTTGTGCGGATGTTGGTATGACCCAATAGATCCCGTACGCCATGTAGATTGCGCTCGGGGCTGCGCATCAGCTCGGTGCCGAGGGTGTGCCGGAAACGGTGGGGGTTGACCGTGGTCTTCAGCCGCTTCGATATCTACTTGAAGCAGTTCGCCACCTGCCAGATCGTCATGATTTTGCGGGTGTGGTAGTTGCTGAAACGGGTGATGTTGAATAGTTGATCTTGGGCCATTTGCCGGAAACGGCTATATGGCATGCTCAAGGCCAGATTCCAAGCCTAATCGATTGATTGGGAACGGAATTCTGCTTGGCGACCTGGACTCGACAGCGCAGCTGAACGCGCGCAAGCAGCGGCCCCGCAGGGGTGAGCGAAGCGAATAACCTGGGACGCAGTCCCTGGTGAGAGTCCGGCGGATACAAAAAAGCCTCGGTATTAACCG
>NZ_FNCT01000009.1 GCF_900100495.1 Pseudomonas benzenivorans
GTAGAAGCCGCCCTCGCCCTGCACCGGCTCGATGACGATGGCGGCGATGTCGCGCGGCTCGGCGTCGTTCTTGAACACCCGCTCGATGCTCGCCATGGCCTCGTCGACGCTGACCCCGTGCAGCGCGCAGGGGTACTGGGCGCGATACACGCCGGCCGGCATCAGGCCCATGCCGGCGGCATAGGGCACCTTCTTGCCGGTCAGGCTCAGGGTCATCATGGTGCGGCCGTGGTAGCCGCCGGTGAAGGCGATCACCCCGGCGCGGCCGGTGGCGGCGCGGGCGATCTTCACCGCGTTCTCCACCGCCTCGGAGCCGGTGGAGACCAGCAGGGTCTTCTTGGCGAAGTCGCCCGGCACGCGCGCGGCGACCTTCTCGCAGACCTCGACATAGGGCTCGTAGGCCAGCACCTGGAAGCAGGTGTGCGACAGCTTGGTCAGCTGCTGCTGCACCGCCGCCACCACCTTGGGGTGCAGGTGGCCGGTGTTGAGCACGGCGATGCCGCCGGCGAAGTCGATGTACTCACGGCCCTCGACGTCCCACACGCTGGCGTTCTCCGCGCGGGCGGCGAAGATCGGGTGGATCTGCCCGACGCCGCGGGGGACGGCGGCAGTGCGGCGTTGCATCAGGGAGTCGTTGGTCTGGCTCATTGTGTCCTCAGGCGAAACGTGAACAGTAGGGTGCGCCGTGCGCACCGGATCAAAGGTTCATGGTGCGCACAGCCTGGGCGGCCCCGCGCACCCTACGGTGTTTGGCTAAACGCCCAGGCACAGGTATTTGATTTCCAGATACTCGTCCAACCCGTACTTGGAGCCTTCACGGCCCAGGCCGGAGGACTTCATGCCGCCGAACGGCGCCACCTCGGTGGAGATCAGCCCGGTGTTGATGCCGACCATGCCGTACTCCAGCGCCTCGGCCACGCGGAACACCCGACCCAGGTCGCGGGCGTAGAAGTAGGCGGCCAGGCCGAATTCGGTGTCGTTGGCCTGGCGGATCACCTCGGCCTCGTCACTGAAGCGGAACAGCGGCGCCAGCGGGCCGAAGGTTTCCTCGCGGGCCACCGCCATCTCGGCGGTCACCCCGCTGACTATGGTCGGTTCGAAGAAATTGCCGCCCAGGCTGTTGCCGCCGGCGACCAGGGTCGCGCCCTTGTCCAGGGCGTCGCGCAGGTGGCGCTCGACCTTGGCCACCGCCTCGGCGTTGATCAGCGGGCCGGTGGTGACGCCCTCCTCCATGCCGTTGCCGACTTTCAGCTTGGCCACCGCGGCGGCCAGCTTGGCGGCGAAGGCCTGGTAGACGCCGTCCTGCACATACAGGCGGTTGGCGCAGACGCAGGTCTGCCCGGCGTTGCGGTACTTGGAGATGATCGCCCCTTCCACTGCCGCGTCCAGGTCGGCGTCGTCGAAGACGATGAAGGGCGCATTGCCGCCCAGTTCCAGCGAGAGCTTCTTCAGGGTCGGCGCGCACTGCTGCATCAGCCGGATGCCGACCGCGGTGGAGCCGGTGAACGACAGCTTGCGCACGATGGGGTTCTCGCACAGCTCGCCACCCACGTCGCGACTGGCATCGACATCGGCCGGCAACACACTGAACAGCCCGGCGGGAATGCCGGCGCACTCGGCCAGCGCGGCCAGGGCCAGCGCGGAGAACGGCGTCTGCGGCGCCGGCTTGAGCAGCATGGCGCAGCCCGCCGCCAGGGCCGGGCCGGCCTTGCGGGTGATCATGGCGCTGGGGAAGTTCCACGGGGTGATGGCCGCGGTTACGCCGACGGCTTCCTTCTGCACCAGGATGCGCTTGTCCGTGGCATGCGCCGGGATCACATCGCCATAGGCGCGCTTGGCCTCCTCGGCGAACCACTCGATAAAGGAGGCGGCGTAGGCGATCTCGCCGCGCGCCTCGGCCAGCGGCTTGCCCTGCTCGGCGGTCATGATCCGCGCCAGGTCTTCCTGGTTGGCCATGATCAGGCTGAACCACTGGCGCAGGCGATTGGCCCGCTCCTTGGCGGTCAGCGCGCGCCAGGCCGGCTGCGCCGCCTGCGCCGCCGCAATGGCGCGGCGGGTCTCGCCGCGGCCGAGGTTCGGCACGCTGCCGATGATCTCGCCGCTGGCCGGGTTGCGGATCTCGGTGCGCGCGCCGCTGTCGGCCTCGCACCACTGGCCGTTCACATAGGCCTGCTGGCGCAGCAGGCTGGGATCTTGGAGTTGCAGGGTCATGGCGCTCTCTTGTTCTGGGCGGGATCAGGCGGGTTGCTGGGTACGCAGCTTTTCACTGCGCCCGCGCAACCATTCCAGGGTCAGCAACAGCAGGATGGAGAAACCGATCAGCAGGGTCGCCACCGCGGCGATGGTCGGCGACAGGTTCTCGCGGATGCCGCTGAACATCTGCCGCGGCAAGGTGACCTGCTCGGGTCCGGCGAGGAACAGGGTCACCACCACCTCGTCGAAGGAAGTGGCGAAGGCGAACAGCGCACCGGAAATCACCCCGGGGGCGATCAGCGGCAGGGTCACCCGGCGGAACGCGGTCAACGGCGCGGCGCCGAGGCTGGCGGCGGCGCGCACCAGGTTGTGGTTGAAGCCCTGCAGGGTCGCCGACACGGTGATGATCACGAAGGGCACGCCGAGTACCGCGTGCACCAGGATCAGCGCCAGGTAGCTGTTGCCGAATCCCAGGGGGGCGAAGAACAGGTAGCTGGCCACACCGATGATCACCACCGGCACCACCATCGGCGAGATCAGCAGGCTCATCACCAGCGCCTTGCCGCGGAACTCGCCGCGGGTCAGGCCGATCGCCGCCAGGGTGCCGAAGACCATGGCCAGCGTGGTGGCGGCCGGGGCGATGATCAGGCTGTTCTTCAGCGAGCGCATCCAGTCGGCGGACATGAAGAAGTCCTCGTACCAGCGCAGCGAGAAGCCCTGCAACGGGTAGACGAGGAAGGTCCCGGAGTTGAACGACAGCGGGATGATCACCAGCACCGGCAGGATCAGGAACAGCAGGACCAGCGCGCAGAGCGTGCGCAGGCTGTAGTGCCATACGCGCTCGACCGGGGACATGTAGGGGCTCAGCATCTCGTCTTTCTCCTATCAGGCCAAACGCAGGCGGCTCGCGCCCACCAGCCAGCTGTACACCACGTAGAGCACCAGGGTGGCGAGCAGCAGCAGGCCGCCGAGGGCCGTGGCCATGCCCCAGTTGATCGAGGTGTTGGTGTAGAACGCCACGAAGTAGCTGACCATCTGGTCGCCCGGACTACCGAGCAGCGCCGGGGTGATGTAGTAGCCGATGGACAGGATGAACACCAGCAGGCCACCGGCGCTGACGCCGGCCAGGGTCTGCGGGAAATACACCCGCCAGAAACTGGCGAAGGGGTGACAGCCGAGCGACACCGCGGCGCGCATGTAGGTCGGCGAAATGCCCTTCATCACGCTGTAGATCGGCAGGATCATGAACGGCAGCATGATGTGCACCATGGAGATGTACACCCCGGTGCGGTTGAACACCAACTGCAAGGGCTTGTCGATGATCCCCAGGCTGAGCAGCGCGCCGTTGATCAGGCCGCTCGATTGCAGGAGCACGATCCAGGCCGCCACGCGCACCAGGATCGAGGTCCAGAACGGCAGCAGCACCAGGATCATCAGCAGGTTGCTCTGCCGGGTCGGCAAGTTGGCCAGCAGGTAGGCCAAGGGATAGGCCAGCACCAGGCAGATGGCGGTGATCACCAGGCCCATCCAGAAGGTGCGGGCGAAGATCTCCAGGTAGATGGCCTGGTCCGGCGTGGCCGGCGCCAGCTCGCCGAGGTCATCGATACGATGGTCCATGGCGGCCAGGAGGAAATAGGGGGTGACCTCGCTGGTGTTGCGGCGGATCACCTGCCAGTAGGCCGGGTCGCCCCAGCGTTCGTCGAGGCTCTCCAGGGCGTCCTTGTAGGAGGCGGGTTCGCTGTCGAACGGCAGCGCGCGGCCGGTCTTGGCCATCAGGCTGCGGTAGCCGGCCAGTTCCATGTTCATCCGCTTGGACAGGTCGCCGATGGTCTGCTCGCGCCGCGCCTCGGCCAGGTCGAGGGCCAGCGCGCGGTAGACCGGTTCGGCGGGCAGCCCCTTGCCATCCCAGGCGGCGATCGTCTCCACGGTGCGCGGCATGCTGCCGACCACTTCGGGGTTGTCCACGCTCTTGTCGAGCAAGGCGACGATGGGAACCAGAAAGACCAGCAGCAGGAACACCAGCAGCGGCAGGATCAGCGCCTGGGATTTCAGGCGATTGACGCGCTCGGCTCGGGCCAGGCGCTGTTTCAGGGTGGGGCCGGCGACCTCGGTCAGGGGCACTGCGGTGGCCATAGCGAACTCCGGAAAACGGGGGAATATCCCCTCCCCCGCTCGCGGGGGAGAGGTCTTGCCAGCGGTTGACTCAGTTGCGCGCGGCCCAGGCGTTGAAGCGCTGTTCCAACTGCTCGCCGTAGTCAGCCCAGAAGGTCACGTCCATGGCCACTTGGTTGGCGATGTTCTCCGGGGTGGTCGGCATGTCCTTGAGCAGCTTGGGATCGAGCAGCGCGACGGCCTTCTTGTTGGCCGGGCCGTAGGCGATGTTTTCCGAGTAGATCTTCTGCTGCTCGGGCTTGACCGAGAAGGCGATGAATTGCTGCGCGGCGTCCTTGTCCTTGGCGCCCATCGGGATGGCCCAGGCGTCGAAGTCGTAGATGCCGCCGTTCCACACCACCTTGAGGTTGCTCTCGTTCTGCACCGCGGCGATCCGCCCGTTGTAGGCCGAACTCATCACCACGTCGCCGGAGGCGAGGAATTGCGGCGGCTGGGCACCGGCTTCCCACCACTGGATGCTCGGCTTGATCTGGTCGAGCTTGGCGAAGGCGCGGTCCTGGCCCTCCTTGGTGGCCAGCACGCTGTACACCTCCTTGGGTGCCACGCCATCGGCCATCAGGGCGAATTCCAGGGTGTACTTGGCGCCCTTGCGCAGGCCGCGCTTGCCCGGGAATTTCTCGGTATCCCAGAAATCCGCCCAGCCGCTCGGTGCGCTGCTCAGCTTGTCGGCGTTGTAGGCCAGCACCGTGGACCAGACGAAGAAGCCGACGCCGCAGGGCTGGATGGCACCCTCGACGAAGTCCGCGGGATTGCCGAACAGCGCCGGGTCGAGTTCCTCGAACATGCCTTCGTCACAGCCGCGCGCCAGCTCCGGCGATTCCACTTCCACCAGGTTCCAGGACACGCTGTTGGTGTCGACCATGGCCTTGACCCGCGCCATTTCACCGTTGTACTCGCCCGCGACGATCTTGCCGCTGCCATTGGCTTCCCACGGCTGGTAGAACGCCTTGACCTGGGCCGCCTTGTTCGCGCCGCCGAAGGAAATCACCGTCAGATCGGCGGCCAGCGCCGGCACGGCGCAGGCCATGGCCAGGGTAAGCGCCGGGAACGTGAGGTATTTGCTCATTGTTGTTTACTCCACTGTGGCTAGGGTTGGTTAAGCGCTATCAATGACTGTCTAGCAACGGATCGAGCGCGCGGACGTGCTCCACTTGCCAGCCGAGCGGCACCACGTCGCCCACCGCCAAGGCGGGGTCGAGTTCGGCAATCGGCTGTTTTACGAAGAAATCGCTCATGCCACAGACTTCCAGGCGCACCCGTACGTGGTCGCCCAGGTAGATGAACTCCGCCACCCGCCCGGAGAAGCGGTTGCTGCAGTTCTCGCTGGAGCCGTTCAGGCGCACCCGCTCGGGACGCACCGAGAGGGTCACCGGCTCGCCGGCCTGGCCGACGTTCACCGCCAGCGCCTCGACCTTCTCGCCACGCGCCAGGCCGACCACGCAGTGTTCGCCGTCGCGGCTGAGCAGGCGGCCATTGAGGCGGTTGTTCTCGCCGATGAAGTTGGCGACGAAGGTATTGCGCGGCTCCTCGTAGAGCGTGCGCGGGTCGGCGATCTGCTGGATCTCGCCCTGGTGGAACACCGCCACGCGGTCGGACATGGTCAGCGCCTCGCCCTGGTCGTGGGTGACGTAGACCACGGTCACGCCGAGACGCTGGTGCAGGTGCTTGATCTCCATCTGCATGTGCTCGCGCAGCTGCTTGTCCAGCGCCCCCAGGGGCTCGTCCATCAGCACCAGCTGCGGCTCGAACACCAGCGCCCGGGCCAGGGCCACGCGCTGCTGCTGGCCGCCGGAGAGCTGGCCGGGGTAGCGATTGCGGAAGCTGTCCAGTTGCACCATGGACAACGCGCGCTTGACCCGCTCGCTGCTGTCGGTGCGCGACAGCCCGCGCACCGACAGCGGGAAGGCGAGGTTCTCGGCCACCGTCATGTGCGGGAACAGCGCGTAGTTCTGGAACACCATGCCGATGTCGCGCTTATGCGGCGGCAGCTTGTTCAGCGAACGGCCGTCGAGGAGGATTTCGCCGGCGGTGGGGGTTTCGAAACCGGCCAGCATCATCAGGCTGGTGGTCTTGCCCGAGCCCGACGGGCCGAGCAGGGTGAGGAACTCACCCTTGCGAATGTCCAGGTTGAGATCCTTGACGATCAGCGTCTCGCCGTCATAGCTCTTCTGCACGCCGCGGAAGCTCACCAGCACATCGTTTGTCTGAGACTCGGACATCACCGCACCCTTGTTGTTGTCTGTACGCCGTAGCACACAGACTAGGAGCGATGGGCCGCTGGAAAAATCGGCCGGGATGACGAACTGCCATCAGATCAACGGAGAGTTTCCTGTAGGGATCGCCCTACAAAGGCTGGGGTCATCCGCGCTCGGCACGGCGCCTCAGACCAGCTTGTGCTCCAGGGCGTAACGCACCAGGTCGGCCACCGAGTGGGCGCCGAGCTTCTGCATCAGGCGCGCCTTGTGGGTGCTGACGGTCTTGTTGCTGACCGCCAGGTGCAGGGCGATGTCGTTGACCCCCTCGCCGCGCACCAGGCGCTCGAACACCGAGAACTCGCGCTCGGAGAGCTGGGCATGCGGTGGCCGCGAATCGGTCAGGCCGACCTCGAAGACCATGCGGTCGGCCAGGTCCGGGTCGATGTAGCGCCCGCCCCCGGCCACCCGGCGGATGGCGGTGATCAGCAGGGCCGGGTCGCTGTCCTTGGTGGCGTAGCCGGCGGCGCCGACCTTCAGCGCGCGGGCGGCCATCTGCGCCTCGTTGTGCATCGACAGCACCAGGATCGCCGGTGCATTGGCCAGGGCGCGGATCCGCGGGATGGCCTCGAGGCCATTGACCCCGGGCATGCTGATGTCCAGCAGGACCACGTCGCAGGGGGTACGGCGCAGGTTCTCGAGCAGCTGCTCGCCGTTGCTCGCCTCGCCCACCACCTCGAGGTCGCGGGCCATGCCGATCAGTTGCTTGATGCCCTCGCGCACGATGGTGTGGTCCTCAGCCACCATTACCCGAATCACGCCACTGCCTCCTCGCTCACCGCCACTCGTGCGCACAGGGTAGTCCCCTCGCCTGGCCGGCTGTCAATGCTCAGCTGGCCGCCGAGCATCAACACCCGCTCCTGCATGCCGACCAGGCCGAAGGACTGGCCGGGCTTGCGCTGTTCGGGCACGAAGCCCTTGCCGTCGTCGCTCACGCACAGGCACAGCTCGCCGTTTTCCAGGCTCAGGTGCACCTCCACGCTGTGCGCGCCGGCATGCCGCATGACGTTGGTCAGCGCCTCCTGGAGGATGCGGAACAGGCCGATGGCCTTGTTGTCGGCCAGCTTCGGCACATGTTCGGGCACCTCGACCAGGCAGGGGATCTGGGTGCGCGCCTCGAAGCGGCGCACCTGCCATTCGATGGCCGAGGCGATCCCGGCATCGAGGATCGGCGGGCGCAGGGCGGTGGCGACATCGCGGACCAGCTGGAACAGCTGGGCGATCAGCCGCTTGATGTTCTGCATGCGCTCGTCCAGGCCCGGCACCTGGCCGGCGCAGACCAGCTCGCACATGGCGGTCTCCAGCTTGAGCACGGTGAGCACCTGGCCCAGTTCGTCGTGCACCTCGCGGGCGATGCGCGCCTTCTCCTCCTCGCGCACGCTCTCCAGGTGCGCGGACAGGTCGCGCAACTGCGCCCGCGAATCGGCCAGCTCCAGCTCCACCTGCTTGTTCTCGGTGATGTCCCAGACGATCCCGTCCCACACCACCCGGCCCTGGCCCAGGCTGCGCGCGGTGGCCTTGATATCGGCCCAGCGCAGCTGCCCGTCGCGGGTGAGGATGCGCCCCTGCCATTGCCAGTCGCGGTCGCCGGCCAGGGCCGCGTCCTGGGTCAGCCGGTAGCTGGCCTGGTCGTCCGGATGCACCAGGCTGCGGATGCCGCGGTCGGCGCGCTGCAACTCGGCGGCGGGATAACCGACCAGTTCGGCGCTGGCTTCGCTGAGGTAGGCGAACACCACCGGCTGCTCGAGCGCGGCGCGCTCCAGGCGGAACACCAGGCCGGGCACGTTGCCGGCGATGCCCTTGAGCCGCGCCTCGCTCTCCTGCAGGGCGGCGCGGGCGCGGCGGCGCTCGGTGATGTCGCTGAGGAACACCACCAGGTATTCCGCCCGGTCGAAGCGCAGGAAGCTCAGCGACACGTCCACCGGCAGGCGGCTGCCGTCGGCCCGCAGGCATTCGGTCTCGATCCCGGGCAGCGCCTCTTCGCCGCCACGCGCGAGTTTCCACAGGTTCAGCCAGCGGTCCATGTCCAGGCTCGGCTCCAGCGTCTGCAACGGCCGCTCCACCAGGGCGCCGGCGGCGTAGCCGAGCATCGCTTCGGCGGCGCGGTTGGCATAGCGCACATGGCTGTCCCAGTTGACCCAGAGAATGCCCACGGTGCTGTGGTCGATGGAGAACTGGGCCAGACGCAGGGCCTGCTCGGCCGCCTCGCGCAGGCTCAAGGCATGCCGCGCCTCGAGCAGCTGTCGCTCCAGGCCGCGGCGCTGCTGGCGCAGGTGCAGGAGGATGGCAAGCGTCCCCAGCAGGATCACCAGCAGCAACAGGCTGAGGCCCTTCCAGAAGGCCAGGGAATCGCCCATCCGCGGGTACTTCAGCGGCAGCCAGCGCTCGCGCAGCCGGTCGAGTTCGCGCGGCGGCAAGGCCTGCAGGGTCAGCTCGACGATCTCCGCCAGCTGCGGCTCGTCGCGCCGGCTGGCGATGCGCAGCAACTGCGGCAGACCGATATCGCCGACGATGCTCAGGGCGGCGAACTGCGGCTCGCGCAGCAACAGGCTCAGGCGCGCCTCGTCGACCACCACGTAGCTGACCTCCTGGCGCTGCAGGCGCAGCAGGGCCGTGCGTTCCGTACTCACCGGCTGCAGGCGGAGGTTGCCGTAGGTCTTGCGCAAATACTCGAAGGCCGGGCTCGTCTCGCGCACCGCCACCGTCTCCTCGCGCCCGAGGCGGTCGAGGTCGACCACGCTGTTGCCGCGCCGCTCCCCCACCAGCAGCTGCGGCACGCGCAGATAGGGGCTGGAATAGAGCCAGGCCCGCAGGCCGCGGGGGGTCTGCGCCAGCCCCGGGGCCAGGTCGACCTCGCCGCGGCGTACCGCGGCATCCAACTCGTCCTGCTCGGTGAAGCGCACCCACAGCGGTTCGACGCCCATGCCCTGGAGCAGCCGGGTCATCAACTCGACGTTGGCCCCGGAGAGGCGCTGCAGGCGCCCGTCGTACTGGGCCCAGGGTGCCTGCATGAGCAGGCCCACGCGCAGCTGCCGATGCGCCTCGAGCCAGGCCCGCTGCGGGGCGTCGAACGCCGGCCGCAGCGGCAACGCGGCATCCGCGCCCCAGGCCAGAACCGGCCAGGCCAGGAGCAGAACGAGGAGGCGCGACAGCACTGGATTCATTATGGAAACGACTCGATCATAACCTGGAGATGGGCAGTCCATACCTTACTCCAGTCGTGACCCGTCTAGCCAAGGGATGACCTGACAAAGCCCCGCGCAGGCAGTAGGCTCGCCACTCCACCGCCCGTTCAGGAGTCCCTCATGCCCCGCGCCCTCCGCCCCCTGCTGGTCGCCCTGAGCCTGAGCCTGCTGCCGGCCAGTTGGCCGCTGCATGCCGAAGATCCCGGCGCCACGGCCACCGACGCCGGCGCGGCAAGCGATCCTGGCGCTGCGCCGGCAGCGGCCCGCCCAGCACAGGCCGAGCGCAGCGCGGATGCCGCCGCGGCCCTGGCCGAGCGTCTGCCGGAGCAGGAACAACAGCAGCTGCAGGCCGCCGACGAGGCCTTCCTGGCCCTCTGGCTGCCCGCCAACGTGCCCCAGGCGCATGGCGTGGTGGTCCTCCTCGGTGGCGACGGCGAGAGCCCCGACTGGCCCGCCAGCCTCGGCCCGCTGCGACGCAAATTGCCGGATGCCGGCTGGCACAGCCTGGCGCTCGGCTTGCCCGATCCGCCGGACAGCCAGCCGCAAGCACGTCGGCCCGATAAGCCCGCCAGCACCGCCGACACTCCCGCAGCGGACGAGGCGGCCGCAACGCCGGCAGCGCCCCCGGCGCCGGCTGCCGCCAACAGCGAGGAGATGGCGGCGCCCGCCGCGGCGCCGGAAGATCCAGCCACGCGCCATGCCCGGCGCATCCAACAGCGCATCGCCGCGGCCCTGCAACTGGCCCGCCAGCAGAAGGCCGCACGCATCGTCCTGCTCGGCCACGGCAGCGGGGCCTACTGGGGCGCACGCTACCTCAGCGAGGAACAGCCCGCCGACGTGCAGAACCTGCTGATGGTGGCCGTCGAATCGCCGGTGGATGCCAGCCCGGCCCTGGACGAACTGCTGCCCAAACTCAAGCTGGCCACCGGGGACTTCTACTACAGCGATCGCCCGGCCGAGCGCCTGGCCGCCGCCGGCCGCGCCCAGGCCAGCAAGCGCCAGGCCCATCCGGCCTATATCCAGGTGGCGATGACGGCGCTGCCCGGCAATCCCGAACTGCAGCAGGAGCAGCTCTACCGCAGGCTGCGCGGCTGGCTCAGCCTGCAGCTGCAGGCACGCTAGCGCGCCGTCTCAGAATTACTGTTTCGGTGACTCCGGCTCGTAGGGTGCGCGGGGCCACCTAGGCCGCGCGCACCAGGCACCCGCTTGCCAGTGGTGCGCACACCTAGGCGGCCCCGCGCCCCCAACACAGCTCAGCCGCAGCTGCTCGAGCAATGGATTATTGCGCGACAGCACACTTAGCGAGCCGGGGCGCCACTAGCGAAAGCCATGGCGCTGGCGGATCAGCCCGTAGGCTTGGTGCAGCTCGCGGGTCTTTTCCGTGGCTTCGCGCAGCCGCTCCGGGCCGGCGCCGCTGCCGGCCAGCTTGTCCGGGTGATGACGGCTCAACAGGCGCCGATAGGCGCGCTTGATCTGCGCCGGCTCGCTGTCGACCGCCACCCCGAGCAGGCGCAACGCCTCCTGGTAGCTGCCGCCCGCCGCGGCCAGGCCGCTTTGCCTGGGCGCATAGTGCGCGCTCAGCGCCTCCTGGGCGGCCGCGGAGACGTGCAGCCATTTGCCCCACAACAGAATCAGCTCGCGCTCGGTCTGGCTCACCCGGCCATCGACCCAGGCCATGCGCCAACAGGCGCGCAGCAGCGTCTCGGCCCGCGCCTGCTGGCGGCGCAACGGGCCGCGCAGGCTGTCGCGACCGACCTTGCCGCGGGCGAACGCCTCGATAGCCCGGCGCTGCGCCGCGGCATCCAGGCCCAGGCGCTGCATCTCCGCCCGAGCCTGCTGGATGTGCGCGGGCAGCACCCGGCCGTCACACTTGGCCAGGCGGCCGAGCAGGATGAACAGCAACTCCTCGTCAGCCGCCGGCGGCGGGCCGCCGAGCCGCTCGCGCAGCGCTGCCCAGCTGGACAGGCGCCAGCGCCGATCCAGCACCTGGCCGAGCAGCCCGCCGAGCAACGCGCCGGGAATGCTGGCCACGGCCAAGCCCGCAACGGCGCCGAGCAGCGTCGCCGGCCAGAGCATCTCAGTAACCCTGCGCGAGCAGGCGCTCGACTTCGGCCAAGCGCTCATGGGTGCCGACGTCGACCCAGCGACCGGCATAGCGCTCGCCACTCGCCTGGCCCGCGGCCATCGCGCGGCGCAGCAAGGGCGCCAGCTTGAACGCTCCCGGCTGGCAACCGTCGAACAAGCGCGGCGAGAGCACGGCGATGCCGCTGTAGGTCAGGCACGGCTGATCGGCCCGGGCATCGTGCACCCGCTCCTGCTCCAGGCAGAAATCGCCGGCACGGTGATGCGCCGGGTTGTCCACCAGCACCAGGTGGGCCAGGCCCGCCAGCGGCCGACGCAAGGCGGCGAAGGGGTAGTCGGTGAAAATATCGCCGTTGACCACCAGGAAGGGCTGGTCGCCGAGCCTGGGCAAAGCGCGGAAGATCCCGCCGCCGGTTTCCAGCGGTTCGCCTTCGGCCGAATAGCCGATGCTCAGGCCAAAACGCGCGCCGTCGCCGAGGTAGTCCTCGATCTGCTGGCCGAGCCAGGCATGGTTGATCAGCAGCTCGCGAAAGCCCGCGGCGGCAAGGGCGCGCACGTGGTATTCGATCAGCGGCATGCCGGCGGCCTGCACCAGGGGTTTGGGCGTGTGCAGGGTCAACGGCCGCAGGCGCTCGCCCTTGCCGGCGGCCAGGATCATCGCCTTCATGCCGGCACCGCTTCGACCTGCGGCAGGCTGGCGAGCAGCTCGCCCAGCTCAGCCAGCTCCGGGCGCCGCGCCAGCACCGCCTCTATGTAGGCGAAGAAGCGCGGCACGTCGCCGAGGTAGCGCGGCTTGCCGTCGCGGTGGCAGATGCGCGCGAAGATGCCAATCACCTTGAGGTGACGCTGCACCCCCATCAGGTCGCTGGCACGCAGGAAGTCGTCCAGCGCGGCCTGCACCGGGATACCGAGCGCCTGCGCCTGCAGCCAATAGCTTTCCAGCCAGCCGCGCACCCGTGCCTCGGGCCAGCTGAGAAAGGCATCCTTGAACAGGCAGGTCACGTCATAGGTCACCGGCCCGTAGACCGCATCCTGGAAGTCCAACACCCCGGGGTTCGCCGCGCTGAGCATCAGGTTGCGCGGCATGTAGTCGCGATGCACCAGCACCTTCGGTTGCGCCAGCGCGCTGTCGATCAACAGCGCACAGATGCGCTGCCAGGCGGCCTGCTGGGCCGGGCTCAACTCGATGCCCAGGTGGCGCCGCACGTACCACTCGGGGAACAGCTGCAGCTCACGGCGCAGCAAGGCGTCGTCGTAGCTCGGCAGCGGCGCATCCATCGGCAAGCGCTGGAACGCCAGCAGCGCCTGCAGCGCATCGGCGAACAACGGCTCGGCATTGTCCGCATCGATCACCTCCAGGTAGGTCTGCCGGCCCAGATCATTGAGCAGGAGAAAGCCGCGCTCGAGGTCGGCGGCGAGGATCTGCGGCACGTTCACCCCGGCCGTCGCCAACAGGCCGGCGACCTTGACGAAGGGCCGGCAGTCCTCCTGGGGCGGTGGTGCATCCATCACGATCAGGCTGCGACCGGCGCCTTGCCAGCGAAAATAGCGGCGGAAACTGGCATCGCTGCTGGCGGGCGTCAGCCCCGCGGCGGGAACGCTGCCCCAATCTTGCGCGGCGAACAGGGCCGGCAGTTGCCGCTCGAGCCACTGGTTGAGGAGCTGCAGACGTAGATCTTCATCAGGCATTACAGGGGTCTCCGACGGCGCTAGCCGTTGTGCGGGTCATGCTTTATTATCCAGCATCTTTTTCAGCCCATCGAGAGGCGTGCGGCCTCTGGGCCAATGGCGCGCAGGAAGCCCGGACAAATAAGATGGCAGTAAAATACCCCGCGTTCCGTAAAAAATTCCCCCTTCTGGTAACTGGCGGTCTTCTGGCACTTCAGCCCATCGCCGGACAATTCGCAATCGCCGCCGAGCAGTATGACTGCCGGGTATCCGCCTCCGGTGGCTGGGCCTGCGCGCCGAAAGCCAGCACCGCGGCCGTGCCTGAACGCCCCGTGCACAGCGGCTCCGCTGTCAGCCAAAGCGGCGCCACGGCCAAGGGCGGCGAGCGCCAGGCCGCCGGCAGCACCCTGGTGAGCGAAAGCGGCGGCAAGGCCCTGGCTTCGCGCAGCGCCGATTACAGCCACCTGGATTGGGTGCCGCGCGAGCAACTGAACGCTGCGCAGCTGGCGGAAGTCGGCCCTTACTGCGCCGGTTCCTATGTCGAACCGAGCCGCCCGGGGATGAACGACAAGACGCCGATGAGCGAAGCGCCGCTGTTCGTCTCGGCCAAGGCCTCGCGCTACGAGCAGGAACAACAGGTCGCCACCCTTGCCGGCGATGTGGTGCTGCGCCAGGCCGGCATGCAGGTCGAGGCCGACGAGGCCAGCCTGCACCAGGCCGAGAACCGCGGCGAGCTGATCGGCAACGTGCGCCTGCGCGACCAGGGCATGCTGGTGGTCGGCGACCGCGCCGAGCTGCAACTGGATAACGGCGAAGCCAAGGTCGACAACGCCGAGTACGTGCTGCACAAAAGCCACGTCCGCGGCAGCGCGCTCTACGCCAAGCGCGAGGAGACGGCGGTCATCCGCCTGAAAGACGGCACCTATACCAGCTGCGAACCGGGCAGCAATGCCTGGCAGCTGAAGGGCAACAACGTCACCCTGAATCCGGCCACCGGCTTCGGCAGCGCGACCAACGTGACCCTGCGGGTGAAGGACTTCCCGGTTTTCTACACCCCCTACATCTATTTCCCGATCGACGACCGCCGCCAGTCCGGCTTCTTGCCGCCGAGCATCAGCAGTTCCAGCGACAATGGCCTGTCCCTGCAGACGCCTTACTACTTCAACCTGGCGCCGAACTATGACGCCACGCTCTACCCGACCTACATGAGCGAGCGCGGGCTGCTCCTGGAAGGCGAGGCGCGCTACCTGACCAAGAGCAGCGAAGGCCAGCTGGGCGCCGCCTACCTCGACGACAGCAACGACGATCGCAAGCTGCAGTCGGAATACGAAGACCAGCGCTGGCTCTATAGCTGGAAGCATCAAGGCGGCCTCGACTCGCGCCTGCTGGCCGAAGTCGACTACACCGACATCAGCGACCCCTACTACTTCCAGGATCTGGACACCGACCTGGGCATCGATACCACCAGCTACGTCAACCAGCGCGGCACCCTGACCTATCGCGGTGACAGCTACACCGCCAGGCTGAATGCCCACGCTTACGAACTGGCCAACATCACCGATATCACGCCGTACGACCGCCTGCCACAGATCACCCTGGATGGCGCCCTGCCGTTCCAGCCGGGTGGCCTGAACTTCAGCTACAAGACCGAGCTGGTGCGCTTCGACCGCGACCTGCGCAGCGGCAACTTCATCAACGAAGACGGCGTAGCCGAACAGCCCTGGTATGACGACCGCCTGCGTGGCCTGGCGCGCGCCAACGGCGACCGCCTGCACCTCGAGCCGGGCGTCGGCCTGCCGCTGAACTGGAGCTGGGGCTTCCTCAAGCCCCAGGTCAAATACCTGCACACCAACTACGACCTGGACCTCGACCAGCAAGGCAAGGACACATTGCTGGCCGAGCAGCAGTTCGACAGCAGCCAGGACCGCGGTGTCGGCCTGTTCAGCCTGGACAGCGGCCTGTACTTCGACCGCGACACCCAGTGGTTCGGCAAAGACTTCCGCCAGACCCTGGAACCGCGGCTGTTCTACCTCTACGTACCGGAGGAAGACCAGACCGATATCCCGGTCTTCGATACCGGCGAGAGCACCTTCAGCTATTCGTCGCTGTGGCGCGAGAACCGCTTCTCCGGCAAAGACCGCATCGGCGACGAGAACAAGGTTTCCCTGGGCGTCAGCAACCGCTGGATCGAGAGCAACGGCTTCGAGCGCCAGCGCTTCAGCATCGGCCAGGCCTTCTACTTCGAAGACCGCAAGGTGCAGCTGCCGGGCATCGATTACCGCACCCGCGCGGACGCCACGGCCTCGGTATCGCCCTACGCCCTGGAATATATGTACCGCTTCAACCGCGACTGGCGCCTGAGCTCGGACTTCAACTGGGATCCGGACAGCCACCGCACCCGCTCGGGCAGCGCGATGTTCCACTACCAGCCGGAAGACAACCCGAACAAGGTGGTCAATGCCGGTTACCGCTACCGCAACGACACCGTGCGCTACGACCAGGCCTCCGGCAACTGGGTGGTCGGCGGCGGCGATTACGGCACCCCCGGCACCGCCAACTTCATCAAGGATTACTACAAGGTCAGCCAGCACGACTTCTCGGTGATCTGGCCGATCATGGCGCAATGGAGCCTGATCTCCCGCTGGCAGTACGATTACGGCCGCGACCGCACCCTCGAGGCCTTCGGCGGCTTCGAGTACGACAGCTGCTGCTGGAAGCTGCGCCTGATCAATCGCTACTGGATCGACTATGACGAAGTCAGCCTGAACCCATCGCTGAACGATGAGGCTGACCGCGGTATTTTCCTGCAAATCGTGCTGAAGGGCCTCGGTGGCGTCGTCGGCAACAAGGTCGAGACTTTCCTCGACCAGGGCATTCAAGGTTATCGTGAACGTGAAGATCAAGCTTTCTGATTGCGTGCGCCCACTGCTGCTGGGTGCGCTGTTCCTGGGGACCGCGGCACAGGCCGAGGTGCAACCGCTCAACCGCGTGGTGGCGATCGTCGACAACGACGTGATCATGCAGAGCCAGCTGGACGCGCGCCTGCGCGAGGTGCAGCAAACCATCGCCAAACGGGGCGCCGCCCTGCCGCCGGAACACGTGCTCGGCCAGCAGGTGCTGGAGCGCCTGATCATCGAGAACATCCAGCTGCAGATCGGCGACCGCTCCGGCATCCGCATCACCGATGAAGAACTCAACCAGGCGATCGGCACCATTGCCCAGCGCAACGGCATGAGCATCGAGCAGTTCCGCGCGGCCCTGACCCAGGACGGCCTGTCCTATGCCGAGGCCCGCGACCAGGTACGCCGCGAGATGGTCATCAGCCGGGTGCGTCAGCGCCGCGTGGCCGAACGCATCCAGGTGACCGACCAGGAAGTGCAGAACTTCCTCGCCTCCGACCTCGGCAAGCTGCAACTCTCCGAAGAGTTCCGCCTGGCCAACATCCTCATCCCGCTGCCCGAGGGCTCCGCGCCCGAGGCCATTCAGGCGGCGGAGCGCCAGGCCCGCGAGCTCTACCAGCAACTGCAGCAAGGTGCCGACTTCGCCCAGCTGGCCATCGCCCGCTCGGCCAGCGAGACGGCCCTGGAAGGCGGCGAGATGGGCTGGCGCAAGGCCGCGCAGCTGCCGCCGCCGTTCGACGCCATGCTCGGCGCCCTGTCGGTCGGCGAAGTCACCGAGCCGATGCGTACCCCCGGCGGTTTCATCATGCTCAAGCTGCTGGAAAAGCGCGGCGGCGAGACCCAGGTGCGTGACGAGGTCAACGTTCGCCACATCCTGATCAAGCCCAGCGAGATTCGCAGCGAAGCGGAAAGCCAACGCCTGGCCGAACGCCTGTACCAACGCATCCAGGCTGGCGAGGACTTCGCCGAACTGGCGAAGAGCTTCTCCGAAGACCCGGGCTCGGCGCTCAACGGCGGCAGCCTCGACTGGATCGACCCGAGCGTGCTGGTGCCGGAGTTCCGCGAGGTGATGGGCAATACCGCCAGCGGCGAGCTGTCCAAACCATTCAAGAGCCCCTACGGCTGGCATGTGCTGCAGGTCATGGGCCGCCGCGCCACCGACAGCAGCGCGGAGGTCCGTGAACAGCAAGCCATGAACCTGCTGCGCAACCGCAAGTACGACGAAGAGCTGCAAGCCTGGCTGCGGCAGATCCGCGACGAGGCCTACGTCGAAATCAAGCTCTAACCAGCTGCTTCGAACGAAAAAGCCCGGCTCCAGCGCCGGGCTTTTTCGTTATGCCGCACACGCGGCGTAAGATAGCGCCCATTCCCTGCCTCGACGCCCGCCCGGACGGCACAACCGAGAACCCGCCCATGACCGCCACACACCTTTTCGCACTGACCCCCGGCGAGCCGGCCGGCATCGGCCCCGACCTGTGCCTGCTGCTCGCCCGCCAGGCCCAACCCCATGCGCTGGTCGCCATCGCCAGCCGCGAACTGCTCGCCGAGCGCGCCGAGCAGTTGAACCTGGACATTCAGCTGGTCGCAGCCGGCCCCGGCAACTGGCCGAGCGGACCCGCTCGGGCCGGCAGCCTCTATGTGTGGGACACCCCGCTGGGAGCACCAGCCATCCCCGGCCAACTGAATCCGGCCAATGCCGCCTACGTCCTGGAAACCCTCAAGCGCGCCGGCCAGGGCTGCGTCGCCGGGGATTTCGCCGGCATGATCACCGCACCGGTGCACAAGGGCGTGATCAACCAGGCCGGCATCCCCTTCTCCGGGCACACCGAATTTCTCGCCGAGCTGACGCACACCGAACAGGTGGTGATGATGCTCGCCACCCGCGGCCTGCGCGTAGCCCTGGTGACCACCCACCTGCCGCTCAAGGAGGTCGCCGCAGCCATCACCGCCGAGCGCCTGAGCCGTGTCACGCGCATCCTCGATCATGACCTGCGCAGCAAATTCGGCATCCCCCGGCCACGCATCCTGGTCTGCGGCCTCAACCCGCACGCCGGCGAGGGCGGCCATCTCGGCCGCGAGGAAATCGAGGTGATCGAGCCGACGCTCGAACAGTTGCGCGGCGAAGGTATCGACCTGCTCGGCCCGCTGCCGGCCGATACCCTGTTCACCCCGAAACACCTCGAGCACTGCGATGCGGTGCTGGCGATGTATCACGATCAAGGCCTGCCGGTGCTCAAGTTCAAGGGCTTCGGCGCCGCGGTCAATATCACCCTGGGCCTGCCGATCATCCGCACCTCGGTCGATCACGGCACCGCCCTGGACCTGGCCGGCAGCGGCAAGATCGACAGCGGCAGCCTGCAGGTCGCCCTGGAAACCGCCTACCAGATGGCCGCCAGCCGGAACTAAGGCGCTTTCGGCGGCCGCCAAGCCTACGGCAGGCGCCGCCAATGCTGTTAAACTGCCGCTCGTCTATTCGTTTTGTGTATTCGCTTTAAGCTTGCGGCTTGAAGCTTGGAGCCGCCTGCATGTCCGAACACCACCAACACCGCGCGCGCAAGCGCTTCGGCCAGAATTTCCTGCACGATGCCGGGGTCATCCATCGCATCCTGCGCGCCATTCATGCCCGCGAAGGTGAACGTCTGCTGGAAATCGGCCCAGGCCAGGGCGCCCTGACCGAAGGCCTGCTGGCCAGCGGCGCACAGCTCGACCTGATCGAACTGGACCTCGACCTGATCCCCATCCTGCAGGCCAAGTTCGGCCATGAGCCGCGCTTTCGCCTGAACCAGGGCGATGCCCTGAAGTTCGATTTCAATCGCCTGGAGGCCGCGCCCCATAGCCTGCGGGTGGTGGGCAACCTGCCGTACAACATCTCCACCCCGCTGATCTTCCACCTGCTGGACAATGCCGCGCTGATCCGCGACATGCACTTCATGCTGCAGAAGGAGGTGGTCGAACGCCTGGCGGCCGGACCGGGTGGCGGCGACTGGGGACGGCTGTCGATCATGGTGCAGTACCACTGCCGGGTGGAGCATCTGTTCAACGTCGGCCCGGGAGCGTTCAATCCGCCACCCAAGGTCGACTCGGCGATCGTCCGCCTGGTGCCGCACGAGATCCTGCCGCACCCGGCCAAGGATCATCACCAGCTCGAACGGGTGGTGCGCGAAGCCTTCAACCAGCGCCGCAAGACCCTGCGCAACGCCCTCAAGGCGTTGCTGCCGGCCGCGGCGATCGAAGCCGCCGGCGTGGACGGCAGCCTGCGCCCCGAACAGCTGGATCTGGCCGCATTCGTCCGCCTGGCCGACCAGCTGGCCGAGCAACCCAGCGCCGACTGACACCAGCTAAACTGGTTCCTCAGCTTAAAGAGCCCTCATACATGGCAGACCCTCGCTACCAGGTCGACGTCAGCGTCGCCACCCGCTACCTGCCGGAGCAATCGCAGCCGGAGCAGGAGCGCTTCGCCTTCGCCTACACCGTGACCATCGTCAACAACGGTCAACTGCCGGCCAAACTGCTGTCGCGGCAGTGGCTGATCACCGACGGCAACGGCCGCGTGCAGGAAGTACGCGGCGCCGGGGTGGTCGGCCAGCAACCGCTGATCGCTCCTGGAGCCAGCCATACCTACAGCAGCGGCACGGTGATGGCCACGCAGGTCGGCACCATGCAGGGCAGCTACCAGATGCTCGCCGAGGACGGCAAGCGCTTCGATGCGATCATCGCCCCATTCCGCCTGGCGATGCCGGGTGCACTGCACTGATGGCGACCTATGCCGTCGGCGACCTGCAAGGTTGCCTGGCCCCGCTGCAATGCCTGCTGCAACGAGTGGCATTCGACCCGCACCGCGATCGCCTGTGGCTGGTCGGCGACCTGGTCAACCGTGGCCCCGACTCCCTGGAAACCCTGCGCTTCCTCTATCGCATACGCGATGCCGTGACCTGCGTACTGGGCAACCACGACCTGCACCTGCTGGCCGTCGCGCACAATATCGAGCGACTGAGGAAGGCCGACACCCTGCAGGAGATTCTCGACGCCGCGGATCGCGACGACCTGCTCGACTGGCTGCGTCGGCAGAAGCTGCTGCATTACGATGTCGAGCGCCGCATCGCCCTGGTGCATGCCGGCATCCCGCCGCAGTGGTCGCTGGCAAAGGCCCTGAAACGTGCAGCCGAGGTCGAGGAGGCCCTGCTCGACGATAACCGCCTGCCGCTGTTCCTCGACGGCATGTACGGCAACGAGCCGGACAAGTGGGACAAGGACCTGCACGGCGTCACCCGCCTGCGGGTGATCACCAACTACTTCACCCGCATGCGCTTCTGCAAAGCCGACGGTACCCTCGACCTGAAGAGCAAGGAAGGCGTCGACACCGCGCCGTCCGGCTATGCGCCCTGGTTCAGCCATACGCAGCGCAAGACCCGCGGACAGAAGATCATCTTCGGCCACTGGGCCGCACTGCAAGGCCAGTGCAGCGAGCCGGGCCTGTTCGCCCTGGACACCGGCTGCGTGTGGGGGGGAGCATTGACCCTATTGAATATCGACAGCGGCGAACGCCACCGCTGTGACTGCAACGAGGTGCGAGCATGAGCGACTTCAAACGAATCCCCCCGGAGCAGGCCCAGGTACTGCGCGAACAAGGCGCCGTGGTGGTCGACATCCGCGACCCGCAGAGCTTCGCCCTCGGCCATATCGCCGGGTCGCGGCACCTGGACAACCATTCGCTGCATGCCTTTATCGCCGGTGCCGATCTCGACCAGCCGCTGATCGTCACCTGCTACCACGGCAATTCCAGCCAGGGCGCCGCGGCTTACCTGGTCGGCCAGGGTTTCTCCGAGGTCTACAGCCTGGATGGTGGCTTCGAACTGTGGCGCGCGACCTTCCCGGAAGAAACCGCACAAGCAGCGTCCGAATAGAATTTTATCCAGGCCCAAGCCCCCGCCAACCCTGGGCCGCCGCCCTCCCCTGACGAACGGTAATATCCTGTTATCGTTCGCCGCTCCTTGCCCTCGCCGATTCCGGACTATCCTGTAGCTCAGGCCATCCAAAATTAAGGTAGAGCCGGCCTACCGGCATCCGGGCCATCGGTAAGACCTTTAGGTGTTCTGGGGGACTCTTCTCGGCTGATTCGTCAGCCGATTACCAGCACCCGCACGACCGATGCCACGCCGGCTCCAAGCAGCGAGCGAGGTGAAGTCATGAGTATTTTCAGTCACTTCCAACAGCGATTCGAGGCGACCCGCCAGGAGGAATGCTCCCTCCAGGAGTACCTCGAACTGTGCAAGCAGGATCGCAGCGCCTACGCCACGGCCGCCGAACGCCTGCTGCTGGCGATTGGTGAGCCGGAACTGCTCGACACCTCAAGCAACTCGCGGCTGTCGCGGATCTTCTCCAACAAGGTGATCCGCCGCTATCCATCCTTCGCCGACTTCCATGGCATGGAAGAGTGCATCGACCAGATCGTTTCCTACTTCCGCCATGCCGCCCAAGGCCTGGAAGAGAAGAAACAGATCCTCTACCTGCTCGGTCCGGTCGGCGGCGGCAAGTCGTCGCTGGCGGAGAAACTCAAGCAACTGATGGAGAAAGTCCCCTTCTATGCGATCAAGGGCTCGCCGGTGTTCGAGTCGCCACTCGGCCTGTTCAACGCCACCGAGGACGGCGCCATCCTCGAAGAGGAATACGGCATTCCCCAACGCTACCTGAACAGCATCATGTCGCCCTGGGCGACCAAGCGCCTGGCCGAGTTCGGCGGCGATATCAGCCAGTTCCGCGTGGTCAAGCTGTACCCGTCGATCCTCAACCAGATCGGCATCGCCAAGACCGAACCGGGCGACGAGAACAACCAGGACATCTCCTCGCTGGTCGGCAAGGTCGACATCCGCAAGCTCGAGGAATTCCCGCAGAACGACGCCGATGCCTACAGCTACTCCGGCGCCCTGTGTCGCGCCAACCAGGGCCTGATGGAATTCGTCGAGATGTTCAAGGCGCCGATCAAGGTGCTGCACCCGCTGCTGACCGCTACCCAGGAGGGCAACTACAACAGTACCGAGGGCCTCGGGGCGATTCCCTACAGCGGCATCCTGCTGGCCCACTCCAACGAGTCGGAATGGCACAACTTCCGCAACAACAAGAACAACGAGGCGTTCATCGACCGCATCTACATCGTCAAGGTGCCCTACTGCCTACGCGTCACCGACGAGATCAAGATCTACGAGAAGCTCCTCACCAACAGCTCCCTGGCCAACGCCCACTGCGCGCCGGACACCCTGAAGATGCTCGCCCAGTTCTCCGTGCTTAGCCGCCTGAAGGAACCGGAGAACTCGAACATCTACTCGAAGATGCGCGTCTATGATGGCGAGAACCTCAAGGACACCGACCCCAAGGCCAAGTCGATCCAGGAGTACCGCGACGCCGCCGGCGTCGACGAGGGCATGAACGGCCTGTCGACCCGCTTCGCCTTCAAGATCCTCTCCAAGGTGTTCAACTTCGACCCGCATGAGGTGGCTGCCAACCCGGTGCACCTGCTGTACGTGTTGGAACAGCAGATCGAACAGGAGCAGTTCCCCGCCGAGACGCGCGAGCGTTACCTGCGCTTCATCAAGGAGTACCTGGCGCCGCGCTACATCGAGTTCATCGGCAAGGAGATCCAGACCGCCTACCTGGAGTCTTACAGCGAGTACGGCCAGAACATCTTCGACCGCTACGTGCTGTATGCCGACTTCTGGATCCAGGATCAGGAGTACCGCGACCCGGAAACCGGCGAAATCCTCAACCGCGTGGCCCTCAACGAGGAACTGGAGAAGATCGAGAAACCGGCCGGGATCAGCAATCCGAAGGATTTCCGCAACGAGATCGTCAACTTCGTATTGCGCGCCCGCGCCAACAACAACGGCAAGAACCCGACCTGGCTCAGCTACGAGAAGTTGCGCGTGGTGATCGAGAAGAAAATGTTCTCCAACACCGAAGACCTGCTGCCGGTCATCAGCTTCAACGCCAAGGCGAGCAAGGAGGATCAACAGAAACACAACGACTTCGTCACTCGAATGGTCGAGCGCGGCTATACCGACAAGCAGGTGCGCCTGTTGTCCGAATGGTACCTACGCGTACGGAAGTCGCAGTAACCGTAGCTGCACGCCACGGGCCGCAGGCTTCGGGCAAACACCTGCCTGCGGCCTGAGGCCTGTCGCCTGAAGCGGCCGGAGGGCCTATGAGCTATGTCATCGACCGACGTCTGAACGGCAAGAACAAAAGCACGGTGAACCGCCAGCGCTTCTTGCGGCGGTACCGCGAGCACATCAAGAAGGCGGTGGAGGAAGCCGTCAGCCGTCGTTCCATCACCGATATGGAGCACGGTGAGCAGATCAGTATTCCCGGTCGCGATATCGACGAGCCGGTGCTGCACCACGGCCGTGGGGGCAAGCAGAGCATCGTTCATCCGGGCAACAAGGAATTCACCGCCGGCGAACGCATTCCGCGTCCGCCAGGCGGGGGCGCCGGCCGGGGCGCCGGCAAGGCCAGCAACACCGGCGAGGGCATGGATGAGTTCGTCTTCCAGATCACCCAGGAAGAGTTTCTCGACTTCATGTTCGAGGATCTGGAACTGCCCAACCTGGTCAAACGCCACCTGACCGGCGCCGACACCTTCAAGACCGTGCGCGCCGGCATCAGCAACGAGGGCAATCCGTCACGCATCAATATCGTCCGCACCCTGCGCTCGGCCCATGCCCGACGCATCGCCCTGTCCGGCAGCAGCCGGGCCAAGCTGAAAGCCGCGCAAGTCGAACTGGAACGCCTGAAGCGCGAAGAACCGGACAACTTCGGCGATATTCAGGAATTGGAGGCGGAAATCAGCAAGCTGCATGCGCGGATCAATCGCGTGCCGTTCCTCGACACCTTCGACCTCAAGTACAACCTGCTGGTCAAGCAGCCCAACCCCAGCTCGAAAGCGGTGATGTTCTGCCTGATGGACGTCTCCGGCTCGATGACCCAGGCCACCAAGGACATCGCCAAGCGCTTCTTCATCCTCCTGTACCTGTTCCTCAAACGGAACTACGACAAGATCGACGTGGTGTTCATCCGCCACCACACCAGTGCCAAGGAAGTGGACGAGGAGGAGTTCTTCTATTCCCGCGAGACTGGCGGCACCATCGTCTCCAGCGCGCTCAAGCTGATGCAGGAGGTCATGGCCGAACGCTACCCGATCAACGAGTGGAATATCTATGCCGCCCAGGCGTCGGATGGCGACAACTGGAATGACGACTCGCCGATCTGTCGGGATATATTGATCAAGCAGATCATGCCGTACGTGCAGTACTTCACCTACGTCGAGATCACTCCGCGCGAACACCAGGCGCTGTGGTTCGAGTACGAGCAGGTCTGCGAAGCGTTCGCCGACACCTTCGCCCAGCAACAGTTGGTCTCGGCGGCCGACATCTACCCAGTGTTCCGCGAACTGTTCCAGCGGAGGCTCACGACATGACCGCATATGACGGCGCCACGCAAGAAAGGAAGCGCCAACCGCTCTCCACCGGATCGGAGTGGACCTTCGAATTGATTCGCGCCTACGATCGCGAAATCGGTCGGATCGCCGAACGCTATGCGCTGGACACCTACCCGAACCAGATCGAGTTGATCACCGCCGAGCAGATGATGGATGCCTATGCCTCGGTGGGCATGCCGCTGGGCTATCACCACTGGTCCTATGGCAAGCACTTCCTCAGCACCGAGAAAGGCTACAAGCGCGGGCAGATGGGCCTGGCCTACGAAATCGTGATCAACTCCGACCCGTGCATCGCCTACCTGATGGAAGAGAACACCATGTGCATGCAGGCGCTGGTGGTGGCCCATGCCTGCTATGGCCATAACAGCTTCTTCAAGGGCAACTACCTGTTCCGCACCTGGACCGATGCCAGCTCGATCATCGATTACCTGGTCTTCGCCAAGCAGTACATCACCCAATGCGAAGAGCGCCACGGCATCGACGCCGTGGAAGACCTGCTGGACTCCTGCCACGCCCTGATGAACTACGGGGTCGACCGTTACAAGCGGCCCTACCCGATTTCCGCCGAGGAAGAGCGACGCCGGCAGAAGGAACGCGAGGAACACCTGCAGAAGCAGATCAACGATCTCTGGCGCACCATTCCCAAGGGCTCCGGCAAGCGCGGCGAGCACGACAACAAGCGCTTCCCGCCGGAACCCCAGGAAAACATCCTGTACTTCCTGGAAAAACATGCGCCGCTGCTCGAGCCCTGGCAACGCGAAGTGATCCGCATCGTGCGCAAGATCGCCCAGTACTTCTACCCGCAGCGCCAGACCCAGGTGATGAACGAGGGTTGGGCCTGCTTCTGGCACTACACCCTGATGAACGACCTGTACGACGAGGGCCTGGTCACCGACGGTTTCATGATCGAATTCCTCCAGTCGCACACCAGCGTGATCTACCAGCCGCCGTTCGACAGCCCCTACTACAGCGGCATCAACCCTTATACCCTCGGCTTCGCCATGTATCGCGACATCCGCCGGGTCTGCGAGGAGCCCACCGAGGAAGACCGGCGCTGGTTTCCCGACATCGCCGGCAGCGACTGGCTGAGCACCCTGAAATTCGCCATGAAGAGCTTCAAGGACGAGAGTTTCATCCTGCAATACCTATCGCCCAAGGTGATCCGCGACCTCAAGCTGTTCAGCATCCTCGACGACGACCAGAAGGATGAGCTGATCGTCCCGGCGATCCACGACGAGGCCGGCTACCGCACCATCCGCGAAACCCTCGCGGCGCAGTACAACCTGGGTAACCGCGAACCGAATGTGCAGATCTGGAGCATCGACCGCCGCGGCGACCGCTCGCTGACCCTGCGCCACCAGCAGCACGACCGCAAGCCGCTGGGTAGTTCCACCGAAGAGGTGATGAAGCACCTGCACCGCCTGTGGGGCTTCGATATCCATCTGGAGACCATGCAGGGCGATCAACTGATCGATACCCAGCACGTTCCGCCCAAAGGCGAGACCGACCCCGCCAGCGACTACCCGCGCCTCGACCTGATCATTCCGCCCATTTGATCGGTTGACCCGCATGCCGGGGCTGTCCAGCATCCACAGCAGACTCCATGAGACCGCCGCGATGCGCCTGTTTATCGTTCTGCTGCTGTGCCTGGGCCTGGCCACCTGCACCACGCATACCCCCAGGGTAGAGGTGCTCAGCCCCGCCAGCCAAGACCTGGCCGGCCATCACAGCTTCGAACTGATCGCCCCGGAGCCGGCGATGATCGGCGAGATCCCACTGCGCAACCGCTATACCCAACTCGATCGCCTGCTGCGCCAGAACCTGACCCGGCGCGGCTACCGCGAGAGTCGGCAGGCGGAGTTACGGGTGTATTACTGGCTGGCCGTGCAAGACAACCTGCTGCAGTTCAAGGTCGACGTACCGCCACCCAATCCGCTTGGTCCCTACCAAGCCATCCACCGTTTGCGCGACGCAACCGGCACCCTGCGTGTGCGCCTCACCGACCGCGACGACCGGTTGCTCTGGGAAGGCGTGGTCGACACCGGCCTCAGCCCCGCACGCGACAGCGCCGAACTGCTCGAGCGCGCCACCCACGCCCTCACCCAGCAAATTCCTGTCGCCCACTGAAAGCGGCGATGCGCAAGCCGCCGCCATCGCACTTACCGCCCGCCCCGGCAGGTTAAGCCTTTTCCCTCCGGCCCCCACAACCGCTATCCTCTGCGGCAACGGAGGAAGGCATGCAGATTTACAAAGTGGGTGGCGCGGTACGCGACCGATTACTCGGAAGACCGGTCGACGAGATCGACTGGGTCGTGGTCGGTGCCACGGCCGAGCAGATGCTGACGCTGGGCTTTCGCCCGGTGGGCGCGGATTTCCCGGTGTTTCTCCACCCCGAAACCGGCGAGGAATACGCCCTGGCACGTACCGAGCGCAAGAGCGGCCGCGGCTACGGCGGCTTCACCTTCTACGCCAGCCCGGACGTCACCCTGGAAGAAGACCTGATCCGCCGCGACCTGACCGTCAACGCCATGGCCGAAGACCAGCAGGGCCGCCTGATCGATCCCCATGGCGGCCAACGCGACCTGCAAGCACGGCTCCTGCGCCACGTTTCCCCGGCCTTCGCCGAAGACCCGCTGCGCGTGCTGCGGGTCGCCCGCTTCGCCGCCCGCTATGCACCACTGGGTTTTCGCGTCGCCTCCCCGACCATGGCGCTGATGCGTCGCCTCAGCGACTCCGGCGAACTGGCCGCCCTCACCGCCGAGCGCAGCTGGAAGGAAATCTCCCGCGCGCTGCTGGAGCCGCGTCCGGATGTGTTCATTCGGGTCCTGCGCGACTGCGGCGCGCTCAAGGCACTGCTGCCGGAAGTCGATGCGCTGTTCGGCGTGCCCCAGCCGCCCGCCCATCACCCGGAAATCGATACCGGCCTGCACGTACTCAGCGTCTTGCGCCAATGCGCCGAGCACCAGCAGCCCTTGACCGTGCGCTGGGCCTGCCTGCTGCACGATGTCGGCAAAGGCCTGACGCCCCGGAGCGAGTGGCCCCGGCATATCGCCCATGAACAGCGCGGCCTGAAACTGATCCGCGCCATCAACGAACGCTGCAAGGCGCCGAAAGACTGTCAGGAACTGGCCATGCTGGTCGGCGAATACCATACCCACGGTCATCGTGCCCTGGAACTGAAACCCACGACCCTGCTCGCGCTGCTGCAGAACTTCGACGCCTACCGACGCCCGCAACGCTTCGAGGAGTTCATCGCCGCCTGCGAGATGGATGCCCGCGGCCGCGACGGACTGGAGCGGCACGCCTATCCACAGGCCGACTATCTGCGCGGCGCCCTGCAGGCCGCCCGCGCGGTGGCGGTGCAACCTCTACTGGAACAAGGCTTCAGGGGAGCGGAACTGGGCGAGGCGCTGAAACGCGAACGCTTGAAGGCGCTCAAGGCCTACAAGCAGGCCGCGCCTCACCCCTAGCAGGCCATTGAAAAACTACCTGCGTTGCCGAGGCGTCGTTAAAAACAGGCTCGTATGCGAGCCCAGTCAAAATGCTCATTTACAACACGTAAACTGCGCTTTTGACTCGCTTCGCTCGCCCTGCGGGCCAGCCTACGGCTGTTACTCCGCTACGCTGCGTTGCGCCTGTTTTTGCCTAGCCTCGGCTGCCTCGCCTACGCTTTTCAACGGCCTGCTAGGCCGATGCGGCCCGGGAAAGCCGCCCCCCCCCCCGGGCTACAGGGATGGCGGAAAAGTCCGGATCAGCTCGGCCGGGGTCAACTCGACAGCGCGCCATTGGAACGCCACCGGCCACAGTTGCTGGTCGATCCGCGCGGCCTGCCACAACTCGGCAAAACTGCGCTGCGCCAGCGGATGCAGACGATCGGGCAGCAACAGCGCCAGCGGCCAGAGCACGAAGGCGTTCTTCAGGATTTCTGCGCGCGGCAGCACCAAGCCGTCGAAATTACCGACCAGATCGTCGTACAACAGCACATCGATATCCAACGGCAGCCCCTTACGCTCAGGGGCGTAGCGGCCGTTATCCGCCTCGATGAACTTCAACCGGCGATCCAGTTCGCGCAGCGGCAATTCGGTAAAACCGGCAACCACCAGGTTGAAGAATGGCCCGCTCTTGATGCCCACAGCCCGGCTCTCGAACACCGGCGAACAGCGCATGCCCTGAAGCAGCCCGGCCAGCGCCTCGAGCCCGGCCCGCAGATGGCCTTCGCGCTCGATATTGCTGCCAAGGCCCAGCACCACCGGAGTTAGCGACATCCGCGCTCGATCTCCACACCCACGCCGCCAACGGCTGCCGGCACGGCACCGGGCTTGGTCAGTTTGAGGCGCAACCAGGGAATCTGGAACTCGACCATCAACGTCTCGGCCAAACGCTCGGCGAAGGTCTCCACCAGGATGAACTGCGCCTCGCGGGCAAAGGCCTGGACGCGCGCCGCCACCGCGGCATAGTCGAGCGCCCGGCTCAGGTCGTCGCCAGCCGCCGCCGGGCGGATGTCCCAGCCCAACCACAGGTCCAGGCGCAAGCACTGACGAATGGTGCGTTCCCAGTCGTAGGCGCCGATCACCGTATCGACTTCCAGACCTTCGATAAAGACTGTGTCCAAGCACGCTCTCCGCGGCACGACAAGGGTGCCGCACCTAGTTAGAATCGAGCCATCCCTCGCCCAGGAATGGATACCATGTTTTGGCTGCTGGCGATCCTCGCCTACCTGCTCGGCTCGCTGTCCTTCGCCATCCTGCTCAGCCGCCTGGCCGGCGGCCCCGATCCGCGCGCCAGCGGCTCGGGCAACCCCGGCGCCACCAACATGCTGCGGGTCGCCGGTAAACGCCTGGCCATCCTCACCCTGCTCGGCGACCTGCTCAAAGGCCTGCTGCCCGTGCTGGTCGCCCATTGGCTTGGCCTCGGCCTGCAACAGCAAGCCTGGGTGGGCCTGGCCGCGGTCGTCGGCCACCTCTACCCCGCATATTTTCGCCTGCGTGGCGGCAAAGGCGTCGCCACCGCCGCTGGCATGCTCCTGGGGCTCTCCCCCCCGGCCGCACTCCTGGCGCTTGGCGCCTGGCTGCTGACCTTTGCCCTGACCCGCACCAGCTCGCTGGCGGCGCTGATCGCCACGCCGCTGACCCTGCCACTGCTGGCCTGGCAACAACCTGCCGCACTACTGCCGATGAGCGTGCTGACCGGCCTAATCACCTGGCGCCACCGCGGCAATCTACGCGATCTGCTCGCCGGGCGTGAGCGGCATTTCTAAGCGGCAGAGACAGGCCACGCCCCTACCTGCACGCTTATCGCCCAAGCCTAAAGCGCTGGCAAAGTCTCCATCGGCCAGCGCGCCTGCACCTTGATGCTCAGGTCCTCATGCTGGCCGGCCAACAGGCGCTGACAGCCGGCATAGGCGATCATCGCGCCATTGTCGGTGCAGAACGCCGGGCGCGCATAGAACACCCGCCCCTTCACTCCGGCCAGCATGCTTTCCAGCGACTCGCGCAAGGCCTTGTTGGCGCTGACGCCACCGGCGATCACCAGACGGTTCAGGCCGGTCTGCTTGAGTGCGCGGCGGCATTTGATGGTGAGGGTGTCGACCACCGCCTGCTGGAACGCCAAGGCGATGTCGCAGCGCGTCTGCTCGCCGTCATCGCCGGCGGCGCGGCACTGCTGCCAGGTATTCAGGGTAAAGGTCTTCAAGCCGCTGAAGCTGAAATCCAGCCCGGGTCGATCGGTCATCGGCCGCGGGAAGCTGAAGCGCCCCGGCGTGCCGCGCTCCGCCAGCCGGGCAATTTCCGGCCCGCCCGGGTAGTTGAGTCCCATCAGCTTGGCGGTCTTGTCGAAGGCCTCGCCGGCGGCATCGTCGAGCGACTCGCCGAGCAGTTGATAGCGGCCGATGCCATCGACCCGCACCAGCTGGGTATGCCCGCCGGAGACCAGCAAGGCGACGAACGGAAAGGCCGGCGGCTGTTCCTCCAGCATCGGCGCCAGCAGGTGACCTTCCATATGGTGCACGCCGAGAGCCGGAATGCCCCAGGCGAAAGCCAGCGCCTGGGCGCAGGAAGCGCCCACCAGCAGCGCGCCGACCAGGCCGGGACCGGCGGTATAGGCAATCGCCTCGATATCGCCGGGGACGCAATTGGCCTCCGCCAGCACCTGGCGGATCAGCGGCAGCATGCGTTTGACGTGATCGCGCGAGGCCAGCTCGGGCACCACTCCGCCGTAGACCCGGTGCAGGTCGATCTGGCTGAACAGCGCATCCGCCAGCAGGCCGCGCTCGCTGTGATAGAGCGCGACACCGGTTTCGTCGCAGGAGGTTTCCAATCCCAGTACCAGCATGGGCAGTGCCTTGATTGAGGAGGCGTGACTCGAAGCCGCGCATGATAATCGGCGCCGGCGCGCCCAGACCAGCGCTTTTCGATCAGAGGCTTTGCATTCCGGGCGGCGAGACGGTAACATCCGCAACCCTTAAAAACCTACGTCCTCCAGTGCCATTTGCCAGGAGTACGTTACCCCCCGGTATTAAACGAAGGTACGCCCTGGATGCCAGCCGTCAAAGTTAAAGAGAACGAACCCTTCGACGTAGCCCTGCGTCGCTTCAAGCGCTCCTGTGAAAAAGCCGGTGTCCTGGCTGAAGTTCGCAGCCGCGAATTCTACGAGAAGCCGACTGCCGAGCGTAAGCGCAAAGCCGCTGCCGCCGTTAAGCGCCACGCCAAGAAAGTGCAGCGCGAGCAGCGCCGCAGCGTGCGCCTGTACTAATAGCGCCGCAGCGCAGGCTGGTACTGATCAAGTACCGACCGCTTCGCCGCAGCACGCAGCGCCCGGCTTAGGCCGGGCTTTGCTTTTAGACCCCGCACTTCCAGCACAAGCAGGCACTCCGCCTCGCCAGCCGGCGAATGATCGGAGTTTCTTTGTTTCGGCGTGCCGCTGTCCAGCCGCTCCCCACGGCAGTATCCTGAGCGCCTATGGCCGGCTTGATTCCACAGTCCTTTATCGATGACCTGCTCAACCGCACCGACATCGTCGACGTGGTCAGCTCGCGTATCCAGCTGAAAAAAGCCGGCAAGAACTACACCGCCTGCTGCCCCTTCCATAAAGAGAAGACCCCGTCCTTCAGCGTCAGCCCGGACAAGCAGTTCTATTACTGCTTCGGCTGCGGCGCCGGCGGCAACGCCCTGGGTTTCGTCATGGACCACGACCAACTGGATTTTCCCCAGGCGGTCGAGGACCTGGCCAAGCGCGCCGGCATGGAGGTGCCGCGCGAGGAAGGCGGACGCCACAGCAAGCCGCGCCAGCCCACCGACTCGCCGCTCTACCCACTGCTGACCGCCGCCGCCGAGTTCTACCGCCAGGCCCTGAAGAGCCACCCGCAACGCAAAGCCGCGGTGGACTACCTGAAAGGCCGCGGCCTGTCCGGCGAGATCGCCCGCGATTTCGGCCTCGGCTTCGCCCCGCCCGGCTGGGACAACCTGCTCAAGCACCTGGCCAGCGACAGCCTGCAACAGAAGGCGATGATCGATGCCGGACTGCTGGTCGAGAACGCCGACAGCGGCAAGCGCTACGACCGCTTCCGCGACCGGGTGATCTTCCCGATCCGCGACAGCCGCGGCCGGGTGATCGCCTTCGGCGGCCGGGTGCTCGGCGACGACAAGCCGAAGTACCTGAACTCCCCGGAAACCCCGGTATTCCACAAAGGCCAGGAGCTCTACGGCCTGTTCGAGGCACGCAAGAGCAACCGCGACCTCGACGAGATCATGGTGGTCGAGGGCTACATGGACGTCATCGCCCTGGCCCAGCAAGGCCTGCGCAACGCCGTCGCCACCCTCGGCACCGCCACCAGCGAAGAACACCTCAAACGCCTGTTCCGCATCGTACCCAGCGTGCTGTTCTGCTTCGACGGCGACGCTGCCGGGCGCAACGCTGCCTGGCGCGCCCTGGAGGCGACCCTGCCGAGCCTGCAGGATGGCCGCCGCGCACGCTTTCTGTTCCTGCCCGACGGCGAAGACCCGGATAGCCTGGTGCGCAGCGAGGGCACCGACGCCTTCCGCGCCCGCATCAATCAGCACGCGCAGCCGCTGGCCGACTACTTCTTCCAGCAACTGTCCGAAGAGGCCGACCCGCGCTCACTGGAAGGCAAAGCCCACCTGATGACCCTGGCCGCGCCACTGATCGACAAGATTCCCGGCAACAACCTGCGTGCCCTGATGCGCCAGCGCCTCACGGAAATCACCGGCCTCAGCGGTGAAGCCCAGAGCCGGATGGCGCCTGCCGCCGGTTCCACCGGCGCAGCCGCCAACAGCACCGCCAGCGACCACCCGGCTTATTCCGAGATCCCCGACAGCGCCTACTTCGATGCCGCGCCGAGCCATGAGGAATATGCGCACCCCAACCCACCGCCCACCTTCGAACGGGGCAAGAAAGGCAAAGGCAACTGGAAGAAGGAAGGGGGCAAATGGAGCAAGCAGGGCCGCGACGACTTCGACCCCCGCGCACCGCGCACCGCCGTCAGCGTCGAATCGCCGCACCTGAGCGCCCTGCGCACCCTGCTGCACCACCCGGAATTGGCACAGAACGTCGAAGAGGTCAGTCACTTCGCCGCCGAAGACGACACCTATGCGCAGTTGCTGGTCGCCCTGCTCGGCGCCCTGCAGAAGAACCCCAAACTGCGCTCGCTGCAACTGATCGCACGCTGGCATGGCACCGAGCAAGGGCGCCTGCTGCGGGCGTTGGCGGAAAAGGAATGGCTGATTTCGGCCGACAACCTTGAACAACAGTTTTTCGACACTATAACTATTCTTGTAGCCCGCCAACGCGAACGCAGCCTGGAACATTTGTTGCGTAAGGCCCGTCAAAGTGAACTGAGCACAGAGGAAAAAGATCAGCTCCGCAACCTGTTGAGCCGTAATGCATCACCAGTAATCCCGAGCCCAACTGGCGCGTAAGGGTCTTATTCGGGTATAATCCGCGGCTTGTTTTTAGCCCGCCAAGACCTTCAGTGGATAGGGTGTTATGTCCGGAAAAGCGCAACAGCAATCTCGTTTGAAAGAATTGATCAGCCGTGGTCGTGAGCAGGGTTACCTGACTTACGCGGAGGTCAATGACCACCTGCCGGAGGATATTTCCGATCCGGAACAGGTGGAAGACATCATCCGCATGATCAACGACATGGGGATCAACGTATTCGAGAGTGCTCCGGATGCGGACGCCCTGTTGTTGGCCGAGGCCGACACCGACGAAGCCGCGGCCGAAGAGGCCGCAGCCGCACTCGCCGCCGTTGAAACCGACATCGGCCGCACCACCGACCCGGTGCGCATGTACATGCGTGAAATGGGTACCGTGGAACTGCTGACCCGCGAAGGCGAGATCGAAATCGCCAAACGCATCGAGGAAGGCATCCGCGAAGTCATGGGCGCCATCGCCCACTTCCCCGGCACCGTCGACAGCATCCTCGCCGAATACACCCGGGTGACCACCGAAGGTGGCCGTCTGGTCGAAGTCCTCAACGGCTATATCGACCCGGACGATGGCAGCGTGCCTGCCGAAGCCGCCGCCCCCGTCCCGGCCAAGGACGGCGCCGCCGCCGAGGCCGACGAAGACGAGGAAGATGAAGAAGCCAGCAGCGACGACGAGGAAGAAGGCGATGGCGGCCCCGACCCGGAAGAGGCCCTGCGCCGCTTCAGCGCAATCGCCGAACAGCTGGAGCTGGCCAAGAAGGCGCTGAAGAAGCACGGCCGCGACAGCAAGCAAGGCATTGCCGAGCTGAAGGCCCTGGCCGAGCTGTTCATGCCGATCAAACTGGTGCCCAAGCAGTATGACGCCCTGGTGGTGCGCGTGCGCACGGCCCTGGATCGCCTGCGCGCCCAGGAACGCGCCATCATGCAACTCTGCGTGCGCGATGCGCGCATGCCGCGGGCCGACTTCCTGCGCCTGTTCCCGGGCAACGAAATCGATGAAACCTGGGCCGAGCAACTGGCCAAGGGCAAGGCCAAGTACGCCGAGGCCATCGGCAACCTGCAGGCCGATATCCAGCGTTGCCAGCAGAAGCTCGCCGCCCTGGAAGCCGAGTGCAGCTTGACCCTGGCCGAGATCAAGGACATCAACCGGCGCATGTCGATCGGCGAGGCCAAGGCCCGCCGGGCGAAGAAGGAAATGGTCGAGGCCAACCTGCGCCTGGTGATTTCCATCGCCAAGAAGTACACCAACCGCGGCCTGCAGTTCCTCGACCTGATCCAGGAAGGCAACATCGGCCTGATGAAGGCGGTGGACAAGTTCGAATACCGTCGCGGCTACAAGTTCTCGACCTACGCCACCTGGTGGATTCGCCAGGCGATCACCCGCTCGATCGCCGACCAGGCCCGCACCATCCGTATCCCGGTGCACATGATCGAGACGATCAACAAGCTCAACCGCATCTCCCGGCAGATGCTGCAGGAGATGGGTCGCGAACCGACCCCGGAGGAGCTGGGCGAACGCATGGAGATGCCCGAGGACAAGATCCGCAAGGTCTTGAAGATCGCCAAGGAACCGATCTCCATGGAAACCCCAATCGGCGACGACGAAGATTCGCACCTGGGCGACTTCATCGAGGATTCGACCATGCAATCGCCGATCGACGTGGCGACCGTGGAAAGCCTCAAGGAAGCCACCCGCGAAGTACTGGCCGGCCTCACCGCCCGTGAAGCCAAGGTCCTGCGCATGCGCTTCGGCATCGACATGAACACCGACCACACCCTCGAGGAAGTCGGCAAGCAGTTCGATGTCACCCGCGAACGGATCCGCCAGATCGAAGCCAAGGCGTTGCGCAAACTGCGCCATCCGACGCGAAGCGAGCATCTGCGCTCCTTCCTCGACGAGTAAACCCAAAACCCCCGGCAGCCACCGGGGGTTTTGCTTTGTCCCCGCCTGAGCGATGGGCCCCGTCTACACTCGAACTATCAATAGCCCCGCGACGAGGCCGCTATGCCGCGATTGCCGGCCATCCTCCTGCTGTGCCTGGCGTATTGGATCAATCCGGCTGCGGCCTTGACGCTCAGTAACGACGAGCGCGCCTGGCTTGCCGAGCATCCAGTGCTACGCCTGGGCATCGACGCTTCGTGGCCGCCCTTCGAGTTCCTCGACGAACAGGGACGCTATCAGGGGCTGTCCGCCGACTACATCGCCCTGGCCGGGCAACGCCTGGGCGTCAGCATCCAGCCGATCGGGCCGAGCAGTTGGAGCGAGGTATTGAGGCAGGCCAAGGCCGGCACGCTCAACCTGCTCCCCGGCGTGATGGCGACCCCCGAGCGGCAGGCCTACCTGACCTTCACCCGGCCGTACCTGGACTTCCCGATCGTCATCCTGGCCCGCACTGGCGGCCCGCAGCCACGCAGCCTGAATGACCTCTACGGCCTGAAAATCGCCGTAGTCGAGGACTATGCGCCCCACGAACTACTGCGCAGCCTGCACCCGGACCTCAACCTGCTGCCACTGCCGACCGTCAATGCAGCGCTGCAGACCCTCGCCACTGGCCAGGCCGACGCGCTGGTCGGCGACCTCGCCTCCAGCGTCTGGAGCTTGCGCCAACTCAAGCTGGAGGGCCTGTTCATCAGCGGCGAAACGCCCTATCGCTATCAACTGGCCATGGCCGTGCCGCGCGACCAGGCAATACTCGCGGGGATACTCGACAAACTGTTCGCCGAGCTGAGCAGCGCCGAAGTCACGGCCCTGCAAGCGCGCTGGGTCGGCGGCATGCTGGATCGGCGCAGCATCTGGCGCGAACTGCTGCTCTATGGCCTTCCCGGCCTGCTGGGGTTGAGCGCTATCATCGCCGTGATACTGCGCATCAACCGCCGCCTGAGCGCCGAAATGGCCAGCCGTGGCGTCCTCGAACAGGAACTGCGCAACAGCGAACAGCACTACCGCAGCCTGGTGGAAAACCTCTCGGCCATCGCCTGGGAGGCGCGCCTGGATGACTACACCTTCACCTATGTCTCGCAACACGCGGAAAAACTGCTCGGCTACCCGCTGGCCGACTGGAAGCGTCCCGGCTTCTGGCTGAGCACCCTGCACCCGAACGATGCGCAGCAGGCCATGGAATACTGCCTACGCGAAAGCGCCGCCGGCCGCGACCATAGCCTGGACTACCGGATGTATGCCGCCGATGGTCGCGTGCTCTGGATCCGCGACATCGTCACCCTGGCCCGCAGTGGCGGCGAGACGTTCATGCGCGGCCTGATGGTCGACATCAGCGAAGCCAAACAGATCGAGCAGGCCCTGCGCTTCTCCGAACAGAAGTTCGCCTCGGTGTTCCAGCAGTGTCCGGACATCCTGGTGATAGCCCGCAAAGCCGACGGGTGCCTGCTGGAAGTCAACGGCGCCTTCGAGCAACAGACCGGCATCCCGGTCAGCGAAGCGCTCGGCAAAACCGCCACCGACTTGGATATCTGGGGTATCCCCGGTATCGGACCGACCCTGTTGAAGCGCCTGCAGGGCGAGAGCCTGCGCAACCTGGAAATGCCCTTCCGCCGGCGCAACGGCGAACTCTTCACCGGACTGATCTCCGCCCAGGCCTTCCAGCTCGCCGACACCCCGGCACTGGTAGTGATCGTGCGCGACATCAGCCAGCTCAAAGCCACCCAGCAGCAACTGCTGATCTCCGAAGAAAAATTCGCCAAGGCCTTCCACGCCTCGCCCGACGGCCTGCTGATCAGCCGTGTCCGCGATGGCCTGCTGATCGAAGTCAACGACGGCTTCAGCCGCATCACCGGCTACAGCAGCAGCGAAGCGGCACACCGCTCGACCCTGGAACTGGGCGTCTGGGCCAACCCCGAGGATCGCGCACGGATGATCGAGCAGATCAACCTGCACGGCAGCGTACGCGACCTGAGCGTACCGATCCGCACCCGCGCCGGCCAGATACGCCTATGCGAACTGTCCGCCCAACTCATGCCGATTGGCGACGAGCCCTGCCTGCTGACCATCGCCCGCGACATCACCGAACGCCAGCTGATGCAGGAGAAACTCCAGCAGGCCGCCACCGTGTTCGAAAGCACCGCCGAAGGCGTGATGATCACCGACACCCGGCAACGGATCGTCGCGGTCAACCGCGCCTTCAGCGAAATCACCGGCTACAGCGAAGCCGAAGCGCTCGGACAAACGCCCCGACTGCTCGCCTCCGGCCAGCACGACAGCGCCTTCTACAGCGCCATGTGGCACCAACTAGACGCCGCCGGCCATTGGCAGGGCGAAATCTACAACCGCCGCAAGAACGGCGAGCTCTACCCCGGCTGGCTGACCATCAGCGCGGTACGCAGCAAAGACCGGCAAACCACGCATTTCGTCGGCGTCTTCGCCGACATCAGCTCACTCAAGCATGCCCAGGCCCGCCTCGATCACCAGGCCCACCATGACCCGCTGACCGGCCTGCCCAACCGCCTGCTGTTCGAAACCCGCCTGCGCCTGGCCCTCGAAGACGCACAGGCGGACGATCGCCAGGGCGCCGTGCTGTTTCTCGACCTCGACCGTTTCAAGCACATCAACGACAGCCTCGGCCATCCGGTCGGCGACCAACTGCTCAAGGGCATCGCCCTGCGCCTCAGGGAGCAGGTGCGCGACATCGACACGGTGGCCCGTCTCGGCGGCGACGAATTCATCATCCTGCTGCCCGGCCTGCACCAGGTCGGCGATGCCGAACAGGTCGCCAACAAACTGCTGGCCTGCTTCAACCCGCCCTTCCAGATCGACGATCACGAGTTCCATATCAGCGCCAGCATCGGCGTCAGCCTCTACCCGAAAGACGGCCTCGACGTCGCCACCCTGGTGAAAAACGCCGACGCCGCCATGTACCGCTCGAAAGCCAAGGGCCGAAACCGGGTCGAACTCTACACCCGCGACCTGACCTTCCAGGCCACCGAGCGCATGGCCATGGAGCACGAACTGCGCCGCGCCTTGGAGCGCGACGAGTTGCAACTGCACTATCAGCCCAAGCTCAGCCTGCTCAACCAACGCCTGGTCGGCGCCGAAGCCCTGGTGCGCTGGCAGCACCCGCTATTCGGCGATATCCCGCCGGACCGCTTCATACCGCTGGCCGAGGAAACCGGGCTGATCCTGCCGCTGGGTGCCTGGGTACTGCAGCAGGCCTGCCGGCAAATGCACGAGTGGCAAGCCCTGCACGCGCCGTTCGGTCCCATTTCGGTCAACCTGGCCGGCATGCAACTGCGCCAGCCGCAGCTGCTCGAGCACATCTCCCGCCTGCTCGAGGACAACGCACTCGACCCCAGCCTGCTGCAACTGGAAATCACCGAAGGCTTCATCATGAACCAGACCGAGGAAGCCCTGAGCATACTTCACCAGCTGAAAGCCCTCGGCGTACAACTGGCCATCGACGACTTCGGCACCGGCTACTCCTCGCTGAGCTACCTCAAGCGCTTGCCTCTGGACATCCTGAAGATCGACCAGTCGTTCGTCCGCGGTCTGCCGGACGACCCCAACGACGTCGCCATCGCCCGCGCCATCATCGCCCTGGGCCGCAGCATGCAACTCACGGTGATCGCCGAAGGGGTCGAAACCAAGGCCCAGGAACTATTCCTCGCCGCCGAGGGCTGCGAACAGATCCAAGGCTTCGTCATCAGCCGCCCACTCCCGGCCGACGCCTTCGCCCACAATTTCCTCGAGCCCCGTCGTTCGGTTGGCGCTGCCGAGAAGGCACCGGTATAATCCGCCGTCCTTCTGGGGCCTATAGCTCAGTTGGTTAGAGCAGGGGACTCATAATCCCTTGGTCCACGGTTCGAGTCCGTGTGGGCCCACCAAATCGAAAGCCGCGCACTGCGCGGCTTTCGGCTTTTCTACGCACATATAGTCGCTGGCTAAACCGCGAACTGGAAACTCCCGCGCCTTGCCGCTAGCCGGCGGCGCTGGCCATAATCGGTCGCACTCTTTCTTCGGAACCTTGCTGCCATGGCGATTTCCCGCGGCGATCTCGACCAGCACGGCCTGATCATCGGCGTCTCCCCCGAGCGTTTTCGTGCGGTGGCCATGCCGCTGCTGTTCGATCACCTGAATGCCCAGTGCGAGGGCACCATCGCGGTCAATCGCCAGGCGCGCATCGTCTGGATCAACGACAAGTACGCGGCCAAGGTCGGCATCGCCGACCCGCGCAGCGTGCTCGGCAAGGAGATCGAGGAGGTGCTACCGGCCAGCAAGCTGCGCGAGGTGGTGGAGAGCGGCCAGCCGAGCATGCTCGATCTGATGGCCTTCGGCAGCGAGCACTTCGTGGTCACCCGCATCCCGCTGCGCGACGAGGACGGCACCCTGGTCGGCGCCCTCGGTTTCGTCCTGTTCGACCGCGCCCGTCACCTCAAGCCCTTGATGGCCAAGTACAACAGCCTGCAGAACCAGCTGCTCGCCACCCAGCACGAGCTGGCCAAGGCGCGCCGGGCGCGCTACACCATCGCCGGTTTCATCGGCAGCAGCGCCGCGGCCAGCGAGGTCAAGCGCCAGGCCCGGCGCGCCGCCCAGCTCGACGCCACGGTGCTGCTGCGCGGCGAGACCGGCACCGGCAAGGAACTGCTGGCCCAGGGCATCCACAACCTGTCGCCGCGGGCCAACGGGCCCTTCGTCGCGGTCAACGTCGCGGCGATCCCGGAAACCCTGGTCGAAGCTGAATTGTTCGGCACCGCCCCCGGCGCCTTCACCGGCGCCGAGCGCAAGGCGCGCATCGGTAAGTTCGAGGTGGCCAACGGCGGCAGCCTGTTCCTCGACGAGATCGGCGACCTGCCGTTGCCGCTGCAGGCCAAGCTGCTGCGCGTGCTGCAGGAGCAGGAGGTCGAGCCGCTCGGATCGAACCAGGTCAAGCCACTCAATGTGCGGGTGATCGCCGCCACCCATATCGACCTGGAGGCCAAGGTCGCCGCCGGACTGTTCCGCGACGACCTGTATTACCGCCTCAACGTCCTCGCCCTGCGGGTGCCGCCGTTGCGCGAGCGGGGCGAGGACATTCCCGCACTGGTCGAACACCTGCTCGACGATATCGCCAACCGCTCCGCCCAGGCGCCGATGGAGCTAAGCACGGAGTCCCTGGCCCTGCTCTGCGCCCAGCCCTGGCGCGGCAATGTGCGCGAGTTGCGCAACCTGCTGGAGCGGGCGCAACTGGCCGGCGAAGGGCCGCTGCTGGAGGCGCAGCAGCTGCTGCCGTTGCTCGGAGAAGCGAGCGCCGCCGCGCCGCGGTCTCTCAGCGAACCGCCTGCCGCCGCGGACGACAGCAGCGTTCCGGCCCTGGCCGACAGCCTGGCCCAGGCCGAACGCCGCGCCCTGCAGCAGGCCCTGGCCGCCTGCGCCGGCAACCGCCGCCGCGCCGCCCAGGAGCTGGGAATCTCCCGCGCCAGCCTGTATAGCAAGCTGCAGCAGCATGGCTTGAGCGCGCATTAGCGCCGATATTTGGTGCGCACGGCGCACCCTACCCGACACCGGCCGCCCCGTAGGGTGCCGTGCGCAGCGCGGCGAGCGCCACACACGAGTCCATAAAACTGGACACATAGCGCGCAAAGTCATCCAGAAATTCAGGCATGTCTGAAAATCTGGACAATACGCCAACCCACAGAGGCATGCCTGGCACGCTTCCACCACTCGTTATTTCTCCGCCAATAGCTGAAGAAACCCCGTAATTCGCTGCTTATTGCCAGCAACTTCCGGCTATCGAGCAAGGTCGCAGGCAACCTGGCACGCCTTTCGCTCTAGGCTTGCTCATGGCCGGCGTGCCATCCACACCCCGAAACCGGCGTCGCCACAGAGCGGCGCCTAAAACAACAACAAAAGGAACCACCCATGGGTACCCTCGGTATTCTGCTGTCCCTCGCCCTGCTGATGTACCTCGCCTACCGCGGCCTCAACGTGCTGATCCTCGCCCCGCTGCTGGCCCTGCTCGCCCTGCTGTTCTCCGGCGAAATGGCCCTGCTGCTGCCGACCTACACCCAGGTGTTCATGAAGGCCATGGGCGGCTACGTCATCCAGTTCTTCCCGCTGTTCCTGCTCGGCGCGCTGTTCGGCAAGCTGATGGACGACTCCGGCTCGGCCCGCGCCATCGCCCACGGCATAGTCGCCAAGGTCGGCAGTCAGCGCGCCGTGCTGGCCATCGTGCTGGCCTGCGGCATCCTCACCTACGGCGGCGTGTCGCTGTTCGTGGTGGCCTTCGCGGTGTACCCGATCGGCGCCGCGCTGTTCCGCGAGGCCGGCATCCCCAAGCGGCTGATCCCCGGCGCCATCGCCCTCGGCTCGTTCACCTTCACCATGACCGCGCTGCCCGGCACCCCGGCGATCCAGAACGCCATCCCCAACCCGTTCTTCGGCACCGACGCCTTCGCCGCGCCGGGCCTGGGGCTGATCGCCGGGCTGATCATGTTCGGCCTCGGCACCTGGTGGCTGAGCGCCCAGGCGCGCCAGCTGATCGCCGCCGGCGAAGGCTACGGCACGCACCGCGACGAGCCCGCGCAACAGGACATGGGCAACCTTCCCGGCTTCTGGCTGGCGCTGCTGCCGATCCTGCTGGTGATCGGCCTGAACTTCGTGATGGCCAAGCAGGTCCTGCCGCATGTCGACGCCACCTTCCTGGCCAAGCCGGAGTTCGGCGGCCTGCAGGACGCCAAGTCGCTGATCGGCATCTGGTCGATCATCGTTGCCCTGAGCGCGTCCATCCTGCTGCTGATCGGCCTGCACTGGCAGCGCTGGCTGGACCTGAAGCAGAGCGTCAACGACGGCGCCTTCGGTTCCATGCTGCCGATCCTCAACACCGCCGCGGAAGTCGGCTACGGCACGGTGATCGCCTCGCTGGCCGGCTTCGTGATCATCCGCGACTTGGTGCTGGGCGTCTCCGCCAACCCGCTGGTGTCCGAGGCGGTGGCGGTGAACATCCTCGCCGGCATCACCGGTTCGGCCTCCGGCGGCATGTCGATCGCCCTGAAGACCCTCGGCGCGCAGTACCTGGCCCTGGCCAACGCCGCCGGCATCAGCCCGGAACTGCTGCACCGGGTGGCGGCCATGGCCTCGGGCTGTATGGACACCCTGCCGCACAACGGCGCGGTGATCTCGCTGCTGGCGATCTGCAAGCTGACCCACCGCGAGTCGTACAAGTTCATCTTCGTCAACACCGTGGCCTTCCCCATGGTGGCCCTGGTGGTGGTGATCACCCTGGGCACGTTGTTTGGCAGTTTCTGATCCTATGCATCCATAGGAGCGGCCCATGGCCGCGATCGCGGTTCGCGGGCATGGCCCGCTCCTACGCCACCTTCGCTTTTCGAGTACCCGCTATGAGCAAGATCATGACCGCCGCCGCCGCCGTGGCGCGCATCGCCGATAACGCCAACCTCGCCACCGGCGGCTTCGTCGGCATCGGCTTCGCCGAGCAGATCGCCATCGCCCTGGAGCAGCGCTTCCAGGCCGAGCAGGCGCCGCAGGGCCTGACCCTGGTGTATGCCGCCGGGCAAGGCGACGGCCAGGGCCGCGGCCTCGACCACCTGGCCCACGAGGGCCTGGTGCGGCGGGTGATCGGCGGCCACTGGGGGCTGGTGCCGGGGCTGCAGAAGCTGGCGGTGGACAACCGCATCGAGGCCTACAACCTGCCGCAGGGGGTGATCTCCCAGCTGTTCCGCGACATCGCCGCGGGCAAGCCGGGGCAGCTGTCCCGCGTCGGCCTGGGCACCTTCGTCGACCCCAAGTTCGGCGGCGGCAAGCTCAACGCGCGGACCACCGTGGACCTGGTGCGGCGCATGCCGATCGACGGCGAGGACTACCTGTTCTACCCGGCCCTCCCGATCCATGTCGGCATCGTCCGCGCCACCAGCGCCGACCCCGACGGCAACCTGTCGTTCGAGCGCGAGGCGTTGACCATCGAGAGCCTGGCCATCGCCATGGCCGCGCACAACAGTGGCGGCCTGGTGATCGCCCAGGTCGAGCGCATCGTCGCGCGCGGCTCGCTGAATGCGCGCGAGGTGAAGATCCCCGGCCTCCTGGTCGACTGTGTGGTGGTCGCCGAACCGCAGAACCACCAGCAGACCTTCGCCACCGCCTACAACCCGGCCTTCGCCGCCGAGACGCGGGTGCCGGTGGACAGCCTGGCGCCGCTGGCGCTGGACGTGCGCAAGCTGATCGCCCGCCGCGCCGCCCTGGAGCTGCGCGCCGGCGCGGTGGTCAACCTGGGCATCGGCATGCCCGAAGGGGTCGCCGCGGTGGCCGCCGAGGAGGGGGTGATCGAGCGCCTGACCCTGACCGCCGAACCGGGCGTGATCGGCGGCGTGCCGGCCTCGGGGCTGGACTTCGGCGCGGCGAGCAACCACAGCGCGCTGCTCGACCAGCCCTACCAGTTCGACTTCTACGACGGCGGCGGCCTCGACCTGGCCTTCCTCGGCCTGGCCCAGGCGGACGCCGCGGGCAACCTCAATGTGTCCAGGTTCGGCAATCGGCTGGCCGGCGCTGGCGGTTTCATCAACATCAGCCAGAACGCCAAGCGCGTGGTGTTCGTCGGCACCTTCAGCGCCGGGCCGCAGGACATCCGCATCGAGGATGGCCAGCTGCGCATCGTCAAGGACGGCGAGCTGCGCAAGTTCGTCGCCGCGGTGGAGCAGCGCACCTTCGCCGGGCGCCGGGCCGCCGAACGCGGCCAGCCGGTGCTGTATGTCACCGAACGCTGCGTGTTCCAGCTGAGCGGCGAGGGCCTGGAGCTGATCGAGATCGCCCCCGGCGTCGACCTCGAACGCGACATCCTCGCGCGCATGGACTTCGCCCCCAGCGTGCGCCAGCCGCGACTGATGGATGCGCGGCTGTTCCGCGCGCAGCCCATGGGTCTGCGTGATGCCCTGTAACCCTTGAGCGAAAACGCGGGTCCGCCCTTGGGCCCGCGCCTTTTTTCAGCTGTCACCCCCACTCCCACGGCGCGGTCCCGGCACGCGTTGCCAGGTCGGCTGTGGGAAAAAAAGCCCTAGCCACAATAACAACAAGAGGAAATACCCCATGCGCCACACCCCGCACCTGCTCGCCGCGAGCATCAGCCTGGGCCTCGCCGCGCCGGCCTCGGCGGCGTTCATCGACGACAGCCAAGCCGTGCTGGATACCCGCAACTTCTACTTCAACCGCGACTTCCGCCAGAACGGCGCGGCGCAGAGTAAGGCCGAGGAATGGGCCCAGGGCTTCATGCTGCGGGTCGAATCCGGCTACACGGAAGGGCCGATCGGCGTCGGCATCGACGCCATCGGCCTGCTCGGGATCAAGCTCGATTCCAGCCCGGAGCGGGTCGGCACCGGCATCCTGAAGAGCGACCGCGAGGCGCCCAGGCGCGCCCAGGACGAGTACGGCGAGGCCGGCCTGACCGCCAAGCTGCGCGCCTCCAACAGCACCCTCAGGCTCGGCACCCTGCAGCCGCTGCTGCCGGCGCTGCTGCGCAACGACAGCCGCCTGTTGCCGCAGACCTTCCGCGGCGCCTGGCTGAGCAGCAACGAGGTGGAGGGCCTGAGCCTGGACCTCGGCCGCATCGATCGGGTCAACCAGCGCGACTCCTCGGATAACCAGGAAATGAGCGTGTTCAACGCCGGCAAACGCAACATCGTGCTGGGCCAGGCCAAGAGCAGCGACGAATTCCTGTTCGCCGGCGGCCGCTACCAGTGGACGCCCGAACTGGCGACCAGCTACTACTACGGCGGCCTCGACGGCATCTACCGGCAGCACCTGGTCAACCTGGTGCATCAGTTGCCGCTGGGCGAGGGCCAGAGCTTCAAGTCGGACATCCGCTACGCCCGCTCCAGCGACGACGGCGGCAGCAACGTCGACAACCACGCCTTCGGCGCGCTGTTCACCTATCGCCTGGGAGCGCAGGGCTTCAGCGCCGGCTACCAGCACCTCTCCGGCGACACCGGCTTCGCCTATATCGCCGGCGCCGACAACGCGCTGATCAACCTGGTGCAGATCAGCGACTTCGGCAACCAGGACGAGCGCTCCTGGCAGCTGCGCTACGACTTCGACTTCGCCGCCCTCGGGGTGCCGGGGCTGAGCCTGATGACCCGCTACCTGTCCGGCGACAACGTCGACCGCGGCGCCGGCCTGAGCGAGGGCAAGACCTGGGAGCGCAACACCGACATCGCCTACGTGGTGCAGAGCGGTCCGCTGAAGAACCTCGGCCTGCGCCTGCGCAACGCCAGCACCCGCAGCAATTTCGGCCCCGACCTGGACGAGAACCGCTTGATCCTCAGCTACAGCCTGGCGCTCTGGTAAGCCGCAGCACCCGCTCGATTCGATTGCTCCTCGTGTGACGTTTGCCGGGCCCGGGTGGCCCGGTTTTTTCGTTGCGGGCCAGCAGGTGCGCACAGCGCACCCTACCGGCCTAGCCCGCCGCCTTGCCGCATACGGGCAGACCATTTCCATCGCCACGGCGGCACCAGCCAGAGGTGGCGATTTCGGCGTTAGTGTAGGGTGCGCCGTGCGCACCAGTTCTTTCGCAGATCTGGGTGCGCACGGCCTAGGCGGCCCCGCGCACCCTACAGGCGCCTGGCCGCATACAGGCAGACCATCTCCATCGCCAGGGTGGCGCCGGCCAGGGCGGTGACTTCGGCGTGGTCGTAGGGCGGCGCCACCTCCACCACATCCATGCCGACCAGGTTGATGCCGCGCAGGCCGCGGAGGATTTCCAGCGCCTGGTGGGTACTCAGGCCGCCGCACACCGGGGTGCCGGTGCCGGGGGCGAAGGCCGGGTCGAGGCAGTCGATGTCGAAGGTCAGGTACACCGGCCGGTCACCGACCCGCGCGCGGATGCGTTGGGCGATCTGCTCCGGGGAACTGCGGTGCACCTCGCGGGCGTCCAGCACCGCAAAGCCCATCACGTCGTCGTTGGTGGTGCGCAGGCCGATCTGCACCGAGCGCGCCGGGTCGACCAGGCCCTCGCGGGCGGCGTGGTAGAACATGGTGCCGTGGTCGATGCGCTGGCCCTCCTCATCCGGCCAGGTGTCGCTGTGCGCATCGAAGTGGATCAGCGCCAGCGCGCCGTGTTTCCTGGCATGGGCCTTGAGCAGCGGGTAGCTGATGAAGTGGTCGCCGCCCAGGGTGAGCATGGCGCAGCCGGCGGCGAGGATCCTCTCGGCGTGCGCTTCGATCGCCGCCGGGGTGTCCTGCGGGGTGCCGTGGTCAAAGTAGCAGTCGCCGTAGTCGATGCAGGCCAGCAGGTCGAAGGGGTCGAACTCCCAGGGGAAATGCCGCGCCCAGGCCGAATGCACCGAGGCGGCGCGGATCGCCCGCGGGCCGAAGCGGCTGCCGGGGCGGTTGCTGGTGGCGGTGTCGAACGGCACGCCGCTGACCACCAGGTCGACGCCGCGCAGGTCGCGTGAATAGCGCCGGCGCATAAAGCTGACGATGCCGGCGTAGGTCGGTTCGGCGGCGGTGCCGTAGAGGCTGTCGCGGGTGATGGCCTGGTCGTTGTCGGAGGCGTGATCCATGGTCGGGCTCTCAATATTGGCTACGGAAGGCGGTCCACAGGCGGGTGCGCTGGCGCTGCTGCTGGAGCGACTGGATCTGCTCGGGGAACAGCTTGGCGCGCACCGTAGCCGGCGGGTAGATGTCCGGGTCGCCGCTGACCGCCGCGTCGAGCAGGGGGGCGGAGGCAGCATTGGCGTTGGCGAAATACAGTTCGTTGGTCAGCTCGGCGATCGCCTCGGGCTTGAGCATGTAGTCGATGAAGGCGCGCGCGGCCTCGGGGTGCGGCGCATCCACCGGAATGGCCATGGTGTCGAACCAGATCAGCGTGCCCTCGCGGGGGATGCGGAACAGCACCTCGAACGGTTGCCCGGCCTCGGCGGCACGGGCGGCGGCCATGCCGGCGTCGCCGGTGTAGGTCAGCGCCAGGCAGATGCTGCCGTTGGCCAGGTCGTCGATATGCTTGCCGCTGCCGACGTAACGCAGGTTCGGCTGCAGCTGGGCGAGCAACTGTTGCACCGCCTCGAGGTCTTCACGCTGGCTGCTGTAGGGGTCCTTGCCGAGGTAGTTGAGGGCGATGGCGATCACCTCCTGCGGCGAATCGAGCACGGCGATGCCGCAATCCTTGAGCTTGCCGGAGTACTGCGGCTTGAACAGCAGATCGAGGCTGTTCAGCGCCGCGCCCGGCAGGCGCTGCTCCACCGCCTGTTTGTTGATGCCCAGGCCCACCGTGCCCCAGGTGTAGGGCACGCCGTACTGGTTGCCGGGGTCGACGCTGGCCAGCTTGGCCAGCAACTGCGGATCGAGGTTGCCGGCGTTGCTCAGCGCGCCGAGCGGTTGCACGGCCTTGGCCTGGATCGCCCGCGCCAGACCGCTGGAGGCCGGAAACACGACGTCGTAGCCGCTACCGCCGGTGAGCAGCTTGCTGTCGAGTACCTCGCTGCTGTCGAAGGTGTCGTACTTGACGCGGATGCCGCTCTCGGCCTGGAAGCGCTCGAGCGCCTGCGGCGCCACGTAGTCGGCCCAGTTGTAGATGTTCAGTACCCGCTCCTCGGCCTGCAGCGGCAGGGTGAAGGCGAGGAGTAACAGGCTGGCGGCAAGGCGCATGGCGAAGACCTCTCTTCTGGCGAATCGGTTGGCCTGGGTAGGAGCCAGCTTGCTGCGGTCCGGCGTTCCGGCGATAGACCTTGGTGCCGTCGATCGCCAGCAAGGGCTAGGCGTTCCCCTGGCTCCTACAACGGCTCCATCCTGCGCCGCAGGTTGCTTCGAATAAATACGAAGTGATCTACTCTGGCATCGTTATCCATCAATGTTTGGAGCCGCCATGCTCAGCCAAGTCCGCGACCTCGACCTGCAGCTGCTGCGCCTGTTCGTCAGCGTGGTGGAGAGCGGCGGCTTCAGTGCCGCCCAGGGCGAACTGGGGATCGGCCAATCGACCATCAGCACGCAGATGGCCAAGCTGGAGACGCGCCTGGGTTTTCGCCTGTGCGAGCGCGGCAAGGCCGGCTTCCGCCTGACGCCCAAGGGCGAGCAGGTGCTGCTGGCCACACGCAAGCTGTTCGGCGCTATCGAGACCTTCAAGGGCGAGGCCCAGGGCATGGCCGACAAGCTGCTCGGCTCGCTCAGCATCGGTCTCTCCGAGGCCCTGGATGCCCAGGTGCTGGCGCGGGTCGGCGCGGCCATCGGCGCCTTTCGCCGGCGCAACCAGGCGGTGCAGATCGAACTGCTCAGCGCCATGCCCGCCGAGCTGGAACGGCGCCTGCTGCAAGACCAGCTGCACCTGGCCATCGGCTATTTCTCCGGGGCCCAGGCCGCGCTCGACCACCAGTTGCTGTTCGAGGAGCAGCAGGCGCTGTACTGCGGCGCCGGCCACCCACTGTTCGACCAGCCGACCGTCAGCCGCGAGCAGTTGCAGCGGCAGGACGGCGTGCACCACCCCTACCGCTTCATCCAGCCCGACCAGCCCTGGCAGGCCGCCGCCAGCAGCGCGCGCAGCGAACAGGTGGAAGGCACCCTGGCCTTCGTCCTCTCCGGCGCGCATATCGGCTACCTGCCCCGGCACATCGCCGCGCCCTGGGAAGCGCGCGGCCAGCTGCGCGCGCTGTTGCCACAAGCGCTCGGCTTCAGCGTGCGCTTCCACCTGGCCAGCCACCGCGGTCGCCAGCCCAGCGAGGCGCAACGCGCCTTTGCCGAGGATCTGCGCGAGGCTTTCGGCTGAGCCCGGCAACGGCCTTCAGTCCGGGGGCGGTCTATAGTTTCAGCTCACCGTCCTACCGCCCCGCCCTCACCTGCAAGGAGTCGTCATGAGCAAGGTCCATCACGTCGCTGTCCTGGTCGGCAGCCTGCGCAAAGCCTCGATCAACCGCAAACTGGCGCTGGCCCTGGCCGAGCTGGCGCCGGCCTCGCTGAAACTGGAGATCGTCGAGATCGGCGACCTGCCGCTGTACAACGAAGACATCGACCTCGACCAGCCACCCGAGGCCTACAGCAGCTTCCGCGCCAAGGTGAAGGCGGCCGACGCGCTGCTGTTCGTCACCCCGGAATACAACCGCTCGGTGCCGGCACCGATGAAGAACGCCATAGACGTCGGCTCGCGCCCCTACGGCCAGAGCGCCTTCAGCGGCAAGCCAGGGGCGGTGCTGACCGCCTCGCCGGGCGCCATCGGCGGCTTCGGCGCCAACCAGCACCTGCGCCAGTCCATGGTGTTCCTCGACGTGCCGATGATGCAGCAGCCGGAAGCCTACCTGGGCAGCGCCGGCAGTTTCTTCGAGGAGGCCGGCATGCTCGGCGACGGCATCAAGCCATTCCTGCAGAAGTTCATCACCGCCTATGCCGGCTGGGTGGAGCAGCACGTCAAGAGCTGACCCGCAGGGCGCGGCGGCTAACGTCGCGACACGAATAATCTGTCGCTTTTCGTGGGAGCGGCCGGGCGGCGCTCCGCTTCAGCCGCGATGCTTTCAGCGCCTTCAAGGTCAATCGCAGCTGAAGCCGCTCCCACACAAGCCGGGCGTTGAACCGACCCATCATGGTTGACGCGACACCAGGCTCGGTTACAGGCCCGGGAGGCTTGCTGCATGAGCGCACCGCACGTCGAGGACGCCTTCTGGCAGGATGCCACCGCGGATAAGCAACCACCGGGCGGCCTCCGCGCCGCCCTGGAGCAGCGTGCGCGCAGCGGCCCGCCGATGTCCGGCTTCCGCCTGAAGAACGCCGATCTGGCCGGCATCGACCTGGTCAACCACGGTGGGCACAGCGGCTTCAGCCTGCGCGACGCCGACCTGTACCGCGCCAACCTGCAGAATGCCCATCTGTTCGCCCTCGACCTGCGCGGCAGCTCGCTGATGAAGGCCGACCTGCGCCAGGCCAACCTGCATTGCGCCGACCTGCGCGACTGCAACCTGCTGGGCGTGCGCCTGGACAACGCTCGGCTGGACAACGTCATCTGGGACTGCCAGCTGCTGCAGGAGCGCCAGGGCCGCGAGTTGCTGCGCAGCGGCAACGCCGCGAACGCCAGCCAGCACTTTCAAGAAGCCGAGGAAACCTACCGCAATCTACGCCTGCACCTGGAACAGGCCGGACTGTTCGAGCAGGCCGGGCGCTTCTTCCACCGCGAGATGGTCATGCGCCGCCTGCAGTTGCCGCGCTATTCCGGCAGGCGCCTGCTGTCCTGGGTGGTCGACCTGTTCTGCGGCTACGGCGAGAAGCCGCTCAACGTGGTGCTGTTTTCCCTCGGGCTGATCGGCTTCTGTGGCCTGCTGTACTTCCTGGTCGGCGTGCGCCACGGTGAGCTGAGCCTGGGCCTGTCCCTCGAGCGTGGCCTGCCGAGCAACCTGCTGGACCTGCTCGACTGCCTGTACTTCAGCGTGGTCACCTTCACCACCCTGGGCTACGGCGACATCAGCCCGCACGGCCTGGCACGGCCGATCGCCGCCTTCGAGGCCTTCGTCGGCAGCTTCACCATGGCGCTATTCGTGGTGGTCTTCGTCAAGAAGATGACCCGCTAGCTAGCGCGCTGTCTCAGAATTACAGTTTCGCTGGCTCCGGCTCGTAGGGTGCGCCACGCGCACCAGGCACCCACTGGCCCGTGGTGCGCACAGCGCACCCTACACAGGTCAGCCGCAGCTGCTCGAACAATGGATTACTGCGAGACAGGCCACCAACAGGGCGCTCCCTCACGCCCTGAGCGGCACCCAGACTTCCACCTGGCCAGTGCCGGCCAGGGGGTCGAAATCGGCGCTGTAGCGCTCGAATTCCGGGGCGTCCGCCGCCTCCAGGGTGGAGGCCGGTAGCCAGCGCTGGAAGATCGCGGCGAAGGTCTCGTGGATGGCGGAGATATGCCCGCGATGGAGGAACACCGCATAGCGCCGTGCGCGCAGGCGTATATGGCTGAAGCCCGGCGGCAACCCGTCGCTGCGGCTCACCTGGACGCCGGCGATGTACTCGAAACCGCCATCGGCGTCCGGGTTGCAGCAGACGCCGAAGGTTTCCCCGCCCTGCTGCCCCGGCACCCGACCGATGTGCGGCACGAAACGCTGCCAGAGCGCGGCGATGCCCTGGGCGCGCTCTGCGGTGAAACGCTCGCCGAGCCCTGCGATCAGCAGTTCCTCAGCTTGTACGAAGCGCGGCTCGGGTAGTTCGAAAGTGCTCGTCGGTTGCATGCGCATTGCCTCCCTCAGTTCGATTCCATGCAGATTGCCGCTCGCCCGCAGCGCCTCGGGGGTGAGGCCGAACTGCTCGCGGAACGCGCGGGTGAACGCCTCGTGGGAACCATAGCCGACCGCCAGGGCGACGCCGAGAATATCCGTCGCTCCATCCGCCAGCCGGTGCGCCGCCCGGCTCAGGCGTCGCGCACGCACGTAGCGCATCACCGGCCAGCCGGTGGCGCAGGCGAAGGCTCGTGCCAGGCCGAAGCGCGACAGGCCGCAGACGCCGGCGATGCGTTCCAGGTCGAGCGGTGTCTCGAGTTCGCTCTCGATCAGCCAGAGCGCCTTGCCGACGGGGTCCATGTGCATGCCTCACGAAGTTCGCCGGCAGTATGGGAGCATCCTGGCGGGTGCGCTTGATCGTTCTTGCGCTCGGTTGTCGATAATCGAGGCCTCGGTCCGGCCGCTCAGCGGCGCGTCGGAAACGTCCGAGGCTCGCGTTTGCAGGAGGTTGCAGTCGGCGGCAACGATAACCGGCCTGCTGAAGTGAGGGACTGGGCGAATGCCCGAAAAAAGAAAACCCCGCGAGTGCGGGGCCTTGCAGACTGAGTCCTGACATCCGTGATCTGCGCACCATCCTGGCGGCTATCCAGCGTGTCCCTTTTGGTTACTCGGCGCTTCCTGCGCGACGTCCATGGGGAGAAGCGTACTCGCCACCTCGCAGGGGCAATAGTGGCTATCTGCGGCTTGCCATGTAAGCCATGGCTTACAGCCAGCCGACCAGGCATTCGGCCGGCTTTTTCTTGTGCCGGCGGCCTTGTTAGACTCATCTTGTCCTACAAAACACGGTGGTCATTGGGGCCTTATCATGCGTGCAGTCGTTATTGCCCTCGGTTGCCTGGCAGCCAGTTTCAGCCTGTCGGCCCTGGCCGGCGGGCAAAACCAGATTGCCAATGCCGAAACCAGTGAACAGCTGTTCTGGAGCGAGTTGTACGGCGCTGGCGGCACGTCGCTGTATTGCGGTGAGCCCTTCGACAGCGCTGGCGGCCTGTTCAGCGCCAGCCCGATCTACAGCAGCAAGCAATTGAAACGTGCGCTGCGCTGCATCACCGAGCGCCAATGCACCATCATGAACCCGCGCTATCCTTATATCGCGGCCGACCTGCATAACTTCTACCCGGCCCTGACGCGCGTCGAACTGGCGCGGCGCAACGCACAGTTCGGCGAGCTGGACGACAGCGTGCCGAGCAAGTTCGCCGACATCGGCTGTGCCCTGCAGGCCAGTTTCCAACTGGTGGAACCGCGCGACGAAGCCAAGGGCAACATCGCCCGCGCGCTCTTCTATATGCACGTCGAGTACGACCTGCCGATCATCGGCCAGTTGCAGATGTACCAGGCCTGGCACCGCCTGGACCCGCCGGACGCCGAGGAAAAGGCGCGTAACGACAAGATCGAGGCCCTGCAAGGCACGCGCAATCGCTTTATCGACGAACCGGCGCTGGCCGAGCAGTTGCTCGGCAACTGATCGACCAGCGCTGAGCGCAGCCGCAAACCGACCTCCCGCGCAGTCTGCCGCACCGCCAGCCTGGTCGCGGGTCGCGGGTCGCCGCGCTTCGCCGGAAACGCCTCGGCGGCTTTCGCCCCGCGATGGCGGCGTCCCGAAACGACAAAGCCGCCCGTAGGCGGCTTTGTCGGACGACGCGCGGCAGCTTAGAGCTGCGGGCCGGCGTTCTTGATGGCGTCGGAGACGTCGAACTTCTGGAAGTTGTCGATGAACAGCTTGGCCAGGCCCTTGGCGGCCTCGTCGTAGGCGTTCTGGTCGGCCCAGGTGTTGCGCGGGTTGAGCAGGTTGGTTTCGACGCCCGGTACCGACTTCGGCACGCTGAGGTTGATGATCGGCAGTTGCTCGGTCTCGGCACCGATCAGCGCGCCGCTCTGGATCGCCGCGATCACGCCCCGGGTGGTCGGAATGTTGAAACGCTTGCCAACGCCGTAGCCACCGCCGGTCCAGCCGGTGTTGACCAGGTAGACCTTGGAGCCGAAACCACGGATGCGCTTGATCAGCAGCTCGGCGTACTCGCCGGCCGGGCGCGGGAAGAACGGTGCGCCGAAGCAGGTGGAGAAGGTCGACTTGATGCCGCTGCCCGAGCCCATCTCGGTGGAACCGACCAGCGCGGTGTAGCCGGAGAGGAAGTGGTAGGCCGCCTGCTCTTCGTTGAGGATCGATACCGGCGGCAGGACCCCGGTCAGGTCGCAGGTGAGGAAGATCACCGCGTTCGGCTCGCCGCCGAGGTTCTTCTCGGAACGCTTCTCGACGAACTCCAGCGGGTAGGCGGCGCGGCTGTTCTGGGTCAGGCTGTCGTCGCTGTAATCCGGCACGCGGTTTTCGTCGAGGATGACGTTCTCCAGCACGGCGCCGAACTGGATGGCTTTCCAGATCACCGGCTCGTTCTTCTCGGACAGGTCGATGCACTTGGCGTAGCAACCACCCTCGATGTTGAACACCACGCCTTCGCCCCAGCCGTGCTCGTCGTCGCCGATCAGGTAGCGGCTTTCGTCGGCCGAGAGGGTGGTCTTGCCGGTGCCGGACAGGCCGAAGAACAGGGTCACGTCGCCCTCTTCGCCGATGTTGGCGGCGCAGTGCATCGGCAGCACGTCTTTTTCCGGCAGCAGGAAGTTCTGCACCGCGAACATCGCCTTCTTCATTTCACCGGCGTAACGCATACCGGCGATCAGCACTTTCTTGGCGGCGAAGTTGAGGATCACGCAGCCGTCGGAGTTGGTGCCGTCACGCTCTGGCACGCACTCGAAATTGGCGACGTTGAGCACCTTCCACTCGTCCTTGCCGGCCGGGTTGTAGTGCTCCGGATTGATGAACAGCTGGCGGCCGAAGAGGTTCTGCCAGGCGGTGGCAGTGGTCATCTTCACCGGCAGGTAGTGCTCCTCGGCGGAACCGACATGCACATGGGAGACGAAGAAGTCCTGGTCACGGTTGAACGCTTCGACGCGATCCCAGAGCGCATCGAACTTGTCGGCCGGGAACGGACGGTTGATCGGGCCCCAGGCGATCTGCGCCTCGGTGCTCGGCTCCCGCACGATGTAACGGTCAGCCGGCGAGCGACCAGTGCGATGGCCAGTGCGCACGACCAGCGAACCGGTGGCGGCCAGTTCGCCTTCACCGCGACGAATGGCCTCTTCGACCAGTTGTGCGGCGCTGATGTCGGTGTACACGGCGGTGTTGGCTTGCGTCATGTGGGGTCCTCGTCGGCCGGCGGCCGAGTCTTCCGAACGTTGTGTAGTGGAACGCAGGTACCACTACAGCGATAAAAAAGTCGCAGGAGTATGCCAGAAAAGCACATCCCTTGGCAGCCTCCGATCCGCCAAGCTGATCGATAGACGCACGCTATCGCTCAGTGGCGGGTATCCGAGGGCGCTTCGCTGCCGCCACCGGCGAACAATTGGGCGACGTCGGCGGCATCGAAGGCGTAGCGCTGATTGCAGAACTGACAGTCGATCACCACGCTACCGGCATGCTCGCGCAGCAGCAGCTCGGCATCGGCCTGACCTAGACTGACCAGCGCATTGGCCGAACGTTCACGCGAACAGCTGCAGCGGAACTGCAACGCGCGCGGCTCGAACAGGCGCAGCGGCTCCTCGTGGTAGAGGCGGTGCAGCAGGGTTGGGTTGTCCAGGCCGAGCAGTTCCTCGGTCTTCAGGGTGCCCGCCAGGGTCGCCACATGCTGCCAGCTGGCCTCACGGGCCTCTGGATCTTTCAGACGATCGGCCGGCAATTGTTGCAGCAGCAGGCCGCGGGCGCGCTGGCCGTCGGCGCACAGCCAGAAACGCGTCGGCAGTTGCTCGGAACTGGCGAAGTAGCTGGACAGGCAGTCGGCCAGGGTGGCCCCGTCGAGGCTGACGATGCCCTGGTAGCGCTGACCGTTCTGCGGGTCGATGGTCATCGCCAGCACGCCTTCGGGCATCAGCTCGGGCAACCCGGCAGCGGCGCCGATCTGTTCCGCGTGGTAACGGGCGATGGCGCGCAGGTCGCCGTCGCTGGAGCACTCGACCATCAGCAGCGGCACCGCGCCGGCGGAACGCGCCTGCAACACCAGCAAGCCGTCGAACTTCAGCGTGTCGACCAGCAAGGCCGCGGCGGCCAGCAGTTCGCCGAGCAATTGCGCGACCGGCTGCGGGTAGGCGTGTTTGGCCAGCACGTGCTGGTAGCTCTCGTGCAGAACGACCAGTTCGCCACGGATGTCGCTGTCGTCGAACAGGAAGCGTTGGGAAAAATCAGGCATGCGCAATTCGCTGGAGAGGATCAGGCCGGCGATTTTAGGCGCAAACGGCATGCCGACCAAGCGCCTCCTATCTATTGGACCTGGAGGCAAGAACTATCGGGGGCGAATCAGCCTGATCGCGGGCATGGCCCGCTCCTACCCGGTCGATCAGGCGCAGGGTCCGCGCTACAGATGCTCCAGTACGCTGGTCGCCGACTGGTAGGGCAGGCCATGGGCCTCGGCCACGCTGCCGCAGGTGATCACGCCCTTGGCCACGTTGAGGCCGTTGCACAGGTGCGGGTCTTCTTCCAGGGCGCGGCGGGTGCCCTTGCCGGCGAGGGCGATGACGAATGGCAGGGTCGCGTTGTTCAGTGCCAGGGTCGAGGTGCGCGCCACCGCGCCGGGCATGTTGGCCACGCAGTAGTGCACCACCTCATCGACCACGTAGGTCGGGTCGGCGTGGGTGGTGGCTTTCGAGGTCTCGGCACAGCCGCCCTGGTCGATCGCCACGTCCACCAGCACCGCGCCGGGCTGCATGCGCTTGACCATCTCGGCGCTGATCAGCTTGGGTGCGGCGGCGCCGGGAATCAGCACGCCGCCGATCACCAGATCGGCGGCCAGCACCTGCTCGCGCAGCGTGGCGCGGGTCGAATAGAGGGTGACGATGCGGTTGCCGTACTGCGCATCCAGCCGGCGCAGGGCATCGACGCTCTTGTCCAGCACGGTGACCTCGGCGCCCAGGCCCACCGCCATGGCCAGGGCATGGCTGCCGACCACCCCGCCGCCGAGGATCACCACCTTGCCCGGCGCCACGCCCGGCACGCCGCCGAGCAGCACGCCGCGGCCGCCCTTGGCTTTTTCCAGGCAGTTGGCCCCGGCCTGGATCGACATGCGCCCGGCCACCTCGGACATCGGCGCCAGCAGCGGCAGGCGGCCGTGAGCGTCGGTGACGGTTTCATAGGCGATGCAGGTGGCGCCGCTGGCCATCAGCTCATCGGTCTGCGGGCGGTCCGGCGCCAGGTGCAGGTAGGTGAACAGGGTGTGGTGCGGGCGCAGGCGCGCGCGCTCGACGGCCAGCGGTTCCTTGACCTTGACGATCAGTTGCGCCTCCTCGAACACCTGGGCCGCGTCCTTGGCGACCTGCGCGCCGGCCGCCAGGTAGTCGGCGTCGGCGAAGCCGATGGCGGCGCCGGCGTGGCTCTCGATCCACACCTCATGGCCGAGGGCGGTCAGTTCGGCCACCGACTGCGGGGTCAGGCCGACGCGGTATTCATGGATCTTGATCTCTTTGGGTACGCCGATACGCATAGTCCTCTCCTTCTCCGGCCGCCGGCAGCGCTGCACTCTCTTGAAGTCTAGAAGAGCGCTGGCGGTTATCCCCCTGAATAGCCGGCGCTGCTCAGGGAAAGTCCCTGAATCCGTGGCGAATTGCGGTTAGCCGTCGCGCAACGGCGGCGCACGGCCGGCTAGCCGCGCGGATGCAGCCAGGCCGGCGCCAGGCTGGCCGGATCGAGCCGCGGCCCGTCGGGCCAGACCACCCCCTGGGCGCGCAGCAGCGTCTCGAGGCGGCCGTCGGCATAGGCGCCGAACAGCTCGCTGCAGCCGCCGATCAGCTCGCCGCCGATGAAGATCTGCGGGATGGTGCGCAGCCCGGTGCGCTGCCGCAGCGCCGCGCGCAGGCGGCCGCCGAGGTCGTCCTGCTGGTACTCGACCGAGTCCAGGTCGATCGAGCGGTAGGCCAGGCCGAGGGCGTTGAACAGCTTGCGCGCCGACCAGCAGAACTCGCACCAGGCCAGGGCGAACATCACCAGCGGCTGCTGACGGTCGCCAAGGATCTGCGCCAGCAGCGCCGCGGCCTCGGCGTCGGCCGGCACCTCGACGGGTGCCGGCTGCCCGGCGCCGGCTGCCGCGCTGGCGACGTCGAAGCGATAGTTGGGGGTCGAGCCGGCCAGCTCCTGCTCCTCCTCGGTCATGTCCACGGCGATGTCCTCGAACAGCGGCGTGGACAGGTAGCGCTCGCCAGTGTCCGGCAGCATGCAGAGGATGCGGCTGCCCGCGGCGGCGGCGGCCACGGCCATGGCGCCGGCGAAGGTGGCGCCGCTCGACGGGCCGCAGAAGATCCCCTCCTGGCGTGCCAACTGACGGGCGAAGTGCAGCGCCTGGTGGCCGTCGATCGGCACGATCCGGTCGATCAGCCCGAGGCTGCGCGCATCCTCGGTGAGCTTGGGGATGAAGTCCGGGGTCCAGCCCTGCATCAGGTGCGGGCGGAACGCCGGGTGGCTGTCCAGCGGCCGGCCCTCGGCGTCGCGCACCTGGGCGATGCCGCTGCCCAGCAGCGGCGAGTTGTCCGGCTCGCAGACCACGATGCGGGTCGCCGGGCTGCGCTCGCGCAGCACCCGCGCGGTGCCCTTGAGCGTGCCGCCGGTGCCGTAGCCGGTGACGAAGTAGTCGAGCGGCGCATCGGCGAAGGCCGTGAGTATTTCCAGGGCGGTGGTGCGGCTGTGGGCGTCGGCGTTGGCCTCGTTCTCGAACTGGCGCACCAGGAACCAGCCATGCGTCGCCGCCAGCTCCTCGGCCTTGCCGACCATGCCGCTGCCCTTGAGCGCCGCCGGGGTGAGCACCACCCGGGCGCCGAGGAAACGCAGGATCTTGCGCCGTTCGATGCTGAAGTTCTCGGCCATGGTCACCACCAGCGGGTAGCCCTTGGCCGCGCAGACCATCGCCAGGCCGATGCCGGTGTTGCCGCTGGTGGCCTCGATCACCGTCTGCCCCGGCTGCAGGGCGCCACTGCGTTCGGCCGCCTCGATCACGCTCAGGGCCATGCGATCCTTCACCGAGCCCATGGGGTTGAAGGCTTCGGCCTTGACATACAGCTCGACGCCGGGCGGCGCCAGGCGGTTGATGCGGATCACCGGGGTGCGCCCGATGGTCGCCAGGATGCTGTCGCAGCGGGTGTTCATCGACGCCTCCGCAAGCCGTCCGGGTCGCGCCGCGCGGGCTGCGCACGGGCTCTGGCCGGCTAACTTTTACCCTTGATTTCCGCCATGCCCTGCAGCAGCTCGATCGGCAGCGGGAAGACGATGGTCGAACTCTTGTCGCTGGCGATATTGCTCAGCGTCTGCATGTAGCGCAGTTGCATGGCGCCTGGCTGGCGGCCGAGCATCTCGGCGGCCTGCATGAGTTTCTCCGAGGCCTGCAGCTCGCCTTCGGCATGGATCACCTTGGCCCGCCGCTCGCGCTCGGCCTCGGCCTGCTTGGCGATGGCGCGGATCATCGATTCGTCGAGGTCGACGTGCTTGATCTCGACATTCGCCACCTTGATGCCCCAGGCGTCGGTCTGCGCATCGAGCACCTGCTGGATATCGGCGTTGAGGCGTTCGCGCTCGGCGAGCATCTCGTCCAGTTCGTGCTTGCCGAGCACCGCGCGCAGGGTGGTCTGCGCCAGCTGGCTGGTGGCGCCGTGGTAATCCTCGACCTGGATGATCGCCTTCTGCGGGTCGAGCACGCGGAAGTACACCACCGCGTTGACCTTGACCGAGACGTTGTCGCGGGAGATCACGTCCTGGGTCGGCACGTCGAGGACGATGGTCCGCAGGTCGACGCGGACCATCTGCTGGATGCCCGGAATGATGATGATCAGGCCCGGCCCCTTGACCCGCCAGAAGCGCCCGAGCTGGAACACCACGCCGCGCTCGTACTCGCGCAGGATGCGAAAGGCCGACATCAGCAGCGCGATCAGCAGCAACGCCAGCGTGGCAAAACTCAGTTCGAAACCCATGGTCAGTCTCCTTGCGGCGGCGCCTCTTCGACGGCGGCAACGTCCAGTAGCAAGCCCTTGCGCGCCAGCACCCGCACCTGTTGGCCGGGTTGCAACGGCGCCTGGCTGAGCACCTGCCAGTTTTCCCCTTGCAGCAGCACCCAACCGCTCAGCGGGTTGCTCGGCTGCACCGCGCTGACCCGCACCAGGCTGCCGACCAGATCGCTATCGCCGCCGACCAGGGCGCGCCGCCTGGCACGCAGGGCCATGCTGAGAATGGCGAAGATCAGCAGGCCGCTGGTGAGCGCCAGGGTCACGATCAGCGGCAGCGGAATGCCGAAGCCCGGCACCTCGGTGTCGATCAGGATCAGCGCGCCGAAGCTGAAGGCCACCACGCCGCCGATGCCGAGCACGCCGAAACTCGGCATGAACGCCTCGGCGGCGATGAAGGCGATGCCGAGCAGGATCAGCGCCATCCCCGCATAGTTCACCGGCAGCAGCTGCAGGGCGTACAGCGCGAGGATCAGGCAGATGCCGCCGAGCACGCCGCCGAGGCCGGTGCCCGGATTGGAGAATTCGAAGAACAGGCCGTAGACGCCCATCATCATCAGCAGCAGCGCCACGCTGGGATTGGTGATCACCGCCAGCAGCTTGGTCCGCCAGTCCGGCGCGTGGCTGATCAGCAGCGCGCCCTCGGTGTCCAGGCGGACCTCGACGCCGGCGGCGGTGAAGGCCTTGCCGTGCAGCTGCTTGAGCAGGTCCGCCAGGTCGCTGGCCAGGTAATCGATCACCTTGAGTTCGAGCGCCTCCTCGGCGGCCAGGCTGACCGCCTCGCGCACCGCCTGCTCGGCCCATTCGGCATTGCGCCCGCGCATCCGCGCCAGACTGCGGATATAGGCGGCGGCGTCGTTGATCTGCTTCTTGCTCATGGCGTCGCCCGGGGCACTGGCTTTCTCGCCCTCGTCTTCGGCCGGCTTCTGCTTGGCGTCCGGCTCGCCGTTCTCGGCGTCCTTGGGTTTGTCCGGGGCCGGCGGCGAACCGGGCATGCCGCCGATCGCCACCGGCGTCGCCGCGCCGAGGTTGGTGCCCGGCGCCATCGCCGCGATATGGCTGGCATAGAGGATATAGGTGCCGGCGCTGGCCGCCCGCGCGCCGCTCGGCGCGACATAGCTGGCCACCGGGATCGGGCTGGCGAGAATCGCCTTGATGATGTCGCGCATCGAGGTATCCAGGCCGCCGGGGGTGTCGATGCTCAGCACCACCAGTTGCGCGCCCTCGTCCACCGCCTTGGCCAGGCCGCGCACCACGTAGTCGGCACTGGCCGGGCCGATCGCGCCGTCGACGCGCAACTCCACCACCGTGGCCGGAGCCGCCGGCAGGCCCGCCGGCAAGAGCAGCAAGGCCAGCGCGAGGAGCACACGGCGGATCGGTGAAACCTTCACGGACTCTCCATGACAGCCGGCGCGGGTGGCACAGGATCGGCAAAGCGCGGCTGCCTGCCTACAAGGATAGTAGATTGTTTTTTCAATCGACCCCGGGTGGCTTGCGCGTTCCTTGCATGGCAAAAGCTACCGGCCGGGGAGTGCCCGCCGTGCGCATACTCCGTTAGTCTGCTTGCCAACCGCCACCGCAAGGATCGTTCCGCCGCATGCCAGCCAGCCACCTCAGCCACTCCCTGCGCCGCCTGTGGGCGCTGGACAAGTTCAGCTACAGCCTGCGGGTGTTCATCGCCCTCGGCGGCAGCCTGGCGCTGTGCTGGTCGCAGGGCTGGATGCAGGCGCTGATCCCGCTGTTCCTCGGGGTGATCGCCAGCGCCCTGGCCGAGACCGACGACAGCTGGCAGGGCCGCCTCACCGCCTTGCTGGTGACCCTCGGCTGCTTCAGCGCGGCGGCCTATACGGTCGAGTTGCTCTTCCCCTATCCCTGGCTGTTCGTCGGCGCCCTGGCGCTGTCGAGTTTCGCCCTGACCATGCTCGGCGCCCTCGGCGAGCGCTATGCCACCCTGGGCTCGGCGACCCTGATCCTGGCGATCTACAGCATGATCGGCGTGGAGCAGCGCGGCGGCAGCGCCGGCCTCTGGCTGGAACCCCTGCTGCTGGTGGCCGGCGCCGCCTGGTACGGGGTGCTGTCGGTGATCTGGAGTGCGCTGTTCGCCAACCAGCCGGTGCAGCACAGCCTGGCTCGGCTGTTCCGCGAGCTGGGCCGCTACCTCAAGCTCAAGGCCGCGCTGTTCGAGCCGCTGCGCCAACTCGACGTGGAGCAGCGACGGCTGGCCCTGGCCCGGCAGAACGGCCGGGTGGTGGCGGCGCTGAACGCCGCCAAGGAAGTCATCCTGCACCGCGTCGGCAACGAGCGGCCGGGCGCGAAGGTCAGGCGCTACCTCAAGCTGTATTTCCTCGCCCAGGACCTCCACGAGCGCGCCAGCTCCTCGCACTACCCCTACAACGAACTGGCCACGGCGTTCTTCCACAGCGACGTGCTGTTCCGCTGCCAGCGCCTGCTGCGCCTGCACGGCGAGGCCTGCCAACGCCTGGCCCAGGCCATCGAGCTGCGCCAGGCCTTCGAATACCGCGAGCTGTGCACCCAGGCGCTGGACGATCTGTACGCCTCGCTGCAGCACCTGCGCGGACAGGGCAACCCGGCCTGGCGCGATCTGCTGCGCTCTCTCGGCGCCCTGGCCGGCAACCTCGCCAGCCTCGACCAGCTGCTCGGCAATGCGAGCAACCCCGACGCCCTGGCCGAGGAGCAGGACAGCAGCCTGCTGGACCGCGAGCCGCACTCGCTGAAGGAGGTCTGGGAACGCCTGCGTCAACAGCTGACGCCGACCTCGCTGCTGTTCCGTCACGCCCTGCGCCTGGCCATCGCCCTGGCCGCCGGCTACGGCGTGCTGCACTGGATTCACCCGGCCCAGGGCTACTGGATCCTGCTGACCACGGTGTTCGTCTGCCAGCCGAACTACGGCGCCACCCGCCTCAAGCTGGTGCAACGGATCGCCGGCACGGTGCTCGGCCTGCTGGCCGGCTGGGCGCTGTTCGACCTGTTCCCCGACCCGCTGGTGCAGGCCTTCTTCGCCGTCGCCGCCGGGGTGGCCTTCTTCGCCACCCGCAGCAGCCGCTACACCCTGGCCACCGCGGCGATCACCCTGCTGGTGCTGTTCTGCTTCAACCAGGTCGGCGACGGCTACGGGCTGATCGTCCCGCGCCTGGTCGACACCCTGCTCGGCAGCCTGATCGCCGGCCTCGCGGTGTTCCTGATCCTGCCGGACTGGCAGGGTCGCCGGCTCAACCGCATGCTGGCCAGCACCCTCAGCTGCAGCAGCACCTACCTGCGCCAGATCATCCAGCAGTACGCCAGCGGCAAGCGCGACGACCTGGCTTACCGCCTGGCCCGGCGCAACGCGCACAACGCCGAGGCCGCACTGTCCACCACCCTCGGCAACATGCTCATGGAGCCCGGGCATTTCCGCAAGGAAGCGGACATCGGTTTCCGCTTCCTGGTGCTCTCGCACACCCTGCTGAGCTACCTCTCCGGCCTCGGCGCGCACCGCGGCGAAAGCCTGCCGACCGCGGCGCAGAGCCGTCTGCTGGGCAACGCCGGACGCCTGGCGGAGAGCCTGGACGGCATCGCCCGCAGCCTGGCCGAGGATCGTCCGGTGGCCATCCACAGCGATGCCGAGGAACAACTGGCGAGCGAGCTGGAGCAACTGCCCGAGGATCTCGACGATCGGCAACGCCTGGTACAGACGCAACTGGCGCTGATCTGCCGGCAACTCGGCCCGCTGCGTACCCTGGTCGCGCACCTGCTCAAGGAGCGCAGCGTCAGCAGCGGCTAACGCAGCAGCGCGGCGAGCGCATGGATCTCCTCCCAGTGCTGGCTGACCAGGCCGAGGCAACCATCCGCCGCCACTTCGTCGTGCGGCGCGCTCAGCTTGGCGTATGCCGTCAGCTCGGCGAGCGGCGGCAGCTCGGCGGCCGCGTCGGCGTCCTTCAGCGCGTGGTACTGCGCCAGGTTGACCAGGTCGATCAACTCGAACTGGCGCGGCCCCGGCGCGCACCAGTCGCCCGCCGCGCGAACGATGCCCACATACTCCTCGTCCACCGCCCATTTCTTCAGCAGCATCACTCCCAGCGACTGGCCATAGGCCCGGCACAGGCGGTGATAGTGCGCCTGGGTCGGCACCAGGCTGGCATCCTTGAACGCCGAGAGCAGCGCCAGCATGCCCACGTCACTGAGCAGGCTGGCCAGCACTGCATGCTCAGCCGGGATCTGCCCCAGCCGGCGCGCGAGAAAGCCGCACAGGCTGGCCTTGAGCGTCAGCCGCTGCCAGGCGGCGACGAACAGCTGCTTGTGCGCGGCGCTCTGCAGGGTGAACAGGCTCTTGATGCTGTGCACCATCACCACCCGATCGACCTGCTGCAGCCCCAGCACGCGCAGCACGTCCTGCAGGGTCTTGGGCGCCACGCGGGTACGCTGCAACGGGCTGGAGGCGTATTTCATCAGCAGCGCACTGAGCGCCGGGTCCTTGCCGATCAGCGCCAGCAAGTGGCTCATGCTCACCTCGGACGTGGCCAGCGCCCGGCGAATCTCCAGGGTCAGCATCGGCAGGCTGGGCAGCTGCTCCTGGTCATGCAGCAACTGGCTGACCACCTGCCGATACACCGCGTAGTCCGACTGTAGTTCGTCCATGCTCCGCTCCCCCTCAGGTGAGCAGCAGTGTAGCCAACGGCGGCCGCGGCCATGCACCGCGCGCTGCGCGGCAACTCGCGCTGCCGGCAGCGGCTCAGGCGCTGCCGGCCTTGCCGGCCTGGGCGCGGCGGCGGATGCCTAGGTCGACCCGCAGGCAGATCGCCGCCAGCAGCAGGAAGCCGGCGCCGAGGTTGCCGCGGCTGATTTCCACGGCAAACAAGCCGCTCAGCCACTCGGCTATCGGCCCCGGGTAGCTGGCCAGCAAGGCGCCCAGCGGCACCAGCAGAAACAGGAAGAACAACCCCAGCGACCGCAACAGATCCATTCCCGCCCCTTCGTGTTGGTTGACCCGCCGTGCAGCATGCCGCGCTCGGCGGTCCCGGCACACTAGACTTTGGTGCACGCCGCGGGGTTTTCCCGCGCGGCGCCGATCGCCGATAATCCGCCCTCCTGCTGCCGCCAGCCAACCTGCGAGTCGCCGTTGAACAAGATCCTGTTGCAGCAATTGATCCTCGACCGCCTGCAGGCCGACCTGGCCCTGGCCCAGCGCGCGGCACTGAGCGCCTACGAGGCGGCGACCCACGAAGAGAACATCGCCGAGAACAAGTACGACACCCTCGGCCTGGAGGCGTCCTACCTCGCCGCGGGCCAGGCGCGGCGGGTCGAGGAAATCCGCCAGGCGGTAGCCGCCTGGGAGAATCTCAGGCCGCGCCCGTTCGATGCGCAGCAGGGCATCCAGCTCGGCGCACTGGTATGGCTGGTCGATGCCCAGGGCAACGAGCACTGCTTGTTCCTCGGCCCGGACGGTGCCGGCCTGAAGGTGCGCCTGGACGAGCAGGAGATCCGGGTGATCAGCCCGCGCGCGCCGCTGGGCCAGCGCATGCTCGGCTGCGGCGCGGGCGACGCGGTCGAGGTCCGCATCGGCGGCAATATCCAGCTGTTCGAGGTGCTGCGGGTCATCTGAGCGCGCGCCGGGCGACGCCCTGCCGCCGGGGGGTCAGCGATCTGGGCTAGGCTGAAGAGGCTGGCTGCGCGCCCGCCCGCGCGGCCTCCCCCTCAACCCAGCAGCGGAGGAGCACCTGATGGAAAGCCCCGTTCACGACCTTTCGGCGCTGTTCAAGCAGCTCGGCCTGGCGGCCGACCAGGCCAGTATCGAGCGTTTCATCGGCCTGCACGCGCCGCTGCCGCAAAGCTGCCAGCTCGCCGACGCGCCCTTCTGGAGCCCGGCCCAGGCCAGCTTTCTGCGCGAAGAAATCCTCGAAGACGCCGACTGGGCGGAAGTGGTCGATCAGCTCGACGTGCTGCTGCGCGGCTGACTCGGCGCGCGGCGTGAGCGCCTAGGCCACGCCGCGCCCCTGCAGCTCGCGCCAGGTCAGATAGACGCGCAGGTCGAACTCCAGCTGCTGGTAGCCGGGCAGCATGTACTCGCAGAGCTTGTAGAAGGCCTTGTTGTGCTCGGCCTCCTTCAGGTGCGCCAACTCGTGCACCACGATCATCTGCAGGAATTCCGGCGCGGCGTCCTTGAACAGCGCAGCGACGCGGATTTCCTTCTTCGCCTTGAGCCGGCCGCCCTGCACCCGGGAAATCGCGGTGTGCAGGCCGAGGGCGCGGTGGGTCAGGTCGAGGCGGTTGTCGAACAGCACCTTGTCGATCGCCGGCGCGTTCTTCAGGTGTTGCTGCTTGAGCGCCACGGTGTAGGCGTACAGCGCCTTGTCGTTCTGCACGGCATGCCGGCCGCCATAGCGCTGGGCCAGGTAGTCGCCCAGGCGTTCCTGGGCGATCAGTTGGCGCACCTGGTCTTGCAACTGGGCGGGGTAGCCCTGCAGGTATTTCAGAGGGGTCATGGTCGTGGCTGAGCGCTGGGTTCGGGACTCGGGCTGCGGAGTATGCCGCAGTCCCGGCAGCGGACCCTAGCGCTGCGTCGGCAGCGCCGGCAGCGAGCGATGCGCCGCGCAGTCCGCCGTTCGTCGCCTCGCCCGCTCGGGCGTTGGCAAAAAGAGCGGAGCAATTCACAGAGCCGCCACCGACGCACCAAAACCCTCCAGCCCGGACTAGGCTTCAGCCTCGCGTCCCGGTCGATGCAGTCAAGGACCAGTAGCCATAGGCCACGAGCCGAACGGCAAGTGCTCTCTCCCTAAGGATTGGAGGAATCATGTCTAAGACCCCCACCCCGCTGCGCGCGGTCAGCTGCGCGCTGGCTCTCGCCCTGTCCAGCAGCCTGTACGCCGCCCCACCCGTCCCAGACGATCAGTTCAATGAGTTCTGGAGCCCGGACAGCCCGGACCCTTCCGCCTGCAACTCGGTGCTGCTGAACAACAGCCCGCTGGGCCTGCCGCGCTGCATGCACGCCAGCAACACCCTGTATCACCTGCAGATGCTGCAAGACATCGCCACGGCCAACGACGGCACCCGCGCGGCCGGGCTGCCGGGCTACCAGGCGTCGGTGGATTACGTCAGGCAGACGCTGGAGCAGGCCGGTTACCTGGTTACCCTGCAGCCATTTCCGTTCACCGCGTTCTACCCCCAGGGACCGGGCGAACTGGCGGCACTGGCGCCCGTACCGACCGACTACCTATGGGAGGAGGACTTCACCTACCTGTCGCAGACCGAACCCGGCGACATCAGTGGCAACGTCGCGTCGGTGGACCTGCAACTCGGCGCGGACAACGCCTCGAGCAGCGGCTGCGAAGCCGAAGACTTCGCCGGCTTTCCGGCCGGCTCCATCGCCCTGCTCCAGCGCGGCACCTGCAGTTTCGAGGACAAGGCGGAGAACGCCGCGGCCGCCGGCGCCATCGGCGTGATCATCTTCAACCAGGGCAACACCGAAGACCGCAAGGGGCTGATCAACGCCACCCTCGGCGACGGCTACGAAGGCGGCATCCCGGCGCTGTTCGCCACCTACGACAACGGCGTGGCCTGGGCCGGCACCGAAGGCCTGCAGATGCGCCTGGTGGTCGACGTGGTGCGCGAGAAGACCGAAACCTTCAACATCATCGCGGAAACCCGACGCGGCAACCCGGACAACGTGGTGATGGTCGGCGCCCACCTGGACTCGGTGTTCGAGGGCCCCGGGGTGCAGGACAACGGCTCCGGCAGCGCGGCGATCCTCGAGATGGCCCTGCAGATGGGCAAGGCCCATCCGCGCAACAAGGTGCGCTTCGCCTGGTGGGGAGCTGAAGAGTCCGGCCTGGTCGGCTCGACCTACTACGTGGAGAACCTGGCGGCGGAGGAGAGGCAGAAGATCAAGGTCTACCTGAACTTCGACATGATCGCCTCGCCGAACTTCGCCTACTTCATCTATGACGGCGACGGCTCGGACTTCGGCCTGCAAGGCCCGCCCGGCTCGGCGGCGGTGGAGAAGCTGTTCGAGACCTACTACCAACTGCGCGGGTTGCCCGCCGAGGGCGACGAGATCAGCTTCCGCTCCGACTATGCGCAGTTCTTCCTCGACGGCATCGCCTTCGGCGGCCTGTTCACCGGCGCCGAAGTCCTGAAGAGCGAAGAGCAGGCCGCGAAGTACGGCGGCGAGGCGGGCATCGCCTTCGATCCCTGCTACCACCAGGCTTGCGACGATATCAGCAACATCGACGCCCTGGCGCTGGAAATCAACTCCGATGCCGCGGCGTTCGCCACCAGCTGGCTATCGCTCTCGACCGCCATCATCGACGAGGAGATCGCCGCCGCGCCAAGTCCGGAGGCCCGCGCCTTCAGCACGCAGAAGGGCGCGGCCTACGACATCACCCACTGGGGTAAACACTGGGTCAAATAGGCCCGCGAGACGTTTCAGCTGAACCACGCCGCCAGGTCCACGGGCCTGGCGGCGCCTTCCCTCCCGCCTGCCCGCGCACCTGCCCCGGGTAACGCGCCTCCCCCACGGAAACCCGCGCGCCACGTCGCCCAGCCAGACGAGCGGGCCACAGCCGACGACTCGATCACATTTTGACGCCAATATATCGACGAGCGGCCCTCATCCCTCCGCCCACCCTGCCGCTATAGAGGCGCGGCAGGCGACATTGCCCTCCGCCAATACCCTTCTAGTTCGCGCGCCACCGGCCGGAATGCCAAGTAAACCGTTACTGACTCCTGGATGAGATGTGCCCCCGACTGAAGCCACTTTCTCTTGCAGGAGAAACAGTCATGATCGACCTTGCCACCTGGAACCTCAGCATTCCCGTCGGCGTCCCCGCCACCACCATCGAAACCCCGCTGCTGGTCGGCGGTTACCAGGACCACTACTTCCAGGCCCATGACGGGCTGATCTTCTTCTGGGCCCCGGTCAACGGCACCACCACCGAGAGCGCCAGCTACCCGCGCAGCGAACTGCGCGAAACCTACGCCGACGGCGGCCTGCGCAACTGGACCTACCCCAGCGCCGACAACTTCCTGCGCGCCGCGCTGAGCGTCAGCCAGGTGCCGTCCACCGGCAAGATCGTCATCGGCCAGATCCATGCCCACCAGAGCAGCGCGCCGCTGCTCAAGCTGGAGTACCAGTACAAGGCGTATGCGGCCAGCGGCAATATCGTCGCCAAGGTGCGCCTCAAGCCCGACGACCCGATCCAGGTCATCACCATCACCAGCGGCATAGCGCTGAACCAGCGCTTCACCTACGTCATCCACCTGACCCCCAACGGCACGCTGTCGGTCAACCTCAACGGCATCAACTGGAATACCCGGATCGATTCGACCTGGGCGGTGAAACCGCTGTATTTCAAGGCCGGGGTCTACACCCAGGACAACATAGGCTACGAGACCGAAGCCGGCGCCGCGCAGTTCGACAAGCTGAGCATCGAGCACCGGCCGCTGAGCATCACCCAATAACGCAAAAAGCCCGCATCGCTGCGGGCTTCTCGGTCTGTATGGCTACCGGATCAGTTGACCTTGGCGGCCAGCTCGCCCTTGGCGTAGCGCAGGTACATGGCTTCCAGGGAGATCGGCTTGATCTTCGCGGCGTTGCCGGCGGTGCCGAAGGCTTCGTAGCGGGCGATGCAGATGTCGCGCATGGCCGTGACGGTGGCGCCGAAGAACTTGCGCGGGTCGAACTCGCTCGGGTTGGTGGCCATCAGGCGGCGCATGGCACCGGTGGAGGCCAGGCGCAGGTCGGTGTCGATGTTGACCTTGCGCACGCCGTGCTTGATCCCCTCGACGATTTCCTCGACCGGCACGCCGTAGGTTTCCTTGATGTCGCCGCCGTACTGGTTGATGATCGCCAGCCACTCCTGCGGCACGCTGGACGAGCCGTGCATCACCAGGTGGGTGTCGGGGATGCGCTTGTGGATTTCCTTGATCCGGTCGATGGCGAGGATATCGCCGGTCGGCGGCTTGGTGAACTTGTAGGCGCCGTGACTGGTGCCGATGGCGATGGCCAGGGCATCGACCTGGGTGCGCTTGACAAAGTCGGCGGCTTCTTCCGGGTCGGTCAGCATCTGGCTATGGTCGAGCACGCCTTCGGCGCCGACGCCGTCTTCTTCGCCGGCCATGCCGGTTTCCAGGCTGCCCAGGCAACCCAGCTCACCTTCCACCGACACGCCACAGGCGTGGGCGAAGGCGACTGTCTGCTGGGTCACGCGGACGTTGTAGTCGTAGTCAGCCGGGGTCTTGCCGTCTTCCATCAGCGAGCCGTCCATCATCACTGAGCTGAAGCCCAGCTGGATCGAGCGCTGGCAGACGTCCGGGCTGGTGCCGTGGTCCTGGTGCATGCACACCGGGATGTGCGGGAATTCTTCGATGGCGGCCAGGATCAGGTGGCGCAGGAAGGGCGCGCCGGCGTATTTGCGCGCACCGGCGGAGGCCTGGACGATCACCGGGGAATCGGTCTTGTCGGCCGCTTCCATGATGGCGCGCATCTGCTCGAGGTTGTTGACGTTGAAAGCCGGCACGCCGTAGCCGAATTCGGCGGCGTGGTCGAGCATCTGGCGCATGCTGATAAGTGCCATGGTGTTCTTTCTCCCGGTGGGGCTCGTTAATCGTGGGCATCCGCGGTTGAGCGGGTACTGTTCCAATGTGCAGGGGCAGGACTCGTTGCCCTACCCCGTAGGAGCGGGCCATGCCCGCGAAGCTTTTTGCGTGGCCCGTTTCGCGGGCATGGCCCGCTCCTACCCAAGTCTTGTCATCACTATAGAAAGCGCCGCAAGCGGCCGGTTCCTGCCTTAGTTACTGGCGCGCTGCTCCAGCACCGCGACGGCCGGCAGCAGCTTGCCCTCGACGAACTCGAGGAAGGCGCCGCCGCCGGTAGAAATATAGGAAATCCTGTCACCGACGCCGTACTTGTCGATCGCCGCCAGGGTGTCGCCACCGCCGGCGATGGAGAACGCCGGGCTCTCGGCGATGGCCTCGGCGAGCACCTGGGTGCCGTTGCCGAACTGCTCGAACTCGAACACGCCAACCGGGCCGTTCCACAGGATGGTCTTCGACGACTTGAGCAGCTCGGCGAAGTGCGCCGCGCTCAAAGGGCCGATGTCGAGGATCATGTCGTCCGCGGCCACGTCCTGCACCCGCTTGACGGTCGCCGTGGCGGATTCGGCGAATTCCTTGGCCACCACCACGTCCACCGGCAGCGGCACGCTGACCTTGGCGGCGATGGCCTTGGCGGTATCGACCAGGTCGGCCTCGTACAGCGACTTGCCGACCGGAAAGCCGGCGGCGGCGAGGAAGGTGTTGGCGATGCCGCCGCCGACGATCAGCTGGTCGCAGATCTGGCTCAGGCTGTTGAGCACGTCGAGCTTGGTCGAGACCTTGGAGCCGGCGACGATCGCCGCCATCGGCTTGGCCGGGTTGCCCAGGGCCTTGCCCAGGGCGTCCAGCTCGGCGGCCAGCAGCGGGCCGGCACAGGCGACCTTGGCGAACTTGGCCACGCCGTGGGTCGAACCCTCGGCGCGGTGGGCGGTGCCGAAGGCATCCATGACGAACACGTCGCACAGCGCGGCGTACTGCTGCGCCAGTTCGTCGGCGTTCTTCTTCTCGCCCTTGTTGAAGCGCACGTTCTCGAACAGCACCAGCTCGCCGGCCGCGAGCTCGACGCCGTTCAGGTAGTCGGCGACCAGCGGCACTTCACGGCCGAGGGCCTTGGAGAGGTAGGCGGCGACCGGCTTGAGGCTGTTCTCTTCGGAGAACTCGCCCTCGGTCGGACGGCCCAGGTGCGAGCAGAGCATCACCGCCGCGCCCTTCTCCAGGGCCAGCTTGATGGTCGGCAGGGCGGCGAGGATGCGCGCGTCGCTCTTCACCGCACCGTCCTTCACCGGCACGTTGAGGTCTTCGCGGATCAGCACGCGCTTACCCTGGAGGTCGAGGTCGGTCATCTTCAAAACGGTCATGGCATCAGTCCTTCACGGGGGCTGGTTGAATGGAAGCAGTGGCGACAGCGAGGAAGTGTTCGGCCACGTCGAGCATGCGGTTGGCGAAACCCCACTCGTTGTCGAACCAGGTCAGCAGGTTGACCAGGCGCGGCCCGGACACCCGGGTCTGGCTGCCATCGACGATCGCCGAATGCGGGTCGTGGTTGAAATCGCAACTGGCATGCGGCAGCTCGGTGTAGGCGAGCAGCCCCTTGAGCGGGCCGCTCTCGGCGGCCTGGCGCAGCACCCGGTTGATCTCCTCCGCACTGGTGTCGCGGGCGGTCTGCAGGGTGATGTCCAGGCAGGAGACGTTCACCGTCGGCACCCGGATGGCTTTGGCCTGGATGCGCCCGGATAGTTCCGGCAGCAGCCGCTCGATACCCCGCGCGAGTCCGGTCGAGACCGGAATCACCGACTGGAAGGCCGAGCGCGTGCGGCGCAAATCTTCGTGGTGGTAGGCGTCGATTACCGGCTGATCGTTCATCGCGGAGTGGATGGTGGTGATGGAGACATACTCCAGACCCACCGCCTCGTTGAGAAGTTTCAACAGCGGCACGCCGCAGTTGGTGGTGCAGGAGGCATTGGACACCAGCCGCTCCGCACCGCCCAGGCAGTCCTGGTTGACCCCGTAGACGATGGTGGCGTCGACATCCGCCTCGCTGGCCATCGGCTGGGAGAACAGCACCCGCGGTGCACCGGCCGCGAGGAAGCGCTCGCCGTCGGCGCGGCTGTGGTAGGCGCCCGAGCACTCCAGCAACAGGTCGATGTCCAGCGCCGCCCAGTCGATGGCCTCCGGCGTCGACTGGCGCAGCACCTTCACGCAGTCGCCATTGATATGCAGGCAATCGCCGTCGACCCGCACCTCGCCGGGGAAGCGGCCATGGGTGGAGTCGAAGCGGGTCAGGTATTCCAGGCTGGCCTGGTCGGCCAGGTCGTTCAGCGCGACGATTTCCAGGCCCGCGCCCGCACCGCGCTCGTGCAAGGCGCGCAGCACGCAGCGGCCGATGCGGCCATAGCCGTTGAGGGCGACTCTGTAGGGACGTTTGGTGCTGGGCATGTTCGGCACGAGTGCGATCAACCTGTAGGAGCGAGCTTGCTCGCGATCAATGTTTAAGCATCGCGAGCAAGCTCGCTCCTACCTAGGGCTGTCAGGCGTCCAACAGCTCGGCGGCGGTTTCCAGCACGTTGTCGACGGTGAAGCCGAAGTGCTCGAACAGCGCCGGCGCCGGGGCGGATTCGCCGAAGCTGGTCATGCCGATGGTGCGCCCCTCCAGACCGACGTACTTGTACCAGAAGTCGGCATGCGCGGCCTCGATGGCGATCCGCGCGCCCACCTCGATCGGCAACACGGCCTGCTTGTAGCCGGCGTCCTGCTGGTCGAACAGGCTGGTCGAGGGCATCGACACCACGCGCACCCGGCGGCCCTGTTCGCTGAGCTTGGCGCAGGCCTGCATGGCCAGGCCGACTTCCGAACCGGTGGCGATGAGGATCAGCTCCGGCTCGCCGGCGCAGTCCTTGAGCACATAGCCGCCACGGGCGATGTTGGCGATCTGCGCCGGCGAGCGCGCCTGGTGCGGCAGGTTCTGCCGGCTGAAGATCAGCGCGCTGGGACCGTCGTTGCGCTCGATCGCGCACTTCCAGGCCACCGCCGATTCCACCGCATCGCACGGCCGCCAGGTGTTCAGGTTCGGCGTGCAGCGCAGGCTGGCCAGCTGCTCGATCGGCTGGTGGGTCGGGCCGTCTTCGCCGAGGCCGATGGAGTCGTGGGTGTAGACGAACAGCACGCGCTTGTTCATCAGCGCCGCCATGCGCACGGCGTTGCAGGCGTATTCCATGAACACCAGGAAGGTCGCGCCGTAGGGCACGAAGCCGCCATGCAGGGCGATGCCGTTCATGATCGCGCTCATGCCGAACTCGCGCACGCCGTAGAACATGTAGTTACCGCTGGCATCCTCGGCCGACACGCCCCTGCAGCCTTTCCACAGGGTCAGGTTGGAGCCGGCCAGGTCCGCCGAGCCACCGAGGAATTCCGGCAGCAGCGGGCCGAAGGCGTTCAGCGCGTTCTGGCTGGCCTTGCGGCTGGCGATGGTCTCGCCCTTCTCGGCGACCTCGGCGATATAGGCAGCGGCCTTCTCGGCGAAGTCGCTCGGCAGCTCGCCCTTGATGCGCCGCTCGAACTCGCTGGCAAGCGTGGGGTAGGCGGCGGCGTAGGCAGCGAACTTCTCGTTCCAGGCAGCTTCGGCAGCGGCCCCAGCGGCCTTGGCGTCCCACTCGGCGTAGATCTCCGCAGGGATCTCGAACGGGCCATGGTTCCAGCCGAGGGCGGCGCGGGTCAGGGCGATCTCGTCGGCGCCCAGCGGCGCACCGTGGCAGTCTTCCTTGCCCTGCTTGTTCGGCGAACCGAAGCCGATGGTGGTCTTGCAGCAGATCAGGGTCGGCTGCTCGCTCTTGCGCGCGGTGTCGATGGCGGTCTTGATCTCGTCGGCGTCGTGGCCGTCGACGTTGCGGATCACCTGCCAGCCGTAGGCCTCGAAGCGCTTGGGCGTGTCGTCGGTGAACCAGCCCTCGACCTCGCCGTCGATGGAGATGCCGTTGTCGTCGTAGAAGGCGATCAACTTGCCCAGGCCGAGGGTGCCGGCCAGCGAGCTGACCTCATGGCTGATGCCTTCCATCATGCAGCCGTCGCCGAGGAACACGTAGGTGTAGTGGTCGACGATGCTGTGGCCGTCGCGGTTGAACTGCGCAGCCAGCACCTTCTCCGCCAGGGCGAAACCGACGGCGTTGGCCAGGCCCTGGCCGAGCGGGCCGGTGGTGGTCTCCACGCCCGGGGTGTAGCCGTATTCCGGATGGCCCGGGGTGCGGCTGTGCAACTGGCGGAACTGCTTGAGGTCTTCGATCCCGAGGTCGTAGCCGGTCAGGTGCAGCAGCGAGTAGACCAGCATCGAGCCGTGGCCGTTGGACATCACGAAGCGGTCGCGGTCGGCGAACTGCGGGTTGCCCGGGTTGTGCTTGAGGTAGTCGCGCCACAGCACTTCGGCGATGTCCGCCATGCCCATCGGGGCACCGGGGTGGCCGCTGTTGGCTTTCTGCACCGCATCCATGCTGAGGGCACGAATGGCATTGGCACGCTCACGACGGCTGGGCATCACTGAATCTCCTGCGGGGGCTGCTTTGCCAGCAGCGGGTCGAAAAAGGCGGCCATTTTCGCCCAGGCGGGCGCTGCGGGGCAATGACAGATGGTCGTAGGGTCGCGGTTTTCTGGACGGACCAGCGGCAAGCGAGCCATATCAAAACTTTTTGATATTGGTATTGCTGTATGAAAAATGACCGACTAGACTGCGCGCCTGATGAATATGCGCGCCCCCCAGCTGTGTTTCGAGCCTGCCGACGAACTGGCCGCCCTGTGCAAGGCCGGCGGCGACCCGCTGCGCCTGAACGTGCTGCGCGCCCTGGCCAACGACTCGTTCGGCGTACTGGAACTGGCGCAGATCTTCGCCATCGGCCAATCGGGTATGAGTCACCATTTGAAGGTGCTGGCCCAGGCCGGACTGGTGGCCACCCGCCGCGAAGGCAATGCGATCTTCTACCGCCGCGCCCTGGCGCACGCCGAGCGGCGCGGCGGCAGCCTGCATGGCGCGCTGCTCGAGGCGGTCGACGCGCTGCAGTTGCCGGCGCAGGTCCAGGCGCGGATCGCCGAGGTGCACAGCCAGCGGGCCGCGGCCAGCCGGGAGTTCTTCGCGCGCACGGCGGCGAGCTTCCAGGCCCAGCAGGACCTGATCGCCGGCCTGCCGCAGTACCGCGACAGCCTGCTGGCGCTGCTCGACGCCCTGGGCTTCGCGGCGCAGGCCACGGCCCTGGAGGTCGGCCCCGGCGACGGTGGCTTCCTGCCCGAACTGGCGCGGCGCTTCTGCCGGGTGACTGCGCTGGACAACAGTCCGGCGATGCTCGAACTGGCGCGTCGGCGCTGCGAAAAAGAAGGATTGGCAAACGTCGAACTGAAACTCGCCGATGCCTTGAATGATCCGCAGGAGCCCGCCGACTGCGTGGTGCTGAACATGGTCCTGCACCATTTCGCCACCCCGGCCGACGCGCTCAAGCAACTGGCGCAGCGGGTCTCCCCCGGCGGCAGCCTGCTGATCACCGAGTTGTGCAGCCACAACCAGAGTTGGGCCAGGGAGGCCTGCGGCGATCTCTGGTTGGGCTTCGAACAGGACGACCTGGCCCGTTGGGCCAATGCCGCGGGGCTCACGCCCGGCGAGAGCCTCTACATCGGCTTGAAAAACGGCTTTCAGATTCAGGTGCGGCACTTCGCCAAGCCGGATTCGCGAAGCGCACTCACCCACCGGTAATGAATAGGAAAACCGATAGATGAGCGAATACTCCCTGTTTACCTCCGAGTCCGTCTCCGAAGGCCATCCGGACAAGATCGCCGACCAGATCTCCGATGCCGTCCTCGACGCCATCATCGCCCAGGACAAGCACGCCCGCGTGGCCTGCGAAACCCTGGTCAAGACCGGCGTGGCGATCATCGCCGGCGAAGTCACCACCTCCGCCTGGGTCGACCTCGAGGAGCTGGTGCGCAAGGTCATCATCGACATCGGCTACAACAGCTCCGAGGTCGGTTTCGATGGCGCCACCTGCGGCATCATCAACATCATCGGCAAGCAGTCCCCCGACATCAACCAGGGCGTCGACCGCTCCAAGCCGGAAGACCAGGGCGCCGGCGACCAGGGCCTGATGTTCGGCTATGCCAGCAACGAGACCGACGTGCTGATGCCGGCGCCGATCTGCTTCTCCCACCGCCTGGTCGAGCGCCAGGCCGAGGCGCGCAAGTCCGGCCTGCTGCCGTGGCTGCGCCCGGACGCGAAGAGCCAGGTCACCTGCCGCTACGAAGGCGGCCGGGTGGTCGGCATCGACGCCGTGGTGCTGTCCACCCAGCACAACCCGGAGGTCTCCTACAACGACCTGCGCGAAGGCGTGATGGAGCTGATCGTCAAGCACGTGCTGCCGGCCGAATTGCTGCACAAGGACACCCAGTTCCACATCAACCCGACCGGCCAGTTCATCATCGGCGGCCCGGTCGGCGACTGCGGCCTGACCGGACGCAAGATCATCGTCGACTCCTACGGCGGCATGGCCCGTCATGGCGGCGGCGCCTTCTCCGGCAAGGACCCGTCCAAGGTCGACCGCAGCGCCGCCTACGCCGGCCGCTACGTGGCCAAGAACCTGGTGGCCGCCGGCCTCGCCGAGCGCTGCGAGATCCAGGTGTCCTACGCCATCGGCGTGGCCCAGCCGACTTCGATCTCGATCAACACCTTCGGCACCGGCAAGATCGGCGACGACAAGATCATCGCCCTGGTCCGCGAGCACTTCGACCTGCGTCCGTACGCGATCACCAAGATGCTCGACCTGCTGCACCCGATGTACCAGCCGACCGCGGCCTACGGCCACTTCGGCCGCACCCCGTTCGAGATGAGCTACGGCGACGATAGCTTCACCGCCTTCACCTGGGAAAAGACCGACAAGGCCGCCGAACTGCGCGCCGCCGCCGGCCTGTAAACCCCAGGCGCAGGAGCCAAAGCCCCGCTTCGTGCGGGGCTTTTTATTGGGCGCAAATCCTGCGGCGACGAATTGGGCTAGGCTGCCAGGGTCATTCCCCGAGCAAGGATGCTCCCAATGAACCGCTGGATTGCGCTACTGCTCCTCCCTTTCACCCTCGACGCCTGGGCCGCCTCCTGCCCCGACTGGCCGGCACAGCGGGCCGCCCGCGAAATCTCCGCGCTCACCGCGCAGCTCGCCGCCTGGGACGATGCCTATCACCGCCAGGGCGTGTCGCTGGTGGCCGACGAACTCTACGACCAGGCGCGCGCCCAGCTTGAGCAGTGGCGCAGCTGCTTTGCCGACGGCGCGACGGTGCCGGCCGACCCGCTGGCCGGCAGTGCCGGGCAGCTGGCCCATCCGGTGGCGCACACCGGGCTGGGCAAGTTGGCCGACGCCGCCGCGGTGCAGGCCTGGATGGCCACGCGCGACGAGCTGTGGGTACAGCCCAAGGTCGATGGTGTGGCGCTGACCCTGGTCTACCGCGGCGGCCGCCTGCAGCGGGCGATCAGCCGCGGCGACGGCCGCCGCGGCCAGGACTGGACGGCCACGGCGCGGCGCCTGCCGGCGATTCCCACGCAGCTGCCCGGCGCGCCGGACCTGATCCTGCAAGGCGAGTTGTATTGGCGCCTGGACGCCCACGTCCAGGCCGACTCCGGCGGGGTGGGCGCACGCAGCACGGTCGCCGGACTGCTGGCGCGGCAGACCCTCGACGCGCGGCAGGCCGCCGGCATCGGTCTGTTCGTCTGGGACTGGCCGGACGGCCCGGCCGACATGCGCGAGCGCCTGGAGCGACTCTACGACCTGGGCTTTGTCGACAGCCTGCGTTTCAGCCAACGAATCGGCGACTTCGCCGCGGCCAGGCACTGGCGCGATCACTGGTACCGCAGCGCCCTGCCCTTCGCCAGCGACGGCGTGGTGCTGCGCCAGGGCCGCCGACCGCCGGCGGCGCGCTGGCAGGCCGAACCGCCGCACTGGGCGGCGGCCTGGAAATACCCGCTGCGCCAGGCGCTGGCGGTGGTGCAGGAGGTGGATTTCAGGATTGGTCGCAGCGGCCGCATTACCCCGGTGCTGCGTTTGCAGCCGGTCCGGCTGGACGACCGCGACATCGAGCATGTCAGCCTCGGCTCGCTGCGCCGCTGGCAGGCGCTGGACATCCGCCCCGGCGACCAGGTCTCGATTCGCCTCGCCGGGCTGACCATTGCGCAACTGGACAGCCTGGTCTGGCGCAGCAGCCAGCGCCCCGCGGTGCAGGCCCCGCGGGCCGGCGACTACCACGCCCTGAGCTGCTGGCGGGCGACCCCGGCCTGCGCCAGTCAGTTCCGCGCACGCCTGGCCTGGCTCGGCGGCAGCCAGGGCCTGGCCTTGCCCGGCGTCGGCCCCGGCACCTGGGAGAAACTGCTGCAGGCCGAGCGCCTCGACAGCCTGCTCGACTGGCTGGACCTGAGCGAGGCGCAGTTGCGCGCCACCCCCGGCCTCGGCCCGCGCAGCGCGGCGAGCCTGGCGCGGAGCTTCGCCGTGGCCCGCCAGCGGCCGTTCGCCGACTGGCTGCGCGCGCTCGGCCTGCCGCCCACCGGCGACGCGCCACTCGCCGGCAGCTGGGACGACCTGGCCCGGCGCAGCGCAGAGGACTGGCAGGGCGAACCGGGCATCGGCCCGCGCCGGGCGGCGCAATTGCAGGCATTTTTCCAGCACCCGCAGGTGCAGGCCTTGCGCGAGCGCCTGCGCCTGGCGCAGATCGAGGGCTTCTAGGCTAAGCGAAGGCGCCGCTCAAAACGCGCGGAACGCTTCATGGCAGGCCTTGCAGCTGTCCTCGACGCGCTGCACGGCCGGCGCCAGGTCGGCGCTGTTCAGCGGCGCCACGCTGGTCACCGCGACCAGCGCGGCGGTGGAGCTTTCCAGCGCGCGGGCCAGCTCCTGGAAACGCGCCTGGCGCTGCCAGACCTCATCCTTGGCGCGGCTGCCGCCATCTTCCTTGACCTGCGGGAAGTGCTGCCAGGGCTGGCGCGACAGCTGATCCAGCTCGGCCGCGCCGGTGACGAAGCGCGGCGCATCGAAGGCGATCCGCCCGCGCAGCATGCCGCCGAGGTCTTCGCTGGTCTTGAGCATCTGCTTGAAGAGCGCCTGGCGCTTGCCCAGGGGCGAATTGGGGTCGACACCGCCACAGGCGGTCAGGATCAGGCTGGCGAGCCCGACGAGGGCAAGGGTCTTGAGTTTCATCGAATTCCAGGTAGCGCCGCAAAAGCCCGACAGTATCCTCAGCCAGCCGTCCCGGGCCAAGCCCGGCGCGTGTCCGGCGGTCGGACTCAGGTGCGGAAACGCTCGAGGTGCTGGTTCAGTTGCTGCACCGCCCCCTGGATCTGCGCGCTCGCCTGCATCACCGTCTCGGCATCGCCATGGGTCTGCTCGGCCAGGCTGGAGATGTGCGTCACGCGCTGGTCGATGTCGTGGGCGACCTGGCTCTGTTGCTCGGCGGCGGTGGCGATCTGCGCGTTCATCGCGTTGATGTTGTCCACCGCACCGACGATGCTTTCCAGCACCTCGGTGGCCTCCTGCATATGCGCCAGGTTATCGCGCGCCAGGGTGCCGCTCAGCAGCATCGCCGCCACCGCCTCCTGGGCGCCGCCCTGCAAACGCTGGATGATCGCCTGGATTTCCCCGGTGGACTGCTGGGTACGGCTGGCCAGGGTACGCACCTCATCGGCCACCACGGCGAAGCCGCGTCCCGCCTCGCCGGCCCGGGCCGCCTCGATGGCGGCGTTCAGCGCCAGCAGGTTGGTCTGCTCGGCGATCCCGGTGATCACGTCCAGCACCTTGCCGACCCCGGTGGTCTCCGCCTCGAGGCGCTTGAGCTGATCGCCGCTGCCCTGCAACTGGCTGGACAAGGCGGTGATCAGCTCGGCACTGCGGCGCACCGCCGCCTGCCCGGTCTGCGCGCAGTCCTCGGCGCCGCGCGCGGCCTCCGCGGCATGCGCGGCGTGCCGCGCCACTTCGGCGACGGTGGCGCTCATTTCATTCATCGCGGTCGCCACCTGGTCGAGGTCTTCGTGCTGCCGGCGCACCCCGCCGCCGGCCGCCTGCGCCGCCGTCACCACCTCCTCGACATGCCGCCCGGTGCGCCCGCCGGTTTGCTTGACCTCGACCAGCAGGCTGCGCACTTGCTCCTGCATGCGGTTGTAGCCGCTGAAGATGCGCCCGATCTCGTTGTCCGGCTGCTGGATCGCCAGGCCCTGGGTGAAGTCGCCACCGCCCACGCGCCCCAGCGCGACTTCCACCGTTTGCAGGTTGCGCATCAGCGGGCGCAGGCCGAACTGCCGGCCGAGCACCACCAGCAACAAGATCCCCAGCACGCAGCCGAAGGCCAGCCACATCTGCGTACGCTGGCCCCGCTCGGCATTCGCCGTCATCAGCCCGACCGCCTTGTTCATCTCGCGCAGCAACTCGCTCGACTGCTGCTCCAGCGCCGCCAGGCCGACCCCGGCATCGCCACCCGCCAGGCGCTGCAACTGCGCGCGGAAGCCCTGCCAGAGCAGGCCGACCTGGGCCATCTGCGCTTGCACGTCCGCCGCCTCGATCGCGCTGATATTGCGCGCCGGGTTGCCGCCCAGCAGATCCCGGTGCGCCTGGTCGAACTGCGCCATGGTCGCCTCCAGGGTCGCCCGGGGGATCACCTGGTCGCGCAGCAGCAGGGCCTCCTTGGTCATCTTCTGGCTGAGCATGCGCTGCGCGCCGGCGACGTTGATGGTCTCCGGCGACACCGACATGCTCAGGTACAGCGCCACCGAGGCGGTCGCCGCCAGCCCGAACATCAACGCATAGGAAAACAGGAACTGCTGGTTCAGGGTGCGCAATCCAAAGGCGCACAGCAGACGATCGAACAACGGGACGGCAGACATGACGAACTCCAGGGCAGGCTGTGTGGCGGGCAAATACCGCGCCGAATACCCGGAAAAGCAAGCAAGAACGCGGCCATTACCTGACCCACCCGACAGGGGCTGTCCCGCCACCAGCCTGCAGGAAAGAGCACCAAGACAGTGCAGCCAGGAGCCGGCGTGAGCGCTTATGGCTCACGCCGCGACGCTCAACGGGCCGGCGATTAGGCCGCCCGCTTGCCCTCGGCCACGGCGACCGCGGCCGCCAGCATGGCGCGCAGCAGCACTGCGCAACCGGCGGCCAGGTCGGCCGGCGCTGCGTTCTCGATCTCGTTGTGGCTGATGCCGCCCTCGCAGGGCACGAAGATCATCCCGGCCGGGCCCAGCTCGGCGAGGAAGATCGCGTCGTGCCCGGCGCCGCTGACGATGTCCATGTGCGACAGCCCCAGGCCCTGGGCCGCGCCGCGCACCGCCGCGACGCAGCCCGGGGCGAAGTACAGCGGCGGGAAATCCGCGGTGGGGGTCAGCTCGAAGGACAGGCCGTGCTCGGCGCAGGTCGCCTCGATCACCCCGCGCACCTCGGCGATCATCGAGTCCAGGCGCTCTGGCTGCAGATGGCGGAAGTCCAGGGTCATGCGCACCTCGCCGGGAATCACGTTGCGCGAGCCGGGATAGGCCTGCAGGCAACCGACCGTGCCGCAGGCGTGCGGCTGGTGTTCCAGGGCCACCCGGTTGACCGCCGCGACCACCGCCGCGGCGCCGACCAGGGCGTCCTTGCGCAGGTGCATCGGGGTCGGCCCGGCATGCGCCTCGACGCCCTTGAGGCTCAAGTCGAACCACTTCTGCCCGAGCGCCCCGAGCACCACGCCGATGGTCCTGCCCTGCTCCTCGAGGATCGGCCCCTGTTCGATATGCGCCTCGAAATAGGCGCCCACCGGGTGGCCGGTCACCGCCCGCGGGCCGGCATAGCCGATGGCATTCAGCGCCTCGCCCACCGTGATGCCCTCGGCATCGCGCTTGGCCAGGGTCTCGGTGAGGGTGAATTTCTCGGCGAACACCCCGGAGCCCATCATGCACGGGGCGAAACGCGAGCCCTCCTCGTTGGTCCAGACCACCACCTCCAGCGGCGCCTCGGTCTCCACCCCCAGGTCGTTGAGGGTGCGCAGCACCTCCAGGCCGGCCAGCACGCCGAAGCAGCCGTCGAACTTGCCGCCGGTGGGCTGGGTGTCGATATGGCTGCCGGTCATCACCGGCGCCAGGGCGGCGTTGCGCCCGGGGCGGCGGGCGAAGATATTGCCGACGCCGTCGACCGTCACCGTGCAGCCGGCCTCCTCGCACCAGCGCACGAACAGGTCGCGGGCCTGGCGGTCGAGATCGCTCAGGGCCAGGCGGCAGACCCCGCCCTTGGCCGTGGCGCCGAGCCGCGCCAGTTCCATCAGCGACTGCCACAGGCGCTCGCCGTTGACGTGCGGGTGGCTGGATTGCAGAACCTCGGTGGCAGTGTTCATGGTCGTCTCCTCGGCCTCTCTGGTTGTCTGTGACGCGGGACGCGTCGGCTGGATCGCTTCGCGGGCAAGCCCGCTCCTACATGGGCAGCGCGTACCTGTAGGAACTGGACGTGCCTGCTGGTTCGCTTCGCGGGCAAGCCCGCTCCTACGCAGGCAGCGCGCACCTGCAGGAGCGGCTGGGCGGCATTCCGCTTGCCCGCGATGTCTCTTGTTTCACGCCGCGCTATCGGCCACCACCGGCTGCGCGCCGCGCAGGCTGCACAGGCCGTAATAGAGCAGGCCACCGAGGATCGAGCCGGTGAACCAGCCGTAGTCGTAGAACCAGCTAAAGGCGCTGCTGCCGAGCGACAGCAGGGTCAGCGCCACCGGCACGGCGAAGGCGATGAAGCCGATCCAGTTCCACGCCGGGTAGACGTCGTCGCGGTACAGGCCGGCGAGGTCGAGCCGCTGTTTCTTGATCAGGAAGTAGTCGACCAGCATGATCCCGGCGATCGGCCCGAGCAGGCTGGAATAGCCGAGCAGCCAGTTGGAGTAGACGCTCTCCAGGCTCAGTTCGGAGACCAGCCAGCCGAGCTTCTTCAGCAGCTCATGGCCCATCAGCGCCAGGCCGATCAGGCCGGTGAGCAGCACCGCCTTGGTCCGGTCGATCAGCTTGGGCGCGAGGTTCTGGAAGTCGTTGGTCGGCGAGACGATGTTCGCCGCGGTGTTGGTCGACAGCGTGGCGACTATGATCAGCGCCATGGCCAGGGCCACCCAGCCCGGGCTCTGGATATGGCCGATCAGGCTGACCGGGTCGGCCACGGTTTCACCGACCAGCGAGGCGGAGGCAGCGGTCATCACCACGCCCAGCGCCGCGAACAGGAACATGGTCAGCGGCAGGCCGAGCACCTGGCCGATGATCTGGTCCTTCTGGCTCCTGGCATAGCGGCTGAAGTCCGGGATGTTCAGCGATAGGGTGGCCCAGAAACCGACCATGGCGGTCAGCCCGGCGAGGAAGTAGCCGGTGACACTGGCGCCCTCGGGACGCTTGGCCGGCTGCGCCAGCAATTCGGTCATCGACACGTTGGGCAGCGCCCACACCAGCAGGCCGGCGCCGACCAGCACCAGCAGCGGCGCCGAGAGGGTTTCCAGCCACTTGATCGACTCGGCGCCGCGCAGCACCACCCACAGGTTGAGGGTCCAGAAGATCATGAAGCCGATCACCTCGCCGCTGCCGCCGAGGGCCTTCCAGGGCTCGAAGATCGAGCCGAGCAGCAGGTGGATGGCCAGGCCGCCGAACATGGTCTGGATGCCGAACCAGCCGCAGGCGACCACCGCGCGGATCAGGCAGGGCACGTTGGAGCCGATCACCCCGAACGACGAGCGCAGCAGCACCGGAAAGGGGATGCCGTACTTGGTGCCGGCGAAGGCGTTCAGGGTCAGCGGGATCAGCACCACCACGTTGGCCAGCAGGATCGCCAGCAGCGCCTCGCCCACCGACAGGCCGAAGTAGGCGGTGAGCACGCCGCCCAGGGTGTAGGTCGGCACGCAGATCGCCATGCCGACCCACAGCGCGGTGATGTGCCACTTGTTCCAGGTACGCTCGTGCACCTTGGTCGGGGCGATGTCGTGGTTGTAGCGCGGGCTGTCGAGTACGTCGCTGCCGGCGCTCAGCTCGTACAAGCCATCGCGCTCGGTCACTTGCGATCTGCTCTGTTGCATGGGCCTCTCCAGTGTTTTTCTGATTGTTAGCGCATCGGGCTAAGTCGATGGCCGGAGCTCTTGCACGGCCAAGTCGCTGGCAGCGGCACTCAATAAGCGTGCCGGAACCCCCGACAAGGGCCTGGCTTAGTTCGCAAGATCGAACTAAGCCATTGATCCTGAACAGCTTTTATCCATCACCCGCTCCCCCGCCAGGATTGCCAGCGAGGCGCGGGAGCGAACGCACGCAAGCCTGTCCGCATAGTCAGGATTCAAACTGGTGCAGGCAAACTTTTTCGCAGCACGCCACGCCGCTCACGGACCCGGCTCAAGCGGCTGATTTTCCATGGGAAATCTTGACCATATTTCGATCCTGTCAAGTGCGTCAAAATGGTGAAGCACTGCACCATTTTGCTGATTTTGAATTTTTATCGTTATTTTTCAGCAATTTATAAACAAATAATCGCTTGAAAAAATATTCTTGCCCATTCGATTAACAGCTACTAGATTTCAATCCTGACAGATCTGACAGGATTTAACGTCCCGCCCGATCCCATAACGCCAAGAGCCGGCAAGCACCGGCCAGCCTGTGAGGATTCGCCATGTCCCTGTTGATTCGCGGCGCCACCCTGGTCACCCATGAGGAAAGCTACCGCGCCGACCTGCTCTGCGTGGGCGGCCTGATCCGCGCCATCGGCGACAAGCTCGACGCCCCGGCCGGCTGCCAGCTGCTCGACGGCAGCGGCCAGTACCTGATGCCGGGCGGCATCGATCCGCACACCCACATGCAGCTGCCGTTCATGGGTACCGTGGCCAGCGAGGACTTCTTCAGCGGCACCGCCGCGGGCCTGGCCGGCGGTACCACCTCGATCATCGATTTCGTCATCCCCAACCCGCAGCAGTCGCTGCTCGACGCCTTCCATACCTGGCGCGGCTGGGCGGAGAAGTCCGCCGCCGACTACGGCTTCCACGTCGCCATCACCTGGTGGAGCGACGAAGTCAGCCGCGAGATGGGCGAGCTGGTCACCCAGCACGGGGTCAACAGCTTCAAGCACTTCATGGCCTACAAGAACGCCATCATGGCCGCCGACGACACCCTGGTGGCCAGCTTCGAGCGCTGTCTGCAGCTGGGCGCGGTGCCCACCGTGCACGCGGAGAACGGCGAGCTGGTCTATCACCTGCAGCGCAAATTGCTGGCCCAGGGCCTGACCGGGCCGGAGGCGCACCCGCTGTCGCGCCCGGCCCAGGTCGAGGGCGAGGCCGCCAGCCGCGCCATCCGCATCGCCGAGACCCTGGGCACGCCGCTGTACCTGGTGCACGTCTCGACCCGGGATGCGCTGGACCAGATCGCCTACGCCCGGGCCAAGGGCCAGCCGGTGTACGGCGAGGTGCTGGCCGGCCACCTGCTGCTCGACGACAGCGTCTACCGCCACCCCGACTGGCAGACCGCCGCCGGCTACGTGATGAGCCCGCCGTTCCGCCCGCGCGAGCACCAGGACGCGCTGTGGCGCGGCCTGCAGTCGGGCAACCTGCACACCACCGCCACCGACCACTGCTGCTTCTGCGCCGAACAGAAAGCCGCCGGCCGCGACGACTTCAGCAAGATCCCCAACGGCACGGCAGGGATAGAAGACCGCATGGCCGTGCTCTGGGACGAGGGGGTGAACAGCGGCAAGCTGTCGATCAACGACTTCGTCGCCCTGACCAGCACCAACGCGGCGAAGATCTTCAACCTGTTCCCGCGCAAGGGCGCCCTGCGCGTCGGCGCCGATGCCGACCTGGTGCTCTGGGACCCGCAGGGCACGCGGACCATCTCGGCCGCGACGCACCACCAGCAGGTCGACTTCAACATCTTCGAGGGCAAGACGGTGCGCGGCGTACCCAGCCACACCATCAGCCAGGGCAAGCTGGTCTGGGCCGACGGCGAGCTGCGCGCCGAGCGTGGCGCCGGCCGCTACGTCGAGCGCCCGGCCTACCCGGCGGTGTTCGACCTGCTGAGCAAGCGCGCCGAGCGCAACCGCCCGACCGCCGTCGAGCGCTGAGCCAGGAGCACAGAAAGACCTGTAGGAGCGGACTTGTCCGCGAAGGATCTCGGATCTTCAGCATTTTTCGCGGCTGAAGCCCCTCCCACAAAAGCCCGACCGCTGATGCAACACCCAATTCGCCGCACCGGCCCGCAGAGGCCGGACGGCCGCTGATCCGCTGTGAACTGCCCAAATAAGAGCCACAACACCGTGAGGCAATTACCGTGATAGACACCCTCAGCCACTTGCCGCGACCGCATGTCGGCGCGGCCGAACTGGCCGATCGCTTCGTCGATCTGGCCCCGCCGCTCAGCGCCCGCCAGGCCGCCCTGGAAAGCGCGCGCTGCCTGTACTGCTACGACGCGCCCTGCGTCAACGCCTGTCCCAGCGAGATCGACATCCCCTCGTTTATCCGCAATATCCAGCAGGAAAACGTCCAGGGCGCGGCGCAGACCATCCTCTCGGCCAATATCCTCGGCGGCAGCTGCGCCCGGGTCTGCCCCACCGAGGTCCTCTGCCAGCAGGCCTGCGTGCGCAACAACGCCCAGGAATGCGCGCCGGTGCTGATCGGCCTGCTGCAGCGCTACGCCCTCGACCACGCCGGGTTCGCCGAGCACCCGTTCCAGCGCGCCCCGGCCAGCGGCAAGCGCATCGCCGTGGTCGGCGCGGGGCCGGCCGGACTGTCCTGCGCCCATCGTCTGGCCATGCACGGCCACGAGGTGGTGATCTTCGAGGCCCGCGAGAAAGCCGGCGGCCTGAACGAATACGGCATTGCCGCCTACAAGCTGGTGGACGACTTCGCCCAGCGCGAGGTGGAGTTCCTCCTGCAGATCGGCGGTATCGAGATCCGCCACGGCCAGCGCCTGGGCGTCGACCTCAGCCTGAGCCTGCTGCGCCAGCAGTTCGATGCGGTGTTCCTCGCCATCGGCCTGGCCGCCAGCAAGCGCCTCGGCCTGGCCGACGAGGAGGCGCCGGGGCTGCTCGCCGCCACCGACTACATCCGCGAACTGCGCCAGGCCGCCGACCTGACCCAGCTGCCGCTGGCCGAGCGCTGCATCGTCCTCGGCGCCGGCAACACCGCCATCGACATGGCGGTGCAGATGAGCAAGCTCGGCGCCTGCGACGTCAACCTGGTCTACCGCCGCGGCTTCGAGGAAATGGGTGCCACCGGCCACGAGCAGGACATCGCCAAGGCCAACCAGGTGCGCCTGCTGACCTGGGCACAGCCCGAGGCCGTGCTGCTCGACGACCAGGGCCGGGTGCGCGGCATGCGCTTCGCCCGCACCCGGCAGGTCGATGGCCGCCTGCAAGCGACCGGGGAAAGCTTCGAGCTGGCCGCCGACGCCATCTTCAAGGCCATCGGCCAGGCCTTCGACGCTGGCGCCCTGGCCGACCCGCTGTCCCGGGAACTGAAGCGCGAGGGCGAGCGCATCTGGGTCGACGCGACCCTGCGCACCAGCATCCCCGGCGTCTATGCCGGCGGCGACTGCACCGCCCTGGGACAGGACCTCACCGTCCAGGCCGTGCAGCACGGCAAGCTGGCCGCGGAGGCCATCCACTCCCACCTCATGCTCAAAGTGGAGGCCGCATAAATGGCCGATCTATCCATCGAATTCGCCGGGATCAAGGCACCCAACCCGTTCTGGCTGGCCAGCGCGCCGCCGACCGACAAGGCCTACAACGTGGTCCGCGCGTTCGAGGCGGGCTGGGGCGGGGTGGTCTGGAAGACCCTCGGCGAGGACCCGGCAGCGGTCAACGTATCGTCGCGCTATTCGGCGCACTTCGGCGCCAACCGCGAGGTGCTCGGCTTCAACAACATCGAGCTGATCACCGACAGATCCCTGGAGATCAACCTGCGCGAGATCACCCAGGTGAAGCAGGCCTGGCCGGACCGCGCGCTGATCGTCTCCTTGATGGTGCCCTGCGTCGAGGAATCCTGGAAAACCATCCTGCCGCTGGTGGAGGCCACCGGCTGCGACGGCATCGAGCTGAACTTCGGCTGCCCGCATGGCATGCCCGAGCGCGGCATGGGCGCGGCGGTCGGCCAGGTGCCGGAATACGTGGAGATGGTCACCCGCTGGTGCAAGACCTACTGCGCACTGCCGGTGATCGTCAAGCTGACGCCGAACATCACCGACGTGCGCCTGTCCGCCCGCGCCGCCCAGCGCGGCGGCGCCGACGCGGTGTCGCTGATCAACACCATCAACTCGATCACCAGCGTCGACCTCGAGCGCATGGTCGCCAACCCGACCGTCGGCAGCCAGAGCACCCACGGCGGCTACTGCGGCTCGGCGGTCAAACCGATCGCCCTGAACATGGTCGCCGAGATCGCCCGCGACCCCGAGACCCGCGGCCTGCCGATCTGCGGTATCGGCGGCATCGGCAGCTGGCGCGACGCCGCCGAGTTCGTCGCCCTCGGCTGCGGTGCGGTGCAGGTGTGCACGGCGGCCATGCTGCATGGTTTTCGCATCGTCGAGCAGATGCAGGACGGCCTGTCGCGCTGGATGGACAGCCAGGGCTACCAGCGCCTCGCGGACTTTTCCGGCAAGGCGGTGGGCAACACCACCGACTGGAAGTACCTGGACATCAACTACCAGGTGATCGCCAGGATCGACCAGGACGCCTGCATCGGCTGCGGCCGCTGCCACATCGCCTGCGAAGACACCTCGCACCAGGCCATCGCCAGCCTGCCCCAGGCCGACGGCAGCCACAGGTACGAGGTGATCGACGCCGAGTGCGTGGGCTGCAACCTGTGCCAGATCACCTGCCCGGTGCAGGATTGCATCGAGATGGTGGCGCAGGACAGCGGCAAGCCGTTCCTCGACTGGCAGCACGACCCGCGCAATCCCTACCGCGAAGCCGGTTGAATCGCCGATCGCGGGCATGGCCCGCTCCTACAAAGCGTTTGTGCGCAGACGCGTAGGAGCGGGCCATGCCCGCGAAAGCCCCCTGTTCAAGGCTCCAGGCCTATCCCGCGCAGTATCACGCTGGTCACCGTCTGCACCGCCCGCTCGAACTGCACATCGGACAGCGGCTGGTGCTCGTTGAGGATCGCCACCTGGTGGCTGAAGTCGGCGTAGTGCTGGGTCGAGGCCCAGATCATGTAGAGCAGTGCCGAGGGCTCCACCGCCAGGATGCGCCCCGCTTCCACCCACTGGCGGATCTTCGCCTCCTTCATCTTCGCCCAGCCGTACAGGCTGTCGTCGAGGGTCGCGCCGAGCAGCGGCGCGCCGTGGATGATCTCGTTGGCCCAGACCTTGGAGCCATGCGGGCGGCTGCGCGAGTGGTTCATCTTGGCGCGGATGTAGCTGCTCAGCACCACCCGCGGGTCGTCGAACATCTCGAAGCACAACGCGTCCTGCTTCCACACCTCGAGCAGGTCGAGCAGCACCGCGCGGTACAGCTCGTCCTTGGTGCTGAAGTAGTAGTGCAGGTTGGAACGCGGCAGCCCTGCCTGTTCGGCGATGTCGGCCATGGCGGTGCCGCCGTAGCCCCGCTCGGCGAACACCCGTTCGGCGGCCAGGAGGATTTTCTCGACGTTGCGCCGGCGGATCTCGATCTTGTGCTTGCCCATGGCGGGTCCATGACTGCGGGATGCGCCAAGGCTACCACCGGCCTGCGCGCAGGGCGACGGAAAGCCTTGGGCTTAGGCGCCGGCATGGCTATAATCCGCAGGCTTCAAACGGCCGGCTCCGCTCCGGTCGCTCCCGCCACCTGTCCGAGGGGCGCTGCAGCAGACCCTGTCACCCAGGGATTTGTCAGGCTCGGATGGGGCGTTAACCATACGCATCAACGGCGCCCATTCGCACACTACGAATGGAGAGTTACGCATGAGCGCTGTCATGACGCCTGCCGGTTTCACCGACTTCAAGGTCGCCGACATTTCCCTGGCCGCCTGGGGCCGTCGCGAAATCATCATCGCCGAATCGGAAATGCCCGCGCTGATGGGCCTGCGCCGCAAGTACGCCGGCGAGCAGCCGCTGCAGGGTGCGAAGATCCTTGGCTGCATCCACATGACCATCCAGACCGCCGTGCTGATCGAGACCCTGGTCGCCCTGGGTGCCGAAGTACGCTGGTCGAGCTGCAACATCTTCTCGACCCAGGACCAGGCCGCCGCCGCCATCGCCGCCGCCGGCATCCCGGTGTTCGCCTGGAAGGGCGAGACCGAGGCCGAATACGAGTGGTGCATCGAGCAGACCATCCTCAAGGACGGCCAGCCGTGGGACGCCAACATGGTGCTGGACGACGGCGGCGACCTGACCGAGATCCTGCACAAGAAGTACCCGGCGATGCTCGACAAAGTCCACGGCGTCACCGAAGAAACCACCACCGGCGTGCACCGCCTGCTCGACATGCTCAAGGCCGGCACCCTGAAAGTCCCGGCGATCAACGTCAACGACTCGGTGACCAAGAGCAAGAACGACAACAAGTACGGTTGCCGTCACAGCCTCAACGACGCGATCAAGCGCGGCACCGACCACCTGCTGTCCGGCAAGCAGGCGCTGGTGATCGGCTACGGCGACGTGGGCAAGGGCTCGGCGCAGTCGCTGCGCCAGGAAGGCATGATCGTCAAGGTCAGCGAAGTCGACCCGATCTGCGCCATGCAGGCCTGCATGGACGGTTTCGAAGTGGTTTCGCCGTTCAAGGACGGGATCAACGACGGCACCGCCGCCAGCGTCGATTGCGCCCTGCTGGGCAGGATCGACCTGATCGTCACCACCACCGGCAACGTCAACGTCTGCGACGCGAACATGCTCAAGGCGCTGAAGAAGCGCGCGGTGGTGTGCAACATCGGTCACTTCGACAATGAAATTGATACCGCCTTCATGCGCAAGACCTGGGCCTGGGAAGAGGTCAAGCCGCAGGTGCACAAGATCCACCGCAGCGGCGCCGGCAGCTTCGATCCGCACAACGACGACTACCTGATCCTCCTGGCCGAAGGCCGCCTGGTCAACCTGGGCAACGCCACCGGCCACCCGAGCCGGATCATGGACGGTTCCTTCGCCAACCAGGTGCTGGCGCAGATCCACCTGTTCGGCGCCAAGTTCGCCGAGCTGCCGGCCAGCGAGAAAGCCGCGCGCCTGGGCGTGCAGGTGCTGCCGAAGAAGCTCGACGAGGAAGTGGCGCTGGAGATGGTCAAGGGCTTCGGCGGCGTGGTCACCCAACTGACCCCGAAGCAGGCCGAGTACATCGGCGTGACCCAGGAAGGCCCGTTCAAGCCGGACAGCTATCGCTACTAAGCAGCCCGTAGGGTGGGTCGGGCCGCGCAGCGGCGTAACCCACCATCGCTGCCGACAGGTATTTTCACCGTCGGCCCGACTGCCGCTTGGTGGGTTACGCGCCGCGCAGAAACCGTAGAGAGCCTTGGCTCGAGCGGTCTGCGGCGCTAACCCACCCTACGTTTGAAGGGAACCTTCAATGAGCCAAGAACGCCGTTACAGCTTCGAGTTCTTCCCCGCGAAGACCGAAGCCGGGCATGAAAAACTGTTGAACACCGCGCGCCAGCTGGCCGCCTACAAGCCGGACTTCTTCTCCTGCACCTACGGGGCCGGCGGCTCCACCCGCGACCGCACGCTGAATACCGTGCTGCAGCTGAACGACGAGGTGGGCGTAAGCACGGCGCCGCACCTGTCCTGTGTCGGCGACAGCAAGGCCGAATTGCGCGAGCTGCTGACCCGCTACAAGGACGCCGGGATCCAGCGCATCGTCGCCCTGCGCGGCGACCTGCCGTCCGGCATGGGCATGGCCAGCGGCGAGCTGCGCTACGCCAACGAGCTGGTCGGCTTCATCCGCGAGGAAACCGGCGAGCACTTCCATATCGAAGTCGCCGCCTACCCGGAGATGCACCCGCAGGCACGCAACTTCGAGGACGACATCGCCAACTTCGTGCGCAAGGCCAAGGCCGGCGCCAGCAGCGCCATCACCCAGTACTTCTTCAACGCCGACAGCTACTTCTACTTCGTCGAGCGCGTGCGCAAGCTGGGCGTGGAGCTGCCGATCGTGCCGGGGATCATGCCGATCACCAACTACAGCAAGCTGGCGCGCTTCTCCGACGCCTGCGGCGCCGAGATCCCGCGCTGGGTGCGCAAGCAGCTGGAGGCCTACGGCGACGACAGCGACAGCATCCGCGCCTACGGCGAGCAGGTGGTCAGCGAGATGTGCGAGCGCCTGCTGCAAGGCGGCGCCCCGGGGCTGCACTTCTACTGCATGAACCTGGCGGAGCCGAGCCTGGCGATCTGGAACAACCTCAAGCTGCCACGCTAGCACCGCGCACGATGACCGAGGCCGCGCCCGCTCCCAGCGGGTAGCGGCACTTGCGCGATCCCCGCTGGTCACAAGGCGCGGCCAGTCGGGACAAGCGCAAGCCGCACGCCAGCGCACAACCCCGGCCGTATTTTTGACCGCGCGATCGAGCGTCTATGGCTCGAGCGGTAACACAACCATGGAGCGCCGCAATGGCCGCACGAAAAACCACCAATGCCTCAGTCACCCCCAAGGGCAGCCTGGAAACCCTGTCGCAGCGCGAGGTCCAGCAACTGCGTGAAACCGGCTCCGGCAGCGTCTATGCGCTGTTCCGCCAGTGCGCCCTGGCGATCCTGAATACCGGCTCGCACAGCGACAACGCCAAGACCATCCTGGAGGCCTACCCGGACTTCGAGATCCGCATCCTGCAGCAGGATCGCGGCATTCGCCTGGAACTGTTCAATGCCCCCGCCGACGCCTTCGTCGATGGCGAGATGATCGCCAGCACCCGCGAGATGCTGTTCAGCGCCCTGCGCGATATCGTCTACACGCAGAGCGAACTGGAAAACCAGCGGGTCGACTTCAGCACCTCCCAGGGCATCACCGACTACGTCTTCCACCTGCTGCGCAACGCCCGCACCCTGCGCCCCGGCGTGGAGCCGAAGATAGTGGTGTGCTGGGGTGGCCACTCGATCAGCACCGACGAGTACAAGTACACCAAGAGAGTCGGCCATGAGCTGGGCCTGCGCGGCCTGGATATCTGCACCGGCTGCGGCCCCGGGGTGATGAAGGGGCCGATGAAGGGCGCCACCATTTCCCATGCCAAGCAACGTAACGTCGGCGGGCGCTATCTGGGCCTGACCGAGCCGGGCATCATCGCCGCCGAAGCGCCCAACCCCATCGTCAACGAACTGGTGATCCTGCCCGATATCGAAAAGCGCCTGGAAGCCTTCGTCCGCGTCGGCCACGGCATCATCATCTTCCCCGGCGGCGCCGGGACCGCCGAGGAGCTGCTGTACTTTCTCGGCATCCTGATGCACCCGGACAACCAGAACGTACCCTTCCCGCTGCTCATGACCGGGCCGAAAAGCGCCGCCGCCTACCTGCAGCAGCTGCACGAGTTCATCGGCGCCACCCTCGGCGAGGCGGCGCAGCAGCGCTATAGCATCATCATCAACGACCCGGAGCGCGTGGCGCGGGAAATGGCCCAGGGCATCAAGGCGGTCAAGCAGTTCCGCCGCGACCACAACGACGCCTTCCACTTCAACTGGCTGATGAAGATCGACGAGAGCTTCCAGCATCCCTTCGAACCCACCCACGAGAACATGGCCGGCCTGAAGCTGACCCGCAAGCAGCCGATCCACGAGCTGGCCGCGCACCTGCGGCGCGCCTTCTCGGGCATCGTCGCGGGCAACGTGAAGGATCGGGGCATTCGCCGGATAGAACGCCATGGCCCCTATGAGATCACCGGCGACCACGACATCATGCAGCCCCTCGACCGCCTGCTGCAGGCGTTCGTCGACCAGCATCGCATGAAGCTGCCGGGCAACAGCGCCTATGTGCCCTGCTACCGCTTAGTGACTTAAAGCCGCGGAGCCCAGCAGCCGGGTCGGGACCTCCGGCCCGGCTGCCCCGCCTCATGCGATGGTCGAATTCGCGCAGGGCGTCACTTCTCAAGCCCCGGCAATCCGGCTACCCTGGCGCAATGCCAGTATTCAAGCGCCAAATACTCGTCACCTTACTGCTCGCCATCCTCAGCCCTGCCGCTCGAGGCCAGCCGCTGCGCATCGTCAGCGAGGCCTGGGCGCCCTATATCTATACCGAGAACGGCGAGTTGCGCGGCCAGGACTACGACGCCGCGCAAATCGTCCTGCAGCGCCTGGGCATCGAGGCCGAATGGCAACTGATGCCGTGGAAACGCTGCCTGTTGACGCTGGAGCAAGGCCGGGCCGACGCGATACTGGACATCTTCCATACCGCGGAGCGTGAGGCCAGCATGCTGTTTCCCAGCGAGTCGCTGTCACAGGTGGAGTTCGTGCTGTTCTATGCCAAGGCACGACCCTATCCGTTTCGCCGCATCGACGACCTGCGCGGCCTGAAGGTCGGCGTCTCCGCCGGCTACTGGTACGCCAACCGGACCTTCCGCGAATCCACCCTGTTCACCCGCGAGGCGGCGCCCAGCCATATCGCCAACTACGGCAAACTGCTGCGCCAGCGCGTCGACCTGGTGATCGACGACCGTCGCGCCGGGCGCTTCCTCCTCACCCAGCTGGGCCTGGATCGCGAGATCGCCCACCATCCGCGGGTGATCAGCCGCGACCGGCTCTACCTGGGCCTGCGCCGCCACGCCGGCCTGGACGAGTTGGCCCAGCGCTTTGCCGGCGAGTTGCGCCGCTTCAAGCGCGAACCGGCCTACGCCGCACTGAAGGCGCGCTACGCACTCCCGCGCGTGGTGCCGCTCAGCGCTGGCACACTGGGCAAATGAACCGGCAAAACCGTTAAGCAGGCAACAGCTGCGCAGCGCCGCCGCTCTGTTATACTCCGGCCTTCCCGCCAGGCTTGCGCCCGGATGCTCGCCCGCAGAGGCAGCAGTACCGGACGGGATTGCGCGCCCCACGCCGCGATTCAAGCCAGGCAATACACCCCATAGGGCTACGCCCTCACTAGACAGGATTTCACATGTCCTTTGCCTCCCTCGGTCTCTCCGAGGCTTTAGTCCGTGCGGTCGAAGCCGCCGGCTACACCCAACCCACTCCGGTGCAACAGCGGGCCATTCCCGCCGTGTTGCAAGGTCGCGACCTGATGGTGGCGGCCCAGACGGGTACAGGTAAAACCGGCGGTTTCGCCCTGCCGATCCTCGAGCGACTGTTTCCCAACGGTCACCCGGATCGCGAGCAGCGCCACGGCCCGAAACAACCGCGCGTGCTGGTGCTGACCCCCACCCGCGAACTGGCCGCCCAGGTGCATGACAGCTTCAAGGTCTATGCCCGCGACTTGAAATTCGTCAGCGCCTGCATCTTCGGCGGCGTCGGCATGAACCCCCAAGTGCACGCCCTGGCCAAGGGCGTCGACGTGCTGGTGGCCTGCCCCGGCCGCCTGCTCGACCTGGCCAACCAGAAGGCCATCGACCTGTCGCACGTGGAAATCCTCGTCCTCGACGAAGCCGACCGCATGCTCGACATGGGCTTTATCCATGACGTGAAGAAGGTCCTGGCCAAGCTGCCGGCGCAGCGGCAGAACCTGCTGTTCTCGGCGACCTTCTCCAAGGACATCACCGATCTCGCCGGCAAGCTGCTGCACAACCCCGAGCGCATCGAGGTGACGCCGCCGAATACCACGGTCGAGCGCATCGAACAGCGCGTGTACCGCCTGCAGGCCAGCCACAAGCGCGCCCTGCTCGCCCACCTGATCACCGCCGGCGCCTGGGAACAGGTGCTGGTGTTCACCCGCACCAAGCACGGCGCCAACCGCCTGGCCGAATACCTCGACAAGCACGGCCTGCCGGCGGTGGCGATCCACGGCAACAAGAGCCAGAACGCGCGCACCAAGGCCCTGGCCGACTTCAAGGCCAACCAGGTGCGGATCCTGGTCGCCACCGACATCGCCGCCCGCGGCCTGGACATCGACCAACTGCCGCACGTGGTCAACTTCGAGCTGCCGAATATCGAGGAAGACTACGTGCACCGCATCGGCCGTACCGGTCGTGCCGGGCGCAGCGGCGAGGCGATCTCGCTGGTCGCCCCGGACGAGGAGAAGCTGCTCAAGGGCATCGAGCGGATGACCAAGCAGAAGATCGGCGACGGCGACCTGCTCGGCTTCGACGCCAGCAAGGTCGAAGCCGAACGTCCAGAAGTGCGCGAACCGCAGAAGCCGCGCCAACCGCGCAGCGCCAAGCCGGAAGGCGAGCGCCATGGCGGCGGCCGCAAGGACAAGGGCAAGGACAGCGGCAAGGAACACAGCCGCGCCGCCAAGCCCCAGGGCGGTCGTTCGCAGCAGCCACGCGGTTCGGCCCGTGCCGCCGCGCCGGCCGTGCCCGCGTTGCCTCCGGACCGCGCGCCGGACGAGTTCCGCGACGATGAGATCGATAACTTCGGCAACCGTGTCGACTATGTCAGCCCGACCCAGAACAAGCAGCAGAACCGCGGCCGTCGGCCGGGTGCGCCGGCTTCCGGCCCTAGCGCCAGCAACGCTGTCGGCCAGGGCGCACGCCCGGCCAAAGGCCCGCGTAGCGGTGCGGCCGGTGCCGGCGGCCAGGGTCGTCGGCAAGGTGCCGGCAGTGGCCAGGCAGGCCAGGGGCGCAACGGCTCCGGCCGAGCTCGCCCGCCACGCGGCGATGGTCGCATCACCTCACTGGATCGCGACGAGTTGCCGCGCCAGGAAGCAGCGGTGAAGAGCCCGCGCGACAAGCAGCCGCTGATCGTGCACAAGGGATCGCGGCTCGACCGTTTCCCGACGCCCGAGCAACTCGACGAGTTGTCGAACAGCAGCCGGCCGCGCACCGAGAAGCCGGCCCTGTTGACCCGCAACCGCGAAGACTGAACGCCCTAGGCGCCAACGACAACGCCGCCCATTGGGCGGCGTTGTCGTTTAGCCAAGGCGCGGCTTACTGGCGTACGCCTTCCACCGAGATGATCAGCTCGACTTCCTGGGACGCCGGACCGAGGTCCTTCTGGATATCGAAGTCCTTCAGCTTGATCGTGGTGCTGCCTTCGAAACCCGCGCGGTAGCCGCCCCACGGGTCGTCGCCCTGGCCGATGAATTTGGCCGCGATGACCACCGGCCTGGTCACGCCGTTGAGGGTCAGGTCGCCGCTGATGTCGGCCATGCCTTCGCCGGTGGATTTCACCGCGCTGGAGGCGAAGGTCGCGGTCGGGTGCTTGCCGACGTTGAGGAAGTCGCCACTGCGCAGGTGCTTATCGCGCTCGGCGTTGTTGGTGTCGACGCTCTGGGTGTTGAGGGTGACATTCACCTGGCTGGCTTCCGGGTTCTTCTCGTCGAAGCTGAAGCTGCCGTCGAAATCCTTGAAGGTACCGTACAGCCAGCTGTAGCCCAGGTGGCTGATCTTGAAATTGACGAAGGCATGCTGGCCTTGCTTGTCGATGGCGTAATTGGCCGCCAGCGCCTGGCCGGCCCCCAGCAGCGCGGAACCGAGAGCCAGGGCGACGAGGGTTTTCTTCAGCATGGGGTGTTCTCCTTGTGAGCTCAGGTGGTTCGGTGCGCGGCTCATCCCACGCACCGGTGATGGGATCAGCGACCGAACATGCGCAGCAGCGTGCGGTCCCGGTCGATGAAGTGGTGTTTCAGCGCGGCCAGCGCATGGATGCCGGCGAAGATCACCAGGGCCCAGGCCAGGTACTCGTGCACCAGGCCGGCGAGATCTTCCTGATTGGGGATGCCGGTGATGGTCGCCGGCACCTCGAACCAACCGAACACCGCGATGCCGCGGCCCTCGGCGGTGGAGATCAGATAGCCGGAGAGCATCAGCACGAACAGGCCGAAATAGAGAAAGGCGTGGCCGAACTTGCTGCCCAGGCGGGTCAGTTGCCCATGGTTGGGCAGACTCGCCGGCGGCGGATTGAGCCAGCGCCAGAGCATGCGCCCGAGCATCAAGGCGAACAGCAGCAGGCCGACGCTCTTGTGCAGGTCCGGTGCACGCTTGTACCAGCCGCTGTAGTAGTCCAGGCCGACCATCCAATAGCCCAGGCCGAACAGGCCGAAGACCGCCACGGCCACCAGCCAGTGCGCCATGATGCTGACCAACCCGTAACGGCTGGGGGAGTTGCGCCACTGCATGCGAGAGCGTTCCAGGAAAAATGATTGGGCAAGACTAGCAACAAACCTATCGATGAAAAGCGAAAAATTTTGCTTTGAAACATCGGGAAATACGATCTTTTGACTCGCCATTCGCCTACCCGGGACTGCTTCCCGGGCAGCCCCCATGAATTCAGCGGACAGCCTGCCGACGGCAGGCCATGACGCCTGGCCGAACGCCTCCCGCGGGCACGTCGCCCATCGCCGCGGGCACATCTGATAGGCTTGCCGCCAACGGGTATGCCGCGAGAGGCACCCCGCACGATGAAAGCCTGCGCGGCATGCCCGCCGCCCTCATCCAGCGCTTCGCGCCACCTTCTCCCGGGGGAGAAGGACATAAAGGAGGTCGTCGCTACGCGACTTTCACGCTAATGATTGGGAGAACCTTGCGATGAGCCTGAATGACCACTGGATGCAGCGCGACCTGGCCGTGCTCTGGCACCCCTGTACGCAGATGAAAGACCACGAGCAGCTGCCGCTGGTGCCGATCAGGCGCGGCGAGGGGGTGTGGCTGGAGGACTTCGACGGCAAGCGCTACCTCGATGCGGTCAGCTCCTGGTGGGTCAACGTGTTCGGCCACGCCAACCCGCGGATCAACCAGCGCATCAAGGACCAGCTCGACCAGCTGGAGCACGTGATCCTCGCCGGCTTCAGCCATGCGCCGGTGATCGAGCTGTCCGAGCGCCTGGTCAAGCTGACCCCGGCCGGCCTGGACCGGGTGTTCTACGCCGACAACGGCTCCTCGTGCATCGAGGTGGCACTGAAGATGAGCTTCCACTACTGGCTCAACGTCGGCCAGCCGGCGAAGAAGCGCTTCGTCACCCTGAGCAACAGCTACCACGGCGAGACCGTGGCGGCCATGTCGGTCGGCGATGTCGCGCTGTTCACCGACACCTACAAGGCGCTGCTGCTCGACACCCTCAAGGTGCCCAGTCCGGACTGCTATTTCCGTCCCGACGGCATGAGCTGGGAAGCCCATTCGCGGGCCATGTTCGCCCACATGGAGCAGACCCTCGCCGAGCACCACCAGGAGGTCGCGGCGGTGATAGTCGAGCCGCTGATCCAGGGCGCCGGCGGCATGCGCATGTACCACCCGATCTACCTCAGCCTGCTGCGCGAAGCCTGCGACCGCTACGGTGTGCACCTGATCCTCGACGAGATCGCCGTCGGCTTCGGCCGCACCGGGACCATGTTCGCCTGCGAGCAGGCCGGCATTCGCCCGGACTTCCTCTGCCTGTCCAAGGCGCTGACCGGCGGCTACCTGCCGCTGGCCGCCTGCCTGACCACCGACCAGGTCTATCAGGCCTTCTACGACGACTACTCGAGCCTGCGCGCCTTCCTCCATTCGCACAGCTACACCGGCAACCCGCTGGCCTGCGCCGCGGCCCTGGCGACCCTGGACATCTTCGCGCAGGACCAGGTGATCGAGGCCAACAAGAAGCTTGCAGCACGCATGGCCAGCGCCACCGCGCATTTGGCCGAGCACCCGCATGTCGCCGAGGTGCGCCAGACCGGCATGGCGCTGGCCATCGAGATGGTCCAGGACAAGTCGAGCAAGAGCGCCTATCCCTGGCAGCAGCGGCGCGGCCTCAAGGTCTACCAGCACGCCCTGCAGCGCGGCGCCCTGCTGCGCCCGCTGGGCAGCGTGGTGTACTTCCTGCCGCCTTACGTGATCAGCGAAGAGCAGATCGACTTCCTCGCCGAGGTGGCGACCGAGGGCATCGACATCGCCACCCGCGACTCGATCAGCGTGGCCCAGGGCAACACGCGGTATCCGGGCTTCCGCGATCCGGGCTGATGCCGGCGCAGGGTGGCCGGCGCCTTAGCCGTCCACCTTCGGCGCGATCCGCTGGATGAAGAACCCCTGCGCACCGCGCCAGGCCGCTTTGGACGGTGCGCACGGCGCAGCCTACCGCTAGAATTTGCGCCTCTGTCCCAGGTTCGCCCCTTATGCGCCTATCCCGCTTCTTTATCGACGCCCCGCTGTCCCTCGGCCAGCATGAACTGCCGGAAACCCAGGCCCACTACATCGGCCGCGTGCTGCGCCATGCAGTCGGCGATGCGCTGCAACTGTTCGACGGCAGCGGCCAGGAGTTCCTCGGCGAGCTGATCGAGGTCGGCAAGAAGAGCGTGCGCGTCGAACTGCGCGAGTCCTTCGCCGGCCTCGCCGAGTCACCCCTGCGCATCCACCTCGGCCAAGGCCTGTCGCGCGGCGAGCGAATGGACTGGGCGATCCAGAAGGCCAGCGAACTGGGCGCCAGCGAGATCAGCCCGATCGTCAGCGAGCGCTGCGAGGTGCGCTTGAAGGACGAACGCGCCGACAAGCGCATGGCCCACTGGCGCCAGGTGGCGATCAGCGCCTGCGAACAGTGCGGACGCTCGCTGGTCCCGACCATTCACCCGCCGATCGGCCTGGCCGACTGGCTCGAGCGGGTCGAGGCGGAGCTCAAGCTGGTGCTGCACCCAGTTGCCGAGCCGCTGGCCAGTCATGCGCGGCCAGAGTCACTGGCCTTCCTGATCGGCCCCGAGGGCGGCCTGGCCGAGGCGGAAGTGGCTCGGGCCAAGGCCCACGGCTTCCATGCCGCCCGCCTGGGCCCGCGGGTGCTGCGCACCGAAACCGCACCGGTGGTGGCGCTCAGCGTCGCGCAGCAGTTGTGGGGAGATTTCTAGGCGACAGATCGTTGGTCGGGTCGGGCCGTGCAACCCGGCGCCGCGGCGTTCGGCCCAAGACCGATGGCGGGTTACGCCACGCCCAACCAATGCGCAGAACCGCCCATCGGGGCCAGCGTACCTACCCCACCCTAGGTACCGCGCGCGGCGTTGTTCAGATCAACCCGGCATCCGCCAGCAGTTGCTCCAGGCCGATCAGGTCGGGGATCTTCAGCAGGTTCTCGTCGAGGATGACCGCATCCAGCTCCAGGGGGGCCAGCGGCACATCGGCGCGCACCAGATCGGCAGCGACCTTGAGCGAGCGCGGAATGCCCTGCACCAGCAGGGCGATGAACTTGACCTTGGGCCGTGCGCCGAGCGCGTTGATCACCGCCACCCGTGCGCCGGGGCCGACCTGCGCCTGGCCACCGGACGCCGCCTCGAAGGACAGCAGCGGCAGGCGCAAATCGCGCCAGGCGATCTGCCCGAGGAACCAGGCCGGCATGCCCTCGCCGAGCTGCGGCGCACGATAGGGGATCAGCTCGGCGACCGCCACGTTGGGCAGCAGCAGGGTCCGGTCGGCCAGTGGCACCAGCAGGCCGGTCAAGCTGTTGACGGTGTTCGCGGTGGCTACGGCTTGGCTCATGAAAAGGTCCTCTGCGGGGCGGCGCCCCGGGTTAACTGCACTGCTCGGCCAGGTGATTGACCAGCGCCGCGGCCAGCTCCCGCGGGTCGCCGCTGAGGCTGCTGTAACCGCCTTCGCGCAGGCTGTCCGGCATGCTCGAGCAGACGCAGCTGTCGGCGCGCTGAGTCCAGATCGCGCCGCCCTGGCGCTTCACGTAGGCGGCTGCGGCACTGCCGTCGCTGCCCATGCCACTGAAGGCGATGACCCCGCACGAGCCGCCGAAATGCTGCGCCAGGTTGAGCATCATCTGGTCGATCGACGGACTGTAGGGCTCGGGCCAGGCGCGCTCGGCGATGCGCATCTGGCCTTCGTCGGTGAAACCCAGTTCGCAGCTGATCGGTGCCACCACCACCTCGCCGCAGCGCACCGGATCGCCCTGGCGGGCCGGATTGACGTGCCACTGGCTGTGTCGGCCGACCGCCTGCGGCAAGGCCGCCTCGAAACTGGCGTCGATATGCTGGGCGTAGACGAAGCCCACCGGCAGGCCGCCGGGCAGGGCATCGAGAAACGCCTTGACCGCCTCCGGGCCGCCGAGGGAGGCGGCCAGCAGCCACACCTGGCGGGCCGGCTCGCCGGCCACCAGCGGGGTATCCGCCAGCACCTGCGGCAGGTCCAGGCGGCTGGGACGCTGCGCCTCGGCGAGCAGGGCCTGCAGGCTCGGCCCGACCGCCTGCGAGGGATCGCCGACCAGCTTCTTCAGCTTGCCGAACAGGCGCCGCTCCCAACGTGGATAGTGCTCCGAATGCCGCTCCGGGGCATGTCCTTCGCCGAACAGCACCGGTGCCGAGGTTCTCTCCAGCAGGCTGTCGACCAGCGGCGAATCTTCCGACTGGGCCAGGTCGACCAGCCACAGGTCGGTCTCGCAGGCGCTCAAGGCCTGCTCGTCCAGGCGTGCCGGGTCGCTGTTGAGCACCACCTGATAGCCGCTACCGGTCAGGGCCTGTTGCAGCACATGGCGCTGCAGCGAGGTGTCGGCAATGACCGCAATGCGTGCCGCGCTTCTCTCCGTCATATCGATTTCACCGGGTGGCGCTCCGTCGGGTGGCGTCCCACCAGTTGCGCGATGCTGTCGAGCAGCAGCGTCTCTTGATAGGGCTTGCCGAGGTACTCGTTGACCCCGATGGCCAGGGCACGCTCGCGGTGCTTCTCACCAGTGCGCGAGGTGATCATGATGATCGGCAGGTCTTTCAGGCGCTCGTCATGGCGCACCAGGGTGGCCACCTCGAAACCGTCCATGCGCGGCATCTCGATGTCCAGCAGCATGATGTCGGGCTTGCGCTCCTGCAGTTGGGCGATGGCGTCCACCCCATCCTTGGCGGTCAGCACGTTCATGCCGTTGCGTTCCAGCAGGCGGCTGGTGACCTTGCGCACGGTGACCGAGTCGTCCACCACCATGACCAGCGTCGGCCGGTCCGCCTCGATCTCCTCGACCGTCGACATCCGCCCGGCCAGGCGCGGCTGCTGCAGGGTCAGCAGATGCGCATGGAGGACCCGGATGGTCGCCAGCAGATCGAGGATCACCACCACCCGGCCATCGCCGAGGATGGTCGCGCCGGAGATCCCGTGCACCCCGGCGAACTGCGGGCCGAGGCTCTTCACCACGATCTCGCGCGAGCCGGCCAGGGAATCGACCTGCACCGCCACCGCGTGCTCGCTCGAGCGCACCAGGATCACCGGCAGCGGCAGGCTCTGCCCCACCAGTTTGGGGTGCTGGCCATTGTTCAGCAGGTCGCCCAGGTAGCGCAGCTCGTAGGCCTGGCCGGCGTACTCGAAACGCGGCGCATCCGGCGCGCCTGCGGCGGCGCCGCTCTGCTCATAGAGCGCCTCCAACTCGTACGGAGAAACCCGCACGATACCTTCGATGGTGTTCAGCGGGATGGCATACAGATCTTCGCCGGACAACACCATCAGCGCGCGGTTGACCGACACGGTGAACGGCAGGCGGATGGAGAAGCGCGTGCCTTCGCCGGGCGTCGAGTCGATGCTCATGGAGCCGCCGAGCTGCTTGACCTCCGAGTGCACCACGTCCATGCCGACGCCGCGCCCGGAAATCTGCGTGACCTTCTCGGCAGTGGAGAAGCCGGCCTCGAGGATGAACTGCAGGACCTCGTGGTCGGTCAGGTCCGACTGCTCGTCCATCATGCCGCGCTCGATGGCCTTGCGCCGCACCGCGTCCAGCTTGATGCCGCCGCCGTCGTCGGCGAGGGTCAGGACGATATCGCCGCCCTCGCGGCCGAGATTCAGGCGGATGCTGCCCTGCGCCGGCTTGCCGTTGGCCCGGCGCACCTCGGCCGGCTCGATGCCGTGGTCGACGGCATTGCGCAGCATGTGCTCCAGCGGTGCGACGATCCGCTCCAGCACGCTGCGGTCCATCTCGCCTTCGGCGTTGCCGACGACGAAATCGACCTGCTTGCCCAGCTCCCCGGCGACCTGCCGGACGATCCGCCGCAGGCGCGGCACCAGCCGGTCGAACGGCACCATGCGGGTACGCATCAGGCCTTCCTGCAGCTCGGTGTTGACCCGCGCCTGCTGCAGCAGCAGGGTTTCCGCGTCGCGGTTGCGCGCGGCCAGGGTCTCCTTGAGATCGAGCAAGTCCGACGCCGACTCGAACAGCGCGCGCGACAGCTGCTGCAACTGCGAGTGGCGGTCCATCTCCAGCGGGTCGAAATCTTCGTAACCGGCGCGCTCGGCCTCGGCCTGGTAGCGGCTGAGGATCTGCGCCTGGGTTTCGATATCCAGACGGCGCAATTGATCGCGCACCCGGTCGATGGTCGCCTCCATCTCACTCAGGGTGAAGCCGAAGTCGCTGACCTGCTGCTCGACCCGACCGCGGAAGATCGAGGTCTCGCCTGCCAGGTTGACCAGGCCTTCGAGCAGTTCCGCCGGCACCTTGACCAGTTCCTGCGGGGCACGCCGCGCGGCGGCGTCCTGGGCCGCCTCGGCGGCACGACGAACGAACGGCAATACCTGCGGCTGCCGCTCCTGGACCGGCGTTTCACTGGCCGCGACGATCGGCGCGGGCAGCTCCGGCAGGCGGCTCGCCGCCGGCTCGACACGGGCCGCGGCAGCGCTCGGCGCGGCGGTTTCCGCGCCCAGGCTGGCAGCCAGGCGCTGGCGCAGCTGATCGAGTTCGCTCTGCAGCCCTTCGAATCCCGACTGCACGTCGAGGAACAGACTCTCCGGCCAGGGTGCGCCCTGCTGCTGGGCCTCGGTCAGGTGTTGTTCCAGGTCATGGGTCTGGTCGCCCAGACGCTTCTGCCCGGCCAACCGCGCGCCGCCCTTGAGGGTGTGCAGCACGCGCAGCATGTCGTCGATCGCCGCGCCATCCTCGCGCCGCTCTTCCCAGCGGCCGATGGCGGCCTCCATGGCTTCCAGCAGGTCATCGGCCTCCTCCAGGAAGATGTCGAGGATGTCCGCCTCGGCATCGTCCTGCTCGGGGCTTGCGGCCACGGCCTTGAGCTGTACCGCCGAGGGCATGCTCATCTGCTCGTCGGGGTTGGCGCGAAAGCGCTTGATCGTCTCGATCAGCGCCTCGCCACTCGGCACCGCGCGCTTGCCGCGCACCGCCTCGAGCATTGCCGCCAGGCTATCGTGGCAAATCTGCAGCAGGCCGAAAAGCGCCTGGCTGGCACGCAGGCGACCACCACAGAGGCCTTCGTAGAGGAATTCCAGTTCGTGGGCGAGATCGCCGATCTCGCGGATTTCCGCCATCCGCGCGCCACCCTTGAGGGTGTGCAGGTCGCGTTGCAGGGCCTCCAGCGCGAGGCTGTTGTCGACGTCATCCATCCAGCGCTGCAAGGCCGCGGCGGAGCTGTCGATAATGTCGAAGCCTTCCTCGAGGAAGATTTCCACCAGTTCCGGATCACGTCCATCGTCGTACGCCGGGGTAACCCCGGCGTCCTCCGCTGACGGATTCACCTCGGCCGCCTGCGGCTCGGACGCGCCCGTCGCCATGCTCAGGTCGAGCGGCTCGAACGCAGCAGCGGGCTCAAGCTGGTGGTCCGCCGACGGCTCGTCGACCGGCTGGTCCGGCGCGTGCCGCTCCTCGGCCGATGGCCCGGGCAAGCGATCATCTGCCTCCGGCTCGGCTTCGGCTTCGGCTTCGGCTTCGGCTTCGGCTTCGGCTTCGGCTTCGGCTTCGGCTTCGGCTTCGGGATCAGTCTCGAGCAGGGCCGCCGCGGCCGACAAGCTCTGTGCGCCGCCGGCCTGGCGGAATTCGCGAATCGCCGCGATCAGCGCGAGCGGCGGCTGCAGCTCGGCGCGCTCTTGCAGCTGCTCCAGCAACCTCGCCAGGCAGTCATGACTTTGCTGCAGCAGGTCGGCCAACGGCGGCGATTGGTTGTAGCGCCGGTCCAGCAGGCCTTCGTACAAGGATTCCAACTCGTGGGCGAGGTCGCCAATCGGACGAATCCCGGCCATCCGCGCGCCGCCCTTGAGGGTGTGCAGGTCGCGCTGCAGGGATGACAACGCCGCCTTGTTGTCCGGCTCGGCCAGCCAGCGCTCCAGGGCCTGGCCAGAGCTCTCCAGGATGTCCACGGCCTCCTCGAGGAAGATCGCGACCATTTCTGCATCCAGCGCCTCATGGCCGGCGAACGGCGCATTCGACGCCGCGCCCGGGCCGGGGGCCGCAGGCTCATCGAGCTGCACCTCGACATCCGCGCTCCGCTCGCCTTCGGCCTCGAACGGCCAGCGAGCCTGCTCGAGCGCCGCAGTGGCGGCATCCAGTTCGACGATCTGCAGGCCGGACGGGCCGTCGCCGGACAGCAGCGCCAACGCGCGCGGATCCAGCGCTTCCTCGAGCAAGCTGCGCAGCGCCGCAACCCGCTCCGGCTGGGCACTGACCTGCAAGCTGGCGGCGACCTGATCCATCATGCTGATCAGCGCCTCGTGGGCCAGTTCGGCTTCGCTGAAGAAGCGCTCGCTGACTGCCAGGCTGCCTTCTTCGACGGCACCGTAGAGGTCGAGCAGGGCTTCGCAGAGTTCGTCGATCTGCGGCAGCTCGGCCATTTCCGCACCGCGCCCGAGGGTCGTCAGCTCGTCCAGCAGGGCGCTCAGCTCCTGGCGCTCGGACGGATGCGCGCGCCAGCGACGCAGCAGATCCTCGGCATCCAGCAGGATGTCCATGCCCTCGGCGAGGAAGATGCTGATCAATTGCGGGTCGCGGGTCTCGCCCTGCTCGCCTTGCCGACTGCTCTGCGCTGCCTCCAGCCGTTCCTGGTGCAGCCGGCGCACGCGCTCGAGAAACTCGGCGGCGCCCGGCAACGGCGCCAGCGGCCGGCCTTCCAGTTGCTCCAGGCCAAGGCGGAACAGCTTCTCGGCGGCGCTCAACAGCTCGGCTTCGGCCAGATCCATGGGGATCAGGTTGGTTTTGAATTCCTTGACCAGCTTTTCCAGCGGCGCGGCGATCTCGGCCACCGGCAGGATGCCGGCCATGTAGGCGCTGCCCTTGAGGGTATGCAGGGCACGCTGCAGGTCGTCGGTGATCGGTTGCGGCAGCTCCTGGGCGCAATCGGCGAGGAAGCCGACCAGGGTGTCGAGATGGGTCTCCGCCTCGTTGCGGAAAATCTCCAGCAGCTGCGGATCGAGGGGCTCGCCATCGAGGGGCTCGCCATCGAGCGCTTCGGCGTCGTCATCCGCGCTCGCGGCAGCCTCGACTTCGCCCGCGGGCTCGGCTGCCTCGACGGCCGGGGCGTCAGCTTTTGGGAGCGCTTGACCTTTCGCCAGGGCATGCGCGGTGGCGGCCAGCAGGTCGACATCGTCGCGCTGGCGCTGGGCCTTGGCGGCGAACTCTTCGACCAGCGCCGGCATCAGCGCCACCACCTCGCCGACCAGTTGCTGCACCTCGGCCGACGCCTGGATGCTGCGGTCGAGCAGGCGATTGAGCAGGTTCTCGACCGACCAGGCCAGCTCGCCGAGGACCAGCGCACGGACCATCCGGCCACTGCCCTTGAGGGTGTGGAAGGCGCGGCGCACCTCGATCAGGGCGTCTTTGTCGGCGCTGTCGGCACACCAGCGCGGGAGGAACTCGCCGATGGTGTCCAGCACCTCGCCGGCCTCCTCGACGAAGACTTCCAGCAACTCCTCGTCGACCGGTTCCTCATCGGCCGGCGGCGGCAGCAGGCTCGGCGGCACGTCATGGGCCGGCGGGTTGATCGCCTGCACCGGCGCCGCCATCACATCGGCCATCGACAGCGGCTTCTCCGCCGCCGGGGCCGGCTCCTCGGTTATCAACGGCGCGCTTGGCAGCTCGACTTCCGGCAACTGCAAGGCGGCCAGTTCGGCTTCATCCCAGTGGGCCGGGCCGTTCAGCTGGTCCAGGCTCAGTTCTTCCAACTGCCAGTCTTCGCCGTTAAAGGAGGCCGCCGGCTCTTCGCTCAACTCGAGGGTCGGCAGCAGCTCCGCTGCTGGCGGTTCGACGGAGAAATCGAGCGGTTCGAGCTCGGCATCCAGCGGCTCCAGGCTCCAGCTGTCGTCGCCGGCCAGCGGTTCGGTAACGTCCGCGCCTGGTTGGACGAACGCGGTGTCCGGCGCTTCCACCAGGTCCAGGTCGACGGCCTCGATCTGCTCGTCCAGCGGCTCGGCAGGCTGCTCCAGCTCCAGGGCGTCGGCGGAATCGTCGGCCAGCACTTCGATGTCGTGCAGCGGGTCGGCGTGCGGGGCGAAATCTTCCACCTCCGGCACGACGGGATCGAGGATCGAGGGCTTGTCTTTCAGCGGGTAACCGAGGCTTTCCAGGCTCTCCTCGGCCACGTCGAGGATCAGGTCGCCCTGGCTGCCATGGTCCTCGGCCAGCCGTTCGAGGTAGTACTCGACGCTGGTGATGGCATCGGCCAGGGTATCCAGGCTCTGCCAATTCGGCACCGCCTTGCGCGCCAGCAGTTGTTCCTGGATGTAGCGATTGCAGGCATTCAGCAAGCCGGCGGCGCGCGCCAGGGGAATCATCGCCAGGCCGCCACGCACCTGGGTCAACAGCTCGGGCACGCGGGCCAGATGCTCGTGGTTCCACTGCGAGGCGATGAACTCGATGATCGCGTCCTTGGCCTGTTCCAGGCCGTTGCGCGCCTCCTTGATCACCAGCTGGTGGATCTGCGCCACGTCTGTGGTCGGCAGGTGACTCTCTTCGCGACCGCCCTCTTCGACCGGGCCGACCATGCCGGCCAGGGTCGCCTCGACATAGAGCAGCGCGCCGGCGACATCCATCAGCACCGCATCGCTCGGCTGGCGCTGCCCCTGGGACAGGCCGCGCACCACCTCGAGCTGGTCGACGATGACCTTGCGCGGCTGGGCGAAACCAAGCACCGCCAGGGTATCGGCGATCTGCTTGAGCGGGGCCAGCAGGGTATCCAGTTCGGCCACCTGGTTGCGGTCGCTGCGCACGAACAGGTCGAGGCTGTCCTTGACCCGCACCAACTCTTCGCAGAGGGCGCCGACCACCGAGCGCATCGCATCGCGATCCGGTCCGGCCAACCGGGCGCGTTCCTCGTCCACCAGCTCGTTATCCGGCAGCGCGTCGTCGAGGCGATACTGCTCTTTCAACGCGCGAATCCGCGGCGACTGCACCGACGCCTTGGCCACGTAGAACAGCAGGTTCTTGGTCAGTTCCTCGGCGGCGGGCTGGTTGATGCCATCGGCACCCTGCTCCAGCAGGCGCTTGAGTTCCTTGTCGACCTGGCGCAGCAGGGTGCGCACCGAGGTGCCGTTGGCCACGCTGCCGCTGGCCAGACCCTCGACCAGGCCGGAGGCGATCTGCCACAGCGGGCCGAGCGGCGCCTCCTGGCACAGCGCCTCGAGCCGGGCGAAAACCCGCGCCATATAGCCCAGGTTGGCGGGCAGGTCCTGATTGCGGATCACCCCGACCAGCGCCATCTGCAACATCTGCCGCAGCTTGCGCAGCAGCACCGGCAGCTCCGCGGTACGCAGCGCGGCGAGGGATTCGCTGGACAGGGCCGGCAGGCGCCCGGACAGGTCCGGAGAGAACAGGCTGGTTTCCGACAGCAGTTTCTCGCCACGGGCGGCACGCAGGTCGTTGAGCAGCGGCAACACCACCATCGGCAGGTCGCGCCGTGCGGTCTGGATCCGGTCGAGATAGGCCGGCAGCTGCAGGATCGCCTGCATCAGCACTTCCAGGGCCTCGCCCTGGTTGGCCACGCGGCCCTCCATCAGCGCCTGGGCCAGGTGCTCCATCTCTTCGGCAAGCAGGGCGGCGCCGTAGAACTCCACCATCTGCAGAGTGCCGTGAACCTGGTGCACGTAGGTCAGGCAGAAACGCATGCGCGTCGGATCCTGCGGATTCTCGACGAACGCCTCCAGGGCTTGACGCGCCTGTTTCAGGGTTTCCGCGATTTCGCCTTTGACCCACTCCAGGGCGACATAGTCGTGCCGATCACCCATAGCGACTCCGCTCATAAACTCTTCCGGGTAAACGCCAGAACCCGCTCGTCGGCCACCGGGATCAACTCCGGGTGCTGCCAACCGGCCACCTCGCCCACTCCCACCACCAGCAGCCCTCCCGGCGCCAGGCTCTCGGCCAGGCGGTTGAGGATCTCGCGGCGACGCCAGCGACGAAAATAGATCAGCAGGTTCTGACAAAAAATGACGTCCATACCGGACATTGGCGCCTTGGCCAGTTCCAGCACATTGAGCCGGGCGCAGCACACGCGCGCCGCCAGCCTCGGTATCACCTTGAAACGTCCATCGGCCTGCCTGGCGAAATAGCGCTGACACAGGTCCGCATCCATCTGTTCCAACTTGCGCGCGCCATACTGGCCATCGCGCGCCTTGCTCAACGCGTTGAGGCTGATATCGGTGCCGGTCACGCCAAAGTGCTCGGGCTGCGCCGTATCACGCAGCACCTCGGCGGCGCCGATCGCCAACGAATAGGGCTCCTCGCCGCTGGAGCAACCTACGCTCCAGAGTTCCCAGGGCTTCGCCAAGCCGTGTTGCAGCCGACCACGCAGGTAACCCTCGAGCACCTCGAAAGACGGCCGGTGGCGGAAGAAGCGGGTTTCCTGCACGGTCAAACGATCCAGCAGGGTCGACCACTCCACCGCACCGCGCGGGCCATTCGTCACCTGGCGGTAGTAGCTGGCGTAGTCCGCCACGCCCAGTTCACGCATCCGTGCGCTCAGGTTGGTTTGCAGAAACGCCCGCCGCTGCTCGTTGATCACCACACCGGTGCGTTCTTCGAGCAACGCCTGCCAAGCGCGGAACTCCGTGGCGGACATGTCCACCAGGGGTTGCAAGGCCCAGACGCCTGACTGCATGTCGTGCCCCTCGCTGATGGCCATGGGCTCCGCGCAGCGACCGCTTCAGGTCGCCGCGCCGAGCACGCTTAGGCCTGTTCCCCGGCTTCCGGCAAGGTAAAGCCGGACACCGACTTGCGCATCTCGCTGGCCATCTTGGCCAGGTTACCAATGCTCTTGGCGGTGGCCGTGGTGCCGGACGAGGTCTGCGAGGTGATCTCCTGGATCACGTTCATGGTGTTGGAAATATGGCCGGCCGAAGAGGCCTGCTGACGGGCGGCGTTGGAGATGTTCTGGATCAGCGCCGCGAGGGTCTTGGATACCTTCTCGATCTCCTCCAGGGCCACCCCGGCGTCCTGTGCCAGGCGCGCACCACGGACCACTTCGGAGGTGGTCTGCTCCATGGAGATCACCGCTTCGTTGGTGTCGGTCTGGATGGTCTTGACCAGTGCCTCGATCTGCTTGGTCGCCGCCGAGGAACGTTCCGCCAGGCGCTGGACTTCGTCCGCGACCACGGCGAAGCCGCGGCCGGCATCACCGGCCATGGAAGCCTGGATCGCGGCGTTGAGGGCGAGGATGTTGGTCTGGTCGGCAATGTCGTTGATCAGGCTGACGATGTCGCCGATCTCCTGGGACGATTCGCCGAGGCGCTTGATCCGCTTCGAGGTGTCCTGGATCTGCTCGCGGATGTTGTCCATGCCGGTGATGGTGTTGTGCACCACCTCGTTGCCCTTGTTGGCGATGGCTACCGAACGTTCCGCTACCGCGGAGGATTCCGAGGCGTTCGCCGATACCTGGTCGATCGACACCGCCATTTCGTTGATCGCAGCCGATGCCCCGGCGATTTCCTGGGCCTGGTGCTCGGAAGCCTCGGCCAGGTGCATCGCCGTGGCCTGGGTTTCCTGGGCGGCGCCGGCAACCTGGACGGCGGTCAGGTTGATGGTCGCTACCAGGTCGCGCAGCTGGTCGATGGAGTAGTTGATGGAGTCGGCGATGGCGCCGGTGAAGTCTTCGGTTACCGTCGCGGCCACGGTCAGGTCACCGTCGGCGAGGTCGGCGATTTCATCGAGCAGACGCAGAATCGCCGCCTGGTTGCGCTCGTTCTTCTCGGCGGTCTCGCCCAGGCGACGGTTGGTTTCACGCACCATGACGATACCGACGAGGATGATCGAGCCCAGGGCCAGGGCGCCCAGCACGTAACCGATCAGGGTGTTCAGCGCGCGGCCATCGGCCAGGTCTTCGAAGCCGCTGGCCAGGTCCGAGGCCTTGTCCAGCAGGGTTTGCGACATGCTGAAGATGGTGTTGGCGGACTCGCGCACCTGGAACAGTTCCGGCGAGGTCTCGAGGATCTCGTCCACCGAGCCGGAGACGAATTCGAACAGCTCGGAAATTTCCGCCAGGCGCTCGAGGGCTTCCGCGTCGGTGACCTTGGCGATTTCCATCGCCGCGTTGCCTTCGAGCATGGCGTTCAGCACCCGGCCGAACAGGCTGGCGTCACGGCCGAACATGTCGGCGGCCTGGACCGAGTCCTGGTCACCAGCCAGCACCTTGTTCACCGAGCCGAGGATACGTTCGGCGAGCAGCGACTGGCGCTGGGCCACCGAGACCTGGGCGGCCGGCGCGCCGCTTTCCAGGAGGATGTCGACCACTTCCTCGTACTCGACCTGCAACTGCGGAATGGTTTCCGCCAGGGTCACGGCCACCTGGTGCAGGGAAAGCACGGTCTGCTCGCTGGCCAGGATGGCGTCGGTATTTTGCCGCAAGCTGTCCCAGTCCTGCTGCACGGCAGCCATCTGCGCCTGCACGGCAGCCGGTGCCGAGGGCAAACCGCTCTCCTCGTTGCCGTCGGTCAGGTAACCCCAGCGGGTCTGGAAATCGTTGCGCGCATCGCGCAGCAGGCCGAACGCCTCGGCGGTACCGGCAGCCGCTTCGCTGGCGTTCTTGGCGATACGCTGGGACAGCACGCGCAGCTCGCCGGAGTGGCTGATGTATTCCGTATCGTAGTTGGACTGGGTGTTGATATAGGCGAAGTTGGCGAACAACAGCACGATGGACACGATCAGGACGATGAACAGTCCGGCGATCAGCGTGCTGCTGCGCGTACCCGCGAATAGATTGCCTGCATTGAGTTTTTTCATTATCTGGCCCCCGCCTGGACCGACCGCACTACGGTTCCCATGTAACGCCAAAAGGCCGGCAAAGCCGACCCCACCGAAAAGCTGTCAATACGCCACATCGAGAAACCCCTGATGCTGGGCCAGCGCGTGAGGGCTGAACACCAACCAGGGTTGCTCGCGTTGAAAGACGCCGTAGATAAACGGCGCGATGGACGCTTCGAGCGGCGGCAGCCGCTCGGAGAAGGAGTCCACCGGAAAGTGCTGCATGCCGAACACTTCATCGACCGTCAGCCCGGCGAAGACTTCCTGGTGATCGACCACCAGCACCCGCCGTTGCTTGCGCAGCGGCGACAGCTCGTTGCCGAAGAAGCCGCACAGGTCCATCACCGGCAGCAGGCGGCCGCGCACGTTGGCGACACCCTTGACCCAGCTCTTCACCCCGGGCAACAAGGTATAGCGCGGCTCGTGCAGCACTTCGCCGACCTCGCCCATCGGCGCGACGAAGAACCGCTCGCCCATGCGAAAGCCGATGCCGCTCCAGGTCTGTACCGCCGCTTGCTGCGAAGGCAGGCCAGCCGCCAGCAATCGACAGCGCTGGTCGATGTCGAGGAGGATCTGAAAAGGAGTCTGCGCGTCCGACATGCCAACCGTGGCCTTTTATTATTTAGTGGCGGACTGGCGCGGCATCAGCCGGCCAACACCGCATTCAGGGTCTTCAACAGCGTTTCTTCGTCGACCGGCTTGGTCAGGTAATCCTTCGCGCCCTGGCGCTTGCCCCAGACCTTGTCGGTTTCCTGATCCTTGGTGGTGACGATGATCACCGGGATGTGGCTGGTGTCGGCATCCTTGGTCAGTTGGCGGGTCGCCTGAAAGCCGTTGAGCCCCGGCATGACGATGTCCATCAGCACCGCATCGGGCTTCTCCTGGCGAGCCAGGGCGACGCCGTCCGCACCGTTTTCCGCCTTGAGCACCTGATGGCCGTGCTTTTCCAGCATGGCGGTCAGCTTGTACATCTCGGTCGGCGAGTCATCAACAATCAGAATTCGAGCCATGGTGTTTCCCAATACATGAAGAGGCGTCTAAGGCAGTCCAGCCAGACGTCAGGATGCTTGTTCCACCGGGATGAAGTCGGGGACGTGGGCCTTGATCGCGCCGAGCAGCTCTTCCTTGCTGAAGGGCTTGGTCAGGTACTGATCGGAGCCGACGATGCGCCCCTTGGCCTTGTCGAACAAGCCGTCCTTGGAGGACAGCATGATCACCGGGGTGGACTTGAAAGCACTGTTGTTCTTGATCAGGGCACAGGTTTGATAGCCATCGAGCCGCGGCATCATGATGTCGACAAAAATGATATTCGGATGGGTATCGGCGATCTTTGCCAAGGCATCGAAGCCATCCACCGCGGTGATCACCTCGCAACCCACCTTTTTCAGCAGGGTTTCCGCAGTGCGACGAATCGTCTTCGAATCGTCGATCACCATCACCCTCAAACCCTCGGAATGCTGTTCCATGTTTGCCCTACCATCGCCTCGGTGAGTCATTATTTTTGCGATATATCAGTGCGCCTGAGGCCCTGTCAGCGATGGCTGCAAGCCAATCGTCGGGCCTTTTTAGCACACTCTCCAGACGCAAGCTATAAGCCCCGGAAGGGCAAGGTTTTTCCTTGACCACCCGGCTCGTCGGCGCCACCCTGGCGCCACACGCTAGTCTCGGCGCCCTTCAACTGCCGCCCTTAACCGGAGAATCCCCCATGAGCATTCGCCTCGGCATAGTCATGGACCCCATCGCCCAGATCGCCTTCAAGAAGGACAGCTCGCTGGCCATGTTACTGGCCGCCCAGAAGCGTGGCTGGTCGCTCTTCTATATGGAGCAGAAAGACCTGTACCAGGCCAACGGCGAGGCCCGCGCCCGCCTGTGTCCACTCCAGGTATTCAACGATCCGCAGCGCTGGTTCGAGCTGGGCGACGAACTCGACGAACCGCTGAGCGATCTCGACGTGATCCTGATGCGCAAGGATCCGCCCTTCGACAACGAGTTCGTCTACACCACCTACCTGCTGGAACAGGCCGAGCAGGCCGGCGTGCTGGTGGTCAACCGCCCGCAGAGCCTGCGCGACTGCAACGAGAAGCTCTTCGCCACGCAGTTTCCCCAGTGCACGCCGCCAACCCTGGTCAGCCGCCGATCCGACATTCTGCGCGAGTTTGCCAAAGAGCAACGTGACATCATTCTCAAACCCCTGGATGGCATGGGCGGTTCCTCGATCTTTCGCCACTGCGAGGGCGACCCCAACCTCTCGGTGATCCTCGAGACCCTCACCAGCCACGGCAAGCAGCAGATCATGGCGCAACGCTACCTGCCGGCCATCAGCGAGGGCGACAAGCGCATCCTGATGATCGACGGCGAACCGGTCCCCTACTGCCTGGCGCGCATCCCGGCGCACGGCGAAACCCGCGGCAACCTCGCCGCCGGCGGCCGCGGCGAAGCCCGCCCGCTGAGCGAGCGCGACCGCGAGATCGCCGCCGCCGTCGGCCCGACCCTGCGCGAGAAAGGCCTGCTGTTCGTCGGCCTGGACGTGATCGGCGACTACCTGACCGAGATCAACGTGACCAGCCCGACCTGCATCCGCGAGATCGATGCGGCCTTCGATACCCGTATCGGCGAGCGCCTGATGGACAAGATCGCCGAGAAGCTCAATGCGCGCAGTGCTTCATAGACTTTTGCCCAAGCCCTCGGCAGACTGCGCGACAACCTGAACTGACCGAAACGCGATGAACGCAGCCGCCACCCCACCCGATGCCATCTCCGCCGGTGTTCGCCCGGCGGATCGCCTGGGGTTCACCCTGTTCCTCGCCACCGTCCTGCATGCTGCACTGATTCTCGGCCTGGGCTTCAGCCTGGCCGAGCCCAACCAGATCAGCAAGACCCTGGAAATCACCCTGTCGACCTTCAAGAGCGAGGAGAAGCCGAAACAGGCCGACTTCCTCGCCCAGGACAACCAGCAAGGCAGCGGCACCCTGGAACACAAGGCCGCGCCAAGGACCACCGAGCAGGCGCTGTTCCAGGACACCCAGGTCAAACGCGTGACGCCCCCTGCCGCCCCGCAACAACCGACGAAGCCTCAGGAAGCACCGAAAGCCGCCGTCGCCACCCGCGCGCCGCAGCCACAGAAGACCCCGATCAAGCGCGAGCAAGCCAAGCCGACCCCGCAGGCACCTCCGGCGCCAGTGTTCGACAGCGCGCAACTGTCGGCGGAAATCGCCAGCCTGGAGGCCGAACTGGCCCAGGACATCCAGCAATACGCCAAGCGCCCGAAGATCCATCGCCTCAACGCCGCCTCGACCATGCGCGACAAGGGCGCCTGGTACAAGGACGAGTGGCGCAAGAAGGTCGAACGCATCGGCAACCTCAACTACCCGGACGACGCACGCCGCCAGCAGATCTACGGCAGCCTGCGCCTGCTGGTATCGATCAACCGCGACGGCACCCTGTATGAAGTGCAGGTGCTGGAGTCCTCCGGACAGCGCCTGCTCGACCAGGCGGCGCTGCGCATCGTGCGCCTGGCCGCGCCCTTCGCCCCCTTCACCGGCGACCTGGCCGATATCGACCGCCTGGAAATCATTCGCACCTGGCGTTTCGAGCGCGGCGACCGGCTGTCCAGCCGCTGACTCGTCAAGCAAAACGCCGTTGGCGATGCTTTCAGCTTCCAGCCTCGGGCTTCAGGCTTTAAGCTAACGGACATGAAAGACGCCAGCCCCAGCTACCTCAAGCACCACCTGCTGATCGCCATGCCGCACATGGCCGATCCGCATTTCGCGCAGACCGTGATCTACCTGGTCGAACATAACGAGCAGGGCGCCATGGGCCTGGTGATCAACCGCCCGAACGGCCTCAACCTGGCCGATGTGCTGGAGCAGTTGCGCCCGGACGAGGAACCGCCAGAGCGCTGCCTGAGCCTGCCGATCTTCTCCGGCGGGCCGGTGCAGACCGACCGCGGCTTCGTCCTGCACCCGGCCGGCCGGCAGTTCCAGGCGACCCTGGCGCTGGGCGAACTGGGCCTGTCCACCTCGCAGGACGTGCTGTTCGCCATCGCCGACGGCAGCGGTCCGGAAAAGCACCTGATCACCCTCGGCTACGCCGGCTGGGACGCTGGCCAACTGGAAGCCGAGCTGGCCGACAACGCCTGGCTGACCTGTCCGGCCGACAACGCCATCCTCTTCGACCTGCCCTTCGATCAACGCCTGAATGCCGCGGCGGCGCGCCTGGGGGTCAACCTCAGCCTGCTCACCTCGCAAGCCGGGCACGCCTGATGGCCGAAGCGAGCGCCAAGCCGCTGCGTTTGCTGCTGGGCTTCGACTACGGCAGCAAACAGATCGGCGTCGCCGTCGGTCAGGCCATCACCGGCCAGGCCCGCGAGCTGTGCGTGCTGAAGGCGCAGAATGGCGTACCGGACTGGCAGCGGGTCGAAGCACTGATCCGCGAATGGCAACCCGATGCCATAATCGTCGGCCTGCCGCTGAACATGGACGGCACGCCGAGCGAGATGAGCGCCCGCGCGGAGAAGTTCGCCCGCCGCCTCCATGGCCGTTTCAACCTGCCCGTGCACACCCATGACGAACGCCTGACCACCTACGCGGCCAAAGGCGAACGCCTGCAGCAGGGGCAGAGCGGCGGCTATCGCGAACGCCCGGTCGACGCCCTGGCGGCTGCCCTGTTGCTGGAAGGCTGGCTGGCCGAGCACGGCCCCAGCTGACGCCACGCCCGGCCCACAAGGAGCACCCGATGAATCTACCCGACCCCGCCGAACTGCTGCCGCAAATGGCCAGTGCGCTGATCAAGCATCTCAACCATCGACAGATCGCCGAGCCGCGCTTCATCGGCATCCGCACCGGCGGCGTGTGGGTCGCCCGGGCGCTCCTGGAAACCCTCGGCAACCACGAGCCGCTGGGCATTCTCGACGTATCGTTCTACCGCGACGACTTCACCCAGAGCGGCCTGCATCCGCAAGTCAAACCCTCGGAGCTGCCGTTCGAGATCGAAGGCCAGCATCTGGTGCTGATCGATGACGTACTGATGAGCGGGCGCACCATCCGCGCGGCGCTCAACGAACTGTTCGACTACGGCCGCCCGGCCAGCGTGACTCTCGCCTGCCTGCTCGACCTGAATGCCCGCGAACTGCCGATCCGCCCCGACGTGGTCGGTGCGACCCTGTCGCTGGCCGCCAATCAGCGGGTAAAATTGTCCGGCCCCACGCCGCTGACCCTCGAACTCCAGACGCTCGCCAACTGAGACCCCCTTCGCGATGACGCCGATTGATGCCAAGCGCCCGCTGCAGCTGAACGACCAAGGCCAGCTGCGCCACTTCCTCTCGCTCGACGGCCTGCCCCGCGCGCTGCTGACGGAAATCCTCGACACCGCCGACTCCTTCCTCGAAGTCGGCGCCCGCGCGGTGAAGAAGGTCCCGCTGCTGCGCGGCAAGACCGTGTGCAACGTGTTCTTCGAGAACTCCACGCGCACCCGCACCACCTTCGAGCTGGCCGCCCAGCGCCTGTCCGCCGACGTCATCACCCTCAACGTGTCGACCTCCTCGACCAGCAAGGGCGAGACGCTGTTCGACACCTTGCGCAATCTCGAGGCCATGGCCGCCGATATCTTCGTGGTGCGGCATGCCGATTCCGGCGCCGCGCACTTCATCGCCGAGCATGTCTGCCCGAACCTGGCGATCATCAATGGCGGCGACGGCCGCCACGCGCACCCGACCCAGGGCATGCTCGACATGCTGACCATCCGCCGGCACAAGGGCGGCTTCGAGAAGCTCTCGGTGGCGATCGTCGGCGACATCCTGCATTCGCGGGTGGCGCGCTCGAACATGCTGGCGCTGAAGACCCTCGGCTGCCCGGACATCCGCGTGATCGCACCGAAGACCCTGCTGCCGGTCGGCATCGAGCAGTACGGGGTGACCGTCTACAGCGACCTGGCCGCCGGCCTCAAGGACGTAGACGTGGTGATCATGCTGCGCCTGCAACGCGAGCGCATGCAGGGTGGCCTGTTGCCCAGCGAGGGCGAGTTCTACCGGCTGTTCGGCCTCACCGAGCAACGCCTGGCCCTGGCCAAGCCGGGCGCCCTGGTGATGCACCCGGGACCGATCAACCGCGGCGTGGAGATCGAGTCGGCGGTGGCCGACGGCCCGCAGTCGGTGATCCTCAACCAGGTCACCTACGGCATCGCCGTGCGCATGGCCGTGCTGTCCATGGCCATGAGCGGGCAGACCGCCCAGCGCCAACTCAACCAAGACTCCGAGGAGCCCAACTGATGCGTACCGCGATCCTCGGCGCCCGCGTCATCGACCCGAGCAGTGGCTTCGACCAGGTCGCCGACCTCTATATCGAAGGCGGCAAGCTCATCGCCATCGGCCAGCCCCCGGCCGGCTTCAATGCCGAGAAGACCCTCGACGCCCAGGGCCTGGTCGCCGCCCCCGGCCTGGTCGACCTGTCCGTTGCCCTGCGTGAGCCGGGCTACAGCCGCAAGGGCAGCATCGCCAGCGAAACCCTGGCCGCCGCTGCCGGCGGCGTCACCAGCCTGTGCTGCCCACCGCTGACCAAACCGGTGCTGGACACCCCGGCGGTGGCCGAACTGGTGCTCGACCGCGCACGCGAGGCCGGCCACGCCAAGGTCTTCCCCATCGGCGCGCTGAGCAGGAATCTCGCCGGCGAGCAACTGGCCGAGCTGGTCGCCCTGCGCGATGCCGGCTGCGTGGCCTTCGGCAACGGCCTGGAGAGCTTCCGCAATAACCGCACCCTGCGCCGCGCTCTGGAATATGCGGCGACCTTCGACCTGACGGTGGTCTTCCACTCCCAGGACCACGACCTGGCCGAAGGCGGCCTGGCCCACGAGGGCGCCACCGCCAGCTTCCTCGGCCTGCCGGGCATCCCGGAAAGCGCCGAGACCGTGGCCCTGGCCCGCGACCTGCTGCTGGTCGAGCAGAGTGGCGTGCGCGCGCACTTCAGCCAGCTGACCAGCGCCCGCGGCGCCCAGCTGATCGCCGAGGCCCAGGCCCGCGGCCTGCCGGTGAGCGCCGACGTTGCCTTGTATCAGCTGATCCTCACCGACGAGGCGTTGAGCGACTTCTCCAGCCTCTACCACGTGCAGCCGCCGCTGCGCAGCGCGGCAGACCGCGACGGCCTGCGCGAGGCGGTGAAGTCCGGGGTGATCGCGGCCATCGCCAGCCATCACCAGCCGCATGAGCGCGATGCCAAGCTGGCCCCGTTCGGCGCCACCGAGCCCGGCATCAGCAGCGTGCAGCTGTTGTTGCCGCTGGCCCTGAGCCTGGTGCAGGACGGCCTGCTCGACCTGCCGACCCTGCTCGCCCGCCTCAGCGCCGGCCCGGCCGACGCCCTGCGCCTGCCGGCCGGCCGCCTGGCCGTCGGCGCAGCGGCCGACCTGCTGCTGTTCGACCCGCAGGCCTCGACCCTGGCCGGGGAAAGCTGGTACTCCAAGGGCGCCAACTGCCCGTTCATCGGCCACTGCCTGCCGGGCGCGGTGCGCTACACCCTGGTCGACGGGCATATCAGCTACCAGGCCTGAGGTGGACACCCCCGTAGGGTGCGCCGCGCGCACCAGCGGCGCTCGCTTGACGGTGCGCACGGCCTAGGCGGCCCCACGCACCCTACGAGATCGGCGCATTGCTGCGCAGGCCGGCGTATGGATTCCGTCAGGCGTTGCGGGCGTTCTGAATGGAGATCTGGGTGTTCAGCGTCCAGAAGTCATAGAGCACGCCGAGCAGGAACAGGCCGCCGGTGAGCAGGTAGAGGATCCCGCTGAGCCACTTGCCCTGGTACATGCGGTGCACGCCGAACACGCCGAGGAAGGTCAGCAGGATCCAGGCGACGTTGTAGTCGATGTCGCCGGCGGTGAAACGCAGGTCGGCCTCGCGGTCCATCGCCGGGATCAGGAACAGGTCGACGATCCAGCCGATGAACAGCAGACCGAGGGTGAAGAACCAGATGGTGCCGGTCACCGGCCTGCCGTAGTAGAAGCGGTGAGCGCCGAGAAAACCGAAGATCCACAGCAGATAGCCGATGACCTTGCTGTGGGTGTCCTGATGCTTGTTCATGGCAGCCTCCTGCAAAATTGACGGCTCGCTTTATAACATGCGGCCACCCTGAAGCCTGGATTATTGGGAGAAACGCAGGGTGCGGAGCACCGGTTTTCGTAGGAGCGGAAAGCAAAAGCCCGCACGCGGCGGGCTTTGGGTACTGCTCCGCCTCAGCGGAAACGCCGGCCCGGGTCTTCCGGAGCGACCTCCAGCGACAGGCCATCGCTCAGGTGGGCCAGGTGCTCGCCGTCGGCTTCCGAACCGAGCTTGATCATCAGGCGCAGGTCGTTGGCCGAGTCGGCATACAGCAGCGCGTCCTCGTAGGTGATCTCGCCCTGACTGTAGAGGGCGTACAGCGCCTGGTCGAAGGTCTGCATGCCCTGCTCGGTGGAGCGTTTCATCAGGCCCTTGAGTTCGTGCACCTCGCCCTTGCGAATCAGGTCGGCGGCCAGCGGGGTGTTGATCAACACCTCGATCACCGCGCGGCGGCCCTTGCCGTCCGGGGTCGGCACCAGTTGCTGGGCGACGATGGCCTTGAGGTTGAGCGACAGGTCCATCCACACCTGGTTCTGCCGGTCGGCGGGAAAGAAGTTGATGATCCGGTCCAGCGCCTGGTTGGCGTTGTTGGCGTGCAGGGTGGCCAGGCACAGGTGGCCGGTCTCGGCGAAGGCCACGGCGTGGTCCATGGTCTCGCGGGTGCGCACCTCGCCGATCAGGATCACGTCCGGCGCCTGGCGCAGGGTGTTCTTCAGCGCCACCTCGAAGGACTCGGTGTCGATGCCGACCTCGCGCTGGGTGACGATGCAGCTCTGGTGCTGGTGGATGTATTCGATCGGGTCCTCGATGGAGATGATGTGGCCGCTGCTGTTCTTGTTACGGTAGCCGATCATCGCCGCCAGCGAGGTGGACTTGCCGGTACCCGTGGCGCCGACGAACAGCACCAGGCCGCGCTTGGTCAGCGCCAGCTTCTTGAGGATTTCCGGGAGCTTGAGGTCATCCAGGGTCGGGATGTTGGTCTCGATGCGGCGCAGCACCATGCCCGCCAGGTTGCGCTGGTAGAAGGCGCTGACGCGGAAACGGCCTACCCCGCGGGCGCTGATGGCGAAGTTGCACTCGTGGTTCTCGGCGAAGTCGCGGCGTTGCTGCTCGTTCATCACCGAGTGCACGGTTTCCCGCGTCTGTTCCGGGGACATCGGGTTCTTGGTCACCGGCATGATCTTGCCGTTGACCTTCATCGAAGGCGGCACGCCGGCGGTGATGAACAGGTCGGAACCGCCTTTCTCGACCATCAGGCGCAGCAGTTTTTCGAATTCCATGCGTTGTCTCGCCCATCGGCATCACGCGCCAGCCAAAGTCAGCCGGTAGCGCGCGTGTCTCGCCACCGGCCGGAACCCGGCCTGCCCAGCGGCAGGCCTGGGCAATCTGCTTAGAAGGTATCCGGGTTCTTGGATTTCTCCCGCGCGCTTTCGCGGCTGACCAGGCCCTTGGCGACCAGGGTCTTCAGGCACGCATCGAGGGTCTGCATGCCCAGCGAGCCGCCGGTCTGGATCGACGAATACATCTGCGCCACCTTGTCCTCGCGGATCAGGTTACGGATCGCCGGGGTACCGATCATGATTTCGTGGGCCGCCACCCGACCGCCGCCGATCTTCTTCAGCAGGGTCTGGGAGATCACCGCCTGCAGCGATTCCGAGAGCATCGAGCGGACCATGGACTTCTCCTCGGCCGGGAACACGTCGACCACCCGGTCGATGGTCTTGGCCGCCGAGGTGGTGTGCAGGGTGCCGAACACCAGGTGACCGGTTTCCGCGGCGGTCAGCGCCAGGCGGATGGTCTCCAGGTCGCGCATCTCGCCGACCAGGATGATGTCCGGGTCTTCGCGCAGGGCCGAGCGCAGCGCCTCGGAGAAGCCCAGGGTGTCGCGGTGCACCTCGCGCTGGTTGACCAGGCACTTCTTCGACTCGTGGACGAATTCGATCGGGTCCTCGATGGTCAGGATGTGGTGGTACTTGGTGCCGTTGAGGTAGTCGAGCATGGCCGCCAGGGTGGTCGACTTGCCCGAGCCGGTGGGGCCGGTGACCAGCACTAGGCCGCGCGGCACGTCGGTGATCTTGCGGAACACCTCGCCCATGCCCAGGTCTTCCATGGTCAGCACCTTGGACGGAATGGTCCGGAACACCGCCCCGGCGCCGCGGTTCTGGTTGAAGGCGTTGACCCGGAAGCGCGCCACGCCCGGCACTTCGAAGGAGAAGTCGGTCTCGAGGAACTCCTCGAAATCCTTGCGCTGCTTGTCGTTCATGATGTCGTAGATCAGCGCGTGCACCTGCTTGTGATCCAGGGCCGGCAGGTTGATCCGGCGCACATCGCCGTCGACCCGAATCATCGGCGGCAGACCAGCAGAGAGATGCAGGTCCGACGCGCCTTGCTTGGCGCTGAACGCAAGCAGCTCAGTGATATCCATGGGACTCCCTAATGACAAGCAAGCAGGTAGAATGCCGCAGACCCTAGGCGGCTGGCGCGAGTAATGTCCACGATAGCAGAGAATATTGCAAAGGTCGGAGCGCGCATCCGTGAGGCGGCGCAAGCCTCGCGGCGCGATTATGCGGCGATCGGCCTGCTCGCGGTGAGCAAGACCAAACCCGCCGCGGCGATTCGCCAGGCGCATACCGCCGGCCTGCGCGACTTCGGTGAAAACTACCTGCAGGAAGCCCTGGAGAAGCAGCGCGAATTGAGCGATTTGCCCTTGATCTGGCACTTCATCGGCCCCATCCAGTCGAACAAGACCCGGCCCATCGCCGAGCATTTCGCCTGGGTGCACTCGGTCGACCGCCTCAAGGTCGCCGAACGCCTGTCCGCGCAACGCCCGCCGCAGTTGCCGCCGCTGAACGTCTGCCTGCAGGTGAATGTCAGCGCTGAGGCGAGCAAAGCGGGCTGCAGCCCGCAGGAATTGCCGGCCCTGGCGCAGGCGGTTAGCCAGCTGCCCCAGCTGAAACTGCGCGGGCTGATGTGCATTCCCGAACCCACCGAGGATCCGGCCGCCCAGCACGCGGCGTTCGCCCGCCTGCGCCAGCTGCGCGACAGCCTGGGCCTCGACCTCGACACCCTGTCCATGGGCATGAGCCACGACCTGGAAGCCGCCATCGCCGAAGGCGCGACCTGGGTGCGGATCGGCACGGCCCTGTTCGGCGCCCGCGACTATGCCTGAGCGCCCCTGCCCCCGACTCTTCAATAAAGGAAGCCCGTAATGACCACTCCCCGCATTGCCTTTATCGGCGCCGGCAATATGGCCGCCAGCCTGATCGGCGGCCTGCGCGCCCAGGGCGTCGACGCCGACGCCATTCGCGCCAGCGATCACGGCGCCGAGCAGCGCGCGAAGATCGCTGCGGAACACGGCATCGAAACCTTCGCCAGCAATGCCGAGGCCATCCAGGGCGCCGACGTGATCGTCCTGGCGGTCAAGCCGCAGGTGATGAAGGATGTCTGCCTGGAGCTGGCCGCGCACATCGAGGACGGCCAACTGATCGTCTCGATCGCCGCCGGCATCACCAGCGCCAGCCTGGAGCACTGGCTCGGCCCCCGCCCCGTGGTGCGCTGCATGCCCAATACCCCGGCGCTGTTGCGCCAGGGCGTCAGCGGCCTGTATGCCAATGCCCGGGTCTCGGCGGCACAGCGCCAGCGGGCCGAACAGCTGCTCGGCGCAGTCGGCCTGGCCCTGTGGCTGGACGAGGAGCGCCTGATCGACGCGGTCACCGCGGTCTCCGGCAGCGGCCCGGCGTATTTCTTCCTGTTGATCGAGGCGATGACCGCCGCCGGCGAGAAGCTCGGCCTGCCGCGCGCCACCGCCGAGCAGCTGTGCCTGCACACCGCCCTCGGCGCCGCGCGCATGGCGGTCGCCAGCGACGTCGACGCCGCCGAACTGCGCCGCCGGGTGACCTCGCCGGCCGGCACCACCGAGGCAGCGATCAAGACCTTCCAGGCCGGCGGCTTCGAAGCCCTGGTCGAGAACGCACTGAATGCCGCCGCCCGCCGCTCGGCGGAACTGGCCGAACAGCTGGGCCAATAAGGAGCTAGACGATGATCGGACTGAACACCGCAGCGGTGTATATCCTGCAAACCATCGGCAGCATCTACCTTCTGGTGGTGCTGCTGCGCTTCATCCTGCAACTGGTCCGTGCGGACTTCTACAACCCGCTCAGCCAGTTCATCGTGCGCGCCACCCAGCCGCTGCTCAAGCCGCTGCGCAAGGTCATCCCCGGCCTCGCCGGCCTCGACCTGGCTTCGCTGGTGCTGGCGATCCTGGTGCAACTGCTGCTGATGGCGCTGACCCTGCTGCTGATGGGCTATGGCCTCGGCAACCCGCTGCAACTGCTGATCTGGTCGATCATCGGCGTCACCGCGCTGTTCCTCAAGGTGTTCTTCTTCGCCCTGATCATCAGCGTGATCCTCTCCTGGGTCGCCCAGGGCAGCCACAACCCGGCCGTAGAACTGATCAACCAGATCTGCGAACCCCTGCTGGTGCCGATCCGGCGCGTCCTGCCGAGCATGGGCGGGCTGGACTTCTCGCCGATCGTGGCCTTCCTGATCCTCAACCTGATCGACATGCTGGTGATCCGCAACCTGGCGGTCATGACCGGCATGTACCAGGGCCTCAGCCTGGCGATCTGACCCCATGAGCTTCTACCGCTGGGACGGCGAGGACCTGATCCTCGAGTGCCACCTGCAGCCCAAGGCCAGCCGCGACGAGTTCGCCGGGCTGCACGGTGAGCGGCTGAAGATCCGCCTCACCGCCCCGCCGGTGGATGGCAAGGCCAACGCCCATCTGCTGGCCTTCCTCGCCAGCGCCTTCGCCGTCAGCAAGAGTCAGGTCAGCCTGGAAAGCGGCCAGCAGAGCCGACAGAAGCGCGTGCGCATCAAGCAGCCGCGCCAGCTGCCCGAAGCGCTCGGCCTGACCGCTCGGCAGGCCTGACCGACCTTAAGGCGGGAGCTTGATAGTGGCCAATTGACGCCCTCCCCGCGCGCCCCATAATGCAGGCAGCCAGCACTGCGATGATCCGCGGCCCGGCGCCCCACCCGGTGGGTCGCCCCGGCCACCGCGCTGGCCCCCTATGCCCCGGGCGCGAGCGACACCGAGCCCACCCTTCAGGGACGCGCGTCCAGAGGAGAGCCAGGATGAGCATGGAACGTCTCAGCCAGCAGATCGATGCCTATGTCGCCTGGAAGCGTGAGCTGATGCGCCAGATCACCCGCTACCGCAGCTGGCTGGTGAACAACCGGCTCAGCTCCGACGCGGTGGAGGCCAAGCTCGAACGCGCCCTGCGCCTGCTGCGCACCGACCACATCACCCTGGCCTTCGTCGGCGAGTTCTCGCGCGGCAAGACCGAACTGATCAACGGCCTGTTCTTCTCCGAGTTTGGCCAGCGCATGCTGCCCTCCCAGGCCGGGCGCACTACCATGAGTCCCACCGAGCTGTTCTTCGACCCGCGCTCGGAGCGTTCCTATATCCGCCTGTTGCCGATCGAGACGCGCGCCACCTCGGCCAGCATCGCCCAGTTCAAGCGCATTCCCGGGCACTGGGTGAATATCCCGCTGGATACCAGCGACCCGCAGAACATGCTCCAGGCCTTCGCCCAGGTAGCGAAAACCAAGCCGATGCTGGTGGAGCAGGCGATCCAGCTCGGCTTCCACCCCGACCTGCTGGAAGGCACCGGCAAGCCCGGCCAGGTGCTGGTACCGGCCTGGCGCCATGCCCTGGTCAACTTCGACCACCCGCTGCTGCGCCAAGGCCTGCGCATCCTCGACACCCCCGGCCTCAACGCCCTCGGCAGCGAACCGGAACTGACCCTGTCGATGCTGCCCAACGCCCAGGCGATCATCTTCCTGCTGGCCGCCGACAGCGGCGTCACCGCCAGCGACATGGCGATCTGGCAGCAACACATCCGCCAACTCGACGAAGACACCCCGACCTGCCTGTTCGCCGTGCTGAACAAGATCGACGTGCTGTGGGACGACCTGGCCGGCGACGCCTTCGTGCAGAACGCCATCGCCCAGATCCAGGCCGTCACCGCCAAGCAGCTGGGCCTGCAACCGGCCGACGTGCTGCCGCTGTCGGCCAAGCAGGCGCTGCTGGCCAAGGTGCGCAAGGATCAGCAGCTGCTGACCCGCAGCCAGATGAGCAACCTGGAGAGCCTGCTGTGCGAGCGCATCGTCGCGCAAAAGGAACGCCTGCTCGAACAACGCGTGGTCAACCAGGTGCTGGCGCTGCTGCAGAACAGCCAGCACGTGCTCGGCCTGCGCCTGGAAAAGGTCAACGAACAACAGGCGCTGCTGAGTAACCACCGGCAGGACAATGGCCAGTTGCTGTTCGAGTTGACCGCCAAGACCAAGGAAGACCACAGCCAGCACCACAAGCGCCTGCTCGGCCTGAAAAGCAACCAGCGCCTGCTCAAGCGCCAAGGCGATCTGCTGCGCGGCGCCGTCCATCCCGGACGCCTCGAGGAGCATCTGCACAAGGTGCGCAAGAACCTCACCGGCAGCTGGACCACGCTCGGCATCAACCGGGCCATCCTGCACTTCTTCCGCTCGCTGCAACGCGACCTGGACAACCTGGCCCACGAGGCCGAGATGGCCAACAAGATGGTCGCCGCCATCTATCGGCGACACAACGAAGAGAATCCGCTGCACGGCGTCGATGCCCCGCTGTTCGACGTCAAGCGCTACCGCCGCGAGCTCAAGCAGCAGCAGCGCAAGGCCGACCAGTTCCGCCTGCACCTGAAGACCCTGCTCACCGAGCAGCGCAGCCTGACCCGGCGCTTCTTCGCCACCCTGGTGCAGGAAGTCATCGGCCTGCACCAGCGCCTGCACCAGGAGGCCGGGCAATGGGCCGGCGACGCGCTGATGCCGCTGATGCAGCACACCCTGGAGCACAAGCAACTGCTGGAAAGCCACATGCTGCGGCTCAAGGCCCTGGCCCAGGAGACCCAGCAGAGCCAGCAGCGCAGCCAGCAACTGGCACGCTACAGCGCCGAACTCGAGCAACAGCTGGGCCAGGCCGGGGAGATGCTGCGCACCCTGCGCCACCCGGCGCCGATCCAGCGCCAGGGCAAGGTGGTCAGCCTGCCGGGTGCCGCGCGACCACACAGCCTCGGCGAATAACCGCGCCCCGCAATGCGCTGCCGCCCCGCCGGGCCCGCCGCCCCCGCGCTTGCCGCGTGGGGCGGCGCTCTTTAGACTGCTGCACTTTCTTTACCCCATCCCTTTTCGCGAGCAGGGTCGATGCCGACTGCCTTCCCCCCAGACTCTGTTGGCCTGGTGACGCCCCAGGTGCTGCAGTTCGCCGAACCGCTGGCGCTGGCCTGCGGGCGCAGCCTGGCCGACTACCAGCTGATCTTCGAGACCTACGGCGAGCTGAACGCCGCGCGCAGCAACGCAGTGCTGATCTGCCACGCGCTGTCCGGGCACCACCATGCCGCCGGCTACCACAGCCCGGACGAGCGCAAACCCGGCTGGTGGGACAGCTGCATCGGCCCCGGCAAGCCGATCGACACCAACCGGTTCTTCGTCGTCAGCCTGAACAACCTCGGTGGCTGCAACGGCTCGACCGGCCCTTCCAGCCTCAACCCCGCCACCGGCAAGCCGTTCGGCGCGGACTTCCCGGTGATGACCGTGGAGGACTGGGTGCACAGCCAGGCGCGCCTGGCCGATGCCCTGGGCATCGGCCAATGGGCTGCGGTGGTCGGCGGCAGCCTCGGCGGCATGCAGGCCATCCAGTGGACCATCAGCTACCCCGAGCGGGTGCGCCACTGCCTGGCGATCGCCTCGGCGCCCAAGCTGTCGGCGCAGAACATCGCCTTCAACGAGGTGGCGCGCCAGGCCATCCTCACCGACCCGGAGTTCCATGGCGGGCATTTCCAGGAACACGGGGTGATCCCCAAGCGCGGGCTGATGCTGGCGCGCATGGTCGGCCACATCACCTACCTGTCGGACGACGCCATGGGCGAGAAATTCGGCCGCGGGCTGAAGAGCGAGAAGCTCAACTACGACTTCCACAGCGTCGAGTTCCAGGTCGAGAGCTACCTGCGCTACCAGGGCGAGGAATTCTCCGGGCGCTTCGACGCCAACACCTACCTGCTGATGACCAAGGCGCTCGACTACTTCGACCCGGCCGCCGCTTGCGACGACGACCTGGCCAAGACCCTGGCCAAGGTCAGCGCGGATTTCTGCGTGATCTCCTTCACCACCGACTGGCGCTTCTCCCCGGCCCGCTCGCGGGAGATCGTCGATGCGCTGATCGCCGCGCGCAAGAACGTCTGCTACCTGGAAGTCGATGCGCCGCAGGGGCACGATGCCTTCCTGATGCCGATTCCCCGCTATCTGCAGGCATTTTCCAGCTACATGAACCGAATCGCAGTATGAGGCGCGCATGAGAGCCGACCTGGACATCATCCAAGAATGGATTCCGGCCGGCAGCCGGGTGCTCGACCTCGGCTGCGGCGACGGCGAACTGCTGGCCTGGCTGCGCGATAGCAAGGAGGTCAGCGGCTATGGCCTGGAAATCGACCCGGACAACATCGCCCAGTGCGTCGGCAAGGGCATCAACGTGATCGAGCAGGACCTGGACAAGGGCCTCGGCAACTTCGCCAGCAATAGCTTCGACGTGGTGGTGATGACCCAGGCCCTGCAAGCCGTGCATTACCCGGACAAGATCCTCAGGGAGATGCTCCGGGTCGGTCGGACCTGCATCATCACCTTTCCCAACTTCGGCCATTGGCGCTGCCGCTGGTACCTGGCGAGCAAGGGGCGCATGCCGGTTTCCGACTTCCTGCCCTACACCTGGTACAACACGCCGAACATCCACTTCTGCACCTTCGAGGACTTCGAGCGCCTGTGCCACGCCCAGCGCGCCAGGGTACTGGATCGCCTGGCGGTGGATCGCGAGCATCGCCACGGCTGGGCCAGCCGCATTTGGCCTAATCTGTTAGGTGAGATCGGCATCTACCGGGTCAGTGGCTCAAGCGCCACGGATGTGCCGGACGCCCGTTGAGCCGGTCAGCCATTTCAGGCCGTTCATTTGCCAGGAGAGCCACCATGCGTCGCATCGCCCTACTGTTTATCGCCCTGTGCCTGAGCCTGCCGGCACTTGCCGAACGCAAGCAAAGCTTCGGCGATCTGGATGTGCACTACAGCGCCTTCAACTCCGGTTTCCTGCAGCCGGAGATCGCCGCCGCGGCCGGCCTCAGCCGCAGCAAGACGCAGGGCGTGATCAATATCTCGGTGCTCAAGGCCGGCAAGGCGAGTAACGCCAGCGTCGACGGGCAGGTGCGCAACCTGCTCGGGCAAAGCTATGCGCTGAAGTTCAAGGAGGTCAACGAAGGCGAGGCGATCTACTACCTGGCGCAGTTCCCCTTCGAGGACCGCGAGATGCTGCGTTTCACCATCAACGTCAAGGCCGGCGACGGCGTCGCCCACAGCTTCGACTTCAACCAGGAATTCTTCCCCGACCAATGATGCCGTTCAGCGAACTCGTACTCGCCAGCCACAACGCCGGCAAACTCAAGGAACTCCAGGCCATGCTCGGCGACGCCGTGCGCGTGCGCTCGGTCGGTGAATTCAGCGACCTGGAGCCGCACGAGAGCGGCCTGAGCTTCGTCGAGAACGCCATCCTCAAGGCCCGTCACGCCGCCCGGGTGTCCGGCCTGCCGGCGCTGGCCGACGACTCCGGCCTGACGGTGGACTTCCTCGGCGGGGCGCCGGGCATCTACTCGGCGCGCTATGCCGATGGCCGCGGCGATGCGGCGAACAACGTCAAGCTGCTCGAGGCGCTCAAGGATGTGCCGGATGAGCAGCGCGGCGCCCAGTTCGTCTGCGCCCTGGCGCTGTTGCGGCACGCCGAGGACCCGCTGCCGATCCTCTGCGAAGGCCGCTGGCACGGGCGCATCCTGCATGAAGCCCGTGGCGCGCAGGGCTTCGGCTACGACCCGCTGTTCTGGGTGCCCGAGCGCAACTGCTCCAGCGCCGAGCTGCCGGCGATCGAGAAGAACCAGCTGAGCCACCGCGCCCGCGCCATGGCCCTGCTCAAGCAGCGGCTGGGGCTGACCCCGGCTGACCGCGAAGACAGCCTGGGCGATGCGGGGCCGGGCGCCGCGCAGCCGCGCCAGCGGAGTTGACTGATGTTCAATGAGCATGGCGCGGCAAGCGGCAACAACGCCCCGCGCGGCCAGGCGCACTTCGAGCTGCCGCCACTGGCGCTGTATATCCATATCCCCTGGTGCGTGAAGAAGTGCCCCTACTGCGACTTCAACTCCCACGCCGCCGGGCCCGTGCTGCCGGAGCAGGACTACGTCGATGCCCTGCTCGCCGACCTCGACGCGGACCTGCCCCAGGTCCATGGCCGCCCGCTGGGCTCGATCTTCTTCGGCGGCGGCACCCCCAGCCTGTTCTCGGCCCGCGCCCTCGGCCGCCTGCTGGAAGGCGTCGAACAGCGCGTGGCGTTCGCCGCAGACATCGAGATCACCCTGGAAGCCAACCCCGGCACCTTCGAGCAGGCCAAGTTCCGCGACTACCGTTCGCTCGGCATCAATCGCCTGTCGATCGGCGTACAGAGCTTCCAGGCCGCCAAGCTCGTGGCCCTGGGCCGCATCCACGACGGTGACGAGGCGATCCGCGCCGCCGACATGGCGCGTGCCGCCGGCTTCGACAACTTCAACCTGGACCTGATGCACGGCCTGCCGGAGCAGTCGCTCGAGGACGCCCTGGACGACCTGCGCACCGCCATCGCCCAGGCGCCGACCCACCTGTCCTGGTACCAGCTGACCCTGGAGCCGAACACGGTGTTCTGGAACCAGCCACCGAGCCTGCCCGAGGATGACATCCTCTGGGACATCCAGGAAGCCGGCCAGGCGCTGCTCGCCGCGCACGGCTACGCGCAGTACGAGGTGTCCGCCTACGCCCAGCCGGGCAAGGCCGCGCGGCACAACCTCAACTACTGGACCTTCGGCGATTTCCTCGGCATCGGCGCCGGCGCCCACGCCAAGCTGAGCAGCCCGGACGGCCGCATCTCGCGCAGCTGGAAGACCCGCCTGCCCAAGGACTACCTGGACCCGGGCAAGCGCTTCGGTGCCGGCGAGCGGGTGCTGGGCGCGGACGAGCTGCCCTTCGAATTCCTGATGAATGTGCTGCGCCTCACGGACGGCGTCGCCAGTGAACTATTTACTCGGCGCAGCGGTCTGCCGCTGAGCCTGCTGGCCGACGCCCGCGCGCAGGCGGTCAAGCGCGGGCTGTTGCACGCAGACCCGGCACGCCTGGCGGCAACCCGCGAAGGGCAACTGTTTCTCAACGATCTACTGCAATATTTCCTGCCCTGACCGGCAGCTCTTGCGCCCGCTGCGCTAAGGACCTCGAATGGATCTGCTACTCGACCTGATCGCCACCCTGTCGCGCTGGAGCCGCAGCCACCTGTACGACATCTCCCTGGCGTTGATGGCCACCCTGTTCGTGCTGTTCGGCCCCGCGCTCAACGCCTGGGTGCAGCGCACCATCGGCGGCCTGAACTTCTTTTTCCGCACGCTGATCTTCGTGCTGGTCTGCGCGGTCGGCTATGGCCTGGCCATGGTCTTCCTCACGCCCTGGCTGGCCCAGGGCCTCGGCCACTTCAACAACTACACCCTGGCGCCGGTGTTGCTGCTGGTGTTCTTCCTGGTCGGCGTGCTGGCCGACCGCACCTGAGAACCCGCCGGACTCAGGCGCCGGCGAAGCGCTGCAACTGCATCTCGCGCAGGCGGCTGAGGGTGCGGCGGAACGCGAAGGCCAGATAGCCCTGGGTATAGAGCTCCTCCAGCGGCACCTGCGCCTCCAGGTACAGCGGCACCCGGCGGTCGTAGCACTCGTCGACCAGGGCGATGAAGCGCCGAACGCCGTCGTCGTGCACCGACAACGCCGGTAACCGGCGATCACCGGCGACCACCCGCTCGACGCCATCCTCGGTGCCGCGGGCGATCTTCGCCGCGCGCTGTTGCGCGCTCAGGTTGGGCACCTCGCTCAGCACGATGCTGGCGAAGCGATCGCACAGGGCGATGAAATCGATGGCCGACAGCGGCTGCTCGCACAGGTCGGCATAGCGGCACCAAAGCACATTCGCGCTGTGCCGCACCACCGCAATGCAGCGGTGCCCCAACTCCAGCGCGGCGCTGGAGGCCGGCTGACCGGCCGCCAACCGGCCGAACAGCTCGCCCACGGCACTCGCCTGCCCCGGCCGGGCGACCCAGTAACGCTGCTGCGCCGGGCCCGGATGCAGACGGTGATCCTGGCCACCATCGATAGCGACCACCTGCATGTAGCGCTCGATCGCGGCGATCGCCGGCTGAAAGCGCTCGCGGTTGAAACCCTCGGCATACAGCTGCTGCGGCGCCTGGTTGGAGGTGGCAACCAGCACCACGCCCTGCTCGAACATCGCCTGCAGCAGGCGGCCGAGGATCATCGCATCGCCGATGTCGCTGACGAACAGCTCGTCGAAGCACAGCACCCGCACTTCGGCGGCCAGTTCGCGGGCCAGGGCCTGCAAAGGATCCGGCGTGCCGGTCAGCTGGAACAGGCGCCGGTGCACCCAGCGCATGAAGTGATGGAAATGCTGGCGCCGCGCAGGCACCCGCAGGCCGCGATGGAACTGGTCCATCAGCCAGGTCTTGCCGCGCCCGACTGGCCCCCACAGGTACACCCCGCGCACCGGCCGCGCCGGGCTGCCCTGCCGCTGCAGGGCCTGGTAGCAGTCGTCCAGCTGCTGCGCGGCGTGCCACTGCGCCGCATCCGACTCGAAACCGTCCTGCTCGACCGCCTGCCGATAGGCCGCCAGAGGAGACACCGCCTGCATCAAAGTACCGTCCACTTGACCGCCCCCCGAAAGTGGCGGGCATTCTACCGCGCTACGGACGCCGGCGCGGCCTGCCGAACAGCGCGCGCAGCTCGTCCTTGGCGGCCTCCAGGCATGCCCGGCGCTGCTCTGGCAGCCGCCGGCCGGCACGGTTGAGGTAGAAGTTGAGCATCGCCATCGCCGAGGCGAAGGGCGCCGCCTTGCGCCGGCTGCTGCGTTCGGCCGAAGCCTTGAGCGATGCCGCGATGGCCACCGGGTCGTCCCAGGTGAAGACCCCGGGCTGCAGGTCCAGCGCGCTGCTGGTCTCGCTGACCCGCTGCGACCAGCTGGCGTATTTGCCCGCGCGGGCTCGCGGTTTCGAGGATCTTGCCATCGCGTCCGCTAGCCTCCGGCGATTCGATCAAGCAGCGAGGGCTGCCCATGAGCCGCCCCCTCCGTGAGCAAGCTTACGCCTACTCGGCGGGGGCTCCCAAAACCGCCCGATCGGCTCGCCTGCCGTCAATTGCCCTCGCGGCGCAGCGCCTGCGGGGTAAAGTCGCGCGGGCTCAGCGGGGCGTTGAAGTCGTACATCGGCTCGTTGTTGTCCAGGCCATCGACGAAGTAGCGGCCGCCCTTGAAGTCGTAGAGGGTCTCCAGGGTGCTGCCGAACATCGGCACCTCGTAGTAGCTGATCGGGTGGCTTTCCTGCAAGCCGCTCAGGGCGCCGCTCTTGTCGTACAGGTCGACCGCGAGGATCTGCCAGCTGTCCTCGTCCAGGTAGAAGCGCCGCTTGCCGTAAGGATGGCTGAAGCCCTTGCGCAGCTCGGCCTCGACCACCCACACGCGGTGCAGCTCATAACGCAGCAGCTCGGGATTGAGGGTATTGCGCTGGAGGATCTGCTCGTAGGGGATGCCCTGCTGGTGCACCGCGTAGCTGTTATAGGGCACCAGCATTTCCTGCTTGCCGAGCAGTTGCCACTGGTAGCGGTCCGGCGCGCCGTTGTAGGCGTCGACCACGTCGGCGGTGGCCAGGCCGTTGGTATCCGGCTGCAGGCTGTCGTAGGCCAGCATCGGCAGGCGCCGCACGCGCCGCTCGCCGCGGTTGAAGCGCCAGGCCTTGCGGATCGCCAGCACCTGGTCGAGGGTTTCCTGCACCACCAGCGCCGAGCCGGACAACTTGGCCGGTGCGACCACCCGGTACTTGTAATAGAACAGGGTGTTGTCCAGGTCCTGCGGCGTGACGCCTTCGCGCCCATAGCGGAAATAGATGTCACGTTCCAGCTTGAGCAGGTTGTAGGCACCGTTGGCCAGCACCGCCGCCTGATTGGTGTGCATGCTGATCTGCTCGCCGCGGTAACGCATGATGTGGTTCCAGATCGCCTGCTGGCCGTCCTGCGGCAGCGGGAAGGGAATCCCCGCGGCGACCCCGGCGACCCCGTTGCCGCCGGAGATCAGCTCGGCGTTGCGCGCGTTGAAGCGGGTGGCGTCATAGATCCGTTGCGGTGCCGCGGCGCTGCGCCGGGTCGGATAGACGCGCAGGGAGTAGCCGGGATTGTGCTGCAGCAGCGCCTGCAGGCCGGCCGGCAGCTGCGCCCGGTGCTCGTCGAGGTTGCGTCCGTCGACCCGGTACAACGGCGCGTCGCCGGCATAGGGATCGGGATGGTGCATGCCCGGCCGGTAGTTGGCCGGCGGTTGCGCCAGGCCGCCTTGCCAGCTGGGGATGCTGCCGGCGGCATTGCCGGCACGTTCGCCGCCGAGCGGCGTGAGATCCTGGCCGAGGCGCGCGGCCTGGGTTTCGTCGACCTTGGCCAGCGCCTGCAGGGCAACGGCGAGCAGCAGCAGGATTGGAAGTTTTCTCGACACAGCGTTCTCCTCACAGCGCAAAGCGTCATGCGCCGCTGTCTTGGTGCCCGATCCGAAGTCGGCCGGGCTTTATTGATGCCGCATTACGGTGAGGAGCCGTCCTGGCATCGGGTGGTCCCGATCTAGTGGGTTCGTCCTGGGGGGGCGGCGCCGATGGGCTCGGCGCCGAAAGCCTGACTACTCGCTGCGCTGGAACTTCAGGTCCCACACGCCGTGGCCGAGGCGTTCGCCGCGGCGTTCGAACTTGGTGATCGGCCGCTCCGGCGGGCGCGGCACGTACTGGCCGTCGGCGGCCAGGTTGCGGTAGCCCGGCGCCGCGCTCAGCACCTCGAGCATGTACTCGGCATAGGGCTGCCAGTCGGTGGCCATGTGCAGCACGCCGCCGACCTTGAGCTTCTGCCGCACCAGTTCGGCGAAGCCCGGCTGGACGATGCGGCGCTTGTGGTGACGCGACTTGTGCCAGGGATCGGGGAAGAACAGCAGCAGGCGGTCGAGGCTGGCGTCGCTGACGCAATGGCGCAACACCTCCAGCGCATCGCAGCTGTAGACCCGCACGTTGCCGAGGTTCTGCGTCATCAGGCCGTTGAGCAGCGCGCCGACGCCCGGCTTGTGCACCTCGACGCCGATGAAGTCCTGCTCGGGTGCGGCCGCGGCCATTTCCAGCAGGGAATGGCCCATGCCGAAGCCGATCTCGAAGGTGCGCGGCGCGCTGCGGCCGAACAGCGCATCGAAGTCCTGGGCGCCAGCCTGCAGCTCCAGACCGAACTGCGGCCAGCCCTGGTCGAGGCCGCGCTGCTGGCCCTCGGTCATCCGCCCGGCGCGCATGACGAAGCTCTTGATGGTGCGCAGGTGGCGTTGCTCCTCGGCGGCCGCCGAGGGTTGGTGCGAATCGGTCATCGGGTGCTCTTCAAATCGGTGGTTCTTGGGTCTGCCTCTAGCGCGCAAAGCCCTATCGGATCTAGCGAGCTAGAGCCAGACAAGGCAAAAACGGTCGAGGATGCGGACTGGGCTCGCACGCGAGTGTACAGCTGTACATGAGCAGTTCGAGACCGTTTTTAACGCCGTCTGGCCGACGCGCAGCAGATCATGCCTAGGCTCAGCGGATCAGGCCGTCCAGGGGCGAGGAAGCACTGGCATACAGCTTCTTCGGCATGCGTCCGGCCAGGTAGGCCAGGCGACCGGCCTCGATCGCGTATTTCATCGCCTCGGCCATCAGCACCGGGTTCTGCGCGTGGGCGATGGCGCTGTTCATCAGCACCGCTTCGCAGCCCAGCTCCATGGCGATGGTGGCGTCCGACGCGGTGCCCACCCCGGCGTCGACCAGCACCGGCACCGTCGCCTCCTCGAGGATGATCCGCAGGTTGTACGGGTTGCAGATGCCGAGGCCAGTGCCGATCAGGCCGGCCAGCGGCATCACCGCGATGCAGCCCAGTTCGGCCAGCTGGCGGGCGATGATCGGGTCGTCGCTGGTGTAGACCATCACGTCGAAGCCGTCCTTGACCAGCACTTCGGCGGCCTTGAGGGTCTCGATGACGTTGGGGAACAGGGTCTTCTGGTCAGCCAGCACTTCCAGCTTGACCAGCTTGTGGCCGTCCAGCAGCTCGCGCGCCAGGCGGCAGGTGCGCACCGCCTCGACGGCGTCGTAGCAGCCGGCGGTGTTCGGCAGGATGGTGTAGCGCTCCGGGCTGATCACATCGAGCAGGTTCGGCTCGCCGGGGTTCTGGCCGATGTTGGTGCGGCGCACCGCCACGGTGACGATCTCGGCGCCGGAGGCCTCGATGGCCGCGCGGGTCTCGTCGAGATCCTGGTATTTACCGGTGCCGACCAGCAGACGCGACTGGTAGGTGCGGCCGGCAAGGGTGAAGGGCTTGTCGCTGCGAACGTGGCTCATCGGGTAATCCTCTTGGCGTGGACGGGCGGTTGGGGCATGGCGACGCGGCACTAGCCGCCACCGATCGCGTGCACCACCTCGACTCGATCACCCTCGCGAAGCGCGGTAGCGGCATGCTGGCTGCGCGGCACTATATCCTGGTTGAGTTCGACCGCCACGCGGCGCCCTGTCAGGTCGAGGCGGCCGATCAAGTCCGCGACGGTCTGGCCGTCGGCCAGATCGAAGGGTTCGCCGTTCAACTGAATACGCATGGGGGGAGCGGTCCCAACTGGAGAGGGGGCCGGCATTCTAGCCCGATCGGAGGGGATGACCAAGACCGCGGCGCGCCATTCGTCCAGCTTTCTGACGCGCGGGTCAAGTTAAGCGCCAGGCCGCCAGCCCCAGGCACAGCCAGCCGGCGAGGAAGGCCAGGCCACCGAACGGGGTGATCATGCCCAGCATGCCGACTCCGCTCAGGGTCAGCAGATAGAGGCTGCCGGAGAACAGCAGGATGCCCAGGGCGAACAGGCCGCCGGCCAGATCGACCAGGCGCCCCGGTGCCTGCCGGGCCAGCAGGGCGACGCCGAACAGCGCCAGGGCATGGATCAGCTGGTAGTGCGCGCCGGTCTGGAACACCGCCAGGTACTCCGCCGACAGCCTGCCTTTCAAGCCATGGGCGGCGAAGGCGCCGAGGGCGACGCCGGCAAAACCGGCACAGGCGGACAGCAACAACCACAGACGAGCCATGCATCACTCCAGACAAGCTTTGACCGATCGCTATAATGGCCCGCCCAATTGCCTCGGCCAAGCCCGCATGTTCCGCTCCATCCGCCGCCAACTGCTGAAACTGCTGCTCTGCTTCATGGCCGCCACGGCATTGCTGGTGTTGCTGTTTCGCTGGGTGCCGCCCCCCGGCACCATGCTGATGGTCGAGCGCAAGGTCGCATCCTGGGTCGACGGCGAGCCGCTCGACCTGCAGCGCGACTGGCGCCCCTGGGAGGAACTGCCGGATGACCTGAAGCTCGCGGTGATCGCCGCCGAGGACCAGAAGTTCGCCGAGCATTGGGGCTTCGACATCGCGGCGATTCGCGCGGCACTGGCGCACAACCAGCAGGGCCGCTCGGTGCGCGGCGCCAGCACGCTGAGCCAGCAGGTGGCGAAGAACCTGTTCCTCTGGTCGGGCCGCAGTTGGCTGCGCAAGGGCGTCGAGGTCTGGTTCACCGGGCTGATCGAGCTGCTCTGGCCGAAGCAGCGGATTCTCGAGGTCTACCTCAACAGCGCCGAATGGGGCAATGGCGTGTTCGGCGCCGAGGCCGCCGCCCAGCACCACTTCGGCAGGGGCGCGCCCTACCTGTCGCGCCAGCAGGCCAGCCTGCTCGCCGCCGTGCTGCCGAACCCGCGGCAATGGAGCGCCAGCCGCCCGAACGGCCACGTCGCCCGTCGCGCCGGATGGATCCGCCAGCAGATGTGGCAGCTCGGCGGCAGCCACTACCTCAATCGCCTGCAGGCGGTGCGCCCGCAGTGGTGGCCGCGCTGGCTGAAGGCCTGAGCCCAAGCCTGCCGACGCGTCCGACTCGTAGGGTGCGCTGCGCGCACCAGGCGCCCCGCTGTCGGTGGTGCGCACAGCCTAGGCGGCCCCGCGCACCCTACGCTGGCCAGCCACAGCCGATTGAGCACTGGATCAGCGCTGCAGAGCCTGGCGCGGCACGGCGTGCAGCAGGCGCAGACGTTCGTCGTCCAGGTGCAGGGTCAGCCCCAGCTCGGGATAGACCCAGGCCTGGCCGTCGGCCAGCTCCAGGCGCAGGCGTGGCTGACCGAGAGTGGCGGCAAGGCGCTCGGTGGCCACCGCGTGCTGCGGTTTCAGGCTCAAGCCGACCACGGCGTGCTGGCCCAGTTCGGCCACCAGTTGCCCGCCGAGCGGCTGTTCGGCAGCCCTGGCATCCAGACCGGCCGCCGCCAGCAGGCTGTCGCGCTCGGCCTCGCTCAAGCCCAGTTCGGCCTCCAGCGCCCAGGGCTCGCCACCTGCCTGCCACTGGCCGCGATAGAACAGGCGCGCCCCGCGCAGCCACAGCTCACCATCGACCCGTTCGCTCAGCCCGGCCAGACGCAGACGATCATCGGCCAGCGGCGCCAGCACCTCGCGCTGCCACTCGCCCAGCCAGGGCAGCGGCTGCGGCGGGCGCACCAGCCAGGCGCCCCAGGCGAAGAACAGCAGCGCCACGGCGGCGAACAGCAGCCCGTGCTGCAGGCGCAGCGGCGGCATCTTCATGGTTTTTCTCCAGGCAGAAAAAAGCCGCACCCGGGTGCGGCTTGTTCAGGTAGGGCGGTTACGCCGCGATCGAGCCTTTCAGCTTGTTCATGGCATTCTTCTCCAGCTGGCGGATGCGCTCGGCGGAGACGTTGTACTTGGCCGCCAGGTCGTGCAGCGTGGCCTTCTCCTCGGCCAGCCAGCGCTGGTAGAGGATGTCGCGGCTGCGCTCGTCGAGCCCGTCCAGCGCCTCGTGCAGGTTGGCGGTGGCGCTGTCGCTCCAGTCCGCATCCTCCAGCTGGCGCGCCGGGTCGTAGCGGTGATCTTCCAGGTAATGGGCCGGCGACTGGAAGGCGCTGTCGTCGTCGGCGTCGGCCGCCGGGTCGAAGGCCATGTCATGGCCGGTCAGGCGGCTTTCCATCTCGCGCACCTCGCGCGGCTCGACGCCCAGGCTCTCGGCCACGGCGTGCACTTCGTCGTTGTTCAGCCAGGCCAGGCGCTTCTTCTGGCTGCGCAGGTTGAAGAACAGCTTGCGCTGCGCCTTGGTGGTGGCGACCTTGACTATGCGCCAGTTGCGCAGGATGAACTCGTGGATCTCGGCGCGGATCCAGTGCACTGCGAAGGACACCAGGCGCACACCCATTTCCGGGTTGAAACGCTTGACCGCCTTCATCAGGCCGACGTTGCCTTCCTGGATCAGGTCGGCCTGGGCCAGGCCGTAGCCGGAATAGCTGCGGGCGATATGCACGACGAAGCGCAGGTGGGCCAGCACCATTTGCCGAGCGGCCTCCAGATCCTGCTGGTAGTAGAGACTCTCGGCCAGCTCGCGTTCCTGCTCGGGACTCAACAGCGGGATGCTGTTGACCGCGTGCACGTAAGCCTCCAGGTTGGCGCCTGGGACCAGGGCATGAACAGGTTGCAAAGAAGTGGACATTGGAATCCTCCGACTCACGAATCGCGTGCAGTGTAGCACTGCCCGATAAGACTAGGAACGCATATACAAGTTCCGTTACAGTTAGTCAATATCAATTGAATCAATGAGTTACCGACTGACACAGGCGTTTCCCTCATCCGACGCTGCATGGCATACCCGCTTCCCTCATCCGGCGCTACGCGCCGCCTTGACCCACAGGGATGTGGCGAATGCGGTACTCCCGCCGGCGACCCCATGGATGGGGGAGCTAGGAAAAACGCCGGGAGCGTTTTCGAGAGCGGGAGCCGCCTCCCGAGGGGAGAAGGGCAATGAAGTCGTCGCTGCGCGACTTTCAGTTACCTGGGTGCCAATTCGCTCAGGTGGCGGGCGACGGCCAGCCAGGCGCCGATGTAGCCGAGTAGCAATGCACCGAGCAGCAACGACAGGCCATCCGCCGCCGGCACGCCGCCGAGGGCGAAGTCGCTGCCGTACAGCCCAGCCAGGCGCACCACCGCAGCGTTCAGCCAGTCCAGGCCAAAGGCCAGCACCAGCCAGGCCAGCAGGCCGGCGCCGAAGCCGTAGAGCGCGCCCATATAGAGGAAGGGTCGGCGCACATAGCTGTCGGTGCCGCCGACCAGCTTGATCACCTCGATCTCGGTGCGGCGGTTCTCGATATGCAGACGAATGGTGTTGCCGATCACCAGCAGCAGCGCCATCACCAGCAGCAGGGTCAGGCCGAAGACGAAACGCTCGCCGAGCTTGAGGATCGCGGTCAGGCGCTCGACCCACAGCAGGTCGAGCTGGGCCTGCTGCACCTTGGGCAGTTCGGCCAGGCGCAGGCGCAGGGCCTCCAGGGTGGTCTTGTCGACTTCCCTGGGCGTCACCAGCACCACGCCCGGCAGCGGATTTTCCGGCAGCTCCTTGAGCGCCTCGCCCAACCCGGACTGCTGCTGGAACTCGGCCAGGGCCTGCTCGCGGCTGATCCATTCGGCCTCGGCGACGTCCGCCATGCCGGCGATCTGCTCGCGTAGCGCCTGGCCCTCGGCCTCGCCGGCATCGATCTGCAGGAACAGCGAGATCTGCGCGGCGCGCTGCCAGGAGCCGCCGAGCCGCTCGACGTTGTCCAGCAACAGGGCCAGGCCCATCGGCAGGCTCAGGGCCACGGCCATCACCAGGCAGGTGAAGAAACTGCCGATCGGCTGCTTGCCCAGCCGGCGCAGGCTGTCGACCAGGCTGGCACGGTGGCTTTCCAGCCAGGCATGCAGCTGGCTGCGGAAATCCGGGCCGTCGTCCGGGATCTTCTGCTCGCTCTTCTTCGGTGCGGCGCCGACGCGCTGGGCCGGCTGCGGTGGTGGCATGCGGGTGGCGCTCATCAGACCGCCTCCCCGTCGCCGATCAGGCGGCCGCGTTGCAGGGTCAGCATGCGGTGGCGCATGCGCGCGATCAGCGCCAGGTCGTGGCTGGCGATCAGCACGCTGGTGCCGAGGCGGTTGATGTCCTCGAACACCCCCATGATCTCCGCCGCCAGGCGCGGGTCGAGGTTGCCGGTCGGTTCGTCGGCCAGCAACAGGGCCGGGCGGTGGACGATGGCGCGGGCGATGCCGACGCGCTGTTGCTGGCCGGTGGACAGGTCGCCGGGGAACAGCTCGGCCTTGTCCGACAGCGCCACGCGCTCCAGGGCGGCACCGACCCGCGTGCCGATCTCCGCCTTGGCCAGGCCGAGGATCTGCAGCGGCAGGGCGATGTTGTCGAACACGCTGCGGTCGAACAGCAGCTGGTGGTTCTGGAACACCACGCCGATCTGCCGGCGCAGGAAGGGAATCTGCGCGTTGGTGATCTGCGCCAGGTCCTGGCCGGCCAGCAGCAGCTTGCCGGTGGTCGGCCGTTCCATCGCCAGGATCAGCCGCAGCAGGGTGCTCTTGCCGGCCCCGGAATGCCCGGTGACGAACAGGAACTCGCCGCGGCGCACGCGAAAACTCAGCTCGTGCAGCCCGATGTGACCGTTGGGGTAACGTTTACCGACCTGCTCGAATCGGATCATCAAGCCTCCCGGGACTGGAACAGCGCCTGGACGAAGGACTCGGCCTCGAAGCTGCGCAGGTCGTCGATGCCCTCGCCGACGCCGATATAGCGGATCGGCAGGCCGAACTGCTTGGCCAGGGCGAAGATCACCCCACCCTTGGCGGTACCGTCCAGCTTGGTCAGGGCCAGGCCGGTCAGGTTGACGGTCTGGTTGAACTGCTTGGCCTGGTTGATGGCGTTCTGCCCGGTGCCGGCGTCCAGCACCAGCAGCACCTCGTGCGGCGCCGTGTCGTCCAGCTTGCCGATCACCCGACGAACCTTCTTCAGCTCTTCCATCAGGTTGTCCTTGGTGTGCAGGCGCCCGGCCGTGTCGGCGATCAGCACGTCCATGCCGCGGGCCTTGGCCGCCTGCACCGCATCGAAGATCACCGAGGCGGAGTCGGCGCCGGTGTGCTGGGCGATCACCGCCACCTGGTTGCGCTCGCCCCACACCTGCAGCTGCTCGACCGCCGCGGCGCGGAAGGTGTCGCCGGCGGCCAGCATGACCTTCTTGCCGTCGCGCTGCAGCTTGCTGGCCAGCTTGCCGATGGTGGTGGTCTTGCCGGCGCCGTTCACCCCGACCACCAGGATCACGTAGGGCTGCTTGCTCGAATCGATACGCAGCGGCTGCTCGACCGGCTTGAGCAGCGCGGTCAGCTCGTCCTGCAAGGCCTTGTAGAGCGCGCCGCTGTCGGTCAGCTGCTTGCGCGCGACCTTCTGGGTCAGGCTCTGAATGATCGCGCTGGTGGCCTCGACGCCGACGTCGGCGGTCAGCAGGCGAGTCTCGATCTCGTCGAGCAGCTCGTCGTCGATCGCCTTCTTGCCGAGGAACAGGCTGGCCATGCCCTCGCCGAGGCTGGCGCTGGTCTTCGACAGGCCCTGCTTGAGCCGGGCGAACCAGCCGCCCTGGTTGTCGCCGGGCTTGTTCTGCTCGACTGCCGGCGCAGTGGCCGGCATCACTGGCGCCGCGGGCTCGGCCAGCGGCTGCACCTGCACGGGGGCGTGCAGCACCTCGCTGCCGGCGTTGATGCGAAAGCGCGACGGCCGCGGCGTGGCAGTGGCCTCGCTGGAAACCACGGGCGCGGGCTCGGTCGTCGGAAGCTCGGCTACCGCAGGCTCGACAGGCGCCAGCGGCACGGGTGCGACGGACTCAGCGGCGGGCGCCGGCGCTGCGCCGGCCGGCGTCACCGGTACCGCTGGCGCCGGGACGGAGGCCGGCGGTTCGGCAGCGACGGGCTGCTGCGGCTTCTTGCGCAGCCAGCCGAACAGGTCCTTCTTCTCCGCCGGTTTTTCGGCAGCAGGCGGCGTGGCGGGTGCGGGGGTTTTCTTGTCGTCGTTTGAACCAAACATGGAGGACGGCTATCTCGAAGAAGCGACGCGCCAGTGGGCGGGTCCGGAACAGTGGCTGCGCGGCGGAATATCAAGCTGAAGACACCGCGCAGTAACGCTCGGGCCGGATACCAGACGTGGCCGCCGGTAAAGCGGACGGCCCCGACCATGCTCGACCGGAAGCCCCCAAGAACCGTGCGCGCGGCTTGCACCGCACAGGGCATCAGCCTGGCCGAAACCTGTCGGGCCGACCGGCAACACACGGGATTTGCGCGCGACTTTACCACTATAAGCCGCCGCGGAGCAGGTCTATCTGTCGCTTGCGGCCGAGATCATGGCGGCGTCGCGGCGCTGCCCACGCATCAGCAGCAGGGCCATCCCGGCCGACAGCAGCAGGCCGGGGGCGGCGGCCAGCAACACGGCGCTGCCCCCCAGCCCCAGCGCCAGCACCTGCCCCGCCACCAGGGGCCCGGCCATCGAGCCCAGACGCCCCGCGGCGACGGTCGCCCCGACTCCCGTGGCGCGGATCCGCGCCGGATAGAGCCCGGGAGCCAGGGCATAGAGCAGCAGCTGCGCGCCGATGGCGCAGAATCCGGCGCCAGCCCCGGCCAGCAACAGCAGGTCGAAGCGCTGCACCAGCCCCAGCGCCGCCAGGAAAACCAGCATGCCCAGGTAGGTGCCGAGCACCAGCAGAACGGGCCTGCCCCGATCGAGCAACCATCCGGTCAGGACCGATCCGGCCGCGCCGCCGATATTGAAGAGGATCTGCACATAGCCCGCCTGCACCCGGTCGTAGCCCAGGGCGGCCAGCAAGGACGGCAGCCAGTTCAGCAGCATGTACAGCACCGCCAGGGTGAAGAAACTGCTCAGCCAGATCAGCAGCGTCGCCGTCGCCCGCCCCCGGGCGAACAACCCGCTGATCGCCGACTCGGGCCCGGCGGCACCGGCCTGGCGGACAACCGGCGACTCCCGCAGCAGCAGGGCCAGCAGCCCGGCCACCAGGATGGGCGCGACACCCCCGAGGTAGAAGATCAGCCGCCAGTCGCCGCCGACGCCCAGCACGCCGGTCAGCGCCGCCATGGCGCCGCCCAGTGGCACCCCGCAGTAGGTCAGGCTCACGGCGATACCCTTGAGCTGTGCATCGGCCACCTCCGATGACAGAGCGATCAGGATCGGCAGCGCCGCCCCCAGGCCGAGGCCGGTGGCCAGGCGCGCCAGCAGCAGGCTGGCATAGCTGCCGGCATGCGCGGTCAGCAACGAGAAGCCGCCGAACAGCAGCACCGCGGCGATCAGCACCGCCTTGCGCCCCAGCCGGTCCGCCAGCCAGCCGCCCACCAGCGCCCCCGGCAACAGCCCGAGCAAGCCGACGCTGAACAACCAACCGAGCTGGACCGGCGTCAGGCCGAAGGCCATGGCGATGTGCGGGGCGGCGATGCCGGCGGCCTGCAGATCGAAGCCCTCGATCAGCGCGACCATGAAACAAAGGACGATGGTCAGCACCGGACTTGCCGGCGCTGCCGCCTTGCGAGCGAGCATAGGAACCTCGAATGTCGGGGGGAATTGCCGGGCTGGCGCAGCAACCCGGCCTGCGGATCAGCGACCGGACTTGAGCTTGTTCCAGGCGCGGGTCATCCAGCGCATGGCGTCCGGCGGCAGCTCCGAGGACACGTAGAGCCGCGCCTGCACAGACGCCGGGGGATAGATCGAGGGATCCTGCCTGACCTGCGCCTCCATCAGCGCATCGGCCCGGGTGTTGGCATTGGCGTAGCCGACGTACTCGCTGATCCTGGCGACCACCTCCGGGCGCAGCAGGTAGTCGATGAAGGCGTGGGCCTGCTCGACGTTGCGGGCGTCGGCCGGGATGGTCAGCATGTCGAACCAGAGATTGCCGCCTTCACGGGGCACCACATAGGCGATCTCGATGCCGCTGCCGGCCTCCTCGGCGCGGCTCATGGCCTGGAACACGTCGCCCGAGTAGCCGAAGGCGATGCAAATGTTGCCGTTGGCCAGGTCGCTGATGTAGCGCGAGGAGTGGAAGTAGGTGATATACGGGCGCAGGGCCTGCAGCTTGCGCTCGACCAGCTTGTAGTCCTTGGTGCGACTGCTGTTGGGGTCCAGCCCCAGGTAGTTGAGCATCGCCGGGAAGGTCTCGTCCGCCGAGTCGAGGAAGGCCACGCCACAGGCCTGCAGCTTCGCCAGGTTCTCCGGCTCGAACAGCACGCTCCAGGAGTCGACCCGCTCGATGCCCAGCGCCGCCTTGACCTTCGCGACGTTGTAGCCGATGCCGTTGGTGCCCCAGAGGTAGGGGACGGCGTACTGGTTGCCCGGGTCGTTGGCCTGCAGGCGCTCGAGCAGCTGCGGGTCGAGGTTGTTCCAGTGCGGCAACCGACTCTTGTCCAGCTTCTGGAACACCCCGGCCTTGATCTGCCGGCCGAGGAAGTGGTTGCTCGGCACCACCACGTCATAGCCGGAATTGCCCGCGAGCAGCTTGCCCTCGAGGGTTTCGTTGGAATCGAATACGTCGTAGACCGGTTTGATGCCGGTGGCCTGCTGGAACTCGGCGAGGGTGTCCTCGGCGATGTAATCGGTCCAGTTGTAGATATTGACGGCTTGTTGCGCCGCCGCCTGGCCCGCCAGGCCGCAGAGGCTGGCGGCGGCGAGCAGGGTCTTGATGCGGGAAAGCTTCATGGGCCTGTCCTTGTCTTGGGTTCGGAGGGAATCGACGCCGGGTCAGAAGGTCTTCTTGGCGCTGGCGACCAGGGTGGCGTCGCAGAGGTCGTCGTAACCGCTGAAACTCAGGCACTGGGCATCCGACAGGTCGGTATCGACATAGCTCAGGCCCCAGGTCACGCCGAGCATGTCCCGCTGCAGGCCGAGGCTCCAGTTGTTGTAGTCCTCCTCGCCGTGGCTCCAGTCCTTGTTGAAGAACACCTTGTCCTTGTAGTCGACGTTCTCGAACTTCAGCTCCAGGCCGATATCCAGCGGCAACAGGGTGCGGTAACCGGCGTAGACGGCGGAGTTGCTCTCGTCGGTATCGTCCGAGTGCCTGCCGCCGACGAAGAAGCCGTAGGCATCCAGGGTCAGGTAGACGTCGGCGCCGTTGAACTGGCTCTCGCCCGGGTAGGTGTAGCGGTTGTAGTAGGCATCCAGACTGACGGCGTCGCTGATCTGCCAGTAGTAGCCGGCGTAGTAGTCGACTTCCTGACGGGTGCCGTAGTCGTCACCGCGTTCCCAGTCATGGCCGTATTCGACGTTGCTGGTCCAGACCCCGGCATACAGGCCGCTGGCATGGGTCAGCAGCAGATCCAGCTGCGCGGCGGGGTCACCCAGGGTTTGCGAAATGCCGTTGTTGCGGTAGTCGCTGAGCAGCGCGGGGGTGATCTGCAGTTCGAACTGCTGGCCCAGTTCGAGGGCCTGCAGATTGCCGAGCGGGGCCAGGGCCAGACCGGCCAGCAAGAACGCGGTTGAAGATCGCATGGGATTTTCCTTGTTGTTATAGGGCGGATAGAGGCTGCACCCGGCCCCGGCAGCAACGGGGAGCAGTACCGTTGCGGCCGGACGGGGCAGACAATGTCGCTCGGGGGAAGGGCTTAGTGCGCGTGCGCGACTGCCGCGCCCGGCTCGGCGCCGTACACCGCCTTGCCGGCGAAGAAGGTCTGCAGGACCTGGGTGTCGAACAGCTCCTCGTCGCTGACCTCGAACACGTCGCGGTCGAGGACGATCAGGTCGGCCTGCTTGCCGGGCGCCAGGGAGCCGATCTGGCCGTCCAGGCGCAGGGCCTTGGCGGCATTGAGGGTGTAGGCCTGGAACATGCTTGCGCGATCGATGCTTTCCTTGGCATTGAGCACCCCGAGCGGGCCCTTGCGGGTGCTGGCCTGGGCGATGGCCTGCCACGGGTTGGGGCTGGACACCGGCCAGTCGCTGGCTCCGGCGATGGTCGCGCCGGCCCGGTGCAGCGAGCGCGCCGGGTACTGGTACTGGTAGGCCGCGGCGCTGACGTAGGGCTTGACCAGCTCTTCGGTATAGCTCTCGGCGGTGGCCCAGAGCAGCTGCATCGAGGCGATCACGCCGAGTTGCCCGAAGCGCGGGAACTCCTTGGGATTGACCAGCTGCAGGTGGCTGATGCTGTGCGGCACCGGCTTCGGCTCAAGCTTGCGCGCCGCCGCGAAACCGTTCAGCGCCTCGCGCACCGCCCGGTCGCCCACCGCATGCACATGGACGATCCAGTCGCGCTGCTCGGCCGCCACCACCAGTTGGCCGAAGCCGGCCGGGTCGATCAGCAACTGGCCGCGTTTGAGGCTGTTCTTGAACGGGTCGAGCACCGCGGCGGTCTGCCCGGGGAACTCCATGACGCCGTCGGCGAAGATCTTGATCCCGGGGAAGCTCAGGTTCGGCACGCCTTCGAAGCGCTGCATGACCTTGTCCAGCACCTGCAAGTCATCCGGCCGGCTCTGCGGATGGGTGATCAGCAGGGCGGCGACATGGGCGCTGAGTTCGCCGTTCTCCGCCAACTGGCGGTACAGCGGCAGCACGCCGACATCCTGTTCGCCCGGGCGCAACTCGAACAGCGAGTCGCCGTTGCCGGCATTGGCCGCCGCATCCATCCAGGCGGTTACCCCGACCTGGTTGTTGATCCGCACCGCCTCGCGCGCCGCCTTCAGCAGCACGGCCTGGTCCGGCTCGGGCAGCTGGCTGCGCACCCGGTCCCAGCCGTTTTCCGCCAGGTAACCGTTGGGCGTGAGGTCCGCGCCGTGGCCGATATAGCCGCGTTCCTTCTCCGGCAGGCTGGCCAGCAGCGCGGCATCGATCCCCAGGCGCTCGAGCATGGCCTGGTTGGCCCAGCCGGTATGCCCGTCGATGCCGTCCAGCACCAGCGGCTGCTCGGCCCAGCGGCCCTGGTTGAAGCGCTGGCCGAGCCCGGCGCTTTGCTCCCAGTAGGCCGAGCTGACGCCGGAGATGACGACGATATCGCCCATGCGCGCGGTGCCCGCCTGGTCCTGCTCGATGATCCAGCGCTCCAGTTCGTCCAGCGGCTTGACCTCGTCGTACAGGTTGGCCCGCAGGCTGGCCAGGGCGCCCATGATCGGGTGGCTGTGGCTGTCGATCATACCCGGCATCAGTACCTTGCCGGCCAGGTCGATCAGCCGGGTATCGGCGTCGGCCAGGGCCTTGATCTCGGCGTCGCTGCCGACCTTGAGGATCTTGCCGTTGGCCACCGCCACCGCCTGGGCCAGGGGTTGGCCGGGTTCGGCGGTGAAGACCTTGCCATTGAACAGCAGCAGGTCGGCGGCGGCCATGGCTTCCACAGAGGAAAAAGCCAGGGTCGCGACCAGCAGGCGTTGAATAATTCGTCGCATTGCAGCAGCCTCTTGTTTTTATTGATCTGGCCACGAGACTAGCGGCGGATACGCAGCGGCAGAACAGCGCCATCGCGCAAAACATTTTTGCCAGACAGGAAACAACATGGACAAACTCAGCGCCCTGGGCATGTTCGTCGCCACGGCCGAGCACGGCAGCTTCAGCCGCGCCGCCGAACAGCTGGGCAAGACCCCCTCGGCCTTGACCAAGGCGGTCAGCCACCTGGAAGCCGAGCTGGGCGCGCAGCTGTTCGAACGCAGCACCCGGCGCACCGCGCTGACCGAGGCCGGCCGGCTCTATCTGGACACCGCGCGCCTGGTGCTGCAGCGCCTGCACGACGCCGGCGAGGAAATCGGCCAGCTCAGGCACGGCCTGCACGGCAACCTCAGGCTGACCGCGCCGCTGGCGTTTGGCCGGGCCTTTCTCGACGAAGCCTGCGCCGGCTTCCTCGCCGCCCACCCGCAGCTGCGCCTGCGGGTGGACCTGAACGACGCCTTCGTCGACCTGGCCGAGGGCGGCTATGACCTGGCCCTGCGCGAGGGGCGCAGCGACCTGCCCGGGCTGATCGCCAAGCCCCTGGGGCTCAACCGCATCGTCCTGTGCGCCAGCCCGGCCTACCTGGCGGCCAACCCGACGCCGGTCACGCCGGCAACCTTCGCCCGTCACCAGTGGCTGGTCTACCACCACCCGGCGCTGGATCAGCACTACTGGTGGCTGGCGCACCAGGGCGTGCGCCTGCGCGTGGCCAGGCCGCAGGCGCGCCTGGAGAGCGACAACTACGACCTGCTGCTGGCCAACACCCTGCTCGGTGCGGGGCTGCACGCCTGCCCCCTGTGGAGCGTCAAGCCCTACCTGGAAAGCGGCCAGTTGCAGCAGCTGATCGCCGACTACGATTTCGACCCGGACGCCTTCGGCCCGCTGATCCTCGCCGTCTACCCCAGCCATCGCCGGGCGACGCGCAAGGTCCAGGCCTTCATCGACTACCTGGCGGCTTTTCTCGAGGCGCGTGGGCTGGGTGTCGCGCCGGACTGATCGCCGCCACGGAGGCGACGGCGACGCTGGCGCCAGGGCCAGGAAACTTGGCGCCCGGGGCACGGTCCCAAGGTTCTGCTGGCATCGGCTTGCTGCTAGAGTCCGGCCGGCGGCGTTCGCATGGCGAACAGGGTGGCACCACCTTTCGTGGCAGGGGCCTATCGATTGGCGCCGCGACCGCGCCATACTGTGTCCCATCGCTATGCCCCATGCCTTGCCTGGCGCGCTCACGGCGCCAACGCACAAGCTCTTTACGGTGAACACACCCTTATGAAAATGATTGCCCAAGGCGCCGCCGCTGTGCTGCTCGGCGCGCTCTGCCTGCCCTTGGCGGCATTCGCCGCCGCACCGCAGCCGACCCACGAGTTCAGCCTGGACAACGGCCTCAAGGTCATCGTCCGCGAGGACCACCGCGCCCCGGTGGTGGTCTCCCAGCTCTGGTACAAGGTCGGTTCCAGCTATGAGACGCCGGGCCAGACCGGCCTGTCCCACGCCCTCGAACACATGATGTTCAAGGGCAGCCGCAAGCTCGGCCCCGGCGAGGCCTCGCGCATCCTGCGCGAGCTGGGTGCCGAGGAGAATGCCTTCACCAGCGACGACTACACCGCCTATTACCAGGTGCTGGCGCGCGACCGCCTGGCCGTGGCCCTGGAGCTGGAAGCCGATCGCCTGGCCAGCCTCAAGCTGCCGGCCGAGGAGTTCGCCCGCGAGATCGAGGTGATCAAGGAGGAGCGCCGCCTGCGCACCGACGACAACCCGTCGAGCAAGGCCTTCGAGCGCTTCAAGGCCATGGCCTACCCCGCCAGCGGCTACCACACCCCGACCATCGGCTGGATGGCCGACCTCGAGCGGATGACGGTCGAGGAGCTGCGCGCCTGGTACCAGGCCTGGTACGTGCCGAACAACGCCACCCTGGTGGTGGTCGGCGATGTCAGCGCCAGCGAGGTGAAGGCGCTGGCCGAACGCTATTTCGGCGCCATCCCCAAGGGGGCCGCACCGCCGGCCAAGACCCCGCGCGAGCTGGCCGCCCCCGGCGAACGGCGCCTCACCCTGCACGTGAAAACCCAACTGCCGAACCTGCTGATGGGCTTCAACGTGCCCGGCCTGGCCACCGCCGAGCAGCCGCGCCAGGTGCATGCCCTGCGCCTGATCGCCACCCTGCTCGACGGCGGCTACAGCGCCCGCCTGCCGAGCCGCCTGGAGCGCGGCGAGGAACTGGTCTCCGGCGCATCGGCCTGGTACGACGGTTTCGCCCGCGGCGACAGCCTGTTCGTGCTGTCCGCCACGCCCAACGTACAGCTCGGCAAGACCCTGGAGCAGGCCGAAGCCGGGCTGTGGCGCGAACTGCAGGACCTGCAGCAGAATCCGCCGTCCGCCGCGGAACTGGCCCGCGTGCGCGCCCAGGTCATCGCCGGGCTGGTCTACGAGCGCGACTCGATCACCAGCCAGGCCACCGCCATCGGCCAACTGGAAACCGTCGGCCTGTCCTGGAAGCTGATCGACCAGGAGCTGGCCGAGCTGGAAGCGGTCACCCCGGCCGACATCCAGAGCGCGGCGAACACCTTCTTTACCCGCGAGCGCCTGAGCGTCGCCCATGTTCTACCCGAGGAGAAGCGCGATGAGTGAGCGTAACGGCCTGCGCTACGGCCTGCTCGGCCTGGCGCTTCTGATATTGCTGGCACTGCTGCTCCTGGTGGTCAGGCGCCTGGACGCCCCCGCCGCCCAAGCGGTGCCGGTGGACACCGCGAAGATCGAGTCGCTCGCCGAAATCAACGGCCAGGCGCCCAACGGCCGCCACCTGGACATCCAGACCTGGCAGACCGCCGAAGGCGCCAAGGTGCTGTTCGTCGAGGCCCGCGAACTGCCGATGTTCGACCTGCGCCTGACCTTCGCTGCCGGCAGCAGCCAGGATGACGGCGTGCCGGGCCTGGCCATGCTGACCAACGCCATGCTCAACGAGGGCGTGCCGGGCAAGGACGTCGGCGCCATCGCCGCCGGCTTCGAGAGCCTCGGCGCCGAGTTCGGCAACGGCGCCTACCGCGACATGGCGGTGACCAGCCTGCGCAGCCTGAGCGCACAGCAGCAGCGCGAGCCGGCCCTGCGCCTGTTCGAGGAAGTGCTCGGCCAGCCGACCTTCCCCGCGGACGCCCTGGCCCGGATCAAGAACCAGCTGCTGGCCGGCTTCGAGTACCAGAAGCAGAACCCCGGCAAACTGGCCGGCCTGGAGCTGTTCCAGCGCCTGTACGGCGAACACCCCTATGCGCATCCGAGCGATGGCACCGCCGAATCCATCCCGCCGATCAGCCGCGAGCAGTTGCAAGCCTTCCACGCCAAGGCCTATGCCGCCGGCAACGTGGTGATCGCGCTGGTCGGCGACCTCTCGCGCAGCGAGGCCGAGGCCCTGGCCGCGCAGGTCTCCGCCGCCCTGCCGAAAGGCCCGGCGCTGCCGAAGATCGCCCAGCCGCAGGAGCCGAAAGCCGGCGCCAGCCACATCGACTTCCCGTCCAAGCAGACCCACCTGATGCTCGCCCAGCTCGGCATCGACCGCCGCGACCCGGACTATGCCGCGCTCTACCTGGGCAACCAGGTGTTCGGCGGCGGCGGTTTCGGCACCCGCCTGATGGAAGAGGTGCGCGAGAAGCGCGGGCTGACCTACGGCGTCTACTCCGGCTTCAACGCCATGCAGGCCCGCGGCCCGTTCATGATCAACCTGCAGACCCGCGCCGAACTCAGCGCCGGCACCCTGCAACTGGTCAAGGACCTGCTGCGCGAGTACCTGGCCAGCGGCCCGACCCAGAAGGAACTCGACGACGCCAAGCGCGAACTGGCCGGCAGCTTCCCGCTGTCCACTGCGAGCAACGCCGCGATCGTCGGCCAACTCGGCTCCATGGGCTTCTATGACCTGCCGCTGACCTACCTGGCGGACTTCATGCGCGAGGTCCAGGCGCTGAGCGTCGAACAGGTGAAGGCGGCGATGGCCAGGCGCCTCGACCCGGATGCCCTGGTGATCGTCACGGCCGGGCCGAGCGTGGCGCAGCAGGAACTGCCGCCGCCCAGCGACAAGCCCGCCGAGCAACCCTCTGCCGTTCCGGAGCATTGATGCGCAGACCTTCCGGCAAACCGAGCAAGGCCCACGGCGGCCAGGGCCAGCTGCGGATCATCGGCGGCCAGTGGCGCTCGCGGCGCTTCGCCTTCCCCGAGGGGCCGAACTTGCGGCCGACCCCGGACCGGGTGCGCGAAACCCTGTTCAACTGGCTGGCACCCTATGTCGAGGGCGCGCGGGTGCTCGACCCGTTCGCCGGCAGCGGCGCGCTGTACCTCGAGGCGCTGTCGCGCGGCGCCAGTAGCGCCCTGGCCCTGGACCTCAATCCGGACTCGGTGGCCGCCCTGCGCGGCCACCTGCAGACCCTGGGCTGCGCCCATGGCCAGCTGCTGCAGGCCGATGCCCTGGTCTACCTGCACGGCCAGCCGGCCACGCCGTTCGACCTGGTGTTCCTCGACCCGCCGTTCCACCAGGATCTGCTGCAGCCGGCCTGCCAGCTGCTCGAGGAGCGCGGCTGGCTGAGCCCGGACGCCTGGATCTACAGTGAAAGCGAGACGCCGCCCTCGACCCTCGGCCTGCCGGGCAACTGGCGCCTGCACCGGGAGAAACAGGCCGGCCAGGTGTATTACGCGCTGTGGCAGAGGGGCGGCTAGTGTGCTGTCTCAGAATTATTGTTTCGATGAATCCGGTTCGTAGGGTGCGCCGCGCGCACCAGGCACCCGGTTGCCAGTGGTGCGCACGGCGCCCCCTACACAGACCGGCCGCAGCCGCTTGGGCAATGGATTATTGCGAGACAGCACACTAGAAGCTGCAAGCGAGCGTGGAGACATGCACAGCCTGTAGCCCGGAAGCAAGCCGGGCGCGTATTGTCGACTCGCCGCCTATTTCCCCGGAGCGCATCCGGGCTACGAGTTACCCGCATGAGCACGACCTTCAACCCCGCCTGGTGGCTACCCGGCCCGCACCTGCAGACGCTGTGGAACCCGCTGTGCCGCGCGCCGGCGCAGCTGCAGCGCGAGCGCGAGCGGCTGTGGCTGGAGGATGGCGACTTCCTCGACCTCGACTGGCACGGCCGGCACGACCCCAAGGCCCCGCTGGTCCTGGTGCTGCACGGCCTGACCGGCTCGTCCAGTTCGCTCTATGTGCTCGGCGTGCAACAGGCCCTGGCCGCCCGCGGCTGGGCCAGCGTGGCGCTGAACTGGCGCGGCTGCTCGGGGGAGCCCAACCTGCTCGCCCGCGGCTACCACTCCGGCGCCAGCGAGGACCTGGCCGAGACCGTGCGCCACCTGCGCGCGCAGCGGCCGATGGCGCCGCTGTATGTCGTGGGTTACTCGCTGGGCGGCAACGTGCTGCTCAAGTACCTCGGCGAGAGCGGAGTCGAAAGTCAGCTGCGTGGCGCCGTGGCGGTGTCCGTGCCGTTCCGCCTGGACCAGTGCGCCGATCGCCTCGGCCTGGGCTTCTCGCGGATCTATCAGGCGCACTTCATGAACCAGATGGTCGCCTATGTGAAGACCAAGCAGCGCCTGTTCGCCCACCAGGGCATGGCCGATCGCCTGGCCTCCCTGGAGCGGCTCGGGCCGCTGGACGGCATGCGCACCTTCTGGGACTTCGACGGCCGCATCACCGCACCGCTGCACGGCTTCAGCGATGCCGAGGACTACTACACGCGCTCTTCCAGCCGCTACTTCCTCGACCGCATCCACACCCCGACCCTGATCATCCAGGCCGCCGACGACCCCTTCGTGTTCCGCCACAGCCTGCCGGAAGCCGACGAGCTGCCGCCCTGCGTCCAGTTCGAGTTGCACGCCCATGGCGGCCATGTCGGCTTCGTTGACGGCTCGCCCCTGCGCCCCGGCTACTACCTGGAACGACGCATTCCGCAGTGGCTGGCGGCGCGGGCCAGCGGCTGACGAGCCGTCGCCCGTAGGGTGGAATCCCCACAGGGGCTTCCACCGTTTACCGCGACATACCGCCGCTGGACGACGGATTACGCTTCGCTAATCCATCCTACGACCTAACCTGCGCGGCCCGCCCCACCCTACCCCGGTTTCGCGTCAGATCACCTGTTCCAGCGGCACATGCAGCTTGCGGTACAGCGCCTCTACCGCCGCGCGTGCCTCGGGCGCGATATAGCCGCCCTCCAGCGCCAGCACCTGGTAGATGCCGCGGCGCAGCATCGGCTCGCTGAGGTCGCCGGGCTGGCCGCGGGTGGTGCAGAGGAAGCGCACCCAGGAGGTCATGATGATCCAGGCGTTGAGGGTCAGCGCCTCGATCTGCGCCGGGTTCATCAGCAGGATGCCGGCGTCGACGAAGCCCTGGTAGATGTTCCCCGCACCCCGCAAGCAGCGCTGGGCGAACAGCCGGTAGCGCTCGGCGAGCGCCGCATCGCTGTCGAGCAGATGCTCCAGGTCACGGTGCAGGAAGCGGTAGTGCCACATCGCCGCCAGCAGCGCCTGCAGGTAGAAGGTCTTGTCGGAGATGGTCAGCGCGCGGCCCTCGGGCAGGCGCAGGAAGCTGTCGACCTGGGCTTCGTACTGGCCGAACAACTCGGCGATGATCGCCTGCTTGTTGCGGAAGTGGTAGTACAGGTTGCCCGGCGAAATGCCCAGGTGCGCGGCAATATGGTTGGTGGTGACGCTGCGCTCGCCCTGGGCGTTGAACAGCTCCAGGCTGGCTTGGACGATGCGCTCGCGGGTTTTCAGGGCAGGCGCCATAGGTGGCTCGATCTCGTCTCGACAAGTGGAAAGCCGCTACTCGCGGCCCGGCAAAGGTACAGGGGAAACAGCCGAAGTGTTACCGGCAGGCGGCAGGCTAGCTTTTCGTTGGGCTGCGGCAGCCGGCTCGGCGGGGCATGCTATTTGACACATTAGAGTAATTGCTCTAAAAATCCAGCACACCCATTGGGAACCCCACGTCGCTGGTCTTGCAGCGCACAGGGGTTCCTCGCTGGACTGCCGAGGAACCGCAGATGGTCGCCGACATCGCTTTTCTACAACAGAACCAACACCAGATCAGCCAGCTGGAAGCCAGCTTCGCCCTGCAGCGCCAGGCGTTCCAGGGCAACCCGATGCCGTCCGCCGAGCAGCGCATGCAGTGGCTCAAGGCCCTGCGCGAAGTGCTCAGCAGCCAACAGGACGCGCTGATCCGGGCGATCTCCACGGATTTCAGCAACCGCTCCGCCGACGAGACCCTGCTCGCCGAGCTGATGCCCAGCCTGCATGGCATCCATTACGCAAGCAAACGCATCAAGCAGTGGATGAAGCCCTCGCGGCGCAGCGTCGGCCTGCAGTTCCTGCCGGCCTCGGCCAAGGTGATCTACCAGCCGCTCGGCGTGGTCGGGGTCATCGTGCCGTGGAACTACCCGCTGTTCCTCGCCATCGGCCCGCTGGTCGGCGCCCTGGCGGCCGGCAACCGGGTGATGATCAAGATGAGCGAATCAACCCCGGCCACCTCGCAGTTGCTCAAGGAGCTGCTGGCCAAGGTGTTCCCCGAGGACCTGGTCAGCGTGGTGCTGGGCGAGGCGGAAGTCGGCATGGCCTTCTCCAAACTGCCGTTCGACCACCTGCTGTTCACCGGCGCCACCAGCATAGGTCGGCATGTAATGCGCGCCGCCGCGGAGAACCTCACGCCGGTGACCCTGGAGTTGGGCGGCAAGTCGCCGGCCATCGTCTCCGCCGGGGTGCCGCTGAGCGATGCCGCCGAACGCATCGCCTTCGGCAAGACCATGAATGCCGGGCAGACCTGCGTGGCGCCGGACTATGTGCTGGTGCCGAAAGACCGCGTCGACGGCTTCGTCGCGGCCTATCGCGCCGCCGTGCAGGGCTTCTACCCGCAGCTGGCGGACAACCCGGACTACACCGCGATCATCAACGAGCGTCAGCAGCAGCGGCTGAACGGCTACCTCAGCGATGCGCAGAGCAAGGGCGCGACCCTCGTCCCGCTGTTCCCCGAAGCGCAGGGCCGGCGCATGCCGCAGTGCCTGCTGCTGAACGTCAACGACGAGATGAAGGTCATGCAGGACGAGATCTTCGGCCCGCTGCTGCCCATCGTGCCCTACGCGCGCATCGAGGATGCCTTCGCCTACGTCAACCGGCGCGCCCGCCCGCTGGCGCTGTACTACTTCGGCTACGACAAGCGCGAGCAGCAACGCGTGCTGCACGAGACCCACTCCGGCGGCGTGTGCCTGAACGACACCCTGCTGCACGTGGCCCAGGACGACATGCCGTTCGGCGGCATCGGCCCCTCCGGCATGGGCCACTACCACGGCCACGAGGGTTTCCTGACCTTCAGCAAGGCCAAGGGCGTGTTCATCAAGCAGCGCTTCAACGCCGCCAAGCTGATCTACCCGCCCTACGGCAAGGCGATCCAGAAGCTAGTCTACAAACTGTTCGTCCGTTAACCCTTCCACTTGTAGGAGCGGGGGGGACGCCTAGCTCCATGCCCGCGATGCCCAGCGGAACTAGGCGTCCTCCCGCCCCTACGAAAGCGCGTACTGGTGATAACAACAATGATCGACACCACCGTTGCACCCGCCGGCCTGTCGCGGCGCCACCTGCTGAAGGTCGGCCTGCTGGGCTCGGCCTTCCTCGCCAGCGCCGGCCTGACCGCCAGCCTCAGCGGTTGCTCGGCGAGCATGCCGCAGGCCGGCTTCGCGGTGATCCGCGAGTCGGACCTGGCGTTCCTCCGCGCCCTGATCCCGGTGATGCTCGAAGGAGCGGTGCCGCCGGAAAAGCTGCCGCAGGCGGTCGCCGGCACCCTCGAGAGTCTGGACTACAGCCTCAACCACCTGTCGCCGGAGCTGCTCAAACTCACCGTGCAACTGTTCGACGTGCTCGCCCTGCCGATCACCCGCGGACCGCTGACCGGGGTCTGGGGCAGCTGGGAAAACGCCTCGGCGGCCGACGTGCGCCGCTTCCTCGAGCGCTGGCAGAACAGCTGGATCGGCCTGCTGAAAATGGGCCACGCCTCCCTGCTGCAGCTGGTGATGATGAGCTGGTACAGCCGCGCCGAGTCCTGGGCGCACTGCGGTTACCCCGGGCCGCCGACGGTCTAAGCGCACCCCACGACGCCAACTAGAATTCGCCTGAGAGCTGCCGAAATGCCTGTACCTGACTTATTCGCCGAGGGCCTGGCCCGCGGTTGGAAGACCCACAACGGCTCGCGCCTGGAGCATGACCTGACCCTCGAAGCCGATATCGCCATCGTCGGCAGCGGCGCCGGCGGCGGCACCAGCGCGGAAATCCTCAGCGCCGCCGGCTTCAAGGTGCTGCTGATCGAGGAAGGCCCGCTGAAGACCAGCAGCGACTTCAAGATGCAGGAGGCCCAGGCCTACGCCAGCCTGTACCAGGAGGGCATCGGGCGGATGAGCAAGGATGGCGCCATCACCATCCTCCAGGGCCGCGCCGTCGGCGGCACCACCCTGGTCAACTGGACTTCGAGCTTTCGCACCCCCGCGCCGACCCTGGAGCACTGGGCCAAGGAACATGCGGTCGAGGGCCATGGCCCGGCCGAGATGGCGCCCTGGTTCGAGGTGATGGAGAAACGCCTGGGCGTCGCGCCCTGGGCCGTGCCGCCGAATGCCAACAACGAGGTGATCCGCAGCGGTTGCGACAAGCTCGGCTATGCCTGGAACGTCATCCCGCGCAACGTGCGCGGCTGCTGGAACCTCGGCTACTGCGGCATGGGTTGCCCGACCAACGCCAAGCAGTCGATGCTGGTCACCAGCATTCCGGCCATGCTCGACCAGGGCGGCGAGCTGCTCTACCTGGCGCGCGCCGAGCGCCTGCTGCTCGACGGCGACCAGGTCAGCGGCATCGAGTGCTTAGGGCTGGACGAACGCTGCGTGGCGCCCAACGGCCGCAGGATCACGGTCAAGGCCAGGCACTACATCCTCGCCGGCGGCGGCATCAACACCCCGGGCATCCTGCTGCGCTCCAAGGCGCCCGACCCGCATCAGCGCGCGGGCAAGCGCACCTTCCTGCACCTGGTGAACTTCTCCGCCGCGCAGTTCGAACAGCTGATCAACCCCTTCTACGGCGCGCCGCAGTCGATCTACTCGGACCACTTCCAGTGGGACGACGGCCCCGCCGGGCGGCTCTCCTACAAGCTGGAAGTGCCGCCGCTGCACCCGGCGCTGACCGCTACCCTGCTCGGCCGCTTCGGCATCGACAACGCCCTGCGCATGGAGCAATTGCCGCACACCAACGTGATGCTCGCCCTGCTGCGCGACGGCTTCCACCCGGACAGCGCCGAAGGCAGGGTCGAGTTGCGCGGCGACGGCAGCCCGGTACTCGACTACCGGATGACCGATTACAGCTGGGATGGCGTGCGCCGCGCCTTCCACAGCATGGCCGAGATCCAGTTCGCCGCCGGCGCCAAGGCGGTGCTGCCGCTGCACGCCGATGCCGGCTACGTGAAGAGCCTCGCCGAGGCGCGCCGGCTGATCGACGCACTGCCGCTGGAGCTGTACCGCACCCGCCTGGGCAGCGCCCACGTGATGGGCGGCTGCGCCATGGGCGAGGACCCGCGCCAGGCAGTCTGCGACAGCCTCGGCCGCCACCACCAGCTGGGCAACCTGTCGATCCACGACGGCTCGCTGTTCCCCACCAGCATCGGCGCCAACCCGCAACTGTCGATCTATGGCCTGACGGCGAAGCTGTCGGCCAAGCTGGTCAAGCGTCTCGGCAAAGTATGAGTAGCGCAACAGGGGGGGAGCTCTTCGATGCCGAGCAAGCTGATTGCCGCGCTACTGATCCTGGCCGGCATCATTCACCTGCTGCCGCTCGCCGGCGTGCTCGGCGCCGAGCGGCTGGCCGCGCTCTACGGCCTGTCCTTCCAGGAGCCCAACCTGCTGCTCCTGATGCGCAGCCGCGCCGTGCTGTTCGGCCTGCTCGGCGCGCTGCTGGTCTACGCCGCGTTGCGCCCGGCGCTGCAGCCGATCGCCCTGTTCGGCGGGCTGGTCAGCGTGCTGAGCTTCCTCTGCCTGGCCTGGAGCAGCCCGGGCTACAACGCGGCCCTGGGTCGGGTGGTGATCGCCGACAGGGTAGCGCTGGCCGCCCTGCTGCTCGCCCTGGCGCTGTATTTCAGCGTCCGCGGCAAGGGCTGAGTCAGCCGTCGCGACTTGGCCGGCGCGGACTGCTGCGCTACCATCCGACTCCCTAACGGACCGCGCCAGGACGTCACGATGAATCGAGTGTTATACCCAGGCACCTTCGACCCCATCACCAAGGGGCATGGCGATCTGGTCGAGCGTGCTGCGCGCCTGTTCGACAGCGTGATCATCGCGGTGGCCGCCAGCCCGAAGAAGAACCCGCTGTTTCCCCTGGAGCAACGGGTAGAGCTCGCCCGCGAGGTCACCAAGCACCTGCCGAACGTCGAAGTCATGGGCTTCTCCAGCCTGCTCGCGCACTTCGCCAAGGAGCAGGGCGCGAATGTCTTCCTGCGTGGCCTGCGCGCGGTGTCGGACTTCGAGTACGAGTTCCAGCTGGCCAACATGAACCGCCAGCTGGCACCGGAGGTGGAGAGCCTGTTCCTCACCCCGTCGGAAAAGTATTCCTATATCTCTTCCACCCTGGTCCGCGAGATCGCCGCCCTGGGCGGGGATATCTCCAAGTTCGTCCACCCGGCGGTGGCCGCCGCGCTGCACGAGCGCTTCAAGCGCTGAGTCCTTGGCCGGCATGGGCAGCCAAGACTGCCCATGCATGGCGCCCGCCCCGACAATCCGGCACAATTCGCCCATCGTTGTTAAAGAATGTCGCGGCCGCGGGCCACGACAGGAGCGTTATTTCCATGTCCCTGATCATCACCGACGACTGCATCAACTGCGACGTCTGCGAGCCCGAGTGCCCGAACGGCGCGATCTCCCAGGGCGAGGAGATCTATGTGATCGACCCCAACCTGTGCACCGAATGCGTCGGCCACTACGACGAACCGCAGTGCCAGCAGGTGTGCCCGGTGGACTGCATCCCGCTCGACGAGAACCATGTCGAGAGCAAGGATGAGCTGATGCAGAAGTATCTGATCATCACCGGTAAAGCCTGACGATGCGCCGCCTGACCCGCGGCGCCTTCCCCTGGCGAGCCTTCGCGGGCTCGCTGCTCCTGCTGCTCGCGCTCGGCCTGCAGGCGGCCGAACAGCCCGGCCGTGCGGCCGTCGCCAGTGCCCACCCGGCCGCCAGCGTGGCCGGCCTGGAAACCCTGGCCCTGGGCGGCAACGCCTTCGATGCGGCGGTGGCCATCAGCGCCGCGCTGGCGGTGGTCGAACCCTATGGCTCGGGCCTCGGCGGTGGCGGTTTCTTCCTCCTGCGCGAGGCCGGCGAGCAACCGACCTATAGGTTCCTCGACGCCCGCGAGCGCGCACCGCTGGCCGCCCACCCCGAGCTGTACCGGCGCGCCGGCCAGGTGCAGCAGTCCTTGTCCCTGGACGGCCCACTGGCCGCGGCGATTCCCGGCCTGCCCGCCGCCCTGGTGGAGCTGGCGAAACGCTTCGGCCGCCTGCCGCTGCGCGACTCCCTCACCCCCGCCATTCGTCTGGCCCGCGACGGCGTGGGCATCGATCGGGTCTACCGCGAGCGGGCCGGCTGGCGCCTGGCCGCGTTGCGCGACGACCCGGAGAGCGCGCGCATCTTCCTCGACGACAACGGCGAGATCCCCGCGGAGCACAGCCTGCTGCGCCAGCCGGAATTGGCCCGCACCCTGGAGCGCCTGGCGCGCGACGGCCAGGCCGGCTTCTATGCCGGGGAGACCGCCGAAAAGCTGGTCAGCGGCGTGCGCGCGGCGGGCGGCATCTGGACCCTGCGCGACCTGCGCGAGTACCGCGTGGTGGAGCGCCAGCCGCTGCGCTATCGGCTGAACGAGGGCCGCGAGCTGATCAGCGCACCACCGCCATCGGCCGGCGGCCTGGCCCTGGCGCAGAGCCTGGCCATGCTGCAACAACTGCCCTGGCGCCAGGCCGAGCCGGTCCAGCGCAGCCATTTGGTGGTCGAGGCGTGGCGCCGCGCCTACCGCGACCGCGGCCTGCTCGGCGACCCGGACTTCGTCGTCAACCCCAGCGCCCGGCTGCTGGCGCCCGCCTACCTGCGCCAACTGGCGCAGAGCATCGACCGGCAACGCGCCACGCCCAGCGCCAGCCTGCCGCCCGCCGGCACCTGGCATGAAGGCGACCACACCACCCACTTCTCGGTGCTCGACGCCGCCGGCAATGCGGTGGCCGCCACCCTGTCGATCAACCTGCCGTTCGGCGCCGCCTTCACCGTGCGCGGCACCGGGGTACTGCTCAACGACGAGATGGACGACTTCGCCGCCGACGTGCAGGGGGCCAACGCCTATGGCCTGGCCGGCAGCCACGCGAATGCCATCGCCGCCGGCAAACGTCCGCTGTCGAGCATGAGCCCGACCTTCATCGAAAGCGCCGAGGACTTCGCCAGCTTCGGCACTCCCGGCGGCAGCCGCATCCCGAGCATGGTGCTGCTGGCCATCCTCGAATACCTCGACGGCCAGCCCATCGAGCGCTGGCCCGGCGTCGCCCGCTATCACCACCAGTACCTGCCGGACCTGATCGAGCACGAGCCGGATACCTTCAGCCCGGCGCAAATCGCCGACCTGCAGGCGCGCGGCCATCGGCTCAAGGCCGTCGAGCGGCGCTACGGCAACCAACAGGTGCTGCACTGGGACAAATCGGGCAAGCGGGTCGAGGCCGCCAGCGACCCGCGCGGCATCGGCACCGCTACGGTATTTCCGTAACGCGCCGCGGCCGGCGACGGTCACTCCGACGGGATCAGCGGGCCGTCCTCCCCCGCCGGTTGGCGCAGCGGCCGGAACAGCTCGTTGCCCTCGCCCTGGCCGAGCAGCAGCACGTTGCGCAGGCTCTGGGTGATACGACTGGCGTAACCCAGATCGTTCATCAGCGAACTGGCCTGCAGGCCATCCAGGCGCCTTGCGCGCACGGCGGCGAACAGGCGCCGGCGGAAGGCGCCGTCGAAGGCCGCCGCCGCGTCATCGAACCCACGCAGGCGCTCGTCCCATAGCGCATCGGGCAATTCCAGCTGGCCCAACTCGCGCACCTCGTGCAGCACCCCGAGCAGGTGCCGGCGCAACTCGACATAGGCCTGGCGGGCGGCGGAATCCTCCTGGCGCAGGTAGCGACCGAGGTTCTTCTGCAGGTGCTTGGCATCCTTCACCGCATCCACCAGCTGCAGGGCAGCCAGTTGGCAGCCGATCCAGAAGTGCTGGTGCACCTCATCCAGGTCGATCTCCAGGCGACTCATGAAGCTCAGCAAGTCGCTGTACACCCCCTTGATATGCCGCTGGTACAGCTGCTCGGCATCCAGCGCCCGGGGATCGGGGCGGGTGCCCAGCAAGCTCTCGTCCGAACGGCTGCGATCGAGCTGGTCCACCGGCAGGTAGAGCGCATGGCAAATCACCTCCAGGCTCAACCGGGCCAGGTGCTGCAACTCCTGCACCACCGCACTGGCCGCGGCATCGGCGCTGGCCAGGGCGCTGTCGTCCAGGTAGCGGGCGCGGGTCGGTTCGGCTGGCGGCTGGGCCGCCTCGGCAATCAGCACCCGCGGCTCCACCCGATCGGGCAGCAGGCGTACCAGCAGGACCGCCAGCCGCCCTTGCCAGGGCCAGAACAGCAGCACGCCGGCGGCGTTGAACAGCGAATGGAACAGCGCCAGCTGGATCAGCAGATTGCCGCCCAGCCCCAGAGGCGCGGTCAGCCCGCGCACCAGAGCGGCCAGCAAGGGCAGCAGGGCGAGCGCCAGTATTCCGGTGGTGAAATTGAACAGCACATGCGCCAGGGCCAGCCGCTGTCCACCGCGCGTGCCGCCGAGGGCCGCGATCACCGCGGTCACGGTACTGCCCATATTGGAGCCGATGGCGATGGCCAGGCCCTGCTCCAGCACCAGGTGCCCGCTGGCCAGGGCGGCCAGCGAGAGCATCAGGGTGGCATGGCTGGACTGCAGCAGCACGGTGACCAGCACCCCGACACCGGTGAACAGCAGATGGCCGGCGAGTCCGGGAAACTGGTAGCGCAAGGGGTCGAAATCGATGGCCAGGGTGGCGAAGGCGGTCTTCATCTGGTCGATGCCGAGCAGCAGCAGGGCTACCCCCAGCGCCACCCGGCCGGCGGCTTGTCCGCGCGGGCCGTTGAAGCTGCCGAGCACACCGAAGACCAGCAACGGCAAGGCCAGGGGCCCGAGGCTGACATCCTGCCCGGCCACGGCCAGCAGCCAGATGCCGCTGGTGGTGCCCAGATTGGCGCCGAACACGATGGCGATTCCGGCCGCCATCTGGATCAGCCCGGTGCCGATGAAGGCAATGGTCAACAGCGACACCAATGAACTGGACTGCACCAGCATGGTGGCGGTGACGCCGAACATCAGGCTCTTGAACGGCGTGGCGGTGCTCAACGCCAGCAGGCGCTCCAGCTTGCCGCCGGCCAGTTGGCGCAGACCTTCCTCCAGGCATTGGATGCCGAACAGGAAGAGCGCGAGCCCTGCGCACAGGGCCAGCCAGCTGGCGCTGAACCAGAAGCTCAGGGCCAGCAGGGCACAGAGGAAAACCCAGGTGAACGACCGTAGCTGGGATAGCGGACCGCGGTCGGAGTCAGGCATTCAGCGTGGCATCAGTCCCGTTTATAGCCGCTGCTGGTGCAACCCAGGCAGCGTACGAAGGCCGCCGTGCCGGGCTCGACCACCAGCGCCTGCCCGGCCTCCCCGACATTCCCGCCCAGCGCGGTGAACGGCAGGCTGACGACGAAGGCCACCACGCCGAGGGCGGTGGCGCCGATCAATAGCGGGCGGGCAATCACCAGGTCGCCGAACATGGCGTAGCCTTTCGGCGCATTGGCGGTATACATCGGGTCGCCGCTGCTATTCTGCTGGGCCACTTCCGCCTGGGCCGGCAGCGCCAGCAGGCCAGTGGTCAGCGCCAGGACAACAGCGGTCGAGCGAAACAGTTTCATGGGACGATCCTTCAACTATATGCGGAGTCGGTGCGAGTAACTATAACAGTGCTCCGGCAATTGTCAGCGTGACGGCCGTCAATCGCCATGAAAGGCGTATTCGGGCTTTTTCGGCACGAAGGACCGGTAGAACGCGAGGATTTCCTTGAGATCGGCGGCCGCATCGCCACTGGGCCAGAACAGCGGGCCGATGAACACCCGCTTGTTGCGGTAGTCCAGCGCGCCGAGCAGGATGGGCACGCCGGCGCCCAGGGCGATGTGGTAGAAGCCCATCCTCCAGCGCTCGACCTTCTTGCGCGTACCTTCCGGGGCGAGGATCAGCATGAACTGCCGGTGTTCGCGAAACGCCCGGACCGCCTGTTCCACCCTATGCTGCTGGCGCTCGCGACGGATCGGGATACCGCCCCAGGCGCGCAGCAGGCGGCCGAACGGCCAGCGGAAAATCGTGTGCTTGCCGAACCAGCGGGCATTCAGGCGCAACACGAACTTCACCGCGATGAAGATCACGAAGTCCCAGTTGGAGGTATGGTGCGCGCCGATCACCACGAACTTGTCGAGTTGCGGCAGCTCGCCCTCGATGCGCCAACCCAGCAGCTTCAGCAGCGTGCGGCCGAGCCACTCGGCCAGTGGATTGGGCGGCAGGTAGTTACCGGCCATCGAACGACCTCTTGCTTGTCTGAGAGGGGCAGAACCTGTGGCAGCGGCTTGTGCTTTTAGCGCTGGCAGCGCGGACAGTAGACGCTGGCGCGCTGCCCCAGCCTGACCTCGCGCAGGCTGCTGCCGCAGACCTTGCAGAATTCGCCGCCACGACCGTAGACGAACAATTCCTGCTGGAAATAGCCCGGCTGGCCGTCGCCGCCGACGAAGTCGCGCAATGTGGTGCCGCCACGCTCGATGGCATGGGCGAGGATGCGCTTGATCTCGTCCGCCAACTTCAGATAGCGCGCCCGCGACACCGAGCCGGCCTCGCGGCGCGGGTCGATGCCGGCGGCGAACAACGCTTCGGTCGCGTAGATATTGCCGACCCCGACCACCACCGCGTTGTCCATGATGAACGGCTTGACCGCCATCGCCCGGCCACGCGACAGCTGGAACAGACGCCCGCCGTCGAACAGCTCGGTCAAGGGTTCCGGGCCGAGCTTGCTGAGCAGTTCGTGCTGCAGCGGATCGGCGCTCCAGAGCAACGCCCCGAAACGCCGCGGGTCGGTGTAGCGCAGGGCCAGGCCGGACTCCAGTTCGATGTCCACATGCTCGTGCTTGGCCGCCGGCAGGCCGCACTCGACCAGGCGCAGGCTGCCGGACATGCCCAGATGGCTGATCAGGCTGCCGCTCTCGGCCTTGATCAGCAGGTACTTGGCGCGCCGCTCGACGCACTCGATGCGCTGGCCGGACAGGCGCACATCGAGGTCCTCCGGAATCGGCCAGCGCAGGCGGCGCTCGCGCACTATCACCCGGCTGACGCGCTGGCCTTCGAGATAGGGGGCGATGCCGCGGCGGGTGGTTTCGACTTCGGGCAGTTCGGGCATGGGCGATCGGTCGCGAGGCAGGGGAAACGGCAGCCACTACCTTAGCAGCAATGACGCGCTGTCCGTTAGACCCTGCCCAGCTCGCGGATGCTCTCGCGCAGGTTCTCGAAGTCGTATTCGGACAGGCCGACATACTCCAGCACCAGGCGCTCGATGCTCCGCCACTCATGGTCCTCGTGCTGGTTGCCCAGCACCCGGTGGCTCTCGCAGATGTGCTCGGCCATCTTCAGGATCGCCAGCAGGGTCTTCAATTGCGCATCGCAGCCGGCGTCGTCGCGGAATAGCGCCAGGGCGTTGTGGTGGCTGGCGATCGCCTCGCACAGGTGCAGCGGCAGGTTCCACGACTTGGCAGTGAAGTAACCGACCACCGCGTGATTGGTGTTGAGCAGGCGGTTCTCGGTGTCGACCACGCGGCGCTCGGCACTGGCACTGTAGTAGGCCTCCTCCAGCACCGTCATGTAATTCGGGAAGCGCTTGACCATCAACGGGATGCCGCAGTTGTGGAACAGTCCGAGGGTGTAGGCCTCGTCCGCCGCCTGGTAGCCGATGCGCTTGGCCAGGGTCAGGCAGGTCATCGCCACGTCCTGGGCGGTGTCCCAGAAGCGATTGAGGGTGACGATGGTCTCGTCGCTCAACTCGCCGCGGATCGACTGGGCATTGATCAGGTTGATCACCGTATTGCAGCCGAGCAGGTTGACCGCCTGCTGGATCGAGGCGATGCGATTGGCCAGGCCGAAGAACGGCGAGTTGACGATCTTCAGCAGCGCCCCGGACAGGCCCGGATCCTGGCTGATCAGCCTGGCGATGCTGCGCAGATCCGGGCTGGGCATGACCTGCTCCATCTGCAGGTCGACCATGATCTGCGGCTGCGGCGGCACGCTGATGCCCTGCAGGGCTTTTTGAATCTGTTCGGCGCTGAGTTCATGGGCCATGGCGAATCGACCGGGGATGATGGCAGAGGGCCAGAGTGTAGCCGCAATGCCCTGCGGGTTGCGCCCCGCCCGAGCAAGAAAATGCGCGGGCCAGTTCGGCGAAAAACCGCCGGCGAATCAGGCCGCTGCGAGGGCATTCGCCCCTACGCTATAATCCCGCTCTTTTTCCGGAGAGCCCCCATGTCCCTGCCCAGCCTGCGCCTGAAAGCCAATGCCGATCGACGCCTGCGCGCCGGTCATCTGTGGGTCTACAGCAACGAAATCGATGTCGCCGCCACGCCGCTGCACGGCTTCGCCGTCGGCACCCAGGCGCTGCTCGAGGCCGCCGGCGGCAAGCCGCTGGGCGTGGTCGCCATGAGCCCGAACAACCTGATCTGCGCCCGCCTGCTGTCGCGCGATGCCAAGCTGGCGCTGGACAAGTCGCTGCTGGTGCATCGGCTCAACGTCTGCCTGTCTTTGCGCGAGCGGCTGTTCGAGCAACCCTGCTACCGCCTGGTCTATGGCGACTCCGACCTGCTGCCGGGGCTGGTGGTCGACCGCTTCTTCGACATCCTGGTGGTGCAACTGGCCTCGGCCACCATGGAACAGCACAAGGACGAGGTGCTCGCCGCGCTGATCCAGGTGCTCAAGCCCAGCGGCATCCTGCTCAAGAACGACTCCTCGGCGCGCGATGCCGAAGGCCTGGCGCGCTACGTCGAGACCGCCTACGGCCAGGTGCCGGAATGGGTGGCGCTGGAAGAGAACGGCGTGAAGTTCGAGGCACCGGTGGTCGAGGGGCAGAAGACCGGCTGGTTCTACGACCACCGGATGAACCGCGCGCGCCTGGCGCCCTACGTCAAGGGCAAGCGCGTACTCGACCTGTTCAGCTACATCGGCGGCTGGGGCGTGCAGGCGGCGGCCTTCGGTGCCAGCGAAGTGATGTGCGTGGACGCCTCCGGCTTCGCCCTCGACGGCGTCGAACGCAACGCCGCGCTGAACGGCCTGGCCGAACGGGTGGCCTGCGTGGAAGGCGACGTGTTCGCCGCGCTCAAGGAACTGAAGGCCGCCGAGGAACGCTTCGACGTGGTGATCGCCGACCCACCCGCCTTCATCAAGCGCAAGAAGGACCTGAAGAACGGCGAAGCCGCCTACCGCCGCCTCAACGAACAGGCCATGCGCCTGCTCGGCAAGGACGGCATCCTGGTCAGCGCCTCCTGCTCCATGCACCTGCCCGAGGACGACCTGCAGAACATCCTGCTGACCAGCGCGCGCCATCTGGATCGCAACATCCAGCTGCTCGAGCGCGGTGGCCAGGGCCCCGACCATCCGGTGCATCCGGCGATCCACGAAACCCGCTACATCAAGAGCCTGACCTGCCGCCTGCTGCCCAACAGCTAGGTCGGCTGAGGTTTCGCTGCGGGCCGCATCGAAACCTCGGCAGCCCCTAAGCGCCTGCACCTGCCGAGTACGTGTCGGCAGGTACCTTCCCCCTCCCTGCGGTGTTACCTCCGCCCCCATCCGCCTCGCGCAAATCCCGGGCTGGGCTAGGCTTGATTAGAGGGGCCGAGCGTCGCTACGCGATCGCGATGGAGTGGCGTACTAATTGCTTTGTGCCACTGCCATAACAGCCGCACGTCCCCCGCGGGACGGGACGGTTGACTTGAGCGGTCAGGCCAAGGCCATGCGCCGGATGCCTGTTTTGATGGGGAGCTGGGGAGGGCTATGGCTGAGCAGGCGGGGGACAAACCGTTCCTACAATTCACCAACGTGAAGAAGACCTACGACCACCGCACCCTGGTGGTCAAGAACTTCAACCTGGATGTGGCCAAGGGCGAATTCATCACCCTGCTCGGCCCCTCCGGCTCGGGCAAGACCACCTGCCTGATGATGCTCGCCGGCTTCGAGGACGTGACCAGCGGCGAAATCCTGATCAACGGCCGCTCGGTCACCAGCATCGCGCCCTACGCGCGCAACATCGGCATGGTTTTCCAGCAGTACGCGCTGTTCCCGCACATGACCATCCGCGAAAACCTCGCCTACCCGTTGAAGATCCGCAAGAAGCCGAAAGCGGAGATCCGCGCCAAGGTCGACGAGTACCTGGCCCTGGTCGAGCTGCAGGCCTTCGGTGGCCGCTATCCCGGCCAGCTCTCCGGCGGCCAGCGCCAGCGCGTCGCCCTGGCCCGCGCGCTGATCTTCGCCCCGGACATCGTGCTGATGGACGAACCGCTCGGCGCCCTCGACAAGAAGCTGCGCGAGCAGATGCAGTTCGAGATCAAGCGCCTGCACGACCAGCTCGGCTTCACGGTGATCTACGTCACCCACGACCAGACCGAAGCGCTGACCATGTCCGACCGCATCGCGGTGTTCAACAACGGCATCGTCCAGCAATGCGCGCCGCCCCACGTGCTCTACGAGCGCCCGGCCAACCTGTTCGTCGCCGACTTCATCGGCGAGAGCAACAAGCTCAAGGGCGTGATCGCCTCGGTCGGCGACGACCGCGTCAGCGTGCGCCTGGACGACGGCGCCCAGGTCAGCACCCTGAAAGCCAATTGCACCGAGGTCGGCCTGCCGACCACGGTCTCGATACGCCCGGAAAAGCTCACCTTCACCGACCGCCTCGGCAGCGCCGGCAATCAGGTCAAGGCGCGCTACATCACCCGCCACTACGTCGGCGAGTACATCCGCTATCACTTCGAGACCAGCGACGGCACCGAGCTGGTGGTGAAGAACATGAACGACAGCTCGGCGCCGCAGTTCAGCGCCAACGACGAGGCCGTCCTGGCCTGGCTGCCCCAGGACAGCCAGGCCCTGGATCGACCGGACGCGTCGGCGACGTCCTGACCGGCCGTTACCCGCGCAGCCGAGCCCCCCCACAGGCTTGAACAACACCAACAGGCAAATGGAGCACGACGATGTCTAGATCAACGACGACAAGCTTTTCCGCATTCGCCCTGGCTGCGGCACTGGCTACGGCATCCATCGCCGCCAGCGCCGAGGACAGCCTGACCGTGGTGTCCTGGGGTGGCGCCTATGGCGCGGCACAGAAGAAACACGTCATCGACCCCTACCAGAAGGACAGCGGGGTCAAGGTGCTGTTCGAGGACTATTCCGGCGGCGTGGCCGAGATGAAGGCCCAGGTCGAGTCCGGCAACATCCAGTGGGACGTGGTCGACCTCGAGGTGATCGACCTGGAGCGGGCCTGCTCCGAGGGCCTGCTCGAAGTGATCCCCCAGGACATCCTGCCGCCCGGCGTGGACGGCACCCCCGCGGCGCAGGACTTCATCCCCGAGGCGCTGGCCAGCGAGTGCGCGGTCGGCAATATCGTCTGGTCGGTGGTGTTCGCCTACAACGAGAAGACCATCGGCGGCACCAAGGCCGCGACCATCGCCGACTTCTTCGACACCGCCAAGATTCCCGGCAAGCGCGCCATGCGCAAGCGTCCGCAGGTGAACATGGAGTGGGCGCTGCTGGCCGACGGCGTGGCGCCCAAGGACGTCTACGAGGTGCTGGGCACCCCGGAAGGCCAGCAGCGCGCCTTCGACAAGCTGGCCACGATCAAGAAGGACATCGTCTGGTTCGACTCCTGGTCGCAGGCCCCGCAGCTGCTCAACGACGGCGGCGCGGTGCTGGTGCAGTCGGCCAACGGGCGCTTCTACGACGCCATCCGCCAGGAAGGCAAGCCATTCGTCATCGTCTGGGACGGCCACGTCTACGACCTCGACGCCTGGTCGGTGCTCAAGGGCTCGCCGAAGAAGGATCTGGCCTTCAAGTTCATCGCCTACGCCACCGGTTCCAAACCGTTGGCGGGTATGCCGGACGTGGCCTACGGGCCGACCCGCAAGTCCTCCATGCCGCTGGCCGACCAGTCCGCCGCGCCGCACCTGCCCACCGCGCACCTGGATAAAGGCATCCAGGCCGGCTCGGAGTTCTGGGCCGACTACGGCGAGTCCCTCGGCGAGAAGTTCAACGAGTGGCTGCTGAAGTAACCCGCAATGGCCCCTCTCCCCCTGGGAGAGGGGTTGGGGTGAGGGTATCGGCCCCGCCACAAGCCTCGGAGTAACACCTTGTCATCCCTGACCACCAGCGAAGCCGGCCAAGCCGCCAGCGCCCGCAGCAAGAAACGCCTGACCGCCTTCCTGTTCGTGGTGCCGTTGCTCGCCTTTATCCTGCTGACCTTCGTTGCGCCCATCGGCAGCATGCTCTGGCGCAGCGTGCACCACCCGGCCGTGGCCGAACTGATTCCGCTGACCCTGGCCGAACTGCAGCGCTGGGACGGCAAGGACACCCCCGATCGGCAGACCCTGGAGGTGTTCGTCCGCGAGCTGCATGAGCTGGACCAGCAGCGCCTGTCCGGCAAGCTGGCCGAGGAGTTCAACCGCGCCTACACCGGCATGTCCAGCGTGGTCAAAGCCAGCGCCCGGCGGGTCGGCCGCCTGGATGCCGACGAGCTGCAAGACAAGGGCGCCGAGACCCTGCTGCAGGCCCACCGCAACTGGAGCAGCGCGCAAGTCTGGTACGCCATCCAGCGCGCCGGCCAGGTCTACACCTACGACTACTACCTGACCGCCCTGGACCTGGAGCTGCACCCGGAGCAGGGTATCCAGGTGCGCGAAGACACGCAGATCTACCTGCAGCTGTACAGCAAGACCCTGAACATGGCGCTGGTCATCACCCTGTTCTGCGCCCTGCTCGGCTACCCGCTGGCCTACTACCTGGCCGGCCTGCCGGAAAACCGCGCCAACCTACTGCTGGTGCTGGTGCTGCTGCCGTTCTGGACCTCCCTGCTGGTGCGCACCACGGCCTGGATCGCGCTGCTGCAGACCAACGGGGTGATCAACTCCTTCCTGCTCAGCAGCGGCCTGATCGGCGAGCCCTTCGAGATGCTCTACACCTCGTTCGCCACCGTGATCGCCATGACCCATATCCTCCTGCCGTTCATGATCCTGCCGCTGTACAGCGTGATGCGCGGCATCGACCCCAGCTACCTGCGCGCCGCCCTGTCGCTCGGCGCCAAGCCGATCCCGGCCTTCGCGCGAATCTACTTCCCGATGACCCTGCCCGGCCTCAGCGCCGGCGCGCTGCTGGTGTTCATCATCTCGGTGGGCTACTACATCACCCCGGCCCTGGTCGGCGGCACCGACGGGCAGATGATCAGCAACATCATCGCCTTCCACATGCAGCGCTCGAACAACTGGGAGCTGGCCGCCGCGCTCGGCTCGTTGCTGCTGGCGCTGATCCTGATCCTCTACTGGCTGTACGACCGCTTCGTCGGCGCCAGCAACATCAAGTTGGGCTGAGCATGAGCAAGATTCCCGCTTACTTCGGCTTCTGGCACCGCTTCGGCGCCTGGCTGCTGCAGGTCAGCTCCTGGCTGGTGCTGCTGTTCCTGATCCTGCCGATCCTGGTGATCGTGCCGCTGTCGTTCAACGTCGAGCCGTTCTTCAGCTTCACCGAAGGCATGCTCACCCTGCAGCCCGAGGCCTATTCGCTGCGCTGGTACCGGGAAATCTTCAACGACCCGAAGTGGCTGCTGGCGATCCAGAACAGCTTCCTGATCGGCATCCTGGCCACCGTGATCGCCACCGCGCTCGGCACCTGCGCCGCCGTGGGCCTGGCCCGCGATGACATGCCGCAGCGCCGCTTCATCACTGCCCTGCTGCTGTCGCCGATGATCGTGCCGCTGATCATCACCGCCGCCGGGATGTTCTTCTTCTATTCCAACCTGGGCCTGGCCGGCAGCTACCTGGGGGTGATCCTGGCCCACGCCGCCCTCGGCACGCCCTTCGTGATCATCACGGTGACCGCCACCCTGACCGGCTTCGACTATTCCCTGGCGCGCGCCGCGCTGAACCTCGGCGCCACGCCGCTGCGGGTATTCTTCGACATCATCATGCCGCTGATCCGCCCGGGGGTGATTTCCGGCGCGCTGTTCGCCTTCATCACCTCCTTCGACGAGGTGGTGGTGATCCTGTTCATGGCCGGGCCCCAGCAGCGCACCATCCCGCGGCAGATGTTCTCCGGCCTGCGCGAGCAGATCAACCCGAGCATCCTGGCCATCGCCACCCTGCTGATCCTGGTGTCCATCGCCCTGCTGGTGACCATCGAACTGCTGCGCCGCCGCGCCGAACGCCTGCGCAGCGCCGAAGACTGAGCACCCGGCTGGGCAAGCCCGCCTGTCCGCGGGCGGGCGCCGGGCTTTCGCCGCCGCGCCCGCTGGGCTTAGAATCCCCTCCCTCCTGCCCGACCCCAGGCGGACTCCTGAGCCCCGGCCGAGCCAGCGCAGACCCCGCGCCAACCTCCGCCCCAGCCCTGCAAATGGTCACTTCCGTTTGCCAGCGGCGCGCGGCGCGCTCAACATACGCACATAACCTGATTAGCCCCGCAGGACTGACCGCCATGCCCGATTACCGCTCGAAAACCTCCACCCACGGCCGCAACATGGCCGGCGCCCGCGCCCTGTGGCGCGCCACCGGGATGAAGGACGAGGACTTCAAGAAGCCGATCATCGCCATCGCCAACTCCTTCACCCAGTTCGTGCCCGGCCACGTGCACCTGAAGGACATGGGCCAGCTGGTCGCCCGCGAGATCGAGCGCGCCGGCGGCGTGGCCAAGGAATTCAACACCATCGCCGTGGACGACGGCATCGCCATGGGCCACGACGGCATGCTCTATTCGCTGCCGAGCCGCGAGATCATCGCCGACTCCGTGGAATACATGGTCAACGCCCACTGCGCCGACGCCATCGTCTGCATCAGCAACTGCGACAAGATCACCCCCGGCATGCTGATGGCCGCCCTGCGCCTGAACATCCCGGTGGTGTTCGTCTCCGGCGGGCCGATGGAAGCCGGCAAGACCAAGCTGGCCAGCCACGGCCTGGACCTGGTCGACGCCATGGTGGTGGCCGCCGACGATTCCTGCTCCGACGAGAAGGTCGCCGAGTACGAGCGCAGCGCCTGTCCGACCTGCGGCAGCTGCTCCGGCATGTTCACCGCCAACTCGATGAACTGCCTGATGGAAGCCCTCGGCCTGGCTCTGCCGGGCAACGGCTCGACCCTGGCCACCCACGCCGACCGCGAGCAGCTGTTCCTGCGCGCCGGACGCCTGGCGGTGGAGCTGTGCCAGCGCTACTACGGCGAGAACGACGAGTCGGTGCTGCCGCGCAACATCGCCAACTTCAAGGCGTTCGAGAACGCCATGAGCCTGGATATCGCCATGGGCGGCTCGACCAACACCATCCTGCACCTGCTGGCCGCGGCCCAGGAAGGCGAGGTGGCCTTCGACCTGCGCGACATCGACCGGCTGTCGCGCAAGGTGCCGCAGCTGTGCAAGGTGGCGCCGAACATCCAGAAGTACCATATGGAAGACGTGCACAGAGCGGGGGGCATCTTCAGCATCCTCGGCGAACTGGCCCGCGGCGGCCTGCTGCACACCGACGTGGCCACGGTGCACAGCCCGAGCATGGCCGATGCCATCGCCCAGTGGGACATCACCCAGACCCAGGACGAGAAGGTGCACACCTTCTTCAAGGCCGGACCGGCCGGCATCCCGACCCAGGTTGCATTCAGCCAGGCGACCCGCTGGCCGAGCCTGGACGACGACCGCGCCGAAGGCTGCATCCGCAGCGTCGAGCACGCCTATTCCCAGGAGGGCGGTCTGGCCGTGCTGTACGGCAATATCGCCCTCGATGGGTGCGTGGTGAAGACCGCCGGGGTGGACGAGTCGATCCATGTGTTCGAAGGCAACGCGAAGATCTTCGAGAGCCAGGACGGCGCCGTGCGCGGCATCCTCAATGACGAGGTGAAGCCGGGCGATATCGTGATCATCCGCTACGAAGGCCCGAAAGGCGGCCCGGGCATGCAGGAAATGCTCTACCCGACCTCCTACCTGAAGTCCAAGGGCCTGGGCAAACAGTGCGCCCTGCTCACCGACGGGCGCTTCTCCGGCGGCACCTCGGGCCTGTCGATCGGCCACGCCTCGCCGGAAGCCGCCGCCGGCGGCGCCATCGGCCTGGTGCGCGACGGCGACAAGGTGCTGATCGACATCCCCAAGCGCAGCATCAACCTGCTGGTCTCTGACGAGGAACTGGCCGCACGCCGCGTCGAACAGGACCAGAAGGGCTGGAAGCCGGCCGCCCCGCGCGCGCGCAAGGTGACCACCGCGCTCAAGGCCTACGCCCTGCTCGCCACCAGCGCCGACAAGGGCGCGGTGCGCGACAAGGCGCTGCTCGACAGCTGAGTCCTCTGCGGTATACAAGAAGCCCGACGAAGTTGTCGGGCTTCTTGTTTTAGCCTGTTTTCCACCCTGGCCCCCAGCGCGAGGACGCGAAGATGCTCGAGGAGCGCTCAGCCAGTCTGCGGATCGGCCTGATCGCCGACACCCACGGGCTGCTCAGGCCCGAAGCCCTGGCGCGGCTGCAGGGTTGCGACCACCTGATCCATGCCGGCGATATCGGCAAACCGGAGATCCTTGCCCAATTGCAAGCCATCGCCCCGCTCTCGGCGGTGCGCGGCAACAACGACCAAGGCGCCTGGGCCGAGGACCTGCCCACGCGCCTGCTGGTGAAGTTCGGCCGCACCGCCCTCTACGTGCTGCACGACCTGGCCGAGTTGGACATCGACCCGCAGGCGCAACGCATCGCCGTGGTGATCGCCGGCCACTCCCACAAGCCGGGCCTGGAAGAGCGCAACGGCGTGCTCTACATCAATCCCGGCAGCGCCGGCCCGCGACGCTTTTCGCTGCCCATCGGCCTGGGCTTTCTGCACCTGGAGCAAGGCCGGGTGCGCGCGGAACTGGTCGAACTGAGGCCCTGACCCGCACTCAGCTCACGCCCATATAGCGCCCGGCACGGTGATTGATCGCCAGCACCATGTTCAACGCCAGCGCGCCGAGCACCGACAGCAGCACCTTGTCCAGCGGCACGCTGAACACCGCCGCCAGCACGATGGCCGCGTCTATGCCCATCTGCACCTTGCCGGCGCGCAGGCCATAGCGGTCCTGCAGGAACAGCGCGAGGATGTTCACCCCACCGAGGCTGGCGCGGTGGCGGAACAGCATCAGCAGGCCGAGGCCCATGGCGAAGCCACCGAACAGCGCGGCGTAGAGGACGTTCAGCTGGGCGAAGGCGACCCACTGCGGGGTCAGCTCGGCCAGCAGCGACACCAGGCCGACCGCACAGACCGTGCGCAGGGTGAACTTCCAGCCCATGCGCCAGATGGCCAGGCCGTAGAACGGCAGGTTGATCAGGAAGAACGACCAGCCGAACGACCAGCCCAGCAGGTACTTGAGCAGGAAGGCCAGGCCCACGGTGCCGCCGGTCAGCAGCCCCGCATGGGCGTAGAAGGCGATGCCCAGGGCGACCATGGCGGTGCCCATCAGCAACGCCAGGGCATCCTCCCACAGCGGATGGCGGATGATGATCGCGGCCAGGGTATCCGCCTGCGGATTATCGGACTTGACTGCAGCCATGATGCAAACCTGTAGGTGCAATGGACGAGCCGTAAAGGCTAGACCACCGGGCGCCCGGGCGAATTGGCCAGGGTCAAGAAAACCGCCGGCAGGCCAATCGCCCTGCTCAGCGGCGTACCCAGGCCTCGAAGGCATGGGCCGGCGCATCCACAGTGGCGGGGTACTCTTCCAGGGAGTCACGCCGCCACTCGGCCTCGCTGAACGCGGGGAACCAGGTGTCGCCCTCGGGGCTCAGCGCCACCCGGGTCAGGTACAGCCGCTCGGCCCGGGCCAGGGCTTGCCCGTAGAGCTGCGCGCCGCCGATCAGCATCAGCTCGCCGGCGCCCCGCTCGCGGGCCCATTGCTCGGCACGCTCGACGGCCGCATCCAGCGTGGCGAAGACCTCCGCGCCTTCGAGCTGCAAGCCGGGCTGGCGGCTGACCACCAGGTTGAGCCGGCCCGGCAGCGGCCGGCCGAGGGAGTCCCAGGTCTTGCGGCCCATGATGATCGGCTTGCCCAGGGTCAGCGCCTTGAAGTGCTTGAGGTCCGCCGGCAGGTGCCAGGGCAGTTGTTTGTCGCGGCCGATCACGCGGTTCTGCGCGAGGGCGGCGATCAGGCAGAGGGGAAGGGTCTTGTTCATGGCGGCGAGGATACCGACTGCCGCGAAGGAGAGAAAGCCAACGACGGATGGGTGCGCCCCAGTGGGCACCCGATCAGTCGGTCGGTAACCTGCAGGCTCCACCCAGGGAAGGTCCGCCGGCCTTTGCCGCTGCCATTCGTCGATCTTGCAATTACTGACCAACGGGTCAGATACCAACTCCAGGCAGTTCCACGAATTTTGCGACAAATTCAGGAAATTTGTCGAATTAACGTGTCAATAAAAATGTATACAAACAACTAGCCAATACACCATGCAATTGTCTACAGTCGCCGAACAAATACAACAGTGAGAGCCCATCATGACAGCTCCATCCGCACGGCCGTCTTCCAGCCAACGCCCGGAAGACGAAAACCTCGGCATCGGTGCAAACCTCGCCTACGGTTTGCAGCATGTCCTGACCATGTACGGCGGCATCGTCGCGGTCCCCCTGATCATCGGCCAGGCCGCCGGGCTGTCGCCGGCAGACATCGGCCTGCTGATCGCCGCCTCGCTGTTCGCCGGCGGCCTGGCGACCCTGCTGCAGACCATCGGCCTGCCCTTCTTCGGCTGTCAGCTGCCGCTGGTCCAGGGCGTCTCGTTTGCCGGCGTGGCGACCATGATCGCGATCATCGGCAGCAACGGTGCCGGCGGCATTCCCGCCGTGCTCGGCGCGGTGATCGCCGCCTCGCTGATCGGCCTGTTGATCACCCCGGTGTTCTCGCGGATCACCCGCTTCTTCCCGCCGCTGGTGACCGGCATCGTCATCACCACCATCGGCCTCACCCTGATGCCAGTCGCGGCGCGCTGGGCGATGGGCGACAACAGCCAGTCAGCCGACTTCGGCAGCACGGCCAATATCGGCCTGGCCGCGTTCACCCTCGCGACCGTGCTGCTGCTGAGCAAGCTGGGCAGCTCCAGCATCTCGCGACTGTCGATCCTCCTGGCGATGGTGATCGGCACCATCGTCGCGGTGTTCTTCGGCATGGCCGACTTCTCCAAGGTGCTCGACGGCCCGTTGATGGCGCTGCCGACGCCGCTGCACTTCGGCATGCCGGAGTTCCACGTCGCGGCGATCCTGTCGATGCTGATCGTGATCATCGTCACCCTGGTGGAAACCTCGGCGGATATCCTCGCGGTCGGTGAGATCATCGGCACCAAGGTCGACTCCAAGCGCCTGGGCAACGGCCTGCGTGCAGACATGATCTCCAGCAGCCTGGCACCGCTGTTCGGCTCCTTCACCCAGAGCGCCTTCGCCCAGAACGTCGGCCTGGTGGCCGTGACCGGCGTGAAGAGCCGCTACGTGGTGGCGAGCGCCGGCCTGATCCTGGTCACACTTGGGCTGCTGCCGGTGATGGGCCGACTGATCGCCGCAGTCCCTACCTCGGTGCTCGGCGGCGCCGGCGTAGTCCTGTTCGGCACCGTGGCGGCCTCCGGCATCCGCACCCTGGCGCAGGTCGATTACCGCAACAACATGAACCTGATCATCGTCGCCACCTCGATCGGCTTCGGCATGATCCCCATCGCCGCGCCGACCTTCTACCAGCATTTCCCCGCTTGGTTCGAGACCATCTTCCACTCGGGCATCAGCTCGGCGGCGATCATGGCGATCGCGCTGAACCTGATATTCAACCACCTGCAAGCCGGCAACTCCGACCAGCAGTCGGTGTTCGTCGCCGCCAGCGAGCGCACCCTGCACTACCAGGACATCGCCGCGCTGCACGAGGGCGACTACTTCCGCGACGGCAAGCTCTACGACGCCGACGGTAACGAAGTACGGGTCACCGGCGCCGACGACCATCACGGCGCGCCGCCAGCGCCGCGCCTCAAGATCGCTGCGGCCAGCACCACGGAAGGCTGATTCGGCAAGGCCGGCGTCCTGCGCCGGCCTTCTCATGGTGATGGGTCGCGCATCAGCGGTTATCCTCTGGGCTCACCCTTGGCCTTGAGGCCCTTCGTGAGCGAGCCCGATCCCGTCCCCATGCCCCTCTCCCCACTCGACCGGCTGTGGCTGACCGAAGCCATTCGCCTGCGCGAGGAACACGCCGGCCCGCTGGAGGACGGCGAGGCCAACCGCCGCGCCCGGGCCGCCGGCGGCAACCTTGCGGTGCGCATCGAGCGGCGCGCCCTGCTGCTGGCCGAACGCGACGGCCAGCTGCAGGCGCTGCGCCACTGGCGCCAGGGCGCGCAACTGGCCCTGGCCGCGCTGTTGCTGCTGGCGATGCTCAGCGGCGCCGGCCTGGCACTCGCCGCCCTGGGCGACGGCCAGCGCCCGGTCAATGTGTTCTGGGCCCTGGGCAGCCTGCTCGGTCTCGACCTGCTGCTGTTGCTCGGCTGGGCTCTGGGCCTGTTGCTGGCCGGCGACAGCGCCGGCGCGCTGGGTCGGCTGTGGCTGTGGCTGAGCGAGAAACTCGCCCGCGACGCCCAGGCCGCGCAGCTGGCGCCGGCGCTGCTGCTGGTGCTGCAACGCCGGCGCCTGGGCCGCTGGGGCCTGGGCCTGCTGGTGCACGGCCTGTGGCTGCTGGCCCTGCTCGCGGCGCTGGCGACCCTGCTGGCCCTGCTGGTGACCCGCCGCTACGGCTTCGTCTGGGAAAGCACCCTGCTCGGCGGCGAGACCTTCATCGCCCTGACCGAGGCGCTCGGCGCATTGCCGGCGCTGCTCGGCTTCAACCTGCCGGACGCCGAGCTGATCCGCGCCAGCGGCGACACCGCCCTGGCCAGCGAGGCGGCGCGCCACGCCTGGGCCGGCTGGCTGCTCGGCGTGCTGCTGGTCTACGGCCTGCTGCCGCGCCTGTTTTTGCTGCTGCTGTGCCTGTGGTGCTGGCGCCGCGGCTGCGCGGCGCTGCAGCTGGATGTCGAGCTGCCCGGCTACGGCCTGCTGCGCGAACGGCTGCAGCCGGGCAGCGAACGCCTGGGCGTCTGCGATGCGGCGCCGGCCCGGCTGCAGCAGCCGCCGGCCGGCAGCCATGCACGCGAAAGCCAGGGCGCGCTGCTGGTGGCCGTCGAGCTGGACCCGCAGCGCCCCTGGCCGCCGGCGCTGCCCCAGGGCATCGGCGATGCCGGGGTGATCGACAGCCGCGAACAGCGCCAGCGCCTGCTCGAACAACTCAGCCGTTTCCCGCCGGCGCGCCTGGCGATCGCCTGCGACCCGCGCCGCTCGCCGGATCGCGGCAGCCTGGCGCTGCTCGGCGAACTGGCGCGCAGCGCCGGCAGCACGCGGGTCTGGCTGCTGCCGGCACCGCCCGGCGAAAGCCTCGACGGCGCCCGCCTGGGCGACTGGCACGCCGCCCTCGACCAGTTGCACCTGGCCCATAGCGACAGCACGCCGCTGAACTGGCTGGAGACGGGGCATGATTGAGATGGCCGGCCCCTCACCCCAACCCTCTCCCCAAAGTGGCGAGGGGGCCAGAAGCGCCGCGCCCCGGATGCTCGCATCACCAGGAGGCTCACGGTGAATCCCCCGCTGAAGCTGGCCGTGGTCGGCCACACCAACGTCGGCAAGACTTCGCTGCTGCGTACCCTGACCCGCGACATCGGCTTCGGCGAAGTCTCGCCGCGGGCCAGCACCACCCGGCATGTCGAGGGCGCGCGCCTGTCGGTGGACGGCCAGGCGCTGCTGGAGCTGTACGACACCCCCGGCCTGGAAGACGCCATCGCCCTGCTCGACTACCTGGAGCGCCTCGACTGCCCCGGCGAACGGCTGGACGGCCCGGCGCGGCTGGCGCGCTTCCTCGACGGCAGCGAGGCGCGCCAGCGTTTCGAGCAGGAGGCCAAGGTGCTGCGCCAGTTGCTCGCCTCCGACGCCGGCCTCTACGTGATCGACGCCCGCGAGCCGGTACTGGCCAAGTACCGCGACGAACTGGCGGTGCTGGCCATGGCCGGCCGGCCGCTGTTACCGGTGCTGAATTTCGTCGCCGCCGGCCGTCACCGCGAGGACGACTGGCGCGAGGCGTTGGCCCGCCTTGGCCTGCATGCGCGAGTGGCCTTCGACAGCGTGGCGCCGCCGCTGGACGGCGAGCGCCGACTGTACGAGAGCCTGGCCCTGCTGCTGGAGAAAGCCCGCGCGCCATTGCAACGGCTGATCGACGACCATGAGCGGCAGCGCCAGGCCCGCCGCCACAGCGGCGCCAGGCTGATCGCCGAACTGCTGCTCGACTGCGCCGCCTGCCGCCGCGGCGTGGCGGCCCAGCCGACCCTGGTGCAGGGGGCGATCCGCGAGCTGCACGAGGCCGTTCGCCAGCGCGAGCAGCGCTGCGTCGAGGCGCTGCTGCGGCTGTACGCCTTCCGCCCGCAGGATGCCCAGGCCGGCGAACTGCCGTTGCTCGACGGGCGCTGGGGCGACGACCTGTTCAACCCGGAGACCCTCAGGCAGCTCGGCCTCAAGGTCGGCGGCGGCATGGCGGCCGGCGCCGCCACCGGGGTGGGTATCGACCTGCTGGTCGGCGGCATCACCCTCGGCGCCGCCGCGGTCCTCGGCGCCCTGCTCGGCGGCGGCGCGCAGACCCTGCGCGGTTACGGCGCGCGCTTGAAGGGCAAGCTCAAAGGCCAGCGCGAGCTGAGCGTCGACGACGCCGTGCTGCGCCTGCTGGCGCTGCGCCAGCAACTGCTGCTGCAAGCCCTGGAAGCCCGCGGCCACGCGGCGCTGGACGCCATCGAACTGGCCGCGCCGCAGGAGGCGCTATGGCGCCAGGGCAAACTGCCCGACGCCCTGCACCGGGCCCGCGCCCATCCCGAATGGTCGGCGCTGAACCCCGGCGCGCGGCTGCAACAGCCGGAGCGCCAGGAGCAGCTCGACGCCCTGAGCGCGACGCTCACCTCGACCACCTAGGATGGCTTAGCGCGGCCCGTGCTGGCGCCTGACATCAGCTAGCCCTGCTGGCCGGGGGGCGAGCCTCGACCTATCCTGCTTGGCAGGTCCCCGCGTGGGGGCCGCTTGATACGGGTCAAGACCCCCACCGGCGCCGCTGCCACACTGGCGGCGTCTCCCCCGCAGGATGCACGCCATGTCCACCGACCTCCGCCCTTCCCGCCTGTTCGTGGTGCCACTGCTACTGGGCCTGCTGGCCGCCGGGGTGTTCGGCTATTGGCGCTCGCTCGCCGATCGCCTGCCGGAGGGCTTGGCCATGGGTAATGGCCGCCTGGAGGCCACGGAGGTGCAGATCGCCAGCAAATACCCCGGGCGGCTGGCCGAGGTGCTGGTGCAGGAAGGCGACCGGGTGAAAAAAGGCCAGCTGCTCGCCCGCCTGGACACCCGCACCCTGGAGGCCCAGCGCGCCCAGGCCGAGGCCGAGGTGCGCCGCGCCGAGGAGAACCTCGCGGCGGCGCAGGCCACCGTGCGCCTGCGCGAGAGCGAGCGGCTGCTGGCCGAGCAGGACCTCAAGCGCTTTCGCGAGCTGTTCCAGCGCGGCCATGCCAGCCGCCAGTTGCTCGACCAGCAGCAGTCGCGTTTCGAGACCGCCGGCGCCGCCCTGGAGGCGGCCCGCGCCCAGGTCTCCGCGGCCGGCGCGGCGATCGGCGCGGCCCAGGCCCTGGTCGCCCAGCTGAGCAGCGAAATCGACGACAGCAGCCTGCGCGCGCCGCTCGACGGCCTGGTCCAGCTGCGCCTGGCCGAGCCCGGCGAAGTGCTCGGTGCCGGCGGCCGCGTGCTGCTGCTGATCGACCCCGGCGAGCAGTACATGAACCTCTACCTGCCCGCCGCCCTGGCCGGCCGCCTGACCCTCGGCGACGAGGCGCGGGTCCTGCTCGACGCCCTGCCCGAGCAGCCGCTGCCGGCGAAGATAAGCTATGTCGCGCCCAAGTCGCAGTTCACCCCGAAGGAAGTGGAGACCCGCGACGAGCGGCAGAAGCTGGTGTTCCGGGTCAAACTGCGCCTCATCGAGCCGGCCGCCGTGCCCCAGGCCAAGCCAGGCATGCCCGGCGCCGGCTATGTCCGCAGCGCCGAGGTCGCCTGGCCGGCCAACCTGCAATGAGCGCCTGGGCGATCCGTGCCGAGGGCCTGAGCCATGGCTATGCCGGGCAGCTGGCGCTGGACGGCATCGGCTTCGCGCTGCCGGCCGGTGAGCGCTGCGCCCTGATCGGCCCGGACGGCGCCGGCAAGTCCAGCCTGCTCGGCCTGATCGCCGGGGTGAAGAAGCTCCAGCGCGGCCGCCTGGAGGTGCTCGGCGGGCCGATCGAGCAGCGCCGCCACCGCGCCAGCCTGTACCCGCGCATCGCCTTCATGCCCCAGGGCCTGGGGCATAACCTCTACCCCGAGCTGTCGATCGCCGAGAACATCCAGTTCTTCGCCAGCCTGTTCGGCCTGACCCGCGCCGAGCGCGAGCAGCGCATGGCCAGCCTGCTGGCGGCCACCGACCTGACCGCCTTCGCCGCGCGCCCGGCCGGCAAGCTGTCCGGCGGCATGAAGCAGAAACTCGGGCTGTGCTGCGCGCTGATCCACGAGCCGGACCTGCTGATCCTCGACGAGCCGACCACCGGGGTCGACCCGCTGTCGCGCCGGCGCTTCTGGGAACTGGTGGAGCAGGTGCGCGCCGGCCGACCGCAGCTGACCCTGCTGGTGGCCACCGCCTACATGGAGGAGGCCGAGCAGTTCGAGCGCTGCCTGATGCTCGACCGCGGCCGGCTGATCGCCGCCGGCAGCACTGCCGAGCTGGCGGCAGCCGGCGCCGGCGGCCGCCTGGAGGCGGCCTTCACCCACTTCCAGGGCGGCGCGGCGCAGCGCCAGGCGCCGCTGCTGATTCCGCCGTTGCCTGCGCAGTCGGCCGAGATCGCCATCGAGGCCCGCGAGCTGAGCCTGCGCTTCGGCGACTTCACCGCGGTGGACCGGGTCAGCTTCGCCATCCGCCGCGGCGAGATCTTCGGCTTCCTCGGCTCCAACGGCTGCGGCAAGACCACCACCATGAAGGTGCTCACCGGCCTGCTGCCGGCCAGCGCGGGCAGCGCGCAACTGCTCGGCCAGCCGGTGGACGCCGGCGACCTGGCCACGCGCAAGCGGGTCGGCTTCATGTCGCAGAGCTTCTCGCTGTACGGCGAGCTGTCGGTGCGGCAGAACCTGGAGTTGCACGCGCGCCTGTTCGACCTGCCGGCGACCGAGGGCCGCGCGCGCAGCCAGGCGCTGATCGAGCGCTTCGGCCTGGCCGGGCACAGCGCCGAGCCGGCCGGCGCGCTGCCCCTGGGCCTGCGCCAGCGGCTGTCGCTGGCGGTGGCGGTGATCCATGGCCCGGAGGTGCTGATCCTCGACGAACCCACCTCCGGCGTCGACCCGGCGGCCCGCGACGATTTCTGGCGCCTGCTGCTGGAACTGTCGCGCGAGCAGGGGGTGACCATCTTCCTCTCCACCCACTTCATGAACGAGGCCGAGCGCTGCGACCGCATCTCGCTGATGCATGCCGGGCGGGTGCTGGCCTGCGACACGCCGACGGTGCTGCAGCAGCAGTTCGCCAGCCGGAGCCTGGAAGAGGCCTTCGTCCGCTGCCTGGAACAGGCCCAGGGCGAGAGCGCCCCGCTGCCGCCGCTCGGCACGGCGGTTGCCGGCACGCCCACCACGGTGCACCGCGGCTTCAGCCTGCGGCGCCTGCGCGCCCTGGCCGTGCGCGAAAGCAAGGAGCTGCTGCGCGACCGCGTGCGCCTGGCCTTCGCCCTGTTCGGCGCGCTGTTCATGATGGTGATCTTCGGCTACGGCATTTCCCTGGACGTGGAGCACATCGCCTTCGCCGCCCTCGACCAGGACCAGTCGCCGCACAGCCGCGCCTACCTGGAGGCGTTCCGCAGCTCGCGCTATTTCGACGAACGCACGCCGATCGGCGACGCCGACGAACTGCACCGGCGCCTGCAACGCTCGGAGCTGAAGCTGGCGCTGGAGATCCCCCCCGGCTTCGGCCGCGACCTGCTGGCCGGGCGCCAGCCGCAGGTGGCCGCCTGGCTCGACGGCGGCATGCCGTTCCGCGCCGAGACCAGCCGCAACTACGTCGAGGCCGTGCACCAGGCCAATCTCCAGCGCCTGGCCACGGAAAGCAGCCCGGCCCTCGCCGCACCGGCCGCGGCGCGCCTGGAGACACGTTTCCGCTACAACCAGGACGTGGTCAGCGTGAATGCCATCGGCCCCGGGGTGATGGCGCTGATCCTCGCCTTCATCCCGGCCATGCTCACCGCCCTGGGCGTGGTGCGGGAGAAGGAACTGGGCTCGATCAGCAACTTCTACGCCACCCCGCTGACCCGCCTGGAGTTCCTGCTCGGCAAGCAGCTGCCCTACCTCGCGGTCAGCCTGCTCAACCTGGCCATGCTGGTGGCGCTCAACCGCCTGCTGTTCGGCGTGCCGTTCAAGGGCAGCGGCCTGACCCTGGCCTTCGGCGGCCTGCTCTACGTGCTCGCCACTACCAGCCTGGGCCTGCTGATCTCGGCCTTCACCCGCACCCAGATCGCCGCGATCCTCGGCGCGGTGATCATCACCACCCTGCCGACCATCCAGTATTCCGGGTTGATCGTGCCGCGCTCCGCGCTGGAGGGCGGCTCGGCGCTGATGGGCCATGTGTTCCCGGCCGGGCACTTCCTCGACATCGCCGTCGGCACCTTCACCAAGGCCCTCGACCTGCGCAGCCTGTGGCCGCAATGCCTGGCGCTGGCCGGCTTCTTCCTCGCCTCTACCGCGCTCAGCCTGTGGCTGTTGAAGAAGCAGGAGGTCTAGGGTGGACAAGCTGGCGCATATCTTCCGCCTCGGCCTCAAGGAGCTGACCAGTCTGCGCCACGACAGCGTGCTGCTGCTGTTCCTGCTGTATGCCTTCAGCGTGGCCATCTACATGCCGGCCACCGGCTCGGTGATCGGCGTGCATAACGCCAGCGTGGCCTTCGTCGACGAGGACCATAGCCAGCTGTCGCGGCGCCTGGCCGAGGCCGTGCAACCGCCGGAATTCCAGGCGCCGGAGCTGCTGCCCTACGATCAGCTGGACGCGGCGCTGGACGGCGGCCGCTTCACCTTCGTCATCGACGTGCCGGCAAACTTCCAGGCCGACCTGCTCGCCGGGCGCCAGCCGGCGCTGCAGGTCAACGTCGACGCCACCGCCATGAGCCAGGCGTTCATGGGCGCGCGCTACCTGGGGCAGATCTTCCAGCGCGAGTTGCTCGACTACAGCGGCCGGCAGACGGCCGAGCAGGCGCCGGTCCGGCTGAGCAGCCGTGCGCTGTTCAACCCCAATCTGCAGGGCGGCTGGTTCCTCGCGCTGTTCCAGATCGTCAACCACATCACCATCCTGGCCGTGCTGCTGACCGGCACCGCGCTGCTGCGCGAGCGCGAGCACGGCACCCTCGACCACCTGCTGGTGCTGCCGCTGACCGCGCTGGAAATCATGCTGGCGAAGATCTGCAGCAACGCCCTGGTGGTGGTCGGCTGCACCTGGCTGTCGCTGGAACTGGTGGTCAAGGGCGCACTCGGTGTGCCGCTGGCCGGCTCGCTGGGGTTCTTCCTGGCAGTGACCGCGCTCTACCTGTTCGCCAGCACCGCACTGGGCATCTTCCTCGCCACCCTGGCGCGCTCGATCCCGCAGTTCGGCCTGCTGGCGATCCCGGTGATCATCCCGATGCTGATGCTCTCCGGCGGCAGCACGCCGCTGGAGAGCATGCCGGTCTGGCTGCAGCGGCTGATGCAGTTCTCGCCGTCGACCCACTACCTCAGCCTGAGCACCTCGATCCTGTTCCGCGATGCCGGCCCGGGCGTACTCTGGCCCGAGCTGGCGGCGCTGGCGGCGATCGGCCTGGTGTTCTTCGGCTTGGCGCTGCGGCGCTTTCGCAGCAGCCTGGCGGCCTGAGCGGCGAGTTAGACGGCGACCGGTGCGGCGATATGCGGGTGGGCCTGGTAGTTCTGCAGCTCGAAGTCCTCGAACCTGAAGGCGAAGATGTCCTTGACCGCCGGGTTGAGCTGCATGCGCGGCAGCGGTAACGGCGCGCGGCTCAGCTGCAGGTCGGCCTGCTCGATATGGTTGGCGTACAGGTGGCAGTCGCCGCCGGTCCAGATGAACTCGCCGGGCTGCAGGTCGCAGACCTGGGCGACCATCAGGGTCAGCAGGGCATAGCTGGCGATGTTGAACGGCACGCCGAGGAATAGGTCGGCCGAGCGCTGGTACAGCTGGCAGCTCAGCTTGCCGTCGGCGACGTAGAACTGGAACAGCGCGTGGCACGGCGGCAGGGCCATCTGCTCGACCAGCGCCGGGTTCCAGGCCGAGACGATCAGCCGGCGCGAATCCGGGTTGCGCTTGATCATCTCGATCAGCTGGCTGATCTGGTCGATCGAACCGCCGTTCGGCGTCGGCCAGTTGCGCCACTGGTAGCCGTAGACCGGGCCGAGGTCGCCGTTCTCGTCGGCCCACTCGTCCCAGATGCGCACGCCGTGGTCCTTCAGGTACTTGATATTGGTGTCGCCCTGCAGGAACCACAGCAGCTCGTGGATGATGGATTTCAGGTGGCACTTCTTGGTGGTCACCAGCGGAAAGCCGGCGGCCAGGTCGAAGCGCATCTGCTGGGCGAACAGGCTGTAGGTGCCGGTGCCGGTGCGGTCGCTCTTGAAGGTGCCGGTATCGCGCACCAGGCGCATCAGCTCGAGGTACTGTTTCATCGCGTGGCTCCTTGGGCGGCTTGGCGTTTATAGGCGAACCAGATCAAGCCGAGGCCGCCGAGGATCATCGGCAGACTGAGCACCTGGCCCATGGTCAGCCAGTTCCAGGCCAGGTAGCCGAGCTGGGCGTCCGGCACCCGGACGAACTCGACGACGAAGCGGAACAGCCCGTAACAGGCGGCGAACATCCCCGACACCGCCATGGTCGGCCTGGGCCTGCGCGAGTAGAACCAGAGGATGGTGAACAGCGCCACGCCCTCCAGGGCGAACTGGTAGAGCTGCGAGGGATGGCGCGCCAGTTGCTGCGGGTCAGTGGGGAAGACCATGGCCCAGGGCAGGTCGGTGGCCTTGCCCCACAGCTCGGCGTTGATGAAGTTGCCAATGCGCCCGGCGCCCAGGCCGATCGGCACCAGCGGGGCGATGAAGTCCATCAGCTGGAAGAAGCTCTTGTCGTTGCGCGAGCCGAACCACCAGCTCGCCAGCATTACCCCGATAAAGCCGCCATGGAACGACATGCCGCCCTTCCACACCTGCAGGATCAGGCTCGGCTGGGCCAGGTAGGCCTCCAGGTCGTAGAACAGCACGTAGCCGAGACGGCCGCCGAGGATCACCCCCATGGCCACCCAGAACACCAGGTCGGAGAGCTTCTCCTTGCTCCAGCGCGGGTCGAAGGCCTGCAGGCGGCGCGAAGCGAGCAGCCAGGCGCCGCCGATGCCGACCAGGTACATCAGGCCGTACCAGTGGATTTTCAACGGGCCGAGGGCGATGGCCACCGGGTCGATCTGCGGGTAAGGCAGCATCAGCAACTCCTCAAATCAGGAAACTCAGGCCCACGCCGAACAGCAGCAGGGCGAACAGACGCTTGAGCACGCGCGGCGACAGGCGATGCGCCAGGCGTGCGCCGAAGCGCGCGAAAAACATGCTGGTGGCGGCGATGCCGGCCATCGCCGGCAGGTAGACGAAGCCCAGGCTCCACTCCGGCAACTGCGGCTGGTCCCAGCCCAGCCACATGAAGCTCAAGGCGCCGGCCAGCGCGATCGGCAGGCCGCAGGCCGCCGAGGTGGCCACCGCCTGCTGCATCGGCACGCTGCGCCAGGTCAGGAACGGAACGTTGAGCGAGCCGCCGCCGATGCCGAAGATCGCCGAGGCCCAGCCGATCACCCCGCCGGCGGCGGTCAGCCCGAGCTTGCCGGGGACCGTGCTGCTGGCCTTGGGCTTCAGCTCCAGGGCCATCTGCACGGCGATGACGATGGCGAACACGCCGATGATCCTCTGCAGCATCGGCCCCTGAATCGCCGCCGCGGTCAACGAGCCCAGCGCCGCTCCGAGCAGGATGCCCACGGTCATCCAGATGAAGATCGGCCAGCGCACCGCGCCCTTGCGGTGATGCTCGAGTACCGAGTTGATCGAGGTGAAGACGATGGTCGCCAGCGAGGTGCCCACCGCCAGGTGGGTAAGCACGGCCGCGTCGACCCCCTGGGCGGCGAAGCTGAACACCAGCACCGGCACTATGATGATCCCGCCGCCGACGCCAAACAGCCCGGCCAGCACCCCCGCCGCGGCACCCAGCAGCAAATACAGCAGCAATTCCATCGGCACCCCCGCGAACAAAGCGCAATGGTAATCGCCGCAACCGGATGCGGGAAGCGCGATGCTGAAGCTGACACTTGCGCAAGTGGACTGCTGCGCTTCAATCTTAAGACTTCAAGCCTACTGCCCGCCGAAGGGAATCCCATGTGCCTGATCGTTTTTGCCTGGCGTCCCGGACATCAACTGCCCCTGGTCATGGCGGCCAACCGCGACGAGTTCTATGCCCGCCCCAGCTTGCCGCTGGGGCCCTGGGAAGATGCGCCAGGCCTCTACGGCGGACGCGATCTGGAAGCCGGCGGCACCTGGCTGGGCATCGGCCCGCACGGCCGCTTCGCCGCCCTGACCAATATCCGCGACCCCCGCCAGCCGCCCTTCGGCCGCTCGCGGGGGGAACTGCCGGTGCAATTCCTGCGCGGCCAGCTTGGCCCCGAGGCGTTCCTGACGGACGCGGCACAACGGGCCGGGGACTACTCGGGCTTCAATCTGGTGATCGGTGACCGCAATGAGCTGTGGCTGCTGAATTCGCGCAGCGGCGTGCCCGAGCGACTGAGCGAAGGACTCTACGGCCTGTCGAACGCCGGGCTGGATACGCCCTGGCCCAAAGTCGAGAAGGGCAAGGCCCTGCTCAGCGAATGCCTGATCGAACCCCAGGTGCCGTCCTTGCTGGATCTGCTGCATGACGCGCAGCAAGCCGAGGACGCGCTGCTGCCCGACACCGGGGTCGGCTTGAATACCGAACGCCTGCTCTCCAGCATCTTTATCGCCACCCGCAGCTACGGCACCCGCGCCAGCACGGCGCTGCTGGTCAAGGCCGACGGCTCGCGGCTGCTGGTCGAGCGCAGCTACGGGCCCTACGGCGCGCACCTCGGCGAGGTCAGCATCGAGCGCTAGGCTGCGCCACGCGCATCAATGCCCAGGGCTCAGGCCTGGATATTCGACGCCGGGTTGATCATCCGCCCGAGGCCGAGATTGCGCAGGGCCAGTTGCAAGGTGCTGTGGATCACCTGCGGGTTGTCGATGGTCATCAGCTGCGCGAGCAGTTCCCTGGCCTTGCCCAGGCTGATCTGGCGCAGCAGCCACTTCACCTTGGGCAGGTTGGTGGCGTTCATCGACAGGCTGTCGAAGCCCATGGCCATCAGCAGTACCGCAGCGGCCGGGTCGCCGGCCATCTCGCCACAGATGCTCACCGGCTTGCCTTCGGCGTGGGCGTCCTCGACCACCTTGCGCAGCGCTTGCAGCACCGCCGGATGGAGGAAGTCGTAGAGATCGGCGACGCGCGGGTTGTTGCGGTCCACCGCCAACAGGTACTGGGTCAGGTCGTTCGAGCCGACCGAGATGAAATCCACCTGGCGCGCCAGCTCGCGGGTCTGGTAGACCGCGGCGGGAATCTCGATCATCACCCCCACCGGCGGCATGGGGATGTCCACGCCCTCGTCGCGCACCTCGCCCCAGGCGCGGTGAATCAGGTGCAACGCCTCTTCCAGCTCGTGGGTGCCGGAGATCATCGGCAGCAGGATGCGCAGGTTGTCCAGCCCCTCGCTGGCCTTGAGCATGGCGCGCGTCTGCACCAGGAAGATTTCCGGATGGTCGAGGGTGACGCGGATGCCGCGCCAGCCGAGAAAGGGGTTTTCCTCCTTGATCGGGAAATAGCTCAGCGCCTTGTCGCCGCCGATATCCAGGCTACGCATGGTCACCGGCAGCGGATGGAAGGCGGCCAGCTGCTCGCGGTAGATCGCCAGCTGTTCCTTCTCGCTGGGAAAGCGTTCCTTGATCATGAACGGCACTTCGGTGCGGTACAGGCCGACGCCCTCGGCGCCGCGCTCCTGGGCGCGCACCACATCGGCGAGCAGACCGGTGTTGACCCACAGCGGCATGCGATAGCCATCCAGGGTCTCGCACGGCAGGGCGCGCAGGGCATCCAGGCCCTGGGTCAGCTGGCGCTCCTCCTCGACCACCTCGGCATACTGCTTGCGCAGGATCTCGCTGGGGTTGGTGAACACCTCGCCGTGGTAGCCATCGACGATCAGCTGAATGCCGTCGATCTTCGAATAGGGCAGGTCGACCGCGCCCATCACCGTGGGAATGCCCATGGCACGGGCGAAGATCGCCACATGCGAGTTGCCCGAGCCGAGCACCGAGACCAGCCCGGCCAGCTTGCCTTCCGGCACCTCGCCGAGCATCGCCGGCGAGAGATCCTCGCTGACCAGGATGGTGTTGTCCGGGTAGGTCAGGGTCTGCTGGCGCGCCTGCTGCAGGTAGGCGAGCAAGCGACGACCGAGGTCCTTGACGTCGGAGGCGCGCTCACGCAGGTAGGCGTCGTCCATCAGTTCGAAACGGCTGACGTGCTCGCTGACCACCTGGCGCAACGCGCCCTGGGCCCATTGCCCGGTCCTGATGACCTTGACCACCTCGCTGCCCAGGGCGGCGTCTTCCAGCATCATCAGATAGACGTCGAACAGCGCGCGCTCTTCCGGACGCAACTGGGTGGCCATCTTCGCCGACAGCGCGCGCATATCGGCGCGCACGCCTTCCAGGGCGGTGTTGAACAATTCCAGCTCGGCGACTATGTCATCGACGGTCTTGTCCGGCACCACGTCCAGATCGGCCGCCGGCAATACCACCACCGCAGTGCCCACGGCCGCGCCGGGCGAGCCCGGTACGCCGATGAACTTGGCTTCCTGGATGCCCTTGCCCTGCTTGCCCAGGCCACGGATCGAACCGGTCGCCTCGGCATGCGCGATGACCCCGGCGAGTTGCGCGCTCATGGTCACCAGGAAGGCTTCCTCGCCCTCGTCGAACTGGCGGCGCTCCTTTTGCTGGACGACCAACACGCCCATTACCCGCCGGTGGTGAATGATCGGCGCACCGAGGAAGGAGGCATAGCGCTCCTCGCCGGTTTCGGCGAAGTAGCGGTAGCGCGGGTGCTCGGAGGCATGTTCGAGGTTGAGCGGCTCCTCGCGGGTGCCGACCAGGCCGACCAGGCCTTCGCTCGGCGCCATGCTGACGCGGCCGATGGCCTTCTTGTTCAGGCCCTCGGTGGCCATCAGGACGAAGCGATTGCTTTCCGGGTCGAGCAGGTAAACCGAGCAGACCTGGCTGCCCATGGCCTCCTTGACCCGCTGCACGATGATGCCCAACGCCGCCTTGAGGTCCTTGGCGGCGTTTACTTCCTGGACGATCTTGCGCAGCGTATTGAGCATAATTCGGCTCTATTCCGTATCAGTCCCGCGCCAGCAGGCGCGGAGCGAGTTCCTTGAGGGCGCGGCGGTAAACCTCGCGCTTGAATGTGACCACCTGACCCAACGGATACCAGTAGCTGACCCAGCGCCAACCGTCGAATTCCGGTTTGCCGGTCAGGTCCATGCGCACCCGCTGCTCGTCCGAGGTCAGGTGCAGCAGGAACCACTTCTGTTTCTGGCCGATGCACAGCGGTTGGCTGTGGGTTCGCACCAGACGCTGCGGCAGACGATACCTCAACCAACCGCGGGTGCAGGCGAGAATTTTCACATCCTGCTGCTCCAGGCCGACTTCTTCATTCAACTCGCGATAGAGCGCCTCTTCCGGCGACTCGTAGTCGTTGATCCCGCCTTGCGGGAATTGCCAGGCATCCTGGTTAATCCGGCGCGCCCAGAGCACCTGGCCGATCTCATTGGTCAGAATGATGCCGACATTGGGGCGAAAACCATCGGGATCGATCACGGCACACAACCTCGTAAACGCATGTTACCGCATTGTTCCATAAAGGCCGGGACAGCAGCAACGCGGCCGACCCGGGGAGCGCGTGGGCACCGTAAATGGCGCCAACGGGTCAATGGGAATGCCGTGGAAAAGCCGCTATTCTGGGCGCCTTCAATGTGAGAGTCGCGCAGCGACGCCATCCCCATGCCCTTCTCCCTCCGGGAGTAAGGTGGCGCGCAGCGCCGGATGAGGGACGCGGGTATGCCGCGAGAGGCTTTCATGATTCTGGGCGCCACTCGTGGCATGCCCGTTAGACGCTTATGAGGAAAGTTGGCCCGTGCGTTTGGCTCTATTCGATCTCGACAACACCCTGCTCGGCGGCGATAGCGATCACGCCTGGGGCGATTACCTGTGCGCGCGCGGCATCCTCGACGGCGTGGCCTACAAGGCGCGCAACGATGCCTTCTACCAGGACTACCTGGCCGGGCGCCTGGATATCGCCGACTACCTGAACTTCAGCCTGGCGATCCTCGGTCGCAGCGAGATGACCCAGCTCGAGCAATGGCACCGCGAGTTCATGCGCGACTGCATCGAGCCGATCATCCTGGCCAAGGGCGAAGCGCTGCTGGACGAACACCGCAGGGCCGGCGACAAGCTGCTGATCATCACCGCCACCAACCGCTTCGTCACTGCGCCGATCGCCGCGCGCCTGGGTGTCGACACCCTGCTGGCCACCGAATGCGAAATGCAGGACGGCCGCTACACCGGGCGCACCACCGACGTGCCCTGCTACAAGGACGGCAAGGTGACCCGGCTCAACCGCTGGCTGGCGGAAACCGGCCTGAGCCTGGAAGACAGCTGCTTCTACAGCGACTCGATGAACGACCTGGCGCTGCTCGAGCGGGTGACCCGCCCGGTGGCGGTCGACCCCGACCCGAAGCTGCGCGCCGAGGCCGAGCAACGCGGCTGGCCGGTAATCTCCCTGCGCTAGGAAGCGCCTGCCCCTGTAGGTTGGGCCGAGTTCGGCGAAGCCCAACATCGCCCCCGCCTCAGGCCGAAACGCTCTTGTAGATACTATGTTTATGCGCAAGCCTCGCAGGACGTAGGAGCGGCGGGGGTGCCTAGCCCTGCCCGCGAAACTCTATCGCGGCCATGGGCCGCTCCTACGGAGCCCCTGACCCCCGTCAGGCCGGCTTGGCGCCCATCAGGCCCATGATCGCCAGCAACAGCAATACGATCAGCCCGGCATAAGCCGCAGTAAACCGCAGCAGGCGCGCGGAGGCCGGGGTCTCGCCCAGCGCCTGCCAGGCGTTCAGCCGACCGGCCAGCAGCAGGCCGAACGCCGCCAGCACGCCGAACAGCAGGCTGCTGCCCAGTAACCAGGTCTGCCCCAGCGGCCAGCCCTGGCTATCCACCAGCCACCAGCCGCTGACCGGCAGGCTCAGCGCCAGCCCCCCCAGCAGCGGCAAGCTGAGCACCCGGGTACGCCGCAGCTTGCGTTGCAGCACAGCCGCATCGCCGCCGCGCCAGGCCTTCCACAGCATGAAGACATGCGCCAGCACCCCGAGCAACAGCAGGATGGCGGGCAGGCTGTGGGCGATTCTCAGCAGCAGGTAGTGTTGCATAACGTGGTCCCTGTCGGATGGATGCCTGGCTCAGCCGAGAAAGAGCCGGTAGGCCGGGTTGTCGCTCTCGTCCCAATAGGGATAGCCGATCGCGTCCAGCGCTGCCGGCACCAGGTGGCGCTCGGCCTCCGGCACCTGCAGGCCGGCGACCACCCGGCCATCGGCGGCGCCATGGTTGCGGTAGTGGAACATCGAGATGTTCCAGCGCCCACCGAGTTTCTGCAGGAAGTTGAACAGCGCGCCCGGCCGCTCGGGAAATTCGAAACGGAACACCACCTCATCGCTGACCCGCGCCGCATGGCCGCCGACCATATGGCGGATATGCAGCTTGGCCAGCTCGTTATCGGTCAGGTCCACCACCGGGAATCCCTGGCTGCGCAGGCTCGCCACCAGCGCGGCGCGCGGGTCGTTTTCCGGATGGGTCTGCACGCCGACGAAGATGTGCGCCTCCTTGTCGGTGTGGTAGCGGTAGTTGAACTCGGTGATCTGGCGCTTGCCGATCGCCTCGCAGAAGGCCTTGAAGCTGCCCGGCTGCTCGGGGATGGTCACGGCGATGATCGCCTCGCGCTTCTCGCCCAGTTCGGCGCGCTCGGCCACGTGGCGCAGGCGGTCGAAGTTGACGTTGGCGCCCGAATCGATGCCGACCAGCACCCGAGCGCTGCAGCCTTCGCGCTCGACATACTTCTTGATCCCGGCCACCGCCAGGGCGCCGGCCGGCTCGGTGATCGAGCGGGTATCGTCGTAGATGTCCTTGATCGCCGCGCAGATCTCGTCGGTGCTGACGGTGATCACCTCGTCGACGTGGTGGCGGCAGATGGCGAAGGTGTATTCGCCGACCTGCGCCACCGCCACGCCGTCGGCGAACAGCCCGACCTGCGGCAGCACCACGCGCTCGCCGGCGGCCATGGCGGCCTGTAGGCAGTTGGAATCGTCCGGCTCGACGCCGATGACCTTGATCTCCGGGCGCAGGTATTTGACGTAGGCGGCGATCCCGGCGATCAGCCCGCCGCCACCGACCGGGACGAAGATCGCGTCCAGCTGGCCGGGATGCTGGCGGAGGATCTCCATGGCCACGGTACCCTGGCCGGCGATGGTGTGCGGATCGTCATAGGGATGGACATAGATGTAGCCCTTCTCCTCCACCAGCTTCAGCGAATAGGCCAGCGCCTCGGGGAAGCTGTCGCCGTGCAGCACCACCTTGCCGCCGCGCGAGCGCACGCCCTGGACCTTGATCTCCGGGGTGGTCTTGGGCATCACGATGGTCGCCTTGACCCCCAGCACCTTGGCCGCCAGTGCCACGCCCTGGGCATGGTTGCCGGCCGAGGCGGTGACCACCCCGCGCGCCTGCTCCTCGGCGGTGAGCTGCGCCAGCTTGTTGTAGGCGCCGCGAATCTTGAAGGAGTACACCGGCTGCAGGTCTTCGCGCTTGAGCAGAATCTGGTTGCCCAGGCGCTCGGAGAGTTGTTGGGCGGCTTGCAGCGGAGTTTCCACCGCGACGTCGTAGACGCGCGAGGTGAGGATCTTCTTGACGTACTGTTCGAGCATGGCGAGTTCGCAGGCGTTTGGGCAAGGGAGCTCGCGAGTCTACCCCAGGCCCGCGCCGACCGACCATATACTCTGCGGGGTTTCGCTGGCTGCCGCGTAGAGAGCGACCTTGGCCGCGACATGCGATAAGGACGCAATTTCCTAGCCCGGATGAAATCCGCGGCGTTAGCGAGTCTTTCCCGGATTGCATCCGGGCTACCTGTAGCGGCAGCGCTCATGCAGCCCCATATTCCGGACTGGAACCCGGCAAGGTTTTACCGCGCTCACGCGCTATAATTCGCGCCTTTCGATCACACTCAGGCGCAAAATCCGTGATGACCCAGGATCAACTCAAGCAAGCAGTCGCCCAGGCTGCCGTCGACTTCATCCTCCCCCAGCTCGACGCCAAGAGCATCGTCGGCGTCGGCACCGGCTCCACCGCCAACTGCTTCATCGATGCCCTGGCCCGGCACAAGATGGAATTCGACGGCGCCGTGGCCAGCTCTGAAGCCACCGCCGCACGCCTCAAGGGCCACGGCATCCCGGTGTACGAGCTGAACACGGTCAGCGAGCTGGAATTCTATGTCGACGGCGCCGACGAGAGCGACGAGCACCTCAACCTGATCAAGGGCGGCGGCGCCGCACTGACCCGCGAGAAGATAGTCGCGGCGGTGGCCAGGACCTTCATCTGCATCGCCGACGCCAGCAAGCTGGTGCCGGTGCTCGGCGCCTACCCGCTGCCGGTGGAGGTGATCCCGATGGCGCGTAGCCACGTGGCCCGCGAGCTGGTCAAGCTGGGCGGCGACCCGGTGTACCGCGAGGGCGTGCTCACCGACAACGGCAACCAGATCCTCGACGTGCACAACCTGTCGATCGTCAACCCGCGCGAGCTGGAGAGCCAGATCAACAACATCGTCGGCGTGGTCACCAACGGCCTGTTCGCCGCCCGCCCGGCGGACCTGCTGCTGCTCGGCACCAGCGAGGGCGTGAAGCGCCTCACGCGCCCGTAGGCCGGACTGGCCGGATGTGCCAGGGGGGCTAGGCTTGGAGAGTTCCCCTCACGACCCGGAGGTCGCCATGGCCAGCAAGTTTCACCTGAAAGCCGCCAAAGACGGTCAGTTCCACTTCAACCTGCTCGCCGGCAACGGCGAGATCATCCTCACCAGCGAGCTGTACAAGAGCAAGCCGTCGGCCCTCGACGGTATCGAGTCGGTGAAGAAGAACTCGCAGCGCCAGGGGGCATTCGAGGTCAAGGCGGCCGCCAACGGCAAGTTCCACTTCGTGCTCAAGGCCACCAACGGCCAGGTGGTCGGCCAGAGCCAGCTGTACGCCAGCCAGGCGGGCTGCCTGGCCGGCACCGAGTCGGTGAAGAACAACGCCCCGGGCGCCGCGCTGCAGGACGACAGCTAAGCCTTGCGGCAGCGGCCGGGTCAATCCCCGGCCGGTTTCCTGAACACATAGAACAGGTTCGGCTCGCTGATCAGGTACAGGGTGCCGTCGCCATCCATCGCCAGCCCTTCGGCCTGCGGCACCGTGCGCTGCAGCCCGGACTGGCCGGCGAGCAGCGACAGGCTGCTGATCGGCCGGCCATCGGCATTCAGCTCCAGGATCAGCCGCGACTCGTCGGACAGTGCCAGCAGATGCCCGCTGCGCTCATCGAACTGCAGGCTGGAGAGGTCGCGGACGAACAGCCCGGCATCGCGCTCGAGGTCATCCACCACATGCACGGCGAACGGCTGCCCTGGATCGCGGTGCGGGAAGCCGTGGATCTCGTAGATGCGCAGCGGGTTGCGCTCCTTGGCGACGAACAGGCGCTGCCCGGCGACGTCATAGGCCAGGCCCTCGAAGCCCTTGTTGCCGTTTCGGCCGATACCCAGCGAAAGCTGCTGCGCCTGGGCGGCGTCGATCACTCGGGCGTCATCCTCCAGACGCACCTTGATCAGGCGCTGGCGGCGCTCGTCGGTGATCACATAGAGGCCGCGGCTGATGTACTCGACCGCCTCCGGGTCGCCAAAGCCGAGCAACCGCACCCGGCGCAGGATGCGCCCATCGAGCGACAGCTCGATCAGCTGCGAATTCTGGTTGGTGACGGTGAACAGGCTGCGCCGGTCCGGGTCGTAGGTCAGCGCCGAGACATCGTCGTCCAGGCCGACGATGGGCTGCGCCTCCAGCGTCACCCGGTAGTCCGGCAGCCAGATGGACGCGCCCTGCCAGCGGGCCGCGTGCCGCCACTGCTGCGCATTGAACCAGGCGCGCTCGAACAGCCGGTAATCCTGGGCCAGCAGCCCGAGCGCCAGCAGGATGAACAGCAGCAACCCGACCAGCAGGCGCTTGAAGGTGAAGAGACGGGGCATGCTGCTTGACTCATGGCGGCTTCTGCGAGCGCGGCAGGTTAGTGCGTCCGGCTGAAGCCAGGCTTAATCAGCCTGCATCCGGGCGCGCCGGCTGATCCTTGCGCAACACGTAGAGCAGGTTGGGTTCACCGACGATATAGATATTACCCGCCGCATCCATGGTCACGCCCTCGGCCTGCTCGATGCCATGGCGCAAACCATTCAGCCCGCCGACCAGGCTGATAAAGCTGACCGGCTCGCCCTGGGCATCGACCTCCAGGAGCAGGCGCGACTCATCGGAGAGCACCAGCGAATGCCCGGTGCGCGCATCGTAGCTCAGCGAAGAGATATCGCGAACGAACAGGCGCCCCATGGGCAGTGCCTGCAGCGCCCCGGTCGCCCCGTCCTCGCCGGGAAACGGCAGGCTGAACAGCCCCAGCGGGCCGCGCTCCTTGCCGAGCAGCACACGCTGCCGGCGCGAGTCCCAGGCAATCCCCTCGAAGCCCTTGTTGCCGGCCCCGGCAAAGCCCAGGTCGAACGACGGATAGTCCCGCGCATCCAGGCTCAGCGCATCGTCGGCCAGGTTGAAGGTGGTCAGCGTGCGGCGGCGCTCGTCGATGATCGCCAGGCGCCCACCGGCCAGCACCTCGACCCCCTCCGGATTGGAGAAACCGGTGAGCGCGACGCGGCGCAGCACCTCGCCTGCGAGCGACAACTCGACCAGTTGCGGATGCTTGCCGGTCACGGTGAACAGCGTGTCGCTGGCCGGGTTGTAGGTCAGCCCGGAGGCTTCGTCGTCCTCCAGGCCGGCCAGCGGCTTGCCCTGCAGCACCACCCGATAGCCCGGCAGCCAGATGCTCGCCAACTGCTCGGCGCCGCTCAGGCGCTGCTCCTTGAACCAGAACCAGGCACGCTCATCCCAGCGCTGGTAGTCGGCCAGCAGCGCCGCGCCAACGGCCAGGGACAGCAGCGCCAACCAGCGCGGGCGGATAACACGGGGGAACACAGCAGGCATCGGTCACGACTCGGGAAAGCGATGGCCATCAGACTAGCGGCCGAAGCTTATGGTTCGATTACCGATAAGGGCGCCTCCAGGCGCCCCCCACAGGCATAGCCGGTTTATAGCACTCGGCTGGCGAAACGCGAATGGCCGACCAGCTCCAGCGCCAGTTCGTCGCCCTTGTGCAGCGGCCCGACGCCGACCGGCGTGCCGGTGAGGATCACGTCGCCCGGCTGCAGGCTGAAGTGCCCGCAGATGTGCTGGATCATCGGCAGGATCGGATTGAGCATGTCGCGGCTGTTGCCGTCCTGGCGCACTTCGCCGTTGATGCTCAGGCGGATGCCGATATCGCCCAGGTCCTCCACCGCGTCGCCCGGCACGAAGGGCGCCAGCACGCAGGCGCCGTCGAAGGACTTGGCGACCTCCCAGGGATAGCCCTTCTCCTTGAGCCTGGCCTGCAGGTCGCGCAGGGTCAGGTCGAGGGCCGGGGCGAAGCCGGAAATGGCATCGCGCACTTCCTCGGCATCCGGCGTACGCGACAGCGGCTTGCCGATCAGCACGGCGATCTCCGCTTCGTAGTGCACCGTCCCGCGGTCGTCGGGAATGGCGAAGCCGTCATCCAGCGGCACCACGCAGCTGCCGGCCTTGATGAACAGCAACGGCTCGCTGGGCACCGGGTTGTTCAGCTCCTTGGCGTGCTCGGCATAGTTGCGGCCGATGCACACCACCTTGCCCATCGGGAAGTGGATATGGGTACCGTCGACGTACTGGTGCTGGTAACTCATCAAAGACTCCTAAATGGCGTAGGGCGGGTGCAATCCGCCGTTACCGGTTGGCGGGTTGCACCCGCCCTACGCCCTCATGCCATCGCAGATAAAACGGAACGCCGCCCCGGCGCCCCCACAAAAAGGGCTTAAGCCGGGAAAATCTTGCCGGGGTTCATGATCCCGTTGGGATCGAACACCGCCTTGATCGCCTTCATGTAGCCGATCTCGGCTTCCGAGCGGCTGTAGTGCAGGTAATCGCGCTTGGTCATGCCGACGCCGTGTTCGGCGCTGATCGAGCCGTGGTACTTCTGCACGATCTCGAACACCCACTTGTTGACCGTCGCGCACTTGGCGAAGAACTCGTCCTTGCTCAGGTTCTCCGGCTTCAAGATATTCAGGTGCAGGTTGCCGTCGCCGATGTGGCCAAACCAGACGATCTCGAAGTCCGGGTAGTGCTGGCCGACTATGGCATCGATGTCGTGGAGGAAGGCCGGCACCTGCGACACGGTCACCGAGATGTCGTTCTTGTACGGGGTCCAGTGGCTGATGGTCTCGGAGATGTACTCGCGCAGCTTCCACAGGTTGTGCAGCTGCTGCTCGCTCTGGCTCATCACCCCGTCGAGCACCCAGCCCTGCTCGACGCAATGCTCGAAGGTGGCCAGGGCGGCCTCGGCCACCTGCTCGGTGCTCGCCTCGAACTCCAGCAGCGCGTAGAACGGGCAGTCGGTCTCGAACGGCGCCGGCACGTCGCCGCGGCCGAGCACCTTGGCCAGGGCCTTGTCGGAGAAGAATTCGAAGGCGGTCAGGTCCAGCTTGTTCTGGAAGGCGTGCAGCACCGGCATGATCGAGTCGAAATCGGCGGCGCCGAGGACCATCGCGGTGAGGTTCTGCGGCGCGCGATCGAGGCGCATGGTCGCTTCGACGACAAACCCCAGCGTTCCTTCGGCGCCGATGAACAGTTGGCGCAGGTCGTAGCCGGTGGCGTTCTTGATCAGGTCCTTGTTCAGCTCGAGCAGCTCGCCGGTGCCGGTAACCACCTTGAGCCCGGCCACCCAGTTGCGGGTCATGCCGTAGCGGATCACCTTGATCCCGCCGGCATTGGTGCCGATATTGCCGCCGATCTGGCTGGAACCGCTGGAGGCGAAGTCCACCGGGTAGTACAGCCCCTGCTCCTCGGCGAACAGCTGCAGCTGCTTGGTCACCACGCCCGGCTGGCAGACCACGCTACGGTCGTACTGGTTGAAGCCGAGAATCCGGTTCATATAGTCGAACGAGACAACGACTTCCCCGTTGGCCGCCACCGCCGCGGCCGACAGCCCGGTACGCCCGCCCGAGGGCACCAGGGCGACCTTGTGCGTATTGGCCCAGCGGACGATCGCCTGGACCTGCTCGATGCTCTTGGGGAAGACGATGGCGCTGGGCGCCGGGGCGAAATGCTTGGTCCAATCCTTGCCGTAGGCGTTGAGGGAGTCGGCATCGGTGAGCACCTTGCCGGGCTCAACCAGGGTCTTCAGCTCTTCGATCAGGGCAGGGTTGGTCATCTGCAGAACTCTCAAACGATTCATGGTCACCCTGAGCACGCTTCATCTGCCAGGGGTGGGTGTTTCGCGGGGCTCGTATGCTAGCATACGCACCCCGTGAATCGTGCCCCCGCGCCGATCTGCGGGGTCCGCTCAGCCACCCCGCTGATGCTTTCCCTGACACCATTTGTGGGACAACAGGTACTCCGATGAGCAAGACCTCTCTCGACAAGAGCAAGATCAAGTTCCTTCTTCTCGAAGGCGTCCACCAGAATGCCGTCGACACCCTGAAGGCCGCCGGCTACACCAACATCGAGTACCTCAAGGGCGCGCTGTCGGACGGCGAGCTGAAAGAGAAGATCGCCGACGCGCACTTCATCGGCATCCGCTCGCGCACCCAGTTGACCGCCGAGGTGTTCGACTGCGCCAAGAAGCTGGTGGCGGTCGGCTGCTTCTGCATCGGCACCAACCAGGTCGACCTGGACGCCGCCCGCGAGCGCGGCATCGCGGTATTCAACGCGCCCTACTCGAACACCCGCTCGGTGGCCGAGCTGGTGCTGGCCGAGGCCATCCTGCTGCTGCGCGGCATCCCCGAGAAGAACGCCTCCTGCCACCGTGGCGGCTGGATCAAGAGCGCGGCCAACTCCTTCGAGATCCGCGGCAAGAAGCTCGGCATCGTCGGCTACGGCTCCATCGGCACCCAGCTCTCGGTGCTGGCCGAGGCCCTGGGCATGCAGGTGTTCTTCTACGACACCGTGACCAAGCTGCCGCTGGGCAACGCCACGCAGATCGGCAAGCTGCACGACCTGCTCGGCCTGTGCGACATCGTCTCGCTGCACGTGCCGGAACTGCCGTCGACCCAATGGATGATCGGCGAAGCGGAAATCCGCGCGATGAAGAAGGGCGGCATCCTGATCAACGCCGCCCGCGGCACCGTGGTCGAACTGGAGCACCTGGCCGCGGCGATCAAGGACGAGCACCTGATCGGTGCGGCCATCGACGTGTTCCCGGTCGAGCCCAAGTCCAACGACGAGGAGTTCGAGAGCCCGCTGCGCGGCCTGGACCGGGTGATCCTCACCCCGCACATCGGCGGCTCGACTGCCGAGGCGCAGGCCAACATCGGCCTGGAAGTGGCGGAGAAGCTGGTCAAGTACAGCGACAACGGCACCTCGGTGTCCTCGGTCAACTTCCCCGAAGTGGCCCTGCCGTCGCACCCGGGCAAGCACCGCCTGCTGCACATCCACGAGAACATTCCTGGTGTGATGAGCGAGATCAACAAGGTGTTCGCCGACAACGGCATCAACATCTCCGGCCAGTACCTGCAGACCAACGACAAGGTCGGCTACGTGGTGATCGACGTCGACGCCGAGTACTCCGACCTGGCCCTGGAGAAGCTGCAGCACGTCAACGGCACCATCCGCAGCCGCGTGCTGTTCTAAGGCGCTGGCGCGATACGAAAAAGGGAAGCTTCGGCTTCCCTTTTTCATGGCGATGCCGCACCCCCTGTGGGAGGCGCTTTAGCGGCGATCTTTCACGCCTGCTGTCGCGGCTAAAGCGGTACGCCGCCCGGCCCCTCCCACACCCGCTGCTTATCGCCCGGCTCAGCCTTCCAACTCGCGCAGCGCCGCCTCCAGCTCGGGCAGCTGCTCTTCGCTGAACACCCGCACCCCGGCGCGTCTGAGCGCCGCCGCGGTCACCCCTTCGCCGGCGACCCTGGTGCCGGTGAAACTGCCGTCGTAGTTTTCCCGGTTGCCACAGGACGGGCTGCGCGCCTTGAGCAGCGCCAGGCGAATGCCGTGCCGCTCGACCAGCGCCAGGGCCTGCTCGGCACCGGCGATAAAGGCCGCGCTGACATCCTCGCCGTCCACCGTCAGCACCGGCAGCCGGCCATCGAGCACCCCAGCGCCCTGGCCACCGGCAATCTCCGCCGGCGGCCGCGGCGTCGGCAATCCGCCGGCCACCTCCGGACACAGGGCGACCACGCGGCCCTCGGCCTGCCAGCGCTCGAGCAGCACGAGCGGGCCGTGGGCTCCGCCGTCGTAGCGCACCCGGTGGCCCAACAGGCAGCGGCTTACCAGAATCTTCTGCATGACACCCCCAGCTCGCCCGCCCGAGCATTCCGCCCCAAGTCGCCTGGCCTACTCGGGTAGGGTGCGCCTTGCGCACCGAACATCCGCCGATAGCGGTGCGCGCGGCCTAGGCGGCCCCGCACACCCAACCTGTTAGGCATGACGCTCCATCCCGCGCGCCTTGCCGCCGCTACAGCGGGCCATCGCCGCGGCGGCGGAACCAGCCGGTCAGCGACAAGCGCTCGCGGCTCGCTGGCAATACCTCGTGGGGCAGGTCGGCGGAGAGGAACACCAGCAGGCTGCCGGCCCGCGGCAGCACATCGCGCGTCGTCCCATCCTCCAGGTACAGACGCAGGGCGCCGCCCTGCTCCGGCCGCCAGTCCTGGTTGAGATAGAGCACCGCCGACACCGTCCGCCGGTCGTCGTCGCGGAAGCGATCGACATGCTTCTGGTAGAAGGCACCGGGCGGGTACAGGGCGAAGTGGCTCTCGTAATCCTCCAGCCCCAGGTACAGCCCGCGGTTGAGCGCCAGACGCAACTCGTCCAGCAGTCCCAGGTAGCGGTCGCACGCCGGCGACTGGCCCTCATCCAGCCATTCGATGCGATCGCCGCGAATCCCTTCGCGCACCGCCTGGGCGCTGCCGCGGCCGATGCTGGCGGGCGCCAGGGCACCTTGCGCGGCCCGCTGGCGGCACTCATCGGCCAGTTCCAGGGTCAGAGATGGTGGAGCGAACAGCGGTTGCAGCGACCAGCCGCGCTCGGCCAGGTCGTCGACGATGTTCGATAGCAGCGGGTCATGGAGATCGTTAGGCATGCCGGCGATTCTATCAGTCCGCTCGACGTACCTCGACAAGCTCCGACAGGCCACCGAAAATAGCCGACCGCCACACCGGAGTCCCTATGCGCGCCCTTTGTGTTGTCTTGTTGTTGATCTTCAGCCTGCCGAGCCTGGCCGACGCCCATGTCCAGCTCTACCAGGCTGCCGGCTGGCCACAGCAGCGGGCGCATTTCAACGACGCCCTGAGCGCCGCGCAACAGCGTTATCGCAGCAGCCTGCCGCCGGCGGTCTACCAGGCCCTGGTGACCAATAGCAACCAGCGCTTCAACCCGCAGGCGATGGATCAGCGCGCGCAACAGAGCCTGCTGCAGAGCCTCGCCGACCCGCTGCCGGCGCTGCGCTTCTTCGAATCGCCGCTGGGCCGCAAGATCGTCGCCGCCGAGCTGCTCGCCACCCACCGCGAGCAGCTGGCGCGCTATGCCGATGGCCTGCCGCGCACCGAGGCCGACGCCACCCGCCGCCTGCTGATCCGCCACCTGGCCCAGGCGCTGCCGGCCAAGGAAGCCGGCGCCGAAGTCAGCCTGGCCCTGGCCGGGGTCGCCGCCGACAGCCTCAGCCAGATGCTCCCCGGCATGTTCACTGGGGATTCGGCGCAAAGCCTGCTGAATAGCCAGCGCCAGCGCCTGATCGAACAGATCGGCGCGGACCTGGACAACACCCTGCTGCACGTCTACCGCGAGCTGTCCGACCCGGAACTGGAGGAATTCGTCACCTTCGCCCAGTCCGCCGAGGGCCAGGCTTATTACCAGGCCGCCCTGGCGGCGCTACGGGCCGGGCTGGCGGTGGGCCAGAACACCGCCGATCTGGCGCCGGCGCCGCAGGGGATCTAGCAGGCCGTGGCGATCCTGCCAGCGGCGGGTTATCCCCGCCCTACACCAGCCGTTTGCTGAGGAAATCGAAATAGCGCTGGCGCAAGGCCGGCGCCTCGTTGGCCAGGTGGTGGCGCGCCTGCGCCAGGCGGAAAATCTGCGGCGCGGCGAACTTGTCCTGCAGCACCGCCAGGTTGTGCGCCCAGTCCACCGTCATGTCCGCCTCACCCTGCACGATCAGCGGGCTGCGCGCACTGCGCGGCGCGCCCTCGATGCGCGGCACCCATTGGCTCAGGGCGCCGACCCAGGCCGTCGGCAGGCTGCGCGCCTGCAGCGGGTCGCGGTGCTGGACGAAGTGGATGAACTCGGCGTCATTCGAGTTATCGCTGAAGCGCCGGGGAATCTCGGAGACGAACGCCCGGAGCATGCGATAGCTGAGCTGCGACCAGGCCCAGGCGCGCGGTCGCACCAGCGGCGCCAGCAGGATGGTCTGTCCCACCTCCGGCCCCGGGCTGCCGGTCAGCAGATAGTCGATCAGGATCGCCCCGCCGGTGCTCTGCCCGCACAAATGCCAGGGCTGCGGCAAATCGAGGGCCGCCGCCTGGACGAGCGCCCCCTGCAGGACCAACTGGTACTCGGCGAAATCGCCGATGCTGGCACGCCTGCCGCTGGACAGGCCATGCCCCGGCAGATCGAACGCCAGCACGGCGAAGCCCAGCCCCAGCGCCCACTCGACCACGTGGCGGTACAGGCCGCTGTGGTCGTAATAGCCGTGCAGCAGCAGCAGGGTCGCCCGCGGCGCCGGCGGCCACCAGACCTGGGCGGCGATGCGGTAGCCGGCGACCTGGAAATACCCCAGCCGGCTGTGTTCGGCCGACAATTGCTCGAAGCCATAGAAGCACCGGTACGCCCGCTCATGCGCCGAATCCGCCGACGCTGCGGCCAAGGGTCGCAGACTGGCGACCAGGTCATCGGGCTGGAAACGTTCTGGCATAAGGCTTTCCATCGATCGGGCGGACTTCCCGCGGGGCATTCGCGGCCACGCGGTCGCCTACCGATATTCTGCTGCCGCGCGCGCCGTGGCAAGCTATGCATCCTTCTGCCAACCGATTGCCCATGCCCCGACTCAGCCGCAAGACCCTGCTCGCCAGCCTGATCGCGCTGATCTGGATTGCCGCCATGCTCGCGGCCTTCTGGTGGTTCGAGGCACGCTACCTGCGCCCGTTCGACCAGCGGGCGGCGCTGTTCTCCGGCGCCGAGTTGCGCCTGCCGCGCGAGCTGGCGGGCCCCGGACCGATCCGCCTGGTGCACTTCTGGGACCCGGCCTGCCCATGCAATGTCGGCAACCAACAGCACCTGAGCGAGTTGATCGAGCACTTCGCCCCCCGGGGCGTGGCCTTCTATGCCGTGCAGAAAGCCGGCAGCAGCGGACAGTTGCCGGCCAGCCTGGCGGCCCTGCAACCGCTCGAGCAGCTGCCCGGCGCCGAACACCTCCCGGCCAGCCCGGCCGTGGCGATCTGGGACCAGCGCGGTGAGCTGGCCTATTTCGGCCCCTACAGCGAAGGACTCAGCTGCAACTCGAGCAACAGCTTCATCGAGCCGATCCTCGACGCCCTGGCCGCCGGGCGCACGGTGAACGCCAGCAACACCCTGGCGGTCGGCTGCTTCTGCGAATGGCCGACAGCGCCCGCCGACTGAATCGTCGCCGCCTTTAGTCGGATTTTTCGGCTTTCGATTTGCACTCCCGTACCACCTCTGCAACAACTTATGAGCCACTATTTTGGCATCGTCGTTGCAGCGGATCGCGGGAGGGACACCATGTCTAGCAGTTTCTATCGCCAGGCCGCCGCCGACGCCCCGCCGGCACGCCAGCCCACGGGCGCAGTGCCGCGCCGTGCCAGCCTAACGCCGGCGCGGCAAGCAGGCCCGGTAGGCGTCCGGGGTCCCGCCCTGCCAGCGTCTGAACGCCCGGTAGAACGGCGACAGCTCGGCAAACCCGCAGGCCCGCGCCACCTCGCGGATCGCCTGGCCAGCTTCCAGTAGTTCCAGCGCCCGGCGGCGGCGCACCTCGTCGTGCAGGGCGCGAAAGCCGCGGCCCTGCTCGGCCAGCGCCCGTTGCAACGCCGCGGGCGTGAGGTCGAGCGCCCGCGCGCAACCGGCCAGGCCGCAGGCCTGTACCCCCAGGTTCGCCCCCAGCCAGTAGCGCACGCGGTTGAGCAACTGGTTTTCCGCCAGTTCGGCCAGCTCCTGCTCGGCCTGCGCGCAGAGCAGGGCGAACAGCCGCGGATTGGCGCTGCGCGACGGCCGGCCGAGCAGCGCGCGGGGAAAGATCAAGGCGTCATGGGCCTGGGCGAAGCGCGGGGGCAGGCCGAACAGCCGGCGGTGCTCGTCGAGCCGACGCGGCGGCGCATGCCGGAAATCGATGGCCGAGAGGCGGAAATCCCCATCGCTGACGCTGGCCAGCATCTTCTGCAGCAGCAGCGCCAGGCATTCCATCTGTTGGCGCAGCGAGCCGACGCCGCGGTAGTTCAGGTCGATGATCAGCCGCGCCGAGCCGTCCCGCTCCTCCAGGCGCGCGGCGAAGCCGCCGGAGAGGATGTGCTGGAAGCGCACGAAGCTCTCCAGCGCCTGGCGCAAGTCGCGGCTGGCCAGCAGCAGGTAGCCGACCACGTCCATCGGCCGCGGCTTCATCTGCTCGCCCAGGTGCAGGCCGATGTCGGCATCGCCGCTGATGCCCTCCAGCGCCTGCCAGAACAGCGGGGCATTGTCGTGCCCCTCGCGCGCCTCGAGCAGCGGCGGCGCCAACGGCAGGCCCTGGTAAGCGCGCCGGTAGGTCTCGGTGGGGTCCAGGCCGAGCTCGGCCAGGGCCTCGTAGAGCAGGCGGCGCAGGGTGGAGGAATGGGTCAGCGCGGCGGCGCTGGCGGGCTGCGGGTCGGTGTACATGGTTTCTCCAGCCAATTGACCAAAGACTTGCAGCCTCGCAGCATTCGGTCAATGCCGACGCCCGCACTACTGCGCAGAATGCCGCGACGCCCGACCGCCGCGGCGCGACAACCCGAAGGAAGACTCGATGAAACGCCGCCTGACCGCCCTCGCCTTGATCGTCGCCGCCGCAGCGGCCGGCACCGCCTGGTATGTCGCCAGCAAACGCCCGCTGCGCGACGGCGAGCTCGCCCTGGAACGGCTGCAGGCGCCGGTCAGGGTGCGCTACGACGAGCGCGGCGTGCCGCATATCCAGGCGCGCCACGAGGCCGACCTGTACCGCGCGCTGGGCTTCGTGCACGCCCAGGACCGGCTGTTCCAGATGGAGATGCTGCGTCGCCTGGCGCGCGGCGAGCTGGCCGAGGTGCTCGGCAGCAAGCTGCTCGCCACCGACCGTTTGTTCCGCACCCTGGAGATCCGCGCCCACGCCGATGCCTATGCCCAGCTCATGGACCCGGACAGCCCGGCCACCCAGGCCTTGCAGGCCTACCTGGACGGCATCAACCAGTACCAGGCCAGCCGCCCGGCGCCGCTGGAATTCGACCTGCTGGACATCGCGCCGCGGCCCTTCACGGTCGCCGACAGCCTCAGCGTGGCCGGCTACATGGCCTACAGCTTCGCCGCCGCCTTCCGCACCGAGCCGGTGCTGAGCTATGTCCGCGACCAGCTGGGCGCCGAGTACCTCGCGGTCTTCGATCTCGACTGGCACCCCCAGGGCGCGCTCGGCCAACCCCTGGCCGCGGGTGACTGGCAGGACCTCGGCGCCCTCGCCAGCCTCAGCCACAGCGCGCTGAGCGAGGCCGGCCTGCCGCAGTTCGAGGGCAGCAACGCCTGGGCGGTGTCCGGCAGCCGCACCGCCAGCGGCAAACCGCTGCTGGCCGGCGACCCGCATATCCGCTTCGCCGTGCCGGCGGTGTGGTACGAGGCGCACCTGAGCTACCCGGGCTTCGAGCTGTACGGCCACCACCAGGCGCTCAACCCGGTCGCCTCCCTGGGCCACAACCGCGACTTCGCCTGGAGCCTGACCATGTTCCAGAACGACGACGTCGACCTGATCGCCGAGCGGCTCAACCCGGCCAATCCCAACCAGGTCTGGTACCGCGGCCAGTGGGTCGAGCTGCAGAGCCGCGAGGAAGTCATCCGGGTCAAGGACGCCGAACCGGTCACCCTGACTCTGCGCCGCTCGCCCCATGGCCCGCTGATCAACGACGCCCTCGGCGGCGGTCTCGGCAGCACGCCGATCGCCCTGTGGTGGGCCTTCCTCGAGACCGCCAACCCGATCCTCGACGGCTTCTACCGGCTCAACCGCGCCGACAGCCTGGACAAGGCCCGCGCTGCGGTGGAGAAGATCGAGGCGCCCGGCCTCAACGTGGTCTGGGCCAATGCCGCCGGCGACATCGGCTGGTGGGCCGCGGCCAAGCTGCCGCGGCGTCCGGCCGGGGTCAACCCGAGCTTCATCCTCGACGGCGCCGGCGGCGAGGCGGAGAAGTCCGGCTTCCACCCGTTCAGCGCCAACCCCCAGGAGGAGAACCCGCCGCGCGGTTACATCGTCTCGGCCAACTACCAGCCGCGCTCACCCAGCGGCATCGCCATCCCCGGCTACTACAACCTGGCGGACCGCGGCCGGCGCCTCGACCAGCGCCTGGCCGACGCCGCGCTGAAGTGGGACCTGGAAAACAGCCAGGCGCTGCAACTCGACCCCGGCAGCGGCTACGCGCCGCGCCTGCTGGCACCGATCCTCGACGACCTGCGCCGCGCCGCGGCGGACGAGCGGGAGCGGGCGCTGGTCGAACAACTGGCCGCCTGGAACGGCGACCACACGCTCGACTCGACGGCGGCCAGCCTGTTCAACCAACTGCTCTACCAACTGAGCGAAAAGGCCATGGCCGACGAGCTGGGCAGCGCCTTCTACGACAACCTGCTGGCCACCCGCGTGCTGGACAGTGCCCTGCCGCGCCTGAGCGCGGATGCCGACTCGCCCTGGTGGGACGACCGCAACAGCGAGGCCGTGGAAAGCCGCGCCGAGACAGTCCGCGCCGCCTGGCAGGCGAGCCTCGCCCAGCTGCGCGAGAGCCTCGGCAGAGACCCCGCCGACTGGCAATGGGGCTCGGTGCACACCCTCACCCACGGCCACCCGCTGGGCCAGCAGAAACCGCTGGACTGGCTGTTCAACGTCGGCCCGTTCGCCGCACCGGGCGGCCACGAAACGCCGAACAACCTGTCGCACAAGGTCGGCCCGCAGCCCTGGACGGTGGTCTACGGCCCCTCGACCCGCCGCCTGATCGACCTCGCCGACGCCGGCACGGCGCTGGGCAGCAACCCGGTCGGCCAGAGCGGCGTCCCCTTCGACGCCCACTACAGCGACCAGGCCGCCGCCTATATCGCCGGCCAGTACCAGCCGCAGCACCTGAACGAGGCGGATGTGGCGGCCAACACCCGCAGTACGCTGAAGCTGGTGCCGGCACGCTAGGTCGAGGCCTGGGGCCACGCACGGGGTACTGAAAGGCGACTGTCGGCTCCCAAGCCCACCGCACCTTGCGCCCTCGCGCAGCCAGGCAACCACAAAAAAGGGCCACCGCAGTGACCCTTTCCTGTTTACTCGAGCGCCCCTAGGCAGCGGCGTGGAGCTGCGACGGGTCGCGGCGGCTGTCCGGCCCCGCCAGCAGGGCGGCGCCGGTGGTCTCGTCCATGGCTTGCTGCACGGCCTTCTTGCGCTTCTCCTCGGCGCGGCGGGCGAAGAACCAGATGAGGAAGGTCATCAGCGACACCGACAGCAGGATCAGGCTGGCGATGGCGTTGATCTCCGGCTTCACGCCCAGGCGCACGGCGGAGAACACCTCCATCGGCAGGGTGGTGGAACCCGGGCCGGAGACGAAGCTGGCCAGCACCAGGTCGTCCAGCGACAGGGCGAAGGACATCATGCCGCCGGCCGCCAGCGACGGCGCGATCATCGGGATGGTGATCAGGAAGAACACCTTGAACGGCTTGGCACCGAGGTCCATGGCCGCTTCCTCGATGGACAGGTCCAGCTCGCGCAGGCGCGAGGACACCACCACCGACACGTAGGCGGTGCAGAAGGTGGTGTGGGCGATCCAGATGGTCAGGATGCCGCGCTCGGCCGGCCAGCCGATCAGTTGCGCCATGGCCACGAACAGCAGCAACAGCGACAGACCGGTGATCACCTCGGGCATCACCAGCGGTGCGGTGACCAGGCCACCGAACAGCGTGCGGCCTTTGAAGCGGGTCACCCGGGTCAGCACGAAGGCCGCCAGGGTGCCCAGCGCCACCGCGGCGATCGCGGTGTAGCAGGCGATTTCCAGGGAGCGCATCACCGAGTTCATCAGCTGGGTGTTGTCGAGCAGGCCGACGTACCACTTCACCGACCAGCCGCCCCACACCGTCACCAGCCGCGAGGCGTTGAACGAGTAGATCACCAGGATCAGCATCGGCAGGTAGATGAACAGCAGGCCGACCCACAGCATGACGCTGGAGAAACTGTAACGCTTCATGCCCGGCCCTCCATTTCTTTAGCCCGGCCCTGGGTGGAGAGCCGGTTGAACAGGATGCTTGGCGCAATACCAGAGAGCTTCTTCATGCCCGGCCCTCCATCTCTTTAGCCTGGTTACGGTTGAACAGGATGATCGGGATGATCAGGATCGCCAGCATCACCACCGCCAGGGCGGAGGCCACCGGCCAGTCGCGGTTGTTGAAGAACTCCTGCCAGAGCACCTTGCCGATCATCAGGGTCTCCGGACCGCCGAGCAGCTCGGGGATGACGAACTCGCCGACCACCGGGATGAACACCAGCATGCAGCCGGCGATGATGCCGTTCTTCGACAGCGGCACGGTGATCTTCCAGAAGCTGTTGAAGGTGCTCGAGCCCAGGTCGGCGGCCGCTTCCAGCAGGCTCTGGTCGTGCTTGACCAGGTTGGCGTAGAGCGGCAGGACCATGAACGGCAAATACGAGTACACAACCCCTATATAGACCGCGACGTTGGTGTTGAGGATCTGCAACGGCTCGTCGATCAGCCCCAGGCCCTGCAGCAAGCCGTTGAGCAGGCCGTTGTTGCTGAGGATGCCCATCCAGGCATACACGCGGATCAGGATCGCCGTCCAGGTCGGCATCATGATCAGCAGCAGGAACACCGTCTGCATTTCCTTGTCGGCGCGGGCGATGGCGTAGGCCATCGGGTAGCCGAGCAGCAGGCACAGCAGGGTGCTGAAGAAGGCCATCTGCAACGAGCCGAGGTAGGCGGCCAGGTACAGGTCGTCTTCGCTGAGGAAGATGTAGTTGCCGAGATTGAGCACCACCGACAGCTGGTTGTTGGCCCAGGCGTAGATCTCGGTATAGGGCGGGATCGCCACATCGGCTTCGGCGAAGCTGATCTTCAGGACGATGACGAAGGGCAGCAGGAAGAACAGGAACAGCCAGATGAACGGCACGCCGATGACGACGTGACGGCCCCGTGGCAGTCGACGGCTAATGCTTCGGGAAATATTCATGAGCGCAACGCCACCCCGCTGTCGTCCTCCCACCAGACGAACACCTGGTCGTCCCAGGTCGGCCGTGCGCCACGCCGCTCGGCGTTGGCGACGAAAGACTGGACGATCTTGCCGCTCGGCAGCTTGACGTGGAACACCGAATGGCCGCCCAGGTAGGCGATGTCGTGCACCGTGCCGCGCGACCAGTTGTGCTCGCCGGTCGGCCGCTCGGTGGTGACCAGCAGCTTCTCCGGGCGAATCGCGTAGGTGATGCTCTTGTCCTGCACCGAGGTGGTGACGCCGTGACCGACATAGATGCCGCGTTCCAGGTCCGGGCTTTCGATCAGCGCATGGCCCTCGGCATCCTCGATCACCTGGCCGTCGAACAGGTTGACGTTGCCGATGAACTCGCAGACCAGGCGGCTGGTCGGCGTCTCGTAGATGTCGATCGGGCTGCCGATCTGGGCGATCCAGCCCAGGTGCATGATGGCGATGCGCTGGGCCATGGTCATGGCCTCTTCCTGGTCGTGGGTCACCATCACGCAGGTCACACCGACCCGCTCGATGATCTCCACCAGCTCCAGTTGCATCTGCGAACGGAGTTTCTTGTCCAGCGCGCCCATCGGCTCGTCGAGCAGCAGCAGCTTCGGGCTCTTGGCCAGCGAGCGGGCCAGGGCCACGCGCTGGCGCTGGCCGCCGGAGAGCTGGTGCGGCTTGCGCTTGGCGTACTGGCTCATCTGCACCAGCTTGAGCATCTCGGCCACGCGCGCCTCGATCTGCTCCTTGGGCATCTTGTCCTGCTTGAGGCCGAAGGCGATGTTGTCGGCCACGCTCATGTGCGGGAACAACGCGTAGGACTGGAACATCATGTTGATCGGCCGCTCGTACGGCGGCAGGTCGGTGATGTCCTCGCCGTCGAGGAAGATCCGGCCCTCGGTCGGCCGCTCGAAGCCGGCGAGCATGCGCAGCAGGGTCGATTTACCCGAGCCGGAACCACCGAGCAGGGCGAAGATCTCGCCCTTATTGATGGTCAGCGAGACATCGTCGACGGCGACCGTTTCATCGAATTTCTTGGTCACGCGCTCGATCTTGACCAGCACCTCTTTCGGTTGCCGATCGCCCTCGAGGGCCTTCTTATAGGCACTAGAAGCAACTGCCATTACCAAAACTCCCGCAAAAGTAGCGCCCTTCCCCTACGGTCGGGCGTTTGAAATTACCGGCCTGACCTGACCCCGGTCCAGCTACGGGTCAGCGGCCTGTGTAGCTCGATCGGCACTCCGCCGAGATAAACAACTTGTCCAAAACCGTTTGCGGCGGGTACCCCCGCCTCGTTGTTGCATACGTCCTGATCCATCAACGCACCGCTAGTGGGGTTGGGACAGGCGCAGTCGCTGAGCCCGGCGACGACCGCGGGCTCGAGCAGATAATGGGTGTAGGCGCGGGTCTGAGGCCACTCGCCTGCTGGAGCCCGGCGACAGTGGTTGCGCCGTGGTAAAGGCTCCAGTCATGGATACGCATGCTCGCAGCGGCCCAGTCCATGGCGGCAGTGAAACGCTTGCCGAGGGAAATGTGCACACCTGAGTCCTCTTCTATCGGGCCGCCCGGAAAAGGGCCGGCACTTTATCGGAATAGGCTGTTGCTGTTGAGCAGCTCACCGTGGCCAACCGGGACGGCGCGCAAGCGCCCATTCGAGGGACTGGACGGTGCCGGCACGAAGCCGGGCAGAAGAGCTGAGCAACGCATGCAAACTTCCTTCTTATTGTTAGGGTTTCTGGCGGGAGGTCCCGCCAGAAACAGGGGGTGAAGCGGTGCCGACTCAGCGACCCGACTTCACCTTGGTCCAGCTACGGGTAATGGCCCGCTGCACCGCCGGCGTCAGCTCGGCGAAGGTATAGAGCTTCTTCGAGGCTGCTTCGGTCGGGTAGATGCCCGGGTTGTTGCGCACTTCCTCGGACACCAGCGGCGTGGCGGCGCTGTTGCCGTTGGGGTAGGCGACGTAGTCGGAGATCGGCGCGATCACTTCCGGGGTGAGGATGTAGTTGAGGAACACGTGTGCCTCCTCGACGTTCTTCGCGTCGGCCGGAATCGCCATCATGTCGAAGAAGGTGGCGGCGCCCTCTTTCGGAATGGTGTAAGCGACCGGCACGTTGTTCTTCGCTTCCTCGGCGCGCGCTTGCGCCTGGAAGATGTCGCCGGACCAGCCCAACGCCACGCAGATATCGCCATTGGCCAGGTCGGAGATGTACTTGGAGGAGTGGAAGTAGGTGATGTAAGGACGCACCTTCATCAGCAGCTCTTCGGCCTTGGCCACATCCTCGACGCTGGTCGGGTTCGGGTTCAGGCCCTGGTAGTGCAGCGCGGCGGCATAGATCTCATCCGGCGCGTCGAGCATGGAGACCCCGCAAGACTTGAGCTTCTCCATGTTTTCCGGCTTGAACAGCACGTCCCAGGAGTCGATGGTGTCGACGCCCAGCGCGGCCTTGACCTTCTCCGGGTTGTAGCCGATGCCGGTGGTGCCCCACAGGTAGGGGAAGGCGTACTTGTTGCCCGGATCGGCGTTTTCCAGGGCTTTCATCAGGTCCGGGTTGAGGTTCTTCCAGTTCGGCAGCTTGGACTTGTCCAGCGGCTGGAATACCCCGGCCTTGATCTGCTTGGCGAGGAACTGGTTGGACGGCACCACCACGTCGTAGCCCGAACCGCCGGAGAGCAGCTTGGCTTCCAGGGTCTCGTTGCTGTCGAAGACGTCGTAGACCACCTTGATGCCGGTTGCCTTCTGGAAGTTCTCCAGGGTGTCTTCGGCGATGTAGTCCGACCAGTTATAGACGTGCAGCACTTTTTCCTGGGCCTGCGCCGCGCCTGCGACGGCGCCCGCCAGGGACAACGCGAGAAGGGTCTTGCCGAATGTTTTCATGCGTACAGCTCCTGTTGTCGTATTTGTGTTCCGGAAGATGCGCAGCCCATCTGCAGCACCTTCCGGTGAGCCAGGCCAACGCACTGGCGCAGTCTGGCAAGGTCGCGGCACTCTTTACAACTTTCAGACATAACAGTCCGAAAACCCTAGAAGCCTCCCGCCTCAACCGAGCACCTCGGCCGCGGTCAGATCGAGACACCGGCGGGCCTTGGCCAGCAGTTCGTCGATCTCGGCCTCGCTGATCACCAGCGGTGGCGAGATGATCATGGTGTCGCCCACGGCGCGCATGATCAGACCATTATTAAAGCAGTGCCCGCGGCAGATCATGCCCACCGCCCGCTCGCTCGGGTAACGTTCGCGGGTGGCCTTGTTCTTCACCAGCTCGATCGCACCGAGCATGCCCACGCCGCGTACCTCGCCGACCAAAGGGTGATCGGCCAGCTCGCGCAGACGTCTTTGCAAATAGGGTGCCGTTTGCGCCTTGACCCGCTCGACGATCTTCTCTTCGCGCAGGATGCGCAGGTTTTCCAGGGCCACCGCCGCCGCCACCGGGTGCCCGGAATAGGTGAAGCCGTGGTTGAAATCGCCGCCGGCGTTGATCACCTGGAACACCTTGTCGCTGACGATCAGCCCGCCCATCGGCACGTAGCCGGAGGTCAGGCCCTTGGCGATGGTCATCAGGTCCGGCCGGTTGCCGTAGAAATCGCTGCCAAACCATTCGCCGGTGCGGCCGAAACCACAGATCACCTCGTCGGCGACGAACAGGATGTCGTACTTGGCGAGGATCTCGCGGATCCGCGGCCAGTAGCTGTCCGGCGGGATGATCACGCCGCCGGCGCCCTGGATCGGCTCGGCGATGAAGGCGGCGACGTTCTCTTCGCCGACTTCGAGAATCTTCTGCTCCAGCTGATCGGCCGCCCAGATGCCGAACTCGTCCGGACTCATGTCGCCGCCCTCGCCGAACCAGTAGGGCTGGGGAATATGCACGATGCCCGGAATCGGCAGGTCGCCCTGCTCGTGCATGAACTTCATGCCGCCCAGGCTGGCGCCGGCCACGGTGGAGCCGTGGTAGCCGTTGACCCGGCCGATGATCACCTTCTTCTGCGGCTGGCCCTTGAGCGCCCAGTAGTGGCGGACCAGGCGCAGCATGGTGTCGTTGCCTTCGGAGCCGGAGCCGGTGAAGAACACATGGTTCATGCCGGGCGGGGCGATCTCGGCGATCGCCTTGGCCAGTTCCAGCACCGGCGGATGGGCGGTCATGAAGAAGGTGTTGTAGAACGGCAGTTCACGCATCTGCTGACTGGCAGCTTCAACCAGTTCCTCGCGACCGTAACCGACCGCCACGCACCACAACCCGGCCATGCCGTCGAGGATCTTGTTGCCCTCGCTGTCCCACAGGTACACGCCATCGGCCTTGGTGATGATCCGCGGGCCGACCTCCGCCAGCTGCCGGTAGTCGCTGAACGGCGCCAGGTGGTGCTCGCGGCTCATCGCCTGCCACTCGCGGGTTTTCGGGTTGGTCACTGGGTTCGTCATATCCACCTCAAAATGTATGCAATATCCGGAGGCCGGGCGGGACGCGCCCCGGCCCCCTTCCGATCAGACCGACAGCAGCAGGAATTCGCGCTCCCAGGAACTGATCACCCGCTTGAAGTTTTCATGTTCGGCACGCTTGACCGCCACGTAGCCGCGGACGAACTTCTCGCCAAGGTACTTTTCCGCGTCCTTGCAGGCCTCCATCCGCTCCAGCGCGGCCTCCAGGGTCAGCGGCAGGCGCAGATTGCGCCGCTCGTAGCCACGGCCCTTGACCGGCGCGCTGGCATGGATGCCCTCGACCATGCCGATGTAGCCGCACAGCAGGGTCGCGGCCAGCACCAGGTAGGGGTTGGCGTCGGCACCGGCCAGGCGGTTCTCCACCCGGCGGTTCTGCGGCCCGGCCTCGGGGACGCGCAGGCCGACGGTGCGGTTCTCCTCGCCCCACTCGACGTTCACCGGCGCCGAGGTATCCGGCAGGAAGCGGCGGAACGAGTTGACGCTCGGGGCGAACAGCGGCAGCAATTCGGGGATGTACTTCTGCAAGCCGCCGATGTGGTAGAGGAACAGCTCGCTCATGCTGCCGTCGTCGTTGGAGAAGATGTTCTTGCCGGTCGCCACGTCCACCACGCTCTGGTGGATGTGCATGGCGCTGCCCGGCTGGTCGGTGATCGGCTTGGCCATGAAGGTCGCCGCCACGTCGTGCTTGAGCGCGGCCTCGCGCATGGTGCGCTTGAACACGGTGATCTGGTCGGCCAGCGACAGCGGCTCGCCGTGGCGGAAGTTGATCTCCATCTGTGCCGGACCGTCCTCGTGGATCAGCGTGTCCAGGTCCAGGTTCTGCAGTTCGCACCAGTCGTAGACGTCCTCGAACAGCGGATCGAATTCGTTGGCGGCGTCGATGGAGAACGACTGCCGGCCGACCTCCGGACGCCCGGAACGGCCCATCGGCGCCACCAGGGGGAAGTCCGGGTCGCCGCAGCGCTTGGTCAGGTAGAACTCCATTTCCGGCGCGACGATCGGCTGCCAGCCCTTGTCGGCGTACATCTTCAGGACTTTCTTGAGGATGTTGCGCGGAGACAGCTCGATCGGGTTGCCCTGCTTGTCGAAGGTGTCGTGGATCACCATGGCGGTCGGCTCGATGGCCCAGGGCACCACGAACACGGCGTTCTCGTCGGGGCGACAGAACATGTCGATGTCCGCCTCGTCGAGCAGCTCGTAATAGATGTCGTCCTCGACGTAGTCGCCGGTGACGGTCTGCAGCAGCACACTCTCGGGCAGGCGCATGCCCCGCTCGTCGAGGAACTTGTTGGTCGGCGAGATCTTGCCGCGGGCAATGCCGGTAAGATCGCTGACCAGGCATTCAACTTCGGTGATTTTGCGTTCTTTCAACCAGCTCGCGAGCTGGTCCAGTTTGGTGCTCATAGAGACCTCAGGGTTGGTAGAAGCCGACTTCTTTATAGTCGGTTCAGCGTTGCCCCGCCCTCTTCCTGCAAGCCTCACCAAAGGCCTGGAAGATGGCGAGATAATTCGGGTTGGATCGTACCTGCCACTCGGGATGCCATTGCACCCCCAGCGCGAAGCTCGGCGCACCTTCGACGGAGAAGGCTTCGATCAACCCGTCAGGCGCCAGCGCTTCTACTCGAAGGCCCGGCGCCAGACGTTCAACGCCCTGGCCATGAATGGAATTGACTCGAATCTCGCGCGGCAAGCCGAGGCCGGCGAGTACCCCACCCGGCTGCACCTGCAGCGGGTGGCTGGGAGCGTATTGCACCTCGAGCGACTCATCGTCCGGCTCGCGGTGGTCCAGCATGCCTTCGACCTCGTGCACCCGCTGGTGCAGGCTGCCGCCGAAGGCCACGTTGATTTCCTGGAAACCGCGGCAGATGCCGAGCAGCGGAATCCCCGCCGCGACCGCCTGGCGGATCAGCGGCAGCGTGGTCTGGTCGCGCGCCGGATCGTGATGCGTGCCGGGCAGGCTGGCGGGGCCACTATAATGATGGGGTTCGACATTCGAGGGTGAGCCGGTGAACAGCAGACCGTCGAGGCTGGCGAGCAGGGTCGGTTGATCGATCAATTCGCCCAGCGCCGGAATGATCAGTGGCAAGCCACCGGCTCCGACAGCCACGGCACGAACGTATTTATCACCGGCTATATGGTAAGGATGCAGACCGACCTGTTTGGTGCAGGCGGTGACGCCGATTAACGGCAGGCGCGACATGAGACACCCGTTTTATTGCTGTTATGGGTTTCAGCCGAGCTTAGCCTTGTTCATTTTTTTACACAATAGCCATGTAAAAAATTGAACACAGCCCACTGAGCACCGCGGCGGGCCTGAGCGAAACGCGCACCGCAATGCCCTGAAACGCCCTAAAATTGGCCACGAGGCCTCTTTTTAGGGCAGAATGGGCCTCTCTTGACAGCGCCAGGTGTTTAAGATTGACTCATACCTGTGCAATTGCATGATTGATATTTTTAACAATAAAGGTGTTGCATCATGTCGGTACCCCTGCGTGCCGTTCAGCTTAATGAAGCGAACGCGTTCCTTAAGGAACATCCTGAGGTCCAGTTCGTCGACCTTCTCATTGCAGATATGAATGGCGTGGTGCGCGGCAAGCGCATCGAGCGCGCCAGCCTCCACAAGGTGTACGAAAAAGGCATCAATCTTCCCGCCTCTTTGTTTGCCCTGGACATCAACGGCTCCACGGTGGAAAGCACCGGCCTGGGCCTGGATATCGGCGACGCCGACCGTATCTGCTTCCCCATCCCCAATACCCTGTGCAATGAACCCTGGCAGAAGCGCCCCACCGCGCAACTGCTGATGACCATGCACGAGCTGGACGGCAAGCCCTTCTTCGCCGACCCGCGCGAGGTGTTGCGCCAGGTGATCCAGAAGTTCGACGAACTCGGCCTGACCATTTGCGCCGCTTTCGAACTGGAGTTCTACCTGATCGACCAGGAGAACGTGAACGGCCGTCCGCAGCCGCCGCGCTCGCCGATTTCCGGCAAGCGCCCGCACTCGACCCAGGTCTACCTGATCGACGACCTCGACGAGTACGTCGATTGCCTGCAGGACATGCTCGAAGCCGCCAAGGAGCAGGACCTGCCGGCCGACGCCATCGTCAAGGAAAGCGCCCCGGCGCAATTCGAGGTCAACCTGCATCACACCAACGATGCGCTCAAGGCCTGCGACCATGCGCTGCTGCTCAAGCGCCTGATCAAGAACATCGCCTACGACCACGAGATGGACTCGACCTTCATGGCCAAGCCCTATCCGGGCCAGGCGGGCAATGGCCTGCACGTGCACATCTCGTTGCTCGACAAGAAGACCGGGCAGAATATCTTCGCCACCGAAGAGCCCCTGGAGAGCGAGGTACTGCGTCACGCCATCGGCGGGATCCTGGAGACCATGCCGGCGTCGATGGCCTTCCTCTGCCCCAACGTCAACTCCTACCGCCGCTTCGGCGCCCAGTTCTACGTGCCCAACGCACCGAGCTGGGGCCTGGACAACCGGACCGTGGCGGTGCGCGTGCCGACCGGCAGTGCCGACTCGGTGCGCATCGAGCACCGCGTCGCCGGTGCCGATGCCAACCCCTACCTGATGATGGCGGCGATCCTCGCCGGCATTCACCACGGCATGACCAACAAGATCGAACCGGGCGAGCCGATCGAGGGCAACTCCTACGAGCAGCTGGAGCAGAGCCTGCCGAACAACCTGCGCGATGCCCTGCGCGAGCTGGACGACAGCGAAGTGCTGAACAAGTACATCAGCCCGGACTACATCGACATCTTCGTCGCCTGCAAGGAAGCCGAACTGCAGGAGTTCGAGACCACCATCTCCGACCTCGAATACAACTGGTATCTGCATACCGTGTAAGCACCACCCGACGCCGGCCCCGAGCCGGCGTCGTCTTATTCGCCCCGACCTTGGCGCATGACTGCCCGCCCAGCCCACGGTCGCCGCGCCGATCACCACGCCCCCCCTCTTCCCCAACGGCAATGCCGACGCCAAGGCGTTCCGCGCCAGCGAGCGCTGCCCGTACGCCCTGGAGCCGCTGCCGGAGAACTACGCCGCCGTGCGCGAGCGGGTCTGGGCGCGCTTTCGCGAGGGCGGCCGACTTGCCTGCACGGCGCCGGCTGGCGTCCAATAGCGCGTCCCTTGCCGAGATGACCGCCATGCCGCGCCCCGCCACCGTCCGCAAACCCCGCGCCAGCAGCCAGGTGCGCATCGCCGTGATCCTCGCCGCCGCCCGCGCATTGCTCGCCGAACAGGGCGTGGCCGGCCTGTCGATCTACAGCGTCGCCGAGCGCGCGGCGATTCCGCCGTCCTCGGTCTACCACTTCTTCGCCAGCGTGCCGGCCCTGCTCGAAGGCCTCACCGCGGACATCCACGCGACCTTCCGCGCCTGCCTGCAGGAGCCGGTGGCGCACGCCGAGCTGCGCGGCTGGCACGACCTGTCGCGGATCGTCGAACAGCGCATGCTGGCGATCTATGCCGGCGATGCCGCGGCGCGCCAGCTGATCCTCGCCCAGCACGGCCTGAGCGAAGTGACCCAGGCCGACCGCCAGCACGACATCGAACTGGGCCGGCTGATGCAGGCGCTGTTCGAGCGACATTTCGCCCTGCCGCCCCTGCCGGAGGATGTCGATGTGTTCGCCCTGGCCATGGAGCTGGGCGACCGCGTCTACGCCCGCTCGGTGCAACTGCACGGGCAGATCAGCCCGCGCCTGGCCGAGGAAGGCATGCGCGTGTTCGACGCCTACCTCGGCCTGTACCTGCCGCCCTGCCTGCCGAAACGCGCCGCGCCGCTGTAGCCGGCGGCACACACCAGCAGCCCGGATGCAATCCGGGGAACTTGCCAGGTTGACGACAGCTCCCGGATTGCATCCGGGCTACGACGCTGCAGGCGGAACACCCGGGCCGCTGGCATGGTCAATTGGATAAACGGCCCCCAAGAAAATTTGCAGATATTTATCTGCAATTTAATCGATAAAAATCATTCGATAGAAAATATCAGCTTTAAAAACGGATTTTTATCGACTATAAAGTCAACCAACCGCCCGGCAGACCATTGTCCGCCGACACGGCGCCGTCACCGGTCGTCTGCTAGCTTTTAACGGCCACCGCTCATTGCTCCTACGAGGTGTTCCATGTCCCGCATCGTCACCGTCGCCGCCACCCAGATGGCCTGTTCCTGGGATCGCGCCGGCAACATCGCCAACGCCGAGAAGCTGGTGCGCCAGGCTGCCGCCCAGGGCGCGCAGATCATCCTGATCCAGGAACTGTTCGAGACCCCGTACTTCTGCCAGAAGCCCAATCCGGACTACCTGCAGCTGGCCACTCCGGTGGAAAGCAACGCGGCCATCGCGCACTTCCAGAAGGTCGCCAAGGAACTCCAGGTGGTGCTGCCGATCAGCTTCTTCGAGCTGGCCGGGCGGGCGCGCTTCAACAGCGTCGCGATCATCGACGCCGACGGCAAGAACCTCGGGATTTATCGGAAAAGCCACATCCCGGACGGCCCCGGCTACCACGAGAAGTACTATTTCAACCCGGGCGACACCGGCTTCAAGGTGTGGAACACCCGCTACGCCAAGATCGGCGTGGGCATCTGCTGGGACCAGTGGTTCCCCGAGACCGCGCGCAGCATGGCGCTGCTCGGCGCCGAGATCCTGTTCTACCCGACCGCCATCGGCACCGAACCGCATGACCCGACCATCACCTCGCGCGACCACTGGCAGCGCGTACAGCAGGGCCACGCCGGCGCCAACCTGATGCCGCTGGTGGCGAGCAACCGTATCGGCCGCGAAGACCAGGGCGACTACCACATCGACTTCTATGGTTCGTCCTTCATCGCCGACCAGTTCGGCAAGAAGGTCGAGGAGCTGAACGAAACCGAGGAAGGCGTGCTGGTGCACCGCTTCGACCTCGACCAGCTGGAACATACCCGCAGCGCCTGGGGCAGCTTCCGCGACCGCCGGCCAAACCTCTACGGGCCGATCAAGACCCTCGACGGCTCGCTGGAGTCCTGAATCGAGTAGGGTGCGCGGGGCCGCCCAGGCCGTGCGCACCACCTCCACGCAATCGGTGCGCACGGCGCACCCTACGCAATACAGGTACTTGCAATGACCACCCTGAACAGCACCCCCCGCGCCGACGGCTTCCGCATGCCGGCCGAGTGGGAAACCCACAGCCAGACCTGGATGGTCTGGCCCGAGCGCCCGGACAACTGGCGCCTCGGCGGCAAGCCGGCACAGGCGGCCTTCAGCGCCGTGGCCAAGGCCATCGCCGCATTCGAGCCGGTGACCGTCTGCGTCTCTGCCTGCCAGTACGAGAACGCCCGCGCGCGCCTCGACCACGCCGCTATCCGCGTGCTCGAGATGAGCAGCGACGACGCCTGGGTGCGCGATACCGGGCCGACCTTCGTCTGCAACGCCAGCGGCGAGGTACGCGGCGTCGACTGGAGCTTCAACGCCTGGGGCGGCTTCGACGGTGGCCTGTACTTCCCGTGGCAGCGCGACGACCAGGTGGCCGGCAAGATCCTCGAGATCGAGCGCTGCGCGCGCTACCGCACCGAGGGTTTCGTGCTGGAAGGCGGCTCGATCCACGTCGATGGCGAAGGCACCCTGATCACCACCGAGGAGTGCCTGCTCAACCGCAACCGCAACCCGCACCTCAGCCGTGAAGAAACCGAGCAGGTGCTGCGCGAACACCTGGCCATCGACAGGGTGATCTGGCTGCCGGACGGCCTGTTCAACGACGAGACCGACGGCCACGTCGACAACTTCTGCTGCTTCGTGCGCCCCGGCGAGGTGCTGCTGGCCTGGACCGACGACCCGCAGGACCCCAACTACCCGCGCTGCCAGGCGGCGCTGCGGGTGCTGGAAAGCGCCCGCGACGCCAAAGGTCGCCAATTGATCGTGCACAAGCTGCCGATCCCCGGCCCGCTCTATGCCACCGACGCCGAATGCGCCGGCGTCGACCTGGTCGCCGGCAGCCAGCCGCGCGACCCATCGATTCGCCTGGCCGGCTCCTACGTGAACTTCCTGATCGTCAACGGCGGCATTATCGCGCCGAGCTTCGACGATCCGCAGGACGAGGCCGCCCGCGCCATCCTCCAGCGGCTGTTCCCCGAACACCGGGTGGTACTGGTGCCGGGCCGCGAGATCCTCCTCGGCGGCGGCAACATCCACTGCATCACCCAGCAGCAGCCGGCGCCGCAACGGCGCTGAGGCGCCCAGGCACCTAGCGGGTCGCCTTCAGCGCCCGCTGCGTGCTCAGCGGGTCCAGCGTACGCAACGCCTGGTACTGGCTGACGAACACCTGCCCGCCGAAGCGCTCGAGGAAATCCGAGCGCCTGAGCTGGTCCATCACCGGCCCCTTCACTTCCGACAGGTGCAGCTGCACCCCGGCGCTGTGCAGGCGCTCGACTATGGTTTCCAGGCTGTCCAGGGCGCTGGCGTCGATCAGGTTGACCCCCGAACACATCAGCACCAGGTGACGCACCTGCGGGCGCGTCGCGATCAGTTCGCCGATGCGCTCTTCCAGGTAGCGCGCATTGGGGAAGTACAGGCTCTCGTCGACCCGCAGCGACAGCACGCTGGGACTCTCCACCACGGCGAAGCGCTGGATGTTGCGAAAGTGCTCGCTGCCCGGCACCTGCCCGACCACCGCCATGTGCGGACGGCTGGTGCGCCAGAGGAACAGCAGCAGCGACAGGCCGACGCCGAGCAGGATGCCGGCCTCGACGCCGAGCAGCAGCACCCCGCCGAGGGTCGCCGCCTGCGCCGCGCCGTCCTGCCGCGAATAGCGCCAGGTGCGGCCGAGGGCCCTGAGATCGACCAGGCTGAGCACCGCGACGATGATGGTCGCGGCCAGCACCGCCTGCGGCAGGTTGTGCAGCAACGGCGTCAGCAACAGCACGCTGAGGGCGATCCCGGCGGCGGTCAGCACCCCGGCCAGCGGCGTCTGCGCGCCGGCGTCGAAATTGACCACCGAGCGGGCAAAGCCGCCGGTGACCGGGAAGCCGCCGCTGAAGGCCGCCGCCAGGTTGGCGCCGCCCAACCCCAGCAGTTCGTTGTCCGGCTCGATGCGCTGACGGCGCTTGGCCGCCAGGGTCTGCGCCACCGATACTGACTCGACGAAGCCGACCAGGCTGATCAACAGCGCCGCCGGCAACAGCTGCAGGGCCAGGCGGTAGTCCAGGGTCGGCAGGCTCAGCCCCGGCAAGCCCTGGGGCACCGCACCGACCACCTTGACCCCGGCCTGCTCCAGTCCCAGCAGGCTGACCACCAGGATGGCGACGATGATCGCCAGAACCGGCCCGGCCTTGGCCAGGTTGCCGGCCAGGCTCGCGCCCAGCCCCAGGCGCACCAGCAGGGGCTGGAGGCGGCCACGCACCCACCAGAGAAACAGCAGGCTGCAGGCGCCGATCAGCAGGGTCGGCCCGTGCACCGCCGGCAGGTTGTGCAGCAGCGCCGGCAGCAGCTGCCGGAGGCTCTCGCCGGAGGCGGAAATGCCGAGGATATGCTTGAGCTGGCCGACCGCGATGAGAATCCCGGAGGCGCTGATAAAGCCGGAGATCACCGGATGGCTGAGGAAGTTGGCGACGAAGCCCAGGCGCAGCAGGGCCATGCCGGCGAGCAGCAGCCCGGACAGCAGTGCCAGCAGCATGGCCGCGCCGACGTACTCGGCGCTGCCCGCCGGGAACAGCGGGCCGAGGGCGGCGGCGGTCATCAGCGAGACCACCGCCACCGGGCCGACCGCCAGGGTGCGGCTGGAACCGAACAGGGCATAGGCCAGCAGCGGCAGGATGCTGGCATACAGCCCAGCTACCGGCGGCAGGCCGGCGAGCATGGCGTAGGCCAGGCTCTGCGGGATCAGCATCAGGGTGACGATCAGCGCCGCCAGGCCATCCTGCGCGGCGCTGGCGCGGTCGTAGCGCCGTCCCCAGTCGAGGCAGGGCAGCCAGCGGCGCAGGCTCATTTACCTTTCTCCCGTTCGAAGTTGCAGGCGGCCGGTGCGTCCACCGGCAAGGGCTCGTGCGGCAGGCGCTTGGGCGCCGCCAGCCACTCGTGGCCCCGCAGCATCAGGTCGAAATAGATCCGTGGCATCAGCCTGGCCTTCAGCTCCCAGGCCAGCCGGCGCGGCACCGTCGGGTCGAGGGGAAAGGTCGGCAGCAGCTTGCCGCCATAACCGAACTCGGCCAGCAGCACCTTGCCCCGCTCCACCGTCAGCGGGCAGGAGCCGTAGCCGTCGTAGAGCGCGCGCGGGCCACGCCCGGCGAGTACCGCGAGGACGTTCTCGGCCACCACCGGCGCCTGCTTGCGCACCGCCGCGGCGGTCTTGGCATTCGGCGCGGCGCACACGTCGCCGAGGCTGAAGATGTTGCCGAAGCGCGGGTGGCGCAGGGTTTCATGGTCGGCCTCGAGCCAGCCGTCGGCATTCGCCAGCGGGCTCTGGCGAATGAACTCGGGCGCCCGCTGCGGCGGTACCACATGCAGGAGATCGAAGTCTTTTTCCACCACGCTGGCCTTGCCCTCGGCATCCACCTGCCTGAACCAGGCCTTGTGCCCCGGGCCATCGACCGCCGTCAGGCTGTGGTTGAAGTTGAGCCGCGCGCCATAGCGCTCGACGTACTGCATCAGCGGCGGCACGAAGTCGGCGACGCCGAACAGCACGCCACCGGCCGAGCAGAACTCCACCTCGACATCCTCCAGCACGCCCTGCTGCTGCCACCAGTCGCAGGACAGGTACATGGCCTTCTGCGGCGCGCCGGCGCACTTGATCGGCATCGGCGGCTGGGTGAACAGCGCACGACCGCGGCGCAGGTTCTGCACCAGCTGCCAGGTATAGGGCGCCAGCTCGAACTGGTAGTTGGAGGTGACGCCATGCTTGCCCAGGGTTTGCCGCAGCCCGTCGATGGCATCCCAGTCCAGCGTCAGGCCCGGGCAGACGACCAGGGCGCGATAGCCGACGCGATTGCCGTCTTCCAGCACCACCCGCTGCTGCTCGGGCTCGAAGGCGGCCACCGCGGCGTGCAGCCACTGCGCACCATGGGGAATGCAGCGGGCCATCGGCCGCTCGGTCTGGGCACGGTCGAACACCCCGGCCCCGACCAGGGTCCAGCCCGGCTGGTAGTAATGCTGCTCGCGCGGCTCGATCACCGCGATGCGCAGCTGCGGGTCGCGCCGCAGCAGGCTGGCGGTGGCGGCGCAGCCGGCCGCACCGCCACCGACCACCAGCACGTCGTAGCGCGGGGTTGGCGCCAGTGCGGCAGCGCCAGGCAGAGCCTGCGCGGCCCGCTGCCAGCGCTGCTGCAAACGCGGCAGCAGGCCGGACAGGTCGTAGCCGGCGTCCCTGGCGGTGGCCAGCAACGCCTCGGGATCGAGGTGATGGGCCTCGCTCAGCGCCCACAGGCTGCTCGAGCGGGTGCCGGTACGGCAGAAGGCCAATACCGGCCCGCGCACCTGCGCGAGCAATTCGGCAAAGGCCGCCACGTCGTCCTCGCCGATCTGCCCGGAGAGCACCGGCAGGTAGTGGTAGTCCAGACCGCTGGCACGGGCGGCGGCCTCTATCTCGGCCGAGCTCGGCTGACCTTCGCCTTCGCCGTCCGGGCGGTTGTTGATCACGCTGCGGAAACCCACCGCCACCAGCGTGCCCATGTCGCCGGGTTGCAGCTGGGCAGCCACGGCGATAAAGGGGGTAAGACGCTTGAGACTGTCCACGACCACCGCCCTCAGAGCACGTCCAGGGGGATTTTCAGGTAACGGATGCCGTTGTCCTCGGCCGGCGGCAGCTGGCCGGCGCGCATGTTCACCTGCACCGAGGGCAGGATCAGGGTCGGCATGCCCAGGGTGGCGTCACGCGCGCGGCGCATGGCGACGAAGTCGTCCTCGCCGACGCCCTCGTGCACATGCACGTTGTGCGCGCGCTCCTCGGCCACCGTGGTTTCGTTGCGGTAGTCGTCGCGCCCCGGCGCCTTGTAGTCATGGCACATGAACAGGCGGGTCTGCTCCGGCAGCTGGAACAACTTGTGGATCGAGCGGTACAGCACCCGCGCATCGCCGCCGGGGAAGTCGCAGCGCGCGGTGCCGTAGTCGGGCATGAACAGGGTGTCGCCGACGAAGGCGGCATCGCCGATCACGTAGGTCATGCAGGCCGGGGTGTGCCCGGGCGTATGGATGGCCCGGGCCTCGAGGCTGCCGATCGGGAAGCGCTCGCCGTCCTTGAACAGACGGTCGAACTGGCGGCCATCGGTGGCGAACTCGCTGCCGGCGTTGAACAGCTTGCCGAAGCTGTCCTGCACCAGGGTAATGTTCTCGCCGATGGCCAGTTGCCCACCCAGCTCGCGCTTCAGGTAGGGCGCGGCGGACAGGTGATCGGCGTGCACATGGGTTTCCAGTAGCCAGTCGACCGTCAGGCCCTGCTCGCGCACATGGGCGATCAGCCGGTCGGCGCTCTCATGCGAGGTGCGCCCGGCCGCCGGATCGTAGTCGAGCACCGAATCGACGATGGCGCAGCGCCGGGTCGCCGGGTCGCTGACCACGTAGCTGTAGGTGTAGGTGGCAGAATCAAAAAACGCTTCGACGTGCGCTCGCATGGTGACGGTCCTCTCTATATACCCCTAGGGGTATTTAATTAAGGATTATCGTAACTGTTATTTGGTTCTATGCTTAGACTTATTTTGCATATACCACCGAGACTTAGCTCCGCGTCGTCTTAAGCAGCTGCAACGCATTGATTTTGATGGCCATATCTCGCGCGCCAGGCGACCCGAGGCGGGCAACAGGCCCGCCCCTTCCGTACCAGCGGCTCGCTCAGGAGTGCTTGCAGCTATTGATTCCCAGCAGCGAGTAGGCCGGGCAGAAGCGAAACAGGCCGGTGGCCAGCGGCACCACGCCGATCCAGCCCCACAGGCCGATCGTGCCGCTCAGGCTCAGGCCAATCAGAATCAAGCCAGCGGCGATGCGCAGGCTGCGGTCGACGGTACCAACGTTGGTTTTCATGATGACCTCCAGGTCAAAGAGCGCGCCGGCGTTCCAGCGCGCTGAACAGCAACATTCCAGCCAGCATGGCCAGAACGAACAGGATGACCTGCCAGTGGCCGCTGAGCAGGATGGCCACCGCCGGGCCCGGGCAGATGCCGGCGATGCCCCAGCCGATGCCGAACAGCAGGCTGCCGCCGATCAGCCGCGGATCCAGCTCGCGCTTGACCGGCAGTTGCATCGGCGCGCCGAGCAGCGACTGCGTGCGGCGCTTGGCCCAGGCGAGAGGCGCGGCGGCGACCGCGATGGCGCCGACCATCACCAGCAGCAGCGACGGGTCCCAGGCCCCGGCCAGGTCGAGAAAGCCGAGCACCTTGGCCGGGTTGGCCATGCCGGAGAGCAACAGGCCGCAGCCGAAGATCAAACCCGCCAGCATTGCAGTCAGTTTGCCCATGCTCAGCCCCCAAAGAGATGACGTAGAACAAACACCGTGGCGAAACCACTGGCCATGAAGCCGAGCGTCGCCACCAGCGAGCGCGGCGATAGGCGCGAGATGCCGCACACGCCATGCCCACTGGTGCAGCCGGAGCCGTAACGGGTGCCCAGGCCGACCAACAGCCCCGCCACCACCAGCCCCAGCCAGCCGCTCTGGAATTCGATCGCCGGCAGCTCCGCGAACAGGCCCCAGAGCAGCGGCGCCAGCAGCAGGCCGAGCAGGAACAGGGCCTTCTCCGCCCGCCCCTCGCCGCCCTCCAGGACCGAGCCGAGCAAGCCGCTGATGCCGGCGATACGCCCGTTGAGCACCACGAACAAGCCGGCGGCCAGGCCGATCAGCGCGCCGCCGGCCAGCGCCGTCCAGGGCGTGAAGTGCAGCCAGTCTATGGCGACCCCGCCAATGGTGGCCCCGCCAGTGGTGGCCCCTTCGATACTCATGGCGTGTCTCCTGCGCAGAACAGTTGGTACAGGGTGTCGATCACCGCCAACGCGGCCGGGCTGCTGATGCGGTAGTGGATCTGCTTGCCCTCGCGGCGGGTTGCCACCAGGCCCTCGCGGCGCAATACCGCCAGCTGCTGCGACAAGGTCGGCTGCTGGATCCCCAGCTGGGCTTCCAGTTCGCTGACGTTGCGCTCGCCTTGCGAGAGCTGGCAGAGCAGCAGCAGGCGATCGGGATTGGCCAGGGCCTTGAGCAACTGGCCGGCGGCGTCGGCATTGGCGCGTAGCCGCTGGATATCGAGATGCTGTTCGGGAGCGTTCATGGCGAGCCTTTCAATTAAACTAAAAACAATATATGTATTGGTAAATTGTAATGCAAGCCGACAACCCGGGAATTTCGCCTGCAGCCTCGCCGCCAGCGAGGCGACAGGACGCAAGCGACCCACTACAGTTTTTTTCGTCAGCCATTTCAGGAGGTCAGCATGGGCGACAGCACTCGAGTCAACCTGCGTCTGCGCCAGGAGCAGGACTACCGCTGCCGGGTGGAATTCGACGATGACGCGCCCGCGCTGATCGCCGACGAACCGCCACCGCTGGGCCAGAGCCGGGGGCCCAGCCCGGTGCAACTGCTGCTGGCGGCCGTCGCCAACTGCCTGACCGACAGCCTGCTGTTCGCCCTGCGCAAGTTCAAACAGGATGCCGAGCCGCTGCACTGCCAGGCCAGCGCCGAACTCGGGCACAACGCCGACAAGCGCCTGCGCGTACTGGCCATCGAGGTCGAACTGCGGCTCGGCAAGCCGGCGGCCGAGCTGCAGCAACTGCCGCGCATCCTCGAGCAGTTCGAGTCCTTCTGCACCGTGACCCAGAGCATCGCCCAGGGCATCGCCATCCACCTGCGGGTGCTCGATGGCAACGGTGAACTGCTCAAGGGCGAGCAGAGCAGGCAATGAAAAACGCCATGCCCAGCCTGGCCGCAGCCCTTGCAGAAGCAGGGACAAGACCTGCTCAGGTGTCTGCGACCTGCGCCCGGCCAGGCATTTCCGCGGCCATGGGCCGCCCCGGCAAGTCGCATGAAAAAGCCCGGAACGCTGTCCGGGCTTGTTTCGTGCTGGATCACGGCTGCACAGGATGCAACTGCGCGGCCGTGCCCAGCGGTCCCGCGAGCCGTCAGAACAGCGGCAGGGTGTAGCTGACGATCAGGCGGTTCTCGTCGATGTCGCGGCCGAAGTTGTTGCGCATGGTCGCATTGCGCCACTTCAGCCCGAGGTTCTTCAGTGCCCCTTCCTGGATGACATAGGCGATGTCCATGTTGCGCTCCCACTCCTTGCCGTCGGAGTTGTTCGGACGATCGATATTGTCACCGGTCAGGTAGCGGGTCATGAAGGTCAGGCCGGGGATGCCGATGGAGGCGAAGTTGAAGTCGTAGCGCGCTTGCCAGGAGGTCTCGTCCTTGGCGGCGAAGTTGCCGATCTGCACGTAGTTGACCAGGAACGGATCGGTACCGCCGACATAGGCAAAGCCGGTGTCGCCGCTCATCTTCTGGTAGCCCAGGCCTAAGCTGTGACCGCTCAGGGCGTAGGTGAACATGGCGCCGAAGGCCTTGTTGTCGATGTTGCTCAGGCCGTCGTCGGTGGAACGGGCGTAGCGCAGGTCGGTCTTCAGCGATTGCTTGTCGGCGATCGGCAGCACATGCACCAAGTTGAAGGAATGCTGCTTATACAGGTCCTCCAGGTTGCTGTAGTAGTAACCGCCGGTCAGGCTGTCGCTCAGCTTGTAGTTGCCGCCGGCGAACACGAACTCGTTGGCCTGATTGACGCCGTTACCGCCCTTGAAGGTGATCCCGCTCAGGGCGAAGGTGTTCAGGGTCATGTCTTCGTAATCGTTGGAATTACGATGGTTGACCTCGTCCAGGTAACCGGCATCGAGGGTCAGCCCGGCGATCTCCTTGGAGACGATATTGCCGCCGCGGAAGATCTGCGGCAGCAGGCGGCTGTCGCTGGAGCCGATGGCCTGGTTCTTCAGTTGCAGCGCGCCCACCTTGAGC
>NZ_FNCT01000005.1:0-158712 GCF_900100495.1 Pseudomonas benzenivorans
ACCGACGCCGCCTCCGGCGAGTCCAGCACCCAGACCGTGAGCCTCAGCGTCAACCCGGTGGCCGACCTCAGCGCCGCCGACGACAGCGCCACTGGCGCCGAAGACAGCGTGATCAACGGCTCGGTGATCGGCAACGACAGCACCACCTCCGGTGGCGCCCTGAGCTATGCCCTCGCCTCCGGCGTCAGCAACGGCAGCCTGGTGTTCAACGCCGACGGCAGCTACAGCTACACCCCGGACGCCAACTTCAACGGCGCCGACAGCTTCACCTACACCGTCACCGACGCCGCCTCCGGCGAGTCCAGCACCCAGACCGTCAGCCTCAGCGTCAACCCGGTCAACCACGCCCCCACCGGCACCGATGGCGTCATCAGCCTCAACGAGGACAGCAGCCACGGTTTCAGCGCTGCCGACTTCGGTTTTGTCGATATCGACAGCGGCGATAGCCTGCAGGCGGTACGCATCGACAGCCTACCTGGTGCGGGCTTGCTGCAGCTGAACGGCACCACGGTGAGCACCGGCCAGGTCATTACCCTGGCTGACCTCAACAACCTGAAGTTCACTCCTGCGCACGACGCCAGTGGCGACAATTACGCCAACCTGACCTTCTCGGTAAGCGATCAGGCCGGTCAGTTCGCAATCACGTCCAACACCCTCAGCTTCGATGTGGCGCCTGTTGCCGATGCGCCCCTCGTCACCATCGACTTGGGCGCGGCAAGCACGACTACTGTGACCATCAGTACCGCCAACGTCGCGGCTGGCGGCCTAGGCTTCACCGTCAGCACCTTTACGCTCGGCGACACTCCAAGTGTGATTTCCATCCATAGTGGCCCTGATGGCTTCGGGGTGACGGGAGACGCTTCCGGAGCCAACAGCGAAATTGGCCAATTCGATGGCCAGTCGGAGCGGCTCGTTGTGGAGTTCGATGCGCCGGTAGCGAGTGCGACTGTCAGTTTCGCCTGGCTGCATACCGGCGAGAGAGCGACCTATAACCTGTTCGACAGCGACGGCAACCCAATCGGAACCGGCACAATCGCCGGGCTGACCGACGCCGTTGATCCGGCCATTACCCTGACCAGCAGCAACGGTACGGCGATCAGCCGAATCGAGTTCAGCGCTCCGAGTGGTGGTGATAACGACTACCTGATCAACTCGATCGAGTTCGCCTCCAGCACCAGCTATCCGCTCACCATCACGGCTACGCCGACAGACATCGATTACTCCGAGTCCATTGCCAGCATCACGGTCACAGTCCCCGCCGGCGCCAGCCTGTCCGCCGGTACGGCGAACGGCGACGGTACCTGGACACTGCCCCTGAGCAGCACGGGTAGTTACTCCGTGGTGGTGGACCCGACCACCCAGGGGGTGACCATCACCGGTCTGAGCATGACCGTCCCTGGCAACCCGGTCGGCGACCTGAGCGTGACCGTGACGGCTACGGCTCAGGACGGAGCGGACAGCGAGTCGACCGCCACCACCATCACCATTGGCGATACCGGTGCCCCCGAGACCAGCGATGTATCCGTTGCCGGTAATGAGGACTCCGGCCCTATCAGCATCACCCTGAACGCGACCGATGCCGCCAGCAGCATTGCCAACTTCACCATCACCAGCCTGCCGGCGAACGGCACGCTGAGCTACAACGGCCAGGAGGTCCTGATTGGCCAGGCCATTCCCGCAATCGGCAATCAGGCCAGCCTGAGCTTCACCCCGAGCGCCAACTGGAATGGCAGCACCGACTTCCAGTACCGCGCCAGCGATGTCGCCGGCAATGTGGATCAGACGCCGGCCAGCGTTTCCATCCTGATCAACGCGGCCAACGACGCGCCGGTCAATCAGCTGCCGGCTGGCTACACCACCAACGAAGACACGCCGCTCAAGCTGAGCGGTCTGTCGGTGGCGGATGTGGATGCCGCCTCAGGCAATATCTCGGTGACCCTGGCCGCGACCACCGGCACCATCAGCGCCCTAGCGGCTGCGGGTGTAACGGTCACCGGCTCGGGCACCAACAGCGTGGTACTGAGCGGCGCGCTCGCCGACATCAATGCCTACCTGGCCGATCCAGCCAGCCAGCCAAGCTACCTGCCGGTTGTGGACGCCAGCGGCACGGTCACCCTGACCATGACCAGCAACGATGGCGGCAACACCGGGGCGGGTGGCACGCTGACCGATAGCGACAGCACCAGCATCACCATCAATCCGGTGGCCGATGCGGTACCGGGCAGCGATGTCTCGGTGGTGATCGGCGATGCCGTGGCCAACACGATCAACTTCGGCAGCAACATCGTCGGACTGGACGGCACGTCCAATTACACCTTCCCGAGCGGCATTACCCTGTCTACGGGTGATCCCAGCAAGGTATTCAGCTGGTCGACGGGCAGCCTGCTGGCGGTGCGGACCCCAGGGGTCAACGGCGACGGGCGGATCGAAGGCTCGGAAAACATCGAGCTGACCTTCCCCTCCGGCATGCAATACCTGGCACTGAAGGTGAAGAACGCAGGCGACGACACCGTGCTGATCCGCAGCGGCCTGGAAGTGGGCGACCTTACCAGCGGCAGCCTTTCCGGAACCATCGCCTCGTCGTCGGGGATCAGCGTCTCCTCGTCCAATCTCAAGGTCGACCTGGTACTGGAGGTTGTTAACGGTGGCACCACGAGTACCGTTACCCTGGCCGCCACGGTAAGTTCGGGGGGCACCTGGTCGGTTGCCTACAGCGGCGTGACCGGGACCATCACCCAGGCGACTGTGGTGTCGATCATCGACGGCGACCTGTTCAACCAGGGCGGCAATACCTCGGCGAACGTCAGCTACTCCATCAGCTCCGATATGCAGAACCTGTCGATCGCCCAGGACACCGGTAACACCTTCTCCAGCAGCCAAACCAACAACGGCTTCCAGATCGAATACATCGCGGTAGACGCCAGTCCCACTGGGCTGACCAGCTACAGCTACCCGGTGGACATCTATGCGGTGGTGCAGGATACCGTGGGCACGGCGGAGACCTTCACCGGCCTGACGCTCAGCGAGCTTCCCGCAGGTTCGACCATCAGCGTGGTTCATGCCGATGGTACCTACGACGAAATCGCGCCCAACGCGCAGGGTGAGTATGACCTGAGTGCTTACTCCTCCCTGCTGAGCACTCCGACAACCACCTCGGGCACCGACAAGCTCTATCTGGTCACCGACTCGGAGCTGCCCAGCGGTTTCGCCCCGACCCTGACTCTTGAAGTCAGCGACGGCGGCTCGAGCACTGCCAAGACGATTATCGGCGGGTCTGCCGACTCGACTTTCACCGGCGGGTCCGGCAACGACTACCTCAGCGGCGGCGCTGGAAGCGACAGCCTCAATGGCGGTGCGGGTAACGACACCCTGGACGGTGGAGTCGGCAACGACATCCTGATCGGCGACGCCGGGGACGATATCCTCTTCGGCGGCACGGGTGCAGACACCTTCGTATGGGCGACGGGCGACACCGGCAACGACGTGATCAAGGACCTGAACCTCGGCCAAGGCGACCGCATCGACCTGAGCGACCTGCTGCAGGGCGAGAATGACGCCAACATCGACGACTATCTGCAGGTCGTCACCACGGCAACCGAGACCGTTCTGCAGGTCAGCAGCACCGGCCAGCTGAACGCCGGGGGCTCGGCCGACGTCACCGTCACACTGGAAAACGGCGGCGCGCCGGTTGACCTGTCCAGCTACGGCTCGACCTCCTCGCAGATCGTCAGCTCGCTGATCGCCGGTGCCGATCCGATCGTCAAGGTCGACCACACCTGATGGCCAAAACCCCGCTACCATCCGCTAGCGGGGTTTTCGTTCAAGGTGGGCGTTTACGCTAAGGAGTGGTCGATGTTGTATGTGAAGCGTGATACCTGGGGCAATCTGCTGCGAGTCGAGGCGGCGCCGTTCGAGGAAATGGATGGCGAGCTCAGCGCCGACAGCCAGGAGGCGCAGGCCTGGTATGCCAACCAGAGCGTGGAAAGCAGCCTGCTGCAGTTGAAACAGAGCGACCTGGACATGATCCGGGTACTGGAAGACCTGATCACCGTACTGATTCGCAAGGGCGTGGTGCGTATCACCGACCTGCCCGAAGCCGCGCAGACCAAACTGGTCGGCCGCAGCAAGGCCCGCGATGCCCTGGGTGGGCTGCAACGGCTGATCAACGACGACGAGTCCGGGCTGATCTGAGTCCCGTAGCCCGGATGAAATCCGGGTCACGGCGCTGCGCCGATGCCATGAACCAGTAGGGTGCGCGGGGCCGCCCAGGCCGTGCGCACCAATAGCCCTCTGCCAGCAGTGCGCACGGCGCACCCTACCCGAACCGGGTACTCGTCACGCCACATGGGTTGTGGGTGGACGATCCGCCCTGGTCACGAAACCTGGCTACCGCCTGAATTAGCAGACAAGCCCGCTCCCGCCAGAAAGCACCGACGCATGCAACACATAACTGGGACAGAGCCTTTCTATTGCCAGGGCGCCGGCTCACCGAACAGCCGACCCTGCACGGCGCTGATGCCCATCTCGCGCAGCACCCACCACTCGCCCTCGGTCTCGACCCGCTCGGCGATCAAGGGCAGGTCGATGCTGTTGGCCGCCCGCTGCATGGCCTCGATGAACAGGCGCTTGTCGTTCTCCTGGTCGATGGCGCGGATGTAGCTGCCGTCCACCTTGAGGTAACCGAGGCCGAGCTTGGCCAGGTTGCCGATCATGCTGAAACGCCCGCCGAAGTGCTGCAACCCCAGGCCGAAACCGAGGCCGTGCAGGCGCTGGGTCAGGGCTTCGAGGGCAGCCGCTTCGGGTAGCTGGTCCTCGTCCAGCTCCAGGGTCAGCCGCGCGCCCAACTGCGCATGCTGGCGCAGGCGCTCGTAGAGCGTGGCCAGCGCCTGCGGATCGCGCAGGGTCGAACCGGACAGGCTCAGCGCCATGGGTTCGGCATGCGTTTGCATGTGCGCCAGCAGCCAGTCGAGCATCGCCAGATCCAGCCGCGCGCTCCAGCCGAAGCGCTCCAGCCAGGGCAGGAAGCGACCGGCCGGGACCAGTTGGCCGTGCTCATCGAGCAGGCGGGCGAGCACCTTGTGGTGCAGCACGCGAGTGACGTCTGTGGCATCGACCACCGGCTGGAAGAACAACTGGAAGCGACCCTGACTGAGCGCCCGGTCGAGCAGGCGGTACCAGCTCTGCTGTTCGTCGGCGGCCTGCTGTTGCCGGTCGTGCTCAGTGCACGCCCAGTTCTGTTGGGCCTGGCTGCTGGCCTGGGCCAGGGCGGCGTCCAGCGCCCGGTAGAGATCGGCCGGTTCGTCTCCCGGGGCGAAGGCGGTCAAGCCGATATGCGCGACCGGCAGGCAATCGCTCGCCCCGGTCCGCTGCAGACTGGCCAGTGCGTGGTCCAACGCCGTGGCCAATTGCTCGGCCTCGCTGCGCTGCAGGCCGGCGGCGAGGATGGCGAACTCGCCGCCGCGGTTGCGTGCCGAGAGATGGCGGCCCTGGCCGAGTTGCTGCAACTGTTCGGCCACGGCGATCAGCAACCGATCGGTGTGCTGGCCGCCCAGGCGCTGGTTGAGTCCGGCCAGGTCGTTGACCCGCAGCAACAGCAGGTAACCGCTGCAGGCCTGCTCTTCGACGCTCAGCCGGGCATGCAGCTGCAGATCGAAATAACGCCGGTTGGCCAGGCCGGTGAGGCTGTCCTGGTAGGCCTCGGCGCGCAGTTTCTCGCTGCGCGCGGCCTCCTCGGCGAACAACGCCTTGAGCTTTTCCACCATCTGGTTCATGGCATTGACCACCCGACGGAACTCGGGGGTCTTGGGCAGCTCCGGCAGGCTGAGGAACTCGCGCCGGGCGATGGCGTTGGACTGCTCGACCATGTAGTCCAGCGGGCGCAACTGGCGCTTGAGCAGCAGCACGCCCAGACCGATGCAGAGCACGCCACTGAGCGCCAGCCACAGCAGGATCCCGAGCGCGCTTTGCCATAGCTTGCCGACCGCGAACAGCGGATGGCTGACCACCTCGACCCGCGCCGCCTGGCGCCAGCCGTCGCTGACGATGGCATCGCCGCTGGCCGGGGCCAGGTCGACCAGGGCGGCGAACCACTGCGGCGCCTCGGCCGTGACCGGCACGCCACTGCGTTCGACCAGCACCGCGCCACTGGCGGCGTCGAGCACCCGGATGCTCTCGAAGTAGCCGCTGTCGAAGATCGAGCTGACCATCAGCTCGACCATCGCCACATCCTTGACATGCGGGCTCAGCGACAAGCCCAGGGCGGTCGCCGCATCCTGGGCATGGGCACGCAACTGGTTGACCTGCTGCCCGCGCGAACTCTCCACGCTGACCAGAAAGCTGCCGGTGAAACTCACCAGCATCAGCATGCAGATGGCGATGAACAGCTGCTTGAACAGTGACATGAACGACTCCTTCCGGCCCGTTTCAGGGAAATCCCTCGGCCCGCATCTTCTTCAACAGATCCTGCCAACGCGACAAGCGCTTGCTGTCGCCGACTTGCTTGCCGCCGCTACTGCCGGGCAGCCACAGCCCCTCGGCATTGAAGGCGTAGACCGGCAGCAGATCGGCGCGGCGGTCGGCCGGCTCGATGGCGTCGATCAGGTTGTCCAGCACCAGCGGCGTGGCCGTCGGCCGCGCGTAGTAGGTGAGCACCATGTGCGCCTGGTTCAGGCGCACGGCCTTGACGTAGGTGATCCGCAGCTTCTCGCTCGGCACGCCGAGTTGGCGCAGGCTGAAGTACTTGGCGATGGCAAAGTCCTCGCAGTCGCCGGCACCACGATGCAGCGCTTCGACCGGAGTCGCCCAATAGTCGTTGACCCGCCACAGCTCGATGTCGTCGCGAAAGCGCAGACGCAAATTGAAGAAACGGTTGACCGCCTGGAGCCGCTCGATTTCGCCGGCCCCGGCTTGTTCCTGCAGTAACCGCTGCCAGTCGTTGAGCCGCTCGCGTCCCTCGCGCGAAGGCCCGTACAGCTGCTCGGCGCGCTTGCCGATGCGGGTGAAATCCCATTCGGCCGACAACGCGCAGGTGCCCAGCAGCGTCGCCAGCAGCCAGGCAAACAGCCATGGCCAGCGGCACGCAGGCAGAACTTCACGACGGCCTATCTGCAAACTGAGGATTCCCTACGTCCCTTCGGCGGCCATGTTGCGTGGCACAAGGGAAAAACACAATTGCCAATTGCCACTACACCCCGAACGGGCCGGCAAGCGTTGGCGAAGGCTATATGGGCGGAAACTGCCCGGGCCAGCAGGCCACCCGAGGAATGAACCAGGGGTGGTCAGCTGTAGCTACTGGCATTAGTTGACGCGATGCTGCCAATCGCGCCGCTCATTGTCGCGCGAACCCTGCGACTGGCGCTGGGACTGCTGCGGTTTCCCGGCACGATAGTCCTGGCGACCCTGCTGCTGGGCAGAACGCCGATCATCGCTCCGGGCGCCCTCGGAGTGACGTCGAGGCTGTTGCGCCTGATCGTTGCGCCCTTGCCAACCCTGCCGTGGCTGGCCGGCACGAGGGTCCTGCCGACCTTGATCGAAGCGCTGCTGGTGGCGCCGTTCAGGCTGGTAATCGTGTGCCCGGGGGGCCGGCAGATAGCGACGCTGGTCGTGCCGACCATCGTAGCCACCCTGGCCATCGTGGTCGCGCCGGCCATCGTAGTGGCGCTTGCCGTCGTAGTCGCGCCTGCCATCGTAGTAGCGCTTGCCGTCGTAATAGCGCCTGCCATCGTAGTAGCGATGGCCATCGTGGTAGTAAACCCGCGGCGCGACATACACCGGATAACGCTCGACGTGATGGTAGTCGGTCGAGTAATAGCGGTCGTGGCCATAATAGCCATAGCCGTCGCCGTAAACGGCACAGCCGGTCAAGGACAGACCCAACAACGCAATAAGCATGGATTTGCAGGACATAATGACCTCCGCAACCGCAGGATGACGAAGGCCAGCGAATGCTGGCCTTCACGGATGCTTCTATGGGGTTGGACAATTGCCCGATATGGAAAGTGCCACCTCAGCAACGGCCCTTTTTCGCCTGCCCCGGCGGACAATGCGGTGGGCCGCCGCCATCGCCGATATCGATGCCGATGCCCGGAAACCAGACGCTGCACGCCGGCAACGTCGTCATCAGCAAGCCTGCCAGGATCAAACCGCACCACGCCTTCATCAGCAGTTACCTTTCATGCGTTGTCCCGGCGGGCAGAATCCACCGCCATGTCCCCTATAGCCGTCATGACCGTCGATATAGATATGCGCCGGCTCACCAATCCGGGCATGTACTCCCGGAGTACTGATGCTGCAACCGCCAAGCAGCAGCACTAGAACCACTACCGTTAAACCACGCATTTGGAATACTCCTTGGATTTCCTCTGGGTTTCAGGCCGCAGCGTCGAACCGTGCCTGATGACAGGTTGGACAAGGAGGGTTCGCTCACGTTCAACCGAACAAACGCCCCAGCAACGAGCAGAAACGCCCGGCGGCGCCCCAAAACAAGGCAAAGAAGCGCCGCGTCCGAGCCGGTGAGGCGGCGCAAAAGCCCGGGCGCCAGCGGTTTTCCCGCCTTGGCACGCTCCTCGCTTTACGGAATGCGTGCAGGAGCTCCCTGGGCGACCGGGATCGCGGCACCACAATTTGCAATAGCCGACTAGGGTTCCGGCTCGCCGATCGCAGGATCGACGGGTGGCTGGTCCGAGAGTTGGCGACCTCCTTCGAGGTTACACGGCGGGATAAAAGCCCGGGAGAACGCGCCCCATTCGTGGGGAAACCGCCGCGCACTCCTGCCCGCCCCTACTCGAACTGGAGGTTCCTCATGCGTACGCCCCGTCTGTTCTCCGTACTCGCTGCCGGCCTCGCCGCCGTCATCGGCTGCAACGCCAATGCCGCCCAGAAAGACAGCTTCAGCGTCTGCTGGACCATCTACGCCGGCTGGATGCCCTGGGAATACGGTGCCGCCCAAGGCATCGTCGACAAGTGGGCGAAGAAGTACGCCATCGACATCGATGTGGTGCAGCTCAACGACTATGTCGAGTCGATCAACCAGTACAGCGCCGGCCAGTTCGACGGCTGCACCATGACCAACATGGACGCCCTGACCATCCCGGCCGCCGGCGGCGTCGACTCCACCGCGCTGATCATCGGCGACTTCTCCAACGGCAACGACGGCATCGTCATCAAGGGCGAGAAGCAGACCCTCGGCGACCTCAAGGGCCAGCCGGTCAACCTGGTCGAGCTGTCGGTTTCGCACTACCTGCTGGCCCGCGGCCTGGAAAAGGCCGGCCTGAGCGAGAAGGACCTGACGGTGGTGAATACCTCGGATGCCGACCTGGTCGCCGCCTTCGCCACCGACGAAGTCAAGGCCGTGACCACCTGGAACCCGCTGCTCGCCGAAGTCGCCGCCACCCCGGGGGTGACCAAGGTGTTCGATTCCAGCCAGATCCCCGGCGAGATCATCGACCTGATGGTGGTCAACAGCGCCACCCTCGCGGACAACCCGGCCCTGGGCAAGGCCCTGACCGGCGCCTGGTACGAGATCATGGCGACCATGAGCGCCGACTCGGCGGCAGGCAAGGCCGCCCGCGAGCACATGGCCAAGGCCTCCGGCACCGACCTGGCCGGCTACGAGGCGCAGCTGGCGGCGACCAAGATGTTCTACAGCGCCAAGGACGCGGTGGCCTTTGCCAACAGCCCGAAACTGCCGGCGACCATGAGCAAGGTGGCGAGCTTCTCCTTCAGCCACGGCCTGCTCGGCGAAGGCGCACAGAGCAGCGAGGCGATCGGCATGAGCTTCGCCAGAGAGGTGGTCACCGGCGACCAGGGCAACCTCAAGCTGCGCTTCGACCCGAGCTATATGCAGATGGCGGCCGACGGCAAACTCTGACGCCGTAGGGTGCGCTACGCGCACCAACCAGCCTCGCGCGTGCCGATGGTGCGCGCAGCGCACCCTACGCAACCAGCAGCTCTCGCTCCCCATGAGATAGCCCAATGCGCCTGATCAACCGACACCCGGATCGCGGCGGTCGCCTGCTGCTGATCCTGTTGCCCTTCGCCCTGCTGCTGTTCGCCTACTTCATCGGCTCGGCGCAGCGCCTGGCGGACAACCCCAACGACAAGCTGCTGCCCAGCGCCACGCAGATGGTCGCGGCCGTGGACCGGCTGGCCTTCAGCGAGGACAAGCGCAGCGGCAAGTACCTGTTCTGGCAGGACAGCGCCTCCAGCCTCAAGCGCCTGGGCCTGGGCCTCGGCATCGCCGCGCTGGCCGGCCTGGGCCTGGGCATCGCCGCCGGCAGCCTGCCGCTGCTGGGTGCGCCGTTGTCGCCGCTGCTCACCGTGCTGTCGATGGTGCCGCCGCTGGCGATCCTGCCGATCCTGTTCATCGTCTTCGGCCTCGGCGAGCTGGCCAAGGTGATGCTGATCGTCATCGGCATCACCCCGGTGCTGGCCCGCGACCTGGAGCAGCGCGCCCGCGAGATCCCGCCGGAGCTGCTGATCAAGGCGCAGACCCTCGGCGCCAACACCTGGACCCTGATCCTGCGGGTGGTGCTGCCGCACCTGCTGCCGCGCCTGCTGATCGCCCTGCGCCTGGTGCTCGGCTCGGCCTGGTTGTTCCTCATCGCCGCCGAGGCCATCGCCAGTACCGACGGCCTGGGTTACCGGATCTTCCTGGTGCGCCGCTATATGGCGATGGACGTGATCCTGCCCTACGTGGCGTGGATCACCCTACTCGCCTGGCTGATGGACCTGGGCCTGCGCCAGCTCGCCCACCGAGCCTTCCCCTGGTACGAAGGAGCGAAAGCGTGAGCGCCTTCATCGAAGTGAAAAACGTCTGGCAGGAGTACGGCGATCAGGTCGTGCTGGAAAGACTCAACCTGGCGATCGCCGAAGGCGAATTCTGCACCCTGGTCGGCGCCTCCGGCTGCGGCAAGTCGACCTTCCTGCGCCTGCTGCTCGGCCAGGAGCGTGCCAGCCGTGGCGCGATATTGCTGGCCGGCGAACCGCTGGCGGCCGAGCCGGATGCCAGCCGCGGGGTGGTGTTCCAGCGCTACTCGGTGTTCCCGCACTTGTCGGTGCTGGACAACGTCGCCCTCGGCCTGGAGCTGCCGCGCGCGCCGCTGCTCGGCCGGCTGTTCGGCGCCGCCAAGCGCGAGGCGCGCGAGCAGGCGGCGCAGATGCTGGCCAAGGTCGGCCTGGGTCACGCCCTGGACAAGTACCCGAGCGCGCTGTCCGGCGGTATGCAGCAACGCCTGGCCATCGCCCAGGCGCTGATCATGAGGCCGCGCGTGCTGCTGCTCGACGAGCCGTTCGGCGCCCTCGACCCGGGCATCCGCAAGGACATGCACGCGCTGCTGCTGGAGCTGTGGCGCGAGACCCGGCTGACCGTATTTATGGTCACTCACGATCTGAGTGAGGGCTTCAGCCTCGGCACCCGCCTGCTGGTGTTCGACAAGACCCGCATCGACCCGCACGCACCGAACGTCTTCGGCGCGCGCATCACCTACGACATCCCCCTGAACAGCGACCGCCGCGCCGCCCGCGCCGCGGTCCAGGCGCTGCCGGCGCACGTCACCGGCACCCCGCAACCGGCCCTGTAAGGAGCATCCCATGACTGCCGCGTTAACCCTGCGCCCGACCCTCTTTGCTGAAACCGTCCCCGGCGGCGGCCACAGCTCCTTCGTCCTCAAGCGCGGCCAATTGCTGCGCCTGACCGACCTGGAAGGCGGCGCCAACCTCAGCCTGTTGCTGCTCAATGCCGTGGAAAAAAGCGAGCGGCTGAACCTGCCGGACACCCTCAAGTGCCAGCACACCGCCAAACTGACCGCCGGCCACTGCCTGTACTCGGACATGGGCCGGGTGCTGGCGGCGATCACCGCCGACACCTGCGGCTGGCACGACAGCTTCGGCGGCGTGCTCAACGCCGAAGAGGTGGCCGAGAAGTACGGCGTCGGCCGCTACCAGGAGCTGCGCAACGGCTTCTTCCGCAACGGCGTGGACAACCTGCTGGTGGAGCTGGGCAAGTGGAACCTCGGCCTGGCCGACCTGCTGATGTGCCTGAACCTGTTCAGCAAGGTCACGGTGGACGAAGGCGGCGCCTTCCACTTCCAGCCCGGCAACTCCCAGGCCGGCGACTATGTCGAGCTGTATGCGCCGATGGACTGCCTGGTGCTGCTCAGCGCCCTGCAGCACCCGCTGGACCCCAACCCCGCCTATGCGCCCAAGCCGGTGCGGCTGTCCTGGCACCGGGTCGACAGCGACGGCATCAGCGTGCTCTGTCGCACCTCGCGTCCGGAAAACGGCCGCGGCTTCCACAACACCGAACGTCTGTATATCTAGGGGCAGCCAACATGACTCTCGTTCATAGCGACAAGCATCCCGAAGCCGCCGTGTACCGCGCCACCATCGCCGCCGGCGAGCCGTTCCTCTGCGAGGTGAAGGCCGGGCAGACCCTGCGCCTGCTCGACCTGGAAGGCAACCAGGCGGTCGACACCCTGTTCTACAGCGCACGCAACCCGCGCGAGCGCTACGACGTGCAGCGCACCCTGCGCAAGCAGAACCGCGTCTACCTGACCACCGGCTCGGTGCTCTATTCCAACCTGGGCAACCCGCTGCTGAGCATCGTCGCCGACACCTGCGGCCGCCACGACACTCTCGGCGGCGCCTGCGCCCAGGAAAGCAACACGGTCAGATACGCCCTGGACAAGCGCTACATGCACAGCTGCCGCGACAATTTCCTGCGCGCCAGCCTGCACGACGGCCGCCTGGAGAAGCGCGACATCGGCGCCAATATCAACTTCTTTATGAACGTTCCAGTTACGCCTGAGGGCGGCCTGACCTTCGAGGACGGCATCTCCGCCGCCGGCAAGTACGTCGAGCTGCTCGCGCACAGGGACGTGATAGTGCTGATCTCCAACTGCCCGCAACTGAACAACCCGTGCAACGGCTACAACCCGACCCCGGCCGAGGTGCTGGTATGGGACTGAAGCGGCTTTGCTCCCGTAGCCCGGATGCAATCCGGGAGCCCAGCGGCGCCAATCCCCGGATTGCATCCGGGCTACGCCGCTGGCTGTTCTGGCTGTGCCACAGCCGCGCCGGACAGTGCCTGGAGCACAACAACCGACCGTAGGATGGGTTGAGCCTGCGCTACCCATCGCCGGCCCCACACGCATTGATGGGTATCGCTTCGCTCAACCCATCCTACGCGGCTGTAGGAGCCAGCTTGCTGGCTCCTACCAAAAGCAGAATTTCCAACCCCGGACGACCGGGGTGCAGACGACTACCGGCGGGACGGCCCGCCATCTTCGAGGACTCCTCGAATGTTCGACAAACTGCTGATCGCCAACCGCGGAGCCATCGCCTGCCGCATCCTGCGTACCCTGCGCGCGCTCGATGTGCAGGGCGTGGCGGTGTACGCCGAAGCCGACGCCGCCAGCCTGCATATCCAGCAGGCCGACGAGGCCCATAGCCTCGGCGAAGGCCCGGCAGCGCAGACCTACCTGGTGGTGGAGAAGATCCTCGCCGTCGCCAAGCAGAGCGGCGCCCAGGCCATCCACCCCGGCTATGGTTTCCTCTCCGAGAACGCGGCCTTCGCCGAAGCCTGCGCGGCCGCCGGCATCGCCTTCGTCGGCCCGACGCCGGAGCAGCTACGGCTGTTCGGCCTCAAGCACCGCGCCCGCGCCCTGGCCAGGCAGCACGGCGTGCCGATGCTGGAAGGCAGCGAGCTGCTGGACAGCCTCGACGCCGCACTGGTCGCCGCCGGGCGGGTCGGTTACCCGGTGATGCTGAAAAGCACCGCCGGCGGCGGCGGCATCGGCATGCGCGTGTGCCACAGCGCGGCGGAACTCTGCGAAGCCTTCGACACGGTCAGGCGCCTGGGGCAGAACAACTTCAGCGACGCCGGCGTATTTATCGAGAAGTACATCCAGCGCGCCCGCCACCTGGAAGTGCAGGTATTCGGCGACGGCCAGGGCGAGGTACTGGCCCTCGGCGTGCGCGACTGCTCGGTGCAGCGGCGCAACCAGAAGGTGCTGGAGGAAACCCCGGCGCCGAACCTGCCGGCCGGCATGAGCGATGCGCTCTGCGCGGCGGCGCTCCAGCTGGCCAAGGCGGTCAACTACCGCAGCGCCGGCACCGTCGAATTCGTCTACGACAGCGAGGCCGCGCGCTTCTACTTCCTCGAAGTTAACACCCGCCTGCAGGTCGAGCACGGCGTCACCGAACAGGTGTGGGGCGTCGACCTGGTGCGCTGGATGATCGAACTGGCGGCCGGCGACCTGCCGCCACTGGCTGAACTGGCGAAGAACCTGAAACCCAGCGGCCATGCGATCCAGGCGCGGTTGTATGCCGAGGATCCGGGCCGCGACTTCCAGCCCAGCCCCGGGTTGCTCACCGCCGTGCAGCTCCCGCCCGCCGACGGCCAGAACCTGCGCATCGACACCTGGGTCGAGGCCGGTTGCGAGATCCCGCCGTACTTCGACCCGATGATCGCCAAGCTCATCGCCTGGGCGCCGAGCCGCGACGCTGCCAGCGCCGCGCTCGACCGGGCGCTGGCCGAGACCATCCTCTATGGGGTGGAGAGCAACCGCGACTACCTGCGGCAGATCCTGGTCGATGCGCCCTTCGCCAGCGGCGCGCCCTGGACCCGCTGCCTGGAGGGGCTGAGTTACCGAGCCGCTACCTTCGAGGTGCTCAGCGCCGGTACCCAGACCACGGTGCAGGACTTCCCCGGCCGCCTCGGCTACTGGGCGGTCGGCGTGCCGCCGTCGGGGCCGATGGACGACCGCGCGCTGCGCCTGGGCAACCGCCTGCTCGGCAATGAAGAAGGCGCCGCCGCCCTGGAAATCACCATGAGCGGCCCGAGCCTGCGCTTCAACACCGACGCAGTGGTGGTGGTCACCGGCGCGCCAATCCCGCTGAGCGTCGATGGCATCGAGCAGCCGCTGAACAGCGCGCTGCTGGTCAAGGCCGGCAGCAGCCTCAGCCTCGGCACCATCAGCGGGGCCGGTGCACGCAGCTACCTGTGCCTGCGCGGCGGCATCCAGGTTCCGGATTATCTGGGCAGCAAGAGCACCTTCACCCTCGGCCAGTTCGGCGGCCACGGCGGCCGCGCCCTGCGCGCCGGCGACGTGCTGCACCTGCTGCCGCTCGCCGATACGCATGCCGACGCACAATTGCCCGCCGAACTCTGCAGCGAGCTGCCGGCAATCCGCGAGATCCGGGTGATCTATGGCCCGCACGGCGCACCCGAGTACTTCACACCGGCCTATATCGACACCTTCTTCGCCACTGCCTGGGAGGTGCACTTCAACTCCAGCCGCACCGGCGTGCGCCTGATCGGGCCCAAACCGGAATGGGTGCGCGACAGCGGCGGAGAAGCCGGGCTGCACCCCTCGAATATCCACGACAACCCCTATGCGATTGGGGCCGTGGACTTTACCGGCGACATGCCGGTGATCCTCGGCCCGGACGGCCCGAGCCTGGGCGGCTTCGTCTGCCCGGTGACGGTGATCGAGGCGGACCTGTGGCAGCTCGGCCAGCTCAAGGCGGGGGACAAGGTCAGGTTCGTACCGGTGGCTATCGCCGCGGCGCGGGAGATGGCTAAAGCCCGACGCGAAGAATGCGCGCTTGTCTCCCCTCTCCCTCCGGGAGAGGGGCCGGGGGTGAGGGCTGTTTCAACCTGCGTAGAAAGCCCCTCACCCCAGCCCTCTCCCGGAGGGAGAGGGGGCGTTTACGCGCAGGCCGAGGAATATGTCTTCACCTCCCCCATCGTCCTGGATATCGGCGAGGCCGACACCCGCCTGGTCGCGCGCCTGTCCGGCGACACCCACCTGCTGCTGGAGATCGGCGCGCCGGAACTGGACCTGGTGCTGCGCTTTCGCGGCCATGCGCTGATGCAGGCGCTGGAGGCGAAGAACCTGGATGGGGTGATCGACCTGACCCCCGGCATCCGCTCGCTGCAGCTGCACTACCAGCCGGAGACCCTGGCGCTCAATGACCTGCTCGGCATAGTCGCCGGCGAGTGGGACGCGGTGTGCGCCGCCCGCGACCTCAGGGTGCCCTCGCGCATCGTCCATCTGCCGCTGTCCTGGGACGACCCGGCCTGCCAGTTGGCCATCGACAAGTACATGACCACGGTGCGCAAGGACGCGCCCTGGTGCCCGAGCAACCTGGAATTTATCCGCCGGATAAATGATCTGGAAAACCTCGACGAGGTGTACCGCACGGTGTTCGACGCCAGCTATTTGGTGATGGGCCTGGGCGATGTCTACCTCGGCGCGCCGGTGGCCACGCCGCTGGACCCGCGCCATCGCCTGGTCACCACCAAGTACAACCCCGCGCGCACCTGGACCGCGGAGAACTCGGTGGGCATCGGCGGCGCCTATCTGTGCGTGTATGGCATGGAAGGTCCCGGCGGCTACCAGTTCGTCGGTCGCACCCTGCAGATGTGGAACCGCTACCGCGAGGTCGAAGCCTTCGCCGGCAAGCCCTGGCTGCTGCGCTTCTTCGACCAGATCCGCTTCTACCCGGTGTCGGCCGAGGAACTGCAGCGCATCCGCCGCGACTTCCCCCTCGGCCGCTACCCGCTGCGCATCGAACCCAGCGAGCTGCACCTGGCCGACTACCAGGCCTTCCTCAATGAGGAAGCCGAGGGCATCGCCGCCTTCCGCCGGCAGCAGCGCGCCGCCTTCGATGGCGAGCGCCAGCGCTGGATCGCATCCGGCCAGGCGCATTACGACAGCGAGGAAGTCGCCGCCGACCTCGGCGAGGACGGGCCGCTCGGCCATGGCCAGCACGGCATCGACAGCCATATCGCCGGCAACCTCTGGCAGGTGCAGGTGGCAGTCGGCGCCACGGTGAAAGCCGGCGAGGTGCTGGTAATCCTCGAGTCGATGAAGATGGAAATCCCCCTGACCGCACCGCGCGACGGCGTGGTGCGCGAGGTGCGCGTGCAGCCCGGCTCGCCGGTGCGCGCCGGCCAGTGCGTGGTGGTCCTGGAAGAAGTCTGAAGCGAAAACCGTAGGGTGCGCTGTGCGCACCATCGAACATCGCGGTGCGCACAGCGCACCCTACGAGGGAATTGCTATGCAACACCAATTCGACCTGCGCCTCGACGCGCTAAAAGCCGCCTATCTGGATGGCAGCATCACCCCACGCCAACTGCTCGCCGCCCTGCGCGACCAGGCCGCGGCGCTCAATCCCGAGTTCAATCTGTTCATCCACCTGCTTACCGAAGCGGAGCTGGAGCCTTATCTGGTCGCCCTTGACGGCAAGACGCCGGCCGAGCTGCCGCTGTACGGCGTGCCCTTCGCCATCAAGGACAACATCGACCTGGCCGGCGTGCCGACCACTGCCGCCTGCCCGGCCTTCGCCTACGTACCCGAGCGCAGCGCGACCCTGGTCGAGCAGCTGCTCGCCCTCGGCGCCGTGCCGCTGGGCAAGACCAACCTCGACCAGTTCGCCACCGGCCTCAACGGCACCCGCTCGCCCTATGGCGCCTGCCGCAACAGCCTGCACCCGGACTACCCGGCCGGCGGCTCCAGCGCCGGCTCCGCCCTGGCCGTGGCCCTCGGCGTGGCCAGCTTCGCCCTCGGCACCGACACCGCAGGCAGCGGCCGGGTGCCGGCGGCGCTGAACAACCTGGTCGGGCTGAAGGCCACCAAGGGCCTGCTCTCCACCGCCGGGGTGGTGCCGGCCTGCCGCAGCCTGGATTGCATCACCTATTTCACCGCCAGCGCCCGCGAGGCCAGCCAGTTGCTGGCGCTGACCGCCCGCCGCGATCCGCGCGACGAGTACAGCCGCGCCAATCCGCTGTGGAACGATGGCAGTGCCTTCGGCGCACCGCGCCCGGGCTTGCGCTTCGGCGTGCCCAAGCAGCTGGAGTTCCTCGGCTGCAACGAGAGCCCGGCGCTGTTCGCCAGCACCATCGAACAGCTGAAAGCACTCGGCGGCGAGCCGGTGGCCATCGATTTCGCGCCCTTCCTCGAAGCCGCGCGCCTGCTCTACGAGGGCCCCTGGGTCGCCGAGCGCTACAGCGTCGCCGGCGCGTTGATCGAGGCGCAGCCGGGCGCCGTGCTGCCGGTGATCAAGGCCGTGCTGGAAAAAGCGCCGGGCACCACCGCGGTCGAGGCCTTCCGCGCGCAGTACCGCTTGCAGGCACTCAAGGCCATCTGCGACGAGATCATGGCCGAGGTCGATTGCGTGTTGACCCCGGCCTACCCGCGCCCGGTGACCCTGGCCGAACTGCAGGCCGAACCGGTGGCACGCAACTCGGACCTCGGCCACTACACCAACTTCATGAACATGCTCGACTACGCCGCCATCGCCGTACCGGCCGGCTTTATGCAAAACGGCCTGCCCTGGGGCGTGACCCTGTTCGGCCGCGCCTGCACCGACCAGTATCTGCTGAGCCTGGCCGATGCCCTGCAGCGCCAGACCGAGCTGCCGCTGGCCGGAGGCCGCGTGCCGGACTTCGGCGCACCGGCCGGTGTCGCGCGCAACGACCGGGCGCGCCTGGTGGTCTGCGGCGCGCACCTGGACGGCCTGGCGCTCAACTGGCAACTCAGGCAGCGCGGCGGGCGGCTGCTGGAAACAACCGCAAGTTCGGCGGACTACCGCCTCTACGCCCTGGCCGGCGGCCCGCCCGCCAGGCCCGGCATGCTGCGGGTCGCCGAAGGCGGCGTGGCCGTCGCCGTGGAACTCTGGGAACTGCCGAGCGCCGAGTTGGGCTCCTTCCTCACCGGCATCCCCGCGCCGCTGGGCCTGGGCAAGGTGCAGCTGGCCGACGGCCGTTGGGAAAGCGGCTTCATCTGCGAACCGTACGGGCTGGAAGGCGCGACCGATATCAGCCAGTTCGGCGGCTGGCGCGCCTATCTGCAGAGTAAGACCCGTTAGTGTGACAGTCGCGCAGCGACGCCATCCTTATGCCCTTCTCCCCCTGGGAGAAGGTGGCGCGAAGCGCCGGATGAGGGAGGCCTGCTACCAATGGCCGATGACGCCGTCCCGGCGGCGCGCTAGCATGGCGCCATTACTCCTCGCGCAGAATCTTCATGCCGTCCGCCACCCCGAAAACCGGCCAACGCTCCCTGGTCCTGCTCCTGCTGGTCGTGCTCGGCGGCGGTTTTCTCGCCACCTCGCTGGCCAGCTACTACGCCGCGCTCGAGTCGATCCGCAGCAATATCGTCAACACCGAACTGCCGCTGACCTCGGACAACGTCTACTCGGAGATCCAGAAGGACCTGGTGCGCCCCGTGCTGATCTCCTCGATGATGGCCCGCGACACCTTCGTCCGCGACTGGGTGATGAACGGCGAGCAGGACATCGAGCAGATGACCCGCTACCTGCGCGAGGTGCAGGAACATTACGGCGCCGTCACCAGCTTCTTCGTCTCGGAAAAGACCCACACCTACTACCAGGCCAAGGGCGTGCTCAAGCAGGTCAAGCAGGGCGAGCCGCGCGACACCTGGTACTTCCGCGTGCGCGACATGCAGGCGCCCTACGAGATCAATGTCGATGTCGACATGGCCAACCAGGATCGCCTGACCTTCTTCATCAACTACAAGGTCTTCGACTACCAGCAGCGCTTCATCGGCGCCACCGGCGTCGGCCTGACCGTCGATGCGGTGGTGCAGTTGATCGACGACTACCAGGCGCGCTACCAGCGCAGCGTGTACTTCGTCGACAGCGCCGGGCGCATCGCCCTCACCGGCGCCACGGGCGGCCCCCTGGGCGCCAGGGTCGGCCAGTCGCTCGGCGACGTGCCGGGCCTGGAGGATCTTGAGGCGAAACTGCCGCAGCCGCAGAGCGGCCATTTCGAATACCGCGAGCGCGGCCGTGCGCACTTCCTCAACGTGCGCTTCATCCCCGAGCTGGACTGGTACCTGTTCGTCGACAAGCAGGAGAACGGCGCGGTGGCCGGGATCCGTCGCTCGCTCTACCTGAACCTGCTGATCTGCCTGCTGGTGACCGCCCTGGTGCTCGTCCTGGTGAGCGCCTCCCTGCGCCGCTACCAGAAGCGCATCGCCGCCCTGGCCACCACCGACTCGCTCACCGAACTGCCCAACCGCCGCGGCTTCGACCTGCTGGCCAACCAGGCGATCCAGGAGGCGCGGCGCAACCAGAGCCCGCTGTGCGCGCTGCTGCTCGATCTCGACCACTTCAAGCAGCTCAACGACAGCCACGGCCACCTGGCCGGCGACACGGTGCTGCGCGGCTTCGCCCGCCAGCTCGGCGACAACCTGCGCCAGTCCGACATCATCTGCCGCTGGGGTGGCGAGGAGTTCATCCTGCTGCTCAAGGACACCCCACCCGAGCAGGCGCGCCTGCTGGCCGAGAAGATCCTTCAGCAAACCGAACAGAACCGCTTCGACCACAACGGCACGCAACTGAGCATCACCACCAGCATCGGCCTGGCCGAACTGCACCCGGACGATGCCCTCGACCAGTTGATCGCGCGCGCCGACCGTGCCCTGTACCGCGCCAAGCAGACCGGTCGCAACCGCCTCTGCGAAGACACCGCAACATGAATGCCGCCACCTGCCCGCTGTGCGGCCAGCGCAACCAGTGCGCGCAGGCCGACTCGCCCACGCCGGTGCAACAGTGCTGGTGTTTCGCTGCGCCGATCGAACGCCGCGTGCTCGAGGGCCTGCCGGAGGCGCTGCGCAATCGCGCCTGCCTGTGCCCGCGCTGCGCCCAGGGGTTGCCGCCAGGCACCGCGGACGAGCCAGCCGCTAGCGCCGACTGACCATGCGCCTCGACCGCTTCCTCAGCAACCTGCCGCGCTTCAACCGCCAGGATGCGCGCCAGCTGCTCGCCGCCGGTCGGGTGCGCCTGGATGGCCAGGCGTGCCGCGACGGCTGCCGCGAGGTGCGCATCTTCAGCCGGGTCGAACTGGACGACGAGCTGCTACAGACCGGCAAGGCCGCGCGCTACTTTATGCTGCACAAGCCGCGCGGCGTGGTCAGCGCCACCGAACATCCGGAACACCGCACCGTGCTCGACCTGCTCGACGAGCCGGACAAGCACGAGCTGCACCTGGCCGGGCGCCTCGACCTCAACACCAGCGGCCTGCTGCTGCTCACCAACGATGGCCAGTGGTCGCGCCGGGTGACCGCCCCAACGGGCAAGCAGCCCAAGGTCTACCTGGTCGACACCGAGGATCCGATCGACCCGGCCTGCGTCGCGGCCTTCGCCGAAGGCCTGTACTTCCGCTTCGAGGACCTGGTGACGCGCCCAGCCGAACTGCAGATCCTCGCGCCGCGCCACGCCCGCCTGACCCTGTACGAGGGCCGCTACCACCAGGTCAAGCGCATGTTCGGCCACTTCCAGAATAAAGTTGTCGGTCTGCACCGCATCAGCATGGGCAGAATCCAGCTCGATGATCTACTCTCTCCCGGTCAGTACCGCGCCCTGACCGCCGAAGAGATCGCCAGTTTCTGAATCGGCAGACGTCCAAATCGGCACGAGTCACAATGCTTAGCTCACTACCCGATAAACGGTAGTGCGCTAATCAAATAAAGGCTTGCCAGGGCTGGGGGGCGCTGCTTAAATCGAACCATAAGGTCTTGATGTGACCGCTTGGTCACGAGAGCCATCTAAGCGTTCTTTTGGTTGCTTGCGCTCTGCGCAAAAATGGGTTCCTGCCTGGTGACACGACATTCCTCCAGCGCCTCGAAACGGCTGGTGCGGATGCTCTATTTCAGCCCTAACCAATTGAAAAATAAATACTTATAAGACCCCCAGCCTGACATCAGCTTGTCACGTCCAGGCGCTTTCCTATCTGTCCTACATTGCCCGGTTAAACGGCTGTGCCTTGCCGCTTGCCATGCCTAACTTGCGCCAGGAGGAAACAACATGAAGCCAGCTATCGCTGTCGTCGATGTTCACGGGACTTACAAGGTTCACACGGAGTTCTACGCAAGCCCCACAGCCCGCAAGACCATCATCCTGGTCAACGGCTCGCTGGCAACCACCGCGGCATTCGCGCAAACGGTCAAGTACCTGAATACCCAGTTCAACGTGGTGCTCTACGATCAGCCCTACGCCGGCCAATCGAAGCCGCACAACACGCACAGCCGTCCGATCACCAAGGAAGACGAGGCCAGCATCCTCCTGGACCTGATCGAGCACTTCAAAGTCGACTACCTGCAGTCGTTCTCCTGGGGTGGCGTCGCCGCCATGCTGGCCCTGTCGCAGCGCCCGGCACGCATCGAGAAGGCAGTGATCACCTCGTTCTCGCCGCTGCTCAACCAGCCGATGCTCGACTACCTGGCGAAGGGCCTGGAAAACCTGCAAGCCGTGGACGGCGTGGGCCTCGGCCACCTGGTCAACAACACCATCGGCAAATACCTGCCGTCGCTGTTCAAGCGCTTCAACCATCGCCACATCAGCAGCCTGGACGAGCACGAGTACCGGCAGATGTACGCCCACGTCAACCAGGTGGTGCACATGGAAAACCACTGCGATATGAAATGCCTGGCCGGCATCAAGATCCCCGTACTGTTCGTCAATGGCGAACACGACGAATACACCCCGCCCGAGGACGTGCGCGTGTTAGCCGACCACCTCAGCGCTTGCCAGTTCGCCACCATCGACAACGCCGGGCATTTCCTCGACATGGAACACAAGGCGGCGTGGCTGCAAAGCCGTGACCTGCTGCTGGGCTTCCTGCAAGGCTCGCCCCAGCGCGAACGGGTCTACCGTCCGTACCACCCCGAACTGCAGCACGCGATGGCCGTATGAAGCACAGCCCCTCGACAGCGAAACACCGAGTCGCAGCAGATTGCGCTCGGTGTGGGCTTCATTTCAGCCGCGACTTCCGGTATAAAGGCTCCCGCAAAAGCGGGCGTCGTATAATGGCATTACCTGAGCTTCCCAAGCTCATGACGAGGGTTCGATTCCCTTCGCCCGCTCCACTGCATCATTCTGCGGACTTCCGCAGAAGTCCAAGAGAGTCTGCAAGTCGTTGCCACACAAAGACTTTTTCTCTCTTTGACGTTCTGCTGTGGTCCACTGCGATCCGCCTACAGCCGGGACTTTTAAGTCCACAAACAAGTCCATTTTTGCGGGCGCGGCTGATTCCGGATTGTTGATGGAGAGGCGAGGTCGACGTGACCAGCATCTGGTTCCTGACTCATGTTCGGAGCAAGAGCATGGCACTCTCAGACCTGGCCGTTCGACAGGCCAAGGCGACTGGCAAGGCATACACCCTCCCTGACCTGGATGGCCTCTCCCTGGCCGTCACCGCTGCCGGTGGCAGGACTTGGCACTTCCGCTACTACTGGGCGGGCAAGCAGAAGCGGATGTCGCTCGGCACCTACCCGGAGGTGACGCTTCGCGAGGCCCGCAGCCTGCGCGATGAAGCGCGCGCCCTGCTGGCCAAAGGCACCAATCCTCGCGATCACCGCAAGCAGAAGCGCACCGCTGTCCGGCTCGCCGACGAAAACACCTTCGAGGCGGTGTATCGCAAGTGGCTCAAGCATCGCGGGCTCAGCCTCAAGGAAGGCCGGCAGACGACTCTCTCGATCCTTCCGCGCATCTTCGACAAGGATGTGCTGCCGACCTTGGGCAAGCAGTCGATCTATGAGATCAAGCGGCCCGACCTCCTGGAGGTGATCGCCAGGATCGAGAAGCGCAGGGCGCTCTCCGTCGCCGAGAAAGTCAGGACGTGGTTCAACCAACTGTTCCGCTACGCGCTGGTGATCGTGCCGGGCCTGGAGCAGAACCCCGCCTTCGATCTCGATGTGGTGGCGCTGCCGCTGCCACCCGTCAACCACAACCCGTTCCTGCGCATGGCCGAGCTGCCAAGGCTGTTGCAGCGGCTGCGCAGCTATCGCGGCCGGCGGCAGACCCAGCTCGGGCTGCGGCTATTGCTGCTGACCGGCGTGCGAACCGGAGAGCTGCGGCAGGCGATGCCGGATCAATTCGATCTGGACCGAGGGCTGTGGATCATCCCGCCCGACGTCGTGAAGCAACTCCAGGTGGATATGCGCAAGAAGCGGCAGCAGCCGAAGGACATCCCGCCCTACATCGTGCCGCTGTCGATTCAGGCCATGGAGATCGTCCGGCACCTGCTCGATGAGTTCAAGCCGGCCCAGCGCTACCTGTTCCGGCACGACAGCGACCTGAAGAAGCGCATCAGCGAGAACACGCTCAATGGTGCGCTCAAACGCATGGGCTATCAGGAACGCCTGACCGGACACGGTATCCGTGGCACGATGTCCACTGCGCTCAACGAGATCGGCTACCCGAAAGTCTGGGTGGATGCACAGCTTTCGCATGTCGATCCCAACAAGGTCAGCGCGACCTACAACCATGCCGCGTACGTGGAGCAGCGTCGACGCATGATGCAGGACTGGGCCGATCGCCTCGACCTCTTCGAGCAGAACCAGGTCGAGGCGGCCAGCATGCCGCTCACCGTGCATCTGGAAGGCGTGCCCGCATTCCCCACTGAGCAAACCGCAAGCGCGCCCTCTACGCCGGTTGCCGCTTCGCCAAGCCTGCTCGTGACGAAGCCGGGTGACGCCATGCCGTTGGTTTCTGCCGCCGCACATCGGCTGCCGGCAGTGCCGCCCCAGCGATCGGCCGCGCCGCTGGTACCTTCGGACATTCAGCGCGAGAGAATGGATTTGTTCGATGTCTTCGAAGCGCCGCACAACCTTCCCGTCGCTGCGTTTGCCAAGATAGCGGGCAAATCCCGCAGGTGGATCAGCTATGAGATCCAGGCGGGCAACTTGCTGGCTTTGAACGTGGGCAACCGCGGCCAGCGCGTGCCGGACTGGCACCTCGACCCGCTCAAGCACGAGCTGATCCAGTCTGTCCTGAAGCTGACCAGGGGTGCGGACCCTTGGCAGATCTACCATGCACTGCTGCAGCCGCGCTCGATGCTGCGGGGGCGCTCGGCACTGGAGGGCGTGACTGCCAGCAATCTCGACAAGCTCGTCATGGCCGTGAGCACAGCGGTGAAGGAAAGCGAATGGACCCCGCTGCGGGTCGGGGTCGTGTAGTCAAACAACGGGCCGGTAAGGGATGGCCTGGACATTATTCATATTAGTGATACTAATATTCATTTATGGTTTATTGACTATTAGAATACAGTCAATGATCATGGAACCATAAAACATATAAATAAAGAAGCTAGATCTATGGAACTTCTCGTACTACCGAACAATCGCCGCTTGCCTTTTGATTCCGGTGCCAACCTTTTGGAAGTGCTCCGTGAGCACCGTGTGGGTATTTCCTACAGCTGTATGTCTGGACGATGCGGTACTTGCCGCTGCCGAGTTATAGATGGCAGCGTCATTAGTTCGGCGGCGAAAAGCGGTGACTCAAATCGCATCGAAGAGCATTATGTACTCGCCTGTCAGTCAGTGCTCACCAGCAATTGCGCAATTGAGATCATAGACTCAGACGACATAGTCACTCACCCGGCGCGAATCATCAAAGGCATGGTTGTCGCCGTCGAGTCGCCCACTCACGATATTCGCCGCATCCGCATTCGCCTCGCCAAGCCCTTCGAGTTCTCACCCGGACAGTACGCGATGCTACAGTTCAGTCCCGAACATGTGCGTCCATATTCAATGGCTGGTCTGCCAGATGACCAAGAAATGGAGTTCCATATCCGCAAAGTGCCGGGCGGGCGTGTCACGGAGTATATTTTCGAGCACGTCCGCGAAGGTACAAGCATTAAGTTGAGTGGGCCTCTTGGTACGGCCTATCTGCGTCAGGCTCACACCGGGCCGATGCTGTGTGTGGGCGGCGGGACCGGACTCGCACCGGTGCTGTCGATTGTTCGCGGCGCGCTGAAGTCGGGAATGACGAACCCCATCCACCTTTATTTCGGGGTGCGCAGTCAGCAAGACCTTTACGACGCAGACCGATTGAACCAACTCGCGGCTATCCACCCTCAACTGACTGTCCATACAGTGATCGCGACGGGCCCGATTAATGAGGGCCAGCGGGCCGGCCTAATTACCGATTTGATTGAAAAAGACATTCCCTCGCTGGCTGGGTGGAGAGCCTACCTGTGCGGCGCACCAGCGATGGTTGACGCTCTATGCACCGTCGCCAAAGATCTTGGAATATCGCCCGAGCATATTTATGCCGACGCCTTCTATCCCAGCGGGGTCTGAATTGCCCCGACCCTGCACCTCTGTACATCGAGAATTCATCAGGAAGACACTTAAATGAGCATCACTAACAACAGCCGCGTCTGAATATTTAGGACAGCTGGATGATCTCTAACTCCATCATTACCCCATTTGAAGATAGCTTTATGACAGAAAAATGGATTGACGCAGTCGCTCTTTATGAAATCCCTGAAGGTGACGTCCTCGGCGTGACAGTCGAAGGTAAGGAACTAGCGCTGTATGAAGTGGAAGGCGAAATCTACGCTACCGACAACCTGTGCACACATGGTGCTGCCCGCATGAGTGATGGCTTTCTAGAAGGCAGAGAAATTGAATGTCCTTTGCATCAAGGTAGATTTGATGTTTGCACAGGCAGGGCCTTGTGCGCCCCTGTGACACAGAACATCAAAACATACCCGGTGAAGATTGAGGGCCAGCGTGTGATGATTGATTTGAGCTGAGAATTTTAATAGGAGGCACCCCGGACCCTAGAGCGTAATCCCCCCCATTCGATCTCTTGAGGTGAAAATATGAATTACAAAAATAAAAACTTGGTGAGTGAATCTGGGCTGACCCAAAAACACCTGATTCATGGCGACGAAGAACTTTTCCAGCGCGAACTGGAAACCATTTTTGCTCGGAACTGGCTTTTCCTGACTCATGACAGCCTGATTCCGTCCCCTGGCGACTATGTTACGGCAAAAATGGGGGTTGATGAGGTTATCGTCTCCAGGCAGAACGACGGTTCGATTCGTGCTTTCCTGAACGTTTGTCGTCACCGTGGCAAGACGCTGGTACACGCAGAAGCAGGTAATGCTAAAGGTTTCGTTTGCAGCTATCACGGCTGGGGCTTCGGCGCTAACGGTGAACTGCAGAGCGTCCCGTTTGAAAAAGAACTGTATGGCGAGGCGCTCGACAAGAAATGTATGGGATTGAAAGAAGTCGCTCGTGTAGAGAGCTTCCATGGCTTCATCTATGGTTGCTTCGATGAGGAAGCCCCTTCTCTCAAAGACTACATGGGGGACGCTGGCTGGTACCTGGAGCCTATGTTTAAGCATTCCGGAGGGCTAGAACTGATCGGTCCTCCAGGAAAGGTCATAATCAAGGCTAACTGGAAAGCGCCCGCGGAAAACTTTGCGGGGGATGCGTACCACGTGGGTTGGACGCATGCGTCTTCGCTTCGCTCAGGGCAGTCGGTCTTCTCGTCGTTAGCTGGCAACGCAGCTTTGCCCCCAGAAGGTGCAGGTCTGCAAATGACCTCCAAATACGGCAGCGGCATGGGTGTGTTGTGGGACGGATATTCAGGCGTGCACAGCGCAGACCTGGTTCCGGAATTGATGGCCTTCGGCGGTGCTAAGCAGGAACGGCTGAACAAAGAAATTGGCGAGGTTCGCGCACGAATCTATCGTAGCCACCTCAACGGCACCGTTTTCCCGAACAACAGTTTTCTGACCTGCTCGGGTGTCTTCAAGGTATGGCACCCGATCGACGCAAATACCACTGAGGTATGGACCTACGCCATGGTCGAAAAAGACATGCCCGAGGATCTCAAGCGCCGCTTGGTCGACGCGGTTCAGAGAACGTTTGGGCCTGCTGGCTTCTGGGAAAGCGACGACAACGACAATATGGAAACGGAATCGCAAAACGCCAAGAAATATCAGTCCAGAGATGGCGATCTGGTTTCCAACCTGGGTTTCGGCGGGGACGTATACGGCGACGAGGTTTATCCTGGCATCGTCGGCAAATCGGCGATTGGCGAGACCAGTTATCGTGGCTTCTATCGGGCTTACGGCGCGCACATCAGCAGCTCTAGCTGGGCTGAATTCGAGGATGTCTCTAAAAATTGGCATACCGAACTGGCAAAGACTACTGATCGCTAACAGACGAGAGGGACCATGATGATTAATATTCAGGAAGACAAGCTTGTCTCCGCCCACGACGCCGAAGAGTTTCTTCGTTTCTTCAATTCCGGCGACGAGGCTTTGCAACAAGAAGCTACCACGTTGCTAACCCGGGAAGCGCATCTTTTAGACATTCAGGCTTACCGCGCCTGGTTAGAGCACTGCGTGGACTCAGAGGTGAAATATCAGATTATCTCACGCGAACTGCGCTCAGCTTCCGAGCGCCGTTACCAGCTCAATGAAACCATGAACATTTTCAACGAGAATTATGAACAACTGGAAGTTCGCGTAGCGCATCAACTGGATCCGCAAAACTGGGGCAATAGTCCAAAGGTGCGCTTTACTCGTTTCATCACAAATATCCAGGCTGCAATGGACGAAAATGAAGATTTGCTTCACATTCGCTCCAACCTAATTGTTCACCGAGCACGACGCGGCAATCAAGTCGATGTCTTCTATGCCACTCGGGAGGATAAATGGAAGCGCGGCGAAGATGGAGCGCGTAAGTTGGTCCAACGATTGATTGATTATCCAGAGCGCACATTCCAGACGCACAATGTGATGATCTTTATGTGACCCAATAATCGCCTTTACAAATGGTGACTGCTACAAGCTGTCCCATTGTTCAAAAGGAAATTTGTGTGTATGAGCAATCAACAAGTCGTTTCGATAACCGGTGCTGGCTCAGGAATTGGTCTCGCACTGGTTCGATCCTTTAAGTCCGCCGGTTATTGCGTATCCGCTCTCGTACAAAACGAGGAGCAAAAGGCGAGCCTTTGCAATGAGTTCAAGGACGCACTCGAGATCGTCGTGGGCGATGTCCGGGACCACGCAACAAATGAGAAGCTGATAAAGCAAACAACCGATAGATTCGGCCATCTCGATTGTTTCATTGCAAATGCCGGTATTTGGGATTACATGCTTGGCATCGAAGAGCCTTGGGAGAAAATATCGAGCAGTTTTGATGAGATATTCAACATCAATGTCAAGAGCTATTTCAGCGGTATCAGGGCCGCCCTGCAGGAACTGAAAAAGACTAGCGGATCAGTGGTGATGACCGCTTCAGTGTCGTCCCATGCGGTCGGTGCTGGTGGTTCTTGCTACATCGCCAGCAAGCATGCGGTCCTGGGCATGATGAAAGCTTTGGCTTACGAATTGGCTCCCCACATTCGCGTCAACGCCGTAGCACCGGGCGGCACTGTGACGTCTCTGAGCGGTCCCGCAAGCGCCGGCTTCGACAAAACTCACATGGAAAACATGCCCGGTATCGAGGACATGATCAAGGGTCTAACGCCTCTTGGATTTGCAGCCAAGGCCGAAGACGTAGTGGCACCCTATTTGTTGTTGGCGTCGCGAGATCAAGGGAAATTCATTACCGGGACTGTCATTAATATAGATGGAGGGATGGCGCTCGGTCGCAAGTAGGTTTGTCGCCTATCTTGAAATAATAACTAAATTTCTGGTCAAACCGCATGAATACAAAATTGTTTATCAACAATGTCTGGGTCAATTCCAGTGACCAACAGACCTTCGAGCGAAAGCACCCCGTCAGTGGTGAGGTGATGACGGAGTGTGCAAACTCCACGGTGATGGATGCGTTAAAGGCCGCGCAAGCTGCCCAAGAGGCTTTCCAGACCTGGAAGACTGTTGGACCTTCGGAGCGTCGCCGCCTTCTGCTGAGGGTCGCTGAGGTTATGGAAAGTAAAACACCCGAGTTTATCGAAGTGATGGCCAAGGAGGTGGGAGCCTCCGCTCTTTGGGCCGGCTTCAATGTCCAGATGTCAGCCAATGTGTTCCGTGAAGCGGCATCGCTGGCTACACAAATTCAGGGGGAAACTATTCCGACAGACAAGTCTGACACGCTCTCAATGACGCTACGTCAGCCGGTCGGTCCGATCCTGAGCATCGTGCCGTGGAACGGCACCGCAGTGCTGGCGGCACGAGCCATCGCTTATCCGCTGGTCTGCGGCAACGCGGTGGTATTCAAAGGTTCTGAGTTTAGTCCCGCGACGCATGCCCTGATCACCCAGTGCGTGCAGGAAGCCGGGCTGCCTGCTGGCGTGCTCAACTATCTCAACTCTTCGCCTGACCGTTCGCCCGAGATCGCCGACGCACTGATCTCAGCCAAGGAGATCCGACGCATCAACTTCACGGGCTCCACCCGCGTGGGCAGTATTATCGCGCAGAAGGCCGCGCAACACCTCAAGCGCTGCCTGCTGGAGCTCGGTGGCAAGTCCCCACTTATTGTTCTGGATGACGCGGACATCGACGCAGCTGTCAAGGCAGCGGTGTTCGGTAGCTTCCTGTTCCAAGGTCAGATCTGCATGTCCACTGAGCGCTTGGTGGTTGATGAGAAGATCGCCGACGAATTTGTCGCCAAGTTTGCCGAAAAGGCCAAGCGTTTGAGCGCGGGCGACCCATGCGTAACTGGCGACTGCATCATCGGCCCAATGGTCTCGCCAAATTCAGGCGAGCGGATCAATGGTTTGTTCAAGGACGCGATCGACAAAGGAGCCACAGTTGCCTGCGGCGGCATGGCCCAAGGTGCGGTCATGCCGGCCACGATCCTGGATCACGTCAAATCCAACATGCGGATCTACGATGAGGAGACCTTCGGTCCCATCACTGTGGTGATCCGTTGCAACGGCGAAGCAGAGGCCATTCGCATTGCCAACGACAGCGCCTATGGCCTGTCGTCGGGCGTATTTGGCCGCGACATCAACCGTGCTTTGCGCGTGGGCATGTCCATCGAATATGGTTCAGTGCACATTAACGGATCGACTGTCCAAAACGAGGCGCAGGCTCCATACGGAGGGACTAAGAAAACCGGCTACGGGCGCTTCGACGGCCGTGCTGTGATCGATGAGTTCACAGAGCTCAAGTGGCTGACCATCGAGCCTTTCGAGCAGCAGTATCCCTTCTAATAAGCACTAACTCCAAGGAATCAAACTATGAGTAAGCAAACTGCAGTTATTGAACTCGGATACATGGGCATCTCGGTCAAGGATCCTGATGCGTGGAAATCATTCGCCACGAATATGCTGGGCCTGCAAGTTTTTGATGAAGGTGAGAAGGACCGTTTCTATCTACGTATGGATTACTGGCATCATCGAATCGTGGTCCATCATAACGGCCAGGACGACCTGGAATACCTGGGCTGGCGTGTGTCCGGAAAACCGGAGTTCGAGGCTCTCGGTCAAAAACTCATTGACGCCGGTTACGATGTTCGCGTCTGCGATAAAGCCGAGGCTCAGGAACGAATGGTGTTGGGCCTGATGAAGACAGTAGATCCAGGCGGCAACCCGACCGAGATATTCTGGGGGCCGCGGATCGACATGAGCAACCCGTTCCATCCCGGCCGCCCCCTGCACGGCAAGTTTGTGACTGGTGACCAAGGCCTGGGTCATTGCATCGTTCGCCAGACCGATGTCGAAGCTGCTCACAAGTTCTATAGTCTTCTGGGATTGCGTGGGGACGTCGAATACCGGATCCCGCTGCCCAACGGCATGACTGGCGAACTAACGTTCATGCATTGCAATGGTCGGGACCACTCCATTGGGTTTGGTGCCATGCCCGCTGAAAAGAGGCTCAATCATGTGATGCTTGAGTACACCGACATAGAGGATCTGGGATACACCCATCAACAGTTTGTAAAGAACGACATTGACATTGCCTTGCAACTTGGCATTCATGCCAACGACAAGGCATTGACGTTCTATGGTGCAACGCCTTCGGGTTGGCTCATTGAGCCCGGCTGGCGAGGTGCCAAGGCCATAGACGAAGCGGAGTACTACGTTGGAGACATCTTTGGCCATGGTATCGAGACCACTGGCTACGGCATGGATGTAAAATTGAGTTAAAACTACAACCAAAGTTACAGGCGCAGGCTCTCTTCCAGATATGCGTTGGGGAAAATTACTTATGCTCCTGCAGTATTAATTTTCCCGATTTTGCTCCGGTTCACCCTCACATCGGGGCTGTAATAGATTATACAAGGATCGTGGCGAATGAGGATGCTAGCCTCAGTCGTTCGATGCAGATCATGCATGGGGCCCAGCACTGAAAGTTCATGTTGACTTAACGAGCGACTGGCTCGTTAGTATTGATATCCGGAAGCTGTTCCTTAAACCGAACGTATAAAGGTGATTGGGCTCCAAGAGGCTACAGCTACGGTAACTCTAGATCCGTAATTTGGAGTCGGTCGCGATTGGACAACGGTTCTGACTAACCTAGTTCCAGCTTTTTTAACTAACCAAGAGTGTCTCCATGTCGAATAAAACTATGAAACCAGCGCGTCTTACTGCCGAGGATATCCATGGTGTCTGGGCTATTATGCCAACGCCGGCTACTCCGGATGCTTCTAACTGGCGCAGCACTAACACAGTTGACTTAAACGAGACTGCTCGCATAGTTGAAGAACTGATTGCGGCTGGTGTCAACGGAATTTTAAGTATGGGCACTTTTGGCGAGTGCGCTACGTTGACCTGGGAGGAAAAACGTGACTATGTTTCGACGGTTGTCGAAACCATTCGTGGTCGCGTGCCTTATTTCTGCGGCACCACGGCCTTGAATACCCGCGAAGTCATCCGCCAAACTCGTGAGTTTATGGATATGGGCGCCAGCGGTACCATGCTCGGTGTCCCAATGTGGGTGAAGATGGACCTGCCCACAGCGGTCCAGTTCTATCGTGATGTTGCAGAGGCGGTACCGGAGGCTGCCATTGCGATTTACGCTAACCCTGAAGCCTTCAAGTTCGACTTCCCTCGCCCCTTCTGGGCAGAAATGTCCAAAATTCCGCAGGTAGTAACTGCCAAGTATCTAGGCATCGGAATGCTTGACTTGGACCTGAAATTGGCACCCAACATCCGCTTCCTTCCACACGAGGACGACTATTACGCGGCCGCACGCATCAATCCTGAGCGCATGACCGCGTTCTGGTCAAGCGGCTCCATGTGCGGCCCGGCTACCGCCATCATGTTGCGTGATGCAGTGGATCAGGCCAAGAGCAGCGGTGACTGGATCAAGGCCAAAGCCATCTCCGATGACATGCGCGCAGCCGATTCGACATTGTTTCCGCGTGGCGACTTTTCGGAGTTCTCGAAATACAACATCGGACTTGAAAAAGCACGCATGGATGCAGCTGGCTGGCTCACAGCTGGACCATGCCGTCCGCCCTATAACATCGTCCCAGAAGACTATATTGCTGGCGCCCTTAAGTCAGGCAAAGCTTGGGCCGCACTGCATGCTAAATACAGCAAGGAATTGAAGTAGTCCAACTCGATTGGTCTGGCGAAATGCTGGAAAAGACGCTGAACGATTTGAAATATATTAGATTAATCATATTTCTTGCGCTACTAGTAGGCGTCGCCAGTTCGGCAAATTTAGCTAAGACTGCTAGTCTCGCAGACTCGGGTGTGAAGTCAGGCTTTAGGAATACCGAATGAAGCCAGCATATCAAGCCGACGATGGGTGCCATCCTTGATGAGGCAACCCACTGTTGGTTGGCTTAGTTTTTTGGAGTGTTTGATTGTGATTGTTGATTTCTATTTCGACTTTTTGAGCCCTTTTTCTTACTTGGCTAACCATCGCTTGTCGAAGCTAGCCCACGATTATAGCTTTTCCATTCGCTATCACTCGATTGATTTGGCGCGAGCCAAAATCGCCATCGGAAACGTAGGCCCCTCCAATCGCGATCTGAAAGTCAAACTTGCCTATTTGATGGTGGATTTAAAACGCTGGGCCGAGCTGTACGGATTACCGTTTTTATTTCCTGCCAATTACAATAGCCAACGGATGAATGCTGGGCTCTATTACTCGGGTGCCGAAACGCAGACTGCTGCTTACGTGAATACAGTATTCAATGCAGTTTGGGGGGAAGGTATAGCTCTGGACTCGGAAAGCCTGCTTGCCCTAGTGTGCGGGACTCTAGGGTGGGATCGCGCTGCTTTCGAGGAGTTTCTCAGCAGCGACGCTGCAACAAATGCGTATGATGAGCATACCCAGGCCGCCATCGAACGTAAAGTATTCGGTGTACCAACGATGTTTTTGGGCGATCAAATGTGGTGGGGCAACGACCGTCTATTTATGCTCGAGAACACACTGAGGTGCGGCTGTAGTGCTGGAATAGCCGCCGCGGGGGAAACCGGAGTAAAACCGGTAACAGAATGAGATGGAAATCAAAGCGGCAATAGTCCGTAAAAAAACGGCCCATTCTTATTCGGGCATGTAGCTCTTAATGAGCTGCAGAAGATCAAGTTCTCGTTATATTGGTTGCGACCGGGTTGTGTCATACGGATCTGATTTGTCGCGATCAGCATTATCCGGTTCCGCTCCCGATGGTTTTAGGGCATGAAGGGCCTGGTGTAGTTCCTGCTATTCAATCGTAAGCTTCGTGGAATCGTCGAAGATCAGTCGATTTCAGATATTTTTATTCCGAGGTTGGTGGAACTTTATCGCCAGGGGAAGTTTCTATTTGACAAGCTAATTAAGTTTTATCCTTTTGAGGAAATCAATCGAGCCGCCGAAGACTCGGAAGAAGGGGTCACGCTCAAGCCGGTGCTCCATATTGGTTGAAACGTGCTGGTAGAATTACGCGGCTCGTGTGGGCTTTTCTAAGGTTGCGGGCAGTTTGCTTTTAGTGATGTTGTATCCCAAAAACAAAATTAATAAACGGTGGAACATATGATTAAAAAAACAAATTTACTCAATAAAACAATTAGTGCTGCGATCTTGGGTATTGCGTCAAGCCATGCGGTAGCGACGGATGGTGTGTTTTTGGAGGGCTTTGGCGCGGTTTCCAGAAGCATGGGCGGTACGGCTGTTGCTCATTATGTCGGGCCCGCGTCAATGATGGTCAACCCAGCGACAATGGACTTGTCTGATGCGACAGGTGAAATACTGCTAGGGCTAGATCTGATTACCACAGATATCAGCGCCACTAATCTTGGTACAGGCGAGAAAGCGTCATCAAGTCGGCATTCTAATAATAGAGGCCCCTATGTTGCCCCTCAGCTTGCTTTTATCCGTAAAGTTTCTAACTGGACCTTTGGCGCGGGCATATTCGCACAAGCGGGGATAGGGGTCGAGTATGGGAAGGACAGTTTTTTGTCCCGCGGCGATATTGGCGGAATGGGCTATGCCGCCGATGCTGATACCGGCCTTGAGAACGCCAGTCGCTTGTTTATACTTGACATACCTTTTGCCGTGAGTTTTAAGATTAACGATCGTCTTGTTATCGGTGGATCGCTAGATGCAAAATGGAGTGGTTTGAATCTCGATTATTTGCTGGGAACGAACCAGTTGGGTAGTCTCGCCGGTGATGGGCGTGTGTCCGGTTCGCTGTTGGGCTTGATCGGCACTTTACCCGACCCGCGGGGTGTGCATTTGAGCGTTAGCCAAAACAAGGAACTTGCGAGTGGTGTCGATGGTTGGGGATACTCGGGTAGGTTAGGTTTGCTATATAAGATTACGCCAACGACCAAGTTGGGTATCTCCTACATGCTCAAAAGCCATATGAACGATTTGAAAGGGAAGGGGACTGTTACCGCGGTAGATGGCCTCATCGGTAATGTGCCTATCGAGGGCGAGGTTCGTGTTTTAGACTTTAATACCCCTGCCAAACTTGACGTGGGTCTGAGCCACCAAGTTACGGACAAATTACTCGTTGCTGTTGATGTGTCTCGCGTTTTTTGGAAGGATGCCTGGAAGGATATAAAGGTAGGGTTTTCTAGTGATGTTGGTGATGTCGACTTAAGACTTCCTCAAAATGCCAAGGATCAAACAATAGTGGCGATTGGGGCTTCGTATGCAGCTACCCCGAATTTAACAGTGCGAGCAGGTTACCGTCAGGCGACGCAGCCCTTTAATGATGAGGGATTGTTGGCGCTAGTTCCGGGTATTTTGCGGAAACACGCTTCCTTGGGATTCAGCTACCAAGTATCAAAATCGGGTAGGTTCGATGCTGCGTATTCGCATGCCTTCGAGCAAAGTATGACCAATCGATCGGCTTACAACACCTCGTCGCCCGTGAGATCGTCCATGTCGCAAGATAATTTCGTCTTAGCCTATAATTATTCATTCTGATTAAATCGCTATCGTGAGCATCTGAAGTTCGTACTAATTAATTTTAGCCGCTGTCTTTGTTGGCTCGATCTTCGGGGGCAATAGCGATCTGGTTGACTAGGATGGTCTGAAGTAGTCACGTATTTCTGGCTGACTTCAGCCCTGCCAATTTTAAAAGCGGCGATTCGTCTAAAAAACGATCGAATCATCCATTCTTTCTGGATTTTTAGCCGCCGCGAGCACCTCGCGGCGGCCATTTCCCGCATTACAGGCGCACCTCTCCTGTATTCGCCAGTAAATGTCGGCGCGCCATCCACAGGTTCGACAGGGCGAACAGCGTCACCAACTGCGCCGTGTTCTTCACCAGCCCTCGAAAGCGAACTTTGGTGTAACCAAAGTAAGCGCTCCATAAACCCACCTACCGCTAAGGACGGTCTGAAGTAGTCACGTATTTCTGGCTGACTTCAGCCCTGCCAATTTCAAAAGCGGCGATTCGTCTAAAAAACGATCGAATCATCCATTCTTTCTGGGTTTTTAGCCGCCGCGAGCACCTCGCGGCGGCCATTTCCCGCATTACAGGCGCACCTCTCCTGTATTCGCCAGTAAATGTCGGCGCGCCATCCACAGGTTCGACAGGGCGAACAGCGTCACCAACTGCGCCGTGTTCTTCACCAGCCCTCGAAAGCGAACTTTGGTGTAACCAAACTGGCGCTTGATCACCCGAAACGGGTGCTCGACCTTCGCCCGCACCTGCGCCTTGGCCTTCTCGACCTTGCGCTTGGCTTTGTAGAGCGGGCTGCTCTTGCCAAGCTTCTTGTAAGTGCTGCGGCGTGCCGCGACGTAAGCGCTCCATAAACCCACCTACCGCTAACAAGGTTCGCAAGTCAGGATGCAGTTGCTGGCGAGCAGTTCCATGGCAGCAGTGCTTCGCAGTCGTCTACGCTGCTGGCGGTCGGCAGGCGTTCGAGGATGTGGCGCAGCCAGGCGTAAGGTTCCTGGCCGTTGGCCTTGGCGGTTTCGATCAGGCTGTAGATCTGCGCGCTGGCCCTGGCGCCTTTCGGGGTGTCGCTGAACAGCCAGTTCTTGCGGCCGATGACGAACGGGCGGATGGCGTTCTCGGCGCGGTTGTTGTCGATTGGCAGGTGGCCGCCTTCGAGGTAGCGCACCAAGCGGCTCCAGTTGCTGGCCAGGTAGTTCACCGCCTTGCCCAGGGCGGTCTGTCCGGCGACCTGTGGTTGGGTCTTGTCCAGCCAGGTCTTAAGTTGGTCGATGATCGGTCGGCTGCGCTGCTGGCGGGCGGCGAGGCGCCCGCTGTCGTCGGCTTCTTTCAGCTCACGCTCGATGCCGTAAAGCTTATTGATCAGGTTCAGCACGATGTCGGCGCGCCCGGTCTTGCCCTTGGGCTGCACCTTCTGTGCTTCGACGAACTTGCGTCGCGCATGCGCCCAGCAGGCCAGGCGTTCGATGCCCTCTTGTGCGGCCACGGCGTTGTAGCCGGCATAGTCGTCAGTCATCAGGTAGCCGCGGTAGCCTGCGAGCAGGCGCAGCGGTACTTCCTGCGCACGGCTGGATGAGTAGTCGAACAGGATCACCGGTTTGTCGGGTGGCCCACCGCTTTGCACCCACATCCAGGATTGCGTGGTGGGGTCACGACCCGGCTCATGCAGTACCTGCAGCCGGGTTTCGTCGCAGTGCAGCACCGGGTAGTCGAGCAGCCGGTCGCGCATCAGGTTGATCACGGGTTGCAGCTGTTCGCCGCACTGGATTACCCAGCGCGCCAGGGTCTGGCGAGAGATGTCGATGCCGTGCCGGCTGAGCATCCTCTCGAAGCGGTACAGCGGGATGCCGTCGGCGTACTTGGTGGCCAGCAGCATCGCCAGCACGCTGGGGCTGGCCAGGCTTTTCTCGATCAGCTGGGCTGGCTTGTCGGCGGTGACCGGTGCCGCTTCGCAGGCCTTGCAGGCATAGGTCTTGCGGATATGGCGGATCACCCGCACCTGCATCGGGATGATCTCCAGCTGCTCGCTGGTTTCTTCGCCGATGGCCTGCTTGCGGCAGCCGCACTCGCAGGTCAGCGCGTGCTCGGGCAGTTCGTGAATGACGTCAATACGCGGTAGCTTGGCCGGCAGCGGCTTGCGCTTGCCACGGCGCTTGAGCGGCACCATAACCTCTTCTGCCTCAGCTCCATCACCGCCTGGCTCGTCAGTGCAAGCACCCTCTTCGACCAGCTCTTCGGCCTCGTTGAACATGGCCAACTGCGGCGAGTCGCGCATCCTCGGGGCTGCGCTCTGACTTCGGCGAGAACAGTTTGTGGCGCAGCAGAGCGACCTGTTCCTGAAGTTGACTGATTTTGTTCAGATCAGATTGACGTGCCAGCAACACTTGCGACAGCAACTGTTTGAGCGCGTCGGGATCGTCAGGAAGGGTATCGGGCACGGCAATCATGGCCGTGGATTATACCGGCTCAGGCCACGTAACGCGGCGTCAGGACTTGATGAGGGCGGTTTCGCCAGAGGTCGATGCCGTCGAGCAGCCAGTTCAATTCGTCGACCGTCAGCTCGATGGGCTCATCGCCGGCATCGGGCTTGGTCTTGAAGCGCTCGGCCTCTAGGCGTTTGAGCCACAGGCAGAAACCATTACGCTCCCAATAGAGGATCTTCACCTGGTTGCGGCTGCGATTGAGGAACACGAACAGTACCGGGTTGAACACTTCCACCTTTATATCCAACTCGACGAGTGCCGCCAGGCCGTTGATGGATTTACGAAAGTCGACAGGCTTGGGATAGAGATAGACCTTCTGCACCTTGGCGTCGGGACGCATCATGGCAGCTGCTCCTGAAAAGAAATCAGGAGCGCAGCATCGTCTGGCTATCGGTTCGTTTGAAGATGGGGTTTATGGAGCGCTTACTAACCAAACTGGCGCTTGATCACCCGAAACGGGTGCTCGACCTTGGCCCGCACCTGCGCCTTGGCCTTCTCGACCTTGCGCTTGGCTTTGTAGAGCGGGCTGCTCTTGCCAAGCTTTTTGTAAGTATTGCGGCGTGCCGCGACCTGCCAGATCACCCATAGGGCGCCGTCGAGAGCACATTGACACTGCCGCGCTTCGCGCCATGAAGCTTGCCGCGACGATTGCGCTCCATGATCTTGGCGCGCTCGTATTCAGCGATCATGCCCTGCATCTGCAGCAACAGCGCCTCTTCCGGGGTCGCGCCGATGGCGTGATTGAGGAATCACGACCTCGACGCCGAACGCCGACAGTTCCTCGATGAGAAGAACCTGGTGCGCGTACTTTCGCGATAGGCGGTCCGGTGACAGCACGTAGAGACGCTCGATCAAGCCGAGTGCCGCAATCGATACGACCGGCAGTGATCTTGCGCAGCCCGCTTGCACATTGGTTGGCAACGGGGGAAGCTCATTAAGGAAACTCTGAAGAAGACTTCCTGATTTGGCAAAATGCCCAGACTCTCCACCCGCCCGAGTTTCCGATGAAACAGATCACCTTCGCCGACGCCGAGTACGCCGGTAAGCGCAAGCAGACCCGCAAGGAATTGTTCCTGATCGAGATGGATCGGGTTGTGCCATGGAAGGGTTTGATTGCCTTGATCGAGCCGCATTACCCCAAGGGCGAAGGCGGCCGACCCGCCTATCCGCTGATGGCGATGCTGCGCGTACATCTGATGCAAAACTGGTTCGGCTACAGCGATCCGGCGATGGAAGAAGCGCTGTACGAGACCACCATCCTGCGTCAGTTCGCCGGGTTGAGCTTGGAGCGCATTCCTGACGAGACCACCATCCTCAATTTCCGCCGGCTGCTGGAGAAGCATGAGTTGGCGGCCGGTATCCTTGGCATGATCAATGGCTACCTGGGAGATCGCGGCCTGTCGCTGCGCCAAGGCACCATCGTCGATGCCACGCTGATCAATGTGCCGAGTTCGACCAAGAACAAGGACGGCAAACGCGACCCGGAGATGCACCAGACCAAGAAGGGTAACCAATATTACTTCGGCAGTGCGACCCGAAAGTCGCATGGGTTTCTGTTCCGCAGGTTAACGCCCGACGGAACCGACTGTTCCACCACTCGTTCCCTACCCAGACAGGCGTGGCCGGTAACAGCCGGGTCTGAAGCTCTGGGACAATGTTACCGCCGATATTTCGGTAGGTCGAACCGCGAGGCCAGACTGAATCTGCCAGCATCAAGGCGGAGATTAGCTAGGGATGAGCGGGTACGGCTAACACAAGTGAACCTCATATAAACGTCGTCATAGTGTCGAGCCTGCTGGAAATGACCTGAACCGGGCACCGGTTGCGTGATGCAACCGGCCATTCACGATGCTCTGCGAGCGCCCAAGTCGGCGTTCGGATGCCAAGGAGCTGCACTTTCGAATCCTGGCTCAGTCCGGATGAGTGTTTTTAGAGGTGCCCCAAGAGGCTTAGGCCATCAAGACCCAGGATGGTAAAGATTTCCACAACTCGCTTCCCGGTTAATCGCAATGCTGCTCCGCTTAGGTGAGTAGCATTGCACCACAGGTCTTCTACGGTAAATTACATTCCGAGGTGACGTAGAAAGCCCGCATCACAACCAGGTGCCGCCCTGGCGTTCATCCGGCTCGTTGAGATCGCTAGCATCGAAGCCGTGGATCCAATCGAGGTGATGCACCATGGCATCATGAGATGCAAGACGTGCATCGCGCCGATCCCTCTCTTCACCCGGTGGCAAGTGCAACATATCGCCAGTGGTCACGGACGCATACACAACTTTGCGCGCCCGGCCACGACGCAGTCGCTCGTAACGTTCAAAGGTTTCTGCAATCGACGCGGAACCCGCAGCGGCAATGCAGTCAGCAAGGACCACGGCATCCTCGATCGACTGGTTGGCACCCTGTCCATGGTGCGGTACTAGGGAATGTGCAGCATCACCGAGCAGCGTTACCCGACCTTTGCTCCAGCGGCCAAGGGTCATACGATAAACCATTCCCCATCGCTGATTTACTGTCTTCAAGGTGTTCGAAGCGATCATCTCGACGAGAGCAGGATGCCAGTCCTTGAAGAGGCGTAGCTGTTCACCGTCGTCTGTAGGCGCAGTCGACTGTTTTAGTGGCCAAGTCGTCGGAGTGCGCTCTACGAGAAAGAAATTGATGTCTCCTTTTCTGTCTCCGCCGATCGGGTAGTGAAGACAGTGGCCGGACTCACCCATCCAGAATTGAATAGCGGTCGGATCAGGCATGCTCGGTATTTTATCGATTGGAACAATCCCACGAAATGCTGTGTACCCCGCGTATATGTAATCTTCATAGCCGAGCATCAAATTCCGTACGGTGGAACGCATCCCGTCAGCACCGATGACTATATCGGCTTCCGCTTTGCTGCCATCCTTAAAATGTAACACTACCTGTTCGCCAGTGTCATCGATATTTACTAGGCGTTTATTCAGGTGGATGCGTTCCATACCCACCTTGGTGGAGAGGATTCGTTGCAACTCGGCCCGGTGGATGCCGAGATATGGGCCGCCGAAAAGGTCTCGATACGCCAGCCCGCCGGCGTGCCTGCCGATTTCACGGCCAGTCTTTCCGTCCCGGTAGATCAAAGCAGAGATTTCAAACGCAGCCTCGTCAAACTCCTCGCCCAAACCCCAGTGGTTATAATAAAAACGCGTGGCATTGGCGGATAATGCGACCGCGGCACCCACCTCACGCAACTCCTCCGCTTGCTCGTATATATCAACGTCGATACCGTGGTGGCGCATCGCAATCGCAAAGGTCAAGCCACCGATGCCGCCACCGACCACAGCAATGCGGCGTATTTTATTGGTTTCTTTTTCATTCATAATTATTATCTCTTTCTTATAAGGATGGTCTGAAGTAGTCACGTATTTCTGGCTGACTTCAGCCCTGCCAATTTTAAAAGCGGCGATTCGTCTAAAAAACGATCGAATCATCCATTTTTTCTGGATTTTTAGCCGCCGCGAGCACCTCGCGACGGCCATTTCCCACATTACAGGCGCACCTCTCCTGTATTCGCCAGTAAATGTCGGCGCGCCATCCACAGGTTCGACAGGGCGAACAGCGTCACCAACTGCGCCGTGTTCTTCACCAGCCCTCGAAAGCGAACTTTGGTGTAACCAAACTGGCGCTTGATCACCCGAAACGGGTGCTCGACCTTCGCCCGCACCTGCGCCTTGGCCTTCTCGACCTTGCGCTTGGCTTTGTAGAGCGGGCTGCTCTTGCCAAGCTTCTTGTAAGTGCTGCGGCGTGCCGCGACCTGCCAGATCACCGCCCGGCCTTCATGTTCGGAGCGCTTTTCGACGCCCGTGTAGCCGGCATCGGCGCAAACGACGTTTTCGTCGCCGTGCAGTAACTTGTCGACCTGAGTGACATCCGCCACGTTGGCTGGCGTACCGACTACGCTGTGTACCAGACCCGACTCATCATCCACTCCGATGTGGGCCTTCATGCCGAAGTAATATTGGTTACCCTTCTTGGTCTGGTGCATCTCCGGGTCGCGTTTGCCGTCCTTGTTCTTGGTCGAACTCGGCGCATTGATCAGCGTGGCATCGACGATGGTGCCTTGGCGCAGCGACAGGCCGCGATCTCCCAGGTAGCCATTGATCACGCCAAGGATACCGGCCGCCAACTCACGCTTCTCCAGCAGCCGGCGGAAATTGAGGATGGTGGTCTCGTCCGGAATGCGCTCCAGTCTCAACCCGGCGAACTGACGCAGGATGGTGGTCTCGTACAGCGCTTCCTCCATCGCCGGATCGCTGTAGCCGAACCAGTTTTGCATCAGATGTACGCGCAGCATCGCCATCAGCGGATAGGCGGGTCGGCCGCCTTCGCCCTTGGGGTAATACGGCTCGATCAAGGCAATCAAACCCTTCCATGGCACAACCCGATCCATCTCGATCAGGAACAATTCCTTGCGGGTCTGCTTGCGCTTACCGGCGTACTCGGCGTCGGCGAAGGTCATCTGCTTCATCGGAAACTCGGGCGGGTGGAGAGTCTGGGCATTTTGCCAAATCAGGAAGTCTTCTTCAGAGTTTCCTTAACAGGGGCGGTGAGTTGCAGCGTCTCATGCCGTGGCGTGAGAGCCCGCTCTGACCACGCTCCCATTAATGATGCCGTTGGGTGAAAAATAGAGAAGGCTGTTATATAAGTAAATAAGCGAATTTGTATAGATATCATCGCCGGCATGAATATTGAGGGGAAAGTATGCAGCTGCATGTGTCAAGGCCGATGTAAAACTGACCCACCTGGGCTAACGTCGCGGCCTTGTCGAGGCTGCTTATGTTGATTAGAACGAGCAGCATCCGCACAGCGCTTTGAAATATCGCTCGCCGAGGGAATTCAGGCGCTTGGCAGTAGCATCAACGGGGAGTTGGTGTCCGGTTTGGTAGGGGCAAGTCCATCGAACTGGTTGTTTGCCGGGTCGCTACGCAGCGGCAAACGAGCGGCGGCGATCATGAGCCTGATCCAGTCGGCCCGCATGAACGGACATGATCCGTATGCCTATCTCAAGGACGTGCTGACACGACTGCCTACGCAGCGGGCCAGTAAGATCGGCCAACTGCTGCCGCATCAGTGGGTACCTGCCTGAATCACGCAAGGTGAGTTCGGCGTACGCTTACGTATCGATCACCCCGGATTGTCACTCAATCCGAAAACAGCTCGAACATCAGTTGTCGCAACCAGATGTTGGCTAGGTCCTTGTGATATTTTGCGTGCCAGAACATGTTAATGGGGATTTCTGGTAGGTCGATGGGGATTGGCAGCACGCTCAAACCGAAGGGCTCTACACAGCAGTCAGCGAAGCGCTCAGGTACGGTGGCGAGTAGCTCCGTATGCTGGAGGATATGGCCGACGGCGACGAAGTGCGGAACCTCTAGGCGAATGTCCCGCCGGATGCCAGCTCGCGCCATATGGGAATCTACTTCGCCGTGGCCAGTGCTGGCGGCGATGACACGTATATGGCTGTAGGCACAGAAGCGCTCCAAGGTCAGTGGCTCTCTGGTGGCCGGGTGGTTCTTACGGCACAAGCACACGTAGCGGTTATGGAGAAGCCGACGCTGTAAGAAGCCGGCCTGTAGGTTGGGTAGCAGGCCTACGGCCAAATCTACTGTACCGTCTAGTAACGACTGTCCCAAACTCACCGAGCTGCCGCGTACCGTGCTGATTGTGCAATGGGGGGCCTTACGAGTGAGCGCATCTATTAACCGCGGCATGAAATATATCTCACCAATGTCGGTCATGGCCAAGGTGAAGGTACGCTCGCTGGTTAAAGGATCGAAACGCTCTTCGTGATGTAGCGCTTCGCGCAGACTGTGCATGGCATGGGCGATAGGCTCAGCTAAATGTGCAGCATAGGGCGTAGGCTCCATGCCTTGGTGGGTACGCACGAATAGTTCGTCCTGCAGTGCGGTGCGCAGGCGCTTCAGGGCGTTGCTTACGGCAGGTTGGGTTAGGCCTAGGCTTTGCGCGACGATAGAGACACGCTTGTCGACCATCAACTGGTTGAATACTACCAGCAGGTTTAAATCCAGGTCATGCAGTTCCATGGAGCCTCGCTATGCTGTTGACGTGGTCCTGCCAGAGCGGCAGCATCGGACATTCTCACTATGAATATATAATATAGGGATTAGTGTATTTATCAATAGTTATGGCTTCGCTACTGTTGGAGATATCCCAATAATAAAGTCATGACAGGTATTGCATGAACGACATGAACGCTAAGAAACCAGCCTTGCGCGTCGCTATAGTCGGCGGCGGAATTTCAGGCCTTGCCTTGGCATTGAGCTTGTGCAAACACTCCCATCTTAATGTGCAGCTATTCGAGGCTGCCCCGGCGTTCGGTGAAGTCGGTGCTGGTGTGTCCTTCGGGCCTAACGCAGTGCGCGCCATTGTCGGTTTGGGTTTGGGTCAATCCTACTTTCAGGTTGCTGATCGGACTCCGCAGCCTTGGGAGGATATTTGGTTTGAATGGCGGCGCGGTAGCGATGCTAGCTATCTAGGCGCCACCATTGCGCCGGGCGTAGGTCAGTCCTCTGTACACCGGGCTGATTTCCTTGACGCCCTAGTAAGACACCTTCCAGAAGGTATCGCCCAATTTAGGAAGCGTGCCACCCAAATCGAGCAGCAGGGTGATGAACTGCAAGTGCTATTCGCCGACGGCACAGAGTACCGCTGCGATCTTCTAATCGGCGCCGACGGCATTAAGTCAGCGCTTCGTAGCTATGTGCTGGAAGGTCAGGGGCTGGATCATCTAGAACCACGTTTTAGCGGTACCTGTGCATACCGGGGCATGGTAGATAGCCTGCAACTGCGCGAAGCCTTTAGAATAAAGGGCATTGACGAGCACTTGGTGGATGTCCCGCAGATGTACTTAGGGCTCGATGGCCATATTCTTACCTTCCCGGTGAGAAAAGGCCGCATTGTCAACGTGGTAGCGTTCACCTCCGACCGTAGCCAGCCGGAACCGACTTGGCCCGCGGACGCTCCCTGGGTACGGGAAGCGAGCCAGCGCGAGATGCTCGATGCGTTCGCGGGCTGGGGCGATGCCCCGCGCGCCTTACTGGGGTGCATCCCGGCGCCAACTCTCTGGGCACTGCATGACCTGCCGGAACTGCCAGGCTACGTACACGGTCGGGTTGCCCTGATCGGCGACGCAGCGCACGCCATGCTGCCGCACCAAGGGGCCGGTGCAGGGCAAGGGCTTGAGGACGCCTATTTCCTCGCCCGGCTGTTGGGCGATAGTCGGACCGAAACAGGCAACCTCCCCGAGCTGCTTGGAGCTTACGACGACCTGCGCCGCCCTCATGCCTGTCGTGTGCAACGAACCACTGTGGAAACCGGCGAGTTATACGAGTTGCGCGACCCCATTGTAGGTGCGGACGAACAGCTGGTGGGGGAAATACTGGCGACTCGTTTCGACTGGCTATGGAACCATGATCTCGATGCCGATGTGGCTGAGGCCCGACTGCGCATGGGCTGGGAGGCGCATGAGCAAATTGCGCTGCGTCAAGGGTAAGAGGCCGTGTCGATAGTGGCTAAGGTTTCGAAGGCGAGTAATTGAAGTGTTTTCTGCGAACGGGTTACGTGATGCACATAGGCTTGCGTTTAGTGCTAGGTGCAAAATATCACTTTGTTTCAGCCGCTAGGCCGACGCCCATGGGAGCCGTTGGATCTGTAAATATAGTTAGATTCTGATCTAAGCACAGGCAGCCACCGCATTGGTGCCAGTGGACCGCAGATACCACGGTAACCCATTAGGATTTCATACATGCTGCGCCAAAGAGCATCGCTAGAGAGAACAATGCAAACCAATAACAAGAGTTCGTTCCGTTACACCTTAATAATCAGCGCTCCCGCGATGACAATCAATACTTCCCTAGCGATCGCCAAACTGGTCAGGACTTGTATTTGGAGGTCCTGCAGCGGTGCCCACTGACGCACATGTCGACGGAGGCGGGATGCCAACGGTCTTTGAAATCACTGTACGGCCTGATGGGGAGAGCTTCGTCTGCCAGCCGCAGCAGTCAGTGCTTCGTGCTATGGAGGCCCAGAACAAGCACTGCCTACCAGTTGGCTGTCGCGGCGGCGGGTGCGGCCTGTGTAAGGTGCGGGTGCTGACCGGTGATTACGAATGCGGGCGTATGAGCTGCAAGCACGTACCGGTAGAGGCCCGCGAACAAGGCTACGCCCTGGCCTGCCGACTGTTTGCCCGTAGCGATCTATGTATCGAGCGTTATTCAAAGCCGTGCTATGAAAATACGGTCGACCCACAACAAAGAGAAAAGGTGACGTCATGAACAAAGGTATAATGCGCCCCGGCCATGTGCAGCTGCGTGTACTGGACATGAGCAAGGCCCTGGAACACTACGTCGAGTTGCTGGGCCTGATCGAGATGGACCGTGACGATCAGGGCCGTGTCTATCTCAAGGCTTGGACCGAAGTTGACAAATTCTCCGTGGTGCTACGCGAAGCCGACGAACCTGGTATGGATTTTATGGGTTTCAAGGTTGTGGATGAGGATGCTCTCCGGCAACTGGAGCGGGATCTGACGGCATATGGCTGTGCCGTTGAGCAGCTACCCGCAGGTGAGCTGAACAGTTGTGGCCGGCGCGTGCGCTTCCAGGCACCCTCCGGGCATCACTTCGAGTTGTATGCAGACAAGGAATATACTGGAAAGTGGGGTGTGAATGAGGTCAATCCCGAGGCATGGCCGCGCGATCTGAAAGGCATGGCGGCTGTGCGTTTCGATCATTGCCTACTGTATGGCGACGAATTGCCGGCGACCTATGACCTGTTCACCAAGGTGCTCGGCTTCTATCTGGCCGAACAGGTGCTGGACGAAAATGGCACGCGCGTCGCCCAGTTCCTCAGTCTGTCGACCAAGGCCCACGACGTGGCCTTCATTCACCATCCGGAAAAAGGCCGCCTCCATCATGTGTCCTTTCACCTCGAAACCTGGGAAGACGTGCTTCGCGCCGCCGACCTGATCTCCATGACCGACACCTCTATCGACATCGGCCCGACCCGTCATGGCCTGACCCACGGCAAGACCATCTACTTCTTCGACCCGTCCGGTAACCGCAGCGAGGTGTTCTGCGGCGGCAACTACAGCTATCCGGATCACAAGCCGGTGACCTGGCTGGCTAAGGACCTGGGCAAGGCGATCTTCTATCACGACCGTGTGCTCAACGAACGATTCATGACCGTGCTGACCTGATGGTTCGGTTCGACTTATTGCAGAGATTGCGCAGATGAAAGAGATCAAGCATTTCATTAACGGTGCCTTCGTCGATTCGGCCAGCGGCCGCACCTTCGAGGACATCAACCCGGTCAATGGCCAGGTGATCGGCCGCGTGCACGAGGCCGGCCGCGCCGAGGTCGACGCCGCGGTCAGGGCGGCACGCGCTGCGCTGAAGGGACCATGGGGGAAGATGACGGTGGCCGAGCGCGCTGAGATTCTGCATCGCGTGGCCGATGGCGTCACGGCGCGCTTCGATGAGTTTCTCGAGGCCGAATGCCTGGACACCGGCAAGCCCAAATCCCTGGCCAGCCACATCGACATTCCGCGCGGCGCGGCCAATTTCAAGGTGTTCGCCGACCTGATCAAGAACGTGCCGACCGAAGCCTTCGAGATGGCCACCCCGGACGGCGCCGGTGCACTCAACTACGGCGTGCGCCGGCCCAAGGGGGTGATCGGCGTGATCAGCCCGTGGAACCTGCCGCTGCTGCTGATGACCTGGAAAGTCGGCCCGGCCCTGGCCTGCGGCAACTGCGTGGTGGTAAAACCATCCGAGGAAACCCCGCTGACCGCCACCCTGCTCGGCGAGGTGATGCAGGCCGCCGGTGTGCCGGCCGGCGTGTACAACGTGGTGCACGGTTTCGGCGGCGATTCGGCCGGGGCCTTCCTCACCGAGCACCCGGACGTCGACGCCTACACCTTCACCGGCGAGACCGGCACCGGCGAAACCATCATGCGCGCCGCGGCCAAGGGCGTGCGCCAGGTGTCGCTGGAGCTGGGCGGCAAGAACGCCGGCATCGTCTTCGCCGACTGTGACCTGGACAAGGCCATCGAGGGCACCCTGCGCTCGGCCTTCGCCAACTGCGGCCAAGTCTGCCTGGGCACCGAGCGGGTGTATGTCGAGCGGCCGATCTTCGACGCGTTCGTCGCCCGCCTGAAGGCCGGCGCCGAAGCGTTGAAGATCGGCGAACCGAACGATCCAGAGGCCAATTTCGGCCCGCTGATCAGCCACAAGCACCGTGAAAAAGTCCTCAGTTACTACCAGCAGGCAGTCGACGACGGCGCCACCGTTGTCACCGGCGGCGGCGTGCCGGAGATGCCGGCGCACCTGGCCGGCGGCGCCTGGGTGCAGCCGACCATCTGGACCGGCCTGACCGACGATTCGGCGGTGGTCACCGAGGAAATCTTCGGCCCCTGCTGCCATATCCGCCCGTTCGACAGCGAGGAGGAAGCCATTGAACTGGCCAACAGCCTGCCTTACGGCCTGGCCTCGGCGATCTGGACCGAGAACGCTTCGCGCGCCCACCGCGTCGCCGGGCAGATCGAGGCCGGCATCGTCTGGGTCAACAGCTGGTTCCTGCGCGACCTGCGCACCGCCTTCGGCGGCAGCAAGCAGTCGGGCATCGGGCGCGAAGGGGGTGTGCACTCGCTGGAATTCTACACCGAGCTGAAAAACATCTGTGTGAAACTCTGAGGAGCTGGCCATGAACGCACCGCAGCAAAGCCCTGAAATCGGTCGCGAAATCCTCGCCGCTGGCTACCGCACCAACCTGCATGATCAGGGCGAAGGCTTCCCGGTTCTGCTGATCCACGGCTCCGGGCCGGGCGTCACCGCCTGGGCCAACTGGCGCGGGATCATTCCGCAGCTGGCGCAGACGCGCCGGGTGGTCGCTCCGGACATGCTCGGCTTCGGCTACAGCGAACGTCCGGCCGATGGACAATACAGCCAGGCGCGCTGGGTCGAGCATGCCATCGGCGTGCTCGACGCCCTCGGCATCCAGCAGGGCGACATCGTCGGCAACTCGTTCGGCGGCGGGCTGGCGCTGGCACTGGCCATCCGTCACCCCGAGCGCGTGCGCCGGCTGGTGCTGATGGGCAGCGTCGGCGTGGCCTTTCCGATCACCGAGGGGCTGGAAATGGCGTGGGGCTACACGCCGTCGCTGGCCAACATGCGCAGGCTGCTCGATCTGTTCGCCCACGACCGCACCCTGGTCAACGACGAGCTGGCCGAGCTGCGCTACCAAGCCAGCATCCGCCCGGGCTTCCAGGAGTCGTTCGCCGCGATGTTCCCGCCGCCACGGCAGAACGGAGTCGACGATCTGGCCAGCAACGAGGCCGATATCCGCGCCCTGCCCCACGAAACCCTGGTCATCCATGGCCGCGAGGATCGGATCATCCCGCTGCAGGCTTCGCTGACCCTCGCGCAGTGGATTCCCAACGCCCAACTCCACGTCTTTGGCCATTGCGGCCACTGGACCCAGATCGAACACGCCGAGCGTTTCGCCCGCCTGGTCGAGAATTTCCTCGCCGAGGCCGACGCCCTCCATTCCTGAGAGAGACCGATATGGACAAGACATTGATCAACGAACTCGGCGACGAGCTCTACCAGGCGATGGTCCAGCGCGAGACCGTGTCGCCGCTGACCAGCCGCGGCTTCGACATCACGGTCGAGGACGCCTACCACATCTCCCTGCGCATGCTCGAACGCCGCCTGGCGGCCGGCGAGCGGGTGATCGGCAAGAAGATCGGCGTCACCAGCAAGGCCGTGCAGAACATGCTCAGCGTGCACCAGCCGGACTTCGGCTACCTCACCGATGCCATGGTCTACAACAGCGGCGAGGCAATGCCGATCAGCGAGCGGCTGATCCAGCCACGCGCCGAGGGCGAGATCGCCTTCATCCTCAAGAAGGATTTGATGGGGCCGGGCGTGACCAACGCCGACGTGCTGGCTGCCACCGAATGCGTGATCCCCTGCTTCGAAGTGGTCGATTCGCGCATCCAGGACTGGAAGATCAAGATCCAGGACACCGTCGCGGACAACGCCTCCTGCGGGCTGTTCGTGCTGGGGGACCAGGCCGTCTCACCGCGCCAGGTCGATCTGGTCACCTGCGGCATGCTGGTTGAGAAGAACGGCCAGCTGCTCTCCACCGGCGCTGGAGCGGCTGCGCTCGGCTCGCCGGTCAACTGCGTGGCCTGGCTGGCCAACACCCTCGGCCACTTCGGCATTGGCCTCAAGGCCGGCGAAGTGATCCTGTCCGGCTCGCTGGTTCCGCTGGAACCGGTCAAGGCCGGTGATTTCATGCGCGTCGAGATCGGCGGCATCGGCAGCGCCTCCGTGCGCTTCATCTGATCGAGGACAGCCTGATGAGCAAGAAACTGAAAGCCGCCATTATCGGCCCGGGCAACATCGGCACAGATCTGGTGATGAAGATGCTGCGTTCCGAGTGGATCGAGCCGGTCTGGATGGTCGGCATCGACCCCGAGTCCGATGGCCTCAAGCGCGCCCGCGAGTTCGGCCTGAAGACCACCGCCGAGGGCGTCGACGGCCTGCTGCCGCACGTGCTCGAGGACGATATCCGCATCGCCTTCGATGCCACCTCCGCCTATGTACACGCCGAGAACAGCCGCAAGCTCAACGAGCTGGGCGTGCTGATGGTCGACCTGACCCCGGCCGCCATCGGCCCGTACTGCGTGCCGCCGGTGAACCTCAAGCAGCATGTCGGCACGCTGGAAATGAACGTCAACATGGTCACCTGTGGTGGCCAGGCCACCATCCCGATGGTCGCCGCGGTATCGCGCGTGCAGCCGGTGGCCTACGGCGAGATCGTCGCCACCGTGTCCTCGCGCTCCATCGGCCCGGGCACCCGCAAGAACATCGACGAGTTCACCCGCACCACCGCCGGCGCCATCGAGCAGGTCGGCGGGGCCAAGGAAGGCAAGGCGATCATCGTCGTCAACCCGGCCGAGCCGCCGCTGATGATGCGCGACACCATCCACTGCCTGACCGAAACCGAACCGGACCAGGATGCGATCACCGCATCGGTCCACGCGATGATCGCCGAGGTGCAGAAGTACGTGCCCGGCTACCGGCTGAAGAATGGCCCGGTATTCGACGGCAACCGCGTCTCGATCTTCATGGAAGTCGAGGGCCTGGGCGACTACCTGCCCAAGTACGCCGGCAACCTCGACATCATGACCGCCGCAGCGCTGCGTACTGGCGAGATGTTCGCCGAGGAAATCGCCAGCGGCACCATTCAACTGCCACGTCGTGAAGCGGCACTGGCCTGAGGAGTAGCACCATGAATCTGCAAGGCAAGAACGTCACCCTGCACGACATGAGCCTGCGCGACGGCATGCACGCCAAGCGCCACCAGATCAGCCTCGAGCAGATGATCGCGGTCGCCACCGGCCTCGACGCCGCCGGCATGCCGCTGATCGAGATCACCCACGGCGACGGCCTCGGCGGTCGCTCGATCAACTACGGCTTCCCCGCGCACAGCGACGAGGAATACCTGCGTGCGGTAATCCCGCGCCTCAAGCAGGCCAAGGTATCCGCCCTGCTGCTGCCGGGCATCGGCACGGTCGACCACCTGAAGATGGCGCTCGACTGTGGCGTCTCCACCATTCGTGTGGCCACGCATTGCACCGAGGCCGACGTCTCCGAGCAGCACATCGGCATGTCGCGCAAGCTGGGCGCCGATACCGTCGGCTTTCTGATGATGGCGCACATGATCAGCGCGGAAAAAGTGCTCGAGCAGGCCAGGCTGATGGAAAGCTACGGCGCTAACTGCATCTACTGCACCGACTCGGCCGGCTACATGCTGCCCGATGAGGTCAGCGAGAAGATCGGCCTGCTGCGCGCCGAGCTGAACCCCGCCACCGAGATCGGCTTCCACGGCCACCACAACATGGGCATGGCCATCGCCAACTCGCTGGCCGCCATCGAAGCTGGCGCCTCGCGTATCGACGGCTCGGTCGCCGGCCTCGGCGCCGGTGCCGGCAACACCCCGCTGGAAGTCTTCGTCGCGGTGTGCAAGCGCATGGGCGTGGAAACCGGCATCGACCTCTACAAGATCATGGATGTGGCCGAAGACATCGTCGTGCCAATGATGGACCAGCCGATCCGCGTCGACCGCGATGCGCTGACCCTGGGCTATGCCGGCGTATACAGCTCGTTCCTGTTGTTTGCCCAGCGCGCCGAGAAGAAATACGGCGTACCGGCCCGCGACATTCTGGTCGAGCTGGGGCGCCGCGGCACCGTCGGCGGCCAGGAAGACATGATCGAAGACCTCGCCCTGGATATGTCCCGGGCCCGCCAGAACCAGAAGGTGAGCGCATGAACCGTACCCTCAACCGCGAGCAGGTGCTGGCCCTGGCCGAGCACATCGAGAACGCCGAATTGCAGGCGCACGATATTCACAAGGTCACCAACGATTATCCCGAGATGACCTTCGCCGATGCCTACGACATCCAGTGGGAAATCCGCCGCCGCAAGGAGGCGCGCGGCAACAAGATCGTCGGCCTGAAGATGGGCCTGACCTCTTGGGCGAAGATGGCGCAGATGGGCGTGGAGACGCCGATCTACGGCTTTCTCGCCGACTACTTCAGCGTGCCCGATGGTGGCGTGGTGGATTGCTCCAAGCTGATCCATCCGAAGATCGAGGCGGAAATCTCGGTGGTCACCAAGGCGCCGCTGCAAGGCCCCGGTTGCCACATCGGTGACGTGATTGCAGCGGTCGACTACGTGATCCCCACCGTCGAGGTGATCGACTCGCGCTACGAGAACTTCAAGTTCGACCTGATCAGCGTGGTGGCCGACAACGCCTCCTCGACGCGTTTCATCACCGGCGGCCAGATGGCCAATCTGGAAGACGTCGACCTGCGCACCCTCGGCGTGGTGATGGAGAAGAACGGTGAGGTGGTAGAACTTGGTGCCGGCGCCGCAGTGCTCGGCCATCCGCTGTCCAGCGTGGCGATGCTCGCCAACCTGCTGGCAGAGCGCGGCGAACACATACCGGCCGGCACATTCATCATGACCGGTGGCATCACGGCTGCGGTATCGGTGGAGCCGGGCGACAACATCACCGTGCGCTATCAGGGGCTTGGCAGCGTCTCCGCGCGCTTCATCTGAGCCATTCGGCCGCCCTGCACGGGCGGCCTCTTCTTCAGGAGACACACCATGCCTATTGCCCAGATCCATATCCTCGAAGGCCGCAGCGACGAGCAGAAGGAGTCGCTGATCCGCGAGGTCAGCCAGGCCATCTCGCGCTCGCTGGACGCGCCGCTGGCCAGCGTGCGGGTGATCATCACCGAGATGCCCAAGGTCCACTTCGGCATCGGCGGCGAGAGCGCCAAGGCCATTGGTCGATGAGCCTGCCTCCTCCTGCACAGAGTCCGGCACATGAGAACAACGAATCAACGCTCGCTGCACTGGGAAGCCGCCTATGCCGCCACCCGTGCGGCCGTGGCACATGCAGAGAAGCTAGGCGTGCGCATTAACGTCTGTGTGGTTGACCACTCCGGCCTGCCGTTGGCCTATCTGCGCATGAACGGCGCCTTTCTACATTCACGGGAAATTGCCGAAGACAAGGCGTACACCGCCGTGAGCTTCGGCTTCCCCACCCGCGACTGGCTCGACGTGCTGGGTGACAACCCGCGCCTGCGCATCGGCCTGCCGAGACGCGAGCGGCTGGTGGTGTTCGGCGGGGGCCTGCCGATCCTACTCGATGGTGAATGCATCGGCGGCATCGGCGTCTCTGGGGCCGACGAGGGGCAGGACGAAGCCTGCGCGGCAGCAGGCTTGGCGGCCATAGGGCATCATGAGGCATCCAGTTTGGGGTAGAGGTAGATTTCGACTTTCGCGCCCGAACGCATCATGCGGCTGGCTTCCAGAAGGAAATCAGCAGCATTGACTGGCCTTCTGATCTCTTTAGGCGGTTTCGGTAATAAGCGGAGCGAGAAACAGATCAGCCGATGGATGCTAGGTCGGCAAGCCCGTTCAGTTTGGCGGTGGCAGATAGACCGTGGGCCAATGGCTGGTTGGCGGCGAGCAATTCCTGCAACTGCACGGCTTGGCCGTCCTTGAGGTTCTCAGCGTTGCGCAGCAGCAGCCAGCGGCTGCGCTTGACCACCACCTTGCGCGCTGTTTTGTTATCGCGCAGGAGGTTGGCCTGGTCGACGCGACTATGGTCGATCACCTCACGACCGTAGCGCGCCACCCCATGGAACAGGTCGTAGGCCACGTCGGCTTGAGGGCAGTGCCGCTGCACTTCCAGGTCGAAAGCGGTGTTCATGTCCATGGCGACCGCCTCGATATGCTGGCAGTGCTCACCGAGCCACTCGAAGAATGGGCGAATCGCCTGGCCGCTGCATGGCGACAGCAGGGTGTGGGGGTTGGGATGTTTAGCGACTGCCAATCTACCCACTTCCTCGCCTGTTACTAATGAGGAACAAAGTATTCGAACATCGCAATGATATTACGGGGTATTGTCTGACATCATAAAAACACAAAAGCATCAGCGTGTTATGGGTTTCACGGATATTTATCGGAAAACTTTTTGACTGTCCGGATACAAAATTTCGGGTTAGTAACTCGCTCTTTCCCCAGAATCCGCGGCCGCCCATCATAAAGGCTGGACACGCTGGCCGTTCCATAAACTGGAAGAGGAGTCTCTTCATGAACATCACTGCATCGGAACCGGCGTCCGGGCCCTGGAACCCTAAACGAATTCTGGCCGCGCTGCGCGCCGACGCCAGCATCGGCGAAGTGCTGGCGGGCGCCGACATCGAGGCCCGGTACCTGAACGACTGGAGCGGCGAGGAAGGCGGCAGGCCGCTGGCCTTGGTGCGCCCGCACGACACCGCCGAAATTGCGCGCGTGCTGTCATTATGCCATGCAGGACGCTGCCCGGTGGTGCCGCAGGGCGGGCTGACCGGCCTGGCCGGCGGTGCCACGCCGATAGAAGGCTGCGTGCTCGTTTCACTGGAGCGCATGTCCGGCGTGGTCGAACTGGACCCTGCCTCAGCCACCATGACCGTCCTGGCCGGCACGCCGCTGCAGGTCGTTCAGGAAGCCGCGCAGGCGGCGGGCTTTCTGTTCGCGCTGGACCTGGGCGCGCGCGGCTCCTGCCAGATCGGCGGCAACATCGCCACCAATGCGGGCGGCAACCGCGTGATCCGCTACGGCATGGCGCGCGACCTGGTGCTGGGACTGGAAGCCGTGCTGCCCGACGGAACCGTGCTGTCCATGATGAACAAGATGGTCAAGAACAATGCCGGCCCCGATCTGAAGCATCTGTTCATCGGCACCGAGGGCACGCTGGGCATCATCACGCAGGCCGTGCTCCGCCTGCATCCGGGCGTCTCGGGTGCCAATACCGCGTTGGTAGCCGCGCCCGATTTCGGCTCGGCCATCAAGCTGCTGCGCCATGCGCAGCACCTCCTGGGCGGCCGGGTCAGCGCATTCGAGATGATGTGGCAGGACTACTATGCCGCGGCCACAACCGCCGGCGGCATCGCCGCGCCGCTGCCGGCCACGTATCCGCTATACGTGCTGCTGGACCTGCAGGCGGCCGCACCCGAAGAGGATGCGGCGCGCTTCGAGGCGATGTTGGAACACGCGCTGGCCGAAGGCTGGATCGCCGACGCCGCCGTGGCCCAATCTCACACGCAGACCCAAGCCTTCTGGGAACTGCGCGATGCCATCTCCGAGATGCTGCGCACCTTCGCGCCCACCATCAACTTCGACGTGTCCGCGCCCATCTCGGGCATCGAGGAATGCGTGGCCCGGATGCGCGAGGCGCTGGCGCGCGATTTCCCCGGCGTTCGGGCGATCTACTTCGGCCACGTCGGCGACGGCAACGTGCATATCATGGTGGGTTCGCTGCCGACTGACGACCGCAAGACCGAACAGCGCATCGAGGCTGCATTCTACGCTATCGTGCGCAGCCTGTCGGGATCGGTCTCGGCCGAGCACGGCATTGGGCTGCACAAGCGGCCGTGGTTGCACTACAGCCGCAATCCGGCGGAGCTGTCCTTGATCGCGACGGTGAAGCGCGCGATCGATCCGCACGGGATCATGAATCCGGGGAAGATTCTGGCGTCTTGAGTGAGGGTGGTGGCGGCTGTCGCCGCCTGATGGGTGCTGCAAGAGATTTTTTGAAGAAAAAATTTATGGTCATCCCGTTTCTGCAATACTGACCAGCGATGATTGTATGGCTTGCCTAAATCTATCCAGCGTCTCGTTGGGGCATGCCCCGCGCCACGATGAGAGTCGCGCCTGGTGATCCTGAAAAGCCGGCGGCTTCGAAAGCCGATTTTTATGTCAGGTTGTTCACCAGGTCGGTGGCCGTTCACGTCATCGGTTGTTCAGCATCGCAAAACCTGGAAGGGTGTTCCGTGGTACAGCTGAATGGCCGGGTCAGGCGGCGTAGACGACTGGCCCTGCTTCGAATTCCGAGTGGTTGGCGGCGAACGCCCAGGCGACTCGGGAGAACTTGTTGGCCAGGGCGCGCACCACCATGTTCGCATGGCGTCGCTGCCGTAGCGAGCGGACCCAGTGGGCCAAGGCACCCTGCTGATGCTCCAGGCGCTGCAGGTAGACCCGGGCGCACTGCACTAAAAGCCGCCGCAGATACTTGTCTCCCTCGTTTGCTGATACCCAGCAAATTGGCTCGACCGCCGGTGCTGTGCTGGCGGGGTACCAGCCCCACCGATGCCGCGAAATCACGGCTGCCGCCATACTGCTTGCCATCGCCCATTTCGGCCGATAACAGGCTGGCTGTGATCGGGCCGACACAGGGAATCGTCAGCAAGCGGCTCCCCAGGTCATCTTCCTCAAGCTGGGTGGTCATTTCCTTGTCCGGTGCCTTGATCTGTCCGTCCAGACAGCGTGAATGCTGATGCAGGCGCGTTAGGAGTACGACCAGCCGAGGCGGCAGCTCATGCTCATCCAACGTGCTCGGCAGTCGTCTGACCAGCGATAGTCCCTTGGGCAGGCTGATGCCGAACTCCAGCAGGAAACCGTGGGCCTGGTTGGCCGTCTTGGTACGATCACGCACCAGCGAATCACGCATCCGGTGCAATACCGAGAGCGTTTGCCGGGCCTCGATCTTGGGCGAGACGAAGCGCATGCTGGGCCGCGATGCGGCTTCGCAGATCGCTTCGGCATCAATGAAGTCGTTCTTGTTGGGGAGCCCGCAGAATCCGGAAAATAACGTACGCTAAGGATGAGGGTGTCCCGGATTATGTGTAAACGGGATTTCTATTAATCCTGCATCAATCGATCTTCGAACTGGATACTGAAGCGATTCAGAGCCGCTTTCCAGTCCCGTATCGGCATCGTCCACTTCTTGCTGATGTTGTTCAGCGCCAGATAAAACAGCTTGCTCACGGCCTCGTCAGTTGGGAACGAGGCCCGGGTCTTGATCACCTTGCGCAAACTCATGTTGATCGATTCGATGGCGTTGGTGGTGTAGATCACCTTGCGGATCTCGGCCGGATGGTCGAAGAACGGGATAACCCGTGCCCAGTTACGCCGCCAGGACAGGCCGATTGACTGGTACTGACCACCCCACTTTTCTTCAAACTCCGTCAGCCGTTGCTCGGCCAGTTCGACCGTCGCCGAGGTGTAGACCAGCTTCAGATCGGCGGCCACTTCCTTGCGCGCTTTCCAGGACACGAAGTTCAGGCTGTTGCGCACCATGTGCACGATACACAACTGCACGCAGGCTTTCGGATAGACCGTTTCGATCGCCTCGGGGAAGCCCTTGAGGCCGTCCACGCAGGCGATAAAAATGTCCTGCACGCCACGGTTCTTCAGCTCGGTGACTACCTGCAACCAGAACTTGGCACCCTCGGTTTGGGCGATCCACAGCCCCAGCACTTCCTTGTGCCCGTCCATATTGACCCCGATAGCCAGGTACACCGCCTTGGTCCGCACCGCGCCGGCATCGCGCACTTTGACGTGGATGCAGTCCAGATAAAGGATCGGGTACAGCGGATCGAGTGGACGGCCCTGCCAGAGCTTCACCTCGTCGCTTACCGCGTCCGTGACGGTCGAGATGAGGGTTGGGGAGACCTCGGTGCCGTACATCTCCTCCAGGTGCCCCTGGATCTCTCGTACGCTCAGGCCGCGGGCGTACAGCGAGATGATCTTGTCGTCGAAGCCCGTCCAGCGGGTTTGCTGCTTGGCCACCAGCTGCGGCTCGAACAGCGCCTGGCGGTCACGAGGGATGGCCAGCGGCAGTTCGCCGAAATCGCCCTTGAGGGTTTTGTCGCTGTGACCGTTACGGGCATTACCGCCGGCGTTGAAGATCGATCCACTCTTGCCATGCCCAGGTGCTCGGTCATCTCGGCTTCCAGCGCACGCTCGACCAGCATCTTGGTGAGCTGGCTTGAGCAGGCCGTTTTCGCCAATCAAATCTTCCGGTTTCTTGTAATTGACCAGCAGGCTGTCGGCGAGCTTAACGAGTTCAGGGTCGGGCTTCGCTCGCTTGGTGCGTTTTACTACGGTCATGGGTACTCCTTGAGGCTGGCAGTCTCCTGCCAAATGACCGTTTACACAAAGTTAAAAACACCCTCCTCAGGATGGCCTGAGGAAGTCCTTTCTCGGGAAAAAGAGCCCAGCAGCCGAGCGGGTTACAGCGCATCAATTCCGCGAAGCTGGGGCTTTTCAGAGTTTCCCTAAAGACGGAACATGTGCATCAGACGCTGAAGTTGGCTTGCCAGAGAAGCCAATTGCGTACTGGTGGCAACATTCTGACGTGAGGCTTCGCTAGTTTTTTCGGCAATCTGGCTTACGTTGGTAACGTTACGGCTGATCTCCTCCGCGACAGAGCTTTGCTCCTCAGCTGCAGAAGCAATCATGGCATTCATGTCATTAATGGTCGCCACAGCATTACTGATTTGCTCCAGCATATGGCCTGCACTGGCAACCTGCTGCTTACCAGCTTGTGCTTTGCTGCAACTGCTTTCCATGACAGCAACAGCACGATTTGCGCCGCTCTGCAGCTTTTCAATCATGGCCTGAATTTCGTTGGCTGACTGTTGCGTGCGCGAAGCAAGCGAGCGCACCTCATCCGCGACAACAGCAAAGCCTCGTCCGTGCTCACCAGCATGTGCAGCTTCAATAGCCGCGTTAAGGGCAAGCAGGTTGGTTTGTTCGGTAATGCTTCGAATGACATCCACTACAGAGCTAATACCAGCACTGTCTGCCTCAAGCTCATGAATCACAGTGGCAGCGTGTTCAACTTCACTGGCGAGGCTGTCAATAGAAGCGATTGTTTGATGAACCACGCGCATGCCGCTTTCAGACTGCTGATCGGCCTCCTGTGCCGCCCGTGCCGCACTGGCAGCGTTCCCCGCTACGTCCTGAACAGTAGCGGACATTTCGTTCATCGCAGTAGCTATCAGGTCTGTCTCCAGCTGCTGGCGGCGGATACCGTCACTGGTTTGACTACTTGCCTGGGCCGTCTGCTCAGCTGCAGCTGCCAGTTGCTCCACGGCACCTGCCAACTCTTGAAAGGTGTGGTGAAAACGCGAAGCCATTTCATTGAATGCGCTAGATATTTCGCCCAGCTCATCACGCCCCTGATAGGTAACTCGATAGCCCAAATTGCCATCAGCGAGCTGCTGACCGCCGACTTGAAGCTCCCGAACGCCTTTGGTGATACTTGGCACAGTGGCCAGAGCCGTGACTGTGACCAGAGACAGAGCCACTACCAGCGCCAGTCCTATCATCGCCACAAGACGCTCGAATTGCTTATCCGCGTTTTGAAAGCTTAATTCAGCTGCCGACGCCTCCGACTCAATAAGAGTGCGCAAGCTGGCATAGGTAGTCATAAAAGCAGGATCAAGGCGGGTTAGCAGGATTTGGTTCCCTCCCGCATAGTCGCCTTGGCGCATCGCATTGAGCGTCGGCAGAACACCATTATCCAAGTAATCAGACAATTTGTTCTGCAGCTCAGTGCTAAGGCGCTGCTGTTCTTTGCTCATTGGTATACGCTGGTAGTCAGAAAGGCGCTCACGGATGATGCTTACGCTTTTATCCACTCTATCGAAATGCATACTCGATGGATGATCATGCGCCTTCTCGAAGGCACTTCCGGGCTCATGCTGAAGGGCAAGCAAAAGCTGAGCACGCGCGTTGTGCATGTGGTTATTGATGTCGCCAAGCTTGTCGATCGGTAGCAACATGTTGTTGTACAGCCGATCAATCACTGCATTGCTGGTGCGCATTCCATTAAGACCAGCCATTGGCAAGCCGACAGCCATAGATGCTAGAAGCACGAGCAAGCCGATGAGACGGGTTTTTATTGAGAAACGGGCTAGCCAACCACTCATCGTGTCACCTCATTATTAGATATTTCAATGTGCCTTCATTGTATCGGCTGGTTCATTTGAAATCTTGAGTCAGGCTCCCCCTCAAGGCTTCTCGCCATATGGCCGGGGGAAATATTAGTACTCAAATCAAATACAAGACCTAAAGGCCGTCAGGTTGGGCTATACCCTAACCGGATGTCAGGCAGCCCAGCGCTACGCCGTCAGATAGAGTCCATCATTAATTTTTTGACCTCTGCTTGCCAAAGTCATAGATTTCAGCCTGACAAATTCAGCAGTTACGACCAGAACCCGGAACGCCAACTGGAACAGACCCAGGTGAGCAAGCTGTTCACCGACAAGGCCTCGGGCAAGGATAATCAGCGCCCGCAACTGGAGGCGTTGCTGAGCTTCGTCCGTGAGGGCGACACCGTGGTGGTGCATAGCATGGATCGTCTGGCGCGCAACCTCGATGACCTGCGCCGCCTGGTGCAGAAGCTGACCCAGCGCGGCGTGCGCATCGAGTTCCTGAAGGAGGGCTTGGTGTTCACGGGCGAGGACTCCCCGATGGCCAACCTGATGCTATCTGTGATGGGGGCCTTCGCTGAGTTCGAGCGCGCCTTGATCCGTGAGCGGCAGCGCGAGGGCATCGCCTTGGCCAAGCAGCGCGGCGCGTACCGAGGCCGCAAGAAAGCCCTGTCCGATGAGCAGGCTGCTACCCTGCGGCAGCGAGCGACGGCCGGCGAGCCCAAGGCGCAGCTCGCCCGTGAATTCAACATCAGCCGGGAAACCCTCTACCAGTACCTCCGCACGGACGACTGATACATGCCGCGTCGCTTGATCCTCTCGGCCACGGAGCGGGACACCCTGCTCGCGCTGCCGGAAAGCCAGGATGACCTGATCCGCTACTACACCTTCAACGATTCCGACCTGTCGCTGATCCGCCAGCGGCGCTGGCGACGCCAACCGTCTGGGCTTTGCGGTGCAACTCTGCCTGCTGCGCTTCCCCGGCTATGCGTTGGGCACCGACAGCGAGCGGCCCGAGCCGGTGATCCTGTGGGTGGCCAAGCAAGTCCAGACCGATCCGGCGAGTTGGGAGAAGTACGGCGAGCGCGACGTGACCCGTCGCGAGCACGCCCAGGAACTGCGCACCTACCTGCAACTGGCCCCGTTCGGCCTGTCCGACTTCCGCGCCCTGGTGCGCGAGCTGACCGAACTGGCCCAGCAGACCGACAAGGGCTTGCTGCTGGCCGGTCAGGCGCTGGAGAGCCTGCGGCAGAGGCGACGCATCCTGCCGGCGTTGAGCGTGATCGACCGGGCTTGCTCGGAGGCCATTGCGCGGGCCAATCGGCGGGTCTACCGCGCCCTGGTCGATCCACTTACGGACTCGCATCGGGCCAAGCTGGACGAGCTGTTGACGCTCAAGGCCGGCAGCAGCATCACCTGGTTGACCTGGCTGCGACAGGCACCGCTGAAACCCAACTCCCGGCACATGCTTGAACACATCGAGCGGCTGAAGACATTTCAGCTGGTGGACTTGCCCGAAGGCCTGGGCCGGCACATCCATCAGAACCGCCTGCTCAAGCTGGCCCGCGAGGGTGGGCAGATGACACCCAAGGACCTCGGCAAGTTCGAGCCTCAGCGACGCTACGCGACCCTGGCCGCGGTGGTGCTGGAGAGCACCGCGACTGTGATTGATGAGTTGGTCGATCTGCACGACCGTATCCTGGTCAAGCTGTTCAGCAGCGCGAAGCACAAGCATCAGCAGCAGTTCCAGAAACAGGGCAAGGCGATCAACGACAAGGTGCGCCTGTATTCGAAGATCGGCCAGGCGCTGCTGGAGGCCAAGGAAAGCGGCAGCGACCCCTATGCAGCCATCGAAGCGGTGATACCTTGGGACGAGTTCACCGAGAGCGTCAGCGAGGCCGAGCTGCTTGCCCGGCCGGAAGGCTTTGACCATCTGCACCTGGTCGGCGAGAACTTCGCCACTCTGCGCCGTTACACGCCGGCCTTGCTGGAGGTGCTGGAACTGCGCGCTGCGCCGGCCGCGCAAGGCGTGCTGGCAGCCGTGCAGACCCTGCGCGAGATGAACGCCGACAGCCTGCGCAAGGTGGCGGCCGATGCACCAACGGCCTTCATCAAGCCCCGCTGGAAGCCGCTGGTGATCACCCTGGAAGGCAACGACCGGCGCTTCTATGAAATCTGCGCGCTTTCCGAGCTGAAGAACGCCCTGCGCTCCGGCGACATCTGGGTCAAGGGCTCGCGGCAGTTCCGTGACTTCGACGACTTCCTGCTGCCGGCAGAGAAGTTCGCCACGCTCAAGCGGGAACAGGCCCTGCCCCTGACGATCAATCCCAACAGCGACCAGTATCTGGAAGAGCGATTGCCGCTGCTGGACGAGCAGTTGGCCACCGTCATCCGCCTGGCCAAGGACAACGAGATGCCCGAGGCCATCCTCACCGAGTCCGGGCTGAAGATCACCCCGCTGGATTCAGCGGTGCCAGATCGTGCGCAGGCGCTGATCGACCAGACCAGCCAGTTACTGCCGCGCATCAAGATCACCGAACTGCTGATGGACGTTGACGACTGGACGGGCTTCAGCCGCCACTTTACCCACTTGAAGGACGGGGCCGAGGCCAAAGACCGGACGTTGCTGCTGTCCGCGATCCTCGGTGATGCAATCAACCTCGGGCTGACCAAGATGGCCGAGTCGAGCCCCGGCCTGACCTACGCCAAGCTGTCCTGGCTGCAAGCCTGGCACATCCGAGACGAAACCTACTGGGCGGCCCTGGCCGAGCTGGTCAACCACCAGTTCCGTCATACCTTCGCCGCTCACTGGGGCGACGGCACGACCTCTTCGTCCGATGGCCAGCGCTTCCGGGCGGGCGGCCGGGGCGAAAGCACCCGGCACGTCAACCCGAAGTACGGCAGCGAGCCGGGCCGGCTGTTCTACACCCACATCTCCGACCAGTACGCGCCATTCAGCACCCGCGTGGTGAATGTCGGCGTGCGCGATTCCACCTACGTGCTCGATGGCCTGCTGTACCACGAGTCCGACTTGCGGATCGAGGAGCACTACACCGACACGGCCGGCTTCACCCATCACGTCTTCGCCCTAATGCACCTGCTGGGCTTCCGCTTCGCACCACGCATCCGCGACCTCGGCGAAACCAAACTGTATGTGCCGCAGGGCGTGCATGCCTACCCGGCGCTGCGCCCGCTGATAGGAGGCACCCTGAACATCAAGCACGTCCGTGCCCATTGGGATGACATCCTGCGCCTGGCCAGCTCGATCAAGCAGGGCACCGTCACCGCCTCGCTGATGCTGCGCAAGCTCGGCAGCTATCCGCGCCAGAATGGCCTGGCCGTCGCCCTGCGCGAACTGGGCCGGATCGAACGCACGCTGTTCACCCTGGACTGGTTGCAAAGTGTTGAGCTGCGCCGCCGCGTGCATGCCGGCCTGAACAAAGGTGAGGCTCGCAACTTGCTGGCTAGGGCGGTGTTCTTCAACCGCCTTGGGGAAATCAGGGATCGGAGCTTCGAGCAGCAGCGCTACCGGGCCAGCGGCCTCAACCTGGTGACGGCCGCCATCGTGCTGTGGAACACGGTGTACCTGGAGCGCGCCACCCAGGGACTGGTCGAAGCCGGCAAGCCGGTGGACGGCGAGCTGCTGCAATACCTGTCGCCGCTGGGCTGGGAGCACATCAACCTGACCTGCGATTACGGCTGGCGGCAGAGCCGCAGGCTGGAAGACGGGAAGTTCAGGCCGCTACGGTTGCCTGGAAAACCTTAGCGTACGATTTTTTCCGAATTCTGCGGGCTCCCCTTGTTGCCCTTGACGAAAGGACGCACGAACTGCGGCGAGATCAATTTCACTTGATGCCCGAGCGCCGTCAGTTGGCGCGCCATAAAGTGCGCTCCGGCGCAGGCTTCCATCACCACCGTGCAAGCCGGCAGGATGCCAAGCAATCGCATCATTTGCTGGCGTGTCGCTTTCGTGCGAAAGATCTTCCGGCCAGAACCGTCTTTTCCGTGTAGATGAAAGCTTTGCTTGCCCGGATCAATCCCTACCAGTGCAACTGCGCTCGTGATGATGGCCTCCGAAATAAAACACCCTGCGAAAGTGTGCCCTCGGAGGGTGGGGATGACCATCTCATTAACCCGAATCTCGAACGCGCGGAACCCACCAGGCAGCAAAAGCCACCGATCTTCTCGGCATGCAGCCAACTACCCTGGCTGCTGCCCAGCTCCACGCTGATCCTCCGCGCCGTTTCGCAAACTACCGGTATCAGCCTGCATGCGCTTTTCATCCATGTATTCGAGCGTGCTGGACAGGCTGCTCGCGGCGACGGTCTTGCGGCTGCCGCCGCGTATCGACAGTAAGCGCCCCCCCCCCTTTTGCTCGAACACCCCGCCCTGCATCCTGTGCTTTTCCAGTAGGGGATTTATATGGAAACGATGCACGCGCGCCGCGAGTCCTGGGCTCGGCATGTTCAGGCCTGGCAGGACAGCGGGCTGACGCAGTTGCTTATTGCCAGTAGCATGCGCTCAAACCCGAGGCACTGGCCTACTGGATCAGGCGCAGCAAGCGGGCGGCCACGCCGCTTACCCTGGTGCCCGTGGCAGCGGCAGGGGTGTGGCTGCTGCAGGCATGCCAGTGGCTGGCGGTTGGCGTTGCCGGCGGACGTCGATGCAAGCTGGTTGGCCGGATTGCTGCGGGGGATGGCCTGACGCGAATGCCGGCCCAGGTTTGGCTGGTGGCCGACCGATCAACATGCGCTTGGGGATCGACGGGCTTTGGTGCACCTTCAGCAGGCCCTCGGGCGACCACCCTGCGATGGCACGACCTATGCCTTTCGCAATCGGCACGGCTCGCGGCTCAAGCTGTTGCAGTAGGACGGCACCGGTGTGTGGTTGGGTCAGCGCCGTCTGCATCAAGGCCGTTTTCGCTAGTTCCATGCCGCCGAATGCAGCGCCGCGCTGGTCAAGATCGGCGAAGACATCAGCGAGCAGCTCGACCTGATCCTGGCCAGGTCCTTCGTCCACCGGCACAGTCGCCCGCAATAAGCCTGCCGCCCGTGCGAAAGCATCAGCGCCGCGCCGGTTCCGCCGGCAGTGGCGTGGCCTTGCAGCCCCTGGTGGATCGGCTGCGCGCCTTATTGCTCCAACGCCAGGTGCTGCATGCCGATGAAACACCCTCTGCGGCAACTCGATCCCGGCGAGGGGAAAACCAAACGCCCCTATATCTGAGCCTACTCTGGGCCTACCGCAGCAACGACCTGGAGCCCAGTGACAGCCGAGGCCTTGCGGCGCATCGCCGATCTCTATGCCCTCGATTGGCGCGCCCGCGCACTCGACGCGGCCGTCCGGCAGCTGCTGCGTGAACAGAAAGCCCTGCCCAAACTGCAGGCCCTACACGACCGGCTGCAGCTACCGCGCCGCCGCCATCCAGGGCCTTGCTGGCCACCACCAGACTGAACGGGCTCGAGTCCGGCGCCTGGCTCAAGGACACCCCGGGGAAAACTGCCCATCTGGCCCACCAGCCGGATCGAGGAGCTGTTGCTCCTCGGCGTCTCAACCTGAGTAGCGATGGGACGGCTGGACGCTCACCTTTTTTCATAAGACGAGCCGAAAACGGGCACCTACCCACAGCATGGGTTCGCGGAGGCGGGCTTAACCGTGATCGGTTGCTGAATGGGGGAGATGCCGCTCAGGATGCGCTTAATGCAGCTCACGACCTGCTCAACCTAGATTGCTAATTCCCGGCTTGGATAGGTGGCAGGTTTTACAGAAGGTTCGCGCTTGGTAAGAAGTCCTCATGCAGGAGCCGCAGGTATGGGTTGTCTGGCGGCGTCTCCTGGAACAGCGTATCCGGGCTGGCGAGCAGGTAGCCGTGCAGTCGGCGCGACTTGCGCGGCCCCGTGACTTCGCAGGTCCAGATGTTCAGCCCGCTCGGCTGCTTGCGGTGCTGTCCCAGCTTCTCGAAGCGCTTCTGCACCCACTGCCACCCCTCCAGCTTCTCCTGCCTGGCCAGCGTGGCGACTTGAAGGTACTCCTGCGCGTAGCGCTGGAACACGCCGGGGCTGACGAGGTAGGTCGTACCGGCGACGGTATGCACCAGAGCCTTGGCGTCGTTGATGATGAGCTTGCGCGTCTGGATGCTCTGACGCAGCCAGGCCATGAAGTGCGCCCCGGAGGGCTCCGCGCGATCCTGGGCAGGCGCGCGGCTCATCTGCGGCGGAGGCACGGTCGAAGGGGCCGGTTCGGCCTCGGCAACAGGGCAACTCGGGGCCTCCGGTGCCGTGGGTGGAGCGGTGTCGCCCAGCAGGTCGAGCAGCGCGGCCACGCCGGTGTCCGTGGCTGCGGTCGGCGCCGTGCTCGCGGGTGCAGCTTCGATGCCTTCCACGTGCGGCCCATCGGCCACCGCCTGTTCCTCTTCGAGCTGCACACGGCCTGCGAACGGCGCCGGCCGGTCGGCGGCATCCCAGATCATCGCCGGCGAGAGTTTCAGGAAGGTGAAGGCGTGCGACCAGCCGGCGTCGCTGGTGACGGTAGCCTTCCAGATCGCCTTGCCATCCGGCGTCGGTTGCACGATGCCGTGATCCTGCAGCACGTTGAACACCGCCGTGTTGCTCGACGGGATGCCGTCGATGCCCTGTGACAGCAGATGGGCGCGCAGCTTGTCGGAGACGGTCTTGCTCACCAGCCACAAGGCGTCCTGGGTCAGCCAACCGTCCGCCGGGCCGGCCTGGTTCAACTTGAACTCTTCCTTGAGCAGGTAGCGCAAGCCGTCGAGCAATTTGCGTTGCAGCGCATGCTTGGGCGCCGCCAGCGCCTTGCTGGGATCGCCGCCGAGTTCCTGGGCGACCGATGCCTGGTCGGCCTGCACGACCAGTTCGCCGAGCGTGCCGGCGTGCTCGTACTGGCCGGCCAGCACGTACAGCAGCGCGGCCCAGAGGTCGGGATAGCCGCTGAGCCAGTCGAAGATGTCCCGATCGAGAAGGCGCGCGTAGAGCAGCCCGGTGGCGGCGCTGTGCAGGCGGTACTCGCGCTCCTTTCGGTAACGGAAGCGGTAGGGCTTTCGCAGCGGGCCGTGCCAGGGATGCCAGACGCTGCCGTCGGCATGTTCGACGTGCAGATCGACCGCAATCTTGCCGATGTCGTGCAGCAGGGCCGCGTAGGCCGTGCCTGCGGTCCAGGCTTCGGCCTGGGCCGCCTGTGCCTCCGGCGTGACGCCCGCAGGCAGCAGGTATGACTGCCGCAGCTTCAGCGCATAGGCGACGATCTCCAGGCCGTGGTCCAGCATGCCGCCCGGATAGGCGTGGTGGTGGTTCTCGGAGGCCGGGAACTGCTGGACCAGCTCGGCGTAGCGCTCCAGTGGGGCGAGGTAGAGCGTGGCGAACTGCCGGCGCGAGAGCGATGTGCGCTGCCAGATGTGTTCCAGCAGTTTCTGCCGGCGCGGCGTGGCCAGCAGCGATGCGGCCGACTCCGGCCGCATCGACCCTTTCTGAGTTTCGATAGCGGAGGCGGGCGGTGTGCCGGCGGCGGGTGGCACCCTTTTGCGCTGGAACAGCGAGAGCATGACGCCCCCCCCCGGATGACGGGCTGATCTGGGGCGCCTTTGGCCTTTTCGGGTAGGGCCTTTCCCCTTGGCCCCGTTCCCTTGCCCCTTCCCAGCCCTTTGGCCTTTGTCGGAAGCCTTTGGGTATAGGGCCGCTGCTTCGCGGATGCCACGATGAATGCGGCATGGGGCAGGCCCGACAAGCGGGGAATACTTCTGTCGCCGCGTCAGATCTGGCCCAGGCCGGCATCGAGCGCAGCGGCTTGCGCGGCGAAGTCCTTGGGGCGCTTCTTGCGAAAGGTCTCCAGGTTGTTGAGCTTCCAGCGCAGTGCCGGCAGTTGCGCGGCGTGCTGGCATTGCACCAGCGACCAGTCCGGCTCTGCGCGTACCAGGCCGCTCAGGAACCGCCTGTGCGCCTTCGTCAGCCGTTGCTGCAACTCGCGTCGCAACTGCGCGCGAGCCTCCAGCAGCGTGTCCAAGGGGCAGTCCACTTCGGCCATACCGACAAAGGCCCGTTCGTACTCGCCGGCGATGTCCTTGTCGTTGCCGAACAACACTTCGTGGGGCGGCCGGTTGTGGCCCGCCAGATAGATCACGAAGCACTCGACCATGCCATCGCTGATGTCGCCCGACTCAAAGAGCTGCCACACGTCGAACAGGTCGCGCGGATGCTGCCGGTCCAGCGCGGCCACCAGCTTGCCGGCGTACAGCTCGTCCGGTGCCAGGATCGGCACGTCCAACTCGATGCCGAACAGATCGCTGGTCTTGGCGCTCAGCGGCCGCCGCTCGACGGGCAGCACGCTGCCTCGGAACACGACGTTGACCTCGATCTTCACCTGGCTGGCATCGTTCTCGACGATCAGCTTGGTGTCCCCCAGGTCCTTGGCGCGAACCAGGCGTGTTTGCACGCCCAGCGGTGCAAGGCGCGCGGCGATGGCGGCCAGCTCCTGGTTGATGGCTTGCAGCGCTTCGTCGCGCGGCGTCTGCCACGGAAGGTACACCACGTCGATGTCCACCGAAAGGCGCGGCATGTCCCGCACGAAGAGGTTGATGGCCGTGCCGCCCTTCATGGCGAAGATGTCGTTGGCGAACACGTCAGGCGCGACGGCCAGCAGCAGGCGAACGGTGTCCGCGTAGGTCTTATCCATGAGGTCTCAGGCTCAGCAAGGTGCCGTCATCGAGCCGGCTCATCCAGCGCGTGTTGCTGCCGGTGCGAACCGGGTACTGCTCCAGCAGAGCATCGACATCCACGAGGTTGGTCTCGCGCGCCCAGGTGAGGAACAGGCGCACGGCCTTCACGCTGGCGCAGCAGGACAGCAGTTGCCCGAGTAAGTCCTTGCGGGGGGAACGCAGTCCATCAAAGATGTTGCGGGCCTCTTCGAGGCTCTGCTTGGCGCCGGCTTCGTACAGCAGTTCCAGAACGGCACGCTCGGAGGCAGCCACCCGCAGATCCTCGGGCAGGCCAGGCGGCGTGGTCAGGGTCATGCTGGCCAGCGCCGTGTCCGGCCAGTCGAACAGGCGGGCGTGGACGTAGCGGGCCGGAAAGCGCGCGGTGAACCAGGCCGGCAACGCGAAACGACCGTCGCCCCACAGTACCAGCGTCTCCCGGCTGCCCAGGTTGTGGCGCACGCCCTGCAGGGCCAGGGCGCTCTTGCCGCCGACGTGCAGGCCGGGCACGCGCTGTTGCAGGAACTTCAGCGCACTGTAGACCCCGAATTCATCGTTCGGGAAGGCATAGACGCCATGGGCCAGGCGCACGAGCCACCCGCCGTCGGCATAGTGGGCGGCAAGCTGGGGCGACACCCCGAACTGACTCAGGGTGGCGAGGTCGAACGGCGCCCCGCGGGGGAGTCCGGCCTGCAGCCGCTTGATTACCTGGTGCCTAGAATTTCCATCCATGCTATAAAAATAGCACGGAATCCAATCAGCCCCTAGAGGTATCGCAAGAACCTCGCAGGGAAAGTAGCATAAGGTTTGATTTCTATTGCAAAATCTAATCATCTTGGCGACACCCGAGCCAGCCTGGCTCTGCCAGCCGCAACCCACCCGCCCTCCTGATCGCGGTCTATGCTGGAGGGCAAGCCACAACCGGCCGCTCCTGAGGTGAGGCACCACTGAAACCGAGGCACATGAGCATGACCACCAACACGCACAACGGGCGCTGGAGCCACCGGCTGGGCCGGGGGGCTGGCCGTGCCTGGCGTGGATACCAGCGCCGCGAGCAGCGTGTCGCCGGCCGGCTGGTGACGCGCGGGGTGCCCGCAGGCGCGGCGACGGCGGTGCTCTGGATCGTCAAGCTGGCCGTGCTTGGCATGCTGCTCTACACCGTATCCTGGCTCGTCCTGCTGCTGGCCTTTGCGGTGGTCGCCACATGGTTCGCGCGAAATGCCGATGCGGATGACGAGAAGCAGCCGGAACTTAGAGACGGACACTCGGGCGTCGGCCTGTACGACAAAGATGACTGGCGGATCGACATGGGCGATCCCGACGAGCCGTAGCCGCCGCATCAGCGCGAGGAGAGTGCTCCTTACTTCGCTGCACCTTTCGATACGGCCGTCATCGCAAGACGAGAGCCGCTACCTCCAGCCGACTTTGCATCGGACGTGCCAGTGATGAGACCGCCCAGGAAGTTTCCAGCGCGAACTCCCGCCCATCCGAGTGCCATCACCCAGAACGTCGGTAACACGATGAACATCATCGCCATCACGAAATTCAACAGCATATCGCCGAAAGCGTTATTCAACCCCATCAGCGGGTTGAAGTTGCTGTGCGGCGAATGCCAGCCGTAGAGCGCGTCCAGGATCGTGCTGTCGATCCAGCGGGCGAGCTGGAACCAGAAGTCCACGAAGAACAGCGCGAACTGGACGCAGCTCACCGTCATCACCGTCTTCAGGTCGTAGGTGCCGATCAGCAGCACCAACGGGATGCAGATGACGAGCGCCATCTTGAGCATCGTCAGCACCATCGGCAGCGCTTGGCGCACCACGTCCATCGCGGGGAAGAAGGCCAGCGAGCCGACGGTCAGCCCCAGGTGGCTCGCGTCGCGCGTGACGATGTTCGGCAGCGTCCTGTCGATCTGACCGCCGTAATCGGTGTAGACGGCGCCCTGGTTCATCTTCTGCTGCCGCGGTGAGACCACGGCGCGAATCACCGAGTCATTGACCTCGCTCTGCGACAGGAAGCCTGCCCAGCGCCCGATGCGGGTCAGCAGGTCCGGGTCGACCTGTGCCAACAGTCGGCTGCGCAGCCCCTGGCCGCCATCGGTCCACCACTGTCGGCAGGACGGATAGCCGCCGCCGCTGTCCACCTGTGCCAGCCCCGCATCGCGGGTCGCGTCGTAGGGCCAGGCCGTGCGCGGCGTGCGGGAGTGGTAGGTGTCATAGAAGCCGGGCGTGTCGAGGAGGTAACTCGACCCGATCCAGGTGACGTCGTTCATCTGCTCGTCGGAGAGCGTCGGCCGGTTCATGAACAGCTTGGCTCGCGACGGCCCGTAGCAGTCGTGCGTGAAGTCGGCGACCTCCTGAGCCAGCACCGGATCATCGATGCGCGTGGCATCCACATCCATGCGAACCTGACGCAGATCCGTGCCGCAGGGAATCGCCGCCACTGCGGCGCTGGTGACCGCCTTCGAGATGGCGTGCATGAAGAACCACCACACCGGCACCAGCGCGCTCTGGTCGTTGAGCGCGGTGTAGACGTTGGACCAGCCCGTCTCGTTGGGCAGCGGGACGTTGACCTGGCATTGCGCGGAGCGGGTCGTGTCGAACTTGATCGTGGCGAGATCCACCGGGATGAACGGGATGCCGGCGAACAGGACGACCACGATCGCCACCCACACCCGGTTCTCGATGCGCATCGACGACAGCACGCCCTTGTTGCCCTCGTCCGCACCTTCGCTGCGGGCCTTGAGCCATTCCTGGATCACGATGGCCACGAACGGCAGCGCGAACACGCCGCTGGCCACGAGGATGCTCCAGATGCCGTTGTTGACCACCCAGGCCACCAGGGTCAGGTAATACTCCAGGTAGTCCGTGGTGTAGAGCGTCATCCCTGCCTCCCGGTCTCAGCCGTGCCGCAACAGTTGGCTGGCTTCCAGCGCGACCACGGCGATCACGGCCGCGATCTGCGTGCGCAGCAGGCGCTGATGCGTCTCGCGGGACGGCTCCCGCCGCAGCAGGCGCCGACGCATCCACCACCAGCCGTAAGCCGTCGCTCCGTAGACGCACAGCCGCCACACGAAGAAGTGGCCGGCGTGCGCCTGCAGCCAGTGCTGCCAGCCCTCGACGCCGCCGACCACGTGGATGCCGGCGATGTTCACCACCACCGCGGCGGCCACCACCAGCAAGGTCCACAGCAGCGCCACGCCGACGCGGCGGTTGAACAGCCACGGCAGCCGCAACCAGGCCGGCCGGCTCATGGCGTGCCGCTCCGCGGTTTCTGGACTTCCCGGAGACGGTCGCGCGTGGTGTCGCCCTCGAAGATGCCGCGCGAGCCGGCGGCGCGGGTGCTGTGGCGCTGGATGATCGCCATCGCCGAGTTGCCGGCCAGCGTGCGGCGCAGCTCCAGCTCAGTCTTGAGGTTGTCGATCTCCTGCTCCAGCGCGCTGTTCTCCTGGTCGACCGCCCGCACGGCCAGCTCGTTGGCGGCGACGTTCGGCTCCTTCTTGCCGGTCAGCAACGTGCGTTGCAGCAGCAGGGCCTTCTCCAGCACGCTGGACAGCGCAGCCTCCGACGCCAGGCGCTTGCCCAGCAGGTCCTGGTCGGGCTCGTCGCGTAGCGCTTCAATCACGCCGCGGGTGATCGGCAGCGAGCTGCTGCCGGCTGCGTCGAGATTGGCCAGCGTCGTCGGCCGGGCGCCCGTCACCAGCTCCTGCAGCACTTGCAGCTTGGTCTCGTACTCTTCCTGGATCATTGGCGTCAGCCCGACGCCAGGCGTGGTCTGGGTCTTCGTGCAGCTCTCGCAGGTACGTTGCTCGCGTTCGCCCAGCACGCGGTTCGCAAAGGCCGCGGCCGCGCCAGGCGACGACCAAGTCTGGCAGGTCAGGCGGTTGCCGCAAGCGCTGCGCGCGATCGACGAGGTATCGGTGGCGCTGCGCCCGTTGAGCAGGTTGTAGCCCGCGCGCGTCACATCGCCGACCACCTTGATCGAACTCTGGCCGGAGCCGCCCGCGTTACCGCCGCCGACCCAGGGCACGCCGTTGTTCCCTTTGTTGGACTCGGCCTGCTCGACGGCGGAGACGGCGTCGGTGCTGCTGACCGCATCCCGCAGCGCCATCCCCTCGGCGAGCTGGTCCCAGCCGGCCTGGCCGCCAGCCATGTCCGCCATCCGATTGGCGATGGCCCGGCAGGTCATCTTCGAGCGGTCGAAGTCCAGGCGCGCCTGGAGGATGCCGTTGGTCAGCAGGTTGTAGAGCCCCGGGTCGGCGCGCTGGATGATCAGCGCCGGCAGCGAGGCCACGGCGCTGGTGGCGTTCTGGATCACGTTGCTCATGATCGTCTGGAAGCCGTTGCTGATGCCGTTGAGCTGGTTCTGCAGCGTCGTGGTGATGCTCATGTCGCCGCAGATCAGGTTGCTGTTCCAGCCGACTCCCACGCCGATGCTCTGCATGTTGCCGGCACCACCCATCGACACGGCCCGGCCGCCGCCGATGCTGTAGAGCACGTCGTCGCCGATCACGCTGCCGCTGGCGTTCACGCCATTGGGGTCGATGCGCGTCTGCGCCCAGGCGGCGCCGACGACCAGCGTGATGGCCGCCACGAGCAGCGTGGCCCGCGGGCGCGGCTTCGCGCGGCGCAGGAGGTCGGGGAGGGAAGCGTCCATCGTGGGTTCCTCACATGAAATCGACGCTGCCGAGGAAGACTTGGCCACGGCGCCGGCAGCAGGAGTACGGCCGCCACAAGGCCCAGGCGTAGTCGCCTTGCTGGGCCTGCACGCGAGTGCGGCTGTGCGGGAAGACCACGCAACTGTTCGAGAGCGTGGGCGTCAGCTCCTGCCACTTGCCGGTCGAGGCGTCGGTCTCCATCAGCGCGCCGGCCGGCCAGTAGCCGTCGCGGGCGTTGGCCAGCAGAGGCTGATACACGTGAATCTGGTTGCGGCGCGTCACGATGTCGCCCGCGCGCTGCGCGACCACGGCGCCGCTCTTGTGGTCGTCGGTCTGGTGCAGGAAGCCACCGCGGGGATACACGTTGCCCCAGAGGTCCAGGCCGGTGCGCGTACCGATTTCGCGCCGGCCGGGGATGAGCGCTTCGGGGTAGAACGCTTCCGGGATGTTGTAGCGCCAGGCGATCGTGTCGAGCGTGCTCAGCAGATACGGCATGAAGGCCGTGCCAGCGCCCTCGCAGGTGTAGCCGGAGGCGCTGGCGAACTGGCTGAACACCACCCCGGCCGGATGGCCGATGACATCGGCGTTCTTGAACTTGGCGAGGTTGTTCTCGTTGTCGTGATTGGTCGTGCCGTCACCGCCAGCCTTGGCGGTCGGGTTGGGCATGCTCATCGCCCTGACTTCCAGCCATGGGTTTTCTCCAGTGTTCGAGTAGCTCGATACCACCGCATCGGGGACGTAGTGGCGCACCTTGACAGAGGTGCGAACCGAGCAGCCGAAGGGCGTGCAGTACAGCCAGTAGCAGATTCCGACCACGCGGTATTCGAGGCAGTCGGGGGACAACGCCGACGAGACGATGGTGGCCGTGTCCAGGGCGAACGTCGACGTGGCCGTGCCCAGCAGCAGCGAGGCGACGGTGGCGCGCAGACGCCGGGATGCCAGCAGGAGGCTCATGGCTGCGTGCTCCGGTAGGCGTCGATGCGCGCGACGGCGCGGGGCACGTCGGGGTTGCCGTAGACGACGTAGCGCCGATCGACCACCACGGCGGGGATCTTCACGATGCCCAGCCCCCAGGCATCCGCGACGCCTTGGTAGGCGTGGCCGATGCGGCGCTGCAGGGCCTCGCCGCCGTCATGCAGCCGCTGCCGCACCAGGGCCGCGGCCTGTTGCGGGTCGGCCGGCAGGTGCGCGGCGAGTTCGAGCTCGATGCGCGTGGCCTGGTCCAGCTCGATGACCCGCACGCCGGCCGGGGCCTGCACCGGATGACGGCTGTCGGTGACGACGAGCACATCTGCGGCCGCCGCGATGGGAGCGAGCAGCGCGGCGCACAGTCCAGCTGCCAGCCTGGCAGCCAGGGGGCGCCGCGAGGCGGCAGGAAGGTTGAGGAAATGAGCCGGCATGTCGCGCCTCCGCGGAGTCGATGCAAGCTCGTAGTCGAGTGCAACGCAGATCAGGAAACGACAAAGAAACCGAAACCAGTCAGTCCCGATTTCCTGCGGACCGGCAAAAAAACGGGAGCCAAGGGCTCCCGTGGTGATGAAATGAATGCGCGTCGGGTGGTGCTGCTACAACAAGCCGGCTTCGGCGAACGAGTACGGGCTGCCCTTGCCGACGATGAAGTGATCCAGCACCCGGACATCGACGGTGGCCAGGGCACTCTTCAGCCGCTCGGTGATCGCACGATCAGCGGCCGAGGGCTCGGTGTTCCCCGAGGGGTGCTGATGCGCCAGGATCAGCGCCGCAGCGTTGAGCGCCAGCGCACGCTGGACCACTACCCTCGGATACACCGAAGTCTGGTCGACCGTGCCCTTGAATAGCGGCTCAAAGGCGAGCACCTGGTGCAGGTTGTCGAGAAACACGACGGCGAAGATTTCGTTCGGCTCCGCGACCAGTTTCAGGCGCAGGTAGTCGCGCACGGCGGCGGGACTGCCCAGCGCCGGACCGGCCTTGAACACGCGGTTCTCCAGCAGGGTGATGGCCTGCCGGATGATCCAGTCTTCGTGCTGGGCGGCGAGCAGGGTGAGCGACTCCGGGCAGGAGTCGGCGATGACCAGAGACATGGCGAACCTCCAATGGATGAGATCGGAGGGCGCCTGCCCCTGGAGGGCAAACCCTCCTGGGGACGATGGGGATGGAACAGGTGACGAGCGGGCATCCACCACCGCGGATGCGGTGGCTGTTCGCGTCAAGGGATGCGATGCGAACGGGTTTCGATCAACGCGGACGAGCCGCGCCGTAGCCTCGAAGATCGATGGCTACCTGGGCATGTCACCGGCAACGCCGGCGGGCATGTCTGGGGGATGTGAGGACTCGGCGCTCGCCGTGTCGCCGGCAGCCAGCAGGTCGAGCGCCGAGAGCAAGGCGTCGCCGTCCATGGGGCCGTGTAGCAGGAGGGTCTTGCCAGTGTCGCGATCGCGCAGTAGCAGGGTCGGCGTGGCCGCGATGCCCTGCTGTGCCGCTTCCACCGCCTGGGCACGGATGACGGTATCGGGGCGATCGCTGTCGAGACAACCCTGCATGGCCGGCGTGAGGTCGGGATAGCGCAGGCCCTCCGGCAGGCCCTGGCCGTCGCCACGGGTGTTCGCGTAGAGCCACGCCACGGCCCGCCAGAACGTGGCATGTCCGCCCGTCTCGCCCGCGCACTCGGCCAGGCGCGCCCCGGCGGTCGCGGCTGGCTCGTGCATGGACAGCGGCAGGTGGTGCCACCGCCAGTTCACCTCGGGATGGGCGTCGATCCAGCGCTTGAGCACGGGGAAGTAGGCCCGGCAGTACGGGCACTCCAGGTCGGCGTAACCGACCACCGTGAAGCGGGCATCGCTGCGGCCGTACAGCCACGGCGGCCCAGCCGGCTTCGGTGGCTCGGGCACGGTCGTGATCGGATGCATGAACTCCGGGGCCGCATCGGGCGTGCGCAGGAGCAACCACCCGGCGGCGCCCACCGCCGCGACCAGCAGCGCGATCAGGGTATGGCGTCGAGTGAACGAAGGCAGGCGCATGCTGTTCCTCGTTCAGGCCAATGCATCCAGCGCCAGCGGCTCGATGCCGCGGGCGCGGTCGATCTTCTCGGCCACGCGGAAGGCCGCATCCAGCTCGCTGATCCCGTGCTGCTGCATCAATTGGAAGCGCTCGGCCTTCTCCTCCGGCTCGGTCATCGCCATCGCCAGGTAGAGGCTGGGCGGCACGGCGCGGAACAGAACTTCCATCGACTTCGACAGGATCACGCCTTCGGAGAACTTGCCGGCCTCCTTGCGGGCCGAGAGCATCAGCGCCTTCTGCGAAGCGTTGAGTTCGCGGAAGCGCGCGATCTTCTTGACTTCATCGGGCGGCATGGACAGGCAGATCCACCACTCGATCATGTTGAGCATGGGCTCGGCCGCTTTCGGCAAGTCGTCCAGGTTCTGCGTGGCGAGCCAGAACCAGGCACCGAGCTTGCGCCACATCTTGGTGATCTTGACCACGTAGGGCGCGAGCAGCGGGTTCTTGGTGATGATGTGGCCTTCGTCCGTCACGTTGATGATCGGGCGGCCCAGGAATTGGTCGCGCTCGGCGATGTTGTTGACCGTGTTGATGAGCGAGATGTAGGCAATTGAGAGTTGGGCGTTGTAGCCCTCGCGCGCGAAGGTGGCCAAATCCACGATGGTGATGTCGACTTCCGGCCACGGCGTGCCGGACCGGTCGAACATCTCGCCGTCCACACCCTGGCAGAACATGTCCATGGCGTCGGCCATCTCCAGCAGCCGTGCGCGCCGCATCTCCGGCAGCGTGGCATCGCGGGCGCGCTCGCGCAGCGCGTCGCGCACGTCGCGTGTGAGCACCGTGCGTCTGTCCGCCACGCAATGCCGGGCCGCATCGAGAATGCACTGGCGGATCAGGCTGCGGTCGGCGCGCGTCATGCGCGCTTCTTCCTTGTCCTCGCCGCCGGTGATCATCAGCCGTGCAGTGATCTCCAGCTCGCCGAGCACGTCGCGCTGCTCGTCGCCTTCCACGGCCATGCCGGCATCGGGCTGGTCTTCGTCGAGCGCATCGGCGTCCAGCGTCTGTACCTGGCTCGGCGTATCGACCAGGCGCCAGGCGTCGGCGAACGGCGCCAGACTGACGCCCGCGCCCGGCGCGAGCTTCACCCGATGCACGGTGAGACCCAGCCGTGCCGCGAAGTCGCCGAACAGGCCGAAGCTGTTGCCCGCCTCGACGATGAACAGGCGCGGCCGATAGATCGCCGTCACCTGATTCAGGATGTTGTTGAGCGTCGCGCTCTTGCCCGAACCCGTGGGGCCGAACAGGAACAGATGCGCGTTCATCTGCCGGTCGAGGCGGTTCAACGGATCGAAGGTGATCGGACCGCCGCCGCGGTTGAAGAACGTGATGCCCGGATGCCCCGTGCCCTGGCTGCGGCCCCAGACCGGTGCCAGGTTCGCCGCGTGTTGCGCGAACATGAGCTGGGTGTACCACTGGCGCTTGTCGGCAGCCGGATCGAACACGCACGGCAGCCAGCGCAGATAGCTGTTCAGCGGCGCCACCTCGTCCTGTTCGCGTACCGGTTGCAGGCCGGCGTTGAGCATCACGTTGACGAGCTGCAGGCCGCGCGCATCGAGCTGGGCCAGGTCGCGGCCGCGCAGGTAGAACGCCAGCGCGCCGCGGTAGAGCTTGTGCGCGCTGCCGACCAGGCCGCGCGCCTGCTGCACGTCCTGCCGGGTCTGCTCCGAGGCCAGGGTCTCGCCGACGGCCTTCCTGGCGAGGTGGTTGAGGTGCGCCTCCAGCACGTCCTGGGGCGTGGCGACCAGCGTCAGGCACATCACCGTGTCCTCGGGCATCTGGTCGAACAGCGCGTTCATGGCATCGCCGCCCTTGCGCGTCTCGCCCGTCAGATGGCCCGTCACCGGTGGCGTGCGCAGGCGATCCATCACGATCACCCGATGCGGCATGCCGTCGAAGAACCAAAGGCCGTTGGGCACGTCCGAGCGGGGCTGTCCGAAGAACAGGCGCTGCGCGAAGTCGGTGCCGCTGGCGAGTTCGATCTCGCCCTCCTGCCGCTCTTCCGGGTAGCGGGTCAGCGCATAGAAGCGTTCCCGGTCTTCGGCGGTAGCGCCGAGCAGGGTCGGGTTCGGGTTGAACCAGCGCAGCAGCCAGGCGTGGATGTCCGCCGCACCGAGGCGCCGGACCTTCACGCCGGCATTCGCCAGCCCGCCCACCAGGCGGTCGCAGGTCGTGGTCAGCGCCTGCTCGGGCGACTGGCCGCGCCGCGTGGCCGGGGCCGCGGACGTGCGGCGATAGACCACCATGCGCACGCGCCGGACTTGGCCGCGCCACGGCAGGCGGGTAACGGTGGTGTCCTCGAACAGCCCACCCGGCTTGGCGATGGCCCGCAGGTGATGGGCGAAGAAGCGCAGGTAGAAGTCGCTGAACGCGCTGCCCTGCGCACGCGGCTGCACGTAGCCCGCCAAGTTACTCAGGTAGTGGTTCCAATCGGCTTCGTCCTGGGCATAGAGCTGCACCACCCTGGGGTTCTCATCGAGTTCGTCGAAGGCGTCCTGCAGGGCGTTCTCCAGCGCATCGCGGGCCTGCCACAGCCAGGCCAGCTCGCGGCCTTCAGTGCCCACCGGCAGCAGCTCGAAGAACGCGGCCACCGACTGCCCGTCTTCGAGCAGCATGGTCTTCGACCTCGGCAGGTACTCGACCCAGGGCAGCATGTCCGCGAACGACGGCGCGACGGTGTAGAGCGCATCGTGGTCGGCCTGGGTCGCTGGCCGGCGCTGGCCCCGGCCGAGCGCGCCGCCGGGCTCGGGTATGCCCTGCGCGGCCAGCGTCGCGACATGCAGCGCCCAGGCGTCGTCCGCCGCCTGCGCACCATCCGCTGGAGGGGCGGCTCCCTTGCGCGGCCACGGCAGCGACCAGGCCATCAGTAGTCCTCCACGCGCTCGCCCGGCAGCGCGTACTGCACGCGCTGGTAGAGCGGGAACACCGTGCTGTAGCCGGGCACCGGCGCCGGGTCGGTGCCGGCCAGGTGCGGGAACACGTACATCACCAGGTCCGGGTTCGGCAGGCGCTGGAACTGGCGGTAGATCTCGTTCTGCGCGGTACGGGTGTAGCGCGCCTGCACGCCGGGTGCCGCCTGCACGTCGGCTTCGACCAGCGGCCGGCGCAGGCCCTGGCGCGCATCGAGCAGTTGCCGCGCGGTCTGGCCGCCGCCCGCGCTGCCGCCGGTCTCCTGATGCCAGATGTCGAGCATGGTGCTGTCGCCGTGTGGCAGCAGCTTCTCCTTGCTGGTGGCGCAGCCGCCGAGCAAGACGGCCGCCAGCAGCACGGCAGTCGCGTCAATCCAGATCCGGGGCATGGGCTTCTCCGCTGCGGTGGTGGACCCGACGCCCCTTGGCGTCGTAGTCGATGTCGAGCGCCTGCTCCAGATGCACGGCCACCCTGGCGCCGGGCAGCACGTAGATTGCCGCGAAGGCCTGGCCATAGAGCTTGTTGACCCAATCGGCCATGTCGCGCGCGCCGCCCGCGAGGATGCGGCCCATCGCTTCGTTGCCGCTGATGCCGACGGTGCCCAGCGAGCCGTTGCTGTTGGCGACCACGGCCACGCTGCCGTTGTCGGACTTGATGAGCGAGGCCGCGCCGGCGCCGGCCGCGGTGATGAGCGCCTGGCCGCCCAGGTACTGCTGGGCGTTGCTGCGCCGCTCGCCGCTGACGCAGGGGATGCCGTAGGGATCGCTGATCCAGCCCAGGCCGCCTTGCGTGGCACTCGTCGTGCTGTTGGCGCTGGCTTGCCCGCCGCGCTGGTCCCGGTTGCCGTCCTCCGGCACCGTGCGGATGGTGCCGTCCTGGAACACGAAGGTGATCGAGCGGATTTGCCCGCGCACGCACGACAGCGTCCAGTCGCCCGAGGCCGTGCCGCTGACCACGGCGCCGGCCACGTCGGGGATGTCGATGCCGTTGGCCGTGAGGTTGTCCGGGCCGATCAGCACCTTGAAGGGGTACGGGTCGTTGACGGTCCCATCGATCGGCACGCGCCCGATCAGCGCCGTCATGGCAATCGACCCCATGAGCGTCGAGTTCGACGGCACGGTGTAGACAGCCTGCGTGGATGCGCCCACCGCGCTGCTGCCGACGTCGGCGACGGATTCCACTGCGGCCGACAGGCTTTTCTGGGCCGGCCCGAAGCTCTGGGGAAAGCTCGGCGCCTTGCTGCCGTTCCTGGCGTAGACCTTGGCGTCGTCGGGCTCGACCCACTGCGTGCCACTGGTGCTGCGGTCGAGGCGCTGGCCGTCACCCTCTTCCAGTCCCAGCCCGACGGGCAGGTCGGACGGGCCACCCTTGCCGGCAAGGCCGTCCAGTTGCCGCTGCAAGTCCTGCAGCAGCCCCTGGGTCTGCTGCCTGTCACTGGCCACCTGGGTGCGCTCCTGCTCCAGGCGGTTGCGCTCGCCTTCCAGCGCGCTCTGGATGCGCTGGTCGATGGCGCTTTCCCGCGCACGCAGGCGCTCGTTCTCGGCCTTGTGCTGCCGGTTGTCGCCCAGCGCGGTCTGCAGCTCAGTGCGCAACTGCTTCACCTGGGCCACCAGCGTGGCGACGGTATCGCGCGGCGTGTCGCCGGCGATGCCCAGGGATTTCATCTCCTCGGGCGTGAGCGTACCGGCCGCGCCCTTGGGGGCGGGCTGGCCGCCGGGGGCGCCGGAGAACAGTTTGATGCCGACGAACACCAGCAGCAGCGCCATCGGGATCAGCAGCCACTTGAGCAGCGGATTACTCTTCATCGCGCGCTCCTGCCGTCGAGCCGGCCGCGGCGGCCGGCGGCAGGTTCACGGTGGCGTCGATCGGGCTCAGCGCCGGCAGCAGCGATTCGGCCAGGCCGTGGCCGCGCGTGACCAGGTAGAGCACCGTGGTGTCGGACGGGGTGCCGGCCGGCCCCAGGTTCGGATGCTGGAAGGTCGCCGCCACGAAGTTCCCCTGCAGCGCGCGCGGGTCGAGGTCGAGCCAGCGCGCGGCGGTGTTGGTGAGTCGCACGGCCGTCACCCACTGGTCTTCCAGGCGCCACGCGGCCAGCGCCCGCGCGTGCACCGGCAGCGTCGGCAGCAGGGTGTCCAGCGCGAGGCCGCGGCGCAGGTTCACGCGCCCGATGCCGGACACCGGCTCGACGGTGCGCAGCGGCGCGTACAGGTTCTGTGCGGCATGGCGCGTCAGCACGACCGGTAGCGGCGTTTCGCGCCGGGGAACGTATTTGTCTGCGGGCGCATCGGCCTGCGCGTCCGCGCCGCTTGCCGCACCGCCGCCGTAGCGCTTGGCGGGGGCTTCCGCTGCCACGATGCGCACCGGCTCCAGCGGCGCCCGGCCGTCCTGCGCCGGCTCGGCGGCGATGTCGAGCAGGATCAGCGCGCCGGATTCCACGTCCTGCAGTTGCAGCCGCGTCGGCGGAATCGGCTCGCTCGCCCGCAGGTAGATCGCGCCACCCGCACTCTGCACGCGCAGCTGGTCGCCGACGCCGGCCGGCACGCCGACGCGCACATTGCGGTCGATGAAGACCACGCGCTCCTGGCCGACCACCAGCGGCACCGGCAGGGGCAGGCGCTCCCAACGCAGGATTTCCACGGCCTGGCTGGCCGGCACGAAACCGAGGATCAGCAGGACGCCGGCCAGGGCCGACCAGTTAACGGGCTTCATGGGGAGTCTCCCTGCAGATGGCCGGAGGCATTGGCGGGCACGCCGGCCTGGGTCGGCGTCGGCGACGGTTCGATGCGCTGGGGTGCGCTGGCGTAGCAGTCCAGCGCCAGGCCGAAGGGGTTGTGCTCGGGGTCGATGTCCAGCCGGACGACCTTGATGGGGTAGCGCACCAGGGCGCGCTTGACCTGCTCGGAGCCGTAGTATTCGTCCGCGCTCACGTCGAGCGTGACGATCCAATCGCGGTCGGAAACCACCTTGACGCGCGTGGCCGGATCATCGCCGTAGCCGCGGCCGGGAATCTCGTAGATGCCGCGCACGCGCTGACGCAGCTCGCCACTGGCACGCCGGTACTCGTAGTCCTGCTGCAGGAAGGCCCGGCAGCTCGGCGTCAGGTAGGCCGACAGCGCGCGCAGGTTGCGCGGGTAGTCTTCTTCGCCGTTCGTGGGCCAGCGCTGTACCTGCTGCCAGATGTAGAAGGAGAAGGCATACACGCTCTCGGGCGGCACGTCCCACCACTTGCGCGTGCTGCCCGAGCGCAAGTCCGGCGGCACATGGATGGTCAGACTCTTCGGCGCACTCCACCAACCGAAGCCGAGCAGCAGCGCCACCACGAACAACGCGCCGGCCCCCAGACGCAACGTCTTCACGTGCGCCTGCAGGTGCGCAACCTCGTTCTTGAAACGGCTCATGGCGTACCTCGATCGGCATTGCGCCGGGTAGTCCAGTAGCCCGAGCGGGTGATGAGGCGCTGGCCGCCCAGGAGCGCTGCCAGCGCCGGGTGCCGCAATGCCAGCCGCCACTGGAGCTGCCGGTAGAGCCAGGTGTCGGGCCGGCCGCGCTTCTGCGCGCGCAGGAAGCCGCCACCGACGAAGACGCCCAGCGCGATACCGGCGACGATCAGCGTGGGCACCACGGCGATGCTGTGCGTGAGCCAGGCCAGCGGCAGGCCGAGCGCGAACCCGGCGGCGGCCGACAGGCCGGTGCAGATCCACAACTCGTCGGCGGTCAGCCCGCGCACGACCACCGGCTGGCGGTTCAGCCGATGCGGCAGGAAGGTCACCAGCGTGTCTTGCGGGGTCTCCGAAGGGACGGCCATCGCTTGCCGCCCTCACAGCACGCCGGTGGCCTTGGTGAGCAGCCAGATGCCGACCACCAGGAGGATCGCGCCCACGGCGACCGTCAGGCCGAACTGGCCCCAGGTGGCGCGGCCGGTGTGGATCTCCGAGTAGCGCGTGTAGGCGTGATAGCAGACACCGACGAACATCGATGCGACCACGAGCAGCGCGATCAGCAGCACGATGTCGTAGCCGTAGTTCTGCAAGGTCTGCAGGATGCCGCTGCCCTGGCCGCGCGAAGGGTCCTCCATGGTCGGCAGGCCCTGCGCGAAGGCCGACAGCGGCAGGCCCGCGAGCGCCAGCGGCAGCAGCGGAGCGGCGATGCGGGACGGAATGCGATGGGATGTCGTTGGAGTGTTCATGGCGTATGGCCCTTCGTGACGGTCAGGAGAGGAGGAAGAAGGTCAGCACCAGGTACATCGCCACGAAGCGCACGACGACGGCGAGGAACTGACGTTCAGTGATGCGGTGCTCGGCCCAGCCGACGTAGGCGGTGCGCATAGCCCACACGCCCCACAGCAGCAACACGGCGAACACGAAGCCCAGCACCACGGCAGCGACGGCCGAAGGCGCAAAGCCGCCGTTGGCCTGGAAGGCGGCGACCTGATCGGCAGAGGGCGTCATGGCGACGGCTCCTCGTCGTCGGCGCGGTCGCGGCGGACGTAGTCGCCGGCCAGCGGGACGGGATCGCGCGGCTGGGCGCGCTGGGGCACGAGGTAGTCCTGCAGGCCGGCGCGAACGCGGTTCAGGTCGGCACGCAGTCGGGCGTAGTCGAAGTGGTAGCGGGTGCGTTCCTGCGGCGCGGTATTGGCGGCGTGCTCGGCGAGGCGGTCGATCAGGTTGAGCTGGCGGACGAGGGCCGCCAGTTGCTCGTGTTCAGCGGTGGCATCGCCGGCCGATGCGGGCGATGCGCCGGCCAGCGCGATGATCAGCGCCAAGGCCAGGGCCGGCACACGGCGGCAAGGGGTCGTCGGGTTGCCAAGGGATGTCATCACGCCGTTCCGCAGTCGTCTGGATGGCGGGATGCTGCGGCGTGGGGCCGGGGTGTGCCGCAAAGAATCGGAACGGGCGGTGCACCCGATTTGCCTCGATGGTTGGCGTAGCGGCGTACCAGTGGTGATGGCGGCGGTGCTGTGCGGACGCACTTCATTCCTGCCTGAACCTACGGGATGCCGCGCATCGACGCTGGAAGCCGGCTCGGACCAGGCGCCTGGCATCGACCCTGTTAGCGGATAATCGGCTTTAATCGGCAAAGATCGTTTGCCATCGGTCTGCCGGCTGGTATATTTTCAGGCGGTTTAACTGGGAGAACTGCGCCTGCTCTCCCTTACTTCGCCTCTGGCGAGCGCATGGTTTAACCCCAATCGCCCACGAGGAGCTTGAGGAATGGCCGAGATGGAAGACCGCTGGTTATCGATAAGTGAAATTTGCAAGTACCTCGGGGTCAGCAATGACACCGTGTACAAGTGGATTGATAAACATGAAATGCCCGCGCATCGCATGGGCCGCCTCTGGAAGTTCAAGAAGGATGAGGTGGACGAATGGGTGAAGGCCGGTGGCGCTGCCGAACATCACAAAAAGGAATCCTGACCAAGAATGAGTAACGACAGATACAGCATGTCATTTACAACGGGCAGTCTCTTTCACCGCGAATCGGTGAAGCTGGCCGCGCTGTATCTTGATCTTGGCGACTGGAACTCTGTTCGAGACAAGGTCATCGCAGAAAATTTACTGCAGACAAGAACACTGAATACGCTCAAGCGAGTCTGCCGCGAAGTTGTCTCTCGGCTTAGGGCGCTGACTCAAGGCGAACTTGAATTCCTTGTTGAGGCCAGCCATCAAGAGCAGGCCTATCTCCTGTGGCTCGCCGTTTGCCGTCGGTACAGATTCATCGCTGATTTTGCCGTCGAAGTGCTTCGAGAGCGATACATCACACTGAAAAGTGATCTGACCCACGAGGATTTTGATTCCTTCTTCAACCGGAAATCCGAGTGGCATTTAGAACTGGATGAGATCACCCCGGCGACGCGAAGCAAATTGCGCCAGGTCTTGTTCAAGATACTTCGCGAGGCCGATCTCCTAACGGCCAACAACATGATACATGCGGCCATGCCCAGTCCGAGACTGTTGGATCTGATCCATCAAGGCAGCCGCAGGGATGTTTTGTACTTCCCTGCATTTGAATCCGATGTGAAGGGGATGAAGCGGTGACAGCAGATATAGCCAGAATGCCGATGCAGGACAGATTTCAGCATCTCTTTGCTGTGATCTCGGGCCAACGTTTTCTCAATAAGCAAGGTCTCGGTAACGAGGTCCCGTTCTTCATCTGTCCCTTCAAACCGGAAGAGTCCGTCGAAATGGAGCGGCTCCAGCGTCAGCTGATCAATCGCCTTGAGCAGGCCGGTGTTCGGATTCTGGAGATCAATCTGTATGACCTTTCAATAGCAATCCTTAAAGAGCGTGACATCTGGGACCAGATTGTCGAGATGGAGGATTCTGTCTCAAAAGAGCAGCTAAAGGAACTGTTGCAAGGTGTGCTGGACCCAGAAGCGCATCTTGTTCCGGCCATCGCAGCCAAGCTGGCAAGCACGGATTTCGAGGTTCTTTTTCTATCCGGCGTTGGCGAGGTGTTCCCCTACATCCGCTCGCACAACGTTTTGAACAATTTGCAGAGCACCGCGAAAGAAAAGCCGACGGTCATGTTTTTCCCGGGAGCCTATACCCACTCTCTGGAGTCCGGAGCATCGCTCGATCTCTTCGGAAGGCTGCATGACGACAAGTACTACCGGGCATTCAACATCTTTCACTGCGAAGCCTGATTTTGATGAAAAGAGCTGAGGGAAGCGTGATGACTCTTAAGACCATTTTTCACAAGCCGGTTGACCGCCCGATTGAAGGGGTCATCAAAGCTGACGATGAGGCCAGTCTTCGCCTCGAAATTGAAGAATATGTTCTGACCAACGAAGTCGAAAAGCGACTTGAGTCCTTTCTAGATGCCTACAACAACTATGAAGGCGCCAATGGCGTTTGGGTTTCCGGCTTCTTCGGGTCAGGTAAATCCCACCTGTTGAAGATGCTGGCGCTCTTGCTCGAAAACCGGCAGATCGACGGGGCCTCGGCTCTTGACCTGTTCCTGCCCAAGTGTGGCGACAATGAAATCCTGCGCGGCGATCTCAAGCGAGCGGTCGCCATCCCGTCGAAAAGCATTCTGTTCAACATTGACCAGAAAGCGGACGTCATCAGCAAGACTCAGCTCGATGCGCTCCTCGCTGTCTTCGTCAAGGTCTTTGACGAGATGTGCGGGTACTACGGCAAACAAGGGCACATCGCCCAGTTTGAGCGCGACCTCGACAGTCGTGGCCTCTATGAACAGTTCAAGTCGGCCTATGAATCCGCAGCGGGCAGAACATGGCAAAAGGGCCGCGAGCAGGCCCTGCTTGAAGCGAAAAACATTGCCAAAGCCTATGCCCAGGCAACCGGTGGTGACGAGGCATCGGCCATGGGGATACTCGATAAATACCGCAGCCAATACCGTGTCTCCATCGAAGATTTTGCCGAACAGGTGCATGCATATATCGAGCGGCAATCGCCCGATTTCCGCCTGAACTTCTTTGTCGATGAGGTCGGTCAGTACATCGCTGAAAACGTCAAGCTGATGACCAACCTCCAGACCATCGCCGAGAGCATGGCAACCAAATGCCGCGGCCGCGCATGGGTCATCGTGACCGCCCAGGAGGACATGGGGACGGTTGTCGGCGAGATGGGCAAACAGCAAGGCAACGACTTCTCGAAAATCCAGGCCCGGTTCGCCAATCGCATGAAGTTGACCAGCGCCGACGTGGCGGAGGTTATTCAGAAGCGTCTGCTCATGAAAACCGAAGAAGGCGTCCGCCTTCTGTCGGACACTTACCACGCGCAGTCCAACAACTTCAAGACCCTGTTCGACTTTGCCGACGGTTCGCAAACCTACCGGAATTATCAGGATCGGGATCACTTCATTCACAGCTATCCGTTCATTCCGTACCAGTTCGCGCTGTTCCAGTCGGCCATTCAGAATCTGTCGCAGCATAACGCCTTTGAGGGCAAACACAGCTCGGTGGGCGAACGCTCCATGCTGGGTGTGTTCCAGCAGGTGGCGATCCAGATCGGGGATCATGAAATCGGTCAGTTGGCGACCTTCGACCTGATGTTCGAAGGCATTCGCACCGCGCTGAAATCCAATATCCAGCGGGCCATCATCCAGGCAGAGAACCATCTTGATGGTCCCTTCGCGATCCGGCTGTTGAAAACGCTCTTCCTGGTCAAGTACGTCAAGGAATTCAAGCCGACCGTTCGCAACCTGTGCGTGCTGATGCTGGACGGCTTCAATCAGGACCTGCCCGCACTGAGAAAACGTGTCGAGGAGGCCCTGAGCCTACTGGAACAGCAGACCTATGTGCAGCGCAATGGCGAGCTTTACGAATACTTGACCGACGAGGAAAAAGACGTCGAGCAGGAAATCAAGAACACCGAGGTGGAGTCGGCAGACGTGGCCGCCGAGCTTGAGAAGATCGTTTTCGACCACGTCATCAAGCATCGGAAGATTCGTTACGACGCCTCTTCATCAAAAGATCAGGGCCAGGATTATCCGTTCTCCAGAAAGCTCGATGATCGGCTGCACGGGCGCGAGCACGAGCTGGCCATCCATGTCATCAGCCCGTTCCATGAGCACGCAGAAAATGAGCCAATGCTGCGCACAAGCTCAACTTATAAGTCTGATGAACTGTTTTTGATCCTGCCAGCGGACGAACGCTTGATCCGCGACATTCTGATGTACAAGCGGACGGAGAAATACATCCGCCAGAACATCTCAATCACGCAACAAGAGGCGGTCAAACGCATCCTGACGGACAAGGGTTTCCAGAACCGGGAACGGTATGCCGAGCTGCAGCAGCGCGTCCAGAGCCTGATGAGCAAGGCCAAGCTGTTCGTGGCAGGTGCCGACATCGAAATCGGTTCCGAGGATGCGCAGACCCGGGTGCTGCGCGGATTCCACGAGCTCATCTCCCGCGCCTATCCGAACCTTCGCATGCTGCGCGGCATCAGCTACAAGGAAGAGATGATCAAAACCATCCTCAGTAACAAGGATGGAACTCTGTTTGGAAGTGGCGCCACCTCCCTGGCCGAATCCGAGCAGGAGCTGTTGGCGTTCATCCAGAGTAACAACCGGGGTGGCGTGCGTACCACGCTGAAAAACCTGCTGGAGAAATTCGAGCGCAAACCCTACGGCTGGTACTACGCCGCCGTGCTTTGCACGCTGGCCAACCTGTGCGCTCGCGGCAAGGTCGAGGTCCGCACCGACGGCAACTTGCTGGAAGAGGACGAGCTGGAACGGGCGTTGCGCAACTCCCATGGCCACGGCAATGTGGTGCTGGAGCCCCAGGTCGAATTTAGCGCTTCACAGGTCCGCACCCTCAAGGAGTTCTTTGAGGACTTCTTCGATGCTCCGCCCGGAGCCGGTGAGGCTAAAGCACTCGGCAAGGAAACCGGCACCGCGCTCCAGGAACTCACGCATCAGCTCACCCCGCTGGCGGCCCAGGCATCCCAATATCCGTTCCTGAACGCGCTGACACCGGTGCTTGAGAAGCTCAAGGAGCTGACCGGCAAGCCCTACACCTGGTATCTGACCGAACTCACCCGCCAGGAAGATGCGCTGCTCGATATGAAAGAAAGCGTCATCGACCCTGTCCGCAAGTTCATGAGCGGGCCGCAGAAAGGCATCTTCGATAACGCCCGCAAGTTCGTTCAAACCCAAGAGCCCAACTTCGCCTACATCGAAGGCGATGAATCCGCTCAGGTAGTCGCCAGCTTGACCGATCCGGAGTGCTTCAAGGGCAACCGCATGCAGCAGGTGAAGATGCAAGTTGAAACCCTGCAGGAGAAGGTCACGGCCCAGATCGAGGCCGAGATTGCCAAGGCCAAGGAGACGGTCGCCGCCCTTAAAGACCGCCTCTGCGGCATGACTGAATTCGGCGCACTGAACGGCGAGCAGCAGGAGCAGATCACCCGTCCGTTCAACGAATTCAACGCGGCCATTGAGCGCCAGAAACTGATTGCCGTCATCCGCGACACCCTGCGCCGGTTTGAGGAAAGCGACTACCAGCGGTTGCTTTCGCAGATGACATCCTGGGCGCAACCGGCACCAACACCCGAGCCTGCGCCGAAACCTGGTCAGACCGCCACGCCGGACGAAGGTACGAAGCCCACGTCACCGGCCAAACCGGAACCGCGCATTGAGTACGTGCCCAGCCGCTCGGTGAAGGTCTCTTTCGACAAAGCTTGGCTGGCCGACGAGACCGACGTGGAACGCTACCTGGAATCCATGCGCGAGGCGCTGCTGGATGAAATCCGCAAGGGAAAAAGGATTCAAATCTAATGGAAACAGGAAAACTGAAGAAGTTCGCCCAGTTCGCCCGGCGCCAGCTGATTGAACAGGTATCCGCCAAGCTGAAGCTGGTGCTGGCCGAGAACAGTGCCGCCCGGCGTGAAAGCCTTGACGCCATCAAAAAACTCGAAAAGGCGATCACGAGAACCGGCACGGAACATGTCATTGAGCGGGTGGCCTACATCTGGTTCAACCGCTTCTGCGCCCTGCGCTTCATGGACGTGAACCGCTACACCCGCATCGGCGTGGTGTCACCCGCCGAAGGACAGTTTCAGCCCGAGCTTCTGGCCGAAGCCAAGATGGGGCACATCGACGAAGAGATGGTGCCAGAAAAGTCACGGCAGCAGATCTTCGCCCTGCTCGACGGTAAAGCGCCCAGCCGAGACCCGCAAGGCGAGGCTTACCGCCTGCTGCTGGTGGCCGCCTGCAACTTCTGGCACCAGTCCATGCCATTTTTGTTCGAGCGCATCGACGACTACACCGAACTGCTGATGCCCGACGACCTGCTCTCGGGCAACGCCATCCTCGCCTATACCCGCGAGGCGATGACACCGGATGCCTGCGAGGATGTCGAGGTGATCGGCTGGCTCTACCAGTTCTACATCTCGGAAAAAAAAGACGCGGTGTTCGAGGGGTTGAAGAAGAACCAGAAGATCACTCCGGAAAACATCCCGGCCGCCACCCAGCTGTTCACTCCGCACTGGATAGTCCGCTATCTGGTGGACAACTCTTTGGGCCGCCTATGGCTGCTCAACCGTCCTGGTTCGAAGCTGGTCAAGCAGATGGAGTACTACATCCCGCCGGAAAAACCGGAAACCGATTTCCTCAGGATCAGCGGCCCGGAAGACATCAAGGTCTGCGACCCGGCGTGCGGTTCCGGCCACATGCTCACCTACGCCTTTGACCTGCTCTACGCCATTTACGAGGAAGAAGGCCACGATCCGACCGAGATACCGGAAAAGATCCTCACCCACAACTTGTACGGCATCGAGCTCGACGAACGCGCCGGGGAACTGGCCGCCTTCGCGCTGACCATGAAAGCCCGCGCCCGCCAGCGGCGCTTCTTCAACAAGCGCGTCAAGCCCAACATCACGGTGCTGGAGAAGGTGAGTTTCAGCCGCGAAGAGCTGGACGAATACATGGGCCACGTTGGCCGCGACCTGTTCACCCACGGCCTGCGTGGGACGCTGCCGCAGTTCAGCGAGGCCGACAACTTCGGCTCGCTGATCGTGCCCAAGGTGGGCAACGTGGCCGATGTGCTGGCGACGTTGGAAGCCAAGGACATGGCCGGCAACCTGTTCCTGGCGGAGACTCATCAGCGCGTGCTGAGCGTGCTGCGCATGGTCGAAGCCTTGAGCCCACGCTACGCCGTGGTCGTGGCCAACCCGCCTTACATGGGCGGCAAGGGCATGAACGGGCGCTTGAGCGCCTGGGCCAAAGAGACCTACCCCAACAGCAAGTCCGACCTGTTTGCGATGTTCATCGAGCGCAACCTGGACCTTGCGGTGAAAGGCGGCGCGGTCGCCATGATCACCATGCAGAGCTGGATGTTCCTGTCCTCATTCGAGGCGCTGCGCAGCCGTATCCTGAACCAGCACACCATTCTGTCCATGGCGCATCTGGGCGCGCGAGCTTTCGACAGCATCGGCGGCGAGGTTGTCTCGACCACGGCCTTCGTACTCGAAAACGCCCACAAGCCAGATTACCGAGGAGCCTACATGCGACTGGTGGATGGCAACTCGGAGGCGGAGAAGATGGAAATGCTGGCCGAGGCTATCGCACAAGGCAGTGCGGCATGATCGGCAGCCTCCATCTCAAGAACTTCGTCGCGTTCACCGACCTGACCATCGACTTCTCGCCGGGCATCAACATCATCATCGGTGAGAACGGTACGGGCAAAACCCAGCTGCTCAAGGCCATTCTCGCCCTGTGCGGGCCGGAGGCTCGCGCGGATCAGGCCGGCGGACAACTCGCCCGCAAGCTCTGCCGCCTCTATCACCCGCTGAGCGGGCAAATTGGGGAGCTGCGCCGTGCCGGCACACGCGGGGATGCCCTGCTCAGCGCCACCTTTTCGCTCGGACAAGAGGTAACGGCCCGATTCAGCGGCACCGCCGTCGAGGCGAAAGTCAGCACCGGCGCCGGAGGTGACGTTGCTGCAGCCATCTTCATTCCGACCAAGGAAGTGCTGTCGCTGGTGCGCGGCCTCACCGCCGAGGAGCCGGATCAGCCCACCATCGAGCGCATCTTCGACGATGGCTATCTGGACCTGGCCCGCCAGCTCATCAAAGAAGGCGCCGATGATCTGGATGCCAAGGTCCGGCTCGACCCGCGCTTTGCCAGCATCGTGCCCCGGCTCGCCAACCTGATCGGCGGGCGCTACGAACTGCACGAAGGGCGATTCTGCTTCCAGGCCGGCGAGTACGTTGAAAAGCTGGGCAAAACCAGCTCGGCAGAAAAAGCCGCGCAGAGCTTTCAGGACTCCGCGTTGCAGTTTGTGCCGACCAAGGCACGGCTGCTTTCCAGCACCATGACCGCTGAGGGCTTCCGCAAGATCGGTGTACTGCAACGCCTGCTCAGCAACGGCAGCCTCAACCCCGGCACGGCTGGCCCGCTGCTGTGGGACGAGCCCGAATCCAACCTCAACCCCAAGCTGATGAGGGATCTCGTGCTGGCCCTGCTGGAACTCGCCCGCAACGGCCAGCAGGTCATCCTCGCCACCCACGACTACGTGCTGCTGAAGTGGTTCGATCTGCTGATGGACAAGGGCAAGGGGGATCAGGTGCGCTTCCACGTGCTTTCACGTGATGCCGACTCCGGTCAGGTGCGCAGAGACAGCATGGACGACTACCGAGCCATTGAACCGAACGCCATCGCCGACACCTTCAACGAACTGACCAAGGAGCAGGTCGCCCGCAAGATGGGAGGCTTGGGCAAATGAAGCTGCGCGAGCGCGATCTGGAGATCGACTTCACCGATGCGATTGACGCCATCGTCTTCGATCAGATGAAGGCCAACAAGCCGAACTACCATGGCATCGCAGAGATGCATCGCGTCGATTTTGTGGTCGAGCTGGAAGAGGCGATTCTCTTTGTCGAAGTCAAGGACCCAGGCAACCCCAGGGCGCAAGCCGAAGGGCTGGAAAAGTTCTACGCGGAGCTGAAGAGCGGCACGCTGGGCGACACCTTTGCCGCCAAGTTCATCGACACTTTCCTATACCGCTGGGCTGAAGAGCGCCTGCACAAACCCGTGCACTACATCAGCCTGGTTACATTCGAAGACAGCGAGCTGCTGCCCAATTTCTCCGACGAAATTGCCAAAAAGCTTCCCCCGATGGGGAAGATCATGCCGCGTTGGAAACGTCAATTGGCGGAAAACTGCCAGGTTTTCAACGTCGAGCTATGGAATCAAAGTTTCCCGAAATGGCTTGCGACCCGCATCGCACCAGCGGAAAACGCCTAGCGCAAAGGGAGAGGACGCCATGACCATCAATACGCTCAAGATTCGGGACGACCACATGCCGCTGCAGTTCTCGGCTGACGGCGACAAGTTCAAGCTGCAGGCAGGTTCGGAAGCCTCCTGGTTGAGCAGCGAAGCCTTCGGCCATAAGGAGCTGCGCAGCCGCATCGAACCCTGGCTGACGTCGCTGTTCCAGTCGGAGCACCTGTCACTGCTGGCTGGCTCGGGCTTGACCCACGCGGTGCATTCCCTGGCCGCCGGAAAAGGCGCGGCAGGCATGGGCGCGCTGACGCTGAGCAATCATCAGGACGAAATCCATCAAGCAGCAGCGAAAACAGCAGAAGAGGCTGGGCGCGAGAAGGGCAATCTGGAAGATCAGCTGCGCGTTGCCAACGAATTACTGCGTGGCCTGGAGATTCTGCAGAAGAACAGCGAGGCAGAAGCCCTGCGCAAGGAACTGCAAACCGGCATGCAGGACTTCGCCAAGTCGATTCTGGGCAGCGAAGCGGGCATCGCCACGGCCGAAGCGGACAAACGCGAGCAGGCCTTCAACACCCTGGTCACCTTCCTGATGAGCTTTGCCAGCCGCACCGGGGTGCGCGACCGGCTGAACATCTTCACCACCAACTACGACCGGCTGATCGAAGCCGGCGCGGAGCTGGCCGGGCTGCATCTGCTGGATCGGTTCCTGGGCAAGCTGATGCCGATCTTCCGCTCCTCGCGGCTGGATCTGGACATGCACTACAACCCGCCCGGCATTCGCGGCGAGCCGCGTTATCTGGAAGGCGTGGCGCGTTACACCAAGTTGCACGGTTCGGTGGACTGGGTGCAAACGGGCAAGGACATTCGCCGCATCGGTCTGCCGTTCGGAGCAGAGAGCGTCGAACCCTATCTGAAGGCGCCTGGCTTGGGCGCGGTCACAGCCCACCAACTGATGATCTACCCCAACGCCGCCAAGGACAGGGAAACCGCCGACTACCCCTACGTGGAACTGTTCCGCGACCTCGCTGCTGCCGTGTGCCGGCCGAATAGCACGCTGGTGACTTACGGCTACAGCTTTGGCGACGAGCACATCAACCGCGTCATCCGCGACATGCTCACCATCCCCTCGACGCATCTAGTGGTGATTTCCTATGACGACCCACTCGATCGCATCATGCAGATCTACCGGGATCTGGGCCGGCCTTCCCAGATCAGCCTGCTGATTGGCCCTGCGTTGGCAGACTTGACCACGCTGACCGAGCACTACCTGCCCAAGCCCGCCATCGACAAGACCACCTTCCGCATGAGCGAGCTGCTCAAGCAACGCATGGGGGCCGAGCAGCCTCAAGCCAAGCGTCCGTTGGCTGAAGCCGATGCCTTCGACGGGAGCGGCCTGGTATGAGCTTGTCGCCCCTCGCCTATGCTGACTCACTGCGCATTGGCACCATTGACTTCGTCTCGCCCGACGAGATCAAGGTGCTGCTCGACATCGAGGCACCCGATGGCGTGGCGCTCAATACCGGCACGCCGCGTCCCTTCCCACGTATCAACGGCTATGTGCTGATTCCCAGCGACGATGGGCATTTGGTTGCCCAGGTCGAGTGGATCACCATTGAGCGTTCGCAATACCCCAAGCGCAAGGGCATGCAGGACTTCGGTCTGGTGGATTTGCCCTATCCCCTGCGCAAGATGAGCCTCAACCCGCTGGGGGTGCTGGCTTACGAGAGCAAAGACGCAAACGGCAATGACGTTTATCGCTTCCGGCGCGGCGTCGAGAGCTATCCCACCGTGGGCGATGCCGTGCTGCTGCCCACGCATAATCAGCTGCAGGCAATCGTCAAATCCGGCGATAACCGCCATGTGCTGATCGGCACCAGCCCACTAGCCGCCAATGCCAAGGTCAGAATCGACCCGGACCGCCTGTTCGGCCGCCATTTGGCGGTGCTGGGCAACACCGGCAGCGGCAAGTCCTGCTCGGTCGCGGGGTTAGTCCGCTGGTCTTTGGAAGCAGCAGAAAAACAACGAGGTGCGAAACCTAACGCGCGGTTTATCGTTCTCGACCCGAATGGCGAGTATGCAAAAGCTTTTGAGGGATTGGGCGATGTGCGTGTTTATGCCGTCGAACCCAGTGTAGGCGTAGAGCAACTGCAAGTACCTCTGTGGTTCTGGAATAGCGCCGAGTGGAGCGCGTTCACTCAGGCGAGCGAGCGTGCGCAACGCCCCCTGCTGCGCAGAGCACTCCGGGAGATGCGCAGCAGCCCCGATGTGGTCGAAGACACCATATTTACCCTGCGGCGAAAAGTTAGCTCCATTCTCATCACCTTGAAGGCTCAAGTCCGTAATGGTGAAACATATGAAGGTTGGAAGTTTGGTCCCAAGCTTCCGGCCTTCCTTGAGGACCTTGAAGCATTTTCCCAAGAGTTCTCTGAGCACCGTGAGAGCCTAGAATTTCTTGCCGCTCAAGTTCAGTCTCTACTGAGTCGGCCGAAACAAACCTACCCCAAACAGAATGGCCAGACTGGATACAACGATTTTCCCGCAACTGCGGTTGAAGGAGTTATTTCCCATTTTCAGGGATTCCTTTCATCCATTGGCGGGGCCGTTTATCAAGAAGGGCCAAACGAGGATGCGCCATTGAAGTTTGATGGGGCTCAGTTCGCTGATCATCTGGAGGCATTGGCGAGCCAGGAAACAAACGCACAGTTTTTCGACTTTCTCATCATGCGTATCCGAACGATGCTATCGGATATTAGGGTGAAGCGAATTGTTACGGGCACTACCGAAACGTCCTTGGCTGACTGGCTTGAAAATCACATCGGTGACAACCAGGCGTCGAACGGCTCGGTCACCGTCATCGATCTCTCGCTGGTGCCCGCCGAGGTGGTGCACATCATCACCGCCGTGATTGCCCGCATGACGCTGGAAGCGCTACAGCGCTACCGCAGGCTGAACCACGGCAAGACCTTGCCCACCGTGCTGGTGATGGAAGAAGCGCACACCTTCATCAAGCGCTACAAGGACGACGCGGAAAACCAGAACTCGGCTGCCATCTGCTGCCAAGTATTCGAGAAGATCGCCCGTGAAGGTCGCAAGTTTGGACTAGGGCTCGTGCTGTCCTCGCAGCGGCCAAGCGAGCTGTCGCCCACCGTACTGTCCCAGTGCAACAGCTACCTGCTGCACCGCATCAGCAACGACCGAGACCAGGAGCTGGTGCATAAGCTGGTGCCCGACAACCTGCGCGGCCTGTTGCGCGACTTGCCCTCACTACCCTCGCGCCACGCGATCCTGCTCGGCTGGGCGTCGGAACTGCCGGTACTGGTGCAGATGAACGCACTGCCTGAGCAGCACCGTCCGAAATCGGACGATCCGGATTTCTGGGCGGTGTGGTCAGGCAAAGACAGCAAAGGCCAGATGGTCGAGCGCACTGTGGATTGGAAAACGATTGCGGACGACTGGCAGCAGATCAGTACGCCAGTCGAGGAACAAGATTTGGAGAACAAAAATGAGTAACTGCCAAGCCCACAATGCCGAGCAGAGTATGAAGAAGTATTTCTTTCGAGCTTCATCCCTAGATTTTAGGGTGATCCCGGGAAGCCCAATTGCATACTGGATAAACGATCAGCTTCGCAATATATTTAATGGAGCATCGTTGTCGGAGCACTTCCAAACTCGCCTTGGCTTATCAACCGCAAACAATGATCGTTTCTTGAGAAATTGGCATGAAGTGAATTTTGCGGCAATTTTGTTTGACTGCCCAAGCAGAAATAGGGCGATCGAGAGTGATATCACGTGGTTCCCCTATGAAAAGGGTGGCTCTTTTAGAAAATGGTTTGGAAACCATGACTTCCTTGTCAACTGGAGAAACGACGGCGAAGAAGTAAGAAACTTCGGCGCCGACGAGGGAAAAATTAGATCTCACAATTACAACTTGGATTTTATCTTCAAAGAGGGGATCACCTGGTCTGATGTAACATCAGGAACCAATGCATTTAGACTTATGCCAGAAGGCTTCTTGTTTGATGGCCGGGGGTCGTCTGGATTTGTCCGGGAACGTCAGTTCACCAATATGGTTTTAGGTTTATTGAATTCGACCGTATCGACTTACGCGATATCGGTAATAAATCCTACCATTGCTGTAAACGTTGGAGAGATTGCGAAACTTCCGTTTCCGAACTTGGATGAAGATGCAAGCGCGCACGTTGATAAGACTGTACGCATGATTACGAAGGTGCATCGAGCAGATTGGGACAGTTATGAAACTTCCTGGGACTTCACTAGCCTCCCGCTGCTGCATTCCGACTACTGCCTCCCCAAGCTGAAGGATAGCTACCAGAAGCTCCGCGCCCACTGGCGGGAGATGACGCTGGAGATGCAGCGGCTGGAGGAAGAGAACAACCGCATATTCATAGAAGCCTACGGTCTGCAGGATGAACTGACACCCGAGGTGCCGCTCAACGAGATCACCCTGACCTGCAACCCGCATTACCGTTACGGCAACGACAAGAGCGAGGACGAGCTGGAGGCGCTGCTGCTGGCCGAGACCATGCGCGAACTGGTCTCCTATGCCGTGGGCTGCGTGTTCGGCCGCTACAGTCTCGACAAGCCGGGGCTGATCCTGGCCAACCAGGGCGAGACACTGGCCGACTACCTTGCACAGGTGCCGCAACCGAGCTTCCCGGCCGATGACGACAACGTCATCCCCATGCTCGATGGCGACTGGTTCACCGACGACATCGCCGAGCGATTCCGCAGGTTCCTGCGCGTGGCCTTTGGCGAGGAACACTACGAGGAAAACCTCCGGTTCGTCGAGCAGGCGCTGAACATCAAGGGCAAGCGCAACTACAGCATCCGCGACTACTTCCTTGGCGAGTTCTACACCGATCATGTGAAGCGCTACAAAAAGCGGCCCATCTACTGGTTGTTCTCCAGTCCCAAGGGCAGCTTCAACGCGCTGATCTATATGCACCGCTACCGCCCGGATACGGTGAGCGTGGTGCTTAACGACTACCTGCGCGAGTTCCGCACCAAGCTCACCTCCCACAAGAACCATCTGGAGGCGGTCAGCATCAGCGCCAGCAGCAGCCAGGGCGAGAAGACCAAGGCCCTGAAGGAGATCGAGAAGATCACCAAGATGATCGCCGAAATGGAGGACTACGAGCGCGAAGTGCTTTACCCGCTGGCCACCGAACAGGTGGAGATCGACCTCGACGACGGCGTCAAGCTCAACTACCCCAAACTCGGCGCGGCCTTGAAGAAGATCGTCGGCCTGGATGCGAAAGAGGATTAAGGAGCGCCATTGATGGAAAACCGCATTGCCCAGGCCCTGACCAAACTCTTCGACCGGCACCGGATCGTCTTCTGGTACGACGCCAAGCAGGAGTTGCGCGACGACTTCGATGCGCTTCAGCTTCCCGGCGTCGAGAAGCTGGAGCTGATCAACAACGAGTACGGCATCAAGTACAGGCTGCTGCGCGAGCAACCGGAACAGAAATTCCTGCTCTACCGCGAAGGCCCTCAGCCCGCCGATCTGGATAACTGGCTGCTGGACGTCCAGCTGGCCCATGGCGAGTTCCGCACCGATCAGGTGGCCATCTGGCTGTCCGAGCTGGAGCTTGGCCTGGAGTTCACGGATGTGGTGCAGGCCCATGCGGAGTTCTTCCAGGCGATCAAGCGCAAGGACGCCCTCAAGAAGCTGCTGAAAGCCGACGACACAGCCGGACAGATTCGCCTGAAGATGCTGGCGGTATGCACCGGCAGCGAGCCGCGCATGGATGCGGTGGTGGAAAACCTGCTGCAAGAGCTGGCCGATGGCCGGGACGAGAAGATCAAATTGATCGGCCGGTGCAGCCTGGACGGTTTCCTCTGGGAACAGATGACCCGCTGCTATGGCTACAAGTCCGACGCGCCGGGCATCCGCGACTTCGCCATCGAGCTGTTCAAGTCATGCTACGCCATGGGCACCGCTGGCCAGGTGAAACTGACCGGCGACGCCCTGGTGTTTCTCAAGCGCTGGAAGGACAGCCGTCAGTTCGAAGGCGGTTTCGAGACCCTCTCGGGAGAATGCGCCGAGGTGCTCGGGATTGAGCAGGATCTGGCCAAGCGGGATTTCCGCGAGTTGATCGAGTTGGATTATTTCCGCCTGATTGACCAGAAGATCATCAGCGACCTCGTGCGGGCGGTGGCAGCCCGCACGGCCTCAAGCGGTGACGTGGCGATCTGGGTTCGACAGCGGCGACAAGGCCACTGGTACCGCGAATACCGGCATCTGTACGAGGCAGTCGATTACGCCGCCCAGTTTACCCACGCCCTGGGCGAGGCCAAACTCGCCATGGACAGCCTAGCCGAAGGCGTGCAGCGCTACAGCCGCTTCTGGTATCAGCTCGATCAGCTCTACCGCAAGTTCACCTACCACGTGCGCATGTCAGGACAGGCGTCGCTGATGGGCAGCCTGACCGAGCAGATTGAAAACCTCTATACCAACAACTACCTGCTGAAGCTGGGCGACCGCTTCCAGACCTTCGTGGATGCGGCATCGAAGTGGGAAGCCTTCCCGGTGCGTAAGCAGAAGGAGTTTTTCGAGTACTGGGTACGGCCGTTCCTGCGCAAGGACAACAAGGTCTGCGTGATCATCTCCGATGCCATGCGCTACGAAATCGGCGATGAGCTGCTGAGCCTGATCCGGCAGGAGGACCGTTACAGCGCCGAACTGGAACCGGCGCTATCGATGTTGCCCAGCTACACCCAGCTCGGCATGGCGGCGCTTCTGCCCAACAAGACACTGGCGATTGTCGACAACGAAACCGGCACCGTGCTGGTGGATGGGCAAAGCTCCCAGGGTACGGTTAATCGCACCAAGATCCTGCAGGCTGCACTGAATGGCCGTGGTGAAGCCATTACCGCCGAAGACTTTATGCAGCTGGATCGGGATGGCAGCCGCGAACTGCTGAAAAGCAACGATGTGCTCTACATCTACCACAATCGCATAGACCATACTGGCGACAAGATGCATTCGGAGGGGCAAGCGTTTGAAGCGGCTGAGCAAACGCTAGGCGATATCGTCAGGCTGGTGAAGAAACTGACCGCGGCGAATGCCAACAATATTCTGGTCACCGCCGATCATGGTTTCATCTACCAACATCGACCGCTGGACGAGAGCGACTTTGCCAGTGTCGAGGCTAAGGGTGAGGTGATTCTGTACCGTGACAGGCGTTTCGTGCTCGGCAAGGGGCTTGCTGAGTCAGCCAGCCTGCACAGCTTCTCGTCTGAACAGCTGGGTCTTTCCGGGGAGGTCGAAGTCCAGATTCCCAAGTCGATCAACCGCCTGCGTCTGAAGGGCTCCGGGAGCCGTTTTGTACATGGCGGCGCATCGCTGCAGGAAGTGGTGATCCCGGTGCTCAAGATCAACAAGAAGCGCCAGAGCGATGTCACCGCCGTTGAAGTGGACATCCTGCGTGGAGCCAGCTCGGTGATTACCTCCGGGCAACTGGCGGTGACCATGTACCAGGCCGGGCCGGTGACGGACAAGATCCAGCCGCGTGTGCTGCGGGCTGGCATCTACACCGAGGCAGGCGACCTGATCTCCGACAGCCATGATCTGACCTTCGACCTGAGCTCGGACAACCCCCGGGAGCGGGAGCTACAGGTGCGCTTCGTGCTGACCCGCAAGGCCGATGAGGCCAACGGCCAGGAGGTCATTCTACGGCTGGAGGAAAAACACGCCGGGACTTCACATTACAAGGAATACAAGTCGCTCCGGTACTTGATGCGGCGCTCATTTACCAGCGACTTCGACTTTTAAAGGACGGGTGACCGATGAACGAACTTGACCAGAAAATCAACACACACTTCCCGGGACTCGTTGTCCGCAAGGATCTCGTCAAGACGGTCAAGGGCAACGCCATCGTTCCCTCCTACGTGCTGGAGTACCTGCTGGGACAGTACTGCGCCACCAGCGATGAGCCGACCATCCAGACCGGTATCGAGACGGTCAAAGAGGTTCTTGCTAAGCATTATGTTCACCGGAATGAAGCCGGGTTAGTCCGCTCGAACATCAAGGAAAAGGGGCGCTACAAGGTCATCGACAAAATCAGTGTCGATCTGAACGACAAGAAGGATGTCTATGAGGCGCAGTTCTCCAACCTGGGTATCAAAGAGGTCCTTGTTGATTCCGGAACGGTGAAAAAGCACCCCAAGCTCTTGGTCGGCGGAGTGTGGTGCATTGCTGATCTGGAATATGAGTTTACCGAAGACAAGGCCGTCAGCCCCTGGGTCTTGTCCACTCTCAAGCCGATCCAGCTCTCCCATTTCGATTTCGACGGCTATGTCGAGGCCCGCAAGCAATTCACCACCGACGAGTGGATCGACCTGCTGGTGCAAAGTATCGGCTTCAACCCGGATATGTTCGGCAAGCGCAGCAAGCTGACCCAACTGGTCCGCCTGATCCCGTTTTGCGAACGCAACTACAACCTGATCGAACTTGGCCCCAAGGGGACCGGGAAATCTCACATCTACTCGGAGTTCTCGCCGCACGGCATTCTGATCTCCGGCGGCGAGGTTACGGTTCCCAAGCTTTTCGTGAACAACTCTTCCGGAAAGATCGGACTGGTCGGCTACTGGGATTGTGTCGCCTTCGACGAGTTTGCCGGAAAGCAAAAGCGCGTGGACAAGGCCCTGGTCGACGTCATGAAGAACTACATGGCCAACAAGTCCTTCTCGCGGGGCGTCGAGACGCTGGGCGCAGAGGCCTCCATGGTGTTCGTGGGCAACACCCAGCACACCGTGCCCTACATGCTCAAGCACTCGGACCTGTTTTGCGAGTTGCCCGACAAGTTCTACGACTCCGCGTTTCTGGACCGCATCCATTTCTATATCCCGGGCTGGGAGGTCGACATCATCCGGGGCGAGATGTTCTCCAGCGGCTACGGTTTCGTGGTGGACTACCTGGCAGAGATTCTTCGCTCGCTCCGCAATCACGATTACTCGGACCGCTACAAGGAGCACTTCTCCCTCTCCTCCGATATCTCGACGCGTGACCGAGATGGCATCAACAAGACATTCTCTGGCTTGATGAAGATCCTGTTTCCGCATGGGGGGGCGACCAACGAAGAAGTCGAGGAGCTGCTGCGGTTCGCAATTGAGGGCCGCAAGCGCGTTAAAGACCAACTGATGCGAATCGATTCCACCTACGGGAACGTCCGCTTTACCTATCTGGGCACTGATGGCCAGGCCAAGCCTGTCACCACGCTCGAAGAGGAGGAGTACCCCAGCTACTACCACAAGACCATCGCCGAGGGTGAAGACGGGAATATCTTAGAAGCTGCGCAACCGAGCTTACCGCCAGTTCCAACCGAACCACTGGCACCGGCCGAGCCTGTCCTCAAGGAAATGCACCTTACATTCCAGGAGAACCAGAAAGGCCTCTCCTTCGATACGCTGCTCGGTCCTTATCTCAAGGACGCGACTGCAATCACAGTCACCGATCCGTACATCCGCCTGTTCTACCAGATGCGCAACTTCATGGAATTTTTGGAGACCGTGGTCAAGCACAAGGCTCCGGATGAGGAAGTGTCCGTGCATCTGGTGACGACGGAAGACGAGTTCAAAGGCGAACAGCAGAAAGAAAACTTCGAGAAGATGAAGGAGTCCGCCAGCTCGGTGGGCGTGAACTTCACCTGGGAGTTAGACAGCACCGGAACTATCCATGCCCGCCACATTGTGACCGACCACGGCTGGAAAATCTCCCTAGATCGAGGCCTCGATATTTTCCAGCGATACGAGTTGAACGATGCCTTTACCTTTGCAAATCGGTTGCAGCAATACCGGCCATGCAAGGCGTTCGAGGTGACGTTCATTAAACAAAAGCCGAATCGAGCTGAGGGGTAATAACATGAGCGGGATATCGGCATCACTGACGAAATGGTTTTCAGAGCGCCCCCAGTGGCTCCAGATTGCGGCTACTCGCCTACTTCAGCTTTGGAAACCCTCGCAGGCCTGCAGCAGGACGGCAAGCTGATAGGCGTTCATTTCACACGTACCCGCCTTGAAGGAGCGGATCAGCACGCAGATCCAGGTGACGTCTCAAACCGGTGGCGGAAGCCAGATATCCGGCCCTGGATGCGGCAGGTTGAGCGCTACAGAACGGGCCGTAGAAACAGGTTGACTTGAGAATGAATCGACAGGCGATGCTTTCACCAAGAGAACATCATTTCTACGTTGCGATTGCCAAGTTCCTTTTTCGCCATCCGGAGCACGGCATTGTGTCTGTGCGGGACCCGATCAAGGTCAAGGACGCAGAGCGGTACGGGCTCAGCCCCCTCATACTCTATGGATTGACCGTTACCGGGTTGCCCATTCGGTGGATGACCTTTGCCCCGGTCGATCAGCCCAGGGCCTTCCGGGATGTTCTTTTGGATGCGTGGCGTAGCGCCGAGGGCTTGCGTGGCCGACCGGACATTCTGCGGATCAACCGCCACCTCGCGACGGCCAGCCCTGGACTGGTAGAGGAAATGGCAAGAATTGGAGTCCAGGTCGAGGTCGCCGATGCCAAGGAGAAATCCCTTCCAGCTTCCCTGCGCTCAGCCCAGGACTCCAGCCGGTGGCTGCTGAGGAAGCACGACGGAAAAGACCGGTCTCTTACCGGGTCCATCCAGGCCCTTTGCCGGGACGCTCAAAATAACCACGATTTTCGTTTCAGGGATGGTCACAGAGGCGTGAACAGCCGCGAGGTCGAGGACAGAATCCAGCAGTGGCTGGCCTTACCGGCGCAAGTACCGGTGCCAACAATTACAGTTGGGCTCGACTGGGAACCCGGTCCATGGATGTCGTCCTGGGAGACCTCTCTGCCGCCCGATCAGCCCCGTTATTTCAACCTCGACGGGTTCGATGGCAGAACTTGGCTGGTGACAGGTGAGAAGGCACCGGAGGACATCGTTGAGGACGATGATTTCTGGGCCGACAGTGACTATGACTACGCAGCCGAGATCGCCAAGAACCTCGTGGCGTGCTGGCCCAATTCGCCTGCAGACGTTGCCAAGTGTGCCGGGATCACCCTGCGGGAACTTCAATGGTTTACCTCGGGAAAGGCTCCCCTGGACCGGCATGCGCGCTTTGATCTCGAAGCCTTGCTCGGCATCGAATACGACGAACGCATGGGTAGTTATGTAGGGGCCGGGCCTTATGTCCTGGTGGCCCACAAACCCCAGGCCATCAAGGAGGTCTACGAAGCCATTTCCAAAGGCGGAGACGCACGTCCCTGTGAGATTGTCCCTCGCCAGGGAGCTGCAGACCCAAGCTGGCGATACGTGTTGATCAATACGTATGGAGAGCCCCCGAGCATTGTGATGGCACCTCGCGGAGCAAATATCACGGAGCGTCTTCCGGACTTGCTTATGAATTATGACGGCATCAGGGCTGTCGCTCCGGAGTTCTACCGGGATGTCGTTTCTACCTGCGCCCGGGCCTGCCGCGAACCTGCCGTCAACATCCGGGAGATGAAAGACTTTATGAAACGCTACGAAGCGCACTGGGCAGATTGCGCCTGGCAGCCAGAGTGATCTACAGGTACTTCTTAAACGTCGCCGCCGCGATGCACACCGCCACGCCGAGCAATGCAGCGCTGGGCAGCAGGATCAGCAGCGGGTTCACGCTGACCGGCAGTGCCAGGTAAGTCACCCACGGCAGCACGGCCAGCGGGATCAGGCTGGCCCTGGCGCGGTGATAGATGAACCCCGACTCGCGGCCCGCGCCGAAGCGGCGGATGTCCCGGCGCACCAGGCCGTCCACCAGCCCGACGAAGGCGGCTATCAGGAACAGCGGCAGGGTCAGGCACAGCACCAGCAGCCGCACGAGGAAGACCAACGTCGTGTAGGCCGCCGCGATCAGGTAGCTCTCCACGTTCACGTAGACCAAGCCGATGTAGTAGCGGAAATCCTTGGTCGGGCGGTGGCTGCCGGCGCTGGCCTGCGCCGAGGCGTCGCGTATCCAGTCCAGCAGACCGCTCTTCACGAACAGCCAGTCGTAGCCCTGCTCGACCAGCCGGTGCGCGGTGCGCCCCGGCTCCTGCACCAGCGCGCTGCGCGTGAAATGCGTGGAGAGCTGGTCCAGCTCGTAGTGCAGCATGCCCTGCGCGTGGCGCCAGTCCTGATCGGGCCAGAAGAGGTGCATGCCGACGCATTCGATCAGGATGCACAGCAGCAGCGCGCCGCACAGCACGCCGAAGAAGCGGAACGGCAGCGTGACCAGGCCGGCGATCAGCCCCTGCTGTCGTTGCTGCTGGCGCTGTGCCGCGACGGCCGGATCGCTCATGGTTCGGCCTCTTCAGCGGCGGCCATCTGCTTGAAGTCGTCCAGCAGGTCGTCGGGCAGCGCCTTGTCCTGCAGGCCGGGGATGCCTTGGTTCTCCCACCAGTCTCCAGCCTCGACGTAGTGCTGTCGCATGTAGCCGGCCAGCTCCTGCAGATCCTTCGGCATGGCTTCGTCGGGGTCGGGTGCCGGCAGCGGCATGCGGACTTTCCAGAGGTTGCCGCCCTCGGTCAGCGCGAAGCACTGCCCCTTGGGCAGCGCCACCACATGCGCCGGCTCGATCAGCGGCACGCTGTTGCTGCTGATGCGGTCCTGGGTGTTGGACGTGAACGCGGTATTGCCGTGCGGGTCGGAGCTGTCGGTGGCGCCGCTCATCAGTGCCGTGGCGTACACCTCGACCTTGGGCAGTTGTCGCGTCAGCAGTTCGGCGGTGGCGGTCTCGCGCACGCGCAGCATGAACAGGTTGTTGAAGTTGCCGACCACCTGGCCGGCCTTGGCACGGTTGCCGATGCGCGCCTCGATGTCGCTCAAGGTCTGCGTGTAGGCCGTCACCTGCACGCCGGCGCCGCCGCCCTTGTTGACCATGGGAATGAACTCGTCGCCCATGAGTTCATTGAATTCGTCGGCGTGGACGTTGATCGGAATCTTGGCGCCCGCCGCTGCGCCGGGCAGCCCGTCGTCGATGCCGAACTTGTAGATGTGGCCGGCGACCGAGACCAGATCGCTGAACATCGAGTTGCCCACCGCCGCCGCGACTTCGGCGTCGGACAGCGCATCCAGTCCCACGTAGACCACCGCGCGTTTGCGGATGACCTGCATCCAGTCGAAGATCGGCCGCGGGTCGGACAGGTCGGAATAGTTCGGTGCGAGCAGTTGCGCGATCTTGCCGGTGGTGAGCTTCTCCAGCAGCGGCAGCAGCGAGGCGACGATCTTGTCGAAGTACGTCCGGTCGTAGCGCACGGCGCTGCGCAGGCCGTCGAGCACCGGGTCATAGACGCGCACCTGGGACAGGTACTGTTCGAGGGCCACCACGCGCTTCTCGCGCCCGATCATGTTGCGCGGGATGTTCTTGTCGTTCAGCTTGCCTTCGAGCTGGACGATGACCTCCCAGGCCTTCGGCTCGTTCCTGGCGAAGTAGTGCTGGGCGTACTCGATGAACAGCGCGTCGATGTTGATGACGTGGCGCTGGATCAGCAGGTAGTCCGGCCGCTGCCCCAGCTCGACCAGGGCGCGCGCGATGATGTTGACGAAGCGCCAGGCGAATTCGCGGAACGCGGCGCTGTTGCCTTCGCCCGAGAGCTGTCCGGCGATGCGCGTGGCCACCTCGGAGATCCGCCCGAACCGGCCGACGGCGTTGTAGCGCGCCGAGATGTCCGGCCAGCCCAGATGGAACACGTAGAACTCGCCTTCGCGCCCGGCGCGCTTGGCCTCGACGTACATGCGCTTCAACAGGTCCGCATCGCCCTTGGGGTCGAAGACGATCACCACCTCGTGCTGACCACCAACCTTGCGGCGGATGTCCTGGGTGATGAACAGCTCGGCCAGCCGCGTCTTGCCCACGCGCGTGGTGCCCAGCACCAGGGTGTGGCCGACGCGCTCGCCCAGCGGCAGGGTGACGTCGACCTCGGCCGGCTCAATGCCATGCAGGCGCGGCAGTCCACCGACTGGCGGCAGTGGCCGCGCCGGGTTGAGCGGGCTGTCCCAGGCCAACGCGCGCGCCAGTGTCGAGACGGGAAACGGCGCGAACTCAAGCCGCTCCTCCAGCCGCCGGGCGGCCCGGTAGATCGCCGTCGGCTCGACATAGCGGCGGAACCCCGGCCGGTAGGTCTGCATCAGCCGGTGCGTGTGCCGCTGCTCCCAGCGAAAGCCTCGGCCGACGAACAGCCGCTGTTGGCTCACCGGCACGTCGCGGCTGGTCATCACGTAGCGCGGCAGGCGGCGGATGTTGCGGCGATAGCGCAGGATCGCCCAGGCATCGCGCAGGCGAATCGCGCCGAAGATCAGGAAGGCCAGTGCCGAGCCCAGGCCGAGCAGCGGGTTCAGCGCGAGCGACCACGGTGCCACCAGGCACAGAATCGCGGCGCCGGTGCAGACCGCCACGGTATGAAGCTCCACCGCTGGCCGCAGCAGAACCTCGACCGCATGCGGTTGGGCCATTTGCGCACCTACTGCTCGACGCCGGTGGACGTGATGAGCACCGGGTAGTGGCGCAGGCCCAGGCGCTGGGCCAGGTCGTCGCCGGAGGCCGGCGAGAGGCTCAGGCCGGGAGCCAGGCTGCGCAGCGCCGTCAGCGCGGCCATCGACTCCACGTTGACCACCAGGCCCACGGCCTGCAGCTCGCGCAGCGCGGTCTGCCGCTGCCGCAGCCAGGCGCGCGAACGCTCGTCGTCGCCGATCAGGAACAGCGCCGTCAGGCCCGGCGCCCGGTTGACGCGGCGCTGCACCTCGCCCGGCGACAGTTGCATCGAGCGCACCGGCAGCATGGCGGCTTCGGCGTCGGCCGCATTGCCCACGCGAGGGGCCGGCATCGGGGCCGGCGGTGTGGCCTGATCCGGCTGAGGATTCAGCGACTGGTAGTACGGCAGCGCGGAGTCGCCGCCGCGGTCTTCGTCGACGATCAACGGCGCAGAGGCGGTCTGCGCGAAGACGGTGGTCGTGGGCAGCAGCCCGATGGTGGCGATGAGGACGATGTGGTTCATGGCGTGGTGGCCTGGAGGGTTGGAACGGGAACGTCGGGGTCGAGCACGCGGGTCAGGTGCCGATGCACACTGCGCCGGTAGCGCGCCGCGGGTGCCCCGCCGGCGGGCCGGTGGTAGCGGCCGATGGCAAGCAGCCAGTCCTCGCCCGGCGTGTGCTGTTCGCGCAGGATTTCCGCAGCGATGGCGAGGTTGCGGTACGGGTCCAGCAGCTCGCAGGGCTGCGTGTAGCGATGCGCGTGGTAGCCGAGATTGACCTGGCCGAGGCCGGCGTCGATGCGATTGGCCGGCGTGTGAGCGAGGGCACGGTGCAGCCCCGCGCAGGCCTCGGCGCGGGTGGCATAGCGCTGTGGCGAGCCGGCGACGTTGAGCGTCCACGGCCAGGGGATCAGGCGCCCGCGCAGCATGGCGCCGCTCTCCTGCAAGGCCACCGCGTACAGCACCGCCGCCGGCACGTCTGCACGGTGCGCCGCCAGTTGATAGGCCGGCGGCGGCACTTCCCGCGCCAGGGCGGCCAATGCCCAGCCGCCGGTGGTGAGCAGCAGCATGGCGCTGGCGCAGCGGATGGCGATGCGGGACGGCCGACGCTCCCGGCCCGGAGCACCTATTGCCGCTGCCATTGGCCGTTCACCTCGCGCACCACGGCTGGCAGCTCGCCGGGCAGGCCCAGCGACAGCCAGCGCCCGGCATCGTGGTTGAGCGTGATGGTGCGGGCGCGCACCCTGGCCGGATCGATGCCCGCCTGGGTGGCCCACTGCCGGATGCGCGCGTCGTCCTGACGGCTGCCGACCATGTAGAGGTCGAAGGCCGTGCCAGCCGCCTGCAACTGCTGCACGCGCTGCGCGCACGGTGCGCAGTCGGCCTTGACGAAGACGGCCAGGCGCCCGGAGCCGGTGTTGCCGGCACCCTGCGCCTTGGCGCCGGGCAGGCTCACGCGCGGCTGGCCGGGAAACAGGCGCTGCCACGCCGCGTCGTAGGCCCGCTGGTAGGCCAGCGTCTTGCCGACGCGCCGAGCCTCGGCCTGCACCTGCAACTCCGCGTAGCGCCTGCGCTCCTCCTCGCTGCGGGCCTCGATGCCCAGCGCCGTGAGCGGATCGAGCTGGGGCGAATAGACCCCGAGCGGCCCCTGCATCAGTTGCCGGTAACGTGCCCACTCCTCGGAGCGAAGCCCCCACTCCCGCGCCTGTCTCTCGTCGAGCGCGGCATCGGCGCCCGGCTGCACCTGGGCGGGCACCATGCGCGAGTTCGTCACCGGGGCCGGCTGGGCGGATGCGCCGAAGGCGGCGAACAGGACGACGGCAGCGAGCAACGACCGCAGGATCATGGTCAGCCTCCGCCGAGCCGCCTCAAGGAGGCTGAAGCCCCCTCGGGGGGCAGCGAACGAAGTGAGCGTGGGGGTCATGACACCTCCTACGGCACCGCGATGCGCTGCGTCTGGCCGTTCACCTGGAACACGCCCGCCTGCGCCTCGATGGACTGCAGTTGCCAGCCGCCCTCGGCATCGCCCTCACGCAGCAGCCGGGCGCCCGCGAGCGAGGCCGCGGCGGTGGAGGTGATCGACAGAAAGCGCTCGCCTCCCCGCAGCTCCACGCCGAGCACCCGGAACGGCGGCTCCGGCACCTTGGGCTTCGTCGCAACCGGAGCGCGCGCGCGAGCGGCGGATGCCACCTGCCGGGTCTTCTCCAGGCGGGTTTCGATTCCGCTCACGCGCGCCTGCAGCGTCTGCAGGTCGACGGCCAAGGCCCTCGTCTCGTCGGCCTCTTCGAGGCGCGTCATCCGCTCGTCCAGCGCCTGCCGCGCGGTGGCGAATTCGGCCTGGCTGATCGGCGCCGGCCGGCGCTTGTCCGCATCGGCCTGTTGTTCGAGATCGGCCACGCGCAGGACCAGCGCATTGACCTGCGCATCCTGTGCGGTGCTCTGGGTCTGTTCGGCGAGCCGCGACAAGCCGACGCTGTTGATGAGTGCCACGGCACTGATGAGCAGCAGCCAGAAGGCCGCGGAGATCTTGAGCCAGCGCGTGCGGGAATCGCGCTCGGATGACGCTTGGGGAAAGGTCATGGCTGCAGCTCCTCGGGCCGGTCGGCGTCCGGCACGGGCGTGGCGGTGTCGGGCCGGTCGGCGTCCGGCACGGGCGTGGCGGTGTCGGGCGGGTTGGCGGAAAGGAAGGCGGGAGCACCGCGCCGGCTGAAGCAGACCTGGCGAGTCAAGTCATCGACCGACAGCTCCCAGGCGGGGCCGGCAAGGGTCAGCAAGGCATCGCGCAGCATCAGCGGGCCCAGGCGCAGGTGTGCGGCAGGCAGCGGCAGCGCGTAGAGCGTGGCGGCCTCGGCCGCATCGCAGAGCCGGTAGCCGGAGCGCAGCAACACGTGGCGCATGGCATCGCCCAAGGTTGCGTCCGCCGTGGTGGGGATGGAGATGTCGATGACCTGCTGCAGCAGGTCACGCTGCGCGGCGTCGGGTACCAGCTCGATCAGCGTGTAGCGGCCGTAGCGGGCGATCAGGATCAGGCCCGGAGCAGGCTCGTCCGCAGCGCTTTCGATGATCCCTGCCTGTCCTTGCGGCTGTTCCGTGGTGGCGCAGCCGGCCGCCAACATAGCCCCAGCCGAAAGTAGACCGACAGTAGCCAGTCGGTGAACAATGGGGTGGAAAGGTGAAGATCGATGCATGATTCGGCTCCTGTAGCGGAGCCGACACCTTCGATGCGTGAGAAGTCGAAGGCAGCAAAGAAAGGGAACCGGCGCTCAACCATCTTCTTTCTAACCAACCAGATGATGCGCGCTATTTAATGATTAGCAATAGATGACGATTTGAGGCAGCCAGAGTGGATTGCCAACTTGAATCAGCCTCTTTCTTTGACTGCAATATAGCTTTCGGGCTATATTTCTCCGGCCGAGCTGGAGTCGATTGCATGGCTGGGTCGTGGCGGTTCTGTATCGCTGGTACCTCGATTCTGAATATGGGGAAATTTGATGGCTTTTACTCGTAACCGCGGATCAGGCGATCCGAACGAGCCGCCCAAGCCTATGGTTTCGCACGAGGTCGAAGGTTTGCGAGAGTTGCGGCAACTCGCCGGCAAGGGGCAAGCCGACATCGCATCTGCTCTGAACATCAAACAACCATCGGTATCCAAGATCGAGAAGCAAACCGACATGTATCTCTCGACGTTACGCAGCTATGTCGAAGCCATCGGGGGGGAGCTGGAATTGACTGTCAAGCTGCCAGAACGGCCGGTGCTGCGCATCCATCATCTCGGTACAGTTTCGGCTGTCATGGCGGCAAAGCTGTCGACCCGGAGAAAAAATGACGAATCGTCGCCAAGGCGGCGCCATGGATGAACTGCAGCGATCCATCTACGTCGATCGGTTCCGTTTGGCGTTCCATACCCAGAAGGGTACCGCTTTTCAGGACTGGTTCGTGCGTCTGGCGGGCTACGCCTTCGGCCCCGATTTCGAGGAGGTTCGCCCCTATGGTCTTTATGGGGATCTGAAATGCGATGGACTTCGGATTAGCACGGGCTCGGTGTTCCAGTGCTATGCGCCTGAGGCGATGAAGGAAACCGAGCTTATCGCGAAGATCAATGAGGATTTCCATGGCGCCCGCGTGCATTGGGCCGACAACATGCAGGAATGGGTGCTCGTCCACAATGATGGCCGTGGCCTGCCGCCTAACGCCGTTCAGCATCTCGATGGCCTTCGCAATGCCTACGCGCCGCTCAAGATCGCGACTTGGTCCGAGCCAGAACTGCTCACGCTCGCCATGGGCCTTGATCTGTCTGCCCTTCAGGCCCTCTTTGGCCCCGCCGCCTCAATCGCCATTGTGGACCGGCTTGTCATGTCTGATCTGGTGCCAATTATCGAGGCGCTTCAACGGCAGGAACCTAATCCGGGTGATCCACCCCTGACACCGCCCTCGTCAGAGAAGCTGGAGAAGAATGCGCTCTCGGATGAGTCCGGTCTCTTTCTGCGAATTGGTCGTCGCAAATCTGCTCTCGCCGATGCCTTCTTCCGCAAGAGCCCGCGCCCCGATCTCGGTGAGCGCATCGCCGAAGCCTTCCGTCTGCGTTATGCGGAGTTGAAGGCGCTCGACCTGCCGGCCGACACGATCTTCAGGCATCTTCAGGACTATGCCGGATTCAATGGCGAGCCCAAGCGTCAGGGCGCAGCTCTAGCGGTTCTCGCCTATTTCTTCGATAGCTGCGACATCTTCGAAGACCCGATTGCTTCCGTGGAGGCGTCATGATTCTGCCGACGAAGCATGTTCGTTCCGACCGCGCACTCATTGGCGTCGGTGCAGAAGTCCTCGACATCCTTAAGCGGCCGCTGACTATGTCGCGGCTATGGGACGAGGTGCGTGGCCGTCGCTCCCTGCACGCGCCCAATGCCCCAATTGATTACCAGTGGTTCGTCCTGTCGCTGGACCTGCTCTACATGATCGGCGCGCTTGAGTTCGATCGCGGCTTGGTGCGGAGGACTCGGCCATGATCCGACGCTTTGGAAGCGATCTCGCTTCCTTCAAGGCGCTGAACTTAAAGCCCGGCTTGAACGTCCTGCTCGCCGACAAGAGCGAAGGTGCGAACGACCGACAGTCGAGAAACGGTGCAGGTAAGACCAGCTTTATCGAACTGGTGCATTTCCTGTTCGGAGCCGATGTGCGCAAGGAGAACATTTTCCGCTCGGAGGCGCTGGCACCTTGGACCTTCGACGTCACCGTCGACATCGCCGGCGAGACCGTATCGGCCGCCCGCAGTGGCACCAAGCCTAGCCGCATCCTCGTCAACGGGGCTGTGGAATCGTGGCCGATCGCGCCGCAATTTGATCAGCGCGCCGGATTGTTCGAGCTATCCAACGAAAATTGGAAGGCCAATCTCGGGCATCTCTGGTTTGGCTTGCCCATCTCGGCCGGCGATGAGGTCGAGCGCTTCCAGCCGTCGTTCCGTTCGCTCTTCTCCTACTTTGTCAGGCGGCAAAATGGCGGCGGTTTCCAGCAGCCGATGCAGCATTCGACGATGCAGCAAAGCTGGGACCAGCAGGTCTCGATCTGCTATTTGCTCGGTCTCGATTGGAGCATTCCTGGCCGGTTCCAGGAACTGAGGGCGCAGGAAAAGGTCGCGCAGGAATTACGGAAGGCTGCCCGCAGCGGCGACCTCGGCCGCTTCTTCGGTAAGGCCGCCGATCTTCGGACACGGCTAACTATCGCCGAGGCCCACGCCAAACGACTCCGCAGCCAGCTCGAAACGTTTGAGGTTGTGCCTGAATACAAGGCACTTGAGCAGGAAGCCAATGAGATCACGCGCGAGATCGACAGCCTGAACGTAGAGAACGTGATCGATGGCAATCTCCTGCAACAGCTTCGAGCATCGTTGGCCGACGAAGACGCGCCGGATCTGGGTGATGTAACGAAGCTCTATGCCGAAGCCGGTGTCGTCCTGCCCGATATGGTACGGCGGCGTTTTGATGAGGTCGAACTCTTCCATCGGGCCATCATCGAAAACCGGCGCGCGCATTTGAATGCCGAGATCGCCTCGGCAGAGGCACGGGTTGTCGAGCGGGATCAGAGGATCTCCGAGCGCGACCGTCGGCGCCGGCAGATCATGGGAGTCCTGCGCTCCGGCGGGGCACTTGAGCATTATGTGTCCTTGCGTGAGGAAGCCGGAAGGGCCGAGGCCGAGGTCGAAGGATTGCGCCAACGGCTTGAAACCGCCGAGCGGATAGAAAGCACAAAGGCCGAACTCGATATCAAGCGAGCCAATCTGACCAAGGCGCTCCGCGACGACATCCATGAACGTAGCGACATCACCCGCGAAGCGATCCTTGCGTTTGAGTCGCTATCGGAATCCCTGTACGAAAAGGCCGGTAGCCTGACGATTTCCGAAACTGGAGGTGGTCCGCAATTCGAGGTCCATATCGATGGACAGCGAAGCAAGGGCATCACCAACATGCAGATTTTCTGCTTCGATCTCATGTTGACTGAGATCAGTTTGAAGAATGGGCGCGGCCCCGGCTTCCTGATTCACGACAGTCATCTGTTCGACGGCGTCGATGAGCGTCAGATCGCAAAGGCATTGCAACTTGGTGCTGAACGGGCGGAGGCGGCTGGTTTTCAATACATCGTCACGATGAACTCGGACGTGCTGCCACGTGAGGGGTTCAAGCCGGGCTTCGATATTCGCGCTCATGTCATGGACACGAAGCTGACTGATGCGACCGATACTGGAGGGTTGTTTGGTTTGCGCTTCGAATAGCGTCCGCCATGCAGCCAAATATACTAAGATTAAAAAATGACAAAGTTCCCAAGAGCCTTTCTATCTCACGGACATGTTGACAAACATATAGTGAGAGAAGTTGCGCGCAATCTCGGGCGCGCAGCCGTCATTTACGACGAGTTCGAGTTTTCGGTTGGCGATGAATTCCGTGATGCCATCATCAAAGGCATCGATCGATCAGATGTATTTATTCTGTTTGCAAGCCGGGCCTCGCTCCAACGAGATTGGGTTAAATTAGAAATAGAACTCGCTTCCGAAGCGCTCATCAAGAATGCACTCAGTAAGGTGACAACCTATATCGTTGATCAGGAGCTAACCCACGACGACCTTCCTGAATGGATGCGGGCAACGCTCATCAGGAAAGAGGCATCGCCGGGTCTGATCGCCACCGACATCCGGCGTATCATCAGTCAACGTCTTGGAGAGCGCATTCCGAGATACTTTGTCGGACGTAGGGCTGAGATCGAGCAATCGCTCGAAACCATATCAGGCTTCACAGATCCCAATTTCCGCCCGCCTCTAATCGTTTACGGCCTAAAGGGTATCGGCAGACGCTCGCTTGTCCAAGCGATTGCACGCGACAACCTATCCTTTGCCTCAATATTGCCAATTAACCTCCACGCGGGCGATCTCTTGCCTGAGACATCGATCCGCGTCGCCGAAGCGATTTCACCAGGGGGTATCTCCGACTTGGTGGCTTTTCTGAAGCAGCAAGAGCAAAAAGCGAAGGAGAACTTGGTCGACGAGATAACCTCTCTGTTGCGTCAGGCCTGCCAAGCGGGGACGTTGCCGATATTTGTCGACGAAGGCGCCCTAGCCGCCGAGAATGGCGTGATGAGACCCGAGTTCGATGCGCTGTACAACGCGATTTCGTCTGATCGGGATACTGACGCCATGATCGTTTCAAGCAGGAGGCTGTATCGACCTGCCGAAAACCCGTGCCCGTCCGTGCGCGTCCCCGAACTTGATCAAACATCAACGCAGAATCTGTTGCGTATCGCCGGACGCGACGTCGGCTTGGTATTCGATCGAACCGCGCTTACGGCAATCGCAACCTACGCTCGTGGCTATCCTCCCGCTGTACGATTTATTCTTGATGAGGCTCGGCTTCGCGGAATCTCGCAAGTCGTAACTGATCAACGTGCATTGGTGAATTTTAATGCCGAACAGTTTCTCCGGCACTTAAGGGAGAACAGATCGCTAACACCGAGCATGCAGACGATCCTGCAGATCCTATCAAGCTTCAGCCCTCTCCCACTTCAGGTCATTGTGGCGTACTGCGCGCAAACGTCACACGATACAAGCGATGATCTGAACTTCTTACTTGACCTCGCGTTTGTTATGCCTGCCGGAATGCACTATCGCATCTCAGAGCCCATCCGTGATGCAGCATACAGAGCATTTGGCGGACTTCGCGTCGATACCAGGAAAGTGGCCGAGCTTCTTGAAGCGTACCTGGCAGATGAGCCTGACGATGACGCACGACTTGATCTCGGGCAAACGATTTTCCGAGCCAACCTCCTTGCAGGAAGCCAGGCTGACTCTCGATTCGCGATTGGATTTGCCGCAGATCTGATCAACGTAGCAACTAGGAGCTATCACGATCAAGACTACGACCTCGCTATCAAGTACGGTTCGTCTGCCTTGGACGTGCGGCCCGATAGCGTTGATGTACGACGCTATGTCGCGCAAGCTCTCATTCGGAAAGAGCGATATGATGAAGCAGAGCAGCATATCAGCGAGCTGCTTCGCCTCGGTGAACTTAAGGAGGCGTACTACGTGCGGGGCTTCGCCGCGCGACGGAAGCGAGAGTATCCTGAAGCGATCGAGGCTTACAAGAAGAGTCTCGCCAATGGCCGCCGAGGCGTCGCCATCCACCGGGAACTGGCAAGCTGCTTTTTTGAAACGGGGGATCTTCCAGCCGCCGAAGAGTATATTCGTCAGGCCGAGCAGCAGTCTCCGCATAACCCATATGTAGTTGATTTGAAATGCACGATTGCGCTTAGGCTTGGCGATCTCCCTACTGCTGAGCGCGCCCTTGAGATCCTTGACCGCATTGATTCAAGTGGATTCGCTGAGCATCGCCGCTCCACCTTCGAACAAGCAAACGGGAGCCCTGAGGATGCACTACGCTTCGCCCGTATCGCTGACCAAAAGATAGCCCACCCTCCCTTTGAGGTTCTCGCCAATTTAGCGAACTGCGAGATCGAGGCAGGAGAGTGCGAAGGCGCTTTGACCACGCTCGGGCGACTTCAGAAACGATTTGGTGCCATCAACCACGACGCTCAGGTTGGGCTACGGTGCAAATACGAAATCCGATTTGGTGAGGTCGAAGCCGCTGAAGGACTCTGGAGTCGGCTTCGCGACACAAGTACGCCCGTTCACCGAGGCCTTCGTCTGGCGATACTGAACCGCAAGCAAGCGCAGAGTGGACTGACGGTCGAAGAAGACGCCGAACGAACTCAGCTGATCGAGTATCAATCGACGGCAGAGCTTGAGCGTAACATGCGGTTAATCGGCTCAATGATGTCTCAATCTGAATAATGGGTTGGCGCTCACGGTCACTCGCGGCGGGTTCATATTGCTTAGAAATCTGCGCCGTGTGCACCTACTATTATTGCCCTGCGGCAAAGACGGTACGCCGTGAGAACACCAAAGGAACCCTGACAAGAAAAGCGGCCCCCGAAGGGGCCGCCAAGTCCAGCACCGCTCAATGCACCAACTGCCGGGCCAGTGCCACCTCCACCGAATCGCCGTCCTGATTGAGCACATCCAACCCGGATTCGGGTACGTCTCCCGACGTGCTTTGCGACACCATAATCTTCTTGGCCATCAGCCCCAGGCAGGTCATCTGCGAGGAGTTGGCGTAGCCCAGGTAGATCACGCGCACCGGCTGCTTCTGGCCGATGCGCCAGGAGCGCCGGGCGGCCTGCTGCAACGAATACACGTTGTAGCCCGACTGGAGGAACACGATGGTCGGGAACTCCAACAGGTCCAGGCCGGTTTTCACCAGCTCGGGATTGGTGATGAGCACGTCGATGCCGCGGTCCAACTGCTCGGCGATCCAATCTTCCCGGCGGGAGGCATCCACGCTCGCGCGCAGTACCGCCACCTTGAGGCCTTCCTGCTCCAGCAGCACCTTCAAACGCGACGTGGTGTCGCGCGTGCCGGTGTAGACCGAATAGACCAGGGTCTTGCGCCCTTCTGCCTTCTCCTGCTTGCAGATCTCGATCAGCTCGCGTTCCTTGGGCATCACCTCCAGCTCGTTGAACTGAGCGGGGACGAACGCCAAAGTATTGCGCGTGCGCGGATGCACCACGGTTTCCGACCGGAAGCAGCAGTCCGGCCAGGCCAGCAGCACGTTGAGGACCACACCGAGCAGCGTCGTGTCGCGCTTCGCCAGGGCCTGCTTCAGCTCCTGGGTCAGCCGACCGGCCAGATCGCGGTAGGCCGCGGCCTGCGCCGTGTCCATCGCGACCTCGCGGAACTCCTCGTCGTAGGGCGGCAGCACATTGCCACAGATGTCCTTCAACTTGAGGAAGACGGTGAACGGCAGGACGCAACGCAGTACGCCCTTCGGACCGAAGCCCGGCGCCTTGACCGTGCGCACCGATACCTTGGTGCCCTTGGCCGTCTTGTGCGCCGTGCCGGTGCTCTCGGAGTAGATGTCCTTCAAGACACCGTGATCGCGCATGAACGCCATCGCGGCCGAGGTCATGCTGCCGCTCTTCGTCGGGCGGTAGCCGTCTTCGATCATCCGCCCCGGCAGGGCTCGGAACAGCAGGTGGAACAGGTCGTCGCCGTAACCGCCCATCAGCGTGCCGGTGAGCAATAGCGTCTTGCGTGCCTTGGCCGCCAACACCCCCATGGCCTGGCCCTGTGCGGAGCCGCCGTTCTTGTACTCGTGTGCCTCGTCGGCGATGAGCAGGTCGAACGTGCCTTGGGGAAGCTGCCTCTTGATGAACTCGGACGGCTGGTAGCCGCCCTCGCCGAAGCCGAACTCCATGTTGGCCATCGCACGTTCCATGCGATGGGCTTGCCGGTCCGAGAAGACCAGCTCGCCGTTGCCATCCATCAGGTTGATGAACTCGTGGATGTTGTCCCCGAGCATCGATGCGAGGAAGGCGTCACCGAACTTCTGCATCAGCTTCTGCGCGGTCACTTCGCCAATGGTTGGAATACGCTTCAGTGCCTTGAGCACGGTCGAGGACTGGTCGCTGGCGGACAGACCTCTGGGACGGATCAGCGTCCACAGCGGTGAGGTGCAGTGGCTGCATTTACGGCGGGACTCTTCCGCTTCTAGATCGATGGTGTTGACAGGCTCGCCGTCCAGGTCGGTGATGACATGCCCGCAAGCCGGGCAGGCCCCCACGTCGCCGTGAGGCGTGCGCCGCCGAACGAAGACAGGCTTCCAGTGGAACCCCATCCGCATCCGCACGCGGCCCAGGACGAAGAACTCCTGGCCCTGCGCCGGCACGCCCAACTGCTCACGCAGTTTCAGCAGCTTGACCAGCGTGTCCGGGCCGTTGAGCACCCAGACCTTGGCCCCGGCCACCGTCTCCTGGATTTCGCGCCGCCACTTGTAGACCAAGTGGGGTGGCGAGAGCACCAGGGTGCGGCGGTAGCCTTCGGCGTTGAGCACGGCGGCGGTGGCAATACCCACCGTCGTCTTGCCGCAGCCCATCTCGCCATTGACGATCGCGGCGCGTTCGCCGCGATCGACCAACAGCTCGGTGACAGCGTGGACCACATCGGCTTGCGCCGGGAACAGCTTGCGCTTGAGCGCGGCGAGGATCAGTTGCCGATGCACCCGCACCTGGCCGGTGTAGACCGGAGGATTGGCGCGGTTGAGCGAGTCGAGCAGCTCGTCGCCGAACTCGGACACGAAGTCCTGCAGGCTGAGCGTGAGGGGTGAAGCGGCCGTTTCGAGCAGGTCGCCCTGCACAGACGCGTCATTAGCGGTAGAGGGAACGGTTTCGAGAACGATGGACATGGTGATGCTCCAAAAAAATGGGGCATGCACCTCCCCCACGGGGCGGTGACATGCCCCTGGGTGGGAAGAAAGAAGCGGCACGAGGCTGCTGGATGCGGATCAGTATTCGCTGGGCAACAGCAGCGTGGTGACGCTGCGATCCCATTCGGTGATGATCCAGAGCTTCAGGTCGCGCGTGACCTGGTAGGACGAGAACAGACGATCCTCACCGGACTTCAGTGCGGCGTCGTTCAATCGCCGATCGCTGTCGCTCAGATCGCCCCATTCGCCATGAAGATGGCGGCGCAGGTACGGCGTGGGGTTGAGCCGACCCTGTCGGACCAGCTCGTCGACGCCGGCGGTCATGACCACCTGCCCGGGCGAAAAGCGTGCTTGTGACGCGAGGTTGAGGACTGCGAGTGCCATGGTGGTATCTCCTTCTGGAAGAAGGGGCCACGGCACCCCATCGGGGCAACGTGACCCCGGTGGGTGGATGAAAGCGACGGCGAACCGTCAGGGAACAGCGATCAGCGGATGGTCAGCACTTCGCCCCACGTGGGCGAGCCCAGCGTCAAATCCCATGCACGAATGACCGGCACGAACTTGTCGGTGAGGATGCGCGTCTCGGCCACGGAGCCGTCGTCGCGCTCGGTGTACTCCGTCTGGAGGGTCTTCTCCTTGTGGGTATCACCTTTGACGACCAGCACGCGCCCGCTCTTGGACGTCACCACGCCGGAGATCGCGCCTGCGGCCAGGGCCAGGGCGAGATGCCAGTGCGACAAGGCCCGCGCGGGCGGACGCAGCGATTGCTGCGCGGCGCCCAGGTGCGTATCGAGCGCCGGCCAGAGTCCTTGTAGCCGGCCGACTTCATCGGCGAACTGCTCGGGCTCCATCGTCACGCGATAGAAGTGCTCCGGCTCGGCCGGGCTGGCAGGGACGGTGTACGGCAGGAACGGCCATTCGAGCGGCAGTTCCTCGGCTTCGGCGTCACCCTGTCCGATCTGCAGCAGCAGACCGCGCACGGCTTTGACCGACTCCGACGCCTGGTCGCGTTGACGAATCCTGCGACCGAAGATCACCACCTGCTTGAACTGCGTTTCCACCGCACGGTAGATGCGCAGGTCGGCGAAGTGGCGCGTCAGCCATCCGACCAGCTCGGGGTCGAGCACGTAGGACGGCACGATGAAGATCAGCACGCCGCCGTACTGCAGCAGCGGCAGCGCGCGCTGATAGAACAGCTTTTCCAGCCGCGCACGGCCCTGGCCCTGATAGCCGATGTTGCCGTTCACGTCCTTGCTCAGGTCGCCATACGGCGGGTTCAGCCACAGCAGCCCGAAGGACTGGCGCGAGATCAGCGTGTCCATCAGGTCACCGTGGATGCAGCGATCGACCAGTTGCCGTGCGTGGCGGGCACGCTCGGCGTCGTACTCGACGACGAAGGCCTGGACCTGCTCGCGCCCGAGGGCGTGGGCGGCTTCGGCAATCGCCACGCCTTCGCCGGCGCAGGGATCGAGGATGGACATGGAGCCGGGAGACGGCGCCAGTGCGGACAAGGCCCGCTCCAGCGTCGGCTCGTCGGTGGGGAAGTAGCCGTTACGAATGAAATTGCGCGCCAGGCGCGGAAACATGAGTGCCATGGATTTCTCCTGATGATGGATGAGGGAAGGCGGGCACGCGCGGCGCGCATGCCCGTGGGGATGGCTCACGCCACACGCCGAAGCGGTGCGTTCGCGGCCAGTTCGTACTGCGTGGCGCCGAGGGTGCCGTTGCGAATCAGTTCGCCCAGCGCCTTCGTCAGCGCCGGGACATCGAGGGCCAGCCGATGGCCTTCCAGTGGCCCTAGGGCCAAGGGAAGACCGGTCAGCATCCGCCGTGTCTGCAACAGCTCCAGCACGGTGTCGCGCCAGTGGTCGAGCAGTGGCAGCGGGCAGGTGTCCTGCACCAGCGTCCACAGCCGGTCGAGCCGGTGAGCGGAGTCCCTGGGCAGAAGCGCCAGCGCGCTGGCGTTGGCCTTGTCTGGCTTCACGCTGCGACGATCGAACAGCCACACATTCGTCAGCGAACCGAACAGCGTTCGCCGGTAGGCGCGGGTGATGCGCTTTTCCAGGTTCTCGACGTTGCCGACGAAGACCGGGATGGATGCGCCCTGCTCGGTGATGACGTGGAACTGATCCAGCCCCTGTTCATCCCGGCCGAGGGTCAGACGGGCGAGGAACTCCTGAACGGCGGTGTCGCGCGCCCAGATCGAGAGAAAGACCAGATTGCCCTGCTCGTCACCGACGCAACCGTCGGCCATGAGGTCGGGGCATTCGTCGATGCGGTACAGCGGTTTCGCGGAAGAAGGTGCAGGCATGGTGATGTCCTCTTGGAAATGAAGGAGCAACCACAGCCCGCGGGGCCATGCTCGCCCCGGTTGGGTGAAGGAAGATGCGTTCCGCTAGACAGCGCGGCCCGCGTGGAAGCGGTGAACCCGCTCGCGCCACTCGGGGCTTTGCACCGGCGCCATGTCGAGATAGCGCAGCGGGCACGAGTAGTAGTAGGGATGCACGGACTCATCGAGGGACTTGTAGCCCCAATCGCCGCCCGAGCTTTCCAGCAGGTGGCAGCCGATGTAGCAGACGGACTCACCGGCCGTGAGGCCCATGACGCCCGCCTGCCTGGCGGTGACGCGAACCACGGTCCACAGAACGTCGCCGTCCAGCGTGTGGTCGATGACTTCGCAGCAAGCGCGTTCGGACGCCTGCGGAGCGATCAGCTCGCGGATCAACTGATCGCGCGTCTGACGAACGAAGGTCCAGCCCATGAGGGTCTCCTTGAAGAAAAGGCCGGAGCCCTCCCCGTCGGGGGAGAACCCCGGCGGGTGGCGGTATGCCGCGCAAGGCGGCGGATGGATCAGGCAGCTTTGAGGTGCCAGTCCTGGGACAACGGAGCGAACTCGTAGCCCAGCTTGTCGAGACGGTCTCGCTGCTGACGCAGCACACGACGATCCACGGTCGCATCGAGCTTCACGGTCTCGCCCAGGGGCCACAAGGCACCGAACAGCGCCGCGTCGTCTGCCTCGGCCGAGGCCGCAGCGGACACGGGAGCCGGTTCGCTGCCGAACGGCGTGGTATCGACCAGGGGATCGCGCGGACTGCGCGGCTTCGCCTTCGGCTTGGCCGGGGGCGTTGCCGGCACGGGCGCCTGCGCTTCCTCGTCGATCGGATCGACTTCCTGCGGACTCAGCCGGCGGGCTTCGTCGCGGCTCAGGGCGTCGATGTTGGACAGCGTCATCCCGCCCAGATGGGCGCGGATCTCGATGACCATGCGGCCGTTGGCGTTGTACGTGGAGGGGCGAATCTCGACGATGACGAAATCACCGTCGTACTTGCCCTCGCGGTACTGATCGAGCTCGGCGTTCTTCACGACGAACTCGCCGATCGAGGTCGCCAGGCGGCCGACGTTGAAGTCGCCGTTCCTGCCGTGGATGGTCTTGATGGCCAGTTGGCCGGGGATGGTGATCATGAAGGTCTCCTGGGACGAAGAGAAGACAAGGCCCCGGGGATTGGGCCTTGCGGATCAGAACGACTCGGCAACGGCCAATGCGGGGGCATCGGCAGCGTCGTCGGCAGCATCGGCGAGGGGCTTGGAAGGCTCCGGTGCCGAGGCTTGCTGCGCGGCGGGCGCGTCGGACGTCACAGGGACTTCCGGGTCCCGCTCGTCGGTCTCGGTCGGCTTGGGTTCGGCCTTGTAGACGAGCTTGCCGTCGACCTTGATCCAACTGACGAACAGCAGGCGGGCCTTGAGGCTCACCCCCTGCTCGCCGGCACGCTTGCCCTTGGAGTAGGTGAAGGTGTCGGTCCACAGGTCGCCCAAGCGGAAGCCGATCATCACCTTCTTCTCGGCGTCGACGGCCTGAATGCAGCGGCGCACCAGGTGCTGCGCTTCCGAACCCGATACGCGCGTGTCGAAACGCACATACGAGACGTCATCGCTGGGACCGTTCAGAGCCGCGATGTCGCAGGCCAGGAACGCATCGCCTTTCTTGGGCTTCACTTCGCGGATGCGATTGAGGTACCCGAGGCCGGTGATGTGCAGATCGAAGTAGGACTTTTCGTTGGAAGTGGTCATGGTGAATCTCCTGGGAACAAAGAGGCGGAGACACACCCGACCCAAGGCGGGGAAGGTGTGGAACCCCCGCGTGGGTTGATGGAACAGCTTGGTGGCATCGCCATCGAAAACCGATGGCCGTTCGCGCATGGATGCCGGTGCGAACTGGAGTGATCAACGCGGTCGGAACCGCATCGCAGCCTTGAAGATCGTGGCTGCCTGGGCATGTCGCTGACGGACGTCAGCGGAACATGGCCGGAAGCGTGGCGCCAGGACGGCGCGCATGCGAGCGGCAATCGGCACTCGCGGCTGTCCGCATTGCCGGGAAGAAAGAAGCCCCCGGAGCGGGGGCCAGGGATGGGCGGTCAGTTACCGCTGGGCGGAGGAACCGCCTGCAGCGACAGGTGTGTCGTGGTGGCGGACACGTCGAGGTCGTCCTCGCTGTGCAGGATGCGCGCAAACACGCCCTCCTGCGGATCGAAGAACTCGCCAAAGTCATCGCCGCCGAACTCGGCGCGCGCCAGCTCCCACCAGTCATCGAACGCATCGACATCCGGGTTGCAGCCGGCGGCATAGGCGATGGTCTTCTGGCGACCATCGGGTCGGCGCTCGCCGCGCTCGGCCAGGAAGTACACGCCCTGATCCTTGACCAGGATGACGCGGCATTGATTCGCCACCGCTTCGGCGAGCACGGGCCGCAGCTCCGTGCCTTTGAATCGAACAGTCATGGGTGTGATCTCCAGGGATGCAGGAAGAGAGGCTTCCCGCCGCGAAGGCGGGAAGCTGCTGGGAGATCAGTGCCGGACAGCCTTGCGACCCGACAACAGGCACTGCACTCGGATGCGGCGCCAGCTCCCGTCGTCGATCAGCCGTTCCAGCGTCTCGCCGAGGGTGTCGAAGAACACCTCATCGACCCGTTCAATCAGCTCGCCGTCGCGGCGCAGCTCCACCGCGTAGAGGTCGAGGCCACGCTCATACAGCACGGTGACGTGACCCTGGAACTTCATCGTGGCGACGGTGAAGCCGATGGCCGGTGGCGTGCGGATGATGTCGGCGGGCAGCGGATCGACCCAGGTGATGTCCCGAGCACCGGCGTCCACCAGCATGTGGGTGATGCGCCGGAAGCCGTCGGGAGCGGGCAACTGCTCCAGTTGGTCGATCAGTTCCTGCAGGTCGGGGCAGCGCGGCTCGGGGATCGGCAGCTTCGCCGGTGCGGACCCGAGCACGAACCGCTTCACCGTGTAGGGCTGGCCGTCGCCCGTGAACTCGGTGTGCTCCTCGGGCGTGTCCGCCCGCCGACCGTCGAAGCGGCGTCTGACATAGGGTTCGACCTGCACCTTGGCGCCCTCGTCGGGCACTTGGGTCACGAGCGTGCGATCGAGCACCGCGAACTCGGCTCGCCCCGTCTTGACGACGATAGCCTCGTCGGTGGTGGCGATGACCTTGCCCTCGAAAGGCTTCGGGTCGATGTGAAAGCCCAGCGTCGAAACCTTGGGCTGGCCGTCGAAGATGTTGAACTTGAACGAACGGACGTTGGAAGGCACATGACCGACGACAAGCGTTGGCATCTGTGCACGGATGGCTTGGGTATCCATGGGGAGACTCCTTGTGGCAACCAAGGGACTCCCGCCCGCAAGGGAGGTCTGTCCCTTGAGGGTGAGGTGGATGGACGCGGATGCGCCCGGAGAACGAAACAACCAGCACGGCGAACCGCGCCGCAGTCTTGAAGGTCTCGACTACCTGGGCATGCTGCCGGCAACGCCAGCGAACATGCGGCCAGCGTGCGGCACATGGCGGCGGCCGTCCGTTGGGAATCGGCAATGCGCCGGCACCGCGTTCCGCGAAAAAGAAGAGCCCCGACGTGGGGCTCGAATGGGTTGCGGGTTACTCGTCGTCGTAGAGCGTCAGCCCGTCCAGCACGGGCGCGTCGGCATCGAACACCAACATGCGAACGTCAGCGAGCGCAGCCAGGTGCAACACTTCCACGAAGGACTCCGGCACGCCCTTGGCCCGGTGCTCCTGCCGCAGCTCTTCGGCGGTGATGCCCTCGACATGCTGCAGGTTCGCATCCGTCCAGGGGGTGGCGATCAACTTCACGCCGATCGCGGGGCTGTACGGGATGCGGAAGGCGACGAACAGAAAACCGCTCGGCGTGGCGATGTCGGCCAGGTTGGCCAGATAGCGGCCGGCCTCTTCGGTGATGTGCGCCGAACTGATTTCCCAGGCACGGCTGTAGAAGCCGGTCTCGAAGCGCAGGCGCCGCACCACCTCGCGCGCGGCTTCCTCGGAGTAGGTATCGGCGACGTGCAGCGGTTGGCCGGCTTCTTCGGCCATGACGGCGTAGACGAGGTTTCGGGCGAGACCGTGGCTGGGGCACTGCGCGTCCAGCTCGGGCGGCACGTCCTGGCCCTCGGTGATCAGCGCGAAGTCGTCGCAGAAGACGCAGGCATGGCGCTCGACCTCGCTGTCCGGCAGGTGCGACTGCGAGACGTGCAGCGGCAGATAGCTCAGCGGGCAGTCGTCGTCGTAGGAAATCGCCAGCAGCCGCTGCACGGACAGGCCATCGTAGCCGCGGACGAAGGGGTTTTTGGAATGAGACATGGGATTCCTCCAGCAGAGGATGGCCGAGGCAATCCCCTGCCGGGGATTGAACCCCAGCGAGTGGATGAAGTGGCAACCGGTCAGCCGGCCGCGGCGTCGGGCCGCCCTGGTGGCGGGCGGTGCAGGTCAGTGGAAGATGGTGATTCGGGACATGGCCGCTCCTGCGAAAGGAAGGAGGGACATGGCCCCGAACGGGGACGCATGTCCCTCGTGGGGTGGGATGAAAGGACGGTGGGTTGCCAGGCGCGGCTCACCAGCCGTTGTAGTGCAGCGTGAGGTCAGCGATGACCTGGCGCCGTTCCAGATCGAGGCCGCCGAAGTCGGACAGCCCCTCGAAGCCGCAACGCTTGAGCATCGCGCCGCCCTCGCGGGAGTTGTAGAAGCTCACCATCGCGGACAGGAACATGCGTTGACCGCTGCTCAGCACGCCCAGGGCGTCGTTGAGCATCAGCATGTTGGGCCGCAGGTCCCACTTGGTGGTGGCACGCTGCAGACCTTCGCGTGTGCCGTCGCCGAACCACTCGTGGCCGGCGATCTGCGCGCCGCGCTTCCAGGCCTCGAAGAAGGCCTGCGGTGCAGCGTCGAAGTGCGCCTGTTCCAGCGCCATCTGATCGAGCACGTCTTCGGGTAAAGACAGATTCATGAGAGAACTCCTTGAAGGGTGGGAATCAGGGGTGAGCGCGCTGTGTCCAGGCATGGGTATCCAGAGCGCGCTGTGCTGCGAGGTGGGTCGGGAAATACTCGACGGACTCCCGCGATACCGGGCCTTCGTCGTCTTGCGTGCCGATGTAGTGGCCGGCCGCGCTGCGCAGCACCTGTAGCGGCAAACGCTTGCCGGTCCAGGCCAGCGCCAGCGCACTACTGCGTACTGCGATTGCAGAGGAAGATGCGGAAGGTTCAGACATGCCGTGCTCCTTGGTGGGTCGGGGAGCACGCATCCCGCAGGGGATGGAGTTCCCCTAGGGTGGTTGAGAAAAGTGCATCGTCGCCAGGCCGGCGAGCGTCCGCGGTGGGCGATGCGAAGCGGACTGGATCGGTCAACGCGGCGAACCGCGTTGCAGTCTTGAAGACCGAGACTGCCAGGGCATGCCGCTGACGACTGTCAGCAACGCATGGCGTGAGGATGGGCGCGAGGCATGGCTGCCGTCGCAGGGAAAACCGAATCGCGGACGGCCCGCTTTAGGGCAGGCCCGCGTCACGGGACAAGGCAAGGACCAGGGCGCCGAAGGCCATGCGGGCCTTCGGCTGGAGAGGAAGGAAAACCACCTGTGGGCTGCGTCAGCGCGGGCCGTCGTCAAAGCCGTTCGCTGCGTCAGCAATCGCACCCGGCCCGTTTCGTGGCTGGGGCCGGAAACCTCTGGCGTGCATCCACACACAAAGGGAGCCCGTTGTTCCGCCGGCGGGCACCGGCACGGAATACCCTCGGCCCAAGGGGCCTCCTCACGGCTCGCGCGGCGGCAAGGCGTCAGGAAGCCCCTCGTGACCGAGGCAAGGCACACCGATCAAGGGAATGGCGGCGGGCGCGATTCGTGGAGCAATGACCTTCTCGCCCCGTCGCCCGATGGCGGGCAGACTGGGCGCGCACACCGTTGCAGAAGGAGACGCGCGCTTTGGAGTCCCGCGCGGTGCGGGACGTTTGCCTCGCCGTCAGTGAAGTGGCCGGCGCGGCAGGGGAAGCGAGGATCAGGACGCCTTGGAGGCAGCGCGCCGCTTGCGCGGTGCGCTGCGCCGGCCCGTCGGGGACTCGATCGGCAGCGTGCCCTTGCAGTCCGGGTAGCGCGAGCAGGACCAGAACGCGCCGCTCTTGCCCGTGCGCTGCTGCATCGGCGCGCCGCACTGCGGGCAGGCCGGCGCCGGCGGCAGCTTGAGCGAGAGCGTCGCGCCGCGGTACTGCTGCACGAGCTGACCGACCCACACGGACTGCTTCTCGATGAAGGTGTCCAACGCCATCTGGCCGGCCTCGATCATGTCGAGCGCGTGCTCCCACACCGCCGTAGTGCCGGGGTCGGCGATGGCCGAGGGCACCGCGTCGATGAGCGTGAATGCCGCATCGGAAGCGCGGACGGCACGGCCTTTCTTGACCAGGTAGCCGCGACCGATCAGACCGTTGATGATGTTGGCGCGTGTCGCCTCGGTGCCGATGCCGGTGGTATCTCGCAGCTTCTGTTTCAGGCGCGGGTCGGTCACGAACTTGGCGACGGTCTTCATGGCCTTGATCAGCTCGCCCTGCGTGTAGGGTTTGGGCGGCAGCGTCTTCAGCGCCTTGAGATCCACCTTTCCGACCGGGCAGGACAGGCCCGCATGCAGGGCGGGCAGCACCTGGCTGCGCTGCGCATCCTCGCCATCGGCATCGTCCGGCCCCGGCGTCGCCAGCACCTCACGCCAGCCGATGACGGCGATCTGCTTGCCCACGGCCGCCAGCGACTGACTGCCGCACGAGAACTGCGCCACCGTCCGGTCGAACTCATGGTGCGGGAGGAACTGCGCGAGGTAATGGGCGCGGATCAGCCGGTAGACAGCCAGTTCCTTCTCGTTCATGGCCGACAGGTTGGCGGGCTCCAGCGTCGGGATGATGCCGTGGTGAGCCGACACCTTGCCGTCGTTCCAGGCGCGCGAACGCTGGTTGCGGTCGAGCTGGCCGATCAAGGGCCGCAGGCTGGGATCGGTGGCGAGCAGTGCATCGAGCACCGCCAGCACTTCCGCGAGCATGCTTTCGGGCAGATATCCCGAGTCGCTGCGCGGATAGGTCGTCGCCTTGTGCGTCTCGTACAGCGCCTGCGCGATGTCCAGCGTCTCCTGCACATCGAGGCCGAGCTGACGCGAACACACTTCCTGCAAGGTGCCCAGATCGAATGGCAGCGGCGGTGCCTCGCGCACGCGCTCGGTGTCCACCGACACGACCTGCGCATCGCGTGCCGCGCGAATGCGATCCGCAGCCTGCTGCGCCACCGGCTGCTGAAGGCAGCGACCCGCTGCATCCGTGCTGCCTTCGGGCGGTATCCAGCTCGCGGTGAAGGATTGGCCGGCATGGGATAGCAGCACATCCACGGCCCAATACGGCATGGAGACGAATCGCGCGATCTCGCGATCACGATCCACGACCAACTTCAGCGTCGGCGTCTGCACGCGCCCCACCGACAGCACGCCCATATAGCCGGCCTGACGCCCCAGCAGTGTGAACAAGCGGCTCAAGTTCATCCCGATCAGCCAGTCGGCGCGCGATCGGGCGAGTGCGGAGAAATACAGCGGCAGCGTCTCGGCGGACGGCTTGAGCGCACCCAGCGCTTTGCGGATCGACGCATCGTTGAGCGCCGACAGCCACAGGCGCTGAATCGGCCCGCGGTAGCCGCACAGGTCGATGATCTCGCGGGCGATCATCTCGCCCTCGCGGTCGGCGTCGGTCGCTATCACCAGCTCGCCCGCCTTGGCGACGAGCTGCTGCACGACCTTGAATTGCGCTGCGGTCGCCGCCTTGGGCTCGACACGCCAACGCTCAGGAAGAATGGGCAGTTGCTCGATGGCCCAGCGCTTGTATTGCTCGCCGTAGCCTTCGGGCGGAACCGCCTCCACCAGATGACCGATGCACCAGGTCACGACGACACCCGCGCCGCTGTAGCAGCCGTTGCCGCGTTGACCGGCACCCAGCACACGGGCGATGTCCTTGCCCTGGGACGGCTTCTCGCACAGGAAAACGCGCATGAAGCCTCCTTGGAAATGTGCGGTTCATCGGATGGGCGTCAGCTTGGCGGGGCCAGGAGATGCCGGCAGCAAGGAAGTCGATTGATGCAGACACCGCTTTGTGATCGGCAGGCGGTTCGTTGCCGCAGCGGTGTGCATAGATCGTAGGAGCTGGCACAGCAAGAGCGTCGTTTCGGGAGGGCGGCTGGAACTCCGTGGACGACCTTGGAGCTATCCCCTGGGGATAGCTCGCTGGTGCATCGTGGGCGTATGACGGTTGCTACAGTCGCCCTCGGGGGAACGGCGATGGGCGAATTACTGTCCGCCGGCCGGCTTGGTGCTGAGCGCCACCGACTCGATGCGGTACGGCAGGATGCCCACGCGCCGCGCCTCGACCTTGAACGTCACGCGCTCGTTCTCGTCGGCGTCCTCCCATTCGTCGCGCACGGTGCGGCCCTCGACCAGCACCCGCATGCCTTTCTGGTATAGCGTCTTCCAGTGCTCGGCGTCGCGGTGCCACAGCTCCACGGGCGCCCAGAAGCCGCCGCGATCTTCGTACTCGCCGTCCTTCTTCGGGATCGGATTGTCGAAGTAGACGTTCAGGCGAAGCAGCCGACGTGGCTCGTCGTTGCCGTTCGGAAATTCGCGGTAGTCCGGCGCAGAACCGATGTTGCCCTCGCCGACGAAGTGCGTGCTCATGGAGACTCCTTGGTGGTGGGTGGAACGGACGCGGTATGCCCGTGGACGCGCCGCAGGTAAGCCGCTTCGGCCTGCGCGGCCTTGTTGGCGCATTCCAGGGCTTGGCGGGCGATGCTGTGGGTCAGGCTGATCTGCATGTTCAGCACGATGCGCTGCAGTTCGATCGCGTACAGCTCGTCGATCAGCGAGGCCGGCGTCGCGGGGTTGGCCAGCAGGGCCTCCCACAACGCCACGCCCATGGAGGAACGGTCGAGGTTGCGCCAGCGCAGGAAGGTCGTCCCTGCGCCAGTGGCCTGCTGGGCCAGTTGCACGTCGAGCAGACTGAATGGATAGGCGCGCGCCTGGGGCAGCACGCGCCGCTGCGCCAGGCCAATCACGTCGTCGCGCAGCGCTGCGCACTGGCTGGCCCAGGTCTCCAGACTCCCCTTACCCTTAAAAGGCTGTAAAAGGCCTTTTAGGTAGCCTGCATGTTCCAGCCGCTGGAAGTCCGCCTGTTCCAGCGCCACGAAGCGCGTGGAGTGGCTGATAGGGGGCGATGCTGTCATGCGCCAGCACCCTCATCGCCCGCGGCACCATCGGCTGCGCCACCCGTGGGAGCCTGCGCATCGGGCACGATGGCAGGCTCAGCAGGCGGCGTGCCGGGCTTGTTCGACCGCCGCGCGATGGGTGGCGCGAAGCGCGAGCGGCGCGTGCCTTCCAGCACGTCCTGCGGCAACTCGCCGAACTTCTCCAGCGCCGCTCGCGCCGCCGCGTTCTTCGCCGCGAAGTCGTCGCGCGTCGTGCCCGAGTAGCGGTACTGCTGGGCCAGCGAGAACAGGCTGCGCAGCGCGTGCGCACCATCATTGAGCCAGCGCTCCAAGGTGCTGCGGTCGATCAGCGCCGTGTGGTGCGCCAGGATGAGCTTGCGTGCCAGGTCGTCGTAGTCGGCCAGCAGATACACCGCCATGAAACCGAGCTGGGCGTTCACGAACAGCGGCAGCTTCACCGGCTGCACGTTCATGTTCTCGCCCAGGGACAGCGCCGCTGGCACGTCGGCCAAGGCCTGATCCACCTGTTCGCGCAGGGTCTGCAAGCGGGTCTTGGTGTCGGCGAGCTTGTCCTCGATCCGCAACATCCACCAGTCCGAGTACGGGTCGTCCTGCTCGGCGCCGCGCTTCATCTTGTTCATGGCGCCGATGAAGCCGTTGAGACCGATGATGCCGGGGCGCCCCTCGGTCGGCGCACGGCCGTGCCAGATGCGCGAAGCGTGGTGCGTGTGCAGCGTCAGCGACATCGCGCTGCGCAGCGATCCGAGATTCAGTTGCAGGGGTTCTATGCGTTCGTTGGCCATGAGAGCGACTCGCGGTGAAGGGGCGAGTCGCCAGTATCGGCATCGGCCGGAAGGCTGTCAGTCAACAAACCGCAGCCCATGCGCGCCCGGTTTGTTCTGCGCGGAAGGCTGTGTGTGCCGGCTATCCCCTGGGGATAGCTCGGCGGAGTCGTTCGCGACTCGCGCGGAGGTGAGACCGCGTCGCGGGGCTATGCTTCGCGAGGTCTGTACCAGGCGGCCCGTTGCCCCTCCACCTCACGGTAGCGAAGCTCGAACAGGCGGCACTCGTGCACCACCTGCCGCCAACTGCTGCAGCCGTACTTGGCTGGAAGCTGCTCGGGATGCCGGTCCGCGATCCAGCGGCCAGCGGCGGCGATCGGTGTCCAGCCCTCGACGGCCAACTGCGCGGCGGCCTCGCGTAGCGCACGAACGATGCCGGCGGCCGGCCAGTCCACCGTGCCGTCCGGCGCGATGCCATTGACCACCAGGTCGTGGAACACATCCGACTGGACGAATTCCGCTGCCAGGCGCCGCGCCTGATCCATGTGCTCGGCCCAGCCGCGCAACTGCTCGAAGTGTTGATCGATGCGCGTGTAGGCGGAACCGAGTTCGTCCTGTGCAGCGCGGCACCCGTCCACGGTCCATAGATCGTGCTGGTCGATGAAGTGGTGCACCAGTGTGTTGCGCAGCGATACCAGGTCTTTGAGGTCGGCCTGGGTCTTGGCGTAGTCCTGCGCAGACAGGCTCAGTTGCACGCGCGTGCGAAAGGAGATCACGTCGCCGGGAAGATCGTCGTCGCGTTCCTCGCCGCCATTTCCATCGGTGACGACATACGAACCAAACAGTTGTCCGATCAACGTGCCCAGGGTCTTGGTCGCGGCATCTTCAATCCGCGCTGCGCGAATGGCCTCCAGCGAATGCGCCGGGCCTGAAATCTCGTGGTGGGCCACGATGGCTTTCATGAGGCGCTCGTATTGTTGAAGGCGAAAGAGGCATCTGCCCAGCAAGCGCTGAACGTCTCGCTGTAGTGGTTGCAGTGCGTTTGTGACGGGGAAAGTCGTCATATCCATCGTTGGCCGGGCTCGTGCGTGGCTGTCCTCGTTTGATTCACAGGCGACAGTTTCGCCTGTCATTCGGCGGGCGACAATCGAGCGCGGCGGAAAGATGTCTGTTCCAGCTATCCCCTGGGGATAGTCAACATCAGCGATCACGCAAGGCTTCTCGGAGCTGAGCCAGGTAGGCTCGTGCGACCTCGGGGTCAGCCGCACGGGATGCCGGCGGTGACGAGGGCGCAGGTGACGGGGGCGCTGGCGGTGCCGATGCACTTTCTCCGGCCCAGGCCTTGAACTCCCCGCGGATCGCCTTCTGGATGATGCCAAACAGGTAGCCGGCCGGGTTGCGTACCGCGCTGTTGTGGCAGCGTGCCGCCCACTCGTCGAGAACGGCCTGCCGCTGCGCCTCGTCCACCTGCTGCAGCGCCACCAGCGCGCCGGCCTGCTGCTCGTCCTTCAAGCGCAGGAAACGCTCGGGCAGTCGCAGGTTCTGCAAGGCCCTCGCGCGCGGCACTGTACGTACTTCATTTATACGATCATTACGTACTGTACGGTCCTCCTTCGGAATCCGAAGAGAGCTGTCCGGCGCGGGTTTCGGCCCTGCTTCGGATTCCGAAGACGGGCGCGCAGCATTCCGAAGAAGGGCTTCCTGGCCTTCTTCGGATTCGTGGTCCGCACCCTCCTGTGGATAACCTGGCGTCGTCCAGCCATGCCGCGCCATGCGCTGCGCCAGCACTTGCAGACGGGTCGGCAGCGTGCGCCCGCTGAGCAGCGGGTCTTCGGCGATCTCCCGCAGCGTGTTCATGCCCACGACCTGCACCGCCTTCGCCGCGTGCGTGAGCGCCTGGCTCACCAGGCCCAGGTAGTCCGGGTCGAGCTGCATCGCCTCGAAGGGTGACAGCGGTTCGTCGTGCAGCACGTAGAGGTTGCCTTGGATACGGCCGGTCTTGGGATCGCGCCGCCGCCGCACCAGGCTGAGCCAGCGCGTCAGCCGCAGCAGCGTCAAGGCGCGCGCCACGGTCTCGTGCGAGGCTTGCGCCGCACAGGGCATGGACGCCAGATATGGGCGGAGCTGGTCGTAGGTGGGAAAGGCGGTCACGCCGTCGTCGTTGAGCTGCAGGCGGAACACCTGCCAGGCATTGCGCTCCAGCGGCGTCAGGCGCCGGTCGAGGAACAACGCGCGCGGCACGCTCTCGTGCCGGTTGCCGCTGTAGAGAAAGCCGTCCTGGCTCGGCGCCGTGCCCTGCGCCGGTTCCTTCGGCTCAAGGTGCCGCAGCGCCTCGTCGAACAACGCCGACAGCGCAACCGGGCCATCACGCCGTGGAGCGTCGCCCGTCGTCATGACCTACACCAGCCCCTGGTCGACCCAGTTCCGTATCGCCGACCAGATCACCGACATGGGCAGGGTCATGGCCTCGGCCAGGTCCATGGTCAGCGCCAGCATCGCCATGTCGTCGTTCAGTGCGATGTGCCGCTCCGTGATGCCGGCCTTCCAGCGTTCCCACAGGGCCACGTCCTGCGCCTCGTCGAGCACCGGATGCCGACCCTTACGCTTGGGCAGCCCGAGGATGTCGCGGCGCAGCGCCACTTCCTGATGCGTGAGGCCGTAGAACTTGCTGACCATCTCCGTGCTCGCCCCCAGGCGCAGCATGCGGTCTACCGTGGCGATCTCCCGCTCCACGTCGTGCACCTGGCTCAGCAGCCGCTTCAACACTTCCCGGTTCACCGACACCGAACACCACGACACCGTGGCATTCACCAGCATGCTCACGAGTTCTGGGTGCTTCAGCGCATCCAGCTCCTCCTCACCGAAGCCCATGGCCTTGCAGCGGCGCAACTGGCCGTTGCGCAGGTCATGCAGGGCCTGGGCGATCACGGCCTGGTTGAGCGGGTGCGGTGCCGACATACGGGAGCCTCCTGCGCTCAGGAATCCTGGCTCGCTACGCCGGCTTCCAGATCCAGCAGCCGGCGCGCCAGGCGCAGCAGACGGAACAGCTTTACCAGCCCGGCATCGCTCAGGCGCGTGACCAAGCCGCCGTGACCATGCAGCAGCGGCCCAAGGTCATCGGCCAGCCGCGCGCTGTCCAGCCCGGTCGCGGGTGCCGGCGCGGTGCTCAGCGCGTGCAGCAGGGTCAGCATCGCACGCGCGAACGCCGGGAGCGCCTTCGCCTGGCCCACGGCCGGCGTCACGCAGACGAAGCCGATGCCGCCATCGCTGGCTTCGATGTGGTCGCCCACCGCCGCTTCCCCCGCGATCTCGCGAGCGAACTGCGCGATATGCACGCGCAGGCGATCCGGCACGTCCAGGCCCGGCTCGATGTACCAGACATCCGAGATGGGAAAGAGCCCGCCAACCTGCACCGGGATCGCACGCAGCGCGTCGGCCTCGAAGTCGGGTAGCTTGTCGCCGAGCTGATCCGCGACCATCCTCTGGATGGACTGCAGGCGCTCGGTGGTTGGGGCCGGCGTCACGATGTGCCCCTGCAGGCGCTCGTCGCGCTGCCCGTCCCGGGCGTTTGGTGCAGCGGCAGGTGGTGCCGAGGGTGTCTCTGCCGGTGGCGCGACGGGCGAGGTGTCCCGTGGCGTTGGCGCCGCGGGCGACAGTTGCGGCGTGATGGCTGGCGCCGCAGGTGCGACAGGCGTTGCCGGGTTCGGCGCGGCCGGCTCGCTGGTCAATACTCGCTGACGGCTTTCGCTGTCATCGACCTCCAATGCCAGCGTGTCGTAGTCCGCTTCCAGCAGCTCGGCCATCTGACCCACCAGTTCGTCCTGCACGCGCTGGGGCGAGAAGCCCTCCGGCTGCGTGTCGAACTGCGACAGCACATCCTGAAACAGCGAAGCGAAGTCCACGGTCAGCGGCCGGCCCAGCGCACGCCGCTCCCAGGTGCGCTCGCACGCCTTGCGCAGCACTGCGAGCCGGTCCACCTGATGCCGGCCCAATCCGCCGTACAACAGCGTCGGGATCGCCGGCAGCAGATAGCGCACCGCATCGTTCATGCGGCTGATGTGTGACTGCGGCACCGGATAGCCGTCGGCCGTCAGTCGCCGCGCGAGTTCGCTTTGCGACAGCGCCTGGCCGCTTTCCTGCTCGTAGAACTCGCGCGCCTTCTCGATGCCCAAGGCCCGCTCGATGAAGGTCAGGCCGCCGCGCAGCTCGTTCTCGGCCAGATGCCCGGTCAGCGCCACGATTTCGCCGCGCGCCGGCCACGGGCGGAACAGGCACGCAATGCGGAAGAAGCGTTCCTCCTTGGTCTCGCTCCACAACTCGCGCAGGATCGCCAGCCGCGTGTTGCCGCCGTTGCGAATGATGTAGTGCGCCTCGCCCGGCCTGCGCGTGATCGCGGGGGGCGCGTCCAGCCCACGTTCACGGATGGACGCCTTGATCTCCGCATAGGCCGGGTTGCGCGTCACGCGTGGGTCGTGGTCGTAGGGCCGCAACTGGTCCAGCGTCACCACCATCGGCGTGTCGGCGATGGGGTCGCTCAAGGTCGCGGCCGAAGGGCCGCTGCGCTCGAAGCCGGTGGCCAGCAGCTTGGCAGCCATGTCCTGCGGCGTCAGCTCAGCCACGGCCATTCTCCTGCGCTTGCCGGTCGGCGCGGCGAAGCTGTGCGCGGGCATTGCGGTCGGCACGGTGGTCGCTCGCCGTCGAGCTGGTGTAGATCGACGCGCAGCCTTGCTTCGTGAATTCCAGGTGCCCGCCGGACGTGCGAACCACGCGCCAGCCTTCGCCCAGCGCGAACTCGATCAGCGCGCGCAGCCGTTCGCGGCCGCGCGCCAGTTCATGCGCGCTCGCCATGGCCGGCCCCTCCCGCATCGGCCCGACCGGTGACCAGCGCGAAGCGCTCCCGCCACACGGGGAACAGCTCGCCGGCCAGCGTGCGCATGGTCTCCAACGCCGCGGGCGCCGTGCGCCCAGCCGGCTGCCGGCGCTCCACCCGGTGCACCGGCAATCCTCGTGTCGCAGCGCGCGGATAGGCTTCGATGGCCGGTACGTCGGTGCCCAGCACCTGCACGCCGGCCTGTTCCTGAAACACCTGTCGCAGCGCCTGCTGGACCAGCCGCGCATTCGACGACACAGGATGTACACGGTTGATGAGCAGACGCAGCGGCGGCGGCTCGATGCCCAGGTGCCGATACGGCGCGATGTCCTCGATCAGTTGCAGCGTGCCGCGCCGCAGCTCGCGCGCCGCGAGGATTTCCGGCGTCACCGGCGACAGCGCCAGGTCGGACGCCAGCACCGCCATCTCCAGCAGCACGCTGCGCGCGCCCTGGGTGTCGATCAGCAGCAAGTCGTAGTGCGTGCGGAAGACGGGAAGCAGATGGCGCAGTCGCAGGCGCCCATCCGGAGCGTGCAGCAGCAGCGTGTTCAGTTCGCCGCGGTCGTCGTTGGAGAGCACCAGGTCCAGGCCCGCGATCACGGTACGCGACACCAGTTGCTCGATGCGCCGCTCGTTGAAGGCCAGCATCTGGTAGATGCCGCCGGGCGCGCGAACGTCCAGCGTGAAGTAGCTCGACAGCGTGGGCTGCACGTCCAGGTCCAGCAGCAGCACGCGCAGCCCGGCATCGGCGATGAAGCCGCCCAGGTTGGCCGCCGTCGTGGTCTTGCCCACGCCGCCCTTGGTCGAAATGATGGACACCACCTGCATGGGCTTCTCCTCGTCGAATGGCATGAACCGAGAAGAAGCGTCAGGCGCGTTCTTTGAGGCGATCGGCGATCCACTGTTCGATCTCCACCGAGTCCCAGCCCACCGCGCGCACGCCCAGGCGCAGCGCCTTGGGGAACTTGCCTTCCTTCATGAGGCTGTAGATGTGCGCGCGCTTGAAGCCGGTCTTGGCTTCGACCTCGGCGCGGCGCAGGACGCGGTGCTCGGGCGGCAAGGCCGGCGCGATGGTCTGCGAAGACATGAGAGGCACTCCTTGACGCTCGATGGCGTTGTTCAGAAAGTGCCTCGCATTCCATATGCTGCTGCTGCGAGATTCACTGCAACTGCAGAACACGCAACTGCAATTGCAGTCTGCTGTTACAGGCTCAGCGCGATGCCTCCAGGTGGCGACGCGCCTGTGCCAGCTTGCTCCACAGCGTTCGCTCGCTGATGCCGGGCCGCCCTTCATGGTGGGCCAGTAGCGCACTGATCACCGCATCCATGTTGCGGAAGGACGAGTAGGCAGAGCCCGCGGGGGACTTGCCCAACAGCAATGTCAGCAGGCCGCCAATGATGTTCAGGTAAGTCGATTCGCTGCGCAGGCCCGGTTCACTCGCATCGCCCTCACGAATGCTACTGGCATGCTCCTTCGCCAACGCTTCGTGCTGTGCCTTCAGCGCCGCATGTAGTTGTGCGAGTTCGGCAAGCTGCAGCTTGGCGGCCTCGCGATCGGCCAGCAACACGTTCAGCATGGCGACGCTCACCGAAGGATGCAGTTCGCGCTCGATGCCGTCGAACAGGAATGGAGGCCGCTCACCGGGGTAGTAATGCGACATCCACGCCTTCAGGTCGACGTGGCGCACGATCAACGCAGGATCGTCGAGTGCGGGGCGCTGAGGTTCCTGCGCCATGCCTGCCTTGCCGTAAGAAAGCTCATCGTGTGCCAATGCGTCGAAGATGCGCTCGGAGAAAAGGCGCAGCAAGGGCCAGCGCGGAAAGTCGTTCGGCTCAGGCATGGCACGTGGCCCGAGCGTTTCCAGAATCCGCGGCTCAAAGCGCAACAGTCCCGCCCAACGGACGGCCGCCTCGATCGGGCGGTAGTAGATCCTGGCGCCAAAGGCAAGGCAACTCGATTTCTCCATGTCGCGTGCGTCCCATCGTCGGATCGAACTCTGGCAGACGCGCACCGCCCAAGTGGGCGAGGCGATTGCCCAGAAATCCGGATGAAGCGCAGGACCGGCCGGGATCGTGGAAGGAAGCGTTGCATCGGCGCTGACGGCCGGCTAAGGGCGAACTACATCTTGCTACGCTTGAAACTCCTCAACCATGATGCGGGCGCTTTGCCTTTGGACCGGCACGCGGCTTGGTGGTCGCGCTCCCCTGGAGTCAAGCATGGGTGCCGCGCTTTACCCGAAACCTGGCCAAAGTTTTCCGTAGGAATTCCAACGGCGTAAAGTGCCAATGCGTCAACAGGATGAGCCGGTTTGCAACCAGCAAAAGCTCATGCGTTCCGCGTCAGTGAAATGACCGCGGCGGCGAGCCCGCAGGCGAGTGCCGGAGGACGGAAGGGCGCAGCAATTGCGTCGAAACTGGCATCAGTACAGCGCATGAGCCATGCAGATCGGGTCAGCCGCAAGACCAAAGATGAATCGCGCAATCCGAGAAAACTAGCCGCGCACCTTTCGATAGATCTGCGTCAGATCGCGCGTGATGTGCTTGCGTCCTGATGACATACACGTTCGGCGCGTTCGATGAACCGCTGCAACGGCTCCGTCATGCCACCCTCGGTTCGTAACAGATAGGTGGTTATCGATGCGCTCTGACCGGCCAACGGGCGGACAACAACATCCGCCGGCTGGCAAGTTGCCAAGTGCGCGGCAGTGGAAAAACTTAGCCCGTACCCTGCGGCCACCAACGTCAGCATCAGCCCGTGAGAAGCGGCATACTCAGCCACGATCGGTTGGACATCGACAGAGCGGAACAGTCGTTCGCTCTGCCGACCGCAACCTTGGCATGCCCGTGGATCACAAAGTACCAGCGGATAGCTCACCACTTCCTGCAACGGCACTTCCTTGAAGGCTACAAGCGGGTGCCGTGCGGGCAGGATCACTACCAAGGGGTCGGCCCACAGCGGCTCAGCAATGATCCCGTCCTCCACTTCATTGACCATTGCAAAGCCGGCGTCGAACAGATTTGCGTTCAGCCCCTGCACGAGTTCGGTCAGCGGTACTTCGGAGAGCCGGATGTTTACCTGCGGCGACTCTTCGCGGCACAGTGCAAGCAGTGCTGATAGCCTCGCCCGTCCTATGTCTCTCGACAGCGCGATTCGCAAAATGCCCTGAGAACCGGAGGCAGCAGCCTTCGCGCTGGCCACTGCCTGCTCAACGCTCAACATGATGCGGCGGGCGTCGTCGAGGAAGACTCGCCCTGCCCAAGTCAGGGTTGTGCCCCGCGGCGTGCGACTGAGCAACGTCACGCCTAGAGTTGTCTCCAACTTGCGGATCGTGCGTGATAGGGGAGATTGTTCTATATGCAGCCGCCTAGCGGCTCGACCGAAGTGCAGTTCCTCGGCTACAGCAATGAAACAGCGAAGATGACGTAAGTTCATGCGCAGTCCCTCGTGACGTGACCAGTCCTTATGATCGTAGGGAGCCGCATGCGTGCGGAGAAGAGGCCGGCATGTCTTGCAGCGGCTGCCGTCGCCGGCTCACAGCACGCGGGCAATGGTGTCCGGAGTTATTGCAACGCTGCTTGAACGCGGGCGGCGGTCATGGCGGATGGCTAGCTAGAGCACTCGCGCCAGCGCGCCTCGGCTATCTTCTGTGGCCGCAGCGACCCGAGGAAGACAGTCGCGGCGTCTTACGTCACTCCCCGAGGGCGAGCGATTTGGTCTGTCGACACGGGCGGCAGCGCAGCGTCTGAAGTTCGCGCCAGCGGGCATCGCGCCGGATGAACTGTCGATGGGCATGTTCGGCGAATTCGAGATCGCCACCTGTAACCGCGCCGCTGAAGCACTGCGGCCGGAGCAGTCGCAGCAAGCGGCTGACGCGGGCGGACAAGCAATTCCTGTAACATGTGCCGCGCCTCTTCACTGCCTTGCAGCAAGCCCGCGACAGCGTGAGGGGAGCGGCCAACGGCTTTCACGGTCAGCAACGCATTACGCTGTCCGATGGCATCACCCCGTCGCGCTTGCCGACCTTGCTGGCGTTAAGCTGGCAGGAGGAGCCCGACGTCGAGTTGCGCCTGTTCGAGGTGTCACTGTCGCAGCAAATCAAGGGGCTGCATGGCGATCTGTATGACCTAGGGCCCAGTCTGGTGAAGTGGGTGACGACATCGTGGCTAAGGCGCTTTGGAGCGCCCCCCCTCATGGTCGCGGCGCCGGCATGGCATCCGCTGCTCAAGCACAAACGTATCTCACTGGACGAGGTGCTGCGTTATCCGCTGGTGCTGGTGACCCACATGCATACGGGGGTCATGAACGTCAGATCCAACGAGTGCTGCCGCGGGTGAAGCAGGAACCCGTGATCGCTGCACGGGTGGCTTCCTGGGAACCTGAAACGCGTCGAGGTATATTGATTGGACAGAAGCTAGTCTTCCGTCAACAGGTGTAGCCATCCCTTGCTAGCGGCTTCCATAGAACTTTCCCACGAACGAGCGACGGTAACTCTGGTGGCAGGCTAGGCAGCTTTGCTGGGTCTTGGAGAAAGCCGCGATGACTGCTTGGCCGTCATTCCGCTGTGCAGCCTCGCCCATGGCGGTCGCGGCGTCATGGACCTGTCCATCAAGACCCCGAAACTTTCCAGCGTCTGCCCCAAGCCAAGCAAGGATGCGCATCTTTTCCGACATGGGCGGCTCGGCATGCTTGGCGATTCGTGGTGCTAGCTCGGCGACCAGCGGCCAGTCTTCTTTGGAGATCGCGCCCGTGACGGCTTGCATGTCGCGACCGAGTCTTTCCATTATGGTACGAAGCGCCATTGGCTTTGCCGCCTCTACGGACTGCGCACCGAGTGCCGTGGCGAAGGTTGCCAAGAGCACGGACAGCGGGACGGTGAAAAACGATCTGGGTTTCAAGGGCTGGTTCACGAATTTCTCCATTGATGTTGTGACGAATGCTTTGGGTCTAACGATTGGTTGCAGGTGTCCTCAAAATTCCAGACTCAGCGCGATCGATCCGAATGCGTGATGGCCCGCCTGCTGGTCGAACTCGCGGGTTCTCCAAACGCGCATCACGGCGAGCCGTACGCCACGTCCAGCAACGATCCATTGGCTGCTGATGCCGAGAGCTGCTTGCGCGATCCAAGGCCGCCGGCTGACGTGATGGCTATGCCGGAACATGTTTCCGTCGAGTGAGAAGTCCCAGGCGACGGCTTTACCCTCCAGATTCAGGAAGACATGTGCCCCAGGTTTGGGCGCCAGGACCGACTGCGGCGTTGTCGTGCGCAGATCGGCAACACCAGAGGGCGGGCGGTTCTCTGCGCCAGGGCGGATCGGATAGCTGCCGAAGTCGTTCGGTATGTTCCAGCCCGCGCGAAACTCCACGCCGGTACTGGCGGCGGTTTCGATGTTTCCGACCCGCAGGGCATAGCTGCCGATCACGTCGCTGCCCCATCCAGGGCGGACCGCACCCTCCGTGTACGGCTTGAACTTGCGCTCCATGGCCATCTGAAACGCCGGCTCGTTGCGCAACTGGTTGTCCCAGCCGCGAAATCGCTCAATGCCGCGTGCCCGATGCACCAGATCCTGAGATTGCTCGGCCAGCGACCAGGGGCCGATCACGCCCAGGGTCAGCTCACGCACGTCAAGCATTTCGTAGCTGGCGGCTTGTGGGTGGATGCGGCGATTCCACGCCAAACCCAGGTAGAGCAAACCAGCGTACGGTCGGTCATCTGGAATCACGTCGGTGCGCGTCTTGTTCTCGGGCGTGTACATGGACTGGCCAAAGCGCACGACGAGGTTTTGCGACGACGAGTGGGCGCCGGCGTCGTGCCAGAAGCCTGGATCAGCCCAGCCGATGAAGCGGGCGTACAAGCCAATCGGCTGGGGCAGGCATTCCGGACGGAGCCCGCCTTGCAGATCGCGTGAGACTGCTGTTAGCGCGACACCGTTGGTGTAGTTGCGATCGGAGCCGGTGAACAAATCGTTCTCCAGACGCAGAGTGCCGCCCCGCCAGCGCAGGGATTGCTCTGGTGAGCAGGAGGGAGGATTTGCAGAGAGCGAGACTTCGGAACCGAAAGCAGCAATCGGGCTGAACAATGCACCCGTAATCAACAAGGCGGCGCACTGCATCGGCTGCCGCACCTTGGTGCCGCGCAGGCTCCAGAGATACCCGTCGATGCCAATCATGTTGCCCCATCGCCTGCCGCCCTGTTGACGTAAAAGCGTTCGAGGGCACTGACGATTTCCTCCGCTTCGTCTACGCAGGTGAACAAGTCGAGATCGGATGGAGAGACATAGCCTTCGTCGAGCAGAAGGTCGAAATCAACTACGCGACGCCAGAATGCACGGCCGACCAGCACTACCGGAATACGCTGCATCTTTCCGGTCTGGATCAAGGTGAGCACCTCGAACAGCTCATCGAGCGTTCCATAGCCACCCGGGAATGCCACCAAGCCCTTGGCGTGCAACAAGAAGTGCATCTTGCGCAGCGCGAAATAGTGGAATCGGAACGCCAAATCCGGGCACATGTAGGGGTTGGGTGCCTGTTCGTGGGGCAGCGTGATGTTGAGGCCAATCGAACGTGCGCCAACCTCGAAAGCACCGCGGTTGGCGGCCTCCATGATGCCGGGCCCACCTCCGGTGACGACGACGAAATCACGGCGGTTTTGCTGCTGGAAACGCGCCGAAATAAGGCCCGAGAAACGCCTCGCTTGCTCGTAGTGACGTGCCTGTTCGACCCGGCGATTGGCTCGCGCAAGCTCTTGCCGCAGCCCGACATTCTCCGGAGTGACGAGCGCCTGACGCTCCAGCGCGCCAAGGCGGGCTTCTGCCGTCTCGGCATCGCTCACGCGTGCGCTGCCGAAGACCACTACCGTCGAGCGGATGCCTTTCTCGTGCAGGATGCGCTCAGGTTTGAGTAGTTCGAGCTGCAGTCGCAGCGGCCGCAGTTCGTCCTGGCCAAGCAGTTCGATGTCTTCGTACGCAAGACGGTACGTTGGCGACTCGCGGATGGCGCGCAGGCGTTCAGCGAGATCTTCGGCGGGCTTCATCACTCGTGCGCCAGAAATTCCGGCCAGCGCAGCGCATGACCATGCTCGGGCACCGTGACCTGCCAGCCGAGTTGCTGTTGCAGGAGTTCGGCGAAGGCCTGCGCGGCAGACAGTTCCCCATGCACCACGAAGGTTTGCGCCGGTGGGTGAACAAAACCCCGAGCCCAATTCAGCAACGCCTTCTGGTCGGCATGCGCCGAGAGGCCGTCCACGCTGTGGATCGCCGCACGTACCGGGATGTCCTCGCCGAAGATGCGTACACGTTCGGCCCCCTCGATCAGGCGCCGGCCAAGCGTCCCCTGCGCCTGGAAACCGGGAAACAAGATGCTGCATTCGCGGCGTGGCAAGTTGTGGCGCAGGTGGTGCCGGATACGTCCCGCATCGCACATGCCGCTGGCAGAAATAATGATGGCCCCGGAGCGAATCCGGTTCAGCGCCATGGACTCCTCAGCGCTCGCTGTGAAATCCAGGTACGGGAGGTTCTCGCCGCGCGCGTGCCATCCGGCCAACCGCTTCGCCTGTTCGTCGAACAATTCGAGATGTTCACGCGTGATGCGTGTGGCCTCGGTGGCCATCGGCGAATCGACAAACACCATTGGACGCTGCAGACGCCCTTCGCAGGTGAGACGATGTAGGTGGTAGAGCACCTCCTGGGTTCGGCCGACCGCAAAGGCCGGAACGATGACATTGCCGCCGCGCTCGAACAGGGTTTTCTCGACGATGCCGATCATGTCCGCTTCGGTCGCCGAAAAATCCTTGTGCCGGCGGTCACCGTAGGTGGACTCGATGACGAGGATGTCGGCTTCCTCAATGGGTGTCGGGTCGCGCAGGATGGGGCGTCCCGGCTGACCCAGATCGCCGCTGAACACGATCTTCGTGGGGTAACCGTACTCGGTAATCCACACTTCCACGATGGCCGAACCAAGGATGTGTCCGGCATCACGAAAGCGGGCGCGCACTCCGACGCGGGGTGCGAACTCCCGGTCGTATTCGATACCTCGTACTTGCTGCAGGCATTCGTGTGCATCCTGCAGGGTATACAGGGGTGGCGGCACGGTCTTTTCTTTGAGCCGCTTGGCAACCCGCTTGGCATCGCTTTCCTGGATGTGAGCGCTATCGGGCAGCATCACCCCGAGCAGATCAACCGTCGCTGGCGTGGCGTAGATGGGCCCCTTGAACCCGGCGCGCGTGAGTTTGGGCAATAGCCCGCTGTGGTCGATGTGGGCGTGGGTCAGCAGGACGAAGTCAATGGACGCCGGGTCGAACGCGAACGGCTCGTGGTTGCGTGCTGCTGCTATACGCCCACCTTGAACCATGCCGCAATCGACCAGGAAGCGGACATTAGCCGCTTCGACCAGAAAGCACGATCCGGTGACTTCTCGGGCTGCGCCCAAAAAACTGAGTTTCATAGGGCGTTCACTCGGGTTTTCGCATCGGGCAAGTGCTGAGGCCGAGCAGGCGATAGCCAGGACAGCGGCCTGCCAGGCCGGTGAGGAGTGGCATGATTCCAATGAGTCCCAGCCAACGCCAGGATGAGTCCAGCCACAATGGGAGACTGAGCAAAATCAGTCCGATGACGATGCGCACAATGCGGTCGAGATTTCCAACGTTGATTTGCATGACGGTCTCCTTGTGTTGAATCAGCGGCTTGAAAACGCGACGGGGGCGGCAGCGCCCCGCAGCGGATGGGTTGCGGTCGATGCCGTCGTGGATACGTCCCAGCCACCACCAAGGGCCTTGTACAGCGCCACCAATTGCACGGCGGCGTTGGTATGCGCCCGCGCGGCTGCGGTTTCCGCCTCGTGCAGGCTGCGCTGGGCTGCCAGCAGTTCGACCAGGGCGATGTCGCCCGCGGCGTAGCGGGCCTTGGCGTGGCCGTAGCTCACGCGCGTGGCATCCAGTGCCATGCCGCGGCGCTCCAGTGTGTCCAGCCCGCCGTGATAGTCGCCCAGCGCGCGCTCGGCATCGCCCAGCGCCGCCAGCACCGCCTGCTCGTAGGCCAGCGCAGCCTGCCGCTCGGCTGCCTCGCGTGCCCGAATTTCGGCTCGCACGCGGCCACCGTCGAACAGGCGCCAGGAAATCAGCGGCAGGATGGAAAAACGCGAGCTGGATGCATCGAACCAATTGCCCGTACTGAGCGCCTGGAACCCGCCGCCGACACCGATGGAGAGTTTGGGGAACAACTCGGCTGTGGCCACGCCGATGTCGGCGGAACTCGCTGCCAGGCGACGTTCCGCAGCCAGCACGTCAGGGCGTCGGCGCAGCATATCTGCGCGCTCGCCCACCGGCAGCGCCCGCAGCGTGCTCGGCGTCAAGGGGCCATCAAGCAGTGCCAGCTCCCGCTCCGGCGGTGCGCCCAGCAGCACGCCCAGGCTGAGCACCGCGGCGCGCTGGCGCGCCTGGATATCCGGGATAAGCGCGTTGGCTGCTGTCCATTGGGCGTACGCCGCCTCCACGTCGGCGGCCGACGCGTCGCCCAGCGCATGCCGCAGGCGCACCAATTCCAAGGTCTGCTGCAGCGTATCTAGCGTGGCCTGTTGTGTGTGCAACTCGTAGCGGGCGCCGGCGGCGGTGAACCAGGTGCGCGCGACCTCGGCCACGATGCGCATGCGTACGCCCTGTGCCTCGGCTTCGGTCGCCTCCAGGCGGGCGCTGGCGCCTTCCATGGCGCGCCGCTTGGCCCCAAACAAATCGGCTTCCCAGGCCGCGTCGAAGCCCGCATCGTAGATGGTCTGCGTGGCGTCAAGACCGGGGATGGAGCCGATGGGCAAGGGGCCGTTCTCGCTTTGACGGCGCCGGTTGACGCTCGTGCCAGCGCCGACGGTGGGCAATGCCTCGCCGGCCACGCGATCGCGCAGGGCGCGTGCCTCATCGATGCGTGCCGCAGCCTGGCGCAGATCCAGGTTCTGTGCCAGCGCCGTGGCCATCAGGCGGTCGAGGATCGGATCGTCCAGTGCAGACCACCAGTGGCTCAAGTCTGCGGACTGGGATTCGCTTGCCAACGGCAAGGTCCAGCCGCTGCCGACGTCGACCGGCGGCGGCTCGCGGTAGTCGGGGCCCACGGTCGCACAGGCAGTCAGCAGCACGCAGGACAGGGCCAGCGCGAGCGGACGCACGCGCCCTGGGGTCAGGCCGGTGACGGTTGCGCGAAGAAAGGGAGTGCGGGTCTTGGATTTCATTGCAGGCGTCCTCGGACGAATACGGTGGCCATCGTCAGCGTGGCAAGGGCGATGACCGCCAGCGGCCACAGGCTGGCGAGAATGTCACCGGGCGGCATAGCCTTGAGAAAGCTGCCTTCGACGATGATGAGGAAGTGGGTTAGCGGAATGGCCTGGGCCAGCCATTGCAGGACGACAGGCATGTTTTCCACAGGCGTCGCAAAGCCGGACATCAGCACCGCCGGCACGCCGATGGCGAACGCACCCAGGATGGCCTGCTGCTGGGTCATGCTGACCGCGGAAATCATCAGGCCGATGCCGACCACCGACAGGATGAACAGCACCAGGCTGGCGAGCAGAAGTGCAAACGAGCCAGTAAACGGGATGCCGAACAGGAATACGCCTGCGCTGATCATGAACAGGCCCAGCACGGTGCCAATTGCGAGTGCCGGCAGTGATTTGGAAATGATGATTTCCGGCGTTGAAGTGGGCGACACCAGCAATTGGTCGAAGGTGCCAAGCTCGCGTTCGCGTGCAATCGACAGCGAGGTGATGAGCAGCGCGCTGAACAGCGCCAGGATGCCCGTGAGGCCGGGCACGATGAACCAGCGGTAGACCAGATTCGGGTTGAACCAGTGGCGCACGACCACTGGCGTCGGTGCCTGGGCGTCGGGCACGACCTCAGCGCCGACATCGGCGGCGATGGTAGACAGATAGGCCACGGTGATCTGCCCCGAGTTGCTGCGCCGGCCATCGACCAGTACCTGGGCGCGGCCACTTTCGCCGGCAGCGATGGAGCGCGAGAAATCCACCGGGATGGCGAGCGCGGCGATCACCTCGCCACGGTCGATCAGCTCGTGCAGCTGCTGCTGGCTGTCGACATGCCGGACGTGGGTGATGAAGCGCGCGCTGTCCAGGCGCTGTTCCAACTCGTGCGACCAGCGCCCCGCATCCTGATCGTAGACGGCGATATCGACGTTGCGCACTTCCAGCGTCGCAGCAAAGGCGAACACCAGCAACTGCAGGATCGGCGGCACGAACACCACCATCCGGCTCCGCGGGTCGCGCAGGACGCTGAGCACTTCCTTGATGAACTGGGCGCGCAGGCGGGTGAACGAGAATGCGGAAGTCAACATCGCGTCACTCCAGGTTCTTGCGCGTGGCGCGCTTGGCGATCACGAAGAACAGCACCCCGATCGCCGCCATGGCCGCAAGGTTGGGCAGGAACACGGCCCAGATGTCGCCGGCCAGGAACACCGTCTTCAGCGAATCGACGAAGTAACGCGCCGGAACCAGCCGGGTGATGGCCCGGATTGGCGCGGGCATCGCGTCGATCTCATATAGAAAGCCCGACAGCATGAAAGCCGGCAGAAAACCCGTGAACAGCGCGATCTGCGCGGCCAGGAACTGGTTGCGTGCCAATGAGGAAATCAGCAGACCCTGACCCAGCGCCGGTACCATGAATACCGCCGACAGCAGTAGCAGCGCCGCCAGCGAGCCTCGCATCGGCACGCCGAACACGAACACCGCCAGCGCCGCCGCACCCAGTGTGGATAGCATGCCGAGCACGAAATACGGCAGCAGCTTGCCGATCAGGATTTCGGCCACCGAGGCGGGCGTGGACAGCACCGCCTCCATGGTGCCGCGCTCCCATTCGCGCGCCACCACCAGTGCAGTCAGCATGGTGCCGATGATGGTCATGACGATGGCGATGGCACCGGGAATCAGTGCGCGGCGGCTTTCCAGCTCGGGGTTGAACCAGTAGCGCGGTTCCAGCATGACGGCCTGCGCTGGTGCTCCGACGTCCAGTCCGGCACGCCAGGACTGGACCACGCCGCGGGCGTAGTTCTCGACGTAGTTGGCGGTATTGGGGTAGGAGCCGTCGGTGACGATCTGCACCAGCGGCTCGCTGCCACGCTGGGCCAGCCGCTGCTCGAAATCCTGCGGGATCACCACGTAGCCGCGCAGGTCGCCTGAGACCAGCTGGTCGGCCACTTCGCGCCGGTCATGGGCGAAGTGGGCATCCAGGAACTTTGTGCCGGCAAAGGCCGCCGCAAGCTCCTGCGCTGCAGCGCCGGGCGACTCCAGCACCACGCCGACGCGGACATCCTTCGCATCCAGCGACACCGCATAGGCGAACAGCAGCAGCAACACCACCGGCAGCACGAACGCGATCAGCAGCGTCGAGGGGTCGCGCAGCGCCTGGTAGCTTTCCTTGGTGACCAGGGCGATCAAGCGCCGCAGATCAAAATGGCGCAGGTCGGTCTGCTGTGGTCCATTCCCGTCCTTGTGCTTTGTGGTGCCGTTCATGTGGCGGCCTCCAGCTCGCGGTCCGCCGACTCCACCAGGTGAATGAAGGCGTCCTCCATCGTCGGGTCGGGTCGTTCGGAGCTGACCGCCGAACGTTTGAGCGCGTCGGGCGTATCCAGCGCAATCAGTTGCGCACGCGAGAGCATGGCCACGCGGTCGCAGTATTCGGCCTCGTCCATGAAGTGGGTGGTGACCATGATGGTCACGCCCTTGCGGGCCAGTCCGTTGATGTGGGTCCAGAATTCGCGCCGGGTGATCGGGTCCACGCCCGAAGTGGGTTCATCTAGGAACAGCACGGGCGGCCGGTGCATCAGCGAACAAGCCAATGCCAGGCGCTGCTTGTGGCCCAGCGGCAGGGAATCGGGCGTGGCGGACAGCCAGTCGCCCAGATCGAAGGTTTCGATCATCTCGGCAATGCGCTCGCGCCGGGTGTTGCCTTCCAGTCCGTAGACGCCGGCCGAGAATTCCAGGTTCTGCTGCACCGAGAGCAGGCCGTAGAGCGAAAACTTCTGCGCCATGTAGCCGAGCCGGCTCTTGGCTGCGCCGGTGGCGCGGCGCAGATCATGGCCCACCACATGCGCTTCGCCAGCAGTTGGTTTCAACAGGCCGCACAACATCTTGAAGGTGGTGGACTTGCCGGCGCCGTTAGGGCCGAGCAGGCCGAAGATTTCGCCCTTTTGCACCTCGAAGCTGACGTTGTCGGTGGCGGTGAACTCGCCGAAGCGCTTGGTGAGGTTTCGGCACGACACGGCAATGTCGGAACCCAGCTCAACCGGCGGCAGACGCTCGGCCAGCGTCGAAGTGCCGCCGGGGCCGCCACCGAGCAGATCGATGAAGGCGTCTTCGAAGCGCGCGGGCACCTGCGCCAGCTCCACTCGCGCCTGATCGGACAGGGCCTGGAGCTGCTCCGCTTGAGCGCCCTCGCGCAACACCACGCGCACGCCGGCGCCCTGGATCACGCCATCGCTCACGCTGGGCAGGTCGAGTGCCTGGGTCAGGACCGCTCGGCGCTCGGCACCGACGTCTTCCAGACGGAAACTGCGGCCTTCGAGCTGCGCGGTCAGCTCCTGCGGCGGGCCATCGAACAGGAGCTGCCCTTGGTTCAGCAGCAGCACGCTCTCGCAGCGCTCGGCTTCGTCGAGATAGGCGGTGGACCAGACCACGGCCATGCCTTCATCGGTCAGCGCCTGCACCATGCGCCACAAGTCCTGGCGGCTGACCGGGTCGACACCCACGCCCGGCTCGTCCAGCAGCAGCACCTTCGGCCGCGCCATGAGCGCACAGGCAAGGCCCAGCTTCTGCTTCATGCCGCCGGAGAGCTTGCCGGCCAGGCGTTTGGTGAAGGGTCCGAGCCGCGTGAAGTCCAGCAGCTCGGCAAACAGATCGGCGTTGCGGTCCGCATCCATGCCGCGCAACTGCGCATACAGGCGCATGTTCTCCATCACCGACAGGTCTTCGTACAGGCCAAAGCGTTGCGGCATGTAGCCACTGGCGACATGAATGGCGTCGTTGTCCTTGACCACGTCATAGCCTGCCAAGGTGACGTGGCCGGCGTTCGGCACCAGGAGGCCGGTCAGAATCCGCATCAGCGTCGTCTTGCCGGCGCCGTCGGGGCCGACCAGACCCGTCAGCCGTCCATAGTGGATGCGCGCGCTCAAGCCCCGCAGCGCCTTTACGTCGCCGAAATGCTTGTCCACGTCTTCGATGACGATGGCAGCGTCTTCGCCCGCACCCGCAGGCACGGCGGCGATAGCAGGGCTTGCCTGCATTTCAACGCTCCCCCGCCGGGATACGGGTGCCGGCTTTCGCATCGACCTCGATCGTCACCGGCATGCCCTGGCGCAAGGCACTGTCGCTGTCGGCTTCGTCGATGACGATGCGCAGGCGGTAGACCAGATCCGTACGCAAATCCGTCGTCTCCACCGTCTTGGGGGTGAACTCGGCGCGCGGCGAGATGAAGCCGATCTGGCCGCGATAGACCTTCTCTGATGAATCGCTTTTGACGCGCACCAAAGTACCGGGCGCGATGCGCCCCAAGTCCGACTCGCCCACGTAGGCGCGCACGTAAACCGGCTTGTCCAGGCTCAGGCTGTAGACCGCGCTCTGGCTTGCGACCATGCTGCCGGGCTCCCGCACTCGTGCGATGACGGTGCCGCTACTGGGCGCCATCAACTCGGTGTCCGCCAAGGCTGTCGTGGCTTGCGCTGCGGCAGCCTGTGCGGCCGCAAGGCGAGCTTCTGCCGCGGCGATGTCTTCCTTGCGAAAACCTTCGGATGCTTGCGACAGGGCCGCCTTGGCCGCTTCGACGCCAGCGGCTGCCTGGTCGCGCGCCGTGCGGGCTGCATCGACCGTGCGCTGGCTGCTGGCGCCAGATGCCAGCAGGCCACTCTGGCGCTGGAAATTGCGCTCGGTCTCGGTGGCGAGCGCCTGGGCCTGCCTGAGGGCTTCGCGCGCCTGGGTGATTTCCTGCGGTCGCAGACCGCGGCGCAGCTTGGCCAGTTCCGCCTGCGCCACCTGCACCTGGGCCTGTGCTGCCGCAAGTGCTTCCCGATAGGGTTGCGCGTCAAGCGCCGCCAGGCGCGCGCCCGCGCTGACGGCATCGCCCTCATCGAAAGCCATTTGCATCACGCGCCCGGGCTGACGGAAGGCCAGTTGCACCTCGCGGATGTCGACGTTGCCGTAGAGGCGCAATGCATCTTGTTGTCCATGGTCGCGCGACAACCAGAACGCCAGTGCGCCGCCAAGAGCGAGCACGACGACGGCGATCACGACCCAACGGGTTTTCTTGAAGAGGAGGTTTGGAGTTTTCATCGATGGGTTTCCGCTGGATAAAGGTGCTCAGTGCTCGCGTGCGACCGGCGCATTCGCCGCTGACCGGCGCCAGGCGATGGCCGCTATGCCAGCCCACACCAACGTGCGCAGCGTCATGGCGACCACCGTGCGTCGCTCCCAGGCGCCACCCAGAGCCACATGCACTCCGAAAGCGAGGAACACGAGTGCGGTCGCCACCGTGATGACAATCGCCAACCACGCGGCCCAGCGCCGGCGCATCCACAAGCCGACGCCGGCGACGATGTAGGCGAACCCGGCCAGAAAATTGAACCAGAGCACGAAGGGCACATAGTGGCCGGCGGCTTGGCGCGCCGCGCCGTCGACAAACAGAACGGCGCCGCCCTCCCGAAGAGTGAGCAGACCGAAGCCGATCGCAAGCAGGGAGATCAGCCAGTGCCAGATGCTGCGTTGTGGATGAGTGGTCATCTTCATGGCCTTTACTTGATCGGGGAAACTCCCAGGCCTTCGTCGTCGCGGCGTGCGTGTGCATTCCGCCGGGCGGTCGGGCTGAGTGTTGAATGACGCGGATTCGCGCTGGAGGCGCAACGCGATCGCATGACCGTGGTGTGCCTCTCGGCTGACCGAGGAACTGCGTGGCGGCAGGATGGAAGGCGTTTCATCGGGTGTGCGTGATGCCACGGAGATAGATGGCAAACACGGCTGGCGCGTCGCGGCGGATGCGTGCTACATCGCCCGCCAGCAACGACTGCATCACCAGCCCTTGAATTGTGCCGATGAACAAGACGACGGCCGCGTCCACATCCAGTTCTGAATGCAGCTCGCTTCGCGCCTTACCGGCTTCGAGCAGTCGACGCAACCGCTCACCATATTGACGGGTCAAGGTCTGCACCATTTGCTTGGGCAGGGTCTCCCCCGGCCGCTGTAATTCGCCGAAGAGCATCCTCGGCACCCCCGGGTGCTCGGCCACGAAGTCGATGTGCGTCTTGAAGATCGCTTCAAGAGCTGCGAGGGGGGACGTAGCACCTTCTGCGGCCTTGTCTACTCGAGCCAGCAAGCGTTCCGTAACCCAGGACATCACCGCCTGCAGGATTGCGTCTTTAGTCGGGAAGTGACGGAACAGTGCTCCCTGGGTCAACCCCATGCGCTGCGCGATGGCCGTGGTCGTGATGTCGCTGGGGTTCTGTTCGGCAGCCAAGTCGACCACTGCCTCGACGGTGGCCGCGCGCCTCTCATCAGCCGGTAGATGCCTGGAGCGTCCGCTCATTGCTTGCATCCCAAAAAGTGAGTAATCTATTACTATCTTACCACTGTGCAGCCAGGCCGCAAGAGGGGAAGCACGAAAAAGAGGTCTCGATGAACAGCAGAACTGCTATCTCAGACGGCTGCCAACGGTCGATTTCTAGCGGGCGCAAACGTCGCCCTCCGCACCTCATTGGCGGAAGGGCGCCGGCACATCGCAAGCCTGGCGGGGCGTAAGTGGGCGGGATGTGGATGGAGATGCTGGCGCCCGAGAGGCCGAACCAGAAGAAGACGAACAGGAGGTGGCCTTGGATTTCAGATTGCTGCGCTACTTCATCGCAGTCGCGGAAGAACTGCATCTGGCCCGGGCAGCCGAGCGTCTGGGCATCGAGCAATCGCCTGTGTCACGTGCGATGCGCGACCTAGAAAGCCAGCTTGGCGTGCAGTTGTTCGACCGCAGCACACGCCTGACGCGGCTGACCTGGGCCGGCCAGGTGTTCCTCGGCGAATGCCGGCGCGTGCAGGCCACCGTGGAGCAGGCAGTCAAGAGCGCCAAGGCGGCGGCACAGGGCTACCAGGGCCATCTGCGCATCGCGATCTGCGACGGCCTGGCGCAGCCCCGCATCGCCACCTTGCTGGCACGCAGCCGCGAGGAGGAGCCCGAGATGGAGATTCGCGTCTTCGAGCTGCCGTTCGCGCAGCAGCTCAAGACGCTGCACGACGATCTGCTGGACATCGGCTTTGCGTTGTCAAACGCGGTACATGATGGCCTCGTCGCCGAGCCGGTGTGGACCGATCCGCTGTCGGTGATCGTGCCCGCACGCCACCCCTTGCTGGCACACGTGCAGGTGCCGCTGGCCGAAGCCCTGAAGTTCCCGCTGGTTCTGTGCCATCCCGAATCGGGATCGGGCTGCCGCCATCAGATTCAAGCGCTGCTGCAGGACGCAGGCACGCCGCTCAAGCTGGTCGATGAAGTGACCAGCCTGGGCGTGATGCTGACCCTGGTCGGTGCCGGCTACGGCATCGGCTTCGCCATCGCCTCGCAGGTGCAGACGCTACAGCGCCCGGACATCTCCATTCGTCCCTTGGCCGGCAGCCCACCGGTGCTCTCTACCTACCTGCTGCGCCGCCGGGGCGAACCCTCGGAGCCCATGAAGCGGTTCATCGAGCGGGCGAAAGGCGGGCGGGACCGGGCCTGTCGATGATGAGTCAATCCTTTGAGGACGCAGCTCACCTGTCCGTAGCGGCCTGTGGCGTGATGTGCCAGTGGACAGATAGACTTCGGTATGAAATCCGATGCTCTGGCTGTTGATGGATGTGCTTGGCTCGCTTTGGATCACCCGCAACGGCCTGCGTTGACCAGGCCGAAGACTTGAGTCCACAATCGAGTCCATTCCGTGACGCTTGGATCGGAAAAAACGTTCGTAATAAACGAGTTAGCGACCGGGTGCTGTTCCCTTCGCCCGCTCCAGAATCCTATGGTTAAAGCCCTGTTCTTACAGGGCTTTTTCGTTTCTTGGGTTTGCTGGTGTCGATAAAGTGTCGAAACGGGTTAGCCAGACCACTATCCACCCGACTTCGACGGAGCTGCATTACCCCGACCACCACCTGATACTTTTCCCGTTGTGCTGGGCCAGTTTCCGCCCGGTCCAGGGTGACTGGATGGACCCCGCCCACCTTTGAAACAGCCTCCACCTTCAGCCATCGTCATTTCCTCAACGGCCTCTGGTGCCAATACAAACGTACTGACACCAGTCCTTGCATTACCGGCTAGTCGGCACGCCCTTGCGCGAGCTCGTTTTCGCGGATGAGCTTCTTGTTGATCTTGCCGACGCTGGTCTTGGGGATGTCGTCGACGAAACGGATCTGCCGCGGAATCGCCCACTTGTTGATCTGCCCGCTGTCGACGAACTGCTGCAAGTGCTCCGCGATGGCCTTCTGCTGGAGATTCTCACCCGGCACACAGACCACCAGGGCCAGCGGCCGCTCGCCCCACTGCTCGTCGGGAATGCCTACCACGGCCACCGAGGCGACCGCCGCGTGCTGGCTGATCAGGTTCTCCAGCTCCAGCGAGCTGATCCACTCACCACCAGTCTTGATCACGTCCTTGATCCGGTCCTTGATCTCCACCACGCCGCGCGCGTCGATCGAGGCCATGTCGCCGGTGTGCAGCCAGCCGCCTTCCCAGAGTTCGGCGCCCTTCTCCGGTTCCTTCAGGTAGCCCTGGGTCAGCCAGGGCGCGCGCGCGACGATCTCGCCCAGCGCCACGCCGTCATGCGGCACGTCGTTGCCGGCGCCGTCGACGATGCGCAGGTCGACCAGCGGGATCGGCACCCCGGTCTTGATCCGCTCGGGGATTTGCTCGTCCATCGGCAGGGCCAGGTCTTCTTCGCGCAGGTGGGTCAGGGTCAGCAGCGGACAGGTCTCGGACATGCCATAGCCGCAATGCACGCGCATGCCGCGCTCGCTCGCCTGGCGGGCCAGACCGAGGGTCAGCGCGCTGCCGCCGAGGAGCATCTTCCAGCCGGCGAAGTCGGTGCGCTTGCCCTCCTCGCACTCCAGCATCATCTGCAGGATGGTCGGCACGCAGTGGGAGAAGCTCACGCCCTCCTCGCGGAACAGTCGCACCAGGGTGTTCGGCTCGTAGCGACCGGGGTAGACCTGCTTGACCCCCATGGCCGTGGCCACGTAGGGCACGCCCCAGGCATGCACGTGGAACATCGGGGTGATCGGCATGTACACGTCGCCCGCGCGCAGCAGCGGCTGGCCGTCCCAGCCGGCGAAGGTGCCCAGCTCGTTGAGGGTGTGCAGCACCAGCTGGCGGTGAGTGAAATACACGCCCTTCGGATTGCCGGTGGTGCCGGTGGTGTAGAACATGGTCGCCACCGAATCCTCGTCGAAGTCGGGGAACTCGAAGTGGCTCTCGGCAGCGGCCAGCAACGCCTCGTACTCGCCCAGCACGGGCAGCTGGGTCGGCGTGGCGACACTCTCGGTCAGCTGGATGTAGCCCCTGACGGTGTTCAGCTCGCCGTGGACCTGCTCCATCAGCGGCAGGAAGTCGTCATGCACCAGGACCAGGTCGTCCTCGGCATGGTTCATGGTGTAGATGATCTGCTCCGGCGACAGGCGAATGTTCACCGTGTGCAGCACCGCACCGAGCATCGGCACGGCGAAGAAGCACTCCAGCGAGCGATGGCTGTCCCAGTCCAGCAGGGCCACGGTATCGCCGGCCTTGACCCCGGCCGCGCTCAGCGCGCTGGCCAGGCGCTGGATGCGCTCGTTGAGGGTGCGATAGCTGTAGCGCAGCTTGTCGGAGTAGACGATCTCCTGATCAGGCTGGTAGCGCACGCCAGACAGCAACAGGCGCTTGATCAGCAACTGGTAGTCATAGGCACCTTGCGCAGGCAGAATTTTTTTTGTCGTTGCCATGAATGTTTTCCCAACCTTTGCGTTCTGAAATTCTGGCTCACACCACCCGAGGACTCGGCATCCATACAGGCGAAGCCAATTGCCCGGACACGGGCATCCACCATGAGGCAAACAGTAAATACCCCGCCCCTCTAGCGCTTTTCATTCCACGCCAGGCACTTCTCATTTGATGACAGCAGAGCTGCAAGCCGCAGCGGCATTGCGCGATCTACAACCGGATGAAAACGCAAGGCGCCGCACCCCATCGACGGGAGCGTGGCCTACGGCCCGCCCCCGCCGCAGGGCGTCGATCAGAACTGCGCGGCGTCGAGCAGGTACAGGCTCTCGCTGCCGGCCTTGACCGCGGCGGTCAACGAGTGGATGCGCGGCAGGATGCGGGCGAAATAGAAGCGCGCGGTGCCGAGCTTGCTGGCGTAGAAGTCGTCCTGGTCTTGCTTGCCCAGGGCGGCGCGTGCCATCAAGGCCCACATATAGGCGTAGGCGGTGTAGCCGAACACCTGCAGGTATTCGACCGAGGCGGCGCCGATTTCATTCGGGTTGGCCTTGGCCCGCTCCAGCAGCTCGGCGGTCATCTGCTCGAGGTTGGCGATGGCGGCTTTCAGCGGCTCGACGAACTCGGCCAGGCTGCTGTCGGCCGAGTCGGTGAAGGCCTTGATCTCCTCGGCGAAGTGCCGGTAGAAGGCGCCGCCGCTGCCGATCACCTTGCGCCCGACCAGGTCGAGGGCCTGGATGCCGTTGGTGCCTTCGTAGATCTGGGTGATCCGGCAGTCGCGCACCAGCTGCTCCTGGCCCCACTCGCGGATGAAGCCGTGGCCGCCGAACACCTGCTGGCCGTGGATGGTGGTCTCCAGGCCCATGTCGGTGAGGAAGGCCTTGGCCACCGGGGTCAGCAGCGCCACCAGCTCCTCGGCGCGCTTGCGCGTGGCAGGATCTTCGCTGAACTTGGCGGTATCGAGCTGCATGGCGACGTAGCTGGAGAAGGCGCGGCCGCCTTCGTTGAGCGCCTTCATGGTCAGCAGCATGCGGCGTACGTCGGGATGCACGATGATCGGGTCGGCGGCCTTGTCCTTGGCCTGCGGGCCGGTCGGCGCGCGGCTCTGGATGCGCTCGCGGGCGTAGTCGACGGCACTCTGGTAGGAGCGTTCGCCGGTGGCCAGGCCCTGGATGCCGACGCCCAGGCGTTCGTAGTTCATCATGGTGAACATCGCCGCCAGGCCCTTGTTCGGCGCATCGACGATCCAGCCGGTGGCGCCGTCGAAGTTCATCACGCAGGTGGCCGAGGCCTTGATGCCCATCTTGTGCTCGATCGAGCCGCAGGACAGGGCGTTGCGCTCGCCGAGGCTACCGTCGGCGTTGACCAGG
>NZ_FNCT01000005.1:158807-349953 GCF_900100495.1 Pseudomonas benzenivorans
TCGCCGGCGACCGTGGCCGCGGTCGGCTCGATCGCCATCGCCGGCATGGTGCGCTCCGGCTACCCGCAGGCGTTCGGCGCCGGCATCGTCTGCAACGCCGGCACCCTGGGCATCCTGATCCCGCCGTCGATCGTCATGGTGGTGTACGCCGCGGCGACCGAGACCTCGGTCGGCAAGCTGTTCATGGCCGGGGTGGTGCCCGGCATCCTGCTCGGCGTGGTACTGATGACCGCGATCTACATAATCGCCCGCAAGATGAACCTGCCGGCCCTGCCGCGCGCCAGCCTGCGCGAGTTGCTGAGCACCGCGCGCGAGGCGATCTGGGGCCTGCTGCTGATGGTGATCATCCTCGGCGGCATCTACTCGGGGATGTTCACCCCGACCGAGGCGGCGGCGGTGGCGGCGGTCTACGCCGGCTTCGTGGCGCTGTTCGTGTACAAGGACATGCGCATCCGCGAGTGCCCCAAGGTGCTGCTGGAGTCGGGCAAGCTGTCGATCATGTTGATGTTCATCATCGCCAACGCCATGCTCTTCGCCCACGTGCTGACCACCGAACAGATCCCCCAGACCATCACCGCCTGGGTCATCGAGATGGGCCTGCAACCCTGGCAGTTCCTGCTGGTGGTGAACCTGGTGCTGCTGGTCGCCGGGGCCTTCATGGAGCCCTCGGCGATCATCCTGATCCTCGCGCCGATCCTCTTCCCGATCGCCGTGCAACTGGGCATCGACCCGATCCACCTGGGCATCATCATGGTGGTGAACATGGAGATCGGCCTGATCACCCCGCCGGTGGGGCTGAACCTGTTCGTCACCTCGGCGGTGACCGGCATGCCGCTGACCGCGGTGATCAAGGCCGCCTGGCCGTGGCTGATGCTGCTGCTGAGCTTCCTGGTGGTGATCACCTACATCCCGGCCATCTCCCTGGCCCTGCCGAACTGGCTGGGGATGAGCTAACCGCTGCTACTTCGGTACATGTGTAGCCACTCCGCCCGGCCCTAGCGCCGGGCTTTTTTTTGCCTGCCGCACCCGCCAGCCGAGAAGGGTGCGCGGCGCCCCCTAGCAAGAGGCTTCGGCAACGAACGGCTGCCGCGCAAAGTCGACCGCCTGTGCCCGCCAATCCCCAGCGGGGTTGATCCAGATCAGCCCGGCCCGGGCGCCGCCGTGGATGAATGGCAGCAGCCCTGCCGACGCCCATGGAGAAACAGCATGTCCCAGGCCCCCGCAAAACTTCGCCTGCCTGCGCTGGTGGCCCTGGTGGTGGGTTCGATGGTCGGCGGCGGGATCTTCTCCCTGCCGCAGAACATGGCGGCCAGTGCCGGCGCCGGGGCCATCCTGATCGGCTGGGCGATCACCGCGGTGGGCATGCTGAGCCTGGCCTTCGTCTTCCAGAACCTGGCCACGCGCAAGCCGGAGCTGGATGCCGGGGTCTATGCCTACGCCAAGGCCGGGTTCGGTGACTACATGGGCTTTTCCTCGGCCTGGGGCTACTGGATCAGCGCCTGGATCGGCAACGTCAGCTACTTCGTGTTGCTGTTCAGCACCCTCGGCTACTTCTTCCCGCTGTTCGGCGAGGGCAATACCCCGGCCGCCATCGCCGGCGCCTCGGCGCTGCTGTGGGCGGTGCATTTCCTGGTGCTGCGCGGCATCCAGGAAGCGGCCTTCATCAACCTGCTGACCACCATCGCCAAGATCGTCCCGCTGCTGCTGTTCATCGCCCTCGGCGCCGTCGCCTTCAAGCTGGAGCTGTTCACCACCGACTTCTGGGGCGCCGGCAACCCGCAGCTGGGCAGCGTGCTGGACCAGGTGCGCAACATGATGCTGGTCACCGTCTGGGTGTTCATCGGCATCGAGGGCGCCAGCGTCTACTCGGCCCGCGCCGAGAAGCGCCGCGACGTCGGTGCGGCCACCGTGCTCGGCTTCTTCGGCGTGCTGCTGCTACTGGTGCTGGTCAACGTGCTGTCCATGGGCATCCTCAGCCAGGCCGAGCTGGCCGGGCTGCAGAACCCCTCGATGGCCGGCGTGCTGGAACGGGTGGTCGGCCACTGGGGCGCGGTGCTGATCAGCGTCGGCCTGGTGGTCTCGCTGAGCGGCGCCCTGCTGGCCTGGACCCTGCTGTGCGCGGAGATCCTCTTCGCCGGCGCGCGTGACCAGAGCATGCCGGCCTTCCTCAAGCAGGAGAACGCCCGGCAGGTCCCGGCCAACGCGCTGTGGCTGTCCAACGGGCTGATCCAGCTGTTCCTGATCATCACCCTGTTCAACCAGGCCACCTACCTGAGCCTGCTGTACCTGGCCACCTCGATGATCCTGCTGCCGTATTTCTGGTCGGCCGCCTACGCCGTGCTGCTGGCCGTGCGCGGCGAGACCTACGCAGGCGCGCGGAGCGAGCGCCGCAAGGATCTGCTGATCGGCCTGCTGGCGCTGATCTACGCCGTCTGGCTGGTGTATGCCGGCGGCCTGCAGTACCTGCTGCTGTCGGCGCTGCTCTATGCCCCCGGCGTCATCCTGTTCGCCCAGGCCAAGCGCGAGCTGCGCCAGCCGCTGTTCAGCGCGCTCGAGCGGCTGATCTTCGCCGCCGTGGCGCTCGGCGCGCTGATCGCCGCCTACGGCCTGTATGACGGCTTCCTCCACCTGTGAAGCGCCCCGCGCAAGGAGATCCCGCATGGCCATCGAGCCCCCGCCACTCGGCGTCCACTCCGAAGTCGGCAAGCTGCGCCGGGTAATGGTCTGCGCTCCGGGGCTGGCGCACCGGCGCCTGACGCCGAGCAACTGCGACGAACTGCTGTTCGACGACGTGATCTGGGTGAACCAGGCCAAGCGCGATCATTTCGACTTCGTCAGCAAGATGCACGAGCGCGGCGTGGAGGTGCTGGAGATGCACAACCTGCTGAGCGAGACGCTGCGCAACCCCGTCGCGCTGAAATGGCTGCTGGACCGCAGGATCACCACCGACCAGGTGGGCATCGGCCTGGCCGACGAAGTGCGCGCCTGGCTGGAGAGCCTCGAGCCACGGCTGCAGGCCGAGTTCCTCATCGGCGGCGTGGCCGGCTCGGACCTGCCGGACAGTTTCGGCGGCCAGGCCATCGCGATGTTCCGCAGCTACCTGGGCAGCGCCAGCTTCATCCTGCCGCCGCTGCCGAACACCCTGTTTACCCGCGACAACAGCTGCTGGATCTACGGCGGCGTCACCCTCAACCCCATGCGCTGGCCGGCGCGGCGCCAGGAAACCCTGCTGGTCAGCGCCATCTACAGGTTCCACCCGGACTTCGCCAACGCCGCCCTCAAGGTCTGGTACGGCGATCCGGATCGGGAGCACGGCGCCGCCTCGCTGGAAGGCGGCGACGTGATGCCCATCGGCAATGGCGTGGTGCTGGTCGGCATGGGCGAACGGACCTCGCACCAGGCGATCGGCCAGCTGGCGCAGGCGCTGTTCGCCAACCAGGCGGCCGAGCGGCTGATAGTCGCTGGCCTGCCGAGATCCCGTGCGGCGATGCACCTGGACACCGTGTTCAGCTTCTGCGACCGCGACCTGGTGACGGTGTTCGCCGACGCGGTCCAGGCGATCACCCCGTTCAGCATCCGCCCGGATGCCAGCCAACCCCACGGCCTGGACCTGCGCCGGGAGAAGAAACCCTTCCTCGAGGTGGTCGCCGCGTCCCTCAACCTGAAGAAGCTGCGGGTGGTGCCGACCGGCGGCGACAGCTACGAAGCCGAACGCGAGCAGTGGGACGACGGCAACAACGTGGTCGCCCTGGAGCCTGGCGTGGTGATCGGCTACGACCGCAACACCTACACCAACACCCAGTTGCGCAAGGCCGGGGTGGAAGTCATCACCATCGACGCCAGCGAACTGGGGCGCGGCCGCGGCGGCGGCCACTGCATGACCTGCCCGATCATCCGCGAGCCGATCGATTACTGAGCGCCGCCCGCCGGCGGGCGCAACGAGGAGCCCCCGATGGCCTTCAACATGCACAACCGCAGCCTGCTCAGCCTGCTGCACCACAGCCCCCAGGAGTTGCACTACCTGCTCGACCTGGCCCGCGACCTGAAACGCGCCAAGTACAGCGGCACCGAGCAGCAGCACCTGCTGCGCAAGAACATCGCGCTGATCTTCGAGAAGACCTCGACCCGCACCCGCTGCGCCTTCGAGGTGGCCGCCTACGACCAGGGCGCCCACGTCACCTACATCGACCCGAGTTCCTCGCAGATCGGCCACAAGGAAAGCCTGAAGGACACCGCCCGCGTGCTCGGCCGCCTGTACGACGCCATCGAGTACCGCGGCTACGGGCAGGAGCTCGTCGAGGAACTGGCGCGGTTCGCCGGGGTGCCGGTGTTCAACGGCCTGACCGACGAGTACCACCCGACGCAGATGCTCGCCGACGTCATGACCATGCGCGAGCACAGCGACAAGCCGCTGCACGACATCGGCTACGCCTACCTCGGCGATGCGCGCAACAACATGGGCAACTCGCTGCTGCTGGTCGGCGCCAAGCTCGGCATGGAGGTGCGCATCGCCGCGCCCAAGGCGCTTTGGCCGCACGCCGAACTGGTCGAGCAGTGCCGGGCCTTTGCCGCGGCCAGCGGCGCACGCATCAGTCTGGGCGAAGACCCGCAGGAAGCGGTCAAGGGCATCGACTTCATCCACACCGACGTCTGGGTCTCCATGGGCGAGCCCACCGCGACCTGGGACCAGCGCATCGCCCAGTTGCTGCCCTACCAGGTGAATGCGCAGCTGCTGCAAGCCTCCGGCAATCCGCGAGTGAAGTTCATGCATTGCCTGCCGGCCCTGCACAACAGCGAGACCCGGGTCGGCCACGACATCGCCGCGCGCTATCCACAGCTGGCGGGCGGCGTCGAAGTCACCGACGAGGTGTTCGAGTCGCCGGCCAATATTGCCTTCGAGCAGGCGGAAAACCGCATGCACACGATCAAGGCGGTGTTGGTCGCCACCCTCGGCGACCTGTAACGGCGAATTCAACCTGGCTCATCGAGGAGATTCAGCATGCGTATCGTCGTCGCCCTGGGCGGCAACGCCCTGCTCCGTCGCGGCGAACCGCTGAGCGCGGAGAACCAGCGCGCCAACGTGCGCATCGCCTGCGCGCAGATCGCCGGGATCGCCGCCGACAACCAACTGGTGATCGCCCACGGCAACGGCCCGCAAGTCGGCTTGCTGGCCCTGCAGGGCGCCGCCTACGGCGCCGTCGGCAGCTATCCGCTAGACGTGCTGGGCGCCGAGACCGAAGGCATGATCGGCTACATGATCGAACAGGAGCTGGGCAACCTGCTGCCGTTCGAGGTGCCCTTCGCCACCCTGCTGACCCAGGTCGAAGTGGACCCTGCCGACCCGGCCTTCCAGCACCCGAGCAAGCCGATCGGCCCGGTCTACAGCCGCGCGGAAGCCGAGCGCCTGGCGCGGGAAAGAGGCTGGAGCATCGCGGCGGACGGCGAGCTGTTCCGCCGCGTGGTGGCCAGTCCGCGGCCCAAGCGGATCTTCGAGATCCGCCCGATCCAGTGGTTGCTGGAGCACGGCACGGTGGTGATCTGCGCCGGGGGCGGCGGCATCCCCACCGTCTACGACGAGAAGCGCCAGCTCAAGGGCATCGAGGCGGTGATCGACAAGGACCTCTGCGCGGCGCTGCTCGCCGAACAGCTGGCGGCCGAGTTGCTGCTGATCGCCACCGACGTCCCTGCGGTCTATCTCGACTGGGGCCTGCCGACGCAGAAGGTCATCGCCCGCGCCCACCCGGACGCGCTGGAGCAGCTCGCCTTCGCCGCCGGCTCCATGGGCCCGAAGGTCCAGGCCGCCTGCGCGTTTGCCCGCCACACCGGCAAGCCCGCGGTGATCGGCGCGCTGGACGCGATCCAGGGGATCGTCCAGGGCACTGCCGGCACGCGGATCAGCAGCGCCCAGGCCGGAATCGAGTACCGCTAGCGGCAAGCGACGCTAGCCCGGATGCACTCCGGGCTAAGGCAGGCAGAGCGCCTAGGCCGCGGTCTGGTCGCCGGCCGCCAGGGCCCGCGCCTGTTCGCGCAGGACGAACTTCTGCACCTTGCCGGTGGAGGTCTTCGGCAACGCGGTGAACACCACGCAGCCCGGCACCTTGAAGCGCGCCATGCGCTGTTGGCAGAAGGCGATCACCTCCGCGGCGCTCAGCTCCACGCCCGGCTTGGGCGTGACGAAGGCGCACGGCGTCTCGCCCCACTTGTCGCTGGGCATCGCCACCACCGCGGCCTCGAGGATCTGCGGGTGGCGGTAGAGCACGTCCTCCACCTCGATCGAGGAGATGTTCTCACCGCCGGAGATGATGATGTCCTTGGAGCGGTCCTTGATCTCCACGTAACCGTCGGCGTGCCACACCGCCAGGTCGCCGGAGTGGAACCAGCCGCCGGCGAAGCACTCGGCGGTGGCCGTGGGGTTCTTCAGGTAGCCCTTCATCACCACGTTGCCGCGCATCATGATCTCGCCGATGGTCTGGCCGTCCTTGGGCACCGGCTGCAGGGTGTCCGGGTCGGCCACCATCAGGCCGTCGAGCAGCGGCGCGCGCACGCCCTGGCGGGATTTCAGGCGCGCTCGTTGTTCCGGGGTCTCGCTGTCCCACTCGGCCTTCCACTCGCAGGCCACGCTGGGGCCGTAGGTCTCGGTCAGGCCGTAGACGTGGGTGACGCGGAAGTCCAGGGCCTCCATGGCCTCGATCACCGCCGCCGGTGGCGCGGCGCCGGCGGTCAGCACCTTGACCGGCTGGGTCTTCAGCGCCTTCAGCTCATCGCTGGCATTGGCCAGCATGTTCAGCACGATCGGCGCGCCGCAGAAATGGTCGACGCCATGCTCGGCGATCAGCGGGTAGATCGCCTCGGCGCGCACCTGACGCAGGCACACGCTGGTGCCGACATAGGCGGCCAGCGCCCAGGGGAAGCACCAGCCGTTGCAGTGGAACATCGGCAGGGTCCAGAGGTACACCGGGAAACGGCTCATGTCCCAGCACAGGGCGTTGGACAGCGCATTGAGGTGCGCGCCACGGTGGTGGTAGACCACGCCCTTGGGGTTGCCGGTGGTGCCGGAGGTGTAGTTGAGGGCGATCGCCTGCCACTCGTCGGCCGGCAGGCTCCAGGCGTAGTCCGGGTCGCCCTCGGCGAGCAGCGCCTCGTAGTCGAACTGGCCGATCGGCTGGCCGCCCTGGTACTCGGGGTCGTCGATGCCGATGATCAGCGGGCAGTTGGGCAGGTGGCTGGTGGCGCGCTGCACCAGCTCGCCGAACTCCTTGTCGACCAGCAGCACCTTGGCCTCGCCGTGCTGCAGGATGAAGGCGATGGCCTCGGCATCCAGGCGGGTGTTGATGGCATTCAGCACCGCACCGCTCATCGGCACGCCGAAGTGCGCCTCGAACATCGCCGGGCCGTTCGGCGCGATCACCGCCACCGTGTCGCCCAGGCCGATGCCGCGCCTGGCCAGGGCCGAAGCCAGGCGGATGCAGCGGCTGTAGGTCGTGCCCCAGGTCTGCCGCAGGGCGCCGTTGATCAGCGCCAGGCGCTGCGGGTAGACACTCGCCGCGCGCTCGAGAAAACTCAAGGGGCTGAGCGCCTGGAAATTCGCCGCATCGCGCGGCATGCCGTATTCGTAGGGGTTGACGCTGTTCATTGTTGTTCTCCAGCTCGATCTTGACGTGCATAAACCCTAGCAGCAGTGGGGTCTTGGCGAAGCGCTACCTTGGTCGAAGCAGTGACTCACAGGTCACGGTTCGCGTCAGCATAGGCATCCGAACTGTCGTGCCGGAGCTCGCCCCGCGGTCATTTCCCGCGCTAGAGCGGCGTAGCATGAGTGACAAGCCTGGCTGGCCCGACCAGCGCTTGCCCTGGCGTACTTATCTGAAGGAGTTTTCCGCGTGAAGTCTCGCTTACCCGTGATCGTTGGTTTTGGTGGTTATAACGCAGCCGGACGCAGCTCCTTTCACCACGGTTTCCGTCGCACCGTGATCGAGTCGATGGACCGCCGCGCGCGCCAGGAAACCCTCGCCGGCCTGGCGGTGATGATGAAGCTGGTGCGTCCGCTCGACGGCGCCTACCTGGGCGAAGACGGCAGCCCGCTGAGCCTGGCCGAGATCGACAGCCGCTTCGCCGAGCAGATCCTCGCCTCGACCCTGGTGCGGCGCATCGAAAAGCAGCACCTGGATGTCGACGCCGCCCACTGGCAGAAGAGCATCAGCGTCAGCGGCGCGGCGGGCAGCGCGCTGAGCTTCGTCAGCAACCGCAAGCAGTTGCCCGAACCGCTGCCGGGCAACTGGTCGGTCGAGGAACTCAACGCCACCGAGGTGCGCGTCACCCTGCACGACAGCTGCGAATTCAAGGTCGACAGCTACCGCGCCCTGCCGGTGAAGTCCGCCGGCCAGCTGCCCACCGGCTTCGAGCCGAGCGAGCACTACAACTCGCGCTTCCACCCGCGCGGCCTGAGCATGGCCATCGTCGGGGTGACCGACGCCCTGCGCTCGACCGGCCTGCCCTGGCAGTCGATCGTCGACCGCGTGGCACCGGACGAAATCGCGGTGTACGCCAGCTGCATCATGAGCCAGCTCGACGAGAACGGTTTCGGCGGCCTGATGCAGTCGCGCCTCAAGGGCGGCCGGGTCACCGCCAAGCAGCTGGCCCTGGGCCTCAACAGCATGCCGGCGGACTTCATCAACGCCTACGTGCTCGGCAGCGTCGGCTCCACCGGCGCCATCACCGGCGCCTGCGCGACCTTCCTCTACAACCTGCAGAAGGGCATCGAGCAGATCGCCGCGGGCAAGGCGCGGGTGGTCATCGTCGGCAGCAGCGAGGCGCCGATCAACCAGGAGTGCATCGAGGGCTACGGCGCCATGGGCGCACTGGCCACCGAGGACGGCCTGCGCCAGATCGAGGGCAAGACCGAGATGGCCCAGGACGAGGTGGACTTCCGCCGCGCCAGCCGTCCGTTCGGCGAGAACTGCGGCTTCACCCTGGCCGAAGCCTGCCAGTTCGTGGTGCTGATGGACGACCAACTGGCCCTGGAGCTGGGCGCCGACATCCATGGCGCGGTGCCGGACGTGTTCGTCAACGCCGACGGCTTCAAGAAATCCATCTCCGCGCCCGGCCCGGGCAACTACCTGACCATGGCCAAGGCGGTGGCTAGCGCCGTGCAACTGCTCGGCATCGATGCCGTGCGCCAGCACAGCTTCATCCAGGCCCACGGCTCCAGCACCCCGGCCAACCGGGTCACCGAATCCGAGCTGCTGGACCGCATCGCCGCCGCCTTCGCCATCGAGCAGTGGCCGGTCACCGCGGTCAAGGCCTTCGTCGGCCACTCCCTGGCCACCGCCAGCGGCGACCAACTGATCTCCGCCCTGGGCTGTTTCAAGTACGGCATCATCCCGGGGATCAAGACCATCGACAGCCCCGCCGACGATGTCTACCAGCAGCACCTGAGCTTCGCCACCCACGACCGCCGGGTCGACCCGCAGGCGCTGGAGGTGTGCTTCATCAACTCCAAGGGCTTCGGCGGCAACAACGCCAGCGCCCTGGTGCTGGCGCCCCAGGTGGTCGAGCGCATGCTGCGCAAGCGCTATGGCGAGGCCGCCTTCGCCGCCTATTGCGCGCGCCGCGAAGAGACCCGCGCCGCCGCCCAGGAATACGACCAGCAGGCGCTGCAGGGGCAGTTGCAGATCATCTACAACTTCGGCCACGACCTGATCGACGACCAGAAGATCGAACTGGGCAGCGAGGGGCTCAAGGTGCCGGGCTTCGCCCAGCCGCTGCTATTCAAGCAGGACGACCGCTACAGCGACATGCTCGACTGAGCGCGGCGCTATCCCGGTAGGGTGCGCCATGCGCACCGGCTGTTGTGCTGTGGGCCTTGGTGCGCGCGGCGCACCCTACGGACCCGGGCTACCCAAAAATCGCACGTCAATCCAGCGCGCGGGCCAGCTGGAGCAGTTCGGCGCGCCATTCGGCGGCGACCGGCAGGGCCAGGAAATGCGGGTTGAGCAGGGATTCGCGCGCCTCGTAGCTCAACGCCTCGCCCTTGAGGGTCAGCACCTCGCCGCCGGCGCCTTCCAGCACACCCTGGGCCGCGGCGGTGTCCCACTGCGAGGTCGGCGCCAGGCGCGGGTAGCAGTCGGCATTGCCCTCGGCCAGCAGGCAGAATTTCAGCGAGCTGCCGATGCTGGCCAGCTGCAGGTCGCCGAAGCGCTCGCTCAGGCCTTCCAGCAGGCGCTCCTGGGCCGGGCTGGAATGCCGCCGGCTGGCCACCACGGTGAAGGCTTCCGGCGGCGCCAGGCGCACGCCGATCGGCTCGTCCGCCCCGTCCGCCTCGGCGCGCCAGGCGCCCAGGCCGGCGCCACCGTAATAACAGCGGCCATTGGCCGGAATGCCGACCACGCCGAAAACCACCCGACCGCGCTCGATCAGCGCGACGTTGACGGTGAACTCTTCGCTGCCGGCGATAAATTCCTTGGTGCCGTCCAGCGGGTCGACCAGCCACCAGCGGGTCCACTGCGCGCGCTCGGCGAGGGCGATGTCGGCGTCCTCCTCGGACAGCACCGGAATGCGCGGATCGAGCGCGACCAGGCCGGCGACGAGCAGGTCATGGGCGGCCAGGTCGGCAGCGGTCACCGGCGAGGCGTCGGCCTTCTCCGTGACCGCCACCCCGGCGCGCCAGTGCGGCAGGATCGCCGCGCCGGCCGCGCGCACCAGCTGCACCACCGGCGCAATCAGGGGATGGCTCATAGGGCGAAGTCTCCGCGTTGGGTCAGCAGGTCACGCGCCAGGTACAGCGCGGCCAGGGCACGGCCTTCGCTGAATTGCGGGTGCTGGGCCAGGCTCGACAGCTCGCGCAGGTTGACCCTGTCCACCCGCAGCGGCTCCGGCTCGTCGCCTGGCAGGCTCTCCGGATACAGGTCGCGGGCCAGCACCACCTGGATCTTCTGGCTCATGTAGCCGGGCGACAGGCTCAACTCGGCCAGGTGCTCCAGCTGCCGCGCGCCGAAACCGGCCTCCTCCTTGAGCTCGCGCTCGGCCGCCGCCAGCACGTCCTCGCCCGGTTCGATCAGGCCCTTGGGCAGCGACAGCTGGTAGTCGTCGGTGCCGGCGCAGTACTCCTCGACCAGCAGCACATGCTCGGCATCGGCCAGCGCCACGATCATCACCGCGCCGTAGCCGACGCCCTTGCCGACCAGCCGCTCATAGGTCCGTTCCACCCCATTGGCGAAGCGCAGCTGCAGTTCCTCGACGCGGAACAGGCGGCTGCTGGCGACGATCTCGCGGGCGAGTACGGTGGGCTTCTGGCGCATGGAACGGCTCCTTGGCATGACCTGGCGAGTTATCATACCTTGCCTTTCCCGATTATCCCCGCCGGAGATTGCGTGATGACGACGGTAGCTGGTCGAATCGCGACAGTCTGCGCAATACCAGCCGAAGACTCCGCCCTATGCCGCCATTACCCTGGAACCAGATCGACACCGTGCTGCTGGATATGGACGGCACCCTGCTCGACCTGCATTTCGACAACCACTTCTGGCTGGAACACCTGCCGCAACGCTACGCCGAGCACCATGGCATCAGCCGCGCCCAGGCCGACGCCGAATTGCTGCCGCTGTTCCGCGAGCATGCCGGCCAGCTCAACTGGTACTGCACGGATTTCTGGAGCCGCGAGCTGAACCTGTCGATCCGCGAACTCAAGCGCGAGGTCGCCCACCTGATCGCCCTGCGCCCGGACGCCGACACCTTCCTCGCCGCGGTGCGCGACGCCGGCAAGCGCGTCGCGCTGATCACCAACGCGCACCGCGACTCGCTGTCGCTGAAGCTGGAACGCATCGAACTGGCGCCCTATTTCGAGCGCCTGATCAGTTCCCACGACTACGGCTTCGCCAAGGAGGACCCGCAGTTCTGGTTCGCCCTGCAGCAGGACTTCGGCTTCGTGCCGGCGCGCAGCCTGTTCATCGACGACAGCCTGGCGATCCTGCGCAGCGCCCGCGACTTCGGCATCGGCCAGCTGCTGGCGGTGCGCCAGCCGGACAGCCGCGCCGCGCCGAAGGACACCGAGGAATTCGCCGCGGTCGAGGATTACCGGGCGCTGCTGCAGGGGCTGTAACCGCGGCGCGGTGCAAGGGCTTCGCGGTCAGGACCGCTAGGGTCTCGCAATAATCCATTGCTCAACCTGCCGGGGCTGGCCTGGTAGGGTGCGCCGTGCGCACCACTGGCGACTCCGGGTGCCTGGTGCGCACAGCGCACCCTACAAGCCCGAGTCGTCGAAACAATAATTCTGCGACAGCACACCTGCTGCGCGCCGGCTCCTATTGCCCAGGGCTGTACACCCGTGGCGCGGCGTGGTGCGGCAGGTGGATCAGGTTGAGCCGGTGTTGGCGCGCCCACTGCACGCTGAGGCTGGTCGGCGCCGAGAGGCTGACCAGGCTGGCGAACTGGCCGCGCACCGCCTTGTGGATCAGCTCCAGGCTGCAGCGGCTGGTGACCACGGCGAAGCCCTGGCGGCTGTCGCGGCCCTGCCGGCGCAGGGCACCGATCAGCTTGTCCAGCGCGTTGTGCCGGCCGATGTCCTCGCGGCACAGGACGATCTCGCCGCTGGTGTCGACGAACAGCGCAGCATGCAGGGCGCCGCTGTGGCGCGCCAGGCTCTGCACGCCGGCGATGCGCGCGCGCAGGTCGCGCAGGTGCCCGGCCGGCGGCAGCGGACTGGGCGCCAGCGGCCTGAGTTGCGGCAGCGCCTGCTCCAGCGCCGCCACCCCGCACAGGCCGCAACCGCTGGTGCCGGCCAGCTGGCGGCGCTGCTGCTTGAGCGCCCAGAAGGCGCGGTTGCCGATCTGTACCTCGGCGTTGAGCGCCTCGCCGCGACGCGTGAGGCGGATGTCGTAGATCTCCTCGAGGCGCTCGACCACTCCGCTGCTCAGGCTGAAGCCGACGACGAAATCCTCCACGGCCGTGGGCGAGACCATCATCACCGCATGATTGATGCCGTTGTAGGCGATGGCCAGGGCGCACTCCTCGGCCAGCACGGCGCTGCCCGGACGCGCCGCGCCATCCAGCTCGACGTAGGCGTAGCCGTCCTGCGCCGGGCAAGTGGCGCAGTCGTCGCGGAGGGGGTTGGGAGCGTGACGTGGCATGGTCGCGGATTCCTGGTTCAGGCCCGAGCGGCCTGCGGCTCGACCTGCTCGCGCAGCCCTTGCAGCGCCTCCAGGGCGAAGGCGCTCAGGCCTTCGCCGCCACTGGCATCCAGCTGGGCGTAGAGCGCGCGGCGCATCTGCGGGTCCCACTGGCGCCTGAGGTGCAGGGCGAAGTCCGTCCGCGCCTGGGCGGGGTCGGGCTGGGAAGCGAAGAAGGCGCCGATCTGGTTGGCCATCTTGATCAGGTGTTCGGCATTCATGCCCATGCTCGTGCTCCGCTGATTAACCTGGATGCCGCGTAGGTTGAGCTTAGCCGGGCAACCGAACGGCTGGTGCGCACGGCGCACCCTACGCGCCGGAGAATGATTGCGAGCGGCCTCATAGCTGCACCACCTTGATCCGCGGCAGCAGCTCGAGCTGCTCGTGGGTGAAGGCCTGGAATTCCTCCTGCCACTGCGATGGCGCCGCGACCTTGCTGACCTGCACCGCGGTGACCTTGTACTCCGGGCAGTTGGTCGCCCAGTCCGAGTTGTCGGTGGTGATCACGTTGGCGCCGGATTCCGGGTGGTGGAAGGTGGTGTAGACCACCCCCGGTTGCACCCGCTCGCTGATGGTCGCGCGCATCGCCGTCTCGCCGGCGCGGCTGTTGATCGCCACCCAGTCGCCGTCGTTGATCCCGCGGTCCTCGGCATCCACCGGGTGGATCTCCAGGCGGTCCTCGGCGTGCCAGGCACCGTTGGCGGTGCGCCGGGTCTGCGCGCCGACGTTGTACTGCGAGAGGATGCGCCCGGTGGTGAGGATCAGCGGGCGCTTGCGCGAGGTGCGCTCCTCGCTCGGGATGTACTCGGTGACCATGAAGCGGCCCTTGCCGCGCACGAAGGCGTCCTCGTGCATGATCGGCGTGCCCTCCGGCGCGGCCTCGTTGCACGGCCACTGGATGCTGCCCAGGCGCTCGAGCTTGGCGTAGCTGACGCCGGTGAAGGTCGGCGTCAGGCGGGCGATCTCGTCCATGATCTGCGACGGATGGCTGTAGCTCATCGGGTAGCCGAGGGCGTTGGACAGCGCCACGGTCACCTCCCAGTCTTCCTTGCCGGCCAACGCCGGCATCACCTTGCGCACCGGCGAGATGCGCCGCTCGGCGTTGGTGAAGGTGCCGTTCTTCTCCAGGAAGGAGGCGCCGGGCAGGAACACGTGGGCGTACTTGGCGGTTTCGTTGAGGAACAGGTCCTGCACCACCACGCACTCCATGGCCTTGAGCGCATCGGTGACGTGCTGGGTGTCGGGGTCGGACTGCGCCGGGTCCTCGCCCTGGATATACATGCCCTTGAAGGTGCCGGCATGGGCGGCGGCGAGCATGTTGGGGATGCGCAGCCCCGGCTCGTCGAGCAGGCTGACGCCCCAGGCGGCCTCGAACTGCGCCCGCGCCAGCGGGTCGGAGACATGCCGGTAGCCCGGCAGTTCGTGGGGGAAGGAGCCCATGTCGCAGGAACCCTGCACGTTGTTCTGCCCGCGCAGCGGGTTCACGCCGACACCCGGACGGCCGATGTTGCCGGTGGCCATGGCCAGGTTGGCGATGGCGATCACGGTCGAGGAGCCCTGGCTGTGCTCGGTGACGCCCAGGCCGTAGTAGATCGCGGCGTTGCCGCCGGTGGCGTACAGCCGCGCGGCGGCGCGTACCTCGGCGGCCGGCACGCCGGTCAGCGCTTCCAGCGCCTCGGGGCTGTTGCGCGGCTCGCCGACGAAGGCGCGCCACTGGGCGAAGGCTTCGTCCTCGCAGCGCTCGGCGACGAAGGCCTCGTTGACCAGGCCCTCGCCGACGATTACATGGGCGAGGCTGTTGAGCAGGGCGACGTTGCTGCCTGGGCGCAGTTGCAGGTGGTGCTCGGCCTTGACGTGCGGGCCGCGCACCAGGTCGATGCCGCGCGGGTCGGCGACGATCAGCTTGGCGCCCTGGCGCAGGCGGCGCTTGAGCTGCGAGCCGAACACCGGATGGCCGTCGGTGGGGTTGGCGCCGATCACCAGCACCACGTCGGCGGCCAGCACCGAGTCGAAGTCCTGGGTGCCGGCCGATTCGCCGAGGGTGACCTTGAGGCCGTAGCCGGTCGGCGAGTGGCAGACCCGCGCGCAGGTGTCGACGTTGTTGTTGCCGAAGGCGGCGCGCACCAGCTTCTGCACCAGGTAGGTTTCCTCGTTGGTGCAGCGCGAGGAGGTCAGCCCGCCGACCGCGTTGCGGCCGTACTGCGCCTGGATCTCGCGGAAACGCCTGGCGGCATGGCCGATCGCCTCGTCCCAGCTGACCGGGCGCCAGGGTTCGTGGATGCTGTCGCGAATCATCGGCGTCTTGATCCGGTCCGGGTGGGTGGCGTAGCCCCAGGCGAAGCGGCCCTTGACGCAGGAGTGGCCGTGGTTGGCGTGGCCGTTCTTGTCCGGAACCATACGCACCACGGTGTTGCCCTTGACCTCGGCCTTGAACGAGCAGCCGACCCCGCAGTAGGCGCAGGTGGTGGTCACGCTGCGCTCGGCCTGGCCCAGCTCGATCAGCGACTTTTCCGTCAGCGTGGCGGTCGGGCAGGCCTGCACGCAGGCGCCGCAGGACACGCACTCGGAGTCGAGGAAGTCTTCGGCCTGGCCGGCGGCGACCCGCGAGTCGAAGCCGCGGCCGTCGATGGTCAGGGCGAAGGTCCCCTGCACTTCCTCGCAGGCGCGCACGCAGCGGTTGCAGACGATGCACTTGGCCGGGTCGTAGCTGAAATAGGGGTTGGACTCGTCCTTGGCCTCGGCCAGGTGGGTCTGCACCGGGTCGTAGCGCACCTCGCGCAGGCCGACCACGCCGGCCATGTCCTGCAGCTCGCAGTTGCCGTTGGCCGAGCAGGTCAGGCAGTCCAGCGGGTGATCGGAGATGTACAGCTCCATGGTGCCGCGGCGCAGTTCGGCGAGTTTGGGGCTCTGCGTGCGCACCTGCATGCCGGCTTCCACCGGGGTCGTGCAGGAGGCGGGAAAACCGCGGCGGCCCTCGATCTCCACCATGCACAGGCGGCACGAGCCGAACGGCTCCAGGCTGTCGCTGGCGCACAGCTTGGGCACGGCGATGCCGGCTTCCTGGGCCGCGCGCATCAGCGAGGTGCCGGCCGGCACCGTGATGGTGGTGCCGTCGATTTCCAGCGTCACCGGGGCGCCGGTGCGGGCGGGGGTTCCGTAGTCGAGTTCACGAAACAGGGCCATGGGGGCGTCTCCGGATCAGCGGGCTGCGGCGGTGTCTTTCGACACGCCGAAGTCCTCGGGAAAGTGGTTGAGCGCGCTCAGCACCGGGTAGGGGGTCATCCCGCCGAGGGCACAGAGCGAGGCGCCGAGCATGGTGTCGCAGAGGCTCTTGAGCAGTTCGATACGGCCCGGCTGCGGGCCTTCCGAACGGGCCACGATGATCTGTTCGAGCAGCTCCTCGCCGCGGGTCGAGCCGATCCGGCAGGGCGTGCACTTGCCGCAGGATTCGATGGCGCAGAACTGCATGGCGTAGCGGGCCATCTCAGCCAGGTCGACCCTGTCGTCGAACACCACTATGCCGCCGTGGCCGAGCACCGCGCCGAGGGCGGCGAAGGCCTCGTAGTCCAGCGGCGTATCGAACTGCGACTCCGGCAGGTAGGCGCCCAGCGGGCCACCGACCTGCACCGCGCGGATCGGCCGGCCACTGGCCGAGCCGCCGCCGTAGTCGTACAGCAGCTCGCGCAGGGTGACGCCGAAGGCCAGCTCGATCAGGCCGCCGCGGGCGATGTTGCCGGTCAGCTGGATCGGCAGGGTGCCGAGCGAGCGGCCCATGCCGAAGTCGCGGTAATGGGCGCCGCCCTTGTCCAGGATCACTGGCACCGAAGCCAGCGAGATCACGTTGTTGATCACCGTGGGCATGCCGAACAGGCCCTCGATCGCCGGCAGCGGCGGCTTAGGCCGCACCGTGCCGCGCTTGCCTTCGAGGCTCTCGAGCAGCGCGGTTTCCTCGCCGCAGACATAGGCGCCGGCGCCGCGGCGCAGGTGCAGGTGGAAGGCCTTGCCGCTGCCGCGGATGTCGTCGCCCAGGTAGCCCTCGGCATAGGCCGTGGCGATGGCCGCCTTGAGCGCGGCCTCGGCGTGCGGGTATTCCGAGCGCAGGTAGATGTAGCCCTCGGTGGCGCCGACGGCCAGGGCGGCGATGGTCATGCCCTCGATCAGCACGAAGGGGTCGTCTTCCATCACCATGCGGTCGGAGAAGGTGCCGGAGTCGCCCTCGTCGGCGTTGCACACGATGTACTTCTGCGCCGCCTGGCAGCCGGCCACGGTGCGCCACTTGATGCCGGTGGGAAAGGCCGCGCCGCCGCGCCCGCGCAGGCCGGACTCGAGCACCTCGGCGATGATCGCCTCGGCGCCGATTGCCAGCGCACGCTTGAGCCCGCGGTAGCCGTCGTGGGCGATATAGTCGGCCAGCGACAGCGGATCGGTGATCCCGGCGCGGGCGAAGGTCAGGCGCTGCTGGCGCTTGAGGTAGTCGATCTGCTCGGTCAGGCCGAGCCCCAGCGGGTGCTCGCCAGCGTCGAGGAAACCGGCGTCGAACAGCCCGGCCACATCCTTGGCCTTGACCGGGCCATAGGCCACGCGCCCGGCCGGAGTGGCGACCTCGACCAATGGCTCGAGCCAGAACAGCCCGCGCGAGCCGTTGCGCACCAGCTTGATCTCCAGGTTGCGCGCCTTGGCCTCGGCGGCGATGGCCCGGGCCACCTTGTCGGCGCCCAGGCTCAGGGCGCTGGCGTCGCGCGGCACGTAGACGGTAATTGGCTCGCTCATGGGTGTGCCTCCTGTTCGCTCAGCAGTTCCAGCAGGCCCTCGAGATCGACGCGGCCGTGCAGTTCACCGCCCAGCATGGCGTTCGGCGCGCAGGCGCAGTTGCCCAGGCAATACACCGCCTCCAGGGTCAGGCTGCCGTCGGCGCGGGTCTCGCCCAGTTGCAGGCCGAGTTTCTCCTGCAGCGCGGCGGTCAGCGCCTTGGCGCCCATCGACTGGCAGGCCTCGGCCTGGCACAGCTTGAGATGCTGGCGCCCCGGCGGGCTGGCGCGGAAATCGTGGTAGAAGCTGACCACCCCGTGCACCTCGGCGCGCGACAGGCAGAGGTCCTCGGCGATCAGCGGCAACAGCTCCGGCGGCACCGCGCCGAGGCGGTCCTGAATGTCGTGGAGGATGGGCAGCAGCGCGCCCGGCTCGCCGCGGTGCGCCGCCAGCACCTCGCGGGTGACGGCCTGGCACTGCTCGGGGTCGAAGCGCTGGGGAAGAGTGGCCATGTTCGATACTCCAGCCGGCGCAGAGAGCCGGTGCTGTCGGGGAGCTAGACCGAGCCACTCACGGCGGGTGCTCGGGCTATCTCGGGCGCTCCGCTGAAGGGTCGCCATATATGAAGTAAAGTTCTTATACTCAGGCGTAGAACCGCCAGATGCCGCACGTTAGCATGGACCATTCCACGATCAAATATGAAGCAATGAGCATATGATCCGTATCGAGATCCAACCACGCTGGCGCTTCCACCAGAGCGACGGCAGCACCCTCGACCCCCAGGGCCTGGAGCTGCTGCAGGCGGTGCACGAAACCGGCAAGCTGACCGAGGCCGCCGCCCGAGTCGGCTATTCCTATCGCCACGCCTGGAACCTGCTGGGCAAGTGGCAGGAATTCTTCGGCAGTCCGCTGATCGAGCTGCAGCGCGGCAAGGGCGCCCGCCTCACCGCGCTGGGGGAGAAACTGCTGCGCGCCGACCAGCGCATCAGCGCGCGGCTGACCCCGCAACTGGACAACCTCGCCGGCGAGCTGGAGGTCGAACTGAACCGCGCGCTGCAGGCCACCCGCCCCGGCCTGCGCATCCACGCCAGCCACGGCTTCGCCGTGGCGGCGCTGCGCGAATGGCTGGAACAGGACAGCCGCTGGCAATGGGAGCTGCAGTTTCGCAGCGGGGTCGAGGCGATGCTCTCGCTGCAGCGCCAGGACTGCGACCTGGCCGGCCTGCACGTGCCGGCCGGGCCGCTCGGCGCGCTGGCCATGGCGCGCATCCAGCCCTGGCTGCGCGCCGAGCACCGGGTGATCACCTTCGTCGTGCGCACCCAGGGGCTGATCCTCGCGCCGGGCAATCCGTTGGGTATCGTCGGGCTGGCCGACCTGCAGCGCCCCGGCCTGCGCCTGGTCAACCGCGAACAGGGCTCGGGCACGCGCATGCTGCTGGAAAGCCTGCTACAGCAAGCGCAGATCGACAGCGCCAGCATCGGCGGCTTCCATAACGAGGAATACACCCATGCCGCGGTGGCCGCCTATGTCGCCAGCGGCATGGCCGACGCCGGCTTCGGCGTGGAGGCGGCGGCGCGGATGTTCGGCCTGGCCTTCATCCCCCTGGCCCGCGAGCACTACTGCCTGCTCTGCCACCAGGACAGCCTGGCGCTGCCGGCCATGGGCGCGCTGCTCGAAGTGCTGCAGCACCCGCAGTTCCAGGCGCGCATCGGCCAGCTGCCGGGCTATGCCCTGAGCCGCCCCGGCGAGGTGCTGCCGCTGGCCCAGGCGCTGGAGCTGTGGGGCAAGGAGAGTCTGTTGTAGACCGGGGGAGGACACGGGTAACGCTTGGTGCGCACGGCCTAGGCGGCCCCGCACACCCTACGGCCTGTGACATCGAATTCGGAGGCCGGGACGACGCCTATTCGTAGGGTGCGCCGCGCGCACCGGCTTTCGCGGCTGAGGCAGCCCCGCGCACCCTCCAGGTCATAGCCGCTGCCGACTGCGCCATGGCCGAGGACTCGACCAGGAAATCGCCCGCAAACAGGACACACCAAGAAGCCTCAGACCGCCACTGCCCTGCCAAGTTCTCCCCTTAAAACAAATAGTTGCCAACCGTGAACAAAGTCGCGCAACTCGTCGGCAGGCACTTGCGCGCAAGGCGGCCGGAGCCGAGGATCGCGACCATTTCCACACAGAGACGCTCCTTGCCATGAAGTATTCCTCGATCCTCCTGTTGTCCCTGGGCCTGGCCAGCGGCGCCGCACTCGCCGGCAATACCGAGGCCGGTGTCGGCGGTGCGCTCGGCGGCGTGCTCGGCACCATGGTCGGCCAGCAGGTCGGCGGCAGTACCGGTGCCACCATCGGCGCCGGCGTCGGCGGCGCGGCCGGTGGCGCGGTCGGCGCGGATCGCGGCAGCCGCACCGAGGCGGCGATCGGCGGCGGCCTCGGCGCCGCCGGCGGCCAGGTGATCGGCAGCCAGGTGGGCGGCTCGACCGGCGGCCTGATCGGCGCCGGTATCGGCGGCGCGGTCGGCGGCGCCCTGGGCAATGAGTACGGCGACGGCGACCGTCGCGACGGTGGCGGTCGCCATTACGATGGCGGCCGCTACTACGATGGCGGCCACTACCACGACGGCCACCCCGGCCTCGCCCTCGGTCACAAGAAGCACAAGCACAAGCACCACTGAGTGGCCGGGACTTCCCTCGGCTGGGCCAGCGCGTAGGCGGTCATCCCAGCCTGGGGATGACCGGCGATTCGCGGCCAGGGGCGCAGCGTCCGCACGCCCCGGCGCCCATGCACCCGGCCAGCCGCGCGTCCCCTCCTCACTGCGCCGGTAGCAGCCGCTCCGCCTCGTCCAGTTGCTCCAGCAGCAGCGTGCGCGCCCGATCGCGCAGCGCGATGGCATCCCGCCAGTCGCAGCCCTCCGCCAATTGCGGCGCGCAGACATTCACCCGCAGTTCGCTGCGGTGCGGGAACCATTGGCCGTCCCGCAGCGCCATGCGCGTGCCGCCGATCGCCACCGGCAGCAGCGGCACCGCGGCGCGCGCGGCGAGGACGAAGGCACCCAGGCGGAACGGCAACAGGCCCGTCTCGCGGGTCAGCGTCCCCTCGGGGAAGAACACCAGCGACTGCCCGCCCTGCAGCACCGCAGCCAGCCGTTCGGCATCCTCGGTGCTGCGTTGCGGGTCGAAGCGCTCGACGAAGCAGGCACCGAGCTTGCGCAGGAAGCGCCCGGCGATGCGCTGGGCGGCCAGCTCGCGCTTGGCGACGAAGCTGAACTCGGCCGGCAGCACCGCGCACAGGGCCACCCCGTCCAGGTAGCTGGCGTGGTTGGCGACCAGCACGCACACCTCCTGGCCGCGCAACTGCTCCAGGCCCGCAGCCTGCACCGGCATGCCGACCAGGCGCAGGAACAGCCGCGCCGCGCCGCGGGTCAGCCGCCGGCACCAGTCGCGGCGCGGCAATAGCGCCACCGCCAACCAGGTCAGGCTGGCGATCGGCAGCAGCACGGCCCAGAAATAACCGGCATAGGCCAGCGCCCACAGGCTGCGCGCGGAGCGTCCGAGCTGGCCACGGGCGGCCGCCAGCAGCAGGCGCAGCAGCTGGCGCCAGACCGCGCGGCCCGGCTGGCCGAGCTCGCCGCGCTCGTACAGCTCGCGGCTGGCGGCGCGGCGGATCTTGCCGCTGGAGGTCTTCAGCACGCTGTGCGGTGGCGCCAGGACAATCTCGTCCGGCGGTACGCCGCCGACCTCGAGGGCGACCCGGTTGATCGCCGCGCGCAGCCGTTGCCGGGCGGCCGGGTCCTCTTCGTAGGTCTCCGCCAGCACCACCAGCCGCTCGCTGCCGCTGGCCGGATCGCTGCTGCCGAATGCCGCCACACAACCCTTGCGCAGCCCCGGCAGGTTGCCGACGGCCACCTCCAGATCGTAGGGGTAGATGTTGCGGCCGCCGCGGATGATCAGGTCCTTGACCCGTCCGCTGATATACACCTCGCCGGCGGCCTTGTAGGCCAGGTCGAGCGAGTCGAACCACTCACCGTGCTGCACCCGCCGGCCTTCCTGCGGGTTGCGGAAGTAGCCGCGGGTGGTCGACGGCCCCTTGAACTGCAGATGGCCCTCGGTGCGCTCGGGCAACTCGACGCCGCTGCCATCGACGATGCGGATCTGGTGCCCCGGCAGCGGCCGCCCGCTGGCGACGAAACGCAGCACGTCGGTGGCCTCAGGGTCGGCCGGCAACGCCCTGCCGCTGGCCTGGAACGGCTCGCGCTGCACCCGGTCGACCAGCGGGCCGCGGCCCAGCGGCGGGAAGGCGGTGCCCAGGGTCGACTCGGCCAGCCCGTACACCGGCATCTGCGTGTTCGCCGCCAGGCCATAGGCGGCGAAGCGCTCGGCGAAACGCTGCAGGGTGTCCGGGTTGACCGGCTCGGCGCCATTGAGCACCAGGCGCCAGCAACTCAGGTCCAGCCCCTCGAGGGCAGCCGCGTCGATCTTGCTCAGGCACAGTTCGTAGGCGAAGTTCGGCGCCGCCGAGAGGGTGCCGCGGTAGCGGTGGATGACCCACAGCCAGCGCGCCGGCCGCGCCAGGAACGCCAGCGGCGACATCAGCACCAGCGGGAATCCGACGTACAGGCTGCCGAACCAGGCGCCGATCAGCCCCATGTCGTGGTACATCGGCAGCCAGCTGACGAACACGTCGTCGGCGCTGACCTGCAGCACCTGGCGCATCGCCCGCAGGTTGACCAGCAGGTTGGCGTGACTGACGATCACCCCTTTCGGCTGGCCGGTGCTGCCCGAGGTGTACTGCAGGAACGCGATGTCCTGCGCCTGGCACGGCGCGGCGACCAGGCCGCCGGGTTCGGCGCTGAGCTCGGCGACTTCGACGATCGCCTTCAGGCTCGGCACCAGCGGCTTGAGCAGCCGGGCGAACAGCTTGGCTTGCGCCAGGGTGATCAGCATCGAGGCCTCGGCATTGCCGAGAATGCCGGCCTGGCGGCGCAGGTGGTCCTCGATCTGCGACAGGCGCACGGGCGGGTAGATCGGCACCGGCACCCCGCCGGCGAGGAGGATGCCGAAGAAGCCATAGAGAAAATCCCGCCCGGTCGGCAGCATCAGCGCCACCCGCTGGCCGACCCGCAGGCCGCGCCGCTGCAGGCCCACGGCCACCGCCGTGGCGCCGGCCTGGAGGGCCGCGTAGCTGATGTCCTGGCTGTCGTCGCTGTCACCCAGCAGGCGCACATGGATGCGCTGCGGATGCTGGCGCACGTGCCAGTCGAGCACCTCGACCAGGGTCTGCGCCTGCTCCGGCGCCAGCCGGTCGCTCGGGCTGGTCTGCCAGTGCTCATCGACCGCCGGCACGGCGGGCGCCCCACCGTCGGCCAGGCGCGGCAGGTGCTGCAGCAGCGCCCGGAGGATGTCGTCGGGGGTTTCCGCCTCGGCGAACAGTTGCTGCGGCAGGCGCACGCCGAACTCGCGCTCGATGCGCGACCAGAGTTCTACCCGGGTCAGGCTGTCCAGCCCCAGGTCGCGGTCGAGTGCGCTGTGCAGGCCGACCTGAAGCGTGGCCTGCGGCCTGACTTCGGCCAAGGTTTGCCGGACCAGGCCCAAGAGTGTCCGCGCCACCCTCTCGGGGTCCGGCTTGATGCGGGATGCTTCCGGCAGACGGGCCATCGACAGCTCCTCGCGGGACAGAACAGCGGGTCGGGACTTCGCGTGCTTCCATTATACGCCGCCGTGCGTCCGCCCCCGCCGAGCCGGAACCCGCCGCGCCGGCTTACCGAGCTAAGCTGTGCTGAGCCACCTGCCGGAGTGCGCCCCGGAGAGCCGAGATGTCAGCCAGCCTTGCCCCTGGAGTCAGCCGCCGCGAAGCCTGGGCCTGGGCGATGTACGACTTCGCCAACTCCGGCTACACCACGGTGGTGATCACTGCGGTGTTCAACGCCTACTTCGTCAGCGTGGTGGCCGGTGGCGCCAGCTGGGCCACCCTGGCCTGGACCAGCGCGATCGGCCTGTCCTACGCCCTGATCATCCTGACCGCACCGCTGCTCGGCGCCTACGCCGACGCCTACGCCTGCAAGAAGCGCCTGCTGCTGTTCTGCACCCTCGGCTGCGTCGCCGGCACCGCCGCCCTGGCGCTGGCCGGGCCGGGCGCGCTGGGCGTGGCCGTGCTGTTCATCGTGCTGTCCAACCTGTGCTTCGGCAGCGGCGAGAACCTGATCGCCGCCTTCCTCCCGGAAATCGCCCGCGAAGAGGCCATCGGCCGGGTTTCCGGCTGGGGCTGGAGCCTGGGCTATCTCGGCGGCCTGCTCAGCCTCGGCGCCAGCCTGGCCTATGTCAGCTGGGCGCAGGCCCGCGGCCAGACGGCGGCGCAATTCGTGCCGGTGTGCATGCTGCTCACCGCTGCGCTGTTCGCCCTGGCCAGCCTGCCGACCTTCCTGTTGCTGCGCGAGCGCAGCCGCCCGCAGCTGCAAGCCGGCGCCAGCCACAGCGTGCGGGTGGCCTTCGCCCGCTTCGCCCAGACGGTCCGCGAAGCCAGGCGCTATCGCGACCTGCTGCGCTTTCTCGCCTGCACCCTGTGTTACCAGGCCGGGATCGCCGCGGTGGTCACCCTGGCCGCCATCTATGCCGACCAGGCCATGGGCTTCAGCACCAAGGACACCCTCAAGCTGATCCTGCTGGTGAACGTCACCGCCGCGCTCGGCGCCCTGCTGTTCGGCTACGTGCAGGACCGCCTCGGCCACCTCGCCACCCTGACCCTGACCCTGCTCGGCTGGCTGCTGATGGTCGGCCTGGCCTGGGCCGCCGAAGGGCCGCCGCTGTTCTGGCTGGCGGCGAATATCGCCGGCCTGTGCATGGGCGCCAGCCAGTCGGCCGGGCGCGCCATCGTCGGCCTGCTGGCTCCGCCGACGCGGCGCGCGGAGTTCTATGGCCTGTGGGGCCAGGCGGTGAAGCTGTCGTCGATCATCGGTCCGATGACCTACGGTTTGACCAGTTGGCTGAGCGCCGGCGACCACCGCCTGGCGATGCTGATAACCGGCAGCTACTTCGCGCTCGGCCTGCTGATCCTCGCCAGCGTCAACCTCAAGCGCGGCCGCCGCGCGGCGCTGGCCGAGCTGTAGGCGCGGTCAGCGCCTGGCGTCGACCATCCACGGCTCGTGGCGGCGACCGAACGCCACCTGCACCCGCACCCTCGGCCCCTCCTCGCGATAGCCGCCACCCGGCTGCCAGCCGGCGAACACCCCGCGCAGGGCATGCGGCACGCCGATGCGCGGGCTCTCCGGGTAGACCGCCGCGCTAAAGCGCCGCTGCCCGGGCTGGCCGGCGCTTTCATAGGGTTTCAGCCGCCCGGCCAGCAACAGGTAGCGCTGGCGGTCAGGGTAAGCCTGGCGCAACGCCTGGGCATCGAGCCCGGCATCGACCAGGAACAGGCGGCTGGCATGGCGTTCTTCCTGGGTCAGCTGCTCCTGGCGGCCGTCGCGCTGGCGCTGCAACTCCCGGTCCTGCGGACGTGCCTGCACACGCTCCTGCGCCTCGGCCAGCGCCTGGCGCGCCCGATCCAGCTGGCGCCGGTAGGCCGGGCCGTCGAGTTCCAGCACCAGCAGGACCGGGCGCGCCAGCTGCCGGCTGAGACGCCGCGGCCAGTCGTCCGCGGCGGACTCCGGCAAGCGAAAGCCCAACGCGCGCAGCTTGTCCTCGCTCAGCCAGTCGAGCTGCCAGCTCTCGTCGGCGCGCCGCCACACCAGCTCCAGGCGCAGGCCGCTGTTTTCCTCGTGCCCCAGCCAGTCGCCGTAGGGCAGGCGCAGCTCGCGCTCGCTCAGGGTCAGGCGGCTCTCGGGTTCGCCGCTGCGGTTGTAGTAGACCCCGGCGAGGGCCACGGCGTTGCTCAGCAGAATCAGGCCGAGGCCCAGCCACAGGCGCCGGCGCGTGCTCTGCGCGTTCATTGCGCACCGCCCTGGGCGCTTCTGCGCCAGCGTTGCAGCAGCACCAGGAGCAGCAGCGAGAGCAGCCCCAGCAGCAGGAAGAACAGGTACTTGGGCAGCAGCTGCCACCACCAGTCGAACAGCTTGGCGTAGAGGAAGATCACCGCGAACAGCAGGCCGATGTTCACCAGCTCCGCCCAGCCACGGCGAATGCCCTGCCAGATGACCAGTCCGGCGAGGGGAAAGCTGAGCAGTTGGTAGAGGGCCTCGATAGTCCCGCTCGACCAGGGCAGGTAGCTGCTGGCCCCCCAGTAGGACAACAGCAGCAGCGGGACGAACAGGAACAGCAGCGCCATGCCGCGGTACAGGCTGGCGAAGCCGCTGTAGCGCGACTGCTCGAACAGCTGCGGCACGGCCAACAGCAGCAGCGCCACCGGCAGGAAGTTCTCCGGCCGCTGCCCCACCGAGAGCCAGTAGAAGCCGCCCCAGGCGTTGCAGCGAATCGCGACGAACAGCCCCAGGCAGAGCAGGCCGGCGGCCAGCAGCAGGCGCTGCCGGCACTGGTAGGCGAGCAGCACGGCCAGCGCGCCCCAGGGCAGCAGGGCCTTGTCCGAGGGGGTGATGTTGAAGATCTGCCCGAGCATGCTCAGGTTCAGCACGAAGCAGACGAAGCACAGCAGCGCCGCCAGCTTGGCGTAGTAGCCGGAACCGTCGTGCGCCTGGATCCCGAAGGTCAGCAGCAGGCTGCCGAGCGCGCTGCCGAGCAGGATCGCCACCTGCGCCACCTCGTTGAACAGCCCCCAGAACTGGTAGAACAGAAAGAACAGCCCGGCCGCCAGGGCCAGGGCGCCGAACAGCGAGGCGATGCGCATGCCCAGCGACAACTGGCGTGCGCGCTGGTCGGCATCGATATCCAGGGTCGCGGCGTAATGGCCGAGCAGATGCTGGTGATAGGCACCGATCGCCAGCTGTTGCGACGGCTCCAGGCTGAGCACCTGCTCGGCCTGCAACTGCGCCAGCTCCTGCTGGAAGGCGTGAATCCGCTCGACGCGCTGCTGCGCCTGCTCACGGGTGGGGTCGGACATGGGCACTCCTTGGCATGACGACTGCCGACAGCCTAGTGTGACGTTGGCAAATTCACCATGTTTCTGCCGCAGGGTGCGCCGTGCGCACCATGACCGCGTGAGTGGTGCACGCGGCCTAGGCGCCCCCCGCACTCTACGGGATGGGGCCAGCGCATCGTAGGAGCGGGGGCGACGCCTAGTCCCATGCCCGCGAACCCTGGCCAAGGCAACATCCATTCGCGGAACAGCCACCCTCCCTCCAGAGCACTGCAGAGCCGTAGGAGCGGGGGCGACGCCCAGTCCCATGCCCGCGAACAGCTATTCCACCCGCAAGGCCGCCAGCGCCGCGCGCAGCCGCTCGGGGATCGGCACCGGCCGGTTGCTCTGCCGGTCGACGAACACATGGACGAAACGCCCGGCGGCGCAGGCCTCGTCCTCGCCCTGCTTGAACACCGCCAGCTCGTACTGCACCGAGCTGTTGCCCAGTTTGCCGACCCGCAGGCCGACCTCGATGCGCTCGGGGAAGGCGATGGAGGCGAAGTAGTCGCAGCTGGAACTGACGACGAAGCCGACCACCGCGCCCTGGTGGATATCCAGGCCGCCGACCTCGATCAGGTAGGCGTTCACCGCACTGTCGAAGTAGCTGTAGTAGGTGACGTTGTTGACGTGGCCGTAGATATCGTTGTCCTGCCAGCGGGTGCCGATCGGCTGGAAGTGCGGGTAGTCGCGGCGCACATACTGGGGTGGATTCATTTGGCGTCCTTGGGTTAGGCAGTGGTGCGCGCAGCGCACCCTACGGGTAGGGTGCGCGGGGCCGCCCAGGCCGTGCGCACCATCGGGAGGCTGGCCTCAATAGGCCGACTGGTAGATCGCCAGGGCGTGCGCCTCGGTCATCTCGCGCGGATTGTTCACCAGCAGGCGCTGCTGCAGCATGGCCTCGGCCGCCAGTTGCGCGAGCATCTGCTGCGGCACCCCGGCGTCGCGCAGGCGGGTGGGCAGGCCGCTGCGCTCGCTGAAGTCGGCCAGTTCGAGGATGAACTGCTCGGTCTGCGCCATGGCACTGCCGGGACGCAGCTTGGCGCCCAGCACCAGCGGCGCCAGCTCGGCATACAGCGGCGCGGCCACCGCGGCATTGAAGCCGAGCACATGGGGCAGCACCAGGGCGTTGCTCAGGCCGTGGGGAATGTGGAAGTGCCCGCCGAGCGGATAGGCCAGCGCATGCACCGCCGCTACCGGCGCGTTGGCGAAGGCCTGGCCGGCCAGGCAGGCGCCGAGCAACATGGCCTGGCGCGCCTGGCGGTTGCCGCCGTTGTGCACCGCCTCATCGAGGTTGGCGGCGAGCAGGCGCAGCGCCTCGCGGGCCAGCAGGTCGGACAGTGGGTTCTTCTGCAGCGCGCTGGTGTAGGCCTCGATCGCATGGACCATGGCGTCGATGCCGGTGGCGGCGGTCACCGCCGGCGGCAGGCCGAGGGTCAGGTCGGCATCCAGCAGCGCCAGGTCCGGCAGCAGCAGCGGCGAAACCACGCCCAGCTTGGTCGTGGCGCCGGTGGTGACGATCGCCACCGGGGTGACTTCCGAGCCGGTGCCGGCGGTGGTCGGCACCTGGATCAGCGGCAGGCGCCGGCCCTTGGCATTGCCGACGCCGTAGAGATCCTTCAGCTCCTGCTGGCAACTTGGATGGGCGAGCAAGGCGACCAGCTTGGCCACGTCCATCGAACTGCCGCCGCCGAAGCCGATCACCAGCTCGGCCTTGAGCGCCCGGGCCTGCTCCACCGCGCTAAGCACCGTGGTTTCCGGCGGGTCGGCCAGCACCTGGTCGAACACCTGGGCGGTCACCCCTTCCAGCAGGAAGCCGGGCAACACCTCGGCAAGCAGACCGAGTTGGGTGATACCCGGGTCGGTGACGATGAATACCGTCCTCGCACCGCGCTCGGCGCAGAGCGCCGCCAGGCGCCGGGCGGAACCGCTTTCGCAGATGAGCTGCGCGGTGGTGGCGAAGCTGAATGGCAGCATTGTTCTGGTCCTCTGGTATTGGCCCGGTGCGCGCAGCCTAGGCGGCCCCGCGCACCGGGTAATCGGTAAACCGCGGCATCCCGCCCTGGACTGCATCCGGGCGCGATCAGAATCCTTCGCGGTCAAGACCGCGCCCACGAATTTGCGCTCTATACGTGAGAGTAGCTGCAGCCGCGCACCTGGATTCAACACGCGAAACGCGCCGCCGGCATCAGCCCGCACCGCCCGGCAGCGTCGCGCGGCGGGCGCACGGCTCGTGCAGGGCGCGCCGCGGCGCCTGGCAACTCATGCCTGGCCCTCCCGCACTTCGGCGAAACACTTGCCGCTCGCCGCCAGCTTCTCGATCAAGCGGGCCGGTTGCCAGTGGTCGCCGAACAACGGCTGCAAGGCCTTCAGCCGCGCATGGATCGCCGCCAGCCCCTGGCTGTCGGCCCAGGCCATCGGCCCGCCCTTGTCCGCCGGGAAGCCGTAGCCGTTCAGATACACCAGATCGATGTCGTGGCTGTTGGCGGCGATCTGCTCCTCGAGGATCTTCGCGCCCTCGTTGACCAGCGCCAGCAGGCAGCGCTCGAGGATCTCCTCGGCGGCGACCTCGCGGCGGGCGAAGCCCAGCTGTTCGGAGACCTGCAGCACCAGCGCATCCACCAGCGGATCGTGCAGGGCCTCTCGGCTGCCCTCGGCGTAGCGATAATAGCCCATGCCGACCTTCTGGCCGAAACGACCGAGGCCGCAGAGGCGGTTGTCCACCTGCACCGTCGGCTCGTCCTGGCCGAAGCCTGCCAGCTCGCGGGCGCGCCATTCCAGGTCGATACCGACCACGTCGTACATGCGGAACGGCCCCATGGCGAAGCCGAAGCCCTGCAGCGCGGCGTCCACCTGCTGCGGCAAGGCGCCTTCGAGCAGCAGCATCCGCGCCTCGCGCACATAGCTGGCAAGCATGCGGTTGCCGATGAAGCCGTGGCAGTTGCCGGCCACCACCGCCACCTTGCCGATGCGCCGGCCCAGTTCCAGGGCGGCCTCCAGCACCGCCGGCGCGGTCTTGGCGCCGCGCACTATCTCCAGCAGCTTCATGATGTGCGCCGGGCTGAAGAAGTGCAGGCCCAGCACCTGCTCGGGGCGCGCGGTGACCGCGGCGATGGCGTCGATATCCAGCGCCGAGGTGTTGCTGGCGAGGATCGCCGCGGGCTTGAGGATGCCGTCCAGGCTGCGGAAGATCTGCTGCTTGAGTTCGAGGTTCTCGTACACCGCCTCGATCACCAGATCGACACCCTTGAGCGCCGCGTAGTCGTGCACCGGGGTCACGCAGGCCAGCCGCGCGGCGGACTGCTCGGCGCTGATGCGGCCGAGCTTGACGTTGTGCGCATTGGTCTCGGCGACCACGCTCAGCGCCTGTTCGAGCATCTGCGGGTTGTTGTCCAGCCACAGCACCGGGATGCCGGCATTGGCCAGGCTCATGACGATGCCGCGGCCCATGGTGCCGGCGCCGATCACCGCGGCTTGCTGGAGGGTTAAGGCGGAGTGGCTCATCGAGGGACCTCTGGCTGACAGATAGAACGGGATTGCTCTTGTAGGAGCGGGCCATGCCCGCGAAGTTTCTGCGTGGGCCCCATCGCGGGCATGGGACTAGGCGTCCTCCCGGTCCTACAAAGGCAGCGCCTGCACCGACGCCGCTCGGCGCGGGCACATTCAGGCGCAGAAAAATCGCCACCCACCATAAGCAAGGCGCTACTATTTTTGAAATTTAGTCTTGTGATAATTCATATTCAGTAGATGAATATATCCACCTTCGACCTCAACCTGCTGCGCGTGCTCGACGCCTTGCTGCGCGAGCAGAACGTCTCGCGCGCGGCCGAGCGCCTGGCCCTCAGCCAGCCGGCGGTGAGCAACGCGCTGAACCGCCTGCGCGAACTGCTCGACGACCCGCTGCTGGTGCGCGTCGGCCGCAGCATGCAACCTACGCCACGCGCGCAGGCATTGGCAGCGCCGATCCGCGCCGCCCTGCAGCAGATCGAGCAGAGCCTGACGGCCGGCGAGGCCTTCGACCCGGCGAGCAGCCGCCAGCGCTTTCGCATCGCCGTCACCGATTACGTCGAGCTGATCTGCATGCCGCGCCTGGTCGAACTGCTCAGCCGGCAGGCGCCGGGCATCCGTCTGGAGATCCAGCACCTCAGCCCCAGCCTGCCCGCCGAGGCACTCGACAAGGGCGAGCTGGACCTGGTGCTGGGGCGCTTCGAGAAGGTTCCGGCGCGCTTCTCCCGCCGCCACTGGATGAGCGAGACCCTGCAACTGGCGCTACGCCAGGGCCACCCGCTGGTGCATGACGGGCTGGACCTGGCGACCTTCCTCGGCCTGCGCCACCTCTGGGTGCACGGCGGCCAGACCCGCGGCATGGTCGACCAGTGGCTCGGCGAACAGGGCCTCAGCCGGCAGATCCTCTACACCACGCCCAACTACCTGCAGGCCGCGCACATAGTCGCCGGCAGCGAACTGGCCGCGGTGCTGCCGACCCAGTTGGCCCGCCACTTCGCCGCGCTATTGCCGCTGCAACTGTTCGACCTGCCCTTCCACCTCGGGCCCTTCCACCTGGAAATAGTCAGCCCGGCCCAGCGTCAACGCGACGCGGCCCTGCAGTGGTTGATCGCTGAGATAGTCGCCATCGGGCAGGGCTGATGCCTGCCCGGCGCTGTCAGCCGGCGGTGGCGGCCAGAGGCGGTTCGAGGGCAGCGGCGCTGCCCCGCGGGAGGAGTTCGCCAGGCTGGTTCCACAGCGCGCCTTCGCTGATCAACATGCCGTGCATCACCAGGCAGGTCCTGCGCCCGTGCCGCAAGGTGAGCGGGTCGCGCCGGGCGATGACCCAGCCGTTGCCGAGCAGTTTGTCGATGTGCGCACGCAGCGCGGGGAGGTAGCGTTGTTCCTGCATGGAGAATCCCTTCTTGCTTAGACGACAACTTTGACGCGGGCACAAGGCCGGCGCGCTCATCCGTGAAACACGCCGCACAGCATAGTGGCCTTATGCCTTATTGGAAAGCATCGTTGGTCTTCTCGCCAGGATCGCATGCCGGCAAAAGCCTTTGGTGTTTGGGCAACAGCGGTTTGGCCCAGGGCAACGGGCCCAGGTCGTACCCTTTGGCACCAGCTCGGTCAGGCTTGCGAGAGCGGCCGCCGGGCGCTTCTGATCGCGGCCTGGACGCCGTGTTGCTTGAACATCGGGTCTTCCTTGAACTTGTCGATGATGAATTCCTTGAACACCCGGACCCAGCGGTTGTCGCGCAGGTCCGGGTGGGTGAGCACCCAGATGTCGCTGTGCCGCGCGGCGGCCAGGCTGAACAGGCGCCGCAGTTCGGGCTTGGCCTGGTCGTCGGGCAGCAGGGCGATGCCGAGGCCGGCAACGGCCAGGGCCGACATGCCGATCAGGTCGCTGCAGCGGGCGACTATCCGCTGCGGCGGGATATGCCGCTCCGCCCAGTCGAAGGCCGGCAAGCGCAGCAGGTCGTGATGCGCGGAGATGATCGCGTGCTCCTTCAGGGCATCCTCATCGGCCGGGGTGCCATGCTCGGCCAGGTAGGCCTCGCAGGCATAGGCGCCCCAGGCCAGGGAGAACAGCTTGGTGCCGATCAGGTGTTCCGGCGGCGCCGGGGTGGCGCGGATGGCCAGGTCCGCCTCGCGGCGCGACAGATTGAGATCGTCGTTGCCGACCAGCAGGTTGACGTGGATATCCGGGTAGAGGCGGTGGAACTCGACCAGATAGCCCGGCAGATAACGGTAGGCCAGGTTATGCGGTGCGGTCACGTTGATCACGCCGCGCAGGTGGTCGTTGCGGTTATCCAGCAGCCGCTGCAGCTCGTCGATGCGGTCGGAAATCCGCTCCACATACGCCAGCACCTCGTCGCCGGCGCCGGTGAGCCGATAGCCCTCGGGATGACGGGCGAACAGCTTGATGCCGGCGGCCGCTTCCAGGCTGTTGATGCGCCGGAACACGGTGGAGTGGGTGACCTTGAGCCTATTGGCCGCCTTGGCCAAGGAGCCGCAACGCGCCACCGTCAGAAAGAATTTGAGGTCACTCCAGTTCAGCTCGGTCAGATCCATCGGCTTGGCTCACTCTCCATTGGCGGAAACGCGGTTTGCAGTTTTGTCCGTTCTCGCGGCTCAAGGGCAAGGCATACCCTGATCGCGACTGCGCAGAGGCTACCGCCAGTAGCCGCGCAACGCGACAGCCAATGGAGAAGTTCGCCATGCATTACGCCAAGTTAGTTCTCGTCAGCCACACCCTCTGCCCCTATGTACAACGCTCGGTCATCACCCTGAACGAGAAGCAGATTGCCCATGAGCGCATCTATGTCGACCTGGGCAACAAACCCGATTGGTTCCTGGCCATGTCGCCGCTGGGCAAGGTGCCGCTGCTGCAGGTCGACGACGGCCCGGTGCTCTTCGAGTCGGCGGTGATCTGCGAATTCCTCGATGAGATCACGCCGGATTCGCTGCATCCGGTCGATCCGCTGGTCAAGGCCCGGCACCGGGCCTGGATCGAGTTCGGCTCGCAACTGCTCAACGATATCGCCAAGCTCTACAACGCACCGCTGGATGCCGCCTTCCTCGACAGCCTGAAGGTGATCCGCGACAAGATGCGCCGCCTGGAGAACGAAGTGCGCGGGCCGTTCTTCGCCGGGGCAAGGTTCAGCATCGTCGATGCGACCTACGGCCCGGTGTTCCGTTACTTCGACACCCTGGACCGCTACCTGCCACTGGACGTGTTCGAGCACTGCCCGCACCTGCAACGCTGGCGTGCCCAGCTGGCCGAGCGGCCCTCGGTCAAGGCGGCGGTCAGCCCGGACTACCCGCAGTTGCTGAAGGATTTCCTGCTGCACCGCGGCAGCATCCTCAGCCGGCGGATGGCCTTGACCGATATGACGGCGGCGACGGCCTGAGCCATTGCCCGCTCAGTCCAAGCCGGGCTTGTGCGCAAGCGCTAGTGTGCCGTTGTAGGAGCGGGCCATGCCCGCGAAGCTTTTGCGTTGCCGTTCGCGGGCATGGAACTAGGCGTCCCCCCCGCTCCTACGAACAGCAGACTAATTGCGCAACGCCGCTTCCTCCATGCACTGGTCGAAGCGCCCGACCACCTCGCCCGCGCGCTCCACCTGCCCCTGCCAGCGATAGACCTGGCGGAAGCTCGCCCCTTCGCGCGGATAGCGACGCGAGAAGCGCAGCATCAAGCGATCGCCGCGCCGCACTTCGATGGGCTGCTCGATCGGCAAGTAGGCATGCTTCCAGCTATCCGAGGTTTCGCCGTTGGCGATGTCGTCGCCGGAGATATCCAGCGTGACCGAGCCGGTCAGCTCGGCGATGAAATAGGCCTTGAAGCCGGTCAGCACCTCCTCGCGCTCGAGGCTGTAGCAGAGCTCCAGTTCGTAGCTGGCCGGTTGGTCCCAGGCCCCCTCGTAGCGCTGCACCAGCTGCGGAGCACTCAAGTAGAGACTGCGCGGCAGGATGCAGTCGTAGTACAGGTTGAACGGCGAATCGATGCCCTTGTGCCGGTACAACTCGGCAATCCGATAATGCGGCGTCAGGCTGGCGATATGGCCGGCGCGCAGGTTCCGGTGGGCGGTGGGTGCCGCTACCGGCACCAAGTAGGCACTGGTCGAGCGCGGCAGGGCAATACCGCCTGGCTTCAGGAAGCGCTGGATGGCGTCCTCCAGGATGGGCTGGAAGTCCTCATTGTCGGCCATGTTGCCGATGATCTCGGAGATCAGCACATCCACCCGCTGCGGCAGCTCCACCTGGTAGGAGAGGCGGTTGATCGGCTCGAAGCGCTCGGCGAAACCCGCGCGCTGCATGCGGACCACCGCCTGCTGCAGAATCGGCGCGCTGAGGTCGATGCCGTACACCCGCGCGGCCCCGGCCTGCAGCGCCCAGAGGCTGAGAATGCCGGTGCCGGTGCCCAGGTCCAGCACCAGGTCGCCGGGTTTGACGGCTTCGAAAATCGCCTGGCGATAGGCCGTCATCCGCAGCCGGTCGTTGAGCATCAGGTCATGGAAAGCCTCGTCCCAATCCAGCAGGGATTCGGAGAAAGGCGGCCACACTTGTTCGGCGCTATAAGTGGTCATGCTCGACATACACCTAAAAAAATCCCGGGAGCCAGGGGCCGCCGGGATCAAGGGGGGATGAAAGAGTCAGCGGGCGTTGGCGGAGTAAGCGCCCGCACTGTGCTTCTGCCCCGGCACGACGACGTAGGCGCCGGCGCCGATCAGGGCCACCACGGCGGACATCGCCGCGAGGAACAGCGGGTATTCCCAGCCACCGTTGGTGGAGGTGAACAGCCAGCCATTGCCCCAGTGCGCCCAGGTGGCGCCGAGCAGGATGGGCAGCAGGGCCAGGGCCACGATGCGGGTCTGATACCCCAGAATCAGCAGCGCGCCGCCGACGACTTCCATGCCGAACACCAGATAGGCGAGCCAACCCGGCAGGCCGATGGAGGCGAAGAACTGGGCAGTGCCGGCCAGGGTGAACACCATCAGTTTCAGATAGAGGCTGTGGGCGATCAGCACTACGCCCAGGGATACGCGCAGCAGCAGCGCGCCATAGTCGTGGTAGCTGTCGGTGTTGGTCTTCGGGTCCATGTCGAATCTCCTTGTTGGCTGATAGGGTGTTTACAAATGGCTATGTCTCAATAACGGTTTGCAGGGACAGGCGCGCTCTTGTGGGAGCGGGCTTGCCCGCGATGAGGCGCGCCGGCAACGCGGCAGTCGCGGCTAAAGCCCCTCCCACCAGTGCTCTACGACCCCGCCCCTTGGGTAAATGCCCTCTGCGTTGACCGTCAGTCTATGGCCGGGCTCCGAGCCCGGGGATTGGCAAAACCTGCAAGCGAACCTTGCAAGAAAGTCGCGGCTTGCTGGGCCGGCGGATAAGCCGTCCTGGTGGGTCGATCGGTTGACTCCATGACTCAATGACTCGAGCCTGTCGGCAACCTTGGAGGCCAGGCCCGCTCCCGAAAACGCCCCCGGCGATTTTCCTAGCTTCCCCGTCCCTGGGGTCGCCGGCGGGCTTGCGGATTTCCCAGATCCTTGTGGGAAGCGCGCCCCGCGGCGAATGCAGCCCGCAGGGCTGCCCGGTCGTAGTGTCGCAGTGCAGGACGAAGGCTTCGCCCCGAGGTCGGGCCTCCTACAAGGCTGCGGAGCGGCGGAGACCATCGCGTAAGGCATTAATCGATCGCCGCGCACTTCGCCACCGCCAGGCGCCCGCAGGGTGGGCCGCTCAGCTGCTCTCCGGTTTCCAGGCTGAACACCGAGTGATGCAGCGGGCAGGCGATGGTCCGGCGTTGCCGATTGATCTCGCCATGGTCCAGTCGCCCGGCCCGATGCGGGCAGTACTGCGGCACCCGGTATTCCTCACCGTCGATGCTCAGGTGGAACACCCCTTGTTCCCGCTGCTCGTCCAGGCTCATCGGCAGGCCGCTCCGTGGTTGTCAGCGGGTAGCTGCCCTGCTGGTCGCAGATGGCCGCCGGGCGTTCCTGTTGCGCGCGGGTTCGCGGCCTCGCCTTGCCTGGAGAGCCGCCGGGCCTTGCCGACCGCGCCCTCGAAGGCCGCTGCGGTGATGGCGCTGGCCAGCCTGGCGCCGAGCCAGGCCTTGCGCGGACAGAGGCTGTCCGTGGCCTGCATCGCCCGCAGCAGACGCTGGCCCTCGATGGCATGGAAGGCGTCGATATGCTGATGCTCGCTGTAGTAGGCGTGGGCCTCGATGCCCAGGCGCCGGCAGGCCTGCACATAGCACTCGAAGAAGACCGGGATGGCCGTCTCCAGGTAGGTGATGGCGCCGGCGAAATAGGACGGATCGTCCGCGCGCAGGGTCAGCCAGAAGAACAGATTGACGAAGGCGAAGCTCTCCGGCTCCAGGCGCTCGCTGTAGAAGGCCAGCTCGGTCGGCATCTCCAGCTCGCGCAACAGCTCGAGGTACAGGCTGGTATGGGCGCGCTTGAGATTACCGGAGCCGAACTCGTCGATCATGATGCGCAGCATGGGCATCTGCGCCTCCAGGGTCAGGCGCGGGAGGATGTAGTAGAAGACCTGCGCTTCGGTCAGGCCATCCACCGCGAACTCCTGCACCAGGATGCGGAACTCGTCCAGCGTCATGCGTTCGCCAACATAGCCGGCGCTCTCTGGCAGCTCGCGCTGTTCCTCCGCGATCAGCCGGGCGAGGCGTTGCTGCAGGCCGGCCAGGTCGCCGGGGCAATCGGCGGGCGGGATCTCGGCCAGCTGCCCGGCGATCCATTGCCGCTCGAACGCCAGCAGGGCGGGGTCGCCGCCCCCCGGCTCATGTAGCTGCGCGCGGTTGTAGAGATACAGCTGCTTTTGCTCGGGCATCTCCTGCGCCTCCCGCTCAGGCGGCCACGGTGCGATCGGAGCCGATCACGCCGCGCGCCTTGAGTGCTTGCTTGACGTAGCGATACCAGTCCTCGCTGAACAGCTGGTAGGCCTCGCTGAGACGCCGGATTTCCGCCTGCAGGGCCGGCGTCGCGACGTCCATGGCGACCCGGCACAGCATCGGTTCCAGGTTGGCCAGGGCGACCACGTTGCCATCGGCCGGCATCCCGCCCGCCAGGCGATGCTCCCAACCGATGTAGTAGGCCAGGCCCCGGGCTTGCAGGGCGTCGATCTGCGCCGGGCTGAGCTCGTGCTCGGACGAGTCCTTGATGCCCACCACCCGTGGCAGTTCGGCGATCTGCAGGAGGGTTGCGAAGGCCGTCTCGTTGCCCGACAGCGCCGACTCGTTGTAGATGTAGATGGCCAGCTCGGTGCTGTCGTGCAGACGGCGGTAATGCTCGAGGATGGCCGCCTGGCCGACCTCGGCGCCGAACGGCGAGGTCAGCATGATGGCGCTGGCGCCCAGCTGCTCGGCCTGCCTGGCGTAGTCCAGCACCTCGGCGGTGGTCGGCCGCTCGATGCCGACGATCACGCTGCGCTCGCCGGCCTCCGCCAGGGTGAAGCGCAGCATGTCCTGCCATTGCTCGGCGCTCAGGCGCCAGCCCTCCCCCGAGGTCAGGCAGGGGATGTAGCCGCTGGCGGTATGCCGCGAATGGGCGAGCAGCTGGGCCACGCTCTGCCGGCAAACCGCGCCGTGCTGGTCAAGCGGTGTGATCAAGGGAACAAAGGTGCCGTGTCTCGACATGCTGCCAATCCTTATCGGTGAGAATGAATGCCCGCGAAGCCTGGTAGAGGTCCTGCAGTTCGCCGGGGAACGCCCCCTGCGCGGCCAGGCTGTCGAAGTCGCCCAGGCACGAGGCCAGGCAGGGCAACGCCAGCAGCGCCGGGTCGTGGGTGAACAGCGTGCCGGCGGCGCTCAGCAGCACCTGGGCCGCCAGCAACGCCTGCTCCGGACGCAGTTCCTGGAGCTGGCGATGGTTGCGCGCCAGCTCCAGTTCGGCGAACGCATAGCCTTCGCGGAGGATCTGCATGTCGCTGTGCAGCAGGTCCATGAACGGGTAATAGACGTCCTGCACCCGCCGCGGCTGGCGCCAGATGATCGCGTCGCAGATGCCGACCTGTTCGAAGTTCATCCGCGCGCGCCGCTCGAAATGGCTGCGAAAGAACGCCAGCGAGCGCCGCCGGATCAAGTCGTTCGCGTGGTGCATGCCGAGGAACACGCTGGCATCGATGAAGGGCACGACCTCAGCCATGGAAGTTCTCCAGGGCCGCGCGCATGGCCTGCATGGCCTCGGCGAACATCTCCGGGTTGCGCGCCAGGGCGATGCGGATGTAGTGCTGGCCTTGTTGCGGGTGGTGCCAGTAGAAGTATTTGCCGGGCAGCACGTAGATGTTGCGTTGCAGCAGGTAGTCCTGCAGCGCATCGGCAGTCAGGGCCGGGTCCTTGATCTGGAACCAGGCCACGCTGGTTTCCACCATGGGCTCGCAGTAGCCGAGCAACGGCACATCCAGGTACTGCCGGGCGCAGCGGCGATTGGTTTCCAGCACCTGGCGGACCGAGGCGAAATCGTCGGCGCCGCTGTCTTCCACGTAGCGGGTGATCAGGTTGAGGATGAACGGCGAGACATTCAGCAGCACGCTGGTGACGATGTTGTAGATGTCCTCGTTGAGGTCGCGGCTGGCCATGATGGTGGCGCACTTGGCATCCTGCAGCGGCCAGGTCTTGCCGGTGTCCTCCATGGCGATGTAGCGCACCCCGGCGTCTTCCAGGATGGCATAGACATCGCAGCGCGGCTGGCCCGAGGTGAGGATGAAGGCGGCGAAGCAGAGGTCCAGGACCAGCAGCTTGTCGTAGTCGACGCAGAAGCGCACGACCTCCAGGAAGGCTTCCGGGCCCGGGGAGAACAGGCTGAAACCGGTAGGGTTGTTGGGGTCCACCAGCACCAGCGCATCCAGGTCGATGGCGTGCTCCACCAGGTTGCCGTAGATCGCCGAGTGGTCGCGAAACAGCAACTCGCCGAGCGGCGACATGGGCACCTGCATGTGTTTCATCAGGTCGTGCAGGTTGTCGAAGCAGGGCTCGATCAGCCCGACCCGCATGTTGTGTTTCTTCAGGTAGGTGGCGGTGATGTGCATGCCGATCGAGGCCGCGTACACCAGATAGATCTCGTCCTTGCGCTTCAGGGCCCGATGCTGGCCGTGGAAGCGGTAGAAGGTTTCGATGAACTCCTGCTCGCTCTGGTGCTGGGTCTGGTTTTCGGCGCGGTACCAGAGGCTCGGCAGGCTCTCGACGATGCGCCGCTGGCTGCGGCTCTGGCTCTGGTGGGTGTGGGCATCGGCCAGGTTGAAGCGGGTCTTCAGCGCGGCGATTTCATGCTGGGTGATGTCTTCCTTGCAGAGCATCGCCAAGTCTTTGGCTTGGGGGGCAACGGCGAGATCCATGGACATGAGTCCTCCTTGAGGGTGAACAGGGCCTGAGCCGCCGGGGCGGCCCAGGCTGTGGCACGGTTGGTGGGGGGGGCGGGAATCAGGGCTGGATGACGACCTTCTCCATCATTCCGTGATCCTCGTGATCGAGGATGTGGCAATGGCTGACGAAGGCCCCGGCGAAGTCGCTGTAGCGCATGCGCGCCTCGATGGTGCTGGCGGCTTCGTCGTTCGGGTCGATCTGCGGCGTGTTGATCGTGTCCTTCCAGTAGCGATCGACGATGTTGCCGCTGGCGTCGCGCTCGATCACCTCGAACGGATTGACGTGGATATGGAAGGGGTGGTGCGAGAACACCGAGGAGATGTACCAGGTCTGCGCCTCACCCAGCTTGAGCAGGCGCGGCTGCTCGGGGTCGTAGGGCTTGCCGTTGATCAGGCCGACCCAGGGATCGCGACTGATGTCGATATCGAAGCTCAGGTACTGCGGTTGCGCCGCCAGCTCGCTATCGGCGATCGGTTGCGGCCGGTTGAGCCGGGCCAGTTGGGCGTTGCGCGGATAGCCCATCAGCCGCGGCGCGCCGCCGACCACCACCCGCGCCAGAATGTTCTGGGCCTGCTCATCGAGCAGCAGCGGCGCGTTGCCGCGCTGCCGGTCGCAGTAGCTGGCCGGCAGCGTGGCGGCAGCCGTCGGGCTCTCGGTGTCGAGCAGGTAATACAGCCCAGGCCGAACCGCCCGCACGGCGACGTCGCTGCGGTAGCCGGGGGCGAGAAACACCCCGCGGTCGGCGGCCAGGCGCTTGCTGGCGAAGGGGATGCCATCGGCCGCCAACTGGATCAGCGGCACCGCCGGCCCGTCGGCGCAGGCCGGCACCAGGCGCAGGTTGAGCAGTTTGCGCACGCCGGCATGCACCATCCGCCAGAGTTCGACCTCGCCCGGTTGCAGGCGGATTTCCGGCATCACCTTGCCGTTGAGCGCGATGTGCCAGCCGCGCGCGGCGGCCTGATCGGTCCAGGCGGTGGGGGCGTAGGTGTCGTTGTTTTCGATGCGCCCGTCCCGATCGAAGGCGATCTCCTGCAGCAGCACGATGCGGCGGTCCGCGTTGCGCAGGCGCGGCGTGCGGTCGTAGTCGCCCTCGACGATCAGGGCGCCGGCCATGCCGCTGCCCACCTGTACCGAACTGGCGCCGTGCAGATGGGCGTGATACCAGAAGGTCCCGGCAGGATGATCGGCGGGAATCTTGATCTGGTAATCGAACGCCTCGCCATGCGCGAGACGCACGAAGACGTTGTCGCTGTTGCCGTTCGGATCCACATGCAGCCCGTGGGTGTGCAGGTTGGTGAGGTTGAAGTGGTGCGGGAAGTTGTGATTGCACTCGCCCTGCTCGTCGCAGTGGGGCACATGGGCATCCGGCGGCAGATCGTTGACCAGACGGACCCTCAGCGTATCGCCGGGACGGGCCACCAGGGTCGGCCCGACCAGTGCGCCGTTGTAGCTGCGCAGATAGAGTTGTTCGGTGACGGACTGGCCGTCGCGCAAGGTGGTAAAGCTGTGCTGGGCATAGGCGGCGGTCAGCTCGACCCGCAGTTCGCGGGTCTGCGGGTTCGAGCGGATGACCGGCGCCTGGGGCAGCGGCTCGTGCAGGTAGTTGAGCGGCGCGGCAGGAGCGAAGTTGGGCGCCGCGCCGGTGCGCAGATCGCTCATCGTCAGACTGTCCGCCGCGTTGTCCGAAATCGGCGTGCCGACTTGGCCAGCGGGAGCGTGCAGCGACAGCAATAGCGCCAACCAGCCGGTGATCCAGAGTGCGCGCGACGAAATACTGGGGTGATGAGACACCACTGTTCCTCCTGAACATATTATTGGTTTCGGCGCCTCGGCCGCCTCCTAGGCAGCCTGGGTCGGGCGCTAATATGGCGAAAAGCGCTTGAAGAAAACATGACAGCCGCCCCACCACCGCTGCAAACACCGGTTGCATAAAACGGCACGGCGCACCACTTGACTGGCGAGGCATGGCGATACCGGGCCCGGGGTGAAAGCGGGCATTGCGCCTCGGTCTGCGGTCCGCTCGCGGCGGCCCGGCAGCCCTTCGCCGCCAGCCGTGACGCCCCCCCGGCCTACAACTAACGTCCTAGTGTCGCGATACGAGTCATTTTTCGCAGTCCGTGAGAGGGGCTTCAGCCGCGATGCTTCCAGCGCCTTCAAGGTCAATCGCGGCTAAAGCGGAGCGCCGCCCGGCCCCCCCCACACAAGCCTGGTGTTGAACCGACATTTCCTGGTTGTCGCCACACTAGTGCGCTGTACGGTTAGTTGGTTGACTCGAATTCGCCGGCTTGAGCCTTATCTGTGGGAGGGTCCGGGCGGCGTTCCGCGACCTCGGGGCGAAGCCTTTGTCCTGCATAGTGACGCAGCAACCTGGCAGCCCTGCGGGCTGCATTCGCCGCGGGGCGCGCCTCCCACATGGATACGGGAAATGCCGCAAGCCCGCCGGCAACCCCATGGACGGGGGAGGTAGGAAGAACGCCGGGAGCGTTTTCGCGAGCGGGCGCTGCCCGCCCACAAGGTTGCAGGCAGTGGTTTAACGAATTGACCGGTCAGACTCCTGGCCCACGAACATTTCGGCGGCAGGCTCGGCGCTGTTGCAATTTCATCGGACGATAGAGAGCACGACCATGGATAGACGTCGACTGCTGCGGGTGGCTTGCTGGGCGCTGCTCATTGCGTTGCTGATGCTGGCACTGCACGCCGCCGCCACGCGGATCAACCCGAACGATGAGCATGAGGTCGGCGATCAGCTCGATGAGCTGAACGGCGTCGCCATCTACTTCAATGGCGGGGTCGATAGCACCCAGGGGCGCAACCTGTCGGCGGACGGTTACAACCTGGGCCTGCGCTACCAGTGCGTGGAGTTCGTCAAACGCTACTATTTCCAGCGCTTCGCTCACCGCGTGCCGGACAGCTACGGGCATGCCAAGGACTTCTTCGATCCGGCGCTGGTGGACGGCGCCTGGAACGCCAGGCGGGGGTTGCTGCAGTTCGGCAACGGTAGTGCCACCCAGCCGCAGGCGGACGATCTGCTGGTGTTCGAGCCCTGGCTGTTCAACCGCTATGGACACGTGGCGATCATCGCCGCGGTCGACGCCGCCTCGTTGCAGATCGCCCAGCAGAATCCGGGGCCCTACGCCAGTTCCAGGGAGGTGTTGCCGATTGCCTATCGAGGGGGCAAGTGGTTCATCGAACACCCGCGGCTGCTCGGCTGCTCAGGCTGCCGCCCTTCGCGGAGCAGGGCGCGAGCGGATCAGTGCAGGCCTTCGCCGATCAGCATGCCGTGCATCACCAGGTAGGTCCGAGTTCCGTTGCGCAACTGCAGCGGATTGCGGCCGATGATTTTCCAGCCTTTGCCGAGTAAGTGGTCGATGTGCGCACGAAGCGCCGGAAGGTAGCGCTGCTCTTGCTTTTGCTCTTGCATGGTCGAGTCCTTTCTTCCATTGGCTGATGCACCGGGCGGCAGGGGCCACGCTCGCATCCTTGCGTGAAATGCATCACAGAGCATAGCCAGGCACGCGCCGCCGGGAAAGGCGGCGATCGCCGAAAAAACCGCCGATCGTCGCGTGCCCCGGTCAATCCGGTTGCCCCGGCTGCAGCGGGCCGATGCGGTAGGGGCGCATCATCTCGTTGTCCTCGTGTTCGACGATGTGGCAGTGCCAGACGAACTGGCCCGGCGTGTTGAACTGTGCCCGCAGGCGGGTGACCTGGCCGGGATAGGCGATGACGGTGTCCTTGAAGCCGGTCTCCCAGGGCTCGGCCGGGGTCGGCAGCGAGCCGGGGGCGAGCTGGACCGTCTCGGCCTGCTCGTCGACGAGGATGTCCTGCCGATCGATGACTTCGAACGCGACCTCGTGGATGTGCATCGGGTGGGCGTCGCCGGTGGCGTTGTACAGCTCCCAGACCTCGGTCGCGCCGAGGGCCGGGTTCTCGCTGACCGGCTCCATCCACAGGCGCTTGTTCCAGGCGGCCGGGGCCTCGGCCGGATCGCCCGCCAGGGTGCCGAGCAACGCCTCGGCCGGCGCGTCGTCGAAGAACGCCGACATCTCCTCGAGCAGCACCAGTGGGCGGGTGACGCTTGCCTCTGGCAGCGGCGTGATCGCCGGCAACTGCAGGAACTGCGGTGGCGTGCTCGGATCGGCCGCCAGCGCCGGCACCACGCGCAACTGCATGACCTGGCCGGTGCTGTCCGGGTCGGCGATATCGAAGTCGCCATCCGGCTCGCCGCCGCTGAATGGCTCGTCCGGGCCGACATTGGCCAGCACATAGTTGCCCGGCGGCACCTGGCTGAAATCGACGATCAGGTCGGCCCGCTCGGCCAGGCCCATCAGCAGGCGGTTGCCGTGGTCGGCCGTGAGGTTCACCGGCGCGGCGAGGAAGCCGCCCTCGTTGCCGATCTGCCAGACCTCCACCCCGGGGATGGCGTTGAAGTCGAGGATCAGGAAGCGCGACTGGCAGCCGTTGAGCAGGCGCAGGCGGTAGCGCACCTGCTCGACGCTGTGGAAGGGCCAGGTATTGCCGTTGACCATCAGCATGTTGCCGAAGAACTCGGGGTTCCACAGCGGCGAGAGGTCGCTATCCGGAATGAAGGGCCCGGCGATCTCGTCGAAGAAGGCGCGGGAATCCGGGTAGAACAGTGAGCCGTCGGCGTTGAAGGAACGATCCTGGATCGCCAGGGGGATCTCGTAGTAGGTCTTGTTCGGCGGGAACTTGTCGTTCGCCTTGGGCGCCGGTCCCGGCAGCAGCGCCAGCCCGCCGGAGCGCGTGTCGAGCAGCGTGGCGTCGCCGGCCGGGCCGCCACGCACGAGGTAGAACCCGGCCGGCCCGGCATACACGTTCAGCCGGGTCATGCCCAGGGTGTGGTCGTGGTACCAGAGGGTCGAGGCGCGGTTGAGGTTCGGGTACTGGAAGGTGGCGAAGCCCGGCCCCCAGGTCTCGCCGAACTTCGCCGCCGCCTTGCCGGCGAAGAATTCGTACCAGCTGCCTTCGCGGGCGAACTCCGCCGGGATGTCGCTGGCGTCGGGCAGGTACCAAGCCTCGGCGTAGCCGTCGCTCTCGTCGCCGACGCCAACCGCGCCGTGCACGTGGGTGACCATGGGCACCGGCCCGCTATAGGGCGCGGGCGTGCTGCTGAAGGTCGGCCGCTCGTCGCGCCCGTCGCTGCCGCCGGGCGGGTTGGCCCAGTGCAGGGTCGGGTCGACGGGCAGCAGGTGGGGCAGGAAGTTGCCGGCGTCGTCCTTGAGCTCATTGATCCACTTCACCCGCACCGGGGTGTTCCAAGTGGCCTCGATGGTCAGCGAAGGCGCGTTGTGCAGCAGCAGGCCGCGCCTGCTGCCGTTCGACACGGCGCCATAACCCCAGACGGTGGTGGCGGGCAGGCCCGCGGGGAGTATCTGCTGGCTGAGCTGCCTGAGGGCGATCTCGTAATAGTCGACCCGCTTGCCGCCCAACTGGGTGAACCGCGCCGCCTTGGGCATCACCGGCGGAATCAGCAGAGGCGTCTGGAACTTGGGCACCAGGCCGGGATCGAGGGAACCGCCGGGAATCTGCGCGATCGCCACCGGCACGCCGAAGCGGTTGATAGCGAACAGCGTGAGGACAGTGCCGCCGGTGTATTTCAGGAATGTACGCCGTGTGAACATGATGCGAACCTCTACCCGTCAAATTGCCTGAACTGCCGCTTGGGCCGTCCATCAATTCGTCGAAGGCATCCACTTTCAGGTTGCACACGACACGCTGCTGCACAACGTTCCTTGTCCCCCTTGAGCCACCGCTTTACCTGAAGACCACCCGCATGAACGCGATGCTGTTCGAGAAGTACTGCTGCATGGACGACAAATCAACGCTGTGCGATCAATTCGCCAGCAATTGAAGCTTAGTTATTCATTTCGCCGCTGGTTTTCCACTGGTCGCTTATAACCAAGCGGCGCTTGCCGAGGCTTCGTGGCGCGGACGGCTCGCGTCTTTGCGGCGGCGCTTCGCGCCGCCGAACAGCCGATGCGCCCTTCAGTGGGGCGCCCGCGGGATGCATCGAGGCGCGGCCCTTGGACGCTATGCCGCCCCTGGTCTTTGCTTGCTCTTATGGCCTTTGTGCGGTGGGAACGCTATGACACTGGAAACCTGGGAACTGCTGTCCTACATCGTCACCGTGGTGGCCTTGCCGTTCGCGATCGGGGTGTTCCTCTTCGAGCAGCGCAAGGAGCGCGCCAATGAAGAAGAGGCCACCTGGCAGCAGATCTCCGATGCCTATATCGACTTCCTCGAGGTGGTGCTGGCCAACCCGGACCTGAAACTCCGCAGCCAGCCCGCGACCCCCGGCTTGACCGACGAACAGCGCGAACGCATGTTGCTGATCTTCGACATGCTCATCTCGCTGTTCGAGCGCGCCTACCTGCTGGTCTACGAAACGGGGATGGACGAGAAGAAACAGCGCCGCTGGCACTCCTGGGAGGACTACATGCGCGAGTGGAGCCGGCGCGAGGACTTCCGCGAGCGGTTGCCGGAACTGCTGCGCGGCGAAGACCCGGATTTCGCCCTGTACCTGCAGCGCCTGGCGGATGAGGAAGCGTCTGCTGCGCCTGTGCGGTTAGCTGGTTAACGCCTGTTCGCAGGCTTGAGCCTTATCTGTGGGAGGGTCCGGGCGGCGTTCCGTGACCTCGGGGCGAAGCCTTTGCGCTTGTGCCCTGCCCATGAAGTGCAGCCCTGCGGTCTGCATTCGCCGCGGGGCGCGCCTCCTACAGAACGTCGGCCAACTCTGGGGCATGGATAAGCCGATTAACCGCACAGCGCACTAGGTTTGTAGGAGCCGGGGGGATGCCTAGTCCTTGCTGGCGATCCACCAATGCTCGGCTCCTACACCTGGGCCGCGATTAGTACGGCCCCGCTCGCCTGGCTTGCTACGGGGCCGACACTCTCAGGCAAACACGAAGTATTTGCGCACGGTCTCGACCACCTCCCAGGTGCCGCGCATGCCGGGCTCGACGATGAAGATGTCGCCGGCCTTCAGGTGGATCGGCTCCAGGCCATCCGGGGTGATGATGCAGTAGCCTTCCTGGAAGTGGCAGTACTCCCATTTCTCGTAGGCGACCCGCCATTTGCCGGGGGTGCAGATCCAGGTGCCCATGATCTTCTTGCCGTCTTCCGAGGTGTAGGCGTTGAGGTTGACGGTATGCGGGTCGCCGGCGATGCGCTCCCACTTGCAGGCGTCGAGCATCGGCACGGGGGCGGTATCGCGTAGAACGGTGATCGGGTTAGACATGTCTGCTCCAAGTTTTCCGGCTGAAAGAACACCGGCCTAACCTAGTGCCCTTGGGCCTCGCGCGGTTGTCTGTAGTCGACGCTCATGTGTCTGGAAGCGCGCGGCGTGGTGGCCTGGCGCAGCACAGCCTGCGCGACGCGACCTGCACGCCGAGCGTGGCGCAGGGCTTGCCAACCTTTATATGCGCTAGCTTCTGGCGACTGCGGCCTTATCGCCATTCGCACTAACTCCTCGCGGCAATTGGGGCTACCTTGAAAGTTAGGACAGCAACAGGGAGGGCCTGATCCGATGACGATCCGCAGTAGCATTTGTCGCCCACTCAGCACCCGCGTGACCCTGCACCTTGGCGCCGGCACCGAAGCCCAGGATGCACGTGTAACCATGGAGTCGCAGAGCCAGGCCGTGGCTGCCGGCCAACGAGGGGTAGAACTGCAACAGCGCGCATAGCGCGCAACGCCGAAGCCCGCGTATGGGCAGATCGCACACCGCGAAAGCAGTCGAACAGCAGAGCCTGACCCTGGGTCAGGATAGCCAGTGCGCTAACGAAGATTCGTTCGAATTGCCCCGCGGGGCGACCCTACGCCGCACCCTGGCACTCGTCCAGGCGGCACGCAATACCGATCAGACGCTCCCACAGAGCGTACGCCGAGACGGCTGCTGACCCTCACCAGCGCCGCCTCGGCTCTTATCATCCAGCCCCTACTGATAAATGCGCCCGCCATGCTTCAGCCAGCCGGCGACATGGCGCCCGCCAGGGTCGTGGTGCGTCCAGTGGATGACCCCGCCTTGCGCATTCCACTCATATTCGCCGTAGAAACCCAGGTCATCGCCCGCCTTCAGCTCATGGATGCGCGGCGCCAGGTCGATGTTATGGGCGACCAGCAGGGTCTGCCCGTTGGCGAGCCTGAGGATGAAGCGCTGGTGCCGCGAGCCATCACGGTCGTCGGCCAGTACCTTGACTACGATCCCCACGCCCTCGACCTGGATATCGCTTTGCCGGTTGACATAGGCCTGCGCCAGCACCGCGCTCGAGTCGCTGGTAGCGGGCGGGCTGGCGCTGAAGCCGGGGATGGAGAGCCCTCGCGCCTGCACCAGCGCATAGGCCAAGGCGGCCAGCAGCAGTACGGCGATGATCTTTTTCATGGGGACCTGCCATTCGGCTTCGCTGCGGTTTTGCGCCGGGAGGCTGCCGGCTTCAGACCCGACCGGATTCGACCCAGGCGCGCACCTCGGCATAAGGGTAGCTGTCCAGCGCGGCAAAGCCGGCGATGCCGCGCGCCTTGAGTTTGCCGAACAGCGGCGCGCTGATGCCGCAGAGGAAGCGGGTCAGGCATTCGGCGCTGGGGCTGCTGCCCTTGAGTTCCTGGTGGCGCTGGCTGAAGGCGCCACACAGGCCCTGCCGGTCCCGTTCGGCCAGCTCCGGCAGCGGCGGCGCCGGCGGCAGGCGGGCGACCTGGCCGTGGCATACCGAGCAATGCCCGCAGCGCTGTGGCGCGTGCTGGTCGCCGAAGTAGGCGGCCAGGCGCTGGCTCAGGCACTGCGGGCTCTCGAACAGCGCGAGCATGGCGTGGATGCGGGCGATCTCGCTGCGTTCCTGCTGCTGGAAGTAGCCGTGCAACTCGGCGCTCAACGCGTCCGGGTCGAAGCTCGGATCGAGCAGCGCGTAGACCTCGGTCATCTGCTTGCTTTCCAGTTCGATCCAGCCCTTCTCCTGGAAGTAGTCCAGCGCCTTGACCACCCGCCCGCGCTCGGCCTGGTGCTGCTGGTAGAGCGCGGCGAAATCCACCGTGCACCAGGTGCGTGCGCGCTGCGCGGTGGCGACCAGCGCCGCGACGAACTGGCGCCGCTCGCCGTCGAACCTGGCCAGCAGCGCCTCGGGTTCGAGCAGGTACTTGAAGCGGTACTCGGCGAAGTAGGCGTAGCGCGGGGCGATGATGCCGCGCAGTTCCAACTGCACCAGCAGGGTCTTCAGCGGCAGTTGGCGGATATTGCTCTGCTCGCTCAAGGCATTGAGCAGCAGCTCCCACTGGCCATCCTGGGCACTGGCCAGCAGCTCGTCGAGCACGCAGCGGATGCCGTCCAATTCCGGCGTGTCGCCGTAGACGAAGTTCTCCAGCACATTGAGGCTGTCGCGGTTGGCCAGCACCAGGCAGTCAGACGGCTGGCCGTCACGCCCGGCGCGGCCGATCTCCTGGCTGTAGTTCTCGATCGACTTGGGCAGGTCGAAGTGCACCACGTTGCGGATGTCCGCCTTGTCGATGCCCATGCCGAAGGCGATGGTGGCGACGATGCAATTGAGTTGCCCGGCCATGAACTGGCGCTGGATCGCCTCACGCTGCTCATGGGCCATGCCGGCGTGGTAGGCGCTGGCGGGAATGCCGCATCGGGCCAGGTGCTCGGCGACCTGCTCGGCGGTCTTCTGCTGGGTGACGTAGACGATGCTCGGCTGGCCGGCCTTGGCCCCCAGCCATTCGACCAGGCGGCGCTGCTTGTCTCGGCCTGCGACCGGCTCGACCAGCAGGTTGAGGTTGGCCCGGTAGAAGCCGGTGGTGACCACGTCGCCGGCGGCGATGGCGAACTTGGCCTGCATGTCGGCGATCACCGGCGGCGTCGCGGTGGCGGTGAGCAGCAGCACCTGGGGGATGCCGAACTGGCGCTGGTAGTCGGGCAGCTTGAGGTAGTCGGGACGGAAGTTGTGGCCCCACTCGGAGATGCAGTGGGCCTCGTCGATCACCAAGAGGGAGATCGGCACCTGGCCGATGAAGTGGCGGAAGCGCTCGTTCTTCAGGCGCTCGACCGAGATCATCAGGATCTTCAGCTCGCCGGCCTTGGCCCTGGCCATCACCGCGGCAACCTGCTCGCGGCTCTGCGCCGAGTCGATGCTGGCCGCGCTGATGCCGCGGGCATGGAGGAAGGCCAGCTGGTCCTGCATCAGCGCCAACAGCGGCGATACCACCAGGGTCAGGTGCGGCAGGTGCAGCGCCGGCAGTTGGTAGCACAGCGACTTGCCCGAGCCGGTGGGAAAGATCGCCGCCGCCGAACGCCCGGCCAGCACGGCACCGATCGCCGCCTCCTGACCGGGGCGCAACTGCTGGTAACCGAAGATACGTGCGAGGGTGCCGTGCATGAGTTGTCACTCCGTTGGCCGCTGACCATAACCCGCCGGAGGCGGATGAAGCCACCTGCAAGGCGCGCAGGGGTCGTAGGGGCTCGGGCATCGCCCCGCCGGCCAGACGGCTGCGCAGCGCGGCGCGGGCGCTAGGTCGTAGATAGACTGCGGGTTTTCACTAGCTGATGCTGGGTATGGATAAAGGCCAACAGCGGAATGTTCTTGGTCAGTGGCCCAAAGGGGTGCATCCAGAATTCCGGCGCAATGAGCGACAGCAACAGCGTATAGAGCACAACCACCACCGCTTGAGCGCGCAGGCAAGCCAGCTGGCCGACGCCCAGCAGCATCCAGGCGCCCAGCAGCAAATCCAAAGCGGCGCCGCCGTAGACACAAAGATGGGCCAAGGAGCCCGCGATCCCTGCACCCGCCAGAATGTCATAACCAATCTGCCGGCCGGACGTGACCGAGACAAGCGCCGTTACGCCCCAGAGGAAAGCCAACGCACAGCGCCCGATAGCCATGGCTCACAGCATCGCCAGCGGCTTGGCGATCATCAGCCAGAGCAAGGCCAGGATGGCCGCAAAGGCTGGAATGCCCAGGGCAATCCAGCCCCTCATCAGCCGCTGAAAGTCAGCCCCCAAGTCGTCACTCCCAGCCATGGCTGCCTGGGCCCTGAGCCGGTACTGGATCACCACCACCGGTAGCCAGCAACAGCCGATGAACAGGAACAGCGCCAGCGCCGCGACAAACCAGGGCGAGCCGTAGCTGTACCCGCTGACCTCCATCAACAGCATGCCGGTGGCGAACTGCAGCACCACCGCCGGCGCGGTGAATACCCAGTCGGCGATGACCACCAGCCTGGCGGTGCCGGCAATCAGCTGGCGGTTGCCGGAGCGCGCGGCCAGCAGCATGAAGAAGGCGATCCCGGCGCCCGTGCCGATCAAAGTCGCGGCGCCCAGGACATGCAGGTACTTGAGGATCAGGTAGGGGCTCATCGTGTCACCCGGTGATAGATACCCAGCCTGCCGGCCTCGGCATCGAACTCGGCCAGGCTATAGAGCCCGAGGCAGGGCAGCGCACCACGCTCGGCGAGTTCACCGCGCAGCAGCTTGTTGGCCAGGATGATCGCCGACAGCGTGGGGATGTAGGGACCTACGCCCTGCTCCGCATACAGGGTCCAGTTCAGGCTACTTCGCTCGCCTTCGAGGCTACGGCCCGATAGCTCGATCCGCATGCCGCCGATATCCGAGCCGAATGCCATGAAGGGCTGGCGAGCGCGGAGGATCCGCCGGCTCCAGCCGGCCCAGTTATCCACCAGTCGCCACTTGGCCAAGGCCGCCATGGCCACCATGCAGTGATGCAGCACGGGGAGTTCCAGTCCGGCCTGGAAGTGCACCGTCTGGACCCCCGGATAGCGCAGGGGGAAGAGTTCCAGATCGGGGATATCGATATTGGCCAGCCATCGACGACCGACGGGCGCACCGAAGTCCATGCGCCGGGGATCCATCCAGCCGTAGCGCTTAGTCCAGCGCCCCTCATACAGGACCGCGAAGGGGTGACCGGTGTAAGACAGGATGCCCTTCAGGGTGGCCTCGCCTACTTCCGCCTTGTTGCCTGGGGCTATGGCGAAAACGATGGATTCCCGCGCGGCGAACTGCCCACGGAAGTGGTCGATTACCGTCGAGGACAGGCCGGGCACCGAACTGGCCCCGCTCACCAGCAGGACGTCCCGTGCCGTCGCCTCCGCGTGCAGGGCGCGGATGTCGCAGACATAACGGCGGTCGTCGGCCAGGTCGATGCAGTGTGCACCGGCCTCGATGCAGGCCCTGGGCACCCGGTGATCCTGCCCTTGGAACGGCCCGCTGGTGTGGACCACGATGTCGGGGGCCAGCGCCGCGAGATCGCCGGCGAACGTCGCGGCGTCGATGTCCAACCGCGCGCCATGAAACGTGGTGCCGGCTGCCGCAAGCGGCTGCAGTTGCGCGCACAGGCGGGATGCCTGATCGAGGTTTCGTCCCGCGACAATCACCTGGAGGCCTGGATGGCTATTGCCCAGACGCGCGGCGATCCTTTTGCCGAAATTGCCGTAACCGCCGAGAATCAGCACCCGCGCCATGACTCCGCCCTCCCTGTGTGATGCGCCATGCTAAACGAAAGACTATGTATCCGTTATGTGTTGCGCATGCCTGCAGTCGAGCGACGCTCCTCTGTGGGAGGCGCTTCAGCGGCGAGCTGTCAACGGCTGTTGTCGCGGCTAAAGCCCCTCCCACACAAACCTCCCGCATGCCGCCATAGGCGCCGGCCTTGAGTACGGTGTGCACCGCGCCCCGGGCCCACGCTGGTGCGCCCGGCGCCCCCCCCCAAACACCTCATGCAACACCTAACTGCGCCATGCCAAACGAAAGCCCCGGCACATGGCCGGGGCTTTTGCATTGCCGAGTCGAGCTTAGAACTGCGCGGCGTCGAGCAGGTACAGGCTCTCGCTGCCGGCCTTGACCGCGGCGGTCAACGAGTGGATGCGCGGCAGGATGCGGGCGAAATAGAAGCGCGCGGTGCCGAGCTTGCTGGCGTAGAAGTCATCCTGGTCTTGCTTGCCCAGGGCGGCGCGTGCCATCAAGGCCCACATATAGGCGTAGGCGGTGTAGCCGAACACCTGCAGGTATTCGACCGAGGCCGCGCCGATTTCATTCGGGTTGGCCTTGGCCCGCTCCAGCAGCTCGGCGGTCATCTGCTCGAGGTTGGCGATGGCGGCTTTCAGCGGCCCGACGAACTCGGCCAGGGACGCATCGGCCGAGTCGGTGAAGGCCTTGATCTCCTCGGCGAAGTGCCGGTAGAAGGCGCCGCCGCTGCCGATCACCTTGCGCCCGACCAGGTCGAGGGCCTGGATGCCGTTGGTGCCTTCGTAGATCTGGGTGATCCGGCAGTCGCGCACCAGCTGCTCCTGGCCCCACTCGCGGATGAAGCCGTGGCCGCCGAACACCTGCTGGCCGTGGATGGTGGTCTCCAGGCCCATGTCGGTGAGGAAGGCCTTGGCCACCGGGGTCAGCAGCGCCACCAGCTCCTCGGCGCGCTTGCGCGTGGCCGGGTCTTCGCTGAACTTGGCGGTGTCCAGCTGCATGGCCACGTAGCTGGAGAAGGCGCGGCCGCCTTCGTTGAGCGCCTTCATGGTCAGCAGCATGCGCCGTACGTCGGGATGCACGATGATCGGGTCGGCGGCCTTGTCCTTGGCCTGCGGGCCGGTCGGCGCGCGGCTCTGGATGCGCTCGCGGGCGTAGTCGACGGCACTCTGGTAGGAGCGCTCGCCGGTGGCCAGGCCCTGGATGCCGACGCCCAGGCGCTCGTAGTTCATCATGGTGAACATCGCCGCCAGGCCCTTGTTCGGCGCATCGACGATCCAGCCGGTGGCGCCGTCGAAGTTCATCACGCAGGTGGCCGAGGCCTTGATGCCCATCTTGTGCTCGATCGAGCCGCAGGACAGGGCGTTGCGCTCGCCGAGGCTGCCGTCGGCGTTGACCAGGAACTTCGGCACCAGGAACAGCGAGATGCCTTTCGGGCCCGCCGGGGCGTCCGGCAGCTTGGCCAGCACCAGGTGGATGATGTTCTCGGTGAGGTCGTGCTCGCCGCCGGTGATGAAGATCTTGGTGCCGCTGACCTTGTAGCTGCCGTCGGCCTGGGGTTCGGCCTTGGTGCGGATGATCCCCAGGTCGGTGCCGGCATGCGGCTCGGTCAGGCACATGGAACCGGCCCAGCGGCCTTCGTACATGTTCGGCAGATATTTCTCTTTCAGCTCCTCGCTGGCGTGGGCGTTGAGCGACAGGCAGGCGCCGGCGGTGAGCATCGGGTAGAGGCCGAACGACAGGTTGGCGGCGTTGACCATCTCCTCGACCTGGGCCGAGATCACCTTGGGCATGCCCATGCCGCCGAAGCGCGGGTCGCCGCCGACGCCGACCCAGCCGCCCTCGGCGTAGGCCCGGTAGGCCGCCGGGAAGCCGGCCGGGGTGCGTACCGCGCCGTCGTCCCAGCTGCAGCCTTCCTCGTCGCCGCTGCGGTTGAGCGGGGCGATGATCCCGGCAGTGACCTTGCCGGCTTCCTCGAGGATGGCGTTGGCGGTGTCTTCGTCCACCACCTCGGCCAGGGCCGGCAGTTCGGCCCACAGCTTGGATACTTCGAACACTTCGTTGAGCACGAAGCGCATGTCGCGCAGGGGGGCTTGGTAGTCAGCCATGGGAAAATCCTCGAACAAGCCAGCGGGGTTGCAGCAGGCCTGGGAGTTTACCCGAGCAACATTTCAGACACGTAGCGTCGTGTTGTGACCGATGATTCACGGAAAGTCTTAGTCCGCTTGATAGGCAAAGACCCGCCGGCGGCGGGTCTTCTTCGGTGCAACCGCGGGTCAGAGCGCGAAGTGCTCGGCCGCCAGGCTCATCATGCACTCGCTGCCGGCCTCGGCCGCGGCCAGGTGGGCGGCGGTGCGCGGCAGCAGGCGCTTGAAGTAGAAGGCGCAGGTCGCCAGCTTGGCCTGGTAGAACGCCGCCTCGCCTTCGCCCGCGTCGAGCCTGCGCTGGGCGACCACCGCCATGCGCAGCCAGAAGTAGGCCAGGGTGACGTAGCCGGAGAACATCAGGTAATCCACCGAAGCGGCGCCGACCTCGTCGGGGTTGCTCATCGCCGCCATGCCGATCTTCTGGGTCAGCTCGCCCCACTGCTGGTTCAGCGTCGCCAACTGCGCCACATAGCCCTTGAGCTGCAGATGCTCGGCCTGGGCCTGGCAGAACTTGTGGACGATCTTGGTGAAGCCGCGCAGCAGCTTGCCCTGGCTGCCGAGCACCTTGCGCCCGAGCAGGTCGAGGGCCTGGATGCCGTTGGTGCCCTCGTAGATCGGCGCGATGCGGCAGTCGCGCACCAGCTGCTCCATGCCCCATTCGCGGATGAAGCCGTGACCACCGAACACCTGCATGCCGAGGTTGGTCACCTCCAGGCCGGTCTCGGTCATGAACGCCTTGCAGATCGGCGTGAGGAAGGCCAGCAGGTCTTCCGCTTCTTCGCGCTGCTCGGCGCTGTCGGCACTGTGGGCCTGGTCGAGCAGCTGCGCGGTGAAGTAGGCCAGGGCGCGGTTGCCCTCGTTGAACGCCTTCATGGTCAGCAGCATGCGCCGCACGTCGGGGTGCACGATGATCGGGTCGGCCGGCTTGTCCGGCGCCTTCGGCCCGGTCAGGGCACGCATCTGCAGGCGCTCGCCGGCGTATTTCACCGCGCCCTGGAAGCTCGCCTCGCCGAGGCACAGGCCCTGCATGCCGGTGCCCAGGCGGGCGTGGTTCATCATGGTGAACATGCAGTTGAGGCCCTTGTTGGCCTCGCCGATCAGGTAGCCGGTGGCGTTGTCGAAGTTGATCACGCAGGTGGCCGAGGCCTTGATGCCCATCTTGTGCTCGATCGAGCCGCAGGACACCGCGTTGCGCGCGCCGACGCCGCCCCCGGCGGCCGGCAGGAACTTGGGCACGATGAACAGCGAGATGCCCTTGGTCCCGGCCGGCGCATCCGGCAGCTTGGCCAGCACCAGGTGGACGATGTTCTCGCTCATGTCGTGCTCGCCGGCGGAGATGAAGATCTTGCTGCCGCTGATCGCGTAGCTGCCGTCGGCCTGGGGCACTGCACGGGTCTTGATGATGCCCAGGTCGGTGCCGCAATGGGCTTCGGTCAGGCACATGGTGCCGGTCCAGCGGCCCTCGGTCATGCGGGTCAGGTAGGTCTGCTTCTGTTCCTCGCTGCCGTGGGCGTGGATCGCCGACATGGCGCCGTGGGTCAGGCCCGGGTACATGGCCCAGGACTGGTTGGCCGCGGCGACCATCTCGCTGACGATCAGCCCGAGCGAATGCGGCAGGCCCTGGCCGCCATAACTGGCGTCGGCGGCCAGGCCCATCCAGCCGCCCTCGGCGTACTGGGCGAAGGCTTCCTTGAAGCCCTTGGGCGTGGTCACCACGCCATGCTCGAACTGGCACTCTTCCTCGTCGCCGGAGCGGTTGAGCGGCGCCAGCACCTGTTCGCAGAACTTGGCGCCCTCCTCGAGGATGGCGCTAACCATGTCCGGGGTCGCCTCGCTGGCGCCGAGCGCGGCGTAGCTGGCGGGAAAGTCGAAGACTTCGTCGAGCAAGAAGCGCATGTCGCGCAGGGGAGCCTTGTAGTCGGGCATGGTCGTTCTCCGTCAGCAGGCGCGCAGGGCGCGGATCGATCCCCCTAAGCTACTGCTGTCCGACGCCGTCCGACAACGACTCTAGGCCCGCTGAATGCGCCGCCATAAGCGAGCGGATCAACGCCGCGCGTTCGCCAGGCGCACCGCGCCGCGGCGCTGGCTATGGCTGCGGATGCAGTTGCGCCCGGCGCCCTTGGCGCTGTACAGCGCCTGGTCGGCGGCCTTGATCACCTCCTCCGCGCTGCGCTGCTCCAGGCCGCGCTCGGCCACGCCCATGCTGACCGTCACCGACACCTCGGCGGCCGTTGCGGCGCCGCGCCTTTGCCGGCCCTGCTGGTCGTCCTGCGGGCGGTTGTGCTTGTCGCGCAACTGCAGGTGATAGGCCGCCACCGCCTCACGCACCGCCTCCAGGTGCGGCAGGCATTCGTCCAGGCTCTTGCCGGGAAACACCAGGGTGAACTCCTCGCCGCCGTAGCGGTAGGCCTTGCCGCCGCCGCCGATCTGCCGCAGCTGGCTGGCGACCAGGCGCAGCACCTGGTCGCCGACATCGTGGCCGTGGGTGTCGTTGAAGCGCTTGAAGTGATCGATATCGGCCATGACGATCACATAGCTGCGCCCCAGCCGCTGCAGGCGCTCGTTCAACGCCCGGCGCCCCGGCAGGCCGGTCAGCTCGTCGCGGAAGGCCATCTGGTAGGACTCGTGCACCACCGCCGCGACCAGCACCAGCATCACCTGGCTGCTCATCACGTGCAGGGCATGCGGCAGGATGAAGATCTTCGGCAGCATCCACAGCAGCCCCGACAAACCCAGCAATTGCGCCGCATGCAAGGGCCGCGGCGCCCGCAGGTACTGCACCAGCAGGAGGATGAAGGCCAGGCCGAACAGCGGATAGGCCAGCTGTACCAGGCTCATCCACTCGCCATGCAGGCTCGGCCAGCGAATCAGCGACAGCCACTGCAGCATGGCCTCGGGGTAGCGCCGCGCCACCCCCAGGGCCACCCCGCCCACCGCCAGCAGCACCGCGGCGCGGGCGACCAGGTCGCGGGCCAGGTGGGTGCGCTCCTGCCACGCCGCATACAGGCCATAGAGCAGCGGCAGCAACAGGCTGCCGAGGTGGAAGACCAGGGCCGCATCGCTGCGCACCTGGCCTGCGGCGCGGTAATGATCGAGCTGGATATCCAGGAGGAAATAGCCGAGGTAGAGCACCAGCAGCAGGAACAGTTCGCGCTGGCGGCCGTAGACCAGGCAGAAGGTGCCACCGAGCAGCAGCAACAGGGTCGGCAGGACATTGAACAGCGAGGCGAAGAACTCGCTCAGGCGCGCCAGGCTGGCGGCCAGCACCCCGCCGGCGAGCAGCAGCAGCGAAGGCAGAAAGTGGCTGAGGCGCACGGCGGCAAGGCGCGACACGACAAGCTCCACGAAGAATCGAGAGAGGCCCAGGGCTGGCATTCTGCCTGCACCCTCCAGTTAAGCACAGGACCGGCCCCGCCACCCGCGACCATAGGCGCTGTTCGTCGCCACACCGGCGCCCATATCTTGCTTCTTCGCGGGATCGGCCAGCGGTGCGCACGGCGCACCCTGGCGGCTATGCCCCGGTCAGGCCTTGCCAGCGCTCCCGTAGGCTGGGTTGAGCCGCGCAGCGGCGAAGCCCGGCAGTCCGCTGCCCGCCGACGCTTGCCGCCATGTTCGTCGGGCTTCGCCGGCTCACGTCGTGCTGCCACCCCAGCGCCGCAGCCAGCTTCTAGACTTACGTCCAATGTGCATCCGGTCGTCCACGGCCGACCATAACCCCTCAGTGAATCGTCGAGACGCATATGAGCAAGTCGGACGCTTACGCCCAGGCGGGCAAGGCTGCGGTGCTGCAGAACATCCACGGCACCATGGAGTTCCTGCAGAAGTTCCCGCCCTTCAATCAGATGGACATGGCCCACCTGGCCTACCTGGTGGAGCACTGCCAGCTGCGCTTCTATGGCGAAGGCGAAACCATCATCAAGCCGACCGACGGGCCGGTCGAGCACTTCTACATCGTCAAGCAGGGCCGCGTGCACGGCGAACGACCGCACACGGCCAAGCGCGGCAGCGAGACCACCTTCGAGATCACCAGCGGCGAGTGCTTCCCGCTGGCCGCGCTGATCGGCGAGCGCGCCACCCGCACCGAACACCTGGCCGCCGAAGACACCTTCTGCCTGCTGCTGAGCAAGCCGGCGTTCATCAAGCTGTTCTCGCTCTCCAACCCGCTGCGCGACTTCGCCCTGCGCGGGGTCAGCAGCCTGCTCGACCAGGTCAACCAGCAGGTGCAGTTGCGCGCGGTGGAGACCCTCGGCGCGCAGTATTCGCTGGACACCCGCCTCGGCGAACTGGCCATGCGCCAGCCGATCAGCTGCGCCCCCGAAACCGCGCTGCGCGAGGCGGTCAAGCTGATGCACGAGCAGCACGTCGGCAGCATCGTCATCGTCGATCCGGCGCACAAGCCGCTGGGCATCTTCACCCTGCGCGACCTGCGCCGGGCGATCGCCGACGGCGACGCGCTGGATCAGCCGATCGCCAACCTGATGACCCACGCGCCCTTCCACCTGCCGCCGGACGCCAGCGCCTTCGACGCGGCCATCGCCATGACCGAGCGGCATATCGCCCACGTCTGCCTGGTCGAGCACGAGCGCCTGTGCGGCGTGGTCTCCGAGCGCGACCTGTTCTCCCTGCAGCGGGTCGACCTGGTACACCTGGCGCGCACCATTCGCCATGCCGGCCGGGTCGAGACCCTGGCGACCCTGCGCGGCGACATCCGCCAGCTGGTCGACCGCATGCTCGCCCACGGCGCCAGCTCGACGCAGATCACCCACATCATCACCCTGCTCAACGACCATACCGTGTGCCGGGTGATCGAACTGACCCTGGAGGACCTCGGCGACCCCGGCGTGCCCTTCACCTGGCTGTGCTTCGGCAGCGAGGGGCGGCGCGAACAGACCCTGCACACCGACCAGGACAACGGCATCCTGTTCGAGGCCCGCGATGCCGCCGAGGCCGCGCAGATCCGCGGGCGCCTGCTGCCGCTGGCCGCCGAGATCAACCAGCGCCTGGCGCAGTGCGGCTTCACCCTGTGCAAGGGCAACATCATGGCCGGCAATCCCGAGCTGTGCCTGTCGCGCCAGGAGTGGACGCGGCGCTTCAGCGGCTTCATCTACGAGGCGACCCCGGAAAACCTGCTGGCCTCGACCATCTACTTCGACCTACGGGTGGTCTGGGGCCCGCCGGAAGGCTGCGAGCACCTGCGTGAGGCGCTGCTGCGGCAGATCGACGGCAACAGCCTGTTCCAACGCATGATGGCCGAGAACGCCCTGCGCCAGCGCCCGCCGGTGGGCCGCTTCCGCGATTTCGTGGTGGCCCGCAAAGGCGCCGAGAAAGACACCCTGGACCTCAAGGTGCAGGGCCTCACGCCATTCGTCGACGGCGCCCGGCTGCTCGCCCTGGCCCACGGCATCGAGGCCTGCAACACCCTGGAGCGCCTGCGCGAACTGATCGCCAAGGGCGTGATCGAGCCGCTCGACGGCGCCGCCTACGAAGAGGCCTATCACTTCATCCAACAGACCCGTATGCAACAACACCAACTGCAAGCCCGCCAGCACCTGGCCTACTCCAACCGCGTCGATCCCGACAGCCTCAACCATCTGGATCGGCGCATCCTGCGTGAATCCTTCCGCCAGGCCCAGCGCCTGCAGAGCAGCCTGGCGCTGCGTTATCAGCTATGAGTCAGTTCACCTGGTTCAGCGGTCGCGGGCCGGCCTTGCTCGCGGCGCAACTAGACCGCCGCCTGCGGCTGCCGGCTCCCGCGCCCCTCGATGAGCGGCCGCTGGGCGAGCAGCGCCTGGTGGTGCTCGACCTGGAAACCAGCGGCCTGGACACTCGGCGCGACCAGCTGCTGTCGATCGGCGCGGTGGTGATCGAACACGGCGCCATCGACCTCGGCCAGCAGTTCGAGTGCACCCTGCAACGCCAGGATCACAAGGTCAGTGCCAGCGTGCTGATCCATGGCCTGGCGCCCAGCGTCATCGCCGCCGGGCGGGAACCGGCCGAGGCGCTGCTGGACTTCATGGAGTTCGTCGGCGACAGCCCGCTGCTGGCCTTCCACGCCGGCTTCGACCGGCGCATGCTCGGCCGCGCGCTGAAGCAGAGCCTGGGCCAGCGCCTGCGCCACGCCTTCTTCGACATCGCCGAACTGGCGCCGCTGCTCTGCCCGCAAGCGCACATCGCGCACGGCGGCCTGGATGACTGGACCCGCTATTTCGGCCTGCGGGCCCAGCAGCGCCACCACGCCAGCGCCGATGCCCTGGTCACCGCCGAGCTGGCGCTGATCCTGTTCAGCAAGGCGCGCCGCCAGCAGCTGGACAGCCTACCGGCCCTGCAGCGGCGCCTGGCCGCTTGGCGGCGGCGGCAACACGCGCTGGCGCTGTAAGGCCGAGCCGCCAGCCGACCCTTGGTGCGCATGGCGCACCCTACCCGGCCAGCATTCCGCGCATCAGGTAGGGTGTACGGGGCCGCCTAGGCCGCGCGCACCGCAGCGGCTACCGGATTGAAGCGTAGGGTGGGTGATGCTCTTTTCATCCACCGCCTCATCGGGCGCAGCCGCACAGGTGAATGGGTGAAGCGCCGGCTACGCGCCCCGATCCACCCTACAGGTCGCGCATCAGCAGGCCGTATTCCAGCTGCACCTCGGCCGGTAGCGGCAGGTAGAGCACATGGCCGTCGCCAGGGGCGACCGCCACGCCCTGGCCCTGACGGTTCTGCAGATGCTCCAGGGCGAAACGGATATTGCCCTGGGGCGTCATCAGCTCCAGGCCATCGCCCAGTTCGAAGCGGTTCTTCACCCGCACCTCGGCCAGCTCGCCGCGCCGCTCGCCGGTCAGCTCGCCGACGAACTGCTGGCGCTCGGAGAGCGAACTGCCGCGCTCATAGTTCTGGTACTCGTCGTGCACGTGGCGGCGCAGGAAACCCTCGGTGTAGCCGCGGTGGGCCAGCGACTCCAGGCTGCCCATCAGCGAGCGGTCGAACGGCCGGCCGGCCAGCGCGTCGTCGATCGCCTTGCGGTACACCTGGGCGGTGCGCGCGCAGTAGTAGTGCGACTTGGTGCGGCCCTCGATCTTCAGCGAGTGCACGCCCATGCGCACCAGCCGCTCGACATGCTGCACCGCACGCAGGTCCTTGGAGTTCATGATGTAGGTGCCGTGCTCGTCCTCGTAGGCGGCCATCTGCTCGCCGGGACGGCTGCCGTCTTCCAGCAGGAACACCTGAGCGGTCGGCGTCCCCGCGCCCAGGGTCGGCTCGACCAGCCGGACGATCTCGCCGACTTCGTTCTCCTGCGCCGCCTCGGCCTTGTACTGCCAGCGGCAGGCGTTGGTGCAGCTGCCCTGGTTGGGATCGCGCTTGTTGATGTAGCCGGACAGCAGGCAGCGCCCGGAATAGGCCATGCACAGCGCGCCATGGACGAACACCTCCAGCTGCATGCCCGGCACTTCGCTGCGGATCTCGGCGATCTCCTCCAGCGACAGCTCGCGCGAGAGGATCACCCGGGAGAGGCCCTGCTGCTGCCAGAACTTCACGCTGGCCCAGTTCACCGCATTGGCCTGCACCGAGAGGTGGATCGGCATCTGCGGGAAATGCTCGCGCACCAGCATGATCAGGCCCGGGTCGGACATGATCAGCGCATCCGGGCCCATCGCCAGCACCGGCTCGAGGTCCTTGAGGAAGGTCTTCAGCTTGGCGTTGTGCGGGGCGATGTTGACCACCACGTAGAACTGCTTGCCCTGGGCGTGCGCCTCGGCGATGCCGAGGGCCAGGTTGGCGTGGTCGAACTCGTTGTTGCGCACCCGCAGGCTGTAGCGCGGCTGCCCGGCGTAGACCGCATCGGCGCCGTAGGCGAAGGCATAGCGCATGTTCTTCAGGCTGCCGGCCGGGGACAGCAGTTCGGGGTAAGCGGAGGACAGGTGCATGGACGCAGGCTCGGAAAATCAAAACCGGCAATCCTAGGCCGGGCGCTCCCGGCGGACCTTGATCTGCATCTATAAAAGTGGGGATGGCGCAGACAGCAGAACGCCCCGTTTCCGGGGCGTTTTGCTTAGTGCTGTGCTGCTTTAGTGATCGATCGCGGCCCCGGCACCACGCGGGATGCGGATGTCCTCGATGATGTGCTGGATGTGCTCCGGCGGCGCCGCGGTGAGCTTGGCCACGATGACCGCAACGATGAAGTTGAAGATCATCCCCAGGGTACCGATGCCTTCGGCGGAGATGCCGAACCACCAGTGCTCGGCGTTATCCATCGCCGGATTGACGAACTTGAAGTAGACGATATAGATGAAGGTGAAGGCCAGGCCGACCACCATGCCGGCGATCGCCCCTTCCTTGTTCATCTTCTTGGAGAAGATCCCCATGACGATGGCCGGGAAGAACGAGGCCGCCGCCAGGCCGAAGGCGAAGGCCACCACCTGTGCGACGAAGGCCGGCGGGTAGATGCCGAACAGACCGGCGACCAGCACCGCAAGACCGGCAGCGATACGCGCCGCCAGCAGCTCCTGCTTCTCGCTGATGCCGGGCATCAGGTTGCTCTTGAGCAGGTCATGCGAGATCGAGGTCGAAATCACCAGCAACAGGCCGGCCGCGGTAGACAGCGCCGCCGCCAGGCCACCGGCGGCGATCAGGGCGATCACCCAGCCCGGCAGATTGGCAATTTCCGGGTTGGCCAGGACCATGATGTCGCGGTCCACGTACAGTTCGGTGGCCGCCGGCGTCGCGGCGTTGGTCACCACGCGCTCGCCGTTGGCGCCACGCTCGGGGCCGAAGGCCGGCGCACCGGCGAACGGCGCACCCGGGCCGTACTGGATCTTGCCGTCGCCGTTCTTGTCCAGCCAGGCGATCAGGCCGGAGTTCTCCCAGTTCTTCACCCACTGCGGCGCATCGCTGTAGCTGATCCCCGGAATGCTGGTCAGCAGGTTGGTACGGGCGAACGCCGCCACGGCCGGTGCGGTGGTGTAGAGGATGGCGATGAACAGCAGCGCATAACCGGCGGACAGGCGCGCGGCGCGCACGGTCGGGGTGGTGAAGAAGCGCACGATCACGTGCGGCAGGCCGGCGGTACCGACCATCAGCGCCATGGTGATGAAGAACACGTCGATGGTCGACTTGCTGCCATCGGTGTAGGTGCTGAAGCCCAGTTCGGTGCCGAGGCCGTTGAGGCGTTCGAGCACCGAGGTCTCGGTGCCGATCACGTCGCTGCCGAAGCCCAGCTGCGGGATCGGGTTGCCGGTGATCATCATCGAGATGTAAATCGCCGGGACCATGTAGGCGAAGATCATCACGCAGTACTGCGCCACCTGGGTGTAGGTGATGCCCTTCATGCCGCCGAGCACGGAGTAGAAGAACACGATCGCCATGCCGATGATCACGCCGGTGTTGATGTCCACTTCCAGGTAGCGGGAGAAGACGATGCCGACGCCGCGCATCTGCCCGGCCACGTAGGTGAAGGAGATGAAGATCACGCACACCACCGCCACCAGGCGCGCGGTCTGCGAGTAGTAACGCTCGCCGATGAAGTCCGGCACGGTGAACTTGCCGAACTTGCGCAGGTAGGGCGCCAGGCACATGGCCAGGAGCACGTAACCGCCGGTCCAGCCCATCAGGTAGACGCTGCCGTCGAGGCCGATGAAGGAGATGATCCCGGCCATCGAGATGAACGACGCCGCCGACATCCAGTCGGCGCCGGTGGCCATGCCGTTGAGGATCGGGTGTACGCCCTTGCTGGCGACGTAGTATTCGCTGGTGGAACCGGCACGGGTGTAGAGCGCGATGCCGATGTAGAGCGCGAAGGTCGCGCCGACGATCAGATAGATCAGGGTCTGGGTATCCATGCTCGGCGCCTTATTCTTCGTGGACGTCGTGTTTGCGGTCGTACTGATTCATCTTCCACACGTAGAAGAAGATCATTGCCACGAACACATAGATTGACCCCTGCTGGGCAAACCAGAAGCCCAGGGGGAAGCCGAAGAACTGAATGGCGTTGAGCTGATCGACGAACAGGATGCCGGCGCCGAATGACACTGCGAACCAGATGGCCAGCAATATCAACATCAACCGCAGGTTATCTTTCCAGTAGGCCTTGGCGGCCTCTTGCTTGGACGCGGACATGTGAGGAACTCCTCAATCGTTTTTGTTGTTTTGACCCTTGCAACTTAGCAGTCCACGGGGTGACCGCCAGTGAGACTTTAGTCGAGTGCCTCGGCCCGCCCGGTAGCGAAAACCTTTCTCTCCCGCTTCCAGGAGCCTGCGGCCAGGCAACCGGCGCCCTCCGGCGAAGGCCGGCCTGGCGCTGCCGTCGCGATGGCGCCGTCGTACTTCAGCATAGCCGGCTCCGGCGGCCCGCGACGCCGGCGCGCGGTCCCATCGGTAACCTTCGGGCCGTCTGCGGGTCCATACAGCTATCAGGCCGGGGAAAAATTCCCGCACAGCCTTTTTCCTCGGCCCGCCCTGCCCTCTGCCGCTGGAGCCGCGCCATGCACCCTCTCCTCGCCTTTTGCCTGCTGCTCCTGCTCGGCGTGGCCAGCCCGACGCTGCTCGCCGCGCAAGTGCAGTACTACCAACTGCCGCACGGCACCGGCCCGCATGACGTAGCGCCGGCCGCGGACGGCCGGGTCTGGTACACCGCGCAACGCCAGGGCGCGCTGGGCCGCCTCGATCCGCGAAGCGGGGCGACCGAGCAGGTGGCGCTGGGCGCCGGCTCGGCGCCGCACGGGGTGATCGTCGATGCGCAGGGCGACGCCTGGGTCACCGACAGCGGCCTCAACGCCATCGTCCGGGTCGACGGCGGCCCGCTGGCGGTCGAGGTGTTCCCGCTGCCGGCGCACGCGGCCGACGCCAACCTGAATACCGCGGTGTTCGATAAGCAGGGCCGGCTCTGGTTTACCGGGCAGGCCGGCATCTACGGCCGCCTCGACCCGGCCACGCGGCAGATCGAGGTCTGGCCGGCGCCGCTGGGCCGCGGCCCCTACGGCATCGCCGCGACCCCGGACGGCGGCATCTGGTATGCCTCGCTGGCCGCCAGCCATATCGCCAGCATCGACCCCGCCACTGGCGTGGCCACGCTGATCCAGCCACCCACCGAAGGCCAGGGCGCGCGGCGCATCTGGAGCGATTCGCGGGGCCGGCTGTGGGTCAGCGAATGGCACAGCGGCCAGGTCAGTCGCTACGACCCCGCCGAGCACCGCTGGCAGAGCTGGCCGCTGCCCGGCAGCAGCCCGCGCCCCTACTCGGTGTACGTCGACGAACAGGACCAGGTCTGGCTGACGGATTTCTCGGCCAACGCCATCCTGCGCTTCGACCCCGCGCAGCAGCGCTTCCAGAGTTTCCCCAGCGACCGGGCGGGCGCCAACGTCCGGCAGATGCACGGCCGCGCAGGCGAGGCTTGGGGCGCCGAGTCCGGTACTGATAGGCTGGTGGTCATTCGTTATTAAGGAGGCCACATGTCGATGCCCAGCATGACCCTGTTCTACTCGCCCACCTCACCCTTCGTGCGCAAGGTCATGGTCCTGCTGCACGAGACCGGCCAGCTCGGCCGGGTCGCGTTGCAGGAGGTGCAACTGAGCCCGACCAGCCCGAGCGCGGCGCTCAATGCGCACAACCCGGCCGGCAAGATCCCCGCGCTGCTTCTCGCCGACGGCAGCGTGCTGTATGACAGCCGGGTGATCCTCGACTACCTCGACCAGCAGCACGTCGGCGAGCCGCTGATCCCGCCGAGCGGCGGCGCGCGCTGGCGGCGCCTGAGCCTGGCGGCGCTGGCCGATGCGATCCTCGATGCCGCGGTGCTGATGCGCTACGAGAGCTTCCTGCGCCCGGCGGACAAGCGCTGGCCCGAGTGGCTGGAGGCCCAGCAGGCGAAGATCGAGCGCGCCCTGGCGCAGCTGGAAGCCGAAGCCATTGCCGAGCTGGCCAGCCGCTTCGATATCGCCGCCATCGGCGTGGCCTGCGCCCTCGGCTACCTGGACCTGCGCCAGCCCGAGCTGGGCTGGCGCCAGCGCTGCCCCCAGCTGGCCGCCTGGTACGCCGAGGTCAGCCAGCGCCCGTCGCTGCAGGCGACCGAGCCGGTCTGAGCGCCGCTCGCCCCTCCCGGCCCGGGCGCTCGCCCGGGCAAAACGCCATTAAGCCCCGCTCCTTCCCCGCCCTACGCCCCGCAAAATAGCCCCGCAGAGGATGTGCCGCCTGGCGGCCGTGCACAGTATCGACCCGCTGGTGGTAACAACAAAAACGACCTAGGGACGCAAACCATGCACAGACTCGGAATGCCGCGCTACCTGTTCACCCTGCTGCTCGGAGGCCTAGCCGCTGCGGCCAGCGCCGAGCCCCTCGAGCCCGGCCCCGACGAGGCCCTGCTCTACTACCTGCGCGACGACGGCGCCTATGCCGGCTGGGGTCCGCACCTGTGGAACAGCCTGCAATGCTCCGGCGTACGCGACGGCACCAGCTGGGACCAGCCGCTGGCGCCGGCCGGCGTCGACCCCGAGTACGGCGCCTGGTACCGCATTCCCCTGGCCAGCGACGCCAGTTGCCTGAACCTGATCATGCACAAGGGCGACGACAAGGACCTGGGCGGCGCCGACCTGGTCTGGCGCCTCGACCAGCTGGGCCGGCGGGTGTTCAGCCTGAGCGGGGTCGCCCAGCTCTCCGCCAGCCCGATAAAGGCCGCGCCCCTGGCCATCGAAGGCGCCCGCGCGCACTGGCTCGACCCGCAGACCCTGGTGCTGCACGGCGGCAGCGATGCCGCGCGGCTGGAGCTGCGTTACGCGCCGGCGGCGGACATCCGCATCGACGGCGAGCAGCGCAGCGTCAGCGGCGGCCGTGCCATCGCCCTGCAACCCGGCAGCCTCGGCGATGAACTCAAGGCCCGCTTCCCGCACCTGGCCGAGCAACCCGCCTACCAGCTGGAGGCCGACGCCGAGACCCTGCGCGCCGCACTGAAGAGCCAGTTGCTGCTGCTCGCCTACGACGCCGAAGGGCGCCTGATCAGCGCCACCCAGGTGCAGACGCCCGGCGTGCTGGATGCCCTGTACAGCTACAAGGGCAAGCTCGGCGCCGAGGTCGACGCGCAGGGCGTGCGCTTCCGCCTGTGGGCACCCACCGCCCAGCGCGTGCGCCTGCACGCCTTCGACCGGCACAAGCGACTGCTGCCCGGCTTCCCGGCGGACATGCGCGAGCGCCACGGGGTCTGGAGCTACAACGGAGCCAAGCTGCTGCACCGCCAGTACTACCAGTACGAAGTGAGCGTCTACCACCCCGTCAGCGGCCGTATCGAAACCAGCCTGACCAGCGACCCCTACGCCCTCAGCCTGTCACGCAACAGCCAGTACGCCCAGGTGGTCGACCTGGATGCGGCGGACCTCAAGCCGGCCGGCTGGGACGATTTGCAACCGCCGCACGCGGCCAAGCCGGAGGCGCGGGTGATCTACGAAACCCAGGTGCGCGACTTCAGCGCCAGCGACGCCAGCCTGCCGGCCGCGCAGCGCGGCACCTACCTGGCCTTCGCCCAGGCGCAGAGCCAGGGCGTGCAGCACCTGCGCGACCTGCGCCGGGCCGGGCTGACCGACGTGCAACTGCTGCCCGTGTTCGATATCGCCACGGTGGACGAGGACCCGGCGCAGCGCGTCGAACTGGACGAGCCGTTCGCCAAGCTCTGCCAGCTGTCGGCCAGCGCCCGGCGGAACTGGACGGGCTACTGCAACGCCGGGACCATCCGCGAAGTGCTGCAAGGCTTCGACCCGGCGGGCGGCGAGGCCCAGGCGCTGTATGCCGACCTGCGCGCGCTGGACGCCTTCAACTGGGGCTACGACCCGTTCCACTACACCGTGCCGGAAGGCAGCTACGCCAGCGACGCCGAGGGCGTGCGGCGCATCCGCGAGTTCCGCCGCATGGTCCAGGCGCTGGCCGAGCTGGGCCTGACCACGGTGATGGACGTGGTCTACAACCACACCCACGCCGCGGGCCTGGGCGAGCAGTCGGTGCTCGACAAGCTGGTGCCCGGCTACTACCACAGGCGCGACCCGGTGACCGGCGCGGTGGAGCGCTCGACCTGCTGCGACAACACCGCCTCCGAACACGCCATGATGGAGAAGCTGATGGTCGACTCGCTGCGGGTCTGGGCGCGCGACTACAAGATCGGCGGCTTCCGCTTCGACCTGATGGGCCACCACATGCGGCGCAACCTGGTGAAGGCCTACAAGGCGGTGCGCCAGATCGATCCGCAGACCTATTTCTACGGCGAAGGCTGGAACTTCGGCGAGGTGGCCAACGGCGCCCGCGGGATCAACGCCACTCAGGCGAACATGGCCGGCACGGGTATTGGCACCTTCAACGACCGCCAGCGCGACGCCGTGCGCGGCGGCAGCCCGTTCGACGGCGGCGACAGCCTGCGGCGCTACCAGGGCTTCGCCAACGGCCTCTACGTGCTGCCCAACGAGCTGAACGGCGCCAGCCCGGGCGAGCACGCCGAACTGCTCAGGCTGATGGACCTGATCCGCGTCGGCATCGCCGGCGGGCTGCGCGACTATGCCTTCGCCAGCGCCGACGGCAGCCTCAAGCGCGGCGGCGAGATCGACTACAGGGGCGATCCGGCCGGCTACACCCTGGACCCGCAGGAGACCATCAACTACGTTTCCAAGCACGACAACCAGACCCTCTGGGACATCAACCAGTACAAGCTGGCCGGCTCCCTCGGCAGCGCCGAACGGGTGCGCCTGCAGCTGCTCGGCCTGGCCGTGCCGCTGCTCAGCCAGGGCGTGCCCTTCATCCACATGGGTTCGGACATCCTCCGCTCGAAATCCATGGAGCGCGACAGCTACGACTCCGGCGACTGGTTCAACGCGGTGGACTTCGGCTACCAGGACAACAACTGGAACAAGGGCCTGCCGCGCCAGGACAAGGACGGCGACAACTGGCCGCTGATCCGCCAGATCGTCGCCGACCCCAACGCCCGGCCGACGCCCGCCGACATACTCGCGGCCAAGCGGCAGTTCCTCGAGCTGCTGCAGATCCGCACCAGCAGCCCGCTGTTCCAGCTCGGCAGCGCCGAGCAGGTCGGCAAGCGCCTGCGCTTCCACAACACCGGCCCGGCCCAGCTGCCCGGGGTGCTGGCCTTCAGCCTGGACGACAGCCGCCGCGCCGGGCGCGACCTCGACCCGCGCCATCAATCGCTGATGGTGGTGCTCAATGCCAGCCCCGAGCTGGTCAGCCTGCCCGGCGCCCTGCCCGGCTACCGCCTGCACCCGGTGTTGCGCCAATCCAGCGACCCGCGCAACCGCGAGGCCCGGGTGCAGGACGGCCAGTTCCAGGTGCCGGGGCTGACCGTGGCGGTATTCGTCCAGCCGCAGGCGGCGCGGCGCTGACCCCGTAGGTTGGCGCTGAGCGCAGCGAAGCCCAACGAGGAGCGCATAGCGCTCCCCGCAAAGCCTGCTCCACGCCCTACCTGAACGCCGTAGGGCGGGCGCAACCCGCCTGCAGCGAACCGCGGGTTGCACCCGCACCCTGCGAACGGCAGCGAGGCAGCGGAAACAAGGCCGCGATCTTCAACGCCAGGTTGCGCCCCAGCCGCCCATCCTCACGCAAGCCGACATGTCCGCTCATGCGCGGTACCACAGGCGCAAGAAGCCCAGCGCCAGCAGCAAGGCGCTCTGGCCCAGGGCCGCGCACAGCTGCAGGAAGGAGCGCACCGAGCTGTTCTGCGCGGCGTCGGCGACACCGGTCAGTTCGGCCCAGAAGGCATCCGGCAGCAGCGCCAGCGCCAGCTGCGCCAGCGGCTTGCCGGTCAGCAGCCAGAGTTCGATCAGTTCGAATCGACCGGCCAGCATCAGGCCGATCAGCAGCAGCACGCCGAGCACCAGGCCGAGGGCCAGGCAGGCGGAAAACTGGAGGACTACGCGCATCGTCGGATTCTCCCGGGGGCGCCGCCAGCGCCGCGCCCCGCTCGCTCAGTGAGGGACGCCAGGCTTGCCGGTGGCGCTCTTGCCGAGGCCGTACCAGTCCAGCCTGCGGGTCAGCAGCATCACCGCGGCGAGCAGGCCGAACACCAGCAGCGAGCCCATCAGCAGCGCGTAATCCTCGGCGCTGAGCAGGGCATAGAGCATGGCGTAGAGCGCGCCCAGGCCGAGGCTGAAGCCGCCGCCGCGCAACCAGCTGTGCAGCACGTGGCTGACGTAGAAACCGATCAGCGCCACGCAGGCCGTCGCGGCCAGGGCATAGGCGCGGGCGAACGCCAGGTGCTCGGCCAGCGACAGCAGCAACAGGTAGAACAGCGCCAGCGCCATTCCCACCAGGGCGTACTGCACCGGGTGCACCGCCAGGCGCTTGAGCACCTCGAAGAGGAAGAAGCCGGCGAAGGTCAGGGCGATGAACAGCAGGGCGTACTTCAACGCGCGCTCGCTCTTCAGGTACTGGTCCACCGGGTCGACGAAGCCGACGCCGAAGTGGCGGTTCTCGAAGGCGTGGCACTCGCCGGCGCCGACGCAGTCGCCGAGGGCCTCCTCCAGGTTGGTGGCGAAGAAGCTGGTCTGCCAGCTGGCGCTGAAGCCCTTGGCCGTCACCTCGCGGGCGCTGGGCAGGTACTCGCCGACGAAGCTCGGGTGCGGCCAGTCGGCCGTCAGCTCGACCAGGCTGTCGCGGCCCACCGGGGTCACGTCGAGCTGGCCGGTGCCCTGCAGCAGCAGGTCGAAGGCGAACGCCAGGCGCTGCGGCTGCTGGATGTCGAGCGTCGGCAGCGGCGCATGCACGCCGGCACCGAGCAGGGGTTCGGCGCTACCCGGCTGGAAGGCCAGGGACTGGCCGCCCAGCTGCAGCTTGAGGTCGTTCTTGATGCCGCGGATATCGCTGATGCCAACGGCGATGAACGGCTGCTCGAAGCGGTAGTCGGCCAGTTCCTCGCGGATGCCGAACTGCGCCGGCAGCTCGAAATGGCCGCTGATCTGGTTGGCGCTGTGGTACAGGCGCGCCTGGTAGATGCCGCGGGCGCGCCGCTCGGTGCCGACCGCGCCGCGCAGGGCGAAGCGCTCCGGCAGGAAGTACAGGCGCCCGCGCTGCTCGCTTTCTTCGATATAGCGCCGACCGCTCTTGGCGTGGGTCTTCCACTCGCGCAGGGTCTTGCGGTAGGGCACCACCAGCAGCGGGCCGGTGATTTTCTGGCTGTAGCTGGAACTGCGCGCGATGTCTTCCAGCACACCGTCGCGCAGGGCCTGACGCTCCCCGACCATGCCGTCGATCATGAGGATCGGGACCATCAGTAGAACGATCAGCACGGCGATGGCGCCGAGCTTGAGCAGCAGGTTGCGGTTCATCTGGACTCTCCTTGGGTTGACCGTGGCGGAGAGTCTCGAGGATGACGGTGGCGGCAGGATGGGCGGCGTGTGGAGACTGTGTGGGAATCGCGTGGGGCGGGCGGCGATTACTCGCCGCGGATGTACTGCTCCAACTGCTGGATCAGGCTGGCCTGGTCGGCAATGGTCTGCTTGACCAGGTCACCGATCGACAGCAGGCCGATCAGCTCGCCTTCGGCGAGCACCGGCAAATGCCGCAGGTGGTGGTCGGTCATCAATTGCATGCAGTGCTGGCTGGAGTCACGCGGGCCGACGGTGATCACTTCGGCGGTCATGATCTCGCTGACCTTGGCGCTGGATGCCGAGAGCTCCAGCGGCGCCACCTTGCGCGCGTAGTCGCGCTCGCTGACGATCCCCACCAGGCGTCCGTGGGCCAGCACCACCAGCGCGCCGATGCCCTTCTCGGCCATCAGCTTGACCGCATCGAGCACCGAATCGTTGGGGCCGACACTGTAGACATAGGCGTGGGATTTGGATCTGAGGATTTCGGCGACCGTCTTCATTAATGCTGTGCTCCCAGGCTGGTATCCAATGTTGTAGCAGAACCCGTTCGACTCGACGAACTTCGGCCGGCCAAGCTGCAGCGGCCGTCCGGGGCTTCGCCGGGGCTGCCCAGCGGCTAGTTATAACCACTCGACGCCACGCGCGCCAGACTCCCTGGCCCGGGATGTCGGCCCGTTGCTACGGGAACATTCAGCCACGGGGCAGGCTCAGGCAGGCCTGCACCCCACCCGCGACATTGCCGATGCGCAGCGCGCCGCCGTGCAGCCCGGCCACCTCCTCGACGAAATTCAGCCCCAGGCCGGTGCTCTTGCGCCCGCTGGCCGGGCGCGGCAGGGAGTAGAAGCGCTCGCACAGGCGTGCCAGGGCGTACTCGGGGATCGCCTCGGCCTGGTTGAACAGGCGCAATTCGACCCGCTCGCCGCGGGCCTCGGCGCCGAAGCGCAGCAGCCCGCCGGGCGGGCTGAAGTCCAGCGCGTTGTCCAGCAGGTTGGCCAACGCCTGGCGCAGCAGGAAACGCTCGCCGCGCGCGACCAGGTCGGCGGGAATCAGGTTCTCGACCCGCAGTCCGGCCGCCTGGATGCGCGCCGCCTGGGCCTGCAGCAGCTCCTCGGCCAGCGCGCGCAGCGGCACCGCCACCCGCTCCTCCAGGCCCTGGCGCTGCTCTACCAGGGCCAGGTTGAGCAGGCGTTCGATCAGTTGCTGCAGGCGCGCGCTCTCCTGCTCGATATTGGCGACGAAGCGCTGGCGCTGCGCAGCCGGCATCTCGCCGTCGAGCAGCTCGGCGGCGCCGCGGATGGCCGCCAGCGGGCTCTTCAGCTCGTGGGTCAGGGTGTGCACGTAGCGCTCGACGTAGGCCTTGCCCTCCAGTTCGGTGCGCATGCGTTCGAGCGCCTGGGCCAGCTGCGCCAGCTCACCGCCGTGCAGCACCGGCAACTCGGCGCGGCGGCCCTCGCTGACCGCCTGGGCGTAGCGGGTCAGCTTGCGCAGCGCGGCGCTCAGCCACCAGGACAGCAGCCCGCCGATCAGCAGACCGAGGCCGATCAACCCGCCGCCGAGCCAGCCGAGGCGCTGCTGCGAACGCTCGATATAGGGCTGCAGCGAGCGGTTCGGCTTGGCCACCGAGACCACCCCGATGATCCGCTCGCCGTCCCTGATCGGCGCCGCCACGTACATCACCGAGCTGTCCGGGTCATTCGGGTCTTCGCGGCTGGAGCGCGCGCCGTACTCGCCGCGCAGGGTCAGGTAGACGTCGTTCCAGCGCGAGTAGTCCTGGCCGACGGCCCCGCCAGTGGAATCGAGCAGGACGATGCCGCGGGCATCGGTGACATAGATGCGGTGGTTGACCTGGGTCTTCGCCACCCCCCAGATCTGCGCCTGCGGCCGGCGCCGGCCATAGGCCTGAAGCAGCTCGGGCAGCCGGCTCTGCGCCAGCTTGCCGGCCTTGAGCTCGTCGCCCAGGATCTCCGCCAACAGGTTGGCGGTGTCGACCAGGGTTTCCTCGGTGGACTGGCGCACGCCGGGACGGATCTCGTCCATCACCGTGCTCAGCACGAACCAGCCGGCCAGGCCGACGAACAGGAAGTAGACCAGGAAGATGCGCACCCCGAGCGGCATCTCAGCGCTCCGGCGTGTAGCTGTAGCCCAGGCCGCGATGGGTCTGGATCGGTTCCTGCGCCGGGGCGACCAGGCGCAGCTTGGCGCGCAGCGCCTTGATATGGCTATCGATGTTGCGCTCGTAGCCGGCCTCGGCGGGCACCCCCAGGGCATCCAGCAGCTGCTCGCGGGAGAACACCCGCTCGGGCTGGCCGAGCAGGGTCTGCAACAGGCGGAATTCGTGGCGGGTGAGGCTGAGCAACTGCTCGTGGTAGTGAATCTGCGCGCGCAGCGGGTCGACCCGAAACGCACCGGCGCGCGCGGCGCGGGCGGGTTCGCGCGGCGCCACGCGCTTGAGGATGGCCTTGACCCGCGCCGCCACCTCGCGCGGGCTGAACGGCTTGACCACGTAATCGTCGGCGCCGATCTCCAGTCCCACCACCCGGTCGACTTCCTCGCTGCGGGCGGTGAGGAAGATCACCGGCACCTCGGAAAATCGCCGCAGGCGCTTGCACGCCTCGAAGCCGCTGATGTCCGGCAGGCCGACATCGAGGATCACCAGGTCGAACGGCTCGCGCGCCAGCAGCTCCAGCGCCGCGCCGGCCAGGCCCAGCCAGCGGGTGGCGAAGCCCTCGGCCTGCAGGGCGTAGACCAGGGTATCGGCAATCGCGGCTTCATCTTCGACGATCAGAATGTGCGGCATCGGCGTCCTGCTCGCTGGCGGTCACGGCCGGCAGACTGCGTCAGGGCGGACGCAGCGTCAAGGCTTGGCGCAGTCGCGCTCCGACCAGAAGCACTAGACGCGACACCTCTGTGGGAGGGGCTTTAGCCGCGATCGGCACAAGCCGCCAAAGCTCGGGCGGGTTAGCGGCGCAGGACAGCGGGCTCAGGCACACCTCCGCCTTCTGCGCGCCGCGTAACCCGCCGCTGCGATGGCCCGGTCGCGCGCCATGCTGGGTTACGGCGCCTTCCTGTCGTACAACCTTGCAACACCCGGACAGGCGCCTAACCCACCCTACCAAAGCCCTTGATTAGCCCTTCAACCCAACTGGAAGCGCCCGGTGTTCTGCGCCAGCCCCTCGCTGCCGCGGCGCAGTTGCTCGGCGGCGCTGCTCACCGCCTGGGCGCCGTCGAGCAGGGCGCTGGCGCCCTGGTCGACCTGCTGGATATTGCCGCTGACCTCGTCGGCGGTGGCCGCCTGCTGCTCGGCGGCGGTGGCGATCTGCGCCAGGCGGTCGCTGACCCGCTGCACCGACTCGACGATCCCGGCCAGATCCTCGCCCATCGCCAGCACGCTGCCGACATCGCCCTCGGCCTGGCGCACCGCCTCCTCCATCAGGGTCACCGACTGGCCGACCACCTTGTGCAGGTCGGCCACGGTCTGGGCGATCTCCGCAGTGGAGTTCTGCGTGCGCTGGGACAGACTGCGCACCTCGTCGGCGACCACGGCGAAACCGCGGCCCTGCTCGCCGGCCCGCGCCGCCTCGATGGCGGCGTTGAGCGCCAGCAGGTTGGTCTGCTCGGCGATGCCCTTGATCACATCGACCACCCGGGTGATCTGCTCGGTCTGCTGGCGCAGCTGCTGCAGGGTCGCCGCGCTGTCGCCCAGGCGGCTGCTGAGCTGGCGCATGCTGGAGCTGGTGCGGGCGCTGCGCTGGTTGCTCTGGTTGGCGATCTCGCGGGTCTGCCCGGCCTCGACCGCCGCCTCCTCGCAGCTCTGCGCCACGCTCTGCGCGGTGGCGGCCATCTGCGTGGCGGCGGTGGCGATCTGGCTCATCTGCCCCTGCTGCTGCTCGACCGCCGCCAGGGCGCTCTGCGCCTGGCTGCTGAGCACCTGCACGGTGCCGCCAAGATTCTGGCTCTCGCGGTTGACCCCCTGCAGCGAGTCGCGCAACTGCGCCACGGCGGCGTTCAGCGCGCCGGCGATGCTCGCCAGGTCATCCTCGCCATGCACCTGCATGCGCACCCGCAGGTCGCCGTCGCGCAGGCCCTCGGCGGCCTCGATGATCCCGGCGGTGCTGCGGCGGATCGAGGCGTTCAGGCACAGCAGCACATAGAGCGCCAGCGCGGTGAGCAGGCCGAAGGCACCGATCACCTCCAGCATGGCGACCTGCGCCTGCTGGCGGTAATCGCCCAGCGCCTGGGCGAACTGCTGGTAGAGCGCCGCCTGCAACGCCACCAGCTGCGCCTGCAGGGCATCCACCCGCTGGGTGAATTGCGCCGGGCTCAGGGCCATCGGGCTGGCCTCGAACATGTCGCGGTCGATCTCGGCGAAAAACTCCTGCATGCCCTGCTCGGCCTCGGAGAACGGCGCCTGCAGCTGCTCGGCGGCCGCCGAATCGTGCTGGCCGAGGGTGGCGCGGGCCTTGACCAACTGCCCGTGCGACTCGTCCAGGGCGCGGCGCAGGTCGCGGACCAGCACCCGGCTCTGCAGGGTGAAATGCTGCGAGACCACCGCCCCGTAGCCATGGCTGGCGAAGCTGCCGAGGTTCTCCAGCAGCCGCGGCAGGGTGAAGGTCAGCTGCTCCATCATCAGGTAGCTGTCGAGGTTCGGGTCGAGAATCAGGCCGCTGTCGGTGGCCAGCTGCTCGCGCAGCGCCATCAGCTGCAAGAGGGTCTTTTGGTAACGCTCGAGGGCATCCGGTAGCGCCAATTTTCCCACGGCCGTCACCGCCAAGCCGGCGCGCAAGCCTTGCAGGGCGCTCAACTGTTCACGCGCCTGGGCGCTCGACGCGGTACTTTCCAGCTGCGCCGCGGCCTGCTGCAGGGCTTCGTCGAGGGCGCCGGCGCGTTGCTGCAACAGCGCCTCGGCCGGCTTGTCGGTGCCCTTCCAGCGCGCCAGCAGGCTGCGCTGCTCGAGCAGCGCCTGCTGCACCGACCCCAGCGCCTGCACCCCGCGCATGCCTTCCAGCTCGCGGTCGATCAGGCTCAGGCGCGCCAGGTGATCGGTGCTGATCACCCACAACGCATAGCCCAACGGCAGGGCGAACAAGACGAACAGCAGCTGAAACTTGCGTGCGAAGCTGAACCGCTCCAGCAGGCGCACCCCCGGCTTGAGTACTCCAGTCATAACGACACCTCAACGAGTCCACCCACACCTGGCAACAGGTGCGGCAAAGGACGACATCAAGCAAGAATTACGCCGGGCTACTCAGGTCGACCTGTGCGAACAGCACGGCGGCTGCCTGCAGCATAGAACAAGGTCTTTCAGCACTGCGGCCGGGCGGCAATATAACGCTGCGCCGGATTGATGGCCGCATCGAATTCGCGCAACGCGCTGGCGCCGATCAGCAACGGATAGTCGAAATGGCTGCGGTCGGTGAGGTTGACCTCGACGGTGCGCGCCTCGCCGCCCAGGCAGATTTCCATGTCGACCACCGGACGCCTGGCCACCGCGGGGCGGCTGGCCGAACCCTGCTCCTCGGCGCGGCTCTTGATTTCGCTGATCCGCGCCAGGGGCCGTTCGTACAGGGTGTCATCGGCACTCGCGGTGGCCAGGCGGAAGCGCACCCACTCCTCGCCGTCGCGCTCGAAGCGCTGGATATCCTTGCTCGACAGCGAGGCGGTCATCGCCCCGGTGTCCATCTTGGCCTTCAGGGTCTGGCCGATTTGCGGCAGTTTGATGTATTCGTAGCGCCCGTAGAGGGTCGGTTGATTGGCCAGCGCCGGCATGGCGAGCAGGGTCAATAAGGCAGCGACGATCTTCATCCCAGGTAGTGCTCCGTGAAAACTCCACGGACTCCGACTGGCTCGGATGCAGATGGTTCGACCGGCTGTCGGCCCGAGGCCCGGCTTGGACTCCACCGCGCGCCTGCCTATCATGGGCGCGCCCGCGCACGATCGAGGAGTTCCCATGCGCCCCCTGCTCACCGGCCTGAGCGTCACCCTGCTGCTGTTGCTCAACACCCTGAGCCTGATCGGCCCGTTGCTGCTGATCGCCCTGGGCAAGTTCATGCTGCCCGGCAAGGCGCAGAAAGCCGCCTGTTCGCGCGGGGTGATGTGGGTGGCCGAGACCTGGGCCGAGCTGAACAAGCGGATCTTCGCCGCCCTGCTGCCGACCGTCTGGGACATCCGCGGCGGCGCCGAGCTGCGCCGCGACACCTCCTACCTGGTGATCAGCAACCACCAGTCCTGGGTCGACATCCCGGCGCTGGTGCAGGCGCTCAACCGCAAGGCGCCCTACTTCAAGTTCTTCCTCAAGCAGCAGTTGATCTGGGTGCCCTTGCTCGGCCTGGCCTTCTGGGCGCTGGACTACCCGTTCATGAAGCGCCACTCCAAGGCCCTGCTGGCCAAGCACCCGGAGCTGGCCGGCGAGGACCTGGAAATCACCAAGCGCGCCTGCGCGAAGTTCAAGGAGCTGCCGGTGACCGTGGTCAACTACCTCGAAGGCACCCGCTTCACCCCGGCCAAGCAAGCCGCCCAGGGCTCGCCCTACCGCTACCTGCTCAAACCCAAGGCCGGCGGCGTGGCCTTCGTCCTCGCCGCCCTGGGCGAACGGCTGGACGCGGTGCTGGACGTCACCCTGGTCTACCCGGGCGCGCGGATTCCCGGGTTCTGGGGGCTGATCAGCGGCCAGGTGCCGAAGGTCATCGTCGATATCCAGACCCGCGCCCTCGACCCGGCGCTGTGGCAGGGCGACTACCAGAACGATGCGCAGTTTCGCCAGTACCTGCAGGCCTGGGTCAGCCGGCTGTGGGACGAGAAGGACGCGCGCATCGCCGCCCTGCGCGACGAAGCGCAGCGACCCACCGGTAGCCAACATGCCCCCGGTCGCGGCAAGACCAACGAGGGTGCGCGCGCCTGATACACTGCGCGCCATTTCGATTCGCAGGCCCCTACCGTGACCTCCACCGCTTTCTCCTCACTGCCGCTGTCCGCCGCCATGCTGGCCAACCTCGAGTCGCTCGGCTACGCGCAGATGACCCCGATCCAGGCGCAGAGCCTGCCGGTGATGCTCAAGGGCCTCGACCTGATCGCCCAGGCCAAGACCGGCAGCGGCAAGACCGCGGCCTTCGGCATCGGCCTGCTCAACCCGCTGAACCCGCGCTACTTCGGCTGCCAGGCGCTGGTGCTGTGCCCGACCCGCGAGCTGGCCGACCAGGTGGCCAAGGAAATCCGCCGCCTGGCCCGCGCCGGCGACAACATCAAGGTGCTGACCCTGTGCGGCGGCGTGCCCTTCGGCCCGCAGATCGGCTCGCTGGAGCATGGCGCGCAGATCATCGTCGGCACCCCGGGGCGGATCCAGCAGCACCTGGCCAAGGGCACCCTGAAGCTCGACGGGCTCAACACCCTGGTGCTCGACGAAGCCGACCGCATGCTCGACATGGGCTTCTACGACAGCATCGCCGAGATCATCGGCCAGACCCCGGCGCGCCGGCAGACCCTGCTGTTCTCCGCCACCTACCCGGCCGGGATCAAGCAGCTGGCCGCAGCCTTCATGCGCAACCCGCAGCAGGTCAAGGCCGAGGCGCTGCACGACGATAGCCAGATCGAGCAGCGCTTCTACGAGATCGCCCCGGAGCAGCGCATGGACGCGGTGCTCAGGCTGCTGGGCAGCCTGCGCCCGGTATCCTGCGTGGCCTTCTGCTTTACCAAGCAACAGTGCCAGGAGCTGGTCGAGCACCTGGCCACCCACGGCATCTCCGCCGCGGCGCTGCACGGCGACCTGGAACAGCGCGACCGCGACCAGGTGCTGGCGATGTTCGCCAACCGCAGCCTGTCGGTGCTGGTGGCCACCGACGTGGCCGCCCGCGGCCTCGACATCGACGCCCTGGACCTGGTGATCAACGTCGAACTGGCGCGCGACTCGGAGATCCATATCCACCGGGTCGGCCGCACCGGCCGCGCCGGCGAGAAGGGCCTGGCGGTGAGCCTGGTCGCCCCGGCCGAAGGCCACCGCGCCCAGGCCATCGAAACCCTGCAGAAGGCGCCGCTCAACTGGCAGTCGCTGGACGGTCTCAAGACCAAGGCCGGCGAGCCGCTGCAACCGCCGATGATCACCCTGTGCATCGGCGCCGGGCGCAAGGACAAGCTGCGCCCCGGCGACATCCTCGGCGCGCTGACCGGCGAGGCCGGGATTCCCGGCACCCAGGTCGGCAAGATCGCCATCTTCGACTTCCAGGCCTATGTCGCGGTCGAACGCGGCGTCGCCAAGCAGGCGCTCAAGCGCCTCGCCGACGGCAAGATCAAGGGCCGCTCGCTGCGCGTGCGTACCCTGTAAGGCAGGACAGCTCCGCCAGCCTGCGCGCTCGGTTGGTAGGGTGCGCCATGCGCACCAGGTACCCGTTGCCAATGGTGCGCACAACCTAGGCGGCCCCGCACACCCTACGCCGGCCACCAGTAACCGGACCGGATGATAGCCAAGCGCCGCAAGGGCACCCGCCCTTGCCGCAGCCCCGCCCTTCGGCAATCATGAAACCTCCAGTCGGCTGTCGCCGGCATCCTCTTGGCGCCCGTTGCCGCGGGCGCCGCGCTAACGGGCATGCCGCGAGAGCCCCCGAATCATGAAAGCCTGCGTGGCATGCCCGCTTCCCTCATCCGGCGCTTCGCGCCACCTTGACCCACAGGGATGTGGCGAATGCGGCACTCCCGCCGGGAGCGGGAGCCGCCTGCCGGAGGGAGAAGGATAAAGGAGGTCGTCGCTGCGCGACTCTCACGCTAAGGAGCCGCCGCATGTTCGAGGCGTTCGCCACACTCAAACGGCACTTCGCCGCCCTGCGCAGCGAGGCCGAGCACTGGTCGCTGCGCTATGTCTGCGCGGACCACCAGCAGCTGGCGATGCGCAAGCGGGTGGCCGAGCCGCCGCGGTTCAGTCGCGACCAGGGCGCCATGCTCAGCGTCCGGCTGGCCGGGGTCGAGGCCTACGCGGCGACCAGCGACCTGTCGCACCAGGGCCTACAGGCCGCGCTGGAACGGGCCACGCAGATGGCTCGGCGGATCGCCCCGCAGGCCCTGCTCGACCTGCGCGAGCTGGCGCCCTCCGAGGCCCGCGGCGAGTACCTGTCGCCCGGCCTGGAGCAGGCCTTCCCATCCATCGCCGAGTGCTACCAGTTGCTGGCTGCCGAGTCCGCCGCGGTGCCCAGCGACCCGCGCCTGGTCAACTGGCGGGTCGGCCTCGATTTGACCCAGGTCGAGCAGCTCTACCTCAACAACAGTGGCGCCGAGTTGCGCCAGGCCCAGCGCTTCGTCTACCCGCAGCTGAGCGTCACCGCCTACGACGGCCAGGACAGCCAGACCCGCCACCTCGGCGCCGCCCACCTCGGCCAGCAAGGCGGCGCCGAGGCGCTCGCACGCCTGGGCCTGATCGGCGCCGCGCCGCGGGTCGCCGAGCAGGCCCTGCAACTGCTGCTGGCGCCCAACACCCCGAGCGGTGCGCGCGACCTGCTGCTGATGCCGGACCAGATGATCCTGCAGCTGCACGAGTCGATCGGCCACCCGCTGGAGCTGGATCGCATCCTCGGCGACGAGCGCAACTTCGCCGGCACCAGCTTCGTCACGCAGAGCGACTTCGGCCGCCTGCAGTACGGTTCCAGCCTGCTCAACGTGACCTTCGACCCGGATATCCCCGAGGAGCTGGCCAGCTACGCCCATGACGACGACGGTAGCCCGGCCAGCAAGCAGTACCTGATCCGCGACGGCCTGCTGCTGCGCCCGCTGGGCGGCGCCCTGTCGCAATTTCGCAGCGGCCTGCCGGGGGTGGCAGGCAGCCGCGCCAGCAGCTGGAACCGCGCGCCGATCGACCGCATGGCCAACCTCAATATCGAGCCGGGCACGCACAGCCTGGAACAACTGGTCGCCGGCATCGAGCACGGCATCCTGATGGCCAGCAACCGCTCCTGGTCGATCGACGACGCGCGCAACAAGTTCCAGTTCGGCTGCGAGTGGGGCCAGCTGATCGAGCACGGCGAGCTGCGCGGGGTGGTCAAGAACCCCAACTACCGCGGCACCTCCAGCCAGTTCTGGCGCTCGCTCACGGCGGTCGGCGACGCCGCCACCCGCGAGGTGCTCGGCACCCCGCACTGCGGCAAGGGCGAACCCAACCAGGTGATCCGCGTCGGCCACGCCACCCCGGCCTGCGTGTTCAGCCAGGTCGACGTGTTCGGCGGAGCAGCCTGATGGACAACCTGAGCCAATTCGAGGCCCTCGCCGAGTGGCTGCGCGGCGCACTGAGCGCCGGCGAAGAATTCAGCCTCGGCTACAGCAGCGAATCCTCCGAGTTCATCCGCTTCAACCGGGCCAAGGTGCGCCAGGCCGGCCAGGTGCAGCAGACCAGCCTGAGCCTGCAACTGATCCGCGACGGCCGCCATGCCGAGCTGCAGCTCAGCCTCGCCGGCACGCCCCGGGAGGACCGCCAGCGCCTGGCCGATGCCCTGGCGCAGCTGCGCCAGACCCTGCCGCTGTTGCCGGCCGATCCCTACCTGCAGTTCAACCGCGAGGCCTGGCACAGCCAGGTGCTGCAGCTCGAAGCGCTGCCGGACAGCGCCGCGCTGCTCGAGCAGATCGGCCAGGCCGCCGGCGACCTGGACCTGGTCGGTTTCTACGCCGCCGGCCCGCTCAGCCGCGGCTTCGCCAGCTCCAGCGGGGCCTTCGGCTGGCACCAGGCGAGCAGCTTCAATTTCGACTGGAGCCTGTTCCACGCCAACGGCCAGGCCGTCAAGGCGCAGTACGCCGGCCAGAACTGGCAGCCGGAGCAGTTCGCCCGGCGCCTGCAGCAGGCGCGCGAACAACTGGCCTACCTGGGCCGGCCCGCCCGCACCCTGGAGCCCGGCGCCTACCGCGCCTACCTGGCGCCCGCCGCCCTGCAGGAAATCCTCGAACTGCTCGGCTGGGGCGGCTTCTCCGCCCGCGCCCTGGCCGACAGGGACAGCCCGCTGCAGCGCCTGCACGCCGGCGAGGCCCGCCTCAGCCCACTGCTGCAGCTCCACGAACAGGTCAGAGGCGCCCTCACCCCGGGCTTCTCCAGCGAGGGCTATCCGCGCCGCGACCTAGAATTGATCCGCGCCGGGCAACCCGGCGAAACCCTGGTCAGCGCCCGCAGCGCCGCCGAATACGGCCTGCCGGCCAACGGCGCCAGCCCCTGGGAAAGCCCCGAATCGCTGACCATGGCCGGCGGCGAACTGGCCCAGGAGGACATCCTCGCCCGCCTCGGCAGCGGCCTGTACATCGGCAACCTCTGGTACCTCAACTACTCCGACCGCCCGGCCGCGCGCATCACCGGCATGACCCGCTTCGCCAGCTTCTGGGTCGAGCACGGGCGGATCCAGGCGCCGCTGGCCAGCATGCGCTTCGACGACAGCCTCTACGACCTGCTCGGCAGCCAGCTCGAAGCACTGACCCGCGAACGCGAGCTGAGCCTGTCCACCAGCACCTACCGGCAGCGCCACCACGGCTCGAGCCTGCTACCCGGCGCCCTGCTCAGTCGCCTCACTCTGACCCTCTAGACAGGGCCTTTTCCAAGGTCAGTAGCCCGCGCCACGGCCCCGTAGGGCGGGTGCAACCCGCCACCCTCGGCCAGGTGGGAGGAAGACCCGCGATCAAAGCCCATGCCGCGCAAGAATCGCCGCATAGCTGCCATCGGCGCGCATGGCGGCGATGGCGCGGTCGAACGCCTCGGCAATCTGCCGGTGCTGCGGATGGCTGCGCCGCACCAGGATATGCAGGCCGTTCTCGCTCAGCGGCTGCGGCAGGAACTCCAACTGCTCGCGGATGCCGCTCAGCTCGCGGCCGAGGTGGTAGCGGGCGACGATCTCGTCCTCCAGGGTCAACTCGACCCGCCCGGCCTGCAGCATGCGCGCGCCGCTGGCGAAACTGCCGACCCCCACCTTGCGCAGCAACGGATCATCATTGAACGCGCTGGAATAGGCATAGCCGCGCATCACCGCAATGCGGTAGGGATACAGATCCGACAGCTGCTCGAACTGGATGGCGCTGCCCTTGCGCCGCAGGAAGCGTATGCGGTTGACCAGAAATGGCGCGGAAAACTGGCCATAGCCGGCACGCTCATCGCTGTACCAGGCGTTGATCAGCACATCGTAGTCGGCCCGCTGCAAACCATGCACCGCCCTCTCCCAGGGCACCTCCCGATAACGCGTGGCATAGCCGGCCCGCGCCAAGGCAGTGCCGACCAGATCGGACGCCACGCCGTTGTACGGCAAGCGCTGGTCATTGAACGGCGGCCAGGGGTCGGCCACCAGGCGCAGGGTTTCGGCCGCCGCATCCAGCGACAGCAACAGCAACAGCAGCGACAGGCACAACGCACGCAATCCGTTCATGGCGAGCTGTCCACAAGGCAAAGTTCGAGGCTGGTCATACCCGCCGCACCTGGCCGGGCCTGCAAGCCTTATCGGTTATCGCGCTAATGAACCACCGCCCGGGCGCCATGGCAACCGCTAACTGGCACGCCAGTACGGATTGCAGGCAACATAATTCGGTCCAGATGGTGAAGGGGCAGCGCTGGTGGTGGAAGGCCAACGCCTAACGACTTATATGGACGCTCCCTGTAAACGATTGATGAGTTTGCTTGGCATCCGCAACCTCAAGCAGCAGCGCGGCGCCTATGCGTTGGACAGGTCCACCCCCACGCCCCGACCCCGGGACGACAGGATTCACCAGGGGAGTTCTTCACCGCGGTAATCGAGGAATTTCCCCGAGTCCTTGGGCGTCAACCCGCGCAGCACGCGGATGATTCCCGCGATGCTTTCGTTCGGGCCCTGTGCCGCTTGCGGGCCGCCCATGTCGGTGCGGACCCAGCCCGGACTTATCACCACGCAGATGAATTCCTCGGGCCGCAGTTCCGCGGCCAGCGTGCGGGTGAACATGTTGAGCGCGGCCTTGCTCTCTCGATAACCGTACGCCGCCCCCCGTGTGTTGCGCTCGAGACTGGCCAGTTCGCTGGTGATGTTGACGATGGTCTTGCCGGCGCCGCGGCGAAGCGACGGCAGCAGCGCCTGGGTCACGCGCATCGGCCCTAGGGTATTGACCTGGAAATAGCGGTCGAGCGCGTCGGCATCGACTTCTTCGAGCCGGTACAGCCAGCTGCCGATGCCCGCGTTGTTGATCAGGATGTCCACCGGCAGATCGCCGATCCGCGCCCCGAACTGTTTCACCGACGCGCTATCGGCCACGTCCAGCTGCTCGATCCTGACCCCCAGCTTGCGCAGGTCTTCGGCGTCTTCGGGTCGCCGCGCGGTGGCGATGACGGTGGCGCCGGCCGCTGCGAATTGCCGCGAGAACTCCAGGCCGAGCCCGCGATTGGCCCCGGTGATGACCACGGTCGGTTGGCGATCTCGCGCTTGCGCGACGGATCGGTCTGCCTCCTCCGCGGCAACCGGAGCAGCGACGGGGAAGAAACAGGCAACCAACACCACGAAGATGGACAGTCGTCGGGCCAGGCACATGCAAGCTATCCTTTGGGCTGCGTAAGCCATCGCCGCGAAAGCGGCGCGGCGTTACGGGTTGCCGAGCATTCTGCCGCCGGTGCTGGCACGGCACAACCGGGTACGACGGTCATCCGGGGTGATTGTCGAATGACGTATTGGTCCTCATCGCGCAGGGATTTTCTCAAGGCCGTCGCGGGGCTCGCGCTAACGGGCAATTCGCTCGCAGGAACCCGCGGGCCGCTCCAGCGGCCGGTGTTGATCGTGGGCGGCGGGCTGGCCGGGCTGGCGGTACTCGATGCGCTGCAGGCCGCGGGCCGGCCAGCCCTGCTGTTCGAGGCATCGGCGCGCCTCGGCGGGCGCATCCTGACGCTACGTGACGGCTTGCAGCCGGGGCTTCGCGCCGAAGCCGGCGGCGAACAGGTCATGCAAAACCACCAACGCGTGCGCCGGCTCGCCGGCGACTTGCGAATCCCGCTGATCGACTACCCGTTGCTCGAAGGGGATCTGCTATTCCGCCACCGCGGCCGCATGCTGCGTTTCCGTCTGCCGTCCGACCTCCCCGCCGATTTGACCGACGGCCTGTCAGCGCTGGAGAAAACCCAGTGGCCGCACCGCCTGCACCTTGCCTATACCGAGCATGCCGAGCCGCTGGCCGACGACGATCCCCGCAGCGCCCTGCAGTGGCTGCGGGATCTCGGGCTTTCGCGACGCGGCGAAACCTTCGTGCGGGCCTTCGCCGCGGTTGACCCGGAGCGAACCAGCGCCGCGCACTTCCAGCGCATCGCGCGCCGCGAGGCCGCTGGCGGCAACTCGCAGGTACTGGCCGGCGGCAGCGATCGCCTGACCGAGGCCCTGGCCGCACGGCATGCGCAATCGATCCGGCGCAACACGCCAATCAGGACCGTGGTGATCGGCGAGCACTCGGCGACGCTCCTGGATGCGGACGGCGTGGCCCACGTCGCCGATCGGGTCGTGCTGGCGCTGCCGCTGGGGCCGTTGCTGCGGCTGGACTACCGGCCGGGGCAACCACGCTGGCTGGCGCGCTGGGACGAGGCGCGGGTCGTCGCCCATGAGTTGAAGGTGCATGCGCAAGTGGATCCCCAGGAGTTCGCGGCGCTGGGCATCCGCCCACACATCATGGGGTTCGAATTTCCGAGGATGACCTGGCTGCTGCCGGAGCGCTCCGCGAACGGCAAGGCGCTGCTCAGCGCCGCGGCGGTCAACCGGCAGCTCGCGCGGCTCCAGGAGGCCCGGCTTCGCGGCGTCCAGGCCATGGACCGGGTGCTGAGGCAGCGACTGCCCCTGCTGCGCAGCCTGGAGGTGAGGACGCGCGGGGAAGACTGGATGAGCAATCCGCTGATCGGCGGGGCTTACACCTATGTTCCCGCAGGGTCGCGGGGCCCGTCCCCGGCGCTGCGTGAAGGCCCGCTGGTGCTCGCGGGAGCGGACTTCTCCGCTTATCCGGGTTGGATGGAGGGCGCCCTGCAATCTGCCGAAGTGGCCGTCAGCGAGATCCTCCGGGCCTAGTTCATCGGCGCGATCCGGCCCCGGCGCTAAACTGAATGCGTCCCCTCTCCCCTGTCAGCCGAGGTCTGGCCATGCAGCCTCAGAGCCCGTTCTTTCGCGAAGCCGGTGCCGGCCCCGGGGTCGTCTGCCTGCATTCCAATGCCAGCAGCTCGAACCAGTGGCGCGCCCTGCTGGAATCCTTTGCCACCCGCTACCACGTGCTGGCGGCCGATTCGCTGGGCGCGGGGCGCAGCCCGGCCTGGCCGACCGGGCGCGTGGTTTCGCTGCACGACGAGGTGGCGTTGCTGGAGCCGGTGTTCGCCCGCGCGGGCGCGCCCTTCGCCCTGGTCGGCCATTCCTACGGCGCGGCGGTGGCGCTGCTCGCGGCGCTGGCGCAGCCGCGGCGGGTGCGTGCCCTGGCGCTGTACGAGCCGACGCTGTTCGCCCTGCTCGACGCCGAAGCGCCGCCGCCGAATGCCGCCGACGGCATCCGCGCGACCGTGGCGCAGGCGGCCGCCGCCCTCGACGCCGGCGATCCCGAGCGTGCCGCCGAGCATTTCATCGACTACTGGATGGGCCAGGGCTCCTGGGCGCGCATGCCGGCGCCGCGCCAAGCCCCTATCGCCGCGTCGGTCGCCAACCTGCGCGGCTGGGCCGCGGCCTTGCTCGACGAGCCGACCCCGCTCGCCGCCTTCGCCGCGCTGCAGGTGCCGGTGCTCTACATGCTGGGCACGGACTCGCCGGCCTCCTCGCGGGGGGTGGCCCGGCTGCTGACCGGCGCCTTGCCCCAGGTCGAGGTCGTCGAGTTCGAGGGGCTCGGCCATATGGGGCCGATCACCCATCCGGAGCGGGTCAATGCGGTGATCATGCGCTTCCTCGAACGCCACTGAGCGAGCCGGGCAGGCAAGGGCGGGCCAGGCGCGACCATCGCAGCAGGCAACAGGCACCAAAGTACTATTCGTGCGCGGCGCATGGCTTCGTACCCTGGGGCTATGATGCGTGCAATCCTGCTCCTCGCCCTGTCGCTCCGGCGCGCCCTGGCTGCTTCGCGGCCGCTGGCGCGGGCCTGCCTGGCTGCGAGCCTGCTGCTGGCGCCGGTCGGCGCCTCCAGCGCCACGACTGCGGCGCCCCGCGAGGATGGCGCGCTGCCGGTGCTGACCCTGAGCGTGCTGCAGTTCGGCACGGCGCACTGGGAGCTCGATCATCTGCAGCGCCGCCAGCTGGACCGGGCGCAGGGCTTCGAACTGCGGGTCAGGCTGGTCGCCGACCTGCCGGCCTCGCGCCTGGCGGTGGCCAGCGGCAGCGTCGACGGTGCCGTGGCGGATCTGCTCTGGGTCCAGTCGCGCTATGCCGCCGGCACGCCCTACCTGTACCTGCCCTTCTCGGCGCAGATCGGCGAGATCGTGGTCGCCGGCGACAGCCCCATCGAGCGCCTGGCCGATCTGCCGGGCAAGCGCATCGGCGTGGCCGGCGGGCCAGACAGCCTCGGCTGGCTGCTGGTGCAGCACGCCGCCCGCCAGCAGGGCATCGACCTGGCCCGCGCTGCGCAGGTGCAGTTCGCCGCGCCGCCGCTGCTGAACCAGGCCCTGCGCCGCGGCCAGCTGGATGCCCTGGTGACCTACTGGCATTTCGCCGCGCGCCTGCGCGGCGAGGGTGGCGGCCGCGCCGCCTTCGCCCTGGAGGACCTGCTAGTGGGGCTGGGCCTGGCCCCCGACCTGCCGGTACTCGGTTATGTCTTCCCGCAGGCCTGGGCCGCGCAGAACCGGGCGCTGCTCGAGCGCTTCGAGCGGGCGCTGCGCCAGGGCAAGCGCGAGCTGGCCGCCGAGCCGGCGTACTGGGACGCCATCCGGCCGCTGATGCGCGCCGAGGACGATGGCGTGTTCGCCGCGCTGCGCGGCGGTTTCGTCGCGGGCATTCCCGAGCCGCTGGATGCCGGGCGCATCGCCGACCTGCGCCGCCTGCTGGCGTTGACCGGGGCCGAGCCGGCGCAGCTGCTGCCCGAGGCGCTGTTTTTCCGGGGCGGGCCATGACCCCGCCACGCTGGACCTACTGGATCATGCTGCCGCTGGCCGCGGCGCTGTGGGCGGCGCTCGCCGCCCTGCTCGAGACGCCGCTGCTGCCCGGCCCGGGCGCCGTGCTGGAGTCGCTGTGGCAGGCGCTGCAGGCCGGTGAGCTGCAGCAGCACCTGGGCGTGACCCTGCGCCGGGTGCTCGTCAGTTTCGTCCTGGCGATGCTGCTCGGCGCGCTGCTGGGCCTGTGGATGGGCCGTTCGGCCCTGGCCAATGCACTGTTCGATCCCTTGCTGGTGCTGTTTCTCAACCTGCCGGCACTGGTCACCATCATCCTGCTGTACGTCTGGTTCGGCCTGGTCGAGGCGGCGGCGGTCCTGGCGGTGGTGATCAACAAGGTACCCAATGTGGCGGTGACGCTGCGCGAGGGCGCGCGCAGCCTGGATCCGCGGCTGGAGCAGATGGCCCGGGTGTACGCCTTCAGCCGCTGGCAGCGGCTGGCGGATGTCTGGCTGCCGCAGCTGTTCCCCTACCTGATGGCCGCGACCCGCGGCGGCCTGGCGCTGATCTGGAAGATAGTGCTGGTGGTCGAGCTGCTCGGCCGCTCCGACGGCATCGGCTTCCAGCTGCACATGGCCTTCCAGGTGTTCGACGTGGCGCGCATCCTGGCCTACAGCCTGGCCTTCATCGCGGTGGTGCAGGCGATCGAGCTGGCCCTGCTGCAACCCCTGGAGCGCCGCGCCTCGCGCTGGCGCGGGGCGGGAGCGCAACATGCTTGAACTGCGCATCGACGGCCGGGCCGGCGGCCACCCGATCCTCGGCACCATCGCCGCCCGGGTCGCCGCGGGCGAGCGCATCTGCCTGCTGGGGCCGTCCGGCGTGGGCAAGACCACCCTGCTCAACGGCATCGCCGGGCTGGACCGGCGCCTGCACGGGATGATCGAGCGCCGCGCCGGCCTGCGGGTCGGCTACCTGTTCCAGGAACACCGCCTGCTGCCCTGGCGCACGGTGCGGCAGAACCTGGCCATGGTCGGGGCAAGCAATGTCGAGATCGACGCCCTGCTGGCCCAGGTCGGCCTGGCCGACGCCGCCGAGGCGCTGCCGGACCAGCTGTCCCTGGGCATGGCCCGCCGCGCCGCGCTGGCCCGCAGCCTGGCGATCAAGCCGGAGCTGCTGTTGCTCGACGAGCCCTTCGCCTCGCTGGACCCGGAGCGCGCCGCCGAGCTGCAGCGCCTGCTCGCGCGCCTGCTGGATGCGCAGCCGCGCATGGCGATGATCTGCGTCACCCACGATGCCGGGGACGCCGACCGCCTGGCCAACCGCCTCTGGTACCTGGACGGCGCCCCGGCCGAACTGCGCTGGGACCAGCCCCTGAGCGCGCGCGCCAGCGCCAGCCGCATCGCCGAACGCTTGCGCAACCCGGCGCCCAGACCGCACCCTGCCGACACCTTCGGGTAAGATGCGCGCTCATTGGCGCCGCGCGGGCGGCGCCTGTCCGGTCCTGGGGAAGTGGCTGTGCTCTCTACTGAAGTTGTGATCATCGGCGCCGGCGCCGCCGGCTTGATGTGCGCGCTGACCGCCGCCGGGCGCGGGCGGCGGGTGCTGTTGCTGGACCACGCGAACAAGCCCGGCAAGAAGATCCTGATGTCCGGCGGCGGGCGCTGCAACTTCACCAACCTGTACTGCGAGCCGGGCAACTTCCTCTCGGCCAACCCGCACTTCTGCAAGTCGGCCCTGGCGCGCTACAACCAGTGGGACTTCATCGCCCTGGTGAGCAAGCACGGCGTGCCCTACCACGAGAAGAAGCTCGGCCAGCTGTTCTGCGACCACAAGGCCAACGCCATCCTCGATCTGCTGCTGGCCGAATGCGCCGAGGCCGGGGTCGAGCTGCGCCTCAATACCTCGGTGACCGAGATCGCCCGGCTGGAGAGCGGCTACCAGCTGCAGACCAGCGCCGGTCCGCTCGCCTGCCAGTCGCTGGTGATCGCCACCGGCGGCCTGTCGATCCCGACCCTCGGCGCCACCGGCTTCGGCTACCAGGTGGCCAGGCAGTTCGGCCATACGCTGCTGCCGACCCGCGCCGGCCTGGTGCCCTTCAGCATCACCGAGCCGCAGCTGAAGGCGCTGTGCACGGAGCTGTCCGGCACCTCGGTGGAGGATTGCCTGGTCAGCTGCAACGGCCAGAGCTTTCGCGAGAACATCCTGTTCACCCACCGCGGCCTGTCGGGGCCTGCGATCCTGCAGATTTCCTCCTACTGGCAGCCGGGCGACACCCTGCATATCGACCTGCTGCCGCACATCGACCTGCCCGAGTGGCTGGCCGCGCAACAGCGCGAGCGGCCGAACAGCGAGCTGAAGACCCTGCTCGCCGAGCTGTTCACCAAGAAGATGGCCGGCCTGCTGGCCGAGCACTGGTTCGTCTCCAAGCCAATGAAGCAGTACAGCCCGGGCGAGCTCAAGGCGATCGCCGAGCAGCTGGCCGACTGGCAGCTGGTGCCGGCCGGCACCGAGGGCTACCGCACCGCCGAGGTGACCCTGGGCGGCATCGACACCCGCGAGGTGTCGTCGAAGACCATGGAATCGCTGAAGAGCCCGGGGCTGTATTTCGTCGGCGAGGTGCTGGACGTCACCGGCCACCTCGGCGGCTTCAACTTCCAGTGGGCCTGGGCCTCGGGCTACGCGGCGGCGCAGTACGTCTGACACTCCAGCGCCGCGTCGGGATTGAACCAGCGGCGCTCGACAGGTTCTGCTACAAGAAGCAGATGCCCTGCCGCTAACGCGCAGGACGCCATCCACGCTCCGCCTGCCAGGAGCCGCGCCGGCATGAACCAGGACCAAGGGCTGATCTTCGCCATCCTCGCCGCCACCCTGGGGCTGTTCATCTGGGGGCGCTGGCGCCACGACATCGTCGCCCTCGGCGCCTTGCTGGCCTGCGTGGTCGCCGGCCTGGTGCCGGACGAGCAGGCCTTCGCCGGTTTCGGCCATCCGGCGGTGATCACCGTGGCCTGCGTGCTGGTGCTGGGCCACGGGTTGCAGCGCAGCGGCGCGGTGGACGCCCTGGCCCAGCGCATCCTGCCCACCACGGCCGGGCCGATGCTCTCGATTGCCGCGCTGACCGGCCTGGGCGCGCTGCTCTCGGCTTTCATGAACAACGTCGGCGCCCTCGCCCTGCTGATGCCGATCGCCTTGCAGATCGCCGGCAAGCAGGCGCTGCCGCCGGGCCGCGTGCTGATGCCGCTGGCCTTCGGCACCCTCCTCGGCGGCATGACCACGCTGATCGGCACGCCGCCCAACCTGATCGTCTCCAGCTTTCGCGCGCAGAGCGGCGCCGGCCCCTTCGCCATGTTCGACTTCAGCCCGGTCGGGGTCGCGGTGGCCGCCAGCGGCGTGTTGTTCATCGCCCTGCTCGGCTGGCGCCTGGTGCCCAGGCGCGAGGTGGCCGGCGCCGCCAGCTTCGACACCGGCAGCTACTTCACCGAGGCGCGGGTCAAGGACGGCGCCAAGGTGGTGGGCAAGACCCTGGGTGAAGTCGAACAGTTGCTCGACGAAGTCGATGCCCAGGTGGTGGGCATGGTGCACAACAAGTTTCGCGTGTCTGCGCCCAACCCGCGGCGGGTGCTGCAGGTCGACGATGTGCTGGTGATCGAGGCCGAACCGGAGGCGCTCGGCGCCGTGCTGGGCAACCTGGGCCTGAAGCTGGAGGCCGACGTACCGCCGCCGGACGAGCTGGAGGCGGATCGCCGGCCCAGCCGCGAGACGCCAACCGCCGAGGACACCGGCAGCGAAAGGAAAGGCCCGGCAACGGAAAGCAGCGTGCTACAGGAGCTGCTGACCTTGTACGAATCCAGCCTGATCGGCCGCAGCGCCAGCGACACGCGCCTGCGCAGCCGCTACGCGATCAACCTGCTGGCGATCTCGCGGCAGGGCCAGCGCTCGGTCAAGCGCCTGCGTTTCACACCGATCCAGCCCGGCGACGTGCTGCTGATGCAGGGCGCGGCGGCCGATATCGCCGAGTTCGCCGCCGACTATGCCTGCGTGCCCCTGGCCGACCGCGCCATCAGCATCCCCAACCCCGGCCAGGCGACCGTCACGCTGAGCGTGATGCTGCTGGCGGTGCTGCTCGCCGCCTCCGGCCTGGTCTCGGCGGCGGTGGCCTTCGCCGGTGGCGTGCTGGCGTTCATGCTGCTGCGCGTGCTGCCGTTGCGCGCGGTGTACGAGGCCATCGACTGGCCGGTGATCGTGCTGCTCGGCGCACTGTTCCCGGTGGCCGGCGCCATGTCCGACAGCGGCGCGGCCGACCTGCTGGCCCGCCTGCTGATGGAGCACCTGGCCCAGGGCAACCCGGTGCTGGCGCTGACCTTGCTGCTGGTGGTGACCATGACCCTCTCGGACTTCATGAACAACGCCGCCACCGCCGCGGTGATGTGCCCGATCGCCCTGAGCGCGGCCAGCCAGTTGGGGGTCGAAGCCGATTCGCTGCTGATGGCGGTGGCGATAGGCGCGTCCTGTTCGTTCCTCACGCCGATCGGCCACCAGAACAACACCCTGATCCTCGGCCCCGGCGGTTTCCGCTTCGGCGACTACTGGCGCCTGGGCCTGCCGCTGGAAATCCTCGTGCTGCTGGTCAGCGTGCCGCTGCTCCTGCTGGTCTGGCCACTGTGACGATGCTCCGGCCTCACGGCAGCGGCTCGTCGGGCAGCCACTTGCGGTACAGGGCGGCGAAACTGCCATCGCCCTTCATGGCGTCCAGTTCGGCCTGCCAGCGGGCGATCAGGGCCGCGTCGGTCTGCGGCGAGAAGGCGATGTAGGCGTCGTTGTGCATGAAGCTGTAGAGCAACTGCACTTCGCCGGGGCGGATGCCGCCCTGGGTCAGCAAGGCATTCAGGCTGAGGTTGTCCAGCACCATCAGCTTGACCCGCCCGCGCTTGAGCATGCGGATCACTTGCAGCGGTCCGGTCACCGGCAAGATATTGACGAAGCCCGCGGCCTGCAGGTGCTGGTGGCTGTACCAGTCGCGCGGCACGGCGATCGGGCCTAACCGCCGGGCATCGTCCAGGCCGGCGATCCGCAGTCGGGCACTGCGCAGGGCATAGAACCCGGTGGTGGCGCGCGCCAGCGGGCCGACCCACTGGAACAGCGCCTCGCGCTCGGCGGTACGCATGGTGACGAACAGCCCGGTAGCGGGCCGCACCCGGGCCTGCTGATAGCCGCGTGCCCAGGGCACCACCTCGATCGACGCGCTCTGCCCGGTGCGGCGCATGATCTCGCGCACCACCTCGGTGGCCAGGCCGGTCGCCTCGCCGTCCTGGCTGTAGTTGAGCGGCGGATATTCCTCGGTGTACAGGTGCAACGGCTCGGCCTGCAGCGATCCGCACAGACAACAGCTCAGCATCAGCCAGAACAACCTGCGGTATAGCCTGTCGATCACCGGACGCCTCTCATGCAAGCGGTGAGGGGTTGAGCCTAGCCGAGTCAGCGGCCTGAGCACCACGGCTCAGGAAGCCGGGGTCAGGCCGAGGACGATGTCGAAGCGCGCCACCTGCTCGTCCACGGCGGAGCCGGCCAGCGGCACGAAGGACACGATCAGCCGCTCGCGCGCCCGGGGATCGCGGATCGCGTTGAGCACGCCGTCGCGCTGGTTCAACGGTTCGCCACGGATGTAGCACTGGGTGGCGAAGCGCGGCTGGCCGGGCAGGGTCACGGCGAAGTGGATATGCGGGGTGCGCCCCGGATAGGGTACCGGGCGGATGGTGCGGAAGCGGTAGCGGCCGTCGCTGGCGGTCTCGAAGCGGCCGTAGCCCTGGAAATTCGCATCGCGCCGGGCGCGGTCGCCGCCGCGGCTGTGCAGGTAGATGCCGTGGGCGTCGACCTGCCAGATCTCCACCAGCGCGCCGCGCAATGGCTGGCCGCGGCTATCCAGAATCTGCCCGTGCAGCTGCACCACGCTGCCGCTGGCCGCGCCCGGCTGGTCGCCGACGATCAGCAGGTCGTTGTCCCGATCCAGCGGCAGCCGATCGGGGTAGAACGGCCCGAGGGTCTGCGCCGGGGTCGCCAGCAGCTCGGCCAGCAGCGCGGGGCTGGCCAGCAGCAAGCTGCCGCCGGCGAGCCCGGCCAGCAGCCGCCGACGGCCGATGCGTGTCGCGCTCATGTCTGCCTCCGCGGGGCGAATGTCGATGCTTACAGCCTAGCTGCCCGGCGGGCGCCAGGCCGCCTCAGTCCTGCGCGTCATGGAAGCGGTGCAGCTGCCGGCGCTGTTTCTTGCTCGGCCGACCATCGGTCTGCATGCCCAGGGCGCCGGCCTTGCGTTGCGCCGCCGCCAGTTCGCGGCGGGCGACGCTCTCGGCGGTTTCGACATACAGCAGTTGCGCCTCCGGCGCGCCGCGGCGCACCGCCGACAGCGCCTGGATCACCACGCTGCGCTCGTCGAAACCGCTGCGGATCTGCAGTTCGTCGCCGACCTTCGGCTCCTTGCCCGGCTTGCAGCGCTCGCCACGGCAGTGCACCTTGCCGCCCTCGATCGCCGCCTTGGCCAGGGCGCGGGTCTTGAAGAAGCGTGCGGCCCACAGCCACTTGTCCAGGCGCACCTTGTCGTCGTCTTTGTCGCTCATCGCACTCTCGATCGAAACAGCCGGCTCGGGGGAATTTTGCCAGATGCAGTTGTCACGCGGGGCAACTAGAATGCCGGGAAATCAGAGAACCCGCCCACCTTGAAGACCTTCGACCACCTCAGCGTGATCGGCCTGCGCGAATGGATCAACCTGCCGGAGCTGGGCATGATCGGCCTGCGCGCGAAGATCGACACCGGCGCCAGCACCTCCTGCCTGCACGCCAGCGACATCCAGCCGTTCCGCCGCGATGGCGCCGACTGGGTGCGTTTCACCGCGCACCTCGGCACCCTGGTGCAGCGCCGCCACCGCTGCGAGGCGCCGCTGGTGACGCTGAAGAACATCAAGAGCTCCACCGGCCATGTGCAGAGCCGCTACGTGATCCGCACCCGCCTGGCCCTGGGCGACCGCCTGTGGCCGGTGGAGTTCACCCTGACCTGCCGCAAGACCATGCGTTACCGCGTGCTGCTCGGCTCCAAGGCGCTGATCGACGGCCAACTGGTGGTCAACCCGGCGCTGACCTACGTGCAAGACAAACCCTCGCTCGCTGACCTTTCCGGTGCCCCATGAAAATCGCCGTGCTGTCGCGCAATCCGCGCCTGTATTCCACTCGTCGCCTGGTCGAAGCCGGGCAGCAGCGCGGCCATGAGATGGTGGTGATCGACACCCTGCGCGCCTACATGAACATCGCCAGCCACAAGCCGCAGATCCACTACCGCGGCAAGCCGCTGGAGGGCTTCGATGCGGTGATCCCGCGGATCGGCGCCTCGGTGACCTTCTATGGCTGCGCGGTGCTGCGCCAATTCGAGATGATGGGGGTGTTCCCGCTCAACGAGTCGGTGGCCATCGCCCGCTCGCGCGACAAGCTGCGCTCGCTGCAGCTGCTCTCGCGGCGCGGCATCGGCCTGCCGGTGACCGGCTTCGCCCACTCCCCCGACGACATTCCCGACCTGATCCAGATGGTCGACGGCGCGCCGCTGGTGATCAAGGTGCTGGAAGGCACCCAGGGCATCGGCGTGGTGCTGTGCGAGACGCAACAGGCCGCCGAGTCGGTGATCGAGGCCTTCATGGGCCTCAAGCAGGACATCATGGTCCAGGAATACATCAAGGAAGCCGGCGGTGCGGACATCCGCTGCTTCGTGGTCGGCGACAAGGTGATCGCCTCGATGAAGCGCCAGGCCAGGCCCGGCGAGTTCCGTTCCAACCTGCACCGCGGCGGTACCGCCAGCCTGATCAAGATCACCCCGGAGGAGCGCATGACGGCGATCCGCGCGGCCAAGGTGATGGGCCTGTCGGTCGCCGGGGTGGACATCCTGCGCTCCCACCACGGTCCGCTGGTGATGGAGGTGAACTCCTCGCCCGGCCTGGAGGGCATCGAGGTCACCACCGGGCAGGACGTCGCCGGCCTGGTCATACAGTATCTGGAGAAGAACGGCGGGCCGAACCTGACGCGGACCAAGGGCAAGGGCTGAGGCAGCAATCGCCCCCTATTGATCCGCCCATTATTGCCTTGATTTCCGTAGGGGGGGTTAGGCCGCAGGCCGTAACCCGCCGACCGGCCCGCAGGGCCGGCCACGGGGACTCCTGACGACATCCATGGTGGGTTACGCCGCTACGCGGCTAACCCACCCTACGACTACGAAATAACCGCCGCGCCGGGCTCGACCGGCAGGCGTCGGGCCATCCAGCAGAGAAAATCCGCCTCGGCCAGCGGCCGGCCGAGATGGTAGCCCTGCCCCAGGGAGCAGCCGTGCTCGCGCAGCAGGTCCAGCTGCAGCTGGTTCTCGATGCCTTCGGCGACGCACTCCAGGCCGAGGTTGTGGGCGATCATCAGGATGGTCTGCACCAGCATCAGGCCGCTGCTGTCGCCGTCCAGGTCGCCGGTGAAGCTGCGGTCGATCTTCAGCCGGTCCAGCGGCAGGCGCTTGAGGTAGGTCAGCGAGGAATAGCCGGTACCGAAATCGTCGATGGCGAAGCGCACGCCGAGGGCCTTGAGCGCCTGCATGTTGGCGATGCACTGCTCGACATCTTCGAGCAGCACGCCTTCGGTAATTTCCAACTCCAGCGCGGCGGCCGGCAGCTGGTGGCGCTGCAGGCAGGCGCGGATGCGCTCGACACAGCCGGCCTGGCGCAGCTCGCGCGGGCTGAGGTTGACCGCCAGGACCACCTGCGGCCATTGCGGCAACCAGCGCGCCAGGGCCGCGCAGGCCTGTTCCAGGACCCAGTGGCCGATCTCCTGGATCAAGCCGGTTTCTTCGGCCAGGGCGATGAACTGGCCGGGCAGGATCTCGCCCCGCTCGGGGTGCAGCCAACGCAGCAGCACCTCGGCGCCGGCAACGCGCCCGCTGGCCAGCGCCACCTGCGGCTGGAACACCAGGTGCAGTTGGCCGCGGGCGATCGCCTGGCTCAGCTCGCTCTGCAACTGCAGGCGCTGGTCGATGGCAGTTTGCATCTGCGGGGCGAAGAAATGCAGGGCATTGCGCCCGGCGTGCTTGGCCCGGTACATGGCGGTATCCGCCTGCTTCAGCACATCGGCGGCGACCTGGGCGCCGAACGGATGCAGGGCGATGCCGATGCTGGCGCTGATCGACAGCTCGTGGCCGTCGACCCGGCAACTGCCCCTGAGGCCTTTCAGCAGCTTGTCCGCGGCCACCGCGGCGTGTTCGGCGGCGATCTCCGGATTGCTGTCGAGGGCCTCGAGCAGCACCACGAACTCGTCGCCGCCCATCCGCGCCAGGGTGTCCTCGGCGCGCAACTCCCTGGCCAGACGGGCCGAGACTTCGCGCAGCAGGCCGTCGCCGACCAGATGGCCGAGGCTGTCGTTGACCGTCTTGAAGTGGTCCAGGTCGATGAACAGCAGCGCCCCCAGGCTGCCCTCGCGCGCTTCGCGGTCCATCGCATGCTGCAGGCGGTCGAGCAGCAGGCGGCGGTTGGGCAGCCCGGTCAGCTCGTCGCTGTAGGCCAGCCGCTCGATCTCGCGCTGGTAGCGCTGACGCTCGGAGATGTCGGTGACGCTGCCGCGGATCAGCAGCTCATCGCCCGGCATGCGCACCAGGCGCACTTCGCAGGGGATCAGGCGGCCGCCGCTGTCGCGGTGCAACCAGTCGAACACCGGCACCTCGCCGGCTATCGCCTGCTTCAGGTAGACCTTGCCGATCTCCGCGGTGGCCTGGCCGTTGGCCTGGCGGGCCGGGCTCAGGTCGAGCACGCTCTTGCCCAGCAGTTCGTCGCGCTTGCAGCGAAACAGGCGCAGGGCGTTGTCGTTGAAATCGACCATGCCGCCGTGCGGGGTGAACAGCATGATCGCTTCCGGGGCGTGTTCGACGATGGTGCGGTAGCGCGCCTCGGCCTCGCGGCGGGCGCTGGTGTCCTCGACCAGCAGCAGGAACCTGCTGACCCGGCCGTTGGCGTGGCGCACCGCGCGCAGGCTCACGCGGGTATGCACCAGCGAGCCGTCCGGGCGGAGGAAGCGCTTGTCCATCTCGTAGCCTTCGCGCGCGCCGCTGAGCACCTCATCCAGCAGCAGCTGCTCGGCGGCCAGGTCATCCGCCTGGGAGATCCCCGCCCAACTGCAGGCCTGCAGCTGCTCGCGGGAGCGGCCGAGGATGCTGCACAACTTGAAGTTGACCTCCTCCCAGCCGTAGCTCGGGTTGGTCAGCGCCATGCCGATCAGCGGCGCCTCGAAGAACAGCCGCAGACGTTCGTCGCGCTCGCCCAGCTGCTGCTCGGCACGCTTGCGCGCGCTGATGTCCTGGAGCGCGCCGTAGACCCGCACCAGTTGCGCGCCGTCGCGCTCGCCCATCCCCTTGGCGCGCACCCAGCGGCTCTTGCCCTTGGCGGTGAGCAGGCGGAGCTCGATATCGAACTGCTCGCGCCCGGCGAGCAGCTGCTTGAGGGTTGCCTCGGCCAGCTCCCGGCCGTCGGCGTCCAGGTAGCCGAGCGCCTCCTCGAAGGCCGGCGCCTCGCCGTAGGGATCCAGTTCGTAGATGCGAAAGCAGCCGGCGCTCCAGTACATGCTGTAGTCGGCCAGGTTGAGCACCCAGCCGCCGAGATCGGCGATGTGCTCGGTCTGGCTGAACAGGTGGCTCTGCCGCAGCAGCTCTTCGCGCTGCGCCGCGACTTGCGCGGCCAGCCGCTCGCGGGCGCTGACGTCGTGTTGCAGGGCGACGAAATGGCTGAGGCCTTGCGCATCATGCATCGGCGCGAGGATCAGCTCGTTCCAGAACAACTGGCCGTCCTTGCGGTAGTTGCGCAGCACCACCTGGCACGCGCTGCCCTGGCGCTGGGCCTGCTGCAGGCGCGCCAGTTCCTGTTGCTGGCGGTCCTCGCGCAGCAGGAAGCGGCAATTGCGGCCGAGACTCTCGGCACGGCTGTAGCCGGTGATCCGCTCGAACGCCGGGTTGCAGTAGATCAGCGGCAGGTCGGGCTGGCGCGCGTCGGCGATGGTCACCCCCAACGGGCTGGCTTCCAGGGCCAGGTTGGCCAGCGCCAGTTGTTGCTGCATCTGCGCGCTGCGCCCGAGAGCCAGACGCAGGTCGCTCAGGCTGCGGCCGACCAGCAGGGTGGCGAGCATGAACAGCAAGACGCTGAGGTGCAGCTCCAGGCGCTGCGGGTCGAGCCAGCTGGCGACATCGCCCAGCCCGCGCAGCAACGGCAGGGCGAGCACCATCAACACCGACAGGGCCGCGCCGCAGAGCGCCCCGGGAAATCCCCAGATCAGTGCCAGGCCGAGCATCACCACGCCGATCAACGGCAGTTTCAGGGTCAGCGGCAGCGGGATCAGCACGCCGGGCAGGCCCAGCAGCAACAGCAGCAACAGCGGCCAGGGCGGCAAGCGGCGCAGGACCGCCGGCACCCATTCGTCGCCCTCGGCCGCCCCCGGCCGCAACCAGCCACGCCGGCGCAAGCCGGGGCTGAGGTAGCTCAGCAGCGGAATGGCGATCACCAGGGCGGTCAGGCTGTTGGCCAGCCACAGGGTCACGCTGGCCAGGGCCCAGTCGCGCGCCAGCAGGTGGCCGCCGAGCCAGAGATTGGCCTGCACGCCCAGGGCCAGCAGGGTCGCCGGCAGCAGCACGCCGAGCAGCATGAAGCGCAGCAGGTGGTTGAGATCGGGCAGGGCCACGTCGAATGCCTGCCAGCGCAGCGACAGCCAGGCCAGGCCGACGCCGAGGGTTTCCGGCAGCGCATGGAGCGGCGCCCAGCGCCAGTCCAGGTCCCACAGCGGGACACTCAGCAGCGCATTGAGGTACAGCGCCAGCAGGACCCGCGGCCCCCACCACAGGCAGAGCACCAGGCCCAGGGCGAACGGCACGTACCAGACCGCCGCCCCGTCGCTGAAGCGGGTTGCCAGGGAAAGCCAGGTGGCCATGTGCAACAGCGGCAGCGGCAGCCACCAAGTCCACAACGGCAGGCGGTCGTGAGCGGCGGGCATGCGGACCTCATGTCATCGCGCTGAATCAGCATAGTTCAGCACAACAGTGCCAAATCACTGGCCATTTGACTACGCGACGAACGCCACAAGGGCAAGGCGCGCGACCGCCAAGGGACGCTCCAGCGGATAGACGGCCGACCGCAGGCGCCGAGCGGTTGCGCAACTAGACCGCGTCGCGCGGCAACAGCAGCCCCAAGGGCAGGCAGACCCGCGCTTCCAGGCCGCCGCCGGAGCGGTTGCGCAGCTCGACGCTGCCGCCGTGCAGGGCGGCGATGCGCTTGACGATCGCCAGGCCCAGCCCGGCGCCCTGCCCGCCGCGGGCGCGGTCGCCGCGAATGAAGGGGTTGAACAGGTTGCCCAGCTCGGTCGGCTCGATCCCGGCGCCACGGTCGAGCACGCTGAGCACCACATAGGGCGCGCTGCAATCGCCGGAAACCGAGACGGCGACTTCCACCGCATTGCCGCCATAGCGCAGGGCGTTCTCGATCAGGTTGACCAACAGGCGCTTGATCGATACCCGCCGCAGCGGGAACGCCGGCACCGGCTCCAGGCACAGGCGCACCAGCTCCCGCTGCTGGTTGTAGGGCGCTACCACCTCGCGGACCAGTTCGCCCAGGGCGAGCGCCTCCAGCGGCTCGTCGCGGCCGTCGCGGATGAAGGCGAGGAACTGGTCGAGGATCGCGTCCATGTCCTCGATGTCGCGGACCATGTCCTCGGTCAGTTCCGAGTCGCCCTTGAGGAACTCCATGGACAGGCGCAGACGGGTCAGCGGCGTGCGCAGGTCGTGCGACACCCCGGCGAGCATCAGCTCGCGCTCGCGGGCGGCCTGCTCGACGTCCTCGGCCATCTGGTTGAAGGCGCGGTAGACCTCGGCCATCTCGCTCGGCGTATCGCCGACCGGCAGGCGCACGCTGCGCCCCTTGCCGATCTGCCGGGCGGCGAACACCAGGCGCTTGAGCGGTGCGCTGAGCTGGCGCACGAAGATCCAGGCCGCCGCGGTGGACAACAGGCCGATGCCGAGGAACCAGCCGAGCACGCTCCAGATCCGCTGGCCGCGCAGCGGGTGCGGGTACATCGGTACGCGCAGCCAGTCGCCGCCCAGCGCCGGGGCATAGACCCAGAGCGCCGGCGGGCTTTTCAGGCGCACCCGCACCTCGGTCTCGGGCCCCAGTTCGGCCTGCATCTGGCGCTGAAAAATCTCGCTGTACGGCCAGTGCTGCTCGCTGGCCGGCACCGTTCTATGCGGCACCCGCTCGAGCCCCGCCGCTGCGCCGATATGCTCGCGGTCCTCCGGGGCGGCCGCCCAGTAGGCGCGCAGGGTCAGGGCCGCACCATGGCTGTATTGGCGGTCGACCAGCACGTCCTCGTTCATCATCAGATAAACCAGGGTCAGCGCCTTGGAGAACAGCACCACGATCAGCACCAGCCAGAGGGTGCGGGCGAAGAAGCTTTGCGGGAACCAGAGCGGGGTTTTCATGACGCGATCACAGGGGATTGAAGGGTGGGTTAGCCGCGTAGCGGCATAACCCGCCATGCGGCCCGAAGGGGCGCCAGACTTGAGCGCCTTTGGTGGGTTACGCCTTCGGCTAACCCACCCTACGATTTGGCTCCATCTGGCACGAACACATAGCCCACGCCCCAGACCGTCTGGATATAGCGCGGCTTGGACGGGTCCGGCTCGATCAGCCGGCGCAGGCGCGAGATCTGCACGTCGATCGAGCGCTCCAGGGCGTCCCACTCGCGGCCGCGGGCCAGATTCATCAGCTTGTCGCGGGTCAGCGGCTCGCGGGCGTGCTGCACTAGGGCCTTGAGCACGGCGAACTCGCCGGTGGTGAGCATCTGCACCTCATCGCCCTTCTTCAGCTCGCGGGTGGCCAGCGACAACTGGTAGTCGCCGAAGCTCACCGTCTCGTCCTCGCTGCCCGGCGCGCCTGGCACCACCGGCGCCTGGCGGCGCAGCACGGCCTTGATCCGCGCCAGCAGTTCGCGCGGGTTGAAGGGCTTGGCCAGGTAGTCGTCGGCGCCCAGCTCCAGGCCCTGGATGCGGCTGGCCTCGTCGCCCTTGGCGGTGAGCATGATGATCGGCACCTGGTTGTTCGCCGCACGCAACCGGCGGCAGGCGGACAGACCGTCCTCGCCCGGCAGCATCAGGTCGAGCACCACCAGGTTGAACAGCTCGCGCGCCAGCAGGCGATCCATCTGCTCGACGTTCTCCACCGCGCGCACGCGGTAGCCCTGCTCGGCGAAGAAACGCTCGAGCAGACGCCGGAGACGGGCATCGTCATCGACCACCAGGATTTTCTCGCCTTCGACCGGACCTGCAGTGCTGCTCATAGGGGCTCCTTGACCGCGAAGCTGCGGCGCCCAGGCGAGCGCGAACAGTTTCCTAGGCCGGCATTATGGCCCAGCCGCCCGCTACGGCGTGCGGGCCATTGTTAGCAGATTTTTCCCGGCCGACGGAGGCGTCCGTAGGGTGCGCGGGGCCGCCTAGGCCATGCGCACCGGCTGTCATGCCCCGGACCTGATGCGCGCGGCCTAGGAGTCCATATACACCCTACCTAAGGCTGCCAAGCGCTTCGCTTGCCGCTCACAACTTGCCTCTTGGGTATAATGCCGGCCTTTTGCGGCAGGCCGGCCTGCCTTCATTTCCCTGTCAGGTGGCTCTATGGACAGCATCAACAACCGCATCGCCGAAGAACTGGGCGTGCGCCCGCAACAGGTCGCCGCCGCCGTGGCGCTGCTCGACGAGGGCTCGACCGTGCCCTTCATCGCGCGCTATCGGAAAGAGGTGACCGGCAGCCTGGACGACACCCAGTTGCGCAACCTGGAGGAGCGCCTGCGCTACCTGCGCGAGCTGGACGAGCGCCGCGCGAGCATCCTCGCCAGCATCGAGGAACAGGGCAAGCTGACCCCGGAACTCGCCCGCGAGATCAACCTGGCCGACACCAAGACGCGCCTGGAAGACTTGTATTTGCCGTACAAGCAGAAGCGCCGCACCAAGGGCCAGATCGCCCTGGAAGCCGGCCTCGGCGAACTGGCCGACGCCCTGTTCAACGACCCGAACCTGGCCCCGGAGAGCGAGGCGGCGCGCTTCGTCGACGCCGAGAAGGGCTTTGCCGACATCAAGGCGGTGCTCGAAGGCGCCAAGTACATCCTTATGGAACGCTTCGCCGAGGACGCCAGCCTGCTCAGCAACCTGCGCGGCTTCCTCAAGGAGCACGCCACCCTCAGCGCCCGCGTGGTCGCCGGCAAGGAAGAGGACGGCGCCAAGTTCCGCGACTACTTCGAACACGACGAGCGCTTCAAGAACACCCCGTCGCACCGCGCCCTGGCGATCTTCCGCGGGCGCAACGAGGGCGTGCTCAGCGCCAGCCTCAAGGTCGGCGAGGAACTCCCCGGCACCCTGCACCCGTGCGAGCTGATGATCGGCGAGCGCTTCGCCATCGAGCAGCGCGGGCGCGCCGCCGACAAGTGGCTGGGCGAGGTGGTGCGCTGGACCTGGAAGGTCAAGCTCTATACCCACCTGGAAACCGACCTGCTCGGCGAGCTGCGCGAAGGCGCCGAGGACGAGGCGATCAGCGTGTTCGCCCGCAACCTGCACGACCTGCTGCTGGCCGCGCCGGCCGGCCCGCGCGCGACCCTCGGCCTCGACCCGGGCCTGCGCACCGGCTGCAAGGTGGCGGTGGTGGATGCCACCGGCAAGCTGCTGGACACCGCCACCGTCTACCCGCACGTGCCGCGCAACGACTGGGACGGCACCCTCAACACCCTGGCCAAGCTGTGCGCCAAGCATGGCGTCGACCTGATCGCCATCGGCAACGGCACCGCCAGCCGCGAGACCGACAAGCTGGCCGCCGAACTGATCAAGAAGTACCCCGGCCTGAAGCTGACCAAGGTCATGGTCAGCGAGGCCGGCGCCTCGGTGTACTCGGCCTCCGAGCTGGCCGCCAAGGAATTCCCCGAGCTGGACGTCTCGCTGCGCGGCGCGGTGTCCATCGCCCGGCGCCTGCAGGACCCGCTGGCCGAGCTGGTGAAGATCGATGCGAAATCCATCGGCGTCGGCCAGTACCAGCACGACGTGTCCCAGCTCAAGCTGGCGCGCAGCCTGGACGCGGTGGTGGAAGACTGCGTGAACGCCGTCGGCGTCGACGTCAACACTGCCTCCGCCGCGCTGCTGGCGCGGATCTCCGGGCTCAACGCGACCCTGGCGCAGAACATCGTCGCGCACCGCGACGCCCACGGCGCGTTCAAGACCCGCGACGCGCTGAAGAAGGTCCCGCGCCTCGGCGAGAAGACCTTCGAGCAGGCCGCCGGCTTCCTCCGCGTGATGAACGGCGACAACCCGCTGGACGCCTCGGCGGTGCACCCGGAAACCTACCCGCTGGTGCAGCGCATCGCCTTGGACACCGGCCGCGACATCCGCTCGCTGATCGGCGACGCCGGCTACCTCAAGCGCCTCGACCCGCAGAAATTCACCGACGAAAGCTTCGGCCTGGTGACCGTCGGCGACATCCTCCAGGAACTCGAGAAGCCCGGCCGCGACCCGCGCCCGGAGTTCAAGACCGCCGAATTCCAGGACGGTGTGGAAACCCTCAAGGACCTCGAGCTGGGGATGATCCTCGAGGGCGTGGTGACCAACGTCACCAACTTCGGCGCCTTCGTCGACATCGGCGTGCACCAGGACGGCTTGGTGCACATCTCGGCGCTGTCGGAGAAGTTCGTCAAGGACCCGCGCGAGGCGGTCAAGGCCGGCGACGTGGTCAAGGTCAAGGTGCTCGAGGTGGATATCCCGCGTAACCGCATCGCCCTGTCGATGCGCATGAGCGATACCCCGGGCGAAAAAGTCGAAGGTCCGCGCGGTGGGTCGCGTGGCGGCAGTCCGCGCGGCAATGCACCGCGTAGCGAGCGCCACTCCAGCCAGGACAAGCCGGCCCCGGCGGGTGCCGGCATGGCCTCGCTGTTCGCCAACGCCAAGCAATTGAGGAAGTGAGCATGAGCAGTACCTCCCCGGTCGGCCAGGACAGCGCCTTCAGCAAGCTGCTCGGCATGACCATCGACAAAGCCGAGAATGGCGAATCCCAGGTGCGCATGAGCATGCAGGATCATCTGCTCAACCTGCACGGGCGCATGCACGGCGGCGCGCTGTTCTCGCTGATCGACACCGCCCTCGGCCAGGCCAGCCACAGCCTGTTCGGCGGCCAGGCCGGCAGCATGACCCTGGAGTGCAAGGTCAACTACATCCGCGCGGTCAACGAAGGCGAGATCGTCTGCAACGCCCGTGTGCTGAATGCCGGGCGCAAGGTGCATGTGTTGGAGGCGCGGGTGCTGCAGGGCGAGAAACTGGTCGCCACGGCCCAGGCCACCTTCATCTGCAAGTGAGCCGCCAGGCCCGGCGCGCCGACAGCGGCCGCCGGCCCCAGGTGGTCGAGGCCGAAGCGCACCCGGGCGACAAGCGGTCGCTAAGGAACAAGCGACCTTCGCCTGGGTGTAATTTCTTATCCTGCCGCTGGTCTAGGGTATCCAGGCCGCAGCCCACCGCAGCCGACCGGTCGCGGCGCAATGCGCGGTTACCGATTCCCCCCTTGTAGAGCTCAGGCTCAGCCCCCATATTGGGCCGACCGACGCGTGAAGGAATGCAATCTTGAGCGACCTGTTCTCCCGCCGCCTGGCCCTGCTCGGCGAGCGCGCCAACCTCTCCCTGCTTTCCCAGTGCCTGCATGGCATCGAGCGCGAATGCCTGCGCGTCGACAGCGACGGCCAGCTGGCGCTGACCCCGCACCCGCTGGCGCTCGGCTCGGCGCTGACCCACCCGCAGATCACCACCGACTATTCCGAGTCGCTGCTGGAGTTCATCACTCCGGCCGAACCCGACCCGGCGACCACCCTGGCCGACCTCGAGCAGATCCACCGGTTTGCCTACAGCAAGCTCGACGGCGAGTACCTGTGGAGCCCGTCGATGCCCTGTGCGCTGCCGGACGAGGAGACCATCCCGATCGCCCGCTACGGCGACTCGCATATCGGTCGGCTCAAGTACGTGTACCGCAAGGGCCTGGCGCTGCGTTACGGCAAGACCATGCAATGCATCGCCGGCATCCACTACAACTTCTCCCTGCCGGACAGCCTGTGGGCCTTGCTGCAGCAGGCCGAGGGCGACAGCCGCAGCGCGCGCGACTACCAGTCGGCGCGCTATATCGGCCTGATCCGCAACTTCCGCCGCTACAGCTGGCTGCTGATGTACCTGTTCGGCGCTTCTCCCGCCTTGGACCAGGGCTTTATGCGCGGCCGCCCGCACAAGTTGCAGCAGCTCGACGCCGACACCCTCTACCTGCCCTACGCCACCAGCCTGCGCATGAGCGACCTGGGCTACCAGAGCAGCGCCCAGGCCGGTCTGACGCCCTGCTACAACGACCTGGCCAGCTACACCGACAGCCTGCGCCAGGCGGTCGGCACGCCCTACCCGCCCTATGTCGAGATCGGCACGCAGAAGGACGGCGAGTGGCTGCAACTGAATACCAACATCCTGCAGATCGAGAACGAGTACTACTCGAACATCCGCCCGAAGCGCGTGACCCACAGCGGCGAGCGGCCGATCCAGGCGCTGATGGCGCGCGGCGTGCAGTACGTCGAGGTGCGCTGCCTGGACATCAACCCGTTCCTGCCGCTAGGCATCGACCTGGTCGAGGCACGCTTCCTCGATGCCTTCCTGCTGTTCTGCGCGCTGCAGGACAGCCCGCTGCTGCAGAGCGGCGAATGCCACGCCTGTACCGACAACTTCCTCAAGGTGGTCAAGGAAGGCCGGCGCCCCGGCCTGCACCTGCAGCGCCAGGGTCAGCCCGTGGCGCTGCACGCCTGGGCCCATGAGTTGCTCGACAGCATCCAGCCACTGGCCGACCTGCTCGACCAAAGCCACGGCGGCAACGCCCACGGCCAGGCCTTGCAGAGCCAGCGCGGCAAGCTCGACGACCCGAGCCTGACGCCTTCGGCCCAGGTCCTCGCGCAGCTGCAACAGGGCGAGAGCTTCACCCAGTTCGCCCTGCGCCAGAGCAAGCAACACGCCGAGTACTTCCGCAGCCAGCCGCTGAGCGCCGAGCAGCAAGCCGCGTTCGAGGCCGCCGCCAGGCAATCGTTGCATGAGCAGGCGGAACTGGAAGCCCACGAGGAAGGTGATTTCGACAGCTTCGCCGCGGCCTACCAGGCGAGCATCCTCGCCCAGGCGCTTTGATCGCCCCGCAGTCCTGCAGACCTGGCGGCTGGCTCAGCGCCAGAGGGTCGACCCCGTCACAAAAGCAACCAATGGCACAGAAGCCGGGACCGGCGGCCCGGTGGTTCGCGTCCAACGCGGCTAGCATAGGCACAGAATGATCAACATGAGCCGCGCCCATGGCGTCCGACGCCCAATCCGATGATGACCGCCAATGGAGCCTGGAAAGCCTGAACAAGGCCTACCAACAGGGCTACATGGCCGGACTGACCGGCCAACCGGGCAGCCAGCAGCCTTACGCCGCCGAGGTTCCCGCTGCCGCCTGGGAGGCAGGCTGGGACGATGGTCACGAGCAGCTGGTACGCCAGCAGAAGAGTGCCTGAGCCGCCCTCCGACTGAACGATTCCCCCGGCGTTGCGATAGGCATTGGCTTATTCGCCGGCTTCCGACTGCGCAGTTTCTTGCGCGCCAGCCTGTGGATAATACTGTGGACACTTCCCCCTGAGCCCCGCCAGATCGGCCGCTCGACGGACCTGCGCCAACACTTGCACAGCACTGCGCCAGTCTCTGCGCAGTTTTCCGTGACAGACTGCGCAATGCCCTCCCCTGCAGCCTTTACATTCTTATAACTTATTGTTTTTAAACAACTTTAAATACATGGCACGATGCTCGCTATAGCCCCGGTTCCCGGATCGCGATGATCCATGAACCAGGCAAGGAGAGCACTCATGCCAACACCCGCGTATCTGTCCCTCGAAGGCACCAAACAAGGTCTGATCACCGCTGGCACCTTCACCGAGGACTCGGTCGGCAATATTTTCCAGGAAGGTCATGAGGACCAGATCCTGGTCCAGGCATTCAACCATCAGGTGATCATCCCGCGCGATCCGCAGTCCGGCCAGCCGACCGGCCAGCGCGTGCACAAGCCGCTGATGATCACCAAGGTCTTCGACAAGTCCTCGCCACTGATCTTCAACTCGCTGACCTCCGGCGAGCGCCTGAGCAAGTGCCGCCTGGAGTGGTACCGCACTTCCTCCACCGGCACCCAGGAGCACTACTTCACCATCGAGCTGGAAGACGCGGTGATCGTCGACGTGCAGTCGCGCATGCCGAACTGCCAGGACCCGGGCATGGCCCACTTCACCCACCTGGAAGACGTCTACTTCACCTACCGCAAGATCGTCTGGACCCACGAAGTCTCCGGCACTTCCGGCTCCGACGACTGGCGCACGCCGATCTCCGCCTAAGTACCGGCTGAGTTCGCATCGCACCGCTTCGGCCAGGCATCGTCCTGGCCGTTGTGTTTCAGTGCGATGGCCATACGAAAAAGTCGAATGCGCCCAGCCGTCAGGTCGACGCGCTCGTAAAATGGCCGGCCTATTCATGGAACGATAACTCCCGGAGCCAAGGCTCATGGAACGGAGGAACAACGAATGTTCGCCCCTGCCAACCAGCCCCATTTCAGCCTCAGTATCGAAGGCCTCGCGCACGATCTGCAGGTCCTCGAATTCACTGGTCGCGAGGCGATCAGCCAGCCCTTCGCGTTCGAGCTGGAGCTGGTCAGCGAACGTCCCGACCTCGACCTGGAGAGCCTGCTGCATCAGGCGGCATTCTTGGCCTTCTCACCCACCGGCAACGGCATCCACGGCCTGATCTACCGCGTCGCCCAGGGCGAATCCGGCAAGCGCCTGAGCCGTTACCACGTGACCCTGCGTCCGCAGCTGGCCTACCTGGCGCACCGCAGCAACCAACGGATCTTCCAGCACCTGACGGTGGCGCAGATCATCGGCCAGGTGCTCGAAGAGCACGGCATCCAGGCCAACGCCTACCAATTCCAACTCGGCTCGATCTACCCCGAGCGCGAGTACTGCGTGCAGTACGACGAGCCCGACCTGCACTTCGTCCAGCGCCTGTGCGAGGAGGAAGGCATCCACTACCACTTCCAGCACAGCACTGAAGGGCATGTACTGGTCTTCGGCGACGACCAGACGCCCTTCCCGAAACTGGCGCCCACCGCCTACCAGCAGGACAGCGGCCTGGTCGCCGACAGGCCTGCGATCAAACGCTTCGGCGTGCGCCTGGAAACCCGCAGCAGCCGGGTGACCCGCCGCGACTACGACTTCGAAAAGCCCAAGCTGCTGCTGGAGGCCGAAGCCAAGAGCGCGTTCGCCCCGGACCTGGAGGACTACGATTACCCCGGCCGCTTTGTGGATCGTGAACGCGGCAAACACCTCAGCCAGCGCGCCCTGGAACGCCACCGCCACGACTTCGAACTGGCCGAGGGCGAGAGTGACCAGCCGCTGTTGCTCAGCGGGCATTTCCTCGCCTTCAGCGACCACCCGCGGCAAAGCTGGAACGACCTCTGGCTGCTCAGCGAAATCCACCACCAGGGCAAACAACCGCAGGTGCTGGAAGAATCGGTGACTAGTGCCCCCTCTCCCCTCCGGGGAGAGGGCTGGGGTGAGGGGCAAGCAGGCGCCACCGATTACCACCAAGGCTACCGCAACCACTTCACCGCCACCCCCTGGACGGTGCCCTACCGCCCACCGCTGGAGCACCCCAAGCCGCGCATCCTCGGCAGTCAGAGCGCGGTGGTCACCGGCCCGGCCGGCGAAGAAATCCACTGCGACCAGTACGGCCGGATCAAGGTGCAATTCTTCTGGGACCGTGAAGGCCAGGCCGACGACACCACCAGCTGCTGGCTGCGCGTGTCGTCCAGCTGGGCCGGCGACCGCTACGGCGCCATCGCCATCCCGCGGATCGGCATGGAAGTGCTGGTGACCTTCCTCGAAGGCGACCCCGACCAGCCGCTGGTCACCGGCTGCCTGTACCACAAGGAACACGTGGTGCCCTACGAGCTGCCGGCGAACAAGACCCGCAGCGTATTCAAGACCCTCAGCAGCCCCGGCGCCGGCGGCTACAACGAACTGCGCATCGAGGACAAGAAGGGCGCCGAGCAGATCTACATCCACGCCGAGCGCGACTGGGACGAGAACATCGAGCACGACCAGAAGATCCGAGTCGGCCACGAACGCCACGATACGGTCGAGGCCAACAGCTACAGCGAATTCCAGGCCGAGGAACACCGCACCACCCACGCCGACTGCAAGAGCGAAATCAAGGCCAACGACCACCTCACCGTCGGCAACAACCAGCACCTCAAGATCGGCAGCGGCCAGTTCATCAATGCTGGCCAGGAAATCCACCTGTCCAGCGGCCAGAAGGTCGTGCTCGAAGCCGGCAGCGAACTGACCCTCAAGGCCGCCGGCAGCTTTATCAAGCTGGATGGCGGCGGCATCACCCTGGTCGGCCCGACGGTCAAGCTCAACTCCGGCGGCGCGCCGGGCAGCGGTTCGGGGGCGGCGCCCATATTGCCGGGCGAGGTCAAGCCGGCGGATGCGGACAAGGCCGGGCTGCCATTGGAAGCACTGGTCAAACAGAACTTGCTGTTTCGCAGCACCCAAGCCGGTGTGTGTGAAATCTGCGAGGCAGCCAAGGCTTCAGCGGGGGACAAAGCATGAGCGCGCCGGATACCGGTAGCGGAGCCGTCCTGCTCGACGGCGCCCGCTATGAAAACGCGTTCGCCTGGCTCTACCAGCATTTCCCAGAGCATCAGCCCCGACCGTTGCTGGCGGGCACGCCCTATGAGCCAATCGCCGACGCCGGTCCCATCCTGCTGGAGGCGCCCATGGGCAGTCCGGTTTATCAGGCCTGGAGGAGCGGCGAGCAGATACTGGATGGCATCTGGCTGGAGAGCGGTGCAGCGGCGGACGATCTCTTCCGAATCCTGCAGCGCCGGATGCGAATCTTTACACCGGATCGCCGCGAACTTTGGCTGCGCCTCGGCGACGCTCGCCCGCTGCATCGTGCGTGGCTGGCCGAGGCACAGTGGCCGCATGGCTTCTGGCATCGTGTCCAGGGTATCTGGCTGCGCCACCAAGCCAGCATCATCTGCGCCTGGCACAATGACCAACCGCAACAGGACCTGGCGCCCAACGACCATGGCATCGCCGCCCAGCTGACTCTGGACTGGCCCCTGCTGGAAGCGCTGGCGAGCCAGGACGACACCACACAGGAAGTGAACACATGACTGCCCAGGCCCCCAGCCCATCCAATCTGGCCCCCGCCGCCTGTCCACTGCTCAGCGCGGTGCTGCCGCTGCGCTACGCCCTCGGCCCGACGCTGGCAGTGGACACCGGTGCCTATGGCTTGCCGCCGGTGCAAGGTGCCTTTCCCGAGATAGGCGACTATTTCCAGAGCCTCGAGGGGCGGCCACTGAACTACACCGCACGCCTGTTGCGCGATGGCTGGCTGTATGTCTGGCAGGGTGGCCTGAAACAGCTCGTCGAATACCGCGTCAACCGGGCTGCCCTGAGCCAGACCCCGCGTGCCGGCAAAGTCATAGACGGGCGCAGCCTGCCCTACCTGCTACTGCCCGCGGGCGAGAAAGCCATGCTCGCCTGGTCGCCCACGCAGTGGAGCGATGCGCAGTTCGCTGCGGCCAAGGCCAAGCCGGACGTGCGCCAACGGGTGATGCGCGACATCAGCCCCGGCGCCGCCCCCTACAGCGGCCAGGCCCGCACCATCCACGAGCGCATCGGCGACTACATGGACGCCGACTGGTACGGCTGGAGCTGTGAGCCCTCCACCGCCCACCGCCCCGCCTGGCCACGCCTGCTGGACGACATGCAGCGCTGCGAGCAGCAGGCCTATGCCCTGATCGACGATCCCTGGGGCGTTCTGCTCGATTTGGCCGAACTGATCCGCGCCCGCCAGCAGGCCTTCAACGTCACCCGGGAAATACGTGGCGAAGACTGGGCCATGGCTGATGTGCTCAAGTCACTGGCCGAGAGCGACCGGCAAATTGCCGGCCAGTTGCGCAGCATAACCAACTACCCGAAGCTGAACGCCGCCTGGCAGGAGCAGACGCAAGAAGAGGACCGTCACTCTGCCGACGTCCGTCGCCTCAGCAGCCTGTGGGCGGACTGGTTCAACACCTTGGTGAAAACCGGACCGGCCAGCCTCGACACCGCCTGTGGCCACTTCGACATCAGCCAACCCATGGCCCGCACGGAGCTGGAGCTGCATTTCGCCGCCGCCTGCCTCGGCCCATCGGCCACCAGCCTGGGCGTCAAGGCCATCACCAACGCCCTGACGCCCCAGGAACAAACCGGCAATCCGTGGCTGCTATGGTCGCTGCTGGGGTTGGGCAAGCGCCTGGGCGTGGGGGAAATCAACGCATTGACCGGGCTTGCCGACGGAGTGAAAAACAACGGCTCAGCGCTGCTGGACGAAGCGCGCAAGTTGGCAGAGCTGCTCAACCAGGCGGCGGACAAGCTTGCCAAGCATGCCCAGGGCTCGGTGATGGAAGCCCTGTTCACCGCCCTGGCGCCGGTGGCGGGCCTGGGCCTGCAACGTACCCATGAAGCCGCCAAAGCCGCGGGCCAACTGTACCTGGCGGCAGCGCTGGCTCGCAGCCAACAGCGCCTGGCCGTCGAAATGGTCAGCCAGCGGCAACTGGGCGAATGGATGAGCGACCTGATGGGCACAAGGCCGAAGCTGCCCGCTCGGCTCAAGCCCACGCAACTGAGCATCGCGGTAAGCGACGCCTTGCCGTTCTTCCGTCTGCTGCCAGCCAAGAACCTGCCCGCCCTGACCGGCCACCTGGCGGCGGATGTCGGCCTGAAGGATATGCTCAACCTCAGCAAAGGCGCGCTGGAAAAGGCGCCGCTCAAGTGCCTGGTGGCGTTGGTGGCGGGGGTGAATTTTGTGTGGGGTGGAGATCAATTCATTAACGCCCCCTCGGTGAAAAGCTTTTTCAACATGGGTGGAGGATTGCTAGGGGTAACCTCTGCCGTATCGGCCACTCTGCAAAAAGTCGCAGAAGTTGACTGGGAGACCTCAGTCAAGGCCAGCGGAGCAACGTCCATAGGCTCACAAAAAGCCTTGGTCGATGCATTAGGCATTGGTGCAAAAACGGCTTTCCTGCAATCGGTTACCTCGGGCTTCGACGTGCTGGTCTATGGCATCGAAACACTGGACGCCTACCAGGCCGGCGACCTGGACACCGCCGCCATCAATACTGGGCTCAGCCTCGCCTCAGGTACCAATCTGGTTCTCTATGTGAAAACCTTCCGGGCCGTGCGCGCCGCCCGCGCGGCGGTGATTGTCGGCGAGGCCGCCGCCCTGGGGCGTGGCGTCGGCGCGGCGCCGCACCTGGCCGCCCGCGCTCTGGGCGTCACCATCCTGATCGTCGGCGGGGTGATCGCCCGGCAATATACCCAGGACACCCCGCTCGAGGCCTGGGTCAAGCACACCCGCTTCGGCACCCGTCCCGCCGAGTGGGCCGGCAGCTACGAGCAGTCGATGACCGAGTTCTACAAGATCGTCTTCCCCATCGTTTTCGAGGCCTACCGTCTCAACGAACTGAACCCCTATCACGGTATGCAGCAAATCACCTACCTGTTGCTGCGCCTGCCCGGCAAGGCTACGTTGACCGACGAGATGATCCACTTCAAGGGCACGGAAATCTGGGGCGGCTTCTTCGGCTATGGCGGCACGCGCAAGCCGGTGGAGTGGAGCGGCAAAGACTTCGACCGCCATGCCGGCACCCGCGTCGAACTGCCGCCCAACGAGGCCGTATACCGGCGCGTCTACCACGAAGAGCACGGCAGCGAGCTGAATGCCATCCAGGGCGAGCTGTCCTATTCCCCGATCGAAGGCCTGACCCTGCCGGCCATTGAAATCAAGGAGCTCGCATGGCTGTAAGCGACCTGATCCAGCAAGCCCGCGCCCGCTTCGGGCAGGCGCCCAGTGTGGTGCTGCGCGCCGACCAGCCCACCGGGGAAAAGCCCTGGGAGATGTTTGTCACCGACGAGCATACCGAGCACTACCTGGCATTGAAGGCGGGAGGGGGAAATTCGGACAGGGGAATGCTAACTGGAGTTTTGGGGGGGGTGATGGTCCTAATGTATTTAGTCATGGTGCCCTGGATGGCTTTAGCCGACAGATGGGACGGTCTGATTTACCTGGCTGGTTTAGGTGCTCCGTTAATTATTCTTCCCTACATGTGGGAAACCTCGCGCCCGCTACCCCTGCCCATACTGTTCAACCGCCGCACCCGCGAGGTGTATTTCGACCACAACGGCGAGCTGTACCACAGCCCCTGGGACGGCATCCAGGCGTTGGCCGGCGAGTTTGTCATGGTTGGCCCGCATACCGGCGGCATGCGCAATGCCTCGCTGGAAATCCTGGTGCGCCGCCTGGGCGAGCCGGATAACGCCCTGCTGGTATCCCTCGGACTGCCCATGGGCAAGACCCTGCAAATGCAGAAGGGCTTCTGGGAATGGCTGCGCGCCTATATGGACAACGGCCCCTGGTTCGACGAGAACGGCCAGCGCAGCGAATCCGACGCCTTCGTCAAATCCATGCTCGCCGCCCATATGAATCCCACGGACTTCCTCCCCTGGAGAAGGCAAGTCATTGCTGAGAAAAAGGCGGCAGCGGGGGGTAGTAACTATCTGACTGGCAGCGACACCGTGTTGTATTTGGGCCATTTGCTCTTCTACCCCATGAGCTGGCTACAAGAGTTGACCTACAACATCGCCAAGCGTCGCTCCCGCAACCGCTGGCCGCAGATCGTCAGCGAGCGCCTGCAACCCGACGGCCCGACCACTCGATTGATCGACCTGGAACGGGAGCGCGGGTTGGATGTTTAGCCTCAGCGCCGAACCACCTGCCGGCAGGGTAATCCAGCCATTACTTGGGTTCGCCAAAGAGACGCCAGCTCCAGAGAACAGCGCCTCGCTTGACCCGCGACAAATCCGCTCTGGCGACAGAGCCCGGATCGCCTCCGGGCTGCAGATCGGCCTTTTCCGCCTACAACGCCTTCTCGAACACCTGCGAATTGCGCTGGTAGTTGTACAGCGAGGCGCGGGCCGCCGGCAGGCGGTCGACGCTGCTCGGCACGAAGCCGCGTTCGCGGAACCAGTGGGCGGTGCGGGTGGTGAGCACGAACAGGTGCTTCAGGCCCTGGGCGCGGGCGCGCTCCTCGATCCGTTCGAGCAGTTCGTCGCCGCGGCCGCCGTGGCGGTAGGCCGGGTTGACGGCCAGGCAGGCCAGCTCGCCGTAGTCCGAATCGGCGATCTGATACAGCGCGGCGCAGGCGATGATCAGGCCGTCGCGTTCGACGATGCTGAACTGCTCGATCTCGCGCTCCAGCACCTCGCGCGAGCGGCGCACCAGGATGCCCTGCTCCTCCAACGGACTGATCAGTTCGATCAGCCCGCCGACGTCCTCGATGCTCGCCTCGCGCAGCGACTCGAATTGCTCCTGGTCGACCAGGGTGCCGCCGCCATCGCGGGTGAACAGTTCGGTGAGCAGCGAGCCGTCATCGGCATAGCTGACGATGTGCGCACGCTTGACCCCGGCACGGCAGGCCTGGGCGGCGGCGTCGAGCAGTTCGCCCTGGTAGCTGTTGCCCAGGCGCGCCAGGTAGGCCGGTACCTGTTGCGGGCGCAGTTCGCGCACCAGCTTGCCCTGCTCGTCGAGCAGGCCTCGCTCGGCGCTGAACAGCAGCAGCTTGTCGGCGCCCAGGTCGATGGCCGCGCGGGTGGCCACGTCCTCGCAGGCCAGGTTGAAGATCTCCCCGGTCGGCGAATAGCCCAGCGACGACAGCAGCACGATGCTGCGCTCGTCGAGCAGGCGGCCGATGCCCTTGCGGTCGACCCGGCGCACCTCGCCGGTGTGGTGATAGTCGATGCCCTCGACCACGCCGATCGGCCGTGCGGTGACGAAGTTGCCGCTGGCCACGCGCAGGCGCGCGCCCTGCATCGGCGAGGCGGCCATGTCCATCGACAGGCGCGCCTCGATGGCGATGCGCAACTGGCCGACCGCGTCGATCACGCACTCCAGGGTCGGTCCGTCGGTGACCCGCAGATCGCGGTGAAAGCGCGCGGTCAGGCCACGCGCGGCCAGGCGCGCCTCGATCTGCGGGCGCGAGCCATGCACCAGCACCAGGCGCACGCCAAGGCTGTGCAGCAGCACCAGGTCGTGGACGATATTGCCGAAATTCGGGTGGGCGACGCCCTCGCCCGGCAGCATCACCACGAAGGTGCAGTCGCGGTGGGCATTGATATAAGGGGACGCGTGGCGCAGCCAGTTGACGTAGTCGTGCATTGCAGAGGAAACCTGTGGGTCGTGAACGGAACGCATGAATCGGGCACATTAACGGGCATGCCACTTCCCGAATCATCCACGCCGTCGCGGCATGCCCTCCCTCATCCGGCGCTACGCGCCACCTTCTCCCAAAGGTAGCAGGACGTAAGGAAGGCGTCGCTGCGCGACGCTCGGATTTAGGCACCCGGCGAAGCAGCCAGCGGCATCCGCTTTATCGTCGCAGTTGGGGCAGCATCACGCGTTCTCTCCTCCCGATGACCACGGCCACAGACAGGCTCATGCGGCCGGACTCAGACAATAATGTTGGATCAACTCACGCAACAGACGCACCGTAGGCTCGATGCGTGACATTTCTAGGTATTCGTTCGGCTGGTGGGCGCAGTCGATGTCGCCGGGACCGAGCACCAGGGTCTCGCACCCCAGCTGCTGAAGATAAGGGGCTTCGGTGGCGAATGCCACCGAGGCTGCCGCATGTCCGGTGAGGCGTTCGGCCAGGCGCACCAGTTCGGATTCGGCGGCCTGCTCGAACGGCGGCACGCTGGGAAACAGCGGGGCGAAGTCGATCTTCACCTGGTGCCGCTCGGCCAGTGGCTGCAGCTTCGCGCGGATCGCCGCGCGCAGGGCTTCGGGCTGCATGCCCGGCAAGGGTCGCAGGTCGAACTCCAGCGAGCACTGGCCGCAGATGCGGTTGGGGTTGTCGCCGCCATGGATGCAGCCGAGGTTGAGCGTCGGCTGCGGCACGCTGAACTGAGGGTTGCGGTAGTCCCGCTGCCATTGGGCGCGCAAGGCGCGCAGCTCGCCGAGCACATCCTGCATCGCCTCCAGCGCGCTGTGGCCGAGGCTCGGGTCGGAGGAGTGGCCGCTCTGCCCGAGGATGTCGATGCGCTCCATCATGATCCCCTTGTGCAGGCGGATCGGCCGCAAGCCGGTGGGCTCGCCGATCACCGCCGCCCGCCCCAACGGCCGGCCGGCCTGGGCCAGGGCGCGCGCGCCGGACATCGAGCTTTCCTCGTCGCAGGTGGCGAGGATCAGCAGCGGCTGCTGGAAACGCTGCGCCAGCAACGGCTGCACGGCCTCGATGACCAGGGCGAAGAAGCCCTTCATGTCGCAACTGCCGAGGCCGACCCAGCGGCCATCGACTTCGCTCAGCTTGAGCGGGTCGCTCTGCCACAGCTCGGCATCGAACGGCACGGTGTCGCTGTGCCCGGCCAGCACCAGGCCGCCGGGACCGCTGCCATGGCTGGCGAGCAGGTTGAATTTGCCGGGGGCGATCTGCTGTGTTTCGCAGGCGAAACCGAGGTCGCCGAGCCAGCCCGCCAGCAGCTCGATCACCGCCCGGTTGGACTGATCCCAGCGCGCCTGGGTGCAGCTCACCGAGGGCGCGGCGATCAGTGCGGCGAATTGCTCTTTGAAAGAAGGCAGGGGCATCGGTGGTCTCCGCAGGCGAGGCCCCATGATAGGGCCATCGCTGGCAGAGAGGGAACCGCCGGCCGCACGCAGCGCGACGGTTCAACTCAGAGGAAGATGCCGCGCAGGATGAAGAAGAACAGGATCGACAGGGCCGCACCGGCCGGCAGGGTGATCAGCCAGGACATGAAGATCGAACCGATCACCCCCAGGTTCAGCGCACCGATGCCACGCGCGATGCCGATGCCCAGCACCGCGCCGACCAGGGTATGGGTGGTGGATACCGGCAGGCCGATGGCCGAGGCGCCAACCACTGTGGTGGCGGTAGCCAGCTCGGCGGCGAAACCGCGGCTCGGGGTCAGCTCGGTGATGGTGGCGATAACCTTGTAGCCGTAGGTGGCCAGGCCGATGACGATTCCCACGGCGCCGAGCAGCAGCACCCAGCCCGGCACCGCGGACTTGGCGCCGATGGTCAGGTCGCCGCCGGACTGGATCACTCCGACGATCGCCGCCAGCGGGCCGACGGCATTGGCCACGTCGTTGGCGCCGTGGGCGAAGGCCATGGAGCAGGCGGTGAACACCATCAGCACGGCGAAGACTTTTTCCACGCTGGCGTAATGGAAGTCCTTGTCGGCCTCTTCGTCGATCTTGATCCGGCTGAGCAAGGCAATACCGAGCAGCATCACCAACACGCCGACGCCCAGGGCCAGCAGCAGGCTCTGGTTGCTGTCGAGGGTCAGGCCGATGTGCTTGAGGCCCTTGGTCAGAGTCATGATCGCCACCATGAAGCCGGTGAGGAACATGTACAGCGGCACGAAACGCTTGGCGTTCTGGAACGGGCTGTCGGTGTCGATGATCAGCTTCTGCACGGTCATGAACAGGCCGAAGGCGACCGCGCCGGAGAGCACCGGGGTCACCACCCAGCTTGCGACGATCGGGCCGACCGCGGACCACTGCACCGAATCAACCGACACGCCGACGGCGGCGAAGCCGATCACCGCGCCAACGATGGAGTGGGTGGTGGAGACCGGCCAGCCGCGGCTGGTGGCGATCAGCAGCCAGGTGCCGGCGGCCAGCAGCGCCGACATCATGCCCAGCACCAGCAGGTCGGGGGTGATCACCTCCGCATCGACGATGCCGTTCTTGATGGTTTCGGTGACTTCACCGCCAGCCAGGTAGGCGCCGCAGAACTCGAAGATCATGGCGATAAAGATCGCCTGTTTGATGGTCAGCGCCCGCGAGCCGACCGAAGTACCCATGGCGTTGGCCACGTCGTTGGCGCCCACGCCCCAGGCCATGAAAAAGCCGAAGATGCAGGCCAGCACCAGGAGTACGAAACCGTAGTCCGCAATCAGAGACATAAGTTAATTTCCGTTGATCCCAGAAAGGACACCGGCGCTTAGCGCGCCAGCAGTTGTTCCAGTCGGTTGCCCACGCGTTGGGCACGGTCGGCGACATCGCCGATCCAGTCGATGATCTGGTAGAGAAACATCACATCGACCGGGGGAAGGTCCTTCTCCAGCTTGAACAGTTGGCGGCGCACCTCGATCTGCAGGCGATCGGTGTCCTGTTCGATGACGCCCAGCTCCTCGACCAGGGTTTCCACCAGCACCGCCTCGCGGCCACCGAAGCCGGTTTCCAGCAGCTCGTCCAGTTCGTTCATTGCCTTCAGCGCCTGGGCGCTGGCATCCACGCTGCGCTGCACATAGGTGCGCATCAGCGGCTGCAGTCCCTGCGGAATGGCCATCTCGCGACCCAGCATGAGGCCGGCGATGTCCTTGGCGCGGTTGGCGACTTTGTCCTGTACACTCAGCAGCTCGAGCAGATCCGAACGCGGCACCGGCAGGAACAGGCTCTTGGGCAGGTGCAGACGCACGCTTTTCTTGAGCTTGTCGGCTTCGTTTTCCAGCCGCGCCATTTCCTGTTGCACCTGCTCCACCTTGGCCCAGTCCTCGGCCATCACGGCCTCGAAAAACGGCACCAGGTTCGCAGCGCACTCATGGGCCTTGGCGATGTGCTGTTGCATCGGCCCGATGGGCGAGCGACCGAACAGGCTGACGAAGGGATTGATTGGCATAGGGTGAACCCCGGTTTTAAGAAGGCGGCAAGTATACGGATCGCTCCCTATGCTCGCCAGCTCGCGTCATCGGACTGTCACAAATTCATATGTAGGCGCTTAAGCTCACCATTATGGTCAAAGAAACCGAAATCAAACTGCGCGCCAGCCGCGACACCCTCTCCGCCCTGCGCGAGCACCCGTTGCTGAAGAAACGCAACAAGAGCGGCTGGGAACAACGCGAACTGTTCAACCAGTACTTCGACACGCCCAACCGCGACCTGGCCCAGGCCAAGGTCGCGCTGCGCATCCGCCGCGACGGCGAGCACTTCATCCAGACCCTGAAGACCCGCGGGCAGAGCGTCGCCGGGCTGTCCGAACGCAACGAATACGACTGGTACCTGGACAAGGCCAAGCTGGACCCGAAGAAACTCGACGACAACTGCTGGCCGGCGGCCCTCGCCGGACTGGACAAGAAGCAGCTCAAGCCGATCTTCAGCACCGACTTCGTCCGCCAGCGCGCCGAGATCGCCTGGGGCCGCGGCAAGGCCAGGGTGGTGATCGAGGCCGCGCTGGACCTGGGCAAGGTCATCGCCGGCGAAGGCGAGGAAGAAATCTGCGAACTGGAACTGGAGCTGCGCCAGGGCGAGCCCGCCGCCCTGCTGGAACTGGCCAGCGAGTTGGCCGCCGACCTGCCGCTGATGCCCTGCGACATCAGCAAGGCCGAACGCGGTTACCGACTGTTCGATGCCGGCAGCTACGCCCTCAGCCTGCCGGCGCCGGAACTGAACGCCGCACAGAGCCTGGACGACAGCTTCGCCGCGCTCGCCTGGCACCTGCTCGGCAGCAGCCAGCGCCTGGCCGAGCAGTACCGCTTCAATGGCCACTGGCGCCTGTTGGGCGACTGGCTGCAACAGCTGATCGACCTGCGCGCGCTGCTCGGCAGCCTCGGCCAAGCCGCACCGCGCGCCAGCAGCAGCGAACTGCGCCAGGCGCTCGACGCCCTGCTGCAGGACTGGCGCCCGCGCCTGCAGGCCGGCCAGGCGGACGAGGCCGCTCGGCAGAGCGCCCCGGCCCAGTTCGCTGCCGAACTGCAGGGCACGCGCTGGGGGCAGTTCTCGCTGAACGCCTCGCGCTGGCTGCTGGCGCGCAGCTGGACGGCCGCACGCAACAACCGCGGCAACCGCCAGGGCGCCGCGCCGCTGGGCAACTGGCTGCCGACCCTGCTCGCCGAGGAAGGCGCGGCCCTGCAACTCAAACGATACCAGCAGCAACCGGAGGACCTGAGCGAGCAACTGCCGCGCCTCGAGCGCCTGTTGGCTTGGCTGCGCCTGGCCCGCGGCGTACTGGAAGTGGCGGAAGTCGATCGCCTGTACGGCGAGCTGTGCAAGCTGGAAGCCCTCGCTCTCCAGCCGCTGGATGCCGAGCAACTGGCCGCACGCCAGGCCCAGGCCCTCACCGTGCAGACGCTCAAGGCCTGGAAGCAGTTGGTGCGCTGACGGGCATGCCGCCAGAGGCACCCCGAATCATGAGAGCCTCTCGCGGCATACCCGCTTCCCTCATCCGGCGCTTCGCGCCACCTTCTCCCGGAGGGAGAAGGGCATAAGGAAGGCGTCGCTGCGCGACTTTCACGCTAATGGGCAAGGCGAAAGTTGACCGCTTCGGCGGACAGTGGCAGCTTTTCGCTGCACGCTTGCGGCTTCGCACCTTCAGTCACCCGCGATAGGAACTCTATGTCTGCCCTCGGCTCCCCCACCCAGGATCGGCTACTGGATCTCAGCGACCTGCTGCGCGAACTGGTCGCCCAGGGCCGGGTCGACCAGGACAGCGCCGAGCAGTGCCTGGCGATCCGCCGCAGCGCGGTGAACAACCAGCAGCACCCGCTGGAGTTCCTCGCCGCCCAGCAGGTCGACGACCTGCGCCGGCCGGGCAAGAAGCTCGACCTGGAAAGCCTCACCGTCTGGCTGGCGGAATTCGCCGGCCAGCCGTACCTGCGCATCGACCCGCTGAAGATCGACGTGGCCGCCGTCACTCCGTTGATGTCCTACGCCTTCGCCCAACGCCACAAGATCCTCGCCGTGGCGGTGGCTCCGGATGCGGTGACCATCGCCAGCGCGCAGCCGCTGGTGCACAGCTGGGAAGCCAACCTGACCCATGTGCTCAAGCGGCCGATCAAGCGGGTGGTGGCCAACCCGGCGGATATCCAGCGCTTCACCCTGGAGTTCTACCGCCTGGCCAAGTCGGTCAGCGGCGCCAATGCCGGCGACGGCAAGGTCAGCGGCGTCGGCAACTTCGAGCAGTTGCTCAACCTCGGCGCCCAGGACCAGGAACCGGACGCCAACGACGCGCACATCGTCAACATCGTCGACTGGCTGTTCCAGTACGCCTTCCAGCAGCGCGCCAGCGATATCCACATCGAACCGCGGCGCGAGCAGGGCAGCGTGCGCTTTCGCATCGACGGCGTGCTGCACACCGTCTACCAGTTCCCGCCGCAGGTGACCATGGCGGTGGTCAGCCGGCTGAAGAGCTTAGGAAGGATGAACGTGGCGGAGAAGCGCAAGCCGCAGGACGGCCGGGTCAAGACCAAGACCCCGGACGGCGGCGAGGTCGAGCTGCGCCTGTCGACCCTGCCGACCGCCTTCGGCGAGAAGATGGTGATGCGCATCTTCGACCCCGAGGTGCTGCTGAAGAGCTTCGACCAGCTGGGTTTCTCCGCCGACGACCTGAAACGCTGGGCCAGCATGACCGGCCAGCCCAACGGCATCATCCTGGTCACCGGGCCGACCGGCTCGGGCAAGACCACCACCCTGTACACCACGCTCAAGCAGCTGGCCACCGACGAGGTCAACGTCTGCACCATCGAAGACCCGATCGAGATGATCGAGGGCGCCTTCAACCAGATGCAGGTGCAGCACAACATCGACCTGACCTTCGCCAGCGGCGTGCGCGCGCTGATGCGCCAGGACCCGGACATCATCATGGTCGGCGAGATCCGCGACCTGGAAACCGCCGAGATGGCGATCCAGGCCGCGCTGACCGGCCACCTGGTGCTCTCCACCCTGCACACCAACGACGCGCCCAGCGCCATCACCCGCCTGCTCGAACTGGGCGTACCGCACTACCTGCTCAAGGCCACCCTGCTCGGGGTGATGGCCCAGCGCCTGGTGCGCACCCTGTGCCCGCACTGCAAGGCGCCGCACAGCCTGGAGGAAAGCGACTGGCACAGCCTGACCAAGCCGTGGAACGCGCCGCTGCCGAGCGGTGCGCACAAGGCCGTGGGCTGCCTGGAATGCCGCGACACCGGCTACCGCGGACGCGCCGGGGTCTACGAGATCATGCTGCTGGGCGATTCGCTCAAGCCGCTGATCACCGCCGACACCGACCTCATCGCCCTGCGTCGCCAGGCTTTCAAGGAAGGCATGCGCAGCCTGCGGCTGTCCGGCGCGCAAAAGGTCGCCGCCGGCCTGACCACCATCGAGGAAGTGCTGCGGGTCACCCCGCAAAGCGAACAGAACTGACCGCGCCGCTCAGCGCCGGGCGAGGATCGCCGCGACCCGCTGCGGCTGGCAGTCGAGGTAGGCCGACCCCTGCAGCCAGCGCGGGTCGGGATACCAGGCGAAGATGAACTGGCCGCCCTTGAGCTGATCGATGACCAGCCGCGCCACTTCCGGGCGCACCGCCGGGCAGCCGAGGCTGCGGCCGATGCGCCCCTGGGTGGCGGCCAGCCGCGGATCGACGTAGTCGGCGGCGTGAATGACGATGGCGCGCTCGCGGGCGCGGTCGTTCACCCCGGGTTCGAGGCCGTCCATGCGCAACGAATATCCATGCTTGCCGCGGTAGCTCTCGGCGGCGCGAAACAGGCCCAGACTGGACTGGTAACTGCCGAGGGCGTTGGAAAAGCGCGTGGCGCGATTCTCCCCGGACAGCCGGCCATGGGCGACCAAGTCGTTGAGCAGCAGGCGCTGGCCCTCGAGATCGAAGATCCACAGGCGCCGCGCGGTGGACGGTTGCGCATAGTCGATCACCGCCAGCCGCTGCGCCGGTTCGGCGCCGTGCGTGACCGCGCACTGCATGGCGGCCAGCGCATGCCGCAGCGCCTGCCGATCGAGTCCGGGGGCGGCCAGTGCCAGGCTGTCGAACAACGTCGGCGCCGGCGTAGCGGCCAGTAGTGGCGAGGAGAGCAGGCAGAGCCCGGCAACGTTCAAGCAAAACCGACGAAGTAATCCGCTCACGGGCAGAGCCCCCTTCTATGACCGGCGCCGGTCATGGCGACCTGTTCGACTACCCTTGCTGGCGAAGTATGGGCTGGAGACAGCGATTGTACGAGAAAACTGCACGCTACCTGGCTGCCGGCTATCTGCTGGCGCTGGCGACCCTGGGCCATGGCGCCGGCGCCGACGCCATTCGCCTGACCTTCGACCAGCGCGCGGGCAGCTGTGCAGCACCGCTCGCCGCCTGCGAACTGCAGGCACCCGGTCTGCTCCACGAGTTCTATGCGCGCCAGGCGTTCGCCCCGCTCTGGCAGGACCCGACCCGCCGCGCGGCACTGCGCGACGAACTGGCACGACTGGCCGACGACGGCCTCGACCCGGCCGACTACCCGCTCGACAGCCCGCCCGCAGCCTCTGCCTCGGCCGCACAACAACGCGCCTGCGCCGACCTGCAGGCCAGCCGCAGCTACCTGCTGGCGCTGCAGCACCTGGCGCGCGGGCGCCTGCCGCAGGAGTCGATCGAGCCGTTCTGGCGGGCGTCGGACAGCGCCGGTCCGGCCCGCCCCAGCGTGCTCAGCCTCGCCTGGCTTGGCCTGGATCGGCCGGCGACGGCCTTCGCCGCGGCGCGTCCGGCCCTGCGCCAATACCAGGCGCTGCGGCGTGCCTACGCCGAACGCCGGCGCCAGCCGCTGGCCGAATGGCCGTCGATCCCGCCCGGCCGCCTGCTGCGCCCCGGCATGCGCGATGAGCGAGTGGCGCGGCTGGTGGCGCGGCTGACCGCGGAAGGCTATCTCGGCGAACGCCCGGCGGCAGATGCCGAGCGCTACGACCCGCCACTGGTCGCTGCCGTGCAGCGCTTCCAGCACCGCCACGGGCTGCAGGCCGATGGCCTGGTCGGCCCGCAGACCCTGAGCGCGCTGAACACCGGCGCGGCCGCGCGCCTCGGGCAACTGCGGGTCAACCTGGAGCGCTGGCGCTGGCTGGCCGGCGACCTCGAAGCGGAGACCCTGCTGGTGGACATCGCCGGCGGCCTGCTCAGCTATTACGCCGGGCACCAGCTACGCTGGCAGGGCCGCGCCCAGGTCGGCCGGCCGACCCGCAAGACCCCGCAGCTCAAGTCGCTGGTCAGCCGCCTGACCCTCAACCCGACCTGGAGCGTGCCACCGACCATCCTGCGCGAGGACAAGTTGCCGGAGATCCGCCGCGATCCGGGCTACCTGGCGCGCCACCAGCTGCGCGTGTTCGATCGCGACGGCAACCCGCTGGACCCGGCCGGCATCGACTGGGCAAATCCCGGGCAGATCGTCCTGCGCCAGGATGCCGGGCCGGATAACCCGCTCGGCCAGCTGGCCATCCGCTTTCCCAACCCCTTTTCCGTGTACCTGCACGACACGCCGAGCCAGCAGCTGTTCGACAAATCGCCGCGGGCCTTCAGCTCCGGCTGCGTGCGTATCGAGGGCATCCTGCAACTGCTCGAGGAACTGCTGCCGGCCGACGACTGCGTACAGATTGCCCGGCGCCTGGCCAGCGGCCGCACCCAGGAGTTCGCGATCACCCGGCGCCTGCCGATCGTCCTGGCCTACTGGACCGCCGAGGTGAACGCCGACGGCGAGCTGATCCTGCGCAACGATCTCTACGCGCGGGACCAGCGGCTGCTCGCCGCCCTGCAACAGGCCGGGCGCTGAATCACCGGCCCGCAGCCGCGCCGCCCGCACTGGCGAAAGCGCGCGCCAATCGGCAGCAGCGCCGCCGCGTCTATGCTTAGATGCGCTCCACTCAACCTTCAGGGAGATTCCCCATGGAAATCGGCAGTGTCATCTTCCTCTTCGTCGGCCTCGCCGTGGCCGTGGTGTTCATGGGCTTCAAGGTGGTGCCGCAAGGCTCGGAGTGGACGGTGGAGCGCTTCGGCCGCTACACCAACACCCTCAAGCCGGGGCTGAACATCATAGTGCCGGTGATGGACCGCATCGGCCGCAAGCTCAACGTGATGGAAAGCGTGCTGGATATCGAACCGCAGGAGGTGATCACCTCCGATAACGCCACCGTGCAGATCGATGCGGTGTGCTTCTTCCAGGTGATCAACGCGGCCCAGGCCGCCTACGAGGTGAACAACCTCGAGCACGCGATCCGCAACCTGGTGATGACCAACATCCGCACCGTGCTCGGCTCCATGGAGCTGGACGCCATGCTCAGCCAGCGCGACGCGATCAACGAGCGCCTGCTCAAGACCGTCGACGAAGCCACCGCGCCCTGGGGCATCAAGATCACCCGCATCGAGATCAAGGACATCAGCCCGCCGGTCGACCTGATGGCGGCCATGTCCGGGCAGATGAAGGCCGAGCGCATCAAGCGCGCACAGATCCTTGAGGCCGAGGGCCTGCGCGCCGCCGCCATCCTCACCGCCGAAGGCAAGAAGCAGGCGCAGATCCTCGAGGCCGAGGGCCAGCGCCAGGCCGCCTTCCTCGAGGCCGAGGCCCGCGAGCGTGCCGCCAGCGCCGAAGCCGAGGCCACCCGGGTAGTGTCCGAGGCCATCGCCAGCGGCAACGTGCAGGCGGTCAACTACTTCGTCGCGCAGAAGTACATCGACGCCCTCGGCCAACTGGCCAGCGCCGCCAACAGCAAGGTGATCCTCATGCCGCTGGAGGCCAGCCAGGTGATCGGCGCGGTCGGCGGCATCGGCGAGATCGTCAAGGCCACCTTCAGCGGGCAGAAGGACTGAGCGCGATGCTGAACTACCTGCAACACCTGTCGTTCTGGGACTGGCTGGCCTTCGGCACCCTGCTGCTGATCCTCGAAGTGTTCGGCGCCGGCGGCTACCTGCTGTGGATCGGCGTGGCCGCCGCCGCAGTCGGCGTGCTGACCTACCTGATGCCGGGACTGCCCTGGGCGCTGCAGTTCGTCCTGTTCGGCGTGCTTTCGGTACTCACCGCGGTGCTCTGGTGGCGCCGCCAGCGCAGCGCGGCGAAACCCTCCGACCAGCCCGGGCTGAATCGCCGCGGCAGCGAGCTGCTCGGCCGCCAGTTCATCCTGCACGAGGCGATCAGCGGCGGTCGCGGCAAGATCAAGGCCGGCGATTCGCTGTGGCTGGTCAGCGGCCCGGACCTGCCGGCCGGCAGCCCGGTCAAGGTGGTCGGCCAGGACGGCGTGCTGCTGAAGGTCGAAGCCGCCGCATGAGCGCGCTGCACCTGGCGCCGCTGCCGGCGGCGCAGGATGCGGCGGCGCTCGACCTGCTCGACCTGGCCTTTGCCGGCGACCCGAGCCTCGCCTGGTACCTGGGCGCCGAGCGTGCGGACTTCGCCGCACGCCGGCGCGCCTATCTGGCGAGCTACCAGCGCTTTCATCGCGCCAATGGCCTGCCGACGCTCGCCGCCTGGCAGGGCGGACAGTTGCTCGGCCTGAGCTATTTCAGCCTGGGCGACGAAACGCCCGATAGTGCCAGCCTGGCCGAACTCGGCCAGGCGATCCGCCGGCAGTGCGGCGCGGAGTGTCTGGCGCGGCTCGATCGGCTGCTCGATGCCTTCGAGCGGCAGCTGCCCGGCCCCTGCTGGGCACGCATCGAATTCATCGGCGTGGCGCCCGGCCAGCAGGGCCGCGGCATCGGCGGCGCACTGCTGGCGCAGACCCTGGCCGCCTGCCGGCACCACGGCTGCCCCGGCGTTGCCCTGGAAACCGGCGAACCCCGCACCCTGGCGCTGTATCGGCGCCATGGCCTGCAACAGAGCGGCGAGTTGACCTTGCCGGGGCTGCAGCAGCGCTATCTGCAACAGGATTGGCGCGGCTGACCCGCCGGCACGCTTGGTCGGGCCGCCGGAACCCTGCGCGCGCCGGTGGACTCCTAAGTTCTAAGTCCATCCGACAGGAGCCTTCGCATGCGTCGACTCAGCCTGGCATTCCTTGCCGCATTCTCGCTGTCCGCCGCCCCGGCCTTCGCCGACGGCCTGGTGCGCGACATCCTCTCGTCCGGGGCGACCACCGCCTCGACCTACCTGACCTTCAAGGACGACAAGCTGATCGTCCCGGCCCAGGCCGACGCCAGCAGCTTTATCGCCAGCGGCGGGCAGATCCGCGGCCCCTACCTGGAAGCAGCGCTGCAGCGACTGCGCGCCGAGCATCCGGAACTGCAGGCCAGCGATATGGAGCTGGCCACGGCGATTCTCGCGGCCGAGTGACGCTCGCTCGCCCCTCACGGGTCCCAGGCAACGGACTCCCAGCAGAACCGTAGGAGCGGGGGCGACGATGCCCCCTCACTCGCGGTATTCGTCCAGCGGCACGCAGGCGCAGAACAGGTTGCGGTCGCCGTAGACGTTGTCCACCCGGTTCACCGTCGGCCAGTACTTGTGCGCCCGGCTGTGGGCAGTGGGGGTCACCGCCTGCTCGAGGCTGTACGGCCGCTCCCACACCCCGATCACGTCGGCCAGGGTATGCGGCGCGCGCTTGAGCGGGTTGTCCTCGGCCGGCCAGTCGCCGCTGTGCACCTTGGCGATCTCCGCGCGGATGCTCAGCATGGCCTCGATGAAGCGGTCCAGCTCGTGCTTGGACTCGCTCTCGGTCGGCTCGATCATCAGCGTGCCGGGCACCGGGAAGGACATGGTCGGCGCATGGAAACCGTAGTCCATCAGGCGCTTGGCCACGTCCTCCTCGCTGATCCCGGTCTGCGCCTTGAGCGGCCGCAGGTCGAGGATGCACTCGTGCGCCACCCGCCCGTTGCGCCCGCTATAGAGCAGCGGGAAGGCGCCGCCCAGTTGCTGGGCCAGGTAGTTGGCGGAAAGGATCGCCACCTCGCTGGCGTCCGCCAGTTGCGGGCCCATCATGGCGATGTACATCCAGCTGATCGGCAGGATGCTCGCGCTGCCCCAGGGCGCGCCGCTGACCGCGCCGTTCTGCGGATCCGGCCCCTGCAGCTCGATCACCGGGTGGTTGGCGACGAAGGGTGCCAGGTGCGCCTTCACGCCGATCGGGCCCATGCCCGGGCCGCCGCCGCCATGGGGGATGCAGAAGGTCTTGTGCAGGTTCATGTGCGAGACGTCCGCGCCGATGTCGGCCGGGCGGGTCAGGCCGACCTGGGCGTTGAGGTTGGCGCCATCCATGTACACCTGGCCGCCCTGGGCATGGACCACCTCGCAGATCTCGCGGATGCCCTCCTCGTAGACGCCGTGGGTCGAGGGGTAGGTGATCATCAGGCAGGCCAGCTGCTCGCCGGCCTCGAGCGCCTTGCGCTTGAGGTCGTCGAGGTCGACGTTGCCGTGACTGTCGCACTCGACGATGACGATGCGCAGGCTCGCCATCTGCGCCGAGGCCGGGTTGGTGCCGTGCGCCGAGGCCGGGATCAGGCAGACGTTGCGCTGGCTGTCGCCGCGGCTGTCGTGGTATTTGCGAATCGCCAGCAACCCGGCGTATTCGCCCTGGGCGCCGGAGTTGGGCTGCATGCAGATGGCGTCGAAGCCGGTGATGGCGCGCAGCCAGGCCTCCAGCTCGTCGATCAGCAGCCTGTAGCCCTGGGCCTGCTCGACTGGCACGAAGGGGTGCAGGTCGGCGAACTGCGGCCAGGTGATGGGGATCATCTCGCTGCTGGCGTTGAGCTTCATGGTGCAGGAGCCGAGCGGGATCATCGCCTGGTTCAGCGCCAGGTCCTTGTTCTCCAGCTGCTTGAGGTAGCGCAGCATCTCGGTTTCGCTGTGGTGGCTGTTGAACACCGGATGGCGCAGGTAGGCCGAGCTGCGTGCCAGCTCGCTCGGGATGCCGCCGCCGATCTCGCCCTCGTCCAGCTTGGTCACGCTCAGGCCGTGGTCGGCGCCGAGGAAGATGGCGAACAGGCGCATCAGCGTGTGCTCGTCGCAGGTCTCGTCGAGGCTGACGCCGAGCTTGCCGCGACCGAGGATGCGCAGGTTGATCCGCGCCGCCTGGGCCGACTCGATGATCGCCGTCTGGCTGCCGCCGACCTCCAGGGTCAGGGTGTCGAAGAAGTGCCGGTTGTCACGGGCGATGCCGTTCTGCGCCAGCCCGGCGGCGAGCAGCGCGGTCAGCCGGTGCACGCGCTGGGCGATGCGCTTGAGGCCTTCGGGGCCGTGGTAGACCGCGTAGAACCCGGCGATGTTGGCCAGCAGCACCTGCGCGGTGCAGATGTTCGAGTTGGCCTTCTCGCGGCGGATGTGCTGCTCGCGGGTCTGCAGCGCCATGCGCAACGCGACGTTGCCACGGGCGTCCTTGGACACGCCGATGATCCGCCCGGGCATGGCCCGCTTGAATTCGTCGCGGGTGGCGAAGAACGCCGCATGCGGGCCGCCGTAGCCCATCGGCACGCCGAAGCGCTGCGCCGAGCCGAACGCCACGTCGGCGCCCAGTTCCCCCGGCGGGGTCAGCAGCAGCAGGCTGAGCAGGTCGCAGGCGACGCAGGCCAGCGCCTGCTGGGCATGCAACTGCGCGATCAATGGGCGCAGGTCGCGGATTTCGCCGTGGCTGTCCGGGTATTGCAGCAATGCGCCGAACACCTGGTGCTGGCCGAGGTTCGCCACGGCATCGACGACCAGCTCGAAGCCGAAGGCCGCGGCGCGGGTCTGCACCACGGAAAGGGTTTGCGGGTGGCAGTTCTCATCGACGAAGAACAGGTTGCTCTTGCTCTTCGCCACGCGCTTGGCCAGGGCCATGGCTTCGGCGGCGGCGGTGGCCTCGTCGAGCAGCGAGGCGTTGGCCAGTTCCAGGCCGGTGAGGTCGATGCACAGCTGCTGGAAGTTCAGCAGCGCCTCCAGGCGACCCTGGGCGATTTCCGGCTGGTAGGGCGTATAAGCGGTGTACCAGCCGGGGTTCTCCAGCACGTTGCGCAGGATCACCGTGGGCGTGAGGGTGCCGTGGTAGCCCATGCCGATCAGGCTGGTCCACAGCTGGTTCTGCTCGGCATAGCCCCTGAGCTTGGCCAGCGCGCCCTGCTCGTCCAAGGCCGGCGGCAACTCCAGCGGCCGGTTCAGGCGGATCGCCGGCGGCACCGTCTGCTCGATCAGCGCGGCGCGGCTGGGCACGCCGAGGGCGGCGAGCATCGCCTGCTGTTCGGCGGCGTCCGGGCCGAGGTGGCGACGCAGGAAGGCGTCGGGCTGCTGAAGCTGGGACAGGGAGGGCGTCACGGACATGGCAAGGACCTCAGAAAAGACAAAGCCTCGACGATGCGAGGCTTTGCAAAGGATAGCGGGTGAATCAGGCGTCGGCGTCCGCGACCGCTTTGTAGGCCGCGGCGTCGAGCAGCCCGTCCAGCTCGCTGGCGTCAGCCGGCTTGAGCTTGAAGAACCAGCTGCCGTAGGGGTCGCTGTTGACGCTCTCGGGACTGTCGGCCAGGCCCTCGTTGATCGCGATCACCTCGCCGGCGATCGGCGCATAGATGTCAGAAGCGGCCTTGACCGACTCCACCACTCCGGCTTCCTGGCCGGCGACCAGGCTCTTGCCGATTTCCGGCAGCTCGATGAAGACCACATCGCCGAGGGCTTCCTGGGCATGGTCGGAGATACCCACGGTGACGCTGCCGTCGGCTTCCAGGCGGGCCCACTCGTGGCTGGCGGCGTAACGCAGATCGGCGGGGATAGTGCTCATGTGTCGCTCCTCGTAAGACATGACGGCGACCGCGCCGTCAGGAAAATTTAGCAGGCCTGCGCCATAGCGAAAGCAAGTCGTCGAAAACCCGCCTCGCGGGTTCTCGCCGCCTCGTCAGATCAGTGCCTTGCCGTGGCGGACGAAGCTCGGCTTGACCACCCGCACCGGGTACCACTTGCCACGGATCTCCACCTCGGCGCGCTCGCCGGTCTGCGCCGGCACGCGGGCCAGGGCGATCGACTTGCCGAGGCTCGGCGAGAAGCTGCCGCTGGTGATCTCGCCGTCGCCGACGCCCGCCACCCGCACCACCTGGTGGGCGCGCAGCACGCCGCGCTCTTCCAGCACCAGGCCGACCAGCTTCGGCTGGCTGCCGGCGGCTTGCTGCGCCTCCAGCGCGGCGCGCCCGACAAACCGGCGGCTGGCCGGCGCCCAGGCGATGCTCCAGGCCATGTTGGCGGCCAGCGGCGAGACGCTGTCGTCCATGTCCTGGCCGTACAGGTTCATCCCGGCCTCCAGGCGCAGGGTATCGCGCGCGCCGAGGCCGATCGGGGAAATTCCGGCGCCGACCAGGTCGTTGAGGAAGGCCACGGCCTGGTCGGCCGGCAGCATGATCTCCAGGCCGTCTTCGCCGGTGTAGCCGGTGCGGGCGATGAACCAGTCGCCTTCCGCCAGGCCCTGGAACGGCTTGAGTTCGTGGATCAGCGCGGCACGCGCCTGGGTCACCAGCTCGGCGGTCTTGGCGCGGGCCTGCGGGCCCTGGATGGCGAGCATCGCCAGTTCGCTGCGCTCGTGCAGCTCGACGGCGAAGTCGGCGCTCTGCTCGCGCATCCAGGCCAGGTCCTTGGCGCGGGTGGCGGCATTCACCACCAGCCGGTAGCCCGGCTCCTGGGCAGAACAGCCGGTGAGGTAGACGATCAGGTCGTCGACCACCCCGCCCTGCTGGTTGAGCATGCCGCTGTAGAGGGCCTTGCCGGGGAGCTGCAGGTGCTCGACGTCGTTGGCCAGCAGGTGCTGCAGGTAGGCCTTGGCCTGGCTGCCGGCGACATCGATGACGCACATGTGGGAGACATCGAAGACCCCGCAATCGCGGCGCACCTGGTGATGTTCCTCGACTTGCGAGCCGTAGTGCAGCGGCATGTCCCAGCCGCCGAAATCGACCATCTTGGCACCCAGGGCGAGGTGCAGGTCGTAGAGAGGGGTGCGCTGTCCCATGGGTGTCTCCTTCCGGGCTTGGCAGAGCTGCGGACAGGCACTGAGCCGCGGCCGAGCCCACTGGAACAGGGCGCTTGCACGGGTTTCAGCCACCCGGTCCGAATGACGGCCCGCAGCGAATGGCGCGCATTGTAGCCGCAAGACCGGGGCGGGTCATCTTGGCCGTAAGGCGTATTCACCTAGTTTTTGTAAGGTGGAGCGAAGCGCGCAGGTCGGACCTCGCAGCTCCCATGGCGGGTTACGCCGCTACGCGACTAACCCGCCCTACCCGATCCGCCGGGCAGAACGGCGGATCAGCAGGATCACCGGCAGCAGGCCGACCAGCACCAGGGTCAAGGCCGGCAGCGAGGCGCGCGCCCATTCGCCTTCGCTGGTCATCTCGAACACCCGCACCGACAGGGTGTCCCAGCCGAACGGGCGCATCAGCAGGGTCGCCGGCATTTCCTTGAGCACGTCGACGAACACCAATAGCGCCGCCGCCAGCGCGCCCGGCACCAGCAGCGGCAGGTAGACCTTGAAGAACAGGCCGATACCGCCGACGCCGAGGCTGCGTGCGGCCTCCGGCAGCGACGGGCGAATCCGCGCCAGGCTGTTTTCCAGCGGCCCGTAGGCCACCGCCATGAAGCGGATCAGGTAGGCCAGCAGCAGCGCCGACAGGCTGCCGAGCAGCAGCGGCTTGCCGGCGCCGCCGAGCCACCCGGACAGCGGGATCACCAGATGGCGATCCAGCTGGCTGAAGGCCAGCATGATCGCCACCGCCAGCATCGAGCCGGGCAAGGCGTAGCCGAGGTTGGCCAGGCCGACCGCCCCGCGCATCAGCCGGCTCGGCGCCAGACGCCGGGAAAACGCCAGCAACAGCGCCACACTGACGGTGATCAGCGCGGCCATGCCGCCTAGGTAGACGGTGTGCAGGATCAAGGCGCTGTAGCGCTCATCCAGATCGAAACGGCCGCGCTGCCAGAACCAGCCGAGCAATTGCAGCACGGGAATCACGAAGGCGCAGGCGAACACCAGGCCGCACCAGGCGCTGGCCGCCAGGGCCTTGCCGCCCTTGAGGTGATACAGCGCCTTGCCGCGCGGCCGCTCGTTGCTCGGGCGCACCGCACCGCGGGCGCGCCGCTCGCCATACAGCGCGAGCATCACGGCGAACAACAGCAGGCTGGCCAGCTGGGTGGCGCTGGTCAGGCTGTAGAAGCTGTACCAGGTCTTGTAGATGGCGGTGGTGAAGGTGTCGAAGTTGAACACCGACACCGCGCCGAAGTCGGCCAGGGTCTCCATCACCGCCAGGGCCAGGCCAGCACCGATGGCCGGCCGCGCCATCGGCAGGGCCACCCGCCAGAACGCCTGCCAGGGGCTCAGGCCGAGCACCCGCGCGGCCTCCATCAGGCCCTTGCCCTGGGCCAGGAAGGCATTGCGCGCCAGCAGGTAGACATAGGGGTAGAACACCAGCACCAGGACGATGATCACCCCACCAGTGGAGCGCACCCGCGGCAGGCGCACGCCCGTACCGAACCACTCGCGCAACAGGCTCTGCAGCGGCCCGGCAAAATCCAGCAGGCCGACGAAGACGAACGCCAGCACATAGGCGGGGATGGCGAACGGCAGCATCAGCGCCCAATCCAGCCAGCGCCGCCCGGGGAATTCACAGAGGCTGATCAGCCAGGCCAGGCTGACGCCGAGCAGGGTCACCCCGACGCCCACCCCGAGCAGCAGCACCAGGGTGTTGCCGATCAGCCGCAGCAGTTGGGTCTGCCACAGGTGCGCCCAGATCTGCCGGTCCACCTCGTGCCAGCTGAACAGCAGGACGCTCAGGGGCAGCAGCACCAACAGGGCCATGGCGAAGGCGATGGGATACCAGCGACGCTGGGCAGGATGGGCCACGCAGAATCCTCGGAGCGGAAAAACACGACGCCCCGGACTGAGCCGGGGCGCCGAGTATAACTGCAGCGCGACGCCGGGAGCCGCGTCGAAGCGCCGCTCCCCGCCTCACGCCGCCGCCCGGATCAATTCCAGCCGGCGCGGTCCATCAGCATGGTGGCCTCGGCCTGGCGCTTGCCGGCCACTTCCAGCGGGATGCTGTCGGCCTTGAAGCTGCCCCAGGCCGCCACTTCCTCGGACGGCGCGATCTTCGGGTTGGCCGGGAACTCCTGGTTGAGGCTGGCGAACAGGCCCTGGGCTTCCTCGGTGGTCATCCACTCCAGCAGCTTCTGCGCCTGCTCGGCATGCGGCGCATGCAGGGTCACGCCGGCGCCGGAGAGGTTGACGTGCACGCCGCGGTCGGCCTGGTTCGGCCAGAACAGCTTGGCTTTCAGGTCCGGTTGCTGCTTGTGCAGGCGGCCGAAGTAGTAGGTATTGACCATGCCGACATCGCACTGGCCGGCGTCGATGGCCTGGATCAGCGCGGTGTCGTCGGGGAATACGTCGGTGGCCAGGTTGCTTATCCAGCCCTTGACCAGTTCCTCGGTCTTGGCCGCGCCATGGGTTTCGATCAGGGTGGCGGTCAGCGACTGGTTGTAGACCTTCTTGCTGGTACGCAGGCACAGGCGGCCTTCCCAGTTCTTGTCGGCCAGCGCCTCGTAGGTAGACAGCTCCTGCGGCTTGACCCGCTCGGTGGAGTAGACGAGGGTCCGCGCACGCAGCGACAGGCCGGTCCAGGCGCCCGTGCTGGAGCGGTACTGGGGCGGGATATTGGCGTCGATCAGCGCGGACTTCAGCGGCTTGAGCACGCCTTCCTGCTCGGCCTGCCAGAGGTTGCCGGCGTCCACGGTGATCAGCAGGTCGGCCGGAGTATTCGCCCCTTCGGCCTTCAGGCGAGCCAGCAGCGGCGCCTCCTTGTCGGTGATGAACTTCACCGGCACGCCGGTCTTGGCGGTGTAGGCATCGAACACCGGCTTGATCAGCTCATCGATACGCGCGGAGTAAACCACCACCTCATCGGCGGCCTGCACGGCGCCAGCCAGCGCGGTGAGGGTGAGAGCGGCGAACAAACGCTTGCTTGCGTGCATGGATCCTGCCTCTTGGGTCGAAGGTGAGCTGAAAGGCCAAATAATAGTGAATGGCATTTAGTTTCTCAACCATTGTTCCCGGTGCAGAGGCAATCCGCCATGACCCAGGTCAATCTTCGCTCCAGGAGCCAAGGCTCGGGGCAGGTGTTATCGGGATTGAAGGTTTCCATGTGGGAATGCCCAGTCCGTAGGAGCGGGCCATGCCCGCGATGCCTTTTGCAGGCATGCCCTATCGCGGCCATGGGCCGCTCCTACGCGGACCCGACGGACAAGCCTTGCGGCCTCCCCCGGCTTCAGGCGCGCGCCAACTCCGGCAGATCGCCGGACAGGCCCAGCGCCTGGCGGACGAACAGCGCCTTGGCCTCGGGCAGCTCGTCGACCCAGTTGAGCCCGGCGTTGCGCAGCCAGCGCAGCGGCAGCGGATCGGCCTGGAACAACCGCTCGAAGCCTTCCATCGCCGCCATCATCGCCAGGTTGTGCGGCATGCGCCGGCGTTCGTAACGGCTCAGCACCCGCACATCGGCCAGCCGTTCGCCGCGCGCCAGGGCGTGCAGCAGCACCTCGGCGAGCACCGCGGCGTCGAGAAAGCCCAGGTTGACGCCCTGCCCGGCCAGCGGGTGGATGCTGTGCGCGGCATCGCCGATCAGCGCCAGGCCCTCCTCGACATAGCGCTTGGCGTGGCGCTGGCGCAACGGGATGCACAGGCGCCGATCGGCGTGCAGCACCTGGCCCAGGCGCTGCTCGAAGGCCTTGCCGAGTTCGCCGCAAAACGCCTGGTCGTCCAGCGCCATCAAGCGCTCGGCCTCGGCCGGCACGGCCGACCAGACGATCGAACACCAGTGTTCGTCGGGCGCCGAGACCAGCGGCAGAAACGCCAGCGGGCCATCGTCGGTGAAGCGTTGCCAGGCCGTGGCCTGATGCGGCTCGCTGCAGCGCACGCTGGTGACGATGGCATGGTGCAGATAATCCCATTCGCGGGTGGCGCAGCCGGCCAGACGGCGCACCGCCGAGTTGGCGCCGTCGGCGGCGATCAGCAGGGGCGCGCGCAACTGCCGGCCATCGCTCAGGCTCAGCAGCCAGTCGTCGCTGGAACGGCGCAGCTGTTCCAGGCGGGCGCCCGCCAGCAGGCCCACCGGGCTGTCGTGCAGGCGCTCGAGCAGGGCATCCTGGACCACCCGGTTCTCGACGATATGGCCGAGGGTCTCGGCATGCACGCTGGCGGCGCTGAAGTGGATCTGCCCGGTGCCGCAGCCGTCCCACACGCGCATCTCGCCGTAGGGGCTGCTGCGCCGGGCGACGATGCCCTGCCACACGCCGAGGCGTTCCAGGACCCGCTGGCTGGCGATCGACAAGGCGCTGACCCGCGGCTCGAACGGCGCGCCGTTGTCGAAGGGCTTGACGCTGAGCGGCCCGCCGTCGAGCAGCAGGATTTCCAGGCCGCGCGCCTGCAGGGCCAGGGCCAGGGTGCTGCCGACCATACCGGCGCCGACGATGATCAGATCCGCGTGCATAGTCATTCCTTGGTGAATCCGGCTGCTCGGGCCGGCCTGCGGCTAGGGTGCATGCGGGCGGTGCGCACGGCGCACCCTACGGATCGGTTCACAGGCTGCGGGTCCCCAGGCCCATGGCCTGGCGAGCGAACCAGTGCTTGGCCGGTGGCAGCAGGTCGAGGCCGAGCAGCCCCAGATTGCGCCCGGCGGCGAGCAGCGGCTCGCCGCTGCTGAACAGCCGCGTGACCCGGTCGGAAAAGCCCACGGTGAGCTGCTGGTCGCTGTGCTGCCGGCGCACATAGCGCTGCAGGGTGGCGAAGTCGCCGAGCGGCGCATGGCTGTCCAGCAGGGTTTCCGCCAGCGCCAGGGTGTCGCGCAAGGACAGGTTGTAGCCCTGGCCGGCAATCGGATGCAGGCTGTGCGCGGCATTGCCGAGCACCACCAGGTGCGGGCGCACCTGCTCTTCGGCCTCGATCAGCGTCAGCGGATAGAGATTGCGCGCACCGACCTGGCGCAAGGCGCCGAGGCGGTAGCCGAAGGCCTGTTGCAGTTCGTCGAGGAAGCCGGCTTCGTCCAGCCGCAGCAGGCGTTCGGCATCGGCGCAACTGCGCGTCCAGACCAGTGCGCAGCGGTTGTCGGCCAGCGGCAGCAGGGCCATCGGCCCGTCTTCGGTGAAGCGCTCGAAGGCCTGGCCGCGATGGGCCTGCTGCGGGCTGATATTGGCGATCAGCGCGGTCTGCCCGTAAGGCGTACGGCTGACGCCGATGCCCAACTGCTCGCGCAAGCCGGAGCGGCCGCCATCGGCGAGGATCGCCAGGTCGCAGTCGAGCTGGCTGTCGTCGTCGAGGGTCAGCCGGTAACCATTGCCGAGAGCGTCCAGGCGGCTCACCTCGGCCGGGCAGCGCCAGCTGACCACCTCGGCATCCAGCGCCCGCCACAGGCAGTCGCCGATCCAGGCGTTCTCCACCACGTAGCCCAGCGCCGGCACACCCTCCTGCGCGGCGCTCAGCCGCGCCGCGGCGAAACGGCCGCGATCGGACACATGGATCTGCAGGATCGGTTCGGCGCGCTGGGCGATCGCCGGCCAGAGCCCCAGGCGCTGGTAGATCAGCCGCGAGCCGTAGGACAAGGCAGTGGAGCGCGCGTCGTAGCTCGGCTGGTAGCCGCCGCCCGGGGCGAACGGCTCGATCAGGCAGATCCGCCAGCCACGCGCCCGGGCCGCGTCTTGCAGGGCCAGGGCCAGGCTGGCGCCGACCAGGCCGCCACCGATGATCGCGAGCTCGGCGCGCTGCATGGACTCAGGCGACCTCGCTGCGCGCGGCGGCCATCAAGGCCTCGATCTCGGCGACGGTTTTCGGCACGCCGCTGGTGAGAATCTCGCAGCCGCTCTTGGTCACCACCACGTCGTCCTCGATGCGCACGCCGATGCCACGCCACTTCTTCGCCACGTTCGGATTATCCACGGCGATGTAGATACCCGGCTCGACGGTCATGGCCATGCCGACTTCCAGCACCCGCCACTCGCCACCGACCTTGTAGTCGCCGACATCGTGCACATCCATGCCCAGCCAGTGGCCGGCGCGGTGCATGTAGAAGGGTTTGTAGGCCTCGGAGGCGACCAGCTCGTCGACCGCGCCCTGCAGCAGGCCCAGCTCCACCAGCCCGGCGGTGATCACCCGCACCGTGGCCTCGTGCGCCTCGTTCCAGTGCTTGCCCGGGGCAATGTGCTTGAACGCCTCCTCGTTGGCCGCCAGCACCAGCTCGTAGATGGCCTTCTGCTCCGGCGAGAAGCGCCCGTTGACCGGGAAGCAACGGGTGATGTCGCTGGCGTAGCAGTCGATCTCGCAGCCGGCGTCGATCAGCACCAGGTCACCGTCCCTGAGCGGCGCATCGTTCTCGCGGTAGTGCAGGATGCAGGCGTTCCTGCCGGCGGCGACGATCGAGCCGTAGGCCGGCATCTTCGCCCCGCCCTTGCGAAACTCGTAGTCCAGCTCGGCCTCCAGGTGGAACTCGTGCAGGCCGGCGCGGCTGGCCTGCATGGCGCGGATATGGGCGCGCGAGGAAATCTGCGCGGCCTCGCGCATCACCTTCACTTCGGCGGCCGACTTGTACAGGCGCATGTCGTGCAGCAGGTGGTCGAGGGCGACGAACTCGTTCGGCGGCTGGGCGCCCTGGCGCGCCTTGGAGCGGATCACGTTGATCCACTCCATCAGGTGGCGGTCGAATTCCTGGTGGATGCCCATGGCGTAATACACCCGCTCGCGGCCCTCGATCAGCCCCGGGAGGATGTCGTCGATGTCGCCGATGGGAAAAGCGTCGTCGGCGCCGTACTGGCTGATGGCGCCGTCCTGGCCAGCGCGCAGGCCGTCCCACAGCTCGCGTTCGGGATCGCGCTCACGGCAGAACAGCACGTACTCGCCATGTTCGCGGCCGGGAATCAAAGCGATCACCGCCTCCGGCTCGGGAAAGCCGGAGAGGTACTGGAAGTCGCTGTCCTGGCGGTAGACGTGCTCGACGTCGCGGTTGCGGATATACACCGGCGCGGCCGGCAGGATGGCGATGCTGTTGGGCTCCATCTGCGCCATCAGCGCCTTGCGCCGACGGGCGTATTCCGACTTGGGGATGCTGATCATGGGCAGGCTGGGTCCATTTCTTGGGGCATGAAGGATCAGTGCAGCGAGGGTTTCGCGGCCGGCACCACGGGCTTGGCGCATTCGCTGAACAGCAGCAGCGGGGCGACGCGCAGGTACTCCATCACCTCCATGTAATCGCTCTCGCCGTCTTCCGAATCCTCCAGGGCGTTCTGCACCTGGGCGATGGCCGACAGGTCCTGCAGCACCTCCATGGCCTCGGCACTCAGGGCCTGGTCGCCGGCGGTCAAGCCGAAACCGCCGAGGAAACCCTGGCACCACTGGCCCAGCGCGGCGGCGCGCTCTTTCAGCGGCGCATCATCGGACGGCAGCAACAGCACCAGGGTGACCTCGTCGCCGGCCAATTCGCCCTTGACCATCTCCTGCAGGCCGATCAGCGCCTGGCGCACGTTGTCTTGCGGGGCGCCACCGAGCAGTTCGGCGGCGTCCACCAGCCAGGGCTCGACGTCGAAGCCGGCGCCGGCGCAACTGCGGCCGAGCAGCAGGCCGTGCAGCTCGGCGGGGGAAACGGGATTGGCGCTGCTGGCGAGCAACGCGGCGAAAGCGGCATAGGCAGAACTGGAAGTCGGCATAGATAACTAGGCGCCAGACGGCGCAATCACTAGAATGGAGGCCTCGTATCCTAGCACCGGCAGGCGCGGCAAGACCATCGGCGGGTTTGACCCGGTACGCCGACGCGCCTATATAGTCCGGACAATCCTTGCCTTAGCGAGAGCCCATGGAAGACGCCGACCTGCACGCCCTTACGACCAAGCTGGAGCTGCTGATCCAGCGCGTCGAGCAGCTCAAGGCCCACAACCGACTTCTCCTGGCGAATGAAAAGGCCTGGCGCGAGGAACGCGCCCATCTGATCGAAAAGAACGAATTGGCCCGGCACAAGGTCGAATCCATGATTTCGCGCCTGAAAGCCCTGGAGCAGGACTCATGACCCAGTCGAACACCGTTACCGTGCATATCCTCGACAAAGATTACTGCATCGCCTGTCCACCGGACGAGCGCAGCAACCTGGAGAGCGCCGCGCGCTATCTGGACGGCAAGATGCGCGAGATCCGCTCGAGCGGCAAAGTCATCGGTGCCGACCGCGTGGCGGTGATGGCCGCCCTGAACATTTCCCATGAGCTGCTGCACAAGCAGCAACACCTGGAGCAGCAAACGAGCGCAAGCCGCGAGCAGGTGCGCGATCTGCTCGGACGCGTCGACCATGCCCTGAGCGACGATGTCGATGGCCAAGGCGCCTGATTGCAGCGCGGCGGATTCGGGTATACTGGCCGCCGCTCCCTGGAGTGTGCGCCAGTTGGTGATGTCCCTGAGCCGATACGCACAAACCCGGGGGTTGCATGTTGGGGCCGGTGTGCATGTCCGCCTGACGGAAAGCCTTAACGCCTCCTGCAACCTCCACCTTGAACTCTCGGGTTCAAGGGCTAAACCGACAGCGGCACGTCGGGGAGTCACTCTTCCACGCCTATTGCCGATGACTGGCGATGGGCCCCGCGCCTGACCATGCTCGACTCCAACGACCTGACCCGCGCGCAACTGCGCCGCCTGCTGCGCCAGACTCGCAGCGCCCTCGATGCACCGACTCAGCGCCGCGCCGCCCAGGGCCTGTACCGGCAACTGATCCATCACCCGTGCTTTCGGCGCGCCCGGCATATCGCCCTGTATCTGCCCAACGACGGCGAGATCGACCCGAGGCCGCTGCTGCGTGCCGCGCAGCGCCGGGGCAAGGCCACCTACCTGCCGGTACTCAGCGACTGGCCACGCAGCAAGATGGTGTTTCAGCGGGTTCGCAGCCAGGAGAAAATGGTCCCGAATCGCTTCCGCATCCCCGAACCCAGAAAGAATCGGGCGCAGCAGCGCAAGATCTGGACACTGGACCTGATCCTGCTGCCACTGGTCGGCTTCGACCGCCACGGCGGGCGCTTGGGCATGGGCGGCGGTTTCTACGACCGCAGCCTGGGCTATCGAGAGATGCGCAAGAATTGGCACAAGCCGACGCTATTGGGCCTGGCGCATGAATGCCAGCAGGTGGATCGACTGGCGATGGCCAGCTGGGATGTGCCGCTTGCGGCGACGGTGACGGACAAGGGCTGGTACTGAACCGGCGAAGGCTGCACCGCGCTCCCTGCGGTGCATGGAGGGCTCAGTCGGCCGGCCGGGACAGGCTGGCCGGCGCATCGGCCCGACGCTCCCAGAGGCTCTGGGTGTAACCCGTGGTAACTACGCCCAGGCTGAACAGAATGACCAATACCCACAATAGATCTGGCTTGCGTTTCATGGAATGCCTCCCCCTTCAAGGCACAGTGCGCACGGTGGACCGGCGGCGGTTATTTTTATCGGTCGTACAACAGGCCCTGGCGCAGAGGCCGACATTGTCGGTCAGCCTCCATGGCCAAGCAATTTCTGGCGCCAAACGGCCGCGCACGACAATCCGTCCGTCATCCGGACGAACTTCAGGGAGCAAGGTTCATGCCTTATTGGTTAATGAAATCGGAACCCGCCGAATTATCCATCCACGATCTGCAGCGCCTCGGCGAGGCACGCTGGGACGGTGTGCGCAATTACCAGGCGCGCAACTTCCTGCGCAACATGCAGGCCGGTGAACCGTTCTTCTTCTATCACTCCAGCTGCCCCGAGCCTGGTATCGCCGGTATTGCCCGCATCATCCGCCCCGCCTATCCCGACCCGACCGCACTGGACCCGGACAGCCACTATTTCGACGCCAAGGCCAGCGCCGAGAAGAATCCCTGGAGCGCGGTCGACGTGGCGTTCGTCGAAGCCTTCGAACCGCTGATCCCGCTGGCCCGGCTGAAGACCCAGAGCGCCCTGCTGGCACTGCCGCTGGTGCAGAAGGGCAGCCGCCTATCGGTAATGCCCGTCGCGGCCGACGAATGGGCGGCGATCCTCACCCTGCGCTGAGTCGGCACTGGCACCAAGCGCTGGCACTGTGCTATGAGATAGGCGAACCCAGTGGAACCCGACTATGCCGCCGCGCTCGCAGTCTCTCTGGCCCGCTCGTCTGGCGCTCGCCGCGTTGCTGCTGGCCCTGTGCCTGGCCAGCCTGTGGCTCTGGCGGCAGATGCTGGTCGCGCAGCAGGAGCGCATCGCCGAGCGCGTGGGCTACCAGGCCCGTAGCCTCGCGCGGCAACTGGAAAGCAGCCTGATCGACCAGGTAGACGGCTTGCGCCGCATTGCCCAGCAGTGGAATCACCGCGGGCGCATCCCCCAGGACGAATGGATACTCGACAGCCAGTCCTCCCTGACGCACTTCAAGGGCTACCAGGCGATCCAATGGCTCGGCGCCGACCTGCGCATGCGCTGGATCGAACCGCCGCAAGGCAACGAAGCGGCGCAGCACTTTCGCCTGACCCCGGCGCACCCCAACTTCGACCTGGCGATGCAGGCCAAGGGCGCCGGCGAGCCGCGCTTCTCCAACAGCTTCGCCCTGGTCCAGGGCGGCCGCGGCCTTATCCTCTACACCCCCCTGTACATTCGCGACGAGCGCGGCGAACCGGTGTTCGACGGTTTCCTGCAGGGGGTGTTCCGCGTCGAAAAGCTGATGGACGAGCTGCTCACCCACCTCGACAGCGGCGATTTCAGCGCCTACCTGCTGGAAGCCGGCCGGCCGATCTACGCCCATGAGCAAGCCGACGCCCTGGATACCTTGCAGCAAGAAGTGCCGTTGCTGCTGCTGAACAACCAGAACTTCGCCCTGCGCCTGAAACCGAGCGAACAGCTGGTACGGCAATTGACCACGCCGCTGCCGGAGGTGGTGCTCGGCGCCAGCCTGACCATCAGCCTGCTGCTGGTCGCCGCCCTCGCCCTGGCGCTGGAGAACGCGCGCCGCGCCGGCGCCCTGCAAGCCAGCAACCAGCGCCTGAACGAGCAAATCAGCCAACGCCAGGAAGTCGAGCAGGTGCTGCGCGAGAGCCGCGAACGCCTGCAACTGGTGCTCGACCTGACCGACTCCAGCCGCGACGGCCTGTTCATCATCGACCCCTGCAGCCGCGACATCCTGCACATGAACCAGGCCACCTACAGCAGCCTGGGCTATAGCGCCGAAGCCTTCGGCGAGCTGCTCAAGCACGACCCGGAACAGCTGCTGCCGGGCTACGGCAATTGGCTGGAAGGCGTGCGCCAAGCCCAGCAAGACCACCTATCGACGATCTTCCAACGGCAGATGCGCCGTCGCGACGGCAGCTACCAGGCCGCGGAAATCAGCGCCCAGCTGGTGCAGTTGAATGGCCGCGAATACTTGATCGGGGTCTCCCGCGACAACAACGAGCGCCTGCGCCTGGAGGCGCAGTTGCAACGTCTGTCGCAGCAGGACGGCCTGACCGGCCTGTACAACCGACGCTTCTTCGACAGCCAGCTCGCCAGCGAATGGCGCCGGTTGCGCCGCCAGGGTGCGCCGCTGACCTTGCTGATGCTGGATATCGACTACTTCAAGGCCTACAACGACCGACTCGGCCATTTGGCCGGCGACGACGCCCTGCGCCAGGTCGGCGAAGTGCTGCAAGGCTGCTTGCAGCGCGAAGGCGACATCGCCTGCCGTTACGGCGGCGAAGAGTTCGCCATCATCCTCGTCGACACCGGCCTGGAGGGTGGCATGCATGTGGCAGACCAGGTGCACCGGATGATCGACCACCTGGACATCGCCCATCCGGCCAGCCCCCTGGGCTGCCTCACCCTGAGCATCGGCCTGGCCGTCGCGGAGCCGGGCAGCGGCGAGCAGCCGGACAGCCTGGTAGCGCATAGCGACCGGGCGCTGTACCGCGCCAAACACGAAGGACGCAACCGCACCTGCGTCTGGCACGACGAGGTGCGATGAGATAGCCGCAGCGGCGCCAATCGAGCAGACGGACAGCAGCGCCGCACTGCTCCGCGGCCCCAGCGTGACGGGAGGCGTTACTGGATGATCAGGTTATTGAACAGCAGGTCATCCACCAGGGGCTTGCCTTCTTCCTGGTTCAGCACGTCCTGCACCTGCTTGAGCGCCTCCTGGCGCAGGGCTTCCTTGGCGCCGGCGGCGCCCATGCTCTCATCGGTCTGCTGGGAGAACAGCATCACCAACTGGTTGCGGATCAACGGTTCGTGGTGCTTGACCTTCGCCTCGGCCTCGGCCCCGGTGACCCGCAGGGCGATATCCGCCTTGTAGAACTTGAGCTTGGGGCCCGCGCCGAAATTGCCCACCAAGGCTGGCACCAGGCCGATATAGGCAACGACGGGCGCCGCCCCGTCTTTGCCCTCTTTCTCGGCCTCTTCGGCGAACGCCAGCACGGGAAGCGACAGGGCAAGCAATACGGCAATAAGGACTTTCACAGGCAGGGACTCTCCATAAAGTTGCCCTAGCATAGCCACAGCCGCGCCGCGGCCCAAGCCCCAGGCTTATGCAGCGCCATCAGAAGCGGCCATGCTCGTTGACCGCCCCCACCTCGCCCCTACACTGCAAGGCCATCACCCGCAGAGGAATCGCCCGATGAAAGCCGTGTTGTGCAAAGCCTTCGGCCCCGCCGAAACCCTGGTCCTGGAAGAAGTCGCCAGCCCCGTCGCCAAGGCCAACGAAATCCTCCTCGAAGTGCACGCCGCCGGGGTCAACTTCCCGGACACCCTGATCATCGAGGGCAAATACCAGTTCAAGCCACCCTTCCCCTTCTCCCCCGGCGGCGAAGCGGCCGGCGTGGTCAAGGCACTCGGCGACAAGGTCAGTCATCTACAGGTCGGCGACCGGGTGATGGCCCTGACCGGCTGGGGCAGCTTCGCCGAAGAGGTCGCGGTGGCCGCTTATAACGTCATGCCGATCCCGGCGGACATGGACTTCGCCAGCGCCGCGGCCTTCGGCATGACCTACGGCACCTCGATGCACGCGCTCAAGCAGCGCGCCAACCTGCAGCCGGGCGAGACCCTGCTGGTGCTCGGGGCCTCCGGCGGGGTCGGCCTGGCTGCGGTGGAAATCGGCAAGGCCATGGGGGCCCGGGTGATCGCCGCGGCGAGCAGCGCGCAGAAACTGGAAGTGGCCAAGGCCGCCGGCGCCGACGAGTTGATCGACTACAGCGCCAGCAGCCTCAAGGATGAAGTGAAACGCCTGACCGGCGGCCAGGGCGCCGACGTGATCTACGACCCGGTCGGCGGCGACCTGTTCGATGCCGCCATCCGCAGCATCGCCTGGAACGGTCGCCTGCTGGTGGTCGGCTTCGCCAGCGGGCGCATCCCCGAGCTGCCGGTCAACCTCGCCCTGCTCAAGGGCGCCGCGGTGGTCGGGGTGTTCTGGGGCGCATTCGCCCAGCGCCAACCGCAGGACAACGCCGCCAACTTCCAGCAGCTGTTCGCTTGGCACGGCGCCGGCAAACTCAAGCCGCTGGTTTCCCAGACCTTCCCGCTGGAGCAGGCCGCCACGGCGATCGATACCCTCGGCCAGCGCAAGGCAGTGGGCAAGCTGGTGGTGCAGGTCAGGTAAGCACACCCGGCAATCGGCCTATGTATGTAGGAGCGGGGGCGACGCCTAGCTGCATGCCGGCGAACAGCACGAGCATCGCGGGCATGGCCCGCTCCTACGCCAGTCGCGCGACAAGCCGTCGATCAGCCTCTCGGCGCGTAGGCGAATACGTCGGCGCGCATCTGCTGGGCGTCCATGCCCGCCTCGACCAATGCATCCAGGGTGGCGTAGACCATCGCCGGCGAGCCGCTGGCGTAGACATGCAACGCCTTGAGGTCGGCGAAATCCTCGCGCACGGCTTCGTGCAACAGACCGCAGCGGCCCGGCCAGGCACATTGGTCGCTGACCACCTGGTGCAGGAGCAGATTCGGCAACGACTGCCACTCGGCCCATGACGGCAGCTGGTAGAAATCTTCCGGCCGGCGCGCCCCCCAGTACAGGTGCACCGGGTGTTTGAAGCCGGCGGCGCGGCAATGCTCGATCAGGCTGTGCATCTGCGCCATGCCGGTACCCGCGGCGATCAGCACCAGCGGGCCGTCCGGCAGCTCGGCCAGGTGGGTGTCGCCAAACGGCAGCTGCACCCGGGCGAAGCCTTGCCGGCACAGGTGTTCGATCACCGCCAGGCTGGACGCGTCGCGCGCCAGGATATGCAGCTCCAGCTCGCGCCCGGCATGCGGCGCCGAAGCCAGGGAAAAGGCCGAGTACTCGCCCGCCTCGCGCTGCAACAGCAGGTACTGCCCGGCATGGTAGCGCGGCGGCTTGCCGGCCGGCGCGCGCAGGCGCACGCGGAACACGTCGCCGCCGACGCCCAGGCACTCGATCAGCTGGCAGCTCAGCTCGCGCACCGGCAGCTCGCCGGGAGCCAGCACGCCATCCCAGAGCAGCACGCAGTCCTGCTCCGGTTCGGCCAGGCAGGCGAACACCTCGCCATGATCGCGCGACTCACCGGCCTGGCGCACCCGGCCATTGACCAGCAAGGACGCACAGACATGGCAGTTGCCATTGCGGCAGCTCTGCGGGCAGTCGTAGCCGAGACGCCGGGCGGCATCGAGGATGCGCTCGCCGCGCTCGACCTCGAGCACCGCGCCAGAGGGTTGCAGGGTGACTTTCATGGCATTTCCGATCCGGCGCGCAAGACCCTGGCCGCGAACCAACCCTGGCGGTCGATGCGCGCTTCCTGCCGCTCCTCGTGGTTGATCCCCATCAATCGATCCCCAGCTGCGCCCATAACTCATCCACCCGCCGCTTGACCGCCTCGTCCTGGACGATGGCGCGGCCCCACTCGCGATTGGTCTCGCCCGGCCACTTGTGGGTGGCGTCCAGGCCCATCTTGCTACCCAGGCCGGAGATCGGCGAGGCGAAGTCCAGGTAGTCGATCGGTGTGTTGTCGATCAGCACCGTGTCGCGCTTGGGGTCCATGCGCGTGGTGATCGCCCAGATCACGTCGTTCCAGTCGCGCGCATCGATGTCGTCGTCGGTGACGATAACGAACTTGGTGTACATGAACTGGCGCAAAAACGACCAGACCCCCAGCATCACCCGCTTGGCGTGGCCGGGATACTGCTTCTTCATGGTCACCACCGCCATGCGGTAGGAACAGCCTTCCGGCGGCAGGTAGAAGTCGGTGATCTCCGGAAACTGCTTCTGCAGGATCGGCACGAACACCTCGTTCAGCGCCACGCCGAGGATCGCCGGCTCGTCCGGCGGGCGGCCGGTGTAGGTGCTGTGGTAGATCGGCTGCTGCCGACGGGTGATGCGCTCGACGGTGAACACCGGGAAGCGGTCGACCTCGTTGTAATAGCCGGTGTGGTCGCCGTAGGGCCCTTCGTCGGCCATCTCGCCGGGATAGATCACCCCTTCGAGGACGATCTCGGCGCTGGCCGGCACCTGCAGCTCGCTGCCGCGGGCCTTGACCAGCTCGGTCTTGTGCCCGCGCAGCAGGCCGGCGAAGGCGTACTCGGACAGCGTATCCGGTACCGGGGTGACCGCGCCGAGGATGGTCGCCGGGTCGGCGCCCAGGGCCACGCAGACCGGATAAGGGCGATCGGGGTACTTCTCGCACCACTCGCGGAAATCCAGGGCGCCGCCGCGGTGGCTGAGCCAGCGCATGATGACCTTGTTGCGGCCGATCACCTGCTGGCGGTAGATGCCGAGGTTCTGCCGTTCCTTGTTCGGCCCCTTGGTGATGGTCAGGCCCCAGGTGATCAGCGGGCCGACATCGCCGGGCCAGCAGGTCTGCACCGGCAGCCTGGCCAGGTCGACGTCCTCGCCCTCCTCGATCACCTCCTGGCAGGGCGCGTCCTTGAGCACCTTGGGCGCCATGGCCAGGACCTTCTTGAAGATCGGCAGCTTGGACCAGGCGTCTTTCAGACCCTTCGGCGGCTCCGGTTCTTTCAGGAAGGCCAGCAGCTTGCCGATCTCGCGCAGTTCGCCGACCTCCTCGGCGCCCATGCCCAGGGCCACGCGCTTGGGCGTGCCGAACAAATTGCCGAGCACTGGCATGGCGAACCCCGCGGGGTTCTCGAACAGCAGCGCCGGGCCGCCCTTGCGCAGGGTGCGGTCACAGATCTCGGTCATTTCCAGCACGGGCGAAACCGCGGCGTTTATGCGCTTGAGTTCGCCGCGCTGTTCCAGACCGCGGATAAAGTCGCGCAGGTCGCGATACTGCATGCAGGAGCCTCGTGTCGGGCGGACCAGTCGGGGCGCAAAGTTTAGCGCCGAACTGGGTTATTCAGAAGTTATAGCGCTGTACAGACGCACAAAAGCCGGGTTTCCCCGGCCTTTGCGAGACTCGCATGGCTTACTTGCGGCGCATCGACTGGAAGAACTCTTCGTTGGTCTTGGTCGCTTTCAGCTTGTCGATGAGGAACTCGATGGCGGCGATCTCGTCCATCGGGTGCAGCAGCTTGCGCAGGATCCACATGCGCTGCAGCTCGTCCTCGGCGGTCAGCAACTCTTCGCGGCGGGTGCCGGCGCGGTTGATGTTGATCGCCGGGAACACGCGCTTCTCGGCGATGCGCCGGTCCAGCGGCAGCTCCATGTTGCCGGTGCCCTTGAATTCCTCGTAGATCACCTCGTCCATCTTCGAGCCGGTCTCGACCAGCGCGGTGGCGATGATGGTCAGCGAACCGCCTTCCTCGATGTTGCGCGCGGCGCCGAAGAAGCGTTTCGGCTTCTCCAGGGCATGGGCGTCGACACCGCCGGTGAGCACCTTGCCGGAGCTCGGGATCACGGTGTTGTAGGCGCGTGCCAGGCGGGTGATGGAGTCGAGCAGGATGACCACGTCCTTCTTGTGCTCGACCAGGCGCTTGGCCTTCTCGATCACCATCTCGGCGACCTGCACGTGGCGGGTCGGCGGCTCGTCGAAGGTCGAGGCGACCACTTCGCCGCGCACGGTGCGCTGCATCTCGGTCACTTCTTCCGGGCGCTCGTCGATCAGCAGGACGATCAGGTGGCACTCGGGGTTGTTGCGGGTGATGTTGGCCGCGATGTTCTGCAGCATGATGGTCTTGCCGGCCTTCGGCGGGGCGACGATCAAGCCGCGCTGGCCCTTGCCGATTGGCGCGCAGAGGTCGATGACCCGGCCGGTGATGTCTTCGGTGGAGCCGTTGCCGGCCTCCATGACTAGGCGCTTGTTGGGGAACAGCGGCGTCAGGTTCTCGAACAGGATCTTGTTCTTGGCGTTCTCCGGGCGGTCGTAATTGATGGTGTCGACCTTGAGCAGCGCGAAGTAACGTTCGCCTTCCTTCGGCGGGCGAATCTTGCCGACGATGGTGTCGCCGGTGCGCAGGTTGAAGCGGCGGATCTGGCTCGGCGACACGTAGATGTCGTCCGGGCCGGCCAGGTAGGAGGCGTCCGCGCTGCGCAGGAAGCCGAAGCCGTCCTGGAGGATCTCCAGCACGCCATCACCGGAGATTTCCTCGCCGCTCTTCGCGTGTTTTTTCAGCAGCGAGAAGATGACATCCTGCTTGCGCGAACGGGCCATGTTCTCGAGGCCCATTTGTTCGGCCATTTCCAGCAGTTCGGTGATCGGCTTTTGCTTGAGTTCGGTCAGATTCATAGGAATGACGTAATCATGAAGGAGGGGAAATAAGCTATTTAGCTTGAGAGGCCGCGCCGCGGAGTAGGCGACAGGATCGCCTGCTGATGTAGCGAAAGTTTTCGACTAAGAGGTGCGTCGGCGACGGAGTGCAGAGGGCTGCATAGGAAATGCAGCGAGGCCGAATGTAACACCGGCCCGACGAAGGCGTCTAGCCCTTAACGTGAAAGTCGCGCAGCGACGCCTTCCGATGCCCTTCTCCCTCAGGGAGGCGGCTCCCGCTCTCGCCCATTCTTGGAAATACCGGCTCCCGACGTTTTGCCTACCTCCCCCATCCATGGGGTCGCCGGCGGGAGTAGCGCATTCGCCACATCCCGGTGGATCAAGGTGGCGCGCAGCGCCGGACGAGGGAGCCGGGCAGAAAAAAGCCCCGCGCTTTGCAGGGCCTCTTTCGCGACGGCAATTCAGATATTGCTGTCGAGGAACGCCGCCAGCTGCGACTTGGACAGGGCGCCGACCTTGGTGGCCTCGACGTTGCCATTCTTGAACAGCATCAGGGTCGGAATGCCGCGCACGCCGAACTTCGGCGGGGTTTCCTGGTTCTCGTCGATGTTCAGCTTGCAGACCTTCAGCTTGCCCTGGTAGTCCTTGGCGATCTCATCGAGCACCGGTGCGATCATCTTGCACGGGCCGCACCACTCAGCCCAGTAGTCGACCAGAACCGGACCGTCGGCCTGGATGACGTCCTGATCGAAGCTGGCGTCGCTGACGTTGGTGATGAAGTCGCTCATGGAAAGTCTCCGTGTTCGGAAGCAAAAAGTTGTCGCCATCATAGCCCGGCTTTTCTGACACAGGAAGGCTCGTGCCATTGAGCTTCTCTATGGGGTCGCGCAAATTTATCCGCCGTTCAATCACCGAGCGCGGCGAAGGCGATCCCGGTGCGCGCGGCCGCCGCGCGAATGTGTTGCTGCATGGCCTTCTGCGCCGGCCCGGCGGCCTGCCGGCCAAGGGCCTTGAGAATCTTGCGGTGCTCCTGCCAGGTTTCCATCGCCCGTTCCGGGCGGATGAACGGCAACTTCTGGCTCTCCAGGAAGATATCCGCGCTGGAGCTGACGATGCCGAGCATCGCCCGGTTGCCGCTGGCCTGCAGGATGCGCCGGTGGAACTCGAAATCCAGGCGCGAGGCGCCGTCGAAAGCCCCGGCACGCAACTCCAGGCGCATCTGCTCGACATTGTCCTGCAGGGCATCCAGTTCCTCGGCGGTCAGGGTCGCCGCCGCCAGGCCACAGGCGAAGCCTTCCAGGGCGAAACGCAGCTGGAAGGTGTCGGCCGCCGACACCTGGTCGGCGAATGGCCAGGCGAAGCCCGTCGGCACTGCAACCGCCGCCGGCGCCTGGACGAACACGCCCTTGCCGGCCTGCACGCTGACCAGGCCCAAGGCGCTGAGCGAGGACAAGGCCTCGCGCAGCGAGGTGCGACTGACCCCCAGGCGCTCGGCCAGGTCGCGCTGCGAGGGCAACGCATCGCCAGGGCGGTAGCCCTGCTCATCGATCAGCTGGCGGATCGCCTGCACGGCATATTCGGGGACGGCGCGGGGCGCGGGAGCATTCATGACTGTTCAGGCCGGTCGGTCCAGAAGGAGTGCCCCTTTGTACGGCCAGAGCGCCCTGCCAGGCAAGCGCCGCCCCCTTTTTGCCCCCATTCGTGCGTCGTGCACTGCGATGACGCAGCAGCCGGATTGACCAGTCAGTCAGCTTCCTAACTGTTCATACCAGTAAGACCTTGTTTTGCAAAAGCAATAATCCTAAGTGCATGAATCAAATGAAATTGGCACAGCAGATGCAGTCGGCTAATCAACGAAATCACGCGAATTTCACCACCCCATCGGGAGACAGCCATGACCAAAGCCCACCGCAGCCTGCTCGGCCTTCTGTTCGCCAGCCTGAGCCTGAGCCCGGCCTTCGCCGACGGCCTCAGCGACATCACCGAACGCGGCGTGCTCAAGGTCGCCGTGCCGCAGGACTTCCCGCCCTTCGGCTCGGTCGGCCCGGACCTCAAGCCGCGCGGCCTGGACATCGACACCGCGCAACTGCTGGCCGACAAACTGGCGGTGAAGCTGGAGCTGACCCCGGTCAACAGCACCAACCGCATTCCCTTCCTCACCACCGGCAAGGTCGACCTGGTGATCTCCAGCCTCGGCAAGAACCCCGAGCGCGAGCAGGTGATCGACTTCTCCAGCGCCTACGCGCCCTTCTATCTCGGCGTATTCGGCCCCCAGGACGCGACAGTGGCGGCGCTCGACGACCTCGTCGGCAAGACCATCAGCGTCACCCGCGGCGCGGTCGAGGACATCGAGCTGAGCAAGGTGGCGCCCAAGGGCGCGACCCTCAAGCGCTTCGAGGACAACAACTCGACCATCGCCGCGTATTTGTCCGGCCAGGTCGACCTGATCGCCAGCGGCAACGTGGTGATGGCGGCGATCGCCGAGCGCAATCCCCAGCGCGTGCCTGTGATGAAGCTCAACCTGAAGAACTCGCCGGCCTATATCGGCCTGAACAAGCAGCAACCGGCACTGCTGGGCAAGGTCAACGAGATCCTCGCCAGCGCCAAGCGCGACGGCAGCCTCGAGGCGCTCAGCCAGAAGTGGCTGAAGCAACCGCTGCCGGCCGACCTGTGAGACGCGTACCCGTGATGGAGGCCTGAGAGCCATGGCGTACCAGTTCGACTTCGTCCCGGTGCTGGACAACGCCGACCTGCTGCTGCAGGGCGCGCTGTTCACCCTTGGCCTGACCGCGGTCGGCACCCTGCTCGGGGTCGGCCTGGGGATAGTCGGCGCGGTGCTGCGCGCCTGGCGGATCCGGCCCTTCGACCGGCTGTTCGGCCTCTATGTGGAGCTGATCCGCAACACGCCGTTCATCGTCCAGCTGTTCTTCATCTTCTTCGGCCTGCCCGCCCTGGGCGTGCGCCTGAGCGAATGGGAGGCGGCGCTGCTGGCGATGGTGATCAACCTCGGCGCCTACTCCACCGAGATCATCCGCGCCGGCATCCTGGCCATCCCCCAGGGTCAGCTGGAGGCGGCCGCGGCGCTGGCCCTGAGCCGCTTCGAAAGCTTCCGCTACGTGGTCCTGCGCCCGGCCCTGGCCAAGGTCTGGCCGGCGCTGTCGAGCCAGATCATCATCGTCATGCTCGGCTCGGCGGTGTGCTCGCAGATCGCCACCGAGGAGCTGTCGTTCGCCGCCAACTTCATCCAGTCGCGCAACTTCCGCGCCTTCGAGACCTACCTGGTCACCACCCTGCTCTATCTGGTCATGGCCATCCTGATCCGCCAGCTGCTGGCCTGGCTCGGTCGGCGCTACGTCATGGGAGGCCGCTGATGGACTTCAGCTTCTGGGACATCCTGCGCAACCTGCTGGTCGGCCTGCAGTGGACCCTGCTGCTGTCGCTGGTAGCCTTCGTTTGCGGCGGCATCGCCGGGCTGCTGCTCCTGCTGGCGCGGATCGCCCCTCTACCGGCGGCGCGGGCGCTGGCGCGCGGCTATATCGAACTGTTCCAGGGTACGCCGCTGCTGATGCAGCTGTTCCTGGTGTTCTTCGGCATCGCCCTGCTCGGCGTCGACGTGTCGCCCTGGCTGGCCGCCGCTAGCGCCTTGACCCTGTTCACCAGCGCCTTCCTCGCCGAGATCTGGCGCGGCTGCGTCGAGGCGATCCCGCGCGGCCAGTGGGAAGCCGCACAGAGCCTGGCCATGAGCCGTCTCGAGCTGCTGCGCCATGTGGTGTTGCCGCAGGCGCTGCGCATCGCCGTGGCGCCCACCGTGGGTTTCTCGGTGCAGGTGGTGAAGGGCACCGCGGTGACCTCGATCATCGGCTTCAGCGAGCTGACCAAGACCGGCGGAATGCTGGCCAACGCCACCTTCGAGCCGTTCATGGTCTACGGCCTGGTCGCGCTCGGCTACTTCCTGCTCTGCTACCCCCTGTCGCTTGCCGCCCATCGCCTGGAAAGGAGGCTGAATGTCACTGCTTAACGTCACCGCCCTGCACAAGTACTACGGCGACAACCATGTGCTCAAGGGCATCGACCTGGCGGTCGAGGAAGGCCAGGTGGTCGCCATCATCGGCCGCAGCGGCTCGGGCAAGAGCACCTTGCTGCGCACCCTCAACGGCCTGGAGTCGATCGACGACGGGGTGATCGAGGTCGACGGCGAGTACCTCGACGCCGCCCGCGCCGACCTGCGCAGCCTGCGGCAGAAGGTCGGCATGGTGTTCCAGCAGTTCAACCTGTTCCCCCACCTGAGCGTCGGCGAGAACATCATGCTGGCGCCGCAGGTGGTGAAGAAGCTGGCGCGCGAGGAGGCCGCACAGCTGGCGCGGCAGATGCTCGAACGGGTCGGCCTCGGCGAGAAGTTCGACGCCTACCCCGAGCGCCTGTCCGGCGGCCAGCAACAACGCGTGGCGATCGCCCGCGCCCTGGCCATGTCGCCCAGGGTGCTGCTGTGCGACGAGATCACCTCGGCGCTCGACCCGGAGCTGGTCAACGAGGTGCTGGCGGTGGTCAAGCAGCTGGCCAGCGAGGGCATGACCCTGATCATGGTCACCCACGAGATGCGCTTCGCCCGCGAGGTCGGCGACAAGCTGGTGTTCATGCACCAGGGCAAGGTGCACGAGGTCGGCGCCCCCAGGACCCTGTTCGCCGAACCGCAGACCGCGGAGCTGCGCAACTTTATCGGTTCGGTCAATTTATGAGCCGGGTACGGGCCACCGCTAAGCCCCTGCAGCTGCTCGTCGAACCGCTGACCCGCGCGGCCTTCGCGCCCTTCGGCGAGGTGCTGGAAAGCGCCGGCGCCACCGCCTTGCCGATCAACGCCGGGACCACCACCCGCTACCACGACCTGGCGCGGGTCGAGGCGCTCGGCTGCGAGGCGCTCGGCGGCGAGGCGCGGGTGCTGCTGAACCTGTTCGACGGCCAGGCCTGGCAGGCGCCGGTGCCGATCCGCCTGCTCGAGCGCCACCCGCTGGGCAGCCAGGCGTTCTACCCGGTGGACGGCGCGCGCATGCTGATCGTCGTCGCGCCGGCCGGCGAACTCGACGAACGGGCGATCCGCGCCTTCATCAGCCGTGGCGACCAGGGCGTCAACTACGCCGCCGGCACCTGGCACCACCCCTTGCTGTGCCTGCAGCGGCCGGGGCGCTTCGTCGTGGTGGACCGCGGCGGCAACGGGCCGAACTGCGACGAGCAGTGGCTCAGCCAAGCGCTGGAGGTCAGTTTCTAGCCAGTTCGAGCGGACATGCGACATCGGTATGCGTTGGCGCGCCCGGCCTATCGTGGCAGGATGGCGGCGTTCCGCATCGAGACGCTTACGCCATGCCGCATACCCCTGCCGTGTCATTTCCGCTGATTGCCGCCATCGACCTGGGCTCCAACAGCTTCCACATGGTCCTGGCCAAGACCGATCAAGGCGAGATCCGCATCCTCGAACGCCTGGGCGACAAGGTGCAGCTGGCGGCCGGCATCGACGAGCAGCGCCTGCTCAGCGAGGAAGCCATGGCCCGCGGCCTCGACTGCCTGCGGCGCTTCGCCCAGCTGACCGCCAGCCTGCCGGAAGGCGCGGTGCGAATCGTCGGCACCAATGCCCTGCGCGAGGCGCGCAACCGCGACGCGTTCATCCGCCGCGCGGAAGAGCTGCTCGGCCATCCGGTGGAAGTCATCTCCGGCCGCGAAGAAGCGCGGCTGATCTATCTCGGCGTGTCCCACAGCATCGCCGACACCCCGGGCAAGCGCCTGGTCACCGACATCGGCGGCGGCAGCACCGAGTTCATCATCGGCCAGCGCTTCGAGCCGCTGCTGCGCGAGAGCCTGCAGATGGGCTGCGTCAGCTACACCCAGCGCTACTTCAGGGACGGCAAGATCACCCCGGCGCGCTACGCCCAGGCCTATACCGCGGCGCGCCTGGAACTGATGGGCATCGAGCATGCCCTGCGCCGCCACGGCTGGCAGGAGGCGGTCGGTGCCTCCGGCACCATCAAGGCCATCGGCCTGGCGATCCAGGCCGCCGGCCTGGGCAGCGGCGAGGTCAATCCGGACGGCCTGGCCTGGCTCAAGCGCAAGATCTTCAAGCTCGGCGAGGTGGACAAGCTCGACCTCGACGGCATCAAGGCGGATCGCCGGGCGATCTTTCCCGCCGGCCTGGCGATTCTCGAAGCCATCTTCGACGCCTGCGAGATCGCCCGCATGAGCCATTCCGAGGGGGCGCTACGCGAAGGCGTGCTCTACGACCTGCTCGGCCGCCACCACCACGAGGACGTGCGCGAACGCACCCTGAGCGCGCTGATGGAGCGTTACCACGTCGACCTGGAGCAGGCTGCACGGGTCGAGGCCAAGGCGCTGGCGGCGCTGGACCAGGTGGCCGACAGCTGGGACCTGGGCGACGACTGGCACCGCGAGCTGCTCAGCTGGGCGGCCAAGGTGCACGAGGTCGGCCTGGATATCGCCCACTACCAGTACCACAAGCACGGCGCCTACCTGGTGGAGCACTCCGACCTGCCCGGCTTCTCGCGCCTGGATCAACAGATGCTGGCGCTGCTGGTGCGCGGCCACCGGCGCAATATCCCCAGGGACAAGCTCGCCGAGTTCGGCGCCGAAGGCATCAAGCTGGTCCGCCTGTGCGTGCTGCTGCGCTTCGCCATCCTCTTCCACCACATCCGCGGTACCCAGGAGATGCCCAAGGTGCGCCTGCAGGCGGACGAACAGAACCTGGGAATCCACTTTCCGGACGGCTGGCTGGAAGCCAACCCGCTGACTCAGGCCGATTTCGCCCTGGAAGCGGACTGGCTGAAGCGCATCGATATAGAACTCAGCGTGCGCTGATCGATGGCGCGGTGAGCTTCTCCAGCAGGCCGGCCTGGGCGCTGCGCGGGTTCTGGTTGCCGGTCGGGCTGTTACGCAGGTAGCGGCCGTCCGGTTGCAGCAGCCAGCTCTGGGTGTTGTCGGTCAGGTAGGCCTCCAACTCCTTCTTCACCCGCAGGATCAGCTTCTTGCCTTCCACCGGGAAGCAGGTCTCGACGCGCTTGTCCAGGTTGCGCTCCATCCAGTCGGCGCTGGACAGGTAGATCTTCTCGTCGCCGCCATGCAGGAAGTAGAACACCCGGGTGTGCTCGAGGAAGCGGCCGATGATCGAGCGCACCTGGATGTTGTGCGAGACACCGGCAACCCCCGGGCGCAGGCAGCACATGCCGCGCACCACCAGGTCGATGCGCACCCCGGCCTGGCTGGCCTTGTACAGCGCGCGGATGATCTTCGGATCGGTCAGCGAGTTGAACTTGGCCATGATGTGCGCCGGCTTGCCTTCAGCGGCCAGCGCGGTCTCGCGGGCGATCAGGTCGAGCAGGGTCTTCTTCAGGGTGAAGGGTGCGTGCAGCAGCTTCTTCATGCGCAGGGTCTTGCCCATGCCGATCAGTTGGCTGAACAGCTTGGCCACGTCCTCGCCGAGCGCCACGTCGGCGGTGAGCAGGCTGTAGTCGGTGTACAGGCGGGCGTTGCCGGCATGGTAGTTGCCGGTGCCGAGGTGCGCGTAACGGACGATCTCGCCGTTCTCGCGGCGCAGGATCAGCATCATCTTGGCGTGGGTCTTGAAGCCGACCACCCCGTAGATCACCACCGCGCCGGCGGCCTGCAGGCGGCTGGCCAGTTGCAGGTTGGATTCCTCGTCGAAGCGCGCGCGCAGCTCGATCACCGCGGTGACTTCCTTGCCGTTGCGCGCCGCCTCGACCAGCGCGTCGACGATCTCCGAGTTGGCGCCGCTGCGGTACAGGGTCTGCTTGATCGCCAGCACATGGGGGTCTTTCGCCGCCTGGCGCAGCAGGTCGACCACCGGGGTGAACGACTCGAAGGGGTGCAGCAGGAGGATGTCCTGCTTGCTGATCACGTTGAAGATGTTCTCGCTGTTCTGCAGCAGCTTGGGGATCACCGGGGTGAACGGCGTGTACTGCAGTTCCGGGTGGCTGGCCAGGCCGGTGATGCTGAACAGGCGGGTCAGGTTGACCGGACCGTTGACCCGGTACAGCTCGCTCTCGCTCAGGCTGAACTGCTTGAGCAGGTAGTCCGAGAGTTGTTTCGGGCAGGTGTCGGCCACTTCCAGGCGCACCGCATCGCCGTAGCGGCGGGCGAACAGTTCGCCGCGCAGGGCGCGGGCCAGGTCCTCGACGTCCTCGGTATCCACCGACAGGTCGGCGTTGCGGGTCAGGCGGAACTGGTAGCAGCCCTTGACCTTCATGCCCTGGAACAGGTCATCGGCATGCGCATGGATCATCGAGGAGAGGAACACGTAGTTGTCCCCCGCGCCGCCGACCTCCTCCGGCACCTTGATGATCCGCGGCAACAGGCGCGGCGCCGGGATGATCGCCAGACCGGAATCGCGGCCGAAGGCATCGACGCCCTCCAGCTCGACGATGAAGTTCAGGCTCTTGTTCACCAGCAAGGGAAACGGGTGGGTCGGGTCGAGGCCGATCGGGGTGATGATCGGCGCGATCTCGTCGCGGAAATAGCGGCGCACCCAGGCCTTCAGCTTGGCGGTCCAGTGCCGGCGGCGGATGAAGTTGATGCCGTGCGTGGCCAGCGCGGGAAACAGCACGTCGTTGAGGATGGCGTACTGCCGGCCGACCTGCTCGTGCACCAGCTCGGAGATCCGCGCCAGCACCTGGTGCGGCAGCAGACCATCGGCACCGGCCTGCTCGCGGGCGAAGTTGATCTGCTTCTTCAGCCCGGCGACGCGGATCTCGAAGAACTCGTCGAGGTTGCTGGAGAAGATCAAGAGGAACTTCAGCCGCTCGAGCAGCGGATAGGACTCATCCAGCGCCTGCTCCAGCACGCGGATGTTGAACTTCAACTGCGACAGCTCGCGGTGGATGTACAGGCTGCTGTCGTCCAGGCTCGGCACCACCAGCGGCGGTGGCGCCGGCACTGCGGGAGCCTCGACCTCGACCGGCGCCGGCGGCGCCTCCGGCAGCTCGGCGACGACCACTTGGGCGTCGAGCAGTTCGTTGGCGTTGAGTCCTTCGGTGTTCATCGCAAGTGTCCTGGGGGCGTCATTGCCCCGGCTTTAACAGTTCTGCCGCACGTACGGCGAAATAAGTGAGGATGCCATCGGCGCCGGCGCGCTTGCAGGCGGTCAGCGACTCGAGGATCACCGCCTCGGAGAGCCAGCCATTCTGGATCGCCGCCATGTGCATGGCGTACTCGCCACTGACCTGATAGACAAAGGTCGGCACGCGAAATTCGTCTTTGACCCGCCAGAGGATGTCCAGATAGGGCATGCCCGGCTTGACCATGACCATGTCGGCGCCTTCGGCCAGGTCCGCGGCCACTTCGTGCAGCGCCTCGTCGCCGTTGGCCGGGTCCATCTGGTAGGTGTTCTTGCTGCCCTTGCCGAGGTTGGCGGCCGAGCCCACCGCGTCGCGGAACGGCCCGTAGTAGGCACTGGCGTACTTGGCCGAGTAGGCCATGATGCGCACGTTGCTGTGGTCGGCCAGCTCCAGCGCCTCGCGGATCGCCTGCACGCGGCCGTCCATCATGTCCGAGGGCGCCACCACCTGGGCGCCGGCCGCGGCATGCGACAACGCCTGCTTGACCAGGGCATCGACGGTGATGTCGTTCTGCACGTAGCCATGCTCGTCGAGGATGCCGTCCTGGCCGTGGGTGGTGAAGGGGTCGAGGGCCACGTCGCTGATCACCCCCAGCTCGGGGAAGCGCGCCCGCAACGCGCGGATGGCGCGCTGGGCGATGCCGTCCGGGTTCCAGGCCTCGGCGCCATCCAGGGATTTCTTCTCCGCCGGCGTCACCGGGAACAGTGCCAGCGCCGGAATGCCCAGGGCCACCCAGTGCTGCGCCTCCTGCAGCAGCAGGTCGATGGACAGCCGCTCGACCCCGGGCATCGACGGGATCGCCTCGCGGCGGCCTTCGCCGTCGAGGACGAACACCGGCAGGATCAGGTCGTCGACGCTGAGACGATTCTCGCGCACCAGGCGCCGGGAGAAGTCGTCACGGCGATTGCGGCGCAGGCGGGTGGCGGGGAACAGGCGGTGACTCACGACAGACTCCAGAGCCCGCACAAACGGGCGAGTGTGACAGTTATAAGCGACCATTATGACCAATTGATGACGACTATCGGCCCGTCGCAGCGCTATTGTGGCCACGCGGAGCGGCATCCGTCGAGCCGCTCGCGGTTTTCCCCGGCGGCGCGAGGGCGTAGGCTGCGCGCTTGATCCCTGGTTTACCTGCATGCTCGAAGACCTTCTGCAACAGTTCGGCTACCCCGCCCTGCTTCTCGGCACCTTCCTCGAAGGCGAGATGTCGCTGCTATTGGCCGCCTACCTGGCGCTGCGCGGCTACCTGAACCTCGAGGCGGTGGTGCTGTTCGCCTTCTGCGGCACCTTCGCCAGCGACCAGCTTTGGTATTACCTCGGCCGCCGCCACGGCCGCCGCCTCCTCGTCCGCCGACCGCGCTGGCAGGCCCTGGGCGACCAGGCCCTGCGCCACCTGCGGCGCCATCCGGACCTGTGGGTGCTGAGCTTTCGCTTCATCTACGGCATGCGCACGGTGATGCCGCTGGCGATCGGCCTGTCCGGCTATTCCTGGCGCCGCTATGTGCTGCTGGATGCCATCGGTGCGGCGCTCTGGGCCGGCGGCCTGGGCCTGGCCGCCTACCACCTGGGCGCGGCCCTGGAGCTTCTGCTGGGCGACCTGCGGCGCTACCAGTTGTATGTCCTCGCCGCGCTGGCGCTGCTCGGCGCGGCGCTCTGGCTGCGCCGCCGCGGGCGTCCGCCGGAGTCTTGATTCGGCGCCAAGCGGCGCAGCCGAGTGCCGGTCGTACCCCGCCATCAGAAGGAAAAAAGCCGCGGCGTAGAGGCTGTGGTTCGTGTCGAAGGCATATCGTTGTGCTTTGCTAAGGGCTAGGATTGCGCAAAGAGCCCTGGCCAGCCCCGAGCACTTCACCGCGCGCCACGACCGCCCGAGAGAATTTTGACGACAGTATGCGCAGACCTCTTCGCTGGTTCCTGTTCAGCCTGCTGCTCCTGAGCAGCGGCAGCCTGCTCGGCCTCTACCCCTATCGCGCCGCCCTGCTGCCGGCGATGGACGATCTGGCCAGCGCGAAAAGCCGCCTGGCCCCGCACCTGTCGCTGTTCACCCCGGCCGGCGACGGCCCGTTCGCCACCGTGCTGGTGTTCCATGGCTGCAGCGGGCAACGCCAGGCGCTGGTCGACAGCGTCAAGGCCTGGCTGCTGCCGGCCGGCTACGCCGCACTGTTCGTCGACAGCTATGCCGCCCGCGGCATCGACGACTGGCGGCCGGTGTGCGCCGGCAAGCGCCTGTGGGGCAACCAGCGTGCGCTGGACGTGTATGCCGCCGTGGACCTGGCGGCGCACATGCCGCAGGTCGATGGCCAACGCCTGGCGCTGCTCGGTTTCTCCCACGGCGGCTGGAGCATTCTCGACGCCCTGGCCTATGCCGGCGAGGCCGGGCATGGCTTCGCCGCTCCCGGCCGGCGGGGGCTGGCGCGGGTCAAGGCGGTGATCACCTACTATCCCTATTGCGGCTTCCCCGCGCGGCTGCGCCGGCAGATCAACCCAGAGCCGCCCTTGCTGATGCTGCTGGCCGGCCAGGATCATGTCACCGATCACCGGCAATGCCTGGACGCCTTGCAACGCCTGGCTCCGGGCTCGGTCCAAGTAACGCAGTACGCGCAGGCAGACCATGTGTTCGACCACGACAGCGAGCTAGCGACCTACCGTTCCCAATTCGCCGAGGATGCGCAACGCCAGGCCAAGCGTTTCCTGAGCGTCCACCTTGGTTCAGCCCAGTGACCAGGAGTACCCGATGAACAAGAAAGTGGCGGTGATTCTTTCCGGATGCGGCGTTTACGACGGCTCGGAGATCCATGAGAGCGTGATCACCCTGTTGCGTCTCGACCAGCGCGGCGCCGAGGTGCAGTGTTTTGCGCCGAATGTGGCGCAGTTGCACGTGGTCGATCACTACAGCGGCGATGAAGCGGACGAGACCCGCAACGTGCTGGTCGAGTCCGCCCGCATCGCCCGCGGCAACGTCAAGGACGTGCGCGAGCTGCATGTCGGCGATTTCGACGCGCTGATCATGCCCGGCGGCTTCGGCGTGGCGAAGAACCTCTCCGACTTCGCCCTCAGCGGGGCCAAGTGCACGGTCCAGCCCGACGTCCTGAACGCCGCCCAGGCCTTCGCCAAGGCCGGCAAACCACTCGGCCTGATCTGCATCGCCCCGGCACTGGCGGCGAAGATCTTCGGCGCCGGCGTGGTCTGCACCATCGGCAACGACCACGAGACCGCCGCCACGCTGGGGCAGATGGGCGCCATCCACCAAGAGTGCGAAGTCAGCGAAATCGTCGAAGATCCGTCGCACAAACTGGTCAGCACCCCGGCCTACATGCTCGCCCAGTCGATCAGCCAGGCCGCCGCGGGGATCAACAAGCTGGTCGACCGGGTATTGGAACTGGCCCATACCGACTGAGCCGCCGGCGTAGCCAGGCCGATCCCGCCAATACGCGCGGCACACCCGCCGCGCCCCTGGCCAAGCCGGCGCCAGTGCGGCAGCGTGGTGGCTCCCCTTGGAGGCATGCCGCAATGACCAGTCAACCCTTCGAACTCACCGCGGAGCTGCAACAGGCGGTGAGCGGCTTCTTCCAGCGCATCCCGTTCAACCAGCTCCTCGGCATCCAGCTCGACGAGCTGAGCCCCCAGCGGGTGACCATGCACCTGCCGATGAAGCCCGAACTGATCGGCAACTTCGTCCACGGCATCCTGCATGGCGGGGTGATTTCCTCGCTGCTGGATGTCGCCGGCGGCGCCATGGCGCTGATCGGCGCCTTCGAGCGCCACCAGCAGCTGTCCAGCGCCGAGCGCATGGCCAGGCTGTCCAAGCTCGGCACCATCGACCTGCGCATCGACTACCTGCGTCCCGGGCGCGGCCAGCGCTTCACCGCCAGCGCCGTGCTGCTGCGCTCGGGCAACAAGGTCGCGGTGGTGCGCAGCGAGTTGCACAGCGATGACGGTACGCTGGTGGCGGTCGGCACCGGCACCTACCTCTGCGGCTAGCCTGGTCTCGCGGTAGTTCGGGCCGGCCGCGCAGGCCGAGCGGAGTGCAGCCCGTAGCCCGGCGGGGTCAGCCGCGCGCCAGGCGTGTGAGAATGCGATCCAGGGCATTGGCGAAAACCTGGCGATCCCGGTCCGAGTAAGCGCCCTGGCCGCCACCGACCAGCCCCTGTTCACGCAGGTCGCTGAACAGGTTACGCACCGCCAACTTGTCGCCCATATTGCGCTCGTCGAACTCGCGCCCACGCGGGTCGAGGGCGGCGACGCCCTTCTTCAGCAAGCGGTCGGCCAAGGGCACGTCGCTGCAGATCACCAGTTCGCCGGGCACAGCGTGTTCGACCAGGTAGTCGTCCGCCGCATCCGGGCCGCTCGGCACCACGATCAGCCGCACGCAGGCAAAGCTCGGCCGGGCCACCGGCTGACCGGCCACCAGCACGACCTCGAGGCCGCGCTTGAGGGCGAACCGCACCACCTGATCGCGCGACGCACGCGGGCAGGCGTCGGCGTCTATCCACACCCGCACAACCACCGCTTGCTTCACCGCCGTCACGCCGGTGCGCGGCGTACAGTGGCCAACAGCGCGGCGGCGCCGACGAACAACGTGGCGAAGGTGCGGTTCATCAGCCGCTGCTGGCGCGGCGTGCGCAACACGCGCAGGACCCGTACGGCCAGGCCGGTGTAGCCGGCCATGACGATCAGGTCGACGCAGATCATGGTCGCGCCCATCACCAGGTACTGCACCAGCAACGGCGCCCGCGGATCGAGGAACTGCGGCAGCACCGCGAGCATGAAGACGATGGCCTTGGGGTTGCTGAAGTTCACCAGAAAGCCGCGCAACACCAGGGTCAGCGGTCGGCCCAGCGGACGTACCGACTCGGCGCCCAGGTCACTGGGCAGCGCCCGCCATTGGCGGTAGCCGAGGTACACCAGGTACAGCACGCCGAACCACTTGATCAGGCTGAACGCCAGCGCCGACGCGGCGAGCAGCGCCCCCACGCCGGCGGCGACGATGGCGATCTGCAGGGCCAGGCCCAACTGCAGGCCCAGGGCATTCCAGTAGCCCCGGCAAAAGCCGTATTGCAGGCCGGCCGACATCGAGGCGATGGCCCCGGCGCCCGGCGACAGGCTGATCAGCCAACAGGCGACGAAGAACGCAAGCCAGGTTTCCAGCGCCATGGCAGATACCTCAGGGAAGATGAACGAAGAGCCCGACCAGGGGCTGGCCGTATAGCCTACCCCGTGCGCCGCGGCGCGCACAGCCTGTGCCGATCAGTCCGGCGCGACCGGCCCTGGTCCGTCAGCCTCGGGCTGGCGCGGCCTGGGGAACTCGCCATTGCGCCAACGGCGCACGGCTTTCTGGAAGAACAGGCTGTTGGGCACCTGCACCAGCGCGCCCTGCGCATCCTCGCCGAGGTCTTCCAGGCTGGTGTAGAACAGGTTGATCGCCAGCACCCGGCCCTTGACTCCCGGCTTGTCGGCGCTGTCGATGACCTCGACGCAGTCGCCCAGGCGAAACGGGCGCAGGGCGAAGATCAGCAGCGCGCAGAACAGGTTGGACAACACGCTCCAGATGGCGAAGAAGGCCACCGCCGCCACCGCGACGAAGCCGGTCAGCGCGGTCCAGAGGATTTGCGCCGAAACGCCGAGCCGCTCGAGCACCAGCAGGCCCGCGCCACCGATCACCAGCCAGCGCACGCCACCGCGCAGCGGCTGCAGCAATTCCGCCGGCACCTGCGGGTAACGCGCGCCGAGACGGCTCAGGGCGCGCGCCAGCAGGCGCTGCAGCAGCCAGGCCAGCAGCAGGATCAGCAACACCTGGCCGGACCTGATCAGCGGCTCGCTCCAGCTGGCCAGCCACTCGGGCATAGCGAGGCTCAACCGGCGGCCTCCAGCTCGGCCTGCAAGGCTTCGAGGATTTCCAGCGCGTGCAGCCAGCGCTCCTCCAGGTCGGCTTCACGGCTCTTCAGCTTGGCCTGTTCGGCCAGCAAGTCGCGCAGCTCATCCTTGCGCGCCGCTTCGTAGAGCGCGCTGTCGCCCAGACGCAGTTCGACCGCGGCGAGCTTCTCATGCAACTGACCGAGCTCCTTCTCCAGCTTGTCGGCTTCGCGCTTGTGCGGCGCCAGTTGCTGGCGCAAGGCTGCGGCGGCCTGGCGCTGGGCGCGCTTGTCGGTCTTGTCGAGGTTGCTCTCGGCCGCGCTCGCCGCCGGCGCCTGCCGCGCGCGGTAATCCACCAGCCAGCGCGCATAGTCCTCGAGGTCGCCGTCGAACGGCTGCACCCGGCCATCGGCAACCAGCAGGAACTCGTCGGTGGTGCTCTTGAGCAGATGGCGGTCGTGGGACACCACCACCACGGCACCGGAGAACTCCTGCAGGGCCATGCTCAGCGCCAGGCGCATTTCCAGGTCGAGGTGGTTGGTCGGCTCGTCCAGCAGCAGCAGGTTGGGCCGGCCCCAGGCGATCAGCGCCAGGGCCAGGCGGGCCTTCTCGCCACCGGAGAAGTTCAGCACCGGCTCGTCGCAACGGCCGCCGCGGAAGTCGAAACCGCCGAGGAAATCGCGCAGCGTCTGCTCGCGCTCGCTCGGCGCCAGGCGCTGCAGGTGCAGCAGGGGGCTGGCCCGGTCGTCGAGGGCATCGAGCTGGTGCTGGGCGAAGTAGCCGACCACCAGGTTCTCGCCGCGCTGCAGACGGCCACCGAGCGGTTGCAGCTCGCCCGCCAGGTTCTTGATCAGGGTCGACTTGCCGGCGCCGTTGGGGCCGAGCAGGCCCAGGCGCGCGCCCGGCGCCAGGCTCAGCTTGACCTGTTCCAGCACCACCCGGTCGCCGTAGCCGAGACGCCCTTCGGCCAGATCCAGCAGCGGGCTGGAAATCTTGCTGGCCTCGCGAAAAGTGAAGTCGAAGGGCGAATCGACATGCGCCGCGGACAGCTCTTCCATGCGCTCCAGCGCCTTGATCCGGCTCTGCGCCTGGCGCGCCTTGGTCGCCTGGGCCTTGAAGCGGGCGATGTACTTCTCCATGTGCGCGCGCTGCGCCTGCTGCTTCTCGTAGGCCTGCTGCTGCTGCGCCAGACGCTCGGCGCGGGTGCGCTCGAAGGCCGAATAGCCGCCGCGATAGAGGGTCAGCTTCTGCTGGTCGAGGTGGGCGACGTGGTCGACCACCGCATCGAGGAAGTCGCGGTCGTGGGAAATCAGCAGCAAGGTGCCGGGATAGGCCTTCAGCCAGCCTTCCAGCCAGAGGATCGCGTCCAGGTCGAGGTGGTTGGTCGGTTCGTCGAGCAGCAGCAGGTCGGACGGGCACATCAGTGCCTGGGCCAGGTTCAGGCGCATGCGCCAGCCACCGGAGAAATCGCCGACCCGGCGCTCCATCTGCGCGTTGTCAAAGCCCAGACCAGCCAACAACTTGCGCGCGCGGGCGTCGGCCGTATAGCCATCGAGGTTATCCAACTCGGTATGCAGCCGGGCAATGGCGGCGCCATCGTGCGCGGCCTCGGCCACGGCAAGCTCGGCTTGCACGCTACGCAGCTGCAGGTCGCCATCCAGCACATAGTCCACCGCCTGGCGCTCGACGGCATCGACCTCCTGGCGCATATGGGCGATGCGCCAGTCCGCCGGGATCAGGCAATCACCGGCGTCCGGGGTCAGTTCCCCGCGCAGCAAGGCGAACAGGCTGGATTTACCGGCACCGTTGGCGCCGATCAGGCCGGCTTTCTGGCCGGGGTGCAGGGTCAGCTCGGCGTCTTCTAGCAGACGCTGCGGGCCACGCTGTAGAGTGAGGTTCTGGAGTCGGATCATAATGGCGGCGGAGTCTACCAGACTCCCCTGCCGCATACCCGGATAGCACCATGCCCGCTGACCTGTGGCACTTCGCCAACGACTTTTACCAACGCCCCGGCGTCGAGGCCGCCTGCCTGCAGCTGCAGGCCCAGGGGGCGGATGTCTGCCTGCTGCTCTGCGCCGCCTGGCTCGGCCGGCGCGGCGTGGCCTGCAACGCCGCCCGCAGCGACTGCTTGCGCGCGGCGGCCGAACCCTGGCAGCGCGGGGTGGTAAGCGTGCTCAGGCAGATCCGCCAGGACTGGCGCACGGCGGCTCGCCACGACGGCGAGTTGGCGGCCCTGCGCGAGCAGCTCAAGCGACTGGAGCTGGAAGCCGAACGCGTACAGTTGCAGCGGCTGGCAGCACTGAGCGCCGCCTGGCCAGCGGAGGCCGCAGAGGATGTGCTCGGCTGGCTGGAAGAACTGGCTCCGAGAGCAACGGACCGCGACGCGCTGCAGCGCTTGCGTGTCGCGGCCCTGCGGCCTTAAGACGCGGCCGGCGGCGTACTGCCGTTGCCCGCCGGCGTGGTGCTCGACGCCCCAGCAGCCGCTGCCGTGGCGGGCGTCGCCGGGGCAGTGGCAGCCGGCTTGGGTGCGGCCGGTTTGGCGGCTGCCGGCTTCTTCGCCGCCGGTTTGGCCTGCGGTTTCACCAGCGGCTTGGCCGTAGGCTTGCTCGTTGCCTTGGCGGTAACGGCTGCCTTGCTCGCCGCCGGTTTCACCGCCGGCTTGGCCGCTGCGGGCTTGGCGCTGCTGGCTGCCGCAGGCTTGGCACTGCCGGCTGCCACAGGCTTGGCCGGTGCTTTCACAACGGCTTTCGCGGCGCCGGGCTTGGCCGCCGGTTTCGCCACGGTTTTGCCGGCGGGAGCCTTGCTCGCCGGCTTCGCCGCTGCAGCAACTGGTTTTTTCGCCACGGGCGTGGCCAGCGCTTTCGCTGCGGGTTTGGCCGCAGGCTTGGCAGCCGGTTTAGCGACAGGCTTGGCCGGGGCCTTGCTTGCTGCGGGTTTGCCGGGGGCTTTGGCTGCCGGGGTTTTGACTACCGCGGGTTTCGCGGCGGCCGCCTTGGCTTCACGGCTGCTCAGCGCCTTGCTGGCCGCTTCCTTGACCTTGCCCACCCCCTGGGCGAGCTTCAGGCTTTCCTGGGCATCGCGCTTGAGCCCCAGGATATAGCTGCGGGTCTCGGCCTGGCGGACCTTGAGGGTATCGAGCAGCTCTTCCAGCTCAGCCACCGCGGCCTTGGCTTTGGCCTGCGCCTTGGCCTTGCCGGCGACCGCGGCATCCTGCAGCTTGTCACGCGCCTTGCGCAATTTTTCCTGGGCATTGCCGCGTTGCTTTTCCAACTTGGCGAGTAGTTTTTCGGCGTCGACCAGCGCTTGCGAGCAGGCATTCTCCAGATGGTCGAGCAGGCTGCTGGAAAGCTGGTGGAGCAGGTGCAATGGAGTGCTTACCGATTTCTTGTTGGAGTTCTTCTTTGCCGACATAGCTCGCCTCCTGGCGGGTGGAGATGCAGCTCATACTAGACGCCTGACTCGCCGGTCGCTAGTTATCCCTCCGACCCGGGGAGCCCGCACGGCATCCATCGTCACGGCGGCGGGACCAGCAAACGCCGCCTGCAGTCCAGCGGGAACCCAATGGATCGGCACCTGGCAAGAACGAAAGCCGATACAGGCCCGCGAGCGCTTGGCTGTTCCACTGGCGACGAGCCAGGGTCGGGCATTGGCCAGCGAGGGTCGGCGAGCAACAATCGGGGGAAGGAGGTGTGATGCCGGCTAGGTGGCCGTGGACAGCCCGCGCCGTGGCAAGCCGACCGTGCAATGCCTGCCCGGAATCCATGGGAATGGCGGACAGGCTAGCTGGCGCGGAGTGCGGGCTATGCCCGCCGTCGCTCGCCAGTTGCAAGCGCCTGCTAGAGGGCCGCTGCGACCTGCTGCCGATGGGCGTTGTGCAACACCTCGATCAAGCAGTCTTCCAGCTCGAAGCGCTCATGCAGCAATTGCCCCAGGCGTTGCACTTCTTCGCCCAGCGACACGCTGTCGCGGCAATCGCCATTGTCGCAACGGTCGTTGAACGACAGCGCCACTTCGGTGATCGCTTCGATACGCGGATAGATCTGCTGGGCCAAATCGAGACCCCGCTGGTCGCCGAAGGCCTTGGCCTCACTGGTCAACTGTTCGTAGACCTCGAAGTGTCCAGCCGACACATAGTCGACCAGGACCTCGCAGAACCTCAACAAGGTCTGCGCATTGGCGCTGGGCGCCTGCGGCGAATCGCTAATGGCGGTAAACGCCGCCACCAGTTCGCGGCGCTCTTGCAACCAACGGTCAATCAGCAGGTGAACTCCACCCCAACGTTCCTGGGCGTTCTGACAACTCTCGAGCATGATGACCTCGCTTCCCTTATCGGCATTCCTGTTATACGTCCGCTCCGAGACGTTTTTTTGTCAATCGGTGCATGGTTTTGGGAAGGCACCCACAGAATGGCAACTTTCCGGCGGTGCGTGCAGGCAGATTATGCCCGCGGGCCTGCGTCATCAAGGCACTCGTTCGAGAAAATTTCATACGAGCGTTTAATCGGTGGCCCGCATCATTCCTGACGCCTGCAGGTGCAGCGACCAGTCCAGGCGCCACGCTGCAGCACGGCGTTTGCACGCGCGGACGCGCACTCGCCGGGGTCCCCCCACCCTCGAATTCGGCGGGAATCCGCAGCGCCGCCGTGCGTCGGGGCCATCGACAGGAGCCGTCACACGCCCTGGCCCGCCCGGCGTCAGGTCCGGCGCAACAACTGCAGCAGGGCGAACAACGCCATGGCGACGAAACCGAGCAGGCTCCACTCGGGAATGCTCATGCCGAACAGCGTCCAGTTGACCTCGGCGCAGTCGGCCGAGCCGTGCAGCACCAGGCGCACGATGTCCTGGAACGGCAGCGCCTCCATCATGTAGTCGAGGCTCGGCAGGCAGGCCGGCAGCTGGTCCGCCGGCACCCCTTGCAGCCAGATCTGCCGGCCGGCCGTGGCGCCACCGGCAGCAGCGAACAGCAGCGCCAGCACCGCGTAGACCCGGCGGCCGACGGCGCCGGGAGCGTGCAGCGCGGCGATCAGGCAGACCAGGCCGAAACCGATCACGGCGATCCGCTGCACCACGCACAGTGGGCACGGCTCCAGCCCGACCACATGCTCCAGATAGAGGGCGGCCCCCATCAGCGCCAGGCTAGCGAGAAAGGCGAGAAAGAATAACGAACGCGGGCTGGCCAGAGGCATGGCGGCTCCGAAGGCGGTGGCAAGGGCGCCTACGGTAGTGGAAAGCGCCTCGGCCTTTCAAGACAAACACCGCCAGCGTCCCGCGAGTAGCGCCGCCGCTCGCCAACCGCCGCCGCGGGATCCCCGTGCCGCGCTAGGGCAGGGCCGGCTCCGGCAGCGGCAAACCGCTCAGGCGCTGATCGAGCAGTCCCAGGCCTTCCTGGAACAGTCGATTGCTGCGCTCGACCTCGCCCAACTGGGTCAGCAGGCGGGCCAGTTCCGCACAGGTTTCCGGGTGGCGCTGAAACACCAGGCTGCTCTCGAAGTACTCCTTGGCCTTGCCCCACAGCTGGTTCTGCACGCACAGCCGGCCCAGGGTCAGCAGCAGGTCGGCATCCTTGGGATGCTGCTGCAACCAGCCCTCGGCCACCTGCAGCTGGCGCGCCGGATCAGCGCCCCGGAGCAACCCGTAGAGACGCACCAGACGCTGGTCATAGGCGCGCTTCAGGGCATGCTGCAACAGCTCTTCGGCCTCGCCCTCGGCGCCCAGCGCCCGTAACTGCTCGGCATAGACCGCCAGCAGCTCCGGCTCCTGGCGCTGCGCCGCCGACAGTTGGTGCCAGGCCTGCTTCAGGTTCGCCAAGGCGCTTTCGGCATCCCCTTCGTCCGGCTTGCCGGCAGCGGCCAGACGGCCACGCCAGGCTTGCTGCTCCAACTCGAGCAGTTCGGCGGCGGCGAAGATCTTCTGCTTGCGCAGTTCCGGCACCAGGCCGAGCAGCGCCGACCAGGCACCGCCCTGCTGGTACAGGCGCCGCAGCTGACGCAACACCTGACGCTGATGCGGATGGCGCTCAAGCATCACCTCCAGGGTTTCCCGGGCGGCCTCGGCCTGGCCGCGCTCTTCCTGCAACTCGGCATGGGCCAGGGCGATGGCCAGCTCGGCATCTGGCAAGCGCTGCAGTGCCTGCTCCAACAGCGCATCGCTGTCCTCGTACTGCCCCAGCTTGTGCGCCGCACGCGCGGCGCCCAGGTAATACATCAGCGGCTGCGGCTCGCCTTCGGCGGCGCGGCGCAAGTGGCGCAAGGCCCGCACCCAACGCCCCTCGGCCAAGTCGAGGAAGCCCTGCTCGGAGGCCTGACGCGCGCGGCGACTGCGGTGCAGACGCGACCAGGGGTTGACCAGGCCGATCGAGACCAGCAGCAGGCGCACCAGCAGCCGTAGCCCATAGAGCAGCAAGCCCAGTACCGCCACCAGCGCGAGGAAGGCCCACAGGCTCGATTCGTAGCGGAAGCCCTGGTAGGCGACCAACACGTAGCCCTTGTGCTCGGCGATAGCCAGGCCGAGCAGCGCCAGCGCCGCGGCGGCGAGCAGCACGGCGAGCAACAGATAGACACGCTTCATGGGCGAGCCTCCTCCGCGCTCGGCGCAGCCTCTACCGGCAGCTCGTTGACCGGTGCCGCGCTTTCGACCCGTTCGCGCGCCGACTGCTTGCGTTGCAGGTACGCCTGCACCGCGGTGAGCGTGCCACTCAGATCCGGCGTAGCCACCTCGATCGGTCGGTCAATCAGCTCGGCGATCCGCGCGCGCAAGGCACGGCTATCCGGATTGTCCTGGTTGAAGTTGCCCGTCAGTACAGCGTGAGCCTGCTGCAGCGCCTGCCGATAGACCTGGCTCTGGCCATGCAGCGCCGCCCATTGCGCCTGCTCCAGTGCCAGGCTGAGAGCCAGGCGCACCTGGGTCAGGCTCTGTCCGGCAAGCAACGGACGGATGTTCCGGTCGGCATCGAAGTCGAGGCGGAAATACTGCGACAGGGTCTCCAGCCACTCGGCCCACCAACTGGCGCCATCGCCTTCGGCGACGAGGTCGCCGAGCACCCCGCCCTGGCTTTCGAAGGCCGGGTTCAGTGCGCTCAACTGCGCCACCTGCTCGCGCAAGGCGCCGAGCTGGAGGAACAGCCCGGTACGATCCGGATCGTTGGTGGTGCGCAGCGCCTCCAGGCTCTTGGCCAATTGTTCGCGGGCGGCGAAGGCAGCGGGATCGTCCTGGTCGCGGAGAATCTCGTCGGCGCCCTGCACCAGGGCCGTGGCACTGTTGATGTCCTGCAGGGCCGACAGGCGCAGGCTGGCCAGGCGCAGCAGGTGCTCGGCCTCGGCCAGGCGCCAATCCTGGCGGCTGGCGCCGAGTACGGTTTCCAGGCGCTGATTGAGCAACTGCTGGTCGCCCTGCAGCTGGGCGAGCAGGCGGCGCCGGTCTTCCAGCTCGGCGGCCGGCGGCAGTTGCTGCAGGCGCGCGTCCAGGCTCTGGGTACGCTGCGCCAAGGCTTCGGCCTGGCTGCGCGCCGCCTGCAACTGCTCGAGTTGCTGCTGCTCGCGCGCCTCCAGGCCGCGCAGCTGCCAGGCGCTCCACGCGCCGGCCGCCACCCCGGCGGCGCCCAGCAGCAGGGCCAGCAGCGCCAAGCCAGTGCCGCGCGCCGTCGGCTTGATCGGCGGGGCGAGCGCGGCGGCGGGGGCATCCTGTGCCGGTTGCTCTTGCTCTTTCGGGGAAGTCGCTTCGCTCACGTATCCATCCTTTGCATCAGAGGTCGGCGGCGGGTTGCGTCTGCAACGCCGCCAGCAACGCCGCGGCGCTCGCGCCACGGCAGTCCACAACAGTCTCGGCGCCCGCGGCGCGCGCCAGTTCGGCAACCCGCGGGCTGGGTACGAACACGGGTAGCCGGGCCAGTGCCGGCCAGTCTTCGGCGGCCAGCTGCAGCAGATGAGCCAGACCTTGGCCACTGCTGACCACCAGGCCGTTCAGGCGTTCTGCGCGCACCCGTTCGGGCAGCACGCCAGGCGGGTAGTCCGGCAACCGGCGGCGATAGAGTGGCAGATAGTCCACCTGCACGCCTTGGCCGCGCAAACGTTCGGCGAGTAACTCTCGGCCACCCTCGCCACGCAGGATCAGCACCCGGGGGATATGCGCCGCAGCCACTGCCTGCTGCAATTGCGGCAGGGCCAGCAGGGCTTCGCTGTCATCCGCCTGGGCGGGGAAATACACGTTTAGGCCGTAGCCTTCGAGGATCTCGGCGGTGGCCGCGCCGACGCTGAACCAGGGTTGCCCGGCCAGCGGCTGCGGCCAATAGCGGTCGAGCAGCTCGAGACCCAGGCGCGCCGCCGGCTTGCTGACCACGACGACCGCACAGTAACGGTCCAGGTCGAGGATGGTCGCGCGCTGCTCCGGGGTTTCCACCAGCGCCTCGATCGCCAGCAACGGCAAGCTGCTGCTGTAGACGCCGTGCTCGGCCAAGGTCTGCGCCAGCGCCGCGCATTCCTGCGCCGGGCGCGTCAGCAGCAGGCGCCAGGCGCTCACGGGTGATCGACCTCACCGTAGACGCCCTCGAGGATCGCTGCCGCGCCTTGCGCCAACAGCGCTTCGGCGACCCGCACGCCGAGTCGCTCGGCCTCGGCCGCCGGGGCGCGATCGTCCGCCCGCAGCAACAGGCCGCCATCCGGCTGGCCGACCAGGCCGCGCAGCCACAGCTGCTCGCCTTCGAGCACGGCATAACAGGCGATCGGCACCTGGCAACCGCCGTTCAGGCGCTTGTTCAGCGCGCGCTCGGCGGTGACCCGCAGTGCAGTGTCGCGATGGTGCAGGGTCGCCAGCAGAGCATGGATCTGCGTGTCGGCGCTGCGGCATTCGATGCCCACCGCGCCCTGGCCACCGGCCGGCAGGCTGTCATCGACGCCGATCGAAGAGCGGATGCGCTCGGCGAAGCCGAGGCGGATCAGCCCGGCGGCGGCGAGGATGATGGCGTCGTACTCGCCGGCATCCAGCTTGGCCAGGCGGGTGTTGACGTTGCCGCGCAGGAACTGGATTTTCAGATCGGGCCGGCGCGCCAGCAACTGCGCCTGGCGGCGCAGGCTGGAGGTGCCGACCACGCTGCCGGCGGGCAGCGCATCGAGGCTGTCGAAGCGGTTGGAGACGAAGGCGTCGCGCGGGTCCTCGCGCTCGCAGATGCAGTACAGGCCGAGCCCCTCGGGGAAGTCCATCGGCACGTCCTTCATCGAGTGCACGGCGATGTCGGCCTGGTTGTCCAGCAAGGCGGTTTCCAGCTCCTTGACGAACAGGCCCTTGCCACCGATCTTCGCCAGCGGCGCATCGAGCAGCTTGTCGCCGCGGCTGACCATCGGCACCAGGCTGACCTTCAGCCCCGGGTGCGCCTGTTCCAGGCGGGCCTTGACATGTTCGGCCTGCCACAGAGCCAGGGCGCTTTTACGGGTGGCAATACGGATTTCGCGGGGCATGGGCAATTCCAGAAAACGAACTGCCGGGAATAATAACAGGGGCGGGATGCGAGGGGGTGGCAGAGCTATGGGCGAGCATGCGCAGCAGCCGCCATCGCCCCTGGCCAACGCCCCTACAAACTGTTCATCAGCTTGCGCACCCCGGCCACATGCCGGCGACTGACGATCAGCGCGTCGCCATTGAGGCCCTTGAGGTACAGCTGGAAGTGTCCGAGCGGGGTGCGCTGCAGGCGCTCGATGCGTTCGCGGGCAACCAGGGCGTTGCGGTGGATGCGCACGAAACGATCGCCGAACTCGTCTTCCAGCGCCTTCAGCGGCTCGTCCAGCAGCACCTCGCCGCCGGCATGGCGCAGGGTCACGTACTTGTGGTCGGCGATGAAGTAGATGACCTGGTCGAGCGGAATCAGCTCGATGCCTTTGCGCGTCCGCGCGCTGATGTGGGTGCGCGGGCCGGTACCGCTCTCCGCCGCCGGACGGGTCAACGCGGCGAGCTGCACGCGGTTCGGCCGTTCGGCCTTCTTCAGCGCTTCGCTGAGGCTCTCGGCACGCACCGGCTTGACCAGGTAGCCCACCGCACTGACCTTGAACGCCTCCAGGGCGAATTCGTCGTGGGCGGTACAGAAGATCACCGCCGGCGGCGCTTCGCGCTCGCAGAGCTTGGCCGCGACCTGCAAGCCATCCAGCCCCGGCATGCGGATATCCAGCAACACGACATCCGGCTTCAGGCTGTCGATCAGGGCCAACGCCTCTTCGCCATTGCTCGCGGCTGGCTCGAGGACACGGTAGCCGTCGAGTTCGCCGACCATGCGGCTGAGGCGCTCACGGGCCAGGGGTTCGTCATCGACGATCAGGACATTCATAGTGCTCCGGCTTCCTGCGTGAGTCTCGCACAAGGATAGCGTAGACAAGTGAAGTGGCGGCCGTCACGGCGCTCCACGCTGAGACTGGCAGTCGGCCCGAAAAGTGCCGCAAGGCGTGCATCGATATTGCCCAACGCCTGCCGTGTCCCGCGCGAGGGTTGCTGGGTGTCGTGCTCTTGATACGGGTTGCTGACGCACAAGTGGAACACCCCCTCGCGGTAACTGGCATCGACCCGCACCAGGCCACCCTCGATGCGCGGTTGAATGCCGTAGATCAGCGCATTCTCCAGCAAAGGCTGCAAGGTCAGCTGTGGAATCGGCAGATCGCTGGGCACATCGAGAACCTCCCATTGCAACTGTAGTCGTTCGCCGAGGCGATAGTGCTCGATCGACAAATAACGCTTGGCCAGCTCCAGCTCCTCGCTCCAGGACACCAGGCTGCCGGGCTTGGCCAGGCTGGCGCGAAACAGGTCGGACAGATCCAGCACCGCCTGCTCGGCCTTGTACGGATCGACCGCCACCAGGCTGGCGATGCTGTTCAGGCTGTTGAACAGGAAGTGCGGGCGGATCCGCGCCTGCAGGGATTCGATGCGCGCACGTAACTCCGCCTGTTCCTGCCGCCGCCATTGGCTCTGTAGATAGAAATAGCGTAGCAGCAGCGCCGACATGATCATGCTGATCAGTGCGTGGCGCAGGTACAGGTTGACCTCGCCGGCGTGCGGCAGCGGCCCGCCGAGGTCGTAGAAGTCCGCCACCGCGGTGCAGATCAGGGTCAGTCCGACCACGATCGCGCAGCACAGGCCGCCGGCCAGCGCCGCGTGCAGGCGCGCCAGTAGCGGGCGCAGACGGCAGAGCAGCGCCGCCGAGAGCAGCACGTTCCACTGCACGAACAGCGAGGTCAGCGCCAGGCGTACCCAGTCGAAACCGGGCAACATCGGCTCGGCCAGCACCAATACCAATACCAGCAGCTCGGCCAGCAGCACCATGCTCAGCAGCGCTTCCGGCTGGCAGAGTTCCGGGACGAAGAAGTCGTTGCTGGGCGCCGCGGTGTTTTTCGGGTTGAACCATTGAATATGCATCGGCGCAGTTTCCGCGTAGCCCGGTCAGGCGGCAAGCCGGCCAGCCCCGGCCGGGCAAAATAAAGCGCCGAAATGCCGCCCCGCCGAGCAAAGTGTGACCGGACCAACACTGCCCCGCCGCTGCCGGCGGGGTCGATGGCGGAAACCGCCGCGGCGATTTTGCCCGTTAGCCTGAAAGTCGCGCAGCGACGACCTCCTTTGTCCTTCTCCCCTTGGGAGAAGGTGGCGCGCAGCGCCGGATGAGGGAGGCGGGCATGCCACGAAGGCTTTCATGATTCATGGGTGTCACTCGTGGCATGCCCGTTAGCCCTGTTATTATCCACGGACTTTTCCGCCACGCCCGAATCAGCGCACCAGCCGAGCGAATCCCATGAGCACAGAGAAGACCAACCAATCCTGGGGCGGCCGCTTCAGCGAGCCCGTCGACGCCTTCGTCGCCCGCTTCACCGCCTCCGTCGACTTCGACAAACGCCTGTACCGCCACGACATCATGGGTTCGATCGCCCATGCGACCATGCTGGAAAAGGCCGGGGTGCTCAGCACCGCCGAGCGCGACAGCATCATCGACGGCCTGCAGCAGATCCAGGGCGAAATCGAGGCCGGCCAGTTCGACTGGCGCGTCGACCTGGAAGACGTGCACATGAACATCGAGGCGCGCCTGACCGACCGCATCGGCATCACCGGCAAGAAGCTGCACACCGGCCGTAGCCGCAACGACCAGGTGGCCACCGACATCCGCCTGTGGCTGCGCGACGAGATCGACCTGATCCTCGCCGAGATCACTCGCCTGCAGCAGGGCCTGCTGGATCAGGCCGAGCGTGAGGCGGAGACCATCATGCCCGGCTTCACCCACCTGCAGACCGCCCAGCCGGTGACCTTCGGCCACCACCTGCTGGCCTGGTTCGAAATGCTCAGCCGCGACTACGAGCGCCTGGTCGACTGCCGCAAGCGCACCAACCGCATGCCGCTGGGTTCGGCGGCGCTGGCCGGTACCACCTACCCGATCCAGCGCGAGATCACCGCCCAGCTGCTCGGCTTCGACGCGGTCGGCGGCAACTCGCTGGACGGCGTCTCGGATCGCGACTTCGCCATCGAGTTCTGCGCCGCCGCCGCGCTGGCGATGATGCACCTGTCGCGCTTCTCCGAAGAGCTGGTGCTGTGGACATCCGCGCAGTTCCAGTTCATCGACCTGCCGGATCGTTTCTGCACCGGCTCCTCGATCATGCCGCAGAAGAAGAACCCAGACGTGCCGGAGCTGGTGCGCGGCAAGAGCGGCCGGGTGTTCGGCGCGCTGATGGGCCTGCTGTGCCTGATGAAAGGCCAGCCGCTGGCCTACAACAAGGACAACCAGGAAGACAAGGAACCGCTGTTCGACGCCGCCGACACCCTGCGCGACTCGCTGCGCGCCTTCGCCGACATGATCCCGGCAATCAAGCCCAAGCACGCGATCATGCGCGAGGCGGCACTGCGCGGTTTCTCCACCGCCACCGACCTGGCCGACTACCTGGTGCGCAAGGGCCTGCCGTTCCGCGACTGCCACGAGATCGTCGGGCATGCGGTGAAATACGGCGTGGACAGCGGCAAGGACCTGGCCGAGATGAGCCTGGACGAACTGCGCCAGTTCAGCGCGCAGATCGAGCAGGACGTGTTCGCCGTGCTGACCCTGGAAGGCTCGGTCAACGCCCGCGACCACATCGGCGGCACCGCACCGAACCAGGTGCGCGCGGCGGTCAAGCGCGGCCAGCAACTGCTCGCCGGCCGCTAAGCCCGGCTAGTCACGCGGAGCCCGTGCGCCGCGTGCTGTCAGGCTTTCGCCTTGGCCTGCGCCATCGCCAGAAATGCCGGCATGGCCGCCTCCTTGTCCGCGGCGATGCACTTGACGTGCGGGTTCTGGTTGAGCAGCGCGAGCAGTTCGTGGGCAGAAGAGAAGTCGGCGAGCAGGTCGAGATTGAACAGCTTCTTTGCCACCCCGCAGGCCAGGTCGATGCTGTAGAGGAAGTAGATATCCGCCAGGCTGAAGCTGTCACCCGCCACGTACGGGGTGAAGCGGCCATGGCGTTTGAGCGTGGCGATACCGGCCAGCAGTTCGGCCTTGCAGCGGGTCTTCAGCGCCTCGGCAATCTCCATCCCGAAAAAGGCCTCCGGGTAGCCGAGGCGCGCCGGCAGCTCGATATACAGCTCGATTTCCTTCATCAGCGCGCGCACCTGGGCACGGGCGAACGGCTCGTGTGGCAGCAGGGCCTTGCCGGCGCCGCACTCTTCCAGGTAGTCGAGGATAGCGCTGGTCTCGTTGATGAAGCCCTGCTCGACGCCCAGCACCGGCACCTTGCCGCGCGGGCTGATGCCGAGGAACTCGTCGCTCTGGTTGCCGTACAGGGTGACGACCTCGAACGCCAGGCCCTTCTCCAGCAAGGCCAGCTTGACCATATTGAAGTAGTTGCTGACCGCGAATCCGTAGAGTTTGAACATGGGGGCAGGCTCCAGCCGGCGAACAGGACATCCAGATCTTATAGCCGCGCGCGCGGCATGACCGCCAGCCACATCAGACCGGTGAATGGCGCATCTGGCGACACGCTGGCACACTGCACGCTCAGTCCACGGATAAGCCGAGCATGAGCGAACACGACGATCACGAAGACGAGGCCGTTGCCGAAGCCGCCCTGACCCAGGCCATCGAGAACCAGATCGAGGCCGGGGAGCCGCCGGCGGCACTGGCCACACTGAACAAGCTGAGCCTGGTCGGCTATGAGCGCGAGGAAATCCTGCAGTTGATGGCCCTGGTGCTGGCCCATGAGGTCAAGGCCATGCTGCGCGATAACCGCCCGTTCGACCGCGACGGCTACGAGCAGGCCCTGCGCGCCTTGCCGACGTTGCCGGAAGAGATGCCCTGAGCCGCACCGAGCCCTGCACCGGACCGCGCGGCTCGCTACACTGGAAAAACCTGCGGCCTGACTCCACCCGTCGGACGCATGCGCTGCCCGACCGATCATCACAAGAACCTGGAGCACTTATGTCCTTTACCCCTGAGCTGGTTGCTGAACTGGAACTCCTCGCGCTGTTCAACCTGGGCAACACCCAGGAAGGCCTCAAAGTTCACCATGTCGCCGCGCCGCAAGCGATCGCCGCGGCCAAACGCCTGCACGACAAAGGCCTGGTCACCCAGGAGGATGGTGGCTACCTGACCAGCCTCGGCCTGGATGCCGCCGAACACGCACAGGCCCTGTTGACCATCCTCACCGTGTCCGAAACCGCCTGACCCGCTCTGCCATCTCCCCTCCGCCGATCGGCCTTCGCCCATCGGCGGACGGGCGATCCAGCGGCGGGCACTGCACCGCAGCGCTGGCGACTGATAATCTTGCGGCATCCTCCAGCCGAGCGCCCGCATGACCCGCACCCAGGAAATCCGCCCGGATCTCGACGACGGCATCGACCGCAAGGTGCTGGCGCAGTTGCGGGCGCGTTTTCTCAAGGTCAACGACGGCCGCCTGGCGCGTGCCATGCAGGCGCTGTCGACGCGCCAGCAACTGGTGCTCACGCTTTTGCCGCTGCTGTTCCACGTCAACCACCCGCTGCTGCCGGGCTATGTCTCCGGGCTGACCCCGGCCGGCCTGAGTGGCTACGAGCCGGGTGCAGAGGTGCTCGCCGAGGCCCAGCGCCTGACCCGCTCCTTCGCCTACAAGGCGCAGCGCGGCAAGCCGGCGCTGCCGATTCACGGGCTGTTCCTGATGGGCAGCCTGGGCACCGTGGCCCAGGCCGAGCAGAGCGACATGGACCTGTGGGTCTGCCATAGCCCCGACCTCAGCCCGCGGGAAACCGCCGAACTGCGCAAGAAATGCGACCTGCTGGAAAGCTGGGCGGCAACCCTGGGCGCCGAGGTGCATTTCTTCCTGGTCGACCCGCAGCGCTTCAGCGCCGGCGAGCGCGAGGCCAAGCTGACTTCGGACGACTGCGGCACCACCCAGCACTACCTGTTGCTCGACGAGTTCTACCGTACGGCGATCTGGCTGGCCGGTCGCACCCCGCTGTGGTGGCTGGTACCGGCGTACGAGGAGGCGCGCTACCAGGACTACACCAGCACCCTGCTGAACAAGCGTTTCATCCGCGCCGAGGAGGTGCTCGACCTCGGCCACCTGGCGCGGATCCCGCCGGCGGAATTCATCGGCGCCGGCATGTGGCAACTGTTCAAGGGCATCGAGTCGCCCTACAAGTCGGTGCTCAAGTTGCTGCTCACCGAGGTCTATGCCAGCGAACACCCCAAGGTCGAATGCCTGTCGCTGCGCTTCAAGCAGGCGGTCTATGCCAATCGCCTCGACCTCGACGAGCTCGACCCCTACATGGTGGTCTACCGGCGCCTAGAGGAATACCTGAGCACCCGCGGCGAAGGCGAACGCCTGGAGCTGATCCGCCGCTGCCTCTACCTGAAGGTCAACAAGAAGCTCAGCCGGCCGCCGCGTGACCGCCGCAAGAGCTGGCAGCGCCTGCTGCTGGAACGCCTGACCGGCGACTGGCAGTGGGACAGCCGGCAACTGGCGATGCTCGACAGCCGCAGTCAGTGGAAGATGCGCCAGGTCAGCGCCGAGCGGCGCATGCTGGTCAACGAATTGACCTACAGCTACCGTTTTCTCTCGCAATTCGCCCGCAGCGAACACGCCGGCAGCTCGCTCAACAGCCGCGACCTCGGCGTGCTCGGCCGGCGCCTGTATGCCGCCTTCGAGCGCAAGGCCGGCAAGGTCGAGTTCATCAACCCGGGCATCGCCCCGGACCTGGCCGAAGACACCCTGACCCTGGTCCACTGCCCCAACCCGGAAACCCCCGAGGAAAACCAGTGGGCGCTGTTCAACGGCAGCCTCGGCGCCCAGGAGTGGCCGGACTTCGCCCCGCTCAAGCGGGCCCGCGAGCTGATCGAGCTGCTCGCCTGGTGCCACCGCAACGGGGTGATCGACAGCAGCACGCGGCTGTCGCTGCACCCCGGCAGCAGCGACCTCGGCGAGTTCGAACTGTCCAACCTGCTGAGCAGCCTGCAGCAGGCGTTGCCGCTGCCACTGCCCGCAGTCGGCGAAGCCGCGCTGTTGCGCGCCAGCGCGCCGCGCGAGGTGCTGCTGCTGGTCAACGTCGGCCTCGACCCGCTCAAGCAGCACAGCCAGATGAACGTGCACATGACCACCGAGCGGACCGATGCCCTGGGCTATTCCGGGGTGCGCGAGAACCTGGTCCTGACCCTCGACCAGGTCAGCCTGAACAGCTGGAACGAACTGCTGGTCAGCCGCTACCACGGCCCCCACGCGCTGCTCGACTGCCTGCGCGACTTCCTCAACAGCCTGCCGGCCGGGGCTGACAAGCCCAATCTGCGCGTGCGCTGCTTCTGCCGCAACCGCGCCAGCGCCATCGCCGAGCGGGTCGAGGAACTGTTCCGCGACACTCTCGGCAACTTCGGCGGCGAGCAGCGCAACCGCTACCTGCTGCAAATCAAGCAGCACTACCACGTGCTCGAACTGATTCCCGGCCAGGTCCGCCACACCTCGCTGAACGGCCTGCCGGCGCTGCTCGAGCACCTCGGCGAGGAGCAGTCGGGATACAGCCCGTTGCATCTGGATCGCAATGCCCTGGAAGGCGAGGACCTGGCCCTGATCCTGGCGCAGGGTCGACCGGCCTGCATCCAGGTGTTCTACCGCCTGCACGAGGCCAGCGAGCAGGCCGAGTTGACCGTGCTCGACGAACACAACGCGGTGTGGCGCCAGCGCGTGCCGTTCCGCGACGAGCAGAGCCTGCTGACGCCCCTGCAACGCTTCCTGCAGTCGCTGTTGTACCGGCGCAACGCCCTGTTGCCGCTGGATAACCCGCAGCCCCTGGCGCCCCTCGAGGTGCTCTATTACCAGCTGCTACCCGCGGCGCCGCTGCGCGCGCAGCAGCTGGAGCGCCGCCCGCCGCCGCAGGCGCCGGTGAGCCATCCGTTCTATGACGTCCAGGCGATTGTCGAGCCGGCCGGCGGCAAGCGGGTGCAGGTGACCTTGTACTGCAACCACCGCGAGTTTTCCGAGCTGGAGTACGCCGGCGATCTGTTCGCCGCCGTGGCCCGGCATATCCTCGCCCAGCGCCGCGACGGCGAGCGCTATCCCTGCTACATCACCGACCTCGACCTCTCCGCGGTGCTCGGCGAGGGCCAGGCGCAGACCGTGCATTACCTGCGCTACAAGGCCAAGCTGGAAGAAGCGCTGAACCATGCGCTGCAAAGAGCCTGACCGGCCAGCGCGCCGGCCAGGCTAGCCGCGCATCGGCGCCTGCGGGTGTTGCAAGGCATACAGGTAGCAATCGCTGAGGCTGTGGTCGGCCGCCACGCCGGCGTAGCTGGCGGTGAAGGTGACCGCCAGGCCGAGGTGCTGGTAGAGCCAGTCGCCGGTCACCCCTGGCGGCACTTGCGGCACCAGATCGCTGTCGTTGACCAGGCGGAAGGTCGGCACCTGCAAGGCGTTGTAGTGGGCGGCGAAATCCGGCGCAGCGAGGCGCGGACTGGCGAAGTTGTAGTGCTGCAACGGCAGGTCCGGCCAGCGCTCGCGCAAATCCAGCACCGCCAGACTCGACAGGGCGCAGCCCAGGCTATGCCCGCAGACCCACAGCGGCCCGTTCGGCTGCAGGCCGTCCAGCGCCTGCAAGGCCAGGTCGCGCAGCGAGGCGTAGAGCTTGAGGAAGCCGTCATGCACCTGGCCCACCCCGCCTTGCCAGGGATAGCTGCGCTGGTCGGCATCCAGGTCGTCCAGCCAATCCTGCACGCTGTCGGTGCCGCGGAACACCAGGTAGGTCTCGCCCTGCGGATCGCGCGCGGCAAAGCCGAACGGCTCCGACTCGTTGAGAAAGTACAGCTCGCTGAGGATGCTCCAGACCGGCGCGGAAAAGCTCCAGCCTTCCATCTGCGGCGGCTGCCAGTGGAAATCCTGTGGCCGCCGCGGCCGGTCCTGGGCCTGCCATTGCGTGTACTGGTCGTAGGCCGCGCCGACCAACTGGGCGCAGAGCAACGCCTGCGGCAGGGCGAAACCTTGGGGGAAATACAGGGGTAGACTGGACATGCGGGCCTCCTTGCCGGATTGAAGTGCACTCAACTGTAGTTCATGGCGCCGGTGTTGCCGGCGACCAATCGCTCAACGGTTGTATTCGCCGGCCGCTTCCGGCTGGTATTCCACCGCCAGCAGGGTCAGTTTCAGCAGCTTGCCGCCGGGCGCGGTCCAATCGATATGCTGGCCGACAGAGAGGCCGAGCAAGGCGCTGCCGACCGGCGCGAGGATCGACACCTTGCCGTCGCCACCGGCGTCCTGCGGGTAGACCAGGGTCAGGTGATAGTCCTTGCCGCTGCTTTCCTCGCGGCAATGCACCCGCGAGTTCATGGTCACCACCCCCGGCGGTACCTCGTCGTGGCCGACCACGTCGGCACGATCCAGCTCCGCCTGCAGGGCCACGGCACCCGGCGTGGCGCCGTCCTCCAGGTTGTCGAGCAAACGCTGCAGACGCTGCAAATCGAGGCGGGTAATGGTGATCGACGGTGTACTGCTCATGGCGGGCGCGAGTCTCCTTTGCCGGATACGCAAAAAGCAAAACCCCGCTTTGGCTAGCGGGGTTTGGCGGGGTCTGAACCGACCGTAGCACAGCCGCCTAAATAAACAAGACCACTCGGTCAGTCCCCGCGCGGTCGCAGGCGCGCCTGGGCCTCCTGGCAAATGGCGCGTCGCCGCGAATTGTCGGCCGCGCCCCATTCGAGGATTTCCGCCAACAGGCGGCCACAGCCCAGGCACATGTCGCGGTCGTCCAGGCAGCACTGCCGGCGACATGGCGAGGCGACGGCCTCGGCCGCCGGTTCGCGGCGCTCAGAGTTCCTCGAACTCAAGGTCGGCTCCCGATTGCTCCAGGGTGATGCGGGCGAGCATCTCGCCGAGCTGTTCGTCGCTGCTGTCGCAGATCCAGCGCTCGCTGGCCGGATCGTAATCGAAATGGAAACCGCCGGAGCGCGCCGCCACCCAGAGTTGGCGCAGGGGTTCCTGACGGCTGAGGATCAGCTGCGTACCGTTCTCGAACCGCACGGTCAGCACCCCGGCGGAGTTTTCCAGGTCGAGGTCCAGGTCGCTGTCATCGAATATGTCCTCTACCGCCTGCTGCGCGGCATCGACCAGATCGTGAAAGCGGGCTTCGGTCAAACTCATTGCGGGGTCCTCGAAAAATTTAGCTGCTGCAAAAAAGTGGCGGGCGAGTACCGCCGCGGCATTCGCCCGGGCTCGGCCCCATCCGCCGGCGAAGCGGGCGTGCGAACGCCGACCCGCAGGGCGATTCTCGCCAGCGCGGGTCGCGTCGATAATGCCGCACCCGTTGCCGGCGTGTCTCGTCCGACTAGCGCCTGCAGGATAACCCGGCTTCGCGCAAAAGCCGCGGCCGGGTGCGCGGTCAAGCCGCGCGGCGGCGCCCGAGGCAATCCACCGCCCCTGCCGAGAGGCGAACGAAAGCGTGCTGGCGAATGCCACGAGGCGGTCCATCCGGGCTCCTTTGGCTGCCCCAAAGGTGGGTGAAAGCCCCGTCGGACGGGAATCCCGGCGCATAGGCAAGGCGCCGGGGGGCCGGTATACTCCGGCGCATTCGTGCTTTATTACAAGGATTTCGCCATGCAGCGGCTGTTCACTGCCCTTATCGCGCTCGTCGCCATCAGCTCCCTGCTCGCGGGTTGCGGCCAGAAAGGCCCGCTGTACCTGCCGGATGATGGGAAAACGACGCAAGAACGCGACAGAGACGTCTTTCTCTAAGGGGGTTCCATGCAAGCTTTCAGCAACCGCGACGGCGAGCTGTTCGCGGAAGGCGTGGCCCTGTCCGCCATCGCCCAACGCTTCGGCACGCCGACCTACGTCTACTCGCGCGCGCACATCGAGGCGCAATACCACGCCTATGCCGATGCGCTGCAGGGATTGCCGCACCTGGTCTGCTTCGCCGTCAAGGCCAACTCCAACATCGGCGTGCTGAACGTGCTGGCGCGCCTCGGCGCGGGCTTCGACATCGTCTCGCGTGGCGAGCTGGAACGGGTCCTGGCCGCCGGCGGCGACCCGGCCAAGATCGTCTTCTCCGGGGTCGGCAAGAGCCGCGAGGACATGCGCCGGGCGCTGGAAGTGGGCGTGCACTGCTTCAACGTCGAGTCCACCGAGGAACTGGAACGCCTGCAGATCGTTGCCGCCGAACTCGGCGTCAGGGCGCCGGTGTCGCTGCGGGTCAACCCGGACGTCGATGCCGGCACCCATCCGTACATTTCCACCGGGCTGAAGGAGAACAAGTTCGGCATCGCCATCGCCGCCGCCGAGGCGGTCTACGCCCGCGCCGCGACGCTGGCCAACCTGGAGGTGGTCGGCGTCGACTGTCATATCGGCTCGCAGCTGACCAGCCTGCCGCCGTTCCTCGATGCCCTCGAGCGCCTGCTGGCGCTGGTCGACCGCCTGGCCGCGCGCGGCATCCGCATCCAGCACCTGGACCTCGGCGGCGGCCTCGGCGTGCAGTACCGCGACGAGCAGCCGCCGCTGGCCGGCGACTACATCCAGGCGGTGCGCGAGCGCATCCAGGGTCGCGACCTGGCCCTGGTATTCGAGCCGGGCCGCTATATCGTCGCCAACGCCGGGGTGCTGCTGACCCGGGTCGAGTACCTCAAGCACACCGAACACAAGGATTTCGCCATCGTCGATGCGGCGATGAACGACCTGATCCGTCCGGCGCTGTACCAGGCCTGGATGGACGTGGTGCCGGTGCGGCCACGCGAAGGAGCGACGCGCAGCTACGACATCGTCGGGCCGATCTGCGAGACCGGCGACTTCCTGGCCAAGGAGCGCGAACTGGCGTTGGCGGAAGGCGACCTGCTGGCCGTGCGCTCGGCCGGCGCCTATGGCTTCGTCATGAGTTCCAACTACAACACCCGCGGCCGCGCCGCCGAGGTGATGGTGGATGGCGAGCAGGCCTTCGAAGTGCGCCGGCGCGAAACCCTCAGCGAACTCTTTGCGGGCGAAAGCCGGCTGCCGCCAGCACCATAAGGGCACCGCGATGCTATTGCGCTTTACCAAGATGCACGGCCTCGGCAACGACTTCATGGTCCTCGACCTGGTCAGCCAGCACGCGCACATCCAGCCGAAGAACGCCAAGCAGTGGGGCGACCGCCACACTGGCGTCGGCTTCGACCAATTGCTGATCGTCGAGCCGCCAAGCAACCCGGACGTCGACTTCCGCTACCGCATCTTCAATGCCGATGGTTCGGAAGTGGAGCAATGCGGCAACGGTGCACGCTGTTTCGCCCGTTTCGTGCTGGACAAGCGCCTGACGATGAAGAGACGAATCCGCGTCGAGACCAAGGGCGGGATCATCGAATTGCACGTGCGCGCCGACGGCCAGATCACCGTGAACATGGGCGCACCACGCCTGGAGCCGGCGCAGATTCCCTTCCAGGCCGAGCAGGAGGCGCTGAGCTACCGCGTCGAGGTCGACGGCCAAGCGCACGAGCTGGCCGCGCTGTCCATGGGCAACCCGCATGCGGTGCTGCGCGTGGACAACGTCGACAGCGCGCCGGTGCATGAGCTGGGCCCCAAGCTGGAGCACCATCCGCGCTTCCCGCAGCGGGTCAACGTCGGTTTCCTCCAGATCATCGACCGCCAGCGCGCCAGGCTGCGCGTCTGGGAACGCGGCGCCGGCGAGACCCAGGCCTGCGGCACCGGCGCCTGCGCCGCGGCGGTGGCGGCGATTCGTCAGGGCTGGATGGACTCGCCGCTGCAGCTCGAACTGCCCGGCGGCAAGCTGTCCATCGAGTGGGCAGGCCCCGGCCAGCCCGTTATGATGACCGGACCCGCGATGCGCGTGTACGAAGGACAAGTTCGTTTATGACCGAGCAGCGCCCATGACCGACCAGCAGGATTCGCCCAAGCCACTCGATTCGGCAACGGTTGCCGCCTACTTGCGCCTGCACCCGGAGTTCTTCATCGACCACGACGAGCTGATCCCCGAACTGCGCATCCCGCACCAGCGCGGTGACACCGTGTCGCTGGTCGAGCGCCAGGTCAAGCTGCTGCGCGAGCGCAACATCGAGATGCGCCATCGCCTGTCGCAACTGATGGACGTGGCCCGCGACAACGACCGGCTGTTCGACAAGACCCGCCGTCTGGTGCTCGACCTGCTCGACGCCGCCAGCCTGGAAGAGCTGGTCAGCGCCGTGGAGGACAGCCTGCGCCATGAGTTCCAGGTGCCGTTCGTCAGCCTGATCCTGTTCAGCGAAACGCCGCTGCCGGTCGGCCGCTCGGTCAGCAGCGCGGAGGCGCACCAGGCCATCGGCGGCCTGCTGGCAGGCGGCAAGACCATCTGCGGCGTGCTGCGCAGCCACGAACTGGCCTTCCTGTTCGGCGACGGCGAGGCCGAGCGCGTCGGCTCGGCGGCTGTGGTCGCCCTGTCCCACCAGGGCCTGCACGGCGTGCTGGCGATCGGCAGCGCCGACCCGCAGCACTACAAGAGTTCCCTCGGCACCCTGTTCCTCGGCTATATCGCCGAAGTGCTGGCCCGGGTACTGCCGCGCTTCGCCACGCCGCTGCGTTCGGTACGCTAATGACGCAGGGTGGGCCGCCCGGCCCCACCCTAGACCCGCGCCCGGAGCAACCATGCAAGATCATCTGGACGCCTACCTCGAGCACCTGCGCAGCGAACGCCAGGTCTCCGCGCACACCCTGGATGGCTACCGGCGCGACCTGGGCAAACTGCTGGCCTTCTGCGCGGACGAACGCCTGTCCGCCTGGACCGGCCTGGACAGCCGCCAACTGCGACGCCTGGTCGCCACCCTGCACCAGCAGGGCCACGCCAGCCGCAGCCTGGCGCGCCTGCTCTCGGCGGTGCGCGGCTTCTACCGCTACCTGATCCGCGAAGGCCTCGCCGCACATGACCCGGCCAGCGGCCTGAGCCCGCCGAAAGGCCAGCGACGCCTGCCGAAGACCCTGGATGCCGACCGTACCGCGCAACTGCTCGATGGCGCGGTGGAAGACGACTTCATCGCCCGCCGCGACCAGGCCATGCTCGAGCTGTTCTACTCCTCCGGTCTGCGCCTGTCCGAGCTGGTCGGCCTCGACCTCGACGGCCTCGACCTGTCCGCCGGGCTGGTGCGGGTGCGCGGCAAGGGCAACAAGACTCGCGAGCTGCCGATCGGGCGCCTGGCGCGCCAGGCGCTGGAGCAGTGGCTGCCCCTGCGCGCCCTGGCCCGACCGGCCGATGGTGCGCTGTTCATCAGCCAGCAGGGCCGGCGTATCGGCCCGCGCGCGGTGCAACTGCGCGTGCGCCAGGCCGGCGTGCGCGAACTCGGCCAGCACCTGCACCCGCATATGCTGCGCCATTCCTTCGCCAGTCATATGCTGGAGTCCTCGCAGGACCTGCGCGCGGTGCAGGAGCTGCTCGGGCATGCCGACATCGCCACCACCCAGGTCTACACCCACCTGGACTTCCAGCACCTGGCCGCGGTCTACGACAGCGCCCACCCACGGGCCAAACGCAAAGGCACTCCAGAATGACCGTTCAACTGATCACCTTCGACCTCGACGACACCCTGTGGGACGTCACCCCGGTGATGCAGGATGCCGAGGCGGCGCTACGCAACTGGCTGGCTATGCACGCCCCGCGCCTGGGTGGCGTGCCGGTCGAACACCTGTGGGCAATCCGCGCCCGCCTGCTGCAGGGCGAACCGGCGCTCAAGCATCGCCTCAGCGAGCTGCGCCGGCGCATCCTGTTCCACGCCCTGGAGGGCGCCGGCTATAGCCACGACGAGGCGCTGGTGCTGGCCGAGGGCGGCTTCCAGGTGTTTCTCGCGGCGCGCCACCAGGTCGAACTGTTCGCCGAGGTGCACCCGACCCTGGAGATCCTCGCCAACCGCTTCACCCTCGGGGTGATCACCAACGGCAATGCCGATGTGCGCCGCCTGGGCCTGGCCGACTACTTCCAGTTCGCCCTCTGCGCCGAAGAACTGGGGGTCGGCAAGCCCGACCCGAAACCCTTCCAGGAAGCGCTCAAACGCACCGGGGTCGCCGCGCAGCACGCCGTGCATATCGGCGACCACCCCAGCGACGACATCGCCGGCGCCCAGGCCGCCGGCCTGCGGGCGATCTGGTTCAACCCCCAGGGCCGCGCCTGGGAGGCGGAGCAAGCGCCGGACGCGCAGATCGGCAGCCTGGCCGAACTGCCGGCGCTGCTGCACCGCTGGAACCGACCCTAACCCGCCAGCCACAAAAAAGCCCGCCATCATGGCGTAATGCTGTTCACTTAAGCATTTGAGCCCCGGCGGGGCTTCCCCGAAAATCCGATGCCAGACTCTGTCATCGGATTTTTTTATGTCTCTCCAACAGCAACTGCTCGATCTAGGCGAACTGTTCAACTTCTCCGATCTGAGCACCTTCACCCAGAACATTCCGATCGAGTGGGTGGCGTCCGCGCTGGACCTTTCCGCCCAGGCCACCATACGGCGTCGGCGCCTACCCAGCGATCAGGTGCTCTGGCTGGTGCTTGGCATGGCCTTGTTCCGCGACGAGCCGGTCCATGAGGTAGCGCGGC
>NZ_FNCT01000001.1 GCF_900100495.1 Pseudomonas benzenivorans
GTATTTGTTGGTATTGCGCCAGCCTAACAACTGGTTCAAGCCGCTCGCTGCGCTCACTCGGGACCGGCTAAAGCCGGCCCCTTAACCAAACGTTGGGCACCATAAGGAACATATATGCCAGACACACCTGACCTAACCTGGTGCTCGCGCATAAGTGCCAAGAAAAATCTGTCCATACGGTGCCCTTTTGCAACGGCTAAAACGTGCCCCCGCTACTACCAAAGCCTTTCCTTAATGGGAGACATTGGAAGCACAAAAATCCCTGAAAAAGAGGACAAGAAACTCCTTAAAAAATGGAGCAATAGCGATCTGTGGCCATTAACAGGGGAATACGCTTCCTCCATATTCAAGGCCAACACAAAATTTTCTATGGCCTGCAATTTTTGCCCTGAAGTCATGTACGACAGGTTTGGGTATTTTTGCACCTCCCTATCAAGTTACGCAGATGAAATCGATGCTGATGCAGCACATAAATCGCTTAGTAGATCGGGCGTGGAATCTAGTGACCCAAGGTGGCAATGGGCTAGCGTAACGGCGCAACACTACACTGAGTGCCCTGTATATTCTGTTCTCCAGCACCGTGCATTGAGCAGCGAAGGTAAGGTGGAGCCTTGGTGGCGGCAGCACTTAGCTGAAATCGTAGTTGGCATAGTCGTTGCTATCGCAACAACAATAATTACTAAGGCGCTCGGGTAGTATGTCGCCCAACAATGCGCTCAAATCGCTCACTTCGTTCGCTGGGACGGCGTGCCGCCGCCCCTTAGCTTAATCGTTAGGGGCACAACATGACAGAACGAGCTCGCTGGGCCCTACAAGATTGTAAAGGTGCTGCATTAGAGCTGCGTCAGAATGATGACGTCTTCGCTTGGCGCCGACGCTGGCTAACCGTTGTGACCTTACTTAGAGCAATTGGTCACATACTGAAAAATGTAGACCGCAAACAGTCTCAAGACAACGCACACGCTATAGACCTTTGGTGGCAGGAGCTAAGTAAAAATAAACTTGGCAATGAAATATTCTGGAAGTTTATCAACAAAGAAAGAAACTCCATACTCAAAGAATATCTAACCGAAGGGAGCTTTAAGGCAAGCATCACCACATATCACACTACCAATGAATCAATTGGATCTACATCTTCACACTTCGAGGATGGCCATTTTAAAGGTAGATCTACATTGGAAGTTGTGGAGGAGGCAATTGAATGGTGGGAAATACAGTTGGATGCAATTGATGCTTATGCTTCTAAATAGCACCCCTAACAACTGGTTCAAGTCGCTCGCTTCGCTCACTCGGGACCGGCTAAAGCCGGCCCCTTAACCAAACGTTATGCGCCTAATAGATGGTTAGTGCTAACTGTTTGAGGTCGCCATGCCACGTTATAAAACAACAAAAACAATCTTAATAATTTCCATCACTCTTATGCTATTTATTGTTGCAGAAAAAGTAAAATACAACATCCCCAACAATAGAGTTATTGGTATCACAGAAGGATTTATAGAAATCCCATGCGCCAAGGCCGTTCCAGGTAGAAAATGCAGCGCCCCTGACCAAAGCCGGATAGCCTTCTATGTAAAGGCACCAGATCAAGCCATATCATACCCTCCAGCCGAAAGGGACTATAATGACTACATTGGTATAGGCCTACTTGTATCTGATAAAACGATCGAAAGCATATACGAAAACAAAAAGAGAGATGGCGACAGCCAAAATTATCTTATCGGAAGCCACGCCGACACTGTGCGCATATCTTACAGCGCCGATAATGAACTTAACTCGCAGTTACAGTGGCTAAGCCTTACCCCGAAAGCTAAATACGCTGAAGTCACGAGCGACATAAAGGGCTACCGAAAATTTGATGACACAACCTGCCCCTCAACTGGAGCAACTGTAGATAAAAATTCACTCCCTGAAGAAAATTACATACAGTGCACAGCAATGCGGAGAGCCTTATATATCTCTAACAATCATCCAGGCACACTAATTAGCTGCATGCAAATAATACTCTCAGACAATATTCTAAAGCTGCACACGTGCACGATTACAACGAAGCTTGCCTTTGAAGGTCGCGCTAGTTATTCAATTCAGCCGGAACACGTCCTTAGCGGTAAATGGACTGAGCTAAACGAAAAAATTGTGAGATATATTAATAGCCTACTAATTCCAGCAAACAAGAGCGCATAACAATTGGTTCAAGTCGCTCGCTTCGCTCACTCGGGACCGGCTAAAGCCGGCCCCTTAACCAAATGTTATAAGTCACGGGAGGTCCTCACGGTGGTCCAAATCAGCCATGAAACAAGAGAGCAAACAGAGCAGAGACTCCTGCGAGTGATTGCTCAAACAAAGTTCATTGTCTATGAAAATAGCTATGTATTCGAAGAATTTCCTTTAGATTTTTTTCCATCAAGTGCAAGCCCTGATGCTCTGGCTCTGGTTCGTGACAGTGAGGTCTGGAGTCAATTAGTCCCATCTAACGACCTGAACAAAGAGTTATTTCTTGTTTTTTCTTTTCACTTTGAGGGCTGCCCCGACAATAGTGGCTTTGTTGGGTGGCTTGCTTCTTATCTAAAACAATCGCTGGGAACAGGCGTATTTGTAACCTGTGGTCAGAATTCTAATCGCGGAGGTATCTTTGACTACTGGGGGTGTCCGTTAGAACTGGGTAGGCAAGCTGTTGAGGAAGTCCAGCAACTCATCGCGCAAGGAAAAGTCTGAGTGGTGACGTATAACAAGTCGCTCAAGCCGTTCGCTTCGCTCACTCGGGACGGGCTAAAGGCGGCCCCATAACCAAACTTTGAGGATGTAGAAATCATATGGGTCTATTGATGAGTCTTGCTGTACGTGTAACCTGGAGGGGGGGAGCGAGATGAATGCGCTAGATTTCAACAGAAACGCCGAGGCCGGGTCAAGGAACAGCCAGATTCTCAATCGCCCAGAAGGCTCATTAGTTTTCCTATAGCTTCGTTAGGATCTTTATGTTTATTGGCCATCTGCCAGCAGGGTATGTTACCGCGAAATTGCTGTTTAAGCAGTTTGCAGACACTGGCGTTGCAGCAAAACTTTTTGTCTTAGCAGGAGTACTTGGCGCAATCGCACCAGACTTCGATATGTTCTATTTCTACTGGGTCGATAATAGGCAAAATCACCATCACACATATTGGCCGCACTATCCAGCGCTGTGGCTAACTGTTCTTGTGGCGTCGAGTATCTGGTTCAACTTTGCCCGCAAGAAATCGGGTGCCGCACTCGCGCTAATCTTTTCAATCAACGGCTTTGTTCACATGCTGCTGGATTCAATAGTAGGTGATATCTGGTGGTTTGCCCCGGTCGTAAATCAGCCCTTTGTTCTTTTCACCGTCGAGGCTGTTTATAAGCCTTGGTGGCTGAACTTCATTTTGCATTGGTCGTTTGCGCTAGAAATACTGGTATTTGTTTGGGCTTTTTGTTTATGGCGCTTCAGGTCTGCTAGGTCCTAACCATGTATGCGGACTCGCGAATGCTGAAATTTTGCTCTCCGGCTAGCTTAATCGTTGGGCGTCACAAACAACATTGAAAACACCGAGATAACCATGAAGGCGAGAGAACGCGAAGAGTTGCTCCAAGCAGTGCAGGCTCGTTTCGAGAAGAACATGCACCGGCATGCAGCAATCGCATGGGCAGATGTACGGGGCAAACTCGAAGGCAACCCTGATGCACTCAGGTCGCTGCAAGAGATGGAGGCCACGGGTGGTGAACCGGACGTTATCGGCGAAGCCAAAGAGTCCGGCCACTTCATCTTCTGTGACTGCTCACCACAAAGCCCCATCGGCCGCAGAAGTACCTGTTACGACGCTGAAGCGCGTGCGTCCAGGAAGGAGCACAAGCCGGAGAACAGTGCAGTCGAAATGGCCTCCTCGATGGGCATCGAACTGCTGACGGAGGCGTGGTACCGAGAGTTGCAGAAGCTCGGTGAGTTTGACACCAAGACTTCCAGCTGGATCAAGACGCCAGCTGAGGTTAGAGCACTCGGCGGCGCGCTCTTCGGTGATCGGCGCTATGGCAAGGTGTTCGTTTATCACAACGGCGCGGAGTCGTACTACGCAGCCAGAGGCTTCCGTGGCTTGCTCCGGGTGTGAGTCTTGGGCAAACAAGCGCCGCTGGCGACCAGCACTTTCATTGAGCGGTCCCGCCTTCGGCGGGGCGCTGCTGTCAAACCTTGAAGCGGGTTGGTGTGCCTTGGTTGCCGCCGCAATAGCCTCGGATCACCCGTTCCATACCTGCTTGCGTCACAAGGCGTGGATCGATCGAACCACGGGGGCATGGCTCAAGCTGGTTACATCTGGTCGCTCATGATGCTGCGGGCGCGTTTTAACCCAGTATTTGCCCGGGTCACACCTGGGGGCCTTCGGCTTGAGGGCGGAGAAGGCAATAGCTCAGGAAACGGCTCATGTCCCGGGACAGGTTGATGAAAAATATCCCGAACTGCTGGCTATCCAGTTCCTGCAGCTTGGCCAGGGCCTGGCTGGAGATCTTCAGCACCAGGCATTCGCTGGCCGCCTCGCCGCCCATCAGCCGGGGGCGCATCGCCAGCATGGCGGGAAAACCGACACTTTCCCCTGCGCTGCTGGTATGGGTGATTTCCCGGCCAGCCGCACTGTCCTGATAGATCTCCAGCTGTCCCTGCAGAATCACATAGAAGCAATCGGCACGTTCGCCTTGGCGGTAGAGCGTTTCGCCTTGGGCCAGCTTGAGCAGTTCACCGCTCGCCAGCACTTGCTCCACGAAAATGTCCGAAAGGGCGCCGAATGCGGACATCTGCTTGAACGCGTCGGCAGGGAGGATATCGCCAAGTGCAGCTAGGTCGAGCGTTTGCATGACATTGCACCTGCCCTCCCTCCATGCTGGAGCGGCATTCAGGTCACAAACTAGCGGCATTACCGCCGTCATCTGGATAGGCCTGGCAGCGGTCTCGGCAGCGCCGAGCAATTGCCCACATACCTGCTGGCAGTATAGGCCTAAGCGGTGGCCAGCAGGCAGCGACTAGCTTCGGCGAGGTGCCAGTGGGTGGGCGCACCGGGCGAAGCCGCTGCGCCCTTCGCTGTTCTAGCGGTTGAAGCGCTCCACCAGCGCGCATTGATCCTGTGCGGTGCTGGTCAGATCTGCACTGAGGCGGACCGTGCCCTGGGCTTGGTGGGCGGTCTGGTCGGCCAGTTGGGCGATGGTGGTGATGTTCTGGTTGATCTCGTCGGCCACCGCGCTTTGTTCCTCGGCGGCGGCGGCGATCTGGTTGGCCATGTCGGCGATATTAGCCACCGCGTCGCTGATCCCGGCCAGGGCCTGGTCGGCTTGCTGCACCCGTTCGACGCCGTCGTCGGCCTGCTTGCGGCCGATCTCCATGGTCATCACCGCCTCTTCGGCGGTGCGCTGCAGCTTGGCGATCAGCTGGTGGATCTGTCCGGTGGACTCGGTGGTGCGTTGCGCCAGCGAGCGCACTTCGTCGGCGACCACGGCGAAGCCGCGGCCCATTTCGCCGGCCCGCGCCGCTTCGATGGCGGCGTTGAGGGCGAGCAGGTTGGTCTGGTCGGCGATGCCCTTGATCACATCGACCACGCCGCCGATCTCGTTGCTGTCCTGGGCCAGGCGCGTGACGGTTTCGCCGGTGTCGCCGACCGACTGCGAGAGGCGCTGGATAGCCGCGCGGGTTTCCGCGGTAATGGCCCGGCCTTCGCTGGTCAGGCGGTTGGCTTCCTGGGTGGCGATGGCGGTGCGCGCCACGTTGCTGGCCACCTCCAGGGTGGTGGCGGCCATTTCGTTGACCGCGGTGGCGACCTGTTCGGTTTCCTGGCGCTGGCGATCCAGGCCGGCCGAGCTGCTGTGTGCCAGGGCATCGGCCTGTTTGGCCTGCTGGGTGAGGTTCTCGGCACTGTCCTGCAAGCGGGTCAGGCAGGTCCTCAGGCGCGCTTCCTGGCTGAGGATGGACATCTCCAGACGGCCCTGGTCGCCGCGGCTGTCGGTGTACATCTGGGCGATCAGCGGGTCGGAAGTGGTCTGTTCGGCCAGTTGCAGCAGGCGCTTCATCCCGCGTTGCTGCCAGTTCAGACCGGCCAGGCCGAGCGGCACCGAGAGCAGGGCGGCGAGGGCGAAGCCCCAGCTGGAGTCGAGCCAGGCGCCGATCAGGAAGCCGATCTGGCTGATCAGGATGAACGGCAGCCAGTCTTGCAGCACCGGCAGCCAGCGGTCGCGGCCGGGGATCGCCGACTTGCCGGCGTTGATCCGCCGGTACAGCGCTTCGGCGCGGCGCACCTGCTCGGCGCTCGGTTTGACTCGCACCGATTCATAGCCGACCACCTGGTTGTTTTCCAGCACCGGGGTGACATAGGCGTTGACCCAGTAGTGGTCGCCGTTCTTGCAACGGTTCTTGACGATGCCCATCCACGGCCGTCCCTGTTTCAGGGTGCTCCACATATGTTCGAACACCGCCGGCGGCACATCCGGGTGGCGCACCAGGTTGTGCGGCGCGCGCAGCAGCTCGTCGCGGCTGAAGCCGCTGATCTCGATAAAGGCATCGTTGCAGTAGGTGATCTGCCCCTTGAGATCCGTGGTGGAGATCAGCCGTTGTTGGGCCGCTAGGGTTCTTTCGCGCTGGGTGATGGGTTGGTTATTGCGCATGGGGGCTCGTCACTAAAGGGGTATACGAAGTCATCGGCCTGGCAGGCTCGAAGTTGAGCGGGAAAACATGGCGCGCAGTGTAACCGGAATTGACCAGCGTCACATTTGTGCGGCCGGCGGCTGGGCGGGCAAGCTTCCTGCTGTGCCCGCCGTTTGCCGACTCTCAGCCGGCGATCAACTGGCGCAGCACATAGTGCAGGATGCCGCCGGCCTTGAAGTACTCGACCTCGTTCAGCGTGTCGATGCGGCACAGCACCTCGAAGCTGTCGCGGCTGCCGTCGACGCGGGCGACTTCCACGGTCAGGTTCATGTGCGGGTGCAGTTCGACGCCATCCAGGCCGTAGATGCCGAGGGTTTCCTGGCCGGTCAGGCGCAGCGTCTGGCGATCTTGCCCCGCCTTGAACTGCAAGGGCAGCACACCCATGCCGACCAGGTTGGAGCGGTGGATGCGCTCGAAGCTCTCGGCGATCACCGCCTTGACCCCGAGCAGGTTGGTGCCCTTGGCCGCCCAGTCGCGCGAGGAGCCGGTGCCGTATTCCTTGCCGGCGACCACCAGCAGCGGGGTGCCGGCCTCCTGGTAGCGCATCGCCGCCTCGAATATCGACAGCTTCTCGCCGCTCGGCACGTGCAGGGTGTTGCCGCCTTCCTCGCCGCCGAGCATCTCGTTGCGGATGCGGATATTGGCGAAGGTGCCGCGCATCATCACTTCATGGTTGCCGCGCCGCGAGCCGTAGGAGTTGAAGTCCCTGGGCTCGACGCCTTGCTCGCGCAGGTAGCGCCCGGCCGGGCTGTCGGCCTTGATGTTGCCGGCCGGGGAGATGTGGTCGGTGGTCACCGAGTCGCCGAGCAGGGCGAGGATGCGTGCCTGGTGGATGTCGCCGATATGCGGCGGCGCCTCGCTGATGTCCTCGAAGAACGGTGGATGCTGGATATAGGTCGAGTCGGCCTGCCAGGCGTAGGTGGCGGCCTGCGGCACCTGGATGGCCTGCCACTGCTGGTCGCCGGCGAACACCTCGGCGTATTCCTTGTGGAACATCGCGGTGTCGACCTTCTGCATCGCCTCGGCGATCTCCCGCTGGCTCGGCCAGATGTCCTTGAGGTACACCGCCTGGCCGTCCTTGGCGTGGCCGAGCGGCTCCTTGGCGATGTTCATCCGCACGCTGCCGGCCAGGGCGTAGGCGACCACCAGCGGCGGCGAGGCCAGCCAGTTGGTCTTCACCAGCGGATGCACGCGGCCCTCGAAGTTGCGGTTGCCGGACAGCACCGAGGCCACGGTCAGGTCGTGTTGCTGGATGGCCTGCTCGATCGGTTCAAGCAGCGGTCCGGAGTTGCCGATGCAGGTGGTGCAGCCGTAGCCGACCAGGTCGAAACCCAGTTCGTCCAGGTAGCGGGTCAATCCTGCGGCCTTGAAGTAGTCGGTCACCACCTTCGAGCCGGGGGCCAGCGAGCTCTTGACCCAGGGCTTGCGGTGCAGGCCTTTCTCCACCGCCTTTTTCGCCAGCAGGCCGGCGGCCATCATCACGCTGGGGTTGGAGGTGTTGGTGCAGGAAGTGATGGCGGCGATCACCACCGCGCCGTGCTTTAGCCGGTGAGTCTGGCCCTCGTGTTCGTAGTCGACCTCGCCGACCAGCGCGGCGCTGCCAACCGCGGCGCCGCCGCCGCCTTCGTTGAGCAGGCGGCCCTCGTCGGTGGCGTTGGGTTTGACCTGCAGGCCCATGAACTCGTCGAAGGCCTGGCCGACCTGGGACAGGGCGACCCGGTCCTGCGGGCGCTTGGGCCCGGCCAGGCTGGCTTCGACGCTGCCCAGGTCCAGCTCCAGGCTGTCGCTGAACAGCGGCTCAAAGCCTGTTTCGCGCCACAGGCCCTGGGCCTTGCAATAGGCCTCGACCAGCTTGACGCTCTGCTCCGGGCGCCCGGAGAGGCGCAGATAACCCAGGGTGATCGCGTCGACCGGGAAGAAACCGCAGGTGGCGCCGTATTCCGGCGCCATGTTGGCGATGGTGGCGCGGTCGGCCAGCGGCAGGTCGGCCAGGCCGTCGCCATAGAACTCGACGAACTTGCCGACCACGCCCTTGCTGCGCAGCATCTGGGTGACGGTCAGCACCAGGTCGGTGGCGGTGATGCCTTCCTTGAGCTTGCCGGTGAGCTTGAAGCCGATCACCTCGGGGATCAGCATCGACACCGGCTGGCCGAGCATCGCCGCCTCCGCCTCGATGCCGCCGACGCCCCAGCCGAGCACGCCGAGGCCGTTGATCATGGTGGTGTGCGAGTCGGTGCCGACCAGGGTGTCGGGGAAGGCCAAAGTCTGGCCGTCTTCCTCCTGGGTCCAGACGGTGCGGCCGAGATATTCCAGATTGACCTGGTGGCAGATGCCGGTGCCCGGCGGCACCACGCGGAAGTTGGCGAAGGCATGCTGGCCCCAGCGCAGGAAGGCATAGCGCTCGCCGTTGCGCTGCATCTCGATGGCGACATTGTCGCCGAAGGCGGCGGAGGAGGCGAACTTGTCGACCATCACCGAGTGGTCGATTACCAGGTCGACCGGCGACAGCGGGTTGATCTTCTGCGGGTCGCCGCCGGCCTTGGCCATGGCCTCGCGCATGGCGGCCAGGTCGACCACCGCCGGCACGCCGGTGAAGTCCTGCATCAGCACGCGGGCCGGGCGGTACTGGATCTCGCGCTCGGAGCCGCGGCTCTTCAGCCAGTCGGCCATGGCCCGCAGGTCGGCGCCGCCGACGGTCGTGCCGTCTTCCCAGCGCAACAGGTTTTCCAGCAATACTTTCAGCGACATCGGCAACTTATCGAGATTGCCGAGGGTCTTGGCCGCTTCCGCCAGGCTGAAATACTCGTAGGTCTGGCCGTCGACTTCGAGGCTGCGGCGGCAGTTCAGGCTATCTATTGAAGGCATTGCGCATCTCCTGGGCGCGCACGCTGCGTGCCGGATTGTTTGCTGCAGAGTCTTCAACCTAGCTCTGCTTGGCGAGGCTCGCCATGTCACAGGTCCGTTAGCTGCACAGGTCGCAGGCGCTTGCTGTTCCTGACTCGGCTATCATGCGCGCCTTGAGGAGAGCCCCGATGAATACCCGCCTATGAATACATTGTTACTGCACTGTCGCCCTGGCTTCGAGAACGAGGTGTGTGCGGAGATCGCCGAGCACGCCGTCCGCCTGGAGGTGGCCGGCTACGCCAAGGCCAAGCCGGGCACGGCCTGCGCCGAATTCATCTGCAGCGAGGACGGCGGCGCCGAGCGGTTGATGCGCGGCCTGCGCTTCAGCCAGCTGATCTTCCCGCGGCAGTGGGCGCGCGGTGGCTTCGTCGAGCTGCCGGAGAGCGACCGCATCAGCGTGCTGCTGGCCCATCTGGCGGATTACCCGGTGTGCGGCAGCCTGTGGCTGGAGGTGCTGGACACCAACGAGGGCAAGGAGCTGTCGAACTTCTGCAAGAAGTTCGAGGCGCCGCTGCGCAAGGCGCTGATGCAGGCCGGCAGGTTGGTGGAGGATGCGCGCAAGCCGCGTCTGCTGCTGACCTTCAGGAGCGGCCGCGAGGTGTTCGTCGGCCTGGCCGAGGCGAACAACTCGGCGCAGTGGCCGATGGGCATCCCGCGCCTGAAGTTCCCCCGCGAGGCGCCGAGCCGCTCGACCCTCAAGCTGGAGGAGGCCTGGCACACCTTCATCCCCCGCGAGCAGTGGGACACGCGCCTGTCGGACGAGATGACCGGGGTCGACCTCGGCGCCGCGCCGGGTGGCTGGACCTACCAGCTGGTCAGGCGCGGCATGCTGGTGACCGCCATCGACAACGGACCCATGGCCGAGAGCCTGATGGACACCGGGCTGGTGACGCACCTGATGGTCGACGGCTTCACCTGGAAGCCTAGGCAGCCGGTGGACTGGATGGTCTGCGACATAGTCGAGAAGCCCGCGCGCAACGCCGCCCTGCTGGAAACCTGGATCGGCGAAGGGCTGTGCCGCGAGGCGGTGGTCAACCTCAAGCTGCCGATGAAGCAGCGCTACGCCGAGGTGCGCCGCCTGCTGCAACGCCTGGAGGACGCCTTCGCCGCGCGCAAGATCAAGGTGTCGATCGCCTGCAAGCAGCTGTATCACGACCGCGAGGAAGTCACCTGCCACCTGCGGCGGTTGAGCAAATAGCACCGCCCGGGCGTGCGCGTCTCTGTGGGAGCGGCTTCAGCCGCGAAAAGCCTTCGCGGCTGAAGCCGCTCCCACGGTCCTAACGCCGGGCCGGCGGCTGCGCTTCGACCCAATAGCTCTGCTTGTGTCCGCGCGCCTCGAACTCCCGCGCCAGGGCTTCGGCGGCAGCGCGGCTGAGGTCTGTGCGGACGACGAACTGGTTGCCATTGTCGTCCAGGCGCACCAGGCACCAGCGTTGGGTTCGGGTGGGGGCGGACATGGGCGGAACCTCCGCACGTTGTCAGGCGTATCAAGCGCCAACCGCGCTTTCCTTATTCAGGCTAGTCCGCCCGTGCCAGAGGCGCCTGCAAGGGCAGGAAGGCCGGCAGTTCGACCTCGCCGCGCAGGGTCACGCGATTCGCACGCCAGGAGCTGTTGAACAGGTACTGACCACTGAAGCCGCTGAGCCTGAGGCCGAGAACCTCGCCCGCTTGCAGGGCGGCACTGGCCATGTTGAGTTCGATCTCGCCTTTGCTCGTGAGTGGCGTGACCTGTTCGCTGAGTACTTCGAGCCGACCATCCAGGCGCTTGACCGCCAGGGCGGCGAACAGCACCGGCGCACTCTCTTCGCGCTGCAGGTAGAGTTTCGCCGCGCCGATGAAGGCGCTCGGCGCAAGGGCCTCGCGCAGCGGCACGAAGGTCGCCGGGGCCAGCCAGCCGCTGGTCAGCGGGCGCAGGCTGGTGGCGGGTAGCGGCAGGCGCTCGCCACCAGCCGGTGCGCGGTTCAGCGCCAGTCCTTGTTCCAGGTCCAGGCTCAGGCACAGATCGGGGATGCTGGCGGCGACGCCGGCGCGGCCGCGCAGCTTGTCCTCGTACCAGGCGATGATGGCCTGGTAGAGGTTGATCGCCCGGTCGCCGCAATGCAGCACCGGCTCGTTGTTGAACGGCGGCAGGCCGCTCCAGCGCTGCAGCGGCGGCGGCAGGATGTGCCCGCCCTGCATGCCGAGCAGGCGCACATCGGCTTCGCCGTGCTGCAGGCACTCGCGGATCGCCAGGCCCTGGTTCAGCGGGAACAGGGTATCGCGCATGCCCTGGATCAGCAGCGCATCGGCCTGCGGGCGCTGGCCACGGGCGCAATAGCTGGCCAGGCTGTGGGCCTTGAGTTCGGCGCGGACCTCCTCGCGCATGCGCCCGTCGGCGCTTTTCAGGTAGGGCGGCTGGACGAATTTGCCCAGGTCGTAACCGGTCGAGACGCCCAGGCCGAGCAGCACGCCGGTCCAGCTGACCTTCAGGTGGCTGTCCGGTGCCAGGGCTTCGGCCAGGTCATACCAGGTGGCGAGCGGCACGATGGCGTCGATCCGCGCGTCCTCGGCTGAGGCCAGCAGTTGCACGGCGCCGCCGTAGCTTTCGCCGAGCATGCCGACGCGCGGGTCGTTCGGTCCGTCCATGCTCAGACGCGGCAGGTGCGCGGCGGCCCAGTCGATCACCGCCAGGGCGTCCTGCACTTCGTATTCGGGGTCCATCATCTCGATGTTGCCGTCGCTGCCACCCCAGCCGCGCTGGTCATAGCTGATCACCCAGAAGCCGGCCTGCCAGGCCTTCAGTGCGGCGCGGCCGGACATCATCTGGGTGCCGTAGAAGCCGTTCGGCCGGGTCACCCGCCAGCCACCCCAGCCGTGGGTGTGCACCACCAGCGGCGCGCTTTCGCCGGCCTTGAGCGCCGGTTGGAACACCGTGGCCGACAGGCGTGTACCGTCGCGGCCATAAAGCACCGCATCGAAGTGGCGGGCCGGCAGGTCGCGCCCGGCGCTGGCGCTGAAGTCGGGCAATTGGTCGCGGGCGGCGCAGCCGCTCAGCAGCAGGATGCAGAGGGATAGCAGGGGAAGGCGCATGGTCGGCTCTTATTGGAATGCGTGACACCACGCAGCTTGCCGCAGGCGCCGGCGCTGCGCCGCCCATCCAAGGTTGGGGCGATCCGCTCGGGGTGACCTGAGAGCTTGTGAAAAAACTCCCATCTACTGCGACCGCCCCCAGGCGCCCGCTGCTGACGTTGCGCTACGCAAAAAATGGGGTTATTTAGCTCACTAAACTCCCCCATTTTTTGCGTAGCGCGCCTTGCCGCGAACAGCTGAAGGCGCTCTCGCTACGGCGCTCGATTTTTTCACAAGCTCTGAGGGTCGACTTTGCGCGAGAATAGCCACCTGTCCATGGAGCCAGCCGATGTCCCTGCGAACCGACGCCATTCACGATGACCTTCTCGACGCCAGCGGGCTGAACTGCCCGGAGCCGGTGATGCTGCTGCACAACAAGGTGCGCGACCTGCCGGCCGGCGGCCTGCTCAAGGTGATCGCCACCGATCCCTCGACCCGCCGCGACATCCCCAAGTTCTGCGTGTTCCTCGGCCATGAGCTGCTGGAGCAGGCGGAAGAGAACGGCACCTACCTGTACTGGATCCGCAAGAAGGCCGATTGAGCCCGATGCAGCTGTCGCCAGGTCCGGGGAACCTAGCGCCCGCTGTCGGTTGCCCCGTGGTCCCAGCCGGATTGCCCGGGCGCCAGGCCACAGTGCTGCAGCGTGTCCTGCCAGGCGCGCACATGCCGCGCCGTCGCCGCCTGAAAGTCCGCCCATAACGATTGTTCCAACCCGCCAAGGCTGAGCAGGTAGCCGTGCGTGGCCGGCGGAATCTGCGGCGTTGCGCCGAGCTGGCGCAGGCTGTGGCTCCAGCCCAGGCCGCGCTGGTGCACCTGGGCCAGGTAGGGCTGCAGGGCGCCCGCGTAATACTTGACGAAGATGTTCTGCAGGATCCGTCCGCGTGGTGTGGCCTGCCCCAGAGGGCAGACTGGTCGGTGTCGCTGGCGGTCTTCCAGAATGCGGCTGGCCTGGTTCAGGCTATGCCGCAGGCTGGCCAGGCTGGTGATCAGTTGGCCGCCCTGGGGGCTGCTGTGCAGGGCGAAGAACAGCGGGTCGAGCTGCGCGGCCGGCGGCGGCAGGGTCTGTGGCAGGGCGTTGCCCAGTCTTGCCAGCTGCGCCAGGGCAGCGTGCGCGGCGTTGTCTTCGTGCGGCGCGAGCGGCAGGGCCTGCTCGGCAAAGCGCAGGTAGCGCTCGACTTCCCGGCTGCCATTTAGCGCGTTCCAGAACACCGCCGGCAGCTGCGTGCGTTTTTGCGCGGCCAGGTCATCGAGGACGGCGCGCAGCGCCGGGTTTCCGTCCCGTTGCAGCGCTGCCCGGCAGGTGTCCAGGGCGCGCAGCAGGTCGCCCTCGTAGGCCAGGCGGCTACTCGGCGGCAACTGCTTGCCGAGGCTGCTGTTGCGCAGGCTGATCTGCTGCTGCAGGGCGGGGCAGCGGCGCACGTCGAGCAGCAACTCGAGCAGGCCGATGCGCATTTCGGGGATCTCGATCAGGCGTTCGCGGCGCGCCGGCATGCGGTAGCGCAGTAGCTGCGCGCGGTCGAAGTCTGCTACTTGGTCGCCTTCGAGCGCATTGTTCAGGCGTTGCAGGTAATCGGCCTGCACGGCCAGGCCATCATCGGCCGGCTGGCAGGCCGCGAGGGCCAGTAGCGAGAGCAGGGCGAGAAGTCTGAGGCTCATGGCCTCAGCTTAGCCGCGCGGATACGCCGCCGTGCGCTGCCGGCCAGGCGGATGGCGAGCATCGCCGCCGCGCAGCTCAGGCCGACCACCAGGCCCTGCCAGAGCCCGCGCGGGCCGCTGGGCGCGCCGAGCCAGTCGGTCAGGCCGAGGCTGTAGCCGACCGGCAAGCCGATGCCCCAGTAGGCGAACAGGGTCAGCAGCATGGTCACCCGGGTGTCCTGGTAGCCGCGCAGCGCGCCGGCGGCGGTGACCTGGACCGCGTCGGACAGCTGGAACAGCGCGGCATACACGATCAGCCCGGCGGCCAGGGCGATCACCGCCGGGTCCGGGCTGTAGATCTGCACGATCTGCTCGCGCAGCAGCAGGATCAGGCTGGCGGACAGGCAGGCATAAGCCAGCGCCGTGGCCATGCCGACGCCGGCGACGAAGCGTGCCTGGCGCGGTTCGCCACGCCCCAGCGCCTGGCCGATGCGCACGGTGACCGCCATGCCCAGGGAGTAGGGGATCATGAACACCAGCGAGCTGAAGTTCAGGGCGATCTGGTGGCCGGCGACCACGGTGGCGCCAAGGCCGCCGATCAGCAGGGCGATCACCGCGAAGATGCTCGACTCGGCGAACACCGCGATGCCGATCGGCAGGCCGATCGAGAGCAGGCGTCGGATCACCGGCCACTGTGGCCACTCGAAGCGCTCGAACAGCTGGCTCGGTCGGTAGTAAGGCGCCCAGCTCACCCAGCCGAGCATGCCCAGCAGCATGAAAGCCATCACCAGGGCGGTGGCCCAGCCGCAGCCGACGCCACCCATCGCCGGCAGGCCGAGTTTGCCGTAGATGAAGATGTAGTTCAGCGGGATGTTCAGCAGCAGGCCGAGGATGCCCAGCACCATGCTCGGCCGGGTATGCCCGAGGCCGTCGCTGAAGCAGCGCAGCACGTGGTACAGCGCCACCGCCGGGAAGCCGCAGGCCACCGCGCGCAGGTAGCCCATGGCCGGTTCGATCAGGCCGGGCTCGACTGCCATCAGCTGCAGGACCAGTTCGGCGTGCCACAGCAGGGTCGCCGCGCTGCCGCCGACCGCCAGCGCCAGCCACAGCGCCTGGCGCACCAGCGGGCCGGTGGCGGCCTGCTCGCCGGCGCCGAAGCGTTGGGCGACCTTGGGCGTGGTGGCCAGCAGGATGCCGGTCATCAGCAGGAATACCGGCACCCAGATCGAGTTGCCCAGCGCCACCGCCGCCAGGTCGCGCGGGCTGACCCGGCCGGCCATCACGGTGTCGACGAAGCCCATGGCGGTGTGCGCCAACTGGGCGATGATGATCGGTGTGGCCAGCAGCAACAGGCCGCGCAGTTCGGTGCGCACGCGCTGCAGGCGCGATTCGGCGGGCATAGCGGTCATTCACTGGCGCTCTGGGAAAACCGCCTAGTTTACGCCCTGACGATTCGGTCAGGAAACGCAGTGGCGGGCTGTTTCAGCGATACAGTTGCGGGGCGACGCGGGTGGCCGGCTGCCCTGGGGCCGCGACACGAATGATCTGGCGCATTCCGTGGGAGCGCCCGGCCGCTCCCACGCAAGCCTGGCGTTGAACCGACCTATCATGGTTGACGCGACACTCGGGTCTGTTGAGGTTTCGCTGCGAGCCGCATTGCTGCGTCAAATGACGCCAGGCCCTAGAATAGCCGCCTGACTTGCGGAGCCCAGCCATGCGAATTGTCGCCGACGAAAACATTCCCCTGCTCGATGAGTTCTTCGCCGGATTCGGCGAGATCCAGCGCCTGCCCGGGCGCGCCATCGACCACGCGGCGCTGGCCAATGCCGAGCTGCTGCTGGTGCGTTCGGTGACCCGGGTCGACCGCGCGCTGCTGCAGGGCAGCCCGGTACGTTTCGTCGGCACCTGCACCATCGGCACCGATCACCTGGACCTCGACTATTTCCAGCAGGCCGGCATCGGCTGGGCCAGTGCGCCGGGCTGCAACGCCCGCGGAGTGGTCGACTATGTGCTGGGCAGCCTGCTGGTGCTGGCCGAGCAGCAGGGCGTGGCGCTGCCGACGCGGACTTACGGGGTGGTCGGCGCCGGCCAGGTCGGGGCGCGGCTGGTCGAGGTGCTGCGCGGCCTGGGCTGGCGCGTGCTGGTCTGCGATCCGCCGCGCCAGGCCGCCGAGGGCGGCGATTTCGTCGGCCTGGAGCAGCTGCTCGCCGAGTGCGATGTGCTCAGCCTGCATACGCCGCTCGACCGCACTACCCATCACCTGTTGGATGCCGCGCGGCTGGCCCGGCTCAAGCCCGGCGCCTGGCTGATCAACGCCAGCCGCGGCGCGGTGGTGGACAACGCGGCGCTGCGCGAGCTGCTGGGGTGCCGCGGCGATCTGCAGGCGGTGCTGGATGTCTGGGAAGGCGAACCGCAGGTGGATGTCGACCTGGCTGGACTGTGCCGCATCGCCACCCCGCATATCGCCGGCTACAGCCTGGACGGCAAGCTGCGCGGCACCGCACAGATCTATCAGGCGGCCTGCCGGTATTTCGGCTGGGCCGAGGCGGTCAGCCTGGACGAGCTGATGCCGGCGCCCTGGCTCGACGAGCTGGGCCTGGATGCGAGCGCCGAACCGGCCTGGGCCTTGGCCACGCTGTGCCGCGCAGTGTACGACCCGCGCCGCGACGATGCGGATTTCCGCCGCAGCCTGCAGGGCGATGCGGCGAGCCGGCGGGCGGCCTTCGACGGCCTGCGCAAGCATTACCCGATGCGCCGCGAGATCGACGGGCTGCGGGTGCACATGCAGGGCGAGGCGCCGCGGTTGCTGCAGTTGGTCAGGGCCCTGGGCGCCACGCTGCGCTGAGCGGTATGCCTTACGGCCAAGAAGGGGTTATTGCCGCGTTAGCGGTATGGCTGCAACCTCTTCGTAGGAGCGGCCCATGGCCGCGAAATTGCCTGCCACACCACAGTTCGCGGCCATGGGCCTGGGCGTCCCCGCCGCTCCTACGAGGGGCAACACTTGCTTGGGATATCGGCGTGGGGCGTACTCGGCTTCGGCCTCCTGCGTCGCTCTACCTCCTGCATCCCTGCAGTCGTCGCGAAGCAGTACGCCGTCCTGCTCAGCCGCGCTTGCCGGCCGGCGCCACCCAGTGCTTCTGCAGCTCGCTGCAGGCGTGCTGGATCATCTGCTCGGTGATCGCAATCTCGCGACCTTCACTGTCGATGATCGCGCCAGCCGGTGGCTGTGGCGGCTGCTGCGCGGCAGGGCGGGGCGTCGAGGTCTGCTGCATGGGCTTCTCCTGATCGGATCGAGGCGGATGGCCGCAGTCTAGAAGGGCCAGATGAACGCGCGGTGACAGTCGGCTACGCCCTCAAGTACAACAGGTTCCGAGCTGGCCCTCGGTCAGTGCGGATAGCAATGAGGTAGTTATGAGCAAGTTTCATCTGGGCCTGATCATCAATCCGCTGGCCGGCCTGGGTGGCCCGGCAGCGCTCAAGGGCAGCGACGGTGTGGCGGCGCAGGCGCTGGCACTGGGCAGCGAACCGAAGGCGGCGCAGCGCACGCGCACCGCCCTGGAATGCCTGCTGACGGTGCGTGAACGGCTGGAGTTCCTGACCTTTCCCGGGCCGATGGGCGCCGACCTGCTGGCCGAGATGGGCTTCGCCCACCGTACGCTGGGCGCTCTGGGCGAGGGGCCGAGCAGCGCCGCCGATACCCGCCGGGCGGTCGACTTGCTGCAGGATGCCGGGGTCGCCTTGCTGCTCTTCGCCGGCGGCGACGGCACGGCGCGCGACGTCTGCGCCGCGGTGCGCGAGGGCCAGCCGGTGCTGGGCATTCCGGCCGGGGTGAAGATCCATTCCGGGGTGTATGCGATCAGCCCGCGGGCGGCCGGCGAGCTGACCCGGCGCCTGGTCGAGGGCGGCCTGGTGCGCCTGGCCAGCGGCGAGGTGCGCGACCTCGACGAGGCCGCGCTGCGCGAGGGCCGGGTGGCGGCGCGCTGGTACGGCGAGCTGTGCGTGCCGGAGGAGGGCGGCTACGTGCAGCAGGTCAAGCAGGCCGGGGTGGAGTCCGAGGAACTGGTGCTCAGCGACCTGGCCGCCTGGCTGCAGGACAGCTGGGAGGCCGACGTGCGCTACGTCTTCGGTCCCGGTTCGACCCTGCACGGCCTGGCGCAGAACCTCGGGCTGGACACCACGCTGCTCGGCGTCGACGTGATCGAGAATGGCCGGGTGATCGCCCATGACGTCAACGAGGCACAACTGTTCGAGCTGGTGCACGGCCACCCGGCGCGCCTGCTGGTTACCGCCATCGGCGGCCAGGGGCATATCCTCGGCCGCGGCAACCAGCAGATCAGCCCGCGCGTGCTGCGCGCCATCGGCCTCGAGCATCTGCGGGTGGTGGCGACCAAGCGCAAGCTCGGCACCTTGCAGGGCCGGCCGCTGCTGGTCGACAGCGGCGACGTGCAGCTGGACGACGCCTTCCCCGATGCGGTGCGGGTGTGGGCCGGTTATAAGGAAGAGTTGCTCTACCCCTTGGGCCGTTGATGACGGCGCTTGGCGCGCAGCGGATAATCGAACGCCAGGAAGATGAACCTATGAATGCAGACAAGCTGCCGCCTCATCTCCAGCCCGGCGAGCGGGTGGTGCTGTTCGACGGGGTGTGCAAGCTGTGCAACGGCTGGGTGAAGTTCCTCATCCGCCACGATCGCCGGCGGCGCTTGCGCCTGGCTTCGGTGCAGTCGCCGCAGGGCCAGGCGATCCTCGCCTGGTTCGACCTGCCCACCGAGCGCTTCGAGACCATGGCCTATGTCGAGGACGGCGAACTGTTCGTGCGCTCGACGGCGGTGTTGCGCATCGTCGCGCAACTGCCCTGGCCGTGGCGCGCCTTGGCCTGGTTGCGCCTGGTTCCCAGGCCGCTGCGCGATTGGTGCTATGACCGCATCGCGCTGAACCGTTACCGCCTGTTCGGCCGCTACGACAGCTGCCTGCTGCCCGACCCCGACCATGAGCGGCGCTTCCTGCATGGCTGAACTGCGCCTGCGGCAGATCGCCCTGGTGGCGCGGCTGGCCTTGGCGCTGGTGTTCCTCTGGCATGGCCTGGTGCCGAAGATTCTCTGGCTCAGCGTCGACGAACTGGCCATGATCGCGGCCCACGGGCCAGCAGTGCAGGCGCTTGTGCCCCCCGCGACGCTGGCGCAGTTCGCCGGCTGGGCCGAGGTGTGTCTGGCCCTGTTGCTGGTGATCCGCCGGTGGCGCTGGCCGCTGCTGCTGGCCGGCTCGGTATTGCTCGTATTGCTGGTTGATGTGGCGCTATTCAGCCCCCATCTACTGCTCCAGGCGTTCAATCCATTGTCCACCAACCTGGCCGCTTTGGCCCTCTGCTGGGTGGCGTGGCGGGCCGAGTCTGCGCCTGCGGGCGAAACGCAACCCCACTGAATCCGGGCCTTGGTGCCCTGCAGCGAGTAACCATGCCTTCGATCCTTTCCTCCCGCCAGCGCGACGCGCTGCGCATGGCCTGGCGTTTCGTCGCGCCGTACCGAGGGCGCGTGGCCGGCGCCTTGCTGGCCTTGCTGTTCACCGCCGCCATCACCCTGTCGATGGGCCAGGGCATCAAGCTGCTGGTCGACCAGGGCCTGGCCACCCAGTCGCCCGAGGCACTGCGCCAGTCGATCGGCTTGTTCTTCGTCCTGGTGCTGGCCCTGGCGCTGGGCACCTATACGCGCTTCTACCTGGTGTCCTGGATCGGCGAGCGCTTCGTCGCCGATATCCGCAAGCGCGTGTTCAACCACCTGATCGGTCTGCATCCGGGCTTCTACGAGAGCAATCGGGCCTCGGAGATCCAGTCGCGGCTGACCGCCGACACCACCCTGCTGCAGTCGGTGATCGGCTCGTCGCTGTCGATGGCGCTGCGCAACCTGATCATGTTGGTCGGCGGCATCGTCCTGTTGATCGTCACCAACCCCAAGCTCAGCGGCATCGTGCTGCTGGCGTTGCCGCTGGTGGTGGCGCCGATCCTGATCTTCGGCCGGCGGGTACGCCAGCTGTCGCGCCTGTCCCAGGACCGGGTGGCGGATGTCGGCAGCTACGTCGGCGAGGTGCTCGGGCAGATCAAGACGGTGCAGGCCTACAACCACCAGGATGAGGACAAGCGGCGTTTTGGCCTGTCCGCCGAGGCGGCCTTCGACGTCGCGCGCAAGCGCATCGCCCAGCGCGCCTGGCTGATCACCGTGGTCATCGTGCTGGTGCTCGGCGCGGTCGGGGTGATGCTCTGGGTCGGCGGCATGGATGTGATCGCCGGGCGCATCTCCGGTGGCGAGTTGGCCGCCTTCGTGTTCTACAGCCTGATCGTCGGCGGCGCCTTCGGCACCCTCAGCGAGGTGATCGGCGAGTTGCAGCGCGCCGCCGGGGCGGCCGAGCGCATCGCCGAACTGCTGCAGGCGCGCAACGAAATCACCCCGCCGGCCGGCGACGTGCTGGCCTTGGGGCTGCCGGTGCAAGGCCGCATCGAGTTGCAGGGGTTGCGTTTCGCCTACCCCTCGCGGCCCGACAGCTATGCCATCGACGGCATCGACCTGCGCGTCGAGCCCGGCGAGACCCTGGCCCTGGTCGGGCCGTCCGGGGCGGGCAAGTCGACCCTGTTCGATCTGCTGCTGCGTTTCTTCGATCCCCAGGAGGGGTGCATCCTCATCGACGGCCAGGTCATCGAGCGCCTCGATCCGCACGCTCTGCGCCGCTGCTTCGCCCTGGTATCGCAGAACCCGGCGCTGTTCTTCGGCACGGTTGAGGACAATATCCGCTACGGCAAGACCGCCGCCAGCCACGCCGAGGTCGAGGCCGCGGCGCGCGCCGCACATGCCCATGAGTTCATCATGAGGCTGCCGGACGGCTACCAGACCCACCTCGGCGACGCCGGCCTGGGCCTCTCCGGCGGCCAGCGCCAGCGCCTGGCCATCGCCCGTGCGCTGCTGGTCGATGCGCCGATCCTACTGCTCGACGAAGCCACCAGCGCCCTCGACGCGGAGAGCGAGCACCTGATCCAGCAGGCTCTGCCGCGGCTGATGGCCGGACGCACCACCCTGGTCATTGCCCACCGCCTGGCCACGGTGAAGAGCGCCGACCGCATCGCGGTGATCGAGCACGGCAAGCTGGCGGCCATCGGCCGGCATCACGAGCTGATCGCCAGCAACCCGCTGTATGCGCGCCTGGCCGAGCTGCAGTTCGATACCGCGAATAGCGAAACGGTCTAAGCCCACGGCGCCGCTGCGCCGTTCGCTGGTGGCCCGAGGCGGGCCGCGTCTTGGCAAGGCGCCCGCCATGGTCTTTCCTTCACCACGACAAGCTTCGCTGCGCCACTGCGCGGCAATTGCCGCGGCATTGCATGCCTGGCCCGACCTCAGCCTCGCATCGTGCAAGCGCTAGCCGCAGCGCCGAGCGGGGCGCGTGCTAGGCCGACCGAGAGCGACGCCATGGCCTGCGTCGGGCAGGGAACGGACAGGTAAGGGACTGACCATGATCAAGCGCTGGATCGCACAGGTGGTGGTGTTCGGCTGCGCGGGTGCGGCAGGCGAGGTTCATGCCTTCAAGCCCAGTATCGACATCAAGGGCACGAGCTTGATCGAGCTGATGAACATGAAAATCACCTCCGTCTCCAAAACCGAAGAGAAGCTGTCGGATGCGCCCGCAGCGGTGTTCGTCATCAGCCATGAGGATATCCGCCGCTCCGGCGTGACCAGTATTCCCGAGGCCCTGCGCCTGGCGCCGGGGGTGCATGTCGCCCGCGAAGGCGCGCACTCCTGGGCCATTTCGATTCGCGGTTTCAACAGCGATATCAGCAACAAGCTGCTGGTCCTGATCGACGGACGCAGCGTCTATTCGCCGCTGTTTGCCGGGGTGTTCTGGGACGTGCAGGACACCTTGCTGGAAGACGTGGACAGGATCGAGGTGATCTCCGGGCCGGGGGGGAACCCTGTGGGGGGCCAATGCGGTCAACGGCGTGATCAACATCATCACCCGCTCCGCGCAAGAGACCCAGGGCGGCTTCCTCGAGATCGGCGGCGGCAACGAGGAGCAGGGCTTTGCCGGTTTCCGCTACGGCGGCAAGCTCGGCGAGGATGCGGCGCTGCGCGGCTACCTGAAGTCGTTCAAGCGCGATGCCTCCAGGCGCGCCGACGGTGGTCACGCGATCGATGAGTGGCAGATGAGCCAAGGCGGCTTCCGTCTGGACTGGGAGCCCAGCGCCGAGGATTTGTTCACCTTCCAGGGCGACCTCTACAGCGGCGAGGAAGACGGCCTGTTTCGCGACGACTTCACCCTGGGCACCCTTCCCGGCGCCAACTTCAGGGACCAGACGGATGTCGCCGGCGCTAACCTGCTCGGGTGTTGGCAGCGGCAACTGAGCGAGACGTCCGATGTGCAACTGCAGGCGTATTACGACCATACCCAGCGGGATATTCCGGGCACCTACAACGAAACGCGCGATACCCTGGATATCGATTTTCAGCACCATTTCAAGTCGGGCGCGCGCCATGACATCCTCTGGGGCGCCGGCTACCGGCTGACCCGCGACGAGCTCGACAACACCCTGTTCGCCACCTTCACCCCGGAAAGCCGCAAGGACCAGACCTTCAGCGCCTTTCTCCAGGACAAGATCGACCTGTGGGACGAAAAGCTGTTCCTCACCCTGGGTTCCAAGTTCGAGCACAACGACTACACCGGTTTCGAATACCAACCCAACGCCCGCCTGACCTGGCTTGCCAGCGAGCGGCAGACGCTGTGGGCCGCCGTGTCGCGGGCCGTGCGCATCCCGGCGCGGCTGAATAGCGACCTGCGCCTGACCGCCCCGGTACCCGGGCTGCCGTTTCCCCTGTACATCAACGTCAACGGCGATCGCGACATCGAGTTCGAGGAGCTGCTGGCCTACGAGGCGGGCTATCGGCTGCAGCTGCGCGATGACCTTTCCTTCGACCTGTCGCCGTTTTACAACGACTACGACAAGCTGCTGACCCAGGAGCCGGGCACCCCCATCGTCGTCATCGACCCGCCGACGTTCTACATAGTCCTGCCCAACACCCAGGACAATGGCATGACGGGCGAATCCTATGGCGGCACGCTGGTTGCCAACTGGCGGCCCACTTCAGCCTGGCGGCTGCAGCTGCAGTGCGCCTACGTCGACCTCCAGCTGCATAACAAGCCCGACAGCCTGGATGTCTCCGCGCAGAACGCCGAGGGCAACAGCCCGGAACACCAGCTCTCGCTCTATTCGTTCGTCGACTTGCCTCACGACCTGAGCCTCTACACCGGCCTGCGCTACGTGGACCATCTGCCGAACCTGGGCATTCCCAGCTACACGGCGCTGGACCTCAGCCTCGCCTGGAGCCCGAGGGACGACCTGGCATTTTCCATAACGGGGCAGAATCTCACCGACGCCGGCCATGGCGAGTTCGGCCAGGCGCCGGGCAACCAAGTCGAGCGCAGCGTGTTCGGCAAGGTCACCTGGCGATTCTAGGAGGGGGAGTATCCATGGGTGTCGGCCGGCGTCCCGAGCGTCGTCGGCCGTCAGCCAAGCCAGCGCTCCCTCTGGCAGTTGCCTTGCCGGACCGCTAAAGCCGAGCTAGCGTCCTAGTGGGGTTGGAATTCTCGTTCTGCGGCAAGGCGCGTTGGCGCTCAGGGACTTATGACGATGAGACCGCTGCTAATAGGGATGTTCTGCACGAGTTTGAGTTGTCTGGCCGCCACCGAGCATTCGCAGCTGGCAATCGACATCAAGGGCACCAGCCTGGCCGAGCTGATGAACCTGAACATCACCTCCCTGTCGCGCAAGTCGGAGCCCTTGGACAAGGCACCCGCCGCGGTCTATGTGCTCACCAACGATGAAATCAAGCGCATGGGTGTCACCCATATCGCCGAGGCGCTGCGCTATGTGCCGGGGGTCGAGGTGGTGCGCCAGGAGGCCAACAAATGGGCCATCAGCATCCGCGGCTTCAACGGCCGTAGCGCCAACAAGCTGCTGGTGATGATCGACGGCCGCAGCATCTATAGCCCCTTCTTCTCCGGCGTGCTCTGGGAGGAGAAGGATGTGGTGCTGGAGGATGTCGAGCGCATCGAGGTGATCCGCGGCCCCGGCGGTACCACCTGGGGGGCGAATGCGGTGAACGGGGTGATCAACATCATCACCAAGGACAGCAAGGACACCCAGGGCGGTTTCGTCACCCTCGGCGCCGGCCTGGAGGAGCGCAGCCTGACCCAGGCCCGTTACGGCTGGCGGATCGACGGGCAGACCACGGCCCGGGTCTACGGCAAGTTCACCGAGCGCGACGATGGCGGCAGCGTCCGCGGTTCCGCCAGCGCCAGCCCCTCGGTCATTGGCGCCCTCGAGGATGACGGTGCGCGCATGCGCCAGACCGGTTTTCGCCTCGACCGGCAGTCGCTGGAGCAGGGCCACCTGACCCTGCAGGGGGACCTCTACCAGGGCGACCTCGGTCCCCACTATCACGGGTTGGGCAGCGCCGGGCAGGAACACGACGGCGGCAACCTCAAGCTGGATTGGTCCTACTCGCCGACGGCCGAGCGTACCCATGAGCTGCAGCTCTACTACGACGACACCACCCTTGAAATCGAAGGGCTGATCGACAAGCGCCACCTGTGGAGTTTCGACTACCAGATGCTGCAGCGCTGGGCGAATCATGAAGTGGTCGGTGGAATCGGTTACCGGCGCGGCTCCGACAATATCGATATCAGTCCCCTCGTGCCGGCCGAGTTGCTTCCGGAGCAGCGTAACGAAGAGCTGAAAAGTGCCTTCATTCAGGATGACATCGCCTTCCTCGAGGACCGCCTGCACCTGATCCTGGGCACCAAGTACGAGCGCAACGACTACTCCAACGAGGAATGGCAGCCCAGCGTGCGCACCTCCTATTCGTTCGACGAGGCGCTGGTCTGGGCCGCCTGGTCGCGCGCGGTGAGGACGCCGTCGCGGCTGGAGCACGATCTGGCGTTTGCCGGCCGGCCCCTGGGCGACCAACTGAAGCCTGAGCGGGCAAACGTTTACGAACTGGGCTGGCGCCAGCAGTGGCGCGAACAGTGGCACCTGGATATCGCCAGCTACTGGGCCGAGTACGAGGATCTCTTCACCAGCGAGCGGCCGACCTTCGCCAACCAGATGCAAGGCGATGTCAAAGGCATAGAGACCTCCCTGAGTTACCAGGCCCGCAGCAACTGGCTGCTGCGTCTGAACTACAGCCATGCCGAGATGGATCTGTCGGTTTCTCCTGGCAGTCAGGCCGGCGCCACGTCCGACACGGTCGAGGGCAGCATGCCGCACGACATGTTGCAGTTGATCTCGCTCTGGGACATCAACCCGCGCTGGCAGCTCAATACCTACCTGCGCTACGTCGACGCGTTGCCCGGACAGGATGTCCCCAGCTACTGGGCGGGCGATATCAGCCTGCTTTGGCGCCCGCTGCAGAAGACCCGTGTGCAGCTAGTAGGCCGCCACCTGGGGCATTCCGAACGTTTCCAATGGGGAACGGGCGTGACCGCGGTCGAGCCGGACCTGGCTCTCTACCTGACCCAGGAGTTTTGAAGCCATGGGGGCATGCGCGCAGCGACACCTGTCCTGGCCTAGATGGCTGGCCCTGGGCGTCGCGCTGGTCGCCGCTCCGGCGGCGCGGGCCCAGGCGGCGGATGTCGCCTATCAGATCAAGGCCTCGTATATCTATAACTTCCTGCAGTTCGTGCATTTCCCTACGGATGTCCTGCAAGGGGCCGGCACGCTGAATGTCTGCATTCTCGGGGAAGACCGTTTCGGCCCGGCGCTGGACGAGATAGACGGTGCCACGACGCCTCAGGGCCAGTTGAAGGTCATGCGCCTGGGGCGCTTTTCCTCGAGTGCGGCGCTGGATGGCTGCAACGTGCTCTATCTGGTCGACTCGGAACGCCAAGGCGTGGACTCGATCATGGCCAAGGTCAATGAAACGCGAGTCTTGACCATTGGCGAGTTTGCGCCGTTTATCCGCCATGGCGGGCTGATCGAACTGTTCGAGCAGAACGACATGATCCGCTTCCGCATCAATGAAGAATTGCTCAACAAGACCGCCTTCAAGATCGATGCCCAACTTGTGCAACTAGGGGTCAAATAATATGGCGCGATTGTCCGCTGACACACATCCCTGGTGGCGCAGGACCTCGTTACGCCTGAAGTTGCAGTCGAGCATTGTCGGCTATGCCCTGTTGGTGTTGTTGATATGCGCGGTGTCGTTGACCTGGTTCGCCAACACTTACTTTCATCAGAAGGCCCAGCGCGATCTGCAGATGCTCGGGGAAGTACTGGCCGACAATAGCCGTGCCGCCGTCACGTTCGACGACGCCGGGTCGGCAGCCAATATTCTCGAAGCATCAAAGGGCAACCCGCATATCCGCATGGCGATGATTCTCAAAGATGGAAAGGTGTTTGCGGCTTATCCGCCTGGGATTACCTCGGAGGGTGTCGATAGGTTGCGGCCGGGTGACGGCGTCTGGCTCCACGAGGATCATTATTACGTCTCGGTACCCATTGTCGTGGCCAAGGACGTCAAGGGGCGTTTGTATCTGCAGTCGGATCTGCAAGAGTGGGAGGAAGTCAAAGGCAACCTGTACAAGGTCTTCTCGGGCCTGTTTGCCGGGTTGCTGGTGCTGACCGGCATCGTCTCCTATTGGCTCAACATGCATATCACCCGGCCGCTCAGCGCCCTGTCGACCTGGGCGACCCAGGTTTCGCGGGCCAAGGACTTCAATGCCCGGGCGGTCAAGCACAACGACGACGAGGTCGGCACGCTGGTCGACAGCCTCAATACCATGCTGGCGGAACTGGCCAAGCAGGAGTCCATTCGCTCCTGGAACGAAATCCTGGAAACCGAAATCCGCGAGCGCAAGGAAGTCGAACGAGACCTTATCGCCATGCGCAACCGCGCCGAGGCCGCCAACCAGGCCAAGAGCCAGTTCCTCGCCAACATGAGTCACGAACTGCGCACGCCGTTGAACGCGATCATCGGCTACAGCGAAATGCTGCAGGACGTGATGACCGATGAGGAGCTGGACAGGGTCGAGCTCGCCGGCGACGTCGACAAGATCCGCTCGGCGGGCAAGCACCTGTTGAGCCTGATCAACGACATCCTCGATCTCTCCAAGATCGAAGCCGGCAAGATGGATCTGAGCATCGAGGCCTTCAATGCCGATGAACTGATCCAGGACGTGATCGGTACCATTGCGCCCCTGGCCGAGTCCCGCGGCAATCGCTTGCGTATCAACGTCGAGGGCGAGATCGGCATCATCTACAGCGATGTGACGAAGATCCGGCAGATCCTGTTCAACCTGCTCAGCAACGCAGTGAAGTTCACCCATCAGGGGCAGGTGGACCTGACCTGCGCCCGCATACACGACGTGCACGGTGAGCAGGTCGAGTTCAGCGTACACGACAGCGGCATCGGCATCAGCCAGGAGAACCTCGAGGTGCTGTTCAAGCCCTTCAGCCAGGCCGACGCCTCGACCACCCGCAAATATGGCGGGACTGGTCTGGGCCTGGCGATCAGCCGTTCCTACGCGAAGATGCTCGGCGGCGAAATCGTGGTGGCGAGCGAAGTGGGCAAAGGCTCGACCTTTACAGTGAAGTTTCCCGTGCAGATGGAAGGCATCGGCGAACTGTTCGCCGAGCGGGAGGCGACTGGCCATGAGCGAGCCGCGTCGAGGGAACTCGACGAGCCACTGGAGCAAACCCAGTTGCTGTTGATTGACGACGACGAGGCGGTGCACAACATCCTGCAGTACCAGCTGTCCCGCCACGGCTACATGATCCATTCGGCCATGTCCGGCAAGGAAGGCCTGAAGAAAGCCTTCGAAGAGAACTTCGATGTGATCGTCCTGGACATCCTCATGCCGGAAATGGACGGCTGGCAGGTTTTGCAAAAACTGAAGTCCGAAGCCAAGACCATGTCCATCCCCGTGGTGCTCTATACGATAGTCGCCGACAAGGAGAAGGGGTATGCACTGGGGGCCGATGATTATCTGGTGAAACCGATCAGCAAGAGCAAGTTGTTGACGACCCTGAAGAACTACCGGCGGTCTTCCAGCAACAAGATCCTGCTGATCGATGACGATCGGCATACCCTGGAGCTGGTCGACGCCTATTTGGCCGATATGGACTATCAGTTGATCAAGGCGGAGAACGGCCGCGAAGGCTTGGATATCCTGCAGGTGGAGCAGGGAACCATGATTATCCTGCTCGATCTCATCATGCCGGTAATGAACGGTTTCGAGTTTATCGACGAAGTCCGTAAACATCCGGAGTTCGCCAAGATCCCGATCATCGTCATCTCCGCCCACGACCTCTCGAACAAAGAGCGCAGCCTGCTGTTGCAGCACACGCAGGTCATCATCAAGAAGGGCGAATACAGCAGGCAGGAGCTGATCGGCAACATCGAGACCATCCTGGGCAATCAGCGGGATGCGCGCAAACGCTCCGGGAGCTGAACCGTGGCACTACTACTGGTCGTTGAAGACAACGAAATGAACGCCGACATGTTGATCCGTCGGCTCAATCGCAAAGGCTTCGAAACCGCCTGGGCCATCAATGGCGTGCAGGCCCTGGAGATGCTGGAGAAGTTGAAACCGGCGCTGATCCTGATGGATTTGAGTTTGCCGGAAATGGACGGTTATCAGGCGACGCGCATCATCAAGAGCGGGCCCTTGCGCCACATCCCGGTCATTGCCCTGACCGCCCACGCCCTGCTCGAAGATCAGCAAAAGGCCCTGACTGCAGGGTGCGACGATTATGAAACCAAGCCCATCAATTTCCCGCAGTTGTTGGGCAAGATTCACAACCATCTGGGTGAAGCCTATGACAACTCAGAGTAAGGGCGCGGCGATTCTGATCGTCGACGACAATCCCGCCAACTGTGATCTGCTGTCGAAGCGGCTGAGTCGCCAGGGCTATCGCTGTACCCAGGCGTTAGGGGGTAAGCAAGCGCTGCAGGTGATCGAGCAGGACGCGCCGGACATCATGCTGCTGGACATGATGATGCCGGAGATGGATGGCCTGGAAGTGCTGCGGACTTTGCGTCGGCGGCATGACTCCATCAGCCTGCCGGTGTTGATGGTGACGGCTAGAAACCAGGGGGAGGATGTGGTCTCTGCATTTGCCGCTGGCGCCAACGACTACATCGAGAAGCCCGTCGACTTTCCGGTGTTGCTGGCGCGCTTGCAGCACCATCTGGCGCACAAGCGCCTCGATGACGAAGTGAAAACCAGCCGGGCTCGCCTGGAAGAGCAGAATCGCAAGCTGGAGGTCGGCAACCAGTATAAGGACAACTTCCTGTCCTCCATGTCCCATGAACTTCGCACGCCATTGAATGCCGTTCTCGGCTTTTCCGAGGTGCTGCTGGATGAAATGCTTGGGCCATTGAATGACAAGCAGAAGCAGTATTGTCGAGAGATCTACAACAGTGGCTCCTATCTGCTGCTGATCATCAATGATCTGCTTGACCTTTCCAAAATCGAGGCCGGCAAACTGGAGTTGGATCTGCAGCGCAGCGATGTTCCAGCCCTGATCGAAGCCGTTGTGGGCTTGATGAAGGAGAAGGCGCAACGCCGCGGCATAAGGCTGGTGTGCCAGGTCGATGAGCGCTTGGGCCAAGTGGAGTGGGATCCGCTACGGGTCAAACAGATGCTGATCAACCTGCTCAGCAATGCACTCAAGTTCACCGAGTCCGGCAAGGGCGTGACACTGAGCGCTGCGCTCGTGGCCAACGACGAGGCCATGCTGAGCGTGGCGGATGAGGGGTGCGGCATCTCTGCGGAGGACCTGACGCGGATATTCCTGCCATTCGAACAGGCCACCTCGCCGATGAAGAAGCGCAATGTCGAAGGAACCGGCCTGGGGCTTGCCCTGGTCAGTCGCCTGGCGGCCCTGCACGGTGGGCGGGTCGAGGTCGAGAGCGAAGTCGGTGTCGGCAGCCGCTTTACCCTGTATTTGCCCTGCCGGCGCATCGGCGGCCACACCGAGGCAGGGTAGCCGATGACCGAGCGGCCGGTACAGATCCTCGTCGTCGAGGATGACATCGCCACCCAGACCTTGATCCGCGATGTGCTGGAGTGCAGCGGCTACCTCTGCGCGACGGTGGGCTCCGCCGAAGAAGGCATGAGCGTGCTCGAGATGCTCAAGCCCGCGCTTATCCTGTTGGACATCAACCTGCCCGGGATGGATGGCGTGACGGCGGCGCGGCGCCTGAAGAGTTCGCCGGCGACCCAGGCGATCAAGCTGGTCGGCATGTCGGCGCATGCGCTGGTCACCGAGATCTCACTCATCGAAACTGCCGATTTCGATGACTTCATCACCAAGCCCTTCAGCTATAAGGCCCTGTTGCAGCTGATCGAGACCGTGCTTGCCGCGGAACAACCCGGGCGTCCGGAATAGTCGTCATCGGCAAACCGGGGCCGGTGGAGGACGAAAGCGGCTCGCTAGCCCTGACCGGGCTGCCGGCCCTGGTGCCGGTTGGCCACGCTTTCCACTTCGGCAAGGAAGTCCCTGTAGCTGATCGGCTTGCTAAGGCATCCGTCGAAGCCGGCCTCCAGCATGGATTTCCCTTCGCCGGTGCGGATCGAGGCGGTGAGGGCGATGATCGGGATGGCGCAGGTTGCCGGGTCGGCCTTCAGGATCGCCGTCGCGGCGATGCCGTCCATGTCCGGCAAGTGGATATCCATCAAGATGACATCCGGTTGCTCGTTGCGCGCGATTGCCAGGCCTTCGCTCGCGGTCGTCGCCTCGAGGGCGATATGTCCGGCAAACCTGAGAATTTCGGCCGCCAGCAGCATATTGGTGGGGGAGTCTTCGACTACCAGGATTCGCCACATACTGTTCTCCACATGTCCGGCTCGCTGGTGCCTTCGCAGGGGGCAGGGGAACCCGCTTTCCCGCCGGGTTGCCCTTAGGTACAGCTAAGCTGATGCGACGGGAACGTCAAATCCTAGCGAGGCTGTCGGACTTTCCGAGCCATGCCGCTTGGCTGCCTGCGTGGCCGAGCTGCAGGCAGCGCTAGCCGAGCTTGGCTTGTGGTCTGATGGTGGCCGCCGCGCCCGCCGAGGCCAGGATGATGGCGCCGATGGCCAGCCACTGGTTCCAGGCCAGTCGTTCGCCGAGGAACAGCAGGCCGGAGAGGGCGGCAATCGCCGGTTCCATGCTCATCAGAATGCTGAATATACGCGCGGGAAGGCGCGTCAGGGCGATCATTTCCAGGCTGTAGGGCAGGGCCGAGGACAGCACGGCGACGCCTATCGCCACGGGTAACAGTTCGGAGGCGAACAGCTCGCTGCCGGTCTGCCATAGGCCGATCGGGAATACCATCAAGGCGGCGATCAGGGTACCCAGCGCTACGGTGTGCGTACCGTGTTCGGCACCGGCCTTTTGTCCGAAAACGATGTACAGCGCCCAACATGCCCCAGCTCCCAGGGCCAGGGAGATGCCCAGGGGGTCGAGGCGGGCCTCGCCGTGCTGGCTCGGCAGCAGCAACCAGAGGCCGAATACCGCCAGGGCAACCCATACGAAATCGAGCAGGCGGCGCGACGAGAACAGCGCCAGGGCCAGCGGGCCGGTGAACTCCAGCGCCACGGCGACGCCCAGCGGGATGCTCTTCAGCGACATGTAGAACAGCAGGTTCATGCTGCCCAGTGCAAGGCCGTAGGCCAGCAGCGAACGGCAGGACTTCAGGCTCAACCGTGCCTGCCAGGGGCGCATGAGCACGCAGAGGATCAGCGCGGCCAGGCCCAGGCGCAATGCAGTGGTGCCTTCGGCGCCGACCAGCGGGAACAGGCTCTTGGCCAGGGCGGCGCCACTCTGGATGGAGAGCATCGCCACCAGCAGCAGGACGATCGGCAGAAGTACCGCGGTGGCGGGGATCGAGCGAGGCATGCGGGGTATCCAGTAGAGGTCCGGTCCATGCAATCGACAATAAAAAAACCGGCCACTGAGGCCGGTTTTCTCAGTTGCCGGTGAACTCAGCGGTATTCGCAGAGATAGGCGGTGTCGACTGCGACTTTCAGTTGGAACTTGCTGTTGGCCGGTACGCTGAACTGGCTGCCGGCGCTGAAGGTTTCCCAGGTCTCGCTGCCCGGCAGCTTGACGGTCAAGGCGCCGGCGACGACGTGCATCACTTCCAGCTGGCTGGTGCCGAACTCGTATTCGCCAGGCGCCATCACGCCGAGGGTGGCCGGGCCTTCGGCCATGGCGAAGGCGATGGATTTGACGGTACCGTCGAAGTATTCATTGACCTTGAACATCTGCAATTCCTCGCAAGGGGTGAAAAAATTGCCGGGAGCCATTTTTAACGTCGCGCAGCGACGGCCCGTAGGGTGGCCGCCATGGATGGCAGGCCAATAAAAAAGGCCGCCAGTATGCCCAAGCCTTTTCGGTGCGTCATCCGCTTTGCATGGCTTTATAGCGGCAGCACCAGCGGCAGCAGGCGTGCGGTATTGCGCGCATCGACCAGGGCACGGTGCTGTTGGCCACTGAACTGCAAACCGGCCAGTTGCAGGGCCGCGTTGAGGCCGATCGAGCGCGGCAAGTGGCGGGCCTCGGCGAAACGCCGCTTGAGATTGAGGTGCGGGATCTGGCTCAGGCAACTGGCCAACTGATACTGCTGCCAGTCCTGCTCGAACTGGCGCCGATCGTATTCGCCCCAGCTGGCCCAGCCGACCAGGCGCGGCCGATGGGTGAGCAGCCAGCGTTCGAACTGCGGCCAGACACTGGTCAGCGGCGCCGCCGCATCGACATCGGCCTGGCTGATGTGCGTGAGTTCACGGCAAAAACCGGTCAGGTACGGTCGCCGCTGTGGCCGCACGAAACGCTCGAAGTGATCCAGTTCATGGCCGTCGGCGTCGACCAGGCTGGCGCCGATCTCGATGATCTCCATCTCTTCCAGTGGCCAGCCGCCTTCTTCGGTGGTGGCTTCCAGGTCGACTACCAACCAATGTCCCATAGGTCCTCCCTTGTGCTCAGGGCAGTATGCAAGGGCTTTCCCGGCTCGGCAAACCCGGTGTTAACGCGAAAGTCGCGCAGTGACGCCATCCCCAATGCCCTTCTCCCTTCGGGAGGAGGTGGCGCGAAGCGCCGGATGAGGGAAGCGGGTGTATTTGATGATTCGCGGCATGCCCGTTAGGCTGGACGCTGCTGATTGCGGAGGTGTGCTATGGCGAAGGTGGCCTTTATCGGGCTGGGCGTGATGGGTTATCCGATGGCGGGGCATTTGGCCCGCGCCGGGCATCAGGTATGCGTGTACAACCGCACGGCGGCCAAGGCCGCGCAGTGGCTCGCGGAATTTGCCGGCAGCAGCGCGCCGACCCCGCGCGAGGCGTCCCAGGGCGTCGAGCTGGTGATGGTCTGCGTCGGCAACGACGATGATCTGCGCGGCGTAGTGTTGGGTGCCGACGGGGCCTTCGCCGGCATGGCGGCGGGCGCGGTGCTGGTCGATCACACCACCGCGTCGGCGAATGTCGCCCGCGATCTGGCCGTGCTCGCGGCCGAGCGCGAACTCGGCTTTCTCGATGCGCCGGTGTCCGGCGGCCAGGCGGGGGCGCAAAATGGCGAATTGACGGTGATGGTCGGCGGTCAACAGGCCTTCTACGACCGTGCCGCGCCGGTGATCGACAGCTACGCGCGGATGGTCAAGCTGATGGGCCCGGCGGGCAGCGGCCAACTGACCAAGATGGTCAACCAGATCTGCATCGGCGGCTTGGTCCAGGGCTTGTCCGAAGCCTTGCATTTCGCCCAGTGCGCGGGCCTCGACGGGCACTTGGCGATGGAGGTGATCAGCAAGGGCGCGGCGCAGTCCTGGCAGCTGGAAAATCGCCACAAGGCGATGCTGGCCGGCGAGTTCGATTTCGGCTTCGCCGTCGACTGGATGCGCAAGGATCTGTCGATCCTGCTCGACGAGGCACGGCGCAATGGTGCGCAATTGCCGGTTACCGCGCTGGTCGATCAGTTCTATGCCGACGTGCAGGCCATGGGGGGCGGACGATGGGATACCTCCAGCCTGATCGCCCGCTTGCAGGCGCCGAACAAGCCCTGACTCGGTTTGCGCCGCGGCTCGACCGATGGCCTATGGGCTGTTGCCGCGCCGGGCGTCCGCCGCAACGGCCTGCCGGCTTGTTCTTGCAGGCGTGCCAAGTCGGTACCGGCCCGGGTAAAATCGCCGGACTGTCCCGTTATCCCGACCAGCTCGAGGGTCTACCGCCATGAACTGCCGCGCAGGCTGTGGCGCCTGCTGTATCGCGCCTTCCATCAGTTCTCCCATTCCCGGCATGCCGCACGGCAAGGCCGCCGGCGTGCGCTGCGTGCAGCTGTCCGACGACAACCATTGCGGTCTTTTCGGCAAGCCGGAGCGGCCAGCGGTGTGCTCGGCGTTCCTGGCGGAAGCCGATGTGTGCGGCTCGACTCGTGAAGAGGCCATCCGCTTGCTCGACTGGCTGGAGCGCAGCACCGGATTGGTGAGGTGAGGTGCGAGCATTGGCCGGTCGCGGGCCGGGGAGGGGCGGTGAGACTGTTCGCACACTGGTTGTTAGGCGGCAGCGCGCTGCTGGCGTTTGCTGCCGTGCAGGCCGAAGAGTGGCGCCTGGTCAAGGACGAGGCGGGCATCCAGGTCTTTCTCAGTTCGGTGCCGGGCTCGAAGTACCAGGCCTATCGGGGCGTCACCCGGCTCAAGACGAACATGTCGACCTTGTTGGCCTTGCAGGAGGATGTCAGCGGCTCCTGCGTCTGGATCCATGCATGTCGCGCGCAGCGGTTGCTCAGGCATGAGGATGGGCAAAGCTGGATCTATACCCGGTTCGCTACCCCCTGGCCGGTAAGGCCGCGCGATGCGGTGTTGCAAGTGACCACGCGGCGAAGCGCCGATGGTCGTGTCACGCGGATTCTGCATGGGGTTCCCGACTACCTGCCGGAGCAGACGGGTTTCGTGCGGGTGAGCCGGGTCGAAGGGCACTGGACCCTGATCCCGATGGGGGGCGAGGTCGAGGTGATCTATCAGGTGCACAGCGAGCCGGGCGGCAGCGTGCCGTCCTGGCTGGCCAACAGCTTCGTCGTGGATGCACCCTATAACACGCTATTCGCGTTGCGCCGGATTGTCGAAAAACCTTGAGGTGGTTTTCTCGGGGCGTAAAAAAGGCTGCCAGTGGCAGCCTTTTTTATCGCTACGATGATGCCTGCGCTTATTTCGGCAAGTCGCGCTGCGGGTAGCCGGTGTACAGCTGGCGCGGACGGCCAATCTTGTACGGGCTGGAGAGCATTTCCTTCCAGTGCGAGATCCAGCCGACGGTGCGTGCCAGGGCGAAGATCACGGTGAACATGCTGGTCGGAATGCCGATCGCCTTGAGGATGATCCCCGAGTAGAAGTCGACGTTCGGGTACAGATTGCGCTCTTTGAAGTAAGGATCGTTACGGGCGATCTCTTCCAGCTTCATCGCCAGTTCCAGCTGCGGGTCGTTGATGCCCAGTTCGGCCAGCACTTCGTCGCAGGTCTGCTTCATCACCTTGGCGCGCGGATCGAAGTTCTTGTACACGCGATGGCCGAAGCCCATCAGCTTGAACGGATCGTCCTTATCCTTGGCCTTGGCGACGAATTTCTCGATGTTCGACACATCGCCGATCTCGTCCAGCATGCTCAGTACGGCCTCGTTGGCGCCGCCGTGTGCCGGCCCCCACAGTGCGGCGATGCCGGCTGCGATACAGGCGAACGGGTTGGCGCCGGAGGAGCCGGCCAGGCGTACGGTGGAGGTCGAGGCGTTCTGCTCATGGTCGGCATGGAGGATGAAGATCTTGTCCATCGCCTTGGCCAGCACCGGGTTGATCGGTTTGATCTCGCACGGCGTGTTGAACATCATGTGCAGGAAGTTTTCCGCGTAGTTCAGGTCGTTACGCGGGTACATCATCGGCTGACCCATGGAGTATTTGTAGGTCATGGCGGCGATGGTCGGCATCTTGGCGATCAGGCGCATGGCCGACACTTCGCGATGATGCGGGTTCTTGATGTCCAGGGAGTCGTGGTAGAAGGCGGAAAGGGCGCCGACCACGCCGCACATGATGGCCATCGGGTGGGCATCGCGGCGGAAGCCGTTGAAGAAGCTTTTCAGCTGCTCGTGCACCATGGTGTGGTTCTTGATGGTGCTGACGAACTTGGCCTTCTCCTCTGCGCTCGGCAGTTCGCCGTTGAGCAGCAGGTAGCAGGTTTCCAGGTAGTCCGATTGTTCGGCCAGTTGCTCGATGGGGTAGCCGCGGTGCAGCAGAACGCCCTTGTCACCGTCGATATAGGTGATCTTCGACTCGCACGAGGCGGTGGACATAAAGCCAGGATCAAAAGTGAAACGGCCCGTGGCCGTCAGGCCCCGTACGTCAATCACATCGGGACCAACGGTGCCGGTTAAAATGGGCAGCTCGACGGGGGCTGCGCCCTCGATGATCAACTGCGCTTTTTTGTCAGCCATGTGTGGCCTCCTAGTTATGCTTGAAATCATCAGACAGCCCCCCACGCAGGGCCCGCACCACTATAGTGAGATAAATTCGAAAGTCAATTTGCGAAAACCCAGGCGGCAGAAGGGTTTCAGAGGGGTTTTTTGCGAAAAAAGTGCGCTATTTACGCCATTTGCAGAGGGTGCGCAATCCGCATTTAGGTAGGGGGCTTTGCGTTGTCATTAGTAACCTAACTGTCTATACTCTGCGCCCGACTGCCAGGGGCCTTGGCCCTGCATTCTGGTGGTTGTCACTCCTTGGGTGATGGGTACCTGACCAGTGCACTTCCCGACAACTTTGCCCTGATAGTTAGGGGCTCTCAGTGTGATAAAAAAGCCGTGAATAGCCAACGACCTGTAAACCTAGACCTTAGGACTATCAAACTCCCAGTCACCGCTTACACGTCCATTCTTCACCGTATCTCCGGTGTCATCCTCTTTCTCGGCATTGCCGTGCTGCTGTATGGGCTCGACCAATCGCTGGCGTCCGAGGAAGGCTTCGCCCAGGTGAAAGAATGCCTGACCAGTCCGCTGGCCAAGTTCGTGATTTGGGGATTGCTGTCCGCCTTGCTGTACCACCTGGTGGCCGGTGTACGCCACTTGATCATGGACATGGGCATCGGTGAGACGCTGGAAGGCGGCAAGCTGGGCTCGCAAATCGTTCTCGTCGTTTCGGCGATCGTGATCCTGCTGCTGGGGGTGTGGATATGGTAACCAACGTCACGAATCTCTCGCGTTCGGGCCTCTATGACTGGATGGCGCAACGTGTTTCGGCGGTCGTTCTCGCGGCTTACGTGCTATTTCTGCTCGGTTATGTGCTGTTCAATCCAGGCATGACTTATGTCGAGTGGCATGGTCTGTTCTCCAATAACCCGATGCGTATCTTCAGTCTGCTGGCCCTGGTTGCGCTCGGTGCGCACGCCTGGGTCGGTATGTGGACGATTTCCACCGACTACCTGACGCCCATGGCGCTGGGTAAGTGGGCGACTGCCGTGCGTTTTCTCTTCCAGGCCGCGTGTGGCATTGCCATGTTCGCGTTTTTCGTCTGGGGCGTGCAGATTCTTTGGGGTATCTGATCCATGACTAGCATTCGTACTCTTTCTTATGACGCCATCATCGTCGGTGGCGGTGGTGCAGGCATGCGCGCCGCACTGCAACTGGCCCAGGGCGGTCACAAGACCGCCGTGGTGACCAAGGTCTTCCCGACCCGTTCGCACACCGTGTCCGCCCAGGGCGGCATCACCTGCGCCATCGCCTCGGCCGATCCGAACGACGATTGGCGCTGGCACATGTACGACACCGTCAAGGGGTCCGACTACATCGGCGACCAGGACGCCATCGAATATATGTGTTCCGTTGGTCCGGAAGCCGTATTCGAACTGGAGCACATGGGTCTGCCATTCTCCCGTACCGAACAGGGGCGCATCTACCAGCGTCCGTTCGGCGGTCAGTCCAAGGGGCCGAATAATCCGACTGTTCAGGCTGCCCGTACCTGCGCCGCCGCCGACCGTACCGGTCACGCGCTGCTGCACACCCTGTACCAGGCCAACCTGAAAGCCGGCACCTCGTTCCTCAATGAGTGGTACGCGGTCGATCTGGTGAAGAACCAGGATGGCGCCATCGTCGGCATCATCGCGATTTGCCTGGAAACCGGCGAAACCGTCTATATCCGCTCCAAGGCCGTGGTTCTGGCCACCGGTGGCGCGGGGCGCATCTATGCCTCCACCACCAACGCGCTGATCAACACCGGTGACGGCGTGGGCATGGCCCTGCGCGCCGGCGTGCCGGTGCAAGACATCGAAATGTGGCAGTTCCACCCGACCGGTATCGCCGGTGCTGGCGTGCTGGTGACCGAAGGTTGCCGCGGCGAGGGCGGTTACCTGATCAACAAGCACGGCGAGCGCTTCATGGAGCGTTACGCGCCGAACGCCAAGGACCTGGCTGGCCGCGATGTGGTCGCGCGCTCGATGGTCAAGGAGATCATCGCCGGTAACGGTTGTGGTCCGGAAGGCGATCACGTGATGCTGAAGCTCGACCACTTGGGCGAGGAGGTGCTGCACAGCCGCCTGCCGGGCATCTGCGAATTGTCCAAGACTTTCGCCCATGTCGATCCGGTCGTCGCGCCGGTTCCGGTCGTGCCGACCTGCCACTATATGATGGGCGGCGTGGCCACCAACATCCATGGCCAGGCGATGACCCAGGATGCCAACGGCAACGACGTCATCATCGAAGGTCTGTTCGCCGTCGGCGAAGTTGCCTGCGTGTCGGTGCATGGTGCCAACCGCCTGGGTGGCAACTCGCTGCTCGACCTGGTGGTGTTCGGCCGTGCGGCTGGCATTCACCTGGAGAAGGCACTGAAAGATGGCGTCGAGTATCGTGGCGCCTCTGCGACCGACATCGAGCAGTCGCTCAAGCGTCTGGCTGGGGTCAACGAACGCACCACCGGCGAAGATGTCGCGCCGCTGCGTAAAGAGCTGCAGAACTGCATGCAGAACTACTTCGGTGTATTCCGTACCGGCGAATACATGCAGAAGGGCATCAAGCAACTGGCCGACCTGCGTGAGCGGATCGCGACCGTCAAGATCGCGGACAAGAGCCAGGCGTTCAACACTGCGCGTATCGAAGCGCTGGAACTGCAAAACCTTCTCGAAGTGGCCGAGGCGACTGCGGTGGCTGCCGAGGTTCGTAAAGAGTCCCGTGGCGCCCATGCCCGTGAAGACTTCGAAGATCGCGATGACGAGAACTGGCTGTGCCACTCCCTGTACTTCCCAGGTGAGAAGCGCGTGACCAAGCGTGCCGTCAACTTCGCGCCGAAGACAGTACCGGCGTTTGAACCCAAGGTTCGGACTTATTAAGGGTGACCGATATGTTGCAAGTCAGTGTTTATCGTTACAACCCGGAGCAGGACGCAGCGCCGTTCATGCAGGAGTTCCAGGTCAATACCGACGGCAAGGACATCATGGTCCTCGACGTACTGGCGCTGATCAAGGAGCAGGATGAAGGTTTCTCCTACCGTCGCTCCTGCCGCGAGGGTGTGTGCGGTTCCGACGGCATGAACATCAACGGCAAGAATGGTCTGGCCTGCATCACCCCGCTGTCCGCAGCGGGCCTGCGGGGCGGCAAGCTGGTGATCCGTCCGTTGCCGGGGCTGCCGGTCATTCGTGACTTGGTCGTCGATATGAGCATCTTCTACAAGCAGTACGAGAAGGTGCAACCGTTCCTGCAGAACGACACGCCGGCGCCGGCCATCGAGCGCCTGCAGTCGCCGGAAGAACGCGAGAAGCTGGACGGTCTGTACGAGTGCATCCTGTGCGCCTGCTGTTCGACCAGTTGTCCGTCGTTCTGGTGGAACCCGGACAAGTTCCTCGGTCCGGCTGCGCTGTTGCAGGCCTATCGGTTCCTGGCCGACAGCCGCGACACCAAGACCGAGGAGCGTCTGGCCGCATTGGACGATCCGTTCAGCGTGTTTCGCTGCCGCGGCATCATGAACTGCGTGAACGTCTGCCCTAAGGGTCTCAATCCGACCAAGGCTATCGGCCACGTCCGTAACATGCTGCTGCAAAGCGGTACCTGATTCGCTTGCTGTACCTGTGACACCTGCGGCGCCGCCGGCGCCGTAGTTTTAGCCAGAGCTGCAGCTCACAAAGCCGCGGTTCTTATTTGAAAAATTTGACGACCAGCAGGGGCATCCGGGCTGGTGCCCGGACTATCTGCGGGATCCGTGGTGGCTTTACCGAAGTCGCTGCTTCAGACTTCGGAAGCCCAGGCGGGTTCTTCGCCGGTGGTGTCCCCTTACCGAGGGTGACCAAGCATGCAAGAAAGCATGATGCAGCGCATGTGGAACAGTGCCCACCTATCCGGTGGTAACGCTGCCTATGTGGAAGAGCTCTATGAGCTTTACCTGCACGATCCCAACGCTGTGCCAGAAGAGTGGCGCACTTACTTCCAGAAGTTGCCGACCGATGGCAGCGCCGCCACCGATGTATCGCATTCCACGGTTCGCGATCATTTCGTGTTACTGGCGAAAAATCAGCGCCGCGCCCAACCGGTTTCCGCCGGCAGCGTAAGCAGCGAACACGAAAAGAAGCAGGTCGAAGTCCTGCGCATGATCCAGGCCTTCCGCATGCGCGGCCACCAGGCCGCCCAGCTCGATCCGCTGGGCCTCTGGCAGCGTCCGGCTCCTGCCGATCTGGCGATCAACCAATACGGCCTGACCGATGGCGATTTGGACACCACCTTCCGTACCGGTGGTCTGTTCATCGGCAAGGAAGAGGCTACTTTGCGCGAAATTCGCGATGCGTTGCAGCAGACATATTGCCGCACCATTGGCGCCGAGTTCACCCATATCGTCGATTCCGAGCAGCGCAGCTGGTTTCAGCAGCGCTTGGAGAGCGTGCGTGGGCGTCCGCAGTTTTCTGCCGATGTGCAGAGCCATCTGCTGGAGCGCCTGACCGCCGCCGAAGGTCTGGAAAAGTACCTGGGTACCAAGTACCCCGGCACCAAGCGCTTCGGCTTGGAGGGCGGCGAGAGCCTGATCCCGCTGCTCGATGAAGTGATCCAGCGTTCCGGTTCGTACGGTGTCAAGGAAATCGTCATCGGCATGGCCCACCGCGGTCGCCTCAACGTGTTGGTCAACACCTTCGGCAAGAACCCGCGCGACCTGTTCGACGAGTTCGAAGGCAAGAAGGTCGAGGGCTTGAGCTCGGGTGACGTGAAATACCACCAGGGTTTTTCCTCCAACGTCATGACCTCGGGTGGCGAAGTCCATCTGGCGCTGGCGTTCAACCCGTCGCACCTGGAGATCGTCTCTCCGGTGGTGGAGGGCTCGGTACGCGCGCGTCAGGACCGTCGAATCGACGCGTCGGGCGACAAGGTGTTGCCGATCTCCATCCACGGCGATGCGGCGTTCGCCGGTCAGGGCGTGGTCATGGAAACCTTCCAGATGTCGCAGACCCGTGGTTACAAGACTGGCGGCACCATCCATATCGTGATCAACAACCAGGTCGGCTTCACCACCAGCCGTGCGGAAGACTCGCGCTCCACCGAGTACTGCACCGACGTGGCGAAGATGATCCAGGCGCCGATCTTCCATGTGAATGGCGATGATCCGGAAGCCGTTCTGTTCGTCACCCAATTGGCCGTCGATTACCGCATGCAGTACAAGCGTGACGTGGTCATCGACCTGGTCTGCTACCGCCGCCGCGGCCACAACGAGGCCGACGAGCCGAGCGGCACCCAGCCGCTGATGTACCAGCAGATCGCCAAGCAGCGCACCACCCGCGAGCTGTATGCCGAGGCCCTGACCCAGTCCGGCAGCCATGATCACGAGCGGGTGCAGTTGAAGATCGACGACTACCGCAGCGCCCTGGATAACGGCCAGCACGTGGTCAAGAGCCTGGTCAAGGAGCCGAACAAGGAACTGTTCGTCGACTGGCGTCCTTACCTGGGCCACGCCTGGACTGCGCGTCACGACACGCGCTTCGAGCTGAAGACCCTGCAGGACCTGTCGAACAAGCTGCTGGAAATCCCCGAAGGCTTCGTCGTTCAGCGTCAGGTCGCGAAGATCCTCGAAGACCGCAACAAGATGGGCGCCGGTGCGCTGGCGATCAACTGGGGCTACGCCGAGACCATGGCCTACGCCACCCTGTTGTTCGAAGGTCATCCGATCCGCATCACCGGCCAGGACGTCGGCCGCGGCACCTTCTCGCACCGCCATGCGGCGCTGCACAACCAGAAGGACGGAACCCCCTACCTGCCGCTGCAGAATCTGTATGCCGGCCAGCCGCGCTTCGACCTGTACGACTCCCTGCTCTCGGAAGAGGCGGTGCTGGCCTTCGAATACGGCTACTCGACCACCACGCCCAACGCGTTGGTGATCTGGGAGGCGCAGTTCGGCGATTTCGCCAACGGCGCCCAGGTGGTGTTCGACCAGTTCATTTCCAGCGGCGAGCACAAATGGGGCCGTCTCTGCGGTCTGACCATGCTGCTGCCGCACGGCTATGAAGGGCAGGGGCCCGAGCACTCCTCGGCGCGGCTGGAGCGTTACCTGCAGCTGTGCGCCGAGCACAACATGCAGGTCTGCGTGCCGACCACCCCGGCGCAGATCTACCACCTGCTGCGTCGCCAAGTAATCCGCCCGCTGCGCAAGCCGTTGGTCGTATTGACTCCGAAGTCGCTGCTGCGCCACAAATTGGCCATCTCGACCTTGGAGGATTTGGCCGAAGGCTCCTTCCAGACCGTCATTCCGGAGGTCGATGCACTCGATCCGAAGAAGGTCGAGCGGGTGGTCCTGTGCAGCGGCAAGGTCTACTACGACCTGCTGGAGAAACGTCGTGCCGAAGGCCGCGAAGATATCGCCATCGTGCGTATCGAGCAGCTCTATCCGTTCCCGGAAGACGACCTGGCCGAGGTTCTGGCGCCGTACAAGCAGCTCAAGCACATCGTCTGGTGTCAGGAAGAGCCGATGAACCAGGGCGCTTGGTATTGCAGTCAGCACCACATGCGGCGCGTCACCACTGCGCACAAGAAGACTCTGTTCCTCGAGTACGCCGGCCGTGAAGCCTCCGCTGCCCCAGCTTGCGGTTACGCATCGATGCACGCCGAGCAGCAAGAGAAACTGATGCAAGACGCCTTTACTGTTTAACGCCTTCGCGCAAGACGCGGCCCGATGGGGCCGCCTCGTAGAAGAAACCGAATTTAAGGAACCACACAGAATGGCTATCGAGATCAAAGCCCCTACCTTCCCGGAATCGGTTGCCGACGGCACCGTTGCGACTTGGCACAAGAAGCCCGGGGATGCGGTCAAGCGCGACGAACTGATCGTCGACATTGAAACCGACAAGGTGGTGATGGAAGTCCTGGCCGAGGCCGACGGTGTTCTCGCGGAAATCGTCAAGAACGAAGGCGACACCGTGCTCAGCGGCGAACTGCTGGGCAAACTGACCGAGGGCGGCGCCGCTGCCCCAGCACCCGTCGCTGCCCAAGCCGCCGCGCCTGCCGCCCAGGCCGCCGCCCAGGCTGCCGCTGACGATCAGATCCTTTCGCCGGCCGCACGCAAGCTGGCCGAAGAAAACGGCATCGACCCGAACAGCATTGCCGGCACCGGCAAGGGCGGGCGGGTGACCAAGGAAGACGTGGTCGCCGCCGTTGAAGCGAAGAAGAATGCACCGGCCGCTGCGCCTGTCGCCAAACCGGCTGCCCCGGCTGTTGCCGCGCCGATTTTCGCTGCCGGCGAGCGCGTCGAGAAGCGCGTGCCGATGACCCGCCTGCGGGCCAAGGTCGCCGAGCGTCTGGTCGAGGCGCAATCTTCCATGGCCATGTTGACGACCTTCAACGAAGTCAACATGAAGCCGATCATGGATTTGCGCAACAAGTACAAGGACCTGTTCGAGAAGAAGCACAACGGCGTGCGCCTGGGCTTCATGTCGTTCTTCGTCAAGGCCGCCACCGAGGCGCTGAAGCGCCAGCCGGGCGTGAATGCCTCGATCGACGGTAGCGACATCGTCTACCACGGTTACCAGGATATCGGTGTCGCCGTGTCCAGCGACCGTGGCCTGGTGGTGCCGGTGCTGCGCAATGCCGAGCACATGAGCCTGGCCGAGATCGAAGGCACCATCGGTGCATTCGGCAAGAAGGCCAAAGACGGCAAGCTGACCATCGAGGACATGACCGGCGGTACCTTCACCATTTCCAACGGCGGCGTGTTCGGTTCGCTGCTGTCGACGCCGATCGTCAACCCGCCGCAAACCGCGATCCTCGGTATGCACAAGATCCAGGAGCGCCCGATGGCCGTCAACGGCCAGGTGGTGATCCTGCCGATGATGTACCTGGCGTTGTCCTACGACCACCGCCTGATCGATGGTAAGGAAGCCGTGACCTTCCTGGTTACCATGAAAGACCTGCTGGAAGACCCGGCTCGTCTGCTGCTGGATATCTAAAAGCCAGTTTCTCCCTCGGCGACCCCCTCAAGGGGTCGTCCGGTCTATTCGAGAAGGAATCAGTTATGACCCAGAAATTCGACGTGGTAGTCATCGGTGCCGGCCCTGGCGGCTATGTGGCCGCGATCAAGGCCGCTCAGCTCGGCCTGAAGACCGCCTGCATCGAGAAGTACCAGGACAAGGAGGGCAAGATCGCCCTCGGCGGTACCTGCCTGAACGTCGGTTGCATTCCGTCCAAGGCGTTGCTGGACAGCTCCTGGAAGTACCACGAGGCGCAGGATGGCTTCGCCATCCATGGCATCGAAACCAAGGGTGTGAGCATCGATGTGCCGGCGATGGTGGCACGCAAGGCGAACATCGTGAAGAACCTCACCGGTGGCGTCAGCACCCTGTTCAAGGCCAACGGTGTGACCCTGCTGGAAGGCCATGGCAAGCTGCTGGCCAATAAGCAGGTGGAAGTCACCGCGCTGGATGGCACCACCCAGGTGGTCGAGGCCGAGAACGTGATCCTGGCTTCCGGCTCCAAGCCGGTGGACATTCCGCCGGCTCCGGTGGACCAGGATGTAATCGTCGACTCCACCGGCGCCCTGGAATTCCAGAGCGTACCGAAGAAGCTGGGGGTGATCGGTGCCGGTGTGATCGGCCTGGAACTGGGTTCCGTCTGGGCCCGTTTGGGTGCCGATGTCACCGTGATCGAGGCACTGGAAAAGTTCCTCCCGGCGGCCGACGAGCAGATCGCCAAGGAAGCGCTGAAGACCCTGACCAAGCAAGGCCTGAAGATTCGTCTGGGCGCCCGCGTGACCGGCTCCGAAGTGAAGAAAAAGCAGGTGACCGTCAACTTCACCGACTCCGAAGGCGAGCAACAATTGACCTTCGACAAACTGATCGTCGCGGTCGGCCGTCGTCCGGTGACCACCGATCTGCTGGCCGCCGACAGCGGCGTGGACATGGATGAACGCGGTTTCATCTACGTCGACGACTACTGCGCCACCAGCGTGCCGGGCGTCTACGCCATCGGCGACGTGGTGCGCGGCGCGATGCTGGCGCACAAGGCTTCGGAAGAGGGCGTGATGGTCGCCGAGCGCATCGCCGGGCACAAGGCGCAGATGAACTACGACCTGATTCCGTCGGTCATCTATACCCACCCGGAAATCGCCTGGGTCGGCAAGACCGAGCAGCAGCTCAAGGCCGAAGGCGTTGCGGTCAACGTCGGCACCTTCCCGTTTGCCGCCAGTGGCCGGGCCATGGCCGCCAACGATACCGGTGGCCTGGTCAAGGTCATCGCCGACGCCAGTAGCGACCGTGTGCTGGGCGTTCACGTGATCGGCCCAAGCGCGGCCGAACTGGTGCAGCAGGGCGCGATCGGCATGGAGTTCGGCACCAGTGCCGAGGACCTGGGAATGATGGTCTTCTCCCACCCGACCCTGTCCGAGGCGCTGCACGAAGCGGCCTTGGCTGTGAATGGCCATGCCATCCACATCGTCAACCGCAAGAAGCGCTAAGCAGTAGTTGTAGATTGCCGCATCAGGTGGGTCGTCGCGTAATCGGCTCACCGCTCAGGCTGTTTACAGAAGAACCACGGCGGGTCGCCCGCGTTGAGCCCCGGCTTAGCGCGGAACGCCCGGCGGACTGCTCCGCAAAAGCAGTCACAGGTGGTGCGGTACCACAAGTGCAGCACCGAATGCGCAATACCTAAACGAAGACGGTAGACAAGCATGAATCTCCACGAGTATCAGGGTAAGCAGCTGTTCGCTGAATACGGCCTGCCCGTATCCAAGGGCTTTGCCGTAGACAGCCCGGAAGAAGCCGCAGCAGCCTGCGAAAAAATTGGTGGCAGCGAGTGGGTCGTCAAGGCCCAAGTGCACGCCGGTGGTCGCGGTAAAGCGGGCGGTGTGAAGCTGGTCAAGAGCAAAGAAGACGCCAAGGCCTTCGCCGCCAACTGGCTGGGCAAGCGTCTGGTGACTTACCAGACTGACGCCAACGGTCAGCCGGTCAGCAAAATCCTGGTCGAATCCTGCACCGACATCGCCAAGGAACTGTACCTGGGCGCGGTCGTCGACCGTTCCAGCCGCCGCATCGTGTTCATGGCCTCCACCGAAGGTGGGGTGGACATCGAGAAAGTGGCCCACGACACCCCTGAGAAGATCCTCAAGGCGACCATCGACCCGCTGGTCGGCGCGCAGCCGTTCCAGGGCCGCGAGCTGGCATTCCAGCTGGGCCTGGAAGGTGATCAGGTCAAGCAGTTCACCCATATCTTCGTTGGCCTGGCCAAGCTGTTCCAGGACTATGATCTGGCCCTGCTGGAAGTCAACCCGCTGGTGATCAAGGCAGACGGCAACCTGCACTGCCTGGACGCCAAGATCAACATCGACAGCAACGCCCTGTACCGCCAGCCGAAACTGCGCGCCATGCACGATCCGTCCCAGGACGATCCGCGCGAAGCCCACGCCGCCAAGTTCGAGCTGAACTACGTGGCCCTGGAAGGCAACATCGGTTGCATGGTCAACGGTGCCGGCCTGGCCATGGGTACCATGGACATCGTCAACCTGCACGGCGGCAAGCCAGCCAACTTCCTCGACGTAGGCGGTGGCGCGACCAAAGAGCGCGTGACCGAAGCCTTCAAGATCATCCTGTCCGACAGCAACGTCGCTGCCGTACTGGTGAACATCTTCGGCGGCATCGTGCGCTGCGACATGATTGCCGAAGGCATCATCGGCGCCGTTAAAGAAGTCGGCGTGAAGATCCCGGTCGTGGTTCGCCTGGAAGGCAACAACGCCGAACTGGGTGCCAAGGTACTGGCTGAAAGCGGCTTGAACATCATCGCGGCAACCAGCCTGACCGACGCTGCTCAGCAAGTCGTCAAAGCTGCGGAGGGCAAGTAATGAGCGTCCTGATCAATAAAGATACCAAAGTCATCTGCCAGGGCTTCACCGGCTCGCAGGGTACTTTCCACTCCGAACAAGCCATCGCCTACGGCACCAAGATGGTTGGCGGCGTGACTCCGGGCAAGGGCGGCACCACCCACCTCGGCCTGCCGGTGTTCAACACCGTCAAGGACGCGGTAGCCGCGACTGGCGCCACCGCCAGCGTGATCTACGTTCCGGCTCCGTTCTGCAAGGACTCGATCCTGGAAGCGGCTTTCGGCGGCATCAAGCTGATCGTCTGCATCACCGAAGGCATCGCGACCATCGACATGCTCGAAGCCAAGGTCAAGTGCGACGAACTGGGCGTGGTCCTGATCGGTCCGAACTGCCCGGGCGTGATCACTCCCGGCGAGTGCAAGATCGGCATCATGCCGGGTCACATCCACCTGCCGGGCAAAGTGGGCATCGTGTCGCGTTCCGGCACCCTGACCTATGAAGCCGTGAAGCAGACCACCGACGCCGGCTTCGGCCAGTCGACCTGCGTGGGCATCGGCGGCGACCCGATCCCGGGCTCCAACTTCATCGACATCCTCAAGCTGTTCCAGGAAGACCCGAAGACCGAAGCGATCGTGATGATCGGCGAGATCGGCGGTTCTGCCGAAGAAGAAGCCGCGGCCTTCATCAAGGCCAACGTGACCAAGCCGGTGGTGTCCTACATCGCCGGTGTGACTGCCCCTGCGGGCAAGCGCATGGGCCACGCCGGCGCGATCATCTCCGGCGGCAAGGGCACTGCGGACGAGAAGTTCGCCGCCCTGCAGGACGCCGGGGTGAAGACCGTGCGTTCCCTGGCCGACATCGGCAAGGCCCTGGCCGAGCTGACCGGCTGGGAAGTCAAAAACGCCTAAGCGTTGCTGACTAAAGAAAGGCCACCTGCGGGTGGCCTTTTCTATTTTGGGACTGGGCAGACTGTTGGCGATGCGACAGAGAATTGCCTCATTTCGACAGCCTGACCTACGTCAATGCCGCTAGAACGGCAACTTCGTTAGGCTTGCAACTATCACGCGCGAGGGCCATCACAAGCGGCAATCGACGCCCCAGAGGCCTTGCCCAACCGGCAGGGCGACGTTTCCCCGACCCTTCGGGAAACCCTCGGAACTCATGACTTTCTGCCTGCGGTATTCCCCTCTATGACTCGTTTGCACGGCTCGGATCTCCTGGCCCTCGGTTTCATGACCTTTGCGCTGTTCCTCGGCGCGGGCAACATCATCTTCCCGCCCAGCGCCGGTCTCGCCGCTGGCGAAAACATCGGCCTGGCGGCGTTGGGCTTCCTGCTCACCGGCGTCGGCCTGCCGCTGCTCACCATCGTCGCGCTGGCCCGCGTCGGCGGTGGCATGGCGTTGCTCACCGCACCGCTGGGCAAGCGCGCCGGCCTGCTGTTCGCGGTAATCGTGTACCTGACCATCGGCCCGCTGTTCGCCACGCCGCGTACCGCGGTGGTGTCGTTCGAGATGGGCGTGGCGCCCTTCACTGGCAACAGCGAGGCGCCGCTGTTGATCTACACCCTGGCGTACTTCGCCGCGGTGCTGTTTCTCTCGCTCAATCCTGGGCGATTGGTCGATCGCATCGGCAAGTTCATCACCCCGGTACTGCTGGCGGCGCTGCTGGTGCTCGGCGGTGCGGCGCTGCTGGTGCCGGCGGGCGAGATTGGGCAGGTCTCGGTGGACTACCAGTCCGCACCCTTCGTGCAGGGCTTCCTGCAGGGCTACCTGACCATGGACACCCTGGGTGCCCTGGTATTCGGCATCGTCATCGCCACGGCTATACGCGACCGCGGTGTGCGCGACGGCGCCCTGGTCACCCGCTACTCGGTGATCGCCGGCCTGATCGCGGCGTTTGGCTTGTCGCTGGTCTATCTGGCGCTGTTCTACCTCGGCGCGACCAGCCAGGGCATCGCCGGTGAAGCGCAGAACGGCGTGCAGATCCTCACCGCCTATGTGCAGCACACCTTCGGCACCGCGGGCAGTCTGTTGTTGGCAGTGGTCATCACCCTGGCCTGCCTGACCACCGCGGTAGGCCTGCTGACGGCCTGCGGCGAGTTCTTCAGCAGCCTGCTGCCGCTGTCGTATCGCCTGGTCGTGCTGGGTTTCGGTGTGTTCAGCCTGCTGGTCGCCAATCAGGGGCTGACCCAGTTGATCAGCGTCTCGGTGCCGGTGCTGGTAGGGCTCTATCCGCTGGCCATCGTGCTGGTGGCGTTGAGTCTGCTGGACGGCCTGTGGTTGTCGTCGCCCCGGGTATTCATCCCGGTGATGGCGGTGACCCTGGTCTTCGGCCTGGTGGACGGCTTTGCCGCAGCCGGGTTCAGCCAGTGGGCGCCGAGGTCGTTCGGCGAGCTGCCGTTGGCCGGCCAGGGCCTGGGCTGGCTGGTCCCGGCGTTGGCGACGCTGTTGCTCGTTGCCGTGCTCGATAGGCTGTTAGGCAAGCCTGAGCGGGTGCTGGCCTGAAGCGCGGTTGCAGGCCCGCCCTTGAAGCGAAGCCCTGAGTAGGCGCGCCTCCTGCCGGGCTGATGCCGGACGCTAGGCCGCGCCGTTGCCCAGGTTGAAATGCCGGACCTGGGCATGCAGCCGCTCGGCCAACTCGGCGAGGCTGTGGCTGGCGGCGGTGACTTCGTTGGAACCCTCGGCGTTGCCGCTGGCCAGGTCACGAATCATCTCGATGCGCTGGCTGATGTCGTGCGCCACCGCGGCTTGCTGCTCGGCGGCGCTGGCGATCTGGATGGCCATTTCGCTGATCTCGCGATTGGTCGCGGTGATGGTCTCCAGCGCCTGGCCCGCTTCGATCGCCTGGCGGGCGCCGCTTTCCGCCTGGGCACGGCTGGCACTCATCACGCTGGCGGCGCTCTGGGCTCCGGCTTGCAGGCGTTCGATCATCCCCTGGATTTGCGTGGTGGAATCCTGGGTGCGCTTGGCCAGCGAGCGCACCTCATCGGCGACCACGGCAAAGCCGCGTCCTTGTTCGCCGGCGCGGGCGGCCTCGATGGCGGCATTCAGGGCCAGCAGGTTGGTCTGATCGGCGATTCCGCGAATCACATCGAGGATGCTGCCGATATTGGCGGTATCCTGCGCCAGGGTTTGTACCACCGTCGCGGCATCACCGATGTCATGGGACAGGGCGTTGATGGAGCCGACCATCTGCCCGACCAGGTAATGGCCGCTATTGGCCGCCTGGTCGGCGCGTTGTGCGGCTTCGGCGGTTTGGCTCGAGTGGCGGGCGACCTCCTGCACTGTGGCCGCCATTTCGGTCATGGCGGCCGCCACTTCGCTGGTGTGCAGCTCCTGCTGCTGGAGATTGTGCTGGGTGGAGGAGGTGGTGCTGGTCAACTGCGAAGCGGAAACACTTAGCTGGCTGCTGGAGTGCAGCACATTGCTGACGATCTCGCGCAGCTTGCCCACCATCTGGCTGAACGAATGCGACAGTACGCCGAACTCGCCGCCGCTTTGCGCGGCGAGGTGGGCGCCCAGTTCGCCGGCGGCGACCCTGCACGCGTCGTCGCTCAGGCGCAGCAAGGCGCCGCTGACCTTGCGGCGGATCGCGAAGATGCCCAGCACCGAAATCACCACCAGCAACAGCACCATGACGGTCACGGCGGCCATGTAGCGCTCGCCTATCTGCGTGTAATGCGCCACGGCGTCGCCGGTGCGCTGGTCCAGCAGGGCGTAGAAATCATCGACCGGCTGCATGATCTTGGCTTTTTCCCGGTGGTAATCGGCGTCGTGCATCAGCCGGCTGGCCAGCGCCAAATCGGGTTCGCCTTGGCGGGTAAAGCCGCCCTGGCCGTCGCTGAAACGACCTTTTACCGCATTCATCGCCCGGGTTTCGATCAGCACCAGGGCATCCGAGTTGGCCTGGGCTTCGGCCAGCTTATCCAGTTCGTCCTGGCTGAAGCCTTGGCGACGCATCGATTCGAGCAGCGGCAGGCTTTCGCCATTGCCCCGCGGTGCGGGTTGCCCGGCGGCAATGAAGTCCCAGTAGAGCCGTTCATACTGCAGCGGACGTGGCTGCTTGCCATTGCGGATATCGAGTACCTGCCAATATTGCTGTTCGTAGCGGGCGTCGCCACTGACCGCGTAGGTGCGGGCCAGGCGGGTCAGGTCATCGGAACTCTGCCGCAGTTCGTCCGCCAGCAGATAGGACTGATAGCGATTCTCCTGGCTCGCGGTCAGCTGGCCTTGGTTGAGGATCATCAGGATCACCAGGAGCGAGAGCAAGGTGGTGCAGAAAATGATGGCGGCAAAGATCAGGGAAAACAGACGTTGCACGGACATAACGGCTCTCCTTGGCAGTACGGATGGGCGACTTCCTGTCATAGAGGCAGTGGTTGCTTCTAATGCAGTGGCTGAATTTCGCTGTTGGCACAGGGGGCGCAGTGCACTTGCCTGGTGCGCAGCCTGTTACAGCTTTGTCTAGGTGCAGGCACTTTGCAACTACTCGAACGCTGCTATTTCGTGTGGGAAGGCCGAGGGTAGGGGCTCTAGGTGTTTCGCGGCGAGCCGTTACCGGTTGCCCTATATGCGTGCGCCGATGCAGGCGTGTGCTTGGTGATGGAGGCGCGGTGTGTCGTCTGCTGCCGGCAGTGCAGGAAAAGCACAAGGCTGCGGTGTCGATGCCTTCAGCTGGCTATAATCCCGCCCTCAGCTAGGGGGATCCATGAGCATCGTCGACAACAATCTATGGCAGCAGTTATTGGCCATCGCCTGGTTTCTGCTGTGCTGGGGCGGCTATACCCGCTACGCCCATGCCAAGGGGATCACCACCCCGTGTCTGGCCAGCGTGCTGCACCTCTACCGGGAGGACTGGATGCGCCGCATGCTGCTGCGCGACAACCGCATCGCCGACGCCAGCGTGATCGGCAATCTCGAGCGCAACGCTTCGTTCTTCGCCTCCAGCACGCTGATCATCCTCGCCGGTATCCTCACCGTGCTGGGCGCCTCCGACCGCGCGGTGTCGCTGTTGGCCGACCTGCCCTTCGTGCAGGCCGCCAGCCGGGAGATGTCCGAGTTCAAGCTGCTGAGCCTGGGGGTGGTGTTCGTCTACGCCTTCTTCACCTTCAGCTGGTGCATGCGTCAGTACAACTTCGCCGCGGTGCTGGTGGGCTCGGCGCCGATGGTCGGTGAACGGCATGTGACCGAGCAGGAGCGCAAGGCCTTCGCCGAGCGTGCCGCACGGGTGATTTCGATGGCCGCCAACCAGTTCAACTACGGTTTGCGCGCCTACTATTTCGGCATGGCAACCCTGGCGTGGTTCATCAACCCCTGGTTCTTCATGCTGGTGACCGGTGGCGTGGTGGTGGTGCTGTACCGCCGGGAGTTCCATTCCGATGTATTGGAAGTGATGGTCTACACCCAGACCCCGGCGTTCGAGCCGGCCAAGGAGAAAAGCGAATGAGCCTGCCGTTCTGGTGCATCTTTATCAGCGCGCTACTGATCTTCCTAGCTAAAGCCCCGGTGGCCCGGGCCATGCAGCAGGAGAGTGGGGTATACGACAACCATCATCCGCGCAGCCAGCAGGCCCGCCTGACCGGCTTCGGCGCGCGGGCTCTGGCGGCGCACCTGAACAGCTTCGAAGCCTTCCCGCTGTTCGCGGTGGGGGTGTTGATGGCGCATGTGACCCAGACGCACGGGGTGCTGGTGGATGGGCTGGCGGTGACTTTCGTTCTCGCGCGGGTGCTCTACCTGCTGTGCTACTGGGCCGATTGGCACTGGCAACGCAGCCTGGTGTGGGGCGTGGGGTTGTTGTGCAGCCTGTTGCTGATGCTGACCCCCGCGCTGTAAGAGCCCTGTAAACGACAAGGCCCGCAGTATGCGGGCCTTGTCGATTCCAGGGGCCGGTAGACCTTACTGGTTTTCCGCCGGTTGTTCTTCCGCTGGGGTAACTGGGGCGGCCGGAGCAGGTGTGCTCGGCTGCGGCATGGTGGTTTCCGGGGCCGGTGCGCTCGGCTGGGCTTCAGTCGCCGGAGCAGGCGGGACCTGGGTTTTCTCTTCTTCCTTCTTGTCGCAGGCGGCAAGGCCAAGGCTGGCGGCCAGGAGCAGGGCAAGGGACAGGGTTTTTTTCATCGTTGAGCCTCCATGTATGGCTTTCATCATTGATAGCCCTTTGAACTTCAGGTTTTACATTAAGTTCCACTGCGCCCTGAAGAATCGCAGGAACATCCGTCTAGCGACGGGGTTCCGTATGGTCCGAGGCTGAAGCTCGGGCTGGCGCAGGGTATCATGCGGCTCTTTGCCGTGTTCCCCCGCCAAGGTTGCTGTCATGTCGGAAAACTCCATTGTCGAACGCGCCCAGCGCTTTCTTTCGGCCTTGCGCCATTGCCAGGTGCTCGGTATCCGGGTGCACGGCGCCGATCCGCTCGGCCTGACCCTGCGCTTGCCCTACAGCCCGCAGATTGTCGGCAATCCGGAGACGGGAGTGATCCACGGTGGGGCGATCACCACCCTTATGGACACCACCTGCGGCATTTCCACGGTCTGCGTGCTGCCGAAGTTCGAAATTTGCCCGACGCTCGACCTGCGCATCGACTACATGCACCCGGCCGAGCCGCACAAGGATGTGTTCGGTTTTGCCGAGTGCTACCGGGTCACGCCGACCATCATCTTCACCCGCGGCTATGCCTACCAGGACGACCCGGCGCAGCCGATCGCCCACGTGGTCGGCGCCTTCATGCGCATGGGCAGGGGCGCCCTGGGCGACAAGCAACTGCAGCGCGCTATCCAGGCAGGTGGCGCATGAGCGGTCTGAACCTCGATCAGCTGGTGCGCGAAGCCCATGAGCGGAACGATTACGACCCGTTGATCCAACTCATTCCCTACGCCAAGCTGCTCGGCATCGAATGCCTGCGTCTGGGCGACGACATGGTCTTCCGCTTGCCGGCGAACCAGGACTGCATCGGTAACCCGACGCTGCCGGCGATTCATGGCGGAGTGATTGCCGGTTTCATGGAGCATGCGGCCATGCTGCACCTGCTGATGTTCATGGGCATCCCGCATTTGCCGAAAATCATCGACTTCTCGATAGATTACCTGCGCGCCGGTCATTATCGTGACACCTATGCCCAGTGCCAGGTGTGGCGGCAAGGCCGCCGCGTCGCCAATGTGGCGATCACCGCCTGGCAAACCAATCAAACCGAGCCGATCGCCACGGCCCGTGCACACTTCAAGGTCGACGAGCCTTAAGTCTGCCAGGGTCGCAGTGCCGCCCGGCGTACGAGCAAGGAACTCTCAATGGATGCGTTGCTGATCCTCGGCGGCTTGCTGCTGATTCTGGCTGGCCTGGTCTGGCTGGTCGTCCGCGCCTTTGGCACCAGCCTGCTGTGGGGCTGGGCCAGCCTGCTGCCGCCGCTGACGCTGGTCTATGTGCTGCGCCACTGGCGCAGTGCGCGCCAGGCGGTGGCCCTCTGCGGACTGGGGTTTATCCCGCTGGTGGTTGGCCTGACCCTGCTCGCCAGCCAGGACAGCGCGCGCCTGGAGGCCATCTTCAGCCTGCAATGGCTCAAGCCCGAATTGCGCGCGCCGGCCGAGCTGTCCATCGATCTGCATGGCGAGCTGAATGGGCATCCCTTCGCGCCGCAGCACGCCGAGCTGATCGATAACGTGCTCAGCCTGCGCGAGGGGCAGGATTTTTTTGCCCGCCGCGAACTGCTGATCCGGCTGCGCCAGCCGGTGACGGGGGCCTTGCGCCTAGACGTGCTGCCCGGCGACGAAGGGCCATTGCCGGAAGTCGAGGTCAGTTGGCTGCAACTGGAACAGGACCTGCCCGAGGCGCGCCGGCTGAGCCGCGGTTACACCCTGCACCTGGACCTGCAATCGCTGCCGCCGAACAAGCTGGCCGGCGATTTCCATCTGGTGCTGCCGCCGCAGTTCAAGACCACCCTGAGCGGCAAGCTCGAGTTGTTCAGCAATGGCCTGCGTTACCGCGACGGCAAGGTTGACCGGCAGATCGACTCCGCCGATACCCTGGCCTATGTGATCGAGGACTATTTGCAGCGGCGCTTCGCCACCCGCCTGGTGCAATTGCTCGACTTGCCGGAGGTGACGCTGCCGGCCGACAGCGTCGAGATGCAGGTCGAGGCACGGATCGACGGCCAGCTGCAGCGTCTGCCGCTGCACCTGAGCAAGCGAGAGTCCCGCGGCTGGGCGGTGCACGGCGATCATTTCGCGGCGCTGCCCGAAGTGGCCAGTGCGCCGGTTGCCAGCCAGGCGCAGGACGCGCCGGTCAACACGGTCAGCCGCGAGCGCGCCGGCCGTCCGCTGGACCGCCGCCTGCGCTTCAGCCTGGACGGTTTGCTGCGCAGCCCCAATCGTTACCAGAACCTGGCCATGCGTGTAGCGACCGAGCGCGGCAACACTGCCGAAGGGCGTTTCCAAGGCATCGACCCGGACGGTCGCATCGTCATCCGCCAGCGCCTGAGCGGAGCGGGCGAGGCCAGCTACAGCCTGCGTCCGGAGGAAGTCAAGCGCATCGAGCTGCTCGAGCCCTGAGCCAGTTGAGGCTAAACACTTGAAATCCTTCTCGAAGCCCCCATCTGCATGACACCCGCCGCGCTGCGGCCCAGTCATCAATGTGGAGTTAGACGACCATGAGTGTGGAAACTCAAAAAGAAACCCTGGGCTTCCAGACCGAGGTGAAGCAGCTGCTTCACCTGATGATCCATTCGCTGTATTCGAACAAGGAGATCTTCCTCCGCGAACTGATCTCCAACGCCTCGGATGCCGTCGACAAGCTGCGCTTCGAGGCGCTGGCCAAGCCCGAGTTGCTCGAAGGCGGTGCCGAGCTGAAGATCCGCGTCAGCTTCGACAAGGACGCCAAGACCGTCACCCTCGAGGACAACGGCATCGGCATGAGCCGCGACGAGGCGGTCGCCCACCTCGGCACCATCGCCAAGTCCGGCACCGCCGACTTCCTCAAGCACCTCTCCGGCGACCAGAAGAAGGACTCGCACCTGATCGGCCAGTTCGGCGTCGGTTTCTACTCGGCCTTCATCGTCGCCGACAAGGTCGATGTCTTCACCCGCCGCGCCGGCCTGGCGGCCAGCGAAGGGGTGCACTGGGAATCCCACGGCGAGGGCGAGTTCAGCGTCGCCAGCATCGACAAGCCCGAGCGCGGCACCCGCATCGTCCTGCACCTGAAGAAGGGCGAGGACGAGTTCGCCGACGGCTGGCGCCTGCGCAACATCATCAAGAAATACTCCGACCACATCGCCCTGCCGATCGAACTGCCGAAAGAATTCCACGGCGAGGACAAGGACAAACCGGCCGAGCCCGAGTGGGAAACCGTCAACCGCGCCAGCGCGCTGTGGACCCGTCCGCGCAGCGAGGTCAAGGACGAGGAATACCAGGAGTTCTACAAGCACGTCGCCCACGATTTCGACAATCCGCTGGCCTGGAGCCACAACAAGGTCGAGGGCAAGCTGGAATACACCTCCTTGCTCTATGTCCCGGGCCGCGCACCGTTCGACCTGTACCAGCGCGACGCCTCCAAGGGCCTCAAGCTGTATGTGCAGCGCGTGTTCATCATGGACCAGGCCGACGAGTTCCTGCCGCTGTACCTGCGCTTCATCAAGGGCGTGGTGGATTCCAACGACCTGTCGCTGAACATCTCCCGCGAGATCCTGCAGAAAGACCCGATCATCGACTCGATGAAGTCGGCGCTGACCAAGCGCGTGCTGGACATGCTGGAGAAACTGGCGAAGAACGAACCGGAACAGTACCAGGCGTTCTGGAAGAACTTCGGCCAGGTGCTCAAGGAAGGTCCGGCGGAAGACTTCGCCAACAAGGAGAAGATCGCCGGCCTGCTGCGCTTCGCCTCGACCCAGGACGCCAGCGGCGAGCAGACCGTCGCCCTGGCCGACTACCTGGGCCGGATGAAGGAAGGCCAGGACAAGCTCTACTACCTCACCGGCGAATCCCACGCCCAGGTGAAGAACAGCCCGCACTTGGAAGTCTTCCGCAAGAAGGGCATCGAAGTGCTGCTGCTCACGGACCGCATCGACGAGTGGCTGATGAGCTACCTGACCGAGTTCGACGGCAAGCACTTCGTCGACGTGGCGCGTGGCGACCTCGACCTGGGCAAGCTGGACTCGGAAGAGGACAAGCAGGCCCAAGAAGAAGTGGCCAAGGCCAAAGAAGGCTTGGTCGAGCGCCTGAAGGCGGCACTGGGCGAGCAGGTGGCGCAGGTGCGGGTGTCGCACCGCCTGACCGATTCGCCAGCAATCCTGGCGATTGGCGAGCAGGACCTCGGTTTGCAGATGCGTCAGATCCTCGAGGCCAGCGGGCAGAAGGTGCCGGAGTCCAAGCCGATCTTCGAGTTCAACCCCGCTCACCCGCTGATCGAGCGCCTGGATGCCGAGCCGGACGAAGAGCGTTTCGCCGACCTTTCGCACATCCTCTTCGACCAGGCGGCGCTGGCGGCAGGCGACAGCCTGAAGGATCCGGCTGCCTACGTGCAGCGACTGAACAAGCTGTTGGTCGAGCTCTCGGCCTGAGACCCGGAGTAATGAGAAAAGCCCGCCGACGCGGGCTTTTTTCTTGGCGGCTGGATAACAGGCGCTACTGTTGAAGTGTTATCCACTCGACAGGAGTAGATCGATGAAAAAATCCCTGATTCCGCTGGCCTTGCTCGGCCTGGCCGGCCTCGCCGAGGCCGCGGTGGTGAGCAAGCCGGTGCCTTATGAGATCGACGGCGAAGCCTTCGAGGGCCTGTTGATCTATGACGACAGCATCAGCAGTCCCCGCCCCGGCCTGCTGATGGTGCCGGACTGGCTCGGGGTGAGCGAGAACTCGGCCAAGCAGGCGGCACTGATTGCCGGCGACAAGTATGTGGTGTTCATGGCCGACATGTACGGCAAGGCGGTGCGCCCGGCCAACGCCGCGGAGGCGAAAGCCGCTGCCGGTGCGGTGCGCGCCGATCGCGCCTTGATGCGCAAGCGCGCCCAGGCGGCGGTCGAGGTGCTCAAGGCGCAGGCCTCCCAGGTGGCGCTGGATGCTGGCAAGCTGGGCGCCATAGGCTTCTGTTTCGGTGGTGGTTCGGTGCTGGAGTTGGCCCGCTCCGGCGCGCCGCTGCAAGGCTTCGTGTCCTTCCACGGCAATCTGGATACCCCGAATCCGGCCGACGCGCAGAACATCAAGGCGCCGATCCTGGTGCTGCACGGTGCGGACGATCCGTCGGTGCCGCCGGCGCAGGTCGAGGTCTTCATCGCCGAGATGAAGGCGGCGAAAACCGACTGGCAACTGGTCAGCTATGGCGGCGCGGTGCATTCCTTTACCAACCCGCAGGCTAATGTGCCGGGGAGCAACCAGTATCATCCGCAGGTAGCGGCGCGTGCCTACCGGGCGATGAACGACCTGTTCGATGAGGTGTTCGGCGCCCGGTGAGCCGGCGGCGCGACGGTCGGAAGAGGCTTTCCACCATCGGCGCAGGGTCTCGGGTGCTCAGCGCGGCAGTTCGATGCGCGCGGTTTCCCCCGCAACCTTTGGCCAGTCCTGGTTCTTCCAGCGCTCGCGGGCCAGCTCGATCAGCGCCGGGTCGCTGGCGACGAAATTCCAGTTCAGTCGTCGCGGCCCGAGGGATTGGCCGCCGATCAGGGCCAGGTGGCTTTCGCCGCAGGCGCTGAGGGTGAACGCCTCGCCCTCGGGCAATACCGCCAGGGTACGCAGCGGCAGTGGCTGATCGTCCAGCAGGGCTTCGCCGTCGATCAGGTACAGCGCCCGTTCGGGATGCTCGGGCGGAATCACCAGGCTGGCGCCGGCGGCCAGCTTGAGCTCGGCATACAGGGTCGGCGAGCGCACCGGCACCGGCGACCTGAGGCAGTAGCCCTGGCCGGCGATCAGGCGGATCTGCACGCCCATGGCCTCGCTGTGCGGCAGGCTGTCGGCGATGTAGTGGCTGTAGCTCGGCTCACCCCGCTCGTCGGCTTCGGGCAGGGCCAGCCAGACCTGCAGGCCGTGCAGGCGCGAACCGCTTTGCCGCAGCGCCGCCGGGGTGCGCTCGACATGCGCCACGGCATGGCCGGCGGTCATCCAGCTGACCTCGCCGGGCCTGACCAGTTGGTCCGAGCCGAGGCTGTCCTTGTGCTGCAGCTGGCCTTCGAACAGGTAGGTGAGGGTGGACAGGCCGATATGCGGGTGCTGGTCGATGTTCATGCCGCGGCCGGGCGGGTAGTCCTTCTCCAGGATATGGTCGAAGAACACGAAGGGGCCGACGCTGCGGCATTGTGCCGAGGGCAGTGGGCGCAGGATCGGCTGGCCTCCGACTTTCTCGGGGCGCGGGCGGATCAGCAGCAGGTCTTTTTCGTTGCGATTACCGATCATGGCAACTCCGCGGGGCTGAATTCTCGATGCCTGAGTTGCCAGCCTAGCCCATCATGCGTGCCTCGGACCAGTGCGCTTAGCCTGGCGTCGGCACCCGCTCCCGGTAGTCGTGGGGGCGCCTGCAGGTGATCGCGCTCGGGCCGCCCGGCCGGGGCTAACTGGAGCCACACGGCGGGTGCACAGTGGCCGTTGCGGCTGGCGTCAGCAGGCGGGCCTTGGCTGTGTGCTGAACTTGAAGCAAACCGACGGGGTCTATGCTGCTCATACTGTCAAGAGGCTACCCGCTTGCATATGCTACGTCTGAGCTTCGCCCTGTTCCTCGGTCTGGCGGTGAGCTGCGCCCATGCCCGCGACTACCGCTACAGCGATGCGCACCTGCACTACGTGGATTTCTTCCAGGAAAGCGAGGGCATCGACAAGCTGCTGGAGGCGATGGCGGCCAACCGTATCGAGCATGTGATGTTCTCCGGCATCCCGGTGGCGAAGAAGTGGCATGAGGACGAGCCCAAGCGTCCGCGCTATTACGCTGGCGATGACGCCGGGGTCTATTGGTACAGCGCCACCGATACGCTGGTCGCGCATGCTTACAAGAAGCTGCCGGCCGAGCAGCGCCGGCGTTTTCATCCGTTTCTCTCCGGCTTCAACCCCAACGACAAGAACGCCGATGCCCACATCCGCCGCATGCTCGAGCTCGATCCCGGCCTGTGGCAGGGCATCGGCGAAATATTCACCCGGCATGACGATCTCACGGCGCTGATCCCGGGGGATGCACCGCGGGCCAACAACGAGGCGCTGACACGCGTCTATCACCTGGCCGCGGAGTACGATCTGCCGGTGATGCTGCACGCCAACATCACCTCCAAGCGCGAGCGCAACCCGCTGTATCTGCAGGAAATCGAACAGCCGCTGCGCAATCACCCGCATGTCCGCTTCATCTGGGCGCATGCCGGCACCAGCATGGAAATCCATCGACATCAGGAGAAGCTGGATTTCATCCTGCCAACCCTCGAACGCCTGCTCGCGGACTACCCGAACCTGTATATCGACCTGTCCTGGTCGGTGCTCAGGCCCTACCTGCTGGACGAACAGGGCAAGCCCGATCCGCAGTGGCTGCAACTGGTCAGCAGCTACCCGGCGCGCTTCATGCTCGGTTCGGATGTGGTCGGGCGCTTCGACAGCCTGGGCGAATACATGCGCGGCTTCGAGCCATTCCTCGACGCCCTGCCGGAGGCGGTGGCGCGCCAGGTAGCCCGCGACAACTTCCTTGCCGTGTTGCCGCGCAAGGTGCAGGCCGAGCTGGCGGACTAAGCCTGTCATCCGTCTGTCACAGCGGTGCCATAGGCTCGCGCGATCCCAAACAAGGAGCGCGACATGCACTACACCCGTTTCACTTCGCTGGCCGTACTCACGCTGATGGCCGGGTTGGTCCAGGCCGAGGTACGCGTCGAGGGGCCTGTGGAATACGGCATCTTCGCCAGCCAATACCAGGACTTCCAGCCGGGCGAGCGCGTGCTGACCCGCAGCAACCAGGAGATCGAGCACACCGCGGTGATTCCGGCCAAACTCGGCACCAAGTTCGGTCTGCGCTATAACCTGGTCGGTAAAACCGTCGACGACTCGCCCTTGACCCTGCTCTACCTCACCCCGGGCATCACTACCCCCGAAGGCACGCGTCACGACAAGTTCGTCGTGGTACAGAAACTGGTCCCCGGCGCGCCCCAGGACGTCATGGCGTTCGAGTTCAGCGAGCCCCATGAGGTCGTCCCGGGGGAGTGGCATTTCCTGGTGTTCCAGGATGACCGCAAGCTGGCCGAGCAGCGCTTTCAGGTGCGCTGATCCTCACCCGGCCGGAGCATCCTGGCTCAGGCCAGGTAGCTGTGCAGCTGGGTGCCGTTGACCAGGTTGTCGGCCAGCGGGCAGCGCCGTTCGATCGCCTCGAGCAGTGCCTGCTTTTCCTCGCGGCTGAGGTCGGCGTCGATATCCACCTTGATTCTCAGCGCCTGGAACCCGGGGCGTACGTCATCGCGTCGGCCAAGCAGCCCGTCTGGGTCGTAGTCGGCCTCGATCTCGAAGCGCATGCCGCGCAGGTCGATCTTCTGTTGATGGGCGATATAGCGGCCCAGGGTGCCGAAGCAGCCGGCGACCGCAGCCATGACTACATCCAGCGGGGTGGGGCCCAAGCCCTGGCCGCCGGCATGCTTGGGCTGGTCCATCACCAGGCGATGGTCACCGCATTGCACTTCGATGCACATGCCGGCGTTCATTTGCCCCTGGGCGCTGATGGTTTTCATGGTCATGGCGGATCCCCTGTTGATCTGGAATTCGGACGCGGTATGGTGTGCCCGCAGCATAGGATGCACCGAGCCCGAGGCTTTGATCCTGGTCAAGCAGGCCGTGATGGCCTCGGGCGACCGTGCGCGCGTCCGGCTGCAACCCGGAAGCGTCGCGTGCCAGGCTGACCATGCTGTGAGGATGGCTTGTCGACTATGGCAGAGGGCATCATGAAGGAGGGCGTGCAGATCCTGGTGGTGGACGATGACGGCGAGGTGCGGCAATTGCTCGAAGATTACCTCGGCGGACATGGCTATCGGGTGCGCGGCTGTGCCGATAGCCGCGAGCTGCGCCAGGTATTGCAGGCCGGCGTTCCCGATCTGGTGCTGCTGGACGTCGGCCTGCCCGGCGAAGATGGCCTGAGCCTGGCGCGTTTTCTGCGTGAGCACCACGACCTGCCGGTGATCATGATTTCCGGCGCCGGCAGCCCACTGGACCGGATCATCGGCCTCGAGGTGGGCGCCGACGATTACCTGGGCAAGCCCTTCGACCTGCGCGAGTTGCTGGCCCGGGTGAAAACCGTGTTACGCCGTTACCGGCGAGCTCCGCCAGTAGCGGAGGTCGAGGACCTGCAGCGCTACCTGCAGCTCGGGCGCTGCCGGCTGGACCTCGAGCGGCGCCAGCTGTTCGATGGCCAGGGCGCAGAAATCCCCCTGACGGCGATGGAGTTCGACCTGCTGCAGGCCTTCGCCCAGCGGCCGAACCGACCGCTATCGCGCGACCAGCTGCTCAATCTGACCCAGCATCGTGACTGGAACCCCTTCGACCGTTCCATCGACATCCGCATCGCCCGTTTGCGCCGCAAACTCGAGCCGGATCCGGACAAGCCGCAGATCATCCGCACGCTGCGCGGAGTCGGCTACATGTTCGTGCCGGGTGACTGATTCCCCGCCTTTGTTTCAATTGTTTCAGCTGCGTTGTCGGTGCACGAAGGCCTTGGAGCCGCCTCTATACTCAAGTTGACTGCCGCTCCCCGAGGATGTCTGCGTGAGCCAACCCATACCGATCCCCGCCGCCGCCAGCAGCAGTGCGGTAGCGCATCAGCTGCGGCAGATCGTCGACAACAGCAGCGCGGTGATCTACGTCAAAGATCTGGACGGCCGGCTGCAACTGGTGAACCGCGCCTTCGAACAGCTGTTCCAGCGGCGCGCCGACGAGGTGCTCGGGCGCACCGACCATGAACTGTTCCCGGCGCCGGTGGCCGATGTGCTGCGGGCCAACGACCAGCGGGTGGCCCTGCGCGGCGCGGCGATGGAGTTCGAGGAACATGTGCAGCTGGGCGAGGAGCCGCGCACCTACCTGTCGACCAAGTTCCCGCTGTTCGACAACGCCGGCCGGGTTATCGCCGTGTGCGGTATTTCCACAGACATCAGCGCCCGGAAAAATCTCGAAGAGGCCCTGCGTCACGTGGCCCTGGGCGTCTCCGCAGCCAGCAGCGACGAGGTGTTCGAGGCGATCGCCCGTTATATGACGCGTTCGCTGGAGGCCGATTTCGCCTTCGTCAGCCGCATCAATACCGATGGCCAGAGCCTGACCACCCTGGCCTTGTATTACGGCGGTCGGCTGCATAGCAACGTCAGCTATGCACTGCCGGGCACGCCGTGCCAGGAGGTCTTCGGCAAAGCCTTCTATTTCATCCCCAGCGGCTTGTGTCAACGCTACCCGAGCGACGAGACCATGCTGGCCTTCGGTGTCGACAGCTACGCCGGTTACCCGCTGTTTTCCAGTGATGGCCGCCCCCTGGGGTTGATCGCCGCCGGCCGCTGCGGCCCACTGGAGGATCGCGAGCGGGTCGAGTCGGTGCTGCGGATCTTTTCGGTACGCGCCGCCGCGGAGATCGAGCGGCTGGAAGCCGAGGCCAGCTACCGGGCGATCTTCGACAGTTCGGAAGACGCGATCTTCGTCCACGACCTGGACAGCGGTGCGCTGGTCGACGTCAATCCCAAGGCCTGCCAGGCCTACGACTACAGCTACGCGGAGATGCTCGAGCTGGAGATCGATGATTTCAGCGCCGGCTATGCCCCGTATACCGGCAAGGAGGCGGCCGCCTACCTGGCCCGCGCCCGGGCCGGTGAGCCGCAGCGCTTCGAATGGCACAGGCGCAACCGCGACGGCAGCCTGCACTGGGACGAGGTGCTGCTCAAGCGCGCGGCCATCGGTGGGGTCGACCGGATTCTCGCCTTCACCCGCGAGATCACCCAGCGCAAGGAGGCCGAACAGGCCCTGCGCGCCAGCGAACTGCAACACCGGGCGATCGCCGATACCGCGCTGGACTGCTTCATCGGCATGGATGAGGTGGGCCGGGTACTGGTCTTCAACCCGGCGGCCGAGCAGTGTTTCGGCATGCGCCGGGATGCGGTGCTGGGCCGCTCGCTGCTCGAGCTGATCATTCCCGAGCGGTTTCGCGAAGCCTATGAACGGGGCTTCGAGCGCTACCTGGAGACCGGTCGCGGCAGCTTCCTCGGCAAACGCATGGAGGTGGTCGCCCAGCGGGCCAATGGCGAGGAGTTTCCCGCCGAACTGGCGCTGGCGGTGGTGCAGGGCGGCGAAGGGCCGCGGTTCATCTGCTACCTGCGCGACATCACCGAGCGCAAGCAGGCCGAGGAACAGCGCGGGCGGCTGGAACAGCAGCTGCGCCAGGCCCAGCGGATGGAGGCCATCGGCCACCTGACCGGCGGCATCGCCCACGATTTCAACAACCTGCTGACCAGCATGCTCGGCTACACGGTGATGGCCCAGGAACAGGCCGAGCTGGTGCAGAACGAGCGGCTCGGCAAGTACCTGGCGCGGGTGCAGCGCTCGGCGGAGAAGGCCCGCGACCTGATCCAGCAGATGCTCACCTTCAGTCGCGGCAGCCGTGGCAAACCGCAAACGGTGGCGCTGGGCGTGGTGCTGGGTGACTTCATCAAACTGCTGGAGTCGACCCTACCCGCTACCGTCGAATTGGATGCGCAACTGCCCCACGATCTGCCCCCGGTACTGGTGGACCCGGTGCAGGTGGAGCAGGTGCTGATGAACCTCTGCATCAATGCCCGCGACGCCATGGGCAGCGTCGGCCGCTTGCGCGTCAGCCTGGGGCTGGAGGAGCACGGGGCGGTGGTTTGTGCCTCGTGCCAGCAAGGCGTTCACGGGCGCTTCGTGGCGCTCACCGTGAGCGACAGCGGGCCGGGCATCGATCCGCTGGTGGGAGCGCACATGTTCGAGCCGTTCTTCTCCACCAAGGCCAGCGGGCAGGGTAGCGGCATGGGCCTGTCGATGGTGCACGGCATCGTCCATGAGTACGGCGGGCACATCCTGCTGGAGACCGCCGCGGGCGCGGGCGCGACTTTCCGTATCCTGATTCCGCCATTGGACCAGGTGGCGGCCGGCGCTGCGCTGGCTACCGCCCTGAGGCCGCAACCGTTGCCGCGCAGCGCGCTGCTGGGGCGGGTCGCGGTGGTCGACGACGATCCGCTGGTGGCCGAGTTCATGGGCGAGTTGCTCGAGGGTTGGGGCCTGTCGGCGCGGCTGTTCTGCGATGCCGAGCAGGCCAGCGAAGTGCTGCTGGCCGACCCCTATGCCTGGGATTTCATCATCCTCGACCAGAGCATGCCACGCCTCAGCGGGCTGCAACTGGCCCGGCGCCTGTTGGCTGCGCGCGCGGATCTGCCGATCGTGCTCTACACCGGCTTCAGCGATGCACTGGTCGAGGTCGAGGTGCTGGAGCACGGGCTCAAGGCGCTGCTCACCAAACCACTGGATCAGGTGCGCCTGCATGAGCTGCTGCGGACCTCTCTGGCGGACCGGCGTGCCGCCGAAACGGGGGGATACACAGCCGATACAAACTGAACGCGACCTGCCATCGAACAGATACAGGCCACGCGCAACCTGCCTACGACTGCAGCGTTCTGCAGCGACTCACCAGGCTCACTAGGCAGGATTGGATCATGAACAGCTACGCCAAGCGCATTGCGATCTTCTTCTATGGCATCGGCAGTTACGCCATATTTTTCGCCACCTTTCTCTACGCCATCGCCTTCGTCGGCAACTTGCCCGTGGTTTCACGCCATATAGACGGTGTCCCCGAGATGGCCTTGGGCAATGCCCTGGTGATCGATGTGCTGTTGCTGGCGCTGTTCGCCATCCAGCACAGCGTGATGGCGCGTCCGGCCTTCAAGGCCTGGTGGACACGGATCATCCCCGCGGCAGCGGAGCGCAGCACCTATGTGTTGTTCTCCAGCCTGGCGCTGATCGCGCTGTTCTACTTCTGGCAGCCGCTGGGTGGCACCGTTTGGCAGGTGGACAACCGCAGCGCTCGGCTGGTGCTGGCGGCTGGCTTCGGCTTCGGCTGGGCGCTGGTGCTGTACAGCACCTTCCTGATCAACCACTTCGACCTGTTCGGTCTGCGGCAGGTCTGGTTGCACTTGTTGGGCGAGCCCTATGAGGCGCTGCCGTTCAAGACCCCGGCGGTCTACAAAGTGGTGCGCCATCCGCTCTATCTGGGCTGGTTCTTCGCCTTCTGGTGCACCCCGCTGATGAGTGCGACCCACCTGCTGTTCGCCCTGTTGACCAGCGCCTATATCCTGATCGGCATCTTCCTGGAGGAGCGCGATTTGATCCGGGCACACCCGGAATACCGCGCTTACCGCGAGCGGGTACCCATGTTGTTGCCGCGCTTCAAGTCCAAGGCGGTAAGCGAGAACGCCAAGGAAGCCGCCTGACTACCGTTAACGGGCATGCCGCGAGATGAATGCCTTCGCGGCATGCCCGTCCCTCATCCGGCGCTTCGCGCCACCTTCTCCCAGAGGGAGAAGGGCACAAGGAAGGCGTCGCTACGCGACTTTCCCGCTAAAACACAGGCAAAACAAAGGGCGCCCAGTGGGCGCCCTTTGTCGTCTGACGAGCCGGTCCGCTTACTTGCCGGTCCAGCGCTTCAACACCAGGGTGGCGTTGGTGCCGCCGAAGCCGAAGCTGTTGCTCATCACCGTGTCGAGTTTGGCGTTCTCGACAGTGGTGCGCTGGATCGGCAGGTCGGCGATCTCGGGGTCGATTTCGTCGATGTTGACCGAGCCGGCGATGAAGTTGCCTTCCATCATCAGCATGCAATAGATCGCTTCCTGCACGCCGGCGGCGCCCAGGGAGTGGCCGGACAGGCTCTTGGTCGAGCTGATGGCCGGCGCCTTGGCGCCGAACACTTCACGCACGGCGCGGCTTTCCGCCACGTCGCCGACCGGGGTCGAGGTGCCGTGAGTGTTCAGGTAGTCGATCGGCGTGTCGACGGTGGCCAGGGCTTGCTGCATGCAGCGTACCGCGCCTTCGCCGCTCGGCGCGACCATGTCGTAGCCGTCGGAAGTGGCGCCGTAGCCGACGATTTCCGCATAGATCTTGGCGCCGCGCTTGAGCGCGTGCTCCAGCTCCTCGACCACTACCATGCCGCCGCCTCCGGCGATGACGAAACCGTCACGCTTGGCGTCATAGGCGCGCGAGGCTTTTTCCGGATTTTCGTTGTACTGGGTGGAGAGGGCGCCCATGGCGTCGAACAGGAAGCTCTGGCTCCAGTGTTCCTCCTCACCGCCGCCGGCGAAGACCATGTCCTGCTTGCCCATCTGGATCTGCTCCATGGCGTTGCCGATGCAATGGGCGCTGGTGGCGCAGGCCGAGGAGATGGAGTAGTTCACGCCCTTGATCTTGAACGGCGTGGCCAGGCAGGCGGAAACGGTGCTGCCCATGGTGCGCGGCACGCGGTAGGGGCCGACACGCTTGACGCCCTTCTCACGCAGGATGTCCATGGCTTCCATCTGATTGAAGGTGGAAGCACCGCCAGAGCCGGCGATCAGGCCGACACGCGGGTTGGACACCTCTTCGGCGCTGAGGCCGGCATCCTTGATCGCCTGCTCCATAGACAGGTAGGCGAAGGCGGCCGCATCGCCCATGAAGCGGTAGACCTTGCGGTCGATCAGCTCTTCCAGGTTCAGGTCGACGGAGCCGGATACCTGGCTGCGCAGGCCCATCTTGGCGTATTCCGGGTTGAAGCGGATGCCCGACTTGCCGGCGCGCAGGCTGGCGGAGACGGTTTCTTTATCAGTGCCCAGGCAGGAAACGATGCCCAGACCGGTGATCACGACGCGACGCATGGAGAGAATCCTTTAGAAACTGTCGGTAGAGGTGAACAGGCCGACGCGCAAGCCTTCGGCACTGTAGATCTCGCGGCCATCGACACTGACGGTGCCGTCGGCAATGGCCAGGATCAGCGAACGGGTGATGGTGCGCTTGATCTGGATGTTATAGGTGACTTTCTTGGCTGTCGGCAGTACCTGACCGAAGAACTTCACTTCGCCGGAGCCGAGGGCACGGCCGCGGCCGGGGTTGCCTTGCCAGCCGAGAAAGAAGCCGACCAACTGCCACATGGCGTCGAGGCCGAGGCATCCGGGCATCACCGGGTCGCCTTCGAAATGGCAACCGAAGAACCACAGGTCCGGGGTGATATCGAGCTCTGCGACGATCTCGCCCTTGCCGTACTTGCCACCGGTGTCGCTGATATGGGTGATGCGATCGATCATCAGCATGTTCGGCGCAGGCAGTTGCGCATTACCTGGGCCGAACAGTTCGCCACGGCTGCAGCGCAACAGGTCTTCCCGGGTGAAGGCGTTTTGATTGGTCATGCGAGCTCCTCAATAAATCCCCACGCGCCAAGGCTGGGCAAATCGTCCTGGCTGGCCGCGCACCGGTGTGCGTCTGCCAGCAGCCTAGTCATAGACTGTTGCGATGTGGTGAAAGTCACAGCGCGGTGAGTGCAGTTGTACTCCGCTCGCGCCCTCTTGTCACAGCTTCGGCCTGGCTGCGCGCCTCTAGCTGGCTAGCTTGCAGCACTTTATCCATTCTGGCCACCCGTCGAAGGTCGAGGGGGCAGCCAGCGCAGGAGTATCCGCTGCAGGTCGATCCGTTTGAAGGGTTTGGCCAGGTAATCGTTCATTCCCGCGTCCAGGCAGGCTTCGCGGTCGCCCTGCAGGGCGTTGGCGGTGAGGGCGATGATCGGCACATCGGCGTGCCGTGCAAGCCGGCGAATCTGTCGGGTGGCCTCATAGCCATCCATGATCGGCAGGCGGCAATCCATCAGGATTGCGGCAAAATGCCGCTGCTCGACACTGTGCACGGCCTGGGCGCCGTCACCGACCAGGGCGACCTGGTAGCCGAGGCTGCGCAACATGGCTTCGATCACCGTCTGATTGACCGGGTTGTCCTCGACCAGCAGCACCTCATGCCCTTGTCCCTGCCCCTGGCTGCCTTCGGCCGTGCTGCCCTGGGCGAGCTGGCGGGGCTGCCGGGAGAAGGGTAGCGGCACTTCCAGGGTAAAGGTCGAACCACATCCTTCCTGGCTTTCGGCGCGCAGGGTGCCGCCCATGCGTTCGGCCAGGGTGCGCGCGATCGGCAGGCCGAGCCCGGTACCGCCGTAACGCCGGGAGATCGAGGTATCGGCCTGCTGGAAGGCGTCGAACATGTGTTCCAGGCGCTCGGGCGAGATGCCGATGCCGCTGTCGTGCACGGCGCAGGTGAACCACAGGACCTGCTCATCCAGTGCTTGCCAGCGGGTTTCCACACGGATGCCGCCGTCTTCGGTGAATTTCAACGCATTGCCGATCAGGTTGACCAGAATCTGCCGGATGCGCGTCGGGTCGCCCTGGACCTCGAGCTGCTCCAGGCCGCCTTGGGCTTCCAGCCGAAGTTCCAGGCCGCGCTGCTGGGCGCTGTGCTGGAACACCTGCACGGAAGCCTGGATCAGTTCCAGCAGGTTGAAGGGGATGCGTTCCAGCTCCAGCGCGCCGCGCTCGATGCGCGAGAAGTCGAGGATGTCGTTGATGACTTTCAGCAGGTGCTCGGTGGATTCGGCGGCCAGCGCCGCATATTCCGCCTGCTCCAGGGTCATCTCGGTGGTTTCCAGCAGTTGCAGCATGCCCAGCACGCCATTCATCGGAGTGCGCAGCTCGTGACTCATCATGGCGAGGAAGTCGGACTTGGCCCGGTTGGCCTGTTCCGATTCTTCACGCGCCGTGATCAGCAGGGTCATGGCCTGCTGTTGCTCTTGGCTGGCGCGCTCCAGGCCATTGGCCAGGTTGTTGATGTGGCGTGCCAGGGCGCCCAGTTCGCCGTCGTCGGGCTCGGGCAGGGTGGCCCCGTAGTTGCCGGCCTGAATCGCGCTGACCGCCTCGCCCATGCTGCTGAGCGGTTGCGACAGGCGGCGCGCCAGACGCCGCGCCAGGGCGAAGGTCAGGAGCAAGGCGAGCAGCGCGAGTATCGCGGCCTTCAGGAGGATTTCCTGCTGGCGGGTATTGAAGGCGTCATTGGACATGCCGACGACCACCCGGCCGAGGTAATCCTCCGCCGGCTGTTCCTCGGCGCTTTTGGTGGCCTGGAGGAAATCGCTGTCCAGCTGGATGCGCTGCAGGCGAATCGGCGCGTGGAAGACTTCCACTTGCGCGCTGCCGTGGCCATGGCTGCTGGGCTGTTCGACGTAGACCAGGATGTTGTCCTCGCGGTCGCGGACCTCGAGAAAATGCACATGGGGGGTCTTCAGGGTGGCCTGCAGGAGGGTGCCGAGTACGTCCAGGTTGCCGGAAATCACCCCGTACTCGGCCGCCGGCGCCAGCTGGCTGGCAATCAACTGGCCGGTGTGGTCGAGCTCTTGGCGCAGGTCCTGCAACCGTACGAAGGTGAAGAAGCCGGTCAGCAGCAGGGTCAACAGCAGCGCCGGACCGACGCTGATCAACTGGGTGCGGGTATGGATATCCCAACCGCGGCCTAGCTTCATGGGGTTTCTCCTTCAGCCACTTGCCGCGCCAAGCTGGCGTCATCGACCAGTTCGATGGCCAAGGCCCGCGCCACCTGGCGGTTGCCGAGTACTTTGAAATGCGTGGGATAGGCGCTGCTCGGCCAGTGTGCCGGCGGCTGGTCGAGCAGCTGGTCGAGGCTGGCCAGCCAGTCGGCCTGGTCGCTGTAGCTGCTCGCCAGGCTGCCGGCGCGTACGAAAGCGGCGCCAGGGCCGATCAGCGCACGCTGTTGGGCATAGCTGGTGAGCAGCAGGTTCTTCGCCGTCCGCGGGTTGTACAGATCCGCATCGTCCACGCCGAGCAGCAGGTCGCTGCGCCGCAACAGCGCCAGTACGGGGCGATTGTCGCGGCTGTCCGGCCAGGCCTGGCCGACGATCTCCAGGCCCAGCGGGGCGGCGGCCTGGCGCAGCTCGTCGAGCAGGAACTCGCTGTGCCCATCGTAGAGCACGCCGATCCGCCTGGCTTGCGGCAGCAGCACGCGCGCCAGGCGCAACTGCCGGGCGGGGGCGGGTTCGCTCCAGAGCAGCGTCAGATCCGCCGGGCGGCTCGCGCCGAGACGCTTGCGGGCGTGCACCTGGCTGACGCGCAAGACCAGGGTGGGCGGGCCCTGCGCGGCGCCCAGGCGCCAGTCGAGGGCCTGCGGGCCGAGCAGGATCAGGCGCGTGTCGGCGGGAATGTCGGCGGGACTGGGGAGTTGCCCCAGGGGCTGAAACTGCACCCGGTCCTGCGGCCGGCGTTGCGCCAGGGCGGCACTGAAGGCGCGGATCGCCGGGCTGTCTTCGGCGCTGCCGAGGATGATATCGGCGGCCGGCAGCGGCAGGCTGCCGAGCAAGCAGCAGAGCAGCAGCCAGTGGCGGATCCAGTGACCTGGCATGGGACTCTTCCGTGAGGGCGGGCGCAGCATCCTAGAACTCTAGCTCCGCACTGAAATACAGCAGGTGTCGTTCGTCATAGTTGTTTTCCGGCCAGGTCAGTGGCTGGTCATCCAGACGTTGTTGCAGCACCCCGGCCAGTTCCAGCGCGGCGTTGCCGATGGCGATGCGTTTGGCCAGGCGCAGGTCGAGCCGCTCGAAGCGGTAGCCGTTGAGCTGGTCGGCACCGTAGTAGAACAGGGCGCTGGACCAGCCCTGGCCCCAATCGCGCAGCCAGCCGGCAGAGCCGCTGTGGCGCGCGGTCAGGCGCCGGTCGAGATGGCTGCTGGCGGCGAAGTCGACATAGGCGTAGCTCAAGCGCAGGCGGTCGGCGGGGCTGAGCTGCCAGTCGAGCTGGGTCTCCACGCCGCTGAAGCGCATGCTGTTGGCGTTGCTCGGGAAGAACCGGTCGTTGCGCAGCGGCTCGCTGATCATGCTGTGGATTTCGTCGTAGAACAGCTTGATATCCACGCCGATGCCGGCATCGGCGAACGCGCCGTTATAGCCCAGTTCGCGCGAGCGCATGATTTCCTGGTCGAGGTTGCCGGGGCCGCGCGAGCGGGCGAAATAGGTGGCGCTGCCCTGGCCGAAGGCCAGTGGCTGCAGATTGCGCACCCGATAGCGCCAGTCGACGTTGTTCTCGTACATGTCCGGCGACCGTACCGCTTCGGAGTACACCGCGCGCAGGCCGTGGCGCGGGGTGATCAGGTAATTGACGGCGAGGCGCGGGGTCAGCGAGCTGCCGCTGAGCTGGTCGTTCTCCAGCATGGCGCCGCCCTGCAGCAACCAGTGCTCGTCGAGCTGCCATTCGAGGTGGCCGAACAGGCGCCAGATCTGGTTGCTCAGCGCGCCGTTGAAGTAGGTCTCGGAGTCCGCCCGGTCGTAGCGATAGCCCAAGCCGCTGAGCAGGCGCAGGTCGTCGGACAGGCTGAGGGTGTCCTGCAGTTCGAGGTCGTAGCGGGTCTCGCGCATGCTCTGGTTGACATCGCCACATACCGCGCGACTCGCCCCGCCGGCCAATTGCGCCAGTACGGCGCCGGCCAGCGCCTGCTCCTGGGCGCTGCCCGGCGGCAGCACGGCGTTGGCGGGGTCGCTCTTGAGCTGGTTCAAATAGTCGCCGAACCTGACCACGTAGAACGGATTGAGGTCCCACAGCTGGCCGAGCTCCGGGCTGAACGCGACTTCCGCCTCGCAGGCGCGCCACACCTGCTTGCGTTCCCAGTGCTGCGCCGAGCCCTGCAGATACAGGCTGTGCGCGGGGCTGAGGTCGAGGCTCCAGCGCAACGAGCCGGCGTAGTCGCGGGCACTGACATCCGAGCCGTCGTCGCCGTCGGCAATCGCCTCGTCGAACAGCGAGGCATAGCCGTAGGGGCGCTGGTTGCTGCCTTCCTTGGCCGCCAGTTGCCAGTCCAGGCTGTGCCGGCTGTCGAGCTGCTGGCTGACGGCCAGGTTGAAGCGGTTCAGCCGGCGGCTGTCGCGGTAGTCGCGGGCGAACTGGTCATGATCGAAGCCGTCGTCCTGCTGCCCGGACAACGACAGGCGCAGCGCGCCCTCGGCCCAGCCGGTGCCGTGGCTGGCGTACCAGTCGTGGATGCCGCGCTGGCCTTGGGTGGTTTTCAGGCGTGTGCCACGGCTGTCGGCCGGTGTGCGGGTGAGGATATTGATCACCCCCATCAAGGCATTGGCACCGTAACTGACGGTGTTCGGCCCGCGGAACACCTCGATCCGCTCGATGTCCTCGATGGCCACCGGGATGTCGCTCCAGTCCACGGTCGCCAGGCCGGGACGATAGACCGAGCGGCCATCGATCAGCACCTGCAGGCGGCGCGCCTCGCTGACGTTGGTGCCGTGGTAATTGGCCGTGGCCTGGTTGCCGTTGCGGTAGCCGACCATCATGCCCGGCACCAGGCGCAGCAGTTCGGCGATGTCGCGGGCGCCGCTGGCCTCGATCAGGGCGCTGTCGAGCACCGTGATACTGCCGGGAACCGCCGCCGGCGCCTGCTTCAAGCGGGTGGCGGTGAGGACCTCCGGCAGCGCCTGGTCGTTGCCGAACAGGTCGTCGCCCAGCGCCTCGCCGCCGGCCAGTAGCGCCAGCAAAGCGAGGGGGAGAGGGGCTCGGGTACTGAAAATCACGCAACGGCCTTGTTCGCGTTTTGAGGTGCAGCATGTTAACCGAGCCGGACGGCTTTGCCAGTCGGCTTATGCACGAACCCGAGGCGGATCGGCGGCGTAGCCGGTCATCCAGCCCGCTAAAAGCTGGCTGCTGCTGCTCTGGCCCGTATAATGCGTGCAGAACGCCATCGCGCATGGCCCATGACGGATTCCCTATGACTGAGCAGCAACCTATCGCCGTGCTTGGCGGCGGCAGCTTCGGCACCGCGCTGGCCAACTTGTTGGCGGAGAATGGCCAGCGCGTGTTGCACTGGATGCGTGACCCGGAACAGGTCGAGGCAATACTCGCCACGCGGGAAAACCCGCGTTACCTCAAGGGGGTGAAGGTTCACCCCGCTGTCGAGCCGCTCACCGACCTGCCGGCGACCCTGCAGGCATGCCAGCTGGTGTTCGTTGCGCTGCCCTCCAGCGCCCTGCGCCAGGCGCTGCAGCCGGTCGCCGGGTTGCTCGAGGGCAAGTTGCTGATCAGCACCACCAAGGGCATCGAGGCGCAGAGCTTCAAGCTGATGAGCCAGATCCTCGAGGAAATCGCCCCGCAGGCACGCATCGGCGTGCTGTCCGGGCCGAACCTGGCCAGGGAGGTCGCCGAGCACGCACTGACCGCCACGGTGATCGCCAGCGAGGACGAAGAACTCTGCCAGCGTGTGCAGGCCGCCCTGCATGGCCGCACCTTCCGCGTCTACGCCAGCGGCGACCGCTTCGGCGTGGAGCTGGGCGGCGCGCTGAAGAACGTCTACGCGATCATGGCCGGCATGGCCGCCGCCTTGGGCATGGGCGAGAACACCAAAAGCATGCTGATCACCCGCGCGTTGGCGGAAATGACCCGCTTTGCCGTGCACCTGGGCGCCAACCCGATGACCTTCCTCGGCCTGGCCGGGGTCGGCGACCTGATCGTCACCTGCTCGTCACCGAAAAGCCGTAACTATCAGGTCGGCTTCGCCCTCGGCGAAGGGCTCAGCCTGGACGACGCCGTGGCACGCCTGGGCGAGGTGGCCGAAGGGGTGAACACCATCAAGGTGCTGAAGGCCAAAGCCGAGCAATTGCAGGTCTATATGCCCCTGGTGGCCGGTTTGCATGCCATTCTGTTCGAGGGGCGTACCCTGAACCAGGTCATCGAGGCGCTGATGCGGGCCGAGCCGAAGACCGACGTCGACTTTATTCCAACCACCGGTTTCTAGAGTCTTATAAGGAGATTGCCATGAGCGAAGAGAGCAAAGAGCTGGAGCGCGAGTCCATCCTGCTGCGGATACTCTGGATGGTGGTGTTCACCATCGTCTGGCAGCTGGCCGAGCTGCTGCTCGGCGCCACGGTATTGCTGCAGTTGGGCTATCGCTTGTTCTACGGTGCGCCGAGCGGCAGCCTGCTCGGTTTCGGCGACAGCCTCAGCCAGTACCTGGCGCAGATCGGCCGTTTCGGCACTTTCAACTCTGACGAAAAGCCCTGGCCGTTCGCCGACTGGCCGACGCCGCAGGCGCCGCAAGGCGAGGCGCCGCACAGCGTGCCTCCGGCTGCGCACCCGGTGCGCGACGAGGAACCCAAGCTGTGAGCGCCCGGGCATGAGGCTCTGGTTGCTCCGCCATGGTCAGGCCGAGGCGCAGGCGCGCAGCGACGCCGAGCGGGCCCTGACCGCCCATGGCCGCGAGGAAGTGCGCCAGGTGGCGGTGCAACTGCAGGGGCGCAGGCTCGGCGCAATCCTCGCCAGCCCCTATGTGCGCGCGCAACAGACCGCCGCCCTGGTGCGCGAGGCGCTGGGTTTCACCGACGGCATCCATACCGTGCCCTGGTTGACCCCCGATAGCGATCCGCGCGAAGTCCTCAAGCAGCTCGACCGTTACGCCCAGGACGAATTGTTGCTGGTGACCCACCAACCGCTGGTCGGTGCCTTGGCCGGCCTGCTGATCCACGGCCATCGCCAGCAGCCGTTGACCATGCACACCGCCAGCCTGGCCGAACTGGACGGCGACCTGCTGGCCGCCGGGGCCATGGACCTGCTGGCCGTGGTGCATCCGCAGCACGGGTGAAACCCGACTACACACCGAAACATTTCTCGACTTGCGGCTCGCCTTTGTGCGTGGAATAGTCCGACCAAGCAATTGCTTGGTTGGCTCCACAAAAACAACAAAGGAGGAAGCCCTGTGGCTGAAGCTATTCGTTTGCCGTTGGAGATCTTTTACCAGCATGAGGCCCGTCACCCGAATAAGCGCTACCTGGTGCAACCTCTGCCGGGCGGCCACCTGCAGGAACTGAGCTGGGCCGAGGTCGGCGAACAGGCGCGCCGTGCGGCCAACTGGCTGCGCGGCCGCGAGCTGCCGCAGGGCAGCCGCATCGCGATCATTTCCAAGAACTGCGCGCACTGGATCGTCAGCGACCTGGCGATCTGGATGGCCGGGCACGTTTCGGTGCCGCTGTACCCGAACCTCACCGCCGAGTCGGTGCGCCAGGTGCTCGAGCACGCCGAGGCGGCACTGGCCTTCGTCGGCAAGCTGGACGATTGGCCGGGCATGGCGCCCGGGGTGCCCGAGGGCGTGCCAACCATCGGCCTGCCGCTGCGTCCGCAGGGCGAATTCAGCTATGTCTGGGACGACCTGCAAGCCTGCGCGCCGATCCAGGACGACCCCAAGCCGGTCGCCGATCGGCTCGCCACCATCATCTACACCTCCGGCACCACCGGCACGCCAAAAGGGGTGATGCACAACTTCGGCAACTTCGGCTTCGCCGCTAGCCACGCCATCGAGCTGTTCGGCGTCGGCGAGGAGGACCGGGTGCTGTCCTACTTGCCGCTGTGCCATGTGGCCGAGCGGATGTTCGTCGAGCTGTCGTCGCTCTACTCCGGGCAGACGGTGTTCTTCGCCGAGAGCCTGGAGACCTTCCTCGACGACCTGCGGCGTGCGCGGCCGACGGTAATCTTCGGCGTGCCGCGGATCTGGACCAAGTTCCAGATGGGCGTGTACGGCAAGATGCCTGCTGCGCGCCTGGATTTGCTCCTCAAGCTGCCGCTGCTCGGGCGCCGGGTCGGCCACAAGGTGCTCGCCGGCCTCGGCCTGGACGCGGTGCGCTACGCCCTGTCCGGCGCCGCGCCGGTGCCCGAAGCCCTGCTCGACTGGTACCAGCGCCTGGGCCTGGACGTGCTCGAGGTCTACGGCATGACCGAGAACTGCGGTTACTCGCATGTCTGCCGGCCGGGCAAGTTCAAGCCGGGCTGGATCGGCCAGAACAGTCCCGGCGTGGAGGTGCGCATCGCCGAGGACGGCGAGGTGCAGGTGCGCAGCGGCGCGACCATGCAGGGCTATTACAAGGACCCGGAGAAAACCGCCGAGACCCTCACCGCGGACGGCTTCCTGCGCACCGGCGACAAGGGCGAACAGGACGCCGAGGGCAACCTGCGCCTGACCGGGCGGATCAAGGAAATCTTCAAGACCAGCAAGGGCAAGTACGTCGCCCCGGCGCCGATCGAGAACCGCCTGGCGGTGCACGCGCGGATCGAGCAGGTCTGCGTGATCGGCGATGGCCTGCCGCAGCCGATGGCGCTCTGCGTGCTCTCTGAGGTCGGCCGCCGGGAGGCGGCCAACGGTACCCGTGGCGAGTTGGAGAACAGCCTGAAGACGCTGCTCGAGGAGGTCAACCAGGCGCTCGACAAGCACGAGCGCCTGCAGCGGCTGGTGCTGGTCAAGGAGGTCTGGGCGGTGGACAACGGCTTCCTCACCCCGACCCTGAAGATCAAGCGCAACGTGGTCGAAGGCGCCTACGGAGCGCGGTTCGCCGAATGGGGCGAGCGCCGCGAAGCGGTGCTCTGGCACGAGTGACCGGTTGCCAGTGTCGCGCAACCCACCAAGCGCCTCGCCTCGATGCTGGGCGGGTTGCGCCGATGGTGGGTTACCGCGCAACGGATCTTGCCGGTTCATCGCTATCGGCAGCGTGCGCCTAACCCACCCTTGGAAAAGCCGTTTTAATCGCAGGTTGAACTGCTAGCCGCTTACCTTGAACCGTAAAAAAGGATTTCCCATGAGCCTGTGGCGACAAACTCCGAATCTCGAACAGCTCAACGCATCCCAGCGCAACACCATCGGCGAGCTGCTGGACATTCGCTTCGAGTCCTTCGACGACGACTCCCTCAGCGCCAGCATGGTGGTCGATGCGCGCACCCACCAGCCCTACGGCCTGCTGCACGGCGGCGCCTCGGTGGTGCTGGCGGAAACCCTCGGCTCGATGGCCAGCCACCTGTGCATCGACAGCAGCCGGTTCTACTGCGTCGGCCTGGAGGTGAATGCCAACCACCTGCGCGGCCTGCGCAGCGGGCGGGTCACGGCGGTCGCGCGGCCGCTGCACCTGGGTCGTACCACGCATGTCTGGGACATTCGCCTGAGTGGCGAGGACGGCAAGCCCAGCTGCATCTCGCGGCTGACCATGGCCATCGTGCCGCTGGGCGAGAAGGGCCCGGCGCAGCGCTGAGTCCCCGAAACGCGAGAGTCGCGCAGTGCCGGATGAGGGAGGGCGGGCATGTCCGTTGGCAAGCGCGCCAGCTGGCGTGCCTCCCATGAGGTTTGACCATAGTGCCGCCATTCACTGGCCGTTTCGTCATTGCCGCGTCGGCCCGGCTGCCGGACAATTCCCTGGTCTTTCCGCATAAGTCCGTCGCCATGACCCAGTCAGTGTTCTTCGCCCACGCCAATGGCTTTCCCTCGGCCACCTACGGCAAGCTGTTCGCCGCCCTGGCACCGGATTACCCAGTGCAGCACCTGGAACAGCACGGCCACGACCCGCGCTTCCCGGTCGACGACAACTGGAGCAACCTGGTCGCCGAATTGATCCATCACCTCGACGCCAGCGCCGGCCCGGTCTGGGGCGTGGGCCATTCCCTCGGCGGCGTGCTGCATTATCACGCCGCGCTGCTGCGTCCCGATCTCTATCGCGGGGTGGTGATGCTCGATTCGCCGCTGTTGACCCTGGCCGACCGGCTGGTCATCCGCGCGGCCAAGCGTTTCGGCTTTATCGACCGCATCACCCCGGCCGGACGCACCCTCGGCCGGCGCGAGGAGTTCGCCGACCTGGGCGAGGCGCGCAGCTACTTCGCCGGCAAGGCGCTGTTCCGCCGATTTGACCCGGACTGCCTGGACGCCTACGTGCAGCACGGCCTGCACAGCAGCGGCACGGGCCTGCGCCTGCGTTTCGACCCGGCCACCGAGATCAGCATCTACCGCAGCGTGCCGCACACCAGCCCGGGCCGGCCGCGGCAGCTGCAGGTGCCGCTGGCGATGGTCCGCGGTCGCCACAGCCGGGTGGTGCTGGCCCATCACACGCGACTGGTCCGGCGGGTACCGCAAGGCGAATACCTGACGCTGCCAGGCGGCCACATGTTCCCGCTGGAACGCCCGCAGGACACCGCCGAGCTGCTGAAAGCGCTGTTCGCGCGCTGGGATCGCCAGCGCGGCGCCGAGGAGTCCGCATGAACCTGCCATTCGAGGAAGTGCGCCTGCGCCTGCCGCATATCGAGCTGGCGGCGCATCTGTACGGTCCGGCGGACGGCCAGCCGGTGATCGCCCTGCACGGCTGGCTGGACAATGCCGCCAGCTTCGCCCGCCTGGCGCCGAAGCTGCAGGGGCTGCGCATCGTCGCCCTGGATTTCGCCGGGCATGGTCATTCCGATCACCGCCCGGCCGGTGCCGGCTATGCGCTCTGGGACTATGTGCATGACGTGCTGCAGGTCGCCGAGCAGTTCGGCTGGCAGCGCTTCTCGCTGCTCGGGCATTCCATGGGCGCCATCGTCGCGGTGCTGCTGGCCGGGGCCTTGCCCGAGCGGGTCGAGCGCCTGGCGCTGATCGACGGGCTGATCCCCTACACCGGCGAGGCCGACAGCGCGCCGCAGAAGCTGGCCGAGGCGCTCAAGGCGCAGCTGGCCCTGGCCGGCAAGCGCAAGCCGGTCTATGCCGAGTTCGCCCGGGCGGTCGAGGCGCGCATGCGCGGGGTCGGCGCGGTCAGCCGCGAAGCCGCCGAACTGCTGGCCCAGCGCGGGCTGATGCCGGTGCCCGGTGGCTACACCTGGCGCACCGACAGTCGACTAACCTTACCCTCACCGTTGCGCCTGACCCGGGCCCACGCCATGGCGTTCGTGCAGCGCCTGCAGTGCCCGGTCAATCTGGTGCTGGCGGAGCAGGGCATGCTCCTGGCGCAGCCGCGCTTCGGCGAGCTGCTGAGCGGCTTGCCGATCACGCTGAGCCAGCTGCCGGGCGGGCATCACCTGCACCTGGATGACGAGGCCGGCGCGCAGCTGGTAGCAGACTGTTTCAATCGTTTCTGGCGCTCGCCTTGACTTGCCAAAGGTAACTGGGGAAAGGTGTGGCCGATTGCCATGGAGATTCGCATGATCGACCTGTATACCGCCGCCACCCCCAATGGCCACAAGGTGTCCATCGCCCTGGAGGAGCTGGGGCTGCCGTATAACGTGCATGCGCTGAGCTTCGACAAGAAAGAGCAGAAGTCCCCGGCGTTTCTCAAGATCAACCCCAATGGGCGGATTCCGGCCATCGTCGACCGCGACAACGACGACTTCGCGGTGTTCGAGTCCGGCGCCATCCTCATCTACCTGGCCGAGCTGAGCGGGCAACTGCTGCCGCAGGACCGCAAGGGCCGCTCGCGGGTATTGCAGTGGCTGATGTTCCAGATGGGCGGTATCGGCCCGATGCAGGGCCAGGCCAATGTGTTCTTCCGTTATTTCCCGGAAAAGCTGCAAGGCGCCATCGACCGTTACCAGCACGAGACCCGGCGCCTCTACGAAGTGCTCGATACGCGCCTGGGCGAGGCCGAGTACCTGGCCGGCGACTACAGCATCGCCGATATCGCCAGCTTTCCCTGGGTGCGCATCCACGACTGGTCCGGGGTCTCGGTCGAGGGTCTGGAGCACTTGCAGCGCTGGATCGCCGCGCTCGAAGCGCGCCCGGCGGTGCAGCGCGGCCTGCTGGTGCCTCGGCGTGAAGTCGATGACGCCAAGGCGGTGAAAACTGCCCAGTCGATGCTGGTCCGGTGAGGGTGCGCATGCATTGGCTCGTTCTGTTTGCTGCAGTGCTGGCAAGCGCGGCGGTGTCGGCTGCGGATGTCCCCGGCAGCCGCGACATCGAGGTGTTGCCGCGCTTTCCCGGCAGCCAGATCGTCCGCTTCAGCGAGGCGCTGGAGAAGGAGCGGATCTACCCGCTAGGCGCGATCCGCCGCATCAGCGGGCGCCTGCGTTATGAGCGCGAGGTACAGGCGCAGGGGCCGTTCATCGCGGTGACCTATGAGTTGCCGCGCACCCATTCGGCCGATGAGGTGTTCACCGTCGCCCGCGAGGCCATGCAGGCCCAGGATGCCGAGCTGCTCTACTGGTGCCAGGGCCGTGAGTGTGGCTCCAGCAACCTGTGGGCCAACGCGGTATTCGGCCAATCCATTCTGTATGGCGCCGAGGAGCAGCAGGCCTACCTGCTGATGCGTCTGGCCGCGCCGCGGCAGGACAGCCTGCTGGCCCTCTACAGCATCACCCGCGGCAACCGACGCGCCTATTTGCACGCCGAACTGCTGGCCGCCGACGCACCGCTGGCCGAGCTGTTGCCGACTCCGGCCACCCTGCTGCGGCAACTGAGAAGCAGCGGCGAGCTGCGTCTGCCCAAGCAGTCCGAACCCAGCGAGGCCTGGGCCGTGTTGCTGGCGCGCAGCCTCAACCTCGACAGCACCTTGCGCGTCAGCCTCGCCGGGGCGCAGGCCGAGGCCTGGCGCGAGGCTCTGGTCGAGCAGCGGGTGCGCGCCGCGCGCCTGGAACTGGGCGATGTGGAGGGGGAGGGGCTGCGGATCAGCGTGCTGCGCTGAGGCGGCCTGCGACGACCCGCATATTCCGCGCCGAACTGGCTTGCCGGCCCTCGCGCAAGCCAGGCATCCTTTCCACCAAGTTCGCCAGGCTTAGCAGGCCATGAAGTGCTGAGCCTAGAGCCGTTTCCTTCCTTTTTGGCGGAGCCGTATGGATGTTCAATAACGACCGGCTGTTGGTGCAGATCCTGCTGCTTGGGCTACTCGGCGCCAGCCTGTGGGTGCTCGCACCGTTCTGGTCGGCGCTGTTCTGGGCGGCGGTGCTGTCTTTCGCCAGCTGGCCGCTGATGCGCCTGCTGACGCGCTGGCTGAACGGCCGGCAAACGGTAGCGGCGGGCTTGTTGACCTGCGGCTGGATCGGCCTGGTCGCCGTGCCGTTGGTGATGCTCGGCTTCAACCTGGCCGACCACATCCGCGATGCCACGGCGATGATCAAGGGCTTCCAGGTCGAGGGGCTGCCGGAGCCGCCGAGCTGGCTGGCCGGGTTGCCCCTGGTGGGCGAGCGCCTGGTCGACCTCTGGCAGACCATCGACCAGCAGGGCGCGGCATTCTTCGCGACCCTGCGGCCCTATCTCGGCCAGGTCGGCAACTGGCTGTTGGCGCGCAGTGCGCAGATCGGCGGCGGCATTCTGGAGTTGGCCCTGAGCCTGGTGCTGGTGTTCTTCTTCTACCGCGACGGACCACGCCTGGCCGAGTTCGTCCACAGCCTGCTCGAGCGGCTGATCGGCGAGCGCGCCGAGCATTACCTGGAGCTGGTGGCCGGCACCGTGCAGCGGGTGGTCAACGGGGTGATCGGTACGGCTGCGGCACAGGGCCTGCTGGCGCTGATCGGCTTCTACATCGCCGGCGTGCCGGGGGCGCTGCCGCTGGGCATCGTCACCTTCATCCTCAGCCTGATTCCCATGGGCCCGCCGCTGGTCTGGGTGCCGGCCACCGCCTGGCTGGTCAGCCAGGGCGAATACGGTTTTGCCGTGTTCCTCGGTGTGTGGGGCATGTTCGTGATCAGCGGGGTGGACAACATCCTCAAGCCCTACCTGATCAGCCGCGGCGGCAACCTGCCGTTGGTGGTGGTCTTGCTCGGCGTGTTCGGCGGCATCCTGGCCTTCGGATTCATGGGCCTGTTCCTCGGCCCGACCCTGCTTGCCGTGGCCTACAGCCTGCTCGGCGATTGGGTCGCCAGCGAGCCGACGGCGGAGGTCCCGGCCGAGCCTGACCCGGCCGGACCCGAACGGCAGGAGCGCGAGCAGGGTTGATGGCGGCTTGACCGCGAGCAGCCAGCTGGCGCCCGGGGTGCCCGGGCGCTGGCTGGTGAATACCGGCCAAGCAGACCGTGTTTTATGCCGCTCGATTCAGGCCGAGAGGTTGAGCTGAGTGCCGATGCTCGACTGGTAGCTGGCGCTGCTCTGGTACTGCGCGAGCAGCTTGGCGATCAACCCCGATTCGTTGTCTTCCTCGCCGCTGCGACTGCCCGCAGCCTGGCCGACATAGTCGAGCAGGCTGCCCAGCTCATCCTGGTCGAGGCTGCCGCTGCCGTCGGCATCCAACTGGCCGAACAGTGCTTCGGCATTGCCCGCGTCCTGCGGCGGTGGTGGCGGCGGTGGCGGGGCGAGGGCGGCCAGCTCGTCGATATTCAGGCCGCCATCGGCGTCGCTGTCCAGCTCGCCGAACAGGCTGGCACTGTCGCTGCTGCCGGTCAGCGCGCTCAGTTCGTCCTGGTCGATGCTGCCACTGCCGTCAGCGTCCAGTTGCGCGAACATCTCCTCCGGATTGTGGCCGCCGGGGGGCGGTGGTGGCGGAGGGGCGAGGGCGGCGGTTTCCTCCAGGTCGAGGCTGCCGTCGCCATTGGCATCGAGCTGGCTGAGCAGTTCGTCGATGTCGATGGTCAGGCTGCTGTCGCTTTCCTTGGCCGCGCTGAGCGCGCTGTCCAGCTCATCCTTGGCCACGCTGCCGTCGCCGTTGCTGTCGAGGAGGCTGAACAGCTTTTCCTGAATCTTCGCCGGCCCCCCGGCGCCGGCGCTGCCGCCACTGCTGGCGGAGCTGCTGCGCTGGGTGCTGGCGAGTGTCGAGCCATAGCTGTAGCTCGAGTAATCGCTGACGCCACTTATCATGGGAGTCACTCCTGTCATAGGCTTGCCGAAGAGGGTTCTCCGGTGATGCCAGGGTCAGGCGGCTCTGTGTCGGCGGTATGTGGTCTTTGTATCGGCGCTTATTACTGAGAGGCTGTGAAAAAACTCCCGCCTACTGCGACCGCCTCCAAACGCCCGCGGCGGCGTTGCGCTGGGTGAAAAACAGGGTCATTTAGCTCACTAAACTCCCCTACTTCTCACCCAGTGCGCCTTGCCGCGAACGCCTGGTGACGGTCTCGCTACGGCGCTCGATATTTTCACAGCCTCTAGGCCTGGCGAGGCAGGCGCAGGATGGCGGTCAGCCCGCCGCCCGGGGTGTCCTCCAGGAGGATGTCGCCACCCTGGCGCCGCGCGGCTTCGCGGGCGATGGTCAGACCCAGGCCGACGCCGCCGGAGTTGCGGTTGCGCGAGCCCTCGACGCGGAAGAACGCCTCGAACACCGCCTCGCGCTGCTCCGCGGCGATGCCGGGGCCATGGTCGCGGACTCGCACTTCGACCTGCTCGCGGCCGTCGCTCAGTTCGATTGCGGCGTGGCCGGCGTAGCGCAGGGCGTTCTCCAGCAAGTTGCTCAGGCACGAGCGCAGCGCCAGGGGTTGCGCGCGCAACGGCGCGCAGTGACCGCTGACCTGCACGGCGGCGCCGCGGTCCTGGGCATCCTCGACCATCGACTCGACCAGCGCCTGCAGGTCGAGCCATTGCAGGGCCTCGCTGCTGCGCTGTTCGTGCAGGTAGCGCAGGGTGGCGTCGAGCATGCCGATCATTTCCTCCAGATCCTGGGCCATGCGCCCGCGCAGCAGCTGATCGGGGATCTGCTCGACGCGCAGCTTCAGCCGTGCCAGCGGCGTGCGCAGGTCGTGCGACACCGCGGCGAGCATGCGCCCGCGCTGCTGCACCTGTTGCCGAACGCGCTGCTGCATCAGGTTGAAAGCGTGCGCAGCCTGGCGTGCTTCGTGCGGGCCGGTATCCGCCAGCGGCGGGCTGTCGAGATCGTCGCTGAGGCGTTCGGCGGCCCGCGCCAGGTGCTGGATCGGCCGGCTGAGCAGGCCGGCGCCATACCAGGCGGCGGCGACCAGGGTCAGCAGTTGCAAGGTCAGCGGCACCAGCGGCCCGCCGAACGGCGGCGGTGGCGGGCGCATGCCCTCGTGCGCTGGTGCGCCGGGTGGCGGCGGCGGTGGCGGATGGCCGTAGAGGTGGAACCAGATGAAGGCCAGCACGTGCGCCAGCACGATGGCCAGCAGCAGCACGCCGAACAGGCGGGCGAACAGGCTGTCGGCGCGGCGCATCAGGCGATCTCGGCGGCGTCGAACAGGTAGCCTTCGCCGCGTACGGTCTTGATCAGGCGCGGCGCTTTCGGGTCGTCGCCGAGCTTCTGGCGCAGGCGCGAGACCAGCAGGTCGATGCTGCGGTCGAACGCCTCGATGGAACGGCCGCGCGCGGCGTCGAGCAACTGCTCGCGGCTGAGCACCCGGCGCGGGCGTTCGAGGAAGACCCAGAGCAGGCGGAACTCGGCATTCGACAGCGGCACCACCAGCCCGTCCGGCGCCTGCAGTTGGCGCAGCACGCTGTGCAGGCGCCAGTCGTCGAAGCGGATGCTGCTGCGCGGCTCCTGGCGCGGCTCGCTGCGCGCCGGCTCGCGGTCGTCGCGCACGCGGCGCAGGATGCTCTGGATCCGCGCCACCAGCTCGCGCGGCTCGAAGGGCTTGGCCATGTAGTCGTCGGCACCCAGTTCCAGGCCGATGATGCGGTCGGTCGGCTCGCAGCGCGCGGTGAGCATCAGGATCGGGATGTCCGAGGCGCTGCGCAGCTCGCGGCACAGGGCCAGGCCGTCTTCGCCGGGCAGCATCAGGTCGAGGATGATCACGTCGAAATGGCTTTGCGCCAGGGCGCGGCGCATGCGGGTGCCGTCGCCGACCGCTTCGCTGGCGATGTTGAAGCGGGTCAGGTAGCCGCCCAGCAGCTCGCGCAGCTCGATATTGTCGTCGACGATCAGCGCGCGGGTCGTTCGGGTGCGCAGCTCGGGCGCATTCAGGGCTTCCACCGGGACAGGCTCCATGGACTTCAGGGCAGGGGCGGGCGGGGAGGCATCCTAGCCTGTTGCGGAGTTGGCGGCCATGCCGGCCTGCGCTGCCCGTCGCCATGCTGGCGGGGCCGGGTATCGGCAACATGTCCGGACTGTATCGAGCGCGATACAAAGCTATTCGCGCGCGGGTACTTCCGGCGTAAAGCGCTTCTTTACGCATTCTTTATGCCGCGCCAGCGGCTCGGCACTCGTTCCTTTACGCCCTTCCTGCCGAGAATTTGCTCAAGGCGGTAGTCACCGCAACAAGGAGCACAGACATGAGCATTCTCGACGGGTCGTCCCTGGGCCTGGCCATAGGACTTTTCATTTACCTGCTGGTCGCGCTGCTGCGCGCCGGGCGCAGCTAGGAGGCGCCATGCACGTCCAAGACTATTGGCTGATCCTGGCCTTCTTCGCGCTGGTGTTGCTGCCGGCGCCGTTTCTCGGGCGCTACTTGTTCCGTGCGATGGAGGGGCAGAAGACCCTGCTGAGCCCGATCTTCCAGCCTGTCGAGCGTCTCTGCTACCGCATCGCCGGTATCGACAGCGAGGCCGAGCAGGACTGGAAAACCTATGCGCTGGCGCTGCTGGCCTTCACCCTGGCCAGCCTGCTGGCGCTGTTCGCCATCCTCATGCTGCAAGGGCTGCTGCCCCTGAATCCCCAGCAGTTGCCGGGACTTGAATGGACCCTGGCGTTCAACACCGCGGTGAGCTTCGTCACCAACACCAACTGGCAGGCCTACAGCGGCGAGGCGGCGCTCAGCTACTTCAGCCAGATGCTTGGCCTCGGTGTGCAGAACTTCGTCAGCCCGGCGGTCGGCCTGGCCGTGCTGGTAGTGTTCTGCCGCGGCATCGCTCGCCGTTCGAGCAACAGCGTCGGCAACTTCTGGGTCGACCTGACCCGCGCCACCCTCTACGGCCTGCTGCCACTGTGCCTGGTGCTGGCGCTGTTTTTGGTCTGGCAGGGGGTGCCGCAAACCTTCCTCGAGTACGTCACGGCACACACCCTGTCGGGTACCGATCAGGTCGTCCCGCTCGGCCCGGCGGCCAGCCAGATCGCCATCAAGCAGCTCGGCACCAACGGCGGCGGCTTCTTCGGCGTCAACTCGGCGCACCCCTTCGAGAACCCCACTGCCTGGAGCAACCTGCTGGAGATGGCCGCGATCCTGCTGATTCCGGCCGCGTTGGTGTTCACCTTCGGCCACTACGTCAAGGACCTACGCCAGAGCCGTGCGCTGCTGGCCAGCATGCTGATCCTCTTCGTCCTCGGCCTAGGCCTGGGCCTGTACGCCGAATACCAGCCCAACCCGGCGCTGGCCGCGCTGCCGATCGAGCAGGTCGGTTCGCTGGAGGGCAAGGAAAGCCGCTTCGGCACCACCGCCTCCATGCTCTGGGCGACGGCCACCACCGCTGCCTCGAACGGCTCGGTGAATGCCATGCACGACAGCTTCAGCGCCATCGGCGGGATGATCCCGCTGTTCAACATCATGCTCGGCGAGATCGTCTTCGGCGGCGTCGGCGCCGGTCTCTACGGCATGCTGCTGTTCGTCCTGATCGCGGTGTTCCTCGCCGGTCTGATGATCGGTCGCACCCCGGAATACCTCGGCAAGAAGCTGGAGGCCCGCGAGGTGCGCCTGCTGGTCGCCACCCTGTTGGTGATGCCGCTCGGCGTGCTGGTGTTCGGCGCCCTGGCGGTGAGCCTGGAAGGCCCGGCGGCCTCCATCAGCAACCCGGGGGCCCACGGCTTCAGCCAGGCGCTGTACGCCTACAGCTCGGGTGCCGGCAACAACGGCTCGGCTTTCGCCGGTTTCGGTGCCAACACGCCGTTCCACAACCTGATGATCGGCCTGGCCATGCTACTCGGCCGCTTCGGCTACATCCTGCCGGTGCTGGCCATCGCCGGCAGCCTGGCGGCGAAGAAACGCGCCCCGCTGGGCAGCAACAGCTTCCCGACCCACGGCCCGCTGTTCGTCACCCTGCTGACCCTGGTGATCCTGCTGGTCGGCGGCCTGACCTTCCTGCCGGCGCTGGCCCTGGGCCCGATCGCCGAACACCTCGGCCTGGTGCAAGGCTTCTGACGGGCATGCCGCGAATCATCAAGGCCGTCGCGGCATCCCCGTCTCCCTCATCCGGCGCTGCGCGCCACCTTCTCCCGGAGGGAGAAGGACATCGGGACGGCGTCGCTGCGCGACTTTCGCGTTAATGGAGAACCATGATGGATACCCAGACTCTGGCGCTGAAACACGCCAAATTAAATAAGCCCGCCCAGACCAGCTTCGCCGCGCTCTGGAAGCCGGCCCTGAAGCAGGCCTTCGTCAAGCTGGACCCGCGCCAGCTGCTGCGCTCTCCGGTGATGCTGGTGGTCGAGTTGACCGCCGTGGTCACCAGCGTGCTGTGCTTCCTCCCCAACCCACAGGTTTCCAGCGGGCTGGCGGTGCAGATCGCCGTCTGGCTGTGGTTCACCGTGCTCTTCGCCAACTTCGCCGAGGCTCTCGCCGAAGGCCGCGGCAAGGCCCGTGCCGACAGCCTCAAGGCCGGCAGCCAGGGGCTCGGCGCGCGACGGCAGAACAGCGACGGCCAGTACCAAACGGTCGCCGCCAGCAGCCTGCGCAAGGGCGACCTGGTGCGGGTCGAGGCCGGCGAACTGATTCCCGGCGACGGCGAGGTCATCGAAGGTATCGCCGCGGTCAACGAGGCGGCCATCACCGGCGAATCGGCGCCGGTGATCCGCGAGTCCGGCGGCGACCGTTCGGCGGTTACCGGCAACACCCGGGTGGTCTCCGACTGGCTGCTGGTGCAGATCACCGCCAACCCGGGCGAGTCGACCCTGGACCGGATGATCGCCCTGGTCGAAGGCGCCAAGCGGCAGAAGACCCCCAACGAGGTGGCGCTGGACATCCTGCTGATCGGTCTGACCCTGATCTTCCTGCTGGTGGTGGCTACCCTGCAGCCGTTCGCCCGCTATGCCGGTGGCGACCTGCCGCTGGTGTACCTGGTGGCGCTGCTGGTCACCCTGATCCCGACCACCATCGGCGGCCTGCTGTCGGCCATTGGCATCGCCGGCATGGACCGCCTGGTGCGCCTCAACGTGATCGCCAAGTCCGGCCGTGCGGTGGAAGCGGCGGGGGACGTGCACGTGCTGCTGCTGGACAAGACCGGCACCATCACCTTCGGCAACCGCCGCTGCACGGCGATGCTCAAGGCGCCTGGCGTGGCCGACAAGGAACTCAACGAAGCGGCGCTGCTGGCCTCGCTGGCCGATGACACCGCCGAGGGCAAGTCGATCGTCGAATACCTGCGTGGCCTGCACCCGCTGCAGGAGCCGGAGCGCAGCGCGATCAAGTCCATCGCCTTCAGTGCCGAGACCCGTCTGTCCGGTGCCGACTGGAACGGCCACAGCTTCCGCAAGGGGGCAGTGGATGCGGTACTCAATTACCTGAAGCTGGGGCGCGACGAGGTGCCGGCACCGCTGGCCCGTGAGATCGAGAAGATCGCCCAGAGCGGCGGCACCCCGCTGCTGGTGGCCGGTGATGGCCGCCTGCTCGGCGTCATCCACCTCAAGGACGTGGTCAAGCCGGGCATCCGCGAACGTTTCGCCGAGCTGCGGCAGATGGGCATCCGCACCGTGATGGTGACCGGCGACAACCCGCTGACCGCCGCGGCCATCGCCGCCGAAGCGGGCGTGGATGACGTGATCGCCGAGGCCACCCCGGAGAAGAAGCTGCAACGCATCCGCGCGGAACAGGCCGAAGGCAAGATGGTCGCGATGTGCGGCGACGGCGCCAACGACGCCCCGGCGCTGGCCCAGGCCGACGTCGGCCTGGCGATGAACGACGGCACCCAGGCCGCCCGCGAGGCCGCCAATCTGGTCGACCTCGACTCCGACCCGACCAAGCTGCTGGACGTGGTGCAGGTCGGCAAGGAGCTGCTGGTGACCCGTGGCGCGCTGACCACCTTCTCGGTGGCCAACGACGTGGCCAAGTACTTCGCCATCCTCCCGGCGCTGTTCGCCGGTATCTACCCGCAACTGGGCGTGCTCAACCTCATGCAACTGGCCAGCCCGCAGAGCGCGATCCTCTCGGCCATCGTGTTCAACGCGCTGATCATCGTCGCGCTGATCCCCCTGGCCCTGCGTGGCGTGCGCGTGCAAGCGGCGGATGCGGCCAGCCTGTTGCGGCGCAACCTGCTGATCTACGGCCTGGGCGGCATCGTTGCGCCCTTCGTCGGGATCAAGGCGATCGATGTGCTGCTGGTCGCGCTGGGATTGGTCTAGCCCGGGTGCCATCCGGGCTACGGCTCGTAGGGTGCGCTGTGCGCACCAAATGTCCGTTGCAAGTGGTGCGCATAGCGCACCCTACACACTGAAGGTGGTGGGACTGGTGTGAGCCTTCCACCAGCGATGCTGGTTACGAATAGTGGGTTTCGGCCTGCGGTCTTACCCTTCCTACAAGTTGAAGATTGGAGAAGTGCCATGTTCAAGCAAATCCGCCCAGCCATCAGTGTCCTGGCCCTGATGACCCTGATCGCCGGCGTGGCCTATCCGCTGGCCGTCACCGCCATCGCCCATGCGGTTTTCCCCGCGCAGGCCAATGGCAGTTTGATCCGCGATGCCGAGGGTGCGGTGCGCGGCAGTGCGTTGCTGGCGCAGCGCTTCGACGGCGCGCAGTGGTTCCAGCCGCGCCCCTCCGCGGCCGACTACGCCACGGTGGCCAGCGGCGCCAGCAACCTGGCGCCGAGCAACCCGGCGCTGGCCGAGCGCATCAGCAAGGATGCCCAGCGCCTGGTAGGCGAGGGCGTATCGCCGGTGCCGATGGAGCTGGTGACCACCTCCGCCAGCGGCCTCGATCCGCACCTGTCGCCGGCCGCCGCGCGCTGGCAGATCGCCCGTATCGCTGCGGCGCGGAGCATCCCGGCGAACAACCTCGAGCGGCTGATCGATCAGCACACCGAGCGGCCCCTGGTCGGCCCGGCCGTGGTCAACGTGCTGGCGCTCAACCTGGCGCTGGCCGACAATCGCTTTTCCACCGAACCTGAGTGAGCCGTATGAGCGATGCCGGACGCGCCGATGCGCTGTTAGCCGAACTGACACCGGAACTTGCGCGCAGTGGCGGCCGCGGCCGGCTCAAGGTGTTTCTCGGCGCCGCGCCGGGGGTGGGCAAGACCTTTGCCATGTTGCAGGCCGCGCAGGCGCAGTTGCGCCAGGGCGTCGACCTGCGCGCCGGAGTGGTCGAGACCCATGGCCGCGCGGAGACCGAGGTCCTGCTCGCCGGCCTGCCGCAACAGGGGCTCAAGCGCAGCGAGTACCGCGGCATCCAACTGGTCGAGCTGGACCTCGACGGCCTGTTGGGCAAACCGCCGAAGCTGGCGCTGATCGACGAGCTGGCCCACAGCAACGCGCCGGGCAGCCGCCACGCCAAGCGTTGGCAGGACGTGCAGGAACTGCTCGACGCCGGCATCGACGTCTACACCACGGTCAACGTGCAGCACCTGGAGAGCCTCAACGACCAGGTGCGCGACATCACCGGCGTGCAGGTGCGCGAGACGGTGCCGGACTGGGTGCTGCAGGAGGCCGACGAGATCCTCCTGATTGACCTGCCGCCGCGCGAGCTGCTGGAGCGCCTGCGCGAAGGCAAGGTGTATGTGCCGGAGCAGGCGCGGGCGGCGATCGACGCCTTTTTCAGCCAGACCAACCTCACGGCGTTGCGCGAACTGGCGATGCAGACTGCTGCGGCGCGGGTGGATGCCGACCTGAGCCAGCGCTATCGCCTGCTCGGCGAGGAAGCACCGACGGTGCGCGGGCGCCTGCTGGTCGGCGTGGACAGCGACGAGCAGGCCGAACGCCTGGTGCGGCATGCCAGCCGGGTGGCGCAGCGTCGTCATCTGCCCTGGAGTCTGGTCCACGTCGACACCGGCGGCGCGCGCGACGAACAGGCGCGGGCCTATCTGCAGGGCGCGCAGCAGTTGGCCGAGCGCCTGGGCGGCGAGGTGGTCGAGTTGCGCGCCGGCGAAGTGGCGAAAACCCTGATCGAGCATGCCCGCGAGCGGCGCGCCAGCGTCCTGCTGGTCGGCCGCAGCCGTGCCCGTGCGCGGCGCCGCTGGTTCGGCAAGGGCGTGGCGGAGCGCTTGTTGCGCCATGCCCCGGGCCTGGAAATCAGCGTGCTGGATGCCGACGCCGCGGCGCAACCGAAGCCGGCGCGGCCGCGTTCGGCGCTGGCCTGGGGCGACTATGCGCTGGCCCTGTTCGCCGCGTTGCTGGCCAGCGGCGCGGCCTGGGCGGTGGCGCACGTGCTGGAGCTGCCGAATATCTCCCTGGTGTTCCTCGCCGCGGTGCTGCTGGTGGCGGTGCGCACCAGCTCGGGGCCGGCGCTGGTCTGCGCGCTGTTGTCGTTTCTGGCCTACGACGTGCTGTTCATCGCTCCGACCTTCTCGCTGATCATCCAGCGCCAGGAAGACGTGCTGACCCTGCTGTTCTTCCTGCTGATGGCGGCCTTGACCGGCAACCTGGCGGCCCGCCAGCGCCGGCAATTGCACGCCTTGCGCGAGACCCAGGCGGAGACCGGTGCGCTGCTCGAGCTGTCGCGCAGGCTGACCGCCGCGACGGACCGCCAGGCGGTGTTGGCCGCGGCCGTGCAGCAGTTCGGCGCATGGCCGGAGCTGGAGGTCGCGGTGCTGGTGCGCGGCGCGGACGGCGTATGGAAGGTCGAGGCCGGCGTCGCGCGGTTGCTCGTCGACACCGAGCGGGTGGCCGCCGACTGGGCCTGGAAGCACGACCAGCCGGCCGGGCTGGGCACCGACACCCTGCCCAGCGGGCGCTGGTGGTGGCTGCCGCTGTCCAGCGAAGACGGGCCGCTGGCACTGCTCGGCGTCAGCCCCAAGGATCAGCGGCCGCTGCCGCCAGCGCGGCGCCGCCTGCTCGCCGCGCTGGCGCAGCCGCTGGCGCAGGCCCTGGCCCGCGCGCAACTGGCACAGGACCTGGAGGCGGCGCGCTTGCACGGGGAGACCGAGCAGCTGCGCAGCGCCCTGCTGGCCTCGGTGTCGCATGACCTGCGCACGCCGCTGACCGCCATGCGCGGCGCCATCGACAGCCTGCTGACCCTGGACGGCCAGCTCGCGGTGGCCGACCGCCGCGAGCTGCTGGAAAGCACCCGCGACGAGGCAGAGCGCCTCGACCGCTACATCCAGAACCTGCTGGACATGACCCGCCTCGGCCATGGCGGGATGAAACTGGCGCGCGACTGGGTGGCGCCGGAGGATATCGTCGCCAGCGCCTTGCAGCGTCTGCGTCCGGTGCTCGCGCCGCTGACCGTGGAGACCGCGATCCCGGCCGGGTTGCCGCTGCTCTATGTGCATGCCGCGCTGATCGAACAGGCGCTGGTCAATGTGCTGGAGAACGCCGCACGCTTCTCGCCGCCGGGCGGGCGGGTGCGGGTGGCGCTGGACAGCGATGGCGAAGAACTGCGCATCGCCGTCAGCGATCAAGGGCCGGGGATTCCCGAGGCCGAGCGGGCGAAGATCTTCGATATGTTCTACACCGCAGCCAGGGGCGACCGTGGCGGGCAGGGCACCGGCCTGGGCCTGGCGATCTGCCAGGGTATGCTCGGTGCCCACGGCGGACGGGTCACCGTAGCCGAGGGGCCGGACGGCCACGGCGCCTGCCTGACCCTGCACCTGCCTATACATCCACAGCCAACCGGGGATGCCGACGAATGATCTCCGATCCGCCCGCCTGCGGCGATGGAGCGCGCCCATGACCAGTAACCAAGCGACCGTCCTAGTGGTCGACGACGAGCCGCAGATCCGCAAGTTCCTGCGCATCAGCCTGGCGGCCCAGGGCTACAAGGTGCTGGAGGCCGGCACCGGCGCCGAGGGCCTGGCCCAGGTGGCATTGGCCAAGCCCGATCTGCTGGTGCTCGACCTCGGCTTGCCGGACATGGACGGCCAGCAGGTGCTGAGGGAGTTGCGCGACTGGTCGCAGATCCCCGTGCTGGTGCTCTCGGTGCGCGCCGCCGAGGGCGAGAAGGTCAAGGCGCTGGACAACGGCGCCAACGACTATGTGACCAAGCCCTTCGGCATCCAGGAGTTCCTCGCCCGCGTACGCGCCCTGCTGCGTCAGACGGGGAGTGGCGACAACCAGCAGGCGGCGCTGAGCCTGGGGCCGCTGACGGTGGATTTCGCCTACCGACGAGTCCTGCTCGAGGGCCGGGAGATCGCCCTGACGCGCAAGGAGTACGCCGTGCTGGCACAACTGGCGCGGCATGTCGGGCGGGTGGTCACCCAGCAGCAGCTGCTCAAGGACATCTGGGGGCCGAGCCACGGCGAAGACAGCCACTACCTGCGCGTGGTGGTGGGGCACCTGCGGCAGAAGCTCGGCGACGAGCCGGCGCGCCCGCGCTTCATCGTCACCGAGGCCGGGGTCGGTTATCGACTGCGCGATGGCGCTTAGCGCATCGCCGCCTACGCCCGTGCCGGGCCTTACGGCCTGGTGCAAGCCGCTTCAGATATCGCCCCGTTCGTACTTGTCGAGGGTCTCGCGGGCGATCTGCCGGCCGAGCATGATCAGCTCCGGCGCCTTGTAGAACTCGAAGAAGCGGCAGGCGCGCCTGGGCACGTTGATCAGGATGTCCGGCGGGTAGCCGGCGATCTTGTACTGCGCCAGGGAGGTCTGCATCGCCTCGAAACTCTGGTTGATCAGCTCCAGCAAGGACGCCGGACCGCTGATGTCGGCGACCCGCGAGCCGCTGGCGGACTTGGTTGCCCCCTCGGACTCGGCCGCTGCCGCGGATTGCGGCGCTGCTGTCTCGGCCCAGGGGTTGCTTGGCGCCGCCGGCTCTTCCGCCAGCAACAGTTCGTCGTCGCCATTCTTGCGGCGGAACGACGGCAGCCGCGAACCGAGCGAATTCATCAGCAGGTCGAAGCGGCTCTTCAGTGCCGGCGGCCGCTCGATCACCGGCAGTTGGTAGTTCTTCTGGTTGGTCGAGTTGAGGTTGACCGCGACGATCAGGTCGCAGTGGCTGGACACCACCGGGACGATCGGCAGCGGGTTGAGCAGACCGCCGTCGACCAGCATGCGCTTGCCCTGGAGCACCGGGGTGAACAGGCTGGGGATCGCCGCCGAGGCGCGCATGGCCTGGTGCAGGCAGCCTTCCTGGAACCAGATTTCCTGCTGGTTGGTCAGGTCGGTGGCCACCGCGGTGAAGGTGATCGGCAGCTGTTCGATGTTGATCTCGCCGACGATCTCGCGGATCTTGCCGAAGACCTTTTCGCCGCGAATGGCGCCGAGACGGAAGCTCACGTCGAGCAGGCGCAGCACGTCCAGGTAATCCAGGCTCTGCGTCCAGTCGCGGTATTCCTTGAGTTTGCCGGCGGCGTGGATGCCGCCGATCACCGCGCCCATGGAGCAGCCGGCGATGCAGGCGATCTGGTAGCCGCGCGCTTCCAGCTCTTCGATCACCCCGATGTGCGCATAACCCCGCGCACCGCCCGCGCCCAAGACCAACGCTACTCGCTTAGTCATGATTTACCCCCCGTAACGCATTGTTTTATCAACATACGCGCACCAATCATTAGCGCCAAGGCGGCATTTGCTAGAATGCCGCCTGTCGACGCGATCAGAGAGATTCCATGAGCGAGCCCATTCGTTTGACCCAGTACAGCCACGGTGCCGGCTGCGGCTGCAAGATTTCCCCCAAGGTGCTGGAGGTGATCCTGGCCGGCAGCGGCGCGCAGAACCTCGACCCGCGGCTGTGGGTCGGCAATGCCTCGCGCGACGATGCGGCGGTCTATGCCATCGACGACGAGCGCGGGGTGGTCTCGACCACCGACTTCTTCATGCCGATCGTCGACGATCCCTACGATTTCGGGCGGATCGCCGCGACCAACGCGATCAGCGACATCTACGCCATGGGCGGCGACCCGCTGATGGCCATCGCCATCCTCGGCTGGCCGGTCAATCTGCTGGCGCCGGAAGTGGCCCGCGAGGTGATCCGCGGCGGCCGCGCGGTCTGCGACCAGGCCGGCATCCCCTTGGCCGGCGGGCACTCGATCGATGCGCCGGAGCCGATCTTCGGCCTGGCGGTCACCGGCCTGGTGGAGAAGCGCCACCTGAAGCGCAACGACACCGCGCAGGCCGGCGACAAGCTGTACCTGAGCAAGCCGCTGGGCATCGGCATCCTCACCACGGCGGAGAAGAAGGCCAAGCTGCGCGCCGAGGACATCGGCCTGGCGCGCGACTGGATGTGCACCCTGAACAAGCCGGGCAGCCGCTTCGGCAAGCTGGCCGGCGTCACCGCGATGACCGACGTCACCGGCTTCGGCCTGCTCGGCCATCTGGTCGAGATGGCCGACGGTAGCGGCCTGACCGCGCGCATCGAGTTCGCCAAGGTGCCGCGCCTGGCCAGCGTCGAGTACTACCTGGAGCAAGGCTGCGTGCCCGGCGGCACCCTGCGCAATTTCGACAGCTACGGCGAGAAGATCGCGCCGCTGCCCGAACTGCACAAACTCCTGCTGTGCGATCCGCAAACCAGTGGCGGCCTGCTGGTCGCGGTGACAGCGGCGGGCGAGGCGGAGTTTCTTTCTGTCGCCGACGAGCTGGGCCTGGCGCTGGAGCCGATCGGCCAGTTGCTCGAGCGACAGACCTACGCGGTCGAGGTGCTGTGATGCGCGACAACACCAGCGATTACCGCCAGCTGTTTCTCGACGACGTGCCGATGATGGATGCCCGCGCCCCGGTGGAGTTCGCCAAGGGCGCCTTTCCCGGCGTGATCAACCTGCCGCTGATGGACGACGGCGAGCGGCAGAAGGTCGGCACCTGCTACAAGCAGCATGGTCAGCAGGCGGCCATCGAACTGGGCCATCGGCTGGTCAGCGGCGAGCTCAAGGCACAGCGCATCGAGGCCTGGGCGGCCTTCGCCAAGGCCAATCCCGAGGGCTACCTGTATTGCTTCCGCGGCGGCCTGCGCTCGCAGATCGTCCAGCAATGGCTGAAGAGCGAGGCGGGCATCGACTATCCGCGGGTGATTGGCGGCTACAAGGCGATGCGCAGCTTCCTCATCGACACCACCGAGCAGGCGCTGGCGCAGTGCCGGTTCATCCTGGTCGGCGGCATGACCGGCACCGGCAAGACCGAGGTGCTCGCGCAACTGGGCAACAGCCTGGACCTGGAGGGCCACGCCAACCATCGCGGTTCCAGCTTCGGCAAGCGCGCCACCGCGCAGCCGGGGCAGATCGACTTCGAGAATGCCCTGGCCATCGACATCCTGAAGAAACGCGCGGCTGGCCAGGAGCAGTTCGTCCTCGAGGACGAGAGCCGGATCATCGGCAAGTGCGCGCTGCCGCTGGAGCTGCACCAGGGCATGCAGCACTTCCCGCTGGTGTGGCTGGAAGACAGCCTGGCCGGGCGCGTCGAGCGCATCCTCAAGGACTACGTGATCGACCTGAGCGCCGAGTTCATCGCCCTGCAGGGGCCGGAGGAGGGCTTCAAGGCGTTCGCCGAGCGCTTGCAGCAGAGCCTGGCGAACATCCTCAAGCGCCTCGGCGGCGAACGCTACCAACGCCTGGCGGCGATCATGCAGCAGGCCCTGCAGGAGCAGCAGGAGCACGGTGTGGTGGACCTGCACCGGGCCTGGATCGAGGCGCTGCTGGTCGAGTACTACGACCCGATGTACGCCTTCCAGCGCGAGAACAAGGCCGGGCGGATCGAGTTCGTCGGCGAGCAGGCGGCGGTCGTCGAGTTCCTCCGCCAGCGCGCCCAAGCCTGATGGCCCGGCACTTTTCCGCTGCTTGCCCGTCAGATCAAGACGTGCGCAGCCCGCTACCGGGCTGCCGCAGGTTCCTGTGCACAAGTTTTCGCGACGATACCCCGCGCTGGCGTGGCGGGCTATGCTCAGGAACAGCAGTACCATATCGGGGCCTCGAGCGCTGAAAAACGATTCACGAACCAGCCAGGTTTCTAGCCTTTGGTTCTTTTCTTCTTGATTGTGGGAGTGCGAGACATGAAAGCCTGGATCTGCCTACCGATGCTTGTTCTGCTGCTGGCAGGGTGTGCCGGTAAAACCGCCTACCGCGACAGCTGCGCCAACCAGCTGGGGGAGGCCTGGCGTGAGCTGGACCTGGCCAAGGCCGAGGGTTTTGCCGGCACCGTGAGTTATTCCAAGGCCCTGTCGCTGCTGACGGCGGCGAAGACCCAGCAGCAGTTCGAAGCCTATGAAGGCTGTACCAGCAAGGCCGAGCGGGCGCGCTTCTACATCCGCGAATCGCGGGCCGGGCGCTGAGGGGTGGCACGCCAGTCTTCGCCCCGCCGCGTTCGGATGAGGAGAGCCGCATGCTGCTCGATTTCGCCCGCCTGACGCCGCTGGAAGCCTACCGCTGGTTGGCGTCGACGGTGACGCCGCGACCGATCGCCTGGGTCTCCAGCCTGTCCCTCGAAGGCATCAGCAACCTGGCGCCGTTCAGCTTCTTCCAGGTGATCAGCGATGAGCCGCCGACGCTGCTGGTCAACATCGGCAGCCGCGACGACGGCAGCCTGAAGGACACCCTGCGCAACGTGCAGGCCACCGGCGAGCTGGTGATCCAGCTGGTGTCCTTCGCCCAGGCCGAGGCGATGAACGCCAGCGCCGCCCATCTACCGCACGGCATCAGCGAGTTCGAGCATTGCGGCATCGCCAGCCTGGCCGGCGAGCGGGTCGCCGTGCCGCGGGTGGCCGGGGCGGCGGTGGCCTTCGAATGTCGCCTGGCGGAGGTTCTGCCCTATCCGCGGCCGGCGCCGAACTGCCACCTGGTCTTCGCCGAGGTGCTGCTGGCCCATGTGGACGATGCGGTGCTCAACGACAAGGGGCGGATCGACCCGCACAAGCTCGATCTGGTCGGGCGCCTGGGCGGCATGGCCTATACCCGCACCCGCGACATCTTCGAGATGACCCGGCCGAGCTGAGCCGGGTGCGCGACGCCGGGTCGATGCACCGAAAGCGACCTCCATTTAGCTGAAAACACCATCCCTCCATCTGCTGGCTTGTCGCCAGCAGGGCTGCGCTCCTATGTTGGCGAACCGGGATTCGCACGGCAGCTCGCCGCGCGCTGGTCGTCCCTGCAATGGAGAGAGAACGATGTTGACTGTCCTGCGGCGGGGTGTCGCCAGCCTGAGTACGGCGAAGAAACTGGCGCTGGGTTTTGGCGTGGTGCTGGCGCTCACGGCGCTGGTCGCCGCTACCGGCTTTCTTGCCCTGCGCGAGGTCGGCGGGCGCTCGGCGCTGCTGCAGCGGATGAGCGCGATCAACAGCCAGGTGCTGCAGATCCGCCGCAGTGAGCAGGACTTCGCCCTGAGCGGCGACATGCAGCATGCCACGCGCCTGCATGAGCAGGCCCAGGCGATTCTCGAACGCAGCGAAAGCCTGCGGGCCGAGTTGCCGGTCGACGAGCGCCAGGCGTTGGCCGAGGTGGCCAGCGCCGTCGGCGAGTACCGCGCCGCCTTCGACCGCTATGTCGAACTGAGCGATAACATGCGCCTGTCCCTGGAGGCCGCCAACTGGCTGGTGGTCAGCGCCGCCAACAGCCTGGATCTGCTCAAGGACGGCCTGGCCGAGGACGGCGTCGATCTGCTCAAGAGCAGCCAGGGGGTGCAAGGCGCCGAGTCGGTGCTGCAGGCCGGGCAGATCAGCCGGGTGCACCAACTGCTGCTGCAGGCACTCGACCAGGCCCGCGTGCGCCTGGAGCAGAGCCGCAGCTCCGGCGCGGCGACCCAGGGCGCGATCCAGGAGGCGCTGGATGCGCAGGCCCTGGCCGGCGAACTGCGCGATGCGATGGCCGACCCGGGCTACGCCGCGGTGTTGGTGGAGGTGATCGGCAATGTCGACTCGTTCAACGAGCGCCTGAAGGAATACACCGGCCTGCTGCAGCAGCAGAAGCAGGAATATCTGCGCCTGGTCGAACAGGCCGAGCGCATCCTCGGTCTGGTCGATCAGGCCTACGCCCGGCAGAAGGACGGCCTGCAGGCGCAGTTGCAGGCCAGTACCGGGCTGATTCTGCTGGCCACGGCGCTGGCGCTGCTGATCGGCCTGCTGGCGACCCTGAGCATCAGCCTGCTGATCGTCCGCCCGCTCAAGCAGGTGATCGAGCAGGCCCGGCGGATCGCCGACGGCGACCTGAGCCTGTGCATCGAGGTGCAGCGCAGCGACGAGGTCGGGCAGCTGCTGGCCGCCATGCAGGGCATGTCGAACAACCTGCGCGAAATGGTCGGCCGCCTGCAGGGCGGGGTGACGCAGATCTCCGCTTCGGCGCAGTCGCTGTCGACGGCGACCGAGCAGACCCGCCAGGGAGTCAACGGGCAGAAGGTGGAGACCGACCAGGTGGCCACCGCCATGAGCCAGATGACCGCCACCGTGCACGAGGTGGCGCGCAATGCCGAGGCGGCGGCCAGCTCCACCGAACAAGCCGACAGCCGGGTCAGCCGCGGCGTCGAGGTGGTGCGCCAGACCCTGGCACGGATCGACCAGCTGGCGGCGGCGATGGCCACCACCACCCAGAGCATCGAGCGGCTCAGTCAGGACACCCAGCGCATCGACTCGGTGCTGGAGGTGATCAAGAACGTCGCCGAGCAGACCAACCTGCTGGCGCTGAATGCCGCCATCGAGGCGGCCCGGGCCGGCGAGCAGGGCCGCGGCTTTGCCGTGGTGGCCGACGAGGTGCGCGCGCTGGCCAAGCGCACCCAGCAGTCCACTGCGGAGATCGAAGGGCTGATCGTCACCCTGCGCGAGGGCGCCCGGCGTTCGGTGACGGACATGCGCCAGAGCGGCGCGCTGGTCGGGCAGGTGGTGGAGGACGCCAACCAGACCCAGGGGGCGCTCGCCGCCATCGCCGAGGCGGTGGCGCTGATCTTCGAGATGAACCAGCAGATCGCCGCGGCCGCGGAGCAGCAGAGCGCGGTGGCCGAGGAAATCAACCGCAGCGTCACCTTCATCCGCGACATCGCCGACCAGTCCGCCGCGGCCATGGACGAATCCGCCAACTCGAGCATCCAGCTGGCGGAACTGGGCCGTGAGTTGCAGGGCATGGCCGGGCATTTCCGCCTGTGAAAAGAATGCGCTCATTCACGCTTTCGTGAGCAAAGGTTACAGGGCGCTTTGCCCGCTGGATGCCGGCCAGTAGCATCGATGCACTTGCATGAGGAGTGAGCGATGCGCACGAAACTGGAGGCCTGCCTGCACGCGGTGAATCAGGTGCTGTTGGGCAAGGAGCCGCAGGTGCGCCTGGCGCTGGCGTGCCTGCTGGCGCGCGGTCATCTGCTGATCGAGGACTTGCCGGGGATGGGCAAGACCACCCTCAGTCATGCCCTGGCCAGGGTGCTGGGGCTGAGCTTCCAGCGCATCCAGTTCACCTCCGACCTGTTGCCCGGCGACATCCTCGGTACCTCGGTGTTCGACCGCGAAACCGGGCAGTTCATCTTCCATCCGGGGCCGATCTTCGCCGAGCTGGTGCTGGCCGACGAGATCAACCGGGCTACGCCGAAGAGCCAGAGCGCACTGCTCGAAGCCATGGAGGAGGGCCAGGTGACCATCGAGGGAGCGACCCGGCCGCTGCCCGAGCCGTTCTTCGTGATCGCCACGCAGAACCCGGTGAGCCAGGGCGGCACCTTCGCCTTGCCGGAGTCGCAGCTCGACCGCTTCCTCATGCGCCTGTCGCTCGGTTACCCGGCCAGGGCCGCCGAAAAAGCCCTGCTCCTCGGCGATGCGCGGCGCTCGTTGTTGCCGCGCCTGCAGGCCATTCTCGACCATGCCGAGCTGGCGCTGATCCAGGCCGAGGTGCCGAAGGTGCGCGCCAGCGATGCGCTGGTCGACTATGTGCTGCGCCTGGTCGACGCCACCCGCAGCCAGCCGCAGTTCGCCTGGGGCCTGTCGCCGCGCGCCAGCCTGGCCTTGCTCGCGGCGGCGCGCGCCTGGGCCTTCCTGGACGGGCGCGAGTACGTGATTCCCGAGGATGTGCAGGCGGTCCTGCCCGCGGTGGTCGGCCACCGCCTGCGCGAGCGCGCCGATCCGGCCGGGCATGGCGGTGGCGCCTTGGTGCAGTGGCTGTTGCGCGAGGTGCCGGCGCTTTGAGCGGCCCGCTCAGGCGGCGCTGGCAGCGCTGGCTGGCCCGGAGGATTCCCGCCGCGGCCAGCGTGCGTCTCGACCAGCGGCGGATCTTCATCATTCCGACCCGGGTCGGCGCGGCCTTCGCCCTGGCCCTGCTGCTGATGCTGCTGGCAGCGATCAACTACCAGAACAGCCTGGCCTACGGCCTGACCTTCCTGCTCGGCGCGCTGTTCGTCGTCGCCATCCTGCACACCTACCGCAACCTGGCCGGGTTGGTCCTCAAGGCCGGCGGCGCGGGCGCGGTGTTCGTCGGCGAGCAGGGGCGCTTTCGCGTGCGCCTGGAAAGCAGCGCGCGGGCGCACCAGGCGATTGCCCTGGGCTGGCCGCCGGCGGCGTTGCAGAGCCTGGACGTGCCGGCGCTGGGCGCCAGCGAATGCGAGTTGAGCCTGCCGGCGCTGCGCCGCGGCTGGTTGCGGGCGGGGCGTCTGCGGGTCGAGAGCCGCTTCCCGCTGGGGCTCCTGGTGGCCTGGAGCTGGGTCGACCTGGATCAGGCGCTGCTGGTCTACCCGCGGCCGCTGGCGGGTGAGCTGCCGCTGGCCGGCGGCGCCGACGACCAGCCCGAAGAGCAGGGCGCGTGCGCCCAGGGCCGCGGCGCCGAGGATTTCCAGGGGCTGAAGAACTACCAGCCGGGCGACTCCAAGCGCCGCCTGCACTGGAAGGCCTTTTCACGGGGCCAGGGGCTGCTGATCAAGGACTTCGCGGCGCTCAGCGGACGCGACCCCTGGCTGGATTTCGAGGCGTTGGCAGGGGACGTCGAGGCACGCTTGTCGTTGCTCTGTCACTGGGTGCTGCAGTTGTCCGAGCGCCAGCAACCCTTTGCCCTGGCTTTGCCGGGCCAGCTAGTGCCGCCCGATACCGGCGAGCGCCATCGCGAGGATTGCCTGCGCGCCCTGGCGTTGTTCGGGACGCCGCCATGAGCCAGGCCCTGGGCATTCCGCGGATCAGCCTGACCTGGCTGCTGGTAGCCCAGGCGCTGGTGATCGTGCCGCACCTGGGCCATCTGCCGCCGTGGATCATCGGCTTATGGCTCGGCTGCGCCGCCTGGCGCATCCAGATCTTCCGCATGCGTGCCGGCTACCCGAATGGCTGGGTCAAGGCGGGATTGCTGCTGGGCACCGCCGGCGGCGTGTTCCTTTCCCGTGGCAGCCTGGTCGGCCTGGACGCCGGGGTGGTGCTGCTGATCGCCGCGTTCATTCTCAAGCTGCTGGAGATGCGCAGCCGCCGCGATGCCCTGGTGCTGATCTTTCTCGGCTTTTTCGCGGTGCTCACCGCCTACCTGTTCGACGACGGCATCCTCGCCGCACTGTTCAGCCTGCTGCCGGTCACCGCCTTGCTCGCCGCCCTGATCGGCCTGCAACAGAGCGCGTTCGCCCTCCAGCCCTGGTCGACTGCGCGCCTGGCCGCCGGCTTGCTGGCGCAGGCGCTGCCATTGATGCTGTTGCTGTTCATCCTGTTTCCGCGCCTGGAACCGCTGTGGTCGCTGCCGTTGCCCAAGGATCGCGCGGTCAGCGGCCTGTCCGACAGCATGGCGCCGGCGGATATCGCCGAGTTGAGCCGTTCCGCCGCGCTGGCCTTCCGCGCCAGCTTCGAGGGCCAGACTCCGCCACGCAGCGAGCTGTACTGGCGGGCGCTGACCCTCGATCATTTCGACGGCCGGCGCTGGTCGCAGTCCAGCTTCGCCAGGGGTGCGCAGTCCGCCGCATGGGAGCAGCGCGGCCAGCCGCTGCACTACAGCATCGTCATGCAGCCCAGCGCCCAGCGCTGGCTGTTCGCCCTGGATGTCGGGCAAACCACGCTGGCGCAGGCACGGCAGATGAGCGATTTCCGCCTGCAGCGCGCGCTCCCGGTCGAGAGCGCCTTGTTCTACCGGGTGACCTCATGGCCGCAGGCGCTGCGCGAGCCGACGGCCATCGGCGCCGGTCCGGGCAGCGCCTTGCAGTTGCCGAGCGAGGGGGATCCGCGCAGCCGCGCCTGGGCCGCCGAACTCAAGCGGGACTATCCGCAGGCCGAGCGGCTGGTGCAGGCGCTGCTCGGCCATTTCAATCGCCAGCCCTACGGCTACACCTTGCGCCCGCCTGCCGTGGGGCCGAACAGCATCGACGATTTCCTCTTCGAGACGCGCAAGGGCTTCTGTGCCCATTACGCCGGGGCCATGACCTTCGTGCTGCGCGCGGCGGGCATTCCGGCGCGGGTAGTGGCTGGCTACCAGGGCGGCGAGTACAACCCGAGCGGCGACTATGTGCAGGTGCGCCAGTTCGATGCCCACGCCTGGGTCGAGTACTGGCAGGCTGGCAGCGGCTGGGTGAGCGTCGATCCGACCTTCCAGGTCGCCCCGCAGCGCATCGAGCAGGGGCTGGAGGCGGCGGTGGCCGAGGAGCAGAGCTTTCTCGAGGGCTCGCCGTTCTCGCCGCTGCGTTACCGCCAGCTCGGCTGGCTGAACCAGTTGCGCCTGGGCTGGGACAACCTCAACTACGGCTGGCAGCGCTGGGTCCTGGGTTACCAGGGCGCCCAGCAACTGCAACTGCTGCAACGCTGGTTCGGGCGTATCGACGGCCAGTGGTTGGGGCTGAGCCTGGTCGGCGGCGGCGGATCGCTGGTGGGGCTGCTGGCGCTCTGGCTGTTCAAGCCCTGGCGGCGCGAGCGGGATGCCCTGCAGCGCTCGTTCAACCGCTTCGAGCGGTTGCTGGCGCGGCATGCCGTGCGCCGGGAAGTCGGCGAAGGGCCGCGCGCCTATGCCGAGCGCGCGGCGCGGGCCTTGCCCGCGCAGGCGCAGGCGATCCGCACGTTCGCGGCGGCCTACGAGGCGCAGCGCTATGCCGGGCACGGCGCCTCGCCGGCGTTGCTGCGCCAGCACCTGGCGACGTTACGCCGGGCGTTGCCGTGGCGCTTCACGCGCGCGGCAGGAGAATAGCGCAGCCGACACTCCCTCACGCGCAGGCGGAACAGGCTAATCTGCTAGGTCTATGGGCGAGGAGTGAAGCGATGGGCGGGTTTGCCGAACAGCTGTTAGCCCAGGTGCTGCGTCTGCAGATCACCCTGTACGCCTGTCGCGAGCGCCTGGCGGCCGCGACCGACGCCGAGGCCTTGCACGACGTGCGCATCGCCCTGCGCAAGCTGCGCAGCCTGTTGCGACCGTTGCGCGATGTGCCGGCCTGCGCTGCGCTGCAACAGCGGGCAGGCGAAGTCGGTCAATTGAGCGGGCCGCTGCGCGACCTCGAGGTGTTGCTCGCCCACTTGCAGTCCCTGGACCTCCGGGAGGTCCTGAGCGTGCGCCAGCCACGCTTGCTCCAGGGCTACGCGGCGCTGCTGGCCAGCACCGAGCTGCAGGCCTTGTTCACCGCCCTGGACGAGTGGCCGGCGCAGTGGCGCCAGGCCGCGGCGGACGGCGGGCTATCCGGCGCGCGCAAACGGCTGCGGCGGCGCTTGGCCAAACAGCAACGGCTGCTGGCGGCGGCATTGGCCGATCCGGCGCATGACCGCCATCGCCTGCGCCTATTGATCAAGCGCGTACGCTACGGCGCCGAGGCCTATCCGCAATCGAGCGGCCTGTCCGCCGAGATCCAGGCGCATCTGAAACAGGCGCAGGCGGCCCTCGGCGATTGGCACGATCATCTGCAATGGCTGACGCGCGCCGAACAGGAGGCGGATCTGCTGCCCTGCGTCGAAGGCTGGCGCCGCGCCATGCATGCCGCCGAGCAGGTCGCCGACCAGGCGTTGCTGGTGCTGCAGACGGATTTCCCGGCGCCGCGTTAGCCACCTGGCACCGCGATCGCCCTTTTCCCGCGTCAATTGGCCGAAGTGGCACTTTTAGTTGGCTACCGCCGGACGGCGACTATCCCCTAAGATCACCTGCGCATTCTTGTTTTGAGGTGGCTATGACGTTTTCCGAGTTGCTCCAGGCCGTTCGCAGCAATCCGCAGGCGGTGGTGATCCCTGCGGTCTGGGGACAGGGCCGCGCCAGTTTCGGGGGCTTGATGGCAGCGCTGGTGTACGAGGCCATGCGCGCCCAGGTCCCCGCGGGGCGGCCGCCGCGTTCGCTGGCGATCACCTTCGTCGGCCCGGCCGAGCCGGATGTGCCAGTAAGTTTCCAGGCCGAGGTGCTGCGCGAGGGCAAGGCGGTCAGTCAGGTACTGGGCCGCGCCGTGCAGAACGGCCAGGTGGTCACCCTGGTGCAGGGCAGCTTCGGCGCCGCGCGGGAATCGGCGATCCAGGTCGCGGCGCAGCCGGCGCCAGCGATCAAGCCGGTGGAGGACTGCCAGGAGCTGCCCTACGTGCGCAACGCGACGCCCGAGTTCATCCGTTACCTGGCGATGCGCTGGGGCATCGGCGGCATGCCGTTCAGCAACAACGCCTCGCGGGAGATGGGCGGCTGGGTGCGCCTGCGTGGCGAATCCGAGGCACAGCCGGTCGACGAGGCGCACCTGCTGGCCCTGGTCGATGCCTGGCCGCCGGCCGTGCTGCCGCACCTGAGTTCGCCGGCACCGGGCAGCTCGCTGACCTGGACCATCGAGTTCGTCCAGCCGGTCACCGCGCAGAGCACCCACGACTGGTGCCTCTATCGCGCCGAGATCGAGCATGCCCGCGACGGTTACGGGCATATCGCCGCCGCCTTGTGGACGGCCGGCGGCGAGTTGCTGGCGATCAGCCGGCAGACCGTGACGGTCTTCGGCTGATACAGGGCGGAACGGCCGAGAGGCGCGCTGGAGGGACCTAGCCCGCCGGGACTCAGGGGTTTCGTAGGGGCGGGCCATGCCCGCGATGCTTTTTTACGGGCATGGCCTATCGCGGCCATGGGCTAGGCGCCCCCGGCTAGGCGCCCCCGCTGCTCCTACAGCTTGAGTTGGCGGATGGACTTGTTCAGTTCGCCGGCCAGTGCCGCCAGTTCGCTGCTGGTGGCGGCGGATCCGCTGGTTTGCTGCACGGTCTGTTCGGTGACATCGCGAATGCTGACCACGGCGCGGTTCATCTCTTCGGCCACCTGGCTCTGTTGCTCCGCGGCCACGGCGATCTGCGTGTTGCTCTCGCGCATCTGCGCCACCGAGCCGGTGATGGCCGCCAACGCTTCTCCGGCTTCGCGGGCCTGTTGCACGCAGTCATCGGCCTTGAGTGAGCTTTCCTGCATGAATTCCACGGCATCGCGCGTGCCGCTTTGCAGGGTGGTGATCATCTGGGTGATTTCGTCCGTGGAGTCCTGCACGCGTTTGGCCAGGTTGCGCACCTCGTCGGCCACCACGGCAAAGCCGCGGCCCATTTCCCCGGCGCGGGCGGCCTCGATGGCCGCGTTGAGGGCGAGCAGGTTGGTCTGCTCGGCAATGCCGTGAATCTCGCTGACCACGCCGCTGATTTTCTGACTGTCGACCGCCAGTTGCTGGATCATCTGCGCCGTTTGCTGCACGCCGCTGGACAGCCCGGCGATCGACTGACCGACGCGGCTGACCACCTGCTGGCCGGTGCCGGCCAGGTGCTCGGCGTTTTTCGATTGGTCGCGGGTGTCGGCGGTGTGCTGGGCGATATGGTGCACCGTGGTGGACATTTCGTTGATCGCCGTGGCGGCCTGCTCGGTCTCGCTCTGCTGGTCGAGCATGCCCTGGCGTACGTCGCGCATGCTGCTGGCCAGGCGCTCGGCGCCTTCGTCCAGGCGCGCCGCGGTCTGTGCGACTATGCCGACCACCCGCTGGTAACCGGCCTGCATGGCATTGAAAGCTGACGCCATCTGACCCACTTCGTCCTGGCAATCGAGCGGTACCCGCGCCGCCAGGTCGCCACTTTTCTCCACCCGCAGCATGACATCCTTGAGGGTGTTGAGATGGCTCAGGAGAAAGCGGATCAACAGTTGCGAGGCACCCAGCAGCGCCAGCATCAGCAGGGCGACGACCAGCGCGTAACTCGGCGCGCGCTCGGCGAAGACCTGCATCAGGCCGGGGGCATGGGCCAGGACGGCGAGGCGCTGGCCCTGGCCGCGGTCGATGACCTCGGCGCCGATCAGGCCCTGCTGCGCCGATAGCGCATCGTGCTCCAGCGTTACCCAGCCGCGGGCCCGGCTCAGGGCCACGCCCTGATCATTCGGCAGGCGCGGCGTTTCGCCTTCGGCAAACGGCAGCAGGTGCTGGGCGCTGGGCAGCGGTTGGTCCGACGGCCACTGGCCTAGCAGGCCGGCCTGCGCCTGCGCGGCCTGCTTGGCCTCATCCACGCGTGCCTGGCGTTCCACCTGCAGGGCATACAGCACCAGCAGCAGGGTGGTCACGAAGGCCACCGCATTGACGGCCCAGAACTTGTATTTGAGCGAAAGGTCGCGAACCCAAGTACCCATAGTTCCTTCTTCTGATCGTGGCGAAATAGTGGGGAGGCATAGTGCTATCACTATCCCGCGAAACGGTGGTGCGCCCGTTGACCTTCATCAATAGGCTGGTCACTCCTGTTAGCGACCAGAACGGCGCGGACTTTAAAAAATCTTGTTCGGAGGTTGTGAGAATACCGAGCGCCGTCGCGAGGCCGTCTCCAGGCGTTCGCGGCAAGGCGCACTGCGTGAAAAGCGGGGGAGTTTAGTGAGCTAAATGACTCCACTTTTCACGTAGCGCAACGCCGCAGCGGACGTTTGGAGGCGGTCGCAGTAGGCGAGAGTTTTTTCACAACTTCTCAGTCGCGGGCGTCGTCATCGGTCCTTTCGGCGATCGCCGGCAGGCCGAAGAAGCGTCGGGCACAGGCGGTGCTGTGACTGGCCAGGGCCTCCGGGCTCTCGCCGCGGTGCAGCGCCACCTCCCTCAGCACTTCGCTCAAGAATGCCGGTTCATTGCGCCCGCTCTTGGGCTTCGGCCGCAGGCTGCGCGGTAGCAGGAACGGCGAGTCGCTTTCCAGCATCAGGCGCCCGCTGGGGATTTCCCGCAGCAACGGATGCAGGTGCGTGCCACGCCGTTCGTCGCAGACCCAGCCGGTGATGCCGATATGCAGATCGAAGTCGAGGTAGTTGAACAGCGCGCGCTTTTCCCCGGTGAAGCAGTGCACCACCGCCGCCGGCAGGCGGTCGCGATAGTCGCGCAGGATGGCCAGCAGGCGCTGGTCGGCATCGCGTTCGTGGAGGAACACCGGTAGTTGCAATTCGACGGCCAGGGCCAGCTGCTCCTCCAGCACCTTTTCCTGCTGCGGGCGCGGCGAGAAATCGCGGTTGAAGTCCAGCCCGCACTCGCCGATCGCGCGCACCTCGGGCTCGGCCAGCAGGGCCTTGAGCTGGCGGGCGCTGTCGCTGGCCCAACTGCTGGCGTCGTGGGGGTGGATGCCGGCGGTGCTGAACAGGCGCTGGCCGTCTGCATCCAGCTGGCGGCACAGTTCCAGCGCCTGTTGGCTTTCCGCCAGGCTGGTGCCGGTCACCAGCAACTGGCAGACGCCGGCGGCGAATGCGCGGGCGAGCACGGCTTCACGCTGTCCGGCGAAGCTTGGATGAGTCAGATTGACGCCGATGTCGATGAGCTGCATGGTGCTACCTGGGAGTTGGGACTGGCAGCATAGCAGAGCTTTTCTATTTGAAATAAAGCCATAAATTACAATGAATTAAAGCTTCTTTGTGATGTCGGATACTAGCTCGCGGCTGGCATCCCTGAACGGGCTGTGCGAATCTCCGCGCCCCGCACGCTGCGGGAACTTGCCGTCTCACCCGCTCCCCGCTACGCCTTGGAGCGAGCCGACCCTGCCCTGGAGACTCGATGTCGCGACCGCTGCTTGTGCTGTGCCTGCTGCTGTTGCTGCCGTTATCGGCGGCCGCGCGCCTGGCCGGGCCACCGGAAGTGGGCCAGCCGGCGGCGTCGCGTGACCTGGCGAGCATCCGCAGCAGCGGCGAACTGCGGGTGCTGGTCAACCAGAGCCGCAATAGCTCGGGCGAAGTCAAAGGCCAGAGCATCGGCGTGGAATACCGCCGCCTGCGCGCATTCGAGCAGTACCTCAATCGCAATGCCGGAGAGGGGCGCAGCCTCAAGCTGAGGATCATTCCCAAGGCCAAGGACCAGTTGCTCGGCGCCCTGCAGCGCGGCGAGGGTGACCTGGTGGCGCCAGGCGAGTTGCTCACCGTGCGTGCTGGCGGCAATCTCAGCACCAGCACGGCGATCCTCGGCAATGTGCCGTTGATCGTCGTCTCGCGCCAGGGCTACCGGCGCTATCAGAGCCTGGAGCAGATGGCCGGGCGCAGTCTGGCCCTGGCGGCCGGCAGCGCCGCGGGCGAGGCGGTGCGGCAGTTCAATCGGCAGCTGATCCAGCGCAAGCGGCCGCCGATCATCATCGAGTGGGTCGATCCGAGCCTGGCCGTCGAGGACGTGCTGGAGATGGTGCAGGCCGGCATTTTCAGCCTCACCGCGGTGGAGCAGCCGATTGCCGAGCGCTGGGCCAAAGTCATGCCGAAGCTGCGCCTGGAGCGGCAGCTGGTGCTGGCCAAGGACGGCGATCTGCGCTGGTACATGCGCCGCGATACGCCGATGCTCGGCGCCAGCATCGACCGCTTCCTCGCGTCCTACCGCGGTCCAGCCGATCAGGATGCGGCTTTTCAGCGGGTCTACCGACGTCTCTACCAGGTGCACTATCCGCTCGGGCGAGCCGAGCGCCAGCGCCTCGAGAAGCTGCGTCCGGTGTTGCAGCGCTATGCCGCACGGCACGACTTCGATTGGCTGACCCTGGCGGCGCTGGCGTTCAAGGAGTCCACCCTCAATCCCAATGCACGCGGCGCCGGCGGTGCCACCGGCCTGCTGCAGATCACCCCGGTTGCGGCGCGCAGCGTCGGGGTCGGCAATATCGGCGTGCTGGAGAACAACGTGCAAGCCGCTGCCAAGTACCTGGCGATGATCCGCCGCAACTTCTTCAACAGCCCGCAGCTCAACGAGCGTGAGCGCATGGCATTCGTCCTGGCCGGCTACAACATGGGGCCGCAGCGGGTGCAAAGCATGCGCGCGGAAGCCCGTCGGCGCGGGCTGAACCCCAATCAGTGGTTCTTTCAGGTCGAGCGGATCGCCATGGAGCAGGTCGGCATGGGCGTGGTCAGCTACGTCAATAGCGTGAACAAGTACTACCTGGCCTATGACCGTGAGCGCTATTTGCTGGAGCCGCAGGAGGCGGTACTGGATGCACACAAGTAATCAATTTGTTCGATATGAATTAGCGGATTTATACGCTTTTAGTATCTGTAAATTGATTTAATCTGTGCGCCATCACCTTCCACACACAAGGAATGCCGCACATGAATACATTGCTCAAATCTGTGGTTGCGACTCAAGCGGGCTACGGCCTGACTGTTCTGCGCATCATCGCCGGCCTGACCTTCGCCGCACATGGCGCGCAGAAGCTGTTCGGTTGGTTTGGCGGCTACGGTCTGGCGGGCGTCGGCCAGTGGATGGAGAGCATTGGCCTGGCGCCGGGTTACCTGATGGCCCTGCTGGCGGGGAGCGCCGAGTTCTTCGCCGGGCTGGCGCTGATCGTCGGCCTGCTGGCACGCCCGGCTGCGGCGGTGCTGGCGGTGACCATGCTGGTGGCGATCGTCAGCGTGCATTTGGTCAACGGCTTCTTCATGAGCAACAACGGTTACGAGTTTGCCCTGGCCTTGTTGGCGATCAGCCTGGCGGTGCTGGTCGAAGGTGCTGGCAAGCTGTCGCTGGACCAGAGCATCGCCCGGTCATGAACGGCCGGGGTTGACCAGAAGGCCCGCCGTGCGCGGGCCTTCTGCGTTTCAGGGGGTGGCCCGGTTGCGCACCGCCGCCAGCTGTTCGGCGGCATCCAGGCGCAGGCGTTCGCGCTGATCGAAATGCTCTTCGGCCAGTTGCGCGGCGGCAACGGCTTTGTCGCTGGCGCTCAGGCCCGGATTGGCGTCGATCTCCGCCTTCGCCGCACGGTAACGCTCCAGCCGTTGCCGCCAGGCTTGGCGTTTTCGATCGAGCGCTTCCAGGCGCTCGGTGGCTGCGGCGCCGACCAGTTGCTGGCGCAATTGGCGGACCTGCGCCGGCTTGGCGCCTTCGGCTTGCAGCTTGGCGGTCTGCTCGCGCAGCTGGTTCTGCAGTTGCGGCAGGACGCTCGCCTGCAGCTCTTGCGGCAAACCCTCGCGCAGGCGATCGACCGCAACGGCCTTGCCGGCGCTGTCGAGGCGGCGGTCCTGCTGAATCGCCAGGCGTTGCAGGGTGAAGTCGTTGTACGCCTCCTCGCGGGCGAAGAAGGCCTGATGCACCTCGCCGGCGAAGATCCGCGCCCGCAGGGCCTGCACTGCTGCCTCGCGCTGGCGCAGGGCATCCAGGTCGGCCAGCTGGGGCAGGTCGCGTTCCAATTGCTGCACTTCGCGCTTGTAGTCGAGGTACTGCGCCAGCAAGGTCAGCGCCTGGTCGCGGGCCGGTGCCTGCAACTGGCGGGCGATATAGGCTTGCAGGCGCTCGATGCTGGTACGCAGCGGCTCTTCGCCGACGGCGGCGAGGAAGTAATCGAAGATCCGCCGGATATCCTCGCTGACGACCAGCTGTCCCGCGGCATCGACGCGAAACACCCCGTCGACCTGGGTGCCGCTGAACGAGGCCGGCAGTGGCGTGACCGCCTTGGGTCGGGAGGCCTGGGGCAGGGTTGCCGACGGCGTGCGCCAGGCTTGTGGAGCGGCTGCGCTCGGCTGCGTGGCAGTGCCGGCGAGGGGCAGGGCGGGAATATCCCGCGGACTCAGGTACAGCATGGCGGCGACGCAGGCGACGAATACCAGGGGCGACAGCAACAGAAGTTTCTTCATCGGGACTTTTCACTAAGCGAGCGATTGGCGTTGCACAAGCGCGGCATGTGGAAGCGGAGCCCCGGCGGGGCCCCGCACGCCGCGTCACAGCCCGTCGTTTTTCAGGCGGTTGGCATGTTGGCGATAGACGGTCAGCGGATCGGTTTCGAACAGGCTGGTCAGGCCGAGGGTCTGGTTGACCTCGTCGAGGTGGTTCATCCGGTAGTCGTCGCGGATCACCTTGCCCAGGTGCGAGCTGCAGCGGCCGACCAGCCCGTCGTTGGCTTCGCCGTCGAAGGTCAGGGCGCTGGTGCCGAGCAGCAGGTCGCTCGGGTCGAGGAGGTTGGTCAGCGGGCTGGTGCCGCTCCAGGAGTAGTAGCGCACGCCGTCCACGGAGTAGGCACCTTCGCCGCAGGCGGTGGTCGGCAAGCCTTGCGGGTACTGGGCATTGAACAGCGCGGCGCCTTCGCTGTTGAGCGATTCCAGTGCACCGAGGGCGTTCTGCGGGCTGCTGCTGGAGCTGCCGGAGAGGAAGTTGATCAGGCTGCCGATGGCATTGGCGATGCCGGCGAGCAGGGTTTCGCCGGCCGAGCCCGGTGGCACCTGGCGGATGAAGTCGGCAGTGGCCGAACCGGTATGCGGTGCGCCCACGCTGGTGGCCGACGCGACCAGCTCGGGGCTGACGGCGGCGACATAGCGGATGGTCGGTCCGCCGTGGCTGTGGCCGATCAGGTTGACCTTGGGCTTGCCGCTGATCGCGACGATTTCCTCGACCTGTTCGAGCAGCTCTTCGCCGCGCGCCTCTGAGGTGTTCAGTTGGCTGACTTCGGTGATGTATACGCTGGCGCCGTCACGGCGCAGGGTGGCGGGGATGCCGTACCAGTAGTCGATACCGAGGATGCTGTCGAAACCGAGCATGCCATGGGTGAGGACGACCGGGTAGCGGGTCTGGGTATAGCCGGAGGAGCCGAACCAGAAAGCCTGGGACGGGCCGGAAGCCAGCAGGCCGGTTCCCAGGCAGAGGGCGAGCAGGATCTTGTTGTTGTTCATTGATGCTCTCGAAAGGGGAGTGAGTCGGACGGTGTGGGCAATCCTTGCCACCATTGCGCCCATCTCGGGGCGCCTACATCGGCACAGGCGCCAGCGCAGGAAGCATGCCAGTGTCCGCGTGATCGGCAGGGGGAGGCTCTGGAATAGGTACTTGAGTACCAGTAGGCCGGTGCGGCGCAGGCGGACCGGCTGGCAGGGTTGTTACGCGGTGAAACGCCAGCGCTAGTCGTTTCGCAACAATGGCCACTGCTGCAGCTGCCGATACTGCGTGCCGTGGGGGCCTTGCTCAGAGGCGTACAGGGCGAAATTCGTTGCCGGCCAATCGAAGGATGGGATGACATCCGGCGGGAGTTTGGGGCAGTGCCGCAGCAGGCTCAGGTGGGCGAGGAAGGGCCGGTTTTCCAGGCCGATCCCGGCCGCGAGCAGTGCGTCGCGCAGCGCCTGGGCCAGGTTCAGCAGTCCCTCGATTGGCTGGCTCGGCGCCAGGTAGACCAGGCCGTTTCGGCGGCGCACCAGGCGATCCAGGCGCAGTTCGAAGGCCGGCACCTGCAGCCGTGCGGCGAGGCCCAGCAACTCGGGCACGCGGGCGCGCGGTTGCTGGCCGAGAAACGCCAGGGTCAGGTGCAGATTGGCCGTCGCCACCGGGCGGCCGCTCAGGTGCAGACTGTCGCGCCAGGCGACTATGACCTCGGCCAACGCGGGCGGGCAATCCAGGGCAAAGAACAGGCGCAGGGCATCGCTTTTCATCGGGACGGCTCGGCTGCAAGGTGCCTTCTTGACAGTATCGCGCAGGCTTCTCTAGGATGCCGACCCATGCGCCGATTTAAACAGCTACTTGCGGGGCGCCGAGTCACTTGCACATTGCAGGGCTCTGAGAAGACTTCCACGGAAGCTTCGAAATACCGCTAAAGCGCTGGTTCGGTGTCGCCTCTCACCGCTGCCCAGCGGGATTTCTGAGGCGGAGACACGAAATGACCTGTCCCCAACCGCTGATTCGCCTGGCCCCGATCACCTCCGGGCTGACTCGGCGCAATCCGAAAATTCTTCTCGGCGGCAGCCACCAACCGACCTTGCTGCGCTACCTCGATGGCTGGCCCAGGCACTGGGGCAGCTCACGTGCCTTGCTGATCCAGTTCGCCGCTGACCGCGAATCGCTGGCGCGCTTTGCCAGCGACAGCTTCGACCTGGCGGTGCTGCAGGCGCCCAGCGCCGAGGATCTGCACGACACGGTGCGCGAACTGACGCGGGTTGCCCGGCAGGGGCTGATTACCCGGCGCTGACGGGGCGGCGCGCCGCGCAATTGCCAGGGCCCGTCAGGGGTAGTCGATGGCGACCACATACCAGGTCTTCTCGCCGGTCGGGGTCTGTACCCGCACCTCGGCATCCAGGGCTTTGCCGACCAGGGCGCGGGCCAGGGGCGAATCGATGCTGATCAGGTTGAGTTTCAGGTCCAGCTCGTCCGGGCCGACGATGCGGTAGCGCGATTCGCTGCCGTCGTCGTCTTCGAGGGTGACCCAGGCGCCGAAGTAGACCTTGTCCGCATCGCTTGGGCGGCTGGCGACCACCTTGAGATTCTCCAGGCGCTTGGTCAGGAAGCGCACGCGGCTGTCGATCTCGCGCAGCATCTTCTTGCCGTAGGTGTATTCGGCATTCTCCGAGCGGTCGCCTTGCGCCGCTGCTTCGCTGACCGCCTGGGTGACCTGCGGTCGCCGTACGTGCCACAGCTCGTGCAGCTCGGCACGCAGGCGCGCCTCGCCTTCGGGGGTGATCAGGGGCGTGCCGGCGCTGCGGGGAGGACGATAGCGACTCATGGGGCTGCCGTGGGCTCAGGAAAACGCGATCTTATCAGCCCTCGCGCAACACCGTCAGCGGGCTGACGTTGAGCGCCCGGCGGGTGCCGAGGATGCCGGCGCCGCCGATCAGCAGGGCGCCGATCAGCGGCAGCGCCAGCAACCAGGGGTGGGGCTGCCAGCTCAGCTCGAAGGCGAAGCGATAGAGCAGGAAGCTGATCAGCTCGCAGCCGATTGCCGCCAGCAGGCCGCTGGCGGCGCCGAGCAGGGCGAACTCGGTGCGCCGCGCCCTGAGCAACAGGCTGCGCTCGGCACCCAGCGCGCGTAGCAAGGCGCCCTGGCGGATGCGTTCGTCCAGGGTCGCCTGCAGGCCGGCGAACAGCACGGCGAGACCGGCGGCGAGGACGAACAGCAGTACGTACTCGATGGCCAGGGTGACCTGGGCGAGGATGCTGCGCAGCTGCGCCAGCAGGGCTTCCACCGGCAGCAGCGTGACGGCGGGAAAGGCGCGCGACAGTTCGACCAGTTGGCGTTCCTGCTGCGCCGGCAGGTAGAAGCTGGTCAGGTAGGTGACCGGCAGATCCTGCAGGGTGCCGGGTTCGAAGATCATGTAGAAGTTCGGTTGGAAATTGTTCCAGTCGACGTCGCGCAGGCTGCTGACCCGCGCTTCGCGGTTCAGCCCGCCGACGCTGAAGCTGAGGCGGTCGCCGAGCTTGAGTTGCAGGCTTTCGGCCAGTTCGGACTCCACCGAAACCCCCGGCAGCTCTCCGGCCCGGGCGGGCGTCCACCAGCTGCCGGCGCTCAGTTGGTTGTCCTTCGGCAGATCGGCGGCCCAGGTCAGGCTGAGGTCGCGGCGGATGGCACGTTCGCCCTGGGTTTCCTTGCTGACCAGTTGCCGTACCGGCTCGCCGTTGATCATCACCAGGCGGCCGGGTACCACCGGGTAGAGCGGTGCGGGATGGGCGGACAGGTGCGCCAGGCTGGCGGCGAAGGCGTCTTTCTCGGCCGGCAATATGTTCAGCGCGAAATGGTTGGGAGCCTGTTCAGGCAGCTGTTGCTGCCAGGTGTCGAGCAACTCGCCACGCAGCAAGGCGATCAAGCCCATGGCCAGGAGGATCAGGCCGAATGCCAGGGATTGTCCGGCCGCCGCCAACGGATGACGCAACAGCTGGCCCAGCCCCAGGCGCCAGGGCAACCCGGCACGCGCCAGCAGGCGGCGCAGGCCCCGCAGGCCGAACAGCAGCAGGCCGCCGAGCAGCAGGGCGGCGAGCAGGCCGCCGCCGAGCAGGGCGAAGGTCAGCTGCAGGTCCAGGCTCAGCCGCCACATGATCACGCCGAGCGCCAATAGCGCGGCGCCGTACACCAGCCAGGAGCTGGCCGGCAGTGGCAGCAGGTCGCGGCGCAGCACCCGCAGCGGTGGCACGCGGCCGAGGGCGGCCAGCGGCGGCAGGGCGAAACCGGCAAGGGCGACCAGGCCGGTGGCGATACCGGCCAGTGCCGGCCCCAGATCGCCCGGCGGAATCTCGGCGGGGAGCAGACCCCGCAATAAAAAGAACAGGGCATATTGTCCGAGCCAGCCGAGCAGGGCCCCGGCCAGACTGGCGCCGCCGCCCAAGATCGCCAGTTGCAGGCCGAACAGGCTCAACGCCTGTCGGCGCGACAGGCCGAGGCAGCGCAGCAGGGCGCTGGCATCGAAACGCCGGGTGGCGAAGCGCGCAGCAGACAGGGCCACGGCGACACCGGCGAGCAGCACCGCCGCCAGGCTGGCGAGATTCAGGTAGCGTTCGGCGCGGCCCAGGGCGCTACCGATTTGCCGGTTGCTGTCGCGGGCACCCTCGAAGCGTTGGTTGGCCGCCAGGCTCGGGCCGACCGCCTGCCGGTAAGCCGCCAGGGCCTCGGGCGGGCCGCGCCAGAGTTCGCGGTACCTGACCCGGCTGCCCGGTTGCACCACGCCGGTCGCGGGCAGATCGTCCAGGTGCATCAGCACGTGAGGGGTCAGGCTGTAAAAGTCGCCGGCTTCATCCGGCAGGTAGGTCAGCACGCGGCTCAGGCGCAGGGTTTTCGAGCCGATCTCGATACTGTCCCCAACCTGCAGCTCCAGCGCGGCGAACAGGCGCACCTCGGCCCAGGCTTCACCGGGCCGCGGGCCGGGGCCCGGTTGTTCGGCGGCATAGGGCGTGGCGGCGCTTCTAAGCTGTCCGCGCAATGGATAAGCGCTGTCGGCGGCTTTGACGCTGACCAGTTGGATGCCGGCATCGCCGGCGATCACGCTGGAGAATTCGACCAGCCGCGCGTGATCCAGGCCGAGCTGTTCACCGCTGCCGATCTGCTGCGCGGTGGCGGGCGAACTGCCGCTGAGCAGCAGGTCGGCGCCGAGGAATTCGCTGGCGCGCAGCAGCATGCCGTCGTTCAGCCGCGAGCTGAAATAGCCAATCGCGGTGCTGGCCGAGACCGCTACCAGCAGCGCGAAGAACAGCACGCGCAATTCGCCGGCGCGGGCGTCGCGCAGCAGTTGGCGGGTCGCCAGAGACAGCAGCCGGGCCAAGGGCAGGCGAGTCATCAGGGTTCCACGTGATCGACCAGATGGCCGCCTTCGAGGCGGATCAGGCGTTGGCAGCGGTGGGCCAGGCGCTCGTCATGGGTGACCAGGACCAGGGTGGCGCCGCGCTCGCGGTTCAGTTCGAAGAGCAAGTCGCTGATGCGCTCGCCGGTGTGGCTGTCGAGGTTGCCGGTCGGTTCGTCGGCAAACAGCACATCGGGTTCGGCGACGAAGGCGCGGGCGATGGCCACGCGCTGCTGTTCGCCGCCGGACAGTTGGCGTGGATAGTGGCTCAGGCGCAGGCCGAGGCCGACTCGCTCGAGCAGGGCGCCGGCGCGTTCGCGGGCATCGCTGCGGCCTTCTAGCTCCAGCGGCAGCATGACGTTTTCCAGGGCATTGAGGCTATCGAGCAGCTGGAAGGACTGAAAGACGAAGCCGACATGCTCGGCGCGCACGCGGGCGCGCTGGTCCTCATCGAGCCCCGCCAGGTCGTGCCCGGCCAGTGACACGCCGCCGCCGCTCGGCAGATCGAGGCCGGCGAGCAGGCCGAGCAGGGTGGATTTACCCGAGCCGGAGCTGCCGACGATGGCCAGGCTGTCGCCCGGGCTCAGCTCGAGGCAGAGGTCGTGGAGTATGGTTAACTCGCCTTCCGCGCTGGGTACCACTTTGCTAAGGTTGCGCGCGATGAGAATGCTTGAGCTCATGGAGAATCCAATGCGTGCGTGGTTGATCTGTGCCGCCCTCGGCCTGCTGCTGTGGGGCCAGGCCGCGCTGGCGGATACCCTGCTGATCGTCGGCGATAGTATCAGCGCGGCTTTTGGCCTGGATAGCCGGCAGGGTTGGGTCGCTTTGCTGGAAAAACGCTTGGCGGAGCAGGGCTACGAGCACCGCGTGGTGAACGCATCGATCAGTGGCGATACCAGCGCAGGCGGCGCCGCGCGGCTACCGGCGCTGCTTGCCGAGCACCGTCCGAGCCTGGTGATCATCGAACTGGGCGGCAACGACGGGTTGCGCGGCCAGTCCCCGGAACAATTGCAACAGAATCTTGCGGCGATGATCGACGGCTCGCGTGCCAGCGGGGCTGAGGTGTTGCTGCTGGGCATGCGCTTGCCACCGAATTACGGCGTGCGCTACACCACGGCGTTTGCCCAGGTCTTCACCCGCCTGGCCGAGGAGAAGCAGGTGGCGCTGGTGCCGTTCTTCCTCGAAGGGGTCGGCGGGGTGTCCGGGATGATGCAGGGCGATGATCTGCATCCCGCCGCGGATGCCCAGCCGATCCTGCTGGAAAATCTCTGGCCGACGCTGCAGCCACTGCTCTGACGGGCTTTTCTGCAAACGGCCTTTCGGCTAATGTGGCGGCCCCGCCCTGGAGCCCTCGATGCCGCGTCCCGCCTGGTCTTTGCATGCCTACCAACTGATCGAACCGGACGAGCAGCTGGACCTGTTCGCCTGCCGAGAGGTGCGCCTGCACTTGGTCGCACGCCAGCTCGAACTGGGCGGTTTCGCCGATCGGACCTTGTGCGGCGGTTTGTTGCCGGCGCAGCCGCGCTGGCGTGACCTGGACAAGCCGATACTGCGCGACAAGCGCTTATGTGTGAACTGCCGCACGACGTTCGAGGCACGGCGCCGCGGGGAGCGCCCGCTGTGGCCCGAGCGCTGAGGCCTCCCGGTGCGCCGGGCGCAGGTGTACAATCACCCACCTAACTCGTCAGCCATTCTCGCCAAGGATTACCGGATGTTGTCGTGCGTTCCCGCCGTCGGCCGTTACCTGCCTCTCGCCGCGCTGTTTGCCATGGGTTCTGCCCTCGCCCTGGAATTGCCTTTACCGCCGCCCGGTGATGACATCGTGGGCCAGGTGCAGGTGGTCAAGGCCAAATACGAAGATACCTTTGCCGACCTTGGCGTGGCCAACGACCTGGGCTATCTGGAGATGATCGCGGCTAACCCGGGCGTCGATGCCTGGCTGCCTGGCGAGGGCACGGAGATCATCCTGCCGACGCGTTTCATCCTGCCGCCAGGGCCGCGTGAGGGGATCGTGATCAACCTCGCCGAGTACCGCATGTATTACTTCCCCAAAGGGCAGAATGTGGTGCACACCTTCCCGTTGGGCATCGGTCGCGAGGGCTGGAGTTCGCCGGTGACCGCTGCGCGGATCACGGCGAAAACCCCGAATCCGGGCTGGAGTCCGCCGAAGTCGATTCTCGAGGAACATGCCGCCAATGGCGACCCGCTGCCGGCCTATGTGCCGCCGGGGCCGGATAATCCGCTGGGTCCCTACAAGATGTCGTTGTCGGTGCCCGGTTACCTGATCCACGGCACGAACAAGAAGTTCGGAATCGGTATGCGTGTCAGCCATGGCTGTTTCCGCATGCTTAACCATAACGTCCTGCAATTGGCCGATATGGCTCCGGTCGGCACGCCGGTGCGCATCATCAACGAGCCTTATAAGTTCGGCCGGAGCAATGGCAAGGTCTACCTGGAGGCTCATGCTCCCCTCGATGATACGGGCGCGCCTTCGATGGTCGATAAGCACACCGCGGTGATCAATGCGCTGCTCAAGCGTGACGAGATGGGCGACCTGCGTCTGGACTGGGAGGTGGTGCGCGAAGTGGTCGCTGCCGAAGATGGCCTGCCGGTGAAGATTGCCGATCCGGATATGGCGATCGCCAGTAGTACATCCGCGACGCTCTGATAGTGCGGCGCTGATCAGGACCCGCTGTGCGGAAGCGTCGGCGGGTTTTTTATTGGCGCTGGATTGCGGGCAAACGTGCGGCAATAAAAAAGCCGACCCAGTAACTGGGTCGGCTTAAATAGCCTTGTGGGCTATTACTTGCGGCTGGCTTTTTCCAGCATACGCAGAGCGCGCTCGTTGGCTTCGTCAGCAGTTTGCTGAGCCTTCTGAGCTGCGGCCAGAGCTTCATCAGCCTTGCGATAGGCTTCGTCGGCACGGGCTTGAGCGCGAGCGGCTGCATCTTCAGTAGCGGTCAGACGCGCTTCGGTTTCTTTGGACATGCTGCTGCAACCGGTAGCCAGAACTGCGGCCAATGCCAGAGCAGAGAATTTCAGAACGTTGTTCATCGTGTTCCCCTTGAGGTGGAGTTTTCCATAAAAGCAATTTCCAAACGGTAGGAAATTAGCCGGCGTACATACTACCCATAACTTTTAGTAAGTAAACGGAGACGAGGCAAGCACAGCCGCTTTTTTTCATATTGTCGAAGCCGGCTCCTGCAAGTTGCATGGCTTTGTATAAAAAATATACAGTTCTGCCCGTTGTGCCGGTGCTGCAGCGCATGTCGCTATAAGTCGTCCTGCATGGTGGGCATGCGAATGCATGAGCGGCAGAGGGCGGTCAACGCCATCTGGCCAATAGAAAAAACAATGGGGATAGCCATGCTAGGGAATGTGGGGTTGTTGGCCGGTTTGCTCTTGCTGATTGTCATGGCCCTGCGTGGCGTGAATATATTCATCGCGGCGTTACTCTGCGCCATGTTGGTGGCGCTGAGCAACGGCCTGCGAGTGCCTCAGGCGCTGCTCGAGTACTTTCCTTTCGGTCCGCTGGGCGCATTCACCTTTGCCGGCAAGTTCTTCGTGCTGTTCCTCTGCGGTGCGGTGTTCGGCAAGGTCATGGCCGCCAGCCAGGCTGCCAGCAGCATCGCCCAGGCCATCACGCGCAGCCTTGGCACCCGGCGCACCTTGTGGGTCACCATGCTGGTCTGTGCGGTACTGACCTATGGTGGTGTGGTGGTGTTCGTGGTGATTTTCACCATGTATCCGCTGGGGATCGGCTTGATGCGCCAAGCCAACTTGCCTAAGCGGTTGTTCTGCGCTGCCACTGCCCTGGGCGCAGGCACTTTCACCATGACCGCGTTGCCGGGCACGCCGTCCATTCATAACGTGATCGCCGCCAGTGCCCTGGGTACCGACCTGTTCGCCGGAGCCTGGATCGGTGTGGCCGCCAGCGTGCTGATGGTCGGATTGGGGATGGCCTATCTACAGCGCGAATGGCGTCTGGCGCGCGAAGGTGGCGAGGGCTTCGAGGCCGGCGCGCAGGATCTGCGGATGGAGCAGCTAGCCGGGGCGCCGGGCTCCGGACCCGGGTGGGGGCTGGCTCTGGTGCCGATTCTGCTGGTGCTGGGCATCATCATGCTGCCGCGAGTACTGTTGCTGAGTGGATTGAGTTCCCCGGGCACGGCGGGACTGGGGCAGCTGGTCGGTTTCAGCCAGCAGCAGCCGATCCTCTGGCCGAGCCTGGCCTTGGTGATCGCCACCGCCGTTGCGGTTCTGCTGTTCCCCGGTTTGCGCCGCAACACCGTCGCCGTGCTGGGGCAGGGCGCCGACGATGCGATCATGCCGCTGTTGAACACCGCGGCGGTGATCGGCTTCGGCGGGGTGGTGACCCAGACCGCCGGCTTTAGCCAGTTCGCCCAGTGGGTTCTGGCGGTCGATTTGCCGCCACTGTTGTCGATTTTTGTCTCGGTCAGCGTGGTGTCGGGGATCGTCGGTTCGTCTTCCGGCGGCTTGCAGATATTCATGCAGACCCTGGCGCCGAAGTACCTGGACATGGGCGTGGAGCCTGAAGTCCTGCACCGCATCGCCAATATTGCCGCGGGCGGACTCGACTCGCTGCCGCATTGCGGCGCAGTGATCGCCATGCTGATGATCATGGGACTGACCCATAGGCAAGCCTACAAGGATATTTTTGTAGTCACGGTGTTGGTCCCCGTGGTGGCGGTCCTGGGCTGTATCGCACTCTTGAGCGTGTTCTAAGCCATTGATTCGCAGTGGCCTTACTCCCTCCCGGCCTGATAAGCTCGGTGCATCTCGAGGAGGGGACTGGCGTTGTCGATACAGCGATGAGCGCGTGTCAATCCCGATCGGAACCGGCCATGGCGGCAACCCGCGAGCTATCGCCGCGAGCGACCGGCAGTGCGAGGGAAGCATTGGTCCATTGGCTCGGCGCGACCGAGCATGTTGGTAAACATTGTGCTTTGTTGCTTACGCTGGCATGTTTTATCAGGAGATTTTGACTTGGATAAGGCATGCCGCTATCCCCGCTTTCGGGCGGCAAGGGCGGGGCGCGGATATCGCTTCGCCTGGGGAGGACAATCGGGTGCCGGGGCAGATTCAGAACCTAATAAGAGGAGTTGCGATGAGTGAGGTATTGTCCATCCACCATGATCTGACGAGCCATCAGTTCGAGACCACTGTGGAGGGGGACCGTGCCTACCTGGCCTATATGGATCTGGGTAAGCAGACCTTGGACATCTACCGCACCTTCGTGCCGAACTCGTTGCGCGGCCGTGGTATCGCAGCGGCGCTGACCGAGGATGCGTTGCGCTATGCCGAGCGCATGGGCTACACGGTGATTCCTTCATGCTCCTACGTTGAGCGTTACATGGAGCGGCGCCAGCGGCATCGTGCACGAGACTGACTCGGCACGCGTCATCAGGCAGACAGAGAAACGCCGGGCATTGCCCGGCGTTTTGCATATCCGCGTGGTGCTTCAGCCGCGCTGACGCTTGGGCAATACGTCCTTGAGCTTGGCGTGCATGCTGCGCAGGGTTTTCTCGGTGCTGTCCCAGTCGATGCAGGCATCGGTGATGGAAACGCCGTACTTCAGCTGGTTGAGATCCTTGGGGATCGACTGGTTGCCCCAGCCCAGGTGGCTTTCGACCATCAGGCCAACGATCGACTGATTGCCCTCGAGGATTTGGTTGGCGACGTTGTCCATCACCAGCGGTTGCAGGGCCGGGTCCTTGTTGGAATTGGCGTGGCTGCAGTCGACCATGATGTTCGGGCGGATGCCGGCTTTGGTCAGTTCCTGCTCGCAAACGGCGACGCTGACCGAATCGTAGTTCGGCTTGCCGTTACCGCCGCGCAGTACCACATGGCCATAGGCATTGCCTTTGGTGGTCACGATGGAGACGCCGCCTTCCTGGTTGATGCCGAGGAAACGATGCGGGCTGGAAACCGACTGCAGCGCGTTGATCGCCACGGTCAGGCCGCCGTCGGTGCCGTTCTTGAAGCCGACTGCCGAGGACAGGCCCGAAGCCATTTCGCGGTGGGTTTGCGACTCGGTGGTGCGCGCGCCGATGGCCGACCAACTGATCAGGTCCTGCAAGTACTGCGGGGAAATCGGGTCGAGCGCCTCGGTGGCGGTCGGCAGGCCCATTTCGGCCAGGTCGCGCAGCAACTGGCGACCGATGTGCAGGCCGTCCTGGATCTTGAACGAGTCGTCCAGGTACGGATCGTTGATCAGGCCTTTCCAGCCGACCGTGGTACGCGGCTTCTCGAAATACACACGCATCACCAGGTACAGGGTGTCCGAGACTTCGGCCGCGAGTGCCTTGAGGCGTTCGGCATACTCGTGTGCGGCTTTGATGTCATGGATAGAGCAGGGGCCGACCACCACGAACAGGCGATGGTCCTTGCCGTCGAGGATGTCGCGAATCACCTGGCGACCTGTGGCGACCGTGCGCAGCGCGGCATCGGTCAGCGGGATCTCGCGCTTGAGTTGTTCGGGGGTTATCAGGGTTTCGTTGGAGGCAACGTTAAGATCATCGATCGGTAAATCAGCCATCGTGCTTTTCATCAGGTCAGAGTCGTCAGGTCACAGGAGCCGGCCGCCAGCGATCCCCGTGTGGCGGAGCGCAGCATTTATGAGCACAGCGGGGAAGCAGAACCTTAGCGCGTTAAGGGCCGCCGAGACAATGGGTCGAAGGTCGTTAATCCAGCAGGAGGCGGGCCGTTGCCAGCCGATTGCGCCGGCAGCCGCCGCGCTGCTCGCGCTCCCGGCATGGCATCTTGCGCGATAGGACGAAAGGGCAAGCCCGGCAGGCTGCTTAGGACAGGCTGGCGTGGGAGAATTCGGCGGCGTGCTGCGCTATCCATTCCTGGGCGACTACCTCGATTGGCAGATGTTCGCCCGACTCCTGTTCGCGTTGCTGGCGATAGTGTTCGATCTGGCACACCTGCTCGACCATCCGCGCGCGAAACAGGGTGTCCTCGTCGAGAAAAGCGATGCCGACCAGGTAATGGTCGGACTGTTTGCGGCACCAGGCCACCACGCCCGGGTAGCGTGCCTGCTCGCCGAACAGCGGGATACGCAGCTCAATCGCCGTGCCCCGGCGAAAGCCGCGGCTGGAGTTGCATGCCACCCCGCCCAGGCTGATATTGTGCAGTCGCTGTGTGGGTACAAAGGTTTGCCTGCGGAGCACCAACTCCACCGGCATGTCACTGGGATGACGCAGAAAACGTCGCATGCACACCCACCTTCCATGTCAATAAATCGACATCGCTATGAACAGTATAGTGACAGAGTTGCAACTTTCAGATTTTGATGCAGATTTCCGCTTGCTCGAGTTGTCGGATGTTTCTCTGGTGATATTCACCAGCACGGGCTGTGCCAGTTGTCGTTGGGCACGTGAAACGCTGCCGAAACTCAGCCTGCCGGTCGCCCGTTTGGCTTGGATCGACGCGGCCGATAATGCTGGCCTGGTGCAGCGCTATGAGGTATTTCATCTGCCCGCGCTATTCGTCGTGCGCGATGGCCAGTTTCATGGCGCGCTGCATTGTCGCTTGCGTGCTACCGACTTGAACGATGCCTTGGGCGCGGCATTGTCCCGTCCGGCTGAGGAGCTTCCCTGATGTCTGTGTTTCACCGTCCGCGTATCGGCATCATCGGTACCGGTGCCATTGGTGGCTTCTACGGCTTGATGTTGGCGCGCGCCGGCTTCGATGTGCACTTTCTATTGCGCAGTGAATTCGCCGCGGTGGCCGAGCAGGGGCTGCAGCTCAATAGCGCGGTGCATGGTGCCCTGAGCCTGAAGCCGGTGCAGGCCTACCGTTCTGCAGCAGATATGCCGGCTTGCGACTGGCTGCTGGTCGGGGCGAAAACCACCAGCAATGCCGCCTTGGCTCCGGTCATCAGCCAGGCGGCGGCCGAGGGGGCCAGGATACTGTTGCTGCAAAATGGCCTGGCGGTGGAGGACGAGTTGCGGCCGTTGTTGCCGGACTCGCTGCATTTGCTCGGCGGTCTGTGTTTCATCTGTGCGCATCGTTCGGCACCTGGGGTGATCGAGCATCAGGCGCTGGGCGGGGTGAATATCGGCTATCACTCGGGACCTGCTGGCGGCAGCGCGCAGCGCCAGCAGATTGCCGAGGAGGGTGCCGCGCTGTTCAAGGCGGCGGGTCTGGACTCCACGGCTGTGCCTGGTTTGGAGCAGGCGCGTTGGCAGAAGCTGGTGTGGAATGTGCCTTACAACGGCCTGTCGGTTTTGCTCGATGCCGGCACCCGTGCCTTGATGGCCAGTGCCGATAGTCGCGCGCTGATCCAGGCGCTGATGCAGGAAGTGATCGACGGCGCCGCGGCCTGCGGGCAGTCGATGCCGGAGGGGTATGCCGGTAAATTGTTGGCAGCGACCGATCGCATGCCCGATTACTGGCCGAGCATGTACCACGATTTCGTGCAGCGGCGGCCGTTGGAGTTGCAGGCGATCTATGCCGCGCCGTTGGCTGCGGCGGCGCAAGCGGGTTGCGAGCTGCCGCGGGTTCGGGCGCTGTATCAGGCGCTATGCTTTATCGATCGGCGAGAGCGGCAGGGTTGATGTCCTGATGAACAAGGGATTGGGCGACAAGCTGGTGTTGGCGATTTCCTCGCGGGCGTTGTTTGACCTGCGCGAGAGCCATCGGGTGTATGAGGGCGAGGGGGTTGCTGCCTATCGCCAGTACCAGATCGAGCACGAAGACGAAGTGCTCATGCCCGGCGATGCCTTTCCGCTGGTCGAGAAGCTGCTTGGGCTGAATAAGGCGCTGGGCCAGCCGCGGGTGGAGGTCATCCTGGTGTCGCGCAATAGCGCCGACACCGGCTTGCGTGCGTTCAACTCGATCCAGCATTACGGCCTGGGCATATCCCGCGCCGCCTTTGTCGGCGGGCGTAGCCCCGACCCCTATCTGGCGGCGTTCGGCTGTCATCTGTTTCTCTCCACCCATGCCGAGGATGTGCGCAATGCGCTGCGTTCGGGGTTCGGTGCGGCGACCATCCTCTCCGGCGGGGCGCGCCGGGCGGCGAGCAATGAGCTGCGTATCGCCTTCGACGGCGATGCCGTGCTGTTTTCTGACGAGTCCGAGCGGGTCTATCAACAGGCGGGTCTGGAGGCCTTCCAGAGCCATGAGCGCGCGTCCGCGCGCGAGTTGCTCGGTGGCGGGCCGTTCAAACCGTTTCTTGCCGCCCTGCATCGTTTGCAGCAGGAGTTTCCCGAGGAGGCGTGCCCGATTCGCACCGCCCTGGTCACCGCGCGCTCGGCGCCGGCGCACGAGCGGGTGATCCGCACCCTGCGCGAGTGGAATATCCGTTTGGATGAGTCGTTCTTCCTCGGTGGCCTGGAGAAGGCCGCGATCCTTGAAGCCTTCGCCGCCGATGTGTTTTTCGACGACCAGACCGGGCATTGCGAGAAGGCTCGCGAGGTGGTGGCGACCGGGCACGTGCCGCATGGCGTGAGCAACGAGCCGCAACAGACGTGAGAGATCACGTATATAGCCATTGGTCCTAAAAGGTGGCGGTTTTGTTGACTTGCGAATTGCGCTGCTAAGCTCAAGCTAGGCCCGCTGGGCAAGCAGTCGAGGAGGCCGCATGATTCGTTCGATTCTCTATGCCACCGATCTCGGTCTTTACGCTCCCTATGTCCTGCAGCATGCCTTGGCGCTGGCCCGGGCCTTCGGTGCCGGCCTGTATGTCGTGCATGCGGTGGAGCCGATGGGGCTGTTCGCCGAATCGGTGCTGCAAACCTATCTGGATGAAGAGCGCCTCAAGGAGTTGCGCAGCAAGGGCCTGAGTACCGTGATGGCGAGCATCGAGCAGCGGGTGCTGGAGGGCTTTCGCGATGAGCTCGGCGAGGCACAGCATGAATTCGAGGTGATTCGTGCGGTGCAGGTCGTGCATGGCGATCCGCCGCTGGTGATCCTCGAGGAGGCGCAGCGGCTGGGCGTGGACATGCTGGTCGTGGGCAGCCACAGCCATGGGGCCGGGCTGGATATACCGCTGGGACGCACGGCTGCGCGCCTGGTGCAATTGTCCGAGGTGCCGGTGTACTTGGTGCCGATGCTGCAGCATCGCAATCGCGGCGAGTAATAAGGCGACGAATAACCAGAATTTCTAAATTAATCGTCTAAAATTACCGATTAACCAATGCGTATGGTTATATAAGGCCGCCGCCACCAGCACGGCCGCCTACCTGCTTTGAGGGATATCTATGAAGCTCCAGCAACTGCGCTACATCTGGGAAGTCGCGCATCACGACCTCAATGTTTCGGCCACCGCGCAAAGCCTCTATACCTCGCAACCGGGCATCAGCAAGCAGATCCGTTTGCTCGAGGACGAACTGGGCGTCGAAGTCTTTGCCCGCAGCGGCAAGCACCTGACCCGGGTAACCCCGGCCGGCGAGCGGATCATCACCACCGCCGGAGAAATCCTGCGCAAGGTCGAGAGCATCAAGCAGATCGCCCAGGAGTTCTCCAACGAGAAGAAGGGCACGCTGTCGATCGCTACCACTCACACCCAGGCGCGTTATGCCTTGCCGCCGGTGATCAGTGCGTTTATCAAGCAATACCCGGATGTCGCCCTGCACATGCACCAGGGCACACCGATGCAGATTGCCGAGATGGCCGCCGACGGCACGGTGGATTTCGCCATCGCCACCGAAGGCCTGGAGCTGTTCAACGACTTGATCATGATGCCCTGCTATCGCTGGAATCGCTGTGTGGTGGTGCCGCAGGGGCATCCGCTGACCAGGCTGCCGAAACTGACCCTGGAAGCCCTGGCCGAGCATCCGATCGTCACCTACGTGTTTGGCTTCACCGGCCGCTCCAAGCTGGATGAAGCCTTCAGCCACCGCGGCCTGACGCCGAAAGTGGTGTTCACCGCCGCCGATGCCGACGTGATCAAGACCTATGTGCGCCTTGGTTTAGGGGTGGGCATCGTGGCCAGGATGGCGGTGGATGCCAAGTTGGATCCGGACCTGGTGGTGCTCGATGCCAGTGACCTGTTCGAGGCCAGCGTAACCAAGATCGGCTTCCGTCGTGGCACCTTCCTGCGTGGCTTCATGTGCGACTTCATCGAGAAGTTCGCCCCGCACCTGACCCGCGACATGTTGGCCAAGGCCGTGCAGTGCCACAACAAGTCGGAGCTGGAGGCATTGTTCGACGGCGTCGAACTGCCGACTTACTGAGTGGATTTCAGGCAGGAAAAAGCCCGGCCAAGTTGCCGGGCTTTTTCTTGGTGTGCAATAGCCGGGGGGATCAGTTCTTCGCGATCAGGTTGCCGGCGTGCAGCCCGCATTCCTTCTGCGTAGCTTCCTCCCACCACCAGCGGCCTTCGCGCTCGTGCTGGTTGGGCAGTACCGGGCGGGTGCAAGGCTCGCAGCCGATGCTGATGAAGCCGCGCTCGTGCAGGCTGTTGTAGGGGATCTCGAGCATGCGGATGTAGTTCCACACGTCTTCGCTGCTCATCTGCGCCAGCGGGTTGAACTTGTACAGCGGCTTGTCTGCGCTGGAGAAGGCGCCATCGATTTCCAGTACCGCCACCTGGCTGCGGGTACCGGGGCTCTGGTCGCGGCGCTGGCCGGTGGCCCAAGCCTTGACCGTGGCCAGCTTGCGGCGCAACGGGGCGATCTTGCGGATGCCGCAGCATTCTTCATGGCCGTCCTTGTAGAAGCTGAACAGGCCTTTTTCCTTGACCAGCGCCTCGAGCGCCGCGGCATCCGGCGACAGCACCTCAATGGCGATGCCGTAGTGCTCGCGCACCTGGTCGATGAAACGGTAGGTTTCCGGATGCAGGCGGCCGGTGTCGAGGCTGAACACCTTGACGTTCTTGTTCAGCTTCCAGGCCATGTCCACCAGCACCACGTCCTCGGCGCCGCTGAAGGAAATCCACAGTTCATCGCCGAAGTGCTCGAAGGCGAGTTTGAGAATGTCCTGGGGCGACTTGTTGGCGTAGGTCGCGGCCAGTTCGGCTACATCGAAGGGATGGCTCATCGGGCTGAATTCCTGGTTATGGTGACGTCGGGCGTCTTGTGGGGCGATGGTAGCAAAAGCGCGTTATGCGGCTAAATAACCAAGTGCCTTGGTTGACCTTTGTTTTGCATATAAGCGCTGCGTTGCACCGGCGTTGGTGAGCGGCTAGAGTGCCGCCTTCTTTCAAGCCCAATCTAGGAGTGTCCTGTGGAAATCGCGTGTCTCGACCTGGAAGGCGTACTGGTCCCGGAAATCTGGATCGCCTTCGCGGAAAAAACTGGCATCGAAGCGCTGAAAGCGACCACCCGGGATATTCCGGACTACGACGTGCTGATGCAGCAACGCCTGCGCATCCTCGACGAGCATGGCCTGAAGCTGGCCGACATCCAGGAAGTGATCGCCACCCTCAAGCCGCTGGACGGCGCGGTGGAGTTCGTCGACTGGCTGCGCGAGCGCTTCCAGGTGGTGATCCTCTCCGACACCTTCTACGAATTCTCCCAGCCGCTGATGCGCCAACTGGGCTTCCCGACCCTGCTCTGCCACAAGTTGATCACCGACGAGAACGATCGCGTGGTGAGCTACCAGCTGCGCCAGAAAGACCCCAAGCGGCAGTCGGTGATCGCGCTGAAGAGCCTGTACTACCGGGTGATCGCCGCCGGCGACTCGTACAACGACACCACCATGCTCAGCGAAGCCCATGCCGGCATCCTGTTCCATGCGCCGGACAACGTGATTCGCGAGTTCCCGCAGTTCCCGGCGGTGCACAGCTATGCGGACCTCAAGGACGAGTTCCTCAAGGCGTCCGACCGCCAGTTGAGCCTGTAAGGCATCGCGCATGACCGGGTGGGCGGGCCGGCACGGTCCGACACCCCCTTGCCGCGCTAGTCGCAGAAGCGTTCCAGGGTGTCCAGCAAGACCTTCACCTTGGTGATCGACTCCTGGTATTCCGCCTGCCAGTCGGAGTCCGCGACAATCCCGCCGCCGCCCCAGCAGCTGATCTGCCCATCCTTGGCCAACAGGCTGCGGATGGCAATCGAGCTGTCCATCTCGCCGCGCACATCCAGGTACAGCAAAGAACCGCAGTAGAGCGCGCGGCGGGTCGGTTCCAATTCGTCGATGATCTGCATGGCGCGAATCTTCGGCGCGCCGGTGATCGAGCCGCCGGGAAAGCTGCCGGCGATCAGGTCCAGGGTGTCTTTGCCGCTGGCCAGTTCGCCGGTCACTGCGCTGACCAGGTGGTGCACGTTGGGGTAGCTTTCCAGGGCGAACAGCTCCGGCACGCGCACCGAGCCGATCTTGCAGTTGCGCCCCAGGTCGTTGCGCAACAGGTCGACGATCATCAGGTTTTCGGCGCGATCCTTCAGGCTGCTCAACAACGCCTCGGCCTGCGCGCGGTCCTCCTCCGGGGTGCTGCCGCGCGGCCGGGTGCCCTTGATCGGACGGGTCTCTACATGACCCTGGCTAACGTGCAGAAAACGCTCGGGCGACAGGCTGATGATCGCGCCGTCATCCGCCAGCGCCAGGTAGCCGGAAAAGGGCGTCGGGCAGGCGGCACGCAGGGCTTGGTAAGCCGTCCAGGGGGCGCCCTGGTAGCGCGTGCGAAAGCGCTGGGCAAAGTTCACCTGATAGCAGTCGCCGGCCTGGATGTACCCCTGGATGCGTTCGATGGCCTGGCGATAGGTCGCTTCATTAATATCGGTCTGAAAGGCACCGAGCAGCTTGAAGGGCTCTTCCGGTTGCTCCGGCAGTGCGCCAAACAGGCTAAGCAAACGCTCGCGCTCGGCGGCAGCGAGGCTTGGATGAAACACCAGCTGGCTGCTTTTGCGTTGGTGGTCGCTGATCAAGGCCCAGCCATACAACCCGAAAAGTGCATCGCTCAGACCCAGATCGTCGCGAGCCTGTCCGGGCAATTTCTCCAGGCGGCGACCGAAGTCGTAGCCCAGATAACCGATCAAGCCGCCGACGAACGGCAATGGGCAGTCGACCGGGGCCTCGGCGGCACCCAGCTGCGCCAGGCCCTCGCGCAGGCGTTGGAGAAAGTCGTTGGCCGATTCGTCGGGCGCGGGTGCCAACTCTGCCAATGGCCAGGCGCTGATAAGGTCATAGCGTCCTCGCTCGGCGGCCGGGCGCCCGGCATCCAGCAGCACCGCACCGGGCGCGCGGGAGAGGGCGCTGAAATAAACCGCAGGGTCAGCACTATAGGGCAGGACGTGGATCGAACAACTAGGCATGCGAGGCTTTCGGATGAGCGCGGACGCCGATTGTAGAACGCCGGCAACATTCATCCTAGAGCTTGTGCCTGGGTTTACTCGGGGTGTCCGAGCTGATTAGTATGAAAAGGTCCCAAGATGCTGAACCGTAGTAGCAGAACAATAATCGATAAGGGATCAAGTCCGTGGATGAAGTTCTAGATGCAGCCGCGGGAAGCCTTCTGCGCTCGAAGCTCACGCCGCCCCAGGCGTCTGCCGATTATTTGCCCCGACCTGAGGTCGAGGCCGCCCTGGTTGCCCATCCGCATGCCCGCCTGTTGCTGTTTTCGGCGCCCGCCGGTTTCGGCAAGACCAGCGCGTTGGCCGCGCTGGCCCAGTCGCGCCTGCACGCCGGCAACGCCGTGGCCTGGTTGTCCCTCGGTGCGGAGGATGACGAGCCGGCGCGGTTTTTCCTGCACCTGATCGAGGCACTCGGCACCCTGCTACCCGGCTGCGGCGAAGAGGCCTTGGCCTATCTGCAGAACACCATGTGTGTGCCTGTCGCGGTGGTCATGGAAAGCCTGCTGGTGGCCCTGGCGGAGCTGGAAAGGCCGGCGCTGTTGGTCCTCGACGATCTGCACCTGATCCATGATGCGCAGTTGCTGGCGGCGCTCAATCGGCTGATCGAATTCGCTCCCAGTGGCTTTGTCCTGGCCATCGGCAGTCGCTCGTTGCCGGCCCTGAGCCTGGCGACATTGCGGGCGAAGGGGCTGCTGCTCGAGTTCGGCGAGCAGGAGCTGCGCCTGAGCCAGGCGCAAACCCGCGACTATCTGGAACGCAGTGGCCTGCAATTGGACGCCGCGGCTTTCAATGCCTTGTACCGTCACACAGAGGGCTGGATGGTTGGAGTGCACCTGGCCAGCCTCTGGTTGCGCCATCAGCCCCAGGCGAACGGGCAGATGCTGGACCTGGGCGGCGACCAGGTGGCGGTCGGCGATTACCTGTTGCGCAGCGTGTTCGAGCAGTTGCCGGCGGACAAGCAGGAGCTGCTCCTGGCCTTGGGGGTGGCCCAGCAACTGAGCGGCGATCTGGCCAATGCCCTGAGCGGGCGCCAGGATGGCCAGCGCTTGCTGGAAGAGCTGGAAACCATGCAGTTGTTCTTGCTGCCGCTGGATCGCGAGCGCCAGTGGTATCGCTTCCACAACCTGTTTGCCGAATTCCTCCGGGCACGCCTGAAAGAGCGCGACCCCGAGCGACTCAAGCAACTGCACTTCAATGCCAGCCTGTGGTTCACCAATCACCACATGCAGAATCTGGCCATCGAGCATGCGTGCCTGGCTGAAGATCCTGAAATGCTCGCGGCACTGCTCGACTGCAGTGGCCTGGAGTTGATCAACCGCGGCCAATTGAGCCTGATCCACAAGTGGCGCCAGCATGTGCCGGACGCGATTGCCGAGCGTTTCCCGGTGCTGGTGCTGGCCGATGTCTGGACGCGTGCCGCCGAGCTGGGCCTGGTGGAAGCCTTCCGCGTGCTCGACGAACTGATGCAGCGTTGGGGGGATGTCAGGAGCGCCGGGCCGCTGAGCGAAAAGTTGCTGGCGACTCTGACGATCAAGGCGGTGATTGCCCTGCAGAAGGACGACCTGCCGACCTGCGTCGCCCTGGCGCGGCGGGTCGAGGTGCAGTTGGGACAGCACAGCGCCTTTCTCGAGGTGGCGATGCTGATCCTTGGCGCCTTGGCCAATGCGATGCTCGGCCAGGTCGAACCGGCCCGCCGTCTGCTGGCATTGGCCCAGCAACGCAATCAGTTCCTCGAAGGCCGCTACCTGGGCATGCAGCTGGCCAATATCGAGATTCTCCTGTGTCTGGAGCAGGGCCAGATCAAGCAGGCCGAGTTGCTGTTCGGCCAGCTACGGGCGCGGATCATCCCGCGCTTCGCGGAGAAATCTCGCGCCTTGGCCTTGCCGACCATTACCGAGGGCTTGATTGCCTATCAGCAGGGGCGCCTGGAAGGCCTCGAGGAGCGCTTGCGCTGGGCGCTGACCACCGTCGACGTGATCAACCCGATCGATCTGTATGCCCAGGGCATGCTGTGCCTGGCCCATGCCCAGCGCCTGCTGGACAACCCGAAGGAAGCCTTCGCCACATTGGTGCTGATGCAGAACCTGGCCGCGCGCAACCAGTCCTGGCGTTTCTACGCCCAGGCGGTGGCGGCTGAAATCGCGCTGACTCTGCAAGAGCCGGCCAGCGACCGGCTCAAGCGCGCCGAGCAGCGCCTGAAAAGCGTCGACTGGTCCAAGCTCGCCGGGCACTACCAACACATGCGTTTCAACCCCGTGTCGTGGGTTCTGGGCTTGACCCGCATTCGCCTGCAGCAGGCCCGCGGCCACTACAGCGAAGCGCTGCATGAGATCACCCAGCTGCGCGCCTTGTTGCTCGATGGCTGGCACGGCCTGCAACGCTTGCGCCTGGATTTGCTGGCAGCGCTCAGTTACCAGCGTCTGGGGTATCAGGAGCGCGCACAGAGCCTGCTGGTGCAGTGCTTGATCGGCGCGGAACGTGAAGGCATACGCAGCCTGTTCATCGAAGAGGGCGAGCCGATTCGCCTGCTCCTGCAGCAGTTGGAGGCGGCCGAGCGGCAACCCGCGCTGCAGGGCTTTATCCGTGCGCTGCTGGCGCTATGGCCGGGCCAGGGTGCACGCCAGTCGCTTGAGGTGCTCGAAGAAGGCCTCACTGAGCGCGAGCGCGAAGTGATCTGCCTGGCGGCGCAGGGCATGTCCAACGACGATATCGGCCAGCGCCTGGCGCTGGCCCTGGGTACCGTCAAATGGCATCTGCACAACATCTACGAGAAGCTCAAGGTGCGCAACCGGACTCAAGCCATCCGGCGCGCCCGAGAGCTGAGTCTGCTAGAACCATGACCAGTCGATCATTGCCGCTCCTGCGTTCCCTGCCGTTGTTGCGTACCAAGCTGTTTCCGGCCGATGCCGACGGAGGGGCGTTGCTTGCGCGTGACGCCCTCATCGAGCGCCTATACAGTGCCCGCGAGCACCGCTTGATGATCCTCAGCGCGCCCGCGGGGTTTGGCAAGAGCACCGTGCTCAGCCAGTTTCGCCTGCGCCTGCAGGAGGAGGGGGCGCATGTCGCCTGGCTCTCCTGCGACGAGTCCGATAGCGAGCCGCAACGTTTGTTGCAGTACCTGATCGCGGCCATCGATGCGCAACTGCCGGGCTTTGGCGAGAACACCGCGTGCCTGCTGCAGGGCGATGTGAGCTTGCCGAACGAGGCGCTGATCGATGCCTTTGTCGCCGATCTCAAGCGGGTCGAGGGGAGTCTGTATCTGATCCTGGATGACTTCCACCGGGTTCGCCATCCGGCTCTCGGCCCCTTGGTGCGCTACCTGGTCGAGCGTATGCCGGACAATGTGCGGATCATCACCAGCACCCGCTACCAGCCGCGCTTTGTCGATGGGCAGCCGGGCTTCGCTGCCTGGGGTTTTTGGCTCAAGGCCGAGGATTTGCGCCTGACCCGCGAAGAGACCGAGGCGTATTTTCGCGACCTCCAGCAGTTGCGGCTGAGCAACGCGGAAATCAGCCTGCTGCAGTCGCGCACCGAGGGTTGGATCACTGCGCTGCACCTGGCGGCGCTGGCCCTGGCGCGGCATCCGGATCGCGGTGCATTTCTCGCCGGGTTGTCCGGGACCGAGCGCAATATCGCCGACTATCTGGCCGAGGATGTGCTGAACCGACTGCCGCCGGTACAGCAGCAGTTTCTCGAGCAGACCTCGGTGCTCGATGAATTCAATGCCGAGTTGTGCAATGCCCTGAGCGGTCGTGGCGATGGCGTCGAGATGCTGCAGCGTTTGCAGCGCGAGCAGCTGTTCATCATTCCGTTGGACGCGCAGGGCGAGTGGTTCCGTTATCACCACCTGTTCGCCGAGTTTCTCCAGGGCCGCTTGGCCAGGCATGGCGACCCGACCCACCTGCTGCACGCGGCGGCGCGCTGGTGCGAGAACCACGAGCTGGCCGACCAGGCGATCAAGTATGGGCTGCGGGCCCGCGACTACGCTTTCGCCGCGGAGTTGCTGGAGCGCCAGGGCGCGCGCCTGGTCGCCGGAAACCGGGTCTACGGCATCCTCGCAATAATCAAGGACCTGCCCGCCGAGGTGATCCACGAGCACCCGGTCTTCCAGATCTTCTATGCCTGGCAGTTGGCCTTCGAGCAGAAATACGCGGAAGCCGAGGCACTGATCGAAGACGTCAGCACGCGCTTGCTACAGGGCCGCGGCAACTCGCTGCACTTCGGCTTGGCCGAATTGTTGGCGGTGGCACAAGTGCTCAAGGCGTTGGTCCTGCTCTATCAGGACAAGCTGGAGAGCTGCCTGAAAGTCGCCCGTCATTGGCTCAGCCTGGTGCCCGACAACCAGCCGGTGTTTCGCGCCAGTCTGTCCTGCATCCAGGGCGCCGCCTATACCTTGCTCGGCGAGTTTGGCGACGCAGCCAAGTCGATTGCCGTGGCACGGGACAACCTGCAGCAAACCGAGAGCGAATACCTGCATGTGATGATCAGCCTGATCGAGGTGTCGATCTGCAAGGAGCAGGGGCAGCCGGCGCGTGGTCGTGCCCTGGCGGAAAGTGCGCGGGCCCGGGTCGAGCAGGTGTTTGGCCGGCGCAGCCGGGCTGGCGGGCCGCTGGCGCTGGCCTATGCCGACCTGCTCTACGAACAGGATTGCCACGCCGCGATCCTTGCCGAATTGCCGTTGGCGACCACCTGGCGTGACGTCGCCACGCCGATCGAGCTGATCAGCCGCGGCAAGCTGGTGATGGCCCGGGCGCGGTTTTTTGCCGGTGAAGGCCCGTCGGCGCTGGTGGAACTCGATGAGTGGCTGGCGAGCCTGCACGGGCCAGGGTATGAGCGGGTGTTTGCCCTGGGCATGAGCTGCAAGGTGCAGTTCCTCCTGTGGTTGCGTCGGCCTAATGAGGCTGAGCGGATTTGCCTGCAGTTGCAGCGTCACCTGGCGGTGCTGCCGCCTGGGCGCTACATCGATGCAAGTACCGCTCTGGTGCTCAGCGAGGCACGGCTGGCCTTGTTCGAGCGCCGTGCCGACAAGGCCCTGGCGGTGTTGGAAGCCAGTCTGGCCAAACAGACGGCGGAGCATCAGCGTGACCGCCGGCTGCGCCTGTCCTTGTTACTTTCTGTGGCGCACTGGCGCAAAGGTAACAGCGAAAAGGCCTTTGCCCTGCTGCGGCCTACTCTGGAAGATGCCTGGGCCAGTGGTTATCGCCGTCTGTTTCTCGACGATGCCTTGTGGCTGTTGCCGCTGTGGGAGGCCTGGCATGCCGCCGAGCCGAAACGGGCGAGTGTCTGGCAAGGCCTGGCCGAGCAGTTGCGCGAACAGTGCCGCCGTTTAGCCGTTGATCCAGAAAAATTCGATGATAATCAGGATGTTAGTCATCGTGAGCGGGAGATTTTGCGATTCGTTGCGGCCGGCTTGTCGAACCGCGATATCGCCCAGGCGGTTCACCTGTCGGAAGCCACCATCAAATGGCACTTGCACAACCTGTTCGCCAAGCTCGGGGTGCGCAGCCGCACGCAGGCGGTGCTCAAAGGCAAGAGTTTGGGGTTGTTGAGCGAAGCCTGAAATCTGCTGGTGCGCCCGGGCGCATGGCGGTGCTCCATCCCTTGGATGGGCTGGCAGCCCGGGGCGCTACCAGTAGCTTTATAGCCAGGACGAGAAGCACGGTGCTTCACGAATCCAAGCTGGCGCGACTACGGAAGCAGTGCCGGGCTTGGTGAGCGGCGAGAGCCGGTTCAACTGCCAATGACAGGAGTCTACGGCAGGTACCCCCGGGGACACCCCAATAGTGAACTGTGGAGATAACAACAATGAAGACTTTCAAGAAACTGGCGTTTGCCGCCGTCGTTCTGGCTACTCCGTTCATGGCTCAGGCCGAGCTGTCGGCAATGGATGACAGCGCGTTGGCAACCGTAACCGGTCAGGACGGCATCAGCATCTCCGGTAGCTTCAATGGCTCCATCGGCAGCGTCGTGTACACCGATGGCGACGCGAACGGCGGTTCCCTGCGCATGGAAACCGTGGCCTTCACCGGCTTCAACATCTCCGATAGCGCGCCGGTGCTGGTCGACGTGGTGACCACCGATATCAGCGGCACCCCGACCCAGCAACTGCAGATCAGCCTGCCAACCATCACCGGACAACTGAGCGTCGGCGCCATCAAGGTCGGCGATACCAGCGCCGCCAGCATCGGTTCCCTGGCCATCAGCGACATGAACATGGCCGGCACCACGGTCAAGGTCTGGGGTCACTGAGTTCACTCGGCGGGCCTAGTTCTGCAAAGGTCTTATCGGCTTCGGCCGGTAAGACTTTTCTCTTGGGGGTGGGAGTGCGTTGGGCGAATGATCGAGATCTTGCTGGGCAGTCTGATCGGGGTGTGGGGCTTTACCGAGGCGGTGGACACCAAGCCGCAGCCGCCAGGTACGGTCAACGTCACTCAGGCGCTGGTGCCGAATGGTCCCCTGCGTGAGTCGGTGACCCTGGAGCCGATGAGCCAGCTGCAATTTCGCAATGTCATCCGTCAGGCTTACGACTACAGCTGCGGCTCTGCCGCGCTGACCACGATGCTCGACTACTTCCTCGGCCGCAATCTGGAGGAGCGGCAGGTGATGGAAGGCCTGCTGCGTTTCGGCGAAGCAGAGAAGATTGTCGAGCGACGCGGTTTTTCCTTGCTCGACATGAAGCGCTTCGTCAGCGCCCTGGGTTACCAGAGCGGCGGTTTTCGTGCAGCTTTCGCGGATCTGGACGAACTCGAACATCCGGCGATCGTGCCGATCGAGTACGCCGGCTTCAAGCATTTCGTCGTGGTGCGCGATGTGCACGACGACCATGTATTCGTTGCCGACCCGGCACTGGGCAACATCAGCTTTACCCGTACCCGCTTCGAGGAAATCTGGGATCAGAACGTGCTATTCGTGATTTTTCCTGGCGGCCAGGAACCCCGCAATGCCTTGGCCTTGAGCGAGCGAGATCTGCGCATCATCGATGACCGCACCATCAGCTTGCTGGCGTTCCGGGAGTTCCCGCAGATCACCAAGTTCACCGAGAACCAGGCCACCGAACTGGGTTCCGACGGCGACATTCGTTATATCCGCCGCAAGTGATGGCTCGTCGAAGCCGCTTTTGCCGCAAGTAATTGCCCGGCATAACAATAAATATCTGGGGGCAGCGTCATGAGAGTTTCGGGGTATGCATGGCTAGCCATGCTGACGTGGGGCGCCAGTGCGCCGCTAGTGGCCGATGACGCCTCGGTCGATCAGGCCCGTGAGGCGTTGAGCAAGCAGGAAGATGACGCCGACAGCGCCAAGGCCCTGGAAGAGGTGTTCCAGGCCGCCGAGAAAAGCTACACGCTGCTGAAGAAGGGCGAGCGCACGCTGACCTATGGTTTCGACTATTCGCTGGTGCGCGACACCCTGATCGAAACGCTGCGCACCGGCGACAACCTGTACAGCGTGGTGGGGCAGAGCGAAGCGCAACACACCTTCACCAACTCCTTCACCTTCGATTACGGCGTGTGGGACAACCTGACCTTCAGCGTGCGCCTGCCGTTCATTGCCAAGTACGACACCGAGCGCGATCTGAACGCCTACAGCCTGGGCGATGTTTCCGCCAGTCTGCGCTGGCAGCCCTGGACGGCGCTGCGCGGCAAGCCGGTCACCACGCTCTATGCCACCCTCGGTCTGCCGACCGGGGAAAGTCCCTACGACATCAATGCGCGGAGCGACCTGTCCACCGGCAACGGCTACTACAGCCTGGGTTTCGGCGCCAACCTGTCCTACGTGATCGACCCGGTGGTGCTGTTCGGCTCACTCGGATACACCTACAGCGTGCCGGTCACCGACATCAACCAGGTACGCGGCGGTCGCCTGCTCGAGGAGGTGGAACCCGGCTCGTCCGTGTCGTTCAGCATGGGCTTCGCCTATGCCTTGTCCTACGACGTATCGCTGGCGGCCTCCTACCAGATGTCGCACGCCCTGGCGCCGACCTTCAGCTTCGCCGACGGCAGCCTGGAGGGCTCGGAGCAGACCAGTGCGGTGATGAACTTCTCGCTGGGGTTGCGCACTTCGCCGAATTACATCGTCAACGTGAACGCCGGGTTCGGCATGACCGAAGACTCGCCGGATGTGTTGTTGGGGCTGTCCATGCCTCTGGATATCAAAGGCCTGAAGGCTGAATAAACGGCGAGCGAAAACCTTATGACGATGCGTATTTCGCCGCTGGCGCGGGCGATTGCCGGGATCGGTGCGCTCTGGGCAGGCCTGGCGCAGGCCCAGTTGGCGCAGAACCTGACCATTGGCAGCCCGAAAGCCATGGCGCTGGGCAATGCGGTCACCGCGGATTTCACCGGGATCGATGCCGTGCATTACAACCCGGCCGCGTTGACCAAGCTCAAGGGCCGGCAGACCACCATCAAGTTCATCACCGGGGTGATGGATATCCGCGCGGACTTCGATGCGCCGGCCGACTACGGCAGCAATTTCTTCGGCCTCACAGACGATTCGGTGGCCAATACGTCCAGCCGTACCACGGCGGCGGCCATGTACCTGCCGGGGTTGGGCGGGGCAACCGAGGTGCCGGTGCTGTTCGCCCCGCTGGCGGGAATTTCGATCAATCCACCGGGCTCGAAATTCACCTTCGCAACCAACGTCTACACCCCGCAGGCACTGGGCTATTCCCGCGAGGACAATGACCCGGCGCGCTATCAGGGCAAGGAGCTGGTGATGCAGCGCCTGACCTATTTTTCGCCCTCGGTGGCCTATCAGGTCAACGACGAGCTGTCGGTGGGCCTGTCGATCGGCTTCTCGCACCAGGCGATGGCGCTCAACCAGGATTTTCGTGCGCCCGGCGTGCTGACCGGCTTGACCGGTGCAGCCCAGGACGCGCTGTGTACGGTAGAAGGCAATCCCTTCGAGGTGCTGCTGAACATCTGCGGCGGCGACCTCGGGCCGTTCACCGATATCGCCAATATCGACATCGACATGCAGCAGACCCTGTCGCCGACCTGGAACGTCGGCTTCCTGTGGGAGCCGAGCGATTGGTTCGCCCTGGGCGCGGTGTACCAGAGCGAGGCCAAGATGCGCCTGCAGGGCCAATACACCGTCGATTATTCGCAAGACTGGCAGGGCTTCTGGCAGGGTCTCGACAGTTCCTTGATCGGGGCGATCTTCAACAGCATCACTCCCGATGGCGTGTTCGACAAGGAGCGCGGCAATGTCTCGCTCGACATGACCTATCCGGCGCATTTCGCCACTGGCATCAAGCTCAAGCCGCATCCGCAGTGGCAGATCAACTTCGACCTGAAGTGGACCGACTACGCGGCCTGGGATAATTTCGAACTGGAGTTCGACCGGCAGCTGGATGTGCTGACCATCGCCAGCCTGTTTTCCCCGGAAAATGCCACCTCGACCAGCATCATCCTCGATCGCGGCTATGAGTCGAGGTGGAGCTGGGCGGTTGGCGTCGAATATCAGCTGAACGATCGCCTGAGCCTGCGGGCGGGGTATGAGCCGAGGCCCTCGGCGGTCCCGGGCAACAAGGCCGATGTGCTGGCGCCGCTCGGCGATGCCAGGCTCTATGGCCTGGGGGCGGGCTATCAATGGGACAAGGATACGGTGATCGATGTCGGCTTCAATTATCTGGTGAGCAAGCAGGACATCCCGGCGCGCTCCAGTTGCAACGTCAACTGTTCGACCATCGACAGCATGGTGTACAACCCCTATGCCGACCTCGATATCAAAACCAGCGTCAAAGCCTATGTGTTTGCCTTGACCTACCGGACCGCCTTCTAGTGAACGAGTGAGCCCGCCATGCGCCGTCTGTTGTTGCTCCTCAGCCTGACCTGCGTTGCTTCGGTGGCTGCGGGCAACGGCCGTTACCTGACCTGGGTCGACGACCAGGGGCGGGTGCACAACACCTTTGTCGACGGCCGTTACGCCGAACAGCAGCGCCAGGCGGCGCGGCGCATCGAGCTGAGCGACCAGGCGCGGCTCAACGATGCGGCGGGCAGCCGCTGGCCGGGCAGCCAGAGCAGCGGCGAGAGCAAGCGCCGCTATTTCACCTGGGTCGATGCCAGCGGCAACCTGCAGAACGGTTTCTATGCCGGCAGCCAGCAGCACAGTGGCGGCAGTGAAGTGCTGCTGGCCACCGGCGAGCGCTCATCCGATTACATCAGCTCCGAGGTCCTGGAGGGACGTGGCTATGCCCGCAGTGACCAGGATGGCCAGTATTTCACCTGGGTCGACGAGCAGGGGCGCATGCGCAACTCCAGGGTGCCGGCGGCTGGGCAGGGCGAGGCGCTGAAGGCGCCGACGCAGCAGATCGGCTTCAGCGAGGGGCGCCAGGTCGAGTTCGCCAGCAAGCCGGCGTTGCTGCCGGGGCTCGACGGTCAGCCGACTGCCGCCCTGCAGGCTCTGCTCGAGGGCAGTGAGGTAACGGCTTCAGGGGCCCATCAGGAACTGCTCGAGCGGTGCTGCGGGCAGTTGGCGGAGGACGCGTTTGCCGACTTGTCGGCCGATGAGCCGCGTTATGAAGAGTTGAACCGCTTCTCGCCGAGCCTCGACTTCCCCATGGGCCGCAGCTATTACGCGGCACTCAGGCTGCCGCGCTCGCAGCAGACCTATGGTTTGCGCATTCGCAGCTTCGCCAATAAGCAGGTGGTCTATCCCTCGTTGCTGTTTCTCGACGAGGCCAAGCGACCGACCCGTCTGGTCAGCGATGCGGTTTACCAGCTGCACGCCGAGACCTGGTATCGCTACGCCTTTATCGAGGGCACCGTGCCGGTCAAGGCTGCCGCCGGCGAACGCTATGTGTTGTTGTTGACCACCGACGAGGATCGCAGCCTGCAGACCCTCGACAACAAGCCGTTCAAGCGACCGCTGCAAGCCCTGGCGGTCGACGAGGCGGGCATGCAGGCCCACGTCCATGGCGATCAAGGTGCCTTCGAGCTGGCCGTCGTGCGTTAGCCGGATGCGCAACAAGAAGCCCGGCATTAGGCCGGGCTTCTTGTTGCGCTGGCACCTCTAGAGCCGAATCAGGCTGGTGCCGTGGCGACGTGGCCGAAAAGCCCCTGGGCGAAGCGCACGCGTTCCGCCGGAGTTTCCTGGATGCCTTTTGCCGCCAGCTCGGCCAGGTGCGCTTCCACCGCATGGGCGCGATGGGTGAGGCCGCAGTCGTTGGCGATCTGGATGTTCAGGCCGGGGCGGGCGTTGAGCTCGAGCAGCAGCGGGCCTTTTTCCTGGTCGAGCACCATGTCCACGCCGATGTAGCCGAGGCCGCAGAGTTCATGGCAGCCGGCCGCCAGCTTCATGAAGCCATCCCAGTTCGGCAACTGCACGCCATCCACCGCGTTGGTGGTGTCCGGGTGTTTGCTGATCTTGTTGTTCAACCAGGTGCCGCGCAGGGTCACGCCGGTGGCCAGGTCCACGCCGACGCCGATGGCGCCCTGGTGCAGGTTGGCCTTGCCACCGGACTGACGGGTCGGCAAACGCAGCATGGCCATCACCGGGTAGCCCTTCAGGACGATGATGCGGATATCCGGCACACCTTCGTAGCTGATGCTCTTGAAGATCTGGTCGGGGGTGACGCGGTATTCGATCAGCGCACGGTCGCGGTGTCCGCCCAGCGAATACAGGCCGGTCAGGATGTTGGAGATCTGGTGCTCGATTTCCTCATGGCTGACGATCTTGCCGGAGACCGTCTTGTAGCGCTCCTCGAAGCGGTCGGCGATCACCAGGATGCCGTCACCACCGGCACCTTGTGCCGGCTTGACGACGAAATCGCTACGCTCGCCGATGATCGCGTCGAGGTTGTCGATTTCCTTCTCGGTGCTGATTACCCCATACATCTCCGGCACATGGATGCCGGCCTGGATGGCGCGTTCCTTGGTGATGATCTTGTCGTCGACGATCGGGTAGAGGTGCCGTTTGTTGTACTTCAGCACATAGTCCGCGTTACGCCGGTTGATGCCCATGATGCCTTTGGCTTCGAGGGCCTTCCAGGTTTTCCAGAGACCTAGCATGGCTCAATCCTTCAGGAAGGCTTTGAAACGAAACAGTTCGGTCAGGCGGTAGCCGCGGTAGCGACCCATCGCCAGCATGAAGCCCACCAGAATCATCAGCACCGCCGGGAAGGTGAAGACGAAATAGGTCAGTTCCGGAATGCTCATCAGCAGGTGGGAGAGGGTTGCCGCCACCAGCGTGCCGATGCCGACCTTGAAGGCATGGCCGCCGCCGCGCTCTTCCCAGGTGATCGACAGGCGTTCGATGGTCATGGTCAGGATCACCATCGGGAACAGCGCCACCGACAGACCGCGCTCCAGGCCGAGCTTGTGGCTGAGCAGGCTGATCACCGCGATCAGTACCACGACGAAGGTCAGGACCACCGACAGCCGGGGCAGCATCTGCAGTTTCAGGTGTTCGAGGTAGGAGCGCAGCGACAGGCCCAGGGCAGTGATGATGGTGAACAGGATGATGCCGAAGCCCAGTTGGGTTTCGCGGAAGGCCAGGGCGATCAGCACCGGGGTGAAGGTCCCGAGGGTCTGCAGGCCGCCGAGGTTGCGCAGGATCAGGATCACCAGCACGCCGATCGGGATCACCACCATGATCTGGAAGGTGTTCTGGGTGGAGAGTGGCAGGCCGTACAGCGAGTATTCGAGGAAGTCGGCGTCGGTGCTTTCGTCGGTCAGCTTGGCCAGGCGGATGGCGTTCATCTCGCTGTTGTTCAGGCTGAAACTGACTTGCGCTTGCTTGCCGCCTTCGAGGCTGACCAGGTTGTCGTCGCCGATCCACCAGATCAGGCGGTCGGCGGGCAAGCCTTGCTCGCCGGACTCCGGGTTGAAGTACAGCCAGTTCTCGCCGTTGAAGCTGCGCAGCCAGAGTTCCGGGCTCTGCTGTACATCGGCCGCCAGGCGAATGGTGTGCACCCGCTCCATCGGCACGTGGGCAATGGACAGCAGCAGTTCGATGGCCTTGGCCTTGTTCGGGGTCGATGCATCGCCGCCCAGCAGCAGCTTGACGTTGTCGTCATTGACATCGTTGACCCGCTTGATGGTCTCGCTGATGAAGGTCTCGACGTCCGCCGAGTGCTGGCGGATCGGGGCGAGCAGGGCGTCGGCGGCGATCTTCTCGGCGCCTTCCACCGGGATGCTGTCGCGGAAGATCGGCCCTTTGTCCTTGGGTTGCTCGCCGCTGTAGCGCTTGGTCAGGACCAGGCGGTAGTACAGCGTTTGCTTGCCGCTGGCACGCCGGGCAGACCAGGTGACCTTGCGGTTGCCATCGGCGCGGTTGATGCTCACGCCATAGTTGTTCGAGATGAAGCTCTCGTTGAGGCTGACGTAATCCTGGTTCAGCGGCGGCACGAACATCTGCAGCTTGACCGGTTCACGCGGGCTGGCCTGGAACTCGACTTTGGCATCGATATTCCATAGGTCGTCCGTTTCGTCTTCAGTCAGCGGAATGCCCAGAATGAAGATCTGGTAGGCCGTAATCAGAATGCCCAGACCCACCAACAGCGTGATCAGGACTTTCAGATGCAGGTTAAGAGAGCGCATGGGAGTTACTCGCCAGGGGTTGCGTCGGTGGCACAGCCAGGTTTCCCCGCTGCGTATTTAAGACTTGGGTCGACCAGTGCGCTGAAGCGTTTGAGCGCTTCGGAGCCGATCAACAGCGGGTATTGGAATGCACTGCGGTCGGTCAAGTTCACTTCGATCTTGCGCAGGGCTTGGCCCATGCAGATCTCCAGTTCGACGACCGGGCGCGCGGTATAGGTTTTTTCTTCCTCAGGATCATAGTCGCCGGCGCGGCGTTTGATCTTGCTGATGCGTGCCAGCGGGCGTTCGATCGGATTGGCGTGCGCATCGTCGATGGCCAGGTAGAAGCGCACCCAGGGTTCGCCATCGCGTTTGAAGCGATCGATGTCGCGGGCACTCAGGGAGGCGGTCTTGGCGCCGGTGTCCAGTTTTGCGGGAACCTGCAGGCCGAGATTGTGCAACTGGGCGTATTCGTTGAGGCCGTAGACGGTCTTATCCGCGGCGAGACTCAGGCCGGGCAATAGCAACAGGCACAGCAGTAGGGTAAAGGGCTTGAGTCTCATAAGTCCTATTAGGAGGTATCGCGGTCGTCGGATCTGCAAGACCTGCAGGCATGGCCATGTGGTCGCCACGCCCGGTCGAACTCTGCTGGACATGGCGCAGGGGCGGCCATGCACAAGTGGGGCGGCATTCTACCACGGGGGTTTTTCCGCTGCGACAGAGGCTTATAAGCGTTTTTGCAGGTTTTGGTGGTGGATTAGAATTTTGTGTTTTAGAGCAGATTGTCGACAGTATTTGTTTTTCGTTTGACATAAAAGTCTTTATGCCGTACTTTTTCGGCAAATCACGCAATCAGTGTTGACAATATGTTGGATGCTCTAGATGCACCCCGCCCCGCTTACGATGACTCGGAGACCCTGTCCGAGCATGTGTTTCGCCTTATCCAGGCGGCTATCGTCAAGGGGGAAATAGCTCCGGGCAGCAAGATCTCCGAGCCCGAATTGGCGCGGACCTATGGCATCAGCCGCGGACCGCTGCGTGAGGCGATCCATCGGCTGGAAGGCCAGCGCCTGCTGGTGCGGGTGCCCCATGTGGGCGCGCGGGTGGTTTCGCTCAGCCATGCCGAGCTGATCGAGCTCTACGAGATCCGCGAGTCGCTGGAGGGCATGGCCTGCCGCCTTGCGGCCGAGCGCATGACCCTGGACGAGATCGAGGAACTGCGCCGGGTGCTCGACCTGCATGAGCGCGATGCCGCGTTCCAGGCCGGGGTCGGCTACTACCAGCAGGAAGGCGACTTCGACTTCCACTACCGGATCATCCAGGGCAGCGGCAACAAGACGCTCAGCCAAATGCTCTGCGGCGAGCTGTATCAGTTGGTGCGCATGTACCGCCTGCAGTTTTCCGCCACGCCCAACCGGCCGCACCAGGCCTTTGCCGAGCATCACCGCATTCTCGATGCCATCGCCGAGCGCGACGGTGAGCTCGCCGAACTGTTGATGCGCAGGCACATCGCCGCTTCCAAACGCAATATCGAGCGCCACTACTCCGCAGCCATGGGGCAGGGCGCAGCAACCACGTCTTCCAGCAAACGAGGTGAGTCATGAGCTTGAACACCCCCGGCCAACGCTTCCGCGACGCTGTCGCCAGCGAACATCCCCTGCAGGTGGTCGGCGCGATCAACGCCAACCACGCCCTGTTGGCCCAGCGCGCCGGCTTCAAGGCCATCTACCTGTCCGGCGGCGGCGTCGCCGCCGGCTCCCTGGGCTTGCCGGACCTGGGCATCACCGGGCTGGACGACGTGCTCACCGACGTGCGGCGGATCACCGACGTGTGCGACCTGCCGCTGCTGGTGGATGTCGACACCGGCTTCGGCAGCTCGGCGTTCAACGTCGCCCGTACGGTCAAGTCGATGATCAAGTTCGGCGCCGCGGCGATTCATATCGAGGACCAGGTCGGCGCCAAGCGCTGCGGCCACCGGCCGAACAAGGAGATCGTCACCCAGCAGGAGATGGTCGACCGGATCAAGGCCGCGGTGGATGCGCGGACCGACCCCAGCTTCGTGATCATGGCGCGCACCGATGCGCTGGCGGTGGAAGGCCTCAACTCCGCGCTGGACCGCGCCGAAGCCTGCATCGAGGCCGGCGCCGACATGATCTTCCCCGAGGCGATCACCGAGCTGGCGATGTACAAGACCTTCGCCGAGCGCATCAAGGCGCCGATCCTGGCCAACATCACCGAGTTCGGCGCCACCCCGCTGTACACCACCGAGGAACTGGCCAGCGTCGACGTGTCCCTGGTGCTCTACCCGCTGTCGGCCTTCCGCGCCATGAACAAGGCAGCCGAGAACGTCTACACCGCGCTGCGTCGCGACGGCACCCAGAAGAACGTGATCGACACCATGCAGACCCGCATGGAGCTCTACGATCGCATCAACTACCACGCCTTCGAGCAACACCTCGACGCGCTGTTCGCCGCCAAGAAATAAGCGGCGCGCGGGAAGCCACTAACCGGATTACAGCTGGAGACAGAACAATGAGCACTACCCCAGAGACCACCACCCCGGGTTTCAAGCCGAAGAAGTCCGTCGCCCTGAGCGGCACCACTGCCGGCAACACCGCACTGTGCACCGTCGGCCGCACCGGCAACGACCTGCATTACCGCGGCTATGACGTTCTCGACTTCGCCAACCGCTGCGAATTCGAAGAAATCGCCCACCTGCTGGTGCACGGCAAGCTGCCCAACGTCGCCGAACTGGCTGGCTACAAGGCCAAGCTCAAGGCCCTGCGCGGCATCCCGGCTGCCCTCAAGGCATCCCTCGAGCAATTGCCGCCGTCCGCCCACCCGATGGACGTGATGCGCACCGCCGTGTCCGTGCTCGGCTGTATGTCGCCGGAGAAGGAAGACCACAACCACCCGGGCGCCCGCGACATCGCCGACAAACTGATGGCATCGCTGGGTTCTGCCTTGCTGTACTGGTACCACTTCAGCCACAACGGCAAGCGCATCGACGTGGAGACCGACGACGACTCCATCGGTGGTCACTTCCTCCACCTGCTGCACGGCGAGAAACCGCGCGAGTCCTGGGTACGCGCCATGCACACCTCGCTCAACCTGTACGCCGAGCACGAGTTCAACGCCTCCACCTTCACCTCGCGGGTAATCGCCGGTACCGGCTCCGACATGTTCTCCTGCATCGCCGGCGCCATCGGCGCGCTGCGCGGGCCGAAACATGGCGGGGCCAACGAAGTGGCCTTCGAGATCCAGAAGCGTTACGACAACCCGGACGAGGCCGAGGCCGACATCCGTGCCCGCGTCGAGAAGAAAGAAGTGGTCATCGGCTTCGGTCACCCGGTCTACACCGTGGCCGACCCGCGCAACAAGGTGATCAAGGAAGTGGCTCGCGAGCTTTCCGCCGAGCAGTCGAACACCAAGATGTTCGACATCGCCGAGCGCCTGGAAAGCGTGATGTGGGACATCAAGAAGATGTTTCCCAACCTCGATTGGTTCAGCGCCGTCAGCTACCACATGATGGGTGTGCCCACCGCCATGTTCACCCCGCTGTTCGTGATCGCCCGTACTTCCGGCTGGTCCAGCCACGTCATCGAGCAGCGCATCGACGGCAAGATCATCCGCCCGAGCGCCAACTATGTCGGCCCCGAGGACCTCAAGTTCGTGCCGCTCAAGGATCGCAAATAACCATGAACAGCATGAATAGCCAATACCGCAAGCCGCTGGCCGGCACCGTGCTGGACTACTTTGACACCCGCGAAGCGGTCGATGCCATCGCCCCCGGCGCCTACGCCAAGCTGCCCTATACCTCCCGGGTGCTGGCCGAGCAGCTGGTGCGTCGCTGCGAGCCGGACGCGCTGACCGATTCGCTCAAGCAGCTGATCGAGCGCAAGCGTGATCTGGATTTCCCCTGGTATCCGGCCCGCGTGGTCTGCCACGACATCCTTGGCCAGACCGCGCTGGTCGACCTGGCTGGCCTGCGTGACGCCATCGCCGAGAAGGGTGGGGACCCGTCCAAGGTCAACCCGGTCGTGCCGACCCAGCTGATCGTCGACCACTCCCTGGCCGTGGAAGCCCCGGGCTTCGACCCGGATGCTTTTGCGAAGAACCGCGCCATCGAAGACCGTCGCAACGAGGACCGTTTCCACTTTATCGAGTGGACCAAGACCGCGTTCAAGAACGTCGACGTGATCCCGGCCGGGAACGGCATCATGCACCAGATCAACCTGGAGAAGATGAGCCCGGTGATTCAGGCCCGTGGCGGCGTAGCCTTCCCCGACACCTGCGTGGGGACCGACTCGCACACCCCGCACGTCGATGCCCTGGGCGTGATCGCCATCGGCGTCGGTGGCCTGGAAGCGGAAACCGTGATGCTCGGCCTGCCGTCGATGATGCGCCTGCCCGATATCGTCGGCGTCAAGCTGACCGGCAAGCGCCAACCCGGCATCACTGCCACCGACATCGTTCTGGCCATCACCGAGTTCCTGCGCAAGGAGCGCGTCGTCGGCGCTTATGTCGAGTTCTTCGGCGAAGGTGCCGACAGCCTGTCGATCGGCGACCGCGCGACCATCTCCAACATGTGCCCGGAATACGGCGCCACGGCCTCGATGTTCTACATCGACCAGCAGACCATCGACTACCTCAAGCTGACCGGTCGCGAGCCGGAGCAGGTGGCCCTGGTCGAGAACTACGCCAAGCTCACCGGCCTGTGGGCCGATGCACTGGTCACCGCCGAGTACGAGCGCGTGCTCGAATTCGACCTGTCCACCGTGGTGCGCAACATGGCGGGCCCGTCCAACCCGCACAAGCGTCTTCCGACCTCGGCGCTGCATGAGCGCGGCATCGCCGACGAAGCCAAGCTGGCCTCCGGCAAGGTCGAGGAAGCCGAAGGCCTGCTGCCGGATGGCGCGGTGATCATCGCTGCCATCACCAGCTGCACCAACACTTCCAACCCGCGTAACGTGGTGGCCGCCGGTCTGCTGGCGAAGAAGGCCAACGCCCTCGGCCTGCTGCGCAAGCCCTGGGTCAAGACCTCGTTTGCCCCGGGCTCCAAGGTGGCCAAGCTGTACCTGGAGGACGCCGGTTTGCTGAGCGAGCTGGAACAGCTCGGCTTCGGCATCGTCGGCTACGCCTGCACCACCTGTAACGGCATGTCCGGTGCGCTGGACCCGGTGATCCAGCAGGAAATCATCGACCGCGACCTGTACGCCACCGCCGTGCTGTCTGGCAACCGCAACTTCGACGGGCGTATCCATCCCTACGCCAAGCAGGCCTTCCTGGCCTCGCCGCCGCTGGTGGTGGCCTACGCCATCGCCGGTACCGTGCGCTTCGATATCGAGCAGGACGTGCTGGGCACCGACAAGAACGGCAACCTGATCACCCTGAAAGATCTGTGGCCGAGCGATGAAGAGATCGACGCCATAGTTGCTGCCAGCGTGAAGCCGGAGCAGTTCAAGCAGATCTACATCCCGATGTTCGATCTGGGCACTATTCAGGAAGCCGAAAGCCCGCTGTACGACTGGCGCCCGATGTCCACCTACATCCGTCGTCCGCCGTACTGGGAAGGCGCACTGGCAGGCGAGCGCACCCTCAAGGGCATGCGCCCGCTGGCGATCCTGCCGGACAACATCACCACCGACCACCTGTCGCCGTCCAACGCCATCCTGCTGGACAGCGCCGCCGGTGAGTACCTGCACAAAATGGGCTTGCCGGAGGAGGACTTCAACTCCTACGCGACCCACCGCGGCGACCACCTGACCGCCCAGCGCGCCACCTTCGCCAACCCGCAGCTGGTCAACGAAATGGCCGTGGTCGATGGCGTGGTGAAGAAGGGTTCGCTGGCCCGCGTCGAGCCAGAAGGCAAGGTCATGCGCATGTGGGAAGCGATCGAAACCTACATGAACCGCAAGCAGAACCTGATCATCGTCGCCGGTGCCGACTACGGTCAGGGCTCCTCGCGTGACTGGGCGGCCAAGGGCGTGCGCCTGGCTGGCGTGGAAGTGATCGTGGCCGAGGGCTTCGAGCGCATCCACCGGACCAACCTGGTGGGCATGGGCGTGCTGCCGGTCGAGTTCAAGCCGGGCACCACCCGCCTGACCCTCGGCCTCGACGGCAGCGAAACCTACGACATAGAGGGGGATGTGTCGCCGCGTTGCGAGCTGATCCTGGTCATCCATCGCCGTAACGGTGAAGTGACTCAGGTGCCGGTGACCTGCCGCCTGGACACCGCTGCCGAGGTCCATGTGTACAAGGCCGGTGGCGTACTGCAGCGCTTCGCTCAGGACTTCCTCGAAGGCGCCATCGCCTGATTCCGTAGGGTGGATGGCGCTTTCCCATCCACCGTTCGCGCACCGATGGTGGATCGGTGAAGCGTGATCCACCCTACGGCAATTTCACTCTTCAGCCAGGACCAAGCCATGGCTCATCCATCCCAGATCAGAATCCCTGCCACCTATATGCGTGGCGGTACCAGCAAGGGTGTGTTCTTCCGCCTGCAAGACCTGCCCGAGCGCTGCCAGGCGCCGGGCGAGGCGCGCGACCGCCTGTTCATGCGCGTGATCGGCAGCCCCGATCCCTATTCGGCGCATATCGACGGCATGGGCGGCGCCACCTCCAGCACCAGCAAGTGCGTGATCCTGGCAAAGAGCAGCGTGCCCGAGCACGATGTGGACTACCTCTATGGCCAGGTCTCGATCGACAAGGCCTTCGTCGACTGGAGCGGCAACTGCGGCAACCTGTCCACCGCCGCCGGCGCCTTCGCCATCCACGCCGGGCTGGTCGATCCGGCGCGCATTCCGCAGAACGGTACCTGCGTGGTGCGTATCTGGCAGGCCAACATCAACAAGACCATCATCGCCCATGTGCCGGTGAGCAACGGCCAGGTGCAGGAAACCGGCGACTTCGAGCTGGACGGCGTGACCTTCCCAGCGGCCGAGATCGTGCTGGAGTTCCTCGATCCGTCCGATGACGGCGAGGAGGGCGGCTCGATGTTTCCCACCGGCAACCTGGTCGACGATCTCGAGGTGCCCGCTGATGTTGTAGCGAGCGGTACGCTCAAGGCGACCATGATCACCGCCGGCATCCCCACCGTGTTCGTCAATGCCGAGGATATCGGCTACACCGGCAGCGAATTGCGCGAGGCGATCAACGGCGACGCCAAGGTGCTGGAGAAGTTCGAGCAAATCCGCATAGCCGGGGCCCTGCGCATGGGGCTGATCAAGACGCCGGAAGAGGCGGCCAAGCGTCAGCACACGCCGAAGATCGCCTTCGTCGCGCCGCCCAGGGACTACCTCGCCTCCAGCGGCAAGACGATCGCCGCCGGCGAGGTCGACCTGCTGGTGCGCGCGCTGTCCATGGGCAAGCTGCACCACGCCATGATGGGTACGGCCGCGGTGGCCATCGGCACGGCCGCGGCGATCCCCGGCACCCTGGTCAATCTCGCCGCCGGCGGTGGTGAACGCAGTGCGGTGCGCTTCGGTCATCCCTCGGGCACCCTGCGGGTCGGCGCCGAAGCCACTCGGGTCGACGGCAACTGGACGGTGACCAAGGCGATCATGAGCCGCAGCGCCCGGGTGCTGATGGAGGGTTGGGTGCGCGTGCCGGGTGATGCGTTCTAAGCCTGGCCGCCTGTTTGCCGTCTTGGCGTCGTGAAAACCTGTAGGAGCACGCCATGCGTGCGATTCGCGGGCATGGGACTGGGCGTCTCCCCGCTCCTACACTTCATGTGGGGGTCACGAACGGGACGCCGTGGCCGAATTCACCTGCCTGCCATCCAGGGGGGGATTGAACCATGAGCGCCAATGTTGACCTGAACACCCGTCCCGACTACGACCAGGTCCTGCAGGACATCGCCGACTACGTGCTGGGCTACCGGGTCGAGTCCGCCGAGGCCCTGGATACCGCGCGCAACTGCCTGCTCGACAGCCTCGGCTGCGGTCTGCTGGCCCTGCGCTTCCCCGAGTGCACCAAGCACCTCGGGCCGCTGGTCGAGGGCACCGTGGTGCCGCACGGCGCGCGCGTGCCGGGCACCAGCTTTCGCCTGGACCCGGTCAAGGCGGCCTGGGACATCGGCTGCTGCGTGCGTTGGCTGGACTACAACGACACCTGGCTGGCGGCCGAGTGGGGCCACCCGTCGGACAACCTCGGCGGCATCCTCGCCGTCGCCGACCATCTGTCGCAGCGGCGCGTCTCCCAGGGCGATGCGCCGCTGCGCATGCGCGCCGTGCTCGAGGCGATGATCATGGCCCACGAGATCCAGGGCGTGTTTGCCCTGGAGAACTCCTTCAACCGTGTCGGCCTGGATCACGTCATGCTGGTGAAAGTGGCGTCCACCGCCGTCTGCGCCAAGCTGATGGGCGCCAGCCGCGAGCAGCTGCTCTCCGCACTGTCGCACGCCTTCGTCGACGGCCAGGCGCTGCGTACCTACCGTCACGCACCGAACGCCGGCTCGCGCAAGTCCTGGGCCGCCGGCGACGCCAGCAGCCGCGGCGTGCGCCTGGCCGACATCGCCATGCGCGGCGAGATGGGCATCCCCGGCGTGCTCAGCGCGCCACAGTGGGGCTTCTACGACGTGTCGTTCAGCCACAGCAACCAGGACCTGGCGTTGAAGCCGGCGGAGCAGCGCCAGTTCAGCTTCGCGCAGGGCTTCGGCAGCTATGTGATGGAGAATGTGCTGTTCAAGATCAGCTTCCCGGCCGAATTCCATGCGCAGACCGCTTGCGAAGCCGCGGTGATCCTGCACCCGCAGGTCAAGGACCGCCTGCATGAGATCGCCAGGATCGTCATCAGCACTCAGGAGTCGGCGATCCGCATCATCTCCAAGGTGGGGCCGTTGGCCAATCCGGCCGACCGCGACCACTGCCTCCAGTACATGACTGCCGTACCGCTGGCCTTCGGCAAGCTGGTGGCCGAGCACTACGAGGATGAATTCCACGCCGCCCAGCCGATCATCGACGAGCTGCGCAGGAAGATGGAGGTCGTCGAGGACGCGCGCTACAGCCGCGAATACCTGGAAGCCGACAAGCGTTCGATCGCCAACGCCGTGCAGGTGTTCTTCGCCGACGGCAGCGCCACCGAGAAGGTCGAAGTGGAATACCCGATCGGCCACCGGCGGCGCCGCGCCAAAGGCATCCCGCTGCTGGAGGAGAAGTTCAAGGCCAGCCTGGCGACCCGCTTCACCGGTCAGCGCAGCGTGCGGATCTTCGACCTGTGCAAGGACCAGGCAAGGCTCGAAGCCACACCGGTGCAGCGTTTCATGGATCTGTTCGTGATCTGAGGAGGGCGTGTGGCGTGGGCATCAGCCCAGCTGGGGCAAACGACGAAACCGGCCGTGCCGGCTTTGTCGTTTCCAGGGGCTCTTGGTGTCTACTTCAAGCGCCGCTCGACACCTTTTTCCACGAGGATCTTGGCGGAGATCTCCTCCACCGAGAAATGCGTGGAATTGATGTAGTTGATGTTCTCGCGGCGGAACAGGTTTTCCACCTCGCGTACTTCGAACTCGCACTGCGCGTAGCTGGCGTAGCGGCTGTTGGGTTTGCGCTCGTTGCGGATCGCGGTCAGGCGATCCGGGTCGATGGTCAGGCCGAACAGCTTGTCCTTGTATTTTTTCAGTGCGGCGGGTAGTTGCAGGCGCTCCATGTCGTCTTCGGTCAGCGGGTAGTTGGCAGCGCGAATGCCGTATTGCATGGCCATGTACAAACAGGTCGGGGTCTTGCCGCAGCGTGACACCCCGACCAGGATCAGGTCGGCCTTGTCGTAATAGTGGGTGCGGGCGCCGTCGTCGTTGTCCAGGGCGAAGTTGACCGCCTCGATACGCTCCATGTAGTTGGAGTTCTGCCCGATGGAGTGGGACTTGCCCACCGAATAGGAGGAATGCGAGATCAGTTCCTGCTCCAGTGGGGCGAGGAAAGTCGAGAAGATATCGATCATGAACCCTTCGGATTGGGCCAGGACCTCGCGGATTTCCTGATTGACGATGGTGTCGAAGATGATCGGCCGGGCGCCGTCTTTCTCGGCAGCACTATTGATTTGTTGTACCATGGCGCGCGCTTTTTCCACGCTGTCGATGTAGGGCCGCGTGAGTTTGGTGAAGCCGATGGTTTCGAATTGCGCCAACAGGCTCTGACCCAGGGTTTCGGCCGTGATGCCGGTGCCGTCGGAGATGAAAAAAGCGGTTCGTTTCATTTGCGCCATGGGCCTTAAGCTGGGGATGATTCTTGGCTATCATAGGCCCGCTTTTGCTGGCTCTAATTGGCCAGCATTGTTACTTATTTTCCAGGGCCAGGCCACAATCGTGCGGATTCGTTCCAGCGAGTTTCCCCAGCCCCTTGAGCTTTTCCAACACCATAAGTGGAGAGATCACCTTGGTAGAGTACGTAGTTTCCCTCGATAAGCTCGGCGTCCATGATGTTGAGCACGTAGGGGGCAAGAACGCCTCCCTGGGCGAGATGATCAGCAACCTTGCCGGTGCCGGTGTATCGGTTCCCGGTGGTTTCGCCACGACCGCCCAGGCCTACCGTGACTTCCTCGAGCAGAGCGGGCTGAACGCGCAGATCCATGATGCACTCGACGCCCTGGACGTGGACGACGTCAATGCGCTGGCCAAGACCGGTGCACAGATTCGCCAGTGGGTGATGGACGCGCCGTTCCCCGCGCAACTCGATGCACAGATCCGCACCGCCTTCGCCGAAATGTCCGGCGGCAACGACAACATGGCGGTCGCCGTGCGCTCCTCGGCCACCGCCGAAGACCTGCCGGACGCCTCGTTCGCCGGCCAGCAGGAAACCTTCCTGAACATCCGCGGCGTGGACAACGTGATCCGCGCGGCCAAGGAAGTGTTCGCCTCGCTGTTCAACGACCGCGCCATCGCCTACCGCGTGCACCAGGGCTTCGACCACAGGCTGGTCGCCCTGTCCGCCGGCGTGCAGCGCATGGTCCGTTCGGAAACCGGCACCGCCGGGGTGATGTTCACCCTCGACACCGAATCGGGCTTCCGCGACGTGGTGTTCATCACCGGCGCCTATGGTCTGGGCGAAACCGTGGTGCAGGGCGCCGTCAACCCCGACGAGTTCTACGTCCACAAGCAGACGCTGGAAGCTGGTCGCCCGGCCATCCTGCGCCGCAACCTGGGCAGCAAGGCGATCAAGATGATCTATGGCGACGAGGCCAAGGCCGGTAAGTCGGTCAAGGTGGTCGATGTCGAGCGCGCCGACCGTGCGCGTTTCTGCCTGAGCGATGCCGAGGTCAGCGAACTGGCCAAGCAGGCGCTGATCATCGAGAAGCACTACGACCGGCCGATGGACATCGAGTGGGCCAAGGACGGTGACGACGGCAAGTTGTACATCGTCCAGGCGCGCCCGGAGACGGTGAAGAGCCGTAGCAATATCAACGTGATGGAGCGCTACCTGCTCAAGGAGACCGGCACCGTGCTGGTCGAAGGTCGCGCGATTGGCCAGAAGATCGGCGCCGGCAAGGTGCGGGTGATCCATGACATCGCCGAGATGGACAAGGTCCAGCCGGGCGACGTGCTGGTGTCCGACATGACCGACCCGGACTGGGAGCCGATCATGAAGCGCGCCAGCGCCATCGTCACCAACCGCGGCGGCCGTACCTGCCACGCGGCGATCATCGCCCGCGAGCTGGGGATTCCGGCCGTGGTGGGTTGTGGCAACGCCACCCAGGTGCTGAAGGACGGCCAGGGCGTGACCGTCTCCTGTGCCGAAGGCGACACCGGCTTCATCTTCGAAGGCGAACTGGGCTTCGATATTCGCACCAACTCGGTGGACGCCATGCCCGAGCTGCCGTTCAAGATCATGATGAACGTCGGCAACCCGGACCGCGCCTTCGACTTCGCCCAGCTGCCGAATGCCGGCGTCGGCCTGGCCCGCCTGGAGTTCATCATCAACCGGATGATTGGCGTGCACCCCAAGGCCCTGCTGAATTTCGCCGGCCTGCCGGCCGAGATCAAGGACAGCGTCGAAAAACGTACTGCCGGCTATGCCAGCCCGGTCGACTTCTATGTCGAGAAACTGGTCGAGGGCATCAGCACCCTGGCTGCGGCATTCTGGCCGAAGAAGGTCATCGTGCGCCTGTCGGACTTCAAGTCCAACGAGTACGCCAACCTGATCGGCGGCAAGCTCTACGAGCCGGAAGAAGAGAACCCGATGCTCGGCTTCCGTGGCGCCTCGCGTTACATCAGCGAATCCTTCCGCGATTGCTTCGAGCTGGAATGCCGGGCGATGAAGAAGGTGCGCAACGAGATGGGCCTGACCAACGTCGAGATCATGGTGCCGTTCGTGCGCACCCTGGGCGAAGCCAGCCAGGTGGTCGATCTGTTGGCCAGCAACGGCCTGGCGCGCGGCGAGAACGGCCTGCGCATCATCATGATGTGCGAGCTGCCGTCCAACGCGATCCTGGCCGAGGAGTTCCTCGAATTCTTCGATGGCTTCTCGATCGGATCCAACGACCTGACCCAGCTGACCCTGGGGCTGGATCGCGACTCCGGCATCGTCGCGCACCTGTTCGATGAGCGTAATCCGGCGGTGAAGAAGCTGCTGGCCAACGCCATCGCCGCCTGTAACAAGGCCGGCAAGTACATCGGCATCTGTGGCCAGGGGCCTTCGGATCACCCGGATCTGGCCAAGTGGCTGATGGAGCAGGGCATCGAAAGCGTGTCGCTGAACCCGGATTCGGTGCTGGACACCTGGTTCTTCCTGGCTGAAGGCCAGCCAGCCTGATCGGCCCTTAACCACCTTGAACGAGGGCGGGTTATCCCGCCCTTTTTTTGTGTCAGAGCGAAGATGCAAAGTAGCAGTGAGCTTTTTCCCGTCGCCTTGATCAGCGCGGAATTTCGTGGCGATTTGAGCGAGGACGTCTATCGCCTCAAGCCCGGCAACAGCCCGGATGCCAGTGTCGAGTTGGCGCTGACCCGCCTGGGGCGGGCCGGCCAGGAGAACCGGCGCGGTGTCCCGGTCATCCTGTTGCCCGGGAGCTTCTCCAATCGGCGTTTCTGGTATTCGCCCAAAGGTATCGGGCTCGGCCCGTATCTGGCGCGTGTCGGCTTCGATGTATGGATCGCCGAAATGCGCGGACACGGCCTGTCGCCGCGCAATCGGGCCTACCGGCACAACAAGGTCAGCGACTATGTGCGCTACGACTTGCCGGCGATTGCCGCTTTCGTCTTCGAGCAAAATCCGCAACCGGCGCACTGGCTGGGACACTCGCTGGGCGGGATTACCTTGGCCGGGGCGCTCGGCGGGCATTATCTCGACGAGGACAAGGTGGCATCGGCGGCGCTGTTCGGCAGCCAGATCAGCCGCACCTACTGGCCGCTGAAGGTGCCACCGGTGGAGTGGGGCGGGCGTTTGCTGCTCAAGCGTTTCGCCCTGTTGTCCGGCTCGCGGCTCAAGCGTGGCCCGGAAGACGAACCCATTGGTCTGGCCCTGGAGAGCCTGCGTTGGCATGGCCTGTTCGGCCGCTTTGGCGATCAGCAGCGCGATTGGTGGGCCGGTTTGGCCGAGGTGCGGGTGCCGGTCATGGCGGTCGCTGCGGTCGGCGACCGGCAAGACCCGGCATGGGCGTGCCGCAAGTTGCTCGAGCAGTTCGGCTCTCTGGTGAGTGAGTTTGTTTGCCTGGGCAAGAGGAACGGCTTCTCCAGCGATTTCGGGCATGTCGAGATGCTGGTCAGCAAAGAGGCGCAGCGCGAGGTGTGGCCGCTGGTCGAGCAATGGCTGCGCAACCATCCGCTGTCGGTCGGCGTTGCTGAAGGTGCCGTGCTTGAGCGGCAGATGGGCATACCATCGCAGCGCTCGCCCGGCTAAGATGTGACGCTGAGCGGTTTGCCAGTCATTTTGCGCGGTCGGCGGAGATGCGATGTTCGTTGCCCTGGAGCGATTGCTGAGCCTGGACGAGGGCTATCGCCGGGTCTTCCGGGTGCAGGAACGCAGCCTGCTGCTGATGGTCGTAAGGGGACGCACGCTGCTGTTGGAAAATCGTTGCCCACACCAGGGGCGTCCTTGCACAACGCCACTCTGGCCGGTACGGCGCTGCGTTGCGCGCGCCACGGCGCGGAGTTCGATCTGGCCAGCGGGCGAGCGCTGACCGCCCCTTGCGCCGATCGTGTCGGTATCGACCGGTAAACCCCGATTCCCAATGCCTGAAAGGAGCTTTGCCATGCACTACATCACGCCTGATCTGTGCGACGCCTACCCGGAGCTGGTGCAGGTCGTCGAACCGATGTTCAGCAATTTCGGGGGGCGCGACTCCTTTGGCGGCGAGATCGTCACGATCAAGTGCTTCGAGGACAACTCGCTGGTCAAGGAGCAAGTCGAGCAACCGGGCAAAGGCAAGGTGATGGTGGTCGATGGCGGCGCCTCGCTGCGCCGCGCCTTGCTTGGCGACATGCTCGCGGAGAAAGCGGCGAAGAACGGCTGGGAAGGCATCGTGGTGTATGGCTGTGTGCGCGACGTGGACGTGCTGGCGCAGACCGATCTCGGCGTGCAGGCGCTGGCCAGTCACCCGATGAAAACCGACAAGCGCGGCATCGGCGACCTCAATGTGGTGGTGACCTTCGGCGGGGTGACCTTCCGCCCGGGCGAATACCTGTATGCCGACAATAACGGCATCATCGTCTCGCCCAGCGCGCTGAAGATGCCGGAATAAGTAGCGGCCCGGATTGTCGCTCAGGAGTAGGGATGCACGAGGAAGACAACGCGCAGTGGGGCTTGGTGCACTCTTTTGTCCTGGACGGCCAGGGTGGGGCGCGCTCGATCGCTCAGGCGCAACTGGCCAGCCTCGAGCTGGCCGAGCAGGAAAGCCTGTGGTTGCACTGGGATCGCAGTCATCCGCAGACCCAGCACTGGCTGCGCCGCGAGAGCAGCTTGAGCGAGTTCGCCTGCGATCTGTTGCTGGAGGAGAACACCCGGCCGCGCCTGCTGTCGCTGGATGATGACGCGCTGTTGCTGTTTCTGCGCGGGGTCAACCTCAACCCTGGGGCGGAACCCGAGGACATGGTGTCGGTGCGCATCTTCGCCGATGCCCGGCGGATCATTTCCTTGCGCCTGCGGCCGTTGCGCGCAACCGAGAAGCTGATTGCGGACCTGGAGGCCGGCTGCGGGCCGAAAACCGCGTCCGAGCTGATCCTGAGCCTGGCGCATTACCTGACCGACAGGGTCGACGCCCTGGTAGACGAGCTGTCCGAACGGGTCGACGAGCAGGAGGAGCGGGTCGATACCGATGAGCGCGCGGTGCCGGAGCATGCCCAGTTGCTGCAAGTGCGTCGGCGCGCTGCCGGCCTGCGACGGTTCCTGGCGCCGCAGAGCGAGATCTATGCGCAGCTGACGCGCAAGCAGCTGCCGTGGTTCCTCGCCGACGACCCGGGCTATTGGAACGAGTTGCACAACCGCCTGACCCGCTACCTGGAAGAGCTGGAGCTCAGCCGTGAGCGGGTCAGCCTGCTGCTCGAGGCGGAAAACCGGCGCATGGATCAGCGGATGAACCGCATCATGTACCGCTTCGCCATCATCACCGGGGTGTTTTTGCCCATGAGCTTTCTCACCGGCTTGCTGGGCATCAACGTCGGCGGCATCCCCGGCGCTGAGAATCCCTACGGCTTCCTGGTCGCATGCTTGATCATGCTGGCCGTGGCCCTCGGCCAATGGTGGTTGCTGCGCCGTTTGCGCTGGGCCTGATGTGACTTGCCGAGAGTTGGTCTCGTCTAGCCGACACATCCTGTGAGGTGCGTCATGCACGATCCATTCGAAGAATCCCTGCGCGATTTGCTCAAGTCGTCCTCGTCGGATCACGACGACGATGCCTGCTTGCACCGCGTCTTGAAGACCGCCAACCGCCAAGTCGGCGCAGGCGATCTGTTCAGTTTGATGGGGCATTGGCTCGGCGCGCTGATGATTGCCCTGAATAACGGCTCGGCGCACGTCTCGCCGGTTTCTCGCCGTCACTCTTCTATTCGTTCTACTGATAAGGCTGACTGAAATGGAACTCGATCCCTGGACTCATAGCCTGATTAGCGCGATGACTGCGCTCTGGACCAAGGTGGCCGGTTTTATCCCGAACCTGTTCGTGGCGCTGATCCTGGTGCTGCTCGGCTTTGTCGTAGCCAAACTGCTCGACACCTTGCTGTCCAAGCTGCTCGGCAAGTTGGGCCTGGATCGCCTGATGGCCGGGACCGGCCTGACCAAGCTACTCAGCCGCGCCGGCATCCAGGCGCCGGTCTCGACCCTGATCGGCAAGATCGTCTACTGGTTCGTGTTGTTGATTTTCCTCGTCTCGGCCGCCGAGTCGCTTGGCCTGGAGCGGGTTTCGGCGACCCTCGATGTGCTCGCGCTGTATTTGCCGAAAGTCTTCGGTGCGGCCCTGGTCCTGCTCGCCGGTGTGCTGCTGGCGCAGTTGGTCAGCGGATTGGTGCGTGGCGCGGCCGAGGGCGTCGGACTCGACTATGCCAATGGCCTGGGGCGCATCGCCCAGGGCCTGGTGATCATCATCAGCATCTCGGTGGCGATCGGCCAGTTGGAAGTCAAGACCGACCTGTTGAACAATGTCATCGCCATCGTGTTGATCTCGGTAGGCCTGGCGGTGGCGCTGGCGCTGGGCTTGGGCAGCCGGGAAATCGCCGGGCAGATCCTCGCCGGCATCTATGTGCGCGAGCTGTACCAGGTTGGGCAGCAAGTGCAGGTGGGTGAGGTGGAAGGGCAGATCGAAGAAATCGGCACGGTCAAGACTATCCTGCTAACCGATGCCGGCGAACTGGTCTCGGTGGCCAATCGCACCCTGCTCGAACAACGGGTGAGCAGTCGCTAACGCGCCAATCCCTGCTAATCTATGCCGCCAACCCTGCAGCCTGGTCCACCAGGCGGTGGCGGCCTCTGTCCCGACTGTCGGCCCGACTCGTTTTGAATAAAGCCCAACCGTTGTCTATGCGTTATGACCCCCGCGAACTCTCCGACGAGGAGTTGGTGGCGCGTGCACATGACGAGTTGTTCCACATCACGCGTGCCTATGAAGAACTGATGCGCCGCTACCAGCGCACTTTATTCAATGTGTGCGCGCGTTATTTAGGGAACGAACGGGACGCGGATGATGTCTGTCAGGAGGTCATGCTTAAAGTTCTTTATGGCTTGAAGAACTTTGAGGGCAAATCGAAATTCAAGACCTGGCTGTACAGCATCACCTACAACGAGTGCATCACCCAGTACCGCAAGGAGCGCCGCAAGCGCCGCTTGATGGATGCGCTAAGTTTGGATCCTTTGGAGGAGGCGTCCGAAGAAAAGACGCCCAAAGTGGAAGACCGTGGAGGCTTGGATCGTTGGCTGGTGCACGTCAATCCGATCGACCGGGAGATTCTGGTGCTACGTTTTGTCGCAGAGCTGGAGTTTCAGGAGATCGCCGACATCATGCACATGGGCCTGAGCGCCACGAAAATGCGCTACAAACGTGCGCTCGACCGATTGCGTGAGAAGTTTGCAGGTATTACCGAAAGTTAGTTCGGGGCAAGTTGTCTCAGGCGTAACGGCGAGTTCTGATAAACTTGCCGCCGATTTGCGTGCCTATCTGCGCGCGACTCAATCAATCACTAAGATGGGAATTTAACGGATGAAACTGAAAAACACCTTAGGCGTAGTCATTGGCTCTCTTGTCGCGGCTTCCTCCATGGGCGTGCTGGCTCAAGGCCAAGGCGCAGTCGAGGTGGAGGGCTTTGTCAATCGCTACTTCGCCGACACCCAGCGTGACTTCGCTCACGATGAAGGCAACCTGTTCGGCGGCAGCATCGGCTACTACCTGACCGACGACGTCGAGCTGGCACTGTCCTACGGCGAGTACCACGACCTGCGTGGCGATGGCGCTCTCGGCAGCAAGAACATCAAGGGCAACCTGAGCGACCTGAAGGCCATCTACCACTTCGGCCAGCCGGCTGCGGGCCTGCGTCCCTACGTCTCTGCCGGCTTCGGCCACCAGAGCATCGGCGACGCCAACAGCGGTGGTCGTAACCACTCCACCCTGGCCATCGCCGGTGCCGGTGCCAAGTACTACTTCACCGAAATGTTCTACGCCCGTGCCGGCGTCGACGCTCTGTACAACATCGACCAGGGCGACACCGAGTGGCAAGCCGGCGTTGGCGTCGGTCTGAACTTCGGCGGCAGCACCACCCCGGCCCCGGCTCCCGAGCCGGTAGCCGCCGCGCCGGAAGCGATGCCCGAGCCCGCTCCGGTCGAAGAACCGGCCCAGGTGGTGCGTGTCGAGCTGGACGTGAAGTTCGACTTCGACAAGGCCCAGGTCAAGGAAGAAAGCTACGGCGACATCAAGAACCTGGCTGACTTCATGAAGCAGTATCCGCAAACCACCACCACCGTTGAAGGTCACACCGACTCCGCCGGTAGCGACAGCTACAACCAGAAGCTGTCGGAGAAGCGTGCCAACGCCGTTCGCGACGTTCTGGTCAACCAGTACGGTGTGGAAGGCGAGCGTGTCAACGCAGCCGCTTACGGCGAAACACAGCCGGTTGCCGATAACGCGACCGAGGCTGGCCGCGCCGTCAACCGTCGCGTTGAAGCCGAAGTGGAAGCCCAAGTCCAGTAATTGGTCTCAGGCTGCTAGGAAAAACCCGGCTCCGGCCGGGTTTTTCTTTGCCCGGAAAAGCCCATCGCGCAGCGATGGCATCTGATCCCCCTCTCCCTCCGGGAGAGGGTGGCCGAAGGCCGGGTGAGGGCGCTTTTCGCTGGCTCCTCTCCCTCACCCCTGGCCCCTCGGCTTTGGCATCCTGCGTCGCCCTACCTCCTGCATCCATGCAGTCGTCTCCCGGAGGCAGAGGGGAACTGACCGAGCAATGTCTGCAGTAGCAGTGCTCCCTTCTCAGCCCAGCGCGCAGCGATGGCATCCCCGCAAGCTGTCGCACGCGGCGAAGAAACAAAAAGCCCGGCCAGGGCCGGGCAAGAACAACTCCGCAGGAGCGAAGTGGTTAGGCGCTCGCCGCCAGGGCCAGCATCTGCTGTTCGGCCGCGACCTGGCCGATCACCAGGATGGCGGGGCTCTGCAGGTGGAAGGCTAGGGCATCCCTGTGCATCGCGGCCAGCGAGCTGCGGCACTCGCGCTGTTGCGGCAGCGAGGCGTTTTCGATCATCGCCACCGGCATGTCGGCGCGCATGCCGCCAGCCAGCAGGCTTTCGCGGATTTCCGGCAATTTGGCCACGCCCATGTAGACCACCAGGGTGGTGCCACCCTGGGCCAGGGCCTGCCAGTCCAGCGTGCTGTCGTCCTGGGTGTGGGCGGTGACCAGGGTCACGCCGCGGGCGATGCCGCGCAGGGTCAGGGGGATGCCGCAGTTGGTGGCACCGGCAAGGCCGGCGGTGATGCCGTTGACCATCTCCACTTCGATGCCGTGGGCGCTGAGCCAGTCGGCTTCCTCGCTGCCGCGGCCGAAGATGCACGGATCGCCGCCTTTCAGGCGCACCACGCATTTGCCCTGGCGCGCGTAACGCAGCATCAGGCGATGGATGAAGGCCTGGGGCGTGGAGCGGCAGCCGCCACGCTTGCCCACCGACACCACCCGTGCATCCGGGCAATGTTCGAGGACGGCGGGGTTGACCAGGTCGTCGATCATCACGATCTCGGCCTGCTTCAGGGCTTTTACCGCTTTCAGGGTGAGCAATTCCGGATCACCGGGGCCTGCGCCTACCAGCCAGACTTTTGCGTTCATACGGCATTCCTCTCGTAGGGTGCGCCGTGCGCACCAAATTGTCGGGGTTGGTGCGCGTGGCCTAGGCGGCCCCGCGCACCCTACGGTTATGCATTTGCCGCAATTGGCGGAGCGGCCAGCAGGCGCTTGATTTCCGGTACGCAGGAGCCGCAGCTGGTGCCGCACTTCAGCTCCTGTTTCAAGCCGTCGAGGTCGAGGCCGCGGGCGATGCCGGCGCTGATCGCGTCTTCACTGACGTTCAGGCAATTGCACAGGGTCTTGCTGGCCTTCTTGGTCGCGGCGGCGCCGGGCGGGGTGGACAGCGGGGCCAGCAACCAGCGGCGCAGGTCGGCGTCGGCCTGGCCTTCACTCCACAGGCTTTTCAGCCAGTCGCGGGCGGCGGTCTCGCCGGCCAGACGGATGCTGACGATGCGGCCGTCCTCGATGCGCACGCGCTTGCCCACCGCCCGGCGCGGGTCGTCGTAGGCCAGTACCGGCCCCTCGTGCAGGCCCAGCAGGCGGTCGATCTGTGCCAGCAGCTCGGCTTCCGGGGCCTGTGCGGTCGCGGCACGGATCACCAGGGCGGGGCGCTCGCGACCGGTGAGGGTGAGGTTGGCATAGGCGAACCCCTCGAACAGCGGGCGCAGGGCCTCGAAGCGCATCTGCACGTTGCCTTCGACCAGGGCGAACAGCTGCCAGGGCAACTCGACCTTTTCCACCTGGATGCCGGCGTGCTTGAGCTCGGGCTGCTTGGACAACGGATCGAAGGCCGGCAGGGTCAGCACGTTGCTGCCCAGGCCCTTGAGGAAGCGATTGCCCCAGTGCATCGGCAGATAGGCCTGGCCGGAGCGGATGGCCTCGTCTGGCTGGACCGGGACGATCAGGCTGCCGCGCCGGCTGCGCACCTTGACCAGGTCGCCGGCCTGCAGGCGGCGTCGGCGCAGTTCGTCCGGGTGCAGGCTGAGTACGGCTTCCTCGACGTGGCCGAACAGCCGTGCGGCGGTGCCGGTGCGGCTCATGCCGTGCCATTGGTCGCGCAGGCGACCGGTATTGAGGGTCAGCGGGAAACGCGCCTCGCGCTTTTCCTTCGGCGCCCTATAGGGCTCGGCGAGAAACTGCGCGCGACCGCTGGCGGTGGGGAAGCGGCCGTCGCCATACAGGCGCGGCGTTCCCTGGCTGGCGCCGGCCGGGAACGGCCATTGCTGGGGGCCTTGGTTATCCAGGATGGCGTAGCTCAGGCCGCTGAGGTCGAGATCGCGATGCTGGGTCAGGTATTTGTATTCCTCGAACAGCGATGCGGGGCTGTCGAAGGCAAACAGGCTGGGCAGGCCGGGACGCAGCAGGAGCTCTAAACGACGGGCGAAATCGCTGGTGATCGCCCAGTCCGGCCGCGCCTCTGCGGGCGCTGGCACGGCGCGGCGCACGTGGCTGACGCGGCGCTCGGAGTTGGTCACGCTGCCTTCCTTCTCGCCCCAACTGGCGGCGGGCAGCAGCAGGTCGGCGTAGTGGCAGGTCTCGGTGGTGAAGAACGCTTCCTGCACCACGACGAAGGGACAGGCGGCCAGAGCCTCATGGATCTTGTTCTGATCCGGCAGGGACTGCGCCGGGTTGGTGCAGGCGATCCACAACGCCTTGATCTTGCCCTCGCGTACCGCGTCGAACAGCTCGATGGCGGTCAGTCCGCTGCTTTCCGGGAGCTTGTCGACGCCCCAGTAGTCGGCGATTTCGGCGCGGTGCTTGGGGTTGGTGGCCTCGCGATGTCCCGGCAGCAGGTTGGCCAGGCTGCCGGTCTCGCGGCCGCCCATGGCATTCGGCTGGCCGGTGAGGGAGAAGGGGCCGGTACCGGGCTTGCCGATCTGTCCGGTGGCCAGGTGCAGGTTGATCAGCGCGCTGTTCTTGGCGCTGCCGGAGGAGGACTGGTTCAGCCCCATGCACCACAGCGAGAGGAAGCTCGGCGCGCTGCCGATCATCCGTGCGCAGCTCTGCAGGTCGTCCACCGAGATGCCGCACAGCTCGGCGACCATCGCCGGGCTGTAGTCGCGTACCAGTGACTTCAGCGAATCGAAGCCTTCGGTGTGCTGGTCGATGAAGCGCCGGTCGATCCAGCCTTCCCACATCAGGATATGCAGGATGCCATGGAACAGCGCGACATCGGTGCCCGGCAGGATCGCCAGGTGCAGATCGGCCAGCTCGCAGGTGTCGGTACGGCGCGGGTCGATGACGATGATGCGCATATCCGGGCGCTTGGCCTTGGCCTCTTCGAGGCGGCGGAACAGCACCGGGTGGGCATAGGCCATGTTGCTGCCGGCGATCAGCAGGCAGTCGCTCTGCTCGATGTCCTCGTAGCTGCACGGCGGCGCATCGGCGCCGAGGCTGCGCTTGTAGCCGACCACCGCCGAGGACATGCACAGGCGCGAGTTGCTGTCGATGTTGTTGGTGCCGACCAGGGCCCGCGCCAGTTTGTTGAAGGCGTAGTAGTCCTCGGTCAGCAGTTGCCCGGAGATGTAGAAGGCCACGCTGTCCGGGCCGTGTTCGCGGATGGCGGCGGCGAACTGGTTGGCGGCATGGTCCAGGGCGCTGTCCCAGTCCGTGCGTGCACGGGCCAGACCCTTGCCCAGGCGCAGCTCGGGATAGAGGCCGCGGGCGTCGAGGTCGCCGGTCAGGTGCAGGGTCGAACCCTTGCTGCAGAGTTTGCCGAAGTTGGCAGGGTGGTCTGGATCGCCTTGGACGCCGAGGATCTTCTCGTCATCGTGTTCGATCAGCACACCACAGCCCACGCCGCAGTAGCAGCAGGTGGAGGCGGTGATCTGATGGGGGTGGGTCATGGCGTCATCTCTCTGCGCTAATCCCGTAGGCCGCGCCGGACCAGGTCCGGCGCGGCCTACAAATGAGCTGTCAGGCACATTTGGTCGCCGTGTTCAGCGTCAGCAGCACTCGGCCGTTCTCGACCTTCACTTGATGCCGGTGCGCACAGCCGACATCCGGCGCTACCGCTTCGCCGGACTCCAGCTCGATCTGCCAGTTGTGCAGCGGGCAGGCCACGCGCTTGCCATAGATCAACCCCTGGGACAGCGGGCCGCCCTTGTGCGGGCAGCGGTCGTCGAGGGCGAACACTTCATCGCCAGCGGTGCGGAAGATGGCGATGTCACCCTTGGGCCCGGCGACGATGCGCGAGCCGAGCACGTTGATCTCTTCCAGGGCGCAGATATCCAGCCAGCTCATGCGTGTGCCTCCTCGATTTGTGTGACGGCGATGCGATCGAACTCTTTCTTCAGCGCAGGCGTCTCGATCCGCTCTTTCCACGGGTCCTGCTCGAAGGACAGGGCGAACTGCAGGCGCGCGTTCAGGGCCTTGCGGCTCTCGGCGTCCTCGACCACGGCCTTCTTGATATGGTCCATGCCGACGCGCTGCAGGTAATGCACGGTACGCTCCAGGTAGAAGGCTTCCTCGCGGTACAGCTGGAGGAAGGCGCCGTTGTACTCGCGCACTTCCTCGGCGGTCTTCAGCTTGACGAAGAACTCCGCCACCTCGGTCTTGATCCCGCCGTTGCCGCCGATGTACATCTCCCAGCCGGAGTCCACGCCGATGATGCCGACGTCCTTGATGCCGGCCTCGGCGCAGTTGCGCGGGCAACCGGAGACCGCCAGCTTGACCTTGTGCGGCGACCACATATTGAACAGGTCGTGCTCCAGCTCGATGCCCAGCTGGGTCGAGTTCTGCGTGCCGAAGCGGCAGAATTCGCTGCCGACGCAGGTCTTCACGGTGCGGATGGACTTGCCGTAGGCATGGCCGGACGGCATGTCGAGGTCCTTCCAGACGCCTGGCAGGTCGTCCTTCTTGATCCCCAGCAGGTCGATGCGCTGGCCGCCGGTGACCTTGACCATCGGTACGTTGTACTTGTCGGCCACGTCGGCGATGCGCCGCAGTTCGGACGGGTTGGTCACGCCGCCCCACATGCGCGGTACCACCGAGTAGGTGCCGTCCTTCTGGATGTTGGCGTGGGCGCGCTCGTTGATCAGGCGCGACTGCGGGTCGTCCTTGGCCTCGCCCGGCCAGGTGGAGATCAGGTAGTAGTTCAGCGCCGGGCGGCAGGTGGCGCAGCCGTTCGGCGTGTTCCAGTTCATATAGGCCATGGCGTCGGCCAGGTTGATCAGGTGCTCCTCGCGGATGGCCTTGCGGATCTGCCCATGGTTGAGGTCGCTGCAGCCACAGATGGCTTTCTCGCTCTTCGGCTTGACGTCCGCCGCGCCGCCGACGGTGCTGATCAGTATCTGCTCGACCAGGCCGGCACAGGAGCCGCAGGAGCTGGCGGCCTTGGTGTGCTTCTTCACCTCGTCGACGGAAAACAGGCCGTTTTCCTGGATCGCCTTGACGATGGTGCCCTTGCACACGCCGTTGCAGCCGCACACTTCGGCGCTGTCGGGCATGCTCGCGGCGCTGTTCTGGCCCTGGTGGCCGGCGTCGCCGAGGGTGCTCTCGCCGAACATCAGGTGGTCGCGGATCTCGCTGACGTTATGGTTCTCGCGGATCTGCCGGAAGTACCAGCCGCCGTCGGCGGTGTCGCCATACAGGCAGGCGCCGACCAGCACGTCGTCCTTGATCACCAGCTTCTTGTACACGCCGCCGATCGGGTCGGAGAGGGTGATGGTCTCGGTGCCTTCGGCGCCCATGAATTCGCCGGCGGAGAACAGGTCGATGCCGGTGACCTTCAGCTTGGTCGAGGTCACCGAGCCCTGGTAGCGGGCGAAGCCGAGCTGGGCCAGGTGGTTGGCGCAGACCTTGGCTTGCTCGAACAGCGGTGCCACCAGGCCGTAGGCGATGCCGCGGTGGCTGGCGCATTCGCCGATGGCGTAGACGCGCGGGTCGTAGGTCTGCATGGTGTCGTTGACCAGGATGCCACGGTTGCAGGCGATCCCGGACTTTTCCGCCAGCTCGCTGTTGGGGCGGATGCCGGCGGCCATCACCACCAGGTCGGCGGGGATGACTTCGCCGTCCTTGAACTTCACCGCGCAGACCCGACCTTCGCCGTTGTCCAGCAGTTCGGCGGTATGCCGCGGCAGGAGGAACTTCAGGCCGCGGTCTTCCAGGGATTTTTGCAGCAGCTCGCCGGCGGTGCGGTCGAGCTGGCGCTCCAGCAGCCAGTCGCCGATGTGCACCACGGTGACGTCCATGCCGCGCAGCTTGAGACCGTTGGCCGCCTCCAGACCGAGCAGGCCGCCGCCGATGACCACGGCATGGCTGTGGGTCTTGGCGGTGTCCATCATCATCTGGGTATCGGCGATGTCGCGGTAGCCGATCACCCCGGCCAGGTCCTTGCCGGGGATCGGCAGGATGAACGGGTTGGAACCGGTGGCGATGAGCAGGCGGTCGTACTCCGCTTCGCTGCCATCCTCGGCGATCACCACGCGCTTCTTGCGGTCGATCTGCACCACCTTGCGCCCGAGCAGCAGCTTGATGCCGTTGTCCGCATACCAGTTGAGGTCGTTGAGGACGATTTCCTCGAAAGTCTGCTCGCCCGCCAGTACCGGCGAGAGCAGGATGCGGTTGTAGTTCGGGTGCGGTTCGGCACCGAATACGGTGATGTCGTAGAGGTCCGGGGCGAGCTTGAGCAGCTCTTCGAGAGTCCGCACTCCGGCCATGCCATTACCGATCATTACCAGCTTGAGTTTTTTCATGGTTTTTCACCGTCCTGCATAACCGGAAAACAAAAAAGGCGTCCCGCTAGTCACCTAGCGAGGACGCCTTTGTCCAAGTCCCGTTCTCTCGGGAAGCGCAGCCTTCATCGTTGAAGGTCGCGCTTTATGAAATCGTGCCAGTGCTTATGCAGAGGCTGTGCCAACTCCGTGGAGCCCTTGAGAATCAAGGAGTTGTATGTTCATTACGGCGCTCGAAGCGCTCTGTTGCGCACCTGTTTAAGGCGTGGCGCGCTGTTATGGTGCGTTTTCGCGGGCTCTGTATGGATGCGCCGGTCGCGGATGGCATCCGGCTACATGAACAGCAGCACCAGCAGCGCCAGGTTCAGCAGCAGCGAGAGCAGCGCCACGCTGCGCCAGACTTTCAGCGGTTCGCGCTCCAGCAGCGGCCGCGGCCTGCTGCTGAGTGACTGGCGTTCGCCTTGCTCCAGGGCCAGCAGCCATTCCTCGGCGGTCTCGTAGCGCTGCTCGGGAGCGGCGCTGACGGCACGATTGAGGCTCTCGTCGATCCAGCTCGGCAGATCCGGACGGTAGCGGCTGGCCGGCGTCGCGCTGCCGAAGCGCGGATGCTGGAAGGGTTCGATTTCGCCATGCGGATAGTGGCCGGTGAGCAGGTGGTAGAGGGTCACGCCGGCCGCATAGAGGTCCTGTCGGGCACTGGGGGCGGCGCCGCCGAACGCCTCGGGGGCGATGTAGCTGGGCGTGCCGGGCAGGCTACCCGGCTCGTCGCGCGACAGGCCGGGACAGTAGGCCAGGCCGAAATCCAGTACGCGCAACTCGCCGTCATCGCCCCACAACAGGTTCTCCGGCTTGATGTCGCGGTGCAGGATATTGCGCCGATGCAGCATGCCCAGGGCCCTCACCAGGCGTGGGGCGATGTCCAGCCACTCCGGAAGGCCGAGGGGGCCGGACAGGCGCAGGTGTTCGGCCAGGGTTTGCCCGGCATATTCGCGCTGCAGGTAATACAGGTGCTGGCGCTGTGGCAGCGGGTGGACTTCCGGGAAGTAGCGCCCGGCCACGCGGCGCAGGAACCATTCCTCCAGCAGCAGGGCCGGGCCGGCCTGCGGTTCGTCGCTGCGGCTGGCTGGCAGGGTCTTCAGCAGCCAGCGACGCGCCTGGCTGTCGCGTACCCGGTAGACCAGCGATTGGCGCGATTCGGCCAGCAGGCGCTCGACCTCCCAGCCCTCGAAGTGCTGGCCGTCGCGCAGTTTCGGCGGCACTGGCCAGTGCTCGAGTTGTGCCAGGGTGTCGGCCAGCGCGCTTTCCGGCAGCTGCGCGACCGTTACCAGCAGGGCGCTGGCGTTGTCCTGGCTGCCGGCCAGATGGGCGGCGCTGACCAGCGCGCGGCAGGCGGCGCCGGGGTCGGGCTCGTCGTGCAGGATGCGCTGGATGCCCGGGTCGCCGAGCACCGCCCAGACGCCATCGCTGACCAGCAGGAAGCTTTCGCCTTGGCGCAGCTCGCCGTCCAGGTAGTCGACCATCAGGTGTTGGTCCAGGCCCATGGCACGCTTGAGCACATGCTGCATGCCCGGTTGCTCCCAGACATGGTCCTCGCTGATGCGCTCGAGCTGGCCGTTGTGCCAGCGGTAGGCCCGGCAGTCGCCGACATGCGCCAGGGTGAAGCGCCGGCCGCGCAACACCAGGGCGCTGAGGGTGGTCAGCAGCGGCTGACCGCCGCCATTGGCTTGCAGCCAGCGGTTATGGGCGACCAGCAGGCGATCCAGCGACTGCGCCACCGCCCAGGTTTCCGGGGTGGAGTAGTAATCCAGGGCCAGCGCCTGCAGGGTGGCCCGCGCGGCCAGGCCGCCGTCGGCGCATTGGCTGACGCCATCGGCCAGGGCGAACAGGTAGCCCTTGCTCGCCGCCAGCGCCGGCGCCGGGGTCACCACGCGAATGGCGTCCTGATTCTCGTGGCGGGGGCCGGTGGCGCTTGCTTCGCCGAAGGTCAATTGCAGGGCCATCGGGCGTTCTCACTGGATAAATGGCAAAGGTAACGTGCCGGAGGGTTGAGGCAAAGGCGAGGCCGGGGCACGGCTGCGAGATAGATCGTCGCCGACTTCTCCCGCCTTTCCTGACCAGTGCGATGCAGCTGTGCCGGTCAGCTCCGCCTTTGCCTCAACCCTCCGTTGTTTCGATCTGTAGGGCGGGTGCAACCCGCCATGCTCGTATAGCCGATGGGCTCTGGCGGGTTGCACCCGCCCTACACTTAGTTTGCGTTGCTCGACTTACACCCGTGCGGCGGTGACCGCGGCCGAGCCCCAGGTGGTGCGCCAGCGTTGCTTCACGCCGTGGAGGCCGACCCAGGCCAGCACGCCGAGGCTGGCGAACAGCCACAGCCCCAGCTGGTAATCGCCGCTGTGCTGTTTGATCGCGCCGAGGCCCGCCGCCAGGAGGAAGCCGCCGATACCGCCGGCCATGCCGATCAACCCGGTCATCACGCCGATTTCCTTGCGAAAGCGCTGCGGCACCAGTTGGAACACCGCACCGTTGCCGGCGCCCAGGCCGAGCATGGCGGCGACGAACAAGGCCAGGGCGGCGGTCGAGCTGGGCAGGTTGAAGCCCACGGCGGTAATGCACAGCGAGGAGACGGTGTACATCATCAGCAGCGAGCGAATGCCGCCGATGCGGTCGGCCAGGGCGCCGCCGAGCGGGCGCAGCAGGCTGCCGGCGAACACGCAGGCGGCGGTGTAGTAGCCGGCGGTCACCGGGTCCAGGCCGTACTGGTCGTTGAAGTAGCCGGGCAAGGCGCTGGCCAGGCCGATGAAGCCGCCGAAGGTGACGCTGTAGAAGAACATGAACCACCAGCTGTCGCGATCGCCCAAGGCTTTCAGGTAATCGGCCAGGGCTTTCGGCTTCGGCCGCTCGGGGGCGTTCTTCGCCAGCAGGGCGAAGATCAGCAGGGTCGCCAGCAGCGGGATCAGCGCCCAGCCGAAGACGTTCTGCCAGCCGAACAGCGCGGCCAGGCCCGGCGCGAATATGGCCGCCAGGACGGTGCCGGAGTTGCCGGCGCCGGCGATGCCCATGGCTTTGCCCTGGTGCTCGGCGGGATACCACTGCGAGGCCAGGGGCAGCGCGACGGCGAAGGCGGCGCCGGCAAAGCCGAGGAACAGGCCGAGCAGCAAGGCCTGCTCATAGCTCTCGATACCGATCTGCCAGGCGGTGAACAATGAGCTGATGACGACGACCTGGCCGATCAGCCCGGCGGTTTTCGGCGACAGGCGATCGGCCAGCAGGCCCATGAAGAAGCGCAACAGGGCGCCGGCCAGAATCGGCGTGGCGACCATCAGGCCGCGCTGCTGGGCGCTCAGGTCGAGGTCGGTGGCGATCTGTACGGCCAGCGGGCCAAGCACGTACCAGACCATGAAGCTCAGATCGAAATAGAGAAAAGCGGCGAACAACGTCGGTGTGTGGCCGGCCTTCCAGAAGCTTTTATTCATCGAACACCTCATCAGCAAATAGGAGCCCGGTCGGGTACGATCCACCATGGTCGTGGACACGGTGGCCGCAACCCGCCGGGGAGGCGTCGCACTTGTGGTGCCACGCCCTGCGGCCGGAGCCACAGCTGGGTTGAGAGAGTTGCAAGCGGGACCCCTGGATCGCAGAGGAAGCGCCAGCCCCAGGCGTTGGGGCGAAAACGAAAAACGCCGCGTCACCGGTCGCTTGAGGGCGAGGGTGAGGCGACGTCTTTGTCGTTCGTGAAGGCAGCCGCCATTGGCTGCTCGTGACAATGCCTTTGCAAGAGCTGAGCCAACCAGCCCGATGCGCTGAAAGTCAGGCGCCTTGGCTCGGTTTGGCGTCTTGTCGTGAATCAAAATGGGGCGCCAGGCGTTTTTATGCGCCGTGGCGGGGCGTCATTGTGCGCCGCGGTAAGGCGCCACTGCCCGGTTCGTTCAGCGATTAGCGCTCGCTCGTCGGCGCAGGGGGCGGGAAGATCACCGCCGGGCCTTGGGGAGTCTGGCCGGGGGGCAGGGCGGGCGGCGCCGGCTCGCCCGCCGGGCCGAGGTACTTGACCAGGTGGTAGATCGCCAGCAGGTCTTCGTCGGTCATGTGTCGCAGGGTCTGGTTGGGCATGGGCGGACGGAAGTTGGCGCTGCGCGCCACCGCCAGCCATTGGCCCTCGCTGAGTTGCGGCAGCACCAGGCGCAGGTTGCTGGGGTAGGTGGTGCCCCACGGGCCACTCCAGCCCAGTGGGTTGCCTTTGAGCCAGTCGCTTTCCGGGATGGAATCGGGGGCCATCAGGTAGCCGGCGGTATGGCAGTCGTTACAGCCGGCGATCACGGCCAGGTAACGGCCGCGTGCGATCTGCGCAGTGTCGGCCGCGGCGGACAAACTGCAGGTCAACAGGCTGGCCAGCAGGACGGCCGGGGCTGGATACGGGCGCTTGGCAGGCATGGCGGACCTCATCTTCGAGGCAGCGTCGACAGGCGCTGCCGTTAGGTATAGCGCACCCTGCCTGAATCCGCGTGAGGCGGCCGGGTTCAGTCCAGCCAGTTGACCCTGGCAAACTTGGCGCTGAACGCCCGGGGCATCTCCACCACCCGGCCGTGCTTGTAGTTGAAGAACACGAAGCCCGACTTGGCCATCGCCACCAGCTCGCCGTCCGCCGGACGACTGATGCGGAAGGTGATGTCGCCGCCATACCTGTTGAAATCCATCACCCCGACCTCGAACAGCAGTTGGTCGCGGGCATGGGCTTCCGCGCGGTAGGTGGTGGCCAGGTCGGTGACGATGATGCCGGTGCCATCCTCCCGGGTTTCCTCGACGCCATACTCGAACAGAAAGCGCGCCCGCGCCTCGGAAATCATCGAGATCATCGAGTCGTTGCCCAAGTGGTTAGCCGCGTTGATATCGGTGACACGCACGGTCAGGTGGGTGCTGTAGTGGAACTGGTTTTCCGGAAATTCGAGGTGCAGACGGGCCATGGCTAACCACCGTGAAGCGGGAGGAGCTGCGATTCTACCCAGCTCGCTACGGCGGTGCTGGATCATCCAGGCTCCGAATGACCGCACCACGGCCGGTTGTGGCGTGTGGGGCCGTGGTCAGGCACGAACCCCGCCTCGGGAAACCCTTCGGTCTCAGCGATGCTGGCTGTTCAAGTGATAGAAGGTCACCCGGCCGCCTTCATTCTCCAGGCCGTAATTGTCCTGTATATAGGCACCGGCCTTGAAGTACAGCAGCTGATCGCCCCAGTAGGCGCTGAGCTCCTGATACAGCGCACCGTGATCGCCGTCGCTGCTGCTGACGCTGACCCCGAGTTTGCCGCTGGGGGTGATGCGCAGGTCATAGCCGAAGCGTTCGTTGAGCTGGATGTTTTGCGCCAGCAGGATGTTCTGCACCTCGGTGTCGCCGGGGCGCTTGCGCAGCAACAGTTCCAGGCGCCCGACACCATTCAGGTAGTGGTACTGCAGCTTGATCAGCGGGTCGTTCTCGCTGCCGGGCTGGTCCTTGCTGTGGATCTGGCCGATGACGACCTTGTTCTTGCTCGGCACCTGGTTGACTGCCAGCACGGCGCTCAAATAATTGTCGGCGCTGGCGTGGTACCAGTTGCTGAGCGTGCCGTCGGCCTGGGTCTCGCGTAGCTCGCTGCGCGGGTAACTGGCATCCTCCGTGAGCGAGCCGGTGACCGGCGCCCAGAAGGTGACGCTGCCGTCGTCGTTGCGGCGAAAGTACTGGCTTTCATAACCGTTGCTGAGACGCTCGGTGCTGATAAGGGTGGCGGAGTCGTAGGCCGGGACGGTGAGGTTCCAGGTGGTGAGATCGAGCACTGTCTAATCCTTAGTGTGGCGGAGGGAAAAGGGCCCCTATTCGGTAACCGAGAACCGCACAAGTTCAGCGCGCGCGATCAACCGGAGGTTTTTTTTCTCCCTGGTCGCGGAGAAGGGGTGGGGAACCAGCTGCGGGCTTGCTCGGTCGAACCTGCGTCCAGTGTGCGATTTGCCACTGCTACAGAGGAGGAAATGGTCATGCTGGCCATGAAGACCCGTTTGGTTGCTTCGGTCTGTGCCCTGATGCTGTTGTCGCCGGTGCTGCTGCCCAACGCCGATCTGTTGATTGGCTCCGCCTACGCTCGTGGCGGTGGCGGTGGCGGCGGTGCAGGAGGTGGTGGCGGTGCAGGAGGTGGCGGCGGTGCAGGAGGTGGCGCTGGTGGCGCAGGAGGCGGGCATGGTGCCGGCGGCCTTGGTGGCGGTGACGGTGCGGGGCACGGCCTGGGCTCGGCTAACGGCAAAGCGGACGCCGCACCAGGTGTGAGCGCCAGTCAAGGCCATGGGGAGGCGACTTCGGCTGCAGCCACTTCGTCGGAAACCACCGGGCTGAGCAAGGCGATTTCCGTGGTCGGGACTACGCCGGGCGCGGAATCGGCCATGCAGGGCCTGGACAACGCCCTGGAGTCCTCCAGCAAACACGATGAGGAGGATGGGATCGACGACGATGAGGTTGCCGACGAGCTCGAGGACGACGCTGACGACCTCGACTGAGGTGCGCCCCAACCCTAACGGCTGAATAGACACCGCCCTGCTTGCAGGGCGGTGTCGTTTCTGCGTGCAGCCATCTGCCGGGTGCGACGGGCTTGGCGCTACGGCGCCACAAAAGTGTCCGGTTTCTGGCTACAGTTCTCCTTGAGTGCCGATGCTCGAGCCGCAGGGGAGTTCGATGGACTTCAAAGACTACTACGCGATTCTTGGGGTTCCCGACTCCGCCGACGACAAGGCCATCAAGACGGCCTACCGCAAGTTGGCCCGCAAGTATCATCCCGACGTCAGTCGCGAAGCGGGCGCCGAGGAGAAATTCAAGGAGGTCGCCGAGGCCTATGAAGTCCTCGGTAATGCCGAAAAGCGCGCGGAATACGATGAAGTACGTCGCTATGGTCGTGCCGGTGCCGGCTTCGAGGTGCCACCGGGGTGGCAGCGTTCCGGCTCGTTCGGCGATTACGCCGGGCATCCGGGCCGCGATTTTTCCGATTTTTTCGAAGCCATATTCGGTTCGGCCGGACGCGCCGGAGAAGCCCCCGGGCGCGGCCGCGAGGGTGGGCGCCGCGGTCAGGACGTGGAAATGGAACTGCCGATCTTTCTCGAAGACACCCTGGCGGATGAGTCGAAGAAAATCCTCTACCAGGTGCCGCAGTATGACAGCGCGGGGCGGCGGCTGGCCGATATCGACAAGACCCTCAATGTGAAGATCCCGCCCGGCGTCGGCGACCGCGAGCGCATTCGGCTCAAGGGCCAGGGCGCACCCGGGATCGGCGGTGCGCCGAACGGCGATCTCTACCTGGTCATCCGCCTGGTGCCTCATCCGTTGTTCGATGTCGAAGGACACAACCTGATCATCACCGTGCCTTTGGCGCCCTGGGAAGCCGCGCTTGGCACCAAGGTCACGCTGCCGACCCTCAAGGGCAAGGTCAACCTGACCATCCCTGCCAACAGCCAGACCGGGCAGCGCCTGCGTATCAAGGGCAGGGGGCTGGTCAGCAAGCTGGGCACGACGGGGGACCTGTATGCGCTGCTCAAGGTCGTCATGCCGAGTCGGAACGACGAGGCGACCCAGCAACTCTGGAAGCAATTGGCCGAGCAGGCCGGTTTCGATCCAAGAACCGAGTGGAGTAAACGACCATGATCACCAGCCTGAGTGTGCAGTGGCGCATGGACGAGTTCTGCGAGTTGGCCGGACTGCCCGCCGAGTGCCTGATCGAGATAGTCGAGCAGGGCATTCTCGATCCCGGCGGGCAGGCGCCAGAGGAGTGGCTATTCGACGCCGCCGCGCTGGCCATCGCCAAGCGTGCGGCGCGGCTGCAACGTGACCTCGAGATCGATTGGCCGGGCATCGCCCTGGCCCTGAGCCTGCTCGACGAACTGGAGCAGTTGCGCGCGGAAAACGCCATGCTCAAGCGGCGCCTCGGCCGCTTTCTGCAGGAGTGACCGCGCGCCTGCCGCAGGTCAGGCCGCCGGCCGCTGTTGCTTCTGGTAGAGGAACTCCAGCACCGCCGCGCGGTATTCGTGGTAGCGCGGATCGTGGGCCAGGGCCATGCGCTCGCGCGGGCGCTGCAGGTCGACTCGCAGGATGTCGCCAATGGTGGCGGCCGGGCCGTTGCTCATCATCACGATGCGGTCGGACAGCAGCACTGCCTCGTCGACATCGTGGGTGATCATGATCACCGTGTTGCCGAGTTCGGCGTGGATCTCCATCAGCGAGTCCTGCAGGTGGGCGCGGGTCAGCGCATCGAGGGCGCCGAACGGCTCGTCCATCAGCAGTACCTTGGGCTGCATGGCCAGCGCCCGGCCGATGCCGATGCGCTGCTTCATGCCGCCGGAGATCTCGCTGGGGCGCTTGTCGCGGGCGTGGCTCATGTGCACCAGTTCGAGGTTGTGCTCGATCCATTCGCGCATTTCCCCCCGGCTCTTCTTGCCCTGGAACACCTGGCGCACGGCCAGCTCGATGTTCTGGTAGCAGCTCAGCCAGGGCAGCAGGCTGTGGTTCTGGAACACCACGGCGCGTTCCGGGCCGGGCGAGTCGACTTCGCGGCTATCGAGGATCACCCCGCCGGTGGTGGCCTGGTAGAGGCCGGCGACGATGTTCAGGACGGTCGATTTGCCGCAGCCGGAGTGACCGATCAGCGAGACGAACTCGCCCTTGTCGATCTTCAGGTTGACGTTCTGCAGGGCGCAGTACAGGCCCTTGTCGGTGGGGAAGCTGATGCCGACGCCGGTCAGTTCGAGGTGTGCGTTGTTCATGGCGGACTCCGTAATTGACGGTCGTTAGCGTAGGTCGGCGTTCTTGTCCCAGCTGGCACGGCGCTGCAGCAGGAGCATCAGGCGGTCGAGGACGAAGCCGATCAGGCCGATGACGATCACCGCGACCATGATCCTGCCGAGCGAGTTGGAGCTGCCGTTCTGGAACTCGTCCCAGATGAATTTGCCCAGCCCCGGGTTCTGCGCGAGCATCTCGGCGGCGATCAGCACCATCCAGCCGGTGGCCAGGGACAGGCGCAGGCCGGTGAAGATCATCGGGATGGCGGCCGGCAGGACGATCCGCCGCACATGGGACAGCGGCGACAGGCTGAGCACGCGGCTGACGTTCTGCAGGTCCTTGTCCAGGTTGGCCACGCCCACGGTGGTGTTGATCACGGTCGGCCACAGGCAGCACAGCGCCACGGTGATCGCCGAGGTGATGAAGGACTTGGCGAACAGCGGGTCGGCGCTGCTGTAGACGGCGCTGACCACCATGGTCACCAGTGGCAGCCAGGCCAGTGGCGACACCGGCTTGAACACCTGGATCAGCGGATTGACCGCGGTGTAGATCGGTTTGCTCAGGCCGCAGACGATGCCCAGCGGAATGGCCAGCAAGGAGGCGATGACGAAACCGGTCATCACCGTGTACAGGCTGGTGAAGATCTGTTTGAAGAAGGTCGGCTTGCCGGTGTAGGGGCGGATGCTGACCTCGGCTTCGGGATCCTTGGCCAGTTTCTCGGCGTTGCGTTTTTCCTGGCGCTCGTAGAACGCATCGGCCTTGTCCTGTTCGCGCAGGTGTTCGTCCACCAGCGCACCGAACTGGCTGGCCACCTGGGTCGGGCCGGGGAACTTGCCCAGGCTGGTATCGATGCTGCCGGCGCTTATTTGCCAGAACAGCAAGAAGGCGAGGATGCCGATCACGGGCATCAGCACGCTCGGCAGCCAGCGTTTGAGCGCCGCGCTGCGGGCGGATTTGAGAGTGTCTTGGATAGGCTGGGCGACGGCGGGGTTGCTCATCGTCTTGTCCTCGGAGCAAAGGGGAGCCGGTGTGTCCGGCTCCCTGGGGCAATGGTTGCGTTACAGAACGGAGTCGGGTTTCAGGCCAATCTTGAATTGGTTGATGTACTCGTTCGGTTTGCGCCCGTCATAGCTCAGGCCATCGATGAACTCGCTGCTCGGCGCGCGGAAGCCTTCCTCGCTGGCTGCGGGGAAGTCCTCGGTCTTGGCTTTGCCTTCGGCGACCAGTTCGGCGGCGGCAGCCTTGTAGACGTCCGGCAGGTAGACCTGCTTGGCCACGTCGAAGTACCAGCTGTCCGGCTTGGCTTCGCCGACCTGGCCCCAGCGGCGCATCTGGGTCAGGTACCAGATGGCGTCGGAGTAGTAGGGGTAGGTCGCGTTATAGCGGAAGAACACGTTGAAGTCGGGAACTTCGCGCTTGTCGCCCTTCTCGTACTCGAAGGTGCCGGTCATCGAGTTGGCGATCACCTTGGCATCGGCGCCGACGTACTCGGGACGGGCAAGGATCTCCACCGCTTCCTGACGGTTGGCGTTGTCGTTGTCGTCCAGCCACATGGCCGCACGGATCAGTGCCTTGACCAGGCGCTTGTGGGTTTCCGGGTTGGCGTCGGCCCAGGCCTTGGACACGCCGAGGACTTTCTCCGGGTTGTTCTTCCAGATCTCGTAGTCGGTGATCACCGGCACACCGATACCCTTGAACACGGCAGCCTGGTTCCACGGCTCGCCCACGCTGTAGCCGTTGATGGTGCCAGCTTCGAGGGTGGCCGGCATCTGCGGCGGCGGGGTTACCGAGAGCAGCGCGTCGGCATTCAGGGTGCCGGTGATGTCGCCCTTGGCCGGCGCGTAGTAGCCGGGGTTGATGCCACCGGCAGCCAGCCAGTAGCGCAGCTCGTAATTGTGGGTGGAGACCGGGAACACCATGCCCAGGTTGAAGGGCTTGCCCTTGGCCTTGTACTGGTCGATCACCGGCTTGAGCGCATCGGCCTTGATCGGATGCACGGGCTTGCCGTTTTCCATCGGCACGTGTTTCTTCATCTCCTCCCAGACTGCGTTGGAGACGGTGATGCCATTGCCGTTGAGGTCCATGGAAAAGGCGGTGACCACGTCGGCCTTGGTGCCGAAGCCGATGGTGGCGCCCAGCGGTTGGCCGGCCAGCATGTGCGCGCCGTCCAGTTCGCCGGTGATCACCCGGTCCAGCAGCACTTTCCAGTTGGCCTGGGCCTCCAGGGTGACGTACAGGCCTTCGTCTTCGAAGTAGCCCTTCTCGTAAGCGATGGCCAGCGGCGCCATGTCGGTCAGCTTGATGAAGCCCAGCTTGAGTTCTTCCTTCTCGGGATCGGCGGCGTGGGCGATCTGCACGCTCAACGGCGACAGCAGCAGAGCGGTGGCGCAGCCGAGGCTGGCTAGGGTCTTCTTCAGCAGGGAACGGCGAACGGTGGAGTTACGCATGGTGATTCCTCAGGTCTCAGAAACGAAAAAAGACGCCGCAGACAACACTGCCTATACGGGCAGGGTGCCTTTGACGTCTTTGTCTATTCGTCCCGATCACCGCCGTTGGCGATCCGAAGACGGGTGTTAGGTCTTGGAAGGGTATAAGCAAGGGGCTTGCCAGGTTTGTTGGTGCATGTGGCCGGCGGCGTTGCGGGGAGGCCTGGCGGCGCCTCGGCCGGGGCTCGGATGGATGGTATTAACTTTTATAAATCAGCTAGTTAAGCTGACAACTTCACTTCGAATAGCCTTCTTGGATTCGGCCCGGCGCTGGCGATGCCGGCGAAGCAAAACCGGCGTTCGATGCGTTATTGAGCCATTGATGTGCACTGTGAGCGGCGGCTGAGCGCTTTTGGTTCGATTTCCGCGTTGCGGCGCATGCCCGTGCCTGGCTGCCCAGGCTGCGCTGCCGGCAACCGCCAACGGCAGCACCACGGCTTGCGCCGCCGAGCCTGCGGCGGAGCTATCGAGATCAGGGCCTGCCTGAAGACGCGGGTTGCGTCTGCGCCTCCTCGACAAAATCCCTGAGCCAGCGAAGCACTTCCACCGCCTCCCAGCGTGCCGGATCGAACATGGCGTAGGCCTGCCCCTGGTAACCCACCACGTCCAATTGCCTGTGGTAGCCCGCGCGTTGCAACAGGGCCTCGATCTCGGCGAAGCAGGTATTGAAGTGCACGCGGGAGAATGGCGTCCGGCCCTCGGTGACGATGCCCTCCAGGTGCAGTTCGTCGACCGTCGCACGGACCTTATCCAGAGGCATCCGGTTCACCGTATGTTTCAGTTGCAGTACGTCCAGCATCGTTGTGCTCCTGGTTGGTGCGGTGGATTGGTTGTGCCGCGGCGCTGCGCCGGCCTGGCGGGATGCGGATGAGGATAATTGAAAGTACTGTACAAATAAACAGTATTCGATAATAGTGTGCCCAGCACGGTTGGGAACCCACTCATCCGCCGCGATCGCTGAGCGCTACCCGGCCACTGGAGCCGGCACTGCAAAGGAGTTACTAGCAATGCAACAAATACTCATGACAATCGTGTTGTCGGTACTGTTGGCAGGCTGTGCCCAGCCGCAGGTCGAGCAACCGAAGGCCAATGGCACCTACCTGGTGATTGAAAACAGCCAGGCCTGGGCGGTGCTGGTGGCCGATGGCAAGCGGGTCGAGGAGCAGGGCACCGTGCTGGATGTGATCAAGCTGTCCAGCCAGCATTCGACCATCACCGCCAGCTATGTGATCGAAACGCCCAACTGCGGCAAGCTGCAATGGCTGACCGAGCGCCAGGACGTTGCCGACGGCGTGACCACCTTGATGTCGCTGCATGACAACCAGCAACTGAGCGAGTCCGGTTGCGTGATTGGTGAAGGACTCAGCCGCGTGTGGACGGTGCTGGATTATTCGGGGTGAAGGTAGAGTGCATTCTATCCGGGCCTGCGTAGGAGCGGACCATGCCCGCGAATGCATGTTCGCGGGCATGGGGCTCGGCGTCGCCTCCGTTCCTACGCGTTCGGCGTCTTGCGCGCCTTGGCCGGGGGCGCTTGCAGCAAGCCATCGGCACGGAACATGGCCTTGATGCCACGCACTGCCTGACGGATGCGATCCTGGTTCTCGATCAGGGCGAAGCGCACGTGATCGTCGCCGTAATCGCCGAAACCCAGGCCGGGCGACACGCAGACCTTGGCATCGGTCAGCAGTTTCTTGGCGAACTCCAGCGAGCCGAGGGCGGCATAGGGCTCGGGAATCTTCGCCCAGACGTACATCGAGGCCTTGGGGTTCTCCACCATCCAGCCGATTTCATGCAGCCCCTTGACCAGCACGTTGCGCCGCTGGCGGTACTGCTCGGCGATATCGCGCACGCATTGCTGGTCGCCTTCGAGGGCGGCGATGGCCGCCACCTGCAGTGGGGTGAAGGTGCCGTAGTCGTGGTAGCTCTTGATCCGTGCCAGGGCGCTGACCAGTTCCTTGTTGCCGACCATGAAGCCGATGCGCCAGCCGGCCATGTTGTAGCTCTTGGACAGGGTGAAGAACTCCACGGCGATGTCCTTGGCACCCGGCACCTGCATGATCGACGGGGCCTTCCAGCCGTCGTATACGATATCGGCGTAGGCCAGGTCGTGGATCACCAGTACGTCGTACTGCTTGGCCAAGGCCACCACACGTTCGAAGAAGTCCAGCTCCACGCACTGCGCGGTGGGGTTGGAAGGGAAGCCGAGGATCATCATCTTCGGCTTGGGAATCGACTCGCGGATGGCCCGTTCCAGTTCGGCGAAGAAATCCACGCCGGGCACCAGCGGCACCGAACGCACCTGGGCGCCGGCGATCACCGCGCCGTAGATGTGGATCGGGTAGCTGGGGTTGGGCACCAGCACCGTGTCGCCATGGTCCAGGGTGGCCAGCATCAGGTGCGCCAGGCCTTCCTTGGAGCCGATGGTGACGATGGCTTCGCTTTCCGGGTCGATCTCCACCTGGTAGCGCTCCTGGTACCAGCGCGCGATGGCGCGGCGCAGGCGCGGGATGCCGCGGGAAGTGGAGTAGCCGTGGGTGTCTTCGCGCTGGGCGACCTGCACCAGTTTCTCGACTATGTGCGGCGGCGTGGCCCCGTCGGGATTGCCCATGCTGAAGTCGATGATGTCCTCGCCACGGCGGCGGGCGGCCATCTTCAGCTCGGCGGTGATGTTGAACACATAGGGGGGGAGTCGATCGATGCGCGCAAAGCGGCGCGAAGCGTGGTCAGCCATGCTTTCCTCGGAAACGTGAGCGCCCGGAACCGTCCGAGCGACGTTGGCCACTGCGGTGGCCAGGCGGCGAAGATAAGCGCAGTGCCGGGGGCTTGTCGAGAGGCTCTTGCGTACCTGCGGCACTGTCCTGCGCCTATCTGCCGAATTTCAGGCGGGCGTAGTGCGCCTGAGCTCGCCCAGCAGCTCGATCAGGCTTTCGATGTCGGCGTCTGTAGTGCGCCAGGACGAAACGCTGAGGCGGAAGGCCGGGCGTTCCTGCCAGACCGTGGGACCGAACCAGACCCGGCCGGATTCCTGCGCGGCGAGGCGGATCGCTACGGTCTGCTCGTCGCTGTCGGCGCGCACCAGGACCTGGTTCAGCACCACCCGGTTGAGTACCTGGTAACCCGCCGCGCGCAAGCTGGCGGCGAGATGGCTGGCCTGGCGGATATGCCGGTCGATCAGCTCGCGCAGGCCATCGCGACCGAGGGCGGACAACGCCGCCCAGATCGGAATGCCGCGGGCGCGGCGGGAGAATTCCAGGGTCAGGTTCTTCTGGGCGTCCCTCGACGCCGTGGCATAGACGGCGTCGCTGTTCATCGCGGTGGCCAAAGCTTCGGCGTCGCGGCAGATGGCCATGGCGCCGTCATACGGAGTGTTCAGCCATTTGTGCCCGTCGGTGGTCCAGCTGTCGGCCAGTTCGACGCCTGTGGCGAGCGTCGCCGAGGAGGACGCGCGCACCCAGAGGCCGAAGGCGCCGTCGATGTGGACCCAGGCGCCGGCGGCCTTGGCGCGCGGAATCAGCTCGGCGAAGGGGTCGAATTCGCCGGTGTTCACTTCGCCGGCCTGCAGGCAGAGGATGGTCAACGCATCCAGTTCGGGCAGTTGTGCCGGGTCGACCCGCCCCTGGGCGTCGGTGGGCGCGACGATCAGGCGGTTCATGCCGAAGCCTAGGACACGCAGCGCCTTCTTCACGGTGATGTGGACGCTGGCGGAAACCACCACGCGCACTTCCGGCGCGCCAACCAGGCCGTCAGCGTCGAAATCCCAGCCCTTGCGGGCGAGCAGTGTGCGACGCGCGGCGGAGAGGGCGGCGAGGGTGCAGGCGCTGGCGCTGGTGCCGAAACCGACCGCGCTTTCCCGCGGCAGGTCGAGCGTCTCGGTGACCCAGCGCCCGGCGATGCGCTCCAGGGTGTCGGCGACCGGCGAGTTGTCGAACGAGGAGGCGCACTGATCCCAGGCCAGCACCAGACGTTCCGCGGCGGCGGCGATGGGCAGGGTGGCGCCGATGACGAAGCCGAAATAGCGCGGGCCATTCGAGGCCACGGTTGCCGGTGAGCCGATTTCATCCAGGCGCCGCAGCACCTGGCTGGCCGGATAACCGCGCTCGGGGAGCGCCTCTTCGAACGCCTGCAGGCCTGCAATGGCGGCGCGTGGCGGAAATACCGGGCGGGTCGGGATGTCCGCGACGTAGTTCAGGGCGCGGCGGTCGGCCTCGGTCAGGAGCTGATGCTCATCGTTGTGGCTGCTCATGCTGGTTCCGCTGGATGGATAGGGTGAGGGCTTTCACCTTATCCACCCCGGCGCCGACGCAGCAGCTACACCCGACTGTTGATACGACCATACAGCGAGCCGGTGGGGGCCTGGGGCGAGGAGAACAGTGGGCGGTCGAGCGGTACAGCTGCTGGTGAAGGCAGAGCAACCTGCGCGGGTTGCTCCGCTAAGGCTCAACTTCCGAGCATGTCGTGCATGGCGATGATCTGTTCGGCGACCTGGATCAGCTTCTGCTGGCGACTCATGGCCTGGCGGCGCATCAGGGTGTAGGCGTCTTCTTCGTTGCAGTTTTTCATTTTCATCAGCAGGCCTTTGGCCAATTCGATGCGTTTGCGTTCGGCCAACTGGGCGTCACGGGCCTGCAATTGCGCACGCAGGGCCTGGTCGCTCTCGAAGCGGGCCATGGCCACGTCGAGTATCGGTTGCAGGCGTTCGGCGTGGATGCCTTCGACGATGTAGGCGCTGACGCCGGACTGGATGGCCTGGCGCATCACCGCGGGGTCATGCTCGTCAGTGAACATGACGATGGGGCGGGGGAGGTCGCGGGTAACCAGCACCACTTGTTCCATCACATCGCGGCTGGGGGAGTCGGTGTCGATCAGGATGACGTCGGGACGCACGGCCTCGACGCGCTCGGGCAGGTCGATGGTCAGCCCGGATTCGTCGATGACCTCGAAGCCGGCTTCGGTCAGCGCGGTTTTCAGGCGCCCGACCTTCTTCGGAGTGTCGTTGATCAAAAGGATGCGCAGCATGGTGGCAGGTCTCTGGGCAATTACAGGGCGACAGCGTCGCTGTCGGCCAAGGCGTGGAGGGTAAAGCTGCGGGCATAGCCTGCCGGATCGGAGCCGTCCCAGGTCTTGCCATCGAGCAACGTTGCGCTACGCAGCTCGGCGGGCACGCCGATATTCAAAGCCTCCGCCGCTTGCCGATAGAGGTCAAGTCGCTGCACCTGGCGGGCGATGCCGAGGTAGTCGGGCTCGTCGCGTAACAGGCCCCAACGGCGGAACTGGGTCATGAACCACATGCCGTCGGACAGATAAGGCATGTTCACCGCGCCATCGGCGTGAAAGCGCAGCGGGTGCGGGTCCAGCCAGGCATGGCCGAGGCCATCCTGGTATTGCCCGAGAAAGCGCGGCTGGATGGCACTGAGCGGGGCATCGACATAGGCGCTGCCGCTGAGCAACTGCGCGGTGCTGCGTTTGTTTTCTTCGCTCTCGTCGATGAAGCGGCTGGCCTCCAGCACCGCCATCACCAGGGCGCGCGCGGTATTCGGGTAGCGCTCGACAAACGCACGGGTGCAGCCCAGCACCTTCTCCGGGTGATCCGGCCAGATCGACTGGCTGGTGGCCAGGGTAAAACCGAGATCCTCATCCACGGCCTGGGCGCTCCAGGGCTCGCCGACACAGAAGCCGTCGATGCGCCGGGCCTTGAGGTGGGCGATCATCTGCGGCGGCGGCACCACGACGCTGTCGACATCGTCGAGCGGATGAATGCCCTGGCTGGCCAGCCAGTAGTAGAGCCACATGGCATGGGTGCCGGTAGGAAAGGTCTGGGCGAAGGTCAGTCTTGCACCTTCCTGGTGCGCGCGCAGATTGAGTGCGTCGCTAGTGGTCACGCCGGAGAATTTCAGCGCTTGTGACAGGTTGATGCTTTGCCCATTCTGGTTCAGCCCCATCAGCACCGCCATGTCGGTGGCAGGCGCGCCGCCGAGCCCCAGCTGTACCCCGTAGACCAGTCCATAGAGACTGTGCGCGGCATCGAGTTCGCCGCTCAGCAGCTTGTCGCGCAGGGTGGCCCAGGAGGCCTGACGCTGCAGATTGAGCGTCAATCCGTACTTTTCGCCAAAGCCCTGAGTGGCCGCGACTATCACTGATGCCGCGTCGGTCAGGGCCATGAAGCCAATGTTCAGTGAGCTCTTTTCCGGTGCATCGCTGCCTGTGACCCAGGCCAGTGCGTCGGCGCGGGAGGTCTGTTGCTCGCTCATCGTGCTTTTCCTGTCTCAACACAAAAGGGCGCCGTACCAGTGGCTGCTAGAGGCTGCGACTGGAACGACACCGTTGTCTGCGAGCCGCCTCCGCCGTTGGAGGGGCTCCGTTGGATGGAGTGAAGCAAGCGATATGCCAGTACTCTATGTCGGAGGCGCGACCTGCAAAAAAAATAACCTTCGCCGGCAAGTCCGCTCCCATGAGGAGGGCTGCCAGTCTCGGCTGTGGGCGTTTCTGAACGGTTCCTGCCCGGCTGCCTCGGGCAAAACCAACGGCCGCCCGCAGCCGCGGGGGAATTTGAAGCTTGTCCTGGCAAGTCGCTTCAACGTTCGAGCATTTGTTTGACCGAACTTTGTGGGATCTGCTGCTTGCGGCCTTCGCTGTCGGTGAATTCGAGCATGCCGGTGTCTTTGTCCAGTTCCGGCTTGCCATCGCTGGTCAGCATCTGGCCGTCGGTGGTGGTGATGATGTATTCGCTGCTGCAGCCGGCCAGGCCGAACAGACACAGCGCGGCGATGATCCAATGTTTCATGGGCTTCTCCTCAAAGGTGGCAACGGTTCGTGGAAACGCTGCCTATCTTTGAAGGTAGCTGTTGCACTAGTGCCTGCAACCTGCCGAAAAGAAAAAGCCCCGCACAGGGCGGGGCTCTTCTCGACGCTGAGGGCGTTAGGCTTGAACGACCGGGATAGTGGCGTTCGCCGCGGCTTCGCGGAACTCGGCGATCTGGTCGAAGCTCAGGTAGCGATAAACGTCGGCAGCCATGCTGTCGATGTCTTTCGCATACTGCATGTACTCTTCGACGCTCGGCAGTTTGCCGATGATCGAGGCGACCGCTGCCAGTTCGGCAGAGGCCAGGTACACGTTGGTCGCGTCGCCCAGACGGTTCGGGAAGTTACGGGTCGAGGTGGACACCACGGTCGAACCGGTCTGTACGCGTGCCTGGTTACCCATGCACAGCGAGCAGCCCGGCATTTCCATGCGCGCGCCAGCCTTGCCGTAGATGCCGTAGTAGCCTTCTTCGGTCAGCTGGTGGGCGTCCATCTTGGTCGGCGGAGCCAGCCACAGACGGGTCGGAATGCCGCCCTTGACCTTGTCCAGCAGCTTGCCGGCAGCGCGGAAGTGACCGATGTTGGTCATGCACGAACCGATGAACACTTCGTCGATCTTCTCACCGGCAACGCTGGACAGCAGACGGGCATCGTCCGGATCGTTCGGTGCGCACAGTACCGGCTCGTTGATCTCGGCCAGGTCGATCTCGATGATCTCGGCGTACTCGGCATCCTTGTCGGCTTCCAGCAGTTGCGGGTTGGCCAACCAGGCTTCCATCGCCTTGGCGCGGCGTTCCAGGGTGCGGGCATCGCCATAGCCTTCGCCGATCATCCAGCGCAGCAGGGTGATGTTCGACTGCAGGTACTCGGCGATGGCCTTTTCCGGCAGCTTGATGGTGCAACCTGCAGCAGAGCGTTCGGCCGAGGCGTCGGACAGCTCGAAGGCCTGCTCGACGGTCAGCTCGTCCAGACCTTCGATCTCCAGGATACGCCCGGAGAAGGCGTTGATCTTGCCCTTCTTCTCGACGGTCAAGAGGCCGGCCTTGATCGCGTAGTAAGGGATGGCATGGACCAGGTCACGCAGGGTGATGCCCGGCTGCAGCTTGCCCTTGAAGCGCACCAGCACCGATTCCGGCATGTCCAGCGGCATCACGCCGGTGGCGGCGGCGAAGGCGACCAGGCCGGAGCCGGCCGGGAAGGAGATGCCCATCGGGAAGCGGGTGTGCGAGTCGCCACCGGTACCGACGGTATCCGGCAGCAGCATGCGGTTCAGCCAGCTATGGATGATGCCGTCGCCCGGACGCAGGGACACGCCGCCACGGGTGCGGATGAAATCCGGCAGGGTGTGGTGGGTGGTGACGTCGATCGGCTTCGGATAGGCCGCGGTGTGGCAGAACGACTGCATCACCAGGTCAGCGGAGAAGCCCAGGCAAGCCAGGTCTTTCAGCTCGTCGCGGGTCATCGGGCCGGTGGTGTCCTGGGAACCGACGGTGGTCATCTTCGGTTCGCAGTAGGTGCCCGGACGCACGCCCTGGCCTTCCGCCAGACCGCAGGCACGGCCGACCATCTTCTGCGCCAGGGTGAAGCCCTTGCCGCTGTCGGCCGGGGATTCCGGCTTGTTGAACAGGGTCGAAGGAGCCAGGCCCAGCTCGGCGCGAGCCTTCTCGGTCAGGCCGCGGCCGACGATCAGCGGGATACGGCCGCCGGCGCGGACTTCGTCGAGCAGCACGTCGGTCTTCAGCTGGAAGGAGGTGACCAGCTCGTCGCTGCCATGACGGCGCACTTCGCCTTTGATCGGGTACACGTCGATGACGTCGCCCATGGCCAGGTTGGTGCAGTCGAATTCGATCGGCAGGGCACCGGCGTCTTCCATGGTGTTATAGAAGATCGGGGCGATCTTGGTGCCGAAGCAGAAGCCGCCAGCGCGCTTGTTCGGCACGTTGGGGATGTCGTCGCCGAAGAACCACAGCACCGAGTTGGTGGCGGACTTGCGGGAAGAACCGGTACCGACCACGTCACCGACGTAGGCCACCGGGAAGCCTTTGGCTTTCAGGGCTTCCATCTGCTTGATCGGCCCAACGGAACCCGGCTGATCCGGCTCGATGCCGTCGCGGGCCATTTTCAGCATGGCCAGGGCGTGCAGCGGGATGTCTGGACGGGACCAGGCGTCCGGGGCCGGCGACAGGTCGTCGGTGTTGGTTTCGCCGGTGACCTTGAATACGGTCAGGGTGACTTTTTCCGGCACGGCAGCGCGGTTCTGGAACCACTCGCCTTCGGCCCAGGAGGCCAGAACGGCTTTGGCATTGGCGTTGCCGGCCTTGGCTTTCTCGGCGACGTCGTGGAAGGCGTCGAACATCAGCAGGGTGTGCTTCAGTTGCTCGGCGGCAACGGCGGCCAGCTCGGCGTTGTCCAGCAGCTCAACCAGGGTGGTGATGTTGTAGCCACCTTGCATGGTGCCCAGCAGCTCGACGGCGCGGGTCTTGCTAAGCAGCGGGGAGCTGACTTCGCCCTTGGCCAGAGCAGAGAGGAAACCGGCCTTGACGTAGGCGGCCTCGTCCACGCCAGCGGGTACGCGGTTGGTGATCAGGTCAACGAGGAAGGCTTCTTCGCCGGCCGGAGGATTCTTCAGCAGCTCGACCAGGCCTGCGGTTTGTTCGGCGTTCAGCGGCTGGGGCACGATACCCTGAGCGGCACGCTCTGCTACATGTTTGCGATAGGCTTCAAGCACAGTTATTACCCTCATCAGTGGTCCCAAAGGGTTGTCCGGGACGCGATCCAGAAAGCACCGAACCAAGCGCTTCGTGGCTTTTTGAGCCGCTTAGCCGAGGTTTCAGGGATTTCTTCCAGAAGCTGCTTTCAAAGTTTTACGCCGGCAGGACGGGCTTGATGAGGGCTGGCGCTGACTCTTGAAGGGGGATTCAAGGGTCGGCGCCAACATCGTACCTGCAGGATCGACTGTGCTCGTGACGCTTTGAAAACAGCTTCCAACGGACATTGGCGCCTATAAAAGGCGGGCCGATTCTACTGGAAAGCTTTCATAAAGTTAAGTAAGGCCCCGGAACGAGCGGGTGATCTGGCTTAGACAAAGGGCTAAGATGTCACGCTGTTCGCCTGCCCGTATTTATCTCTTTATGTCCAATCAGCGCATCAAGACACCCTGTGTCGGCCTCTGCTCAACGGTTTACGGCGACCTGGTGTGCCGCGGCTGCAAACGCTTCCATCATGAAGTGATCAACTGGAACAGCTACAACGACGAGGAAAAACGCGCCGTCTGGCTGCGCCTGGAGGTGCTGCTGGTGCAAGTGATGGCGGCCAAGCTGGAGATCTTCGATGCCGCCCGCCTGCGTGGCCAACTGGAGCGGCGGCAGATCCGCTTCGTACCGCAGCAATCGTCGTATTGCTGGGCCTACCAACTGATTGCCCGTGGCGCGCGGGCGATCAACCAGCTTGAAGCCTACGGCGTGGTGCTGCTGCCGGAGTTCCGGGGCTGGACGCTGCCGCAGTTGCGCGACGCCATCGATCGTGAGTTCTTCCTGCTCTCCGAGGCGCATTACGAGCGCTATATCGCGCCGAAGTTTCTTCTGGAAGGGCTGACGCTGCGGGTCTGAGCGGCCTTTCTCATGCCTAATAACGGACAAAGCCGCCCTCAGTTGGCGGCTTTGTCATTATTCACGCTTCAGTGTTGGGCGACCAGTTCCTCCAGGTGGGCGATGATCTCGTCCGGCTTCAACACCAGTACGTCACATTCCAGCGCGTCGAGGATCACCTCGGCGGTATTGCCGATCAATGCCCCGGAGAGTCCCGTGCGGGCGACCGTGCCGATCACCGTTACTGCAGCATTCAACTGGTGGGCGACTTGCGGTATCAGCGCATCGGCCGGACCCTCGGCGATATGCAGGCGTTCGTCGGGAATGTCGTATTCGGCCTGGAACGCCTTGCATTCGTCACGGTAGCGCGCCTCGATGGTTTCCTTCAGCTGGAAGGTCGGATCGGCTGCCGAGAGCATGGGCGCAGGATGGGCGCAGATCACATGCAGGGTGGCCTTGGCCAGGGCGGCGATATCGTAGCCATGGTTGATGATGCTGGTGTGCAGGGTGCGGTGCTCGCTGTCGGCATTACCGACATCGACAGCGGCGAGTATGCTGCCGCCGGCCCAGGGTTTATCGGTTTTCACCATCAGTACCGGGCCCGGGCAATAGCGCAATAGTTTCCAGTCATCCGGGGTGAGGATGGCCTTCTTCAGTGGGTTGTCGGGGAGGTGCTGCTTGATCACCAGGCCGCAGCCTTCGGCCTGCTGCACGGTGATGATGGTCTGGTACAGGTTTTCATGCCAGGCCTGCTGGCTGGAGGTGCTGTAACCTTCTTGGTTGAGCGTGGCGCTCAAGTCGTTGAGGTAGGCCGAGTGATCATGCTTCTTGTCGCAGACCAGTAGGTGCAGGTGCGATTGCGTCACTCCAGCGATCAATTTGGCCCGTTTCAGCGCTAAGCCTTCCGGTTGATCTGGCTCCATGACCACTAATAGGTTGCGAATAGCTTGCATGTTCGTCTCCATTCGAAGTGGGGTTGCTGATAACGACTTCTGTTGACAACTATAGATGCCGCTGCCCGGCCGTGTTCTTGACTGGTATCAACGGCATGGCTGGTTGTTCGCCACGTCATTCGTATAATGGCCCGCCCAGCCCGCCAGCCGGCGTCGCCAACGAACTTCGTGAGCCTATGCAACTGTTACCCGAGATCCAAGCCTTCCTGCTCTGTCCAACGCCTGACGCCTGGATCGCCCAAGCTCTGCAGAATCAGGACGTGATGCTGATCGATCACGCCAATTGCGAGAAGAAGGCGGCATCGACGGCCTTGACCCTGCTCTTCCGCTATATCGAGAAGGCTGATTTGCAGTACAACTTGTCGCGTTTGGCGCGCGAGGAGTTGCGCCATTTCGAGCAGGTCGCGGCGTTGATGAAGAAGCGCGGCATCGCCTATCGCCCGGTCAGCGCAGCCTTGTATGCCCAGCGCCTGCATAAGCACATGCGTACCTCCGAGCCGCACAAGCTGGTGGATACGCTGATCGTCGGCGCCTTTATCGAGGCGCGCTCCTGCGAGCGCTTCTTCCGTCTGGCGCCGCACCTGGACGAGGAGTTGGGACAGTTCTATCGCTCGCTGCTCAAGTCCGAGGCCCGGCATTACCAGGGCTACCTGAAAATGGCCCGGGACTACGCGGGGGAGCCGATCGACGAGCGGGTGGCGTTTTTTGCCGAGGTCGAGCGCGACGCCATCCTCACGCCGGATAGGGAGTTCCGCTTCCACAGCGGCGCTGCCGCCTGAAGCAAAGTGCGCCCCGAGGGGCGCTTTCTGCGGATCACGGCAATGGTTATTCCTTCACCTTCAGGTCCAGCGACAGGTCGCGGGCGGCCTTGGTGGCGAGTACCCCCATCAGCTGGCCGATTTCGTCCTGTCGGCTGCTGCTGCCGCCTTGTCCGCTACCACTCATCATCACGCTGGGCACCGGCGCTTGTGCGGCGGCCTCGGCCCAGACCTTGTTGATGGCCAGCAATGCATCCAGTTTCGATTGCAGCGCGCCGTCGGCCTTGATCACCGCTTCGCGGGCATAGGCCTCGGCATCGGCGGTGATCTTGGTGGCGTCCGCGGTGATGGCGGCCTTGTCGCGCAGCAGTTCGGCGGTCTGCTTCTCGATCTCGGCGCGGCCTTTCTCGCGTTCGGCGTTGATGATCGCCAGTTGCTTCTCGGTCTCGGCCTGGGTGGTGCGCTCGATCTGGTCGCGCAGGGTTTCCTGGCGACGGGCCTCCACTTCCTTTTCTCCGCGGGCGGTGACCAGCAGCTTCTCTTCCTCTTCCTTCAGGCGGTTCTGCCGGGCCACGGCCAGTTCGGCGAGGGCTTGCTGGACCTTGACCATGCGCTGCTTGTACTGCGGGTTAGGGTCGACGTTGGTGATGCGCGCCTCGACCACTTCCACGCCGTATTTGCGAAATTGCTGCTGCTTGCGCACCGGGATGCCCTTGCTGTCGACCACCTTCTCGGTGATGAACTGGCTGGCATTGTTGTCGCCGAACGCGCCTTGCTCGGTGCCTGACTGGAGGATCGCGGTCTGTTGCGGCACGTGCCCGCGCGGGCCGCGAATTTCCCGGCGCTTGATCAGGTACAGGCCGTCGTTCAGCTGGTTCTCGAACTCGGCGGCGAACTCACTGCGGGCGCCGGCGTAGAAGTCGTCGGCGCTCATCAGGGAGGCGGTGGCCTGCAGGGTTTCCTTGATCGCCGGTACCAGTGCGGTCTTGATGAAGTTCTCCGGGTTGCGGTACTCCTGGGCAATCTTCAGGAACTGCTCGCCGCTCGGGAGGCGAAAACGTGCCGAGGACTCGACCTTGGCGTCGACGTTGCCGAGAAACACGATGGGGAAGGCTTCGATGGTGGCGCCGAGCGAGTCGTTGTCGCTGCTGTCGTTGATTTCCAGCGCCTCGGTAAGCACCGACTGCACGCTGAGCGCTTTTTTCCAGGCGGTAGCCCGGCCGAACCATTTGGTCGCATAACCGACGTCGTCGACCACTTTCTCCTCGCCGAAGAGGGTCCGCACGTGCGTGGCGAAGCCGGCTTCGTTGTAGAAGAACACTCCGTTGAAGGTGGCGAAGGCGACAGCGGCGAGCAGGGCGGGCAGGCCGAGGTATTTGAACAGTTGTTCCTTGGGGAGCAGCATGGTCTATCCGTGATGGCATTTGGGAATGACGATGCTGCTGATCCGCGGATTGGGCGTCAAGCGATCTTGCGGGCGCTTCTGCGAGCGCCACCAAGCTTTCAAGCGTCGAGGGCGAAGGGCGCCAACTGGTAACCCTGCTGGTCGATCTGCAGGGCCCAGCCCTGCTTGTCCCAGTCGCCGAGGACGATGCGCTGTGCCGGCCGACCGGCAACCTCGAGCCTATGTACCGCAGGGCGATGGGTATGGCCGTGAATCAGCGTCTGTACGCCATGGCTGGCCATGAGACGGGGCACTTCTGCCGGGGTGACATCGACAATCTCGCTGGCCTTCATGCTGGTCTGCGTGCGGCTCTCCTTGCGCAACTTGCGCGCCAGCTTGTGCCGAGCGGCCAGCGGCAGGTTGCGCAGGACGAACAGCGAGAGCGGGTTGCGCAGCCAGCGGCGCAGGCGCATGTAAGCCTGATCCTGGGTGCACAGGCTGTCGCCGTGCATCAGCAGGACTTTCTCGCCGCCCAGCTCGACCAGGCTGGGGTCGGGCAGCAGGGTGCAGCCGGCCGCGCGGCAGAACGCCTTGCCGAGCAGGAAGTCGCGATTGCCATGCATCAGGTAGATGCGCGTGCCGCAGTCGCTCAGCTGGCGCAGGGCCTGGGCGATCGAGCGCTGGAACGGGCTGATGGCATCGTCGCCGATCCACACTTCGAAGAAGTCGCCGAGGATATACAGCGCCTCGGCCTGGTGCGCGCGGGTCCGCAGGAAATGCAGAAACGCCCGGCTGATGTCCGGGCGCTCCTCTTCGAGATGCAGGTCGGAGATCAGCAGGATCACTCGACGATCTCGGCCTTCTCGATGATCACGTCGTCGACCGGCACGTCCTGGTGCCCGGATTTCATGGTGGTGGCAACGCCCTTGATCTTCTCGACCACGTCCATGCCCTCGACCACTTCGCCGAACACCGCGTAGCCCCAGCCCTGCACGGTGGGTGCGCTGTGGTCGAGGAAGGTGTTGTCGGCGACGTTGATGAAGAACTGCGCGGAGGCCGAGTGCGGCTCCATGGTCCGGGCCATGGCGACGGTGCCGATCTTGTTGGAAACGCCGTTGTTGGCTTCGTTCTTGATTGGCGCGCGGGTGGCTTTCTGCTTCATGCCCGGCTCGAAACCGCCACCCTGGATCATGAAGTTGCTGATCACCCGGTGGAAAACCGTGTTGTCGTAATGGCCGGCTTTCACATATTCCTTGAAGTTGGCCACGGTTTCCGGGGCTTTGTCTTCGAACAGGTTCAGGGTGATGACGCCGTGATTGGTGTGCAGCTTGATCATGTAGGTAATCGCTCTGTCGAGAAATCCCGCGGCCCGCTCAATATCCTTTGTTTACGCCGCGTTAGCGATGCGCAGCAGATACCGAACGGACTCATGGGCCTGTCAGGGGGTTGACAGCTTCGGCTATGATAAGCGCTTTGTATAAGTCGGCCTACCCTGAGAGCCTGTCGACAATCTGCTGCGCGTTGGCTAACTCTAGCTCGCGCGATTGTGAACAGGCTCTGAGCCGCGCCCTGCACTCGTTAAGGACCCCATGAGCAAGCCAGAGACTGTCGCCGCTTCGAACTTTCTTCGCCCCATCGTCCAGGCCGACCTGGAGTCCGGCAAGCACGCGAAGATCATCACTCGTTTCCCGCCGGAGCCCAACGGCTACCTGCACATAGGCCACGCCAAGTCGATCTGCCTGAACTTCGGCCTGGCCAAGGAGTTCGGCGGCGAGTGCAATCTGCGCTTCGACGACACCAACCCGGCCAAGGAAGACCAGGAATACATCGACGCGATCAAGAGCGACGTGCAGTGGCTGGGCTTCCAGTGGGCCGGCGAGGCGCACTACGCCTCCGATTACTTCGACCAGTTGCACGACTGGGCCGTGCAACTGATCGAGACCGGCAAGGCCTATGTTTGCGACCTGTCGCCGGACGAGGCGCGCGAATACCGCGGCAACCTGACCGAGCCGGGGCGGAACAGCCCGTTCCGCGAGCGCGGTGTCGAGGAAAACCTCGACCTGTTCGCCCGCATGAAGGCCGGCGAATTCGCCGATGGCGCCCGTGCCCTGCGCGCCAAGATCGACATGGCCTCGCCGAACATGAACCTGCGCGACCCGATCCTCTACCGCATCCGCCATGCCCATCACCACCAGACCGGCGACAAGTGGTGCATCTACCCCAGCTACGACTTCACCCACGGCCAGTCGGACGCCATCGAGGGCATCACCCACTCGATCTGCACCCTGGAGTTCGAGGATCACCGGCCGCTGTACGAGTGGTTCCTCGACAACCTGCCGGTGCCGGCCAAGCCGCGCCAGTACGAATTCGCCCGCCTCAACCTGAACTACACCATCACCAGCAAGCGCAAGCTCAAGCAGCTGGTCGATGAAGGCCACGTGCAGGGTTGGGACGACCCGCGCATGTCGACCCTGTCCGGCTATCGCCGCCGCGGCTACACGCCGGCGTCGATCCGCACCTTCTGCGACATGGTCGGGGTCAACCGCGCCGGTGGCGTGGTGGATATCGGCATGCTCGAGTTCGCCATCCGCGAAGATCTGGACGCCAACGCCTCGCGCGCCATGTGCGTGTTGAAGCCCTTGAAGGTGGTGATCACCAACTACCCCGAAGGCCAGGTGGAGAGCCTCGAACTGCCGCGCCATCCCAAGCAGGACATGGGCGTGCGCCAGCTGCCCTTCGCCCGCGAGATCTACATCGACGCCGGCGACTTCGAGGAAACCCCGCCCGCCGGCTTCAAGCGTCTGGTCCCTGGTGGCGAGGCCCGTCTGCGCGGCAGCTACGTGATCCGCGCCGACGAGGCCGTCAAGGACGAGCAAGGCAATATCGTCGAGCTGCGCTGCTCCTACGACGAAAACACCCTGGGCAAGAACCCGGAAGGGCGCAAGGTCAAGGGTGTGATCCACTGGGTGCCGGCCGCCGCCAGTATCGAATGCGAAGTGCGCCTGTACGACCGCCTGTTCCGCTCGGCCAATCCGGAGAAGGCCGAGGAGGGCGCGAGCTTCCTCGACAACATCAACCCGGATTCGCTGGTGGTGCTCAAGGGCTGCCGCGCCGAGCCGTCGCTGGCCCAGGCGCAGCCGGAAGAGCGCTTCCAATTCGAGCGCGAAGGCTACTTCTGCGCCGACCTCAAGGACAGCCAGCCGGGCGCGCCGGTGTTCAACCGCACCGTGACCCTGCGCGATTCCTGGGGGCAGTAAATGGCGCTTAGCATCTACAACACCCTGAGCAAGGTCAAAGCGCCCTTCCAGCCGCTGCTCGATAACCAGGTGCGCCTGTACGTGTGCGGCATGACGGTCTACGACTTCTGTCACATTGGCCATGCGCGGGTGATGGTGGCCTTCGACGTGGTCACCCGCTGGCTGCGCCAGCGCGGCTATGAGGTGACCTATGTGCGCAACATCACCGATATCGACGACAAGATCATCAGGCGCGCCTTTGATAACGGCGAGCCGTTCGAGGCCCTGGTCGAGCGCATGATCGCCGCCATGCACGAAGACGAGGCGCGCTTGTCGGTCCTGCGCCCGGACCTCGAGCCGCGCGCCACCGAGCACATCGCCGGCATGCACCGGATGATCCAGACCCTGATCGACAAGGGCTTCGCCTACGCTCCGGGCAACGGCGATGTCTACTACCGGGTCGGCAAGTTCGTTGGCTACGGCAAGCTGTCGCGCAAGAAGATCGAAGACCTGAAGATCGGCGCGCGCATCGAGGTCGACGAGGCCAAGGAAGACCCGCTGGACTTCGTCCTGTGGAAGGGCGCCAAACCCGGCGAGCCGAGCTGGCAGTCGCCCTGGGGCGCGGGCCGGCCAGGCTGGCATATCGAATGCTCGGTGATGTCCACCTGCTGCCTGGGCGAGACCTTCGACATCCATGGCGGCGGCCCGGACCTGGTGTTCCCGCACCACGAGAACGAGATCGCGCAGAGCGAGGCGGCCTCCGGCAAGCTCTACGCCAACGCCTGGATGCACGCCGGTGCAGTGCGGGTGGACGGCGAGAAGATGTCCAAGTCGCTGGGCAACTTCTTCACCATCCGCGAGGTGCTGGAAAAGTACCACCCGGAAGTGGTGCGCTACCTGCTGGTGTCCAGCCACTACCGCAGCCCGATCAACTACTCCGAAGACAGCCTCAAGGAGGCCAAGGGGGCGCTGGAGCGGTTCTACAATGCGCTCAAGGGCCTGCCCGACGCGGCGGCCGTCGGCGGCGAAGCTTTTGTCGAGCGCTTCGGCGCGGCCATGGACGACGACTTCAACACCCCGGAAGCCTGCGCCGTACTGTTCGAACTGGCCCGCGAGATCAACCGTCTGCGCGACAGCGATGTGCCGGCGGCTGCCGGCCTGGCCGCGCGCTTGAAGGAGTTGGCCGGAGTGCTCGGCGTGCTGCAACTCGAGCCCGACGCCTTCCTCAAGGCCGGTGCCGCAGACAGGCTCGACGCTGCCGAGGTCGACGGCCTGATTGCCGCGCGCCTGCAGGCCCGCGCCGAGAAGAACTGGGCCGAATCCGACCGCATCCGCGACCAGCTCAGCGCCATGGGCGTGGTGCTGGAAGACGGTAAGGGCGGTACCACCTGGCGCCTGGCTGACTAGACCGCGGCTGAACGGAAAAAGGCCGCAATGCGGCCTTTTTCATTGGCTATGTCTGAGTTAGCTGTTGCAGAAAGGGCCGTTGAAAAGCGCAGAACCTGTAGGAGCGGGCCATGCCCGCGAAATGGCAATGCAAATAGCTTCGCGGGCATGGCCCGCTCCTCCAAAGGCTCGTAGCCCGGCGCAACCTTCACTTGGCACATAGCCTTTTGCATTTCCAGGAAGCGAAGTGACCTGGCAATCAATGCGCCTAATCGACCCCTGCATACATCTCCATCGTGCCTTGCAGGTGTTTCAATACCGTGTCGAAAGCGTTGTCATCCGAGCGCGCCAGCATGGTCTTGCTCTGCGGGTGAAGCGATTCCGGAACAGCGTAGCCCAACGCCACCTCTGACAGGACCAGGTCATCGTCGAGCTGGTTGCGCGCAGCGATGCGATGCTGCACCTGGGCAACCTCGGCATCGAACCGATCGGAACCGCTATCGGCCTGGACCAGCGGTATCGAGGCAGCGGCAACGAGGCCGCCGGCAGCGATGAGAATTCGGATAGATAATTTCACGTTAGCCTCCAGATGGTATCGACTGAACATTGATGCCATCCGTATCACTATAGGACGCAGAAGTACGACCGCGATGACCGCTCGGCGGTGCGAGTACTGGCTCGCCGGGTCTTGCTGCCAGTCAGGCGCGGCCTGCGTTCATCGAAATGCACCGGCGCCTGCCTGATCGACGAAAGCGCCAAGTGCGTGGCCTGCAAGATTCTCTTCGAAGGAGATTGGCGCAAGCTCCCCCCGGCTGGCATGTTCGCCCGCGCCGCTACACCAGCCGCTTGCGCAGCAGGCCGCTGCCGGTCTCGCGGCACGCTGGAAGGAGCAGGCGCAGACCGACCGGCGCCAGCAGGGAGGTGAGTGCTCCGGGCAGCCAGCGTCCCCGGCGTCGGGTTCGGCAGTTTGCTGCTATACCTGAACAGGGCCATCCGCAACGGTCAGCCTCGGGAGCAAGAACTTGAAGAACTGGACCCTTCGCCGTCGCCTTCTCGCCAGTTTCACCCTGATCATCGCCATCATGCTGGTGATGGTCGCCATCACCTACGCGCAGCTGCTGTCTATCGAGCAACGGCAGCGGGAGCTGCAGGCCGACCCCTTGCCGGGCCTGTATTACAGCGACCTGATCCGTAGCGAGACGTTCGAGAGCATCCTGTTGATCCAGCGGCTGGTCGCGCAGCAGCAGGGCGACGGCCAGGCGCTGCTGCGCCAACTGGACAGCCATGGGGAGCGCCTGGACGAACTGTTCGGGCTGTACGAGAAGAGCCTGTTCCGGGCGGACGATCGCGCGGCCTTCGCCGAACTCCAGGCGCATATGCGTGAGTTCGACGAGATCACTGCCGCGCTGCTGGCGCAGCATGCGCAGGGCAACCAGGCGCAGGCGCGCCAGGTGCTCGAGGACAAGCTGCTGCCGGACTGGGAGCACGGCCGCGAGCTGCTGGACAGGTTGGTGGAGCTGAACCACGAGTCGGCCGACCGCATGACCGAGAGCGTCGCCGTGGCGGTGGCCCGGGTCGAAAGCAGCATGCTGCTGTCGCTGCTGCTCGCGGTGCTGGCCGCGGCGATCTGCGGCTGGCTGTTGATGCGCGCCATCCTGCAGCCGATGCAACGCATCCGCGAGGCGCTCGAGTCGATGCGCGAGGGCAACCTCAATACGCGCCTGGTGGAGCGTCGGGACGAGTTCGGCGTGATCGAGAGCGGCTTCAACGCCATGGCCGTGGCGCTGACCGAGCTGGTGGCGCAGTCGCAGCGCTCGTCGATTGCCGTCACCACCTCGGTCACCGAAATCGCCGCCACCTCCAAGCAGCAGCAGGCCACCGCCACCGAGACGGCGGCCACTACCACCGAGATTGGCGCCACCTCGCGGGAGATAGTCGCCACCTCGCGCGATCTGCTACGGACCATGGACGAGGTGTCGTCCGCCGCGGAGCAGGCCGCGGTCCTGGCGGACTCCGGGCAGCTCGGGCTGACCCGCATGGAGGACACCATGCACCAGGTAATCGGCGCCGCCGAGCTGATCAACGCCAAGCTGGCAACCCTCAACGAGAAGGCCGGCAATATCACCCAGGTGGTCACCACCATCGTCAAGGTGGCCGACCAGACCAACCTGCTCTCGCTGAATGCCGCCATCGAGGCCGAAAAGGCCGGGGAATACGGCCGCGGCTTCGCCGTGGTGGCCAGCGAAGTGCGCCGCCTGGCCGACCAGACCGCGGTGGCCACCTACGACATCGAGCAGATGGTGCGCGAGATCCAGTCCGCGGTGTCGGCCGGGGTCATGGGCATGGACAAGTTCTCCGAAGAGGTGCGCCGCGGCATGGCCGAGGTGCAGCAGGTGGGTGAGCAACTGACGCAGATCATCCAGCAGACCCAGGCCCTGGCGCCGCGGCTGTCGATGGTCAACGAGGGCATGCAGGCTCAGGCCAGCGGCGCCGAGCAGATCAACCAGGCGCTGGCGCAACTGGCCGAGGCCACCGGGCAGACCGTGGAGTCGCTGCGCCAGACCAGCAGCGCCATCGACGAACTGAGCCAGGTGGCCAATGGCCTGCGCAGCGGGGTTTCCCGCTTCCAGGCCTGAAACAGGGAGTCGCGCAGTGTTTGCAGCACAGAGCGGGCGCTTCGGCGCCCCGTCCCAGACGAGCTCGCTGTTCCTGCTGTTCAGCTGCGGCGGGGCGCGCTACGGGCTGGAGGCTGGCGAGGTGGCCGAGGTACTGGCGCTGCGGCGCTTGCAGCCGATTGCCCAGGCACCTGCCTGGGTGGCCGGGATCTTCAGCCATCGCGGCAGCCTGGTGCCGGTGCTCGATCTGGGCACGCTGCTGGCCGGCCAGCCGGCGGCGCAGCGCACCAGCACGCGCATAGTCCTGGTTCACTACCGCCGTGGCGGCGCGGGGCCGGCACAGCTGCTCGGCCTGATCGTCGAACAGGCCAGCGAAACCCTGCGCTGCGCGCCGAGCGAGTTCAGCGACTATGGCCTGGACAACCAGGACGCGCCCTATCTCGGCCCGGTATACCAGGGGCCGCAAGGCCTCGTGCAGTGGGTGCGGGTGCAGGACCTGCTGCCCGCCGAGGCACAGGCCCTGCTGTTCCCGGCTGTGGCGAGCGCGCCAGGGGCACCGGCATGAGCGTCGATACGCGTTTCGTCGATTTCCTCAAGGCGCGCATCGGCCTGGATGTCGGCTCGGTCGGCGTTTCGGTGGTCGAGCGCGCCGTGCGCCAGCGCATCACCAGCGCCTGCGCTGTCGACGCTGATGAGTACTGGGTGCTGCTGCAGCACTCGAGCCAGGAGCGCCAGGCGCTGATCGAGGCGGTGATAGTTCCGGAGACCTGGTTCTTCCGCTATCCGGAGTCCTTCGACACCCTGACCCGACTGGCCGGCGAGCGCCTGGCGAGCCTGGCCGGCAGCCGTCCGCTGCGCATCCTCAGCCTGCCCTGCGCGACCGGCGAGGAGCCCTATTCGATCGCCATGGCGCTGCTCGATGCCGGAATTGCCGCGCCGCTGTTCCGTGTCGATGCGCTGGATGTCAGTTCGCGCCTGATCGAGCGCGCGCAGCAGGCGGTGTATGGCAAGAACTCTTTCCGCGGCGCGCCGCTGGATTTTCGTGAGCGGTATTTTTCCGTGGTTGCGGACGGCTATGCGCTCGACGAGGCGGTTCGTCAGCAGGTGCGCTTTCAGTGCGGCAACCTGCTCGATCCGGCGCTGCTCGCCGATCAACCGCCCTATGACCTGGTGCTGTGCCGCAACCTGCTGATCTATTTCGATCAAGCCACTCAGGAAAGCGTGCTCGCCGGGCTCAAGCGCCTGACCCGCGAGGACGGGGTGATCTTTATCGGCCCGGCGGAGGCCAGTCTGGCGTCGCGCCTGGGCCTGCAGCCGCTCGGCATCCCCCAGTCGTTCGCCTTTCGCTACCCCGACCAAACCGCACCTGCGCCGCCAGCCGAGCGGACAACACGTCCGCCGCCGCGCAAAGTGCTGCACCTGCCGCCCGCGGCGCCGGCGCGCAGTGCCGACGGGCGCGCCCGCCTGGCCGTGAACCATGGTTCACGGCCGGCCACGGCCCAGCCTCCCATGCCGCCCGAGGAGGGCGCGGCGGTGCAGTTGCAGGCCATCGCCAGCCTGGCTGATCAGGGTTGCCTCGCCGAGGCACGGCAGGGCTGCGAGCGCTTGCTCGCCGAACACGGGCCGAGCGCCGAGGCGTTCTATTGGCTGGGGCTGCTGAGCGATGCCGGCGGCAAGCCGGATACCGCCCAGGGCTTCTACCGCAAGGCGTTGTACTTGCAGCCGCAGCACCGCGAGGCCCTGAGCCATCTGGCCGCCTTGCTGGTCGCCCAGGGCGATCTGGCCGCGGCCCGGCGCTTGCAGGCGCGCGCCGCCAAGGGAGTGGACAAGGATGCCTGAGTCGAACGCGGCGACCACGCTGGTCAATGATGCGCAGCCGCTCGACGACTGCTGGAACCGCATCGGCGTACGTGGCGACAAGTCCTGCGCGAGGCTGCTCGAGCATGTGCACTGCCGCAACTGCCCGGTCTACGCCGCGGCGGCCATCCGCCTGCTCGATCGTTACGCCCTGCACCGCGATGAAACGGATACGGTGCTGGCGCCGGCGGCGACGGAGGCGACGCGCTCGTTGCTGGTGTTCCGCCTCGGCGAGGAGTGGCTGGCCCTGGCGACCCGCATCCTGGTGGAGGTGGCGCCGCTGGCACCGGTGCATGCGTTGCCGCACCCGCGTGGCCGCGTCCTGCTCGGGGTCGCCAATGTGCGCGGTGCGCTGGTGGCCTGCCTGTCACTGGTCGAGCTGCTCGGTCTGGATGCCATCGGCGTGCCGGCGGCGCCGTCGGGTGGGCGCGCGGCGCCGCGCATGCTGGTTCTCGACGCGCCGGGCGGCAAGCTGCTGGCGCCGGTGAATGAGGTGGACGGCATCCACGAATTCGACCGCGGGCTGCTCGTCGCAGCCGAGCAAAGCAGTGCGTTGGACGCCGCCAAGTGCAGCCGCGGCGTACTGCAGTGGCGCGGCCGCAGCCTGCGCCTGCTGGACGAGGAGCAGTTGCTGCAAACCATGATACGGAGCCTGGCATGACCCCGGAGCAGATGCGCGACGCCTCGCTGCTGGAGCTGTTCCACCTGGAGGCCGAGGCGCAGACCCAGGTGCTCGGCGCCGGGCTGCTGTTGCTCGAACGTAACCCGACCCAGGCCGATCAGTTGGAGGCGTGCATGCGCGCGGCCCATTCGCTGAAGGGCGCGGCGCGGATCGTCGGAGTCGAGGCGGGCGTGCGCGTGGCCCACGTCATGGAGGACTGCCTGGTCGGCGCCCAGGCGGGGCGGCTGCAGTTGCGCCCCGAGCATATCGATGCGCTGTTGCTCGGCAGTGACCTGCTGCTGCGCATCGCCACGCCGGACACGGCGGTCGACGCGGTGGAGATCGATGCCCTGGTCGCGCGCCTGCAGGGGCAGGCCGATGCTGCACCAGCAGCAGTCGGCCAGGCCGTGGCGCCAGCGCAGCCAGAAACACCGCTGGTCAACGAGGCGGAGCCACAACGCAGCGACGGCCACCTGCTGGAGGGCGGCGAGCGGGTCCTGCGGGTCACCGCCGAGCGCCTCGACCGCTTGCTCGATCTGTCCAGCAAGGCGCTGGTCGAGGCGCAGCGGCTGAAGCCGCAACTGCTCGCCCTGCAACGCGGCAAGCGCCTGCACATGCAGCTCGGCCGGGCTCTCGAAGGCATCCAGCAGGCCTTGTCGGGCGCCGCCGCCGAGGCGTCGGCGCAGGAGCCCTTGGCCGATGCCCGGCGCCTGTTCGGCGAGTGCCGGCAGTTGTTCGAGCTGCAGGCCGGCGAACTGGACGAATTCGCCTGGCACGCCGCGCAGCGTGCCCAGCAGCTTTACGACACCGCCCTGGCGTGCCGCATGCGACCGCTGGCCGACGTGCTGGTCGGCCAGGCACGGATGGTCCGCGACCTCGCCCGCTCCCTGGACAAGCAGGTGCGCCTGCAGATCGAGGGGGACAAGACCCAGGTCGACCGCGATGTGCTGGAGCGGCTCGAGGCGCCGCTGGTGCACCTGCTGCGCAATGCCCTCGACCACGGCATCGAGGCGCCCGCCGCGCGCCTGGCGGCGGGCAAGCCGGCCGAGGGCGTGATCAGCATCAGGGCGCGCCAGCAGGCCGGCTCCCTGCTCCTGGAAATCGCCGACGACGGCGCCGGGGTGGACCTGCCACGCTTGCGCGCGGCGATCGTCCAGCGCCAGCTGGCCAGCGAGGAGACCACTGCGCAATTGAGCGAGGCGGAGTTGCTGAGCTTCCTGTTCCTGCCCGGTTTCAGCCTGCGCGAGCAGGTCACCGAGCTGTCCGGACGTGGGGTCGGGCTGGATGCGGTGCAGCACATGCTGCGCCAGTTGCGCGGCGGCATTCAGCTGCAGCAGGTGCGCGGGCGAGGCGCGCGCTTCCTGCTCGAGGTGCCGCTGACCCTCTCGGTGGTGCGCAGCCTGGTGGTGGAGATTGGCGGCGAGGCCTATGCCTTCCCCTTGGCGCACATCGAGCGGATGTGCGAGCTGGAGCCGGCTGCGATCGAGCAGTTGGAAGGGCGCCAGCATTTCACCCATGACGGCCGCCCGGTCGGCCTGGTGGCAGCCAGTCAGTTGCTCCAGCGCCCGTCGGGGCGGGCGCCAGAGGCCGCCATCCCGGTGGTGCTGCTCGGCGCGCGGGAGGCGCTCTACGGGATTGCCGTCGAGCGCTTCATCGGCGAGCGTACCCTGGTGGTCCTGCCGCTCGACCCGCGCCTGGGCAAGCTGCAGAGCGTGGCCGCCGGCGCGGTGCTCGATGACGGCTCGCCGGTGCTGATCCTGGACGTCGAGGACCTGCAGCGCGCGCTGGAGAAGCTGCTCAGCAGCGGCCGGCTCGAGCGCATCGACCGCGGCGGGCAGGTCCCCGGCGCGGCGCGCAAACGGGTGCTGGTGGTCGACGATTCGCTCACCGTGCGCGAGCTGCAGCGCAAGCTGCTGCTCAATCGCGGCTACCAGGTGGCGGTCGCGGTGGACGGCATGGACGGCTGGAACGCGCTGCGCGCCGAGCATTTCGACCTGCTGATCACCGACATCGACATGCCGCGCATGGACGGCATCGAACTGGTGACCCTGCTGCGCCGCGACCACCGGCTGCAGTCGCTGCCGGTGATGGTGGTGTCTTACAAGGATCGCGAGGAGGATCGTCGCCGCGGCCTGGAGGCCGGCGCCGATTACTACCTGGCCAAGGCCAGTTTCCATGACGAAGCGCTGCTCGACGCAGTGGCGATGCTGATCGGCGAGCCACCATGAAGATCGCCATCGTCAACGACATGCCGCTGGCGGTGGAGACGCTACGCCGCGCGCTGGCCTTCGCGCCCCAGCATGAGATCGTCTGGGTCGCCGGCGACGGCGCCGAGGCGGTCCGCCGCTGCGCGACACAGACGCCCGACCTGCTGTTGATGGACCTGCTGATGCCGGTGATGGACGGTGTCGAGGCGACCCGGCGGATCATGGCGCAGACGCCATGTGCGATCCTGCTGGTAACCGTCGACAGCGAACAGAACATGCGCCGGGTATTCGAGGCCATGGGCCATGGCGCGCTGGACGTGGTCAATACCCCGGCCCTGGGCACGGGCAGCGCGGCCGAGGCCGCCGCACCGCTGCTGCGCAAGATCCAGAATATCGGCTGGCTGATGGGGCATCGCGAGAAGCCGGCGAGTCCCGCCGCGGCGCCTCGCGCCGACGCAGGAGCGCAACGCCTGGTGGCGATTGGCGCCTCGGCCGGTGGTCCGGCGGCCCTGGCCGAGCTGCTGCGCGGTATTCCGGCAGGGTTTCCGGTGGCCATCGTGCTGGTCCAGCACGTCGACCAGGTGTTTGCCGCCGGCATGGCCGATTGGCTGGCCCGGGAGTCCGGGCTGCCGGTGCGCCTGGCCTGCGATGGCGAGCCCCCGCAGGTGGGGGCGGCCCTGCTGGCGGGAACCAACCACCACATCCGTCTGCTGAAGAATGGCCATCTGGCCTACACGGCCGAGCCCAGTGACTACTCTATATACCGTCCGTCCATCGATCTGTTTTTCGAGAGCGTGGCCAAGCACTGGCGCGGCGAGGCGGTGGGCGTGCTGCTGACCGGCATGGGCCGCGACGGCGCCAAGGGGCTAAAACAGATGCGCGAGCGGGGGTTTCTGACCATCGCGCAGGACCAGCAGAGCAGCGCCGTCTATGGCATGCCGAAGGCGGCGGCAGGGCTTGGCGCCGCCGTCGAGATCCGGCCCTTGCGGGAGATTGCGCCGCGGTTACTGGAGTTTTTTGCCTGAGTATGGAAACGGCCGTCACTGTCGACGGCGGCCAGGGAGCCTAATGTGAACGATCCACGCGACAGATCGGTTCTGACGGTCGATGAGAACGCCGTGATGGTGCTGCTAGTCGATGACCAGGCGATGATCGGCGAGGCGGTGCGGCGCAACCTGGCCGATCAGGACAACATCGATTTCCACTTCTGCGCCGACCCCCACGAGGCCATCGCCCAGGCCGCCCAGATCAGGCCCACGGTGATCCTCCAGGACCTGGTCATGCCCGGGGTGGATGGCCTGACGCTGGTGCGCGACTACCGCGCCGACCCGGTGACCCGCGACATTCCGATCATCGTCCTGTCCACCAAGGACGACCCCGCGATAAAGAGCGCCGCATTTGCCGCCGGGGCCAACGATTACCTGGTCAAGCTGCCGGACGCCATCGAACTGGTTGCGCGGATCCGCTACCACTCGCGCTCCTACCTGACCCTGTTGCAGCGCGACGAGGCCTACCGCGCCCTGCGCGAGAGCCAGCAGCGCCTGCTGGATACCAACCTGGTGCTGCAGCGTCTGATGAACGCCGATGGTCTGACCGGCCTGTCGAACCGCCGGCACTTCGACGAATACCTCGCCATGGAGTGGCTGCGTGCCCAGCGCGACCAGACCCAGATGTCGCTGTTGTTCATCGATGTCGATTACTTCAAGAGCTACAACGACGATCTGGGGCATCTGGCCGGCGACGAGCTGTTGCGCCAGGTCGCCGTCTCCATGCGCGAGAACTGTACCCGGCCTGCCGACATGGCGGCGCGCTACGGCGGCGATGAGTTCGTCATCTTGCTCCCTGGCACTTCGGCTGCCGGAGCAAGGGTGGTGGCCGATAAGATCCGCGAAGCCATGCTGGCCCGGCGGATAGCGCACAACTTCCCCAGCCGCGGCTCCATCGTGACGCTGAGTATTGGTGGCGCAACCCTGACGCCCAAGCAGGGCGAATCCTCCCAGTTGCTGATCGAACTGGCCGACCAGGGTCTCTATTGCGCCAAGAACCAGGGGCGTAACCTGGTCAGGACGCTCGAACGGCCTGCCTCGACAGCCTGAACGAGCCGACTGCCACCTCCAGCCGAGTGCCGGGACAGCGGTGTACCGATGACTTGCTCAGCGCTTGTCGGCGCGGCTGCCTATACCTTCAACCCCTGCTCGCGCAGCCGCTTGTACAGCGTGTTGCGACTCACCCCCAGGCTGCGCGCCAGGTGCGAAATATTCCCGCCGCAGGCCTGGAACAGGCTGGCCAGATCATCGCCGGTAGCTGGTGTCGCTGCCAGTTGAGGGGCTTCGGTTGCGCCGGCCGGCTCCCGCAGATCGGCAAAGAAGTCATCCGGCAGATGCTCCGGGCGGATTGGCTGGTCGTCGGCCATGGCCAGGGCGATCTGCAGTACGCTGCTGAGTTGCCGCAGGTTCCCCGGCCAGGGGTGGCGCTGGAACAGCGCCAGCACCTCATGGCTGAGGCCGGCGCCTTGCTGCGCTTCGCGGTGATAGTCCCAGACGCGCTGGAACATGGCCGCCTTGTCGCTGCGTTCGCGCAGCGGCGGCAGTTCCAGGTTGAGGCCGCTGATGCGGTAGTAGAGATCCTGACGGAACAGGCCGCTGTCGACGTCCTGACGCAGCGGGCGGTTGGTGGCGGAGATCAGGCGGATGTCCACCGGGTACAGCTCGCTGCTACCCAGCGGCTGCACGCATCGCTCCTGCAATACCCGCAGTAGGCGAGCCTGCACGCGCAGCGGCATGTCGCCGACTTCGTCGAGAAACAGCGTGCCTTTATGCGCCTTGCGGATCAGGCCGATGCTGCCTTTCTGGTTGGCGCCGGTGAAGGCGCCTTTCTCGTAGCCAAACAGCTCGGACTCCACCAATTCGGCGGGGATGGCCGCGCAGTTGACCGCGACCAGCGCCTGGCCGGCGCGCGAACTGGCGTGGTGCAGGGCCTTGACGAACACCTCCTTGCCGACGCCGGTTTCGCCATGCACCAGGATCGGAATGTCTTTTTCCAGCAGGCGCTCGGCCTGGCGCACGGCCTTGTCTACGCGTGGGTCGCCGAGGTTGATCGACGCCAGGGTAAAGCCCTTGTTGCGGCCTGCATCGCGGGCTGGGGAGGGGCGGAAGTCCCGGGCCCGGATCGCCGGGGCCTGCTGCGGCCGTTTGAGCAAACCATGGAAGCGGTAACGGCCTGCGGCACGCAGGGCGAACGGCAGGCCTTCGGGCTGGTTGAGCAGTTGCAGCAGCGGCACGCCGAACAGGCTCTCGACCGTCACCCGCGACAGGCTGATGCCCAGCAGGGTATCGGCGCGGCGGTTGGCCGAGACCACCAGGCCGGTCTCGTCGAAGATCAGCAGGCCGGCCCACTGGCTGTCGAGGTTGTTCAGCCCGGTGTTGAAGATCAGCTGGAAGTAGCTGCCCTGGAACAGGTTGAGGATCAGCCGGTTCTCCACCGACTGGCTCATCATCTTGACCATGCCCAGGGTGTGCGAGGGCGGCAGGTAGCTGTCGCTGGAAACGTCCAGCACGCCGATCATCTGCCGCTGGGCATCGAAGATCGGCGAGGCGGAGCCGGCCATGAAGCGGTTGGCCTTGAGGAAGTGCTCGTCGTGCTGGATGTGCACGGCCTGGGCGCAGGTCAGCGCGGTGCCGATGGCATTGGTCCCGGTGTAGCGCTCCAGCCAGCTGGCGCCGGCGACGAAGCCGGGCGTATGGGCCGGCTCGATAAAGCGCCGGTCGCCCCAGGACTGCAGCAGCTGGCCTTGGCTGTCGGCCAGCATGATCAGGCAGTTGGAGTTGGCCAGGATATTTTCGTAGTAGGGCAGGACTTCCTGGTGGGTGGTCTGCACCAGGAAGTGCTGGTTTTCCAGCAGGGCCGAGACTTCACCCGCGGGCGGGCGGTCGAAGGTCGGCGCGCTGACGTGGGTCAGGCCGAACCCGCGGCAGCGCGTCCAGGAGTCCTGGATGATGGTCTCGTGGGAAAGCGCCTGGGCAGCTTCCGTCATAGGCTGTTCCGCTCGCCTGCATGCTTGTTGTTTTTGTTTTGTCGGTCGTCGGCTCGCTGTCCGGCGCCATTTTGCAACCGACAGAGTGTTGTTCAGGGCTGTTCATTGTCAACGGCAGAAGTGTGCAGTTGTTCAGTTTGAACACTGAACAACTGTGCAGCTGTTCACCCCGCGACCTGCCTAACCGATTGTTTGTCTTTTTAAAATCAATGGCTTGGCTGGCTTTTAGAACGGCAATGGAAGGTGGCACAAAAGTCGCTATGGCAGAGCAAAGCGGTTTTGCGCCGTAGGACATAACAAGAACAAGGGCACGCCATGTCGCTAACCCTCGAGCATGTCAGTCGCATCGTCGATAACCAGGTGTATATCGACGATGCCTGCCTGAACTTCGAACCCGGATCCTTCAATGTGCTGCTGGGTCGTACGCTGGCCGGCAAGACCAGTTTGATGCGGCTGCTGGCGGGCCTGGATCGGCCGACCAGCGGGCGCATCCTGATGAATGGCGCGGATGTGACCGGCGTGCCGGTGCGCAAGCGCAACGTGTCGATGGTCTACCAGCAGTTCATCAACTACCCGACCATGACGGTGTTCGAGAACATCGCCTCGCCGTTGCGCCAGGCCGGTGTCGCCCAGGCCGAGATCGAGCGCAAGGTGCAGGAAACCGCACGCATGCTGCATATCGAGAATCTGCTGCGGCGCCACCCGCTGGAGCTGTCCGGCGGCCAGCAGCAGCGCACCGCCATGGCCCGGGCGCTGGTCAAGGATGCCGATCTGGTGCTGTTCGACGAGCCGCTGGTCAACCTCGATTACAAGTTGCGCGAAGAGCTGCGCCAGGAAATGCGCGAGCTGTTCCAGGCGCGCCGTACCATCGCCATCTACGCCACCACCGAGCCGAATGAGGCGCTGGCCCTCGGCGGCACCACCACCATCCTTCACGAGGGGCGGGTGGTGCAGAGCGGCAAGACCGCCGAGGTCTATCACCGCCCGCAGCAGGTGCTGGCCGCCGAGCTGTTCTCCGAACCGCCGATCAATCTGATGAGCGGGGGGATCAGCGGTACCGAGGTGAGTTTCGAGGATGCCGTGCACTTCCCGCTCAATCCCGATCTGCGTGGGCTGGGCGAGGGCGCCTACCGCTTCGGTGTACGGCCCAGCCATATCGGCCTGGTGCCGTCCAACGACGACGACCTGGAGCTGGCGGTGACCGTCGATCTGGCGGAAATCAGCGGTTCGGAAACCTTCCTGCACGTGCGCAACGAGCATTTCACCCTGGTCCTGCATCTACCGGGCGTGCACGAGTACGACGTCGATACGCCGATCCTCGTCTATATCCCGACCCACAAGCTGTTCGTCTTCGACACCCGGGGCAAGTTGGCCCAGGCGCCCAGTCGTCGCCTCGTGAGGAGTGCCTGATGGCCGAGATTCGCTTGCAGAACCTGGCGCACAGCTACAGCAGCCAGCCGTCCGGCCCCGAGGATTACGCGATCCGCGCCATGACCCACGTCTGGGAGCAGGGCGGCGCCTACGCTCTGCTCGGCCCGTCCGGCTGTGGCAAGTCGACCCTGCTGAATATCATATCCGGGCTGCTCAGCCCCTCCGAGGGCCAGGTGATCTTCGACGCCAAGGTGGTCAACCAGTTGCCGCCGGAGCAGCGCAATATCGCCCAGGTTTTCCAGTTCCCGGTGGTCTACGACACCATGACGGTGTTCGACAACCTGGCCTTTCCGCTGCGCAACCAGGGCATGGGCGAGGCCAGGATTCTCAGCAAGGTGCACGAGATCGCCGAGGTGCTCGACCTGCACCCGCTGCTGCACCGCAAGGCGCGCAACCTGACCGCCGACGAGAAGCAGAAGGTCTCCATGGGCCGCGGCCTGGTGCGCGACGACGTTTCGGCGATCCTCTTCGACGAGCCGCTGACGGTGATCGACCCGCACCTGAAGTGGAAGCTGCGGCGCAAGCTCAAGCAGATCCACGAGCAGTTCAACATCACCATGGTCTATGTCACCCACGACCAGTTGGAGGCTTCCACCTTCGCCGACAAGATCGCGGTGATGTACGGCGGCCAGATCGTCCAGTTCGGTACCCCGCGCGAGCTGTTCGAGCGGCCCAGCCACACCTTCGTCGGTTATTTCATCGGCAGCCCGGGGATGAACCTGATCGAGGTCGAGCCTTGTGTTGGTGGCGTGCGCTTCGGCGATATCCAGCTGCCGCTCGGCGATGCGCTCAACCGGCATCTGGCCGAACTGCCCGGCCAGCGCCTGCAGGCCGGTATTCGCCCGGAGTTCGTGCATGTCTGGGACGGGCCCTATGACGGCGCGCTGTGCTGCGAGGTAGCGCACGTCGAGGACCTCGGCACCTACAAGATCCTAACCCTGCGCCTGGGCGAGCAGCTGCTCAAGGCACGCCTGCAGGAAGACCAGGCCGTGCCGCAGAAACTGGCCTACATCAGTTTCCCGGCGCAGTGGCTGATGCTCTATGCCGACGACTTCCTGATCGAGACCGTGCTGCCGGAGGTGGCGCCATGAGCAAGGTGCACAACAACAAGGCCTGGTGGCTGGTGCTGCCGGTGTTCCTGCTGGTGGCCTTCAGCGCCATCGTGCCGATGATGACGGTGGTCAATTACTCGGTGCAGGACATCTTCGACCAGTCGAGCCGCTATTTCGTCGGCGTCGACTGGTACCGGCAGGTGCTGCAGGACCCGCGCCTGCATGATTCGCTGCTGCGCCAGTTCATCTATTCGGCCTGCGTGCTGCTGATCGAGATTCCCCTGGGTATCGCCATCGCCCTGACCATGCCGACCAAGGGCCGCTGGACGTCGCTGTGCCTGATCGTCATGGCCATCCCGCTGCTGATCCCGTGGAACGTGGTTGGCACCATTTGGCAGATTTTCGGCCGCGCCGACATCGGCCTGCTCGGCTGGAGCCTGAACCAGCTGGGAGTGAGCTACAACTATGCCTCCAATACCCGCGATGCCTGGGTCACGGTGCTGGTGATGGATGTCTGGCACTGGACTTCGCTGGTGGCGCTGCTGTGCTACTCCGGGCTGCGTGCGATTCCCGATGTCTACTACCAGGCGGCGCGCATCGACCGCGCCTCGGCCTGGGCGGTGTTCCGCCACATCCAGCTGCCGAAGCTGAAGAGCGTGCTGCTGATCGCGGTGATGCTGCGCTTCATGGACAGTTTCATGATCTACACCGAGCCCTTCGTGCTCACCGGTGGCGGCCCGGGCAACGCCACCACCTTCCTCAGTCAGACCCTAACCCAGATGGCGGTCGGCCAGTTCGACCTGGGACCGGCAGCGGCGTTCTCGCTGGTGTACTTCTTGATCATCCTGCTGGTGTCCTGGCTGTTCTACACCGCCATGACCCACGACGACAAAACCCGCTGAGGCCGAGCATGAGCAAGCGTAAACGCGTGGTGCTGCTGATCTACATCCTGTTCCTGCTGGTGCCGATCTACTGGCTGCTGAACATGTCGTTCAAGAGCAATACCGAGATTCTCGGCGGCCTGAGCCTGTGGCCGCATGGTTTCACCCTGGACAACTACCGGGTGATCTTCACCGATCCAAGTTGGTACCGCGGTTACCTCAACTCGCTGTATTACGTCAGCCTGAACACGCTGATTTCCCTGAGCGTGGCGCTGCCGGCGGCCTACGCCTTCTCGCGCTATCGCTTCCTCGGCGACAAGCACCTGTTCTTCTGGCTGCTGACCAACCGCATGGCGCCGCCGGCGGTGTTCCTCTTGCCGTTCTTCCAGCTGTATTCCTCGATCGGGCTGTTCGACACCCATATCGCCGTGGCCCTGGCCCACTGCCTGTTCAACGTGCCGCTGGCGGTGTGGATCCTCGAGGGCTTCATGTCCGGGGTGCCGAAGGAAATCGACGAAACCGCCTACATCGACGGCTATAGCTTCCCGAAATTCTTCGTGAAGATCTTCATCCCGCTGATTGGTTCGGGTATCGGCGTCACCGCGTTCTTCTGCTTCATGTTCTCCTGGGTCGAGTTGCTGCTGGCGCGCACCCTGACTTCGGTCGAGGCCAAGCCCATTGTCGCGGTGATGACCCGCACCGTGTCGGCGTCGGGGATCGATTGGGGCGTGCTGGCGGCCGCCGGGGTGCTGACCATCCTGCCGGGCATGCTGGTGATCTGGTTCGTGCGCAACCATGTGGCCAAGGGCTTCGCCCTCGGCCGGGTGTAAGGGGAATAACGATGGATTGGATGGCCTGGACTCTGCCCACCGCACTGTTTTTCGCTGCGATTGCCCTGCTGCTGGCCGGCATGACGATGTGGGAGCTGCATTCGCCCGGTGCCGAGCGCAAGGGCTTCCTGCCGATCGACACCACCCGTGGCGACCGGCTGTTTATCGGCCTGCTCGGTAGCGCCTACCTGCACCTGCTGGTGGTGGGGGTTACCGATTGGAGTGTCTGGATAGCCTCGCTGCTGTCCTTGTTGTGGCTGTTTGCAGTGATGCGTTGGGGCTGAATCGGCCTGCCTTCGGCTCTCGAGGCCGGCACTGTCCGGTGTCGTCTGCCTTTGCCGATTCGCCTCGCCCTAAACCCTGAGATGGAGGTCTCTATGTTCGACAATAACAACAAAACCCGACATAGCATGGCGTTGGCTGCCTTGCTGGCGTTGACTGGACTGAGCGGCGCGGCCTGGGCGGATGCCTATGAGGAGGCCGCGAAGAAATGGATCGCCGATGAGTTCAACCCCTCGACCCTGACACCCGAACAGCAGCTTGAAGAGCTGAAATGGTTCATCAAGGCGGCCGAGCCGTTCCGCGGCATGAACATCAGTGTCGCTTCGGAAACCATCGCCACCCACGAGTACGAATCCAAGGTGCTGGCGCGGGCCTTCAGCGAGATCACCGGGATCAAGCTCAAGCACGACCTGATGCAGGAAGGCGACGTGGTCGAGAAGTTGCAGACCCAGATGCAGTCGGACAAGAACATCTACGACGGCTATATCAACGACTCGGACCTGATCGGCACGCATTTTCGCTATGGCAAGGCCGTGGTGATCAGCGACATGATGGCCAATGAAGGCAAGGCCGTTACCTCGCCAACCCTGGACTTGCAGGACTTCATCGGCATCTCCTTCACCACCGGGCCGGATGGCAAGCTCTACCAGTTGCCCGACCAGCAGTTCGCCAACCTCTACTGGTTCCGCGCCGACTGGTTCGAACGCCCGGAGTTGCAGGCCAAGTTCAAGGAAATCTACGGCTACGAGCTGGGCGTGCCGGTCAATTGGTCGGCTTACGAGGACATCGCCGAGTTCTTCTCGGTGCACGTCAAGGAAATCGACGGCCAGCGCGTCTATGGCCACATGGATTACGGCAAGAAGGACCCGTCGCTGGGCTGGCGCTTCACCGATGCCTGGTTCTCCATGGCCGGCAGCGGCGACAAGGGCCTGCCCAATGGCCTGCCGGTGGACGAGTGGGGCATCCGGGTCGACGGTTGCCGGCCGGTCGGCTCCAGCGTCGCGCGCGGCGGCGACACCAACGGCCCGGCGGCGGTCTACGCCACCACCAAGTACGTCGACTGGATGCGCCAGTACGCGCCGCCGGAAGCCCAGGGCATGACCTTCTCCGAGTCCGGTCCGGTGCCGGCCCAGGGCAGCATCGCCCAGCAGATCTTCTGGTACACCGCCTTCACCGCGGACATGACCAAGCCGGGCCTGCCGGTGGTCAATGGTGACGGCACGCCGAAGTGGCGCATGGCCCCGTCGCCCAAGGGACCGTACTGGGAGGAGGGGATGAAGCTCGGTTACCAGGACGCCGGTTCCTGGACCTTCCTCAAGTCCACCCCGGAGAAGCAGCGCCTGGCGGCCTGGCTGTATGCGCAGTTCGTCACCTCGAAGACCGTGTCGTTGAAGAAGACTCTGGTCGGGCTGACGCCGATCCGCGAGTCGGACATCAACTCCCAGGCCATGACCGAGGCGGCGCCCAAGCTCGGTGGGCTGGTCGAGTTCTACCGCAGCCCGGCACGGGTGCAGTGGACGCCGACCGGTACCAACGTGCCGGATTATCCGCGCCTGGCGCAGTTGTGGTGGCAGTTCATCGCCGAGGCGGCCAGTGGCGACAAGTCGCCGCAGGACGCGCTGGATGGTTTGGCGGCGGCGCAGGACACCATGCTCGGGCGTCTGGAGCGTTCCGGAGTGCTCGGCGAGTGCGGGCCGAAGCTGAACGAGCCGCGTGACCCGCAGTACTGGCTGGATCAGCCAGGGGCACCGAAAGCCAAGCTGGCCACCGAGAAGCCCAAGGGCGAGACCATCAACTACGACGAACTGCTGAAGTCCTGGGAACAAGCGCGCAGCTAGTGCTTGGGCAGGTAATAAAAAACGGCACCCTCGGGTGCCGTTTTTATTCGATGCAGTGCTTATTTGTGCAGGTGTTCCGCCGCGTGCAGGGTGTTTTCCAGCAGGCAGGCGCGGGTCATCGGACCGACACCGCCCGGCACCGGGGTGATCCAGCCGGCTCGGGGTAGGGCGGCGTCATACTCCACGTCGCCGATCAGTTTGCCATCGGCCTGGCGATTGATGCCGACATCGATGACGATGGCACCTTGCTTGATCCACTCGCCCTTGACCAGTCCCGGCTTGCCGGCAGCGACCACCACGATGTCGGCGTTGCCGACATGGCTGGCCAGATCCTTGGTGAAGCGGTGGGTGACGGTGACGGTGCAGCCGGCCAGCAGCAGTTCCATGGCCATCGGCCGGCCGACGATGTTCGAGGCCCCTACCACTACGGCATGCAGCCCATACAGGTCGACGCCGGTGCTGTGCAGCAGGGTCATGATGCCTTTCGGCGTGCAGGGTCGGAGCAGGGGCATGCGTTGCGCGAGACGACCGATGTTGTAGGGGTGGAAGCCGTCGACATCCTTATCCGGGCGAATGCGCTCCAGCAGCAACGAGGCATCCAGATGTTCCGGCAGCGGCAACTGCACGAGAATGCCGTCAATGCTTGGATCATCGTTCAGCCGGTCGATCAGGGCCATCAGCTCGGCTTGGCTGGTGTTGTCAGGCAGGTCGTAGGCCTGGGACAGGAAGCCGACTTCTTCGCAGTCCTTGCGCTTGTGCGAGACATAGACCTGAGAGGCCGGATCGTTGCCCACCAGAATCACCGCCAGGCCGGGCGCCCGCTGGCCTTGCTGGCATCGTTCGGCGACGCGTTGGGCGATCTGCTGGCGGAGGCTGGCGGCGATCGCTTTGCCGTCGATCAGTTGTGCGGTCATTGCGCTTGGTTAACCATAGAAAAGGATTGAAAAAGGACGCGCATTCTCGCATGGCGAGCCACCGGGGCAAAGGCGCACGCCAGGGTTTTCGCGTAACTCCTTTATATCGCTGAATTTTTTTAACTTTCCCTGTTGACGAGCTATCGGCGCCTCTATAACATTCGCCCCGCTTGTCGAGCACAGCCAGTCGCTGGGTAAGACGGCAAACGCGGGGATTGCAAAATACCTGCCGAAGCCGAAAGCTTTAAGTCTGCGCTTGCAGATGGATAGGCGCCCGTAGCTCAGCTGGATAGAGCATCCGCCTTCTAAGCGGATGGTCGCAGGTTCGAGTCCTGCCGGGCGTGCCATTTGGCAGCTTTGGCACAAGCAAAATGCAATATGGTGGGCGTAGCTCAGTTGGTAGAGCACAGGATTGTGGCTCCTGGTGTCGTGGGTTCGATTCCCATCGTCCACCCCATATTCCAGAACGCCAGGCCCAAAGCCTGGCGTTTTTGTTTTAAAGTCTGACCACGCGGACGTGGTGAAATTGGTAGACACACCAGATTTAGGTTCTGGCGCCGCAAGGTGTGAGAGTTCGAGTCTCTCCGTCCGCACCATCTTTATCTCCCTTCCCGATTGCCGCCTGCATCTAGGGTGACTTCTGTAATTCGACCCTCTAGAATGCTTGCCCTTGATCCGGGGTCGGAAACGGCCGGCTTATGTCTGTGCAACGAGGAATATCCATGCAAGTTTCTGTTGAAAACACTTCCGCTCTTGAGCGCCGCATGACCGTCGGCGTTCCCGTCGAGCGCATCGAGACTGAAGTCAACAAGCGTCTGCAGCAGACTGCCCGTCGTGCCAAGGTCCCCGGTTTCCGTCCCGGCAAGGTGCCAATGAGCGTCATTCGCCAACGCTACGAAGATTCTGCGCGCCAGGAAGCCCTGGGTGACCTGATTCAGGCGACCTTCTATGAGGCCGTGGTCGAGCAGAAGCTCAATCCGGCAGGTTCCCCGGCCGTCGAGCCGAAGACCTTCGAGAAGGGCAAGGACCTGGAATACGTTGCCACCTTCGAGGTGTTCCCTGAATTCCAGGTGAGCGGTCTGGAGTCGATCGCCATCGAGCGCCTGCAGGCCGAAGTGGCCGAGGCCGATCTGGACAACATGTTGGATATCCTGCGTAAGCAGAACACCCGCTTCGAGGCCGTCGAGCGCGCTGCCGAGACTGGCGATCAGCTGACTATCGATTTCGTCGGCAAGATCGACGGCGAAGCCTTCGCCGGCGGCTCGGCCAAGGGCTCGCAGCTGGTGTTGGGATCCGGCCGCATGATCCCGGGTTTCGAAGATGCCCTGGTCGGTGCCAAGGCGGGTGAAGAGCGGGTGATCAATCCGACTTTCCCCGAGGATTACCAGAACCTCGACCTGGCCGGTAAGACTGCCGAGTTCAGTGTCACCGTCAACAGCGTTTCCGCGCCGCAGCTGCCGGAACTGAACGACGAGTTCTTCGCCCTGTTCGGCATCAAGGAAGGTGGCCTGGAAGGCTTCCGCGCCGAGGTACGCAAGAATATGGAGCGCGAGCTGCGCCAGGCCATCAAGTCCAAGGTGAAAAACCAGGTAATGGACGGTCTGTTGGCGGCCAACCCGATCGAAGTGCCCAAGGCCTTGATCGGCAACGAGGTCAACCGTCTGCGCGTGCAAGCGGTGCAGCAGTTCGGCGGCAACATCAAGCCCGAGCAACTGCCGGCCGAATTGTTCGAAGAGCAGGCCAAGCGCCGCGTCGTGCTCGGTCTGATCGTCGCCGAAGTGGTCAAGCAGTTCGAACTGAAGCCGGACGACGCCCGCGTGCGCGAGCTGATCCAGGAAATGGCCTCGGCCTACCAGGAGCCCGAGCAGGTTGTGGCGTGGTACTACAAGAACGACCAGCAGATGAACGAAGTGCGTTCGGTTGTGCTGGAAGAGCAAGTTGTAGATACTGTTTTGCAGAAGGCCAATGTGACCGATAAAACGGTCTCTTACGAAGAAGCTGTCAAGCCGGTAGAAGCTCCGCAAGCCGCCTGATTTCCTTACCTCGTTCGAGCACACTCCATAAGCCAGCCTCCGTGCTGGCTTATGCGTATTTGAGACATGACTATTTAGGGAGCGAGTGCAAGAAATGTCCCGCAATCCTTTTATGCAGCAAATGCCTGATATCCAAGCGGCCGGCGGTCTGGTGCCGATGGTAATCGAACAGTCGGCTCGCGGTGAGCGTGCTTACGACATCTACTCGCGCCTGTTGAAGGAGCGCGTGATCTTCCTGATCGGTCCGGTCGAAGACTATATGGCCAACCTGATCGCCGCTCAGCTGTTGTTCCTCGAAGCGGAGAATCCGGACAAGGATATTCACCTGTATATCAACTCGCCGGGCGGTTCGGTGACCGCGGGGATGTCGATCTACGACACCATGCAGTTCATCAAGCCTGACGTGTCGACCATCTGTATCGGCCAGGCTTGCAGCATGGGCGCCTTGCTGCTGGCGGGCGGCGCTGCGGGTAAGCGTTATTGCTTGCCGCACTCGCGGATGATGATTCACCAGCCGCTTGGCGGCTTCCAGGGGCAGGCCTCGGATATCGAGATCCATGCGCGTGAAATCCTCACCATCCGTGAACGCCTGAACAAGATCCTGGCCGACCATTGTGGTCAGCCAATCGAGGTGATCGCCCGCGATACCGACCGTGACAACTTCATGAGCGGTGAAGATGCGGTGAAATACCGCCTCATTGATCAGGTGCTGAGCAAGCGTCAATTAGCAGGCTAAACGCCACTTTCATAGCGCGGCGGGGACTGCCGGCCGCTCTGTGGGCTTGAAAATGCCCGCATTTGCCTTCATCTTGTTTTTCAAGCCTACCGTATTGGATTTATCGAATGACTGACACCCGCAACGGCGAGGACAACGGCAAGTTGCTTTATTGCTCCTTCTGCGGCAAAAGCCAGCATGAAGTGCGCAAATTGATTGCCGGGCCCTCGGTCTTTATCTGCGACGAGTGCGTCGACCTGTGCAACGACATCATCCGTGAGGAGGTGCAGGAAGCTCAGGCCGAGAGCAGTGCGCACAAGCTGCCTGCGCCCAAGGAAATCAGCACCATCCTCGATCAGTATGTGATCGGTCAGGAGCGTGCGAAGAAAGTCCTGGCGGTAGCGGTGTACAACCACTACAAGCGCCTCAATCAGCGCGAGAAGAAAGACGACGTCGAGCTGGGCAAGAGCAACATCCTGCTGATCGGGCCTACGGGCTCGGGCAAGACCTTGTTGGCCGAAACCCTGGCGCGTCTGCTCAATGTGCCCTTCACCATCGCTGACGCGACCACGCTGACCGAAGCCGGTTACGTCGGGGAAGATGTCGAGAACATCATCCAAAAGCTGTTGCAGAAATGTGACTACGATGTGGAAAAGGCCCAGATGGGCATCGTCTATATCGATGAAATCGATAAGATTTCACGCAAATCCGACAATCCTTCGATTACCCGCGACGTCTCGGGCGAGGGCGTGCAGCAGGCGCTGCTGAAGCTGATCGAAGGCACCGTTGCTTCGGTTCCGCCGCAAGGCGGGCGTAAGCACCCGCAGCAGGAGTTCCTGCAGGTCGATACGCGCAACATCCTGTTCATCTGCGGCGGCGCGTTCTCGGGGCTGGAAAAAGTCATTCAGGGGCGTTCGACCAAGGGCGGAATCGGCTTCAACGCCGAGGTGCGCAGCAAGGATCTGGGTAAGAAAGTCGGCGAGTCGCTGCGCGGCGTCGAGCCGGACGATCTGGTGAAGTTCGGCCTGATCCCCGAGTTTGTCGGTCGTCTGCCGGTCATCGCGACCCTCGACGAGTTGGACGAAGCCGCGCTCATGCAGATTTTGACCGAGCCGAAGAATGCCCTGACCAAGCAGTACGCCAAATTGTTCGAGATGGAAGGCGTGGATCTGGAGTTCCGTCCGGATGCGTTGCGGTCCGTGGCGCGCAAGGCTCTGGAGCGCAAGACCGGTGCGCGTGGCTTGCGCTCGATCCTCGAGGGCATTCTGCTCGATACCATGTATGAGATTCCGTCCCAGTCGGAAGTCAGCAAGGTGGTCATCGACGAGAGCGTGATCGATGGCTCATCCCAGCCGCTGTTGATCTACGAAAATAGTGAGCCTCCTGCCAAAGCTGCGCCTGACGCGTAAGCACGTTCGTAACATCGTGAAAGCAAGGGGCCTGCGGGCCCCTTTGCTTTTCCAGCCGCAACGCTTGTTTTTTACATGGGCTACCCCCATCTTAGGGCCAAGGGTAATCCCATCTGTTTACGGCCATATGGCCGCCGTAGAGCCGAAATCATGAAGACAACCATCGAATTGCCTCTCCTGCCGTTGCGCGATGTCGTGGTCTATCCGCACATGGTCATCCCGCTGTTCGTCGGGCGTGAGAAATCCATCGAAGCCTTGGAGGCGGCGATGACGGGGGAGAAGCAGATCCTGCTGCTTGCCCAGAAAAACCCTGCGGACGATGACCCGGGCGAAGAAGGCTTGTACCGCGTCGGTACCGTCGCAACGGTGCTGCAACTGCTAAAGCTGCCCGATGGTACGGTCAAGGTGTTGGTCGAGGGCGAGCAGCGCGGTGAAATCGAGCGTTTCATCGAGGTTGACGGTCATTGCCGTGCCGAAGTGCAACTGATCGATGAGGTCGAGGTTGCCGAGCGCGAGTCCGAAGTGTTTACCCGCAGCCTGCTCAGTCAGTTCGAGCAATATGTGCAACTGGGCAAGAAGGTTCCAGCCGAGGTGTTGTCTTCGCTCAATAGCATCGACGAACCGAGCCGCCTGGTCGATACCATGGCCGCGCACATGGCGCTGAAAATCGAGCAAAAGCAGGAAATCCTGGAAATCACCGATTTGTCGGCGCGCGTCGAGCATGTGCTGGCGCTGTTGGATGCGGAGATCGATCTGTTGCAGGTCGAAAAGCGTATCCGTGGCCGGGTCAAGAAACAGATGGAGCGCAGCCAGCGCGAGTACTACCTGAATGAACAGATGAAGGCCATTCAGAAAGAGCTCGGCGACATCGACGAAGGACATAATGAGCTGGATGAGCTGAAGAAGCGCATCGACAATGCCGGTCTTAGCAAGGAGGCCCTGATCAAGGCCAATGCCGAGCTGAACAAGCTCAAGCAGATGTCTCCGATGTCGGCTGAGGCCACCGTGGTGCGCTCCTATATCGATTGGTTGGTAAATGTGCCGTGGAAGGCGCAAAGCAAGGTGCGGCTGGACCTGGCGCGGGCTGAAGCCATCCTGGATGCCGACCACTACGGTCTGGAGGAGGTCAAGGAGCGCATCCTCGAGTATCTCGCCGTGCAGAAACGGGTGAAAAAGATCAAGGGGCCGGTGCTGTGCCTGGTCGGGCCGCCAGGGGTGGGTAAAACCTCTCTGGCCGAGTCCATCGCCCATGCCACCAACCGCAAGTTCGTGCGTATGGCCCTGGGCGGCGTGCGCGACGAGGCTGAGATTCGGGGGCATCGACGCACTTACATCGGCTCCATGCCGGGCCGCCTGATTCAGAAGATGACCAAGGTCGGAGTGCGTAATCCGCTGTTCTTGCTCGACGAAATCGACAAGATGGGTCAGGACATGCGCGGCGACCCGGCTTCGGCGCTGCTCGAGGTGCTCGATCCGGAGCAGAACCACAATTTCAACGATCACTACCTGGAGGTCGATTACGACCTGTCTGACGTGATGTTCCTTTGCACCGCCAACTCCATGAATATTCCGGCGCCCTTGCTGGATCGCATGGAGGTGATTCGTCTGCCGGGTTATACGGAAGACGAGAAGGTCAATATCGCCATCAAGTACTTGGCTCCGAAGCAAGTTCAGGCCAATGGCCTGAAAAAGGGCGAGCTAGCGTTCGAGGATGCGGCGATCCGCGACATCATCCGCTACTACACTCGCGAGGCGGGCGTACGCGGCTTGGAGCGACAGATTGCCAAGGTCTGCCGCAAGGCGGTGAAGGAGTATGTCCGTGAGAAGCGTTTCGAGCTGCTGGTGACGGCGGAGTCGCTGGAGCACTTCCTCGGCGTGCGCAAGCACCGCTACGGGCTGGCAGAGCAGCAAGATCAGATCGGTCAGGTGACCGGGCTTGCCTGGACGCAGGTGGGGGGCGAGTTGCTGACCATCGAGGCGGCGGTGGTGCCGGGCAAGGGACAACTGATCAAGACCGGCTCATTGGGTGATGTGATGGTCGAGTCCATCACGGCCGCCCTGACCGTGGTGCGCAGTCGCGCCAAGAGCCTGGGCGTGCCGGTGGATTTCTACGAGAAGCGCGATATTCACATCCATATGCCTGAGGGTGCGACTCCGAAAGATGGCCCCAGTGCGGGTGTGGGGATGTGCACCGCGCTGGTCTCGGCCCTGACCCAGATTCCGGTGCGCGCAGATGTCGCGATGACTGGGGAAATCACCTTGCGCGGTCAAGTATTGGCCATCGGCGGTTTGAAAGAAAAACTATTGGCGGCGCATCGGGGTGGAATCAAGACCGTGATCATTCCGGAAGAGAATGTGCGCGATCTGAAAGAAATTCCGCAGAATATTAAGCAGGACTTGCAGATTAAACCGGTTAAATGGATTGACGAGGTCCTGCAAATTGCGCTGCAATACGCCCCGGAGCCCTTGCCCGATGCGGCTCCGGAGATGGTCGCAAAGGATGATAAGCGCGAGACTGATTCCAAGGAGCGAATCAGCACGCATTAGCTGGGGGGCTTTCTTGACACAATTTTAGAGCCCTTGTTATAAAGCGGCTCTTATTGTGTCGGCGGGCCATCCAGCACACGCTTTGCTTACACTAAAAATCAAGAAACAAACTCAACAGAAATAAGGGGACTTAGAGTGAACAAGTCGGAACTGATCGATGCTATCGCTGCATCTGCTGATATCCCGAAAGCTGTTGCTGGCCGCGCGCTGGACGCAGTGATTGAATCCGTCACTGGCGCTCTGAAGGCTGGTGACTCCGTAGTACTGGTTGGTTTCGGTACCTTCGCTGTTAAAGAGCGTGCTGCGCGCACTGGCCGCAACCCGCAAACTGGCAAGCCAATCAGCATCGCTGCTGCCAAGATCCCAGGCTTCAAAGCCGGCAAAGCACTGAAAGACGCCGTCAACTAAGCGTCTTTCGGGCATTGCCCTCCAGATCAGCTTCAACCCTGATCTGGCAGCGGAGCGGTAGTTCAGTCGGTTAGAATACCGGCCTGTCACGCCGGGGGTCGCGGGTTCGAGTCCCGTCCGCTCCGCCAGTTACGAGAAGGCGCATCCTCGGATGCGCCTTTCTTCTATCCGGATTTTACCCACACTGCGCGGCTGCTTTTTTTATACAGTCGTTCTGGGGGACGCATGCTGCAGAACATCAGGGACAATTCACAAGGTTGGATTGCCAAAACCATCATCGGTCTCATCGTCGTGCTGTTGGCGCTGACCGGTATCGAAGCCATCTTCACCAGCACCAGCAACAGCCAGAATGCCGCTGAAGTGAACGGTGAGGAGATCAGTACGATCGCGCTGAGCCAGGCGGTTGAGATGCAACGTCGGCAGTTGCTGCAACAGCTCGGTCGTGATTTCGATGCGTCCTTGTTGGATGAAAAATTGCTGCGTGAGGCCGCGCTGGGCGGACTGATCGAGCGCACGCTGCTGCTGCAAGGCGCGACCGATGCCGGCTTTGCTTTCTCGCCGCAGGCGCTGGATCAGGTGATCGTGCAAACGCCAGAGTTCCTCGTGGACGGCAAGTTCAGCTCGGATCGCTTCGACCAGGTAATTCGTCAGCTCGGCTATAGCCGCCTGCAGTTCCGCCAGATGCTCGAGCAGGAAATGCTGATCGGTCAGTTGCGTGCCGGTCTTTCCGGCAGTGCATTCGTGACCGATGCGGAAGTAGAGGCGTTTGCCAGCCTGGAAAAGCAGACCCGCGATTTCGCTACCCTGACCCTGAAAGCCGATAGCGCGGCGGTACAGCTCAGCGATGACGACATCAAGGCTTATTACGACGCGCAAGCCAGCGAATTCATGAGCCCCGAGCAGGTGGTGCTGGAATACGTCGAGCTGAACAAGGATGCCTTCTTCGATCAGGTTGAAGTGAGCGACGAAGACCTGAAAAGCGCCTACGACAATGAAATCGCCAATCTGGCCGAGCAGCGCCAGGCGGCGCACATCCTGATCGAGGTGAATGACTCGCTCAGCGATGAGCAAGCCAAAGCCAAGATCGAGGAAGTACAGAAGCGTGTTCAGCAGGGCGAAGATTTCGCTGCCTTGGCCAAGGAGTTCTCCAACGACCCCGGTTCGGCGGCCAACGGTGGCGACCTGGGCTATGCCGGTCCTGGGGTCTACGACCCGGCCTTTGAAGAGGCGTTGTACGCCCTGAAGGAAAACCAGGTCTCGGCTCCGGTGCGCAGTGAGTTCGGCTGGCACCTGATCAAGCTGCTGGGCGTGCAGGCGCCGGAAGTACCGAGCCTCGCCAGCTTGAAGGATAAGCTGGAGCGCGAGTTGAAGGCGCAACAGGTCGAGCGACGTTTTGTCGAGGTCACCAAGCAGTTGGAGGATGCCGCCTTCGAGGCGTCCGATCTGACCCAGCCGGCACAAGAGCTGGGCTTGGAAATCAAAACCACTCCAGCATTTGGGCGCGAGGGTAGTGAGGGGTTGGCTGCCAATCGCCAGGTCATCCAGGCGGCGTTCAGCAGCGAAGTGCTGGAGGATGGTAGCAACAGTGCAGCCATTGAGCTCGACCCGAATAGCGTCGTCGTGGTTCGCGTCAAGGAGCATAAAAAGCCTGAGCAATTGGCACTCGATCAGGTAGCCGAGGGCATACGCGCACAGTTGACCCAGGTTCGCGCCAGCGAAGCCGCCAAGGCCCAGGGCGAAGAACTGCTCGCGGCTCTGCGTGCCGGGCAGACGCCGGTTGCTCAGGCCGAGCAGAAGCAGACCTGGCAGGTGGTGGAAGCGGCTACGCGCAGTCAGGAGGGCGTCGAGCCGGTGGTGTTGCAGACCTTGTTCCGCATGCCCAAACCGAGCGAAAACGGCCAGCCGACCTTTGCCGGCATCAGCCTGAGTAGTGGCGATTTCGTGGTTGTGCGCCTGAACGGGGTGAATGAGCCGGAAGAGGCATTGGCTGACGAAGATAAAGCCATGTATCGCCGTTTCCTTGCGTCGCGCAGCGGCCAGCAAGACTTTTCGGCCTTCCGCAAGCAACTGGAAGCCAAGGCGGATATCGAGCGTTTCTGATAGCCGTTGCAATAAAAAAGGCCGCTTGATCAAGCGGCCTTTTCTTTATGGCTGTCGCGGGGCTTGCGCTCAGTCTTCCATGGCGCCCATGGCGGTGGTGTTGAACCCGCCATCGACGTACATGATCTCGCCGCTGATGCCCGAAGCCAGGTCGGAGCAGAGGAAGGCCCCGGCATTGCCGACTTCCTCGATGGTCACGTTGCGGCGCAGCGGGGTCTGCTTCTCGTTGGCCGCGAGCATCTTGCGAAAGCTCTTGATGCCGGACGCTGCGAGCGTGCGGATCGGTCCGGCGGAGATGGCATTGACCCGGGTGCCTTCCGGGCCGAGGCTGCCGGCCAGGTAGCGTACGCCGGCCTCCAGACTGGCTTTGGCCATGCCCATCACGTTGTAGTTCGGCATGGTCCGTTCGGCCCCCAGGTAGGAGAGGGTAAGCAGGCTGCCATTGCGGCCTTGCATCATTTCGCGGCCGGCCTTGGCCAGCGCCACGAAGCTGTAGGCACTGATATCGTGGGCGATGCGGAAGCCCTCGCGGGTGGTGACTGCGGTGAAGTCGCCGTCCAATTGATCGCCGGGGGCGAAGCCTACCGAGTGGACGATGCAGTCCAGGCTGTCCCATTTTTTGCCCAAGGCGGCGAATGCGGCAGCGATTTCCTCATCGCTGGCCACGTCGCAGGGAAAGCACAGCTCGGGGCCCGAACCCCAGCCGGCGGCGAATTCCTCGACGCGCCCCTTGAGTTTTTCGTTCTGGTAGGTGAAGGCCAGTTCTGCGCCTTCACGGTGCATGGCCGCGGCGATGCCCGAGGCGATGGACAATTTGCTGGCAACGCCAACGATCAGTACGCGCTTACCGCTTAGAAAACCCATGTGCGTTCTTCCTCTTCCTGCTTTCAAGGATTAGTCGGCAGTGGCTGGCACCATGAAGGCGGCTTCCAGCAACTGCCGTGTATAAAGGTGCTGCGGTGCGGTGAAGATCGCGTCTGCCGGACCTTGTTCGACCACTTGACCTTGCTTGACCACCATCAGATGGTGGCTGAGCGCCCGGACCACCGCCAGATCATGGCTGATGAACAGGTAAGTCAGGTTGTACTTGGCCTGCAATGAGCGCAGCAGCTCCACCACTTGGCGCTGGACTGTGCGGTCGAGCGCCGAAGTCGGCTCGTCCAACAGTATCAGCGCCGGTTTCAGCACCAATGCGCGGGCAATGGCAATCCGCTGCCGCTGCCCACCGGAAAACTCATGGGGATAGCGGTGCCGGGTTTCCGGATCCAGACCTACCTCCAAAAGTGCATCGATGATCGCTTGTTCCTGCTCTGCCTCCGTCCCCATACGATGAATGCGTAGGCCTTCGCCGACTATCATGCCCACCGACATGCGTGGGCTCAGGCTGCCAAAAGGGTCCTGAAATACCACCTGCATCTGTCGCCGCAGCGGGCGTATTTGCTGCTGCGTCAACCCATTCAATGCCTGGCCCTGAAAGCGAATGGCGCCCTGGCTGCCTAGCAGCCGCAGGATCGCCAGACCCAGGGTGGACTTGCCGGAGCCGCTTTCGCCCACTATGCCCAAGGTCAGGCCTTGGGGCAGGCTGAAATTGATGCCGTCCACCGCTTTCACATAATCGACCGTGCGCCGCAGCAGCCCTTTCTTGATCGGGAACCACACGCGCAGGTCTTCGACTTCCAGCAGCGGCTCGCCGGCAGGGTTGTCCACCGGCGCGCCACTGGGCTCGGCACCGAGCAGTTCCTGGGTATAGGGATGCTGCGGTGCATGGAACAGCCGTTCACACGACGCTTGTTCGACGATCCGTCCGCGCTGCATGACACATACCCGATGGGCGATTCGTCGAACCAGGTTGAGGTCGTGGCTGATCAGCAGCATCGCCATGCCCAGGTGGGCCTGCAGATCCTTGAGCAACTCGAGGATTTTCAGCTGCACGGTGACGTCCAGCGCGGTGGTCGGCTCGTCGGCGATCAACAGTTCCGGCTCGTTGGCCAAGGCCATGGCGATCATCACTCGCTGCCGTTGGCCGCCGGACAGTTCATGCGGGTAGGCCTTGAGGCGCTTGTGCGGCTCGGGGATGCCGACCAACTCCAGCAGCTCCAGGGTGCGCGCGGTGGCGGCTTTGCCGGTCAAGCCCTTGTGCAGCGCCAGCACTTCGTTGATCTGCTTCTCGATGCTGTGCAGCGGATTGAGCGAGGTCATCGGCTCCTGGAAGACCATGGCAATGCGGTTGCCGCGGATGCCGCGCAGTTTGTTCTCGCTGAGTTTGAGCAGGTCCTGGCCGGCGTAATGAATGCTGCCGCTCGGGTGCTGGGCCAGCGGGTAGGGCAGCAAGCGCAGGATCGAGTGCGCGGTGACCGATTTGCCGGAGCCGCTCTCGCCCACCAGGGCCAGGGTTTCGCCGCGGTGGATGGCGAAATTGACGCCTTCGACCACGCGCTGCCGCGAGTCGCCGGTGACGAACTCGACGGCCAGGTCGCGGACTTCGATGAGGGGCGCTGATTCGGTCATCTTATTTCCTCGGGTCGAAGGCATCGCGTGCCGCTTCGCCGATAAACACCAATAGGCTGAGCATGCTCGCCAGCACGGCAAAGGCGCTGATCCCTAGCCAGGGCGCCTGCAGGTTGGACTTGCCCTGGGCGACCAGCTCGCCGAGCGAGGGCGCGCCCGGCGGCAGGCCGAAGCCGAGGAAGTCCAGGGCAGTCAGGGTGCCGATAGCGCCGGTGAGGATGAAGGGCATGAAGGTCATGGTCGAGACCATGGCGTTGGGCAGGATATGGCGGTACATGATGGAGCCATTCTGCATGCCCAGGGCGCGAGCGGCACGCACGTATTCCAGGTTGCGGCCGCGGAGGAATTCGGCGCGCACCACATCGACCAGGCTCATCCAGGAAAACAGCAGCATGATCCCCAGCAGCCACCAGAAGTTCGGCTGCACGAAACTGGCGAGGATGATCAGCAGGTAGAGCACCGGCAGACCCGACCAGACCTCCAGGAAGCGCTGCCCGAGGAGGTCGACCCAGCCACCGTAGAAGCCTTGCAGGGCGCCGGCGAGCACGCCGATGAGCGAGCTGAGCAGGGTCAGGATCAGGGCGAACAGCACCGAGATGCGAAAGCCGTAGATCACCCGAGCGAACACATCGCGTCCCTGGTCGTCGGTGCCCAGCCAGTTGACGGTGGAGGGCGGCGCCGGGGCGGGCACTTGCAGGTCGTAGTTGATGCTGGAGTAGCTGAAGGGAATCGGCGGCCAGAGCATCCAGCCGTCTTTTTCGGCGATCAACTCCTGGATGTAAGGGCTCTTGTAATTGGCCTGCAGCGGAAATTCGCCGCCGAAGGTGGTTTCCGGATAGCGTTTGAGTACCGGGAAATACCACTGGCCGTCGTAATGGACGGCCAGTGGCTTGTCGTTGGCGATCAGTTCGGCGCCGAGGCTCAGGCCAAACAGCACCAGGAAAATCCACAGCGACCACCAGCCGCGCTTGTGCGCCTTGAAGCGCTCGAAGCGCCGCCGGTTCAGGGGGGAGAGGGTCATTTCAATCCTCCCGGCTTTCGAAGTCGATGCGCGGATCGACCAGGGTGTAGGTGATGTCACCGATCAGTTTCACGGCCAGGCCCAATAAGGTGAAGATGAACAGGGTGCCGAACACCACCGGATAATCGCGATTGATCGCGGCCTCGAAGCTCATCAGGCCGAGGCCGTCGAGGGAAAAGATCACTTCGATCAGCAAGGAGCCGGTGAAGAAGATGCCGATGAAGGCCGAAGGGAAGCCGGCGATGATGATCAGCATGGCATTGCGGAATACATGGCCGTAGAGCACGCGGTTGTTGCTCAGGCCCTTGGCCCGGGCGGTGACCACGTACTGCTTGTTGATCTCGTCGAGGAAGCTGTTCTTGGTCAGCAGGGTCAGGGTGGCGAAGTTGCCGATCACCAGGGCGGTGACCGGCAAGGCCAGGTGCCAGAAATAGTCGAGAATCTTGCCGCCGAGGCTGAGCTGGTCGAAATCGTTCGAGGTCAGGCCGCGCAGGGGGAACCAGTCGAAGTAGCTACCGCCGGCGAACACGACGATCAGCAGGATGGCGAAGAGGAACGCCGGGATCGCGTAGCCGATGATGATCGCCGAGCTGGTCCAGACGTCGAAGGAGCTACCGTGCCGGGTGGCCTTGGCAATCCCCAGGGGAATGGACACCAAATACATGATCAGGGTGCTCCACAGGCCAATGGAGATCGACACCGGCATCTTCTCGATGATCAGCTCGGTCACCGTGGCATCGCGGAAGAAGCTCTCGCCGAAGTCGAGTCGGCTGTAGTTCTTCAGCATGATCCAGAAACGCTCGGGCGCCGATTTGTCGAAGCCGTACAGGCGTTCGATCTCGGCGATCAGTTCCGGATCGAGCCCCTGTGCACCGCGGTAGTTGGAGCCCGCCACGGCGACCTCGGTGCCACCCCCGGCGATGCGGCTGGTGGCCCCTTCGAAGCCTTCCAGCTTGGCGATCATCTGCTCCACCGGGCCGCCGGGCGCGGCCTGGATGATGATGAAGTTGATCAGCAGAATGCCGAACAGCGTGGGGATGATCAGCAGCAGGCGACGGAAGATATACGCCAGCATCTCAGTTCCCCGCACTCGCCGGTTCGGCGTCGTCTGCAGCGGCTTGCGCCGGTTGCGGGCGAACCCACCAAGTACTCAGGCCGATGTCGTAGTCCGGGGTGACTTTCGGGTGCTCGAGGTGGTGCCAGTAGGCCACGCGCCAGGTCTTGATGTGCCAGTTGGGAATCACGTAGTGCCCCCACAGCAGCACGCGGTCGAGGGCGCGGGTATGGGCGATCAGGCTTTGCCGCGAGTCGGCGTTGATCAGGCCGTCGACCAGTTGATCGATGGCTGGGTCTTTCAGGCCGATGAAGTTGCGGCTACCGGGGTTGTCCGCGCTGCTGGAGTGCCAGTACTCGCGTTGCTCGTTGCCCGGCGAGTTGGACTGGCCGAAGCCGCCGACCATCAGGTCGAAGTCCCGCGAGCGCAGGCGATTGATGTACTGCGAGACATCGACCCGGCGAATCACCAGCTCCATGCCGAGGTCCGCCAGGTTGCGTTTGAACGGCAGCAGCACGCGCTCGAACTCGGTCTGGGCGAGGAGGAATTCGAAGCTGACCGGTTTGCCCTCGGCGTCGAGCATCTGGTCGCCTTCGATGCGCCAGCCGGCTTCCTGCAGCAGTTGATAGGCGCGGCGCTGCTGCTCGCGGATGATGCCGCTGCCGTCAGTGACCGGAACGCGGAACTCATCGGTGAAGACCTGCGGGGGGATCTTGTCGCGCAGCGGCTCGAGGATCTTGATCTCCTGCTTGCCGGGCAAGCCGCTGGCGGCCAGTTCGGAATTGTCGAAATAGCTGCGGGTGCGGGTATAGGCGCCGTTGAACAACTGCCGGTTGGCCCATTCGAAATCGAACAGCAGGCCGAGCGCCTCGCGGACCCGGCGATCCTGGAACAATGGCCGGCGGATGTTGAAGATGAAGCCCTGCATGCCCGTGGGATTGCGGTTGGCGATTTCTTCCTTGATCAGTCGGCCACTGGCGACTGCCGGTGAGTCGTAGGCGGTCGCCCAGTTCTTCGCGCTGGTTTCCAGCCAGTAGTCGAACTGCCCGGCCTTGAGCGCCTCGAGGGCGACGGTGTTGTCGCGGTAGTAGTCGATCTGCATGGTGTCGAAGTTGTAGAAGCCGCGATTGACCGGCAGGTCCTTGCCCCACCAGTCCTTGACCCGCTGATAGCGAATCGAGCGGCCGGCCTTGACCTCGGTGACCTGGTACGGGCCGCTGCCCAGGGGAATCTCCAAGTTGCTCTTGCTGAAGTCGCGCTCCGCCCACCAGTGCTTGGGCAGGACCGGCAGTTGCCCCAAGATCAGCGGCAGTTCACGGTTGCCGGGGTGCTTGAAGACGAAGCGCACCCTGCGCGGGCCTTCGACTTCGACCCTGTCGACATCGGCGTAGTAGCCGCGGTAGGTCGGCGCGCCCTTGGTCATCAGGGTTTCGAAGGTGAACTTGACGTCTTCGGCGGTCACCGGCTGGCCGTCATGGAAGCGCGCCTCGGGGCGTAGGTAGAAGCGTACCCAGGCGTTGTCCGGGGCCTTCTCGATCTTCTCGGCGAGCAGCCCGTATTCGCTGAACGGCTCGTCCAGGCCGTGCCGGGTCAGGGTGTCGTAAATCAGGCCGATGTCGTCGGCCGCCACCCCCTTATTGATGAACGGATTCAGGCTGTCGAAGCCACCAAAGCCGGTCTGGCGCAATGTGCCGCCCTTCGGTGCGTCGGGGTTCACGTAGTCGAAATGCTGGAAATTGGCGGGATACTTCGGCGGTTCGTCGTACAGGGTCAGTGCATGCTTGGGCGCGGCCTGGGACAAGCCGGCCAGGCCAAGCAGCAGGGTTGCGCTGCCATACAGCAGGAATGAGCGCAGCGGACGCATCATCGGGGGTTCTCCATGGATTTCAGCCACCAGGTACGCAGGCCCAGGGTATAGGGCGGCGTGGTGACGAAGGCGAACCGGTTGCGGTACGCCAGGCGATGATAGTTGATGTACCAGTTCGGGATGCTGTAGTGCTCCCAGAGCAGCACCCGGTCGAGGGCTCGGGTTGCGGCAATCTGTTCATCGCGGGTCCTGGCCGACAGCAGCTTGTCGAGCATCGCGTCGACCACCGGATGGTTGACCCCTGCATAGTTCCGGCCGCCCTTGACCTTGGCTTGGCTGGAGTGGAAATACAGCCACTGCTCGAGGCCTGGGCTCAGGGTTTGTGGCAACGTCAGCAAAATCATGTCGAAGTCGAATTGATCCAGGCGTTGCTTGTACTGGGCGCGATCGACGGTGCGCAGGTTGGCCTGGATACCGATGCTGGCAAGGTTCTCGGTGAACGGCTGGAGAATCCGCTCGAGGTTCGGATTGACCAGCAGGATCTCGAAATGCAGCGGCTCGCCCTTGTCGTTCAGCAGGTGCTGGCCGGAAGGCTTCCAGCCCGCGTCGGCCAATAGACCGAGGGCGCGGCGCAAGGTTTCCCGGGGAATGCCGCGGCCATCGGTCTGCGGTATCTGTACGGCTTCGCTGAACAGGCGGGCCGGCAGCTGTTTACGGTAGGGCGAGAGCAGCAGCCATTCGGCGCCCTCCGGCTTGCCGCTGGCGGAGAATTCGCTGTTCGGGTAGTAGCTCTTGGCCCGTGTGTAGGATGCGTTGAACAGTGCACGGTTGGTCCATTCGAAATCGAACATCAGCCCCAGGGCCTCGCGCACCTTGCGCTTGGCGAAAGTCGCGCGCCGGCTGTTCATGAACAGCGCCTGGGTCTGGGTGGGTATCTGGTGCGGGATCTCCGCGCGAATCACCTCGCCGCGGGCGACGGCGGGAAAGCGATAGCCGTTGGCCCAGTTCTTCGCCTGCTGTTCGATATAGAAGTCGAACTCGCCGGCCTTGAAGGCCTCGAAGGCGACGTGGCTGTCGCGGTAGAACTCCACTTCGACCCGGTCGAAGTTGTACTTGCCGCGATTGACCGGCAGTTGCTCGCCCCACCAGTTCTTCACCCGCTCGAAGATCAGGCGGCGCCCCGGGCTGACCTGGGTGATGCGGTAGGGGCCGCTGCCCAGCGGTGGCTCGAAAGTGGTGGCCTTGAAGTCGCGGTCTTTCCAATAGTGCTGCGGCAGCACCGCCAGTTCGCCGAGGCGCAGGATCAGCAGCGGATTGCCCGAACGCTTGAACACGAAGCGGATGCGGTGGCGATTGAGGATGTCGACCCGTTTGACTTCCTGCAGGCTGGTGCGGTACTGCGGATGGCCGTCCTTGAGCAGCAGCCGATAGGAAAACGCCACGTCATAGGCGGTGATCGGCTTGCCGTCATGGAAGCGCGCCTGCGGGCGCAGGTTGAATACCACCCAGCTGCGATCTTCGCTGTACTCGACCGACTGGGCGATCAGCCCATAACTGGAGGTCGGCTCATCGCCCGAGGGGTCGTAGGAACCGGTGCCGGCCATCAGGGTCTCGTTCAGCCCGGTGACCCCATATTGCAGGAAATTGGCGGTGGCGATCGGGCTGGAGCCCTTGAAGGTGTAGGCGTTGAGGGTGTCGAAGGTGCCCGCCGCCATGATCCGCACCGTCCCGCCTTTGGGCGCGTCGGGGTTAACCCAGTCGAAGTGGGTGAAATTGGCGGGGTACTTGAGTGCACCGAATTGGGCGTAGCCATGGCTTTCGCTAAGGGTCGCCCAGGCGGGAAAGCTGATGGCCAAACTGAGGAACAGGGAGAGGAGGGGACGTATCAAGTGAAAGATCCGATCCGGAGCGGCTTTTGAGCTTCTTGTCCGGTACAGTAACAGCTTGTATCCGCTGGAAAAAGGCCAAGCCCACTGGCTGAGGGCCGCGATGCTGTGGCTATACTTGCGCAACCTATAAAGAGGCCTCGATCTTGGATGTACGTAGCCATGGTCTGCAGTCATGGATTGATCGCTTGAACCAAGCCGAATTACCCGCTCTGGCCTCAGTGGTACAGGATCTGCAGCGGTTGGCGCAGCAAGAAAAGTCCTCGATCCAGCAACTGGCCGAGGTCCTGCTGCGCGATGCATCGTTGACCGCCAAGGTACTGCGCGTTGGCAACAGCGCCTATTACAACCCTTCGCAAGAAGCCATCAAGACCATCTCGCGGGCCATCGTGCTGATCGGTTTCGATAACGTGCGCCTGATAGGCCTGTCGGTGAGCCTGATCGATGGGCTGCTCACCCGCGCTCCGCGCGAGCAGCTGCAGGAGTTGCTCGCGCGCTCGTTTCACGCCGCGGTGCAGGCGCGCAATATCGCCGGCTACGTTCTCGCCAAGCATGAGGAGGAGGTGTTTATCGCGGCCTTGCTCTATCACGTGGGCGAACTGGCCTTCTGGGGCTGTGGTGGCGAGCAGGCCGATGAGCTGGCGAGCGCCCTGGCACAGCCGGGAGTCGAGGTCGAGGAGGCGGTGCGTGGCGTGCTCGGCACCAGTTTCCGGCAGCTGACCCAGGGCCTGGTGAAAAGCTGGAATATCGGCGAGATCGCCAGCCTGGCGCACAATACCGCCAGGCATAACGACCCCGCGGTGTTCGCCGTCAATCTCGGTACGCGGATCAGCGAGGCGGCGCTGGAGGGCTGGGATTCGCCGGCGCTGGAGCGCCTGGTCGGGCAAATGGCGGACTTCATTGGCGTGACCCCGGAAGAAGCCCTGCAGCAGATCCTGGCCAGCGCCGACGAGGCGGTCAAGGTGGCTGCGACCTTCGGCGCGAGCAAGCTCTGCAGCTGGATTCCGAATACCGACCCGGAGCAAATCCGCGTGCAGCAGGAACAGCGCAAGGCGCGTCTGCTGCAGCCCAATCTGCTGCTGTTGCAGCAAGCGCTCCAGGACCTCGGCTTGATGGCGTCCCGGCGTGGGGATCTCGGCCTGATTCTCGACACCTTGCTCAAGGGCCTGCACCAGGGGGCGGGGCTGGAGCGGGTGATGCTGGTGGTGCTGGCCGATGGGCAGAGTTGCTTCCGGGCCAAGCGGGTGATCGGCGAGGGCACCCAGGGCTGGATGAGCGACTTCCTGCTGCCGGTCGAGCAGCGCGAGCAACCGCATATCTTCAGCTACGTGCTACGCAATAGGGAGGCGCTGTGGATGGGCGTGCCGGCCAGCTACAACCTCAACGAACTGGTGACCCAGCCGATTCGCCAACGGCTGGGCCAGGGCATGTTCTTCATCGCGCCGTTGTTGGCCGGTACCCGCGAGATCGGCGTGCTGTACGCCGACAACCGGGTGTCCGGGCGGGCGCTGAAGCATGAGCAGTTCGTCGCCTTTCAGCGCTTTACCCAGCTCACCCGGCGCTGCCTGGAGGCGCTGAGCAGTCGCGCTTGATCAGCGCGCCAGGTGCAGGGTCAGGGTCTGGCCCGGCTTGAGCGCGCTACTGGTGCGCGGGTTCCAGTTCTGCAAGTGCTTCATCTGCACCTTGAAGCGTTTGGCGATCAGGTACAGCGAGTCGCCTTTGCGTACCTTGTAATAGGTCGCGCTGCCGCGCCCACTCGCGGGGCCGGCCGCCGGCGTCTTGCCGCCGTGCAACGCCAGGGTCTGGCCGACGCGCAGGCTGTTGCCCTTGAGGTTGTTCCAGCGCTGCACATCCTTGACCGAAACCTGATGGGCCTTGGCGATTTGCCAGAGGTTGTCGCCACTCTTCACCCGGTAGTCACGGGGTGCCGCTTCCCGGCTGGCGACGTTCTGGAACAGCGGTTCTTTCGGCTGGACACCCGGCTGCGCCGGAATGCTCAGCACCTGGCCGATACGCAGGTGATTGCTGGAGAGCTGGTTGATGTCTTTGAGGGTGCTGATCGTGAGGTGATAGCGGTTGGCGATGCTGTTCAGGCTGTCGCCCGAGCGCACGCGGTATTCCTGCCAGTCCACCAGTTCCTGCGGTTTCATCAGCGACAGGTTGGCGGCCAGCAACTCGGCCTTGTCGGTTGGGACCAGCAGGTGCTGCGGGCCGTCCAGGGTGATGCGTTTCTTGAAGGCCGGATTCAGCTGGTACAGCTCGTCTTCATCCACCTCGGCCATGGCGGCGACCCTGGACAGGTCCATGCGCTGCTTGAGTTCGACCTTCTCGAAATAGGGCTCGTTGGCGATCGGCTCGAGGCTGACGCCATAGGCCTGCGGGGTCATCACCACTTGCGACAGGGCCAGCAGCTTGGGCACGTAGTTGCGCGTCTCGCTGGGCAATGGCAGGTTCCAGTAGTCGGTCGGCAGGCCGAGCTTCTGGTTGCGCTCGATGGCCCGGCTGACGCGGCCTTCACCGGCATTGTAGGCGGCCAGGGCGAGCAACCAGTCGCCGTTGAACATCTGGTGCAGGCGCGACAGGTAGTTCATTGCCGCCTGGGTCGAGGCCATGACGTCGCGGCGACCGTCGTACCAATTGGTCTGGCGCAGGTTGAAGTGGCGGCCGGTGGAGGGGATGAATTGCCACAGGCCCACGGCATCGGCGTGCGAGTAGGCGAACGGATTGTAGGCGCTCTCGATCATCGGCAGCAGCGCCAACTCCATGGGCATGCCGCGCTCTTCCAGGCGCTCGACGATGTAATGGATGTAGGGGGCGCTGCGCTCGCCCGCGTTCTCGACGAACGAGGGGTTGCCGACGAACCACAGGCGCTGCTGTTCGATGCGTGGGTTGATGCCGATTTCGTCCTGCAACTGGTAACCGGCGCGGACACGCTCCCAAATGTCCTGGTGATTCTCGGGAACGACGCTATCGGTCAGCCATTCGGGTTCCCGCTCCAGCCCCACGGCCGGATCGGTGTCGCGACCGCTATCGCCGGCCGGGTCATTGCCGAGGCTCTGGCAGCCGCTCAGGGCTGTGCACAACACCACCACAAGTGCCTGGGCGCCCTGTGCCAATGCCTTTAAATTCAATGTCTTGCGTAGTAGTGAAGGCATTGGCTGGCGGTTTCTTTCCGGGCAAAAGGTCGGGCGATTCTAGGAACCGTTGCTGGGGTGGTCAAGTTTTAACCAGCCTTTTGCGCGGTCGTCGATGTTTCAGAAGGTATCCTTCCAGGCTCGCAGGCCGGCGAAGACCTCGCTGGGCGAGCGCTCTCTCCGACCGTCACGCTGCTCGATTCGTTCCTTGACCGCTGCTTCGCCGCTGCGCAGGAACGGGTTGGTGGCACGCTCCAGGTCCAGGTTGGACGGCAGGCTGATGCGTCCGGCGGCGCGCCAGGCGCTGACTTGTTCGAGGCGCCGGGCGATTTGCCGGTTGTCCGGTTCGACCGCCAGTGCGAAGCGCAGATTGCTCAGTGTGTATTCGTGGGTGCAATACACCAGGGTCTGCCCGGGCAGGGCGGCCAGTCGGCTGAGCGATTCATGCATCTGCTCGGGGCTGCCTTCGAACAGGCGGCCGCAGCCGCCGGCGAACAGCGTATCGCCACAGAACAGCCAATGCTGCTCGGCTTGGTAGTAGGCGATATGGCCCAGGGTATGGCCGGGGACCTCGAGGATGCGAAAGCCATGGCCGAGCACCTCGATCTGGTCGCCTTCCGCCAGGGCCAGGTCACGCGCGGGGATCTTCTCCTGCGCCGGGCCGAGCACGCGTGCGCCGCTCGCCGCTTTCAGCCGCTCCACGCCACCGACATGGTCGTGGTGGTGGTGGGTGACCAGGATGTCGCTCAATTGCCAGCCGGGATGCGCCGCCAGCCAGGCCAGCACCGGCGCCGCATCCCCCGGATCGACGACCGCGCAGCGGCGTCGTTCGGGGTCTTGCAGGAGCCATATATAGTTGTCGGTGAAAGCCGGGAGTGCGTCGATCTTTATCATGCGGCGGGTCGCTAAGCGGGTCATAAAGGTGCATCTTAGGACTTATCTTAGGCTTTGGCAGTGCTGGCTACGCAGGTAATCCTTATGTCCGATCATCCTTTCGCCCAAGCCGATGCCGATTGGCTCGACCTGATCGCCACGGCACGCGGTTGGTTCAACGGTCCGCATGGGCAGTTGCTGCTGGCGGAAGAGCAGCGCTTGCTGGAAGGCGAGCTGGCGCGCTTCTTCGGCGGCTACCTGGTGCATTACGGCCCCTCTGCGCATGCCGTGCCGAATGCCACGCAGATTCAGCGCAGCGTGCGGCTCGGCGCGCCCTTCAGCGGGGTGGAGATCGTCTGCGAAGAGCAGGCCTGGCCGCTGACCGAGCACGCGGCGGACCTGGTGCTGTTGCAGCATGGCCTGGACTTCAGCCTGTCGCCCCATGGCCTGCTGCGCGAAGCGGCGCGCAGCGTCAGGCCCGGCGGGCACCTGCTGGTGGTCGGCATCAACCCGCTGAGCGCCTGGGGCCTGCGTCATCTGTTCACCGGAGACGGACTGCGCCAGGCGCGCTGCATCGCGCCCAGCCGCGTCAGCGACTGGTTGCACCTGCTGGGTTTCGCGCTGGAGAAACGCCGCTTCGGATGCTATCGTCCGCCGCTTGCTTCCAGTGCCTGGCAGGCTCGTCTGGCTCCGCTGGAGGCCTGGGGCGGCGCCTGGCAATCGCCGGGTGGCGGCTTCTATCTGCTGGTGGCGCGCAAACTGGTGGTCGGCTTGCGGCCGTTGCGCAAGACCCAGCGTGCGCCCATGGGCAAGCTGGTACCGATGCCGGTGGCCAAGGTCAGCCGGCGTGATTCTGAGCAGCACTAGAGCCTGTCGGGTGGGATTTATTCAAAGATGGGTCGTGCATGAGTGATCAAGTCGAGATCTACACCGATGGTGCCTGCAAGGGCAATCCGGGCATCGGTGGTTGGGGGGCGCTGCTGGTTTTCAAGGGCGCGGAGAAAGAGCTGTGGGGCGGTGAGGCGGAAACCACCAACAACCGTATGGAACTGACCGCGGCCATCCGTGGCCTGGCCGAACTCAAGCGGGCCTGCGATGTACGCCTGGTGACCGACTCGCAGTACGTCATGCAGGGCATCCAGGATTGGCTACCGAACTGGAAGAAACGCGGCTGGAAAACCGCCTCGAAGCAGCCGGTGAAGAACGCCGACCTCTGGCGCGAGCTGGACGAACAGGTCAACCGGCACCAGGTGACCTGGCAGTGGGTGCGCGGTCATACCGGCCACCCGGGCAACGAGCGTGCGGATCTGTTGGCCAATCGGGGTGTTGAAGAAGTGCGGGGGGCGAAGCGTGCGTAGTGTAGTTCTGGATACCGAAACCACCGGCATGCCGGTCACCGATGGCCATCGAATCATCGAGATCGGTTGCGTCGAGCTGATCGGCCGGCGCCTGACCGGGCGGCACTTTCATGTCTACCTGCAGCCGGATCGCGAGATCGACGAGGGTGCCATCGCGGTGCACGGCATCACCAACGAGTTCCTGCAGGACAAGCCGCGTTTCAAGGAAGTCGCCGAGGAGTTCTTCGAGTTCATCAAGGATGCCCAGCTGATCATCCACAACGCGGCGTTCGACGTTGGCTTCATCAACAACGAATTCGCCCTGATCGGCCAGCAGGATCGCGCCGACCTCAGCGAGCATTGCTCGATCCTCGATACCCTGCTGATGGCCCGCGAGCGGCATCCGGGGCAGCGCAACAACCTCGATGCGCTGTGCAAGCGCTATGGCGTCGACAACTCCGGGCGCGACCTGCACGGCGCCTTGCTCGATGCCGAGATACTCGCCGACGTCTACCTGACCATGACCGGCGGGCAGACCAACCTGTCGCTGGCCGGCGACGGTTCCGAAGGCGACAGCAATGGTCGCCAGCAGCCCAGTCCGATTCGCCGGCTGAGCGCCGAGCGCCAGCCCACCCGGGTGATCCAGGCCAGCGCCGAGGAGCTGTCCGCCCATGCCGCGCGCCTGGCGGCGATCGAGAAATCGGCCGGCGGCCCGCCGTTGTGGACGACGCTGGAGCAACCGGGCAGTTGAGTTGGCGACGGGCGCCGCGCCAGTGTGCCGTCTCGCAACACGCATTGCTGTAGGGGGCCAACCGGCTGCCCGGTGCCCATGGGGCGGCTCCTGAAAGCGTTTCGCCGCACGACAGCCTGGCCGCTCCCCATACCGTAGGAGCGGGGGCGACGCCCAGTCCCATGCCCGCGAATGGGCGTCGAATGCTCGAGCGGATCGCGGCCTTGGGCCGCTCCTACGTGATCGAGCCTTACCCGTGGTCCACGCGACCTAGGCGTCCCCGCGCACCCTACGGGGCGTCGCCCCTTATGAAAAAAAGCCCCGAGGCCTGGCGGTCTCGGGGCTTTTTCATTGGCGAAGTCGCACCAGGCGACTCAGTCGAACACTATGCCCTGGGCCAGCGGCAGCTCGCGGGAATAGTTGACGGTGTTGGTCTGCCGGCGCATGTAGGCCTTCCAGGAGTCGGAGCCGGACTCGCGGCCGCCGCCGGTTTCCTTCTCGCCGCCGAAGGCGCCGCCGATTTCCGCGCCACTGGTGCCGATGTTGACGTTGGCGATGCCGCAGTCGCTACCGGCGGCGCTCTGGAACTGCTCGGCCTCGCGCAGGTCGGTGGTGAAGATGCAGGACGACAGGCCTTGCGGCACCTCGTTGTTCAGGCGCAGCGCTTGGTCGAAGTCCTGGTAGCTCAGCACGTAGAGGATCGGCGCGAAGGTCTCGTGGCGCACCACGGCGCTCTGGGCCGGCATTTCGACGATCGCCGGTGCCACGTAGTAGGCGTTGGGGAACTGTTCGGCCAGCTGGCGTTCGCCGCCGAACACCTGGCCGCCCTCGGCGCGCGCCTGGCTCAATGCGCCTTGCATGGCCTCATAGCTGCCCTTGTCGATCAGCGGGCCGACCAGGTTGCCCTGCAGCGGATGGCCGATGCGTACCTTGGCGTAGGCGACTTTCAGGCGCGCGACGATCTCGTCCTTGACCGACTCGTGGGCGATCAGCCGGCGCAATGTGGTGCAGCGCTGGCCGGCGGTGCCGACGGCACCGAACAGGATGGCGCGCACGGCCATGTCCAGGTCGGCGCTGGGGGCGAGGATCATGGCGTTGTTGCCGCCCAGTTCGAGGATGCTGCGGCCGAAACGGGCGGCCACTCGCGGACCGACTTCGCGGCCCATGCGGGTGCTGCCGGTGGCGCTGATCAGGGCCACGCGCGGATCGTCGACCAGGGCCTCGCCGGCCTCGCGGTCGCCGATGATCAGCTGGCTGAGGCCTTCCGGGGCGTCGCCGAAGGCCTGCAGGGCCTGCTCGAACAGGGCCTGGCAGGCGAGGGCGGTCAGCGGGGTCTTTTCCGAGGGTTTCCAGATCACCGCATCGCCGCAGACCAGGGCCAGGGTGGCATTCCAGGCCCAGACCGCGACCGGGAAGTTGAAGGCGCTGATCACCCCGACCACGCCGAGTGGCTGCCAGGTTTCGCGCATGTGGTGGCCCGGACGCTCGGAGGCGATGGTCAGGCCGTAGATCTGCCGCGACAGGCCGACGGCGAAGTCGCAGATGTCGATCATTTCCTGCACTTCACCCAGGCCTTCCTGGGTGATCTTGCCGGCTTCCCAGGACACCAGTTCGCCGAGGTCGGCCTTGTGCTGGCGCAGCACCTCGCCGAACAGGCGGATCAGCTCGCCGCGACGCGGTGCCGGGACGGTGCGCCAGGCCTGGAAGGCCTGCTCGGCACGCTCGATCTTGGCCAGCACGGCGGCACGATCCTCCAGGCTGACCGAACCGATCTGGCTGCCGTCGATGGGGGTATGAACCGGGTAGTTGCCATTCTCTACGACCTGGGCGCTAACCCCGAGGCGGCTCAGAAGTCCGTCAACCATGGCTATCTCCTGTTTCTGCTGGTGGTTGAAAAATTCGATCCGGGTCAGTATTAATCTTCCGGCTGGAAGACAACAAGCGACCATTATTCGCCATGTCATTCCCTGGATTCATTCATCTGCCCCTGTGGGCTTTCGTGAGTACCCCATGTCCAAACGCCTGATGCCGTCGATGGCCGCCCTGCAGTGTTTCGAGGCCGTGGCCCGGCATCTCAGCTTCACCCGTGCCGCCGAGGAGCTGTTCCTGACCCAGAGCGCGGTGAGCAAGCAGGTCGCGCAGCTGGAGGAGATGCTCCAGCACCTGCTGTTCCGCCGCATCCGCCGGCGCCTGCAGCTGACCCCGGCCGGTTCGCTGTACCTCACCGAGGTCAACAAGATCCTCAAGCAGGTGGAGATGTCCACCCACTACATCCTCTCCTATGGCGGCGAAACCGAGGTGCTCAAGGTCGCGACCCTGCCGACCTTCGGCGCGCGCTGGCTGATCCCCCACCTCAAGGGCTTCAGCGCGGCCAATCCGGGCATTCACCTGGACATCCGCACCGAACTGGAGCCCTTCGACCTGCTCCAGGCGCGGGCCGACGTGGTGTTCTTCTTCGGCCAGGGCACCTGGCCGGGCGCCGAATGCATCGAACTGTTCGGCGAGGAGGTGGTGCCGGTGTGCGCCCCGGATACCCTCGCGGACCAGCAGCTGGACAGTGCCCTGCGCCTGACCGAGATGCCCTTGCTGCAGTGCGCCTCGCGGCCCGAGGCCTGGCACGAGTGGTTCCAGGAGCAGGGCCTGCAGACCGAGCACAGCTACCATGGGCCGCGCTTCGAGACCTTCTATATGTGCATCCGCGCCGCCCAGTCCGGCTGCGGGGTGGCGCTGGTGCCGCGCTTCCTGGTGGAGGAAGAGCTCACGGAGGGCAAACTGGTGATTCCCTGGGACCATCCGGTGACCAGCGCCGGCTCGCACTTCCTGGCCTACGCCGAGCACGCCGCGGAGGTGCCGAAGATCCGCAGCTTCGTCAAATGGATCGAGCAGCAGGCCGCGCTCGAGCGCGGCTAAGGGACCCGCCCCTGCGTCGCTCCTGTCGCGGCTAAAGCCCCTCCCACAAGAAGCATCATCGCCACACCATCTTGCCGGCCAGACTCGGCTCCTGTGGGAGGGGCTTTAGCCGCGACAGGGCTGACTGAGCCCTTCCCACAAATGCCACTCCTCGAGCCTGCTCGATTGAAGACGGAAAAAAAGGAATAACAGCCGTGCTTTTTTTCGTTTGTGCGCCGGGTTGCTCTCTCGCTTTCATGGTTGCCCTTTCAACCAGGCCCAGAGGACCCGCCCATGAGCCACGCGTCGATCAGTAATTCCCTGGCCATCGTCCATCCGATCAGCCTGTCCCACGGGCGCAACGCCGAGGTCTGGGACAGTACCGGCAAGCGCTATATCGATTTCGTCGGCGGCATCGGCGTGCTCAACCTGGGCCACTGCCACCCGCGCATCGTCGAGGCGGTGCGCGAGCAGGCCGGCCGGCTGACCCACTCGGCATTCAATGCCGTGCCCCACGAGGGCTATGTCCAATTGATGGAGGCCCTGGCGCGCTTCGTGCCGGTCAGCTACCCGTTGTCCGGCATGCTCACCAACAGTGGCGCCGAGGCGGCGGAGAACGCCCTGAAGAGCGTCCGCGCCGCTACCGGACGCAGCGCGGTGATCGCCTTCGACGGCGGTTTCCACGGCCGCACCCTGGCGACCCTCAACCTCAACGGCAAGGTGGCGCCCTACAAGCAGAAGGTCGGCACCCTGCCGGGGCCGGTGTATCACCTGCCGTATCCCAGCGCCGACAACGGGGTCAGCCGCGAACAGGCGCTGGCGGCCATGGAGCGGCTGTTCAGCGTGGAGATCGATCAGGCCGAGGTGGCCTGCTTCATCGTCGAGCCGATCCAGGGCGAGGGCGGTTTCCAGGCGCTGGATGCGGCCTTCGCCCAGGACCTGCGGCAGTTCTGCGACCGCCACGGCATCGTGCTGATCATCGACGAGGTCCAGTCCGGCTTCGGCCGCAGCGGCCAGCGCTTCGCCTTCAGCCGCCTGGGCATCGAGCCGGACCTGCTGCTGCTCGGCAAGAGCATCGCCGGCGGCCTGCCGCTGGGCGCGGTGGTCGGTCGTCGCGAGTTGATGGACGCGCTGCCCAGGGGCGGACTGGGCGGCACCTACTCCGGCAATCCGCTTGCCTGCGCCGCCGCCCTGGCCAGCCTGACGGAGATGAGCGATGCCAACCTGGCGACCTGGGGCGAGTTGCAGGCCGGCACCATCGAGGCGCGCTACCAGCGCTGGCAGGGCGAGCCCTGGGCGCCGCTGCTCGGGCGGCTGACCGGGGTCGGCGCCATGCGCGGGATCGAGTTGCGCAGCGCCGACGGCGGCCCGGGCAGCGAGCGCCTGGCGGCCCTGCTCGGCAGCGCCCGGGAGCAGGGCCTGCTGCTGATGCCCAGCGGCAAGGCGCGGCACATCATCCGCCTGCTGGCGCCGCTGACCTGCGAGCGCGAACGCCTGGAGGAGGGCTTCGATATCCTCGAGCGCTGCCTGGCCGGGCTGGCCTGATCGGGCGCCGCCGCGAGGATGTGCCCTCGCGGCGCCGGGGGCAGTCTAGAAAACTCAGGGCAACAGTTCCTGCACCGCCTGCGAGTTTCCTGGGAGACCCGAGATGCACCCGCTGAGAGAAAGCCTGCACGATGAGCTGCACGCGCGTCCGTCGATCTATTTCGCCGGGCCGGCGCATGTCTATCACTTCGCCCTGCTGGATGACGGCGCCTCCATCGATACCCTCATCGACCAGCTCGAAGGGCTGGCGGACCAGCACAGCCATGGTGCCTCGCGGCATGGCCTGCTGCGCATCGCCGGTTGTCCGTTCAAGTGGGAGCGCCACAGCGAGTTCCTCTCGCTGACCTGGGTGGTGCCGCGCCAGGCCGACACCTCGCGCTGGGCCGAACTGCCGCAGCCGCTGCGCGGCTTGCTGGACAGCCATCGCGAGCTGATCATCAACGCCCTGGTGATCCTGGTCGAGGATGAGCAGGACTTTTCGGGGGAACCGGCCAGCTACGGCTTCAAGGATCCGGCCGGCTCGCAGGTCGGCGGCGGCGACGCCACGGTGTGGAGCGACTTCCGCCTGTCGGCGCAGGGTTTCAACCGCATGCTGCTGGTCAACCGCGGCCTGAATGCCTACCGGCTCGGGCGGATGATCCGCCGCCTGCTGGAGATCGAGACCTACCGCATGCTGGCCTCGCTGGGCCTGCCGGCCGCCCAGGAGCTGGCCGCCACCCTGCAGGAGCTGGATCGCCAGCTGATTCGCGTCGCCGAACGCAATGCTGGCGCCGACAACAGCGAGGCCAAGGCGCTGCTGGACTCGCTCACCGAGCTGTCGGCGCGGCTGATGCGCTGCTCGGCGACCTGCCGGCCGCGTTTCAGCGCCACCGCGGCCTATGCGCAGATCGTCTTCGAGCGCATCGGCGAGCTGCGCGAGAGCCATGTCGGCGGCAGCCAGCGGCTCGGCGTGTTCATCGAGCGGCGCTTCAAACCCAGCGTGCGTTACTGCGCCGCCACCGAACAGCGCCTCGACCGGCTGGCCGGTGGCATCGCCAACCTCGGCGAGCTGCTGCAGGCCAAGGCGCAGGTGGAGGTGGAAGAACAGAACTCGAAGATCCTCGAGAGCCTGAACGCGCGCAGCAATACCCAGCTGAAGATCCAGAAGGCGGTGGAGGGTTTCTCGCTGATCGCCATCAGCTACTACCTGATCGGCCTGCTCAAGATGACCCTGGAGGGCCTCGGCGCGCTGGGCTCGCCGCTGTCCGGCAAGGTGCTGTTCGCCCTGCTGGCGCCGCTGTTCGTGCTCACCCTGGTGCTGATGGCCAGGCGCCTGAAGCAGGCAGCGCAGCACTGAGCCGCCCGGCTGCCGCTCTCGTTGGACGATTCGTTTAGGGAATGATCAGCAGAGGATTAGTCGTTTGAAAGGGGCTTTGCGGCTCGCCAGAATGTTTCGCATGAGTCACCGGAATAGGTCTCCGTCAGGGGATCCCGGTCAGATCGATCAGGCGAAGCAAGGAGTCGAACCCCCATGAGTGTGCAAGCGGCGGCCAACCGAGAAGCGTGGGTCCACCCGGACGAAATCCGCGCGCAGTTTTCCCGCGCCATGTCGGCCATGTACCAGGCCGAGGTACCGCTCTACGGCGAGTTGCTGGAGCTGGTCGGCGAGGTCAACCGGCAGGCCCTGGCGCAGGACGGCGAGCTGGCCGAGCGGCTGCGCCTGACCGGGGAAATCCAGCGCCTGGACATGGAGCGGCACGGCGCCATCCGCCTGGGCAGCGCCACTGAGCTGGCGACCATGCGCCGCCTGTTCGCAGTGCTGGGCATGTCCCCGGTGGGCTACTACGACCTGTCCTGCGCCGGCGTGCCGGTGCATGCCACCGCCTTCCGGGCGATCCACGAGGGCTCGTTGCAGCACTGTCCGTTCCGCGTGTTCACCTCGCTGCTGCGCCTCGAGCTGATCGAGGATGCGCCGCTGCGTGAACTGGCGAGCGACATCCTCGGGCGGCGTTCGATCTTCACGGCGCGGGCGCTCGAGCTGATCGAGCGCTTCGAGCAGGCCGGCGGCCTGGATCGGGGCGAGGCGGGCGAATTCATCGAGCAGGCCCTGGAGACCTTCCGCTGGCATCGTGAAGCGACGGTCGGCGCCGCGCTGTACCGGCAGTTGAGCGCACAGCACCGGCTGATCGCCGACGTGGTGGCGTTCAAGGGCCCGCACATCAATCACCTGACCCCGCGCAGCCTCGATATCGACGCGGTGCAGGCCGGCATGCCGCGCCGCGGCATCGACCCCAAGGCGATCGTCGAAGGCCCGCCCGCGCGGCGTTGTCCGATCCTGCTGCGCCAGACCAGCTTCAAGGCCCTGCATGAGCAGGTGCTGTTCGTCGAGGACAATGGCGAGCGCGCTCTGGGCAGCCATTCGGCCCGTTTCGGCGAGATCGAGCAGCGCGGCGCGGCCCTGACTGCCAAGGGCCGGGCGCTGTATGACCGGCTGTTGGACGGTGCGCGCCAGGCTAGCGCCGGCGCCTCGCCCGAACAGGCCAATGCGGCCTATCGGCAGGCGCTGGTGGCGCAGTTCGGCGAATTTCCGGACGACTACGCCAGCCTGCGCCGCCAGGGCCTGGCCTATTTCCGCTACTTCGTCAGTCCGGCCGGGCTGACCGCCAAGGCCCGCGGCGAGCTGGCCGGCGACCTGGAAACGCTGCTGGCGGCCGGGCATGTCTGTTGCGAGCCGCTGGTCTACGAGGATTTCCTGCCGGTCAGCGCGGCGGGCATCTTCCAGTCCAACCTCGGCGACGCCGCGCGCGACAGCTACGCCCATTCGGCCAATCAGGACGCCTTCGAGCGCGACCTGGGCGCGCCGGTGTACGACGAGCTGGCGCTGTACGCCGACACCCAGCGACGCTCGCTGGCGCAGTGCGCTGAGCAGCTTGGCCGGCCGGGGCTGCTCGGCGACTGACGGCGGCGCCCGTCATTTCCGCTTGTTCGATGTCTTCAGTCATCTGCCGCCAGGCGTGAGCCTGGCCGTGTTCGAGGAGTCGCATCATGGATAACAGCAAGGGGGCCCGCAGCGGCGGGCAGATTCTGGTCGATGCCTTGCGCATCAATGGCGTCGAGCGCGCGTTCTGCGTGCCCGGCGAGAGTTACCTGGCGGTGCTCGATGCGCTGTACGATGCCCGCGAGGCGATTGACCTGGTGGTCTGTCGCCAGGAGGGCGGCGCGGCCTACATGGCCGAGGCCTACGGCAAGCTGACCGGCAAGCCGGGGATCTGCTTCGTCACGCGCGGCCCGGGCGCCACCAACGCGGCGGTCGGAGTGCATACGGCCTTCCAGGATTCCACGCCGATGATCCTGTTCATCGGTCAGGTGGCCCGCGACCAGATGGAGCGCGAGGCCTTCCAGGAGGTCGACTACCGGCGCATGTTCGGCGCGCTGGCCAAGTGGGTGGTGCAGGTGGATGACGCCCGGCGCCTGCCCGAGTTGCTCAGCCAGGCCTTCCACCGTGCCGTCAACGGTCGCCCGGGGCCGGTGGTGGTGGCCCTGCCGGAAGACATGCTGACCGATCGCGTCGAGGTGGCCGATGCCGGACCTTGCCGGCGGATCGAACCGAGCCCGGCGGCGGCCGACCTGCAGGCCATGAGCGAGTTGCTGGATCGGGCCCGACGGCCCCTGTTGATCCTCGGCGGCGGTGGCTGGAGCGCGGCGGCGGTCGCCGACATCCAGCGTTTCGCCGAGCGCCGGCAGTTGCCGGTGGCGGCCTCGTTCCGTTGCCAGGACCTGTTCGACAACCGGCATCCGAACTACGCCGGCGACCTGGGCCTGGCGGCGGGTCCCAAGCTGACCGAGGCGGTGCGCGATGCCGACCTGTTGCTGGTAGTCGGCGCGCGCATGGGCGAGATCACCTCCGGCGGCTACGGCCTGCTGGAGATCCCGGTGCCGCGGCAGAAGCTGGTGCACATCCACGCCGGTATCGAGGAACTGGGGCGCGTCTACCAGCCGACCCTGGCGATCAACAGTGGCATGCCGTCCTTCGCCGCGCTGGCCGCCACGCTCGAACCCAGCAGCAATCCGCTGCACGCCGACTGGACTGGCGAGTTGAACGCCCACTATCAGGCCCATCTGGACTGCCCGGCCTCGCCGGGACCGGTGCAGCTGGGCGAGATCATGGCCTGGCTGCGCGAGCGTCTGCCTGAGGATGCCATCCTCAGCAACGGCGCCGGCAACTATGCGGTCTGGGTCCAGCGCTTCTACCAGTACCGGCGCTTCCGCACCCAGTTGGGACCGACCAATGGTTCGATGGGCTACGGCGTGCCGGCCGGCATCGCCGCCAAGCTGAGTGCCCCGCAGCGCATGGTGGTGGCCTTCGCCGGCGATGGCTGCTTCATGATGAATGGCCAGGAGCTGGCCACCGCGGCCCAGTACGGCGCCAACCTGATCGTCATCGTGGTGAACAACGGCATGTACGGCACCATCCGCATGCACCAGGAGCGCCACTACCCCGGGCGGGTCTGCGGCACCTCGCTGCACAATCCGGACTTCGCCGCCCTGGCGCGGGCCTACGGCGTGCACGGCGAAGTGGTGGCGGCCACCGAGGAGTTCCCGGCGGCCTTCGAGCGCGCCGCCCGGGCCGGCACACCGGCGCTGATCGAGATTCGCCTGGATCCCGAAGCGCTGACCCCGCGGCAGAGCCTCAGCCAGATCCGCCAGCAGGCCCTGGCGCAATCCTGACTGCTATCGAAGGCGGGCGCGCCCAGCGCCCGCCCTTAGCAGGCCGTTTAAAAAAGTAGCGAGCGAAGGCTAGGCAAGGCGAAATCAGCCGAAAAAGCGCAGTTTACGTGTTGTAAATGAGCATTTTGAGACGCCGCGTCCCGGGCTGATTTCAACGCCGCATAGCCGAGTGCAGTAGTTTTTCAACGGCCTGCTAGAGCTTCTGTCCGCGATCCAGCTTGCAGGACAGGATGATCGAGGTGGTGGTCTTCTCCACGCCATCCACCGCGCCTATCTCATCGAGCAATTCATCCAGGCGTTCCGGCGATTCCGCTCGCAGCCAGGCGACGAAATCGAACTCGCCGCTCACCGTGCACAGCTGCTGCACCTCCGCCATGCTGCTCAGCCGGCGCAGCACCTCCTTGCCCGAGCGTGGCTGCAGGGTGATGCCGACATAGGCCTGCAGGCCGCCATCCAGCACGCGCTGGCCGAGGCGCAGGCCGTAGCCGGTGATGACCTTGTTCTTCTCCAGGCGGGCGATCCGCGAGATCACCGTGGTCCGGGCGATGCCCAGCTTGCGCGCCAGCATGGCCACGCTTTCCCGCGCATTGAGTTGCAGCGCGGCGATCAGCTGGCGATCGATCTCGTCGAGACGGAGGGAGGAAAGCTCGGACATCGAGGAACTACCAGGCAGGAGGGATGAAAAAGGTGCCGCATCTTAGCAAAACGTCGCCCGGCAAACCTCGCGGCAGCCGGGCATAGGCGCGATGGGTGTGGCTCCGCTGTAGGGTGCGCCATGCGCAGCCCCCTGGCGCACACGGAGCACCCTACGTGGGCCCGGTGCGCACAGCCTGGGCGGCCCCGCTCACCCTACGTGGGCTTAGCACAGCCGGCGTGGACTAACGACCCTGGCAAGCATCCACCCGCAGGCGCCGCTCGAGCAGGCGGAAGCCCTGTACCAGCACGTAGGCGGCCAGTAGGTAGAACACCCCGGCGGCGAAGAAGATCTCCACCGGCTGGTAGGTGCGGGCGATGATGGTGCGCGACATGCCGGTCAGCTCCAGCAGGGTGATGGTGCTGGCCAGGGCGCTGGCCTTGAGCATCAGGATCACCTCGTTGCTGTAGGCCGGCAGGCCGATCCGTGTCGCCCGCGGCAGGATGATGTGCAGCAGCGCCTGGGCGCGCGACATGCCCAGGGCCCGTGCCGCCTCGATCTCACCCGGCGGGATGGCCTGGATCGCACCGCGCAGGATCTCGGCGATATAGGCGGCGGTGTGCAGGGTCAGGGTGATGATCGCGCACCAGTAGGGGTCGCGCAGGTAGGGCCAGAGCGGGCCCTGGCGCACCGCGTCGAACTGCGCCAGGCCGTAGTAGACGAGGAACAGCTGGACCAGCAGCGGGGTGCCGCGGAAGAAGAAGATGTAGGCGTAGGGCAGGCTGCGCAACCACCACTGCCGTGACGAGCGGGCGATGCCCAGGGGGATCGCCAGGATCAGCCCGGCGATCACCGCGATGGCCACCAGCTCCAGGGTCAGCCAGGCGCCCTCGGCGATCCGCGGCAGCCACTTGAAGATCAATTCCCAGTTCATGCGGCGCTCCTGACGAATCCGAGGCTGGCGCGCTTCTCGAGGAAGTGCAGGCCGAGCATGGCGAGTACGGTGAGCCCCAGGTAGATGAAGGCGGCCACCAGGAAGAAGGTGAAGGGCTCCTTGCTCGAGGTCACGGCGATCTGCGAGCGGCGCATGATTTCCTCCAGGCCGATCACCGAGATCAGCGCGGTGTCCTTCATCAGGATCATGAACAGGTTGCCCAGCCCCGGCAGGGCGATGCGCCACATCTGCGGCAGGATCAGCCGGCGGAAGATCCGCAGCTTGGACAGGCCGAGCGCCTGCCCGGCCTCGCGGTGGCCCTTGGGGATGGCCAGGATCGCGCCGCGGAACACCTCGGTGGCATAGGCGCCGAAGCACAGGCCGAGGGCGATGGTGCCGGCGGCGAAGGCGCTGAGTTCCAGGCTTGCCACGCCGAGCAGGTCGGCCAGGCTGCGCAGCAGGCTGACGCTGCCGAAGTAGATCAGCAGCACCCAGAGCAGCTCGGGCACGCCGCGCACCAGGGTCGAATAGCTGCCGCCCAGCCATTGCAGCGGCTTGTACGGCGAAGTCTTGGCCAGCGCGCCGAGCAGGCCGAGCACCAGGCCCAGGCTCAGCGCCGAGAGCGCCAGCTTGATGGTCATCAGGGTGCCGGCGGCCAGCGCCGGACCGAATCCGTAGAGATCGAGAGTCATGGTTCGTACCACCGCAGGGACAGGCACGACGCGACGGCGCCGTGCCCGTCAGGCCGATCAGTAGATGCTGAAGGGGAAGTACTTGGCGTTGATCTTCTGGTAGGTGCCGTCGGCGACGATCTGCTGCAGCGCGCCGTTGAGCTTCTCGCGCAGCGGGTCGCCCTTGCGCACGGCGATGCCGATCTTGTCGTTGTCGAACACCGGCTCGCCCTTGAACTCGAAGCCCTTGCCGGCATCGCTCTTCAGCCATTCCCAGTTGACGAAGGTGTCGGCCAGCACGCCGTCCAGGCGGCCCGAGGTCAGGTCGAGGTAGGCGTTCTCCTGGGTGTCGTAGAGCTTGATGTCGACCACATCGCCCAGGTTGTCCTCCAGCCAGGTGCCGGCGATGGTCGCGCGCTGGGCTCCGATCACCTTGCCTTTCAGGCTGGCCTCGTCGGTCTTGAAGTCGGCACCCTTGGGGGCGATGAATTGCAGCTTGTTGGTGTAGTAGGGGGCGGTGAAATCGACCGCCTGCTGGCGCTCCTCGGTGATCGACATCGAGGCCACCAGGAAGTCGAATTTCCGGGCGTTCAGCGCCGGGATGATGCCGTCCCAGTCGGAGGTGACCACTTCGCACTCGGCCTGCAGCTTGGCGCACAGGGCCTGGGCGACTTCCACGTCGAAGCCGCCGACCTGGCCGCTGGCGTCGATCAGGTTGAAGGGCGGGTAAGCACCCTCGGTGCCGATTTTCAGCTTGTCGGCGGCGACTACGCTGCTGGCGAAAGCCAGGGTCGCGGCGGTGGTCAGCAGGATCTTCTTGTACTTATGCATGCGATGACACTCCGTTAGTGATTGCTGGACATGAACTGTTTGCAGCGTGCCGAGCCCGGGTTGTCGAACACCTGCGCGGGCGGCCCCTGTTCTTCGACCAGGCCCTGGTGGAGGAATACCACCTCGCTGGAGACCTGGCGGGCGAAGTTCATTTCGTGGGTGACCAACAGCATGGTGCGGCCTTCCTCGGCCAGCGCGCGGATCACGTTGAGCACCTCCTGGACCATTTCCGGGTCGAGGGCCGAGGTCGGCTCGTCGAACAGGATCACCTTGGGTTCCATGCACAGGGTGCGGGCGATGGCCGCGCGCTGCTGCTGGCCGCCGGACAGCTGGTTGGGGTAGACGTGGCGCTTGTCGGCGATGCCGACCTTGGCCAGCAGCGCCTCGGCCCGCTCGGTGGCCTCGGCCTTGCTCAGGCCGAGCACGCGGCGCGGCGCCTCGATGATGTTGTCGAGCACGCTCATGTGCGGCCACAGGTTGAAGTTCTGGAAGACGAAACCGATCTCGCTGCGCAGGCGGTTGATCTGCTTGCTGTCGGCGGCGACCAGCTCGCCGTTGCTCGCGGCCTTCAGCTTGAGCTGTTCGCCGGCCACCAGGATCTGCCCCTGGTGCGGGTTTTCCAGCAGGTTGATGCAACGCAGGAAGGTCGACTTGCCGGAGCCGGAGGAGCCGAGGATGGAGATCACATCGCCGTCGCGCGCGGTGAGGGAGATGCCCTTGAGCACCTCATGCGCGCCGTAACGTTTGTGCAGGTCGCGGATTTCCAGTGCAGGTGGGGAGCCAGTCATTGAAGCACCTCTTATTTTTCTTTTTTCGCGAAGCGGATACTGCCGGGTCACGCCGATCGCTGCTGCCGGTTATGCGTCGCAGGCGTTCAGCATTGCGTCAGCCTGGCCAGTCGCCAGGTGTTCCCGGCGCGCGCCGGGGTAGCGTCAATCCTCGATGGGCACCGCGTCCGCGCGTATCCATCCAGCGAAAATAAGGGCTCGCAGCATCGCGCAAGCGACTCGACTTGACGTCTGAGCGAGCCGCTGCAGGCTCGCAGGCGGCTGCTCGCGGTTCAGCTGCCAGTGGCGCGCGGCGAACGGGTCGCCGCACGCCAGGTCCAACTCAGGCGGCTTCCTGGGTTTCGTCGGCGTGTTCTTCGTAGGCCAGGCCGAAGCGGTTGGCAAGGAAGTCGTCGAGGGACACCTGCTCCTGGCTGATGAAGCCGGACTGCGGCAGGCGCTTGGCGCGGAACAGATCCAGCGCGGCGCAGATGCCGGCGGCGGTGGTGATCTGGATCGCGCTGGTCAGGCGGCCGTTCTGCTCGGCGGCGAAGATCTTGCGGCTGAACACCTGCTGCACCAGCTTGCCGCCCTTCATGCCGTTGACGGTGACGAACACCAGCACCACGTCCTGCATGGTGCTGGGCACCGCGCCGCGCAGAATGTCCTTGAGCTTTTCCTGCTGGCCGGACAGGCGCAGGTCTTCCAGGAGGAACTTCATCAGGTCACGGTGACCCGGGTAGCGCACGGTCTTGTAGTCGAGCACCTCGACCTTGCCTTCGAGGGTCTCGCACAGCGTGCCGAGGCCGCCGGAGGTGTTGAACGCCTCGTACTCGACGCCGTCCAGGGAGAAGTGTTCCAGGCCTTCGAGCGGCTGGACCATCTGCAGCTTGCCGTTGCGGATGGCTTCGCAGGGGTGGCAGTACTCGTTGACCAGGCCGTCGACGCTCCAGGTCAGGTTGTACTTCAGCGCGTTGGTGGGGAACTCCGGCAGGGCGCCGACGCGCATCTTCACTTCGCGGACGCTGTCGAAATCGCGGGCCAGGGAGTGCGCGGCGATGCCGATGAAGCCCGGCGCCAGGCCGCACTGCGGCATGAAGGCGGTCTTGGCGTCCTTGGCCAGCTCCATGATGGTCTTGGTCGCGTGCACGTCTTCGGTCAGGTCGAAGTAGTGGGTGCCGGTGTTCTTCGCCGCCTGGGCGACGGTGATGGCCATATGGTAGGGCAGGGCGTTGAGCACCGCATCCTGGCCTTGCATCACTGCTTCCAGGGCGCTGCGGTCGGCCGAGTCGAGTTGGCGGGTGGCGATGCCGAGGGCGGCGATGGCCTTCAGCGAATTCGCGTCGCGATCGGCAACCAGCACCTGGTAGTCACCGGTGTTGTGCAGCAGTTGAGCGATGGTGTAGCCGATGTGGCCGGCGCCGAGCAGGAGGACGTTCATTGTTGTTTTCTCCAAGGGTTCGTTTCAGACCGGGCCAGTCTAAAGAGCAGCTTGTTCGACAATAAGGCGCAAAAACCATCATTAAGATGAAAAAACGCTCCAGTTAGACGTGCCTGATGTGCATTTAGTCGAGTTCATGGCGTCGCAACTCGAGGCGGCAGGCACGTCTCGATCTTTTCTGTCGCGTTCTGCGGCGCAGCTTATACGCTGAAGGAAGCAGCAGGCATGTGTCTGCCATGCCCAAGGACAGCGCCATGTACAAAGACCTGAAGTTCCCCATCCTGATCGTGCACCGCGATATCAAGGCCGATACCGTGGCCGGCGACCGGGTGCGCGCGATCGCCCACGAGCTGGAGCAGGAGGGCTTCAGCATCCTCTCCACCGCCAGTTCCGCCGAGGGCCGCATCGTCGCCTCGACCCACCACGGCCTGGCCTGCATCCTGGTGGCGGCCGAAGGGGCGGGGGAGAACAAACACCTGCTGCAGGACATGGTCGAGCTGATCCGCATCGCCCGGGTCCGGGCGCCGCAGCTGCCGATCTTCGCCCTCGGCGAGCAGGTCACCATCGAGAACGCGCCGGCCGAGGCCATGGCCGACCTCAATCAGTTGCGCGGCATCCTCTACCTGTTCGAGGACACCGTGCCGTTCCTCGCCCGCCAGGTGGCGCGGGCCGCGCGCAACTACCTGGACGGCCTGCTGCCGCCGTTCTTCCGCGCCCTGGTGCAACACACTGCGCAGTCCAACTATTCCTGGCACACGCCGGGGCATGGCGGCGGCGTGGCCTATCGCAAGAGTCCGGTCGGCCAGGCCTTCCACCAGTTCTTCGGCGAGAACACCCTGCGCTCCGACCTGTCGGTATCGGTACCGGAGCTGGGCTCGCTGCTCGATCACACCGGCCCCCTGGCCGAAGCCGAGGCCCGCGCCGCGCGCAACTTCGGCGCCGATCACACCTTCTTCGTGATCAACGGCACCTCGACGGCGAACAAGATCGTCTGGCAGGCGATGGTGGCCCGCGACGACCTGGTGCTGGTGGACCGCAACTGCCACAAGTCGGTGCTCCACTCGATCATCATCAGCGGCGCCATCCCGCTGTACCTGTGCCCGGAGCGCAACGAGCTGGGCATCATCGGGCCGATTCCGCTGAGCGAGTTTTCCCGCGCGTCGATCCAGGCCAAGATCGCCGCCAGTCCGCTGGCCCAGGCGCGCGCGGCGAGCGAGGTCAAGCTGGCGGTGGTGACCAACTCGACCTACGACGGCCTGTGCTACAACGCCGAGCTGATCAAGCAGACCCTCGGCGACAGCGTCGAGGTGCTGCATTTCGACGAGGCCTGGTACGCCTATGCGGCCTTCCATGAGTTCTATGCCGGCCGCTATGGCATGGGCACGGCGCGCGAGGCCGGCGGCCCGCTGGTGTTCAGCACCCATTCCACGCACAAGCTGCTGGCGGCGTTCAGCCAGGCGTCGATGATCCATGTGCAGGATGGCGGCCTGCGCCAGCTGGACCGCGACCGCTTCAACGAAGCCTTCATGATGCACATCTCCACCTCGCCGCAGTACGGCATCATCGCCTCGCTGGACGTCGCCTCGGCGATGATGGAAGGCCCGGCCGGGCGTTCGCTGATCCAGGAAACCTTCGACGAAGCCCTGCGTTTCCGCCGGGCCCTGGCCAATCTGCGACAGAACCTGAGCGCCGACGACTGGTGGTTCAGCATCTGGCAACCGCCGCAGGCCGAGGGGGCCGACGAGGTCAGTACCGAGCACTGGCTGCTGCAGCCGCAAGCCGATTGGCACGGCTTTGGCGAGGTGGCCGCGGACTATGTGCTGCTCGACCCGATCAAGGTCACCCTGGTGATGCCGGGCCTGACTGCCGGCGGCAAGCTGGACGAGCGCGGGATTCCCGCGGCGGTGGTCAGCAAGTTCCTCTGGGAGCGCGGCCTGGTGGTGGAGAAGACCGGCTTGTATTCCTTCCTGGTGCTGTTCTCCATGGGCATCACCAAGGGCAAGTGGAGCACCCTGCTCACCGAGTTGCTGGAGTTCAAGCGCAGTTATGACGTCAACCTGCCGCTGAGCAGCGCCTTGCCCTCCATCGCCAAGGCCGGCGCTGCCCGCTACAGCGGCATGGGCCTGCGCGATCTGTGCGATGAGCTGCATGCCTGCTACCGCGACAACGCCACGGCCAAGGCGCTCAAGCGCATGTACACGGTACTTCCGGAGATCGTCATGAAGCCGGCCGATGCCTACGACCAGCTGGTGCGCGGCGAGGTCGAAGCGGTGCCTATCGACCGACTCGAAGGGCGTATCGCCGCGGTGATGCTGGTGCCTTATCCGCCGGGCATTCCGCTGATCATGCCGGGCGAGCGCTTCACCCCGGCGACCCGCTCGATCGTCGATTACCTGGCGTTCGCCCGTACCTTCGACCGCAGCTTCCCGGGGTTCGACGCGGATGTGCACGGTTTGCAGCGGCATGCGGGGGCGAACGGCAGCCCCTATACGGTCGACTGCATCAAGACCTGAGGGCGTCCTTGCGGGTTGCCTGCTATCCCAGGCAGATCAAACGCTTAACGGCGAGACTGAAGCTTTTGCTTAACGAAAGCTCATGACGTGCCGTGCGTCACAGTGGTCGGCATCGACATTTATGGCACGCTTGTTATAGTTGCCCGGTTTTATGCAAAAAACATCTCTATGCGCGTCTGCGCCGTCTGCTGCCGAGGATGACTGCCGTGTCCGACTACAAAGCCTTTCGTGTCGAGTTGGCAGATAAGATCGCCCATGTGCTGATCAACCGCCCGGAAAAGGTCAACGCCATGAGCGCCGAGTTCTGGACGGAGATCATCGAGATCTTCCGCTGGGTGGAGGCCACCGACGAGGTGCGCGTGGTGGTGCTGTCGGGCGCCGGCAAGCACTTCTCCTCGGGCATCGACCTGATGCTGCTGGCCCAGGTCGGCAGTCAACTGGGTCCGGACGTCGGCCGCAATGCCGACAAGCTGCGGCGCAAGGTCCTCGAGTTGCAGGCCTCGTTCAATGCCGTGGACACCTGCCGCAAACCGGTGCTGGCGGCGATCCAGGGCTATTGCCTGGGAGGCGCCATCGACCTGATCTCGGCCTGCGACATGCGCTACTCGACCGTTGACGCACAGTTCTCGATCAAGGAAATCGACATGGGCATGGCCGCCGACGTCGGCACCCTGCAGCGCCTGCCGCGGATCATCGGTGACGGCATGATGCGCGAACTGGCCTTCACCGGGCGGACCATCGACGGCGAAGAGGCGCGCCGCATCGGCCTGGTCAACCGGACCTTCGGCGATGCCAGCGCATTGCTCGACGGGGTGATGGGCATTGCCCGCGAGATCGCCGCGAAGTCGCCGATCGCGGTGCGCGGCACCAAGGAAATGATCCGTTATATGCGCGACCATCGGGTGGATGACGGCCTCGAGTACATCGCCACCTGGAATGCCGCCATGCTGCAGTCGGTCGACCTGCGGGTCGCCATGGCCGCGCACATGAGCAAGCAGAAGCCGGAGTTCGCCGACTGATGCAACTGTCTTCTCTATCGGCGCGGGAGGCGCACTAGCGCATGGTTTCTGGAGCCTCGTCCCTTAGTCTGGTGCGCAACGAACTCTTCACCACCATGGAGGAGGCCGAGTCTAGCCTCGAGCACTTCATCGCCGAGCGGCATAACGGCAGCCTGCTGCAGCAGGCGGTGGAAAGCCTCCAGCAGGTGCGCGGTACGCTCAAGCTGATCGAGCTGGCGGGCGCCGAATTGCTGGCCCAGCACGTGCTCGACCAGGCCACCGACATTCCCGCCGGTGCCGGCGAGGAGCGCGACGCGCAGCTCTCGGCGTTGAGCAACGCCTTGCACGTGCTGCGCCGTTATCTGGAAAGCGTCGATGCGCACCGCCAGGAAATGCCGGAACTGCTGTTGCCGGCGATCAACGACCTGCGCCAGGCGGGCGGCCAGCCCGCGCTTCCCGAGAGCTTCTTCTTCAGCGTGCGCCTGGATCAGGCACGCCCGCGCAGCACGCCGGCCACCCTGGATGCCGCCGCCAAGGAAAGCGAGGGGCGGCGCTTGCGGCACATGTACCAAGTCGGCTTGCTCGGTTTCATCCGCGAACAGAACGCGCTGGCCAGCCTGAGGTTGATGGGCCGCGCCATGGGCCGGCTGGACAGCTTGTATGCCAATGAGCCGCGTGGACGCCTGTGCTGGATCGCCGCGGCGGCACTGGAGGCGCAGACCGATGGCCAGTTGCTGGCACGCAAGGCGCGCAAGCAACTGTTCTCGCGGATCGACCGCGAACTCAAGCAGGTACTCGGCAACGACCAGTACGAGGCGCCACGCAGCCTGCTCAAGGAATTGCTCTACCTGGTGGCGCTGTCCGACAGTCGCGGTCCATTGGCGACGCCGCTGCGCGAGACCTTCGGCCTGACCCCATTGCCGTTCACCGATCACATGCTGGAGGAGGAGTACCGGCGACTGTCCGGCCCCGGGCAGTCGGTGATGCGCTCGCTGAGTTCGGCGATTCGCGAGGAGCTGGCCAGCGTCAAGGACATGCTCGACCTGATCGAGCGCGGCACCGTGCAGGTGGAGAGTCTCGGCAATCTGCACGCCCTGCTCGGCAAGCTGAGCAAGACCCTCGGCATGGTCGGCCTCAGCTCGGCGGGCAATTCGCTGAGTGCGCAGTTGCAGACGGTCGCCGGCTGGAGCGAGGAACGCCTGCCGCAGTCGCAGGAGCTGCTCAAGCTGGCCGACGCCGTGCTGTACGTCGAAGGCATGGTCGCCAACCTGGAGCGGGGCGACCGCCGTGACGGCGGCCCGGCGCAAGCGCAGCCGGGCCAGGAAGCCGAATCCTTCGCCCAGCACCAGCTCTACGAAGCCCGCATCGTCGTGGTCGACGAAGCCCAGGCCGGTTTGGCGCTGGCCAAGCGTGCGATCACCGCGTACCTGGAAGCCAACGGCGACCGCATGCACCTGTCCAACGTGCCGTTCAGCCTGCAGGCGGTACGCGGTGGGCTGTGGTTTCTCGGGCAGGAGAGGGCGGCCTTGCTGGTTGGTGCCTGTGCCGAGTACATCCAGAAGCAGATGTTCGAGGCGCCGCAGATGCCGTCCGAACAGATGCTGGAAACCCTCGCCGATGCGCTGAGCAGTCTCGAGTACTACCTGGAAGCCGGCGCCGTGCTGCGTCCGGAAACCCAGCCGAGCGTGCTCGACCTCGCCGCAGAAAGTGTGCGGGCTCTTGGCCTGCCGGTGGCGGCCTAAATGACCCGGCGTTGGCAGCCCGCCTTGCTCGACAGCCAGCAGTCCGGCGGTTGGGCGCTGGCGCATTGCAAGCAGCATTTCCTGGCGGATAGCAACGGGGTGCTGTTTCCCCGCGAGTGGCTGAAGAAGCAGGACCTGCCGATCCTCGCCGAGCACGGCATCGGCCATTTCGACGGCGATGCGATCTACCTGCTGGAGTTGCAGCAGCCTGTCGACGTCCCGGGATGTGCCTGGCAAAGCCTGCGCCAGTTCATGCTGCAGGGCGATGCCGACATCTTCCGGCTGGTCGGCTACGCCACGCAGATCGGCACCTGGGCGCGCCAGCACCGCTTCTGCGGCAGTTGCGGCGGGCCGATGCAGCCCCTCGCCGGTGAGCGCGCCATGCATTGCCCGCGCTGCGAGTCGCACCATTATCCGCGGCTGTCGCCGAGCATGATCGTACTGGTCACGCGCGGCGACGAGATCCTCCTGGCGCGTTCGCCGCGCTTCGTCAGCGGCGTCTACAGCACCCTGGCCGGCTTCGTCGAGGCCGGTGAGTCAGTCGAGCAGTGCGTGGTGCGCGAGGTGCACGAGGAAGTCGGCGTCGAGGTGCGGAACCTGCAATATCTCGGCAGCCAGGGCTGGCCCTTTCCGCATTCGTTGATGCTCGGTTTCCATGCCGAATACGCGTCCGGCGATATCGTCATGCAGGTCGATGAGATCGAGGATGCCCAGTGGTTCAGCGTGCACCGACTGCCGCCCCTGCCGGCGCCGCGCTCGATCGCCCGCTACCTGATCGATGTCTACGTGGCGCGCCGGCTGGGGCTGCCGGAGCCGTCGCTGTTGGGATAGTCGCGCACAGGTCGCTCCTTGAGGTCCACGGCCGGCAATACCTAGCAGGCCGTTGAAAAACTACCTGCGTTGCCGATGCGTCGTTAAAAACAGGCTCAAAATGCTCATGTACAACTCGTACACTCCGCCTTTTTCGCCTGTTTTTGCCTAGCCTCGGCTGCCTCGCCTACGTTTTTCAACGGCCTGCTAGGGTGGAATCCCCGCAGGGGGCTTGCGCCGTTAACCGCGAAATACCGCTGGTGAACGACGGATTACGCTTCGCTAATCCGGCCTACGCCTGGCCGAACCAGTGCTGCCAGGCTAGCCGCGCGGTCAGCGCCAAGACCACCAGGATGAACACCGGGCGGATAAACTTCGAGCCGCCCTTGATCGCCGTCCGTGCCCCCAGGAAGGCGCCGACCATCAGCGCCATGCCCATGCAGATCCCCAGTAACCAGGCCACCTGCCCGCTGATGATGAAAATCGACAGGGCGCAGACGTTGCTGACGAAGTTCATGCTGCGGGCCACTCCGCTGGCGCGCAGCAGGTCGAGCGGGTAGAGCAGCAGGCTGCTGACCGTCCAGAACGCCCCGGTACCTGGTCCCGCAACGCCGTCGTAGAAGCCCAGGCTGATGCTTTGCGGCCACTGGCGGTAGCGTGGAATGGGCGCGTCCGGGTTGAGCGGGGCGTCCGGCGTGCGGCCGAACAGCAGGTAGAGACCGCAGGCGAAGACCACGGCCGGCAGCATCTGGTTGAGCCACTCCGCGGGCAGCCACTGGGCAATCGCGGCGCCGAGAAAAGCGCCGACAGCGGTTCCGCTCAACGCATTGCGCCACTGCGAGGGCGAGAACAGCCTGCGCCGGTAAAAGGTGTAGCTGGCGGTGGCGGCACCGAAGGTGGCGCAGAGCTTGTTGGTGCCGAGCACCAGGTGCGGCGGCAGGCCTGCGGTGAGCAATGCCGGGATGGTGAGCAGCCCGCCGCCACCGGCGATGGCGTCGATAAAACCGGCGAGGAAGGCAACCAGGGCGAGAATGGCCAGCGTTGCCGGGTCAACGGCAAGCTCGAAGGGGAAGGGCATGAAAAAGACGACCTATGTCAGATTGCGCAGCGATCCTGCTGTTCGGGGGCGAGGCAGCTGCGCATAATGCCGGCATTTTCACGCGGAAGGAATTGACTCGATGCAGTATGACGCTCTGGCATGGGCGACGGCGTTGCTGGCACTGCTGGCAGTGTTGGTCGCGGCGCGCATCCTGTTCGGCGGCCAGTGGTTGCTCGGCTGGTTGCGCGGCACCTGTGGCCTGGCATTTCTCGGGCTGGCCGGGCTGGTCGGCCTGGTGGCCTATGACCTGTCCAGCTATGCGCCGCTGCCGCAGGACAAGCCGCTGCTGACCTTGAGCTTCAAGGCCGATGGGCCGTTGTACCGGGTCAACCTGCTCGAGGGCGGCCGGGAGCGCAGCGTTACCCTGGAAGGCGATCTATGGCAGCTGGACGCGCGCCTGTTGCAGTGGAAGGGGCTGGCGGCACTGATCGGCTTGCGGCCGGGCTATCGTCTGGAAAAACTCACCGGACGTTTCCTCGCCATCGAACAGCAGACCCTGGCCCAGCATGCGCGGGCCGAACTGGCGCACAGCCCCTATGGCGTCGACCTGTGGCGCTGGCTGCGCCAGGGCCAGCACGACCTGTTGATGTTCGATGCGCAGGCGCGCCGCGTCACCTACCTGCCGATCGCCGACGATGCGGTGTACGCCGTCAGCCTGACGCCGACCGGCCTGCTCGCGCAGCCGATGAACCAGGCGGCCAAGCAGGCGCTGCAGGACTGGCAGTAGAACAAGGTGAGTCCAGGCGGCGATCCGCTACAACCCACCTGATGGGTCCTGATGGGCTCGCCTCCTGGGACTCGTGAAAGTAAAAAGGGACCCGCAGGTCCCTTTTTCGTGTCACCACCCTTCGTCAGGACAGGAAGCCGCCGTCGACGTTCAGCGATACGCCGGTGGTGTAGCTGGAGGCGTCGCTGGCCAGATAGAGCACGGCACCGGCCATCTCGCTCGGATCGGCCACACGCTTGAGCGGGATCTGCGCCAGGGCGGTATTCAGGATGGCGTCGTTCTTCACCAGCGCCGAGGCGAACTTGGTGTCGGTCAGGCCCGGCAGCAAGGCGTTGCAGCGGATGCCGAACTGCGCGCACTCCTTGGCGAAGACCTTGGTCATGTTGATCACCGCGGCCTTGGTCACCGAGTAGATGCCCTGGAAGATGCCGGGGGAGATGCCGTTGATCGAGGCGACATTGATGATGCTGCCGCCGCCGTGCTCGCGCATCAGCTTGCCGGCTTCGATGGACATGAAGAAGTAGCCGCGGATGTTCACGTCGACGGTCTTCTGGAAGGCCGACAGGTCGGTGTCCAGCACGTTGCAGAACTGCGGGTTGGTGGCGGCGTTGTTGACCAGGATGTCCAGGCGGCCGAACTGCTCGCGGATCTGCGCGAACACATTGCTGATCTGCTCCATCTCGCCGATGTGGCAGGCGATCGCCGTGGCCTTGCCGCCCTCGGCGATGATCGCGTCGGCGACCCCCTGGCAGCCTTCGAGCTTGCGACTCGAGACGATCACATGGGCACCCTGCTGGGCCAACAGCTTGGCGATGGCCTCGCCGATGCCACGGCTGGCGCCGGAAACGAAAGCGATCTTGCCGTCGAGGTCGAACAGATGGGTCTTGGACATGGGCTTTTCCTTTCTGGTTGAAGGCCTGTTCGGCCGATTACAACTGCGATTTGGCGATGACCTGCAGGCTCATCTGCTCCAGCAGCTTGTTCATCTGCACGAACTGCGCGAAGCGTTTGTCCTGGGTCTGGCCGTGGTAATAGCGGTAGTAGATCTGCTGCACGATGCCGGCCAGGCGGAACAGGCCGTAGCAGTAGTAGAAGTCGATGCTGGCGATCTGGATGCCGGCACGCTCGGCGTAGTAGTCGGCGAACTCCTGGCGGGTCAGCATGCCAGGCGCGTTGCTCGGCTGGCGGCGCATCAGTTGCACCGGTGGCGGGTCGCCGGCCTCGATCCAGTAGGCGAGGGTATTGCCCAGGTCCATCAGCGGGTCGCCGATGGTGGTCAGTTCCCAGTCCAGCACGCCGATGATCTGCATCGGGTTGTGCGGGTCGAGGATCACGTTGTCGAAGCGGTAGTCGTTGTGCACGATGCCCGGCTTGGGGTGGTCGGCCGGCATCTTGTCCCTCAGCCAGGCCTTGACCGGCTCCCACAGCGGAGCATCGGGGGTCAGGGCCTTCTCGTAGCGATCGCTCCAGCCGCCGATCTGGCGCTGCACGTAGCCTTCCGGCTTGCCCAGGTCGCCGAGGCCGCAGGCCTGGTAATCGACGTTGTGCAGTTCGACCAGCTTGTCGATGAAGCTCTTGCACAGGGCGCGGGTCTGCTCGGGGCTGAAGTTCAGTTCGGTCGGCATGTCCGAGCGCAGGATGATGCCGTTGACCCGCTGCATGACGTAGAACTCGACGCCGATCACCGACTCGTCGGTGCAGTGCAGGTAGGCCTTGGGGCAGTAGGGGAAGGCCTCGTAGAGCTGGTTGAGGATGCGGTACTCGCGGCCCATGTCATGCGCGGACTTGGCCTTGTGGCCAAACGGCGGGCGGCGCAGGACGAATTCCTTTTCCGGATATTCGAGCAGGTAGGTCAGGTTCGAGGCGCCGCCGGGGAACTGGCTGATGCGCAGCTCGCCGCTCAGGCCGGGAATATGCGCCTTGAGATACGGGTCGATGATCGCCGCGTCGAGCTCTTCGCCTGCGCGGATGCGGGTGGACTGGTCAGTAAGCGCCATGCTTATCCCTTCTACTTATGATGGGTGCCCGAGATTATTGGCTAATCTAATGCTGCACCCTGGCCGTCACAAGCAATACGCGCCGTTATAGGCAGGCGTGTTGCCGCACAATCAAGCTGCCTGATTCGTGGTTCAGGCTAGACGACAGGCGAAAAAAAACCGGAGTCCAAGGACTCCGGTTCTGCGCTTCTACGATCAGCCTAGACGCTTAAACCGGGAACAGTTCGCCCAGTTTCATCGCCAGCATCATGTCGCCTTCGGCGCGCAGCTTGCCGGCCATGAAGGCCTGCATGCCGTCGGTTTCGCCGCTGGTGATGCCTTTCAGGGTGTCGCTGTTCATGATCAGGGTCACGTTGGCGTTCGGGTTGTCGCCTTGTTCGACGGTGCAGGTGCCGTCCTTGACAATCAGGGCGTAGTTTTCGCCGTCTTCGATGTTGAACTGGAACACCAGGTCCAGGCCCGCAGCGGCAGCGGCGTTGAACTTGGACTGCATGGTTTTGACGATGTCAGCAACGCTCATGGTTTCTTCCTTTGTTTTCAGGTTTTTCTCGCGCCCTTGCGGGTGCAGTGGGCCGGTACTCAGCGAAAGGTGATGAGTTCCGGCGCCCTCAACAGCTGCAGATGCACATGGCTGTTGAAGGAAGCCAGGCTCACCTGCTTGCCGCGGAACTTCAGGCAGCTCAGTGAGGTGTTGACGATTTGCCAGTTCAGCTCGAAGGCCTTGTCCGCCGGCACGCCGGTGATCAGGTGCAGCAGCGCGGTGATGGTGCCGCCGGAGGTGAACACGGCAATGTTCTGTTTGCTCTCGGCCTGCTCCAGCAGACGCGTCAGGCCGCCCTGGACCTGCTCGACGAAGGCCTGCCAGCTCTGCAAGTCCGCTTGGTCGTGCTCGCCGGAAATCCAGCGGCCGATCAGCCGGGCGAACAGGCGCTGGAACTCGGCACGGTTTTGCGCGGCATTGCGCAGCACATGCAAGGCTTCGGGTTCTTCCGGGAGCAAGCCGGGGAGCAGGGCGCGGATCACCGCATCGGCGTCGAATTCATTGAAGGCAGCATCGATTTCCAGGGCGGGAATCTGCAGGCCGGCGTTATGCAATTGGTTCAAGGCAGCCTTGGCGGTGTGCTGCTGGCGGCGCAGGTCGCCGCTCAGGCTGCGATCGATGCGGATACCGAGTTGCGCCAGGTGTGCGCCCAGCACTTCGGCCTGGCGAATACCGACGGGCGATAGCACATCGTAGTCGTCGGCGCCGAAGGAGGCCTGGCCATGTCGAATCAGGTAAATGCTGCCCACGTCCGCTGCGATCCCGGTCCGGTGAAGGTTTTCGCGAGGGTATGAGGATCGCTGGGGCCTGTCAACGAAAAAACATACGCTTGTTTGAATCCGTCGCCGGCGATTGCCGTGCAAGCCTGGCTGCTGGCCGCCAACCCGGGCCGCCGGTATGCTTGCTCGCTACGAGCGGCGCTCAAGACTGGGCGCAGGCATGAAAAACAAGGGGGAATGCGTGGAGTTCTTTGCTGAGTACGCGAGCTTTCTGGCCAAGACGGTCACCCTGGTGGTCGCCATTCTGGTCCTGCTGGTGGCGGCTTCTGTGGTACGCAGCAAGGGCCGGCGGCCGGCCGGGCACTTGCAGGTGAACAAGCTCAATGACTTCTACAAGCAGCTGCGCCAGCGCCTCGAGCACTCGGTGCTGGACAAGGATCAGCTCAAGGCCACGCACAAGGCCGAGGCCAAGGCGGCCAAGCAGGCGAAGAAAGCCGGTATCCACAAGCCGCGGGTGTTCGTGCTGGATTTCGACGGCGACATCAAGGCCTCGGCAACCGACCATCTGCGCCACGAAATCACCGCCTTGCTCAGCCTGGCCACGCCGCAGGACGAGGTGGTGCTGCGCCTGGAAAGCGGCGGCGGGATGGTCCACAGCTATGGCCTGGCTTCCTCGCAACTGGCGCGGATTCGTCAGGCCGGCGTGCCCTTGACCGTCTGCATCGACAAGGTGGCGGCCAGCGGCGGCTACATGATGGCCTGCATCGGCGACAAAGTGATTGCCGCGCCCTTTGCCGTACTCGGCTCGATCGGTGTGGTCGCACAGCTGCCCAACGTGCACCGCCTGCTGAAAAAGCACGACATCGACTTCGAGGTGCACACGGCAGGCGAATACAAGCGCACCCTGACGATATTCGGGGAGAACACCGAGAAGGGCCGGGAGAAGTTCCAGCAGGACCTGGAAACCATCCACGAACTGTTCAAGAACTTCGTCGCCCGCTATCGGCCCAACCTGAACATCGATGAAATCGCTACGGGCGAGGTTTGGCTGGGGCTTTCGGCCCTGGAGAAGCGCCTGGTCGACGAACTCCGGACCAGCGACGAATACCTCGCCGAGCGAGCCCTGAAGGCCGAGCTGTTCCATCTGCACTACGTCGAGAAGAAAACCCTGCAGGAGCGTGTCGGTTTGGCGGCCAGCGTGGCGCTGGATCGCTTCACCCTGAACTGGCTGAGTCGTCTCAACCAGCAGCGCTTCTGGTAATCAGCGTTCTGTCACAGGAGAGGGAAATGACTAGGTTCATCGCACTGCAGGCGCGCGAAAACGCGACCGGTGAATTCGAACAAGCGCTTGTCGAGCGCGATATCGATGAGTTGCCGGCCGGCGAGTTACTGATTCGGGTCCGTTATTCCTCGCTGAACTACAAGGATGCCCTCTCCGCCAGCGGCAATCGCGGTGTGACCAAGCACTTCCCGCATACCCCGGGCATCGATGCGGCCGGGGTAGTCGAGGCGTCCAGTGTCGCCGAGTTCAGCGTCGGCGATGAGGTGATCGTCACCGGCTATGACCTGGGCATGAATACCGCAGGCGGTTTCGCCCAGTACATTCGCATCCCGGCCAGCTGGGCGCTGAAGCGCCCGCAGGGCTTGTCGCTGCGCGAGGCGATGGTGCTTGGCACCGCGGGGCTTACCGCGGCGCTGTGCGTCGACAAGCTCGAGCAGGCCGGGGTGACGCCAGATGCCGGACCGATCCTGGTGACCGGCGCCACCGGCGGGGTGGGCAGCATCGCCGTGGCCCTGCTGGCCAAGCTCGGTTATCGGGTGGCGGCGTCCACCGGCAAGGCGCAGCAGGGCGAGTTCCTCAAGAGCCTGGGCGCCCAGCAGATCGTCCTGCGCAGCGAGTTGCTGGAGGGTAGTGAGCGGCCACTGCTCAAGGAGCAATGGGCCGGCGCGGTGGATACGGTGGGCGGCGACATTCTGTTCAACGTGGTCAAGTCGCTGCGCTATGGCGGCAGTGCGGCCTGTTGCGGCTTGACCGCCGGGGTCGCCTTCAAGGGCAGCGTGCTGCCGTTCATCCTGCGCGGGGTCAACCTGCTCGGGGTCGACTCGGTCGAGTTGCCATTGGTGGTCAAGGCATCCATGTGGGACAAGCTGTCGCTGCAATGGAAACTCGACGGCCTGGACAAGCTGGTCAGCGAAGTCGGCCTGGTGCAACTGCCGGAGGCGATCGCCCAGATACTCGCCGGCAGGCTGGTGGGGCGGGTGCTGGTGCGAGTGGATTGAATCCGCCGCCGCTCCCGTTTTGATGACGGCCCGGTTCTGCCGGGCCGTCGCGTTTCAGGCGCGGCTGACGTACATGGTTATCTCCGCGCGCAGCACAGGCTTGTCGCCGACATAGGCCATGACCGGCACCTTCACATCACCCAGGCTGCTCCAGTCCAGCGCGCTGCCGTCGGCGACCGCGCGGATGTCGCCGTCGGCCTTGGCCAGGTACTCCACGCTCATGCCGCGTGGAATCCAGCGGCAGCCTGCCGGGATCGAGGCGTCGGTCATGGTGCCGGCAGCCAGTTCGGCGGCGTTGCACAGGGCGATGGCGTGCACGGTGCCGATGTGGTTGAGCACCTCGCGGCGCTTGGCGAAGCTGACTTCGGCATAGCCCGGGCGCAATTCGACGATTTGTGGGGCAATGCTGGCGAAATAGGGCGCGACCTGGCCGATCATGGCGCTGAACTGGGCCGCTCCTGCTTGCTGGAACATCTGCAACATCTGACTCATGGGGTTCTCCTGGGCAGCATGGGAATTGAAGATGAGCGCGCGCCAGGGCAGTATACGAAGACTAGAAATAAATTCTAGAAAAATATTCTATTTATTCGCTCCAGGGAATCGCATGAGCCGTGCTTCGCGCAAAGACGACATCCTCCAGGCAGCGCTGGCGTGTTTCACCGAGGTCGGCGTTGACGCCACCACCATCGAAATGATCCGCGACCGCTCCGGTGCCAGCATCGGCAGCCTGTATCACCACTTCGGCAACAAGGAGCGCATCATCGCCGCACTCTATCTGGCCGGAACCGGGCAGTACGCTGCGTTGTTGGAGCAGGGCTTCGCCGCAGCCGACAGTGCCGAAGCCTGCATCAAACTGCTGGTGACCAGTTACATCGACTGGGTGGCGGCCAATCCGGATTGGGCACGTTTCATCCTGCACAGTCGTGGCCGGGTGGAGGCAAGCGAGTTGGGCGAGCAACTGCACGAGGCCAATCGCCTGCACTATGGGCGAATTCACCAGGAGCTGGCCGGTTATCGTGCGCAGGGGCTGTTCAAGGCGATGCCGAGCGATTGCTTCGCCTCGGTGATCATCGGTCCGAGCCACGACTTCGCGCGTAATTGGCTGGCTGGACGCACGCACACCCAGCTGGCCGACTGCCGCGAGCTGTTGGCCCAGGTGGCATGGGACAGCGTGAAGGCCTGAAACGAACCAGCCCCGCGGTGCGGGGCTGGTGGGGCGAGAATCAGCTGCGGCGGCGGAACAGCGGTTGCGGCTGGTCGGTCGCGGCCTGGTAGACCTCGTCGAAGTCGTTGAGGCTGGCCAGGGCGTCGTACGGATCGCGGTCCGGGCGAATGGCGTAGGCGTCGAAGCCGCAGCGCTTCATGAAGAACAGCTGGTCGCGCAGCACGTCGCCGATTGCCCGCACCTCACCACGGTAGCCGTAGCGCTCGCGCAGCAGGCGTGCGCTGGAGTAGTGGCGGCCGTCGGTGAAGCTGGGGAAGTTCAGCGCGATCACCTGGAAGTGGCCGAGGTCGTCGGCGATTTCTTCGACTTCCTCGTCGGCGTCCAGCCACACGCCCAGGCCGCCGTCGCGGGCCTTGAGGGCGTGGCTGTGCTCGCGCCAGAGCGCCAGCGGGACGATCAGGTCGGCGCAGTTGGACAGGCCTTCCAGGGTCGCGTCCTTGGCCAGCAGGTGCCAGGTTTCGTCGATGACTTGGTCGTTCTTAATGATTCGCTGCATAGACGCGCTCCTTGAAGGGGTCGATGCCGATACGGCGGTAGGTGTCGATGAAACGCTCGTCTTCGGTGCGCTGTTCGACGTAGACCTTGATGACCTTTTCGATGACATCGGCCATGTCTTCCTGGGCGAAGGACGGGCCGAGGATCTTGCCCAGGCTGGCGTCGCGGCTGGCGCTGCCGCCGAGGGAGACCTGGTAGAACTCCTCGCCCTTCTTGTCGACCCCGAGAATGCCGATATGGCCGACGTGGTGATGGCCGCAGGCGTTCATGCAGCCAGAGATGTTCAGATCGACTTCGCCGATGTCGAACAGATAGTCGAGGTCATCGAAGCGGCGCTGGATGGCTTCGGCGATCGGGATCGACTTGGCGTTGGCCAGGGAGCAGAAATCGCCGCCCGGGCAGCAGATGATGTCGGTCAACAGGCCGATGTTCGGCGTGGCGAAGCCGTGCTCGCGCAGCTCGCCCCAGAGCTGGAACAGCTGCGCCTGCTCGACGTCGGCGAGGATCATGTTCTGTTCGTGGGAGTTGCGCACTTCGCCGAAGCTGTAGCGCTCGGCCAGGTCGGCAATCGCCTCGAGCTGCTTGTCGGTGACATCGCCGGGCGCCACGCCGGTGGGCTTGAGCGACAGGGTCACGGCGACGTAGCCGGGCTTCTTGTGCGCCGCGGTGTTGCGGGCGCGCCAGCGGGCAAAGCCCGGGTGCTGGGCATCCAGGGCGGCGAGGGCGGCGCTCTGGTCCTGCAGCGGCTGGTAGGCCGGGTCGACGAAGAACTGCGCGACGCGTTGCACTTCGGCCTCGGTGAGGGTGGTCGGACCGTCCTTCAGGTGCGCCCACTCGGCTTCGACTTTTTCCGCGAAGACTTCCGGGGTCAGCGCCTTGACCAGGATCTTGATCCGCGCCTTGAACTTGTTGTCGCGACGGCCATAGCGGTTGTAAACGCGCAGGATGGCGTCGAGGTAGCTGAGCAGGTGCTGCCAGGGCAGGAATTCATTGATGAAGCTGCCGACGATCGGGGTACGACCGAGCCCCCCGCCGACGGAGACGCGGAAACCCAGCTCGCCCGCGTCGTTGCTGACCGCTTCCAGGCCGATGTCATGCACTTCGATGGCCGCCCGGTCGCTGACCGCGCCGTTCACCGCGATCTTGAACTTGCGCGGCAGGAAGGCGAATTCCGGGTGGAAGGTCGACCACTGGCGGATGATTTCGCACCAGGGGCGTGGGTCGATCAGCTCGTCGGCGGCGACGCCGGCGAACTGGTCGGTGGTGGTATTGCGGATGCAGTTGCCGCTGGTCTGGATCGCATGCATCTGCACGGTGGCCAGTTCGCCGAGGATATCCGGAATGTCTTCCAGTTCAGGCCAGTTGAACTGGACGTTCTGCCGGGTGCTGATATGCGCGTAACCCTTGTCGTAGTCGCGGGCGATCTGCGCCAGCTTGCGCACCTGCTTGGAGGACAGCAGGCCGTAGGGGACGGCGATGCGCAGCATCGGCGCAAAGCGCTGAATGTACAGGCCATTCTGCAGGCGCAGTGGGCGGAATTCCTCGCCACTCAGCTCGCCAGCCAGGTAGCGGCGGGTTTGATCACGGAACTGCTTCACGCGGTTCTCGATGATGTGTTGATCGTACTGGTCGTATACGTACATGAAGGGTCCTGTTTTCAGGCTGCTTACAGCAAATCTGCGCGCACGGCCGCGCACCCCTAGCGGAGCCGAGGGAAGATACCAGCTCAGGGTTATGCGCAAAAGTGAAGTTTTAGTATATGGACAGAACGTTGAGTGCTAAGCAGCGGCGAGAGCATAACCTCAATGCTTGAGCAATAGTCCACCCTGGTCTTAACTGCTGAATCGAACATCCATAAACATAATAAAGGGGTCGTCAATGACCGAGCATTCCGCACCCGATAGCCGCGACAGCGTCGTCGACGCCTGGGCGATTCTGATCCTAATTCTGCTGGCGGTAGCCACGGCGGTGTTCTGGGTTAGCCAGCAATAGCACTGGTCCAGGTAGGTAGAAAGAAGCCGGCGCGAGCCGGCTTTTTTATGCGTGGGCGGATGGATGGCGGCAAGTTGCCATTGCTTGCGCCCTATACTGCGCGCGCTATTGGGGGAGTTCGCGTGATCAGGTTAGGTATCCGTGTTGTCGTGGCCCTGTGCTTTTCCGCACTGGGCGTCTTTGTGCAGGCATCGCCTGCGGGCAAGGTCGGCTCAGCAGCGCATGCCGCCTCGGTGGTGTTTCTCAACCCCGGTTACTCCACAGAGCCGTTCTGGGTCGGTTACAGCGATTTCATGCAGGCTGCAGCCGATGATCTTGGTTTGCGGCTACGCGTCGTCTATGGCGAGCGCGACGCCCAGCACCTGCTGGACAATGCCCGGCAGGTGCTGGCAAGCCCGCAGCCGCCGGACTACCTGGTGTTCGTCAATGAGATGTATACGGGGCCCGAGTTGCTGCGGTTGTTCGCCAATAGCCCGATCAAGCTGTTTTCCCTGCATAGCACCTTGACGCCCGAACAGCAGCGGATCGTCGGCGGTACCCGCGAGCAGTACCGCAACTGGATCGGCAGCCTGGTGCCGAATGACCAGGAGGCCGGCTATCTGATGGCCAAGGCGCTGATCGCCAAGTTGAGGGGGCAAGCCGGCGAGATGCTGGCCTTTTCCGGAGTGCGCCACACGCCGTCGGCGACCTTGCGTGAGGCGGGACTGAGGATGGCCCTGGCAGAGCATCCGGAGGTCAAGTTGCAGCAGTTGGTGTACGGCGAATGGGCGCGGCAGCGCGCCTACGAGCAGGCACAGGCGCTGCTGCCACGCTATCCCGAGGTGCGCCTGGTCTGGTCGGCGAACGACGAGATGGCCTTTGGCGCCATGCGCGCGGCACAGGAGCTGGGCCGGGGGCCCGGCCAGGACCTGAGTTTTTCCGCGCTGAATAACTCGCAAGAGGTTCTGCAGGCCCGCATGGCGGGCCAGTTATGCGTGTTGGTCGGCGGGCATTTCACCCTCGGCGGCTGGGCCATGGTGATGCTGCATGACTACCACGCCGGCAAGGACTTCGCGGCGCGTGGCGGCAAGGATCGGGTCGATGCGCTGTTCACGCTGCTCGACGCCCGGCAGGCGGAGCGCTTGGCGAAGCGTCTGCGTGTGCCCGGCTATGGGCTCGACTTCCGTCGTTTCAGTGCGGCTTACCGACCGGCCATGAAGGACTACCGTTTCTCCATCGAGCCGCTGTTGCGGTGATTCAAACGCCGGCCAGGCGCAGGATCAGCTTTACCACGGCAAAAAGCAGCAGCACGAACACCAGGGTGAACAGTACGCCGAGGATGATGAAGTGGCTGGGTTTGCCGCGGGAGAAATCACGCCCACGCTTCTTGCCACTCTGCACGCCAAAGGCGGCGGCCAGCACGCTCTGCAGCATCTCCCACAGGGTCAGTGGCTTGTCGTCGTTGTCTTTCTTGTCGTCCATACGCGTCTCCTTGGGCACAGCATAGGCGGTTACAGCTGGATCTGCGTCCAGCCGCGGCGCTGCCACATCACCGCGAATATCATCGACGCGAGCCCACGCTGGAGTATTTGCAGGCTCCAGATAGCCAGCAAACCATAGCCCAGTATCGGTCCGAGCAGATACGCCAGCGGCAGGAAGAACAGCCACTGGTTACCCAGGCTGACCAGCATCACCGTGCGGCTGGCACCGGCGCCGAGCAACGCCTGGGTGAGCACCAGGGCCGTGGCGTCCAGCACCATGCCCAGCCCGGTCAGGCGCAGCGGCCAACTGCCCAGCTCGATCAGCGCCGGATCGTTGACGAACAAGCGCAAGATGAGCTCCGGACAGAGCCAGAACGGGGTGCCGAGCAACGCCAGGCCGACAGCCGCGACCTTGACCACCTCCCAACCCCAGCGATGGGCCGCCTCGAAGTCCTTGATCCCCATGCTGTGGCTGACCAGGGTGGTGGCGGCCATGCCCAGGCCGATGGCCGGCAGGATCAGGAACAGCGCCAGGTTGATCAGCACATGGGCTGCCGCCAGTTCAGCCGTGCCGATCTGGCCGATGATCCAGAACAGCGTGGTAATCCCGGTGGCGAAGAAGAACTGTTGCAGCGAGTTGGGCAGCGACAGGCGCAGCAGGCTGCGTACCTCGATTTCGCTCGGGCGGCGGCTGAGGAAGCCTTGCTGGCTGGCGTTGCGCCAGGTCTGCATGGCATAGATCAGCGAGCCGAGGTACAGCGCCAGGGTGGTGCCCAGCCCGGCGCCTGGCGCGCCCATCTCCGGCAAGCCGAACAGGCCATGGATCAGCGAAAAGCTGATCAGCACATTGGCCACATGCATGATCACCAGGGTGCGCATATACACCCCGGAGCGATGGCTGCCGTTCCAGTAGCCGCGAAAGGCAAAGTTCAGCCCGACCGCGAAAATCGCCAGGACTCGCCATTCGAAGTAGTCGGTGCCGATACGCAGTACCTCGGGGTCGGCCGACAGCACGCGGATGATCGGCTGGGCGAACAGCCAGCAGCATAAGGTCAGCGGCAGGGCGATGGCCAAGGCGATCAGTATTCCGGCATTCAGTGGTGCGGCCATCTCGTCCTGACGGCCCTCGCCCCGGCGCCGCGCGACCAGGGCTTGCACCCCGGCGCCGAGCCCCATGACCAGGGCGATGGCCATGAAGTTGGCGTAGCTGCCGATACCGACGCCGGCCAGGGCCTTCTCACCGAGATGGCCGACCATGGCCGCATCCACCAGGTTGAGCAGGCTCTGGCTGAGCATGCCGCCGATGATGGGTAAGCCGAGGGTGAGGATATGCCGCAGGCGCTGGGGCTCGATCATGCAGGGTTCGCTGTTGACGGATAGACCCGGCAGGCGCGAGCCACTGCCGGAGGGGCTGCATCTTAACCTGTCGGTTGGTGGCTGGGAGAGGCGGGCTACTCCAGCACCGGTTCGCAGCGGACCTCGGTCTTCACCGAATTGGCGATGAAACAGGCTTCGTGGGCCCGATGGTGCAGGGCATGCAACTGCTCGGCGTCCGGCTGGCGCTCGCCGCCGAAACAGACCCGCGGGCGCAAGAGTACCTCGGTCATGGCCAGGCGGCCCTCGGCATTCTTGGCCATCACGCCCAGCGCCTGGTCCTGGTAGTAGTCGACCTGGAAGCCCTGCTGGGCGGCCAGCGACAGGAACCACAGCATATGGCAGCTCGACAGCGAGGCGACGAAGGCCTCCTCGGGATCGACGGCGCTGGCGTCCGACCAGGGTAACGGCACTACCTGGGGCGAGGAGGAGGCCGGCACCTCCAGGCCACCGTCGAAGCGCCAGAGATGGGCGCGGCTGTAGCGGTTGTCGAGGAAACTCTGCTCGCCGCGTTGCCAGAGGATTTCGGCGCTGTGCTGGGCCATGGCGTGCTCCTTGCTGGTAGGGAGCGGGCAGTGTGCGCGAGCGCGCGGGGATTGTGTAGGCGTCAGCGCGGCGGGAGATGCAGGCGCCGGGTGTTGACCGGCTCGACCGCCCGCGCGCGCAGCTGGCCGCAGCCACCGTCGATGTCCTGCCCGGCGGAGTTGCGCACCTTGGTCAGTACGCCGCGGCTGTGCAAGTAGCGCACCATCTGCACGATGCGTTCGCCGTCGGGGCGCTGGTAGTCGTCGGCTTCCAGGCTGTTGTAGGGGATCAGGTTGAGCACCGCGAACTTGCCCTTGAACAGCCGCAGGATGCCGTCCATCTCGGCCTGGCTGTCGTTGATGCCCTTGAGCAGGGTCCACTGGTACTGGATCGGGTAATCGACGGCGCGGGCATAGGCCTCGCCCAGCTCCATCAGCTCCTCCGGGTCGATGCGCGGCGCGCGCGGCAGCAGGCGCTGGCGCAGTTCGGCGTCGGTGGTGTGCAGCGACAGCGCCAGCGCCGGCTTGATCCGCTGTTGGGGCAGACGCTCGAATACCCGGGGATCGCCGACCGTGGAGAACACCAGGTTCTTGTGACCGATGCCGCCTTCGCTGCCGAGCAGGTCGATGGCCACGAGCACGTTGTCGAGGTTGTGCGCCGGCTCGCCCATGCCCATGAACACGACTTTCTTGACCTTGCGAAAGCGCCGGGCCAGGGCCACCTGGGCGACTATCTCGGCACTGCTCAGCTGGCGCAGCAGGCCGCTCTTGCCGGTCATGCAGAACAGGCAACCCACCGCGCAGCCAACCTGGCTGGAGACGCACAGGCCATCGCGCGGCAGCAGCACGCTTTCGACCATCTGCCCGTCGTGCAGCTCGACCAGCAGCCGCGCCGAACCGTCGGCGGCCGGATGCTCCGAGCGCAGGCGCACCAGGCCGTCGAGCGCCTCGCTCAGCGTGGGCAGGGCATCGCGTACGGCGAGCGGCAGGAAGTTCTCGCTGCGCTGGTTGCGCGTGCCGGTGTCCAGCGGCTTGCCCTGCAGCCAGGCACGGGTGATCCGCCCGATGTGCTGGGGCTTGCCACCGAGGTCGGCGAGGCGTTGTTGGAAATCGTGAAGGCGCATGGGGCGCGGATGCTACCACGCGGGGCCTGGGCCGCGAAGGGTCGTCGCTGCGGCGGGCCCTGGGCCCGCCGGGCGACCGAGCGTTACTGCGCCTCCACCCGGATGGCGAGCGCCGTCGACAGGCGGATCACTACTTGGCGGCCGAGGTACTCGGGCTTGAGTTGCACGTCGGGCCGCACCGCGACCGTCTTGTGGCTGCCGTCGGCAAACTCCAGGGTGGCCGTGTGCTGGGCGGTGTCGAAGGCCTTGACCACTGCAGTCACTTCCAGAGTGTCGGCCAGCAGCATACCGGGCTTGGCTCCGGCCGGCGCTGTGGCGAGCAGGCCGGCCGCGCCATGCTGGGTCGCCTCACCCGGTTCACCCAGGAACACCAGTTGCTCCAGGGCAATGGTCGCGTAGACCTTGTCGCCGACCTTCAGCTGGGGGAAGTTGATCATCTCCGGGCCTGCCTGCACCGCGCGGCGATGGCCGGCCTCATCCTCGAGGGTGAAGCTGCGCTTGTCGTAGTCGATGGCAGTGACGACCGCGCTGATCTTCTCGACCACGGTACTCACCCCGCCGGGTACGCCCTCCACGGTGATCTGGCTGGTGCTGACGTCGCCCTCCAGTGGTTCGTCCGGCGCCTGGCTGCTGCAGGCGGTCAACAGGGTGGCACCGAGTGCCAACAGGCTCAGGCTCTTGAATGCGGGCATAGACTCACTCCTTTTGATGGATACGACCGGTGTTGCGGGGTTGTTCAATGGCTGCGCCACCGCGCGGGAGCAGGCGAATGACTCGGCGGCTCTGGTCGAGGTGGATTTCGTCCCCTGTGTAGGGCCAAAAGGGGCTCCGATCACCGGGTCAAGGTTGCGAGAGCTGGCCGAGCTGGCAGGCCGTCCGGCGGCTAGCTAAGGGTAGCTGGCAATGCGCCTGCCCGCCTGTGGGAGGCTGTGCTATGGTCGCGCCCGAAATACAGCTTGGGAACACGCGATGAAATTCATACACCAACGTGAGCACCTGAACGAAGACGACATCGTCGTCATCGAATGCTCGCAGACCTGCAATATCCGCCTGATGAACGACGCGAATTTTCGCAGCTTCAAGAATGGCGGCAGGCACACCTACCACGGCGGCGCTTTCGATACCTTCCCTGCGAAGATCAGCGTGCCGAGCAGCGGCTTCTGGAATATCACCATCGACACCGTGACCCGCAAGGCGATCAGCGTTACGCGCAAGCCGACGCTGAAACACTCGATCAAGATCATCCGCCGCTCTAATTCACGGTTGAGCTGAGGGATTTTCCCGCTGTCCGCCGTGGCGTGGCGCAGGCGCTACTGGGTCTGACCCCCGTCAGTCCGGGCTTAGCGAGCATCCGCGCAGCAACGGCTACTCGTTCGGTGCAACCTGCTGTTGACGAGAGGGCATGAGCGGGCTGAGCGGATAAGTCAGCAGAGCCAGGCTATCGTGCTCGCCGGGCTGCTCGGCGCTGGCCGGCACGCCCACAGCGCCAGGCTCGACGTGGCCAGCGCGGGGCAGGCGGAAAGTACCGAACAGCTGATCCCATAGCGGTAGCGCGGTGCCGAAATTCAGCGCTTCGTCGAGCTTGACGCTGTGGTGCCAGCGATGCAGCTCGGCGCTGCCGATCAGGTAGTTCAGCCAGCCCAGGGTGCCGCGGGTATTGGCGTGGGTGGCGAAGGACTGGGTCTGCGAAAACAGCGCCGCCAGGGCGATGGCTGTCGGCTCGAAGCCGAGCAGCCAGAGCGGCAGAATGTGCAGCGGCTTGCGCAGTACCAGGTCCAGTGGATGGGTGGTGAAGTTGTTGGTCACGTTCAACACGCTGGGGCGGTGATGCACGAAGTGCACGCGCCACAGCCAGCCGCCGCGATGCTCGAGGCGGTGCAGCCAGTAGTCGCCGAATTCGCCAAGCAGCGCCGCCGCCGGCACGGCAATCCACAGCGGCAGGCTCGCGGCGGGGCCATCCGCTTGCGCGTTCAGCAGCATCACCAGGACGCGGATCAGTACATCGACCAGCGCATCGGCGGCAACCAGCGCGAGCATGAACAGCGCGTCGCGCTTGCGGTCGCGGCGTTGCGCTCGCCAATCCAGGCGGTGCGGCGAGCGCCATTCGCAAAGGGCAAACCAGGTCAGGGCCAGTAGCAAACCGCCCAGCAGCAGGACGAAGCTGCTCCAGCCGGCGAGCAGCGCCAGCGCCGCCCAACTGGCTACCAGCACCAGGGCACCGAGGTGCGCCCAGTTCAGGGCATTGCGTTGCGGGTTGTTGCCGGCGCGTAAGCGCGCCGAATGTTGCGGCCTGTACATGCGGGCTGTCATCCAGAACGAGGGGGTGCTAGCTTCACGCCTCCGTTCCTGTCTGCGCATTAACCTCGGTTTATCGATGACCTCCGATTCTTTGTACGACTGCCTGGCCTGCGCACCGCAGCTGCCCGGCATGCTCGATCAGCATCCGCAGCTGGCCGAACTGTGGCAGGAGCTGCCGCGCCAGAGCTACGTCCCCAACCAGCAACTGCTGGCGCCGCGCCAACTCGTTGACCGCAGCTGGTTCATCGTCAGCGGGCTGGTGCGCGTGGTGCATCTGTCCGAGCAGGGGCTGGAACGCAATGCGGCGTTCCATGCCGAAGGTAGCTGGGTTGGCTGGGGCACGCCGCCCTATGCCACCCCCAGTCCGGTGGCGATCGTGGCGCTGGAGCCGACGGTCGCGCTGGAACTGCGCTATGACGTTTTGCGCCGCTGGCAAAGTGACCTGCCGGTGGTCCAGGAAATCCTCAGCGATGCCATTCGCGCGGTACTGGAGCGTAGCGCCCAGCGTGAAGCCGAACTCCTGCTGCTGGACGCCGGCGAGCGCTACAAGCTGTTCCTGCAGCAGCGCGCAGCCCTGGTGCCGCGCATCCCGCTACATCATGTCGCCAGCTACCTGGGCATCACCAATGTGGCGCTGTCACGCATTCGCGCCCGCATGGGGCTGGTGCAGGCGCGGCGCAGCAAGTGATGCTGCCGCGCGTCGGCGCGAGTCTGCGCTGGCGTATCGCCAGGCTACCCGCCGGCCACGGCTGGGAGGGCGTGCGGCGTGACGAATCGCTCAGTCAAGGATGCCCTTGGCACGCAGCGCTTGCATGACCAGTTGCTGGCGCACAGGCAAGTCGGCCGTGCTCCGGGTATCCAGGTTGAGGGCGAACAACCACAGATCATCGGCGGTCTGCACATAGCCGACATACCAGCCGACCTGCGGAGTGCTGCCTGCGGCCCAGCCGGTTTTGCCGTACAGCCGATAGCTCGGCGTCTTCTCGGCCAGCATGATCGCCCGCAGTGTGTCATAGCCGCTGGTCTTGAACGGCAGCTGACGCTCAGCCACCCGTTTGAGAAACGCCACCTGCTGCTCTGCACTGATGGTCAGCGTGCCATCCAGCCAGAAGCGGACGCCATCAAACGGCTGGTGCAGCTGGCCAAAGCCTGCTTGGCGGATATAGGTCGGGTATTTTTCCGCGCCTACGCGCCGCGCCAATTGCTGATAACACCACACGCAACTGACCTTGAACGCATGTTCCAGTGTCTGGTCGCGATTCCATTCGGCGATTTCATACTGCGTGCCATCCCAGGTGAAAACCCCATCCTTGCCGGCAATTGCTCGTTCCTCCAGGGCAATCAGGGTGTTCAGCACCTTGAAGGTCGAGGCTGCGGTAAACGCCTGCCGTGCCCGCGTCTGGTTGTGCACGAAACGTCGGCCGGTCTTGGCCGATTCGATCAGCAGCGTGCCGTCGATTCCGCTTGCTTCAAACAACCGGGCGATGGCGGCGTCCTCGGCGTGGGCCAGGGCGGGGCAGCAGAGCAGGGCAATCGCCAACAGCAGTTTGGGCATGGGAAGTCCGGGCTGGGGTAATGAGCGCGCGGGGAGGCTGGAAGTCAGAGGGGAGTGGATCGCCCTCGGCATTCTAGACATCCGCCGTGCTCTGGAAATAGGGCGTTTTCCACGCCAGGGGCGATAGTCGCCTAAGTGAGGCTATGCCAATGTTTGGGGTGAAAACAACAAGGCCCGTCGATTGACGGGCCTTGTGCTAGAGCGAAGCAGCTCAGTCATCGTAACCCAGGTTCGGCGCCAGCCAGCGCTCGCTCAGCGCCAGTTCCTGGCCCTTGCGCGCGGTGTAGTTCTGCATCTGGTCCTTGTCGACGGCGAAGTGCTGCGCCTGCGGGGGGGCGAAGTACCAGCCGCTGACACCCTGCGGGTCGAGCAACTGGAACGGCGTGCCTTTCTCGGTGTGGTCCGGGCAGGCCGGGGAGCCGGGGGCGGGGCGGATGCCCTGGTAGGGCAGTTGGTGGCAGAAGCAGCAGGTGCTGACTACGCTGAGGAAACGATTTTCGGGGGGGAGCCCGATAGCCCGTGATTTCTGGAGTGCCTGCGAGGTTTTTTGTTCGGACGTCCCGCCAGAAGGGACATGTACATTCCAAGCGCGGCTGCTAAGCGCATCCGTTGGCAGCCCACGGCAAGAGCGTTGACTGATCGGCACAAGTGACCTGCTACCTCTGAAAACTTCCGCCTAGTGGGAGCTTTATATGGTGATGTCGGTTTTGCCCCGCGATCAATATCGGGCGCTGGGGCTCTCCACTCTGGCCTTCACGCTGTGCTTCGCGGTCTGGACGATCTTTTCCATCCTCGGCCTGCAGCTCAAGGACGACTTCGGCCTGAGCGACACCCAGCTCGGCCTGCTGATGGCCACGCCGGTGCTGACCGGCTCGATCTCGCGGATATTCCTCGGTGTCTGGACCGACCGCTACGGCGGTCGCTGGGTATTCGGCCTGTTGATGCTGGTGTCCGCGCTGTGCGTCTGGCTGCTGACCCTGGCGAGCAGCTACCCCATGCTGCTGCTCGCCGCGCTGGGCATCGGCCTGGCCGGTGGCGCCTTTATCGTCGGCGCCGCCTACACCTCGGCCTGGTTCGAGCAGGAACGCCAGGGCACGGTGCTGGGCATCTTCGGCGCCGGCAACGTCGGCGCCGCCATCACCAACTTCGCCGCCCCCTTTCTGTTGCTGGCCCTCGGCTGGCAAGGTGCGGCGCGGGTCTATGCCGCCGTGCTGGCGATCATGGGCGTGGTCTTCCTGCTGCTGGCCCAGACCGACCCGCAGAGCCGCGCGCGCAAAGTCCCGCCGCCCCTGATGGAGCAACTGGCGCCGCTGGGCGAGCTGCGGGTCTGGCGTTTCTCGCTGTATTACTTCTTCGTCTTCGGCGCCTTCGTCGCCCTGGCGCTGTGGCTGCCGCACTACCTGATCGAGGTCTACGGCCTGGGCATCGCCGCCGCCGGCATGGTCGCGGCGGCGTACACCATTCCCGCCTCGCTGTTCCGCATCCTCGGCGGCTGGCTGTCCGACCGCTATGGCGCGCGGCGGGTGATGTACTGGACGCTGGGCGCCTCGGTGATCTGCACCTTCCTGCTCAGCTATCCGCCGACCCGCTACACGGTGAGCGGCGTGCGCGACGAGATCAGCTTCTCCCTGGAACTCGGGCTGGTCGGCTTCGTGCTGCTGACCATGGTGCTGGGCTTCTTCATGTCGTTGGGCAAGGCGGCGGTGTTCAAGCACATTCCGGCCTACTACCCCGAGCATGTCGGCGCGGTGGGCGGCGTGGTCGGCATGGTCGGCGGCCTGGGCGGCTTCTTCCTGCCGCTGACCTTCGGCATGCTCAACGACGTGGTCGGCGTCTGGCAGAGCGCTTTCATGCTGCTGTTCCTGGTCTCCGCCGGCGCCCTGGCCTGGATGCACCACGCGATCCGCATGGCCGAGCGGGTGGAATGGGCCGCCCGGCAGGAAACCACCGACCTGCCGGAACTCGCCACCCCGAGCGGGTTCGTGCTGCGCGACTGGCGTCCGGAAGAGGCCAGCTTCTGGGAAACCGAGGGCAAGCGCATCGCCACGCGCAACCTGTGGATCTCGATCCCCAACCTGCTGCTCGGCTTCGCCATCTGGATGGTCTGGTCGGTGGTGGTGGCCAAGCTGCCGCTGGTGGGCTTCGACTACACGCCCAACCAGTTGTTCTGGCTGGCCGCGTTGCCCGGCCTGTCCGGGGCGACCTTGCGGATCTTCTACAGCTTCATGGTGCCGATCTTCGGTGGACGGCGCTGGACCGCGCTGTCCACCGGCTCGCTGCTGCTGCCCGCGCTGTGGATCGGCTTCGCCGTGCAGGACCCGCAAACGCCTTACCTGGTGATGCTGATCCTCGCCCTGCTGTGCGGCCTGGGCGGCGGCAACTTCTCGTCGAGCATGGCGAACATTTCGTTCTTCTTCCCGAAGAGCGCCAAGGGCAGCGCCATGGGCCTCAACGCCGGGCTGGGCAATCTGGGCGTCAGCGTCATGCAGTTCCTGGTGCCGCTGGTGATTACCGTCGGCGCCCTGGGCGGCGAGCCCCGGCAAACCGCCACGGGACAGCAGCTGTGGCTGCAGAATGCCGGTTTCGTCTGGGTGCCCTTGATCATCATCGCCACCCTGGCTGCCTGGTTCGGCATGAACGACATCGCCAGCGCCAAGTCGTCGATCAAGGACCAGCTGATCATCTTCAAGCGCAAGCACACCTGGCTGATGAGCGTGCTTTACACCGGCACCTTCGGCAGTTTCATCGGCTTCTCGGCGGCCTTCCCGCTGCTGGCCGGCAACCTGTTCCCGGATGTCGACGTGCTCAGGTTCGCCTTCCTCGGCCCGCTGGTGGGGGCCCTGAGCCGGGCCTTCTCCGGCAGCCTGGCCGACCGCTTCGGCGGCGCCAGGGTCAGCCTCTGGGTCTTCCTGGCGATGGCGTTGTGCGTATTCGGCGTGCTGCTGTTCCTCGACAGCCGCAGCTTCTGGGGCTTCTTCGCCATGTTCCTGCTGCTGTTCTTCTTCTCCGGGGTCGGCAATGCCAGTACCACGCAGATGATCCCGGCGATCTTCCGTCAGCAGACCCCACTGCTGAACCCGGGCCTGTCGCCCGCCGAACAGCAGCTGCAGAGCGACAAGGAGTCCGCCGCCGCGGTCGGCTTCATCTCGGCGGTGGCCGCCTACGGCGCCTTCTTCATTCCCAAGGCCTATGGCAGCTCCATCGCCCTGAGCGGCAGCGCCGCGCCGGCGCTGTACGGCTTCACCCTGTTCTACGGGATCTGCATCGCCCTGACCTGGTTCTACTACACCCGCCGCAACGCGGAGGTGCCTTGCTGACGTGACCGCCAGCGCCGGGGCGGCCTGATGCCCCGTTCACGAGGAGAAAAACAATGAGTCACTTCATCGACCGCCTCAGATACCTGGTCAAGCGCCCGCCGGATTTCGCCGACGGCCATGGCGAGACGCGCGACGAGAGCCGCGACTGGGAAGACGGCTACCGCCAGCGCTGGCAGTACGACAAGATCGCCCGCTCCACCCACGGGGTGAACTGCACCGGCTCGTGCAGCTGGAAGATCTACGTCAAGAATGGCCTGGTGACCTGGGAAACCCAGCAGACCGATTATCCGCGTACCCGGCCCGACCTGCCCAACCACGAACCGCGCGGCTGTCCGCGCGGCGCCAGCTACTCCTGGTACCTGTACAGCGCCAACCGCCTCAAGTACCCGCTGATTCGCAAGCCGCTGATGCAGATCTGGCGCGCCGCGCTGCAACAGCACAAGGATCCGGTGGATGCCTGGGCCAGCATCGTCGAGGACCCGGCCAAGACCAGGCAGTACAAGCACGACCGCGGCCTGGGCGGCTTCGTGCGCGCCGACTGGGACGAGATGCAGACGCTGATCGCCGCGGCCAACGTCTACACCGCCAAGCAGTACGGCCCGGACCGCATCGCCGGTTTCTCGCCGATTCCGGCCATGTCGATGGTTTCCTACGCCTCCGGTACCCGCTACCTGTCGCTGATCGGCGGCGTGTGCCTGTCCTTCTACGACTGGTACTGCGATCTGCCGCCCTCCAGCCCGCAGACCTGGGGCGAGCAGACCGACGTGCCGGAATCGGCCGACTGGTACAACTCCAACTACATCATCGCCTGGGGTTCCAACGTGCCGCAGACCCGCAGCCCGGACGCGCACTTCTTCACCGAGGTGCGCTACAAGGGCACCAAGACGGTGGCCATCACCCCGGACTATGCGGAAGTTTCCAAGCTCTGCGACGAGTGGCTCAGCCCCAAGCAGGGCACCGACTCGGCCCTGGCCATCGCCATGGGCCATGTGATCTTCAAGGAATTCCACCTGGAGAAACCCAGCGCCTACTTCACCGACTACGTGCGGCGCTACACCGACATGCCGATCCTGGTGGAACTGGAAACCCGCGCCGACGGCAGCCTGGTGCCCGGCAAGCAGCTGCGCGCCAGCGACTTCACCGCCAACCTGGGCCAGGACAACAATCCAGCCTGGAAGACCGTGGCCTGGGACGAAGCCGGCGAGCGCCTGGTGGTGCCGCGCGGCTCCATCGGTTTCCGCTGGGGCGAGGAGGGCCACTGGAACCTGGAGCCGGTGGACGGCGAGGGCAGGGCGGTCTGCCTGGCGCTGTCGCTGCTCGGTCGCCACGACGAGGTGGCGCGGGTCGGCTTTCCCTATTTCGGCGGCATCGAACACGTCCATTTCCCGCACCTGAAGGTGCGCGACGTGCTCTATCACCACCTGCCGGCCAAGCGCCTGCAACTGGCCGACGGCCGCCAGGTGCTGGCGGTGACGGTGTTCGACCTGCTGGCCGCCAACCACGGCATCGATCGCGGCCTGCAGGCCACGGTCGGCGGCAGCGGCGAGGATGACGGCGCCAGCGGCTACGACCAGCTCAAGCCCTATACCCCGGCCTGGCAGGAAGTCATCACCGGGGTGCCGGCCGCTCAGCTGACCCGCCTGGCCCGGGAGTTCGCCAGCAACGCGGACAAGACCCGCGGGCGCTCGATGATCATCGTCGGCGCCGGGGTCAACCACTGGTACCACATGGACATGACCTACCGCGGCCTGATCAACCTGCTGATCATGTGCGGCTGCGTCGGCCAGAGCGGCGGCGGCTGGTCGCACTATGTCGGCCAGGAAAAACTGCGCCCGCAGACCGGCTGGACGCCGCTGGCTTTCGCCCTCGACTGGCACCGCCCACCAAGGCACATGAACGGTACCTCGTTCTTCTACAACCACTCCAGCCAGTGGCGTTTCGAGAAGCTCAAGGTCAGCGAGATCCTCTCGCCGCTGGCGCCGCCGGAGAAGTACCGCGGCAGCCTGATCGACTTCAACGTGCGCGCCGAACGCATGGGCTGGCTGCCGTCGGCCCCGCAGTTCGACCGCAACCCGCTGCGCCTGGCCGCCGAGGCCGAGGCCGCCGGCAAGAGCACCGCCGAGCATGTGGTCGAGCAGCTGAAGAGCGGCGCCCTGCGCTTCGCCGCCGAGGATCCGGACAATCCGCGCAACTTCCCGCGCAACCTGTTCGTCTGGCGCTCCAACCTGCTGGGCAGCTCCGGCAAGGGCCATGAATATATGCTCCGCTACCTGCTCGGCACCCGCCACGATCTGCTCGGCAACGACCTGGGCAAGACCGGCGAGGCCAAGCCCGAGGAAGTGCTCTGGCGCGACGAGCCTGGCGAAGGCAAGCTCGACCTGCTGGTGACCCTGGACTTCCGCATGTCCACCACCTGCCTGTATTCCGACATCGTGCTGCCCACCGCCACCTGGTACGAGAAGGACGACCTCAACACCTCGGACATGCACCCCTTCATCCACCCGCTGACCGCCGCCACCGACCCGGCCTGGGAGGCGCGCAGCGACTGGGACATCTACGACGGCATCGCCAAGGCCTTCGCCCGGGTCTGTGTCGGCCACCTGGGCGAGGAGACCGACCTGGTCAGCCTGCCGCTGCAACACGACAGCCCCGCCGAGCTGGCCCAGCCCGAGGTGCGCGACTGGAAGCGCGGCGAGTGCGAGCCGATTCCCGGCAAGACCATGCCGGCGCTGATCGAGGTCAAGCGCAACTACCCGCAAACCTACGAGCGCTTCAGCTCGGTGGGGCCGCTGCTGGAGACCATCGGCAACGGCGGCAAGGGCATCGCCTGGAACACCGAGGCAGAAGTCGAGCTGCTCGGCAAGCTCAACTACCGCAAGCTGGACGGCGCGGCCAAGGGCCGGCCGCGCATCGCCTCGGCCATCGATGCGGCCGAGATGATCCTCACCCTGGCGCCGGAAACCAACGGCCAGGTGGCGGTCAAGGCCTGGGCGGCGCTGTCGAAGATCACCGGCCGCGACCACAGCCACCTGGCGCTGCCCAAGGAGGACGAGAAGATCCGCTTCCGCGACCTGGTCGCCCAGCCGCGCAAGATCATCTCCAGCCCGACCTGGTCGGGACTGGAGGACGAGCACGTGTCCTACAACGCCTGCTACACCAACGTCCACGAACTGATTCCCTGGCGTACCCTCAGCGGCCGCCAGCAGCTGTACCAGGATCACCCCTGGATGCGCGACTTCGGCGAGAGCCTGATGGTCTACCGCCCGCCGATCGACACCAAGGCGCCGGCCAGCGTGGCCGATCACAAGGCCATCGGCAACGGCAACCCGGAAATCCTCCTCAACTGGATCACCCCGCACCAGAAATGGGGCATCCACTCCACCTACAGCGACAACCTGCTGATGCAGACCCTGTCGCGCGGCGGGCCCATCGTCTGGCTGTCGGAAACCGACGCCAAGAGCATCGGCGTCGAGGACAACGACTGGATCGAGCTGTACAACGCCAACGGCGCGGTCGCCGCGCGGGCGGTGGTCAGCCAGCGGGTCAAGGTCGGCATGGTGATGATGTACCACGCCCAGGAGCGCATCCTCAACACCCCCGGCAGCGAGGTCTCCGGCACCCGCGGCGGCATCCACAACTCGGTGACGCGGGTCTGCCCCAAGCCCACCCATATGATCGGCGGCTACGCGCAGCTGTCCTACGGCTTCAACTACTACGGCACCGTCGGCTCCAACCGCGACGAGTTCGTCATCGTACGCAAGATGAAGAACATCGACTGGCTGGATGGCGAAGGCAACGACTACGCGCAGGAGGCCGTGAAATGAAGATCCGCTCGCAAGTCGGCATGGTGATGAACCTCGACAAATGCATCGGTTGCCACACCTGTTCGGTGACCTGCAAGAACGTCTGGACCAGCCGCGAAGGCATCGAGTACGCCTGGTACAACAACGTCGAAACCAAACCCGGCATCGGCTACCCCAAGGAGTGGGCCAACCAGAAGAAGTGGCGCGGCGGCTGGGTGCGCAACGCCGACGGCTCGATCAACCCGCGCATCGGAGGCAAGTGGCGGGTGCTGGCGAACATCTTCGCCAACCCCGACCTGCCGGAGATCGACGATTACTACGAACCCTTCAGCTTCGACTATCAGAACCTGCACAGCGCCAAGGGCGGCGAGCACCAGCCGGTGGCGCGGCCGCGTTCGCTGATCTCCGGGGAGCGGATGAAGAAGATCGAATGGGGGCCGAACTGGGAGGAAATCCTCGGCACCGAGTTCGCCAAGCGGCGCAAGGACGTCAACTTCGAGCAGATCGAGGCGGACATCTACGGCCAGTTCGAAAACACCTTCATGATGTACCTGCCGCGCCTGTGCGAGCACTGCCTGAACCCGAGCTGCGTGGCGTCCTGCCCGAGCGGGGCGATCTACAAGCGCGAGGAGGACGGCATCGTGCTGATCGACCAGGACAAGTGCCGCGGCTGGCGCATGTGCATCAGCGGCTGTCCGTACAAGAAGATCTACTTCAACTGGAAGAGCGGCAAGTCGGAGAAGTGCATCTTCTGCTATCCGCGCATCGAGTCGGGCCAGCCGACGGTCTGTTCCGAGACCTGCGTGGGGCGCATCCGCTACCTCGGCGTGCTGCTCTACGACGCCGACCGCATCGCCGAGGTGGCCGCCTCGGCGGACGAGCGCGACCTCTACCATCGTCAGTGCGAGATCTTCCTCGACCCGAACGATCCGGCGGTCATCGCCCAGGCGCGCAGGGACGGTGTGCCCGACAACGTGATCAGCGCGGCCCAGGCCTCGCCGGTCTACAAGCTGGCCATGGACTGGAAACTGGCGCTGCCGCTGCACCCGGAGTTCCGCACCCTGCCGATGGTCTGGTACGTGCCGCCGCTGTCACCGATCCAGTCCGCCGCCGAGGCCGGGCACATCGAGTTCGACGGCGTGCTGCCGAAGATCGAATCGCTGCGCATTCCGGTGCGCTACCTGGCCAACATGCTCACCGCCGGCGAAGAGGAGCCGGTGATCCTCGCCCTCAAGCGCCTGATGGCGATGCGCGTGTACATGCGCGGCAAGCACGTGGACGGCACTCTCGACACCCAGGTGCTGGATCAGGTCGGCCTCAGCCAGAACCAGGTCGAGGAGATGTACCGCTACCTGGCCATCGCCAACTACGAGGACCGCTTCGTGATCCCCACCGGTCACCGTGAAATGGCCCGCGATGCCTACCCCGAGCGCAACGGCTGCGGCTTCAGCTTCGGCAACGGCTGCCAGGGCGGCAACAACCAGGCCAGCCTGTTCGGCGGCCGCAAGCAGACCACCACCCTGGTCAAACCGGTAGAAACCTTCGACCCGCTGGAGGACATGCGCCATGACTAGTCCAGCCACCGAGCCAACCATGGGCTTGCGCAGCCTGCGGGCGCTGGCGCGCCTGCTCGACTATCCGAGCGCCGAGCTGCAGGCGGCCGCCGCCGAACTGGCGGCCATCCTGCAGGCCGAAACACGCCTGGATGCCCGGCTGCGGGCGCGTTTCGGCACCTGGTGCCGGAGCCTGGCCGCGACCGAGCTGCTCGATCTGCAGGCCAGCTATGTCGAGCTGTTCGACCGCGGGCGCGCCACCTCGCTGTTGCTGTTCGAGCATGTGCACGGCGAAACCCGCGCCCGTGGCCAGGCAATGGTCGATCTGCTCGCCGAGTACCAGGCCGCCGGCTTCCAGCTCGACGCCCGCGAGCTGCCGGACTACCTGCCGCTGTTCCTCGAATACCTGTCGACCCGCAGCGACGACGAAGTCGGTCGCTGGCTGGGCGAGATCAGCCATATCCTCGCCCTGCTCACCGCGCGCCTGGAGGCGCGCGACGCCGAGCATGCCCTGGTGCCTCATGCGTTGTTGGCGCTGATCGGCGCCACCGCGCAGATCGACCAGCACCGCCCGAGCGTCGCCGAGGAGCAACCGGATCACACCCCGCAGGCGCTGGATGCGATCTGGGAGGAGGAGGTCGTGCGCTTCTCCGCGGAGTCCGACCAGGACTGCGCGCTGCAGTCCGCCGAGGGCCGGCGCCTGGCCGAACGCAAGTATGAGCCGGTGCCCCAGGTCGTCACCCTCATGCCGTCCACCCCGTCGCCGCTGACCGACAGTCAATGAACGGAGACCCGCCATGTTCTTCGAATACCTGCAGCACCTGATCTACGGCTACTACCCCTATCTGGCCGGCACCGTGTTCCTGGTCGGCAGCCTGTTGCGCTTCGACCACGGCCAGTACACCTGGAAGGCCCACTCCAGCCAGATCCTGTCGAAGAAGAACATGCGACTGGCCAGCAACCTGTTCCACGTCGGCATCCTGGTGATCTTCTTCGGCCACCTGTTCGGCATGCTGACGCCGCACTGGGTCTACGCCCCCTTCATCTCGGCCGGCAACAAGCAACTGCTGGCGATCATCATCGGCGGCATCGCCGGGGCCATGTGCATCGTCGGCGGGGCCATGCTGCTGTATCGGCGCATGACCAACCCCAGGGTCAAGGCCTCGTCCGCGACGATGGACAACGTGATTCTCGCCCTGATCCTGTTCCAGGCCTGTCTGGGGATGATCACCATCATCTTTTCCCTCGGCCACCTGGAGGGCGACGTGATGCTCACCCTGGCCTCCTGGGCGCAGGCCATCGTGTTCTTCAGCGGCGGCGCGGCCAACTATCTCGAGGAGGTCTCGTGGATCTACAAGATCCATATCTTCGTCGGCCTGACCATCATCCTGCTGTTCCCCTTCAGCCGCCTGGTGCATGTCTGGAGCATCCCGCTGGGCTATCTGGGGCGTAATTACCAGATCGTGCGCAAGCGCGGATAAGCGCGACAGACGGAGTGTGGATGACGCTTGCTCCATCCACCATGACTCCATGCGGTGGATCGGTAAGGCGCGATCCACCCTACGCATACCGTTCAGGAGGTTGTGCCATGGAAATGATCGCAGTCGAGAATCTGCAGGACACGCCAGCCCCGGTCATCCGCGTGGGCACGGTGGAGTTCGGCGAAGCCGCCATCGCCCGGGAAACGCCGTTCCACCCGGCGGGCTCCCTGGCCGAAGCACAGCTGCAGGCCGCCCGCGCCCTGGTGGTGCGCGAGCTGCTCAGCCAGCGCGCCGCAATGCTCGGCCTGCCACCTGTGGTGGACGCCGAGGGCAAGGAGAACGACCAGGCCATGGCCGCGCTGCTGGAACGGGAACTGCTGGTGCCGGAACCGGACGAGGCGGCCTGCCGGCGCTTCTTCGAGACTCACCGGCAGCGCTTTTCCGAGCCGACCGGGCTGCGGGTCAGGCATATCTTGCTGGCCGCGCCGCCCGACGATGCCAGGGCCCGCGATGCCCAGTACCGCCTCGGGCAGAAACTGCTGCGCCAGCTGGCCGATGCCCCCGAGCGCTTCACCGAACTGGCCCAGCGTCATTCGGCCTGCCCGTCGAAGGAGCAGGGCGGCGAGCTGGGCTGGTTGAGCCCCGGCCAGACCGTGGCCGAGCTGGACCGGGCGCTGCAGCACTTGCCCGTCGGGCTGCACGAACGGCCGCTGGCCTCGCGCTACGGCTGGCATGTCATCCGCATCGATCAGCGCAGCGAGGGGCGCTTGCTGCCCTATGCGCAGGTGGCCGAGCGGGTGCAGCACAGTCTGCGCGAGCAGTCCACGCGCCGTGCCCTGCGGCATTACCTGCTGGCGCTGGAGGCGGAGATAGGCGTCGAAGGACTGCGTCTGGACGCAGACGCGGACGGCAGCCTGATGCGCTGAGTCGACTGCGGGCCAGTGTCTGCAGTCGATCGCAATGGTGGATGAAAAAGCGTCATCCACCCTGCGCAGTTGAGTATCAGATGATGGTGCGCACAGCGCACCCTACGTGCTTCGCTCTCCGTAGGGTGCGCTGTGCGCACCTGATGTTCGTCGCTTGGTAGCCCGGTAGGGTGGAATCGCCGCAGGCGCTTCCGCCGTTTACCGCGAGAGGCGGGATAGTAGGCTTTCAGCCAATGCCCGGGGCTGGCGCGGTAAACGGCGGATTACGCCGCTGCGCGGCTAATCCACCCTACTACCTGATGTTCGTCGCTTAGTAGTCGTAGCCCAGGTTCGGCGCCAGCCAGCGCTCGCTCACCGCCAACTCCTGGCCCTTGCGCGCCGTATAGCTCTGCACCTGATCCTTGTCGATCTTGCCGACGGCGAAGTACTGCGCCTGCGGATGGGCGAAGTACCAGCCGCTGACGGCGGCGGCGGGGAACATGGCGTAGTGGTCGGTGAGGAATACACCGCTGCGGCCGGCCTTGTTGAACTCGGCCTCGGGGTCGAGCAGGGTGAACAGGGTTTTCTTTTCGGTGTGGTCCGGGCAGGCCGGATAACCGGGGGCGGGGCGGATGCCGACGTACTGTTCCTTGATCAGCGCCTCGTTATCCAGGTGCTCGTCCGGCTGGTAGCCCCACCAGGTCTTGCGTACCTGCTCGTGCAGCCATTCGGCGCAGGCCTCGGCCAGGCGGTCGGCGAGTGCCTTGACCATGATCGAGTTGTAGTCGTCGCCGGCCGCCTGGTAGGCCTTGGCCACTTCCTCGGCGCCGATGCCGGCGGTGGTGATGAAACCGCCGATATAGTCCTGCACCCCGGAATCCTTGGGCGCGACGAAGTCAGCCAGCGAGTAGTTCGGCTTGCCGTCCGGCTTGATGGTCTGCTGGCGCAGGTGGTGCAGGGTGGCCAGCGGCTGGCCGTCGTCGCCGTAGACCTCCAGGTCGTCGTCGCGCACCTGGTTGGCCGGCCAGAAGCCGAACAGCGCGCGGGCCTTGATCAGCTTCTCGTCGATCAGCTTCTTCAGCATCGCCTGGGCATCTTCGAACAGCGCAGTGGCGGCCTCGCCGACCACTTCGTCGCTGAGGATGCGCGGGTACTTGCCGGCCAGGTCCCAGGCGATGAAGAACGGCGTCCAGTCGATGTACTCGGCCAGGGTCGCCAGGTCGATGTCGTCCAGCAGCTTGACCCCGGTGAAGCTCGGCGCAACCGGTTTATAGGCAGCCCAGTCGAACTGCGGTTTGTTGGCGATGGCTTTCTCGTAGCTCAGGCGCTCGGTGCGCGAACTGCGTGCGGCGGTGCGCTCACGCACCTCGACGTAGTCGGCGCGAGTGCGCTCGACGAAGCCGGCCTTCAGTTCCTTGGACAGCAGCTGGGTGGCCACGCCGACCGCGCGCGAGGCGTCGGTGACGTAGACCACCGCGTCGTTCTGGTACTTGGGCTCGATCTTCACCGCGGTATGTGCCTTCGAGGTGGTCGCGCCGCCGATCATCAGCGGCAGGCTGAAGCCCTGGCGCTGCATCTCGCGGGCGACGTGGACCATCTCGTCGAGGGACGGGGTGATCAGCCCGGACAGGCCGATGATGTCGCACTTCTCGGCGATGGCGGTCTGCAGGATCTTTTCCGCCGGCACCATCACGCCGAGGTCGACGATGTCGTAGCCGTTGCAGCCCAGAACCACGCCGACGATGTTCTTGCCGATGTCGTGCACGTCGCCCTTGACCGTGGCCATGAGGATCTTGCCCTTGGCTTCGGGCTTGTCGCCTTTCTCCGCCTCGATGAACGGGATCAGGTGGGCCACCGCCTGCTTCATCACCCGGGCCGACTTGACCACCTGCGGCAGGAACATCTTGCCCGAGCCGAACAGGTCGCCGACCACGTTCATCCCGGCCATCAGCGGGCCTTCGATGACCTCGATCGGCCGCGCGCACTGCTGGCGGCACTCCTCGGTGTCTTCGACGATGTTGGTGGTGATGCCCTTGACCAGCGCATGCTTGAGCCGCTCGACCACGTCCCAGCCGCGCCATTCCTCGGTCTCGGCCTCCTTGACGCTGCCGTCGCCCTTGTACTGGTCGGCGATCGCCAGCAGCGCCTCGGTGCCGTGCGCCGTGCGGTTGAGCACCACGTCCTCGACCGCGTCGCGCAGCTGCCTGGGAATCTCGTCGTAGATCTCCAGCTGGCCTGCGTTGACGATGCCCATGGTCAGGCCGTTCTTGATCGCGTGGAACAGGAACACCGAATGGATCGCCTCACGCACCGGGTTGTTGCCGCGGAACGAGAAGGACACGTTGGATACGCCGCCGCTCGACAGGGCGTGCGGCAGGTGGTCGCGGATGTAGGCGCAGGCCTCGATGAAGTCGACCGCGTAGTTGTTGTGCTCCTCGATGCCGGTGGCGATGGCGAAGATGTTCGGGTCGAAGATGATGTCTTCCGCCGGGAAGCCGACTTCGTTTACCAGGATGTCGTAGGAACGCTGGCAGATCTCCCGCTTGCGTGCGGCGGTGTCGGCCTGGCCGGCTTCGTCGAAGGCCATCACCACCACCGCGGCGCCGTAGCGCTTGCACAGCTTGGCGTGGTGCTTGAAAGCCTCGACACCTTCCTTCATCGAGATCGAGTTGACGATGCCCTTGCCCTGGATGCACTTGAGACCGGCTTCGATCACCTCCCACTTGGAGGAGTCGATCATGATCGGCACGCGGGAGATGTCGGGCTCGCCGGCGATCAGGTTCAGGAAGGTGACCATGGCCTTCTGCGAATCGAGCATGCCCTCGTCCATGTTGATGTCGATCACCTGGGCGCCGGCTTCCACCTGCTGTAGGGCGACTTCGAGGGCCTCGGTGTAGTTGTCCTCGCGGATCAGCCGGGCGAACTTGGCGCTGCCGGTGATGTTGGTGCGCTCGCCGACGTTGACGAACAGCGAGTTGCGGTCGATGGTAAAGGGCTCCAGGCCGGACAGGCGGCAGGCCTTGGGGATCTCCGGGATGGCGCGCGGCGGGTACTTGCTCACCGCCTCGGCGATCGCCTGGATATGCGCCGGGGTGGTGCCGCAGCAGCCGCCGACGATATTCAGGAAGCCGCTGGCGGCGAACTCCTCGACCACCGCGGCCATCTCCGCCGGGGTCTCGTCGTATTCGCCGAAGGCATTCGGCAGGCCGGCGTTGGGGTGGGCGGAGACATGGGTCTCGGCCTTGGCCGCCAGCTCCTCCAGGTAGGGGCGCAGGTCCTTGGCGCCGAGGGCACAGTTCAGGCCCACGGAGATCGGTTGGGCGTGGCGCACCGAGTTCCAGAAGGCCTCGGTGGTCTGCCCGGACAGGGTGCGCCCGGAGGCGTCGGTGATGGTGCCGGAGATCATGATCGGCAGCTCGACGCCGAGCTGCTCGAAGACTTCCTGCACGGCGAAGATCGCCGCCTTGGCGTTCAGCGTGTCGAAGATGGTCTCGATCAGGATCAGGTCGGCGCCGCCTTCGATCAGGCCGCGGGTCGCCTCGGTGTAGTTCTCCACCAGCACGTCGAAGGTGACGTTGCGGTAGCCGGGGTTGTTGACGTCCGGGGAGATCGAGCAGGTGCGGCTGGTCGGGCCGAGCACGCCGGCGACGAAGCGCGGCTTGTCCGGGGTTTCCAGGGTTTTGGCGTCGGCGACCTGGCGGGCCAGGCGCGCGCCTTCCACGTTCAGCTCGTAGACCAGGGCTTCCATGCCATAGTCGGCCTGGGATACCTGGGTGGCGTTGAAGGTGTTGGTTTCCAGGATGTCGGCGCCAGCGTCCAGGTAGGCCTTCTCGATCGCGCCGATGACGTCCGGGCGACTGAGGATCAACAGGTCGTTGTTGCCCTTCACGTCGCTCGGCCAGTCGGCGAAGCGCGTGCCGCGGTAATCGGCTTCCTCCAGCTTGTAGCTCTGGATCATGGTGCCCATGCCGCCATCGAGGATCAGGATGCGTTCCTTCAGGGCTTGCTGAAGGGCGTGGAGGCGGGCGCTGCGATCGGACATGGGAACTACCTGGGTATGCCGGAAACGGGAGGTCGGGGATGATAGCAAACCTGCGCGGTTTCGGAGCGGACCGCGCTTTTGCATGAATTATGCTCATGTTGCCGTGAGCAACACGCTTTCCCAGGAAGATGGGTGCTATCCGAGATCGAACGCGGCGGCGCCTTTCCGTTCCTGCGCTATCTGGCGGCTCTGAGCGTGGAAGTGCTTGTAGACCCAGCGTCGACAGTTTTGGCACGGCGCGTTGTAAACGACTCCGGTGCCTTGCGCGTTCCAGTTGAAAGGTACGAGGACCCATTCGGCGATACGGTGCTTCAGCTGTTCCTTCAGGAAAAAATACATTTTCGGTTCTGCGCAGTTCATGGCTCCGCGGCCATGGATATCGAAGCCTTTCTGGTGGATCTGTTCGTGCGAAAACTCTTCCGCTTGAAGAAAGACCTGAATCGCATGGGTGATCCGTTGTTGGGCAGCAGCTTTATCGATCGCCATCGTGGAACAGAGCGAACTGGTCAATTCGCGGTAGCCCAGTGCACCGGATAAGAATGCATGGTGTTCCCCCGTCGGGATATGGATGGCTACGACGCACACGGCGTCCGAATTGCGGGCCTTCTCGTTCTCCTCGAATTTCTGTGTCGCCAACTCCGCAGCTTGGTCGTAGAGGCTGGTCATTTGGGCATCTCCCTGCGTTATCCGATTTCTTCTTCCGGCTGAACTGCCGTTAGGATAGACAACCTTTCCCGGCCCAGAGATCGTCATGTCGTATCGCGTATTCGCCAGTGCCTTTCTTTTTTTGTGTGGCGCTGCGCATGCCGAGCCGATTTCCTACACCCGCGACATACAACCGATCTTCACCCAGAATTGTGTGGCCTGCCATGCCTGCTACGACTCGCCATGCCAGCTCAACCTGGGCAGCGGCGAAGGCGCCGCGCGGGGGGCCAACCAGCAGCCGGTGTACGACGGCACGCGCACCCAGGCCGCGGCAACCACGCGCTTGTATCTCGATGCCCACGGCAGCGACGCCTGGCGGCGCAAGGACTTCTTCTCGGTGCTCGAGCCGCAAGGCAGCCAGGCCGCGTTGATGGCGCGGATGCTCGAGCTGGGCCACGACCGGCCATTCGCCGCCAACGCCAAGCTGCCGGATGACCTGGAGATCGGCATCAAGCGCTCCAACCAGTGCCCGCTGCCGGATGAGTTCGCCACCTTCGCGCGAAAGAACCCGCGAGCCGGCATGCCCTTCGCCGTCACCGGGCTCAGCGATGCGGATTACCAGACCCTGCAACGTTGGCTGGAGGAGGGTGCGCCAGTCGACCGGCAGGCGCTGCAAGCCAGCAAGGTCGAGGCCAAGCAGGTTGCCGCCTGGGAGCAGTTGCTGAATGCGCCAGGTGCGCGTGAAAACCTGGTGGCGCGCTGGCTGTATGAGCATCTGTTCCTCGCCCACCTGTACTTCGAAGGCGGCGAGCCTGGGCATTTCTTCCAGGTGCTGCGCTCGCGCACCCCCAGTGGCCAGGCGGTCGACCCGATCGCCACGCGGCGGCCCAATGACGATCCCGGCAGTACCTTCTATTACCGTCTGGCACCGATCCAGGGCGTGATCGTGCACAAGACCCACATCACCTATCCGCTCAGCCAACGCAAGCTGGCACGGGTCAAGGAACTGTTCTTCGCCAGCGCCTGGCAGGCGGAGGCGGTGCCCGGCTACGGCGCCCAACGGCGTGCCAACCCATTCGAGACCTTCGCGGCGATCCCGGTGCAGGCGCGCTACCAGTTCATGCTGGATAACGCCGAGTACTTCGTGCGCACCTTCATTCGAGGTCCGGTTTGCCGCGGGCAGATCGCCACCGACGTGATCCGCGACAATTTCTGGGTGCTGTTCCAGGATCCACGCCACGACCTGTATGTGACCGATGCCGAGTACCGCGCCGCGGCGACCCCGCTGCTGGCCATGCCCGGCCAGTTCGACGACATCGGCGACCTGTTCGGCCTGTGGCGCAGATACCGCAACAAGCGCAACGCCTATGAGGCGCTGCGCATGGACAGCTATGCCGAGGCCGCGGCGCCCAGTTGGTCGCATATCTGGGCCGGCAACGACAACGCCCTGCTGACGATCTTCCGCCAGCACGACAGCGCCTCGGTGCGCAAGGGCCTGATCGGCGAGATCCCGCAGACCCTCTGGTGGATGGACTACCCGCTGCTGGAACGCACCTACTACCAGTTGGTGGTGAACTTCGACGTGTATGGCAACGTCTCCCATCAGGCGCAGACACGGCTGTACTTCGACCTGATCCGTAACGGTGCCGAGGTCAATTTCCTCCGCCTGATGCCGGCAGAGGTACGCGAGGGCTACCTGAGCGACTGGTACCAGCACAGCGGCAAGCTGAAGCTGTGGCTGGACTACCAGGGCATCGACAGCCAGAGTCCGACGGCCCTGCAACTGCCTGGCCGCGATCACAAACGCAGCTTTGCCGAGGCGTTGTTGCGCCGCTATGACACGCTCAACGCTCGCCCCGATCCGATCAACCGCTGCAACGGCACGCACTGCTACAGAGACGGTTTGCCGGCCGAACTGCAGCGGGCCGAACAGGGCCTGAGCCGCCTGGCGAGCAAACCGGCCAGCGCGCTCAGGGTGATCGAGCAGTTGCCGGAGGCGACCCTGCTGCGCGTCGAGCTGGCCGATGGCAGGCGCGAGGTCTACAGCCTGCTGCGCAATCGCGCGCACAGCAACGTGGCCTTCCTCCTCGGCGAGCACCTGCGCTACCAGCCGGCACTGGATAGCCTGACGGTCTATCCGGGCGTGCTCAGCAGCTATCCGAACTTCATCTTCAGCCTCGGCGCCGACGAAGTGCCGGCATTCGTCGCTGCCTTGGAGCGGGCGCGGGATGCCGGGACCTTCGAGAAGGTCGTCGAGCGTTGGGGCATTCGCCGCACCCATCCCGAGTTCTGGCGGCATTTCCATGACCTATCGGCGTATATCCGGGAAACCGAGCCGATCGAGGCGGGGGTACTGGATATGAACCGATATCAGAACCTGTGACCGCTTTGATTGCGCGGTCGGCAGGCATGGTTTTGTTGAAAACAATTCCTACCAAATTACTGTGACTTTGCCCGGCCTGACCGAGTGGCGTACACTGCGCCCATGTTTGCGAGGAGTTGCCATGAGCACCATCACCATTACCGACGCTGCCCACGACTATCTGGCTGATCTGCTGAGCAAGCAGAACACCGCGGGCATCGGCATCCGTATCTTCATCACCCAACCCGGCACCCAGTACGCCGAAACCTGCATCGCCTATTGTAAGCCGGGCGAGCAGAAGGCCGAAGACACGGCCCTGGCCCTGGCCAGCTTCACCGCCTGGATCGACGCGCTCAGCGAACCGTTCCTGGAGGACGCCCTGGTCGACTACGCGACCGATCGCATGGGCGGCCAGCTGACCATCAAGGCGCCGAACGCCAAGGTGCCGATGGTCAACGAGGACAGCCCGCTCAACGAGCGCATCAACTATTACCTGCAAACCGAGATCAATCCGGGACTGGCCAGCCACGGCGGCCAGGTCAGCCTGATCGAAGTGGTCGAGGACGGTATCGCCGTGCTGCAATTCGGCGGCGGTTGCCAGGGCTGCGGCCAGGCGGATGTGACCCTCAAGGAAGGCATCGAGCGCACCCTGCTCGAACGCATCCCCGAACTCAAGGGCGTGCGCGATGTGACCGATCACAGCAACAAGGAAAACGCCTACTACTGAGGCGCGTTCCGTTTTTGATCCTGCAAGAGGTGGCCCGGTGGCCACCTTTTTTTCTGGCTGTGACCCAGTTGCGTGGTGCTTCGAGTGCGGGTGGTTGCTCTGCCGTGCCGCCTGCAGATTACTGATCTCGGCCTAGCTAAACCCCGCCCACGCCAGGCCCCAGCGGTGGGAGCGCAGCGCGACTGGCGCACCCGGCAAGCGCCCTGCGAGCCAGCGGCCCAGCGTCAGCGGGCAAACGCCAGCCGGCGCAGCGGCAGCACGATCAGCAACACCAGCCCCAGCAGCGGCAGCATGCCCAGGTTCACCGCCCCCCAGCCGAACGTGCCGATCAGCGCGCCGGAGGCGAATGAGCCGACTGCGGCGACCGTGCCGTTGCCCAGTTCCATCATGCCCTGGGCATTGCCACGCTCGGCTTCGCTATGGCCGGCGGCGAGCAAGGTGGTGCCGGCGACCAGCATCAGGTTCCAGCCCAGGCCGAGGAGAAAGGAGCTGGCCAGGAAGTGCCCCTGGCCCAGGCCGCTGAGGGCAATGCTGGCGCTGACCAGCAGGATCAGGCTGCCGAGCACGGCGACGTTCAGGCTGCCCAGGCGGTCCACCAGGGGCCCGGCGACGAAGGCCGGGAGGAACATCCCGAGCATATGCCACTGGATCACCTGGGCGCCGGCTTCCAGCGACAGCCCGCAGGACTGCATGGCCAGGGGCGTGGCGTTCATCACCAGGATCATCAGGCCGTGGCCGACGGCGGTGGTGGCGATGGCCGCGCGCAACAGCGGACGGCGGAGCAACATCGTCATCGCCGCCAGGCCGCCACTGGCAGGCGCCGGCAGGGCCCCTTCGCGCAAGCGTGCCATCAGCACTACGGCGCAGCAAGCCAGCCCGGCGATCAGCAGGTAGGCGCCGACGAAGGGGGTACCCAGGGCGTTCTGCGACCACAGCGCCAGCGTCGGGGCGAGCAGCGCGGCGAGCACCCCGCCGCCGATCACGTAGGCCGTGGCGCGGCCCTTGTGCGCCTCATCCACGGCTTCCAGGGCGGCGAAGCGGTAGTACATCGCCGAGGCCTGGTAAGCCCCGAGCGGCAGTGCGCCGAGGCAGAGAATGGCGAAGTCGCCGAGCCACACGCCGAGCGCGCTGAGCAGGCCGCCGGCCACCCCGCAGCTGGCGCCCAGCATCAGCCCCGGCCGGCGGCTATGGCGCTGCATGAACAGCGACAGCGGCTGCACCGCCAGCAGGTTACCCAGCACCAGCAACGCCAGCGGCAGAGTGGCCAGGACGTTCAGCGGCGCCAATTGCAGCCCCACCAGGGCGGTGAGGGTGATGCCGATCATCGAGCAACTCCAGTACAGCGCCTGGCCGGCGAACAGCAACGCGATCGACTTATTGCGCAACAGCAGCATGCCGGTGTCCTCGTTGGGCTTACCAGTACTTGGGGTAGCGGCCGGTACGGGTGGCGTTGTTGTACAGCAGCGCCACCACTACCAGCACCAGCGCTCCGATCAGCGTGGGAAAGAGCAGGAAGCCCCAGCCCGGCTGGGCGAGGAAGATGATCACCGGATTCGAGCCGGCCGGCGGATGTACGCTACGGGTCAGCATCATCAGGGCGATCGCGCTGCCCACCGCCAAGGCCAGCGACCACCACTGCGGGCCTACTCCGTGGAGCAGCAGCAGGCCGACCAGGCTGCTCAGCAGGTGACCGAGCAGGACGTTGCGCGGTTGCGAGAACGGCAGGTCGGGAAAGCCGAACACCAGCACGCAGGAGGCACCGAAGGAGCCCAGCAGCAGGCTGAGGGACAACAGGTCGCCGGCATTGGCGACACTGGCGATGGCCAACACCCCGCCCAGCCAGGCGAGTCCGACCTGCTTGAGTGTTGGGCGGGGCGGCAAGGCGATGGCGTCGCCCTGGAGTTTGCGCAGAAAGCTCAGCATGGCGGTCTCCTCAGGAGCAGGGCTTGAAGATACGGTCGGTGGCGGCGGGGCAGCGCTCCAGCTTGGCGGCCGGGCGGATCGGCCGCCTGACCAGCTCGCCGCCGCAGTTCGGGCAACTGCCGTGCAGCAGTTGGTCGTTGCAGGCGCGGCAGAAGGTGCACTCGAACGAACAGATCAACGCCTCGCGGGAGTCGGCGGGCAGATCGCGGTCGCAGCATTCGCAGTTGGGGCGTAGCTCCAGCATTGCTCACTTCCTGATGGGTGGGTGGGGCGCCGAGGTGTCAGGCGAAGCGCTCGGCATATTCCTGCGGGCTGACCGCCAGGTGCTTGTGGAAGGTGCGGCGCAGGTTTTCCGGATGGCCGAAACCGGTCAGGCGCGCCACCGTGCCGATCGAGGCCTGGGCGTCCTGCAGCAGGCTGCGTGCGGCCTCCAGGCGGATGCGCTCGACATAGCGGCCCGGCCCCATGCCCAGTTCCTGGACGAACACCCGCGACAAGGTGCGCGGGGTCATCCGCGCCTGGGCGGCCAGCGCCTCGAGCGACAGGTCGTCGCCGAGGTGCGCCGGAAGCCACTCGAGCAGGGCGGCCAGGCGCGGCACGCGACTCGGCTCCGGGCTGAGCAGGGCGCTGAACTGCGCCTGGCCGCCGGGCCGGCGGAGGAACATCACCAGCCGGCGGGCGACCGCCAGGGCCATGGCGCGGCCGAGATCGGCCTCGACCAGGGCCAGGGCCAGGTCGATGCCGGCGGTGACCCCGGCCGAGGTGAAGATGTGCGCATTGCCGCCGGTGTCGTGCGGGTCATAGGTGTGCAGGCGGTCGCCGAGCACCTCGACCTGCGGATAGCCCTGGCGCAGGGTTTCCACGTCGGCCCAGTGGGTGGTGGCGCGACGGCCGTCGAGCAAGCCGGCGGCGGCCAGGATCAGGGCGCCGGAACAGACCGAACCGAGACGGCGAACCTGTGGTTCTGCGCTGCATAGCCAGGCCAGCAGCTCCGGGTTGCGGCACTGGGCCTGCTCGCCCACGCCGCCGGGTACCAGCAGGGTATCGATCTGCGCGAGGTCGACAGCGCTCCAGGCCTGCTCGGCCACCAGCTGGAAGCCGGCCGAGGTGGCGATGGCGCCAGCCTGCTGGCCCAGCAGCACCAGACGGTAGAAGGCCGGCATGCCCTGGCGTTGGCGCTCGACATTGGCCGAGGCGAAGACCTGCAACGGGCCGGTCACGTCCAGGCTCATGACGTCGGGATAAAGCAGGCAGGCAATGGTTTTCAGCGCATCCATGGGGGAGAAGTCTCGATGAGCGATGGATGCAGTCTGCGCTCGGAGAAAGCATGGCAACAAGGACAATAAGCCCACAGATATTGCCAATAGATCCCCTGCCGGGGCGCAGGGGATCGTAGCAAGGGCCGCGCAGCCGGTTGGCGGCGCCCTTCAGGCTGGAGGTATTACTCCGGCATGCTCCAGGGGGCCAGGTCGAAACCGCGCTGACGCAGTTCGTCGCGGGACTTCTTCAGGACCTGGGCCAGTTGTTGCGGGTCGCTGTAAACGCTGCTGGTCAGCTGGGTGCGGCCGAGCAGGCGAGTGCTGGTGCGGTCGATGACCGTCAGGCTCAGTTCGTCAGTACCGTTTTGCGGCGCCCAGGCGACGCATTGAAATGGTTGAAAGGCGCGGTCGGCGATCAGCAGTGCTTCGTTAAAACGCAGCGGGGCGTTCATGGGGTCGGTTTCTCCGAGGTGATCCCAGGTGATAAACGGCTGGCAGCGCGGGGCGCTGGCTGGCCTGTCATAGGTGTTGATGATGGGAGTTGACCGTCAAGTCACATGAGTGTTCGGAAAAGGTGCAATTTGTAGAAGAAAGTGTCGCAAAAATGGTTGGTGGCAGATTGTGGGCGTTACAAGGGCCGCATGCCGTGGGCCTGCGTGACGGCTTTTGTGGCGCTGTGAACGGTGGCCCGCGCCGTCTACCGGGGCGCTCAATCCCTGCCCGGTTTGCCGGGGCAGGCCGCTAACAGTTGCTGCAGGTAGCCTGCGACATAGTTCTGGAAGCGCCGGTCGTCCCAATAGGCCAGATGGCTCAACGGCGTATAGCGCGCGTACCAGGGGCCGACCGGCATGGCGCGGTCTTCGGCGACCACCGCGGCATAGCTCGGCAACGGCCGCAGCGGATAGCCGAGGAGGTCGGCCGGTGCATACAGGTTGAGCCAGCGGGCTTGTTGGCGTACCGGCTCGCTCAGGCAATGGCCGGGGAAGCGGATCGGCACCACCGGGTCGCAGGCAAAGGTGAATAGCGGAATGTTGCAACCGAAGGTGATGAGCCCGGCCAGGGTTTCCAGGGCGAGAAACGGATCGTGCGGGCAACTCGGGGTCTGGTTGATGCCCTGTTGATCCCAGGTGAAGTTGGAGAAGATGTGCCCGCCCAGCGAGTGCGCCAGCACCACCAGCGGCGTATCGCCATCGACCTTGGCGCGCAGGGCATTGAGGCCGGCGCGCAGGCACTGGTGCACTTCTTCGTAGGTGGTGTCGTAGGCCTCGCTGACCTTTCGGTAGCCACTGGCATCACCGAGAAACAGCGTGACCAGGCGGCGCATCCAGCGCCAGCGCACCGGCTGATCATCCAACCGCTCGAGGTAGGCAACCTGGCGCTTATCCAGCACGCTGGCCCAGTACAGGCTCTGGAAGGCCACCTGCTCGGCGTCGACACCCAGGCGTCGGCGCAGGCCAGCGATCAGGCTTTGCGCGAAGGCATGCTGGCCTTCGCCGTCGCGGCAGTCGGGCTGGGTGCCGATGCCGTGGATGATGGCGACCGCTAGTTTCATGGGCGTCCTTGCGTGGTTGGGCGCCGACTAACCTAGCGGTTCGCTAGGACCGCTGCAATCGCTTGCCATCACAGCGCCAGCATTCGCTCGGCCAAGCGGCCGTTGCCGACCAGTTCGAGGAACTCGTCGCCGAGTCGGCGGCTTTCGTCCATGGCGATGCGCCAATAGCGCTCGCGCCCGGCATCATCGCCCAGATAGCGGCTGAAATCCTTGCGGTCCGGCAGCTTGCCGTGGGGCAGGCGCGCCAGGTAGTCGCGCGACGGGGCGAGCAGCAGCACGTCCTGCAAACGCCCGGCATCGCCGCGGCGCCAGGGCATGCCCTTGTCGAACCAGCCGGGAATCACCCTGTCGGTGAAGTGCGGGTAGAGCACGATGTCGTCGCCGCTGTAGGGCAGATCCAGGTGGTAATCGAGCAGCCCGCCGTCCCGGTAGGTGCCGGGGCCGGCCCCCGGGATATTGCGCACGCCCTCCATGACCATCGGGATCGAGCCGGAAGCGAGCAGGGCATGCCGCAGGTTGGCCTGGTCCAGCGCCAGGTAGCGCGAGGGGAAGTCCTTCAGTTCGGCCAGAGGCGGCGCCCGGCGCGCATCGTGCAGGATCAGCCGCTCGAAGTGCCGGGCCAAACGCGGCCGCCCGAGCAGGTTGCTGCCGATCACCGAAGACAGGCCCAGGCCCAGCGCGGCGCGGTGGTCATGCTGCAGCAGGCCGCGGCTCTTCACCACGACGATATTCAGCCGGTAGTGCGGGTTGCTCAGGACGTCGGCGTCCTGGCCGTCCAGCAACTGGTCGAGCATCCGCCGGCAACTGCGCGAGACCTCGGCCATGCTCACGCCCTTGGCGAAGCGTTGCGCGGTATAGAGTTCGCCCAGGCGGCGAATGCCTTGGACGGCATCCGCCAGGCAGGCGCTGGCGAAGCGCCAGGAACCGATCGAGGCGCCGATCAGCGAGCGCTCGCGCGGCGCCTGTGGCAGCCACTCGCCGAACAGGGCCAGGTCCAGGCCCTGGATGCCCAGCGCTTTCGGTCCGCCGGCGGCGCCGGGCAAAATACCCACGTCGGCCGCTTGCAAACCGCGCTCGCGGATACGCGCCAAGGCCCGCGAGCCGGCCTTGATCGTCAGCGCCGGGGACTTGATTCGAATAGCGCTCATGCGGGTCTCCATCACCGAGAGGGCGATTATAGAGGGTAAGGCCGGCCGGCCAAGGCACTTCACCGGGTGAATGATGCGGACGCGATCTGCCTGGCAGGGTGGATGAGCCGGCAAGACGCGAGCGGATTCAGCTTGGATTAAGTCGCTCGCAGTAGTCTGGCCCCGTCGAAAACACATCCCCCAAGGAGATTGCACATGAAAGCACTGACCGCGTTGTTCGCCGTTGCCACCCTGACCGCCGCTGCCGGTATCGCCCAAGCGCGTGACCTCGGCCCGGACGAAGCCTTGAAGCTGCGCGATGCCGGCACCATCCAGCCGTTCGACAAGCTCAATGCGGCGATACTGGCCCAGCACCCGGACGGCAAGATCGAGGAAACCGAGCTGGAAGAAGAATACGGCCGCTATATTTACCAGGTCGAAATGCGCGACGCGCAAGGTCTGCAATGGGACATCGAACTGGACGCGACCAATGGCCAGGTCCTCAAGAACCAGCAGGACGACTGATGAGCGTCGCTCGCGGGTATCGCCCGCTGCCCGCCCTGTTCCTGGTTGCGCTGGCCTGTGCCGCCAGTGCCCGGGACCTGGGGCATGACGAGGCCCTGCGGCTGCGCCGCGAGGGGGTGATCCTGCCCCTCGAAAGCCTGATGCGTCCGGCCATGCAGCGGTACCCCGGCGCCACCTTGCTCGAGGCCGAACTGGAAGAGGAGGACGAGGTCTTCGTCTACGAAGTGGAGCTATTGACCGAGCAAGGCACGGTTCGCGAACTGGAGTTGGACGCCCGTGACGGGCGCATCCTGAAGGACGAGGAAGACGACTGAATGCGCCTGCTGTTGGTGGAAGACCACGTACCCCTGGCCGACGAATTGCTCGCCGGCCTGGCGCGTCAAGGTTACGCGGTGGATTGGCTGGCGGACGGCCGCGACGCCGCGTACCAGGGCGCCAGCGAGCCCTACGACCTGATCATTCTCGACCTAGGTTTGCCAGGCAAGCCCGGTCTGCAGGTGCTGCAGGAATGGCGTGCGGGCGGGCTGGTCACCCCAGTACTGATCCTCACCGCGCGCGGCTCCTGGGCCGAGCGCATCGAAGGGCTGAAGGCCGGCGCCGACGATTACCTGAGCAAGCCCTTTCACCCGGAAGAGCTGCAACTGCGCATCCAGGCGCTGCTGCGGCGGGCCCGCGGCCTGGCCAACCAGCCGCATCTGCACGCGGCCGGCTGGCAACTTGACGAAGGCCGGCAGTGCGTCAGCCGCGACGATACGACGGTCGAGCTGACCGCCGCGGAGTTTCGCCTGCTCCGCTATTTCATGCTGCACCCGGGGCAGATCCTGTCGAAAAGCCATCTGGCCGAGCACCTGTACGATGGCGAAAACGAGCGCGACTCGAATGTCATCGAGGTGCACGTCAACCACCTTCGGCGCAAGCTGGGGCGCACGGTGATCGAAACCCGCCGCGGCCAGGGTTATCGCTTCAGCGGAGACGCCGGTTGAAGTCCATCCAGGGGCGCCTGAGCCTGGGCCTGGTCGGCGTCTTGCTGGCGGTCGGCCTGCTCCTGGCGCAGACCAGCCTGTGGTTGTTCGACCACAGCCTGCGCCGCTACCTGCAAGACGCCCTGCGGGATGAGGCGGAAACCCTGCTGGTTGCTCTGGTACGCGGCCCGCAGGGCATCCAGCTGGACGAGCAGCGGCTCAGTGCGGCCTTTCAGCGACCGTACTCCGGCCTGTATTTTCGCATCGATTTTGCCGAGCGGAGCTGGCGCTCGCGCTCGCTCTGGGATCATGAGCTGCAACGGGCTCCGGCGTCGGGCTTGCAAAGCGATCTGGACGACGGCCCGCAGGGCCAGGTGCTGCTGACCTATCGCGGCGATTTTCAGCGCTTTGGCCAGCAGCTGTCGATTCAGGTGGCCCAGGACTACACCCCGCTGCTGCAGAGTTTTCGCCGGGTGCAGCAGGTCGGTTGGGGCGTGGGGCTGGGCGGCCTGGCATTGATCCTGTTGCTCCAGCGCCTGACCGTCAGCCGGGCGCTGCGCCCGCTGGAGCAGGCGCGCCGGCAGATCGTCCAACTGCAGCAGGGCCAGCGGGTGAAGCTGGACACCCAGGTGCCGCAGGAACTGGAGCCGCTGGTGGCACAGATCAACCACCTGCTGGCGCACACCGAAGACACCCTGAAACGCTCGCGCAATGCCCTCGGCAACCTTGGCCATGCGTTGAAGACCCCGCTGGCGGTGCTGGTCAGCCTGGCCTCGCGCGCCGAGCTGCAGGATTTCCCGGAACTGCGCGCCAGCCTGCTCGAGCAATTGCAGCAGATCGAGCAGCGCCTGGCGCGCGAGTTGGGGCGTGCACGCCTGGCCGGGGACGCCTTGCCTGGCGCGCATTTCGACTGCGCCGAGGAGTTGCCGGGGCTGTTCGCCACCCTGCAGGTGATCCACGGCCGGGAGCTGCGTCTGGCCTGGCAGGCGCCGCCGGGTCTGCGCCTGCCCTGGGATCGCGAGGACGTGCTGGAACTGCTCGGCAACCTGCTGGACAACGCCTGCAAGTGGGCCCACAGCCGGGTGCAGCTGAGTGTCGAGCGCACGGCCGAGACCTACCTGCTCAAGGTCGATGACGACGGCCCCGGCATCGCCGCCGAACGCCGCGCAGAGGTGCTCAAGCGCGGCAGCCGCCTGGATGAGCAGGTCGCCGGACACGGCCTGGGCCTGGGCATCGTGCGCGACATCGTCGAGGCCTGGGGCGGGCGCCTGGAGTTGCAGGGCAGCGCGCTGGGCGGCTTGTGCGTGCGCATCGAGCTACCGCCGCGGGCACTGCGCAAGCTTTAGCAGGGGCTGCAAGCTACCTGCGCTGGGATGGTGTGCTGCACTGTTTTTTCCCGATTGGGAAAAAAAGCTGTCATGTTTCGATCTTTAGCTATATTTTTCCCTATCGGGAAAATTTCTCTCCCGAGACTGTTCTCAAACCATTTTTTTACGGATCGGGAAAATGAACGCCAGCGGTACTTTTTCCTCCGTCGCCGAGTTGGGCACGCTGATCCGCCAAGCCAGGAAAGCCCAGGCACTGCGGCTTCAGGACGCCGCCGGACTGTGCGGCGTGAGCATGCGCTTTCTCAGCGAGCTGGAAAACGGCCGGGAAAGCTGCTCCATGGGGCGGGTGCTGCAAGTGTGCCAGACCCTGGGCATCGACCTGTCGGCCACCAGCCGCGGCGGAGCCGAGCCTTGAGCGAACGGCTGAATGTCTGGCGCGGCGACGCGCGGGTCGGCGAGCTCTGGCTGGGTGGCGATGGCCGCTCCATGGGCTTCGCCTACTGCGCGCCAGCGCCGGCCCTGGCCATCTCCAACAGCCTGCCGCTGGCCGCCTCGCCGTTTCCCGAAGAGGCAGGCAGGGCCCACAACTGGTTTGCCAACTTGCTGCCCGAGGAGGGTTCCCGCCAGGAGCTGGTGCGCCGCCTGGGCGTGGTCGACGAAGATTTCGCCCTGCTGGCCGCGATTGGCGGCGATTGTGCCGGCGCCTTGCGGCTATTAGCGCCTGGCGCCGAGGAAGAGCCGGCTGGCAGGCTGCCGGTGGCCATCGACCAATTGGCGCGCTGGGCCGAAGGCAAGGAGCGCTATGCACTGTTCCAGCCCGGCCGCGCGACTGCGGCGCGCCTGTCGCTGGCCGGAGCGCAGGACAAGGTGCCGGTGTTGATCGAAGACGAGCGGATGTACCTGCCGCAGGGCCGCTTGGCCTCGTCGCACCTGATCAAGTTCGCCGGCAATGCCTCGCTGATCCTCAACGAACTCTATATGAACCGCCTGGCCAGGGCCGTCGGCCTGCCGGTGCCGGAGTGCCGTATCGGCCGGGCGGGGAAGGGACTGTACCTGGCCGTCAGCCGTTACGACCGCGCCCAGGGCGCAGCCGATGGCGGGATGGTCCGCCTGCACCAGGAGGACATGTGTCAGGCCCTGGGCGTGCCGCGCCGGTTGAAATACCAGGAGGAGGGCGGCCCCGGGCTCGGCCAGTGCGCGGCGCTGCTGCGCAAGGTCACCCGCGCGCCTGCCCTGCAGGTGCGGCAACTGCTGCATTGGCAGATCTTCAACGTGCTGGCCGGCAACAGCGACGGCCACGCGAAAAACCTCTCGCTGCTGCAGGATCCGAGCGGCCGCTGGAGCCTGTCGCCGGCCTACGACCTGGTCTGCACCATGGTCCTGCGTTTCAGCCCCAACCTCGGCTTCGCGGTCGGCGGCAACTACCATCCCCAGGAACTGCGCAGGAAAGACTGGGAAGGACTGGCCCAGGACATGACCCTGGCACCGCCCTTCGTCCTGCGCGAACTGGCCAACCTGGTCGAAGCCCTGGAACCCCTGGCCGACAGCGCGGCGCTGAAGGACTCGCTACTGCACGCCGGCATGCGCGAGCCGGAGTGGAGCAAGCTGCAGCACGTACGCAAGTACGCGGTCCAGCAATGCCGGCGCTACCGGAAACTGGCGTGATACACCGGCGAGCAGGGGATGAGGGAAAGTGCGGTGTCAGTTCCGGGGTAGGTGGATTGCGAGAGTGGTGGCGCCGCCAGCAGGCGGCTACCGGCCCGGAGCGGTCGGTTACGAAGACTGAGTCGATCCCGAGATGACACTCCGCAACATCGATATCGGTGTCCCCGATTGTTCGATCTCTCGCTGAGTCATTCTGCGTGATCCTGACCTCGCTTATGCCAAGCAGCTTGTCGCGTCAGCGACGCCGTGTAAAATCCCGCGCCCGAAAATGCAGGAGACAACACATTGGCAATTCACTATTCCGCGTCCCAGGAAAATGTTGCATGCGGGCGCACAGGATCGAGCCTGAACAGCACCCAGGATGTTACTCAGGTCTCATGCAAGCTCTGCCTTCGCACCGTTGAAAAGGGCGCTACTGAGCCTGTGCGCAAGACACCAAGCCTGGCTGAGCTTAGAGCCGCAGCAAAAGCCGCGAAGGCTGCCCTAGCACCGGCTGAAATGGCGAAGCCGACCCCTACCCTGACCCCTCGCGCCGAATGGCAGCAACGCTTGGAGCAGCTGCCAGGTAAAAACCGCATCCCCCGCGGCGTAGCTCGGCAGACATTTATCTAAGCGCTGCTGGCCATAAACGGTCGCTCCACGGGAAAAACAAATCTGTTCCCTTTGGCGGTCGGGGTAGGGCTGAGCCGGGCGCTATTGCGGTAGCTTGGCGATCACCTTGATCTCGAAGTCGAAGCCGGACAGCCAGGTCACGCCGATAGCGGTCGCAGTCGGGTAAGGTGCTTCGCCCCAGTATTCGGCCGCCACTTCCCAGATGGTCTCGAATTTCGAGTCGGGGTCGACCATGAAGATGGTCGTGTCGACCACATCATCGAAACTGCTGCCGGCCTCGGCCAGGATCGCATTGAGGTTGGCGAAGGCCAGGCGTACCTGCGCCGCGAGGTCCGGCTCGGCTGAGCCATCCTTGCGGCTGCCGACCTGACCGGATACGAACAGAAAGCCGTTGGAGCGAATCGCCGGCGAGTAGCGGTGGAGCTCGTACAGTGCATGGCGGTCAGGCGGGAAAACGACATCACGTTTGCTGGTCATGGCATGCCTCCATCGGGACCATCGCGGCCCGCTGTTTACGATGGAGCCACTGTAGAAAGACGGCCGGCCTGGATAAACGAGCAACTCTGGTCATGACTGTTTGTAGAATCCAAACAATCCAGACCTGAGTGAGGCGTGAAATGGACCGTTTCGATGCGATGCATGCCTTTGCCCGAGTGGTGGAGACCGGCAGTTTCACCAAGGCGGCAGCCACCCTGCACATGAGCAAGACCAGCGTGACGCAGCTCGTCCAGCAACTGGAGGCGAGGCTGCGTGTGCGCCTGCTCAACCGCACCACACGCAAGGTCAACGTCACCGCCGATGGCGCGGCCTACTACGAGCGCGTCGTGCGTCTGCTAGCCGATATGGACGATGCCGAGACCAGCCTGTCCAGCGCGTCGATGGCGCCGCGCGGGCGGCTGCGGGTGGACGTGCCCAGCCCGCTGGCGCGCATGCTGCTGATACCGGCCTTGCCGGGGTTCTACGCGCGCTACCCGGAAATCCAGCTGACCATGGGCGTGAGCGATCGCATCGTCGACATCATCGGCGAGAACGTCGACTGCGTGGTGCGTGGCGGCGAGATCACCGATCAATCCCTGGTGGCGCGGCATGTGGGCGACCTGCAACTCGGCGTCTATGCCACGCCGGGCTACCTGCAGCGCCTCGGTGCGCCGGCGCACCCACGTGAGCTGGAGGAGGGCAGGCACAGTACAGTCGGCTTTCTCTGGTTTCGTACGGGCAAGGCGCTGCCCTACACGATGCAGCGGGGCGAGGAACGCATCGAGGTCCAGGGCCGCCCGCTGCTGACGGTCGACGACGGCAACGCCTACCTCGCCGCAGGTCTGGCCGGTCTGGGCATGCTCTGGCTACCGCACTACATGGCCAAACCGCACCTGGTCAGTGGCGAGCTGCTGCCGCTGTTCGAGGACTGGCACATGGCACCGATGCCGATGTACTTGGCATTCCCGCCGAACCGCCATGTCAGCGCCAAGCTGCGGGTATTTTTCGATTGGGTGATGGAGTTGATGGCCGAGCATGCGCCGGTGGTTGAGCGGGGTTGATGGGGAGGGTCCTTCGGCCAAGAGCGGATCGTCAGGTCGTGAAAATGTGGAAAATAGATTCGTCCCCTTTTTCCGTCCCTTTTTCTATCACTGGATCAAGTGGCCAACCTGGCGGGGCAGAAAGCCGTAGACGCCGGGGACTTAGGTAAAACCCCCTGATGGCCAGTGGGTCGAAAAGTAGTGCCGGCGACTGTGCCGATCAATCCCCGATTGATCCGCCCACATTTGCCCCACATACGAACCTACTCGAAGAGGAGTAACGGTCATGTCATTCCTGCTCAGCTCTGCCGCTTTTTCTAACCAGGGTCCGATTCCGCCGCGCTACACCTGTGAAGGCAAGGATGTGTCCCCGCCGCTGGCCTGGAGCGGTGTACCGCCAGGCGCCCAGAGCCTGGCGCTGATCGTCGACGATCCGGACGCGCCGGACCCCGCCGCTCCGCGGACCATCTGGGTCCATTGGCTGCTCTACAACTTGCCCGCGGACACCACTGAGCTGCCGGAAGGCCTGCACGCGCTGCCGCCCGGCACGCTACAGGGGCTCAACGACTGGCGAAAAACGGGCTACGGCGGGCCCTGTCCGCCTATCGGCACCCACAGGTATTTCCACAAGCTCTACGCGCTGGACTGCGTCTTGCCGAACCTCGGACAACCCACCAAGGGCCAACTGGAAAACGCCATGCACGGCCATATCCTGGCGCAGGCCGAGCTGATCGGCACCTACCGCAAGGGGAAGTGAGGGTTACGCCGCAGCGGAATCCGGCGCGGGCCGAATGCGCCGGCATGTTGGTCGAAGCGCCCGGCGATGGCGGTGTGGCACTGCGGGCAGCGACCCTCGGCGGTCACTCGGTAGTGCAGGATGCGGTGCCAGTCACGCTCGATCAAAGGCTCGCCGCACCCCGGACAGAATGTCGTGCCGCCCTCGGTATCGTGCACATTGCCCGTGTAGACATAGTGCAGCCCCTGCGCCAGGGCGATCTGCCGGGCGCGCCTGAGCGTGGCCGGCGGGGTGCGCGGGGTTTCGAGCATCTTGAAGTCGGGGTGGAAGGCGGTGAAGTGCAACGGTACATCCGCGCCCAGTTCGTTGAATACCCAGGCGCACAGGGCCTCGATCTCCCAATTGGAATCGTTGAAGTCCGGAATCAGCAGGGTGGTGATCTCCGTCCAGACGTCGGTCTCGTGATGCAGATAGACCAGGGTATCCAGCACCGGCTGCAGATGCGCGCCGGTGAGTTTGAAATAGAAGTCGTCGGTGAAGGCCTTGAGGTCGACATTCGCCGCGTCCATCACCGCGAAGAATTCGCGGCGCGGTTCAGCGTGTATGTAGCCAGAGGTCACCGCCACCGTCCGAATGCCGCGCGCACGGCAAGCGATGGCCGTATCGATGGCGTATTCGGCGAAAATCACCGGATCATTGTAGGTGAAGGCCACGCTGGCACAGCCCGAGCTCTCCGCCGCCAGGGCAATCTGTTGCGGGCTGGCCTGATCCATCAGGCGGTCCATGTCCTGCGATTTGCTGATATCCCAGTTCTGGCAAAACTTGCAGGCGAGATTGCAGCCTGCCGTACCGAAGGACAACACCGCCGATCCGGGGAGGAAGTGGTTGAGCGGCTTCTTCTCGATGGGGTCGATGCAGAAGCCGGAAGAGCGGCCGTATGTGGTCAGCACCACCTGCTCGCCTTCGCGCACGCGCACGAAGCAGGCGCCACGCTGCCCGTCGCGCAGCTTGCAGTCACGGGGACAGAGGTCGCACTGGATTCGGCCATCGGGCAAGCTGTGCCACCAGCGCCCCGGGTAGTGTGCAGACAGGTCATTCATCGCAAGCCTCCTACTGCATGCCGACCGTCTCGCGGGCCAGACGGTTATCGGTATGCCAGCAGTCGACAGGCGCGCTCCGGCTGCGCGAAGAAGCCTGCCGGTCAGGGCAGGTGCTCCCGCACTTGCGGCAGGAGGGGGCCGCGGGCACGCCAGTATATTGTCACTATGCCATTGATGGCGGACCCCAACAACGTGAGGAACATGCAGGGTCAGGCCAGGATATGGTTGCTTGTGAGTCGCCGCTTTTGGGGCAACGCTGGCCTGCCATGACCGGCGGCACTCGACCCGCAGCCGCCGGTCGCGACAAGCAACAACCGGCCGATAGCGGTCCCCCGTATCTGGCCACTTTCGACCCAGGCTGTGTGAAAACGTTTTGGGCGATGGCACCCACAGGAGTTCGCACATGAACCAAACCGTTGAGTTTTTCTTTGATTTCGTCAGTCCTTACAGCTATCTGGCGTACAGCCAACTAGACAGTCTGCAGGCGGATATCAGCCTGCGCCCCATGCATGTTTTGAGCGTTATGAAAATCGTTGGCAATACGCCAACCACCGTCACCTGTGCCGCGAAAGGCCGCTACGCCGGCGCCGACCTCGCGCGCTGGGCGCGCCGCTATGGTGTCGCGGTCAAGCGCCCGGACATGCGCGCCATGAACAACGCCGCCTGTGCACGAGCCGTACTTGCTGCGCCGTCCAGTGAGGTCGCACGGCAGATCACCACAGCGCTTTTTGATGCCTGCTGGCGGGACGGGCAGACCCTGACCACTACCGCCGAAGTGCTCGGCGTGCTTGAAGCAGCAGGCATCGAAACTGCGAGCCTGGCTGGCCAGATCGATGCACCAGAAACCCTTGAGCGTCTGAAAAAAAACAACCAAGAGGCGGCCGATCGCGGCGTCTTTGGCGCACCGAGTTTTTTGCTCGGGGATAGCTTGTTCTTTGGTAACGATCGACTTGATTTTGTTCGCGAACATTTGGCAGGAGCGTAAACATCATGACTACAGCTACTCAGCAACCACTGGCACTGATTACCGGCGTCGGCCCGGGCGTCGGCTCATCCCTGGTTCGTCGTTTTGCCCAAGGCGGCTATCGCGTTGCGATGATCGCTCGCGACACTGCCCGCCTGGCCGAACTTGAGGCCGAAGTGCCCGGTGCATTTGCCATGCCCTGCGATGTCACCGACGTAACGGCCCTTAAACAGGTGGTCGAGCAGATTGGCGCACCGCAAGTTGTGGTGCACAACGCGGTAGGCGGCTCCTTTGCCCCCTTCCTCGAGACCGATCCGGAAACCCTGCGCCGCAACTTCGAAATCAACACCATGGCGCTGCTGAATCTGGCGCAAATGGTGGCTCCGGCGATGATCGAGGCAGGTGAAGGCGCCATCGTCGTCACCGGCAATACCTCGGCGCTGCGTGGCTCACCCAACTTTGCCGGGTTCGCGCCAACCAAGGCAGCGCAACGCATTCTCGCCGAGTCGCTGGCCAGGGATCTGGGGCCCAAGGGCGTCCATGTGGCTTACCTGGTCATCGATGCCGTAATCGATGTGCCTTGGGCTCGCGAGATGTACAGCAAAGCGCCGGATGATTTCTTCATACAACCCAAGAGCATCGCCGCTGAAGTCTTTCACTTGGCGCATCAGCCCAAAGATGCCTGGACCTTTATATCCGAAGTGCGCCCCTACCGCGAAAAGTGGTAAGGACCGCAGGAAAGGCATAAATCGCCCGGGGTTCGTGCCGCTAAGAATGGTTGCCTTTGGCCGGTTGCTGCCAAGCGCCCGCAGCAGTTATGGGGCGAAAGTGGCCGGATGCGGGTGACCGCTATTGGCCGATTCTGTTGAAAAAGTCCCGACGCGATTTCTGCCCACGCAATCTCGTTAGCGACGTTGAAATCTGGTTCGCTCAGAAGTCGGAGCTGTCTTGGTTTTTACGTAGCAATGCCGAAATCGAGCGATTTTTGAGCTGCCGACAATCAGCTCTCTCAGAAACCGACTTTTTCAACAGAATCGGCCGGTTGTTGCCTGTCGCGACCGGCGGCTGTAGGTCGATTTGAGCCCGTCGCCCATTCGCTGTTCGGCCAGCGAAGATAGCCTCCGGGTTGTGTGCGCATGATGCGCCACCTAGGCAATTACGCGAGGTCGTTGTGCTCGAGTGGGCATCGCCGAGTCGAGCGCGGGGGCTGCTGTGTCGGGCGACCAGCGGGCCGCCATGGACGGGGCGAGTGTCCTGCCGGCCGGGGCGCTCAGTTGCGGCTTTCCAGCAGCTGGCGGCCGTTCAGGGGTTGGGTTGGCCGGGCGTTCATCGGATACAGTTTGCGGAACGCCGCGATTTGTTCCCGGGAGACCTCGATCGGTTCCTTGAGCACCTGCCAGCGCACGTTCTCGCTGCACGGCGGGGTGGTCAGCGAACCTTGGAAGGCGTAGTAGCCGCGCTTTTCGGGGAGGATCGGGGTCGGGTCGAAGGTGCCGGAGAGCGCGTGCGTCGTGCCCTGCGCCGGCATTGTGTCGAGCACCTGCGCCAGCGCCGGGTTCTGCTTGCCTTCCTTGAGCAGTACGGCGACCACCGCGAGGCTGCCGGCGGCGCTCTTGTGCACGAAGTGCGCGACCATCGGGAAGGTCATGCCGGCGACCTTTTCCTCGCTCGGCGTATGGAAGTGGAACTGCAGCAGCGCATAGTGCGTGCCGTCTATTGCGATGCCGCCCGATGCCGGCAGGTTGACCTGGACGGTATGGCCGTTGTTCAGCACTTCGGCCGGTCCGGCGCCGTAGGCGAAATCGATCTCCGGCAGATCGGCCTCTAGCGCATTACGGATGTCGATCGGCGACTGCATCCGGCCAAGCGCGCAGGTGCTGAAGCCCGAGTCCACCTCCGCCCAGTGGGCCGGGCCATGTTCGCCTTGATAGCCCCAATGGGGAGGCGGCTGTTCGGCCGCCAGCGCGGCGGAAACGAAGAGGGCGCCGCACGCGCCCAGCAGAATATTTCTCATGAATGTCCTCTCGTATCGTCGGGTTGAGTGCCGGCATGGCGCGGGGCGGCATGCGTGGCCGAACATGCTGTTGCCGTCACATGCCGTTGGCGAAGGCCGGATTGCCCAGGTCGATGCTTTCGCGCACCGGCTTGAGGGCCCTGGCGTACTTGGCCAGGATTTCCAGGGCATAGTCGATGCGTGCGCGCAGGCGCTGGTCGTCTTCGCTGGCGGGCTGCGGGCCGTTCAGAACGCTCTCGACATGCCGCACGATCAGGTGCTCGGGCAGGTAGCAGAGGCGGCAGTTCTTGTAGCTGGAGGCGCGCAGTTCGCTGATCGGGTAGGCGCCGCCCACGCCGGCGGAGACGCCGGCCAGCAGGCCCGGCTTGTGCGCCAGTTCGGCCTTGCCGGCGTAGACGAAGAAGTTCTTGATCGCCGGGCAGGCCATGCCGTTCCACTCGGGGGCGACTATCACCACTGCGTCGGCCGCGTGCAGCTGCTGCTTGTAGAGGCTCCAGGGGCCCGGATCCTCAGCGGGCCACAGTGGCAGCGGGGCCAGGCCCAGGTCGATGAGGCTGGTCGTCTCCTCGCCGCCGTGCTGCAGCTGGATCAAGCGCTGGCGCAGAAAGCGCGCGACCTTGCCCGACTGGCTGTCGTTGCGGCCGGAGCCGGCCACTAGCGCGATATTCAGCATGCTGCGATCCCTCGAATGAAAACACGCAGGCTAGCGATGGCTGGCCTGCGCGGCAAGGGCTGAACCGCCACACCAAAGGTTACAGCCGGCCTTGCGGGAGGGGCTTTAGCCACGAAGCCGAGGCCGCGGCTGAGGGCTCCAGCACGGTATAAAGGCCTCCGGCCACAGGCGCGCTCACGCATGCGCGCGCTCGCTGCTCCGTCAGGCGCGGAACTGGTCCATCAGGCTCTGCTGGTGGTTGGCCAGGCGGTTGAGGTTCTGGCTGACCAGGGCCGATTCGTCGGCCTGGCTGGAGATCGACTCGGTGACGTCGCGAATCGAGGCGACGTTGCGGTTGATCTCCTCCGCCACCGAGCTCTGCTGTTCGGCGGCGCTGGCGATCTGCAGGTTCATGTCGGTGATCACGCTGACCGCCTGGCCGATCCGTTGCAGTGCGGCGACCGCCTGCTCGACCTGTTCGACGCTGCCCTGGGCCTGGCGGTGGCTGCTGTGCATGCTGCTGACCACCTCGCGGGTGCCGCTCTGCAGGCCTTCGATGACCTGGCGGATTTCCTCCACCGAGTCCTGGGTGCGCTTGGCCAGGTTGCGCACCTCGTCGGCGACCACCGCGAAGCCGCGCCCGGCATCGCCGGCGCGGGCCGCTTCGATGGCGGCGTTGAGCGCCAGCAGGTTGGTCTGTTCGGCGATCGAGCGGATCACCTCCAGCACCGAGCCGATCTGTTCGCTGCTGTTGGCCAGGCCTTCGACCTCCTGCATGGCCAGGTTCATCTGGTTGGCCAGCAGTTCGATGGTCGAGGTGGTCTTGCCGATCACGCCGAGGCCCTCGCGGCTGGCCTGGTCGGCGCTGCGCGCGGCGTCGGCGGCTTGCGCGGCGTTGTGCGCGACGTCATGGGCGGTGGCGCTCATTTCCTGGAAGGCGGTGGCCACCTGGTCGACCTCACGGAACTGCTGCTGCATGCCGGCGCTGGTCTGGCTGGCGATGGCGGCGGACTGGTCGGCGGTACCGCGGGCATCCTGCACGCTGCGTTTGACGTCGGCGATGACCGGCTGCAGCTTGTCGAGGAAGCGGTTGAACCAGCCGGCCAGCTCACCCAGTTCGTCCTGCTTGGCGTATTCCAGGCGACGGGTCAGGTCGCCTTCGCCGCTGGCGATATCCTTGAGCATCGCGGCGACGCCGAGGATGGGCCTGGTCACCCCGCGGGCGGTCAGCCACATCAGCAGCAGGCCGGCGACCACCGCCAGCAGGCCGATCGACAGGGCCACCGCGCTATCGGCGGTACGTTGCCGGTCGAGCTGTTGCTCCAGTTGCAGGGCCGGGCCGAGCAATGCCTGCTCGGGTACTTCGAGCAATACGCTCCAGGGCTTGGCCTCGGGGATCGGCTTGAAGGGTTGCAGCACGCGGAGCATCTCGCCGTGCTGCAGCGCGGCGGCTGTGCCGCTGGCGATCAACGGTCGCAACTCGCCGGCGTGTTCGGCGAAGGCCTTGTCGAGCGAGCCGCCGAGCAGGTCGGCAGCGCGAGTGTGGCCGGCCAGCAGCGCCGCCGGGCTGAAGATGCTGACGTGGCCCTGGCCCTCGTACAGCTCGCGGTTCGCCTCCAGGCTGAGTTGCTGCAGGCTCGCCAGGCTGATATCCACGCCCATCACGCCGATCACCTTGCCGTTCAGTTCGAGCGGGAAGGCGATGCTGGTCATCAGCACCTGCCGGCCGCCGACCTCGTCGTAGTAGGGCTCCAGCACGCAGGTCTTGCCGGTGTCGCGCGGGCAGGTATACCAGGCGTTATAGGGATCACCGCTGGGGCCGGTCTTGGTGTCGTTGAGCATTTCCTCGTTCATCGACTCCGACGCCAGTTCGCCGGGCTTGGGTTGCGCCCAGTACAGCGAGAAGCGCCCCTGGTCGTTGCTGCCGAGTTCGGCCTGCTCGGTGAACAGTTCGTCCTTGCCGTCCAGCGCATTGGGCTCGAATACCAGATACAGGCCGAGCAGCGACGGGTTGGCCTCCAGGCTGCTGCGCACCTGCCGGGTTAGGTCTTCGCGCAGGTCGAAGGCATCGAGAAAGCGTTTCTCCGCCTGGTCACGGAGGAACAGGATCTGCCGGGAGAAGCCTTTGCCGTATTGGTAGGCATCCATGAAGTAACGCTGGATGCGGATCGCCTGCAACTCGCCGCGTGCCTGCAGGCGCAGCTTGGCGCTGTCGGCCAGCATGCCGCTGCTGGCGCCACGCACCAGTTCGGCGCTGCGCGTGGACTGGTAAAGCGAGGCGCCCACCAGCAGCGTCACGATGGCCAGCAGGCAGAGGCCGGCGAGCAGGGTGATTTTCCACTGGATGGAAAGACGGCTGAACAGCATGGAGCGCTCCTTACTTCGTGGCACTACAGGCCCGCTATCGGCACGCGCGCGGATTTCTTGATCGAATCGGCGCTGGCGTGGGGATACGACGGGACTGGCGGCAAAGTGATGGGCGGTGATTATGCACGCTTCGTTCAATATTTCACACGTCGGTGTTTTTGACAGCCCGAGGCGCTTGCGGCAGAGTACGCGGCTTTTTTCCGGGTCCTGCGGCGGCACGCCAGCCGGCGCGTCGCAAGCCAACGTGGAGCGGTTTTGCGGTCTGTAGGAGCGGGCCATGCCCGCGATCAGCGGCCAGTCGAACAATTTCGCGGCCATGGCCTAGGCGGCCCCGCCGCTCCTACGCTTGGTTCACATCTTGCGGCAGTTATTCAATTTCTCCAGCAATGCTTCTTGGGAGCTCTTATGAATGCAGTAATCGCAGCGGTCGGCATCATGCTGATCCTCAGCCTGTGCCGCGTGCACGTGGTGGTCGCGTTGATCGTCGGCGCCTTGGCAGGTGGTTTGCTCGGCGGCCTGGGCGTCGAGGGCTCGCTGGCGGCGTTCAACCGGGGGCTGGGCGGCGGTGCCACGGTGGCGCTGTCCTATGCCTTGCTCGGCGCCTTCGCCGTGGCCATCGCCAAATCCGGTTTGGCCCACGCGCTGGCGGACAAGGCCCTGGCCCTGGTCGGCCAGCAGGATGCGCAGGGCGGCGGGCTGCTCAAGTGGGTCCTGATCACGCTGCTGCTGGCGGTGGCGATGGCCTCGCAGAACGTCCTGCCGATCCATATCGCCTTCATTCCGCTGCTGGTGCCGCCGCTGCTCTATGTACTGAGCGCGCTGCAGCTCGATCGCCGGCTGATCGCCTGCGTGCTGACCTTCGGTCTGATCACCCCGTATATGTTCCTGCCGGTGGGCTTTGGCGGGATCTTCCTCAATGAGATCCTGCTGGCCAACGTGGCCAAGTCCGGAGTCGATGTCAGCGGCGTCAACGTCACCGAAGCGATGGCGATTCCGGCCCTGGGCATGCTGTTCGGCCTGCTGCTGGCGGTGCTGTTCAGCTACCGCAAGAGGCGCGTCTACGACCTGGAGAAGATCGAGCAGGCCGAGCGCGTCGACATCGCCTACAACCCGCTGAGTCTGCTGGTGGCCGGCGTGGCGATCGTCGCGGCCTTCGTCGTGCAGCTGTGGCTGGACTCGATGATCATCGGCGCGCTGGTCGGTTTCGTGATCTTCTCGGTCTCTGGGGTGGTGCGCTGGAAAGAGGCCGACGGCCTGTTCACCGAGGGCATGAAGATGATGGCGATGATCGGTTTCATCATGATCGCCGCCGCTGGCTTCGCCGAGGTGATGAAGGCCACCGGCGAGGTGAAGACCCTGGTCGACAGCTCCGCGGCATTGATCGACCACGACAAGGCCATCGGCGCGCTGCTGATGCTGCTGGTCGGCCTGCTGGTGACCATGGGCATCGGTTCGTCGTTCTCCACCGTGCCGATCATCGCCGCGATCTTCGTGCCACTGGGGCTGCAGCTGGGCTTCAGCCCGCTGGCCATCGTCAGCATCGTCGGCACCGCCGGCGCCCTGGGCGATGCCGGCTCGCCGGCCTCCGACTCGACCCTCGGGCCGACCGCGGGGCTGAACGTCGACGGCCAGCACAACCACATCTGGGACAGCGTGGTGCCGACTTTCCTGCACTACAACCTGCCGCTGCTGGTCTTCGGCTGGGTGGCAGCGATGGTGCTGTAGGCCAACCCACCTGTAGCCGGTTCGATGTGCTTGTGTCACCGCGCGGCGCTTCATCCCTGCGCGGGGGCTGCCGAGATATCAGGGGTTTCAGCGCTGCCCGGCCGGGACCTGTCCTGCAGCGCGCGCCAGCAGGTTCCAGGGGGAAGCGCAGGCACAAAAAAACCGGCAATGGCCGGTTTTTTTGTGCCTGCAGGGCTTAGTTGACGAGTACCACCAGACCGGCCTGCTGCACCAGTTCCAGCAGCGGCTGCGGGTAGACGCCGAGGAAGAAGGCGAGCAGGGCGACGAACATCAGCATGATCCCGCCGGTGCGCTGGCCCCAGTTGAACGGCGCATCGTGGCGCCGCAGGTTCGGCTCGACCAGGAACAGCGTGACCATCACCCGCAGGTAGTAGAACACCGCGATAGCGCTGCCCAGCACCAGGCTGCCGAGCAGCCACCAGAGCTGCGCCTGGACGCCGGCGGCGATCACGTAGAACTTGCCGATGAAGCCGGCGGTCAGCGGGATGCCGGCCAGCGACAGCATCATCACGGTGAGCACCGCAGTCAGGTAGGGGCGACGCCAGAACAGGCCGCGGTACTCGTACAGGGCATCGCAGTCGCGGCCGCTGTAAGGCGTGGACATCAGGGTGATCACGCCGAACGCGCCGAGGCTGGTCAGCACGTAGGTGGCGAGGTACACGCCGATGGCTTCCACGGCCAGGCCCTTGCTGGCGACCAGCGCCACCAGCAGGTAGCCGAAGTGGGCGATCGAGGAGTATCCCAGCAGGCGCTTGAGGTTGCTTTGCAGCAGGGCCAACAGGTTGCCGAAAAGGATCGAGGCGATGGCGATCACGGTCAGCAGGTCGTTCAGCCAGCCGCCGGCGGTGGCCGGGGACATCTGATACAGGCGCAGCAGCACGGCGAACACCGCCACCTTGCTGGCGGTGGCGAGGAAGGCCGCTACCGGTGCCGGGGCGCCTTCGTAGACGTCCGGGGTCCAGAGGTGGAAGGGCACCAGCGACAGCTTGAAGGCCAGGCCGACCAGCATCATGCCGATGCCGATCTGTACCAGCAGACCGCTGCCGCCCGCGGCCAGGCTGGCGCCGATCGCGGCGAAGCTCAGGCTGCCGGACTCGGCATACAGCAGCGCCATGCCGAACAACAGGAAGGCCGAGCCGGCTGCCGACAGCACCATGTACTTGATCCCGGCTTCCAGCGAGCGCTTGTTGAAGAAGGCATAGGCGACCAGGCCGAAAACCGGCACCGAGAGCAGTTCCAGGCCGATGAACAGGCCGGCCAGGTGTTGCGCGCTGACCAACACCAGGCCGCCGGCAGCGGACAGCAGCAGCAGCAGGTACATCTCTTCGCGGTTGCCCGGATAGCCCTTGCGGGCCGTCTCACCCCCTCTCAGGGTTGCCTCGCCGAGGTAGGCGTGGGTCAGGGTCACGCAGGCCAGGGTGGCGGCCAGCACCAGTGCCATGTAGTAGCAGGCGAAGTTGTCGATCAGCAGCAGCGGGGTGACCTGCAACGGCGCGACCCCGAGCGCCGGAATGAGCGACAGCAAGGCCAGGTTGAGGCCGAGCACCGAGAGTACGAAGGTCAGGCTGTGGTTGCGCTTCCAGGCGATGGCCAGCATCACCACGAGGATCGTGGCGCTGGTGACCAGCAGCGGTAGCAGGGCGATGAAGTGTTGAGTGGTAAATTCCATATCGCTGCTTCCCATTACCGGCTAGCGGGCCGAGGCGAGTTGAGTGAGGGCACTGTTCATCCACTGCTGCACGCCGTGCATGCTGGCGGCGGAAGTGTCGAGCACCGGCTGCGGGTAGATGCCGAGCAGCATCAGTAGCGCCGCCAGCCCCATCACCATGCCCAGTTCGCGGGGTTTCAGGCCGAGCAGGGCGCCGTCCGCCTTGGCCGGGCCGAAGTAGGCGCGGTGGATCATGATCAGCGAGTAGACCGAGCCGAATACCAGGCCGCTGGCGGCGAGTACGGTGACCCACGGCGCGCCGGGGAAGGTGCCGATCAGGATGAGGAACTCGCCGACGAAGTTGCCGGTGCCGGGCAGGCCCAGTGCGGCGGCCGCGAAGAACAGGCTGAGCGCCGGCAGCCAGGGCATGCGTGCCCAGATGCCGCCCATCTCGCGCATGTCGCGGGTGTGCAGGCGCTCGTAGAGCTGGCCGCAGAGGATAAACAGGGCGGCGGCGGACAGGCCATGGGCGAGCATCTGCACCACCGCGCCTTGCATGGCGATCTGGCTGCCGGAGTAGATGGCGATCAGCACGAAGCCCATGTGCGACACGCTGGAGTAGGCCACCAGACGCTTGATGTCGGTCTGGGCGAACGACAGCAAGGCGCCGTAGACGATGGCGAACACCCCGAGGCCCATGGCGATCGGCGCGAATTCCGCCGAGGCATTGGGAAACAGCGGCAGGGCGAAGCGGATCATGCCGTAGGCGGCGGTCTTCAGCAGGATGCCGGCGAGGTCCACCGAGCCTGCGGTCGGTGCCTGGGCATGGGCATCCGGCAGCCAGGAATGGAACGGCACCACCGGGAACTTCACCGCGAAGGCGATGAAGAAACCGAGCATCAGCAGGTATTCGGTGCCCGGCGCCAGTTCGGTCTGCAACAGATCGGCGTAGTTGAAGGTCAGCACGCCGGTGCTGTTGTAGTGCACGAACACCAGCGCGAGGATCGCCACCAGCATGATCAGGCCGCTGGCCTGGGTGTAGATGAAGAACTTGGTGGCGGCGGTGATGCGGGTCTTGCCGGCACTGCCGCTATGACCCCAGAGCGCGATGAGGAAATACATCGGCACCAGCATCATTTCCCAGAAGAAGAAGAACAGGAACAGGTCGATGGCCAGGAACACCCCGACCACGCCGCCGAGAATCCACATCAGGTTGAGGTGGAAGAAGCCGACACGGTTCTGGATCTCATGCCAGGAGCAGAGCACGGACAGCACGCCGAGCAGGCCGGTGAGGGCGATCATCAGCACCGACAGGCCGTCCAGCGCCAGGTGCACGCTGATGCCCAGGCGCTCGATCCACTGCACCTGGAATTCCGCGGCCCAGAGCGGATCGGCTCCGGGAGCCGGGGCCAGGCTGAAATCGCCGGTGGCCCACAGCCACAGGCCGAGGCCGAACAACAGGGACATGGTCAGCAGCGCAATCCAGCGCGGCAGGGTGTTGCCGAAGCGCTCACCCAGCCAGCACAGCAGGCCGCCGATAAAGGGAATCAGGATTAGCCACGGCAGAATCATGATGGGCGGGGTTCCTTTCGCAAAATGTGCATATTCAGGTCAGGCCAGCAGGACGGCGGCGAATACCAGCACGGCACCCCCGACGATGGACGCCGTGTACCAACGCAGCTGTCCGGTTTCACTGCGGCTCAGAATGCTGTGCCCGCCACGCGCCAGGCGCGGGACCACGCCGATGCTGCCGTCGATCGGGTCGCGAGCGAGCAGGCGGCACGCCAGCAAGTAAGGTTTGACGAACAGCGTGCCGTACAGCCAGTCGAAGCCCCAGGCGGCGAACCACCAGGCGCCGAGGAAACGCCCCGCAGCGCTCTGGGCGACGGCGCCGACCAAGCGGCGCTTGCCGAGGAACAGCAGGGCGGCCAGGAGGATGCCGGCCAGGGCGATGGAGCCCGAGGCGATTTCCAGGCTGTGCTTGGCCTCGCCACCGGCATGCCCGACGCTCTGCGGCAGTACGCCGGCCAGTGGCGGGGTGATCAGCGCGCCGATGAAGGTCGAGAGCAGGATCAGCACCGCCAACGGCAGCCAATGGGCCACGCCATGACCGGCGTGGGCCTCGGTCTGTTGCTCACCGTGGAAGGCGATGAAGATCAGCCGGAAGGTGTACAGCGAGGTCATGAAGGCCCCGACCAGGCCGGCGTACAGCAGCTCCTGGTGACCGCTGGCGAAGGCTTCCCAGAGGATCTCGTCCTTCGAGTAGAAGCCGGCGGTGATCAGCGGCAGCGCGGCCAGGGCGGCGCCGCCGACGATGAAGCTGGCATAGGCCAGCGGCAGCTTGTTCCACAGACCGCCCATCTTGAAGATGTTCTGCTCGTGGTGGCAGGCATTGATCACCGCGCCGGAGGCGAGGAACAGCAGCGCCTTGAAGAAGGCGTGGGTCATCAGGTGGAAGATCGCCGCGTCCCAGGCGCCGACGCCCAGGGCGAGGAACATGTAGCCGATCTGGCTCATCGTCGAGTAGGCGAGGATGCGCTTGATGTCGGTCTGTACCAGCGCGGCGAAGCCGGCCAGCACCAGGGTCACGCCGCCGACGATGCCGACCAGTTCGAGGATCTCCGGGGTCAGCAGGAACAGCCCGTGGGTCCGGGCGATCAGGTAGACGCCGGCGGTGACCATGGTCGCCGCATGGATCAGCGCGGAGACCGGGGTCGGGCCGGCCATGGCGTCGGCCAGCCAGGTCTGCAGCGGCAACTGGGCGGACTTGCCGACGGCGCCGCCGAGCAGCATCAGGGTGGCGAACCACAGCCAGGTGTCGCCGGCGACATACTTCTGCGGTGCCAGCACCATCAGCTCCTGGATGTTCAGGGTACCGAGGTGGAAGAACAGGATGAACAGGCCGATGGCCATGAACACGTCGCCGACCCGGGTGACGATGAAGGCCTTGAGCGCCGCATTGCCGTTCGGCGTGTGCTTGAAGTAGAAGCCGATCAGCAGGTAGCTGCACAGCCCCACGCCTTCCCAGCCGAAGTACAGGAACAGCAGGTTATCGCCGAGCACCAGGAACAGCATGCTGGCGATGAACAGGTTGGTGTAGGCGAAGAACCGCGAGTAGCCCTCTTCGCCGCGCATGTACCAGGAGGCGAACAGGTGGATCAGGAAGCCGACGCCGGTCACCACCCCGAGCATGGTCAGCGACAGGCCATCCAGGTAGAGGGTGAAGCTCGGCGTCAGGCCGTCCACCGACATCCACTGCCAGAGCAGCTGGGTATAGACGCCGCCCGCAGGAGGCGCGACGGTGAACTGCCAGATGATCCAGGCGGCGATCGAGGCGGACAAGCCGACCGAACCGACGCCGATCACGGCCGTGGTGTTTTCCAAGAAGCGGCCGCGGGAGAAGGCCAGCAACAGCCAGCCGAGCAGCGGGAACAGGCAAGTCAGGAATAGTAGGTTCATCCGCGCATCTCGCTGGCAGCGTCGATATCGAGGGTGTGGAAGCGGCGATACAGTTGCAGCAGGATCGCCAGGCCGATACTGGCCTCGGCGGCTGCCAGGGTGATCACCAGAATGAACATGATCTGGCCGTCGGCCTGGGCCCAGCGGGCACCGGCGACGACGAAGGCCAGGGCGGTGGCGTTCATCATCACTTCCAGGCTCATCAGCACGAAGAGGATGTTACGGCGCACCATCAGGCCGACCAGGCCCAGGCTGAACAGCATGCCGGCGAGGGCCAGGCCGTGCTCCATCGGAATCGCATTCATGGCGTTGCATCCTTAGCTTCGTGGCGGCCGAGGTGATAGGCGGCCACCAGCGCGGCGAGCAGCAGCATGGAGGCCAGCTCCACCGCCAGCAGGTAGGGGCCGAACAGGTGGATGCCGACGGTCTTGGCGTCCACGGTCACCTGGCCGATGGCGGCACCGCTGGGGGCGGCGAACAGCACATAGAGCAATTGACCGAGCAGCAGGGTGGAGAGAAGCGCCGGACCGAACCAGATGCCCGGCGTCAGCCATTTTCTCTCTTGCGCGACGGCGGCCGGGCCGAGGTTGAGCATCATCACCACGAAGACGAACAGCACCATGATCGCGCCGGCATAGACGATGATCTCCAGGGCTCCGGCAAAGGGTGCGCCGAGGCTGAAGAACACCATGGAAACCGCCAGCAGCGAGATGATCAGATACAGCAGGGCATGCACCGGGTTGGAACTGCTGACCACCCGTAGGGTGGACATCACGGCAATGCCTGCAGCGAAATAGAAAGCAAACTCCACGCGCGTCTCCTTAGGGCAGCAGGCTCTTGACGTTGATCGGCTCGGCTTCGTTCTGCGCGGCGCCTTTTGGCTTGCCGGCAATGGCCATGCCGGCCACACGGTAGAAGTTGTAGTCGGGGTTCTTGCCGGGACCGGAAATCAGCAGGTCTTCCTTCTCGTACACCAGGTCCTGACGCTTGAACTCGCCCATCTCGAAATCCGGGGTGAGCTGGATCGCGGTGGTCGGGCAGGCCTCTTCGCACAGGCCGCAGAAAATGCAGCGGGAGAAGTTGATGCGGAAGAATTCCGGGTACCAGCGGCCGTCGTCGCTTTCGGCCTTCTGCAGCGAGATGCAGGCGACCGGGCAGGCCACGGCGCACAGGTTGCAGGCCACGCAGCGCTCCTCGCCGTCGGGGTCGCGGGTCAGCACGATGCGCCCACGGTAGCGGGGCGGCAGGTAGACCGCCTCCTCCGGGTACTGCAGGGTGTCGCGCTTGCGAAAGGCATGGCCGAAGATCATCACCAGGCTGCGCAACTGGGTGAAGGTGCCATACACCACGTGATACAGGTACTTGAACATGGTGGTTCTCCTTACTGGGCCGCGGCCAGCACAAGCGCGCCGGTCACCAGCAGGTTGATCAGGGTCAGCGGCAGGCAGAACTTCCAGCTGAAGGCCATCACCTGGTCATAGCGCGGGCGCGGAATCGAGGCGCGCAGCAGGATGAACAGCATGATGAAGAAGCAGGTCTTGAGGGCGAACCAGACGAACGGGATCTGCGGCAGAATGCCGAACGGGCCGTGCCAGCCGCCGAAGAACAAGGTCACCAGCAGCGCGGAAATGGTCACTATGCCGATGTATTCGCCGACGAAGAACATGCCCCATTTCATCCCGGCGTATTCGATGTGGTAGCCGTCGGCCAGTTCTTGCTCGGCTTCCGGCTGGTCGAACGGGTGGCGGTGGGTTACCGCGACGCCGGCGATGAAGAAGGTACAGAAGCCGAAGAACTGCGGAATGATGAACCACAGGTGCTGGGCCTGGTAGTCGACGATGGCGCGCATGTTGAACGAGCCGACCTGGGCGACGATGCCCATCAGCGCCAGGGCCAGGAACACCTCGTAGGAAATGGTCTGTGCCGAGGCGCGCAGGCTGCCGAGCAGGGCGAACTTGTTGTTGCTCGACCAGCCGGCGAAGAGCACCGCGTACACCGACAGGCCGGCCATGGCGAAGAAGAACAGCAGGCCGATGTTCAGGTCCGCCACGCCCCAGGTCGGGGTGACCGGAATGATGACGAAGGCGGTCAGCAGCGCGCCCATGGCGATTATCGGGGCCAGGGTGAAGATCACCTTGTCGGCGAACGGCGGCGTCCAGTCTTCCTTGAAGAACATCTTGAGCATGTCCGCGGCGATCTGGAACATGCCGTACGGGCCAACCCGGTTGGGTCCGTAGCGGTCCTGCCAGAGGCCCAGCAGGCGGCGTTCGACGAAGCTCAGCAGCGCGCCGCAAACCACCACGGCGAGCAGGATGACCACGGACTTGAGCACCGCGATGACGATCTCGATCAGTTCGGGGGTTAGCCAACTCATAGCGCAGCCTCCTCTGCTCCAGTAACCGCGAGCGCGGTCGCCAGGGCGCCGGCGATAACGCGCGGGATACCGGGCAGCCCGACGGGCAGGCCGATCAGCCCCACGGCCAGCTCCTCACGCACCTGCAGCGGCAGGCGCAAGGCCTGGCCGCCCACGCTCAGACTGAGCAGCGCACCCTCGCCGAGGCCAAGGCGCTCGGCTTCGGCTTTCGCCAATGCCACGTAAGGTCGCGGAATACGCTCCTGCACGGGGGTGGCGCGAGCAGACAGCTCCTCGCTGCCGAACAGGTGGTGCAGCGGCACGACCTGCCAGGTACCCGGGGCCGGATTGAACGCCGCCCCCGGGGTGAACCAGGACAGCGCCTGGCCCTTGGCCTCGATCAGGCGTACGCCCGGATCGCCGGCGCGCAGGTGGCCGCCGACTTCGTCCTGGAACTTGTTCCAGGCCTGTGGAGAGTTCCAGCCCGGCGACCAGGCGAAGGGGATCTGCTGGCGATCTTCCTTGCTGCCGGAATAGCCTTCCATGGAGAAGGCGAAGGCCGAGTCCTGATCCTGCGGCTGACGCGGTTCGTGCACGCTGATATCGGCGCGCATGGCGGTACGGCCGCTGTAACGATGCGGCTCGCGTGCCAGCTTCAGGCCCTTGATGCGGAACGAGGCGTTTGGCGCGGCCTCGCCAATGCGCGCCAGCAAATGGTTGCCGGCGGCGCAGGCGGCGGTGACTTCATCCAGCTGCGTCCAGTCCACCGACTTGCCTTGCAGGGTGCTGTGCAGCGCGTGCAGCCAGCGCCAGCCCTCGCGCACCAGGACGCCGGCGTCGTGGTAACTCGGCTCGAACACCTGGAAGAAACGCTGGGCGCGGCCTTCCTGGCTGACCAGGGTGCCGTCGCCTTCGGCAAAGCTGGCGGCCGGCAGCAGCAGATGGGCCTTGGCGGTGGTGGCGGTTTGCTGGTGGTCGGCGACGATCACCACCTTGGCGGCGGCCAGGGCTGCGTCGACCTTGGCGGCGTCGGCGCGGCGGTAGAGGTCGTTCTCCAGAACGACGACGGCATCGGCCATGCCGGAGATCAGGGCATCCAGCGCGGCATCGACGGATTCGCCGCCGAACAGGGCCAGGCCCATGCTGTTGGCCTCTGGCACCACCAGGCTGATGGAAGCGTTCTTCTCGCGGTTCTTCAGCGCGCTGGCGATGTTGGCGGCGGCCTCGATCAGTGCCTTGCTGCCCAACGAAGCGCCGGAGACGATCAATGGGCGCTTGGCTGCGAGCAGGGCGTCGGCGATGCGCTGCACCAGCTCGGCCGCTTCGGCTTCCAGACCGCTCACGGGCGGGGCGCTCGGGTCGATGGCATGGGCCACGGCGAAACCGAGGCGGGCCAGGTCGGCCGGCGCGGCATGCACGCACTCGGCGGCCACATCATCCAGGCGGGTGGCCGCGACACTGGCGATGAACAGCGGGTTGAGCGCGTCCTGGGCGACGTTCTGCACCGCGGCGATGTGCCAGTCCTGGATCTTCATCGAGGCGGCGATCTCGGTGGCCTTGCCCTTGACCGTCTGACGCAGGGCCAGGGCGAGGCGGGCGGCGGTCTGGGTCAGGTCTTCGCCGAGGACGAACACCGCGTCATGGCTTTCCACGTCGCGTAGGGTCGGCACCGGCAGTGGACCGTTCTGCAGCACGTCGCGGATCAGTCGCAGGTTTTCCAGCTCGGCGGCTTCGATGCCCGAGTAGTAATTGTCCACACCGACCAGTTCGCGCAGGGCGAAGTTGCTCTCCAGGCTGGCGCGTGGCGAACCGATGCCGATCACCTTGCGGTTCTTCAGCAGGGCGGATGCCTGGTCGAGGGCGGAATCGATGCCCATCTTCATCTTGCTCAGCACCATCATCGGCTGGCGCGGGCGATCTTCGCGGTTGACGAAGCCGTAACCGAAGCGGCCGCGGTCGCAGAGGAAATACTGGTTCACCGAACCGTTGAAGCGATTCTCGATGCGGCGGATTTCGCCGTAGCGTTCGCCAGGGCTGATGTTGCAGCCGCTGGCGCAGCCATGGCAGATGCTCGGGGCGAACTGCATGTCCCACTTGCGGTTGTAGCGCTCGGAGTGGGTCTTGTCGATGAATACGCCGGTCGGGCAGACCTCGGTGAGGTTGCCGGAGAACTCACTTTCCAGCGTGCCGTCTTCGACGCGGCCGAAGTAGACGTTGTCATGCGCGCCGAACACGCCCAGGTCGGTGCCGCCGGCGTAGTCCTTGTAATAGCGCACGCAGCGGTAGCAGGCGATGCAGCGGTTCATCTCGTGGCCGATGAACGGGCCGAGCTCCTGGTTCTGGTGGGTGCGCTTGCTGAAGCGATAACGGCGCGTGTTATGGCCGGTCATCACCGTCATGTCCTGCAGGTGGCAGTGACCGCCTTCCTCGCACACCGGGCAATCGTGCGGGTGGTTGGTCATCAGCCATTCGACGACGCTGGCGCGAAACTGCTTGGCCTCCTCGTCGTCGATGGAGATCCAGGTGTTGTCGGTGGCGGGGGTCATGCAGGACATGACCAGGCGACCGCGTTTGTCGTTCTCGTCGGTGTACTGCTTGACCGCGCACTGGCGGCAGGCACCGACGCTGCCGAGCGCCGGGTGCCAGCAGAAGTAGGGAATATCGAGACCGAGGGACAGACAGGCCTGCAAGAGGTTGTCCGCCCCATCGACTTCAAGATCTTTGCCGTCTACGTGGATAGTGGCCATGGTCGAGTGTCTTCTTATCCGCCGAAGCGGGTTTGGCTAATGGAATCACGGTGTGTCGCGGGGCCAGGCGAGTGGCCGCCGCAACGAAAAACTTCACGCGGGGACGAATTGCCCCGTCGCGGCCGGAGTGGCTTGGCTGGCAATGCCGGCCTCGAACTCCGGACGGAAATACTTGATCGCACTGCCCAGCGGCTCGATGGCCCCCGGCGCGTGGGCGCAGAAGGTCTTGCCGGGGCCGAGGAGGTTGCACAACTGCTCCAGGGTCTCGATGTCGCCGGGTTGGCCCTGGCCGCGTTCCAGCGCGCGCAGCAGCTTGACGCTCCACGGCAGGCCGTCGCGGCACGGGGTGCAGAAGCCACAGGATTCGCGGGCGAAGAACTCTTCCATGTTGCGCAGCAAGGACACCATGTTGATGCTGTCGTCCACCGCCATGGCCAAGCCGGTACCCATGCGGGTGCCGACCTTGGCGATGCCGGCGGCATACATCGAGGCGTCGAGGTGTTCCGGCAGCAGGAAGCCGGTGCCGGCGCCGCCCGGCTGCCAGCACTTGAGCCGGTAGCCGTCGCGCATGCCGCCGGCGTAGTCCTCGAACAGCTCGCGGGCCGGGATGCCGAAGGGCAGCTCCCACAGGCCGGGGTTCTTCACCTTGCCGGAGAAGCCCATCAGTTTGCTGCCGTGGTCTTCGCTGCCCGGACGGGCCAGGGATTTGTACCAGTCGACACCGTTGCCGATGATCGCCGGCACGTTGCACAGGGTCTCGACGTTGTTCACGCAGGTCGGTTTGCCCCAGACGCCGACGGCGGCGGGGAAGGGCGGCTTGGAGCGCGGGTTGGCGCGTCGGCCTTCCAGCGAGTTGATCAGCGCGGTTTCTTCGCCGCAGATATAGCGGCCGGCGCCGGTGTGGACGAACAGCTCGAAATCGAAGCCGCTGCCAAGGATGTTCTTGCCCAGCAGGCCGGCGGCCTTGGCTTCCTCGACCGCACGGTTGAGGATGCGCGCCGCATCGACGTATTCGCCGCGCAGGAAGATATAGCCGCGGTAAGCCTTGAGCGCACGGGCGCTGATCAGCATGCCTTCGATCAGCAGGTGCGGCAGCTGCTCCATCAGCAGGCGGTCTTTCCAGGTGTTCGGCTCCATTTCGTCCGCGTTGCACAGCAGGTAGCGGATGTTCATCGCTTCGTTGGCCGGCATCAGGCCCCACTTCACGCCGGTGGGAAAGCCGGCGCCGCCACGGCCCTTGAGGCCGGAATCCTTCACCGTCTGCACGATGTCGGCCTGGGCCATTTCGGCCAGGGCCTTGCGGGCGGCCGCGTAGCCGTTCTTCTGCTGGTACTCGGCGAGCCAGACCGGCTCACCGTCGTCACGCAGGCGCCAGGTCAGCGGATGGGTTTCTTCGCTTCGCGCGACGCGGTTGGCCGGGCCGATGGAGGGCAGCGCCTTGGCGGTCATGGCTGTGGGTCGAGTCATGGATAGGCCTCCAGCAGTTCGGCGACATCGCCGGGTTGCACGTCGCCGAAGGTATCGTCGTCGATCATCAGCGCCGGGGCCTTGTCGCAGTTGCCCAGGCAGCACACCGGCAGCAGGGTGAAGCGGCCGTCGGCGCTGGTCTGGCCGAGGCCGATGCCGAGTTGCTGCTGAATGCTGGTTACCACGGATTCATGGCCGCCGATAAAGCAGGTCATGCTGTCGCAGACACGGATGATGTGGCGGCCCACCGGCTGGCGGAAAATCTGGCTATAGAAAGTGGCCACGCCTTCCACATCGCTGGCCGGGATGCCGAGGATCGCGCCAATGGCATCGGCGGCGCCGTCCGGCACCCAGCCGCGCGCCTTCTGCACGATCTTCAGGGCTTCGATGGACGCCGCGCGCGGGTCCTCGTAGTGGTGCATTTCATGCTCGATGGCCGAGCGCTCGCTGTCGCTGAGGGCAAAACGGTCGGTTTGGATCAGATGTGCCTGGTTCATATCAGCGGTCCACGTCGGCCATAACGAAGTCGATGCTGCCCAGATAGGCGATCAGGTCGGCGACCATGCTGCCGTTGATCACTGCCGGGATCTGCTGCAGGTGCGGGAAGCTCGGCGTGCGAATCCGGGTGCGGTAGCTCATGGTGCTGCCATCGCTCGTCAGGTAGTAGCTGTTGATGCCCTTGGTCGCCTCGATCATCTGGAAGGCTTCGTTGGCCGGCATGACCGGGCCCCAGGAGACTTGCAGGAAGTGGGTGATCAGGGTCTCGATGTGCTGCAGCGTGCGCTCTTTCGGCGGCGGCGTGGTCAGCGGGTGATCGGCCTTGTAGGCACCGGCCGGCATGTTCTTCAGGCACTGTTCGATGATCCGCAGGCTCTGGCGCATTTCCTCGACGCGGATGAGGCAGCGGTCGTAGGCATCGCCGTTCGCCGCCAGGGGGATCTCGAACTCGAAGTTTTCATAGCCGGAGTACGGCCGCGCCTTGCGCAGGTCGAAGTCCAGCCCGGTGGCCCGCAGGCCGGAACCGGTGACGCCCCACTCCAGCGCCTGCCGGGTGTTGTAGGCGGCGACGCCGATGGTGCGGCCGCGCAGGATGCTGTTCTGCAACGCGGCTTTCTCGTACTCGTCGAGGCGTTTGGGCAGCCAGTCGACGAACTCCTGTACCAGCTTGTCCCAGCCGCGCGGCAGGTCGTGGGCGACGCCGCCGATGCGGTACCAGGCCGGATGCATGCGAAAGCCGGTGATGGCCTCGATCACCCGGTAGGCGCGCTGGCGATCGGTGAAGGTGAAGAACACCGGGGTCATCGCGCCGACGTCCTGGATATAGGTACCGAGGAACAGCAGGTGGCTGTTGATGCGGAAGAACTCGGCCATCATTACCCGGATGAAGTCGACCCGGTCCGGCACCTTGATCCCGGCGAGTTTCTCCACGGCCAATACGTAGGGCAGGTTGTTCATCACCCCGCCGAGGTAGTCGATACGGTCGGTGTAGGGGATGAAACTGTGCCAGGACTGGCGTTCGGCCATCTTCTCGGCGCCGCGGTGGTGGTAGCCGACTTCCGGCACGCAGTCGACGATTTCCTCGCCGTCCAGTTGCAGGATGATGCGGAAGGCACCGTGGGCAGACGGGTGATTGGGGCCGAGGTTGAGGAACATGTAGTCCTCGTGCTCGCCGCCACGCTTCATGCCCCAGTCTTCCGGCTTGAAGCGTGCGGCTTCCTCTTCCAGTTGCTGCTTGGCCAGGGTCAGGCTGAACGGGTCGAACTCGGTGGCGCGCGCCGGGTAATCCTTGCGCAGCGGGTGACCTTCCCAGGTCGGCGGCATCATGATGCGGCTCAGGTGCGGGTGCCCGGCGAAGGTGATGCCGTACATGTCCCAGACTTCACGCTCGTACCAATTGGCGTTCGGCCAGATGCGGGTGGCGCTGGGCAGGTTGAGGTCGTCCTCGGACAGCGCCACCTTGATCATCACGTCGCTGTTACGTTCGATCGACAGCAGGTGGTAGAACACCGAAAAATCGGCATCCGGCAGCCCGCGCCGCTGGGTGCGCAAACGCTCGTCGACGCCATGCAGGTCGTACAGCATGACGTAGGGGCGCGGCAGGTTGCGCAGGTAGGTAAGCACTTCGATCAGCTTTTCCCGGGCGACCCAAATTACCGGCATGCCGGTGCGGGTGGCTTGCAGGGTGATGCTTTCGGCACCGAAGCGGGAATTAAGCTCAACGACGACATCTTGGTCGTCAGCCTTGTACGGCGGAATAGACAGAGCGGTGTCTGCAGTCATGGTCTCGGTCGCTATCGGTCAACGTAGAGAATGAATCGGGCCTTCTTGTGGAAGGGATGACTCAGACTTCGTCTGGGCTGCGCAGGTGGGTGACAGCGATACGCTGTTCACGCCGCTGTTCCTTCTGCGACGGCATTTCGGCACGGTAGATGCCTTGGTCGCCGACGACCCAGGAAAGCGGACGGCGCTCCTGCCCGATGGATTCCTGCAGCAGCATCAGGCCTTGCAGGAATGCCTCCGGGCGGGGCGGGCAGCCGGGTATGTAGACGTCCACGGGGAGGAACTTGTCCACGCCCTGAACGACCGAGTAGATATCGTACATGCCACCGGAGTTGGCGCAGGAGCCCATGGAAATCACCCATTTGGGTTCCAGCATCTGCTCATAGAGGCGCTGGATGATCGGCGCCATCTTGATGAAGCAGGTGCCGGCGATGACCATGAAGTCTGCCTGGCGAGGGGACGCACGAATGACTTCGGCACCGAAGCGGGCGATGTCATGGGGCGCGGTGAAGGCCGTGGTCATCTCCACGTAGCAGCAGGAAAGGCCGAAGTTGTACGGCCACAAGGAATTCTTCCGCCCCCAGTTGACCGCGCCATTCAGCACGTCTTCCAGCTTGCCCATGTAGATGTTCTTGTGAACCTGACCTTCTAGCAACGGGTCGGAAACAGTCTCCCGCTGGCCGATCGGATACACCTCGTTGGGCGCATCCGGGTCGACCCGAGTAAGTTTGTATTGCATCGCCAAAGCCTCATTGTTTTAGCTTCGCCTGCCGCTCGCGACGTCCTTCGGGAGCCCAATCGAGCGCCCCAATACGCCAAAGGTAGACAAGACCCGCCAACAGAATTGCTATAAAAACGGTGGCTTCGATAAAGCCGGCCCAGCCGCTTTCGCGAACGGAGACAGACCAGGCGAAGAGAAAGAGGGCTTCAACGTCGAAGATCACGAAGAGCATCGCGACCAAATAGAATTTTGCCGACAGGCGCAGGCGGGCGCTGCCGGTGGGAAGCATCCCGGATTCGAAGGGTTCGTTCTTGCTGCGCCCCCAAGCCTTGCTGCCAAGCAGGCTGGAAACGCCAAGCATGAATGCGCAGAGGCCAATGACCCCCAGCAGAAAAACGGCCAACGCCCAGTTATGGGACAGGACTGCGGTTGCTTCCGACATGCCGGGACCCCTCGATACAAGGAACGGCGTTCACTCGTGTTTGAAAGTCTGTGTTTGCCGGCAGCCTACTGCTGAGCCAGCAATCTATTCGGACAATGTTATCTCCGTTTGGATGTGTAAGTAAATTATTCAGATTGAAAAAAGCACGTCGAAACCACCCGACCGCCACCCTGCAAGGGGCAGAACCTCAGGTAGCAAGCCGTAGGGAAGGTGGCGAGGTTGAATGTTCGACTAGCGTTTCATTCTTTAGTCTCAAAGAATTACTACTATGAGATTAGTTTGATTTAACCAGATGCGATCTGTCGCTTAATTGTCAGTCTCTGACGCAAAACTGATAACGTAGTCTACTTAAAAATTTATCCGTTATTACTGGTCGATTTTTTATACCGGGCGCCGCCCCATTACCGACTCGCCGCCAATGCAGACTCGCCGCCAGCGTCTGGCCTCGGCGCATGAAGCGCCGAGGCCAGTGGTGGGCTTGGCTGGCTACAGCAAACGTCGACCGTCTTCGCGGCTGATGACCACCGTCGCGGAACGCGGCCGTTTGCCCGGGCCGTCGGGCCAGGCGCTGAGCAAGTTGTCCGCGGTCGAGCCTTCGCCGGGATGCTGGATATTCACGAACAGCGTGCGGAAGTCCGGGGTGGCGGTGATGCCGGTGACTTCGGCGCCGAGCGGACCGACCAGGAAGCGTTTCAGCTCGCCGGTGCGCGGGTCGGCCACCAGCATCTGGTTGTTGCCGAACGGGCCGCTGCGCAACTGGCTGCCGCTCATGTCGGTCTGGATCCACAGTCGGCCTTCGCCGTCGAACCACAGGCCGTCGGGGCTGGCCAGGCGGTTGTCGGCGTTCAGCGGCTGGCCGTCGGGGCCGACGCTGTCGGTTTCCGGGCCGGCGAGCAGGAACAGGTTCCACTCGAACCGCCGTCCTGCATGGTCCTTGCTCAGCTCGCGCCAGCGGACGATATGGCCGTAGGCGTTGGCCGGGCGCGGGTTGGCGGCATCGGGCTCGCTGCGCGAGCTGTTGTTGGTCAGGGTGAAATAGACCGCGCCGCTGTCGGGATGGACCGCGCCCCATTCCGGGCGGTCCATCTTGGTCGCGCCGACCACATCGGCGGCCAGGCGGGTATTGATCAGCACCTCGCCCTGGTCGGCGAAGTTCACCCCGGCGGCCAGGCAGGCGCTCTGGAACTGGCTGTCGTGGATGTCCAGGGCCAGCCACTCGCCGCTGCCATCGGCGGCGAAGCGGGCGACGTACAGAGTGCCATCATCCAGCAGGCGGCCATCGCTGCGGCCGGGGCGGTACTTGTCGCGGCTGACGTACTTGTAGATGTACTCGTTCTGCGAGTCGTCGCCGGAGTAGCAGACCACCGGCCGGCCCGGTTTGACCGGGGCGAACACCAGGCCTTCATGGGCGAAACGGCCGAGCGCGGTGCGCTTGACCGGCACCGACTCCGGGGCGAAGGGATCGATCTCGACGATCCAGCCGAAGTGGTTGGGTTCGTTGCGGTAGTCGTCGGCGCTGGCGCCCTTGCGGGTGGCATCGAAGCGCACGAACTCGTCGTCCGGCAGGGTTTCCCAACCGTAGCGGCTGCGGTCGCGCAGCCCGTAGCGGCTCAGCTCGCGGGGCAGCTCGGCGTCGCCGGAGGCGAAGTAGCCGGCCCAGTTCTCCTCGCAGGTCAGGTAGGTACCCCAGGGCGTGAAGCCATTGGCACAGTTGTTCTGCGTCCCGCGGGTAGCGGTGCCGTCCGGGCTGTAACGGGTTTGCAGCAGGGCATGGCCGCGGGCCGGGCCGCGGATTTCCATGTGGGTGGCGGCGGTGATGCGGCGGTTGCGCGCACTCGGCAGCACTTCCCAGGTGCCCTGCAGGTTGCGGCGGATCTCCACCACCGAGACGCCGTGGGCGTTGATTTCCTTGCGCACTTCCTCGGCGCTGACCCGCTTGCCATCCACCACGGTCGGCCCGTTGGGGTGGATCAGGCCGGCGTCGATGTATTCATGGTTGAGCACCAGCAGGCCGTGGTCGCTGTTGCGCCCGCGGCCGTCCTGGGCGTCGAGCGGGAAGAAGTGCATGCCGTCGTGGTGCATGCCGGTCTGTTGCGCCTGGTCGGCGGCGCTGTTGCTGGCGTCCTCGAGAAATGCCGGGTAGCTGCCGCTGATCGGCGTGCCCCAGGGAATGAAAGGGCGGGCGGTGTAGCCGGCGGGCACGCTGATGGTATCGGCACGGGTGACGGCCACTGGCGCGAATGGCAGCTTGCTGCGGCGCTTGAACGGGGCGAGCGGCTCTGCGGCCTCGCTGACGCCGGGCAGGGCGCTGCCGAGAAACGCCAGGGCACCCAGTGCCGCACCGCCGGCCAAGACCTGGCGGCGGCCGAGGCCGCTGGCGATCAGCTCTTCGATATGCGGGTTGCTGGAGTGGTTGCTGGGCAGTTCATCACCACTACCGAACAGCAGGTCGTTGTCATCTGTGCGACTCATGGAGGCTTCCTTGGTGGCTAATCGACGGAGCCATGACGCTAACCAAGGAAAACGACGGAACGATGACAGGGCCTGTGGTGCAGCCCACAGAACGGGCGCCCAGTGCAGGCGCCAAGCAATAAAAAATTGCCGGGAGCCATTTTTAACGTCGCGCAGCGACGGCCCGTAGGGTGGCCGCCATGGATGGCGGGCCATAAAAAACCCCAGCATCGCTGCTGGGGTTTCTCGACACCTTGCTCAGCACGGGACATGCCGCCCCGGCTGGCAGAGCCAATTCCGCTATTAGCCGAACTGGTTCATGGTGTTGTCTTTACCACTTGCCTTCAGAGCGGCTTCGCCAGCGAAGTACTCCTTGTGGTTGTCGCCGATGTCGGAACCAGCCATGTTCTGGTGCTTGACGCAAGCGATGCCTTGACGCAGCTCTTGACGTTGAACGCCTTTCACGTAGGCCAGCATGCCCTGGTCGGCGAAGTAGCCCTTGGCCAGGTTGTCGGTGGACAGCGCAGCGGTGTGGTAGGTCGGCAGGGTGATCAGGTGGTGGAAGATGCCAGCCTGAGCCGAACCATCGCGCTGGAAGGTGCGGATCTTCTCGTCGGCAACCTGGGCCAGTTCGGTTTCGTCGTACTCGACGCTCATCAGCTTGGCGCGGTCGTAGGCGGAAACGTCCTTGCCTTCGGCGACGAACGCATCGAACACCTGCTGACGGAAGTTCAGGGTCCAGTTGAACGACGGGCTGTTGTTGTACACCAGCTTGGCGTTCGGGATCACCTTGCGAACTTCGTTCATCATCGCCGCGATCTGGCCAACGTGCGGCTTCTCGGTTTCGATCCACAGCAGGTCGGCACCGTTCTGCAGCGAGGTGATGCTGTCCAGGACGCAGCGCGCTTCGCCAGTGCCCTTGCGGAACTGGAACAGGTTGCTCGGCAGGCGCTTCGGACGCAGCAGCTTGCCTTCACGCTTGATCACTACGTCGCCGTTGCCCAGTTCGGCTTCGGAGATTTCTTCGCAATCCAGGAAGGAGTTGTACTGGTCACCCAGGTCGCCAGGAGCGTTGGTCACTGCGATCTGCTTGGTCAGGCCGGCACCCAGGGAGTCGGTACGGGCAACGATCACGCCGTTGTCGATACCCAGCTCGAGGAACGCGTAGCGAACGGCAGCGACCTTGGCGAGGAAGTCGGCGTGCGGGACGGTAACCTTGCCGTCCTGGTGGCCGCACTGCTTCTCGTCGGACACCTGGTTCTCGATCTGGATGCAGCAAGCGCCTGCTTCGATCATGCGCTTGGCCAGGAGGTAGGTGGCTTCCGGGTTACCGAAGCCGGCGTCGATGTCGGCGATGATCGGTACGATGTGGGTTTCGTAGTTGTCGATCTGGTTCTGAATGTCAGCAGCCTTGGCGCTGTCGCCAGCGGCGCGGGCCGCGTCCAGAGCGGTGAACAGCAGGTCCAGTTCGCGCGAGTCGGCCTGACGCAGGAAGGTGTACAGCTCTTCGATCAGGTCGGAGACCGCAGTCTTCTCGTGCATCGACTGGTCCGGCAGCGGGCCGAAGTCGGAACGCAGGGCGGCAACCATCCAGCCGGACAGGTAGAGGTAGCGCTTGTTGGTGGTCTTCAGGTGCTTCTTGATAGAGATCAGCTTCTGCTGACCGATGAAGCCATGCCAGCAGCCCAGGGACTGGGTGTAGACGGAGGAGTCGGCGTCGTACTCGGCCATGTCCTTGCGCATGATGTCGGCGGTGTACTGGGCGATTTCCAGGCCGGTCTTGAAGCGGTTCTGAGCGCGCATACGGGCGACCGATTCCGGGTTGATAGCGCTCCAGCTGCTGCCGAAGGTCTCTTTCAGCGCGGCGACTGCCTTGATGTCGTTTTGATATGCGGACATGGTCAATCCTTCAATGTAAGTGTTTGGTTGAGCACCGACTTTCCCACTCAAAACCCACCTGGCGGCGGTTATGGTTGCGGGGCTCACTGCAGCACATCGAGATGGTGACCAGGACGGCATTGAAACCGGGAGGAGGGGTGACGAGCGGACCGAGCAGCGATTGCAGCTTGGACGCTTACCGGCTCGTGGATGCCGTTGGGCGACTAGGCCTGCAACTGGGTTGCTGGTTGATGCTTAAAACGCTTCCCCGTCCCTCAGGACAACTTCGTTCCAGTCGCAATCTCGTCGAACCGCCTTGTGGGCTTTACAACACGGCTGGTCTCGGGCGGTAAGCTGGAGAACGAGCCGGAGGCCCTTTCCAGGGCCCCTGATTAGCGGGAGCGGGGCCATCATGCCTCTGCCGAAAGTGTTCGTCAAACGTTTTGTAGTGGTTTTTTGTGACTACTACATAAGTCTTACGACGACCGGCGAGTCAGTTTTGTGCAGGGATCAATCGACCACCTCGACCTTCACCCGCAGCGTCATGTCTTCGCTGCCCTGGGTCGAGTAGTGCTGGGCGAAACCGCTCTGGTCGGCCTGGCTCTGCTGATTGACGCCGCCGATGGCGATCCATTCGCCGAGTCGGCCGCTGACGCGGGTATCGGTGCTTTGCACATCGATCACACCGGGTTGCGACTGGCTCAGGCGGTCGCGGTTGCTGCTGATGCTGATATGCACGATCTCGCCGGCCAGGCTGGCGGTGACGTAGAAACCGCGGGTGACATTGCGGTATTCGGTATTGCTGTACACCTGCCCGTAGGGGCCGTGGCTGATGGTGGTCAGGGGCACGCTCTGGCCGACCTGGATCAGTGCCGGGTAGCCTTCGCTGGCCTGCACCTGTTGGGTGCCGCCGCCACGGCTCTCGGTACTGCGGCGGATGATGCGCAGCTGGTCGCGGCCGTTGGTCTCGCCCTGGCCGATCTGCGCCTCGACATCTCCGGCGCCGATAGAGCCGTCGACGCGATAGCCGCGATCGTCCTGGTAGTTGGATTCGCTGCTATCGACGCTGATCAGCAGGCGCCGGGGGCGGGTGTCCAGCTGCTGGAGCAACTGGCGGATCTCGTCGATCTTTTCCGGCGCGGCGTTGACGATCAGCTGGTTGCCATAAGGGCTGACGCGTCCAGCGTTGCCCAGCACCGACTGCACCGCCGGCAGTACTTCGTCGGCGCTGCGGTAGTTGAGCGGAATGACTTCGGTGGCCGCGCTGAGCAGCTGGCTGACGGCGAACAGCAAGGCGGCGAGGATGAAGCGCACGGTCATAACAGGAAGCTCCGCAAATCGGGGTCGGTGAGGCTGGTCTGCCAGGCCTGGTCGAATTGTGCCTGGCGCAGGCGTACGCGGGCCGGGTCTTGGTACAGCGCGTAGCCGGCGATTTGCTCGGGCTCGGGCCGTAACAGCAGGCCTCGATCATCGGCCAGGAGAAATGCTATGTCTTCGCCAGGGTAGTCCGGGTGCAGCTTGCGGATCTGCAGATTGCTCGACAGCCTGCGTGACAGGCTCAGCAGGCGATGGCCGGCTTTCACTGCGGGGCTGACGTCCCTGAGCAGAATGCGCAGGCGATTCTTCGAATTGGCCAGGAGAAAGCGCGTGCAGGCGTCCTGCACGCTGGCGCGGTGATACAGCCAGGGTTCCAGGTCGGCGCTGTAGATGCACAGGCTGCGCTGGGCCTGCTGCAGCAGGGCGAGGGCATGCGCGCGCGCTTCGACGGGCTGGTTGAAGCGCTCCAGCGGCAGATGCTCGCCGAGGACGAAGGGCGCCGGCTCGGCGCGTTCGTTGTCCGCCATGACGGGTTCTGGATTGTGCACGGCAAAACGCCCCGGCGACTGGAACTCGATAACGGGGAGCTCTTGCGGCTCGTGGTTGTCGGTTGCATCCGGCGGGGCGTTATCGTCGTTCATTTCAGCCTCTAGGTGCTGTGGCGCACCATATCCACATGGGGAATGCCGGCGTCGAGGTATTCGCCGCTGACGATGGCAAAGCCGAGCCTTTCATAGAAAGGCGTGGCGTGCACCTGGGCGCTGAGCATTTGCTGACGCAGGCCGCGTTTTTCCGCCTCGGCGATCACCGCGCGCAGCAGGGCATCGCCGACTTTCAGACCGCGCCAGTCCTTGAGTACCGATACCCGGCCGATATGCCCGTCTGCCAGCAGGCGCGCGGTGCCGATCGGGTAATCGCGCTCAAAGGCCAGGAAGTGCACGGCATCGGCATCTTCCGCATCCCACTCGAGTTCCGGCGGCACGGCTTGTTCGGCGATGAACACCGCTTCGCGAATGCGCCGCAGGTCGGCGTTGTCCCTTTGCCAATCGGCCAGGCGGACGTGAATCTCACTCATCGGCAAATTCCAGACTCCCTTGCTTGACCAGTTCCAGGAGCAGATTACGCCCCTCGTCATCGACCAGCCATTGGCCAAGGTTGTCGATATGTAACGCATCGGCCGAGCAGACCAGTTTCAGCAGCTCGCGCAGGCCGGCCGAGAGCAGGCGGCTCTGGCCGCTGGCGAACAGCACCAGGTCGTCGCCGACCTCGGACCAGGCCAGCCGTGCGCTCGGGTTGCGGACCAGCACGGCACCGTCCTCCAGGCTGCCGAGGAAGGCGTCTTCATCGATCTCGATGCCGGCGATCAGCTCCGGGTAGCGCGGTTCGGTCATGAACTGGCCGAACCAGGTCATCAGCAGGCGCTCATCGCCCATGTGCTCGTTGAGCAGGGCCTTCAGGCGATCCAGGGCGTCGCGCTGGATCTGGTGCGGATCGCTGGTCGGCTGCGCATCGGCGTCGCTGTAACGCTCCTCGTCGGGCAGGAACTGGCCCAGGAAGTCGGTGAAATGGGTCAGCACTTCGGCGGCGCTGGGCGCGCGGAAGCCTACGGAATACGTCATACAGTCATCCTCAGCGGTACCACAGTGGGCCAGGAGCGGCGGCAGGTAGAGCATGTCGCCGGGCTCCAGCACCCATTCTTCAGTTTGAGCGAATTCGGCCAGGATCTTCAGCTCCGTATGCGCAAGCAGCGGGCTGTCGGAGTCGCACATCTGGCCGATCTGCCAGCGGCGCTTGCCATAGCCCTGCAGCAGGAACACGTCGTAGTTGTCGAAGTGCGGACCGACGCCGCCACCCGGCGCGGCAAAGCTGATCATCACGTCGTCGATGCGCCACTTGGGCAGGAACTTGAACTGCTCCAGCAGTTCGGCCACTTCCGGGACGAACTGGTCGACGGCCTGCACCAGCAGGGTCCAGTCGCGTTCCGGCAACTCGGCGAAGGCATCTTCGGCAAACGGGCCGCGGCGCAGTTCCCAAGGGCGCTCGCCATGCTCGATGACCAGACGCGATTCGACCTCTTCTTCCAACGCCAGGCCGGCCAGCTCGTCCGGCGAGATCGGGCTTTCGAAGCCGGGGATGGCCTGGCGTACCAGCAACGGCTTCTTCTGCCAGTAGTCACGCAGGAACTCACGGGCGGTAAGGCCGCCCAACAGTTGCAGCGGAGTATCAGGATTCATTGTTAAGCCCTTGATATGAATAATAGCCTCCAAATAAAAACGCCCGGCACAGCCGGGCGTCTGGAGGGCTGTTGCCGCTTAGATGCGTTTGGCCTGGGCCGCCGCGTTGCCGATGTAGTTGGCTGGAGTCAGCAACTTGAGTTCGGCTTTGGCCGCGGCGGGCATCTCCAGGCCATCGATGAAGCTGAGCAGCGCCTCTGGGCTGATGCCCTTGCCGCGGGTCAGCTCTTTCAGCTTCTCGTAGGGGTTCTCGATGGCGTAGCGGCGCATCACCGTCTGGATCGGTTCGGCGAGGACTTCCCAGCAGGCATCCAGGTCTTCAGCAATACGCTGAACATTGAGTTCCAACTTGCTGATTCCCTTGAGGCTTGCTTCATAGGCGATAACGCTATGAGCGAAGCCGACACCCAGGTTGCGCAGCACGGTGGAGTCGGTCAGGTCGCGCTGCCAGCGGGAGATCGGCAGCTTGCTGGCCAGGTGCTGGAACAGCGCGTTGGCGATGCCCAGGTTGCCTTCGGAGTTCTCGAAGTCGATAGGGTTGACCTTGTGCGGCATGGTCGAAGAGCCGATCTCGCCGGCGACGGTCTTCTGCTTGAAGTAGCCGAGGGAGATGTAGCCCCAGACGTCGCGGTCGAAATCGATGAGGATGGTGTTGAAACGGGCGATGGCGTCGAACAGTTCGGCGATGTAGTCGTGCGGTTCGATCTGCGTGGTGTAGGGGTTCCACTGCAGGCCCAGGTCGCCCTCGATGAAGGCACGGGCGTTGGCTTCCCAGTCGATCTGCGGGTAGGCCGACAGGTGTGCGTTGTAGTTGCCCACGGCGCCGTTGATCTTGCCCAGCAGCGGCACGGCGGCCACTTGCGCGATCTGCCGCTCCAGGCGGTAGACCACGTTGGCCAGTTCCTTGCCCAGGGTGGTCGGCGAGGCCGGTTGGCCGTGGGTGCGCGAGAGCATCGGCACGTCGGCGAACTTCACCGCCAGCTCGCGGATGGCCCCGGCGATCTGCCGCATCAGCGGCAGCAGCACGCTGTCGCGGCCCTCGCGCAGCATCAGGGCATGGGACAGGTTGTTGATGTCCTCGCTGGTGCAGGCGAAGTGGATGAACTCGCTGACCTTGTGCAGTTCCGGCAGCTTGGCCGCCTGTTCCTTGAGCAGGTACTCCACGGCCTTGACGTCGTGGTTGGTGGTCCGTTCGATCTCTTTCACCCGCTCGGCGTGCTCGATGGCGAAGTTCTCCGCCAGCTCGTTGAGAATGGCCTGGGCTTCGCTGGAGAAAGGCGCGACTTCAGTGATGCCTTCATGGGCGGCCAAGCGCTGCAGCCAGCGCACTTCGACCAGGACGCGGAAACGGATCAGGCCGTATTCGCTGAAAATGGGGCGCAGGGCGCTGGTTTTGCCGGCATAGCGGCCATCAACGGGGGAAACCGCGGTGAGCGAGGAAAGCTGCATAAGAGGGCGTTCTCGGACAGTCGGGCGACGAAAAGGGCGCATATCATACATGAAATCGGCACGCAGGCCGTAGCTGAAGGTTGCCGTCCAGCTGGCGCGGCGGAGAATCGACAGCAGGCTGGCGCCGAAAATCAGACTGGCGCCCAGCACGGAGGCCATGTCCGGCGCTTTGCCCCAGCGTAGCCAGGCAAGCGCCCCGGCGAAGGCGATGGCCAAGTAGGCGAAGGGGCCGATCAACCCCGACGGCGCCAGGCTATAGGCCGTGGACATGGTGATCTGACTGGCGGCAGTTTCAGATCGGCGTCTTCGGCGGCAGCGATAACGTCGACGCTACCCGAGGACCGCAGCGTGACGAATCCATCGGCAATCGCCTAGGGATAGACGGCGGAATCCGGAAGCGTCGTCCTTGAAATCCAGAGGTTGCCGGGAGGGCTGGGCCTCCCGGCCGCTACGCCTTAGCGGCGCAGTTTGTTGCCCTGGTAGTCGAGTGCGTCTGCGGACTTCTTCGCCTTGTCCGAGCCCTTGTCGGTGCCATTGACCGACGAACTGGTCATCGCGAAGGTGTAGAGCGCATGAGCCGCGGCATCGGACATCTGATCCAGTGCCTCGTCGCTGTTGTTGGCATAGGTGTCGCAGGCCTGGTGGTAGCAGGGGTCGTACTGATCTCCAGCGGTCCCGCCGTATAGTGCCGCCTGCTCGTCGGTCTTGATGCCCTCGGCGCCGGTGAAGAGGCCGCCGGCCGGAATGCCCATCGCGATGAAGGGGCCATAGTCGGAGCGCCCATCGAAGGCGGTCGGTTCGACCGGCAATCCCTGACCGGCGAAGTAGTCGAGGAAGATCTGCTCGATATTGCCGGAACCGTTGGGACCCGCAGTGCCGGTCGCCGAGCCGTCGCCATCGTAAACGAAGCGCACGAAGTTGGGCGAGCCGATCATGTCGAAGTTGAGGTTCACCGCGATGTTCTTGATATCGCGCGCACTCAGGCTGTCGACGTAGGCCTGGGAGCCGTGCAGTCCGGCTTCCTCGGCCCCCCACCAGGCGAAACGCAGCTGGTTGACGGGCTCGACGCCCATTTCGGCCAGCTGCAGCGCCATTTCGAGCAGCGCTGCCGAGCCGCTGCCGTTGTCATTGATGCCGGGGCCTTCCGGCACCGAGTCGAGATGCGCGCCGACCACCACGACGCGATCGTCGCGTCCCCCGGGTGTCTCGGCAATCAGGTTTGCGGTGCTGCGGATTTCCGATACGGCGTCGACGAAGACGCGGGCCACCACGCCCTCTGCCGCCAGCTCCTCGCCGACCGCGAAGGCGGCGCCGACCACCGGTATGCTGACGGACGGCTCGCTGAGGGTGCCGTTGATGGCGTCGGTACGACCCTCCTGGCCCTCGTTGAAGATCACCACGCCGCTCGCGCCCGCTGCTTCGGCATTCTGTGCCTTCAGCAAAAAGCTGCAGCTGCCGCGCTGGATGATGGCGATGTTGCCGGGCGTGAAGCCGGCAAAGTCCTCCGCCTCGCAGCCGCTGGTCGAGCTGTTGGCCGTGACGGAGGGGGGGAGCTGCAGGTCGACGCCTTCGGCCGCGCCGGTAACCTCGCCGGCGCCGGAGTATTCCATGGTGACGAACCCGGCGGCTTCGCCATAGGGGTACACGATAGGTACTGGCTCCAGCTGTTCGAGCTGTGCCGGCGACTGTTCCTCGAAGTAGGGAAACTCGAAGGGCTGTACCGTCACGTAGTAGCCGGCTGATTCGACCAGCAACTTGATATGCTCGAGGGAGGCATCATAGCCCGCTGTCGTCGCGGCGCGCGTACCGCCATTGGTATCGGCGATTACCTGAAGGTCAAACTGATGCACGCGCACGCCGTCCGGCGTAATGGCCGCGCGGAAGGCTTCGGTATCGACCGGGACGGCCGCGGTGCTCTGCTGAGCGGCGAGGAGGGCTGTAGTCAGTAGCGTCAGCTTCATCGTTCTCATGGGGTGTACTCCTGTGCGAAAAAATCTCACCGAAGACAACGCACTGAGCACTTCAGTGGCCGTAGTCGCCTGGCCGACTGTCTGTTCAATTTCACCAATATCCGTGTCAGGCTGCTTGGAAAGCGTAGAGCAAACGCCGGGAACTGCCAGCAGGGCAATCGCGCTATACCGGCCCTGCGCCAAACAGCAGTCGCGAACGGTAGGGGGGCTCGATGCTCAGCGTGCTGCTGACATTCCGGTGGATGAGGTTCATGGCGGCGCGCCGGATGACTGACAGCTTGCTGGCCGAATGATCCGTGCGACGTCGGTTGCCCTCTCAGCGAAACTGCACATCGAGACCCGGCGCTGCCGATTCTCGATTGGCCAATGGCTGCGGACACTGCGAGCAATCAGCTCCTGGTCGCTAATCGAGCACAGGAAATAGCGATACCCCGCAGTAGCGGGCAGCTCGCCTGCCTGACACCTGTTACACCGCTCAAAGGGAATAGCGGTAGCGCGATTGCCCTGCTTGCCGTTCAGCCGGCGCGCCGCGGAATCGACAGCAGGCTGGCGCCGAAAATCAGGCTGGCGCCCAGCACGGAGGCCATGTCCGGTGCTTCGCCCCAGCGCAGCCAGGCAAGCGCCCCGGCGAAGATGATGGCCAGGTAGGCGAATGGGCCGATCAACCCCGGCGGCGCCAGGCTATAGGCCTTGGACATGATGATCTGGCTGGCGGTGGCCAGCAGGCCGATGCCCAGCAGCCAGGCCAGTTGCAGTCGATCCAGCGGCTGCCAGGTCCAGCCTAGCGGGATCGCCGACGCCAGGGCGCTGAATAGCGAGAAGTAGAAGACCATGCGAAAGGCCGGTTCGGTGTCGCTCATCTGGCGGATCGAAACGAAGGCGAATGCTGCCAGCACGCTGGCGCTCAAGCCGACCAGGGCCTGGCCGCCGAATAGCGCGGCGGAGGGTTTGGCGACCAGCAGCACGCCGACCAGCCCGACTGCGCTGGTCAGCAGCATGCGCTTGCTCAGGGGTTCCTTCAGCCACCACCAGGCGATCAGTGGCGTGAACAGCGGCGCCGAGTAGGTGAACAGCATGGCGTCGGCGAGCGGCAGGTGGGCGATGGCGTAGAAGAAGCAGTACATCGCCGCCAGGCCGAAACCGGTGCGCCACAGGTGGGAGCGGATCCGTGCGGTCTGCAGCGGGCGCAGCCCCTTGAGCAGAATCAGCGGCAGAAAGAACAGGACGCCGACCAGGTTGCGGAAGAACACCACCGTCTCGTTGTTGACGTTGACGGAAACCTCGCGAATGCCCACGCCCATCAGCGAGAACAACAAAGCCGAAAGCGCCAGCAGCGCGGCGCCGTGCACCGGTTTGTTCAGGCGCATCAGCCACGCAGCAGCGGGTAGAGTTCCTTGAGCAGCTTGCCGCGGCTGAACACCAGCTGCCAACGATGACCGCCGAGCTGACGCCACAGGCGTGCCGCGCGGATGCCGGCGAGCAGCAGGGCTCGAATTCGCGAGGCGTTGCTGGGTTGCTGCAGGTGGCGCATGTCGCCCTGCACCTGGATGCGCTGGCGGAAGGTGCTGATGGTGTCCTGGTACAGGCTGCCGCAGGCGGCGATGACATTCTCGTGGACCAGGCCGAAATGTTCGACCTGCTGCTGGATCTGGTCGAGGCGGCTGCCCATGATCTGCAGCAGGTCGTCGCGCTTTGCCAGTTGTCGCTCCAGGCCGAGCAGGGCCAGGGCGTAGCGCAGCGGTTCGCGTTGCAGGCTGGCCGGATCGCGCTCCAGCGAGCTGGCCAGGGCACGATAGCCATCGCGCAGGTTGAGGTCGTCGCCGCCGTAGACCTCCAGGGTGTTTTGCGGGTTGCGCACCAGCAGGCTGCCGAGCATGCAGCCCAGGGCGGGCTCGCCGATCTGGCCGGTTCTGGCCAGTTTGTCGACCAGCACCGCGGACTCGAATACCGCGCCCAGGGCGACCAGTTGTTCCTGTGTCGGGTTCATCGATGCTTATCCTTGCTGCCCCAGGGCTCGGCGGTTTCGATCACGCCACCACCCAGGCAGACCTCGCCGTCATAGAACACCACCGATTGGCCGGGGGTCACGGCGCGCTGCGGCATGGCGAAGGTGGCGCGATAGCCATCGGCGGATTTCTCCAGGGTGCAGGCCTGGTCGCTCTGGCGATAGCGCACCTTGGCGGTCAACTGGCGCGGCGCGCTGAGGTCCAACGGGTTGACCCAGTAAATCTCCGAGGCGAGCAGTGCGCGGGAGAATAGCCAGGGGTGTTCGTTACCTTGGCCGACCACCAGCACGTTGCGCGCGAGGTCCTTGTGCAACACATACCAGGGCTCGTCGCTGGCATCCTTCAAACCGCCGATGCCCAGCCCTTGGCGCTGGCCGATGGTGTGATACATCAAGCCGTGGTGGCGGCCGATGACCTCGCCTTCGGTGGTTTCGATGTCGCCGGGCTGGGCCGGCAGGTACTGCTTGAGGAAATCGCTGAAACGCCGCTCGCCAATGAAGCAGATGCCGGTGGAATCCTTCTTCTTCGCCGTGGCCAGCTGGTATTTCTCGGCGATGGCGCGCACTTGCGGCTTTTCCAGTTCACCCACCGGGAACAGGGTCTTGGCGATCTGCTCGCCACCGACCGCATGCAGGAAGTAGCTCTGGTCCTTGTTTGGATCCAGCCCCTTGAGCAATTCGGTGCGGCCGTCGCTATCGCGCCGGCGCACGTAATGGCCGGTGGCGATCAGGTCGGCGCCAAGCAGCAGGGCATAGTCGAGGAAGGCTTTGAACTTGATTTCGCGGTTGCACAGGATGTCCGGGTTGGGGGTGCGGCCGGCCTTGTATTCGGCGAGGAAGTGCTCGAAAACGTTATCCCAGTATTCCGCGGCAAAGTTGGCGGTGTGCAGCTTGATGCCGATCTTGTCGCACACGGCCTGGGCGTCGGCTAGGTCCTCCATGGCGGTGCAGTACTCGGTGCCGTCGTCCTCGTCCCAGTTCTTCATGAACAGGCCTTCCACCTGGTAACCCTGCTCCAGTAGCAACAAGGCGGAAACGGACGAGTCGACGCCGCCGGACATGCCGACGATTACGCGGGTTGCAGTTGGATCTTGCATGGGGTTGTGTGCAGAGGCTCGAAAGGGACGCGATTCTAGCAGGGCCGAGCGCTTGCGGCGACTAAGCGGGGTCGCGGATCAACGTCAGTGGAAAACACTCGCCGTTCAGGTAGTCGTCGATGCAGCGCAGGACCAGCTCACTGCGCCAGCGCTCCGGTTGGGCGGCCAACTCGGCGCGAGTCAGCCAGCGCGGGCCGATGATGCCGTCATCCAGTGGGTATGCCGGACGCTGGCGCAGCGCCTTGGCGGCGAAGCACACGCGCTGGTAGGTCACGCCGTTGCTCGGCGCGGTATACAGGTAGATACCGGTGACGCCTGTCAGCTCGACATCCCAGCCGGTTTCCTCGAGGGTTTCGCGCAGCGCGGCCTGCATGAGACTTTCGTCGGCTTCCAAGTGGCCGGCAGGCTGGTTAAATACGGCGCGGCCATCGGCCATTTCTTCGACCAACAAAAAACGACCTCGGTCTTCGATTATGGTGGCCACGGTGACATGGGGGGTGAAGCGCATGGAGTACTCCTTGAATGGACACCAGATCTTAGCCAGTGAGGCGCCCGGCGGCGATAGCTCCGGCAATCGGCGGCTGAGCTGCTAGGATGAAAGCGTCTTGCGCGCAACGCTGTGTAGCGACCCTGTAGTTTGACTACAAGAAGCCGCCAGCGCCTTGCTTGGGTCGCCTTGCGATGGGCGATCGCAGTATGTGGTCGCGGATAAAGTGCGTGACTTTCTGTAGAAAAACTACAAAAATGGCCCGCCTTTCCGAGACCCAAAAGATCTATTCGCCGCGCCATCCGCGCGACGGGATGTCAGACCACGAGAACAACGGAGTCCAGCATGGGATACCAAAAGATCCAGGTGCCAGCAACCGGTGACAAAATCACCGTCAATGCCGATATGTCCCTGAACGTACCGAACAACCCGATCATCCCTTTCATCGAAGGCGATGGCATCGGTGTCGATATCAGCCCCGTGATGATCAAGGTGGTTGATGCCGCTGTCGAGAAAGCCTACGGCGGCGAGCGCAAGATCTCCTGGATGGAAGTTTACGCTGGCGAGAAGGCCACCCAGGTTTACGACCAGGACACCTGGCTGCCTCAGGAAACCCTGGACGCTGTCAAAGACTACGTCGTTTCCATCAAAGGACCGCTGACCACTCCGGTTGGTGGCGGCATCCGCTCCCTCAACGTTGCCCTGCGTCAGCAGCTGGACCTGTACGTCTGCCTGCGCCCGGTGCGTTGGTTCGAAGGTGTGCCAAGCCCGGTGAAGAAGCCAGGCGACGTCGACATGACCATCTTCCGGGAAAACTCGGAAGATATTTATGCCGGCATCGAGTGGAAAGCCGGTTCGCCTGAAGCGAACAAGGTCATCAAGTTCCTCAAGGAAGAAATGGGTGTTACCAAGATCCGTTTCGACCAGGACTGCGGTATCGGCGTCAAGCCGGTTTCCAAGGAAGGCACCAAGCGCCTGGCGCGCAAGGCCCTGCAGTACGTTGTCGACAACGACCGCGACTCGCTGACCATCGTGCACAAAGGCAACATTATGAAGTTCACCGAAGGTGCCTTCAAAGAGTGGGCCTACGAAATTGCTGCCGAAGAGTTCGGCGCAACCCTGCTCGATGGCGGTCCTTGGATGCAGTTCAAAAACCCGAAAACCGGCAAAAACATCATCGTCAAGGATGCTATCGCCGACGCCATGCTGCAGCAGATCCTGCTGCGTCCGGCCGAGTACGACGTAATTGCCACCCTGAACCTCAATGGTGACTACCTCTCCGACGCCCTGGCGGCCGAAGTGGGTGGGATTGGTATTGCGCCGGGCGCCAACCTGTCCGACACCGTCGCCATGTTCGAAGCGACTCACGGCACCGCGCCGAAGTACGCTGGCAAGGATCAGGTGAACCCGGGTTCGTTGATCCTGTCCGCCGAAATGATGCTGCGTCACATGGGCTGGACCGAGGCGGCCGACCTGATCATCAAAGGCACCAACGGCGCTATCTCGGCCAAGACCGTGACCTACGACTTCGAGCGTCTGATGGAAGGCGCCAAGTTGTTGTCCTGCTCGCAGTTCGGCGACGCCATGATCTCTCACATGTGAGCTGATCAGTGGTAAAAGAAAGGCCGGTCAATTGACCGGCCTTTTTTGTGGGCAATCAGACGACTACCCAATTTTCAGACTTCTACCGTCGAACCTTTTGGCTGGCTGGCCACAGCGGGCGTTTCGGTGCCGACCGAAATCGTGCTGATGTTCACGGCATGGAGTCCTTTTGGACCTTGAATAATATCGAAGCTTACCGGCTGGCCGGCCTTAAGCGTTTTGTAGCCGTCCATCTGGATAGCCGAGTAGTGGGCGAACAGGTCCTCATCTCGGCCGTCGGCCAGGATAAATCCATAGCCTTTGGCGTTGTTGAACCACTTGACCTTACCGCTAAGCATGCTGATATCCCTCTGCAAAGGACTCCATCACTGGAGTATCATCCACTTCGACTCCGCGCGCGAATCAACCGGGTTGGGCGAGGGCGCGGAATCCCTCATACCCGTTAGCGGGTATTCATTGTTTGTAACACCGTTTTGCCGATAGTCAAGGCGATGCTGCAGCCGCCTGAGAAGCCGGTCAAACTCCGTCTAACCTCCGCATTCGCTCAACCACGAACCTTTATCCCAGCATGCATGCAAGTAGCCAGATTCGACTAACATTCAATCAGGATCGCCCTGCAACGCACGAGGACGACTCCACCGGTCTTGCTGTGCAGGAGTCCAAGCCGGCGTTGCAGGCGCCACCGTTATACAAGGTGGTCTTATTCAATGACGATTACACACCGATGGATTTCGTGGTCGAGGTGCTCGAGGTGTTTTTCAATTTAAATCGGGAGCTGGCGACCAAAATCATGCTGACCGTCCACACAGAGGGGCGGGCAGTATGCGGAGTGTTTACCCGCGATATCGCCGAAACCAAGGCTATGCAGGTCAACCAGTACGCGAGAGAAAGCCAGCATCCGCTACTCTGTGAGATCGAGAAGGACGGTTAGCGCCGGCCGCTTGGGTACGAGGTGAAGCTATGTTGAATCGAGAGCTCGAAGTCACCCTCAATCTGGCCTTCAAGGAGGCTCGCACCAAGCGTCATGAGTTCATGACGGTTGAGCACCTCCTCCTGGCTCTACTGGATAATGACGCGGCCGCGAGCGTATTGCGAGCGTGCGGCGCTAACCTCGACAAACTGCGGCATGATCTGCAGGAGTTCATCGACTCCACCACGCCGCTGATTCCCCAGCACGACGAGGAGCGTGAAACCCAGCCGACCCTGGGCTTCCAGCGCGTGTTGCAGCGTGCGGTATTCCATGTACAAAGCTCCGGCAAGCGTGAAGTGACCGGTGCCAACGTGCTGGTGGCGATTTTCAGCGAGCAGGAAAGCCAGGCGGTGTTCCTGCTCAAGCAGCAAAGCGTTGCGCGTATCGATGTGGTCAACTTCATCGCCCATGGCATCTCCAAGGTGCCGGGGCATGGAGGTCATCCGGAAGCCGACCAGGAGATGCAGGATGAGGAGGGCGGTGAGTCGTCTACCTCGGGCAACCCGCTGGATGCCTACGCCAGCAACCTGAACGAGTTGGCGCGCCAGGGGCGGATCGATCCACTGGTCGGTCGCGAACTGGAGGTCGAGCGGGTCGCACAGATCCTCGCGCGGCGCCGCAAGAACAACCCGCTCCTGGTCGGAGAGGCCGGCGTGGGCAAGACCGCGATCGCCGAAGGTTTGGCCAAGCGCATCGTCGATAACCAGGTGCCCGACTTGTTGGCGACCAGCGTGGTCTACTCGCTGGATTTGGGCGCGTTGCTGGCCGGCACCAAATACCGTGGTGATTTCGAGAAGCGCTTCAAGGCGCTGCTCAATGAGTTGCGCAAGCGTCCGCATGCCATTCTGTTTATCGACGAGATCCACACCATCATCGGTGCCGGGGCGGCTTCGGGTGGGGTGATGGATGCCTCCAACCTGCTCAAGCCGATGCTTTCTTCGGGCGAAATCCGCTGCATTGGCTCGACCACCTTCCAGGAGTTTCGCGGAATCTTCGAGAAGGATCGTGCCCTGGCGCGGCGTTTCCAGAAGGTCGATGTCACCGAGCCCTCGGTGGATGACACCTACGGCATCCTCAAGGGGCTCAAGGGGCGTTTCGAACAGCACCACGGTATCGAGTACAGCGACGAGGCCCTGCGTGCCGCGGCGGAGCTGGCGGCGCGCTATATCAACGACCGGCATATGCCGGACAAGGCCATCGACGTGATCGACGAGGCCGGTGCCTACCAGCGCCTGCAGCCGCTGGAGAAGCGGGCCAAGCGCATCGAAGTGGCGCAGGTCGAGGATATTGTGGCGAAGATTGCGCGCATTCCGCCCAAGCATGTCAGCAGTTCGGACAAGGAGCTGCTGCGCAACCTCGAGCGCGATCTCAAGCTGACGGTGTTTGGCCAGGAGGCCGCGATCGATTCGCTGTCCACTGCGATCAAGCTGTCGCGGGCCGGGCTCAAGGCCCCCGATAAGCCGGTCGGTTCGTTCCTGTTCGCCGGTCCTACCGGGGTCGGCAAGACCGAGGCGGCGCGCCAGCTGGCCAAGGCCCTGGGGATCGAACTGGTGCGCTTCGACATGTCCGAGTACATGGAGCGACACACCGTATCCCGTCTGATCGGTGCGCCTCCGGGCTATGTCGGTTTCGACCAGGGCGGTTTGCTCACCGAAGCGATCACCAAGATGCCGCACTGCGTATTGCTGCTCGACGAAATCGAGAAGGCCCATCCGGAAGTCTTCAACCTGCTGTTGCAGGTGATGGACCACGGAACCCTGACCGACAACAACGGGCGCAAGGCGGACTTCCGCAATGTCATCCTGATTATGACCACCAATGCCGGCGCGGAAACCGCAGCGCGTGCATCCATTGGCTTTACCCACCAGGACCATTCGTCCGATGCCATGGAAGTGATCAAGAAGAGCTTCACCCCGGAGTTCCGCAATCGCCTGGATACCATCATCCAGTTTGGTCGATTGAGTCATGAGGTGATCAAGAGCATCGTCGACAAGTTCCTCACCGAACTTCAGGCGCAGCTCGAGGACAAACGCGTCATGCTCGAGGTCAGCGATGCCGCGCGCGGCTGGCTGGCAGAGAAAGGCTACGACGTGCAGATGGGGGCTCGGCCGATGGCTCGCCTGATCCAGGACAAGATCAAGCGCCCGCTGGCGGAAGAGATTCTCTTCGGCGAGTTGGCCGACCATGGGGGCGTGGTGCATATCGATGTCAGCGAAGGCGAGTTGACCTTCGAGTTCGAAACCACGGCTGAAATGGCCTGACGACTGGTTGTCGCTAACGAAAACGCCCGGATATACCGGGCGTTTTCACTGGTGCTTGGCTTAGCGGGCGCGGTAGGTGATGCGGCCCTTGCTCAAGTCGTAAGGCGTCAGCTCAACGCGAACCTTATCGCCAGTCAGAATGCGGATGTAGTTTTTGCGCATCTTTCCGGAGATGTGCGCGGTAACGACGTGCCCGTTTTCCAACTCCACACGGAACATGGTGTTGGGCAGGGTGTCGACGACAGTGCCTTCCATTTCGAAGCTGTCTTCTTTCGACATGCAGTAAAGCCCTCGGTATCCAAAGAATGGCCCGGTACAACTGGCCCCAGGCAAAAGCGGCGTGCATTGTGCCCGAAAAAAGGACTGCGCGCCAAGTAGCTTCAGGTAAGCGTTACCCAGCGCTGATTGACGAACAACTCTATAGGGCGGTACTGCGTCTTGTAGCTCATCTTCCGGCAGTTCTTGATCCAGTAGCCGAGATAGAGAGCGTGAAGTCCTAGGCGTGCCGTTTCGGCGACCTGCCAGAGGATGGCGAAACGCCCTAGGCTGCGGCGCTCTTCACTGGGGTCGTAAAAGGTGTAGACCGCGGAAAGGCCGTTGGGCAGAACGTCGGTCACCGCGATCGCCAGTAGCCTGCCGTTCTGGCGGAACTCATAGAAGCGGGAAAATGGCAGGTCGCGCACCAGAAAGGTCGAAAATTGTTCGCGGCTTGGTGGGTACATGTCGCCATCGGCATGTCGCTGCTCAATATAGCGGACATACAGGCCGTAATACTCCTCGTTGAACGCCGGGCGCACCGCGCGGACCTGTACATCGAGGTTGCGCTTGAGAATACGTCGTTGCTGGCGATTCGCCTTGAACTGCGCTACCGGGATGCGGGCCGGCACGCAGGCCATGCAGTGTTGGCAATGGGGGCGATAGAGGTGGTCGCCGCTGCGGCGAAACCCCATCTCCGAGAGTTCGGCATAGACGTCCGCGTCCATCGGCTGGCTGGGGTCGAGGAACAGGGTTGTGGCCTGCTCCTCGGGCAGGTAGCTGCACGGATGGGGCTGAGTGGCATAGAACTTCAGGCGGGCCAGCTCGGTCATGATCGACTCTCGAAGTAAAGCCTTGAATAAGTGTAAGCCAGGCTGCCGCACTCGCCTAGGCGAGCCAATTCGCACTGGTGGATTGGTCGAGATGGCATTTCAGGTAGTCGGCGAAGTCGCTGCGGGTGATCGCACGGGCGCCGAAGCTGTGCAGGTGTTGCGTGGGCATCTGGCAGTCGACGAGCACGAAGCCCCAGGCCTTTAGCTGCTCTACCAGGGTGACAAAGCCGACCTTCGAGGCATTGTCTTCACGGCTGAACATCGACTCGCCGAAAAACAGCTGGCCGATCGCCAGCCCATATAGCCCGCCGACCAGTTGCTTGTCGCGCCAGACTTCGACCGAGTGGGCGATGCCATGCCGATGCAGTTCCAGATAGGCGCGCTGCATGCTCGTGGTGATCCAGGTTCCGTCGGCGTAGTCGCGCGGCGCGGCGCAGGCCTGGATGACGCTGGCGAAAGCCTGGTCGAACGTCACCTGGTAGCGCGCCTGGCGCAACAGCTTGCGCAGGCTGCGCGAAACATGCAGCTCATTCGGGAAAAGCACGGTACGGGGATCGGGTGACCACCAGAGAATCGGCTGGCCATCCTGGTACCAGGGGAAGCACCCATGCCGATATGCCTGCACCAGGCGTTCGGCGCTCAAGTCGCCGCCAGCCGCGAGCAAGCCATTAGGTTCGCGCAGGGCTTTTTCCAGCGGGGGGAAATCCAGGGAGTCGCGTTGTAACCAGGTCAGCATTCAGCGAGGCCGAAGAGGGCAGGGCGGGCGTCGGGCGCTCGCCCTGAGGCTATCAATTGTCGTCGAGAAATTTTTCGACATCCAGCGCGGCCATACAGCCGGCGCCCGCCGAGGTGATCGCCTGCCGGTAAACATGATCGGCCACGTCGCCGGCGGCGAATACGCCTTCGATACTGGTCGCCGTGGCATTGCCTTCGCTGCCACCTTTGATCAGCAGATAACCGTCGCGCATCTCCAGTTGGCCCTGGAACAGGTCGGTATTGGGTTTATGGCCGATGGCGATGAACACGCCGGTCAGCGCCAATTCCTTGGTCGCACCGTTGGTCGTATCTTTCAGGCGAACGCCAGTGACCCCGCTGGCATCGCCGAGGACCTCGTCCAGGGTGTGGTTCCAATGCAGCTGGATGTTGCCGTTGGCAGCCTTGTCGAAGAGTTTGTCCTGGAGAATCTTCTCCGAGCGCAGTTTGTCGCGGCGGTGGATCAGGTGGACTTCCTTGGCGATATTGGCCAGGTACAGCGCCTCCTCGACGGCGGTGTTGCCGCCGCCGATCACCGCGACCACCTGGTTACGGTAGAAGAACCCGTCGCAGGTGGCGCAGGCGGATACGCCCTTGCCGGCAAATGCCTCCTCCGACGGCAGGCCAAGATACTGGGCCGAAGCGCCAGTGGCGATGATCAGCGCGTCGCAGCTGTAGGTGCCGCTGTCGCCCTTGAGGGTGAAGGGGCGTGACTGCAACTCCGTCGTGTGAATATGGTCGTAGATGATCTGGGTATCGAAGCGCTCGGCATGCTTCTGCATCCGCTCCATCAGTGCCGGGCCGGTCAAGCCTTCGACGTCACCCGGCCAGTTGTCCACTTCGGTGGTGGTGGTGAGCTGGCCGCCTGGCTGGATGCCGGTAATGATCACGGGCTCGAGGTTGGCACGGGCGGCATACACGGCGGCGCTGTAACCGGCAGGACCGGAACCCAGGATGATCAGGCGTGAATGCTTGACTTCACTCATAAAAACACCTCATAAGCCTTTGTCACAAAAGAGAATGCATGCTCCAATTGAGCCGCACGGAAGATCTTGGCGGCTATGCTACACCGAAGCAGGGGGCGAGCGGGAGCCAGCGGCAGAGGGCTGCGGCCTGACACGCGGTCACCCCCATTGCGTTGCGTGGCATCGCAGGACTAAAGCCGTACAATAGGTCACATTTTTGCCGCTAACCGATTATTCGGCACACCGCCGACGCAGGAACAGATGCGTTTTGAAGAACTCTAGCCCTACAGCTCAGGCCCCGGTCTGGCGCCAGCAATTGCCTTACCGACTGAAGGAAGGTGCCCTGATTGCCCTCGGAGCAGTCTGCCTTTACCTGTGGATGGCGCTGCTGACCTATGACCCTGCCGATCCCGGCTGGACCCATACCAGCAATGTCGAGCAGGTGCAGAATGCTGCGGGCCGTGCTGGCGCCTGGTTCGCCGACATCATGTTCATGGCGCTCGGTTATTTCGCCTACGTATTCCCCCTGTTGCTGGGCGTCAAGACCCTGCAGGTATTCCGTGACCGACACCAGCCCTGGCATTGGAGTGGCTGGCTGTTCTCCTGGCGGCTGATCGGCCTGGTGTTCCTGGTGTTGTCGGGGGCGGCGCTGGCCGATATCCATTTCGAGTCCGGGTCGAGCATGCCGGCCTCGGCTGGCGGCGCGCTGGGAGAAAGCCTTGGCTACCTGGCCGAGGGCGCGCTGAACGTGCAGGGCAGTACCCTGTTGTTTATCGCGCTGTTCCTCTTCGGCCTGACGGTATTCAGTGACCTGTCCTGGTTCAAGGTCATGGACCTGACCGGCAAGATCACCCTGGATCTGATCGAGCTGTTGCAGAGCTTGGTCAACCGCTGGTGGAACGCGCGGCTCGAACGCAAGCAACTGGTTGCACAGCTGCGTGAAGTCGACGAGCGGGTTAGCGAGGTGGCGGCGCCGATGGTGCACGACCGCCGCGAACAGGCCAGGGTCAAGGAGCGCCTGCTCGAGCGCGAGGAGGCCCTGAGCAAGCATATGAGCGCGCGCGAGAGCCGGCCTGCACCAGTCATTACCCCGCCAGCCGCCCCCAAAGTCGCCGAGCCGAGCAAGCGCGTACTGAAAGAGAAACAGACCCCGCTGTTCGTCGATAGCGCCGTGGAAGGCACGCTGCCGCCGATTTCCATCCTCGACGTGGCGGAGAAGAAGCAGAAGAAATACTCTCCGGAATCCCTGGAGGCCATGTCGCGCCTGCTGGAGATCAAGCTCAAGGAATTCGGCGTCGAGGTCATCGTCGAGTCGGTGCATCCGGGGCCGGTGATTACCCGCTTCGAGATCCAGCCGGCACCGGGTGTCAAGGTCAGTCGCATTTCCAACCTGGCCAAGGACTTGGCGCGCTCGCTGGCGGTGATCAGCGTACGGGTGGTGGAGGTGATCCCGGGCAAGACCACCGTCGGCATCGAGATTCCCAACGAAGACCGGCAGATCGTGCGTTTCTCCGAGGTGCTGTCTTCGAGCGAGTACGACGACGCCAAGTCGCCGGCCACCCTGGCGCTGGGGCACGACATCGGCGGCAAACCGGTGATCACCGACCTTGCGAAGATGCCGCACCTGCTGGTCGCCGGCACCACCGGCTCAGGTAAGTCGGTGGGGGTCAACGCGATGATCCTGTCGATCCTGTTCAAGTCCACGCCGGAAGAGGCGCGGATGATCATGATCGACCCGAAAATGCTCGAACTGTCGATCTATGAGGGAATCCCGCACCTGCTCTGCCCGGTGGTCACCGACATGAAGGAGGCGGCCAACGCCCTGCGCTGGAGCGTCGCCGAGATGGAGCGCCGCTACAAACTGATGGCGGCAATGGGCGTGCGCAACCTGGGCGGCTTCAACCGCAAGGTGAAGGACGCCATCGAGGCCGGTACGCCGTTGAGCGACCCGCTCTACAAGCGTCAGAGCATGGAAGACGAAGCGCCGCTGCTGAAATCCCTGCCGACGATCATCGTTATCGTCGACGAATTCGCCGACATGATGATGATCGTCGGCAAGAAGGTCGAGGAGCTGATCGCACGCATCGCTCAGAAGGCGCGGGCCGCGGGTATCCACCTGATTCTCGCCACCCAGCGGCCCTCGGTGGATGTGATTACCGGCCTGATCAAGGCCAACATCCCGACCCGCATGGCCTTCCAGGTGTCGAGCAAGATCGATTCGCGGACCATTCTCGACCAGGGTGGGGCGGAGCAACTGCTCGGCCATGGCGACATGCTCTACCTGCCGCCGGGCACCGGTCTGCCGATCCGGGTCCATGGCGCCTTCGTCTCCGACGATGAAGTGCACCGTGTGGTCGAGGCCTGGAAGTTGCGCGGCGCGCCGGACTATATCGAGGACATCCTGGCCGGTGTCGAGGAATCCGGCAGCGGCTTCGATGGTGGCGGCGGTGAGGGCGGCGGCGAAGGTAGCGAGGAAGATCCGCTGTACGACGAGGCCGTGCGTTTCGTCACCGAAAGCCGCCGCGCATCGATTTCCGCCGTGCAGCGCAAGCTGAAGATCGGCTACAACCGCGCCGCGCGCATGATCGAAGCCATGGAAATGGCCGGCGTGGTGACCTCGATGAACACCAATGGCTCGCGCGAAGTGATTGCGCCGGGGCCGACTCGCGACTAGAAACGGATTTAATGAGGAGTTCCATGCGCCTGATTCGCATGTTGTTGTTGGCAGTCCTGAGTTTTTCTAGCCTTTGCGCCCTGGCAGACGACGAGGCGGCCGTGCAGCGCCTGACCCAGTTGCTCAACCAGGCGCAGACCATCACCGCGCGCTTCTCCCAGTTGACCCTGGATGGCAGTGGCACGCAGTTGCAGGAAAGCGCCGGCCAACTGGCGCTGAAGCGGCCGGGGCTGTTCCGCTGGCATACCGATGCGCCGATGGAGCAGTTGCTGGTCTCCAATGGCGAGAAGGTCTGGCTGTACGACCCGGATCTGGAGCAGGTCACCATTCAGGCTCTCGACCAGCGTCTGACCCACACCCCGGCGCTGTTGTTGTCCGGCGACGTGTCGAAGATCAGCGAGAACTTCGAGATCAGCTACAAGGAAGGCGGCAGTGTGGTCGACTTCATCCTCAAGCCGAAGTCCAAGGACAGTCTGTTCGACAGTTTGCGTCTGTCGTTCCGCAGCGGCATGCTGAACGACATGCAACTGATCGACAGCATCGGCCAGCGCACCAATATCCTGTTCCTCAATGTGAAGATGAACGAAGCCCTGGATGACGGGCAGTTCAGCTTCGACATTCCCGAAGGCGCAGACGTGATTCAAGAATAGAGAGTTCAAGAGTAAGCGATGGACCTGTTCCGCAACGCTCCCGTCGCCCAACCCCTGGCCGCCCGCTTGCGCGCCGCCAGCCTGGACGAGTACGTCGGCCAGGAGCATCTGCTGGCGCGCGGCAAGCCGTTGCGCGAGGCGCTGGAGCAGGGCGCGCTGCACTCGATGATCTTCTGGGGGCCGCCGGGCGTCGGCAAGACCACCCTGGCACGCCTGCTGGCCCAAGTCACCGATGCCCACTTCGAGACGATTTCCGCGGTGCTCTCCGGGGTCAAGGAAATCCGCCAGGCGGTGGAGGTCGCGCAGCAGCACGCTGCGCAGTACGGTCGGCGGACCATCCTGTTCGTCGACGAGGTGCATCGCTTCAACAAGTCGCAACAGGATGCCTTCTTGCCTTATGTGGAGGACGGCACGCTGATCTTCATCGGTGCCACCACCGAGAACCCGTCGTTCGAGCTGAACAACGCGCTGCTCTCGCGCGCCCGCGTCTATGTGCTCAAGAGCCTGGACGAGGCGGCGCTACGTAAGCTGGTGACGCGCGCCCTGAGTGATCCCAAGGGCCTGGCCGAGCGCCAACTACGCCTGCCGGAAGATAGCTTCAAGATCCTCCTCGCCGCCGCCGATGGCGATGGCCGGCGCCTGCTGAATTTCCTGGAGAATGCCGCGGACCTGGCCGAGGACGGCGGCGAAATCAGCGTCGAACTGCTGCAGGACCTGCTCGGCGACAGCCGTCGGCGCTTCGACAAGGGCGGCGAGGCCTTCTACGACCAGATTTCCGCGCTGCACAAATCGGTGCGCGGTTCCAGCCCGGACGGTGCGCTGTACTGGTTCGCACGCATGCTCGACGGCGGCTGCGATCCGCTGTACATCGCCCGGCGGGTGGTGCGCATGGCCAGCGAGGACATCGGCAATGCCGATCCGCGTGCGCTGAGCCTGTGTCTTTCGGCCTGGGACGTGCAAGAGCGCCTGGGTAGCCCCGAGGGTGAGTTGGCAGTGGCCCAGGCCATCGTCTACCTGGCTTGCGCGCCGAAGAGCAATGCGGTGTACAACGCCTTCAAGGCCGCCATGCGCGACGCCGCGGAAAACGGCTCGCTGGAGGTGCCGCTGCACCTGCGCAATGCCCCGACCAAGCTGATGAAAGAGCTGGGCTACGGCGACGAGTACCGCTACGCCCACGACGAGCCGGAGGCCTACGCCGCCGGCGAAGATTACTTCCCCGAACAGTTGCCGCCGCGCCAGTACTATCAGCCGGTGCCGCGTGGCTTGGAGCTGAAGATCCGCGAGAAGCTGGAGCGCCTGAGCGAACGGGATCGACAGAGCGCGCGCCGGCGTCGGCCCTGATCAGCGGTCGACGCCGAGGGTGCCGAATTCGATCGGCGCCTTGACGTAGAAGATCCGCACGCCCTCGCTATGCAGGCGCTCGAACAGTCGCTCCGACTCCTCTTCGGTCACCGCCAGTTGCACTTCCAAGGGTTGGTCGGCCAGTTCGAAGAAGTGCGCCGAATGCACCCGGCCGGCGTGGCCATAGCCTTCAGTGCCCGGCAGCAGAGTGGCGCCGCGCAGCCCCAGCTCCCTGGCCAGCTGGATCAGCCAGTCCGCCAGCGGCTTGCCGGCATGCTTGCGATCCTGCTGGGTGAAGAAGGTCAACAGGTAGCCATTCATTGAACGCGCCTCCGTCAACGGGTCAGCCATTGCCAGCTGAGCAGGCCGGCGAAGGTCATCAGCAGCGAGCCACTCACATGCAATGCGATGGCGCCCGCGGCGATGCCGAGTCGACCTTGTTGAATCAGTATCAGGGTTTCCGCGGAGAAGGTCGAGAAGGTGGTAAGGCCGCCACAGAAGCCGGTGATGACCAGCAGACGCCACTCCGGTGCGATGTTCGGCGCACTGGCAAAGTAGGCAATGGCGACGCCGATGATATAGCCGCCGATCAGGTTGGCCAGCAGCGTGCCGGGAGGGATCGAAGGAAACAGGCTGTTCAGCCTGAGGCCGATAAACCAGCGCAGCACGCCGCCGGTAGCGGCACCCAAGGCGATGACGAGGATGGTCTTGAGCACGGTGTTTCCAGGGTCGCAAGCATTGGAAAGAGGACACAAGGAAAAAGCCTTATGCCATTAAATGCAAGTGCGGATTGTATTTCATGGCAAAAGGGCTCGGCTTGCCCGCGCGAAGCCCGTAAACTGCGCAGCTCTGTGGCCGGCTTGATCGTCGCCGTTCATTCGATTCTCTGGGAACTACACCATGCTCGACTCCAAACTCGTCCGCACCCAGCTTGAGGAAGTGGCTGCACGCCTCGCGACCCGCGGTTTTCAACTGGATGTGACCCGCTTCGAAGCGCTGGAAGCCCAGCGCAAGGCCGTGCAGACCCGCACCGAACAGCTCCAGGCGGAGCGCAACAGCCGCTCGAAGGCCATCGGCCAGGCCAAGCAGCGCGGCGAGGACATCGCTCCATTATTGGCGGATGTCGATCGCATGGGCAGCGAACTGGAGGCGGGCAAGCGCGAACTGGATGCCATTCAGCTCGAGCTGGACAACCTGATGTTGAATATTCCCAACCTGCCGCACGAGTCGGTGCCGGTTGGTGATGATGAAGATCACAACGTCGAGGTGCGCCGCTGGGGCACGCCGAAGGCCTTCGACTTCGAGATCAAGGACCACGTCAGCCTGGGCGAGCAGCACGGCTGGCTGGACTTCGAGACCGCCGCCAAGTTGTCCGGCGCGCGCTTTGCCTTGCTGCGGGGCCCGATCGCGCGACTGCACCGCGCCCTGGCGCAATTCATGATCGACCTGCACACCCGCGAACACGGCTATGAAGAGGTCTACACCCCATACCTGGTGCAAGCGCCGGCCTTGCAGGGCACCGGCCAGTTGCCGAAGTTCGAGGAAGACCTGTTCAAGATCGGCCGCGAGAACGACGCCGACCTGTATCTGATCCCGACCGCCGAAGTGTCGCTGACCAACATAGTCGCGGGCGAGATTCTCGATGCCAGGCAGCTGCCCTTGAAGCTCGTCGCGCACACCCCGTGCTTCCGCAGCGAAGCCGGTGCCTCTGGCCGCGACACCCGCGGCATGATTCGCCAGCACCAGTTCGACAAGGTCGAGATGGTGCGGATCGTCGAGCCGAGCACCTCCTACCAGGCCCTGGAGGAGCTAACCGGCAACGCCGAGAAGGTCCTGCAGCTGCTCGAGCTGCCGTACCGGGTGCTGGCATTGTGTACCGGCGACATGGGCTTCGGCGCGACCAAGACCTACGACCTGGAAGTCTGGGTGCCGAGCCAGGACAAATACCGGGAAATCTCCTCCTGCTCCAACTGTGGCGACTTCCAGGCGCGGCGCATGCAAGCGCGCTTCCGTAACCCGGAGACCGGCAAGCCCGAGCTGCTGCACACCCTGAACGGCTCCGGGCTGGCGGTGGGGCGTACGCTGGTGGCGGTACTGGAGAACTATCAAGAGGCCGACGGCAGCATTCGTGTGCCGGACGTGCTCAAACCCTATATGGGCGGCATCGCGGTCATCGGTTAAGTTGCTCGGGTAGGGTGGGCCGGGCGGCGATCCGCTTTAGCCCACCGGTACGCACAGCCGTGGAGCCCGGCCCCGCCCGGCTGTGCGGGCTTCCCTGCCTGTCCACAACGGAGAGAGGGGCAGGGAAGCGCCGCGTGTCCTTCGTCAAAAAGGTATCCGCCATGGACTTCCTCCCCCTGTTCCACAAGCTGCAAGACCGCCGGGTGCTGGTGGTCGGCGGCGGTGAAGTAGCCCTGCGCAAGGCGCGTCTGCTGGCCGATGCCGGCGCGATACTGCGGGTCGTGGCGCCCGACGTGCGTGACGAACTGCGTGAGCTGGCCGGGCTAGGTACCAACCAGTTGCTGCTGCGTGGTTACCAGAGCACCGACCTGGATGGCGTCGTGCTGGTCATCGCCGCCACCGACGACGAACCGCTGAATGCACGGATATCCGCACAGGCCCAAGCGCTCGGCCTGCCGGTCAATGTGGTCGACGCGCCGAAATTGTGCAGTGTGATTTTCCCGGCCATCGTCGATCGCTCGCCATTGATAGTCGCGGTCAGCAGTGGTGGCGATGCGCCGGTATTGGCCCGATTGATTCGCGCCAAGATCGAGACCTGGATTCCGGCGACTTACGGGCAGCTCGCCGGGCTGGCGAAGAGGTTCCGTGCCCGGGTCAAGAGCCTGCTTCCCGACGTCCAGCAGCGCCGGGTGTTCTGGGAGGATGTGTTTCAGGGCCAGGTCGCGGAGAGCGTGTTCGCCGGCAAGCTGCAGGAAGGCGAGCGCCTGCTTGCGGAAAAAATCGCCGGCGCGGCGTCACAAGCCCTGGGCGAGGTGTACCTGGTCGGCGCCGGTCCGGGCGATCCGGATCTGCTGACCTTTCGCGCCCTGCGCTTGATGCAGCAGGCCGACGTGGTGCTCTACGACCGCCTGGTGGCGCCGGCGATCATCGAACTGTGCCGCCGCGATGCCGAGCGCATCTATGTCGGCAAGCAACGTGCCGCGCATGCGCTGCCGCAGGAAGAAATCAATCAGCGCCTGGTCAGCCTGGCCAAGGAGGGTAAGCGGGTCCTGCGCTTGAAGGGCGGCGATCCCTTCATCTTCGGCCGTGGCGGCGAGGAAATCGAAGAGCTGGCCGCCCATGGCATTCCCTTCCAGGTCGTGCCCGGCATCACCGCGGCATCGGGCTGCGCGGCCTATGCCGGCATTCCGCTGACCCATCGCGATTATGCCCAATCGGTGCGCTTCGTCACCGGCCACCTCAAGGACGGCAGCTGCGATCTACCCTGGGCTGAACTCGCGGCGCCTAGCCAGACCCTGGTGCTCTATATGGGGCTGGTCGGCTTGCCGATGATCTGCCAGCAGTTGATCGCCCACGGCCGTGCTGCCAGTACGCCTGCGGCGCTGATCCAACAAGGCACCACACGCAATCAGCGGGTGTTCACCGGAACCCTGGCGGATCTGCCGGAATTGGTCGCCCGGCATCAAGTGCACGCGCCGACCCTGGTGATAGTCGGCGAGGTGGTGCAACTGCGCGACAAGCTCGCCTGGTTCGAGGGTGCGCAAGCCCGAGTCTGAGCCGGAGCGCCAGCCTGCTCCGCACCTGTAGGAACGGCGGCGACGCCCAGTTCCATGGCCGCGAAATTGCGTTGCCGCCCTAGATCGCGGATCGCGGGCATGGCCCGCTCCTACGGCTAGGGTCTTTGGCAGATCCCCTTACCCGGCAAGCGCTCGCGATCATGGCTGCGGGTGAAGTCCAGTGCCGGTCCCCGCGGCACGATGCTGGTCGGGTTGATGGTGCGGTGGCTGGCGTAGTAGTGGCCTTTGATGTGCGCGAAATCCACCGTAGCCGCCACGCCCGGCCACTGGTATAGCTCGCGCAGCCAGTTGGACAGGTTCGGATAGTCCTCGATGCGCCGCAGGTTGCACTTGAAGTGCCCGTGATACACGGCATCGAAGCGAATCAGCGTGGTAAACAGGCGCCAGTCGGCTTCCGTGAGGTATTCGCCGGCCAGGTAGCGGCGCTCGCCGAGCAACGCGTCCAGCCTGTCCAATTCGTTGAACAGCTCGGCGAACGCCTCGTCATAAGCCTGCTGGCTGGTGGCGAAACCGGCGCGGTACACGCCGTTGTTCACCGCCGGGTAGATGCGCTGGTTGAGCGCGTCGATCTCGCCGCGCAGCGCTTGCGGGTAGAAATCCAGACGGTTGCCGGTCAAGCCATCGAAGGCCTTGTTGAACATGCGGATGATTTCCGCCGACTCGTTGTTGACGATCCGCCGTCGCTGCTTGTCCCACAGCAGTGGCACCGTCACCCGTCCACTGTAGCGGGAGGCATCGGCGATGTAGCGCTGGCGCAGGTAGTCGAGGTGGTCGAGGGCGTCGCCCGTGGAACCGTAACGCGGGTCGAAGGTCCAGCCATCCTCGCGCATCAGCCAGCTGACCACCGAGACATCGATCAGGCCCTGCAAATCTTTCAGCGCGCGCAGGATCAAGGTGCGATGAGCCCAGGGACAGGCGAGGGAAACGTATAGGTGATAGCGCCCGGACTGCGCCTGGAAACCCCCTTCGCCGCTCGGCCCGGGGGTGCCGTCGATGGTTATCCAGTTACGCCTTTGCGCGGCCTCGCGCTCGAAGCGTCCGCCTTCGGCGGTGTCGTACCACTGGTCATGCCAGCGCCCCTCGATCAGCAAGCCCATTGCCTGGCTCCTCGGCATCAATGCGTTGAGGACCAGTCTAGCGGGGTTGGTTTGATTGAATGGCGCAAAAGCCTGCCTTCAAGCATCAACTATTTCGATATTTTCCGCGCAGCCCAACGCTGCTGCGCCTGGTCGAATGCCTCTTCGCGCGGCATACCCAGCCCGCGTAACGCCAGGGCCATGCTGCTCAGTACCGCGAGCCGGGCGTAAGCGTCCTCGGCCTCGCCGCGCCAGAACGCCTGCAGGTGCGTGGGTTCCAGCGACTCGGGCTTGACATGGCGTTGCGGCGACAGGGGCGGCCAGTCTTCATCCCAGGTCTCGCCGCGGGCCGTGCCGTAGAGGTGGCTGGTGGCGTCCGGGTTGATTTCGATCTCGCCGCCTTCGCCCTTGATCACCAGCGCAGTGTCGCCGAGCAAGCGGCTGGCCTCGCGATGCACCGCCTGGTAGCCGGGGTGGAAGATGCTCTGCAGGCCGCAACGGGCCGACAACGGATTGAGGATCCGCGCCAGCGAGTGGATCGGCGAACGCAGGCCGAGGGTATTGCGCAGATCGATCATCCGTTGCAGTTGCGGCATCCAGTCGCCCAGCGGGATGAACGCCAACTGCTGCCGTTGCAGCGCCTGCTCGACCTCGGCCCAGTTACGGCAGACTGGAATGCCCAGGAGGTCGAGTACTTGCTCGCTGTACAGGCGTCCGGCGGTGTGCGCACCGCCGCCGTGCAGCAAGATGCGCACACCACTCTGCGCCAAGGCCTTGGCCGCGAGCAGGAACCACGGCAGGTGGCGCTTCTTGCCGGCATAGCTGGGCCAATCCAGGTCGACCGCTATTGGCGGTGCCTGTAAGCGCTCGCGCACCGCCGCGGCAAAGCCGGCCATCTCCTCGGCGCTTTCCTCTTTATGCCGCAGCAACATCAGGAAGGCGCCGAGCTGGGTGTCTTCGACCTTGCCGTCGAGCAGCATGCCCATGGCTTCGCGCGCTTCTTCACGGGTCAGGTTGCGCGCGCCGCGCTTGCCTTTGCCGAGGATGCGCACGAATTGAGCGAAAGGGTGTTCCGGCGGGGTAACGAGGTTCATAGGCAATTCGTCGGTTTGGGCAGGCCCGCCAGCTTGGCGGCGAGTTTGGCGGGAGCGCCTTTGAACAGGAGGTTGAGGTGCAGGCTGTTGCCTTTTTCCGGGCCCAGCTTGAGGGTAGCGTATTTGATCAACGGGCGATTGGCCGGCGATAGCTGGAACTCCTGGTAGAACCCACGCAATAGTTGCAGCACCTCCCAGTGTTCGCGGCTCAGGCGCAGTTCCTCGCGTTGCGCCAGGGCTTCGGCCACGGTCTCGGACCAATCGTCCAGGTTCAGCAGGTAGCCGTCCTTGTCCAGGGCGATGCGACGGCCGTCGACGATCAACTGATTCATAGCCAGCTGTTGACCTTGCCGAAACGACAGCTGAGTTCGACAAAGCCGGGGTAGTCGACCACCTGCACCCGCGGTGGGGCGTCGATGGCGCGTGCGCAGAGGTCTTCCTCCAGGGCGAACAGGCCAATGTTCGCCGGCATCAGGTCCAGGGCCTGGCGCTGCGCGGTACCGCGTTGCAGGGCATAGACGGCATCGCCGCTGAGCAGTAGGCCGTCGCCGCTGCCGAGCAGGCGCAGGCAACTGCTCAAGCGGCTGTCGCTGAATGGCGAGTGGGAAAGCACATGCAAAGTGGCCATCAGAGGGTAATTACCTGGTCGTAGCGGTCAATGAGTGCGGTGAGTGCGGCGTCATCCAGCGTCTCGATGGCAAGGGCCAGCGCCTGGCCATCCAGGCCGCGTTCCTGCAGGCTGCGCGTCGAGGCGTACAGCGCCTCGACGCCGAACAGCGGCAGTGCTTGTAAATTCGCGCTCAGGTCCTTCTGCTGCAGGGTGCCGGGCTGTTGCGAGCCAACCAGCTGCAGCACCCCGTCATCGAGAAACAGCATGCCGATCGGCAAGTCGAAGGCACCGCCGGCCAGGGCGATATCCAGCGCCTCGCGCGCACTCGGGCCGGACCAGGGGGGCTGGCGGCTGACGATCAACAAGGACTTGCTCATCTCAAGGCCCTCCGAAGCACAGCAGGCGATCGGCCATCTGCGTCGCCTCATGCAGCTGGCCCAGCCCGGAAAGCTCCCAGGGTGCAGTCAGGTTGGCAGCCGTTCGACCATAACGCTGCGCTTCCTCCGCATTCAGCACCCCGCGGCGCAAGGCGGCGGCGATGCACACCACGCCATCCAGGTGCTGCTCCTGAACGAAGGTGCGCCACTCGGCGGACAGATCCAGCTCATCCTGGGCGCTGACCACGGCGCTCGAGGCGCTGTGCACACCGTCCTGATAGAAGAACAGCCGCACGATCTCATGCCCGCCCGCCAGCGCCGCCTGGGCGAAACGCAGCGCGCGGCGAGAGGAGGGGGCATGCGGTGCGGAAAAGAGGGCGATGACGAATTTCATGGACAACCCGGCAAGGAAACCTGGCGGAATGATAAAGCCTGAGCGTGCAAGATGCTCGTCACGAACATGAAAAAGCCCGCCGAAGCGGGCTTTTCCGGGGTGTCGCAGCGATCAGTCGTCGCCGCCCATCAGGCCGAACAGTTGCAGCAGGCTGACGAACAGGTTGTAGATCGACACATACAGGCTGATGGTCGCCATGATGTAGTTGCGCTCGCCGCCGTGGATGATCGCACTGGTCTGGAACAGGATGCAGACCGAGGAGAACAGCACGAAGCCGGCGCTGATCGCCAACTGCAGGCCGCTGATCTGGAAGAAAATACTCACCAGCATCGCACCGAGCAGGACGAAGAACCCGGCGGTGATGAAGCCGCTGAGGAAGCTCATGTCCTTGCGCGTGGTCAGCACATAGGCAGACAGGCCACAGAACACCAGAGCAGTCATGGCGAATGCCGAACTGACCACTTCCGCGCCATTGGCCATGCCCAGGTAACGATTGAGGATCGGCCCGAGCGTGTAGCCCATGAAGCCGGTCAGCGCCAGCGTCGACACCAGGCCCCAGGGCGAGTTGCGCAGCTTGGCAGTGAGGAAGAACAGTCCGTAGAAGCCGATCAGCACCACGAAGAAGTTCGGGTAGGGCACGTTGGCGCGCTGCGCCAGAAAGGCCACCAAGCCGCTAAAGGCCAAGGTGATGGCCAGCAGGCCGTAGGTGTTGCGCAGGACGCGGCTGACTTCTAGCTGCTCGACCTGCGCATGGCTGAGCGCGTAATCGTGTTCGGGCATGGCGACACTCCTGTAGAGGCTAATGGTTCCGTGACCAGGGTCGAGAAGGATCATAACAGAGCCTTGGCGCGTGCCAACCCGGAGAGTTTGACAGCGTGTTGCGTTCCGGTAAGATTGCCGCCCGCCTTACGCCGGAAGCGTGGCAGAGCGGTTGAATGCAACGGTCTTGAAAACCGTCGAAGGGGAAACTCTTCCGTGAGTTCGAATCTCACCGCTTCCGCCATCTCTCTGTACTCCCCTTCGTATCGATCGAATAATCTCCTGGGACTGCGCTTCGCCGGCTCGAGTCGCGGCCGGTCAGCAGGTGGCTGGGTGCCTATTTGACCTGCCATGACCGGCCACATCGCTGGCCAATACTCTGCAGATTGGATGCTCTGACGGTTTTTCTCTGTCTTCAAATGCTTTGAGGTCGAGAACGCCCTACCCAGGAAAACAACTTTCTGACGTTTGCTATTTGACTGGCATGCGCCAAGCTCAAGCTAGGTCTGTCTCACTCTTTTTGATAAGGTGAGCGGCGGCAAATAAAGACCCCCATAAGACTGCAGTTTTCGGATGCGCAACGAGGAGTCCGCTTGATTAGGGTGCTAGTGGTCGATGACCACGATCTGGTTCGAACAGGCATCACGCGCATGCTCGCCGACATCGACGGGCTGCATGTCGTAGGTCAAGCCGAGTCGGGCGAGGAATCGCTGAAGAAGGCCCGCGAACTGAAGCCGGACGTCGTCCTGATGGACGTCAAGATGCCCGGCATCGGTGGCCTGGAGGCGACGCGCAAGCTGATCCGCAGCCATCCCGATCTGAAGGTCGTCGCCGTCACCGCCTGCGAAGAAGACCCGTTCCCCACGCGCTTGCTGCAAGCTGGCGCAGCCGGCTATCTGACCAAGGGCGCCGCGCTGGAGGAGATGGTGCAGGCGATCCGCCTGGTGTTCGCCGGGCAGCGTTATATCAGCCCGCAAATCGCCCAGCAGTTGGCGTTGAAATCCTTTCAGCCGCAGAGCAACAACTCGCCGTTCGATCTACTGTCCGAGCGCGAGATCCAGATCGCCCTGATGATCGCCGGTTGCCAGAAGGTGCAGAGCATCTCCGACAAGCTTTGCCTGTCGCCGAAAACCGTCAACACTTACCGCTATCGGATCTTCGAGAAGTTGTCGATCACCAGCGACGTGGAGCTGGCCCTGTTGGCCGTGCGGCACGGCATGGTCGATGCCAGCAGTTGAAATGAGCGCCCCGTTCGATCCCAGTGCATTTCTTGCCACCTGCAGCAGCCGCCCCGGCGTCTACCGCATGTTCGATGCGGGCGCCAAGCTGCTCTACGTCGGCAAGGCGAAGAACCTGAAGAAGCGTCTCGCCAGCTACTTCCGCAAGAGCGGCCTGGCGCCGAAGACCGCGGCGCTGGTCGGCAAGATCGTCCAGGTCGAAACCATCATCACCGCCAACGAGACCGAGGCGCTGCTGCTCGAGCAGACGCTGATCAAGGAGTGGCGGCCGCCGTACAACATCCTGTTGCGCGACGACAAATCCTACCCCTACGTGTTTCTCTCCGACGGCGAGTTTCCGCGCCTCGGTATCCATCGCGGGGCGAAGAAACAGAAGGGCCGCTACTTCGGCCCTTACCCCAGCGCCGGGGCGATCCGCGAGAGCCTCGGCCTGCTGCAGAAAACCTTCCTGGTGCGCCAGTGCGAGGACAGCTACTTCAAGAACCGCACGCGGCCCTGCCTGCAATACCAGATCAAACGCTGCAAGGGGCCGTGCGTCGGTCTGGTCGACCCGGCGGAATATGCCGAGGACGTGCGCCACTCGGTGATGTTCCTCGAGGGGCGCAGCAATGCCTTGAACGATGAACTGTCCGGCGGCATGCAGAAGGCCGCAGCGGAGCTGGATTTCGAGCGCGCCGCCGAACTGCGCGATCAGGTAGCCCTGCTGCGCCGGGTGCAGGATCAGCAGAGCATGGAGGGCGGCAGTGGCGATGTGGACGTGGTCGCCGCCATCGTCAACCCGGGCGGCGCCTGCGTGCACCTGATCAGCGTGCGCGGCGGCCGGGTGCTCGGCAGCAAGAACTTCTTCCCGCAGGTGGCGATCGAGGAGGAGGGTAGCGAGGTCCTGTTGGCCTTCCTCGCCCAGTATTACCTGGGCAACCGGGAGCGCGACCTGCCGGGCGAGCTGATCGTCAATGTGCAGCACGAAGACTTCCCCACCCTGATCGCTGCCATCGCCGAATCGCGCGGTCGCGAGCTGGGCATCAGCTACCGTGTGCGCGGTACCCGGGCGCGCTGGCAGCAGTTGGCGGTGACCAATGCCGAGCAGGCGCTCGGCGCGCGCCTGGCCAACCGCCAACATGTGGCCGCGCGCTTCGAAGCGCTGGCCGAGGCGCTGGACATGGACGAGGTGCCGCAGCGCCTGGAGTGCTTCGACATCAGCCATTCCAGCGGCGAGGCGACGGTGGCGTCCTGCGTGGTGTTCGGCCCGGAAGGCCCGCTGAAGTCCGATTACCGGCGCTACAACATCGAAGGCGTCACCGCCGGCGATGACTACGCCGCCATGCACCAGGCGCTGACCCGGCGCTTCAGCAAGGTCAAGGACGGCGAGGGCAAGCTACCGGATATTCTGCTGGTCGATGGTGGCAAGGGGCAGCTGGCCATGGCCCGCGAGGTACTCGAGGAGTTGGCGGTGCCCGAGTTGATCCTGCTCGGCGTGGCCAAGGGCGCGACGCGCAAGCCTGGGCTGGAAACCCTCTACCTCAACGACGCCGCCCACGAGTTCACCCTGCCGGGCAACTCGCCGGCGCTGCACCTGATCCAGCAGATTCGCGACGAATCGCACCGTTTCGCCATCACCGGACACCGCGCCCGCCGTGGCAAGGCTCGCCGCACTTCCAGCCTGGAAGAGGTGGCGGGCGTGGGGCCGAAGCGTCGGCGCGAACTGCTCAACCACTTCGGCGGCCTGCAAGAACTGTCGCGCGCCAGCGTCGAGGAGATCGCCAAGGCGCCCGGCATCAGTAAAAAGCTTGCCGAGCTGATTTATGCGGCATTGCACAGCGAGTAGAATGCCGGCTCACCTCGCAGCCCAGTTGTGCCGATGAATATCCCCAACCTGCTTACCGTGCTCCGCGTCCTGCTGATTCCGATCTTCATCCTGCTGTTCTATCTGCCGTTCAGCTGGAGTTACTGGGCCGCCAGTGCGGTGTTCGCCATTGCCGCCGTCACCGACTGGCTGGATGGCTATCTGGCGCGGCGCTGGGAGCAGAGCACGCCGTTCGGCGCCTTTCTCGATCCGGTCGCCGACAAGCTGATGGTGGCGGTCGCCCTGGTGCTGCTGGTGGCCGAGCATGCCAATCTGTGGCTGACCTTGCCGGCGGCGATCATCATCGGTCGCGAGATCGTCGTTTCGGCCCTGCGCGAATGGATGGCCGAGTTGGGCGCGCGGGCCCACGTTGCCGTGTCCAACCTGGCCAAATGGAAGACCGCGGCGCAGATGGTCGCGCTGATCATGCTGCTGGCCAATCCACCTATGTTCACCTTCTGGGTGTTGCTCGGCTATGTGCTGCTGATCATCGCCGCGGTGCTGACCCTGTGGTCGATGCTGCAGTACCTGCTGGCCGCCTGGCCGCATCTCAGCACCACCGCCGAAAAGAAATAAACTTTTTTGAATCAAGGGGTTGACTGGGCGCTTCGAAGCTATAGAATGGCGCCCGTCATCACGACAAGCGGGAATAGCTCAGTTGGTAGAGCACGACCTTGCCAAGGTCGGGGTCGCGAGTTCGAGTCTCGTTTCCCGCTCCAGTTTCAACGGGCCGTTTAGAACGGCCCGTTTAGTTTCAAGGCTGAGTAGCAGAGTGGTTATGCACCGGATTGCAAATCCGTGAACGCCGGTTCGATTCCGACCTCAGCCTCCAATTAGAAAGCCTCGTAGATCAATGATTTACGAGGCTTTTTTATTGAAGATTGGAAACCTTGCGAGCCGCGCAAGGGCTGTATATAGTCCAGGCCACGCTTTTTAGCTCTACCGCCCGAATGGCGAAATCGGTAGACGCAAGGGACTTAAAATCCCTCGAGGGTAACCTCGTGCCGGTTCGATTCCGGCTTCGGGCACCATCCTTTCCGCAAATTCTCTCCCTCTCTTCCCCTCACTGCATACCTGTCACGCGACTGTCGCGCCTGTGTCATACGCCTGCCACCCGCTTTAGCTGCAATCGCTGCAACTCATCTGGAGGTGCGGCGATGCGAATCTGCGTGATCGGAGCAGGCTATGTGGGGCTGGTGTCGGCGGCGTGTTTTGCCGAGATGGGTAACCGGGTGATCTGCGTCGAGCGCGATCCGTTGCGCGTCGCCCGCCTGGCCCGCGGCGAAGTGCCGATCTACGAACCGGGGCTGGAGCCGATGCTCAAGGCGCACCTGGCCAGCGGTCAGTTGAGTTTTACCCAGTACCTTGCCGAAGGCATCGCCCTGGCGGAAGTCGTCTTTATCGCAGTCGGCACGCCGAGCGGGGAGGACGGTTCGGCAGATCTGTCGCATGTCCTGGCGGTAGCCGACGATCTGGGCGATAGCCTGGAACAGGCCTGTATCGTGGTGGATAAGTCCACCGTGCCGGTGGGCACCGGCCAGCGGGTCGCAGAGCGGATAAACCGGCGCCTGGCGCAGCGCGGCAGGCGCTTCAGGATCGTGGTGGCCAGCAACCCGGAGTTTCTCAAGGAGGGTTCGGCCGTTGACGACTTCATGCGCCCGGATCGGGTCATCATCGGCTGTGATGAAGCGGTTAGCGCCGAGGTGCTGCGCCAGCTGTACGCGCCGTTTCTGCGCAACCATGAGCGCTTATTGTGCATGGGCCTGCGTGCGGCGGAGTTCAGCAAGTACGCGGCCAATGCCTTCCTGGCCACCAAGATCTCCTTCGTCAACGAGATGGCCGGACTGTGCGCTCGGCTGGACGTGGACATCGAGGAGGTGCGGCGTGGCATCGGTAGCGACAAGCGCATCGGCACCCACTTCATCTATGCCGGCTGCGGCTATGGTGGTTCCTGCTTTCCCAAGGACGTCCGCGCGCTGATTCGCACGGCCGAACAGGAAGGCATCGAACCCGGCATCCTGCGCGCCGTGGAGGCACGCAATGCGCTGCAGAAGACCCTGCTGTTCCAGGCCCTGCGCGAGCATTTCAATGGTCATTTGCAAGGCCGGGTGGTGGCGCTCTGGGGCTTGGCGTTCAAGCCGGGCACCGACGATCTGCGCGAGGCGCCGAGTCTGGTGCTGCTCGATGCGCTGCTGGCGGCCGGTGCCACGGTGCAGGCTTGCGACCCGGTCGCCACCGCCGGCGTGGCTGCGCGTTATGCCCAGGCCGTGGCAAGCGGCCAACTGCGCCTGAGCGAATCGCCCTACAGCGTCGTAGACGGTGCCGACACCCTGGTCCTGGTGACCGAGTGGAAGCAATTCCGTCAGCCGGATTTCGCCCGGATTCGCGGCCTGATGCGCATGCCTGTGCTGTTCGACGGCCGCAACATCTACGACGCCAAGCAGCTCGCCGCGCTGGGTTTTCTCTATCGCGGCATCGGTAGGCCGGCGCTTGGGCGTTGTATGGTCAGTGCGGCCTGATAGACTGCGCGGGCATTTGCTAACCGTTAAGGAGTCCCATGATCAAGAAATGCTTGTTCCCGGCAGCCGGTTACGGCACCCGCTTCCTACCCGCGACCAAGTCCATGCCCAAGGAGATGCTGCCGGTGGTGAACAAGCCGCTGATCCAGTATGGCGTCGAAGAGGCACTCGAGGCCGGGCTGGCGGAAATCGCCATGGTCACCGGCCGTGGCAAACGCGCGCTGGAAGATCACTTCGACATCAGCTACGAATTGGAGCACCAGATCCGCGACACCGACAAGGAGAAGTATCTGACCGGCATCCGCCGCCTGATCGACGAATGCACCTTCTCCTACACCCGCCAGATCGAAATGAAAGGCCTCGGCCATGCCATTCTCTCGGGGCGTCCGTTGATCGGTGACGAGCCCTTTGCCGTGGTCCTGGCCGACGACCTGTGCCTGAACCTCGATGGCGACGCGGTACTGACCCAGATGGTCAAGCTGTACAACCAGTTCCGCTGCTCGATCGTGGCGATCCAGGAAGTACCCCCGGAGGAGACCCACAAGTACGGGGTGATTGCCGGCGAGATGATCCGCGACGACATCTACCGGGTGAACAGCATGGTCGAGAAGCCCAAGCCGGAAGATGCGCCGTCGAACCTGGCGATCATCGGCCGTTACATCCTCACGCCGGATATCTTCGAGATCATCGAGAACACCCCGCCGGGCAAGGGCGGTGAGATCCAGATCACCGATGCGCTGATGAAACAGGCCCAGGATGGCTGCGTGCTGGCCTACAAGTTCAAGGGCCAGCGTTTCGACTGCGGCGGCGCGGAAGGCTATATCGACGCCACCAACTTCTGTTTCGAGCATTTCTACAAAACCGGCAAGGCTTACTGAAGCGAGTCGCGCCAAAGTCACCTTCGGGTGGCTTTTTTGTGTTCAGGGGATCGACATCGCCTCGGAGCCGGGACCGAGTGGCTGACCGTAGCTGAACTCCACGTAGTTGCCCGCCGGGTCGCGCAGACCGCAGTAATAGCCGACCGGGTAGGGCTCGTCGCGTGGCGCCCAGATCAGGCAGCCCGCCGCCTGCGCCCTGGCGGCGATGGCATCGACCTGCTCGCGGCTGGCCACGGCGAAGCCGAAGTGGCTGTAATCGTCCGAGGCCAGCTGGCGATCCTGGCCGCCGGGCATGATCACGAAGATAAAGCTGTGCTCTTTGCCGGGTTCGGCCATCCAGACGATGCGCGAACCCTTGCCGGCACGCTGGTGGATCACCCGCATGCCACAGAAATCGGTGTAGAAGGCCACGCAGGCATCCAGATCCGGGACATGCAAGGCCAGATGGGTGAGGGTGGGGCGCATGCTCGTTCTCCTCTTGGCGACCTCTCAAGCTTAGGCCCGAGCACAGGCTTTGGTCGCGATTGGGTTATGCTGGCGACCTGTTTAGGAGGCTGAGCATGACCTACGACTTCGACCTGTTTGTGATCGGCGCCGGTTCCGGCGGCGTACGTGCCGCGCGCTTTGCCGCGGGCTACGGTGCCCGCGTGGCGGTGGCCGAGAGCCGTTACCTGGGCGGCACCTGCGTGAACGTCGGCTGCGTGCCGAAGAAGCTGCTGGTCTATGGCGCGCACTTCGCCGAGGACTTCGAACAGGCCCAGGGCTTCGGCTGGTCGCTGGGCGACGCGCGGTTCGATTGGCCGACGCTGATCGCCAACAAGAATCGCGAAATCGCCCGCCTCAACGGCATCTATCGCAACCTGCTGCTGGGCAGCGGCGTGACCCTGCTCGAAGGCCACGCGCGGCTGCTCGACGAACACCGCGTCGAGTTCGGCGGTCAGCGCTACAGTGCCAGGCACATCCTCCTCGCCACCGGCGGCTGGCCGCATATCCCGGACATTCCGGGGCATGAACATGCCATAGGTTCGAACGAGGCGTTCTTTCTCGAACAGCTACCCAAGCGCGTGCTGGTGGTCGGCGGCGGCTATATCGCGGTGGAGTTCGCCTCGATCTTCCACGGCCTGGGCGCCGAAACCTCCTTGCTGTACCGCCGCGAGCTGTTCCTGCGCGGTTTCGATGGCGCGGTGCGCACACACCTGCGCGATGAACTGAGCAAACGCGGACTGGACCTGCAGTTCAATTGCGATATCGAACGCATCGACAAACAGGCCGACGGCAGCCTGCTCGCCATCTTGCAGGACGGCCGCCGGCTGGCGACCGATTGTGTGTTCTACGCCACCGGGCGGCGGCCGATGCTGGACAACCTGGGCCTGGAGAACACTGGCGTCGAGCTGGATGAGCGCGGCTTTATCAAGGTCGACGAACAATTCCAGACCAGTGCGCCGTCGATTCTGGCAATCGGCGACGTAATCGGTCGGGTACAGCTGACCCCGGTCGCACTGGCCGAGGGCATGGCAGTGGCGCGGCGGCTGTTCAAACCCGAGGAATATCGCCCAGTGGATTACCAGTCGATCCCGACCGCGGTCTTCAGCCTGCCAAATATTGGCACCGTCGGCCTCAGCGAAGAACAGGCGAAAGCCGCCGGGCACCAGGTGAAGGTCTACGAGAGCCGTTTCCGGCCGATGAAGCTGACCCTCACCGACTGCCAGGAGCGCACCCTGATGAAACTGGTGGTGGATGCCGACAGTGACCGCGTGCTCGGTTGCCATATGGTCGGCCCGGAAGCCGGGGAAATCATCCAGGGCCTGGCCGTGGCGCTGAAAGCCGGGGCGACCAAGCGGATCTTCGACGAGACCATCGGCGTCCACCCGACCGCCGCCGAGGAGTTTGTTACCATGCGCGCCCCCATCACCCCCTGAAGGCAACATGGCACAGCTTTTCTACCTGGCCGACCTGTTCGGTGTGGCGGTATTCGCCATTACCGGCGCCCTGATGGCTGGGCGCAAATCCATGGACCTGTTCGGCGTGCTGGTGATCGCCATCATCACCGCGCTGGGCGGCGGCACCTTGCGCGATGTGATTCTGGACAACCATCCGGTCAGCTGGATCCGCGACGATACCTACATCCTGATGGCCTCCCTGGCGGCCGTCGGTACTGTGGTCTGGGTACGCCTGACCCAGCCCATTCACGAGAGAGGGCTGTTGCTGGCAGATGCCTTCGGCCTGGCGGTGTTCACCGTGATCGGCACCGAGGTGGCATTGCAGCACAACGTGCCGCTGAGTACCGCGGTGATCATGGGGGTGATGACCGGCGTCGCCGGCGGGGTGATGCGCGACGTGATCTGCAACGAAATTCCGCTGATCTTCCAGAAGGAAATTTACGCCACCGCCTGCATCGCCGGTGCCCTGGTGTTTATCGGTCTGCGTGAACTGGATACCCCGCACTGGCTCGACACCGGAATAGCCATGCTCACCGTGCTGTTCATCCGCCTGGCGGCGATTCGCTGGCGCTTTTCGCTGCCACGCTTCCACTTGCTGGATAGGGACTGACATGATCGAGCGCCTGGATCACCTGGTGCTGACCGTTGTCGACATCGCACGCACGGTCGACTTCTATCAACGCGTGCTCGGCATGCGCCACGAAACCTTCGGCCAGGGCCGCAGCGCCCTGCTGTTCGGCCAGCAGAAGTTCAACCTGCACCAGGCCGGCCGCGAGTTCGAGCCGAAGGCCTTGCACCCCACGCCGGGTTCGATCGACCTGTGCCTGATCAGCCAATGGTCGATCGACCAGGTGCTCCAGCACCTGGCGGGGGCATGCCGAGATAAGGCAAAAATTAGGACATTCGTTCTGTAACCTGCTGTATCTAAAGGATTAACTTTGAGAGGCGCTGCTCAGTAGTGGCGGCTAAATATTGATCAATTATCTATGCCGAGATAATTGCAGATAATTCCCGCCGTCCGTACCCAGCGCGAGTTCATAAGATTGGAGAAATGCCGAGTTAGAGGGCCTGCGAACAGCTTTGGTCGAGGCTTTGCGCTTCGACGCATAACGGCTGCTTAGTACTGGGGGCTCTCCCAGAAGCGACAAAGGCGGCCTCAACGAGACCGCCTCAAACCAAGTTTCATCACCGGTACACGCACCCGGGAGAGGAAGCTCTTGGGCAGGTTTCAATAATAACACCGATCAAAGCGTCACTGCCAAAGCCCTCTCGCACTGCCGAGTAGCCTTCAGATAGTGTTCATTCGCTCTCTCTCGAAGCTACGGTGCGGATGGTTCGAGACCATCATGCGCAAACTCGGGGCCAAGATGACATTATCAAATGGCCAATTATCCTGGAGGCAGTTATGGAAAGGCTCCGCGAAAAACTGGATTTGCCGAGAGGCCACTACTATCTGCACGTCGCCGTACTGGCGGGCCTGCCGGTGTCGTTGATCTCCGATTTGGCAAGCGAGTTGGAGCGATCGCCAGCGCAGATCGCGCAGTGGATCACTGCGTCCCCCGGCAGTGCCGTGATGTCTATACAGGCTGGTGAGGTGTTCTGTCGTCTTATCGAGATCCTCGATGCGCTATTGGAGCTGTACGATGGGGATCTAGGAGGTGCGCTCCACTGGCTAACGGCACCGAATGTCGTGCTGTCCAATGAGAGGCCGGTCGAGCTACTGGTAACCGGATTTGGTACGCGCGCGGTGCGGCAGGCTATTCGTGCGATTGAATATGGACTGCCAGTTTGATCCCTGCCGGGGGCGGCCTTCGCGCTAGAAACGCTGGGTCATGTACCTATTTCATTACCGCTGTTAGTGAGCGGCGTATGCCCGAGTAGCTTCAGGTGTGTGATGGCTTCGGCCAAGCGCTCCTGTAGGCTCTGCACTTGCTGCGCCTGGATCGCTGAGGTTTCGCTCAGTCGGAACACCTCCTCCTGCAATGTGCCGCAGCGCTGTTCCAGGGCTTCATTCGCGCGCTCAGCGCCGATTAACGCACTCTGGGCGTCCTCCAAGGACTGAGCCTTCTGCGCCAGTAACTGTTGCTGCGCATGCTGCTCTTTTTGCAACTGGCGCGCCTCGGCGAGCAGGCGCGCATTGTCGCGGTTCAGCTGGGTCAACTCGTCCTGTTTGACGATCAGGGTCTGTTGGGGCCATGCCGAGATAAGGGGAAAATTCACTCATTTGGTCTGTAAGCTGCTGTTTTTTTATCATGAAGCCCACATAGCAGCTCCGATCACATCAAGCCTATCTTGCCTCCTCCCTCGCTACGCCAATTCCTCAGATATTGGGTGCTTCCCAGCACGACTAGCTGCCATTTCGCATCGCGCGGTCTGCCGTCCGAGAATGGGTTTCCACGCAGTTTGGTATCTGAGTTGCTGCTCACCCTGGCCTGTTTGCTAATGAACACAAAGACCAACCAGGGAGTAGCGATGAAACACCGGTGGAATCAGGAGGCGATGCGAATGCCGCCCGCCGAATACTTCTGCTTAAGCGCCAGTTCAATTTCGGCAACATATTTCTCGGGGGCCGTGCTGCAGGGCTCACCCATCAGTTGATGCACAGCCTTCACCGTTTCAGCCCGGATCTTGTGGTTGCTGACGACTTGGATCGCCAGCTGTAGGTTCGCCGGCTTACGGAAATCGCCCAACAGCTCGAGTTGATCCTGCAACTCGCGCTCGATGATATCCAGGGTAGTCACCTGCTTGAGAGTGGCCTCCGCCAACTCCAGCGCCACTTGGCTCAATCGCGCTTTGGTGGGAATCGCGTCCAGTTGTCGGCGTAGGGACAACAGGGTTTCCTGATACAACTGCTGATCCAGTTGCAGCCATAGACCCAAGCCTTTGAGCTTGCCGAAGGAATGCGGATACCAGCTCCGCTCCTCATACGGCTTCCCCTTTTCGTCTTTCCCCTTCTTGATGAGCAGGTACTCCCAGGAAACCTCCAAAGCATTCCGCTTCCAACGATTGAGCAGGACACCACCCACTTCAGTGGGCAGGGTGGAGAGAATCAGACCGGCTTTATTCTGCAAATCCCTGAACTTGATGCTCGCAGCCCGAACCCGGCCTATGAGGCTCTCCCGCTGTTTGAGCATTGTTTCGACCTTATGCCGACGGATGTTCTGCCGCTCGGTGGCACTCAGCTTCTTGAGTTCCCCCCTGACCTGCTCGTCATCCAGGCCCAGGTGGTTCAGGGCGCAGCAATTCCCTATCAGCACCTTCGAGTCGTCGTGCCGCTCGACGACGAAGCCGTGCTGATGCATTTGAGAACAGCGCTTCCCGTTCTTCTGGTACTGACAGCTAGCCTCGGGCTGAATCAGCCGGTAGGGCCGAAGCGGGTTTCGGTACTGATCCTTCGCCAGGGTGCTGTCCGAGGCGATCTCGTAAAGGGACAACAGCTCGGCGAGCGTTCTAATTTCCACAATGCCATTCGAAGGGGTCATCAAGTCCTCCTGGTAGGTCAGTCGTGCACAGAGCTGTATATTAACCCAGTAATTGCACAGTGGAATCATTGTGCAGAACCTACCAGTCGCCCCTGCCTTTTCACCCCATCTGATGCGAAGAGGTCAGGATGTGCCAGTGTGAGTTCCTCGCCTGCTCAATCCACAAGGACGTGGCCCCGCGCCGGAGCTGCGTAAGCCTGGCTGGAGCTCGCGGATCAGCTCGCGCACTACACTCGGCCAGCGAGGCGAATAGATTGAACGCCAGGTTCTCTCTTAGGTATGGGTAGGTATGGGGGCGACGGAGTCGTTGAGGCTTCGCAAGCCGACTTTTCGAACCATTGCTCGGGACATGCAGAGATAAAGGAAAATTAGGACATGCGCGCTACAACTGATTGTATTTAAAGGGTTATATAACCAGCGCAGCTGCTTCAGGATGGGCTTTATAGGCTTTTATAGTCAATTATAGAATCAGCTCTGGACGCCTGATCTGCGCTGCCCGCTTTAGGCGGCCTTCTCGGTACGGAGAGTCTCCCCCTCAGAAGTGGAACTGCCTAACGATCACGCGATGCTGCAGTTGGAGAGCCCTCTCCGGGATGCCTGAACTCATGTCCGGCCAGGCTGGCACATCATGACACGGAGCTAATCGGAGAACTGCTTCGAAAGAGCCGGCCTTTCCCTCGTTCTTCCTGTAAACGGCCAGGGCTTGCTGGCTTAGCAGTGCCTGTAGAGTCCACCAGTGATCTGAGTTTCGCATGTGGTCTGAGATTTCTTGATCAATCCAGCTCGCCATCCAGGAAATGCGATCTAAGAACTTATGCAGGCTTATCAGTGTGTGCCGTGGCCGACGAGGAATAAACCCTCTGTTGCCGTGGAGATCGAACTCAGCGGTTTTCCACAATTGGTCGTGGTGGCCAATGCGGTTGCGGATGTCGCGCAACTGGTAGAGGAGCCCCTTCAATTGATCCACGAATGCCCTGTCACCATGGGCGGTGGTACCCATAGCAGGACCCTGGGGGAAAGCGAGGCTCAGAACGCGCCTCTGCATGTCAGCTGGATGCGCCTTGTGCACCAAGCCTGCAATCAGATGCTCCCAGAACCCGAATGAAAGCTGAGAGACAATATCGTCTGGGGTGGGTGCGCGGCCGCGACTCCTTCGACGAACCTTATCGGCAACATCCTCGATGTCACCCTGCATTCTCGGTGTCATACTGTGCCAGGCCAAATCGGGCGCGTTCGGGTTAGATACCTTTGCTGGATTCGGCTTGGTCTTGAACATCCACTCGAAGCTATCGATGGTGCCGTAATACTGCGACAGCCCTCGGTGAAGTGCGTTTCGAAGGGAAACCTCGTAGTCCCCAAGGATTGGCAGGAGGCTAGCCCCGACTGCTTGGCACCAGGAGTAGCAGCCGATCAAGTCGGCCTTGGTGCGGGTCTGAAAGAAAGCCTCGACCGTGGCGAGCCGGGCAGAAGATAGGTGATTTTGCATAAATGAGGCTTGCCTTCCTTGGTGCGGTGCCTTAAATTTGATCACGAAACAGGGGTTTTCCAGAAATGGTCGTGCCTCTGTACCCTGAGTAAGAACCCCGCCGAATGCGGGGTTTTTGCTATCTGGAGGAAAGGTTTTCCTCTGTGGGGGCCTCTGGCCTGCAGTCATGAAGTCCGCAGAGCTCAACCGAGCGGGTACGTACGTAGGGTAGCGTCATCTGAACCTCCACTCAGCTTCTGGCCTCAGTGTGCCGGATCATGAACTACTTGCGCCACCGCTGCTCGTGGGCGGTTCCTGCCCGAGCAATTTCAGTTGCGCGGTGGCTTCAGCCAGGCGCTCCTGCAGGCTCTGCGCTTGCTGCGCCTGAATCGTGGAGGCTTCACCAAACCGGGTTACCTCATCCTGCAGAGCGTGGCAGCGCTGCTCCAAGGCTTCATTCGTACATTCAATACCGGCCAATTTACCTTGTGCGACCTCCAAGGCCTGAGTCCTCTGAGCGAGAAGCTGTTGCTGCGCATGCTGATCCTTCTGCAGTTGCCGCGCCTCGGCGAGCAGGCGCGCGTTGTCGCGGTTCAGTTGGGTCAGCTCATCCTGCTTGACGATCAGGGTCTGTTGTAGCTGCCGCAGCTCCAGTTGCAGTTGTTGTACCTGCGACTCATGCCGGCGCTGCTCCTGCTCACGCTGCTCCTTGCTGGCCTGGCGATAGTGCTCCAGGGCATCACGGGCATGCTGATGCTTGTCCTCCAGCGAGCTAATCTGCCCGTCGCGGTCTTGCAAGCGCGCTTCCTGGTTGTGGTTGGCTTGCTGCAGGCGGGCATTCTCGACCGCAGCCTGTTGGCGCAACTGTTGCTCCTGCAGCAGTGCTTGCTGGGTAGTCTGGAGCTGCTCCGTGAGATCAATGCACTGACCTTCCAGCTTCTGGATACGGCTTTCTGCCTGCTGAACCTGGTTCTGGTAATCGAGCCGTTCGAGTGCCAGTTGCTCGCGCTCCTGAGCTACGTCGGCCTTTGCTTCCTCCTTGAGCTGATCCGCCAACTGGGCCACTAGGTTGGCCAGCTGTTCGCTGAGCGGCATTGCAGTCGCATTCCGGCCGTGGTCTGCGTCTTCGAGTTCTTTCAGGTAGCGATGAATGGTGGTTTTCGAGCCGGTATTGCCCAGTTCGACCCGTACCGCGTCGATGCTGGGGTTCTCGCCCCGCGTCAGGATGGCCTGCCGTGCCTTCTGAACCAGCGCCTTGTTGATGCCGCCACGGGCCATGGTCTGCTCCTACGATTTCGTAGTGGATTACATACCATGTATTTACATATTAAATTTGATTGATGTAAAGCCAGTTAGAAGCAAATAAATCAGATAAAATAATGGAGGGTTATTCAATATGATGGGCAGAAACGGACGCTTAGTAGCCGTTTTCCAGTACACAAAGGGCAACCTCTGGCGATGAAAGACGTCGGGCGCTATTTACAAGCTGGTACGCGGGAAAACACCCGCCGCAGCTATCAGTCGGCCATAGAGCACTTCGAAGTGACGTGGGGCGGCTTCCTGCCCACCACCAGCGACAGCATCGTGCGTTATCTGGTGGACTACGCCGACTCCCTGAGCCTCAGCACGCTCAAACAGCGCCTGGCCGCCCTGGCTCAGTGGCATATCACCCAAGGTTTCCCTGATCCAACCAAGACGCCCACAGTGCGTCAGGTGCTCAAAGGCATTCGCACATTGCATCCGGCACAGACCAAACAGGCAGCCCCGTTGCAGTTGCGGCACCTGGAACAAGCGGTTCAGTGGCTGAATCAAGAAGCCGAACAGGCTCGGCAGTCCGGCAATTTGGCAAGCCTGCTGCGCAGCCGGCGCGATGCGGCGTTGTTACTGGTCGGCTTCTGGCGGGGCTTTCGCAGCGACGAACTCTGTCGACTGCAGGTCGAGCATATCCAAGCCGAAGCCGGTGCTGGCATGAGCCTGTTCCTGCCGCAGAGCAAGGGCGACCGGGAGAACCTCGGCACGACCCATTACGCACCCGCGCTGAAACGCCTGTGCCCGGTACAGGCCTATCTCGATTGGATCAGTGTCGCCGGTATCGCTCGCGGCGCTGTATTCCGCGGCCTGGATCGCTGGGGGCACTTAAGCGACGAGGCCTTGCATCCCGGCAGCCTGATCAGTCTGTTGCGCAAGGTCCTGCAGCGCGCCGGTATCCCCGCCGACCTGTACACCAGTCACTCGCTGCGCCGAGGCTTCGCCACTTGGGCCACGGCCAATGGCTGGGATCTCAAGGCCCTGATGACCTATGTAGGTTGGAAAGACATCAAGTCGGCCATGCGCTACATCGACCCCGCCATCTCCTTTGGCGGCTTGGCGGCTAAACCCGGCCTCGACTGCAATCCCAACATTCCGAGGCAGCTGCCAACCTCTCACTCACATCGCCGGGGCGGTTCAGTCCTCGAAAGTTGAGCCAAGTCACTGACCCGAAAGACCGACCCAGTGGGAGAGTGTAGTTCACCGGAACGGCCATTCTTGGCGCTATCACTACATCGGTTTGATCGACAGGAGCGTCGCCTGCATGCCTTCGCTCGTGAACTCGAACATCGTCTGTTGGACGGCCTGCACTTGAGCCAGTTGCTCGGGCGTCGCCTTGAAACCCATGGTCATCGCCGGCCAGTCAATCGGCTTTATCTTCTCAGTGTCGTCGGCAATAGCCGGCGCTTTGTGCATGCCGCGCATGCACAACAGCATCGACAGCGGGCAGGAGGATCAACACCTCCCCATCCCAATACCAAAGTCATCCGGGCTCATAGCCGCCCAAAGACGGCCAGACGCTCGACATGCGCAAGGTTATAGAAGCGATAATTTCCCTCGCTCCGGTCAAGTGGCGGCAGCAATCCTGCACGCTCGTAGTAGCGTAGGGTCACGACTTAACAGTTGGTCGATTTCGCAAGCTCACCGAGCTTCATCACCGCCTCCAAACAATGACTTGACCCTATAGCGGCTATAGGGTGTTCACTGCGTAACAACAGAGGAGACCCCACAATGGCTAATTGTTGCGACGACACCCCTAAGGCTGGTTCCTGCAGCAGCACGCCGGCATCGACTTGTTGCGGCGCGGCTTGCTCAGCGCCCTTGGAGCAAGTCGGTCAGCTGAGCATGTTCCGCATCGAGCAAATGGACTGCCCCACTGAAGAAGCTCTCATCCGCAGCAGGCTGGAGAAAATCCCTGAGGTGCAGGAGCTGCAGTTCAATCTACTGAACCGTACTCTCGGCGTTCGGCACGCATCGTTGTCGCCTCAAACCTTGGTCGAGGCCATCGCGTCCGTGGGCATGCGGGCAGAACCTCTGACAGCCACCGTAAGCACACGGGTGGCGATTGCTCAGATGGACTGCCCCACCGAGGAACGGCTGATCACCGACAAACTGTCGGGGATGCCGGGTATCGCAGCCCTGCAATTCAACTTGCTGCAGCGCACCCTCACGATCAGCCACGCGCCGGACGCGCTTGCCCCGGCCTTGAGTGCAATCCGAGAGCTCGGTTTCACCCCCCAGTCCGAGACAGAAACGAAGGCCTCAACCGAAGCTTACTCTCCGGTAAAGGGCCATTGGTGGCGGCTGGGGCTGTCGGGTGTGGCGGCAGTCTCGGCAGAGATTCTGCACTTCGCTGAGTTGGTGCCCGAATGGGTAGTGGCGGTCATCTCCGTTGCCGCCGTGCTGCTTTGCGGCCTAGCCATCTACAAGAAGGGCTGGATCGCTCTCAAGAATCGAAATCTCAATATCAACGCCCTAATGAGCATCGCCGTTACGGGTGCAATTCTGATCGGACAATGGCCCGAGGCGGCCATGGTCATGTTCCTGTTCGCGATCGCCGAGCTAATCGAAGCCAAATCCCTTGATCGTGCTCGCAACGCTATTCGGGGCCTGATGGACTTGGCTCCGGAGACGGCGACTGTCCAGCAAGCCGATGGTCGCTGGATAGAACTCGACGTGTCGGGTGTTGCCATTGGCAGCCTGGTCCGAGCGCGCCCAGGCGAGCGCATCGGTCTGGACGGCGAGGTGGTGAAAGGCAACTCGACGATCAACCAAGCTCCTATCACGGGCGAGAGCCTGCCCGTGGAGAAGTCGGTAGGCGATCCGGTGTTCGCTGGCACCATCAACCAGGCCGGAGAGCTGGAGTATCGGGTTACGGCAGAAGCCAGCCATTCCACCCTGGCGCGCATTATCCACGCGGTTGAAGAAGCCCAGGGGGCTCGCGCGCCGACCCAGCGCTTCGTTGACCAGTTCTCCCGTATATACACACCGGCCGTGTTTGCCTTCTCAGTGGCCGTAGCGATCCTGCCGCCGCTGCTGATGGGGGGTGAGTGGTTCGAGTGGATCTATCGGGCTCTGGTACTCCTGGTGGTGGCCTGCCCCTGCGCGCTGGTGATCTCGACCCCCGTAACTATAGTCAGCGGCCTTGCCGCAGCTGCCCGTAAAGGCATTCTGATCAAGGGTGGCGTGTACCTAGAAATCGGCCGCAAGATCACCCACTTGGCCTTGGACAAAACCGGGACCATTACCCATGGCAAGCCCGTGCAAACGGACTTTTTGCCTCTGGCCAACGGGGTGTCAAGGGACTATCGCTCTGCCGCCGCCAGCCTTGCGCATCGCTCGGACCATCCGGTATCGCAGGCCATCGCCATACAGGCGGCCGAGCAGTCGATGCCGTTGTTGGACGTGGCGGATTTCGAAGCGTTACTCGGCCGCGGCGTCCGCGGCACGATTGAGGGGCATCGCTATCACTTGGGTAACCATCGGCTGCTGGAAGAGCTCGGATTCTGTTCGCCGACAATCGAAACCGCCCTCGATCATCTGGAGCGACAAGGTAAAACGGTGGTCATTCTGTCCGATGAAACCCAGGCGCTGGCATTGTTCGCAGTCGCCGATACGGTTAAGGACACCAGCCAGGCCGCAATCGGGGAACTCCACGAATTGGGCGTGAAGACCTTGATGCTGACCGGCGATAACCCGCATACCGCAGAGGCGATCGCCGCCCAGGTCGGCATCGACGAGGCCAAGGGCAGCCTGCTACCCACTGACAAGCTCAGCGCAATCGAAACCCTGATTAAGCACCAAGGCACTGTGGGGATGGTCGGCGACGGCATCAACGACGCTCCGGCGCTCGCGCGTGCCAACGTGGGCTTCGCCATGGGAGCCGCCGGTACCGATACCGCGATCGAGACTGCGGATGTTGCGATCATGGATGACGATCTGCGCAAGATTCCGGCCTTCATTCGTCTATCCCGCCATACCGCCGCAGTGCTTACGCAAAACATCGCGCTCGCGCTGGGCATTAAAGCCATCTTCTTGGTCGTCACGCTAACCGGCCATGCCACGATGTGGATGGCGGTGTTCGCCGACATGGGGGTGAGCCTGTTGGTCGTCCTGAATGGCCTGCGTTTGCTACGTAAGTGAGGCCGACATGAGCAACGAATTCCGCGCGGCTATTGATGAATCCTTCCTGAGCGCCAGGCAGGCCCTGGGGGCAAAATCCCCTAAGCGGGCCTATCCCTGGTTGGAAAGGGCCCACATCCTTACCCAGCGAATGCCTCTGCTCCATGCTTACAGCCATTGGCTGATGTTCCTGGCCGGCTGGGAGGAGCGGGACTACCGAGAGATGCTTGGCCAGGCGGCGCGCATTCCGGCTGCTTTGCTGTTCTCCAAGATATGGGTGCCTCTGGGCAATACCGGACGAGCAAGAGTCAGCGCCTTTCAACCGATGCCGGTATCAGATGAGCTGAAACAGCTACTACGGGACAGTCAATGAACACCTACCAAGAGACTACACACGCCCCAACGCCTGGGTTGTGGTGGGGAATTGCTGCCGCCCTGGCATTGGTCGACCAAGGCCTCAAGTTTGCCATTGAGCACCTGTATGAGCTGGGTTCGTCACTCGCCGTAAGCCCCTTTTTTAACGTGATACATGCCCGGAATACCGGTGCGGCGTTTAGCTTCCTGGCTGACGCTGGCGGCTGGCAACGTTATTTCTTCGTTGTCATTGCCCTGGCCGTTGCATTGACGCTCATCCTGATCCTTCGCCGAGAACGTCCTCGGAGCGAAGCCCTAGGCTATAGCCTCGTCCTGGGTGGGGCGGTCGGTAATCTCATCGACCGATCTGTCCGGGGTTTTGTCGTGGACTACCTGGACTTCCACTATCAAGGGTGGCACTGGCCAGCGTTCAACTTGGCTGATATCGCCATCGTCGGCGGTGCGCTGCTGTTGATGGTCAGCAGTACGGTAAGGCCCGCCGTGGAAGCGGAGCGCCCATGATGAAAAGCAACCTTGCCGTAGGCCCGCTCAAGTGGTCCGGTCGTGCATGGCTAGCACCTGGACTGGCTGTCTTTGCTGGTCGTACCGGCCATCAGGATTGGCATCACCATCAGGCTCATCAAATAGCCATCGGCGGTGGCGTCGAGCCGCGAGAAAAAGGCTGGTTGGGTAGCAGCGGAGGTTGCTGCTATAACTGAATACGCGATTCAAAAAAGAGGTTCTTTATGCCAAGAAAGCCGATTACCGCAGCCCTCGTAGTCCTGTTGATGAGTGGGACTGTCCAAGCCGCCGAGCACCTGACCATTGATGTGCACCGCGACGCCAACTGCGGGTGCTGCAAGGACTGGATCACCTATCTGAAGGACAACGGATTCGAGGTCCGCGACCACGTCGAACGCAATATGAGCGCGGTCAAGCAAGATCAGGGGGTGCTGCCACGCTTGGCTTCCTGTCATACAGGCGTGATTGATGGCAAGTTCGTTGAAGGTCACGTGCCCGTGGCGCAGATTCTGGAACTGCGCAAGCGCCCCGACCTGTTGGGCATCGCCGTATCTGGAATGCCGGCCGGCTCACCAGGCATGGAGTATGGCAACGTCAAACATCCCTACAAGGTGATTGGGTTAGCTCGCTCCGGCCAGGAAGAGACCATTGCCGATTACCCATTGGATTGAGTTCCGCGCCGCTGATAACGGCTTGGGCAGGCTGGAAATGACGACGTAGAGCACGTGGGATACACGACCCAGCGCCGGCCCGCATTCTGAAGGACAAGCTCCTGCATACGGGCCAAAATCCTTTCATTCACTGTTCACAAGCTATTGGTCCGCGATGCCTATGTCCCGCCTCCTGTTGTGTCTGCTTCTTCTGCTCACCTTGCCGGCCGACGCTGGGATATTCGATCTGTCGCGTGCTCAGTCGGCCCTGTTCGGCACCTCGCTGAATAACAGCCAGGATTTTCTTCCGGTAGATCAGGCCTTTCGCCTTGACTTGGTAGAAGCCGACAAGGACAACCTCCGTCTGCGCTTCGTAAACGCCGATGGCTATTACCTCTACAAACATCGTTTCGCCTTCACCAGCGACCATCCTGACGTTTCAATCGGCACCCCTAAATGGCCAGCGGCCGAGCCCAAGACCGACGAGTTTTTCGGCGACGTCGAGGTGTTCTATGGCATCACCGATTTGCTGTTGCCGATTGATAACCCTCGTGATATCCCCTTCACTTTGCAGGTGAGCTATCAGGGCTGCGCCGATCTGGGGCTGTGCTATCCACCGGAGATCCGCAATATCCAGATCGGTAATACACCCGCAACTGCAGCCCAGCAACAAGTCGGCACTGTTGACTGGGGCAGTTTGGCGCTGTTTTTCCTGGCCGGCTTGGGCCTGACCTTCACTCCCTGCGTGTTGCCGATGCTGCCGATTCTGTCTGGCGTAGTGTTGCGCGGGCAATTCGGCGGACTACGTGGCCTAAGCCTGTCGCTCGCCTATGTAGTCCCCATGGCTGCCTGCTTCGCCCTGCTTGGTGCACTGATGGGTGTGTTCGGTGCGGGCCTCAACCTGCAGGCGCGCCTGCAATCACCGTGGGTGCTGGTGCCCTTCGCAATATTCTTCATGGTGTTTGCCCTGGCGATGTTCGGCGCATTCGAGATGCGCATGCCGCGCTTTATCGCCGAACGATTGGATCATCTGGCCAGCCGTGTTCGCGGCGGTTCCCTTTTGGGCGCAGCCACGCTCGGCGTGCTGTCCAGCCTGCTTGTTTCGCCCTGCGTGACAGCACCGCTTGTCGGCGCACTGCTCTACATCAGCGCCACCGGCGACGCCTTGGGCGGCGGTCTGAAGCTGTTTTTCCTGGGCTTGGGCATGGGCGCGCCGTTGGTATTGTTCGCCACCGGTGGCGGAGCATTGCTACCCAAGTCCGGGACCTGGATGCTCGGTGTGCGCAAGGCTTTCGGCGTGATGCTGCTGGCTGTCTCTGTTTGGCTGCTGGAACGTGTGTTACCCGCTCCAGTGACTCTGGCCTTATGGGGCCTTTTGGCGGTTGGCACGGCACTGTGGCTCGGCGCTCTGGAGTTCATTCCCAAATCCGGCAAGCAAAGGCTCGCCCAACTGCTTGGCGTGGCCCTGTTGGTTTACGGTGTCAGCGCCTGGCTCGGTGCCTTGCAGGGGCAATCCGATCCACTACGTCCACTGGGTCGTTTGGACGCCCAGGTCTTACCATCGACCGGCGCTAACGCCGGCTGGCAGACCCTGGACACACCGGCTGCCTTGGATGCGGCACTGCTGTCAGCGAAGGATGCCGGCCAACCACTGCTATTGGACTGGTACGCCGACTGGTGCATCAGTTGCAAGGTGATTGAACGAGAAGTACTGCAAGCACCCGCCGTGCGCGAGCAACTGAGCGGTTACCGACTGGTGCGCTTAGACATGACACGTAGCGATGCCGAACAACGCACCCTGCTCGACCGCTACCAACTGTTCGGCCCACCAGCGCTGCAATTGTTCGCCCCGAGTGGCGAGGAATGGCAAGATCTACGCACGGTAGGTGAAACCGATGCCGAAAGCTTCGTCAAGCGTCTACGCCAAGCCAACAGCCGAATCTAAATTATGCAATTCGGTCACTCCTGGAAGAATCACTGCTTTCCTCTCGACCCACAGCCGACTGACAGAAATGTAAGGCCTGCCTTGGAAGTGAGGTGCCCGTGGTAAAAAGCGATCTTGCTGCAGGTCCGCTCAAGTGGTCTGGTCGTGCATGGCTAGCACCTGGACTGGCTGTCTTTGCTGGCCGTGCCGGCCATCAGGATTGGCATCACCATCAGGCTCATCAAATAGCCATCGGCCTCGATGTGCCTGTGACCGTGGAATGCCCGCAACGTCAGCACACCGGGCTCTCGGTGTTCATTCCTGCAGGAGTTCGCCATCGACTCAGCGGGGGTCTTATCGTGTCGATTTACTTGGATGTGCTGGCAGATGAGGCCCGAGTCTTGCCACAGAGCATCGCGCCGACGCCAATTAAGATCGCACCATCTGATGCCAAAAGAATTGCTGATTCCCTGAACGAAGGTGCGGGAGACCCTCAGCGTGCGGTGCGAAAGGCTCTACAGGTGCTCGACGTACTTCCAGCCCCAGATCCGCGCGTAGCGATAGTCAGCACAGCGATTCATGATGGCAAGGTACGACGCGAAGAGTTGGCAGCACTGGTCCACCTGTCGCCAACTCGGTTCTCGCACTGGTTCGTGGAGCAAACCGGCCTACCGTTGCGCAGCTATGCTAAATGGTTGCGCCTCAGTCATGCGATTCAACTCCTGGCCAGCGGATCATCTATGACCGAGGCCGCCCACGCGTCTGGCTTCTCCGACTCGGCCCACTTCTCTCGGACCTTCCGAGCGCTGCTGGGCATTGACCCGTCCTCTGCGCTCGCCGAGGTCTGCCTGCAGCAAGGCTAGCTGTTGTGGCTTGCGTTTGAAGACGGCTGCGCTGGCGAACAACACGAATTCTGACTTACTGGGAGCGAGCAGCAGTCACAGCCTGCATTCCAATCATCGGCTCACGCTTTTCTAAAAAAGCCATCCGCGCTGAGGCGATTGATACGCTGCTATGGCGGCCTGCTCTCCCATCAATACCGGGTTATTTGCCGCCCGCATAGCCAATAGTGCCTCCGAGCATCTCCTCAGAACCGGTTTCTGGCCTAATTTCAGTTGAGCTTCAACATCTTGCGCAGCTGGACAAACTCATGCAGATGCTCAGAGAAGGTTGCGGGTTCAGCCGCATACTCCAGTGAGTAAGTCGCATGGCTTCCAACGGCAGTGACCAGAGTGTGTGTTAGGACTTTGTCACTTTGAGCCGTCATGTTGCACGTAGTCTGCAATCCACTTAGATCACCAACTGACGTTTCTGTCGGCCGGCTACAACTCGCCAGGAGACCGAGTCGAGAATAGTGCAACTGTAGCGCTTTGCGCATAGTGACAATGACGTTCTCGATGCTCACCGGGTGCTCGTTCAGCGCCGTTACACGAGTGACCTCCATTACCGCGATTTGCTTGCCATCCTTGTTCTGCAATACAGCTCTTTGGCGCGAGCCGGCAGGCTGCCCCTGCGCGTCTACCGGATTTGGCAGGATTGAGCTTTCCCAGCCAATTGGCCAGGGTATGTTGTGGTCAGCCGCCAGGGTCTGGAGGGACATCACCAAAGAGAGGACAGCCAAAACCAAGGGCAAAGAGAATCTATCGAACGTCAATGGTAGCGAACTCAATCTGTCAGTTTGTTTCTTCGGCTCAGGACTTACCGCAGCGCGGTTCCATGGTGAATGTCCGGGATGCATCAACAGCACCTATATGCTCCAATGTGCGACGGCCGATCAGTACCGGGTAATTCATTTTGCCTCGATCTTTCAACGAAAATTCCTCTGTATAGATACGAGACCCGATACACATCTTCATCACCACCACAGGCCTTTTTTCAGCGCCACCGGCACCGCGAACTTTCACGTTTCGAACGACCTTGCGCTCAAATGATGAGTTGGCCATCTTGCCGGTTACGCTGTCTTTGACCTCCACATTGAAACGGACCCACCTCTCGCCGTCCTTTTCAAACCTTTCCAAGTCCTTCGCATCCATTGATGAGGTCAAGGCCCCGGTATCTAACTTGATTTTTACGGAGATGTTTTCCGGCTGAATCCGTCCTTCTTCCACCCAGCCAAACACCTTGGTGGGGGTTGTCGCAGCAAAGCTGGGGGCCATCGCCAGGGCAATAAAAACGGCAGACAGCCATCTGATGGTTCGATGTTTCACGGTGGAATCCTTATTCATAGGGTGATGAATTGCTAAAGCTATCTACCGACCCGATTGGTCAGGCTTTCAACGCCAGAATGCGGCGTGCACCGTTCAGTACGATGAGGCCCACGACAGTACCAATCACCAAGTCTGGGTAGGGAGATCCTGTCCATGCGACCAATGCCCCTGCAGCGATTACGCCAATATTCGCGAGCACATCGTTGGCTGAGAAAATCCAACTCGCTTTCATGTGTGCCCCACCTTCGCGGTGGCCATAGATCAGCAAGAGACAGCTGACGTTTGCCACCAGTGCGACTGTGCCAACCCCCATCATCAGCATCGACTCAGGTTCACTGCCGTAGAGAAAGCGTCGAGTCACTTCCACAAGCACACCCAAAGCCAATACGACCTGAAAAAAACCCGCCAGATGGGCTGCACGTACTTGCAGTTGTGCGCTGCGGCCGACCGCATAGAGAGCCAGCCCGTAGACGGCAGCATCAGCAAACATGTCCAGCGAGTCAGCAACCAGACCAGCCGACTGAGCGATTAAGCCAGCGCCCATTTCGGTGACAAACATTGCGGCATTGATGCCGAGCAAGATCTTTAGCGTGCCGGCTTCTTTTGAAGCATTCAGTTCTTCACTGGCACTGTTGGCCGACGCGGACTCCCGGCTGGCTGGTTGTGTGCCTAGCAGCGTTGCTCCAAGACCAAGTGACTCCAGCTTAATGGCAATCGGATCAACTGCTCCTTCGTGAAATACGCTTACCTGTCTGCCCGATAGATCAAAGGACAATGAATCGATCTCGGGTAAGCCATTTAGCGCGAGCCGGATCATTCGCTCTTCGGAAGGGCAGTCCATTTTCGGCACCGAAAAATTGCTGACCCAGGTCCCTTCATTCAAAGGCGTAGTTGCTGCTTCTGGGCCCGCCGAAGCGGGGCCACAGCCACAGGATTTATCACAAGAGCTCATGAGCCGCGTCTCCAATTGGATTTAGTCTTCTCCATTACAAACCATGTAGCAGGTATAGGGTCAAGCATGGTATTGGTTTCCGCGAGGGGTAAATCTTCAGGATCGTAGCTCTTTCGTTCAAGTCGAACGCTAGCCTCTCTTCGTACTGTCATGGCTCTCGATACAGGAGCTGAGCGATGCCTACTTTCTTTCGATGTGCCATACGCTGGATGAGCTATCCACTCGTATTTGGCGGCAGTGCCGCCTTCATGATCTGGGCGCTATATACCGGCGTACCGTCTTGGCCCACCACGCCCCTGGTCGCCGCGGTGGGCTTGTTAGTCATCGCTGGTTTGGAGCGACTCCAACCTTTTCGCGAAGCCTGGCTCGAAGATCATCAGGACACCACGACAGATCTGTTGCACATGCTGGTCAACCTTTCTGTCATTCAATTCACTGCGGAAATCCTGGCCAAGCTTGGCGATGCGGTGCCGGCTTCGGTTCGCCTCTTCCCGATCGAGAGTCCTCTGTGGTTGCAACTGGTTCTGGTCGCCGCCGTGCTCGATCTGAGCCTGTATGCCATGCACCGCATCAGCCACCGGGTGCATTGGTTGTGGCGTTTTCACATGATTCATCACAGCGCAGAGCGGCTCTATTGGATGAACGGGGAACGTCGGCATCCTCTGCATGCCGCGCTGATGGCCGGGCCAGGGCTGGTGGTTCTGCTCGCATCAGGGGCACCGTCTGCCGTAGTCGCAACTTGGTTCGGCATCCTGACCGTCCACCTGGCCTTTCAGCATTCGAACCTGGACTACAGCGTGGGCTGGTTGCGGCATCTGCTCGGGGTTGCCGAGATCCATCGTTGGCACCATAAGCGCGACTTCGAAGACGCCCAGGTCAACTTCGGTGAGTTTCTAACAGTGTGGGATCGGCTGTTCGGGACCTTTTACGACAGCAGCGGGAAGCTGGGCGAAGCCGAGGTGGGCCTGCACGAAAAGGACTACCCCAAAAACTACTTCGAGCAACTTATTGATCCTCTTCGTCCAACATCTGCACGCCCAGCCGGTCACGACTATTCATTGAAGGATGAATAACGCAGCAGTAGCTCGAACGGGTGGATCTCAACGGAAATGCATCAGCCGGTGCTGGGATGCGCCTGTTCCTGCCGCAGAGCAAGGGAGATCGGGAGAGCCTCGGCACGCCCCATTACGCACCGGCCTGGAAACGTCTCTGTCCGGTATAGGCCTATTTCGACTGGATCAGTGTCACCGGTATCGCTCGCGGCGCTGTGTTCCGCGGCCTGGATCACTGGGGGCACCTGAGCGATGAAGCCTTGCATCCCGGCAGTTTGATAAGCCTGCTGCGCTAGATCCTGCAGCGGGCCGGTATTCCTGCCGAGCTGTACACCAGTCATTCGCTGCGCCGTGGCTTCGCGGCAACCGCCAATGGCTGGGATATCAAAGCACTGATGACCTATGTGGGCTGGAAAGACATCAGCTACATCGACCCCGCCATCTCCTTTGACGGCTAATGGTTAGCCCCACGCTTCACCTTGCCCGTCCAGGCTTCAGTGGTTGTGGCTTCGCCTTACGTGTGACGAAACCTCTTCACCGAGATGATTGCCGCCAACGTTCAGTTGATGAAGTATCTGACAGTCAGCAACTTCGCGGCCCTCGGTACAGTTTTTCCTCAGGTCCATTAGTTGCTTCTGAAGTACCTGAAGACTCGTGATCCTGGCCGCCACATGCTCGATGTGCTCATCGACCAGCTCATTCACTCCTGAGCAATCACCCGCAGGATTATCTCGGAAGCTGAGTAACTGCCTTACCTCGTCCAGAGTCATGCCGAGGGTTCGGCAGTTGCGGATGAAGGCCAGCCGCTCGGCGTGCACGAGGGTATAAACACGATAGTTCCCCTCGCTCCGGTCGGGCGGTGCCAGCAACCCCGCGCGCTCGTAGTAGCGAATGGTCACAACTTGGCAGTTAGCCATTTTCGCAAGCTCACCGATTTTCATGGCAACTCTTTCGCAGATTGGGATTTACCCTATAGTCGCTATAGGGTGATCAGTGCGCAATAGCAAAGGAGCCCAGCTTATGGCCAATTTTTACGATGCCCCCCCCAAGCAGGTGCCGGTGAAATTCATCTGTGTCGAGCTGCTGCGCAGCAGCCTGTTCCCGGCCAGCACTGTTGAGTGCATTTCGTAGTGTTCAGATGGATTGCCCCGCGGAAGAGATGCTGATTCGCTGCAAGCAGGAACAACTGCAGGGACTGGAGTTCAATCTGCTGAATCGCACCAGTAATGCCGGGCAACACGTCGAGCGCCCATGAGCGACGCAGGTGGTACCCAGCAGGCGCTCCAAACGTCTCATTGTTCATGGGCTGGCATAAGGTCTACCAGAGGTGCGATCCCAGTCTGAGCGGAGCGTAACCAGGACGCCAGCGCCTCAAGATCCAGTTGGACCGATTCGGCCTCTGCCCATATGCAGGCATTCTCGGTTGGGACTGTCGGTGCGACGCCCTCGACGAGCGTCAGCGCCATTGCATGCAACCGCAGTAGCTCGTCACGCATAGCGGTAATTCCCCCTAGTTCAGCGAGGCAGGCGTCCAAACGATCTACCAGCCGCAGCAGCTGCGAAGTGTCGAAGCTATCGCGCAGCTGTTCCAGCGCTGTCGCATCTACTTCGCCGTACGGCGTGACGCGAAAGGATGCCGGGGGAATATCGATCATGTGGTTTCCTCGGTACCGACCTTGCCGGTTGTTATGACGCGTAGCGCGCCGGCAGCTTGCTGGAACACCGAATCTTTGATCCAGGGCTCCGGCGGACGGTTCAGCTTGAGGTTGAACTCGCCGAAGCGCTTGACGTTGCTGGTCAGGTAGGGACTGAGGAAGGACACATCCTCATCGGTGAACTGCCAGCCATCGCGGGCCAGTTTCTGCAGGATGCGCATCATGTCCACGGTGTTCTGCAGGATCACCGACGAGGCCACCATGTCGTTGTAGCGCAGGCGCTTCTGCTGCTCGTCCGGATCGTTTTCGGCGATCACGTCACCGCCAAAGGACAGCCACTTAGAGAAGCCGTTGTAGGACTCGATCTTGTTGGTGTTGGCGGTGACTTCCTGGCGCAACTCGCGGCTGCCGATCCAGTTGAGTAGGAATATCGTCCGGATCACGCTGCCCAGCGCTTGCGCGGCATGATAGAGCTTGTTGCGCCGGCTGTAGGAGCCGAGCTTGCGCAGCAGCATAGGCGAGGAAATCTTGCCGGCCTGGATCGACAACGCGACCTGCATCAGATCCTGCCAGTGGGTTTCGATCAGGTGCCAGTCGGCGGTGTCGGTGAACAGACGGTTGATGTGTTTATACGAAACGCCACGATCTGGCCGGCACATCACCAGGTCGCGCCAGTTGCGGATACGCGGCATCAGATTGATGCCCAGCAGATGGGTGAAGGCGAACACCGTGGCCGACTGGCCTTGGGTGTCGGAGTACACCGTATCGGGTTCGACGCTGAGGTCGGCCTTGAGCAACCCCTCGATCACATAGATTGCCTCCCAGATACCAGGCGGGATGAAATGCTGGAACACCGCGATGTAGTTGTTGGCCACGTGTCGGTACGCCACGGCCCCCATCTTGCGGTAGCGGAAGTGGTAGCCGGCCAGCAGGTTGTCGTCATAGAAGTCGAACTGCGTACCGTCCGCGGCCACCGCCTTGCCGTCGCCCCAGAGCTTGGGCAAGTCAAGTTGCAGGTAGAGTTCCACCAGCTCGCGGTTAGATTTGTCCAACTTCTCCAGCGAGAGGTGGCGGCGATTCGTATAGGACAGCATGTGCGGTGTGACATTACCGGCCAGATGCCGCGCGGCCTGGTTGGGGCCGAGGTTGCAGCCCATGGCGAAGATGGTCATCAGGTAGCGTTCGGCCGGATCTTTGAGCTTCGGCTCGTTGCCGGACATCGGCCCGAAATGCCGAGTGAACTGAATCCAGTGCTCGATGTTGGCCATTATATCGAGCACGTGCCTGGCCGGCATGCGCTGCATAAGCGCCGTCTGTAGCGCGATGGCCGAGGGCGGGATGTCCCGCGCAATCACCCGCCGCAACACCGGTTCGCCGGCTTCGTTGATCGATACGTCACCTCGGCAAGAGGGGAACTTGTCATCCAACTGCTGCGCGGTTTCCTCCAGTTGGGTCTTGAGGGAGGCAACAAACTCCTTCGCCGTGCCAGGCAGTCCCACCTTTTCGCAGTAGGCAGGTAGTCGCTGGAGACATTCTTCCCAAGGCAGCAACTGCTTACGGTAGTCGGCGAAAGATTCCGACCCCAGCACGCACATATCACCCGAGCGCAGCTCACTGGCCAGGTAGGAGAACACGCAGACTTCCAGATAGCGCCGGTTGGTCGGCGGCCCTTCACTGGCAGGACGACGCGCGACCTTGACCCAGCGCTCCGACGCAAACGACAAGTCGACGTACTCGTCGATCCATTCGCGGTGTAGGTTTTCGCTGTCCTGGATGGGGTCGTCTCAGAAAACGGAAAATAAAGCACGCTAAGGCGTAACTACCCTCGGCTACACCGCGTCGGCACCACGCGGCTCTTTCTCCCCTTGCAGCGAAGCAATCAGCGGGCAAGAAACGTTCCCTTGCCGCGCATGGCAGGCGAACACAAGTTCGGATAGCACGGTTTCCATGCGCGCCAGGTCGGTCATTTTTTCGCGCACGTCCTGAAGCTTGTGCTCGGCCAGGCTGCTGGCTTCCTCGCAGTGGGTGCCGTCATCCAGCCTCAGCAGCTCTGCGATCTCGTCGAGGCTGAATCCGAGCCGCTGGGCTGATTTCACGAAGCGCACCCGCGTCACATCCGCCTCGCCATAGCGGCGGATGCTGCCATAGGGCTTGTCCGGCTCCGGCAACAAGCCCTTGCGCTGATAGAACCGGATTGTTTCCACGTTGACCCCGGCCGCCTTGGCGAAAACGCCAATAGTCAGATTCTCCAAATTTTTTTCCATATCGCTTGACTCCGTACATTGGTACGGAAGTAAGCTTAAGCTATCCAATCCAGATTTGAAAGGACAAGCGTATGTCTGAACCTCAAAACGGGCGCGGGGCGCTCTTCACTGGCGGGCTAGCCGCCATCCTCGCCTCGGCTTGCTGCCTGGGGCCGCTGGTTCTGATCGCCCTGGGGTTCAGCGGCGCTTGGATCGGCAACTTGACGGTGTTGGAACCTTATCGCCCGATCTTCATCGGCGCGGCGTTGGTGGCGCTGTTTTTCGCCTGGCGGCGCATCTACCGACCGGCGCAAGCCTGCAAACCAGGGGATGTGTGTGCGATTCCCCAAGTGCGCGCTACTTACAAGCTCATTTTCTGGGTCGTGGCCGCGCTGGTTCTGGTCGCGCTCGGATTTCCCTACGTCATGCCATTTTTCTATTAATCACAGGAGTTCATCATGAAAAAACTGTTTGCCTCTCTCGCCATCGCTGCCGTTGTTGCCCCCGTGTGGGCCGCCACCCAGACCGTCACGCTGTCCGTACCGGGCATGACCTGCTCCGCTTGTCCGATCACCGTCAAGAAGGCGATTTCCAAGGTCGAAGGCGTCAGCAAAGTTAACGTGACCTTCGAGACACGCGAAGCGGTTGTCACCTTCGATGATGCCAAGACCAGCGTGCAGAAGCTGACCAAGGCCACCGAAGACGCAGGCTATCCGTCCAGCGTCAAGAAGTGAGGCACTGAAAACGGCAGCGCAGCACATCTGACGCCCTTGTCTGCTACCACAAACGAAAAAGGATCTGTCGCATGACCCATCTAAAAATCACCGGCATGACCTGCGACTCGTGCGCGGCGCACGTCAAGGAAGCGCTGGAAAAAGTACCCGGCGTCCAATCTGCCATAGTGTCCTATGCCAAGGGCGCGGCCCAGCTCGCCCTTGATCCAGGCACAGCGCCGGACGCACTGACCGCCGCCGTGGCTGGCCTGGGCTACAAAGCGATGCTCGCCGATGCCCCGCCGACCGACAACCGCACTGGGCTGTTCGACAAGGTGCGCGGCTGGATGGGTGCCGCCGACAAGGGCAGCGGCGGCGAGCGCCCGTTGCAAGTCGCCGTGATCGGCAGCGGTGGAGCCGCGATGGCGGCAGCACTGAAGGCCGTCGAGCAAGGCGCGCAGGTCACGCTGATTGAGCGCGGCACCATCGGCGGCACCTGCGTCAACGTCGGTTGTGTGCCGTCCAAGATCATGATCCGCGCCGCCCACATCGCCCATCTGCGCCGGGAAAGCCCATTCGACGGCGGCATGCCACCCACACCGCCGACGATCTTGCGCGAGCGGCTGCTGGCCCAGCAGCAGGCCCGTGTCGAAGAACTCCGTCATGCCAAGTACGAAGGCATCCTGGACGGCAATTCAGCCATCACCGTTCTGCACGGTGAAGCGCGTTTCAAGGACGACCAGAGCCTTATCGTTAGTTTGAACGAGGGTGGTGAGCGCGTCGTGATGTTCGACCGCTGCCTGGTCGCCACGGGTGCCAGTCCGGCCATGCCGCCGATTCCGGGCCTGAAAGAGTCACCCTACTGGACTTCGACCGAGGCCTTGGTCAGCGACACCATTCCCGAACGCCTGGCCGTCATCGGCTCGTCGGTGGTGGCGCTGGAACTGGCGCAAGCCTTCGCCCGGCTGGGTAGCCAGGTCACGATCCTTGCGCGCAGCACGCTGTTCTTCCGCGAAGACCCTGCCATCGGCGAGGCCGTCACAGCCGCCTTCCGTGCCGAAGGAATCAAGGTACTGGAACATACGCAAGCCAGCCAAGTCGCCCATGTGGACGGCGAATTCGTGCTGACCACTGGACAGGGCGAAGTGCGCGCCGACAAGCTGCTGGTCGCCACCGGCCGGACACCGAACACGCGCAGCCTGGCATTGGAAGCGGCGGGGGTAGCCGTCAATGCGCAGGGGGCCATCGTCATCGACAAGGGCATGCGCACCAGTAGCCCGAACATCTACGCGGCCGGCGACTGCACCGACCAGCCGCAGTTCGTCTATGTGGCGGCAGCGGCCGGCACTCGTGCGGCCATTAACATGACCGGCGGCGACGCCGCCATCAATCTGACCGCGATGCCGGCCGTGGTGTTCACCGACCCGCAAGTGGCGACCGTGGGCTACAGCGAGGCGGAAGCGCACCACGATGGCATCGAAACCGACAGCCGCACGCTGACGCTCGACAACGTGCCGCGTGCGCTCGCCAACTTCGATACCCGCGGCTTCATCAAGCTGGTCATCGAGGAAGGCAGCGGACGGCTGATTGGCGTACAGGTGGTGGCCCCGGAAGCGGGCGAACTGATCCAGACGGCTGTTCTCGCCATTCGCAACCGCATGACGGTGCAGGAACTAGCCGACCAGTTGTTCCCCTACCTAACGATGGTCGAGGGCTTGAAGCTCGCGGCGCAGACCTTCAGCAAGGACGTGAAGCAACTGTCCTGCTGCGCCGGATAAGGAAAAGGAGGTGTTCGATGAACGCCTACACAGTGTCCCGACTGGCCCTTGAGGCCGGGGTGAGCGTGCATATCGTGCGCGACTACCTGCTGCGCGGATTGCTGCGGCCAGTCGCCTGCACCACGGGCGGCTACGGCTTGTTCGATGACGCCGCCTTGCAGCGGCTGTGCTTTGTGCGGGCCGCTTTTGAGGCGGGCATCGGCCTGGACGCATTGGCGCGGTTGTGCCGGGCGCTGGATGCGGCGGACTGCGATGAAACAGCCGCACAGCTTGCCGTGCTGAGTCAGTTCGTCGAACGCCGACGCGAAGCGTTGGCCGATCTGGAAGTGCAGTTGGCCGCGATGCCGACCGCGCCGGCCCAGCAAGCGGAGAGTCTGCCATGAACAGCCCCGAGCGCTTGCCGACCGAGACACACAAGCCGTTCACCGGCTACCCGACACCGCGCAGGCGCTGATCGACCAGACAGCCATGATCCTGCCACACGTCAAGATCACCGAACTGCTGCTCGAAGTCGATGAGTGGACGGGCTTCACCCGCCACTTCACGCACCTGAAATCGGGCGATCTGGCCAAGGACAAAAATCTGCTGTTGACCACCATCCTGGCCGACGCGATCAACCTGGGCCTGACCAAGATGGCCGAGTCCTGCCCCGGCACGACCTACGCCAAGCTCGCCTGGCTACAAGCCTGGCATACCCGCGACGAAACCTATTCGACAGCGCTGGCCGAGTTGGTGAACGCCCAATTCCGGCATCCCTTCGCCGAACACTGGGGCGACGGCACCACGTCATCGTCGGACGGCCAGAACTTCCGAACCGGGAGCAAGGCCGAGAGTACCGGTCACATCAACCCGAAATATGGCAGCAGCCCTGGGCGAACCTTCTACACCCATATATCCGACCAGTACGCGCCGTTCCACACCAAGGTGGTCAATGTCGGCGTGCGCGACTCGACCTATGTACTTGACGGCCTGCTGTACCACGAGTCCGACCTGCGCATCGAGGAACACTACACCGACACGGCAGGCTTCACCGATCACGTCTTTGCCCTGATGCATCTCCTGGGCTTCCGCTTTGCGCCGCGCATCCGTGACCTGGGCGACACCAAGCTGTTCATCCCCAAGGGGGATACCGCCTATGACGCGCTCAAACCGATGATTAGCAGCGACAGGCTGAACATCAAGGCTATTCGTGCCCACTGGGATGAAATTCTGCGGCTGGCGACCTCGATCAAGCAGGGCACGGTGACAGCCTCGCTGATGCTTCGGAAACTCGGCAGCTATCCGCGCCAGAACGGCTTAGCCATCGCCCTGCGCGAGCTGGGGCGCATCGAACGCACGCTGTTCATCCTGGACTGGTTGCAAAGCGTGGAGCTGCGCCGCCGCGTCCACGCTGGACTGAACAAGGGCGAAGCGCGCAACGCGCTGGCCCGCGCCGTATTCTTCAACCGTCTGGGCGAAATCCGCGACCGCAGCTTCGAGCAGCAGCGCTACCGGGCCAGCGGCCTCAACCTGGTGACGGCGGCCGTCGTGTTGTGGAACACGGTCTATCTGGAGCGCGCAGCACATGCGTTGCGTGGCAACGGGCATGCTGTCGATGACGCGCTATTGCAATACCTGTCGCCGCTCGGCTGGGAACACATCAACCTGACCGGCGATTACCTCTGGCGCAGCAGCGCCAAGATCGGCGCGGGCAAGTTCAGGCCGCTACGACCGTTGCAACCGGCTTAGCGTGCTTTATTTTCCGTTTTCTGAGGCGACCCCAAGCAGCAGCACGCTCAAGCAGCGCCTGGCTGCTCTGGCTCAGTGGCACATCACCCAGGGCTTTCCTGATCCGACCAAGACGCCCACGGTGCGTCAGGTACTCAAAGGCATCCGCACATTGCATCCGGCGCAAACGAAGCAGGCTGCACCGTTGCAGTTGCAGCACCTGGAGCAGGCGGTTCACTGGCTGAATCAGGAAGCCGAACGGGCTCGGCAGGCCGACAACTTGGCAAGCCTGCTGCGCAGTCGGCGAGATGCGGCGCTGCTGCTGATCGGCTTCTGGCGCGGCTTTCGCAGCGACGAACTCTGTCGACTGCAGGTCGAGCATATCCAGGCCGAAGCCGGTGCTGGCATGAGCCTGTTCCTGCCGCAGAGCAAGGGTGACCGGGAAAACCTCGGCACGACCCATTACGCACCGGCCCTGAAGCGCCTCTGCCCGGTACAGGCCTATCTCGACTGGATCAGTGCCGCCGGCATCGCCCGCGGCGCAGTGTTCCGCCGCCTGGATCGCTGGGGGCACCTGAGCGACGAGGCCTTGCATCCCGGTAGCCTGATCAGCCTGCTACGCCAGATCCTGCAGCGTGCGGGCATCCCGGCCGAACTGTACACCAGCCATTCGTTACGCCGAGGTTTCGCTACCTGGGCCACGGCCAACGGCTGGGATCTCAAGGCGCTGATGACCTACGTAGGCTGGAAGGACATCAAGTCCGCCATGCGCTACATCGACCCCGCCATCTCCTTTGGCGGCCTTGCAGCTAAACCTGCCCTTGAGCTTCATGCTGGATCTTTGGGCCAAATCTCAGCTTCTCATTAACATCGGTACACATCAGGGACAACGGTGCCACATGAAGCGCAATCGGACTCACTGCTGGCGTTTACGGGCAGCTGAGCCGCTCTAGAATGAACTTTATAGGTCTTTATAGTCGATTATAGAGCGATTATAGAGCGATTATAGAGCGATTATAGAGCGATTATAGAATCCTATTTTGGACGCCCGGCCCACGCTTCCCGGCGAACTGGTGCTGACGACTCGTAGGCTGTTCAACTGCACCTTGTCGCAGCCCCCCCTATAGCAGCTCGCCGAGGTCAGCCAGCGCAACCTGCTGTGGCTTGGTCTCTCCAGCATCACCACGACGCTGTCTCAGATCTTCTATTGCAAAACGTTGAAGCTCGGGCGTAGCTATGGTGTCGCTGATCGACAAGGGCGTCGTCGTGGTAGCCATGCTGATGGCGTGGCTACTGCTGCGCGAAGCGATCACGCTGCGGAGGCTCGCCGGCGCCGGGTTGATCGTGACCGGGCTCCTGGTTAACGCCCCAAAGCCCTGACCAGTGCCCCTAGGTCTCGTGCTGCTGAAAGGCAGCCGCCAGCGTCAATTGTGCACGGGCTTCGATGATCTCGATCAGCTCGATATGTTTGGGGAACTCTCGCTTGAGCCAGCCGCTGGGCACGAAGTGATGATCGAGGTGAACGATTGTGCTTTGGCCTTCGGCAGCCGCGCAGAGCATGACGTGCATCTCTGAATCATCGCCGGCCATCGCTGCCGGCACGAAGACCATGCCGTTGTCGTCAATGCCGAAAGAGCGCCTCCATTCGGGGAACCGCTTCTGCTCGGGGTTTGAAACGGCAAACCAATGAATCCTGTCCATTTATTTCTTCTCGAATGGGAGCAGCGTAGAGTACGGCAGCGAATCACCTTCGGCTGCGGCTAGCACCTGATCCAGCACCGCCTCGGGGGCATCAAGAGCACCGAAAATCACATACAACTCGGAAACACGTTCATCCTATCCGCACGATCGAAGCCGGCATCACCACCTACGGGCTCGGCATGATCGAATGCATTGGCAACGGCATTTTCCTTAAGCAGATAACGCGCGCCGCAATCGCAGAGAAATGGCTGCTTGGCGTTGTAGAAACGATCCTGAGCTTCCCAACCATGCAGCCGCGGCTCCATGGGCTTGCCACACTTTGGGCAATAAGCAGGTTGCAGATCGGTAAGGTAAAGCATGACTTGAGTTCCTTTCCTTGCGCGCCGCTCCGTGTTTGGAGGGCTGTACAATGCGCGCCATTGTCGTAACCCCGCTTCACCGCTGTCCAGAAAAGGTACAAAGGTACAAATGTCCCTCCCGCTTGACGCCAACCGTACCAGCCAGCCCAGCCCCGGTTTGATTCGCCTCGACCCGGCCTATGCCTTGGCAGCCCATCTCGCAGAGCGCCATCTACTGGGCTACGTGATGCTCAATGGTGAGGCGTGGCGCGTGGTGGCAAAGATTATCGATCCAGGTGATTTCGAGGGGTATCCGCATTGCCGGATTTATCTGGCCATGGAAACACTGGCCAGTCTCGGCGAAGCCATCGACATCCTGACACTTTGTGAGTTGCTGGAGTCGGATGAGCATTACCAAGCCGCTGGGGGTATCCAGCTGCTCGGTCAACTGGCCACGGAGACTCCGATACGTTTCGAGCAGGTGAGCGGACTAGCTCGCCTGCTCAGAGGTTTTGGTGTGCTGCGCTCCAGCCTCAATGAGGCCTATCAGGGCCAGCGCCGACTATGCAGCCTGCTAGACGCCAAGCGCGACGGGCTCTCGCACGGCAAGTCATGGATCGCCACCATCGAGGACACTATTCGGCAGGAGCAGCCGTTCCTGCAGGCTTGGCTCGGGCAGCGCGTCTGCTACGTCTACGATGAATCCGTTACCGAAGACGCGACTCTGTGACCAGCACTATCAGCCTGAGAATCTTCTTACATGACCACTGGTGGAAGCCCTGATCGCAGGTGGCAATCCTGTCATGGTGGGGTTGTAGGTTAAGTGGGCCCAACAGTAAGCATCAGGTACTCCCAAAGCACTACGGCCTTGGCTTTGGAGCTGGAAGTTGACTGCTCGCCACTAGCCCTGACAATGCAAAGCCTACAAGCAACATCAGCAACGTCTCGGCGCTGAAAGAATCTAGAATCATCGCGGCACCTATCGGTCCCACTGCTTGTGCGACGAGCATCGGCCGGGCGAGCAGGCCCATGCGAGAGCCGTAGCCGGCTGAGCCGAATAGCACCAATGGTAATGTTCCCCGCGTGATAGTCAGGATGCCATTCCCTGCGCCGTACAGCGCTATTGCCAGGAATGCCAACCATGGTTGCGCGGGCAGCAGCAAAACAATCCCCGTCAGGCAAAGCAGAATCCCTAAGCGAGTTGCCCAGGTGGGGTGAAGGCTTTGTCCCCAGGTGAATTCTGCAATGCGCCCAGCGACCTGCGCTGGCCCTATGACCATTCCGATAGCCAAGGCCGTCGCGGTCGCTATTCCGAGCAACTTGAGCATATCCAGCAGGTGCACTGACACAGTCGATGTGACCAATGATTGAAGTGTCAGTAGCAATGCGACCAGAAGGAAAAGTTGGCGATAAGTCGTTAGCTTCGAGGTTCCGGTGTTTACGCCTGTGCTGCATGCTACTGGAGCGTGGGAAGTCTGGGTCTTGGGAACAAAAACCAGATAAATCGGGAGCCCAACCAGTAGATGGGCTCCCGCCAGCACGAAGCAGGCTCCTCGCCAGCCCAATTCATGTTCAAGAAAAGCAAGCAGTGGCCACCCCACGGTACTGGCAAAGCCACCCAGCAGCGTGAGCCCACTGATAGAGGAACGAGCGGTTTCGCCCATCAAGCGACCGAGCGTAGCGAATGCCGCGTCATATAAGCCGGCCGCCATGGCGAATCCGATTATCGTCCAGGCCAGGTAGTAGATTGCTAGATGTTGAGCCGTGCCCATGAGCGCAAGGCCTAGTGCCATGAGAAGCGAGCTTGCCGCCAGAATCGAGCGGCCGCCGTGGCGGTCGATCATTCTTCCGACCTTGGGCGAACACGCCCCGGCTACCAGCAAGCCGAGGGAAAGACCAATAACCACGCTGGTGACCGACCAACCTGTTGCTTGAGAGATTGGGCTTACCAACACGGCCGGAAGATAGTAGGTCGAACTCCAGGCCAGTATCTGGCCTATCCCCATGGCACCCACCAGACGAACTCGGCTGACCTGTGCGAGAGAGGTTTCCGTAAGAGGCATCGTCGGCGCTATCCGGCATTTAGTTGGCAGTAACAACAACTTAGCTGGGTGACAGCTCTATGGTCAACGATTGACGCTGTGCTGAGCAGGATCTTACCGTTGCGTAGAGCAACCAATCTGGACTGACTATGACCGTACCACCTGACGATCAACTGATGCGTGACGCCGAAGAGCTGCATGAGGCCTTGAACCAGCTCGTACGGGTCTACCAATTCCGTGATCGCGACCGCATCTGTTGCTACGACGTGTCGGTCACCCAGAGTTACGCAGTGGAGACGCTCGTCAGGAAGGGGCCAATGCGCATGCAGGCCCTTGCTGACGAGCTCTTTCTGGACAAGAGCACCGCAAGCCGCGTTATCAATGCTCTTGAACGCAAAAGCTATGTAATTCGTCTTGCGGAGTCGGGAGATCGCCGTGCGGTAAAGCTGCAGGCGACAGATGCCGGCAGAACATTATGCGAAAACATTCGTCGCGATCTGATAGCCGAAGAAAAACTGATGCTCGACGGACTGCCGCCGGCGATCCGACAAGGAGCTATCGCCATGCTTAAGCAGATTACCCTGGCGACTGAAAAGCGTTACGGCATCGAGAGCGATTGCTGCACATAGCCGATGCTGGCGTGAAGGGGCTGGGCTGAGAGCGACGCTAACCGGATGCAAAAAAGAAGCCGCCCGAAGGCGGCACTGAGCGACAGATGGATGACCTTTCTGAACACTCGGATCTTGGTTCCGATTACTTCTTCAGCGATTGCAGGTAGTCCTTCAGCGTCTGATCATCAGCGGCTTTAACCGTCATGCCGTTCGGACCGCTACCGATGTCAGTGAATTGCTTGGCCGGCTCGCCGGTTTTCTTGAACTCTTCCAGCTCCTTGGAGCCTTCTCGGAATACCCACAGGCGACCATCTTCGACCTCGGTGACAAAGCCAGGCTTATCGTACTGACTCGCGAAGGCGGCGGTGGCGAACAGGCTGGTCAACAGCATTGCAGTCAAAGTCAGTTTTTTCATCGCAAGGTTCCTGCTTGGGTTAGAGATGAGATGAAGCCTAAAGCCCTTCTGATGACGGAGAGATTACAAGATATGGATATGCGGTTAATCAGATGTTTCAGGGTGTTTCCGGCTCCTAGCTTCGCCCTGCTTGCTGCCGTTGGCCAGCAAAGATGAGCCATTCAAGCGTCCATGTAGGTGGTGCAGCCCCTGGACTATCATTTCCGCTTTACTGAATATTCGCTAAAACGTATATTCCTGAAACCATATTCGGTTCGAGATTTAGCAATGGCTTACAAAACCCGCGTGCTGTTCGTTTGTGTGGCTAACGCTGCTCGCTCGCAGCTGGCTGAAGCGCTGCTGCGACACACTGATTCCGAACGCTTCGAGGCATTCAGCGCAGGCACTGAGCCTGGTGAGGTTGATCCACGCACCCTGGATGCGCTTGAGCACCTTGGCGTAAACACCGAGGGACTGCGCAGCAAGTCCATCGATGAGTTTGCCGGCGAGCGTTTCGAATACGTCATCACACTGTGCGATAAGTCGTCTTTGGAGTGCCAGGCCCTTCCAGGTGCTGGTGAGGTACTGGCGTGGAACTTTGAAGACCCGGTGACCAGCACCCAGCCCGACGCATTCCGCCACACCCTTCACGAGATACACGAGCGCATCAAAATGTTCGTGCTGGTGAAAACCAAACGTTGAGACCTCTATGGCTGACCACCTGACACCGACCACCGTATTCAAATGCCTGGCTGACGAGACCCGCATTCGCCTGATGCTGCTCATCACTCGCGAGTATGAGTTGTGCGTCTGTGAGCTGACCTGCGCGCTGGATGAAAGCCAGCCGAAGGTTTCCCGCCACCTGGCACAACTGCGCAACTGCGGTCTGCTGGAAGATCGCCGGCAAGGCCAGTGGGTCTATTACCGCCTGCACCCCAGCCTGCCGGACTGGGTGATTGCTGTTCTGAAAACCACTCTGGATGCCAATCAGCATTGGCTCAGCCCGGATGCCAAACGCCTTGATGTGATGGGCGACCGCCCGCAGCGGCTCGCTGCCTGCTGCTGAGCCGTACTCTACTTTTACGAGATAGCTCGATGAAGATTTTGTTTCTCTGCACCGCCAACAGCTGCCGCAGCATTCTCTGCGAGGCTGTGTTCAACCACTTGGCACCGGCAGGCATGAAAGCCTACAGCGCCGGCAGCCAGCCTAAAGGTGTTGTGCACCCACTGAGCCTGAAAACGCTGGAAAACGCCGGCATCTCGACCGCAGGGCTCGCCAGCAAGTCCAGCGATGTTCATGAGGGCTTAGCCCCAGACTTCGTGATCACGGTCTGCGACAAGGCTGCCGGCGAAGCCTGTCCGGTGTTTTTCGGCCCCGCGACCAAGGCCCATTGGGGGCTGGCTGATCCGTCGGAATACCAGGGCAGCGAAGCGGAGATCGAAGCCGCTTTTGCCGCCACCCTGGAGCAGATCAGAACCCGTATCGAAGCCTTCCTGGCATTACCGCTCAAGCAGATGGATGCCGAGCAGCTCAAGGCCGAGTTGGCCTTGATCGGCACGCTCTGACACTGGAGGCATGACGATGAGCAAAAGCCGCCTTTCTTTTTTGGATCGTTACCTGACGCTCTGGATCTTTCTCGCCATGGCGATTGGCGTCAGCCTGGGTAGCCTGTTCGAAGGCCTGCCGGTCTGGCTCCACAGCTTGTCGGTGGGTTCGACCAATATTCCGATCGCCATCGGCCTGATCGTGATGATGTATCCGCCGTTGGCCAAGGTCAGGTATGAAGAGCTGCCCGAGGTTTTCAAGGACAAGCGCATTCTGGCGCTGTCGCTGATCCAGAACTGGGTGATCGGCCCGGTACTGATGTTCGCCCTCGCGGTGATCTTCCTGCGCGATTACCCCGAATACATGACAGGCCTGATCCTTATCGGCCTGGCACGCTGCATCGCAATGGTGCTGGTGTGGAATCAGATCGCAGGCGGCAACAACCAGTACGTTGCCGGCCTGGTCGCGTTCAATAGCATCTTCCAGATCGTGTTTTTCAGCCTGTATGCCTGGGTCTTCCTCGGCCTTCTGCCACCCTTGTTCGGCCTACAGGGCAGCGTGATCGATGTGAGCTTTGTCAGCATCGCCGAGTCCGTGCTGATCTACCTCGGCATTCCGTTTCTGGCTGGTTTCCTGACGCGCAAGATCCTGATCAGCCGCAAAGGCGAAGAGTGGTTCAACCAGCGTTTCATCCCGCGCATCAGCCCGCTGACGCTGGTCGCTCTGCTGCTGACCATCGTGGCGATGTTCAGCCTCAAGGGCGACATGGTGCTGCAGCTGCCGTTGGATGTGCTACGCATCGCCATCCCGCTGGCGATCTACTTCGTAGTGATGTTCTTTATCAGTTTCTGGATGGGCAAGCTGCTGGAGGCTGACTACCCACGCACTACCGCACTGGCCTTCACCGCTGCCAGCAACAACTTCGAACTGGCTATTGCTGTAGCTATTGCCACATTCGGCCTGGCTTCGCCGGTGGCCTTTGCCACGGTGATCGGCCCGCTGGTGGAAGTGCCGGTGCTGATTGCCCTGGTCGGGGTGGCGCTGTGGCTCAAACGCCGCTGGTTCGACACCGAGCAGGCCGATCTGGCCCAGGAGCAAAGCCGATGAACGACGATCACATCCCCCAACTTGATGCTGACCTGGCCGAACTGCCCAGCGCCGAGCGCCTCGGCGTCGCCCAGCAGTTCAACCACAAACCGCGCATCCTGCTGCTTTACGGCTCCAACCGCGAGCGTTCGTTCAGCCGCCTGCTGACCGAGGAAGCCGCGCGCCTGCTCGAACGATTCGGCGCTGAGACGCGCATCTTTCACCCTGCAGGCTTGCCGCTGCCGGACGATGCGCCGGACAGCCATCCCAAGGTGCAGGAGCTGCGCGAGTTGATGCAGTGGTCGGAAGGACAGGTCTGGTGCTCGCCCGAGCGTCACGGCTCGATGACCGGAGTGTTCAAGGCGCAGATCGACTGGGTTCCGCTGGCCATGGGCGCAGTGCGCCCGACCCAGGGCAAGACCCTGGCGGTGATGCAGGTCTGTGGCGGCTCGCAGTCCTTCAACGTGGTTAACCAGCTGCGTGTGCTTGGCCGTTGGATGCGCATGTTCACCATCCCCAACCAGTCCTCCGTACCGAAGGCTTACCTGGAGTTCGATGAGGCTGGCCGGATGAAACCCTCGGCTTTCTATGACCGCGTAGTGGACGTGATGGAGGAGCTGGTGAAGTTCACCCTGCTGCTGCGTGAGCGCTCCGACTACCTGGTTGACCGCTATTCCGAGCGCAAGGAATCGGCGGAAGAACTCTCCAAACGCGTTAATCAACGTTCCATCTGAAGGATTTTGATTGTGCAACAACATCCGTATTCCGTGCTGACCTCCGAGCAGATCAAGGGCCAGCTGATCTTCACGCCGTGCCCTGGCACCAAAGACACATCGGTCGCTGAGGCGCTGGACACCCTCAAGGGGGCAGGTGCCTCGGCTTTGCTAACCTTGATGCCCACTGAAGAACTGACCCAGAACGAAGTCGAGAATCTGCCTGAGCAGTGCCAGCAGCGCGGCATCGAGTGGTTCCACCTGCCAGTGGAAGACGACCATGCTCCCGGCGAACCATTCCAGGCGGCCTGGGACGCCAACCGCGAGCGGATCAAGCGATTGCTCACTGAAGGCAAGAACATCGCCATTCACTGCAAAGGCGGTTCGGGTCGTACCGGCCTGATTGCCGCACAGCTGCTGATAGAGTGCGGCGTTCCATTCCGCGAAGCAGTAAGCGAAGTGCAAGCGCTGCGCCCCCGTGCGATTCAACATCCCGCGCATATCAACTACATAAGCCAGTTCGACATCGCCAAGTCGTAATTGCCCGCAGCTAGCCGCCCCGAGAGAACAACAACATGAGCATCAAAGTAGGTATCAACGGTTTCGGTCGTATCGGTCGTCTCGCCCTGCGTGCAGCCTGGAGCTGGCCAGAGTTCGAGTTCGTGCAGATCAATGACCCGGCAGGTGATGCGGCGACTCACGCCCACCTGATCAACTTCGACTCGGTGCATGGCCGCTGGAACAACGAAGCCCGCGCCGAGGGTGATGATGTCGTGATTGGCGGCAAGCGCATCAAGGTGACCGCCAACAAGGCGATTGCTGACACCGATTGGTCGGGCTGCGATCTGGTCATCGAAGCCAGTGGCAAGATGAAGACCGTCGCCGTGCTTCAAGCCTACCTGGATCAGGGCGTGAAGCGTGTGGTGGTGTGTGCGCCGGTCAAGGAGAAAGGTGCGCTGAACGTCGTCATGGGCGTCAACCAGCACCTGTTCGACCCGGCGCAGCACCGCATCGTTACCGCTGCGTCCTGTACCACCAACTGCTTGGCCCCAGTGGTCAAAGTGATTCATGAAAACCTGGGCATTCGCCATGGTTCGATCACCACGATTCACGACCTGACCAACACCCAGAGCATCCTCGATCAGCCGCACAAGGATCTGCGTCGTGCGCGTGCCTCGGGCATGAGCCTGATTCCGACGACCACGGGTTCGGCCACCGCAATTGCCGAGATTTTCCCCGAACTGCGCGGCAAGTTGAACGGCTATGCCGTGCGCGTACCGCTGGCCAACGCCTCGCTCACCGACTGTGTGTTTGAGGTCGAACGCGCTACTACGGCGGATGAGGTGAATGCGCTGCTTAAAGCTGCCGCCGATGGCCCGCTGAAAAACATCCTCGGTTACGAAGTGCGTCCCCTAGTCTCCATCGACTACCGCACCGATCCGCGTTCTTCGATCATCGATGCACTGTCGACCATGGTGGTCAATGACACCCAGGTGAAGATCTACGCCTGGTATGACAACGAGTGGGGATATGCCAACCGTGCTGTCGAACTGGCCAAACTGGTCGGCTTGGCCGGTTAACAGGGAGCGATCATGAAGGCGTTGTCAGCCCTTTCCCCGGAAGTGCGCCAGTACTTGCTGGTCACCGGCAATTACTGGGCCTTTACCCTCACCGATGGCGCGTTGCGCATGTTGGTGGTGCTGCACTTCCATACGTTGGGCTACACGCCGCTGCAAATTGCTGCGCTGTTCCTGTTCTACGAGATCTTCGGCGTTATCACCAACTTGGTGGGCGGCTACCTCGGGGCTCGGCTGGGCCTGAATCGCACCATGAACATTGGCTTGGGCCTACAGGTTGTGGCCTTGCTGATGCTGACGGTGCCCGCCGCCTGGCTGACCATCCCGTGGGTGATGGGCGCTCAGGCCATGTCGGGTATCGCCAAAGACCTCAACAAGATGAGCGCCAAGAGCTCGATCAAGCTGTTGGTGCCTGACAACCAACAAGGCACGCTCTACAAGTGGGTGGCGGTCCTCACCGGCTCAAAGAACGCGTTGAAAGGGGTTGGCTTCTTTCTCGGCGGTGCGTTGCTGGCATTGATGGGCTTCACTGGTGCAGTGCTGGCGATGGCCGCCGTACTGGCCCTGATCTGGATAGCCAGCCTGTTCCTGCTGAAGAAAGACCTGGGCAAGGCCAAAGCCAAGCCCAAGTTTCGCGACATCCTCTCCAAGAGCCGGGCGATCAACATCCTCTCCGCGGCCAGGTTGTTCCTTTTCGGTGCCCGTGATGTGTGGTTCGTGGTGGCCTTGCCGGTCTACCTGAGCACCGTTTTTGGCTGGGACTTCTGGCTGGTGGGCGGCTTCTTGGCATCCTGGGTGATCGGCTACGGCATCGTGCAGTCGTTCGCCCCGAACATCACCGGGAAAAAACGTGGTCATGTCCCCGATGGGCGAGCTGCTTTTGTTTGGGCGTCACTGCTGGCTGGCTTACCTGCGGCTATTGCCCTTGGTCTTTCGGCGGGGTTGTCGCCTCAGGTTGTGCTGCTGGGTGGGCTGATGCTGTTCGGCGTTCTGTTCGCTGTGAACTCGTCGCTGCACAGCTACTTGATCGTCAGCTACGCCAAGGAGGATGGCGTGTCGCTGGATGTGGGCTTCTACTACATGTCCAACGCGCTGGGGCGACTGATCGGTACGTTACTCTCGGGCTGGGTATTCCAGGCTTATGGTCTGGAGGCCTGCCTGTGGGTTTCCAGTGCGTTTGTGCTGGCCGCTGCGCTGATTTCCATCGCCTTGCCCAGGCACCTCGATGCGGCTCCGCAGGCCTGATCAAGCGGCTCAGAGCGGAGGCCCTCAGGCCTCCGCCGTTGCCAAAAACTGTTCGATCTCGGTTGCGGTGCTACGTGCCGTACGGGTCACCCCGATCAGGGTTGCTGAAGCCGATCCCGTCCATTCGCCATAGCCCACCAGCCAGAGCCTGGGTTCGTGGACGGCGCGAGTCCCCTCAACCTCGACTCGCCCCTCATCGTTGATCAGCCCCAGGTTGGTCAGGTGGCCCAGCGCGGGTTTGAAGCCGGTGCACCAGATCACTGCATCGACCATGGTCTCCGTGCCATCGGGCCAAACCACACCATTACGGGTGAAGCGTGTGAAGGGGCGAACTGCGTGCAAGACGCCACGTTCACGCGCTTCGACCACGGGCGGTACCATCACCACATCGCCCAGCCCGCCCACTGGTTGTTCGATGACGCGACCTTCCTGCAGGGCTTTCCAGCGGTCGGTCGCTCGCTCGAACAACACACGACCATCGACATCATCGGGCAGAAACAGCGGCTCGGTGGGCGTCACCCAGGTGGCGTCGGCCACTTTGGAGACCTCTGCCAGGATCTGTGCCCCGGAGTTTCCACCGCCTACCACCAGCACCCGTTTGCCTGCGAACGGCTGGGCCTCGACATAGTGGGCCGAATGCAACTGCTGGCCGCGGAACAACTCGGTACCCGTATAGTTGGGGATATGGGGATTGCTCCAGGTACCAGTAGCACTGACCACTGCCTTGGCATCCCAATGCCCTTGCTCGGCATGGACGCGCAGCGCGCCATTGATGCGTTCGACCGAGGTGACTCGCACTGGTCGCTCGACCGGGAACTGGTAACGCGCCTCATAGCGTGTCAGGTAGTCGATGACGTGATCACGCTTCGGGTAACCCTCTTGAACTGGCGGCATCATCCAGCCGGCAATCGAACTCCAAGTCGCCGGCGAGAACAGTCGCAAGGAGTCCCAGCCATGACGCCAAGCCCCGCCAGGGCCATCCTCGGCATCGAGCATCACAAACGACAACCCCGTACGCCGCAGAAAGTACGCGGTGGCCAACGCGGCTTGGCCGCCGCCGATGATGACTACATCCCACTTATTTTCAGGGCGAGCTTCCACTGAGGGACTCCAAACAGACCGATTGCGCAGTGTAATAGTCCGAGTCAGCCAGAACGCTGATCTATCTCAGGTAATTACCTGCTCAATTGCCTTCGCGATCTGGCAACTCATTGACTCTATGTTCTGGAACCAGATCGACCAACGGAGCGATCATCATCTGAGCAGTGCGAATCCAGGAACTCAACGTCTCGAGATCTAATAGCACTGATTCGGCTACCTCCCAGACGGAGGACTCCTCGGTCGTAACTGGCGGTAGAGTGCCTTCGATCAACGCCTGGGCCATCGTATGCAGCTTCAGCAAGTCGTCGCGTAGAGCAATCATCCCACCCATCTCAGTCAGGCTAGTGTCCAGTCGATCAACCAGTCCGAGTAGCTGTGATGTGTCGAAGCTGTTGCGCAACTTGTCCAATGCGGCGGCGTCCACCTCTCCGCACGGCGTAACGCGAAAGGATGCGGGAGGAATGTTGATCATGTGGCTCTCTCGGTATCGGCCTGGCGGGTCGTGCCAACCCGCAACGAACCGGCGGCTTGTTGAAACACCGAATCCTTGATCCAGGGCTCCGGTGGCCGATTGAGCTTGAGGTTGAACTCGCCGAAGCGTTTGACGTTGCTGGTCAGGTAGGGACTGAGGAACGATACGTCCTCATCGGTGAACTGCCAGCCCTCGCGCGCCAGTTTCTGCAGGATACGCATCATGTCCACAGTGTTCTGCAGGATCACCGACGAGGCCACCATGTCGTTGTAGCGCAGTCGCTTCTGTTGCTCGTCCGGATCGTTCTCAGCAATCACATCGCCGCCGAAGGACAACCACTTGGAGAATCCGTTGTAGGACTCGATCTTGTTGGTGTTTGCCGTGACTTCCTGGCGCAGCTCGCGGCTACCGATCCAGTTGAGCAGGAATATCGTGCGGATCACGCTGCCGAGCGCCTGTGCCGCGTGGTAGAGCTTGTTGCGCCTGCTGTAGGAACCGAGTTTTCGCAGCAGCATAGGCGAGGAAATTTTGCCGGCCTGGATTGATAGCGCGACCTGCATCAGATCCTGCCAGTGAGTTTCGATCAGGTGCCAGTCGGCAGTGTCGGTGAACAGGCGGTTGATGTGCTTGTATGATACGCCGCGATCCGGCCGGCACATCACCAGGTCGCGCCAGTTGCGGATACGCGGCATCAGGTTGATGCCCAGCAGATGGGTGAAGGCAAACACCGTGGCCGATTGCCCTTGGGTGTCCGAGTACACCGTATCGGGTTCGACGCTGAGGTCTATTTTGAGTAGCCCCTCGATCACATAGATCGCCTCCCAGATACCCGGCGGGATGAAGTGCTGGAACACGGCGATGTAGTTGTTGGCCACATGCCGGTAGGCCACAGCCCCCATTTTGCGGTAGCGGAAGTGGTAGCCGGCCAGCAGATTGTCGTCATAGAAGTCGAACTGCGTACCGTCCGCGGCCACCGCCTTGCCATCGCCCCAGAGCTTGGGCAGGTCAAGCTGTAGGTAGAGTTCCACCAACTCGCGGTTGGCCTTGTCCAGCTTCTCCAGCGAGAGGTGACGGCGATTCGTGTAGGACAGCATGTGTGGCGTTACATTACCGGCCAGATGCCGCGCGGCCTGGTTAGGGCCTAGGTTGCAGCCCATGGCGAAGATCGTCATCAGGTAGCGCTCGGCAGGCTCTTTGAGCTTCGGCTCGTTACCGGACATCGGCCCGAAATGCCGAGTGAACTGAATCCAATGCTCGATGTTGGCCATGATGTCGAGCACATGCCTGGCCGGCATGCGTTGCATGAGCGCAGTCTGTAGCGAGATAGCTGAAGGCGGGATATCGCGAGCAGTCACTCGGCGGAGCACCGGCTCGCCGGCTTCGTTGATCGATACGTCCCCTCTGCATGATGGGAATTTCTCGTCTAGTTGCTCCGCTGTTTCCTCCAGCTGGGCCTTGAGAGAGGCAACAAACTCCTTCGCTGTACCAGGTAGCCCCATTTTTTCGCAGTAGGCCGGTAGTCGCTGGAGACATTCTTCCCAGGGCAGTAACTGCTTGCGATAGTCGGCGAAGGATTCCGACCCTTGTACGCACATGTCGCCGGATCGCAGCTCACTGGCCAGGTAGGAGAAGACGCAAACCTCTAGGTAGCGCCGGTTGGTCGGTGGCCCCTCACTGGCAGGACGACGAACGACCTTGACCCAGCGCTCCGACGCAAACGACAAATCGACGAACTCGTCGATCCATTCGCGGTGTAGATTCTCGTTGTCCTGGATCAGTTGAAGTGCCTGAGTCAGCGATCGATCCTGAGTCGTGGGCTCTAGTTGGAGGAGATGGCTGAGACGGAACAACAGCGAGCGATGAGATCTGAAGTGCTTCCAGATCAGTGGCAGGTAGTTATTACCGCCGGTAGCTTGGACTTCGGCGCAAGTCTCACGCAACCGATCTAGGTTGCCATCGGGGGAGAGGTACTCCCGGATCAGGCTGCCAGCTTCCTGGTCATCCGGTTCTTGAACCAGAATCTGCACCACGCCGTCCAGGGTCGCCGCCAACTGCTCCAGCTTCTGGCGTTGCCTAGCCTGGATTTGCTCCAACTCCTCCTTGGCGCGTTTATGAATCGTCGAAATCCGTCGGATGAACATCTCGGCCAGGTGATCTCGTGTCCGCACACGCATGCGGTAAATCAAAGCCAGCATCAGCGTGTAGCGTTTCGGTAACGAGCAGTCCTTCAGCTCGGAGACGTCCGATGCTGCTGCCTGGGCAGCGAAGTGGCGGATCTTAGTATCGACGATGCCCTCAAATATAGCGTCGAGATTCCCGAAGCTTTCCAGCCAGGCCAAGTGATCAATCAGTACTTCCAAGTGCTTGCGGGAGGGCTTCTTGGGCGCCTGTTTCAGCGTATTGAAATCGCTTTGGCGCCGACCGAAGTCGGTTTCGAGCAGCTCCCTCAGCTTGTAGATCACCTCGATTGGGGCGCGAGTTACGACTAGGTTGAAGGTAACTTCCTGGGCACTCGCCAAGGCGGTTTCTGCGAGGTTGTTGAGCGTCGAATAAGCCGGAAGCTCATAGCCACGCTGAATTAGCTCATCAAGCATGGCATTGATGAGATCAACTCGCTGCTCAAGAACTACAGCGCAGTCACGTGCGATCTGCTCAGTGACCGCTAGCCCGTCGCTGCTGTAGAAAGGGGTTACCTGCAGGTACTGCCGTACCGCTGCTTGGTGCCGGTAAAGGGTGCGGGGATTGCTATAGCGCGGAGCTATTCGTGTGCCGTAACGGAGGCATTGCCGGACATGACTGATGAGTTCCTGAGGAAGCTCCTCGAACGGAACGAAATAATGCAGCTGCTGAAACACCTTTAACTGGATTGCCAGCCCAATCGAGAGCGCTGGACTCTTAGCGGTGTTGTTGACCCATTCGATCTCTGAATCAGACAGGGAATAGCTTCGATGAAGCTCCTTGGCTGGTAGCTGACTGGGCAAGACCGGATAGGCTGTTCTTTCCACCGATGCCATTGAGCACACCCCACAAGCAAGGCAAAAGCATCAGCATAGACGTCTAGCCAGACGGTGGTTGGTCAGTAAGTCATAAGATCCAGAATGACCTTTTAAATCATTGGCTTACAGAGCGAATGTCCTAATTTTTGCCTTATCTCGGCATAACCCCGTGCCGTTAGCCAGCGGAGTGCACCTTCTAGGTCCCCTTCGTACAGCTCCAGTAGCGCATCGAGAGTCTCGACAAGGCGACAGAAAACCTCACTTGCCTGCAAAGACATTGCCGCACTGAGGGAGGATACTCCGACCCATTCCGCTATCTGGACGGGCGATCGCCCAAGCGCCTGGGCCAGATCAGAGACCAACGAAGCAGGCAGACCCGTCAGTACCGCCACATGCAAGCGGTAGTGGCCTCTCGGCAAAACCAGCCTGTCGTAGAGCTTGTCCATAACATCCCCCTGAACAATGCGTGCCATAGGTTTTGGGCATATGGGCCAATCATTGCTCCCAGCATTGTTGTCGTACTGGCCAGCCTCATTCTCTCACAGCCGGTCCAAACCAGTGCCCAGACGAGGATGCCAGGCTGCTAACGGCTAGCGGGGGCGCAATACCCAGACGTGCGAAACAAGTCTGACAGGGAGGGGAAGCCTCAAGTCACAGGGAGCAGCCTAGCTGCCGCTCTAGGACGGTCTTTATAGTCAATTATAGAGTGATTATAGAATCATTCATTCCGGCTGCCTGATTTGCCGCGACCGGTTCAACTGAAGGATCTTCTGAGGTTGTTAATCGACCTCATTCCTAAGCATCAGGGAACTGTTTGTTCCTACACCTGTAACCCACGTCGGCACCAACCATGTTTTCCTCGCCGTGTAGCAGCGATCGACCTGGGTGACACACGTCAGAATCGCCGCATCGCGATACCCATGTGGTTTTTTAAAATTGTGATATTAATCATATGGATAGAGGGGAAGTGAGTGAATTTTCCCCTTATCTCGGCATGACCCCAAGTACTTGCGAACTGACTACTTGTGTAAGTTCGATCTGCCCGCCAACCGTGCCGCCTTGCGTCAGCTCTTGGGGCCAGCCCAGGCTGGGCAGGCGCTTGTTATTCGCAATTTCGGGACCCGCGCAGAGCTGAGCACCTCAGCAACATCCAGGCTGTTCTTCGGCTCGCTGCGGGCGACGGCGATGTTTTACTTCTAACTTTGGTACCTGAAAAGCCGTGCTAAGCGCCTTTGAGGTGCTCTGTCGCCAGCGATAGTCTCTCCTGAGGCGACCGCCGTTGAATCCCATTACCTATTGGCGAATTCAGCGGGGCCAGGTAGCCAAGGTGCGAGTGGCGACGCGGTGCAGGTGTTCCATTGCAGGCACTTGTACTGGTTCATCGAGTAGTGACAGGTGCCTGCCAACGGGCTGGGGCTCAGTGAATTATCCCCAAATATCTCGGCAACTATAATTTATAGTCACTGAGATATTTCTGGCATAGAAGCCGGCGCGCTGGCTGGTTCTCCGCTCTCGGCTGGGCCTGCAGCCATCGAGCGGCTTGCCCATCTACCTTTTCGGATTGGCCAGTATTCCCCCAATAACGCTGAAGGGGAATGATCGCGCAAGCCTGGGACGGTAAAGGGGCTGCTGAGTAGTAAGGTGGATGCCGCGCAGCCATACAAACTTTGTGGCGCTACAGCCAGGCGCAATCGACGCGCGCTAGCGGCAAGGGCCGCTGGGCGAGATTTACGGCAGCAGATGCAGCAGCGCTGCGTGTCTGCAGTGCAATGTGTATGACCTCGGCTTCAACGCGCGATTTCAAGCAGTTGGGGGCTCAGTCTTCGCTTGGTTGTACGTCGTTGCCTCGCCGCTCGACCGTTGATGGCTCAGGGGCGAACACTGCTGGGCCGAGCAATTGACTGGCCCGACTGTCGAGCAGGGTACCCGTCTGAAAGTAGCCCATCACGGTGCCGACACTGCGGTGCTCGGTCATGGCCATCACTTCGCCCAAAGGCACACCCTGACGGCCGGCCTCACTAACAAACCCGGACCGAAGGCTGTGTGCCGACCAGTCACCATCAAGCTTGGCCAACTTGGCCCGGCGCTGCACGATGCGTGCAACCTGGTCGCTGGACAAGCCTGTCCACCCGACCCGCCCGCCGCGGTAGACCCGCCGGAACAGAGGCCCCGTAGAGGCGGGCGCCACCGTCAGCCAGGCTACGAGTGCCTGTGCCGCAGGGCCACGCAGAGGCTTTTCCCGACGTAAGCCCTCGGTTTCTGTCTTGGTGACGCCCAAGGCGTAGAGCCAAGTGTCGGCATCCAACTGACGAACATCGCCCACCTGTAGCCCAACCACTTCCGAGCGCCGCCGGCCGCCGCCACTCCAGGCTAGGAGGAGGAGCGCGCGGTCACGCTGGCCGCGGACGCCATCGGTACAGGTGGCAAGCATGGCTTCCAGAGGTTCGCGCATTGCCGCGGTTTTCTTGCGTACAGACATTCCCTGCCGGACCTGGGCCTTGCGCGCCTCGCGCAGCAGCGTCTTCACAGACGCCGTCTCGGTTGGGCTCGGCCAGTTCTTCAGGTCATGCCACTTGGCGAGCACCGCCAGGCGATGGCGCACCGTGTTGTAACTCAGGGCGCCGAGTTTGGCTTTGACGCCTGCGTCGACCAGCGCGGCATCCAGCGCCGGCGGCAGTAGGTGAGTCCAGTCTCCGTCTGCCGGGCGCGCAAGATGATCAAGGATGAACTGCACCGCCACCGTGTCGGCCAGCGGCCCCGCCTCCAACGTACGACCATAGCGCAGTTGCAGCCAGCCGGCCCAGTAGGCGAGGGCGCTTCGGTAACTGCGCACGGTATTGGCGGCGGTGCCGGCGGCGACGAACGCTGCGGCGGCGGAACGGGCCTCGGCATCGAGGCGATCGACGGCCAGCAGGCTGCTGTCGCTGGAGAGTAGCATTTGTGTATTATTCATTACGTTCAACGTATTAAATATTTAATTTCAATTCGATTAAGTCGGATAACATTCATTTATCAGATCTAATCTAGCAGGAGGCAGGGCATGGCGGTAGGCGTACCGGAAGCCGAGGTGTTCGCGGCGGCGGATGCGGTCCTGGAGCGTGGCGAGCGGCCAACGGTGGAGCGTGTACGCCAGGAGCTGGGGCGCGGTAGCCCGGCGCGCGTCGGTGCGCTACTGGATCAGTGGTGGGAGCGCCTGGCCGAGCGGCTTCGTGGTGAAACGCGGCTACCAACGTTGCCTGCGGAGGTGTCGCAATCCTTTGTCGCGGTCTGGCAGCAGGCCACGCTATTTGCGGAGGGTGTTGCCGAGCAGGCGCAGGCCGAGCGTCGTGCGGTGCTGGAAACAGAGCGGTTGCGCGTGGTCGCGGTCGAGGACGAGGCGCGACAGCTGATAGCCCAGGCCAGGCAGCAGGTAGCTGCCGCGCAGGCAGCACAGCATGTCGCCGAGACCCGTCTAGCAGACTTGGAGCTGCTGCTTGCGCAACAGCAGGCACAACTGGCGGACCAGCAAATCCGCTACGCGGAACTTGCCGAGGAACGAAGGGTGGCCCTGCAGGAGGCCTGTGTGCTGCGCCAGGAGTTGCAGGCCGCACAGCAACAATTGATCCTGGAGCGCGATACCATGACGACCTACCTGCGCGGCATCGAAGACCGCGCCCACCGCGAGGTCGATCGTGCTCGGGAAGAGAGCAGGGCAACCGCGGCTCAGCTTAAGACTCTGACCAAACAACACGACCAGTTGCGCCAACGGCTAGACACTGTGCTGCCTCAACTCAGCGAGGCGCAGCAGATCGCTGCCGCCGAGCAAGCCCGGGCCAATACCCTTGAGCAGCAGCTTGTGAGGTCTGCCCGAGCCAGGCGCGCCAAGGTTAAGCCGACAAAGTCGAAGTCCAGAGCGGCTGTTCAAGCGGAAACTCCTGGCTCTGGGCGTTAGCTCTTGCTCGTCGGGCACACTGATTCGTGTTCCAGCGCTCTACGCATCCATCGAGGCATTTTGCAGGTCATTAGAGTGATTTGGTCTGCAGGCTTGAGCGCTTTCTTAATGGCAGCAATGCATTCTGTGGTAGCGCCCTCTTTACCGAGATAAAAGAGAGCACTGATAGCCTCCCCACTTCGGTTCCGGCATGCTGCATGACCATTGGCGGTGCATGTATCAGGCGAACCTCAGCTTTCCCGAAAAAAAATGATCGACTGGGCCCGCTGGTGTAGTAAATCTGGATCAGTGGCATCTGGGTGCTCAGGCCAAACATTCGCACCGCATTGGCGCCGTGAGTCTGCAGGGTTTGGCGGTTCTGCCTAGCAATCAAACTCACCACCGCCCAGGCACTAGGCCGAAACCGTAGCCCATACCGACTGGGTTTGGGGCGCATATAGATGCCTCGATGTAGCCGCTCGAGTTCGCCTCTGCTGACAAGTTGTGCCATTGCCTTGGATACGGCGTTGCGTGCTCCGAACTCCGCAAAGCGTTGAATCGTAAATGGCTGTCCTCTAGGCAGACGTTTGATCCGCAGCGCAATACGAGCGGAAACGGACAGTGGATAATCATCGCAAACCATTGCGGCTCTCATTTTCACATCATATCAAGTAAAATACAGTATCGATATATCGCGATGCATGCTCGGGAGGTTCTCAATGAAAATCACAACTACGGAACAGACCGAATCTATCAGTGATGTTGTGTGCGACGTTTGTGGCAGTAGTACGCGTGTTGAAGGATATGGATTCCAATTCGGCACTCTTCACGCCATCTGGGGTTATGGCTCGTCCCATGATGGCGAGCGCTATGAGGTTCATCTATGTGAGCCCTGTTTCTTCAGGACGCTTTCCGCTCTCAAGCGGGAACATATGTTGAATTTTATGTTCAGCGATGAAGATCAAGATCTCAGCGAATTTGGACGCATTGCCCGCGATGACTTTTTTAATGACGACGGAAGCGCGACATCCTGATTACTTGTTGGCGCAGAGGCGTGCCAGCTAGCCAGCAGGTAGCGCACCTACGAGACTCACCAAGTCCTACGGGTTATCGGCATGATAGGGAGCGATTCATGCCGACCTCGATCAGATACTGCGGGATGGCCGAACTGATCGTTTACGGCCTTGAAACCAAACAGATCTAGGCGCAAAGTGCTGATTGTCGGCTGCTTTGAGCACGCTGCAGGGTGCTGCGCAGTGTTCGGCGATTCGGCGACTGGCTAATCCTGTGAGGAGCAAGACGCTGTTTTCCGCTCGGTGGCGATCTTGTCATGCAGTACTCGATGGTTTGCGCCGTCAACAGCTGCATTACCAAGGTAATAGAGCACTGGGGATATCGCCATTCCTAACATCCAGAACGTCGGTCTGAGCAGATTGCTGCTTGGCTGACTGTTATCCGGCGCGGGCGGCCTCGATGGCAGCATTCAGCGCCAACAGGTTGGTTTGGTCGGCAATGGATCGGAGTATGGGGGTAAATCCTCCTGGCCCGAATGCCCGACCAAACGCGGGCGATATAAGGTTCAGCGTCAGTAGGCTACCAGCAAATGAGCCAATCCAGCGCAAACCGGGGGCTAGTTCCAACTAGCAAGGCTCAGGCCGCAGTTTTGGGCGGACGCAGAGTGCAGGTTGGGGTTTGAGCGCTACCTTCGGCTGCAACGCCAGTTTGCCGTCGTCTTGCACTTTCAAGGCTGAGGCTGCGATGCGGCCCAGTTCGCGGTAGGCCCAGAACAAGTAGGTGCTGGTGCTGAACCCGGCCCCTGGCGTGGTCAGTTGTGGGAAATACATCAGCTTATCCTTCGGTCGTACTGTTGCGGTGTTGTGGCCGTAGTACGCCGAAACAAGGCAGCTAACCGGATGCTCGTGTGTCTCGCATGCCTCTGCATTGAATGCGCGCCGGACAGCTTGCTGGTCCCAGCCCAGTTTGATGAGCCAGATACGGGTTGGCGGCAGCCCGCTCTCTGGCGGCCAGATAGCTTGTCCTGGCACCACGGGATTCAACCACGCAGAAGTGTTGTACCCCCGAGGTCTGGCAATGGAGCTGCCGATCGCCCCCTCGCAAACTGTGTCGAGCTGCGAAAGCTCGCCTTCTCCTTGCGAAGCATACCGCGCAGCGTGCATAGATCAGCCATGCGACCTTCCACATCCTCTGCGGCGTCCACCACGATCACATCGCGGGCACCGCGACGCATCAGACTATAGACGCCCAGGTTCTCCGAATGACCGCCATCACTGAGCCGGAAGCGCTTTGGATACTCCTGGAACACGTTGTCGACGGTCTCGCCCCATTCGGCCAAGGGGAACAGGAAGTTGCGCGCTGACAACGACTGCGCGTACTTCTCTCCTGCGCCCTGTGCATCGACTGCGGCAGCCGATGCACGGACTGAAGTGCCAAGGTCGGGAATGATCGCCTCACTGTCGTGCAGGTATCCGGTGAGCTCCGAGCCTTGCCCAAAGGCGGTGATCTCGAAGATCCGGCTCTGGTCGCTTCCCATCCCACGGGGAGCGTTGCTGGCATTGAGGATCCACAGCGGCAGCTTCCCGTTACCTTTCGCATTGTGCAGAGCGCGCAACTGCCGCCACATCGCCTTATCGGGGTCAATGTGCCAGCGCGAGGTCTGCGTCTTCCCGCCAGTGTCGTTTGTGTAGCTGAAGTCCTGTTGGGCACTGGAGCGAGGCTTGGGGTTAAGCCCCCAAGCCCGCTCTATACCATACTGATAGGCCGAGGGTACTACTCCAGTCTTGACCAGAGGCGAGACGAGGATTTCACCGAAACTGGTGAGTGCGAGCTTGATGGTCTCAGACCACTGCGCCCCCTGCCCATCGCCAGTTGGTATGGTTTCAGAATAGCGAAAGATGTCGGGCCAGCGTGACAGGTGTACCTGCCACCGATAGGGGTCTCCGTGCCTGAAATGCTCGCTCCTCAGGCATGGTGCCATTTTTTTGAAACCTTCATTTCCCTGGCCGGCAAGCTCCAGCGCTCTGCGGATCTTGTACTTGGTGGCAAAGTCCTTGTCGCCATGCTGTGGCGGGTTCTCCCACCAGAGCGGCACGCAATCGTCAAACATAGCCTGGTTAGGGAGACCAGCCTTCTGTGTTTCCAGACGCTTGGTGTAGTACCACAAGGCGGTATAACTACCACCCGACACCGTCGAGATCGCGTCGAGCTGACCCAGTACACCGCTATCGTTCAACCCTTGCAGCACACCGTGGGCAAACATGGCGGCGCGGGTACCGCCGCCGGATAGCGCCAGGCCGATAGCGACAGGAGCGCCGCCTTGAGGTTCGGTAGCAAAGTCTTCGGTCAACGTCTGCGCTGTGGTCTGGGCCAGTGGGCGCAATGGCGCCACCCCTGGAGCCCGGTGTTTGCGGCCTTCCTCCCACTGCTCGGGAAGCGACCCGCAACTGGCCAGCAACCCGACCATCCCCAACATCAGCACCCGCCCTGCAAATGCGCCTGCAATCCTTGCGATGGTGTCGGCTCCTTGGTTGTTCTGACTTCATGAGGTCTGTCGGCGGAAGTGTAGCCATGCCCCATTTTGCTCGCTGGGGACATTCAATCGACAAATCAGCCCGTTTTGCCTTGCGCAGGGGCTAGTTAAATGGGATGAGACCTTTTCACTGTCGGTGTTTGACTATCATCAGGGCGGTAGCTCGCATAGTGAGTACATTGCCTGGTTTAGGGTCGTTGCAGTGAGTCTTTCAGCCAAAGGAATGGAAGCGGGGCTGGCGCATTTTCTGAAATCGATGGGAGGCAACAAGCAGGAGCCGCTCAGTCGGATAGTCACCCGTGGGCACCGCTAGAAAATTTCCCGACATCTTCAACTGACATCAGCCCACCTTACGCAGCCGGTCACGAGAGACTACAACAGGGCAATAGCGGTCTGCTGCAAGGAGGATTATCTGAGGTTCGACGCCAGCATGACTGCAATCAGCCTCATCGCTGGACATAACTCAGAAGCAATTTTTTCCGCTTTCGGCGTTGCCACAACCCCCCTGCCTGAACGTGTAAAAAGTGGATCGTTAAACTTGTCGCGCAGTTTAGCCCAGCGAATTGCTTACGGCCGGCTGTGTCACGCCCAGACTCTTGGCCGCTGACGTTATACTTTGCTCCTTGTAAATACACATAAAAACCACCAATAAATGGAGGTCGATGGCTGCAATTGTGTGCTCGCAAATAGCCATGGCAGCGCTCTCAAAATCCCCTTTACAGCATCACTTTCAACGTTTTCACCAGCATTTCGATGGTGTCTTCGTGGCGTTTAAAAAAATGAATCGGGCCGAGCTTTTGGCAGGTGATCAACCCTGTACGTTGCAACGTGCGCAAGTGACCGGATACGGTCGATTGGGCTAACTTACACTTGCGCTCAATCTGCCCGGCACACACACCGAGCAGGAGCGCATGTTCCTGCTGCGGAAAGTTTTTCTCTAGGTCACGGAGCCACTCAAGGATCTGCCGGCGCAGGGGGCTGGCTAACGCTTTAAGGAGTAAGCCCACTTCTGTGCGTTTAATGTTGGCACTCACCAGCAAGGTCGCTCAGGCGATGTTCAGTACAGGCTTCAGCCACTGGATGAAATCTTCCACTTCTTCATTGGTGATTTCGTGGCCCATGTCGTACAGGTATGTTTCATGATGCACGTTCAGTTGGCACAACCAGGCATCCGCTTTTTGTGCCCAAGATACGGGGAGTTTGTTGTCACCATGGCCATGAGCAATAAACGCCGAAAGCGAACTCAAAGCTTGCGCGCTGGCAATGTGTGGCGCCAGTTCAGGGAGAATTCTGCCGCTCAACAAGCCAAAGCCCAGCACGCAATGAGGGGCGCTAAGCCCGACGCTTGCACTGAGAATACCGCCCTGGCTAAAGCCGGCTATCACTGTAGGCATTTGCGGTAGGGCCGTTACAAACTCCACTAGTTTCTGGCGACTGGTTTCCGCTTGCTCTTCAACGATCACCGGACCTTCGTTGGTGAAATTTACCTGAAACCAGGCAAAGCCCTCAGTTGCGATTTGCAGGTGGCTGCGTATCAGCAGTATTTCAATTCCTTCTGGGATAAAGCCGGAAAGGCCTGCCAGATTGGTTTCATTACCGCCTACACCATGCAATAGCAGGAGACGTGCACGAGGGGCAGCAGCACGGATTACCCGACGATAGAGAAGGCCGGATTGCGGTTCTTGCAGCAGTTCTGAAATGGCTAGTGGCAGGTTCATGCTTGAGTAATCTCCTGAGTGGCGGTTGGGCTTTTGAACAGGTAGCTGTCCATAGCCAGTACGCCGTCGGCGACACCGCCCTCCAGCACATCCACGGCGTAGTGCTCGCCTGCGGCACCGAGCGCCAGAAATAGCGGCAACAAATGTTCTTCACTGGGGTGCGCACGCTCGGCCTCAGGGGCATTGCGGCGGTAGGCGAGCAGCGCTGGCAGGTCACTGGCTTGCAGGGCGTCACGGATCCAGTCGCAAAAACGCACGACGTACTCAGCCGGGTCGCCATAGTTGCTACGGAACTCATAAAGGTTATGGGTCAGACTGCCGGAGCCAATGATCAGCACGCCCTGATCGCGCAGCGGCTTGAGTGCCTGGCCAAGCTGCCAGGCACCCAATGGATTGAGCGGGTGGGGCATGGACACTTGGACCACCGGAATATCCGCAGTGGGCAATAGGTGCAGCAACGGCACCCAGGCGCCGTGGTCCAGGCCTCGATTCGATTCGGTAGTTGCGGCAATCCCATTGCTGGAGAGCAGGTTGCAAATTTGCTCGGCCAACGCAGGATTGCCGGGTGCAGGGTATTGCAGGCGATACAGTGCTTGCGGAAAGCCTCCGAAGTCGTGAATGGTTTCCGGCGCCTTGCTGCTGCCTACACGCACGCTCCCACGGGTCATCCAGTGAGGAGAGACGATTACGATGGCGCTAGGCCGTGGCAGCGCTCGGCCTAGCTCAGCCAGGCGTGTCCCGACCTGGCCGGGTTCGATGGCAAAGGTTGGTGCTCCGTGGGACACGAACAACACTGGATAGGCCAGACTCATGGTTGAAATCCTGCTTAGATATTGGGGCCGCAGCAGCAAGAGGTGGACTGATCGGCGTTGCAAACCGTGTGCGCCGCTCACTGACCTGCCCACCCGCAGCGCGCTGATTGGCTGGGGGTGGCTCAAAGTTTATAGATCCGATTTGGGAGATAAACCTATATATTGGTGAATAACTATCTCGTCATTCGGGATAATTGGTGGTCACGTGTCGACTCTTCAGGCCGCTGCCAGCCTGAGCGCTGAGCTACACATCAAGGTGCCGATATTGCCCCTGCGCCTGGCCAGAACGTAGATCGATGAGTAGATCCCTGGTCGGCGGGTTCTATATTTGGGGGCTTCCTGGCGATGTTGCAGATCAGTCTGCGCTCATCGCTATGGCTGCTTGAGTTGCACCTTGAGTTAATGGAGTTGGCGTTGATCAACCGCGCGCAGTAGCTGTCCGTTCTGCCATTAGCTGTGGCCATACAGCTTCAATAACTCGTCGACCAAATAACGGATTTTTGGCCGCAGGTGATTACTCTTCGACCATAGGGCGTGGACCTCGACAGGCGCCGGCTCAAAGGGCTCGAGTACCGTAACAACAACCTGCTGGGCGATATCCTTTTCGAATAGGCAGAGTGGCATCTGGCAAATGCCGAGGCCGGCTCGCGTGGCTTCAATCATCGCTTCGGCGTCGTCAAACTGATAGGTCGGTGGCGGCGAGAACTTTATGACTTGCCCGGCCTGAGCCATTTTCCAGGGCATTAGACTGCCGCGGCGATAGCCGACGATGCCGCGGTGCTGAGCCATGTCCTCGAGCGTCAGCGGTGTACCGTGTTCTTCCAGGTAACCCGGCGCTGCACAGGTTACCCAGCGGTGTGAAGTCAGGCGTCTGGCCACCAAGCCGGGTACGCTGTCGACGCTGCCAAAACGAATGGCCAGGTCGATACCTTCTTCCGTCAAGTCCACCAGTTGGTCGCTAAAGGTCAAGGTCAGTTGCAACTGCGGGAAGCGTTTGCTCATCTCCAGCAGCACCGGCAATACCACCTGTTTACCGAACGCCACCGGCATGTCCACCCGCAGGCGGCCTGTGGGCACGCCTAGCTTGTTGCCGAGGTTGCTCTCGGTGGCCTTGATCTCCTCCAGCGCATTGGACCATACGGTGAAGTAGGCCTCGCCATCCGGAGACAGGGACAAGCGGCGGGTCGAGCGATAAAACAGGCTGGTACCCACCCGTGCCTCCAGCCGTGCAATCGCCTTACCCACGGCCGACTTGGACAGCCCCAGGCGCTCGGCTGCCTCAGTAAAAGTCGCAGAACGGGCGGTGGCGAGAAAGATATGGATGCCGCTGAAGGAGTCTTCGGAGGTCATGCCGTTTTCCTAGAAGCAAGATTTGGTAGCAAGTAATGCTACCTATATGTGATTTAAAGGCTGTTTATCAGCCTGTTGCTCTACCTTAGCATGGCTGCTGACTCAGCAACCCTCTGCATCTATCGCAGGGCGTTGGTCATTTACTTCTGTGAGGACGCCCCATGAAAGACGAAGTCATCAGCATTTTTACCCTGAGCCTGGCCCCGGAAGACTTCCCTGAATTTAAAACGCTGGTTGCCAAGATTGTTGCTGCTACGAGCAAAGAGCCCGGCACCTTGATGTACGAATACAGCGTCAACGAGGCTCGCACTGAGGTGCACATTATCGAGCGTTACCGTGCCGATGCTGTCGTTAGCCATATCGAAGAAACCTTCGCGCCGTTCAGCGAGAAGTTTCTCGAGCTGGTGAAAATCACCAGCCTGCTGGTTTATGGCAACCCAGACGCGCCGACGCGCAAGCACCTGGATGCCTTTGGCGCGGTGTACATGAACCCGTTTGATGGGTTCACCCGCACCTGACGCCACCAGACAGTAGCTGGCGGGCAAGCCTGCTGGCTATTCAGCAATCGAACCAAACTGCCGGGTACTGCCTGGCGCTATAGGGTGAACATCCATGCACATCAATCTTGCCGGCAAGACCGCCTTGGTCACTGCCTCCACAGGCGGCATCGGCTTCGCCATTGCCCAGGGGCTGGCGCTCGCCGGCGCTACCGTGATCATCAACGGGCGGACTGACAGCTCGGTCGAAAAAGCCCTGGCACGTTTGCGCGAAGCGGTGCCGCGGACCACCTTCAGCGGAGTTGCGGCTGATTTGGGCAATGCCGATGGCGTTGGCGTTCTTACAGCTGCGCTTCCCACCGTCGACATTCTGGTCAACAACGCCGGCATCTACGGCTTGGCCGATTTCTTCGAGGCCGATGACGACTGCTGGGAAGATTATTGGCAAACCAACGTAATGTCCGGTGTTCGCCTGAGTCGCGCGTTGGTTCCGGCCATGGTCCAACGAGGTTGGGGTAGGGTGGTGTTTATCTCCTCGGAGTCAGCCCGAAATATCCCGGCCGATATGGTTCATTACGGCGTAACCAAGACGGCGCAACTGTCGTTGTCACGTGGCTTGGCCAAACGTGTAGCCGGCAGCGGCGTAACCGTTAACAGCGTGCTGCCAGGTCCGACACTGTCTGATGGTTTGGCTGAGATGCTCAAAGAGGAGTCGGCCCGTTCCGGCAAAACCTTGGAGGCCGTCGCTGCCGAATTCGTCATGACCCACCGTCCCACCTCGTTGATCCAGCGCGCGGCCACGGTCGATGAGGTCGCCAATTTGGTCGTCTATATATGCTCCACCCAGGCGTCGGCCACCAGCGGCGCGGCGCTGCGGGTCGATGGCGGCGTGGTGGACGATATCCTCTGAGCACATGTGCGCGCAGGCCGACCGCCAGCCGCCGGCGCGCACGCTTTCAGTGAGTGAGCAGGTCTCCAATCGATTCGGCCGCCAGTTGATACGATCGGCAACGCGCCGCCGGATCGTAGATGCGTGCATCAATCATCAGTTCGTCTACGCCGGTGGTAGCAATGAATTCGCGCAGCCAGGCGCCGACATCCTGCTTGTCACCGATAGCGGTGCAGGCCATGGCCTGATCCAGGCCGTGCTGGTCCGTGGGCGTGATGCTTGCCAGGTAACCTTCCTCTGGTGTCGGCAGCAGCCCTGGGCGACCTGCGTGCAATTTCACTACCCACTGTTGATGGGAGCTGGCCAGGTAACGCGCCTCGGCGCGGGTATCAGCGGCGATTACGTTTACCCCGGCCATTGTGTAGGGCTGTTTCAGGTAAGCGGAAGGACGGAAATGCTCGCGGTAATGCGCCAGTGCGCGCATCAACATTTGCGGCGCGAAGTGGGAGGCGAAGGCATAGGGAAGGCCCATTCGCGCGGCCAGATCGGCACCCTGCAAACTGGAACCCAGGATCCACATCGGCACATCGTGGCGACCCGGTAATGCACGCACCGATTCCCGGCCATTGTCTTCCAGATAGTCGCGCAATTTCTGCACGTCCTGGGCAAAGTCCCGCTCTTGGCTGAAGCCGCGGATGGCACGCACTGTGGGGCCGCCACTGCCTGGTGCACGTCCGACGCCGAGGTCGATGCGATCTGGGAAGAGGGTCTGTAACGTGCCGAACTGCTCGGCCACAATCAGCGGCGAATGATTGGGTAGCATCACCCCGCCAGCGCCGACCCGCAGCGTGCTGGTGGCGGCGGCCAGATGTTGAATGATCAAGGGCGTGGCCATCGAGCCGATGCCCGGCAAGTCATGGTGCTCGGCAATCCAGTAGCGGTTATAGCCGTGTTGTTCGACATGGCGCGCCAGCTGGCGGGCGCTATCCAGGGTGTCGGCAAAATTCTTGCCTTCGCCGATCATCATTAGGTCCAGCACTGACAATGCAGTCATAACAACTCCAATTCGATAGAGGCGGGTGGTGGGCGCCGTCCTCAGGATTAGCGATTGAGCTTGATATTGGCCTAGTTCGGGTGGTCGGCCAGGCGCCGCTGAATACTGCGCATGGCGTCCAAGGAGCGCTGCAGCTTCAGGTAAACATCGCCGCCGTAATCCCAACCGAGCACGCCGATTCGGCCGCTGTAGCCCATACGGGCGAGGGCACCGAGCAGGGCGAAATTGTCCAGCTCACCTCGATCAGGCGGTTCCATGGTGGCAACGCCGCCCCACCCCAGCGGCGACAGCGCCGAGCCAGAGGTGGTGACTTGCATGAGCCAAGACGCATGGCCTCCAGGCAGCCCAACAAGTCGCCTTCCTGGCTGGTGTACCAGTAGTAGCCGTTGAACACGGCGCCAAGCCTCGGGTGGTGGAAGTAGTTGCACAGGTCCACCACCTGAGAGGTGGTTTGCGTCACGTGGTTGCGATGGGGATAGAGCGCCAGGCGCAGGCCACGACGCTCGACAATGGGCAATAAGCTCTCGATCACGCTCAAGATGGCGGGCAGCCCGTTACGCGAGGTTTGGACTGCCAGTTCGATCAGTTCCACGCCTTCGACCGACTCGACGATTTGTCGAACCAAGGCATCGTTACGGCCTTCGTGCAGCACCAGGTACAACGCCGCGATGTCGAGGCCATGTCGGGCTTTGACATGCTTGAGTTGGGTCAGATCGATAAGCGGCTGGCCGCCCCAGGCGGCGACGGTAATGGCGTCGTAACCGACTTCAGCGACCATCTCGCATTGCGCCTGGAAGCTGTAAGCGCCCATGGAGGTGTAGAAGAACGAGTCCAGGGCATGAATGGGACTGATCATTTGCGTGCCGCTCACCGTGGAAAGTCCGTCATCAGCGCCCAATGGGGGTTACGCGCCAGGCGCTGCTCCATGGAGCGGAACGCAGTGAGCGAGCGATTGAGGTTGCCGTGGACATCGCCGCCCATGCTTTCCCAACCCAGAAAGCCGACATGCCCGGTATATCCACGGCGCTGCAACGCACCCAGCAGCACGAAATTATCCATTTCCCCCTCATCCAGCGGCTCGATGGTGGCCGCGCCCCCCAACCCAAAGGCGAGAGTCGGCAGCCGGCGATATTCACCTGTTTAAGCCAGGGCCATAGCGTGTCCAGCCGCAGCTCCAGCTCGCCTTCCTGGGTGGCGAACCAGTGATAGCCATTGAACACAATGCCCAGACGCGGATGTTTGAAACGCTCGCAGAGCTGCACTGCTTCGCTGGTGGATTGCATGCCATAGCGAACATGGGGGTAAAGGGCGATCTGCAGGTCACGGCGTTCGCAAATCAGCAGCAGACGTTCAAGCATGCGCACGTCTTGTTCCTGCACCTTGTCGCCGGAATGCAAGGCCAGTTCGATGGTGCTACAGCCTTCGATGGACTCGAACAGACTGGTCAGCCAAGGGCCTGATCAGCGGCGAATGCTTCGACGTTTTGATGCTGCGCGGCGAGGGCGTGCGCCTTGTCCAGATCACGGCCGGTGATACGAACCTGGTGTCCAAACTGGGACAACTGTTGAGCGAAAGCCGAGCCCATGTTGCCGGTACCGATAAGGGTAATGTTCATGTCTTTTGCCTCGTGCTGTATGTAATGGGATCCAGTTTAAAGATTCGATTTACGAGATAAACATGATTTAATGTGACTTATAGTTCCGATAAGTGAGGCAATAATGGATCGCGCGTTGGAGATGCAGGTGTTTTGCGCCGTGGTCGACAAGGGCAGCTTTGTCGGTGCCGTCGATGCGCTGGAAATGTCCAAGGCCGCCGTTTCCAGGCATGTAAATGCGCTGGAGGAACGCCTGGGCGTACGCCTGCTGCAACGCACCACGCGACGCTTATCACTGACCGAAGAAGGACGGGTTTTCTACCAGCAAGCGCGGGAAGTGCTGGCGTTGATGGGGGAGGCGGAAAGCGCTGTTTCTTCGGGCAACCATGAGCCTGCCGGCGTGCTGCGGGTCAATGCGCCGGTGAGTTTTGGTGTGTTGCACCTGGCGCCGCTGTGGACTGCCTTTTTGGAGCAAAACCCGAAGATTGAGCTGGATATCAGCCTGAACGATCGCCAGGTCGATTTGGTGGAGGAGGGGTATGACGTCGCGGTGCGCATCGCCCGGTTGGAAAGCTCTTCACTGGTGGGGCGCCGGTTTGCCAGCACGCGGATGCGCCTGTGTGCAGCCCCGAGCTACATCAAAAGCCATGCACCAGTAGAAGTGCCGCAAGACCTGGCCGAGCACCGGGTGATTGCCTATAGCAACTTTTCCAGTGGGAACGAATGGAGTTTTACCGGGCCCGATGGCGAGCATAAGGTCAACACGCGTTCGGTCATTCGCTGCAATAACGGTGATACATGCCGATCTATTGCGTTGACTGCTGGCGGCATTTTGCTGCAGCCAAGCTTTATGGTAAGTGAGGATCTTCGGCGGGGTGATCTGGTGGAGTTGCTACCGGAGTATCGCTCGGTAGAACTGGGTATTTATGCCGTCTACCCAACCCGCAAACACCTAGCATCCAAGGTGCGGGCATTTATCAATTTTCTGGTCGAACAGTTTGAGCAGGTCGACTGGGAGTCCGGCTACCCAGTACAAAAGAGCAAAGCCCGGGCCACAAAGAAGATGTAACACTCCTTGCAGCCCACTGGCCATTAACGCCGAATGACCTTAGGACTTCTTCGGATCGTCGCCGAACAGCTTGCCGGCACCGGCCCAATCCGATGGCGCCACGTCTTCAAAAATGACGTAGATGTAATTGGCATCGGTACCGGTGTTTTTCACGATGCTCTGGGTGATTTCTGCAGCGACAGCTTCTTTCGCGGCGTGGTCTTTTCCTTCGAACCAGCTGACTCGTACAACGGGCATGGGGTGATCCTCTATTCAGGTTGGGTTTAGCGATTAGGGCTAACCATGCGGTCAGTCCGGGCTCAGCCACTTAGTGCAGCAGAGCAGTAAGGAGAGAATAGGAGAGATCCAGGAGGCGATAAACACGCTGTAAATCGCCTGTATGTAGAAACTATTTCTCCAATCGGCCTGCCATTAACCGGTGCGTCGGTGATCAACGCTAGCTCAGGCAGCCCACGCTGCGGTCAGAAACCCAATGTCATCAACTTAAGAAATTTCCCTATAAATATCATATAATTAGCGCTAAAATCAGCGCATAGGAGAAATGCTCTTGGCCTCCCCATCCACACCGTTTGACACGACCAGCCAAACCCTGGCTTGAAAATTGTTCAAAAATTAACCAGCTCGCTTGATTGTCCCGCCTTCATCTATGCCCACCGCCAGCACCCTCAAGACTTTACCCGCCGACGCCAGCTGACTTTCAAGAACCTCGTCCTGTTCTTGCTCAATCAGCCACGCACCGCCCTGCAAACCGAACTCGATCAGTTCTATCGCGTGCTCAATCAGGCCTCGGCCGAGTCCCAGGTGGTCACCGCGCAGGCCTTCAGCAAGGCCCGCAGCAAGCTCAAGCCCGAGGTCTTCGAGCGCCTCAACCAAACCCTTCAGCAACAGATCGACAGCCTCGGGCTGCGCCAGACATGGCGCGGGCTACGGGTACTCGCCGTGGATGGCTCCACTGTCCATTTGCCCCTGGAGCCGGCCATGGGCCGCTTCTTTGGCCTGCACGGCGACCAGCCTACGGCCCGACTGTCCGCGCTCCATGACGTCATGGACGGTCAAACCCTGCACAGCTTGATCGTGCCCCCCAATGTTGGCGAGCGCGATTGCGCCCACCTGCACCTTGCGCATCTGCCCGCTGACAGCCTGACGCTGTTTGACCGCGGCTATCCCGGGCACTGGCTGTTCGCACTGTTTGCGCAACAACAGCGGCACTTCCTGATGCGCCTGCCGTGTGGCTACAACGCGCAGGTTAAACAATTTCTCCGTTCGGGACAGGCCGAGGACACGCTGCCCTTCGCGGCCAGTCACGCCGAGGCGCGCCTGTTCTGCACCGAGGCCGGTGTTGATCCCGCGGCCCAGATCAAACTGCGGCTAATCCGGATCGAGTTGGCCGGCGGAGAAAGCGAGGTTCTGTTGACCTCCCTGCTGGATCGGCAGGCCTTCCCGGTGGAGGTGTTCGCCGATCTCTACCACCGCCGCTGGGGCATCGAAACGGACTACCGCCGGGTCAAGCAGACCCTGAGCCTGGATAACTTCAGCGGCCGCAGCGTGACGGCGGTGAAACAAGACTTTCACGCCGGACAACTGCTGAAGAACCTGGCGCTGCTGATGCAGCACCTGCTGCAACCGGTCATCGAGCAGCGCCATAAAAAGCGCAAGCTGCGCTGGAAGGTCAACTTCACCCAAGGGGTGTCGCGCCTCAAGAACACCCTGGTCGACCTGCTGGTGCGCCCCTGTGTGCAGGGCTTGGCTCACCTGCTGACGCTGATGGCCAACAGCCTCAGCGCCGTGCGCCCAGGCCGCAGCTTTCCACGCCAGCGTAATCGCCTGGCCAGCCGCGGCTGCGAGGGCTACAAACCCACGCGCTGAGAACACGCACCACCGCCCGAACTGCCTTGCAAAAAAGCTGGCCAGAAGCGGCCGGCACACGTTCGCCCAAAAAACGAGAAACCCCACCCGCTGGGACGAGCCGGCATCCATTAAGCTGGCGTCAGGGCCACATATGCGCTGAACTGGGGAACCCAATCAGTGAAGGCACCGCTGCAACCGCGCGTCCAAGCCTCAGCGTTGCGCGCCCTGGCCTGGGCTGGGGGCTTAAGTTGATGACATTGCTCCCGGCACCACTGCTCCCGCTGCTCTGGCCTGTTTGCGCCAAGCATACAGGGTGGCATCGGTAATGCCTGTCGCCTCCACCAACTCCGGCACCGTCCGGTTCAGCGGCGGCATCATCTGCCGCACCACCCACTCCCGATGCTCTATCGAATAACGCGCCACACAGCTCTCACTTCCGCCCACCGACCAAGACTCATCGAATCAACTCACACGACAACTATCCTGACGCGGCGGGCACACGGAGACGGAAAACAGATGTTGCGTGCGTAGGATTTTTGCCCCAATCGCCAAGATTTCGGCGGATAATGGTAAAGCTCCATTGTGCGGCATGGACATATTCTCAATGGCCGAGAGGTGGCGAGGTGAAAGGAGCCTTTCGAATCAGTGGCCTATCGAACCCAAGATACAACAAGGAAGTTAACGTAGCATGGGAAGGCTTTTTGCGTGGAGGAGACTCCTCCTCCAGTGTTGGACTGCGACCGACAATATTTGACTCATGGCGGCGATGCGTCATCGGTCGCGTCGATCCTTCTCTACAGCAAGCACAGTTGATGCTTGACAATAGTGAAATGGATGAACTCCGCAGACACAATGCCCGTTTGATATATGCAAGCTCACCTATCATGGTTCAGGCTCAACGCTTGCTTGCCCAGACAGGCACGGTCATGGTCCTGACGGATCCACAGGGAATCATTCTGGATATTGAAGGAGATCAGCACCTGCGCGATGCAATGGAACGTGTGCGACTAACTCCCGGTGCCTGCTGGAGCGAGACATCTGGCGGGACAAACGCAATAGGTACCGCGTTGGTGTTGGGTCAACCCACTCAAATACATGCTTCGGAGCATTTTTGCGAAGAGGTAAAAAAGTGGACCTGCTCCGCAACGGTCATTCGTGACCCGTCTAGCGGCTCTATTCTTGGAGCCCTCGACATATCCGGCTTCAGCAATACTTATAACCAGCACAGCCTCCCTCTTGTTGCCATGACTGCAGAGCGAATCGAAAACCGCCTTGCGCAAATCGAGATGAAGCGCCGCGTTGAACTCCTTGAGTTAAGTGCGCACCAGCTATCAACACAAGCAGAGGGTGTTATTCTTTTCGACTGCAATGGCCATTTGTTGAGGGCAAACGACAAGGCGGAGGCCGCTCTTGCTGCTTGGGACGCGACTCTCAGCGCGAACACCAAAATACCTGTACCGGGGCCGATTGAATTATCAAGCTCGCAGACCGATATGCTACCAAATTGGCTAGTAGCCAATCGAATGGATCCAATCTTTCGAAGTGGCACACTGCTTGGCTTCGTCGTTTCGGTACCACTGCCGGCAACCCCGCCAAGTCCACCACCGGAAATTATCGCCGCCCCTGACTCCGCCAGCCCTCCCGCTCATCCATCTGAAAAGTCTTTGCCGCTGCTGTCTACCATGCTGGACCAGTCCTACGCTTTAGTATTCATCAAGGACATGGCCGGGCGTTATGAGTTCGTGAATCGGCGCTTTGAAGAAGTATTCAAGATTAGATCCAGCGACGCTATTGGAAAGACAGACGCTCAAATATTTGAGCCAGCGCTTGCACAAACTCTGCGTAGACGAGATATGGAAGCTATCAGCCAGCCCACCAGCAGAGAGTCGTTGGATGAACTTCTCCTCGCAGACCGTATGATTTTACTTACTGCAGTAAGATTTCCAATTCGGGACAGTTCAGGGGTCGTTCAGTCAGTTTGCACCCAAGCCATTCAAGTCTCAAAAAACCACGAAAGTTGCACAGATCAGCGCCCGATGGACCTCCACTCAGCCCCATCTTGCGAGGGGGTCCTTGTAACGGATTCAGAGGGACACATTGTTACCGTAAATGCAGCCTTTACCCAGATCACCGGCTATACGAACGCGGATGTGATTGGCAAATCACCCAGATTCCTTAAGTCCGGCCTGCACTCCAACGAATTCTATGAGCGACTGTGGCGCAGCCTGGTTGACCGCGGTCGCTGGCAGGGAGAAATTCAGAACCGTCGTAAGAACGGCGATATCTATCCTGAGTGGCTTACGATCTATTCGATCAAGCGCCTTGACGGGAGAATTCAAAGCTATATTGCCATCTTTGGTGACAACAGCGCCGCGAAGACTTCGCAGGCGCGCGTCGAGTTCATGAGAACCCACGACATCCTTACAAACCTCCCAAACCGCAGTCTATTAATGGATCGCCTCAAAGACTGCGTAGATGAGGCCGAACGGCTAAAAGATCAGATTACGGTCATGCTAGTTGGTCTAGACAACGTCAAGGATCTCAACGAAACCCTCGGCCATGATCTCGGCGATCAGCTATTGCAACAAATCACCGAACGGCTTCGGCGTTGTATTTGTGATGCCGACACGATTGCACGCGTGGACGGAGATAAATTTGCGGTAGTCCTGCGTGGAGAAACTCTAGAGAAAATTCACTATAGCGCGGCCAACATTATCGATTACCTATCCGCTTCGTTCTGCTTTGAGGACGCGGAGTTCTTTGTCACCACCAGCATCGGAATTAGTTGTTACCCTGCGGATGGAAATACTGGGGGAATCCTGCTTAAGAACGCTGATACGGCACTGCATGCGGCCAAGGCCGGAGGTCGGAACCGCTATCAGTTCTTCGCGGAGGAGATGAATGTTCAGCTGACACATCGTATGAGTCTTGAGACAGCGGTGCGGGCGGCTATTGAACATGATCATTTCCGAGTTGTTTATCAACCGCAAGTAGATCTAGTCACTGGTAAAATAGTTGGGGCAGAAGCGCTCATTCGCTGGAAAGACCCCATTCTCGGCGAGGTGTCGCCGGCGTCCTTTATCCCCATAGCTGAAGAGGCCGATCTCATCAGTAGTATTGGTGAAATAGTCCTTTCCAAAGTTCTGCAACACGTATCGCTCTGGCAGCGGCAAGGATTAGCGCTGCCGAGAATTTCAATCAATATTGCCGCTCAGCAAATGCAAGAGCCACATTTCGCCGACCACCTCATTGAGATGCTTGAGATTAATCACGTAACACCTGACTCAATTTGCATTGAGTTGACGGAGGGGACGTTAGTAAAAAATCTTGACGAGACTCGACAGACGCTGCTCTCAATTACTCGGCAGGGTATTTCTATCAGTATTGATGATTTCGGTACCGGATATTCTTCGCTGTCTTACCTCAGCCGCTTGCCCATAGATGAATTGAAGATTGACCAGAGTTTTGTGCGTAACATTGTTGACGAACCCAGCAGCCAGTCAATAACAACAGCCATTATTGAAATGGCTCACGCACTTGGTGCGTCTGTGTTAGCCGAAGGGGGGAGCCCGCAGAATTCGGAAAAAATCGTACGCTAACAGCTCAAGTGTCCCGACCACGCCCGACAGTAGCTTGTTGGCTGGTCAATCTGGTTCACGGGTAAAGCGATAGAACAGGTTTGGCTCACTGACCACGTACAAATACCCTTCATCATCGATGGTTACGCCTTCGGCCTGGGGTATGCCTTTCAGCAAACCAGCAAAACCCCTCGCCAAGGAACGGAAACTCACCACCTTGCCCTCATCGGTCATTTCAATCAGCAGTTTCGACTCGTCGCTGAGCAGTATGAGATGGCCACTCTGTTGGTCGAAGACGACCGAAGACAAGTCAGTGGCAAATACCTTGTCCTTTACCAAGTTGGACAGGTCGCGCACGTGCAGGGAAAAACCTCCTGCCAGGCTGGCACGAAGGCCGCCCACTTCCAGCAATTGGCGAGGGTCACGCTCCTTGGTCACAAACAAGCGATCACCTTTCAGGTCGTAGGCGAGCCCTTCAAGGCCTTTGTTGTCCTCCTTGCCAAGCGCCAGGGTCAGAGCTGGATACTGGTCCCGGCTCAATGAACGATCGGGAGAAAGCTTACCGTCTTCGGCGATGGGGACATCCACAATAACCAGGCTCTGCCGGCGCTCCTCGGCGATTACCAGCTGGCCGTTGCCGGCATAGGAGACCGCCTCCACATCGTGGAAGCCATCCAGGTTGTAACGCCTTTCCACATCACCGTCACGACTAAGGGCCAATAGTTCGTTTGGGCCGTTGGTGACTGCCCACAGCAGGTTTAGGTCAGGGTCAAAGGTCAGACCCGAAAGATTGTTGTCCACACCGGGGACCGCCTTAGCATCCAGTTCAACCCGATAGCCAGGCAGCCACACAGAGCGCTCCTGCCAATCGTCGGTGTGCCAGCTGGTCTTTATCCAGAAGTACAAACGATCATCAAGGTGATGGGTGCGGACTTGGAATACGGTGAGCAACACAAGGCACAGCAGTGCCCACATCCAAGCGCTTGCTTTCCGTGTTCGGCTCAGCCAGTTTTTAGCCATCAAATACATTAGGAGCCTCGTTATTTGGGCTGACGCCACGAGTCGTGACGATTTCAATCCGACTCGGTGCGACTCGCACAGGTGATGCACAATGGCGTGGCCGGATCGAACTCCAGACGGCCCGAGGCGATCAACTCGCCGCATTGGTTACACCAGCCATCATTGCTTGCTGCTGGAGTGCATCAATTCTCGACAGACGCCCTACCTTGCTTTGATCCAGCTCTACCGATTGCGAGCGAGACTCAGCGTCTTCCAGCAATTGATCCAGCTCGGCAGCCCGCTGTTCCAGCAGGGTCTTGAAATGGGCAAGATCCAGGGCGTCGTCCATGGACATTAACGCAGCAGTAACAACGGACTGGTGGTGGTGCGGAGCATGCTGGTCGTGGTGCTACCGACCAGGAACTGCCGGATACGTGAATGGCCATAGGCCCCCATCACCAGCAGATCAATGCCATGCTCTTTCTGATAGGCGTGGAGGGTAGGCTCTATCTCGCCGTTCAGGGCCTCGGCGCGAACAGTGAATCCGGCGTTGAGCAGCACTTTCTGCGCCCAGTCCAGCTGCGCCGACGATTCGTCGCTCACGGGCCCAACCATGACCAGGTGGATCGGCAGCCCCTTCAGCAGGGGGCTGGCCGCCAGCATCTCCACACCCTTGCGGGTAGTAGCGCCGCCATCGAAGGCGAGCATCGCGCTCTCAGGCTTTTGGAAGTTGGCCGGGGTGACCAGAATCGGTCGGTGCATGATACGGATCACGCTCTCCAGCTGGCTTCCGACATGCTGACTCAGACCACCGCTAGATTCGCCCTGGCGACCGATGACCAGCAGGCGCGTTTCGGTTTGCAGCTCTTGCAGGCTTTCCAGCAGATCGCCATGACGTTGCTTGGACTCCGGCGCGGCCACGCCATCCTTAATGGCCCGCTCTTTTGCGGCCGCAAGCATGATCCGCCCTTGTTCAAGGGCCAACTTGCCACGCTGTTCATCCAGGGAAGCAAGCTCATCGAGCAGATGCTCGCGGCTGCCAAGGCCGATATTGCCACTCAGATCGGCCGTAACCGGGTACTGGCGCTGATCCAGCACATGCAGGAAGGTCAGCGGGGCTTCCAGGCTCAGACTGGCCCAGGCCGCGTAGTCGCACACGGCTGGAGCCGAGGCGGAAGCGTCTATACAGGCAATTACTTGGGTCATTGTTGTTCTCCTTCTTAGTGGCCCATGAGTTGATCAATGGCGTCGGGTTTATCGTGAACACCGAAGCGATCCACGATAGTGGCGCTCGCTTCGTTGAGGCCCAGCACTTCAACTTCGGTGCCTTCGCGGCGGAATTTGATGACCACTTTGTCCAAAGCGGCAACGGCGGTGATATCCCAGAAGTGAGCACGGTTCAGGTCGATGGTTACCTTGTTTAGGGCTTCTTTGAAGTCGAAGGCCGCGACGAACTTGTCTGCCGAGCTGAAGAACACCTGGCCGGTGACGTTATAGCTACGATGCTCGCCGGCTTCGTCCAGCAAAGAGCTGATCGCCATGTAATGGCCAACCTTGTTGGCGAAGAACATCGCGGCCAGCAGTACGCCGGCCAACACGCCGAAGGCAAGGTTGTGGGTGGCGACCACGACCACCACGGTGACGACCATGACAATGTTGGTCGACAACGGGTGCTTCTTCAGGTTGCGCAGCGAATCCCAACTGAAGGTGCCGATGGACACCATGATCATCACTGCCACCAGCGCAGCCATCGGGATCTGCTTCAGCCAGTCGCCGAGGAATACCACCATCAGTAGCAGGAATACGCCTGCGGCCAGGGAGGACAGACGAGAACGACCGCCGGATTTAACGTTGATGATCGACTGACCAATCATCGCGCAACCTGCCATACCGCCGATTAGGCCCGAAGCAATGTTGGCCACGCCTTGACCCTTGCACTCGCGGTTCTTGTCACTGGAGGTGTCGGTCAGGTCGTCGACAATGGTCGCGGTCATCATCGATTCCAACAGACCGACCACAGCCAGTGCTGCCGAATAAGGGAAGATGATGGCCAGCGTCTCGAATGTCAGCGGCACGTCAGGCCAGAGGAAGATCGGTAGCGTATCCGGCAGTTCACCCATATCACCGACCGTGCGGATATCCAGCCCAACCGACATGGCGACGGCGGTCAGCACGATGATGCACACCAGCGGCGATGGGATGAGCTTGCCGATCTTGGGGACATAGGGGAACAGATAGATGATGCCGAGGCCTGCGGCTGTCATGGCGTAGACGTGCCAGGTGACATTGGTCAGCTCGGGCAGCTGAGCCATGAAAATCAGGATCGCCAGTGCATTGACGAAACCGGTCACCACCGAGCGCGAGACGAAGCGCATCAGCGATCCGAGCTTCAGGTAGCCAGCAGCGATTTGTAGCACGCCACATAGCAGCGTGGCGGCCAGCAGATATTCAAGACCATGGTTCTTGACCAGGGTCACCATCAGCAGTGCCATTGCACCGGTTGCGGCCGAGATCATTCCGGGGCGACCACCGACAAAGGCGATAACCACGGCGATACAGAAAGAGGCGTACAGGCCGACCTTGGGGTCGACGCCGGCAATGATCGAGAAGGCGATGGCTTCAGGGATTAGGGCCAGTGCGACCACAATACCGGCGAGGATGTCGCCACGGATGTTGGATAACCAGGTTTGTTTTAACGAGTGGAGCATCAGAATTCCCAAGGCAATGGATCGCGCAGAACAGCATGGCGCAGGCCATGTGCAGCTGGTCGATACGAGGTCAAATTGTCGGATGTAGAGGAGCTGTGGCGGGTGTTAAAACCTAAAGCACAGCAGAACGCGACCGCTGGCAGAGCAAGCAGTCACAGATGATGCGGGGGGCGAAGCGCTATGGCGGCGTAGGCAGCCAGATCATGTTTTGCAGGGTAAGCATGAGGTCTTATCGAGTGTCTTTAGTAACTCAATGGCCGCAACAGTCTACAGGAAGAGGGCAATTTCTGCGAGTCACCCCCGGACTAGGGCGTCCTGTTTGGATGTCAGCCTGAGCTATACCCTAACTGGATGTCAGGCAAGGCCGCACCGCGCCGTCAGAATAGAATCCGCTTTCACATTCTTTGACACATGCTTGCCAAGGTCATAGATTTCAGCCTGACAAATTCAAGGCTTCGGGCGCAATGGAACCAAAAACCAACGTAAGCCCTACAGCCCATGGAGGCATCTTGCAGGGACAACGCATCGGTTATGTCCGGGTCAGCAGTTACGATCAGAATCCGGAACGACAACTTGAGCAAGTTGAGGTCGGCAAGCTGTTCACCGACAAAGCCTCGGGCAGGGACACCCAGCGTCCCCAGCTGGAGGCCATGCTCGGCTTCGTCCGCGAGGGCGACACCGTTGTGGTGCACAGCATGGATCGCCTGGCCCGTAACCTCGATGACTTGCGACGCCTGGTGCAGAAGCTGACCCAGCGCGGCGTGCGTATCGAGTTCCTGAAAGAGGGCCTGGTGTTCACCGGCGATGACTCGCCGATGGCCAACCTGATGCTGTCGGTGATGGGGGCCTTCGCCGAGTTCGAGCGCGCCCTGATCCGTGAGCGGCAACGGGAGGGCATCGCCCTGGCCAAGCAGCGCGGCGCGTACCGGGGCCGCAAGAAGGCCCTGTCCGACGAGCAGGCTGCTACCCTGCGACAGCGGGCGTCGGCCGGCGAGCCCAAAGCGCAGCTTGCCCGCGAGTTCAACATCAGCCGGGAAACTCTCTACCAGTACCTACGCACGGACGATTGATACATGCCGCGTCGCTTGATCCTCTCGGCTACGGAGCGGGATACCCTGCTCGCGTTGCCGGAAAGCCAGGATGACCTGATCCGCTACTACACCTTCAACGACTCCGACCTGTCGCTGATCCGCCAGCGGCGCGGCGACGCCAACCGCCTGGGCTTCGCGGTGCAGCTCAGCCTGCTGCGATATCCAGGCTATGCGCTGGGCAGCGACAGCGAGTTGCCCGAGCCGGTCATCCAGTGGGTGGCCAAGCAAGTTCAGGCCGACCCAACGAGTTGGGCGAAATACGGCGAACGCGACGTGACTCGCCGCGAGCACGCCCAGGAACTGCGCACCTACCTACAACTGGCCCCGTTCGGCCTGTCCGACTTCCGCGCCCTGGTGCGCGAGCTGACCGAGTTGGCCCAGCAGACCGACAAGGGTTTGCTGCTGGCCGGCCAGGCGCTGGAGAGTCTGCGGCAGAAGCGGCGCATCCTGCCGGCGCTGAGCGTGATTGACCGGGCCTGCTCGGAAGCCATTGCGCGGGCCAATCGCCGGGTCTACCGCGCCCTGGTCGAACCACTCACGGACTCGCATCGGGCCAAACTGGACGAGCTGTTGAAGCTCAAGGCCGGCAGCAGCATCACCTGGTTGACCTGGTTGCGGCAGGCCCCACTAAAACCGAACTCCCGGCACATGCTCGAACACATCGAGCGGCTGAAGACATTTCAGCTGGTGGATTTGCCCGAAGCTCTGGGCCGGCACATCCACCAGAACCGCCTGCTCAAGCTGGCCCGCGAGGGTGGGCAGATGACGCCCAAAGACCTCTGTAAGTTCGAGCCGCAGCGGCGCTACGCGACCCTGGCCGCCGTGGTGCTGGAGAGTACGGCGACCGTGATTGATGAGCTGGTCGATCTGCACGACCGCATCCTGGTCAAGCTGTTCAGCGGCGCGAAGCACAAGCATCAGCAGCAGTTCCAGAAGCAAGGCAAGGCGATCAACGACAAGGTGCGCCTGTACTCCAAGATCGGCCAGGCCCTGCTGGAGGCCAAGGAAAGCGGCAGCGATCCCTACGCCGCCATCGAGGCGGTGATTCCCTGGGACGAGTTCACCGAGAGCGTCAGCGAGGCCGAGCTGCTGGCCCGGCCGGAGGGCTTCGACCATCTGCACCTGGTTGGAGAGAACTTCGCCACCCTGCGCCGCTATACGCCAGCCTTGTTGGAGGTGCTGGAACTGCGCGCCGCCCCGGCTGCGCAAGGCGTGCTGGCGGCCGTGCAGACCCTGCGCGAGATGAACGCCGACAACCTGCGCAAGGTGCCGGCCGATGCGCCCACCGCCTTCATCAAGCAGCGCTGGAGGCCGCTAGTGATAACCCCGGAAGGCCTCGACCGGCGCTTCTACGAAATCTGCGCCCTGTCAGAGCTGAAGAACGCGCTGCGCTCCGGCGACATCTGGGTCAAGGGCTCGCGGCAGTTCCGCGACTTCGACGACTACCTGCTGCCGGCAGAGAGGTTCGCCGCGCTCAAGCATGCGCAGGCTCTGCCCCTGGCGATCAACCCGAACAGGAACCAGTACCTGGAAGAGCGCTTGCAGCTGCTGGACGAGCAGCTGGCCACCGTCACCCGCCTGGCCAAGGACAACGAGCTGCCCGATGCCATCCTCACCGAGTCGGGGCTGAAGATCACCCCACTGGATTCCGCGGTGCCCAATACCGCGCAGGCGCTGATCGACCAGACCAGCCAGTTGCTGCCGCGCATCAAGATCACCGAACTGCTGATGGACGTGGACGACTGGACGGGCTTCAGCCGCCACTTCACCCACCTGAAGGACGGTGCCGAGGCCAAAGACCGGACATTGCTGCTGGCAGCGATCCTGGGCGATGCGATCAACCTCGGGCTGACCAAGATGGCCGAGTCGAGCCCCGGCCTGACCTACGCCAAGCTGTCCTGGCTGCAAGCCTGGCACATCCGAGACGAAACCTACTCGGCGGCCCTAGCCGAGCTGGTCAACCACCAGTACCGTCATACCTTCGCCGCTCACTGGGGCGACGGCACGACCTCTTCTTCCGATGGCCAGCGCTTCCGGGCGGGCGGTCGGGGCGAAAGCACCGGGCACGTCAACCCGAAGTACGGCAGCGAGCCGGGGCGGCTGTTCTACACCCATATCTCCGACCAGTACGCACCGTTCAGCACCCGCGTGGTGAATGTCGGCGTGCGCGATTCCACCTATGTGCTCGACGGCTTGCTGTACCACGAGTCCGACCTACGGATTGAGGAGCACTACACCGACACGGCTGGCTTCACCGATCACGTCTTCGCCCTGATGCACCTGCTGGGCTTCCGCTTCGCACCGCGCATCCGCGACCTCGGCGAAACCAAGCTGTATGTTCCGAATAGCGTCCAGGACTACCCGACATTGCGCCCAATGGTTGGCGGCACCCTGAACATCAAGCATGTCCGCGCCCACTGGGACGACATCCTGCGCCTGGCCAGCTCGATCAAGCAGGGCACCGTCACTGCCTCGCTGATGCTGCGCAAGCTCGGCAGCTACCCGCGCCAGAACGGTCTGGCCGTGGCCTTGCGCGAACTGGGCCGGATTGAGCGCACACTGTTCATCCTCGACTGGCTGCAAAGCGTAGAGCTACGTCGCCGCGTGCATGCCGGACTGAACAAGGGCGAGGCGCGCAACTCCCTGGCCAGGGCGGTGTTCTTCAACCGCCTCGGCGAAATCAGGGATCGGAGCTTCGAGCAGCAGCGCTACCGGGCCAGCGGTCTCAACCTGGTGACGGCCGCCATCGTGCTGTGGAACACGGTGTACTTGGAACGCGCCACCCAGGCGATGGGCGAAGCGGGGAAGTCGGTGGATGGCGAGCTGCTGCAGTACCTGTCGCCGCTGGGGTGGGAGCACATCAACCTGACCGGCGATTATGTCTGGCGGCAGAGCCGCAGGCTGGAGGACGGGAAGTTTCGGCCGCTAAGGCTGCCCGGAAAACCTTAGCGTACGATTTTTTCCGAATTCTGCGGGCTCCCCTTCTATATCGACTTGTTGCAAGTATCGTTCAGCATCGCCTAGTCGCTGCTCACCTCCAAAGCCGCCACCGCGCATTTCAGCCAGAGCTTGCTCCTTGCTCCAGCCCTGATAAACGATGCGATATAGAGCCGCAATCAGGCCAGTTCTATTTTGTCCATGCTTACAGTGAATCAGCACAGAACCGAGCTCTTGTGACTGTCGGATGCTCCGTAGTGCTACGATCACATCTGTATCATCAACTCTGTCAGTATGGAATGGCAGGTGAATCTGGCGCACTTTTGGATCATGCAGCCAAGCTGAATCGCTACGTTGATAGAAATTGATCACTGTCGTGACGCCCAGTTCTTTGAGCATCGGTTGAGCCTCATTATCAGGCAAGGCACTGCGATAGAGATCGGGCTGTATCCGATACAGGTTAAACCGCTTATCTAGCGACTCCGCCCAACTCTGTGGCCGAGTCTCACCAGCCAAACTTTGCATTGTAGGCGTGGCACTCCAGGCCATGCTAATAGGCAACGCTACCAACGCAGCGACCAATACCAGTCCTGCTAGGCACAGGCGAAGAAACCATAGAAGACCTTGCATCAGTTCTGCCCTCCCACTACATCAGGCACAAGCTGTGGCAGTCGCATTGGTTGTGGCGCTTTATAGAGAATCCACCGGTAGCACAGCACTCCGATCAGCCAGTCGAACAACAAGGTCCACAGGTTATGCGAGAGGAAGTGCGCACCCTGCATCATACGTCCTAGCGAAAACACTGCTCCCAGTCCAAACGCAACAACTAAAGCAATGCGAGCGGTGCGAGGACGCCTGTCGCGCAGCGCGAAAAACAGAGCCAACAGAGAGAACCCCGCCGAGGCATGCCCCCCTGGCCAACAGCGCCCTGGCTTTTCGGTTGGTGCGCGCTCGCTGAGTAAAGGTGTAAAAGTTTCTGCTCCCCCGAACTCGCTCAGACTCCATGGGCAGTGCACGCCAGTCAGTGTTTTCAGCGGAGTGACAATACTGGTTGATAAAGCCAAGGCCAGTACCAGGTAACCTAGCTGACGCCGAAAAGGACTTAGCCTGGTTGGCATCAGACTTAGCACGAAACCGAAAATGGCCATTACGCCCAAGAAGATAACAGCTTGCTTCGCCCGGTCATGGAGTATGTCTTCCAGCCAGAAGCTGTGACGTCCGATAAAGCCCTGGCCCGGTTCGTAGAACAGTTCTGCCAAAGCGAAATCAACTCCACTGGGGTCTAGTAACAACAGTAAGGCCATAAGCCCTAACGGAATGCCTATCGCAAGGCGGAAATCAAAGTAGCGAGAAGCGCTTTCTGAGCGGTCAGCCGTCATTTCAGTGGCTCCAAATCAAAGCACCGCCAGGCGGTGCCTGTAATGCATGAGTGGGTTAACGCAGGCCCAACTTTTCATCTGGCAGTACCCCTGACCGCCAAGCTATAAGTCCATTCTGGAAGGCATAGCTGGCCCCCTGGTAGTAAGCGATATCGCGACGCAGCAGCCCGTCATCGGTGCCAATGATCGACTCATGGCTCAACCCCAATGCGTCTTCATGTTTGCGCATGCCACGCCTTGGGCTGAGGATGGCCAGATTGTTGCCATCGAACAGTCCTAGGTGCTGGTAGTTACCAACCAGGGCGCGCCCAGCAGTACGATCCTCTCGCAGCACGTTGCGCCCGAAAAAAGTTGAGACATAGTCGATATTGAGTATGCCCAGCAAAGTTGGAGCCAGGTCGATCTGACTGACAACATCGGTGAACTCTCTAGGTTCGATATGTTCCGGAGCGTAAAAGAACAGCGGGATGTGGTAGTTGGCCACCGGCAGATCTTCCTTACCGGCGCTGCCTGCAGTGTGGTCGGCGACGAAGACGAACAGCGTGTCCTTGAACCAGGGTTTATCCCGCACTTGGGCAAGGAGTTGGCCAATGGCGTAGTCGGTATACTTCACCGCTCCTTCGCGACCGTCACCGGAAGGTATGTCGATGCGACCTTCAGGGTAGGTATAGGGTCGATGATTTGAGGTGGTCATCAATTGCAGGAAGAAAGGTTTGCCCGCTGCATGGTCTGCATCTGCAATTTTGAGGGCTTGCTTATAGAGATCTTCATCCGACATGCCCCAGGCATTTTTGAAGGCAATATCAGCCTCGGCCACGCTGCTTTGGTCAACGATGCGATAGCCGTTGCCGCCAAAGAAAGCATTCATGTTATCGAAGTAACCACGGCCGCCGTAGAGAAATGCACTGTCATACCCTTGGGCGGCGAACTGCTGACCAAGACTCGCATAACCAGCTTCACGACCAATACGTTTGACGATCGAACGCCCCGGCGTTGGTGGAATCGACAGAGTGATGGCTTCTAGACCCCGATCAGTACGGGTGCCCGTGGCATAAAAGTTGCTGAATGCCAGGCTCTGCTTGCGCAGCGCGTCCAAATTCGGGGTCAATCCGCGGCTGTCACCGAAGCTCCCCAAGTATTTGGCACTCAAACTCTCGATGGTCACCAGTACTACGTTCAGGCGTTTTGGTTGCCCAGGATTATCGATTTCTCTGCGAATATCTAACGGATCGCTGCCGATGAAACGTGCATTGGGCTCGCTCACCTCACTCCGCAACAACCCGGCGACTTCGGACTCTGGCAGGGTCGAATAAAACTGCTGGTAGTCCAGTTCGTTATTCCGAAATGCAGCAAAGAACTGGAAAGGACCATTGCTCGCCAGCTCGCGCTGATAGGCATTGCCGCCTATTCCACGGGGGGTGTTCTGCCCAACAAACGCACTACAAAGACCGGCCAGCAAGAGCCCCCCCACAAGACTATACAAAGCCTGCTTGGGGGCCATGCGTGGAGCATCCAAGGCAGCTGCAAGAGGGCGGCGAAGCATGAATGTCAGACCAATAGCCAAGATGGCGAGCAGTGCCAGCAAGGGGTAAATCGGGTAGGACTCAAGGATGTTGTTGATCACCTCCTCGGAGTACACCAGGTAGTCGACGGCGATGAAATTGAAGCGTACGCCGAATTCGTCCCAAAACAGCCATTCCGCAACAGCAGTGAACAGCATGACGAATAGACTGAGGGCCATGGCGCTGGCCATAAACTTTTTGTGCCAGCGCTGCTGCCAAATCGCGCGCGGGCAAAGCAGCAGGTAAAGCGCCATTGGCAAGGTCGCGTAAAGCAGGAAGCTCAAGTCGTAGATCATCCCTATGGCATACAAGCCCATAAGGTTCGAAATGCTGATATTCGCATCTGCCAGGTGGCTAACCAGCAACAGGCTCCGAGTCAGAGTGAATACCGTTAGCCACGCCAGCACGACGATGGATAAGTAGCGAATTTGCGCATAATGAAGCTGGGGCATCGTATGATCCTTTTTGGATGAACGGGCCGCAGTCTGCATTTGCCTCTGTTAGTAGCCTGTCAAAGCGACGTGAAAAAAGCGTCAAAATCAAAGAGTAATCAGCCGATGCGTATTCTGGTCATCGAAGACAACCGCGACATCCTGGCCAATGTGCTGGACTACCTGCAGCTAAAGGGCTTCGGCGTCGACTGCGCGCAGGATGGCTTGAGCGGCTTACACCTAGCCAGCACGGGGCACTACGATTTGATCGTGCTTGACATCATGCTGCCGGGCATCGACGGTTATCAGGTGTGCAAACGCCTGCGTGAGGATGGCCAGAGCGAGGTACCAATCCTTATGCTGACTGCCCGTGATGCGCTTGACGACCGGCTGCACGGCCTCAACGTCGGAGCTGACGACTATCTGATCAAACCCTTTGCCCTATCCGAGTTAGTCGCGCGTATCGAGGCGATCCTGCGCCGCAGCCAAGGCAGCCGAAAACGCCAATTGAAAGTAGCGGATCTGCTCTATGACCTGGATACGTTGTATGTCAGTCGAGCAGGCCGACCGCTCAAGCTGAATCCCATTGGCCTAAAGCTATTAGCGGTGTTAATGCAGAAAAGCCCGGCCGTGGTACGCCGCGAAGTACTGGAGGAAGCGCTCTGGGGAGATGAATGCCCCGATAGCGATAGCCTGAGAAGCCATATCCACCAACTCCGTCAGGTTCTCGATAAACCCTTCAATACAGAGCTGCTGCACACCCAGCATGGTGTGGGTTACCGCCTTGCGGAGAAAACTGATGGTATCTAAACAACCTTTTGCACGGCGCATCCTGCTCGCCTTTGTACTGATGACCGTAATGGTCAGCGGCACCTTTTCCATAGGCATCGTAGCGGTGGTGCACTTTGTCGAAGAGCACCTGGTTTCCGAGGAGTTACAGCGAGAACTGAACACCGTGCTGCACCAGGATATCAATCGAGGTCGGCCACCACGCTTGGACTCTAGTACCCGATTTTTCGCCTCTGGCCATTCCGAGTATGCCATTCCCGAGCAGTATGCAAATCTAGAAGAAGGCTTTAATGAGGTCGTCGATGGCGATGAGGCGTTCTATGTCTATGTCCAGGAAATCAACAATCAGACCTATCTATTGGTGCAGGAACAACACGAGTTCGAGGCACGTGAGCAAGTTCTATTCGATGTTGTACTCGCAGGCTTCCTACTGACTATCGCAGGCGCATGGGGGCTTGGGCTCGTCATGGCGCGTAAGGTGATGGCGCCCATCAGCCGCTTGGCTCAGCAGGTGCGTCATCGCGACCAATTGCACTCTTTGGCTCCGCCACTTGCTCCCGAATACCCTGATGACGAAATTGGTCAACTGGCAGCTGCCTTTGACAGCACGTTGGGCCAAGTCCGTCAGTCACTGGAGCGTGAACGGCTATTCACTAGTGATGTCAGCCATGAATTGCGCACCCCACTAATGATCATTGCCACTTCCTGCGAATTGCTTGCAGAGGCGACACTGGGGCAGCGCGAGCGTATGCAGATTGAACGTATAGACCGGGCTAGCGAGGAGATGCGCGAGCTGGTCCAGACCTTCTTGCAACTGGCCAGGGATAAAACTAATGAGACAGCCTTTGTCGCTAGTAGCAGCTTAGCCAAGGTGGCCACCGAGCAAGCCGAGCGTTGGGGCCCAATGCTCAGAGAAAAAAACCTGGATTTCCAGTGCATTGAAGAGGGCACGGACGATGGTCGCTACAATCCTACTTTTCTCAACACGGTGATGGCCAACCTACTGCGAAACGCACTGCATTACACCGAGAGGGGGTTTGTACGCCTAGTAATAGGATCTGGTGAGTTTCGCGTAGAGGATAGTGGCAGCGGCATTCCTTTCGAGCAGCACGAGCAGATTTTCCAGCCCTTTGTACGTGGTACACAGGCGCGAGGGGATGGTTTGGGGCTGGGTCTTTCATTAGTAAAACGCATCTGTAGCAAGCAGGGTTGGACGATCTCGGTTCATAACCTACCCGGTGGGGGAGCATGCTTCAACGTAACCTTGAAAAGCGTTGTTTGACGATTTTTTCACATCCTTTTGACAGGGCCTTGATGCCCAACCCCCTAGTGTGGCGAGCGTACCTTCTTGTGGACGCCTCGCCATGTCGAAACCAAATCCCATCGAACTCGAATTTTCCCGTAAATATGACCAAGAGCATGCTCAACAGTACCTGATCAAACATCAGGATGGCTTGGCTCGGCAGCTGTCGCACTGGCGCGATATTCAGGTGGCGCGCAGGGCACTAAAGCTAGCAGATGATCCCAATTTGGTGCTGGATTTGCCCTGTGGTGCTGGGCGTTTCTGGTCCATGCTTTGCGAGCAACCCAATCGGGTGATCCTCGCCGCCGATAACTCAGCCAATATGCTCGCTACAGCATGCGCCGCACAACCGCCAGAGGTAGTCTCGCGGGTCAATACCTTCCAGACTTCGGCGTTTGATATTGACCTGGGTGTCAATGCGGTGGACTGCATCTTCTGCATACGTCTGCTGCATCACATCGAATCATCTGAGCACCGCCTGGCCATTCTGCGTGAATTCCATCGCGTTAGCCGCGATAGCGTAATCCTTTCGCTCTGGGTTGATGGCAACTACAAGGCATGGAAGCGTCGTCGCCTGGAACAGCGGCGCGCAGATGAAGGCCGGGCGTCACAAAACCAAAACCGTTTTGTCGTAGCCAAGTCAGTTATTGAGGATGAATTTAAACAAGCCGGTTTCCGTGTCGTCGATCACCTGGATTTCCTGCCAGGCTACGCCATGTGGCGCACCTATGTGCTGCGCAAGGAGGTCTGAGCCATGGGTGTAATGACCGAAAAGGTATCGCCGCAGCTCATCACGACAGAGTTTGATCGCTGGTGGAATAGCTCCGGTATCTGGGTTGAACCGGCCAACAAGCGACGTGGTGGCGAAAGCGGCGTTCAGTTGTTGCAACAGCGCGATTTAATGCGGCCACCCTTGTACTGCAAGCGCCAGGTTGGACATACCTACCGAACTTTGTTGCATCCGTTTGGCCGCCCGACCATCTTGCGAGAACTGCAGGCCTATCGCGCTTTTGCCCGCCTGGGCATCAAGACACCTAACGTCGTCTATTGCACTGCACGGCAGCAGCATGGTACCTGGCAGGCGCTGCTGGTTACCGAAGCCCTGCAAGGCTTTGTCAGCCTAGAGCAGTGGTACGCCGTTGAGAATAGTGCCGCGCTTGCTAAGGCTGTACTGATACAACTCGCCGCAACCCTAGCACGCTTGCATCTGGCGGGCTGGCAGCATGGTTGCTGTTATCCCAAGCATATCTTCGTCAAATCCCAGGTAAACGAAGGCGGCACGGTGACGGTCGAAATAGCCTTGCTCGATCTTGAAAAAAGCCGCCGACGTCTACGAATCAAAGACGCTGCTCGCCGTGACCTAGGCCAGTTAGGGCGGCACCGTGGAAACATGCCTGAAACTGATCTGTTGTTTATCCACCAGGCCTATCAGCAAGCGCTGAACGACCCTGCTGGAGTGTTGCAGCCATGAGCAACATGCCACAGAGCGACGAATTGGATGCCCTCTCGTTGAAAGGCCGCAGTGGCTTTACCCGCATTATTTATGCCACTAGATACTCGCTGGCAGGCTTGCGGGCAGCGTTTCAAGGCGAAGCCGCTTTCAGGCAGCTGCTGTTATTAAATGCAGTGCTTCTGCCGCTGGCTTGTCTGGTGGATGCAACGCCCAGTGAGCGCGTGTTACTGATACTCGTGCCGATGCTGGCGTTGATAGTGGAGCTACTCAACTCAGCCATAGAGAGCACTGTTGACCGTATTTCCCTGAGCATCCACCCACTGTCTAAACAAGCCAAGGATATGGGAAGTGCGGCGCAACTCATTGCACTGATACTGATTGCCCTTACTTGGGGTTTGATCCTGTTATAGCTCCCCATTCTTAAATTATAAAAGGCTACCCATTATGCCTCCCCGCATACCAGCGTCCGCTGATGCCTCCAATGCGAAAGAAAAACTTGGCCTTAGCGAACACCTGGCCTTCCTTTTTGGCAGTGCAGCGCTGTTAGTAGCTTTGCTGACCCTGTTACGCGTGGCCCTATTACTTTTCAACCGAGAGCTGATTGGAGCTACCGCGTGGACCAGCCTGGCAGAAGCGTTTTTTAATGGCCTGCGTTTCGACTTGCGCTTAGTGGTCTATATCTGCGCACCACTGACCCTGGCATTGGCATATCGCCCGGCAATGGTCTGCCGGACATGGCAACGCATTTGGCTGGGGACTTGCGCAGCGGTAGCTATCCTGCTCGGCATGATTGAACTGAACTTCTATCGAGAGTTTCATCAGCGTCTCAACGCATTGGTCTTTCAATATTTGCAAGAAGACCCGGCAACTGTGCTGAGCATGCTCTGGTATGGCTTTCCAGTGCTGCGCCTACTGGGTGCCTGGCTGGCGTTGAGCGCTCTCTTTTTCGTACTGCTGGGTTGGCTGGATATACGCACTCGTGGCAAGGGCCGCTCAACCGTCGAGTCGCGCCGAACAATGAATAAGCTCGGTCATGGTATGGCGCTGCTGCTTTGTCTGGCTATATCGGTCGTTGTGGCGCGAGGTACTTTGCGGCAAGGGCCGCCACTACGCTGGGGGGATGCATTTACCACAGACTCAATGTTTGCCAACCACCTAGGCCTCAATGGCACCTTGAGCCTTTATGCCGCGGCCAAGAACCACTACTCAGGTGATCGCGCCGACAAGGTTTGGAAGAGCCGCATGCCCGCAGATCAAGCGACGACCCTGACACGCGATCTCTTATTCACCGAACACGACCGCCTAGCAGACCAGAACACAGCAGCGATCCGCCGCGATTTCCAGCCCCCACAAGACAGGCGCCTGCCGATCCGCAATGTCGTAGTGATTCTGATGGAGAGTTTTGCTGGGCACTTTGTTGGCGCGCTCGGCAGCGAAGCTGGCATCACACCGAACTTCGACCGACTGGCTCAGGAGGGTGTGCTGTTTCGCCGCTTCTTCGCTAATGGCACCCATACCCATCAAGGCATGTTTGCCAGCATGGCCTGTTTCCCAAATTTACCCGGTTTCGAGTACTTGATGCAGACTCCGGAAGGAGGCCACCAATTCTCCGGTCTGGCTCAGTTGCTTAGCACTCGCGACTTCGACGATCTGTATGTCTACAACGGCGATTTTGCCTGGGATAACCAACGTGGCTTTTTCAGCAACCAGGGCATGACACGGTTTATCGGTCGTAATGACTTTGTTGACCCCGTGGTATCTGACCCGACATGGGGAGTGGCTGACCAGGATATGTTTGATCGCGCTGCAGAAGAACTGTTCAAGCAAGACCCGAAGAAACCCTTCTATGCACTCCTGCAAACGCTTTCAAACCATACGCCTTACGCGCTTCCAGGTGTGTTGCCTGTTGAGCCCGTGACAGGGCAAGGTTCGCTTGATCAGCACCTGACAGCTATGCGTTATTCTGACTGGGCTCTGGGACGATTTTTTGAAAAGGCTCGTAAAGCGCCTTATTTCAAAGACACCCTATTCGTGGTCGTGGGTGACCATGGCTTTGGTGCTCAAGAGCAGTTAACCGAGATGGATCTGTACCGATTTCATGTCCCCATGCTGTTGATCGCGCCGGGAGTCCAAGACGCCTTTGGTAAGACCCAAGATGTCGTCGGCAGTCAGGTTGATATCGTTCCCACCATCATGGGCCGGCTTGGTGAGTCTGTGCGCCACCAGTGCTGGGGGCGCGACTTGTTGAGCTTGCCAGATGGCGACAGTGGCTTTGCCATTGTGAAACCCTCGGGCAGTGACCAGACAGTAGCCATGATCAGTGGCGAACGTATGCTGGTATTGCCTAAGGACATGCCTCCACGCAGCTATCAATACACTTTGGGCCCGCATCCACAAGGTGCCCTGACGACTGCTACAGAGCTGGATGACCGTTTGGGTAAGCAACTACAGGCCTACCTGCAGACCGCAACCAATAGCCTACTCAGTAATACCACAGGGGTTGAGGATAGTATTTCGAATAAACCTGAGACATCTATAAGCGCTCTGTCCGTGGTCGAAAAGAATGCGCAAAAAAATTGACTTTCAATTTTAAAGAACTCTCAGCCAAACTTTTCAGTATTGTTTCACCCTCCTAAATGGGAACTCTCTTGAATCAAAGATCGATTAGACGGATAGCTGCTAGCGCACTGGTCCTGATAATTTTTGCACTGTGTAATACCGCAGGTTCGAATCCATCCAGGGTATTTGGCTGGATTGAGGAGGGGCTGCTGCTTCCTGAAAAAGTCTCGGTGAAAATCAAGCTGGATACCGGCGCACTGACATCGTCTATGGATGCCAAAGATTTGGAGCGTTTCGAAAGGAATGGCGAGAAATGGGTGCGTTTCAAAGTTGAAGTGAAAGACAGTGACACAGGCAGAGCAGCCAGCATCCCTTTCGAGCGAAGGGTCGAGCGTAACGTCAAAGTCCGTGGTGCTGGCGGCGCTGAGCACCGCCCCGTGGTAGTGATGAAGATGTGCATTGGCAACCAGCTTTTACAACGAACAATTCTCCCTGAAGAACCGGGAAAAAATGCTCTATCCGGTTTTGATCGGCCGTCGAACACTAGAGCACCTAGGAGCGGTGGATGTATCACGCACCTTCACTCAGGAGCCCAAGTGCGAGAAAGCCGACCCGGCGCAGAGCGGGTATAGAGTTTCCAGGCTCCGATCAACAGAGCCAGCCAGAGCAAGATGACCACCAGCGCAGCGCCCCGGCTCACTGGGCGGTGTTGCTGTGTGCTTTCCCATTCAAGGGCCTGCTGGCGGCATTCGTCCAGTACGTGATCGGGCATCAGCTTGATTACTAGCCAGATGGCCAAAGGTAGCAAGATCACATCGTCCAGGTAGCCAAGGACCGGAATGAAGTCTGGAATCAGATCGATTGGGCTTAGGGCATAAGCGATTACGATCATCGCTATAACCTTCGGCAACCATGGCGTTTGCGGATGCCGGCAACTAAACCACAGCATCATAACTTGCTGTTTCAGGGCCTTGGCCCAGCCGCGAACTCGTTGCAATACGTTACTCACTTTCTAGAATCCGTAGCCAACCAGCGCCAATAGCTTGCGGTGGCCGAGTTTGTCGGCGACGTAGCCGGAGGCCATCTTGGTGTAGCTGGCCAATGCATCAGCAATACCTTCGATGGTGCCAAGTGCCGCCGCCGGAATGCCCAGTACAGCGAGGAAGCTGGGCAAGATCACTGTGGTAGTTTCATAGCAGAAATCACCAAGGGTGCTGGTTAGCCCCGCACCAACGACCGTGCGGTTCATCCAACCATTTGTCTGAGATGGTTCTGCCTGGCCGACGCCCCTGTAGGCAGCGTGAATCGGGCGCTCAGCAAGGGATTTTATAATCGCTCTATAATTAAACTATAAAGATCTATAAAGCTCATTCTAGAGCGGCTCAACTGCCTGTATGTGTTGAGAGAGCCCGATTACACTTCATGTTGCGCCATCGTCCCTGGGGTGTGCCGATATTAATGAGAAGCTGAAAGTTGACCCAAAGGGCCAGCATGAAGCTCAAGGACAGGTTTAGCTGCAAGGCCGCCAAAGGATATGGCGGGGTCGATGTAGCGCATGGCAGACTTGATGTCTTTCCAGCCTACATAGGTCATCAAGGCCTTGAGATCCCAGCCATTTGCCGTGGCCCAAGAGGCGAAGCCACGGCGCAGCGAATGGCTGGTGTACAGCTCGGCCGATATACCGGCGCGCTGTAGGATCTGGCGCAACAAGCTGATCAGGCTGCCGGGATGCAAGGCCTCGTCGCTCAGGTGCCCCCAGCGATCCAGGCGACAGAACACTGCACCACGGGCAATGCCGGCGGCACTGATCCAGTCGAGATAAGCCTGCACCGGGCAGAGGCACTTCAAGGCTGGTACGTAATGAGTCGTGCCGAGGTTGTCCCTGTCACCCTTACTTTGTGGCAGGAACAGGCTCATGCCCGCACCGGCTTCGGCCTGGATATGTTCGACCTGCAGCCGACAGAGTTCGTCACTACGAAAACCCCGCCAGAAGCCGATCAGCAGCAACGCCGCATCGCGCCGGCTGCGAAGCAGGCTTGCCAAATTGCCGGACTGCTGAGCCTGTTCGGCTTCCCGACTCAGCCATTGAATTGCTTGCTCCAAGTGCTGCAACTGCAACGGCGCAGCCTGCTTCGTTTGCGCCGGATGCAATGTGCGGATGCCTTTGAGCACCTGACGCACTGTGGGTGTCTTGGTCGGATCAGGAAAACCTTGGGTGATATGCCATTGAGCCAGGGCGGCCAGGCGCTGTTTGAGCGTGCTGAGGCTCAGCGTGTCGGCGTATTCCACCAGGTAGCGCACGATGTTGTCGCTGGTGGCGGGCAGGAAGCCGCCCCACGTCACTTCGAAGTGCTCGATGGCCGATTGGTAGCTGCGGCGGGTGTTTTCCCGCGTACCAGCTTGTAGATAGCGCCCGACGTCTTTCATCGCCCGAGGTTGCCCTTTGTGTACTGGAAAACGGCTGCCAAACGACCGTTTTTGCCTTTCGTATTGAATAACACTCCATTATTTTATCTGATTTATTTGCTTTTAACTGGCTTTACATCAATCAAATTTAGTATGTAAATACATACTATGTAATCTACTACGAAATCGTAGGAGCAGACCATGGCCCGCGGCGGCATCAACAAGGCACTGGTTCAGAAGGCGCGACAGGCGATCCTGGCGCGGGGCGAGAACCCAAGCATCGACGCGGTACGGGTCGAACTTGGCAATACCGGCTCGAAAACCACCATTCACCGCTACCTGAAAGAACTCGAAGACGCCGAGCGCGGCCGAAATACCGCCGCGATACCGCTCAGCGAACAGTTGGCCAACCTGGTCGGCCAACTGGCAGATCAGCTAGAGGAGGATGCGCAGGCCACCGTGGCCCAGGAGCGCGAACAACTACAACGCGAACGGCTCGATTACCAGAACCAAGCTCGGCTGGCCGAAAGCCGAATCCAGCAGTTGGAAAGTCAGAGCAGCGGGCTCACGGAACAGCTTCAGGCTGTTCAGCAAGCGCTACAGCAGGAACAGCAGCAACGCCAACAGACCGAGGTTGAGAATGCCCGCTTGGCGCAGGCTAACGGCGATCAGGAGGTGCGCCTGCAGGATCGCGACAGCCAAATTCGCTCGCTGGAGGAAAAGCATCAACATGCCCGTGATGCTTTGGAGCACTATCGTCAGGCCAGCAAGGAGCAGCGCGAGCAGGAACAGCGTCGACACGAGTCGCAGGTGCAACAACTGCAACTGGAACTGCGGCAACTGCAGCAGACCTTGATAATCAAGCAGGACGAACTGACGCAGCTGAACCGCGACAATGCACGCTTGCTCACCGAGGCGCGGCAGTTACAAAAAGAGCAACATGCGCAGCAACAGCTACTGGCGCAGAAAAATCAGGCCATGGAGGCCTTGCAGAGCGTACTGGCCGGTTCCGAACGCTCGAATGAAGCCCTTGAACAGCGTTGTCGCACGCTGCAGGAGGAGGTGTCCCGGCTGGGCGAAGCCTCCGCGACTCTGGCGCAACAAGCGCAGGGCCTGCAGGAGCGCTTGGTCGAAGCCAATACACAGTTGAAGCTACTCAGGGCACCACTTGCGAACAGCGATGGCGCACCGAGCACATGAACCGGCACACATGAGTCCATGTGCTGAGTGGAGGTGAAGATGACACTAATTGAGACTGCCAATGAGGGGGCCGCGGAACCTGTCCGTTTGACTACACCGCTAGGCCAGGCCATTGGTAATCTGTTCGCCCGGGCCTTGCCGCTACTGGATGGCAACCCTCCAGGCTCGCTCAAGGTCTTCGTCTTCGGCGGCTGCGCGGTGCACCTGCTCACCCATGCGCGTGGTAGTGCGGACATCGATGCGGAGATCGAGGCGGCCCGCGTGCTGCGTAAGGACGAGATCATGGCCGTCTACACACCGCCAGAGGGTTATGAGGACAGCGACGGCCGCGACTTGCAGGTTTACCTGGATCAGAACTACACCAATGCCCTCGGGCCACTGCACGAGGACTACCGCGAGCGCGCCATCCCCATGGAGGGTTTCGAGGGTGAGCAGCCGCTGCACATCTTCGTTGCCGCCGGCGTGGATCTAGCAATATCCAAACTCGGCCGCTTTACGGAAAACGATCAATCTGATATCGAACAGCTCATCGAGTGCGGCCGTGTCGATGTCGGCCAGTTTGTTACACTGGCAACAGAGGCAATCGATTATGCCGTGGGCAACCGAAGTGCAATGCAAGGCTGCCTAAAATTGGTCACAGCGAAGTACCTGGAGGATAGGCGAGATGCCACGCCTGGATCGTAAACAAAGCTTTGGCGCGCTCCTGGAGACTGTCACCCAGCAGCGCCTTAGCCAAGTTGCGTCCGATGCTCTTGTGGAGCTCGCCAAGCAGTTGTGGTACGAAGAGCGCGACCTCGTGCCGGTCCTGCAGCGTGAAGTGGCGGGCAAGCTGCGCAAGCCTGAACAGAAGCTGCGAGCCCTCTATCTGGTCGACCTGCTGCGTCGCTTTCCCTGTGTATCAACGGAAAAAGCCGCGCGCCTAAAAGGCTTTGTCAGCAGTTGGTCGAACCTGAAACCGGCTGAACGCTCGCCGCGGGCGACCCAGTTGGTCTCTCGCTACAAGCTCGACAAGCTGGCCTATGAGTGGGGGCTGGAGGAAGACGTCAGCAAGCAGATGCAGGATGTTCTGGCTTTCCAAACTCGCCATTACGCTGCCTCTCAGGGCGTGAAGACGGGCTATTCAGAGACAGCGCCCGTCGGTTAGCAGCAGGGCACGGCAAAATGGACTCGGAATGACCAACTCAACAAATGACGACCGACGATTCGCTGATCTAACGCGCGAGGCATTAGCTGACGTGAGCGCGGGTTTGGTGATTGATCACGAATTGGTCGAGATTTGGGCCCAGAGCCTTGATACCGATACCTCAGTGTCTTTACCTACTCCAGATCGGCCTACTTAATTCGCACCAGGCTGAACTCATCCTCATTTTTGCCTTATCTAGGCTTGCCCTGTGCGCGTGGAGCAACCGCATAAATATTTAAATAAGATAGAAACGAAGTGAGTGAATATTCATCTTATCTCGGCATGCCCCCTATACCTGTACGAGGCCGCTCTTCGTTTGTTCAGTGTCAGAATCGTTGCTAGGTTTCTGACATATTTCAATAAAATTAGCCATGACCATGAAATCCCTTCCCGAGACCATCGTCGAACACTGCAGGCTTCTCCCTGAAGGAGGCATTCTTGCACCAAACGAATTCCTTCATTTGGCTAGCCGCGCAGCGGTGGACCAAGCATTCTCTCGATTAGCCAAAGGAGGGGAGTTGATGCGAATCTCACGTGGCCTCTATGTGGCGCCGGTCACTGGGCGCTTCGGCAAACGTGCGCCGGCGACGGAGAAGGTCATTAGTGCGATAGCTTCGAAAAGCCATCAGGTAATCGCTTTAAGCGGTGCCCGCGCAGCGAACCTTCTAGGGCTAACGCAATAGGTGTCGATTAGGGAAGTATTTGTTACCGGCGGACGGCCGAGAACCCTGCAGTTAGGCAAGGCTCAGGTAATAATCGAGCATGCGCCGCAGTGGCAAATCGCTCTCGGAGCGACCATTGCTGGCGACGCTGTACGTGCGCTTGCCTGGCTGGGGAAACCTCACGCCCAAGAGGCAGTCGCCAAGCTGCGCACGTGCCTGTCGAGTAACGATTGGCAGATTTTGATATCGCATAGATCAAACCTTCCTCAATGGATGGCTGAAGCGATTGGGCGCGAAGCAGTCTTTGCTGAGCAGGGCTTCTAATCTACTCGTTTAAATACAATAGCTTAGAGAACGAATGTCCTAATTTTTGCCTTATCTCGGCATGACCCCCTGGCCGCGCAGGGCGTGGCTGTGGAAGAGGGGCCGGTGGCACGCACCGGTGCGCTCGGGCCGATCGAATCGGTGTACTTCCGCGACCCGGACGGCAATCTGATCGAGGTCAGCCGTTATTCCGAGCGCCCCTGACGGCCGCATCCCGGCCTTGCCATGGTGTGCTGTCGCGCAATAATCCATTGCTCAAGCAGCTGCGGCTGAGCTGTGTAGGGTGCGCGGGGCCGCCTAGGTCGTGCGCACCGCTGGCAAGCGGGTGTCTGGTGCGCGCGGCGCACCCTACGAGCCGGTGTCATCGAGACAGTAATTCTGAGACAGCGCACTAGCGCGCAGGAGTACGCCGCTAGGAGCCTGTCGGCCTTGACCGTACTGAATCCACTCGCTTGGCGCTGTGCCTTAGATCTTGAGCAGCGCCAGCTGCCGCCAAGCCGGTGCACTGGTAGGGAAGAGCACGGCGGTCGGGCGCTGGCGGGCCAGGCCGCAGGCCGCGACGATGCGCTGGCGCTGCTGCCCTGTGGTCAGCGCCTGCAGGTATCCGTGCTCGCTCAGTGGGCGCCCCAGCAGGTAGCCTTGCCCGCTGTGGAAGGCGCCTTGCTCTCTTTGCCACCAGGCTTCGACCAGCTGCGGATCGGGCCAGGGCAGGTTCTCGTCGGGGTCCATGGCGACATTCGGATCCTTCGGATCATCGCTCGGGCCGGCATCGAAATCCGGCAAGTCCGTCAACTCCAGGTCGAGCAGGGCCAGATCGGCGCCGCTGATCAGGCTGAACGCCTCGCCGGCGACGCGGGCATGGGGCAGGTCGCGCATCTGCTGGATCAGCCAGGGCACGCTGACCGGGTCGCCCAGCAGGCCTACGGCCTGGATCACCATGCGCCGCTGCTGCGGCTGCTGCATCAGCCGGCGTATCCAGGCGATGCTGGTGTCGCGCGGCTGCCAGGCCAGCAGCACCAGCAATGCGCGGTACTGCAGCTCGCCTGGTGCTTCCGCGAACTGACGCAGCGGCGCCAGGGCTTCCTCGTCGCCCATCTGCGCCGTGGCCCAGTTGGCCCAGAAGCGCGTGGCGGCGTGCGGGTGCAGCCGATGGGCGCGGATTGCCGCCAGCAGGTCACGCCGACGCAGCTCGCCGGCGGTGCGCGCGGCACGCGCCACTACGCCGGGGTCGGCATGGGACAAACCGGCCAGCAGGGCCGGGCCGGGATCGCGTCGGTGCATGCCGCAGGCGGCCAGGCCGATCCGGCGGAACAGCGGTTCCAGGGAAGTCAGCAGGCGGTCGATCCAGGGCGAGACCAGATGCCAATCCAGCCAGCCCAGGGCGGCGGCCATGAAAGGTGCGCTTTCGGGCTGGCCACGCACATGCTCGGCCAGACTGGCCATGGCTGTCGCGTTGCTCGCTTCGAAGGCCAGTACGGTGGCGACGAAGACCTCGCCCTGGGCATTGGGGCTGAATGACTGCAGCACGGCATCCAGACCTGGCAGGCCGGCGATGCGCAGGCCGTCGAGGTGGGCTTCGATACGGTGGTCGAGCTTGAGCAGGTCGTTCAGGTCGTAATGCGGCGCAAGTCGGGCTGAGTCGCGCAGGTCGGCGAGGAAGCCGGCTCCTTCGACATGTTGGTCGAGGACGGGGGAGATGTTCACGCGGCGGGATCCCGTGCTGTATCGTTTAACGCCGAGCGGCCGCAACCCGTGGGGTCGACCAGTGCGGCATCAGTAAGCGGCATCATTGTAGTCAACCGGAGTCCAATACTTCCCGTCGCTGGTAAAGGCCAAATGTCGACTGCCTACCGACCAGAGCACACCATCACCGGCTGATAAAAAAGACGCCGAGCCGATACCGTCCGATCCGATAGGCGCTAGCTCCAAGCTTTCATCCACCAGCTTGAAAACCGCTTTGGAGGATGCCACAAAAACTTCGCCGTTCAGGGTTTCCACCCCCCACAGGTCATCGCTGAAATCACCCAGATCGAGGGTCGCCCATTGGTCTCCTCGGCCCACGATAACCACGCCCGCCTGCCCGACGATGTACGCCCGGCCAGAGGGACAGCAGTGGATGCGCTGTAAGGAGACCGAGGTAGGACTGTCGATGGGGTGCCACTGCGATCCATTGAAGAACCAGATTTCGCCATCCAGGCCGACCGCATAGATCTCATTCGATGAGTAACCATCAATGGAGTGGAAGCCTTTGATGCCTCCTTTGTTGAGTATTGGGGTGCTGAGCGACTGCCAGACTCCAGATGCACTACGTCGGTAGACTTGCCGCTGCATGCCCGTCGCATAATTGGCCCCGTCAATGACCCGCATGTCCCGGAGTGGGCCAATGACGCCTGGGCCAGTGATTACCTCGCGGCTCTTGGTGCCAGCATGAAATACATGAATATCGCCATCCAGTCCCATACAGAACAGGGCCAACGGATTGCTGAACGAGGTGATCGCCGTGGTGGTCCAGTCGATCATGAAATGGGCAAATGCATCGTTCTTCCAACGAATGACCTTGGTATGACCGATGCCTTGCTGGTTCAGGTCGGCTATCTGAGCGGTTATAAAAACTAGGTCCCTTCTGATGACGGTGCATTCCAAGAATGTTACAGCCCCGTTGTTCATTTGAGTCTCCGTGATGTTTTCAGTCATCGAGATCCATCAATTGCTCTGCGCCATACTCCTTTTGTTCATCGTTCAGAGGAGACCGGTCTGCACGGAGCGGGGTTTTGTCGTCCTTCACGCCGACTTGCTTGTGATAATTGTCCATTTGAGCTTCAAGGCACTCTTTTTTACAGGGCTTTCCGTCTTTGCCTGAAGTCGGGAATGTTTTTTGGTGCGCAAGAATTGCCCCTTCTTTGGCGGCACCATAGTTCCAGGCGTTGTCCTTGCCGCCCATTTGGGAACGTGGGCCGTCGGCATCCATGGCACCCTTCTCGGCGGTGTTCTGGATGGCGTGCATCTGGCCGTGCGTTTCTTTGTAGCGGGAGCCTGTAACGCAGACACAAGGGGCTCGCGTGTCGTCATAGTCCTTGAATTCGTCCAGGCGCTTTTTCGAGGAACGCCCACCCGCCTCGGTGAAACAATGAACTTCGATCAAGTGGTGGGGCGTTTCTCCTTCGCAACAGCCCTGCTGGTTCTCGCTTGAGCGCGGCGTATGGGGAACCAGCATGCATTTCTTGGCCCGCTGGCAAGCGTCGTTCTTGCAGTCTTTGTCATGATTACCCGAACACTTTGCTTCGACCTCCTTACGCTCATCTTCGCAGCCCTTACCGGGCGGGCCGCCTGCAACTTCGTCGAGGTACGGCCAGGTGGGCGTGTTTCCTGGAAACGAGGCGTGATTGTGCGTGGTCAGGTCCAGGTTTCTGACCACGTTCTCCCCCTCGAACTTCACGTCCATCGACCAGGCGGTGAAGTAGACCTTGCCCTTGATCTTGCTGGTGACCACGCCCTTCTTCGGTGCACTACCGGCTTCGTCGCCGCTGCTGGTCTTGAAGTAGCTCTTGTCCTTGAGCATCACTTCCTTGCCGCTGATCTTCACCGTCTTGCTGCCGTTGGTGGTGTCCTTGGCCATGCCGGTATTGGGGTAGGGGATGGGCACGCCGGGCGGGGTGGCGGGGGTCTGCGGCGGGGTGAAGCAGACGTCCGGAAAGCAGGCGACCGCCTTGCCATCGGCCGACTTGCAGGAGATCTCCATGTTGTTGGCGTAGACCTGGTTGGCCATCAGGCGGCCCTCACCGGTTGGTAGCTGAGCAGGGCAACGGCGCGTTCCCCGGCATCGTTGCCCAGGTGGCAGAAGATGTTCGGACCCTCGCCATAGCCCTTGCGGCTGGCGGCCAGGGCCACGCTGAGCATCGCCGGGCCGATGGCGGCGCCGACTTCGCCGATGCAGTCGGCCGGGTGCCAGAGATGAAAAAACTCCTTGCGCACGCGCAGGCTGCGGCTCAGGGCCAGGGAGGCTTCCTTGAAGTAGTACTGCTCGCCGGAGATATCGGTCAGGCGGTAGTCCAGCTGCTCCAGGCCGCAGCCGGCCTCGCCGAGCGCCGCGCGGATGGCCTGGGTCAGGCCTTCGGCGCGCAGGGGGATGTCCTCGGCCTCCACCGTGGCTTTCTCCACGCCGAAGCCCAGGCCGATGCACGCCAGTTGTGGCTCTTCGCTGACGCTGGGGGCGGCCAGCAGCACTGCGGCGGCGCCTTCGCCGGGGATGAAGCCGTTGGAGTTCTGGCTGGTCAGCAGGCGTTCGCGTTCCTCGAAGGCGGCCAGGGTGGCGGCGTTGAGGAAGGAGTCGACGCCGGCGATCAGCACATGGCGGTGGCCGCCCTGGTAGATCAGCGAGCGCGCGTTGAGCAGCGCCACCGCGGCGCTGACCCGGCCACGGGCGATGATGCTGGAGCTGGGGTGGAAACGCAGGCCGAGTTCCTGCTCGATGGCGTGCAGCAGGCTGCCGTCCAGGCCGTCGAGACGCCCGGGCCGTTCGATCTCTGCGACGCCGAGCAGCAGCGGCGTCTCCAGCGGGTCGACGCCCGGCGTGTTCTGCAAGGCCTCAACGATGGCGCGGGCGGCCATCTTGATCAGCTTGCTGCGGCCGCGCCAGGGTTGCTCCAGCGGCACGCTGGCGGCGATCAGCCATTCGCCGCCGCGGTCGATGAAACGGGTTTCCTGGAAATTGTCGATGGCGCAGCGGATCGCCGCACAGCTCGCGGGCGCGCTGAGACCAACGGCGCTGAGCATGCCGGAGCCGAGGATGCACAGGGCGCTCATCGCTCGCTCTCCGCCGGCTGGCGCTTGGCGTTGACCAGCGAAGCCAGGGAAGGGTGGTAGTCCTTGCCCAACTCACGCGCGCGCCACCAGGCCCTGGACATGCTACCCACCAGCACCTGGGCGATCTCGAACATGTTGCGTTTGAGCGGGCGGCTGGTGCGCCAGGTGATCTCGACGCGCTTGGCGTCGGTATCGATCGCCAGGGTGTCAATCACCGCTTGCACGGTTTCGTGGCCGCCTTTCTTCAGGAAGAAGGTCACCGGCACCTGCATGTTTGGAATACGGAAACCAGCGCGCTCCTGGGCCGTCAGGTTGAGCAGCAGCACCTCCTCGCCGCCGCGCAAATGCTCGGTCTGCTGATCGGCCGGCGCCGCCTGGAAGTAGCGGGGGTCGAAGTCCGCCGGCAGGAAGGGGAAACAGTCGTCCAGCCAGGCCTCGTCGTAGGTGCCGGCGAAGCCGGCGCGTTGCGGCCAGCTGCGGCCGATGGGACCTAGCGCCATAGGTTTGTAGTCGCCGCTGGGACTGTCTATGGGCTTGCCCAATTCCTCGGTGTTGGGCAACGGCATGCCGACGATTTCTGCAGTGGGAATGGCGTTGGGATACCAGCCGAGGCCGACCGGGTTATCCAGGTAGCAGTGACGCAGTTCGGGGTCGTCGGCCATGGCATGGCTGCCGCCGAAGGCCTGGGCGTAGGAGACGTCCTGCTCGATAAAAGGCTGCGGTAAGCCGGGTGAAACGCCTAATAACCCCGGCTGCCATTGCCGTGGGCCGAAGACCGCGAAGGCCTTGCTGACCCGACCGACGCGGATGCCCGCAGTCAACTGGGCAATAGGTCGTCCCCCTGGTGCATGGGCCTTGCCGCGCACCAGTACGTCGCAGAAGGGTTTCAGCGGGGCGAAGTCCATTTCCTGGCGTGGCGCGGACAAGCCCGGCTCGCCGAAGAAGGTATCGGCCATCAGCAGCGACTGCTGCACCTCCAGCAGGCGCGCCTCGCGGCCATCCAGCGGCAGGTCGAAGCTGCCCTTGGCGACCACCACCAGCGATTCGCGGCCATCGGCGGCCAGGCCCTGGGTATAGGCGGCGGCGAGGCGGGTAGCGTTGAGCAATTCCATATGCCGGCGGCCTTCTAGTTGATCTGCACCGAACCGCCCTTGATGCGGTTGACCCCGCTGGAGCGGCTCGACAGGTAGGCGCCCTGGATGATTACCTTGCCCGCGCGGGTCAGGGTGATGCTGGCCTTGCCGCAGCGCAGCACGATCTCGCGCTCGGCGCGCAGCTCCAGGCACTGGTCGTCCAGTTGCACCTGGGCTGGCGGTGCAGGTGCAGCAGCGGCCGGATCGAGCAGGCGGCCGATCACCAGGGGGCGGGCCGGGTCGCCGTTCTCGAACATCAGCGCCACCTGGGCGCCGATATCCGCCGGGCCGAGCAGGGCGCTGCTGCGCGCGGCGAGTCCCGACTGCGCAGGGCAGCCGGGGTAGGCCACCAGGGGCGCAGCGGCCGGCGGCAGCTCGAGCAGGGTGCCGATGACCACGCCATCGAGGCGGGCCTGGGCGGGTAGCGGGTATTGAACCGTCATGCGTCACTCCTAGTTCTGCAGGATCTTCTGCCCCTTGATCACCACGTTCTTGCTGGCCTTGATGTTGATCGCGCCGGAGCCGTCGATGGTGATGTCCTTGCCGCGAATGGTGATGGTGCCGTCCTTCTGCATGGTGATGCTGGCCGAGCCGGTGGTCAGGGTGATGGAGTCGCCGGCGTCGAGGGAGAAATTCTTGCCGACGTTGAGGCTGTCGTCCTTACCGACATCGGTGCTGCGGGCCTGGCCGATGTTGCGCGATTCGTTCTTGCCGATCTGGGTGCTCTGGTCGCTGCCGATCTCGATGCTCTCGTTGCTGCCGACCTTCTCGGTACGGTCGGCGCCGATGGTGATGTTCTCGTTGCTGCCGACTTTCTCGGTGCGGTTGCTGCCGATCTCGATGCTCTCGTTGCTGCCGACCTTCTCGGTGCGGTCGGCGCCGATGGTGATGGTCTCGTTGCTGCCGACGTCTTCGGTGCGGTTGCTGCCGATGCTGATCTTCTCGTTGCTGCCGACCTTCTCGGTGCGGTCCACGCCGATGGTGATGGTTTCGTTGTTGCCGACCTTCTCCGTGCGGTCGACGCCGATGGTGATGGTCTCGTTGTTGTCCACGGTCTCGGTGCGATCGTGCTTCACATGCACGGTCTCGTCGTTGTCGATGGTCTTGCTGCGGTCGTGGCCGACCCAATGGCTCTCGTCGTTCTCGACCTCGATGTCCTGGTTCTTCTCGGCATGGATGAACAGCTGCTCGGCGCCTTTCTTGTCTTCCATGCGGATTTCGTTGAAGTTGGCCGGCGAGCCCTCCTTGCTCGAGCGGCTCTTGACCCCGCTCTGGGTGGCGTTGGCCGGCAGCTCGTAGGGCACGGTCTGCTCGGCGTTGTAGACGCGGCCAGTGATGATCGGTCGATCCGGGTCGCCTTCGAGGAAGCTGACGATCACCTCCTGGCCGATCCGCGGGATCTGCACCGCGCCCCAGTTCTTGCCGGCCCAGGCCTGGGAGACGCGCATCCAGCAGGAACTGTTCTCGTTGGACTCGTCGTGGCGATCCCAGTAGAAATGCACCTTGACCCGGCCGTACTGGTCGGTCCAGATCTCCTCGCCGCCGGGGCCGACCACCAGGGCGGTCTGCGGCCCTCGGACAATGGGGATGGGCGTCAGGGGCAGGGGGCGGAAGGCCTGGCTGGCATCCATGCAATCGAGTTCGCTGACGAACTGCTCGGAGGTATCCTCGAAGCCACTTTCATAGGGCTCCTGGCGGATCTGGTAACGGGCGACCACCACCAGGTATTCGCGGTTCTGGTCGTCGCGCTCGTAACCGGTCAGCTTGAACAGGTGGCCGGAACCCAGCCCGCGGGCGCGGCCGCGCAGTTGCACGCGCTCGAACTGGCTGTGGATGGCTTCGATGCGGGTGCGCGCATAGTGCTCGCCGTCCTTGCTCTGCACGTACTCGCCCGGGTAGTCGTAGAGCGGGTGGTCGCCATTGCTGTGGCTGCGCGACACGCTGGAGCGTACCTCCAGGCTGGCGCCGGGGCGCTGGAAGTCGTAGTCGTTCAGCGCCAGCGAGCCGGGCTGCACCTCCCGCGCCAGTTGCCAGTCGTAGAAGTGGTCGCGCTCGCGCATCTGCTGATCCGGCGGATAGAAGGGCACCGAGGCGTAGTTCTCGACCGTGGCGTGGGCGCCGTAGGCGTCGGCCAGTACCAGCACATGGCGCGCCTTCTCGTGGCGGAAGTAGTAATAGATACCTTCCTGCTCCATCAGCCGGCTGACGAAGTCGAAGCTGCTTTCGCGGTACTGCACGCAGTACTCCCACTCGCGGTAGCTGCCGCTCAGGCTGTCCTCGAAGTCGGAGAAGCCGAGATCGCGGAACACCTGCTTGATGATCTCCGGCACCGTCTTGTTCTGGAAGATCCGGCAGTCGGAGGTGCGCGTGAGCAGCCAAAACCAGGGGCGCAGGCTGACCCGATAACCGGCGAACTGGCCGCTGCCGGTCAGTTGCCGGCAACTGCAGGCGATGCCGTGGAAGTAGCGCTTGCCGCCGTCGTACAGCTCCAGGGTCAGACCCATCGGCTTGCCCAGCAACTGGTCGAACTTGATCGCCCGGTCCTCGGAGGCGAGGTCCAGTTCATAGTGGAACAGCCGGCCCAGCTCTTCGCTGCCCTCCATGCTCTGCAGCAGCAGGACATCGCCGCCGAGGGGGCTGTCGACCTGCACCAGGCGACTTTGTTGTCGTAGGGCCATCAGCTGGTGTCTCCCTTCGTTCCAGCACTGTGTTGGGCGTCCCGCTCTGCATCAGAAAAAATTCGGGTAGGCCGTCCAGACGTGGTCCTGGCCACCCTTGTCGACGATCTCGACGCACAGTTCGACCTTCTTGCCGCCATTGGCCGGAAACCATTCCTTCATCCGGTAGAAGTGCTTTGTCGGGCCACGCTCGCTGGGGGAGGTTCGATCAGCCGGGGTGATCGCCTTGCTGATGATCAGTTTCTTGATGTCCTCGGGCGCCATCCCGGTCGGGAAGTAGCTCTTACCAGACTTCTGTGAAGGTAGCGTCTCGCTTCCCTCGCCATCGGTGCGGCAGTGCGATTCGACAATGTGTTTCATTCTTTCCTCGGAAAGAGCGGGGATAACAGCTGCCATGTGAACTCTCCCTATTCGCTGGTGATTGCTATGTGTCCATTCAAAGTCGCGCTGGGCTACAAGCTTTTGTAGGAGCGGGTTCTGTGTTTGTCAGGTCTAGCAGGCTGTTGAAAACTACCTGCGTTGCCGATCCTGCGTTAAAAACGGCCCGGGACGCGGCGTCTCAAAATGCTCATTTACAGCACGTAAACTGCGCTTTTTCGGCCGTTTTTGTGGGGACGCCTAGTCCTTGTCTCGGCTGCCTCGCCTACGTTTTTCAACGGCCTGCTAGGCGAATGCATAGTCGAAATTCCCATCCTGCACTCGCACATTCACACGCTCGGCCGGTTTGCCTTCCAGCATGCGGGTGAGAAATTCCCGGCTCATATCGGGCAGCAGGGTGTTGGTCAGGATGGCGTCGATCATCCGCCCACCGCTTTCCGTTTCCGTGCAGCGCGAGACCACCAGTTCCACCACCTCGTCGTCGTAGTCGAACGGCACCTTGTGCGTCGTTTCCACGCGTTTCTTGATCCGCTCCAGTTGCAGGCGGGTGATGGCCTTGAGCATCGCGTCGCTCAGCGGGTAGTAGGGGATGGTCACCAGGCGCCCGAGCAGGGCGGGCGGGAATACCTTGAGCAGCGGCTCGCGCAGGGCCTTGGCGATGCCCTCCCGGTCGGGCAGCAGCTCCGGGTCGCTGCACAGGCTGGCGATCATCTCGGTGCCGGCATTGGTGGTGAGCAGGATCAGGCAGTTCTTGAAGTCGATCAGGCGGCCTTCGCCGTCTTCCATCACGCCCTTGTCGAACACCTGGAAGAAGATCTCGTGCACGTCCGGGTGGGCCTTTTCCACCTCGTCGAGCAGTACCACGCTGTACGGCTTGCGGCGCACCGCCTCGGTCAGCACGCCGCCTTCGCCGTAGCCGACATAGCCGGGTGGGGCGCCCTTGAGGGTGGAGACAGTGTGCGCCTCCTGGAACTCGCTCATGTTGATGGTGATGATGTTCTGCTCGCCGCCGTACATGGCCTCGGCCAGGGCCAGGGCGGTTTCGGTCTTGCCGACGCCTGAGGTGCCGGCGAGGAGGAACACGCCGATCGGCTTGCTCGGGTTGTCCAGGCCGGCGCGCGAGGTCTGGATGCGCTTGGCGATCATCGCCAGCGCATGGTCCTGGCCGATGATGCGCTTCTTCATGTGCTCGTCGAGCCTGAGCACGGTGTCGATCTCGTTGCGCGCCATGCGCCCGACCGGGATGCCGGTCCAGTCGGCGACCACCGCGGCCACCGCCTGGTAGTCGACGGTCGGCAGGATCAGCGGCGTCTCGCCCTGCAGGGCCGTGAGACGCTCCTGCAGATCGGCGAGTGTATCGTGCAGGGCCTGGCGTTGTTCATCGCTGAGGGCGGGCGCCGCAGGTTGTGCTGCCGGATCGCCGGTGCCGTCCACCGCCTCGGCGGCGGCGCGCAGGCTGGCGCGGGTCGCCAGCAGCTCGTCGACCAGAGCCTTCTCCTCTTTCCAGCGGCTTTCCAGGGCGGCCAGGCGTTCGTGCTCGGCGCCGAGGGCGGCCTCGACATCCTGCTGACGGCTGCCGATGGCGATACCGATCGTCTGTTCGCGGCCGATGATTGCCTGTTCGGTGCTCAGCGCCTCGATGCGCCGGCGGCTGTCGTCCACTTCGGCGGGCACCGCATGCAGGCTGATGGCGACCCGTGCGCAGGCGGTGTCGAGCAGGCTCACCGACTTGTCCGGCAGCTGGCGGGCCGGGATATAGCGGTGCGACAGCTTGACCGCCGCCTCCAGCGCCTCGTCGAGGATCTGCACCTGGTGGTGCTGCTCCATGGTCGAGGCGACGCCGCGCATCATCAGGATCGCCTTGGCTTCGGAGGGTTCGTCCACCTGCACCACCTGGAAGCGCCGGGTCAGCGCCGGGTCCTTTTCGATGTGCTTCTTGTATTCCGCCCAGGTGGTCGCCGCCACGGTGCGCAGGGTGCCGCGGGCCAGGGCCGGCTTGAGCAGGTTGGCGGCATCGCCGGTACCGGCCGCGCCACCGGCACCGACCAGGGTGTGGGCCTCGTCGATGAACAGGATGATCGGCTTGGGCGAGGCCTGCACCTCCTCGATCACCTGGCGCAGGCGCTGCTCGAACTCGCCCTTCATGCTCGCCCCGGCCTGCAGCAGGCCGACGTCGAGGGCGCGCAGCTCGACGTCCTTGAGGCTCGGTGGTACGTCGCCGGCGACGATGCGCAAGGCGAAGCCCTCGACCACCGCGGTCTTGCCGACACCGGCCTCGCCGGTGAGGATCGGGTTGTTCTGCCGGCGGCGCATGAGGATGTCGACCAGTTGGCGGATCTCCTCGTCGCGCCCGACTATGGGGTCGAGCTTGCCGCTGCGTGCCTGCTCGGTGAGGTCGACGGTGAAGCGCTTGAGCGCCTCCTGTTTGCCCAGGGCACTGGGCGCCATGGCGCCGCTGGCCTCGCCCGGCGCGCTGCCGGCGTTGAAGCCGTCGCTGGCGGCCAGGCCATTTTCCGGCGAGCTGCCGAGGTAGTCGTCGAAGCGCTCGATCAGGCTTTCCACCTTGATCTTGTCGAACTCGGCGGAGATGGCCGAGAGCGCATGGCGCAGGCTCGGCGTCTTGAGGATGCCGACCACCAGGTAGGCGCTGCGCACCTGGCTCTCGCCGAACATCAGGCTGCCATAGACCCAGCCGCGCTCGACCGCTTCCTCGACATGCGAGGACAGGTCGGTGATCGAGGTGGAGCCGCGCGGCAGGCGGTCGAGGGACTCGGTGATGTCCCTGGCCAGACGCGCCGGGTCGATATTGAACTGGCGGATCAACTGGTGCAGGTCGGAGTCCTGCAACTGCAGGAGCTGGTGCAGCCAGTGCACCAGTTCCACATAAGGATTGCCGCGCAGCTTGCAGAACACCGTGGCGGCTTCGATGGCCTTGTAGGCCAGGCTGTTCAATTTGCCGAACAACGCGGCGCGGCTGATCTCACTCATGCTCGCTGCTCCTCATGCTGTTGTGCCGGTTGGCTGGCGTAGTCGCGAGCCAGCAGCAGATCCGCGGCATCCCGCGGCGGGCGGCCGAGCCAGGTGTCCAAGCCCAGCCGGGTCTGGCCGTCGAGGTCGATGCGCGGCACTTCGGTGCGCCGCAGCACCAGGTTGACTTCCCAGTCCAGCTCGTTGCCCTGGTGCTCGGCGACCCAGGTGGCCAGCTCGACGAAGCTTTCCTGGCCGGGCAGCAGGCGCTGGTACTGCGTAAGGCTCAGCGGCCCCAGGCGGATGCGGAACTTGTGCTGGCGATCCCAGACGTGGCTGCCCAGGCACAGGTCGCTGCCGAGCGAGCAGGACGCGGCGCCCAGCTGGCTGTAGCGTGGCAGTTGCAGCCACTGGCCGACGTACTCCTCGATGCGCACCGGCACCTCGAAATAGGTCTCCAGAATGGCGCGCAGACCGTCCGGGTAACGGGTCTGCGCCGCCAGGTGGCCGGTGAAGTGGTAGCGCGCCGAATCGGCGAGCGGGCCCTGGCCGAGCAGGCTGGCCATGCCGCGGCCGGATAGCGCGGCGAGACGCATCGACCAGTAGTCGTGGTCCGGGCGGTCATGGCTGACGGTCGGCCGCGCCTCCGCCCAGGCGCGGAAGAACAGGCTCAGCAGGCGGTGGTTGAACACGTCGAGAAAGCGCGTGAAGGTGGCGTCGCCATTGTTGCGCTGACGCTCGCGGGCGTATTCGGTGAGGTGCAGCGGCAGCGGGCCGTTCGGCCCGGTCAGACCGAAGAAGAATTGCTCGATGCGGGGCGGGCCCCCGTCGATGCCGGGTTCGATGCTGGCCAGGGTAGCCGGGGCGAAGCCGCAGTCGGGTTTCTGCCCCAGGCGCAGCGGATCGTCGCGCAGGCGCACCGAGTGGCCGATGCGCGGCCGATCGGCGGCCTCGCACTCGATGCGCCGCAGGGCCTGGAAGAAGTCGTAAGCCCAGGGTTCGGCCGCCATCCGGGCGAGGCTGTTCAGAGGTTCGGTCGGCATCCGGGGTGCGCCTGCCATCGCATGATCTCGCCGCGCTCGGTGGTGCGCAGTACCGTTTCGGTGAAGCTGTTGATCGATACGTAACGTGCCAGGAAACGCTCGAACACCGCGCCCAGCAGGTACACGCCGGTGCCGCGGAAGGCGTTCTCGTCGAATTCCAGGCTGATTTCCAGACCGCGGCCGAAGACGATCGGCCCGGGCATCGGCAGCCTGCGGGTGCAGGGTGCGCTGCGCACCTCGCGCAGGCCCTCGATCTGCAACTGCAGCGCCGAGTCGCTCGAATCGCCATACAGGCGCAATAGTTCGCGCAGCGCTGCGGCGCCCTGGCCGTGCTCGCTCAGCGACAGGTAGTTCAGCGACAACTGGCTGATCAGCCGCCAGGCGCTGGCATCGTGGGCGCGGCTGGGGCGTGGCCGGCTGGGCCCGGCCAGGCAGCGCACGGCCAGCACCGGGGCGCTGTCCTCCAGGGTGAAATCGCTTTTGCCAGTGCCCACCGGCATCAACAGCGGCAGGTCGCGGTTGGTGCACAAGGCGCTGATGCCGAGCTGGCGCAGGTCGTGCCGGTACGGCGCCTGGTTGACGTCGACCAGCGAGACGAAGGTTTCGCTGCCGATATAGGTGGAGCGTGGCCCGCGTCGGTGTTGCTGACTGGACAGCCGGCGCGGCTCGCGGCGGACGATGTAGTAGGCCTGCTCGCGGCCATAGCGCTGCGGGTCGCGCACCGCATAGAAGGGCTGGAAGGGCTGTTCGGGACCGCTGCCGTGGCCGCTGACCTGGGTCAGGGAGTGGATCTCGAAATCCAGCGGCCGGGTTCGGTCGGCGATCACCTGGTGCTCGTGCACCCGTTCGCTCAGGTGGATGCGGTCGGCACGGCGCGGGAACAGGTTCACCGCCGGCGTGCAGAAGGGCACGAACTGGGCGGCCGAGACCGTGCCTTCCAGGGTGCTATCGAGGCGGTCGAACAGCACCACCAGCTCCAGCTCCTGGCCGGTGCAACGCCTTACCCCGGCGCTCAGGCCGGCGAACTCGACGAACAGGAAACGGTTGGGCAGGGCGAAGTACTCCTGCAGCAGGCGATAGCCCTGGAAGGCCCGTGGCACCACCGGCAGTAGCGCGTCCTGGTCATCGAAGCCGCGGGCCTTGAGGCACTCCAGCGGCAGGCGCTCGGCCCAGTCGCCGTCGATGCTCTTGATGAATAGCGCGCAGGCATTGCCGAGCAATTGCTCGTACAGGCGGAAGGGCTGCTCGTCGGCGCCGTTGAGGTAGAGCGGCAGGCTGTCCAGGGCCAGGACGTTGAACGGCATCCCGGCACCGCAACGCAGGCGCAGGCGCAGCCCGGCCTTGGCCCGCGGTTCGCTGGCGGCGAGCCGGCCGAGGGTGGCGGCCGGGTTGCCGAAGTATTCGGCGCGGCCGACTTCCAGCGGCCAGAGCGTCACCGCATGGGCAGTGCGGTACTCGCAGGCGGTCTGCTCGCCATGACCGAGCTGGCCGCGCAGGGCGGCATTGCGTTCGACGGTGAAGCCGCCGGTCAGCGAGCCCTCGTTGGGATCGGCGGCGAGCTGCACCACGACCACCGAGGGCGTCGGCGCGAGATAGTGGGGGTAGGCGATTTCCAGCAGGTTGTGGGTGAAGGTCGGGTATTCCGCATCCAGTTTCAGGTGCACCCGCGCGCTCAGGTAGGCGAAGCCTTCCAGCAGGCGCTCGACATAGGGATCGGCGCAGTCGATGCCCGACAGAGTCAGGCGGCTGGCGATCTTCGGGTATTCGCTAGCGAACTCGGCCGCGCTCTCGCGGATATGCTGCAGCTCCTGGTTGTAGTAGTCGAGCATGCGCGGGTTCATCGGCGCCCCCGCGACGGTTCGGCCGGCGTCACCTTGACGTGCCCGGTTTCCAGGTCGAGGGCGGTGCTCAGCAGCAGGCGCAGCGGCACCGGTTCGGCCCACAGGTCGCCCTCGATCTCGAAGCTCAGGGCGTTGTGGTTCATCTCATCGCCTGCGAGCTGCGCGCGGATGCGCAGCGAGCCCTTGAGGATGCGCGGCTCGTAGGTGGCGATGGTCTCGGCGAGCAGCGTTTCGACGACCTGCACGTCGATGCTCGAGGCGGTGTGCCCGGCGAGGGGCGGCAGGCCGAAATTGAGCACCGAGTTGCCGGCCGGCATCTGCGCGGCGTGTTCCGGATCGAACAGCGCGCAGGTGTTGAACAGCCAGGCCAGATCGCGCAGGACCGAGGCCTTCAGCTGGCTCAGGGACATGACGCGGCGCTCGGCGCCTTCTTTCGGGTTGTTCGGCTCGTCGTCGGTCAGGCGATCGAGCAACGAGGGTTGCAGGCGCTCCTGCAGGGTCAGTTCGGCCATGGTCAGCTGTCCGTCCCGGCGAAGGTCAGGCTGCGCAGTTCGAACAGCCCGGTCTCGCCATTGTCGGTGGCCAACAGGCGCTGGCCGATCGGGTAGCCGTTGTCCAGCCAGTCGACCTTGCGCCCCAGCAGCGCGGCGGCGTCACCGCTGGCCAGGGTGTCCGGGTAGCGGCTGGGGATCAGCGCCACCGTGCCGCCGCCGTTGCGCAGGGTCAGCTCGGCGGGCAGCCAGACCAGGTCGCGCAGGTCGCTCGGCGCTTCGCAGCTCAGGCTGGCGAGGTTGTCCAGCGCCAGCCACACGTAGCGGCCGTTGACGATCAGCTCCAGCAGCGGGCCGAGCCGCGGGTCGGCATCGGCACACCAGGCGAATGGCTCGCCATTGAGCTGCCCGGCGACGGCCGGGGCGGCGTCGAAGGCCTGTTCGCGCAGGTGCTGCGCGGCCTGGGCGTGGCCTTGGCCATCCAGTTGCAGGGCCTGGATCAGCAGCGCCACCCAAGCGGCCGGCTGGCCCAGCAGCACCGGGGTCAGGCGGCCGGCGAAGACTTGTGCGCGCAGCGCTTCGCAGTCCAGCGCGGCGCGATAAGTCTGCACCATGGCCAGGGTACCGGCATCCAGTTCGCCGGCGACATTCAGCTGGTTCTGCGCCCGCGACCATTGCCCCAGCACCGCCAGGAGCTGGAACAGGAACACCCGCAGGCTGGCATTCGCCGGCTGGCTGCGCACCTGCTCCTGCAAGGCCTGCAGGGCATCGTCGAGCAGTCCGGCACGCAGCAGCTCATCGGCGTTCATCACGGCATCCTTTCGTTCGTGCACCGCTATGACGGTGCGGTTCTGCCGAATCCGGCGGCGGCCCCGGCGTATCCGGCAAGCTTCGGGAACGTTACTCAGCCCTTCGAAAAGGACTGCAGGGCCCCGGCACCCTGCGGCCTGGCCGCAGGGTGCGGCGGTCACACCTTGACGTTTTCGCGAATGTTCCAGCCGTACTTGATCGGACCGCCATCCTTGGAACCGTCCTGTTTCTGCGGCTGGTAGTCGACCAACACCTGGCCGAAGTTCAGGGTGACGTTCTCGGTCAGCCGATCCTCGCCGCCACTGCCGCCAGTGCTGACCGAGGACACCAGGACTTCCTTGAGGGTGATGATCAGGTACTCGACCGGATCGTCGCCGCCGGCCTTGCGGATCGTCAGTTTCGCCTCGTCGTAGTGCTTGCCGTTGGAGCAGGACATCATCAGGTTGGGTGAGGACTTATCGACCCACTTGGTCAACGACAGATCCTGGATATTGACCTTGCCGGAGCCGCCACCGCCGCCCACATGCATGTTTCCGGACTGGGACATGCCCCACGTCCAGGCGAGCACGTCGATTTCCTCCTTGTGGCTCTTGTCTTGGGACTCGCCCTTGACGTCGCCGATCTTGATGAACATATCAACAGCCATCATGCCTCCTTAGTGGCTCGCGCCACTTTGCTTTAGTGGCTCCAGCCACTCTGCGGTGTACTGCATCCGCCGCCACGGCAGGTGGCCGCCACGGCGAATGCCACGTGAGGTGAATCAGGCCCCTTTGGCAGAGGGCAGTTTGGAAACCAGGCGCAGCGACACCGTGAGCCCTTCAAGTTGGTAATGCGGGCGCAGGTAGAACTTCGAGTTGTAGTAGCCGGGGTTGCCCTCGACTTCCTCGACCACCACTTCCGCCGCCGCCAGCGGGTGCTGCGCCTTGGTGGTCTCGGTGGAGTGGGCGGGGTCGCCGTCCACGTAGTTGAGAATCCAGTTCTGCAGCCAGCGCTGCATGTCGTCCTTTTCCTTGAACGAACCGATCTTGTCGCGAACGATGCACTTCAAGTAATGGGCGAAGCGGCAGGTGGCGAACAGGTAGGGCAGGCGGGCGGCCAGGTTGGCATTGGCGGTGGCGTCCGGGTCGTCGTACTCGGCCGGTTTCTGCAGCGATTGCGCGCCGATGAAGGCGGCCAGGTCGGTGTTCTTCTTGTGCAGCAGCGGCATGAAGCCGTTCTTCGCCAGTTCCGCCTCGCGCCGGTCGGAGATGGCGATCTCGGTCGGACACTTCATGTCCACACCACCGTCGTCGGTGGGGAAGGTGTGCGCCGGCAGGTTCGGCACCTCGCCGCCGGACTCCACCCCGCGAATCCGCGAGCACCAGCCATAGAGCTTGAACGAGCGGTTGATGTTGGCCGCCATGGCATAGGCCGAGTTGGCCCAGGTGTACTTGGCGCTGTCGGCGCCGGTGGTTTCCTCCTCGAAGGCGAAGGCATCCACCGGGTCGGTCTTGGCGCCATAGGGCAGGCGGGCGAGGAAGCGCGGCATGCTCAGGCCGATGTAGCGCGAGTCGTCGGATTCGCGCAGCGAGCGCCAGGCGGCGTATTCCGGGGTGGTGAAGATTTTGGTCAGGTCGCGCGGGTTGGACAGCTCCTGCCAGGACCCCATGCCCATCACCGTGGGCGAGGCCGCGGCGATGAACGGCGAGTGCATCGCCGCGCAGACCTTGGCCATCTCGCCGAGCAACTCGACATCCGGCGGCGACTGGTCGAAGTAGTAGTCGCCGACCAGGCAACCGTAGGGCTCGCCACCGAACTGGCCGTATTCCTCCTCGTACATCTTCTTGAAGATCGGGCTCTGGTCCCAGGCGGTGCCCTTGAACTTCTTCAGGGTCTTGTGCAGGTCGCCCTTGGAGATGTTCAGCACGCGGATTTTCAACTGCTCGTCGGTTTCGGTGTTGTTGACCAGGTAGCTCAGCCCGCGCCAGGCGCTTTCCAGTTGCTGGAAATCCTCGTGATGCATGATCAGGTTGATCTGCGCGGTGAGCTTGGCGTCGATGGCCGCGATGATCGACTCGATCGACTTGATCGCATCGTTGGAGATCAGCTCGGTCTTCGCCAGGGCCTGTTCGGCCAGGGTGCGCACGGCGCTTTCCACCGCCTCGCGCGCGCGCTCGGTCTTGGGTTTGAACTCCTGCAGCAGCAAGGCGGCGAAGTCGCTCGGCTGCTCGGTGGCGGCCCCTGCCGGGGCCTGCTCTTGCTTCATCACTTCGGCCATGGTCTGCGTCCTCTATCAGGCTTGCGGCTCGGGATCGGTCGGTTTGGGCGCGCTGGCCAGCGCCTGCAACAGGGCCGGGTCCTTGATCGCTTTCATGATCATTTCCTCGGCGCCGGTCTTGCCGTCCATGTAGGTCAGCAGGTTGGCCAACTGGGTGCGGGCTTCGAGCAATTGGTTCAAGGCGTCGACCTTGCGCGCCACGGCGGCCGGGCTGAAGTCGTCCATGCTCTCGAAGGTGATGTCCAGGCTCAGGTTGCCCTCGCCGGTCAGGGCGTTGGGCACGTTGAAGGCCACCCGCGGCTTCATCGCCTTGAGCCGCGAGTCGAAGTTGTCGATATCGATCTCGAGGAACTTGCGCTCGGCCACCGCCGGCAGCGGCTCGGCGGGTTTGCCGGCGAGGTCGGCCATCACCCCCATGACGAAGGGCAGCTGCACCTTCTTCTCCGCCCCGTAGAGTTCCACGTCGTACTCGATCTGTACCCGCGGGGCGCGGTTGCGTGCGATGAATTTCTGACTGCTGGTGTTAGCCATTGCTCCCTCCTTAGCTGCCTATGCGGCGGTATTGGCGTATCCGTTGTTGAGCGTTGAACACTGTCCGGGCGACGCTCAGGCGCTATTCGCCCTCGGGACCTCGCAATTTTTCGAACTGCGAAACCCCATCGGGAATCAGGTTGCGCACGATGGTGGCGAAATCCGCGCTGACCAGGCTCTTGGCACGGCTCAACAGCACCGGCACCGGGCTGGACGGCTCATGCCGGGCGTAATAGGTGAGGATGCGCTCGAGGCTGCGCAGCACATCGTCGCGGTTGGCGATCTCGCCGCTGATCCGCGGCGCGGCGGCTGCGGCGGGCGTGGCTGTGCCGCCGTCGTCGCGGGCTGCGTCGCCGGCCAGAGCGGTGGCAGCCTCCTGGGGGGCATGTTCGGCAACGATCTGCAGCGCCTGACGCAGCAGCTGCTTGATGGCTGACAGGTCCGCTCCGCGGTCGGAGCCAACCCGTTGGTTGACCTCGTGCTCGATGGCCAGCAGGCTGGCATGGGCGTCACCCACCGCGGCACGGCAGGCCTCGAGCTGTTCGCCATCGCTGTCCTGGAAGGCGGCGCCGACTTGTTCGAGGCTGAGGCTTTCGCTGGCGAAGCGCTGCAGGCCGGCGGCATTCAGGGCGCTGCGCAGGCTGACGGTGCCGAATGCCCGCGACCTGATCAGCGGCATGTCCCAGAGCAGGTGAATCACCGGTTCGGCGCTGATACCGGCCAGGGCATTGATACGAAAGGTCGGGTCATTGGCGTCGTCGGCATCGAGCCTGGGGTGCAGGCCGTCCCAGTACTGCCGGAGCAACTCGAGCACTAGTTGCAGCCCCTGCGCCAGGCCAGGAAGACCGTCGAGGGCGATGGCACTTTGCAAGTAATAGTTGGCGATGCGCAGGTCTTTGCTGCGGCCGAACAGCTCGCTGGCGAGATCGCGCACCTGGCGCCACTCCGGTGGCGCGGCGGGCAACACGGCATCGCCCATCTGCCGTTCCGGCTGGCCTTGAGCGGCACGCTCGAGTTCGAGGAATACAGCATCGTATTCGAGGTCGTCGCCACAGGGTGCGTCTGCAGAGACCGTTTCCAACAGTCGTTGCACATCCATCACAAAGAGTGATCTCCATATCGGGACTGGCAATTTGCCATGCAGTCATATCGAACGTACGACTTCAATCCGTTTACTTGGGATTTAACGTTCTCTCCGCGGCCGGTTCGGTGTCCTCTCCGAACTCAACTGATGCACAGCAAGTCTTGGCTGTGTTTTATGGTTGTCAAGAAATTGGCCGGGCAATTGGATGAAGTGTCGGGCGCTTGAAGATAGGTGAGGCATCTCACTTTATTTAGTCTCTTTCGCTATAACTTAAATTCCAAAAAGCAAATACAACCCGATCCACTTCGACAACACTGATCAACTTCCTGGGGCCTATACTCTGTGCCACTGGTTGGGTACTCACGCCGTTGGTGAGCATTATTTTACAAGGAGGTTGAATGCCGCTGCGTTTGACAATCACCAGTTACCACAAGCTCACACCCGGACAACGCGCGGACTTCGAGCTTGATCGCGGTGAATTGAAAATCGGCCGCAGTCCCGAGAACGATTGGGTCCTGCCCGACCCGGAACGCCTGGTGTCCGGCCAGCACTGCGTGATCCAGTTGCGTGATGGCACCTACTACCTGACCGACACCAGCACCAATGGCGTGCAACTGGTGAATTCCGGCGTGCGCATGCACCGTGGCAACAGCGAACCGCTGCATGACGGCGAGCTGCTGCGCCTGGGCGAATACGACATCCTGGTGCAGATCAGCGGCGCGCCGGGCATCGCCGCGACCGAGCCGCTGGCGAGCGATCCCTTTAGCGGCTTCGATGCGCTGATCAACCGCCAGGCGCCGCAGGAGATACCGACCGCTGCGCCGGCTCCCCCCAGCACCGCGCAGATCCGGGCGGGCGGTTCGCCGCTGGATACCAAGCCCGACCTGTTCGATTTCCTCGCGGCCCCGGCGGTGCCGCCGCCGACCCAGGGGGATCATGTACCGGCCGAGCGCCACGATTTCCGTCCGCCCGAGCCCCAGCGTCCGGTTGAAGCGCCTGCTTCCACGAGCGGTGCGCCGGCCATTCCCGCCGACTGGGATCCCTTCGCCGAACTGGGCATCGGCCCCGCGCCTGCCGCACCCGCAGCACCTGCCACTCCGCCGCCCGCGCCGGTTGCCCAGCCCATCCCGGCCGCCGCAGCGCCAGCCACCGTCAGTCAGCCCGCTCCGGCGCCCACCCCAGCAGTGGCGAGCCAGCCGGGGCAGGGCGGCGAGGTGCTCGAGGCCTTCCTGCGCGGCGCCGGGCTGGTGCAACTGCGCATCGACCGCAGCGAAGCCCAACTGCAGATGGAGGCCATCGGTCGCAGCTATCGACACATGGTGGAGGGGTTGATCGAGGTGCTGCGCGCGCGCGCCAGCCTGAAGGGCGAGTTCCGCATGGCGCAGACCATGATTCGCCCGGTGGAGAACAATCCCTTGAAGTTCGCGCCCAACGTCGAGGAGGCGCTGTTGTTGTTGCTGCGCTCCGGCAACCAGGCGTTCATGCCGGCGGACCAGGCCATCGCGGAAAGTTTCGACGATCTGAAGGCGCACCAACTGGCGGTCATGGCTGGGGTACAAGCGGCCATCAAACATCTGCTCAAACGTTTCGAACCGGCCGTGCTGGAAGCGCGCCTGACCAAACCCTCGGGTATTGGCGCCTTATTGCCGGGCGGGCGTCACGCGCAATACTGGGAGTTGTTCACGGAACTCTATGCCAGCATTTCGAGGGAGGCCGAGGACGACTTCGAAGACTTGTTCGGCCGAGAGTTCGGTCGCGCCTATGAGGAACACAGTTCCAAGTTGCGCAACCGTTAATAGTTGCTATGTCTTATTGGGCAATTGGTAGTTCAAAACTGGAATAAACAACGTCAATCGAGGAAGACGAAATGCCAAGGATAGGGTTACTGGTCGCTGCCTTGCTGCTGACTGCCTGCGCCTCGGATGCCGTGCCACCGACCATCGTCGTGCTGCACTTCCAGGCCGCTGCCGATCTCAATCCGTCGGCGGACGGCCAGGCAACGCCGGTGCGGGTGCGCCTGTACGAATTGAAGAGCGGCGCGGCCTTCGATCGCGCCGATTACTTTTCCCTGGTCGATGCCGCCAACGCCACGCTGGCCGCGGACCTGCTGGTGCAGGATGAGCTGCTGATCCAGCCGGGCCAACAGCTGACCGTGGAGCGCCAACTCGACGAGCAGAGCCGCTTGCTCGGGGTGGTGGTGGCCTATCGGGACTTGGACAGCGCCGTGTGGCGCCAGCTGGCCAGCATCCCGAGCCATCAGACCAGCCAACTGAACGTCTCCCTGGGTGCCAGGGCAGTCACTGCGACACCTGCGAAATAGTCCTGCCGAGGGAGTCCGTCGATGTCCTGGAATAACCGTGTGGTGTGGTCCGAGGGAATGTTCCTGCGCCCGCAGCATTTCCAGCAGCATGATCGCTATGTGGAGACCCTGGTCGATGGCCGCTGCCGCTCGCTGCTCGCCGGCGGCTGGGGGTTTTCCGAGCTGCGTCTCGACGAGTCGCTGCTCGGCCAGGGCAAGCTGGCGATCCTCAGCGCCCGCGGCGTGCTGCCCGATGGTACGCCCTTCGACATTCCCGGCGACGATGCCGCGCCGCCGCCGCTGACGGTGGACGGCACGCTGCGCGATGCCCTGGTCTACCTGGCCTTGCCACTCAAGCGCGCCGGCAGCCGCGACACCGTGGAGGAGGGCGAGGCGCCCGGCGGCGCGCGCTATGTCAGCCAGGTGCGCGAGGTGCGCGACGACAACGCCGCCTTCGAGAGCCGCGCGCCGCTGGCGATCGGCGGCAAGGCGCTGCGCCTGCTCACCGAACGCGACGGGCTCGGCGAATACGCCTGCCTCGGCCTGGTGCGGGTAGTCGAGAAGCGCGCCGACAACGCCCTGCTGCTGGACGACAGCTATATCCCGCCGTTGCTCGACGTGGCCGCCTCGAAACCCCTGGCGGCCTTTCGCAACGAGCTGCAGGGCCTGCTGCACCAGCGCGGCGAAGCCCTGGCGGGGCGGGTGGTGGCCTCGGGAGCCGGCGGCGCCTCGGAGATCGCCGACTTCCTGCTGCTGCAACTGGTCAATCGCGCCGAGCCGCTGGTCAGCCACCTGGCCCGGCTCAGCCCGCTGCACCCGCAGGACTTCTACCGCGAGGCGGTCTGTCTGGCGGGCGAGTTCGCCACCTTTTCCGCCGCCCAGCGCCGTCCGGCCGACTACCCGGCCTATGCCCACGACGACCTGGCGAGCAGCTTCGCCCCGGTCATCCTGGCCCTGCGGCAAGCCTTGTCGATGGTCATCGACAGCCGCGCCACGCCGATTCCCATAGTCGAGAAGTCCTACGGCGTGCATGTGGCGATGCTCGCCAACAAGGCCCTGCTGGAGTTGGCCAGCTTCGTCCTGGTGGTGCGCGCCGAGGTGCCGGCGGAGACCCTGCGCTCGCGCTTTCCGCAGCAGGCCAAGGTCGGCTCGGTGGAGCACATCCGCGACCTGGTCAACCTGCAGCTGCCGGGCATCGCCTTGTTGCCCATGCCGGTGGCGCCACGGCAGATCCCCTATCACGCCGGCTCGAGCTATTTCGAACTGGATCGCGGCAGCGAGCACTGGAAGCAACTGGTCAACTCGGGCGGTTTCGCCTTCCACATCGCCGGCCAGTTCCCCGGCCTGAACCTGGCCTTCTGGGCCATCCGAGGATAGTTCGCCATGCACCCGATCGATGATCCCTTCGGCGGCCCGGCCGCAGGTGGCGGCTCAGCTGGCAACGCAGGCGGCAACGACCGCACCATGATCATGCCACGGCCCGGCGGGCGCGCCGCCGATGCGCCGGCGCCGCGGGCCGAGACGCCCAGTGCGGCCGGTCCGGCCCCGGCCATGCCCGGAGCGCCGCTGGCGAGCAGCCTGGCCCAGGGCCTCAATCCCCTGGAACGGGCCGCCGGCCCGATGCTGGCGCTGCTGACCCGCCTGCGCAACACCATCGCCCATCCGCTGCCGGCCAGCCTGCGCGCCCAGTTGCTGGCCTACCTGCGCCAGTTCGAGGAGCAGGCGCGCGCCGCCGGGGTGGCCCAGGACGAGGTGATGCTCAGCCGCTATGTGCTGTGCACGGCGCTGGACGAGGCGGTGCTCAGCACGCCCTGGGGCAGTGGCAGCGACTGGGGCAAGCAGAGCCTGCTGATCACCCTGCACAACGAGGCCTGGGGCGGCGAGAAGGTCTTCCAGTTGCTCGAGCACTGCCTGCAGAACCCGCGCCAGCGCCTGCATATCCTCGAGTTGCTGTACCTGTGCCTGTGCCTGGGCTTCGAGGGCCGCTACCGGGTGATGAACGACGGCCGCAGCCAACTGGAGGCCCTGCGCGAGCGCACCAGCGCCACCATCCGCAGCGTGCGCGGCGAGTTCGAGCGCGAGCTGTCGCCGCACTGGCGCGGGCTCAGCGTGGCCCGCGATCGGCTGTCGCAGTTCCTCCCGCCCTGGGTCGGCGTGGCCATCTGCCTGGCCGTGCTGCTGCTGTTGCTGTTCGCCCTGCGCTTGACGCTGGCGGCCGCTGCCGAGCCGGTGTTCCGCAACATCCATGCCCTCGGCGAGATCCCGGTGCAGACCATCGACCGCCCGCCGCTGCAGCCCAAGCTGATCGAGCGGCCGCGCCTGGCGCGCTTCCTCGCGGACGACATCAAGGCCCAGCGCGTGGCGGTGGAGGACGCGGTGGACCGCTCGGTGGTGACCATTCGCGGCGACGAGCTGTTCGCCTCCGGCAGCGCCAGCGTCTCCGAGCAGTTGCAGCCGGTGCTGCTGCGCATCGCCGATGCCCTGCGCCAGGTCAAGGGCGCGGTGCAGGTGACCGGGCACAGCGACAATCGGCCGATCGCCACCTTGCGCTACCCGTCGAACTGGAAGCTGTCCCAGGATCGCGCGCAGCAGGTGATGGACATCCTCGCCGCGCGCAGCGGCCAGCCCGAGCGCTTCAGCGCGGAAGGGCGCAGCGACACCGAGCCGCTCGCCTCCAACGACAGCGCCGCCGGGCGCGCCCGCAACCGGCGCGTGGAGATCACCGTGCTGGCGGAGGGCAACCAGTGAAGGCCTTCTTCGGTTTTTGCGTGCGCTGGCTGGTGCCGCTGCTCGGGCTGCTCGCCCTCAGCCTGGTGATCTGGTTCCTCGGTCCGCTGATCGCCATCGGCGGCTACGAGCCGCTGGCCTCGGCGGCGGTGCGCTGGACGCTGATCGTCCTGCTGTTCCTGCTGTGGATCGGCGTGCGCGTGCTGCGCCTGGTCCAGGCCCGGCGCAACGCGGCCAAGGTCATGCAGGGCCTGGTGGCGGTGGCGCCGGATGCGGCCAGCGTCGCCACCGCAGAGGAGCTGGCGACCCTCAAGCAGCGCATGGACGAGGCGCTGCAGCTGCTCAAGCGGGCCAAGCTCGGCGGCCAGGAGCGGCGCAACCTCTACGAACTGCCCTGGTACGTGATCATCGGCCCGCCGGGTTCGGGCAAGACCACCGCGCTGGTCAATTCGGGTCTGAACTTCCCGCTGGCCGAACAGATGGGCGGCGGGGCGATTCGCGGGGTCGGCGGCACGCGCAACTGCGACTGGTGGTTCACCGACGAGGCGGTGCTGCTGGATACCGCCGGGCGCTACACCACCCAGGACAGCCATGCGGCGGTGGACAAGGCGGCCTGGCTGGGCTTCCTCGACCTGCTGAAGAACCAGCGCAGGCGCCGGCCGATCGACGGCGCCTTCGTCGCCATCAGCCTTTCCGACCTGCTGCTGGGCAGCGAGGCCGAGCGCGCCAACCATGCCCGCGCCATCCGCGCCCGGGTGCAGGAACTGTACAGCCAGCTCGGCGTGCGTTTCCCGATCTACGTGATGTTCACCAAGTTCGACCTGGTGCCGGGCTTCATGGAGTTCTTCGATGCGCTGAGCAAGGAGGAGCGCGCCCAGGTCTGGGGCGTCACCTTCGCCCTGGATGACGGCAAGAGCGCGGAAGGGCCGCTGGCGCGCTTCGACGAGGAGTTCACCGCCCTGGAGGCACGCCTGACCGCGCGCCTGGTCGAGCGCCTGCAGCAGGAGCGCGACCCCAGCCGGCGCGACCTGATCTACGGCTTCGCCCAGCAGTTCGCGGCGCTGCGCGACAATCTGTCGTCCTTCCTCGAGGGCGTGTTCAAGCCCAACCCCTATGAGGAGCGGGCGCTGTTGCGCGGCCTGTACTTCACCAGCGGTACCCAGGAAGGCAGCCCGATCGACCGCCTGATCGGCAGCATGGCGCAGAGCATGAACCTCGACCGCCAGTACCTGGCGCGGCAGACCGGCACTGGCCGCAGCTACTTCATCGAGCGGCTGCTGCGCGACGTGGCGTTCGGCGAGCGTGGCCTGGTCGGCGCCAATCCCAAGGTCGAACGGCGGCGCCTGTGGCTCACCCGCGGCGTGCTCGCCGCCTGCGCCCTGGTGTTCCTCGCGGTGAGCGGGCTGTGGCTGGCCAGCTACCGGGCCAACCAGGCCTACATCGCCGAGGTGGATGCGCGGCTGGCGCCGCTCAAGGACCAGGTCGAGTCGCTCAGCCCGGCGCAACGCGAGGTGCTCGCGGTGCTGCCGCTGCTCAACGCCATTCGCCAGGTCGCCGCCAACCCGCCGTCCTGGGCCGAAGGCTACGGCCTGTACCAGGGCGACATGCTCGGCGCCGAGGCGGCCAGCGTCTACCGCAAGCTGCTGATCGCGGTGATGGCGCCGCGCCTGCTCACGCGCCTGGAGGAACAGCTGCGCAGCGGCGGCAACTCGGACTTCCTCTACGAGGGCCTCAAGGCCTACCTGATGCTGGCCAGCGGCGAGCACTATGACGCGGATTTCATCAAGGCCTGGATCAACCTCGACTGGGACCACAGCCTGCCGCGCGACCTGGCCCCGGAACAGCGCGCGGCCCTGGCCGAGCACCTCGATGCGCTGTTCGCCCGCAAGCCGCCGCCGGCGCGCCTGGACGAGGACCTGATCGCCGACCTGCGCCGCCAGTTGCAGCAGATGTCGGTGGCGCAGCGGGTCTACAACCGGGTCAAGCGGCAGAAGCTGCCCGATGGCCTGGCGGACTTCCGCATCAGCGAAGCGGCCGGGCGCGACGCCGCCCTGGTGTTCGCGCGCAAGAGCGGCAAGCCGCTGAACGAGCCGTTGAGCGCTTTCTACACCTACCGCGGCTACCGCCAGGCATTCCTGGCCGCCAGCCTCAGCCAGTCCGGCGCCCTGGCCGAGGAGCAATGGGTGCTCGGCCGCGCCCTCAGCGACAGCCAGGACACAGCCAGCCTGGCCCTGGACGTGCGCGACCTGTACTTCCAGGATTTCCTCGGCCAGTGGGAGACACTGCTCGGCGACCTCGACTTCGTCGCCATCAGCAGCGTGGCCCAGGCCGCCGACGTGCTGCGGGTGCTCTCCGGGGCGAATTCGCCGCTGAAGAAGCTGCTCGACGCGGTGGCCAAGGAAACCGACCTGCAACAGGAGGATCGCCTGCCGGCGGAGAAGCTCAAGGCCGCCGACGGCACGGTGGACAAGCTCAAGCAGCAGCTCGGCTCGCTGGTCGGCCAACCGAGCGACGGCGAGGAGCAGGCGGCTGCGCCGGTCGACCCGATCACCGCGCGCTTCGCCGAGCTGAACAGCCTGGTGGCGAAGAGCGAGGGCGGGGCGGCGCCGATCGACGACCTGCTCGCCCAGCTCAACGAGCTCTACGTGCAGGTCAGCGGCATGAGCGGCGCCAGCGGCGATGCCCTGCTCGGCGAGGCGAAGAACCAGGCGGTGGCGGCCGCGGCCCGGGTCAAGCTCGGTGCCGAACGGCAACCGCCGCTGGTGCAGAACCTGGTCAACTCGGTGGTCAGTGCCACCACCAACAGCATGATGGGCGGCATCCGCAGCCAGCTCAACGCGGCCTGGATCGCCGAGGTGCTCAACATCTACCGCCAGTCCCTGGCCGGGCGCTACCCCTTGGTCAATGGCAGCGCGCGCGAGGCCACCCTGGAGGATTTCGGCAATTTCTTCGGCGTCGGCGGGGTGATGGACAGCTACTTTCGCAAGTACCTGCAGCCCTATGTCGACACCTCGGCGAGCAGCTGGCGCTGGCAGCCGGGTGCGGCGGAGAAGCTCGGCATCGGCGCCGGCGTGTTGCAGACCTTCCAGCGTGCAGCGGCCATTCGCGATGCGTTCTTCCGCGCCGGCGGGACCCAGCCGACGGTGCGTTTCGAACTCAAGCCGGTGGCCATGGATGCCGCCATCAGCCAGTTCCTGCTCGACCTGGACGGCCAGCAACTGAGCTACGACCATGGCCCCAGCCGGCCGGTGGCGATGCAGTGGCCCAGCCCCAACAGCCTCGGCGTGGTGCGCCTGACGGTTGCCCCGCCGACCAGCGCCGGACGCTCGGGCCTGACCCTGGAAGGCCCCTGGGCCTGGTTCCGCCTGCTCGAGCAGTCCGACCTGACCCAGGGCAGCTCGCCGGACCGCTTCACCCTGCGCCTGCGCGTGGACAACGCCAGCCTGGCCTGCGAACTGCGCGCCAGCAGCGCCTTCAACCCGTTCAAGAACCGCGTGCTGAGCGGCTTCAGCCTGCCGGAGCGGCTATGAGCGCAGCGGGTTTCTACGGCAAGCTGGCCGGACGCGGGGACTTTATCCATCGCGGCCTGCCCAGCGGCTTCATCGAGCCCTGGGATGCCTGGCTGGCCGCCGGCATCGCCGCCAGCCAGGCGGAACTCGGGGCCGCCTGGCTGGATGCCTACCTGATCAGCCCGCTGTGGCGCTTCGCGGTGGCGCCGGGGCTGCTCGGCAATGACGCGGCGGTCGGGGTGATGATGCCGAGCATCGACCGGGTCGGGCGCTATTTCCCGCTGTGCATCGTCCAGCTGCTGGACCAGCAGGCCGACCTGGCCTCGCTGGTCGGCGGGCCGGATGACTGGTTCGAGGCAGTCGAAGCGTTGCTGCTGTCGACGCTCGAGGCCGATGCCGAATTCGAGTCGTTCGAGGCCGCGGTCGGCGCCCTCGACGCGCCGCACCATGCGCGTCAAACACCGCGCAGCGCAGGTTTCCGTCACGTGCATTTCAATGTCGGCAGTCCGGCCGAGCGCACGGCGGTACTCGCCCAACTGAGCTGCGAGGGCGCCAGCCTGTGGTGGGGGCGGGGCTCCGAGCGGGTCGCCGCCGGCCTGCTGTGCTGCGCCGGCCTGCCGCCGCCGCAGGCCTTCAGCGCGTTCCTCCTCGGTACGGGCGGCCAGCCGCCTTCGGCGCTACCCGTGCAGTTCGATTTCGAGAGCCCATGATGATTCCGTCCGCAGTCGATCATTACCAATCCGCCAGTCACAGCCATGTCGGCATGGTCCGCCAGGTCAACGAGGATGCCTGTCTCGATGCGCAGCAGGCCGGGCTCTGGGCCGTCGCCGACGGCATGGGCGGACACGCGGCCGGCGATTTCGTCAGCAGCCTGGTGGTCGACAGCTTGCGCCGGGTCGCCCCGGCGCAAGCGCTGCCCGACTATGTGCAGGCCCTGCGCGACAGCCTCGTCGAGGTCAACCGCGCGGTGCGTGAAGAAGCCGGGCGGCGCGGCGTGAGCATGATGGGCTGCACCCTGGTGCTGCTGGTCGCCCGCGGCAGCCAGGCGAGCTGCCTGTGGGCCGGCGACAGCCGCCTGTACCGCCTGCGCGATGGCCGGCTGAACCTCATCAGCCACGACCACAGTTATGTGCAGGAGCTGGTCGACAGCGGCGCACTGGGCGAGGCGGAGGCGCGCGAACACCCCATGGGCAATATCGTCACCCGCGCGCTGGGTGCCCAGGATGGCCTGGAGCTGGCCGAGGTACAGCTCGAGGTGCTTCCCGGCGACTGCTTCCTGCTGTGCAGCGACGGCCTCAACAAGACCGTGGAAGACCACGAGCTGCAGGAAGTGCTCGGCCATGAGGCGCCCTATGAAATGGTCCGCAGCCTGGTGCACCTGGGCCTGACCCGGGGCGCGCCGGACAACATCACTGCGGTCGTCGTCAAAGCCTACTGAGGGATGCAGGCAGAGCATGGATATCGAGATTCCCGGCTACCAGATCGAGCGCGAACTGGGCGATGGCGCCATGGCCACGGTGTACCTGGCCACCCAGCGCTCGCTGGAACGCAAGGTGGCGTTGAAGATCATGGCGGCGGCGCTGGCGGCCGACCGCAGCTTCTGCGAGCGCTTCCTGCGCGAAGGCAAGACCCTGGCCCGGTTGTCCCATCCGCACACGGTGACCATCTACGACATCGGCAGTGTCGACCACCACTACTACATGGCCATGGAGTACCTGCCCAACGGCACGCTCAAGGAGCGCATCGCCGAGGGTCTGAGCGCCGAACAGGGACTGCTCTACCTGCGCCAGATCGCTTCGGCCCTGGGCTATGCCCACGCCCAGGGTCTGGTCCACCGCGACGTCAAGCCGGCGAATATCCTCTTTCGCGCCGACGGCGCGGCGGTGCTCTCGGACTTCGGCATCGCCAAGTCGCTGGAGGACCGCACCCAGTTCACCCAGGCCGGCTTCGCCGTCGGCACCCCCAGCTACATGAGCCCGGAACAGGCGCGCGGCCAGCAGATCGACGGCCGCGCCGACCTCTATGCCCTGGGCGTGGTGTTCTACGAAATCCTCACCGGCAAGCTGCCCTATGTCGGCGCCGATTCGCTGTCCACCGCCCTGGCCCACCTGACCGAGCCCTTGCCCGAATTGCCGATCGCCCAGGGCCGCTACCAGGCGATCCTGAGCAAGCTGCTGGCTAAGGAACCGGCCGAGCGCTTCGCCGATGCGGCGGCGCTGATCGCCGCGCTGGACCAGCTGCCGGCGGCCGCCGCGCCGGCGCACGGCGACAGCGAGGCGACCCAGTTCCGCCCCCTGGGCCTGCCGCCCGAAGCCATGGCGCAGCAGGCCGGGCGTATCGACCTCGGCGGGCTGACGCCGGTGTCGTTGAACATGCCGCCATTGGCGACGGAAACGCCGGCCGCCGCACCCCAGGCGAAGCAAGCCGCAGACAGTCGCGAGCAACGCCCGGCTGCGCCGCCGCCGAGCCAGGGGCGCGGGCCGCGGCTGGCGATAGCCGGCGCCGCGCTGCTCGGGCTGCTGGCGCTGCTCGGCGGCGGCTACTGGCTGTTCGTCGCCACGCCGGCTAGCGCGCCGGAGCAGGCCGAGGTCGAAGCACCGGAACAGTCCGCCGGCGAGTCGCCAGCAGCGTCCGCCGAGTCTTCGGCGCAGTCGGCCGGCGCCGAGGGCGAGGCCGTGGTTCAGGACGGCGGCGAACGGCCGCTGTTGATGGCCGGCAAGAAGACCCTGTTCCAGCGCGTGCTGAGCAAGCCCGAGGCGCGTTTCGCCAGCCAGGCGGGAGGCGCGGGGCAGGGCGACGCGCTGCCGGCTTTCTCGGTGTTCTATGTCTACCAGCGTAAGCTGGTCGGCGGGCAGGACTGGCTGGAACTCGGCGTCTCCAGCGACGGCCAGCGCGACGGCTGGCTGCCGGCCGCGGCGGTGAGCGACTGGAAGCAGAGCCTGGTGCTCAAGTTCACCGAGCGTTCCGGGCGCTCGCCGGTGATGTTCCTCGATACGCCCGACGCGGTGGAGCGCTTTCTCGGCGATACCGCACAGGCGCGCGCGGCGCTGCACCAGGCGCAGTTCGAGAAGCAGGTCGCTCCCGAGATAGTTGCCCTGGAACCGCTCGACAGCGCCGTTCCGCAGGAGCAGTTCTACCTGCTGCCGATCTTCGAGTCGCGCGAGGGCTTCGATGGCAACGGCCTGCCGGTGCAGCTGCTCAACGTCGCCTCGATCGACCCCGGCGACGCCGAGCAGGTGATGGGTGACGGTAGCCAGGCTTACCAGAACGGCCAGTTCCGTACCGGCATCGTCCTGGTGGTCGACACCTCGGTATCGATGCAACCCTATATCGACCGGGTCAGCCAGGTGGTGCAGGAACTGCACCGGCAGATCGCCAGCCGCGGCGACCTGGACAACGTCAGCTTCGGCCTGGTGGGCTTTCGCAGCAACATCGAGAAAACCCCGGGGCTGGAGTACGTCAGTCGCACTCTGGTGAGCCTGGAGGAGGGCAGCGATCCGCAGCGCTTCGTCGAGCTGGCCCGCCAGGTCCGGGCCACCGACGTCTCCAGCCACGCCTTCAACGAGGACGCTTTCGCCGGGGTGATGGAGGCGGTCGAGGGCATGGACTGGACCCCCTACAGCGGCCGCCTGATCCTGCTGGTCAGCGACGCCGGGGCGCTGCGCAAGAACGACCCGCTCAGTCGCACCCAGATGAACGAGGCCGAGGTGCGCGAGGCGGCGCTGCGCAAGCAGATCAAGATCTACGCCCTGCACCTGCGCACGCCGCTCGGCAAGGACAACCACGGCTTCGCCGAGCAGCAGTACCGCAGCCTGACCGCCGACGCCAACCCGCAGATCGGCGACCTGTATATCCCGGTGGCCGATGGCGAGGTGGGTAAGTTCGGGCAGAGCGTCGCCGAGATCGGGATGATCTTCGCCGAACTGGTGCACCAGGTGGGCAGCAATCAGGTGCTCAAGCCCAGCGAGCACCAGTCCGCGCACAGTATCGCGGCCAAGAGCACGGCCATCGGCTACGCCATGCACATGGATTTCCTCGGCCGCCGCCGTGCGGTGCAGGCCCCGCAGCTGGTCACCGCCTGGACCGCCGATCACGACCTGACCAACCCGTCGTTGCCGGCCTTCCAGGTCTGCGTGCTGCTGACCAAGCTGCAGCTCAACGACCTGCAGCAGTCGCTCAAGCTGATCGTCGACGCGGCGCGGCGCACCCAGTCCTCGCCCAAGGACTTCTTCCAGGAGATCGCCAGCGCCAGCGCCTACATGAGCCGCGACCCCAGCGGCCTCAAGCAAGGGCGTAACCTGGCCGAGTCCGGCGTGCTCGGCGAGTACCTGGAGGGGCTGCCGTACCGCAGCAAGTCGCTGAACATGACCCAGGACCTCTGGCTGTCGCTGAGTGTGGCCGAGCAGGAGGACTTCATCGACGAACTGCAATCGAAGATCCGCCTCTACGAAACCTTCCACAACGACATCGCCAACTGGGTGCGGTTCGGCGATGCGCAACCTGGCGACGCGCTCTATCGCGTGCCGCTGGCGACGCTGCCCTGATGCTGCGCCTGCGCGATATCGGCAAGAGCCGCAACGGCTACCGCCTGCTGGTGCCGCGCCTGGACCTGCGCCCCGGCCAGCGCCTGGCCCTGGTGGGGCCGAGCGGCAGCGGCAAGAGCACCTTGCTCGACCTGCTGGCCCTGGTGCTCAGCCCGGACCCCGGCGGCACCCTGGAGCTGACCCGCGACGGCCGCATCAGCGACATCGCCGGGCTCTGGCGCCACGGCCGCCAGGACCTGCTGGCCGAGTTGCGCAGCCGCGCCATGGGCTATGTACTGCAGACCGGCGGCCTGCTCGGCTTTCTCGATGTACGACGCAATATCGGCCTGTCGCGCGCCCTGCTGGGCATGGCCGAGGATGCCACGGTGCAGCGCCTGGCCGAGCGCCTGGAAATCGCCGACCAGCTGCACAAGCTGCCCGCCGCGCTTTCGGTCGGCCAGCGCCAGCGGGTCAGCATCGCCCGGGCGCTGGCCCACTCACCGGCCATCGTGCTGGCCGACGAACCGACGGCCTCGCTCGATCCGCTGAATGCCGAGCGGGTCATGCAATTGCTGGTCGCCCAGGCCGAGGAGCAAGGTGCCTGCATCGTCGTGGCCACCCATGACGAGGCGCTGGCGCAGCGGGTCGGCCTGCAACTGCAGCGCCTGCAGGTGCAGCGCAGCGGCGCTGGCGGCGTGCTCGCGACCCTGCTGGAGGCCGGCTGATGGGCCTGGCGCTGATGAGCCAGCTGGCCTGGCACGACTACCGCGCCGACGGCCGCCTGTCGGCCTGCGCGGTGTTGGCGCTGGTCGCGGTGCTGGCGCCGCTGCTGGTGCTGTTCGGCCTCAAGTTCGGCCTGATCACCAGCCTCACCGAGCGCCTGGAGCGCGACCCCGGGGTGCGCGAGATCGTGCCGCTGGGCGGTGGGCGCTTCAGTGCCGAGGCGATCGCCGAGCTGGCCGCCCGTGCCGACGTGGCCTTCGCCTTGCCGCGCACCCGGCAGATCGCCGCCACCGCCGAGCTGTCCGCCGGCGACAGGGGCGTGACGGTGGAGATGATTCCCACCGCCGCCGGCGATCCGCTGGTGGCGCCGGCGCTCCTGCCGTTGCCCGCGGACGGCGTGCTGCTCAGCCAGCGGGCGGCGGAGAAGCTCGGCGTGGAGGCCGGCGACCGCTTGAGCGCCGCCTTCGGCCGCCAGGTCGACGGCCGCCCGGAATACCAGCGCACCGACTTGCTGGTGGTGGGTGTGCTGCCGCTCGGCGCCTTCCCCCGCGATGCCCTGTTCGCCTCGCTGAGCCTGCTCGAAGCCGCGGAGGATTACCGCGACGGTCTGGCGGTGCCGGCGCTGGGCTGGCCCGGGCGGAGCGAGGCGCAGCGCAGTGCGCGGGTCTATCCGGGCTTTCGCCTGTATGCCGCGGGCCTAGAGGATGTCGAGCGCCTGCGCCGCTATTTCGCCGCGCGCAACCTGGAGGTGGCCACCCAGGCGCAGGCCATCGCCCAGCTGCGCTCGCTCAGTCGCAACCTCAGCCTGGTGTTCTGGATCATCGCCAGCCTGGCGCTCGGCGGCGCCTTCGCGGCGATGACCGCCAGCGCCCTGGCCGCGGTCGAGCGCAAGCGCCGGGCCCTGTCGGTGCTGCGCCTGCTCGGCTTCTCGTCCACCGCGCTGGTCGCCTTCGTGGTGTTGCAGGCGCTCTACACCGGGGTGTTCGGCCTGATCCTGGCGTGGGGGCTGTATGGCGCGGCGGAGCTCGGGTTGAACCGCCTGTTCCAGCAGACGCCGGGCGAGTACGCCTGCAGCCTGCTGTTCGGGCATTACCTGCTGGCGCTGCTGGCGACCTTGCTGTGCAGCAGCCTGGCCGCCGCCTCCGGTGGCTGGCGGGCGGCGCGGATCGAAGCCTCGGAAGGATTGCGCGATGTCTAACAGACTGCCAAAAAATACGCATCCTGTAGGTTGGGCTGAGCACCACGAAGCCCAACAGGGCGACCTGGTCGGGCTTCGTTCCCCAGCACCAACCTATGTTTCGGCGTCGATTGTCCCAGGGTTTGTCTGCTGCGTAATGCTGCTGATGGTCGGTTGCTCCGAGGCCGAGGAGCCACAGAGCCAGCGTGCCGACCCAGACGCCGCGTCCGCAGTGGTGCAGACGGTGCAGGAGGCGCAAGCGCCTCCGCCTCAGGAAGCGCCTGAAGTCCCAGAAGCTCAAGGGCCTCAAGAAGCCGAAGAGGCGCCGGCAGCCGCCGAGGCGCAACCCGCTCCGGCAGCGCAAGAGCCGGCACCCGCCAGCCCATCTGCCGCCGACAACCCCAAGCCGCTGGCCGACGATGTCAGCCTGCCGCTGCCCTGCGCGGGCGAGATGGTCTTCCGCCACGTCTACATCCTCGCCCGCGGCGCCCTCGACGATAAGGAGATCAGCCTCGGCCAGCCCTTCAGCGAGGGCGAGCCGGGCTACCAGCAGTCGTTCATTTCCGGCTACCGGCGCGACTACATCAATGGCCAGTTCCTCCTCGAGGATCTGCCGAGCGACTGGCAAGAGCGCATCGGCCCGGGCCTGCCCAAGGGCCGGGACGATGCGCTGCTCAAGCCCATGCTGTATTTCGTCGGCAAGTACGAGGTCACCGAGCGCCAGTACCAGCTGGTCATGGCCCAGGCCGCAGCCTTGGCCGGCGAGGGCGAGGCGCCGAGCTGCGACCAGCCGCCCGCGGGCATGCCGGCGCGGCGGCCCAAGGTCAACCTGTCGCGCTTCGAGGCCGAGCGCTTCGCCGCGGTCTACAGCGCCTGGCTGCTCAAGCACCACCGCGAGCGCCTGCCGATCAGCGGGCGCGGCGACAACCCCGAGGACGGCGGCGTGGGCTTCGTCCGCCTGCCCACCGAGGTCGAGTGGGAATTCGCCGCCCGCGGCGGCCATGCGGTCAGCCGCCAGGAGCTGGAAGGCCGGCTGTTCCCGCGCAAGGAGGAGGGCAGCGACGGCGACGGCCCGCTGGCCGACTGGGCGGTCTACACCCAGGTCGCTGGCGGCACGGGGCAAGGTGCGCGGCTGTTGCCGGTGGGCATGCGCAAGGCCAACCCGCTGGGGCTCTACGACGTGATCGGCAATGCCGCGGAAATGGTCCACGATCCGTTCCAGATGGTGCATGCCGGGCGCCGCCAGGGCACCTACGGCGGTTTCGTGGTCAAGGGCGGCAACTACCTGGAAGGCGAGCTGACCCTGTTCACCGGGATGCGCCGCGAATACCCGCTGTTCACCGCGCAAGGCAGCGAGCAGCGCAACGAGACCACTGGCTTCCGCGTGGCCCTGGGCGCCTTGTCGGCCCCGCGCTCGCGCTACCAGGCGCTGTTCGAGCAGTGGCAACGGGAAGGTCGCCTGGCCGGGCTGACCGACGAGATCGCCGACGCCGACGACCCGACCCAATTGCTCGACAGCATCATCGCCGACAGCCAAGACCCGGACCTGCAGGCCCGCCTGGCACTGGTCAACGAGGAGCTCAAGCGCAACGTCTCGCTGATCGCCCGGCAGCGCCAGGAAGCGGCCGCCAACCTGATCCAGTCGGCGGCGCTGGTCGCCGAGACCGTCAGCAACTACAACATCCGCCTGACCAACCTGCAGAACAGCCTGACCAAGGCGCGCAAGGCCAAGGACCAGGCTGCGGTGCAGCTCTACCAGTCGGCCATCGCCAACGGGCGCACCGCCCTGGACGGCGCGGTGACGATCTACATCGACAACCTGGCCACCGGAACGCGCTACTCCGATGCGGTGGTCCAGGCCCAGTTGCAGCGCACCCGCGAAGAGCTCAATCGCAACCCGGTGCTAGGCAAGAGTCTGGTCAAACGGGCTACGCTGTTCGTACGCCACGTGGGCGAATACCGTGAGCAACGTAAAGCTGACCCGGCCGCGATCCTGAAGGAGCTGCTTGGCCCCTAGCAGCGCCTTCGGGCAGACGAGAGGGGCATACGGCGGATCAGCGCAGGATGGAATCAACACACTCAAGCATGAGAGAACGACCATGGAATATCCTCACAGTCATTCACTGCTGCACCCCACCTTGCTCTGCAGCGCCGCCTTTTCCGCGCTGTTGCTCGGCGGCTGCGCCAGCCTCGGCGGCGGCGTCAGCTCCAAGGTCGCGGCCACCACCAAGGCCAATTACTACCCGGCTTGCTACGAGCCGGTCAGCCAACTGCGCAGCTCCGATGCGGCGATGCAGAAGTCCGTCGCCACCGGCGCCATCGCCGGCGGCCTGCTCGGCGGCCTGGCCGGGGCCCTGAGCGGAGGCGACCATGCCGCGCGCAACACGCTGATCGGCGCGACCACCGGTGCCCTGGTCGGCGGCGCGGCCGGTTACTACAGCGAACGGCAGAAGCAGATCGCCGACGACAAGCAGCGGATCGCTTCCTATGGCGGCGACTTCGAACGCAGCAGCGAAGATCTGGATCGCAGCATCGTCTACGCCAAGGCCGCCCAGGATTGCTACCAAGGCGAATTCGCCAAGCTGCAGGCCGCGCATCGGGCCAAGAGCATGAGCGACAGCGAGGGGCGTAGCCGATTTGCCGAAATCGTCAGCGGCCTGAAGGAAACCAATGCCTTGTTGGCTGCCGTGGATGGCCGCGCCGGCGAAGACATCAATACCTACACCCAGGCCTACGAAAAGGACCTGCAAGAGGTCGGCGTCGAGCGCCAGACCGTGGCCACGGCCGTCAGCAAACCGGTCGCCAAACCCAAAGCGGTCCCGCAGGAAGCCGTGGCCACCGAGCAGCAACTGCAAAAGGCGACTGCCAAGCGTACCGAAGCGCAGGAGGTAAGCAGCCGCGGCACCAGCATGGTCAGCAGCGCCTGCAACAACCCGGATATCGGCGACTGGGGAGGCGACGCCTGCGGCAGCGTGTGACCCCTGCTCCTTGCTAGACCCTCGGCGTTTGGCGAGCGCCAGCGCCGTTGGCTGGACCGGTGCATCCCTATCCATCCGTCTCGAGCTATCCAGTTAGTCAATGGAATCATTGCGTTAGGCGATTAACGTGATGTTCGATAGAGACTCCGGCGCTCGTCGAGTGCCGGGCAGGCAGGACTCGTCGCGCCGCGTCAGTGCGTGCATGACAACCCTGAGCTAGGGTAAAGCCATGAGATAGAGAGATCGCGACGACAGGGACGCTTCTATGGACAGATACTTGGTGCTGCCTTTCTGGCTTGCCGGGCAGCACTTCGCGGTGGCACTCGAGCATGTCGTGCGCGTGCTGCCCGCACTATTGAGCACACCGCTGCCGGGGGCGCCGGCGACGGTCTGCGGATTGGTCAATGTGCAGGGCCAAATCCTACCGGTGGTCGACCTGGCGCGACGCTTCGACTGGCCGTCGGCGCAGGTGACGCTGTGGCAACCCTTCATCTGGCTCAAGACCAGCCGGCGTGATCTGCTGTTGCCGGTCGCAACGGTCGAGGCGGTGCGCAGCTGCGCCGCAGAGGATTTTTCCCCGGCCCTCGATCCGCGCGTGCCGTCCAGCCTGCTGCAAGGCGTCCTGCGCACTGCCGAGGGCATGTTGCTGATCCAGGATGTCGAACAGGTGCTCTCCGATGCCGATGAGCAGTGCCTGGCCGCGGCGCTGGCGGAAAACGGAGGCGCGCCCGATGACGCGGATTGAAGCGTCCTGTTCGCCGCGCGTGCTCGAGGTGCTGGCGCACAAGGTTCACCAGCACCTGGGCATCGACTTCTCGGCTGAGCGCCGGCCGGACCTGCTGCGGCGCCTGCAGCTGCTGGCCATGGAGCAGCACATCGAGGACTTCTCGGGGTGGCTGCAGGCCTTGGCTTTCGCCGACTGGGACGCAGCCCAAGTACAGGCGCTGATTCCCGCTTTTACCGTCGGCGAAACCTATTTCCGCCGCGACGCCGAGGCCCTCGACTGGCTGGCCCGGCAGCACCTCGGAGCGCTGTTGGCGCGCCGGCGCCTGGCCGGGCAACGCAGCCTGCGCCTGTGGAGTGCCGGTTGTTGCACCGGTGAGGAGGCCTACAGCCTGCTGTTTCTGCTCGATGAGCTGTTGGGTAGGGAAGCCGACACCTGGTCGTTGGAGTTGCTCGCCAGCGACATCAACACGGCTTTCCTCGCCCGGGCGGAGCAGGGCCTCTATGGCGCCAATGCCTTTCGCCGCAACGACAGCGCTTTTCGCCGACGCCATTTCCAGGCCGAGGGCCGGTTGTGGCGCGTGCGGCCGGCCTGGCGCGGGCGTATCCGGTTTATCCCGTACAACCTGGCCGACGGCCTGCAACCCTGCCCGATGCAGGGTGCCGACCTGATCCTCTGCCGCAATGTGCTGATGTATTTCTCGCCGCCGCGCGCCGCTGCCGTGCTGCATCGGCTGCTCGGCAGCCTGAGCCGCGACGGGCTGCTGCTGTTGAGCGCGGTCGAGGCCGGCATCGCCACCCAGGCCGGCTTCACGGGCACCTGGGCCGGTTGCAATTACGCCCTGGCCAGCGCTGCGCGAGGTGGCGTGCGGCCTGCCAGCGGTGCGCCCGCCGAGGCCGGCCCGGCGCCCGCTTGGGTGCCGCCCGGGGCGCCGGCCACGCGGGCGCGGAAGATCCCGCGCCCGCGGGCGGTGGTGCTCAGCCAGCCCGCTGAGCCCGCCGCTGCGCATGCCGCCGGCCCGGAGCAGCTCTGGCAGCAGGCGCAGCGGGACCTGAGTAGCGGGCATTCCCCTGCGGCCCGTGAAACCCTGCGGCGTTATCTGGCCTGTGCCGGCCTCAGCCACGCCCAGCAGCACCAGGCCTGCCTGCAGATGGCGCGTAGCTGGGCCGACCAGCAACAACTCGACGAGGCTCAGGATTGGCTGCAGCGAGCACTGGCGCTGGAGCCCGCATCGATGCCGGCCCATTGGCTGCAGGCCCAGCTCGCGCAGCAGAGGGGCGAGAACCAAGCCGCCCTGCTGGCACTGCAGCGCGTGCTCTACCTCGAGCCTGGCTTCATCCTCGGCTACTTCCTCCAGGCCCGCCTGCTGAGTGCGTCGGGCCGTGCGCGGGCCAGCGACAAGGCTTTGCGGGTCTGCCGGCAGTTGCTCGAGGAGCAGGCCGATGACGCCCCGCTGCCGCAAGGCGATGGCATGAGCTGCGCGCAATTGCTGCGCTTGTGCGAACAGTTGCTGGAGGAGCGAAGCGCATGTCCGAGCCCCTGAACGATGCAGCCCGCTGGACACAGTTGCACGAACGGCTGGCCGAGTTCGAACGCCGCCTGTCAGAGGGCTTCGCCATTGCGCCGGATGAGTCGGCGGCGCGCCTGCGCGAGCGTACCCGGCAATGGGCCGGCACGCCCCAGGCGGAGGATCGCCAGGGGGAACTGGAGGTGCTGACCTTCAGCCTCAGCAATGAGCTGTATGCCATCGGCAGCGAGCATGTCGCCCAGGTGCTGCCGTTGAGCCAGTACACGCCGCTGCCGAGCACGCCGGGTTACGTGCTGGGCATCGTCAATGTGCGCGGGCGCATCGTCTCGGTAGTGGATCTGCGGGTGCTGTTCGAGCTGCCGATCGTCGGGCTTTCCGAACGCAGCTTTCTGCTCGTCCTGCAGAGCGCGGACATGGAGTTCGGCCTGTTGATCGACCGCGTGCTGGGGGTCGCGCAAATCCGCCGCGAGGCCTTGCAGAGCAGCCTGGCCAACCTGTCTGGGGTGCGGGCGAAGTATCTGCTTGGGGTTACCCGCGAACAATGGACGGTGCTGGATGGTGCACGGCTGCTGGGCGATTCGAGTCTGTGCGTGATGGCCGAGGATTAGGCCCTGGGAAGCCAGGGAAGGGAGAGGGACAAGCATGATGGGCAAGGTCTTGCAGTTCAACATCGGCAGCAAGCTGATCATGGCGTTCGTGGTACTGATCCTGGGGTTTGGCGGCCTGCTCTTCACCACCCTGGAGCAATTCGTCGGCCTGCAGGAAAGCGAAGAGCTGCAATTCAGGCGCAACTATGAGCGGATCTCTGCGGTGAAGGAGCTGCGCATCAATATCGCGGCGCAGCGCAACGACCTGCTGCTGGCCATAAGCGACGGAACCGTGAATCAGCTGGAAGAGCGCGAGGAGGAAATTCGCCGTCGCAGCGAGGAAAACGACCGGCTCATGCAACGCCTGCGCGCGGCGGCGAGCGATGACCAGGAGGCCGGTGATTTGCTCGAACAGTTCATCGCCGTGCGTACCAGCCTGGCGCAGAGCCGGACGAACCAGTTGCAGCTGATCCGCAGTGGCCAGTTGGACGAGGCGCGGCAGTTGAGCGGGGGGCTGCAGCTGGAGCGGATGAACAAGATCCATGAGTTGGGCCTGCAACTGGTCAAGTTGACCGAGCGCCGCATCGGCGAAGCACTGGCCAACTCGCGTCAGGTGCTGGAGACCCTGCGCGAACGCATCCTCAACCTGAGCCTGCTGCTGGTGGGGGGCATCATCGTTCTGGCCTGGCTGCTCAGCCGGCATATCGCGGCGCCACTGGCGCGCCTGACCGGTTTTGCCGAGCAGATCGGCCGCGGCGAGATTCCCAGCGGCCTGGCCAACAGTTCACGACAGGACGAGGTGGGCCGGCTGACCCAGGCGTTCGTCGACATGAGCCAGTACCTGCGCGATCTGGTGCAGGAAATGAACGAAGGCATCTCGGTGCTGGCGTCCTCCAGCGAGGAGATCCTTGCCGCCACCACCCAGGTGGCGGCAAGCACCCAGGAAACCGCCACCGCCATCAGCGAAATCGCCACCACGGTGGAAGAGGTCAAGCAGACCGCGGTGCTCGCCGGTAACAAGTCGCAAACGGTCGCCGAGAGTACCGAGCGCACCCGCCAGGTGGCGCAGAGCGGCCGCCAGGCGGTGGATGAAGCGCTCAAGGGCATGGGGCAGATTCGCGAACAGATGCAGGCGGTGGCGGAAAGCATCATGCGCCTGGGCGAGCAGAGCCAGACCATCGGCGAGATCGTCGCCTCGGTCGGCGACCTGGCCGAGCAGTCCAACCTGCTCGGGGTCAACGCCTCGATCGAGGCGGTCAAGGCCGGCGAGGCCGGCAAGGGTTTCTCGGTGGTGGCCCAGGAGGTCAAGGTCCTGGCCGACCAGTCGAAACAGGCCACCGCGCAGGTGCGCGGGATTCTCGGCGAAATCCAGAAGGCCATGACCAAGGCGGTACTGCTGGCCGAGCAGGGCAGCAAGACGGTGGAAATCGGCTACGAGCGAGCCCAGAGCAGCGGCGAGGCGATCCGTGCCCTGAGCAGCAGTATCGAGGAGTCAAGCGAAGTGGCCGTGCAGATCGCCGCCACCAGTCAGCAGCAGATGATCGGCATGGATCAGATCGCGACGGCCATGGAGAGCATTCGCCAGGCCAGCCAGGACAATGTCGGCGGTAGCCGCCAGGTCGACCAGGCCGCCCGCAACCTGCATCAGCTGGGCCTCAAGCTCAAGGGCCTGGCGGCCCGTTTCAAGCTGTGAGCCCGTCATGAGCCTGGATCGCGAAACGCTGCGGCAACACCTGATGGCCAGTTTTCGGGTGGAGGCGGACGAGCGCCTGGGGGTGCTGGCCGACGGCCTGGCCAACTGGCGTGAGGCAACGGCTTCGGACGCGTCCATCGAGTCGCTATTCCGCGAGGTTCACAGTCTCAAGGGCGCCGCGCGGGCGGTCGGTTTGGCGCAGATCGCGCAGCTTTGTCATGCCTGGGAGAGCCTCTTGGGGGCCGTACGCGCCGGTACGCTGGAGCTGACCCCGGAGCGGGTCGAGCTGTGCCGTTATGCCCTGCGCGTGGTGCAGCAGTTGCATACCGGGCAGGCGGCGGAAGTCCACGAGCAGCAGCGGCTGATCGATGACCTGGAGGCGGCCGCTTGCGGGGCGCCGGTAAACCTGCCCGAGCGTCCAGCGCCTTTGCCGCCGGCGCCACAGGAGCCCGGCACGGTGCGGGTCGCGACGCGGCGCCTGGATGCGCTGCTGTTCCAGAGCGAGACCCTGTTGCAGCACAAGCTCGAGGCCCAGGCCCATGCCCGGCGCTTGGGCGAACATGTGCTGACCTTCGACCCCCAACGCGGTCGCCGGCTGCTCGCCGGCGGCAGCCTGAAGCGCTTGCGTGAAAGCGTACAAGCGCTACCCGAGGCAAATCGGGATGCCTTCAGGGCGCTGCTCGATTACCTGGACTGGAGCCAGGCGCAGATGGATCGCCTGCACTTCGCGGCGAGCCACCTGGAAAAAGCCGGCAAACACCTGGCGCAGGGTTTGGCGCAACTCTCCGAAACCCTCGCCGGAGAATTACAGAGCGCACTCCTGCTGGCCGGCAGCAGCCTGCTCGAAGGGTTGCCGGCGATGGTCCAGGACCTCGCCAGCCAGGCCGGCAAGCGGGTGGCGCTGCAAGTGCGCGGAGCCAGCCTGCAAGTCGACAAGCGCATTCTCGACGAACTGCGCACCCCGCTGACCCACCTGCTGCGCAATGCCGTGGACCATGGCCTGGAAACGTCGGGACAGCGCGCCGCCGGCGGCAAGTCGGAGGTCGGCCAGTTGCAGGTGGAACTGCTGCAGGAGTCGGCGGACCGTTTCGAGCTGCGCGTGCGCGACGATGGCCGCGGCCTGGCCATCGCGCAATTGAAGAGCAAGGCCGTGGCCGCCGGGCTGCTGACCGAGGAGCAGGCCGAGGCACTGGCCGATGCGGAAGCCGGCAAGCTGATCTTCGCCTCCGGGCTGTCCACCAGTGCGCTGATCACCGATCTCTCCGGGCGCGGCCTGGGCATGGCCATCGTCCAGGAGGCGGTCGAACGGATCGGCGGACGCATCGAACTGGAGACCAGTCCGGGGCAGGGCACCTGCATTCACCTGCACCTGCCGCTTAGCCTGTCGACCTTTCGCGCGGTGATCGTGCGCAACGCCGAGCGCATCTTCGCGGTACCGGCGCTGGCGGTGGAACGCTGCCTGCGGTTGCCGGCCGGCGCGGTGAAGAATCTGGAAAACCGGCCGTCCCTGGTGGTGCAAGAACAGGTCCTGCCGGTCTGGTCGCTGGCCGACGTGCTCGGTCTCGGCGACCAGTTGCGGGGCGAAGGCCATCTGACCCTGCTGCTGCTCAAGGTGCGCGGCGAGCGCTTCGTCCTGCTGGTGGAAGAACTGCTCGGCGACCAGGAAATCACCGTCAAGAGCCTCGGCCGCCAATTGCTGCGGGTGCGCAATCTGCTGGGCGCGACGGTCCTCGGCGACGGCCAGTTGGTGCCCATTCTGCACCCCGGCGACCTCTACCGCAGCGCCCTGGCCGCCACCGCCAGCGTGTTCGCCGAAACCACCCAGGACAGCCAGGCGCAGCGCGCCCAGCGGCTCTTGATCGCCGAGGACTCCTTCACCTCGCGCGGCCTGCTCAAGGCCATTCTCGAAGGGGCCGGCTATCAGGTGGCCACGGCGAACGATGGTCTGGAAGCCTGGAACGCGCTGAAGCAGGGGCCATTCGACCTGCTGGTGTCCGATGTGGAGATGCCGCGCATGGATGGTTTCAGCCTGACCAGCCGCATTCGCGCCGACCGCGAACTGGCCACCTTGCCGGTGGTGCTGGTCACCGCCCTGCACTCCGCGGAGGACCGTGCGCGCGGCCTGGAGGCCGGTGCCAATGCCTATCTGGTGAAAAGCGGTTTCGAGCAGGACAGCCTGCTCGATGCCATTCGGCGTCTGATCTGAGCGGGGGGCCTGCCATCGTGCGCGTGTTGATCGTTGACGACTCACCGGTACTGCGCCTGCTGCTGCGTGCCGTGCTGGAAAACGCGGGCTATGCGGTGCACGAGGCCGACAGTGGCGAACAGGCCCTGACACTGCTGCAGACCTACACCCCCGACATAGTGACCATGGACGTGCATATGCCAGGCATCGACGGTTACGAGACCACCGCACGCATCCTCGAACGCTACGCCTTGCCGGTGGTGGTGCTGACTGCCAGCGCCAACGTCCACGACACGGCGACCGCGATGCGCGCCTTGGCCGCCGGCGCCCTGGCTATAGTGGAAAAGCCGCGCGGCCTCTCGGCCCCCGACTTCGACACGCGCATCGACGAGTTGCTGCGGACCCTGCGCAGCATGTCCCAGGTCAAGGTCGTGCGGCGCCACCGGCCGGCTTTGAGCAGTCCGGCGAGCGGCACGGAGTCCACGCTCGAGCTGGTCGAGCAAACGGCCGCTGCCGCTCCGCAGGTCGTCGCCATCGCGGCCTCGGCCGGCGGTCCGGCGGCGCTGAAGAGCCTGTTGCAGAGTCTCCGGCCACCCCAGCCCTGGGTGCTGATCCTGGCCCAACACATTGCCGCCGGCTTCATGCCGAGCTTCGGCAACTGGCTGGCGAGCGTTTGCGCGCTGCCGGTGCAGATCGTCGAAGACGCCCAGGCACTGCTGCCAGGCAGGCTCTACCTGCCTCCCGACGGCACCCAGCTGGGCATCACCGCGACCCTGCGGGTGCGTCTGGAGGCCACCAGTGCGGAGCAGCGCTTCTCCCCCTCGGCCGACTACCTGTTCCACGCGGTCGCCCGCCAGTTCGGCAAGCGCGCCATCGGCATCCAGCTCTCGGGAATGGGCCGCGACGGTGCCGAAGGCTTGGCCGAGCTTCGCCGCAGGGGCGCCTTGACTCTGGTGCAGGAGCCCGGCAGCGCACTCATCGATTCCATGCCGCGCGCCGCCATCGCATTGCAGGCCGCCTGCCAGGTGTTGCCGCCTGAGGCTATCGCCGCGGTACTCAACTCGATCGCTGTACGGATCGCTTCACCGCAAGTCGTGGCAGGAGGGAGTCAGTCATGTACGCCACCGCAGAAATCTTGATCGTCGAGGACAGCCCGACCCAGGCGTCCGAACTGCAGTATCTGCTCGAAGCGGCAGGTTGCCGGGCGCAGATCGCGCGCAACGGCGTCGAGGCCCTGGCGATGGTCGCAAAAAAACGCCCAACCATCGTCATCAGCGACATCGTGATGCCCGAAATGGACGGCTACGAACTGTGCCGGCAGCTGAAGGGCAACCCTGGCACCGCCGACATCCCGGTGATCCTGGTGACCGCCCTGGCCAATGCGCGGGACGTGGTGCATGGCTTGGCCTCCGGAGCGGACAACTTCATCGTCAAGCCCTACGATGAAAAGTACCTGATGTCACGCATCCGCTACTTCCTGGTGAATCTCGAGCTGCGCACCCATGAACGGGTGCAGATGGGGGTCGAGGTGGTCCTCGAAGGCGAGCGCCACTTCATCACCGCCGGCCGCCAGCAGATTCTCGATCTGCTGATTTCCACCTATGAGCAGGGCGTGCGCCTGAACCATGAATTGCAGGCCAAGCACGATGAGCTGGCACGCAGCAATTCGCTGCTCAACAGCCTGTTCCACTTCACCAGCGGCCTGACCGACGCCAAGACCGAGCAGCATGTGGTCGACGCGGCGTTGCGCCGCATCCTGGAGTTTCCCGAGGCGGTCGGCGCCTGGCTGCTGATGGCCGATGCCGGGCAGTCGCATGAGCCGGTACGGCTGGCCGGAGCCCGCGGGCACGGCCGGGGTTATGCCGCCGAACACCTGCATGCCTGCATCGGCAACTGCCCGTGCCTGCATGCCTGGTTCAGCGACCGCTTGGCCACGCCGAGCAATGTCGCCAGCTGCCCGGCACTGGCCGAGCAGGCCGGCGAGGGCCGGCATGCGAGTATCCCGCTGCTGCTCGGCAGCGAGATCATCGGCATGCTCAACGTCGTGCGCCGCCATGCGCAGAGCTGGCCGGACGAATCGCTGAATGCCCTGGCCTCGCTCGGTAGGCAACTGGCCATGGCCCTGGGTCGGGCGCGCCTGTTCGAAAGCATGGAGCAGCTGGTGGCGCAGCGCACCCTGGACCTGGCGCAGAGCGAAGCGCTGCTGCGCAAGATTCTCGACAGCCTGCCGGTCGGCGTGTTCGTCACCGACCGCAATGGCCGGCTGATCATGAGCAACCCCGAGAGCAGTCTGATCTGGGGCGGTGCGCATCCCGCCGAACTGGCCGGCTACAGCCAGTACCAGGGGTTCTGGGCCGAGACCAGCGCGCCGTTGCAGGCCAAGGACTGGCCGTTGGCGCGGGCCGTGCAGCAAGGCAAGGCCACGCGCAATAAAGTGATCGACATCGAAACCTTCGACGGCGCGAGCAAGACCATTCTCAACTCGGCGGTACCCTTTCTCGACGAGCACGGCGTACTGCAAGGCGCCATCGCGGTGATCCAGGATGTCAGCGAGCAGCGGCGCCGCGACCTGGACATCCGCATCCGCACCCGCGCGGTGGAGGCCAGCGTCAACGCCATCATCATCACCGACAACGAGCAGGCGGATCAGCCGATCATCTACGTCAACCCGGCCTTCGAGCGCATCACCGGCTACCACAGCGAGGAGGTAATAGGGCTCAACTGCCGCTTCCTGCAGGGCAGCAAGCGGGACCAGCCGGCGCTCGAGCACATCCGCCGGGCGCTGCACAACCAGGAGGAGGGCAGCGCGGTGCTGCGCAACTACCGCAAGGACGGATCGGAGTTCTGGAACGACCTCCGGGTCGCGCCGGTGGTCAACGACCGCGGCAAGGTCAGCCATTTCGTCGGCATCCTCCACGACATCACCGAAGCCAAGCGCTACCAGGATGAACTGGAGCACCAGGCCAACCACGACGGCCTGACCGGACTGCCGAACCGCAACCTGCTCAACGACCGCATCCGCCAGGCCATCGCCTTCGCCAGCCGCAGCCAGGGCCAGTTCACCCTGGTGTTCATGGACCTGGATCACTTCAAGGTGATCAACGACAGTCTCGGCCACAATGCCGGCGACCAGCTGCTGGTCCAGGTAACGGAGCGCCTGCTGGACTGCGCCCGGGACATCGATACCGTGGCGCGCCTGGGCGGCGACGAGTTCGTCATCCTGCTGGCCGACAGCGGCTCGTTCATCGAGCGGGTAGGCTGGCTGGAGCGCCTCAAGCAACGGGTCGCCGAGCCCCTGCTGCTCGATGGCCAGGAGCTGGTGGTCAGCTGCAGCCTGGGCTTCTGCTGCTACCCCGAGGATGGCCTCGACGTCAGCACCCTGCTGCGCAATGCCGATACGGCCATGTACCAGGCCAAGCACCAGGGGCGCAACCGCATCTGCGCCTTCACCCCGACGATGAATGAGCAGATGCAGCGACGGCTGCTGCTGGAACGGGATATCCGCCATGCCCTGCAGAACAACGAGTTCTGCCTGGTCTACCAGCCGCAACTGGATCTGCTGAGCGGCCGTTTGTGCGGTTTCGAGGCCCTGGTGCGCTGGCAGCGGCCCGGCAAGATGGTCGCGCCGGACGAGTTCATCCCGCTGGCCGAGGAGACCGGGCAGATTGTCGCTATCGACTTCTATGTGTTCGACGCGGTGTGTCGACAGTTGCGCCTGTGGGAGGATGCGATCCAGGGCCTGAGCATCGCGGTAAATTTCTCCGCCATCAGCTTCATGGAACACAATTTCATCGAGCGCGTGCAGCAGACGATGGAACGCTATGGGGTGGCGCCGAGCCAGCTCAAGCTGGAGATGACCGAAACCGCGCTGATGACCCATGCCGACGCAGTCCTGGTCAAGATGAACAGGCTCAGCGCCTTGGGCATCCGTTTCTCCATCGATGACTTCGGCACCGGCTATTCGTCCCTGGGCTATCTGAAGCGTTTCCCGTTCAGCGAGCTGAAGATCGACCGCAGCTTCGTCACCGATGTGCACCTGGACTCCGATAGCGCCTCGCTGGTGCGCTCGATGATCTCCATCAGCCACAACATGGGCATCAAGGCGATCGCCGAGGGGGTGGAAACCGCCGAGCAGCTCGGTTTCCTGCGGCGCGCCGGCTGCGACGAGCTGCAAGGCTATTACTTTTCGCCGCCCCTACCGCCCAAGGCTTGCCTGGCCTTGCTCCAGGGCAGTTCGAGCCTGTCCCTGCCGGCCAATATCCTCGACGAGGAGGAAAATTACCTGCTCCTGGTCGACGACGAACAGGGCATCCTCAATGCGCTGCAGCGCGAGCTGCGCCTGGAGAACTACCGGATCCTGACCGCCCGCAGCAGCGCCGAGGCACTGCCCCTGCTGGCACGCCACCCGGTGGGGGTGGTGCTCACCGATATGCGCCTGGCCGACATGCATGGCGTGGAATTCCTGCGCCGACTCAGGACTCTCTATCCAGACATCATCCGCATGGTGCTGAGCGGCTCCACCGAGGTCAGCAGCATCCTCAAGGCCGTCAACGAGGGGGTGATCTATCGCTTCATCACCAAGCCTTGGCAAGTCGACGACCTGCGCAACCAGTTGCGCGAAGCCTTCATGCAACGCGAGCTGCTGCGCGAGAACAAACGCATGCGCGAACAGTTGATGGACGCAACCGCGCAGCGCTGAGTGGGCAAGCGGTGCCGGCGCGGCCACCACCGCCGGCCACTTCGAGCGGATCAGAAGGACGCGATGATCCGCCCGAGCAGGGCCATGGCCTGCTCGCTCTGGGCGTTCCAGGGGTGGCCGTAATTCAGCCGGGCACAGTTGCCGAAGCGCCGGGTGGCGGAGAAGATCGGCCCCGGCGCCAGGCTGATGCCCTGGGCCAGGGCCAGGCGGAACAGCTGCAGCGAGTCCACCTGTTCGGGGAACTCGAACCAGAGGAAGTAGCCGCCGCCGGGGCGGGTGACCCGGGTGCTGGCGGGGAAGTGCCGGGCCGCCGAGGCCAGCATCGAGTCCTGCTGTGCTTCCAGGGCATGCCGCAGCTTGCGCAGGTGACGGTCGTAGCCACCGTGCTGCAGGTAGTCGGCGATGGCGGCCTGGGCCGGCACAGAAGGCGAGATCGTGGTCATCAGCTTGAGCCGGCCGATCTGCTCGGCATAGCGGCCGCCGGCGACCCAGCCGACCCGGTAACCTGGCGCCAGGCATTTGGAGAACGAGCCGCAGTGCATCACCAGGCCGTCGCGGTCGAAGCTTTTCACCGACCGGGGAGGTTGGCTGGCGAAGTGCAGCTCGGCGTAGACATCGTCCTCGATCAGCGGCACCTGATGGCGCTGCAGGAGCTCGTAGAGCGCCTGTTTGTGCTCCTCGCGCATGCTCGCGCCGAGCGGATTCTGCAGGCTGCTCATGAACCAACAGGCCTTGATCGGCAAGCGCGCCAGGCTATCGGCGAGGCTGTCCAGGTCGATGCCTTCGCGCGGGTGCACGGGGATTTCCACCGCCTTGAGCTTCAGCCGCTCCAGCACCTGCAGGCAGGCGTAGAACGCCGGGGCCTCGATGGCTACCAGATCGCCCGGCTGGGTCACGCATTGCAGGCACAGGTTGAGCGCCTCCATGGCGCCGTTGCAGATCACCAGCTCCTCCAGCGGCAGCATCACGCCGCTGAGCATGTAGCGCAGGGCGATCTGCCGGCGCAGGTTGGGGTTGCCCTCGGTCATGTCGGCGATCACCGCATGGGGCGACAGCTCGCGCAGGCTGTGCGCCATGGAGCGGGCCAGGCGCGGCAGGGGGAACAGGTCCGGGCTGGGGAAGGCCGAACCGAAGGGCACGGTATCCGGGTCCTTGAGCGAGCCGAGCACGGAGAACACCAGCTCGCTGACATCGACCTCGCTGGTCTGCGCCTGGCGCACGCCGATCTCCGGCTCGGGTAGCGGGCGTTGCGCGTATTCGCGAACGAAGTAGCCCGAGCGCGGCCGGGCAAGGATCAGCCCGCGATCCTCCAGCAGGTAGTACGCCTGGAACACCGTCGAGGGGCTGACCCCATAGGTGCGGCTGGCATGCCTCACCGACGGCACCTTCTCCCCGGGCGCCAGCACGCCGCGGCGGATCAGCGCGGCGATTTCATCGGCAAACTTCTCGTAACGCTTCATCTTGTCCAGGCTCACCGTGGCTCGAGACGTAGCCCGATACTGTACTGGTTGCCCGGCGCCCATGCGATCCGGCTCAGCGATCGATGGGCGAAACGAAGGTGCTGGCGGTGCTCACCCGGATGGCCGGGTCGTCCAGGTCGACGACCTCGAAACGCAGCGGCTCGGAGCTGCTGACCGCCTGCCTGCCGACCAGGGCCACGCTCACCGGCAGGTCGAGGATTTCCCCCGGTGCCAGCAGCAACTCGCGCTTGCCTTGCAGCGCGAAGGGCGGGGCATCGACCAGCGACAGGGCATAGCGGCGCGGCTCCTGGGTCTTGTTGATGACCTTGAGGCGGTAGATGTTCTCGATCTGCCCGGCGCCGTTCTCGCGGAACAGGCCACGGTCCTTGGTCACATCGAGCGACACCAGCGCTCGCGTCTGCAAGCCCCAGCCGAAGGCGCCAATCATCAGCCCGAGCATGGCGGCGTAGCCGAGCAGCCGCGGCCGCAACCACTGGGTCCTGCCACCGGCCAGCGCGCGCTCGGAGGTATAGCGCACCAGGCCGCGGGCATAGCCCATCTTGTCCATCACCGTGTCGCAGGCGTCGATGCAGGCGCCGCAGCTGAGGCAGTCCAGTTGCAGGCCGTCGCGGATGTCGATGCCGGTGGGGCAGACCTGCACGCACATCGTGCAGTCGATGCAGTCGCCCAGCCCTTCGGCCCGGTGATCGGCGTCCTTCCTGCGCGGACCACGGCCCTCGCCGCGGGCGCTGTCGTAGGTCACCAGCAAGGTGCTATCGTCGAACATCACGCTCTGGAAGCGCGAGTAGGGGCACATGTGCAGACAGACCTTCTCGCGCAGCCAGCCGGCATTGAGGTAGGTCGCGGCGGTGAAGAAGAACAGCCAGGAGGCGCTGCTCAGACCCAGCTCCAGGCTCAACAGCTCGTGTGTCAGCTCGCGGATCGGCGTGAAATAGCCGACGAAAGCCAAGGCCGTGACCAGGCTGACCGCCAGCCACAGCGCGTGCTTGGCCCCGCGGCGCAGGAGTTTGCCGACCGACCAGGGCGCTGCATCCAGCTTGATGCGCTGGTTGCGCTCGCCCTCGGTGAACCTTTCTAGCCACATGAACACCCAGGTCCACACGCTCTGCGGGCAGCTGTAGCCGCACCAGACCCGACCGGCGAACACCGTGATGCAGAACAGGCCGAAGGCGCAGATGATCAACAGCGCCGAGAGCAGGATGAAATCCTGCGGCCAGAAGGTCGCCCCGAAGATGTAGAACTTGCTCTCGTTCAGGTCCCAGAGCACCGCCTGGCGGCCACCCCAGTTCAGCCAGGCGGTGCCGAAGAACAGCAGGAACAGCGCACCTGCGCCGTACCGGCGCAGGTTGCGGAACAGCCCGCTGAAGCTGCGGGTATGGATGACGCCGCCGGCTTGTGCGGGCGTCAGGCGTATCGGGCTGCGCGGATCGATCGTCTCGACGAGCGTGGCGGGAATGCGGTCGGTCATGAAGTTCGCCCCATCTGGCTTTATCAGGCGGGGCGCATGATCGGCGCTTCGGGTGCATCGATAACAGACTCAGATTTTCAAATAAAAAGCGGATCAGATGGCTGGCCCAGCAGACCGCGCCGGACGCACATCGGTTGGGCGGACGGCTGACGACGGCGCCACCGTCTCTCCCGCCCGCGACCAGGTCAGGGCCTGCTCGATAACCTGTAAGTCCAAATGCTGCATGTTCAACCATTGGCATCGAACTCGACGGTGCGGAAGCCATCTTGCCTGCCGCTGACCTTTATTGTCGTTCCCCGCGCCAGAGACGGCTTTTCCGCAGTAGAAAAGCGATAAGTCCGACAGGCTCCTAGGTCAAAGTCCCAGACCGGCCATCTGGCGCTTGTACTGGCGGGTCCGCCGCGCCGTCTTCAGTTGCTCGGCGAGCAGCGCGCGCAGCGGCCAAACCCCCGGCTGTGGGCGGAGGCCGCCGGCTAGGCGGCGCAATTGGAACTTCACCGAGGACATATAGGCCAGCGAGGCGAGGGCTTTGTTCTTCCAGCGGATCGGTGCCAGCTCGGCGCCGGCCTCGCGCTCGCCGGCGTACCAGCGCGCAGGCAGGTCGGGAGCCAGGGCGAGGGCGGTGGCGATGCCGACCATGGCCACGCCGCTGGTCAGCACCCGTTCCACCACAGGCAGGCGGCGCACGCCGCCGGTGACCATCAGCGGCATGCGTGCCACCTCGGCGAGCTCTGCGGCGAACTCGAGGAAGTAGGCCTCGCGAGCCAGGGTGCGACCATCGCGGGCGTCGCCCTGCATGGCCGGCGCCTCGTAGCTGCCGCCGGACAGTTCGACCAGATCGACGTCCAGCTCGTTGAGCCACAGCACCACCTGCTTGGCGTCGCTGGCGTCGAAACCACCGCGCTGAAAGTCCGCCGAGTTGAGCTTGACCGCCACGCAGAAGCCCGGAGAAACACGGGCACGCACCGCCTTGACCACCTCCAGCAGCAGGCGCGCGCGGTTCTCCAGCGGCCCGCCCCAGGCATCCGTGCGTCTATTGCTCAGTGGCGAGAGAAACTGGCTGAGCAGGTAGCCGTGCGCCGCATGGATCTGCACACCGGAAAAGCCAGCCTGCTCGGCCAACTCGGCGGCGCGGGCGAAGCGTTGAATCAGCTCGCCGATTTCCTCCTCGCTCAACGCCCTGGGCACGGGGAACAGCTTGGACAGACCGCCCAGCTCCAAGGGTACGGCCGAAGGGGCGACGGTCGGCTGTCCCAGGTTGGCCTGCATTTGCCGGCCGGGGTGATTGAGCTGCATCCAGAACTGCGCCCCCCTGGAGCGACCGATGCGCGCCCAGTCGCGAAAGCGCTGCAGCAGGCCATCGTCCTCCAGCGCCACGCCGCCTGGGCCGGTCATGGCGCGGCGGTCGATCATCACATTGCCGGTCAGCAACAGACCGGCGCCTCCCTCTGCCCAGGCCCGGTAGAGACGCAGCAATTGGTCGGACGGCCCCTGGTCGGCTGCGGCCAGATTCTCCTCCATGGCGGCCTTGGCGATGCGGTTGGATAGGGTGGTGCCGTTGGGCAGTAGCAGAGGCTGGAAGGCGATCATGACGGACTCCGGTATGGCAGATGGAGCGAGCCTAAGGTTAAAGTCAACTTCAAGGTCAATAGCTGAACTGAGGCAATTTCATGAAAATCGGCGAACTGGCCAGGCGCTCGGGTCTGGCAACCTCACGCATCCGCTTCTACGAGGCCAGCGGGCTGATTGCCGCACAACGCCAGGCCAACGGTTACCGGGTCTATCCGGAGCAGACGCTGCAGACCCTCGGCGTCATCACCTGTGCCCAGCAGGCCGGCTTTTCCCTGGAGGAGATCCGCCGCTTGCTGCCGGACCCGGTGGAGCAGGGTTGGCCTCACGACGAACTGTTGGCCGCGCTCAGGCGCAAGATCGAGGAGATCGAGGCGATGCAGGCCCGCCTGGCGCACAACAGGTCGCAGCTACTGGCAATCATCGCCGGCATCGAGAGCAAGCCGGAGGGCGTGCCCTGCAGCGACAACGCAAATCGGGTGCTGGCCGATCTGCGCGAGCGCAGTCAGGCCTCAGCTGTACCGAGCAAAGACGGGTAGCCAAGAACACCACGCAGTTGGTGACGTTGTTCGTCCTGTCGAACTTGTGGATGGCTGGCTACCGCGGGAGAGGTGCGCGTGCAATGCGGGAAATGGCTGCCGCGGGGGGGTCGCGGCGGCGAGAAACAAAGAAAAGGAAGACGACCTGAGCGGGTTGGATCGATTGGCCGCCGATAAAAATCGGCGTGGGCTGAAGTCGTCAGCCAGAAACACCTGATTACTTCAGACCATCCTTAGAGAAGTAAAGATTCCAAGCAGAGTCGAGCATCTCGTTTGGAATCTGTAATTACCGACTTTTGGAATCTTTAGTTCAGAGCACTTTTCAGATCAACCGGGGAGGCATCGTCACATGGCCTTTAGTTTAACATAATATACATTATGCGAAGTTCCTGATATACGCCGCGAAACCCAGGACACGGCTTTTAGCCAGGTCGCTGTCGAGATCAGGTATGTGGGTGTCTTTTAAAAATTGTAATTCTGATTTTTAAATTGGAGGCCTTAAAATCAGAGACTTACAGCTCCGCTTGGCTGATTGTGCGTTGAGAGGATGCGGATTGTTTTTTAAAAATGGAATTGGTTGATGAGTCTTTGCCACGCTCAAGGTTCGCTAGCATGCTCATTCTCGATCTTATAGCGATAGACACCGTTTCTGAAGTGGTCACTTAACAGGCGATAATCGACTATTTGTAGTCTATGACCTTCTAATAATTACTTTATGTGCTTAGGCAATGTGGACGCACCGGCACAAGCGTTCATATGCATGCCTTCGAGCAGCTGCGACCCAGGCACTTGCCATAACCACACTAACTCTGACTCGCCTGAGCAATACAAAAAATCCCCTGCACCAGATTTCCCAATTTTAAAAATTAAATGAAGATCGTAACCGTATGGTTTAATTAGGTTTTTTGCTTGGCGCAAGGGGATTTACATTTTTTAAAGTTCTCAGCAATGAGCAAGTGCTTTCAATATCCGATAATCACCAGACCCGGATATTACTCTATACTGGCGGGGAGTACCTATTTAGGCGCATCTACCCAGGCTGGCCATTTTTATGTCGCAACGTCCCCAACCGTTCTTCGAGACATTTGATCGCTTTCACGAACTCAACTTCCTCCACCTCAATGGCGAGCTTCCGGTGGTTCGGGACTTCCTCCTTGGTTTTGGTGATGGACTTGAGGCGGCTGAGGGGTATCGCGCCGTCCGGGGTTTTCTGAAGTCCTACGCTGGCAACGAAGCTACTTACAACTCTTACAGAACCCATGTTGAGCGCCTGTTGCTCTGGTCCCTGCTAGTGGCCGGTAAACCCATCGTCGAGTTGCGTCGACGAGACGCCGAAGCTTTCATGGAATTCTGCCTCAATCCACCGTCTGACTGGATTGGTCCTGTGGTGAAATCCCGCTTCTTGCGCTTGGGCAGCCGCAAGAAACTCGACACTGACAGCTACATTATCAATGAGCAATGGCGGCCCTTCAGCCACACCGTGGCGAAGCGCGAGCGCAAGATCGCCAGAGAGGCCGTGGCCACCCTTCCCTCCCGTCCCTATCGCATGTCCCAGGGCTCCGTGGCCCAGGTGTTTGCGGTATGTGGCAGCTTCTTCCAGCACGCCATTGATGAAGGCCTGACCGAGGTCAACCCGTTCCGGGCGGTGAAGCAGAAATCCATCTATAAGCAACGCAACACTCTAGATGTCGCTTCTCGCTCACTGACTCAGTTGCAGTGGAGCTATGTGATCGAAACCGCCGAGCAGTTGGCTGTCGCTAATCCGCTGCACGAGCGCACTCTGTTCATCGTTGCCACTCTGTTTTCCATGTATCTACGGGTGTCCGATCTGGTGGGGCGGGATAACTGGAGGCCCACGATGGGTGATATCCGCCGCGATAGCATGGGTAACTGGTGGTTTCATGTGGTGGGTAAGGGAAACAAGGCGGCGAAGATCAGCATCCGCGACGATTACATCCAGAACTACCTAGTGCGTTATCGTCGGCACCTGCAGCTCTCTCCCCTCCCCTCCGCCCACGAAAAAACGTCGTTGATCAGCACGCTTAAGGGTCGAGGCGGCCTTTCCGACCGTCATATCCGGCTTCTTCTGCAAGAAGTGTTCGACAGTACCCTGGTGCGCATGGCCCAGGAAGGTTGGAACAACGATGAGATCGACCAGTTGCGTTCGGCGTCATTGCACTGGCTGCGACACACATCGGCCACCTTCGATGCGCCGCATCGGGACATGAAGGATCTGCAGGCCGATCTTCGCCATAACAGCCTCAGCACCACCCAGAATACCTACTACAACTCACTTGACGAACAGCGAGCTCACTCCGTGAAGGGGCTCAAAATAAAAAACTGAGAGTGCTCTCGCCTCAAACTCGCAGGTGAGCGACAACAAAGATTCAATATCCCCAATTCAATTAAACGTCGAGGCGATATAGCGTGACTCCTCGGCAATCGATCTCTGTCGTTGTTCCGCCTTATCGACGGCGGCGCTTCCGTGCAAATGGAGTGAATCTTTGAGAAAGTTCACGGCGCACTTTTCAGCCAGTTCCCAGTTCCTTAGCAAAAGATAGGGAGCGTCAGGTAGCCACTGCGCATCGTCAACGTTGACAGTGCGCTTATCTGGCTAGCCCCGAAGCTTCATTCGTCAGCGGTGCTGAACTGATGGTCGACGGCGGCTTTACTGCCTAAGGAGCAAGCTATGAGCATTAGCATTATTGGAGCCGGTGCCATTGGCACCGCACTTGCCCGATTACTTGCATCGGCTGTGATAGATGTGAGTATCGCCAATAGCCGTAACCCCGACAGCTTGGCCCCTCTGGTCGCCCAACTGGGCTCAAAGGTACGCGCTGTAACAGCTGAAGAGGCAAGTCAGGCCGACCTGGTTGAGGGTTGGCCGGGATTCGCGCCAAATTCGCCAAAATGCAATTAAGCTTATGATTTAAAAGCTAAAACTGAATTTTGTAGTCAATCGGTCCCGCCGCTGCTCTCTATAGCCTCATTTGAATTGACTGGACTTAGCGCGCCACATTACGTGGCCGGTTTTGGCCTGCTTAGCGGGCGCATTCTCCCCGAGTTAGCGCCGCATATTGCCAGCACACAAGCTTTGAGTTCGCTCTCAGCGTTTGTTGCCCATGGCCATGCCGACAACAAGCTGCCGGTGACCTGGGCGCAAAAAGCCGATGCTTGGCTAAGTCTGCTGAACGTGCGGCTTGAAACACACCTGTACGACATGGCCCACGAAATAACGGCTGAAGAAATAGAAGATTTTGTCCAGTGGCTGAAGCCTCTGCTGCACATCGAATGATGTCAGCTCAGAGGAATACTGCTGCCATGCATCCAGATACCAATCTGCTGCTTAAAGCATTAGCCAATCAGCATCGTCGGCAGATTCTCGGCTGGTTGCGCGATCCTCAGAAGCACTTCCCAGATCAAGAACACACATTCGTGCTGGGTGTCTGTGCCGGTCAAATAGAGAGAAAGTGCGGGCTTGCTCAGTCGACCGTTTCCAGCCATTTGGCGATCTTGCAGCACGCAGGTCTAATCACTCGCGAAAGGCTTGGCCAAACTCATTATTTCAAGCGCAGGGAAGACACCATCGCAATGCTGGCGAAGACGCTAGAAATTACGCTGTGAAGAACATGTCGAGACTCCCGCGCAATGAGCATCTGCAAAGTGAGATGCCCCTAGTTTCTTAACTTGGAAAAAGGCGATGTAGTCAAAAATATCACAGTCCAGTCCAATCAGAATCCTTGCCTGGTACCCGCATACTAGCGCCTGAGTTTGCTCGCTGACTCGCCTCCAATACCAAAGTGATTTTTCGGCATTTCGGTGATGATCACGCGCACCCGCTCGATGGGTGCGTCCAGCGAGCGCGACATGGCCTCGCTGACTTCACGGATCAGGGTTTCCTTTTGTTCGTCGGTGCGGCCTTCGAGGATATACAGCTGGGCAATCGGCATGACGGTATTCCTTCTCGTCGGTGGCCGACGCGCACGCCGGCCACATAGGGTTAGATGAAGCGCGCGCTGACAGAGCCGAGGCCTTGATAACGCACCGTGATGTTGTCGCCCGGCGCCACTGGCACAGCAGCGGTGATGCCGCCGGTCATGATGAAACTGCCCGCCGGGATGTGTTCGCCGCGCTCGGCCAGCAGGTTGGCCAACATCGCCACGCTGGAAGCCGGATGGCCAAGCACTGCCGCACCGGCACCTAGCTCTACCACTTCTCCGTTCTTTTCCATCACCACGCCGAGTGTGCGCAGATCCAGATCCGCAACGTTGGCCATCTGCCCACCGGTGATGAAACGGGTCGACGATGCGTTGTCAGCCACCACGCTGATCAGGTCGAACTTGAAGTTCTCATAACGTGAGTCGATCACTTCGACTGTCGGAATCACGAAGTCGGTAGCCGCCAGCACCTGGCCGATATGGCAGCCAGGGCCGTGCAATGGAGCCTTGGTGACGAAGCTTATTTCTGCCTCGATCTTCGGATGGATCAGTTTCGAGGTATCCACCACACCGCCATCCGGCACGCTGAAGTAGTCGGCGAGGAAGCCGTAGATCGGCGTTTCCACGCCCATCTGTGCCATCTTCGCCCAGGAGGTCAGGCCCATCTTCAGGCCGACGATCTTGTTGCCGCGGGCCTCCTTGCGCCGGCGGATTTCCCACTGCACGTCGTAGGCGTCGGCGAAGGTCATGTCCGGGTAATCGTTGGTCACCTTGCTGATGTCATGCGCATGCAGCTCGGCGTTTTCGATGTGCTCGGCCAGGGCCAGCACCTGTTCGCGGGTCAGGGTACGGTTCATCAGTTGCGCTCCTTACGGGCGGCCAATAGGTCGAGGGCGACGTCGACGATCATGTCTTCCTGGCCACCGACCATGCGCCGTTTGCCCAGTTCGACGAGGATGTCCACGGCCTTGAGGCCGTATTTCTGCGCGGCCACTTCGGAATGACGGAGGAAGCTGGAGTAGACCCCGGCGTAACCGAGGGCCAGGGTTTCGCGGTCGACCCGCACCGGGCGATCCTGCAACGGTCGGACGATGTCGTCGGCGGCGTCCATCAGGGTGTAGAGGTCGGTGCCGTGCTCCCAGCCGAGGCGTTCGGCGGCGGCGATGAACACCTCCAGTGGTGCGTTGCCGGCACCGGCGCCCATGCCGGCGAGACTGGCGTCGATGCGGTCGCAGCCCTCCTCCACCGCGACGATGGAGTTGGCCACGCCAAGCGACAGGTTGTGGTGGGCGTGCATGCCGGTCTGGGTTTCCGGCTTGAGCACGGCCTTGACCGCGCGGAAGCGCTCGCGCACGTCCTGCATGCTCAGCGCCCCGCCGGAATCGACCACGTAGATGCAGGTCGCGCCGTAGTTCTCCATCAGCTTGGCCTGCTTGGCCAGATGCTCGGGGGCGATCATATGGCTCATCATCAAAAAGCCGACGGTGTCCATGCCCAGCTCGCGGGCGTATTCGATGTGTTGCTTAGAGACGTCCGCCTCGGTGCAGTGGGTGGCCACGCGGACCACCCGCGCGCCGGCGTTGTAGGCCGCCTTGAGGTCGTGCACCGTGCCGATACCGGGCAGCAGCAGGGTGGCGATTTTGGCGTGGCTGATCACGTCGTTGACCGCCTCGATCCACTCCAGGTCGGTGTGCGCACCGAAGCCGTAGTTGAAGCTGGAGCCTTGCAGGCCGTCGCCGTGGGCCACTTCGATGGAGTCGACCTTGGCCTGGTCCAGCGCGCGGGCGATGTCCTGCACGTTCTGCAGCGAGTACTGGTGGCGGATCGCGTGGCTGCCGTCGCGCAGGGTGACGTCGGAGATATAGAGTTTCTTGCCGGGGTTGAAGGTCATGGCGATTCTCCTCAGGCCTTGAGCATCGACTGGGCCATGCGCTCGGCAGTGGCCAGCGCGGCGGAGGTCATGATGTCGAGGTTGCCGGCGTAGGCCGGCAGGTAATGGGCGGCGCCTTCGACTTCGAGGAACACCGAGGTCTTCAACCCGCTGAACCGGCCGAGGCCGGGGATGTTCAGCGGCGCGGACTCGGGGATCACGTCGAACTGCACCTGCTGCTTCAGGCGATAGCCGGGCACGTAGGCCTGCACCGCCTGAACCATTTCCTCCACCGAAGCCGCGACGGCGGCCTGATCGGCGGCGGCGGACAGCACATACACGGTGTCGCGCATGATCAGCGGCGGCTCAGCCGGGTTCATGATGATGATCGCCTTGCCCTTGGCCGCACCGCCGATCACTTCGATGGCTTTGCTGGTGGTCTCGGTGAACTCGTCGATGTTGGCGCGGGTGCCGGGACCGGCCGACTTGCTGCTGATCGAGGCGACGATCTCGGCGTAATGGACCTTGGCCACGCGGGAGACCGCGGCGACCATCGGGATGGTCGCCTGGCCGCCGCAGGTGACCATGTTGACGTTGAGCTTGCCGAGGTGCTCCTCCAGGTTGACCACCGGCACGCAGTACGGGCCGATGGCCGCCGGGGTCAGGTCGATCAGACGGATGCCCGGTTTGGCCTGGCGCAGCAGCGCCTCGTTCTGCACGTGGGCACTGGCCGAGGTGGCGTCGAAGACGAAATCGATGTCGGCGAATTCGGGCAGCTTGATCAGCCCTTCGACGCCGGCATGGGTGGTCGCCACGCCCATGCGCTGGGCGCGGGCCAGGCCGTCGGAGGCGGCGTCGATGCCGACCATGGCGCCCATTTCCAGGTACTTGGCGTTGCGCAGCACTTTGATCATCAGGTCGGTGCCGATATTGCCCGGACCGATGATCGCGACTTTGAGTTTCTGGTTCATCTGCAAGCCTCCAATTCAGGTGAAGCGCACCGAGGCGCTGCCGATACCGCCGATGTCGACGCGCATCACGTCGCCGGCCTTGACCGGCTCCAACGGCACCAGCGAGCCGGACAGGATCACCTCGCCGGCTTTCAGCGCGATGCCGAAATGGCCCAGGGTGTTGGCCAGCCAGGCCACGCAGTTGACCGGTGAACCGAGCGCCGCAGCGCCGGCCCCGGTGCTGATGATGTGGCCGTTCTTTTCCACCACCATGCCGCAGGTGACCAGGTCGACCTGGCGCGGCGATACCGCCTGGTCGCCGAGCACGAACAGGCCGCAGGAGGCGTTGTCCGCCACGGTGTCCTGGATCTTGATTTTCCAGTCGCGGATGCGCGAATCGACGATCTCGAAACAGGGCATCACGCACTCGGTGGCGGCCAGTACGTCGGCGTTGGTCACGCCGGGGCCGATCAGGTCCTTCTTGAGGATGAAGGCGATCTCGCCCTCAGCCTTGGGCTGCATCAGTCGCTGGCTGATCGGCACCGCTTCGCCGCTGTTGAACACCATGGCGTCGGTCAGGTAACCGAAGTCCGGCTGGTGCACGCCCAGCATGTTTTGCACCGCCTTGCTGGTCACGCCGATCTTCTTGCCGATGATCTTCTCGCCGGCCGCCAGGCGTCGTTCGAGCAGGCGCAGCGAGATGTGGTAGGCGTCGTCGACGCTGATGTCGAAGCCACGCTCGGTCAGCGGGCTGATCGCCTCGCGGTTGAGCATGGCCTGGTACAGCTCGTCGCCGAGCGCGTTGATCATTATCTGGTCCATGTCGGTCTCTCTCAGGAATGGCGGGCGTCGGCTTCGGCGAGGAAATCCTCGACCAGGCGGGCGAAGCGGGCGGCGTGTTCGATCTGCGTCCAGTGGCCGCACTGGCCGAACACGTGCAATTGCGCGCGAACGATCCACTCGGCCAGCGTCAGCGAAGCGGCCAGGGGGATCACCTGATCCTCGCGGCCATGGATCACCAGGGTTTCGTGGGGCAAGGCGCGGATCTGCGCCTCGCTGCTGGCCAGGCCATCGACCCAGCGCTGGCGCGGCGCGGGGAACATCTGCGCGAACGACTCCTGAAAACCGGGGCGGATGCTGGCCTGGTAACGCAGCTCGGCCAACTCGTCGGTGACCAGGCTGCGGTCATAGGCGAAGGTGTCCATCAGCCGGCGCATGGTGGCGAAGGACGGCTCATAGCCCCACACATCATCCAGGCCCGGGGTGATCGGAAAGCTCACCCCGGCGCTGCCCATCAGCACCAGCCGGCGCACGCGCTCGGGGTAGCGGATGGCCAGGGCCAGGGCCAGGCCGCCACCGAAGGAGTTACCGACCAGGTCGGCCTGTTCGATGCCCAGGGCATCCAGCACGCCAAGCGCGTGTTCGACCCAGCGCTGTTGGTGGTACTGACCATCGGCCGGGCGTTCGCTGTAGCCGAAGCCCAGCATGTCCGGGGCGATCACCCGGCGGCGCTTGGCCAGCTCGGGCATCACCAGGCGCCAGTTGGCCCAGGCGGTGACGCCGGGGCCGGAGCCGTGGATCATCATCAGCGGGAAGCCTTCGCCGCTGTCGTGCAGGTTGGTGCGATAGCCGGCGGCGAGGATTTCGCGGCCGATTTCCGGGCTGTTCTGGGGTGCGTTCATCACGGCCTCACAACTTCACGCAGATGTTTTTCAGTTCGGTGTAGAACTCCAGCGAGTGCACACCCCCTTCCCGACCGATCCCGGATTGCTTGCTGCCGCCGAAGGCGGTGCGCAGGTCGCGCAGGAACCAACTGTTGACCCAGACGATGCCGGCCTCCAACTGCCCGGCGACGCGGTGCGCGCGGCTGACGTTGTCGCTCCAGAGGGTGGCGGACAGGCCATAGGGCAGGCTGTTGGCCAGGGCGACGGCTTCGGCCTCGCTGTCGAACGGACGGATATGGCAGCACGGCCCGAAGATTTCCTCGGTGACCACCGCCGAGTCGTCGGCCAGGCCGGTCCAGATGGTCGGTTGTATCCAGGCGCCGCCCGCCAATGCGTCCGGCATCTGCGGCACGCCGCCGCCGGTGACCACGGTGGCGCCGTCGGCGACGGCTTGCTGGTAGTAGGACAGCACCTTCTCGCGGTGCTTGAGGCTGACCAGCGGGCCGAAGTTGCTCGCCGGGTCGTCCGGCGGGCCGATCACCAGGCTCTCGGCACCGGCCTTCAGACGGGCGACAAACTCCTCGAAAATCGGGCGCTCGACATACAGCCGCTCGGTGCCCAGGCACACCTGACCGCAATTGGCGAAGGCCGAGCGCAGCGTGCCTTCGATGGCCTTATCCATGTCGCAGTCGGCGAAGACGATGCCGGCGTTCTTGCCGCCCAGCTCCAGCGAGACCTGGCGCACGCCTTTGGCGGCGGCGCGCATGATCAACTCGCCGGTGCCGGTTTCACCCGTGAAGGTGAAGGCATCGACATCCGCGTGCTCGGTGAGGAAGGCCCCGGCGGAATCGCCACCGAAACCATGCACCACGTTGTACACCCCGGCCGGCACGCCGGCGGCCTGCATCACCTCGCCGAGCAGGGTGGTGGTCAGCGGGGTTTCCTCGGAGGGCTTGACCACCACGGTGTTGCCGCAGGCCAGGGCCGGGCCGACCTTCCAGGTCATCAGCAACAGCGGCAGATTCCACGGGCTGATCACCCCGATCACCCCCTTGGGGCGGCGCACCGCGTAGTTGATCGCGCCGCTGCCGTCCGGCGTGGCCATCTCGAAGGCTTCGCTGGGCACGTTCTTCAGCAGGTCGGCGAACACCTTGAAGTTGGCCGCGCCGCGCGGAATATCGATATGCGAAGCCAGGGATTTCGGCTTGCCGGTGTCCAGGCATTCGGCCTCGAGGAACTCGTCGAAGCGCGCGGTGATGCCATCGGCCACGCGGTGCAGAATGTCCGCCCGCTCGGCCACGCTCATCGCGCCCCAGGGCCCGCTCAGCGCGGCACGTGCGGCCTGCACCGCGGCATCGACCTCGGCGCGGCCGGCCTCGTGCACGCGGCCGATCACCTGGCCATTGGCCGGGTTGATGTCGTCGAAGGTGCGACCGCTGGCCGATCCGACGAAGGCACCGTTAATGAAGTGCTTGATCTCTTTCATCTGCGCAATCTCTGCAAAAAGGCGAGCCGGGCTTTCAGGTGAGCACGGTCAGGAAACGTTCGTTGAGCACCCGGTCGTGGTAAAAAATGGCCTTGCCCAGGTCCTTGGCCAGCCAGGTCACGGGCTTGTGGTCCTGGTAGTTGTAATCGCCACCGCAGAACACCTCGTTGCGGTTACCCGAGGGGTCGAAGAAGTAGATGGTCTTGCCATGGGTCAGGCCGTGGCGGGTCGGGCCGATGTCGATCGAGGTGTCGGTCATGGAAATCAGGTCGGCGGCGCGCAGCACGTCTTCCCAGGTTTCCAGAAAGAACGAGGCGTGGTGGAACCGGCCCTTCTCCGTGTGCTGGATGAAGGCCACGTCGTGGGCCTTGGTCGACAGGCTGAGGAACTGCGCGATGCGCGTGCCGTTGTCGTCGACCACCTGCTCGGCCAGGTAGAAACCGAGCACCTCGGTGAACAGCGCATAGGTCGCCTGCAGCTCGTCGCCATACAACAGGCAGTGGTCGAAACGCACCGCGCGCATGCCCTTGAGGTTGCGCGGCCAGGCTTCCGGATTGATCTCCTCCAGCCCCCATTTGCCGGTGTACTCCTTGTCGGCGTAGAGCTCGAAAAAGTGTCCGGACGGTGCCTGGAAGCGCACCCGCCGCCCGCAACCCTTGAGTTCGCCGGCGGGGATGGTTTCGATCAGGCAGCCATAATTGAGCAGATCCTGGGTCAGGCGGTTCAGGCAGTCCTCGTCGATCACCTTGAAGCCCATGAAATCCATGCCCGGCTGATCGGCCTCGCGCAGCACCACGGAGAATTTGTCGACCTCGGTCCAGGCCTTCAGGTAGACGCGCCCTTGCTCGTCGCGGTCCATTTCGATCAGACCGAGCAGGTCGCGGTAGTGGGCCAGGGCGCTCTCCAGGTTCAGTACGCGAAGCTGGACGTGACCGGGGCGCATTACGCCTTTTTTCATGACGACACCTCTTGCTGGTTCTTGTTGTTGTGGTCGCCCGGGCCTTGGCGGCGCAGGCATTCGATGCTCAGGTCAGTCTGGGGAAACAGTTGGCAGGCCAGCGCCAGGCCCTGCTTGGCCGCCTCCGGCGGCACATGGTTGCAACTCATCTTGTGGCACTGGTAGGTGCCGCTCAGCACGCGCACCTTGCACAGGCCGCAGCCGCCGCCGCGACAACCGACCGGCACGCAGCGCTTGCCCTGTTGCTCCATCGCACTGAGCACCGACTGGTCGGGCAGGCAACGGAACGTCTGGCCGCTGACCGTTTCGCGAATCTCATAACCGGCACGGTTCATGATTCACCTCAGATGCGCTTGAACAGGGCCGAACGGGTGCTCTCGCCGGCACCATCGGCGGCGGTGTAGAAGCGCTCCATAAAGATGTCGCGCTCGAACAGCCGGCCTTGCATCAGGGTGGTGATGGCCGCGTCGATCATCGGCGGCGGGCCGCACAGATAGGCTTTTTGCCCGCCGAAGCGGCCGTCGAAATGCGCCTTGGCGGCGTCGTGGACGAAGCCCTTGAAGCCTTGCCACCCCGGGTCGTCATTGGCCTGGTTGAGCGCCGGCACATAGCTGAAGTGCGGGTGCTGCGCGGCCAGCGCCTCGAACAGCTCGCGGTTGTACAGCTCGGCGACATTGCGCGCGCCCTGGAACAGGGTGATCCGCCGCGTATCGCCGCGCTCGAGCAGATCGAGGATCATCGACTGCGGGCTCGATAACCCCGAGCCGCCGGCGATGAAGATCAGGTCGCCGGGCTGCGAGTCGCGCACGAAGAACTGCCCATAAGGCCCGGACAGCTCCACCGAGTCGCCGACTTTCAGTTGCTTGTGGATAAAGCCGGTGGCCGCACCGCCCTCGACCAGGCGCACGTGCAACTCGACTTCGTCGGCCCGGCTCGGCGGGTTGGCCAGCGAGAAGGCACGGGTACCGTCGATGCCCGGCAACGCCAGGTTGACGTACTGCCCGGCCTGGAACGGCATGGGCCGATCCAGCTTGATATGCAGGCCTTTGATGGTCGGCGACAGGTCAACCAGGGCGCTGACCACACCGCGGTAATCTTCCACTGGATGACCGAGAAAATCCGGGTCGGCATCGACGTCGGCTTCGATCACCATATCGCTCATGGGCATGGCACAGCAGGCCAGGACCTTGCCTTCGTCACGCTCCATGTCCATCAGGGCGAAGGGTGAGGCTGCGCCGTGGTCGGCCTCGCCTTCGACTACCTGCACCTTGCAGGTCGCACAGGTGCCATGGCCGCAGGCGAACGGCAGCCAGACGCCCTGGCGCAGGGCGGCCTGGAGGATGGTCTGGCCGTCCTCCACTTCGATCACTTCGCCGGTCGGTTCAATGGTGACGTTGTAACTCATGGCACACCTCTCAGCTGCACGAACCCTGAACGCCGTTCAAGCCTGGCGTGCTCAGGCGCAGCAGGCTCTTGTGGTCGATGCCGTTGGCTTCCAGGCTAGCGGCGTAGTCCGGGGTGAACGGCTGGTCGTTGAGCAGCCAGAGCGCCTGGCTGAAATCGATTTTTGCGCTGTCCGGATGGGCCTGGATGACGCCCATGAACATCTGGTCGATGAAGTCGCCGAAAGTTAAGGACGGCGCAACGAGTAAGGCGAAGGCCGAGCAGTACATCAGGTGTTTTTCCCAGTAGACGTAGAGCAGTTGCATGCCATGGAAGTTGGCCTGCACGTCTCGCGGTGTGGCGGTGTATTCGCCGATTGCGTTGACAGTCATGATCGAACCCTCTTGTTCTTGGAAGGTGGGCAATCAGGAGCGGTATGCCGCCCCTGACCTGTGGGCGACGGCTCAGGCCGCGTCGTGCTCTTTGTTACTCCCGGCCGGCTGGGAAGGCGTCTCCAGCTTTTTCCAGGCCAACCAGCGCTGATGATCGGGTGAGCCGACGTACTCCAAATTGTCCTGTCCGATGTTGATGTGGAAGTACTTCTGCACCACCGTCTCGAGATCCCCGCCTTCGCAGTTGCCCTGATAGATCTGATGCACCGGCAGCCAGGCCTGGATGTACTTCACCGGCTCGTTCTTGAAGATGTCGCAGCAGCCATCCGAGCAGAAGTGATAGCGCTCGCCCTCATGAACGTGGCTGCGATGGCTGAGCTTGGTCGGATCGTCCGGCTCGGTGAAAATCGCCGGTACCTGGCAGACCTGGCATAGGTGCGGCAGGGTGTCGTTGTAGAAGCGCTCACCCTTGGCCTGCTGCTCACGCCAGAACTCGAAGCGCGGGCGGTAGTATTTGTCGAAGGTGTTCGGGTATTTCTCCGACAGCCAGTTCAGTTCCTCGTCGCCGGGTATCCAGGTATGGAAGTTGGTGGCCTTGCTGTATTGATAGAAGGTCGCCCACACCTGGTGGGTGATGTGCTCCTTGCCGATGGTGGTTTGCTCGACGTATTTCGGCGGCCGGATGCCATAGCGCTCCAGATCCTTGAACAGCGCGCCACCGGCCTGCTCGTAGTAGACCTCCCAGGCTTCGGCCCAGGACATCACTTTGTTCGGCAGCATGTAGTCCATCATCATGCCGACCAGGGTCAGCAGGCGGTAACCGCGCCAGAACCACTTGTCGATCCAGCGCTGGATGATGGGTACGTTGTCTTCATGCTGTTCGAGCATGAACTTGATCACTTCCAGACCCAGCGTCATGTGCCGCGCCTCGTCCGACTGCGCGGAGAAGCCGAAGGTGACCGTGGCCATGTCGCCGTTATAGGCGGCACCGGACATGAAGGGCACGAACAGCAGGTTGGTCAGCACGTACTCGAAGGAGAACGAGATCGCCGTGAGGAACTCGAACGGGCCGGCGGTGCGCGCATCGTCCATAAACGACTTGGGTACCGAGAGGAACCAGACCCGGTCGTACATGTGCGAGAAGTCATGCAGGCCATTGAAGTGCTTGTTGTAATGGCTCATGGCATGGAGTTGCGTCTGCACATGGCGCAGCTCGTCGATTGCCTGCATCTGGCAGGCCACCCGCGCACCGGCGCCACTGAACTGCCGACCAACCCGCGAGAAGCCCTGGAAGGCCTGGTATTCCAGCGGTGACACGCCGGTGAGGAACAGTTTCAGGGCGTTGACGTAGCGGGCATCGGAGATGTTCTGATGACCGTTATTCTGGGCGAAGGCATCGAAGATCGCGTAGAGCTTCTTCTCTTTCTCCGCCTGGTATTTCCAGTAGCTGTCCATGGTCAGGCGGAAGGGGTCTTCCCACTTGTCCCAGTCGGTGATCTTGATGCCCTCGAAGTGCTCCAGCGGGAACACGTCTTCTTTCTTCTGGTAGGTCGTTTCCCAGGCCAGATCGCGGGTCAGGTAGCGGTATTTGTCTTTCAGGTTGAGGCGTTTCTTGTTGTGGGTAGCCATGAGCTTGTCTCCTAGTTCTTCCACTCGAGGACGAAGCGGTCATCGTCCTCGTCGACGTTGCCGCCGATGGTGATTACGTCCAGCAGCATTTCCTGGACGTCCCAGGCGCGGCCGAGGTTCTCTTCCACGGTTTCCCTGCGGATCTCCAGGCGCTTCTCGGCCTCGATACGGATCATCGCCGGGTGGTGCTGGACGACGGCATGGGGGTTGTCCTGGATGATGGATTCCACCAGATAACGTGCGGCGTCGTTATCCTGGAAGGCGATGTAGACGAGTGATGACATGGTTTATTCCTCGCGGCTTTTCAGGCCGATTTTCTGCAGGCGAGTAGCGAAGGCGCTGCGGACTTCATCCAGCGCGGCGATACCGGTGGCTTCCTCGGCCAGGGGCAACAATGCCTCGTAGGCACGCGGCTCCCAAACCTCCAGCCAGGCCTGCACCTGCTCACGGTTAGCCTCACTTTCGGCAAGCACGGTCTTGAACATGGCGTCGACCCAGCGCGTGCTTTCGCCGTACCAGTCGCGCATGAACTCGGTGAGCATGGCCACATCGCTGCCACCGTTCTCTGTGAGCCATTGGTCGAAGCGCTGGTACATCAGCGGCTGCAGCAAGCCGTCGAGCACCAGGTTCTGCGCCAGGCCCAACTCGAACCAGTCGCGGATCACGAAGCTGTCTTCGACGTAGCGACGCAGGCCCTGCCAGATCGGGTCGTCCAGCCAATAGGCCTTAGCTTGATCCAACGCCTCGCCAGTGCCGCCATCGAGCAGCAGGCCGATGCGCGAGAGGTACTGGCCCATGCCCAGGCGGTCCATCGCCTGGTAGATGTGCATCTGGGTCACGGTGCCCGCGATGCTGTCGCCGGCGATACTGCTGTTATTCATGTTGGCGCCCAGCTCGGCATGCCGCAGCGGCACCAGGCAGCGCAGCAGCTTGGCCTGCAACTCGGCCGGCAGACGGCTCAGCAGCTCACGCTTTTCGCAGAAACCATAGGCGTGTTCGGTGGCTTCCTGCATCCGCGCGCGGGTTTGCACATAGGCGCCGTAGTAGAACTGGCGGGGGTCGGTAACCTTGTGCCAATCGGCCATGCGGATCGCCGTGCGGGTCGGATCGTGCAACTCGTGTTGCGGGTCCCACAGCGGGCGATAGTGAAAGTTGGTGACCGCTTCGATATCGAAGCTGGCTTCCTGGTAGCGGCTGGCGGGTTTGTCGCCGAAGCGCCGTTGCAGGTTGCTGAAGGTCTGGCGGATCGGCTCCACCGTATTGGTCTTGATCTCTACGCTCATATCAACCGTACCGTCTTGTTGTTGGATGCCCATCTGCCTGTCGGCAGGGTTCTCAGTCCGGGTCTTTCGGCAAGCGGCGACCGACATCGCCGAAGCGCCACTTGACCATGTCGTCGTCCACCGCCTTGGCCATCGCCTCATCCATCTCCACCACGCCGTTGTTCTGGCAAAACTTCACGAAGGCGTCTTGCGGCAGCACCAACTCGACGAACAACTCAGGGTGGCCAAGGGCAAAATCAAATTCGACGAACTTGGCTTCTGGCTCGCTGCGCACCCGGATGTAACGAGTGAGCTGATCGAAAGTCGGTGTGGGGGTATTGGTCACGGCCATCTCCAGGTTGGCGGCTTGCGCAGGACATAACGCAACGGCTGTGCCAAAGTCTGAAAATTGATTTCAAGATATTGTTTTTTAATGGATTTATTATTTTTAGAATGATCAGAGCGAGCTAAGTTAGGCCGCGCTTGCGCAGGCTTTTTCAGCATTTGATCAATTGCTCAGGGCCGCTTGAGCAAATGCTCATAGGCCTTCGGCGGGGATGGAATGCAGCCGATCGGACGACCAGCTTTTAATCATTTGGTTGACTTTCATCAGGTGGTGAAGCCGGATATGGTGAACAGGCGTTCGTGAGTGTGTGACCGCAAAATCCGCCCCTGACGCCACCCTGGAATCGCCGCCTGCCTTGCGCTATAGCGGTGACCCTGATTTCCCCGTCCAATAACAAATAGGGGCCTCGATGACATGCCGATCAAGTACAAGCCTGAAATCCAGCACTCCGATTTCAAGGACCTGACCAACCTGATCCACTTCCAGAGCACGGAAGGCAAGATCTGGCTTGGCGAACAGCGCATGCTCTTGCTGCAGGTTTCAGCGATGGCCAGCTTTCGCCGGGAGATGGTCAACACCCTGGGCATCGAACGCGCCAAGGGCTTCTTCCTGCGCCAGGGTTACCAGTCCGGCCTGAAGGATGCCGAACTGGCCAGGAAGCTGAGACCGAACGCCACCGAGGTCGGCATGTTCCTCGCCGGCCCTCAGCTGCATTCACTCAAGGGCCTGGTCAAGGCCCGCCCCACCGAGGTGGACATCGACAAGGAAAGCGGCCGTTTCTACGTCGAGGTGGAGTGGATCGATTCTTTCGAAGTCGAAATCAGCCAGAGCGAACTCGGGCCGATGGACGAGCCAGTCTGCTGGACCCTGCTCGGCTACGCCTGCAGCTACTCCTCGGCCTTCATGGGCCGCGAGATCATCTTCAAGGAAATCAGCTGCCGCGGCTGTGGCGGCGACAAGTGCCGGATCGTCGGCAAGCCGGCCGAGGAATGGGAAGACGTCGAGAGCTTCAAGCAGTACTTCAAAAGCGATCCGATCATCGAGGAGCTGTACGAACTGCAATCACAGGTGGCCTCGCTGCGCACCAGCCTGCACAAGCAGGAAGGGCAGTATTACGGTATCGGCCAGTCAGCGGCCTACCAGCATGTACGGCAGATGATGGACAAAGCCGCGCAGGCCAAGGTCTCGGTGCTGCTGCTGGGTGAAACCGGGGTCGGCAAGGAAGTCATCGCCCGCAGCGTGCACTTACGCAGTAAGCGCGCCAACGAGCCTTTTGTCGCGGTGAACTGTGCGGCGATTCCACCGGATTTGATCGAGTCCGAGCTGTTCGGCGTGGAAAAGGGTGCATTTACCGGCGCGACGCAGTCACGCATGGGCCGTTTCGAGCGGGCGAACAAGGGCACCATCTTCCTCGATGAGGTGATCGAGCTCAGCCCCCGCGCCCAGGCCAGCCTGCTAAGGGTATTGCAGGAGAGTGAACTGGAACGGGTTGGCGACAACCGCACGCGGCGGGTCGACATTAGGGTCATTGCCGCGACCCACGAGGACCTGGCCGAGGCGGTCAAGGCCGGGCGTTTCCGGGCCGACCTCTACTACCGGCTGAATGTTTTCCCGGTCGCCATCCCGTCGCTGCGCGAACGCCGCGAGGACATTCCGCTGCTGACGGAACATTTCATCAAGCGCTTCCACGAGGAGTATGGCAAGAAGACCCTGGGCCTCTCCGACAAGGCGATGCAAGCCTGCGTGCACTACAGGTGGCCGGGCAATATCCGCGAGCTGGAGAACGTCATCGAACGCGGCATCATCCTCACCGAGCACAACGAGAGCATCAGCGTGCAGGCGCTGTTCCCGCGGCTACCAGAGGGAAACCAGGGCGACAGTGATCGGGTCTCGGCCGAAGGCACCCTGGTCCACCCGCAAGGCGATGCCGGCGGCTGGGTCGAGCAGATTCTCGGGAGCGGACTCAGCCTCGACAGCATCGAGGAAACGCTGATGCGCGAGGCCATGCAACGGGCCAATCAAAATGTCTCTGGGGCCGCACGGCTGCTGGGCCTGAGCCGCCCGGCGTTGGCCTATCGGCTGAAGAAGATCGGCATCGAGGCCTGAGCCAAGAGGTAGCCTCATAGCCTGGCAGCGCCATCAGTCTCAGCTCCTGAAGCGGCAAAGGCGCCCTGCATTTGTTTTGCTTTTCGCAGCGAACGGATGACTGCCGCTCCCCTTTGGCTTTCCGGCAAGGCTATCGGCGCAAACGCATGAACGGCGCTGCGCCGATGGCTATGAGCGGGAGCGCAAAGCGCCAGGCCCATCCCCGGAAGGCTTATCCACAGCCGCGGCTCATTCGACGAACGGATGATCAACTGGCTGCATGAGTTCATCGAACCGCCCATTGGCACGCAGCTTCCGAAAGGCCTCGCTCAGAAACCTATCGGTCGCACCACCTGCGCCCCCCCCTTAGGCAGCACGATCTTCACCTCGAACCGGCGATACAGTTGCCGCTGAATGTTCTGCAGGTTGTTGGCCTTGATCAGGGGATCGGTCGCATCGTCGGCGAAGATAAAGCCATCGATGCGGCCTAGCTCGAGCTTCTTCAGGCTGCTCAGAATATCGGCCGACGGCTGGGTGTCGAATGGAAAATACAGGGTGTGGGCGACGTCTGTTTCTATTAAATAGTCGGCCAACCTGTTCGGGTCCACCGGATTATGCCTATTGGTATAGCAGGCCGTTGAAAAATTCGGCTTCAACTGCCCCAACCCGTTCGGGTTGACGCTTTTGCAAGCGCTTGGGCCTAACGGAGCCAACGAAAGGCCTGGTTTCAGGCCTTTTTGACCGTTTTCAGCACCACTTTCACACCTTTCGACGTTTTTTTGAGCGCACCTCGCCTTATACATGCGAGCCTCGCCACCAACCCGACAAGCTTCCAAGGCGGATCAGGTTGTAGACCGAGAAACCCAGCAATAACTGAGCACTTAGCTTGGCGCGACCGATCAGCTTGGTCTTGCGCAGGCCGCCAACCGTCTTCAGCCAACCAAAGCCTTCTTCGATCCGTTTGCGGATCTTCTGGCTGGCGGCATATCCCGGATGCCGCGTGGTGCGCCCATCGATGGCGCTGCCCTTGCGCTTCTGCGCCACATGCGGTGTCACCTTCAGCTCGCGTGCCCGCTGCACAAAACGCTGCTGGTCGTAATTCTTGTCCGCACCTACCGTGCTGCCCGGCTTGGCCGTACGCTCCAGCATCTCCAGAGCCGCCTCCACCTCGGCACGTCCATTGAACTCGGCGCATTCCATATCCACGATCAGACCGTTGCGGTGCTCCATCATCGTGTGGGCCATGTGCGCCAGACGACTGGCATCGCCATTGCTCTTGCGCGCCAGCCGGGCCTCGGGATCGGTGGTCGATTGGTGGGTCGCGTTGCTGCGCTTTTCGCCCTTGAAGTCGGCATCGTGGTTGCGCGTACCATCCTCCGGGGGTTCGCCGCCGTCCTTCTTGATGAAGGACTTGTGCGAGGCCCAGGCGTCGATCAGCGTGCCATCGACGCTGAAATGCTCGTCGCTGGCGTACTCGGACCATTCCTCCAGGGACTTGATGCGCTGAAAGTGTTGCCGCTGACCGAAAACTGACCCAGTAGAGGCTGTTCTGCCGACTGAAAACTGACCCAGGTGTTCAACTGCTTCTGCTCAATTTTTGAGCAGGAGAACACAGGGTGATCAGTATGGAAATGATGGGCAAAATCCGCCGGATGTATTTCCGCGACAAGCTGTCGCTGCATGAGATAGCCAAGCGCACCGGGTTGGCGCGCAACACGATTCGCAAGTGGGTCAGAGCACCTGAGGCCAAGCCGCCGGTCTACCAACGCCGCGCGATCTTCAACAAACTCAGCCCTTTTCACGCCACGCTGGAGCAGGCGCTAAAAGCCGATTCGCTGCGGCCCAAGCAACAGCGGCGCAGTGCCAAGGCGCTGTTGGCGCAAATCAAAGCCGAAGGTTATGACGGTGGCTACAGCCAGCTCACCGCGTTTATCCGTGCCTGGCGAGGGGGACAGGGCAAGGCGTCGCAGGCCTTTGTGCCGCTGACCTTTGCTCTTGGCGAGGCGTTTCAGTTTGACTGGAGCGAGGAAGGCTTGCTGGTCGGCGGCATTTACCGGCGTATGCAGGTGGCACATCTGAAGCTGTGTGCCAGCCGTGCGTTCTGGCTTGTGGCGTATCCGAGCCAGGGCCATGAGATGTTATTTGACGCCCATACACGCTCGTTCGGCTCCTTGGGCGGCGTGCCGCGCCGGGGCATCTACGACAACATGAAGACGGCCGTCGACAAGGTCAATAAGGGCAAAGGCCGGGCGGTGAATGCGCGCTTTGCGGTGATGTGCGCGCATTACCTGTTCGATCCGGACTTCTGCAACGTCGCCGCTGGTTGGGAAAAGGGCATCGTTGAAAAGAACGTGCAAGACAGCCGTAGGCGCATCTGGCTAGACGCCCAGGACTGTCATTTTCACTCCTTCGAGGAACTCAATGCCTGGCTGGGCCAGCGCTGCCGCGCGCTTTGGAACGAGCTGACGCACCCTCAATACAGCGGGCTGAGTGTAGCCGAAGTGCTGGAGTTGGAGCGCGCTGAACTGATGCCTGTGCCAGCGCCATTCGACGGTTACGTCGAGCGGCCTGCGCGGGTCTCCAGCACCTGCCTGGTCAGCGTCGGGCGCAACCGCTACTCGGTGCCATGTGAGTACGCGGGTAAGTGGGTCAGCAGCCGTTTGTATCCGACGCGAATCGAGATGGTGGCCGATGATGCGCTGATTGCCAGCCATGTCCGCTTGCTGGATCGCGACCAGGTCAGCTATGACTGGCAGCACTACCTCCCGCTGATCGAACGCAAGCCCGGTGCGCTGCGCAACGGAGCGCCCTTTGCTGATCTGCCAGCGCCGCTGCGTCAGCTTAAGCACGGTCTGGGGCGTCATGCCGGCGGTGACCGGATCATGGCGCAAGTCCTGGCTGCCGTACCGGTCGCCGGACTCGATGCCGTGCTGGTAGCCGTTGAGCTGGTACTGGAGAGCGGCAGCCTGAGCGCCGAACACATCCTCAATGTCGTGGCACGGCTGACTGCATCCGAACCACCACCCAGCGTCGAAACCCACTTGTCGCTCAAGGAAGCCCCCGTCGCTAACACGGCGCGCTACGACCGCCTGCGTGGCCAGGCCGAGGAGGTCGGTCATGCGTGATTTGATGGCGGAACTCAAGGAGCTGCGCCTGCACGGCATGGCCACGGCCTGGGCGGAGTTAACTGCACAGGGTGAGTCGAACACAGCCTCGTCCAAGTGGCTGCTCGAACACCTGCTGGAACAAGAGCACACAGATCGCGCCATGCGCTCGGTGAGCCACCAGATGAACATGGCCAAGCTGCCGATGCACCGCGATCTGGCCGGCTTCGACTTCAGCGCCTCCAGCGCCGACGCTCGCTTGATCAGCGAGCTGGCCAATCTGAGCTTTACCGACACCGCGCAGAACGTGGTGCTGATCGGTGGGCCAGGCACCGGTAAAACCCACCTAGCCACCGCGCTGGCCGTGTCCGGCATCACCCGGCACGGTAAGCGCGTGCGCTTCTACTCCACGGTCGATCTGGTCAATCTGCTGGAGCGCGAAAAACACGACGGCAAAGCCGGGCGGATCGCCCAGGCACTGCTGCGCATGGATCTGGTCATCCTCGACGAACTGGGTTATCTGCCGTTCAGCCAGGCTGGCGGTGCGTTGCTGTTTCACCTGCTGTCCAAGCTGTACGAACACACCAGCGTGGTGATCACCACCAACCTGAGCTTCGCCGAATGGTCGAGCGTGTTCGGCGACGCCAAGATGACCACCGCCCTGCTGGATCGGCTGACCCACCACTGCCACATCGTCGAAACCGGTAACGAGTCCTATCGCCTGCAACACAGTAGCTTGGCGGCCCAGGCCAAGATCAAATCACGGGAGCGAAAGCGTAAGGGCGGCCAAGAACCGGAGGACGATGAGCCGTTCTGATTTCATGGCGACGACGGCCTGCTACATGCTGCGTGTGGCAGGTCTTAAACAACTGAACTGGGCTAGCGAAGGAGTGGGGGCAACAGCAGCTGCGCTGGTAGACTTATCCACAGTTGCTGGTAACAAAATCAGCAATCCGCCCTGGGTCAAATTTCAATCGGCAGGGTGGGTCAATTTTCCATCAGCGCCAACACTGAAAGAACAGGCGCGCTACATCCTGATTGAACAGCCGGTCGCGGTTCTGGCTGAAGGTCGAGTGATCCCACATGCGCTCGTCCATCGACAAGCCGACGACCCAGCGAAACAACAGGTTGAAATCAATCTGCTCGACCAACTGCCGCTCGGAGCGAATGGTGTAGATCACCTGGAGCAACGCAGCACGCAGCAGGCGCTCCGGCGCAATCGAGGCGCGCAGCAGGGTGGAGTACAGCCCGTCGAAGTCCTGGTCCATCGAGGTCAGGACGGTATCGACCAACTCGCGCAGGGGACGCAGCGGGTGATCGTTCGGAATGCGCTGCTCTAGCGTCGTGTAGCTGAACAGCTCGTTTTGTTTGAGGTCGAGTCCACGCATTGGCTTGGGCTGGCTTCGGCAGAAGAGGATGGCCGCCATTTTGCCAGAGCCGCGCGGGCCCTGGCTTTTTTCAACGGCCTGATAGAGGACGAAATTGACGTTAAAGATGGTTGTTCGACAGGCTGAAATTCGCCTGTGACATGTCGAGCGGCTTGATCAGCGGCATATGGGAATCCACCTTCCTGCCCTCGACGTGGCTCATCGAACGGGCAAAGGACACGACCTGATAATCGATGCTCCTGTTGCTGACCGCGCTGATCACCTTGAGAAGATCCACCAATACGCCCTTGTCCGGTAAAGAAGGCGAGGGGTGTTCTCCTCGCCAAAACAACAGACGAGACCCTATTCAGAACCTGTGGGTATAGGCGATGGTCCAGTTGTCTTGCGAGTGGCTGGTTCGAATGGGGGCTGAGGTGTCCGGCAGGGTCGAGTTGTCCATCGACTCCTTGAAGGCGTGGGAGTAGGCGAAATGAACGCTGCTCTCCTTCGAGAAATCGTAGGAAAAACCCAACGAGGCGTGCTTCTTGGGAATGGCGGGAATAACGCCGAACAACAGGTCGGAGCGTAACGCCTGGTCGGCGATGCGCGCACCGCCACGCAACGTCCAGTTGCCAGTCCGATAGGCTACGCCGGCTGACAAGATGGTCTGATCCTTGTAGTTTTGCGGGAGCAGGATATCGATGTTAGCCCCGCCATCTGACACGAAGCCAACGTCAATGTCTTTCATTGCATGTTTCCAGAACACTCGTGAGACATCGACCGTCATCATCCACTGATCGTTGAAGCGGTGGCTCAAGCCGAGATCTAGCTTGGCGGGCATCTGGAAATCGCGGATCTTGATATCGCCGTCGAGAGGGATCTGTCCCGCGACCCCATCGATCGCAGTGAGGGTAGCCCGCCCTTCCATGTCGTTCATTTGGCTTTCAATCGTATAGGCGGCCCCCAGGATGGTGTCATTCGACATCTTGTAGATCATCCCGATACGCCCCCCCAAACCCCAGGCGTCAACGCCACTGGCCAGGGGCTGGTTCTTGGTCAGGCTGAAGTGTGCGCCGCGCAAATCAGGCAAGCCACCGAGCACAGGTACCAGGCTTCCGCTCACCCTCCCAGAGCCGATCAGCGAGCCAACCTGATCTGCGCCAAGCAACAGCTCGAGGTTCAAACCCTGCCACATGACATCGAGACTGGCGCCCACCGTCAGTTTGTCGTTGACTTCGTAACTGGCTGCGAAGGGAACGTTTAATACTAAGAGCCGGCTCGAGTTCTCGAGCCCAGTATCCAAGCCGCCGGTGGCACGAGAAAGAAAACTGTCTGTGCCATATTCCGTTCCCAGCCCCCCCTGGGCAAAGGCGCCGACCCCGAGCGCCAGGGGGCCATTGTGGTAGGTATAAGCCGCCTGGGGGGCCAGATAGGGCCCTCGGTTCTTGGAGTGGTTATTGGACGAAGCATTTTCTCCCGTAGCCAGGTTTTTCGTGTCGATGTCGGTATTCACGACATCCAACCCTAAGTGAAGTTCGGAGCCTTGGGCCATCAATGACAGCGTTGCTGGATTGGTCATCATGCCGGCCGCGCCGACATCGAATGCCGTTGCAGCTCCGCCCATGGCCCGGGAGATCGGTCCGTAGCCTTCCAATCGAAAAACGTCGGTGGCGTGGACCATTTGCGATGTGATAGCCAGGACGGCAGCGGAGATAGTGCTGAGTGTTTTCATTTTTATATGTCTCCCTTTCTTATATTTGTAAGTGATTAACAAAAAGTCAGCTGATAATCCTTTGGAGGAATTGCACATTCATTGGAGCGCCGTCGCCGGATGCGCAACTCCTTCGAGGGCGGAGAAAGGCACAGGCCAGACTGTCAAGTTTGAACCGCCAGAGATCATCGCAGCATTTTCAACACTTCATGTGCGACTTCCTCCGATGAGGCAGGGTTCTGGCCGGTAACAAGATTTCCGTCCACTACAGCAAAGGGGAGCCAGTCGGGTCCTTTGGAATAGTCACCGCCGTGTTTTTTCAACTCGTCCTCTACCAGGAATGGCACGACATTAGTCAATTGGACTGCGGCCTCTTCGCTATTGGAGAAACCGGTCACCCGTTTGCCTTGGACTATCGGGCTCCCATCCGGTTTGCGGGCATACCGCAACACGCCAGGCGCATGACAGACCGCGGAAACCGGTTTGCCGGCGGCATACATTGCCTCGATCAGCGCGACCGAGTCGGCATCCCCAGACAGGTCCCACAGCGGCCCGTGCCCACCGGGATAGAAAACTGCGTCGTACTCATCCGCTCTGATGGCTGAAAGCCTCGAGGTGTTGGCAAGGGCCGCCTGTGTTTCTTTGTCCTGCTTGAAACGAGCGGTTGCTGCAGTTTGAAAGTCCGGCTCTTCGCTCTTCGGGTCGAGTGGGGGGTGCCCACCTTTCGGGGAGGCTAGCGTGATTTCCGCGCCAGCATCCTTGAGGACATAATAGGGTGCTGCAAACTCCTCCAACCAGAAGCCTGTTTTCTTGCCGGTGTCACCCAACCTGTCATGGGATGTCAATACGATCAATATCTTCATGATTTCCCTCATTGTTAAAATGTGGCCTCTCGCTAAGTGCGCAAAACGCGTATCCGGTAATGATCAAATGGATACTTTAGTTAACGGATAAATTTCTACGGTGAGCGAGTCTGAATCTACACAGATAGGTTTATCTTTGTGGACACGGCTGTGGGCGCAAACTGCCACGCCCACAACCGTGTCCAACCATATTTTTCCTCTACGTCGCCACAGGTCTAACTTGCGGGGCTTCGCCCTCACAGAAGGCGTGCACTGAAATCCGTCAGCTAACCAGCCCCTCTGCTTTCAACGTTGCGTGCACGGCCGGCCGGGCAGCAACGCGGCTGACATAGCTGGTCAGCACAGGCCAAGGTGAAAGATCAACCGCTACCCACTGTCCCCAACCTAGGACGGTAAACAGGTAGGCATCAGCTGACGTGAAGGTGTCGCCCATCAGGTACTGTTTGCCATCGAGTTTCTTCGACACGTAGTCAAAGCGTCGGGCAAGCATGTCCTTCATCTGCGTTTTCCAATCCTCCGGCGCCTTCGGATTGAATAGTGGGGCAAACGTTTTGTGCAGCTCGGTGGAAATGAAGTTGAGCCATTCCTGCAGCCGGTAACGCTCCATCGTGTCAGCGGGCGGCGCGAGTTTCTTCTCCGGCACGCGGTCGGCCAGGTACTGGATGATGGCCAACCCTTCGGTCAGTACCTCACCGTCCTTCAGTACCAATGCTGGCACGTAGCCATTCGGGTTGATGGCGGTAAAATCGCCACCGCTTTCGGTCTTCTTGGTGGCGAGGTCGACCTTTTCCGTCTCGAAGGAAAATCCCCCCTCATTGAGGACGATATGAGGGGACAGGGAACAGGCTCCCGGGCTGTAGTAAAGCTTCATCGTTGCTTCTCCTTTGGGTCATGCTACAAATTGCAGCCCTACGCGGGGCCGCCGCAAACTGCCACGCGGCGCTGGTTTCTCCGGTGACAAGCCGAGTCACTACTCGGCAATAAAAAAACTCACCAGGCGATTGAAGGTCGCGGCATGCTGGTTTTCGTCCAATGGCCGCAGTGACCGAAGACATACGACGGGACGCGATCAATCAGCTCAAACAGGCGATAAGAACTCGAGAGGAGAATCACGCGATCCTCTCGCCCCTGGGCAATCAAGGTCTCCTTGCTGTTGAATGTCCGACTCGTCACTCGCCAGCATGTCCATCCCGCGTTGGCGCGGCGGCGGGAACATGCTCGCAAACGCTTCCTGGTAGAGATGCCCACCTCATGGCTCCGGCGGGCACGGTCGTCGGTCACCAGCGCGCTGCTCAAGTTCTCCAGAAATACGACTGCCAATACTCGCCTGCGCGGCAGGCGCACCCTATCGCTACCCCAAGAGCCGTATTCAAGGCCGGATCAGCATCTTCATGGCACCATCCGTTTTCTCGTGGAATGTCTTGAACGCGTCGTCCACTTGATCCAGCTTGAACTGATGCGAGAACAGGGTTGCCGGATTCACCACTCCAGTCTCCATCATCCTCAAGGCTTCCCACATGTAAGGCTGAGCGTTGGCGAAACCATTCATGTGCAGCGTGATGTTGCGTAGAAACACATCAGCCAGATTGAGGTTGAACTTGTCGTCGCAGAACACGCCGATAGCAGCCACCGTCCCGCCGGGGCGTACCAGGTCGAGGCACATCTGCAAGGCTTCGGGATAGCCAACCACTTCGATCACCTTGTCGAAGCCGCGGCCGCCCGTTTCGGCGAGGGCCTTATCCTTCCAACCTTCCTCGCTTGCATTGATCGCGACCGCACCCTGCTTGCGGGCGTATTCCAGGCGGTGGGTGATCTTGTCCAGCGCGACCACCCGGCCTTGGGCGCGCTGCATGGCGATGTCGAGGGTCATCAACCCCGTCGGACCGCAGCCCACCAGCGCCACGGTTTCCCCGGGCTGAATATCCGCGAGGCGATTGGCGATCACCGCCGTAGGCAGGTTGCAAGACAGCGTGAGTGCCGCCTCGTCGGGAATCTCCCTGGGCACCTTGATTGTGTGCGTATCGGCGTAGGGGAGCACTAGCGCCTCGGCGTGGGTGCCGTTCAGATTGCCGAAGGGAAGCCCAAAGCCATAAACGGCATTGTGCGTGGTCTCGCAATGCGCCGTTTGACCCACCTCGCACATATAGCAGTGACCGCAGGAGGCCGAATAGGCCATGCTGACTCGGTCGCCGGGCTTGAACCGCCCGACTGCCCTGCCCACCTGCACCACTTCTCCGACGAGTTCATGGCCGGTCTGGGATTTTCCCTTCTCCATGATGGGGTCCAGCGCTCCGCGATACAGGTGCAGGTCCGAACCGCAAAGGGAGGTGGCGACTACTCTCACCAGCATTTCGTGATCGGCCTTGATCGCAGCATCAGGTACCTGGGTGCAGCGGATGTCCTGCGGTCCGTAATAGACGGCTGCCTTCATATTTTTCTCCTTGTTACTTTTAGGGTTGGTCTTGGACGGGCCGCCTCTCAGAAGAACCGGTCGTAGTGAATCTGCTCGAACGGCACCTGATGTCCGACCATCAACATCTCCTGCAAGGCTTGGGACATGGGTGGGGGGCCGGCAAAATAGAACTCGAAATCCTTGATGCTATCGGCCAGGGTCTGGCGAACAAGCTCATGCACGAAGCCAACCTCTCCCTTCCAGACTGAAGCGGTATCCCCTTCCGGCAAAGAGACGACGGGGTAGTAATGGATGCTTTCACCGTAACCCGGCAACTCGCGGAGGAATTTCTCACCGCATATGTCGCGTGGTGTTCTCCCACCGTAGAAGAAGTGCAGTTGGCGGCTGCCAAACATCCCAGCCTCGGCAGCTCCACGCGCGATCGACACCACAGGCGCGAGCCCCGAGCCTCCCGCCACGCAGACGATGTCCCGCGGACTGTCGGTTCTCAAATAGGCAAGGCCATAGGGGCCCTCAACCTCGACGGAATCCCCCGGTTTGAGATGCTCTGCCAGGTAGGTACTACCTTTGCCATTGGGCACCCGCCGGATCTGGAAATGCCATTCGCCCTGTGGGTTCGGTGTGTTGGACATCGAATAAGCACGCGAACCCTCCACGCCGGGCAGTTGCATCAGCGCGAACTGCCCGGGCAAGAACTCGGCCGGGCCATCACCGACGAACCGGAACTCCAAGATGTCATGCGTCACCGCTAACGCCTCGACAAACCTTGCACGAAAGACGCGGGGCTGTACCTTGGGGCGATATTCCGCAGCGGCGCTTACCTTGATCCGGAGGTCGGTCTTGGTGACACACTGACAGGCTAGATAGCGGTTGCGGCGTCGGTCACGGTCGGTAAGGCCGGGGGCCTGCGGCCACAACACATCAACTTCCCCCTCCAACAACTCGAAGCGGCAACTTCCGCAGCCCCCCGAATGGCACTCATACGGGAACCCGACACCGGCCTGGAGCGCCGACCGCAAGAGCGATCGGTCACCCTCACGATGGCGGAAGGACTCATCCTCTCCCGAACCGTGAATGTGTATCGTAAAGTCTTTCATGGCTTCATTTCCGTCTCGCCCAACGCCTGAACCGTTCAAACTCCAGGTGGTTCTGCGGGGCACAACTGTACGACGGCTCCCGGATCAGCTGGAAGCCCCCATGAAGGGACAGAGCCCCGCGCATCGATTACAGGCCGAGCCCGCTGCGAAACTCACGCGTCGCCCGGATGGCCGCCTCGGCTGCCCCAGGCACGTCGTCAAGCGCCCCGCAGTAGGCCTCGATAGCCTTGTCGGCGAGCGGCTCCCACTTCGCGATCCAGCCCTTGATGACCTCGCGGTTGTCGTCTTTCTCCAGCGCCATCTTGACCAGCGCCGTCGCCCACCGACGGTGGCGTGCCGCGTCAAGCAGCTGCGCATCAGTCAACAGCCCAAGCAAGATGTCGCCATTGTGGCGAGCAGATTCGCCGAGCTTGCGCAGCACGCTTTCTTCCACCGCAGGCTTGGCCACCAGGTTGAGCGCCACGAAAGCTTCCGCCCAGTCCCAAGTCACCAGCACTTTTTCCATGAGTTCACGGAAGCCCTGCCACACAGGTTCGGTCTCCCAATACGCGCGCTCGGTGCGCCCGAACCCCTTGTCCTCGAACGTCAGTGACATTTCCTTCGTGCGGTAAGCGGTGTGGCTCAGCCAGCGCAGCGAATCGGCCATCTGGAAATAGGTGCAATTGGTGATGGTGCTCGCCGGGGCCATCTGCCCGACATAGGCGGATCCCATCTGCAGCGTATGGAACAAATATCGCGCGGGGGTATAGATCCGGGCCAGGGTTCCCGCCCAGGTTTTCTCCAGAGACTTGTCGTGCTCCCGAGCGTTGAACTGATCGAAGAGCCCGTAGACGTAGGACTCCTGACCGTCCTGCATCAAGTTGTAGGTGCGATAGACGATTTCCTCCGGGTCGCGGAACGCGTTCCAGTCGTCGTGCTTGAGCGGGCTGTCGTTGCGGTACTGCTTGTACCACCGGTTCATGAACAGCTCCGGATCGAGCTCCCAGGGTGCATTCGTGTCCCGAGTGCTGTAGTGCAGATTGGTGGTGACGATCTCGTATTCGCTGGGTTTACGACGGCGGGCCGCGAGGTGGCTCCAGGTCTTCAGGGGCTTCAGAACTTGTACTTCTGACATGACTTTCTCCTAATCTAAATAGCGTGGCGCTCAGACGCGCTTTGCGAAATAAAAGCGGACGTAGTCCGGGTTGGTTTGGATCCGTCCGGAGAAGGAGCTCAGGTCGATTTCCAATTCCGGCATGTTGAACGGGCGACCCAGCGCCTGCTCGATCGTCGTGCGCCGGATGATCATCTCGTCGTCGGTATCGATCCGCAGATAAGCACGCTTGTCATCCACGCGAATTTCCTTGCCCGGGTTGTCTTCGCGCGCGGCCTCCGCCACCGCCTCGGCCAGCTCTCCGGCGCGCATCACCGGGCCCACCCGGTTGTTGAGATACTCGGCACCAACCTCTGTATTGCTAGTCATAGTTGTCTCCTTCTTTTCATGCGTTGATTTCACTGCTGACGCAACGCCTCCCTGCCCCATCATCGCAACAGCTGCGGCCGTTCCACGCGAGCCGGAATACAGCCGCGCCAGCCAAACTCGCAAACCCATTCCAGTACCCTCCTGCCAGTAATTTCTGCATGACCGCATCGTGTCGACGCGGAGGTGTTCGGGCATTTATCAGGAGTGGGCGAAGAGGGGCTGAATGCCATCGGCATCGACGAACACATCGTCCCCTTCGATCTTCACCGGATATTGCGCCAGGGCGCAGTCCCCGGGATTGATACTCTTGCCGGAGCAGGCGTCGAACTGCCACAGATGCGCCCGGCAGATCAGTACCTTGCCGTCGAACTTGCCCTCCACCAGGGGTATGTCCTGATGCGGACAACTCCCCTGAAACGACTTGAGTTCTCCGCCCTCAGGCCAGATAAGCAGCACTTCCTGCCCGTCGACCTCGAACGATTCCATCTCCCCCTCCCACAGATCATCGAGGGAACACACTTTCTTGAATGCCATAAACCTCACTCCTTCTCGACAACACCTCTTCTGCCGCAGGAACGCCCGTGGTCAATGCTTGGGGGCTTCCCAGACGAATTCGAGACACTCCATGGGCTTGATCCCAGCCTCGGAGATCTTGGCCGTCCGTGGGATCAGTTCCTCGCTACCCTGCTTACGCACGCGAATCACGTGCCCCGGCCGGGGCTTCACGCGCCGCCCCACCGAGTGATGGGCAGCAGCAGCGGCTACCTCGTCCATGGTGTTTTCGGTATCCACCGGCACCAGTTGCAACACGAAATCGCCTTCAAAATTGGAAATCAAAGGAAACAGAGCCATTGTCCATCCTCCAGTTGGTTGAATTTCTCGATGGGGAACGAGGTAATCGCCCCGTCCCCACGGGTCCCTCGGCGCCGTAATCAACTCGCTTTTTTCATGCGCAGCTGCTTGTAGACCTCGACCCAGGAATAGCCATGTGCATCGTCACCGCTCTCGCCCGGCGCGAGGTCCATATAGGCCAGGGCGCCACCCAGGTCCATTGGCTGGACCAATCCGGCCAGGAAGCGGTCCACCAGGGTCATGTGACCCGCATAGCGTTCGGGTTCCTGCTCGAAGATCCAGCGATCCGGCTCCGAGCCGAAGTGATACAGGCGTCCGTTGTATTCGAGCGAATAATCCTGGACATTCCAGCCGTTGCCTGGCGTGTAGTTGACCGGGAGGTTGCACATGTTGCATACGATCGGCAGGGTTTCCGGCAGGGTGAGTTCGGTCCGGCCTTCCACCAGGTTGTCGATGATCACATCCCAACAGTGGCCCCAGGTGTCGTTCCAACCCGGGTATTTTTCTTCGAGCCAGTCGCGCTCTTCGGGCGTAACGCCGGCTGTCGGGTTCCACCAGACGGTGGGTCGCCAGTACCAGACGCCCAGATGCATGCCGTGATGTTGCTGGTCCAGTTGCTCCAGGAAGATGTCCCAATACCAGGGCTTGTCCAGCCCCAGATCGAGAATGGAACGCTCGAACTGCTCGACGATCCACTCCTGCATGAATTCCTTGAACGACTGCTTGCGGTGCTCCAGCGGCGTGTAGTAGTCCATGATCGGGCCGGTCAGTACCGAGAACAGCCTCCACGCGCGCCAGAACGCGATGTCCACCTTCTTCTGGGCCTCTTCCTTCCTGCCGTTTTCGATCAGGATCTGCAGCGTAGGCCCGCCGATCTGAGCGTGGCGCGATTCGTCGGTCTGGATGCTGGAGATCAGGCTGGAGAAGGTGAAGTCCCCCGCCTCGGCGGCGTCCGCCGCCAGCCCGAGGAACTGCATGTTGGTGAAACCGGTCTCGAACCCGAAGGTGAGCATGATGCCGACACTGATGGCATCGCGCGCCATCATGATGTCGTCGAAGAAGTGGCGTGACGCGATCGCGGCCCATTCGTTGGTGTCGAATGCCTTGTGCGCCCAGTCGAACTGACGGTCCTTCGAGACATGCTCGTGCGGAAAATAGAGCTGCAGTTGCGCGTGCCGAATTTCATCCATGCTACCCAGCGTCGCCATGTTGCGCATACCCGGTGCCTTGGAGAAGCGCATCATCCGCGCCTCGGCGGTGGACGCGGCATATTCGCCGCGGGGGATGGCTCCGAAGTGCAATTTCAATACCGATTGCCAGCCCGGATCGGCGTTCTCGAACATCTTGCTGCGCTCGAGGGCCGCCTTGACCGAGTAGACACCCGCATCCTTTTCCCGCTGCACCTTGACGTATTCGGGATAGGTCTGCTTGTAGGGCTCGTCATAGGCCTCCCATTTCTCCATGGGGATATCGAAGCTGCCGCTCAGCTCCGGCGGAAACAGCTCGTCCTCCGTGACATATTTCGGCGTCCAATTAGTTGTTCTGGCGACGTCGTACCAGTCCGTCCGATTCAATACAGCCATGTCAGTCTCCTCTCTTATTGTCAGGCCGGTACTATCAGGCCGGCCGGCCCGGTTCACACAACGCAGCCCATCAGGGACCACTGAAACCTTGACTGGAGTATGCGTCGCGTAACTTGGTTGCGAACTTGTCGAAAAGGTGCATGGAGCTATACCAAGGTGTAATTGAGTCGCCCCAGCTGCATTGCCCTCCAGGCCTCACCCGAGACCCATTGAGGAGGTGCGATGAGCGACCAGGGATGCCCGCCTTCGATATCCATTTCCCGCGGGTCAACCTGATCGGCGGTTCGATGGACTACTACTCGCAAGCGATCGACACGGTGTTCCGCTTCGAAGTCGCGCACACCGAGGGCGAGGAGTTTGCCAACACCCTGCAATCACGGCTGTTCTCCGAGTCCGACGTCACCCGTTACGTGATCGGTGCGGACAAGAACATCTTCATCCCCTTCCTCAACCCCGGCCGCGCCTTCCTCTTCTCCGGCCAGTTGTTCGGCCAGCACATCCACGAGCACCAGCTTGAGGATCGCCCACTGGGCAAGGCCGGCATGCCGGACTGGGAGCAGAACTGGACCGGCACCCTGCTGGTCCAGGGCTGGTGGATGAACAACCGGCTGAGCCCGCAGGTGCTAGTGGCCCACGACCTCAAGGCCCATGCCACGGCCATCGCGCCGAGCGTGGCGTACCTGTTCAGCGACAACCTGAAGATCATCGCCGGCGCCAACTTCAAGGTCGGCCGTGGTGCTCGCGAGGTCGACGACTGCCGTAGCTGCAACCCCTGGGACCCCTTCACCAGCTTTGGCCTGCCTGCCGGGGTGAGTGCCGGCCTATCCGGCTACGAGCCGCTCGGCCGCTTCCGCGCCGGCCCCATCGGTATGGCGCAGAAGGAAGACGAACTGCAAATCAGCCTGCGTTACAGCTTCTGATCAACCACGAGGAACAGATATGAATAACAAGACAACCCTCCGCCTTGCCGCCCTGAGCCTGGCCCTGGCTGCTGCCACCACAGCCGGCGGCGCGCTGGCTGCCGACGAGGCGGTGATCGACAAAGCCTTCCAGCCCTATAAAACCGAGAAGCCCAGCTTCAACGGTTTGAGCGCCGGCATGACCATCAACAAGGGCAACGTCGCCCAGTTCAAGGAGATTCTCGACCCGGCCTTCTACGACTTCATCGAGAAAGGTTGGGCGGAGCTGAAGGTCGGTGAAACCACCTCCTTCGACCTCCCTGCCAGCTACATCGAAGCCACCCGCCAGCACATGGACAAGGTCCAGCTGGGCGCCAAGCCCGGCGAGATCAGCGGCGCCGTGGCCGGCCGGCCCTTCCCTCAAGAGCCGGATGCCAGCGACCCACGTGCGGGTGAGAAGCTCGCCTGGAATTTCAAGTACGGCTACAACTGGGGCGACAGCGCCGCCGTCTCGCCGTTCTACTGGAAATTCCGCGATATGAACTCCGGCAAGGTCGAGCGCACCATCAAGTTCGACTTCCACTTCCTCAACTTCACCCGCCGGGTCGACCAGGATCCGAAACCGGCCATCACCCCGAACCCCTCGCAGCTGTTCCGCGGCATCTACGTCAAGGTGCAGGAGCCCTATGACGTGCGCAACACCCAGCTGCTGATCCATCGCGCCGAGGACGACCTCAAGCGCGACAACTCCTGGTTGTACCTGGGCTTCCAACGCCGCGTGCGCCGTCTGGCCACCGGCCAGGTGACCGACGCCTTCCTCGGCTCCGACCTGATGATCGAGGACTTCGAGGGCTACAACGGGCGCATCTCCGACATGAAGTGGACCTACAAGGGCACCCGTTTCATGCTCATGCCCTTCTACAACCACAACGACCTCGCGCTGGACAGCGAAACCCACAAGGACAGCGACGGCTATCAGATGGTGGCCTTCGGCGGCCAGGGCGGTTGCTTCCCCAACATCACCTGGCAGCTGCGCAAGGTCTACGAGGTGGAATCGGTGCCGGTTGAGGCCAGCCATCCCCTCTCCAAGCGCGTGCACTACATGGACGCGCAGACTTTCGCCGTGTCGCGCACCATCTCCTACGACCGCAAGGGCGCGCAGTGGAAGACCTTCACCATCGGCAAGGCGCACCCGGACCACCACCTGCCGAAGAACAAGGGCACCGGGGTGGCGCTGGACGACAGCTTCTCGATGATCGACGTCCAGGCCATGCACTGCACCTCCGGGCATTTCAAGGGCCAGGTCGACCCAACCCTCAGCCCGCCGGAGATGTTCAGCGTGCAGCATATGCGCGCCACCGGTAACTAAAACCCCGCCTCCAAGGCCAACCCTCGGGTTGGCCTTGTTCCTCAATCGCTACCGGCAAGGCCTGATCCACAACGGCGACGTCAATCGCTGCCGCTCGGGGCCAGGCCATGTGCCGCTGTAACCCCACAAGGATTCGCATTGATGGCACGGAACAACCCTCGGAGCGAAATGGCCCAGGCGCAGGATCTGCTTCTGGTGCTGACCGATGCCAAAGGCGTCATTACCTATGCCAGCTCAAGCTTTTGCCACTTGGCCGGCTACAGCGAGGCGCAACTGCTGGGCCAGCCCATAGCGCGACTGCGTCACGCCGAGATGCCCGGCGGCCCCTTCAAGGACCTCTGGGAAACCCTCGGCCGCGGCCAGTCCTGGATGGGCATGCTGAAAAACCGCCGAGCCGATGGCGAGGCGTTCTGGGTGGATGCCTATATCAGCCCCATCCTCGACAACGGCCAGGTTCTGGAGTATCAGGCGATTTACCGTCGCCCTACGGCGGACGTCATTGCCCGCGCCAGCGAGGTCTATCGCGTGCGCGCGCAAGGCAAACAACCGGCAGCCCTGCGAAAGCCAAACCCAGCACTGGCTGAGCGCCTCAGCCTATGCGCCTGCCTGGCCTTCCTGCCCTTGATCACGCTGGCCCTGGCGCAGGCGCCGCTAATTGGCGGGCTCACCCTGCTACTGTCGGGCGCCCTGTGTTGGGCCCTGCTGCGCTGGCAGAGCCGAGCCTTCCGGGAGTTGGTGGATAGCAGCCAACGCCTGGTGCAGCACCCGATCAAACAGCTGATCTACACCGGACGGGTGGATGAGGTCGGCCAGTTACAACTCGCCATGCGCCTGCTCGAGGTGAAATTGTCCGCCATGGTGGCGCGCATCCATGACAGCAGCAGCCGGGTCGCCGAACATGCCGGCCAGGCCACCAGCCTGATCGGCACCAGCAACGACGCCTCCCAGGAACAGCAACACGCCCTGGCCGGCATTTCCGCCGCCGTGGAGGAATTCACCGCGACCATCCAGGAAGTAGCGAGCAACACCCTCAACGCCGCCGAGTTGGCGCAGCAGGCGCAACAGCTGGCCGATGCTGGGCGCCTGCGCGTGGGCCTGGCCCATCACAGCATCGGTCTGCTGGCCGAAACCCTGAACAGCTCGGCCCGCGCGGTGGCGACCCTGACTCAGCAAAGCCAGGCGATCGGACGCATTTTGGACGTGATCCGCGGCATCGCCGAACAGACCAACCTGCTCGCGCTGAACGCTGCCATCGAGGCTGCGCGCGCCGGAGAGAATGGCCGCGGCTTCGCCGTGGTGGCCGATGAGGTGCGCTCCCTGGCCCAGCGCACCCAGTCCTCCACCGATGAGATTCAGGCCATGATCGAGGCCTTGCGCGAGGGAACCTCCGAGGTGGTGCGGGCGATGGAGCAAGGCCAGAGCCAGTCGCAGTCCAGCGTTACCGAGGTGGATGCCGCCGCCGCGGCCTTGGTCAGCATTCTCGACACCATCGGCGCGATCACCCAACTGAGCGCGCAAATCGCCAGTGCCAGCGACCAACAAAGCCTGGCGGCGGAAGAGATCAACCATAAGCTGCATGCCATTCATGAACTGGCCCTGCAGAGCTCTGACCAACTGCGCGATACCTTGCACTTCGCCGCGCAGGTGACCGCCCAGGCACAACGCCAACAATCCCTTGTTGGGCATCTTCTGACGGCGTAAAGATCAGTAGCGTTGCTGAAGTAGCGCTGCGCTTTTCACACTGCGGCCAAGCTTGTCTGTTCAGCTCGACACTCAACAGAGCAACTTGCGACGTACCGATGACCAGGTGTCACGTCTCCAATATAGGTTTTCTCGGGTTCAGGTAGAACGTCGGAAACCTATGATTCACGGGACACTTTCAGCCTCCTGAAGAAAGCTTTTGACACAGGCTGCGAGCGTTTTTATTCAGTGATAGCCATGCTCATGGGTCACCTTGCCCCGGAACACGTAATAGCTCCAGGCGGTGTACATCAGGATGAAGGGGATGATGAACAGCGCGCCGACCAGTGCGAAGCCTTGGCTCTGCGGCGGCGCGGCGGCGGCCCAGATGGATATCGAGGGCGGGATGATGTTCGGCCACAGACTGATGCCCAGGCCGCTGTAGCCGAGGAAGATCAGCACCAGGGTGAGCACGAACGGCGAGTAGTGGGCGTTGTTCTTCACCGCGCGCAGCAGGGCCAGGGTACAGACCAGCACCAACACCGGCACCGGCAGGAACCAGAACAGATTGGGCAGGCTGAACCAGCGCTGGGCGATGGCCCACCGCGCACCCGCAGCACAGGCTCCAGATCCCGGTGAGGACCATCAGCATGCCCAGGCCGACCATCACCCGGAACGACCAGAACACGATGCTCGAGTTGGGTCGATCTTCCGGCGGGAATTCCTTCAGCGCCGGGACCTGCTTATCCAGGCGGTGGGTCAGGATCAGGCTGCCGAGGGCGGGAATCTCCAGCTTGAAGCGGGTTTCCTCGCGCCCCATGTCCGGCCAGCCGAACAGGATCAGCGGGGTCGGCTCGTCACCGACGTTTTCCCAGTGGCCCTCGATCGCGGCGATCTTCGCCGGCTGATGTTTTAGGGTATTGAGGCCATGGAAGTCACCGATGACCGCCTGGATCGGTGCAACGATCAAGGCCATCCACATGGCCATCGAGAGCATCTTGCGGATCGCCGGGTTGTCCCGCCCGCGCAGCAGGTGCCAGGCCGCCGAGGCGCCGACGAAGAAGGCAGTGGCAACAAAGGCCGCAGTGGCCATATGCGCCAGCCGGTAGAGGAATGACGGGTTGAACACCACCGCGAACCAGTCCACCGGAATCACCCTCCCATCGATGATCTCGAAGCCTTGCGGGGTCTGCATCCAGCTGTTCGAGGCGAGAATCCAAAAGGCTGAGATCAGCGTGCCGATAGCCACCATCAGCGTGGAGAAGAAGTGCAGTCCCGGCCCCACGCGGTTCCAGCCGAATAGCATGACGCCGAGGAAGCCCGCCTCGAGGAAGAAGGCGATGAGTACCTCGTAGGTAAGCAAGGGGCCAGTGATACTGCCGGCAAAATCAGAGAAAGCACTCCAGTTGGTGCCGAATTGATAGGCCATCACCAGGCCGGAAACCACGCCCATGCCGAAGTTGACGGCGAAGATCTTCGACCAGAAATGGTAGAGGTCGCGGTAGACCTCCTGCTGCGTCTTCAGCCACAGGCCTTCCAACACCGCCAGATAGCTGGCTAGGCCGATGGTGATGGCCGGGAAGATAATGTGGAATGAGATGGTGAACGCAAACTGGATTCGGGCCAGGTCGACAGCCTCCAAGCCAAACATAACTACACCTCATCAGCTATAGGAAGTCTGGCCTAAGCTGGCTCCGGCCTTGGTGCATGCGGTAACTCTACCCATGTGGCCCGTAGACCCGGCTCAGGATGTTTTTTTGAGCAATTGCAGGACGTCAGCGGGCCGTATCGGCAGGTGGCGAAGTCGAGCGCCGACGGCAGCGAAAATCGCATTGCCGATCGCGGGACCGACCACTGTGGTAGCGGGCTCACCCAGGCCGACCGCGGCTTCGGTGCTCGGGAGGAATTCGATCTCCATCTCGGGGACGTCACCCATCCGCAACGGCGTGTAGGTGTCGAGATTGGTGTCCTTCACCTCCCCTTTCTCGATCTGCGTGCCTTCGTGCAGCGTCATGCTCACGCCCCAGAGGGCGGCCCCCTCCATCTGCGCGAGAGCGCCATCGGGATGCACAATGGTGCCCGCGTCGACAACGATGGTGAGTTTTTCCAGCTTCACCACGCCGCTGGCACGATCAACCTTCACGCGGGCCACGCAGGCGAGCCAGGTCGGCATGCCGCGCTCCTGACCGAAGGTGGTGGCGATGCCCAGCCCGCTGTCTGCCGGCAGTGTGCCGCCCCAGTTGGTTTTTTCCGCTGCGCGCTTGAGCACCTTGGCCTGACGGGTGGCGCCGCCGACTGCATTGGGTGCGCTACCGGCGTTCCTGCCTTTGCCATCGAGCAGGGCGAGGCGGAAGGCGAGCGGATCGGCATCGACCGAGTGGGCGGCCTCATCCATGAAGCACTCCAGGGCCCAGTTGGTCCAGCCCGGCCCAACCGAACGCAACCAACCGGGTCGGAAGGTGCGGTTGGCGAGGTCGTTGGACAGGGCGCGTACCCGATGCGCGCCGACCGAATACCAGTGGTCGGCCCCGGCTATCGCGAAGGGGTCGTAAGGCACGCCATTCGCGCCCTTGGGCATGAAGTCCGGCACCATGATCTGGGTCGGCCAGCCAGCGGCGGCATGATGCTCCATGGCAATTACGCTGCCGCCTTCGCCGAAGGCCAGGCGCAGGCGTTGGATCGAGGGCGAACGGATGGAGTCGAAGCGCACATCGTCGGCGCGGGTGCAGAGCATCTTCACCGGCTTGCCGATGGCTTTGGCCGCCAGCGCCGCCGGCACGGCATAGTCGCCGTTGAGCCTGCGCCCGAAGCCGCCGCCTAACAGATAGCTGCGCATGATGATCTTGTCCTGGCCGACCCCGAGCGCCTTCGCCAGTACCGGCAGGATCAGCGACTGCCACTGGTTGCCGGTGTGGATTTCCCAGATACCGTCCTTCTCGAACGCCAGTGCGTTGAGCGGTTCCAGTTGGAAGTGCAGGACGCTCGCCGTGCTGTAGGTACGCTCCAAGGTCGATTTCGCCTTGGCGAATGCTTCGTCGACACCTTCATCGGGCCATACCAGGGAGCCGACCGCGGGATCGTCGATCAGTTTGGCGCCGTGGTCGAGCAGGTCCTGCTCCGACACGTTGGCCGTGTCGCCTGCAGCCCAGGTCACCTGCATTTTTTCAGCTGCACTATTGGCGGCGGTGAAGGAGTCGGCATACACCATCACCCAGCCTGGCACCGTGCCGGAGGGGTCATCGAGGGCGATGCTCTTGAGGTAGCCTTTCACGCTTTTGGCGGCGGAATCGTCGATGGACACCACCTTGGCGCCGTAGCGTGTGGGCGGCAGCAGCGGGCGGGCATGGACCATGCCCTCGACGCGCGCATCGATGCCATAGCGGGCGCTGCCGTCGGTCTTCGAGGGGACATCGATGGCCAGGGTTTCCTTGCCGATCAGCCGTCGCTCGGTCGGTTTCTTGAGCGGGATTCGTTTGAGTTCATCCGCCGTAAGGCTGCGGGTGAGGTCGCCGCGCTGGACGATCTCGGCATAACTGATCGACCGCTTGCCGGCCTGGACCCTGCTGTTGCGTGCGGTGCAGGCAGCGGGTGCAACGCCGAGCAGCCTGGCGCCCTCCTCGATCAGGGCGATGCGGCCGGCGGCACCAGCCTGGCTTAGTGGCTCGAAGCTCTGCCACACGGACCAGCTGCCGCCGGTGACCATCAGCCCCCATTTGGGATGGGTGTCGACGTAGTTCAGGCGCACCGACTGCCAATCCGCCTCCAGCTCGTCGGCGACGATGCGTGCCAGCGCGGTGCCGACATGCTGGCCCATCTCGGCCTTGGCGATGTTGACGGTGACGAGGCCGTCATGATCGATGCGATACCAGAGGGTCGGCTCGAAGTTCTGGCTGGCGATGGCTTCGGCGGGATCGAGAAGCCCAAGGCCGGAACAGGAAAACGCCGGGTGAAGCCCGCGCTCGTGGCGCCGATCAGGAAGCCACGGCGTGAGATCGCAACCCCTTGGCCACCCGCCTCCTGCGGGTCATTCACGAACTTATTCATGGGCTGTGCCTTCATGGACTGTGCCGCTTCTCAACTCTGCCGCGGCGAGCTTGATCGCCTGGCGGATGCGTACATAGGCCATGCAGCGGCACAGGCTACCGTTCATGACGGCGTCGATGTCTTGGTCGCTCGGATCAGGGAAGTCCTTGAGCAGCGTGGCCGCCTGCATGATCTGACCCGACTGGCAGTAACCGCATTGGGGCGCCTGCGTCGCGATCCAGGCTTTCTGCAGCGGGTGTTGGCCTTTGGGATCGAGCCCCTCGATAGTCGTGACCCGCGCATTAGCCACGGCGCCCAGCGGGGTGATGCAGGAGCGGATGGCGCGGCCATCGATGTGCAGGGTACAGGCCCCGCACAGGCCGATCCCGCAGCCGAATTTGGTGCCGGTCAGGCCGAGGTCGTCACGGATCACCCAAAGCAGCGGGGTATCGTCGGCCACCTCGACCGAGACGTCCCGACCATTGAGTTCGAATCTGGTCATGATCTTGCGACTCCGAACAACGTTTCCATCAAGGGCTCAGGTCAGCAGAGCCAGCACTTTCCCTGCGGATTGCCGCCACCCTCGCTTCCAGCTGCTCCCAGGCGGGCAGCTCGGTGCGTGTTCGGCGCAGATAGTCGGCAATCTTCGCGATTTCGCCATCGTTCAGCGCCTGCGAGAAAGCCGGCATGAGCACGTTGGGGATGCCTTCTTCCAGACCTATTCCAGCCATCACGATATGGATGAACGTGTCGGGGGTGGCCGCGGTGAGCGCACTGTTGAGGGCAAGCTCCGGTCGCACGCTGAGAGGCGTCGTTGCGCTGTTGTAGTGGCATGACCCGCAGGCTGCCCAGTACAGGACGGCTCCGGCGTCGGGTTCCAGGCGGCTGCCGAGAGCGGAGGTCGCCAGCGCTTTGGCCAGCGCTTCATCGCTGCCTGTCTTCAGTGCGGAGGAGCCGTTGAGGTCGGCAAAATAGACGGATATTGCCTGGATATCGGCGTCGGGAAGCCTGCCCAGGTCGTGCACGACGTCCGACATCTTGCCCGCGGCAACGCCGTGCAGGGCAGTCGCTCCGCTGCGCAGGTAGGTGAACAGCTCGTCTTGGGTCCAGGGTAGCGGTGTGGTATTGGCAGCCGTCAGTGCCGGCGCGAACCAGCCTTCGATCATCGCGCCCGCGTAGCTGTCGTCAGCGGCTTTCTCGGCGCCCAGCACGTTGCGTGGCGTGTGGCAGGCGGCGCAATGGCTCAAGCCCTCGGCGAGATAGGCGCCGCGGTTCCATGCTTCGCTCTTGCCGGCGACCGGCCGATAGCGGCCCTGGTCCATAAACAGCAGCTTCCAGCCGGCTTGCAGGACGCGGATGTTGAAGGGGAACGGCAGGGTATTGCGCTGCGCCGGCGCGCTCACCGGCTCACGCGTCATGAGGAAGGCATAGAGTGCCCTCACATCCTCGTCGGCGACCTTGGTGAAGTAGTCGTAGGGGAATGCGGGATAAAGATGCGAACCATCGCGAGAGACGCCTTCGTGCATCGCACGCATGAATGCCGCCTCGGACCAGCGGCCGATTCCGCTATCCGGGTCGGGTGTGATGTTGGTCGAATAGATGACACCGAAGGGGGTAGGCATTCCATAGCCGCCGGCATAGGGCTGTCCGCCCTTCACCGTGTGGCAGGTCGCGCAGTAGCCTGCGCCGGCCAAGGCTTCACCCTTGGCAACCAGCTCGGCGGGGAAGCCCGCAACCGAGCCCGGAGCGATGGGGGCGATGGTCGGCCGCCAGACCAGGGCGAAAAACAACGCCGCACCCAGGACGACCAGAATTGCCAAGCCGATGTAGATCCGCTTAATCAAGACCGGGCAGTGTCCATTTATAGCCGTTATGGGCCATAAAATGAAAAACCCGCCTTTGATGGGCGGGTCTTCGGGTGTCTCCAAGGGGAGGCCATGGGCCAACTAATTCTCGGAGCAAGCGCGAGAATAATACTCCCTTTCTTCAGTCAGCGCTAAGAGCAGAACTAGCGAGACACTAGTCACCTAACCAGAATGACGGAGCACCGCTAACGCGCAGCAATAGGTTGAGTCGCTAGTGGCTCGGTACTCCCACCTGTCGCTGACCCACTGGTTGGAGCTTCTCAGGCAGACTCGCCGTATCACCAGCTAACCCCGCCGCCGGACTCAGTTGCCCAGGGAACACTCCAACGCTCTCAATGTAACGCATTGCAGATTGCCCATCTGTCCAGCCGACATGCGCCATTAGAGCTTTAAGATCCCAGCCACTACGGGTAGCCCAGGTCGCAAAGCCCCGGCGTAGAGAGTGGCTGCTATAAAGTTCGGCGGGAAGCCCAGCGCCTGCCAGCACTGATCGTAATATAGGAATCACGCTGTTCGGGTGCAACCCGATGTCACCCAGCCGTCCCCAACGGTCAATACTGCGGAACACCGGGCCGTGAGCGATCCCGGCCACACTGATCCAATCGACATAGGCGTGTACCGGACAAAGCCTGGCTAACGCCGGCGCACGGAAGGTCTGCCCTTGGCTATCACGGTCCCCTTTACTGCTGGGTAAAAACAGCTCCATCCCCTCCCCGGTCCGAACCTGGATGAACTCAACCCGCAGGCGGCAAAGATCATCACTGCGAAAGGCTCGCCAGAAGCCCATCAGCAGCAATGCACGATCCCGCCAGCACCGCATCAAGCGCGGCAAATCATGGTCCGCTCGCGCTTGCTCGCCGGACTGCTCCAGCCAAGCGACGCATTGCTCAAGCTGACGCAGTTGTAAGGGTTCAGCTTGCTTCTCCTGGCGCGGATGCAGCGTGCGGATGCCTTTCAATACCTGCCGTACCAGCGGCGTCTTGGTGGGATCGGGGAAGCCCTGGCTGACGTGCCATTGAGCCAGTGCTGCGAGGCGCAACTTGAGCGTATTACTCGACAAGGTGCCGGCGTGATCCACCAGGTAGCGAACGACAGCATCGCTGGTGGCAGGCAGGAAGCCACCCCAGTTGACCTCAAAATGCTCAATGGCCTGCTGATAGCTGCGCCGGGTATTGGCCCGTGTGCCGGCCTGCAGATAGCGCTCTACCTTGTCATTCACGCTGCCGCCCCTGGGTGTACTGGCTTTGGACACAAATCATGACCCAAAACGCTCTGACACTTGATAATTCGTGATTACCCAATTTTAGAATAAGCATGATATTGAAGGGAAATTCTTGATAAAGTGCTATGTATATACATGGTACGTACCACAGAACGAAATCGTCAGGAGTCCCAATATGGCCCGCGGTGGCATCAACAAAGCGATCGTGCAGAAAGCCAGGAACGCCCTCCTCACCCGTGGTGTCCACCCCAGTATCGATGCGGTGCGTATCGAGCTGGGCAATACCGGCTCCAAGACCACCATCCACCGCTATCTGAAAGAACTGGAAAGCGTCGAACAGGCTATCTCCAGCGATGCGCTGAGCGCGCCGCTAACCGGCCTGATCGAGCAGCTATTGGGGCAATTGAAAGCCGAAGCGCAGCAGTCTGTAGCCCAGGCCCATGAAGCGCTGCTACGCGAGCGCGCGGCAGTACAGCAGCAAACGGCCGTACTTGAAGTCAAGATGCGAGACCTGGAATTAAAGTGCACAGATTTGGCTCTAGAGCTGCAGGCGAGCCAGAAGTTGATTATCCAAGAGCAGCAACAGCGGCAAGCCGTAGAAGCTGATAACGTCCAAATATCCCAATCTAGGCAGGATCTGGAAGTTCGACTTAGGGAACGCGATGAGCGAATAAAGTCGCTTGAAAAAATGCATCAGCATACTCGTGATGCCCTCGAGCATTACCGCCAAGCAAATAAGGTGCAGCGTGAACAGGAGCAACGCCGCCAAGAAGCCCAAACTAGCCAGCTTCAGGCCGAGATACGCCAACTTCGGCAAATGCTGATACTCAAACAGGATGAGCTTACTCAGCTAAATCGTGACAATGAACGCTTGCTGACCGAAGCGCGACACTTACAAAAGGAGCAACATGAGCAGCAAAAGTTAGTGTTACAGAGAACTCTGGCACTTGAGGAATTGCAGAGCGCCCTGACTTACTCCGAACACTTGAATGAAGCCCTAGGTCAGGAATGTAAAACACTGCAAAGGGAGGTATCGCGTCTAGGCGAAGCCTCTGCTATCCAGATACAGCAGATGCAAGACCTGCAGGCCCGCCTTATCGAAGCAACTTCACAACTCAATTCGCTCGAAAAGCAGATTGCGAAAAAAGATGATAAAGGTAGCACATGAAGCGCCACACAGAGGGCGCGCTAAGCGGAAGTGAAGGATTTACTGCTTGTTACCGTCAGTGAGAATAATCAAAAATCTGCCTCACTATAATTTATCACTACATGATTGCAATCCATCAGATTGCCTATAGGCTTTCGTCTTCGCCAATCAATAGTCGAAATTAACCTCCTAGGCGCCTAGTAATGCAGAAGTCGACAATGCTGGACTGCCACACAAATAAATTATGACTTCACATATTAATCCATAGCCCTGATTATGACTCTTACTGAAATTAAAAGAAATTTGATTAATCAGAAGAAATCAGCAAAAGCAGAGAAGAGTGATTTTCAAAAAATAGCAAGCAATCTTCCCGCAAGAATCATCACGACTCATAAACAAAGCTAGCACTAAATCAGACAAACATACATCGAAATAATATTCACCTAATTTCAAACCGCTTACGCTTCTGGCTGCAAGCCTACAATAAAACCATGCAAATTTTCCTGAAAAGAGCATGGCAATTGATCAAACCTAGAAAGAAGATAATTATAATCATCCATAGATCTATAATTAGCGCTAGCGAATCCCAGCTCAAGACTACTATGATCAAAGTAAGGAAACAAATCACCAACCATATGGTTAAGGCGTGCAACCTGATCCTTAGCCAACACCCCAAGAATCTTGCCAGCTAAAATAACCCCACAAGCTCTTTGATTTATATCAACCTCGTTCACGCCATTCTCTAGCAACCAAGAGTAATCTCTCCGATAACGCCCGAGTCTAATTTTATGTGAAAATGTAAAAAGCCAAGAAATCCCACCTGAATTTAATGGGCAAGGGGCTTGCGTCAGCAACCGAAGAATAAGATCAAAAGACTCGACGCGAGCATTACAAGTGCCCTCCCATTTTAAATTTTTTTCTTCTGCCCAATACCACTCGAGCACTTGAGATGAGAGCTGATAAATATACTCTTGCACACCATCATCCTCCCAAAGCGCATATTGCCTACTCCCGCCATGCGGGATACAAGAGCCATTGGTGCTTTCAGAAAATGCATGCCAGGCCCTACCAATATGCGGATATAAAAACCTACCGAACGAAAGCTTTTTCTTATGCTTCAAACAGAAAGTTGATACAGAGTAACACCACTCCTTACTCCAGCACGGCAGAATATTTTGCTCTATATTCTCTTTCATACATATCGAACAATAAAATCGACGATATTTAAATGGAAGAACCTTGCCAGGCTTTATTTCAAAGAATGGCAAATAGTCATTTGCTGCTAAACCTAATTTCAATACAACACTTTTGACAAAAGCGGAGTTGACGTCAAAATCAGGGTCTTCATATTCAACCTCTCGATATTCACCATGCTCCTTATCTACGCCGTCATCTTCAAGTACAAACTTCACCCAAGGAAACTTTATCTTGCATCTATAAACCCAAGACGAAAAGCATTCATCATAACTAGCAGGGCATAAATCAAGAAGACTCACTAGTAGCTCCAAGGTTTTGAGATGGCCCTTTCCAAAGCGCCTATCGTAATTCGTTCCTCTCCCGACTTTATCGCATAGCACGCGGCGGACTTAATTGAATTAATTATGGAATCCATTCGCCCACCTGTATTCTCCAAAAGGAATGAAATCACATCCGGACCATCAAGCCCTGACGGTTTTTTTAATGGTATATTTTGCTCAACTCCCGCTAGAAAAGATCTAAACGATTCGCTCTCGCTCCAATCATCAATTCGAACGCTGTAAAATCTTCTAGAGAATTGTTCATCGATACTCAAAGCATTTCTAGCAAGATCAACACCAAAGCCTATTATTGATAACCCATAAACATGATTTGATAACGCTTTTAGAATGGATAAATTCTTAAGCTGCTCTGGCCTCGACACCAGCAATGAATCATGTAACTCATCAATAACAAGAGCCTTTATCTTTCTCAGTTTTATCACTTCAGCCAGTTCTGCCGGAAGCGATGCCTTTCGTGCTGTCCCGAATTTAATAAGGCCATGAGGCAGACCAAGTGATGAAACAAGCAATTCACCAAACTTTAAATTAAAGGGATTGGCAGCCATATCCAAAAAAGCAATCTGATTAGATAGCGCTTCAGAATTTCTTATCTGCTGGATAATTGAGCTCTTACCAGCACCAGGTGCGCCTGTAACGATCACGCAGGGCGCCTGCGTCCTTCTAGGGACAGCCACCACGTTTTCAATTATCTTTAAAATTGTGCTCGCCTGAGGATGATCAATGTAAAAACTATCTCGTTGAATCGCTGCCAGTCGCAAATCGCTAGATAGACAGACCAACTCCATGGCACTATTCGCCAGGTGATCATATAAACTCATCAAGACCTCCTTGAGTATGGAACTGCCTTTTTAGAATAATCAGGCCTGCTCGTTTTCTCATTCAAGCCATCTGATGACGTAGCCTGTTTAACATCGCTAGCACTCCAAGTGCTCGTTTCATGCTCGAACTTTGCGGCAATTACTCTCCTTGTACGCTTAGTTTTTTCTATCGCTCCCTTTACAATCCGTGCACTCCCTTCAATTACATCTACCAATGCAGGATCCTCAAGCCCTCCATTTGGAGTCACGCCATCTTTTCTCCTTAAGATCAAGGACGCCCTGTGTTCCTCATAGGTAAAATCGCCGGTCGTTAAATTTGAGAAATATAGTGGAATATACTCATCACCCAGCCACGCCCATATTGTAGCCATTGAATGCGGATCATACTTAACAACAACCCTTTCCCTACCTATATGTAGCGCCAAACCAGGACTCCAGTACCACTTATTATTGAGCGTTATACCCTGAGGCTGGATTTTCCTAGTTATTTCCGGCATGAAGTCAAGGCGAAACCTCCATGAATCTGAAATTATCGGAGGATGAATAATTTTATTATCAGAGTCTACAAAATTTAATCTCCACTCAGAAGCAGGAGAACGGCCTAGACCTTTATGCTTACGACCATGATAAATAGCTACTTGCCCAGCAAACCACAAACAAAAATCTTTGAAAGTCAATGCAGAGTTATTTTCACTGTCATAGCCCCTACGAACTACGGGGTTTGAATGAGTAGTTCCGGGCAAAAAGTGGACATAGTCAGTCATTAGCGTCCCTATTAAACGCTCAACATGCCCCCCATAATGTTTTCCACCAATTGGTCGCCACTGCAACTCGATCTTATGCAGTATGCATGCACGTTGGAACTTAACTGTTTTAAATTCACTTGCATTGTCCATATGCAAGATCTTTGGAACACCATAAAACGGATGTAGATCTGGACTTAATCCAAGTCTCTTAAGAAATTGATTTTTAGGAAGCGCAGCATGTGAAACGGCGCATGCAACTGAGAGACTAGACGGCGGATAAAGGCTCAGATAGTAACCAAGAATAACTCTAGTTTTAACGTCTATAAGAACCGTCAGCCATGGCCTACCAATAGGCTGGCGTGTAACTTGATCTACTAATATTACATCTACTTTGGTATGATCCATCTGAACCAACTCAAGAGGCTGATTGACCTCCCTCTTGCCTGGCCTTGCTTTATACTTTTGACTTGTCGACTCATGCCCATGCTTTCTCAGATACCTCTCTTTTTCAGGTATATCTCTTAACCGAGCAGATATTGCAGATCTTGAGGGCGGGGTTAAGTCGCGCCTAATGCACAACTCTTCTGCCTTTCGATAAACAGCTGCTATAGTTGCCGATTTACCCTTATAACTTTCTTTGATTGCTAGATCTATTACTTCATCAAGCTCTTTAGAAAGTCTTCTTGCGCCTTTTTTGTTTCCTCTTTTCATTCTCAGAAGAGATGCAGGGCCTACTTCTTCGTCAAACAGTTTAAGGCTTCTATAAAAAGTCCCATTTGAGATGCCCGCGCTCTTAAGAGCTTGCTTCAAGCTAAGCTCACTTGCTCTGTACTTTTTTATTAAATCAAACTGTATCTGAGCGGACTCCAACTCTTCAAGAGTCGCTATTGATTGGCTTGACAATACATCTACTATGGTGGGTTTAAGATTATCCTCATCCATTGAGGGCAAAAACTCAATTTCGTCAACATCTACAACCACTTGTTGACTGTTTTTCCTTAGAAGCACTTCAACTTTTAAATTGGGCAGGCACTTGATAACAATAGCTACATGCCCCCTAGCTACGACAACCAATCCTTCCCGTAGGACCATTTGCCCCATGCGCCACTCCTGAAATACATCAGAATGCAACTGATTATTAGTGAGCATAGCTGTTTTTTTAAAACTGTAAAAAAATATCCCGCCATAAATTCTTTATAGCTTTTAAAAGTTACCGATATGTATTTTATCAATAGAATCAATGATATAAAATAATTACAGTTTTTAAAAAACACTCACAAGGTAAATCTGCGCAAACCCAGATAAAAATGAAACGGCAGGAAAAATTGCTGTCACTCACACCACGTCATTGGGCGAACACCGGATACAGAGAAACTGCGCAAACCGCGTCACCGGCCACGAGTTGCTAGTTCGTGAGATGCTGAAGGTGATCAACCAAAGCAGCGTTTCGATACTTTCGCCATATTGGTGCGCGCCGACCCAATATGACGAAGCACCTAGTCGACGACCCAGGCCAAGCTGCCCCGGAGCAATTAAATGCTTATCCACCCGCATGGTCGCTGCGACTGTGCGCAGCGATGAACATGGCGACGGCCGACCGACAATAGGATTCGATTTCGTTGTCGTCCTCTGCTCTCGCCTGATCGAAGCGGGCGATCATCAGTAGATCGGACCCTTTGAAGAGCGCGGCAAACAAGCGGGCGGCTTGGAGGGGATCGGGCACGTTGAGAAGCGCCTTCGCGTGAAGTTGGCGCAACAGTGCCTCGATGTCGGCGATGACATGGGCGGCGCCGGCTTCGTAGTGGCGCTTGCTCAGGGCGTTTTGACTCGTTTTATCGGCCATGACCATGGCTTCGATACTGCTGACGTCTGGTCTCAACAGCGTGCGCAGCAGTGATGTTCCCACCGCCATGAGTTGATCTTCGACCGAACCTTCGGCACCTTCAAGCAGGGCCTGTGGTGCAAACGACTGCTGGCAGCCGGCCGCGATGGCTGCGCTGAACAGCGCCTCCTTGTTCTCGAAGCGCCTATAGATGCTGAGCTTGGATATCTTCGCCCGCTGGGCGACCTTGTCCAACGTCGTCGCTTGAAAACCCAATTCCACAAAAAGTTCGCTCGCGGCGTCGAGTATCGTTTGGGCAAGCGCCTCGTTGGTGGGCCGGCCGCGCCGGCCCTGTATGGTTTCGGCCATGATAATGGTACTTTACAGTATCTTAATTTAAGATATACGATACCATTAGGTATCTTAAATTCGCAATCCAAAGGCTAGGTTACAGCCTGCCCTCCAGCGGAGCCCATCACCATGAATGACGTCATCATCATCGGCGGAAGTTTTGCCGGTCTCGCCGCCGCTTTGCAGCTCGGCCGTGCCCGCCGCAAGGTCATCGTTCTCGATACCAGCCGGCCGCGTAACCGCTTTGCCGGCCATTCGCATGGTCTGCTCGGTCACGATCACAAGCCGCCGCTGGACATCCTGGCCGCGGCGCGGCAGCAGTTGGCGCGCTATCCAACGGTCAGGCTGGTCAATGCCCGGGCGGAGAAAATTTCTGGCGTAATCGACGATTTCTGCGTTGTCACTGACGATCACGAAAGCCTAAGGGCGCGCCGCCTGATCCTGAGCTATGGCGTCGCCGACCAGATGCCTGATGTTCCAGGCTTTGCCGAGAATTGGGGCACGTCCATCGTCCCCTGCCCCTATTGCGACGGCTTTGAAGCCGCCGGCCAGCATTGGGGCCTCGTGTGGTCCGGCCCGCAATCGCACAACCAGGTCAGGCTGTTCCTCGATTGGACCGACAGGTTGACTGTCTTTGCCGATGGTCACGACATTGCGCCTGATATCCAGGCCGATCTGGCGCACCGCAACATACCTGTCGTCGACGGGCGGATCGTCGAGATCGCCCATCACCAGGGGTATATCGCTACCGTCAATCTTGACACCGGCCCCACTGTCGCGGTCGACATCCTGTTTGCTCATCCGCGCAACAAGCCGTCCGCAAACCTGCATGAATCGCTGGGCCTCGCCACGGTGGATACGCCCGTCGGCGTCGTGCTCAAAGTCGACGAGCGCCGCCAAACCAGCACGCCCGGCATCTACGCCGCCGGCGATCTCACCACGCCCATATTGCCCTCGGTCACCCAGGCATCATCGCAGGGCGCGATGGCGGGTATTTTCGCCCAGCAGTCGATGCTGGCTTGAGCACATAGAGAGGAGATGAACATGGCCGTCGAACCGGACAGCGCGGGGGTGCGCTTCCCTCCGCCCTTCATCTATCTGGGAGCGCTGCTGTTGGGGCTGGCGGCAGAGCGGTTCGTCGCCCTGCGCTCTTTCGGCATCGACCGGTGGTTGCTAGTCGCGACGGGCGCGCTGCTGTTCGCTGCCGGCGCGGCGATGATGCTTGCGGCGGCGGGGCTGTTCCGGCGCCTGGGCACCAACGTTCCGCCGTCACGGCCAACGACCCTCATCGCAACGACCGGTCCTTATCGGTGGACCCGCAATCCCATGTATCTCGGCATGGCGCTTATCTATGCCGGCCTTGCGGTCGGCTTCGACGGACCGATCGCCTTCGCTTTGCTCCCGTTGGTGCTGATCGCGATCCAGACGCAGGTGATCGCCCGCGAGGAGCGCTATCTCGAAGCGAAGTTCGGCGACGACTACCGCCGCTATAAGGCCGAGGTTCGCCGCTGGCTCTGACTATTCCGCCGCTGCCGCCTGCGGGGCCTTCTGATAAACCAGCACCGGCTTCCTTGCTGCGGGCACCGTTGAAGGTCGCCGGCTAGTCAGCGTTGGAACACTCTCGGCAAACCACGCGCAGGAAAGCCAAGATATCGCGCCAACAGACCCGTCTCATGCACCTGCCGCATGTAGCCGGGTCATCACTAGGCAGTGGGCAACGCCCTGAAGGCGTCACCTTCAAGCGGCCAACGGCTTTGCAGTAAGAGTAATCCGCAACGCACAAGCAGACCTGTCGTATCGAGCATGGCGCTTGTCCTCGCGCCCCTATATTTCTTGTCCTGGACGATCTCCAGCGCTGCTGCAGACTCGATGACCGCCGGCGTGGGACTTGAACGCTAGCTTGCCCGGCAATGCTGAGCCCCGACGGGCGCCGAAAGCGGCGCCACGCCTGAGGTCAACGTGGATTCTCGCAAAAGTCCCGGATAGCCTCGCAGGCCTGGGCCAGATCGGCATTCTCCAACGCATAGGCGATCCGGATGCAGCCCTCCAACCCAAAGGCACTACCAGGAACGACCGCCCCCCAGCTGGCGATCAAGTCGATACAAGGCAGCGTAGTGAATAAAGCCCTTGACGCGGCGGTCAGGCCGACCTCGGGTACGACAGCGCGCCAAGCCGCGGGAGAGAAACATCGGGATTTCCTGCTCGCCTGCGGCTACTCCAGGTTTTTGATTGCACCGCCCTCCTCGCCTGCTTTTTACTGCTAACGTCTAGATAGTGATCGAGTTCCATCGATCGATCCAGAACCTCAACACCCATTGAAGATATTGATTTATCAAGAAATATTCAGGGGGATAGCTGTGGTTTCCATGAGCAGGAGCAAGAAGACTCACCGGCCTGAAGCCCCTCCGCAAACGGGTGTCGAGCGAAGTGCTCGGCGTTCGCCCGAGTGGCTGGTGCTGGCACTGGCGGCCATCGGCATGCTGTTGACCGGTTACCTGACTTTCACGGCCCTGAGCGGCGGCACACCGGCCTTCTGCGCGCAAGATTCGCCTTGCGAGCTGATCCAGCAAAGCCGATGGTCGCGCATACTGGGGCAGCCTCTGGCGCTATGGGGCTTCGCCCTCTATGCCGCGCTGGCGTTCAATGCCTGGCGCCTGCCGGCCAGGCTACTGCGCTGGCGTCGGCTCTGGCTGATCTCCTTCCTGGGACTGGTCATCAGCCTCTACCTGACCCTGGTCGCGTGGATCGAACTGGACGCATTCTGCGCCTGGTGCCTGCTGTCCCTGGCGCTGCTGGCGGCGATCTTCACCCGGGTCACGCTGACGCGCCCGAAATCGGCGCCGGGCATGGGTTGGCGTCCCTGGTTGATCAATAGTGGCGTAGCCGCAGCGATCGCCGTGGGCGCGCTGCACCTGTACTACAGCGACATGTTCGCACCGCGCGAAAACCCGCGACTGCAGGCCCTGGCCAGCCACCTGCGGCTCAGCGGCGCGCGCTTCTATGGCGCCTACTGGTGTGCGGCCTGCCAGGAACAGAAGCACCTGTTCGGCAGCTCCGCCAAGCGCCTGCCCTATATCGAGTGCACACCCAACGGCCGCAATGGCTTGTTGGCGCCTGCCTGCGTCAGGGCGCAGGTCAACAGTTACCCGACCTGGATCATCCGCGGCGAGCGCTATCGCCAGCTACTCAGCCTCGAAGAGCTGGCACGCTATTCGAGGTTCAGATGGAATGGGCAGCGCAAACCCTGAATGCCTGTGCTCCGGCCACTCCAGGCCGCAGAGCGGAGTCCGTGGCGTGCCGGGCCATGGGCCGGCACGCAGTGAGCGCCGGAACGGTCACTCGTGGAGAGACTCATGAGCAAGGCAGGCAAGGCCCAGCGTTTCTCCGGGCGACTGGTCATGCTCGGCTTCGGCTGCGTCGGCCAGGGGGTACTGCCGCTGCTGCTGCGGCATCTCGAGATCAAACCCAAGCAACTGCTGATCATCAGCCCTGACTACTGGGGCGAGGCCCTCGCTCGCGAGCACGGGATCGCCCTGCTGCACCTCGAACTGACCCCGACCAACTACCGGCAACTGCTCGAACCGCGACTCGCCGCGGGAGACTTCCTGCTCAACCTCTCGGTGGAAGTCTCCAGCCTGGCACTGATCAGCCTGTGCCGCGAATGCGGCGCGCTCTACCTGGACACCTGCACCGAGCCCTGGCCCGGCGGCTATGATGACCCGGCGCTGTCGCTGTCCCAACGCTCCAATTACGCCCTGCGCGAAGCCGTGCTGGCCCTGCGCGACGACGCCGCGTCGGGCCCCACGGCGGTGATTACCCATGGCGCCAACCCCGGGCTGATCTCCCATCTGCTCAAGCAGGCCCTGCTCGAGTTGGCCAACGACAGCGGCCTGGGCGGCGCAGCGCCCGCCACGCGCGAAGGCTGGGCGCGGCTTGCCCAGAGACTCGGGATCCGCAGCATCCATATCGCCGAGCGCGATTCGCAATACGCCCTGGAGCCCAAGGCCATGGGTGAGTTCGTCAACACCTGGTCGGTGCCCGGCTTTCTCAGCGAGGCCTGCCAACCGGCGGAACTGGGCTGGGGCAGCCATGAGCAGTACTTCCCCGAAGATGCTCGCCGACATGCCTCCGGCTGCCAGGCGGCGGTCTATCTGACCCGCCCCGGCGCGGCGACCCGGGTGCACAGTTGGACCCCCCTGGGCGGGGCGCAGCTGGGTTATCTCATCACCCATAGCGAGTCGATCGCCATCGCCGACTACTTCACCCTGGGGCCCGCGAGCGAGCCGGAGTACCGTCCCACGGTGCTCTACGCCTACCATCCCTGCGATGCGGCCGTGCTCTCCCTGCACGAACTGGCCGCACGCAATTGGCGCCCGCAACGCCGCCACCGCTTGCTCGAAACCGACATAGTCGACGGTGTCGATGCCCTCGGCGTTCTGCTCATGGGCCACCCACGCGGCGCTTACTGGTACGGCTCGCGACTGACCATCCAGCAGGCCCGCGCACTCTGCCCGCAGAACAATGCCACCAGCCTGCAGGTGACCGCCGCGGTGATGGCCGGGGTGATCTGGGCCATGCAACACCCGGATCGCGGCATCGTCGAACCGGACGAAATGCCCCATGCGCCGATTCTCCAGCTGTGCCTGCCCTACCTCGGCGAGGTCGGCGGGGTATACAGCGACTGGACCCCGCTGGAGCTGCGCAGCGGCCTGTTCCCCGAGGACCTCGACCCGGACGATCCCTGGCAGTTCAAGAATTTCCGCGCGCTCTGAGCGGGCTATGCTTGAGTCATGGTTCGCGCGACTTTCCGCTTCTACGAAGAACTCAACGATTTCCTGCCGAGCGAGCGCCGGCAGCGCGCGTTCGATTGCGAGTGCGCACGGGCAGCCACCGCCAAGCACATGATCGAGGCCCTCGGCGTTCCCCACACCGAGGTCGAGTTGCTGCTGGTCAACGGCGAGTCGGTCGGTTTCGGCCGGCTGCTGGCGGACGGCGACCGGGTTGCGGTCTATCCCAAGTTCGAAAGCCTGGACATCAGCAGCCTGCTCAAGGTGCGCGACCAGCCGCTGCGGCGGCTGCGCTTCATCGCCGACGTCCACCTCGGCGGCCTGGCTCGCCTGCTGCGCATGAGCGGCTTCGACACCCTCTACGACACCCATTTCGACGACCAGGAAATCGCCGAAACCGCCGCCCGCGACGGGCGCATCGTCCTGACCCGCGACCGCGAACTGCTCAAGCGCCGGCTGGTCGACCATGGCTGCTATATCCGCGCCCGCAAGCCCGCCCAGCAACTGCGCGAGCTGTTCGGTCGACTCGACCTGGCCGGCAGTGCGCGGCCCTTCAGCCTGTGCCTGCACTGCAATGTGCCGCTGCGGCCGATCGACCGGGAGGAAGCCCGCGAACGCCTGCCCAGCCGTATCGGCTGCAGCTATCCGCGCTTCATGTACTGCGACAGCTGCCGGCGGCTGTTCTGGGAAGGCACGCATTGGCGCAGCATGCGAGCGCTGCTGGCACCGCTGCTCGAGCAGCTCGGCGGCGATCCCCCGCCGTGAAGCACGCCCCGCCCGCTCAGGCCGGTGGCTGCAGTCCGGCTTCGCGCAGCCAGGCGGGATTGAACAGGCGCCCGGCGTAGAGTCCGCCGCGGTCGCAGAGCAGCGTCACGATGCAGTGCCCCGGCCCCAACTCGCGGGCCAGTTGCAACGCCGCGACCAGGTTGATGCCGCTCGAGCCGCCGACGAAAAAGCCCTCCTCGCGCAGCAGGCGATAGAGCATGTCGACACACTGCTGGTCGTCCACCCGCAGTGCCGAGTCGATCGGCGTGCCCTCCAGGTTGGCGGTGACCCGGCTGGTGCCGATGCCTTCGGTGATCGACTTGCCCTCGGCGCACAGCTCGCCGTCCAGCACCCAGTGATAGAGCGCGCTGCCCATCGGGTCGGCCAGCACGATGCGCACCGCGGGCTTGCGCTCCTTGAGGTAACGCGCCACGCCGGCCAGGGTGCCGCCGGTGCCGGTGGCGCAGACGAAGGCATCCACCCTTCCTGCGGTATCGCGCCAGATCTCCGGCCCGGTGCTCCGGTAATGGGCCTCGCGGTTGGCGGTATTGTCGAACTGGTTGGCCCAGATCGCCCCCGGCAGGGTGGCGGCCAGGCGGCCGGCGATCTTCTGGTAGTTGTCCGGGTCGCTGTAGGGTTTGGGCGGCACCGGACGCACCTCGGCACCCAGCTGGCGCAGCAGGTCGAGCTTCTCCGGCGATTGGTTGTCGGGAATCACGATGATGCAGCGATAGCCGCGCGCCGCGCAGATATGCGCCAGGCCGATGCCGGTATTGCCGGCAGTGCCCTCCACCACGGTGCCGCCCCGTCGCAGCCGGCCGCTGCGCTCGGCGTCTTCGATGATGCCGAGGGCCGCGCGGTCCTTCACCGAACCGCCGGGATTGAGAAACTCGGCCTTGGCCAGGATCTCGCAACCGGTCTCGGCGCTGAATTTGCCGAGACGGATCAGCGGCGTATCGCCAATGGCACCGATAAAACCGTCGCGTATGGCCATGGTCCACCTCCAACCTGCTCTATCCTTTTCAGTTTAGCGGCGGCCAGCACGCCTTTCGCCCGAGCAGACCCGGCGTTGACGGGTATCAATGCCGCGTTCCGGCACCAGGAATAGAAATACAAGCGAATACCTCATGAGGACAGGCACCATGGAAAAGCCGCAGCAATGGACCGTCTGGTACTTCCTCGTCGCCTTCAGCCTGCTTCTGGTGGTGCAGGACTGGTGGGCCGCGCGCAGTGCGACCGAGCCGCTGCCCTACAGCGAGTTCATGCGCTTGCTCAAGGAAGAGAAACTCAGCGATCTGCGCATCGAGCAACAGCAGATCACCGGCAAGCTCAAGGAGCCGATCAACAACCGCACCCAGTTCAGCACCGTGCGGGTCGAGCCCGAGCTGGCCGAGGCGCTCACCGAGTCCCAGGTCACCTTCAGCGGCACCCGCGAGGGCGGTTTGCTGAGCAACCTGCTCGGCTGGCTGCTGCCGTTCCTGATGATCTTCGCCCTCTGGAGCCTGCTGTTTCGCCGCCTGATGGACAAGCAGGGCCTGGGCGGCATGGTCAGCGTCGGCAAATCCAAGGCCAAGGTATTCGTCCAGCGCGATACCGGGGTGACCTTCGACGACGTGGCCGGCATCGACGAGGCCAAGGCCGAACTGCAGGAGGTGGTGTCCTTCCTCAAGGACCAGCCCAAGTACAGCCGCCTCGGCGCGCGAATTCCCAAGGGCATCCTGCTGGTCGGCCCGCCCGGCACCGGCAAGACCCTGGTGGCCAAGGCGGTGGCCGGCGAGGCCAGCGTGCCGTTCTTCTCCATCTCCGGCTCGGAGTTCGTCGAGATGTTCGTCGGCGTCGGCGCCGCGCGGGTTCGCGACCTGTTCGAGCAGGCGCGCAAGTCGGCGCCGTGCATCATCTTCATCGACGAACTGGATGCCCTGGGCAAGATGCGCGGGGTCGGCGCCTTCGGTGGCAACGACGAGAAGGAGCAGACCCTCAACCAGCTACTCGCCGAGCTGGACGGCTTCGACCCGCGCGAGGGCGTGGTGCTGCTGGCCGCCACCAACCGCCCGGAGATCCTCGACCCGGCGCTGCTGCGCGCCGGCCGCTTCGACCGCCAGATCGTCATCGATCGCCCCGACCGCCGTGGCCGGGTGGCCATCCTCAAGGTCCACGTCAAGCGCATCCAGGCCACCGCCGACCTCGACCTCGATCGCATCGCCGGCATCACCACCGGCTTCTCCGGCGCCGACCTGGCCAACCTGGTCAACGAGGCGGCCATCCTCGCCACCCGCCGCGGCGCCGATCGGGTGAGCATGGACGACTTCACCTCGGCGGTGGAGCGCATCGTGGTCGGCAGCGAACGCCACGGCCGCCTGCTCCAGCCGCACGAGCGCGAGGTGGTGGCGCACCATGAGATGGGCCACGCCCTGGCGGCGTCCAGCCTGGCCGGCATGGATCCGGTGCACAAGGTATCGATCATCCCGCGCTCGGTCGGCGCTCTCGGCTACACCCTGCAGCGTCCCACCGAGGATCGCTTCCTGATCACCCTGCAGGAACTGAAGAACCGCATGGTGGTGCTGCTGGCCGGGCGCGCGGCGGAAGACCTGGTGTTCGGCGAGATTTCCACCGGCGCGGCGGACGACCTGGCCAAGGTCACCGACATCGCCCGGCAGATCGTCACCCGCTTCGGCATGAGCGAGGTCGGCCAGGCGGTGTTGGAGCGGCAAAGCTCCAGCTACCTGGGCGAACAGGCGATCAGCCTGCGCGAGAAGGACTACTCGGAACAGACTGCACGGGAAGTCGACCTGTGCATCAAGGCCCTGATCGACGACGCCTACGGCCGGGCCAAGGCCCTGCTGCAGGGCCGCCGCGCCGACCTGGAGCAAGGCGCCCAGCTGCTGCTGGAAAAGGAAACCCTGACCCCCGAGGAGTTTCCGGCGTTGCGCCCGCTGGCGGCGACGCCGTGACCCGGGGCCGGCCGGGCAGCGTGGCGAGGCCCCGTTGCGCGCACTGCTGGGCGGTGGTCAGGCTCCGCGCGATTGATGCAAATCAATGTGGCCGCCGGCAAAGAGGTGCAAACAGAAACGATGGAGCCTGGCAGAAGATCATGCTCCGCGGCGGTTGCTACCTGGCATTCGCAGCCAGTCCGGAAACCCTGGGCATTGAGGAAACGGTCATGGACAAGTATCAGCAGAGTCAGAAGAACAAGCTGTTCAAACCGCAACACGGCGATCCCTACCTCGAGCTGCCGAGCAGCGGCACGGCGCTCTGTCCGCAGTGCGGCGTCACCTATCACAGAGGCCACTGGTCGTGGAAAAGCGCCGCTCCGAGCGATGCGCAGAGCGTCGTCTGCCCGGCCTGCCGACGCATCGCCGACGACCAGCCGGCCGGCATACTGCACTTGGGGGGGAAATTCCTGGGTGAACATCGTCAGGAGATTCTCAACCTGATCCACAACACCGAGGCGGCGGAAAAGACCGCCCATGCCCTCGAACGCCTGCTCAAGGTGACCGACAAGGACGACGGCCTGGAGGTGACCACCACCGGCATGCACCTGGCCAACCGCATCGGCCATGCCTTGAACGCGGCGTACAAGGGACACTCCGAGTACCACTACAGCGACGACGAGAACAGCGTGCACATTCGCTGGCAGCGCGACTGAGCGCGCCGGGCCGCGCGCGGAAACGGCAGCTGGTTCAGGCCCCCTGCCGTTGCGCCAAATAGGCGACCAGCGCATCCAGGCTGTCCAGGCGCTGGTAGTCGGCTTCCGGGATGTTGACGCCGAGGCGCCGATGCAAGGCGCCGATGAAGCGCAACCAGTCCATCGAGTCCAGGTCGACTTCGTCGCGCAACGGCCGGTCGCCGCGCAAGGTGTCCGGCTCGACTTCCGGGGCGACATGCCGCAACTCTTCCAGTACCAGCCGGCGCAGCTGCTGTCGGTCCATGCTAATGCTCCTCATAGGCTGCTGGGTGCTTGCAGCAGGCGGCCCAGCTCGGTGAGAAAGCGCGCGCCGTAATGACCGTCGCTGACCCGGTGATCGGCCGCCAGGCTGGCCACCACGGTCGGCATGGCGCACAGCAGGCCGTCCGCGACCCAGGCGCGTTCGGCGATGCGGCCGAAGCCGACCAGGGCCACCTGCGGCGGATAGATCACGCCGAACACGCTGTCCACGCCCTGGTCGCCGAGCTGGGTGACGGTGAGGCTGGCGTCGCTCAACTCGGAGCTGCGCAGCGAGCCGCTGCGGGCGCGCTGGACCAAGTCGCCGAGCTCGCTCATCAGCTGCGCTAGCGGCTTGTCGGCGACGTCGTGCAGCGCCGGGGCGACCAGCCCGCCCTGGCGCAGGGCGATGGCCACGCCCAGGTGGCTGCCGGCGGCCGGCTGGAAGGCGCCATCGCGCCAGAAACCGTTGAGCTGCGGATACTCGCGCAGCGCCAGGGCCACCGCCTTGAGCAGCAGTACCCCGGGCAGCAGGCGCTGTTCCGGGGTGCTCTGGGCATTGCGCTCCTGCAGCCAGATCATGGCACGGCCCAGGGCGATGGTCTCACTGAGGTAGTAATGCGGGATCTCGCGCTTGGAACGGCTCATGGCCGCGGCGATCGCCTGGCGCATGGCCGCCTGGCGGTCGGTCGGGCCGCGTTCGGTCGGGCCGCGCTCGGCCGGGGCGACCAGGCGGGCGACGGATTCGACGTCCTCCAGGGTGACCACGCCGTGCGGGCCGCTGCCACTCAGCGCGGCGGCATCCAGGCCCAGCTCGGCGGCCCGCTTGCGCGCAGCCGGGGAAACCCGCGGCCGGCTGGCCGCTGGCACGGCGCGCTCGACCACGGCTGCCACGGGGGCAGGCTCGGCCACAGCCGGTGCAGGTCGCGGCGTGCGGCGCACGGTTTCAGGGGTTTCCCCGGCTTCCAGCAAGATGGCGATCGGCGTGCCCACCGGCACCTTGGCCCCGGGCTGGATGAGCAGCTCGAAGACTTCGCCGGCCTGCCAGCACTCCACCTCCACCGCGGCCTTGGCGGTATCGACCACGGCGACCACTTGGCCCCGTTCGAGCCTGTCGCCAGGTTTGACCCGCCACTCCAGCAGGGTGCCCTCGTCCATGTCGGCGCCGAGGGACGGCAGTTTGAAATCGATCATCTGTAGCTCCTGTCGAATTGGGCGCGGGGGACGGCTGATCCCATGCCCACGAAGCTTTCGCGGGCATGGGACCAGGCGTCGCCCCCACTCCTACATCCAACGTTCCCGCTCCTACGAACCTTAGCCGATTAGCCGCACAGCTCGTGGGCTGCCGCGACTATCGCCGGGACCTGCGGCAGCGCGGCGTCTTCCAGGTGCTTGGCATAGGGGACCGGCACCTCGGCGCTGCACACCCGCGCCGGCGGCCCGTCCAGCTCGTAGAAGCCCTGCTCGACGATCCGCGCGATGATCTCGGCGGCCAGGCTGCCGCTGCGCCAGCCTTCGTCGACCACCAGCGCGCGGCGGGTCTTGCGCAGCGAGGCGAGGATGGTCGCGTCGTCCAGCGGGCGCAGCACGCGCAGGTCGATGACCTCGGCGGCGATGCCCTCCCCGGCCAGCTGCGCGGCCGCCGCCAGGGCCTTGCCGAGGGTGCCGCCGTAGGCGATCAGGCTCAGGTCCGTGCCGGTCCGGCGCACCCGCGCCGAGCGGATGTCCACCGCCGTCGTCTCGTCCAGCTCGCCCTCCAGGTTGTACAGCTGGGCATGCTCGAAGATCAGCACCGGGTCCGGGTCCTGCAGCGCCGGCCAGAGCATGCCACGGGCGTCTTCCAGGGTCGCCGGGGCGAGGATCTTCAGCCCGGGAATGTGCGCGTACCAGCCCTCCAGGCTGTGCGAGTGCTGTGCCGCCAGCTGGCGCCCGGCGCCAGTGGCCATGCGCAGCACCAGCGGTACCGAGAACTGCCCGCCGGACATGTGCCGCAGGGTCGCCGCGGTGTTGATCAGCGGGTCGAGGGCGAGCAGGCTGAAGTTCACCGTCATCACCTCGACGATCGGCCGCATGCCGCCCAGCGCCGCGCCGATGCCGGCGCCGACGAAGCCCAGTTCGGACAGCGGCGTGTCGCGGATGCGCCCCTCGCCGAACTCCTCGAGCAGGCCCCTGGACACCGCATAGGTGCCGCCGTAGCGGCCGACGTCCTCGCCCATCAGGAATACCCGCGGATCGCGTTGCAGCGCCTCGCGCAGGGCCTCGCGCAGCGCCTCGCGGTAGGTCGTGCGGTGGCTCATGGCTGCACCTGCGTACCGGGCGCCGAGGTGTAGACATCGCGGCAGAGATCCGCGAGCGGCTCCAGGCTACCGGCCTCGGCATAGGCCACCGCGGCCTCGACCTCCGCCTCCACCTGGGCGGCCAGGGCCAGGAAGCCCGCCTCGTCCAGCAGCCCTTCGGCCTTCAGCCGCGCGCTGTAGCTATGGATCGGCCCGCGCGCCTTCCACTGCTCGACCTCGGCCTTGTCGCGATACAGCTCGGGGTCGAACATCGAGTGGGCGCGGAAGCGGTAGGTGCGGTATTCGAGAAAGTACGGCCCTTGCCCCGCGCGCACCTGCTCGACCGCCGCACCGGTGGCCTGATGCACCGCGAGCACATCCATGCCATCCACCGCCTGGGCGGCGACCTTGTAGGCCGCGGCCTTGGCGCACAGGTCGGTCTGCGATTGCGAGCGCGCCAGGGCGGTGCCCATGGCGTAGAGGTTGTTCTCGCAGCAGAACAGCACCGGCAGTTGCCACAGTGCGGCCAGGTTGAGCGCCTCGTGGAAGGCGCCCTCGGCCATCGCCCCCTCGCCGAAGAAGCAGGCGGCGATGCGTTTGCCTCCCTGCATGTGCTCGGCCAGGGCCAGGCCCACGGTCAGCGGCAGGCCGCCAGCGACTATGGCGTTGCCGCCGAAGAAGCGCGTCCTGGCGTCGAACAGGTGCATCGAGCCGCCGCGCCCGTGCGAGCAGCCCTCGCGCTTGCCGTACATCTCGGCCATGATCGCGTTCATCGGCACGCCCTGGACCAGCGCATGGCCATGCTCGCGGTAGGTGGCGATCACCGCATCGTCCGGCGCCAGCGCATGCAGCGCGCCGACCGCCACCGCCTCCTCGCCGATGTACAGGTGCAGAAAGCCGCGGATCTTGCCTGCGCCGTACAGCTCGGCGGCGCGCTCCTCCATCCGGCGGATGCGCAGCATGTCGTGCAGCAGGCGCAGGGCCAGCTCGCGCGGGCACGGCAGCGACGCGCTCATGCCGGGTTCTCCAGGGTCGAGGTATCGCCCTCCGGCAGGCCCAGCTCGCGGGCCTTGAGCAGGCGGCGCATCAGCTTGCCGCTGCGGGTGCGCGGCAGGCTCGGCAGGAACGCCAGCGCCTTGGGCGCCACCGCGGCGCCGAGGCGTTTGCGCGCATGGCCGAGCAGTTCGTCGTGCAGCGCCTCACTGGCCTCGATACCGCTCTTCAGCGAGACGAAGGCCTTGACCGTTTCGCCGAGCAACTCGTCGGGCATGCCGATTACCGCCGCCTCGGCCACCGCTGGGTGCTCCATCAGCACGCTTTCCACCTCGAAGGGACCGATCAGGTGGCCGGCCGACTTGATCACATCGTCGCTGCGGCCGACGAACCAGTAATAGCCGTCGGCATCGCGGCGGGCCAGGTCGCCGCTCAGGTACCAGTCGCCGACGAAGCAGCGCCGATAGCGCTCCTCCTGCCCCAGGTAGCCACGGAACAGTGCCGGCCAGGGTTGCTTCAACGCCAGCTCGCCGAGCTGTTCGTCGCCGAGCAGCTGCAGGCCGCCGTCGTCGCGGCGCTGGACTATGGCCGCCTCGACGCCCGGCAGCGGCTTGCCCATGGAGCCCGGCTTGATCAGCATGGCCGGGGTATTGGCGATCATGATGCCGCCGGTCTCGGTCTGCCACCAGTTGTCGTGGATCGGCAGGCCGAGCACTTCCTTGCCCCACCACACGGCCTCCGGGTTGAGCGGCTCGCCGACGCTGGCGATGAAGCGCAGCTGGGGGAAGTTGTGCCGGTGTGCCAGCTCGGGGCCGGCCTTCATCAGCAGGCGGATGGCCGTGGGCGCGGTGTACCAGACGCTGACGCGCTGCTTTTCGAGGATCGCGTACCAGCGTTCGGCGTCGAATTCGCCGCTGTCGACCACGCAGGTCACGCCCAGCATCAGCGGCGCGAGAATGCCGTAGGAGGTGCCGGTGACCCAGCCGGGATCGGCGCTGCACCAGTAGATGTCGTCGCGGTGCAGGTCGAGGGCGTACTTGCCGGTGACCAGGTGGGTCAGCGCCGCGCCGTGTACGTGCAGCGCGCCTTTCGGCGTACCGGTGGTGCCACTGGTGAAATGCAGCAGCGCCGGGGTGTCGGCGCGGGTCGGGGCGATGCTGAAGTCTTCCGCCGCCTCGGCCAGCAGTCGGTGCAGGCTATGGGTGCCCGGCGGGGCGTCGACCGTGCCGCCGTTCTCGTCGTAGACCAGCACATGCTTGAGCGCCGGCAGCCGCTCGCGCAGCGCCGCGACCTTGCGCCGGTAGAGCGTTTCGCTGGTCAGCAGCACGCTGCCCTCGCCGAGGCGCAGGCGGGTCTCGATGGGTTCCGGACCGAAGGCGGAGAACAGCGGCGAGACCACGCAGCCGTTCTTCAGCCCGCCGAGCACCCCGAGGTACAGCTCCAGGCCGCGCCCGCTGAGGACGAACAGCCGCTCGCCAGCCTCCACGCCGAGGCCCTTCAGCACATTGGCGAAGCGGTTGGTCAGGCTGCTCAACTGCGCATAGCTGATGTCGCAGCGGCCGCCGTTGCGATCGAGGATGCGCAACGCCACATGGCGGCGGTGCGGCCCCTGGGCGTGGCGCTCGACCGCCTCATAGGCCAGGTTCAGGCCGTCATCGGGCAGCCCGGCCAACTCGCTGGCCTGCGCCTGCCAGGAGAACGCCGCGCGGGCCTCGTCAGTGTCCAGCCAGTTGGGTGCGACGCGCAGGTCGGCAGCGGATTTCTCGATGATCGGCGAACGCATGGGTGTCCTCTCCAGAGCAGGCAGTCAACAGAAACGGTAATCCTGCGCGGCGGCCGGAGCGGACCGCCCGCCCAACAGCTGCAGGTAGCGGTCGTAGCGGTAGGTCGGGCCGTCCTGGCAGGCGTAACTCGCGCCGACATAACAGTGGCCGCACAAGCCGTCCGCGCAATGCATGCGCCGCTCCAGGGACAGCCAGATCTTGTTGGCCGGCATGCCGCGCTGCAGGCAATCCTCGGCGGCCGCCAACATCAGCGGCTCTGGCCCGCAACAGAGCAGCGCATCGGGCGGCGTCGCGCCGAACAGCTCATCGAAATGCTCGAGCGGCGAGCCCTGGCGCCGCCCCGCCGGGGCCTCGTCGAAGGTTTCGATGAACGGCAGCATCTGTTGCCAGCGCGCGCGTTCGCGGCCGAGCACCTGGGCCGCGGCATGCCGGGCGCCGTAGATCACGCTCAACTGCAGCGGCAGGTGATGGCTGGTGGCTTCCTGGATCACCCCGGCCAGCGGCGCCAGGCCGCAGCCGCCGGCTACGGCGAGCACCCGGTGGGCGCTGAAGAATAGCGGCCAGCCCTTGCCGAACGGGCCGCGATAGCCCAGCACGGCGCCGTTGGGTTGCTCGAACAGGGCCGCGGTCAGCGCGCCCATGCGGCGGATCAGCGCGCTGAAATGTCCGTACTTGTCCGGCAGGCTGACATAGGTGAACGGCGCCTCACCGAACCCCGGCAGCGCGAGCATGAAGAACTGCCCGGGAATCGCGGCCAGGTCGCCGGCCAGCGGGAAGTCGATGCGGAAGCTGAAGTGCCGGGCGTCTTCGCCGTCCGCGTAGTGGTCGAGCAGGTGCAGGGTGCGCGGGGTCGCCTGGATCATCGCTGGGCCACCCGGTGCATCACCCCATGCACCCCTATGCCGCCGGGACAGACGCGGTCGCAGCGTCCACAACCGACGCAGCCGTAGCGCTCGAAGCGCGCCTTGAAGGCGTCGCCGAACTTGTGCGCCCAGAAGCGCTGTACCCGTTGCCCGGACGTGGCGCTGGGGTTGTGCCCGCTCGCCTCGCGCTGGAAGCCCTCGTACAGGCAGGAGTCCCAGACCCGCTCGCGGTGCATGCCGTCCTGGGCCGACGGCAGGTCCAACGGGGCGAAGCAGGAACAGGTCGGGCACACCGAGGTGCAGCCCGAACAGCCCAGGCAGCGCAGGCCCAGTTCCTCCCAGGTTTCGCCGTCGATTTCGCCGCGGTTGAGGGCGGCGATGCCCGCGACTATCTCCTGCTGTTCGCCCTGCTCGCGGGCCACGTAGTAGTTGTTGGCGGCCCGTTCGGCCTGCCAGTCGCCCTTGGCCACGGGCAGCTTGAGGCCGTTCAAGGCGCTGCGCCCGGCCGCGGAGGCGACCAGCAGCAGCCAGTCGGTGCTGCTGTCGTGGCGCGGAAGGAGGATCAGGTCGGCCGTCTCGGCATGCACTGCCGGGCCGCAGTCCAGGGTGCTGCAGAAGCCCCCCCGGCAACTGTGCAGGCAATCGACCCCGACCAGCAGGGTGGCCCGGCGCCGGGCCTGGTAATGCGGGTCGGCGGCGAAAAACTGATCCTGGTAGGCCACCGCGACCAGGTCGCAGGCATGCAGGCCGAACAGCACCTGTGGAACGACCTCCGGCATGGCCGAGTAGAACTGCCCGCCGTCGAAGCGGAACAGCAGCTCGCGCTCGGCGAAGAAGAAACTCTTGGCGGAAAACGGCGGCGGTTCGGCCGCCGGCTCGAAGGCGGCGAGATCCTTGGCGCTGACCAGTTGCCAGTGCTGGCCGCCCTGGCCGTCTCCGCGCACCTCATAGAGCTGGCGCTCCAACGCCAGATGGGCACGCAGGCGCTCCGCGTGATCCAGGCTATAGGCTTGCATCTGGGCTCACCTCCTCCGCGATAGCCTGGATCCGTGGCCGCTCGCCCACGGCCAGCGGCTCGACCGCCACGGCGCAGGCTTTCAATTCGGGCATCTTGCTGATCGGGTCCTGGGCGCTGTTGGTCAGGCGGTTGCAGGGGGCTTCGCGGAAGTGGTACGGCATCGCCAGGGTGCCACGCGGCACGTCGTCGGTGAGGTGCACGCGGGTTTCCAGGTAGCCGCGCCGCGAACGCACCGCCACCGCCTGCTGGTCGCGCAGGCCCAGGGCGGCGCCATCGGCCGGGTGCATGAACAGCAGCGCCGCCGGCGTCTCGCGCTCGAGCAGCGGCGACTTGCGGGTCATCGAGCCGCCGCCGTAGTGGAAATGCAGGCGGTGGGTGGTGAAGGCGAACGGGTACTCGGCGTCCGGACATTCGTCCGGCTCGACCTGGGTCACCGGCAACAGCCGCCCGCGGCCGAGAGGAAAGGACTGCGCATGCAGCACCGGCGAGCCGTGCGGATGCGCGACATCGCAGGGCCATTGCAGGCCGTGCTGCCGGTCCAGCTCCGCATAGGTCATGCCGGAGTAGATCGGCGTCAACCCGGCCATCTCGTCGAACAGCGCTTCGGCATCCGCCCAGGCCATGCCCGGATGGCCCATGCGCGCGGCCAGTTCGCCGAGGATCTGCCAGTCGCAACGCGCCGTCCCGGGCGGCGCGATGGCCTGGCGGACACGCTGCACACGGCGCTCGCAGTTGGTGAAGGTGCCGTGCTTCTCGGCGAAGGACGCCGCCGGCAGCACCACGTCGGCGAACTTGGCGGTCTCGGTCAGGGTCAGCTCCACCACCACCAGGAAGTCCAGCGCGGCGAGGGCGCGGGCCACATGGCCCTGGTCCGGGTCGGTGAGCACCAGCTCCTCGCCCATGATCAGCAGCGCGCGCAGCTCGCCGGCCAGCGCGGCCTTGGTCATGCCCAGCGAGGTCAGCCCCGGATGCGCCGGCGGCGGCGTGTCCCAGGCCGCGGCGAACTTGGCCCGCACCGCCGCGTCGGCGATATCCTGGTAGCCGGGATAGACGTCCGGCAGGCAGCCCATGTCGCAGGCGCCCTGCACGTTGTTCTGCCCGCGCAGCGGGTTGATACCGGTGCCGGCTCGACCGACCTGGCCACAGGCCAGGGCCAGGTTGGATACCGCGATCACGTTGTTGGTGCCGCTCTGGAACTGGGTGATGCCCATGCCGTAGGCGGTGAAGGCGGTCTTGGCATGGCTGTAGAGATAGGCCACCTGCTCCAGCTCGGCCACCGCGATGCCGGTCAGTGCGCTGCTCTGCTCGACGCTCAACCCGGCCAGGTGCTGGCGCAGCGGTTCGATGTCCTCGCAGCGCGCCGCGAGGAAGGCGTGGTTCTCCCAGCCGTTGGCCAGGATGATCTGCAGCAGGCCGTTGAGCAGCGCGATGTTGCTGCCCAGGCGCAGTTGCAGGTGGATATCCGCCAGGCGCGCCAGCCGCGTCCTGCGCGGATCGACGACGATCAGCGTGGCGCCGCGGGCCTGGGCGCGCAGCATGCGCGCGCCGATCATCGCGTGGTTCTCGGTGACGTCGGCGCCGATCACCAGGATCAGCTCGGCCTGGTCGATGTCGGCGATGCTGTTGGTCATCGCCCCGGAGCCCAGGGTCCGCGCCAGGCCGGCCACCGACGGGCTGTGGCAGATGCGCGCGCAGTGGTCGATGTTGTGGGTGCCGAGCACCGCGCGGGCGAATTTCTGCGCCGCGTAGTTATCCTCGTTGCTGGCGCGGGCGCAACTGATCACCCCCACGCCTTGCGGACCCGCCTCGTCCAGCACCGTGCGAAACGCCTCGGCGACCCGTCCCAGCGCCTCGTCCCAGCTCGCCCGACGAAAGCGTCCGTGCTCCTTGATCAGCGGATCGGTCAGGCGATTGGCCGGGTCGATGGCGAAGCTGCTGGACCAGCCCTTGGAACACAGCTGGCCCTGGCTGACCGGATGCCCGGGCTGCGGCTCGACGCCGATCACCCGGCCATCCTGCACCCGCAGGCCGATGCCGCAACCGACCCCGCAGAACGTGCAAATGCTCGGAATCACGTGCATTTCGACTTCTCCGCCTGAGCGTATTTGTTCAGGCTAGGCCGGCCGCCGGACGACGCGTTTGATCAAGATCAACGAATCGGGATGCATTGCCCAGGCGCCGTCGCCCAACGCTTGATCGAGATCAAAACCGCCCTCGGCAGCCGGCGCAGAATCTGGACTGTCCACTTTCGGACACCCTGATTGGAGGGATGAATAATGGCTAGCACCGCAAAGAAAATGCCGGTGACCCGCGAGGAACCGGAGAGCAAGAGCCCAGTTGCCTTGGAACCCTGGCACCATTTCGACAGCCTGCGCCGCCAGGTCGATCATCTGTTCGACGAGTTCACCCGCAGCCCGCTGCACCTGCCGTTCGGTCGCCGGATGTTCGACGTCGAGCCGTTCTGGCGCCGTGAACTGAGCTTGCGCGGCATGCCGGCGGTGGATATCGCCGAGAAGGACAAGAGCTTCGAGATCACCGCCGAACTCCCCGGCATGGACGAGAAGAACATCGAGATCAAGTTGTCCAACGGCAACCTGGTGATCAAGGGCGAGAAGAAGGAAGAGACCGAGGAGAAGAAGAAGGACTACTACCTCTCCGAGCGCCACTACGGCGCCTTCGAACGGATCTTCAACCTGCCCAAGGGCGTCGATGCCGACAAGATCGAAGCCAGCTTCAGCAAAGGCGTGCTGACCGTCAGCCTGCCGAAGAAGCCCGAGGCCATCAAGCCGGAAAAGAGCATCCCGGTCAAAGCGGGTTGAGTCCCCCGGCCCCGGCCAGCAACGGCCGGGGCCATTTATCCAGCCTGCCCGGCACGCCGATAGCGCAGCCGGCGTCACATCCGCAATCGCATCGACGCCCGCCCAGGGCGCTCGGCCTGTTCATGATGCACATCAATATCGCCGGCGCCCGCTGGTCTAGCCTGAGGTTATCTGCCGTGGGCAGAGATCGTTGGCCGGCGCAATCAGCGGGAGGTGCAGGAATGAGCGACGCAGGGCTGGTGGCGGACGATAGCGCGCAGGTCAGCATCGATCCGGTATGCGGGATGCGAGTCTCCGAGGCCAATGCCGCGGCCAGCTACAGCTATGCCGGCAAGCGCTACCGCTTCTGCTCCGACAATTGCCTGGCGCGCTTCAAGGCCGCCCCGGACAGCTATGCACAAGCAGCGGTCGGGCCGGCTCAAGCGCCGCTCGCCAAGCACGGCATGCCGCAGCAGCAGGCCAGCCGCAAGGCGGGCAAGCAACTGGCCAAGGATCCGGTGTGCGGCATGCTGGTGGACAAGGCCAGCGCGCTGCGCAGCGAGCGCGGCGGCCGTACCTATTACTTCTGCAGCGAGGGCTGCCTGCGCAGCTTCGAGTCGCCGGAGGCCCAACTCAAGACGATGCGCACCCGGGTCGCCATCGCCCTGACCGGGGTGCTCGCCCTGGCGCTGATGCGCGCTGGCGCCTTTATCGCGCTGGCCACCGGGGCGACCCTGCTGACCTGGGTGCCGATCCCGGCATTGCCGCTGTTCACCTGGGGCGTCTGGCTGTTCCTGCTGGTCACGCCGGTGCAGTTCATCGGCGGCTGGAGCTTCTACAAGGGCGCCTGGAACGCCCTGCGCAACCGCGCGATCAACATGGACCTGCTGATCGCCCTGGGCACTTCGGTGGCCTATGGCTACAGCGTCACCGTGCTGTTCTTCCCGGACATCCTGCCGGTCAAGGTGGACGAGCGCGCGCTCTACTTCGAGGTCTCGGCGGTGATCATCGCCTTCGTCCTGCTGGGCAAGTACATGGAGGAAATCATCAAGAAGCATTCCTCCGCCGCGGTGCGCAAACTGCTCGACCTGAAGCCGGCGACCGCCCATGTGCTGCGCGACGGCATCGAGATGCAAGTGCCGGCCGACAGCATCCTGGTCGGCGAAAGCGTGCTGGTGCGCCCCGGCGAGAAGATCCCCAGCGATGGCGTGGTGCTCGACGGTGCCTCGGCGGTGGACGAGTCGATGCTCACCGGCGAATCGATGCCGGTGGCAAAGCGCATCGGCTCGGCGGTGATCGGCGGCACCCTGAACCGCACCGGGATGTTCCGCTTCCAGGCCAGCAAGGTTGGCGCCGACACCGCGCTGGCGCAGATCATCAAGCTGGTCGAGGAGGCCCAGGCCAGCAGCGCGCCGATCCAGCGCATCGCCGACCAGGTCACCGGCTACTTCGTGCCGGCCGTGGTCGGCATGGCGTTCCTGGCCTTCGCCGGCTGGTGGCTGTCCGGCAGTTTCCCGCAAGGCCTGCTGGCGTTCATCGCCGTGCTGATCATCGCCTGCCCCTGCGCGCTGGGGATCGCCACCCCGGCGGCGCTGATGGTCGGGGTCGGGCGCGGCGCGGAGGCCGGGATCCTGATCCGTGGCGGGGAAATCCTGGAAAAGGCCGAGCAGTTGAGTACCGTGGTCTTCGACAAGACCGGCACCCTGACCCGCGGCGAGCCGGAGGTGACCGACATCATCCCGTTCGCCGGTCTCGGGCGCAAACAGGTGCTGCAGCTGGCCGCCAGCCTGGAAAAAGGCTCCGAGCACCCGCTGGGCGAGGCCATAGTGCGCGGCGCGCAACTGGACGAACTGCCGCTGTTCGAGCCGCAGGGCTTCGATTCGCTGCCCGGCCACGGGGTGCTCGGCAGCATCGACGGGCGCCGCGTGCTGCTCGGCAACCGGCGCCTGATGGCCCGCGAGCAGATCGACATCGGCAACGCCGGCACGCAGATGGAGCGCCTCGAGGCCGACGGCAAGACTGCCATGCTGCTGGCCTGCGACGGCCGCCTCGGCGCCATCATCGCGGTCGCCGACACCTTGAAGCCGGAGGCCAAGGAGGCGGTCGACGCGCTGCAAAGCGCCGGCATCGAGGTGATCATGCTCAGCGGCGACAACCAGCGCACCGCCGAGGCCATCGGCCGCCTGCTCGGCATCCAGACGGTGATCGCCGAGGTGCTGCCCGCGGACAAGGCACAGAAGATCAAGGACCTGCAGGCCCAGGGCAAGGTCGTCGCGATGGTCGGTGACGGGGTGAACGACGCGCCGGCCCTGGCCACTGCCGATATCGGCATCGCCATCGGCTCGGGCTCGGACGTGGCCAAGGAGACCGGCAGCATCATCCTGGTACGCAATGACGTGCGCGACGTGGTGGCGAGCATCCGCCTGTCCCGCGCGACCATGCGCACCATCAAGCAGAACCTGTTCTGGGCCTTCATCTACAACGGGGTGGGCGTGCCGGTGGCGGCGCTCGGCCTGCTCAACCCGATGATCGCTGGCGCGGCGATGGCGCTGTCGTCGCTGTCGGTGATCGCCAATTCCGCGCTGCTCAAGCGCCTGCATCTGGGCTGAGAGGCAACCCGGCAGGCGCTGCGGCTGCTGGTCACTGCGCCTTCACCGCCAGGATGCTGCTCGGCCCCTGGTACAGCACATGCTCGGTGGTGCTGCCGATCAGCTTGCTCAGGCCCTGGCGGTGCACCGTGCCCATGACGATCACATCCATCTGCTGCTGCACGGCGAAATCGGCGATCGCGGTGATCGGCGAGCCGAGGATGAAATGCCGGCGTTCGGCCGGCACCCCGAAGTCGTCGGCCAGCGCGTTGAAGGCGCTCTGCAGGGCGTTGCGCAGATCCTCGACGAAATCGCCGCCCCAGGTCACAGTGCCGCTACCGGCGTTGGACAGGTAGGCCGGCGTCAGGTCGTAGGTGTGCAGCAGGTGCAACTCGGCGTTGCACTGCAACGCCAGGCCGTTGGCCGCCTGCACGATGCGCTGGTTGAGGCCGCTGATCTGGGTTTCCGGGTGGGCCGGATCGACTGCCGCCACCACCCGCCGCGGCAGCGGGTTGCCGGCCTCGCCGACCAGGTGCACCGGCACCGGGCATTCGCGCAGCAGATGCCAGTCCAGCGGGGTGATGAAGGCGCGCTTGAGCAGCGGCTCATGCTGCAGGTCCTTGATCAGCAGGTCCGGCTGCATTTCCGCCACATGCAGGAGAATCTCCTGCAGGGTTTGGTTGGTCCAGACCGCCTCGGTGGTCACCTTGAGGCCCTTGCTGCGCAGCAGCCCGGCCTCATCCGCCAGCCACTCGCGATGCTCCTGCAGATAACTCTCGCGGGTCTTCTCCTGGATGCTCTTGTCCAGCAGCGGCAAGGTGGCGAAGGGCTCGACGAAGGCCACGATATGCAGCGCGGCGCCACTCGCCACGGCCAAGGCGGCGGCGCGTTGCAGGGCTGCCGAGTGGCGCATGGCCGGGTCGGCGATCAGGAGCAGGCGTTGATATTGGCCCATGGGACACCTCCGCGGGGGGCTGGTTCTGTGCGTTGCCGCGGGCATGGATTGCCGCGGCCGCCGAGTGCCTTACACGCTGCGCCGCGGGCCTGGCGTTCGTGTTGATTTACATCAAGCCGGTGCGCCGGTGCGCCCATGGACTGCAGTTGATCGATATCAATACCGCTGCGGCGCCGCTGGGCGCATCCTGCGTGCATGCCGGTCTTGCGATGGTTAAAGCGCCTGGTTGCCGGCTGGCTTGCGCGGATTAGGGGACTTGACCGATGCCTCTCGCTCGAACGCCCTACGCTCACGGCTTTTTCCGGGTCGCCGCCTGCACCCCCGGCGTCGCGCCGGCGGATCCGCGCGGCAACCTCGCCGCCACCCTGGAGCTGGCCTGCGCGGCCGACCGGCAACGGGCCGGCCTGGCGGTGTTCCCGGAACTGGGGTTGTCGGCCTACGCCAACGACGACCTGTTCTTCCAGGATGCCCTGCTCGATGAAGTCGAGCAGGTACTCCATGACTTGTGCCGCGCCAGCCTCGAACTGCTGCCGATCCTGCTGGTCGGCGCGCCGCTGCGGGCGCAGGGCGCGCTGTTCAACTGCGCGCTGGCGATCCACCGCGGGCGGATTCTCTGCGCGGTGCCCAAGACCTACCGGCCGAACTACCGCGAGTTCTACGAGAAGCGCCACTTCGCCTCGGCCTGCGAGGTCATCCTGCCGACGATCGAGATCGCCGGGCAGACGCTGCCGTTCGGCAGCGACATCCTCCTCGAGGTGCCGCAGATAGCGGGGCTGGTGCTGCACATGGAGATCTGCGAGGACCTCTGGGTGCCGCTGCCGCCGAGCAGCTACGCGGCGCTGGCCGGCGCCACGCTGCTGGCCAACCTGTCGGCGAGCAACGCCACCATCGGCAAGGCCGAGTACCGCCGCCTGCTCGGCGCCGCCCAGTCCGGCCGCTGCATTGCCGCCTACGTCTACAGCGCCGCCGGCTTCGGCGAATCGACCACCGACCTGGCCTGGGACGGCCACGCGATGATTCACGAGAACGGCGAACTGCTGGCCGAGAGCCAGCGCTTCTCCCCTGCCCCGGGGCTGATCGTCGCCGATATCGATCTCGACCGATTGCGCCAGGACCGCGCCCGCACCACCAGCTTCGGCGATTGCGCCAGCCAGCACCGCGCGCAACTCGGTAGCTGGCGCCGCGTCGGTGTGGACTTCAGGGTGCCGCACGAACCGCTGGCGTTGCAACGCCGCATCGCGCGCTTCCCCTTCGTCCCGAGCGACCCGGCCAGCCTCGATGCGCGCTGCGCCGAGGTCTATGCGATCCAGCAGCAGGGCCTGGCCAAGCGCCTCCAGGCCAGCGGCATCCAGCGCGCGGTGCTCGGCATCTCCGGCGGCGTCGACTCGGCCCAGGCGGCGCTGGTCACCGCCGGCGCCTTCGACCTGCTCGGCCTGCCGCGCCAGCAGATCCTCGGCTACAGCCTGCCCGGCCTGGCCACCGGCGAACACACGCGGCAGAGCGCCCTGGCGCTGATGCAGGCGCTGGGTTTCAGCGCCGCGGAAATCGACATCCGCCCTTCCTGCCTGCAGATGCTGCGCGATATCGGCCATCCCTATGCGCGCGGCGAGGCGCTCTACGACGTCACCTTCGAGAACGTCCAGGCCGGCGAGCGCAGCTCGCACCTGTTCCGCCTGGCCAACCAGCAGCAGGGCCTGGTGGTCGGCACCAGCGACCTCTCGGAGCTGGCCCTGGGCTACACCACCTACGGGGTGGGCGACCAGATGGCCCATTACGCGGTGAACGCCTCGCTGCCGAAAACCCTGATCCGCCACCTGCTGCACTGGCAACTGGCGCGCCAGCCGGAGGCGGTCGGCCGGGTGCTGCGGAGCATCCTGGCCACGCCGGTCTCCCCGGAGCTGATACCGGCCGATGCGCAGCACGGGCTGCAACGCGCCGAGGACACGGTGGGGCCCTACCCGCTGCAGGACTTCTTCCTCTATTACCTGAGCCGCTTCGGTTACCGGCCGAGCAAGGTCGCCTACCTCGCCGAGCAGGCCTGGGCCGATGCGCAGCGCGGCGACTGGCCGGCCACCCTGCCCGCCGCCGAGCGCGTCGCCTATTCGCTGGAGCAGATCCTCGACTGGCTGGAAGTGTTCCTCCGGCGCTTCTTCGCCAGCAGCCAGTTCAAGCGCTCGGCCCTGCCCAACGGGCCCAAGGTCGGCTCCGGCGGCTCGCTGTCGCCCCGCGCCGACTGGCGCGCACCCAGTGACGCCAGCGCACGGGTGTGGCTGGACGAACTGGCGGCAGTGAGGCGGCCATGAACGGCCAGCAGGAGGTGATTGCCTTTCTCACCCGCCCGCAGAGCTATGGCGCGCCCGACGGCGGTGTGGAGTGCATCGAAACCCACGGCTCGCTGATCTTTCTGCACGCCCAGCGCGCCTACAAGCTGAAACGCGCGATCGCCTACGCGGCGCTGGACTTCCTCAGCCTGGAAAGCCGCGAGCGCGCCTGCCACGCGGAGTTGCGGCTGAACCGGCGCACCGCGCCGGAGCTCTACCTGGAGGTGCGCTCGATCAACCGCGGGGCGGACGGCCAGCTGCGCTTCGACGGCGCCGGCCAGGTGCTGGACTGGGTGGTGGTGATGCGGCGCTTCGCCCAGGACGCGCTGTTCGAGCGCATGGCCCTGGACGGGCGCCTGAGCGCGGCGCTGATGGACAGCCTCGGCGCCGAGATCGCGCGCTTCCATGCCGGCGCCGAAGTCACCCCGGCGTTCGGCGGTGCGGCCGGCATCCGCCAGGCCATCGAGGACAACCACCAGGAGCTGTGCCGCTACCTGCAGCTGCTCGACCCGGCCGCCGTGCACGCACTGCACCATGCCTCGCGGGCCGCCCTCGACAAACTCGCCAGACTCCTCGAGCAACGCCGCCACGTGGGCCGGGTACGGCGCTGCCATGGCGATATGCGCCTGGCCAACATCTGCCTGTTCGACGGCCGGCCGACGCTGTTCGACGGTATCGAATTCAGCGAGCAGATATCCTGTATCGATGTGCTCTACGACCTTGCCTTCGTGCTGATGGACCTGCAACACCATGGGCTCGCCGAACTGGGCGCGCTGTTGCTGTGCAGCTACCTGCAGCACGGCGGCGACGCCGAGGACTGCCAGCCGCTACCGCTGTTCCTCGCGCTGCGCGCCGCCACCCGCAGCTACACCCTGGCCTGCAGCGCCCTGCGCCAGCGCGACCCGGCGACCAGCCAGGACAAGGGCCGCCAGGCCCGCGCCCTGCTGCAGCAAGCCCAGGCCTACCTGCACGACGACAGCCCGCTCTTGACGTACTTCCGGCAACGACAATGCTGAATCCAAAGCCCCGCGAAGGAGGACCGACCATGGCCAGCGAGTTTCCCCTGCTGTTCGCCCTGAACGGCAGCCAGGCGTACGCCGAACGCGTGGCGCAGCGGCTCGGATGTCGCCTGGCCGCCCATGAAGAGCGCGCCTTCGAGGACGGCGAGCACAAGAGCCGGCCGCTGCAGCCGGTCAACGGCCGCCAGGCAGTGGTGTTCCATGCGCTGTATGGCGACGCCGGGCAGACGGTCAACGACAAGCTCTGCCGCCTGCTGTTCTTCTGCGGCGCGCTGAAGGATGCCGGTGCCCGCCGCGTGCAGGTGGTGGCGCCGTACCTCTGCTACGCGCGCAAGGAGCGCCGCACCCAGCCGCAGGACCCGATCATCAGCCGCTACGTCGCCGCGCTGTTCGAGGTCAGCGGCGTGGACCGCCTGCTGGCCCTGGAGGTGCACAACCTGGCGGCCTTCGACAATGCCTTTCGCATCCCCACCCAGCACCTGCCCAGCGCCGAGCTGTTCGCCGCACACTTCGCCGCTCTGGCCGGCACCGCCGAACTGGTCGCGGTGTCCCCCGATGCCGGCGGCGCCAAGCGTGCCGAGCAGTTCCGCCAGGCCCTGGAACGCCGCAGCGGGCGCCCGGTGGGCAGCGCCTACATGGAGAAGTACCGGGCCAACGATGTGGTCAGCGGCGCGCTGCTGGTCGGCGAGGTGCGTGGCAAGACCGCGGTGATCGTCGACGACCTGATCAGCACCGGCGGCACCCTGCTGCGCGCCGGCCAGGCCTGCCGGGCCGCCGGCGCCACGCGGATCTTCGCCGCGGCCGCGCATGGCCTGTTCACCGGCGGCAGCGAACTGCTCGACAGCCCGTTGTTCGAGCGCATCGTCATCTGCGACAGCGTGCCGCCGTTCCGCCTCGATCCGGCGCTGGCGGCGCGCCGCCTCGACATCCTCGACACCAGTGCGGTGGTGGCGGCGCTGCTGGCCGAGGAATACCACCTCACCCTGGAGGAGGATCGGCCATGAACGCACCCCTGAATCCCGGCGAGCACGACCTGCTGCTGGTCGTCGACGTGCAGAACGACTTCTGTAGCCGCGGCGCCCTGGCCCTGCCCGGGGGCGAGCAGGTGGTGGCGCCGATCAACCGCCTGGCCCGCCAGTTCCGCCACGTCGTGCTGACCCAGGACTGGCACCCGCGCGACCATCAGAGCTTCGCCAGCAACCATCCGGGCCGCCGTCCGTACGATACCGTGCAGTTGGCCTACGGCGCGCAGACCCTGTGGCCCGAGCATTGCGTGCAGGGCAGCTACGGCGCCGCCTTGCATGCGGATCTGGATATCCCCCACGCCGAGCTGATCCTGCGCAAGGGCTACCGCGCCGCGATCGACTCCTACTCGGCCTTCTACGAGAACGACCGCTGCACCCCCACCGGCCTCGCCGGCTACCTGCGCGAACGCGGCATGCACCGGCTGTTCCTCGCCGGGCTGGCCACCGACTACTGCGTGCTCTACTCGGCCCTGGATGCGCGCCGCGAGGGCTTCGAGGTGGTGGTGCTGCTGGATGCCTGTCGCGGGCTGAACGTCGACAGCTCCCTGGCGGCGGCACTGACGGCCATGCACAAGGCCGGGGTGGATATACGCGACAGTACGGCGGGCTGATTGTTTGAGTAGCGTGTTTCCGTGGGAGCAGCCGGGCGGCGCTCCGCTTTAGCCGCGATGCTTTCAGCGTCTTCAAGGTCAATCGCGGCTAAAGCCGCTCCCACACAAGCCTGGCGTTGAGCCGACATTTCATGGTTGACGCGACACTAGGGCCTTGCCTCTACCTTCGTCAGTTCGGCGGCCCGCCGCTCAGGCGATCCGCCGCGTCGGCCAGCGCGCGCAGGGCGGGGGCGACCGTCACCGGGTAGTCCGCACCGCGCTCCAGGCCGAGCAGCGCCGGCGGCAGGCTCTGCAGTTGCTGAGCGGCATAGGCGCGCAGTTGCTGCAGCGACGGCGACGCGTGCAGGCGCCGGCCCTGGCGCATCACCGGCTGGATCAGCGCGCAGCCTTCGGCCGCGTCGTCCTCGAGGGTCAGGGTATCGCCCGCGCAACGTCCGTCGGCGTCGTAGCGCCGGTAGACCTGCTTGCGCCCGGGCCAGGTGGCCTTGCCTTCCGAGCGCTTGCGCCGCGGGCTGCCAGCGTATTCCTGGAGCTTGTAGGCGCAGTCCAGGGCTGGGGCATCGGCCGAGGTGTCGAGGTGGGTGCCGACGCCGAAGCCGTCGATCGGCGCGCGCCCCTCGACCAACCGGCGAATCAGGTACTCGTCGACATTGCCGCTGGCGAAGATGGTGACGGCGCCCAGGCCGCCCTGGTCGAGAATGCCGCGCACCCTGCGCGCATGCTCGCCGAGGTCTCCGCTGTCGAGGCGCACGCCCTGGATGCGGATACCGGCCTCGGCCAGGCGCGGCGCCAGGCCCACCACCTTGTGCGCCGCCGCCTCGGTGTCGTAGGTGTCGATCAGCAGCACCACGGACTGCGGCAGGCTATGGGCGAAATGCTCGAAGGCGGCGACCTCGTCGAGATGCGCCTGGATGAACGAGTGCGCCATGGTGCCGGCCAGCGGGATGCCGAACTGCGCGCCGGCGAGCACCGTGGCGGTGCCGGCGAAACCGGCCAGGTAGCTGGCCCGTGCGGCGTAGACCCCGGCCTCGGCGCCATGCGCGCGGCGCAGGCCGAAATCCACCAGGCGCTTGCCCGCCGCCACCTGGACGATGCGCGCGGCCTTGCTGGCGATCAGGGTCTGGAAATGCAACAGGTTGATCAGCCGCGACTCGACCAGCTGCGCCTGCGGCAGCGGCGCGGTGATGCGCAGGATCGGCTCGCTGGCGAAGAACGGCGTGCCTTCGGCCATCGCGTGTACCTCGCCGGTAAAGCGCAACTTGGCCAGGTAGTCGAGGAAGGCCGGCTTGAACGTGCCCTGCCCGCTCAACCAGTCCAGTTCAGCCGCGCTGAACTGCAGCTGCTCCAGGTAATCCAGCGCCTGTTCGAGTCCCGCGGCCAGGTAGAAATTGCGGCATTCCGGCAGCTTGCGGGCGAAGAATTCGAACACCGCGGTGTCCTGCATGTCGCGCTCGAAATAGCCCTGCAGCATGGTCAGTTGGTAGAGATCGGTGAGCAGCACACCGGGGCTGACGAGGCGTGGCGGTTCGAACGGCATCAGACCATCTCCCTCACGGAGGACGCTGCACCAGCGCCCGCACCGATACTCGCGTCATAAGCTGGCCGTTGAAAAATGTAGGCGAGGCAGCCGAGACAAGGCAAAAACAGGCGAGGAAGCGGAGTTTACGAGCTGTAAATGAGCATTCCGAGCCTGTTTTTAACGCCGTATCGGCAACGCAGGTAGTTTTTCATCGGCCTGTTAATTGCACTTTGCCACCCTGAGGCGTAACGACCGACTGATGCAGATCAAGAATCTCTCAGTAGCGACGGCTCAAGCTGACCACAGGTTTCGATGGCGGAGGTCAGCATGCACAAGGACACGCCCGAGCTGCGGCTGTTTCTCGGTGGCGACTTGATGTGCGCCCGCGGGATCGACCAGATCCTGCCGCACCCTGGCGATCCGCGCCTCTATGAAGCTTATGTCAAGGATGCCGGCGACTATGTGCGGCTGGCCGAACGGCGCAACGGGGCGATCGCCCATCCGGTGGATTTCGCCTATGTCTGGGGCGCGGTGCTGGAGGCGCTCAGGCAGCGCCGGCCGGACGTGCGCCTGGTCAACCTGGAAACCGCGGTGACCCGCCAGGGCTTGCCGCACCCCAAGGGCATCAACTACCGGATGAACCCGGCCAATCTGCCGGTACTCGAGGTGGCCGGCATCGATTGCTGCGCGCTGGCCAACAACCATGTGCTGGACTGGGGCGAAGTCGGCCTGGCCGACACCCTGGCCCAGCTCGATGCCCATGGCCTGCGCCATGCCGGCGCGGGCCTCAAGCGCAGCAGTGCCGAGGCGCCGGCGATCCTCCCGTTGCCGGACGGCGGACGGCTGCTGGTATTCGCCTTCGCCACCGGCGACTGCGGCGTGCCGCCGGACTGGGTGGCCGGCGAGCAGCGGCCGGGAGTCGCCCGTCTCGACGACCTCTCGCCACACAGCCTGCAGCACGTCGCCCGGCTGATCGGCGCGGCGAAGGAGCCCGGCGACCGGGTGCTGGTCTCGCTGCACTGGGGCGGCAACTGGGGTTTCAGCGTTTCAGCGGAACAGGAACGCTTCGCCCATGGGCTGATCGACGAAGCCGGCGTGGATCTGCTGCATGGCCACTCCTCGCACCATGTCAAAGGCATCGAGGTCTACCGCCAGCGCCTGATCCTCTATGGCTGCGGCGACCTGCTGAATGACTACGAGGGCATCGAGGGCCATGCGAGCTACCGCGGCGATCTCGGCCTGCTGTATTTCGCCGATCTGGCCCGCGACGGCCGCCTGCTCGCCCTGGAGCTGCTGCCGACCCAGCAACGGCGCCTGAGCATCCACCGGGCCAAGGGCGCGGACCGCCAGTGGCTGCAGGACTGCCTGGTGCGTGAATGCGCGCAATTCGGCTGCACAGTGCGGCCCACCAGCGAGAACAGCTTCGCCCTGGTGTGGCCGGCTCCGCATTGAACCATTGCGGGCCGCGCAGGCTGGGTTTCGCGTAGTCCGGCAGAGTGGTCGTGTCGGGCTTCGTTCCTCGGCACCAACCTGCAGTCGCAGTGGCTTAGGTCGGAAACGGCGGTTCCGCGGGGCTTTCCTTCTCCGGAATCTCGGTCATGGTCGCTTCGGTCAGCAGCAGCACGCTGGCCACCGAAACGGCGTTTTCCAGGGCCACCCGCACCACCTTGGTCGGGTCGACGATGCCGGCCTCGTACATGTCCACGTAGCGGTTCGCCGCGGCGTCGAAGCCGACGTTGCCCTGCTCGGCGAGCATCCGCGCGACCACCACGCCGGCATCCACCGCCGAGTTCTCGGCGATGATCCGCGCCGGCGCCTCCAGGGCGCGGCGCAGGATCTGCAGGCCGGTGCGTTCGTCGCCCTCGCACTTGGCCTCCTCGGCGGCGAGCGCCGGTACGCAGCGCAGCAGTGCCAGACCGCCGCCCGGCACTATGCCTTCGGCGATGGCCGCCTTGGTCGAGGAGATGGCATCGTCGAGGGCATCCTTCTTGGTTTTCATTTCCGCTTCGGTCGGCGCGCCGACCCGGATCACCGCCACGCCGCCGGCGAGTTTGGCCAGGCGCTCCTGGAGTTTCTCGCGGTCGTAGTCGCTGCTGGCCTTCTCGATCTGTTTGCGGATCTGCTGCATCCGCGCCTCGATCGCCGGGCGTTCGCCGGCGCCGCCGATCAGCGTGGTGCTCTCCTTGTCCACCACCAGGCGGCGGGCGCGGCCGAGCTGGCCCAGCTCGACCTGTTCCAGGCGCAGCCCCAGTTCGCTGGAAATCACCTGGCCAGCGCTCAGCACGGCGATGTCCTGGAGCATCTCCTTGCGCCGGTCGCCGAAGCCCGGCGCCTTGACCGCCACCGCCCGCAGCACCCCGCGGATCTGGTTGACGATCAGCGTGGCCAACGCCTCGCCCTCGATGTCGTCGGCGATGAACGCCAGCGGCCGGCCGCTCTTGGCGATCTGTTCGAGCAACGGGATGAGGTCCTTGAGCAGGCCGATCTTCTGGTCGCTGAGCAGCAGGTAGGCATCTTCCAGCTCCACCTGCATCTTCTCGGTGTCGGTGACGAAGTACGGCGAGACGTAACCACGGTCGAAACGCATACCCTCGACCACCTCCACCACGGTTTCGGTGGTCTTCGACTCCTCGACGCTGATCACCCCTTCGCTGCCGACTTTCTCCAGGGCATCGGCGACCAGCTCGCCGATCGCCTCGTCGTTGTGCGCCGAGATGGTCGCCACCTGGGCCTTCTCCTTGCGCGTGCGCACCGGCCGGGACTGCGCACGCAGCGAGTCGACCGCCAGGCGCAAGCCGCGGTCCAGGCCGCGCTTGAGGTCGATGGCACTGGCGCCGGCGACCACGTTGCGCACGCCGTCGGCGAAGATCGCCTGGGCCAGTACGGTCGAGGTACTGGTGCCGTCACCCACCGCCTCGCCGGTACGTTCGGCGGCCTGGCGCAGCATCTGCGCACCGAGGTTCTCCTCGGGGTCCTCCAGGTTCACCTGCTTGGCGATGGTCACGCCATCGTTGCAGACCTGCGGAGCCCCCCATTTTTTCTGAATCAGCACCGACTTGGACTTGGGCCCGAGGGTCACCCGGATCGCGTCCGCCAGCTGGGTCGCACCGCGCAGTACTTTCTCGCGGGCGCTGCTGCGAAAGAGGATTTTGCTATGAGCCATGAGTATGCCCTCCAGGTTTGCCAGGAACTTCGCCCCGCACCCCACGGGGCACTTCGATCCGCATCAACCGGCCGGCGGCTCGACCGTCAGCGCAGCGACTGGTACCCGGCCGGTGCGCCGCCCCTGGCCAGCACGATCTGCCAGAGCTGATTCCTGCGGGCGCGGAAGGAGCCGGCGCAGGTCAGCAGGTAATACCGCCACATGCGGTAGAAACGCTGGTCGTAATGCGCCGACAGCTCGCCCCAGTGCCGCTCGAAGTTGGCATGCCAGGCCATCAGCGTGTGGTCGTAGTCGGCGCCGAAGTTGTGCCAGTCCTCCATGACCCAGTCGGGCTCGATGGCCTTGCCGATCTGCGCGATCGACGGCAACTGGCCATTGGGAAAGATGTAGCGGTCGAGCCAGGCATCGCCGTACAGCCCGCTCTGATTGCTGCCGATGGTATGCAGCAGGAACAGCCCGGAGTCGCGCAGGCAACGCTGCACCACGCGCATATAGGTGCGGTAGTTCTTCCAGCCGACATGCTCGAACATCCCCAGCGACACGACATGGTCGAAGGAGCCCTGCAGTTCGCGGTAGTCCTGCAGGAGGATCTCCACCGGCAGGCCCTGGCAGCGCCGCCGGGCCAACTCGGCCTGCTCGCGGGAAATGGTGATGCCGACCACCTGCGCGCCGTACTGCCGCGCGGCGAACTCGGCGAAGCTGCCCCAGCCACAGCCGATGTCGAGCAGCCGCTGGCCGGCCTGCAGGCCCAGCTTGCGGCAGACCAGGTCGAGCTTGTGCGCCTGGGCCTGCTCGAGATCGGCGGCGTTACGCCAGTAGCCGCAGGTGTAGGTCATGCGCGAATCGAGCATGCATTCATAGAGCCGGTTGCCAAGATCGTAGTGGCGCTCGCCGACGATCGAGGCCCGCGCCTTCGACTGCAGGTTGGCCAGCAGCCCGCGCAGCGCCAGTCCGGCATCGTGCCAGGCGAAGCCGACCCGGCTCGGCAAGTCGACCCGCAGCGCGCGGAAGGCGAACTGGTCGAGGCGCTCGCAGTCCCACCAGCCGTCCATGTAGGCCTCGCCGAGGCCCAGAGTGCCCTGGGCCAGGATGCGCTCGTAGAGATGCTCGTTCAGCACCTGCATGTCCCATGGCTGGCCGCCGTTCAGGGCGATGCCGGCCTGCTGCAACAACCACTCGACCTTGTCCCTGGCCTGGCGACTCTCGGCGGGAGGCGGCGCCAGATCATCCTGGTGAAGCGGAAGCTTGCTCTGAACCATGGCTACACCTCGAGTTTCGCAGGCCACTGCGCCGCGCCTCCCTGCACCCTGATGGGCCAGACCGCCGGACCGCCTCGCCGGCAAGCCAGCCTGGCCGCCGCGCGGCTTGATTCTGATCAAGCACGCGCCGGGCGAATCCGACTAAATAACGGCGCCGCCAGTTTTTTTGTCGCAAAAAACGCCACGGCCCATCCGACCTTTCCGACCAACAGCAGTCAATATTCCGACCTTTTGCTATTCTCAACCACTTACACGGCTAATGTTATTGATGTAGCTCATGTTTTATGCGCAGTAGGATATAGCTAATGACTACCAGTAGTGAGCATCGTGTTTCAGCCAGTGGCCCGCTCAAGCCCCAGATGAATTGCCACGACTGTACGCTCAACCGGCTCTGCCTCCCCGCCAGCCTGCAGGACGGGGAAATCACCCAACTGGAACACATCATCAAGCGCAGTCGGCCGCTGCATAAATATGAACACCTGTTTCGTGCCGGCGAGCCCGTGCAGCAGATCTATGCGTTACGCACCGGCGCGCTGAAAACCTACCTGCTGGACCAGGAAGGCACCGAGCAGATCACCGGCTTCGTCCTGCCTGGCGAACTGGTCGGCATGGATGCGTTTGGCCGCAGCTGTTTCCCCAGCTATGCCGTGGCCCTGGAAACCTCACTGGTGTGCACCATTCCGCTGGCTGAACTGGAGGAACTGGCCGGTGCCATCCCCAATCTCCGCAAGCAGCTGCTGCACACCCTGAGTCGGGAACTGCACGGCGAGCAGGAGCACCTCAGCCACAGCAAGGAGAGCGCCGAACAGCGCCTGGCGGTTTTCCTGCTCAACCTCTCGGCGCGCTACAGCAAGCGCGGCCTGTCGGCGTTGAACTTCATCCTGCCGATGAGTCGCGGCGAGATCGGCAATTACCTGGGCCTGACCACCGAGACCGTCAGCCGCCTGTTCACCCGCTACCGCCAGCTGGGCCTGATCGAGAGCATCGGCCGCGAGATCCACCTCACCGATACCCATGCCCTGTGCCAGCTCGGCAAAGCCCAGCCAGCCCCACCGCCTGCGGTCTTCGTGCACGGCGCGCTGCACTACAGTTAGGTAAAGCCTGTCAGCTGTAGGGGAACGCCGCATGCCGCCACCAACTGCCGGCCGCCGTTTTTGCCTGTACGACACACGCGAACTCGACGCCATCCTGCAGGCGATGGCCAGCCATGCCGCGGCCCTGCTGCCACCGCAGCGAAGTGCCCTGGTCGGCATACTGCGCCGCGGCGAACCGCTGGCGCGCATGCTGCAGCACCACCTGGCGCGCCTGACCGGGCAGGCCGAACTGCCGCTGTATGGGCTCAAGGTCCGACGCTACGCCGACGACCTCAGCCTGCTGCATGCACAGACGGAACTGACCGAGAATCCCCAGCTGGCCCGACTCGACCTGGCCGGCACCACCCTGCTGGTAGTCGACGACGTGCTCTACGAGGGGCACTCGCTGCTGCGCACCTGCGCCTATCTGGCCCAGCTCGGTGCTCGCACGGTGCGCACCGCGGTGCTGGTCGACCGCTGCATCTGCAAACAGCCGGTACGCGCCGATATCGTCGGCGTACGCCTGCAAGTCGCCCCCGGCGACATCATCGAATGCAACGTGCCGCCCTATGAGGACGCGTTTCGCATCGACCTGCGGCGCCAGGGCGCGGCGCGCTGAGCCGGCTTATTCCTTGGGCTTGCCCAGGTACCGTTCGAACCAGTCGCCGGCCAGCCTGGCCACCTCCTCCAGGGTGCCCGGCTCTTCGAACAGGTGGGTGGCGTCGGGGATCACCGCCAGGCGCTGCTCGCAGTGCAACTGCCGGCTGCTGTCGCGGTTCAGTTCCAGCACCACGAAGTCCTCGCCGCCGACGATCTGCAACGTCGGCGCCGCGACGCTGGCCAACAGCGGCCCGGCCAGATCGGTGCGGCCGCCGCGCGACACCACGGCATGCACCGCCTGCGGACGCTGCGCCGCGCCGATCAACGCGGCGGCCGCGCCGGTGCTGGCACCGAACAGGCCGATGCGCAGCGCCTGCAACTCGGCATCGGTGCCGAGCCAGTCGATCACCTCGACCAGGCGCCGGCTCAGGCGTGGAATATCGAAGCGGAACTCGCGAGTGACCTGATCCACCCGGTGCTCCTGCTCGGTGAGCAGATCGAACAACAGGGTGGCCAGGCCGCGTCCGTTGAAGTAGTCGGCCACCTGCCGGTTGCGCGGGCTGAAGCGGCTGCTGCCGCTGCCATGGACGAACACCACCAAGCCCGCCGCGCCAGCCGGGAGCTGCAGATCGCCAGCCAGTTGCGCATCGCTCAGGGGCAGACTCAGGGAAATCGACTGTGACGTTTGCATCGCATCCTCCTGCCATCGATACGGCCGTACTCAGGGCTGCTGCTCGATCTCGCGCTGCCAGGCGCGTTGCAGCAGGCTCAGCACCTCCTGGTCGGAGGTCTGGGAGAAATCCACGTACCAGCGGCCGATCGCCATCAGCATCGCGGGCATGAACGGGCAGACCACCTCGTCGACCTGCGTGCGCAGGGTCGCGACGGTTTCCGGCGGGGCGACCGGCACGGCGACGACGATGCGGGCCGGCGATTGCAAGCGCACCGCCTTGACCGCCGCCTGCATGGTGGCGCCGGTGGCCAGGCCATCGTCGACCAGGATCACCTGCTGGCCGCGCAACAGCGGCGCCGGGCGTTCGCCGCGGTAGGCCCGGTCGCGGCGCTGCAACTCCTCGGTTTCGCGCGCCGCGACTTTCTCGATGGCAGCCTCCTCGATATACAGCGAAGCCAGCACATCGCGGTTCAGCACCCGTACCCCGCCGCTGGCGATGGCGCCCATGGCCAGCTCCGAGTGGCCCGGGACGCCGAGCTTGCGTACCAGCATCAGGTCCAGGCGAACCCCAAGCTCGGTGGCGATCTCGTAAGCCACCGGCACGCCGCCGCGCGGCAGGGCCAGCACTATCGCGTCGGGAAGGCCGCGGTAGGCCGACAACAGCCGGGCCAACGCCTGTCCGGCGGCGGTCCGGTCGGGGATGGGAATGTCCAGAGCATCGTGTCGAGTCATCTCTAGGCCCTCATGGGAGAACTTCGTTGACCATGCACCCGACGATGTGGACTTTCTTTGATCTCGATTAATGATTCGGCGGCTAGCGCCGCAGCGGCGACCTGCGGCCTGCTAGCCGCAGAGTTCGTTCAGGGCCTGATTGATCGACGCCGAGTTCTTCGCCAGCAGGTGCAACTGCCCCTGGACCGCCTGCGACACCTCGGTGGAACCACGCTGCTCGATCCACCTGGTCAGCAGCCACACGGCCTCCCCCAGGGCCACCTGATTCTGGTGCAGACGCGCCAGGGTCGCGGCCAGTAGTGCTTTATCGTGCATATCCATTTCCTGCAGTTCAGCCCGTTGATTGGTTCCGGCTCACCCGGATTCTCCGCCTGGACTCGCGCAACCCTCCTGGCGCGCGCCAATCATAGGGATGGCCGTCCCGTCGTTCACTGTCCTGCGTCAATTCCACTATTGCTCCGACCGTCTGAACCTAAAAATTGACGCGAATCATTATTGTTTGCTCTGGATCCCCTTAAGCTTTGCCTCACTTACCCCAAGCCCAGAGGACTACGTCGATGCGCGCACAGCTCCCCCTTTCCCTCGCCCTAGTGGTATTCGGCACGCTCGCCCAGGCCAAGGAATACCCGATTGGCGAACCCCAGCAATGCGGCGGGCTGGAGGTCGGCGCCGTGTACCTGCAACCGATCGAGATGGACCCGCCGGGCATGATGCGCCCGGCCGCCGACTCCGATGTGCACCTCGAGGCCGACATCAGCGCGCTGGAAAACAACCCCAACGGTTTCCAGGAAGGCAGCTTCGTGCCCTACCTGAACATTGCCTTCGTGCTGCGCAAGGACGGTAGCGACGAGGAGCTGAAGGGCGACTTCCACGCCATGGTCGCCAACGACGGCCCGCACTATGGCGACAACCTCAAGCTGTTCGGTCCGGGCAAGTACCGCCTGACCTACAGCATCCTGCCGCCCGCCGGTGGCCACGCGATGTTCGGCCGCCACACCGACAAGGAAACCGGTGTCGCCCCCTGGTTCGCACCCTGCGAACTGCACTACGAGTTCACCTATGCCGGCATCGGCAAGAAGGGCGGTTATTGATTCAGGCGGACGCGGCGCTCGAGCCGCGTCCCATCGGAGGCCGCCATGTCGCGTTCCCTGCTAGCACTGTTGTCGATAGCCCTCGGGCTGCCGCTGTCCACCGTCGCCGCCAGCCTGCCCAGCTACGAGCTGGTGATCCGCGACGGTCACTTCACCCCGCAGGTCCTCGAAGTCCCCGCCGGCCAACGCTTCAAGATCGTCCTGCACAACCAGGGCCAGGGCCCGGCGGAGTTCGAAAGCACGCCCTTGCGGGTGGAGAAGGTCATGTCGCCCGGGGTTACCTCGTTCGTGGTGATCCATCCGCTCAGGCCCGGCCGCTATGCCTTCTTCGACGAGTTCCACCTCGAACTGCCCGAGGGCGGCATCGTCGCCCAATGAACCTGCTGCACCGGGAGTATTGAATGAATCAGTCGCTGTTCATCGTCTGGCGAGAAAGCGTCGAGGCCTTGCTGGTGATCGGCATCCTGCACGCCTGGATCAGCCAGCAGGCCGAACGCAGTCGGGCCATGGCCTGCCTGTGGGGCGGCGTGGTGCTCGGCCTTGGGCTGTCAGGGGCGCTGGCGCTGACCATCCTGTTCGCCGGCGAATGGTTGGCCGGGGCGGCCGGCGAGTGGTTCCAGGCGGCCCTGGTGCTGCTGGCCAGCCTGCTGATCCTGCAGATGGTCGGCTGGATGCGCCGACATGGGCGCACCTTCAAGCGCGACCTGCAGCAGGCGGCCGGCAGCCAGCTGAAGCGCAACGGCGGTCTCGGCCTGCTGCTCCTGGCCATGCTCGCGGTCGGCCGCGAAGGCAGCGAAACCGTGGTGTTCCTCTATGGCCTCGGCCTGCACAAGCACGGCGCCGCACTCTGGCAGTTCGCCCTCGGCGGTGTCCTGGGCCTCGGCCTGGCCGTGCTGACCTTCATGGCCTTGCAGGCCGGCAGCCGGCTGCTTTCCTGGCGGCACTTCTTCAGCTTCAGCGAAATCGTCCTGCTGCTGCTCGGCGCGGCCCTGCTGGTGGCCGGCCTCGATCGCATCAGCGGCCAGTTGATGGCCATGGACCTGCCCGAACAGGTCTACGGCTGGTTCGGCGATGCCCTCTGGGACAGCTCGGCCGGGCTCGATGACGCCTCGGGGCTGGGCGCGATCCTGGCCAACTTTGCCGGTTACCGGGCCATGCCCTCCCTGGCCACGATCAGCGCCCTCGCCGGCTACTGGACGCTGGTCGCCTTCTGGCTGCGCCGGACCTCGGCAACCGCTTCGCCATGCCGCAACTGAACACCCTCCTGGCGGCACTGGGCGACGGCCTGCGCCGGCATGCCGGGCTGATCCGCGGGCTGCAATGGCTGGTGGTGGCCTTCTACGCGCTGCTGCTGGTGGTCCCCGCCCTGCTGCCCTTGCCAGCCAGCCAGGCGCGCATCCTCGATAACCTCACGCTGCTGGCCCAGTTCATTTTCTGGGGCCTCTGGTGGCCCTTCGTGCTGCTGTCCATCGTGCTGTTCGGCCGGCTCTGGTGCGGACTGCTCTGCCCCGAGGGCGCGCTCAGCGAATGGATCAGCTGGCGCGGCCTGGGCCGCGGCGCGCCACGCTGGCTACGCTGGGGCGGCTGGCCGACCCTGGGGTTCATCCTGACCACCGTCTATGGCCAACTGATCAGCGTCTACGACTATGCCCAGGCGGCCTTGCTGATCCTCGGCGGCTCGACCCTGGCGGCCATGCTGGTGGGCTTTCTCTATGGCCGCGGCAAGCGCATCTGGTGTCGCTACCTGTGTCCGGTCAGCGGCGTATTCGCCCTGCTCGCCCACCTGGCGCCGGTGCACTTCAAGGTCGACGAACAGCGTTGGCGGGAAAACCCGCCTCCACGCCTGCCGCCGCCCAACTGCGCACCGCTGCTGGACATCCGCCGCATGCAGGGTGCCCGCGACTGCCATGCCTGCGGCCGCTGCAGCGGGCAACGCGACGCGGTGAGGCTGAGCGCTCGCTCGCCGAACGCGGAGATCCTCCTCGTCGGCAGCCCGCCCGGCAACAACTGGGGCGCCAGCCGCTGGGACGCCTGCCTGCTGCTGTTCGGCGTGATCGGCCTGGCCATGGGCGCCTTCCAGTGGACCGTCAGCCCCTGGTTCGTCGACCTGAAACAGGCACTGGCCACCTGGCTGGTGGAGCACGACAGCTACTCGCTGTTGCAGGCCGATGCGCCCTGGTGGCTGCTGACCCATTACCCGCAGGCCAACGACAGCTTCAGCTGGCTCGACGGGTTGCTGATCCTCGGCTACTTGTCTGCCAGTTCCCTGCTGCTCGGCGGTGGCCTGTGGCTGCTGCTGCGACTGGCGGTACGCGCCATGGGCCGCAGCGGCGGAGTGTTCCAGCAGCTGAGCCTGACGCTGATCCCGCTCGGCGCCTGCGGGCTGTTCCTCGGCCTGTCCGCGACCACCGTCAAGCTGCTGCGCTACGAGGGCCTGGCGCTGGCCTGGGCGCAACCGGCCCGCGCCGCCTTGCTCGCCGGAGCCATCGCCTGGAGCCTGGGGCTGGGCTGGCAGGTGATCAGCCGGCACGGGGCGAACGGACTGCGCCGGCTCGCGGCATTCGCCTGCCTGCTGCTGGCCAGCGGCCTGGTGGGCTATGGCTGGTGGTTGCAGTTCTGGGGCTGGAGCTGAGGGCCGCGAATAATCGTAGTCCGGATGCAATCCGGGGGAGGCGGCGCCCCGGATTGCACCCGGGCTACCAAGCGCTCGGCAGCCACGCCAGCGCCCGGACTTGTTCGAGATCAAGGAAGCCGACTTCGCCAACCCACTAGGATTCAAGCCCGAACAATCCCGCGCCGCGGGCTGGGTGAAATCATGCTGACCGATACCTCCCTCGTCGCACAAATGCGCCGTCACCATCTGTTCAGCCGGTTGCCGGAGCCGGCCATGCAGGAGGTCTGTGCCTCGGCCAACCTCAGACGCCTGTCTGCCGGCGCCGCGCTGTTCCACCAGGGCGACCGCGCCGAGCGCTTCTATTTCCTCTTCAGCGGCCAGGTCAAACTGCATCGGGTGGTCTGCGATGGCCAGGAAAAGCTGGTGGAAGTCATACGTGCCGGCGAGTCCTTTGCCGAGGCATTGCTGTTCACCGGCGCGCCGAACTACCCGGTCAGTGCCACGGCGCTGAAGTCGACGCTGATGGCCAGCCTACACGGCCCGCAATACCGCCGCCTGCTGGAGGAACACCCGAGCATCTGCCTGGATATCCTCGCCACCCTGAGCATCCGCCTGCATCAACGGATGAACGAGATCGACACCCTCACCCTGGCCAACGCCAGCCATCGGGTCATGCGCTTTCTGTCGCAGGCGCAGGAGGAAGGCAACGGGGTGGTCATGCTCGATGTGCCCAAGCGGCTGATCGCCTCGAAACTGGGCATCCAGCCGGAAACCTTCTCGCGCATCCTCCATCGGCTGATCGACGCCGGGGTGATCGCCGTGCAACGGCGGCGTATCGAGATCATCGACAGCCGCGGCCTGGAAGACTTCGACGGCTAGCGATCCGGCCCCTCGATTGCAGTCACGGACACCCGCTGACGGCTTCCCCGAGATAAGGAAAGTTATTACATTAATCATGTAACATCATGGTTTTAATGGAGTTTAAGCTTAATTTCGGCATCAGGCGCTGGCTTTGTCTGGCTATGCCGAGAGACGGTGAACAGCTGGGGACAAGTCAGCACCGCTGGAGCTTTGCGACCTATCGAAATCGACATGGGAGCCGGGTCGGCCGCGCAGCCGGGTTTTCTATCCTATGCTGAGTTGGTTGAATCAAAAGCCGCTTACGACACAGACAGGGCCGCCTGCATCGCGAGCGTAATGCGGAGGCAGCGATGGCAGCCATTTCCAGAAGAGTCTTCCTGAAGGCGGGAGGCGGGGTCGCCGCGAGCGTGGCCATCGGCGTGCCCGCCCTGACCCAGGCCGCAACCTCGAGTGCCGAGGGCCGGGTCAATCTCCCCTACCCCATGAATGCGATCACCAAGGCGGAGAAACTGCAGGTCAACACGCCGGTCCCATTCTCCTATCCCGACGCCGCTTCACCCTGCGTATTGATCAAGATGGGCACTCCCGTCCCCGGTGGGGTCGGCCCGGAGCGCGACATCGTCGCCTACAGCACGCTGTGCACGCACATGGGCTGCCCGGTGACCTATGACCCCGGACCGCGCCTGTTCAAATGCCCCTGCCACTTCAGCATCTTCGACCCCGAGCATGTTGGCCAGATGGTTTCCGGCCAAGCCACCGAGAACCTGCCCGGCATAGTGCTCGAATACAACCCCGATGACGACTCGGTAAGCGCAGTTGCCGTCGAAGGGTTGATCTACGGGCGTCAGTCCAACCTCCTGTGACAAGGAGATTTACATGGCAACCAACAAAGATCGTGTGGCGCTGCCCCCTCCTGGCGCGCAGAAGACCAACCTCGCCTGCCACTTCTGCATCGTCGGTTGTGGCTATCACGTGTACAAATGGCCGGAGAACCAGGAAGGCGGACGGGCACCCGACGAAAATGCCCTCGGCCTCGACTTCCGCAAGCAGTTGCCACCCCTGGCCATCACCCTGACCCCGGCGATGCAGAACACCATCACCGACAAAGACGGCAAGCGCTACAACATCATGATCGTGCCGGACAAGCAGTGCCTGGTGAACAAGGGGCTGTCGTCCACCCGCGGCGGCCAGCTGGCCAGGGTCATGTACAGCCCCGAGGGCGTGGGCCGGGAGCGCTTGCGCAGCCCACGGGTGTATGTCGGCGATCAGTGGGTTGACACCAGCTGGGAGGATGCGCTGGCGCTTTATGCCGGCGTGACCAAGAAGATTCTCGATAATGACGGGCCCGCCGCGCTGGCCTTCGACTGCTTCGACCACGGCGGCGCCGGCGGCGGGTTCGAAAACACCTGGGGCACTGGCAAGTTGATGTTCAGCGCGCTGAAAACGCCGCTGGTGCGCATCCACAACCGCCCGGCCTACAACTCCGAGTGCCACGCCACGCGGGAGATGGGCATCGGCGAGCTCAACAACAGCTATGCAGACGCCGAGCTGGCCGATGTGATCCTGGCCATCGGCTGCAACTCCTACGAAACCCAGACCAACTACTTCCTGGCGCACTGGCTACCCAACCTGCAGGGGCAGACGGTCGCGCAACGTAAGCAGCGATTCCCCGGCGAGAGCATCGTCCCGGCGAAGATCATCTTCGTCGACCCGCGCCGCACGCCGACCATCGCGATAGCCGAGCAGGCGGCGGGCAAGGACAACGTGCTGCACCTGGATATCGAGCCGGGCACGGATATCGCGCTGTTCAACGGCCTGCTGACCTACGTGGTCGAACAAGGCTGGCAGGACAAGGATTTCATCACGGCCCATACCAACGGCTTCGACCAGGCGCTGCAAGCCAACCGCATGTCGCTCGAGGAAACCAGCCGCGTCACCGGCGTGCCGCAGGACAAGCTCAAGCTGGCGGCCGAATGGGCCTACAAGCCCAAGGCTTCAGGGCACCGTCCGCATGCCATGCACGCCTACGAAAAAGGCATCATCTGGGGCAATGACAATTACCTGATCCAGTCCGCCCTGGTCGACCTGGTGCTGGCGACCCATAACGTCGGACGCCGCGGTACCGGTGTGGTGCGGATGGGCGGGCATCAGGAGGGGTACACCCGTCCACCCTATCCGGGCGACTCCAAGATCTACGTGGATCAGGAGATCATCAATGGCAAGGGCATGATGTATACCGCCTGGGGCGCCAACCCGTTCCAGACCACCCTGAATGCCGAACAGCACCGTGCGGTCATCCTGCGCCGCGCCAACATCGTCAGGGAGGCCATGGCCAGCGTCCGCGGCGGTTCGACCGCGCAGAGGGTGGAGGCGATCTACGACGCGCTGAAGAACAAGGGCGGGCTGTTCCTGACCAATATCAACCTCTATCCCACCAAGCTGGCGGAAGCCGCGCACCTGATGTTGCCGGCCGCCCATCCGGGCGAGATGGACCTCACCTCGATGAATGGCGAGCGTCGGCTGCGGCTCTCGGAGAAATTCACCGATCCACCCGGTTCGGCGAAGCCCGACTGCCTGATCGCCGCGGCGATCGCCAACACCCTGCACCAGCTTTACAGCGCCGAAGGCAAGCAGGACATGGCCGCGCGCTTCGCCGGCTTCGACTGGAAGAGCGAGGAAGACGCCTTCAATGACGGCTTCCGCATGGCCGGCCAGGCCGGCGCCGGCCCGATCGACAGCCAGGGCGGCCCCACCGGCAACCTGGTCACCTACTCGCGGCTGCGCGCCATGGGCAATAACGGCGTGCAGTTGCCGGTCAAGGAATACCGCGACGGCAAACTGCTCGGCACCGAGATGCTCTACAGCGACTACAAGTTCGACACCTCGGACGGCAAGGCGCAGTTCAAGCCGGCAACCTGGCCAGGCTTGCCGAAACCGGTGGCCGAGCAGAAAGAGAAATACCGCTTCTGGATCAACAACGGGCGCATCAACGAAGTGTGGCAAACGCTCTATCACGACCAGTACAACGAGTTCGTGCGGCGGCGCGTGCCGATGGCCTATCTGGAAATCAATCCCGAGGATGCGCAAGCCCTGGCGATTGTCTCCGGGGACGTGGTCGAGGTGTACAACGACCGGGGCTCGTCCTACGCGCTGGCCTACCTGGAGGCGGATATCAAGCGCAACCAGACCTTCATGCAGTTCGGCCACTTCAACGGGGTGATGGGCGACCTGACCACGCCCTGGACCGACCGCAACGTCATCCCCTATTACAAAGGAACCTGGGCGGACCTGCGGCGCATCGGCACGGTGGAAGAGTTCAAGAGGAGCATCAGCTTCAAGACGCGAAGATTCAAGGCCTAGGGTCTGTTGCCGTTTCATCGCGACCGCGCCGGAGCCTGTTTTAGCGCGAGGCAAGGCACGAGACGCGAAGTTTGGCCGTTCCAAATGAGCGTCGAGAAACGCCGCATCGCGCTAAAACAGGCCCGGCCCTGCGGGTTGCGCGGAAAATCTCGCCATGCGTTGTTGTAGGACTTGGCAAGGGAACAACCATTACCTGCGTCCTACGCCTAGCCTGGCGAGATTTTTCGCGGCAACGCGGCTTGCGCTGAAACGGCAACAGACCCTAGGGTCCGTTGACGTTTCGCAGCAGCGCGGCTTGCTGCGAAACGTCAACCGCACTCCCCCGGCCACCCGCAGCCAGCCCCGGCTTCGGCTAGCAGGTCGTTGAAAAACGTAGGCGAGGCAGCCGAGGCTAGGCAAAAACAGGCGAAACGCAGCGTAGCGGAGTAACAGCCGTAGGCTGGCCCGCAGGGCGAGCGAAGCGAGTCAAAAGTGCAGTTTACGTGTTGTAAATGAGCATTTTGACTGGGCTCGCATACGAGCCTGTTTTTAACGACGCATCGGCAACGCAGGTAGTTTTTCAACGACCTGTTCGATCTTCTGCCCCAGGTCATTCTGGCGGCTTGCCTGCCTCACTAGACTGCGCCCAAAGAATCCCGACAGGAGCGTACGGATGAGCGAGCAGAGCGCCACCATGATCGATGTAGCCATCATCGGTGGCGGCCAGGCGGCCCTGGCTACCGCCTATTTCCTGCGACGAACCTCGCTGTCCTTCATCATCCTCGACGCCGAAGAGGCGCCGGGTGGCGCCTGGCGCCATGCCTGGAACTCCCTGCGGCTGTTCTCGCCGGCGACCTGGAGCTCGATCCCTGGCTGGATGATGCCGGCGGATGCTGGAGGCTATCCGTCGCGCAACCAGGTGATCGACTACCTCGACCAGTACGAGCAGCGCTACCGGTTCCCGCTGCAGCGACCTGTCCGGGTTAACGCAGTGGAGCGCACGGCGACGGGTCTGCGCCTGCTCGCCGGTGACCAGCACTGGGATGCCAGGGCCGTGGTCAGTGCCACGGGCACCTGGAGCAACCCCTACATCCCGCCTTACCCGGATGCCCAACTGTTCGCCGGTCAGCAGCTGCACTCGGCCCACTACATCGAGCCGCAACCGTTCGCCGGCAAGAAGGTGCTGGTGGTGGGCGGCGGCAACTCCGGCGCACAGATCCTGGCCGAGGTCTCCAAGGTGGCGCATACCACCTGGGTGACGCCGGAGCCGCCACTGTTCCTGCCGGATGAGGTGGACGGCCGGGTGCTCTTCGAGCGCGCCACCGAGCGCTGGAAGGCGCAGCAAGACGGCCGGGTGATCGAGCAGCCGGTCGGCGGCCTGGGCGACGTGGTGATGGTGCCGCCGGTGGTCGAGGCGCGTGAGCGCGGCGTGCTCGAGTCGGTACGCCCCTTCCAGCGCTTTACCCGCCACGGCGTGGTCTGGGCCGATGACAGCCAGTCGGCGGTGGACGTGGTGATCTGGTGCACCGGCTTCAGACCCGCCCTGGGCCATCTGGAGTCCCTGGGCCTGGTTACTGCCGAGGGCCGGGTCGACGTGGAAGGTACCCATGCGCTGCAAGAGCCCCGGCTCTGGCTGGTGGGCTATGGCGAATGGACAGGCGCAGCGTCCGCCACACTGATCGGCGTCAGCCGCACGACGCGCAGCACGGTAGCGGAAATTCAAGCCTTCCTGGCCGATGAAGTCTCCGCCGACTAAGGTTCCAGCCCGCCAAGCCTGGGTATCAACAACCACAAGATGGTGATTATTACCCTGCAGAACAAAGTTATTTCGACCATTTATTGATTAATATCCTTATTAATCAATGCATTATAAATGGAATGCTCCTTGCTAGATTTTGCCTAACCCAATACCTGGAGCCCCTCATGAAAAAAGTCATCCAACCCCTGGCCTGGTATCTGCTGCTGACTTCCATTCTGGCCCTGGCCAGCGGCTTCTCCCTGAGCCTCGTCACCGGTAGCGCCTTCGCCGCCGGTCTCGCTTAGCCAGCAGTTGGGCTACCCTTGGCAGAACGTCACCGGTCAGCCCCCACCTAACGCAATCAGGATGCTTCCCATGGTGCTTCATCGCGTACACCACCAGATTCTCCGCAGCCACCACCTGTTCGAGCCGTTGAACGAGGAACAGCTGGACGAGCTGATGGCCACCAGCCAACTGCTCAACATCGACAAGGGCGAACCGCTGTTCCGCCAGGGCGAACCGGCCCATTCGTTCTATTTCGTGATTTCCGGCGCGGTGAAGATCTACCGCCTGACACCGGACGGCCAAGAGAAGGTCTTCGAGGTCATCGGCAACCGGCAGACCTTCGCCGAGGCCATGATGCTGATGGACACCCCCAACTATGTGGCCTCGGCCGAGGCGGTCTGCCCGACCCAGGTCTACCGGCTGTCCAACAACACCTACATGCGCCTGCTGGAGAGCAACAGCCGGCTGCCCTTCGCCCTGCTCGGCAAGCTCTGCGTGCGCCTGCACCAGCGGGTCAACGAGATCGAGACGCTGTCGCTGAAGAACGCCACCCACCGAGTGGTGCGCTACCTGATCACCCAGCTCGCGCACCTGCCGGACGGTGGCACCAGCTTCGAGCTGCCGATGGCCAAGCAACTGGTCGCCGGGCACCTGTCGATCCAGCCGGAAACCTTCTCGCGGATCATCCGCCGGCTGATCGACGAAGAGATCATCAGCCAGGACGGCCGGCAGATCGTCGTGCTCGATCGCCAGCGCCTGGAACAGTTCGAGTGAGAGGATGTGAAGAAATCGTCGCGAGCGAAGGCAGGTTGCGTTGCGCCGGAGCGCAGCAAGCGGAGTGTATTGAAATACATGAGCATTGCGAGCACCGCCGAAACGCGAGATGCCGAGCGCAGTAGATTTATTCACAACCTCTGAGGCCGAGCCGCCATGCCCAAGTGCCTGTATTGCCAGCAAGACAATCCCCCCCAGGAAGCGGAATGCCGCAATTGCGGCATGCCGCTGCCCGCCCTCGCCGACAGCGCGGGCGAACGCCGCCAGCGGCGCTTCCTGTGGTTCTGCATAGGTCTGACGGCGTTCTGCGCGCTGATGATCGTCTGGCTGCCGCGCAGCCTGTGAAGCCCATGACGTTGGAAAGCGGGTACCGCCGCGGGCGGCCCCTATGCTGACCAATCGCAGCGGCGCAGCCTGACATCAGGGGATGGGGGACGGGTTGAGCCGCGGATGGGTTTCCTCACCAAACCAGGCGAGCAGCGCCCCGGAGGCGAACATCGCCAGCGCGACGAAGCAGAACGCGGCTTCCATCTGCCCGCTGAAGTGGGCGGCCAAGCCCAGGCCCAGAGCACCGATGGCATAGCCCAGATCGCGCCAGAAGCGGTAGATACCGATGGCCGAACCGCGCCAGGCCGGGTGGGAAATGTCGGCCACGGCGGCGGACAGATTGGGATAGAGCAGCGCCATGCCGAAGCCCGAGATGGCCGCCGACAGGCTCCACCAGGCCACGCCGTGGCCCAGCAGCATCAGCGCCACGCCGGCCCCGCAAATCCACATGCCCCACACATTCGGCCGGTGCCGGCCGATATGGTCGGACAGTCGCCCGGTGAACAGCTGCGAGCCGCCCCAGACGAAACCGTAGATGCCGATGATCCAGCCTACATTCGGCAGGCTGACACCCTGGCGATAGAGAAACAGCGGATAGAACACCCAGACCAGGGCGTCGACGAATTTCTCGACCAACCCCGCCTGGCAGATGGCCGCCAGACGGCGGTCGCGCCAGGACATGAGGGCGAAGATTTCCCAGCTGCCCGGCCGTGCGGACAGCTGGCGCGGATAGCGCGGCCTGGGCTGTGGAGCTGCGCCCTGAGGATGCCGGGCCGCTTCGGCCCTGGCCCAGGGCAAGGTGTCCTTGACCCGGAACTGAGTCAGCAGCAGGGCCAGGCCGATGACCGTCAGACCGAACACCAGCAGCCCGACGCGGGCTCCCAGCAGGGCCGCCAGGTAGGCGGTCACGATGCCGGCCAGGGCCACGCCGAGGTAGCCGGCGAACTCGTTGAGGCCGATGGTCAGCCCGCGTTCGTCGAGCCGCGTGATGTCGAGCTTGGCGGTCTGGGTCATCGACCAGGTCAGGCCCTGGTTGATGCCGAGCAGCAGCGTGGCCAGCACGATCCAGTTCCAGTCGGGGGCGTACCAGACCATAGGCGGGATCGGCAGTGCGACCATCCAGCCAATCAGCAGCACCCGCTTGCGCCCGAGCCGCTCGGAAAGCCGCCCGGCAACGAAGTTCATCACCCCCTTGACCACGCCGAACGCCACCACGAAGGCGCTGAGCAGGACGAAGGAGTTCTTCGGCACGCCGAACTCCGCCTCGGCCAGCGCCGGCACCACCGTGCGCAGCATGCCGATGGTGAGCCCCACCAGCAGCACCTGCAGCAGCTGGTGGAGGAACTGCTGCAGATTGGCCCGGATACCCAGCTGAAGATCCATGGTTCCACCGTCCGCTCAGGGCGCCATGTTGGCTGTGACGATGCGCTCCATATCCGCCGGCCGCGGAGGAACGGACGCGGTCAACCGCTCGATGAATCCGGCCTTGTCCATGCTCGGCGCGGCATTCCGGCGTTTCTCCAAGCCGATGGTCGAAGGGGGTTTGCCGGACAGCCTGGCACCGCAGGCGCTGCCCGCCTGCTGTCCGGGGAAAATCTCCAGCTCGGTGGGCAGCACGGCGGCGGCCATCCCCTGCTCGGCGCAACCGAAGAAAAACCACAGAGAAGCCGCCTGGGTAGCCAATCGCTTGAAAAGCATCGGCAAATCTCCTCAGAAAACCAGGACCTTGTCGGCTTCCGCGGTCCAGTCGGCCAACTGACTGAGGGTCGAACGCCGAGCCCCCTCGAGCATGTCGGCCTCGGTCATCCCGCGCGCGTCCATGCAGGTGCCGCACAGCGCGACCTCGCCGCTGCGGATGACCTTGCCCAGCATCAGCGCCACGTTGTAATAGCCCTCGGGAACCTTCTGCCCGGCTCGGGCACAGCCGACCGCATCGGCCAGCATAAATACCCGCACCTGCTGGCCAGCGTGGCCGCACAGGGCACCGGCCAGGCGCATGGCGTTGTAGGCCCGCTCACTGCCGTAGGGGGCTTCGTTGAGAATGAACAAGGTGGAACTCATGGCCTATCTCCTTCGCTGAAGATCACCTGCTGATCGCTGTTCCATTCGCCCTGCGGTCCATCAGGCCGCCACCACCGGCAGACCCGCCGCCCGCCACTCGCTCACGCCATCGAGCATCTTGCGCACACGGTAGCCCCGGGCCTGCAGCAAGGTCACGGCCTCGTCGGACAGCAGGCAGAAAGGCCCGCGGCAGTAGGCGACGATCTCCCTGTCGCGCGGCAGTTCGGCGAGGCGCTGCTCGATCTCGGCCAACGGCAGCGAGCGGGCAAACGGTAGATGCGCGGCCGCGTACTCGGCCGCTGGACGCACATCGATGACGATCACCTCGCCCCTGCGCGCCTGCTCCAGCAACGCCTCCCGGCCAACGGCAGCGAGCCTGGTCGGATCGGCCACCAGTTGATCCAGAGCCTGCCGCAGCTCGGACAAGTGGGCCTCGGCCACCTGCCGCAGGGTCACCCACAACCCCGCCACATCACTGCCGGCGAGGCGATAGATCATGTACTTGCCGTCGCGCCGGGCGCTGACCAGGCGCGCCTCCTTCAGCGCCTTGAGGTGGGCACTGGTGAGCTTGATGTCGACCGCCAGCTCGGCCGCCAGCACCTCGACGGTTTTCTCGCCTTGCGCCAGCAACTCCAACAGCTCCAGACGCTTGGGGCTGGAGACGGCCTTGCCGATACGGGCGACCTGTTCGTAGAGCAGGTCTTTCACTAGTCGCTTTTCCATTCTATCAATCTAGCGATCGTTAGAATGAATGGCAAGCCCTGCTCTGCCACTGTCCTGCCGCTGGGTTACGCCGCTTCGCGGCTACGCTCAGCGGCCCGCCCCCATCCTACAAAAGCCCCTTCGATCATCGGTTGCCCTGGCCGCACTATGCCTGGGTCAACTGCCGGTACAGCTGCGGCAGGCGCAGCGGCAGCTGCTGCGGCTGGCGGATCAGGGTGTAGCCGTTGGCGCCGAACATGTACGGCAGGTAGTCGCCGGCCTCGCGGTCGATGGTGATGCAGAACGGCAACAGCCCCTGGTTGCGCGCTTCCATTACCGCCTGGCGAGTGTCCTCGACGCCATAGCGACCCTCGTAGAGATCCAGGTCGTTGGGCTTGCCGTCGGTCACCAGCAGCAACAGCTTGCGCCTCTGCTTGCAGGCGCCGAGCAGCTGGGTGGCCTGGCGGATCGCCGCGCCCATGCGCGTGTAGTAGCCGGGTTTGAGCGCCTGGATGCGCCCGCGGGTGCCGTCGTCGTAGCGCTGCTTGAACGACTTGAGCTCCTGCAGGCGCACCTGCTGGCGGCGTAGCGAGGAGAAGCCGTACAGGGCGAATTCATCGCCCACCGCCGACAGCGCCTCGCCGAACAGCAGCAGGCTGTCGGTGATCACCTCGATCACCCGGTGCTGGTCGTCCAGGTGCGCCTCGGTGGACATCGACAGGTCGGCCAGCAGCAGGCAGGCCAGGTCGCGGCGGTTCTGCCGCTGCTCCATGAACAGGCCGCGCTCGGCGCACTGGCCGTGCTGGCGTTCGACGTGGAAATCCAGCCAGGCCTGCATGTCCAGTTCGGAACCCTGGGGTTGCTGGCGCAGCCACTGGCGGTCGGTGCGCAGGTGCTCGAACTGCCGGCGCAAGCGCCGCGCCAGGGGCGCCAGGCGCGGCGGCAACGGCTGCGCTTCGGAGCCGCGCGGCAGCATCAGCTGCAGGTTGACGAAATCGGCCTGCAGGCACTGTTTGCGGTAGTCCCACTCCGGCAGCTTGATGCCCTCGCCCAGCGGGATGTCGTCGACATCCGCCGGCGGCAGGTCCAGGTGCAGCTTGAGCCCGCCGCCCTTGCGCTGGCGCTGGCGCGACAGGGCCAGCTCGTCGAGGTCCTCGGCGACCCGGGCGGCGTCCAGGTCATCGCTGTCGTCGCCGCAGCGATCCAGGTCGATGTGCTCGGACCAGCTGAACAGGTTCTCCAGGCGGAACAGCAGCAGCCCGCCCTTGCCGGTGCTTTCCTCGACCCGCTTGGCGCGCTTGCGCACGATCTTCTGCTCGGCGCCCGGCGCCTTCTGATTGCCCTCGCCCTCCTCGTCCTCATAGCCCAGGGCGCTGGCCTGCGGTTCGCCGAGGTTTTCCGCCGGGTACAGCCACAGCGGCAGCGGCCAGGGCGCGCGTTCGCTGCGCGGGAACTGGGCGACGCTGCCCGGCTCGCGCAACGCCTGGCACAGTGCGGCCTCCAGTGCCGCCTCGTCCTTGCCGAGCTGGCGCGGGTCCGGGCGCAGCGGCAGCAGGGCCTCGACCAGGCGCCGGTAGCGCGGGCGCAGCGCCGGGTAGCGCTGCAGCAGTTCCTGGGTCCAGTGCTGGTTGTCGCGCGCCCAGTGGCGCATCGGGCCGGCCTGGGCGGCCAGCAGCGCCAGCCAGCGATAGAGGTCCTGGTTCAGTGCGACCTCGGGGTACACCGCCAGGCTCTGCGGCAGGCGCAGGTTATTGGCGTCGCACCAGGCCACCGGCAGTTGCTGGCAGGTGCCGGCGACCTGTTGCAGCAGGTTGCGCCGCAGCAGCAGGTCGCGGGCGCTGGCCGCTTCCACGCCAACTCCGCTGGCGCCGCCGAGGGCGCGGAACAGCAGGGCCAGCGGGCGCTGCATGCTGCTCAGCTCGACCCGTGCCTCGGGAAAATCCGGGCTGGCGTGACGGGTGATGAAGCGGTGCCACAGGCTGCCCACCCACTCTTCCAGTTCGACGCTGAAGGCCATCTGCTTCACCTTTATCCGGGGCCCTGTCCCAGGGGATCAGGGCCGAATGCAAAACGGCCCGCTGTACCAGCCGGGCCGTCATTCAGTTACCGCTCAGCCGACTCAGGCCGCGGCGGCCGCAACGGCCACTGGAACCCGGCCGCGCTGCCTGAAGCTGTACAGGTAGCAGACCAGGCCGATCAGGAAGAACACCCCGGCCACCAGGCGCAGCCAGAAGAACACGGCCAGCTGGTCGACGGTGCTCATGAACGACAGGGCCGCGCCGTCGGCCGGCATGCGCTGCAGCCAGACCTGGACCACACCGGCGGCGGTGAGGAACAGGGTGATGGCCACCATCGACAGGGTCATCAGCCAGAAGCCCCAGATCTCGACGGTCTGCGCCCGCGCGTCCGGTGCTTCGCCGAGTCCGCGCAGACGCGGCATGGCGTAGCTGATCATGGTCATCACGATCATCGCGTAGGCACCGTAGAAGGCTAGGTGGCCGTGCGCCGCGGTGAGCTGCGAACCGTGGGTGTAGTAGTTCACTGGCGCCAGGGTGTGCAGGAAGCCCCACACGCCGGCACCGAGGAAGGCGGTGACGGTGGTACCCATGGCCCACAGCGAGGCGGCGCGGTTCGGGTGTTCCCGGCGCCGCCGGCTGACCATGTTGAAGGCGAACAACACCATGGCGAAGAACGGCACCGGCTCCATCGCCGAGAAGATCGAACCGACCCACAACCAGACCTCGGGCGCACCGATCCAGAAGAAGTGGTGGCCGGTACCGAGGATCCCGGTGATCAGGGCCATGGCGATGATCACGTAGAGCCATTTCTCGATCACTTCGCGGTCCACGCCGGTGATCTTGATCAGCACGAAGGCCAGCATCGAGCCCATGATCAGTTCCCACACGCCTTCCACCCACAGGTGCACGACGAACCACCAGTAGTACTTGTCGCGCGCCAGGTTCTCCGGGTTGTAGAAGGAGAACAGGAAGAACACCGCCAAGCCGATCAGGCCGGTCATCATGACCATGCTGATGGTGGTCTTGCGGCCCTTGAGCAGGGTCATGCCGATGTTGTAGAGGAAGCCCAGGGCCACCACCACGATGCCGATCTTGGTGATGGTCGGCTGCTCGAGGAACTCCCGGCCCATGGTCGGCAACAGCTCGTTGCCGGTCATCGCGGCCAGGCCGGCATAGGGCACCAGCAGGTAGCCGAGGATGGTCAGCACGCCGGCCGCGGCGAACACCCAGAACAGGATGATCGCCAGCTTCGGGCTGTGCAGCTCGCGGTCGGCCTCCTCGGGTACCAGGTAGTAGGCGGCGCCCATGAAGCCGAACAGCAGCCAGACGATCAGCAGGTTGGTGTGCACCATCCGCGCCACGTTGAAGGGGATCAGCGGGAACAGGAAGTCGCCCACCACATATTGCAGCCCCATGATCAGACCGAACAGGATCTGCCCGACGAACAGCATCAGGGCGAATACGAAGTAGGGTTTGGCCACGGCCTGCGATTGGAACTTGAGATGCGGGTTCATGATGGTCATCTCTCAGCCCTCCTTGTTTGGCGGCCAGTCGTTGGTGTCGATCTTCGAAGTCCACATGAGGAACTCGGCCATATCGTCCACCTCCTGCTCGCTCAGGTTGAATTGCGGCATCGCCCTGCGTCCCGGCACGCCCAGCGGCTGTGCCTTCATCCAGGCATGCAGGAACGGCTTGAACGAGGCTTCCCCGCCGCGCCGCTCGAACACGTTGCCCAGCTCGGGCGCGAAGTAGGCACCCTCGCCCAGTAGGCTGTGGCAGCCGATGCAGTTGTTTTGCTCCCAGACCAATTTGCCGCGCGCCACCGACTCGTTCATCTCCGACTCGTTGCTGCGTTCTGGAAAGGTCTGCTCTGTGTGATAGGTCAAGGCCAGGAACACCAGGAAGAAGAACACGCTCCCTCCGAAGTAGATATTCCTGGCCATGCCCTTGGTGAAGGTCTCTGACATGGTCGCTTCCTCTTGGCTTGGCGTGGTCATTCTAGGAAGGGCGCTAGCGAAATCTGCTTGATGGCAATCAAGAAAAATCCCGATCACCTTGGTCGGGTATAAAGCGCAGCGAAACAAGCCCGGAACGCCCGGGCACGACGCCGCGCAACGGCCGTGCAGGCGCGCCCTAGACGGGCTCGGCAGGCGGAATCGATGGGCGAGGAAGGACTACGGCAGGATGGTTCGGCCCCCTCGGGCAGGGGCCGACGGACGCGCAGCGACGCGGACCGGCAGGTACGCGCCAAGCACAGGGCAAAGCCCTGCAGTTTCAGCGGCCGATCTGCACCAGCAGAACCCCGGCCGCGGTGGCCAGCGCCATGCTCAGCGGCCAGGCCAGCAGCAGTCCGCGCCACAGGCGCGGGGCGTGGCGCAGCTCCATGAAGCCGTCGGCGATCAACCAGGCCTTGCCCAGCGCCGCCAGCAACACGCCGCCGGCCAGCAGCAGGGTCGCCCCGGCATTGCCGAGCAGCACGGTGGCCACCGAAAGCAGCGCCAGCCCCAGCCAGCAGCACAGTAGAACAGCGGACGCGGACATCTTCGCCTCCTTCAGTTGAGTACGTAGACCAGCGGGAACAGCAGCACCCAGACCAGGTCGACCATGTGCCAATAGAGCACCCCCGACTCCAGCCCGCTGTGGCTGCCCGGGGTATAAGCGCGACGGCGGCAGCGTTCGGCCATCCAGCCGAGGATCACCACGCCCAGCAACACATGCAGGAAGTGGAAGCCGGTGAGCAACCAGTACAGGGTGAAGAAGGTGTTGTGTTCCAGCCCCAGGCCCTGGCCGGCCAGATGGGCGTACTCGCTGAGCTTGAGCCAGACATAGACGCTGGCCGAGAGCAACGCCGCCAACAGCAACAGCGCGCCGCGCCGCTGCCGGGTCTGGCGCACCTGCTGCAGCGCCAGTGCGGCGAACAGCCCCGAGGTCAGCAGGCTGAGGGTCAGCGCCAGGCCGGTGGAGGTGTCGAGCAACTGGCGACTGGCGCTGAACTGCTCGTAGCGCAGCACCTGGGTCACGCCGAAGGCGATGATCAGGATGGCGAACAGCGACAGCTCGGCGAGGATGAAGAACCACATCGCCAGGTCGCCGGGCAGGCGCCGGCTGCTGGCGTAGCCTTCAAGCGAAGTGGACATCGACCACGTCCATCAGTGCAGCAACCGTTTGCGGATCGTCCGACAGCGGCTCGGCCAGGCACGCCAGGCAGGCCTCGCGCGGACTCATGCCGGAGCGGATCATGCGCGCGGTGAAGATCAGCAGGCGGGTCGAGGCGACTTCCTCCAGGTCGTGTTGCTCCAGGCGGCGCAGGGCCTGGCCGAGCTTGACCACCTGGGCCGCCAGTCCCGCATCCACCTGCGCCTCGTTGGCGACGATGCGCTCCTCCTCGGCCGGCGCCGGGTAGTCGAAACGCAGGGCGACGAAGCGCTGGCGGGTACTCGGCTTCATGCCCTTGAGCAGGTTCTGGTAGCCGGGGTTGTAGGACACCACCAGCATGAACCCCGGCGGCGCGCGCAGGGCCTCGCCGGTGCGCTCGATGAACAGCTCGCGGCGGTCGTCGGCCAGCGGGTGCAGCACCACGGCGGTGTCCTGGCGAGCCTCGACCACCTCGTCGAGGTAGCAGATACCACCCTCGCGCACCGCCCGGGTCAGCGGCCCGTCCTGCCACCAGGTGCCCTGCGCGCCGATCAGGTGGCGGCCGACCAGGTCGGCGGCGGAGAGATCGTCGTGGCAGGCCACGGTGTACAGCGGCAGGCCCAGACGGTGCGCCATGTACTGGACGAAGCGGGTCTTGCCGCAGCCGGTCGGGCCCTTGATCAGCACCGGCATGCCGTGCCGCCAGGCCTGCTCGAACAGCACCTGCTCGTTGCCCAGGGGTTGGTAGAACGGCGCGTCCGCCAGGCGGAGCGTTTCGAAGGATTTCTCCGGCGCATTCACAGGCACTACCTCATCGATGCGTTATTCATGCCTGCACGCTACCCGCGACACGGCGTCACGCTCAAGGCATCTGCCGGCAACTCTTGATCGGGATCAAGCACATCTGCAATGCACCTCACTAGGATGCGCCGGCACACCGAGGAGCCTTTGCCGCGGAAGCAGCGATCGAAGGCCACAGGTTGATTACCACAGCCGGTCACTTTAACGTCCACAATACTCGGTACGATGTTTACCGAGATCCAACCGGGTGAGTTGAGCGGTCCACCCATTAGCCTTGAGGGAATACTGATGAAGAAAGTCCTGATTCCATTGCTCGCCCTGGGCGGCGCGCTGAGTCTGCAGCCAGCCCTGGCGCAAGACGCCGAAGCGCTGTTCAAGAGCAAGCCCTGCGCGGCCTGCCACAACATCGACACCAAGATGGTCGGCCCGGCGCTGAAGGACGTGGCGGCCAAGTACGCCGGCCAGGAAGGCGCCACCGAGCTGCTGGCCGGACGCATCAAGAACGGTACCCAGGGCACCTGGGGACCGATGCCGATGCCGCCAAACCCGGTGACCGAGGAAGAGGCCAAGATCCTCGCCGAGTGGGTACTGACGCTCAAGTAACGCCGCGGCGGACGCCATGCCTGTATCCCGACGTGCAACAGCACGGCAGGGGCTGGCGTCCTGCCTCCTGGTCCAGGCCGGCGCCGGCCCCGCCAGCTAGAGCGCCCGCCGGCCGAGTTCAACCAGCAGCGCCGCTACCTGCTGCTCGGCCTCTACGCTGCGACTGCTCGCAACTTCCCGATGACGACAAGCCCGGCGGCCGGCAGCAGGCTCGAATAGCGCAGCACGCGCAGCAGACTATATTACTCACGCTTCTATACAATGCGTCTTTCCAACAGTTTTATTGATGGAAGCTCGCATGGACATCGACCTCGCCCGCACCTTCCTGGACATCATCCGCAGCAACAGCTTCATCGCCACCGCAGAGCGCCTGCACATCACCCAGACCGCGGTGACCGCGCGCATCCACAACCTGGAAAGCCAGTTGCACTGCCGCCTGTTCGTGCGCAATCGCGCCGGGGCACGGCTGACCGCCGATGGCGAGCGCTTCGTCGCCTATGCCACGCAACTGGTGCAGACCTGGGAGGCGGCGCGGCGCGACCTGCCGCTGCCGCAGGGCTACGGCGACCTGCTGACCCTGGGTTCGGAAACCAGCCTGTGCAACCCGCTGATGCTCGCCTGGGTGCAGCGCCTGCGCCAGGCGATGCCCGCCCATGCGCTGCGCAGCGAGGTCGCCGACGGCGGCCAGTTGCAGGAGAAACTCGCCCTGGGCGTGCTCGACGCTGCACTGGTCCACCAGCCCGAATACTGGCCGGGCCTGCAGGTCGAACAGTTGCTCGAGGAAAAACTGATCCAGGTGCTGCAGACCGCCACCCCCGATCCCTACATGTATGTCGACTGGGGGCCGACGTTCCGCAAGCAGCACGACACCGCGCTGCCCGAGCATACCCGCGCCGCCCTCTCCTTCAGCCTCGGCCCGCTGGCCCTGCAATATCTGCTGCAATGCGGCGGCCGCGGCTATTTCCGCACCCGCGTGGTGCAGCGCTACCTGGACGAAGGCGTGCTCAAGCGGGTGGAGAAAGCGCCGGAGTTTTCCTACCCGATCTACCTGGTGTATTCCAGGAGCGCCGAGTCCCCGGCCCTGCACAGCGCCCTGGAACTGCTGCGCGAAGTGGCCAAGGACGATTTCGACTGGTCGCGCTGGTATTACGAGATCTGAGACTTGCCCGGCTGCCGCGTCAATCCGGCAGATGCTTGAGCCAGTTGCGGTACAGCGCGGCGATCAGGTCGGTCTGGGTGATCATGCCCAGCAAGCGCTCTTCCGCGTCCACTACCGGCAGGCAGTGCAGCCCGTGGTCGCAGAGCAGGAACACCAGGTCGACCATGTGCGCATCCGCGCGCACCGAAAGCACCGGCGAACTCATGATCGCGCGCAGCCTGGTGCCGCGCCGGGACTTCAAGCGCCGCCGCGGGCTGGGCCGCGAGTGCTCGAGCAGATCCACCAGGGTGACGATCCCGAGCAGCTGCCGGCTGCCGTCCGCCACCACCGGCAACGAACGCAGGCGGTGCTCGCGCAGCGTCTCCCAGGCCAGTTCGACCGAGGCATCCGGGGTGCTCCAGTAGAGATCGCGGGACATGATGTCCGCCGCACTGATCTCGCCCATGCTGCGGCGCAGGGCATGCTTCTCGGTCTGCTTGATCAGCCGCTGCAGATCGTCGCGGGTCACGTCGACGTATTCGCCGAACTCCTTCAGCGCCCGCTCGACATCGTCCGCGGTGAAACTCATGCGCTCGCTGGGCAACGGGTCGCGGGTGTGGTGGCTATTGCCCTGGGCCAGCCGCGGCTTGGGATAGGGGTGGCCGGTCAGGTTGTTGTAGAGCAGCGCCACCAGTACCAGCAGCAGCGCGTTGAAGGCCACCGGGCAGAGCATGGCGTAGCTCAGTTCGCCGAGCGCCGAACCGCCACTGGCGATGACCACCGCCAAGGCGCATGCCGGCGGATGCAGGCAGCGCAGGCACAGCAGGCTGCCGAGCGCGATGCAGGCGGCCAGCACCGAGGCCGTCGCGCCGGGCAGGCCGCTCAACCCCAGGCCGACGCCGACCAGGGCGGCGAGCAGGTTGCCGCCGAGAATCGACCAGGGCTGGGCGAACGGGCTGGACGAGGCGGCGAACAGCAGCACCGCGGACGCGGCGGCGGGCGCCGCCAGGTGCAGCGTGAGCGCGGCGCCGAACAGCCAGGTGCCGCCGGCCAGGGTCAACAGCATGACCAGACCGACGCCGATGGCCGCGCGCAGCCACTCGGCCGGCGCGGCAGCCGGCGACGCGGGAACCAGGGAGCGGCACCAGTCGAACAGAGGTTCTTGCATATTTCCTGCCGGGCTTGGGAGGTGTTACGGGGGCAGGCCGCTGCTGAAAAATGTCCATCCCTGGACCAGGCAGGAGCCAACTCGGTGCAATGCTTACGTCACGCGCACGCCACTCAAGGGCCGGCTCCGGCAGGGCACGGCAGGCGCGCGGATGGTCGCCGACAGGGCGTCGGCGCAGAGTCATGTTGCGTTGCGATCATGCGATTCGGGCGACCCACCACGAGCGTCCGCGAACGGACGCACCGCGTTTACACGCCGCTCCTCTTGAGGGTTCGGTTGCGGTTGCGCGGCTGGGTGCCGCGGCCTACGCATTGTGGGCGGGAGTTTTGATTACATCTAATGAATAGTATTGCTTCTATCCAGCAATACTTTTGCTTCTTGACCGTCTCAGGCGACGCTGTGCTGGTATTGCTCCAGCACGGCCCTGACGATCCGCATGACCTCGAGATTGGCCGCTTCCATCCGCCCCAGGTGATCGAGCGCGGATTCCAGGGCGTTCTGCTGGTGGGCATCGATGGCCGCCTGGCCCTGCTCATGCACCGCCGTATGCGGACGCTCGATCTGGCGGAAATATTCCAGCCGCTGGATCTCGCGGTTGCCCTCGCCGTAATACCAGCGGCCGAAGCGGCACTCGCGCTCGCCAGGCAGCTGCACCTGGCCCTGGCTGCTGCCGAGCAGTTGGTTGTACACCACGAACTTGAGCGACAGCTCGTCGAGGTTGGCCAGCTCGATGCCGGCGCGAAAAGCCGAGGCCTCGGTGCCCTGGCGCATCGAACCGGCCAGCCGATGCAGGGTCTGCATGGCGCTCACCGCCTGTTCGGTGGTACGGCTGAAACCATGGGCCAGATTTCCCTGCGCCTGGATATAGGCGTGGACATTGCCGATATCCGCCTGCACCTCGGTAATCTTGCGCACGATGTCGCCGGTGGCCAGCGCGGTTTTCTCGGCCAGATGACGGACCTCCCCCGCCACCACCGCGAAGCCGCGCCCGGCCTCGCCGGCGCGGGCCGCCTCGATCGCGGCATTGAGGGCCAGCAGGTTGGTCTGGCTGGCGATGCCGCTGATCAGGTCGACTATGCCGTTGATCTCCTGCGAGTGACCGGCCAGGGTGTCGACCTTCTGCGAAGCCTCGCTCAGGCCGCGCTCCATCTCGCTCGCCTTGATCTGCAACTCGCCGAACTGGGTCTGATTGCTCAGGGCGGCCGCGGCGACTTGCTCGGCACGCGCCCGGTTCTCGCCGAGCTGCCCGGTGAGGTACTCGAATGAATCGCCGAGATGGCTGACCGAGGTGCTGAAGCGGATCAGGTTGCCGGACACCCCACGGTAATAGTCGAGCTGGCGCTGGCTGTCGCGGTTGGCCTGCTGCGCCTGGGCCAGCGCCTGCTCGAGCGCCTCGACGCGCACGGCCTGGGCGTCATGCGCCGCCTGCAGGCGCTGCTGTTCCTGCTGCAGGCGGTGGGCGGCCTTCTTCCACGTCAACCACATGCTCACCTCACCTGCCTCAGCTCAATGTGTAGCCGTTGTCCACTACCCAGTCCTGGCCATAGACGCCGCGTGCGCCCTGGGACAGCTGGAACAGGATCACGTTGGCGACGGACGCGGCGTCGAGGAAATGCCCGGGCAGCAGACGCCGGGTGACGCCTTCGGCCACCTGCTCCAGTTGCTCGTCATTCAGCCCCAGGCTGCCCCAAATCGCGGTTGCGGTCGGCCCCGGCGACACCAGGTTGATCCGCACGTCGAACGTCGCGAACTCCACCGCCAGGGTCCGCGCCTGGGCGGTCAGCGCCGCCTTGCTGGCGATATAGGCGGCCAGGCCGGGAAAGGTCGAGCGGGTCAGGAAGCTGCTGACGAACACCACCGAGGCCGGCTTGGCCAGCTCGCCGCGCAGTACCGCCAGGGTGTTCAGCGCGCCGGCGCCATTGACCGCCCACTGCCGGTCGAACGCGGCCAGGTCGAGGCTGTCGGCCAGCTCGGCGATCCCGGCATTGGGCACCAGGTAATCCACCGGGCCCATCTGCGCGGCGCGCCGGCCGAGGGCGAGCAGGTCGTCGCTCGAGGTCACGTCGCCGCCCAGCCAGGCCAGGCGCGTGGAATAGCTCTCGTGCAGCGGCAGCAGCCCGCCGGGCGTGCGCGACATCGCCAGCACCCTGGCGCCCCGCTGCAGCAAGGCCGAGCAGAGTGCCAGGCCGATGCCGGAACTGGCGCCGGTGACGACCGCCAGGCGATCCTGAAATTCGTTTTTCATCATCATTCTCCGTAGCCCGGTGTATACCGGGCCGCAGGGCCGTCCTCCGTCAGGAACGACAGCCGGTTATTAACCTGCCAGGGCAATGCCCTGCTCCGACTCGCCCGCCCGCCCGCGCGGGCAGCGGCCAGCTGCGGCAACGACCCAGCCACTCAACCGGGATGGCCATCGACGCGCGCACTCAGCAGCATCGGCGCGTAGCGCCAGGCATACAGCGCCAGCGCCAGCGACCAGCAGCTGGTGGCCAGGACCAGCCCCGGCAGCGGCCAGGTCGGATAGATGAACACCCGCGCCACGCTGCCCAGGTTGAACAGCACGAAGGCCCAGACGATGCCCGGCGGCAATTGCAGCGGGCGCCCGGTGTGCCCCAGGGTGACCCGGGCGATCATCGCCAGGATCAGCCCGCTCATGGCGCCGATGGTCAGGCCGTGCAGGGCCGCACTGGCGCTCGCCAACAGACCGAGGTGCCACAGCGCCAGGCCGAGGGTGGCGACCACCAGCCAGAGCATCGCCAGGTGCAGCGACCACAGCAGCGGCTCGCGCCAGAGGTCCTTGTCGTACCAGCGCGCCAGGCGCAGCAGATGCCCGGCGCCCACCGCAAGGAACGGCAACGCCAGCAGCGGCTGCGCCTGCAAGGCCACGCCGGCGGCGTACAGTGCGGCAATCAGCGCGGTGCCGATCAGCAGGGCGAGATCCAGCCAGACCCAGGGCTTGACCGCCTCCAGGCGACCCAGGCCGCGCTGGGTGAAAAACGGGATCACCCGGCCGCCGATCAAGCCCATCAGCGCCGCGACCAGCCACAGGCCGGCGAGCACCCCGCGACGCTGCAGGTCATCGTCGCCCAGGGCCAGGCCAGCCAGCGGCAAGGCGTCGGCGGCGGCCAGCAGGCTCAGCACGACGACGATCGGGTAGTTGCGCTTCTGCCGAACCGCCCAGAGCATGCGCGCCATCACCCCGGCCAGCGCCAGTAAGAAGCCCAGGTCGAGGGGAATCAGCAGCGCCAATGGCAGGCCGAACAACCAACCCAGGCGTGCCGCCAACCAGAGCGCCGCGAGTGCCGTCAGCGGCGTCCCGGACAAGCCCGGCCGGCCGGTCCAGGTCTGCACCGCGGTGAGCAGAAAGCCGGCGACTATCGCCGCGGCGAAGCCGAACAGCATCTCGTGGCGATGCCAGGCGAGCCAGCCGCCAGTCGGCTGCCAGTCCGGCACCAAGCCGGCCCAGGCCATCACCCACAGCGGGATGGCGAACAGCGCATAGAGGCTGGCGCCGAGGAAGAACGGACGAAAGGCGAGACGCCAGATAGGCGGAACACTCAAGGCTTTACGCCGGTCGAGAACGTGCACTGAAGGTCTCCTGGAATGATCCTGTAGCTCGGCCAGCCGGCGAACGTCATGTTCGCGCGGTGGTGCATCGGCGCTCCGAACGATTGCGAAGCAGCTAGGGCTATTTCTACAGGCAAGAGGGGCAGTTCAGACTTGATCGCAATCAGCTTTCCCGGTCAGAGGGGCGGAACGCGAAGGCAGGAGGGGCGAAGCGACGGTATCTGACGCTGGCGGTGACCATAAAACCAGCTCCCGGATTGCGTCCGGGCTACACGGCTGGAGTTTCCGGGTACCTCGTAGGAGCGGCGGGGGCGCCTAGCCCATGCCCGCGAAGCTTTTTACAGACACGGCCGTGGGCCCAGGCCCCCCCCGCCGCTCCTACGAGACTGCAGAAGCGCTGCTCGCCCTATTTCCGCGACTGTTTGGCGGCGTCTGCCGGCTCGCTGTCGCTTATCGAACGGCGAAAGCCGCCGATCGCCCCGCCCAGGTCCGAACCCAGGCTGCGCAGGCGCTTGCTGCCGAACAGCATGACCACGATCAGCAGCACGATCAGAAGCTGCCAGATGCTGATACCCATGATTTCATTCTCCCCCGTAGTGCGTGCTAGACGGCCTCAGTGGCCGGCGTGTTGATACCCGTGTCCGGGCATGTCGGCGGCCAGTTGCAGCACGGCCTGGTCGATCTCCTCGAAGCGCAGCACCCGCCCGCCTTCGCGGGAGGCCAACTCGAGCGCCGCCTGCTCGTCGGCAAAGGACGCCAGGACCACGCCCATGGCGCCCTTGAGCTGGGTGCCGGCCACGTAGTAGGCACTGGTCGCATCGATCAGGTGCTCGTCGTCGGGCTTGTCCCAGGCGCTGCGGCCCATGTCGTGGACGTACAGCTTGACCTGCAGATGACGGTTTTCCGGTTGCAGCCACCAGCCGAGCATCTCCGCGGTGGAGCAGAACTTCTTCACCGCGCCCTTCTCCACCGCCTCGCCCTTGGGACCGGGGAAGTCGGCGATGACCATGCCGCAGACATGGCATTCGTCACTCGGGTGGAAGGCCACCGGGCCGAGCGCTTGTGCCTGTTGCTCGGGCTCGCCGCAGGCCGTCAGCAGCAGCGCACAGAGCAGCACCAGCAGGGTGCGCGTGGCGCGCGGGTAGATAGTGTTCATCGATGCTTTCTCCTTGACGGGCATACCGAGGTTCGCGTGTGCCTGGTAGGGTGCGCGGGGCCGCCTAGGCCGTGCGCACCGGCGTTTGTCCTGGTGCGCACAGCCTAGGCGGCCCCGCGTACCCTACAAAAGCGCTCATGTCGCTCGACGCAGGAACAGGGCGTAGGCCAGCAGCAGCGGCGCCCCGACCCACAGCAGCAGGCACAGCCAGAGCAGCCCGCCGGCCAGCGGCAGGTCGCCGCCCAGGGCCATCACCCCGGCGGCAGTACCGCTGCCCTCGAAGCCGGACAGGTTGATCAGGCGGTAGACGTCGGCCGGATTGAGCAGCAGCAGCCAAGGCAACAGGTCCGGGTTGAACTGGCCCTCGCTGAGCACCAGCAACGCCAGCAGGACCAGGTCGAACACCAGCACGAAGAGGAACCAGACGCCCAGGGCCAACCCGGCCGCACTGGATTTTTCCGCGACCTTGCTGCTGAGGACGTAGGCCAGGGCGAGGAACACCCAGCCGAGCAGGGTCGAGGACAGCATGAAGCGGCCGAAGGCCCAGGCCAGCAGGCCCAGCTCGACATCCTCGACCAGCACGGCGATGGCCAGGGCCGCGCAGCCGAAGCCGATCAGGGTGGCCAGGGCGAGGATCAGGCCGTGGCCGACGAACTTGCCCAACAGCATCTGCCCGCGGCCCAGCGGATAGGTCAGCAGCAGCATCAGGGTGCCGCCCTCGTCCTCGCCGACGATCGCGTCGTAGGCCAGCAACAGCGCGATCAGCGGCACCAGGAAGGTCGCCAGGCTGGCCAGGCTGGCGATGGTCGCCGGGATCGAGGTGAAACCCAATTGCCCGGAGGCCGCGGCGCCGAGCCAGGCGATGCCCACCGCCAGCACGGCGAACAGCAGGCTGATGGCCAGCAACCAGCGGTTGCGCAGGCCGTCGCTGAGTTCCTTGCGGGCGATGTTCCATACCTGGTTCATACCCTGCCCTCCCCGATCCGCGCATTCCCGGCACGCTCCATGTAGTAGCGGTACAGGTCCTCCAGCGACGGCTGGTGGATGTCGATATCCTGCGCCCCGCCCTCGCCGAGCAGCTGGCGCAGCAGGCCGAGCTTGTGGCCGTTGACCGCCACCACCTCGACCCCGGCCTCGCCGATCGGCCGCGCCTCGTGGCCAGCGGCGCTCCAGCGCTGCAGCAGCTGCTCGCTCTGCTGCAGCCCGCTGGCGCGGATCAGCGCCGGCAGGCCGGCCTCCTCGCGCAGGTGGGCCAGGCTGCCGACCGCCTGCAGGCGGCCATGGGCGAGGATCGCCGCGCGGTTGATGTGCGCCTCGACCCCCGGCAGCACGTGAGAACAGAGGATGATGCTGGTGCCCTGGCGGCGCAGGCGGTCGACCAGGCTGTAGAGGTCCTGGGTGGCGATGGGATCGAGCCCCACCGTGGGCTCATCCAGCAGCAGCAGGCGCGGCTGGCCCAGCAGGGCCTGGGCCAGGCCCAGGCGCTGGCGCATGCCCTTGGAATAGGTCTTCACCCGGCGCTGCGCGGCGTCGGTCAGGCCGACCTGCTCGAGCAGCTCGTCAACCTGGGCGAGCGCGGCGCCCTTGAGCCGGGCGAAGTGGCGCAGGGTCTCGCGGCCGCTGAGCTGCGGGTAGAAGGTCACGTTTTCCGGCAGGAAGCCGAGCTGGCGGCGCACCTGCGGGTCGTTCGGCGCGCGCCCGAGCACCCGCACCAGCCCTTCGCTGGCTTCGAGCAGGCCGAGGATCAGTTTCATGCTGGTGGTCTTGCCGGCGCCATTGTGACCGAACAACCCCAGTACCTCGCCTTCACCCAGGCTCAAGTTCAGATCGTGCAGCACGGTCATGCTGCCGTAGCGCTGGTGCACGCCCTGGATTTCGACGGCATTCATGGCGTTGGCTCCTGGTATGCGGTGAGCAGATCCCCGGTCGGGGGTTGCATGAGCGGATGGCTGTCCTGCACGCCCGGCGACTTGATCACCGGAAAGGCCCGTTGCACCCAGCGCAGCAGCTCGATGCCCGGGCTGTTCATCAGCAGGCGCACCTGCGGATACAGCCACAGCAGGCGGTCGACGTTGTCGTTGGGTTCGTAGGCCACGTCGCCCAGGCCATCGTCGTTGCGGTCCCAGCCCAGGTAGTCGCTCCAGTAGTTGCCGCGGCCGTCGCGGGACCACTCCTGGGTCCGGCTGGCGACGTACTTGACCTGCTGTTGGTTGCCGACGAAGGCGTTGCCGGCGATGCGGTTGTCCTCGGAGCCGGCGGTCAGGTGGATGCCCAGGGCGCTGCGGGCGAAATGGTTGTGCTCGATGTTGTTGAACAGCGAGTTGTAGATGAACAGCGCCTTGCCCTCGGCGCCGGAAATCATGCTGTCGCCGGTGGCGCCGCTGCGCACGTCGCTGACGACGTTGTCCTGCAGGGTGGAATAGGTGATGTAGTTCATCAGGATGCCGTAGTTTTGGTCCTGCTCCGAGCGGTTGCCGATCACCGTCAGCTTGCGGCTCTGCATCAGCGCATAGCCGGTGCGGGTGCGCCGGGTCAGGTTGCCGAGCACCCGATTGTCGTTGGAAAACATGTAGTGCACGCCGTAGCGCAGGTCTTCCAGGGTATTGCCCTCGAGCAGGTTGCCGTTCGAGGTGTCGATATAGATGCCGTCGCGGGCGTCGCGCACCCGGTTACCGATCACCCGCGCGCCGCGCACCGCGTACAGGTGGATGCCGTTGCCGCGATCCTGGGAACGCACGCTCGGGTCGCCCTGGATGTCATTGCCGAGCAGGTTGACGTCGTGGCTGCCGTCGACCCAGATGCCGAAGCCGGGGCCTTGCAGGCGGTTGTCCTTGATCGACGCGCGGTGCGCCGCGGGGCCGATGAACACGGCTGAATTCATCGCGGTGAGGTCGCGGCCCCAGTCCAGCAGGGTGCAGCCCTCGATGGTCACGTCGGGGGCGTTGATCGCCAGCGCATTGCCCTCACCCTGCGCCTGGATGACCGCGCCGGGCTCGCAGCGCAGCTGCAGCGGCTGGTCGACGCTGAACGAGCCGCGGTACTCGCCGGCCGGCAGCCGCCAACGGTTCTCGCCGTCGGCCTGCAGCGGCAGAGCGGTGATGGGTTGCGGCGCCGCCTGGGCCACGCCGCAGAAGATCAGCAGCAGGCACAGCGCACTGGCGTGAAGCGAAACTATTGCCTGAGGTCTGAACACTGCGTTTACCTTGTTTCCCGAGCCGTGCAGAGCTCGCGAAATGAATGGGATCCGTAGCCCGGATTTCATCCGGGCTACGGGGTTGGATCGCCAGCAAGCTGGCTCCTACGGACCTGTGCCGTTACGCCGGCTCGACCAGCATGCGGCCGACCATCTCCATGTGCAACGCGTGGCAGAACCAGCTGCAGTAGTACCAGTGCAGTCCGGGCTTGTCGGCGATGAAGGTGATCGACGAGGTCTGCTGCGGGCTGATCTCCATGCTCGCACCATGGTTGACCATGACGAAGCCGTGGGACACGTCCTCGATCTGGTCGATGTTGGTGATGGTCACGGTGACCTCATCGCCCTGCTTGACGTTGAACTCGGTGATGCCATAGGTCGGCGCCATCGAGGTCATGTAGACACGGACTTTCTTGCCGTCGCGGATGACCTTGTTGTCGGTCTCCAGGTTGATGCCGTCCTTCTTGGCCATTGCCACGGTCGGGGCGAAGTAGGGATCGTTGCGCTCCCAGATCTTGCGGGTCTTGATCTGGTCGCGACGGGCCAGGATGCAGTCGTGCGGCTCGGCGTAGGTCGGGCCGTCGTGTACCAGCTTCATCTCGTCGCCGGAGATGTCGATCAGCTGGTCGTTCTCCGGGTGCAGCGGGCCGGTCGGCAGGAAGCGGTCCTTGGAGAACTTGCACAGCGCGATCAGCCACTTGCCGTCGGCTTCGCTGGTTTCGGTCAGCGAGGCATGCAGGTGCCCCGGCTGGTACTGCACATCGAGCTTCTGCTTGATGTAGTTGACCTTCTCGCCCTGGTAGGCGCGCACCGCGTCGGCCATGTTCCACTTGACCACCTGGCTGTCGATGAACAGCGTGGTGTAGGCGTTGCCGCGGCCGTCGAAGGTGGTGTGCAGCGGGCCCAGGCCCAGTTCCGGCTCGGCCGCCACCACGTCGCGCGGCTCCTTGAGCTTGCCGGCGAACAGATCGTCGAGCTTGGCGATCTCGATCATGGTCACGGTCGGCGACAGCTTGCCGTTGGCGATGAAGTACTTGCCGTCGGACGAGGTGTTGCAGCCGTGCGGGTTCTTCGGCACCGGGATGTAGCGGGTCAGCTCGGAGCCTTCGCGGCCGTCGACCACCGGCACCTTGGAGTCGCCGATGGTGGTGAACTTGCCGGCCTTGATCGCCGCCTCGATGCGCTCGATGTTGAACACCACCACCCAGTCGCGCTCGTTGCGCATCATGCCGCCGAGGTCATAGGCCTTCTCCGAGTTGTAGCAGGTGGCCGCCGCGTACTTGCCGGTGTAGTCGGCATCGGTGTTGTCCAGGTTGCCGTCGACTATGACCTGGAAGGCCATCTCCATCTTCTCCGCATCGATGGCGTTGAACATGGTGTAGCTGTCCTTGGACTGCAGGTCGAAGTTCTTGCCGTCGTTGGGGTGCGGAATCACGAACTCGGCGTTGGCGAACACGTACTTGGTGTGCGGCACCTTCTGCAGACGCAGGCCGTGGATCGCCTGGACGTTGGGCACGGTGAGCATCTTGTCGCACTTCATGATATCCAGGCGGATACGCGCAACCCGGCTGTTGGCCTTGTCGTTGATGAACAGGTACTTGCCGTCGTACTTGCCGTCGGTCATGGAGATGTGCGGGTGGTGGCAGTCGCCGTTCTGGAACTTGGCGCTCTCGCCCATGATGTGCTTGCTTTCGTTGGTCAGGCCCCAACCGGTCGCCGAGTCGACGTTGAACACCGGGATGCGCATCAGTTCGCGCATCGACGGCACGCCGATCACCCGTACCTCGCCCTGGTGGCCACCGCTCCAGAAACCGTAGTAGTCGTCCAGCTCGCCGGGCGCGACGTGGATCTTCTGCTGCGCGTCCTTGACCGCCGCCGCCCAGGACTCGCGGGTCATCACCGCGCTGCCGAACGCCGTGGCGGCGACTGCCGCCCCGGTCATGGCGGAAGCACCGAGGAAGCCACGCCGGCTCAAGCCGCCCTTCTCCGGCGCTTGCGGGCTGTTCTTCGACTCTTTTTCACTCATGGTCCTGCTCCTTTGAGGCATTTTATTAACAGAGGGTCGGTCGGAGGCCTTGGGCGCTCATTCGGCGCCCGCCACTTGCACTACGGGTATCAACTCGGGGCTCGCCGGGGCCTTCTTGCCGCGCTTCTTGCGCTTGTTCACCAACGGCGGGCACTTGCTGTCGTTGTGGTAGGTCATCTGGCAATCCAGGCAGTAGTGGCACTCGTTGGCATTGATGTGCCCGTCCGGGTGGATGGCCTGGATCTCGCATTCCTTGGCGCACAGCTGGCAGGGGTCGCCGCATTCCTTGCGCCGTTTGAGCCAGTCGAACAGGCGCAGCTTGGTCGGGATCGCCAGCGCCGCGCCCAGCGGGCAGATGTAGCGGCAGTAGACCTTGCGGGTGAAGATGTTGATCACCAGGAGGATCGCCGCGTAGAGCACGAACCACCACTGGCGGTCGAACTTGAGGGTGATGGCGGTCTTGAACGGCTCCACCTCGGCGGCCTGCTCGGCCATCGACATGGATTCCAGGGAGATGCCGAACAGCACCAGCAGGATGATGTACTTGATCGCCCAGAGCCGTTCGTGCACCGCGAAGGGCAGCTCGAACTGGCGGATCCTGAGCTTGCGCGCGGCCTCGTTGATCAGCTCCTGCAGGGCGCCGAACGGGCACAGCCAGCCGCAGAACACGCCGCGACCCCAGAGCAGGATGCTGGCGGCGGTGAAGGTCCAGAGGATGAAAATGATCGGGTCGGTGAGGAACAGTTCCCAGCGGAAGTCCTGCATGACCGCGTGGACGAAGGTCAGCACGTTGACCACCGACAGCTGGCCCAGCGCGTACCAGCCGATGAACACCACGGTGAACACCAGGTAGCCGCGGCGCAGCCAGTGCAGGAAGTGCGGCTTGCGGGTGAAGGTGTCCTGCAGGAACAGGATCACCGTCAGCAACAGCAGGGCCGCCAGCACCACGCCGATCTGGAAGCTCTTCTGGTACCAGATGTTCAGCCATATCGGCCGGCTGGCTTCCTCGGCGGCGGCCAACTCCTCGGCGCTCGGCAGCGGCCGCTCGAGGTACGCCTCGGGCAGCTGGTAGTCCAGTTCGAAGCTGGTGAACATGCCGCTGATCGGCCCGGTCTGGCGTCGTACCAGCAGCTCCAGGCTCCAGGGCGAGCCGGGATCGAAGGCCGAATGGGCACGGACGATGAAGATCGCCATCTCGCCGAACTCGGGCATGCCTTCGGCATAGACGTCATCCAGGCGCTGGAAGTCCATGTCGCGGAAGCTGATGGTGTCGCCGAACTGGCGCAGTTGCACCCGGTCGAAGATGCCGCCGCGCACGTAGCCCGAGCCCTTGAAGGAATAGCCGCCGCTGCCCAGCACGGCGATGGCGTGCTCGCCGGGCTTGAGTTCCTCCATCAGGAAGCGGTACTGATTGTCGCCCAGCAGGTTGCGGCCGACGCTCGGTGGATTCAGGTGGGCGGCGTAGAGATCGATGAAGGTGTCGCCGGCCTGCTCGGGCGCGGCCTCGTCGATGCCTTCGGCCTCGGTGCCCTTGAATGCCTCATCGACCTGGCCGCGGGTCAGGTGCAGCCGGCGGATCGCGCCGTTGCCGGTGAGCTGGGCCCAGTCGGCGGGCTCATAGACATCCGCGCGTACGTTGGCCGGCTTCTGCGCCACGGCGCCGTGGTCCTCGACCAGCCCCAGCGACACCGCCACCTTGTGCGCGGCGCGCATGACGATCTCGTTGACCACCATGACGGTCACGGTGGCGCCAGTCACCGCATCGATGGTCACCGCCTCGGGATCGCCGCTACGGCCGACCACCACCCGCCGGTCGACCTTGATGCCCTGGTACTTGGCATTGAAGGCGTGCAACTTCGCTTCGGGGATGCCGATAAGCAGGATCGGCTCGTGGTGTTCGAGCACATAGGCGTCCTGGATCACGCCCTCGGTGTCGAGGATCACCTGCATGTTGATCGACTTGCCGGAGTAAGCCGGGATATCCACCACGTCCAGGCTCTGGAACACATAGCCGAGCACCCCGCTCTCGCCGCTCAGGGTGCGCACCTTGAATTCGCCCTGCGGCTCGGAGACGGAAGCGACGCCGGGGAAGACCTTATCGATGCGCTGCCGCTCGATGTCGCCGTAGTCTTTCGCCTGCGCGACCTGAACGGCGGCGAAGGTAAAAAGCAGCAGCAACAGGCAGGCGCTTTTCCATGAGCGCAACCCGCGACTCATTGAAAACTGGTTGATCTTCATGGGGTTATCTGATGCCAACGACTGAAGGGGTGTGCTTGCATGGTAATGACCTCCCTGCTCCTTACCCTTGACTGAAATCAAGTTGCGACAAGCTGTCGCGGCCCCACCGCCGCCCGACGGCACGGGCTGGAGCAGCGGATCGATTGGGGGGTGAGCAAGCCCAAGACTAGGCGAGAGCGAGGCGATTGCCAGTTCGGGGCTGCGGCAGGCGGATCGCCCACGGGGGATGGTTAGCCTCGTAGGGTGGGTTAGCGGCGCAAAGCTTGGCTGCAAGAGCCACCGCGGAGGGCGGGCGCCGCGTAACCCACCATTGCGCTCCCCCGGTCGGCCGCAACGGTGGGTTACGGCGCCATCGAATCCGCAACGGCCTTGGCAAACGGGGCCGGCGCCTAACCCACCCTACGCAAGTCGACCCGGCGGCGTCAGATAGGCCGCCGTCGCGCCGCGCTGCGCCTCACTGGCCTTGAGCTCCATCTGCGCGACGCTGCGCAGATGCACCTGGTCCGGGCCGTCGGCGAAGCGCAGGGCGCGGCCGGTGGTCCACATGTCCGCCAGCGGCGTATCCGGGGTCAGGCCCATGGCGCCGTAGACTTGCATGGCGCGGTCGAGCACCCGGGTGTGCATGGCCGGCACCAGCGCCTTGATCATGGCGATCTCCTTGCGCGCGGCCTTGGCCCCCACCTCGTCGATCATCCAGGCCGTCTTCAGCACCAGCAGGCGCGCCTGCTCGATCTCGATGCGCGACTCGGCGATCCAGTCGCCGATATTGGCGTACTGGTGCAGGTACTTGCCGAAGGCCTTGCGCTCCTGGGCGCGATCGATCATCAGCTCCAGGGCCAGCTCGGCCATGCCGATCGAGCGCATGCAGTGGTGGATGCGCCCAGGGCCGAGGCGCGCCTGGGCCATCATGAAACCATCGCCCTCCTGGCCCAGCAGGTTGCTCGCCGGCACCCGCACATCGCGCAGCAGCAGTTCGCTGTGACCTTCAGGGGCGATATGGTTCATCACCGGGATATTGCGCAGCAGCTGCACCCCGGGGGTGTCGAACGGCACCAGGAGCATGCTCTGCTGGCGATGGGCGGCGGCGTCCGGATCGGTCTTGCCCATGACGATCAGCAGCTTGCAATCGGGGTGCGAGGCATTGGTGATGAACCACTTGCGCCCGTTGATCACGTACTGGTCGCCGTCGCGGCGGATCAGGGTCTGGATGTTGCTGGCGTCCGACGAGGGCACGTCCGGCTCGGTCATGGCGAAAGCCGAGCGGATCTCGCCCTCGAGCAACGGCTGCAGCCAGCGCGCACGCTGCTGCGGCGTGGCGAACAGGTGCAGCAGCTCCATGTTGCCGGTGTCCGGCGCGTTGCAGTTGAACACCTCCGAGGCCCAGGGCACCCGGCCCATGATCTCCGCCAGGGGCGCGTATTCCAGGTTGCTCAGGCGGGTGCCCGGCTCGTTCTCGTGCAACGCCGGGAGGAACAGGTTCCACAGCCCCTCGGAACGCGCCAGGGCCTTGAGGTCGGCCATGAACGGCACCGGGAACCGGCCGGCGCCGACTTCCGCGTGCCAGGCGCCGATGCGCGGGACTATGTGGGCGTCCATGAACGTGCGCAGCTGCTGACGCAGTGCTTCGGTGCGGGGGCTGTAGGCAAAGTGCATGGCGAACCTCGTGTCGATCATCGGTTGAGGCATTACGTTAGGCCGGCAGCTCGGCAAAACCCAGGATCTTCGCCCGCCTGAATCGCGGCCCATCACAGCCGCTCAGCACACGACGAACCTTGATCGAAATCATTACCGCGGCCGGTATAGCTGCTAGTGGCTCATAGGCTTTGGTAGCCCGGATGCAATCCGGGAGCGGTGTTGCAGACGTCAAAGCTAAGGGAGTGAGCTTGGCTTCGCAGAGCACGTGATCCCGTAGGAGGCGCGCCCCCGCGGCGAATGCAGCCCGCAGGGCTGCCCGGCTGCAGTCCGGCGAAAAGCCCAAAGCATCGCCCCGAGGTCGGGCCTCCCACGGTTCTGTTGCCCTGACGAAATCCGTGGCTGCCGCGAGATTTCCCAGGGCTGCGGCCTTGGCCACGATCCCCGCTACCAATGGATATAGAACATGCCCTTGGCCAGCAGGACGATGCCGAGCATCTGCGCCAGCACCGCCCAGTGCAGGGTGCGGTACAGCTTCGGGGTCATGCGCCCGCTGCGCAGCAACACGGCGACCAGGCCGAAGCTGAGGAAGACGCTGACGGCCAGGACGATCTTGAGGCTCAGCAAGGTGGCGAAGCTGCTGGCCCACGGATCGGCCAGAGCCTGGCGGTGCTGCCAGGCCAGGCCGATGCCGGCGCCGTAGACCAGCAGCACCACCCAGTGCAGCACCGTGCGGGTGCGCTTGCCGAGCGCCTGCTCGAGCTCGGCCACCGCCGCGGCGCCGAGCTGCGGCTTGACCCGGGCGAGGATGACCACCTCGAAGAACAGCGTGCCGATGAAGGCGATGGCCGCCAGCAGGTGCGCGACGTGCAGCAGGGAATAGCTCATCGGTTCAGACCGTGCGCGAGAAGCGGCCCTTCTGCTCGCCGCCCAGGTAGGCGTCGAAGGCCATGGCCACGCTGCGCATCATCAGCTGGCCCTGGGGCAACAGCAGCAGGGCGTCGTCGTGGATCTCTACCAGTCCGTCGGCGACCTGCTCGTCGAGCTTGGCCAGCGACTCGGCGAAATACTCGGCGAAGACGATGCCGTGGCCGGCCTCGATCTTGGCGAAATCTACCCGCCCGTGGCACATCAGGTCGCTGATCACCTCGCGGCGCAGGCGGTCGTCGTCGCTCAACCGGTAGCCGCGGTGCACCGGCAGCAGGCCCTGGTCGAGCCGCGCGTAGTACTGCGAGAGTTCCTTGACGCTCTGGCTGTAGCTGTCGCCGACCTTGCCGATCGAGGACACGCCGAGGCCGATCAGGTCGCAGTCGGCATGGGTCGAGTAGCCCTGGAAGTTGCGCTGCAGGGTGCCGTTGGCGCGGGCCAGGCTCAGTTCGTCGTCCGGCAGGGCGAAGTGGTCCATGCCGATATACACGTAGCCGGCCGCGGTCAGGCGGGCGATGGTCAACTCCAGCAGCTCCAGCTTGCGCTCCGGCGGCGGCATGTCCTCGCGGCGGATCAAGCGCTGGGCGCGCACCAGCTCCGGCAAATGGGCGTAGCTGTAGGCGGCGATGCGGTCCGGGCGCAGGGCGATGATCTTGCCCAGGGTGACGTCGAAGCTGGCCACGGTCTGCAGCGGCAGACCGTAGATCAGATCGACGCTGACCGACTTGAAGCGGGCCTCGCGCGCGGTGGCCACCAGCTCATAGATCTGCTCTTCGCTCTGCACCCGGTTGACCGCCGCCTGCACCTGGGGATCGAAGTCCTGCACGCCGAAACTCAGGCGGTTGAAGCCCAGCGCGCGCAGTTCATGGATGCGCTCGGGGCTGATGGTGCGCGGGTCGACCTCGATGGAGAACTCGTGGGCGTCGCTGTCGTCCATGTCGAACGCCTGGTGCAGGGCATCCATCAGGTCGGCCAGCTGCGCGCTGGTCAGGTAGGTCGGGGTGCCGCCGCCCAGGTGCAGCTGGGTCAGCTTGCGCGAGCCGTCGAACAGCGCCGCCTGCATGGCGATCTCGCGCTTGAGGTAGTCCAGGTACTGGACCGCGCGATGGGTCTTCTGGGTGATGATCTTGTTGCAGGCGCAGTAGTAGCACAGGCTCTGGCAGAACGGGATGTGGATGTACAGCGACAGCGGCTTGGGCGACGGCGCCTGGTTGCTGGCCTGCGCGGCGCTGCGGTAGTCGTCCACGGCGAAGGCCTGGTGGAACTGCGGCGCAGTCGGATAGGAGGTATAGCGAGGCCCCGGGCGATCGTACTTCTCGACCAGGGCACGATTGAAACTCAGCGATTGGGCCATGTTCGATCACCTCGTAGTGTGCAAGTCGCGCAGCGACGACCTCCTTTGTCCTTCTCCCTCCGGGAGAAGGTGGCGCGAAGCGCCGGATGAGGGAGACGGGCATGCCGCGAAGGCTTTCATGATTCGGGATGCCTGTCGCGGCATGCCCGGTGGCGTTGACGGAACCATGCGACTGGCGCACTGCGGCAGCCGGCATTCTGGGCGCCATTGTACGGCGCCGCGCCGCGTCCATCACCTGACCGCGATCAATCCTTGCGCAGAACGAAATGCGGGAACATCTGCCCCAGGCGCTGCCAGAGCTCCTCCACCTCGGCCGGGGCGGCGACCCTGGGCAACGTGGGATCGAGCATGCGCTCGCTGCGCACCAGTTGCACGGCGAAGTGCTCGACACCAAAGGATTGCAGACGCTCGGCGATTGTCCACAGCCGCTCGACATCCAGCAGGTGCCAGTGCACGGTGGTGCGGCACTCGTAGTCCACGCCGCTGGCCAGCAGGTGCTCGAGGCTGCGCCAGTTGGCCTTGCCGCTGCCGCTGACCCCGGTGATCAGTTCGGCATCCTCGGCCAGCGCCTTGATGTCGAAGCCGACCCAGTCCGCCGCCTTGGCCGCCCAGGCGAAGGCCCAGGGCTTGATCCCGGCGCTGTGCAGGCCGACCCGGAAGCCCAGCTGGCGCACCTCCTCCATCGCCGGCACCAGGCCGCCCTGCAGGGTCGCCTCGCCGCCGCTGAACACCACGGCCTGCAGCAGGCCCTGGCGCCGCTTGAGAAAATCCATGATGCGCGACCAGGCGATCTCATGCTCGCCGCGCGGCGCGATCAGCTGCGGGTTGTGACAGTAGCGACACTGCCAGGCGCAGCCCTGGCAGAACAGCACACAGGCCAGCAACCCCGGATAGTCGAGGGTGGTCAGGGGCACCAGGCCCCCGACCCGCAGCGCTCTGCTCACGCAGCGCGGACTCGCGCCGCCGCTTCGGTGAAGTGCTGGCGCTCATGGTGCTCGGACTGCTTGCCCGGATTGAAGGCGGTGACCGGGCGGTGGTAGCCCATCACCCGGGTCCAGACTTCGCAGCGCTGGCGTTGCTCTTCGGGGAGTTGCTGGGTGCTTTGCATGGTGTCGCTCCTTGCTGTGGGTAAAACGGGAAATCCAGGCGTGGACCTGTTGCGTACGCCACTCTTTGTGGGAGGGGCTTCAGCCGCGATCCGGCCGCACCATCGGCAGATCGCCAGCGATCAGCCACTGGCCTTCACGGCGCAGCTGTGTTTGGCCTGCAGCTGCAGCAGCGCCTCGTCGCATTTCGGGCAGAACTCGTGCTCGCCATCCAGGTAGCCGTGCACCGGACAGATGGAGAAGGTCGGGGTCACCGTCAGGTACGGCAGGCGGAAGCGCCCGAGGGCCTTGCGCACCAGTTGCTTGCAGGCCTGGGTCGAGGAAATCCGCTCGGCCATGTACAGGTGCAGCACGGTGCCACCGGTGTACTTGCACTGCAGTTCGTCCTGCAGCTCCAGCGCCTCGAACGGGTCGTCGGTAAAACCCACCGGCAATTGCGAGGAGTTGGTGTAGTAAGGCGCATCCAGGCTGCCGGCCTGGAGGATGTCCGGGAAGCGCTTGCGGTCCTCCTTGGCGAAGCGGTAGGTGGTGCCCTCGGCAGGGGTGGCCTCGAGGTTGTAGAGCTGCCCGGTCTCCTCCTGGAAGCGCACCAGGGTGGCCCGTACATGGTCGAGCAGGTGCAGGGCGAACTCGCGCCCGGCCGGGGTGTGCATGCCCTCCTCGTCACCGCTGAAGTTGCGCAGCATCTCGTGCAGGCCGTTGAGGCCGATGGTCGAGAAATGATTGCGCAGGGTGCCCAGGTAACGCTTGGTATAGGGATAGAGGCCGGCGTCCATATGGTGCTGGATCACCTTGCGCTTGACCTCCAGGCTCTCCATGGCCAGTTCCATCAACTGGTCCAGGCGGTGCAGCAGGCCTTGGGTGTCGCCCTTGAACAGATAGCCCAGGCGCGCGCAGTTGATCGTCACCACGCCCAGCGAGCCGGTCTGCTCGGCCGAGCCGAACAGCCCGCCGCCGCGCTTGAGCAGCTCGCGCACGTCCAGTTGCAGGCGGCAGCACATCGAGCGCACCTGGTTGGGCTGCATGTCCGAGTTGAGGAAGTTCTGGAAGTACGGCAGGCCGTAGCGCGCGGTCATCTCGAACAGCAGGTCGGCGTTCTCGCTGTCCCAGGGGAAGTCGTGGGTGATGTTGTAGGTCGGGATCGGGAAGGTGAACACCCGGCCCATCGAATCGCCGGTCTGCATCACCTCGATATAGGCGCGGTTGATCAGCTCCATCTCGGCCTGCAGGTCGCCATAGGCGAAGGGCATTTCCACCCCGCCGATGTAGGGGATCTGCTCGCGCAGGTCTTCCGGGCAGACCCAGTCGAAGGTCAGGTTGGTGAACGGCGTCTGGGTGCCCCAGCGCGACGGCACGTTGAGGTTGTAGATGAACTCCTGAATGGCCTGGCGCACCTCGGCGAAACCCAGCCGGTCCTTGCGCACGAACGGCGCCAAATAGGTATCGAAGGAGCTGAAGGCCTGGGCGCCGGCCCACTCGTTCTGCAGCGTGCCGAGGAAGTTGACCATCTGCCCGAGGGCGCTGGACAGGTGCTTCGGTGGCCCGGCCTCGACCCGCCCGGAGATGCCGTTGAAGCCCTCGTTGAGCAGGCTGCGCAGCGACCAGCCGGCGCAGTAGCCGGCGAGCATGTCGAGGTCGTGGATATGCAGGTCGGCGTCGCGGTGGGCCTGGCCGATCGCTTCGCTGTAGACCTCGTCCAGCCAGTAGTTGGCGGTGACCTTGCCGGACACGTTGAGGATCAGGCCGCCGAGGGAATAGCCCTGGTTGGCATTGGCACGCACCCGCCAGTCCTCGCGCGACAGGTATTCGTTCATCGACGCGGCCACATCCACCAGCGCCTTGCGGTCGCGGCGCAGCCGGCCATGCCGTTCGCGGTAGACGATATAGGCCCGCGCGGTCTGGTAGAAGCCGGCCTCCATCAACACCCGCTCGACGCGGTCCTGCACCTGCTCGACATTCACGTTGGGCAAATCCAGCAGGCGCGCCAGCACCGCTTCGGCCAACTCCCCCGCCAACGCCGCGTCGAACTCACCGCAGGCCTGGCCCGCGGCGGCAATGGCCTGGCGAATCTTGCCGAGATCGAACGCGACGATGCTGCCATCGCGCTTGCACAGCTGCTGCGGATGAAAGGCTTGTACGGGGCTGGGCATGTCACCTCCTGACACTACATATAGATGTTTACGTATCTAAAAACACAACATGCAGTGAAAGTTACGCGAGAAAAGCCGGCGCCGGATTGACCAGGGTCAAGAACCACGAACGCCCTTCTCGCAATGCCCTGGCCGCCCCTCCCCAGCCTTGGCGGCAAAGCCCGCAGCAGCAAGCTGCGCGCTTGAATCCGCGATTTTGCTTCGATCATTGCCAGACTCCGAGGTGGGCAAGTTCGTCGGGTGGAATCGCCGCAGGCGCTTCCGCCGTTTACCGCGAACGGCGGTGTCGCAGATGTTCAGGCAAGGCCCGGACGGGCGCGGTAAACGGCGGATTACGCCGCTGCGCGGCTAATCCACCCTACGTTCTGATGGCGAAAGGTGTTCCGTTCTGACGGGTGAGAATCGGCCAAGCGTGCCTGTCCATATCAGGGCGATTCATTGGGCTATAGCCAATTGATACTGACACAAGCGCAAAAGAAACTAACCCAAACGATTAGCGGTCTTCGCGGGCATCCAGCCTGATATCACACTGACCCTTGAGTTGAGCGAGCAAAAAAGCTGTCCCGTATCGTCACCGACCGTGACAAGGAGCGGAGATCTGATGAATCTCCTCCATTAACCGGAGGCATCGTCAGCAGCGTGGCTTGAGCGCATGAAGAGGCGATGTTCTGTTAATGGCCCCCCTCTCAATGCCTGCCGTCCCCCATGCAAAATGCTGTTCCATTTCGCTAGCCAAAATGGGATGAGCGCGGTTCGGTCATCTCGACCTGCGTTACCGAAACACCAACACCTGTTCTCTGGAGAAGTGGTTTCTTGTAGTTGCGGTCAGTAGCAGTAGCTCGAATAAGGACCTGCTCGAAATAGACATCGACCATTGGTCTGAGCCAGTACGATCTGATTTTCAGCTGCCGCCTACACGCGCTCTCAGAACAAGCCTCCGACAAGAGGCTCGACGGATGGGCAAGGGTTGTCCGTAGTTGCGTGCAGTCCGGCGAGCCGATACGAATCGTATTCACGTACAGGACGCTAGTTATGCAAACCATTCGCAACACCTTGGTGGTGATGGATGCAAAGCAGCCTGATTCTTTGATCCTGAATAAAGCCAAATTGATCGCCAGCGCCACTCGATCACACCTGCATTTGCTGGCTTGTGATAAAAAAAACAACTCCTCATTCCACTTAGCTGCAACAGAAACGGCCCTGCGCAACGAGGGCTTTAGTGTCACTAGTCAACAGGCCTGGAACCAAAGCCTGCACAAATCGATCATCACCGCACAGCAAGCGGAGGGCTGCGGATTGGTGATCAAGCAACATACGCCCGACAATCCCCTGACCAAGACCTTCCTTCCCTCCGAAGACTGGAAGCTATTGCGCTTCTGCCCCTGCCCCGTCCTGATAGTGAAAACGGCCGCGCCCTGGACCGGAGGCGCCATTCTCGCTGCAATCGACGCAGGCAACGAGGAGGTCACTCACCGCCTCCTGCATGCAGGTATCGTCAGTCATGGCTACGATATCGCGAAAATGACCGGTGCTACCCTGCACCTGATGTCCGCTCGTCCCTGCCCTGAACTCTTGGCCGCCGACCCGGCATACCAGGTCGCGGAAAGTATCCAGGCGCTGTATCTCGACCACTGCAAAACCCTGCTGGCGGAATACAGCATCGACGACGAATACCTGCATATCGAAGAAGGGCCAGCCGAAGCACTGATTCCGTCAATTGCCCAGCGGCTCAACGTTGTGCTTACGGTGATCGGCACCGTCGCCCGTAGCGGCCTGGTCGGGGCCTTGATCGGCAACACCGCGGAAACGGTTCTCGACAGTCTGGACTGCGACGTATTGGTCCTTAAACCTGACGACATCATTAGCCATCTGGAAGAACTGGCAGCCCCGCCACCTAGCCCATCCTTGGACAGTGCGATACATTCATGGCCCTATAGCCATACGCCCCATATTGAGATGCATAACAACAAACCAGCTCAGCCGGAGACGAAACTGACAGCCTTGTACCCGGTCGATCAGTCGATAACCGTTACTTCCCCCCAAGAACCTACAACTCATGCGCGCTAGGAAAATGTCGGATTAAAAGGGTCTAAAGGCAAAAAAGGGCGGAGTGATTAAAAAATCACTCCGCCCTTTTTAATGGCAGGCCTTCAGGTCCCCGCGATCCGCTGAAAATATCATGCAGCCGCTCGGCGCGGCTCAGCCAGTCCGACGCCGCACCACCGAAGTGATCGGGAACCGAGGCGCGAATGTAGTTGAGGACGCTGAAGTCGGCGATGTAGGGGGAACAGCGAGGTGCTTTTTCGCTATGCAGCGGATCGTCCAGTCCGCCAAGCAACAATAGAACAATTTGGGCCGGAGTCGACTTGACCGAAAAACGGCTCCGCCCCCGAGGTTCATGCAGTTGGCGTTTGCGGGTAGCCGCAGCCTTCGAAAAGCGTGCAGTGCAACAGCTTCGACGGGCTGGATCAGCCCCTCGAATACGAAAACCAAAAAATAATCAGCGTCAGTCAGGAATACCATCGAATGAACAGGCTGTATCTGTTTGGCCTAATCGCCAGTCTTGCCAGTCACGCGGCTCTGGCCGGGACGACTCCCGCGCTGTTGGATAACAAACCGGCGTTCATCGCCGATCTGATGGGGCAGATGTCGCTCGAGGAAAAGATCGGGCAGCTGCGCTTGATCAGCATCGGCGGGGATATGCCGCGCTCGCGCATCGTCGAGGAGATCGCCGCCGGCCGTATCGGTGGCACCTTCAATACGGTGATTCACCGCGACAACCGGGCCATGCAGGACGCCGCGGTGCAGCGCAGCCGGCTGAAGATCCCGATCTTCTTCGCCTACGACGTGGTCCATGGCCACCGCACCATTTTCCCGATCAGCCTGGCCCTGGCATCGAGCTGGGACATGCAGGCGATTGCCTTGAGCGGCCGGGTAGCGGCCATCGAGGCCAGCGCCGACAGCCTCGACATGACCTTCGCGCCGATGGTCGACATCGCCCGCGACCCGCGCTGGGGGCGTACCTCGGAAGGCTTCGGCGAGGACCCGTATCTGGTGTCGGAGATCGCCCGCACCATGGTCAAGGCCTTGCAGGGGACATCGCCCAGCGCCGCCGACAGCGTGATGGCCAGTGTCAAGCACTTCGCCCTGTACGGTGCGGTCGAGGGCGGCCGCGATTACAACGTGGTCGATATGAGCCCGATGCGCATGTATCAGGACTACCTGCCGCCCTACCGGGCGGCGATCGACGCGGGTGCGGGCGGCGTGATGGTTGCCCTGAACTCGATCAATGGCGTGCCGGCCACCGCCAACACCTGGCTGATGCAGGATCTGCTGCGCAAGGATTGGGGCTTCAGCGGAGTGACCGTCAGCGACCACGGGGCGATCACCGAGCTGGTCAGGCATGGCGTCGCCAGGGATGGTCGCGAGGCCGCCAAGCTGGCGATCAAGGCGGGCATCGACATGAGCATGGCCGACTCGCTGTATCGCCAGGAACTGCCCGGGCTGGTGCAGGCGGGCGAGGTCAAGGTGCAGGAGATCGACAACGCCGTGCGTGAGGTGCTGGGCACCAAGTACGACATGGGCTTGTTCCATGATCCCTACCGGCGCATCGGTGCCGTCGCCGACGACCCGATCGATGTCAACGCCGAAAGCCGCCTGCACCGCGCCGAGGCGCGGGAGGTGGCGCGCCAGTCGATGGTGCTGCTGGAGAACCGCAACCGCACCCTGCCGCTGAAAAAGGCCGGCACCATCGCCCTGGTTGGCCCGCTGGCGGACTCTCCCATCGACATGATGGGTAGCTGGTCGGCGGCCGGGGTTGCCAAGCAGTCGGTCACCCTGCGCCAGGGCCTGAACGCCGCGGCCGGCGACCAGGCGCGGGTGATCTACGCCCGCGGCGCAAACCTGACCGGCGACCAGCAGATGGTCGACTACCTGAACTTCCTCAACTGGGACAATCCCGAGGTGGTGCAGGATCCGCGCCCGGCGGCCGAGATGATCGCCGAAGCGCTGCAGGCCGCCGAGCAGGCCGACGTCATCGTCGCCGCGGTCGGCGAGTCGCGCGGGATGTCTCACGAGGCTTCGAGCCGGACGCGCCTGGACCTTCCCGCCAGCCAGCGGGCGTTGCTGCGCGCGCTGAAGAAGACCGGCAAACCGCTGGTGCTGGTGTTGATGAACGGCAGGCCGCTGACCCTGAACTGGGAGCAGGCCAACGCCGACGCGATACTGGAAACCTGGTTCAGCGGGACCGAGGGCGGCCATGCGATTGCCGAGGTGCTGTTCGGCGAGCACAACCCGTCCGGCAAGTTGCCCATCTCCTTCCCCCGCTCGGTCGGGCAGATTCCGACCTACTACAACCACCTGCGGCTCGGCCGGCCCTTTGTCGAGGGCAATCCGGGCAACTACACCTCGCAGTACTTCGAGGAGCGCAACGGCCCGCTGTATCCGTTTGGCTACGGTTTGAGCTACACCGACTTCAGCCTTTCGCCACCGCAGCTCTCGACCCGGCGCCTGGCGCGTGACGGCACCCTCGAGGTCAGCGTGACGCTGAAGAACAGCGGAGCGCGCGACGGCGCGACTGTCGTTCAGCTCTATATCCAGGACCTGGCGGCCTCCGTGGTGCGCCCGGTCAAGGAGCTGAAGGGCTTTCGCAAGGTCAGGCTCAAGGCCGGCGAAGAGCAGCGGGTGCGCTTCAGCATCGATGAAGATGACCTGAAATTCTTCAACGCCCGCCTGCAACACGTGGCCGAACCCGGCGAATTCGAGGTGCAGATCGGCCTGGACTCCCAGACGGTGCAGACGCAACGCTTCGAGTTGCTGTAGAGGGGAAAACCACTGGGCCTGGCCGAACCCCGAGTAAAAAAAAAGGCCGCCCAGCGGCGGCCAAATGGGAGGGTAAAACGTTAGCCGCCGCTGGCATTCATGAAGCGCAGGATCTTCACCTCGCCATCGGCGCTGAACTCATGGCGCAGCGGCTTGCGCTGCAGGGCCTGCTGCACCGCGTCGATCAGCGGCTGGTCGTCCAGCGGGTAGCGGCGCAGCAGCGCGCGCAGGTCGATGGCGTTCTCCTGGCCGAGGCACAGCAGCAGACGGCCTTCGACGGTCAGGCGCACGCGGTTGCAGGTGGCGCAGAAGTTGTGCGAGTTCGGCGAGATGAAGCCGATGCGCGTGGCTGCGTGTTCCTTCAGGCGGATATAGCGGGCCGGGCCGCCGCTGTGTTCGGCGCTGTCGAGCAGCGCGTGGCGGCTGGCGATCAGTGCGCGCACCTCGTCGCTGGAGCAGAACGACTCGCCGCGCGAGCGCCCTACTTCGCCCAGCGGCATTTCCTCGATGAAGCTGATGTCCAGCTGCCGATCGATGGCGTAATCGACCAGATCCAGCACCTCGTCGAAATTGCGCCCCTTCATCACCACCGCATTCAGCTTGATCCGTTCGAAGCCCGCCTCGCGCGCCGCCTCGATGCCATCGAGCACCTGGCGCAGGCTGCCGGTACGGGTGATGCCGCGAAACTTGCCCGGATCGAGGCTGTCCAGGCTGATGTTCAGGCGCTTGACCCCGGCCTCGGCCAGTGGCCCGGCCAGTTTGACCAGTTGCGAACCGTTGCTGGTCATCACCAGCTCGCGCAGGCCGGGCAAGGCGGCGATGCGCTGGCACAGGCCGACGATGCCGGTGCGCACCAGCGGTTCGCCGCCGGTCAGGCGGATCTTCTTCACCCCCAGGCGCACGAACAGCGCCGCCAGCCGGTACAGCTCCTCGAGCCCGAGCACCTGCTGGCGCGGCAGGAAGGTCATGTCCTCGGCCATGCAGTAGACACAGCGGAAGTCGCACCTGTCGGTGACCGACATGCGCAGGTAGTCGATAGTGCGGCCGAAGCCATCCTGCAGTGGTGTGTCCATCATCGCTCCGATAGCGGGGCGCAGCGCCTTGGTAGCCCGGATGCAATCCGGGGAACACGGTCAGCAATGCCCCGGATTGCATCCGGGCTACATATGTTTGTTGCCTGCAGCTTGCGGCTGCCCCTACTGCAGCAGCGGCGATTCGGCGCCCTGCAACTGGATGCCGACGATATCCGCGGCGCCGATCAGGGTGTGCAGGTACTGGGCCACGGCCTTCTGCCAGACGCCCTGCTGCAGCTGCGCGCGGATCGAGCCGGCAACCACCTCGTAGGGCAACTCCCGGCCGTCCAGACGCTGGTCGACGCTTACCAGGTGCCAACCGTAGCGGCTTTCGATCGGCTGGCTGGCCAACCCGGCCGGCAACTTGAACAACTGCCGCTCGAACTCCGGCACGGTCTGGCCCTTGCTGATCTGCCCCAGCGCGCCGCCCTGCACCTTCGACGGGCAGCCCGAATGGCGCAGTGCCAGCTCGGCGAAACGGCCGCCATCCTCGCGCAGTTGCGCCAGCACCCGCTCGGCTTCCTCGCGGGCCAGGCTGCGCGCCTCGGCATCCTCCGGCGGACACTCCAGCAGGATGTGCCGCACCGCCAGCAGCGGCGCGGTGAAGAAGCGCCCGCGGTTGCTCTCGTAGTAGCGTCGGCAGCTCTCCTCGTCGCAGTCCGGCAGCGTCACTTCGCGCTCGATCAGCAGGCGGGTGGCGGCCTCTTCCTCGCTCTCACCGGGTGCCGCCAGCAGCGGCAGGCCCAACTCGGCGATGCGCTGCTGCAGCAACTCGCGGATCACCAGCGCGCGGGCGGCGAGATACACCGCCTCCTCGCGGCTTTCCGCCGGGTGGTACTGCAATTCCAGGGCGATCGCCTCGGGCGCGAGACTCACGTCGTTGATCCGGATCCGTGGCCACTCCTGCTCGCTGCTGGCGATCAGTACCGGGGCTGACTCGGCCTCCTCGGCGTCGTCGGCTTCCGGCTCGTCGGCCGTGGGCCGCGACTCGGGTGTCACCTCCTGCACCGCCGGAGCATCGACCACTACCTCGACCGGCGGCTTCTGCCCGCCGCAGCCGCCCTGTCCCGCATTTCCACCACCACATCCACATCCCATGACGATTTCCTCAATCAGCCAAATAGTTGTTCATCAGACATTTGCTGCTTCCCTGCCCAGCGGCTGGCGCCAACGCCAGCCGCTGGCATCTGCGCTAGCGCTCCTTGACCGGTGCGACCGGCATCGCGAAGCCGGGTGCCGGGGCTTTTGCCGGTGCGCCATGGACCGGCGCGGCGGCCGGACGCACCGCCGGACGTGGCGCGAGCGGGCGCACGGCCTTCTGCCGGACGATCTGGTAGCGCCGGCCCAGGTACCACACCGGGGCACTGACGATGTGCACCAGGCGGGTGAAGGGGAACAGCACGAACAGGGTCAGGCCGAGGACCACGTGCAGCTTGTACACCAGGCTGACCGGGGCGATGGCCGCGGCGGCCTGCATCGGCTGCAGGGTCACGGTGCTTTGCGCCCAGTTGGCCAGCATCACCATCACCGAGCCGTCCAGGTGGCCGGTCGAGGCGACGATGGTCAGCAGGCCGAGCACCAGCTGCGCCAGCAGCACCAGCAGGATCAGGATGTCGCTGGTGTTGGAGTTGGCGCGCACCCGCGGGTCACTCAGGCGACGCTTGACCAGCATGAGCAGGCCGATCAGGCAGAGGATGCCGAAGAAGCCGCCGGAGACCATGGCCAGCAACTGCTTGTGGGCGGTGCTGATGAACGAGTGGTAGAGCGCCTCGGGCATCAGCAGGCCGACGAAGTGACCGGCCAGGATGAACAGCACGCCGACGTGGAACAGGTTGCTGGCGATGCGCATGTAGCGCTGTTCGGCCGCCGTGCGGTTGAACACCTGGCTGGAGCCGGCCTTCCAGCTGTATTGCGACAGGTCGAAACGCGCCCAGCTGCCGATCAGGCAGATGGCCAGGGCGATGTAGGGATAGACCCCGAACAGGACCAAATTCCAGTTAGACATTGCGAACCTCCTGGGCCGGCGCGGCGGCCTGCCCGTCATGCTTGAAATCCACCCAGTGCAGCGGCACCGGCACTTCTGCGCGAGCCTTGCCCGGCGCGCCGGGCATGCTCGGGCAGCGCTCCTGCTGCTCGGCGTTGAGAAAATCCACCGCCTCTTCCTCCCAGAGCTTGTCCAGGGCTTCGAGCGAGTCATCGCGTACTTCGCCGGCGACCTGCTCGCGCACCTCGGCCAAGGCCTCGTGCGGCTCGCTGCCGGCGATCTGCAGCAGCGCGCGGAAGCAGCTGGCGTAGGCGCTTTCGCGCTCCTCCAGGCGTGCCGCCAGCAGCGCCAGCAGGTGCGCGACATCGGCCAGGCCCTCGCGGGCCTCGAGATCTTCACGGGTGGAGAGGTACTCCAGGTACAGCGGGATGTAGTCCGGCAGCTCCTTGACGCCGATGGCGAAACCGGCCTCCTCGTACTGCGCCAGCATGTCGACCATGGCCTGGCCACGGTCGCGCGACTCGCCGTGGACGTGCTCGAACAGCAGCAGCGACAGCGAGCGGCCGCGGCCGAACAGCGCGCTGTAGTGCTCCTGGCCGTCCATCAGGTCGTTGTCGCAGATCAGCTCGAGCAGCTCGATCAGCGCGCTGCGCTGCGCCGGGCTGATCTCCCGGGCGCTGGCGATGGCCTGGTCGAGTTCGTCGCGGCCGGCTACCAATTGCTCGGTGGGGTAATCGAGCAGCAGCGATATCACCTTGAGAATCTGCATGCTCAATCCTCCCAGAGCTGGACGGTTTTCAGGATGTCGCGCTTGTTGGCCTTCTTCGCGCCGAACATGTTGGTGTCGGAGCTGCCGCTGCAACCGCTGCCGAAGCTGAAGCCGCAACCGGAACGCTCGGCGAAGGCATCGCTGGTGGCTTCCTCGCGGTGCGCACTGGGGACCACGAAGCGGTCTTCGTAGTTGGCGATCGCCAGGTAGCGGTACATGTCTTCGACCTGGGCCACGGTGAGCCCGACGTCGGCCAGCACCTTGAGGTTCTGCACGCCATCCACCTGCTCGGCACGCTTGTAGGCGCGCATCGCCAGCAGACGCTTGAGCGCCAGCTTGACCGGCTTCTCGTCACCGGCGGTGAGCAGGTTGGCCAGGTAGCGCAGCGGAATGCGCAGGCTGTCGACGTCCGGCAGCACGCCGTTCATGCTGACCTTGCCGGCTTGCGCGGCGTTCTGGATCGGCGACAGCGGCGGCACGTACCAGACCATCGGCAGGGTGCGGTATTCCGGGTGCAACGGCAGGGCCAGCTTCCAGTCCACCGCCATCTTGTAGATCGGCGACTTCTGTGCGGCGTCGATCACCGACTGCGGCACGCCGTCGGCCAGCGCCTGGGCGATGACTTTCGGATCGAACGGGTCGAGGAACATGTCCAGTTGCTTCTGGTACAGGTCCTGCTCGTTCGGCGTGCTGGCCACTTCATGGATACGGTCGGCGTCATACAGCAGCACGCCGAGGTAGCGGATCCGGCCGACGCAGGTTTCCGAGCAGACGGTCGGCATGCCGGCCTCGATGCGCGGGTAGCAGAAGATGCACTTCTCGGATTTGCCGCTCTTCCAGTTGAAGTAGATCTTCTTGTACGGGCAGCCGCTGATGCACATGCGCCAGCCGCGGCACTTCTCCTGGTCGATCAGGACGATGCCGTCTTCCTCGCGCTTGTAGATCGCCCCGCTCGGGCAGGACGCCGCACAGGCCGGGTTGAGGCAGTGCTCGCACAGGCGCGGCAGGTACATCATGAAGGTATTTTCATACTCGCCGTAGATGTCCGCCTGGATCTTGTCGAAGTTCTTGTCCTTGCGCCGCTTGGCGAACTCGGTGCCGAGGATTTCCTCCCAGTTCGGGCCCCACTCGATCTTCTCCATGCGCAGCCCGGAGATCACCGAACGCGGCCGGGCCACCGGCTGGTGCTCGCCCAACGGAGCAGTGTGCAAGTGCTGGTAGTCGAAGTCGAACGGCTCGTAGTAGTCGTCGATGGTCGGCAGGTCCGGGTTGGCGAAGATGTTCGCCAGCACGCGGAACTTGCCGCCGATCTTCGGGTTGATCGAGCCGTCCTTGTTGCGCACCCAGCCGCCCTTCCATTTGTCCTGGTTTTCCCATTCCTTGGGGTAGCCGATCCCGGGCTTGGTCTCGACGTTGTTGAACCAGGCGTATTCCATGCCTTCGCGGCTGGTCCAGACGTTTTTGCAGGTGATCGAACAGGTGTGGCAACCGATGCACTTGTCCAGGTTCAGGACCATGCCCACTTGTGAACGAATCTTCATGGCCTTATTCCTCAGATATCTTGCGGCAGGGGTTGCGGCAGGTCATCGCCGTTCGGGCCGTCGAGCCAGTCGACCTTGGCCATCTTGCGCACCACGACGAACTCGTCGCGGTTGCAGCCCACGGTGCCGTAGTAGTTGAAGCCGTACGCCTGCTGGGCGTAACCGCCGATCATGTGGGTGGGCTTGAGCACCACGCGGGTCACCGAGTTGTGGTGGCCGCCGCGGGTCTTGGTGCTCTCGGCGCCGGGCACGTTCACGATGCGTTCCTGGGCGTGGTACATCATCACCATGCCTTCCATCACTCGCTGGCTGACCACCGCACGGGCGGTCAGCGCGCCATTGGCGTTGAAGCACTCGATCCAGTCGTTGTCCTCGATGCCGACTTTCTTCGCGTCGACCTCCGAGATCCAGACGATCGGCCCGCCACGGCTCAGGGTGAGCATGATCAGGTTGTCGGTGTAGGTGCTGTGGATGCCCCATTTCTGGTGCGGGGTGATCCAGTTCAGGCAGATCTCCGGGTTGCCGTTGGACATCTTGCCTTTGACGTAGCCGGTGGTGCGGGTATTGATCGGCGGCCGGTAGCTCATCAGCTGCTCGCCGAAGGCCTGCATCCACGGGTGATCCTGGTAGAACTGCTGGCGGCCGGTGATGGTGCGCCATGGGATGTATTCGTGGACGTTGGTGTAGCCGGCGTTGTAGCTGACGTGCTCGTCTTCCAGGCCGGACCAGGTCGGGCTGGAGATGATCTTGCGCGGCTGCGCCTGGATGTCGCGGAAGCGGATCGCCTCATGCTCCTTGGGCAGGGCCAGGTGGCTGTGGTCGCGGCCGGTGAACTCCGACAGCGCCGCCCAGGCCTTGACCGCTACGTGGCCGTTGGTTTCCGGGGCCAGGCTGAGGATCACCTCGGCCGCGTCGATGGCCGACTCGATCTTCGGCCGGCCCTGGCTGACGCCTGCTTCGCGCACCGTGTAGTTCAGTTCGCCGAGGAACTTCACTTCCTTGTCGGTGTTCCAGTCGATGCCCTTGCCGCCGTTGCCCAGGCTGTTGAGCAGCGGGCCGAGGGAGGTGAACTTCTTGTAGGTGTTCGGGTAATCGCGCTCGACCACGGTGATGTTCGGCGCGTTCTTGCCCGGCACCAGCGCCTCGCCAGCGGTTTTCCAGTCCTTGCCGCCGAACGGCTGAGCCAGCTCGCCGGGGCTGTCGTGCATCAGCGGTACGGTGACCAGGTCCTGCTCCACGCCCAGGTGGCCGACCGACATCTCGGAGAAGCGCTTGGCGATGCCCTTGTAGATTTCCCAGTCGGAGCGGGCTTCCCAGGCCGGATCGATGGCCGCGGACAGCGGGTGGATGAACGGGTGCATGTCCGAGGTGTTCATGTCGTCCTTCTCGTAGAAGGTTGCGGTCGGCAGGACGATGTCGGAGTACATGCAGGTCGATGACATGCGGAAGTCCAGGGTGGTGACCAGGTCGAGCTTGCCGATGGCGCCCTCGTCCACCCACTCGGCGTCCTGCGGCTTGAAGCTGCCGCACTTGCCGAGGTCCTCGTTCATCACCCCGTTCTTGGTGCCGAGCAGGTACTTGAGCATGTACTCGTGGCCCTTGCCCGACGAACCCAGCAGGTTGGAGCGCCAGATGAACATGTTGCGCGGGAAGTTCTCCGGGCTGTCCGGCTGTTCGCAGGAGAAGCGCAGCGAACCGTCCTGCAGCGCCTTGACCACGTAGTCCTTGGCCGGCATGCCGGCGGCGGCGGCGTCGCGGGTGATCTGCAGCGGGTTGCGGTTCAGTTGCGGCGCGCTCGGCAACCAGCCGGCGCGCTCGGCGCGGATGTTGTAGTCCAGCGCGTGCTCGGGGAACTGCGACTTGTCGGCCAGCGGCGAGAGCACCTCGTGCATGCTCATCTTCTCGTGGCGCCACTGCGAGCTGTGGTTGTAGAAGAAGCTGGTGCCGTTCATCTGCCGCGGTGGGCGGCTCCAGTCCAGGCCGAAGGCCAGCGGTAGCCAGCCGCACTGCGGGCGCAGCTTCTCCTGACCGACATAGTGGGCCCAGCCGCCACCGGTCTGGCCGACGCAGCCACACAACATCAGCATGTTGATCAGGCCGCGGTAGTTCATGTCCATGTGGTACCAGTGGTTCATCGCCGCGCCGACGATGATCATGGAACGGCCATGGGTCTTGTCGGCGTTCTCGGCGAATTCACGGGCGATCTGGATCGCCTTCTCGCGGCTGACACCGGTGATCTGCTCCTGCCAGGCCGGGGTGCCCGGTACGCTGGCGTCGTCGTAGCTGCTGGCGACGTTGGCGCCGCCCAGGCCACGGTCGATGCCGAGGTTGGCGGCCATCAGGTCGAACACGCTGGCGACCTTGGCGCTGCTGCCGTCGGCCAGGGTGATCGAACGCACCGGCACGCGGCGCAGCTGCACCTCTTCACCGTCCACATGGGCGAAGTGCTCGTGGACCTGGCCGCCGAAGTACGGGAAGCCGACTTCGGCGGTTTCGCCGCCGTCGATCAGGCTCAGCTTGAGGTCGACCTCGCGACCGTCCTTGCCTTCGCGGGCCTCGATGTTCCACTTGCCCTTCTCGCCCCAGCGGTAGCCGATCGAGCCCAGCGGCGAGACCAGTTCGCCGCTGCTGGCATCCAGGGCGATGGTCTTCCATTCCGGGTTGTTTTCCTGGCCGAGGTTGTCGGTGAGGTCGCTGGCGCGCAGGAAGCGGTCGGCCTGCAGGCGACCGGCCTGGTCCTTGAGCAGCACCAGCACCGGCAGGTCGGTGTAGCGCTTGGCGTAGTCGGTGAAGTAGGCGCTCGGCTTCTGGAGGTGGAATTCCTTGAAGATCACGTGGGCGAAGGCCTGCGCCAGCGCCGCATCGGTGCCCTGCTTGGGGTTGAGCCAGAGGTCGGTGAGCTTGGCCACCTCGGAATAGTCCGGGGTGATGGACACGGTCTTGGTGCCCTTGTAGCGCACCTCGGTGAAGAAGTGCGCGTCCGGGGTACGCGTCTGCGGCACGTTGGAGCCCCAGGCAATGATGTAGTTGGAGTTGTACCAGTCGGCCGATTCCGGCACGTCGGTCTGCTCGCCCCAGACCTGCGGCGAGGACGGCGGCAGGTCGCAGTACCAGTCGTAGAAGCTCAGGCACACGCCGCCGATCAGCGACAGGTAGCGACTGCCCGCGGCGTAGCTGACCATCGACATGGCCGGGATCGGCGAGAAGCCGACCACGCGGTCCGGGCCATGCTTCTTGACCGTGTAGACGTTGGCCGCGGCGATGATCTCGTTGACCTCGTCCCAGCTCGAGCGGATGAAGCCGCCCATGCCGCGCTTGCTCTTGTAGCTGGTCGCCTTGACCGGGTCCTCGACGATGCTGGCCCAGGCCTCGACCGGGCTCTTGCTGGCCCGTGCCTCGCGCCACAGCTTGAGCAGCGGCTTGCGCACCTTGGGGTATTTGAGGCGGTTGGCGCTGTAGATGTACCAGCTGTAGCTGGCACCGCGCGGGCAGCCGCGCGGCTCGTGGTTGGGCAGGTCGTTGCGGGTCCGCGGGTAGTCGGTCTGCTGGGTTTCCCAGGTGATCAGACCGTTCTTCACGTAGATCTTCCAGGAGCACGAGCCGGTGCAGTTCACCCCGTGGGTGGAGCGCACGATCTTGTCGTACTGCCAGCGCGAACGGTAGACGTTCTCCCAATCGCGGGACTCAATACGGGTTTCGCCATGACCATCGGCGAACTCCCCCTGCTTGCGATTGAAGAAACGCAATTGGTCGAGTATGTGACTCATCTTCTTTCCTCTCAGGCTTGCTGCAGGATCTATGTCCCGCACACGCAATGATTCGATTCGTTGCTGTTAACGTGAGTCGCGTAGCGACGCCGTCAACAGGGCGCTTCCGCGCCTTTGCGCGAGTACCACCACCAAGTGACCAGGATGCAGCTGAGGTAGTAGCCGACGAACACGTACAGGGCCATTTGCGGGCCGCCGGTGAGCGCCATGGAGGTGCCGAAGGATTTCGGAATGAAGAACGCCCCGTAGGCTCCCATTGCCGAACTGAAACCGAGCACCGCCGCCGCTTCCTTGCCGGCGTTCTTCAGCGCCTGTTCCTTGACCGCCGCCGACTGCCCACTGCTCATGCGCTCGTGTTGGGTGCGGAAGATCACCGGGATCATGCGGAAGGTGGAGCCGTTGCCGATGCCGGTGGTGACGAACAGCAGCATGAACATGGCCAGGAAGCCGTAGAAGTTGCCCTCGGTGCCGGCCTGCGGAATGAAGGCCAGCACACCGAACACCGCGGCGATCATCAGCACGAAATTCCACAGGGTGACCCGCGCGCCGCCCATCTTGTCCGCCAGCCAGCCGCCCAGCGGGCGCGCCAGGGCGCCGACCAGCGGGCCGAGGAAGGCGAACTTGAGCGGATCGACGCCGGGGAACTGGGTCTTGATCAGCATCGGGAAGCCGGCGGCGAAGCCGATGAAGGAACCGAAGGTGGCCAGGTACAGCCAGCACATCAGCCAGTTGTGCTTGCGCTTGAAGATCACTGCCTGTTCGGCGAACGACGCCTTGGCGCTGGACAGGTCGTTCATCCCGAACCAGGCCGCCACGGTCACCACCGCAATGAACGGCACCCAGATGAAGCCGGCGTTCTGCAGCCACAGCTGGCTGCCATCGGCCAGCTCCTGGGCCTGCCCACCGACCGCGCCAAACAGGCCCATGCCGATCACCAAAGGCACGCCGAACTGCATCACCGATACGCCGAGGTTGCCGAGACCGGCATTCAGACCGAGCGCCGTACCCTGCTGCGCCTTGGGATAGAAGAAGCTGATGTTGGACATGCTCGAGGCGAAGTTGCCGCCACCGAAGCCGCACAGCAAGGCGATGATCACGAACACGCTGTAGGGGGTGTTCACCTCCTGCACCGCGAAGCCCATCCACAACGCCGGAATGAGCAAGGACGCGGTACTCAGCGCGGTCCACTTGCGCCCGCCGAAGATCGGCACCATGAACGAGTAGAAAATGCGCAGGGTGGCGCCAGACAGCCCCGGCAGCGCCGCCAGCCAGAACAGCTGGTCGGTGCTGAAGGTGAAGCCAATGCTGTTCAGGCGCACGATCACCGCGCTCCACACCATCCACACGGCGAAGGCCAGGAACAGGGCTGGAATCGAGATCCACAGGTTGCGCGAAGCAATCGACTTGCCGATGCTGCCCCAGAAATGCAGGTCTTCCGGACGCCAGTCATCGATCACCGGTCCCGCCTTGGGCTTGCCCCCCAAGGCCGGGTTCTTGATTGCGGACATGCTCATTCTCCTTCAAGCGGCAGGAAAGCGGGAGCCGGAGACCTTTCGGAGGCCTGGCCCATAACGGGAGTCGTGCGAACTTCGCTGAAGTACATCCAGATCAGGGAGACCCAGACCACGCCGTACATCAGCATGAAACTCGAGGAGCGCACGCCGGTCAGGTCGACCAGGGCGCCGAACATGATCGGCAGGACGAAGCCGCCGAGACCGCCAGCCAGGCCGACGATGCCGGAGATGGCGCCCATGTTGTGCGGGTAGTCGTCGGAGATGTACTTGAACACCGAGGCCTTGCCGAAGGCGAAGGCGATGCCGACGATGAACAACAGCACGGTGAAGCCCCAGGCATTGAGGCCGATGCTGTAGCTCTGCGGGCCGTTGATGGTCTGGATGGTCAACTCGGTCTGCGGGTAGGACAGCAGGAACAGGCACACCCAGCTCACCCACATCACCCACCAGGTCACGCTCTGCGCCCCCCACTTGTCCGACATCCAGCCGCCCATGGCGCGCAGCACGCCGCCCGGCAGGGAGAAGCAGGCGGCCAGCAAGGCGGCGCTCTGCAGGTTGAAGCCGTACTCCTCGACGTAGTACTTGGTCATCCACAGGGCCAGCGCCACGTAGCCACCGAAGACGATCGAGTAGTACTGGCAGTAGCGCATCACCTTGGGGTCTTTCAGGCTGCGCAGCTGAGCGGCCAGCGACACGTTGCTGCGGACCCGGTGCGACTTGTCCTCGAAGGTGAAGAACCAGAACAGCAAGGCGGTGATGAACATGATCGCCGAGTAGACCTTGGGCACCATCTGCCAGCTGGCCGCGGCGATGATCGCCGGGGCGACGAACTTGGTCAGCGCGGAGCCGGCGTTACCGGCGCCGAAGATGCCCATGGCAAAGCCCTGGTTCTGCTTTTCGAACCATTTGGCGACATAGGCGATACCCACCGAGAAGGAGCCGCCGGCCAGGCCGACGAACAGGCCCAACAGCAGGAAGTGCCAGTACTCGGTGGCCTGGCTGATCAGGTAGATCGGCAGCACACAGACCAGCATCAGCAGGAAGAACACGATGCGCCCGCCGAACCGGTCGGTGAGCATCCCCAGCGGCAGGCGCACCAGCGAACCGGTGAGCACCGGCGTGGCCGCCAGCAGGCCGAACTGGGTGTCGTTGAGGTGCAGCAATTCCTTGATCGGCACGCCGAGTACGGCGAACATCATCCAGACCATGAAACACATGGTGAACGCCAGGGTACTCATCCCTAGCACCAACCCTCTTTGTGCTCTTAGACTTGCCATAGCGGACCTCTCGATCACCGAACCATGGCGGCACACTAGAGAGCCGACTGCCCCGCGCACTTGACCTGTGTCAATTAACGGCGGCCCGCTTCGGCCTACCCTGCGCCCCGCTACCCCTTAAGTGGTAGTACTTTTTCAGGCAATAAAAACCTTACAAATCAGTTAGTTGCAAAATGACGCGGTATTTTTCCAACGAGCCGCAAGCAGTCCGAGTTCTTTAGAGGTAGTCAGTCGAATGTTCAGATGGATGCGCAGCTCATTGCCGGTCAGGGCCGGTTTGGCGGTAACCCTGATCGCCGTACTGGCCCTGGGTAGTTCCCTGAGCGCCGGGCTGATCGCCTGGTTCAGCGAGGACGATGCGGCGGCAATCAATACCGCCGGCTCGCTGCGCATGGCCACCTACCGCCTGAACTGGCAACTGGAGGCCGGCGCATCGCCGGAAAGCATCGCCCGGCTGCGCGACGACCTGCAGCAGCGCCTGGACACCGGCAACCTGCAGCAGCGCATCAGCAGCCAGCCGGACGATCCGCTACACCGTTCCTACCGCGATATCCAGTCGCTCTGGCAGGAACAATTGCGCCCGGCGCTGGAGCGCGGCGACAAGCTCGCCTTCCAGCAACACACCGAGAAGTTCGTCGAGCAGCTGGAGCACTTCGTCCTGCTCCTGCAGAAGCAGAGCGAGCGCCGTCAGGGCTGGCAGCAAAGCATCCAGGGCGCCGCCCTGCTGATCACCGTGATCATCCTGCTGGTCGGCATGTACGAGCTGCAGCTCAACGTGATCACCCCGCTGCAGGAACTGGTCGGCGTCGCCGAACGCTTCCGCGCCGGGGATCGTGGGGCGCGGGTCGAGTTCCGCTCCGAAGACGAACTGGGGCAGATGGCCCTGAGCTTCAACGCCATGGCCGAGGCCATCGAGGAGTCCCATCGCACCCTGGAAAGCCGGGTCAAGCAGAAGACCCAGACCCTGGCGCAGACCAATGCCGCACTGGAACTGCTCTACCAGAGCAGCTCCAGCCTGGCCACCGACCAGGCCAATGCCGAGCGCCTGGACGAGCTGATCAACCGCTTCCAGCAGCGCCTGCCCGGCCTGCGCCTGACCCTGTGCCTGAAAGGCAGCCTGCACGAACCCGCCGAACAGCTGCTGGCCCTGCATGGCAGCGCCAGCCGGGAGGTCTGCGCGCCCAGCGACTGCGCCACCTGCGAACGGCAGAACAACCCGCGCCAGGCCACGTTCAGCATCAGCAACCAGGGCAACGACCTGGGCGAACTGAAAGCCTACTTCTGCGACGGCCACCGTGCGGAAAACTGGGAAACCGAGCTGATCCAGGCCCTGGCCAACCTGATCGGTACCGCCCTGTCGCTCAAGCGCCAACGCGAACAGGATCACCGCCTGCTGCTGCTGGACGAGCGCACCATCATCGCCCGCGAGCTGCACGACTCGCTGGCCCAGGCGCTGTCCTACATGAAACTGCAAGTCAGCCGGCTGCAGACGCTGATCCGTCGCGGCGAAAGCGCGGAAACCCTGGAGACGGTCAGCAGCGAGATCCGCGACGGATTGAACAACGCCTATCGGCAGCTGCGCGAGCTGCTGACCACCTTCCGCCTGCAGATCCAGGACGGTGGTCTCGACCAGGAACTCAGGGACACGGCCCAGGAGTTCTCCAAGCGCGGCGACCTGGACGTGCAGCTGCAAGTCGATCGCCTGGCGTTCCAGCTCTCGGCCAGCGAGCAGATCCACCTGCTGCAGATCACCCGCGAGGCGCTGTCCAACTGCGCCCGGCATGCGGCCGCCGAGCATGCCTGGCTGCAGCTGCGGCAGATCGGCGAGCAGGTCGAGCTGTCGATCGAGGACGACGGTTGCGGCTTCTCCCAGGGCTTCGACCCGCGCCAGCACCACGGCCTGACCATCATGCAGGAGCGCGCGCGCAGCCTGCATGGCCAGTTGCACATCGAAACCCGCGCCCCCCGGGGCACCCGTGTCCACCTGCAGTTCCGCCCCGAGTTCCTCGGGTGCCAAGAAGAAGGTAGCGTCGTATGAACCAGCCCATCCGCCACAGCATTCTGCTCGTCGATGACCACCCGATGATGCGCCGCGGCATGCGCCAGTTGCTCGAACTCGAGGAGGACTTCGAGATCGTCGGCGAGGCCGGGCATGGCCAAGAGGCCCTCGAGCTGGTCGGCCGCCTGCACCCCGAACTCATCCTGCTGGACAACAACATGCCGCAGATGAACGGCCTGCAGACCCTGCGCCGCCTGCGCGAGCTGCACTACGGTGGCAAGGTGCTGATTTTCACCGTATCCGATTCCGAGGACGATATCCGCGACGCCATGCGCCTGGATGCCGACGGCTACCTGCTCAAGGACATGGAGCCGGAATTATTGATCCAGGCGATCCGCGACGCCCTGCACGGCGCCCTGGTGGTCAGCCCTACCCTGACCCGGGTCCTGGCCCAGGCGCTGCGCTCGCCGCCCACCAGCTCGCAGATCGACCTGACCGACCGCGAACGCCAGGTGCTGAAGACCATCGCCGCCGGGCACAGCAACAAGGTCATCGGCCACAAGCTCGGCATCACCGAAGGCACGGTCAAGGTCCATGTGAAGAACCTGCTGCACAAGCTCGGCCTGCGCTCGCGGGTCGAGGCCGCAGTCTGGGCCATGGAACACCTACGTTAGGGCCGTCGGGGCGCACGCCACTCCGTAGGTTGGGTTGAGGAGCGCAGCGACGAAGCCCAACGGCGATGCTCAGGACAGCACCGTTGCCGTTGTGTACCTTGCGGGCCTCGGTGGGCTTCGCCGAGCTCAGCCCAACCTACGTTCAACCGCGTCAGGTCTCACTCAATGCTCGTAGAGAAAGGTGTCGTCGAGCTGCTGGGCGCCACTGACGGTGACCTGCAGGTCCTTCACCAAGCCGTCCGCCAGCCCGTAGATCCAGCCATGCACCGCCAGCGCCTGGCCGCGCTTCCAGGCCTTCTGCACGATGGTGGTGTGGCAGACGTTGCGGACCTGGCGCTGCACGTTCAGCTCGCACAGCAGGTTGACCTGCGCCTCCGCCGCCAGGCCCTGGAAACGCTCCAGGTTCTGGTGGTACAGCGCCTTCAGCGCCCGCAGCCAGTTGTCGATCAGGCCCAGTTCCTCGTGGCCCAGCGCCGCGCGCACCCCACCACAGCCGTAGTGACCGCAGACGATCACCTGCTTGACCTGCAGCACATCCACCGCGTACTGCAGCACCGAGAGGAAATTCATGTCGGTGGCCACCACCATGTTGGCCACGTTGCGGTGCACGAACAACTCGCCGGGCAGCAGGCCGACCACCTCGTTGGCCGGCACCCGGCTGTCCGAGCAGCCGATCCAGAGAAACTCCGGGCGCTGCTGGCGCGCCAGGCGCGCGAAGAACTCCGGATCGCGCGCCCGCAGCGACTCGGCCCAGAAGCGGTTATTGGCCAACAGCTGTTCAACGTCCATCCAACCTCCCGATAGCCTCGCCGACGACGAGGGCGCGCCAGAGCATAGCCATGGAGGGCGGGCGGCAGAATTGTCGCCGGTCAATATCGCCGCGCCATTTGGCGGTGCGGACGCTCGCTGGGGGCTGGCTGTTGCAACTTGCAGCGCAACGGCCTGGGCAAACTTGATGACGATCATGTGGCAGAAAATGCCGGCCAGTATCGTCTGGCGCATCTCATCACCGCGGAAGAGCCTGCATGACCCATCCGACTCGCCATCCCCTCGCCATCGCCCTGCTGTGCCTTAGCGCCCCGTTTGCCGCCGCCGAGGACTTCAGCAACCTGTTCAGCCAGGGCAAGCCGATCCTCGATGCGCGCTACCGCTACGAGCACGTCGACCAGGACAACG
>NZ_FNCT01000032.1 GCF_900100495.1 Pseudomonas benzenivorans
ATGGCGATCGGAGCGATCAGGGTGACAACCATCTTGATGTTGTCGCCCGGCATTACCATCTCAACGCCTTCCGGCAGTTCGCAGTTACCGGTCACATCGGTGGTCCGGAAGTAGAACTGCGGGCGATAGCCCTTGAAGAACGGAGTGTGACGACCGCCTTCTTCCTTGCTCAGCACGTACACTTCGCCTTCGAACTTGGTGTGCGGCTTGATGGTGCCCGGCTTGGCCAGAACCTGGCCACGCTCGACGTCATCACGCTTGGTGCCGCGCAGCAGCACGCCGACGTTCTCACCGGCACGACCTTCGTCGAGCAGCTTGCGGAACATTTCAACGCCGGTGCAGATGGTCTTGGTGGTCGGACGGATACCGACGATCTCGACTTCTTCCTGGATCTTGACGATGCCACGCTCGACACGACCGGTTACCACGGTGCCGCGACCGGAGATCGAGAACACGTCTTCGATCGGCATCAGGAACGGCTTGTCGATGGCACGCTCGGGCTCAGGAATATAGCTGTCCAGGGTCTCGACCAGCTTACGAACGGCAGTGGTGCCCATTTCGTTGTCGTCCTGACCGTTCAGCGCCATCAGCGCGGAACCGATCACGATCGGCGTGTCGTCGCCCGGGAAGTCGTAGGTCGACAGCAGGTCGCGAACTTCCATCTCGACCAGTTCCAGCAGCTCGGCGTCATCCACCATGTCGGCCTTGTTCAGGAACACGACGATGTACGGAACGCCTACCTGACGGGACAGCAGGATGTGCTCGCGAGTCTGCGGCATCGGGCCGTCGGCAGCCGAGCAAACCAGGATCGCGCCATCCATCTGCGCAGCACCGGTGATCATGTTCTTCACATAGTCAGCGTGGCCCGGGCAGTCTACGTGGGCGTAGTGACGGATCGCCGAATCGTATTCAACGTGGGAGGTGTTGATGGTGATACCACGTGCTTTTTCTTCCGGAGCGTTGTCGATCTGGGAGAAATCGCGAGCGGAGCCACCCCAGGTCTCAGCGCAGACCTTGGTCAGCGCTGCGGTCAGGGTGGTTTTACCGTGGTCAACGTGACCGATGGTGCCGACGTTGACGTGCGGTTTGTTACGTTCAAATTTTTCTTTAGCCACGACAGTGAACCTCTTGCCTAAAGGGCTGAATCAGCCTTGTCTTTTAACGATGGCTTCGACGATATTCGACGGAGCCTCGGAGTATTTTGCGAATTCCATAGCGTAGCTCGCACGACCCTGCGACATGGAACGAACGTCGGTCGCATAACCGAACATTTCACCCAGCGGCACCTCGGCACGGATAACCTTGCCAGCCGGAGTATCTTCCATACCCTGGATCAGACCACGACGACGGTTCAGGTCACCCATCACGTCACCCATGTAGTCCTCAGGTGTTACCACTTCTACTTTCATGATCGGCTCAAGCACTACGGCACCGCCCTTCTGGGACAGCTGCTTGGTCGCCATGGAGGCAGCAACCTTGAACGCCATCTCGTTGGAGTCGACGTCGTGGTAGGAACCATCGAACACTGTAGCCTTCAGGCCGATGAGCGGATAGCCAGCGATAACGCCGTTCTTCATCTGCTCTTCGATGCCCTTCTGAATGGCCGGGATGTATTCCTTCGGAATCACACCGCCCACCACCTCGTTGACGAACTGCAAGCCCTCCTGCCCTTCGTCCGCAGGCGCGAAACGCACCCAGCAATGGCCGAACTGGCCGCGCCCACCGGACTGACGAACGAACTTGCCTTCGATCTCACAGGACTTCGTGATCTTCTCACGATAGGAAACCTGCGGCTTACCGATGTTGGCCTCGACGTTGAACTCGCGGCGCATGCGGTCGACCAGGATGTCCAGGTGCAACTCGCCCATGCCGGAGATGATCGTCTGGCCGGTCTCTTCATCGGTCTTGACGCGGAACGACGGGTCTTCCTGAGCCAGCTTGCCCAAGGCGATACCCATTTTTTCCTGGTCATCCTTGGTCTTCGGCTCAACGGCAACCGAAATAACCGGCTCCGGGAAGTCCATGCGAACCAGGATGATCGGCTTTTCCTGAGAGCACAGAGTGTCGCCGGTGGTGACGTCCTTCATGCCGATCAGCGCAGCGATGTCGCCAGCACGCACTTCCTTGATCTCTTCGCGGCTGTTCGCATGCATCTGCACCATACGACCGACACGCTCTTTCTTGCCTTTCACCGAGTTGAGAACCCCGTCTCCGGAGCTCAACACACCCGAGTAAACGCGGGCGAACGTCAGGGTGCCGACGAACGGGTCGGTAGCGATCTTGAACGCCAGCGCGGAGAACGGCTCGCTGTCGTCGGCATGGCGCTCCATCTCGATGGTTTCATCATCGATGTCGCTGCCCTTGATCGCCGGAATATCCACCGGCGCCGGCAGATAGTCGATAACGGCGTCGAGAACCAGGGGAACACCCTTGTTCTTGAAGGACGAACCGCAAACAGCCAGAACGATCTCGCCGGCAATGGTGCGCTGGCGCAGAGCGGACTTGATCTCGGCGACGGTCAATTCCTCGCCTTCGAGATACTTGTTCATCAGCTCTTCAGTGGCTTCGGCGGCAGCCTCGACCATGTTGCTGCGCCACTCTTCGGCCAGCTCTTGAAGCTCGGCAGGGATCTCTTCCTCGCGGAAGGTCATACCCTTGTCGTCTTCGTTCCAGTAGATCGCCTTCATCTTGATCAGGTCGACCTGACCCTGGAAGCTATCTTCTGCGCCGATCGCCAGCTGAATAGGCACCGGGGTATGACCCAGACGCTGCTTGATCTGCCCGACTACGCGCAGGAAGTTGGCACCGGCACGGTCCATCTTGTTGACGTAGACCAGACGCGGAACGCCGTACTTGTTGGCCTGACGCCATACGGTTTCCGACTGCGGCTCAACGCCGGAGGTGCCACAGAAAACCACTACTGCACCATCGAGAACCCGCAGCGAGCGCTCAACTTCAATGGTGAAGTCCACGTGCCCGGGGGTGTCGATGATGTTGAAGCGGTGACTGTCGTACTGCTTCTCGGAACCCGCCCAGAAGGCGGTGGTAGCAGCCGAGGTGATAGTGATACCACGCTCCTGCTCCTGCACCATCCAGTCCATGGTCGCGGCGCCATCATGCACCTCGCCCATCTTGTGGTTGACGCCTGTGTAGAACAACACCCGCTCCGTGGTCGTGGTCTTGCCGGCATCCACGTGCGCGACGATACCAATGTTACGGTAGCGGTTAATCGGTGTAGTACGAGCCATAAAGCCCTCGCAAATTTAGAAGCGCGAAAATTAGAAGCGGTAGTGCGAGAAGGCCTTGTTGGCCTCAGCCATGCGGTGCACGTCTTCACGCTTCTTAACTGCAGCACCCTTGCCTTCGGCAGCATCCAGCAACTCGCCAGCCAGACGCAGCGCCATGGACTTCTCGCCACGCTTGCGGGCGAAATCTACCAGCCAACGCATGGCAAGTGCGTTACGGCGGGACGGACGAACTTCAACAGGAACCTGGTAAGTAGCACCGCCTACACGGCGCGACTTCACTTCGACCAGCGGAGCGATGGCGTCGAGAGCTTTCTCGAAGATTTCCAGGGGATCGCTGTTCTTGCGCTCTTTGACCTTGTCCAGAGCACCATAAACGATACGCTCGGCAACGGCTTTCTTGCCGCTTTCCATCACGTGGTTCATGAATTTGGCGAGAATCTGGCTACCGTATTTCGGATCGTCCAGAATCTCACGCTTGGCTGCTACACGACGTCTTGGCATTGATAAGCCCTCAAACGGTCTTCAGGTTAGCCCGGGACTACATCACCTGGATGACGCCCGACCTTACTCTTATCGACTCAATAAATAGAAAATCAGCTAGCGAACCGAATCACTTCGGGCGCTTGGTACCGTACTTCGAACGACCCTGGTTACGACCCTTGACGCCGGAAGTATCCAAGGAGCCGCGGACGGTGTGGTAACGCACACCCGGAAGGTCTTTTACACGACCACCACGGATCAGCACGACGCTGTGCTCTTGCAGGTTGTGGCCTTCACCGCCGATGTACGAGGAAACCTCGAACCCATTGGTCAGACGCACGCGGCATACTTTACGCAGTGCCGAGTTAGGTTTTTTCGGCGTAGTGGTGTACACGCGAGTGCACACGCCACGACGTTGCGGGCAGTTCTGCAGCGCCGGCACGTCGGATTTCTCGACGATACGCTTGCGCGGCTGACGTACCAGCTGGTTAATCGTTGCCATCTATATGCTCCACTGTTGTCTTTCGACGCTATTGCCCTGCTAGGAAAGCAAAATGGCAGGGCACGCGCCCTGCCAAATTTAGGGGTGCATGAGTCTAAAGAGACTGATGCACCCAGTCAAGCCATAGCCCCGCCACCCGAGTAGCGGGGTTATGCACTTAATTGCCGCTGGAGTTCAGCGCCTCGGTCAGTGCTGCTTCCACTTCACTGGCGCTGACCCGTACCGGCTTGTCGGCTTCACGCTTGCGCTTGCGCTCGCTGTGATAGGCCAGACCGGTACCGGCCGGGATCAAACGACCGACGACCACGTTCTCTTTCAGGCCACGCAGGAAGTCGCGCTTGCCGGTAACCGCAGCCTCGGTCAGCACGCGAGTGGTTTCCTGGAAGGAAGCCGCCGAGATGAACGATTCGGTGGACAGCGACGCCTTGGTGATACCCAGCAGCACGCGGGTGTACTTGGCGACGAACTTGTCGTCTGCTGCCAGACGCTCGTTCTCACCCAGCACCGCGGTCAACTCCATCTGGTCGCCCTTGATGAAGCTGGAATCACCCGACTCGGCCACTTCGACCTTGCGCAGCATCTGCCGCAGGATGGTCTCGATGTGCTTGTCGTTGATCTTCACGCCCTGCAGGCGGTAGACGTCCTGGATCTCGTTGACGATGTACTTGGCCAGCGCGCTGACACCCAGCAGGCGCAGGATATCGTGCGGGTCGCTCGGACCGTCGGAGATCACTTCACCCTTGTTGACCTGCTCGCCTTCGAACACGTTCAGGTGACGCCACTTCGGAATCAGCTCTTCGTACGGATCGCTGCCATCGGTCGGGGTGATCACCAGACGACGCTTGCCCTTGGTTTCCTTGCCGAAGGCAATGGTGCCGCTGATTTCCGCGAGAATCGAAGCTTCCTTCGGACGACGCGCCTCGAACAAGTCGGCCACGCGCGGCAGACCACCGGTGATGTCGCGGGTCTTCGAGGTTTCCTGCGGGATACGGGCGATAACATCACCCACACCCACCTGAGCCCCGTTGGCGACACCGACCAGGGCGTTGGCCGGCAGGAAGTACTGGGCCGGCACATCGGTACCCGGCAGCAGCAGATCCTTGCCGTCGACGCCGACCATCTTCACGGCCGGACGGATGTCCTTGCCAGCGGCCGGGCGATCCTTCGGATCCAGCACCTCGATGTTGGTCAGACCGGTCAGTTCGTCGGTCTGGCGCTTGATGGTGATGCCTTCTTCCATGCCCACATAGGTCACGGTACCTTTCATTTCGGTAACGATCGGGTGGGTGTGCGGGTCCCACTTGGCGACGATGGCGCCCGGATCGACCTTGTCGCCTTCCTTCACCGAGATCACGGCGCCGTAAGGCAGCTTGTAGCGCTCACGCTCACGACCGAACTCATCGGCCACCGCCAACTCGCCGGAACGCGATACCGCGATCAGGGCGCCGTCGGCACGCTCGACGTGCTTGAGGTTGTGCAGACGGATCGCACCGCCGTTCTTCACCTGGACGCTGTCGGCCGCCGAAGTCCGGCTGGCCGCACCACCGATGTGGAAGGTCCGCATGGTCAGCTGGGTACCCGGCTCACCGATCGACTGGGCGGCGATAACGCCGACCGCTTCACCGATGTTGACCTGGTGCCCACGCGCCAGATCGCGACCGTAGCACTTGGCGCAGATGCCGTAGCGGGTTTCGCAGCTGATCGGCGAACGCACGATCACTTCGTCGACGCTGTTCAGCTCGATGAATTCGACCCACTGCTCGTCGACCAGGGTACCGGCCGGCACGATCACTTCGTCGGTGCCCGGCTTGAACACGTCACGGGCAATCACACGGCCCAGTACGCGCTCACCCAGCGGCTCGACCACGTCGCCGCCCTCGATGTGCGGGGTCATCAACAGACCCTGCTCGGTGCCGCAATCGATCTCGGTCACCACCAGGTCCTGCGCCACGTCGACCAGACGACGGGTCAGGTAACCGGAGTTGGCGGTCTTCAGCGCGGTATCCGCCAGACCCTTACGAGCACCGTGGGTGGAGATGAAGTACTGCAGAACGCTCAGACCTTCGCGGAAGTTCGCGGTGATCGGCGTTTCGATGATCGAGCCGTCCGGCTTGGCCATCAGGCCACGCATACCGGCGAGCTGACGGATCTGCGCGGCAGAACCCCGCGCACCGGAGTCGGCCATCATGTACATGGAGTTGAAGGACTCCTGGTCGACCTCGTTACCGTCACGATCGATGACCTTCTCTTTCGAGAGGTTGCCCATCATCGCCTTCGACACTTCGTCGTTGGCCTTCGACCAGAGGTCGATCACCTTGTTGTACTTCTCGCCCTGGGTTACCAGGCCGGAGGCGTACTGGCTCTCGATCTCCTTCACTTCCTCGGTGGCGGCGTCGATGATGCGCGCCTTCTCGGAGGGGATGACGAAGTCGTTCACGCCGATCGACACACCGGAAATGGTCGAATAGGCGAAACCGGTGTACATCAACTGGTCGGCGAAGATCACGGTGTCTTTCAAGCCCACGGTGCGGTAGCACTGGTTGATCAGCTTGGAGATCGCCTTCTTCTTCATCGGCTGGTTGACCACGTCGTACGGCAGGCCGGCTGGAACCACCTGGAACAGCAACGCGCGGCCGACGGTGGTGTCGACGATGCGGGTGTTCTTGGTGATGCTGCCGTCCTTTTCCTTGATGGTCTCGTTGATCCGCACCTTGACGCGCGCGTGCAGCGAGGCTTCGCCACCACGGAACACCCGGTCGACTTCCTGCAGGTCGGCGAATACCCGACCTTCGCCCTTGGCGTTCACCGCTTCGCGGGTCATGTAGTACAGGCCCAGGACCACGTCCTGCGACGGCACGATGATCGGCTCGCCGTTGGCCGGCGAGAGGATGTTGTTGGTCGACATCATCAGCGCACGCGCTTCCAGCTGGGCTTCCAGGGTCAGCGGCACGTGCACGGCCATCTGGTCACCGTCGAAGTCGGCGTTGTACGCGGCGCAGACCAGCGGGTGCAGCTGGATGGCTTTACCTTCGATCAGCACCGGCTCGAACGCCTGGATACCCAGACGGTGCAGGGTCGGTGCACGGTTGAGCAGGACGGGGTGTTCGCGAATCACTTCAGCGAGAACGTCCCAGACTTCCGGCAGCTCGCGCTCGACCATCTTCTTCGCGGCCTTGATGGTGGTCGCCAGGCCACGCATTTCCAGCTTGCCGAAAATGAACGGCTTGAACAGCTCGAGAGCCATCTTCTTCGGCAGACCGCACTGGTGCAGGCGCAGGGTCGGGCCCACGGTAATTACCGAACGACCGGAGTAGTCCACGCGCTTACCGAGCAGGTTCTGGCGGAAGCGACCTTGCTTACCCTTGATCATGTCGGCCAGCGACTTCAGCGGACGCTTGTTCGAGCCGGTGATGGCGCGACCGCGACGGCCGTTGTCGAGCAGGGCGTCGACCGCCTCCTGCAGCATGCGCTTTTCGTTGCGCACGATGATGTCCGGCGCGGACAGGTCGAGCAGGCGCTTCAGACGGTTGTTACGGTTGATCACGCGGCGATACAGATCGTTGAGATCCGAAGTCGCGAAGCGACCACCGTCGAGCGGAACCAGCGGACGCAGATCTGGCGGCAGAACCGGCAGAACGGTCAACACCATCCACTCAGGCAGGTTGCCCGAACCGAGGAAAGCTTCCATCAGCTTCAGACGCTTGGACAGCTTCTTGATCTTGGTTTCCGAGTTGGTTTGCGGAATTTCTTCGCGCAGACGGCCAATCTCGTGCTCCAGGTCGATCGCGTGCAGCAGTTCGCGAACGGCCTCGGCGCCCATGCGCGCGTCGAAGTCGTCACCGAACTCTTCGAGAGCTTCGAAGTACTGCTCGTCGTTCAGCAGCTGGCCTTTTTCCAGGGTGGTCATGCCCGGATCGATAACCACGTAGCTCTCGAAATAGAGCACCCGCTCGATATCACGCAGGGTCATGTCCATCAGCAAACCGATACGGCTCGGCAGCGATTTCAAGAACCAGATGTGGGCAACCGGCGAAGCCAGTTCGATGTGCGCCATGCGCTCACGACGAACCTTGGCCAGGGCCACTTCGACGCCGCACTTCTCGCAGATCACACCGCGGTGCTTCAAGCGCTTGTACTTACCGCACAGGCACTCGTAATCCTTTACCGGGCCAAAGATCTTGGCGCAGAACAGGCCGTCACGCTCAGGCTTGAACGTACGGTAGTTGATGGTTTCCGGCTTTTTAACTTCACCGAACGACCACGAACGGATCATCTCGGGCGAGGCCAATCCGATACGGATGGCGTCGAACTCTTCGACTTGACCCTGGTTTTTCAGCAAATTCAGTAGGTCTTTCAAGGCCTTTCCTCCTGGCGGAGCAGAGAGCGGGCCGTGCAGCCCCGCTCTCGATTCGCGTCACGTGTTATTCGGTTTCCAGATCGATGTCGATACCCAGCGAACGGATCTCTTTGATCAGTACGTTGAAGGACTCGGGCATGCCCGGCTCCATACGGTGATCACCGTCCACGATGTTTTTGTACATCTTGGTACGGCCGTTCACGTCGTCCGACTTCACGGTCAGCATTTCCTGCAGGGTGTAGGCGGCGCCGTAGGCTTCCAGTGCCCAGACCTCCATCTCACCGAAGCGCTGACCACCGAACTGCGCCTTACCGCCCAGCGGCTGCTGGGTAACCAGGCTGTAGGAGCCCGTGGAACGCGCGTGCATCTTGTCGTCCACCAGGTGGTTCAGTTTCAGCATGTACATGTAGCCGACCGTAGTCGGGCGCTCGAACTGGTTACCCGTACGACCGTCGATCAGGCGCATCTGCCCGCTTTCCGGCAGATCGGCCAGCTTGAGCATGGCCTTGATCTCGCTTTCCTTGGCGCCGTCGAATACCGGAGTGGCCATCGGTACGCCGCCACGCAGGTTCTTCGCCAGGTTGAGGATTTCCTGATCGCTCAGTTCGTCCAGGTTCTCCTGGCGGCCGCCGATCTCGTTGTAGATCTGCTGCATGAACTTGCGCAGCTCGGCGACCTTGCGCTGCTCTTCGAGCATGCGGTTGATCTTCTCGCCCAGGCCCTTGGCCGCGAGGCCCAGGTGGGTTTCGAGGATCTGCCCGACGTTCATCCGCGACGGTACGCCCAGCGGGTTGAGAACGATGTCGACCGGCGTGCCATTGACGTCGTGCGGCATGTCTTCGACCGGCATGATCACCGAGACCACACCCTTGTTACCGTGGCGACCGGCCATCTTGTCACCCGGCTGGATGCGGCGGCGGATGGCCAGGTAGACCTTGACGATCTTCAGCACACCCGGCGCCAGGTCGTCGCCCTGCTGCAGCTTGCGCTTCTTGTCTTCGAACTTGTCGTCGAGCAGCTGACGGCGGTCGGAGATGTAGGCCTGGGCCTTCTCCAACTGCTCGTTCAGCGCGTCGTCGGCCATGCGCAGCTTGAACCACTGGCCGCGCTCGAGGCCGTCGAGGAACTCGTCGCTGATCTCGGCGCCCTTCTTCAGGCCCGCGCCGCCTTCGGCAGTCTTGCCGACCAGCGCCGCACGCAGACGCTCGAAAGTCGCGCCCTCGACGATGCGGAACTCCTCGTTGAGGTCCTTGCGGATCTCGTCGAGCTGCATCTTCTCGATCGACAGGGCACGAGCATCACGCTCGACGCCATCACGGGTGAAGACCTGCACGTCGATCACCGTACCCTTGGTACCAGTCGGCACGCGCAGGGAGGTGTCCTTCACGTCGGACGCCTTCTCGCCGAAGATCGCGCGCAGCAGCTTCTCTTCCGGGGTCAGCTGGGTCTCGCCTTTCGGGGTGACCTTGCCGACCAGGATGTCGCCAGCGCCCACTTCGGCACCGACATAGACGATACCGGCTTCGTCCAGCTTGTTCAGTGCGGCTTCACCGACGTTCGGGATATCCGCAGTGATCTCCTCTGGCCCGAGCTTGGTGTCACGCGCCACGCAGGTCAGTTCCTGGATGTGGATCGTGGTGAAGCGGTCTTCCTGCACCACGCGCTCGGAGAGGAGGATGGAGTCCTCGAAGTTGTAACCGTTCCACGGCATGAACGCGACGCGCATGTTCTGCCCCAGGGCCAGCTCACCCATGTCGGTGGACGGGCCATCGGCGAGGATGTCGCTGCGCTCGACCTGATCACCCTTGCTGACCAACGGGCGCTGGTTGATGCAGGTGTTCTGGTTGGAGCGGGTGTACTTGGTCAGGTTGTAGATGTCGACACCGGCTTCACCGGTCTCGACTTCGTCATCGTTGACCCGCACCACGATGCGGCTGGCATCGACCGAATCGATCACGCCGCCACGCCGGGCCACCACGCAGACACCGGAGTCGCGCGCCACGTTGCGCTCCATGCCGGTACCGACCAGCGGTTTGTCCGAACGCAGGGTCGGCACCGCCTGACGCTGCATGTTCGAACCCATCAACGCACGGTTGGCGTCGTCGTGCTCGAGGAATGGAATCAGCGAGGCGGCGACCGAGACCACCTGCTTCGGCGACACGTCCATCAGGGTGACGTCTTCCGGCGCCTTCACGGTGAATTCGTTGAGGTGACGCACGGCCACCAGCTCGTCCACCAGTTCGCCCTTGTCGTTCATCGTTGCCGATGCCTGGGCGATCACGTGATCGGCCTCTTCGATCGCCGAGAGGAACACGATCTCGTCGGTGACCAGGGTGTCCTTCACCACGCGGTACGGGCTCTCGAGGAAACCGTACTGGTTGGTGCGCGCATAAGCGGCCAGGGAGTTGATCAGACCGATGTTCGGACCTTCCGGCGTTTCGATCGGGCACACCCGGCCATAATGGGTCGGGTGTACGTCGCGGACTTCGAAACCGGCGCGCTCACGGGTCAGACCGCCCGGGCCGAGTGCGGAGACGCGACGTTTGTGGGTGATCTCGGAGAGCGGGTTGTTCTGGTCCATGAACTGCGAAAGCTGGCTGGAACCGAAGAACTCTTTCACCGCTGCCGCAACCGGCTTGGCGTTGATCAGGTCCTGCGGCATCAGGCCTTCGCTTTCGGCCATCGACAGGCGCTCCTTGACCGCACGCTCGACGCGCACCAGGCCCACGCGGAACTGGTTCTCGGCCATCTCGCCGACGCAACGCACGCGGCGGTTACCCAGGTGGTCGATGTCGTCGACGATGCCCTTGCCGTTACGGATATCGACCAGGGTCTTGAGCACCTCGACGATATCTTCCTTGCACAGCACGCCCGAACCTTCGATCTCGGTACGGCCGATGCGGCGGTTGAACTTCATCCGGCCCACGGCGGACAGGTCATAGCGCTCGGCACTGAAGAACAGGTTGTTGAACAGGGTCTCGGCAGCATCCTTGGTTGGCGGCTCGCCGGGACGCATCATGCGATAGATCTCGACCAGCGCCTCCAGCTGATTGCTGGTGCTGTCGATCTTCAGGGTATCGGAGATGAACGGGCCGCAATCGATATCGTTGGTGTACAGCGTCTCGATGCGCACGACCTGGGCCTTGGCGACTTTCGCCAGGATCTCGGTGTTCAGCTCGGTGTTGCATTCGGCGATGATTTCGCCGGTGGCCGGGTGCACGATCGCCTTGGCCGTAGTACGGCCGATCAGGTAGTCGAGCGGCACTTCCAGCTCTTTGATACCAGCCTTGTCCAACTGGTTGATGTGGCGCGCGGTGATCCGGCGACCTTGCTCGACGATGACCTTGCCCTTCTCGTCCATGATGTCGAGGACGGCAATTTCACCACGCAGGCGCTGCGGCACCAGTTCCAGGCTGAGGGACTCGCCCTTCACGTGGAAGACGTTGGTGGCATAGAAGGCATCCAGCACTTCCTCGGTGCTATAGCCCAGCGCGCGCAACAGGACCGAGGCCGGCAGCTTGCGGCGGCGGTCGATCCGCACGAACACGGCGTCCTTCGGATCGAACTCGAAGTCCAGCCAGGAACCACGGTACGGAATGATCCGCGCGGAATACAGCAGCTTGCCGGAGCTGTGGGTCTTGCCACGATCATGGTCGAAGAACACGCCCGGGGAGCGGTGCAACTGGGAAACGATGACGCGCTCGGTACCGTTGATGACGAAGGTACCGTTCTCGGTCATCAGGGGGATTTCCCCCATGTACACTTCTTGCTCTTTGATGTCCTTGATCGCTTTGTTCGACGATTCTTTGTCGAAAATGATCAAGCGGACCTTAACCCGCAGCGGTACAGCGAAGGTCACGCCACGCAGTACGCATTCCTTGACGTCAAATGCCGGCTCGCCCAGGCGATAACCGACATACTCCAGAGCCGCGTTGCCGGAATAGCTGATAATCGGGAAAACGGACTTGAAGGCCGCATGCAGACCGATGTCACGAAACTGGTCCTTGGTCGCTCCCGCCTGCAGGAATTCGCGATACGAATCCAGCTGGATGGCCAGGAGATAAGGCACATCCATGACATCCGGCAACTTGCTAAAGTCCTTGCGGATACGTTTTTTCTCAGTATATGAGTAAGCCATCAGCGTTCCCCAGCTTGGTCACCTGCTTATTTGGCCTCTCCGACGGGAGCAGCCAGAAACTCTTGCAAACCCTTTGGTTTGCGCCACCCCACGGGGTGGGTTGTTTTCCGCTCGAGGCCGGCCGGTGAATAGCCGACCTAGAACGGAAAAAGGCCGGTGGCAAAAGCCACCAGCCATCAGCCTTACGCGAATCGCTCAGGCTGTAGACGCAAGGTCGTCGCTTACTTGAGCTCGACTTTGGCGCCAGCTTCTTCCAGAGCCTTCTTAGCGGCCTCGGCTTCTTCTTTCGAAGCGCCTTCTTTAACAACGCCCGGAGCGCCGTCAACCACTGCCTTGGCTTCTTTCAGACCCAGACCGGTCAGCTCGCGAACGACCTTGATCACGTTCACTTTCTTCTCGCCGGTTTCGGTCAGGACGATGGTGAACTCGGTTTGCTCTTCAGCTACGGCGGCGGCAGCGGCCGGACCGGCAGCAACAGCAGCAGCGGCGGTTACGCCAAACTTCTCTTCCATTGCCTTGATCAGTTCAACAACCTGCATCACGGACATTTCGGAAACGGCGTTGATGATGTCTTCGTTGGTCAGAGCCATGACTCTAATTCCTGTATTGGGGGACGGCCTTCGCGGCCATCAAATTAAACAAATAAGATTGAAAGACTCTGCGCGCCTTAGGCGGCAACGCCTTCTTTCTGATCGCGAACAGCCGCCAAAGTACGAACGAACTTGCTGGTAGCGCCTTGCATCACGCTCATCAGCTGAGAAATCGCTTCGTTGTAAGTCGGCAGAGTTGCCAGCACATCGATCTGATTGGCTGCGAGGAACTGACCCTCGAACGCAGCTGCCTTGATCTCGAACTTGTCCTGACCCTTGGCGAAATCCTTGAAGATACGGGCAGCAGCGCCCGGATGTTCGTTGGAGAACGCAATCAGGGTCGGGCCTTTGAACACGTCGTTGAGCACATCGAACTGAGTGCCTTCAACGGCGCGGCGCAGCAGGGTGTTACGTACGACTTTGACGTACACACCAGATGCGCGGGCCTCTTTACGGAGTCCGGTCATAGCACCTACGGTCACGCCACGGGCATCAGCCACGACAGCGGACAGGGCAGCTTTGGCAGCCTCGTTGACTTCAGCGACGATGGCCTTCTTGTCTTCGAGTTTAATTGCCACGGGTTTACTCCTGGATGTTACCGTTTCGTCCAACCAGGGCTGGACGGCGTTTTGGTGTCTGATTCGGTAAGAATCGGGAGCACCATCTGCGTAGGCTGATGATTTAAGACTTGCGCCGCCTACGGTCTTGGATAGCCCCCGCCAGGCAGGGACCCCAATCTTTCAGGCTGACGGAATCGCTTCCGCCAGCCGCCATTCATTACGCGTCCAGCGATGCCTGATCGATGACCAGCCCCGGGCCCATGGTGGTGCTCAGGGTCACGCGCTTGACGTAGATACCTTTGGAGGTCGACGGCTTCAGGCGCTTCAGGTCGGAGATCAGCGCTTCCACGTTCTGCTTCAGCTTGTCGGCTTCAAAGCCGAGCTTGCCAACGGAGGTGTGGATGATGCCGTTCTTGTCGGTACGGAAACGTACCTGACCGGCCTTGGCATTCTTCACGGCGGTGGCGACGTCCGGAGTCACGGTGCCGACCTTCGGGTTCGGCATCAGGCCACGCGGACCGAGAACCTGACCCAGCTGGCCAACAACGCGCATCGCGTCCGGAGAAGCGATTACCACGTCATAGTTCAGGTCGCCACCCTTCATTTCCGCAGCCAGCTCGTCCATGCCAACGCGATCGGCGCCAGCGGCCAGAGCCGCCTCGGCCGCAGGGCCTTGGGTGAACACGGCGACGCGAACGGTCTTACCGGTGCCATTCGGCAGCACCGTAGCGCCACGCACGACCTGGTCAGACTTACGCGGATCAACGCCAAGGTTCACAGCGATATCGACCGACTCGGTGAACTTGACCGCCGACAGCTCAGCCAGCAGTGCGGCAGCCTCGGTGAAGTTATAGGCCTTGCCCGGCTCGATTTTCGCCGCGATTGCCTTTTGACGCTTGGTCAACTTAGCCATTACACACCCTCCACGTTGAGGCCCATGCTGCGAGCGGAACCGGCGATAGTACGCACGGCCGCATCCAGGTCAGCTGCAGTCAGATCAGCCGTCTTAGCCTTGGCGATCTCTTCCAGTTGAGCGCGGGTCACGGTGCCGACCTTGACGGTATTCGGGCGCGCGGAACCACTGGTCAAACCAGCAGCTTTCTTCAACAGCACGGACGCAGGGGTGCTCTTGGTTTCGAACGTGAAGCTACGGTCGCTGTAAACGGTGATGATCACAGGAGTCGGCAGACCAGGTTCCATGCCCTGAGTCCTGGCGTTGAACGCCTTGCAGAATTCCATGATATTCACACCGTGCTGACCCAGAGCCGGACCAACGGGCGGGCTTGGGTTGGCCTGTGCAGCCTTTACTTGCAGCTTGATATAAGCCGTTATCTTCTTAGCCATGAGCTACTCCAGTTACGGGTTCTAGCGCCTAGCGGCTCCCCGGTTATCTACGCATTTATCCCAGTGACGACAAAACCCCGCAGCCTTTGACTGCGGGGTATGGGATGCTTGTGTCAGTTATGCCTTCTCGACCTGACTAAACTCCAGCTCGACCGGCGTCGAACGACCAAAGATGGTCACCGCCACCTGGATACGGCTTTTCTCGTAATTCACTTCTTCGACCACGCCACTGAAATCGGCAAACGGCCCGTCAACCACACGCACCATTTCGCCCGGCTCGAACAGCGTCTTCGGCTTCGGCTTATCGCCGCTATCGGCAACGCGGCGCAGGATCGCCTCGGCTTCCCTATCCGTAATCGGGGCCGGCTTATCAGCGGTACCGCCAATGAAGCCCATCACCCGAGGAGTATCCTTGACCAGGTGCCAGGTCCCCTCATTCATCTCCATCTGCACCAGGACATAGCCAGGAAAGAACTTGCGCTCACTCTTACGCTTCTGCCCATTGCGCATTTCCACTACTTCTTCAGTAGGGACGAGAATTTCACCGAAGCCATCTTCCATACCAGCAAGCTTTACGCGCTCGATCAACGAACGCATTACATGCTTCTCGTAACCCGAGTAAGCATGCACAACGTACCAACGCTTAGCCACGGGACACCTTTAACCGACAATCAACGAAACAAGCCAGCCGAGCAGTGAGTCCAATCCCCACAACAACAGCGCCATCACCAAGACCACCGCCACGACAATCAGCGTGGTCTGCGTGGTTTCCTGGCGGGTCGGCCAAACGACTTTACGAATTTCAACGCGCGCTTCCTTTGCCAGCCCGAAAAAGGCCTGCCCCTTGGTCGTCTGCAACGCGACAACACCCGCAAGGACGGCAAGAACCAGCAAAGCCAGGACACGATACAGAATTGGCTCAGCAGAGAAGTACTGATTTCCGACCACGCCCACCACCACCAAAGCGGCAACAACCAGCCACTTAAGCAGATCTAAGCGAGAGTCTTTGGCTTCAGCCTGAGCATTCATTTACGAGGATCCTGTGAAAGACACGCCAAATTCGTTAGAAAATGGCAGGTCAGGAGGGAATCGAACCCCCAACCTGCGGTTTTGGAGACCGCCGCTCTGCCAATTGAGCTACTGACCTAGAACAAAATCAGGCCGACCATTATGCCGGCCTGACAGAGACAGATCAACCGATTACTCGATGATCTTGGCAACCACGCCGGCACCAACGGTACGGCCGCCTTCGCGAATCGCGAAACGCAGACCGTCTTCCATGG
>NZ_FNCT01000007.1 GCF_900100495.1 Pseudomonas benzenivorans
ACATACCCAATTAGGAGTCGCGCCTCAACCGCGAGACTCCAACCGAATTGCTTGACGACCATAGAGCGTTGGAACCACCTGATCCCATCCCGAACTCAGAAGTGAAACGACGCATCGCCGATGGTAGTGTGGGGTTTCCCCATGTGAGAGTAGGTCATCGTCAAGCTTCTATCCCAAACCCCCCAGTCGCGCAAGCGCCTGGGGGGTTTGTCTTTGTGCGGCGGAAATTACCCCGGCTAGCTCAGTAGGCAATCGTGGGGCTCGTCGTTATCATGCGTGCCTCATCGCTTGGTAGGATCAGCATGCTGCCATTATTAAAGCTGCTTCAAGACGGGCGTTTCCACTCCGGGGAAGCACTGGGCAAGGCCCTGGGCGTTAGTAGATCTGCGATATGGAAGCAATTGCAGTGTTTGGAGGCCGAACTGGCCTTGCCTGTCCATAAGGTCCGCGGGCGAGGGTATCGTTTGGCAAACCCGCTCTTGTTGCTTGATGAGGCGACCTTGTCCGTCGATGCGACATGCCGGGTTTGGCCTGCGAGCGTTGTGCAATCTGTGGACTCCACCAATGCAGAGGCATTACGGCGTTTGGCGGCTCGGCAGGAGCCCCCGTTTATTGTGCTGGCAGAGCGCCAGACGGCTGGCCGTGGTCGTCGCGGTCGCAATTGGGTGAGCCCTTTCGGTGAGAATCTGTACTACAGCCTGGTGCTCCGAATAGATGGTGGTATGCGCCAGCTGGAGGGGCTTAGTCTTGTGGTGGGGCTGGCTCTGCTGCAGTCACTCCGTGCGGCGGGAGTGGTTGGTGCTGGGTTGAAATGGCCCAATGATGTACTGGTTGAAGGTCGCAAAATCGCGGGAATTCTCCTGGAGTTATCGGGTGATCCTGCCGATGTTTGTCATGTGGTGATAGGCATCGGCATCAATGTGAATATGCTGGTTGCGGATAAGGCGGTAATTGACCAGCCTTGGACCTCGATGCGTGCCGAGCTTGGTCGCTGCGTTGACCGTAACGGTTTGGTCTGCGAGCTGAATCGACAACTGTCTCGTTATCTGGATGTGCATCTGAAGAAGGGATTCGTTGCTTTGCAGGATGAGTGGCAGGCCAATCATCTTTGGCAGGGGCGGAAGGTCATGTTGACTGCTGGTGCGGAGCCGGTGGAGGGGGTAGTGCTGGGGGTCGATCGATCGGGTGCTATTCGTCTGCGTGTAGCCGGCGTCGAGCGACACTTCAGTGGAGGAGAGCTCGGTTTGAGGTTGCGCGATGATTCTTGAGCTCGATTGTGGCAACAGCTTCATAAAGTGGCGGGTGGTCTCGGAAGGTGATTCAGGAGTTAATTGTGGCGGCGTAGTGGGTTCTGATGAAGAGCTCATTAGCGCCATCCGGCAACAGCCGGTGAGCTTGAAGGCCTGTCGCCTGGTGAGTGTGCGTACGGATGAGGAAACGACCCGCCTGGTCGCGTCGCTGAAGCGGGACTTTGCTATCGAGTGTATCCGCGCGTGCCCGGCTGTCGAACTGGCGGGGGTGCGCAATGGCTATGAGCAGTTCGAGCGCCTCGGCTTGGATCGCTGGCTGGCTGTGGTTGGCGCATATCGCCAGGTGCAGAAAGCCTGCCTGGTGCTGGACCTTGGTACAGCGGTGACTTCCGATTTCGTGGATGCCAGCGGGCAGCATCTGGGGGGCTTCATCTGTCCTGGTGTGCCGTTGATGCGTAATCAGTTGCGTACCCATACGCGGCGAACGCGCTATGACGATGTCCTCGCAGAGCAGGCTTTGCACAGTTTCGCGCCGGGACGCTCAACTGCTGAGGCGGTTGAGCGCGGCTGTTCCTTGATGCTGCAGGGCTTCGTTCGGACTCAGCTGGATATGGCTCGCCACTATTGGGGAGGATCTTTTGAGGTTTTCTTGACCGGTGGAGATGCCTTCTTGGTGGTCGACATGATTCCAGGTGCTCGGGTAACTCCGGATCTGGTGTTTATTGGATTGGCTATAGCTTGTCCGCTGAGTTGAGGTGGTGCATGCGTTGGATGTTCCTGTTGCTGTTGGTGCTGAACCTGTTTTATTACGTTTGGCATCAGCAGCAGGCTCCTTTACGGGCTAAAGAGGTCGCGCCACTCGCTCTGTTGCAGCAGGGTAAACGGGATATTCGCCTGCTGAGTGAATCGAATCTGCAAGTGCGGCATGAGGGGGCGGTCGTGGCTGAGCCCGAAGCGGTCTGTCTATTTTTAGGCAGCTTTGAGCAGGAGGCTGCAGCTTCGGTGGTGGCACAGCGACTTATTAGTCTGGATATTCGCTCTCGTGTGCAGTCCATAGATGCAACGGCCGGGACCGATTATTGGGTGTTTCTACCGCCGATGGCCTCTCGGCAGGCCTCGCTGCGGCAGTTGAGGGAGTTGCAGGCACGCCAAATTGACAGCTACATCATTACCCAGGGAGATCTGGCTAATGGTATTTCGCTAGGTATTTTTCCGCGCAGCGACTCGGCGGAAAGTGTGGTGCAGCGTCTGCGCGATGCTGGCTATGAGCCCTCATTGAGGGAATTGTCACGTGCGCATCGCAGCTATTGGGTGCGCATCGCGCCGGAAAGTCGCCGGCTGGCGGATGATTCGCTGCTGCAGCGTTTAGCTTTGGACTTCAACGGGTTGCAGCATCAATTAATGCCGTGCGAAGGGATTGCAACGCCTCGCTAGATTGAATAGAATGGCGCCCGCTTCGCAGGGTGGCGCTGAAAGGTGATTCTGCAGAGCGACTGTCAGTGCAGCTAACCTCAGGTTTTTAATGAGAAAATGCTTGACAGTAGGGTGGCTTCTAAAGAGAATGCCGCCTCCTTTTGGAGGGATTCCCGAGTGGCCAAAGGGATCAGACTGTAAATCTGACGTCATCGACTTCGAAGGTTCGAATCCTTCTCCCTCCACCAGATTTAGCGTGAGCAGCAAGCTCCGCGGGTATAGTTCAGTGGTAGAACCTCAGCCTTCCAAGCTGATGATGCGGGTTCGATTCCCGCTACCCGCTCCAGGTTTGTTGTTGGCGCGATGTGTTTCGCTCATGTAGCTCAGCTGGTAGAGCACACCCTTGGTAAGGGTGAGGTCAGCGGTTCAAATCCGCTCATGAGCTCCATTTAATAAAGGCAGATATGAAAGTATCTGCCTTTGTTTTAATGGTGGTTTACTTGCTGAATTTTTCGCTCGGAGACGGTCAAAATGGCTAAAGAGAAATTTGAACGTAATAAGCCGCACGTCAACGTCGGCACCATCGGTCACGTTGACCACGGTAAAACCACCCTGACCGCAGCGCTGACCAAGGTCTGCGCTGAGACCTGGGGCGGCTCCGCTCGCGATTTCTCCCAGATCGACAACGCTCCGGAAGAAAAAGCACGTGGTATCACCATCAACACCTCCCACGTTGAATACGATTCGGCGATCCGTCACTACGCCCACGTAGACTGCCCGGGCCACGCTGACTATGTGAAGAACATGATCACCGGTGCTGCGCAGATGGATGGCGCGATCCTGGTTTGCTCGGCTGCCGACGGCCCGATGCCGCAGACTCGCGAGCACATCCTGCTGTCCCGTCAGGTAGGCGTTCCGTACATCGTCGTGTTCCTGAACAAGGCCGACATGGTGGATGACGCCGAGCTGCTGGAACTGGTCGAGATGGAAGTTCGCGACCTGCTGTCGACCTACGACTTCCCGGGCGACGACACCCCGATCGTGATCGGTTCCGCGCTGATGGCGCTGAACGGTCAGGACGACAACGAAATGGGCACCACTGCCGTTCGTAAGCTGGTCGAGACCCTGGACAGCTATATTCCTGAGCCCGAGCGTGCCATCGACAAGCCGTTCCTGATGCCGATCGAAGACGTGTTCTCGATCTCCGGTCGCGGCACCGTGGTAACCGGTCGTGTCGAGCGTGGCATCGTCAAGATCCAGGAAGAAGTCGAGATCGTCGGTATCCGTCCGACCACCAAGACCATCTGCACCGGCGTTGAAATGTTCCGCAAGCTGCTCGACGAAGGTCGTGCCGGTGAGAACGTCGGCGTGCTGCTGCGCGGCACCAAGCGTGATGACGTCGAGCGTGGCCAGGTTCTGGCCAAGCCGGGCACCATCAAGCCGCACACCAAGTTCGAAGGCGAAGTGTACGTGCTGAGCAAGGAAGAAGGCGGTCGTCACACTCCGTTCTTCAAGGGCTACCGCCCGCAGTTTTACTTCCGGACCACCGACGTGACCGGTAACTGCGAACTGCCGGAAGGCGTTGAGATGGTAATGCCGGGCGACAACATCAAGATGGTTGTCACCCTGATCGCTCCGATCGCCATGGAAGACGGTCTGCGTTTCGCGATTCGCGAAGGCGGCCGTACCGTTGGTGCCGGCGTGGTTGCCAAGATCATCGAGTAATCGGTTGATCTGAGAAAGGCCCCCGCTTGCGGGGGCTTTTTTATTGGGTTGACACCCATAGGGAGCGTCTATAGAATTGCGCCTCCTTTTAACGGGCGTATTGCGCCCGTTGGGAATAGCAGCTTGGAATCTGAGGTCAAAATGCAAAACCAACAAATCCGTATTCGGTTGAAGGCTTTTGACCATCGCCTGATCGATCAATCAACCCAGGAAATCGTGGAAACCGCGAAACGTACTGGTGCTCAGGTGCGTGGTCCGATTCCTCTGCCTACCCGCAAAGAGCGGTTCACCGTACTGACCTCTCCGCACGTCAACAAAGACGCGCGCGATCAGTATGAGATCCGTACTCATAAGCGTGTCCTGGACATCGTCCAGCCGACGGATAAAACCGTTGACGCGCTGATGAAGCTTGATCTTGCGGCTGGCGTGGAAGTGCAGATCAGCCTCGGCTAAAACCTTGGGGTTTTAGTCGTGTAACGCTCTGAAATGGGCGGCCATAGCGGGTGAAAGCCCCGTACACTCATGAGGTTTACAACATGACTATTGGTGTAGTCGGTCGTAAGTGCGGCATGACCCGCATTTTCACCGAAGAAGGTGTCTCCATTCCGGTTACGGTCATTGAGATCGAGCCGAATCGCGTCACCCAGTTCAAGAGCGAGGAGTCCGATGGCTATCGTGCAGTGCAGGTCACTGTCGGTGAGCGTCGCGCTTCGCGTGTCAGCAAGGCTCAGGCCGGTCACTTCGCCAAGGCGAACGTCGCGGCGGGTCGTGGTGTTTGGGAGTTCCGTCTTGAAGACGGCGAGTACCAGGCGGGCGATCTGATCAACGCTGAAATTTTCCAAGCTGGTCAACTGGTGGATGTCACCGGTCAGTCCAAGGGTAAAGGCTTTGCCGGTACCATCAAGCGTTGGAACTTCCGCGGCCAAGACAACACTCACGGTAACTCCGTGTCCCATCGTGTTCCGGGTTCGATTGGCCAGTGCCAGACTCCGGGTCGCGTCTTCAAGGGCAAAAAAATGTCCGGTCACATGGGTGCTGAGCGCGTGACTGTGCAGTCCCTGGAAGTAGTGCGCGTCGACGCTGAACGCAACCTGCTGTTGGTCAAGGGTGCCGTTCCTGGCGCTACTGGCGGCAACCTGGTTGTACGTCCGGCAGCCAAGGCTCGCGGTTAAGGGGAAGCTGACATGCAATTAAATGTAAATGGCGCTCAAGCGATCGAAGTTTCCGAAGCGACTTTCGGTGGCGATTACAACGAGACCCTGGTTCACCAAGCAGTTGTGGCCTACATGGCCGGCGGCCGTCAGGGCAGCAAGCAGCAAAAGACCCGTTCCGACGTGTCCGGCGGCGGCAAGCGTCCGTGGCGCCAGAAAGGCACTGGTCGCGCGCGTGCCGGTACCACCCGTGGTCCGATCTGGCGTGGTGGTGGTGTGACCTTTGCGGCTCGTCCGCAGAATCATGATCAGAAGCTGAACAAGAAGATGTATCGCGCAGCGCTGCGTTCGATTCTTGCTGAGCTGGTGCGTACCGATCGTCTGGTCGTGGTCGAGGACTTCAGCGTTGAAGCTCCGAAAACCAAGGAACTGTTGGGCAAGCTGAATGGCATGGGTCTGAACGACGTTCTGATCGTGTCCGATGCTATTGATCAGAATCTGTACCTGGCTGCTCGCAACCTGCCGCATGTCGATGTTCGTGACGTGCAGGGTTCCGATCCGGTCAGTCTGATCGCGTACGAAAAGGTGCTGGTCACCGTTTCTGCCGTGAAGAAATTCGAGGAGCTGCTGGGATGAACCAGGAACGCGTATTCAAAGTGCTGCTTGGCCCGCACGTCTCCGAGAAGGCCACGGTTCTGGCTGACAAGAAGAGCCAATTCGTTTTCAAGGTTGCAACCGATGCAACCAAGCTGGAAATCAAGAAGGCCGTCGAAAGCCTGTTCAGCGTGAAGGTTGAGCGAGTGACTACTCAGAACGTTCTGGGTAAGAGCAAGCGCACCGCTCGCGGCCTGGGCAAGCGTAACGACTGGAAGAAGGCAGTTATCTCCCTTCAGCCGGGCCAAGATCTCGATTTCTCCAGCAGTGCTGAGTAAGGAAGGGGTGCATCATGGCAATCGTTAAATGCAAACCGACTTCCGCTGGCCGCCGTTTTGTGGTCAAGGTGGTCAATCAGGAGCTGCACAAAGGCGCTCCTTACGCTCCGCTGCTCGAGAAGAAGTCGAAGACTGGCGGTCGTAACAACAATGGCCGTATCACCACCCGTCATATCGGTGGTGGCCACAAGCAGCATTATCGTCTGGTCGACTTCCGTCGTAACGACAAAGATGGCATCCCTGCCACTGTCGAGCGCGTCGAGTATGACCCGAACCGTACTGCTCACCTCGCTCTGCTGAAGTATGCCGACGGCGAGCGTCGCTACATCATCGCCCCTAAAGGCGTGGTAGCTGGCGATCAGTTGGTAGCTGGGGCGATGGCGCCGATCAAGGCCGGCAACAGTCTGCAGCTGCGCAACATTCCGGTGGGTTCGACCGTTCACGGTATCGAGCTGAAGCCGGGTAAGGGCGCTCAGATCGCGCGTTCCGCTGGTGCCTCGGCTCAGCTGATCGCTCGTGAAGGTGTCTACGTGACCCTGCGTCTGCGTTCCGGTGAGATGCGTAAAGTGCTGGCTGAGTGCCGTGCGACCCTGGGTGAAGTCTCGAACTCCGAGCACAGCTTGCGTTCGCTGGGTAAGGCCGGTGCCAAGCGCTGGCGTGGCGTTCGCCCGACCGTTCGTGGTGTTGCCATGAACCCGGTCGACCACCCACATGGTGGTGGTGAAGGTCGTACCTCTGGTGGTCGTCATCCGGTGTCTCCATGGGGCTTCCCGACTAAGGGCGCGAAGACTCGTGGTAACAAGCGCACCGATAACATGATCGTCCGTCGTCGCAAGTAAATAGAGGGATACGACAGTGCCACGTTCTCTGAAAAAAGGTCCTTTTATTGATCTTCACCTACTGAAGAAGATCGAAGTGGCGGTGGAAAAGAACGATCGCAAGCCGGTGAAAACCTGGTCGCGCCGTTCGATGATCCTGCCGCAGATGGTCGGTCTGACCATCGCTGTACATAACGGTCGTCAACATGTCCCGGTTCTGGTGAACGAAGACATGGTCGGCCACAAACTCGGTGAGTTTGCTGCTACCCGCACCTATCGCGGGCACGTGGCAGACAAGAAAGCCAAGCGTTAAGGGGTAAGGAATGATGGAAGTAGCCGCTAAGTTGTCGGGCGCTCGAATCTCTGCCCAGAAAGCCCGCTTGGTCGCCGACCAGATCCGCGGGAAGAAGGTGGGCGAGGCGCTCAACCTGCTGGCTTTCAGCAGTAAGAAAGCCGCTGAGATCATGAAGAAAGTGCTGGAGTCGGCCGTTGCCAACGCCGAGCACAACGAAGGCGCAGATGTTGATGACCTTAAGGTCAGCACCGTTTTCGTCAACGAAGGGCGTTCGCTGAAGCGCATCATGCCGCGTGCCAAAGGCCGCGCTGATCGCATCGTCAAGCGGTCTTGCCATATCACTGTCAAGGTTGCGGACAAGTAACGGAGTCGATCAGATGGGTCAGAAAGTACATCCCATTGGCATTCGCCTGGGAATCGTCAAGGATCACACCTCCGTTTGGTATGCAGACGGTCGGACTTATGCGGACTATTTGTTCGCTGATCTGAAGGTGCGTGAGTATCTCCAAGACAAACTAAAAAGCGCGTCCGTAAGCCGTATCGACATTGCTCGCCCGGCTCAAACCGCACGCATCACCATCCACACCGCCCGTCCCGGTATCGTGATCGGCAAGAAAGGTGAGGATGTTGAGAAGCTGCGTCAGGACCTGACCAAGCAAATGGGTGTGCCTGTGCACATCAATATCGAAGAGATCCGCAAGCCGGAACTCGACGGTATGCTGGTTGCGCAGAGCGTAGCTCAGCAGCTGGAGCGTCGCGTGATGTTCCGTCGCGCCATGAAGCGCGCTGTACAGAACGCCATGCGCATTGGTGCCAAGGGCATCAAAATCCAAGTGAGCGGTCGTCTGGGCGGTGCAGAAATCGCCCGTACCGAATGGTATCGCGAAGGTCGTGTGCCGCTGCACACCCTGCGTGCCGATATCGACTATGCCACGTACGAAGCGCACACCACCTACGGTGTGATTGGTGTCAAGGTTTGGATCTTCAAAGGCGAAGTGATTGGTGGTCGCCAGGAAGAACTGAAGCCGCAGGCACCCGCTCCTCGTAAAAAAGCTGCTAAGTAAGGGGTACGCCAAATGTTGCAACCAAAGCGTACGAAGTTCCGCAAGCAGATGACCGGCCACAACCGTGGCTTGGCTCAGCGCGGTAGCAAGGTCAGCTTCGGCGAATTCGCGCTGAAGTCTGTCGCCCGCGGTCGTCTCACCGCCCGCCAGATCGAGTCCGCTCGTCGTGCTCTGACTCGTCACGTTAAGCGTGGCGGGAAGATCTGGATTCGCGTGTTCCCGGACAAGCCGGTTACCAAGAAGCCTCTCGAAGTGCGGATGGGTAAAGGGAAGGGTAGCGTCGAATATTGGGTAGCCCAGATTCAGCCAGGCAAGGTCCTGTACGAAATCGAAGGCGTTTCCGAAGAGCTGGCGCGTGAGGCTTTCGCCCTGGCTGCTGCAAAGCTGCCGCTCGCCACCACCTTTGTTAAGCGGACGGTGATGTGATGAAAGCGAATGAACTTCGTGAAAAATCAGCACAGCAGCTGAACGAGCAACTGCTCGGCCTGCTGCGCGACCAGTTCAATCTGCGCATGCAGAAGGCAACTGGCCAGTTGGGGCAGTCTCACCTGCTCTCGCAAGTTAAGCGCGACATCGCTCGTGTGAAAACTGTGCTCAACCAGCAGGCAGGTAAGTGATCATGGCTGAAGCCGAAAAAACAGTCCGTACGCTGACCGGCCGTGTCGTCAGCGACAAGATGGACAAGACCATCACCGTATTGATCGAGCGTCGCGTCAAGCACCCGATCTACGGCAAATATGTCAAGCGTTCGACCAAGCTGCACGCGCACGACGAAAACAACCAGTGCCAGATCGGCGACAAGGTTTCCATCCGTGAAACCCGTCCCGTAGCCAAGACCAAGTCTTGGGCGTTGGTTGAAGTTCTCGAACGCGCAGTGGAAGTCTAAGGGCTAAGGGTCGGAGAAATTATATGATTCAGACTCAATCCATGCTCGATGTGGCCGACAACAGTGGTGCACGCCGCGTCATGTGCATCAAGGTGCTGGGTGGCTCGCATCGCCGCTACGCTGGCATCGGCGACATCATCAAGGTGACCGTCAAGGAAGCGATTCCGCGCGGTAAGGTGAAGAAGGGCCAAGTGATGACCGCTGTCGTGGTCCGTACCCGTCATGGCGTGCGCCGTGCCGATGGCTCGATCATTCGCTTCGATGGCAACGCTGCTGTTCTACTGAACAACAAGCAAGAGCCGATCGGCACCCGTATCTTTGGGCCCGTGACCCGTGAGCTTCGTTCCGAGAAGTTCATGAAGATCGTCTCGCTCGCCCCTGAAGTGCTGTAAGGAGATCCGACATGCAAAAGATTCGTCGTGACGACGAGATCATCGTGATCGCCGGCAAAGACAAAGGTAAGCGTGGCAAGGTGCTCAAGGTTCTCGCTGACGACCGCCTGGTCGTTGGTGGGATCAACCTGGTCAAGCGCCATACCAAGCCGAACCCGATGTCGGGCGTTCAAGGCGGTATCGTCGAGAAAGAGGCGCCTCTGCACGCTTCTAACGTCGCCATTTTCAACGGTGAAACCAACAAGGCTGATCGCGTTGGTTTCAAGGTTGAGGACGGTAAGAAAATTCGTGTCTTCAAGTCGACCCAAAAAGCGGTTGATGCTTGAACACTGCTAGGTAGAAGACCATGGCACGACTGAAAGAGATTTATCGGAAAGAAATCGCGCCGAAGCTGAAGGAAGACCTGAAGCTTGCGAACGTGATGGAAGTTCCGCGCATCACCAAGATCACCCTGAACATGGGCCTGGGCGAAGCGATCGGTGACAAGAAGATCATCGAGAACGCGGTTGCCGACCTGGAAAAGATCACCGGTCAGAAAGTCGTCGTGACTCATGCCCGTAAGTCGATTGCAGGTTTCAAGCTCCGTGAAGGTTGGCCGATTGGCGTCAAGGTAACCCTGCGTCGCGATCGTATGTACGAATTCCTGGATCGCCTGCTGTCCATCTCCCTGCCGCGCGTGCGTGACTTCCGCGGCCTGAATGCCAAGTCCTTCGATGGTCGCGGCAACTACAGCATGGGTGTGAAGGAGCAGATCATTTTCCCGGAAATCGATTACGACAAGATCGATGCCCTGCGCGGTCTGGACATTACCCTGACCACCACTGCTCGTACGGATGATGAGGGTCGCGCTCTGCTGCGTGCCTTCAACTTCCCGTTCCGCAACTGACTGGAGTTGGATCATGGCTAAAACGAGCATGAAGAACCGTGAGCTGAAGCGTCAGCAAACGGTAGCCAAGTACGCTAAGAAGCGTGCCGAGCTGAAAGCTACCATCGCCAATCCGAACACCAGTCCGGAAGCGCGTTGGGAGGCTCAAGTCGCCCTGCAGAAGCAGCCGCGTGACGCCAGCGCTTCGCGCCTGCGCAATCGCTGCCGCATTACCGGTCGTCCGCACGGCGTGTTCCGCAAGTTCGGTCTGTCCCGTATCAAGCTGCGCGAAGCTGCAATGCGCGGTGATGTGCCGGGCCTGGTGAAAGCCAGCTGGTAAAAGCGAAGCCGGCCTAGTGCCGGCTTTGTCTTTGTGTGAATCAAGCCCCTTTGGGGCTTGATTCATTTTTGAGCAGTCTCTAGAATGTTCGGCTCGCCTGAGCCTGGGGTTTAATCCGCTCCGGTTTTGCGGCGGCTCTAGCCTTAAGGCTAATTCTTTTTGTATCAGGAGCGTCTAGCCCATGAGTATGCAGGACCCGTTAGCGGACATGCTAACTCGTATCCGTAATGCCCAGATGGCTGAAAAGTCCGTCGTAAGCATGCCGTCTTCCACGTTGAAGGTGGCTGTAGCCAAAGTTTTGAAAGACGAAGGTTATATTGCGGGTTATCAGATCAGCGGCGAAGTCAAGCCGCAGCTGTCCATCGAGCTGAAGTACTTCGAAGGCCGTCCGGTCATTGAAGAAGTGAAGCGCGTGAGCCGTCCCGGCCTTCGCCAATACAAGTCCGTCGATGATCTGCCGAAAGTTCGCGGCGGTCTCGGTGTTTCCATCGTCTCCACCAACAAGGGTGTGATGACGGACCGCGCTGCGCGCGCTGCCGGTGTCGGCGGCGAAGTGCTTTGCACAGTGTTCTAAGGGGGGGATAAGCATGTCTCGCGTTGCTAAGAACCCCGTCACGCTGCCAGCTGGTGTTGAGATCAAACTCGCCGGTCAGCAGCTTTCGGTAAAGGGTGCCAAGGGCACTCTGGAACTGAATGTTCACTCGTCCGTTGAAGTCCTGCAGGAAGCCGGTGAGCTGCGTTTTGCCGCTCGCAATGGCGATCAGCAGACTCGCGCCATGGCCGGTACCACGCGTGCCCTGGTCAACAACATGGTGATCGGTGTCAGTGCCGGCTTCGAGCGCAAGCTCCAGCTGGTGGGTGTCGGTTACAAGGCGCAAGCCAAAGGTCAGGTTCTGTCTCTGGCGCTCGGCTTCTCCCACCCGATCGACTACGAGCTGCCGGAAGGCGTCGTTGCCGAAACCCCTAACCAGACCGAGATCCTGATCAAGGGTGTCGACAAGCAACTGGTTGGTCAGGTCGCTGCGGAGATTCGTGACTTCCGTCGTCCTGAACCTTATAAGGGCAAAGGTGTTCGTTACGCTGACGAAGTCGTCCGCCGTAAAGAAGCCAAGAAGAAGTAGGGCATAGCAAATGACCGACAAAAAAGTTACTCGACTGCGTCGCGCTCGCAAAGCACGCCTGAAAATGCACGAGCTCGAAGCCGTGCGTCTCTGCGTGTACCGCTCTTCGCAGCACATCTATGCCCAGGTCATTTCGGCCGACGGCAGCAAGGTTCTGGCCAGCGCCTCGACCTTGGACAAAGCACTGCGTGATGGCGCCACTGGCAATATCGACGCAGCCAAGAAAGTTGGTGAGCTGGTTGCTGAGCGCGCGAAAGCCGCTGGTGTGACTCAGGTTGCATTCGACCGTTCCGGCTTCAAGTACCACGGCCGCGTCAAGGCGCTGGCTGATGCTGCTCGTGAAGGCGGGCTGGAGTTCTAAGTTATGGCAAATAACGACCAAAAGCGCGACGAAGGCTATATCGAGAAGCTGGTGCAGGTTAACCGTGTTGCCAAGACCGTAAAAGGCGGCCGTATCTTCACTTTCACCGCGTTGACCGTGGTGGGTGATGGTAAGGGTCGCGTCGGTTTCGGCCGTGGCAAGTCCCGCGAAGTGCCGGCCGCCATTCAGAAGGCGATGGAAGCTGCGCGCCGCAACATGATCCAGGTTGATCTGAACGGCACCACCCTGCAGTACGCGATGAAGGCCGCCCATGGCGCCTCCAAGGTGTTCATGCAGCCGGCATCTGAGGGTACCGGTATCATCGCTGGCGGCGCCATGCGTGCCGTGCTGGAAGTGGCAGGTGTGCAGAACGTTCTGGCCAAGTGCTATGGCTCGACTAACCAGGTGAACGTGGTGCATGCCACTTTCAAGGGTCTGAAGGCTATGCAGTCTCCAGAGTCCGTTGCAGCCAAGCGTGGCAAGAGCGTCGAGGAGATTCTCTAACCATGGCTAATACCGTAAAAGTCACGCTGATCAAGAGCGTGAGTGGCCGTCTGGCCAATCACAAGGCTTGCGTCAAGGGTCTCGGCCTGCGTCGCATTAATCACACCGTCGAAGTCCTGGATACCCCGGAAAATCGCGGCATGATTAACAAGGCTTACTACCTTCTCCGTGTGGAGGGTTAATACATGTACCTGAACGATTTGAGTCCTGCGCCGGGTTCCCGCCGCGAGAAGCACCGTCCGGGCCGTGGTATCGGTAGCGGTTTGGGTAAGACCGGTGGCCGCGGCCACAAGGGTCAGACCTCCCGTTCCGGTGGCACCATTGCTCCGGGTTTCGAGGGCGGTCAGCAGCCTCTGCACCGTCGTCTGCCCAAATTCGGCTTCGTTTCCCTGAAGGCTATGGATCGCGCAGAAGTGCGTACCTCCGAGCTGAACAAGGTCGAGGGCGACGTCATCACTCTGCAAGCGCTGAAGGATGCCAACCTGGTTAACCAACATGTACGGCGTGTGAAAGTCATGCTGTCCGGTGAGGTTACTCGTGCTGTCACCCTTAAAGGTATCGCTGCCACCAAGGGTGCGCGTGCGGCTATCGAAGCAGCTGGCGGTAAGTTCGAGGAATAAATGGCTAAGCAAGGTGCTCTCTCAGCGCTCAGCAATGGCGGGTTATCCGAGCTCTGGGCTCGACTGCGTTTCCTGTTCATGGCGATCATCGTCTACCGGATCGGCGCACACATCCCAGTTCCGGGGATAAACCCTGACCGGCTGGCGGATCTGTTCCGACAGAATGAGGGGACCATTCTTAGCTTGTTCAACATGTTTTCCGGCGGCGCGCTGGAGCGGATGAGCATCTTCGCATTGGGGATCATGCCGTACATTTCGGCGTCGATCATCATGCAGCTGATGACCGCTGTCAGCCCGCAGCTGGAACAGTTGAAGAAGGAAGGTGAGGCTGGTCGTCGCAAGATCAGCCAGTACACCCGCTACGGCACTCTGGTCTTGGCGTTCGTTCAGGCAATCGGCATGTCCGTTGGCCTGGCGAGTCAGGGCGTAGCGTTTTCGGTCGATTTCGGCTTCCACTTCGTTGCAGTCACCACCTTCGTGGCGGGTGCAATGTTCATGATGTGGCTGGGCGAGCAGATCACCGAGCGCGGTGTTGGCAACGGTATTTCGATGCTGATTTTTGCAGGCATCGTGGCCGGTCTGCCGTCGGCGATCGGGCAGTCTTTCGAGTCTGCTCGGCAGGGCGATATCAATATCTTCGCGCTGATCGCCATCGGTTTGCTGGCAGTAGCGATCATCGGTTTCGTGGTGTTCATCGAGCGTGGTCAGCGGCGTATTGCGGTGCACTACGCCAAGCGTCAGCAGGGCCGCAAGGTCTTTGCTGCGCAGACCAGCCACTTGCCGTTGAAGGTGAACATGGCGGGGGTTATCCCGGCTATTTTCGCCAGCAGCCTTCTGTTGTTCCCGGCCTCGCTGGGTTCCTGGTTTGGTCAGTCCGAGGGTATGGGCTGGCTGCAGGATATTTCGCAGGCTATCGCTCCTGGTCAGCCGTTGAACATTTTGCTGTTTAGTGCAGGGATCGTTTTCTTCTGCTTCTTCTATACGGCGCTGATGTTCAATCCGAAAGACGTAGCGGAAAACCTGAAGAAGTCCGGTGCCTTTATTCCGGGTATCCGTCCGGGTGAGCAGTCCGCCCGCTATATCGATGGCGTGTTGACTCGCTTGACCATGTTCGGTGCTCTGTACATGACGGCCGTATGCTTGTTGCCCCAGTTCTTGGTGGTGGCGGCCAACGTACCGTTCTACCTTGGCGGGACCTCGTTGCTGATCGTGGTGGTGGTTGTGATGGACTTTATGTCGCAAGTACAATCGCACCTCGTTTCCCACCAGTACGAATCCCTGATGAAGAAAGCCAACCTGAAGGGCTACGGCAGCGGCATGCTCCGCTGAAGTGTCCATAAGGTTCGAGGAGTTGGTGATGAAAGTTCGTGCATCGGTGAAAAAGCTGTGCCGTAACTGCAAGATTATTCGTCGCGAAGGTGTCGTTCGCGTGATCTGCAGCGCGGAACCGCGTCACAAGCAGCGCCAAGGCTGAGTGTGATTGAAGCGTGATAAGCCCGGCAGCTAGTGCGCTGCCGGGTTGATTATTTGTTTCTACAGCGTTAATATCTCGCGCCCTATTTCTTGGCTTCCGGGGCGTAGGTAGCTGTCAATTGGAGTTCCACTGAATGGCCCGTATTGCAGGCGTTAACATTCCGGATAACAAGCACACTGTTATCTCGCTGACCTACATCTTTGGTGTCGGTCGCACTACCGCACAGAAAATCTGTGCAGCAGCCGGCGTCAACCCGGCGGCAAAGATCAAGGATCTCTCTGACGAGCAGGTCGAGCAGCTGCGTGGTGAAGTCGCCAAGGTCAACACCGAAGGTGATCTGCGCCGTGAAGTGAACATGAAAATCAAGCGCTTGATGGATCTGGGTTGCTACCGTGGCCTGCGCCATCGCCGTGGCCTGCCGGTCCGCGGTCAGCGTACCAAGACCAACGCGCGCACCCGCAAGGGCCCGCGTAAGCCGATCCGCAAGTAATTGCGCCCGCGAATCGACAGGAAATAAGTCATGGCTAAGCCTGCTGCTCGTACTCGTAAGAAAGTCAAAAAGACAGTGGTGGATGGGATCGCCCATATCCACGCGTCTTTCAACAACACCATCGTGACCATTACTGACCGTCAGGGCAACGCCCTGTCCTGGGCTACCTCGGGTGGTTCGGGCTTCCGCGGCTCGCGTAAAAGCACCCCGTTCGCTGCCCAGGTGGCTGCCGAGCGTGCTGGTCAAGCTGCGCTGGAATACGGCCTGAAGAACCTCGACGTGAACGTCAAGGGTCCCGGTCCGGGTCGTGAGTCCGCCGTCCGTGCTTTGAACGGCTGCGGTTACAAGATCGCCAGCATCACCGATGTGACGCCCATCCCGCATAACGGATGCCGTCCTTCGAAGAAGCGTCGCGTGTAATCAGGAGACAGTGAGAAATGGCTCGTTACATTGGTCCCAAATGCAAACTGTCTCGTCGTGAAGGCACTGATCTGTTCCTGAAGAGCGGCGTTCGCGCTCTGGAGTCGAAGTGCAACATCGAAGCAGCCCCGGGTATCCACGGCCAGCGCCGTGGCCGTCAGTCCGACTACGGCACCCAGCTGCGTGAGAAACAAAAAGTTCGTCGTATCTACGGCGTGCTCGAGCGTCAGTTCAGCAGCTACTACAAAGAAGCCGCCGGTCGTAAAGGCGCTACTGGCGAGAATCTGCTGCAGTTGCTCGAGTGCCGTCTGGATAACGTGGTTTACCGTATGGGCTTTGGCGCTACCCGTGCCGAATCCCGTCAGCTGGTTTCGCACAAAGCGATCAGCGTCAACGGTCAAACCGTAAACGTTCCGTCCTACCAGGTTAAAGCGGGTGACGTGGTTGCTGTTCGCGAGAAATCGAAGAACCAGCTGCGCATCGCTCAAGCGCTGGAGCTGTGTGCTCAGCGTGGCCGCGTTGAATGGGTAGAAGTAGACGCCGAGAAGAAGTCCGGTCTGTTCAAGACCGTACCGGCTCGTAGCGATCTGTCCGCCGACATCAACGAAAGCCTGATTGTCGAGCTCTACTCCAAGTAAGGGCTAGAAATAGGTGCATCCATGCAGATTTCGGTAAATGAGTTCCTGACCCCCCGCCATATCGATGTGCAGGTGGTTAGTCCGACCCGCGCCAAGATCACCCTCGAGCCTCTCGAGCGTGGTTTCGGCCATACCCTGGGCAACGCGTTGCGCCGCATCCTGTTGTCCTCCATGCCTGGCTGTGCAGTAGTCGAGGCCGAGATTGATGGCGTACTTCATGAGTACAGCGCCATCGAAGGTGTTCAGGAAGACGTAATTGAAATCCTGCTCAACCTGAAAGGTCTGGCTGTCAAGCTGCACGGTCGTGATGAAGTGACACTGACTCTGGCGAAGAAGGGCTCGGGTGTAGTTACCGCTGCCGATATTCAGCTGGATCATGATGTCGAGATCGTCAACGGCGATCACGTAATTGCCAACCTGGCCGCTAATGGCGCGCTGAACATGAAGCTCACCGTAGCTCGTGGTCGCGGCTATGAACCAGCCGATGCTCGTCAGAGCGACGAAGACGAAAGCCGCAGCATCGGTCGCTTGCAGCTCGACGCTTCGTTCAGCCCGGTGCGTCGCGTGGCTTACGTGGTGGAAAACGCTCGCGTCGAGCAGCGTACCAACCTGGACAAGCTGGTCATCGACCTGGAGACCAACGGTACCCTGGACCCGGAAGAGGCTATCCGCCGTGCCGCGACCATTCTGCAACAGCAGTTGGCCGCGTTCGTCGACCTCAAAGGTGACAGTGAGCCTGTGGTGATCGAGCAGGAAGACGAGATCGATCCGATCCTGCTGCGTCCGGTAGATGACCTGGAACTGACCGTGCGTTCGGCCAACTGCCTCAAGGCAGAGAACATTTACTACATCGGCGACCTGATTCAGCGCACCGAAGTGGAACTGTTGAAAACGCCGAACCTGGGCAAGAAGTCCCTGACTGAGATCAAGGACGTCCTGGCCTCTCGTGGTCTGTCCCTCGGTATGCGCCTCGACAACTGGCCGCCGGCAAGTCTGAAGAAAGACGATAAGGCCACTGCCTGATCGTCATCATCACCGAACGTGAGTTTGGTAAGGAATTGAACCATGCGTCATCGTAAAAGTGGCCGTCACCTCAGCCGCACCAGCGCCCACCGCAAGGCCATGTTCCAGAACATGGCGGTATCGCTGTTCGAGCACGAGCTGATCAAAACTACTCTGCCGAAAGCCAAAGAGCTGCGTCGCGTTGCCGAGCCGCTGATCACTCTGGCTAAAGAAGACAGCGTTGCCAACCGTCGTCTGGCCTTCGACCGTACTCGTTCGAAAGCCATCGTCGGCAAGCTGTTCAACGACCTGGGCAAGCGCTACGCCACCCGTCAGGGCGGTTACCTGCGTATCCTCAAGTGCGGTTTCCGCGCTGGCGACAACGCTCCGATGGCTTATGTTGAGCTGGTCGACCGTCCGGTCGGCGGCGCAGTAGAAGCTGCCGAGTAAGTTGCAGGTTGTAGAAAGAACCGGGCCTAGGCCCGGTTTTTTTGTCTGTGCCATGGCTAATATTCAGCACGCTTTGTTCGATATTATGTACATTGCGAGGCTCGGGTAAGGTTCCCTGCTCCGCATGACCGCCGGACTGCTTCCCGCCTTGGTGTTCTTGGCCATGGCCGCGCTGGCGTTCGCTACCGGCTCTTCCTGGGGCATCTACGTGGTGACCATTCCCATCGTCATGCCGCTGGCCAATTCCCTGGATGCCAATATCCCGCTGGTGATCGGCGCCATGCTTTCGGCGTCGGCCTTCGGCAGCCAGGCCTGCTTCTACAGCGACTCGACCGTCCTCGCCGCCCAGGGCGCGGGTTGCAACCTGATCAGCCATGCGCTGACCCAGCTGCCCTATACCTTGATTGCGCAGGCCTGGCCTTCGTCGGCTTCCTGCTCGTTGCCTGAGTCTGGCGAGCGGAAAAACGGGTTCTGGCGGCCCGTTTTTTGTGGGAACGATGAAAGATAAAAACTATCGGGCCGTTACGCTTCATAAATTGGTTGGTCTGTCGAAGCGGGTCTAGTCTTGTTCTATTGTCGGCCGCAGTCGATGGGACCGACCCGCTGAGGAGAGAGGAGAGAGCAATGTCGAACCAAGGTAAATGCCCGTTCCATCATGTCGCTGGCGGTGGCACTACCAACAGGGATTGGTGGCCGAACCAGTTGCGTGTGGATCTGCTGAATCAGCACTCTGAAAAGTCCAATCCGCTGGGCGAGAAGTTCAACTACGCCGACGAATTCAAGAAGCTCGACTACAAGGCGCTCAAGGCAGACCTGGTCAAACTGATGACCGACAGCCAGGACTGGTGGCCGGCCGACTTCGGTCACTATGGTCCGCAGATGATCCGTATGGCCTGGCATGCTGCCGGCACCTACCGCACCACCGACGGTCGCGGCGGCGGCGGCCGCGGGCAGCAGCGTTTCGCACCGCTGAACTCCTGGCCGGACAACGTCAATATCGACAAGAGCCGCCGCCTGCTGTGGCCGATCAAGCAGAAGTACGGTCAGAAGATTTCCTGGGCCGATCTGATCATCCTCGCCGGCAACGTGGCCCTCGAGTCCATGGGCTTTCGCACCTTCGGCTTTGGCGCCGGTCGTGAAGACGTCTGGGAGCCGGACCTGGATGTGAACTGGGGTGCCGAGATGGCTTGGCTCGGCGTCGATCCGGAGCGGGTCAAGGACGACCGCGAACTGAGCGCGCCGTTCGGCGCCACCCACATGGGGCTGATCTATGTGAACCCGGAGGGGCCGAACGCCAGCGGCGACTATATGCTCGCGGCCAAGGACATCCGCGCCACCTTCGGTCGCATGGCCATGGACGACGAGGAGACCGTCGCCCTGATCGCCGGTGGCCACACCTTCGGCAAGGCCCACGGCGCCGCCCCCGAGTCGCACAAGGGCCCTGAGCCCGAGGCTGCGCCGCTCGAGGCGCAGGGCCTGGGCTGGATCAGCGACTTCGGCAGCGGCCACGGCAAGGACAGCATCTCCAGCGGCATCGAAGTCACCTGGAGCCAGACCCCGAAGCAGTGGAGCAACAACTTCTTCGAGAACCTGTTCAAGTACGAGTGGGAACTCACCCAGTCGCCGGCCGGCGCCAAGCAGTGGGTCGCCAAGGATGCCCCGGAGATCATTCCGGACGCCCATGTGCCGGGCAAGTTCCACAAGCCGACCATGCTCACCACCGACCTGACCCTGCGCTTCGATCCGGAGTTCGGCAAGATCTCCAAGCGCTTCCTGGACGATCCGCAGGCCTTCGCCGATGCCTTCGCCCGCGCCTGGTACAAGCTGATCCACCGCGACATGGGGCCCAAGGCCCGCTACCTCGGCCCGGAAGTACCGAAGGAGGAGCTGATCTGGCAGGACCCGCTGCCGGCCGCTACGCATAACCCCAGCGCCTCCGATATCGCCGACCTCAAGGCGAAGATCGCCGCCTGCGGACTGTCGGTGGGCGATCTGGTCTCGGTGGCCTGGGCCTCGGCCTCGACCTTCCGCGGTGGCGACAAGCGCGGCGGCGCCAATGGTGCGCGCCTGGCCCTGGCCCCGCAGAAGGACTGGGAGGTCAACCAGCGCGCGATCAAGGTCCTGGCCAAGCTGGTTGAGATCCAGAAGGCGTCCGGCAAGGCCTCGCTGGCCGATGTCATTGTGCTGGCCGGTAATGTCGGGGTGGAGCAGGCCGCCAAGGCGGCCGGCGTGAACGTGGATGTGCCCTTCGCCCCGGGACGGGTCGACGCCCGCCAGGACCAGACCGACGTCGAATCCTTCGACTTGCTCGAGCCCTTCGCCGACGGTTTCCGCAACTACCGCAAGGGCAAGCTCGGTGTGCCGACCGAGGCCATGCTGGTGGACAAGGCGCAACTCCTCACCCTGAGCGCACCTGAGCTGACCGCGCTGGTTGGCGGCCTGCGGGTGCTGGGCGCCAACCACGATGGCAGCCAGCACGGCGTGTTCACCGACCAGGTCGGCGTGCTCAGCAACGACTTCTTCGTCAATCTGCTGGACATGGGCATCGAGTGGAAAGCGGTGGATGCCGAGGCGGAGCTGTTCGAGGGCAAGGCGCACAAGAGTGGCGAGGTGAAGTACACCGGCACCCGCAACGACCTGATCTTCGGCTCCAACTCGGTGCTGCGTGCCCTGGCCGAGGTCTACGCCAGCGCCGACGCCAAGGAGAAGTTCGTCAACGACTTCGTCGCCGCCTGGACCAAGGTGATGAACCTGGATCGCTTCGACCTCGCTTGAGCGGTTGCCGGTGGAGCGCCCTATGGCCCTCCGCCGGCTGCGTTCAACCAGCCGGACAGCGCCCCCCCTTCGTGGAGGCGCCGCGCTTTTTGCTTGACCCGCAGGATCGGGATGCGCAGCATGCGGGCCATTCCACAGGATGTCGCAAGGATTCCAGGCATGCAGGGCCACATCGAAGTCATCGACTATTTCAAGATGCTGCTCAAGGGCGAGTTGGCGGCGCGCGATCAGTATTTCGTGCACTCGCGGCTGTACGAGGACTGGGGCCTCGGCAAGCTGTACGAGCGGATCAACCACGAAATGGAGGAGGAGACCCAGCACGCCGATGCGCTGTTGCGGCGCATCCTGTTTCTGGAAGGCACGCCGGACATGGCGCCGAATCGGTTCAGGTTCGGCCAGTCGGTGCCGGAGATGCTCAAGCTCGATCTGGCCTTGGAGTACGAGGTACGCGCCGCACTGAGCAAAGGCATCGCGCTGTGTGAGCGGCATCAGGATTACCCGAGCCGCGACATCCTCCAGGCGCAGCTGAAGGACACCGAGGAAGACCATGCCTATTGGCTGGAGATCCAGCTTGGTCTGATCGACAAAATGGGCCTGGAGAACTACCTGCAAACGCAGATGTAAGCAACGTCGCTGAGTAGCCAAAAGCCCCGAAGATTCGGGGCTTTTGGCTGTCGCTGGGGCTATTCGTGCGGATTGGCCAGCGGCTGGTCGACTTCCTGGCCGGGGCGCAGCAACTGGTCGGCTTCGGCCGGGTCGACGCTCAGCAGGCTGCCGTCGGCGCTGGCCAGCAGCAGGGCTTCGAGCATTTCCCTGACGTTGTTGCGCAGCATGCCGATGGACTTCTGCCCGCGGCTGTTCAGCCCGGTGATCTCCATCAGCACGCTGCCGCCCAGCGGCCCGCTGGCGCCGCTGGCCAGGCGTTGGCTGCCGAGCAGGGCGTAAGCGTTGCGGGCGATGCCGGGCTCGCCGCCGCCGCGGCGGATGCTGCCGTCCGGGCGCTCATAGTAGTAGTTGGTGATCTCCATGTGGCCGATCTGCAGGGAGCGCTTCTTCATCACCACGGCCATCTGCTTCGACAGTTCGACCGCGGCCTGGGCGACTTCGGGATGGGTCGGCCAGGTGATGGAGCCGGTCACCTGGCGGCCGGGGCGGTTGGCCTCGGGGTCGGCCTCGTCGAGTACCACGGCCGGGTTCTGGTTGTGCACGTCGACCAGCCAGATGGGTTGATAGCGGTCATAGGCGCTGCGCACCGCGACGGCTTCCGGCACCGGGTTCTGCCCGGGGTTGAAGTGGCGCTGGTCGGCCAGCCCCGGATTGCACTGTACCTGGGTGCTCTGACTCCAGTCCGGCCAGTGATAGCGGTTGATGTCGTAGCTCCATTCGCGCAGGCCATCCGCATCGGTGTAGGCGGTGACGTTGCCGCCCAGGCTCTGGTCGAGCTTGGCGGGGTCCGGGTTGCCGTCCTCGTCCAGGCAGCTGGCGCTGGTCTGCGGGGCGCTGAAGTCGGTGTTGCCGCGGGTGAACAGGGCGGTGCCGTCCGGGTTGACGCGGGGGATGATCAGTACCTGCAGGCTGTCCAGCACCTCGCGGGCCAGGGCGCCGCCGGAGGCCAGGCTGCCGATCAGGTCGAGGGCGGCCTCGGTGCCGTGGGGCTCGTTGCCGTGCTGCTGGGTCATGACCATCACCGCGGGCTTGTCCGGCGAGCCGAGGCGGGCCAGCCAGATCGGCTGGCCCTGGCCGCTGCTACCGGTCTGCTCCAGACTGAGGGCGCCGGCGGAGCGGCGTGCCAGGCCGGCGAGCCGATCATAGAGCTGTTCGTTGCTCATGAAGCCCTCGAGCGAGACGTTCTGTTGCTCGGTGATCCAGGGACCGTTGGGCTGAGCGGCTGCGGCGATGCCCGGCAGCAGGCCGGCGCCGAGCAGGAAGGCGGCAATCGGAAGACGCATGGGAACTCTCCTTGTGCTAGACGGGGTTATCCCGCCTGCACTGCGCGGCGGGACCCAGGTTGGACCCGGCGCGGGCGCAGAGGTTGCTTGCGCTCGAGTTCAGCCGCTGGCGCGATCTCGTTCCAGGAGCGCTTTGAGGAAGTGGCCGGTGTGCGACTGCGGCATCTCGGCGACTTCTTCCGGGGTGCCGCAGGCGATGATCTGGCCGCCCTTGGAGCCGCCTTCCGGGCCGAGGTCGACCAGCCAGTCGGCGGTTTTGATCACATCCAGGTTGTGTTCGATCACCACCACGGTGTTGCCGTGGTCGCGCAGGCGGTGCAGCACGTCGAGCAGTTGCTGGATGTCGGCGAAATGCAGGCCGGTGGTCGGCTCGTCGAGGATGTACAGGGTCTTGCCGGTGTCGCGCTTGCTCAGCTCGCGGCTCAGCTTGACCCGCTGCGCCTCGCCGCCGGACAGGGTGGTGGCGCTCTGCCCCAGCTTGATATAGGACAGGCCGACGTCGATCAGCGTCTGCAGCTTGCGGGCGATGGCCGGCACCGCATCGAAGAATAGCCGGGCCTCCTCGATGGTCTGGTCGAGCACCTCGGTGATGCTCTTGCCCTTGTACTTCACCTCCAGGGTTTCGCGGTTGTAGCGCTTGCCCTTGCACACGTCGCAGGGCACGTAGATGTCCGGCAGGAAGTGCATCTCCACCTTGATCACGCCGTCGCCCTGGCAGGCCTCGCAGCGCCCGCCCTTGACGTTGAAGCTGAAGCGTCCCGGGCCGTAGCCGCGCGAGCGCGATTCCGGCACGCCGGCGAACAGCTCGCGGATCGGGGTGAACAGCCCGGTGTAGGTCGCCGGGTTGGAGCGCGGCGTGCGACCGATCGGGCTCTGGTCGATGTCGACCACCTTGTCCAGGTGCTGCAGGCCGTCGAAGGAGTCGTGGGCCGCCGCTTCCAGGGTGCTGGCGCCGTTCAGCGCGGTGGCGGTCAGCGGGAACAGGGTGTTGTTGATCAGCGTCGACTTGCCCGAGCCGGACACGCCGGTGACGCAGGTGAGCAGGCCGACCGGGATCTCCAGGTCGACCTTCTGCAGGTTGTTGCCGCGCGCGCCCTTGAGCTTCAGCGACTTCTTCTTGTCGCGCGGGGTGCGCTTGGGCGGTACCGCGATCCGTACCCGGCCGGACAGGTACTTGCCGGTCAGCGAGTCGGGGTGGGCCATCACCTCGGCCGGGGTGCCCTCGGCGACGATCTGCCCGCCATGCACGCCGGCGCCCGGGCCGATGTCGACCACGTAGTCGGCCAGGCGGATGGCGTCCTCGTCGTGTTCGACCACGATCACCGTGTTGCCCAGGTTGCGCAGGTGGGTGAGGGTGCCGAGCAGGCGTTCGTTGTCGCGCTGGTGCAGGCCGATGCTCGGCTCGTCGAGGATGTACATGACCCCGACCAGGCCGGCGCCGATCTGGCTGGCCAGGCGGATGCGCTGCGCCTCGCCGCCGGACAGGGTGTCGGCACTGCGGTCCAGGGTCAGGTAGTCGAGGCCGACGTTGACCAGGAACTGCAGGCGCTCGCGGATTTCCTTGAGGATCTTCTCGGCGATCTCGCCGCGCCGGCCAGTCAGGTGCAGCTCGCCGAAATAGTCGCAGGCATCGCCGACCGGCAGGCCGGTGACCGCCGGCAGCGTGCGCTCGCCGACCCAGACATGCCGCGCCTCGCGGCGCAGGCGGGTGCCGCGGCAATCCGGGCAGGGCTGGGTGCTGAGGAACTTCGCCAGTTCCTCGCGCACGCTGGCCGACTCGGTCTCGCGGTAGCGGCGCTCGAGGTTCGGCACTATGCCCTCGAACGGGTGGGCGCGCTTGACGATGTCGCCGCGGTCGTTGAGGTAGCGGAAGTCGACGTTCTGCGTGCCGCTGCCGAACAGGATGACCTTCTGGTCTTCGGCGGCCAGGTCGTCGAAGGGGATCTCCAGGCTGAAGCCGAAATGCCCGGCCAGCGAGCCGAGCATCTGGAAGTAGTAGACGTTGCGCCGGTCCCAGCCGCGGATCGCGCCCTCGGCCAGGGTCAGTTCGCCGTTGATCAGGCGCTTGGTGTCGAAGAACTGCTTGACCCCCAGGCCGTCGCAGGTCGGGCAGGCGCCGGCCGGATTGTTGAAGGAGAACAGCTTGGGTTCCAGCTCGCTGATCGAGTGGCCGCAGTGCGGGCAGGCGAAGCGCGCGGAGAAGATGATCTCCTCGCCCTCTTCGTCGGCCATGGGCGCCACCAGCGCGATCCCGTCGGCCAGGTTCAGCGCGGTCTCGAAGGATTCGGCCAGGCGCTGCTGCAGGTCCTCGCGCACCTTGAAGCGGTCGACCACCACGTCGATCGAGTGTTTCTTCTGTTTATCCAGCTTGGGCAGCTCGTCCAGCTCATGCAGCTTGCCGTTGACCCGGGCGCGGACGAAGCCCTGGGCGCGCAGCTCCTCGAACACCGACAGGTGCTCGCCCTTGCGCTCGCGCACCACCGGCGCCAGCAGCATCAGCTTGCGGCCCTCGGGCAGCGCCAGCACCTGGTCGACCATCTGGCTGACGGTCTGCGCCTCCAGCGGTACGTCGTGATCCGGGCAGCGCGGGATGCCGACGCGGGCGTAGAGCAGGCGCAGGTAGTCGTAGATCTCGGTGATGGTGCCGACGGTCGAGCGCGGGTTGTGCGAGGTGGACTTCTGTTCGATGGAGATGGCCGGCGACAAACCCTCGATGGTGTCGACGTCGGGCTTCTCCATCATCGACAGAAACTGCCGGGCGTAGGCCGACAGCGACTCGACATAGCGGCGCTGGCCCTCGGCGTAGAGAGTGTCGAAGGCCAGTGAGGATTTGCCGGAGCCGGACAGGCCTGTGATCACGATCAGCTTGTCGCGCGGCAGGGTCAGGTCGATGTTTTTCAGGTTATGGGTACGCGCCCCACGGATCAGGATCTTGTCCACAAACAGCGGCCTCGCATGGCGGGCGGAAAACCGATGAGTATACGGTTCCATGCTATGGCGCGGCAAAGCGTCGCGACTGTGCCATAGCGGATAGGGCCTAGGGTCTGTGACGCTTCGCGGCTCGCAGCGAAGCGTCACAGACCCTATAATCGCCGCCTATTTCGACAGGGCGTTTTCCATGCACGATCCGCACAGCGAGCGTATGAGTGGCGGCGAAACCCGCGCGGCCGCCGGGTTGGCGCTGGTATTTGCGTTCCGCATGCTCGGCATGTTCATGGTCCTGCCGGTGTTGGCCACCTATGGCATGGACCTGGCCGGCAGCACGCCGGCCTTGATCGGCCTCGCCATCGGTGCCTACGGCCTGACCCAGGCGTGCTTGCAGATCCCCTTCGGCATGCTCTCCGACCGCATCGGCCGGCGTCCAGTGATCTATGTCGGGCTGCTGATCTTCGCCGCCGGCAGCGTGCTGGCGGCCAATGCCGATTCGATCTGGGGGGTGATCGCCGGCCGCGTGCTGCAGGGCGCCGGGGCGATCTCCGCGGCGGTGATGGCGCTGCTCTCCGACCTGACCCGCGAACAGCACCGGACCAAGGCCATGGCCATGATCGGCATGAGCATCGGCCTGTCCTTCGCCGTGGCCATGGTGGTCGGCCCATTGCTGACCCGCGCCTTCGGCTTGTCCGGGTTGTTCTGGGCCACCGCAGCCATGGCCCTGCTCGGCATCCTGATCGTCGCCGGGCTGGTGCCGCGGGCGGCCGGGCCCTTGCAGCACCGCGAGTCCGGGGTGGCCAGGCAGGCCTTGTTGCCGACCCTCAAGCATGCCGACCTGCTGCGCCTGGACCTGGGCATCCTGGTCCTGCATGCGATCCTCATGGCCAGCTTCGTCGCCTTGCCGCTGGCGCTGGTCGAGCAGGGCGGCCTGCCCAAGGAAGAGCACTGGTGGGTGTACCTGACCGCGCTGCTGATCGGCTTCTTCGGCATGCTGCCGTTCATCATCTACGGTGAGAAGCAGCGGCGGATGAAGCAGGTGCTGCTCGGCGCGGTGGCCGTGCTGCTGGCCTGCGAACTGTATTTCTGGGCCTTCGGCGACAGCCTGCGGGCGCTGGTGCTGGGGACCGTGGTGTTCTTCACCGCCTTCAACCTGCTGGAGGCCTCGCTGCCTTCGCTGATCAGCAAGGTCGCGCCGGCGGGCGGCAAGGGCACGGCGATGGGCGTGTATTCCACCAGCCAGTTCCTCGGTGCCGCGCTGGGCGGCATTCTGGGCGGCGCGCTGTACCAGCACTACAGCTTGTCGGGGGTGTTCCTCGGTTGCGCCGCCCTGGCTCTGCTTTGGCTGGGCTTTGCTGTTACTATGCGCGAACCGCCTTATGTCACCAGCCTGCGCCTGCCGCTTTCAGTTGCGGCATTGCAAGAAGTGGGGTTGGCCGAGCGTTTACAGGCAGTGCCCGGAGTGGCGGATGCCGTGGTGGTGCGTGACGAAGCCGCCATCTATATCAAAGTGGATACCCAACAATTGGATCGCATGTCCCTGGAGCGCCTGATCGAGCCGGCGCCGGTGACGTGCTGAAAGCCTAGGAGAACGTTATGGCCCGTGGGGTTAACAAAGTCATTCTGGTCGGTACCTGCGGACAGGACCCGGAAACCCGCTATCTGCCCAGCGGCAACGCGGTGACCAACCTGAGCCTGGCCACCAGCGAGCAGTGGACCGACAAGCAGACCGGGCAGAAGGTCGAGAAGACCGAGTGGCACCGCGTGTCGCTGTTCGGCAAGGTCGCCGAGATCGCCGGCGAATACCTGCGCAAGGGTTCGCAGGTGTATATCGAGGGCAAACTGCAAACCCGCGAGTGGGAAAAGGACGGCGTCAAGCGCTACACCACGGAAATCATCGTCGACATGCAGGGCACCATGCAGCTGCTCGGCGGCCGTCCGGACAATGCCGGTGGCGACTCGCGTCCGCAGCGCCCGGCGCCACAGCGCGCTCCGCAACAGGCGCCCCAGCAGCAGGCACGTCCGGCTCCACAGGCGCAAGCCCAACCGGCGGCGGATTACGACAGCTTCGACGACGACATCCCGTTCTAGTCAGCTAGCCAAGACATTACTTGTAAAGTGATTGCCTGAAACCCCTGCTGGTTCTGCCTTCAGGGGTTTTTTGTTCAGGGAAGGGTAAACGCAAGAAATGCGGCTTGGCGGGGGAGGGGCTTCAAGCTGAGGCCTGCCCCGGGCGGCGAATGGCGCCACGACCAATACCCCGATGCCGGGGCGCTGCTCCGGCGCCCGCCTGCCGCGCGACTAGTGACGGCGTGCGCCGAAACCCGCAAAATGCGACACTTTGGCGCTACGCCAGCGATTCATTCCGTTAATGCCAAGCCGGGAGAGAGGGCGATGGCTGGGGCAGGCAGGATGAACATGAGGGCCGTGGCCGATTCGCCGCCGCCGGACCCGTTCACCGCTGCTGAGCCTCGAGCCGTTGCGAAACACCATGCGTATGCGTCTTATGCTGTTGGGGGGCGGCAATGCCCTGGGGCAAGCGCTGATCCGTCTCGGTGCCGAGGAAGACATCGGCTTTCTCGCGCCGCGGCCGCCGGAGTCGGGCTGGGATGCCGCCAGCCTGACCCAGTTGCTCGACGACACCCGCCCCGACGCCCTGGTCAACCTGGCCTACTACTTCGACTGGTTCCAGGCCGAAGCGGTCAGCGAGGTGCGCCTGGCTGCCCAGGAGCGGGCGGTCGAGCGCTTGGCCGAGCTCTGCCAGCACCACCAGATTCGTCTGCTGCAGCCCTCCAGCTACCGGGTGTTCGATGGTTCGCGGGCCACCGCCTACAGCGAGAAGGACGAACCGCTGCCGCTGGGCAGTCTCGGCCAGGCCTTGTGGCGCATCGAGCAGAGCGTGCGTGCGGCGTGCCCGCGGCATGTGCTGTTGCGCTTCGGCTGGCTGCTGGATGAAAGCCCGGAAGGCTTGCTCGGACGTTTCTTGGCGCGTGCCGAGCGCGACACCAGCCTGTTTCTCGCCGATGACCGGCGCGGCAATCCGACCCCGGTCGACGATGCGGCGCGGGTGATCCTCGCCGTGCTCAAACAGCTCGATTGCCAGGCGCCGTTGTGGGGCACCTATCACTACGGCGGCCATGAGGCGACCACTGCGCTGGCGCTCGGCCAGGCGGTGTTGAGCGAGGCGCGGCACCTGCGTGACAACCTGGTCGAAGAGATCGTCGCGCAAGCCCATGCCGCCCGCCCGGATGCCGGGCAAGAGCCGCAGCATGCGGTGCTCGCCTGCAAGAAAATCCTCCACACCTTCGGCATCAAGCCGCGCGCCTGGCGCGCCGGGCTGCCGAGCCTACTGGATCGCTACTACCGTCATGTCTGATTCCCCCATTTTGGTCACCGGAGGTGCCGGTTTCATCGGCTCGCACCTGGTCGACGCCTTGTTGGCCCGAGGCCGGGCCGTGCGGGTGCTGGACAACCTGTCGATGGGCAAGCGCGGCAACCTGCCGCTGGAGCATCCGCGCCTGCAGTTGATCGAGGGCGATGTCGCCGATGCCGCGCTGGTGAGCCGGACGCTGGCCGGCTGCCAGGCGGTGGTGCACCTGGCCGCGGTGGCCTCGGTGCAGGCTTCGGTGGACGATCCGGTGGGCACCCATCAGAGCAATTTCATCGGCACCCTGAATGTCTGCGAGGCCATGCGCGAGCAGGGCGTCAGGCGCGTGCTGTTCGCTTCCAGCGCGGCGGTCTATGGCAACAATGGCGAAGGCCGGGCGATCGACGAGGACACGCCCAAGGCGCCGCTCACCCCGTACGCCGCGGACAAGCTGGCCAGCGAGCACTACCTGGACTTCTATCGGCGCCAGCACGGCCTGGAGCCGGCGGTGTTCCGCTTCTTCAATGTCTTCGGGCCGCGCCAGGACCCGTCCTCGCCGTACTCCGGGGTGATCAGCATCTTCACCCAGCGCGCGCAGCAGGGCTTGCCGATCAGCGTGTTCGGCGATGGCGAGCAGACCCGCGATTTCTTCTATGTCGCCGACCTGGTCGAGGTGTTGCTCCAGGCGCTGGCTGCGCCGCAGATCGTCGCCGGGGCGGTGAACGTCGGCTGGAACCAGGCCGTCAGCCTGAACCAGCTGCTGGCCGAGATCGGCAGCCTGTTCGGCGGCTTGCCGGCGGTCGGCTATCAGGCGCCGCGCCCCGGGGATATCCGCCATTCGCGGGCGAATAACCGGCGCCTGCTGGAGAGCTACCGGCTGCCGCCGGCCACGCCGTTGCGCGAAGGCCTGCAGCGCCTGCTGGGTCTCGCCTGAGAACATCGCTGGGATGAAAAAAGCCGGCTGCGAAGCCGGCTTTTTCGTGGGCGTCGGGTGGGCTCAGAACTTGTAGCCGAGGCCGACCATGTAGACGAACGGATCGATGTCCACGTCGACCTTGACCTGGCCGGCGCCGGCCAGATCGGTGGTGGCGGTGGTGTCGATATCCAGGTACCACACGCTGGCGTTGAGCAGCAGGTTGTCGGTCAGCATGTAGTCCATGCCGGCTTCCAGCGCCAGGCCCCAGGAATCGTCCAGCTCCAGGTTGCTGAAGCCCTGTGCTTCGCGCTCGCTGGTCAGGTCTTCTTCGAAGAAGGTGGTGTAGTTGATGCCGGCGCCGACATAGGGCTGCAGGCGCGACGAACCCTGCAGGGGAAAGTACTGCAGGGTCAGGGTCGGCGGCAGGTGCTTGATATCCGCCAGCTTGCCGTCCAGCCCGCCCAGGCCCTTGAGGCCAACCTCGTGTTCGAACGGCGTGGCCGCCAACAGGCCGATACCGAGGTTGTCGGTCAGCATGAAGGTGCCGGTCAGGCCCAGCTGGGTATTGCTGTCTACGGTTGCCTGGCCGCCGAGGGTGGCGCCATTCAGCTCGAGTGCCGAGCTGTCTTCCTGCGGATCGACGGTGGCAGCACCTGCGCGCAGGATGATGTCGCCTGCCTGGTAGGCGTGGGCGAAGGGGGCGGCCAGTGCCATGGCCAGTATGGAAGCGGAGAGCAGGGACTTGCGCATAGTGAGCTCCAGTCGAGTCATCAGTGATGTTGGCTGATGGCAATGTTAGGCAGCTAAGAGAAACCGGTTTTGACGCAGCTCAATAAAAGACCCTGTGCGGGGTGCGGCTTTTTGTCCGTTGCCTTTCGGGCTGGTTGCGGATGATAATGTTTCTCTTTTTGCATTTCCCCTTCTGAAGCAAGCTCGTCGGTCGAGGACTTTCCCTGCATGAACCCGTACCCCCTCCGTTCGTTGGCGGCCGTCCTGCTGCTCGGCAGCACGCCTTTGCTGGCCGCGTCGCTGGACGCCGTTCTGGACGAAAGTCAGCAACTGGCCGCCGAAGCCAAGGCCTCGCAGGCGCGCATCGAGCAGCTCGATGACGCCAGCCGCGAGATGCTTGGCGAGTACCGCAATGCCCTGCAGCAGGCCGAAGCCCTGAAGGGTTATAACGCCCAGTTGCGCGAGCTGGTCGCCGCCCAGCGCCAGGAACTGGCGGGTTACCAGACGCAGCTCGACGGCATCGAGCGCACCCAGGAGGCGGTGACCCCGCAGATGCGGCGGATGGTCGAGGTGCTCGGCGAATTCATCGCCGCCGACCTGCCGTTCCTGCCGGATGAGCGTAGCGATCGCCTGGCGCAGTTGCAGGATCTGCTGCCGCGCGCCGACGTCAGCCTGGCGGAGAAGTACCGGCGCATCCTCGAGGCCTACCAGGTCGAGAGCGACTACGGTCGCACCCTGGAGGCCTGGCGTGGCGAGTTGCCGGTCGCAGGCGGCTCGCGCAGCGTCGAGTTCCTCCGCCTGGGCCGCGCCATGCTCTATTACCAGACCCTCGACGGTCATGAGAGCGGCTGGTGGAATCCGCAAAGCCAGGTGTGGGAACTGCTCGACGGCAATGCCCGGCGTCCGTTGCACCAGGCCATCGCCATTGCCCGCCAGGAGCAGGCCCCCGCACTGCTCGAGCTGCCGGTGAAAACCCTGTCCCAGGAGGCCGCAGAATGAGCCGCCGTTTCCTCGCAGTAGTGCTCCTCGGCGTGCTTTCGAGCGCCGCCAGCGCCGCCGAGCCGTTGAATCCGGATCAATTGCTGCAGCGCATCCGCAGCGAGCGCGCCGCCGAAGTCAGCGCCATGCAGGCGCGCGAGCAGGCGTTCATCGCCGAGCGTGGCGAGCGCGCGCAATTGCTCGCTCGCGCCCAGGCCGCCTTGAGTGTCCAGAAGGCCGAGGCCGAGCGCCTGAAGGCCGAGTTCGACCGCCAGGAGGCCGAGCTGGCCGCCCAGGAAAAACTCCTCGCGCAGCGCGTCGGCCACCTCGGCGAGCTGTTCGGCGTGGTCCGCCAGAGCGCCGGCGATGTCGCCGGACAGTGGCAGGACAGCCTGCTCAACGCGCAGTACCCCGAGCGCCTGAAGCGCCTCAAGGCCCTGGCCGAGAGCCGCACCCTGCCGTCGGCCGAGGACCTCGACGGCTACTGGATGCTGCTGCTCGAAGACCTCGCCGCCAGCGGCCGGATCGAGCGGCTGCAGCTGCCGGTGGTGGCCGCCGACGGCAGCCGCGCCACCCAGCCGGTGCTGCGCGTCGGCGCCTTCTCGGCCTTCGGCGCGGAGGCCTTCCTGCGTTACGACGCCGATGCCGGCGAGTTGCTGGCGCCCGCGCGCCAGCCCTCCGGGCTGGGCCAGGTCGCGGATTACCTGGACAGCGACGAGGCCCTCGCCCGCCTGCCGATCGACCCCAGTCGCGGCACCCTGCTGGCGCAGTTGCAGCGCCAGCCGAGCCTCTGGGATCGCCTGCAACAGGGCGGCCTGGTCGGCTGGGTGATAGTCGGCCTGGGCCTGTTCGGCCTGTGCCTGGCGGCCTGGCGCATGCTCCATCTGGCCCGCGTGGCGCGCGGCGTCAGCGCGCAGATGCACGACCTCAGTGCGCCGCGTGAGGACAACCCGCTGGGCCGGGTGATCGGCGTGCTGGGGCCGAAGCCGCAGCTCTCCGACCTGGAAACCCTGGAGCTGAAGCTCGACGAGGCGATCCTCCAGGAAACCCCGCCGCTGGAGAAGGGCCAGGGCCTGCTCAAGCTGCTCTGCGCGGTGGCGCCACTGCTCGGCCTGCTCGGCACGGTGACCGGCATGATCGTCACCTTCCAGGCCATCACCCAGGGCGGTGGCGGCGATTCGCGGCTGATGGCCGACGGCATCTCCCAGGCCCTGGTGACCACCGTGCAGGGCCTGGTGGTGGCGATCCCGCTGCTGTTCCTGCACAGCCTGCTGGCCAGCCGCAGCAAGGGCCTGATCCAGCTGCTCGAACAGCAGAGCGCCGGGCTGATCGCCCTGCACCTGTCCGGGGCGCCGCGCCGTGACTGAGCTGTTCGCCCTCTGGCTGCGCCTGGTCGACAGCAGCCACGCGCTGCTCGACTTCATGAGCGCCGGCGGCGTGGTGATGTGGGCGCTGGCCGGGCTCTGCGTGGTGTTCTGGACCCTGGTGTTCGAGCGTTTCTGGTACATGCGCCGGGTCTTCCCGCAGTGGGTCGGCGAGCGTCGCCAGGCCTGGCAGCAGGTGTTGCAGGATGACGGCGGCAACTGGCAGCGCGCGGTGCGCAGTGCCTGGCTGGCCCAGGCCCGCCAGCAGCTGGTCGGGCCGCTGCGCCTGAGCAAGACCCTGGTGGCGATGTGTCCGTTGCTCGGCTTGCTCGGCACCGTCAGCGGCATGGTCGCGGTGTTCGACGTGCTCGCCATCAACGGCACCGGCAACCCGCGCGGCATGGCCGCCGGCGTCTGGCAGGCGACCCTGCCGACCATGGCCGGGATGGTCCTGGCGATTAGCGGATTGTTCAGCCTGGCGCGCCTCGAACGCGATGCGCGCCGGGCCCTCGAGCGGCTGGCCGACCAGCTGCGTCACGACTGAGATTGCTCACTATGCGAATGCGCCGTCATCACCAGCAAGACGAAGACACCGGCATCGACCTGACACCGATGCTCGACGTGGTCTTCATCATGCTGATCTTCTTCATCGTCACCAGCTCCTTCATCAAGGAGTCCGGCGTCGAGGTGCAGCGCCCGCAGGCGCAGACCGCCAGCCCGCAGGACAAGGGCAACATCCTGATCGCCATCACCGCCGACGGGCAGGTGTGGATGGACAAGAAGGTGGTCGACGTGCGCAGCGTGCGCGCGCATGTCGAGCGCATGCGCGTCGACCAGCCGGATGGCGCGGTGGTGGTGCAGGCCGACCAGGATGCGCGTACCGGCCTGGTGGTGCAGGTGATGGACCAGGCGCGCCTGGCCGGCGTGCCGGACGTCGCCCTGGCGGCGACCGCGGGAGCGCTTTGATGCGCCTGCCGCTGGCCTTTCTCGGCGCCTGCCTGATGGCCCTGGCGCTGTTCGCGCTGATGCTCTACATGGTCGCGCCGCCGCGCAGCCAGCCGTCGGACCAGCCGCTGACGGTGGCCAACTTCGTCCGTCTCGACGGCGATTCGAGCGACACCGCGACGCGCAGCCGCCAGCAGGCGCCACAGCCACCGCAACCGCAAACCCCGCAACCGCCGACGCCGCCCACGCCGCAGGCGACCACGCCGAGCGCCAGCCTGCCGGCGCTGGATCTGCCGCTGCCGAGCCTGAGTAGCGGCATCGCCGTCAACAGTGCGCCGACCCCGAGCCTCAGCGGTCTGAGTGCCGGTGCCGCGGCGCCCAGCGTAGCGACGCCCGGCGCGCCGGCGCCAAGCGAGTCCGGTGGCCAGGCTGAGGGGCCGGAAAGCGAGGTGATGCCGCTCAACGATGTCAGCCCGGAATACCCGCGCTACGCCTTGCAGCGCGGCATCGAGGGTCACGTCAAGCTGGCCTTCACCATCAGCCGCGCCGGCGCCGTGGAAAACCTCCGCGTGCTCGAGGCCAGCCCGCATAACGTCTTCGAGCGCGAGGCGCGCCGTGCCGCGGTGCGCTGGCGCTTCGCCCCGCGCACCGAGGGCGGCCTGGCGGTGGCCCGCGAAGCGGTGAAGACCCTGTACTTCCGCCTCGAGGGGGGACGCTGAAATGCATCGCCTGTTGCTTCTATTGATCCTCTGCGCCGCCGGCGCAACGCAGGCCGCCGGACAGAGCGTCGAGCCGAGCGTGTTCCGTGCCCTGAACGCGGCGCAAAGCGCCCAGCAGCAGGGCGACTACGCCGCCGCCCGGCGCGCGCTGGACGCCGCCGAGGCCAAAGCGGGCAGCCTGGAGCAGGCCTTGCTCTGGCGCAGCCGCGGCTACCTGGCCTGGGCCGAAGGGCAGAATGCCAAGGCCATCGAATGGCTCGATCAGGCCGTGAGAAGCGCCAAGCTGGACGCCGAGCTGCTGGCCGGCGAGCGGTTGAACCTGGCCAGGCTCAACCTGCTCGAGCACCGCTATGCGCAGGTCATCGCCTTGCTGGCCGCGCAGCAGGCCACGGCCGATGAAGAGCAGTTGCAGATGCTGGTGCAGGCCTATCAGGGCCTCGGCCAACCGGCCAAGGCGTTGCCGCTGGCCGAGCGTTATGTGCAGGCCAATCCGCAGGCCGGCGACAGTTGGCTGCAGTTCCTGGTCGCGGTGAATGCCGATCTCAAGCGCTATCCTGCGGCCGAACGCTGGCAACGCCAGTTGCTCGCCCGGCAGCCCGATCAGGCGCAGGGCTGGCGCCAGCTGGCCGCCCTGCAACAGCTCGGCGGCAGCCACGACAAGGCCCTGGCCACCCTGCGCAGCGCTTACCGCAAGGGCCTGCGCTTCAGCGAAAGCGAGTTGGACAGCCTGGTGCTGCTGGCGGGCGCGGCGCAGCAGCCGTGGCAGGGCGCCAAACTGCTTGAGGGCATGCTCGAGCAGGGCCTGCTGCCGCGCACGGCGGCGCGTGAAGAGCGCCTCGGCCTGCTCTGGTGGCAAGCCCGTGAACGCACTGCGGCCGCCCAGGTGTTCCGTGCGTTGGCGGTGCGTTCCGGCAGCCCCAAGCACTGGCTGAATCTGGCCCAGCTGGAACTGGAACAGGCGCGCTGGCAGGCCGGGCTGGACGCGCTGGCCAAGGCCGAGCGGGCCGGCGCCGAGCGCAGCAAGGTGCGCGCCTGGCGCCGCTGGGCGGAAGGTGAGCTGAGCTTCGAGCGAGAAAAGCGCGTGGCCAGCGCCGGCTAAAGCCTGCCACGGTTAACCGTAGGGTGCGCCACGGGCACCGATTACAAGCTGGTGCGCACGGCGCACCCTACGGCTAGGGCGGATGTAGGTTCAGTGTAGGGTGCGCCATGCGCACCTTTTGCCGGCCGAGTCCATATACACCCTAGGGTCAGTGCCGAAGCCGCTAGCTATCCGGCAGTTCGTAGGCGTAGATCTTGTCCGCCTGCATCTGGTAGCCGGCCTCGGCCAGTTCGCTGCTGCTCTGCTCGACCTTGAGCGGTCCCTCGATCCAGAACGGTTGGTACAGCGCGTCGAGCAGCACGCCCAGTTCGGTGGTGACGTGGACGATCTGGTTCGACGGCGGTGGCGGCACGTGGATGCAGGCGCCGAAGTAGGGCACCAGGAGGAACTCGGTGACGCGGCCTTCGTCGGTGACATCCAGCGGTACGATATAGCCGGGCAGCTTGACTGCCTGGCCGTCCAGCGCCTCGACCACCGGCGCCGCCGGCGATTGCTGCGCGGCGGCCGGGCCGCTTTCCGCCGCCAGGGTGTCGGCCAGTTGCGCCAGGTCGTGGATCGGCGCCGGCTCCACCGTCTGCGCCGGGGCATCGGCGGGCACCAGTTCCGCCCAGGTCAGCTCGCGCACCTCGGCGGCCGACAACGGCAGGGCCAGGGCGAGCAGCAGGGTGGCGAGCAGCGGGCGGGACATGGGGCAACCTCACAAGCGAATGGACAGGCCGTCGGCCAGCGACTGCCGATAGGCGCGCCAGGCCGGCACGCCGCCCATCAGCAGGGCGGCGCCCAGAATAGCGCCGAGCAGCCGCCACTCATAGGCCGTCGGCATATTCAGCGGCAGGTACAGGCCGTAGTTGGCCTGTACGTAGCCCTGGGCGCCGGCGATGCCCAGGTACAGCAGCAAGACCCCGAGCAGCACGCCGGCCAGCGCCAGGACGAAGGCCTCCAGCACCAGCAGGCCGGCGATATGCCAGGGCCGCGCGCCGACCGAGCGGAGGATCGCCATCTCCCGCCGGCGTTCGTTGAGGCTGGTGAGGATCGCCGTGAGCATGCCGATCAGCCCGGTCAGCACGACGAACAGCGAGACCACAAACAGCGCCTTTTCCGCCGTGCCCATCAGGCTCCACAGTTCCTGCAGGGCAACGCCGGGGAGGATCGCCAGCAGCGGCTCGCCGCGGAACTCGTTGATCTCGCGCTGCAGGCTGAAGGTGGCGATCTTGCTGTTCAGCCCGAGCAGGAACGCGGTAATCGCCTGCGGTTGCAGGTCCATGGCGCGCGCCTGTTCGGCGCTGACCACGCCGGCGCCGCGGGCCGGCATGCCGTTCTGCCAGTCGATGTGCAGCGCCTGCATGCCGCCCAGGGAGATGTGCAGGGTGCGGTCCACCGGGGTGCCGCTGCGGGCGAGGATGCCGACCACGCGGAAGGGTTTGTCGTCGTGCTTGACCAGGCTGATGGTGGCTACGCCATGGGCCAGTACCAGTTCGTCGCCGAGCCGGTAATCCAGCGCCTCGGCGACTTCCGCGCCGAGCACCACCTCGAACGGGTCGGCGGCGAAGGCGCGGCCCGCGGCCAGCTGCAGCGGCTGGCCGCGGCCGTAGCGGAAATGCTCGAAATAGGCGGGGCTGGTGCCCATCACCCGGTAGCCGCGGTGCGAGTCGCCGAGGGAGATGGGGATGGCCCACTGCACCTGGCGGTGCGCGGCGAAGCGCTCGAAGCTGTCCCAGCGTATGTTGTTGGTGGCGTTGCCGATGCGGAACACCGAGTACAGCAGCAGGTTGATGCTGCCCGAGCGCGCGCCGACGATCAGGTCGGTACCGCTGATGGTGTTGGCGAAGCTGGCGCGGGCTTCGCTGCGCACCCGCTCGACCGCCAGCAACAGGCACACCGAGAGGGCGATGGCGAACACCGTGAGCAGCGCGGTGAAACGGCGGTTGGCCAGGCTGGCCAGGGCCAGACGCAGCAGATACATCTTCAGACCTCCGCAGGCGTGGCGGCGCGATTGAGTTCGGCCAGCGCCAGGCTGCGGTCGAACAGCCGCGCCAAACTCTGGTCGTGGCTGACGAACAGCAGGCTGGCGCCGGCCTCGCGGCATTCGGCGAACAGCAGCTGGAGGAAGGCCTCGCGGGCGTCGGCATCCAGCGCCGAGGTCGGTTCGTCGGCGATCACCAGTTCCGGCTGGCCGATCAGCGCGCGGGCGGCGGCTACCCGCTGCTGCTGGCCGATCGACAGGCTGTCGGCGCGCCGCCCCAGTAGCTCGGCCGTCAGGCCGAGATGGCCGAGCAGCGTGGCGGCGGCCGCATCGACGCTGCCGTGGCGCTGCGCTGCGCGGCTGGCGCGCAACCGGGAGAAATGGCAGGGCAGTTCGACGTTTTCACGCACCGAGAGAAACGGCAGCAGATTGAACTGCTGGAAGATGTAGCCGGTGTGGTCGACGCGAAAATGATCGCGCGCGCCGGCCGACAGTGCGCCCAGTTCCTGGTCGAGCAGGCGGATGCTGCCGCGCCGGGCTTGCTGCACGCCGCCGAGCAGGCCGAGCAGGGTGGTCTTGCCGCTGCCGCTGGGGCCTTTGAGGAACAGGGTTTCGCCGCGTTGCAGGGTGAAGCTGGGGATGTCCAGCAACTCGGCCTGGCCGGGCCAGGCGAAACCGAGGTTGGACAGGCTGATCAGGGCTGAACTCATGACAACGCCGAACTCACGAAAAGTAGCGGCCGGGAGGCCCCGGCCGTTCTGCTGCCAGTGGGTGGTTAGAAATCCAGGGTGGCCTTGGCCGGCGTCAGCTCGACACCTTGCTGGCCATTCGGGCCGATCAGTTGTACCTGAATTTTCTCGGTGGCGGGGAAGCGCTTGAACAGCTCGCTCAGGTCCAGTTGCTGCAATTCGCCGGGCTGCTGGCAGTCGAGCCGGTAGTGGGCGTGAATCTCGCTGTGCTCGCTGGCGTCATGCTGCTCTGTCTCGAACAGCGCACTTTCCAGTTCCTGCGTGGCGACCACGCAGTCGCCGGCGGCGAGGCCGAACAGTTCCTGGGGTTGGCCCAACTGGCGGCGCACCGCCGCGACCTTGGCCCGGTCCGCCGCACTGCTGGGCGCGTGCTCGAAGCCGACCAGGTTCATCGCCGGGCTTTCCAGCTCCAGTTCCAGGCGTTGCCCGTCCAGCAGCGCATTCAGCTGCGCCGCCCCGTGTTCATGGGCGTCGAGGCTGCCTCCTTCGACGTGGCCGGGCTCATCATGGTCGTGATCGTGGCTGGCGGCCTGGGCGATGGCCAGGGGCAGCAGGGCGAAGGGCAGGGCAAGCAGCAGGCGGCGCATGGAGGTCTCCGGTCGGGATAGTTCAGTTGTTACGTTATAACAATTTTGCCGGTGTCTGACCAGCTGCTTGGCCGGATGGGATGGGGTATGGGAGCATGGCCGCAGTGAACCGGAGGGCGGCAAGATGGTGCGTATTCGTGGGCGGATCGGCGACTGGCCGGTGGATCTGACGCTGGAGCTGGATGCCCAGGACTGGGCGCAACTGGCCGCGCAGGTGCCGGTGGCCACTGCCGACAGTGCGCCAGGACCTGCGGCTGAGCCGGTAAGCAACGATGCACTGTGGCAGACCAGCCTGGCGCTGCTGCGCCAGGCCGGGCAGATCGAGGGCCCGCAGCTGCTCGCCCAGTTGGCCGCGCTGGCCGGCGGCGAGGTGGCGGGCAAGCGTCTGCTGGTGCGCCTGCGCCATTGCGCGCAGGTGCGGGTGGAAACCGGCGCCGATGCACCTGTCTATCATTGGGCCGCAGAGCAGGCGTAGGTTGGGCTGAGTTCCGCGAAGCCCAACCTACGGGTGCAGCCGGAGGGCGGGGGAAACCCGCCATGGCCGCACGTGCCGATAAAACGGCGGGTTGCACCCGCCCTGCGCTCAATAGATCGCTTGGTACAGCTTGCGCCGGTAGGCGGTGACCAGCGGATGGTCGTTGCCGAGCAGCTCGAACACCTGCAGCAGGGTCTTGTGCGGCAGGCCGTCGGCATAGTTGCGGTTGCGCACGAACAGCCTGAGCAAACCCTCCAGCGCCGCCTCGTGCTGCTGCCGCGCCAGTTGCTGGACGGCCAGCTGATAAACCGCCTCGTCGTCCTCGGGGTTTTGCGCCAGACGCGTTTTCAGGCTGGCGACCTCCGGCAGGTCGGCGGCCTGGCGCAGGAAGGCCAGCTGCGCGCGGGCGCCGGCCAGGGCCTGCTTGTGCTCGTCGCCCGGCACCGCGTCGAGCACGGTCTGTGCCTCGCCCAGTTCGCCGCGCTCGGCCAGGCAGCGGGCGTAGAGGATCAGCGCGGCGGCGTTCTGGTTGTCTTCGCCGAGCAACTGCTTGAGCTGGTACTCCGCGTCGGCGATGCGCCCGTCGGTGAACAGCGTCTGTGCGCTTTGCAGCAGGTCGGCCTGCGGCGCCGGCGGCTCGGCGACGTGCGGCTGGAGCATGGCGCGGATTGCCGACTCCGGCTGGGCGCCGGCGAAACCATCGACCGGCTGGCCGTTCTTGAACAGCACCACGGTCGGCAGGCTGCGGATGCCGAAGCGCGCGACTATGTCCTGTTGCGCATCGCAGTCGACCTTGGCCAGCAGCAGCTCGCCCCGATAGCCCTCGGCGATCTGCGCCAGCAGCGGCATCAGCGCCTTGCACGGCGCGCACCACTCGGCCCAGAAGTCCACCAGCACCGGCTTGTGGAAGGAGTTCTCGATCACCAGCTGCTCGAAGTTGGCGGCGCCGGCTACGTCGAAGATATAAGGGGTGTCGCTCATGGTCGGTCTCGGCAAGGGGCAAAGTGCATAGGACTATAAATGCGGGCGCGTCATCGCGGAAACAAGGCGCGCCTCAATGGCGTTGTGCGTGGTACAGGCTGACCCGGCGAAACTCCGCGGGCTCGGCCAGGTCCGGCCAGGTGCAGGCGTCCAGCACGCCGAGGCGGCGGTACAGCGGATGCTGGAAGTCGCGCACCCGCGAGTCGGCGACCAGGGCCTGGCGGCCGCGGCTGAGGAACTGGTCGAGCAGCGGCAGGTTGGCGCGGTCGTAGAGCACGTCGGCGACTATGATCAGGTCGAAGCGGTCGGCTTCGGCGAAGAAGTCCGCCGAGTAGTTCAGCGTCACCCCGTTCAGCGCGGCATTCGCCCGGCAGGCTTGCAGCGCCAGTGGGTCGAGGTCGCAGGCCACCACTTCCAGGGCGCCGGCCTTGGCCGCGGCGAGCGCCGCCACCCCGGAGCCGGCGCCGAAATCCAGCACGCGCTTGCCGCGTACCCACTCGGGGTGTTCGGCCAGCCAGCGCGCCAGCACCAGGCCGCTGGCCCAGCAGAAGCACCAGTAGGGCGGTTCCTCGAGAATCCGCCGGGTTTCCGCGGGGCTGAAGGCGCGGTCCATGTTCGCCGCATCGATCAGCCAGAGCTGCAGCGCGGTGCCGGGCAGGGGCTCGGCGCGCAGTCGGGCGTCGCCGAGCAAGGCGTTGAGCGCCGCTTGCAGGTGGCCGGGCGCGTTCATGGCGCCGGTACCAGCTGCAGTTCGCCGAGGCTTTGACTGTCCGCGTGGCGAATCGCCAGCGGCGGCAGGCGCAGGATCAGTCGACCGGCGAGATGGGCGCGGCCGCGCAACTCGACGCGGATGCCGCGGGCCACCGACGCGGGATCGAAGGCCAGGCGAAAGGGCAGTGGCGCGCCGCTGCCGCGCAGCTGGAGGGTGCCCAGCAGGTCCTGCGGTATGCCGCGTTCGTTGATCGTCAGCAAGGCCAGCTCGACCTCGGCGCCACTGGGGATGTCGAGCAGGTTGCCGCTGAGTTCGCGCAGGTGCGCCGGCACGGGCGCCGACGCCGTTTCGAGCGTTGTTGCGGGCACCGGCTGGGTCGTTTGCGCGGGCGGCGCGACGGGTTCGTCGGCGCAGGCCGCGAGCAAGCCAGCAAGGGCGAGCGGCGCGAGCGGTCGCATCGTGGCAGTGTCCATCGAAGTCGGTGTCAGGAAGAGTAGCAGGAGGCCGCGCCCGTTCCTGACGGGCTAGCGGCATTTCCCACCTCCATTGTGGGGCGCGCCTGTATACCCTAAAGTCATCGGCTTGTCTTGCCCGCGGGATGCGCTACCATGGCGCCTTTCCGTTCAAGGCGGTTGCCCCTCTATGCACTGTCCGTTCTGCGCTGCCAACGACACCAAGGTCATCGACTCGCGCCTGGTCGCCGAGGGCGAGCAGGTGCGCCGCCGGCGCGAATGCCTGGCCTGTGGCGAGCGCTTCACCACCTTCGAGACCGCCGAACTGGTGATGCCGCGGCTGATCAAGCAGGACGGCAGCCGTCAGCCGTTCGACGAGGACAAGCTGCGCGCCGGCATGCAGCGTGCCCTGGAAAAACGTCCGGTGAGCATCGAGCGGCTGGAGGCGGCGATAGCCCATATCAAGCACAAGCTGCGCGCCACCGGCGAGCGCGAGGTCAAGTCGCTGGTGCTCGGCGAACTGGTGATGAGCGAGCTGCAGAAGCTCGACGAGGTCGCCTATATCCGCTTCGCCTCGGTCTATCGGCGCTTCCAGGATCTCAACGAATTCCGCGAGGAAATCGATCGGCTGTCCCGCGAGCCGGCGAAAGACCAGCGATGAGCGGCGACCACGGCTTCATGGCCCGCGCCCTGCAACTGGCGCGCAAAGGCCTGTATTCCACCCACCCGAACCCGCGCGTCGGCTGCGTCGTCGTCCGTGACGGGCAGATCGTCGGCGAAGGCTGGCACGTCCGCGCCGGCGAGCCGCACGCCGAGGTGCATGCCCTGCGCCAGGCCGGCGCGCAGGCATGCGGCGCCACCGCCTACGTGACCCTGGAACCCTGCAGCCATCACGGGCGTACCCCGCCCTGCGCCGATGCCTTGATCAAGGCGGGCGTCGCGCGGGTGGTCGCGGCCATGCAGGACCCCAACCCGCAGGTGGCCGGCGACGGCCTGGCGCGCTTGCAGCAGGCCGGCATCGCGGTGCACAGCGGCGTGCTGGAGGCCGAGGCGCGGGCACTCAACGCCGGTTTCATCAAGCGCATGGAGCAGGGCCTGCCCTTCGTCCGGGTCAAGCTGGCGATGAGCCTGGACGGCCGCACGGCGATGGCCAGCGGCGAGAGCCAGTGGATCACCGGGCCGGCCGCGCGCGCCGCGGTGCAGCGCCTGCGCGCCCGTTCCAGCGTGGTGCTGAGCGGCGCCGATACGCTGCTGGCCGATAACGCGCGGCTGACCGTGCGCCCAGACGAGCTGGGCCTGGATGCCGAATTGACCGCCCTGGCCGTGAACCGGCCAGCGCTGCGCGTGCTGGTCGACGGGCGCCTGCGGGTGCCGCTGACGGCGCCGTTCTTCCAGGCCGGTGCGGCGCTGGTGGCGAGCTGCGCGGCTACGGCGCGCGAGCGCTATCGGGCGGCAGGCCACGAGCTGCTGGCACTGCCGGGTGACGGCGGCCATGTCGATCTGCGCCAGTTGCTCGCCGAGCTGGCCGCGCGCGGCGCCAACGAAGTGCTGGTCGAGGCCGGGCCGCGCCTGGCCGGGGCCTTCGCCCAGCAAGGACTGGTCGACGAGTACCAGCTGTTCGTCGCGCCGAAGTTTCTCGGCTCCGAGGCGCGGCCGCTGCTCGAGCTGCCATTGGCGCGGATGGCCGAGGCGCCGGCGCTGAAGATCGTCGAGATGCGCGCGGTCGGCGACGACTGGCGGATCATCGCGCTGCCCGCGGACTGATGCGGGCGGCGCACCGACCTGCTCGCCGCGACGCCGGCATTGGCGGATGCGACAGATCGGCCAAGGGCTCGCACGACTTGTCGCGCGGCCATGCAGCGGCGCGCCGATTGTGGTAAAACGCAACGCGGCCACTGCGGTGGCCGCAACGTTCTCAGGGCGGGGTGTGATTCCCCACCGGCGGTAATGATGCGCTGCATCTAGCCCGCGAGCGCTTGCCGAACCTCCTTCAACGGGCGGCCGGCAAGGTCAGCAGACCCGGTGCGATTCCGGGGCCGACGGTACAGTCCGGATAAAGAGAGAGCGGGATTCCCTCCTCGGGCGCCCTGTGCGTGCCTGTGAAATCCCTATCGATCGGCATTGCCCTGTTTTGACCAAAACAGGAGTTCGTCCATGCTGTTCAGCATCACCTTCAGCCAAGCTCCGGAGGACCCATGTTCACCGGCATAATCGAAGCCATCGGCAGCATCCGCGCGTTGAGTCCCAAGGGCGGCGACGTGCGTGTCCATGTGGCCACCGGCAAGCTCGACCTCGCCGACGTCAAGCTCGGCGACAGCATCGCGGTCAACGGCGTGTGCCTGACTGCGGTGGAATTGCCCGGCGACGGCTTCTGGGCCGACGTCAGCCGCGAGACCCTGGCGCGCACCGCCTTCATCGACCTCAAGCCCGGCAGCCCGGTCAACCTGGAAAAGGCCCTGACGCCGACCAGCCGCCTCGGCGGTCACCTGGTCAGCGGCCATGTCGACGGCGTCGGCGAGGTGCTGTCGCGCGAAGACAACGCCCGCGCCGTGCAGTTCAGGATCCGCGCGCCGCGCGAGCTGGCCAGGTACATCGCGCACAAGGGCTCGATCACCGTCGACGGCACCAGCCTGACGGTGAATGCGGTCAGCGGCGCCGAATTCGAGCTGACCATAGTGCCGCACACCCTGGCCGAGACCATCATGGCCGGCTATCGCCCGGGACGGCAGGTCAATCTCGAGGTCGACCTGCTGGCGCGCTACCTGGAACGCCTGCTGCTCGGCGACCGGGCCGCCGAACCCAAGGCCTCGGGCCTGACGGAAAGCTTTCTGGCCGAACACGGCTACCTGAAGAATTAAGGAACTGCCCGCATGGCACTCAACAGCATCGAAGAACTGATCGACGACATCCGCGCCGGCAAGATGGTCATCCTCATGGATGACGAGGACCGCGAGAACGAAGGCGACCTGATCATCGCCTCGGAATCCGTGACGGCCGAACATATCAACTTCATGGCGCGTTTCGCCCGCGGCCTGATCTGCATGCCGATGACCCGCGAGCGTTGCGAGCTGCTCAAGCTGCCGCTGATGGCGCCGCGCAACGGCTCCGGCTTCGGCACCAAGTTCACCGTCTCGATCGAGGCCGCCGAAGGGGTCACCACCGGCATCTCCGCCGCCGACCGCGCGCGCACCGTGCAGGCCGCCGCGGCCAGGAGCGCCAAGGCCGACGACATCGTCAGCCCCGGCCACATCTTCCCGCTGATGGCCCAGCCGGGCGGCGTGCTGGCCCGTGCCGGGCATACCGAGGCGGCCTGCGACCTGGCGCGCATGGGCGGCTTCGAGCCGAGCGGGGTGATCTGCGAGATCATGAACGACGACGGCACCATGGCCCGGCGCCCGGAACTGGAAGAATTCGCCGCCGTACACGGGATCAAGATCGGCACCATCGCCGACCTAATCCACTACCGGCTGATCCACGAGCGCACCGTCGAACGCATCAGCGAGCAGAGCCTGGACAGCGAGCTGGGCCAGTTCAACCTGGTGACCTACCGCGACGCGGTGGAAGGCGACGTGCACATGGCCCTGACCCTGGGGACCATCTGCGCGGAGCAGCCGACCCTGGTGCGGGTGCACAACATGGACCCGCTGCGCGACCTGTTCATGGTCAAGCAGGAGGGGCGCTGGAGCCTGCGTGCGGCCATGGCCAAGGTGGCCGAGGCCGGCAGCGGCGTGGTGCTGCTGCTCGGCAACCCGCTGACCGGACCGGACCTGCTGGCACACCTGGAGCGGCAGCTGGGCCACGAGCACAAGGTCGCCAACCCGACCACCTACAGCACCGTCGGCGCCGGCTCGCAGATCCTCCGCGACCTCGGCGTGCGCAAGATGCGCCTGATGAGTTCGCCGATGAAGTTCAACGCAATATCCGGTTTCGACCTGGAGGTTGTAGAATACCTGCCCTCCGAATAACCCATGAAGTACGGCCGCAGGCCGCACGCTGTCTTGGGAAGGCATTTTTATTTTCGGGGCGTGCCGCTGCATGCCCCGGCTCTTTAAACCCTGTGAGAATTCGTCTATGACCCTGAAGACCATCGAAGGTACCTTCATCGCCCCCAAAGGCCGCTTCGCCCTGGTGGTCGGCCGCTTCAACAGCTTCGTCGTCGAAAGCCTGGTAAGCGGCGCCGTCGATACCCTGGTGCGCCACGGTGTGAGCGAAAGCGCGATCACCATCATCCGCGCGCCGGGTGCCTTCGAGATTCCGTTGGTGGCGCAGAAAATCGCCCAGCGCAGCGAATACGACGCGATCATCGCCCTCGGCGCGGTGATCCGCGGCGGCACCCCGCATTTCGAATACGTCGCCGGTGAATGCACCAAGGGCCTGGCCCAGGTCTCCATGGAATTCGGCGTGCCGGTGGCCTTCGGCGTGCTGACCGTCGACTCCATCGAGCAGGCCATCGAGCGTTCCGGCACCAAGGCCGGCAACAAGGGCGCCGAAGCCGCGCTGTCGGCCCTGGAAATGGTCAGCCTGCTGGCGCAGTTGGAGGCCAAGTGAGCCAGAACCACAGCAACGGCCAGACGCCGCAGCAGCCGAAAGGCCCGAAAGCGCCGAGCGGCAAGACCCTGGCGCGCCGGCAGGCGCGCACACTGGCCATGCAGGCGCTGTACTCCTGGCACATGGCCGGCCAGCAGTTGAACGAGATCGAAGCGCAGTTTCGCGTGGACAACGACTTCAGCCAGGTCGACGGCGCCTATTTCCACGAGATCCTGCATGGCGTGCCGCGGCAGAAAACCGAGATCGACGGTGCCTTCGAGCCGTTGCTGGATCGCCCCCTGGCGGAAATCGACCCGGTCGAGCTGGCGATCCTGCGGCTGTCGACCTACGAGCTGAAGAACCGCCTGGACATCCCCTATCGCGTGGTGATCAACGAAGGCATCGAGCTGGCCAAGGTGTTCGGCGCCACCGACGGGCACAAGTTCGTCAACGGCGTGCTGGACAAGCTGGCGCCGCGTTTGCGGGCGGACGAAGTCCGCGCTCACAAGCGCTGACAGACCCTTGAAAAGCTACTGCGCTCGGCTATGCGGCGTTGAAATCAGGCTCAGCAAGCAGCTTGCTGCTAACGCACTTCAGTGCGGCCCGTATGGGCGAGTGAAGCGAGTACTGCTCATGTACAACTTGTACACTCCGCGTCTTCGCCTGATTGATTCGCTGGCGCTCCCCCTTCGGGCCAGCCTCTGGCTGTTACTCCCGCTGGTCGTTGCGCCTTGCCTAGCCGTCGCTCGCTACGCTTTTCAACGGTCTGTTAACTTTTTTGGTGTTATCTCCCTTGGGTGAGTTCGAGCTGATCCGGCGCTACTTCGCCGCCGCCGCCTGTGCGCGGACTGGCGAAGGGGTGGTCCTGGGCATTGGCGATGACTGCGCGCTACTGGAACTGCCGGCCGGCGAGCAACTGGCGGTGTCCACCGACACCCTGGTCGTCGGGGTGCATTTTCCCGACGGCGCCGAGCCTTTCCTGCTCGGCCAGCGCGCGTTGGGCGTGGCGGTCAGCGACCTGGCCGGCATGGGCGCGACGCCCATCGGCTTCACCCTGGCGTTGACCATGCCCGGCGCCGAACCGGCCTGGCTGCAAGCCTTCGCCGCTGGCCTCGACCGGATGGCGCAGGCGTGCGGCGTGCGCTTGATCGGCGGCGACACTTCCCGCGGGCCCTTGACCCTGACCCTCAGCGTGTTCGGCCGGCTGCCGGCCGGGCAGGCGCTGACCCGCAGTGGCGCGCAGGTCGGCGATCTGCTGTGCGTCGGCGGCTGCCTGGGCGATGCGGCCGGTGCCCTGGCGCTAGTGCTCGGCCAGCGCCAGGCCGCGGCGGCCATCGCCGAGCCGCTGCTGGCGCGCTACTGGTCGCCGCAGCCGCAACTGGCCCTCGGTCAGGCGCTGCGCGGCAAGGCCACGGCGGCGCTGGACATCTCCGACGGACTGCTGGCCGACTGCGGCCACATCGCCGCCGCCTCGGGCGTGGCGCTGCTGGTCGAGCAGGCCCGCCTGCCGCTGTCGGACGCCCTGCGCGCCCTGCTCTGCGAGCGGGCGGCGCGCGACTGTGCGCTGAGCGGGGGCGACGACTACCTGCTGGCCTTCACCCTGCCGGCCGAGCATCTGCCGGGCTTGCAGGCCGCCGGCTGGCCGCTGCAGGTCATCGGCCGGGTCGAGGCCGGCCGGGGCGTACGGCTGCTGGACGAGCAGGGGCAGGACATCACGCCGCCGGTGCGGGGCTTTCAGCATTTCGGGAGTAATGGTGACTGAATCGCTAAGAGTGCCGCCGTCGGTATGGCGCAATCCGTGGCATTTCCTGGCCTTCGGCTTCGGCTCCGGCACCCTGCCGAAGGCGCCGGGTACCTGGGGCTCGCTGGTGGCGCTGCCGTTCATTCCGCTGTGGCAGCTGCTGCCGGACTGGGGCTACTGGTCGATGCTCGGCATCACCATGCTGTTCGGCTTCTGGTTGTGCGGCAAGGTCGCCGAAGACCTGCGCGTGCATGACCACGAAGGCATCGTCTGGGACGAAATGGTCGGCATGTGGATCACCCTCTGGCTGGTGCCGGAAGGCTGGGGCTGGTTGCTGCTGGGCTTCCTGATGTTCCGCCTGTTCGACATCCTCAAGCCCTGGCCGATCCGCTGGATCGACCGGCACGTGCACGGCGGCGTCGGCATCATGCTCGACGATGTGCTGGCCGGCGTGTTCGCCTGGCTGTCCATGCAATTGCTGATCTGGGGCTGGGCCAATGGCCTGGCGGCAGGGCTGGATTTCTAGTGTCGACGCTGGGCGCTGGGTGGCTGGCGATACTGCTTGGCGTGTCGGCCTGCTCCGGCGTAGAGGCCGAGCCGGCGGCGCCGCAGCAAATCCGTCTGGCCAGCGAGGTCTGGGATGACTATACCCAGGCCGATGGCAGCGGTCTGGGCTGGGATATCCTGCGCCAGGTGTTCGAGCCCGCGGGGGTCGAACTGCTGATCCAGAGCGTGCCCTATACCCGCTCCATCGGCCTGGTACAGCGCGGCGACGCGGATGCCTGGGTCGGCTCCTACCGCAACGAGGTCGACCGGGGCGTGCTCTATCCGCGCTGGCATTACGATACCGATCGGATCAGTGCCCTGGGACTGGCCGAGCAAGCGGCGCCGCGCCTGGACACCCTGGGCGACTATCGCCTGGTATGGATGCGCGGCTATGAGTACCAGCGCTACTTGCCGAACCTGCGGCATTACCGGGAAATCCAGCGCCGTAGCGGTACCCTGACCATGCTCGATTATGCTCACGCGGATTTCTATATCGATGCGCGCAGCGAGGTCGACGAAGTGCTCGCTGGCGCCGCCGATCCGACCCGCTACCGGGTCACCGAGCTGACGCGCCTGCCGGTGTACCTGGGCTTCGCCGACAACCCGCGTGGCCGGGCCTTGGCCCGGTTGTACGATCGGCGCATGCGCCTGCTGGTCGAGCGTGGCAGCTTGCGGCCGCTGTTCGCCCGCTGGCGGCAGCCCTATCCCTTCGATTGAGGAGTACGCGATGCAAGGACTGAAGATGCTCTGGGCCGGGACGCTGCTGGCGCTAGCCGGCCTGGCCTGGGCTGCGCCCCAGGTGCGGGTGGTCGGGCTGTTTCCCGGTGCCGCGGTACTCAATGTCGACGGCCAGCGCAAGCTGGTGAAGGTCGGCCAGACCGGCCCGGGCGGCGTGCTGGTGGTCAGCGCCGACAGCCGCGGCGCGGTGTTGCGGGTGGACGGCGTCGAGCGCGCCTATGGCCTCAGTCGCGAGTACAGCGAAGGGTTCGCCGAGCCGAGCAAGCGCCAGTTGAGCATCGCCAAGGGCAGCGGCGGCCATTACTGGGTCGCCGGCTCGGTGAACGGGCATCCGCTGCAGTTCCTGGTCGACACCGGCGCCTCCTCGGTCGCGCTCAACGATGGCCAGGCCAGGCGCCTGGGTATCGACTACCGGGTGGCCGGTCGGCCGCTGCAGGTCAGCACCGCCAGTGGCACGGTGCGCGGCTGGCGGGTCAGTCTCAACAGCGTCAAGGTCGGCGACCTGGAAGTGCTGGGGGTCGAGGCCGTGGTGCTCGAGGGCAGCTCGCCGACCGAAGCGCTGCTCGGCATGAGCTTTCTCAGCCGGGTCGGCTGGCGCGTCGAGCAGGACCTGCTGGTGCTGGAATCCAAGCATTGACGATGCGGCCATCCGCCTGTTCGATCCTTATCATCGGCAATTCAGGCTGACCCGCCGGCGGGGGCTGCTGTTACAATGCCGACCTCGTATTTCCGCCCTTATCTATCTAGGAGCATCCGGTGTCTGTCGTGTTCGTCGCCGCCTCCCAACTGCCTACGCCGTTTGGCGTGTTCACCATGCATGGCTTTCTCGAAACGGCCACCGGCAAGGAACATGTCGCGCTGACCTTCGGTGATGTAGCCGATGGCGAGCCGGTGCTGGGGCGTTTGCACTCCGAATGCCTGACCGGCGATGCACTGTTCAGCCTGCGCTGCGACTGCGGCTTCCAGCTCGAGGCGGCGTTGCGGGCGATCGCCGCCGAAGGCCGCGGCGTGTTGCTCTACCTGCGCCAGGAAGGCCGCGGCATCGGTCTGCTGAACAAGATCCGCGCCTACGAGCTGCAGGATGGCGGCGCCGATACGGTGGAAGCCAACGAACTGCTGGGCTTCGGCGCCGACCAGCGCGACTACGCGATCTGCCGGCCGATGCTCGAGCACCTGGGCATCCGCTCGCTCAAGCTGATGACCAACAATCCGCGCAAGGTCAAGGCCCTGGGCGACATGGGGATCAACGTGGCTACCCGGGTGCCGCTGCAGATCGACCATAACCCGCACAACAAGAAGTACCTGGCGACCAAGGCCGGCAAGCTCGGGCACATGCTCGGCAGCCTGCATCAGGGCGAGGTCGAGGAAAGCCTGTGACCCGCGGCGAAGTACGGCGGCGGCTGGCACTGGCCTGGTGGCGCCAGTTGGCCCTGACCCTAGCGCCGCTGTTGCTGCTCAACCTGCTGTTCGGCGCCGAGCGGCCGCTGAGCGTGCTGGCCATGCCCCTGTTCATCGCCGGCCTGGCGGCGATGTTCGTCAGCCTGCCGCTGTTCCACGCCTACAAGCGCGCGTTGATCGCCACCGAAAAGGCCCTCGACAGTGAGCAGGAGCCGGCCGCCTGGCTGGCGTTGGCCAACCGTCGGCGCCTGGCTTTTCTCGGCGCCGGCCTGCCGGCCTGGATCGCCGCCTGCGCGGTGTTCGCCGGGCTGGAGGCGATTCCGCTGCTGCTCCTGGCGCTGTCCAGCGTCGTCCTGCTCTACCTCTACCGTATTCCCCGCCAACTCGGCCGATGATCCGTCTCGGCGCCTGCCTGCTCGCGTTGCTGGCCTGGCCGGCACTGGCGGCCGAGCGGGTGGTCAGCCTGGCACCTTCCCTGAGTGAAATCGTCGTGGAGTTGGACGCCGCCGAGCTGCTGGTCGGCGTGCTCGACGGCGGCGAGCGGCCGCCGGCCCTGGCCCACCTGCCTTCGGTGGGGCGCTACGGCCAGTTGGAAATGGAAAGCCTGCTCCAGCTGCAGCCCGACCTGGTGCTGCTCTGGCCCGACAGCATAGGCCCGGCGCAGCGCCAGCAACTGCAGGCATTCGGCATCCCCCTGCTGGTTGCCGAACCGCGCAGCCTGGCCAACCTGGCCGAACAGTTCGCCGAGATCGGCACGCGCATCGGCCGGGCCGAGCAGGGCCGGCGGCTGCGCCAACGCTTCGGCGAAGGCCTGGCCGAGCTGAGCGCGCGCTACCGGCGCGAGCGGCCGCTGCGGGTGTTCTACCAGATCTGGGACAAGCCGCTGTACACCGTCGGCGGCCGGCAGATCATCAGCGATGCCCTGCGCGTCTGCGGCGCCGCCAGCGTCTTCGCCGACCTCGACCTGCCGGCGCCGCAGGTCAGCGTCGAGGCGGTGCTGCAGCGCGACCCCGAGGTGATCCTCGCCGGCAGCGGCGCGCAGCTGGAGGCCTGGCGCCGCTGGCCGGATCTCGCCGCGGTGCAGCGCGAGCAGCTGTGGCCGGTGCCGGACCTGGGCCTGGAACGGCCGAGTTTCCAGATGCTGGCGGCCACCGAGAAGCTCTGCGAGCGGCTGGCCGGGGCACGTTAGGCCGCGCGCACCTGCAGGTATCTCCGCCGTGCGCAGCGCCGTTGCCCGGATGCAACCCGGGAACGGTCTTCAGCCACTTCAGCGAATCCCCGGATTTCATCCGGGCTACGTTCTCGGGCATTTCGTAGGAGCGGCGGGGGCGCCTAGCCCATGCCCGCGATAGCGCGCGCCCGCGAAAAGCATCGCGGACAAGTCCGCTCCCATACGAAGCGGTCGCGTAGGGTGGACCGGGCGGCGCTCCGTCGGGCGGCGATCCGCTGGGCGGCAATCCGCTGGGCGGCAATCCGCTTCAGCCCACCGATAGGCTGGTGGTGGGCTGAAGCCCACCCTGCAGGTAGCGCCTCAAAGCTGAGGTGTCCAGGTCACGGCAAACAGCGCGGTGCGGCCTTCGGTGTTGTAGCCGAAGCGTCCGTTGGTTGTGCTGTAGGTCGCTTCGGCATAGTCCTTGTCGAAGAGGTTGTTCAGTTTCAGGTCGAAGGCCACTTCCTGGCTGGCTTGCCATTTGCCGCGCAGGCTGAGCAGGCCGTAACCACCCAGCTCTCTGGAGTTGTCGGCATCGTCATAGCGACCACTGACTGCGCGCCAACTGGTGCCGACAGCAAACTCACCGAACTGGCGATCCAGGTCCAGGCTCAGCGTGCGCTTGGCGCGGCGTGCGAGGGTGTGGCCATTGTCGCGATCCCGCGGGTCGATCAAGGCGAGTGCCAGGCTGCTCTGCCAGCCGAGCAGCTCCTGTTTGAGCGCAGCCTCGAAGCCATGTATGCGAGCGGTCTGGACGTTCTGCGGAATGAAATTCTGGTCGAGAACAATCGCGTCTTGCAGATCGATACGGTACAGCGATAGTTCCAGCGCGCCGGTTTCGCTGTAGCGGCTGCGCCATTGGGCTTCGTAGCTTTTGGACGTTTCCGGCTTGAGATCCGGGTTGGCGCTAGGGAAGCAAAAGCCGCTGAAACAGAAATCCGGGTAGTACAGATCGTTGAAGGTCGGCGCCCGGAAGCCTTCGCTGTAGGACAGTATCAGGTCGTTGTCGGCGTTGAACGGTACGCTCAGCGCGGCGTTCCAGCTGTTCTCACTGCCGAACTGCTGGTTCTTGTCATGGCGCAGGCCCAGTTCGGTCGAGAAATGTTCCGCGTTGTAGCGATGCTGAATAAAGGCCGCCTGGTTCCAGCGCGAGTCCTCGACGAAGTCCGTGTCGCTATGCAGGCGATCCTCGTACCAGTCGGCACCCAGCAGCACTTGATGGCGGTCATTGAGGGTCAGGGTATTCACCCAGTTGGCCGAGTCGCGGTAGGTGTTGAAGCTGTAGAACGAGTCGGCGCTGGCTTGTGGTTGATCGTTGCCGGTGTCGCGCTTGTCTTCGCTGTGGCCGATTTCCAGGCGGCTATTCCAGACCTCGCTGAGGTTGGTATCGATGAAGCTGGACAGGCTGCTGAGCTGGAAATCCGTGGTAGGCAGCGAGGTGCTGAAGATGTCCTCGAACTCGGCCTGACCTCGCTGGTCGAGGGCGCTGAAGCCGATCTTCAGGTCGTCATTGAAACGATGCGAGACGTTCAGGCTCAGCGACTGATTGCGGTAGGCATCGTCATCGCCGTTGGCACCGAAGTTGTCACGTGTGGCGTCGATACCCTGGGTTTCATCGAGTGCGGCCCCCAGGTTGAAGCGGGTTTGCGCGTCGCCGCCGGACAAGCCAAGGCTGCGCTCGAAGGTCTGGTTGCTGCCGGCGCCAAGGCGAACGTAGGGCTTGAGTCCGTCGCCGCTGCCTTGGCGGGTGAAGATCTGCACAACCCCACCGATGGCATCCGAGCCATAGAGCGCCGAGCGCGCGCCACGCACCACTTCGACCCGCTCGATCTGCTCCGGCCTGAGAAACTCCAGGCTGCTGGTGCCACTGGAGGCGGCGGCAATACGTTGGCCGTCTACCAGTACCAGGGTTTGTGCGGTCGAGGTGCCGCGCATGAACAGGCCGGTCTGGCTACCCGCGCCGCCGGTACGGCTGACGCTGACGCCAGGGACGCGTTCGAGTAGCTCTGCCACGCTGCGTACTTGCAGGCGCTCGATGTCCTTGCGGGTAAACACCGTGGTTGCAGCTGTCGCCTGCTGGACCGGTTCGGCATGCCGCCCGGAGGTCACGATCAACGGCTGCAATTCGAGTGAGTCGGCGTGGCTGCTGGCCTGATCAGCATGAGCAGCCAGCGGCAGCAGCGCCACAGCCAGGGCAATTCGGGACAATTTCATCGGTATATCCTCAAAAGACAGAAAACTTTCGAGGAGGGCAGGGACAAGCACCGGGCAAGGAGGCGATAGCCAGCGCTTGACGGTGATGCCCTCCGCAACACCAGTCAGATTGCGCCGAGGCAGGTCTCCGGGCTGCCGACTGGCGCTTTCCCGCCTTCCCAGGCGAACCCAGTGGCGTATCGGGAAAGCGTGCGCTGAGCGCGGTCGGTTACCGTTGCGGGGGCAGCGCAGGCCTGGTGGCTGTCGAGTCGACAGCGACGCACCTGCTTCCCTTTTCACGCCTGGGCCTCGCGGCTGTCGGCGACCTCGGACAAGTAAAACGCCGCGCACCATAAGCTACGGCGGGGTAACACACAAATCAGATTGCAGCGTAGGAGCGGCGGGGACGCCGAGTCCCCGCTCCTACGCTTGGATCGTCTCCAGCCGCTGGCGCACCGCCGCCTCGATGCCGGCTACGTCCAGGCCGCACTCGGCGAGCATCTGCGCCGGCTTGGCGTGCTCGACGTAGTAGTCGGGCAGGCCCAGCTGCAGCAGCGGCTTGAGGAGGTTCTCGCGGGCGAGGAACTCGCCGAGCGCACTGCCGGCTCCGCCCATCACGCTGTTCTCCTCGATGCTCACCAGTAGCGCATGGTCGGCCGCCAGGTCGCGCACCAGCGCTTCGTCCAGCGGTTTGACGAAGCGCATATCGACCACCGTGGCATCCAGTTTCTCGGCCACTTGCAGCGCCTCGGCCAGTTGCACGCCGAACACCAGCAGGGCGACCTTTGAGCCCGGGCGGCGGATCACGCCCTTGCCGATCTCCAGCGGCTGCAGGCCGGGTTCGATGGCGGCATTCGGCCCACTGCCGCGCGGGTAGCGCACCGCCGCCGGACCGTCGAACAGGTAGCCGGTGGTCAGCATGCGGCGTAGTTCGTTCTCGTCGCTGGGGGTCATCAGCAGCATGCCGGGGATGCAGCGCAGGTAGGACAGGTCGAAGCTGCCGGCGTGGGTCGGGCCGTCTTCGCCGACCAGGCCGGCGCGGTCGATGGCGAACAATACGTCGAGATGCTGCACCGCGACGTCGTGGATCAGCTGGTCGTAGGCGCGCTGGAGGAAGGTCGAGTAGATCGCCACCACCGGTTTGACGCCTTCGCAGGCCATGCCGGCGGCCAGGGTCACCGCGTGCTGCTCGGCGATCGCCACGTCGAAATAGCGCTCGGGGTAGCGCTCGCTGAAGGCCACCAGGTCGGAGCCCTCCTTCATCGCCGGGGTGATGCCGACCAGGCGCTTGTCCTGCGCCGCCATGTCGCACAGCCACTGGCCGAACACGTTGGAGTATTTCGGCCCGGCGGCCCGCTTCTGGCTGGCGAGCGGCGCGGCATCGGCCTTGAGCGGCTCCAGCTTGGTGATCGCGTGGTAGCCGATCGGGTCGGCTTCGGCGGGGGCGAAGCCCTTGCCTTTCTGGGTGATCACGTGGAGGAACTGCGGGCCTTCCAGGTCGCGCATGTTGCGCAGGGTGGCGAGCAGGGTCGGCAGGTCGTGGCCGTCGATCGGGCCGATGTAGTTCCAGCCGAGTTCCTCGAACAGGGTGCCGGGTACCAGCATGCCCTTGGCGTGCTCCTCGGTCTTGCGCGCGATCTCCCAGGCGCCGGGCAGGCGCGACAGCACCTTCTTGCTGCCCTCGCGCATGCTCGCGTAGGTGCGGCTGGAGAGGATCTTGGCCAGGTAGTTGGACAGGCCGCCGACGTTCTTGGAGATCGACATGTCGTTGTCGTTGAGGATCACCAGCATGTTGGCGTTGACGTCGGAGGCATGGTTGAGCGCCTCGAAGGCCATGCCGGCGGTCAGCGCGCCGTCGCCGATCACCGCCACCGCCTTGCGTTTGCTGCCCTGCAGGCGGGCAGCGATGGCCATGCCGAGGGCGGCGCTGATGCTGGTGCTGGAGTGGCCGACGCCGAAGGTGTCGTACTCGCTTTCCGAGCGGCGCGGGAAGGCGGCGATGCCGTCCTTCTGGCGCAGGCTGGCCATGCGCTCGCGGCGGCCGGTGAGGATCTTGTGCGGGTAGGCCTGGTGGCCGACGTCCCACAGCAGGCGGTCGTCCGGGGTGTCGAAGACGTAATGCAGGGCCACGGTCAGCTCGATCACCCCGAGGCCGGCGCCGAAATGCCCGCCGGTCTGGCCGACCGTGTAGAGCAGGTACTGGCGCAGCTCGTTGGCCAGGGTCTCCAGTTCCGCTTCGCCCAGCCGGCGCAGCTCATCCGGCGTGTTCGCGCGGTCGAGCAGGGGCGTCAGCGGGCGCGTGCGGGGAATCTCATGGAAGGTCGTCGGCATCAGGCGGATCGTTATAGGCGTAAAAGATGCGGCAGTTTACCCGAAGCACCGGAAACTGCCCAAACAAGCTGTGGCGTCCGTGGAACCTATGCGTAGCAGCGGGCCATGCCCGCGATGCCGTTTACCGGTTGAGCCGTCGCGGCCATGGGACTGGGCGTCCCGCCGCTCCTACGCAGAGCCAGGACTACCAGCTATCGACGCAGCGCTTCCTGCCCGCGCGCGGCGCCGGCTTGGGCGCCGCGTTCAGCCCGCGCAGCAGCCAGGCGCGGGTCTCCTGCGGGTCGATCACCGCGTCGATCTCCAGGTAGCTGGCCATGTTGCTGGCCTTGCCGCTCTGGTAGGCCTCGGCCACCAGGTGGTCGAACAGTTGCTGGCGTTCCGTCGGTTCCTCCACGGCCGCCAGCTCCTTGGCGAAACCCAGGCGCACCGCGCCCTCCAGGCCCATGGCGCCGAATTCGGCGCTGGGCCAGGCGATGGTCAGCAGCGGCGAGTGGAAGCTGCCGGCGGCCATGGCCTGGGCGCCGAGGCCGTAGCCCTTGCGCAGCACCACGCTGAAGAACGGCACCGTGAGGCTGGCGGCGGCGACGAACAGGCGCGACACGTGGCGCACCGTGGCCTGCTTCTCCGCCTCCGGCCCGACCATGAAGCCGGGTGTATCGCAGAGGGAGACCATCGGCAGGTCGAAGGCATCGCACAGCTGCATGAAGCGCGCGGCCTTGTCGCCGGCCGGCGCATCGATGGCGCCGCCCAGGTGCATGGGATTGTTGGCCAGCAGGCCGAACGGCTGGCCTTCGATGCGCACCAGGGCGGTGATCAGCCCCGGGGCGAACTCGCGGCGCAGCTCCAGCACCGAGTCCGTATCGGCGAGGGTGGCGATGAGCCGGCGGATGTCGTAGACGCGCAGGCGATTTTCCGGGATCGAGTGGCGCAGCTCGCGCTGGTCGGCGCACTGCCAGTCGGCCAACGGCCCCTGGAAGTAGCCCAGGTATTGCCTGGCCACCCGCACCGCCTCGGCTTCATCCTTCACCCGTACGTCGATCACCCCGTTCGGCCCCTGCACGCTGACCGGGCCGACCTGTTCCGCGCTGAAGCGGCCGAGGCCGCCGCCTTCGATCATCGCCGGGCCGGCCATGCCGATGGTCGCGTTCTCCGTAGCGATGATCACATCGCAGCAGCCGAGCAGGGCGGCGTTGCCGGCGAAGCAGCGCCCGGAGACCACCCCGACCAGCGGCACCAGCCCGGACAGCCTGGCCATGCCGACGAAGGTGTGGCAGTCCAGCCCGGCGACGCCGACGAAATCGCTGTCGCCCGGCCGGCCGCCACCGCCTTCGGCGAACAGCACCAGCGGCAGGCGCCATTGCTCGGCCAGGCCGAGCATGCGGTCGGTCTTCTTGTGGTTGATCACCCCCTGGGTGCCGGCGAACACCGTGTAGTCGTAGGCCAGCGCCATGCAGCGTGCCGCCTGGCTGCCGAACAGTCCGGCGTTGACCGTGCCGATGCCGGCCACCAGGCCATCGGCGGGGCTCAGCTGCAGCAGTTCTTCGGGCGAACGGCGGCGACGCTGGGCGGCCAGGGCCAGGGCGCCGTATTCGCTGAAGCTGCCGTCATCCAGCAGGTCGGCGAGGTTCTCGCGCGCCGTGCGCTGGCCGGTCTTGCGCCGCTTGGCCACGGCCAGCGGGCGGCGCTGGTCGCCGGTCAGGGCGTGGCGTTCGCGCACTTCGGCGAGATCGGCGCGGATATGCTCGAGGTCCAGGCTCTGCTCGCTCTGGGCCTGCTCGCCGTCGACCTCGGCCGGCTCGATGAACAGCAGCGGCTGGCCTTCGCCGACCGCGCTGCCGGGCTGCACGGCGAGGGCGCGGACGATGCCGCTGTGGCTGGCCTTGACCACCAACTCCATCTTCATCGCCTCGAGCACGGCGATGTCCTGGCCGAGCGCCACGGCATCGCCCTCGGTGACCTCCAGGCACACCAGCACGCCGCTGCTCGGCGCGTTCAGCGCGACGCTGCCGGGCGGCGCATCGAGCGCCTGCTGGGCGCGCTCGGTTGGCGCCGGGCGAGCGGCGAAATACAGATGTGCATGGGCCTGCTGCTGCGGCGCCAGCAGGCGCTCCAGCTGGTTTTCGACGAAGCGCGTGTCGACCCGGTTGGCCGCCACCTCCGGCAGGCGCAGCAGGTTCTGCAGCAGGTGCAGGTTGCTCGCCACGCCTTCCAGGCGGAACTCGCACAGCGCGCGGTAGGCACGCCGCAGCGCGGCCGGATAGTCCGGGGCGTGGGCGATCAGCTTGGCCAGCAGCGAGTCGTAGCTGGGGCTGACCGTATAACCGGCGTAGCCGTAGCCGTCGACGCGCAGGCCGGGGCCGCTGGGCGGCTCGTAGGCGTTCAAGGTGCCGAAGGCCGGCTGGGGGCTGCCGTCGCCGCCCAGGCTCTCCAGGTTGATCCGCAGCTGCACGGCGCAGCCATTGAGCGCCGGCGGCTGCAGCAGGCCGAGCTGGGCCAGGCTGTGACCGGCGGCCAGCTGCAACTGGGTCTGCAACAGGTCGACCCCGGTGACCTGCTCGGTGACCGTGTGCTCGACCTGGATGCGCGGGTTGGCCTCCATAAAGTAGAAGGCATCGTCTTGCACGAGGAACTCGAAGGTGCCGAGGCCCTGGTAGCGCACCGCGGCGGCCAGCTTCAGCGCGGCGGCGATCATCCGCTCGCGGCTGGCGGGCGGCAGGTCCGGGCTGGGGGCGATTTCCAGCAGCTTCTGCTGGCGCCGTTGCAGGCTGCAGTCGCGCTCCCACAGGTGGCTGACCGCGCCGCTGCCGTCGCCGAGCACCTGGATCTCGATATGCCGGGCGTTGCCCAGCAGTTGCTCGACGTACAGCGCGTCACTGCCGAAGGCGGCGCGGGCTTCCGACTGGCAGCGGGCGAAGGCCTGCTCCAGCTCGGCCTCGGCGAATACCGCACGCATGCCGCGGCCGCCGCCGCCGGCCAGGGCCTTGAGCATCACCGCGCCATGTGCGGCGCAGAACTCGCGGGCCTCGTCCAGGCTCACCGCGCGGTTGATCCCGGCCACCAGCGGCACGTCGCAGCGTTCGGCCAGCGCGCGGGCGGCGGCCTTGTCGCCGAACAGCGCCAGCACCTCGGCGCTGGGACCGACGAACACCAGGCCGGCGGCCTGGCAGCGGCGGGCGAACTCGGCGTTCTCGGCGAGGAAGCCGTAGCCCGGATGGATCGCCTGGCAGCCCTCGGCCCGGGCGATGGCGATCAGCTGGTCCATGTCCAGGTAGGCCGGCACGCCACGGCCCTCGAGGGCGACGGCGCGGTCGGCCTTGCGCAGGTGCAGGGATGCGGCGTCGTCCGCGGCGAACACCGCCACCGAGCGGATGCCCAGCTCATGGGCGGCACGGGCGATACGGATGGCGATCTCGCCACGGTTGGCGATCAACAGCGCGGAAAAGGGCATGGCGACTCCAGATGTTCTTGTTCTGGAAGCCATCTTAGGCGCTCGCCGGGCCGGGTAAACCAAGCCGCGGCGAGACGAACGTGCGGGTATTTGCCTGGGTGATGATCGTTACGCTGGGGTAGCCCGGATTTCATCCAGGTTACAAGAGCGTTGAACCCGACAGCCTGCTAGTGCTGGCGCGCGACGATATAGCGGGCCAGCTCGCGCAGCGGTTCGGCGGCTTCGTCGAACGGACGCAGGGCGTGCAGCGCCTGGTCGCGCAGTTCCAGGGCATAGGCCTTGGCCGCCTCGAGGCCGAGCAGCGCCGGGTAGGTCGGCTTGTGGTTGGCCTCATCTTTGCCCTGGGTCTTGCCCAGGGTGGCGGTGTCGCTTTCCACGTCGAGGATGTCGTCCTGCACCTGGAAGGCCAGGCCGATGGCCTGGGCGTAGACGTGCAGGGCCCTCAGCGTGCGCTCGTCGGCGCCGTCGCTGGCCAGGGCGCCGAGACGCACGCTGGCTTCGATCAGCGCGCCGGTCTTGTAGCGGTGCATGGTTTCCAGCGCCGCCTGGTCGAGGCTGTGGCCGACCGAGCCGAGGTCGATGGCCTGGCCGCCGACCATCCCGGCCGGGCCGGCGGCGCGCGCCAGGCAGTCGATCATCGCCAGGCGCAGCTCGGCGTCATGCGGGTTGCGCCGGGCGTCGGCGAGCACTTCGAAGGCCAGGCTCTGCAGGCCGTCGCCGGCGAGGATCGCGCTGGCCTCGTCGAAGGCCTTGTGGGTGGTGGGTTGGCCGCGGCGCAGGTCGTCGTCGTCCATCGCCGGCAGGTCGTCGTGCACCAGCGAGTAGGCGTGGATCAGCTCGACCGCGCAGGCCGCGCCATCGGCCCGCGCGGGGTCGCCGCCGAGGGCTTCGCAGGCGGCGTAGACCAGCAGCGGGCGGACCCGCTTGCCGCCGTTGATCACGCTGTAGCGCATGGCCTGGTACAGCCGTTGCAGTTCGCCGCGCGGGGCCTGCAGCAGGTTTTCCAGGGCCGCATCGACGCGGCGTTGGCACTGTGCCTGGTAGGCCTCGATCATGCCGGTCGGTCCGCGTCGAAGGGGGCTTCCTCCAGTTCGCCGTCGCGCTCGAGGAGGATCTGCACCTTCTGTTCGGCCTGGCTCAGGGCGGCCTGGCAATCGCGGGTCAGGCGGATGCCCTGTTCGAAGGCGGTCAGCGAGTCTTCCAGCGACAGCTCGCCGCTTTCCAGGCGTTCGACCAGGTTCTGCAGGTCGGTGAGGGACTGCTCGAAGTCGAGCGCGGCTTTTTTACGGGCCATGGCGGGCATTCTCTGGCGGCGGTTGGAACCGCCGCGACACTAGCAGAGCCGCGGCCCCTGAGCAAATGCCGGCCGCCGGCTCAGGCCTGCGGCACCCCGGGCGCGTCGCTCAGGCGCGGATGGTCCTTGCCGAACAGGGTCTGCAGATAGGCTTCCTGCTGGCGCAGGCCGCGCCGTATCAGCATGTCGCGCCCGCCTGGCAGGCAGCGCAACAGGCAGTGCCAGGCGAAACGCGGCGGTCCGCTGAGCAGCGGGTACCAGGGCAGTATCCCGCCCGGCAGGCCCAGCGCCTGCATGCCCGCGCGGCTGATGAAGGTGCGCGCGATGCTCAGGTGGATCGCGCGGTTCAGCCGCCCGCGCAGCCACGGCAGGTTGGCGTAGTGGCGCTGCAGCGGTTCGTCGATCAGCGCGGCGCCCAGTTGGCGGCTGCTGGCGTCCGCCGGCGCCTGGGACAGCAGGTTATGGTAGAGCGCGCGCCGCGCCTGGTTTTCCTCGGCGTGCAGCCAGCGCTCGTCGACCCCCATCAGCCAGGCGATGTAACGCCAGAGGTGGGTGATCGCCGCGCCGTCGCGGCGCGACAACGGGACGCCGAGCAGGCGCTGGCCGAGCAGGAAAATCACCGAGAAGGCCAGGTAGGTGGCGTGCATGTCGCCCTGGTTGATCGGCAGGCCGTAGTACGCCGGGTCCCAGTCGGCCATGCCGGCCACGCGGCGGCGCACCAGCGCGTGGATCAGGCGCACCTGCAGGGTGCTGCGGTAGCCGGGCGCGCCGTGGCGCATGCCACCGGGGCGGGTGCAGTCGATCCACCACTTGGTGGTTTCCGCGACGCGCCGTTGTGCGCCTTTCTCCAGCATGCCGGTGAGCACCAGGGTGCGGTTGATCGCCGAGGCCTGGTAGCCGGCGAGCAGGCCCAGGTCGCGCAGCACGCGCATGCCGGTCAGCCCGGACAGGCCGCAGGCCTGCGCGCCCTGCTGCAATAGCTGCGGATCGAGCCAGGCGGGCGGCGCCTCGACCTGGGCGAAGAACTGCCGCAAGGGTAGCGGGGCGTCATCCAGGGCATCGATACCCTCGTCCACCGCGCGGTCATACAGCGGCTTGGCCTGGCCCAGGCAGCTTGCCAGCATCCAGTCGAGCAGCCGGTCCATCGGTTCATCGCCCTGCAGCAGGGACTCGCCGATCGCCTGCCACTCGCCGGCGTCGGGCTCGGCCTGGCCCTTGATGAAGCGGCGGATGGGTGCGGCGCTGCGCTGCGCCTGGGCGAGGTCGGCGCCATGGCGGGCGGGAATGCGGACGGTCGGCTGGGGCATGTTCATACCTTGGTTGGTTGTGGGGGCATGGGCTGTCGCTACGCTATTGCGAGTAGTTGCTCGCAAACAACTCGCATGCCGGGAGAGCGAATGAGAAAGCAGCCGAGTCAGAAGCGCTCGAGCCAGATGGTCGCCGCCCTGCTCGAGGCGACGGCGCTGGAACTGGGTGAGCGCGGCCTCGACGGGCTCACCACCAACCGCATCGCCCAGCGCGCCGGGGCCAGCATCGGCTCGCTTTATCAGTACTTCGACAGCAAGGAGGCGCTGCTCGAGGCGCTGCTGCAGCAGCAGGTCGGTCGGCTGATGGCGGTGGTCTACCAGCGCCTGCGGCCGTTGCTCGGCGCCGACGTCGGGACGGTCACGCGGGCCATCCTCGCGGGCATCTTCGAGCAGGTCGAACAGGACAAGGGGCAGCGCGAACTGGTGCGCAACTGGCACCGGCTGCACGCCGGCGCGGTGTTCCAGGCCCTGGAGCGGGACATGACCGAGGTGTGCCGGCAATACCTGCTGCGCCACGCCGACGAATACCGCATCGACAACCTGCCGGCCACGCTGTTCGTGCTGATCAACTCGGTGCAGTACACCACGGCGCGCTACTTCAGCACGGAGCCGTTACTGCTCGGGCGCGACGAGGTGATCGAGGCGCTGAGCCGGATGGTCGAGACGCTGTGCCTGTCGTGGAAGGCCGATCAGCCGGCGAAATAGGTGGCGCGGAAGTAGTAGAGGGTCATGCCGCCGCCGACCAGGATGACCAAGGCGCGCAGCAGCGCCGGCGGCAGGCGCTGGCCGAGCGCGCCGCCGGCGTAGCCGCCGAGGGTCGCGCCGCTGAGCAGGATCGCCAGCTCGTACCAGCTGACCCGCCCGGCGACCACGAAGGTGACGGTGGCGATGCTGTAGATCACCGCCGAGATCAGGTTCTTCAGCGCGTTGGCGCGGGCCAGCGGGTGGCCTTCGATGGCGAACGCCGCCAGTTGCAGGATGCCCATGCCGGCACCGAAGTAGCCGCCGTAAACCGACACGCCGACGTGCGCGCCGAGCGACAGCGGGGCGTGCGGCGGCTGCGCCGCTGGCGCCCGGCGCGCCGCCAACCAGCGGCTGAGCCAGGGGCTGGCGGCGAACAGCGCGGTGGCGGTCAGCAGCAGCCAGGGGATCAGGCCGCGGAACAGCTCGTCGCCGCCGGCCAGCAGCAGCAGGCCACCGCCCAGGCCGCCGACGAGGCCGGCGAGCAGCAGCGGCAGCAGGTAGCGGCCGAGCGGGCGCAGGGTGCTACGCGCGGCCCAGGCCCCGGCCAGGCTGGCCGGCCACAACGCCACGGCATTGGTGGCGTTGGCGGTGACCGGCGGCAAGCCGGCGGCCAGCAGCGCGGGGAAGGAGAAGAAGGTGCCGCCGCCGGCCAGGGCGTTCATGCCGCCGGCGGCGAAGCCGGCGAGCACCAGCAGCAGGATGTCGCTCAGGCTCATGATCAATCCGCGCAAAAAGACTGCAGCTTACCCAGGTCGCCGGCACTGGCCAAGCGGATCGGCGGTCGTCGCCGGGCGCGGTGGCGACTCCGCTATCCTACAGGGAATGCGACAGTCGATAGGTGGAGCGAGCCATGAGCCACAAACATCGCAATCTTCTGCACTCGATATTCCAGGACCCGCTGCCCAGCAATATCCACTGGCGCGAGATCGAGTCGCTGCTGCAGCACCTCGGGGCGACGGTCGAGCCGATTCTCGGCGCGCGCTTCCGGGTGGTGCTGAACCAGTACGAATTCATCCTGCATCACCCGCACCACAGCAATGTGTGCAGCAAGCAGGAAATCAAGCACCTGCGCGACAGTCTGAGCAACGCCGGGCTGAGCCTGGCGAGCTACGACGAGCGCTTCGCCGCGCGCTGAGCGGGGGCCCAAGATGGCACGAGGCTTGATGATCATAGGCGCGGCGCTGTTGCTGCTCGGCCTGGCGCTGCACTTCGCCCCCTGGCTGCTGCAGTGGTTCGGCCGCTTGCCGGGCGACATCCGCATCGAGACCGCACGCGGCAAGCTGTTCATCCCGCTGACCTCGATGCTGCTCGTCAGCCTGGTGCTGACCCTGCTGGTCAACCTGTTCAGGCGCTGGCCATGAGCGCGCCACGCCGTTCGTGACCGCGGTCATCGACACGCGCCGGGCAAGCGCCATGCTACGGCGCCCGCGGGCCGCGCCCCGAACAGAGTCACGCTGGAGAAGCCAATCCCATGAGCCCCGAGACGCCCTGGCAGGGCCGGCGTTATTACCCCATCAGCCAGTATTTCCACCGCCGTTTCGGCGAGCGAGTGGCCAAGGTCTCGGTCAGTGTCGCCGAGACCTGCCCCAACCGCAGCGCCAACAGCGGCATGCAGCCTTGCGTGTTCTGCGACGAGTGGGGTTCGGCCGCTTATCACCTGGAGCGCGACCGTGGCCTGCAGGAGCAGATCCGCTTCAACAGGCAGCTGGTCACCCGGCGCCTGAAGGCCCAGCGGTTCCTGGTGTATTTCCAGTCCTACACCAATACCCTGGACAAGCTCGAGGTGCTGCGCCGGCGTTTCGAGACGGCGCTGGCGGAGGACGACGTCGCCGGCCTGGTGGTGGGCACCCGGCCCGATTGCCTGCCGCAGCGGCTGTTCCCCCTGCTGGACGCGATGAGCCGGCGCCGCTACCTGATGCTGGAAATCGGCGCGCAGAGCTTCTTCGACGACCAGTTGCAGTTCCTCCGGCGCGGGCACAGCGCGCAGAGCAGCGTCGCGGCGGTTTTCGCCCTGGCGCAGAAAACCCAGGCGGATATCGGCCTGCACCTGATCTTCGGGATGCCCGGCGACAGCCCCGAGCGGCTGATCGAGACGGCGCGCATCGTCAACCGCCTGCCGGTCGCCAACGTCAAGCTGCACAACCTGCATGTGCTGAGCAACACGCCGCTGGCCGAGATGCACCGGCGCGGCGAGTTCGTCCCCGACGAGCTCGAGCCCTATGCCGACAAGGTCATCCTGTTCCTGCGGCATCTGTCGCCGGCCATCGCGGTGCAGCGCCTGGCCGCGGTCGCCAGTCGCTGGGACGAGCTGATCGCGCCGCAATGGACCGGGCAGAAGATGCAGCCGATCGATTTCATCGAGAAGCGGATGGCCCGGGCCGGGGTGGTGCAGGGCGATCTCTACGACGCCGACAGCCGGCCCGACAGGCTGTTCTGAGCGGCCTGCGGCGGGCATAAAAAAACCGGCTTGTGGCCGGTTTTCAGGGGGTGGTCTCAGCTTATTTTTGGTAAGCCGCGACTGCCTTGATGATTTCGGCGCGGGCTTCGTCGGCGTTGCCCCAGCCTTCGACCTTGACCCATTTGCCTTTCTCGAGATCCTTGTAGTTCTCGAAGAAGTGCTTGATCTGCGCGAGCAGCAGGGCCGGCAGGTCGGTGTATTCCTTCACGTCCACATACAGCTGGCTGAGCTTGTCGTGCGGTACGGCGATCAGCTTGGCGTCGCCGCCGGCTTCGTCGGTCATGTGCAGCACGCCGACCGGGCGGGCGCGGATCACCGAACCCGGGGCGACCGGATAGGGGGTGACCACCAGCACGTCGAGCGGGTCGCCGTCGTCGGCCAGGGTGTGCGGGATGAAGCCGTAGTTGGCCGGGTAGAACATCGGCGTGGCCATGAAACGGTCGACCATCAGGCAGTCGGTCTCATGGTCGATCTCGTATTTGATCGGCGCGTGGTTGGCCGGGATTTCGATGGCGACGTAGATGTCGTTCGGCAGGTCTTTACCAGCTGGAATCTTGCTGTAGCTCATGGGGCGACTCCCGGGGATGGGCCAAAAAAGTGGCGCGATTATAGGCACATTCCCCGGCCGTTGCCATGCCGGGATGCCTAGCCATTGGTCGCGGGGTGGGCTTCTTTAGGCGTAGAGCGATAGTCCGGATGGGTCGCCTGCAAGCGCTGCAGGCGCGCCAGCGGGTCCTGCCGATAGAACAGCATGAGCTGCGCATACACCGCGGGAAAGGCTTCGGCCAGCAGATCCGGGGCGCAGAAGAAGTACTCGCTGGTCACCGCGAAGAACTCCGCCGGGTTTTCCGCGGCGTAGGGGTCGATGCCGGTGGCGGCGTGCGGGTCGTCATCCAGTTGCGCGTTCAGCGCGTCGTAGGCGCTCTGCATGGCGCCGGCCCAGTCGTCGATGCGCATGCTGCGGTGCAGGGGCGGCAGGCCGTTGGCGTCGCCATTCAACATGTCCAGCTTGTGCGCCAGCTCGTGGATCACCAGGTTGTAGCCGTCCCAGCCGCCGCTGGCCTGCACCCCGGGCCAGGCGAGGATCACCGGACCTTGCTGCCAGGCCTCGCCGCTGTGCTCGGCGTCCCACTCGTGGACCACGCCGCTGGCATCGCGGTGGCGCTGCGGGCTGAGGAAATCGTCCGGGTACAGGACGATTTCGTGAAAGCCCTGGTACCAGTTCAATTCGGCCAGCTGCAGCAACGGCAGCTCGGCTTGCGCGGCGAGGGCCAGGCGGTCTTCTTCGTCGAGCGCGACGCCGCGCAGGGCGGTCAGGTGCTTGCCGTGCAGGAACAGCACGGCGCGTTCGCGCAGGCGCTGCTCTTCGGCCTCGCTCAGGCCGTCGAGCAATGGCAGGCGCTGGCGCACGGCGGCCCAGGTGGCGGGGGCGATCGGGTGGCGGGCAAGGATGCGCCGGCGGCGCCAGGCGCGGAACGACCACATGGGGAACGGGCTCGGGCAATCGGGCTATCCACCTTAAGCGGCGGCCATCCGCGCGGCAAGTCGGCATAAAGGCTGCAGCGCTTCGCCCAGGAGTGCGCGGAGGGGCTGCCGATGTCGATAGAACGCATGGAACATCCTGCCGTCAGTCTGCTGCAGGGGCATGGCATCGACCTGCCGACCCAGGCCGCACGGGGGCGGGCGATGTGGTTGGCGGGACGCCAGGGACGCCCGCCGCTGCTGCTGGTGGCGCTGCTCTGGGCCCGCGAGTGCGCCGATGTGGTGCGCGAACTGGAGCGCTATCTGGATGCGCTGTTCGCCGACTACCGCTGCACGCCCGCGGGCTGGAGCGAGGCGCAGGCGGCGCGGCAGGTGCTGGCGGCGCTCAACCAGCAGCTGTTCTGGCGCCGCCGCACGGGACGCAGCATCCCGCAACTGGAGGCCGGGCTGTTGCTGCTGCAGGAGGGCGAGGCGCAGTTTCTGCAGGCCGGCGCGATCGGTTTGCTGCGCTACCAGGCCGGCAGCCTGCAGAGCCTGGTCGGGCGTGACGGCATGCAGCTGGGCATGCAGGCCGAACTGGCGCTGGTGCAGCACAGTCTGCCGCTGAGCCGGGGCGAAGCGCTGTTGTTGGCGCCGCAGCCGTTGCTCGGGGTGGCCGATCTGCAGGCGTTCCGCGCGGGTTGCGCGGTGCTCGACGCGGAGCGCCTGCCGGCGCTGTTGGCGCCGCTGCTCAAGGCGCCCGGTGCGGCGGCGCTGCTGCTGGTCGGCGCCGCCGACAGCCTGCCGCCGCCGGCCGCGCGCGAGCAATGGCCGGCGTTGTCCGAGGCCGTGGCGGGGATGCGGGTGGATGGCTGGACGCTGCTCGGCGATTGCTCGTTCGGCCCGCCCGGGCGGCTGTTCCGCGCCCGCGACGAAGGCGGCCGCGAGGCCTTGCTGTGGCTCGCCGAACGGGCCGCCGACGAGGCCTTCTGGCAACGCGAGTGGGCCCTGCGGCGCAGTCCGGTGGCCAGCTTGCCGCAGGTGCTGTCCGCGCATCGGCCGCGCCGCCATGCGTTCCTGCTGTTCGAGGCGCCGGCGACGGGGACGCGCAGCCTGGCCGACTGGGCCGCCGCCCACGGTCCGGTGGATGGGCAAACCCTGCTGGCCTTGCTCGACCAGGCGATCGTCGCCGTGCGCGCGCTGCAACGCCGGGGCATGCAAGGCTTGTGGCTGAACCCGCGGCAGATCCTGATCGGCGAAGGTGGGCGCCTGCTGCTGTTGCCGGAGCATGCCGCGCTGTTGCCGGGCGTGCCGCGCCAGCCCCTGCCGGCCGAGGCCATCCCGTTGGCGCCGGAGTTGCGTGCGGCGCAGCGGATGGATGGGCGTGCCGATCAGTTTGCCCTGGCGGCGCTGGCCTACTGGCTGCTGTGTGGGCAGTGGCCGGAAATCGCCCGTCCGGAGGGCGGTGCGAGCAGCCAGTATGTGCCGCTGGCGCGGTTCACCGCGCGCCTGCCGGCGGGCTGGGATGGCGTGCTGGCGCGGGCCTTGGCGCCCCAGCCGGCGGCGCGTTTCGACGCCTTGTCGGAGTTTCAGCAGGCCCTGCAGCAACCCTTGCAGCATTCGCCACTGCCGCTGCGGCCGCGCGGGTGGCCGCAGCCCTGGCGGCTGGCGTTGTTGGCCGTGCTGCTGGTTCAGCTGGGCCTGGGCCTGTGGCTCAGCCTGATCGGCTGAGGCGCCGCGCGCTGCATCCGCAGCGATGCAGCGGCGCGACGCCGTGCCGATCAGTCGCTGTTGATCGGCAGCACGTAGTTCTTGAACTGCTCGTCCTCGACGAAGCCGATCGACTCGTAGACCCGCTGGGCCACCTCGTTGTCGCGGCTGGTGGCGACGCGCATGCGCACGGCGTTGGTTTCCTTGGCCATTTTCTTGGCGGTTTGCAGCAGGCGGTCGGCGACCAGTTGGCGGCGCGCGTCCATGGCGACGTAGATGTCGTTGAGGATCCACACGCGCTTGAGCGACAGCGAGGAGAAGCTGGGATAGAGCTGGCAGAAGCCGAGCAGCTTGTCCTCGTCGTCGGCCAGGGCCAGGTAGATCACCGATTCCTTGCGCCGTAGGCGGGTTTCCAGGAACTTGCGCGAGGAGTCGGGGAAGGGCAGCTCGCCATAGAACTCACGGTACTGGACGAACAGCGGGGTCAGCAGGTCCAGATGCTCCAGGGTGGCTTGGACGATGCGCATGGCGGGCCTCGGCTTCTGATGGGTTGGCTAGGTCGGCAATGCATGTGCTATGCCAGCGGACCAGCCGATGCTGCCTAAAGCTTTTGGAAAGCGCAATCCAAGCAAGCGTTTGATTGATCTGCTCCGGCCCTGCAACTTGGCCCAGGCCGGCCGGTCTGAGGAGGGAAGCTGCGTGCCGAGATCGAGCGCAGGCCGCTGTGCTAACCTGCGGCAAGACTTTTCAGGGCCTGTTGCGGCCGGTTTTCGAGGGCATCCATGCATATCCATATTCTCGGCATCTGCGGCACCTTCATGGGTTCGCTGGCCGTCCTGGCCAAGGAGCTGGGCCACCGGGTCACCGGTTCCGACGCCAATGTCTACCCGCCGATGAGCACCCAGCTGCAGGCCCAGGGCATCGAGCTGACCCAGGGCTACGATGCCGCGCAACTGACGCCGGCGCCGGACCTGGTGGTGATCGGCAACGCCCTGTCGCGCGGCAACCCGGCGGTGGAATACGTGCTGAACCAGGGCCTGCCCTACGTCAGCGGCCCGCAGTGGCTGGCCGACCATGTGTTGCAGGGGCGCTGGGTGCTGGCGGTGGCCGGCACCCACGGCAAGACCACCAGCTCGAGCATGCTCGCCTGGGTGCTGGAGCATGCCGGCATGAGCCCGGGCTTCCTGATCGGCGGGGTGCCGCAGAACTTCGGCATCTCCGCGCGCCTGGGCGGCACGCCATTCTTCGTGGTCGAGGCCGACGAGTACGACAGCGCCTTCTTCGACAAGCGCAGCAAGTTCGTCCACTACCGCCCGCGGACCGCCATCCTTAACAACCTGGAATACGATCACGCGGACATCTTCCCGGACCTGGCGGCGATCGAACGGCAGTTCCACCACCTGGTGCGGACCATTCCCGGCGACGGGCTGATCATCCACCCGACCGGCGAGGAGGCCCTGCAGCGGGTCATCGGCATGGGCTGCTGGACGCGGGTCGAGACCACAGGCCCGGGCGGCCAGTGGCAGGCGCGCCTGCTTCGCGACGATGGTTCGCGCTTCGAGGTGAGTTTCGAGGGCAAGGCCGAGGGCGTGGTCGACTGGCAACTGAGCGGCCAGCACAACGTCGCCAACGCCCTGGCGGTGCTCGCCGCGGCGCGGCATGTCGGCGTCGTGCCGGCGCTGGGCATCGCCGCCCTGTGCGAGTTCAAGAACGCCAAGCGGCGCATGGAGAAGGTCGCCGAGGTCAACGGCGTCACCCTCTACGACGACTTCGCCCACCACCCGACCGCCATCGCGACCACCCTCGACGGCCTGCGCAAGCGCATCGGCAGCGCCAGGCTGATCGCGGTGATCGAGCCGCGCTCCAACTCGATGAAGCTCGGCGCCCACCGCGACGGCCTGCCGGCGTCGGTGGCGCAGGCCGACTCGGTGTACTGGTACGCACCGGCCAACCTCGGCTGGGACCTGGCGGCCACCGTGGCTTCATCCAGCGTGCCGACCCGGGTCTGCGATTCGCTGGAGGCGATCATCGCCGGGGTCAAGGCCGAGGCCGCGCCGGGCACCCAGGTGGTGATCATGAGCAACGGCGGCTTCGGCGGCCTGCACGGCAAGCTGGCGGAGGCGCTGAAATGAACGGGCCAGAGCGCGTTACCCTGGCCATGACCGGTGCCTCCGGCGCGCAGTACGGCCTGCGCCTGCTCGATTGCCTGGTGCAGGAAGACCGCGAGGTGCACTTCCTGATCTCCAAGGCCGCGCAACTGGTGATCGCCACCGAGACCGACGTTACCCTGCCGGGCAAGCCCCAGGCCATGCAGGCCTTCCTCAGCGAGTACACCGGTGCCGCGCCGGGGCAGATCCGGGTCTACGGCAAGGAGGACTGGATGGCCCCGGTGGCCTCCGGTTCCGGGGCCCCGACAGCAATGGTGGTAGTGCCCTGTTCGACCGGCACCCTGGCGGCGATCGCCACGGGCGCCTGCAACAACCTGATCGAGCGCGCCGCCGACGTGGTGCTGAAGGAGCGCCGCCAGCTGATCCTGGTGCCGCGCGAGGCGCCGCTGTCGAGCATCCACCTGGAGAACATGCTCAAGCTGTCGAACCTCGGCGCGGTGATCCTGCCGGCGGCGCCGGGCTTCTACCACCAGCCGCAGACCATCGACGACCTGATCGACTTCGTGGTCGCGCGCATCCTCAACTGCCTGGGGATTCCCCAGGACATGCTGCCGCGCTGGGGCGAACACCACCTCTCCAGCGATGAGTAGGCCGGCCGCGGCGCTGCTGGTGCTGGGCCTGGCCGTGCTGAGCGGCTGCGCCAGCGTGCGCACCCTGGATGCGGCCAAGCCGGGCGCGCCGGTGATCTATGCCGGCACCCGGCTGGACTGGTACAGCCTCAACGGCGGCTGCTGCCCGCTGGACCGCTTCGGCGCCGAGGCGCCGCGCTACGCCGCCCTCGACCTGCCGGCCAGCGCGCTGCTGGACACCCTGTTGTTGCCGTTCGCCCTGGCCGTCGAGCTGGGCGTCAACCTGGGCGTCAGCGGCGGGCTTTGAGGGGGCTGGTGCGCGCGGCGCACCCTACGGGGAGAGGGCTGCGTAGGGTGCGCTGTGCGCACCAGCGGTGGGTGAAGGGCTACGGGCTGCCCGTCTCCCTCATCCGGCGCTACGCGCCACCTTAATCCACAGGGATGTGGTGAATGCGGTACTCCCGCCGGGAGCGGGAGCCGCCTCCCGGAGGGAGAAGGACAAGGGAGGTCGTCGCTACGCGACTTTCACACTAATAGGCCAGCCCGCGCACCTCGCCCCGTGGGTCTTCCAGGCCGTAGCGGCCCTTGGCGTCGCACATCACCCGCCCCATGGCGACGCCCGGGTCGTGGGTGAACACCAGGCGCCCGCCGCGTTGCAGCAGGTCGGCCAGCAGCGCCTGCTTCTCCTCGATCAGGCCCTCGGGAAAGCGGTCGTAGCCCATGGTGATCGGCAGGTGGACCCAGGGTGCGCCGGGGATCAGGTCGGCGGGGAACACCACCGGCCCGCCGGGCATCGCCACTTCCGGCAGCAGTTGCCCGGGGGTATGGCCGTCGCTCCAGTGCAGGCGCCAGTCCGGCCCGAGCAGGTCGCAGTGCTCGCCGTCCTCGACCAGCAGCAGGCGGCCGCTGTTCTCCAGCAGCTCGAGCAGTTCCGGTATGTAGGAGGCGCGGTCGCGCGGGTGCGGCTGGCAGGCGCGCTGCCACTGGCGGCGGCCGGTGACGAAGCGCGCCTTGGGGAACAGCAGGCGCGCCGGCTGATCTTTTTCCCAGGCGGCGAGCAGGCCGCCGGCATGGTCGAAGTGCAGGTGGGTGAGCAGCACGATGTCGATGTCGGCATCGCTCAGGCCCAGTTCGGCCAGGCTATCGAGCAGCACGTGGCGTTGTTCCTGGACGCCGAAGCGGGCTTTCAGCTCGGGGCTGAAGAAGGCGCCGATGCCGGTCTCCACCAGGATGTTGCGGCCGTCTTCCTGCACCAGCAGGGCGCGGCAGCCGAGGTCGATGCGGTTTTCCGCATCCGGCGTCATCCAGCGTTGCCACAGGGCCTTGGGCGCGTTGCCGAACATGGCGCCGCCGTCGAGTTTCTGGCTGTTGCCGGTGAGGGTGGTCAGTGTGCGCATGAGTCTTTCCGTAGGGGGTGCGGGGCCGCCTAGGCCTTGCGCACCAGTGTTGGTTGCAATTGCCCGTGGTGCGCAGGGCGCACCCTACCTGGCGTCGCGCCGCTGCGTCTGGACGAGGATACGCCAAGCGCAGGCGCCGGCCGAGGCTCGAATAAAAAAGCGCGGCCCGCGCCGGGCGAACGCTCAAACATGTAGGGCGGGTGCAACCCGCCAGGCCGAGGGGGCGGGTTGCCCCGCCCTATGTCTAGAACTGCTCCGCCGTGAGCCCATAGAGCGGCGCGCTGCCGGCACGGATGCTCGCCTCCAGGCTCAGGCTGCGCGGCAGCAGGCGGGCGAAGTAGAACGCCGCGGTGGCCAGCTTGCCGGCGTAGAAGGCCTGGTCCTCGCCGCGCTTGGCCTCGGCCACCGCCGCCATGCGCGCCCACATGTAGGCGTAGGCGACGTAGCCGAACAGCTGCAGGTAGTCCACCGCGGCGGCGCCGACCGCGTTGGCATCGCTCTTGGCCTGTTCCAGCAGCCAGCCGCTGACCGCCTCCAGGCGCTCCAGTTCTTCCACCAGCAGGCTGCCGTAGGGCGTCTCGTGGCGGTGGGCGAAATGCCGCACCTCGGCGGCGAACTGGCGCAGCGCCGCGCCGCCGTCCGCCACCACCTTGCGCCCGAGCAGGTCGAGGGCCTGGATGCCGTTGGTGCCCTCGTAGATCTGCGCGATGCGCACGTCGCGCACCAGCTGCTCTTGGCCCCACTCGCGGATGTAGCCGTGGCCGCCGAACACCTGCTGGCCGTGCACGCAGCTTTCCAGCCCGCTGTCGGTGAAGAAGGCCTTGGCCACCGGGGTGAGCAGGGCGACCAGGGCCGCGGCATGCTGGCGCTCCTCGGCGTCCGTGGCGAACTTGGCCAGGTCGAGTTGCTGGCCGACGTAGCAGGCGAAGGCGCGGCCGCCCTCGGTCATGGCCTTCATCGTCAGCAGCATGCGCCGTACGTCGGCGTGCACGATGATCGGGTCGGCGGCCTGCTCCGGCGCCAGCGGGCCGCTGGCGGCGCGGCTCTGCAGGCGCTCGCGGGCATAGCGGGCGGCGGCCTGGTAGGAGGCCTCGGCGCAGCCGATGCCCTGCAGGCCGATCGACAGGCGTTCGTAGTTCATCATGGTGAACATCGCCGCCAGGCCCTTGTTGGCCTCGCCGATCAGCCAGCCCTGGGCGCCGTCGAAGTTCATCACGCAGGTGCTCGAGGCCTTGATGCCCATCTTTTGCTCGATCGAGCCGCAGCTCAGCGCGTTGCGCGCGCCGAGGCTGCCGTCGGCCTCGACCAGGAACTTCGGCACCAGGAACAGCGAGATGCCTTTGGGCCCGGTCGGGGCGCCCGGCAGCTTGGCCAACACCAGGTGGATGATGTTCTCGGTGAGGTCCTGCTCGCCGCCGGTGATGAAGATCTTGCTGCCGCTGATCGCGTAGCTGCCGTCGGCCCGGGGTTCGGCTCGGGTGCGAATCAGGCCCAGGTCGGTGCCGGCGTGAGCCTCGGTCAGGCACATGGAGCCGGCCCAGCGGCCTTCGTACATCGGTGGCAGGTAGGTGGTTTTCAACGCCTCGCTGGCGTGCGCGTCGATCGCCAGGCAGGCGCCGGAACTCAGCGCCGAATACAGGGCGAAGCTGGCGCCGGCGGCGTAGAGCATTTCCTCGAACTGCACGGCGAGCATCTTGGGCATGCCCAGGCCGCCGTAGGCCGGATTGCCGGACAGGCCGACCCAGCCGCCCTCGATATAGGTGGCGTAGGCCTGCTTGAAGCCGGCCGGGGTGCGTACCGCGCCGGCCTGCCACTGCGCGCCTTCTTCGTCGCCGCTGCGGTTGAGCGGGGCGATCAGCCCAGCGGTGACCTTGGCCGCCTCCTCGAGGATGGCGTCGGCGGTGGCGGCGTCCACGCTTCCCGCCAGGGCCGGCAGGCGCGCCCACAGGGCCGGGGCGTCGAATACCTCGTGGAGGACGAAGCGCAGGTCGCGCAGCGGGGCGTTGTACTCGGGCATGGGGCACCTCGGGCGCTGGCTGTGATGTAAAGGGTTATAGCGCGTCAGCCGGCCCGTGGCGCGCCGCCGGTCTTGTCCTGGCGCGCGGCGAACCTCGGCGGGCGCTCAGCGGACCGGCAGGCTGCCGAGCGTGGTGCTCGGCCACTGTTCCAGGCAGTCGGCCGGCGCCGGCGCGCCGAACAGGTAGCCCTGGAACTTGTGGCAGCCCAGTTGCAGCAGGGCGTTGCGCTGCTCCGCGGTTTCCACCCCCTCGGCGATCACCGCCAGGTCGAGGCTGCCGCCCAGGGCCACGATGGTGCGCACGATGGCGGCATCGTTGCTGTCGCTGAACAGGTCGCGGACGAAGGAGCGGTCGATCTTCAGGTGATCCAGGGGCAGGCGCTTGAGGTAGCTGAGGGACGAGTAGCCGGTGCCGAAGTCGTCCAGCGAGAAGCGCACGCCGTGGGCCTTGAGCAGGTTCATCTTGGCGATCATGGCTTCGACGTCCTCCACCAGGTGGCTCTCGGTCAGCTCCAGCTCCAGGTGCGCGGGGTTGGCCCCGGTTTCCTCCAGCGCGGCCAGCACCTCGGCGACGAAGTCGCGGTGGTGGAACTGCCGGGCGCTGACGTTGACCGCCAGGTTGAGCTGGGCCAGTGCCGGCCGCGCGGCCCAGGCCACCAGCTGGCGGCAGGCGCAGAGCAGGATCCAGCGGCCGAGGGGGAGGATCAGGCCGGTGCTTTCCGCCAGCGGGATGAACTCCAACGGTGCCACCAGACCCCGGCTGGGGTGCTGCCAGCGCACCAGGGCTTCGGCGCCGAGCAACTGCCCGAGGTGATCGACCTGGGGCTGGTAGTACAGGACGAAATGCCCGTCGCGCAGGCTCTGGCGCAGGTCGCTTTCCAGGCTGGCGCGGGCGCTGACTTCGGCCTGCATCTCGGGATTGAAGAAGCGCAGGGTGTTGCGCCCGGCCGACTTGGCTTCGTACATGGCCAGGTCGGCGCGCTTGAGCAGCTCTTCGACCGTGCCGTGGGCCTCGGAAAACAGCGCGACGCCGATGCTGGCGGTGCTGGTATGGCTGTGCCCCTGCAGGGCGTAGGGGGCGGCCAGGGCCTGGAGGATCTTGTCGGCCACCGCCTCGATCTGCCGGGTGGCCTCGCCGGGCCGCGGACTCAGCCCTTCCAGCATCAGCACGAACTCGTCGCCGCCCAGGCGGGCGAGGGTGTCCTCCTCGCGCAGATGGCCGCTCAGGCGCTGGGTCACCTGTTGCAGCAACTGGTCGCCCATGTCGTGGCCGAGGGTGTCGTTGAGGTCCTTGAAATTGTCCAGGTCGATGAACAGCAGGGCGCCGTCCTGCTGGCTGCGCGCGCACTGGGTCAGGGCGTGCTGCAGGCGCTCGAGCAGCAGGCGGCGGTTGGGCAGGCCGGTGAGCGGGTCGTAGAAGGCCAGGTGATGGATCTGTTCGAGGTTCTTCTTGTGCTCGGTGATGTCGGTGGAGATGCCGCACAGCGCATAGATGCGCCCGTCCGGGTGGCGCAGCGGCAGCTTCACCGAGAGGTAGGTCTGCATGACGCGGCCGTCCGGGCTGCAGTTGGTTTCCTCGGTCTCCACCCGCTCGCCGAGGCGCAGCACGCGGTTGTCGTTGTGCCGCAGGTTGTCTGCGGTGGCGGCGTCGAAGAAGGTCTCGTCGGTCAGCCCGACCACCTGCTCCAGCGTCCGGCCGAACAGCTCGCAGACCTTGCGGTTGGCGTACTGGTAGCGCAGCTCGGGGTCCTTGATGTAGATGTAGGCTTCGACGCTGTCGAGAATGGTGTTCAGGCGCTCCTCGCTGGCCTTCAGATGGCGGGTCTTTTCCTCCACCTTGCGGCGCAGCAGGAAGGCGCCGCCGAGGGCCGCCAGCAGCAGGATCGACAGGCTCCCCAGGCCCCACCAGACGCTGGTCGGGACCAGCAGCCGCGGCCGTTCGCCGCCCCAGCGCTGCAGCGTCTGGTAGTAGGGCGAGGACGGCGTCGCCTGCCAGTCCCGCAGGTGGCGGTCGATGGCGGCCAGCAGGTCGCCGTTGCTGCCCTTGCGGGTGGCGTAGAACAGCCGCGCCGGCTGGAACATGATCGGCGTGCTGCGCAACTGGAAGTCGGGCGCGTGGTAGTCGCCGAAGCGCTGGTTGGCCACCACCGCATCCGCCTGGCGCAGGGCGACCATCTCGAAGCCTTGCTCCAGGCTCTGTACCGGAACCAGCTGGGCCTGCAGGCCGAAGCTGGCGAGCAGGGTCGTGAGGTAGTCCTGCTGGATGGAACCGTCCAGCACCGCGATGCGCCGGCCATCGAGGTCCAGCACCGATTCGAGGCTGACCTCCTCGCGGCTGTAGAGCTGCGACCAGCTGAACAGCGAGGGGATCCGGTGGAAGTCGAACAGTTGTGCCCGCGCTTCGTTGAACGCCACATCCGGCAGCAGGTCGATCTCGCCGCGTTGCGCCAGTTCGAGGCAGTGCTGCCAGTCGCAGGGCACCACCTGCAGGGTCCAGCGCTCCTCGCGGGCGATCTCGCCGAGCAGCTCGCCGAGGATGCCGGACGCCAGGCCGTCATCGCCCAGCATGATCTTCGGCTCGTTGGCATACACCCCCACGCGCACCTCGCGCGGCGCGGCGCCGGCACCCGGGACGAGGGCCAGGCACAGCAGCAGCGCGCCGAGCAGGCGGGCGCGGTGGCCGAGCAGCGGAGCGATCGAGGGTGGCTTCATGCGTGAATCGCCTGCAATCCGATGAATGGTTCCGGCAACTCTAGGGTCTGTTGCCGTTTCGCGGCGAGCCGCGTTGCTGAGCCAAATGGCGCCAGGCAAGGCGCAGGGCTCCGGCGCGGCCGCATCGAAACGGCAACAGACCCTAGCCAGCATAGGGGCCCGGCAGCTGCTGCGCAGATCTGCAGGGGCATTTTCACTGGGCCCAGCCGCGATAGACATAGGTCATCGGCTTGGGGCCCTTCAGGTAGCCGGTCTGTAGCTCGCCGATGCGAAAGCCGCCGGCCTCGAGCAGCGCCGGGATGTCGCGATCGAGGTGGCAGCCGCCGGCCAGCGGTTTCCAATAGGGCGTCAGCCGCCGTTGCCAACGCAGCACCGGCGCATCCGGCGCCCGGCCGTGTTCGCAGAACAGCAGGCGGCCGCCGGGCTTCAGCACCCGGCGCATCTCCTTCAGCGCGGCCACGGCGTCGGGGATGGTGCACAGGGTGAAGGTGCAGACGAGGCTGTCGAAGCTGGCCGCGGCGGCCTGGATCTGCCCCAGCTCCAGGGCGATCATCTCGACCGGGATGGCGATGCGTGCGGCGCGCTCGCGGGCCAGTTTCTGCATGTCGGCGGAGGGGTCGACGCCGACGATCGCGCTGACTTTCTGCGCATCGTAGAACGCCAGGTTGAGCCCGCTGCCGATGCCGATCTCGAGCACCCGGCCCTGGGCCTGCGGGACGATCTGTGCGCGCGCCTGCATCACCTCGCCCATGCCGCAGGCGAAGTCGATCAGGTGCGGCAGGATATAGCGGTCGTAGAGGCTCATGGCGGATTCCGCACTCGGCTCAGGCGTCGTCGTCAGCGTTGTCGCCGCAGAAGGCGGCGAAGCACTTGATCCGGTGCGGCCCGTCGGCGTCGCTGAGGCTCCAGCTGTCGCTCGCCGTATCGAAGCGGGCCGCCCGCACCGCGGCGAGGGAGAACTGCCAGCGGCGGTGGCTGCGGCCGTCGATGCATTCGATGCTCAGCAGCGGCTGCTCCTGGCTGTCGGCGCTGGCCGTGCCGGCGCTGACGCGGGCCAGCAGTTCGTTGTCGAGGCTGAACTGCCAGGCGTACAGGTCGTCGATTTCCAGCATGTCGGCGGCTTCCAGGGCTTCGATCAGGCTGCTCGGGGGTGTGCTCATGGTTGGGCTCTACAGGTTGGGGCCGCGATGGCCTGTTGGCGGACATGCCGCAAGAGGCTCTCACATGATGAAAGCCTGCGCGACATACCCGCCTCCCTCATCCGGCGCTGCGCGATTTTCACGCTAACGGCCGAGGCGGCGCAGCTGGGCGGACTCGACGGTGCACACGCCGTCGTCCTCCTCCAGGGCCAGGCGCCAGAGGGCGCGGGCCAGCACCGTGGCCTCGATGCCGCGGTACTTGCCCGGCAGCCAGCGCATCAGCGGGGCGGCCAGGCGCTCGCCGAGGCGGAAGTCGCTGCGCGGGCCGAGCAGCAGGGACGGCCGGACCAGGGTCAGCTGCGGCCAGGCCTGGTCCTTCAGCGCCTCTTCCATCTCGCCCTTGACGCGGTTGTAGAACAGCGCGGATTTCGCGTCGGCGCCCAGCGCGCTGACCACCAGCAGGTGGCGCGCGCCGAGTTCGCGGGCGCGCTCGGCGAAGGCCAGCACCAGGTCATGGTCGACGCGGCGAAAGGCCTCCTGCGAGCCGGCCTGCTTGAGCGTCGTGCCGAGGCAGCAGAAGGCGGTGTCGATCGGCCCGTTCAGCTGCGGCAGGAGTTCGCGCAACTCGCCCACCGGGTTTTCCAGGTGCGGGTGCTCGGCCAGCGGCCGGCGGCTCGGTGCCAGCACGCGCGCCACCGTGGGCTCGTTGAGCAGGCGATCCAGCAGGTGTTCGCCGGTCAGGCCGCTGGCGCCGGCGAGAAGGATGCGCTGGGGCGTCAAATACATAGTGGTTGTTTCTCCGCTGATACAGATCAGCTTAGTGGCTGGCGGCCGACTTGTCGGCTCCGGCGGCGCTCAAGGCGTGTTTGGCCTGCTGCTCGCGCAGGCGGCGCCAGTGCGCGAGCACCGCTTCGGGCGCCCAGATCTGCGGCTCGGAGGGTTCGAAGCCGTCGGCCTGTTCGCGTTCGGCGACGGTCGCCTTGGCCAGCTCGAAGGCACGTTGCAGGTCGTCGGTCTGATTCAGCGCTTCGGCGAACAGGGCCCGGCCGAAGTAGGTGAAGTCGTTCTCTTCCGAGCAGCCGAAGGACACCCGGTCGGCACGCGCGGCGGTCATCACCAGGGTCTTGGCGTCCTGCAAACGGGGGATGAAGCCGCCGGAGAAACAGGCCGAGATCACCAGCACCTTGTGCCGTTCGCGCAGCGGTTGCAGCAGGGCGGCCAGCTCGCTGGCGGGCAGGTCGCTGAGCTGCAGGCGCGGCTGGTCGAGGTTCAGCTCGTGGCTGCGCGAGCCATGGCTGGTCAGGTAGATGAACACCAGATCCTCCGCGCCGCTGCGTTCGGCCAGGGCCTGCACCGCACGGCTCAGGCTTTCGCGGGTGGCCAGTGGGCGGTCGGCGAGGTGGTCGCGGTGATTGGCCAGGGTTATCCGGCCGCGGGCGGCGAAGCGTTCGCCGAGCAGCTGGGCGACGTAGTCGGCTTCGCGCATGAACACGCTCTGCTTGCCGTCGCCGGCCAGGGTCAGGGCGTACAGCTCGATCTCCGGGGTCGAGGCGGGCAGGGCGGCGATGGCTGCGTCGAGCAGCCGGCCCTGCTCCAGCAGGCCGAGTTCCAGCGGGTCGGGCAGGGCGCGTCCCCGTTCGTCGCGGATCCGCTGGCCATCTCGCCAGGTACCGCCCTGCTGGCGGCCGTCGGCGAGGGCGAGGCTGCCACTGCCGGCGTATTCGCCGTCGGCGAAGTGGCCTTCATAGACGCTGCCGTCGGCCAGGCTCAGGCGACCTTGGCCATGGTAGCGCCAGTCGCGGAAGTGGCCGCGGTAATGGCTGCCGTCGGCGCCCTGGAACTCGCCGGCGCCGCTCAGCGCGCCCTCGACGAACTGGCCGCTCCAGACATCGCCGTCGGCGCTTTGATAGCGGCCCTTGCCGTGGAATTGGGTGTTGCGAAAGGAGCCGCTGTAGAGTTCGCCGGCCGCCCCGCTGAAGCTGCCCGGGCCCTGCAGCTGGCCCTTGGCGAACTCGCCGCTGTACTGGTTGCCGTACTCGTCGCTGCGCACGCCCTGGCCATTCGGCTGGCCGCGGCTGAACAGCCCCTGGAAGCGACTGCCATCGGCCCATTCGAGCAGCCCCAGGCCCTCGAACTGGCCGCGCTTGAACTGGCCGCGGTAGACCTGGCCGTCCTGCTCGAGCGTGCCCTCGCCGGCGAAGCGCCCCTCGGCGAAACCGCCCTCGTAGCGGCTGCCGTCTGTCTGACTGAGTTGGCCCTGGCCGTGGAAGGCACCGTACTGGAACGCCCCGACATAGCGCTCGCCATGCGCGCCGTGCCACTCGCCGGGGCCGTGCAACTGGCCGTCCTTGAACTCGCCCGAGTACCAGCTGCCGTCGCGGTAATCCAGGCGTCCGGGGCCCTGCAGCAGGCCGCCCTGGATCTCGCCGCGATAGCGTCCGCCGTCGGGCAGGATGGCGTCCGGCGGCAGCAACGGCTCGCCGTCGCCGCAGGCGGCAAGCAGCAGGGCGAGGCTCAGCAAAGCCGAGGGGGCGAGGCGGCGCATGACAAGCATCCAGGTCCAGGTGTTGCTGGGAGTATGCCGCAAAGTTGGGCGTGCGCGGTGCTGTGGTGCACAGCCTGGAAGCGCCGCGAGGCGTTCAACGCGCGGTTGAACGCCCGCTGTGGGTTGCGCGGGTCAGACGAAGCAGAGGGTCAGCGGCTCGGCGACATAGGCCGGCTTCTCCTGGCCCTCGATCTCCAGCACGGCGCGGGCCTTGAGCAGCCATTGGCCGGGGTTCTTCTCGCTGGCGTCGGTCAGGCTGACCACCAGGCGCACCTTGGCGCCGACCTTGACCGGCTGGATGAAACGCACGCTGTCCAGGCCGTAGTTGACGGCCATCTTCAGGCCTTGCGGCATGATCATGATGCCTTCCATCAGCATGGGGATCAGCGACAGCGAGAGGAAACCGTGGGCGATGGTGCTGCCGAACGGGGTGAGCTTGGCCTTTTCCGAATCGACATGGATGAACTGGTGGTCGCCGGTGCATTCGGCGAACTGGTTGATACGCTCCTGGTCGATGCTCAGCCAGTCGGAACGTCCGAGTTCCTTGCCTACGTAGTCTTTGAGTTGTGCGACGGGTACAGACGGCATAGTTCCTCCTTGAGGAGACGGGGTTTTGTTGTTTTTCGAGGCGAACCGCTCAGGTCGTAGATCATCATGGGCCGCGCGCCGGGTCAAGCCTGCAGTGCCTTGCTGAATAGCGGGTTATAGCCGGGCGGCGTGCCGGCCTATAATGGCCGCGGTTCGCCGGGCCCCGCGGGGCTCGCTGTCATGCTGGGCGGTCGCCGCCTGCGCCGCCGTGATGTTCGCGGCCACTCGATCTGGAGATTGCCCATGCTGCTACGCGGCTTGTCCTGGCTGGTGCTGTGCCAATTGCTCGGCACCGGGCTCAACGCCCTGTTTCTGCCGATGCTGCCGGGGCCGATCATCGGCCTGGTGCTGCTGTTCGCCTTCCTGCTGCTGCGCGGCGAGGTCGACGAGCCGCTGCAGTTGGCCGCCAGCAGCCTGCTCAAGTACCTGCCGTTGCTGCTGGTGCCGCCGGCCGTCGGGGTGATGGCCTACGCCGAGGCGATTGCCGCGGACTTCTGGGCGGTGATCGGCGCGCTGCTGCTGTCGCTGGTGCTGTCGGTGATGTTCGCCGGCTGGATGATGCAGAAGCTCATCGAGCGCCAGCAGCGCCGGCGGGAGGACGCATGAGCCTGGACTGGTACGGCGCCTGGCAGGCGGTGACGCATCATCCGTTGTTCGGCGCCGGCGTCACCCTCGGCGCCTATCAGGTGGCCATGGCGGCCTACGAGAGGACGCGCTGGATGTTCCTGCAGCCGGTGCTGCTGTCGATGGCGATGGTGATCGGCGTGTTGCTGCTGTGCGGCCTGAACTTCGCCGAGTACCGGGTCAGCGCCGAAGCCCTGACCCTGTTCCTCGGCCCGGCCACCGTGGCCCTGGCGGTGCCGCTGTTTCTCAACCTGCGGCGGATTCGCCAGCTGTTCTGGCCGACCGTGCTGACCCTGCTGGTCGCCGGCGTGCTGGCGACGGTGCTCGGCGTGGCGCTGGCCTGGAGCTTCGGCGCCGAGCGGATCATGCTGATGAGCATGGCGCCGAAGTCGGTGACCTCGCCGATCGCCATGCTGGTGGCCAGCCAGATCGGCGGCATCGCCGCGCTGGCCGCGGTGTTCGTGATGATCACCGGGGTGGCCGGGGCGATGCTCGGGCCGTCCTTGCTGCGCCTGTGCGGCGTGCGCCACCAGGCGGCGCTGGGCATGGCCCTGGGCATGACCGCGCATGCGGTCGGCACGGCACGGGCGATGCAGGAAAGCGAGGAGTGCGGGGCCTTCGCCGCCTTGGCGATGAGCCTGATGGGCGTGGCCACGGCGGTGCTGCTGCCGCTGGCGCTTGCCCTGCTGGCGTGAGGTGGAGCCGATGAATCTAGCCCTGTTCCCACTGAATACCGTGCTGTTCCCCGGCTGTCTGCTCGACTTGCAGATCTTCGAGGCGCGCTACCTGGACATGGTCAGCCGCTGCATGAAGCAGGGCGAAGGCTTCGGCGTGGTGTGCATCGTCGAGGGCGAGGAAGTCGGCGAGGCCGCCGAGCGCTTCGCGGCGATTGGCTGCGAAGCGCTGATCCGCGACTTCCAGCAACTGCCCAACGGCCTGCTGGGGATTCGGGTCGAAGGCGCCCGGCGCTTCAAGGTCAGCCGTGCCCGGGTGCTGGCGGACCAACTGACCGTCGCCGAGGTCGACTGGCTGGCGGATGGCCCGGAACGCCCGTTGCTCGCCGCGCATGCCGACCTGGCGGCGCTGCTCAATGCCCTGGCCGAACACCCGCTGGTCGCCGCGCTGGGCATGGGCGCTGCGGTCGGCGGGCAGGCGGCCCTGGCCAATCGACTGGCCTACCTGCTGCCGCTGGCGGCCGAGCAGAAACTGCAGGTGCTGGCGCTCGACGAGCCGCTGGAACGCCTGGAGCTGCTGCAGGACCTGCTCGACCGGCTGCAGGGCGAGCTCAGCGGCTGAAGCGGCTCAATAGCGATACAGCAGTACGCCGGCCGACAGTTGCCAGGTGGCAATGGCCCCGAGCAGCCCCAGGCTTGCCGGCAGGGCCAGCCACCAGACCTTCGCCGAGAGTGCCGTCAACGGCCTCTGCCATTGGCTCAGGCCCAGGCTGAGGGCGCACAGGCCGCCCGCCAGCAGGGCGCCGGCGATTATGTCGCTCGGCCAATGCACGCCCAGGTAGACCCGCGACAGGGCGATGGCCAGCGCCGGCAAGCCGGCCAGCAGCAGCCAGGTCAGGCGCAGGCGTGCCGGTTGGCCGCGCCCGGCCAGCACGCCGAGGACCAGGAAGAAGGCGAACGCCGCCGAGCTGTGCCCGCTGGGGAAGCTGAAACTGTGCAGGGGTTCGAGCAGCACCTCCGGACGCTGGCGGGCGAACAGCGCCTTCAGCGCGCCGTTGGCCAGTGCCGTGCCGAGCAGGGCGCCCACGGCGAACTGCAGCGCGCGCCACTGCCGGGCCAGCAGCAGCGACAGGCACAGCAGCGCGCCGGCAGCCAGTTGCGTGGTGAAGTCGCCGAGACGGGTGACCAGCACCATCAGGCTGTCGAGGCTGGCGCTGCGTTGTTCCTGCACCAGCGCCAGCAGGCCCTGGTCGAGCTGGCCCAGGCGCGGCCAGCCGAGCAACAGGCCGGCGAGCAGCAGCAGGCTCAAGCCGCCGGCGCTCAGGCTGGCATGGCGCTGTTCGCGCAGGCTGCCGTGCATGCTGACCAGCAGCAGGACCGCGATACCGCCGGCGAGCAGCGCGGCCTGGGGCCAGAAGCCCGGCGGCAATGGCAGGCGCAAGGCGGCGCCGGTGGCCCAGCCCGGCAGCAGGTAGGCGACGGCCCAGCCGGCGGCGGCCAGCAGGCTGACCGCGATGAAGCGCCCCAGCGGCATGTTGAGCATGCCGGCGACCATCGGCAGCATCGGCCGCAGCGGGCCGATATAGCGGCCGACCAGCAGGCTGGCGACGCCGTAGCGCTGGAAATACGCCTCGGCGCCGAGCAGCCACTGCGGGTGATGGCGCAGCCCCGGCAGGCGGCGGATGTCCTGGTGGAAGTAACGGCCGATGGCGTAGGACAGCGCGTCGCCGAGCAGGCCGCCGAAATAGGCCAGGGCCAGGGTGGCGCCGAGGCTCAGGGCGCCGTTGCCGGCCAGCACGGCGACGGCGAACAGCAGAATGGTGCCCGGCACGAGGATTCCGGCAATCGCCAGGCACTCGACGCAGGCGATCAGGAAAATCGCCAGGCCCAGCCAGGTGGGATTGGCCGCGAGCCAGGCGCTCAAGCTGTCGAGCCATGGACTCATAGGTGCTCATCCAGCGGGCCGAGTAGCTGGAAGTCGCGCCCCTCGCGTTGGCCGCGACGCAGCGGGTTGCGCGTGCAAAAGCGGGCAAAGGCGGCATCGACGAAGCGGTAGGGCAGGTGCTCGTCACGTCCGGCGGGAATTCCCAGACGGGTGGTCTGGACGATCTGCGCCGGGCGTTCGCCGACCTCCTCGACGAACAGACGCTGCGTGTCGAAGCGCTGCGCATCCCAGTCCGGCACCTTGAGGCCGAGCGCCTTGCACAGCAGGGTTTGCCCGGCGCAGAGCTTTTCCGGCCGGCGTGGCCGGCCCTGGGCGTCCGGATTGTTGGCCTGCATCCGCGCCAGGCTGGCGTCGCCGGATTGGGCGTCGAGCCAGGGCTGGGCGGACTTGATCAGCACCGCGTTGCCCGGGCCCTGGGCGCTGAAGTTCAGCGAGTCGCCGCCGCGTGCGTAGTACATGTAGATGTGCCCGCCGCCCTCGAACAACGCCCGGCGCTTCTCGGTGTAGCCGAGCGAGGCGTGGCTGCCCTTTTCCGCCAGGTAGTAGGCTTCGGTCTCGATGATCCGCGCGCTCAGCCAGAGTTCGCCGCAGCGGTGACGGATCACCTTGCCGAGCAACTCGCGGGCGACCTGGCGCGCGTCGCGGTCGAAGAAACCGTCGGGCAGCGGCCTGGCCTGGGGCCAGGGCAAACTAAGGATGGGTTCGTATGGCATGCGGTACCAAGGGGCGACAGCCAGGCATAGGCTGGCGGCGATCATAACAATAAGAGTGGTGACCATGCCCGAGCGTGCCCGTGCCAGCAGCGCCCACATCAGCCCCAGCGCGCATTACACCGGCTATGTCTGGTATCGCCACCGGCTGGCCGAGCCGGCCTTCGCCACCGCCTTCGGCCGCTGCGTGCATGGCCTGCTGGCGCCGATCGCCTGGGGCGCGCGGGTCGGTTTCGGCCTGGATATCGAGCAAATCCTGCTGCAACGGCATCTGCAGATCGACGCCCGGCTGAGCGCGGCGATCGAGCGCGGCGGCGTGCGCCAGGTGGTGGAAATCGCCTGTGGCCTGTCGCCGCGTGGCCGCCGCTTCGCCGCGCGCTACCCCGAGTTGCGTTACCTGGAGGCCGACCTGCCGGCGATGGCTGCGCGCAAGCGCCTGTTGCTGCATGCGCAGGGCTGGCTGGATCGGCGGCATCGGGTCCGGGCGGTGGACATCCTCGCCGAGCGGGGTGGCAACAGCCTGGCGGCCTTGTTCGCCGAGCTGAATCACGAGGAGCCGGTGCTGGTGATAACCGAGGGTCTGGTGAACTACTTCGAGCTGCCGCTGATCGAGTCCTTCTGGACGCGCCTGGCGGGCGAGCTCGCCCGGTTCCCGCAGGCGAGCTACCTGACCGAGCTGTACCCGGACCTGCGCGAGCATCCGCGCTACCGGCAGCTGCGCTGGGGCGTCGAGCTGATCGGCCGGCTGACCCGCGGCAGCTATCCGCTGCATTACCGCAACGCCGAGGAAATCATCGCCGGCTTCCGGCGCTGCGGTTTCCGCCGGGTCGAGGTGTTCGATCCGAGCCTCGATAGCGCTGCGCTGGGGCTGCCGCCGGCACGAAGCGCGGGGCTGGTGCGGGTGGTCCAGGCCGGGGTCTGACTGTGGCCTGGGTAGGTTAGGCGCATGCCAGGGTGGTGTCGGTTTGCTCGGAGTCTGTCGCGCCGTAACCCACCCTTGTATCTGCGTTCGCCGTCAGGCGCAGGCTGCTGCCGGTAGTCGGGTTGGGGCCAATTGTGCGGCCAGGGCGGCGCTGGCCGCCGCGTCGCTGTGCGGGAAGACGAAGGCCAGCCCGCTGCCGGTGTGGCGCAGCGGCAGCAACGGCAGCGGCGGCAGGTCGCCGCTGAGCAGTTGCCAGCCGCGCAGCGGGGCGACCCTGGGCAGCTCGGCGTGCAGCAAGCCGCCGAAGAAGCCCAGCTCGGCCAGCTCCACGGGCCATTCGCCGCCGTCGGCATGGCGCACTCGCGCGTGCCGGTTGGCCGGGGCCAGGCGCGCTTCGTGGCGTCTCTCCAGGCTCAGCAACCGGTTGCGCGGCAGGCGGGTGACGCCACTGCTGGCGTGCGGCAGGGCGTCGCCGCGCAGGAAGGGACCGTACAGGCTGGCGCAGGCTGAGCGGCGTTCGAACTGGGCCAGGTGGTCGGCGTTGTGGACCAGCGCGCACTCGCCATCGGCGCAGGCCGCGGCGAAGCGCGCCTGCTCCCAGGGCTGGGTGAAGTGGTCGTACTCGCCGGCGAGCAACTGGGTCGGGCAGCGCGGGTGGCTGGCGAAGCCGTGGAAGTCCAGCAGGCGCCGGCTGTTCTGCCGGTAGCGTTCGATCTCGGCCGGCGACAGGCGCTGCATCTGCCGCAGCAGGGCCTTGCGGAACACCGGGGGGACGCCGGTTTCCTGCAGGCGCAGCGGATTCAGCAGGCCGGTCAGCGCGCCCTGGGCAAAGGCTTCGCTGCGGCCTTCGGCGAGCAGCGCCAGGCCTTCTTCCAGCAGCAGGCGCGCACCGGGGCGGCCGAACGCGGTGATCCCGGCGAGCAGCAGGCGCGCGCAGCGCTGCGGGTGGCGGGCGGCGAACAGCGCGGCGAGGGCCGAGCCGTAGGACAGGCCGATCGGCATCAGCGCCGGCAGGCGCAGTTCTTCGGCGAAGGCGGCGATCAGGTCGGCGAGCGCTTCCAGGCCAAGCTCCGGCGCCAGTTGCAGGTTGCCGCCCTGGCTGGGCAGGTCGAGCAGGATGACCGGGTGTTGGCTGAGCAGTTCGCCGACTTCGCTGGCGAACGAGCGGAAGCTCTGGAAGGCGCCGCCGAGCAGCAGCACCGGCGCGCGCGGGTCGTCGCTGCGTTCGGCGTAGGCCTGGTAGTGCAGGCGCCAGGTGCCGAGTTCGAGTACCTCGGGGGTGGAGCCGAGTTGCGCGGCGCTGTAGTCGGTACGGTATCGCATGGCGAGCACTCCGGCGGTAACCCGCCTTTTCTTGTTCTCGTACGGCAGGCTGTGCCGGCGCAGGGCCGGTTTCCCTGAAGCCCAGGTTGAAGGTATACATTGGTCGCCGTTTTGTTTACCCAACCTTCGGGCGGCCTGCGGCAGTGAGTGTCACCGTCCCGCACCGGGAGTTCGCGGCCGGCGGCCTGCGGCGTTACCGCGGCGGACTGGCGGACGGCCTGTCTACCATCTGCCCGGCGCCGCTGTGCGCGGGGCTGTGGCGCCGCTATAATCAGCCGCTTTCCTTATTGCCAGGCCACCGAGACCATGACCGAGTCCGTGCTCGACTATATGACCCGCCTGGGCCGTGCGGCCCGCGCCGCCTCGCGCGTGGTCGCCCGCGCCAGCACCGCGCAGAAGAACCGCGCCCTGCTCGCCGCCGCCGAAGCCCTGGATGCCGCCCGCGCCGAGCTGGCCGCGGCCAACCAACAAGACCTCGCCGCCGGCCGCGCCAGTGGTCTGGAGCCGGCGCTGCTGGATCGCCTGGCGCTGACCCCGGCGCGCATCGACGGGATGATCGAAGGCCTGCGCCAGGTCGCCGGCCTGTCCGACCCGGTCGGCGCGATCCGCGACATGAGCTACCGTCCGTCGGGTATCCAGGTCGGCAAGATGCGCGTGCCGCTCGGGGTGATCGGCATCATCTACGAGTCGCGGCCCAACGTGACCATCGACGCCGCCAGTCTGTGCCTGAAATCCGGCAACGCCACCATCCTGCGTGGCGGCTCGGAAGCCATCCATTCCAACCGCGCCATCGCCGCCTGCATCCAGCGCGGCCTGGCCGCAGCCGGGCTGCCGGCGGCCGCCGTGCAGGTGGTGGAAACCACCGACCGCGCCGCGGTCGGCGCGCTGATCGCGATGCCCGAGTTCGTCGACGTGATCGTGCCGCGCGGCGGCAAGGGCCTGATCGAGCGCATCAGCCGCGATGCGCGAGTGCCGGTGATCAAGCACCTGGACGGCATCTGCCACGTCTACGTCGACGCCCTGGCCGACCTGGAGAAGGCCCGGCAGATCGCCTTCAACGCCAAGACCTACCGCTACGGCATCTGCGGCGCGATGGAGACCCTGCTGGTCGACCAGGCGGTGGCCGCCGCCTTCCTCCCGGGCATGGCGCAGCTGTTCGCCGAGAAGGGCGTCGAGCTGCGCGGCTGCGAGCGCACCCGGGCGCTGATCGAGGCGAAGCCCGCGACGGAGGAGGACTGGAGCACTGAGTACCTGGCGCCGATCCTCTCGATCCGCGTGGTCGACGACCTGGAGCAGGCCATCGAGCACATCAATCGCTATGGCTCGCACCACACCGATGCCATCGTCACCGAGCACCAGGGCCATGCCCGGCGTTTCCTCGCCGAGGTCGATTCCAGCTCGGTGATGCTCAATGCGCCGACCTGCTTCGCCGATGGCTTCGAGTACGGTCTGGGTGCGGAGATCGGCATTTCCACCGACAAGCTGCATGCCCGCGGCCCGGTCGGCCTGGAGGGACTGACCTGCGAAAAATATGTGGTGATCGGCGACGGCCAGCTGCGCGGGCAGAATGCCTAAACGCACCGGCGCCCGACGCATCGGGATCTTCGGCGGCACCTTCGATCCGGTGCATATCGGCCATCTGCGCAGTGCGCTGGAGGTGGCGGAGTTCATGGCGCTCGACCAGTTGCGCCTGATCCCCAGCGCCCGGCCGCCGCACCGCGAGGCGCCGCAGGTGTCGGCGCACCACCGGCTGGCCATGGTCGAACTGGCGGTGGCGGGTTTGCCGCCGCTGTGCGTCGACGATCGTGAGCTTCGGCGCGACAAGCCGTCGTACAGCATCGATACCCTGGAGTCGTTGCGCGGCGAGTTGGCGGCCGACGACCAGCTGTACCTGATCCTCGGCTGGGATGCCTTCTGCGGCTTGCCCAGCTGGCATCGCTGGGAGGCGTTGCTGGAGCACTGCCATATCCTGGTGCTGCAGCGTCCGGATGCCGACAGCGAGGCCCCGGAAACCCTGCGCAACCTGCTGGCGGCACGCAGCGTCAGCGACCCGCTGACCCTGGAAGGGCCGTCCGGGCAGATTTCCTTCATCTGGCAGACACCGCTGGCGGTGTCCGCCACGCAGATCCGCACGCTGCTGGCGAGCGGCAAATCGGCCCGGTTTCTGGTGCCCGATGCGGTACTGACCTATATCCACGCGCACGGACTGTACCGTGCGGCGAACTGAACACGAGGCAAACGAGTTACTTATGAAGAACCCAACAATGCGCAGCGAAGACCTGGTCAAACTGGCGATCGCCGCCCTGGAAGACATCAAGGCGCAGGACATCACCACCATCGATGTGCGCGAGAAGACCAGCATCACCGACTACATGGTGATCGCCAGCGGTACCTCCAGCCGCCACGTCAAGTCGCTGGTCGACAACGTGCTGGAGAAGGTCAAGGAGCAGGGTGTGCGCCCGCTGGGCAGCGAGGGCCTGGACAGCGGCGAGTGGGCTCTGCTCGACCTGGGCGACATCGTCGTGCATGTGATGCTGCCCACCGCCCGCCAGTTCTACGACCTCGAGCGCCTGTGGCAGGGTGCCGAGCAGAGCCGCGCGCAGCATGCGCCGGCACAGAGCCCGGATCACGAATAAGGGCGAGCAGCGGTGCGCATCAAACTGATCGCCGTCGGCTCGCGGATGCCGCGCTGGGTGGAGGACGGCTGGCAGGAATATGCCAAGCGCATGCCGGCCGAGCTGGCCCTGGAATTGGTGGAGATTCCGCTGACCACCCGCGGCAAGAATGCCGACGTGGCGCGGATGATCCGCCAGGAAGGCGAAGCCATGCTGGCCAAGGTGCAGCCGGGGGAACGCATCGTCACCCTGGAAGTCGAAGGGCGGCCGTGGAGCACCGAGCAGCTGGCCGTCGAGCTGGACAAGTGGCGCCTGGATGCGCGCACCGTCAACCTCATGGTCGGCGGTCCGGAAGGCCTGGCGCCCGAGGTGCAGGCGCGCAGCGAGCAGCGCTGGTCGCTGTCGCCGCTGACCCTGCCGCACCCGCTGGTACGCATCCTGATCGGCGAGCAGCTCTACCGGGCCTGGACCGTGCTGTCCGGCCACCCCTACCACAAATAGCCAGCAGTCGCCGATGCCGCAGCCGATCCGCCTCAAGGACCACGAAAAAGACGCGCGCCTGGTTCGCCAGCGCGTGCTGGTCGGTGCCGCGGCGATTTTGCTGCTGGTCGCGGGGCTGGTGGCCCGCCTGTATTACCTGCAGGTGGTGCAGTACGAGTACCACTCGACCCTCTCGGAAAACAACCGGGTGCATGTCCAGCCGATTCCGCCGACCCGCGGCCTGATCTTCGACCGCAACGGGGTGCTGGTCGCCGACAACCGGCCGAGCTTCAGCCTGACCCTGACCCGCGAGCGCGCCGGCGACTGGCGGCAGGTGCTGGACGCGATAGTCGAGGTGCTGGAGCTCAGTGCGGACGAGCGCGCCTTGTTCGAGAAGCGCGTGCGCCAGGGCCGCCGGCCGTTCGAGCCGGTGCCGGTGCTGTTCGAACTCTCCGAGGAGCAGATCGCCCGCATCGCGGTCAACCAGTTCCGCCTACCGGGGGTCGAGGTGGTCGCGCAGCTGGTGCGGCATTACCCGCAGGGCGAGCACTTCGCCCACTCGGTGGGCTACGTCGGGCGGATCAACGAGAAGGAGCTGAAGGAACTCGATCCGGTGGACTACAGCGGCACCCACCATATCGGCAAGACCGGTATCGAGCGCTTCTACGAAGAGCAGCTGCACGGCGAGGTGGGCTACGAGGAAGTCGAGACCAATGCCCGCGGCCGCGTGCTGCGGGTGCTCAAGCGCACCGATCCGCTGCCCGGCAAGGACCTGGTGCTGACCCTCGACGTGCGCCTGCAGGAAGCCGCCGAGGCGGCGCTGGGCGGGCGGCGTGGCGCCATCGTGGCGATCCAGCCGGCGACCGGCGAGGTGCTGGCGATGGTCAGCCAGCCGAGCTTCGATCCCAATCCGTTCGTCACCGGCATCAGCTTCAAGGCCTATGCCGAGTTGCGCGACTCGATCGACCGGCCGCTGTACAACCGCGTGCTGCGTGGCCTCTATCCGCCGGGCTCGACCATCAAGCCGATGATGGCGGTGGCCGGCCTGGACGCCGGGGTGATCACGCCGTCCTCGCGGGTGTTCGACCCGGGCTTCTATCAACTGCCCACGCACAGCCATAAGTACCGCAACTGGAACCGCAGCGGCGACGGTTGGGTGAACCTGGAAATGGCGATCATGCGTTCCAACGACACCTACTTTTACGATCTGGCGCACAAGATGGGCATCGACCGGATGCACGACTACATGAGCCGCTTCGGCCTCGGCCAGCGGGTCGCCCTGGACATGTTCGAGGAAACCGCCGGGCTGATGCCGTCGCGCGACTGGAAGCGCGCGCGCTACCGCCAGCCCTGGTATCCGGGCGAGACCCTGATCCTCGGCATCGGCCAGGGCTACATGCAGACCACGCCGCTGCAGCTGGCCCAGGCCGTGACGCTGATGGCCAACCGCGGCAAATGGATTCGCCCGCACCTGGCCAGGACCATCGAAGGGCGGCCGCCGGTGGATGCCGAGCCGTTGCCGGACATCCGCTTGCGCGACCCCAAGTCCTGGGATTACGCGCGCTTCGGCATGGAACAGGTGATGCACGGGCCGCGCGGCACCGCGCGCAAGGTCGGCGACAGCGCGGTCTACCGGATCGCCGGCAAGAGCGGCACGGCGCAGGTGGTGGCAATCAAGCAGGGCGAGCGCTACGACCGCAACAAGATCCAGGAGCGCCATCGCGACCATGCCCTGTTCGTCGCATTCGCCCCGGCGGACAATCCGCAGATCGCCGTGGCGGTGATGGTGGAGAACGGCGAGTCCGGCTCCGGGGTGGCGGCGCCGGTGGTCAAGCAGGTGATGGATGCCTGGCTGCTGGACGACAACGGCCAGTTGAAGGTCGAATACGCCACGCCCCTGAAGACCGAGGTCGGCCAGCGATGAACAGCAATTTCGATCGCACCCTGTCCAATGAGGACGTCCTGCGCCGGCGCGCCAGCCTGCTGCAGCGCCTGCATGTGGACGGCATCCTGCTGCTGCTGTTGCTGATCCTGGCGGCCGGCAGCCTGTTCATCCTCTATTCGGCCAGCGGCAAGAACGTCGAGCTGCTGATCAAGCAGGCCAGTTCGTTCGGCATCGGCCTGGTCGGCATGTTCATCATCGCCCAGTTCGAGCCACGCTTCATGGCGCGCTGGGTGCCGCTGGCCTATGCCGCCGGCGTCGGCCTGCTGGTGGCGGTGGACGTGATGGGCCACAACGCCATGGGCGCCACCCGCTGGATCAATATCCCCGGGGTGATCCGCTTCCAGCCCTCGGAGTTCATGAAGATCATCATGCCGGCGACCATCGCCTGGTACCTGTCCAAGCGCAGCCTGCCGCCGCGCCTGAAGCACATCGGCATCAGCCTGGCGCTGATCGTCGTGCCGTTTACCCTGATTCTGCTGCAGCCGGACCTGGGCACCTCGTTGCTGGTGATCGCCTCCGGCGCCTTCGTGCTGTTCATGGCCGGCCTGCAATGGCGCTGGATCCTCGGCGCGCTGGCGGCGCTGGTGCCGGTCGCGGTGGGCATGTGGTTCTTCGTCCTGCGCGAGTACCAGAAGCAGCGGGTGCTGACCTTCCTCAACCCGGAGAGCGATCCGCTGGGCAGCGGCTGGAACATCATCCAGTCGAAGGCGGCGATCGGTTCGGGCGGGGTGTTGGGCAAGGGCTGGCTGCTCGGCACCCAGTCGCACCTGGATTTTTTGCCGGAAAGCCACACGGACTTTATCATTGCCGTGCTCGCCGAGGAGTTCGGTCTGGTCGGCGTCTGCCTGTTGCTGCTGTTGTACCTGCTGCTGATCGCCCGCGGCCTGGTGATTACCGTGCAAGCGCAGACGCTGTTCGGTAAGCTCCTCGCCGGGGCGTTGACCATGACGTTCTTCGTCTATGTGTTCGTCAATATCGGCATGGTCAGCGGGCTGTTGCCGGTGGTGGGGGTACCGCTGCCGTTCATCAGCTACGGCGGCACCTCGCTGATCACGCTGCTCTCCGGGTTCGGGATCTTGATGTCGATCCACACCCACCGTAAGTGGATTACTCAGGTTTGATTGGGGTCATGAATTCAATGCAGAAACTGCGCGGCTGGGTTACCCGGCATGCACATTGGCTGGGCTTGGCGGGTGCGCTCGGCTTCGCCGGGCAGGCGCTCGCCGCCGAGTACGAGCACTCGCCGCAAGTCGCCGAGTTCGTCGCCGAGATGACCCGCGACTATGGTTTCGCCGGCGAGCAACTGCTCGGCCTGTTCGCCGAGGCGCAGCGCAAGCAGACGATCCTCGACGCCATCTCGCGCCCGGCGGAGAAGGTCAAGCCGTGGAAGGACTACCGGCCGATCTTCATCACCGACTCGCGCATCGCCCGTGGCGTGGACTTCTGGCGCGAGCATCGGGAAACCCTGGCGCGGGCCGAGCAGGAGTACGGCGTGCCGGCCCAGGTGATAGTCGCGATCATCGGCGTGGAAACCTTCTACGGCGGCAACACCGGCAGTTACCGGGTGCTCGATGCGCTGTCGACCCTGGCCTTCGACTATCCGCCGCGCGCACCGTTCTTCCGCAAGGAATTGCGCGAATTCCTCATGCTTTCGCGCGAGCAGCAGGTCGACCCGCTCAGCCTGAAAGGCTCCTATGCCGGCGCCATGGGCATGCCGCAGTTCATGCCGAGCAGCTTCCGCGCCTATGCGGTGGACTTCGACGGCGACGGCCAGATCAATATCTGGAGCAACCCGGTGGATGCCATCGGCAGCGTCGCCAGCTACTTCCAGCGCCACGGCTGGCAACCCGGCGAGCCGGTGGCAAGCCGCGCCAGGGTCAAGGGCGAGCAGGCCGAGCAGGGCCTGGCGCCGGGCCTCGACCCGGTGAGCAACGTCGGCGAACTGCGGGCCCTCGGCTGGTCGAGCAGCGACCCGCTGGACAATGAGCTGCCGGTCACCGCCTTTCGCCTGGAAGGCGCCGAGGGCGACGAATACTGGCTGGGGCTGCCGAACTTCTTCGTCATCACCCGCTACAACCGCAGCGTGATGTACGCCATGGCGGTCAATCAGCTGGCCGAGCTGCTGCTCGGCGCACGGGGGGCCAATTGATGCCGAAGCTGCGGTTCAAGCTCGCCGCGCTGGGCGCCGTCGCCCTGCTGCTGGCGAGTTGCTCGTCCGGCCGCGCGCCGCAACCGGTGGCGCCGCAGCCGGGTGGGGCGCTGTCCGGCCCGGGCCACTACAGCCCGCCGCACAAGGATGGCGCGCCCTGGTGGGACGTCGACGTGTCGCGCATTCCGGATGCCGTGCCGATGCCGCACTACGGTCCGGTCAAGGCCAGCCCCTATGTGGTGTTCGGCAAGCAGTACTACCCGATCGCCGATGCCCGCCGTTATCAGGCGGTCGGCCCGGCGTCCTGGTACGGCACCAAGTTCCACGGCCAGGCCACCGCCAACGGCGAAACCTACGACCTGTATGGCATGACCGCGGCGCACAAGACCCTGCCGTTGCCGAGCTACGTGCGGGTGACCAACCTGGAGAACGGCAAGAGCGCGATCCTGCGAGTCAACGACCGCGGGCCGTTCTATTCGGATCGGATCATCGACCTGTCCTTCGCCGCGGCGAAGAAGCTCGGCTATGCCGAAAACGGCACCGCCCGGGTCAAGGTCGAGGGCATCGACCCCCACGAATGGTGGGCCCAGCAGGGCCGGCCGGTGCCGCTGGTGCTGGCCGCTGCGCAGCCGGTCGCCCAGGTCAAGACGGTGGCGCAGCCGCTGGCCCAGCCGCTGGAACAGTATTCGCCACCGCCGCAGCAACATGCCGCCGCCGTGCTGCCGGTGCAGATCGACGCAAAAAAAAACGCTTCAGTCGCAGCCTCTGGCCTGTATCTCCAAGTGGGCGCCTTCGCCAATCCGGACGCTGCGGAGCTGCTCAAGGCCAAGTTGAGCGAGACGGTGTCTGCCCCGGTGTTCATCAGCTCAGTGGTGCGCAACCAGCAGATCCTGCATCGCGTGCGCCTGGGTCCGATCGACAGCCAGGGCGAGGCTGAGCAACTGCGCGATAGCGTGCGCCTGGCCAATCTTGGTCAGCCGACCCTGGTGAAGGCGGATTGATGCGGCACTTATCGGCCGCCGATCAGACTAACCACTGAGCCGCCACCAGGCGTACCGCGCCTGGTCGGCACCACCCAATATGCCCTGCGGGGCCTGTTCGACCATTAGCGACTTCGAGAGACGGATGAATATCACCAGCTTTGCGCAACGCGTTTTCCTCTCACTACTGCTGCTCACCGCGCCGGCCGCCTGGGCCAGCCAGATGGTGATTCCGGCGCCGCCGCAGTTGGCTGCCAAGTCCTACGTGCTGATGGACGCCGCCAGCGGCAACGTGCTGATCGAGCACAACGCCGACGAACGCCTGCCGCCGGCCAGCCTGACCAAGCTGATGACCGCCTACCTGGCGACCCTGGACATCAACCGTGGCCAGATCAAGGAAAGCGACCTGGTGCGCATCAGCGAGAAGGCCTGGCGCATGGGCGGCTCGAAGATGTTCATCGAGGTCGGCAAGGAGGTGTCGGTCGACGACCTGCTGCACGGCATCATCATCCAGTCCGGCAACGATGCCAGCGTGGCGATCGCCGAGCACGTCGCCGGCAGCGAGGAAGCCTTCGCCGATATGATGAACGCCACGGCCGAGCGGCTCGGCATGAGCAACAGCCAGTTCCGCAACGCCACCGGCTGGCCGGACCCGGAGCACTACTCCTCGGCCAAGGACATGGCCAAGCTGGCGCGCGCGATCATCTACGAAGATCCGCAGCACTATGCGATCTATGCGCAGAAGGAATTCCTCTGGAACGGCATCAAGCAGCCCAACCGCAACCTGCTGCTGTGGCGTGACAAGACCGTCGACGGGCTGAAGACCGGGCACACCGAAGAGGCCGGCTACTGCCTGGTGTCTTCCGCCGTGCGTGACGGCATGCGCCTGATTTCCGTGGTGTTCGGCACTGTCAGTGAACAGGCCCGCGCCGCCGAGACGCAGAAGCTGCTGACCTACGGTTTCCGCTTCTTCGAGACCCGCACCTTCTACCAGAAGGGTGCCGAACTGGCCCAGGCCCAGGTCTGGAAAGGCGCCAGCCGCCAGCTCAAGGCCGGCCTGGCCGAGGATCTGACCCTGACCATGGCGAAAGGCCAACTGGACAAGCTGCAGGCCGGCATGACCCTCAATCCGCAACTGCTCGCGCCGATTCAGCAGGGCGACGTGATCGGCAAGGTCGAGGTCAAGCTGGGCGAGGAAGTGGTGCACAGCGCCGACCTGGTAGCCCTGGAAACCGTCGAGGAGGGTGGCTTCTTCCGGCGTGTGTGGGATAGCATTCGCCTGTTCTTCTACGGATTGTTCAACTGATTGTGCACGGACGCCCCTACCCGGGGCGTTTCGCTTTGGACGGGCCACGAGCCCGCTGAGACCATGACCGATAGCGACGTTCAAGCCCCAAAAATCGAATTCCCCTGCGAGCGCTACCCGATCAAGGTGATCGGCGATGCCGGCGAAGGCTTCGCCGAGCTGGTGGTCGAGGTGATCCAGCGCCATGCGCCGGATTTCGATGCGACCTCCCTGGTGCTGCGCGACAGCCGCAACGGGCGTTTCCTCTCGGTGCAGGTGCTGATCACCGCCACCGGGGTGGAGCAGCTGCAAGCCATCCACCTCGACCTGCGTGCCACCGGCCGCGTGCACATGGTGTTGTAGTGGCGGCGGCCGAACTCCTCGTACGTCATCTCGGCCTGGTGGACTATCTGCCGACCCTGGAGGCGATGCGCCGCCTGACTGCCGAGCGTGACGAACTGACTGCCGACGAAATCTGGCTGCTGCAGCATCCCCGCGTGTTTACCCAGGGCCAGGCCGGCAAGCCCGAACATCTGCTGGCCCCGGGCGACATTCCGGTGATTCAGGTCGAGCGCGGCGGTCAGGTCACCTACCACGGCCCCGGCCAGCTGGTGGCCTACCTGATGCTGGATCTGCGGCGCCTGGGACTGGGCGTGCGCGAGCTGGTGACGGCGATGGAGCAGAGCCTGGTCGATGTGCTGGCGGCTTATGCCGTCGAGGCAGCGCCGAAGGCGGATGCCCCCGGTGTGTATGTCAATGGCGACAAGATCGCCTCGCTGGGGCTGCGGGTCCGGCGTGGCTGCTCGTTCCACGGCCTGGCGCTCAACGTCGACATGGACATGTCGCCATTCTGGCGGATCAACCCCTGCGGTTATGCCGGGCTGAAAATGGTCCAGCTCAAGGATCTGCTCGCTGCGCCGCCGTCGTTCGACGAGGTGGCGCAGCGCCTCGAGCAGGCGCTGCGCCAGCGGTTGGGCTACTTGCGTTAGCTTTCGCTTGCGTAGGGTGCGCTGTGCGCACCGGAAAGACCGCAGCTGCACAGGTGCGCACAGCGCACCCTACGAACCTGGATCAAGTTCAACCGTAGCCTGGATTAGCCGAAGGCGTAATCCGGGGAACGTCAGCTCAGGTTGAGCGTCGGAATCAGGCTCGAGTCGAGCTCCTGGCCCGGCACCGCTACCGGCGCCGCCAGGCCCAGGTTGTTCTTCTCGAATACCCGGTCGGCACGGTAGCTGGAGCGCACCAGCGGGCCGGCGGCGACTTCCATGAAACCCTTTTGCAGGCCGATGTCGCGGAAGCGATTGAACTCTTCGGGGCTGACCCAGCGCTTGACCGGCAGGTGGTTGCGGGTGGGCTGTAGATACTGGCCGAGGGTGAGGATGTCCACGCCGATGGCGCGCAGGTCGTCCATGGTTTCGACAACCTCTTCATCGGTTTCGCCCAGACCCAGCATCAGGCTGGTCTTGGTCAGCAGATCCGGGCGGTGGCGCTTGGCATGCTCCAGCGCGCGCAGGGTCTTCTGGTAGCCGGCACGTGGGTCGCGTACATCGTGGGTCAGGCGTTTGACCGTCTCGACGTTCTGGGCGAACACCTCCAGGCCGGACTCCACCACCCGCTCGATGGCCTGCAGATCGCCATCGAAATCCGGGGTCAGGGCTTCCACTACCACCTGTGGCGTGCGCTCCTTGATGGCGCGCACGCAGGCGGCATAGTGGCCGGCGCCACCATCTTGCAGGTCGTCGCGATCCACCGAGGTCAGCACGATATAGCGCAGCGCCATCAGCTCGACCGACTTGGCCGTGTTCTGCGGCTCTTCCTGGTCCAGCCAGCCATTCGGGTTACCGGTATCCACCGCACAGAAACGGCAAGCACGAGTGCACACCGAGCCCATCAGCATGATCGTTGCGGTACCGTTGGACCAGCACTCGCCCATGTTCGGGCAGTGCGACTCCTGGCAAACGGTGCTCAGTCGGTGCTCACCGACGTTGCGCTTGACCGCTTCGAAACGGCTGCCGCCAGGCGCCTTGACCCGCAGCCATTTCGGCTTGGGTTCAAACACCTGGGGTTCGGCTGAGGCACGGCGCTTCTGGCCATCCTTGATTGCGGTGGTGCCCTGGACAGTGCGGAATTTGTCGCCGCTGGCAACGGGTTTAGGCGAGGATGTGTCTGACATCGGAAGTCTGGACTCCGGTAGAGGCTCCATTGGCGGGAGGCTTGTGGCCGCCGCGCAGTCTATCACAGAAGGCATGTGCACACGCCGTAGCCTGGATCGGCCGCAGGCGTGATACGGGAGTTGGATTACGCTTCGCTAATCCAACCTACGACCTGCCTCGCCAAGGTTTTTCAACGGCCTGCTAGTGTCCTGTCCTGGAAATGCGTTCAAGAACTGGTGAGCGAACTTTTCTGTCAGCCAAGGCGCCGCGACGAGTCATAGCAGGGCTATGGCGAGGAGTGGCAACGCCGGATGGCGGGAAAGGGCGCCATCAGAATTGAGCAGTTATTTTCGGGACAGGACACTAGCCACAGGGGTAATCCGGGTTATCGCCCGCGCAGCTGCTTCAACAGCTCCTCGTTGGGGTAGCCGTCCGCCGGCCAGTTCAGCTGTAGCTGCAGGGCGCGCACCGCCTTGCGCGTGTTGGCGCCGATGATGCCGTCGGCCGGCCCCGGTTGCAGGCCGTTGCGCGCCAGCAGTTCCTGCAGCTCGATGCGTTCGCTGCGGCCCAGTTGCCGTTCGTCGCGCGGCCAGGCGCCCTGCACGCCGGTGCCGCCGCGCAGGCCATCGGCCAGCAGGCCGATGGCCAGGGCGTAGGACGTCGAGTTGTTGTACTTGAGGATGCTGCGGAAGTTGTCCAGCACCAGGAACGCCGGGCCGCGGTGGCCGGCCGGCAGCAGCAGGGTGGCGGTGGTTTCTGGCGCGCCGACGGGCGCCGCCGCGGCCATCGGCTCGACGCCCAGCGCCGTCCACTCGGCCAGGCTGCGGCGGCTCTCCGGGTCAGCCAGGCTGTAGTCGAAACCGCGCGGCAGGCGCACTTCGAAGCCCCAGGGCTGGCCTCGCTGCCAACCCGAGGCTTGCAGGTAATGGGCCGCCGAGGCGAGGGCGTCCGGTGCCGAACTCCACAGGTCGCGGCGGCCGTCGCCGTCGAAGTCGACCGCGTGCTGGTTGTAGGTGGTCGGCATGAACTGGGTCTGGCCCATGGCCCCGGCCCAGGAGCCGAGCAGGCGTTCGGGGCTGATGTCGCCATGCTGGAGGATCTGCAGCACGGCCAGCAGTTGGCTGCGCCAGAAGGCTTGGCGGCGGCCCTCGAAGGCCAGGGTGGCGAGCGAGCGGATCACGCTGTGATTGCCGATATTGCTGCCAAAGTTGCTTTCCAGGCCCCAGATCGCCACCAGCACTTCGCCATCCACGGCATAGCGCTGTTCGATGCGCTCCAGGCTGGCGCGATGCTGGTCGAGCAGGAGGCGGCCACGGGCGATGCGGCTCGGAGAAACGGCGCCGTCGAGGTATTCCCACACCGGCCGGGTGAACTCCGGCTGGCTGCTGTCGGCGGCCAGTACCTCGGGATTCGGGCTGATGCCGGCGAAGGCGCGGTCGAACAGTTCCGGGTCGATGCCGGCGGCGATGGCGTCGCTGCGCAGCAGGCTGCGCCACTCCTCGAAACTCAGGCGCGCGCTGGCGGCTGCCGTGACCGACAGGCTGGCCTGGCTGTCGCTAGGGGTGGCGGGAACGCTTGCCAGCGATTGGGCGGGGGCTTCGCTGCAGGCACTCAACAGCAGGAGGAAGGAGGCCGTGGCGGTGTGGGACAGGCCACGAAAAAGCAGGCTGGGCATGGTGGTCTCAACACATTTTTGCAGGCTGCTACCTTAGCATGCTTGGGACGCCGTGCGGGCTGTGGCAGGGTTTTCAGGCCGCCAGAAGGACCGAAGCCTCCCAGTTTTGCTGGGAGGCTTCGCGGCGATAACTGCCTTTGCCTTTGCCTGGCTTTTCCTGGCGACAGCGAAACAGTGGCTGGGCGATCAGGGATTTGGCCTTGTTCGGGCCTGGCTTGGTCTTCTTGCTCATGAGATATCCTCGTCTGCTACCGGCGACATGCAGGCGCGCGAATCATGCTTGACTGGTTAAAAAATGTCCAGTCGGCGCCTGGGGCCATGGGCTGTGGCACCGCTCGGGCTCGGGTAGGGTGCGCGGGGCCGCCTAGGCCGTGCGCACCGCTGCAGATGGCTGCTGGTGCGCACGGCGCACCCTACTTGAGGAGGTACAGCCCTCGACGGCTGATCGGGGCCATTGGCGGTGGGCGACCGCTTAGCAGCCGGGATCGCGGGCGAGCCCCAGGCGTTGTCCGCAGATGGCCAGGGTCAGCAGGCTCAGGCCGTTCCACGGGTCGCCCGCCGCCTGGCCCTTGATCTGCGCGTCGATGCGTTGCGCATCCAGCAGCTGCTGTGCCCAGCGCGCGGCGGAGTGGCGCTGCAGGGCCTTGCTGACCAGCGGCCGGCGTTTGTCCCAGACCGGTGGGCGCGCCGAACTGAAGGCCTTTTCCAGCGGCATGCCCTGGCCGTATTGCTGGGCGATGCTGGCCAGCAGGCGCAATTCGCGGGCCAGCGCCCAGAGGATCACCGGCGGCTCCACCCCCTCGCCGCGCAGTCCTTCGAGCATGCGCAGCGCGTGCGCGGCCTCGCCGCCCAGCGCTGCATCGATCAGGCCGAACACGTCGAAGCGCGCGCTGTCGGCCACTGCCGCATGCACGGTGCCGGCATCGACCTGGCCGTCCGCGGCGAGCAGCTTGAGCTTCTCGATCTCCTGGGCGGCGGCCAGCAGGTTGCCTTCCACGCGCACGGCGATCATCTCCACCGCTTCCTGGCTGGCGCTCAGGCCGGCCTGCGCCAGGCGTTGGCGGATCCATTGCGGCAGCTGCTGGGCGTCGATCGGCCAGATCTGCAGGAACTGGCTGTGCGGCCCGTCGATCAGCGCCTTGGCCCACTTGGTCTTCTGCGCGCTGCCATCGAGCTTCGGCAGGCTGATCAGCAATACGGTGTCTTCCGGCGGACGGCCGAGGTGCTCGAGCAGGGCGGCGGCGCCCTTGTCGCCGGGTTTGCCGGACGGCAGGCGCAGTTCCAGCAGGCGCTTCTCGGCGAACAGCGACAGGCTGGCGCCCGCTTGCAGCAGGCTGCCCCAGTCGAAGTTGGCTTCGGCGTTGAACACCTGGCGTTCGCTGAAGCCCTGCTGGCGGGTGGCCGCGCGGATCGCGTCGCAGGCTTCCTGGCAGAGCAAGGGTTCGTCGCCACTGACCACATACACCGGCGCCAGGTTGCCCTGGAGGTGCTTGCTGAGTTGTGCGGGGTTGAGCTTCATCGGCTGAGCAGCGGGGCCGCGTGGGCGGCCCCGGCAGGCTTACTGGACCGGCACGGGCAATTGCAGCGGCGACTGCTGCGGTTGCGCGGCTTCACGCTGGCGCGCGGCCTCCAGGGCTTCGGCCTCGGCTCTGGCCTTGGCCTCGGCGTCCTGTTGCAACTGCTCGAGCTGCGCCGGGGTCACCTGCTGTAGGCGCTGGACCAGCTGCTGCACCAGGTCGCGGCGCATTTCCTGGCGCAGCTGCGCGGCTTCCTGGTCGGAGCCGATCAGGTTGTTGCCATCCTGCGTATAGAAGTTCTGCGCTTCCAGCTGGTTGCTGGTCAGCAGCAGGTTCTGCGCACCGCGGATCTCGTAGGCGAGGGTCATGGTCAGGGCGTACTCGGCGCTGCGCGCGGAGCTAGTGTAGCTGGCGGTGCGCAGGTTCTCGCTCTCGTTGCTGAGGACCAGGTGGTAGGGCGCGCCGGGGTAGACGCGCACGCCGTTGCTTTGCAGCACTTCGCGCACCTGCTTGACGCTCTCGCCATAGGCGTTGCGCGCGCTGACGTCGAGCTCCTTGAGGGCGAACTGCACGTCGCCGGTGCCGCGCAGCTGGAAGCCGCAGGCGCTGAGCAGGACGGTCAGGCCGACTAGCAACAGATTCCGTTTCATCATCTTTGTATCCCCTTAACGGTCCTCGCGCGCCGCCATGCGGTCGCCCGTGTTTGATCAGTTGGCGACGATATTGACCAGCTTGCCCGGCACCACGATGACCTTGCGGATGCCCAGGCCTTCGGTGAAGCGCAGCACGTTCTCGTTGGCCCGAGCCGCGGCTTCCACCTCTTCGCGGCTGGCGCTGGCCGGCACCTCGATCTGCCCGCGCAGCTTGCCGTTGACCTGGATCACCAGGGTCAGGCTGTCCTGCACCAGGGCGCTCTCGTCCACGGTTGGCCAGGGGGCATCGATGATCGCCTCGGCATGGCCCAGCTCCAACCACAGCGCGTGGCTGATGTGCGGGGTGATCGGCGCCAGCAGCAGGGCTACGGTCTGCAGGCCTTCCTGGAGCAGGGCACGGTCCTGCTCGGTGGTGGTCGGCGCTTTTTCCAGCACGTTCATCAGGGTCATCACCGCGGCGATGGCGGTGTTGAATTTGTGGTGCTGGCCAATGTCCTGGCTGGCTTGCTTGATCGCCAGGTGGATGGCGCGGCGCACGGCCTTCTGCTCGTCGTTCAGGGCGGCCATGTCCAGCGCCCCGGGCAGGCCGCTGCTGACATGGCCTTGGGCCAGGCGCCAGACGCGCCGGAGGAAGCGGCTGCCGCCTTCGACGCCGGAGTCGGACCATTCCAGGCTCATGTCCGGCGGCGAGGCGAACATCATGAACAGGCGGCAGGTGTCGGCGCCGTAGGCGTCGATCATCGCCTGCGGGTCGACGCCGTTGTTCTTCGACTTGGACATCTTCTCGGTACCGCCGATTGCCACCGGCAGACCGTCGCTTTTCAGCTTGGCGGCGATCACCTTGCCCTTGGCGTCGCGCTCGATTTCCACGTCGGCCGGGTTGAACCAGTCCTTGCCGCCGTTATCTGCCACGCGGTAGTAAGTGTCGGCGACCACCATGCCCTGGGTCAGCAGGTTCTTGAACGGCTCGTTGGACGACAGCAGGCCTTCGTCGCGCATCAGCTTGTGGAAGAAGCGCGCGTACAGCAGGTGCAGGATGGCGTGCTCGATGCCGCCGATGTACTGGTCCACCGGCAGCCAGTGGTTGGCCGCGACCGGGTCGACCATGCCCTGGTCGTACTGCGGCGAGGCGTAGCGGGCGAAGTACCAGGACGACTCGACGAAGGTGTCCATGGTGTCGGTTTCGCGCTTGGCCGGGGCACCGCATTGCGGGCAGGCACATTCGTAGAACTCGGGCATCCTGGCCAGCGGCGAACCGGCGCCGTCCGGCACCACGTCTTCGGGCAGCACCACCGGCAGCTGGTCTTCCGGTACCGGCACGTCGCCGCAGGCGTCGCAGTGGATGATCGGGATCGGGCAGCCCCAGTAGCGCTGGCGGCTGATGCCCCAGTCGCGCAGGCGGAACTGGGTGCGCGCCTGGCCGAGGCCCTTTTTCTGCAGCGCCACCTCGATGGCGTCGAAGGCGCCGGGGAAGTCCAGGCCGTCGAACTCGGCGGAGTTGATCAGGCTGCCGTGCTCGCCATAGGCGTCCTGCCAGGGCGCCGGGGTTTCGTCGCCGGCGCTGGTGCGGATCACCGCCTTGATCGGCAACTGGTATTTGTGGGCGAACTCGAAGTCGCGCTCGTCGTGAGCCGGCACGGCCATCACCGCGCCATCGCCGTAGTGGATCAACACGTAGTTGGCGACCCACACCGGCAGCTTCTCGCCGGTCAGCGGGTGCAGGACGAACAGGCCGGTGGGCAGGCCCTTCTTCTCCTGGGTGGCGATGTCGGCTTCGGCCACGCCGCCGCGCTTGCATTCGTCGATAAAGTCCTGCAATTGCGGGTTGTTCTGCGCCGCCAGGGTGGCCAGGTGATGCTCGGCCGCTACCGCGACATAGGTCGCGCCCATCAGGGTATCCGGACGGGTGGTGAAGACCTTCAGCGCGCCGCTCTCGCCGATGCTGGCGGTATCGAAGGGGAAGCTGACTTCCATGCCGCGCGACTTGCCGATCCAGTTGCGCTGCATGGTCTTGACCTGTTCCGGCCAGCCATCCAGGTCGTCCAGGCTGTTCAGCAGCTCATCCGCGTAGGCGGTGATCTTGAAGTAGTACATGGGGATTTCGCGCTTTTCGATCGGCGCGCCGCTACGCCAGCCGCGGCCGTCGATGACCTGCTCGTTGGCCAGCACGGTCTGGTCCACCGGGTCCCAGTTGACGGTGCCGTTCTTGCGGTAGATCACGCCTTTCTGGAACAGGCGGGTGAACAGCCATTGTTCCCAGCGGTAGTAGTCCGGCTTGCAGGTGGTAACTTCGCGCGACCAGTCGATGGCCAGGCCCAGGCTCTTGAGCTGGGTCTTCATGTAGTCGATGTTTTCGTAGGTCCACTTGGCCGGCGCGACCTTGTTCTTCATCGCGGCGTTTTCCGCCGGCATGCCGAAGGCGTCCCAGCCCATCGGCTGCAGCACGTTCTTGCCCTGCATGCGCTGGTAGCGCGCAATCACGTCGCCAATGGTGTAGTTGCGCACGTGCCCCATGTGCAGCTTGCCGCTCGGGTAGGGGAACATCGACAGGCAATAGAAGGTGTCCTTGCCCGGTTGTTCACTCACTACAAAGGATTTCTGCGCGTCCCAGTGGGACTGCGCGGCGGCTTCGATTTCGCGTGGCTGATACTGTTCGTGCATGGCTACTGGCGCTGGGGAAAGGGGCTTGCGGAAAACGCCGTAGCATACATGACCCCCCTCGGCTGAGGGAAACCCTGATTGCGCTGGCGCGCAGGGCCAGGCCCGGCAACGCGCCGTTTGTCGCTACAGCCTGCCGGTTAGGGGGCTGCCGCTAAGCTTGATGTATGGGCTGTTCAATCGAGCCCAGCGTGAGGTGAGTGGATGGGAGAAATGCGGCGAGCGCAGGGTAGCGGCGGCCTCTATGAACGGTTATTGCAGCGTCTCGCCCTGGCGTTGGATGAGGCCGAAAGCATCGGGCGTGTATCTGCCGAGTTGCCACGGGAGCTGGAGTTGCGCGACCTGACCTCGGCCGAGCTGGAGTTGATTCGTGCCTACCTGGATCGGGACCTGAACTGGCTGCGTGGCTGGCATGCTGCCGCCGAGGAACTGGCGGTGATCGAGCATTGGCCGGCGCGCACCCTCAAGCCCAGTCGTTCGGCGGTCAAGTTCGCCGGCAAGACATTGGCTAAGAGCAAACCGCTGAGCAAACGCCGCGTGCAGCTCTGTTGCGCCCTGTGTGGGGTGGTCGCCGATTGGCAGCCAGGCCAGGGAGTGCAGGCCTGCCTGTCTTGTGGCTCGCAGCTTTTCCGCGCGCGTGATCCCCGTTAGGCTTCGCGCACCCGGGGAGGTGCCCGATGCCGATTCGCTACATGCTCAAACAACTGTTCATGCCGCCGGGCGGATTGCTGCTCCTGCTGCTGGCTGCCTGGTGGCTGCGCAGGCGCTTTCCGCGCCTGGCGGCGGGCTGCTTCGGCCTGGGCATCGCAGGCCTGTGGCTGATGAGCCTGCCGATCATGGTGGAATGCTCGGCGCGGCTGCTGGAACGCGAGCCGGCGTTGCGCGAAGCGCAGTGGCCGGGGCTGGCGCAACAGGCGGAGGCGATCGTCGTGCTCGGCGGCGGACGCGAACAGAACGACCCGGCCTGGGGCGCCGACCAGCCCAGCCCGCTGGCGCTGGACCGCCTGCGCTATGCCGCGCGCCTGGCCAAGGCTTCGGGCCTGCCGCTGTTGACCAGCGGCGGCCTGCACTTCGGTCAGCCGCCTAGCGAGGCGGCGCTGGCGGCGCAGGTGCTGGCGCGCGATTTTGGCGTGGCGGTGCGCTGGCAGGAGGAGGTCAGCCGCACCACCTGGGAGAACGCCACGCACAGCGCCGAGTTGCTGCGCAAGGCTGGCATCCAGCGGGTGGCGCTGGTCACCCAGGCCTGGCACATGCCGCGGGCGCGCTGGTGCTTCGAGCAGATGGGGCTGCGGGTAGTGCCGGCACCGCTGGGCTTTCTCGGCGTGGCCAATGGTCGCCCGGCCGGCGGCTGGCTGCCGGAGGGCCGGGCGCTGTGGCAGAGCAGCCTGTTGTTCAACGAGGTGCTCGGGCTGATCGCCTATCCGCTGTTCTACGGCGACCTGGCAGGCCGGGAATAAGCGAGCGGCCGAAACGGCCCGGACCCTTGGCCGCGAAAGCCGTTCGCGGCCAAGGGGTATTCCCCCTGCGGGCGAGGCGCTAAACCGTCTTGGCCATGCGGCCGGCCAACAGCGCCCAGGCCAGCAGCAGGAGGCAGAGGATGACCAGCGGCCAGGCGCGCCACTGCAGGTAGGGGGTCAACTGTTGCATCGGCTGGACTTCGCCGTACAGCACGCCGCGTTCGAACTGCGGCAGTTGCGCGGTGATCCGGCCGAAGGGGTCGATCAGCACGGTCATGCCGTTGTTGGTCGCGCGGATCATCCAGCGCCCCGCTTCCAGGGCGCGCATCTGCGCCATCTGCAGGTGCTGCAGCGGGCCGATCGAGCTGCCGAACCAGGCGTCGTTGCTCACCGTCAACAGCAGGTCGCTCTGCGCGGCGAGCCCTGCGGCGAATTCCGGGTAGACCACTTCGTAGCAGATGTAGGTGGCGATCCGATAGCCCTTGGCCTGCAGCAGCGCCTGTCCGGCCGCGCCGCGGGCGAAGTCGGACATCGGCAGGTTGAAGAAGGCGATCAGCCCGCGCAGCACCTCCTGCAGCGGCACGTATTCGCCGAAGGGCACCAGCTTCTGCTTCAGGTAGTCGCCGCTGCCGTCGCCGACCACGCTGACCGCGTTGTAGTAGCGTGGTTCGCCGCGCTGGTTGGCCTGGCGGATCGGTACGCCGGTGATCAGTGCCGCCTGGCGTTCGCCGGCGAAGCGCGCCATCCCCCCGAGGTAGCCGGCCGCCTGCTCCTTGAGCACCGGCACCGCGGTTTCCGGCCAGACGATCAGGTCGGTCGGCTGGGCACTGAAGCTCAGGTCGCGATACAGCGCCAGTTGTGCGTTGAGCTGCGCCGGATCCCACTTGAGGTTCTGCTCCACGTTGCCCTGCATCGCCGCCACCTTGAGCGGTGCGCCGTGCGCCGTGGTCCAGGCATGGCCGCTGAGCGCCACGCCGGTGGCCCAGGGGGCGGCCAGCAGCACCAGGGCGACGGCGAGAAAGGCCCTGCGCGTGCGCAGCCGCGCGAGGTTGACCAGCAGCGCCGCGCTCAACGCCAGGACGAAGGACAGCAGCCATACGCCGCCCACCGGCGCCAGTCCGGCCAGTGGGCCCTCGAGCTGGCTGTAGCCGGCGTAGAGCCAGGGGAAGCCGGTGAGGAACCAGCCGCGGAAGGCTTCCTGGGCCAGCCACAGTGCGGCGAATGCCAGGGCGTCGGCCAGCGGCGCCTCGCTGCGGCGCAACCAGCGCACCCACAGCCAGGCGGCCAGGGCGAACAGCAGGCCCAGGCCGGCGACGAAGCCGAGGGTCAGGAAGGCCGCCAGCGCCGGCGAGGCGGCACCGTAGTCGTGGATGCTGACGTAGACCCAGCTGGTGCCGGCGGCGAACAGGCCGAAGCCGTAGCACCAGCCGCGCCGCGCCGCCTGGCGCGGATCGAGGTCGCGCAGGCCGAGGTAGAACAGGGCGATCGAGAGCAGGGCCAGCGGCCACAGGTCGAAGGGGGCGAGTGCCAGCGTGGTGATGGCGCCGGCGGCCAGGGCGATCAGGTTGCCCGGCCAGCCGGGGCGAGTTATCCAGTGCATCGACTGCAGATCCTTGGATTGAGGTGGCGCAAGGGTAGAGCGGAATGCGCGGCGGGGGGAAGGCGGACGTATGTCCTGTGGGGGAGGGCTTGCCCGCGATGCTTCGCGGCCGAGGCCGCTCCCACAGGGTTGGCGGGGGCCGCCTCAGCGCACCCGCGGGGTCAGGCGCAGCAGGTGGATGCGCCGGCTGTCGGCGTTGAGTACGCGGAAGCGGTATTCGCCGATCTCGGTCACTTCGTTGCGCTTGGGCAGATGGCCGAAGGCGCTCATCACCAGGCCGCCGACGGTATCGAACTCGTCGTCGGAGAACTCGGTGTCGAAGGCCTCGTTGAAGTTGTCGATCGGGGTCAGCGCCTTGACCAGGAAGTCGCCGCTGGGCAGTGGCTTGACGTAGCTGTCCTCCTCGACGTCGTGCTCGTCCTCGATGTCGCCGACGATCTGCTCGAGCACGTCCTCGATGGTCACCAGGCCGGCGACGCCACCGTATTCGTCGATCACCACGGCCATGTGGTTGTGGTTGGCGCGGAACTCGCGCAGCAGCACGTTGAGGCGTTTGGATTCGGGGACGAAGGTCGCCGGGCGCAGCAGGTCCTTGATGTTGAAGCTCGGCTGCTCGTCCTGCAGCACCTGCGGCAGCAGGTCCTTGGCCAGCAGGATGCCGATCACGTCGTCGAGGCTCTCGCCGACCACCGGGTAGCGCGAGTGGGCCGCCTCGATGATCGAGGGCAGGAACTCCTTGGGTGTCTGGTTGGCCTTGATGCTGATCATCTGCGAGCGCGGGACCATGATGTCGCGTACCTGCAGGTCGGCGACCTGGATCGCGCCTTCGACGATGGCCAGTGCCTCGCTGTCGAGCAGCTTGTTCTGGTGCGCCTCGCGCAGCACCTCGAGCAGTTCCTGACGGTTCTTCGGTTCGTGAGCAAAAGCCTGGGTCAGTTTATTCAACCAGGACTTTGGCTCGTTGCTCGATCGGTCTTCGCTCATGGGGGGTACTCGGAATCCTTGCTCGTGGGCAGTCAGGTCGTTGAAAAACTACTGCGCTCGGCTATGCGGCGTTGAAATCAGCCCGGGACGCGGCGTCTCGGAATGCTCATGTACAGCTCGTACACTGCGCTTCCTCGACTGATTTCGCCTTGCCTAGCCGTCGCTCGCTACATTTTTCAACGACCTGTGTCATTCGTCGTCGGCATAGGGGTCGGGATGACCCAGCTCGGCGAGCAGTGTGCGTTCTAGCGCTTCCATTTCCTCGGCTTCGGCATCCTCGATATGGTCGTAACCGAGCAGATGCAGGCAGCCGTGAATCACCAGGTGCGCCCAATGCGCCTCCAGGCTCTTGTCTTGTTCGCCGGCTTCGCGCTCGACCACCGGCACGCAGATCACCAGGTCGCCGAGCAGCGGGATATCCAGCATCTCGTCCGGTACGTCGGCGGGAAACGACAGCACATTGGTGGCGTAGTCGCGCTGGCGGTAGGTGCGGTTCAGCTCGCGGCCTTCGGCTTCGTCGACCAGGCGGATGGTCAGCTCGGAGTCGGCCGTGCGCTGGCGCAGCGCCAGTTCGCACCAGGCGCGGAACTGCGCCGCGCTGGGCAGCGCAGCGGCCTGGCTGGCAATCTGTAAGTCCAGCTCAAGCATTGTCATCGTCCAGCTTGCCGTGCATGCGGTTGTCGTAGTGCTCGTAGGCTTCGACGATGCGCTGCACCAGCGGGTGGCGCACCACGTCCTTGGGCTTGAAGTGGGTGAAGCTGATGCCCGGCACGTCGTGCAGCACGTCGATCACGTGGGTCAGGCCGCTCTTGGTGCCGCGCGGCAGGTCGACCTGGGTGATGTCGCCGGTGATCACCGCGGTGGAGCCGAAGCCGATGCGGGTGAGGAACATCTTCATCTGCTCCAGGGTGGTGTTCTGGCTTTCGTCGAGGATGATGAAGCTGTTGTTCAGCGTGCGCCCACGCATATAGGCCAGCGGCGCGAGTTCGATCACCTGCTTCTCGATCAGCTTGGCCACCTGCTCGAAGCCGAGCATTTCGTAGAGCGCGTCGTACAGCGGGCGCAGGTAGGGGTCGATCTTCTGTGACAGGTCGCCGGGCAGGAAGCCGAGTTTCTCGCCGGCCTCCACTGCCGGGCGCACCAGGAGGATGCGGCGGATCTGCTCGCGTTCCAGGGCATCCACCGCGCAGGCCACGGCCAGGTAGGTCTTGCCGGTACCGGCCGGGCCGATGCCGAAGTTGATGTCGTGCTCGAGGATGGCCTTGACGTAGTGCTGCTGGTTGGCGCCGCGCGGGCGGATCATGCCCTTGCGGGTGCGCAGGGCAATGCTGGCCTCGACGCCGGGGCTGGCCAGTTGGTCGAGGCCGGACTCCTGCAGGAACAGGTGCACCAGGTCCGGCGACAGCTCGGTGCTCTTGGTCTCGCGATACAGGCGGCGCAGCAGCTGTTCGGCCGAAGTAGTCTGCGCAGGGGCGCCGAGCAACTCGAACTGGTTGCCGCGGTTGCGGATTTCGACAGTCAGGCGTTGTTCGATCAGGCGCAGGTGCTCGTCGAATTGCCCGCAAAGATTGGCGAAGCGGCGAGCCTCAAAGGGTTCGAGGATGAAGCGATGCGGTTCTATGGGTGCGTTCAAGGTCGTGTGATGGCCGCCAGTCGGCAGGAGGTAGTGAAGCGAAGAATAACGCTAGCGGCGCAAGGGGGGAAGCGCGGCCTGCTGCGACTTTGGCCGCGCCTGCGGTTGGCTCGGGTAGGGTTATGGCGTGGCCTCAAGGTTCCCAGGCTGCTCACTCGCCCAGCAGGCTGCCGCGCAACGAGTGCGGCAGGGCGTCGTCGATCTGCACGTCGACGAACTGGCCGATCAGGCGCGGATTGCTCGAGCGGAAGTTGACGATGCGGTTGTTCTCGGTGCGGCCCTGGAGCATGCCCGGATCCTTCTTCGAATAGTCGCTGACCAGGATGCGCTGGATGCTGCCGACCATCCGTCGGCTGTTCTCGAAGCCCTGCTGGTTAAGGCGGTTCTGCAGGATCTGCAGGCGCTGCTTCTTCAGCTCGTCCGGGGTCTCGTCGGCCAGGTCGGCGGCCGGGGTGCCCGGGCGGGCGCTGTAGACGAAGGAGTAGGAGAAGTCGAAGCCGACCTCCTCGACCAGCTTCATGGTCTGCTCGAAGTCCTTCTCGGTCTCGCCGGGGAAGCCGACGATGAAGTCCGAACTGATCAGGATGTCCGGCACCGCGGCCTTCAGCTTGCGGATGCGCGACTTGTATTCCAGCGCGGTGTGGCCCCGCTTCATCGCCGCGAGGATGCGGTCGGAGCCGGACTGCACCGGCAGGTGCAGGTATTTCACCAGCTCGGGGATCTGCGCATGGGCCTGGATCAGCGCATCGGAGAACTCCAGCGGGTGGCTGGTGGTGTAGCGGATGCGCTCGATGCCGTCGATCGCCGCCACCGCGTAGAGCAGCTCGGCGAAGTCGGCGAGCTGGCCGTCCAACCGGCCGTCGCGGGTTTCGCCGCGGTAGCCGTTGACGTTCTGCCCGAGCAGGGTCACCTCGCGCACGCCGTTCTCGGCCAGGTGGATGATCTCGGCCAGCACGTCGGCCAGCGGCCGGCTGACCTCCTCGCCGCGGGTGTAGGGCACCACGCAGAAGGTGCAGTACTTGCTGCAGCCTTCCATCACCGAGACGAAGGCGCTGGGGCCGTCGACCCGCGGTTCGGGCAGGCGGTCGAATTTCTCGATCTCGGGGAAGGAGATGTCCACCTGCGGCAGCTTGGTGCTGCGCGCGGCGTCGATCATTTCCGGCAGGCGGTGCAGGGTCTGCGGGCCGAACACCACGTCGACGTAGGGTGCGCGGTCGCGGATCGCCGCGCCTTCCTGGCTGGCCACGCAGCCGCCGACGCCGATCACCAGGTCCGGCTTTTCCAGTTTCAGTTCGCGCCAGCGCCCCAGTTGGGAGAACACCTTGTCCTGGGCCTTCTCGCGGATCGAGCAGGTGTTGAGCAGGATGACGTCGGCGTCTTCCGCGCGTTCGGTGACTTCCAGGGCTTGATGTTCGCCCAGCAGGTCGACCATGCGCGAGCTGTCGTACTCGTTCATCTGGCAACCGTGGGTTTCGATATAAAGCTTCTTGGTCATGCGCATTCGTCGGCTGGTTCGAAGAACCGCACATTATAGGGGCCGGATGGCAGGCTTCCTAGCGTTGCCTGTCCGGCGGCTGTGCTATGATTTGCGCCCCCTCCATTTCCCTCCAGCCTAAACTGCCATCCATGAGCAAACGCGAGCCCATCTACAAGGTGATTTTCCTCAACCAGGGCCAGGTGTACGAGATGTACGCCAAGCAGATCTATCAAAGCGATCTGTGGGGCTTTCTGGAAGTCGAGGAGTTCGTCTTCGGCGAGCGTACCCAGGTGGTGGTCGACCCCAGCGAGGAAAAGCTCAAGGCCCAGTTCGACGGCGTAGTGCGCAGCTTCGTGCCGATGCACTCGATCATCCGCATCGACGAGGTGGAGCGCCTGGGCACGCCGAAGATCAGCGAGGCCAAGGGCGGCGGCAATATCATGCCGTTCCCCATGCCGATGCCGGACAAATAGCACCTCGCTCGTCCGTAGGAGCCAGGGGGCGCCGAGTCCTTGCTGGCGATTGCGGCCGTCGCGTCAGGCAAGGATCGCCAGCAAGCTGGCTCCTACATGAGGGTGTTGTCTGGTCCGTTTGCAGCTAAGGCAGCGGCGCGAACGGCGACTGGCTTTCGGCGGCCTGCAGCTCCTGCAGGTAGTTGCGGAAGATCTGCCCGAGTACCTGGGTGGCGATTTCCAGCTCCTCGCGCGGCATCTTGGCCGAGACCAGGTCGGCGCTGTCCATCGCTTCGTCCGAGCCGTTCACCGCTGCCATTTTCAGCACGATATAGGCCTGCACGTTGTTCGCCGGTACGCCTTCGCCGCGGAAGAACATCATGCCCAGGCGGAATTGGGCCTGGGCATGGCCCTGCAACGAGGCCTGCTCGAACCAGTTCAGCGCCAGGGCCAGGTCGCGCGGCGCGCGCTTGCCGTCGTAATAGAATTCGCCCAGCTCGTATTCGGCCTGCGGGTCGCCGCTCTCGGCCGCTTGCTGGCACGCGGCCAGGGCGTTGGGCAACTCTTCCGGTGCGGTATTCAGCGAGCAGCTGCCGGTCGCGGGGATCAGCAGGGTATTGCCGCCGGCGGACGCCAGCAGCGGCAGTAGAAGCAACAGGCAGCCCAGAGAGAGGCTGCGGCCGGTGCAGTTCATGGAAATCCGTGTACCTCAGGATGCAGGGCGGGTGGTATGCCCGGCCGACAAGGCGCGTCGGCGCTCGCATTATGAAATAAGCCGCAGTGTTCTTACAAAGTCTTTACCGGCTTTTCTGCCGCAGCGTTGCCCGGCAGGGCCAAGAGCAGCCAGGCCAGCAGCGGATAGGCCGGTATCAGCAGGGCATCGAACGGCTCGACCCGGCGCAGCCCGCCGGCCCCCGCGGCCAGCAGGAACAGGCCGGCCACGCCGGCGCCGGCCAGTGCCGGCGCGCGCCGCGGCCACTGCACGGCGCCGGCATAGAAGATCAGCAGCAGGGTTGCCAGGTTGAGCAGCAGGCAGTAGTCGTCGAGCCGGTTCAACTGGCGGAACAGCTCGAAGCAGGCACACAGCCCGAGCAGCACGCGGCCCCAGTTCGGCCGGCTCCAGGCCCAGCCGCGGCCCAGGGCCAAGGCGGCCACGCCGAGCAGCGGCAGGCCGAGAAAAGTGCTGGCCTGGCTCAACCACAGCTGTGCGGCCTGCTCGTCGACGCCGTGGCGCATCAACCCGGCCGCGGCGGCCGCGGCCGACAGCAGAAAGCCGAGCAGGGCGCAGAACAGCGCCGGCTGGTCGGCCTCGGCGTAATGCCGGCGGGCCCTGCCGATGGCGATCGCGCCGGCCAGGCTGGCCAGCGCGAGCAGCGCCCCAGTGGCGTACGGCATCAGGCGTCCTTCAGTTGCTCGAAGGCGCGCTCGGCGGCGTCCAGGGTGATCTTCAGCTCGGCGTCGCCATGGGCGATGGAGGTGAAACCCGCCTCGAAGGCGCTCGGGGCCAGGTACACGCCGCCGTCCAGCATCAGGTGGAAGAAGCGCTTGAAGCGCTCCGCGTCGCTGGCCATCACGTCGTCGAAGGTGACGATGTCGTCGGCGCCGCTGAAGTACAGGCCGAACATGCCGCCGGCCTGGGTGGTGACGAACGGGATGCCGGCGGCATCGGCGCGGTCCTGCAGGCCCTGCAGCATGCGGCTGGTGTAGTCGCTCAGTTCGGCATGGAAGCCGGGACGGCCGATCAGCTTGAGGGTGGTCAGGCCGGCGGCCATGGCCAGCGGGTTGCCCGAGAGGGTGCCGGCCTGGTAGACCGGGCCGAGCGGGGCGATGCACTGCATGATCTCGCGCTTGCCGCCGAAGCAGCCGACCGGCATGCCGCCGCCGATGATCTTGCCGAAGGTGGAGAGGTCCGGGGTCACGCCGTAATGCGCCTGGGCGCCGCCGAGGGCGACGCGGAAGCCGGTCATCACCTCGTCGAAGATCAGCACCACGCCATGCTGGTCGCACTGCTCGCGCAGGCCTTCGAGGAAGCCCGGCGCCGGCGGCACGCAGTTCATGTTGCCGGCCACCGGCTCGACGATGATGCAGGCGACCTCCTGGCCGACTTCGCCGAGCAGCTGCTCGACCGCGCCCAGGTCGTTGAACGGCAGGGTCAGGGTGTGCTTGGCGAAGGCCGCCGGCACCCCGGCGGAGCTCGGCACGCCCTGGGTCAGGGCGCCGGAGCCGGCCTTCACCAGCAGGCTGTCGGAATGCCCGTGATAGCAGCCTTCGAACTTGATGATGCTGTCGCGGCCGGTGAAGCCGCGGGCCAGGCGAATCGCGCTCATGGTCGCCTCGGTGCCGGAGCTGACCATGCGCACCATCTCCAGCGACGGCACCAGGCTGCAGACCAGCTCGGCCATCTCGGTTTCCAGGGCGGTCGGGGCGCCGTAGGACAGACCGTGCTCCAGCTGGCGGCGCACCGCGTCGAGCACCTCGGGGTGGCTGTGGCCGAGGATCATCGGCCCCCAGGAGCCGACGTAATCGACGTAGCGCTGGTCGTCCTCGTCGGTGACATAGGCGCCGGCGGCGTGCTTGAAGAACAGCGGGGTGCCGCCGACGCTCTTGAACGCGCGCACCGGCGAGTTGACGCCGCCGGGGATGTGTTTCTGCGCGTTGGTGAACAAAATTTCGGAACGGGACATGGCGGGCCTCTCTATCAGTCGATTCGGGCAATAGTCGGGTCGGGGCGAGCCGGCTCGCCCGGGAAAACAATCAGTCGTCGGCGAACAGGGCGCTGAAGGCGCGGGCGCGGCGCTCGACTTCGGCGGCCGAGTCGGCGCCGAACAGCGCGTGGATCACCGCGACCATGCTGGCGCCGCGGGCGATCAGCCCCGGTGCGGTGTCCAGGGTCACGCCGCCGATGGCGACGATCGGTAGGTGCAGGCGGCTTTTTGCCTGCTCCAGCAGTTCGGGCGTGGCCGCCGGGGCGCCGGGCTTGGTGGTGGAGTCGAAGAAGCGGCCGAAGGCGACATAGCTGGCGCCTTCCTTGACCGCCTGCTCGGCCAGCGCCAGCTGGGCGTGGCAGGTGCCGCCGATGATCGCCTGGCGCCCAAGCAGGGCGCGGGCGGCGGCCAGCGAGCCATCGCCCTGGCCGAGGTGCAGGCCGACGCCGAGGCGCGCGGCCAGTTCGGCATCGTCGTTGATGATCAGGGCGGCGCCATAGCGCGCGCACAGTTCGCGCAGCGCCTCGGCCTCGCGCAGGCGGCGCGCCTCGTCGGTGGATTTGTCGCGGTATTGCAGCAGCCTGGCGCCGCCGATCAAGGCGGCCTCGACGTAGGGCAGCAACTTGCCGGCCAGCAGTTGGCTGTCGGTGATGGCATACAGGCCGCGCAGTTTCATCGGAGGCACTCCATCAGCAGAAGTCCAGGGGCAGGCGGCGCGGGATGTACTGGCCGTGGCCGGGGCGTTCGGCGTCGCGCAGGGTGCGCCAGGTGTAATCGAGGGCCGAGCGTACGGCGCTGACCAGTTCCTCGCCCAGGGCCAGGCGGCCGGCCAGGGTGCTGGCCAGGGTGCAGCCGGAGCCGTGGTAGCTGCCGGGCAGGCGCTGGCAGGTGAAGTCGTGGCGGCTGCCGTCACGCGAGTACAGGCGGTTGTGCACTTGGCGCTCGTCGCCGTGGCCGCCGGTGATCAGCAGATGGCGGATATGCCGCAGCAGTTTCTCCGCGCATTGGTCGGCGCTGCCGTCCGGCAACTCGGCGAGGATGCGCGCTTCCGGCAGGTTCGGCGTGGCGATGGTGGAGACCGCGAACAGCCGCTCGCGCATGGCGTAGCCGACTTCGTCCTGGCCCAGGGCGCCGCCGCCGCCGGCGCGCAGTACCGGGTCGCAGACCAGCGGGATGCCGGGCAGTTGCTGGCGGATCTGCACTACGGTGTCGACCATCTCCAGCGAGCCGAGCATGCCCAGCTTGATCGCCGCCACCGGCAGGTCGGCGATCACAGCACTGGCCTGGGCCAGCACCCAGGCGCGGTCGAGCACGCGGAAATCGGCGACATTGACCGTGTCCTGCACGGTCAGCGCGGTCACGGTCGGGGCGGCGTGGCAACCTTGTGCCAGCAGCGCTTCGATATCGGCCTGCAGGCCGGCGCCACCACTCGGGTCATGGCCGGACAGGCAGAGCACTACGGGGCGGGAAGTAGAGGTTTTCATGGTGCGCGAGCTTAGCATTAATCGCTCGATTTGCGCCGGTTCGAGCGCGCCGCCATCGGTGGCGCCGGGTGTCCGGCGACCATGTGCCGGGCCGGCCTCGGGCGTTTCGCGAAAGCCGTCGGGGCTGCGGCCGCGCCCGACGCCAGCGGGCTTTCCGGCGCTGGCCGGTTGTTTGAAGGGCGCCACTTATTCCGCGCCAGGGCTGTGCTAGAGTGCCAGCATTCGAATAACCAGGCCATGCGCGGCGCGTGATTCAGGAGGCGTGGGGCTCTCCGGCGCAGCCCGACATCGCCTCCGTGGGGCCGCATGCGTTACATCCTGACTCTCCTGCTGGCCGTCTGGCCGGCATTCGCCGTTGCCGTGGTATTCGACGAGCACACCCGTAGCCTGCCGCTGGGCCAGGCGATGCAGGTGTTCGAAGACGTGCGCGGCGACGCGACCATCGACGAGATCACCTCGCCGGCGCTGCAGGCCAGCTTTCGCCAGCATGACCAGGCGGTGCTGAACGCCGGCTACTCGCGCTCGGTGTTCTGGCTGCGCCTGGACCTGGACTATCGCCCGCAGGCGCTCGGCGGCCCGCAGCCCTGGCTGCTGGAACTGGCCTACCCGCCGCTGGACCATCTGGAGCTGTACCTGGAGGACGGCCAGGGCGGCTTCCGCCTGGCCCAGCGCACCGGCGATGGATTGCCGTTCGCCAGCCGGCAGATCAAGCAGAACAACTACCTGTTCGAGCTCAAGTTGCAGCCGAACCAGCCGCAGCGCGTCTTCCTGCGCCTGCACAGCCAGGGCTCGATCCAGGTGCCGCTGAGCCTCTGGTCGCCGACCGCCTACCTGGAGGAGCAGCCCGCGCGCATCTATGTGCTCGGCATCATCTACGGCGTGCTGCTGGTGATGCTGATCTACAACCTGTTCATCTACCTGAGTGTGCGCGACACCAGCTACCTCTACTACATCCTCTATATCGCCTCGTTCGGCCTGTACCAGGTCTCGGTCAATGGCGCCGGCATCGAGTATTTCTGGCCGGACAGCCCCTGGTGGGCGAACGCCGCCACGCCCTTCCTGATCGGCTCGGCGGCGCTGTTCGGCTGCCAGTTCGCCCGCAGCTTCCTGCACACCGCCGAGCACAGCCCCTGGGTCGACCGTACCCTGCTGCTGATGATGGCCGGTGGCGCCGGGGTGATGATCCTGGCGCTGACCGCCAGCTATGCGCTGTCCCTGCGCCTGGCCACTTCCCTGGCGCTGGTGTTCACCGTGGTGATCTTCGTCGCCGGGGTGCTCGCCTGGCTGCGCGGCATGCGCGTGGCGCGCTACTTCATCATCGCCTGGACCGCGTTTCTCGCCGGTGGGGCGATCAACACCCTGATGGTGCTCGGCTACCTGCCCAACCTGTTCCTGACCATGTATGCCAGCCAGATCGGCTCGGCCCTGGAGGTCGGCCTGTTGTCTCTGGCGCTGGCCGACCGGATCAACGCGATGAAGGAGGAGCGCGCGCGCATCCTCCAGGAGGCCGGGCGCAAGCTGGAGGCGCTGAACCAGGAGCTGGCCGACAGCAACCGCCTGAAGGACGAGTTCCTCGCCACCGTCACCCATGAGCTGCGCACGCCGATGAACGGGGTGATCGGCTCGCTGGAACTGATGCAGACGCTCAGCCTGGACGTCGAGTTGGCGCAGTACCAGAAGACCGCCGCCGGCTCGGCGCGGGACATGATGCGGATGGTCAACGACATCCTCGCCCTGACCGAGTTGCAGGCCGGCAAGCTCTACCCGCTGCGCGAGCCGTTCAGCCTGCGCGGCTTGTTCGACGGCCTGCGCGCGCAGTACGCGCCGCGCGCCGAGGACAAGGGGCTGCACTTTGCCCTGGAGCTGGACGAAAGCCTGCCGGACACCGTCGAAGGCGATGCCGGCAAGCTGGCCCAGAGCCTCGGCCATCTGCTCGACAACGCCATCAAGTTCACCGCGCGGGGCGAGGTGCGCCTGCGCGTCGCTCGCGCGGATGGCCCGGCCGATGGCGTGGCCCTGAGCATCGAGGTGCTCGACAGCGGGGTGGGCTTCGGTGCGCCGCAGGAGGCCTCCCTGTACCAGCGCTTCCGCCAGCTGGATGGCTCGATGACCCGCGAATACGGTGGCCTGGGCATCGGCCTGGCGATCTGTCGGCAGTTGGTCGAGCTGCTCGGCGGCAGCCTCGGCCATGAGTCGCGGCCGGGCCAGGGCAGTTGCTTCCGTTTGCAGGTGCCGCTGGCCCTGCCGGCGCCTGGCGCTGCGCAGCCGCTGCCGCCACGCCGCGCCCAGGCCCAGGCGCTGCGGCATGCCGAGCAATGCACGGTGCTGATCGTCGAGGACAACGCGATCAACCAGCTAGTGACCCGCGGCATGCTGCTCAAGCTCGGTTACCGCGTGCGCACCGCCGACAATGGCGCCGAAGCGCTCGAGCTGCTGCGCCGCGAGCGGGTCGATGCGGTGCTGCTGGACTGCCAGATGCCGGTGATGGATGGCTTCGCCGCCTGCCGGGCGCTGCGCACGTTGCCCGGCTGCGCCGAGCTGCCGGTGCTGGCGCTCACCGCCCACAGCCACAGCGGCGACCGCGAGCGCTGCCTGGCTGCGGGGATGGACGACTACCTGGCCAAGCCGGTGAAATTCGAGGCGCTGCGGCTGCTGCTGCACGACTGGGTGCTGTGCCGACCGGCCAGCGTTGCGGTGACATCCAGCCCTTCCTAGTGCTGCGCCACCTAGCGCTCGGCGGCTGTATCAGCAGGGGCGCGGGGCGCAGCTGATTCTCGATCGAGCTATTTCCGGTGCGCACCACCTAGGCGGCCCCGCGCGCCCTACAGGGCTGGCTCCTGATCGGCCGCAGTTTTGGCTGGAACGTCCCTTTAGTCATGCTCTGGATTCTGATTCACTCAAGGTCAGTGAATCAGGATTCAGACCATGGCCTACCGCACCACCGCAGCACGACTCGACCGCGACCAGGCCCTGCGTCAACGCATCCTCGCCTGCGCTCTGGCACGCGTCGCCGCGGGCGGTTTCGCCAGCCTGACCATGCAGGCGCTGGCCGAGGATGTCGGCATCGCCACCGGCAGCCTGTACCGGCACTTTCACGGCAAGGGCGAACTGGCCGCCGAGGTGTTCGCCGCCGCCAGCCAGCATGAGCTGGAGGCCCTGGCCGCAGCGCTGCGCGGCCCCGGCAGTCCGGCCGAGCGCCTGGCCGCCGGGCTGCGGCAGTTCGCCACGCGTGCCTGGCACAGCCGACGCCTGGCCTTCGCCCTGATCGCCGAGCCGGTCGAGCCGCAGGTCGACGAGCAGCGCCTGCTCTACCGCGAGGCCTACGCCGAGCTGTTCGTCGAGCTGCTCGAGCAGGGCGTCGCCGCCGGCGCCTTCCGTGTGCAGCACATCGGCCTGAGCGCCGCCTGCCTGGTCGGCGCGATTGCCGAGGCGCTGGTCGGCCCGCTGTCACCACCCGCGCGCGCGGCGCGCGCCGCGGGTCATCCCACCCTGGAACTGGCCGAAGTCAGCCAGAGCCTGGTGACCTTTTGCCTGCGCGCCGTTGGCGCCGAGGAGTGCTAGCCATGCAACCGAACCTGCTCGCCGAAACCCACGAAGTCTTCAACCAGGTACCACCGCTGGACGACGTCAACCTCTACCGCATCGACCTGCCGCTGCAGGAGTGGACCCGGCGCTTCGGCGGCGACTGGGCCGAGGCGCGCATCGACGCCTACGGTGCCCTGGCCGGCGGCGAACTGATGGCGGCGGGCTTTCTGGCCAACGAGAACAAGCCGGTGTTCAAGAGCCATGACCGCTTCGGTCATCGCATCGACCTGGTCGAGTTCCATCCCGCCTACCACCAACTGATGAGCGCGGCGATCGAGCATGGCATTCCCTCCATGCCCTGGACCGCTCCGCGCCCCGGCGCCCAGGTCGCCCGCGCGGCCATGAGCTACCTGCACAGCCAGGCCGAGGCCGGCAGCGGCTGCCCGCTGACCATGACCTACGCCAGCGTGCCGGCGCTCAAGCTGCAGCCGGACATCGCCGCGCTGTGGCTGCCGAAGATCCTTTCGCGCGAATACGACCCGCGCAACCTGCCGATCGAGCAGAAGAACGGCGCCACCATCGGCATGGCCATGACCGAGAAGCAGGGCGGCACCGACGTGCGCGCCAACACCACCCGCGCCTATCCGGTCGGCGCCCCCGGCCCGGGGCAGGCCTACGAGCTGGTCGGGCACAAGTGGTTCTGCTCGGCGCCGATGTGCGACGCCTTCCTCACCCTGGCCTATACCGATCGGGGCCTGACCTGCTTCCTGCTGCCGCGGCATCGCCCGGACGGCACGCGCAACCAGTTCTATATCCAGCGCCTGAAGAACAAGCTGGGCAACTGGTCGAACGCCTCCAGCGAGGTGGAATACCGCGGCGCCCTGGCCTGGATGATCGGCGAGGAGGGCCGTGGCGTGCCGACCATCATCGAGATGGTGGCGCTGACCCGCTTCGATTGCATGGTCGGCTCCAGCGCCCTGATGCGCCAGGCGCTGACCCAGGCCGCGCACCACTGCGCCTACCGCCAGGTCGGCGGCCGGGTGCTCAGCGAACAGCCGTTGATGCAGAACGTGCTGGCCGACCTGGCCCTGGAAAGCGAAGCGGCGCTGGCCCTGACGATGCGCCTGGGCCAGGCCCTGGACAACGCCCACGAGCAGCAGGAAGACAAGTTCGCCCGCCTGGTCACCGCGGTGGGCAAGTACTGGATCTGCAAACGCGCCCCGGCGATGATCAACGAGGCCGCCGAATGCATGGGCGGCGCCGGCTACGTCGAGGACAGCATCCTCCCAAGGCTGTACCGCGAGGCGCCGGTCAACTCGACCTGGGAAGGCTCCGGCAACGTGCAGTGCCTGGACGTGCTGCGCGCCCTGTCCAAGGAGCCGGGCGTGCTCGACGCGCTGTTCAATGAGCTGGGCGACGGCCATGGCGATGCGCGGCTCAAGGCGCACATCCAGCGCCTGCAGGCGGATTTCCGCGACAGCGCCGAGATCCAGTACCGTGCCCGCCAGCTGACCGAGGACGTGGCCCTGGCGCTGCAGGCCAAGCTGCTGCTGGAGGCCGGTAACGCCACGGTCAGTGACGCCTTTATCGCCAGCCGCCTGGGCGAGGGCGGGCGGGTCTACGGCACCCTGCCGCGCGGCGTGGATGTCACGGCGCTGGTGGCGCGCAGCATGCCGCAGCTGGGGTGAGCCGAGCGCGGTGCCCGGCTTGAGCCAAGGACCCGGCATCAGTGCGGCTGGGTGCAACTGATCGCGCAACCATTGCGCCCACCGCGCAGCCTGGGTTCGCTGGCGGGGCAACCCCGGCCCCCGGCGGGGCGCCGCAGCCGTTGCCGGAGGAGCTTGGGGCGTTGTCGAAGTAGTTACGCGGTGCTACCGCAAGTCGCGGCGATGCAGGCAAGATAGGCGCGTGTCTCCTGTCAGGAATACCAATCGTGAGCCCTTGTTCCGCAGACTTCGTCGTCGCCAATAGTGCAGAGGAGGCGGTGGATCGCCTGGCCGCCCTGCATCAGCAGGCCACCAGTGCCCTGAGCCAGGCGCTCAAGCGCTACCTCAAGGAACGCGTCAAGCCGGACGCCGCCCAGCACGACCAATTCCGCTACCCGGAACTGCGCCTGACCTACCTGTGCCAGGGCGAAGTGCCGACCACCGTGCGCGCCTACGCCAAGGTCCAGGTGCCGGGGACCTACAGCGTCACCGTCACCCACCCGGCGGCCTTCCGCAATTACCTGCTGGAGCAGCTGCGCCCGTTGATGGCCGACTTCACCGTGCGCATCGAAGTGGGCATGAGCCGGCAGAACATTCCCTACCCCTACGTGGTCGAGCAGGGCGACGAGCTGGCCGGCTCCGGGGTCACCGCCGCCGAGCTGGCGCGGGTGTTCCCCAGCACCGACCTGTCCGCCGCCACCGATAGCGTGGCCGACGGCCTGTACGAGTGGGAGCGTGCCGATCCCATGCCGCTGGCGCTGTTCGATGCGGCGCGGGTGGACTTTTCCCTACGCCGCCTGGTGCATTACACCGGCAGCGACTGGCGCCATGTGCAGCCGTGGATCCTGCTGACCAACTACCACCGCTACGTCGACCAGTTCATCCGTCACGGCCTGGATATGCTGTGCGACGACTCGCGCTTCGTGCGCATGGTGTTGCCGGGCAACGTGGTGCTGAAGCGCGGCATGGACGAGGGCGAGATGCAGGCGATCATCGAAGGAGTGGTCTGGCACCGCTACCAGATGCCGGCCTACCACCTGCAGGCGGACGACGGCCACGGGGTGACCCTGGTGAACATCGGTGTCGGCCCGTCCAACGCGAAGAACATCACCGACCACCTGGCGGTGCTGCGCCCGCACTGCTGGCTGATGATCGGCCACTGCGGCGGCCTGCGCCAGTCGCAGACCATCGGCGACTACGTGCTGGCCCACGCCTACATGCGCCGCGACGGCATCCTCGACCGCGTGCTGCCGCCGAATATCCCGCTGCCGGCGCTGGCCGAGGTGCAGCTGGCGCTGCAGGAGGCAGCCGCCCAGGTCACCGGCGAGCGCGGCGACGACCTCAAGCGGCGTCTGCGCACCGGCACCGTGCTGACCTACGACGACCGCAACTGGGAATTGCGCTGGGCCCAGGAACGGCCGCTGATTAACCTGGCACGGGCGGTGGCGGTGGACATGGAAAGCGGCACCGTCGCCGCCCAGGGCTATCGCCTGCGGGTGCCCTACGGCACCCTGTTGTGCGTGTCCGACAAGCCGCTGCACAGCGAGCTCAAGCTGCCCGGCGCCGCCGGCGCCTTCTATGAGCGGGCGGTGACCCAGCACCTGCACATCGGCATCGCCGCCCTCGACCTGCTGCGCAGCCAGCTCAACTCGCTGCACTCGCGCAAGCTGCGCAGCTTCGACGAGCCGCCGTTCCGGTAGGTTGGGTTGAGCTTGCGAAGCCCAACAGGGCGTGCGCAGCACGCCGCCCGGCGTCCTAGTTTGTGGCTGCGCGGAGTTCACGGTGCTCGGCTCGCGTCCGTCATGTTGGGCTTCGCCGAGCTCAGCCCAACCTACGGCCCAACCTAGCCACCGCGTTACTGGCTGGCGTCCAGCACCACCCGGTAGCGCGCCTTGCCGGCGCGCAGGTGGTCGAGGGCGTCGTTGACCCGGCTCATGGGGAAGTGCTCGACCTGCGGCAGTATCTGGTGGCGGGCGCAGAACTCCAGCATGGTCGCCATGCTCGCCGGCGAGCCCACCGGCGAGCCGGACAGGCTGCGCTGGCGCGGGATCAGGTTGAACACGTGCACCGGGATGGCGTTTGGCACGATGCCGACGAAATGCAGCCGGCCCTTGCCGCGCAGGGTGCCGATCAGCGCGTTCCAGTCCAGATCGGCGCTGGCGGTGACCAGCAGGAAGTCCAGGCTGCCGGCGATCGCCTTGAGCGCCTCGCTGTCGGTGGAGGCCACCACCTGGTGCGCGCCGAGGCGCCGGGCCTCGTCCTGCTTGCTCAGCGACGAGGTGAAGGCGGTAACCGCGCAGCCCCAGGCATTGAGGAAGCGCAGGGCCAGGTGGCCGAGGCCGCCGATGCCGACCACGCCGACCCGCTCGGTGGGTTTCACGTCGAACTCCAGCAGCGGGCTGAACACCGTCGAGCCGGCGCAGAACAGTGGCCCGACCAGGCTCGGCTCGAGATTGTCCGGCAGCGGGATGGCCCAGGCCCAGTGGCTGCGCAGGCGGTCGGCAAAGCCGCCGTGGCTGCCGACTATGGTCGGCTTCACCGTGCCGCAGAGCTGGTGCGCACCCTCCATGCAGGAGTGGCAGTGCATGCAGCTGCCCTTGTACCAGCCGATGCCGACCCGCTGGCCGAGTTGCAGCCCGCGGGCCTGCTCGCCGAGACGGACGATGGTGCCGACCACCTCGTGGCCGGGGATGAACGGGTAGCGCGCATTGCCCCATTCGTTGTCGATCATCGACTGGTCGGAGTGGCAGATGCCGCAGTATTCCACGGCCACTTCGACCTCGTCGGCCCCGAGCGGACCGGGGTCGTATTGGTAGCGTTGCAGCGCGGCGCCGGGCGCGGTGGCGGCCCAGCCGGTGAAGCTGTCGAGTACGGATTCGGCGGTGCTCATGGGCGTATCCTCGGTGCGGATAAAACGACCCAGGCAGCATAGCCGCTGGCCGGCCACTCGATTGCTCCATCAGCCGGGCTGATGATGCGAGGACGGCCTCGGTTACACTGCGCCTCCGCTTTCCCCGCTTTCGGACATCGCATGGCGCGCCCACCCCGTACTGCAAGACCTCGCCATTCCGCTGGACAGCCCGCGGCCCGTCGGCAGGCCAAGGCGCCGCCGGCCGAGCCGCGCTTGCTGCTGCTGAACAAGCCGTTCGACGTGCTGACCCAGTTCAACGACGAGCAGGGCCGCGCCACCCTCAAGGATTTCGTCGCGGTGCCCGGGGTCTACCCGGCCGGACGCCTGGACCGCGACAGCGAGGGCCTGCTGCTGCTGACCAACGACGGCCGCCTGCAGGCGCGGATCGCCGACCCCAGGCACAAGCTGGCCAAGACCTACTGGGTGCAGGTCGAGGGCACGCCTTCGGCCGAGCAGCTGCAGCGCCTGCGCGAGGGTGTCGAGCTGAACGACGGGCCGACCCTGCCGGCCGAGGCGCGCCTGCTGGCGGAGCCGCAGCTGTGGCCGCGCAATCCGCCGGTGCGCTTTCGCCAGAGCGTGCCGACCGCCTGGCTGGAACTGGTGATCCGCGAGGGGCGCAACCGCCAGGTGCGGCGCATGACCGCGGCGGTTGGCCTGCCGACCCTGCGCCTGGTGCGGGTGCGGATCGGCCCGTGGAGCCTGGAGGGGCTGCAGCCGGGGCAGTGGAAGGAGGTCGAGGCGCGGCTGTAGACGCCTTATGGATTCGCCGGCCCCGGGTCGTAGGGTGCGCGGGGCCGCCTAGGCCATGCGCACCACTGACAACCGGGTGCCTGGTGCGCACGGCGCACCCTACGAGCCGGTGTCATCGAAAGAATAATTCTGAGACAGCACACTCGCGGGCCGTCAGATGCCTTCCAGCCCGGCGATGACGAAGGTCTTGATGACGAAGCCGAGCACGCCCAGGCCCAGGGCGAGGAACAGGATCATGGTGCCGAAGCGGCCGGCCTTGGATTTCTTCGCCAGGTCCCAGACGATGAACGCCATGAACAGCACCAGGCCACCGACCAGCACGGTCATCATCAATTCTTCGAAAACTTCCGGTTCCATCGCGACCTCGGTTGGCTGACAGCGGGTTGCGCCCTTGGCCCTGAACCCGGCGCGCAGCGGGCGGCGGCCAGGGGGGCAGCGCAAAGCGCCGGCGATTATACGCCAGCCCCCGGGATTGTCAGCGGCCGTTGGTAAGCGCGGGCATCAGCTGCGCAGGTGCTGCAGCGGCAACTGGGTGCTGGAGAGGATCTGCTGCAGGACGAAGCTCGAGCGCACGCTGGAGACGCCGTCGATGCGCGTCAGGGTGCCGAGCAGCAGCTTCTGGTAGTGGTCCATGTCCGGCACCACCACCTTGAGCTGGTAGTCCGCGTCCATCCCGGTGACCAGGCTGCATTCCAGCACCTCCGGGCATTGGCGGATCGCCTCCTGGAAATGCTCGAAACGCTCCGGGGTGTGCCGGTCCATGCCGATCAGCACGTAGGCGGTGAGGCTCAGGCCGAGTTTCTTGCGATCGAGCAAGGCCACCTGGCCGAGGATGTAGCCGTCGTCCTGCAACTGCTTGACCCGCCGCGAGCAGGGTGACGGCGACAGGCCAATGCGCTCGGCCAGCTCCTGGTTGGACAGGGTGGCATCGCGCTGCAGTTCGGCGAGGATCTTCAGGTCGTAGCGGTCAAGTCTGTTCATCTTTGCCTTGTACTTGTTTGCAGATTGCGATTAATGGTGATTCATAAGGTTAAAATTGCGCAAGTGATAGATTTGTCGGCAATCTTCGCAATCCTCTGTCGCGCCTGGGCATGTAAGCTTTACCTCAGTTTCACGGCCCGGACGACCTGTCCACCCGGCTCACCCAACCAGGCGAGCGGGCGCCGCCGATCCCACCGGATCGTCACGGCACCCGGGTCCGCACTGCCCAACCAGGCGGGCGAGGAAAGCGGCGAGAGCATCGCCGGCACCGGACACTTTTCCCGAGGGGAGGCCGCAAGGTCTCCCTTTTTTCTTTTCAGGCCGGTGCAGCGCCCCTAGACGACGCCGAAGGCCTGCCGCAGCAGGTGGCCGGTCAGGTAGGCGAGGGCGGCCGCCGCGCCGCCGGTCAGCAGGGTGCCCAGGCCGGCGCGCAGGATCGGCTTGGCGAACACCAGGCTCTTGAGCATGCCGATGGAGAAGAACACCGCGGCGGCCAGGACCGAGCTGAGGATGAACTGCCAGCGCGTGTCCAGGCCGTCGGCGAGCAAGGGCAGCAAGGGGATGCTGCCGGCCAGCAGGAAGGTGGCGAAGGTCACGGCGGCGGACCGCCGGGGGCTGATTTCGGCTTTCTGCAGGCCGTGCTCCTCGACCAGCATGGTTTCGACCCAGAGCTGGCGGTCCTGGCTGATGGTCGCGACGATGGCCTCGAGAACCTCCCCGGCGAAGCCCTTCATGTGGAACAGCTGGCGGATCTCCTCGAGTTCGCCGGCGGGAATCCGGTCGATGTGCTCCTCCTCCATGCGCCGGGCCTGCTCGCGCAGTTCGAGCTGGGCCTTGCTCGCCTCGTAGTTGCTGACGGCCATGCTGAAACCGTCGGCCAGCAGGTTGGCGAAACCGAGGATCAGCGCGACGGAGGCGGAAAAGCCCGCGCCGAAGGCCCCGGCCACCACGGCGAAGGTGGTGATGCAGCCGTCGATGGCGCCCAGTACGGCGTCGGAGATGGTTTGCGGTTTGTTGGTCGCGCTCAGGCGCTTCTCGATCGCGTCCGGCTGGTGCTCTCGATAGAGCTGCTCGAGGCTGGTCTTTTTCACTGGAGAGGTCCACTGAGCAAGCACACAGTCTCAGGATATGCGCAAAAGGCCCGGCCGGGCGGCTATTTTTCCACGCCCGCCGCGGGCTGCCGGGCGGCTGCGCCGCGCGGGGGAATCAGCCGGCGAGTACCTGCGGCGGGTCGGCGTGCACCAGCACTTCGGCGCGTGGAAACTCGGCGCGAATCGCCGCTTCCACCTGGTCGCACAGTACATGCACCTGCACCAGGCTCAGCTCGCCGGGCAGCACCACATGCAACTGGACGAACAGGCGGGTGCCGGACATCCGCGTGCGCAGGTCATGGGCGCCCAGCACGCTGGGCACGCCGCAGGCCAGGACGTGGATGCGCTCGCTGAGTTCCGCGGCGATCTCCTTGTCCATCAGCACCGCCGCGGCCTCGCGGACGATGCCCAGGGCGCTCCAGAGGATGTACAGGGCGATGCCGATGCCGAACAGCGGATCCAGCTGCGGCCAGCCGAAACTGGCCAGCACCAGCGCCAGCAGGATGCTGGCATTGAGCAATAGGTCGGAGCGGTAGTGCAGCGAATCGGCATACACCGCGGTGGAGCCGGTCACGCGCACCACGTGGCGCTGGAACAGCAGCAGGGCGGCGGTCAGCAGCAGCGACAAGAGCATCACCGCGATGCCCAGGCCTTCGGCCGTCAGCGGCTGCGGCTCGAGCAGGCGCTGGACGCCCTGCAGGCCGACCAGCACGGCACTGGCGGCGATGAACAGCGCCTGGCCGAGACCCGCCAACGCCTCGGCCTTGCCATGGCCGTAGCGGTGATCCTCGTCGGCCGGGCGCAGGGCGTAGTGCACGGCGATCAGGTTGAGCAGCGAGGCGGCGCCGTCCAGCAGCGAGTCGGTGAGGCCGGCGAGCAGGCTGACCGCGCCGCTCTGCCACCAGGCGATGGCCTTGGCCAGCGCCAGGCTCAGGGCCATCGCCAGGGCGGCGGCGGTGGCCAGGCGCATCAGGCGGGCATGTTGTGCGGGGACGTTCATGCGTCTTCGTCCGCCTTGAAGTACAGGTAGTCCAGCACCGGCGCGGGCTGGCCGAGTGCGCTCAGCGCGGCGCTGATCTGGCCGCGGTGGTGGGTGCCGTGATTGACCAGGTGCAGCACCAGGTCGGCGAGCGGTTTTTCCTGGGCCTCGCCGCGCATATTGCGGTAGGCCAGGGGCCGCAGCAGTCCGGCGTCGTCGTACTGGCCGAGTTGCGCACGCCAGGCCTGCACGCCTTGCTGCAGGTAGTCGGCGAGGGCGGCGCGCGCGGCCACCGCCTCGGCATCCAGGCGGGCGAACGGCTGGGGTTGCCCGCACAGGCGCGCCAGCCACAGGCGATCGGCCACCGCCAGGTGGTTGAGGGTGCCGTGGATGCTGCCGAAAAACAGCCCGCAGGGCGCGCGATACTGCGCCTCGTCCAGCACCTGCAGGCTGTCCTGCAGGCGCCGGTACGCCCAGCCGTGGTAGGCCAGCAGACGCTGCAGATGGGTGGCGAGCAGGCGCGCCATCTAGGCCGCCGGGCGCAGGCCGTAGGCGGCCAGTTGCTCGGCGCTGCCGCTGTGGTGGATCAGCCGTGGATCGTCGAGCGGCAGGCTGTGGCCGGTGCGCTGTTCGATCAGTGCCTTGAGCGCGACGTTGTCGATCTGGCCGTCGTCGCCCACGACCTTGTTCAGCTCTTGTGGGTCGACCTGGGCGCTGCTGCCGCCCGGCAGGTAGATGGCGCCGGTGGCGAAGTCGATGCCGAAGGCGATCAGCCCGGGGATCACGTAGAACAGGATGCCGATGGCATCCAGGGCGGCGACCACCGGGTCGATCTGGCCTTCGATCTGGCCGCGGCGATCCGGGAAGAACAGCGTGCCGCAGGCGCTCAGCTGGGTGAGCAGGGAGACGGCGAGAACACCGCCGATAACGCGGGAATGCGTGCGCATCGAACACCTCCAGGTTAACGGGCATGCCGCTAGAGACAGCCCAAATGATGAAAGCCTTAGCGGCATACCCGCCTCCCTCATCCGGCGCTTCGCGCCATCTTCTCCCGGAGGGAGAAGGGCATAAGGAAGGCGTCACTGCGCGACTTTCACGCTAAAAGGGGCGCAACTATAGCAAGGCGGCCGTTGCAAAACCGCTGCAACGCGAGCCTTGCGCTTAAGACCGGCGAAGCGGGCTGGCGGTTCGCCGCTATAATCGCCGGCCTGAATTGGAGCCGCCATGAATTCCCTGCCGATCGACGTCCTCCTGCCCGACCTGCGCCAGGCCCTGGCCAGCCGCCACGAAGCGGTGCTGGAGGCGCCGCCCGGCGCCGGCAAGACCACCCGCGTGCCGCTGGCGCTGCTGGATGAGCCGTGGCTGGCCGGGCAACGCATTCTCATGCTCGAGCCGCGCCGGCTGGCCGCCCGTGCCGCCGCCGAGCGCCTGGCCAGCGAACTGGGCGAGCCGGTCGGCGAGACCGTCGGCTACCGCATCCGCTTGGACAGCAAGGTCGGCCCGCGCACCCGCATCGAGGTGGTCACCGAGGGCATCCTGACCCGCCGCCTGCAGGACGACCCGGCGCTGGAGGGCGTCGGCCTGGTGATCTTCGACGAGTTCCACGAGCGCAGCCTGGATGCCGACCTGGCCCTGGCGCTCACCCTCAACGGCCGGGCCTTGCTGCGCGGCGAGGAGTCCGGCGAGCCGCCGCTGAAGGTCCTGCTGATGTCGGCGACCCTGGAAGGCGAGCGCCTGGCGGCGCTGCTCGCCGATGCCCCGGTGCTGCGCAGCGAGGGGCGGATGTTCCCGGTGGAGCTGCGCTGGGGCGCGCCCTGGCAGGCCGGCGAGTGGCTCGAGCCGCGGGTGGTGCAGACCGTGTTGCAGGCGCTGGCCGACGAGCCTGGCAGCCTGCTGGTGTTCCTTCCCGGGCAGGCGGAGATCCGCCGGGTCAACGAACAACTGGCCGAGGCCCTGGCCGGGCGTAGCGACATCCTGCTCTGCCCGCTGCACGGCGAGCTGGAGCTGGGTGCCCAGCGCGCGGCGATCGAGCCGGCGCCCGCCGGCCTGCGCAAGGTGGTGCTGGCGACCAATATCGCCGAGACCAGCCTGACCATCGACGGCGTGCGCGTGGTGGTGGATGCCGGGCTGGCGCGGGTGCCGCGCTTCGACCCGAACAGCGGCATGACCCGCCTGGAGACCCAGCGCATCTCGCGCGCCTCGGCCACCCAGCGGGCCGGGCGGGCCGGGCGCCTGCAGCCGGGGGCCTGTTACCGGCTGTGGTCGCAGGCGCAGCACGAGCAACTGGCGGCCCATGCGACGGCGGAAATCCTCCAGGCCGACCTGGCCGGGCTGGCCCTGCAACTGGTGCGCTGGGGCGTGCAGCCAGGCGAGTTGGCCTGGCTCGACGCGCCGCCGGCTGCGGCCTATGCCCAGGCCATCGAACTGCTGCAACGGCTCGGCGCGGTGGATGCGCATGGCGAGCTGACCGGCCATGGGCGGGCCATGGCCGAATTGCCGGCGCACCCGCGCATCGCCCATCTGCTGTTGCGCGGCCAGGCCCTGGGCCTGGGGGCGCTAGCCTGCGACCTGGCCGCGCTGCTCGGTGAACGCGACATCTTACGCGGCGGCGGCGCCGACCTGCACAGCCGCTTGGCCCTGCTCGCCGGTGAAAGCAGGGCCGCGCGTGCCGCCCAAGGCGGGGTGCAGCGGGCGCGCCAGCTGGCCCGGCAGTTCCAGGCCTACCTCAAGCGCCAGCCGGTCGCCACAAAGGTGGCCGATCCGGAGCATCCGCGCTGGCTCGGCGCCCTGCTGGCGTTCGCCTACCCGGACCGGGTCGCCCAGCAGCGCCGTGCCGGCGGGGCCGAATACCGCCTGGCCAACGGCCGCGCGGCAGTGTTTGCCGAGAGCGATGCGCTGATGAAGCACGAATGGCTGGTGGTGGCCGATCTCGGCAGCCGCCAGGGCCAGCGCGAGGAGCGCATCTACCTGGCCGCCGACCTCGAGCCGGCGCTGTTCGACGGCGTGCTGGCCGAGCAGGTCAGCGAACTGGAGCTGCTCGACTGGGACGAACGAGAAGGCGTGCTGCGCGCCGAACGCCAGCGCCGGGTCGGCGAGCTGGTGCTGAGCCGCGAGGCGCTGGCCGGGCTGGACCAGCAGCAGCGCAGCCGCGCCCTGCTCGGCCTGGTGCGGCGCAAGGGCCTGGAATTGCTGCCATGGACCCCGGAGTTGCGCCAGTGGCAGGCGCGCGTGGCCCTGCTGCGCGGCCTGGATCTGGCCGAGAGGGGCGCCAGCGAGTGGCCGGATGTATCCGACCGGGCCCTGCTCGCCAGCCTGGAAGAGTGGCTGGCGCCCTACCTGGGCAAGGTCAGCCGCCTCAGCCACTTCGCCAACCTGGATCTGCCCGCGATGCTCCAGGGGCTGCTGCCCTGGCCGCTGCCGCAGCGCCTGGAGGAGTGGGCGCCGCGCAGCCTGCAGGTGCCCTCCGGTTCGCGCATCGGCGTGGATTACAGCGAACAGCCGCCGGTGCTGGCGGTGCGCCTGCAGGAGCTGTTCGGCCTGGCCGAGACGCCGCGCATCGCCGGCGGCCGACAGGCGCTCAAGCTGCACCTGCTGTCGCCGGCACGTCGCCCGGTGCAGGTGACCCAGGACCTGGCCAACTTCTGGCGCAGCACCTACGCCGAGGTGAAGAAGGACCTCAAGGGGCGTTACCCCAAGCTATCACGTAACTCGACATTGACTCCCGCATCCTGTAACTCAGGCGGCTTGACGGATTGTGGGCAGTTTGAAGCATGTAACTTGCGGGCGTTGACTCGCGACCTGAGCGCGCTGCTAGTGCAGCTCCGGTATCGATCTCAGAACGTCTTGGCTTACTGGCTTGCACCTAACGCAACTTGCCAGCTGTAACTGCGGATCAGCATCAACATATTGCTTCGCCAGATTAGGGCGCATCATGAATACATTGCCTATCGATGCCGCTCTACCGGCATTACGAACTGCTTTATTAGAGCGCGATGAAGTCGTTCTGGAAGCCCCTCCCGGCGCGGGTAAAACAACGCGCGTCCCGCTAGCACTGCTTTCTGAACCATGGCTTGGTAATCAAAAAATTCTGATGTTGGAACCACGACGTCTTGCTGCGCGGGCTGCTGCCGAACGTTTAGCAAGCGAGTTGGGGGAGCGTGTCGGCGAAACAGTTGGTTATCGCATCCGGTTAGAAAGTAAGGTCGGGCCTCGCACCAGAATTGAGGTAGTTACTGAAGGAATTTTGTCTCGAAGACTGCAGGATGATCCTTCGCTCGAAGGCGTAGGGATGGTCATATTCGACGAGTTTCACCTCAGGACGCTCGAAGCCGAACTGGCTCTTGCTTTATGCCTGAATGGGCGGGAGCTTCTGCGGGATGAAAGTCAGCCCCTGAAGATCCTACTGATGTCAGCCACTCTTGAGGGAGGGCGGCTTTCCAGATTGCTAAATGATGCCCCCATCGTGACCAGTGAGGGACGAATGTTTCCCGTCACTATGGTCTGGGGGAAACCTTATCAGCCTGGCGAAGCTATTGAGCCCAGAGTCGTTCAGTCGTGCCTACAGGCGATTGCTGAGCAGAGCGGCAGTGTCTTGGTTTTTCTTCCGGGCCAGGCTGAAATTCGTCGCGTTCACGAACAACTTCTTGAGCATCTTGATGGACGCAGTGAGATTATGCTGTGCCCGCTTCATGGTGAATTGGATCTTGCTTCCCAGAGAGCAGCTATCGAGCCAGCTCCGGTCGGCAAGCGCAAGGTGGTATTGGCCACCAATATCGCAGAGACGAGTCTGACCATTGATGGTGTGCGTGTGGTGATTGATGCCGGTATGGCTCGGGTGCCTCGCTTCGATCCTGTCAGCGGAATGACTCGTCTCGACACACAGCGGGTTTCTCGCGCGGCAGCTACTCAGCGTGCCGGGCGGGCGGGGCGCCTTGAACTAGGTGTCTGCTATCGCCTATGGTCAGAGGCTCAGCATGACCAGCTCGTTGCTTATGATGCCGCTGAAATTCTACAGGCAGATCTATCTGGGCTGGCACTTCAGCTCGCTCGTTGGGGTGTTGAGCCCGAAGGTCTCGCATGGCTTGATGCGCCGCCGGCGGCGGCATTTGCTCAGGCATGTGATCTGCTTTTCCGTCTCGGCGCGCTTGATGAGCGCGGTGTCATTACTACCCACGGCCAGGCCATGGCCGGGCTGCCAACGCACCCGCGAATAGCCCACCTTTTACTTCGTGGGCAGGCGTTTGGGCTTGGTCGACTTGCTTGCGATATAGCTGCTCTGCTGGGCGAAAAAGACATTCTCCGCGGTAGCGGTGCGGATCTTCATGACCGCATAGCGGCTATGGCAAACGAGCTATCTTCGCGGGCTAACCGAAGCGCAGTTCAGCGTGCTCGCCAACTTGCACGGCAGTTTCGAGGACTCCTAAGGGGGCCGGTATCTGATCCCGTAGCAGATCCCGATGATGCGCGCTGGTTGGGCGCTCTTCTAGCCTTTGCGTACCCCGACCGGATAGCGCGGCAGCGCCGTGCTGGTGGTGCTGACTACAAGCTCGCAAATGGACGCGCTGCTCAGTTCGGTGAGCCGGATGCACTCATGAAAGAGCCTTGGCTTGTAGTCGCTGATCTTGGCAGTCGTCAGGGGCAGCGCGAAGAGCGCATCTACCTTGCAGCGGCACTTGCCCCTGAACTTTTTGACACGGTGCTCGCTGAGCAAGTGGTTCAGCGCGACAAGATCGAGTGGGATGAGCGTGAAGGCGTCCTCAAGGCAGAAAGGCAGCGCTGTGTGGGTGAACTCGTACTGAGCTCTGACGCCTTGCCAGGGCTCGATGAGGAAGCGCGCACCAAGGCTTTGTCTGATCTGGTTCGCCGCAAGGGTATAGAGTTGCTCCCCTGGACTCCCGAGCTGCGTCAATGGCAGGCGCGTGTCGCGCTTATTCGCCAATTGGATCTTGAAGAGCAAGGCCAAAGTGAATGGCCAGACTTATCCGATACTGCTCTGCTTTCCTCGCTTGAGGAATGGCTGGCTTCGTACTTAGGGCGGGTGAGCCGTCTCAGCCATTTCGCCAATCTTGACCTGCAAAGCATCCTTCTGGGGCTGCTGCCCTGGCCACTTCCCCAGCGACTTGATGAGCTGGCGCCGAAAGCGCTGCAGGTGCCTTCAGGTTCGCGTATTGCCATCGACTACTCAGAACGTCCGCCTGTCCTCGCCGTGCGGTTGCAAGAGCTATTTGGGTTGGCTGAAACGCCGCGCATCGTTGGTGGCCGACAGAGTGTGCTGCTGCACCTCCTGTCGCCGGCAAGGCGACCTGTGCAGGTAACTCAGGATTTGGCCAGCTTCTGGGCCAATACCTATGTAGAGGTGAAGAAAGACTTGAAAGGCAGGTACCCCAAGCACTGGTGGCCTGAAAACCCAATGGAAGCAGAGCCGACAGCCAGAGCCAAGCCGCGCTCCTAGGGCAGGTGCCTGCGGGAGGCAGTTGCCAATATCTGGCGCTGCCCATGCTCGGATGTAGCTCGCCTGCAGATCCTCACGATGAGGAGTAAGTGCAGCGACTTCGGATGCATCGTAAACGCCTGATCGCTAGTGTCGACTCATCTACATAAATAAAAGGTGAGTCATGTCCTATCGAAATCCTCAGCACGAAGCGCGCCTGGTTCTTCTTTCGGCCCTTCGAAACGCTTTCTCAAGCCTCTGCGTCAGTGAAGCGCCCTACGCAAAAAAAATCATGCTGGAAGGGAGCGGTTCTGAAGTTGTGTATCAGGTTGGTGAAGTTGGCGGAGATAACTATCCTGACTTATATAATTTCCCGTTTCTGTTTCACTCAAGCGGATATCCGTGGAAAGAGGCTAATGATTATCTGCTGGGCCTAATGCGTGATAAGGCTCCGATCAATCGGCGCACTGACGATATTCGGCGGCGTGCCAGCAAGCTGATTGATTACCTGTTGTTCTGTGAGGGTAACAATCTTGATTGGCTCGACTTCTCCGGTGCTCGGCCTCCACTTCGTCCGACATACAAATATTTCTACCACCTGATTAATGAAGGCGCCCGCAGTAATCAGGTAATCAATCAATACACAGGCGTTATCTACCACTTTTACAAGTACGTTTCCGAGCATTGGCATGATCTCGACATGAAGCGTGTCGATACGATTAAGCAGGTACGCTTCATCGTGCATGGGTCTAAAGGCGTCAAGGTCGTAGATGCAGAAAAGCGCAGTCAAACGCGACGCACGCAGCCGGTTAGTTCAGTGCAGCTAGGGTTCGTGCGGGAAGACGGCGAGGATCTTAGGCCACTTTCCAATCTTGAATTGGGTGCTTTTTTGTCCAGCATTCGCAATGAAAAAGAATGGTCTGCGGTTGAGCGATTGATCCTGATGACCTCGTTAATGACGGGCGCCCGTAAGCAAACCGTTCTGACCATGCGCTTAAAACATTTGAAAGGCTTTACAGAGGACAAACTGGAGCCGGAGGGTGCATATAAATTACATGCTGGCCCCAGCACAGGAATTGATACGAAATACGACAAGCCGCAAGTTCTATACGTTCCAAAGCAACTTGCCGAAGAACTTGTGACGCTTGCCAAAAGCCCAATGATGAAGAAGCGGAGGGAGAAATTTCTAGCTCAGTTAGAAGCAAGTCATCCCGGCTTGTCGGTAGCTGAAGACGATATGTATTTATTTCTTTCCGATCAAGGAAATTGCTACTACATGGCCAAAAGCGATCCGCGCTATACGATTGTGAAGTCGCCGCAGACAGGACAGGTAACGGAAACGATTAAACGCAAGTTGATCACAAAAGCCTCTAGCCCATTCCCGAAAAACTTTTCATATCACTGGTTGCGAGCGACCTTTGCCTATCAACTCTACCAGCGCTTGCAAGCATTGGTTCGGGATGGAGCGCTGAAGCCGGGCGAAGACATTGACTTTATTCAGAAGCGCATGCACCACGAGTCCAGGGAAACGACAGAGAACTACCTAAAGTTATTCAACATGACTCACGAAAAGGTTATTGCCCAAGAGATTTGGGAGGAAAAACTGTTCAATGGCGGCTACGCGTTGCTGAAGGTGGTGGCGCACGATGAATAACCGTCAGCAATTTGAGCATCGTGCCAATACGCAGATTATTACTCTGAGTGAAGTCACCCATGAGTTTGCCGAGCCTGAGCGCTTGCGTCTGCAACTTTCTCCGAAGGTGCTGAAGAAACCGTTTGATATTGGCAGTTTTGCGTATGTCATTCGTGGCAAGAATGAAAGCATTTTTGATGATCGCGGTACGCCGGTAGGGATTGAATCTTTTGTTGAAAACCGCCGTGAACTGATTATGAGGCTGCTGGAGACCTTTGTCGGTCAGCGTGAACTGACTGTGCTAACTAGATTGAGAAATACCGAATACCTTATCGACTGGCTTAACGCAAAGGGCTACAGGGAACTTTTTGCCAGTGCAGCGCAAGCCCAGCAAGCCTATCGAGACTATACCGCGCACCTGAATCATCAAATAAATCATCAGAAGTTGAAGCCCTGCACCGGGAAAAATATGCAGGTCTTTTTTTCTAAGATTATTGAACTGCTTTACCCAGAAGGCAGCCACCATATTCTAGCGGGTGCGGTCTCGATTATTGCCGAAAGAGGCTCTGAGGAGGCCGCCAGGACTGCCCATGTTGAGATGTACCGGGACGTTTGTTTGGCCATTGCCCGGCAATGCAGCGCTTTCGTTCTGAATGGTCAGTCATATCCCTTGGTTGTGAGTATTAGGGACTATGAGGTGGTTGGGTTCCCATCAAACCACGGTTGGGTTGGCCCATTCAAGGAATCGCCGCTTGGATACAATGCCAGCGCGCGACGGATTGCGACGGTCGAGGAATACCTGGCGGCTTCTGAAAAACTGGGGCGAAAGCGACCCTTTAAATCGACAGTAAAGTGCGCGCTAGCAGAGGCAAAGGCGTCCTTGGATGCGGCCAATCGAGATGAGCGCTATTGGCACCGGCTTAACGTGGCGGGTCTTGCTGTGAAAGCCTATGCCAGCCTTTTCCTGATGATCACAGGTGCCACGCCGACCGAGTTTCAACAGTTTAACTATGCAGACGCGCTCGACATTGAGAAGTCTCCGCTCAAGAAAGAGTTGTCGGCTGTGAAATTCCGTGCGGGCGGGAAAGCAACCCTTTACAGCATCGGGCAGGGCACGGGTTTGCCACTACTCAAGGAGTACCTGAAGCTCCGTGAATGGATTCTGAATGGCGCGACACATGAGCGGTTGTTCTTTTCGATGCCCTCGGCTGATGAACGAGTAAGCGATAGTAAAGAATTCTCTGAATTTAAGGTGGTTTATTTGCTGCCAAAATTCTTTAAAACCACCAGCGGCACCTTCCTCGACCCCAAGGTGCCGAGACTTTCATCGCGCAAGATGCGCAAGCACAAAAGCCTTGGGATGCACGCCGCTGGCGTGTCGCCGTCCACGGTAGCGGCAACCTTGAATCACAGCGTGGCGGTGAATCTTTCGACTTATTCGGAGGCTACTCCTGAGCAGCAGGAAGCCGAGTTCGGACAGTTCTGGCAGGCCATGCGCCATGCCGCCAAAGTCACGGTTGAGCGCAGCCTGAGGTCCGCGGAGGGCGAGATCACAACGGCGACGGGCCACTGTGACGGGTTCAATCAGCCGATCTCCGTACGTGATTTAGGGACTATTGCAATCGAGCCGAACTGCCGCACCCAATACGGCTGCTTGTACTGCGAACACTATATTTGTCACAGCGATGAAGAAGACCTGCACAAGATTTTGAGCTTACAGTATGTGATCAATTCAGTGCGTAAAGCCGCGCCCGATGCGCCCCATGCTGAAGCGCTCTACAAAGAATTGTCGATCCGAATCGAGTTCATCCTTGAGGCGCTTGCCGAGCGCTCGGATGAGGTGAAGCAGTTGGTCGAGGCGATTAAGACCAAGGTATTTGAATACGGTGAACTCACACCTTTCTGGGAAAGCCGCTTGAGCCGTTATGAAAAAATGGGGGTGGCATTTTGAACGCTGTTGTCCAGTCCATCGGCAGTCTCTTTTCCAACGATCAGTTTCCGCCTGCCAGTGAGCCAGATAAAGCGCCGCAACTCTACGGCAAGCCAGCGGCCGATTTTGTTCTTTGTCGTGATGTGAGCGGCAACGCCACGGCGGTATACGGTGAGCCAGCATGGGACTTTAATCCTTACCGGCTGAGTGCAGTAAAAATCCACAGAATCTTGTTTGACACGGTGTTCGACGAATGTGGGCCAGAGCAACAGGCGCTGATAGAAGAAGCCAAATATCTGCTGTACTGCCTAATCTATTTTGCCGGTGGCGGGCGACTCGGCAAGTTAGGAGCGAGCACTCTAGTCCAGTATTGGCTAGTGCTGCGCGCCGCCATGCAGTTCTGCTATGAGCAGAAACAGAAACCCATGGTTGGCGTGCTGTCCTTGCGGCAGCTCTTTACCGTGCCGGTTTATCTGGCGGCTTTTAGTAACTCAATGAGTCATACAAAGACGGGACTTTCAGGGATTTTGAGCTGCTTGGTCAGAGTGGGCGAAGAACGGCTGGGTTATGCCATGCTCAATCCCACCACCTATAAAGGCAAACGGCCCGAGAACAAGCAGCATCCAGTCATTCCGACTCGAATCTATTTGAAAATAATCAATCTTACTAGCGACCTGCTCGATCAGCTTTTTGAGGGGGTTGGGAGGATCGAGTCTTTTATCGCCTGCTTTGCTGATGAGTATTACGGCATCTGTTATCAAACTCAGAAAAGTCAGGGCATCGGTGGCAGGGCACACTGGCGGCCCGACATGGCGCAAGCGATCAAGGATCACGGTCTGACTTCAGTGTTTGCCGGTGAGTTTGAGTGTTCTCGTAAGAGGAACCTGCAACGGGTCTTGATCCAGATGCAGTATGTTCTGAAAACGGTGATCCACCTCTATACCGGCATGCGCGATCAGGAGGTGATGCGAATGCCTTATCACTGTTTGTCCAATCAAGTCGTCAGGCCGTTGGTCGTCGATGATCAGGGCATTGAACGTGATAAGCCGCAGTCAGTAAACGTCCTCTCGACCACCACGAAGTTCATCGGTTACAAGAGAGAAAGCATATGGTACGCGCCGGGGGAAGTCGTCAGGGCGGTCGGAGTCGCCCAGGCGATTTGTCGCGGCCTCGCCAAACTCTACAAAATTGAGTTGGGCGCTCGTTGCCCGCTGTTTCTCAATCCGGCGATTGTTGGTTTAACGCGGAACAGTGCCGAGGTTGGCGTGACGCGCTTTATGGGTAGAGCGACACAAGAAACTGCTTTGCACTCGCTGTCGATCCAGGCAGAGGATTTGCAGGAGCTGGCGCAGACCGACTCTTCTCGGGACTTTTACAATGAGCCGGCGTTTGCTGTCGGCCAGTCCTGGCCCCTGACAAGTCATCAGTTTCGGCGCTCGCTGGCATTCTATGGCAGCAGTAGCGGTTTTCTTTCGTTACCGACGCTGAGGGCACAGTTCAAGCACATGACGATTGAAATGTCGCGCTATTACGCGAATGGCTACGATAACCTGCGCACCGTTTTTGGCTACTACGACGATAAGAAGAAAGACTTTGTGCTGCCAAGCAATCACTTCGCCTTCGAGTATCAGATGGCCATGCCTATGTCGGTGGCGAATCAGTTGATAGCCGATCTTCTATTTAGTGAGGAACCGCTGTTCGGCGGCACAGGATCATACATGGAGAAACAGAAAGAGCGAGTCAAAGCGGGGGATATTCAGATTGAAGATGTGCGTGCCGACACAGAGCAGCGGGTTAAAAACGGTGCAATTAGCTACCGTCCGACACTGCTCGGTGGCTGCACCAAGGTGGGCCGATGCGACTCATTCTTGCTAGGTGTCTACTCGGAATGCCTGTCTTGCGAGGGCGCGATCATCAAGCCTAATAAGCTCAATGCGGCGATTGAAGATGCGACGGATGAGTTGTGCAGTTACGCAGAAGGCTCGGGCGAATATCAAATTGTGAAGGGCGATATTGAGCGTTTAACCGCCTTTAAGGCCCGCCTGATTGACTTGGTGGAGGTTTAACGATGAAGTCTGGTGACGGAACAGGCAAGGGGTTGGGTACTTGCGAGGAAGCCTTGGAGCGCATCCTGACTGGGAAGCCTGTTGTGCCCGCACATGTTGGTTTAGACCTGTCAAAACTCACCGCCAGTCTTGTCAGTCTGGAGGCAGGGTTTGATCGTGGCTACCTTAAAAATTCGCGCAAATCTCATTTACCGCTACTGGCGAGGATTGAGGCTATTCGTGTTGAGGCTAGGAAGGATTCCGGTTCGTCGAACACTAAAAGAGTTGAGCGCTTGGAAGGGAAGTTGAAACTTCTTGAGAAGGAGCTTGAAATGGTTCGTGCGCAGCGTGACCGAGTGCTTTCGCAAAATCTACAGTTATGGGAGCGCGTGAGGGGGTTGGAGCGTAAGCTTCCGGCCAACTCGACTTGTATTAGATTACCCACCTAAAAGATTATCGGTCTAGTCAGAGTTAGTTTCGAGACCTTTGAGCAGGTCTACACATTGTAAGCTTGGGAAATTTCTAGCAGAACGAAAATCGCCAAAAAACACCGTTACCGGATACCTTTGCACGGGTAGACGGTAATGGAATAGAGAATTCAGCTCTGCATCGGGTGAACGGCAGCGCCTTGTATTCAAAGCTTGCTCAGGGTATTCGCTAGCGCGTAAGCGTTGAGCTGAATACGGGGCCGAGCGCTCCAATTGGCAATGTATCTGCGTGCTCTTCAATCCGACCAGCCAAAAGCATGTCACTCCGGCTTGGGTAATGACGTAGGAGGAAGCGAGCATCACGCCGAACGCGTTCGGGTAGAGATGTGTCACGAGAAAGCTCGACCAAGAAGTCGTGCGTCTGTACCACCGCCCGGGTGCGTTCGTGGGGCATAGTCATTTTTCCCTCCAGACATGCATAGCTTAGGGTCTTGATCGCGGCTTATGAGGTCAAAGGTCTTTAGTTCGGCAGATGCAATGCCGCAGAGAAGATCGTGTGAGTGTTCAGTTGTCCGTCTGGTAGCTGTTCTGCTGAGATGGAGTACGCTCGACCTCCCTCCACTACACACTCATACCCAAGCTCTTGCCCTTGCTTGTTACGGATCGCGCTGACCTCCAACAGCGGCTCCATCATCCAGCGCCCCGTCTTGTTTATGTGCGCTGGGGTCACGAGTTGGGCCTGTTCAATCCAGGCATGATCGCTTTTTGCTCCCACGATCTGCTCAAGCAATGGGAGGGTGGGAACCATCAGCATGCTTTGAAAGGCATCCTTGCCATCATCCTCGACCATCTGAAGGTAGAACCAAGGCCAGGCCACCTCTTGCTCGACAAATGACCAGAATTGCACGCCATCTGGACCACTGGAGAGCCCAGGAAGCAGCTCCGCATTGCGATTGGTCTTAAACACCTTTGGCTCCTTGATGAGATGTAATCATCGATTGATGAACAATATATTTTGTAGTCATATGCTGTTCATTAACACATCATCTTTCCATTTTGCGGGGACGCGAAATGGAAGTCTGGGATGCGTTCAGTTGCGGATTTCGGAGCATTGTGACCAGCCGTTTCGGTTGATCGTGACGGGTCATTTCGCTAACACGTGACCGCCGCCCCATCCTTTATGGAAAGTCCCATAATCAATGACGTACGACTAGGCTGGCGGCCGTGAAAAATACCATCAGCCGCACTGGCCTCCTATTAATCGAATCTTAATGCTGTAGTCCATATGGCGTTCAGTTTCATGTAGATCCTTTGGTTTGAAGTCGCGTCGAGAAAAATTAACGATTTCCGAATCAGAGAACCCATACGCCTGCATTTTCTTCAACGTGCACGAACAGAGTGTAGGTGAGGTCCCACGCGCAATGGAGGCAGACTCGCATCTTTTAACCAGCTGCTGAACTCCAGTTTCTTCAGCAAAGGCTCCTGATTGCAGAAGCATTGCAAATGATATGACAGCAGCTATGCCAATAGTCCTCATATATCTTTAACATCCTTATTTTTAACTGCTTACTTAACTGCAATTAATTAAATTTCGTCTGAAATACAGCCTCTTGCAGAGACGGCATGTGTAGGAAAGCGCCCCTCCAATTTGGCGGGGGTGACGCCATACCATGAGGTCATGTTTTACCAAATTCACAGTATACTGTGAAGACCGGAGATGCCGCCGCCCAGATAGTCCTCCCTTTTGGGGGCATCTGTGGAAGTCGAATTAGCTTTCGGAAAGGTTCTGCGCAGACGGCGTGTCGAGGCAGGATTCACCCAGGAGCAATTGGCCCTTGAGGCAGCATTGCAGCGTAACTACGTCAGCCTGATGGAACGGGGCATCAATCAGCCAACGATCACCACTCTTATCAAGCTGGCCGTCCCCTTGGGATGCACGGCAGCTGAGATCGTCGACGAAGTAGAACGGCTCGTGGCAGACGAACGCTGAATACCGGCCGCCTAAGGCCTCACCCAACCTGCTTCTTGGAGTCGCGATGAAACATCATTTGGTGGTCGAAGACTGGGAGGGCGATGGCGCCATTCGCTTGCCCGACGACGTTCTGCAGGAGATGGGAGTCGATGTTGGGAGTACGCTCTACTTACTTGAGGAGTACGTAGGCACTACCCGCTGCCTAGTGCTCAGTAAGACACCGCGCATTCCTGATCGCGTTGATGAGCTGGTTAGCCAATGGGAGTCTTACGGCGAAGCCCCAGGCGACTTGGCAGCCAAGGATGGATGAGCTGCCTCCATCGACGGTTTTCAGGGTCAAGCTTTCGAATTATCCAACCATGGCATCAGGGCTGCATACCACCAGCTTCATCGATCCTCGGGTCATGGCTACGTACAGGTGCTGTGCATTCATATTCTCTGTGTTCAGCACTACCGCTACTTCTGCCTCCAGCCCCTTGAGCAGTAGAGTGCTTCCCACTGCACGCTTGGGTAAAGGTCGGCCCAATAGTCGGTTTTCTTCCCGCACTCTCCTGGCGGCTTCCGCCAGCGGTATGGTTCCTGGTGCGGCCTCCCGCAATGCCTTTAGCACGCTGTAGAGAATGGCGGGTCGGTGTACGCGCACGCTTGGCATGGCGCGCAGCTCCGACAACAGCGCAGCGGCGGCGGCAATAGACGGTGCGTGCAGGAATGCCAAGGCTCGGCTCTCCGCTTCGGACGGCGGATTCCTGGCGGTTCCTCGCGCTAACGAATCCAGACGCCGGGTAAGCTCTGGTACACCTACGTTGGTCATGACGCTCTGCGCTAGGGTTAGAAGCTGTCCCAGAGCATCCGGCGAAGCCACATCAAAGCAGCTACCGAAGGTAATGAGGTCTTGCAGATCAACGGCCTCAACGGTCGACGCCCCCGGTGTCTGGCTCGCGAAATTTTGTTGGATCGCACGATTGCGGCTATCGGCGATGAGCAGCACGTGGCCATCTGGAGTAGGCGGTGCCGTCCGCGCTGCGGCCAGTCGCTGTGCGTGATCGTTCGGTGGTGTGACTTGAGTCCATGTTACATGCGCTGCCGGCCCGGTGCGCAGGTCTACCTGCTGCCCGGCGGCCAGCAAACGCCGGGCCTCTAACAACCACAGCCCGAGCGCTTCAGCGCCGGCATTGCGCCATCGCCATGGCGTCGCCAGCTCGGCCACGACCGGAAAATGCGCGCAGACCTGCTGGTTCCAATCGGCAAGGGCATTGCCGCGAAACCCGAAGATGGCCTGCATCGGGTCGCCGAGCACGCAGGTCGGAAGGATCAGCGAGAGAAAGTAGACGATGTAGTGCTGGGGCACCGAGCAGTCCTGATATTCATCGACTATGAGTTGCGCATAGGACGCTTTCAGTACCTCGCTGACGTGCCCGGTCTGTAGCAACTTCCAGGCCGCCTCCCTGACTGCCGGGTAGTCGCGAGCCGGCGTGGCGAGCCGCAGGATGTCGGGATCGTGGCCACTACGGCCCGGAAAGCTCGCGATCAAGCGGATGGCCCAGCCGTCGATCGTGCTCAATCGATAGGCACTGTGCGGCACGCCTGCACGATCGAGCCGGCCTCGCAGGGCTGCCACACCAGCGTTTGTGTGTGTGAGCACGAGGATGGGTTTGCTGCCTCGGTGGCTGGCCAGTGCGTGAGCGATCAATTGCGTCTTGCCGCAGCCGGCCGGTGCCGTGACAGTGCCGCGATTGATCGCACGCAGGTCGATTTCAACGAGGCCCATGAGCAGCCCATCCTGATACTTGGCTCATCAATGCGTTGAAGCCCGGATCGCACAGAGGTAGGTCAGGCGCCACGATGGTTCTCGCCACGTCCTCCATCCAGGAGATCGATTTGAACCAGCCAGCCTTGCGGATACGTGCCGCCTGCCCGAGCAGGGTTCGGCTTGGCACCGACAGCGCGTTGGTGTTCTGAATCTCGTTCCAGACGGCTTGAATGGTAAGCGTATTGTTCGAGACCGTCCGAAGGTGCTCGTGAATCAGGTCGCCATGTAGCTCATATGCGTAGTTGATCAGCTTCTGGCAGGCCGCCGGCGTGAGACTGCCGAACAACTCGTCCTCCAGCGCCCTGCCTGCGCGGTAGGCAACGACGGCACCGCTGCACTGAAGGAATGCCTGTTCGATGGCGGCCGTGGGCTGTTTGTCGTCATCGCGCACGACCATGACCCGATAGCCCAAGGACTGGAAAACCGCTGCGCGTGCGTACGGACGATCTGCATCGCCGCCACCGCAGTCGACCATGGCAACTCCCTGCGCCGCCAAGGACACACCGCCTTGTTCTATCCGGTGCAGATCCAGGCCTCGAAGGAGCCCGATCTCGCTGGCTCCCTCACACACGATCACAGAACGAGCTAGGAAAGCTTCGGGATACAGGCGAATGGTGCTTTGGATGTCATTGTCAGTCCCAATCGCCCGGGCCTCGTGGCCGTGGGGACCGCCGCGTAGCACGAATAGCTGGCCACCCGACAGTTCCCTGAGCGCCACCGGCGAATGCGTGGTGAGGAACACCTGCAGCGGAGCCGCCTCCTTCGCACCGAGGGAGCCTAGGAACCGCGCGATGCGGTGCGGCTCCAGGCCGTATTCCAGCTCATCCGACAGCACGATCGACGCCTGACTGGCCGCCTTGCGCTGCAGGCCGGCGACTAGCAGGCGGGTAGAACCAACCCCCAGGCTGCGAAGCGGGATACCGCCCTCGTTGTGCAGGGAAATGGTGCCGCCGCCGAACGACACGGAATGCGAGTCGAGTAGCGCCCTGGCCTTCGTGCCGATGTGGACACCCAGTTCCTGAGCGGTGGTGACGACGATACCCAACGCCTCGCCCAACTGCTGTTCGGCCTGGTCGCCAAAAGTGGAGCGCGCATCCCGCGCCGCCTTGACCAGGGCCGCCGAGGCATCGGCCCGCTCCTCCGAGATGCGGTTCAGAACGGAACCCCGTTGCCAACTCAGGTTGTAGTCGGCAAGAGCCCCGATCCGCGTGGGCGCCAGCGCCACGCGATCTTTCCACGCTAGTGACTTCACCAGGCCTTGTTGGGCGGCGCGGTCGGAAATGAGGGTCCAGGACGGCTCCAGGTCACTGGCGACCGTCAGGTTCAGGCAGAGCACAACTTCCGCGCCAGCGGAGGGTTCGTCTTCGACGACACCAGTGGCGGTGTGGTAGCCGCGCAGAAAGGCACCGAAGCTTTCTAGCGTCCTCATGCTGTCATCGAGGTCGCCCAGCGTCAGCGTGATGCTGATCGGGTTCGTGATGTCCAGACTGAAGAAGTCGGCATCGGAGATCTGGATATTTCGCCTAGCACCTAAGCATAGGTCGATTGCGTCCAACACAGTGGACTTGCCACTGTCACCCGGGCCGATCAAGCAGTTGATACCGGGCTTCGGGCACCAGACCAACCGCTGAATACTGCGAAAGTTGGCGATCTCGATTTTTCTGATTCTTGCCATCGGGTGCCCCTGTGATGGTATGCGGCCTTAGGAAGTTTTGGTGCCAAAGTGCTTGGCGAAGTAATCGATCATTTCCGCCGCCTGAGTCCCCTCACGGAATCGTTTCTGTTCATCGAAGTTGATCGACGGCAACATGTGGATAAATTGATCCTCTGCGTAGAGCGACATCACGGCCTGTGGGTCTAGCAGCGGCGTGCGCCGGCGGGTCAATCCGTTAGCTGCCTCGATGGCAGCCCCGATCATGACGTCAGCTATCTGGACGGCGGGGCTGGTCTTCGAGTCGACTTGGGTCACGGAAGACAGCTTGAGCGGAAAACGGATGCCCGCGATTTGTGTCTGCCTGAATTCGATCTCATCTTGGTGGTCGATGTAGCGCTGCAACAGTTCGTGGTACGTGAGTAGATTCTTCGATTGGTCGTGCTCGACTCTGTACGGTCCCGACGCCATTACCTCCATCCGGCTGATAAGAGATTGGAGTACCACCATCGCCGCGTCGGTCGAAACGCCCGGCGTGGCAATCGCGGACAAGCATTCAGGCGCTGCTAGTGCGAGCGGGCCGAGCGCTTCGGGTAATTGCTGCCAGTCCAGTTCTCTGACTGCCTTAACCAACGCCTCCAGGGCTTGCGGAGTCTTTGATTTGATAGCCCGCTGGAAGGCTGCGAGCAGTTCATCGAAGCCCTCTTTGCCGAGCAAGGTGGGGCCGACTGTGTACAGCAGCGAAGCCAATGCATAGTTCTGGCCGTCTTGGTAGAAGTTCATACCACGCTTGTAGTAGAACGGCTCGACTGCGTAGTCCATGAACATGAGCAGCAGCAGGTAGCGTTTGTCGCAGACGTAGGTTACGCACTTGTGCTGGTCAAGTACGGCCCGCTGCAGGTTCAGCAGCGGCTGCCGGTAACCAGGACGCCGTGCCAGCGCGTGGTATTTGAGCTCAGGTGCCTGTAGCTTGGGGAAGTGCGTGCGAATCAGCCGCGCAGCTTCATCGTGGGTAATAGCCACTGCTGCGGCTCCCTGAAATTGTTGCTCTGGGTTGAGCAAATCGAACCCGGTGTAGCCACTCTCGTCGATGTGGAAGCATTCCATGCGTCGTCATCTCTGCGCGGATTGATAAAGCATTGCGGAGGCATCCGCCAATTGATGATGCCTGAAGGGTGGCGCGAAATCGCTCAGTTTCCCTAGTTGAAACGCTGGAGGCATTGTCCCGCGCGGCTTATAGTCGCTGCTTCTGTCAGAAAATCAGGCCCTAGAAGGCTCTCATGTCTGCCACTGAAGCCATCTCGAACCGACTCAAATATATGCAGAAGGGGCAGCCCTTTTCCCGCGTGGTGTTTGCGCAGGTCGGTTCCCGTGCAGCGGTCGATAAAGCGCTTTCCAGGCTAGTGAAATCAGGCTGTCTGGAGCGCGTCGCTCGCGGCGTTTACATGCGACCAAAGTTGAGCGCGTACACAGGCAGGGGGGTTCGACCCAGCCCGCTGAGCATCATGAGCGTTATCACCAAGGCGAACGGCGAGACGATTCAGATACACGGAGCAGAGGCTGTCCGTAGGTTGGGCCTCAGTACGCAAATGCAGGTGGTGCCGACCTTCTACACCAGCGGTGCGACGCGCGACATTAAAGTTGGCAATGCGGTGGTTCGTCTCAGGCATGCTTCCAGTGATCGCTTGCAACATGCAGGAACGAGGGTAGGAATGGTGCTCAGCGCTCTCCACTACCTCGGGAAAGAGGGACTGTCCACCCAGGTCGTTTCCAAGATCACCAATGCCATGAATGGCGAAGAGTTGCTCAAGCTCAGAGCCTGCAGAATGCCTGCATGGATGCGGTCGGCATTGCTTCTTATAGGCTGAAGCGGCAGCAGTCCTCTGGTTGGCCGGGCAGGGGAGATCCTCCAGAAGGGCTTAAAATGGTGTCCACTAAAAAACTGGTGGACACCATGCCGTGAGTAGGAGGGGCCGGGGTCGGACGCTTGCATTGCAACCCCTCCCCAATCTAATTCGTTGTCAGCAACGAATTGGATTGGGGTTATACTTGAGGTTATGAGATTCGTACCTGCCCAAGCTAAAGAAGCCATCGGAATCTCCGAAGAGACATTTCGACATTGGCGACAAGCGCTAGCGCCCCTGAAGGGGAAGCGCGGTTATGGCCCCTGTTTTTCGCCTGGCGACCTGCTCTCCTTGAAGGTCGTGGCTCAATTGCATGCTCTGGGTATCCAGGTGCGCCATATCGCCCCCCACGCTGAGGCTCTATTCCTGAGCTGCTCTCAGGTTGCTTGGTTTGGCCTTGAGGACAAAGCCATCGTTTTTGATGGTGTATCCATTGAGCTAACTAGCGTAGCCAGTGATTCAAAGTCGGACACGCGCTCCCGCATCGTTGTGCCGTTACGCCCGTTAATCTCTGAGCTTAGGAAATGCCTTTCCCTTGAAGAGGCACATCCTCAATCTGACCTGGTATTTCCTCCTCTTGAAGTAGTAAATGGGCGGCCAGCGTGAAGCGAATAGAGAGCCATTCCTCGCGTCGCTTTCTGGCAGAGGAGCCAGTCGACATAGTGCAAGAACATGGAAACGTTGACGATGTTGCCTGCTGAGTTAACCCGCCAAACCATCGCAGCGGCCTTGGGCACACAGCCGGATGCGGTCGTGACCTTCGCACAGGCGTCTGAGGCACTTCAGCCTGAGCACTTAGACTTCTTGGGGCTGGTGAGTGCTTATGCTCGCAAGGAGCCGACTCCGGACGCTGTGGTCCTGAACGACGACCAGCCACTGCTCTACATCTGGGACCTACGGCACGAGCCGTCGCTGCATGCGCAGGACCGATGCCGAGATATGTCCCGCCTTGCGTTGCGAGCAGACGCTCCCTATGTCGTGTTCCTGCGTCCGGGAACTGTGCAGGTGTACGCTTTGGGACAAGCGCGTGATGTTGATGCCTCACCGCTGCTGGAAGCTGCTGACCTCCATCCGGGCCTGCTCGCGAAGCTCGCTTTTGGGGACGTATCGACCCGTGCAGACGGTATTAGTACGCACGCACTGATGCTTGAGTTGCTGAATGTCGTAACCGAGGAATTGATCAGCCTGCGCAACGTCAGTGCTTCTGAAGCTCTGGCTTTGATGGGGCGTGCTCTTTTCCTCCGGTTCCTCTCCGATCGCGGGATCCTCAGTGAGCTCAATCCCTTCCCCGGCGTACCGCGGTTTGTGGATTGCCTGTCCACTCCCGAGTACGCGGCGATCAGCTCCAAATGGCTTGATGATACCTTCAACGGCGATCTACTGACCCTTCCAGATAAGGGGAGCGAAGCCTATTTTCGTGGGCTGAAGGTCAGCAACGGTACCTCTGCACTGAACGATTTGAGCGCCATAATCCGAGGCGACAAACCTGTAGGGGACGGCGCCTATCAGACCCAGTTCTCCTGGAGCGACTTGCACTTCGCTTACATCCCGGTGGGGCTGCTCAGTCAGGTCTACGAGGAGTACATCCATCGCTTCGAGACCTCAACGGCCAAAGATGAAAGTGTCTATTACACGCCTAGGCACCTCGCCGAATATGTGGTCGACCATGCACTGGGCATGTTGGGGCCAGACGCCTATAAGGCCAGGGTTCTCGACCCTGCAGCAGGCGGCGGTGTGTTCTTGCTTGCCGCATTTCGCCGACTTGTCCAAGGATACTGGCGAGCAAAAGGAAAGCAGCCAACCACGAAAGTGATCCGGCACATCCTGAACAACCAACTGGTAGGTATGGATATCAACCCGGCCGCCCGTCAGCTGAGTGCACTGGCTCTGTACCTGACGGCTCTGGAGCTGGATCCTGATGTTGGGAAGCTTCAGGATCTGAAGTTCGAGAAGCTTCAGGGACAGGTGCTGCTTGATGCTGAGAACTGGGTTGATGAGCCCAGTGGCCTTCGTCTGGGCAGTCTGAGTCGCCCTGCCGCAGATGCAATGTGCGGCCAATTTGATGTGGTCGTTGGGAATCCGCCGTGGACGTCTATTGCTGATCGCTCGAAACAGAAGGCTTTTGACGAGGTAGCACGCCAGGCGATGAGGGGAAGGGGTATCCCTCCGGTGACCAATCCGGATGGGGTGCCAGATCTGCCATTTGTGTGGCAGTCCACCCGGTGGGCCAAACCCGGTGCCGTAATCGCATTCGCTCTGCACGCCCGCTTGCTGATCAAGACAACGCATCAAGGTTTGGATGCGCGGAAAGCGCTGTTCAGCGGGTTGAATGTCACGTACGTGCTCAACGGGATGGAACTGCGCAATACCCCGGTATGGCCGAGCAACGCCGCTTACTTCTGTCTGCTTTTCGCACGGAATGAGGCTGCGCAACCGGACAGCCATTTCTACGCGGTTACCCCGGCCGTAGATCGAGCACTCAATGCTGAAGGTCGCATCCGTATCGACCACAAAGATGCCTGGGCATCTGACACCGAGATGGTCGGCCAGGTACCGCATCTGTTCAAAACACTGGCGAAGGGAAATGGCCTGGATGTAGCTCTGCTGGAGAAGATACAGCGAGACGTTAGGCGCCCGGGCGCGCCTTCAGATGCAGGTGAATCCGGCCAGCAAGCCGAATCGTGTCGACCTACTTTGAAAGCTTATGCCGATAGTGTCGGCATCAACCACGGCCATGGGTACCAGACCACTAGCGAGCAGGAAGCGGCTGATTTCCTTATTGGTTTGCCGATGATGCCGGACCCAACAAAGGCGCTGTGGCATATCGTGCCGACTCATGAGCTGGGGCCGTTCGAGCGCGAGCGCGTCCATCGTCGGCGCAATGCCAAGATCTATGAACCTCCAGTAGTTCTACTCAGGAAGTCGCCTAGTACCAATCTGAACGCGCCTGCAGCCATGTTGGCCCTAGAGCGCGTTGCGTATCGTGAGTCGTACATTGGGTACAGTTGTGCAGCAGTAGCAGAGCCTCGCTTAATGGCGGTATACCTCTGGGCGCTGATGAACAGCAAACTGTTCCTGTACTACGCGCTGATGACGAGCAGTATTTTTGGGTGTGAGCGCGAAGCTGTTCAGAAGTCCGACATCGAGCAGTTCCCGGTAATCCCACTCGAATCGCTGCATGAAAAGAACCTTGATCTACTCCGCGAGCTTCTCGTTAAAGTAGAGTCGCGCCAGCTTGATGCAAAGGATATCGACTCGATCGTCAACGCAATTTACCGGCTAGCACCTGCAGACGTCGCACTTGTCGAGGATCGACTAGCTACCGCGCTACCATTTTCCCAAGTTAAGAGGTTTGCAGTATCTCCTCCGAGCGAGAAGGAAGTTGAGCGGTATCTGGAGTCACTTGAAAAGATACTTAAGCCTTTTGACTTCAGCGAGCAGCCCTTGGAGCTGGCTGCGGTCCCACAAAGCCCACTATCACCATGGCGATTCATCAGAATCGGAGGGCCTGCCACAGGCCATCTTCCTAAAGCGTCTGACCTTCTTGCGACTCTGAACATGGCAGATGGGATGGGATGTACGCTGGTGGAGTTTCATGAGGAGGGCGCTATGTATCTGGGTGTCTTGAACCAGCGACGCTACTGGACTCGAACAGCGGCCCGCACATTTGCCTTGGATTTAATTAAGCGCAATGACGCTATTCTCAACCGAGTGACAAGGAGCGCGGTTGCTACATGATTGGGCCACACGGAAGTCCCGGAAAACTAGTCTCAAGCCACGCAGGGTTCCCAGTTAGGGTCTCGCCGAATGTCTTAACAGTGGTCATTCAGGCCCTACAACAAGCATGGGCAGAAATCTGCAGCGACCCAGTAAAGCATTTGGCGCCTGTCACTCCGGGGAATCCGGAGGAGGATCGCTATACAGACGCGATTTGTGAGTTGCTTTTGTACTACCTGTATGACCCATCGCTTCCCGTAAATGGTTTCACATCCGATGTGTTCGAAAGTGTTGAGCGTGGCGCCAATCTCTCGAATTTCAATTTGGGCGTGATAAATAAACAGCCAGACTTAGTCATACGTCTAGCTAACAGCCCCTTGGTCAACACCCGCCGATACGTTGGGATCTTCGCTGAGACCAAAGTGGTTTCAAAGAAAAAAGCACTGAGTAACTACACGCAGCAAGGTGTTTCGAGGTTCGTACGGGGAGACTACGCGTGGGCAATGCAGGACGGAATCATGATTGCCTATCGGAAGCAACCAACTCGGCAGGTTGATGCTTTAGATGAGTCTTTGAAGAAGGATGTTTCTTTGTTGACGCAACAAGAGAACTCCAAGCATCTTGTTCAGTCGAACTTGCCGATACCTGCTTGCGGCAAGAGTACGCATGAGCGGCGGTGGACTTATCAAGCCGGCGGTGCGCCTGGAGAGATTCGCCTGTGGCACCTGTGGGCTTTCGATATTCCATAGTCCTTCAATAGTGGGTGCGCCGGCCAGCTGTAAATAGTTGGGGGCGGATTAAGTCTGGTATGAGTGATATTCGGTCCGAGGCCGACGACTTATTTAAGTTTTACTCATGCGCGGGGCTGTCCGAATAAATAAGGTTAAGATGCGCTGGGTTGCTATTTTTTTGTTGAGGCATCATGCCTCGTCAATAAATTTTTGGATTTCGCCGTTTCCGTACTTTCGATCATCCCAGTCGATATGCATATTCCAGTCCCGCATGAATGTTCTCAACTCATTCAGTGTTTCCTCAAGGCCTATTTCCATATCCTTGCATTGGGTTGCCCCAACTTTATAATTGGTGGATAGGGTCTTGGCTTGTAACAGATCATCGTAGGCCTTCTTCCTTCTACTCATTATCTCAATGAGGTAATCCGGGTCTGAGTAATCCTCCATTCCCTCGATTGCTGATTTTATTTCATCTATCTTCATCTGGACATCAGATAGATGTGCCTGTATTGCAGTCATGATGCTTTCTTCGGCTGCTGCTTTAATGCGCCTGCCGCTGGACTCATTGAACTGTTCTCGTGCTAAGTCAAAATCAATGCGGATAGAATCTTTCTCAGTTACATGGTAGGCAAATTTTTTCCTTATGTGATGAAGATACATTGTTTGCTTGCTTAGTGATATCAACACAATGAATACAGGGGTGTCCATGTCGCGCCAGTAATCGAGTTGCTTCTTTTTTACGTACCAAGAGGGTTGTGGCTCTTCATCGGCTGATGTTTTGATCTGGAAAGCGACAAATCTTCCGGTGCTGTTCCGATCCTCATCCAGTATTTCCACCTGTGCATCAATGCCGATATCGATATCGAACAACCGGCAAGGCCAGCCGAGAATATGAGAAATTTGATACGCAAAGAAGTATTCTCCTGCATCACCGATCGCGGTATTTGATGTGTACTTCATGTTATTTTTCAGTTGCCTTTCTGTATGGTTCGGCGGAGATTGAGCTTTCTTGGCAGTGCCAATTCTTCAGGTGCCCCATCTTCTCTGAACTCCAAGAGGTAAAGCAGTAGGCTCGCTGGCCGCGCGTCTTGCTACGGATCTGAAACGTTCCTCTCACAGTCTGCCTGATCGTATACCGTTATGTCCTGAGCGGTGAGTCGGTCAAGCAGTTCTTGCATGTGGTCAAACACCTCAAGGCGTGAGGTACTTGAGTAGTGATCGGAGCGGTCGTGGTAGTTCCTGATATTGTAAGCTAGCTCCGCAAAGTCTCCCGTCTTTATTGGGGGCTCAAAGGTTGATTCTATGTAATCATCCCTGCATTCTGCAGCAGGCTTGGCTACGCCCTCCGGTGGGCAAAGGGCGTTTCCTTGGAAGGGGGCATTTGTCAGCGACGTCGTAGCTACCGCTGTGGGCGCCCGCTGATGGCAAGACGCTATTGCTCAGTTATTATGGCGCCTCTTACCATTCTCGGACAGGCAAGCCGCTCGCATCTTTCCGGTCGCGGCATCAGTAATGAAAGGGAAGCCTTTGTGAAGGAACGACGCGCATTGAACGCCTTTAGGAATTACCACCATGTCTAGTCGGCAGCTTTCGCCAGATATCGTGGCGCTAATTCATCACGTGGAGTTGAACGAATCTGGGTGGTGGAAGAAAGGTGTCAGCCAGATAGTAAAAGGCGTGCTCTGGAAGAATCATAGTGCCCCGCTAGGGCTAGACGCCCTTCATAACGCGATTCGTGCCGAGGCTCCAGGGGCCTTGGGGTCCGACGACGAGCTAGAAAGGCAATTGCATACTCTTCGTGATCAGGGCGCCGTTTCGATCTTACCCGGGCCAGCGTACAAACTGACCGAGGGGACTTTCAACGAGCTTTCAGCTCATGCGGCCACTGCTCATGCGGAGCAGGATGCATGCGAGAAGGACTTCATTTCCACATGCCGGGAACATTGTCCAACTCTTGATCCAGAACTGGTTTGGAAAGATTTTACTGAAGCGCTTTCGCGTGCGATCCGCGTTAGCGGTGCCAACCTCTTCAAGCTATTGGTCGGTGGCAAGCTGCAGAATGATTTTGACTGGTTGCATAACCTTTTCCACAAAGTGGATGCCGACAACCGAGAGGGTCTGCGCAAAGTTTTGATGTTCTTCTTCAACCCGGGCAATAAAGTCTGTCGAAGCCAGATTCTCCGCTTCATGACGGCGTACTTTTTTGCCGAGGCAACTCGCCTCAACCCTGAAACCCTTGCCGCCATCAACCAGGCTCGTAAGGTGAAAACAATCAAGGTGGTGCTAGATACCAATTTCATTTTCTCAGTGCTCCAGCTTCACGACAACCCAGCTGACGCAGCAGCGTTATCGCTTGTTGATTTGGCTCACAAGAGCAACGGGAAGCTTGATATAAAGCTTTACGTTTTGCCGAGCACTTTGGAAGAAGCCAAGCGCGTTCTTGTGGCACAGCTGCACATTATTGAGCGTATACGGGTTACTCAGGCAATGTCCCGCGTAGCCATGACTCAGCCGCTACCCAGCATCGCGAAAAAGTTCTTCAGCGCAGCAGCCTCGACAGCAAATCTTTCTGCAGCCGACTTCTTTCGTCCTTACATCGATGAGCTTAGATTCATCTTGGAGGGGAAAGGGATAAGCGTCCTCGACGCACATCCAAACATCTACCATGTACGGCAGGATGTTATTGACGATGTGATGCACGAGGTCGAGAGGGAGACAAAAGAACTCCCTGAGAAACGTCGCAAAGGGTACGATGCTCTGTTGCATGACGCCGTTCTTTGGCATGCCGTCAACGACCGACGCCCCCCCAATCATGAGTCGCCTTTTGAAACTGAGTATTGGGCAGTATCCATAGACTGGCGCCTAATTGGCTTTGACAGAGCTAAGCGCGCAGTCAACCGAGCGAAGCTGCCAGTGGTACTGCATCCTAGCAACTTGGTACAGCTCATCCAGTTTTGGGTGCCTCGCTCCTCAGAACTCGAAGAAAGTTTGGTTGACTCCTTGCGCCTGCCGCTTTTTTTCCAATCGTTCGATCTTGAAGACGAGAGGGCTACGCTTAAGGTGCTGGAGTCAATTTCGAGATTCGAAAATGTTGGAGACCTCCCAGAATCCGCAATCCGCGTGGTGCTTACCAATCGGGCGCTTCGCGCACGGATCAGTAATATCGAAGCCTCCAATCAGGAGGTCTTCGAGCTGGTACATGATGAACTTTTGAGCCACCACCGAGACGTTTCCCAGCAGCTTGAACAAGCCAAGGCTGTACTGGATGAAAAGGAGCGGCACCTTCTAGAGGAGCGGGCGGCCCGTTCTGCCGTAGAAGGTCTGCAGGACACCTCCGCCAAGCAGATCGCTGATCTCGAGGCCGAACGGAAAATGGCCGAGCAGAAGGCCCAAGATCTGGAGGCTGTCCAAGCTCAGTTGCGAGAGCGCCTGCAGGAAGCTAATGAGGCTACGAACGAGATCCAGGCTCATCGAGAACGTGCCGATGTCGCTGAGAGATCACTCACGCGTATCAAGTACGTCGGGATTTTTCTCGTGCTCCCCATCCTGCTTGGTCTGGGGATCTACTTTTTTAGCAGCGCTCTAACGCCAGAAATGCTGCCGGTGATATCCACAGACACGAGGGTACTGTGCTTGCGGCTTTTCGCAGCTATTCTCCCGTTGACCCTAGCGTTCTGTTTTTCAGGGAAATATGTCGAGTCCAAGCCGCACCTCAGTTCATGGAAGGTGAGCAATTTTCTGAGTTGGATTGGCAAGAAGGTGATCGTAGCCCCGGCATTGATCGCCGCCGAAGGTATCTTCACTGGCGTGACATGGGATGGGCTTAAGGTGCTTCTCGGTATCAGCTAGTACCGATCTGGAGCGATTCATATAGGGGGAAAAATGAGTCATCCGATGTGGATTGCTCAGCGCGATGGGCATGATTGGACGGATGACTCTGCGCTACGCGTAATTGATTGGTTCCGAAACATGGTGACGGAATCTGTTTGGTCGCAGCGTATGGATGCAGTGAGGGATCGATTCGAGGCGGGAAAGAGAGCATGGGCGCAAGGCAATCTTGAGCCCCTTTTTGATCCGGAAGACGCAATCTTCTGGTACCTCTTCCAGGCCGTTGCATACGCTTCCCCTGATCGACGACATGACTACTTCGAGCCCGATGCTTTCAGGATTAGCCCGGTGTTCGCTCGGCTGGGTCAAATGCTCCCGCAGCTATCTCATGTAGTTGGCATTGAAGACCGCCTTGAGACACTAATAACTAAAGGTAAAAGCCAGCCGGATGCAGGTCTCTATGAGGTTCTTGTTGCCGGTGCCTACAAAAGCCGAGGATGGAAAACAGTCACATTTGTTCCCGAGCAGCCGGGTATTGCGAAAACGCAGGACTTGCTGGTCACCAATGGCCGGCGACGTTGGGCGGCGGAATGCAAGCGCGTAAACCGAAACGAATATGAGGAGCAGGAGTATCAATACGCCTTGGTCTTGGCGCAGCCTGTACACGAATTATCAGAACAGCTTGGGTTGTCAGTCCTCTGTGAGGTGATGTTTCTAGTTGAGCTAAAAGACGTCCCAATTGGGTACCTAGGGAGCAGGTTGCGCGATTGTTTGTCCGATCCTAGTTTGCATGCTTGGGAGGACGAGATCGCTATCGGTTTGATTCAGGACGCTCGGCTTGATCTCCTGCAGCAGGTGTTGCAGCACGATGATGTGTTCTATGGCTCAAGCAGAATGATTGAGCTGCTCGCAGGGCGGTATCGGCGGGATTTCGACCACAGCGTTAAGGCGTTGTGGGAACCATCTCCACAGCGCCCTCTTCATGCATATTGGGTGAACCAAGCCAGTGTGGTCAGCTGGCGTAGTGGATCGCCTGAGGCCGCGGAGAGCAAGGCACGCCACTTTCGGGCTCTTATTGCAAAAGCCACCAAGCAATTGCCTACTGACTGCCCTGGCGTTGTGCACGTGGGCTACGAAGCGCTCGGTAACAACTCTGTGGATCAACAGCGTCATGTACGCAATAGTTTCGAAATGTGGCGATTTGATCCAGAAGGTTCCCGGTTACGCTGGGTATATGCCAACTACCTGATGCCCGAACACACGACGGCGAGAAATGAGAATTGGGCTGTCAGTGAAACCACCGCTCACTACCGTATAGGCCGGCATAAAACGGCTCAGCCATTGCCCGGACACTTAGTCCTGAGCCGAGAGGATGGGGAGCCGGGAGACCATTGGTGAGAATGATAGGTGAACGCCGATAGCTGCATATCTGACTCACGCAGCATTCCTTTTTGAGTCAGACTGGGCTGGGACTTCACGACTCATCGCAATAGGAAACATACACAGCCGATCTTCCAATGGCTGGCTACTCGGACAGATACATTTAGGTGTCTCAGGTCCATGCGCCTAGCACACTCACGGACTTGTGAAAGTGCTGCCATATCGGCCGGTGTTTTTGTGTGACGTTGTCCTCCATGCCTTAGATACTGGCGCTAAACCTGCAAAGCCTTCGCTTCGAGGTCGACTCCATTGCTGTCTTTCGTCCCTAGTGCGGACCTGATCAGGCTCATCCGTGACGCCGTTGTCAATGTCTCCGCTTAAACAAGCGAGCAAAGCTCAAAGGACTGTCAATCACAGGTGTAGGCAAGCCGAAATCAGTCAACATTGCACGGGAGGATTGACTGTCAATGGCAGTTCGGCATCGCGACCGTAGCCCGCAATGAATTGGGGACATAGAGCTTGTCAACATGCTGGGGTGTTAGCTGATAACAACCACTACTGGCCGGACGACCCGCTGATCGCCGAGCCCACCGCGCGGGCCAAGCCGCGCAAGTAGGCCTGTAGCGGTGTTCCTGCTTGGGTAGGAGGCCCGACCTCGGGGCGAAGCGTTGGCCCGTTAGCGTGCTGTCGCAGAATCACTGTTTCGCTGACTCCACAGGCCAGCCGCAGCTGCTTGAGCAATGGATTGCGAGACAGACCCTAGGGCAGGCGCAGATCCTCGCCGGCGGCCTCAAGCTCCTGGTAGGCGCGGTCCAGCGCGTCGCGCAGCGCCTCGGCGTCGGGCGCGTGGCGCGAGACGATCAGTTTCAGCGGCACGCGCTGCAACTGCACGAAGGGCAGTTCGCCCATGCCCAGGCGGCGGCGCGCCTGTTCCACCGGCATCTGGTAGTCGAGCAGGAAGTCGCCGCGGCGGCGCTGGAGCATTTCCAGGGCGGCGGTATGGCTGCCGGTGCGGTGCTGCTGGATCGCCAGGGCCGGATCGGCGAGCAGCGCGTTGGTCGGCTGCCAGTAGGTGTAGCCGCTGATCAGGATCATCCCGCGCCCCCGCAGGTCCTCGGGAATCCGCGGCAGCAGGGTGTCGCGGCGGAAATACAGGTTGAGGGCGATTTCCCCCACTTGCGTGCGGGTTTCCAGGGTGTGCTCGGCCAGCTCCGGTTTGCCGGGGGCGCCGGGCCAGACATGCACGCTGCCGTCGCGCAGGTCGCTGTACAGCCGCGCCCCCGGATAGGAGCGGATTTCGGCCTGGTAGCCGGCGTGCTCCAGCAGGCGCCGGGTCAACTGCAGGATCGCCCCCTGTGGCCGGCCCTGGCCGTCGCTGTAGGAATAGGGCGGGAATTCATAAAAGCCGACCTGGACCACCGGTTGGGGTCCGCTGGCGAGGGGGCGGGCATGGCTCGGGCTGCACAGCAGGGCAGCCGCCAGGGTCAGGCAGAATATTCTAAGCATCGATCGGGGTTGCGGCTCGCGGCCGTCTTGTCGTTATTAAACTGTCACGAAGTTGAGCATGGCGAAGCACAACCGGCTTTGTCCAGCGTCGCTTTGCGCACCGACAGTGTCAGCCTGGCCGACCGGCGGTAGCCGCAGGCGCGCGAGCAGCGGTAGATGATCGCAATTGCCTGGCGGCGCACCGCGCATCCCCGGCTGATCGGGCAGGCGGCGCCCGCACCGCCAGCCCGGGTCGAGCCGGGCGATAGGCAAGGGGCGCCGCACGGGCCTGGGCTATGCTGGAAGGACGCTAGCCTAGCCGAGACCCACGGCGCCGAAGCCACCCACGAGAGCGCTGCCATGAGCGAACCACTGATTGCCCAACGCGGCCCCTACCCGATCGAGGTGCAGGCCGGCCAGGACTATTTCTGGTGCCGCTGCGGCCGCAGCGCGACTCAGCCGTTCTGCGACGGCAGCCATAAGGGCAGCGGCATCAGCCCATTGAAATACCATGCCGAGCAGAGCGACACCCTGTACTTTTGCGGCTGCAAGCACACCCAGACGCCGCCCTGTTGCGACGGCAGCCATAACAGGTTGTAGTAGCGGCATAGAGCCGGGCAGCCAGGAGCCAGTCATGTACCGCAAGGTGTTCGCCAGCAAAGTCTTCGACCGCAAGGTGGTGTTGATCAGCGGCGGCTGCGCCGGTATCGGCCGCGCCCTGGCCATGCGCCTGGCCCAGGCCGGCGCGCGCCTGGTGATCCTCGACCTGCAGCAGCAGGCGCTGGACAGCCTGGTGCAGCACCTGGCCGATCATCACAACGCCGAGGCGCTGGGGCTGGTCTGCGATGTCGCCGATGCCGAGGCGGTGCAGCGCGCCGTGGCCCTGGCCATCGAGCGCTTCGGTGGCATCGACGTGCTGGTCAACAACGCCGGCATCACCCACCGCAGCAGCTTCGCCGAGACCGAGCTGGCGGTGTTCCAGCGGGTCATGGCGGTCAACTACTTCGGCGCCCTGCACTGCACCAAGGCGGCCTTGCCCAGCCTGATCGCCCGCGGCGGGCAGATCATCGTGCTCAGTTCGCTGTCCGGCTTCGCTCCGCTGCTCTATCGCAGTGCCTACAACGCCAGCAAGCATGCCCTGCACGGCCTGTTCGAGACCCTGCGTTACGAACTGAAGGGCAGTGGGGTCAACGTGATGCTGGTCTGCCCGGGCTTTACCGCCACCGACCTGCGCAAGAACGCCCTGGTCGGCGACGGCTCGGTGACGCAGCAGCCGCCGCTGGCGATGGGCAAGGTTGCGTCGCCGCAGGATGTCGCCGAGGCCATCTACCTGGCGGCGCTCAGGCGCAAGCGGCTGTTGATCCTGTCGAATATCGATTGGCGCGCGCGGGTCCTGGCGCGCTTCTTCCCGCGCCTGTTCGAGCGGGTGCTGTTGCCGCGGCTGTCCGGCCTGAAGCCGCAGCGCACCGGCGGCTGAGCCTCGGGCAGCGCCCCGGCAGGTTCTGGGGCGCTGCGGCTTCAGTGTGCGTGGGGCTCGATATACAGCTCGTAGAGCAGTTCCGGATCCCAGAACGCCGCTTCGATCTTGTGCCCGTCGAGGTCGCGGACGAAGCAGCCGTAATAGGGTTCGCCGTATTCGGCGCGCGGGCCCGGGGCGCCTTCGTCGACCGCGCCGGCTGCCAGCGCGGCCTGGTGGAAGGCCTGCACCGCAGCCTTGTCCTGCGCGAAGAAACCGAAGTGGCTGCCGTTGCCGATGCTCGCCGGCCGCCCGTCGATCGGCGTCTGCACCCAGAACTCCGGGTATTCGCGGCCGTAGGCCACGGCGCCGGGGTGGGCGAGGATGCGTCGGCAGCCCAGCGTCGGCAGTACCCGGTCGTAGAAGGCCACGGCCTGGTCGAAGCGGTTGGTGCCGAGCGATACGTGCGAGAGGATGCTGGGGTTGATTTCGGCCATGGGGCATTCCTTTGTGGAGATCGGCCCCAATAGCCTAGCAGGCCGTTTTCACTCCGCTGCCGGCAGCGCGTTGCGCAGCATGAACAGGCGAAACAGCACCACGCTGGCGAACAGCTGGAGAAAGCCATTGGCGCTGTCGAACAGCAGGTAGAGCAGCAGGTCCGGCTGCGTACCCTCGGCCGGTTGGGCGGCCCAGGCGAGCAGCCACAGCGGCAGCATCACGCAGAGCATGCACAGCAGAATCTGCCAGAAGTAGCCGCTGGTCAGCTCGAAACTTTCGTGCAGCGCCCTCAGCGGGCTCAGCCCGCGCAGCACCAGCAGGTACTCGGCGAACGCCAGCTTGATCATGATCCACAGCCCCGGCAGGACGAACAGCGAGGCGCCGAGCATGATCGCCAGGGTGCTGATCCCCGCCAGCAGGGCGAAGCGCGGCCATAGGCTCAGGCTGGCGGCGAGCAGGTTGCGCACCCTCGGCGTCTCGCCGTTGCTGCGCGCATCGAGGAACAGGATCAGCGCGCCGGTGTACAGCGGGTAGAACAGCAGGCCGACCAGAATGCCGTAAACCGCCGCCGACTCGACCCCGACCCGGGCGATCACCAGTTGCTGCACCAGGGCCTCGAGCACCACCAGCGGCAGGCACAGGCGGACGATGGTCGGCAGGTTATGGCTGAAGAAAAACCAGGCGTCGCGCAGGACGTGGAGGGCATTCATGGGCAGTGGTCGCGATCAGTTGAGCAGGCCGCCACTCTAGCCGATAGGCGCGCGCGCTCCAAATGGGCGCATGTGGCCTGGCGGCGCGGGCAGCGAGCGCGGGCCTGGCCGGCGGATCTGGCATACTGGGCGGCGCTTCAGCTCCCCACGAGGATATCCGGTGAAGAAAATCGCCGTATTCGCCGATGTACAGAACCTCTACTACACCGTGCGCCAGGCTTACGCTTGCCACTTCGACTACGCCGCGCTGTGGGCCGACATCAGCCAGCACGGGCAGATCGTCGAGGCCTATGCTTACGCCATCGACCGTGGCGACGCCAAGCAGCAGCAGTTCCAGCAGATCCTGCGCAACCTCGGCTTCACCGTGAAGCTCAAGCCCTATATCCAGCGCAGCGACGGCTCGGCCAAGGGCGACTGGGACGTCGGCATCACCATCGACATCATGGACGCCGCGCCGCGGGTCGATACGGTGGTGCTGGCCTCCGGCGACGGCGACTTCGACCTGCTGCTGGACAAGGTCCGCAGCCTGGGCGTCGAGGCGGTGGCCTATGGCGTGCCGGGGCTGACCGCGCAATCGCTGGTGCGCGCGGCCAGCCGTTATGTGCCGATCGAAGGCGCCCTGTTGCTGAGGAACTGAAGCATGCCGCACGAGCGCATCGCCGTCATCGACTTCGAGACCACCGGCCTGTCGCCGGCGCAGCAGGCCCGCGCCACCGAGATCGGCGTGGCGATCGTCGAGCGCGGGCGGATCGTCGCCCGCTACCAGAGCCTGATGAACAGCGGCGCCTGGGTGCCACCCTTCATCGAGCGGCTCACCGGGATCAGCAACGCCATGCTGCGCGATGCGCCGCCGGCGGCGCAGGTGATGCACGAGGCGGCGGATTTCGTCGGCGACATCCCGCTGCTGGCGCACAACGCCGCCTTCGACCAGAAGTTCTGGGACGCCGAGCTGGGGCTGATCCGTCGCAGCCGCGTGCAGCCCTTCGCCTGTTCCCTGCTGCTGGCGCGGCGCCTGCTGCCGCAGGCGCCCAGCCACAAGCTGGGCCAGCTGAATGCCTGGGCCAAGCTGCCGGCCACCGGCAAGGCCCACCGCGCCCTGGCCGATGCGGAGATGGCGGCCAACCTGACCAGCTTCATGGCCGCGTTGCTGCGCGAGCGGCATGGTATCGCCGAGGTGTCGCACAGCCTGCTGTGCGAGTTGCAGAAGCTGTCGGCGGCCAAGGTGCGGGCGTTGCTCAGTTCCAGGTAATGCCGGGAGTCGTGGGAGGGGCTAAAGCCCCTCCCACAGAGGCAGTCCTGTAGCCCGGATGCAATCCGGGAGCGATTTGTGCGGCTATACATTTCCCCGGATTGCATCCGGGCTACGAGAAGAAGATCGCGCTGAACTCAGGCAGGGTAAACTGCGCGCCATTGTCACTTCGTCTTCCGTGGTTACCTCTATGACCTTCGCCTCCCTCGGCCTGATCGAGCCGCTGCTGCGCAGCCTCGACGGCCTCGACTACCAGACCCCGACGCCGGTGCAGGCCCAGGCCATTCCCGCGGTGCTCAAGGGCCGCGACCTGATGGCCGCGGCGCAGACCGGCACCGGCAAGACCGCCGGCTTCGCCCTGCCGCTGCTGCAGCGGCTGACCATGGAAGGCCCGCAGGTGGCCAGCAACTCGGTGCGCGCGCTGGTGCTGGTGCCGACCCGCGAGCTGGCCGAGCAGGTGCAGCAGAGTTTCCAGGCCTACGGCCAGCACCTGCCGCTGCGCAGCTATGCGGTGTACGGCGGGGTCAGCATCAACCCGCAGATGATGAAGCTGCGCAAGGGCCTCGACGTGCTGGTGGCCACCCCCGGGCGCCTGCTCGACCTGTACCGGCAGAACGCGGTGAAGTTCGCCCAGTTGCAGTGCCTGGTGCTCGACGAGGCCGATCGCATGCTCGACCTGGGCTTCGCCCGCGAACTGGACGAGCTGTTCGCGGCCTTGCCGAAGAAGCGCCAGACCCTGCTGTTCTCCGCGACCTTCTCCGAGGCGATCCGCGCCCTGGCCAGGGAGATGCTGCGCGACCCGCTGTCGATCGAGGTCAGCCCGCGCAACGCCGCGGCCAAGTCGGTCAAGCAGTGGCTGATCCCGGTGGACAAGAAGCGCAAGGCCGAGCTGTTCCTGCACCTCTACCGGAGCAAGCGCTGGAGCCAGGTGCTGGTGTTCGTCAAGACGCGCAAGGGCGTCGACGAACTGGAAGGCGAACTGCAGCGCCACGGCATCAGCGCCGACGCGATCCACGGCGACAAGCCGCAGCCGACCCGCCTGCGCGCCCTGCAGCGCTTCAAGCAGGGCGAGGTGCAGGTGCTGGTGGCCACCGACGTGGCGGCGCGCGGCCTGGATATCGACGACCTGCCGCTGGTGGTCAACTTCGACCTGCCGATCGTCGCCGAAGACTACGTGCACCGCATCGGCCGCACCGGCCGCGCCGGCGCCAGCGGGCAGGCGGTCTCCCTGGTGTGCGCCGACGAGGTGCAGCACCTGGCGGCCATCGAGGCGCTGATCCAGCAGGTGCTGCAGCGCATCGACGAGCCGGACTTCATCCCCGACCACCGCGTGCCGCAGACCCAGGCCGGCGGCCAGGTACTGAAGAAGCCGAAGAAGCCCAAGCAGAAGCCGCTGCCCGCCGCGGGCAAGGGCAAGGTCCACCTCGGCAGCTGGTTCGAGGAGGACGACACGCCCAAGGCCAAGGCGGTGCGCAAGGTGCCGAGCTTCGCCGGCAAGCCGGCCAGGGGCGGGCGGAAGCCATAGAGTGCGCTGCGGCGGCCATGTGTAGGGTGCGCGGGGCCGCCTAGGCCGTGCGCACCAGGTGCCCGTGGTCAATGGTGCGCATGGCGCACCCTACGCGGCCGGATCTTCGGCCCCATGGCCCCATGATTGTTCCGCCGCTCCGTAGGGTGGAATCGCCGCAGGCGCTTGCGCCGTTTACCGCGAACGGCATGACATGCGATCACCGCGACGGCGGATTAGGCTGTGCGCGGCAAGCGGTGGATTACGCCGCTATGCGGCTAATCCACCCGGTTCTGCAACCACTCCAGTATCCCCAGCCCGGCCGTTCGGCCGCTGGCGAAGCAGGCGGTGAGCAGGTAGCCGCCGGTCGGCGCCTCCCAGTCGAGCATCTCGCCGGCGCAGAACAAGCCGGGCAGCTGCTTGAGCATCAGCCGCGCATCCAGCGCCTCGAAGGGCACGCCGCCGGCCGTGCTGATCGCCTCTTCCAGCGGCCGCGCTCTGACCAGGGTCAGCGGCAGCGCCTTGAGCGCGGCGGCCAGGCGCGCTGGGTCGTTGAAGCACTCGGCCGGTGCCAGTTCGCGCAGCAGCGCGGCCTTGACCCCGTCGATGCCGGCCTGGCGGTGCAGGTGCTTGGCCAGCGACTGCGAGCCGCGCGGTTTGCTCAGCGCCGCCTGCAGCTTGCCCAGCGGGCTCTGCGGCAGCAGGTCGAGCTGCAGGGTGGCTGAACCGTGCCGGTTGATCCGTTCGCGGATGGGCGCCGACAGCGCATAGACCAAGCTGCCTTCGACGCCGTTGGCGGTGAGGACGAACTCGCCCTGGCGCGGCGCTTCGTCGTCCAGGCGCAGGCTGACGTTCTTCAGCGGCGCGCCGGCGAACTTGTCGCGCAGCAGCGGGCTCCAGCCGGCCACCTCAAAGCCGCAGTTGCTCGCCTGCAACGGTGCGATGGCGATGCCGCGCGCCTGCAGCAGCTCCACCCAGGCGGCGTCGGAACCGAGCCGCGGCCAGCTGCCGCCTCCCAGGGCCAGCAGCGTGGCGTCGGCGCTTACCGCGATCTCGCCCTCTGTGGTGGCCAGGCGCAGCGCGCCGTCCGCCGTCCAGCCCAGCCAACGCTGGCGCGTGTGGAGCTGTACGCCCAGTTCGCGCATGCGCTTGAGCCAGGCGCGCAGCAGCGGCGCGGCCTTCATGTCCGCGGGAAACACCCGTCCCGAGCTGCCGACGAAGGTGTCGATGCCCAGCTCATGGATCCAGGCGCGCAGCGCGTCGGCGTCGAAGCCTGCAAGCAGCCGGGCGATCTCCGCGCGGCGCTGGCCGTAGCGCGCGAGGAAGGCTTCCTTGGCCTCGGAGTGGGTGATGTTCATCCCACCAACCCCGGCCAACAGGAACTTGCGCCCGACCGAGGGCATGGCGTCATACAGATCGACCCGAACCCCGGCCGACGCCAGCACCTCGGCGGCCATCAAGCCGGAAGGGCCGCCGCCGATGATGGCGACGCGAGGGGCGGGGTGCGAGGTTGGCTCGGTCATGGGCGTGGCGCTGGCGGCGGCGGGGAAGGGAGCATTCTACCCGAGGCACGCTGTCACGGGCTGGCGGGGCCGGATTTGGCCGGAAAACGGCTCCGTTCCAGATAGGTGTTGGGTGATTGCTCAGCTGCTCGGATTAGCCACGCCCTCTTGCCCTTACTGTAGGAGCGGCGGGGACTCCCAGTCCCATGGCCGCGAAGTGGTCTGGCCGCGCGCGGCTCGCGGGCATGCAACTGCGCGTCCCGCCCGCTCCTACAAGGAATTGCGACAGGCAACGGGTAACAGGGACATAGCCGAAAAAAACGGCGCCGACCGGGGGTGACGAAACCCGGCCACCAGGGTCCAACTCCGGTTGGACAACGGGCACGCCGCGCTCCAGAGTAGCGGGCCGATCATCATCGCCTCGGGGAGGAGCAATGCCGGCTGTTTGTTTGCGTCACATTTTCCGCTGGGTGGTACTGGGCTGGTCTTTCGGCGCTTCGTTCGCCGCCTCGGCCTGCCCGGCAGGGCAGCGCGAAGTCTGCGTGGTCGCCTGTTTCTGTGCCCCGGCGGGCGCGGAGGGCATCGGCTCGCTCTACGACAACATGAGCCACATGGCGGCCGCAGGCTTACAGGAGTGGATAGTGCAGTCGCGCAACGCCGCGGCGACGGGCGATGTGCGGCCCATCCCGCTGAATATCCGCGCCCAGCTCGAACCCTACTACGACCTGCAGGTGCTCGACACGGTCCGCTACCGGGTCGGCGATGCGGCGGAGCTGAACGCCGCCCACGCCATGCTGCAGAATCCCGATGTGAGAGCGGTCACCCTGGTGGACATCATCGTCTTTCGCCATGCCGAGGATGCCCTCGACGATGCCGCGCTCTGGGCCCATGAGCTGAAGCACGTGCAGCAGTACCTGCAGTGGGGCGTCGGCGAGTTCGCCGCGCGCTATACCCGCGATCACCAAGCCGTCGAGGCCCCGGCCTACGCGATTCAAGCCCAGGTGGCCAGGGCGCTGCGCGTCAGTCTGGCGCAGTCCGGGACGCCGCAGTAAGCCCTGGCCGGGCGCGGCCGCGGGGCTATCGCCCGGCAGGTGAATCCGCACCCTGCAGGTCCGGGGCCGCCGTGCGCTACTCAGAGCTTGTAGCCGATCTGCCGCAGCAACTGCTTGCGCGCGAGGATGTCGGCGTCGTTCTCGATACCCTTGGGGCTATAGCCGTCGACCACGCCGAGCACGCCGCGGCCCTGTTCGGTCTCGGCGAGGATCACCTCGGTCGGGTTGGCGGTGGCGCAGAAGATCCGGCAGACCTCGCTCACCCCTTTTATCGCGTTGAGCACGCTGAGCGGATAGAAACCCTCGCCGAGGAACAGGATGAAGCTGTGCCCGGCGCCGATGGCCTGGGCATTCTTCTGCGCCAGTTCGATCAGCGCGGCATCGGTGCCGGACCAGCGCACCAGACACGGGCCCGAGGCCTCGCAGAAGGCCAGGCCGAACTGGATGCCCGGCACGCTGGTGACCAGGGCTTCGTGGATATCCTCGACCGTCTTGATGAAGTGGCTCTGGCCGAGGATGAAGTTGCTCTCGGCCGGCTTGTCGATTTTCACGCTGATGAGTTGCATCGCAGATGGCTCCTTGGCCGGGAATGCGCAACGGCTGGCGCAATCCCGCGCTGGAAATCAGTTTCGACATCGGTATGAGCATAGCCATTCATGGTCACGACCCTGTCCGCCCGTTTCTGGACGAGCTGCAGGAGCTGGCGGTGTGCAACCCAGGCCGCTGCCGATTGCGCACGGGTGTTGCCAGCGCTCTTGAGAGTCAGGTGCCGACCACCACTGCCCTGCGTTGTAGGCAAGCCGCTACCCGCAGCCAGTGAGCATGGCCCGATGCGTTGCGCACCGGGCCATGGCATGCCCATCCCAGGCATGACGAAGGCCGCCGCTTCTACGCCTTCCGAGAGTGAGGCTGCAACCTATCGTGACTTCCTGTCATCCCTGCCGCAGGGGCAGGGAATCGATTCTTTCTACCTAGCCGCCCGGCAACGGTGCTGCGCCCTGACGCACGGCGGGGTTGGCCAGGACGCAGGCATCGCCACGGAAGAACGCCAGCAGGTTGGCGAAGGCATCGCCGAAGTACAGCTCGTAGCTGTGCCGCTCGACATAACCCAGGTGCGGTGTGCAGAGGATGCGCGGATGGTTCAGCAGCGGGTGGGCCTCCTCCAGCAGCGGTTCGTCCTCGAACACATCGAGGGCGGCGAACCCCGGCCGGCCGGCACTCAGCGCGTCCAGCAGGGCACCGGGGGCGAGCAGCTCGGCGCGGCTGGCGTTGACCAGCAAGGCATCGGCTTTCATGTGCAGCAGGTCGTCCAGTGTCACGCAGTGGCGGGTGCTCTCGACCAGGCGCAGGTTCAGGCTGAGCACGTCGGCCTCGGCAAACAATGCCTGGCGCGAGGCGGCCGCCCGGTGGCCGTCGCGCTCAGCCGCCTGGCGCGACGCCGCGCTGCCCCAGACCAGTACCGGCATCTCGAAGGCGCGGGCATAACCGGCCAGGCGCTGGCCGATCCTGCCGTAGCCCCAGATGCCCAGCGTCTGGCCGCACAGGCGCTGGCCCAGGTTGATCTGCCAGTGTCCGGCATACAGCGCGTCCATGGCCGGGCGCAGCTGGCGCCGCGCGGTGAGGATCAGCGCCCAGGTCAGTTCGGCCGGCGCGATGGGTGAACCCCGGCCCTCCATCACCGCCACGCCCCGGCGGGTGCAGGCGGCCAGGTCGAGGTGCGCGCCGACCTTGCCGGTCTGGCTGATCAGCTTGAGCCGCGGCAGGCGCTCCAGCAGCGCGGCGTCGATGCTGGTGCGCTCGCGCGTCAGCACCAGGGCATCGGCACTGGCGAAGCGTTGCGCCAGGACTTCCGGGTCTTGCTGCACGTCGTGGTAGAGGCTGACCTGGTGAGCGGCCAACTGCGCGAAGCAGTCGAGCGAACGGATGACATTCTGGTAGTCGTCGGGGATCGCGATATGCATCTGCGCTTCTCTAGGGGCGAGCGGCTCGCCCCTGAAACCTCTGTCGATGGCCCGGAAATCAACCGGCAACCTGCACGGCCGACGGCTTGCGCGCCCGCCAGGCGCGGATCACCGGCAAGGCGATCATCAGCGCGACCAGCGCCCATACCACCAGGGTGATCGGGCTGCCCCACAGGATGCCCAGCTCGCCGTTGGACAGCGACAGGGCGCGGCGTAGGTTCTCTTCCATCATGCCGCCGAGGATGAAGCCGAGCAGCACCGCTGACAGCGAGAAGTCCAGCTTGCGCAGGGCGTAGCCGCAGATGCCGATGCCGATCATCAGGAACAGGTCGAAGGTGGTGGAGTGCACCGCATATACGCCGATCGAGGTGATGATGGCGATCGCCGGCACCAGCGCCCAGGTCGGCACCGCGAGGATGCGGGTGAACACGCGGACCATCGGCACGTTCATCACGATCAGCATGACGTTGGCGACGAACAGCGAGGCGATCAGGCCCCAGACGATATCCGGCTGGCTCTGGAACAGCATCGGCCCGGGGGTGATGTTGTACAGGGTCAGGGCGCCGAGCATCACCGCGGTGGTCCCCGAACCCGGCACGCCGAGGGTCAGCATCGGCACCATGGCGCCGCAGGCCGCGGCACTGTTGGCGGTTTCCGGCGCGGCCAGGCCACGCAGGTCACCCTTGCCGAACCGGTTGTCCTTGTGCGCCATGCGCTTTTCCGACATGTAGGCCACGGCACTGGCCAGGGTCGCACCGGCGCCCGGCAGCACGCCGAGGACGAAGCCGACCACGCCACTGCGCATATTGGTGGCGAACACCGAGGTGCCTTCCTTGAAATTGAACAGCATGCGCCCGGAAGCCTTCACCGCCTTCTGGCCATGATGCGTGCGTTCGAGCAACACCAGGATCTCGCTGACACTGAACAAACCGAGCACCAGCACCACGAACTGGATACCGTCGGCCAGGCCCAGGCTGCCGAAGGTGAAGCGGTAGACCCCGCTGTTGGCATCGATGCCGACGCAGGAGAGGAACAGCCCGATCAGTGCGGCGACCGCGGTCTTCAACGGTTTGTTGTCGGCCATGCCGGCCAGGCAGGTGATCGCGAAGACCATCAGCACGAAGTATTCCGCCGGGCCGAAGGCCACCGCCCAGGTGGCCAGCAGCGGGGCGAACAGCACCACGCCGAGGGTGGCGATGGTGCCGCCGATGAACGAGCTCCAGGCCGACAGCGACAGGGCCACACCTGCCTTGCCCTGGCGCGCCAGCGGATAGCCGTCAAGGGTGGTCATCACTGCCGAGGCTTCGCCGGGGATGTTCAGCAGGATCGAGGAAATCCGCCCGCCGTATTCGCAGCCCAGGTAGACCGCGGCGAGCAGGATCAGCGCGGTTTCCGGCGGCAGGCCGAGGGCGAAGGCGATCGGAATCAGCAGGGCCACGCCATTCACCGGGCCGAGGCCGGGCAGCAGGCCGACCACGGTGCCGATCAGCGCGCCGCAGAAGGCGGTCAGCAGGTTATAGGGGCTCAGGGCCACGCCGAAACCAATGCCGAGATAATGCAGAGTGTCCATCGGTCAGTTCTCCAGAGAAGCGAGCATGCCGAGCGGCAGCGGCACATCGAGGCCATAGTCGAACAGCAGGTACAGGCCGACGGCGATCAGCGCGCCGCCCACCCCACTTTGCAGGCCAGACGCGCCGTACAGGCGGGCCATGGCCACGGCGAACAGCACGCTGCTGGGAATGAAGCCCAGCACTTCGAAGACCGCCGCATAGGCCAGCATGGCGGCGATGCACAGCGAAATCTTGCGGCTCACGTGGCGATCCAGGCCGGGCTCTTCCTTGGCCGGCGCGTGTCCGAGCGGCTTGAACAACTGGTAGAGCGCCGCGCCGGCGATCAACAGCAGCAACAGCAGCGGAAAAGCCCGCGGCCCCACCGGCTCATAGGCGAAAGGTGCGTGATAGCCCCAGGCCAGGACGGCCAGGACCGTGCAAATCAGCAGGTTGGAACCTGCAAAAATACGATCGTGCATCAGGGTGCTCCTGGGTGGGCTGCCAGCGGGGCAGCCCACACCGTCGATGGATTTATTCGGCGACCAGACCGAACTCTTCGCCCAGCTTGCGATAATCCTCGACCTGCTTTTTCACCAGTTCCTTCAGTTCTTGGCCGCTGACCGACAGCGGGATCACATCGCGATCCTGCAGGTACTGCTGGAACTCGGCAGAGTTCTGCAGCTTGGCGAAGGACTCGCGCCACCAGGCGACAACCTCCGGCTTCACCTCGGGCCCCATGTAATAGCCACGGATCAGCGGCCATTGAATGTCATAGCCCTGTTCTTTCGCCGTCGGCACGGAGGCGAGTTCGCCGGGCAGGCGTTCCTCGCTGTACACCACCAGGGCGCGGATCTTGTTGCCTTTCTGGGCGCGGATCTCGCTGGCACTGCCGGTCACCAGGTCGACGTGCCCGCCCATCAGCGCCATGTAGTGCTCGGCGCCGCCCTCGAAGGCGGCGTAGCGCAGGGCGCGCGGATCGACGCCGGCGGCCTTGGCCAGCAGGGCGATCTTGGCCCAGCCTTGACCGCCGATGCTGCCGCCGCCGCCGACGGCGACGCTTTTCGGGTCCTTCTTCAAGGCCTGGATGACGTCGTCCAGGGTCTTGAACGGCGAGTCCTCGCGCACCGCCAGGGTGCCGTAATCGGTGCCGATGGTGGTCAGCCACTGCACGGCGTTCTCGTCGTAGCGACCGTACTTGCCCAACGCCAGATTCAGCAGCGAGGCGCCGGAGAAGGCGACCAGGGTGCCTGGCTCGTTACGCCGGTTGGCGGCAATGGCGTTGTAGGCGACCGCGCCGATGCCGCCCGGCATATAGGTGACGCGCATCGGCGCCTCGAGCAGGCCGTGATCCTTGAGGCCGGCCTGGACCAGCTTGCAGGTCAGGTCGAAACCGCCGCCGGGCTTGCTCGGGGCGATGCATTCGGGGCGCGAGGGCTCGTTGGCGGCGGCATTGAAACTGCCGAGCAACAGGGCGCAGGCCAGGGGCAGGAGTTTGCTGAGTCTTACACTTTTCATGAGTCTTTCCTGTTTTTGGATTTGTTTGCAGGAGTGCTATGCCGTCTTGCCGGAATGGCGCCAGGTTGCCGGGAGTCGAGCGGCTTTCATCGACTCCCGTGAGGGCTCGGGTAACCCTCACGCTCGATCAGAAGAAGCGATAGCTGTAGTCGACGTAGAGGCGGTGATCGGTTTCGTCTTCCTTCACCCCATCCAGGCGGCCCGTCTTCCCCGAGTGGTAGTCCAGATAGATGTAGCGAACGGCCAAGCCCTTGACCATCGGTAGCTGGTAGCTCAGGTCGAATGCGAGTTCGTTCTCGTCCGCCTCGCCAAGCGATGAGTCGACGCTGTTTTTCGCATTGCGACCGTCCTTGTAGCTGAGGATGGTCTTCAGGCCCGTGACGTAATCCTTCCAGTCGTAGCCGGCTTTCAGCATCCACACCCGTTCGTCGCGGTTGCTGAAATCGGCCAGGACGCCGCCGGTTGGGAAGGGGTTGGTGCCGTGATCGCCGGCGAAGTTGTCCTCGATCCAGGCGCCATCGAACTGCGCCAGCGCTGCACCCAGCTCGACGTTGCCCAGTTTCCAGTCGGCGGCGAAATAGACGCCCTGGCCGTCGTTGTCGCTGGCCGTCACGCCGTTGATCGCTCCCGGCAGATCCTCGTCGTCGAGTTCGCTGCCTTCGGCGCCGGTAACGAAGAGTTTGCCGTCATCCCGGGAGGTGTGGATGCCACCGGTGAACTTGAGCGTCGAGCTGTTCGGCAGGGCAAAGGTGTACGCCGCGACCAGGCCGGTCTTGCTCAGGAAGTCCTGCGCCCTGAGGTGCTCCAGATTGATGCTGAACGGGCCGGACGCATAGCTCGCGCCGACAGTGTCGATATAGTCGATGGCGCCGTCGGCGGAGTTGTCCGTCTGGAACGCCTCGAAGGAACTCTCGGCGCGTGGCGACCATTCGTCGTAGCGCGCCCCGTAAAGGTTCAGGCCCTTCATCGGTTCGATCTCGAAGGAGCCGCCCGAGAAGGTGTTCGGGACGGCACGGCTGCCCGAGCTGGAAAGCAGCATGCTCTTGTGCAGTTGCCGGCCGAGTTTCGCCCCCGCCAGATCCTGGTATTTGAGCTTGACGAATGCCTGGGCGACCTGGCCGAAGGACTCTTGCACGTCGCCATCATTATCGACCGAGAGCACGTCGGTGGTTTCGCGGCCGCTGGCATCCAGCTTGGTGACGCTGTAGCCCGATACGCCGACGCCGATGAAGTCCGCGAAGTAGGGCGACTCATAGTTCAGTTGCAGACCCAGGCCCGATTGGCTGCGATCGTTGCTGTCGGTTTCGAAGTCCCGGTCGAAGTAGATGCCGCGCGTCTTCAGCTCGAGGCTGTGCCCCGTCGTGCCCAGCGCCATGGCGCTGAGCGGCATGATCAGGCTGGCGGCGAGCAACGCGGTGTGCCCGTAGGTGTATTTATTCTTATTGGTGTGCATCGATACTCTCCGTTGCTTGCAATGACCGCCGGATGGGGGGTTAAACAGGTGGTATCCAGGGCAATCGCCCTGCTCAGCCCTCGACCTGCTGGCTATCGCTGTCGTGGGACTTGCCGCTCCAGTTACCCCCTCGCGCTTCGCGAGCTGGGCACGAACACCTCGCCGGTGAACAGCCGTCGCGCGGTACGAATCAGCGAGGCCCGCATGGCCTCGGGAGGCTCGTCCTCGGCGCACTCCAGCGACACTTCGATCTGCCCGCCAGGGTGTTCCAGGCGCACCAGGGCGGCGCCCCGCACCGGCGCCAGGTCGAAGGCCACGCTGCCGGGCAGCGCACAGGCGCTGGCCAGGCCGATGGCGCCGGTGGCCGCCAGGGAGCGGTGGCAGTTGTGCGGCATGAAGTAGCGGGTATTCAGGCTGCCGCCCTGGCGCGCCGGCGACAGCAGCACCGGTTTGGGGATGACCATCTGCGTCACATCGCCCAGGCCCATGGCGCGACCGGCCTGCAGGCGGATGCTTTCCAGGCGCTGCAGCAGCTCGGCGTCGGCATCCAGCTCGGCGGGCGTTTCATCGCCGCTCTTGCCCAGGGCCTCGGCATGCATCAGCACCATCGGCATGGCCATGTCGATGCAGGTCACCTCGACGCCATCGAAGCGATCGCGTACCTGGCCGGTGGGCAGCAAGCGGCCGGTCTTGGCGCCAGCGGCATCGAGGAAGGTCAGCTTGATCGGCGCCGCGGTGCCGGGTACGCCGTCGATTTGGGTATCGCCTTCGTAGCGCACGCGGCCGTGGGGGGTCAGCACTTCGGAGTCGATCAGGGTGTTGGTATTCAGGTTGCGGATGCGCACCCGGGTCACCGGCGCCGCCGCATTGACCAGGCCATGCTCGATGGCGAAGGGCCCGATGGCGCAGAGCATGTTGCCGCAGTTGGGCGCCGTATCGACCCGGCGCTGGGCCACCATCACCTGCACGAACAGGTAATCGACATCCGCCTGCGGGTGGCTGGAGGCGCTGACGATCGCCACCTTGCTGGTTTGCGGGCTGCCACCGCCGATCCCGTCGATCTCCAGCTCATGCCCCGAACCCATGATCTTCAGCAGGAGTTCGTCGCGCTGGGCGGGATCGCTGGGCAGGTGGTTGGCCAGGAACACCGGCCCTCGGGAGGTGCCGCCGCGCATAAGGACACAAGGAATCGCTTGCATGATGTCTCCGGTGCATGAAACATGTTTATTGTTGCGTTGAGCGATTATTGAATGGCCTTGTTTGATCTGTAAAATGCATATATTTTTTCTATTAATGTATTTTGCGCATTAATGTGAGCGGCATGAGTCCTTCCGCACGGCGACGCCGTTAAACCGCAGGCCTTACTGATTTGCAGTGCGGAAAAATAAAGACAATTAATAGGTGATGCGCATGAATTACGAGCTGCAGGACCTGCGCGCCTTCGTGAAAATCGCCGAATTCGGCAATTTCCACGAAGCCGCCAACGCCATCCACCTGTCGCAACCGGCATTGACCCGGCGCATGCAGAAACTCGAGGAAGGGCTGGGCACCCAGTTGCTCGACCGGACCACGCGGCGTGTCAGCCTGACCGCGGTAGGACGGGATTTCCTGCCCAAGGCCCGGCGCCTCTTGGACGATTTCGAGCGCTCGATCCTCGGCATCCGCGAACTGGCCGAGCGCCAGTCCGGCCAGGTGACCCTGGCCTGCATCCCCACGGCGGCGTTCTACTTCCTGCCGACGGTGATCCGCGAGTTCAACCTGCAGTACCCGAAGATCCGCATCCGCATCCTCGACCTCAGCGCCCACGAAGGGCTGGAAGCGGTACTGCGCGGCGAGGCGGATTTCGGCATCAACATGCTCAGCGGCCAGAGCGCGGAGATCGATTTCACCCCCCTGGTCAACGAACCCTTCGTGCTCGCCTGCCGGCGCGATCACCCGCTGGCCAACCAGCCCGAGGTGGCCTGGCGCGAACTCAGCGACTACCGCCTGATCGGCGTCGGCCGCCTGAGCGGCAACCGCGTGCTGCTCGATCACGGTCTGGCCCACCTGGACTGGCGGCCCAGCTGGTTCTACGAGGTGCAGCACCTGTCGACCTCGTTGGGCATGGTCGAGGCCGGCCTGGGCGTGGCCGCTTTGCCCAGCCTGGCGATGCCGGCAGACGACCATCCGATCCTGGTCCAGCGCCCGCTGGTCGACCCGGTCATCAGTCGCACCCTGGGCTTGGTGCGGCGCCACGGTTCGTCGCTGTCGCCGGCCGCCGAGCAGTTCGTCGATACCCTGCTGCGGCAATGGCCCGGCTACACCTCGCTGGGCTCCAGCAGCAAACTGGCGACTCTCTCTTAGGCAATTCCGCGGGCCCGCCGGACGCTGCCGGGCGCCGCCGCGCTCAGCCCAATCCGCGTTCGGCCCAGACCCGGGCCGCGCTGTGGTGCAGAATGCCGTGGCGGCGGGCCAGGGCTTCGCGGTCCTGGTCGTAGCCGCCGCCGATCAGCCCGACCACCGGAATATCCCGGCCCAGGCAGTGGTCGAGCACGGCGCTGTCGCGCGCGGCGATACCCGCATCGGTGAGGTTCAGGTAACCCAGGGCATCGTCCTGGTGCACGTCGACCCCTGCGTCGTACAGCACGATATCCGGCTGGTACAGCGGCAGCAGGTAGTTCAGCGCGTCGTCGACCACCTTGAGATAGGCGTCGTCGCCCAGGCCGCGCGGCAGGGGGATATCCCAGTCGCTGGCGGCCTTGCGCGCGGGGAAGTTCTGCTCGCAGTGCAGCGAGACGGTGATCGCCTCCGGGCAGTCGGCCAGCAGCCGCGCGGTGCCGTCGCCCTGGTGCACGTCGCAGTCGAAGATCAGCAGCCGTTGCGCCTGGCCGCTCTCCAGCAGGTAGCGGGCGATCACCGCCAGGTCGTTGAAGATGCAGAAGCCGGCGGGGTGGTCGTAATGTGCATGGTGGGTGCCGCCGGCCAGGTGGCAGGCCAGGCCGTGGCGCAGCGCCTGTTCCGCGGCCAGCAGCGAGCCGCCCACCGCGCGCACCGTGCGTCGGGCCAGGGCCGCGCTCCAAGGCAGGCCGAGGCGGCGCTGGTCCTCGCGCGGCAGCTCGCCGCTCATATAGCGCTGGATATAGGCCGGGCAGTGGGCCAGGGCCAGCACCTCCGGCGGGCAGAACTCGGGACGCAGCAGCTCGGCGTCGCTGGCCAGGCCGCTGGCCAGCAGGTGGTCGCGCAGCAGGCGGAACTTCTCCATGGGGAAGCGGTGCCCGGCTGGGAAGGGCGGGCTGTAGTCGTCGTGATAGACCAGCGGCAGGCGCATACAATGGGGCTCTTTTCTCGCAGCGTCCGAGTATGGCGGCGCTGCCCGGCCCGACTCAAGCGGAGTGCCCATGGCGGAAATGATCGAACTGCACAGCCCGCGCCTGTTGCTGCGCCGCTGGTGCAGCGAGGACCGTGAGCCTTTCGCCGCGCTGAATGCCGATGCCGAGGTGATGCGCCATTTCCCGGCGTGCCTGAGCCGCGAGCAGAGCGATCGGCTGTTGCAGCGGATCGAGGCGGATTTCGCCGAGCGCGGCTTCGGCTTGTGGGCGCTGCAGCGCAAGGACAGCGGTGCCTTTATCGGCCTCACCGGCTTGCGTCCGGTCGGCTTCGCCGCGCCGTTCTGTCCGGCGGTGGAGATGGCCTGGCGTGTGGCCCGGCAGCACTGGCGCCAAGGCTTTGCCAGCGAAGCGGCGCGGGCGGTGCTGGACTGCGCCTTTACCCGGCTCGCCCTGGACCAGGTGGTAGCCTTCACCGCCCAGGGCAACCTGGCGTCGCAGGCGGTGATGCGGGCCATCGGCATGCGCGCCGATCCCTCCGGCGACTTCGACCACCCGCTGTTGCCCGCTGGCCATCGCCTGTCCCGGCATCTGCTGTATCGCCTGCTGCGTGCCGAGTGGGAGGCGGCGCGATGAGTCCGCTGGAGCTGGTCCGCGCCTACCACCAACTGAGCAAACACCAGCCGCAGCGCTTCGCCCCGGGGCCGGGGCAACTGGACTGGGCGACCCAGCCGGCACCGTTCCGCCGCTACGCCGGCGCGCGGCTGATCGAGCTGTATCAGCAGCCGCTGGAGCAGTCGCCGCCCTACGACGCGGTGTTCGCCGCGCCGCTGGGCCAACCGGCGCCGCTGGGCCGGGCGAGCGTCTCGCAACTGCTCTACGACAGCCTGGCGCTGTCGGCCTGGAAGGAGGCCGGCGGCAGCCGCTGGGCGCTGCGGGTCAATCCGTCGTCGGGCAACCTGCACCCGACCGAGGCCTACCTGCTGCTGCCGGCCGGCAGCCTGGAAGAGGGCGCGCTGCTCGCCCACTACGCGCCGGACGCCCATGCCCTGGAGGTGCGCGGCGAGCTGCCGGCGGCGCTGGCCGAGCAACTGCGCCAGGCGCTGCCGGCCGGCGGCCTGCTGCTCGGCCTGGCCAGCATCGCCTGGCGCGAGGCCTGGAAATACGGCGAGCGCGCCTATCGCTACTGCCAGCACGACCTCGGCCACGCCCTGGCGGCCGTGGCCATTGCCGCCAGCGCCCTGGGCTGGCAGGTACGGCTGCTGCGCGGTATCGCCGAGGAGCGCCTGGATGCCGTGCTGGGCCTGGATCGCCCGGGCTTTCACGAGGCCGAACACGCCGACTGCCTGCTGTGGATCGGCCCGCCACAAGCCGCCGAATTCAACCTGCCGGAGTGCCTGCTGCAGGGCCTGGCCGCGCTGGAGCTGGACGGGGCGCCGAATCGCCTGTCATGCCAGCAGCGCGACTGGCCGCAGCTGGCACGGGTGCAGGCGCTCTGTCGCGCGCCGGCCTTGCCCGCCGCCCCCTGGCGGGCCGGGCCCGGCCGCGCGCTGGCCGACAATCCCGGCCTGGCGCTGCGGCCCATCCTGCACCAACGGCGTAGCGCCCAGGCCATGGACGGCAAGGCGGGCATCCACGCCGAGCTGCTGTTGGCCTGGCTGCGTCGGCTGCTGCCGGCCCATTCGCCGGTGCCGCTGGCCGTCAGCGGCGAGCCGGCGCAGGTCGACCTGCTGCTGTTCGTCCACCGCGTGCAGGGGCTGGCGCCGGGGCTGTACTGGCTGGCGCGGGGCGACGGCCAGGCGCAGGGCGGGCTGCGCGAGGATTTTCTCTGGCAGCGGGTGGACACCGAACTGCCGCTGTATCGCCTGCTGCAGGGCGATGCCCGTGGCCTGGCCGGGTTCCTCTCCTGCGGCCAGGACATCGCCAGCGACGGCTGCGTCGCCCTGGCCATGCTGGCGCGCTTCGACGCGGCACTGCAGGCCGGCGCCTGGCGCTATCCGCGGCTGTACTGGGAATGCGGGCAGCTTGGCCAACTGCTCTACCTGGAGGCCGAGGCGGCGGGATTGTCGGCCACCGGCATCGGCTGTTATTTCGACGATGCGCTACACGAATTGCTCGGAGTTGCCGACAGCCGCTGGCAAAGCCTTTACCATTTCACCCTGGGCCGCGCCGTGTGGGACGAGCGCCTGAGCACGTCGCCGGCCTATCCCGAACACCATTTGCCGCCGCTGTAGCGGCTCGAGGAGACGCAGCATGAGTCAGGTGTTGGACAAGTTGGTCGCCCTGTTGAGCCTGGAAGCCATCGAGGAGAACCTGTTCCGCGGGGTCAGCCAGGACCTGGGTTTCCGCCAGCTGTTCGGCGGCCAGGTGCTCGGCCAGTGCGTGTCGGCGGCCAGCCAGACGGTCGAGGCCGATCGCCATGTGCACTCGCTGCACGGCTACTTCCTGCGTCCCGGCGACGCCAGCCTGCCGGTGGTCTACCAGGTCGACCGGGTGCGCGACGGCGGCAGCTTCAGCACCCGGCGGGTGACGGCGGTGCAGAAGGGCCAGCCGATCTTCACCTGCAGCGCTTCGTTCCAGTACGACGAGGAGGGTTTCCACCACCAGAACCCGATGCCCGAGGTGCCGGGGCCGGAGGGCCTGAAGTCGGAGACCGAGCTGGCCCGGCTGGTCGCCGACTCGCTGCCCGAGCGGATGCGCGAGCGCGCGGTGAGCGACAAGCCGATCGAGATCCGCCCGGTGACGGTGGCCAACCCCTTCGCCCCCGAGCCGAGCGAGCCGGTCAAGTACGTGTGGTTCCGCGCCGCCGGCGAGCTGCCGGACGACCCGCAGCTGCACAAGTACCTGCTCGGCTACGCCAGCGACTTCAACCTGCTGACCACCTCGATGCTGCCGCATGGCGTGTCGGTCTGGCAGAAGTTCATGCAGGTCGCCAGCCTCGACCACGCGCTGTGGTTCCACGGCAACCTGCGCATGGACGACTGGCTGCTCTACGCCATGGACAGCCCCTGGGCCGGCAACGCCCGCGGTTTCTCCCGCGGCAGCATCTTCAACCGCCAGGGCCAGCTGGTCGCCTCGGTGGCCCAGGAGGGCCTGACCCGAATCCGTGAGGACTGGAAGTGAAGCAGCTGGCGGCGGCGCGCCACTGGGTGTTCGACATGGACGGCACCCTGACCCTGGCGGTGCACGACTTCGAGGCGATCAAGCGGGCGCTGGAGATCCCGCTGGAGCAGGACATCCTCCAGCACCTGGCGGCGCTGCCCGAGGCGCTGGCGGCGGCCAAGTACGCCTGGCTGCTGGAGCACGAACGCGAGTTGGCGCTGGCGGCCCAGCCGGCGCCCGGCGCCATCGAGCTGGTGCGCAGCCTGCAGGCGCGTGACTGCCGGCTCGGCATCCTCACCCGCAACGCCCACGAACTGGCCCTGGTGACCCTGCAGGCGATCGGCCTGGGCGACTGCTTCGCCTCGGCGGATATCCTCGGCCGCGACGAGGCGCCGCCCAAGCCGCATCCCGGCGGCCTGCTGCACCTGGCCGAGCGCTGGCAGGTGGCGCCGGGCGAACTGGTGATGGTCGGCGACTACCGCTTCGACCTGGAATGCGCCCGCGCCGCCGGGGCCCGCAGCGTGCTGGTCAACCTGGCGGAGAATCCCTGGCCGCAGCTGGCCGATCACTTCGCCGTGGATTGCGCGGCGCTGCGGAAGGCGATCTAACCGGGCTCCGCGGATTTACCGGGCAAGCAGAATTGGGCACGGTCGGAAATATCAGGATTCCGGTGCGCGCGGCGCACCCTACAAGTGCTCCGCCGCGTAGGGGGCGCGGGGCCACCTAGGTCGTGCGCACCACGAATTCACGAGGTTCCGCAGCCGCCGGATTCCAGGTCCTTGAGGATCGGGCAGTCCGGGCGGTCGTCGCCCTGGCAGTGCTCCATCAGCTCCTGCAGGGTGTCGCGCAGGCCGGTCAGCTCGGCGATCTTGTGGTTCAGCTCGGCGATATGCCCGGCGGCCAGGGCCTTGACGTCGGCACTGGCGCGCTGGCGGTCCTGCCACAAGGCCAGCAGCTGGGCGACCTCGGCCAGGGCGAAGCCGAGGTCGCGGGCGCGCTTGATAAAGGCCAGGCGGTGCAGGTCCTGGGCGCCGTATTGGCGGTAGCCGCTGTCGGTGCGCCCGGCCGCCGGCAGCAGGTCGATCGACTCGTAATAGCGGATCATCTTGGCGCTGAGGCCGGTCTTGCGTGCGGCTTGGCCGATATTCATGGTTGTCTCCCATTCTGCGTGCTGTCCGTGAAATCGTGATCGCGGGCATGGCCCGCTCCTACGGGGTTATCGTGGACTCGCTCGTCGTTGTGTAGGAGCGGCCCATGGCCGCGATTGGGGTCAGTGGTGATCCTTGGGCTTCCAGGTCTTCAGCAGCAGCGCATTGCTCACCACGCTGACGCTGGACAGCGCCATGGCCGCGCCGGCGAGCATCGGGTTGAGCAGCCCGGCGGCGGCCAGCGGGATGCCGACCAGGTTATAGATGAAGGCCCAGAACAGGTTCTGCCTGATCTTGTTGTAGGTGCGCCGGCTGATCTCCAGGGCGGCCGGCACCAGGCGCGGGTCGCCGCGCATCAGGGTGATGCCGGCGGCGTGCATGGCCACGTCGGTGCCGCTGCCCATGGCGATGCCGACATCCGCGGCGGCCAGGGCCGGGGCATCGTTGATGCCGTCGCCGACCATCGCCACCACGCCGCGGCGCTTCAGCGCGCCGACCAGCGCCGCCTTGTCCGCCGGCAGCACTTCGGCGTGCACCGCGTCGATGCCCAGGGCGGCGGCCACGGCGTTGACGCTGCCGCGATTATCGCCGCTGATCAGGTGGCTGGCGATGCCCCGGCGCTTGAGCTGGGCGATGGCCTCGGCTGCGTCCTCCTTCAGGGTGTCGCCGAAGGCGAACAGGCCGAGCAGTCGCGGCGTCGGCGCCTGTTCCAGCAGCCAGGACAGGGTGCGCCCCTCGGCCTCCCAGGCTTGCGCCACGGGCGCCAACTCGCCCGGCTGCAATCCACTGTCTTCGAGCAGGCGGCGGTTGCCCAGGGCCAGCCGGCGTTCGCCGAGCTGCCCGGCGATGCCGCGCCCGGCCAGGGCCTGGCTGTCGGTGACGTCCGGCAGGCTCAGGCCGCGTTCGCCGCAGGCATCCAGCACCGCGTTGGCCAGCGGGTGTTCGCTGCCGCGCTGCAGGGCGCCGGCCAGTTGCAGCAGCTGCTGCTGGTCACCGTCGACGGCCCGCAGGTGGGCGATCTTCGGGGTGCCCGAGGTCAGCGTGCCGGTCTTGTCGAAGGCCACCGTGGTCACCCCATGGGCGACTTCCAGGGCTTCGGCGTCCTTGATCAGGATGCCGTGGCGCGCGGCCACCCCGGTGCCGGCCATGATCGCCGTGGGTGTGGCCAGGCCGAGGGCGCAGGGGCAGGCGATCACCAGCACCGCCACGGCATTCAGCAGCGCCGTCTGCAGCGGCGCGCCGAGCAGCAGCCAGCCGAGCAGGGTGGCCAGGGCGATCAGCAGCACCGCCGGGACGAACACCTGGCTGACCCGGTCCACCAGCTTCTGGATCGGCGCCTTGGCCGCCTGGGCGTCTTCCACCAGGCGGATGATCTGCGCCAGCACGGTTTCCGCGCCGAGGGCGCCGGTCTCGACCAGCAGGCGGCCTTCGCCGTTGATCGCCCCGGCGGTGACCTTGTCGCCCGGCTGCTTGGCCTGCGGCAGGCTCTCGCCGCTGATCAGCGCCTCGTCGGCATGGCTGTGGCCTTCGAGCACCCGGCCGTCGACCGGGAAGCGCTCGCCGGGCTTGACCAGCACCCGGTCGCCGAGCGCCAGGGCGGCCAGCGGCACGAGCTGCTCGACCCCGCCCTGCAGGCGCAGCGCCTGTTCCGGGCGTAATGCCTGTAGGGCGCGGATGGCGCTGCTGGTCTGGCGCTTGGCGCGGCTCTCCAGGTACTTGCCGAGCAGGATCAGCGCGATCAGCACCGCCGCCGCCTCGAAATACAGGTGCGGCATTGCCCCGGCCGGGGTGACCGCCCACTGGTACAGGCTCAGGCCGTAGGCCGCGCTGGTGCCCAGGGCGACCAGCTGGTCCATGTTGCCGGCGCCGGCGCGCAGGGCGCGCCAGGCGGCACGGTAGAAGCGCGCGCCGAGGACGAACTGCACCGGGGTGGCCAGGGCGAACTGCAGCCAGGCCGGCAGCATCCAGTGCATGCCGAAGGGCTCGGCCAGCATCGGCAGCAGCAGGGGCAGCGCCAGGACGATGGCCAGCAGCAGCGCCCCGCGTTCGCGTTGCAGGCGGCGGTCCGCATCGGGCTGCGCTGGGCGTTCGAGATCGAGCAGGCTGGCCGCGTAGCCGGCGGCGCCGACCGCCTGCAACAGGAGGTGCGGGTCGAGGCCGGGGGCGACCTGCAGCAGCGCCTGCTCGCTGGCCAGGTTGACGCTGACCGCCAGCACGCCCGGCTGCCTGGCCAGCGCGCGTTCGACGCGGCCGGCGCAACTGGCGCAGGTCATGCCGGCGATGGCCAGCTCCAGGCGCTCGCTCGGCACCTGGTAGCCGGCGCTTTCGACGGCCGCGATCAGGCTGTCCAGGCTGTCGTCCGGGGCTTCGATGCGTGCCCGCTCGCTGGCCAGATTGACGCTGGCGTTGGCGACCTGCGGCAGTTTGCGCAGGGCGCGTTCGACCCGGCCGGCGCAGCTGGCGCAGGTCATGCCGGCGATCGGCAGGTCGAAGGTGGTCAGGCTGGACATGGGTGATCTCCCTTGGGTTCGCCGCTAGGATCAACCTTGACCCATGGGTAAGGTCAAGTGGTGTTTCATCGCTTGACCCTGCCCCTGTGGCAAGCTTGAGAATCGATCCGGGCGCGCATCCAGGCGGGCCATCGAATGAATCCGGGAGGTTGAAGATGCAGTTGTTCAAGGTGCAAGGCATGTCCTGCGGGCATTGCGTGCGGGCGATCACCCAGGCCGTGCAGGCACGCGACCAGGCGGCCGAGGTGCAGGTCGACCTGGCCGCCGGCGAGGTGCGGGTGGCCAGCCGCCTGCCGGCCGCCGAAGTGATCGAGGCGATTGCCGAGGAAGGTTACACAGTCGCGCAGATGATGTAGGCGCGGGGGGGACGCCCAGTCCCATGCTCGCGAGGATTTTGCGGCGGCGGGGTTCGCGGGCATGGCCCGCTCCTACGGGATGGTAGCCCGGATGCAATCCGGGAAGCCCCTCAGCCCGGCCAGTCGCGGATCAGCCCGCGAAAGCCGGCGTCGATCAGCGCGCCGGTGTCCTGCAGCGGATCGAACAGCGTCGGGTCGCGCAGCCAGTCGCTGAGCAGGCCGACGATCAGCGCATGCAGGGCGCGCGCCGCCAGGCGCGGGCTCATGCCCGGCTGCAGGCGGGCGCTGACCGCGGGCTGGGCGAATTGCTGCTCGCACAGGGCGATGAACTGATTGATGAAGGCTTCGTGGCGCTGCTCCGCCTCGCGCAGCTCCTCGGTGAACTCGCAGCGGCGCAGCAGGATGGTGAAGATCCGCCGCTTCTGCTGGTTATGCGCGAGGTTCTCGATGGCCTCGATGCACAGCTCGTGCAGGGCCAGCAGGGGCTCTTGTCCGGCGCAGCCGCGCAGGCGCTCGGCCAGTTGCTCGGGCGGCAGGCGCACCTGGCTGAGCATCTCGTGAAACAGGTGCGCCTTGTTCTCGAAGTGCCAGTACACGGCGCCGCGAGTCACCCCGGCCTGGCGGGCGATATGCTCCAGGCTGGTGTGGGCCACGCCCCGCTCGAGGAACAGGGTCTCGGCCGCGGCGAGGATGGCGCAGCGGGTCTGTTCGGCTTGTTCTTTGGTTCGGCGCATGGCAGTAACGGACGATCTGGTTAGGCTCATTTGGGGAACAGAGTGTAACGATTTTACTCGTCACGGTCTGTTTACAAACAAGGTCGTATGTAACTAGCATCTCTTCCTTTGTGCGTTGCGCCGCGCGTTGTCCCGGAGACACCTATGTCCTTTGCCCGTCACCTCCCGCTCGCCCTGGGGATTCTCGCCTTTGCCTCCCTGCTGCCCGCGGCCCAGGCCGCCGACGCGCCGCCGGCGCCGGAAGTGCTGGTGGAGACCGTCAAGGCCGCGCCGCTGCCGCTGGAGCTGGAATATTCCGCGCGCACCGCGGGCTTTCGCGAAGTCCAGGTGCGTGCCCAGGTCAGCGGCATCCTGCAGGAGCGCACCTACCTGGAAGGCAGCCAGGTCAAGCAGGGCCAGGTGATGTTCCGCATCGATCCGCGCACCTACCAGGCCGCCCTGGCCCGGGCCAAGGGCGCGCTGGCCCAGGAGCAGGCGCGCTACCGGCAGACCGACCGCGACCTGCGGCGCATCCGCGAGCTGCAGAAGAAGGGCTTCGCCAGCGAGAGCGAGCTGGACAACGCGATCTCCAACTTCGAGCAGAGCAAGGCCAATATCCAGGCCGCCGAGGCCGAGGTGCAGTCCAAGCAGATCGACCTCGACTACTGCACGGTGGAGGCGCCGATTTCCGGCATCACCAGCAAGGAAACCGTCTCCGAGGGCAGCCTGATGGTGGCCGGCGACCCGAGCGCCAGCCTGCTGACCAATATCACCCAGCTCGACCCGATCTACGTCAACTTCGCGCCCCCGGATCGCGACGTGGAAAGCCTGCGCAGCGGCCTGCAGAGCGGCGCCCTGGTCCTCGAGGGCGCGCAGATGCGCGTGCAGATCAAGTTCGGCGACGGTTCCAGCTACCCGCTGGAAGGCAAGGTGGATTTCACCGACAGCCTGGTCGACCGCAGCACCGGCACCGTCAGCACCCGCGCCGTGGTGCCCAACCCGGAGCAGCACCTGCTCCCCGGGCAGTTCGTCAGCGTGGTGCTCAAAGGCATCAGCCTGCCCAGCGCCATCACCGTGCCGGAGCGCGCCGTGGCCCAGGGGCCGCGTGGCACCTTCGTCTATGTGGTGGACGCCGGCGGCATCGCGCGGATGCGCGAAGTCAGCACCGGGCGCACCGCCGCCGGCCGCTGGGTGGTCGAGTCGGGCATCGGCGAGGGCGACCGGGTGATTGTCGAAGGCTTGCCCAAGGTGCGCCCGGATGCGCCGGTGAAAGTCGCCGACGCCCCCGCCCAATCCGCCAAGCAACCCTGAGGAGCGTAGCCAGTGATTTCTCGCTTCTTCATCGACCGCCCGGTGTTCGCCGTGGTCATCTCCATCGTCATCGTGCTCGCCGGCCTGATGGCCATGCGTGCGCTGCCGATCGCCCAGTACCCGCAGATCCTGCCGCCGCAGGTGTCGGTCAGCGCCACCTATGCCGGCGCCAGCGCCCAGGTGATCGCCGAGACCGTGGCGGCGCCGCTGGAACAGTCGATCAACGGCGTCGAGGGAATGATCTACCAGCAGTCCAACTCCGGCGGCAACGCCATGAGCCTGTCGGTGTACTTCGCCGTCGGCACCGACCCGGACCAGGCCACCATCGACGTCAACAACCGGGTCCAGGCGGCCCTGGCCAAGCTGCCGGAGGAGGTACGCCGGCAGGGGGTCAAGGTCGAGAAGAAGTCCTCGGACATCCTCCAGGTGGTCACCCTGTTCTCCCCGGACGGCTCGCGCGACCCGGTGTATATCAGCAACTACGCGCTGATCAACGTGATCGACGAGCTCAAGCGCCTGCCCGGGGTCGGCGATGCCCGGCAGTTCGGCTCCAAGGACTATTCCATGCGCATCTGGCTGCGCCCGGACAAGCTGGCGCAGTACGACCTGACGCCGACCGACGTGGTCGCCGCGATCCGCGAGCAGAACTCGCAGTTCGCCGCCGGCAGCTTCGGCCAGCAGCCGCTGGAGCAGGAGCAGGACTTCACCTACACGGTGACCACCCAGGGCCGCTTCACCGATCCGGCCGAGTTCGAGAGCGTGATCCTGCGCAGCGATGCGACCGGCGCCAGCCTGCTGCTCAAGGACGTCGCGCGGATCGAGCTGGGTGCCCAGGACTACTCGCTGATGACCTCGCTGAACGGCCAGCAGAACGCCGCCTTCGGCATCTACCTGCAGCCGGGCGCCAACGCCCTGGACACCGCCGAAGCGGTGAGCAGCACCCTGGCGCGGCTGTCCAAGAGCTTTCCCGAGGGCATCACCTACAAGATCCCCTACGACACCACCAAGTTCGTCCGGGTCTCCATCGAGGAGGTGATCCACACCTTCGTCGAGGCCCTGGTGCTGGTGGTGCTAGTGGTCTTCGTGTTCCTGCAGAACTGGCGCGCCACGCTGATCCCGGTGCTGGCGATCCCGGTGTCGCTGGTCGGCACCTTCGCCGGCATGTACCTGCTGGGCTTCTCGATCAACCTGCTGACCCTGTTCGGCATGGTCCTGGCCATCGGCATCGTGGTCGACGACGCCATCGTGGTGATCGAGAACGTCGAGCGGGTGATGGCCAGCGACAAGGTCGGCCCGCGCGCGGCGACCATCAAGGCCATGCAGGAGGTCACCGGGCCGATCGTCGCCATCGTCCTGGTGCTCTGCGCGGTGTTCGTGCCGGTGGGCTTCCTCGGCGGCCTGGCCGGGGAAATGTACAAGCAGTTCGCCATCACCATCGCCGTGTCGGTGGTGATCTCCGGCATCGTCGCGCTGACCCTGAGTCCGGCGCTCTGCGCGCTGTTGCTCAAGCCGGGACACCAGCAGCCGGCGGCACCGTTCCGCGCCTTCAATAGGCTGTTCGAGCGCCTGACCGCCGGCTATACCGCCGGCGTACGCTTCTTCCTCAAGCGCTCGGCGGTCGGCCTGCTGCTGTTTGGGCTGATGATTGCGCTGATGCTGCTGCTGTTCGGCCGGGTGCCCAGCTCGCTGGTGCCGAACGAGGACCAGGGCTACGTGATCAACGCCTACTTCCTGCCGCCGGCGGCCTCGCTGACCCGCACCGAACAACTGACCAGCACCGTGACCCGGCAACTGATGGAGCACCCGGCGGTGCAGGACGTGGTGACCTTCGCCGGCTTCGATGTGCTGACCTTCGGCACCCGCAGCAACGCCGGGGTGTCCTTCGTACCGCTCAAGGACTGGAGCGAGCGCCGCACCGCGGAACTCGACGCGCGCAACCTGACCCACGAATTCATGGGCATGGGCGCCGCGCAGAAGGACGGCGTGGTGATGACCTTCAACCCGCCGCCGATCACCGGCATGAGCACCACCGGCGGCTTCGAGGGCTTTATCCAGGACCGCAGCGGTGGCAGCACCGCGCAACTGGCCGAGCGGGTCGCCAGCTTCCTCGAGGCGGCGCGCAAGCGCCCGGAACTGGCCGGGGTGCAGAGCACCTTCAGTGCCAACGTGCCGCAGTACTACATCGACCTCGACCGCACCAAGGCGCGCGCCCTGGGGGTGTCGATCAACGATGTGTTCACCGCCATGCAGGCGACCTTCGGCAGCTACTACGTCAACGACTTCAGCCTGTACGGGCGCACCTTCCAGGTCAGCCTGCAATCGGAGTCGGAGTTCAGGCGCAAGCCGGAAGACCTGTCGCAGGTCTATGTGCGCGCGGCCGGCGGCGAACTGGTGGCACTGTCGACCCTGGTCAAGGTCGAACGGATCCTCGGCCCGGACAGCTACGCGCGCTTCAACGTCTACCCGGCGGCGAAGATCCTCGGCGGCCCGGCCCCCGGCTACAGCTCCGGGCAGGCCCTGGCGGCAGTGCAGGAGGTGGCGGACCAGGTGCTCGGCAGCGACTACAGTATCGGCTGGACCGGCTCGGCGTTCCAGGAGCTGGCGACCCAGGGCTCCGGCAGCACCGCCTTCGTCTTCGGCCTGATCATGGTGTTCCTGATCCTCGCTGCCCAGTACGAGCGCTGGACCCTGCCGCTGGCGGTGGTCACCGCGGTGCCGTTCGCGGTGTTCGGCGCGATCCTCGCGGTGTGGCTGCGCGGCATCGAGAACGACGTGTACTTCCAGGTCGGCCTGGTCACCCTGATCGGCCTGGCGGCGAAGAACGCCATCCTCATCGTCGAGTTCGCCGTGCTCTGCCGGGCACAGGGCATGGGCATCTTCGACTCGGCGCTGGAGGCCGCGCGCCTGCGCTTCCGGCCGATCATCATGACCTCGCTGGCGTTCATCCTCGGCGTGGTGCCGCTGGCCATCAGCAGCGGCGCCGGCTCGGCCAGCCGCCACTCGATCGGCACCGGGGTGATCGGCGGCATGCTCGCGGCGACCCTGCTGGCGATCTTCCTGATCCCGATGTTCTACCTGCTGGTGGAGTCGCTGGCGGCCAGGCTCGGCAAGGGCCGCAAGCAGGCCGAGGAGGTGGTCGAGTCGTAGGGTGGCGTCGATGTTCGTGTCGAACGCAGAACGTGGCGCGCCGTAACCCACCATTTCCACGGTTATCGCCGGGGTTGCCGGGTTACGCGGCCTTGGAGTCAGTTGCGGCGGGTAGGGTGCGCGGGGCCGCCTAGGCCGTGCGCACCTGGCGCCTTCACCAACGGTGCGCACAGCCTAGGCGGCCCCGCGCACCCTACGAGTTCACGGCAGTCAATCGGGGCCAGCGACAACCCAGCCAATAAATACCTCCATCCACTCCGCCCGGGCCTCCCATGCCGCTGCGTCTACTGCTGATCCTCGGCGCCTTGAGCGCCTTCGGCCCCCTGGCCATCGACTTCTACCTGCCGAGCTTCCCGGCCCTGGCGCGGGCCTTCGCCACCGATGTCGAGCGGGTGCAGCTGTCGCTGGCCGCCTACTTCCTCGGCCTGGCCATCGGCCAACTGCTCTACGGGCCGCTGGCCGACCGCTTCGGCCGGCGCACGCCGCTGCTCGCCGGCCTGCTGCTGTTCAGCCTGGTTTCGCTGGCCTGTGCCCTGGCGCCGAGCCTGGAGTGGCTGGTCGGCGCGCGCTTCGTCCAGGCTCTCGGCGGTTGCGCGGGGATGGTGGTGAGCCGCGCGGTGGTGCGCGACCTGTGCGATCCGATCGCTTCGGCCAGGGTGTTTTCCCAGCTGATGCTGGTGATGGGCGTGGCGCCGATCCTCGCGCCGCTGGCCGGCGCGCTGCTGCTGAGTAGTCTGGGCTGGCAGTCGATCTTCGTCTGCCTGACCCTGTTCGGCACCTTGAGCCTGCTGGCGGTGGCCTCGTGGCTGCCGGAGACCCTGGCCGCGGACGGCCCGCCGGCGCCCCTGCGCGGTGCGCTGGGCGAGTACCGGCGGTTGTTCGGCGACTGGCCGTTCCTCGGCCATGCGTTGACCGGTGGCCTGGCGGTGGCCGGGATGTTCGCCTACATCGCCGGCTCGCCGTTCGTCTTCATCGAGCTGTACGGGGTGCCGGCCGAGCACTACGGCTGGCTGTTCGGCAGCAATGCGCTGGGCTTCATCCTGGCGGCGCAGCTGAACGCCTGGCTGGTGGCGCGGCATGGCCCGGGGTACTGGTTGCGCCGCACGGTCTGGTTCTACCTGGCCTGTGGCGTGGCGCTGCTGGGTGTGGCCCTGGCCCGGCCGGCGGTGCTGTGGCCGCTGTTGCCGCCGCTGTTCGGCTGCATCGCCAGCCTCGGCGTGCTCCTGCCGAACGCCTCGGCCTTGGCCATGGCCGGGCAGGGCAGCCACGCCGGGAGCGCCTCGGCCCTGCTCGGCAGCCTGCAGTTCGGCATCGCCGCCAGTGCCGCGGCCATGGTCGGCCTGTTGCACGACGGCAGCGCCTGGCCGATGGCGCTGGTGATCTGCACCTGCGGCACGCTGGCGGTACTGTTCTCGCGACTCACTCGTTGGGCGGAACGCCGCGCCGCTCATCCGCCGCTATGACGGCCTGCGCCAGGACGGCCGCTGCGGCGCTCGAGCGGTTCCCCCCCGGCACTGTGGTTCAGCCGACGGCGCGCCGGGTGTAGGCCGGTAGGGGGTGCGGCGCTTGCAGACGGGCTTGCAGGGTGGCGACGAACTGACGGGCTTCGGCTTCGCTGCGAAAGGTCACGCTATGGGTGATGAAGCTGACCTGCCAGCGGAGCCCCTGGGGGGTGTTCAGCGGGAGAATACTGATGTTCATGATGGTCACTTCCAAAAGTCCGGCAATTGAGTCTAGTCGCCGTCGATGAACTTTCGCTGATCTGCGTCAAGTGCTCGGCTGCCGCTCGTCGGTCCCGCTCAAGCCGGCTGGCGTGGCGACCGGTCATGGCTCTGCTGCACGGCCAGGCTGGCCAGGCGGGTGAATTCGCTGACCAGGGCGAGATCCGCGGTGCTCGGCCGGGCGGGCTGGTCGGAGTAGATGCCGAAGGTGCCGAGCACCCGGCCGTGGTCATCCTTGAACGGCAGCGACCAGCAGCCCTGCAGCCCGGCGGCCTGGGTCACGGCGCGGTAATCGCGCCAGTAGGGATGGCTGGCGAGGTCCTCGGCGATCACCAGCTCACCGCTGCACGCGGCATGCCCGCAGGAGCCGACCCCGGGCGCCGCCCGGATGCCGTCGATGGCCTGCCGATAGGTGTCGGGCAGGCTGGGCGCGGCCGCCACATGCAGGCGTGCCTGCTCGTCCAGCAGCATGATCGACACCCGCATCCGCGGGTTCAGCCCCTGCAGGCGCCGGCTGATGCCGTCGAGTATCTGCGCCAGCGGCTGGCGCCCGAGCAGTTCATCGAGCACCGCATTGCGCGCCTGCTGCAACTGCTGGCCCTGGAAGCGCTCGTGGATGTCGCGCAGGCTGCCGCGCAAACCGTTGTCCGGCGGTGCATGGCTCAGCTGCAGTTCGACCCAGCGCAGTTGGCCGTTGCGCGTCAGCAGGCGGTATTCGCCGTGCAGGCTGGCGTGCCGGTCGCCGGCGAGGCTGGCGAGCTGTCGGCCCAGGCGGGCGCCGTCTTCGTCGTGGAAGAACTGCAGCAAGGGCCGGCCGAGGCTGGCATAGGCAGCATGACCGCCGAGGCGCTCCCAGGCTGGATTGAGAAAGGTCAGCTGGCCGTCGGCATCGGTCATGAAGATCACCTCGCTCAGTTGCTCGACCAGCTCGCGGTAGCGCACTTCGCTGGCCTGCAATTCGCCATGGATCTGCTTCTGTTCGCTGAGGTCGATATCGATGCAGTAGAGCTCCAACTGGCCGCGGTTGTTGCGCAGCAGCGAATGGCTGGAGTAGACCCAGACGCGGCCGCCGTCCTTGCGCTGCAATTGCAGCTCCGCCGCGGGGAGCGGCGGGCCGCCGAGCAGCCAGCGGTCGATCGCGCTGGCCATCTGGTTGCGCGCGGCGGGCGGGATGATCAGCTCCTCCAGGCGCCGGCCGATCGCCTCCTGCAGGCTGTAGCCATAGAGCTGGGTGCTGGCCTGGTTCCAGTAGATCACCCGGCGCTCGCGGTCGTAGCCCTGCACGGCGATATGCGGGGTCTGCTCGAACAGCTGGCGAAAGCGCCGTTCGCTCTCGCGCAGGGCGCTTTCGTCGCGTTTCTGGCTGCTGATGTCCTGCACGGTGCCGAGGATCTGCCCGCGCTCGTCGGCCTCGCCGCGCAGCATCAGCCAGGTGGCGTGCTGCCGCAACGGCTGGTGCAGGCGCGCGCTGATCGACAATCGGGCGTGCTGCTCGAACAACGCCAGGAAGGCGCGTTGCACCGCCGGGCGCTCGGCCGGGTGCAGCCAAACGAGCAGTTGCTCCAGGCTGCTGCGGGCACTGCCGGGGTCGCGGCCGAGCAGTTGCAGGGCTTCCGGGCTCCAGTGGAAATCCCCGGCATACTCCCAACTGCCCAAGGCCGCGGTGCGCTGGGCCTGTTGCAGCAGGCGGGCGTTATGGGTCAGGGCGTCGAGCAAGCGGCGCTGCGCCTGCCGGTCGCGGTAGCTGACGTAGAAGATCAGCAGGCTGCTGAGCAGCACGAAGGAGATGCCCTTGACGGTTTGCAGGCGGGCGATCAGCGCGCTGTCGTGCGCCAGGGCGCTCAGCAGGTAGTCGCTGGAGAGGATCCAGGTGGTGCTGAAGAGGCTGTACACGCCGGCCAGGCGCAGAGGTGCTCGTAGATCGGGTCGCATCCGTACCGCCGATGAGTCAGGGGGCCGCAGGCGACTGTCGGCTGGAGCGTGGCGCCGCCTGCGAATGTTCCCTGCATTCTAGTCGAGCGACGCCACAAAAGGCGCCTGGCGTGGCCTGCCGGGCGCCTGTCGGCCGCGGCGCCGGACTCAGTCGCCGCTATCGTAGCCACCGAGTTCCAGGTAGTTGAGCCTGTGCAGCCGGCCTTGGCTGTCGAGGTAGGTGATGGTCGCCGGGACGACGCCGACCTTGTCCGTGTTGTCGCTGATGTGAATGACCTTGTGGATATCCAGGGCCATGCCGTAGTGGTAGTCCTGCGCCTGTACCTGGCTGGCGTCCTCGCCCAGCGGCGCTTGCGCCAAGGCCGCACCGGCATGCGCCAGGGCGGCCAGGAGGGCGAGCGGGATAAGGGGTTTCATGGTGGTTACCTCGTTAGGTTGCGCTACGTCTCAATGGACGCATGCGCACCCCAGCCGTTACGCGCTCGAGGTGCCGTCGGTCGGCGGGGGCAGCGCCGCCGGCTCAGAAGCCCTCGAGGACGATCTTGCCCCTGGCCGTGCCGCTTTCCAGCAAGGCGTGGGCGCGGCGCAGGTTGGCCGCGTCGATGCGCCCGAAGTGCTCGGCGAGGGTGGTCTTCAGCACCCCGGCATCCACCAGTTCGGCGACCCGTTCCAGCAGGCGGTGCTGTTCGAGCATGTCGGCGGTGTGGAACAGCGAGCGGGCGAACATCATCTCCCAGTGCAGCGACAGGCACTTGTGCTTGAGCTGGCGCACGTCGAGCGGCTGCGCCGGGTCGTCGATCAGCGCCAGGCGGCCCTGCGGCGCCAGGACCTCGACCAGCTCGGCGAAGTGCTGGTCGCTGTGGGTCAGGCTGGCGACGTGGCTCACCTGCTCGATGCCGATGCGTTTGAGCTCCGCGCTCAGCGGCCGGCTGTGGTCGATGACGTGGTGGGCGCCGAGTTCGCGGACCCAGGCCTGGGTCTCGGGGCGCGAGGCGCTGCCGATCACGCGCAGCCCGGTGAGCCGGCGCGCCAGCTGCACCAGGATCGAACCGACCCCGCCGGCGGCGCCGACGATCAGCAGGCTCTGGCCCTGGTCGCGGCTGCCCTCGGCGATCTGCAGGCGCTCGAACAGCAGCTCCCAGGCGGTGATCGCGGTCAGCGGCAGGGCGGCGGCCTCGGCGAACGACAGGCTGGCCGGCATGTGCCCGACGATGCGCTCGTCGACCAGGTGCAGCTCGCTGTTGGCGCCGGCGCGGTCGATCGCCCCGGCATAGAACACCCGCTCGCCCGGCTGGAACAGGCTCACCTCGCTGCCGACCGCCTGGACCACGCCGGCGGCGTCCCAGCCGAGCACCCTGGCCTGGCCGTTCTGCGGGGCCTGGTTGCGACGCACCTTGGTGTCCACCGGGTTGACCGAGACGGCCTCGACCCGCACCAGCAGGTCGCGCGGGCCGGGCGTGGGTTCCGCCAGCTGGATGTCCTGCAGCGATTCGGGGTGTTCGGCGGGCAGCGAGTGGTAGTAGGCGATGGCTTTCATGGGATTCTCCGAGGTGGGGGAACGGCTGGAGGAGTGGTGGTGAACATGCTCGGTTATTCCGCAGCGATGAAAAAGCGGGTAGAACTAGAGTCTCTTTCAATACTTTTTTGATAATTGGGTGGTCCATGTTGCGCCTCGACGACCTGCAGCTGTTGGTCCGCACCGCCGATCTCGGCAGCCTGTCCGCCGCCGCGCGGCTGCTGGACATCTCGCCGGCGGTGGCCAGCGCCGCGCTCAAGCGCTTGGAGCAACAGCTGCAGGCGCGCCTGTTCGCCCGCTCCACCCGCAGCCTGCGCCTGACCCCCGAGGGCGAGCTGTTCCTCGAGCACGCGCGCCTGGCCCTGCAGAACCTGGAGGACGGCCGCCAGCGCCTGGCCGGCAGCCAGGCCGGGATCGGCGGCCTGCTGCAGCTGTCGGCGCCCTCGGATTTCGGCCGCAACACCCTGTTGCCCTGGCTCGACGAGTTCCAGCGCGGCCATCCGCAGCTGCGCGTGCGCCTGTTGCTCGGCGATCGGGTCAGCGACCTGTTCCGCGAGCCGGTGGACATCGCCCTGCGCTACGGCGCGCCGGAGGACTCCAGCCTGGTGGCCCTGCCGCTGGCCGCCGACAACCGCCGGGTGCTCTGTGCCTCGCCGGACTACCTGGCGCGCCACGGCGAACCGCAGACCGTGGAGCAGCTGGCCGGGCACAACTGCCTGCGCTACATGCTCGGCGGGCGGCTGCACGAGCATTGGCGGTTCCAGTCCGGCAAGCGCGAGCAGAGCCTGACGGTGGCCGGCGACCGGGTCAGCGACGATGCCGATGTGGCGCGGCGCTGGGCAGTGGCCGGCGCCGGGCTGGTGTACAAGTCCTGGCTGGACCTGGCCGGCGACGTGCAGGCCGGGCGGCTCAAGGTGCTGCTGCCGCAGTGGCGCGGCGAGGCGACGCCGCTCAACCTGATCTGCGCCCACCGCGCGCAGCTGAGCAAGCCGGTGCACCTGCTGCGCGAGTTCGTCCAGGCGCGCTGTGCCGAGCTGTTGGCGCAGGCGCCCTGGCATGGCTAACAGGCCGTTGAAAAACTACCTGCGTTGCCGATGCGTCGTTAAAAACAGGCTCAGAATGCTCATTTACAGATCGTAAACTCGAGTGCGAGCCCAGTCCGCTTCTTCGCCTGTTTTTGCCAAGCCTCGGCTGCCTCGCCTACGTTTTCAATGGCCTGCTAAGCTTGCCGGCGTCGCCGCTGCGGCAATCGACCACGGCCCGGCGCTTTCGTCGCGCCGCTCCCAACTGCTAGAGTCCGGCCCATGAAACTGGCCCGCACCGACCGCTCGCTGATCGCCTGGATGCTCTATTGCTGCGTCCTGTTCAGTGCGTTCGCCTGCAGCATCGGCCACGGCCAGATGGCCGGCCTGCAGCTCAGCGGCCTGGATGGTCAGTACTGCTCCTTCGAGGGCAATTTTGGCGCCGGGGCCGATCTGACCGGCTCCGGCATCGCCGCCGTCAACCCGGCCACCGGTTCGGGTTGCGCCCTCTGTTCGACCTTCGGTGCGCTGATCCTGGCGGCCTTCTTCGGTCTGCTCGGCCTGCTCGCCGCGGCCCGTGCGCCGCTCGCGCCGGCGCTGCTGGCCAGCCGGCCGGTGCGCTTCCTCTGGCCCTCGGCCAATCCCCGCGCCTCGCCCTTGCTCGCCTGAGTCCCGGGCGTTCCGCCTGCGGCGGTCGCCACACTGCGTCAATCGAATGTTGTTGCCTGCGTCGGCGCGCTGCCGATGCGTCTTGTGCCCGCCCGAGCCTGCGCCGCGGCGGCGCATCCCGAGGATTTGGAGAATCGTCATGTTGAAGAAAACCCTGCTCTTGGCCGCACTGCTGAGTACCAGCCTGCTGGCCGGCGCCCACGACTACAAGGTCGGCGCGCTGCGCATCGAGCACCCCTGGTCGCGCGAGATGCCGCCGGTGGCGCCCACCGCCGCGGCCTATTTCGTGGTGCGCAACGACGGCGCGGCCGCCGACCGCCTGCTCGGGGCGTACACCCCGCTGGCCGCCAGGGCCGAACTGCACGAGCACCTGCACGTCGATGGCCTGATGAAGATGCAGCAGGTGCAGAGGGTGGAGATCCCCGCTGGCGGCGAGGTGCAGTTCGCGCCCATGGCCTACCACGTGATGCTGTTCGGCCTGCAGCGCCAATTGCAGGACGGCGAGCGCTTCCCGCTGACCCTGCGCTTCGAGCAGGCCGGCGAGGTCGAGGTGGAAGTGGCGGTGCAGCGGGAGCAGCAGGAGCCGCAGGAGCAAAGCCACGGGCACTGATGGCCGGCCAGGCGCGGCGGATCGTCACGTGCTTGACCTGAGACAAGGATGCGCCAGCTGCGCTTGCCAATAATCGCCGCGAAATCAATGGGCGCTGATCGATGCATGCAGACAGCTGGGTAGACGGGCGGGGCGCAGGGGCGAGGTCGGCATTGCTGGCCATGCTGCTGCTCTGCGTCGGCCCGCTGCTGTCGCAATGGCTGCTGCCGGCACAACCGCCCGGGCGCATGGAGCCTGGCTGCAGCGAACACGCCGCCAGCCCGGCGCCGAGCAGCTCCGACGGCCACGAGGCGCTCTGGGCCAAGTGCGGCTACTGCACCCTGCTGCTGGGCAGCCCGGCGCTGAGCGGTGCGGCGCTGCTGCCAGGCGGCCCGGCGATCTTCGCGCCTCTCCACCTGGTGCCCGGCGGCGCGCAGCGCGTGCCCGCCTCGCCGGTGTTCCCCGGCTCGCGCAGCCGCGCACCGCCGCATCTGAGCTGAGCCTTTTCCGCTACCGCCGTCGCGAGCGGCGAGTGCCTGCAACCGCGGGCCTCGCTGGCATGCCGGACCTGCGCGCGCGGAAATCGCCTGCCATAGCCACATCCTAACCACATCACCAGCACCTGCTGGTCGGGTCGCCTGACCGCGTTGCGGCGCGGGCGGCCCCCGGCTGTGCCTGAAATTCACCGGTCACTGCCGGCGCTTGCAGCGTCGGCAGGGCCGGCAAGGGGAAATCCGTATGCGTCATCTACCCGCTATCAGCCTGCTGGCGCTGAGTGTCGGCCTGGCCCAGGCCGAGCCGGTCCAGCTACAAGACAGCACCGTGCTCGGCCAGCAGCAGAGCGATCCCACCGCGCCGACCCTGGCCGAAAAGCGCGCCGAATTGGCCCGGATCCCCGGCGGCGCGACCCTGGTCGATGCCGAGACCTACAAGAGCGGGCGCAGCAGCACCCTGCAGGACGCCCTCGGACTGGCGCCGGGGGTGTTCGTCCAGCCGCGCTTCGGCGCCGAGGAGGCGCGCCTGTCGATCCGCGGCTCGGGCCTGCAGCGCACCTTCCACCAGCGCGGCATCCTCCTGCTGCAGGACGGCGTGCCGATCAACCTGGCCGACGGCAGCGGCGACTTCCAGGCCATCGAGCCGCTGGCCCTCGAGCATATCGAGGTGCTGCGCGGCGCCAACGCCTGGCGCTACGGCGCGGCCAACCTGGGCGGGGCGATCAACTTCGTCACCCCCAACGGCCACACGGCGGCGCCCGTCGACCTGCGTTTCGAAGGCGGCAGTTTCGGCTACCGCCGCCTGTTCGGCGCGCTGGCCGAGGACTTCGGCGCCTGGGACGCCTACCTGAGCGTCTCCGATTCGGCCCAGGACGGTTTCCGCGAGCATGCCGAGCAGGCCAACCAGCGCTATTTCGCCAACCTCGGTGGGCGCCTCAACGAGCGGCTGGCTACGCGCTTCTACCTGACTCACGTGGAGACCGATTCCGAGCTGCCCGGCAACCTGAGCAAGGCGCAGCTGCGCGACGACCCGGAACAGGCCGCGGCGGGCAGTCTCAGCGGCGACAACAAGCGCGATTTCGGCCTCAACCGCATCGGCAACCTGACCAGCCTGGAGCTGGGCAACGGCCATCGCCTGGAGCTGGCCAGCTACTACAGCGAGAAGGCGCTGTGGCACCCGATCTTCCAGGTGCTCGACGTCAACAGCGAGGACTACGGCCTGCGCCTGACCCACAAGTGGGCCAACGCCGAAGGCTGGCGCTGGCAGGCCGGCGTCGAGGCGGCCCAGGGGCGCAACTGGGATTCGCGCTACCGCAACGTCGACGGCCACGCCGGGCGCAAGCTCAACGAACTGCACCAGACCGCGCGTAACCTGAACCTCTTCTCCGAGCTGGAGGTGCCGCTGGCCGAGCGCTGGGCCCTGCTCGGCGGGCTGACCTGGCTGCACCAGCAGCGCGAGGTGGACGACCGGCTCCAGTGCAACGCCTTCGTCAGCGCCTTCTGCCTGGCCCAGGACGAATCCTTCGCCAAGACCTACCAGGGCCGGGTGGCGCGCCTGGGCCTGCGCCACGAGCTGAGCGACGGCCTGCAGCTGTTCGCCAACCTCAGCCAGAGCTTCGAGCCGCCGACCTTCAGCGAGCTGTCCGGCGGCGCCATCGTCAGCGAGAACCAGGCGCAGCAGGCCGATACCCTGGAGCTCGGCCTGCGCCTGAACCGCGAGCACCTGGCGCTCGACCTGGCGCTCTACCGCAGCCAGATCCGCGACGAGCTGATCGGCTACAGCGACCCGAACAACCCCACCAGCGTGGTCACCACCAACGCCGAGCGCACTGTGCACCAGGGCGTCGAGCTGGGCGCCGAGTGGCGCCTGGCGCAGTTCGTCCTGCGTGGCCAGTACCTGCTCAACGACTTCCGCTTCGACGACGATCCGGCCTACGGCGATAACCGCATCGCCGGGGTGCCCAGCCAGTTCCTCAAGGGCGAGGCGCTCTGGCAGCAGGGCGGCTGGTACACCGGGCCGACCTTCGAGTGGGTGCCGGTGCACTACGCCGCCGACCATGCCGAGAGCCTGTATGCGGACGGCTACGCGATCTGGGGGCTGAAGGGCGGCTACCGGCCGAGCGAGGGCCTGGGCTTCTTCATCGAGGGGCGCAACCTCGCCGACAAGACCTATGTCGCCACCACCGGGGTGGTGGCCGATGCCCACGGCGAGGATGCCGCGCTGTTCCTGCCGGGCGATGGCCGCGGCCTGTACGCCGGCCTGGAGTGGCGGCTGTGACCGCGGCCCTGCCGGCTGCCGTACGGCCACGGCTGAGCTGGCGCCAGCGCCTGCTGCGGCTGTTGCCGTGGCACCGGCGCCTGGCGCTGCTGGCCTGCATCGGCCTGCTCAGCTGGGGCGCCAGCGGCCTGCTGCATGTGCTGGCGCACGTGCTGCAGCCGCGCCCGGCGACCCTGGCGCCGCCGTCAGCGGCGCTGGCCCTGGACGGCCTGCGGGCGCCGGCCACGGTGCTCGGCGCGGCCGGCATCGAGGCGGTGCAGGCGCTGCGCCTGCTGCAGCTGGAGGGCCAGCCCTATTACCAGGCGCGCCTGCCCGGGCAGGCGCAGCCGCGCTACTGGCACGCCCGCAGCGGCGTCGAAAGCGAATTGGCCGGCCGGCATGCCGAGGCCCTGGCGCACCACTACCTGGGCAGCGTCGAGCCGCTGGCCTACGCCGGCAGCCTGGAACGCTTCGGCGGCGAATATGGGCCGATGAACCGCCTGCTGCCGGTGGCGCGGGTCGACAGCCAGCGCGACGACGGCTTGCGCCTGTACGTCGATCTGTTGCACGACCGCCTGGGCGGCCTGGTGGATGCGCGCAAGGCCCGGCTCGGCGAGCTGTTCCGCGCCCTGCACGGCTTCCACTGGCTGGATGCCGGCGGCCCGCTGCGGCTGTTGCTGGTGCTGCTGCTGGCGGGCGCGGCGATCGCCGCCACGCTGCTCGGCCTCGGCCTGTTCGTCGCCCGCCGCCGGGCGCGCACGGCGCTGCGGCGGTTGCACGCCTGGTCGGGGCTGGTCCTGGCCCTGGCGACCCTGAGCTTCGCCGGCAGCGGCGCCTGGCATCTGCTGCACAAGCAGCGCGCCGCCCTCCTGCCTGCGCCCTACGCCGCGCGCCTGGCAGTGGCCGCGCTGGACCAGGCGCCGACGGCGGACTGGCAGGCGGCCGGCGCGCCGCTGCAGCGGCTCGGCCTGATCGAACTGGACGGCGCGCCAGCCTGGCGGGCGCAGGACGCCCAGGGCGTGCGCTACCTCGACCGCGCCGGCCGGCCGCTGCCCGACGACAGCTGGCGACGCTACGCCGAGCAGCGCCTGGCCCACTATGCCCGGCGCCTGGGCTTGCCCGGCGCGCCCGGGCCGAGCCTGCAGGACGCCTTCGATGGCGAGTACGGCTCCATGGCCAAGCGCCTGCCGGTGTTCAAGGCCGCTTATGCCGACCCGGCCCGCACCAGCCTGTACGTCGACCCGCTGGACGGAGCCCTGGCCGGGCGCCTGGACGACGCCGAGCGGGCCGAGGGCTGGAGCTTCGCCCAGCTGCACACGGGCAAGTTCCTCGGCGTCTTCGGCCATGCCGGCCAGCAGGGGTTGCTCGGCCTGCTGGCGCTGAGCCAGGTGCTGCTGGCCCTGGTCGGCCTGGCCCTGCTGCGCCGCCGCCCGCGGCCGCGGACCGCCGACTGATGCACGCCAGGCCGGCACCGGCCACCGCACGCCTGGCCTGGCTGGCCATGCTGCTGCTGTGCCTCGGCCCGCTGCTGTCGCAGTGGCTGCTGCCGGCGCAGGCCGAAGCGGGCTGCGGCGAGCACGCCGCCAGCCCGGCACCGAGCGACTCCAGCAGCCACGGTCAGCAGGCGCTGTGGGCCAAGTGCGGCTACTGCACCCTGTTGTTCAGCAGCCCGGCGCTGGCCGGCCCGGCGCTGCTGCCAGGCACTCCGGCGCTTTTCGCTCCCCCTTACCTGGTGTCCGGCGGCGCGCAGCGCGTGCCCGCCTCGCCGGTGTTCCCCGGTTCGCGCAGCCGCGCGCCGCCGCCCCTGTCCTGATCGTCGTTCCGCTGACCTTGTTTCCGTCGCGCCCACTGTGCGGCGCGACCTCCTTCGATCATGGAAAAGTCATGTCTGCCTATCCCGTCGTTCGCCCGAACCCTGTCTTCCGCCTGGCCCCGCTGGCCGCCGCACTAGCCGCCGCACTGGCCGCCGCACTGTTCTGCAGTTCTCCGACCCTGGCCGATGACGCCGCCGTCGAACTGGCCCCGTTGGTCATCACCGGTGCCAACCACCACTCACCGCTGACCGTGGTCACCGACCCCAAGCAGCCGCGCCAGCCGAAGCCGGCCGCCGACGGCGCCGACTACCTGAAGACCATTCCCGGCTTCAATGCGATTCGCAACGGCGGCGCCAACGGCGATCCGCTGTTTCGCGGCATGTTCGGCTCGCGCCTGAACATCCTCATGGACGGCGGCCAGCTGCTCGGCGCCTGCCCCAATCGCATGGATGCGCCGACCTCCTACCTGTCGCCGGAGAACTTCGACCAGCTGACCGTGATCAAGGGGCCGCAAAGCGTGCTCTGGGGGCCGGGCGGCTCGGCGGCGACGATTCTATTCGAGCGCGACACCCAGCCCTTCAATGCGTTCGGCGGGCGCGTCGACGGCAGCATCCTGGCCGGCAGCAACGGCCGTTTCGACCGGCGCATCGACGCCACTGCCGGTGGCAACCAGGGTTACCTGCGTGTGCTGGCGAACAAGGCCCAGGCCGATGACTACCAGGATGGCAACGGCGATACGGTGCCGTCGCGCTGGGACAAATGGAACAGCGATGTACTGCTCGGCTGGACCCCGGACGACGATACCCTGATCGAGCTGAGTGGCGGCCGTGGCGATGGCCAGGCGCGCTACGCCGGGCGGGGCATGGACGGCAGCCAGTTCCTCCGCGAGAGCCTGGGGCTGCGCTTCAGGAAGGACAACATCGGCGAACTGTTCAGCGCGCTGGAAGGGCAGGTCTACTACAACTATGCCGACCACGTGATGGACAACTTCAGCCTGCGCAGCCCCTCGGGCAGCGGCATGATGGCCAGTCCGCTGGCCAGCAATGTCGACCGGCGCACCCTGGGTGGCCGCCTGCTCGGCACCTGGAACTGGCAGGCGGTCGAGCTCAAGGCCGGTGTGGACGGGCAAAGCAACGAGCACCGCAAGCGCGCGTCCAGCTTCAACATGCTGAGCAGCAGCTATACCGACTACGACCAGTTCGCCTGGGACAAGGACGCGCTGTTCCACAACTACGGCCTGTTCGGCGAGCTGACCTGGAAGGTCGCCAGCGGCCAGCGCTGGATTAGCGGTGCGCGGCTGGATCGCGCCTCGGTCAAGGACTACCGCCAGACCCTGGGCAGCGGCATGACCCTGCGCGCCAACCCGACGGCCGACGATACCCGCAGCGATACCCTGCCCAGCGGCTTCCTGCGCTATGAACGGGATCTCGCCGGCATGCCGGCGATTGCCTATGCCGGCCTCGGGCATACCCAGCGCTTCCCCGATTACTGGGAGTTGTTCTCCGCCAGTCACGGCCCGGTCGGGTTTGTCCAGCCGATGCAAAGCCTCGACCCGGAGAAAACCACCCAGCTGGATTTCGGCGCGCACTACCGTGGCGCCAAGCTGGAAGCCTGGGCCTCGGCCTACGTCGGCCAGGTGCGCGACTACATCCTGTTCAGCTACGGGCCCGGGGTGATGCCGGGGCAGACCCGCTCGCAAGCCAGCAATATCGATGCACGGATCATGGGCGGCGAGTTGGGCGCCAGCTATCGCCTGGACAGCAACTGGAGAACCGATGCCAGCCTGGCCTATGCCTGGGGCAAGAACCGCTCGGACGACCGCCCGCTGGCACAGACGCCGCCGCTGGAGGTGCGCTTCGGCCTGGCTTATGAGCAGAGCGACTGGAGCGCCGGGGCGCTGTGGCGGGTGGTGGCCGCACAGAACCGGGTGGATGAGGGCAAGGGCAATGTGGTCGGCAAGGACTTCGGCAACAGCGGCGGCTTCGGCGTGTTCTCGCTGAATGGCGCTTACCGCATCAGCTCCTCGGTCAAGCTCAGTGCCGGCGTGGACAACCTGTTCGACCGCAACTACAGCGAGCACCTGAACCTGGCGGGCAACGCCGGTTTCGGCTTCTCGATGGACGACCCGCAAGCGCTCAACGAGCCGGGCCGTATCCTCTGGAGCAAGCTCGACTTCAGCTTCTGATCTGGCCTTGTGCGTAGCCCGGCAGCGGGCTGCGCCCCTCCCATTACTAACTGCAAACTGGAGCACGGGCATTGACTGTGGGAGGGGCTTTAGCCGCGACTTGCTTTAATCGCGCTATGCGCGGTCGCCGCTAAAGCGGAGCGCCGCCCGGCCCCTCCCACAGGACCGCCGCGGCAGTCAGACCAGGCGCGCCTCCAGGCTGTTCTGCGCCAGGCGCCGGGCCTGTGCCTCGCTCATGCCCAGGGCCTCGTGCAGGGCGGCGAAGTTCTCGTTGACGTAGCCGCCGAAGTAGGCCGGGTCGTCCGAGTTGACCGTGACCTTCACCCCGCGCTCGAGCATGGCGAGGATGTTGTGCCGGCGCATGTCGTCGAACACCCGCAGCTTGATGTTCGACAGCGGGCAGACGGTCAGCGGGATCTGTTCGTCGATGAGCCGCTGCATCAGCCGCTCGTCCTCGCTGGCGCGCACGCCGTGGTCGATGCGCTGCACCTTGAGCAGGTCCAGCGCCTGCCAGATGTATTCGGGCGGGCCTTCCTCGCCGGCGTGGGCGACGGTCAGCAGGCCCTCGCTGCGCGCCTTGGCGAACACCCGCTGGAACTTGCTCGGCGGATGGCCCAGCTCCGAGCTGTCCAGACCGACGGCGACGAAGGCGTCGCGAAACGGCATGGCCTGCTCCAGGGTGTCGAACGCCTGCTCCTCGGACAGGTGACGGAGGAAGCTCAGGATCAGCCCGTGGCTGATCCCCAGCTGTTTCTCGCCATCGACCAGCGCCTGCTTGATCCCGCGCAGCACCACCTCGAAGGGGATGCCACGGTCGGTGTGGGTCTGCGGGTCGAAGAACGGCTCGGTGTGGACGACGTTCTGCGCCTGGCACTTCTGCAGGTAGGCCCAGGTCAGGTCGTAGAAGTCCTGTTCCGTGCGCAGCACGTCGGCGCCCTGGTAGTAGAGGTCGAGGAATTCCTGCAGGTTGTTGAAGGCATAGGCGCCGCGCAGCGCCTCGACGTCGTGCCACGGCAGTTTGATCTTGTTGCGCTCGGCCAGGGCGAACAGCAGCTCGGGTTCCAGCGAACCTTCCAGGTGCAGGTGCAGTTCGGCCTTGGGCAGGGCGTTGAGCCAGTCGTACATGGTGAGGTCTCTTGTTCGGGCGTGTTCGGCAGCTAGTTTAACCAACGGGTCAGGTTTTGCACGAGGTGAAGGTCGCCCAGATATTCGATGCTGCCCCTCCCACGGATTGTCTTAGCGTTCGCGCCGATGGGGGTAGGTATCGGCGAAGCGCGCCAGCAGATAGTCGGCGCTGGTCACCGGCGGGTACTTGGGCGGGTTGTCCGCGCTGGCGCAGTTCGGCAGGCACTCGATCAGCGTGTCCGGGTGCGGTTCGGCGAAGAACGGCATGGCGTAGCGGTCGATGCCCAACGGGCTGATCACCCGGTGCGCGGTGGACTTGTAGCGGTCGTTGCTCCAGCGCGCCAGCATGTCGCCGATATTCACCACGAAGCTGCCGGCCAGCGGCGGTGCGTCGATCCACTGGCCGTCGACGCGGCGCACCTGCAGGCCGCCGGCGGCGTCCTGGTACAGCAGGGTGATGCAGCCGTAGTCGGTGTGAGCGCCGGCGCCCTGCTGCTGGTCGCTACTGGCGGTGTGGCGCGGCGGGTAGTGGATCAGCCGCAGCACGCTGATCGGTTCATGAAACCGCGCGTCGAAGAACTCGCGCGGGGTGCCCAGGACCAGGGTCATGGCGCGCAGCAGGGTCTTGGCCAGTTCCTGCATGTCGGCGTAGTGCTGCTCCAGCAGCGTCGCCCAGCCCGGCAGCTCGGGGTGGCGGTTGGGGCCGCGCAGCGGCTTGCCGGCCAGCACCTCGGGATGCTCGGCCGGCAGGTGCAGACCCATGTCGAAGGTTTCCTTGAGGTCGCTGGGTTGGCTCGGGTCGAGCTGCTCGCTGGCGATGGCGCCATAGCCGCGGTGGTGGGCGCTGCGGGTGATGTCGATCCTGAGCTTTTCTTCCACCGGCAGGGCGAAGAAGGTCTTGGCCGCCGCGAGCAGGGCGGCGATGCGCGCCGCGCCGATCGGGTGGCCGGTGATATAGAAGAAGCCCCAGTCGCGGCAGGCGCGGTCGATCTGCTCTGCGACCCTTTGCCAGCCATCGGCGGCGCCAGTGTAGAGCGGGGCGATATCGATAACGGGTAGTGCGTTCATGCTGGCCTCGGGCGGGCTTTCTGCGAATCGAAGATTTCGCGGCCGTGGGCCGCTCCTACGATCGGTATCGCGGCTCTGTAGGAGGGGCCGGGCGGCCCTGCGCTTTAGCCGCGAGGCGTAGTGCATCGGTCGCGGCTAACGCGGATCGCCGCCCGGCCCATCCCCCAGGTTGTTGTCGGCCGGTTACTTCGGCAGTTCGGCCTTGACGTTTTCCACGTAGTAATTCATCGAGGCGAGGTCGGTATTGCTGGCGACCACCCCGGCGGCGATCTTGAGCGCGCCGCTCTGGTCCTTGATCGGGCCGGTGAAGGGGTGGAACTTGCCGCTCTTGATGTCGGCGATGATCTGCTGCGCTTCGGTTTTGACCGCCGCCGGCACCAGGTCGCTGATCGGCAGCTGGATGGTGTCCTCGGCCAGGCCGCCCCAGAAGTCCTGGCTCGCCCAGTTGCCGTCGAGCACCGCCTGGGTGGACTTGACGTAGTGCGGGCCCCAGTCGTTGACGATCGAGGTGAGCACGGCCTTGGGCCCGAAGTGCGCCATGTCCGAGGCGTAGCCCACCGAATAGACGCCGCGGCGTTCGGCGGTCTGGATCGGCGCCGGGCTGTCGGTGTGCTGGAACACCACGTCGACGCCCTGGTCGATCAGTGCGTTGGCGGCGTCGGATTCCTTGCCCGGATCGAACCAGGAGTTGACCCAGACCACCTTGATCTCGCTGCCGGGGTTGTACTTGTCCAGGGCCAGCTGGATGGCGTTGATGTCGCGGATCACCTCGGGGATCGGGAAGGAGGCGACGTAGCCGATCTTCTTGCTCTTGGTCATCCTGGCCGCGAGGAAGCCGCCGACGTAGCGGCCCTCGTAGGAGCGCGACAGGTAGGTGGCGAGGTTGTTGGCCTGCTTGTAGCCGGTGGCGTGCTCGAAGGTGACCTTGGGGAATTGCTTGGCCACCTTCAGCGTCGGGTTCATGTAGCCGAACGAGGTGGTGAAGATCAGATCGAAGCCGCCCTTGGCCATGTTGCGGATCACCCGCTCGGCGTCGGCGCCTTCCGGGACGTTCTCCACGTAGCTGGTCTCGACCTGGGCGCCGAGTTTTTCCATCACCAGCTGCCGGCCCTGCTCGTGCTGGTAGGTCCAGCCGTGGTCGCCGATCGGGCCGATATAGACGAAGCCGACCTTCAGCGGATCGGCGGCGGCAGCGCCGAGGACGGCGCTGAAACCGAGGGCGGCGACGAGGGCGCGCAGCAGCGGCTTTCTAGTGTTGTTCTGCATGGTCGGTGGAGCTCCAGTCTGTGTTGGGGGGGCGTTCGTTGGCTGAACACGAGACTGCAAAAAGCTGACCAACTGGACAAATTGCCGTTATCGAGCGAAGAACCGCCGAACCCCGCCGGGGCGGGGTTCGTGGTTGGTGCGCCAGGCGCCGCGGCTGCCGCCTGCTGGTGCAAAGGCGCTGATACCAGGGAGCGGGTAGGGTGGATGGCCACCCCGTGGAAAACTGCGAAGCGTTTTCCACCGCCAGCGGGATGGAAAGGCCGGTGGGCAAGCTTCGCGTTGCCCACCCTACGCGGTTGGCGTCAGCCGTAGGCTGGATGCCGCTATCGGCGCCTGGCGCAGTGGTGGACGAAACATGTGACGTCCACCCTGCGGGTACTCAGCCGTTGATCAATTCCCGCGCGGCCTGACGGTGATCGGCGATCAGCTGCGCCAGATCCAGGCCCTCGATCTGCCCGTCGATCACCCGCCACTGGCCGCCGATCAGCATGCGGTCGGCGCGGTCGGCGCCGCACAGCAGCAGGGCGGCGAGCGGGTCGTGGCTGCCGGAGAAGCGCAGCTCGTCGAGCTTGAACAGCGCCAGGTCGGCCTGCTTGCCGACCGCCAGTTCGCCGATGTCCGTGCGCCCGAGCAGCCGCGCCGAGCCGCGGGTGGCCCAGCCCAGGGCCAGCTCGGGGGTGATTTTCTCGGCGCCATAGCGCAGGCGCTGCAGGTACAGGGCCTGGCGCGCCTCGAGGATCAGGTTGGAGGCGTCGTTCGACGCCGAGCCGTCGACGCCCAGGCCGATCGGTGCGCCGGCCGCCTGCAGCTCCAGGGTCGGGCAGATGCCCGAGGCCAGGCGCATGTTCGAGCTGGGGCAATGGCAGATGCCGGTGCCGGCTTGGCCGAGGCGGGCGATCTCGCCTTCGTTGAAGTGGATGCCGTGGGCCAGCCAGGTGCGCGGGCCGAGCCAGCCGACGCTGTCCAGGTAGTCCACGGTGCGCAGGCCGAAGCGCTGCAGGCAGAAGTCCTCCTCATCCAGGGTCTCGGCCAGGTGGGTGTGCAGGCGCACGTCGAGCTTTTCCGCCAGCTCGGCGCTCTGGCGCATGATCTCGGGCGTCACCGAGAACGGCGAGCAGGGCGCCAGGGCGATCTGGATCTGCGCACCGGCGCCGCGCTGGTGGTACTGCCCGATCAGCCGCTGACTGTCGGCGAGGATCACCTCGCCCTGCTGCACCGTCTGCTGCGGCGGCAACCCGCCGTCGGCCTGGCCCAGGCTCATCGAGCCGCGGGTCAGCATGGCGCGCATGCCCAGCTCGCGCACCACCTCGACCTGCACGTCGATGGCCTGCTCCAGACCGCCGGGGAACAGGTAGTGGTGGTCCGCCGCGGTGCTGCAGCCGGACAGCAGCAGCTCGGCCAGCGCCACCTTGGTCGCCAGCGCGAGCTGCTCGGGGGTCAGCCGCGCCCACACCGGATAGAGGGTCTGCAGCCAGGGGAACAGCGGCTGGTTGACCACCGGCGCCCAGGCGCGGGTGAGGGTCTGGTAGAAGTGGTGGTGGCAGTTGATCAGCCCCGGCAGCAGCACATGCTCGCGGGCGTCGAAGACCTGATCGCAGGGCCGCGACGGCTGCTGGCCGGCGCCGAGCAGCTCGGCGATCAGGCCGTTGTCGATCACCAGGCCGCCGCTGGCGTCGAGGGCGTTGGCGGTGAAAATGGCGAGGGGGTTCTTGATCCAGATACGGGTGGCTGCCATGAGCAGGCTCCTCTGAGGGTGAGTTCAGGTTAGCCAGCTCAGTGTTGACCCTGTCTGCTGATCCAGGTGCGCCATGAAGGCGTGCGGCGGAAGATAACTGACTCTTTGGTCAGGAGCAACGACCGGTGCGCATGGCACACCCTACGGCGCACGCGTAGGGTGCGCCGTGCGCACCTTTGGTCAGTGCCCCGGCTGCCACGGCTGACCCAGCGACAGCGGGGCGAACAGGCGGGTCTTCAGCGCATCGCGCGACAGCAGCACCAGCACGACGATGGTCGCCAGGTAGGGCAGCATCGCCAGCAGGTTGGCGGGGATCGACAGGCCGATGCCCTGGGCCACCAGGTGGAGGATGCTGGCCAGGCCGAACAGGTAGGCGCCGAGCAGCACGCGCAGCACCCGCCAGCTGGCGAACACCACCAGCGCCAGGGCGATCCAGCCGCGCCCGGCGCTCATGTTCTCCGCCCACATCGGCGTGTAGGCCAGCGACAGGTAGCCGCCGGCGAGGCCGGCCATGGCGCCGCCGAACAGCACCGCCAGGGTGCGCACGCGCAGCACCGGCAGGCCCATGGCGCTGGCCGCATCGGGGTTCTCGCCGACCGCCTGGATGATCAGACCGATGCGGCTCTTCAGCAGCAGCCAGGCGACCCCGGCGAACAGGGCGAAGGACAGGTAGACCAGCGCATCCTGGGCGAACAGCATGCGCCCGAGCAGCGGGATCTCGCTGAGCAGCGGAATGGCGATCGGCTCGAAGCCGGCCAGCGGCTTGCCGACCCAGGCGGCGCCGACGAAGGTCGACAGGCCGACGCCGAAGATGGTCAGGGCCAGGCCGGTGGCCACCTGGTTGGCGTTGAAGCCCAGGGCCACCGCGGCGAACAGCAGCGCCAGGAGCATGCCGGCGACTATCGCCAGGAGCACGCCGAGCCACAAACTGCCGCTACTCAAGGCGACGATAAAGCCGATCACCGCGCCGAACAGCATCATGCCCTCCTGGCCGAGGTTGAGCACGCCGCTCTTCTCGCACAGCAGTTCGCCGAGGGCCACCAGCAGCAGCGGCGTGCCGGTGCGCACCATGGCGTAGAGGATATTGCTTAGCAGGTCGAGGTCCATCGGTGACTCCGGTTCTTTTCGGTGTGTTGCTTGTGAGTGTGTTATGTACCGGCTCCCTCACCCCCGGCCCCTCTCCCGGGGGGAGAGGGGAGACAAGCAGCGCGGTATTTCATGTTCAACTCGGACAGTCCCCTCTCCCTCCGGGAGAGGGTTAGGGTGAGGGGCTTTCTAGGCCACCACCTGCTTGAGGGCCGACCGCCGACCCCAGTTCAGCTGCAACCGCGGCCGATAGAGGATCAGCACGTCGCAGGCCAGCAGGAAGAACAGCATCAGGCCCTGGAACAACTGGGTGATCGCCTGCGGCAGGTTCATCGCCATCTGCGCGTGCTCGCCGCCCAGGTAGAGCAGGGCCATCAGCAGGCTGGCGGCGAGGATGCCGAGCGGATTCAGGCGGCCGAGGAAGGCCACGGTGATCGCCGCGTAGCCGTAGCCCGGCGACACTTGCGGCACCAGCTGGCCGATCGGCCCGGCCACCTCGCCGACCCCGGCCAGGCCGGCCAGGGCGCCGCTGAGCAGCAGGGCGAACCACACCAGGCGTTTCTCGCGGAAGCCGACGAAGCCGGCGGCGCGGCGGTCGAGGCCGAGCACCTTGATCTGGAAGCCGAGGAAGCTCCTGTGCAGCAGCACCCACACCGCCGCCAGGGTGAGCAGGGCGAGGTACAGCCCGGCGTGCAGGCGGCCGTCGTCGCCGAGCAGCGGCAGGCGGCTGGCGTCGCCGAACATCGCCGACTCGGGGAAGTTGAAGCCGGCCGGGTCCTTCAGCGGGCCATGCACGAAGAACAGCAGCAGGTTCAGGGCGATGTAGTTGAGCATGATGCTGGTGAGGATCTCGTTGGCATTGAAGACCGTACGCAGCCAGGCGCTCAGCCCGGCCCAGGCCGCGCCGGCGGCGGTGCCGGCGGCCACCACCCAGAGCAGCGCCCAGCGGCTGTCCCAGTCGAGCAGCTGCAGGGCCATGGCGCTGCCGGCCAGGGCGCCGAGCAGCAACTGGCCCTCGGCGCCGATGTTCCAGATGCGCGCCTGGTAGGCCACCGCCAGGCCGAGGGCGCAGAGCAGGATCGGCAGCGCCTTGACCAGCAGTTCGGAGACGCCGTACCAGTCGGCCAGCGGCGCGACCAGCAGGGTGTGCAGGGTGTCCAGCGGGTCGTGGCCGAGCAGGGCGAACAGCAGCGAGCCGCTGGCCAGGGTCAGCAGCGCGGCGAGCAACGGCGACAGCCAGAGCATGGCGCGCGATTGCTGGCCGCGCGGTTCCAGGGATAACAGCATGGAAGACTCCGTCAGGACTGCGCCGCGGCAACGGCGGGGGTGTTCATGGGCGTGGCGGCGAACTGCCCGGCCATCCAGCGGCCGACCGCGGCCGGCGAGGTCTGCGCGCTGGCCACCAGCGGCGAGAGCCGGCCGCCGCACAGCGCCGCGACGCGGTCGCTGATCTGCAGCAGCTCGTCGAGGTCCTCGGAAATCACCAGGATCGCCGCGCCGGCATCGCGCAGGGCGATCAGCGCGCGGTGGATGGCCGCGGCGGCGCCGACGTCGACGCCCCAGGTCGGGTGCGCGGCGACCAGCAGCCGGGGTTGCTGGAGGATCTCGCGGCCGAGGATGAACTTCTGCAGGTTGCCGCCGGACAGGCTGCGCGCGGGCGTCTCGGCGTCCGGGGCCTTCACCGCGAAGCGGCGGATGATCTCCTCGGCGAAGGCGCGCACCTTGCCGCGCTGGATCAGGCCATGGCTCACAAGGCCCTGGCCGAAGGCGCTGAGCAGGGCGTTGTCGGACAGCGAAAGGTCCGGCACCGCGCCGTGGCCGAGGCGCTCGGCGGGGACGAAGGCCAGGCCCAGCTTGCGCCGCGCATCCGGGCGCAGGTGGGCCACCGGCCGGCCGGCGAAGCGGATGCTGGCGGCCTCCTTGCGCGGCAGCGGCTGCTCGCCGCTGAGCAGGGCCAGCAGCTCGTCCTGGCCATTGCCGGCGACCCCGGCGATGCCGACGATCTCGCCGCTGCGCACGCTGAGCTCGATCCCGCGTAGCGCGGTGCCGAACGGATCGGCATTGGCCCAGGAGAGCCTGTCGACCTGGAGGAACTCCGCCCCGCCGCTGGCTTTCGGGTAGCTGCCGTGCAGGCTCTCGGCGTCGCCGACCATCAGCCGCGCTAGCTCCAGGTCGGAACACGCGGCCGGCAGGCAGTGCCCGGACACCCGCCCGCCGCGCAGCACGGTGGCGCTGTGGCACAGCGCGCGCACCTCGCCAAGCTTGTGGCTGATGAACAGGATGCTGCAGCCCTCGGCGGCCAGGCGGCGCAGGGTGACGAACAGCTCGTCGGCCTCCTGCGGGGTGAGCACCGAGGTCGGCTCGTCGAGGATCAGCAGGCGGATGTCCTGCATCAGGCAACGGACGATCTCCACCCGCTGGCGCTCGCCGATCGACAGGCTGTGCACCAGGCGGCCGGGCTCCAGGGCCATGCCGTAACGCTGCGCGACTTCGCGGATCTGCGCCTCCAGCCGCTTCGGCGAGCCGGCCCGGGCGCCCAGGGCCAGGGCGATGTTCTGCGCCACCGTCAGGGTCTCGAACAGCGAGAAATGCTGGAACACCATGCCGATGCCCAGACCGCGGGCCATCGCCGGGTCGCGCATCGTCACCGCCCGGCCCTGCCAGCGGAGCTCGCCGCTGTCCGGCTGGGTCACGCCGTAGATGATCTTCATCAGGGTGCTCTTGCCGGCGCCGTTCTCGCCGAGCAGCGCACGGATTTCCCCGGCGGCGATGCTCAGGTCGATGCGGTCGTTGGCCAGGCAGCCGGGGTAGCGCTTGCTGATGGCGGACAGCTGCAGGCGCGCAGCAGGGGTGGAGCTGGACATGGGACAGTGACTCGGGAAAGACGACTGGCCTGGCTAAAGCAAAAACCTGGCCAGCTAGTCAGAAAAGCCTTCCGGCCGGGCCCCTGCCTGCGCCCGGCCGCGCGGGCTGCCCGGCGTTGGTGCAGGTTCCCCCGCAGGGTGCGCTGCGCGCACCAGATCCAGTCGGCGCGCCGCGCCGAGTGGTTAGCGCTCGCTCAGGTGCTCGCGCCCGCGGCTGATATCCGCCAGCAGCCGTTGCAACTCGGCGAAGCGCGCCTCGGGCACGGCCAACTGCAGTTGCGCACCGCCCGCATCGAAGGCTTCGCCTTCCAGCAGGGTTTCCAGCTCGGCCAGGCGCGCCTTGAACGGTGCCAGCTCGGCGAACAGCAGGCGGCAGGCGCAACGGTGGCGGGCGACCAGCTCGCTGCGCTGGCCGCCCTGCAGGCACTTGCTGGCGCTGCCGCCGTAGGCGCGGGCCAGGCCGCCGGTGCCGAGCTGGATGCCGCCGTACCAGCGGGTGACCACGACCGCCACCTGGTCGAAGGCCTGGCCCTCGATGGCGGCGAGGATCGGCCGGCCGGCCGTGCCGCCCGGCTCGCCGTCGTCGCTGAAGCGGTACTGCGCGCCGACCTTCCAGGCCCAGCAGTTGTGGCTGGCGCCGGGGTCGCTGGCGGCGGCGATGAACGCCTGCGCCTCGGCGGCGCTGGCCACCGGTGCGGCGACGGCGAGGAAGCGGCTCTTGCGGATTTCCTCGCGGTACTCGCAAGGGCCGAGCAGGGTGAAGGGCATCAGGCCGGCGGGGTCAGGCCGCAGCCCTTGAGGATGATGCGCACCAGGTTGTCGCTGGCCAGCTCGAAATCCGGCTTGGTCAGGCGCGAACGGCCGGTGACCCGGCAGATCTGCGAGGAAAAGTCGGCGTAGTGCTGGGTGCTGCCCCACAGCAGGAAGATCAGGTGCACCGGATCGATCGGGTCCATCTTGCCGGCGGCGATCCAGGCCTCGAACACCGCGGCGCGGCCGCGGAACCAGGTCTGGTAGTCCTGGTTGAAGAACTGCGACAGGCACTCGCCGCCGCTGATCACCTCCATGGCGAAGATCCGCGAGGCCTTGGGGTAGCGCCGGGAGAACTCCATCTTGGCGCGGATGTAGCGGGCCAGCGCCTCGGCCGGATCGTCGTCGACGGTCAGGGTGTTGAAGGTGCTGTCCCACAGTTCGAGGATGTTGCCCAGCACCGCCAGGTACAGGCCCAGCTTGTTGCTGAAGTAGTAGTGCAGGTTGGCCTTGGGCAGGCCGACGGTCTGGGCAATGGTGTTCATGCTGGTGCCCTTGAAGCCGTGGCGGGCGAACTCTTCCTCGGCGGCCTTGATGATCGCTTCTTCGTTCTTCTGGCGAATGCGCCCGGCGGGCTTGTCGGCGGAGTGGGCGCTGTGCGCGGGGACTGCAACGGTCATGGGCGGTTCCGAACTGTTCTGGGAGCGGAGCGAATGCACTGATAACCCACTGTCGGCGAGGTGACAAGCGCAAGGCGCAGAAAAACCGCCGAGGAGGCTGTCCAGCCCAGGCGATGCACCAGGGTTGTGCGTGCGGATGGGATGGCGGGGTGTTCTCCGGCCGGGCTACGGGGCCGTCCAGGTCATGAACAAGCCGCGCAGGACGTAGGAACTGCGGGGGCGCCTAGCCCATGCCCGCGATGCCTTTTGCGGGCATGACCTCTCGCGGGCATGGCCCGCTCCTACGAAACCCTTGAGCCCGGGTGCATTCAGGGAAAATCGCGGCGCGACATCGAACCCTCCCCGGATTGCATCCGGGCTACGGGGCGGCGAGCCGCTTCAGTCGCGCTGCCCGCTTCCGGCCCGTTCCGGGCGCCCGCCCAGGTACCAGCCCAGCACGCCCCACACGGCGGCCAGGGCGGCGCCGGCCAGGGCAGCGGCCAACACGCCCTGGCTGAGCAGGTCGAGCAGCGCCTTGGCCCAGGCGCTGACGGCGTCGCCGCCGCGGTAGACCACGGTGTCGATGAAGTTCTTGGCCTTGTACTTGCTTTCGGCATCCAGCGGGGCGAACAGCATTTCCCGGCCGGGGCGGACGAAGGCGTACTCGCCGACCCGGCGCACCACCATCAGCGCCGCCAGCACGGCGAAGGTCGGCGCCAGGGCCAGGCCGAGGAAGCCCAGGCAGACCAGCAGCGGTACCCCGGCGAGCAGCGCGCGCAGGCCCAGGCGCTCGGCGATGCGCCCGGTGATGAACAGCTGGGCCAGCAGCGACAGCGCCTGCACGCTGAAGTCGATCAGGCCGAACACGCGGATCTGCGCGGTGCGCTCGGGGAAGGTCAGCGCCACCAGGCGCGCCTGTTCGAAGTAGAGGAAGGTGCTGGCGCTGGCCAGGAGGATGACGAAGGCGCTGATCCCCAGCAGGTAGGGCGAGGCCAGCACCCGGCCGATGCCGCTGAACGGGTTGCCCGGCACCGGCTCGCGCGGGTTCTCGCTGGGCGGCGCGCCGGGGCGGCCGGCGCCGCCGAGGGCGCGCCAGGCCATCAGGTAGCGCTTGGCCCAGAGCGCGGCGCCGAGCAGCAACGCCGCACACAGCAGCAGCCCGGCCTGGCCGATCGTCCCGACGGTCAGGGCGCCCAGCGCCGGACCGCTCAGGCCGCCCGTGCTGGCGCCGGCGGCGATGAAGGCGAACAGCCGGCGCGCCTGGGCGGCGTCGAACACATCGGCCATCAGGCTCCAGGCCACCGAGACCACGAACAGGTTGTAGACCGACAGCCACACGTAGAACAGCCGGGCCAGCCAGACCGCGTCGGCCTGGCTGAACAGCGCGGCGAAGGCCAGCAGGTTGAGGATGAAGAAGCCGTACACCCAGTCGACATAGCGCGCCCGCGGCACCCGCGAATTGAGCCAGGCGAACAGCGGCACGGCGCCGAGCATGACGACGAAGGTGGCGCTGAACAGCCACTGCAGGTTTTCCACGCCACCGCGGATGCCCATCGCCTCGCGGATCGGCCGCAGCATGAAGTAGCCGGCGAACAGGCAGAAGAACAGGGCGAAGCCGTAGAGCGCCGCGCGCAGTTCGGCGGGGTTGGCGTTGATCGCACTGGCCAGGCGTTGGGCTGGGGGCATGGCTGTTCCCATCTATGCGGCTGGATACCTATCTGGTAGGAGCGGGCCATGCCCGCGAAGCTCTTCGAGCAGAAGCTTCGCGGGCATGGAACTGGGCGTCCCCCCCGCTCCTACGAAAAGCATCGGCCGCGATTCAGCCGAACGCCCGCACGATCCGCTCGCGCAGCGCCGCATCCGGCAGGCGACCGTGGCCGGCCTTGAGGTTGTCGGCCATGTAGCGCGCCTTGGAGGTGGCCGGGATCGCCACGGTCACCGCCGGGTGGGCGAGGATGAACTTGAGCAGCAGCTGCGCCCAGGAGCTGGCGTCGACCTCGAGCGCCCAGTCCGGCAGCGGCTTGCCCGCGACCCGGGCGAACAGCTGGCCGCGCAGGAACGGCCGGTTGATCAGGGTGGCGATGCCGTGGTCGGCGCAGTAGGGCAGCAGGCGCTTCTCGGCGTTGCGCTCGGCCACCGAATAGTTGAACTGGACGAAATCCACCGGCTCCTTGGCCAGCACCGCGAGCAGCTCGTCGTGGGCCGCCTCGCGGTAGTGGGTGATGCCGATGTAGCGCAGCCGGCCCTGCTCCTTCAGCTCGCGCAGCAGCGCCAGCTGGCTGCGGGTGTCCTGCAGGTTGTGCACCTGCAGCAGGTCGAGCTGGTCGCTCTGCAGGGCGCGCAGGCTGGCCTCGAACTGTGCCAGGCCGCGCTCGCGGCCGTGGGCCGAGACCTTGCTGGCGAGGAAGGCCTTGCCCTGGGTGCCGGTGCGCCGGAGCAACTCGCCGCTGACCGCCTCGGCGTTGCCGTAGCTGGGGGCGCTGTCGAGCAGGCGGGCGCCGCCGTTGATGAAGGTGCGCATCACCTCTTCCAGCGGCGCCAGGTTGGCCTCGTTCAGGCGCACGTCGAAGGTGCGCGAGGTGCCCAGGCCGATCACCGGGAGCAGCTCGCCGCTGCCGGGAATGGCGCGTTGCAGCAGTTGGCCGGGATCCTGGGCGAAGGCGCCGCGCGGCAACCACGGCGCCGCGGCGGCGAGGCCGAGCAGGGCGGCGCCGCGCTGGATGAAGTGACGGCGGCTGGGCATGGGCGGTTCTCCTGTGTAGCACTGCGCTGGGCAGGGCGCGGCCACTCGAACAAGAATAGGCCGCCGCTGCAGCGTCCGTGTAACCGCGGCGCTTGGCCGGCCGCGCCCAGCCAGTTGTGACCTGGTATGTCGATCAGGCTTCGCGGCCAGGTCCGCTCCTACAACAGCGGTGCGCGGGCCTTGTAGACACTATGTTTCGCGCAAGCTGTAGGAGCGGCGGGGGCGCCCAGCCCATGCCCGCGATGCTTTTTGCTACTGAACAGGCGACCGCAAACGCCAATCATCAGCTGGCCGCCAGCGCCTCGAGAAAGCTCTCCAGCACCAGGTGCGGGCGGCGACCCTTGCGCGTCACCGAGGCCAGGCTGAGATCGTAGAAGCGGCTCGCAGGCTTCAGCGCGCGCAGGCGGCCCTGCTGCACCCAGGCCGCGGCGTAGTGGTCGGGCAGGTAGCCGATATAGCGCCCGGTGAGGATCAGGAAGGCCATGCCCTCGCGGTCCGAGGCGCTGGCAGTGCAGTTGAGCGCCTGGTAGTGGCTCTGCACCTCCGGCGGCAGGCGGAAGGTCGGCGCGATGGCGTCCTGGGCGTTCAGCCGCTGGTCGTCCAGTTGCTGGTCGTCGACATAGAACAGCGGGTGGCCGACCGCGCAGTAGAGCAGCGAGCGCTCGTCGTACAGCGCCTGGTAGTCCAGCCCGGACAGGGCGCCGGCCTGCGGCACCACGCCGATGTGCAGGCGGCCGTCGAGCACGCCCTGCTCGACCTCGCTCGGCGGGGTCATGCGGATATGGATGCGCACCTCCGGCCCCAGCGCCTTGAGCCGCGCCAGGGCGTGGGTGATGCGCATGTGCGGCACCGTCACCAGGTTGTCGGTGAGGCCGATGTTCAGCTCGCCGCGCAGGTGCTGATGCAGGCCGTTGACCTCGGTGCGAAAACTCTCCAGCGCGGCCAGCAGCTGCTGGGTCGACTGGTACACCTCGCGGCCTTCCTCGGTCAGGGCAAACCCCGCGCGGCCGCGCTGGCACAGGCGCAGGCCGAGGCGCTGTTCGAGGTCGCTCATCTGCTGGCTGATCGCCGAACGGCCGATCCCCAGCACGCTCTCGGCGGCGGAGAAACCGCCGCATTCGACCACGCTGCGAAACAGCTTGAGCAGGCGGATATCGAAGTCGCTGACCTGGGCCAGGGGTTCCGGGCGGCGTGTGCTCATTGTTTAGTAACCGCTTAACTGAAGATAAGAAGAGTACGGTTTTACTGACTGTATGCCCGTGGCACCGTGTTCGCAACAGATTCGCTTGTTTCTGTGGGAGGGGCTTTAGCCGCGACAGCTTTGCGGGCCGTGTGGCCCATCGCGGCTAAAGCCCCTCCCACGGTACCTAAACTGATCAAGTTGCCCATACGCGAGGCCACCCGATGAACCTGCCACAGACCGCCACCCCGTCCCTGGCCAGCCAGCTCAAGCTGGACGCCCACTGGATGCCGTTCTCCGCCAACCGCCAGTTCCAGCGCGACCCGCGCCTGATCGTCTCGGCCTCCGGCAGCTGGCTCACCGACGATCGCGGTCGCAAGATTTACGACAGCCTGTCGGGCCTGTGGACCTGCGGCGCCGGCCACACCCGCAAGGAAATCCAGGAGGCGGTGGCCAAGCAACTCGGCACCCTCGACTACTCGCCGGCCTTCCAGTACGGCCACCCGCTGGCCTTCCAGCTGGCCGAGCAGATCGCCGACCTGATGCCGGGCGAGCTCAACCACGTGTTCTTCACCGGCTCCGGCTCCGAGTGCGCCGACACCGCGGTGAAAATGGCCAAGGCCTACTGGCGCCTCAAGGGCCAGTCGGCCAAGACCAAGTTCATCGGCCGCGCCCGTGGCTACCACGGGGTCAATATCGCCGGTACGTCCCTGGGCGGCATCGGCGGCAACCGCAAGATGTACGGCCAGCTGATGGACGTCGACCACCTGCCGCACACCCTGCAGCCGCACCTGGCCTACACCCAGGGCATGGCCGCGACCGGCGGTGTCGAGCTGGCCAACGAGCTGCTCAAGCTGATCGAACTGCACGACGCCTCGAACATCGCCGCGGTGATAGTCGAGCCGATGTCCGGCTCGGCCGGCGTGATAGTGCCGCCGGTGGGCTACCTGCAGCGCCTGCGCGAGATCTGCAGCCAGCACAATATCCTGCTGATCTTCGACGAGGTGATCACGGCATTTGGGCGGATGGGCAAATGGAGCGGCGCCGAGTACTTCGGGGTGACCCCGGACATCATCAACGCCGCCAAGCAGATCACCAACGGCGCCGTACCCCTGGGCGCGGTGATCGCCAGCAGCGAGATCTACCAGACCTTCATGCAGCAGCCTACGCCCGAGCATATGGTCGAGTTCACCCACGGCTACACCTACTCGGCCCACCCGGTGGCCTGCGCCGCCGGCCTGGCCTCGCTGGAGCTGCTCCAGCGGGAGAACCTGGTCCAGCAGTCCGCCGAGCTGGCCCCGCAGTTCGCCAACGCCCTGCACGGCCTGCGCGGCGCCAAGCACATCGTCGACATCCGCAACTGCGGCCTGGCCGGCGCCATCCAGCTGGCCGCGCGCGACGGCGACCCGGTGATCCGCCCGTTCGAGGCCGGCATGGCGCTGTGGCAGGCCGGCTTCTACGTGCGCTTCGGCGGCGACACCCTGCAATTCGGGCCGACCTTCAACGCCAAAATGGAAGACCTCGAGCGCGTCTTCAGCGCCGTCGGCGACGCCCTCAATTCGTTGGATTGACGCCGACAGTTCCCCTCTCCCCCCGGGAGAGGGGCTAGGGGTGAGGGGCCGGTTCAACACCGCCCCCAAGCCAAACCACAGATCCAAGGCGGATGACCCAGCGTCATCCCCCCCACAGAACCGGAGATTTCCCATGACAGTCGTATCCCACCTGATCAACGGCGAACGCGTTGCCGGCACCGGCCGCCACGCCGACGTCTTCAACCCCTCCACCGGCGAGGCCAGCAAGCGGGTCGCCCTGGCCGACCGCGCCACCGTGCAGCAGGCCATCGACGCCGCCAAGGCCGCGTTCCCGGCCTGGCGCACCACCCCGCCGGCCAAGCGCGCCCAGGTGATGTTCCGCTTCAAGCAACTGCTCGAGCAGCACGAGGCGACCATCGCCCAGCTGATCAGCGAAGAACACGGCAAGACCCTGGAAGACGCCGCCGGCGAGCTCAAGCGCGGCATCGAGAACGTCGAGTTCGCCTGCGGCGCGCCGCAGCTCCTCAAGGGCGAATACAACCGCAACGTCGGCCCGAACATCGACGCCTGGAGCGACCTGCAGCCGCTCGGCGTGGTCGCCGGGATCACCCCGTTCAACTTCCCGGCCATGGTGCCGTTGTGGATGTATCCGCTGGCCATCGTCTGCGGCAACTGCTTCATCCTCAAGCCGTCCGAGCGCGACCCCAGCTCGACCCTGTACATCGCCGAGCTGCTGCAGGAGGCCGGCCTGCCCAAGGGCGTGCTCAACGTGGTGCACGGCGACAAGCAAGCGGTCGATGCGCTGATCGAGGCACCCGAGGTCAAGGCCCTGAGCTTCGTCGGCTCGACGCCGATCGCCGAGTACATCTACAGCGAAGGCACCAAGCGCGGCAAGCGCGTGCAGGCCCTCGGCGGGGCGAAGAACCACGCCGTGCTGATGCCCGATGCAGACCTCGACAACGCGGTCAGCGCGCTGATGGGCGCGGCCTACGGCTCCTGCGGCGAGCGCTGCATGGCCATCTCGGTGGCCGTGTGCGTCGGCGAGCAGGTCGCCGATGCCCTGGTCGAGAAGCTGGTGCCGCAGATCAAGGGCCTGAAGATCGGTGCCGGCACTTCCTGCGGCCTGGACATGGGCCCGCTGGTCACCGCCGCCGCCCGCGACAAGGTCAAGGGCTACATCGACGCCGGCGTCGCCCAGGGCGCCAGCCTGGTGGTCGACGGCCGCGACCTGGTGGTGGCGGGCAACGAGGACGGCTACTTCGTCGGCGGCACCCTGTTCGACAAGGTGACCCCGCAGATGAGCATCTACACCGACGAAATCTTCGGCCCGGTGCTGTGCATCGTCCGCGTCAACAGCCTCGAGGACGCGATGCAGCTGATCAACGAGCACGAGTACGGCAACGGCACCTGCATCTTCACCCGCGACGGCGAGTCGGCGCGGCTGTTCTGCGATGAGATCGAAGTCGGCATGGTCGGCGTCAACGTGCCGCTGCCGGTGCCGGTCAGCTACCACAGCTTCGGCGGCTGGAAGCGCTCGCTGTTCGGCGACCTGCACGCCTACGGCCCGGACGGCGTGCGCTTCTACACCCGCAAGAAGGCCATCACCCAGCGCTGGCCGCAGCGGGCCAGCCATGAGGCGGCGCAGTTCGCCTTCCCCAGCAACGGGTAAGAGCGGGTAGGGCGGTACACGCAAAGGCCAGTCTCTCGACTGGCCTTTGCGTTTGTGGCCTATGGGTTATTGGAGATGTGTATGTACCCGCCGCTTTTGCGTTGCGCGTGATTAATGGTTTCGCCCTTACGGCGAGTCACTTTTTGCAGTCGCCAAAAAAGTAACCAAAAACGCTTGCCCCTGCATCCGGGTCTCGCTGCGCTCGACTACCCTCACTCCATCATTGCTCCGAAGGCCCGCCGCGAAGGGCCATCCTTGGCACATCGCGGCTCTCGCGGCATCCATGCCGCTCAACCCTCTCCGCAACGATTGCGTTCGGCCTCCTGAAGGAGCGTTTGGCGTCGCCTGGTCGTTCTACGCAGGGTTACCAAACACAGCAAACCAGCACCGCCCACGCGAAGCGTGGGCGGTGCTGGTTTGTGATCGTGCCTACTCTCCAGCGTGGGCACGTTCGGAGCTCTTTCGCTGTTGATTGCACAAATCGCCCAGACGACGCGGTCCCCGATCCCGTCAGGAGGCCGAGTGGAGGTGCTGTGGAGAGGGGCGTTTGGCATGGATGCCAAACGAGGAGCGATGGGCCAGGGATGGCCCTTCGTGACGACCCTCGGAGCAGCGCCGGAACGAGGGAAGTTTCGCGCAGCGAAACCCGTATGCCGGGCGCGCTTTCTCTTTGGTTACTTTCTCTTTCGCGCGAGCAAAGAGAAAGTAACTCGCCGTAAGGGCGAAACCAGTAGTTGAAGCCAATGGCAATGCGGCGGATTAGCGCCTGATGTTGGGCAGGCTGTTTGTCGAGTAGTTGATGGGTATCGCTGCGCTCAACCCATCCTACGAGCTTGCATTTTTGTCCCGGAGCAAGGGAATGATTGATTGAAGACTACTGGGCCATGATGCTGTCGTATTGGCGAGCATATTCCTCATAGGGGATGTTCTTTTTCATTAACTCCTCTATCTGCATCTGCTTGTACTGTTCTTTCGACATTTGCGCTGGAATCGGGGTTGCGGCTGGGGCCTGAGGTGAAGGCGCGACGGTTGGCCGGGCGGCATCCAAATTCCCTAAGCATTGATATTTAACAATTACTTGGCCGCGCAGGCAATTACCATATCCATTACGCTGATAACAGTTTTCTACCTGTCCGCCGAATGGCTCTGCATCCTTATAGCCCCAAACCCGGCATTTTTGGACTGCAATATTTTTTGCTTGATTGTGATTTACAACCGGCATTTCCAAGTAGGCAGTGTCATAGGCCATATCCACAGTGCCGTCAGCACGACTTCCGCCAGTCGCGTAAAAGGGTTTGTTCACTGAACAACCGGATAGCGCCAAAATAGACAGCAAAACAATAGCCACTCTGCACATAGGCACTGCCCCTTTAGCTCGCGCAATGAAGTCAAAGTGATACTAGGAGGCAGCAATGAAGTGGTCAAATGCAGCCAGCAATAAATGAAGATGGAAAAGTCGTGGTTTGGTTGAATACGAAGCGTTACTCATCAATGCTCTTTGCTACTTCCCCGTCTTCCGATTCCTCACATACAACGCCTCTCCCCCCGTCGCACTGCTCCCCCGCACCTGCAACTCGAAGCGCTTGGGATGCCCCTTGATCAAATCGCTGAGCTTCTTGAAGCCATACAGCCGCGCATCGAAGGCCGGACGCAGTTTGCTGATATTCGAGCCAAGCAGGCCGAGCTGGATCCAGCCGTCGTCGTCGGCGCTGTCGTCGATCACCTTGGCGATGAAGTCCACCGGCACCTTCTGCACTTTCGGCTTGTCTGCCGCCTTGGCCGGTTCGCCGGGTTGCTCGCTCGGCGCGCTGGCCGCCGGCTTGTCGCCGCCGACGGCCGGCTCGGCCTGGGGTTCGCTGGCGGCGGCGCGCAGCAGTTCGGTGTAGATGAACTTGTCGCAGGCGGAGACGAACGGCGAGGGCGTCTTCTCCTCGCCGAAGCCGTAGACGGTCAGGCCTTCCTCGCGCAGGCGGGCGGCCAGGCGGGTGAAGTCGCTGTCGCTGGAGACCAGGCAGAAGCCGTCGAAGCGTCGGGTGTAGAGCAGGTCCATGGCGTCGATGATCAGCGCGCTGTCGGTGGCGTTCTTGCCGCGGGTGTAGGCGAACTGCTGGATCGGCTGGATGCTGTGGTCGAGCAGCACCTGCTTCCACTTGCCGAGGTTGGGCAGGGTCCAGTCGCCGTAGATGCGCTTGACGCTGGCCACGCCGAACTTGGCGATTTCCTCGAACAGGCCTTCGACGATGGCGGCGGAGGCGTTGTCGGCGTCGATCAGCACGGCGAGGAGCTTCTGCTGGCGGCTGGGAGTGGGCTTGACGGCCATGGGCTCATCCTTGCGTGGGCGTGCCCTGAACATACTGCGGATAAGTGGCACGGCGCCATAGGCAACCGCTCGCACTCGCGCCGGCTGCCGACAATCTGCGATTTGCTTGACCTGCGCCGGGGTCTGGCCGGGCGCGGCTGCTTATAGTCGCGCTCTGAACTGCCCGCCGTACCGAGAAAAACCAGAAACAGGATCCCAGCCATGCGTGTGCTTGTGCTTCTGCTGTTCAGTTGTGTCGCCAGCCTGGCCCAGGCCGATGAGCAGGCGCTGCAGCGTTTCAACCAGCTCAACGCCGACCCGCTGTTGCGCCAGCAGGCCTACGCCGCCGGCCAGGAGCGCATCCGCTTCTGCGGCAACTGCCACGGCGAGAACGGCAACAGCAAGCGCCCGCACATTCCCAACCTGGCCGAGCAGAACCCGGTATACCTGTTCAACGCCTTCGAGAAGTTCGCCAGCGGCGAGCGCAAGGACTACGTGATGTCGCAGCTGGCGCCGAACCTGAGCCTGGAGGAGCGGGTCAACGTGGCCATCTACTTCGGCCAGCAGAAGCTGCTGGCGCATAGCGAGCCGGTCGACCCGGCGCTGCGCCAGCAAGGCGAGGTGCTGTTCAAGACCATCTGCACCGGCTGCCACGGGGTCAACGCCGAGGGCCGCGACACCACCCCGCGGCTGGCCGGCCAGCCGGCCGAGTACCTGCGCAGGGCGCTGACCCGTTTTCGCGACAAGGACCCGAGCCGCGCCGGCTCGGTGATGATGTCGATCGCCGCCGACTTCAGCGACGCGCAGATCGCCGCCTTGGCCGTCTACCTGCAACAGTTGCAGCCTTGAGGACGGTGCTCAGCCGTTACTGCGTCGGGCCTCCCCGGCGCGGCGCAGCGGGCCGCAGCGCTCGGGCTGGAAGGCGCCGACATAGGGGTTGCCGTGGCCCATCACGCAGCCGACCTTCTGGTTGCGCCAACGCTCCCACTCGTTGACCGGGTACAGCCGATTCCAGGCTTCGTAGGTGCGCCGGTCCTGCTTGGACAGGCGCAGCCGGTAGCGGTCGGCCATGTACAGGTAGATGCGCGCCGCGACGCCGCGCACCCGCTCGGGCGGCATGGCGGTTTTCTGCTTGAAGTCGACCCGCATCGGGCAGGCGCCGTATTGCGTGGGGCTGCCGCTGAGCATGCCGAGGGCGAAGTTGGAGCGGTCGCCGTTCAGTTCGCCGATGCTCGGCACCAGGTTGTGCAGGTCGGCTTCGGCGGCCTTGAACAGCGGGTCGCTGCGGCTGCAGCTCGGGCGGCCGCCGCGTTGCCAGCATTGGCGCTGGTGGCCGATCACCCAGGCCGGCACCACATGCTCCCATTCCAGGCGCTGGGCGCGCCGCAGCTGCTTGCGCGGGGTGTAGCCGCAACTGGCCAGGTCGACGCGGTTGCCCTGGTAGCGGCAGCCGCAATAGAAGGTCCGCGGCTGCTCGGCGTAGAGCCGCCAGGCGATCTTCTTGGCGGCGGCGAAGTTCTGTGGGGCATCGGCATGGGCGGGCAGGGCGAACAGCAGGCAGAGCAGGGCGATCAGGCGGGGCATGGACGACTCGCGGCAAAAAAAGCCGCGCATGGTAGTCGCCGGAGGAGCTGGCTAGGGGCCTGCAGATGCTCTAGGACGAGGTTTTTTGGGGTTTTGTGGGGAGGGGCGATTCAGGGGGCTGGGCGGTGCGCACGGCCTAGGCGGCCCGCGCACCCTACCGGGCGGGGGTAGCGTTCCCACGGGGCGTGGGAACGCTCGCTCGGTCAGACCTTGCGGACGAACTCGGACTTGAGTTTCATCGCGCCGATGCCGTCGATCTTGCAGTCGATGTCGTGGTCGCCGTCGCACAGGCGGATGCCCTTGACCTTGGTGCCGACCTTGACCACCAGGGACGAGCCCTTGACCTTGAGGTCCTTGATCACGGTGATGGTGTCGCCATCCTGCAGCACGTTGCCGACCGAGTCCTTGATCACCTTGTCGCCTTCGCCGGTGGCCTCGGCTTCGGCGGTGGCGGACCATTCATGGGCGCATTCCGGGCAGACCAGCATCTGGCCGTCTTCGTAAGTGTATTCGGAGTTGCATTTTGGGCAGGGTGGCAGGGTGCTCACGGCGGGTCCTCAGGTTCGGGAAGGCTAAAAACCGCAGATTGTATAAGGTTTTGACGGCTTTTAGCGTTTGTCCTGCTTGCCGGCGCTCTTCGGCTCGGCCACAAGGCCTGCCGCTTGGCCTGCACAGCCCCGCGCAGGGCGGGGCTGCTGGGCGTAGTTACCAGCGTGGCGCGGCGTAGTAACCGCGGTGATGCGGATGCTTGCGGTAGTGATGCCGGTGGTAGCGCGACTTGTACTTGTAGTGCGGCGTGATCACCACCGGATAGGGCTGGTAGTACACCGGCGGGTGGTAGTAGCGCGGATAGGGTTCGTAGTAGACGACGCGCGGTGGCGGTGTGCCGATCTCGACGGACACCGGCACGTGGCCGTAGCGGCCATGCACGGCAATCGAGCCGCCGATCACCACCCCGTTGATAACGGCATCGCGGCCATGCGCCGAGGCCTGGCCGGCCAGCGCCAGGCTGGCTAGCAGTGCGACGAGTAAGGGAATGCGGCCGAGCATGATCGCGCCTCCTCTATTGATCGGCATGCACCTCATGCAGATTTTGACCCCGATTCGCGCCGAAAGTCCTGCGCCGCCGATGGGTGGCGCGGCCACCTTCAGCCCCAGCGGGCGCAGGCTGCGCAGGGCTGCCCGGCACCGCCATCCAGATGCGACAAGCCCCGCGCTGGGCGGGGCTTGTAGGGTGACACTTACCAGCGCGGTCCGTAGTAGCCGTCGTGGTCGTGGTGGTGCCTGCGGTGGTGATGGCGGTGCTTGTGCCGGTGACCGTAGTAGTGCCGCTCGACCACCACCGGGTAGGGCTGGTAGTACACCGGCTCCGGTTCGTAGTAGACGACGCGCGGCGGCGGCGGGGCCATCTCGACGTATACCGGTTCAGGGGCGTAGCGGCTGTTGGCCACGATGGCGCCGCCGACGACGGCCCCGACTACCGCGCCGGCAATCGCCGCATTGCGCTCGGAGGCATAGGCTGTCGCCTGGCCGGCCAGCGCCAGGCAGGCGACGAGCGCAACGACTAGAGGAATACGCTTAAGCATGATCGGGTCTCCATAAGATTGCCGGCATGGGCCGGCTAGAAACTACGACCGCTGGCCGAACGAAATGTCTCAAGCGGGCGATGTAAAAACTGTGTAAAGCCTTCGCGGCCATGGTGCGGGGAGTGCTACCTGCGGCGGGGCGCGTCAGTCGTATTCCGCTTCTTCGTGCTCGCCGAGCAGCCGGCGCTGCCGCGGCGTGCAGGCGGCGAGCACCGCGGGGTCGAAGCGCCAGCTCAGGTAGGGCGAGAACTTCTGCGCGACCATGCGCCGGCCGTAGTGCACCTGCAGCAGGTAGCGCGTGCGGTCCGCCGTGCGGTTGCGGCTGCCGGCATGCCACAGCTCGCTGCGAAAGAACAGCACGTCGCCGGCGCGGCACAGCACCGCCTGCGCCGGCACACCCTGCCACTGGCGCTCGCCCGCCAGCGGCTTGCGTCCGGCGCGGTGGCTGCCGGGGATCACCAGGGTCGGGCAGAGGTCCTGGTCGATGTCGTCGAGGTAGAAGTGCGCGGTGCAGATCTGCATGGGCAGCTCGAAGGCCGGGTCGGCGAGCAGCGCCGGCGGCAACTCCAGCACCAGGTAATCCAGGTGCAGTTCGGCGCCGACGAAGCCGGGGTGGCTGCGCCAGGCGGTCTGGCCGATCACGTGGCAGTCCGCGCCGAGGGCGGCCTCGGCCAGCTCGATCACCCCCGGCTGGTCGAGGTAGGGCAGCCACAGCGGGTCGCGGTTGAACACGCATTTGTAGTGGTCGACCAGGCCGCTGTAGTCCCAGTGCTGCGGTTCGAGGCGGTCGGTGGCGGCATGCAGTTCGGCGATCTGGCGCGCGTCGAGCACCCCGGGCAGCAGCACGAAGCCCTGCTGCTGCAGGGCGCGCAGGCGGGCGGCGGTTTGCCGGGCGATGGCGCTGCTAGGCATGGCGGACTCGCGGGCCGATCATCGCTGCGGCGCCTGGCCGGACGGCGGCTGCGGCCAATCCAGGGTGCCGGCATCGCTGAAGTAGCGGGTGCCGAACAGCCCGCCGGCCAGCTTGCCGCGCAGCACATAGGGCAGGCCCTGGCCGGCCTGGTAGCCGGCGACGCCCCAGGCCTGGCGCATGGCGGAGAAGGCGGAGATGCTCACCGGCACGCTGATCAGGGTTTCGCCGAAGCGCGGCACCCGCCCGCTCTGGTCGCTCACTCCGCTGGCCAGCGGCTGGTCGTTGACCTCCAGCTCCAGCGCCACGCCGTCGAACTCGACGGCGCTGTCGTTGGGGTTCTGCACCCGCAGCTTCACCGCGAAGCGCACCTCCAGGCCCTGGCCCGGCAATGGCTCCAGGCCGACCAGCTCGATGCGCAGCGGGTCGCGTGGGGGCAGGGCGCTGCAGGCCGCCAGGACGAGGGCCAGCAGGCCGAAGAGCAGGGGGCGGGTGAGTGCGCGGAGGGTGGCGGGCATGGTCTGGCGTTCCGTTGCGGGCTCTGAGTACAGGATAGGAGACCCTGAGGCGGCGGGTTTGGCCAGCGCCAACCGGCGTTTTGCGGTGGTTAGCCGCGCTGCTTGGCGCCCAGCACCAGGGCGATGCCGCCGAGCACGGCCGCCGCGCTCAACAGCAGGCGCAGGCTCAGGGCCTCGCCGAGCAGCAGGCTGCCGGCCAGGGCGGCGAGGATCGGCACGCTGAGTTGTACGGTCGCCGCCTGGAAGGCCTGCAGGCCGCGCAGGGCGGTGTACCAGATGGCGTAGCCGATCCCCGAGGTGAGCGCGCCGGAGAGCAGGGCGTAGACCAGCCCCGGCCCATCCCAGTCGGCGCGGCCGAGCAGCAGCGCGCTGACCAGCAGGGCCAGCGGCACGCCGCGCAGGAAGTTGCCGGCGGTGGCGGCCAGCGGGTCGCCGACGCCGCGGCCGAGCAGCGAATAGATCCCCCAGGCCACGCCGGCCAGCAGCATCAGCAGCGCGCCGCCCAGCGCCGGGGCGGTGGCGCCGGGCAGCAGCAGGGCGAGCAGGCCGCCGAGGGCCAGCAGCAGGCCGCTGCTGGCCGTCAGGTTGAAGCGTTCGCCGCGGTACAGGCCCCAGGCGATCATGCTGAGCTGCACCGCGCCGAACAGCAGCAGCGCGCCGACCCCGGCGTCCAGGCTCAGGTAGGCGAAGGAGAACGCCGCGGCGTAGGCGAACAGCGCGGCGGCGGCCGGCCAGCTGCCGGCGAGCGCGGCGTGGCCGGGGCGCAGGCGCAGCAGCAGCCAGAGGGTCAGCGCGCCGGCGAGGATGCGCAGGCTGGTGAAGCTGGCGGCGTCGATCGCCGTTTCGCGCAGGGCCAGGCGGCACAGCAGGGAGTTGCCGGCGAAGGCGAGCATGGCCAGGGCGGTCAGCAGCAGGGTTCGAGCGGTCATCGGCCATCCTTGGGTGGAGGTATGCCGATCAGCTAAGCACAGGCGGGGCCGGCCGGGGATTGGCGAAAGGTGGCAGGCTGCCGGGTCTTTGGACGGGGGGCTCGCGGCGCCTGCCCCGGCCGAGCCGGAGCAGGCGGGCGAGGCGGAATCAGAAGTGCACTTTCAGCAGCAGGCTGGCGGTGTTCTGGTCGGTGCCGCCGAGGATCTCGTCGCCGAGGAAGCTGTCGTCGTCGATGCCGTACTTGTCGCTCCAGTAGTCGTACTCGATGCCCACGTAGAGCTGCTTCTCGCCCCAGCGCAGGGCCTTGCCGAGGTCGTACTTGATCTGCGGGTTGAAGTGCAGGTTGGCGTGGTAGCTGTCGTCGTTGTCCACCACCCAGTCCATGAATCCGTCGATGACGATGTCGGAGTCGCCCGCCGGGATGGTGTAGCTCCACACCGGGGTGATCTGCCAGACGCCGTCGCCGTCGCGCTTGCCGTCGGTGCTGCGCAGGTAGGTGTTGAGCTGGAAGTAGTCGAAGCCGGGCAGCGCCAGGTCGAAGCCGGGGCCGATCAGGTAGGACTCGACGTCGTCCTCGCCGAACTCGTAGGTCATCGCCAGCAGCACGTCCTTGAGCGGGCCGACTTCCAGCTTGGCGTCGAACAGCTTGCCGAAGCTCAGGCGCGGCGACAGCTCGCCGTAGAAGGTGTGGCCATCGCCGGCGCCATTGCTGGCGTCGGTGTTGTACTTGATGCCATCGACGAAGAAGAACAGGTCGCCGACGCTCCAGCCGCTGGCGTGCTCGAAGGTGACGGTCTGCTGGATCTCCGGGTCGATCTTGAAATCATGGCCGTAGAGGTAGGTCAGGCTGTTGTTCTGCCAGTGCAGCAGCTCGCCGGCGACGGCCTGGCCGCCCGCCAGCAGCCCGCCGGCGAGAATCAGCGAAGAGAGGGTAGGGTTCATCGGGTTGTGCGCTCCTGGTGTGCCGAATTATGCTTTTAAACCTGTCTGGTTGGTCAGGCTTGTGGGGCTGGAGCAAGAACGAAGCCAATTTCCGCAGGAGCCTGTCCGGGATGCCCGGGGCGCATGGCGAATGCAGTTTCCCGGCGCTATCGGCGGCGAGCGGAGTCCTTGCAGGGGGCGCGCCATGCACTTTTTCTGACCAAAAAGACAGATTTGCTTTAACTTGGGGCGGCCGTTTGCCTGGCAGAGGCTAGGATGCGAGGCAGGCTCCGGCCCGCCCTCGTGCAGTCGCGAAAGCCCGGACTCAGCTGTCGATCGATCGAGGGGCGGGAGGCTTGCGGCTGTAGGCGAGGCGAGTGATATCATATGGCTATTATTTGCGGCCGCTGCGGCTTCGCCTGTTCTGAAGTCTTCGCTACGCTGCGCTTTGCTCTACCATTCGCGTAATTACGCATGCCAAGGAAGGCCGCCATGACTGCCAAGGAACAACAGCTCACCGAACTTCTTACCCTCACCTCGCGCAGCATCACCCACCTGACCGCCGCGATGACCTCCTTGTCTTTCGATCTCCTGCGCAGCAGCGATCCCGGGGTGCGGGGGGCGGGTTCGCGGATGGTCGTCAGGTTGCAGGCGGTGAGCGAGGAACTGGACCAGCAGTGGAAGCTGATCGGCGAATTGACCGGCGTGGCGCAGCCGCCCAGGGCCGACCAGGTAGTCGAGGTCCAGCTGCATTCGGCGACGTAGCGCGAGCCAGGCGAATTCATCCAAACCCGCTTCGGCGGGTTTCTTCATTCGCCGGGCGGACAAGCGTCGCGCCACCGCCGCGCTGCATTCGGTCCACGGCCGGAGCGCTTCAGCTTGCCGCCGCCTTGCATTGTCCCTGGGCGATAGACCCGACCCCCATATTCGGCGTCGCGGGCGATGCCGGAAAAGCGCCCCGAGCCCCAGGTGTGCAGCCAGGACGACGGTGAGGGCCGGCTTCGGAGCTCTGCGCCCTGGCTAGGCTATCCGGCTCGGAGCGCTTGCCTCCCGGAAGAGGCGGCCGACCTGAACTGCAGGCTGTCGCTGCGGTTGGCCGCGGCGAAGCAGTCGACCGTGGCGACCACCCGACTGAGGGGTTTCCGGACCTTGGCCTGACCGGCGGGTACAGCGGCCTGTGCCTGGCTGATCGCCAACATTCAGCGGCAAGGGGGCGCTATCAAACAGGTCCGGCAATGTTGCGTTCGCGGCGACGAATCAGCCAGAGGCAATAAGTCAGCAGGATCACCCCCGCGACAACCAAGGCTGCCGGGCCGCCGACCTGGGCGGCCAGTAGCCCGGCGAGCAATCCGCCGATCGCATCGAAGCCGAAGCGGGTGGAGGTATAGAGCGAGACCACGCGTCCGCGCAGGCCTTCGGGGGTTTGTCCCTGCAGCAGGATATTGGTGCCGATATTGCTGGTGGAAATACCGAAGCCGAGAATCGTCATGGCGAGCAACGAGAGCGGCAGCCAGGTGCTGAGGGCGAAGGTCAGCAGGGCCGCGGCGCTGATCAGCGCGGAGTGGAAGATGACTCGGCCCAGCTGCTCCTGGCCCCTGTGCACGGACAAAAATACCGCGGCCAACAGCGCGCCGCAGCCGGCGGCGCCCCACAGCCAACCCAGCAGGCTGGCCTGACCGGCGAACACATCCTTGGCGAATACCGGTAGCAAAACCGCATAGCTGGAGGCGGTGAGGTTGATCACCATCACGCCGATCAGCAGCAGGCGCACCTCGCGGTTGTCCCTTACATAGTCCAGCCCGGCGCCGAATACGCTGCGCAGCGATCCTTGCGCCCGTGCCGAGGGTGCGATGCGCATGCGCAGCAGCCCGGCCAGCAAGCCCAGATAGGACAGGGCGTTCAGGGCAAAGCACGCCGCCTCGTCGGTCATCCCCAGCAGCAGGCCGGCCAGTGGCGGGCCGATAAAGCGCGAGGCATTGATCAGCATGGCGTTCAGCACCAGGGCGTTGGGCAGATCCTCTCGCTGGTCGACGAAGCGGCTCAGTAGCGATTGGCGCAACGGGGTATCCAGCGCATTGAGCACGCCGAGCAGGGCGGAACAGGCGATGATCCACGCCGGGCCGATGTACTCGGTCGCGGTAAGGACCGCCAGCGCGACAGCCTGCAGCCCGAGCAGGCCCTGGCTGAGCATCAGCAAGCGGCGTTGGTCGTGGCGGTCGATCCAGGCGCCGGCCAGCGGTCCCAGCAGCAACTGCGGCACCAGCGCGACGAAGGTGGTGAGGCCCAGCAGCGCGGCGGAACCGGTCAGCCGGTAGATCAGCCAGGCCAGGGCAACCTGCTGCACCCAGGAGCCCAGGGTCGAGATGGCATGGCCGATGAAATACAGGCGAAAGTTGCGGTGCTTCAGCGCCCGGATCGGCGGTGGCCAGTCGGCCGAGTAGGGAGTGGAGTTGTGCACGCTAGGTTCGACGCCAGAAATAGGGGGTGTCTGCGGCAAGGGAGGTTGATTGATTAACCTGCGGCACCGCTACGGTTCTTCCGGTGCGGCGCAATCTGCGTTGCAGGCTGCAAGTCATGCAGAAGAGCTGCGCGCGTATCGGCAGATATAGGCGCAGCTCCTCTGTGCAGATGACCGCAGGCGAATCGCCTGGATCAATCAGGCCGGTTCGAAGCAATAGACCGCCAGCTTGTTGCCATCCAGGTCCCGGGCATAGGCGGCATAGGCGTTGGGTGCCCAACCGCGTGGCCCCGGTTGGCCTTCGTCCTTGGCACCCAACCGCAGAGCGACTTCGTGGAACGCATGGACAGCGGCACGGCTCGGCGCCTGGAAGCTGACGGTGACGCCGTTGCCGACAGTGGCCGGCGCGCCATCGGCGGGTTTCAGGACGAAGAACGCCGGGGAGTCGTAACCCCAGATCGAACCATTGTCATTCAGGTCGGCAATGCGCTTGTAATCCAGTTCGGCCAACACTTTGTCGTAGAACTCGCGGGCCTTGGAGAGGTCATTGGTGCCAACGCTAACGTGGGTATAGATAGACATATCTTTCTCGGTTTAGTGAATGGCGGGCATGTGCCCGGTAATTACGGGCCGACACAGGTCGGCACGCAAAGTCAGAAATGAATGACGGTGCGGATGCTTTGTCCGGCGTGCATCAGCTCGAAGGCATCGTTGATGCGTTCCAGCCCCATGCGGTGAGTGATGAAGGTGTCGAGCGGGATTTCGCCCTGCTGCGCCTTCTCCACGTAGCTCGGCAGCTCGCTGCGGCCCTTTACGCCGCCGAAGGCCGAGCCGCGCCAGACGCGACCGGTGACCAGTTGAAAGGGCCGCGTGCTGATCTCGGCGCCGGCGGGCGCCACGCCGATGATGGTCGACTCGCCCCAGCCCTTGTGGCAGCACTCCAGGGCCGCGCGCATCAGTTGCACGTTGCCGATGCACTCGAAGCTGTAGTCGACGCCGCCGTCGGTCAGCTCGACTATCACGTCCTGGATCGGTTTGGCGTGGTCTTTCGGGTTGAGGAACTCCGTGGCACCCAATTCGCGGGCCACCTCGAACTTGGCCGGGTTGATATCGATGGCGATGATCCGCGCGGCCTTGGCCATCTTGGCGCCGATGATCGCCGCCAGGCCGATGCCGCCCAGGCCGAAGATCGCCACTGTGGCGCCCTCGCTGACTTTGGCGGTGTTGAGTACCGCACCGATGCCGGTGGTCACCCCGCAGCCGAGCAGGCAGACCTTGTCCAGCGGCGCCTCCTTGGGGATCTTGGCCAGGGAAATCTCCGGCAACACGGTGTACTCGGAGAAGGTCGAGCAGCCCATGTAGTGGTAGATCGGCTGGCCGTTGTAGGAAAAGCGCGTGGTGCCGTCGGGCATCAGGCCCTTGCCCTGGGTGGTCCGTACCGCCTGGCACAGGTTGGTCTTGCCGGAGGTGCAGAACTTGCACTGGCGGCATTCGGCCGTGTACAGGGGAATGACGTGGTCGCCCACCTGCAGCGAGGTGACACCCTCGCCGACTGCTTCGACAATGCCGCCGCCTTCGTGACCGAGGACGCAGGGGAACACGCCCTCGCTGTCTTGGCCGGAGAGCGTATAGGCGTCGGTATGGCAGACGCCGGTGGCGACGATGCGCACCAGCACCTCACCGGCCTGGGGCGGCGCCACGTCGATCTCGACGATCTCCAGCGGTTGGTTGGGCGCGAACGCGACGGCGGCGCGTGACTTGATCATGAGCAACTCCCTGATATGGAGGACGTCTTGTATTTGTATGAGTGCGGAACCTGCAGGGGCCCGTTAGCCGGACACCGACAGCAGCGCCGCGACGGCCCAGAAAACCATGAACTCGGGGCCTTGCTTCTGCCAGCGCCAGTTGAAGCCGTTGATCTTCAGCACCGCGTAACTGGCCCCCGCGAGCACGCCCGCGGCGAGAGCGGCAGCGACCTGCGGGTAGATGTTCAGCACCAGGCCCAGGCCGGCGATCACTTCGACGACGATGGTCAGCACCACGAAGGCCCGCGCCGGGTGCAAGCCGGCCTTGGCGAAGGTCTGCGAGGCCGGCCCGATGTTGCGGACCTTGCCGATGCAGTGGGGTATAAACCAGACGCCGCACAGCACGCGCAGCACGGCCAGCGGATCAAGACTCAGCGCCTCCATCACAGGGCCTCCTCGGCGTGCACGGCCTGCGTGGCACGTTGCGCCCAGCGGCCATCCCAACCCCGGCGGGCGCTGTCCTGTGCGGCGGCGTCGAGCAGCCCGGCCTTGACCATCAGCTCCAGCGACTTGTCCAGCGCGGCGGACGGGATCTCCAGCGAGCGGGCAAACGCCGACTTGTCACGCATGTAGTCGAGCGCCCGCTTCGCGTAGGCCGCGTCCGACTGGGTCACCTCCATCATGATCGGCACCACCATCGCGTCGTTGCTCTCGTCGTACACCAGCGCGGTGGCCTCGGCCAGCGCACGCAGCAGGGCCAGCACCACGACCTCGTGGGCCTGTACCCACTCCAGCCGGCCGAGCAGGGCGGTGAAGGCGATCTCGGGCAGGTAGTCGCTGACCTCGCCGAGGTCGCTGTAGCCGGCGTCGATGGCCAGGAAGTTGAAGGGCGGCGGCTGTACGGCGGCATCGATGCTGCCGTCCTGCAACGCCTTCCAGCGCGCCTGGTGCACGCCAGCCAGAGAGAACGAGTAGTCCTGCGGGTACTGCAAGCCATGTTGGGCGAGCATCTCGCGGGTATAGATGGCCGTACCTTCGGTGAGCGACGAGGTGCCGAGCACGGCGCCCTGCAGATCCTCGATGCGCTCGATGCCCGCGCGCGCCACCAGGGTGAGCGGCAGGCAGTTGCAGTTGGCCCCGATCAGCCGCAGGCTGCCGCCCGCGGCGGCATCGGCCAGCACGCCTTCGGGGGGCGAGATGGCCAGATCGGCTTCGCCGCTGCGCACGGCGGCTGTTGCCTTGTCCACGCTGCCCAGGCGGCAGAGTTCCACCGCCAGGCCGTGGCGCGTGAAGATGCCGCGTTCACGTGCGACGAACACGGGCAGCCAGTTGAAGCCGAGGGCACCTCCGGCGAGCTTGAGGGGCGTGAGTGAGGATGTGGGTTGCAGTGTCATGGGAAGGATCCTGAAATGGGTTCGGTGGACGAGGAGGCAGGGCTCAGAGATCGAGCACCAGCAGTGGCGAGCGCGCCCTGGAGCAGCACGGGGTGAAGCAATTGTTGGCCGAGCGTTCTTGCTCGGTGAGGTAGCTGTCGCGGTGGTCGGGCTCGCCCTGGAGTACGCGGGTCACGCAGGTCCCGCAGACGCCTTGTTCGCAGGACACGGGGATCTCGATGCCTTGCTCGCTCAGTACCTCGATCACATTGCGTCCGGTTGGCACCGTGTGGATGGCGCCGCCGGGGCCGATCTGGATCTGGAATGCCGCGTCCTCCTCGTCCTGGGGGCGGGCGGGGGCGGCGAAGTACTCGCGATGCAGCTGCGCTTCGGGCCAGCCGGCCTGACGTGCGCCGTCCAGTACCCAGTCCATGAAGCCGCCGGGGCCGCAGACATAGATGTGGGTGCCCGGCGTGACCGGGCCCAGCGCTTCAACCAGCACCAGCCTCTGCTCGGGCGCGCCATCGTCCAGGTGCAAGTGCACCTGCGCGGCCAGCGCTGCCTGGCGCAACCGTTCCCGGAACGCCATGCGTCCGGCCGAGCGCGCCCCGTAATGCAGGACGTAGTCCGCGCCGCGGGTCGCCAGGTGCTCGGCCATTGCCAGCAAGGGGGTGATGCCGATGCCGCCGGCCAGCAGCACCGAGCGCTGCGCGTCGGCCTGCAGCGGGAAATGATTGCGCGGGGCGCCGATGCGCAGCCGATCGCCGACCTGCAGCCGGTGCACCGCCGCCGAACCGCCGCGCGAGGCCGGCTCCAGCAGCACCGCGATCAGGTAGCGGCCCAGCTGTTCCGCCGCCGGGCACAGCGAATACTGGCGGACCAGGCCGTTGGGCAGATGCACATCGATGTGTGCCCCGGGTTCGAAGGGCGGCAGCGCTGAGCCGTCCACGGCCGTCAGCTCGAAGCTGCAGATGTCCTCGGCCTCGCTGCGCCGCTGGCTGACCACTACCTCGATCATGGCGCCACCTGCTGCTCGATGAGCTGCTGCAACACGCGCCGTGCCCGCAGCGAAGCCGAGTCGGTGGGCAGCAACACGGGCTTGAGCGCCTCCTGCGGTTGGCCACCCATGTGCTCGGACTGGGCTTCGATCATCGGCCCGTCTTCGGTCTCGAAGGCCGCCTGCAGGCTGGCCTGCAGCTTGGTGGAGAAGTCCTGGTCCTCGAGCTTGAAGTCGCGGCCCCACTTCCAGAAGTAGTGGCTGCTGTGCGCCGTCTCCGGGGTGATCAGGTGGGCCTGGAAGGAGCGAGGCCCTTCCTCGGGCGGCCGGCCCGGACGAGTCACCCCGATCTCCAGGCGCAGGGTCGAGGGGGCTTCCCATTCGACCAGGGACAGGTGGTCCACATGGGGCGGCGCATCGTCGCCGTAGGCGAAGGCGAACAGGCCGCTGATCGGCTCGCTCGGGCGCCAGTTGCGCGCCACTACCCTGTTGCCCTGCTGCTCCATCGAATACTGGGTGCGTCGGTTGAAACCTTCGGTGGCCAGGTAGGGGTGCAGGAACTCGGCATGGCTGAGATCGAGCAGGTTGTCGGCGATGAGCTGGTACTCGCCCTTGACCCGGATGTAGCCCTGCACGCAGGTGTAGCGCTCGCTGTCGTCGAACTCCGGCCAGCGCCGCAGCTTGGACTCGTCGGCGGGTTGGTCGCCCCACCACAGCCACACGATGCCGTCGCGCTCGAGCAGCGGATAGCTGCGCACGCAGGCCGCCTTGGGGATCTTGCCCTCGCCTATGGGGTTGTGCACACAGGCGCCTTGCGGGTCGAAGCGCAGGCCGTGATAGGGGCAACGCAGATCGTCGCCAAACACCTGGCCTTTGTGCAGCGGGGCGAAGCGGTGCGGGCAGCGGTCGTGCAAGGCCGCCGCGCGGCCCGAGACACCACGATACAGCGCCACCGGCTCACCGAGCAGAGTGCGCAGCAGCGGCGTGGTGCTCAGCTCGCCACTGAAGGCGGCTGCATACCAGGTATTGGTCAGATAGGCGGGGGCAGTCATCGCGGTTGTCTCCTTTTATTTTTGTGCACAAATGATGCTTTCGTGCACAAGTTATCACAAAACACAGGCCGGGGAAGCGCATCTTGCGCGGGATCCATATGCCTTGTAGTATTCGCATACCAGTTGGAATGTCAATTGTTTTTCGCTTCCTGCTGCTCGGCCCTCGGCCCCCAAACAACAAGCAAGGAGATACCCATGAGCCTCCCAACGATGCGCGCAGCCCGCATGCACGCGGTCGGTACCCCGATGACCATCGATACCCTGCCGCGCCCCGTGCCACAGGCCACCGACGTACTGGTGCAGGTCAAGGCCTGCGGCATGGTGCCCAACCTGGGCAATGTGCTGGCCAACTGGCCGACCTGGTGTCCGCACTTGCCGCAACCCGAGTTGCCGGCGGTGTTCGGCCTCGACCCGGCCGGAGTGATCGTCGAAGTCGGCGCGCAAGTGGTCGGCCTGGAGCCGGGCGACCGGGTCTATGTGAGCCCGGTGCGTGCCTGCGGCTCATGCCCGGCCTGCCTGGCGGACAACCGCGTGGCCTGCGACTACTTCGTGTTCAACGGCTACTTCGGCTTCTCGAAGGACAAGTCGCAGACCATCTACGACCTCTATCCGCACGGCGGCTTCTGCGAGTACATGGCCGCCCCGCAGCACGCCATCGTCAAACTGGCCGACAACATGTCGTTCGAAGAGGCGGCTCGGCTCGGCTACCTGGGCACCGGCTATGCGGCGCTGCGCAAGTGCGGTCCCCTGGCCGGCAAGTCGCTGATCATCAATGGCATCTCGGGCACCCTGGGGCTGGGGACCGCGCTGTTCGCGCTGGCCATGGGCGCCAGCCGCATCCTCGGGACCGGGCGCAATCGCGCGTTGCTCGAGCGGGTGAAGGCCCTGGCGCCGCAGCGTATCGAGGTGTTCTCCACCGACGACGGCTCGATCGCCGAGTGGGCTCGCAGCCGCACCGATGGTCGCGGTGCGCATTTCATGGTGGATACGCTGGGCGCGGCGGTCTCCCTGGAGGTGTTCGATGACGCCATGCACGGCGTGGCACGCGGCGGCACCATCGTCAACGTGGGCGGCACGGTGGGCAAACTGCCGATCGATATGAAGTGGCTGATGGACAACTCGATGAAGATTATCGGCTCGGCCTGGTTCACCACGAGCGAGGGTTACGACATGGTCGAGATGATCCGCTCGAAGACCATCGACCTGTCCATCCTCGAACACGAAGTCGCGCGCCTGGACGACATCAACCAGGCGATCTCCGGCCTCGGTGCCCGCCACGGCGGCTTCAGCAACTATGTGATCGTGCCCTGAGGCACGGGCCATTGCGCAAGGAGTCAGCGCTGGCAATCGACACCCCGCGTACCGAGGCGTCGGTCGTCGCCGTTCTCCTCGTGGTTCTCCGGATCGACGACTGCAACCGGCGCCGCCGGAAGCAAAGGCCGGAATAGCTGCCGTTCTGGGCGACGTCCTGCGTCCTTTCGGTACTGGGGTGAAATGATTAAGATGCGCCAGGTCTAGCCGCTTGGCGCGATTTCCCGCGCGGCGGCGTACGGTATCCATGTGCAATCCAAGGAGGAAACGGGTGGCTCGCCTAACCAGAGAACAAAGCCGTGCGGTGACCAGGGCCAAGCTGCTGGAGTCGGCTCGCGCAGTGGTGGCGCGCGAGGGTTACGAGAGCGCCTCCGTCGATCGCATCGCCGAGGAGGCGGGTTTCAGCAAGGGCGCCTTCTACTCCAACTTCAACAGCAAGGAAGAGATCATCCTCGAGTTGCTGGAGACCCACTCGCTGCAGGACGTGACGGAAATCGCCGAGCTGCTTGGCGAGGAGGCCGACCCGCAGGCGATGATCGAGATCATCAGCGACTGGGCTTTGATGCGTTCGACCGATCCCAGTTGGGGCCTGCTCGCGCTCGAGCTGTTCCGCCGCGCGCGCCGTGACGCCACCTTCGGCGAGCGCCACGCCACCCTGTTCCGGACCCAATGGCAGCGCCTCGGCGAGATCCTCTTGCGGATGTTCCCCGAGGGCGCCGCGCCCGCGGACCCGGAAGCCCTGGGCGGTATCGTCTTCGAGCTGACCTATGGCGCGGCCGCCAGCTTCAAGGCCGGGCCGACCGCCGGCGACCTGGTCCGGCTGGCCCTGACCGCGCTGCTGCGCGCCTATGGCGAGCAGCCACAGGGCGCTAAGCGCTCCGGCAACAGAACCTAGCGTCACTACAACGTTGAAATGTCGGTTAATCGCGGTCTTACCCATGTACCGCGATCCCCTGTAGGGGGGTTAGCGGCGCCAACCTTCGAACGATCAGGCACCGCCATCGTGGCGCGCCGCGTAACCCACCAGGCGATATCCCTGCGTTGCGCCGATGGTGGGTTACGGCGCAACGGGTCTTGCTGGTTCGTCGCTATTGGCAGCGTGCGCCTAACCCACCCTACCGTGATCCGACATTTCAGGATTGGCACACTGTTAGAGCCCGCGGGCCTTGAGCTGCGCATCGAGGCGCGGATACACCCGCCGCGCATTCCCTTCGAAGACCCGGTGCCTGTCCTGCGGCGAGAGGGCGAGCGCATCGATATAGCGCCGGGTGTCGTCGAAATGCTGGCCGGTTTCGGGGTCCAAGCCGCGCACCGCACCGATCATCTCCGAGCCGAACAGGATGTTGTCGATGTCGATCACCTCGAACAGCAGGTCGATACCCGGCTGGTGGTAGACGCAGGTGTCGAAGAACACATTCTGCATCACGTGGCTGGTCAGGGACGGCTTGTTCAGCATGTCGGCCAGCCCGCGATAGCGACCCCAGTGGTAGGGCACGGCGCCACCGCCATGGGGAATGATGAGGCGCAGCTCGGGAAAATCGCTGAACAGATCACCCTGCAGCAACTGCATGAAGGCCGTGGTGTCGGCGTTGATGTAGTGCGCGCCGGTGGTGTGGAAGCAGGCGTTGCATGAGCCGGAAACGTGGATCATCGCCGGCACGTCGAGTTCGATCATCTTCTCGAAGAACGGATACCAGGCGCGGTCGGTCAGCGGCGGCGCGGTCCAGTGGCCGCCCGACGGGTCGGGGTTGAGGTTGCAGCCGACGAAGCCCAGTTCGTTGACGCAGCGCTCCAGCTCGTGGATCGAGTGGGCGATGGGCACCCCCGGCGATTGCGGCAACTGGCAGACGCCGAAGAAGTGCTGCGGAAACAGCGCGACTATCCGCGCGATCAGGTCGTTGCAGGCGCGGGTCCAGGCCAGGCTGATGCTCTCGTCGCCGACATGGTGGCCCATACCGGCGGCGCGGGGCGAAAAGATGCTCATGTCGATGCCGCGCTGCTGCAGCAGGCGCAGCTGGTTGCCTTCGATCGAGGCGCGAATCTCGTCGTCGCCGATCCCCGGGTAGAGGGGCGCTGTCCCCGCCCCGTCCTGGGCGTAGCGGACTTGCGCCTCGCGGAAGGCGTGGTGCTGTTGCGGTTCGGTGGTGTAGTGGCAGTGGCAGTCGATGATCATGGGAACTCTCTTGGTCTTTTGGTCGGCAATCAGCGGGACGCGTGCTGTCAGGCGTACAGGGCTGGCGGCGTCCTGAACGACTTGCCCGCCAAGCGCACTGCGCACTATCGAGATATTGACATTCCATTAAGTATTCGAATACTTGAAAGTATTATTTCGTCAGTCGGGATTGTCAATGTCCGCACCTGCAGCGTGCGCATGCCCGGCAACATCGATGGATAACTGCAATGGAGTCAGCAGCCGATGAGTCGAGTCCACCGCTACCAAGTCACCCTCACGCCGCTGCCGGAGGCGGGCAGCAATGGCGGCGACACCCCGCCGGCGCTGGTATTCACCCACCACAACCATGACGACCTGGTGCAGATAACCGAGCGCGTTCGCCAGGCGAGCGGGCTCGACGCGGACTCGGCCGCCGCCACTGCGGTGGGGTTGAAGCTGCTCGGCGGGGTCATGCTCAGCGAACGCGACAACCCGCTGTTCGATGGTCTGCGCCAGCCGCTGCGCGAGTTAATTCAGGCACTGAAAGCGTTGAGCAAGCGCGGCTGACGGCCGGGCGCGAAGGGGCGAGGAGTGGTTTCGGCTGAAATATACCAAGTGGTACTTGAATGCTTTTGAGTATGTTAATACTATCGGTAGCAGATGTCGCAGCAGCTGATACGCGATCAATGCCGAGCCTGGCCTCTGTCCTGCGGCGGCGAATCTCGCGTCCTGGTGCCTGTAGCGGGTCAGGTCCCGTTGGCATCCGGCTCGACAGCTCCGACACCTCCAAAAAAGCGGGACGACCCCATTCACCCGCCTCTGGCCCAACAACAGGAAGCATGCAATGGCAATCGTAGTGACGAACGTGCGGCGAACGGACGAGCAGCTGGTGCTCGGCCTCGGCGAAGTGGGTGTGGCCACCGTGCATGAGGCGCAGGGGCGCAGAGGGCTGCTGGCTTCTCACCTGCGGCCTATCTATCGCCCGGCGAAGATCGCCGGCAACGCCCTGACCTGCGAAGTCGCGCCGGGAGACAACTGGATGATCCACGTGGCGGTCGAGCAGGCCCGACCCGGCGATATCCTGGTCGTGGTGCCGACCTCACCCTGCGAGGACGGCTACTTCGGCGATCTGCTCGGCGCCGCACTCAAGGCGCGCGGCGTGCGGGGGTTGGTGATCGATGCCGGGGTGCGCGATGTCGCCACCCTCACCGAGATGGGCTTCCCGGTCTGGTCGAAGGCGATCTCGGCGCAAGGGACGGTCAAGGAAACCTTGGCCAACGTCCAGGTTCCGGTGGTCTGTGGCGGGGTGTTGATTCATCCGGGGGACGTGATAGTCGCCGATGACGACGGTGTCTGTGTCGTGCCGCATGCCCAGGCCGAGCGCGTGCTGGCCATCGCACAGTTGCGCGAGACCGACGAAGGCGAGAAGCGCCGGCGCTACGAGGCTGGCGAACTCAGCCTCGACCTCAACGATATGCGCCCGCGCTTGGCGCAGAAGGGCCTGAGGTACGTCGAGTTCGGTTCCGAAGGCTAGAGCGCAGAGGGATCTACTCGGTTTCAGCGGTCTGCATTTGTTTGCATTTTCCCAACCTCTCGGAGTACGCATTGATGAACGCCTTCCAATCACCACTGATTCTGGCCGGTCGCATGCTGCTGGCACTGCTGTTCCTCCTGGCGGGGATCGACAAGCTGGCGGACATCGCCGGCACCGCTGGCTATATCGCGAGCGTCGGGTTGCCGGCGGCGACCCCCTTGGCCGTGCTGTCCGGCGTCTTCGAAGTCCTCGCCGCCCTGGCCCTCGCCGTGGGCTGGCAGGCGCGCTGGGCGGCACTGAGCCTGGCGCTGTTCACCCTGTTGACCAACCTGCTGTTCCACAACTTCTGGGCCCTGCCGGCCGACCAGGTGTACATGGCGCAGATCAAGTTCATGAAGAACCTCTCCATCGTCGGCGGCATGCTGGTCGTTGCCGCGCTTGGCGCGGGGCCGCTGAGCCTGGATGCGCGGCGTGCCAATTGACGCCAAGGGCCGCGGGACGAGGCCATGCGGCTCCCGCGTGCAGAGCCTGGACGTGCTGGCGGTCGGCGGCCATGAGGCGCTCGCGTAGTCGCCCGTGCCGCCGCGGCTGCTCACCCGACATCGATTTCAATTGGTAGGTCGGGCGAGCGCTTCTCCCCTGGGCCAATGCGGCTCGATCCGCGCGCTCAAGTCTTGCCCTTCCCATGGCTAACGAGGCGCCGCGACCACCGCCCACGGCTGGCTGCCGTGCGGCGAGCCGCACCCGCCGATTGGCCAATCAGTCACATCGGCCCTCGTCCCCGCAGCGTTGCTTTTTCGCTTGACTTCGCAAGGAAGCGGGAATACTTTTTGTGCATAAAGCAAAATTAAAGGCACAAAAAATACAATGGTGCACAAAATTGGAAGTCGTACGAACTGCTTTGCCATCTGCCCCAGAGGACCCTTGCCATGCGTATGAAGCCAGAACTGGAGTTGAGCGAAGTGGACGGCATGCTGGCCGCGGCGGAGGAGGAAGCGCTGCGCAACGGCTGGGCGGTGTCCATTGCGATCGTCGATGACGGCGGCTACCTGCTGGCTTTCCGCCGCCTGGCCGGCGCCTCCAGATCCTCGGCGCAAATCGCCATCGACAAGGCTCGCAGCGCCGCCATCACCCGCAGGCCCACGCGTTTCTTCGAAGAGATGCTGGCAGCGGGGCGCACTGGCGCCGCCTCGTTGGCCGGGGTCATTCCCATGGTCGGCGGCCTGCCGGCCCTGTTCGACGGCCAGGTCGTCGGCGCCATCGCCGTCAGCGGCGTGAAAGGCGAGTTCGACGAGCAAATCGCCGCGGCCGGCCTGGCTTTTCTCACTCGATGCGAAGGCCGCTGAGCCCGCATCACTCTCCAGCCGAACGCAGCAAGAGGAAGCCAGCTACCCGTACACCCGTTATCCCGTGCCGCGGCACGATGTAGACCAGCTGTCACAACAACAAAAAAGCAGAAGAGGTTTCCATGAAAGTGCAGCAAAAACTCCGGGCCCGCTCGGAAACTCCGCCGTACAAGCTCAGCTCCATTGGCGCGGCCGTGGCCCTGTGCACGTCGCTCAATGCCTATGCATTCCAGCTCGACACCGGCGTCGAGGGCCTAACCGCGAGCTGGGACAATACCCTCAAGTACAGCAACTCCTTTCGCGTCAAAGGCCGTGAAGACAATCTCGCTGGTGACCCAGGCACGATCAACAATGACGATGGCGACCGCAACTTCAGCACCGGCCTGATTTCCAACCGCCTGGACCTGCTTTCCGAGCTGGACCTCAAGTACCAGGACGTCGGCGCCCGTCTCAGCGGTGCGGCCTGGTACGACACGGTCTACAACGAGGACAACGACAACGATTCGCCCGCCACCGCCAACCAGCTCAGCGTGCGCCACGACCAGTTCACCGAGGACACCGAGAAGCTGCACGGGCGCAAGGGCGAACTGCTCGATGCCTTCGTCTATGGCGCCCGCGATATCGGCTCGACGCGTCTGTCGGCCCGGTTGGGCCAGTTCAACCAGATCTACGGCGAGAGCCTGTTCTTCGGCGCCAACGGCATCGCCAATGCCCAGTCGACCGTCGACCTGATCAAGCTGCAATCGGTGCCCGGCTCGCAGTTCAAGGAAATCCTCATGCCGACCGAGCAGGCCTCGGTCAACTGGCAGCTGAGCGACACCGTCAGCGTGGGCGCCTACTACCAGTTCGAGTGGAACAAGACCCGTCTCCCGGGCGCGGGCAGCTATTTCAGCAACGGCGATTTCGTCGGCGAGGGTGCCGAGAGCGTGTTCTTCCCGACCGGGCGGCTGATCCATGGCGACGACATCGATGCCCGCGATTCCGGGCAGTTCGGTGCCCAGCTCAAGTTCAGCATCGAGGACTGGGAGTTCGGCCTGTATGCCGCCAAATACCATGACAAGACGCCGATCTTCTATTTCCGTCCGGGGTTCATTCCGGGTAACGACGACAGCTACGTGAATGTCTACGCCGAGGACATCAAGGTCTATGGCGCCAGCTTCAGCACCGTCATCGGCGAGGCCAACGTCGCCGGTGAGGTATCGATGCGGGTCGATACGCCGTTGGCGGCAACCGGCGGGGTGGTGCTGACCGGCATGGCTGCCGACAACGATTCGAACCCGGCCTACCCGATCGGCGACTCGCTGCATGCCCAGGTGTCGATGGTCAACCTGTATGGCGGCTCCAGCCTGTGGGATGCCGCGGCGTTGGTGGGTGAACTGGCGTTCAACCGACGCCTGAGCGTCAAGGAAAACGCCGACCAGCTCGACCCCAACGCTACCCGCGATGCCTACTCGCTGCGCTTCACCTTCGAACCGCAGTACTTCCAGGTGATGCCTGGTGTCGACCTGCAGGTTCCGATCACCGTCGGCTACACCCCCTACGGTCGCTCCTCGGTCACCCCGCTGGCGTTCAGCCCCGAGCATGGTGGCGACTTCACCATCGGCCTCAAGGCCGACTACCAGAAGGCTTGGTACGCCTCGCTCAGCTACACCAACTTCTTCGGCGATGGCGCGCCAATCGTCGATTCGCATAACGCTTACACCTACAAGCAGACCCTGAAGGACAGGGATTTCATCGCCTTCTCGATCCAACGCACCTTCTAGTTCCAGCCTTGCTGAGGAGAACAATAATGAATACCTATGCATTCGTGGTTTCGGCGACGCTCACCCTCGCTCTGGCGATCGGTCAGGCCCATGCCGCCGTTTCCGCCGACCAAGCCAATGCCCTGAAAGACACCCTGACCCCCCTGGGCGCGGAAAAGGCCGGCAACAGCGACGGCAGCATCCCGGCCTGGACCGGCGGGCTGACTGGCGAAGTGGCTGGCGCCACCTTCGGCGACGTGCCCGCCGACCCCTTCCCCGGCGAGCAGCCGCTGCTGCGGATCACCGCGCAGAACGCCGCGCAATACGCCGACAAGCTGAGCGAAGGCACCCTGGCGCTGCTGAACAAGTACCCGGACAAGTTCCACCTGGATGTCTATCCGACCCATCGCACCGCCGCGGCCCCGCAAGAGGTCTACGACAATACTTACGCCAACGCCAGCAACTGCAAGCTGACCCAGGGCGGGCTGTCCGTCGAGGGCTGCTACGGCGGTATCCCGTTCCCGATTCCGCAGGACGGCAACGAAGTGCTGTGGAACTTCCTGCTGCGCGTCGAAGCCGAGTCGATCGAGATGGGTTACATCAACATGATCGGCAACTCGGACGGCTCGCGCACCCTGGCCAGCCGCGGCGTGGAGAACTGGCAGTACCCCTACTACTACCAGGATGGCAGCCTCGACAAATGGTCCGGGCACTACGCCAAGCTGCGCTTCCTGACCAGCGAACCGCCGTTCAAGGCCGGCGAATCCCTGGTCACCCATGACGGCATCGACTCGAAGAACCCGCGCGAGGCCTGGCAGTACCTGGTTGGCCAGCGCCGGGTAAGGCGCGCCCCGACCGTCGGCTACGACACGCCGGACTTCGTCGCCTCCGGGGCCAACTACTTCGATGAGGTGCATGGCTTCATCGGCCATCCCGACCGCTACCAGTGGAAGCTGGTGGGCAAGAAGGAGCTGTACATCCCCTACAACCTCAACAAGTTCCATGCCGAGTCGCGCGACGCTGTCTACACCGAGAATGTCCTCAATTCCGACAAGATGCGCTGGGAGCTGCACCGGGTCTGGGAGCTCGAAGCCACGGTTGCGCCGGGCAAACGCCATGCCGTGCCCAAGCGCCGCTTCTTCATCGATGAGGACAGCTGGACCATCGCCCTGGCGGATGGTTACGACGCCGAAGGCAAGCTCTGGCGGGTGATCCAGACCCTGCCGTTCGCGGTGCCGAAGATTCCCGCCGTGGTGGTCAAGCCGGTGGTCATCTACAACCTGCAGGCCAACACCTACAGCGTGGTGCAGGGGCTCAACGGCGAAAGCTACAAGGTCATCCCTCGCAAGTCGGAAAACTTCTTCACCGGTAACGCAGTGGCCTCCGGTTCGGTCCGCTAAGCGTCAGGCGCAGAAGGAAAGGCGCGCTCACCCGCGCCTCTCTCCTTTCGATTTTCGAGGTAGACAGTCATGCCAATACGCGCACATAGATTTTTGCAATGGCGCAACCTCAGGCGAGCGACTCTGTTCGCGCTCGGCCTGAACGCCTGCGTGATCGGCCAGGCGGCAAGCGGTGCCGAAGTGAATACCCAATTGTTCCAACAGCCATCGCTGCCCAGTGCCTTGGCTAGCCAGTCGCTCATGCTCGATGTGGCGCTGGCTGGCCAGCGGCTGGTCGCCGTGGGCGAACGCGGCTTCATTCTGCTTTCCGAGGATGAGGGTCAGTCATGGCGGCAGGTGTCTTCGCCGGTGAGCGTGACCCTGACCCGCGTGGTCTTCCCCAGTGCCACCCAGGGCTGGGCGGTTGGCCACGCCGGCGTGGTGCTGCATTCGGCGGACGGCGGCCTGAGCTGGAACAAACAGCTGGATGGCGAGCAGGCCGCGCGCCTGGAGCTCGAGGCGGCCCAGCAGGCATACAACGCCCAGCCCAGCGAGCAGAGCCAGCAGCAGCTGGACGCGGCGCAACTGCTGCTACAGGAGGGACCGGACAAACCCTTCCTGGCCGTGCATTTCTTCGACGACCGACGCGGCCTGATCCTCGGCGCCTACGGACTGGCCTTCGAAACTCGGGATGGTGGCGCCAGCTGGCAGTCGATCCGCGACCGGCTCGACAACCCCTCCGCCATGCATCTCTACGATATCCACGCGCTGGCCGGCGAGCTGTTCATCGCCGGGGAGCAGGGCTTGCTGCTGCGCTCGGTCGACCACGGCCTGCGCTTCGCCGCGCTGGATTCGCCGGCCAACGGCACCCTGTTCGGTCTGCTCGCCACCGACGCCCAGGGCCTTCTGGCGTTCGGCCTGCGCGGCAAGACCTACCTGTCCGAAGACCATGGCGACAGCTGGCGCGTGGTGCCCAACAGCCTGCCTATGACCCTGACCGCTGGCGCCCGTCTGGCGGATGGCAGCTTGATGCTGGTCGACGAATCCGGCCGCACGCTGCTCAGCCGCGATCACGGCCACAGCTTCGTTGCTTCCACCCTGGCCAAGCCAGCCTACCTGACCGGGCTGACCAGCAGCGCCACTGGCCAGGTGATTGTTGCCAGCAGCCACGGCCTTGCCCGCCTAGCCGATTTATCCACACAACGGAGCCCAGGCAGTGAACAGTAAAGTGATGCACCACCAGCCTGGGACCGAAAGCACCCTGTTGTCTTTCGACAAGAACTCCGGAGGTTTGGTCGAACGCCTGTTGTTCAACCACCGTGGCCTTGTGGTTACCCTGTGCCTGATCGCCAGTCTGCTGCTCGGCATCCAGGCCATGGACCTGCGCCTGAATGCCGCCTTCGAGAAGATGATTCCGGTCGGCCATCCGTTCATCGAGAACTACTTCAAGTACCGCGGCCAGCTGGGCGAAGGCGGCAATACCCTGCGCCTGGCCGTGCGTGCCAGCGAGGGCACGATCTACGACGCCGACTACCTGGAAACGGTGAAGAAGATCAGCGACGAGCTGTTTCTGCTCAACGGCGTCGACCGCCCCTACATGAAGTCGCTGTGGACCCCGGCCACCCGCTGGATCGGCGTCACCGAAGAGGGTTTTGATGGCGGCCCGGTGATCCCTGACGACTACGACGGCTCGCCGGCCAGCATCGATCAGGTCCGGCAGAATATCGAGCGCTCCGGCGAGATCGGCCGTCTGGTCGCGAGCAATATGCGCTCCAGCGTGATCCTGCTGCCGCTACAGGACAGCAGCGCCCAGGACGCAACGCCGCTCGACTACCACGAGCTGTCGAATCAGCTCGAGCAGATCCGCCAGAAGTACCAAAGCGACAGGATCCAGATCCACATCACCGGCTTCGCCAAGGTGGTCGGCGACCTGATCGACGGACTGCAATTGATGCAGCTGTTCTTCGTCTTCACCCTGGTGATCTGCGGCCTGGTCCTGCTCTGGTACACCCGCTGCGTGCGCAGCACCCTGCTAGTGCTGGCCTGCTCGTTGATCGCGGTGAGCTGGCTACTCGGCCTGCTGCCGCTGCTGGGTTACCAACTGGGGCCCTATTCGATCCTGGTGCCGTTCCTGGTCTTCGCCATCGGCCTGAGCCATGGCGCGCAGAAAATGAACGGCATCATGCAGGACATCGGCCGCGGCGCGGACAAACTGGTGGCCGCGCGCTTCACCTTCCGCCGCCTGTTTCTCACCGGCATGATGGCCCTGGTCGCCGATGCGGTGGGTTTCGCCGTGCTGATGATCATCAATATCCCGGTAATCCAGGATCTGGCCATCACCGCGACCCTGGGCGTGATGGTGCTGGTGCTGACCAACCTGGTGTTGCTGCCGATCCTGCTGTCCTATACCGGCGTCAGCAAAAGTGCCGCCCGCCGCGAAGCGGAAGCCGAACGCCTGGCCATGAGCGACCTGCAGCACCGCCGCCACCCGCTGTGGGCGCTGCTCGATCGCTTCACCGAGCGCAAATGGGCACGCAGCGCGGTGATCCTCGCCGCTATGCTCGGCGCGCTGGGGTTCGCCATCAGCCTCAACGTCAAGGTCGGCGACCTCAACCCCGGCGCGCCGGAGCTGCGTGAAGACTCGCGCTACAACCGCGACAACGCTTTCATGGTCAGCAACTACTCCTCGAGCAGCGACAAGTACGTGGTGATGGTCAAGACCCCGCAGTACTACTGCGCCAATTACGAGACCCTGGTCAAGGTCGACGCCCTGGAGGCGCAACTGCAGCAACTGCCCGGCGTGGTCTCCACCAGTTCGCTGGCGGCGCTGAGCAAGCAGGCCGCCGCCGGAATGAACGAAGGCAGCCTGACCTGGTACGAAATCCCGCGGAACCAGGGCCTGTTGAACGCCATCATCACCCGCGCACCGCGCGAGCTGTTCAACCAGAACTGCGACCTGCTGACCATCAACGTGTTCCTCTCCGACCACAAGGCCGACACCCTCAGCCGGGTGGTCGCGGCGGTGGACAGCTTCGCCGCGGCCAACAACAGCGAGACGCTGCAGTTCATGTCGGCGGCCGGCAACGCCGGGATCGAGGCCGCCACCAACATCGTGGTCAAGCGCGCCAACCTGCAGATGCTGTTGATGGTCTACCTGGCCGTGATCGCGCTGTGCTACATCACCTTCCGCTCCTGGCGGGCGGTGATCTGCACCGTGCTGCCGCTGATGTTGACCTCGATCCTCTGCGAGGCGCTGATGGTCGGGCTGGACATTGGCCTGAAGGTCGCGACCTTGCCGGTGATCGCCCTCGGCGTGGGCATCGGCGTCGATTACTCGCTGTATATCCTCAGCATCACCCTGGCCAATCTGCGCCTGGGCGCCTCGCTGTCGAATGCCTATTACAAGGCGCTGCTGTCCACCGGCAAGGTGGTGGTGCTGACCGGCGTGACCCTGGGCATCGCGGTGGCGACCTGGGCGCTGTCGCCTATCAAGTTCCAGGCGGATATGGGCATTCTGCTGGCCTTCATGTTCATCTGGAACATGCTCGGCGCACTGATTCTGACCCCCGCGCTGGCCAGGTTGCTGCTGCCTGAAACTGCTCCTTCCCTGCAACCGGCAACGAGGTAATGGCAGCCATGCGCAATCCTGTGACCATGGATACTTTCAAGGCGTTTGTCGGCTTATCGGCAGTGGCCGCTCTGGTTGCGACCATCAGTGCACTGCTGATCGACGTACCGGTCTGGGCTACCTTCATCGGCTGGATTGCCTTCTTCAGCCGCGGCATCACTGCGCGCGATGGAGCGATCAACCTGACCTGCGTGCTTATCGGCCTGCTTATCGGTATGGCGGCCGCCTTTGCCAGTGCGGCGCTGACGCCCTATCTGGGCGGGTGGACCATCGCCCCGGTGGTGCTGGTAGCGACCTTTATGCTGCTGTCCCTGGGACTGCTGCCGATAGTCAACAACCTGACGGGCTTGTTCCTGGGGCTGGTCTGTTACTTCGCCTCGCATCTGCCACCGACGCTCGGCACCTTTATCGAGCTGACCACTGCAGCGGCGCTGGGTGTGCTTGGCGCGCTGATAGCCAGCCTGGTGCAAAAACGCTTGAGTGGGCCAAAACGGCCAACCGCAGAGGTTTCGATCAGCCAGCCTTGAGCTATTCGACACCGTGCTCCTTAGTCAAAGGCCACAAGCCGGCGACCTATGCCGCCACCTCGTTGGCGGCTTTTTTATGTCCGGCACGGCTCGTCTGCAATGGCCGCCTGCAGCAAGCCGGTGCATCTGTGCCCCAGACCTGCAGGGGTAGGGCTCCTGGCTCGCGCTGCGGTCTGTGGGCGGGCTCGCGTAGCCGTCATGGAGAACGACAATGAGAACGACACGCTTGCAACCAACGCAGCTGTCCATCGGCACCCTGTTGGCCCTGGGCTTCAGCCTGCTGGGCGGCATGACCCTGTTGCTGGCCGGCACGGCGATCTTCAGCCTGCAGTCGGTATTGACCGGCGAAGCCCGCCTGGCGGTGATCACCGATATCCATGCCGGCATTCTCAAGGCCCGGGTCGCCGAGAAAGCCTATCAGGCCGGCGGGCAGGCGGCGGTGCATGACGAGGTGCTGGCCACCCTGCGAGCCGTCCGCAACTCCCTCGACCTAGCGCTCGATGGCTCGCAGCGCCTGACTCAGGCCAGCCAGGACTATCTGGCGCAGTTCGAGACAATGGCCGCCACCCGCGCTCGAGCCAGCGCGACGCAAACGCGGATGGGCGCTCAAGCCGAGGCGGTGCGCCTCGAATTCGAAGTGGTCGAGCAGGACCTCATCGAGGCATTGGATGCGGCATTGGCCGAAGGGACGGCCAGCGATCGGGCGATGGCCCTGGCCGACAGCGCCACCGCGCTGATGCGCAAGTTGATGGCGCTGCGCACCAGCGAGTGGGCGTTCAGTCTGCAGCCGAGCGCGAACCATTACGATCAGTGGCTGCTGCTGCTGAGTGACCTGAATTCCTCGGTCCAGGCGCTGGCCGGCGGAGCGGCCGAGCAGCAGCGCGCCTCACTGGAATCGGCGATGCAGGCGCTTGCCCAGTACCGCCAGGCGTTCGATGAGTTTCGCGCCAGCAGCGTGCAGAACCTGCAAGCCGAGGCGGCGATGGACGCAATTGCCGTGCAGATGCTGAGCGAGTCCGATGCCTTGCAGCACGGCATAGTCGCCGGCCAGCAGCGCCAAAACCAACGGGCCTACTACGCCTTGCTCGGCATGACCCTGTTCGCCGTGCTGCTGAGCGCGGTGGCCGCGCTGGTCATCCGCCGGCAGATAGTCGCGCCGCTGCGCTACACCGCCGGCGTGGTGAGCCAAGTCGCCCTCGGGCACTTGAACCTGGAGGTGCAGCACGCCCGCAAGGACGAGCTGGGCCAAGTCATGCAGGCCATGCGGCAGATGACCGGAAATCTGCGCGGCATCGTCGGCAAGATCGAGGGTGGCACCCGCCAGCTCAACCAGGCCACCGGCAACCTGACTCGGATCACCGATGAAGCGGCCGAGCGGGCGCAGGATCAATCCCTGGAAACCGACAAGACCGCGACGGCGATGCTGCAGATGAATGCCACCCTGGGAGACGTGGCGCGCAGCACCGAGCAGACCCTGCAGGCGGCGCGCTCGGCCAAGGAGGGCTCGGCGGCGGGCAGCCGCGATGTGCTGGCGGTGGTGCAGCAGGTCCAGCAGCTGTCGGCGCAGATGGAAGAGGCGAGCCTGGGCATGCACAGCCTGGATGAACAGAGCATCCGCATCAGCCGGGTGCTGGAGGTGATCCGCGGCCTGGCCGAGCAGACCAACCTGTTGGCCTTGAATGCGGCGATCGAGGCGGCCAGGGCCGGCGAACAGGGCCGGGGCTTCTCCGTGGTGGCGGACGAGGTGCGCCAGCTCGCCAACCGCACCCAGGCATCCGCCAGCGAGATTGGCGGGATGATCGAAGCGCTGCAGCACGAGAGCAAGGAGGCGCTCGGCAAGATCGCCCGGGCGCGCGAGCAGTCGCTCCACGCCCAGGCGTTGTCCAGCCAGGCCAGTGCGGCCTTGAGCCAGGTGGCCGAGGACGTGGCGACCATGCATGCGATGAATCAGCAGATCGCCGCCGCCACCGAGCAGCAGTGCCAGGTGGCCGAGGAGGTCAGCCGCAGCATGGTCAATGTGCGCGACAGCACGGAACAGGGGCATGCCTGCAACCAGCAACTGATGGCGGCGAGCAATGACTTGGCGCAGCTGGGCCAGGAACTGCAGCAGGTCCTCAACTATTTCAGCTTGGACTGAGACTCCCGCTTACTGCGAACGCCTGGAGACGCTCTCGCGACGGCGCTCGATTTCTTCACAAGCTCTGAGTCGACGGCAGGCATGTCGGAAACACTTCGAAAAATTGCACAAAATAGTTTTTGCGCATAAAATTCGGGCAAATGCAATATTGGGACGGGAAATTCCATGTTGAACACGAACGGCGGCTCTCTGATCGATGTGGCGCTGCAGCAGATGAAGAAATCGATCATCTGCTGCGAACTCGCACCCGGGGAAAAACTCAAGGTGGCCGAGCTGTCCAAGTCCTACGGACTGAGCAGCTCGCCGATTCGCGAGGCACTCAACCGACTGGCCCAGGAAGGGATAGTCGAGGCCAGCGAGAACAAGGGCTTTCGGGTCACGAAATTGTCGGTGGACGATTTTCGCGAGATCACCCGCCTGCGTTGCCTGCTGGAAAGCGAGGCGCTGGCCGATGCCATCGAGCATGGCGACGATGCCTGGGAGGCCGACGTGCTCGGGGCCTTCCATCGCCTGGGGCTGATCGAGAAGAAGCTCGGCAAGGCCGCCGTGGTGCTGGACGACGACTGGGCGCAACGGCACAAGGCGTTCCACTTCGCGCTGTTTTCCGCCTGCCCGTCGCCGCTGTTGCTGCGCATGGTCGATTCGCTGTTCGATCGGGCCGAGCGCTATCGGCGGTTTTCCGCGTTGCACCGCACCAGCGAGCGGCGCAAGGGCGATGAACACAAGCAGTTGATGGAGGCGGCCCTGGCCCGCGATTCGGAGAAGGCGGTCGATCTGCTCAAGCGCCATATCAATGGCACCTTGGCGCGGGTGAGCGAGGTGATCCCCGGGGCGGGTGTGACGCTGCAATAGGGCGAACCCCAGGCCTGCCTGGACCGGCTCGCCTGCTGCGCCGCGGATAGCGGCGGGCAGGGACCGGGTGAGGCCGAGGGTAGGGGCGTGACGTCGCCGTCAAGCGCCTTTGGGAATACCGCCGTAGCCTTGTGAGCGAGGGCGGGTGGCGCAGTAAGCCTGCGGCTTTTGGGGGATAAAAAAAACGCAACGTGCGGCCGAAGACGGAAGCCCGCACGTTGCGCCAACGCTCAACCGGTTAACGCTTCCAGGCACCGCTCCAATAGCGCCAGCGCCCCTTCGCTGGTGCGGGCGCCACCGAACAGGTAGTGATCGGGGCGCACGATAACGATCTTGCAGTCGCGCTCGCCCATCCAGCGCTCGAGGACGCCGTCCAGCTCCTGGTAGTGATCCGCAGCGTCGGCGGGCGTCGGCCGTTCGGCCGTCAGGCGCACTACCTTGAACGGCAGCGGGCTGGCACCCAGGCGCAGACGAACCTGTTCGAGCAGCGGCCCGGCATCGACGTCCGCCGCTATCACCAGGCGCAAGCTCTGCCCGGTGAAGCTGTCCAGCAGGCCTTGCACGCCCTCGCGATCGATGACCTTCGGTTGCGGGAACAGCTCGCCGGCGGGCGCCCGATCGTCGATCAGGCCGCTCTTCAGGCCGGGGATCAGCGACTGGCGGATGGTGGTGCCGCCGGGCGTGCCGTGCATGCTCTGCAGCAGACGCTCATCGCGCTCGGCGGCCTTGAGCGGGTCGCGCTCGCAGATGACCAGGCCGAACTCCTTGGCCGCCTCGGTGGTCTGGCGTACGTGCGGCGCGCGTTCCTGCTGATAGGTATCGAGCAGGCCCGGACCGGCGAGACCGCGGCGCACCAGGGCGAGCTTCCAGATCAGCCCCAGCGCATCGCGGATACCCTGGCACATGCCCTGCGCCAGGAACGGCGGGGTCATGTGCGCGGCATCGCCGAGAAAGAAGATTCGCCCGCTGCGCCACTGCTCGAGGATCAGCGCGTGGAAGCGGTAGGTCGAGGCCCGCCAGATGTCGTAGTCGTCGGCCTCCAGCCAGCGCGAGATCAGGTGCCTGATCGACTCCGGGCGAGCGATGTCGGCCGGGCTTTCGCCGGGGTTGATCATGAACTCCCAGCGCCGGTGACGGCCGGGCCCGACCACGTAGGTGCTGGGACGCTCGACTTCGCAGTACTGCACGTTGGTGCTCGGCAGCGACTCGCCGGCACCCTCCTTGAGCATCACGTCGACCACCAGCCAGGGCTCGTCGAACGCCAGGTCCTCCATGCGCAGGTTCAAGCGCGCGCGAATCGGGCTGCTGCCGCCGTCGCAGGCCAGCACATAGCCGGCAGTGACGCTGCGCAGCTCGCCGTGGCGGTTACGCACCTGCACCTGGGCCCGCTCGCCCTGGGTCTCGACGGCCTGGACTTCGCTGCCGAGCTCGACCGTCACCGACGCGAACGAGGCGATATTGGCGCGCAGTTCGCGCTCCACCGGCGGCTGCGAGAACACGTAGTTGGGCGCCCAGCCCAGCATATGCGGCGGCTTGGCCGCATCGATGTGCTTGATCAGGCGCGACTGGGTGGTGAGGTAGTGCGAGGCCCGGTAGGGCATCACGTAGGGCGCGATCGCCTCGGCCAGGCCGATGTTGGCGAAGGCGCGCATCACCTCGTGATCGAAGCCCATGGCGCGCGGGTTCTCGTAGACGCTCTCGGCCTTGTCCAGCGCCAGGGTCTGCAAACCCCAGAGGCCGGCGAGGTTGGCGGCCATGGCCCCCACGGGGCCCATACCCACTATGATCAGATCGTAGTCCATAGCCATCTCCGTCTTATTGTTGTAGCGCCCCGCCGCATGGCGTGGGGCGCGGATGTTCGGTTGGCGCTTTACGCATGGGTGTACACGGTCTTCACCGTGGTGAAGAACTCGGCGGCGTAGCGCCCCTGTTCGCGCGAGCCGTAGCTCGAACCCTTGGTGCCGCCGAACGGAACGTGATAGTCCACCCCGGCGGTCGGCGTGTTGATCATCACCATGCCGCTGTGCATGTGGCGCTTGAAGTGCGCGGCGTACTTCAGCGAGGTGGTGCAGATCCCGGCGGACAAGCCATAGGGGCTGGCATTGGCCAACTGCAGGGCGTGTTCGTAGTCGTCGGCGGGAATGGCGCAGGCGATCGGCCCGAAGATTTCTTCCTGGGCGATGCGCATCTGCGCCTCGGCGTCGACGAACAGCGCCGGGCTCATGTAGTAGCCCTGGGTATCACGCTGCAATGGGCGGCCGCCACAGGCCAGCACCGCGCCTTCGCTCAGGCCGATGTCCACATAGGCGAGGTTCTGCTCGTACTGCCCCTGCTCGGCCACCGGGCCGATCTGCGTGTCGGCATGCAGGGCATGGCCGACCTGCAGGGCTTGCAAGCGCGCCTGCACGCCTTCGCTGAAGCGCCGGTAGATGCCTTTCTCGACGATGAAGCGCGACGAGGCGGTGCAGCGTTGCCCGGTCGAGAAGTAGGCGCCTTGCACCGCGCACTCGATGGCCTGCTCCAGGTCGGCGTCGTTCAGCACCACCAGCGGGTTCTTGCCGCCCATCTCCAGTTGCAGTTTGGCGAAGCGCGCACCGGCGCTGTGCAGGATCCGCCGACCGGTGTCCGAGGAGCCGGTGAAGCTCAGCGCCTTCACCCGCGGCGATTCGACCAGGGTCTGGCCGACCACGCTGCCGCGGCCCATGACCAGGTTGAAGGTGCCGTCCGGCAGCCCGGCGCGGTGGATGATCTCGCTCAGCGCCCAGGCCGAGCCGGGCACCAGGTCGGCCGGTTTGAACACCACGGCGTTGCCGTAGGCCAGCGCCGGGGCGATCTTCCAGGCCGGGATCGCGATGGGAAAATTCCACGGCGCGATGATGCCGATCACCCCCACCGGTTGCCGTAGCACGTCGACTTCGATCCCCGGGCGCACCGAGTCCAGGTGTTCGCCGGGGATGCGCAGCGCCTCGCCGGCGAAGAACTTGAATATCTGCCCGGCGCGCACGACTTCGGCAATCGCTTCAGGCAGGGTCTTGCCTTCCTCGCGGGCCAGCAGGGTGCCCAGCTCCTCGCGGCGCAGGAGAATCTCCGCGCCGATGAAGTCGAGGGCGTCGGCCCGTTGCTGCGGGGGCTTGGCGGCCCACAAGGGTTGTGCGTGTTCGGCGGCGGCAATCGCGCTCTGGGTATCGTCCGCGGATGCCTGGGCATACAGGCCGACCAGGTCGTTGGTATCCGAAGGGCTGAGGTTTTCCCGAACGCCAGTTCCGTCCAACCATCGCCCCGCAATCAGGTTCTTGTGCATAGCGTGATCCATGTCCGCGTGTTCGCGCGACCCGGCAGGAGGCAGGCCGCGCTGAGGTGGCCTACCAACGAACGCGTTGTTCGGCGATCCGGTCGGTTATCGATTGCACCCATTCGGCACGGGTCTGAAACCCCGGGCGGCGGCGGCACATGGCTTCGGTGGTGGCCAGGATCTCTGCAGCGCTGGTGTCCAGGTCGAGAGGTTCGCGGCAGGGTTGGTTGGAGTAGAAGGGCGTGTCGACGTACATCTCGATCGGGTTGCCCTCCGGGTCCTTGAAGTACATCGACCAGGCGTTGCCGTGGTCGACCTGCTCGATGCCCTCGATGCCGTTGTCCTTGGCGAAGCGGTAGTAGCTCTTCAGGTCGTCGATCGAGTCGAGGAGGAACGACAGCTGGTTGATCGGGTTGAACGGCAGGTCGTGCGGCTTGCCGTCGAACAGCACCACCTGGTGGTGGATCTCCGGGTTCTGGGTCAGGAAGAACAGGCGGTGGCCGCTCGAGGCGACCCCCTTGTCGCTAACGATGAAGCCGAGCTTCTGGCAGTAGAAGTCGACCATCATGTCGAGGTCTTCGCAGAAGGTGCCGGTGTGGGTGAAATTGATTCTGGGCAGAGTGGCCATGCGGGTGAATCCTCGTTTTATGGTTGTGTGGAGGAAGCAATCAGGCTTCGTCGATGACCGGGTTGGACAGGGTGCCTATCTGCGAGATGACCACCTCGAAGGTATCACCCGGCTTGAGGAAAATCGGCGGGTTGCGCTTGAAGCCGATGCCGCTCGGGGTGCCGGTGGCCAGGATGTCGCCCGGGTTCCAGGTCAGCGCCTTGGACACGTAGGAAATCAGGGTGGGAATGTCGAACGCCAGTTCCGACAGCGTGCCTTCCTGCATCTGCTTGCCATTGAGTACGCCGGTCACGCGCAGCTCGCGGTAGTCGGCGATCTCGTCGGCGGTCACCAGCCAGGGGCCGAGGGCGCCGGTGCTGCGGAAGGTCTTGCCCATGCCGTACTGGTGGGTGTGGAACTGCCAGTCGCGCACGCTGGCGTCATTGAAGCAGGTGTAGCCGGCGACGTGCGCCATGGCGTCTTCCGGCGCGATATGCGCGCCGCCCTTGCCGATGACCACCGCCAACTCGGCCTCGAAGTCGAACTCCTCGGAAACTTTCGGCCGCAGCAGCGGGGCATTGTGGGCCAGCAGGGTCTCGGCGAAGCGCTGGAAGATCACCGGGTGCTGGCCCACCGTGCGGCCGGCCTCTGCGGCGTGGGCGACGTAGTTGATGCCCACGCAGATGATCTTGCCGGGGGCGGGAATCACCGGATCCAGCTGGACCTCGGCGAACGCATAGTCGGCTGTCGCGCCGGCGACATAGGCCCTGGCCTGTTCCAGCAGGCTGGCGTCGGCCAGCAGCGTGGCCAGCTCGGGCGTAGCGGGGAACTGCTTGCCCAGGTCGACGACCTGCTCCGCGACTACTGCGCCGAAGCTCGGCTTGCCGTCTTTGCGGTACGAAATCAGCTTCATCGTTGCTCTCCTTCTTTTTGTGCATAAAAACTAAGTTCTTGCACAGTACATCATAAAATGCATACTAGGGAAGCCCGCTGAAAAAACTCTTAGCGAGCGGGCCTAGCAGGAGAGCGAGCATGTCACTGGTAAAAATCCGCAAATTCAAACTCGATGTGGAGCAGGTGCTGCACGAAGGCGGGCCCGTTGCGGCGACCCCGTTGAAGGTCGCGGTGGCCACGGCGATCGTGGCCAACCCCTATGCGGGCAAGTACGTCGAGGATCTGCTGCCCTTCATGGAGGAGCTGCGCGCCTTGGGCGCCGAGCTGTCCAACCGCTTGATCGTCGCCCTCGGCGGCGCCGACAAGGTGCAGGCCTACGGCAAGGGCGCGATCGTCGGCGAGGATGGCGAACTGGAGCATGGTGCGGTCTGGCACGAAGCCGGCGGTTGGGCCATGCGCGAGGCGCTGGGCAATCCGAAGGCCATAGTCCCGGCCGCCAAGACCATCGCCGGCTCCGGCTCGCGGGTGATGATCCCCCTGGGCCATATCCAGGCCGCCTACGTGCGCAGCCATTTCGGCGTGGCCGAGATGAGCGTATGGGATGGGCCGCGGCGCGGCGAAATCGCCTTCGGCCTGGCGATGGCGACCGGCGGGCGCATCCATGCGCGGCTGGGCGGCCTGGCCGCCGAGCAGATCAAGGGCGAGGATGGCTTGCGTTAACCTCTGCTATAGATGCGGAAAAGGTCGGTCGAGCACGGCCGACGCGGCGCGAGCCGCTAGACAACAAAAACAATGCTGTTGGAGACAACGATGACGACAAAAATGATGCGTGCTGCGCGGATGTACGAAGGCGGCAAGCCGATGGTGATCGAACAGGTCCCGGTTCCGGCGATCCGCCCGACCGAGGTGCTGGTCAAGGTGAAGGCCTGCGGCATCGTGCCCAATCTGCACAATATCCTGACCAACTGGGTCAACTGGTTCCCCCATCTGCCGCTGCCGAAGCTGCCGGCGATTTTCGGCCTGGACCCGGCGGGTGTGATCGAGGCGGTCGGCGAGCAGGTCTATGACTTCAAGCCGGGCGACCGGGTCTACGTCAACCCGGCGCGTCACTGCGGCTCCTGCCGCGCCTGCCGCTCGGGCAACACCACCGGCTGCACGGCCTACACCTTCAACGGCTATTTCGGCTTCACCGCCCGCAGTCCGCGGATGTTCGAGGATTACCCCTACGGTGGCCTGTGCGAGTACATGCCGGCCCCGCAATACAGCCTGGTCAAGCTGCCCGACTGCCTGAGCTTCGAGACTGCCGCCCGCCTGGGCTACCTGGGTACCGCCTATCGCGCCCTGCTCAAGGCAAAGGTTGGCCCCAGCAGCACCATCCTGATCAACGGCATCAGCGGCACGCTCGGCCTCGGTGCCGTCGCCCTGGCGCTGGCGATGGGCGCGCGCAAGATTCTCGGTACGGCGCGTAACGAAGCGCTGTTCCAGCGGGTCAAGGACCTGGCCGCACCCGGGCGCATCGAGATCCATACCCTGGGCACCGGCCCCACCCACGAGTGGGTGGATCGCGTCACTCATGGCGAAGGCCTGGATGTGGTCATCGACGCGCTGGGCCCGGGGGCGCCGGCACAAAGCCTGATCGACGCCATGCGCGGCCTGCATCGCGGTGGCCATCTGGTCAACATCGGTGCCGTCGCCGGCGAGGTGCCGGTGGATCTGCACTGGATAATGGACAGCGACATTCAACTGAGTGGTTCGGCTTGGTTCACCACCGGCCAGGGGCAGGAAATGGCCGATATGGTCGAGTCGGGCGTACTCGACCTGTCGTTCTTCGAGCACAGCGCGTTCCCGCTCGAGGAGGTCAACCAGGCCATCAATGGGATCGAAAATCGCCACGGTGGCTTCGGCAACTTCGTCATCTGCCCATGAAGCCGGTCGTGAGCGGCGCGCATCCGCCGCCGCTCACGAAGTTCACGCCGTCGCAGACGACGGCGCCATTGCAGATCTTGGAGACTGCCCGATGCAAATACGCAGGATAGTGACGGGTCACGATGCCAGTGGCCGGTCGGTGTTCGTAGCCGATGGCGCGGCCCCCCGCGCCACCGATTTTGTCGACATCCCCGGGCATGGTGTCGCCCAGCTCTGGGCCACGTCCGCTCCGCCCCAGGTGTCGGCAACCGCGCAAGACCCGACCCAGCTGCACGGCTCGTTGATTCCCGGCGTCGGCGGCACCTCGCTGCTGGCGGTGAGCTTTCCGCCCGACAGCGTGATGGCCGCGCCGCTGGACCCGCAGCGCGCCTTCGAGCAGATGGCAGCCGCGCTACCCGGGCTGTTCGAGTGTTTCGAGGCCGACCACCCCGGCATGCACCGGACGCCGACCATCGACTACGGGGTGCTGCTGGAAGGCGAGCTGTGGCTGGAGCTCGACGACGGCGAGCAGCGCCTGGTGCGGGCCGGCGATGTGGTGATCCAGAACGGCACCCGGCATGCCTGGCGCAACAAGTCCGAGCAGCCGGCCAAGGCGCTCTTCTTCATGCTCGGGGCCGGCGACAGCTAGTGCCGAAGTCCAGCCGGGCTTCCCTTTTCGACCTCCGCGCCACCGCGTCTGCGCGCCAGCCGCGTGCCTGAGCTGCGCCCAGTGAGATATGCAATGAACGACGTAGTAATAGTTTGCGCCACGCGCACCGCCATCGGCCGTTTCCAGGGCGCCTTGGCCGGGGTCTCGGCCGTCGACTTGGGGGCGGTGGTGATCCGCCGCTTGCTCGACAGTACGGGGCTGGCCGGCCATGAGGTCAATGAGGTGATCATGGGCCAGGTGCTGGCGGCCGGCGCCGGGCAGAACCCGGCGCGTCAGGCGGCGATCAAGGCCGGGCTGCCCTACACGGTGCCGGCCCTCACCATCAACAAGGTTTGCGGCTCGGGGTTGGAGGCGATCCATCTGGCGGCCCAGGCCATTCGCTGTGGCGATGCCGAGGTGATGATCGCCGGTGGCCAGGAGTCCATGAGCCAGGCGCCCTATGTGCTGGCGCAGGCCCGCCAGGGTTTGCGCATGGGCCACAAGGAGCTGCTCGACAGCATGATCCATGACGGCCTGTGGGATGCCTTCAACGATTACCACATGGGCATCACCGCGGAGAACCTGGCGGAGCAATACGGGGTGACCCGCGAGCAGCAGGATTCCTATGCGCTGAGATCCCAGCAGCGCGCCAGCACGGCGCGTGCTGCCGGCCGTTTCGTCGCCGAGATTGCCCCGGTACAGGTTCCGCAGCGCGGCGGGGAAACACTGCGGGTCGATTGCGACGAGCAGCCCGCATCCGGCGCCAGCGCCGAAGGTCTGGCGCGGCTCAAACCGGCATTCAAGAAGGACGGCAGCGTCACCGCGGGCAACGCCTCCACGCTGAACGACGGCGCGGCCGCCGTGCTGCTGATGAGCGCAAGCAAGGCCGAGGCCCTGGGCCTTCCGGTCATGGCGCGGATCAAGGCCTATGCCAGCGCCGGCGTGGACCCTTCCGTGATGGGGATCGGCCCGGTGTTCGCCAGCGACCTGTGCCTGCAGAAGGCCGGCTGGACTCTGGAGCAACTGGACCTGATCGAAGCCAACGAAGCCTTTGCCGTCCAGGCCCTGGTGGTCGGCCGGGAGCTGGGCTGGGACAGCGACCGGGTCAACGTCAACGGCGGCGCCATCGCCCTCGGTCACCCACTGGGCGCGTCGGGCTGTCGAATCCTGGTCAGCCTGCTGCATGAAATGCAGCGGCGTAACGCCCACAAGGCGCTGGCGACGCTGTGCATCGGCGGTGGCCAGGGCGTGGCCCTGGCGCTGCAGCGCGACTGAACAACAGAGGAGTTGATCGATGGTCGTAGCAGTGAAGATCCTGGGTCTGTCGGGCAGCTTGCGCCGGGACTCGGCCCATAGCGCGGTGCTGCGCACGGTTGCCGAGCAGCTTCCGGCCAGTGTGGCATTGCTGCTGTACGAGTTGCATGAGGTGCCGCCCTACAACGAAGACCTCGACGGCAGTGCGCCGCCAGCCGCTGTGCTGGCGCTGCGTGAGGCGGTGCATCGCGCCGACGCCGTGCTGATCGGCTCGCCGGAGTACAACCATGGCATGTCGGGGGTACTGAAGAACGCCCTGGACTGGATCTCCCGGCCCCACGGCAAATCCACGCTGACCGGCAAGCCGGTACTGACCTTCACCGCATCCCCCGCCTTCACCGGTGGGGTGAGGGCACATCAGCAACTGAACGAAACCCTGACGGCGATCCAGGCGATGCAGGTCGCTTACCCGCAGATCGTCATCGGCAGCGTCACCAGCAAGCTCGAGGGCGGCCGCCTGGTCGACGAAGCGGCCAATGCCTTCCTGATGGACGGGGTCAGACGGCTGGTGCAACTGGTCGACAACCGGCCTGCGTAACAGGCCAGCAAGAAGCGTGGTGGCGAGGTTGGCTGGTTCGCCCATTCCTGCGGCAGGCTCGGCAGCGGCGGAACCCCTGGCACATCCGCTGAGTCGCAGGCCGGCCGCAAGGCCGGCATAGACCTTTCTCATCAGGCAAGGAGGACTGATCGTGCAAACAATGCTGAAGTGTTTCCTGACGCTTGCCCTGTTGGCCCAGACTGCTGGTTCCTCGGCCGCTTCCTCGGCGCAGGATCAGCAACGCCTGCACAGCCAGGCAAGCCTGCTGGCGATCGAGGCGCTGAGCTATTTCGACACCGACCCGCGCGCCGCGACTCTGCCGGACGAGAACCTGCTGGCGGCCATGGGCGAGACCCGGCGCAAGCTCAGGGACGCGGCGGTGAAATCCACCCTGCCGGCGAGCCTCGCCGCCCCACTGGCGGGCATGGATGCCAGCCTCGACCAACTGCTGGGCCTGTCCCGCGACCAGGCAAGCCGTTATGCCCCGCTGCTGATCAGCCTGCTGGACCACCGCGCGCAGCTGACCCGGCAGATGGATAGCGCCGCCACGGGGCAACCGGCCTCGCCCCTGGCGCTGGCGCTGAACCGCCAGAGCCGGCGCATCGGTGAAATCCTCCTGCTTGCCCTGGCGCGCAATGCAGTGGTGCTGAACCAGCACTCCTTGGCCCACCACCAGACCGGGCTGGGCCCCCAGGACCAGGCGATCGAACAGGGTTTCGACCGGCTCGAGGAACTCTTGCCGACCAGCGAGGCGGAGCAGTTGCAGCACCAGCGCCTGGCTTATCGCTTCGTTCGCCCCAAGCTGCTGCAACCCGACACGCTGCAAAAGGCCGCCTCCGCCAGGCGCTACATCACCGGCATCGTCACCTGGCTGGACCAGCAGGCCATGCGGGCAGAACGCTGAGGCCCAGCAAGGGCTTCTCGTCGGTAACATCGAGGCATCCCGGGTGCAACGCAGACGCAGCGCCTGCACTGACGCTGCGCGCGGATCGGCATGGCCCTTCGCGATCAGTTTTGAGTGCGCGGCGAATCCCGCGCTTGCCGTTGACCAGCGGGCGCAGTGAAGCGGGAATCACCATGCGGAAATAGAAGGTTCCGTGGTGGTTCCGGGTTAGGTAGGTGGGGGCGAGCTTCATCCTGGGCACTTGCCGATGCCCCATGCGGATGTGACTGCTCGATGTCACACCTGCCGAAAACGGCAGGCTCAGACAGCACAAAGCCCCGGAATACGGGGCTCTGTGCAGTTGTTGGTGGAGCCGGGGGGATTTGAACCCCCGTCCGCCAGTTCTCCGCTATCGGTTCTACATGCTTAGCCATCTCTATTGAGTTAACTCCGCGCGGCCCGAGAGGCAGGGTGCTTGGAGCGAGCTGCATGAGTTTTAGCCGTTACACCTGCAGCGAGCTTGGCGGCGATCCTGTTCTATATGACTGACCAAATCTTCGGGTTTACAGGCATCCCCTAGGGTCAGCTAGCGGCCCTTAGGCGGCTAGAGCGTAGTTGTCGTCGTTGGCAACTATAAGTTTGCAGCAGCGAATTTACGAGTTCTGCTACCAGCTCGGCATGCCCCTCAAGTTTTGCTACCGGCGTCGAATCCTAATCGGCCCCAAAACTGTCGTGGTCGAAACTACGACACGCAGTGTACGGCAAAGGTTCCGTAGCGTCGACCCGGCAATGGACGGGAGGGCGCCAATGGCCAAGTGCGGCTATGATTGCCGACTTGAGCAGGTCGTTGAAAGGTCGTTGCTGGCTGGGTGCGTGCTGCCCCGTTGCGCTCGGGGGCCGGGCGTTCGCCACGGCCCGCATGCCGTGCTCTTCGCCTGCTAGGGTGAACCTAGGGCGGCGGGAAATGCACTATGGCGAAGAAACGGGCAGTGCCCTTGTCTCGCCGTCGGCTGCAGCCTTGTTTAGCGTCTTGCCGAAAGGATGTCATGTCTTGAGGAAGAGACCCCTCTATGTCGGGTGAGCCGCGTTACCCTGTGCGTCAGTGGATCTGGCGTGCCTTTGTGCAAAGTGCGTTGATTCCGTTGATCGTGGTGGAGTCGGTACTGATCACCGTTTATCTGCTGAGCAATGCGGCGATTCGCGATGCGCAAATCGGCCACCTGCAGCAGAGTGCATTGGCGGATTTGTCGACGGCGGTGGCGCGGGAAGGCCAGGTGATCGACAGCCGTTTGCGTGCGGTCGAGTCGCAGGTGCAGATTTTTCGCGATGCGACCAGCCATGCCCTGCAAGACACTCGCTTTCAACCCGATGAACTGGAGCGTCGGCGGCATGCCCTGACCGGCAACGGGGTGTTCTACAGCCGCAGTGACGATGGCCGCGCGGCCTCGTTCTATGCCAACAGCACGCCGGTGGCGCAGCAGGACCAGGCCAAGGCCTTGCGCCTGTCGCAGCTCGACCCGCTGATGCGCTCGATTCGCGCCGCCAATCCGCTGGTCGCCGCGCTGTATTTCAACAGTTGGGACAGCTACAACCGCATCTACCCGTTCTTCATGACGCCCGAGCAGTATCCCCATGACATGGTGATACCCGATTACAACTTCTATTACCTCGCCGACGCCCGCCACAACCCCAAGCGCGAGGTGGTGTGGACCGATGTCTATCTCGATCCCGCCGGCCAGGGCTGGATGATGTCGGCGATCGCCCCGGTGTACCGCGGCGACTTTCTCGAGGGCGTGGTCGGTCTGGACATCACCGTTGGCCAGATGCTCGGTGAGATCGGCGAGCTCGACGTGCCGTGGCAGGGCTATGCGATGCTGGTCAGCCGTGACAACAACATCATGGCGTTGCCGCAGGCCGGCGAGCAGGACTTCGGCCTGCGTGAGCTGACCCAGTATTCCTATGCCGAGGCGGTGCGCCGCGAGGTGCTCAAGCCGGCGGACTTCAACCTGAGCAAGCGCGCCGACATGCAGCCGCTGCTGCAGGCCATGGCGGCCGGGCAGGGGCATGTGCAGGAGGTGCTGCTCGGCGGGCGCAAGCAGCTGGTGGCCTGGAGCGAGATCCCGCAAACCGGCTGGCGTCTGCTGCTGGTGGTGGATGAGCACAATATCTACAGCGAGACCAATCGCCTGGCTTCGCGCTACCTGCAGATCGGCTACCTGCTGATCGTCGGCCTGGCCCTGTTCTACCTGTTGTTCTTTGCCTGGATGTGGTCGCGTTCGCGGCGCCTGAGCGACCAGTTGGCGCAGCCGATTGCCGGCATCGTCGGGATGATGCGTCGGCTCGGGCAGGGCGATTACCACCCCAGTGCGCCACCCAGCCAGATCGCCGAGTTGGCCAGCATGGCGCAGGCGGTGCAGCAGACCGGGGAGCAGTTGCTGGCGAGCGAAACGGAGCGCCACGAGGCGCAGCGGATTCTCCAGCTGGTGCTGGAAAGCACCACCGAGAGCCTCTGGGAGGTGGATGCGGCGAGCATGACCATCAAGCTCAGCGGGCATTTCGTCAAGCGCTTTGGCCTGGCCACCGAGCGCATGAGTTTCAGTGAGTTCAACCAGCGTGTGCATCCGGATGACCTGGAGCGCATACGTCATCTGCGCCAGTTGTTCGCCGCCAGCGGCGAAGATCGCTTCGAGGGCGAGTACCGCTACGCCGACGCGCATGGCGAGTACGTTTGGCTGCTCAGCCGCGGCAAGGTGCTGGAGCGCGATGCCGAAGGGCGCACCCTGCGTATCGCCGGCACCCATGTGGATGTCACGCGGCTCAAGCAGGTGCAGGAAGAGCTGCGCCGTGCCAGCCTGGAGGCCAAGTCCGCCAGCCAGGCCAAGAGCCGCTTCCTGTCGAGCATGAGTCACGAGCTGCGCACCCCGCTGAATGCCATTTATGGCTTTGGCCAGCTGATCGAGATGGAAGTGCAGGACAAGCCCGATGCGCGGCAGGAGGCGGATTATGCGCGGGAGATCGTCAACGCCAGCCGCCACCTGACGGCATTGGTCGATGACATCCTCGACCTGTCGAGCATCGAGAGCCGCCGCCAGCAGTTGCAGTTGCAGCCGGTGGAGATCACCGCGCTGTTGCAGGGGTGCGCCGAGCTGGTGCAGCCGGAGGTGCAGCAGCGCGGCCTGCAGTTGCAGGTGATGGCGGCGGTCGATGCCGCCTTGTATGTCCAGGCGGACGCGCGGCGCTTGCGTCAGGTGGTGCTCAACTTGCTGTCCAATGCGATCAAGTACAACAGCCCGCAGGGGCTGATCAGCCTCGGTTATGAGGTGCGCTCCGATTGCGTGCGGTTGTGGGTCGAAGACAATGGGCCGGGGCTGACCTCCGAGCAGCAGACCCAGTTGTTCCAGCCGTTCCAGCGTCTGGGCCGGGAAAGCTCGAACATTCCCGGCACCGGTATCGGCCTGGTGTTGTGTCGCGAGCTGGCCAGCTTGATGGGCGGCGAGATGGGCTTTCGCAGTACCCCGGGCAGCGGCAGCCGCTTCTGGATCGACTTGCCGAGCGCCGCGGCGCCCGAGTCGGAGGAGTCGTCTGCGGCGTTTGTCGAGGCGCCGCAAACCATGCGGCAGGCCGAGGTGCTCTGCGTTGAGGATCACCCCGCCTGCCTGAAGGTGGTACAGGAGGCGCTGCGCGAGTTTGCCGACGTGCGGGGAGTCGGCTCGGTGCAGCGGGCGTTGGCCGAGCTGGCCAGCGCTACCCCGACCTTGGTGTTGCTGGATCTGGATTTGCCTGATGGCGATGGCCTGCAGGTTCTGGATGCCATGCGGCATGACCCGCGCCTGTCTGCGGTGCCGGTGCTGGTGATCAGTGCGGCAGCCGATGAAGCGCTGTTTGCCGAGGCACGCCAGCGCGGCGCGCAGGCCTGCCTCGCCAAACCTATCGATCTGGCTCAGGTACGTCGCCTGGCCCTGAGCCTGTTGGGCCAGGGCCACTAATCCGGCGTTGGCTTACTCGCTGGCCTCGAGTAGCTTCAGGGCTTCGCCGAGTACCTGGACGGACTGGCTGTGGTTACCGGCGTTGTGCAGTTCCTCGCCTTCGGCGCGGAGTTTTTGCACTTCCGCCAGCATGGCCGGGTCACTGGGTGGATTGCTTTGCAGCATGGCGTCGATTTTCGCCATATCCGCCGGGCACTGCGTGGCCCACAGCGCGGTACTGAGCAGAGCGGTGGTCAGGAAAACGATAAGACGGCGCATGGTCTTTCTCCTCTTCTGACGATGGATGGATGATTAGGGTCTGTCGAGGATTCGTCGTAGCCATGATGAAACCTCGACAGATACTAATAATAGAAAGGACGGCGGGGCTGTTCGTTCCCGGCCGTTGGTCGCCTCTCAGGCCCTGGCGCGGGTCACCCGGTCGACCAGGTAGACCAGCCCGTGGTAGTCGATGCCGGCGTGATGGCTCAGGCCGATCTCGCAGGTGCGGCTGGTGGAGATGCCTTCCTCGCAGATCTGCACCGCGTCCTTCAGGCTGCGCAGCGAGTGGGCGTTGAGCTCCGGGGTGGTGAAGCCCTTGTCGCCGGCGAAGCCGCAGCAGTGGATGCCTTCCGGCACCACCACCTCGCGGGCGCAGCGGCGCACGATGTCGATCAGGCCCTGGGCCTCGCCCAGGTGCTGGGTGCTGCAGGTGACATGCACCGCCACCGGCTGCTCCTGGGGCTGGAACTCCAGGCGCTCGAGCAACTGCTCGCGAATGAACTTCACCGGATCGTACAACTTCAGCCGCGGGTCCAGGCCGTCCTGCAGCAGGCGCAGGGTGCAGGGGCTGGTGTCGCAGTAGATCGGGTCGAGGCCGCCGCGGCTGGCCTTGAGCAGGGCGTCGATCAGCTCCTGGCGCTTGGCGTCGGCCTGGGCCGCATAGCCCTTGGAGGCGAACGGCTGGCCGCAGCAGAGGTTGTCCAGCTGGTCCGGGAAGCTCACCTGGAAGCCGCCTTTCTCCAGTAGCGCGCGGGTCTTGTCGAGCAGCGGTTGCTGCTCCTGGTCGGCGAACGCCGGGCCCATGGCGCGGGAGACGCAGGCGGCCAGGTAGACCACCCGCGGGCGTGCGTCGTCTACTGGCGGGGTGAACAGGATCGGCTGCACCGCCTGCGGCATGGCCGGCGTCCACTGCGGCAGGCGTTCGCCGGAGAGCCTGCGCAGGCCCGCCGAGGTCTTCGCCAGCAGCGGCGCGCCGAGCAGCTTGCGCACCGAGTTGACGGCCATCAGGCTCAGGCGGGTGCCCTGCAGGGCGCCGGCGAAGTGTTCGGCCAGCCAGGTGGCGCTGCCCTGGTGGGGCGCCGTGCGGCCGCGCAGCTTGCGCACCAGGTCGCCGGTGTTGATCCCCACCGGGCAGCGCTGGGCGCACAGGCCGGTGGCGGCGCAGGTGTCGAGGCCCTGGTACTGGTAGTCGCGCTCCAGGGCCGTGGTGTCCTCGCCTGCGCGCTGCTTCGCCTGGATGTCGCGCCAGATGACGATGCGCTGGCGCGGGCTCAGGGTCAGGCCCTTGGACGGGCAGACCGGCTCGCAGAAGCCGCATTCGATGCACTTGTCGACGATCTCGTCGGCGGCCGGCAGCGGCTTGAGGTGCTTGAGATGGATCTGCGGGTCGTCGCTGAGGACCACGTCCGGGTTGAGGATGCCCTGCGGGTCGAGCAGGCGCTTGAGCTGCCACATCAGCTGGTAGGCCTCCTTGCCCCATTCCAGCTCGACGAAGGGCGCCATGTTGCGCCCGGTGCCGTGTTCGGCCTTGAGCGAGCCGCCGAATTCCACCGCCACCAGCTGCGCCACGTCCTGCATGAAGGCCTCGTAGCGCGCCACCTGCTCGGGGCTGTCGAAACCCTGGGTGAAGACGAAGTGCAGGTTGCCTTCCAGGGCGTGGCCGAAAATGATCGCCTCGAAGTAGTGGTGCTTGTCGAACAGCGCCAGCAGGCGGTTGACGCCTTCGGCCAGGACCTCCACCGGGAAGGTGACGTCCTCGATGATCACCGTGGTGCCGGTCTGGCGCACCGCGCCGACCGCCGGGAAGGTGTCCTTGCGGATCTTCCACAGCAGGTTGTACACGCTCGGGTCTTCGCTGAAGTCGACCCGCTTCTCCACCGGGAAGTCGGCGATGGCGGCCGATATCTGGGTCAGCTGCTCGTGCAGCAGGCCCTGGCTGGCGGCGCGCGATTCGATCAGCAGCGCGCAGGCATTGTCCGACAGGGCCTTGACCCAGTCGGGCATGCCGGCCTTGTCCTGCACCGAGCGCAGGCTGCGGCGGTCGAGCAGTTCGACCGCGGAGACCGGCTGGCTCTTCAGCACGCTCACCGCGCGGCAGCAGTTCTCCACGTCGGGGAACACGATCAGCGCGCTGGCCTTGTGCGGGTGGTCGGGCACGGTGTGGTAGGTCACCGCGCTGATAAAGCCCAATGTTCCCTCCGAACCGACCATCAGGTGGCTGAGGATGTCCAGTGGCTGGTCGAAGTCGACCAGGGCGTTGAGCGACAGGCCGGTGGTGTTCTTCAGCCGGTACTTGTGGCGGATCCTGGCCGCCAGTTCGGTGTTAGCGCGGGTCTGCCGGCCCAGTTCGGCCAGCTGCTCGAGCAGCTGGCCGTGGCTGGCCCGGAAGGCCTGCACGCTGGCGCTGTCCTCGGTATCCAGCACGCTGCCGTCGACCAGCACCAGGCGCATGCCGGCGAGGGTCTGGTAGCTGTTCTGCGCGGTGCCGCAGCACATGCCGCTGGCGTTGTTGGCGACTATGCCGCCGATCTTGCAGGCGTTGATCGAGGCCGGGTCGGGGCCGATCTTGCGTTGCAGCGGGGCCAGCACGGCGTTGGCCGCAGCACCGATGACGCCCGGCTGCAGGCGGATCTGCGCGCCCTGCTGGCGCACCTCGCGGCCGTTCCAGTTGTCGCCGAGGACGATCAGCAGCGAGTCGGAAATCGCCTGGCCGGACAGGCTGGTGCCGGCGGCGCGGAAGGTCACCGGCACCCGTGCGGCGCCGGCCAGCTTGAGCAGCTGGACCACTTCGTCTTCGGACTCGACGCGCACCACCAGCTTGGGGATCAGCCGGTAGAAGCTGGCGTCGGTGCCGAAGGCCAGGGTCGACAGCGGGTCGTCGAAGCGCCGCTCGGCCGGGATCAGGGCGTTGACCGCAGACAGAAAGGACGCCGGCAGACTCATGCGTCCTCCAGGATCAGCACGATCAGGTCCTTCGGCCCATGGGCGCCGTAGGCCAGGACCTGCTCGATGTCGGCGGTCTTCGACGGCCCGGACACCAGCAGCGCGTTGGTCGGCATGCCGGCGCTCCACTGCATTTTCTGTTGCACCTCGTAGAAATTGTCGTAGACCTGGCTGGCCTTGAGCAGGGCGATATGCAGCGGCGGCACCAGGCTCATCAGCCGCGGTTCCTCGCGGGTCGGCCAGAGGATCAGGCTGCCGGTGGCGGCGATGCCGCCGAGGGTGCCGGTGAGGCTGGCCGGGGTGGCGTCGAACAGCTCGGCTTTCCATTCCTCGATGGGCCGGTCGTAGGCCTTGAGCGTCAGCGGGCTGCCGGCCTGCTGGCAATGAGCGCTGAACTGCTGGCCGTGCGGCGTGCTCGGCGCGACCAGCAGCCGGTCGATGCCGCGTTCGCCGAGCAGGCGCTCGAGCAGCGCCGGCCACTCGGCCAGGGAGGTCAGGTGGGTTTCGCCGTGCACTGCTTCCATCAGCTGACGCAGGCGCGCGATGCGCTGATCGGCCGGGTAGCTCCAGGGCTGGGTCACCAGGCTTTCATCGAACTCGTCGCGGATCGGCGTGGTGCCGGCCAGGCTGTTCTTCAGCTTGGCGAGGATGTTGGCTTTGGCGCTCATGCCCGTTCTCCGCGGAGGTTGCCTTGGTGGGAGCGGACTTGTCCGCGATCTGCTGTGCCTGCATCGCGGACAAGTCCGCTCCCACAGACGGTAGGGTGCGCCGTGCGCACCATTTGCCCCTGGGATGTGGTGCGCGCGGCGCACCCTACGGCGATTCGAACACTCATCATTTGCCCTCCAGATGCTGGCGGGCCAGTTCGTGCAGCGAGCGCTTGGCCGGGATCGGCGCCACGTGGTGCTCGGTCCAGGGGCCGAGCTTGCTCGGCGTCAGGCCGCCCAGGCGGGTGGCGAAGAAGCTGAACAGGCGGTACAGCGCAGGGGTGGTGTAGAGCGTGCGCCAGGCTTTCCAGGCCAGGCGCTCACGCGGCGAGTACTTGCTGCCCTGGCCACGCATGACCTGGTGCGGATCGTTGGGCGCCTTGACGTTCTCTTCGCGCAGGCGCCGCAGTATCGACGGGATCGGGATCTTCACCGGGCAGACCTCGCCGCAGGCGCCGCATAGCGAGGAGGCGCTGGGGTGGTCTGGGACCTTGTCCAGGCCGACCAGGTGCGGGGTGATGATCTTGCCGATCGGTCCGGGGTAGACCTCGCCATAGGCATGGCCGCCGATGCGGGTATAGACCGGGCAGTGGTTCATGCAGGCGCCGCAGCGGATGCAGTTGAGGGTCTGGCGCAGCTCGCTGTCGGCGAAGGCCTGGCTGCGGCCGTTGTCCAGCAGCACCAGGTGGACTTCCTGCGGGCCGTCCAGCTCGTCGGCCTTTCTCGGCCCGGAGATCATGTTGACGTAGGTGGTGATCGGCTGGCCGAGGGCCGAGCGAGTCAGCAGCGAGAGCAGCGGCACGGTGTCGCGCAGATTCTCCACCACCTTCTCGATGCCGGTCACGGCGATATGCACCGCCGGTACCGTGGTGCTCATGCGGCCGTTGCCTTCGTTCTCTACCAGCAACAGGGTGCCGGTCTCGGCCACCGCGAAGTTGACCCCGGAGACGCCGATGTCGGCCTCGAAGAACTTCCGGCGCAGGGTGCGCCGGCCGATCTGAATGAGTTGGTCGACGTCCTTGGTGTACTCCACGCCGAGTTTGTCGTGGAACAGGGACGCGACCTGGCCGGCATTCTTGTGGATCGCCGGCATGATGATATGGGAAGGCTTCTCGTTATCGAGCTGGACGATGTACTCGCCCATGTCCGATTCCAGGCATTCGATGCCCCGTTCGGCGAGGAAATGGTTCATTTCCATCTCCTCGCTGACCATGGATTTGCCCTTGATCACCTGGCGCGCCTCGTGAGCGCGGGCGATCTCGAGGACGATGGCGTTGGCCTCGTCCACCGTTTCCGCCCAGTGCACGTGCACACCGTTGCGGGTCAGGTTCTGTTCCAGGCGCTCGAGCAGTTCCGGCAGCTTGGACAGGGCGCGGGCGCGGATCTGGTTGCCCAGGGCGCGCAGCCGCTCGCGTTCGTCGGCGTCCGAGAAAGCGCTGGCGCGCTTGGCCATCAGCGAATCCATGGCGCTGCGGAAGTTCTGCCGCAGCTGGGCGTCGCCCAGGGCGCCGCGGGCGCGCTGCTTGAAGTCGCCGTGCAGTTGCACGGTGGGGATCAGCGTGTGGCTGTTCATCGATCCGCCCCCCCATTGCCCTGGGTGCGCTGCCAGAGGAAGCTCGCCAGGTGCTGGCCGCGCAGCGCGGCCTGTTGTTTCGCCAGGGCGCCGTTGATGTTCATCAGGCAGCCGCAGTCGGCGCTGACCACCTGAGCGGCGCCGGATGCCTTGAGGGCCTGGGTCTTGTCGGCGACCATCGCCCCGGAGATGTCCGGCATGCGGATCGAGAAGGTGCCGCCGAAACCGCAGCACTCGCTCTCGTGGTCGTGCTCGACCCGCTCGACGCCGCTGAGCTGGGCGAGCAGGGCGCGGCCGTGCAGGTGGGTATTCATCTCGCGGCGGGCACTGCAGGAGGTGTGCAGCGCGACCTTGGTCGGCGCGCCCTGGTCCTGCAGCTGCACCTTGCATACGTGCAGGAGGAATTCGGCCAGCTCGAAGGTGCGCGCCGCCAGGGCCTCGAGCCGCGCGTGCAGTTCGGGCTCGTCCTGGAACAGCTCGGCATAGTGCTCGCGCAGCATGCCGGCGCAGGAGCCCGACGGCACCACCACCGGCCAATCCTCGGCAAACAGCTCGAGCTGCTTGCGCGCCACCCGGCGCGCCTCCTCGGTGTAGCCCGAGGTGTAGGCCGGCTGGCCGCAACAGCCCTGGTCCTGGGGGAAGTGCACGCGCAGGCCTTCGCGTTCCAGCAGGCGGATCGCATCCAGGCCGGCTTCGGGGAAGAACAGGTCGACTACGCAGGTACCGAACAGATAGACCTGGCCGGGCTTCTGGCTCGGGTACTGGCGCGGGGTGGGCAGTGGCGGTGCGACGCGGGTGGCGTTCGGCGCGGCGTTATGGAACAACTGGCTCATCGGCTTTGGCTCCGGGTGATCCCGGTTATCCGCAGAGCCTGGCGGGTGACGCTTGCGCCAGGCGTGCGGTGGGAGTTTCTCGTGGTAATGGCGCGCCCGGCATGGACGGGCGCGTCACGTTGCAGCGGTTACGGGGCGACGACCAGGGGGTCGCTGACCCCCAGCACGTAGATCGCGATCAGGGCGATCAAGCCAGTAAAGAACACGTAGTACAGGGTAGGCCATACGGTCTTGCGCAGGGTGGTGCCTTCGCGGCCGAGCAGGCCGACGGTGGCCGAAGCCGCCACCACGTTGTGGATCGCCACCATGTTGCCGGCTGCCGCGCCGATGGCCTGGACCGCGACGATCAGCGCCCCGGAGATCCCCAGGCTGTGCGCCACGCCATACTGGAACTGGCTGAGCATCATGTTGCTGACGGTATTCGAGCCGGCGATGAAGGCGCCCAGCGCACCGACGCTCGGTGCCAGCAGCGGGTAGACGCCGCCGACGCTGTCGGCCACGTAGCGGGCCATGGCGATCGGCATGCTCGGCAGATCCGCCGCATTGATGCCCGAGTTGATCAGGATGCGCACCATCGGCACGGTGAACAGCAGGACGAAACCGGCACCGAGCAGGACTCTGCTCGACTCGCCGATGGCGGCGCCCAGTTCACGCACCTTCATGCCGTGCAGGAAGAAGGTGGCCAGTACCACGGCGACCAGGATACCGCCCGGCAGGTACAGCGGCATGAAATCGGCCTTGATCCCGGCCTCGCCGAGGATATCCGGGAACACCAGCACCACGGACTTCAGCGCGGCGCCGACTTCCGGGAACACCCGGCTGATTACCAGCAGGGCGCCGACCATCACGTAGGGGAACCAGGCGCGCAGGCTGCTCATCGGCTTGGCGGTCAGCTCGTCGAGTTTCATCTCGATGCTGCCGACCCATTCGCTCGGCCAGTCCTTGGCCGGGGCGAAGTCCCAGGTGCTTTTCGGGATCAGGAAGCCCAGGCGCGCGGCGCTGGTGACGATCGCCAGACCGATCAGGCCGCCGGCCAGCGACGGGAATTCCGGGCCGAGGAAGACCCCGGTGGCCACGTAGGGCAGGGTGAAGGCCAGGCCGGCGAAGATCGCGAACGGCAGCACCTCCAAGCCGGCTTTCCAGCTTTTCTCCTTGCCGAAGAAGCGCGTCAGCATCAGCACCATGATCAGCGGCATGACCGTGCCGACCAGGGCGTGGATGATCGCCACGTTGCTGGTGATCAGCTGCAAGAACACAGCCCAGCTGGAGCCTTGCGCGTCGAGCAGGCCGCCCAGGGTGGCGGTGTCCAGGCCGCTGTTGATGCCGATGATGATCGGCGTGCCGACCGCGCCGAACGATACCGGCGTGCTTTGCACCAGCATGCCGAGCATCACCGCGGCCAGGGCCGGGAAGCCGATGGCCACCAGCAGCGGCGCGGCGATCGCCGCCGGGGTGCCGAAGCCGGAGGCGCCTTCGATGAAGCAGCCGAACAGCCAGGCGATGATGATCGCCTGGATCCGCCGATCCGGGCTGATGGTGGCGAAGCCGGCGCGGATCGCGGTGATGCCGCCGGAGTGTTTCAGGGTGTTCAGTAGCAGGATGGCGCCGAAGATGATCCACAGCACGCCGGCGGTGATCACCAGGCCCTGGACGCTGGCGGCGAGTACGCGGTTGAAACTCATGTCCCAGACGAACAGGCCGATTCCTGCGGTCAGCAGGTAAACCAGCGGCATGGCCCGTTTGGCCGGCCAGCGCAGGCCGATCAGCAGAATGGCGGCGAGTAGAATCGGTGAGAAGGCGATTAGAGCGAGCAGACCGGATGGCATGGCAGGGTCTCCGCTCAGTGGCGCGCAGGGCGCGGTGGATTCGGGAAATGAAGCGTTGCTGCGAACGTAGCGGGCATGACCGGCATGGGGATACCTCGTTGGCTTCTTGGAATTGTTGTGGGCTTCTGTTTAAATTGGTAAGACCAATTTACAAAACAGCCTGCTCAGGGTAAAAGTGTGGTCACCGCGATGTCAATTAGCTGGCTTACTACTTTGGTCGGATATACCCGGCTTGTACGCTCGCGATGGGCGCTATAGGCTTGCTGGGTAAGTGCCTGAACAGGCGCGCAAAGGTGGTAAAACCAATGGGGAACGGGTTATGGAAGTAGGTCAGGTGCGCCAGCGCCGTTTGTCGGACGATATCGTCGCGCAGCTGGAAACCATGATCCTCGAGGGCACGCTGAAGGCGGGCGAACGCCTGCCGGCCGAGCGCGTGTTGGCCGAGCGTTTCGGGGTGTCGCGGCCGTCGCTGCGCGAAGCGATCCAGAAACTCGCGGCCAAAGGCTTGTTGGTCAGCCGACAGGGCGGCGGCAACTATGTCGCCGAATCGCTCGGCTCGACCTTCAGCGACCCGTTGCTGCATCTATTGGAGAGCAACCCGGAGGCGCAGCGCGACCTGCTGGAGTTTCGTCACACCCTGGAAGGCTCCTGCGCCTATTACGCCGCCCAGCGGGCCACCGAGCTGGATCGCCAGCGGTTGACCGAAGCCTTCGCGGCGCTGCAGGACTGCTACAGCCGCAGCGGCAAGGTCACCCGCATAGAAGAAGGCGCGGCCGATGCGCGCTTCCACCTGGCGATCGCCGAGGCCAGTCACAACGCGGTGCTGCTGCACACCATTCGTGGGCTGTTCGACCTGCTCAGGCGCAACGTGGTGACCAATATCGGCGGCATGTACGCCCAGCGCAGTGAAACCCGCGACATGCTGATCGACCAACACCGGGCGCTGTTCGAGGCGATTATCGGCGGGCGGGCCGAGGAGGCGCGGGCGTTGTCCAACCGGCATATCGACTACGTGCAGGAAGTCCTGGCCGAGGTGCAGCAGGAGGCGCAGCGCGTGGCGCGGGCGCAGCGGCGCAGCGAAGTGGGTTCACGCTCGTGATCTGGCGGTTCGTAGGATGGGTTAGCCGCCGGAAAGATATCCGATCACTCCGCGAATCACCGAGCGGCGTAACCCATCGCTGTTCTTGGGCTATGGGAGCAGTACCGGGTTGCACTGGGTCTTCGCCCCGAGTGAGTGGGCGCGCCGCTAACCTGCGCGGCGCGCGCTGCTAGTCGTCCTTGCCCTTGCTGCGCATGGCGCGCTGCACTTCACGGTCGGCGTCCCGCTCTTTCTCGGTGTGACGCTTGTCGAAGTCCTTCTTGCCCTTGGCCAGGGCGATCTCGCACTTGATCAGGTGCTGCTTCCAGTAGATCGACAGGGCTACGCAGGTGTAGCCCTTCTGCTGCACGGCGCCGAACAGCTTGTCCAGCTCGCGCTTGTTGAGCAGCAGCTTGCGCGTGCGGATCGGGTCGGCGATCACGTGGGTGCTGGCGGTTTTCAGCGGGGTGATATGGCAGCCCATCAGCCAGGCCTCGTCGTCCTTCAGCAGCACGTAGCTGTCGACCAGCTGGGCCTTGCCGGCGCGCAGGCTCTTCACTTCCCAGCCGGCCAGGACCAGGCCCGCCTCGAACTTGTGCTCGATGAAATAGTCGTGCAGCGCCTTCTTGTTCTGCGCGATGGTGCCTTGTGGGTGTTTCTTTTGTTTAGCCATAGGGCGCGCATTATAGGGAGTCGCCGACGCCGACGCTATGCACCGTGCAGGGCAAAACAGCCGATTGCGCAGCCAGCCGGAGGTTTCCGGCACAGCTGCGCTTGAGCCGTTCCGGCGAATCCCCGACAATGCGCGATCTTTTGCAAAGCAGAACGGGCTAAGCCGCACATGGCGAACGATAAGGTCTCGATTCACGGCGCCTGGGCCAGCCGCTGGGTCTTCATTTTCGCGGCAACCGGTTCGGCTGTGGGCCTGGGCAATATCTGGAAGTTTCCCTATATGACCGGGGTGTATGGCGGCGGTGCGTTCGTCATGATGTACCTGGTGTGCATCTTCCTGGTCGGCTTGCCGATCATGCTGGCGGAAACCCTGATCGGCCGGCGTGGCCGGCAGAGCCCGGTGAATACCCTGAGGAGCCTGGCGATCGAATCCGGCGCCTCGCCGAAATGGTCGTGGGCGGCGCTGATGGGGATGGTCGCCGCGTTGTTGATCCTGTCGTTCTACAGCGTGGTGGCCGGCTGGTCGTTGGACTACATCCTCAGTATGGGGCGGGGGCAGTTCGCCGGCGTCAGTGCCGACGGTGCGGGGGCGGCGTTCGGGGCGCTGACCGCCGATCCGTGGCGGCTGACCCTGTGGCACACGCTGTTCATGCTGCTGACCGCTTTCGTCATCGCCCGCGGGGTGGTCGCCGGCCTGGAGCGCAGCTTGCGCATCATGATGCCGCTGCTGTTCGTGTTGCTGTTGATCCTGCTCGGTTACAGCATGACCACCGGGTACTTCATGCAGGGCTTCCACTTCCTCTTCGACTTCCAGCCGGACAAAGTGCTCGATGGCGTACTGGCCGCCATGGGACATGCGTTCTTTACCCTGAGCGTCGGCGTCGGCTCGATCATGGTCTACGGCGCTTACATGCCGAAGAATGCGTCGATTGGCGGGACCATCCTCGCCGTGGGCATCCTCGATACGCTGGTGGCGCTGACCGCCGGCCTGGCATTGTTCCCCATCGTCTTCGCCGGCGGTATGGAGCCGGGCGCCGGGCCGGGGCTGATGTTCGTCACCCTGCCGGTAGCCTTCGGCAATATCGCCTTCGGCCAGATCATGGGCACGCTGTTCTTTGTCCTGGTGTTGATCGCCGCCTGGACGTCCTCGATTTCCATGCTCGAGCCCGCGGTGGCCTATCTGGTCGAGCGTACCCGGCGCAGCCGAGTGCTGGTCACCGGCGTGCTGGCGTTGCTGTGCTGGGTGGTCGGCATGGGCACGGTGCTGTCCTTCAATCTCGCTGCCGAGGCCAAGTTCTTCGTGTTCGGCGACGAGGGCTTCCAGCTGTTTCAGTGGGGTGCCGAGGGTGGGCGGAACTTCTTCGACAGCATCGATTACCTCACCAGCCGTATTCTCTTGCCGCTGGGTGGCTTGGCCTTCGCGGTATTCGCGGGGTGGGTGCTCAAGCGCGAGGCGGTGCGCGACGAGTTGGCGCTGAAGAGCCCGTTGTTGTTCGCCGTGGTGTATTGGCTGATCCGCCTGGTCGCGCCGATTGGCGTGTTGATCGTGTTTGTCGCAGAGCTTACGAAATGAGTGCACTCAACCTTTTCAGTGAAGTCGCCGGCTTATGAGTACGCATATTCAGCGCTCGGCCTTGTTGCCGTACCCGGCGCCGGCGCTCTTCGAGCTGGTCAACGATGTGGCGCGCTACCCGGAGTTCCTGCCCTGGTGCTCGGCCAGCGAGGTGCTGGAGGCTAGCGAAACGCATATGCGTGCCAGTTTGGCGGTGGCCAAGGGCGGGTTGAGCCAGCGCTTCGTCACCCGCAATACCCTGGTGGCGGGGCAGTCGATCGAGTTGAGCCTGGAAGAAGGGCCGTTCAGCCAGCTGCATGGCCGCTGGGTGTTCAAGGCGCTCGGCGACAAGGCCTGCAAGATCAGTCTGGACCTGACCTTCGACTATGCCGGGCCATTGGTGCGGGCCACGCTCGGGCCGCTGTTCAACCAGGCGGCGAACACCCTGGTGGATGCTTTCTGTCAAAGGGCGAAGCAACTGTATGGATAGCAAGACGATTGTGGTCGAAGTGGTGTATGCCCTGGCGGACAAGCAAAAGCTGGTGCGCCTGAGCGTGCCCTACGGCACCACGGTGCGCCTGGCCGCCGAACTCTCTGGAATGGCTGCGCATTTTCCCGGCCTGGACCTGGCGAACAGTCCTTTGGGGATATTCGGTAAGGCCGTGGCCAGGCCGGAAGAGCGGGTACTGGAGGAGGGCGAGCGGGTAGAGATCTATCGGCCGTTGATTGCCGACCCCAAGGAGGTGCGCAAGCAGCGTGCGGCCAAGGCGGCGAAGGCCAAGGCAGGCGAGGAGAGCGCCTGATAGATGGACAGCCTGCATAAAAAAGCCCGGAATGATCCGGGCTTTTTTTCTGGCTTGGGGTGGCAGGCTTTACTGCGGCGAGCTTTCCAGGGGTTCCGGCGTCGGCACGGGACGGGTTTCGACGCTGTCCACTTCGCGCTGGATCTCCTCCAGCAATGAACCCGGTGCCGGTGGCTGCTCTTCGGCCTGCGGCTGTTGGGTTTGCGGCGTGGTTACGCTGCCGCCGTCTTCGCCGAGGATTTCCTGGTCGCGGCTGACGCCCGGCATGAAGTCGCCGGAGAGGCCGGCGAGCTGGTCGTTATTGTCGAATACCACGCTGACGCGTTCTTGCTGGCGTTTGCCGCCACCCGGCTGGATGCTGTACAGGTAGTCCCAGCGGTTGGCGTGGAAGGTGTCGGTCAGCAGCGGGTTGCCCATGATAAACCGCACTTGGCTGCGGGTCATTCCGGGGCGCAACTGGTCTATCATGTCCTGCGTGACGACGTTGCCCTGTTGAATGTCGATTTTATAGACCCCGGGGAAGGAGCAACCGGCGAGTGCGATGAGCCCCGTGAAGGTGAGGCCGGTCAGCAGGAGCTTGGTTTTTTGCATCGGAGGGTGACTTCCACTATCTTGGCTGGGCAACGTAAACCCGGATCATACCCGTAATAAGGGAAGCTGCGAAACCGCTTCCACGAGAAAGCAGACCATGGTTGAAAATAGCGAACTACGCAAGGCTGGCCTGAAAGTGACCCTGCCACGGGTCAAGATTCTGCAGATGCTCGACTCCGCCGAGCACCGGCACATGAGTGCGGAAGATGTGTACAAGTCCTTGATGGAGGCGGGCGAGGACGTCGGTCTGGCCACCGTCTATCGCGTTCTGACTCAGTTCGAGGCGGCGGGTCTGGTGGTGCGGCACAATTTCGATGGCGGCCATGCGGTGTTCGAGCTGGCCGACAGCGGCCACCACGATCACATGGTCTGCGTCGACTCGGGCGAGGTGATCGAGTTCTACGATCCGGAGATCGAGAAGCGCCAGCGGGAGATCGTCGGCGAACACGGTTTCGAGATGGTCGATCACAACCTGGTGCTCTACGTGCGCAAGAAGAAGTAAGTACGTCAGCGATGCATGAAAAAGGCGACCCGCGGGTCGCCTTTTTGCTGGCTACGGCGTTGCGCCTGCTTACGCCTGGGCGCTGCCGACCATCTGCCGGGCATGCGCCAGGGATTCCTCGGTGAGGTCGACGCCACCGAGCATGCGGGCGATTTCCTCGACCCGTTGCCCGCTATCCAGTTTGCTTACTGCCGTGCGGGTGGCATCGCTGCCGCGCACCTTGTGCACGAACAGGTGCTGGTGGCCCTGGGCGGCCACTTGCGGCAGGTGGGTGACGGTCAGCACCTGGCCGCGCTCGCCGAGGCGGCGCAGCAGTTGACCGACCACTTCGGCGGTCGGGCCGCCGATGCCGACATCGACCTCGTCGAACACCAGGGTCGGCACCCGCGAGGTCTGTGCGGTGATCACCTGGATCGCCAGGCTGATCCGCGACAGCTCGCCGCCAGAGGCGACCTTGGCCAGGGCCTTGAGTTGCTGGCCGGGGTTGGCGCTGACCAGGAACTCCACCTGTTCCAGGCCGTTGGGCTGTGGCCCGGTGTTGCCGGCGCTGCTCAGTTCGATGCTGAAGCGCCCGCCAGGCATGCCCAGGCTCTGCATCTCCTGTTCGACGGCGGCGGCCAGCGTGCTCGCGGCATTGTGGCGCAGGGCGCTCAGCTCGCCGGCCTTCTCCTGATAGTGGCGCGCATAGGCGGCCAGCTCCTCGTTCAGGCGCTCGACGGCCTGGTCGTCGGCGTTGAGGTTTTCCAATTCCTCGAACAGTTGCTGTTGCATGGTCGCCAGTTCGGCGGGTTGCACCCGGTGTTTGCGTGCCAGGGTGTAGATCGCGTCAAGGCGTTCTTCCAGTAGTTGCTGGCGCTCGGGATCGGCGTCGAAGTGGTCGAGAAAGCGGTTGAGTTCGCCGACCGCCTCTTCCACCTGGATCTGTGCACTGGCCAGCAGGTTGGTCGCATCGCTCAAGGCGCCCGGCTGGCCCTGAAAGCTGCCCAGGCGGTTGAGGCTGCTGGTCAGTGCCGACAGCACATTGCCGGCGTCGTTCTCGCTGCACTGTTCGATCACCAGGCGGCAGGCGCTGAGCAGGCTTTCGGCATTGCTGAGGGTCTTGTGTTCCTGTTCCAGTTGTTCCAGTTCGTGTTCGCCGAGGGCCAGGTTGTCCAGTTCTTCGAGCTGGTAGCTGAGCAGCTGGTGGCGGGCGCGCTGCTCGTCGCCCTGGCTGGACAGGCGTTGCAGCTCGCTGCGGGTCTGCTTCCAGCGTTGCGCGGCCCATTGCACCTGGCGCGCCAGCTCCTGGCTGCCGGCGTATTCGTCGAGCAGGCGGCGATGGGTCTCGGTCTTCAGCAGGGACTGGTGCTCGTGCTGGCTGTGGATGTCGATCAGCAGTTCGCCGAGGGCCTTGAGGTCGCTCTGCGGGCAGGGCGAGCCATTGATGTAGCCGCGCGAGCGACCTTCGGCGGTGATCACCCGGCGCAGGATGCACGGGCCGTCGTGGTCCAGGTCGCGTTCGGCCAGCCAGGCGCGCGCTTCGGCGATTTCCTCGAGGTCGAAGCTGGCGAGGATGTCCGCCTTGTCCGCGCCGGGGCGCACCACGCCGCTGTCTGCGCGGTCGCCGAGGGTCAGGCCGAGGGCGTCGAGCATGATCGACTTGCCGGCGCCGGTTTCGCCGCTGATCACGCTCATCCCGCCGTCCAGTTCCAGGTCGAGATGTTCAACGATGGCGTAGTTGTGTACGGACAGGTGTACCAGCATGGCAAGGCCTCTCAGGTCTTTTGTCTGGTTATTTATACAGTGTTTATTTCCGGGCTGGCAATCCTCCGGCCGCCCTTGAAGCGGGAAAATTCGACCCCATATAGGCGGCAGGTATGCGGGTCGAGGCTCGCGTCGAATTTTCAGAGGAGAAACGCATGGCTGACCAACAGAACCACGATACCCAGCTTCCAGACGTTGTCGCCGACGCCGAAACGGCCGCCGGCGATGAACTGGACGCGCGCATCCAGGTGTTGGAGGAGGAGTTGGCTGCCGCCCAGGATCAGGCCCTGCGCTTGGCGGCCGATCTGCAGAACGTCCGTCGTCGCGCCGAGCAGGATGTGGAGAAGGCGCACAAGTTCGCCCTGGAAAAATTCGCCAGCGACCTGCTGCCGGTGGTCGATAGCCTGGAGCGCGGCCTCGAACTGTCGAGCCCGGACGATCAGTCGATCAAGGCCGTACGCGAAGGCATGGAGCTGACCCTCAAGCTGCTCCACGACACCCTCAAGCGCCATCAGTTGGAGGCTATCGACCCGCATGGCGTACCGTTCAATCCGGAGCACCATCAGGCGATGGCCATGCAGGAAAGCACTCATGTAGAGCCGAACAGCGTGCTCAAGGTGTTCCAGAAGGGCTACCTGCTCAATGGTCGCCTGCTGCGTCCGGCGATGGTGGTGGTGAGCAAGGCACCGAGCGAAGCGCCGCCATCCATCGATGAGCAGGCTTGAAATTCGTCGGCGAGCCCCCATTTGTGTAAACAAGCGTTTTAGTGCTACGCGGCTGATGAAGCGCAGCGGCGGGAATATCCAAGTTTCGGGAGAGTGAATATGGGCAAAATCATCGGTATCGACCTGGGGACTACCAACTCCTGCGTCGCCATTCTGGAAAACGGCAGCGTCAAGGTGCTGGAAAACGCCGAGGGTGCGCGCACCACGCCGTCGATCGTCGCCTACAGCGGCGACGGCGAGATCCTCGTCGGCCAGTCGGCCAAGCGCCAGGCGGTCACCAACCCGCACAACACCCTGTACGCGGTGAAGCGCCTGATCGGCCGACGCTTCGAAGAAAACGTGGTGCAGAAAGACATCCAGATGGTGCCGTACAAGATCGTCAAGGCCGACAACGGCGACGCCTGGGTCGAGGTGAAGGGCCAGAAGATGGCGCCGCCGCAGATCTCCGCGGAAGTGCTGAAGAAGATGAAGAAAACCGCCGAAGACTATCTCGGCGAGCCGGTGACCGAGGCGGTGATCACCGTGCCGGCCTACTTCAACGACAGCCAGCGTCAGGCCACCAAGGATGCCGGGCGCATCGCCGGCCTGGACGTCAAGCGCATCATCAACGAGCCGACCGCGGCGGCGCTGGCCTACGGCATGGACAAGGCCAAGGGCGACCATACCGTGATTGTCTATGACCTGGGTGGCGGCACCTTCGACATTTCGGTGATCGAGATCGCCGAAGTCGACGGCGAGCACCAGTTCGAGGTGTTGGCGACCAACGGCGACACCTTCCTCGGTGGCGAGGACTTCGACATTCGCCTGATCGATTACCTAGTCGACGAATTCAAGAAAGAAACCGGGATGAACCTCAAGGGCGACCCGCTGGCCATGCAGCGCCTGAAAGAGGCGGCGGAGAAGGCCAAGATCGAGTTGTCCTCGAGCCAGCAGACCGACGTCAACCTGCCGTACATCACCGCCGACGCCAGTGGTCCGAAGCACCTGAACGTGAAGATTTCCCGTTCCAAGCTGGAAGCCCTGGTGGAAGACCTGGTGCAGCGCACCATCGAGCCGTGCCGTATCGCCATGAAGGATGCCGGCATCGACGTCGGCGCGATCCACGACGTGATCCTGGTCGGCGGCCAGACCCGCATGCCGCTGGTACAGAAGACCGTTGCCGAGTTCTTCGGCAAGGAAGCGCGCAAGGACGTCAACCCGGACGAAGCCGTGGCCATGGGCGCGGCCATCCAGGGCGCGGTACTGGCCGGCGACGTCAAGGACGTGCTGCTGCTCGACGTATCGCCGCTGACCCTGGGTATCGAGACCATGGGCGGGGTGATGACCGCGCTGATCGAGAAGAACACCACCATCCCGACCAAGAAGTCCCAGGTGTTCTCCACCGCCGACGACAACCAGAGCGCGGTGACCATCCATGTGCTGCAGGGCGAGCGCAAGCAGGCCTCGCAGAACAAGTCGCTGGGCAAGTTCGATCTGGCCGAGATTCCGCCGGCGCCGCGTGGCGTGCCGCAGATCGAGGTGACCTTCGACATCGACGCCAACGGCATCCTGCACGTGGGGGCGAAGGACAAGGCCACCGGCAAGCAGCAGTCCATCGTGATCAAGGCCAACTCCGGCCTGTCCGAGGAGGAAATCCAGCAGATGGTGCGCGACGCCGAGGCGCATGCCGAGGAAGATCGCAAGTTCGAAGAGCTGGTGACCGCGCGCAATCAGGGTGATCAGCTGGTGCATGCGACCCGCAAGATGCTCACCGAAGCCGGCGACAAGGCCACTGCGGACGAGAAGGTCGCCATCGAGAAGGCTCTGGCCGATCTGGAAGTCGCGGTGAAGGGTGACGACAAGGCCGCCATCGAGGCCAAGATGAATGCCCTGTCGGAAGCCACCACGCCGCTGGCACAGAAGATGTATGCCGAACAGCCGCAACCGGGCGCCGAGGCTCAGCAGGCCGACAGTGGCAAGGGTGCGGGCGACGACGTGGTCGACGCCGAGTTCGAAGAGGTCAAGGAAAACAAGTAAGCGCACCAAGCTTACTGCCGCTCCAGTCGGCCGTGGCGCGAGCCGCGGCCGGCATTATCCGCCCGCGCGGGAGCTTGCTCCCGCGTTGGCGTGTCTGGAGGAGATGATTCAAGGGTGTTGAGGACTTATGGCTAAGCGTGACTATTACGAGGTGCTGGGGGTCGAGCGCGGCGCCAGCGAGGCGGAGCTGAAGAAAGCCTACCGGCGCCTGGCGATGAAGCATCACCCGGACCGTAATCCGGACGATAAGGCATCGGAAGACAAGTTCAAGGAGGCCAACGAGGCCTACGAAGTGCTGTCGGATGCCGGCAAGCGCGCAGCCTACGATCAGTACGGGCATGCCGGTGTCGATCCGAGCATGGGGGGCGCTGCCGGTGCCGGGTTCGGTGGGGCGAACTTCTCCGATATCTTCGGCGATGTGTTCAGCGACTTCTTCGGCGGTGGCCGTGGCGGCTCGCGTGGCGGCGCCCAGCGCGGCAGCGACCTGCGCTACACCCTGGAGCTGGATCTGGAAGAGGCGGTGCGCGGCGCCACCGTGACCATCCGCGTGCCGACCCTGGTCAACTGCAAGGTGTGCGAGGGCTCCGGGGCGAAGAAGGGCACCAGCCCAGTGACCTGTACCACCTGTGGCGGTATCGGTCAGGTGCGCATGCAGCAGGGCTTTTTCTCGGTGCAGCAGACCTGCCCGCGCTGCCACGGCAGCGGCAAGATGATCACCGACCCCTGCGGTTCCTGCCACGGCCATGGCCGGGTGGAGGAGCACAAGACCCTGTCGGTCAAGGTGCCGGCCGGCGTCGATACCGGTGACCGTATCCGCCTGTCCGGTGAGGGCGAGGCGGGTGCCATGGGTGGTCCGGCTGGCGACCTGTACGTGGTGGTCAATGTGCGCGAGCATGCGATCTTCCAGCGCGACGGCAAGCACCTGTACTGCGAGGTGCCGATCAGCTTCGCCGATGCGGCGCTGGGTGGCGAGCTGGAAGTGCCGACCCTGGATGGCCGGGTCAAGCTGAGGATTCCGGAGGGCACCCAGACCGGCAAGCTGTTCCGCCTGCGTGGCAAGGGTGTGGCACCGGTGCGCGGCGGCGGTGCCGGTGACCTGATGTGCCGGGTGGCGGTGGAAACCCCGGTCAACCTCAGCCGGCGCCAGCGCGAACTGCTCGACGAGTTCCGTCAGACCCTGGAGGGCGACAGTTCGCATTCGCCGAAGGCCAGCGGCTGGTTCGAGGGTGTGAAGCGCTTCTTCGGCGATTTGTAAGTAATCAGCGGCAAGCTGCAAGCGACAAGCCTGAGCAGGGTGTCGCCTGCGGCTTGAGGCTTGCAGCTTGGAGCTGATGGTATGCAACGTATAGCAGTGATGGGCGCCGCGGGGCGCATGGGCAAGACCCTTATCGAGGCCGTGCAGCAGGGCGAGGGCGCCAGCTTGGGGGCGGCGATCGATCGCCCCGACAGCAGCCTGATCGGTGCTGATGCCGGCGAGCTGGCGGCCCTGGGCAAGATCGGTGTGCAGCTTTCGGGCGACCTGGGCGCTGTGCTGGAGCGCTTCGACGTGCTGATCGACTTCACCCATCCCTCGGTGACCCTGAACAACCTGGAAATCTGCCGTCAGGCCGGCAAGGCGATGGTCATCGGCACCACCGGCTTCACGCCCGAGGAGAAGCAGCGGCTGGCCGATGCCGGCCAGCAGATTCCGATCGTCTTCGCCGCCAACTTCAGCGTTGGCGTCAATCTTTGTCTGAAACTGCTGGATACCGCGGCGCGGGTGCTCGGCGATGAGGTCGATATCGAAATCATTGAGGCCCATCACCGGCACAAGGTCGATGCGCCATCCGGCACCGCGTTGCGCATGGGCGAGGTAGTGGCCAGTGCCCTGGGGCGCGATCTGCAGAAGGTCGCGGTCTACGGCCGCGAAGGCCAGACTGGTGCGCGGGCCCGCGAAACCATCGGCTTCGCCACCGTGCGTGCCGGCGATGTGGTCGGCGACCACACGGTGTTGTTCGCTGCCGATGGCGAGCGGGTGGAGATTACCCACAAGGCCTCGAGCCGCATGACCTTCGCCAAGGGTGCGGTGCGCGCGGCGTTGTGGCTGCAGGGGCGGCAGCCGGGACTGTATGACATGCAGGATGTGCTAGGGCTGAACTAGCCGCTTTGTCCGAAAAAGGAGGCGTGGCTGAGGGTCGATCGCATCTGGCGGTGGACCAAAAGGGCACTTTCCTGTAGGCTTCCCGCTTTAGTGTGTCCACTAAAGTTACGCAGAATGAATCAGATAAGAAAGCGGGGTGACGGTCGATACGTCATCCCGCTTTTTTACAATCTGCGTTTGCTTCAAGCTTTGATCTTCGGAGGTTTTCTTGAGTAAGCCAGCCCTAAAACCTGCCATCCTGGCCCTTGCTGATGGCAGCATTTTTCGCGGCGAGGCCATCGGTGCCGATGGCCAGACTATTGGAGAGGTGGTTTTCAACACCGCCATGACCGGCTATCAGGAAATCCTCACCGATCCTTCCTATGCCCAACAAATCGTTACCCTGACCTATCCGCATATCGGCAATACCGGTACCACGCCGGAAGATGCCGAGTCCAATCGCGTCTGGGCCGCTGGCCTGATCATTCGCGACTTGCCGCTGATTGCCAGCAACTGGCGCAGCAAGCAGTCGCTGCCGGATTATCTGAAAGAGAACGGTACCGTGGCCATCGCCGGCATCGATACCCGTCGCCTGACCCGCATCCTGCGCGAGAAGGGTTCGCAGAACGGTTGCATCCTGGTCGGTGACGACGCCAGCGAAGAGAAGGCGCTGAAATTGGCGCGCAGCTTCCCCGGCCTAAAAGGCATGGATCTGGCCAAGGTGGTCAGCTGCAGCGAGCGTTACGAGTGGCGTTCCAGCGTGTGGAACCTGAAAGACGACAGCCACCCGGAAGTCCCGGCCAGCGAGTTGCCTTATCACGTGGTGGCTTACGACTACGGGGTCAAGCTGAACATCCTGCGCATGCTGGTCGCCCGTGGTTGCCGGCTGACCGTGGTGCCGGCGCAGACCCCGGCCAGCGAAGTGCTGGCGCTGAATCCGGACGGCGTGTTCCTATCCAACGGCCCGGGCGATCCCGAGCCGTGCGACTATGCGATCCAGGCGATCAAGGACGTGCTGCAGACCGATATCCCGGTATTCGGCATCTGCCTCGGCCACCAGCTGCTGGCCCTGGCCTCCGGCGCCAGGACCGTGAAGATGGGCACCGGCCACCACGGCGCCAACCACCCGGTGCAGGACCTGGATTCCGGGGTGGTGATGATCACTAGTCAGAACCACGGTTTCGCCGTGGATGAAAACAGTCTGCCGAGCAATGTCCGGGCGATTCACAAGTCGCTGTTCGACGGCACCCTGCAGGGTATCGAGCGTACCGACAAGGAAGCCTTCAGCTTCCAGGGACACCCGGAGGCCAGCCCCGGCCCGCACGACGTCGCGCCGTTGTTCGACCGCTTCATCGAAGCCATGGCCAAGCGCCGCTAAGCCTGCCGACTGACCCAAGGATTCGAGTAAGAAACATGCCAAAACGTACAGACATCAAAAGCATCCTGATCCTCGGTGCCGGCCCGATCGTCATCGGCCAGGCCTGCGAGTTCGACTACTCCGGCGCCCAGGCCTGCAAGGCCCTGAAGGAAGAAGGCTTCCGCGTCATCCTGGTGAACTCCAACCCAGCCACCATCATGACCGACCCGGCCATGGCCGACGCCACTTACATCGAGCCGATCAAGTGGGCCACCGTGGCCAAGATCATCGAGAAGGAGCGCCCGGACGCCCTGCTGCCGACCATGGGTGGGCAGACCGCGCTGAACTGCGCGCTGGACCTGGAGCGTCATGGCATCCTGGAGAAATTCGGCGTCGAGATGATCGGTGCCAACGCCGACACCATCGACAAGGCCGAAGACCGTTCGCGCTTCGACAAGGCGATGAAGGACATCGGCCTGGCCTGCCCGGTCTCCGGCATCGCCCACAGCATGGAAGAAGCCTACGGGGTGCTGGAGAAGGTCGGCTTCCCCTGCATCATCCGGCCGTCCTTCACCATGGGCGGCACCGGCGGTGGCATCGCCTACAACCGCGAGGAGTTCGAGGAAATCTGCGCCCGCGGCCTGGATCTGTCGCCGACCAATGAGCTGTTGATCGACGAGTCGCTGATCGGCTGGAAGGAATACGAGATGGAGGTGGTCCGCGACAAGAAGGACAACTGCATCATCGTCTGCGCCATCGAGAACTTCGACCCGATGGGCGTGCACACCGGCGACTCGATCACCGTGGCGCCGGCGCAGACCCTGACCGACAAGGAATACCAGATCCTGCGTAACGCCTCGCTGGCGGTGCTGCGCGAGATCGGCGTGGAGACCGGCGGTTCCAACGTGCAGTTCGGCGTCTGCCCGAACACCGGGCGCATGGTGGTGATCGAGATGAACCCGCGGGTGTCGCGTTCCTCGGCCCTGGCCTCCAAGGCCACCGGCTTCCCGATCGCCAAGATCGCCGCCAAGCTGGCCGTCGGCTACACGCTGGACGAGCTGTCCAACGACATCACCGGCGGGCGCACCCCGGCCTCCTTCGAACCGGCGATCGACTACGTGGTGACCAAGATCCCGCGTTTCGCCTTCGAGAAGTTCCCCAAGGCCGACGCCCGCCTGACCACCCAGATGAAGTCCGTCGGCGAGGTCATGGCCATCGGCCGGACCTTCCAGGAATCCCTGCAGAAAGCCCTGCGCGGCCTGGAAGTCGGCGTGGCCGGCTTCGATCCGAAGCTCGACCTGGCCGATCCGGAGGCGCAGAGCACGCTCAAGCGCGAGCTGATCGTGCCGGGCGCCGACCGCATCTGGTACCTGGCCGATGCCTTCCGCGCCGGCAAGACGGTCGCCGAAGTCTTCGAGCTGACCCGTATCGACGAATGGTTCCTGGTGCAGATCGAGGACCTGGTCAAGGACGAGGAGCGGATCAAGACTCTCGGCCTGGCCTCCATCGACCGTGACCTGATGTACAAGCTCAAGCGCAAGGGCTTCTCCGACGCGCGTCTGGCCAAGCTGCTCGGCGTCACCGAGAAGAACCTGCGCAGCCACCGGCACAAGCTGAAAGTGCTGCCGGTGTACAAGCGCGTCGACACCTGCGCCGCCGAATTCGCCACCGACACCGCCTACATGTATTCGACCTACGAGGAAGAGTGCGAGGCCAACCCGTCGAGCCGCGACAAGATCATGATCCTCGGCGGCGGTCCCAACCGCATCGGCCAGGGCATCGAGTTCGACTACTGCTGCGTGCACGCGGCGCTGGCGATGCGCGAAGACGGTTACGAGACCATCATGGTCAACTGCAACCCGGAAACCGTGTCGACCGACTACGACACCTCCGACCGCCTGTACTTCGAGCCGGTGACCCTGGAAGACGTGCTGGAGATCGTCCGGGTCGAGCAGCCGAAAGGGGTGATCGTGCAGTACGGCGGGCAGACCCCGCTGAAACTGGCGCGCGCCCTGGAAGAAGCCGGCGTGCCGATCATCGGCACCAGCCCGGACGCCATCGACCGCGCCGAGGACCGCGAGCGCTTCCAGCAGATGGTCGAGCGCCTCAACCTGCGCCAGCCGCCGAACTGCACCGCGCGCAGCGAGGACGAAGCGCTGGCGGCATCCAAGGTGATCGGTTACCCGCTGGTGGTGCGCCCGTCCTACGTGCTGGGCGGCCGCGCCATGGAGATCGTCTACCAGGAAGAAGAGCTGCGGCGCTACATGCGTGAAGCGGTGAAGGTCTCCAACGACAGCCCGGTGCTGCTCGATCACTTCCTCAACTGCGCGATCGAAGTCGACATCGATGCGGTGTGCGACGGCGAGACCGTGGTGATCGGCGCGATCATGCAGCATATCGAGCAGGCCGGCGTGCATTCCGGCGACTCGGCGTGCTCGCTGCCGCCGTATTCGCTACCCAAGCACATCCAGGACGAGATCCGCGAGCAGGTCAAGAAAATGGCCCTGGAACTCGGTGTGGTCGGCCTGATGAACGTGCAGATGGCGGTGCAGGGCGAGGACATCTTCGTCATCGAGGTGAACCCGCGCGCCTCGCGTACCGTGCCGTTCGTCTCCAAGTGCATCGGCGAGTCGCTGGCCAAGGTCGCGGCCCGCGTGATGGCCGGCAAGACTCTCGAGGAAGTCGGTTTCACCAAGGAAATCATCCCGCCGTTCTTCAGTGTCAAGGAAGCGGTGTTCCCGTTCGCCAAGTTCCCCGGCGTCGATCCGATCCTCGGCCCGGAAATGAAATCCACCGGCGAGGTGATGGGCGTCGGTGACAGCTTTGCCGAGGCCTTCGCCAAGGCCCAGTTGGGTGCCAGCGAAATCCTGCCGAACAGCGGCTGCGCCTTCATCAGCGTGCGCGACGACGACAAGCCGCATGTGGCCGAGGTCGCCCGCGACCTGGTCGATCTGGGGTTCGAGGTGGTCGCCACCGCCGGTACCGCCAAGCTGATCGAGGCCGCCGGCCTGCCGGTGCGCCGGGTCAACAAGGTGACCGAGGGGCGTCCGCATGTCGTCGACATGATCAAGAACGACGAGGTCACCCTGATCATCAATACCACCGAGGGGCGTCAGTCGATTGCCGACTCCTACTCGATCCGTCGTAATGCCCTGCAGCACAAGATCTGCTGCACCACCACGCTCGCGGGTGGTCAGGCGATCTGTGAAGCGCTCAAGTTCGGTCCCGAGAAGACCGTGCGCCGCTTGCAGGATCTCCACGCAGGAATCAAGGCATGACTAAATACCCCATGACCGTCCAGGGCGCGCGCGCCCTGGAAGAAGAGCTGGCGCACCTGACCAAGGTGGTGCGGCCGAAACTCAGTCAGGACATCGGCACCGCGCGTGAGCTGGGTGATCTGAAGGAAAACGCCGAATATCACGCCGCCCGCGAACAGCAGGGCATGGTCGAGGCGCGTATCCGCGATATCGAAGGTCGCCTGCAGAATGCGGTGATCATCGATGTCACCACCATCCCGCACTCCGGCAAGGTGATCTTCGGCACGACGGTGGAGATTGCCAACGTCGAAACCGACGAAAGCGTGACCTATCAGATCGTTGGGGAAGACGAAGCGGACATCAAGTTGAGCAAGATCTCGGTCGGCTCGCCTATCGCCCGTGCCCTGGTCGGCAAGGAAGAGGGCGACGTGGTGGCGGTGAAGACCCCGAGCGGCCTGGTCGAGTACGAGATTGTCGAAGTCCGCCATCTCTAGGCCTTATGCGCTCAACGCCGGTGCGATCAGTTGGCTGCTGGTCCAGACGTTCTGGGTCGGCGGCCTCTGGTTGCTGCACTTCGTGGTATTGCCGGCCTTGAGCAAACTGGGTCTGGCGCCCTTGTTGCTCGAGGAAATCGCCGCTGTGCTGGGTTCGCTGCTGGTCGGATTGACGGCCTTTTGCGCGGCGTTGCAGGTGCTGGTCTTGGTTCGCGCCGAGCGCTGGGCGAGCCTTTGGCGGGATATGCGCGGGCAGTTGCTACTCACCGTATTACTCATGGCAGCCAGCTATTTCGTGGCGCGCCACTGGTGGCCGGAGGGCGAGCGTTGGTTGTTGTTCAGCTACCTGGTCCTGGCGTTCTGCGGGTTGTTGCTGGTGTTGCAGCCGGTGCCGGGTAGCCGGGCCCGGATCCGGTAGGCTGGCTGGGCGTGGCGACACCCGGCGGCTGGTGGTGCCGGGTGCAGTCGGAAGAAAAAGCGGCGCTACCCGGTCTACGCCTGGTGGCGGTGGATGTTCGACAGGTTTTTATTCGGCTTGGGGTTCTTGCGGTAGATCAGCGCCATCTTGCCGATGACCTGTACCAGTTCGCCTTTGCCGGCCTTGCACAGTTCGTCGATCGCGGCCAGGCGGTCCTCGCGTTCGACGATGCGCAGCTGCACCTTGATCAACTCGTGATCGCTGAGTGCGCGCTCCAGTTCGGCCAGCACGCCCTCGGTCAAGCCATTGTCCGCCACGATCAATACCGGTTTCAGGTGGTGGCCGATAGATTTGAATTGTTTCTTCTGCTCTTGAGTGAGCGGCATAATCTGACCCCTGCGTCTGATCTGGTAAAAATCGGCGGCTAGTTTACCCGAGCGACTTCGGGCCCGCCCAGTTATTCACGACCCGCAATTCCGAGGTGCCGCGTGGCCCGTTCCAAAACCAGCCAGCGTTGGCTGAAAGAACATTTCGACGACCCTTACGTCAAAATGGCGCAGAAGGACGGTTATCGTTCGCGCGCCAGTTACAAGCTGCTGGAGATTCAGGAAAAGGATCGCATCCTGCGGCCGGGCATGACGGTGGTCGACCTGGGAGCGGCGCCGGGCGGTTGGTCGCAGGTCACCAGTCGGGTGATCGGCGACAGGGGCACGCTGATCGCCTCGGACATCCTCGAGATGGACAGCATCCCCGATGTCACCTTCATCCAGGGCGATTTTACCGACGACGCGGTGTTCGCGCAGATCCTCGAGGCGATCGGCGACAATCCGGTAGACCTTGTGATTTCCGATATGGCCCCCAATATGAGTGGAGTAAGGGCTGCCGATCAACCGCGCGCCATGTATCTGTGCGAATTGGCGCTGGATTTGGCCAGGCGGGTGTTGCGTCCGGGCGGCGATTTCCTGATCAAGATTTTCCAGGGTGAAGGGTTCGACCCTTACCACAAGCAGGTGCGCGAGATGTTCGACAAGGTGCAGATGCGCAAGCCGCTGTCGTCGCGTGACCGTTCGCGCGAGCAGTACCTGCTGGCGCGGGGGTTTCGCGGCGCCTGAGGGGCTGCAACCAAGGGCGTGCTTGTCAGTCCAGTAACTGGCAAGCACGGTAGCGTGGTCGGCACCTAATAAAGGGTTACAGACGGCGTCTGCCAGGTGCGGGCGTTGTGTAGTAAGTTAGAGCGGTACATAACTGGTCGTCATGCGAAGCGCGCTTCGGCACGGGGCCTGCTTCAGAGGGTAGCTAATTGAACGACATGGCAAAGAATCTGATCCTGTGGCTGATCATCGCCGCCGTCCTGGTGACGGTGATGAACAATTTCTCCAGCCCGAGCGAGTCCAACAAGCTCAATTACTCGGAGTTCATCCAGCAGGTGCAGGACGGCAGGGTTCAGCGGGTGACCGTCGATGGTTTCATCATCAATGGCGTGCGTGCCGATGGTTCGTCCTTCGAGACCGTGCGGCCGGCCATTCAGGATAATGGCCTGATCAAGGATCTGATGGACAACAACGTGCAGATCGTTGGCAAGCAGCCGGAGCAGCAGAGCATCTGGACCCAGCTGCTGGTGGCCAGTTTCCCGATTCTGGTGATCATCGCGGTGTTCATGTTCTTCATGCGCCAGATGCAGGGCGGTGGTGGCGGCAAGGGCGGGCCGATGAGCTTCGGCAAGAGCAAGGCGCGTCTGCTTTCCGAGGATCAGGTCAAGACCACCTTCGCCGACGTCGCCGGCTGCGACGAGGCCAAGGAGGAGGTCAGCGAGCTGGTCGAGTTCCTTCGCGATCCGGGCAAGTTCCAGCGCCTCGGTGGGCGTATTCCGCGCGGCGTGCTGATGGTCGGCTCGCCCGGTACCGGCAAGACTCTGCTGGCCAAGGCGGTTGCCGGTGAGGCCAAGGTGCCGTTCTTCACCATTTCCGGCTCCGATTTCGTGGAAATGTTCGTCGGTGTCGGCGCCTCCCGCGTGCGCGACATGTTCGAACAGGCGAAAAAACATGCGCCGTGCATCATCTTCATCGACGAAATCGATGCGGTCGGCCGCCATCGTGGCGCCGGCATGGGCGGTGGTCACGATGAGCGCGAGCAGACCCTCAACCAGTTGCTGGTGGAGATGGATGGCTTCGAGATGAACGATGGCGTCATCGTCATCGCCGCCACCAACCGTCCGGATGTGCTCGACCCGGCGTTGTTGCGTCCAGGTCGCTTCGACCGTCAGGTGGTGGTCGGGTTACCGGATATTCGCGGTCGCGAGCAAATCCTCAACGTACACATGCGCAAGGTGCCGATGGGCGAGGACGTCAATCCGGCAGTGATCGCCCGTGGTACGCCGGGCTTCTCCGGAGCCGATCTGGCCAACCTGGTCAACGAAGCCTCGCTGTTCGCGGCGCGGGCCGGCAAGCGCCTGGTCGAGATGAAGGAGTTCGAGCTGGCCAAGGACAAGATCATGATGGGCGCCGAGCGCAAAACCATGGTCATGTCGGACAAGGAGAAGCTCAATACCGCCTTCCACGAGGCCGGCCATGCCATTGTCGGGCGCTTGGTGCCCGAGCATGACCCGGTCTACAAGGTGTCGATCATTCCGCGCGGGCGAGCCCTGGGCGTGACCATGTTCCTGCCGGAAGAGGACCGTTACAGCCTGAGCAAGCGCGCGCTGACCAGCCAGATCTGCTCGCTGTTCGGTGGGCGTATCGCCGAGGAAATGACCCTGGGCTTCGATGGGGTCACCACTGGTGCTTCCAACGACATCATGCGCGCCACCCAGTTGGCGCGGAACATGGTGACCAAGTGGGGGTTGTCCGAGAAGCTCGGGCCGTTGATGTACGCCGAGGAAGAAGGCGAGGTGTTCCTCGGTCGCAGCATGGGCAGCCAGCACAGTAATGTCTCGGCCGATACGGCGAAGATGATCGACCTGGAAGTGCGCAGCATCATCGATTCTTGCTACGGCACGGCGAAGCGCCTGCTGGAGGAGAACCGCGACAAGCTCGACGCCATGGCCGAGGCGCTGATGAGGTATGAAACCATCGATGCCGACCAGATCGACGACATCATGAATGGTCGTGTGCCGCGCGAGCCGAAAGGCTGGGGTGGTGATAACACGGGAACCCCGGCGGTGAAGGTGGATGGGGCCAATCGCCCGGAGAAACCGATCGGTGGCCCGGCAGCCGAGCATTAAGGTCTCAAATGTCTGTAGCGCAAAACCCGAGCCGGCTGCTTTGTGGCAGCCGGCTTCTTGATTTGACCCGTCCGCAGGTGATGGGCATCCTCAATGTCACCCCCGATTCCTTTTCCGACGGTGGCCGTTATAGCCGGCGCGACGCGGCGTTGCGCCATGCCGAAGCCATGCTGCTGGCGGGTGCGACGCTGATCGATGTCGGGGGCGAGTCGACGCGCCCGGGTGCCCGTGCGGTATCGCCGACCGAGGAGCTCGAGCGCGTGGCGCCGGTGGTGGAGGCTATCGCCGCCGAACTCGATGTGATCATTTCGGTGGATACCTCGACCCCGGCGGTGATGCGCGAAGCTGCGCGGCTGGGCGCGGGGTTGATCAACGATGTGCGCTCGCTGCAGCGTGATGGTGCGCTGGATGCGGTTGCGACCAGCGGTTTGCCGGTGTGTCTGATGCACATGCGTGGCGAGCCGACCACCATGCAGCAGAGCCCCGAGTACGCCGATGTGCTGGTCGAGGTGCGCGACTTCCTGGTCGAGCGGATGGCGGCTTGTGCGACGGCCGGTATTGCCGCCGAGCGGGTGATTCTCGATCCGGGCTTCGGCTTCGCCAAGACCCTGGAGCACAATCTCAGTCTATTCAAGCGCCTGGAGTCGCTGCGTGAGTTGGGTCGGCCGCTGCTGGTCGGTGTCTCGCGCAAGAGCATGATTGGGCGCGTGCTGGGGCATGAGGTGGGCGGGCGGCTGTATGGCAGTCTGGCTCTGGCAGCTCTGGCCGTAGCCAAGGGCGCGCATATCCTGCGGGTTCACGATGTGGCGGAAACGGTCGATGTGGTGCGCATGATTGCTGCAGTCGAAGCGGCTGAATAAGTAAAAAGGAAGTGTGGGTTATGGGCAGAAAATACTTTGGTACCGACGGTATTCGTGGGCGGGTCGGTGAGTTTCCGATCACTCCAGATTTCATGCTCAAGCTGGGCTGGGCCGCCGGCATGGCATTTCGCAAGCAGGGCAAGTGCCGCATCCTGATCGGCAAGGACACGCGGATTTCCGGTTACATGTTCGAGTCGGCCCTGGAGGCCGGCCTGGCTGCCGCCGGGGCTGATGTGCAGTTGCTCGGGCCCATGCCGACCCCGGCCATCGCCTACCTGACCCGCACCTTCCAGGCCGATGCCGGGATCGTCATTAGCGCCTCGCACAATCCCCACGACGACAACGGCATCAAGTTCTTCTCCAGCCAGGGCACCAAGTTGCCGGATGAGGTGGAGCTGATGATCGAGGAGTTGCTCGATCAGCCGATGACCGTGGTCGAGTCGGGGCAATTGGGCAAGGCTTCGCGCATCAATGATGCGTCGGGGCGCTATATCGAGTTCTGCAAGAGCAGCGTGCCGACCAGCACCAGCTTTGCGGGCCTGAAGATGGTGGTCGATTGTGCGCATGGTGCCGCCTACAAGGTGGCGCCTAGCGTGTTTCGCGAGTTGGGGGCGCAGGTGTCGGCGCTCTCGGCGCAGCCGAATGGGTTGAATATCAACGATGCCTGCGGTTCTACGCATATCGAAGCTTTGCGGGCCGAGGTGGTGGCGCAACAGGCGGACCTGGGGATTGCCTTCGATGGCGACGCCGATCGCGTGCTGATGGTCGATCACACCGGCGCCCTGGTCGATGGCGATGAGTTGCTGTTTATCATCGCCCGCGACCTGCAGGAGCGGGGCAAGTTGCAGGGCGGTGTGGTCGGCACGCTGATGAGCAATCTCGGTCTGGAGTTGGCGCTGGCTGATTTGGGTATTCCTTTCGTGCGGGCCAAGGTCGGAGATCGTTACGTGATAGCCGAGCTGTTGGCGCGCAACTGGCAGCTCGGCGGGGAGAATTCCGGGCACTTGGTGTGTTTCCAGCACACCACCACCGGGGATGCGATCATCGCTGCGCTGCAGGTGTTGCTGGCGCTCAAGCGTCGCGGGCAGAACCTGGCCGAAACGCGTCAGGGCATGCGCAAGTGTCCGCAGGTGTTGGTGAACGTGCGCTTCGCCGGTGGCGTCGACCCGCTCGAGCATCCCGCCGTACGTGCCGCCAGCGCCCGGGTCAGCGAGCGCATGGCGGGGCGGGGGCGCGTGCTGTTGCGCAAGTCCGGAACCGAGCCGCTGGTGCGGGTGATGGTCGAGGGTGATGATGAGACTCAGGTACGCAGCTATGCCGATGAATTGGCTAAAGTTGTTGCCGAGGTCTGCGTTTGATTCGGCTTGCCAGTCCCGGTGCTGTTGGGTAACATCTGCGCCCTCTTTGACCCACGAGGTAATGCATGCGTCGCCCTTTGGTTGCTGGTAACTGGAAAATGCACGGTACCCGCGCCAGCGTCGCAGAGCTGATCAATGGTCTTCGTCAGTTGGCTATGCCGTCTGGTGTAGAGGTCGCGGTCTTTCCGGGTTGCTTGCATATCCGCCAGGTTGTAGAAGGTTTGACCGGTATGCGGATGGCGGTAGGTGCGCAAGATTGCGCGCTCGATCCGGCGCAAGGTGCCTTGACCGGCGAGGTGGCTGCGAGTCAGTTGCAGGATGCCGGTTGCCGTCTGGTGCTGGTGGGGCATTCCGAGCGTCGCCTGTTGCTTGGCGAATCGGATGAGTGGGTGGTGCGCAAGTTTGCCGCGGCCCAGTCCTGTTCCCTGATTCCGGTGCTGTGCGTTGGGGAGACCCTGGAGCAGCGCGAGGCGGGCAAGACCCTCGAGGTAGTGGGGCGCCAGGTGGGGAGTGTGGTCGAGGCGCTGGGTGTTGAGGTATTCGCCCGTGCTGTAGTGGCCTATGAGCCGGTTTGGGCGATTGGCACGGGCTTGACGGCGTCGCCCGAGCAAGCACAAGAGATTCATGCGGCAATTCGTGCGCAGTTGGCGGCGAAGGATGCCGAGGTGGCGCGCGGTGTGAGAATTCTATATGGCGGCAGTGTCAAGGCCGCCAACGCGGCCGAGTTGTTCGGCATGCCGGATATCGATGGGGGGCTTGTGGGTGGAGCCTCTCTGAATGCGGATGAGTTCGGTGCGATCTGTCGCGCCGCAGGAAGCTGAAGAAATGCTGGAAACAGTCGTAGTGGTTTTTCATCTGCTGGGCGCGATCGGTGTGGTCGTGCTGGTTCTGTTGCAGCAGGGTAAGGGTGCCGATGCGGGGGCGTCCTTTGGTTCGGGTGCTTCTGCTACCGTTTTTGGCAGTCAAGGTTCCTCTACCTTTTTGAGTCGAGTTACTGCTATACTTGCAGCCGCTTTTTTCTTAACTAGCTTGGGCTTAGGCTTCTTTGCTAAAGAAAAGGCTGATGCGTTGACTCAGGCGGGTTTGCCTGATCCGGCGGCACTGGAAGTGCAGCAGGCTGCGCCTGCCGTAGAAGATGTGCCGGTGCTCGAAGAGCAAAAGCCGGTTGATAATGCGGCTGACGTGCCTTCGGCTCCGGAGCAGCAGTAAGCAACGGGTAACATGTAACAAACGATTTTGCCGAGGTGGTGGAATTGGTAGACACGCTACCTTGAGGTGGTAGTGGCCATAGGCTGTAGGGGTTCGAGTCCCCTCCTCGGTACCAATTTACAAGAAGGCCCGCAGCATGCGGGCCTTCTTGTTGCTGGAGCGTCGGTTGACCCTTGTGGGGGTTCGGCCGTATACTTCGGCCCCAGCTTTGACGCGGGGTGGAGCAGTCTGGTAGCTCGTCGGGCTCATAACCCGAAGGTCGTTGGTTCAAATCCAGCCCCCGCAACCAGTAGTAGCGGAGCCCCTTTATCAGGGGCTTTTTGCTAGCTGGGAGACAGATTTGCCGGCCTTTAGAGGGCGGTTCGAGGGATGGGCGTTTCGCCCATTTTTTATTTGCACAGCATGCGCGAGGGGCTCAGGTGTCGAGCAAGCTAGAACAGTTGCAGGCCTTGGTGGCCCCGGTAGTCGAGGCTCTCGGCTATCAATGCTGGGGTGTCGAGTTCCTGTCGCAAGGGCGGCATTCTTTGCTGCGAATTTATATCGATAAAGCTGACGGAATCCTCATCGACGACTGCGAGATTGTCAGTCGGCAGATCAGTGGTGTCCTCGATGTCGAGGATCCGATCAGCGCGGAGTACACCCTCGAGGTGTCTTCGCCCGGCATGGATCGGCCGCTGTTCACGTTGGAGCAGTTCGCCGCTCACGCCGGCGAGCAAGTGAAGGTCAAGCTGCGTTCGCCCTTCGAAGGGCGCCGCAACTTTCAAGGTCTCCTCCGCGGTGTGGAGGAACAGGACGTGGTGGTTCAGGTGGATGACCATGAATTCCTGTTGCCGATCGACTTGATCGACAAGGCCAATATTATCCCCAGGTTTGATTGAGACGCGGATCCCGCGGGGTACGCGGATTGCGTGGATCCAAATGGATTGCGAAAGGCGAGGCGTACGATGAGCAAAGAAGTACTGCTGGTTGTTGAGTCGGTGTCCAACGAAAAGGGCGTACCGGCCGGCGTAATTTTCGAAGCGCTGGAATTGGCCCTGGCCACGGCGACCAAGAAGCGTTTTGAGGACGATGTCGAGTTGCGTGTGGCGATCAACCGCCAGACCGGCAACTATGAAACCTTCCGTTGCTGGACAGTGGTTGACGAGGCCGATTTTGAAGATCCCGCGCATCAACTGACGGTCGACATGCCGCAGGCGCTGGAGGCGAATGCCAAAGTCGGCGATGTGCTCGAAGAGAAGATCGAATCCATCGAGTTCGGCCGTATCGCCGCGCAGACCGCCAAACAGGTCATCGTGCAGAAGGTTCGTGAGGCCGAGCGCGCCCAGGTGGTCGAAGCCTACCGTGAGCGTGTGGGCGAAATCATCTCCGGCACGGTAAAGAAGGTTACCCGCGACAATGTCATCGTCGACCTGGGTAATAATGCGGAAGCCTTGCTGGCCCGCGAGGACATCATCGCCCGCGAGACCTTCCGGGTCGGCGCCCGGGTGCGCGCACTGCTCAAGGAAATCCGTACCGAGAATCGCGGTCCGCAACTGATTCTCTCGCGCACCGCGCCGGAAATGCTGATCGAGCTGTTCCGCATCGAGGTGCCGGAGATTGCCGAAGAGCTGATCGAAGTCATGGCTGCCTCCCGTGATCCGGGTTCGCGCGCCAAGATCGCGGTGCGCTCCAAGGACAAGCGTATCGACCCGCAAGGTGCCTGTATCGGCATGCGCGGTTCGCGGGTGCAGGCGGTCTCTGGCGAGTTGGGTGGCGAGCGGGTGGACATCGTGCTGTGGGATGACAATCCGGCGCAGTTCGTGATCAACGCCATGTCGCCGGCCGAAGTCGCGGCGATCATCGTCGACGAAGATGCCCATGCCATGGACATCGCCGTTGGCGAAGACAACCTGGCCCAGGCCATCGGTCGCGGCGGTCAGAACGTGCGTTTGGCCAGTCAGCTGACTGGCTGGACGCTGAACGTGATGACCGAGGCGGACATCCAGGCCAAGCAACAGGCGGAAACCGGCGACATCCTGCAGAACTTCATCGATGAGCTGGAAGTCGACGAAGAGCTGGCCCAGGTGTTGGTCGAGGAAGGCTTTACCAGCCTGGAAGAAATCGCCTACGTGCCGATGGAAGAGATGCTCAGCATCGACGGCTTCGATGAAGAGATCGTCAACGAGCTGCGTTCGCGGGCCAAAGACCGCCTGCTGACCAAAGCCATCGCCACCGAAGAAAAACTGGCAGACGCCCACCCGGCCGAAGACCTGCTCTCACTCGAGGGCATGGACAAAGGCTTGGCGCAGGAACTGGCAGTGCGCGGTGTGATTACCCGCGAAGACCTGGCCGAGCAGTCGATTGACGACCTGCTCGACATCGACGGCATCGACCAAGAGCGTGCCGGCAAGCTGATCATGGCCGCCCGAGCCCATTGGTTCGAGTAAGCTTTACGGCCTGAGGAGAGAAGTGCATGTCGCAAGTCACGGTGAAAGAACTGGCCCAAGTGGTCGACACACCGGTAGAGCGCCTGCTGCAGCAGATGCGTGAGGCGGGTTTGCCGCACAGCAGTGCCGAGCAAGTTGTCACCGATAACGAGAAGCAAGCCCTGCTTGCGCATCTCAAGAGCAGTCACGGCGATAAGGTCGAAGAGCCGCGCAAGATCACCTTGCAGCGCAAGACCACCAGCACCCTGCGGGTGGCCGGCAGCAAGACCATCAGCGTCGAGGTGCGCAAGAAGAAGACCTTCGTCAAGCGTAGCGCGGAAGAGATCGAGGCCGAGAAGCAGCGCGAGCTGGCGGAGCAGCGTGCGGCTGCCGAAGCGGCGCGGCTGAAGGCCGAGGAAGAGGCCAAGCGTCGCGCCGAGGAAGACGCGCAGCGTCAGCCTGCAGCTCCCAAGGTGGCGGAAGCGGCACCTGAGCCGGCTTCGGCTACGGTAATCGAACTGCCTGTGGCGGCCCCGGTTGTCGAGGAGCGCAAGAAGGAAGAGCCGCGTCGCGCCGACAAGGTGCGCAGCGACGAAGTTGATCGCCGTGGCGAGCGCAAGACCGCCCAGCACCGCCCCGCCGTCAAGGAAAAGGCGCCTGCCCCGCGTGTCGCCCCGCGCACCATTGATGAGGAAAGCGACGGTTTCCGTCGTGGCGGCCGCGGCAAGGCCAAGCTGAAGAAGCGCAACCAGCACGGCTTCCAGAGCCCGACTGGGCCGATCGTGCGTGATGTCGCCATTGGCGAAACCATCACCGTCGGTGAGCTGGCTCAGCAGATGTCGGTGAAAGCCGCTGAAGTGATCAAGTTCATGTTCAAGATGGGCACCCCGGTGACCATCAACCAGGTGCTGGATCAGGAAACTGCCCAGTTGATCGCCGAAGAGCTGGGCCACAAGGTCAAGCTGGTCAGCGACAACGCCCTGGAAGAGCAACTGGCCGCCTCCCTGAAGTTCGAAGGGGAAGCGATTTCCCGGGCGCCGGTGGTAACCGTCATGGGCCACGTCGACCACGGCAAGACCTCGTTGCTCGACTATATCCGTCGCGCCAAGGTCGCCGCCGGTGAAGCGGGTGGCATTACCCAGCACATCGGTGCCTACCACGTGGAAACCGACCGCGGCATGGTCACTTTCCTCGATACCCCGGGCCACGCCGCGTTTACCCAGATGCGTGCCCGTGGCGCCAAGGCCACCGACATCGTGATCCTGGTAGTGGCGGCGGACGACGGTGTGATGCCGCAGACCGAAGAAGCGGTGCAGCACGCGAAAGCCGCGGGCGTTCCGCTGGTGGTCGCGGTGAACAAGATCGACAAGCCGGGCGCCGATCTCGACCGGATCAAGAACGACCTGGCGGCCCGTGAGGTGATTCCGGAAGAGTGGGGTGGCAACACCCAGTTCGTCCCGGTTTCGGCGAAGGTCGGTACTGGCGTCGACGAGCTGCTCGAGGCGGTATTGCTGCAGGCCGAAGTTCTCGAACTCAAGGCCACGCCGTCTGCCCCGGGGCGTGGCGTGGTGGTCGAATCGCGTCTGGACAAGGGCCGTGGCCCGGTCGCCACGGTACTGGTGCAGGATGGCACCCTGCGTCAAGGCGATATGATCCTGGTCGGCTCCAACTATGGCCGCATCCGCGCCATGCTCGACGAGAACGGCAAGCCGGTGAAAGAAGCCGGTCCGTCGATCCCGGTCGAGATCCTCGGCCTGGATGGTACGCCGGACGCCGGCGACGAGATGACCGTGGTGGCTGACGAGAAGAAGGCGCGCGAAGTGGCACTGTTCCGTCAGGGCAAGTTCCGCGAGGTCAAACTGGCCCGTGCCCACGCCGGCAAGCTGGAGAACATCTTCGAAAGCATGGGGCAGGACGAGAAGAAAACCCTCAATATCGTCCTCAAGGCCGACGTGCGTGGTTCGCTGGAAGCCCTGCAGGGCTCGCTCGGCAGCCTGGGTAACGAGGAAGTGCAAGTGCGTGTGGTCGGTGGCGGCGTCGGTGGTATCACCGAATCCGATGCCAACCTGGCGCTGGCCTCCAACGCGGTACTGTTCGGCTTCAACGTGCGCGCCGATGCGGGCGCACGCAAGATCGTCGAGCAGGAAGGTCTGGATATGCGTTACTACAACGTGATCTACGACATCATCGAAGACGTCAAGAAGGCCCTCACCGGCATGCTCGGCAGCGATGTTCGCGAGAACATCCTGGGGATCGCCGAAGTTCGCGACGTGTTCCGTTCGCCGAAGTTCGGCGCGGTGGCCGGTTGCATGGTGCTCGAAGGTGTCGTGCACCGAAACCGGCCGATCCGCGTGCTGCGTGAAGACGTGGTGATCTTCGAGGGCGAGCTGGAATCCCTGCGCCGCTTCAAGGACGACATGTCCGAGGTGCGGGCCGGCATGGAGTGCGGTATCGCCGTGAAGAGCTACAACGACGTCAAGGTCGGCGACAAGATCGAAGTGTTCGAAAAGGTCCAAGTGGCTCGTAGCTTGTAAGCACGGGTTGCACAACGCAGCGCCCGGCCCCGCTTTCTGCGCGGCCGGGCGTTTGCCGCTATTAGGCCCGATGCTTTCAGCGCGTCGCGGCGAGTGAAGGGTGGTAGAGATGGCAAAAGACTATAGCCGTACCCAGCGTATCGGCGACCAGATGCAGCGCGAGCTGGCGCAGCTGATCCGCCGCGAAGTCAAGGATCCACGACTGGGGCTGGTGACCATCACTGCGGTGGAGGTCAGTCGCGACGTCGGGCACGCAAAGATTTTCATCACCGTGATGGCCGCCGAAGACGCCACCGACAACGTTACGCAGAGCCTCAGGGTGCTCAACGATGCGGCCGGTTTCCTGCGCATGCAGTTGGGCAAGGCCATGAAGCTGCGCAGCGTGCCACAGTTGCATTTCCACTACGACGAGAGCGTCCTGCGCGGCGCCCACCTGTCGGCGCTGATCGAGCGTGCGGTGGCCGAAGACAGCCAGCATGGCGCCACCAAGACCGAGGCCGGGGAGTAAGCGCGTGGCCCAAGTCAAACGTATTCGCCGCGCGGTCGACGGCATCATCCTGCTGGATAAGCCGCGTGGCTTCAGTTCCAACGCCGCGCTGCAAAAGGTCCGTTGGCTGCTCAATGCCGAGAAAGCCGGCCACACCGGCAGTCTCGATCCACTGGCGACCGGCGTGCTGCCGCTGTGCTTCGGCGAGGCGACCAAGTTTTCCCAGTATTTGCTGGATGCCGACAAGGGCTATGAAACCCTGGTGCAGTTGGGCGTCACCACCACCACCGGCGATGCCGAAGGCGAGGTGCTGGAGCGTCGTCCGGTGACCGTTGGTCGTGCGGATATCGAAGCGCTGCTGCCGCGTTTTCGTGGGCAAATCAGCCAGATACCGCCGATGTACTCGGCCTTGAAGCGTGATGGTCAGCCGCTGTACAAGCTGGCGCGCGCCGGTGAAGTGGTGGAGCGCGAGCCGCGTTCTGTTACTATTGCGCGCTTGGAATTACTGGGCTGCGAGGCGGAGCAGGCGCGCCTGGCGGTCGATTGCAGCAAAGGCACCTATATCCGCACCCTGGTCGAGAACCTCGGCCAGCTTTTAGGCTGCGGTGCCCATGTGGCCGAGCTGCGTCGGACCAAGGCCGGCCCCTTCAGCCTGGCGCAGACCGTCAGCCTGGAAGAGCTGGAGCAGGCCCATGCCGAGGGTGGCCATGCGGCCCTGGATCGCTTTCTCCTGCCGGTGGACAGTGGCCTGCAGCATTGGCCGCTGTTGCAGCTTTCCGAGCACAGTGCGTTCTATTGGCTGCAAGGGCAGCCGGTTCGCGCACCCGAGGCGCCGAAGTTCGGCATGCTGCGGGTGCAGGATCACACTGGCCGCTTCATCGGCATCGGTGAAGTGAGTGAAGACGGGCGCATTGCGCCGCGTCGCTTGATTCGGTCGGTATGACCGGAACGGGTGGTCGAGAACCTCTGGTTCTCGGCGGCCCGTATCGAGGGTGGCTGTCAATAGGCACGGTCATTCCTCCTTTTAAAACACGGGAAGCGATTCCCGGCCTATTGGAACTGCTGCCTGCAGCGGTTTCCTAACTGAGAGGACGCCCACATGGCACTCAGCGTTGAAGAAAAAGCCCAGATCGTTAACGACTACAAGCAAGCTGAAGGCGACACCGGTAGCCCGGAAGTGCAGGTTGCCCTGCTGTCCGCCAACATCAACAAGCTGCAAGGCCACTTCAAGGCCAACGGTAAAGACCACCACTCGCGTCGTGGCCTGATCCGTATGGTTAACCAGCGTCGCAAGCTGCTGGACTACCTGAAGGGCAAGGACAGCAGTCGTTACAGCGCCCTGATCGGTCGCCTGGGTCTGCGTCGCTAAGCAATGCTTACGCGTAGCTGAATGCCGAAGCTGGAAGTGGGGCGCGTCCCTGCTTCCAGCTTTTGCCTTTCAGCTTTCCGCGTTTTTGGACGCCCCCGGGTCCGACTCCCAGGGTTGCCCACGAATTCTGCAAGAACCGCTTTCCCCCAAGGCAACGAAGAGAAGGAAAACACCGTGAACCCGGTAATCAAGAAATTCCAGTTCGGTCAGTCGACCGTCACCCTCGAGACTGGCCGTATCGCCCGTCAAGCCAGCGGCGCTGTGCTGGTCACCGTCGACGACGACGTCAGCGTCCTGGTGACCGTGGTCGGCGCGAAGACTGCCGACCCCAGCAAAGGCTTCTTCCCGCTGTCCGTGCACTACCAGGAAAAGACCTACGCCGCCGGCAAGATCCCCGGCGGTTTCTTCAAGCGTGAAGGCCGTCCTTCCGAGAAGGAAACCCTGACCTCGCGCCTGATCGATCGGCCGATCCGTCCGCTGTTCCCGGAAGGCTTCATGAACGAAGTGCAGGTCGTCTGCACCGTGGTTTCCACCAGCAAGAAGACCGATCCGGACGTCGCCGCGATGATCGGTACCTCGGCGGCCCTGGCCATCTCCGGGATCCCCTTCGACGGCCCGATCGGCGCGGCGCGGGTGGCCTTCCACGAGAGCACCGGCTACCTGCTGAACCCGACGTACGAGCAGCTCAAGGCCTCCAGCCTGGACATGGTCGTGGCCGGCACCGAAGAAGCCGTGCTGATGGTCGAGTCGGAAGCCAAGGAACTGACCGAAGACCAGATGCTCGGTGCCGTACTGTTCGCCCACGAAGAATTCCAGTCGGTGATCAAGGCCGTTAAGGAACTGGCTGCCGAAGCGGCCAAGCCGACCTGGGACTGGCAGCCTGCGGCGAAGAACACCGTGCTGCTGGATGCCATTCGCAGCGAGTTCGGCGCGGAAATCTCCAAGGCCTACACCATCACCGTCAAGCAGCAGCGCTACAACCGCCTGGGCGAGCTGCGTGACCAGATCGTCGCCAAGCTCTCCGGCGCAGAAGGCCAGCCGTCCGCCGGCGAAGTGAAAGAGGCGTTCGGCGAGATCGAATACCGTACCGTGCGCGAGAACATCGTCAACGGTCAGCCGCGTATCGACGGTCGCGACACCCGCACCGTGCGTCCGCTGGCCATCGAGGTCGGCGTGCTGCCGAAGACCCACGGTTCGGCGTTGTTCACCCGTGGCGAAACCCAGGCCCTGGTGGTCGCCACCCTGGGCACCGCGCGCGACGCTCAGTTGCTCGACACCCTCGAAGGCGAGAAGAAGGACCCCTTCATGCTGCACTACAACTTCCCGCCGTTCTCGGTCGGCGAGTGTGGTCGCATGGGTGGCGCCGGTCGCCGCGAAATCGGTCACGGCCGCCTGGCTCGCCGCAGCGTCTCGGCCATGCTGCCGAGCGCCGACGAGTTCCCCTACACCATCCGCGTGGTGTCGGAGATCACCGAATCCAACGGTTCCAGCTCCATGGCCTCGGTCTGCGGTGCGTCCCTGGCGCTGATGGACGCCGGTGTGCCGATGAAGGCACCGGTCGCCGGCATCGCCATGGGCCTGGTCAAGGAAGGCGAGAAGTTCGCCGTGCTGACCGACATCCTCGGTGACGAGGACCACCTCGGCGACATGGACTTCAAGGTCGCCGGTACCGCCAAGGGCGTCACCGCGCTGCAGATGGACATCAAGATCCAGGGCATCACCGAGGAGATCATGGAAATCGCCCTGGGCCAGGCCCTGGAAGCGCGCCTGAACATCCTCGGCCAGATGAACCAGGTGATCGCCCAGTCGCGTAGCGAGCTGTCGGCCAACGCGCCGACCATGATCGCCATGAAGATCGACCAGGACAAGATCCGTGACGTGATCGGCAAGGGTGGCGCGACCATCCGTGGCATCTGCGAAGAGACCAAGGCGTCGATCGACATCGAAGACGACGGCACCATCAAGATCTTCGGCGAAACCAAGGAAGCGGCCGAGGCTGCGCGTCAGCGCGTGCTGGGCATCACCGCCGAGGCCGAAATCGGCAAGATCTACGTCGGCAAGGTCGAGCGCATCGTCGACTTCGGCGCCTTCGTCAACATCCTGCCGGGCAAGGACGGCCTGGTGCACATCTCGATGCTCAGCGATCAGCGTGTCGAGAAAGTCACCGACGTGCTGAAGGAAGGCCAGGAAGTGAAGGTACTGGTACTGGACGTGGACAACCGCGGCCGTATCAAGCTGTCGATCAAGGACGTGGCGGCGGCTGAGGCTTCGGGCGTTTAATACCGAACTGGCGTCATGTTAAGAACGAGGGCCGCATTGCGGCCCTTTTTTTTGGGGGGGGCATCGCATTTTTGTGGGGAAGGTGGGCTTGACCCCGGACTGGCAAATTTGTGCGTATCAGCCGATGGCTTGGCATGGCCCATTAACGCGTGTGCTGAACGTTTGGGTTGCGCCCCTCACGGGCGCCACACCTTTCTTGCTTGCCCAAGAAAGGTGTGCCAAAGAAGGGCACCCGGCATCCGGCCCCGGCTACGCCGAGGTTCCCTCGCTCCGGTGCTGCTCCGGGGGCCGGCTTACAAGGGCCATCCCTGGCCCTTTAAGCGGGGCCGCCATCGGTATCTCGCCGCATCCATGCGGCTCGTCCCCCTGCGCAACACCTACGCTCGGCCTCCTGACCGGACCGATCCACGAGCTTGCAAGACGCCCACAGGATCGAACTCGGCGGCGCCTGGTTGTTTGCTCTTTCTCTTGAGCCGCGATCATTCAGACGACGCCCAAGTCCCCTTCAGGAGGGAAACGTAGCGAAGCGAAGTAGCAGCTGCAGGCTGGCCCGCAGGGTAAGCGCAGCGAATCAAGTGACTCGCCCGTGAGGGGCGAAACCAGAACCCTGGTTCGACACGTTAATGAACCAGTTCCAGAAGCAGAGAGCGCCGTGATCAGAAAACACAAACTTGCCAGTCCGGTGTCAATCGGCACTTCCCCGAAATTCCGCGTAGAACCTTCTTTTGCCTGGACCTCGCTGCCGGCATACGCCAGCGCTGCGCTGCTCTGGCGCTATTTAGCGTCGTGCAATTTGCCTGGGAGGGGGAGCGTCGAGCATGCAAGTTGCACGATCTAGGTATCCGTTTTAATTTAATAAGCTATTGATAAATATGGGTAAAAGCTTTTGTATTGGGCTGGCATGGGGCTTGCGACAGGAGCTTTGAGGCTGCAATCAGGGATGCTTTGCAGCGTGTTTGCAACCTACAGGAGTCGATACCCATGAAACAGCCAATCAATACGTTCGTTTTTGCCGCCATCACCGCGACTGCCCTGAGCCTATCGCTGTCGGGTACCGCCTTCGCCGATAGCCGCGAGGCCGTGCAGCCGACCCTTTTGGCTACCGACAGCACGATGGATAAGGCCGGAGAGACGATGGACAAGGCCGGAGAAGCCGTCTCCGATACCTGGATCACCAGCAAAGTGAAATCGACCTTCCTCGCCGATAAGAACCTCAGCGGCATGGCTATCGAGGTTGAAACCAAGCAGGGGGTCGTCAGCCTCTCCGGTACGGTCGCCAGCGACGCCGAGCGGGATCTGGCGATTGCCAAGGCCAGGGAGATCAAAGGGGTGACTGATGTGTCTGCCGACGGTCTGAAAACCGCCGAGTGAGTAGTGTTACCCGGGCCGCGGCCCGGGTTTCCCATGCACGGAAGGCAGGCCAATGAACACCGGAGTGAGCAAAGGGCCGTGGAAAAGCCGCTCAATGCCCGGATCGAGGCGCGTTGAGGCAACTTGACCGATGATGATCTGAATGTCGCCGAAGGCCATGTCGCCGCGGGCGATAGCGAGCACCTGCTCGGCAAGCTGCAAGCGCGCTACGGTTGGAACAGAGGGAAGGCCCAGCAGGAGCTACGCGACTTCGGCCGCAAGCTGTAGATCGATCGCTATGCCACGTCGAGCCCTGCCGGTGCAGCTGGATTCGGCGTCAGTTGCCGCGCTTGCTGTCGATCTTCCGCAGGCGGTTACCCTCGAAGCGCAGGAAGTGGTACATGCCGTTGCGTGGGCCATAGGTCCATTCCTCGACCGGCACTTCGTTGCGAAAGCCGTAGGCGTCGATTACCTCGCGGTAGCCGAGGAAGTCGCGACTGACCGGCTCGCCGCATTTGGCCAGCACTTCGGCGCCCGAATCCTCGGTGCTGATCAAGGCGCTGTCGCAGCGCAGCGTCGCGGCCTGCAGCGCGCTGATCGGCAGCAGCAGGAGGGCCAGCCTCAGAAACTTCATTCATGGCACTCCATTCCAGGGGTGGGGCTGGGTAACCTGCACTGCAGTACCCCGGCTTGTCAGCGACTGCGCCGCCGTTCGATGCGGGTCAGGCGATTGCCCTCGAAGGTGAGGATGGTCAGCATGCCGCTGCTCGGGCCGTAAATCCACTCCTCGATCTTCAGTTCGCGCCGCTCATAGGGGCCGAGGGTGTAGCCAACCAGGTCGCGGAACGCCGGCGCACCGCATTTTTGCTCGACCTCGAAGCTGCGGTCGCCGACGCTGACCAGTTGGCTGCCGCAGCGCAGGGTGTCGGCCTGGGCCAGGGCGGCGCTGCAAGCGAGGGCCAGCGCCAGGATGAGGGAGACGGTGCGCATCATCGACGGCCTATTCGCTATCCAGGTGCAGCGGTGTGGCCACCCGGCCGTCCGCTCCGGTCTCGCCCAGGCTGACGTCCAGCAGGTAGATGCGTTCGTCGGCCAGGCCGCCGCGGTCGACCAGGTAGTCCTTGATGGTGGCGGCACGGGCCTGAGCCAACTGGCGTTGCAGCAACTGGCTTTGCTCCCAGAAGCGCAGCAGGCCGTTGCGCAGGTGGGTGGTGCGTTGGTCTTCGTCCAGTTCGGCCCATTCGGCCGGGGGCTGCTGCTTCAGGCGCGCGCGGTAGATGCCTTCGAGCAGCGGGCCTTTCTCGTCTTGCGGAACGTCCAGCAGGCTGGCTTCGGCCGGGACCTGATCGCCGCGGCGCTGGAGGATCTTGTAGTAGGTGGTCTGGTATTCGCGCTCCAGGCGTTGCTCGGCCAGCGGCGGGCCGTCGCTGCTTTGCGCGCTCACGCCTTCGACCTCCAGGCGCAGTGCCGGGCGCTCCTTCAACGCACTGGCCAGGGTGTCCAGGGTGGTCTGCGCGCTACTGTCGAGTTCCGCGCTGCCGGCGGCGAACGGCACGTTGCTCAGGTCCATGTCCGCACCGCCGCTGACCAGGCTGCCGATGAACTTGAACGGTGCCTGGGCGGCGCGCAGCACCAGGTTGCGCAGGGTCTGCCAGACGATCGGCATCACGCTGAACTGCGGGTCGTTGAGGTCGCCCTGGACCGGCAACTGGATGGCGATCCTGCCCTCGGGATCCTTGAGCAGGGCGACCGCCAGGCGGATCGGCAGGTCGACCGCACTGGGGCTATCGACCTTCTCGCCGAGCTGCAGCTGTTCGACCACCACGCTGTTTTCCGCCTGCAGCTGGCCCTTGGCGATGCGGTAGTGCAGGTCCAGGTTGAGCCGGCCCTTGCGGATGCGGTAGCCGGCGAACTTGCCGGAGTAGGGCGTCAGGGTGGTCAGTTCGACCTGTTTGAACTGGGTGGTGATGTCCAGTCTTTCCAGCGGGTCGAAGGGGGTGAGGCTGCCCTTGATGCTCACCGGCGCATAGCGGTCGACCTTGCCGGCGATCTCGACGCTGGCCGGTTCCTGGCTGCTGCTGTCGAGGGTGCCGATGCGGCCGTTGAGCTGCTGGATGGCGGTGGCGAAGTTGGGGGTCAGGCTGAAGTCGGCGAAGTTGGCCGAGCCGTCATTGATGCTCACCTCGCCGATGCGGATGGCCAGCGGTTGGCCGGCCGGCTCGCCAGCGGCGGGCTCGGTAGTGGGCTGCGGGGCGCCGGTCGCCGGGCCGCCAGCCGCCGGAGTGCCGGCCAGCGGGTCGCCGGGTCGCGCGATCAGCAGTTCGTTGACGTTGGTGGTCAGGTCCTCGTTGATGATGAAGCGCGCATAGGGCTGCTCCAGGCGCACCTGGTCGATGTTCAGGCGGGTGCCGTGCTGGTAGCTGATGCCGTCCAGGTCGAGCTGCTGCCAGCGCACGAAGTCACGCTCCTTGAGGGTGTCGAGGCTGTGCAGCTGGGTGATCCGGGCACTGCCGCCGACGCTGAAGGCCAGCGGTTCGGTGCCGCTGAGCTCGAGCTCCAGGTCGCTGCCGAGCAGGCCGCTGCGCAGCTCGATGCGCACGAAGGGGTTGAGGTAGGCCTGGGCCAGGCGCAGGTCGATGTCGCGGCTGGCGACCTTCAGCTTGGCCTTGGTCGGGTTCAGTTGCACCTGGCCTTCGGCTTGCAGCTGGCCCTGATTGCCCAGGCCGGTGTCCAGCTTGAGGCTGAAGGGCGAGGTGCCGAGGCTGTCGAAATCGTGCAGGTCGAGATTCAGTGGGCCGAGGTCGAGTGCCACGTCCTGCTCCGGCACGCGGTCGGCCAGGTGCACCTGGTAATCGCGCAGCTGCACATCGCTCAGGATCACTTGCCACGGCTTGCCGGCGGCGGGCGTCCGGTCTGTGGCGGCCGGCGACGGCGTCGCGGCGGGTGGCGTCGCATTAGCTGGCGAAGCGGCGTTCGGGGCGGCCAGCAGCTTTTGCCAGTCTAGCTGGCCATCGGCCTCGCGGGCGGCCCAGGCTTCCAGCTTCTGGCTGCGGATCTTGCCGACCAGCACCTGCTGTTTGCCCAGGTCCACCGAGGTCTCGCTGATGTCCAGGCGCTCCAGGCGCAGCAGCGGCTGGTCGTCCGGGCTGCGGATGGCGAAGGGCGCCACGCTTATCGCGGTGTTGCTCAGCAGCAGCTCGGTGCCGCTGGTCAGGTTCAACCGATAATCGGTGCTGAGGTCGAGCATGCCGTTTTCCAGGACCAGCGGCACGGCATCGCGCACATAGGGCCAGAGGGCCTTCATGCGGCCCTGGGTGATCTTCAACTGACCACTGGAGGACAGCGGTATCAGGCTGACCTGCCCTTGCCAGTCGATGTGCCCACCGTGGGGGCCAGTGGCCACCAGGGTCATGGTCGCGTTGTCGTCGGGCAGGGTGCTGAGGTTGCGCAATTCCAGGTTGAGCGAGTCGTAGGCGAACTCCACCGGTTCGCTGGGGCGCAGATCCTCAAAGTGCAGGCTCTTCTCGATTAGCCGCAGCCGGTCGATGCGCAGCGGGAAGGGGGCGCTCGCCGGCTCCGCGGCTGGCTGAGGCGGGCTTTCCGGCAGTTTGAACAGCTGGGTCAGGTTGAGCGTGCCATCCTTGGCGAACAGCACCTCGCTGTGTGCCCTATCCAGCTCGATCGCCGCCAGGTGCAGCGCGCCGCTCCACAGGCTGTCCAGTTGCAGGTTGGCGTACAGGCGTTCGAAGGCCAGTTGCTCCTGGCCGGCCTCGCCGATGTGCAGGCCCCACAGGCTGACTTCCAGGCTGAACGGATTGAGCTGCAGACGCTCCAGTTGGGCGGGCAGGGTGGCGTAGCGCGTCAGTTGTTGGTTGGCGATACGCAAGCCGATCCCGGGGAGGATCAGGAAGCCGAGCAGGCTGTAGAGGGCAACGGCAATCAACAGGGCGCCCGCGGCGCGTTTCAGTCCTTTGTGCATGGTGAGGCGTCATCTATCCCGGCGAGAAATGCGTTGGAGTATGGCACGTGCGCGCAGTTCCGAACGTCAGCCATGCCGCGTTTCCAGGCGTAGCCGGCAGCCGCTCAGAAGCGCAGGATCAGGGTTTTCAGCGGTGGCTGGCCATCGCTCGAGGGGAAGTCCGCGGCCGGCGCCAGCACCTGGCAATCGCGCACCGGGCGGCCGAGTTTTTCGGCGCAACGCAGCACCTGCTCGCGCCAGTCGGCGAGGGCGACCTTCGCCAGGTTGTTGCAGCAGATCAGTACGCCGTCCGCGGCGGTGGCGAGGATCGCCGGCTTGAGCAGGCTCTGGTAATCGCGCAGCAGGTCGACGGTGCCGAAGGCGCTCTTGGCCCAGGCCGGCGGATCGAGGAACACCAGGTCGAACTGGCGCGGCGCCAGGCGCGGGTAGCTCGGCAGCTGTTGGCCGCGGCGCTGGGCGATCGGCAGCCCGGCCAGTTGGCGGATCGCCGGGAAGTAATCGGACTGGATGAACTGCATCGGCGGCAGTTCGGGATTGAGCAAACCATTCTCGCGGCCGACCGCCAGGTTGCCTTCGGCGAAGTCCAGGTTGACCACCTCTCGCGCGCCGCCGGCGGCTGCCGCCAGGCCGACCCCGCAGGTATAGGCGAACAGGTTGAGCACGCGCTTGCCGGCGCTGTGCGCCTTGACCCAGCCGCGGGCGTTGCGCAGGTCGAGAAACAGCAAGGGGTCCTGCCCGGCATGGCGGCCGCGCACCCGGTAGGCGAGGCCCCATTCGTGGCCGACCAGGTCGTCCAGGGCCTCGGCCTCGGCGCGGTAGACCGGGTCGAGGCGGTCGATCCGCGAGTTGCCCCGGGAGCGGTCGTTGTAGACCAGCAGCAGGGGCGCGCCGAGGGTTGCGCGGCACTGCTCGACCAGGGGCAGCAGCTCGTCGCGGGTCAGGCTGTGGTGAAAGCTCTGCACCAGCAGCTGCGGCCCGTAGCGGTCGAGGGTCAGGCCGCCGGCGCCTTCCTGGCTGCCGTGGAACAGCCGGTAACAGTCGCTGCCCTGCGCGTGCAGTTCGCCGAGCAGCGGCTGGCGATGGGCGAGGGCGGCGCGCAGCGCCTGGTCGAGAGCAGGCATGCGCGGCGACTCGGAAAGAGGGAGGTGCGCAGTTTACCAAGAAAAGCGCCGGCGCCCGCTATGGCGGCAGAGCCGGTGTTCGCAGTAGGGTGCGCTGCGCGCACCGCAGGCTGGTGTGCATGGCGCACCCTACGCAGGCTTAGCGCTCGATGGCCAGGGCCACGCCCTGACCGCCGCCGATGCACAGGGTGGCCAGGCCCTTGTTGGCGTCGCGCTTGATCATCTCGTGCAGCAGGGTCACCAGGATCCGGCAGCCGGAGCCGCCGATCGGGTGGCCGATGGCGATGGCGCCGCCGTTGACGTTGACCTTGCTCGCATCCCAGCCGAGTTCCTGGCCGACCGCCAGGGCCTGGGCGGCGAAGGCCTCGTTGGCCTCGATCAGGTCGAGCTGGTCGAGGCTCCAGCCGGCCTTGTCCAGGCAGCGGCGGGTGGCGCTGACCGGACCGATGCCCATGATCGCCGGGTCGACGCCGGCGTTGGCGTAGCCGGCGATCCGCGCCAGCACCGGCAGGCCCAGGGCCTGGGCCTTCGCCGCGCTCATCAGCAGCACCGCGGCGGCGCCGTCGTTGAGACTGGAGGCGTTGCCGGCGGTCACCGAGCCGTCCTGCTTGAACGCCGGCTTGAGCTTGCCCAGAGACTCGGCGCTGGTGCCGGCGCGCGGCTGCTCGTCGACGGCGAAGGCAACGGGCTCGCCCTTCTTCTGCGGGATCAGGATCGGGGTGATCTCATCAACGAAGCGCCCGGCCTCGATGGCGGCGCAGGCCTTGCGCTGCGAGTCGGCGGCGAAAGCGTCCTGCGCCTCGCGGGAAATGCCGTACTTTTCCACGAGATTTTCCGCAGTGCTGCCCATGTGGTAGTCGTTGAAGGCG
>NZ_FNCT01000013.1 GCF_900100495.1 Pseudomonas benzenivorans
GAATGGATAACCAATAGGGATCTGGCGGGAGAAGTTGTTGAGATCAAAGCCACTATAATTTCTGGATTCGTCCGTCTTGGGCGTTTCTTTACACGTCAGGAAGCTTCGGAGTTTGTGGCGCGGATCGCATCTTGAGTTCTCCGCCCAGGTGACAAAGAAGAGCATGCCACTGGCAGCGCGCAGGGTGGAGGGCCACCCCGTGGAAAACGGCGAAGCCTTTTCCACCGGGATATCCAGGCTACCTCGCTCGTTGCTTGATTCAGTAATTATTTTGTGACTTGATGTGGAAGCTTAGTCCGTCTAAGTCTGGGAACATTGTTGAGCTGTTTACTCCGTATTTTGATAGTGTCTTTCGGAAGCTTTCTTTCTTTGATTTTGGGATTATAAGTTTTGTTATTTGAGGTGTGTCAAACTCTGGCTGCGAGTCGGGATGGATTGTAAAAACTCCAGACTGGGCTGTAAGCCTCTTTGAACCATGTGAAGGTAGAAAGTGTGTGACCTCTTTTAGCTTTCCTATGTTAATGTTCTCTTCTCGCTCGTACTTTCTGGCTTCATATATATAAATAGCCCCATCTTTTTTAGGGTTTGATTGAGTTGCAAAGAAACACGCTACTAGTGGGCTTAGGCTCCAGTCGAGCACTCTAGTGGGTAATCCATGGTGCTGTGCAAGTGTCAGCCACTGGATTTCATTCTCAGGAAGTCTCTCAAGATAAGCTCTGGCCTGAGCTTTGAAAACCCACATCATCTTCTGCTCACGTGCCTTGTGATCATCTAATGTATGCCTAAAAAGGGATGGCAGGAGCTTATAGTTTCTGTCAGATACGCCCCGAAATAGATCGTTTGGATTGCTGTCTTTTATTTTTTCAAGGAGATCTGTAAGGCTTTCTACAATTATTTCGTTGTTGGTTGCTGATATGTATGAGTCTGCTTGAATTTCAGCATCTAAGAGAGCGCCAAACATGTCGTTTGATTCTAGATCAAAATTTTCTCTTGCTAAGCAGAATGCATTATAGGTGCTCTGCGTTAGTAGATCATTTAGTGATGATTTTTTTGAGTTTCTTCTGATGGAAGGGTTTTGTGGGGAAACTCTATGAAGTTCGAACTCGTTAGCTAAGAACTCTAGGGCTTTAGTTTCCGCTGTCAGTATTTCATGGTCTGATAGAAAGTCGTCAAGCTCTGTAATTATATCCCTGAAGGGTGGTTTATCTTGTAGGAACTCTTCTGTAATTCCATGGATTGCTATAAAGGCTTCGGAGATTTTTCGGTAAGGATTTATATAGCAATGGAAATGGCGGCCGGTTATCGTCTTGTTTATTAGCTCTATCGCAGCAATCTCAATTACTCTGTGGCCGTCTGTTATTTCGTTTCCAGTGGTGTTTATTGCTATAGAGACTTGCTTCATCGTTTTTCTTCTTAATAAAAAACCCCGCACTAGGCGGGGCTCAAAATTTAACTCGCCACCCCAAACATCCATTTCAGGTAAAGCGCTCTTAATCTTTCAGTGAGTGACTGGTATCAATCCCAGCTCAACGCCCCGCCAGTCTGATACTCAATAACCCGCGTCTCGAAGAAGTTCTTCTCCTTCTTCAAATCCATGATCTCGCTCATCCACGGGAACGGGTTGGTAGTGCCCGGGTACTCTTCCTTCAGGCCGATCTGGGTCAGGCGGCGGTTGGCGATGAACTTGAGGTAGTCCTCCATCATCGCCGCGTTCATGCCCAGCACGCCGCGGGGCATGGTGTCGCGGGCGTATTCGATTTCCAGTTGGGTGCCCTGGAGGATCATCTGGGTGGCTTCGTCCTTCATCGCGGCATCCCACAGGTGCGGGTTTTCGATCTTGATCTGGTTGATCACGTCGATGCCGAAGTTCAGGTGCATGGATTCGTCGCGCAGGATGTACTGGAACTGCTCGGCGACGCCGGTCATCTTGTTGCGCCGGCCCATGGAGAGGATCTGGGTGAAGCCGCAGTAGAAGAAGATGCCTTCCAGCACGCAGTAGTAGGCGATCAGGTTGCGCAGCAGCTCCTTGTCGGTCTCCACCGTGCCGGTGTTGAAGGTCGGGTCGGAGATGGCGCGGGTGTATTTGAGGCCCCAGCTGGCCTTCTTCGCCACGCTGGGGATCTCGTGGTACATGTTGAAGATTTCGCCTTCGTCCATGCCCAGGGATTCGATGCAGTACTGGTAGGCGTGGGTGTGGATCGCCTCTTCGAAGGCCTGGCGGAGGATGTACTGGCGGCACTCGGGGTTGGTGATCAGGCGGTACACGGCCAGGGCCAGGTTGTTGGCCACCAGGGAGTCGGCGGTGGAGAAGAAGCCGAGGTTGCGCATGACGATGCGGCGCTCGTCGTCGGTGAGGCCGTCGGTGCTCTTCCACAGGGCGATGTCGGCGTTCATGTTGACTTCCTGGGGCATCCAGTGGTTGGCGCAACCATCCAGATACTTCTGCCAGGCCCAGTCGTACTTGAAGGGCACGAGCTGGTTGAGGTCGGCGCGGCAGTTGATCATGCGCTTCTCGTCGACCGCGACGCGGGCGGAGGCGCCTTCCAGTTCGGCCAGGCCTTCGGCGATGTCGAGCTGGTCGAGGGCGGCCTTGGCGCGGGCCACCGCGGCGCTGTCGTCGGCGGCGATGGCGCGCGCTTCGACGGCGGCGGCACCGCCGGCCTGGTCGAGCTTGTCCAGGCTCATGTCGGCCAGATGGGCGTTGGTGGTGGTGCTGGAGGCGGCTGCTTCTGCGCCGTCTTCCTTGTCGAATTCATCCCAGCTCAGCATGGCTTGGCTCCTGCTCGAGGGCCGGTGCGGTGACCGGCCTGTATGGATATACAGTAATGTTCAGTATGTTTCGTTGCGTATGGCGCGCAAGGCAAAACGGGTACCGCTGGTCGGGGGAGGGCGCTGTTTATGGCTGGCCTTCTTGCCCGGGGTGTTTCTTGGGGATGGGAGGAATTCAACCCCTCACCCTAGCCCTCTCCCCAAGGGGGAGAGGGGACTGATCGTGTTGCGTGCAGTACGTTTTGTAGGCCGGCGCTTTGGGTTTGGCATTCCTGCTACCCGGGTCGGCATACAGGGCAAAAGCATCGCCAGCAAGGACTAGGCGTCCCCCTGGCTCCTACAGGTGGAGCGGTGGAGCGGCGGTGTTGCTTGAGCCCCTCACCCTAGCCCTCTCCCCAGGGGGGAGAGGGGACTGACCGTGTTGTGCTTTAGCTTTTTTTCACCCTTCGAGCGTGAAGCTGAGCGAGTAGTCGCTAGGCACCTGCTGGAGTGGAGCCCCTGAGCGTACGGCTGTACGTGATGGGGGCCGCTCCGGCAGGTAGCGACGCGAATGCCGCTCAGATCCGCGCGCTTATTGACACGCTTCGCAGTCCGGCTCGTCGATGGCACAGGCCTTCGGCAGCGGCGCCGGGGCGGCTGCCGGGGCTGCTGTTGCCGGCTCGGCCAGCAGGCCTTCACCCACGCCGCCGCTGGACACGGCATTCAGCTTGCCGGTGTTGATGGTCGACTTCTCGGTGCTGGTGGCGGCCAGGGCGCGGAGGTAGTAGGTGGTTTTCAGGCCACGGTACCAGGCCATGCGGTAGGTCACGTCGAGCTTCTTGCCACTGGCGCCGGCGATGTAGAGGTTCAGCGACTGGGCCTGGTCGATCCACTTCTGGCGGCGGCTGGCGGCGTCGACGATCCACTTGGTCTCCACCTCGAAGGCGGTGGCGTAGAGGTCCTTGAGTTCCTGCGGGATGCGCTCGATCTGCTGCACCGAACCGTCGTAGTACTTGAGGTCGTTGATCATCACCGAGTCCCACAGGCCGCGGGCCTTGAGGTCGTGGACCAGGTAGGGGTTGATCACGGTGAACTCGCCGGAGAGGTTCGACTTCACGTAGAGGTTCTGGTAGGTCGGCTCGATCGACTGCGACACGCCGGTGATGTTGGCGATGGTCGCGGTCGGCGCGATGGCCATGATGTTCGAGTTGCGGATGCCTTTCTGTACGCGAGCGCGCAGCGGTGCCCAGTCCAGCGACTCGCTGAGGTCGACGTCGATGTACTTCTGCCCGCGCGCCTCGATGAGGATCTGCTGGGAGTCCAGCGGCAGGATGCCCTTGCTCCACAGCGAGCCGTCGAAGGTCTCGTAGCTGCCGCGCTCGTCGGCCAGGTCGCAGGAGGCCTGGATGGCGTAGTAGCTGACCGCTTCCATCGACTTGTCGGCGAATTCCACCGCGGCGTCGGAGCCGTAGGGGATGTGCTGCAGGTACAGGGCGTCCTGGAAGCCCATGATGCCCAGGCCCACCGGGCGATGCTTGAGGTTGGAGTTCTTCGCCTGCGGCACGCTGTAGTAGTTGATGTCGATGACGTTATCGAGCATGCGCACCGCGGTCTTGACCGTGCGCGCCAGCTTCTCGCGGTCCAGCTTGCCGTCGACGATGTGGTTCGGCAGGTTGACCGAGCCCAGGTTGCAGACGGCGATCTCGTCCTTGTTGGTGTTCAGAGTGATCTCGGTGCACAGGTTGGAGCTGTGCACCACGCCGACGTGCTGCTGCGGGCTGCGCAGGTTGCACGGGTCCTTGAAGGTCAGCCACGGGTGGCCGGTCTCGAACAGCATGCTGAGCATCTTGCGCCACAGGTCCTTGGCCTGGATGGTCTTGAACAGCTTGATCTTGCCGTACTCGGTCAGCGCTTCGTAGTACTCGTAGCGCTCCTCGAAGGCCTTGCCGGTGAGGTCGTGCAGGTCCGGCACTTCGCTCGGGCTGAACAGGGTCCACTTGCCGTCGTCGAACACGCGCTTCATGAACAGGTCCGGGATCCAGTTGGCGGTGTTCATGTCGTGGGTGCGGCGGCGGTCGTCGCCGGTGTTCTTGCGCAGCTCGATGAATTCCTCGATGTCCATGTGCCAGGTTTCCAGGTAGGCACAGACCGCGCCCTTGCGCTTGCCGCCCTGGTTGACCGCCACGGCGGTGTCGTTGACCACCTTGAGGAAGGGCACGACGCCCTGGCTCTTGCCGTTGGTGCCCTTGATGTAGGAGCCCAGCGCGCGTACTGGGGTCCAGTCGTTGCCCAGGCCGCCGGCGAATTTGCTCAGCATGGCGTTGTCGTGGATGGCGCTGTAGATGCCCGACAGGTCGTCCGGCACTGTGGTCAGGTAGCACGAGGACAGCTGCGGGCGCAGGGTGCCGGCGTTGAACAGGGTCGGCGTCGAGCTCATGTAGTCGAACGAGGACAGCAGGTTGTAGAACTCGATGGCGCGCTCTTCCTTGTTCTTCTCCTCGATCGCCAGGCCCATGGCCACGCGCATGAAGAAGATCTGCGGCAGCTCGAAGCGGATGCCGTCCTTGTGGATGAAGTAGCGGTCGTAGAGGGTCTGCAGGCCCAGGTAGGTGAACTGCTGGTCGCGTTCGTGATCGAGCGCCTGGCCGAGTTTTTCCAGGTCGAAGGTCTTCAGCACCGGATTGAGCAGTTCGAACTCGATGCCTTTGGCCACGTAGGCCGGCAGCGCCTTGGCATACAGCTCGGCCATCTCGTGGTGGGTGGCGCTGCTGGCCACTCCGAGGAAGCCCAGGCCTTCGGCACGGACGTTGTCCATCAGCAGGCGGGCGGTGACGTAGCTGTAGTTCGGCTCGCGCTCGACCAGGGTGCGCGCGGTCATCACCAGGGCGGTGTTGACGTCGCTCTGCGCCACGCCGTCGTAGAGGTTCTTCAGGGTTTCCTTCTCGATCAGCGCGCCGTCGACCTCGGCCAGGCCTTCGCAGGCCTCGCTGATGATGGTGTTGAGGCGGCCCATGTCCAGCGGCGCCAGGCTGCCGTCGGCGTGGGTCACGCGGATGCTTGGGTGCGGCTGGGCGATGTCGCTGCCGGCGCTGGCGTTCTTGCGCTTGGTGGCCTGGGCTTCGCGGTAGATCACGTAGTCGCGGGCGACCTTCTGCTCGCCGGCGCGCATCAGCGCCAGTTCGACCTGGTCCTGGATTTCCTCGATGTGGATGGTGCCGCCGGACGGCATGCGCCGCTTGAAAGTGGCGCTGACCTGCTCGGTCAGGCGCTCGACGGTTTCATGGATGCGCGACGAGGCGGCGGCGGTGCCGCCTTCCACTGCGAGAAAGGCCTTGGTGATGGCGACGGTGATCTTGTCATCGGTGTAGGGCACCACGGTGCCGTTACGCTTGATCACACGCAGCTGGCCCGGCGCGGTGGCGCTCAGGTCCTGGCTGGCATCGGCGGCCTGCGGCGCTTGGGCCTGCGGGTTCTCGCGAGTAGTGTCGGTATGCATGGAGGTCTCCGTGTTCTGAATTTATTGATCGACGCAATGCAGTGGCGTACCCGCCGTTCATTCCATTTCAACAACGCCATGCGCGCGGCATAAACGCCGGGCGCATGGGACTTGCAGACTGGGCAGGGAGGGCACGACATAGCAGGCCGTTGAAAAACTACCTGCGTTGCCGATGCGTCGTTAAAAACAGGCTCAAAATGCTCATTTACAACTCGTAAACTCCGCTTTTTCGCCTGTTTTTGCCTCGCCTCGGCGGCCTCGCCTACGTTTTTCAACGGCCTGCTAAAGCGCCTTCCTGGCTCAAGAGTCTAGTGCTGGCAATGGCCGGCACTACTATATGTTGTGGTTCGTGCGCAAGGGCATCGCACCGTTATCGACCCCCGCCAGGCAATTCGCACTGCACGGGGAAATGGCTGGGGCGGTGACTGCCGCTGCGGCCATCGAAGCATTCATCTGCACTGTTTTTGTTCTCGGTATAGACCCTTGGGGTGCAAATGTGCTTGTGTCCTTCGTTGTGCCAAAACCCAACATGTAGGTGTTTGGCGCGCTGGGGATACAAGATAGTGCGGTGCCTGGGGGAAGGCAAGCCGACCGGTGCGCGCGCCCTGTGGATAAATCTGTGGGTTACTTTGGGGTAACTTTCGCCAGGCCCCGTGGTAGCTGGGGTTCTCTCCTGGAGACCGTTCGTCGTGCAGGAGGTGGATTTTTTCGTTCCCTTGCGGCGGATTTTCAGCCCATCACGCAAACACAAGATGTAGGTTTTTTTCTTGATTCTTGGCCTGCTCTGTGCAGGCGCGCGGCCGCGCTTTTCGCCGGCTTGATTCTGCCGCCGCTTGTGCCAGCGGCGTTGCTACAATGCGGGCCTGTTTCGCCGTGGTTGATCTGTCCTTGGGAGGCAGCAGTGGAGCAACACATCTGGCACATCCTGATCGTCGAGGACGACCAGCGTCTGGCCGAGTTGACGCGCGATTACCTGCAGAGCAACGGCCTGACGGTGGCCATCGAGGCCGACGGCGGCCAGGCCGCCGCGCGCATTTTGAAAGAGCAGCCGGACCTGGTGATCCTTGACCTGATGCTGCCGGGCGAAGACGGCCTGTCGATCTGCCGCAAGGTGCGCGGCGGCTATGACGGGCCGATCCTGATGCTCACCGCGCGCACCGACGACATGGATCAGGTACTCGGCCTGGAGATGGGCGCCGACGATTACGTGTGCAAGCCGGTGCGCCCGCGGCTGCTGCTGGCGCGGGTGCGCGCGCTGCTGCGGCGCCGCGAGGGTGGCGAGGCGGGCGGCGAAGGGCCGCGGCGCCTGCAGTTCGGCCGGCTGGTGATCGACAGCGCGATGCGCGAGGCCTGGCTCGGCGAGCAGAGCATCGAGCTGACCAGCGCCGAGTTCGACCTGCTCTGGCTGCTGACGGTCAACGCCGGGCGGATCCTCTCGCGCGAGGAGATCTTCAATGCCTTGCGCGGCATCGAGTACGACGGCCAGGACCGCTCCATCGACGTGCGCATTTCGCGTATCCGCCCGAAGATCGGCGACGATCCCATGCACCCGCGGCTGATCAAGACCGTGCGCAGCAAGGGCTATCTATTCGTTGCCGAGGCCGCCGAAGCGCTAGGGGGCTGCTGAGGGTTCGTCCGCGGCCGCGCCGGAGTCGGTTATTGTGCGGGGCAAGGCATGAGGAGAGAAGTTTGGTCATTCCAAATGAACGACGAATAACGCAGCACCGCGCAATAATCGGCCCGGCCCTGCGGGTTGCGCAGCAACGCGGCTCGCGAACGAATCCTTGGCAGCCCCCTGAATGAACTCGATCTTCCTGCGCATCTACGGCGGCATGTTGGGCGTGCTGGTGCTGGTCGCGCTGCTTGGCGTCGGCACCCTGCATCTGGTCAACGAGGTGCGCGCAGACCAATACCGCGAACGCCTGGCGCGCGGCACCTTCCGCTTGATGTCCGACAACCTGGCGCCGATGGTCGAGGTCGAGCGGCGCCGCGCCATGGTGGTGTGGGCGCGCCTGCTGGGCATTCCACTGCGGCTGCAGCCGTTGGCCGAGGCCGGGCTGGACAGCGGCGCGCGCAATCGCCTGCTGCGCGGCCAGGTGCTGGTGCAGCAGACCGGCCCGCATGCGGCGACGGTCTACAGCCTGATCGACGAGGGCGGGCGGCTGTTGCTCACCGGCGAGGTGCAGCAGATCAGCGAGCAGTTGGCGCGGGCGACGATTTACCTGCTGATCGACGAGCTGGTGCGCTTCCCGGTGGCCGAGCAGCCGCAGCGCCTGGCCGAGTTGAAGGAGGCCAAGCAGTTCGGTTTCGACCTGCGCCTGGTGCGGCTGGGCGAGGCCAACCTGGACGGCGACCAGCGGCGCCGGGTGGAGGAGGGCGACACGGTGATGGCGCTGGGCAAGGGCGGCGACAGCATTCACGTGTTCTCCGGCATCGTCGACTCGCCCTGGGTGGTGGAGATCGGCCCGCTGTACCAGATGAGTCCCTATCCGCCGCAGTTGCTGGTGCTGATTGGCGTGCTCGGCCTGAGTCTGATCGGTCTGACGATCTATCTGTTGGTGCGGCCCCTGGAGCAGCGCCTGCGCGATCTGGAGGGGGCCGCCACGCAACTCGCCAGCGGCCGCCTGGAGGCCCGGGTGCCGAGTCGCGGGACCGATGCGGTGGGACGCCTGGCGAGTGCCTTCAATGCCATGGCCGAACACCTGCAGCGTTCGTTGAGCACGCAACGTGAGCTGGTGCGGGCGGTGTCGCACGAGTTGCGCACGCCGGTGGCGCGCCTGCGCTTCGGCCTGGAAATGATCGGCGATGCCGAGACCGAGGCGGCGCGGCGCAAGTACATGGACGGCATGGACAGCGACATCCAGGACCTCGACAAGCTGGTCGACGAGATGCTGACCTACGCGCGCCTGGAGCAGGGCGCGCCGGCGCTGAAGTTCCAGCTGGTCGACCTGAACGGCCTGATCGACCAGGTGATCACCGAGCTGGCGCCGTTGCGCGTCGGCGTGCGGGTCGAGCGCGGGACGGCGCTGGATGCGCGCGACGGTGGCGGTGCGCTGGTCGAGGCCGAGCCGCGTTACCTGCACCGCGCCCTGCAGAACCTGGTGAGCAACGCCATGCGCCACGCCGAATCAAGGGTGCGGGTCGGTTATCAGATCGGCCAGCAGCGCTGCCGCCTGGATATCGAGGACGATGGCCCGGGCGTGCCGGAGGAGGCCTGGGAGCGCATCTTCCACCCCTTCCTGCGCCTGGACGACAGCCGCACCCGCGCCTCCGGCGGGCATGGCCTGGGCCTGTCGATCGTGCGGCGGATCATCTACTGGCATGGCGGCCGCGCGCAGATCGGCCGCAGCGAACGCCTCGGCGGGGCGCGCTTCAGCCTGATCTGGCCGCGCAAGCAGGGTGGGGCGGAGAGCCTCTAGCCTGTAGCCCGGATGCAATCCGGGGCTTCGCCGGTGGCCATGACATCGATCCCCGGATTGCATTCGGGCTACTGTTCGGCGTTGGTCGTCAGAACGGTGCGGAGCTGGGGCGTAGGGTGAGTCGGGCCGCGTAGGTTAGGCGCCTGTCCAGGTTGCCGGCGTTACGCCAATCTTCGCTGCGCCGTAACCCACCATGGGCCGCGAGGCGTGGGCTATCCGGTGGGTTGGGCGGCACGCCGATTGGCGTTGTCGGCTTTGCACCGAGCGTTCAGTGCCGCTAACCCACCCTACGCAAGCTGCCAAAAGCATCGCGGGCATGGGCTAGGCGCCCCCGCCGCTCCTACGCCGGTGCGAAGAGTCCGCGGATCACTCCCCGCGCACCTCGATGCGCCGGCCGCGGGCCTCTTCGGCCTTGGGCAGTTCGATGCGCAGCACGCCGTTGCGGTAGCTGGCCGCGGCCTTTTCGGCAATTACCGGAGCCGGCAGCGGGATGCTGCGATGAAAGCTGCCGAAGGCGCACTGGCGGATCCGGTACTGGCCGCTGGCGGACTCCTGCTCGTAGCGCTTCTCGCCGCGCACGATCAGCACGTCGCTGCGTACCTCGATATCCAGGTCCTGCTTGTCCAGCCCCGGCACCTCGAGGCGCACGACGAACTGGTCGGCATCCTCGAACAGGTCGCCGGCCAGCAGTGCCCAGTTGGCCGAGGGGAACTCGTTGCCACCGGCGGCGACGGGCACCGGCGTGGCCTTGTCGGTCTTGCCCTTGGCGCTCGGGGTGAAGCGGGTAAGGGCGCCGCTGGTGCGCTCGCGCAGATGCCGCCAGCCCTCGCCGAGGGAGTGCCAGGTTTCCTCCAGGCCATGTTTCAGTTCGTTGAGTTTTTCCATCGCTTGACCTCCAGGAAGCGGGTGACCGAGCCGTGGCAGACTCGGCCAGCCAGGCAGTTCAGGCCACTTTTACCTCGATCTTGCGCGGTTGCGCGTGGGCATGCTTGGGAATGCGCAGGTTCAGCACGCCATCGCGCAGTTGCGCGTCGATCCGTGAGGTATCCAGTTCGGCGCTCAGGCTAAACGCCCGGCGGTAGCGCGCCAGGCGCACTTCGGCGTATACCGCCTCCATGCCTTCCGGGGTGTCCGGGGTGATTTCGCCTTCGATCAGCAGGGTGTCGTTTTCGACTCGCAGCTCGAGCTTGTCCTTGGGCACGCCGGGCATGTCGGCGAGCAGCAGAATGCCGTCCTTGTTCTCGAACACATCGACCTGTGGCAGCAGCGTCTGGGTCTCTTCCGGACGTTCGCTGCGCTTCACTACTGGTTTGTCGGTCATCGCAGTTTCCTCCTCATGGACGCGTTACTGGATGGTGATGCGCTTGGGTTGCGCCGACTCCTTCCGCGCCACTGTGATGTGCAGCACGCCATTGCGGTAGTGCGCCTCGACCTTGTCCGGATCGGCATCCTTGGACAGGTTTACGGTGCGCTTGAAGCGGCCGGAGAAGCGCTCGTTGGCATAGGTCGAGAGGGTGCCGTTGTCTTCCAACTCGGCAGTTGAGCGTTCGCCGCCGATCGACAGCAGGCCGTGGTCGATCTGTACCTCCACTGTTGCCGGATCGAGGCCCGGGGCGAAGGCGTAGATCTCGATGGTCGTCGGCGTGCTGCCGACGTTGATCGCCGGGAAGGCACCGCTGGCCAGCGCGCGGATGCTGCCTGGCCGGCCCAGGTTGGCGAACTCTTGCTGCAGCTCTTGTTGCAGGCGCTCGAACTCGGCGAGCAGGCCGCCGGGGAAATTGAATAGGGACTCGTACATCGCAAACCTCCTGTGGTGAATGACCAGAGTCTCGTTTGCAGTGCTCGAGGCGGAGGCCTCAAGCCCCGTCGCTGGCAATATGTTGGCGGCCAGGACGGGCTTCAAGGTCGGTGTTTAGAACGATGTCGAATGGCTTATGCCGGAAGGAAATAGGGGAGCTGCGCGTAGATGCAATGTGAATCGCACGCCTCGCAGGGCGTAGGAGCGGGCCATGCCCGCGATGCTTTTTGCTGGCGTGCCCTATCGCGGCCATGGGCCGCTCCTGCGAAACCCCCGAGTCCATATACGGATGCAATCCGGGACATCGGTTGGGGTCACTAGACCGGCCCCGGATTGCATCCGGGCTACGGGTTTGCTGCTTTGCGTGGCAGAGGCGGCGCTAGAACGGCGCCGGGCAGTCGAAGCGCAGGCGTTCGCCGCTGTGCGGGTGGCTCAGGCAGAGCATGCTGGCGTGCAGGCACAGGCGCTCATGGGCGGCCAGTGCCTGTGCGTGGGCATACAGGCGGTCGCCGAGCAGCGGGTGGCCGATCGACAGCATGTGTACGCGCAACTGGTGCGAGCGGCCGGTGATCGGGGTCAGCTCGACCCGGCAGTAGTCGCCGCAGCGTTCGAGTACGCGCCAGTAGGTCAGGGCGTGCTTGCCCAGTTCATGATCGACCACATGCCGCGGCTTGGTTGGTGGGTCGTAGCGCAGCGGCAGGTCGACGCTGCCGCTGTCCAGCTCGGGCTGGCCCCAGCACAGCGCGGTGTAGGCCTTTTCCGTCTCGCGGTCGTGGAACTGTCGCGACAGCTCGCGGTGGCTGTCGGCGTCGCGGGCCAGGACGATGATCCCCGAGGTCTCCCAGTCCAGGCGGTGGACGATCCGCGCCTCGGGAAAGCCATTGTCCTGCAGGCGGGTGACCAGGCAATCGCGGTTGTCCTCGGCGCGGCCGGGCACCGAGAGCAGCAGGGTGGGCTTGTTGATCACCAGCAGGGCGGCGTCCTGGTGGAGGATTTCGATTTGGCTGAGCGGCATGGGCGTTCCACAAACGACAACGGCGGCCCGTGGGCCGCCGTCGCCAGCCGTTACGCGATTAGCGATCCGGCAGGGTGATATTCAGTTCCAGGATCGAGCAGCTGCCCTGGTTTTCCAGGGCGACCTGGACCTGGTCCGAGTCGATGTTGACGTACTTGCGGATCACCTCGACCAGTTCCTGCTGCAGCGCCGGCAGGTAATCCGGCTGGCTGCGCTGACCGCGTTCGTGGGCGACGATGATCTGCAGGCGCTCTTTCGCGATCGACGCGGTGGATTCCTTCTTACGCTCACGAAAGAAGTCAAAAATATTCATTAGCGAGCTCCGAACAGGCGTTGCAGGAGGCCTTTCTTCTGCACGTCGAGGAAGCGATGGCTGACTTCCTTGCCGAGCAGGCGGTCGACGGCATCGCTGTACGCCTGGCCGGCGTCGCTCTGGTCGTCGAGGATCACCGGCACGCCCTGGTTGGAGGCCTTGAGTACCGCTTGCGATTCGGGGATCACGCCGAGCAGGCGGATGGCGAGGATTTCCTCGACGTCTTCCACGCCGAGCATTTCGCCCTTGGTCACCCGCTCCGGGTTGTAGCGGGTCAGCAGCAGGTGTTCCTTGATCGGCTCTTCGCCTTTCTCGGCGCGCCGCGACTTGCTCGCCAGCAGGCCGAGCATGCGGTCGGAGTCGCGCACCGAGGAGACTTCCGGGTTGGTCACGACGATCGCCTCGTCGGCGAAGTACATGGCCAGGTGCGCGCCTTTCTCGATACCGGCCGGCGAGTCACAGACCACGTATTCGAAGTTGCCGGACAGTTCGGAGATGACTTTTTCCACGCCTTCCTGGGTCAGCGCGTCCTTGTCGCGGGTCTGGCTGGCGGCCAGCACGTAGAGGTTCTCCAGGCGCTTGTCCTTGATCAGCGCCTGGGTCAGCGTGGCTTCGCCGTTGACCACGTTGACGAAGTCGTACACCACGCGACGTTCGCAGCCCATGATCAGGTCGAGGTTACGCAGGCCGACGTCGAAGTCGACGATGACGGTCTTGTGCCCGCGCAGGGCGAGGCCGGTACCGATGGCGGCGCTGGTGGTGGTTTTGCCCACGCCACCCTTGCCGGAAGTGACTACGAGGATCTTGGCCAAGGTGATTCACCCCAAATATGAAGATAAAAGCAGGAAACTGTAGGCCCCTCGAGGCTTCCAGATGCCCTTTGTATGTCCCTGAAAATTGGCGGCAGTATCCGTTAAAGGCGGGTGATGTTCAACACGTCACCCGACAGGCTGACATGCACCGCCTCGCCCCATAATGGGTCGCGCCGCAGGTCTTCGGCGGTCTTGTAGTGGCCGGCGATGGAGAGCAGTTCGGCGCCCATCTGCTGGCAGAAAATCCGCGCCTGTTCATTGCCTTTGATGCCGGCCAGGGCGCGGCCGCGCATCGGCGCGTAAACATGGATGTTGCCATCGGCGAGAAGTTCCGCCCCGGCGCTGACCGGCGCCAGGACGATCAGGTCGCCGCCTTGGGCGTAGACCTGCTGGCCGCCGCGGATCGGGCTGGTGATGATCTTGCTCGGCTTGAGCTCAGGTTCGGCGGGCTTTTCCGGCTGTTTCGCGGCGGCGCTGCCGCCGGTCGGATCGATCGGCCGTTCGCGGGCGCCGGACGGTGGCAACACCGGCAGGTCCAGGGCAGCGGCGGCGGCAATGTCGTCCTCGCGCTGGGCGCGCACCGCCAGGGTGCGCAGGCCATGGTTGCGGCACAGGCTCATCAGTGCGCCGAGATCGAGGCTGCCTTCGTCTTCCGGCAGCTTGTCGAGGGCCAGCACCAGCGGGGTGTTGCTGAAGAAAGCCGGCGCCTGGGCGACCTTGTCGGCCAGTTGCCGGTCGAGGCGGGCGAGGTCGTTGTGCGCCAGCTCCATCACGGTGATGGCCAGCATGCTGCCCTTGAGCTGGAACACGGGGTCTTGGTCGAGTAGATCGGCTTGGCTCATGGTCTGCCTGGTATGCCTTATCGGTCGGATGCGAGTCGCGAAAGTTGCCCGGACTTATAGCGATATCGCCGAGGGGCCGCAAGCCGGGCCGAGTCCTGTAGAATGCCCGGCTTTGTCGTTCGTCCGGAATCATCCATGGATCGTCCCCGTTTTCGTGCCTATTTCCTGCATCCGCGCTTTTGGCTGCTGTGGTCGGGGCTGGGTTTGCTGTGGCTGATCTCGTTGCTGCCCTACCGGCTGTTGAAGCGCCTGGGGCGCTGGCTGGGGGGCTTGATGTACCACCTGGCGCGTTCGCGCCGGCAGATCGCCGCACGCAACCTGGAGCTGTGCTTTCCTGAACTGTCGGCGGCCGAGCGCTTGCGGCTGTTGCGCGAGAACTTCGCCTCGACCGGAATGACCTTCTTCGAGATGGCCATCAGCTGGTGGTGGCCGCCGGCGCGCCTGCGCCAGCTGGGAAGCGTCGAAGGCCTGGAGCATCTGCAGCAGGCCCGGGCGGAGGGCCAGGGGGTGATCCTGATGGCCCTGCATTTCACCACCCTGGAGATGGGCGGCGCCTTGCTGGCTTTGCAGCATGAGATGTACGGCATGTACCGGGCGCACAAGAATCCGCTGTTCGACTTCATTCAGCGCCGCGGCCGCGAGCAGCGCCTGCTCGGCGCCATCGAGCGCGACGATGTGCGCGGCATGCTCAAGCTACTGCGCGCCGGCGGCGTGGTCTGGTACGCGCCGGACCAGGACTATGGCGCCCAGCGCAGCATCTTCGTGCCGCTGTTCGGTGTGCCGGCGGCGACGGTGACGGCCACCAGCAAGTTTGCCCGCCTCGGTCGGGCGCGGGTGATTCCGTTCACCCAGACCCGCCTGGCCGATGGCTCCGGCTATAAGGTGGTGGTGCATCCGCCGCTGGCCGACTTCCCCGGCGATAGCGAGGAGGCAGATGGTCTGCGCATCAATCAGTGGATCGAGGCGGCGATTCGTCAGCAGCCGGAGCAGTACCTCTGGGCCCATCGGCGCTTCAAGACCCGCCCGCCGGGCGAGGCGAAGCTATATGACAAGCGCCGCGGCTAGGCGGCGGCTCGCTCGACTCGAGGGCCTGCCGCCGCATGGCTAGGCTGGCGTAGCGCGCCGCCGGCGCTGGTGGCTGGGAGCGCCTCCTATACTAGGCAAAAAGGTTCGGAACCCGTCTATGACGCAAATCGCTCCCTCCAACCAGCCCGTCACCGGGCTGATTCTCTCGGGCGGCGGCGCGCGGGCGGCTTATCAGGTGGGGGTGCTGGCGGCGATTGCCGACTTGCTGCCGGATGCCGCGCAGAATCCCTTTCCGGTGATCGTCGGTACCTCGGCCGGCGCCATCAATGCGGTCGGCCTGGCCTGCGGGGCGCGGCATTTCAGTGAGGCGATCCGTCGCCTGACCGATGTCTGGCAAGGCTTTCATACCCACCAGGTGTACCGCAGCGACTGGCCGGGCGTGGTGCGCCAGGCGGCCCGTTTCGTCGGCCACAGCCTGCTCGGCCTGGGCGGCGAGGTGCCGGTGGCGCTGCTCGACAGCTCGCCGTTGGCCGAGCTGTTGCGGCGCGAGCTGGACTTCTCCGGGATCGCCGCCTCGGTTCGCCAGCGCCAGTTGCGGGCGGTGGCGGTGACGGCATTCGGTTACGAGTCCGGCCAGGCGGTGACCTTCTATCAGGGCCGCGCCACCATCGATCCGTGGTTTCGCCACCGCCGCGTCGGCGTGCCGACCCGTCTGTCGCTGGAGCATCTGCTGGCCAGCGCCTCGATTCCGCTGATCTTCCCGCCGGTGAAGATCAACCGCGAATACTTCGGCGACGGCGCCATGCGCCAGTCCGCACCGATCAGCCCGGCCTTGCACCTGGGCGCCACCCGGGTGCTGGTAGTCGGCGTCAGCGGCAACCTGCAGGGCGACCAGGCGAATGCCGCCGTCGTCCGCCCGCAGGCCGTCAAGCCGCCCAGCCTGGCGCAGATCGGCGGGCACATGCTCAACAGCACCTTTATCGACAGCCTGGAAGGCGACATCGAGCTGCTCGAGCGGCTCAATCTGATGAGCGGGCTGATTCCCCCCGAGTTGCATCCGCGCGGGCTGGGGCTCAAGCCGGTCGAGGTGCTGGTGATCTCGCCCAGCCAGCCGCTGGATGCGATCGCCGCGCGCCACCGCCACGAGCTGCCGGCCGTGCTGCGCCTGTTCCTGCGCGGGCCGGGGGCGACCCGGGCCAGCGGCGCCGGGGTGCTCAGCTACCTGCTGTTCGAGTCGGGCTATTGCAACGAATTGATCGAGCTGGGCTACCAGGATGCGATGGCGAAGCAGGAGGCGTTGAGCGCATTCCTCAGCCTGACCAGCCCGCCGGTGGCGCAGGGCGCGCCGATCACGGCCTAGGCAGGGCCGCGCAGGCTTCGGCCCGGCTTATGTCGCGGTGGGCCTATGCCCGGCCTGGGCGGCGGTAAGTGGCGAAAAAACCTGCCGGTCAGCTTGTGGGCAACTTGCAGGTAAATCGCACCGGGCGTGCCCCTGAGTGGCGAACAGCGTTTAAACTGCGCCTTCCCGACGCTTTCTGTCGCAATTCCGTAAGCGCCGGTTTTCCTCGGGTTGGCGCTATAAGAAGTTGTCGCATGGCGGCAATGCCAGCCCCGGATCAATCCCTACAATCCCTTTCATCGCCTGCCACCCAATGCAGGTGTTCCTCGTCAGGAGAGTTCCGATGTCCGTTCAGCACGATCCGGTGCAACGCGCCGATTTTGACCAGTTCATGGTTCCCAACTATGCCCCTGCTGCCTTCGTTCCGGTGCGTGGCCAGGGCTCGCGAGTCTGGGATCAAAGTGGTCGAGAGCTGATCGACTTCACCGGCGGCATCGCCGTGAATGCCCTGGGCCATTGCCATCCGGCCCTGGTGGCGGCGCTGACCGAGCAGGCCAACACCCTGTGGCACATCTCCAACGTGTTCACCAACGAGCCGGCCCTGCGCCTGGCGCACAAGCTGGTCGACGCGACCTTCGCCGAGCGGGTGTTCTTCTGCAACTCCGGCGCCGAGGCCAACGAGGCCGCCTTCAAGCTGGCGCGCCGGGTGGCCTTCGACAGGTTCGGCGAGGACAAGTACGAGATCATCGCCGCGACCAACAGCTTCCACGGCCGCACCCTGTTCACCGTCAGCGTCGGTGGTCAGCCGAAGTACTCCGACGGCTTCGGGCCGAAGATCCAGGGCATCAGCCATGTTCCGTACAACGACCTGGCGGCGCTGAAAGCCGCCGTTTCCGCCAAGACCTGCGCCGTGGTGCTGGAGCCGATCCAGGGCGAGGGCGGCGTGCTGCCGGCCGACCAGGCCTACCTGGAAGGCGCGCGCCAGCTGTGCGACGAGCACAACGCGCTGCTGATCTTCGACGAGGTGCAGACCGGCATGGGCCGCAGCGGTTCGCTGTTCGCCTACCAGCATTACGGCGTGATCCCGGACGTCCTCTCCAGCGCCAAGAGCCTGGGCGGCGGTTTCCCCATCGGCGCCATGCTCACCACCAGCGCGCTGGCCAAGCACCTGGCGGTCGGCACCCACGGCACCACCTACGGCGGCAACCCGCTGGCCTGTGCGGTGGCCGAGGCGGTGCTCGACGTGGTCAATACCCCGCAGGTGCTGGAAGGGGTGAAGACCAAGCATCAGCGCTTCAAGGACAAGTTGGAACAACTCGGTCGCCAATACGACCTGTTCAGCGAAGTGCGCGGACTGGGCCTGCTGCTCGGCTGCGTGCTCAACGCCGGCTGGAAGGGCAAGGCCAAGGCGATTCTCGATGCCGCCGCGGTGGAGGGCGTGATGGTCCTGCAAGCCAGCCCGGACGTGGTGCGTTTCGCCCCGAGCCTGGTGGTGGAAGACGCCGACATCGACGAAGGCCTGGCGCGCTTCGAGCGCGCGCTGGCCAAGCTGACCCAGGCCTGACTCGGCAACCCGGCGCACGGATGCGCCGGGCTCAATCCATGGACGACCGTCTCTAGTGTGCTCCGCGGCGCCAGCCGCGGTTTCTCTGGGCGGCTCTGCGCGAGCGGCTCGGAGCTTTTCTTGAAAGGAGTGACACCATGCTGGTGATGCGCCCCGCGCAAATGGCCGATCTCGCTGAGGTGCAGCGTCTCGCCGCGGACAGCCCGGTTGGTGTGACTTCACTGCCGGACGACGCCGAGCGCTTACGCGACAAGATCGCGGCTTCGGAGGCCTCGTTCGCCGCCGAGGTGAGCTTCAATGGCGAAGAAAGCTACTTCTTCGTCCTCGAGGACAGCGAAAGCGGGCGCCTGGTCGGCTGCTCCGGCATCGTCGCCTCGGCCGGCTACTCCGAGCCGTTCTACAGCTTCCGCAACGAAACCTTCGTGCACAACTCCCGCGAGCTGAAGATCCATAACAAGATCCACGTGCTCTCGCTGTGCCACGACCTCACCGGCAACAGCCTGCTGACCAGTTTCTACGTCGAACGCCCGCTGGTCGGCAGCGCCTGGTCCGAGCTGAACTCGCGCGGCCGCCTGCTGTTCGTCGCCAACCACCCGGAGCGTTTCGCCGATGCGGTGGTGGTGGAGATCGTCGGGCACAGCGACGAAGCCGGTGACTCGCCGTTCTGGGATGCGGTGGGGCGCAACTTCTTCGACATGAACTACGCCGCGGCCGAGCGCCTGTGCGGGCTGAAGAGCCGCACCTTCCTCGCCGAGCTGATGCCGCATTACCCGATCTACGTGCCGCTGCTGCCGGACGCGGCGCAGGAGGCCATGGGCCAGGTGCACCCGCGGGCGCAGATCACCTTCGACATCCTGATGCGCGAAGGCTTTGAGACCGACCATTACATCGACATCTTCGACGGCGGCCCGACCCTGCATGCGCGCACCTCGGGCATCCGCTCGATCGCCCAGAGCCGCGTGGTGCCGGTCAGGCTCGGCGAGCCGGGCCAGGGCGGGCGCCCGTACCTGGTGAGCAATGGCCAATTGCAGGATTTCCGCGCCATCGTCGCGGAACTCGATTGGGTCCCTGGCAAGCCGGTCACCCTCAGTGTTGAAGCCGCCGAAGCCCTGGGCGTCGGCGAAGGCGCCAGTGTGCGTCTGGTCGCGGTTTAAGGAGCCAGCATGATCGTTCGTCCCGTACGCAGTGCCGACCTTCCGGCCTTGATCGACCTGGCGCGCAGCACCGGCGCCGGCTTGACCACCCTGCCGGCCAACGAGGAGCGCCTGGCGCACCGCGTCGGCTGGGCGGAGAAGGCCTTCCGCGGCGACGCCGCGCGCGCCGACGCCGATTACCTGTTCGTCCTCGAGGACGATGCCGGCGCGGTGGTCGGCATCTCCGCGGTGGCCGGTGCGGTCGGCCTGCGCGAGCCCTGGTACAACTACCGGGTCGGCCTGACCGTCTGCGCCTCCCAGGAGCTGAACATCCACCGGCAGATCCCCACGCTGTTCCTGGCCAACGACCTGACCGGCAACTCCGAGCTGTGCTCGCTGTTCCTCCGCGCCGACCAGCGCACCGGCTTGAACGGCCGACTGCTGTCCAAGGCGCGTTTCCTGTTCATCGCCGAATTCCGTGAGCTGTTCGGCGACAAGGTGATCGCCGAGATGCGCGGCATGTCCGACGAGAGCGGCCGCTCGCCGTTCTGGGAGAGCCTCGGTCGGCACTTCTTCAAGATGGAGTTTTCCCAGGCCGACTACCTCACCGGGGTCGGCAACAAGGCCTTCATCGCCGAACTGATGCCCAAGTTCCCGCTGTACACCTGCTTTCTCTCGGAAGAGGCGCGGGCGGTCATCGGCCGCGTCCACCCGGATACCGAGCCGGCGCTGGCCATGCTCAAGGCCGAGGGGTTCAGCTACCAGGGCTATGTCGACATCTTCGACGCCGGCCCGGCCATCGAGGCGGAAACCGCGAAGATCCGCGCGGTGCAGGCCAGCCAGGCGCTGGTGCTGGCCATCGGCACGCCGGGCGACGACGCCACGCCGTACCTGATCCACAACCGCAAGCGCGAGGACTGCCGCATCACCGCGGCGCCGGCGCGCCTGGCGGCCGGCACCCTGGTGGTCGATCCGCTGACCGCCAAGCGCCTGCAGCTGTCGGCCGGCGACCAGGTGCGCGCGGTGCCGCTGTCGGCTCGCGGCTGAGCCAACCGGATAGCCCGGCGCCGATCCGGGCTGCTCGATCGAATTGACCATCCGGTGTCCAGCCGGGTGCTGAATTGCCTTGGAGTGATAAAACAAGATGAGCACTCATTACATTGCCGGTAACTGGCACCTCGGCCAGGGCGAAGCCCTGGAATCGCTGAACCCGGTCAGCCAGCAGGTGCTGTGGCAGGGCCGCGGCGCCACTGCAGAGCAGGTCGAGGCCGCCGTGCAGGCCGCCCGTGCCGCCTTCCCGGCTTGGGCGGCGCATTCGCTGGACGGCCGTATCGCCGTGCTGGAGCGCTTCGCCGCCAGCCTCAAGGCCCATGCCGACGAGCTGGCCCGGGCGATCGGCGAGGAGACCGGCAAACCGTTGTGGGAGTCGGCCACCGAGGTGACCAGCATGGTCAACAAGGTCACCATCTCCATCCAGAGCTACCGCGAGCGCACCGGCGAGAAGAGCGGACCGCTGGGCGACGCCACGGCGGTGCTGCGGCACAAGCCGCACGGCGTGGTGGCGGTGTTCGGTCCCTACAACTTTCCCGGCCACCTGCCCAACGGCCATATCGTGCCGGCGCTGCTGGCCGGCAACGCCGTGGTGTTCAAGCCCAGCGAGCTGACCCCGAAGGTCGCCGAGCTGACGGTCAAGTGCTGGATCGAGGCCGGCCTGCCGGCGGGGGTGCTCAACCTGGTGCAGGGCGCGCGCGAAACCGGCGTGGCGCTGGCTGGCAATCCGGGCATCGACGGCCTGTTCTTCACCGGTTCGAGCCGCACCGGCAACCTGCTGCACAACCAGTTCGCCGGCCGCCCGGAGAAGATCCTGGCCCTGGAAATGGGCGGCAACAACCCGCTGATCGTCGACCAGGTCGCCGACCTCGATGCCGCGGTCTATACGATCGTGCAATCGGCCTTCATCTCCGCCGGCCAGCGCTGCACCTGCGCGCGCCGCCTGCTGGTGCCGCAGGGCGCCTGGGGCGATGCCCTGCTGGCGCGCTTGGTGCAGGTCGCCGGGCAGATCAGGGTCGGCCGCTACGACGAACAGCCGGCGCCGTTCATGGGCTCGGTGATTTCCCTGGGCGCCGCCGAGCACCTGCTCAAGGCCCAGCAGCAACTGATCGCCCAGGGCGCCCAGGTGCTGCTGGAAATGACCCAGCCGCAGCCCGGTGCCGCCTTGCTGACGCCGGGGATCATCGATGTGACGGCGGTCGGCGAGCGTCCGGACGAGGAGTTCTTCGGCCCGCTGCTGCAGGTGATCCGCTACGCCGATTTCGATGCCGCGATCCTTGAGGCCAACAACACCCAGTTCGGCCTGGCCGCCGGCCTGCTGTCGGATTCCAAGGCGCGCTACGAGCAATTCTGGCTGCACAGCCGCGCCGGCATCGTCAACTGGAACAAGCAGCTGACCGGAGCGGCGAGTAGCGCGCCGTTCGGCGGCATCGGCGCCTCCGGCAACCACCGCGCCAGCGCCTACTACGCCGCCGACTATTGCGCCTATCCGGTGGCCTCGCTGGAGAGTGAAAGCCTGAGCCTGCCCGCAACCCTGACCCCCGGAGTGAGCCTGTGATGTCCGCTTATGAAATGAACTTCGACGGTTTGGTCGGCCCGACCCACAACTACGGTGGCCTGTCCTACGGCAACGTCGCGTCGCAGAGCAACAGCCAGGCCGTTTCCAGCCCGAAACAAGCCGCCAAGCAGGGCCTGGCGAAGATGAAGGCGCTGATGGAGATGGGCTTCAAGCAGGGCGTGCTGGCCCCGCAGGAGCGTCCGGATGTCGCCGTGCTGCGGCGCCTGGGCTTCACCGGCAGCGACGCCCAGGTGATCCAGCGGGCGGCGAAGGAGGCCATGCCGCTGCTGGTCGCCAGTTGCTCGGCCTCCAGCATGTGGACGGCCAACGCCTGCACCGTCAGCCCCAGCGCCGACACCGCGGATGGCCGGGTGCACTTCACCGCCGCCAACCTCAACTGCAAGTTCCACCGCAGCATCGAGCACCCGACCACCAGCCGGGTGCTCGGCGCGATGTTCGCCGACGAGCGGCACTTCGCCCACCATGCCGCCCTTCCGGCGGTGAGCCAGTTCGGCGACGAAGGCGCGGCCAACCACACGCGCTTCTGCAAGGATTATGGCGAGGCCGGGGTGGAGTTCTTCGTCTATGGTCGCAGCGCCTTCGATAGCCGCTACCCGGCACCGCAACGCTACCCGGCGCGGCAGACCCTGGAGGCCTCGCAGGCGGTGGCCCGCTTGCACGGGTTGAGCGAGGCCGGGGTGGTCTATGCTCAGCAGAACCCGGTGGTGATCGATCAGGGCGTGTTCCACAACGACGTGATCGCGGTGGGTAACGGCGAGGTGCTGTTCTATCACCAGGACGCCTTCCTCGACACCGACAAGGTACTCGCCGAACTGGGCGACAAGCTCGGCCGGCGCGGCGGCAACTTCCAGGCAGTGTGCGTGCCGCGTGACGCGGTGACGGTGGAGGATGCGGTGAGGTCCTACCTGTTCAACAGCCAGTTGCTCAGCCGTGCCGACGGCAGCATGCTGCTGATCGTGCCGGAGGAGTGCCGCAACAACGCCAATGTGTGGAGCTACCTGCAGCAGCTCACCAGCGGCAACGGGCCGATCCGCGCGGTGCAGGTCTTCGACCTCAAGCAGAGCATGCAGAACGGCGGTGGCCCGGCCTGCCTGCGCCTGCGCGTGGCGCTCAAGGACAACGAGCTGGAAGCGGTCAATCCTGGGGTGATCATGACCCCGGCGCTGTACGACAGACTGACTGGCTGGGTCGACAAGCACTACCGCGACCAGCTCAGCGAAAGTGAACTGGCCGATCCGCAGTTGCTGGTCGAATGCCGCGCGGCATTGGATGAATTGACCCAGATCCTTAAACTGGGCTCGGTTTATCCCTTCCAATTGGCTTGATAGAGAGTCCACCACCATGACCGACGCCCTGCAACTGATCCTCGAAGATACCGACGGCACCCAGCTGGAAACCTCCTGCACCCGCTTCGCCGTGGTCTGGCAGGGCAAGGAAGTGTGGATCCAGCAGGATGGCCGCGGCCAGCTGATCATCGGCGTCGACGTGGAGGAGGGCGACAGCGAGTACGCCAACCTGCTGCTGCGGCCGCTAGCCACCAACCTGGTCAGCCTGGAGCTGGAAATGGAACCGGCCGAACTCGGCGACGACGAAGGTCATGTGCACGGCCCCGACTGCAACCACGATTGAGGTAATCGCCATGCTCGCCCTCGGAAAACTGCTCGAACTGACCCTGGCCGGCCACGAGCCGGCAGCGAAGATCCAGCTGACCCCCGAGGGCGCACGCCTGCGTTGGTTGGCCGAGGGCGCGCTGGAAGTCACGCCGGCCCAGGCCCAGGACAACGGCCTGGACCTGCTGCTGTCGGCGGGCATCCATGGCAATGAAACCGCCCCGATCGAATTGCTCGACCGCTTGCTGCGCGGCATCGCCCGTGGCGAGCTGAAGCCGCGGACGCGGATTCTGTTCCTGTTCGGCAATCCGGCGGCCATTCGCCGCGGCGAGCGCTTCGTCGAGCAGGACATCAATCGCCTGTTCAATGGCCGGCATGAGCAACATACCGGCTTCGAGGCGATGCGCGCCTGCGATCTCGAGCACCTGGCGGCGACCTTCTTCAGCAAGCCCGGGCGCACGCGCTTGCACTATGACCTGCACACGGCGATCCGTGGTTCGAAGATCGAACAGTTCGCCCTCTACCCCTGGCAGGAGGGGCGAGCGCGCAGCAAGCGCGAGCTGGCCCGGCTGAATGCCGCGGGTATCGAGGCGGTGCTGCTGCACAACAAGAGCTCGATCACCTTCAGCGCCTATACCTATACCCAGCTCGGCGCCGAGGCCTTCACCCTGGAACTGGGCAAGGCCCGCGCCTTCGGGCAGAACCAGCAGGTCAACCTGGAGCTGCTCGAGCAACGTCTGCAGCACATCATCGAGGGTCGCGAGGCCGAGCAGCAGTCCGCCGAGCTGGAGGGCTTGCAGCTGTTCGCCGTGGCGCGGGAAATCATCAAGCACAGCGACGCGTTCCAGATGCACCTGCCGGCGGACATCGAGAACTTCAGCGAGTTGCCGGTCGGCTACCTGCTCGCCGAAGACCTGGCGGGTACCCGCTGGGTGGTGGAGGAGTCGGGGGCGCGGATCATCTTCCCCAACCCCAAGGTGAAGAACGGCCTGCGCGCGGGCATCCTGATCGTGCCCGCCGACGACAGCCATCTGGCCTGAACCGCCCCTGGGCTGCGATGTGTAGCCCGGATGCAATCCGCGGAGCGACGGATTTGCCAGCAAATATTCCCGGATTTCATCCGGGCTACGGAACTGCTGCTATGGGAGCGGACTTGTCTGCGAAAGGATCCGGCAGACCGTAATCTGTCCTGTGCCCAATTGCCCTATCTGTACCTTGTTCCCATGCCTGGGGCGCCTTAGCATCGAGGTTTTCGCCACTTTCAGGGAAGCCTCCAATGTCCGTCATCGACCTGCGCAGCGACACCGTTACCCAGCCCACCTCGGGCATGCGCGAGGCCATGCTGGCCGCCGAGCTGGGCGATGACGTCTACGGCGAAGACCCGACGGTCAACCGGCTGGAGACCCACCTGGCGCAACAGTTGGGTTTCGCCGCCGGCCTGTTCGTGCCCAGCGGCACCATGAGCAACCTGCTCGGCCTGATGGCCCACTGCGAGCGCGGCGATGAATACATCGTCGGCCAGCAGGCGCACACCTATAAATATGAAGGCGGCGGCGCGGCGGTGCTCGGCTCGATCCAGCCGCAACCCTTGGAGCTGGAAGCCGATGGTTCGCTGGACCTGGCGAAGGTCGAGGCGGCGATCAAACCGGACGACTTCCATTTCGCCCGCACCCGTCTGCTGGCGCTGGAAAACACCATGCAGGGCAAGGTGCTGCCCATGGCCTATTTGCAGGCCGTGCACCACTTCACCCGCCAGCATGGCCTGGCCCTGCACCTGGACGGCGCGCGGCTGTATAACGCGGCGGTCAAGCTGGGGGTGGCGGCGCGCGAGATCACCCAGCACTTCGACTCGGTCTCGGTGTGCCTGTCCAAGGGCCTGGGTGCGCCGGTGGGTTCGGTGCTGTGCGGCAGCGCCGTGCTGATCGCCAAGGCGCGCCGGTTGCGCAAGATGGTCGGCGGCGGCATGCGCCAGGCCGGGGTGTTGGCGGCCGCCGGGCTGTACGCCCTGGAGCACCAGGTGGCGCGCCTGGCCGCGGATCATGCCAATGCCGAGCGCCTGGCGAGCGGGTTGCGCGAGTTGGGCTATCCGCTCGAGCCGGTGCAGACCAATATGGTCTATGTGCAGATCGGCGAGCGGGCGGATGCGCTGCAGGCGTTCTGTGCTGAGCGCGGGATCAAGCTGAGCGCCGCGCCGCGACTGCGCCTGGTCACCCACCTGGATGTCGCGGCCAGCGATATCGAGCGGGTGCTCGAGGCCTTTGCCGCGTTTCGCAGCCGCTAAGCGGAGCTTGGGCGCCGAATAGGCGCGCTGTATCGATAAAGGCACTAGCCCGATTGTTCAGGCCCGATATAATGCGGCCCTTTGCCGGCTTTGCCGTGGCCGCCTGTTTCCGTGGAAGACCCCTATGAAAAGCGCAGAAATCCGTGAAGCCTTCCTCAGCTTCTTCGAAGAGAAGGGGCATACCCGTGTCGCTTCCAGCTCCCTGATTCCGGGCAACGACCCGACGCTGCTGTTCACCAATGCGGGGATGAACCAGTTCAAGGACTGTTTCCTCGGCCTGGAGAAGCGCGCCTACACCCGCGCCACCACCAGCCAGAAATGCGTGCGCGCCGGCGGCAAGCACAACGATCTGGAGAATGTCGGCTATACCGCGCGCCACCACACCTTCTTCGAGATGCTCGGCAACTTCAGCTTCGGCGACTATTTCAAACGCGATGCCATTCATTACGCCTGGGAGTTCCTGACCTCGGAGAAATGGCTGGGCCTGCCCAAGGACAAGCTCTGGGTCACAGTCTACGCCAGCGACGACGAGGCCTACGCCATCTGGACCGAGGAAGTCGGCGTGCCGGCCGAGCGCATGGTGCGCATCGGCGACAACAAGGGCGCGCCCTATGCCTCCGACAACTTCTGGGCGATGGGCGACACCGGCCCGTGCGGCCCCTGCACCGAAATCTTCTTCGATCACGGCCCGGACATCTGGGGCGGCCCACCCGGTAGCCCGGAGGAGGACGGTGACCGCTACATCGAGATCTGGAACAACGTATTCATGCAGTTCAACCGCACCGCCGATGGCGTGATGCACCCGTTGCCGGCACCGAGCGTGGACACCGGCATGGGCCTGGAGCGGATCAGCGCGGTGCTGCAGCACGTGCACTCGAACTATGAGATCGACTTGTTCCAGAACCTGTTGGCCGCGGCGGCCGAGGCGATCGGCTGTGCCAACGAGGGCCAGGCCTCGCTGAAGGTGGTGGCCGACCACATCCGTTCCTGCGGTTTTCTGATCGCCGACGGCGTCACCCCCTCCAACGAGGGGCGTGGCTACGTGCTGCGCCGGATCATCCGCCGCGCCTGCCGCCACGGTAACAAGCTGGGCGCCACGGGCAGTTTCTTCTACCGCATCGTCGCCGCGCTGGTGGCCGAGATGGGCGAAGCCTTCCCCGAGTTGAAACAGCAGCAGGGGCACATCGAGCGCCTGCTGAAGACCGAGGAAGAGCAGTTCGCCAAGACCCTGGAGCAGGGCCTGAAGATCCTCGAACAGGACCTGGTCGGGCTCAAGGGCAAGACCATCCCCGGCGAGACGGTATTCAAGCTGTACGACACCTACGGCTTCCCCTACGACCTGACTGGCGACATCGCCCGTGAGCGCGGCCTGACGCTCGACGAGAGCGGTTTCGAGCGTGAAATGGCCGCCCAGCGCGAGCGCGCCCGTTCCGCCAGCGCCTTCGGCATGGACTACAACAGCCTGGTCAAGGTCGACAGCGACACGCGCTTCCTCGGCTACGAGGGCACCAGCGGCAGCGGCACGATCATAGCGTTGTTCGCCGACGGCCAGGCGGTCGAGACCCTGAACGAGGGCGAGGAGGGCGTGGTGGTTCTCGACCAGACGCCGTTCTACGCCGAATCCGGCGGCCAGGTCGGTGACTGCGGCTATCTGCAAGGCACCGGCATCAGCTTCGAGGTGCGCGACACCACCAAGGTCGGTGGTGCGCACCTGCATCACGGCATCGTCAGCAAGGGCAGTCTGCGTGTCGGCGCCTCGCTCGAGGCCGAAGTGGACGCGACTGTGCGCCAGGCCACGGCGCTCAACCACTCGGCCACCCACCTGTTGCACGCGGCGCTGCGCCGGGTGCTCGGCGAGCATGTGCAGCAGAAGGGCTCGCTAGTCGACAGCCAGCGCCTGCGCTTCGACTTCAGCCACTTCGAGGCGATCAAGCCGGAACAGCTCAAGGTGCTGGAAGACATTGTCAACGCCGAGGTGCGCAAAAACAGCCAGGTCGAGACCCTCGAGACCGATATCGACACCGCCAAGGCCAAGGGCGCCATGGCCTTGTTCGGCGAGAAATACGGCGACCAGGTTCGCGTGCTGAGCATGGGTGGCGACTTCTCCGTCGAGTTGTGTGGCGGCACCCACGTGGCCCGCACCGGCGACATCGGTCTGTTCAAGATCACCAGCGAGGGCGGCGTGGCGGCCGGCGTGCGGCGTATCGAGGCGGTGACCGGCGCCCAGGCCTTCGCCTACCTGAACGGCGCCGACGAGCAGCTGAAAGAAGCGGCCGCGCTGCTCAAGGGCGGTCGCGACAACCTGCTGGACAAGCTCTCCGCCGTACTGGAGCGCAACCGCCTGCTGGAAAAAGAGCTGGAGCAGCTCAAGGCCAAGGCGGCCAGCGCCGCCGGCAACGACCTGGCCGGTGCGGCGCTTGAGGTCAAGGGCATCAAGGTGCTCGCCGCCCGCCTGGATGGGTTGGATGGCAAGGCGCTGCTGGCGCTGGTCGATCAGTTGAAGAACAAGCTCGGCAGCGCGGTGATCCTGCTCGGCGGCGTGCAGGACGACAAGGTCGTGCTGGTGGCCGGGGTGACCCAAGATCTGACCGCCAAGCTCAAGGCCGGCGACCTGATGAAGCAGGCGGCGGCGGCGGTGGGCGGCAAGGGCGGCGGTCGCCCGGACATGGCCCAGGGTGGCGGCACTGAGGCGGGCAAGCTGGACGAGGCGCTGGGGCTGGCGCAACGGTTTGCCGAGCAGGGCCTGTAAGCATCCGTTAACAGGCCGTTGAAAAAAAGTAGCGAGCGACGGCCAGGCAAGGCGAAATCAGGCGAGGACGCGGAGTGTACGAGTTGTACATGAGCAGTCCGAGCCTGATTTCAACGCCGCATGGCCGAGCGCAGTAGTTTTTCAGCGGCCTGCTAAGCCCAAGGCCCGGAACACGCCCGGTGGGCCTTGGCAGTGTGTCGAGTTGAATGTTTAATGGGCGCCCTTCACGGGCTGAGGCGGCTTTGAAATGGCTTTGATCGTACAGAAATTCGGGGGCACCTCCGTCGGCACCGTTGAGCGCATTCAGCAGGTGGCCGAGAAGGTGAAGAAATTCCGCGAGAACGGCGATGACATCGTCGTCGTGGTTTCCGCCATGAGCGGTGAAACCAACCGCTTGATCGATCTGGCCAAGCAGGTCAGCGACGACCAGCCGGTGCCGCGCGAACTGGACGTGATGGTCTCCACCGGCGAGCAGGTGACCATCGCCTTGCTGGCCATGGCGCTGATCAAGCGTGGCGTGCCGGCGGTGTCCTACACCGGCAACCAGGTACGCATCCTCACCGACAGCGCGCACAACAAGGCGCGTATCCTGCAGATCGACGACCACAAGCTGCGTGCCGACCTCAAGGCCGGCCGCGTGGTGGTAGTCGCCGGTTTCCAGGGCGTCGACGAGCACGGCAATATCACCACCCTCGGCCGTGGCGGCTCCGACACCACCGGCGTGGCCCTGGCCGCGGCGCTGAAAGCCGACGAGTGCCAGATCTATACCGACGTCGACGGTGTCTACACCACCGACCCACGCGTGGTGCCGCAGGCCCAGCGCCTGGAAAAGATCACCTTCGAAGAGATGCTGGAAATGGCCAGTCTCGGCTCCAAGGTGCTGCAGATCCGCTCGGTGGAGTTCGCCGGCAAGTACAATGTCCCGCTGCGCGTGCTGCACAGCTTCCAAGAGGGCCCGGGCACCCTCATTACCCTTGATGAAGAGGAATCCATGGAACAGCCGATCATCTCCGGCATCGCTTTCAATCGCGACGAAGCCAAGCTGACTATCCGTGGCGTACCGGACATCCCGGGCGTGGCCTTCAAGATTCTCGGTCCGATCAGTGCCGCCAACATCGAGGTGGACATGATCGTGCAGAACGTCGCGCACGATAACACCACCGATTTCACTTTCACCGTGCACCGCAACGATTACCAGAGTGCCCATCAGGTGTTGGAAAACACCGCGCGTGAACTGGGTGCCCGCGAAGTGATCGGCGACACCAAGATTGCCAAGGTCTCCATCGTCGGCGTCGGCATGCGCTCCCACGCAGGGGTCGCCAGCCGCATGTTCGAGGCCCTGGCCAAGGAGAACATCAACATCCAGATGATCTCGACCTCGGAAATCAAGGTGTCGGTGGTGATCGAGGAGAAATACCTGGAGTTGGCGGTGCGCGCCTTGCACACTGCCTTTGAATTGGATGCCCCGGCCCGCCAGGGCGATTGAGGCACTACCCGAAAGGCGCGGCTCACTCCGCGCCTTTCGTCTTTTTTGGCCGGGGTGGCGTAGGGCTTTCTTTCTGCCCACTCTGGTCAATACTTGGGTGAAGGCTCCGCTTGAGATCCACGGGGCTGCCACCATTTTCTTTTTTGCAGACTGTCCTGTATTGAAATCCGTGAGGAGAAAGGAATGCTGATTCTAACTCGCCGGGTCGGAGAGACCCTGATGGTGGGTGACGAGGTCACTGTCACCGTGTTGGGTGTGAAGGGTAATCAGGTGCGCATCGGCGTCAACGCGCCGAAGGAAGTAGCGGTGCACCGCGAAGAGATTTACCAGCGCATCCAGAAAGAGAAAGACGAAGAACCAAGCCACTAATTTTTATCTAATTTTTGGCTTTGCAAGCGGGGTAAAGATGGGTATCATGCGCCCCGTGTTGCGGAGAGGTGGCCGAGTGGCCGAAGGCGCTCCCCTGCTAAGGGAGTACACCTCAAAAGGGTGTCGGGGGTTCGAATCCCCCCTTCTCCGCCATATTTGCATTGCAAGGCGTTGAATCAGTATCTGACCGGTAAGTTGTTGAATTTATTCGGATAAGTGCTTGATTATCAGAATTTGCCCCTTATAATGCGCACGCTTAGTGCACTCATAGCTCAGCTGGATAGAGTACCCGGCTACGAACCGGGCGGTCGGAGGTTCGAATCCTCCTGAGTGCACCATATTTGGAATGACTTGCAGCGATGCCGGTCGTTTCGTTTCAACCAGCGGTGATCTGGTCAAAAAGCGCCATACGGACTCATAGCTCAGCTGGATAGAGTACTCGGCTACGAACCGAGCGGTCGGAGGTTCGAATCCTCCTGAGTCCGCCATACCGAAGGGCCTGCAGCGATGCAGGCCCTTTTTCTTTGTCCGCTATCTATTCGCTCGCTAGCGTTTGCCTTTGACGCAACCGGCTTCATCGAAGCTCACCTGGCGGGTATTGCCGCGGAGGTCGCGGTAGTGGTAGCGCGTCTGGCCGTTCTGGCTGCTGACTTTGTCCGGTGTGCCCAAGGCGCTTTCCACGTCGGCGCGGGTCATGCCGCTGAGGATCCGCTGCTTGATCACCGCGTCGCGACGAGCGCTGCCGGTGATGCGGTTGCCGCAGCCGTCCTGTTGTTCGCCGACTACTACCACTACGCCGCGGGTTCGCTCCTGGGACTTGGCGCGGGAGGATTTCGCCATTTTCGCCAGGGGTACGGGTTTGCCGTCCCCGGGGGTTGGGTTGTAGGCATCCTGAAGGTGTTGATCCTGCGCGCTGGGGCAGCCTTGCAAGGTAAAGGTGATGTGGCCGTTGGTGTCTTCGCAGCGAAACACCGTTGTGGCCAGTAATGGGGTGGGGCATAGCAAAATGGCGCAAAACGCTGCGCAGCGCAGTCCATGCATCGACGCGTCCTCCTTGACAGTCGTCCCGCGAGTGTAGTCGATGAGTTTCTATCCGCCAGCGGTGCCTTGTGGCGGTTCTCCGGCGTCGCAGATGCAGAATTGTAAAAAGCACTCAAGTTTGTGGTGCAAGCGCTTGTTCTTGCCCGGATTTGGTCGCGTGCAAAGCGGCCGTGCGGTGTTATCATCTGCCGCGTCAGCCCCGCCGGGGCTTGTGGATCGCCACCATGGACTTACCCAGTAGTTACTCTGAATCTCGATTGTGCAATCGCGTATTGACTGATTGACCCTCTTTGGCGTGCGCCGCCGCTGGGGGTGGAGCGCGCCATGACTGAAGTAGAAGCCAAGAAGCCGCAAGAAAGCCTGCAGGACCGCCTCGCTCAAGTGGTCGAGTTGCTGCATCGGCACAAGCTGGTCGAAGACCTGACCCATCGTCAGGAAGGCCAGCATCATGACCGGGTGGAAAACCTGGTGCACCGGCAAAACCTCGTCGAGTTGCAACGCAAGCTCGATGAGCTGCACTCCGCCGACGTAGCACACATCCTCGAGGCGCTGCCGCTAGATGACCGCCTGACCGTCTGGCAGCTGGTCAAGGTCGAGCGCGACGGCGACATCCTTCTGGAGGTGTCCGACGCGGTGCGCGAGACGCTGATCGCCGACATGGACGATCACGAGATCCTCGCCGCCGCCAAGGAGATGGATGCCGACGAGCTGGCCGACCTGGCGCCCGAACTACCGCGCGATGTGGTCCACGAGCTGATGGAGTCCCTCGACGCACAGCAGCGCGAGCGCGTGCGTTCGGCGCTGTCCTACGAGGAGGACCAGGTCGGCGCGCTGATGGACTTCGAGATGGTCACCATCCGCGAAGACGTCAGCCTGGAAGTGGTGCTGCGCTACCTGCGCCGCCTCAAGGAGCTGCCTGGGCATACCGACAAACTGTTCGTAGTCGACTACGACGGCGTGCTCAAGGGGGTGCTGCCGGTCAAGCGGCTGCTGGTCAACGATCCGGACAAGCTGGTCAGCGAGGTCATGGCCACCGACCCGGTGAGCTTCCATCCGGACGAGGACGCCTATGATGCGGCTCAGGCGTTCGAGCGTTACGACCTGATCTCCTCGCCGGTGGTGGACAAGAATGGCAAGCTGATCGGCCGCCTGACCATTGACGAGATGGTCGACTTGATCCGCGAGGAAAGCGAAAGCGAAGTGCTGAACATGGCCGGTCTGCGCGAGGAGGAAGACATCTTCGCCTCGGTGTGGAAGTCGCTGCGCAACCGCTGGGCCTGGTTGGCGATCAACTTGATTACCGCCTTCCTGGCCTCGCGGGTGATCGGCTTGTTCGAGGGCTCCATCGAGAAGCTGGTGGCGTTGGCTGCCTTGATGCCGATCGTCGCCGGTATTGGTGGCAACTCGGGCAACCAGACCATCACCATGATCGTCCGGGCCATGGCGCTGGATCAGGTCGGTACCGGCAACACGGCGCGCTTGATTCGCAAAGAGCTGGGTGTTGGCCTGATCAACGGCCTGGTCTGGGGGGGGGTGATCGGCGCAGTGGCCTACCTGCTGTACGACAGTTGGTCGCTGGGCGTGGTGATGACCGCGGCGATGACGCTGAACCTGTTGCTCGCGGCCTTGATGGGGGTGCTTATTCCGATGACTCTGGTGCGCATGGGGCGCGATCCTGCCATGGGCGCGAGCGTGATGATCACCGCGGTAACCGATAGCGGAGGGTTCTTTATTTTTCTGGGGCTGGCCTCGTTGTTCCTGCTCTAGGGCAGTGCTCGGTTCACCTTGTCGGGGTTGACGGAAACGCTCCGATCTTCCGCGACCGCCGCCAGGCGCCCGCTGCGGTGCAGTACTGGGCGAGCGCCTGGAGGTGGCCCCGCGACGGCGTTCGGTATTTTCACAGCCTCTGCGGTGTCGCACTGAGCGTCCTGGTTATTCGGATTGTGCCAGTGGCGCAATTTCATCCGAATATGTCGCCAAATGCAGTCTGGGGTTTGCTTCAAACGCCCGTTTCAAGCTAAGGTGCGCCAGCTTTGCCCGGCTGTTTCCGGGCGCCTCCTCCATTCAAGAAAAATGCGACTGCCGCGTCGCAGCTATAAGGAGTCATCATGACCTCCAGCCAACTCCTGCTCGAGGGTGTCGAGCTCATGCTGATGGGCATGGGTGCCGTCTATTTTTTCCTGGCTCTACTGGTTCTGGCTATTCGCCTGATGGCGCGGCTGATCGAGCGATTCGTGCCGGCGGCCCCCTTGCGCGCGGCAACTGCGCCGTTGCCGGTGAAGCTGGCGGGGCACCAGCCTGAGGCCGATGTCCTCGCCGCCATCCAGTCCGCCATTCATCAACACCGCGCACGCCGCGGATGATTCGGGTTTGCCAGGGAGTTTCCGTATGACTGCTGTGAAAAAAGCACTCGGTATCACCGACGTGGTGCTGCGTGACGCCCACCAATCGATCCTGGCGACCCGGGTGCGCCTGGAGGACATGCTGCCGATAGCACCCAAGCTCGATCAGGTCGGCTTCTGGTCGGTGGAGTCCTGGGGCGGCGCGACCTTCGATGCCTGTATTCGTTACCTCGGCGAAGATCCCTGGGAGCGCATTCGCGCGCTGAAGAAGGCCATGCCCAATACCCGCCAGCAGATGCTCCTGCGCGGGCAGAACCTGCTCGGCTATCGGCATTACGCCGATGACGTGGTGGAAAAATTCGTCGAGCGTGCGGCGATCAACGGCGTCGACGTGTTCCGCGTATTCGATGCGATGAACGACCCGCGCAACCTGCAGACCGCACTGCAGGCGGTCAAGCGCCAGGGCAAGCATGCCCAGGGCACGATTTCCTATACCACCAGTCCGGTGCACACCCTGGAAATGTGGGTCGACCTGGCCAAGCAGATCGAGGACATGGGCGCCGACTCGGTGGCGATCAAGGACATGGCCGGCATCCTCAATCCCTACGTGGCCTTCGAGCTGGTGTCGCGCCTGAAGGCCTGCCTGTCGATCCCGATCCATATGCAATGCCATGCGACCGCCGGGCTGTCCACCGCGGCCATCGTCAAGGCCGTGGAGGCCGGTATCGACAACGTCGACACCGCCATTTCCTCGCTGTCGATGACCTACGGCCACTCGCCGACCGAGTCGGTGGTCGCCATCTTCCAGGGCTCCGAGCGCGACACCGGCTTGAACCTGGAACTGCTCGAGGAGATTGCCGCCTACTTCCGCGAGGTGCGCAAGAAGTACGCCAAGTTCGAGGGCAACCTCAAGGGGGTCGACTCGCGCATCCTGGTCGCCCAGGTGCCGGGCGGCATGCTGACCAACATGGAAAGCCAGCTCAAGGAGCAGGGCGCCCAGGACAAGTTCGACCAGGTGCTGGCCGAGATCCCGCGGGTGCGCGAGGATCTGGGCTTCATCCCGCTGGTGACGCCGACCTCGCAGATCGTCGGCACCCAGGCGGTGATCAACGTCCTGACCGGCGAGCGCTACAAGTCGATCACCAAGGAAACCGCCGGCGTATTGAAGGGCGAGTACGGCGCGGCGCCGGCGCCTTTCAACGAAGAGCTGCAGGCGCGGGTGCTGGATGGCGCCGAAGCCATCACCTGCCGCCCGGCGGATGTGCTCAGTGCGGAAATGGACAAGCTGACTGCCGAGCTCAAGGGCATCGCCCAGGAGAAAGGCATCAAGCTGGCCAAGGACGAGATCGACGACGTGCTGACCTATGCGTTGTTCCCGCAGATCGGCCTGAAGTTCCTGGAGAGCCGTGGCAATCCTGCGGCCTTTGAGCCGGCGCCGACCGGCAACGAAGTGCCGGCCCGCGAAGCCGGCAAGCCCGAGGTCTACACCGTGGATGTCAACGGCCGGTCCTTTGTCGTGCAGGTCAACGAGGGTGGCGATATCGCCGGTATCAAGCCGCTCGCCGGCGCCGCTGCGGGGGCGGCGCAGGCCGCGGCCGCGCAGTCGGCTGGGGGTGGTGAGTCGCAGAGTGCTCCTTTGGCCGGCAACATCTTCAAGGTGCTGGTGCAGGCGGGAGAGCTGGTCGAGGAAGGTCAGCTGGTGATCATTCTCGAAGCGATGAAGATGGAAACCGAGATCCGTGCGTTCAGGGCCGGCATTATCGGTTCGGTCGGCGTCAAGGTCGGTGACTCGGTGGCAGTGGGCGACAGCCTGCTGACCATCGGCTGAGGAGCATTCGATGGAAAAGCTCTTCAAGCTGTGGCAAAGCACCGGCCTCTATCATCTGGAGCCTGGGCAGGCGCTGATGATTGTGGTCTGCCTGGTGTTGGTCTACCTGGCGATCAAGAAAGGCTTCGAGCCACTGTTGCTGATCCCGATCGGATTTGGCGGGTTGCTGGCCAATATTCCGGTGGCCGGCATGGCCGAGGGAGCCGGGATTCTCCACCTGTTCTACGAAGTGGGGTTGCCGACCAGCGTGTTTCCGCTGCTGATCTTCATGGGTGTCGGCGCGATGACCGACTTCGGTCCCATGCTGGCCAACCCGAAGACCCTGTTCCTCGGGGCGGCGGCACAGTTCGGCATCTTCGCCACCCTGATCGGCGCCCTGGCGATCGCCGCCATCGGTATTCCGGGGCTGGAGTTCACCCTGCGCGAGGCGGCGTCGATTGCCATCATCGGTGGTGCCGATGGTCCGACCTCGATCTTCGTCACCGCCAAGCTGGCGCCTCATCTGCTCGGCCCGATCGCCGTGGCGGCGTATTCCTACATGGCCCTGGTGCCGCTGATCCAGCCACCGATCATGCGCGCGCTGACCACCAAGGAAGAGCGCGCCATCGTCATGCAGCAACTGCGGCATGTCAGTCAGGTCGAGAAGATCGTCTTCCCGCTGGTGCTCTGCCTGCTGGTCGGGATGCTGCTGCCGGACGCCGCGCCGCTGGTGGGCATGTTCGCCTTCGGCAACCTGTTGCGTGAAGCGGGTGCGGTCGAGCGCCTGGCGGACACCTCGCGCAATGCGCTGATCAACATCGTGACCATCTGCCTGGGCCTGACGGTGGGGTCCAAACTGTCGGCCGAATCCTTCTTGCAGATGAAGACCCTCGGTATCCTGCTGCTGGGTATGCTGGCCTTCTGTGGCGGCACTGCGGCCGGAGTGTTGATGGCCAAGGCGATGAACCTGTTCAGCTCGAACAAGATCAATCCGCTGATCGGTTCGGCCGGGGTATCGGCGGTGCCGATGGCCGCGCGGGTGTCGAACAAGGTCGGCCTGGAGGCCAATCCGCAGAACTTCCTGCTGATGCATGCGATGGGGCCGAACGTGGCCGGAGTGATCGGCTCGGCGGTGGCGGCGGGGGTGCTGCTCAACTTCGTCGGCTAACTGCATAAAGCGAAAAGCCGCCTGAGAGAGGCGGCTTTTTCGTATCTGGGGCATTTGCAGAGCACAACAAAACCGGCCCGAAAGCCGGTTTTTTTATCGCCGAAACTCAGGCTTCTTCAGCGGCCATTTCGGCGTCGTGGGCGATCAAGGCCACCAGCGCATTCTGCTGTCGACGTGACAACTGGCGGAAGCGTTGCAGCAACTCGCGCTCATGCAAGGACAGTTCGGGGCTGTCCAGGCGCAGGTTCAGCCCATCATCCAGGGTGCCTTCCTGGAGCATGCTCTGCTCGAGGCGGGCGATGATTTCCGAGTTCATGCTGCGGTGGTGGTTGCGGGCAACATCAGCGATACGCTCGCGCATGCCGTCGGGCAAGCGAACGACGAACTTGTCAGCCGTACGGCTGGAATAGATAGCCTGTTTCATAGGGCGCATACATTTAACCGGTTAGTTCAGGGAAGCGATGCTGGCGGTAAGCCATCGGATTGTCACCGGTTTGACAACCTTTAGCACTAGCCGTTCAACCAGAATCGCCATTTGCGTCGATATGACCTCACGGCCGGCAAACAGTTCTTTGACGCCAATTACGTGTCATATTCTGGCTCGAATAAAGGCTCTTTGCCAGCACCAGCGGTCAGAAATGCGTGTCATTGAGCAGAAAGGCGTATTTCTGCGCACCCGACACCGAAAAACTCAAGCAATCGTCACTTGCGCGGCATGACCCGGCAACGGGGTTGGCAGAGGATCTGACTGCCGTGGTCGGCGGCAGATGAAGGTCTGGAGGCGCCCGGGCGGCGGCAGTATCGTGCTGCCCGGTCGGTGGGTACCGGTGCATGGCCATCTGCATGCTGAGGTGCGCCGCCTGCGGGCCGCCATCGACTCGATCTCCGAGCAATTCAAATGGGTCGCTTGTTTGAGCGTAGTGCAGAACCTCCTGCTTGGCTGTCTGGGCGTGCCTGGTCGATGGCGTTTTGCGACTATTCCCCGGGCAGCCTGTTGCCGGCGCCATTGCTGCTCGCCGGCCAGCACACCGGCTATGATCTGCCGCGTGGCCTTGCCACGGCCGGTAGCCGGCGAGGCAGTGATCCGGCAGGGCTGGTGACAAGCGAAAGGGGGGGCGATGCACGGCAGGTTGATCTATCTGATGGGCCCTTCGGGCGCCGGCAAGGACAGCCTGCTCGATGCCGCGGGCGAGCGCCTGGCGGCGCGCGGTTGCCAGATCGTCCAACGGGTAATCACCCGCTCCGCCGAAGCGCTTGGCGAGGACGCCGTGGCGGTGTCGGTGACCGAGTTCGAGGAGCTGGAACATGCGGGCGCCTTCGCCATGAGCTGGCGCGCCAATGGCCTGGCCTACGGCATTCCCAGGCAGATCGACGATTGGCTGACGGCTGGCCAGGATGTGCTGGTCAATGGCTCGCGCGCCTACCTGGCGCAGGCGCGGCAACGTTATCCGGATCTGTTGGCACTACTATTGAAAGTCGATCTCGCGGTGCTGCGTGAGCGTCTGCTGGCTCGCGGTCGCGAGACCCTGGCGGAGATCGAGGCGCGCCTGGCACGCAATGCGCAGTTTGCCAGGAGCGTCATGGCGGAAGCGGATCGGTTGCATCTGTTGGATAACTCCGGCCATTTGGAACAGACCGTGGCTAACCTGCTCCGCCTGATCGGTGCCGGCCGTGCATGCGCCTGAGCCTGCCCGGCAGTGGCGATAGCCGTACGCTGCCGGCGCGCCGCTCGGCCCAGCCGACATCGGCTCAATCCAGCGGCAGTTCGGTGGTGCGCTTGACCTCGCTCATGGCGATGTTCGAGTGCGCCTCCTGCACGTGCGGGCGCTGCAACAGGTGGTCGCGCAGGAAGCGCTCGTAGTCGGCGATGTCCTTGGCCACCACCTTGAGCAGGTAGTCCGAGCCGCCGGCCATGGTGTAGCACTCCAGCACCTGCGGGTAGCCGACCACCGCCTGCTCGAACTCCTCCAGGTTGTTGCGCCCGTGGGCCGACAACTTGATGTCGACGAACACCGTGATGCTGAAGCCGAGCTGCTTGTGGTTGAGCAGGGCGACCTTGCGCTCGATCAGGCCGTCTTCCTGCATGCGGTGAATCCGTCGCCAGCAGGGCGATTGCGACAGCTCGACCTTCTCCGCCACCTCCGCCGCCGACAGGTCGGCATTGTGCTGCAGCAGGCGCAAAATCTTGCGATCGATGGGGCTTAGCGGATTCTGCATGAATGATTCCGATATTTTGTTCTTATTGAATTAGTCATGCGAAATAGTGGTGCTTGAGGTCGAAAAAAGAAAGAAAAAAGCGATACCGCTCAGTCATATTCTTGCCCAGTCGTTGCGCGCGGTGATCCCGTCCGCAACAGAACCGCGACGGCATTAACCGGTGCCTCGCAGCTCGCCATAACAATAAAAGGAGCGCCCGCATGTCTCTGGCCGAGATCCGCCTGGATGACAAGTACCGCCTTGCCACTGGTCACCTGTACCTCACCGGCACCCAGGCGCTGACCCGCCTGCCGATGCTGCAGAAGCAGCGCGACACGGCCCACGGCCTGAATACCGCCTGCTTCATTTCCGGCTACCGCGGCTCGCCGCTGGGCAATCTGGACAAGAGCCTGTGGGAAGCCAAGTCCTTCCTGCAGGAGAATCACATCCACTTCCAGCCCGGGGTCAACGAGGAGCTGGCCGCCACCGCGGTGTGGGGCAGCCAGCAGACCAGCCTGTTCCCCGGCGCGCGCTACGACGGCGTGTTCTCCATGTGGTATGGCAAGGGCCCGGGTGTCGACCGCTGCGGCGACGTGTTCAAGCACGGCAACTCGGCCGGCGTTTCCGCCCATGGTGGCGTGCTGCTGCTGGCCGGTGACGACCACGGCTGCAAGTCCTCGAGCATCGCCAACCAGAGCGAGCACGCCTTTATCGCCGCCTCGATCCCGGTGCTCAACCCGGCCAACGTCCAGGAGATCCTCGACTACGGCATCATCGGCTGGGAACTCTCGCGCTACAGCGGTTGCTGGGTGGCGCTGAAGACCATCGCCGAGAACGTCGATTCCTCGGCGGTGGTGGATGTCGATCCGCTGCGCGTCGACGTGAAACTCCCGGAGGACTTCGAGCTGCCGGCGGACGGCGTGCACATCCGCTGGCCGGACCCGCCCCTGGTCCAGGAAAAGCGCCTGAACATGTACAAGATCTATGCGGCCCGGGCCTTCGCCCGCGCCAACGACTTGAACAAGGTAATGCTCGACTCACCGAATCCGCGCCTGGGCATTATCACCACTGGCAAGTCCTACCTGGACGTGCGCCAGGCCCTGGAAGACCTCGGCCTGGACGAGGAACTGTGCGCCCGGGTCGGCCTGCGTGTGCTCAAGGTCGGCATGAGCTGGCCGCTGGAGCCGGTCTCGGTGCACGAGTTCGCCGAAGGCCTGGACGAGATCCTGGTGGTCGAGGAGAAGCGCAGCATCATCGAGGACCAGCTGACCGGCCAGCTGTACAACTGGCCGGTAGGCAAGCGCCCGCGGGTGGTCGGCGAGTTCGACGAGACCGGCGTGTCGCTGCTGCCGAACCTCTCCGAGTTGACCCCGGCGATGATCGCCCGCGCCATTGCCAAGCGCCTGGCGCCGATCTACAGCAGCGCCAGCATCGACGAGCGCCTGGCCTTCCTCGCGGCCAAGGAAGCTTCCCTGGCCGCGCCCAAGCACAGCACCCTGCGCACCCCGCATTTCTGCTCGGGCTGTCCGCACAACAGCTCGACCAAACTGCCGGAAGGCAGCCGCGCCCAGGGCGGCATCGGTTGCCATTACATGACCCAGTGGATGGACCGCAACACCGACACCTTCACCCAGATGGGCGGCGAGGGCGCGACCTGGATCGGCCAGGCGCCGTTCACCGACACCGCGCACATCTTCCAGAACCTCGGCGACGGCACCTACTTCCACTCCGGACAACTGGCCCTGCGCGCGGCCGTGGCCGCCGGGGTCAACATCACCTACAAGATCCTCTACAACGATGCGGTGGCCATGACTGGCGGCCAGCCGATCGACGGCGAACTGCGCGTCGACCAGCTCAGCCAGCAGGTGTTCGCCGAGGGGGTCAAGCGCATCGCCCTGGTCAGCGACGAGCCGGAAAAATACCCGAGCCGCGCGACCTTCGCGCCCATTGTCAGCTTCCACCACCGCAGCGAGCTGGACGCGGTGCAGCGCGAGCTGCGCGAGTTCAAGGGCTGCTCGGTGCTGATCTACGACCAGACCTGCGCCACCGAGAAACGCCGCCGGCGCAAGCGCGGCAAGCTGGTCGACCCGGCCAAGCGCGCCTTCATCAACCCGGCGGTGTGCGAGGGCTGCGGCGACTGCAGCGTGAAATCCAACTGCCTGTCGGTGCTGCCGCTGGAAACCGAGCTGGGGCGCAAGCGCGAGATCGACCAGAACGCCTGCAACAAGGACTTCTCCTGCGTCGAGGGCTTCTGCCCGAGCTTCGTCACCGTGCACGGCGGCAGCCTGCGCAAGCCCGAGGCGGTGGGCCAGAATGCCCTGTTCGAGGTCCTGCCGGAACCCCGGCAGCCGAGCCTCGAGCGGCCGTGGAACATCCTCCTGCCGGGTGTCGGTGGCAGCGGCGTGACCACCGTCGGCGCGCTGCTGGGCATGGCCGCGCACTTGGAAGGCAAGGGCTGCAGCGTGCTGGATCAGGCCGGTCTGGCGCAGAAGTTCGGTCCGGTGGTGACCCATATCCGCGTCGCCGCCCAGCAGGACGACATCTACGCAGTGCGCATCGCCGCCGGCGAGACCGACCTGCTGCTCGGCTGCGACCTGGTGGTATCCGCCAGCGAGGAGGCCCTGGCCAAGCTCAACGACAAGATCGCCCACGCGGTGATCAACAGTCATGAGGCGGCCACCGCCGAGTTCACCCGCAACCCGGATGCCCAGGTGCCTGGCGCGGCCATGCGCGAGGCGCTGATCGAGGCGGTGGGCGCGGGCAAGACCCACTTCGTCGATGCCACCCGCCTGGCCACCCGCCTGCTCGGCGACAGCATCGCCAGCAACCTGTTCATGCTCGGGTTTGCCTACCAAAAGGGCCTGGTGCCGGTATCGGCCGAAGCCATCGCCAAGGCCATCGAACTCAACGGCGTGGCGGTGCAGCTCAACCAGCAGGCCTTCCTCTGGGGCCGTCGCGCCGCCCATGACCTGGCGGCGGTGGAGAAGCTGGCCGCACCCAAGGTGGCCGAGGCGCCGCGCTGCCAGACCCTGGAGCAGATCGTCGCCGACCGTGTGGCCCGCCTGACTGCCTACCAGAACGCCGCCTACGCCGAGCGTTACCGTGAACTGGTGGCTCGCGTCAGTCGCGCCGATCAAGGCACCGACCAGGCCCTGAGCCGTGCCGTGGCGCGCTACTACTTCAAGCTGCTGGCCTACAAGGACGAGTACGAGGTGGCGCGGCTGTACAGCGACGGCAGCTTCATCCAGCAACTGGAGGCGCAGTTCCAGGGCGACTACCGCCTGCAGTTCCACCTGGCGCCGTCCTGGCTGAGCAAGCCCGACGCCAAGACCGGCCAGCCACGCAAGCGTCAGTTCGGCCCCTGGATGCTCAAGGCCTTCGGCCTGCTGAGCAAGTTCAAGTTCCTCCGCGGCACGCCGCTCGATCCGTTCGGCTACAGCGCCGAGCGCCGGCTGGAGCGCGAGCTGATCGAGGACTATGAGGACAGCGTCGGGCACCTGCTCAAGGAGCTGAACGCCGGCAACTACCGCAGCGCGGTGGCGCTGGCCGAACTGCCGGAGCAGATCCGCGGTTACGGCCACGTCAAGGACGCCGCGGTGGCCAAGACCCGCGAGCAGGCGGCACAGCTCAAGGCGCGCCTGCTGGTCAGCGAGATCCAGGCCGTGCAGCTGTTCGAGCCGGCCGCCTGATGAGCGCTTTGTAATGTAGGAGGCCCGCCCCCCGGGGCGGGCCTCCTGCAGCATTCCTTGCAACCCCAATCCCCCAACAAGAAAACCCCAAGGAATCCCCATGTCCGTGTTTTCCCATATCGAATTCGATCACCACGAACAGGTGGTCTATGGCCACGATCAGGCCAGCGGTCTGAAGGCCATCATCGCCATCCACAACCGCAACCTCGGCCCGGCTCTCGGCGGCTGCCGCATGTGGCCCTATGCTTCCGACGAGGAGGCCCTGCGCGATGTGCTGCGTCTGTCCCGTGGCATGACCTACAAATCGGCGCTGGCCAAGCTGCCGCTGGGCGGCGGCAAGGCGGTGATCATCGGCGACCCGCACAGCGGCAAGAGCGCGGCGCTGTTCCAGGCCATGGGCGATTTCGTCGACAGCCTGGGCGGGCGCTACATCACCGCCGCCGACTCCGGCACCGGCGTCGCGGAAATGCAGATCATGGCTGAGCGCACCCGCCACGTGGCCGGCGCCGGCCAGCGCGAGGCCTTCGACGGCGGCATGCGCAATGGCGATCCGTCGCCCTCGACGGCCTATGGCGTGTTTATCGGCCTGCAGGCGGCGGTCAGGCACCGCCTCGGCCGTGATGATCTCAAGGGTTTGAAGGTGGCGATCCAGGGCGTCGGCCAGGTCGGCTTCGACCTGGCCCGGCAACTCAAGGAGGCCGGCGCCGAGCTGTGGGTGACCGACATAGTCGAAGCCAACGTGCGTCGCGCGGTGGAGCAACTGGGCGCTACGGCAGTCGGCCAGAACGACATCTACGGCCTGGATGTCGACGTGTTCGCCCCCTGCGCCATGGGCGCGATCATCAACCCGCAGACTCTCGAAGCCCTGCGCGCACCAGTGATCGCCGGCGCCGCCAACAACCAGCTGGCCAGCGCCGAACTGGCCGAGGAACTGCGCCGCCGTGGCTGCCTGTACGCCCCGGATTATGCGATCAACGCCGGCGGCATCATCGACGTCTGCTACGAGCGCACCGGCGGCAGCACCGAGCAGCTCAAGGCGCATATCGAGGGTATCGGCGACACCCTGACGCAGATCTTCCAGCGCGCCGAGCGCGAAGGCGCCACCACCACCGCCATCGCCGACCGCCTGGCCGAGGAGCGCCTGCACGGCGGACGGTAAGGCTTTGGGTAGGGTGGGTTGGCCGAAGGCGTAACCCACCAGCCGGTCGTTAGACCGGCAGTGGTAATGCCTTGCATCAGAGCGGCGGGTTACGCCGCTTCGCGGCTAACCTGCGCGGCCCGACCCGCCCTACGTTCGATCTCCGACTGACTTTTTCACAACAACAAGAGGGCAAGACCCAATGAGTCAAGACAGCATCGCCGTCGGCAGCATCGCCGGCGCCGCCAGCAGCGTCGCCGCGCGTGGCCTGTGGTCCTCGCGCTGGGCATTCTTCCTCGCGGCCACCGGTTCGGCCGTGGGCCTGGGCAATATCTGGAAGTTTCCCTATATCACCGGGCAGAACGGCGGCGGTGCCTTCGTCCTGGTCTACCTGGCGTGCATCCTGGCCATCGGCATTCCGCTGCTGATGGCCGAGGTGATGATCGGCCGGCGCGGCCGCGCCAATCCGGAGGGCGCCATGGCGGCCCTGGCCAAGCAGGCCGGTGCCAGCCGCCACTGGGGCAAGCTGGGCAGCGTGGCGATATTCACCGGTTTCCTGATCCTCAGCTTCTACGCGGTGATTGCCGGCTGGGCGGTGGCCTATGCGCCGGCGGCGGCCATTGGCAGTTTTGCCGGGCTGGATGGCGAGAGCAGCGGCGCGCTGTTCGCGGCCATGCTCGGCGACCCCTGGAAGCTGGTCGGCTACGGCACCCTGGTGCTGCTGTTGACCCTGGGCATCGTTGGCCTGGGCGTGCGCGAGGGCCTGGAGCGCTCGTTGCGCTTCATGATGCCGGGGCTGTTCGTGCTGCTGCTGGTGCTGGTCGGCTATGCCGCGACCACCGGGCATTTCGCTGAAGCCGTGGACTTCCTGTTCGCCGCCGACTTCAGCAAGCTCAGCGGGCAGGGCGTGCTGGTCGCCCTGGGGCACTCCTTCTTCACCCTCAGCCTGGCCAGCGGCGCGATGATGGCCTACGGCTCCTATCTGCCGGCCGGCACTTCCATCGTCAAGACCTCGATCATGGTGGCCCTGGCCGACACCGGAGTGGCGCTGCTGGCCGGCCTGGCGATCTTCCCGCTGGTGTTCGCCAACGGCTTGGAGCCGGGTTCTGGACCCGGGCTGATCTTCGTCACCCTGCCCATCGCCTTCGGCCAGATGCCGTTCGGCCAGGTGGTCGGCGGGCTGTTCTTCGTCATGCTGGCCATCGCCGCGCTGACCTCGGCGATTTCCCTGAGCGAACCGACCATCGCCTGGCTCACCGAGAAGTTTGGCATCAGCCGGCTCAAGGCCGTGTTGCTGAGCGGCGTGGCGCTGTGGCTGTTGAGCCTGGGCACCGTGCTGTCGTTCAGCGCCTGGAGCGAGATCACCCTGTTCGGCAAGACCTTCTTCGACAGCCTGGACTACCTGACCACCAACCTGCTGATGCCGCTCGGCGGACTCGGCACGGTGCTGTTCACCGGCTGGGTGTTGAGCCGTTCGACCGTCCAGGAGGCGCTGGGCATCGGCCATCCGCAGCTGTTCCGGCTGTGGTGGCAGGTGCTGCGTGGCGTCACGCCATTGGGCATTCTGCTGGTGTTCCTGCACAGCATGGGCCTGTTCGGCTGACGCCGTGGAGGGATGGCTACCGCGTCGCTCCGCGCCTCAGTCCAGCCCAAGGGCCAGGCTGATGCCGTGGGGCTTGAAGCCCAGCCCTTCATAGAAACGCTGCGCCGCTTCGCGGCTCTGGTTGCTGGACAACGCCAGCTTGTAGCAGCTCCAGGCACGGGCGCGTTCGGCGGCTTTTGCCATCAGCGCGCGGCCGACCCCCAGGCCGCGAGCGTCGGCGTCCACCACCACGTCCTCGACTACGCCTGAACGGGCGAAGTTGTGCGCCAGGTGCTCGATCAGGTTGAGCGTGCAGGTGCCGAGCAGCTGGCCGTCGCGCTCGGCCACCAGCACCTCGCGGCTGTGCGGCAGTTCGTTCAGGCGCAGGGCCAGCAGTGCCGGGTCGGCGCGTGGTTCATCGCTGCCCAGCTGCTGCAGCAAGGCGGCCAGGGCCTGGGCGTCGGCGCTGCTGGCGGCACGCACGCTGAAACTGGCGAAGGGCGAGTCGGGCAGGTGCTGGGAGCTTGGCTGGGACATGGCACTCTCCTCGGAAGACTGTCTGCAGTATGGCTGCGTTGTGCTGGCCGTGGCATGACAAATCCGTTCGCGCTGGGTAACATGCCGCCCGGCCGCGCGCTAATCGCCGCGACGACAGAGTCCCCTTAGTTCAATGGATAGAATAAGCCCCTCCTAAGGGCTAGATACTGGTTCGACTCCAGTAGGGGACGCCAAACAAAAAAGGCTTACGCAGTGCGTAAGCCTTTTTGCTTTCTCGGCCGTGCCGCGCCCGCTCAATCCAGCTGGGCGTTGACCTGGGGCGCGACCGCATCTTCGGCCAGGCAGGCCGCTGCGGTGAACAGCACGTCGGTGGAGGAGTTCAGCGCGGTTTCCGCCGAATCCTGGACTATGCCGATGATGAAACCGACCGCGACCACCTGCATGGCCACTTCGTTGGGAATGCCGAACAGGCTGCAGGCCAGCGGAATCAGCAGCAACGAGCCGCCGGCCACGCCGGAGGCGCCGCAGGCGCTGATCGAGGCCAGCAGACTGAGCAGCAGGGCGCTCGGCAGGTCCACGGCGATGCCCAGGGTATGTACTGCCGCCAGGGTCAGCACGCTGATGGTGATCGCCGCGCCGGCCATGTTGATGGTCGCGCCCAGCGGGATCGACACCGAATAGGTTTCCTCGTGCAGTCCCAGGCGCTGGCAGAGCTGCAGGTTGACCGGGATATTGGCCGCCGAGCTGCGGGTGAAGAAGGCGGTCAGGCCGCTCTCGCGCAGGCAGGCGAACACCAGCGGATAGGGATTGCGGCGGATCTTCCAGAACACGATGGCCGGGTTGACCAGCAGGGCGACCAGCAGCATGCAGCCGATCAGTACCAGCAGCAGGTGCAGGTAGTCGAGCAGGGCGCCCATGCCCGATTCGGCCAGGGTCGCGGCGACCAGGCCGAAGATTCCCAACGGGGCCAGGCGGATGATCAGTTTGACGATCGCGGTCACGCCCGCGGAGAGGTCGGCGAGCATCTGCTTGCTGCCCGGGGCGGCGTGGCGGAAGGCGAAGCCCAGGCCGATGGCCCAGGTCAGGATACCGATGAAGTTGCCCTTGAGCAGGGCATTGATCGGGTTGTCGACCAGGTTCAACAGCAGGGTTTGCAGCACCTCGCTGATCCCGCCGGGTGGCGACAGGTCGGCGCCGTTGCTCAGCAGGGTCAGGCTCGACGGAAAGCTGAAGCTGGCAATCACCGCGATCAGCGCGGCGCTGAAGGTGCCGAGCAGATAGAGCATCAAGATCGGGCGGATATGGGTTTGCTGGTCGTGTCGGTGGTTGGCGATCGAGGCGGCGACCAGAACGAATACCAGCACCGGCGCCACGGCTTTCAGGGCCGAGACGAATAGCGTGCCGAGGAAGCTGACGCTCGAGGCGGCCTGGGGAGTGAACTGCGCCAGCAGGATCCCGGCGATCAGGCCGATGAGGATCTGCAGCACCAGGCTGGTACGGTTCAGTAGCTGGATCAGTGGGTGTCGGACAGCGGTCATGGGCTGGTGTCTCTGTAGGCTGCGAGTCGCCGGGCCGGGCTCCGTAAACAGGCAAATCAGCGCGAAGAGCCTGGCTCCGGCTGGCTTGCGTGGGGAGTGCGGGGGCGCCATCTGGCGAGTTGTCTGGGGCGTGGCGGGGTGTATAAAGGCTCGAGCGGGGAAAAACAGCGCGCGACTCTAGCACAGTGCGGCGCTTGCGGGGCGTGTCCGAGCCGGCTAACCGCCCGCTGGCGGATTTCGCGCGGGCATGTCAACTCGTGGTCAGGCAGGCTAGGCTAGCGGCACGTCCGAGCCGGAGAAAAAACTGTCATGTCCAACCAGACCCCTACCGCGTTCAGTGAGGCGCCACTCACCGCCATCGAGGCCCGCATCCTTGGCTGTCTGATCGAGAAGCAGGCGACCACCCCGGAAGTCTATCCGCTGACCCTGAATGCCCTGGTGCTGGCCTGCAACCAGAAAACCAGCCGCGAGCCGCTGATGAACCTCAACCCCGGGCAGGTCGGCCAAGGCCTGCGCAGCCTGGAGGGGCGTGGCCTGGCGCGCCTAGTGATGGGCAGCCGGGCCGATCGTTGGGAACAGCGCGCGGACAAGGCGCTGGAGCTGGTGGCGGCCCAGCTGGTGTTGATCGGCCTGTTGCTGTTGCGCGGGCCGCAGACCGTCAACGAGCTGCTTACCCGCAGCAGCCGCATGCACGACTTCGAGGATGCCGAGCAACTGCAGCACAACCTGGAGCGGCTGATCAGTCGCGGATTGCTCTGTCAGTTGCCCCGGCAAGCCGGGCAACGCGAAGACCGTTATATGCATTTGCTGGGCGAGCCGGCCGATCTGCAGGCCTTGCTGGAAACGCGTGCGGCTGAAACCGAGCGCCCGGCCGGTGGTTCGCAGTATGAAAGCCGCCTGGAAGCCCTGGAGGCGCGAGTCGCCGAGTTGGAAGAGCGTCTGGCGCGTTTGGAGTAGCGCTCGGCCGCCACACTGTCCCGCTCGTCAGGCAGGCAAAAGGCGCCAGATCTGGCGCCTTTTCGTTTTGGGCGGATAAACCGCGCGGTCAGCCGATGCGCTTGGCACCGCTGCGCTCGGCACCGTCGGCGGCGACGCGGATGCGCTCTTGCCGGCGATCGGCTCCGCCTTCGGCGAGGCGGTTGGCACCGCTACGCTCGGCGCCGTCCTCGGCGATGCGGATGCGCTCTTGCCGGCGATCGGCTCCGCCTTCGGCGACGCGGTTGGCACCGCTGCGCTCGGCACCGTCGGCGGCGACGCGAATACGCTCTTGCAGGCGATCGGCTCCGCCTTCGGCGAGTCGGTTGGCACCGCTACGCTCGGCGCCGTCCTCGGCGACGCGGTTGGCGCCGGTGCGCTCGGCACCGTCGGCGGCGAGGGTGCTGCTGGCTTTGCGTTCGCCTTGCAGGGACTGTTGTGCGCTTTGCGGCAGGGCGAAGGCGCTAACGGACAAGCTGGCCAGGATCAGGCTGGCGAGAATTTGCTTTTTCATCTCGGGCTCCTCGTGGGGGCGGTAAGTGAGTACGGAGCCCATGCTACTCAGAATAATTAGATGAAAAAGCGCATATCGGGCATGGTAATAATCGATGCTGTCGATAGTGCTGGTGGATCCTTCTAGTACGGTGCTTTCAAGGCTATTTAGGGGCATAAGCGAATGGTTTTCCGGGGCGCGGTGCTGTTGTTTTAATTATCTATAGATTCGATGTTTTTTACCGGAACGGCGCCCGAGCAAGCAGATTCATTGCTTTGCTTGAAATGTTGAACGGGTGATGCGTATTTTGTACGCAGCGCCGTCCACCGACGGCTTTGCCCCCCCGATCAAGGACAAGCACAGATGAATACCGCTAGCCGCCCCGCACTGGAGGAACTACTGCGCGGCGTCGAGGAAGTCGAATGCGTGACCCCGGACCTGAACGGCGTGCCACGTGGCAAGGTGATGAGCACCGCCGGCTTCCTCGAAGGCCGGCGCCTGCAACTGGCGCGTGGCGTGCTGCTGCAGTGCATCATGGGCGGCTACCCGCCGGCGCGGTTCTACGGCAGCGACGACGGCGACCTGGTACTAAGCGCCGAGCCGACGCAGATCCACCGCCTGCCCTGGAGCGCCACTCCGCGTGCCCTGGCGATTTGCGATGCGAACGAGCTGGATGGGCGCAGTTGCGGCCTGTCCACCCGCGGCCTGCTCAAGCAGGTGCTGGCGCGTTATGCGGCCCATGGCTGGGAGCCGGTGGTGGCGACCGAGCTGGAGTTCTTTGTGTTCGCGCCCAACGCCGATCCGCTGCAGCCGTTCCAGCCGCCGCGCGGCCTGGATGGTCGGCGCGAGGAGGGCGGTTGCGCCTTCAGCGTCAGCTCCAACAGCGGCCTGCGGCCGTTCTTCGATGAGGTCTATGCGTGCATGGCGGCGCTGGGCTTGCCCCGCGACACCTTCATGCACGAGATGGGCATCAGCCAGTTCGAGATCAATCTGCTGCATGGCGAGCCGCTGCGGCTGGCCGACCAGACCTTGCTGTTCAAGCATCTGCTCAAGGAAGTGGCGCTCAAGCATGGCTTGAGCGTGGTGTGCATGGCCAAGCCATTGGCGCATACGCCGGGCAGTTCCATGCATATCCACCAGAGCGTGGTCGAGCAGGGCGGTGGCCGGAATATCTTCAGTGCGGCCGATGGCCAGGCGACGTCGGCCTTCCATCACTTCATCGCGGGTCAGCAGGCGGCGCTGGCGGATTTCACCCTGCTGTTCGCCCCGCATGTGAATTCCTACCAGCGCTTGCGCCATCCCTTCGCCTCGCCGAACAATGCCTGCTGGTCGGAAGACAACCGTGCCGCGGGTCTGCGCATTCCGGCCAGCGTGCCGGCAGCACGACGGGTGGAGAATCGCCTGCCGGGCGCCGATGCCAACCCTTATCTGGCCCTGGCCGCCAGTCTGGCGGCAGGCTTGTACGGCCTCGAACGACAGCTGCAGCCGAGCGCGCCGGTTCAGGGGGAATTCGAGGTGCCGGAAGAGTTGACCCTGCCCTGTACCATGCATGCCGCTCTCGAGCGTCTGAGACACAGCCAGTTGGCGGTGGAACTGCTCGGCACGGAGTTCATCGAAGGCTACGTTGCCAGCAAGTCGTTGGAGTTGAGCAGTTTCTTCGATGAGATTACGCCCTGGGAGCGGCGCGTTCTGGCCGCCCAAGCTTAAGAGGGGCTGGCTACTATGCTCGGGGCCCTGGCGTCCTGAGTCCGCCCGGCTGCCGGGCAAGCTGCAAGATAACCGAAGGCTGGCTCGCTACGGATCGTCCGTGCTTGTCGCCGGTAGGAAACATGGCTGCTCATGGGGCGCCGGCGCGGCTTTGGCCCGCGCCCGCTACCTGTGTCGGCGGTCGGTCAATTCGTCGCGGTCGGACTGCGGGCAGTATCGCCCCAGCCGCCAGTCAAGGAGCTATTCGCAGCCCCATGCGCCTGATCTGGAAGTCTTTTGGTTCGCTGTATTTCGCCACCCTGCTGATGTTGTTGGGATCCGGCCTGTTGAGTACCTATCTGGCGTTGCGCCTGGCGGATACGGTGGACGGCCTGTGGGTCGGTGCCTTGATGGCAGCCAACTATGTCGGCCTGGTGCTGGGCGGCAAGCTGGGACATCGGCTGATCGGCCGGGTCGGGCATATTCGTGCGTACGTGGCGTGCGCCGGGGTGGTCACCGCGGCGGTGCTCGCCCATGGCCTGACCGACTGGCTGCCGGCCTGGCTGGTGATGCGCATGCTGGTCGGCCTGGGCATGATGTGCCAGTACATGGTGATCGAGAGCTGGCTCAACGAGCAGGCTGAAACCAGCCAGCGCGGCCAGGTGTTCTCCGGTTACATGGGCGCTTCTTACCTCGGGCTGATTCTCGGCCAGTTGGTGCTGGTGGTGCACCCGGCGCTCGGTCCCGAGCTGTTGATGCTGGTGGCGCTGTGTTTTGCCCTGTGCCTGGTGCCGGTGGCCCTGACCCGCAGGCTGCACCCGGCGCCGATGCACCCGGCGCCGCTGGAGCTGCGCTTCTTCATCTCGCGTGTTCCCATGTCGCTGACCACCATCGCCGTGGCCGGTCTGTTGATCGGCTCGTTCTATGGTTTGGCGCCGTTGTATGCGACGCGCTTGGGCTTGTCTACCGAACGGGTCGGTTTGTTCATGGGTAGCTGCATCCTGGCGGGTCTGCTGGTGCAATGGCCGCTTGGCTGGTTGTCGGATCGTTACGATCGGGCGTGGCTGATTCGCGGTTGTGCGGCGTTGCTGGCGCTGGCGGCGCTGCCCCTGGCGCTGATGCCCGAGGTGTCCTTGTTGGTGATGATCGGCGTCGGCTTCAGCGTAAGCCTGTTGCTGTTCAGCCTGTACCCGTTGGCGGTGGCCTTTGCCAACGACCATGTCGAGGGTGAGCGGCGCGTCTCGCTGACCGCGATGCTGCTGGTCACCTTTGGCGTCGGTGCCAGTGTCGGTCCGCTGCTGGCCGGTGTGCTGATGCGCTTTTGGGGCGCCAACATGCTCTATGCCTTCTTCTGCGTCTGCGCGCTGATCCCTGTCTGGCGGGTGCGCCCCGATAGCGTCACCCACCTGCATCAGGTCGAGGATGCGCCGCTGCACCACATTCCGGTGCCGGACAATATGACCAGTTCGCCCTTGGCCGCGGCCCTTGACCCGCGGGTCGACGAGCAGGTCGTGCATGAGCAGATGCAGGATGCCAGCACGGCAGACATGGCCGCCGCCGGGGCGGTCGAGCCCGGCGAGCAGGCGCTGCACCCGTGACGCCGCGCCTCAGCGTCATTATCCCGACGCGGAACGAGGCGTCTACCCTGCCGCTGTTGCTGGCGGATCTGGCGTCGCTGCGCGCCGCCGGAGCGGAGCTGATCGTGGTGGATGGCGGCAGCAGCGACGCCACCCGCGAGCTGGCTGCGGCGCGGGTCGATCGGCTGCTCGAGGCGAGCGCCGGGCGCGCACGGCAGATGAATGCCGGTGCCGCCGTCGCGCGTGGCGACTACCTGTGGTTCGTACATGCCGATACGCGGATCGCCGGCGCAGCTATCCACCACCTGCTGGAGGCGCTGGCGGAGCGACCGCTCTGGGGGCGCTTCGATGTGCGCTTGTCGGGCCCCGGCCTGGCGTTGCGGCTGGTTGGCGCGATGATCAGCCTGCGCTCACGGGTGACGGGCGTGGCCACGGGCGATCAGGGCATCTTTGTCGAGCGCCGGTCCTTCGCGGCGTTGGGCGGCTATGCGGACATCCCGTTGATGGAGGACATCGAGCTGAGTCGCCGGCTGAAAAGACGGGCGCGTCCACGCTGTGTGCGCCCTCCGCTATCGACCTCGAGTCGACGCTGGGAGCGAGACGGCATTTGGCGTACCGTATTGCTCATGTGGCGCTTGCGGCTGGCCTACTATTGTGGCGCCAGCCCGGATCAGTTGGCGCGGCAGTATCACCGAGGGCCGCCACCATGAGACTGTCGATATCCTTGCACCTCCTGGCACGTTCGCCCGTGCCGGGGAAAGTGAAAACCCGCCTGATCCCAGTGCTGGGCGAAGAAGGGGCATGTGACTTGCAGCGGCTGTTGCTCGAACGTGCCTTGCAGCTGCCGGCGGAGGGCTTCAGCCAGCGCTTTCTGTGGCTCGACGACAGTCCCGATGCGAGCCTGCAGGCGCTCGCCGATGAGCTGGACTGGACGCTGGTCGAGCAACCCGCCGGCGATCTGGGTGAACGCATGCGGCGTATTGCCGTGCTCGGGCTGGCGGACAGCGACGCCGTGGTGTTGATCGGCAACGATTGCCCGGCGCTGGATGCGGAGTACCTGAACAGCGCCTGTGCCGCCTTGCACCGGCAGTCGGCGGTGCTCGGCCCGGCCGAGGATGGCGGCTATGTCCTGTTGGGTTTGCGCCGCGTCGACCCCTTGCTGTTTCATGGCATGCCGTGGGGATCCGACAGGGTCTTGGCGATGACCCGGGAACGCTTGCAGCAACTGGACTGGAGCCATCAGCTGCTGCCGGCACTGTGGGATGTCGATCGTCCGGAAGACTTGCCGCGCCTGGCGGCGCTGGGCATCCAGATCATGGCCTGAGCGCCCCGGGCCAGGCGCCTGCCGGGCGTCTAGAACAGGCCGTCGTTATCGTAGCGGCGCGCTTCGCGTTGCAACTGGTAGACGAAACGCTCGACCTGGCGCTGTTCCAGGCCACTCATGCGGTAAAAACGCACGCCGGCAATGGTCATGTTGAGTTTTTCGTCGTAGTGCAGATAGCGCAGTTCCACTGGGGTGGTCATGGCGCCGAAAGGCAGCTGGGCGGTGAAGCCTTCGTAGACCTGGCCGGTCTGCAGGCCATGGGTGGCGTCGCCGGGGAAGCGCAGTTTGCAGCCGGTGGCGGAAATATCCAGCAGCTGTCCGGCTACGGCGCTGCGCAGCTTATCACCGGCCAGCTCGACCTTGACCTGCTCCGACTGCTTGAGCTGCGCCCTGAAGGCGTTGCGTCGCTGGTGGTAGTGCACTTCCTGGGGGATGGGGCAGAAGTAGCAGCGCGAGCCTTGATGCTCGGCGATCTGTACGGCTTGCAGGCATTCCCAGGCGACGCGCACGCCTTCGTGAAAGGCTTCGATGCGAAACGGCTCGCCATTCTGCAGGAAGCGCTCGGCATCGTTGGGGATCATTTCATCCAGGATCAGGCGGTTCTTCTGCCGATCCACTTCGATCACATAGCTTTGAAAACGCTGGTTGCGTTCATGGAAGGTGACGATCAGCGGATCGTGGTTCTGCTCCAGCTGGCGCAGGTTGGCAACGATTTCCACGGGTGTTTTCAGCACCTTGGGTGGTTGCGGGCCATCGTCCTCGATAAAAGGGTTGGACACGGTCCAGAACTCTCCGGGCAAATACTATGGCACTAGAATACTGGCATTGAGGCAGTATTGCTCCTGTACCTTGTTATAGGTGTTCAGGCCTGACTGAGTGGGCGCTGCTGGCCGATTCTAGCGGTACTGCCACGGCTGTCATAGAGGCTCGGCGTTTCGCCGCCGCGGAGAATGCCGAGCATGCTGCTGGTCGTCGCCTGGCTGGAGCGGATCAGCCGGCCGTTGCGCAGGTTGGCAGCCTGGCAGCGCTCGAGCAGCGCGGACAGTGCATCGCCGCGGGCGAGTAGTTCAGGGCCTTGGCTGGAGCGTGCGGCGAGGGCTCGCAGGCCGGCGTGATCGGCGCTCAGTTGCAGGCTGAGCAGCAGCTGGTTGCGGGCCTTGCCGTGCTGTTCGAGTTGCGCGAGCAGCGGCTGCTTGTCCGCCAGAATGGCTTGCAGGCGGGGCAGGTCGCGCGCGCTGAGGGCCTGGAATTCGTGCTCGATCAGCTCGAGCAATTGCTCGGCGCTGCCGATATCGTCGTTGAACAGCTCAAGCAGGGTAGTGTCGTGCATCGCGGGCTCTTGGGGGTAGCAAACCGTTGGGAAACTTCTGCGTTCTCAACGGTCTGTCGGGCGTCCAACACCCCCAGCGCTGCCCTGGGACTAGCGCTGGGATTCGAATTCGAGCAGTTTGCCGGCAACGCGTTGACTGTCGACCTGGTAGCTGCCGTCGGCAATTGCCTGCTTGAGTTGGGCGACGCGCTCTTTATTGACGGTAGGCAGGCCGCTGAGCTTGTCGCTGATCTTTTGCAAATGTTGCGCTTCGCGGCTGAGCTGCACGGACTCACCGCTTTTGCTGGCCTCTGCCTGTTCACTGGCGGCCGGCAAGGGGCTGGATTGTTGATTGCCGATGGCCTCATTGCGACCGCCGGCCTGGGCACTGCCGGTTCGGCCCGAATTGGCAGGCGTGGCGGCATTGTTTAGCCGATTGAAGTCGATGACCATGATGCAAAACCTCGAACAGTGTTTGGACGCTTGCCTAGCTTGTCGGCCCCGCCTGGAGAAACTTTAGGGCGGCCGGCCAATAAAATCTGCTGCCGGGCAACATCTAAAACACAGTGTAGAAAATCTTCGGCTAAATACCTAACAAGAATCATGCCTACATGGCTACTTCAACCTGGCCCGGACCGGTCACACGCGCCTTGACCACCCGCTGCGAGCGTTGGTTGCGTACGCTGATCTGCCTGCCGATAGCCCCGTCCGACAAGGCTTCGCCGGGCATGCGCACGGTGATGGTCGCGCTGCGTGCGCTGATCACCACCCGGTCGCCCTTGCGGATTGCTTCGGCTTGTTCGACATGCGTCGGCGCCACCACCTGGTCGGGTTGCAGCGGCCGCGTCAGTTTTTTGCCGACCGCCTGCTGGAGCGAGGTCAGATAACCCTGGTTGAGCAGGCCGACATCACGCTCCGTCAATGCTACGTCCTGCTGCGTCAGCACGCTTTCACGCTTGAGCGGCCGGATGGCGGTGACCACGTCGCGGTACAGCTTCACCTGTCCGGGCACGAAGACCGTCCAGGGTGAGCTGCCGTCGCAGCGCACGCGCAGGGTGACGCGGCCAATCGGCTGGGCCGGGCTTTCCAGTGAGGTAGTCAATTCCTTGTCGCAGAGGGGCAGGCGCAAGCGGGGATCGAGTCGATTGATTTGGATCTCATGCCGTCCGTGAATATCGCTGCGCTGCAAGTAGTCGCTAACCGTCTGCTCAAGAAAATCCCGACTGGCGCCGATAAGCTGTTCAGGCAGGGTTGCCGCGGCGCTCGCCAGCGGGCTGTAGCCGAGCGCGAGCAAAGCAGGTAAAACTGCCAGCCAGTGGCGGCCTTTTGCCGGTATGTGTCGATAAGCTGTCGTTTCTGCGTTCATGCTGAGTGAAAAGCAAGGCCCGTGCCGCCTGCTACGCTGAGCAGAATGTGCGCTACTCAAACAAAGGAGTTTGGGCATGGCCGGTGTATTGGATTCGGTTAACCAGCGAACTCAGTTGGTTGGGCAGAATCGTTTGGAGTTGCTGCTGTTTCGCCTCGATGGCGGCCAGTTGTACGGCATCAACGTGTTCAAGGTGAAGGAGGTGCTGCAATGCCCCAAGCTCACCATCATGCCCAGGTCCAGTCCGGTGGTGCGCGGAGTGGCCAATATCCGCGGCGGCACCATCCCGATTCTTGACCTGTCGATGGCGACCGGTAAGCCGCCGCTGCAGGACCTGAAAAACAGTTTCGTCATCATCACCGAGTACAACACCAAGGTTCAGGGTTTCCTGGTGCATGCGGTCGAGCGTATCGTCAACATGAACTGGGAGGAGATCCATCCGCCACCCAAGGGGGCGGGGCGCGACCACTACCTCACCGCGGTGACGCGCCTGGACCAGCAACTGGTGGAAATCATCGATGTGGAGAAGATCCTCGCCGAGGTGGCGCCGACATCCGAAGTGATTTCCGTCGGGGTCGTCGATGTCGAGACGCAGGGGCGGGCGGTCAGCAAGCATGTGCTGATCGTCGACGACTCTTCGGTGGCGCGTAAGCAGCTGGTGCGTTGCCTGCAGACCATCGGGGTGGAGGTCACGGCGCTGAACGATGGGCGTCAAGCGCTGGATTACCTGCGCAAGATGGCGGACGAGGGCCGACACCCGGGCCAAGAGTTGCTGATGTTGATTTCCGACATCGAGATGCCGGAAATGGACGGCTATACCCTGACCGCGGAGATTCGCGGCGATACGCGCATGCAGAAACTGCATATCCTCCTGCATACTTCACTATCCGGGGTGTTCAACCAGGCCATGGTCAAGAAGGTCGGCGCTGACGATTTTCTCCCCAAGTTTCGCCCGGATGACTTGGCATCGCGGGTGGTTGAACGTATCAACGCAGTAGATCAGGCTGTTTGAAAGCGTTACGGCGAAGGTCGGGCTGGGTAAAAACGGGCGAGCATGGCGAGTCGAAAACGCGCTACAGCATGAGCCCACAGGGAGGTAGGGTGAGGCGCGTGACCCGGGGCGCGGTTACGGATGGTAACCAGCTTTTCCACTCGTTTCGTTCGTCCCGTGGTCCGTGCCGAAGCGCGTTCGATGCAGCGTCGTGGTGAGCTTTTTTACGCAGCATTAGCGCACGTGAGCGTTTTCATCCGAGCTGGGATGGGGTTGAGGGGGCTCTCTCAGCGCAACTTATGATTGGCGAGGCCTGGCTAGTGTCTTCAGGTAATTTGGATTTCGAGCAGTTCCGGACATTCCTGGAAAAAGCCTGCGGCATCCTGCTGGGCAGCAATAAGCAGTACCTGGTTTCCAGTCGACTGAACAAGTTGCAGGAGCAGCACGGCATCAAAACCCTGGGCGAGTTGGTCCAGCGCATGCAAAGCCAGCCGCGCAGCGGGTTGCGCGAGCAGGTGGTGGATGCCATGACCACCAACGAAACCCTGTGGTTTCGCGACACCTACCCCTTCGAGGTGCTGAAGAGTCGTGTGCTGCCGGAATTGATCAAGGCCAATCCGGGGCAGCGCTTGCGGATCTGGTCGGCGGCCTGTTCCTCGGGTCAGGAGCCTTATTCGCTGTCGATGAGTATCGACGAGTTCGAGAAAACCAACATCGGTCAGCTCAAGGCCGGGGTGCAGATCGTTGCCACCGACCTCTCGCCGTCGATGCTGGCCAATTGCAAATCCGGCGAGTACGACAGCCTGGCAATCGGCCGCGGCCTGTCGCAGGAGCGTCTGCAGCGGTATTTCGAGCCGAAGGGGCCGGGGCGCTGGGTCATCAAGCCGGCGATCAAGAGTCGCGTCGAGTTCCGCCCGCTGAACCTGCTGGACAGCTACGCCAGCCTCGGCAAGTTCGACATCGTGTTCTGCCGCAACGTGCTGATCTATTTCTCGGCCGAGGTGAAGAAAGACATCCTCACGCGCATCCATGCCATGTTGAAGCCGGGAGGCTATCTGTTTCTCGGCGCGTCGGAGGCCCTCAATGGCCTGCCGGAGCGTTACCAGATGGTGCAGTGCAGTCCGGGGATCATCTACAAGGTGAAATGACCCGTTGCTTGCGCTGGGTTGGGGTAGACAAAGCGGGAGGCCAGTGGCCTCCCGTTTTTCGTTGTGCAGGCCGTAGGGTGGAACGGGGCGCGCAGCCTCGCCGCAGGCGCTTCCGCTGTTTACCGCGAACGGCGATACAGCAGGTTTTCAGTCGATGACCGGGGCTGGCGCAGTAAGCGGCGGATTACGCCGCTGCGCGGCTAACCTGGGCGGACCGAGCCACGGACTTGGGGCGGCAAAGTGCCGGCTCGATTGCCGCTTTGCCTTGCCAGGCAGCGGAAAAGCTTTGCCGCTCAGCCTCGATAGGTGCGGTAGATATTTAATAACTACTTGAAATATAACTAAAAAATAAAATGGCACGCACCTTGCTAAATGTCTTGCACGGACAACAGGCAAGCCAAACGGCAAGGGTTCCTGACCATGAGCATCAGCTTCGACAGCGCACTCGGCATCCATGAAAAGGCACTCGGTTTCCGCGCCCAGCGGGCCGAGGTGCTGGCCAACAACATGGCCAACGCCGATACGCCCAACTACAAGGCGCGCGACCTGGACTTCGCCGCGGTGCTCGCCGAGCAGAGCGCCAAGGCCCAGCGCGGGGCGGTGGGGCTGAGTCGTACCGACAGCCGGCATATCGCCGCCGAGGGCATAAGCACGGGCGATGCGAGCCTGGCCTACCGCACGCCGCTGCATGCCTCGATCGACCAGAACACCGTCGACGCGCAGATCGAACAGTCCAACTACGCGGAAAACGCGGTGAACTTCCAAGCCAGCTTCACCTTCCTCAATAGCAAGTTCAAAGGGCTGGTCAGCGCCCTGCGCGGCGAATAAAGGAGCCTGATGCCATGTCACTCGCCAGTGTCTTCAACATCGCCGGAACCGGCATGAGTGCCCAGAGCACCCGCCTGAACACCATTTCCAGCAACATCGCCAACGCCGAGACGGTGTCGTCGAGCCTCGAGCAGACCTACCGCGCACGCCATCCGGTGTTCGCCACGGTGTTCCAGCAGGCGCAGGGTGGCGATCGTGGTTCCTTGTTCGCCGAGCAGGACCAGGCCGGCAGCGGGGTGCAGGTACTCGGCATCGTCGAGGACCAGAGCAGCCTGGCACCGCGTTACGAGCCGAACCACCCGGCTGCCGATGACAACGGTTACGTGTATTACCCCAACGTCAACGTGGTCGAGGAGATGGCCGACATGATCTCCGCCAGTCGGGCTTTCCAGACCAACGTCGAGATGATGAACACCGCCAAGCAGATGCTGCAGCGCGTATTGACCCTGGGTCAGTAAGCCACGAGCGAGGGATGAAGGATGAGCACGGTAAGTGGCGTCAGTTCCGCACTGGATCAGTATCAGATCACGCAGGACACCACCCAGAACAAGGAACTCGGCAAGAACGAGTTTCTCAACCTGCTGGTAGCCCAGTTGAATAACCAGAACCCGCTGGAGCCCCAGGGCAACGGCGAGTTCATCGCCCAGCTGGCGCAGTTCAGCACCGTTGAAGGGGTGGAAAAACTGAACACCAGCATGGAGTCGCTGCTGTCCGGCTACCAGTCGTCGCAGGCGCTGCAGGCCTCCTCCCTGGTCGGGCGCAAGGTCATAGTGCCGACCGACAAGGCGGTGGTCGATACCAGCGAGAGCTTCAAGGCTAGCCTGGTGCTGCCGGTCACCAGCAGCAACGTCTACGTCAACGTCTACGACAGCGCGGGCACCGTGGTCAACCGGGTCAACCTGGGCGAGCAGGCCGCCGGCAACGTCAGCTTCATCTGGGACGGCAAGGACGCCAGCGGCAATCTGTTGCCGCCCGGCACCTACAAGTTCGAGGCGCAGGCGACCTACGACGGCGAAACCAAGGGGCTGTACACCATGCTTCCGGCCAACGTCGACAGCGTCACCCTGGGCGGCAGCGAGCTGACGCTCAACCTGGCAGGGCTCGGCAGCGTGCCGCTGTCCCAGGTGCAGGTCATCGGTCAGTAATCAGCAGGCTTTCAATCGCCGGCGGGGCCGGCAAAGGAGACTTCCATGGCGTTCAATATCGGTCTGAGTGGCCTGCGCGCTGCGACCAGTGACCTCAACGTGACCGGCAACAACATCGCCAACGCAGGTACTGCCGGCTTCAAGCAGTCGCGCGCCGAGTTCGCCGACGTGTATGCCGCGTCGGTGCTGGGCAGCGGTTCCAACCCCCAGGGCAGCGGGGTGCTGCTCGGCGACGTGTCGCAGCTGTTCAACCAGGGCAACATCAACTACACGCAGAACGCCCTGGACCTGGCGATCAACGGCAACGGCTTCTTCCAGACCAGCAACAACGGCGAGGTCAGCTACACCCGCGCCGGCTATTTCGGCACCGACCGCGATGGCTACATGGTCAACAACTTCGGCTATCGCCTGCAGGGCTTCGCGGTGGATGGCAGCGGCAACTTGCAGAACGGTGTGATCAGCGACCTGCGCATCGAAACCGCCAGTCAGTCGCCGCAGGCGACCACCGAGTTGACCCAGACCTTCAACCTGAACTCGACCAACACCGTGCCGACGGTCTGGCAGGGGGCTTACGATGCGTCGATTGCCGGCGCCGTGGATCCGCTGAACCCGACGGCCGCGGAAATCGCCGCGGCCGAGGCGGCGGCCAACGCCACCTTCGATCCGGCCGATCCGACCAGCTACAACTCCTCGACCTCGACCAACGTCTACGACACCCAGGGCAATGCCCATGTGTTGACCCAGTACTTCGTCAAGACCGGCGCCAACGAGTGGCAGATGAATGTGCTGATCGACGGCCGTAACCCGGCCGATCCGACCTCCACCGAGCCCTATTCGATGGCTGTCGGTTTCACCGCCAGCGGCCAGTTGGACACTGCCAGCCTGGTCTCCGGCGACTATGACGGTGCCGGCGCCCTGGACTTCACGGTCGATGCCGCGACCGGGCGCTTCACCCTGAACGGCTGGGTGCCTGCGGCGGCGGACGACTCGGTGCCGGCGGTGTGGTCGGCCAACGGTGCCGATGCCGATGCCGGCGGCATCCTGGTCGATCTGCGCAGCTCCACCCAGTTTTCCAGTTCCTTCGCGGTCAACAGCGTCAGCCAGGACGGCTACACCACCGGGCAGCTGACCGGCCTGGAAATCGACGACACCGGGGTGATCTTCGCCCGCTACACCAACGGCCAGTCGAAGGTGCAGGGCCAGGTGATCCTGGCCAGTTTCGCCAACGTGCAGGGCCTGACACCGGTCGGCAAGACCGCCTGGGTGCAGTCCTTCGCCTCCGGCGAGCCGGTGGTCGGTACGCCGCGTAGCGGCACCCTCGGCGCCTTGCAGGCCGGCGCCCTGGAAGACTCCAACGTCGAGTTGTCCGATCAACTGGTCAACCTGATCGTCGCCCAGCGCAACTACCAGGCCAACGCCAAGACCATCGAAACCGAGAGCGCGGTGACCCAGACCATCATCAACCTGCGCTGATCAGGCGGCCGGCGGCGCCCGCTTAGCGTCTGCCACCGGCGCTTGCCGCCCGGCAGGCAAGGGTGTTTGCCGACAGCGGCAAAATCTCGCCGTCAGGCGTGTACAAGGCTCCCTCTGGGAGCCTTTTCTGTTTTTAAAGTCCTTGTTTTTCATTGACTTGCAACTTCTTTTCGAGGCTGGCACGGCGCTTGCTGAATAGCTTGCAAAGAGCAGCGGGCGGCACGCCCACCTCGGAGAATGACCATGGACAAGATGCTGTACGTCGCCATGACCGGAGCCCACAACAACACCCTGGCTCAGAGCGCCCACGCCAACAATTTGGCGAATATCTCCACCAGCGGTTTTCGCCGTGATTTCGAGCAGGCGCGCTCGATGCCGGTGTTCGGCGACGGCTACCCGGCGCGGGTATACGCCATGAGCGAGCGGCCCGGTACCGATTTCACCCCGGGTTCCCTGCAGGAAACCGGACGCGACCTGGATGTGGCGATTGGCGGGCAGGGCTGGCTCGCGGTGCAGGCGGCGGACGGCAGCGAAGCCTATGTGCGCACCGCCAGCCTGAATGTCGATGCCCTCGGCGTGCTGCGCACCGGCAATGGCTTGCCGGTGATCGGCAATGCCGGGCCGATCGCCGTGCCGCCGGAGCAGAAGATCGAGATCGGCCAGGACGGCACCATCAGTATCCGTGCCCTCGGCGAAGCGCCGAACGTGCTGGCGGAAGTCGACCGCCTGAAGCTGGTCAACCCGGATCTCCAGCAGATGGAAAAGGGCGCCGACGGCATGCTGCGCTTCACCGGCCAGCAGCCACTGCTGGCCGACGCCTCGGTGCAGGTGACCTCGGGCTTTCTCGAGTCGAGCAACGTCAACGCCGTGGAAGAGATGACCGCGATCCTCTCGCTGTCCCGCCAGTTCGAGTTGCAGGTGAAGATGATGCGCACCGCCGAAGACAATTCGGCAGCCATGGCGCGGGTTTTGCAGATTAGCTAATTACCAGCACGCGGCGCCGTGATAACGACGCCCGAGGAGAATCGATATGCTTCCGGCACTGTGGGTCAGCAAGACCGGTTTGTCCGCCCAGGACATGAACCTGACCACCATTTCCAACAACCTGGCCAACGTCTCGACCACCGGCTTCAAGCGCGATCGCGCCGAGTTCGAGGACCTGCTCTACCAGATCCGCCGCCAGCCGGGCGGGCAGACCAGCCAGGACAGCGAGCTGCCCTCCGGCCTGCAGCTGGGCACCGGCGTGCGCATCAGCGGTACCCAGAAAATCTTCACCCAGGGCAGCCTGCAGACCACCGAGCAACCGCTGGACATGGCGATCAACGGCCGCGGTTTCTTCCAGGTGCTGTTGCCGGACGGCACCGTGTCCTACAGCCGCGACGGCAGCTTCCACCTGAATGCCGACGGTCAGCTGGTGACCAGCCAGGGTTTCGCCGTGGAGCCGGCCATCGTCCTGCCGGCCGAGGTGCAGACCTTCACCGTGGGCGAGGACGGTACCGTCTCGGTCACCACCTTCGGCAACCCGGCGGCCCAGGTGGTCGGCAACCTGCAGACTGCCGACTTCATCAATCCGGCGGGGCTGGAGGCGATCGGCAACAACCTGTTCCTGGAGACCGCCTCCAGCGGTGCGCCGCAGGTCGGCACGCCGGGCCTCAACGGGCTGGGCACCACCCTGCAGAACACCCTGGAAAACTCCAACGTCAGCGTGGTCGAGGAGCTGGTGAACATGATCACCACCCAGCGCGCCTACGAGATGAACTCGAAAGTCATCTCCACCGCCGACCAGATGCTGGCCTTCGTAACCCAGAATCTCTAGTAGCCGCGGCGGGCAATAGCCCGGCCCTGGCCTGAACTGCAACGCCCCGAGGTAGTGGTTATGAATCGGCTGATACTGGTGCTCTCGATGCTTGGCCTGGCCGCCCTGAGCGGTTGCGTGTCGCCGCCACCGAAGCCGAACGACCCCTACTACGCGCCGGTGCTGCCGCGCACGCCGCTGCCGGCGGCGCAGAACAACGGTTCGATCTACCAGACCGGCTTCGAGAACAACCTGTTCGACGACCGCAAGGCCTACCGCGTCGGCGACGTCATCACCATCACCCTCAACGAACGCACCCAGGCCAGCAAGAATGCCGGCTCGCAGATCCAGAAGGACAGCAATGCCAACATCGGCCTGACCTCCTTGTTCGGCGGTGGCGTGTCGGTGGACAACCCGTTCTCCGACAACCAGTTGTCGCTGAGCGCCGAATACAACGCCAACCGCGATACCAAGGGTGACAGCCAGGCTGACCAGAGCAACAGCCTGAGTGGCTCGATTACCGTGACCGTGGCCGAGGTGTTGCCCAATGGCATCCTCTCGGTGCGTGGCGAGAAGTGGATGACCCTCAACACCGGCGACGAGCTGGTACGCATCGCCGGGCTGGTCAGGGCCGACGATATCGCCACGGACAACACCGTGCCCTCGACGCGGATCGCCGATGCGCGCATCACCTACTCGGGTACCGGCGCCTTCGCCGATGCCAGTCAGCCGGGGTGGTTGGATCGTTTCTTCGTCAGCCCGCTGTGGCCGTTCTGAACAGGATGACGCTGATGACAACCGTAGCAGCGGGCCATGCCCGCGCAAGCATCCGCGCGGCGCGCGGCAAGATTCTGGGCATGACCCGCTCCTGCGTCTTGCTGCTGGGCGTCCTGCTGTGCCTGCCGGCCCAGGCCGAGCGGCTCAAGGACCTGGCCAGCATCCAGGGCGTGCGCAGCAACCAGCTGGTCGGCTACGGCCTGGTGGTCGGCCTCAACGGCAGCGGCGACCAGACCACCCAGACGCCGTTCACCATACAGACCTTCAACAACATGCTGGCGCAGTTCGGCATCAAGGTGCCGGAGGGCGGCAACGTGCAGTTGAAGAACGTCGCCGCGGTGTCGATCCATGCCGACCTGCCGGCGTTCGCCAAGCCGGGGCAGACCATCGACGTGACCATCTCTTCCATCGGCAACGCCAAGAGCCTGCGCGGCGGCAGCCTGCTGATGGCGCCGCTGAAAGGCATCGACGGCAATGTCTACGCCATCGCCCAGGGCAACCTGGTGGTCGGCGGTTTCGACGCCGAGGGTAGCGACGGCTCACGCGTCACCGTCAACGTGCCTTCGGCCGGGCGCATTCCCGGCGGCGCGACGGTCGAGCGGCCGGTGCCGAGCGGCTTCGAACAGGGCAACACGCTGACCCTCAACCTCAATCGCCCGGACTTCACCACGGCGAAGAACATCGTCGACCATATCAACGAACTGCTCGGCCCAGGCGTGGCGCAGGCCGTCGACGGCGGCTCGATCCGCGTCAGCGCGCCGCTCGATCCGAATCAGCGGGTGGATTACCTGTCGATTCTGGAAAACCTCGAGGTCGAGGTCGGCCAGGCGGTGGCCAAGGTCATCATCAACTCGCGTACCGGCACCATCGTCATCGGCCAGAACGTCCGCGTGCAGCCGGCGGCGGTAACCCACGGCAGCCTCACCGTGACCATCACCGAAGACCCGATCGTCAGCCAGCCGGAAGCGCTGTCCGGCGGGCAGACCGCGGTGGTGCCGCGCTCGCGGGTGAGCGCCGAGCAGGAGGCCAAACCGATGTTCAAGTTCGGCCCCGGTACCACCCTGGACGAGATCGTCCGCGCGGTGAACGAGGTGGGCGCATCGCCTTCCGACCTGATGGCGATCCTCGAGGCGCTCAAGCAAGCCGGCGCCTTGCAGGCCGACCTGATCGTGATTTAAGGGGGCGCGTACGCGATGGACTCTCGACTCTCCGCCGGTCTGCTCGGCGATGGCAAAAGCCCGCTGGACAGCGGCGCCTTCACCGACCTGAACCGCCTCAACCAGTTCAAGGTCGGCGGCGACAGCGAACAGAACATCCGCAAGGTGGCGCAGGAGTTCGAGTCGCTGTTCCTCAATGAAATGCTCAAGGCCATGCGCTCGGCCAACGAGGTGTTCGGCGAAGGCAACTTCATGAACAGCAACGAGAGCAAGACCTACCAGGACATGCACGACCAGCAGTTGGCGGTGACCCTGGCGAACAACCAGAATGGCATCGGCCTGGCCGACGTGCTGGTGCGCCAGATGTCGAAGAGCAAGGCCGCCGGAAGCCGGCCGAATCCCTTTGCCCAGGTCGATGCGCCGGTCCCGAGCGCGCCCAGCAAGCCGCTGGCCAAGGTCGACAGCCGTCGTGACGATTCTTCCTTGCTCAATCAGCGCCGCCTGTCGTTGCCGGGCAAGCTGGGCGACCGCTTGCTCGCCGGCATCCAGCCAGCGGCCGGTACGCGCGACGGCCAGCCGTTGGCGCAGGCCGACTGGATTCCCGCCCAGTCCTTCGCCGCGCCGCGCGACAGGGCCCTGGCCCTGGAAGGCAGCGACGCCGTCAGCGGCCGACGCCTGGCCGGCAGTGCGCAGGAGGCGGGCAAGTCGGTGTTCGCCTCGCCGCAGGAGTTCGTCGCGGCCATGCTGCCGATGGCGGAGAAGGCGGCCGAGAAGATCGGCGTCGAGGCGCGCTACCTGGTGGCCCAGGCGGCCCTGGAAACCGGCTGGGGCAAGTCGATCATCCGCCAGCAGGACGGCTCCAGCAGCCACAACCTGTTCGGCATCAAGACCCACAACGCCTGGGACGGCGAGTCGGCGCGGGTGCTGACCACCGAATACCAGGGTGGCAAGGCGGTGAAAGAGGCCGCATCGTTCCGCGCCTACGATTCCTACGCACAGAGCTTCGAGGACTACGTCAGCTTTCTGCAGAACAACGGCCGCTACCAGGACGCGCTGAATGCCACCGACAACCCCGAGCGCTTCGTCCGCGAGTTGCAGCAGGCCGGTTACGCCACCGACCCGCAGTACGCGCGCAAGGTCGCGCAGATCGCCCGCAAGATGCAGACCTACCAGACTATCGCGGCGGCTGGCACGCCGACGACCCGAGGGTGAACTGAGCCATGGCTGACCTCCTGAATATTGGCCTGTCCGGCTTGTCGGCGAACAAGACTGCGCTGTCGGTCACCGGCCATAACATCAGCAACGTCAACACCCCGGGGTTTTCCCGCCAGGACAGCGTGCAGGCCACGCGCGTGCCGCAGTTCAGCGGTGCCGGCTATATCGGCTCGGGCACCACCCTGGTGGACATCCGTCGCAGCTACAGCGAGTTCCTGACCACCCAGGTGCGCAGCAGCACCGCGCTGAGCAGCGACGTCGAGGCTTACAAGAGCCAGATCGAGCAGCTCGACTCGTTGCTGGCCGGCTCCACCACCGGGATCACCCCCTCGCTGCAGAAATTCTTCTCCTCCTTGCAGACCGCCGCCGAGGACCCGTCCAACATCCCGGCGCGGCAACTGGTGCTGTCCGAGGCGGAAGGCCTGGCCCGGCGGTTCAACACTGTGTACGACCGCATCAACGAGCAGAACGAGTTCATCAACAAGCAGATGGTGGCCGTCAGCGATCAGGTCAATCGCCTGGCTACCTCGATCGCCAGCTATAACGACGCCATCGCCGTCGCCGCGTCCAACGGCCAGCAACCCAACGACCTGCTGGATGCGCGCGAAGAGGCGATCCGCCAGCTGTCCACCTACGTCGGCGTAACGGTGGTGGCGCAGGATGACAGCTCGGTCAACCTGTTCGTCGGCTCCGGTCAGCCGCTGGTGGTGGGGAGCACCACCAGTCGCCTGGAGGTGGTTCCGGGGCAGGGCGACCCGACCCGTTTCGAGGTGAATTTCGTCAGTGGCGGCTCCAGCCAGGGCATCACCAGCCTGATCACCGGCGGCGAGCTGGGCGGGCTGATCCGCTACCGTGCCGAGAGCCTGGATCCGACCCTCAACTCGCTCGGCCGGCTGGCGCTGGCGGTCAGCGATCAGGTCAATACCCAGCTCGGCGAGGGCCTGGACTTGAAGGGGCAGGTGGGCACGGCACTGTTCGGCGATTTCAACGATGCGGCGCTGGCAGCACTGCGGGTACGGGCCTTCTCGACCAATACCGGCAACGTCCAGCCGGCGCTGAACATCACCGACAGCAGCGTGCTGACCACCAGCGACTATCGCCTGGAATACGATGGCACGCAGTACCAGGCCCGCCGCTTGAGCGATGGTGCGGCGCTGACGGTGAGCCCGAACCCGCCGGGTGCTTATCCCGCCACCCTGACCTTCACCGATGCGGCCGGTCGCGACCAGGGCTTTGAACTGGCCATCGATTCCGCGCCGGCAACGGGCGACCAGTTCCTGCTCCAGCCGACCCGGCGCGGCGCCACCAGCATCTCGGCGGTGCTCGATCAGCCCGACCAATTGGCTTTCGCCGCGCCGGTGAGGGCGGAGGCGGAATTGCAGAACAGCGGCAACGGCGCGATCTCCCAGCCCGATCTGATCGCCGCGGGTAGCAGCCCCATCGACGCCGCCGCCATTTCCGCCGCCTTGCCGGTGGCGTTGATTTATGACGGTGCCGGTACTTTCGAAAATCCGCCCGGCACCCCGGTCACCGGCCTGACCCGGGTGCCCGCCGGCGCATTCGTGCCCGGGCAGCTGAATACCTACGAGCTGGACCTGGGCGGCGGCAATCGGGTGAGTTTCACCATCAGCGGTCGCCCGGAAAATGGCGATAGCTTCAATCTGGATTTCAATACCAACGGCGTATCGGACAACCGCAATGCGCTCAAGCTGGTGGATCTGCAAAGCAAGCAGACCGTCGGCGTGGACCCGACGGTGACCGGCATCGACACCGGGGTCAGCTTTACCGACGGTTATGGCGACCTGGTCGAGCGTGTCGGCACCCTGACTGCGCAGGCCAGGCAGGACAGCGAGGCTACCGGGGCAATCCTCAAGCAGGCCACCGACAACCGCGACGCGCTGGCCGGGGTGAACCTGGATGAGGAGGCGGCCAACCTGATCAAGTTCGAGCAGTACTACAACGCCTCGGCACAGGTCATTCAAGTTGCCCGCTCTTTGTTCGATACCCTGATCAACAGTTTTAGATAAGCCGGCGCCGACTTCGGGCGCACACAGAACAATCCCCTCTCCCTCCGGGAGAGGGCTAGGGCGGCCCGCGTAGGGTGAGGGGCCTGCTAACGGCAGCCTGACCCCAGATTGCACCAAGAGGCTCAAGCATGCGCATCTCCACCATCCAAGCATTCAACAACGGCGTGCAGGGCCTGCAGCGCAACTACGCCAACGTCACCCGCACCCAGGAGCAGATCAGCACCGGCAATCGCATCCTCACCCCGGCCGACGATCCGGTCGCCTCGGTGCGCCTGCTGCAGCTGGAGCAACAGCAGAATGTGCTGACCCAGTACAAGGACAACCTCACCGCGGCCAACAACAGCCTGACCCAGGAGGAAGTCACTCTCAACTCGGTCGACACCATCCTCCAGCGCGTGCGCGAGCTGGCGGTGCAGGCCGGCAACGGCGCGCTCAGCCAGGCCGACCGGCAATCCATCGCGGCGGAGCTGGGCGAGCGCGAGGACGAGCTGCTCAGCCTGATGAACACCCGCAACGCCCGTGGCGAATACCTGTTCGCCGGTTTCCAGGGCAAGACCCAGCCCTTCGTGCGCCAGGCCGATGGCAGCTACAGCTACGAAGGCGACGAGGGCCAGCGCAAGCTGCAGGTGGCCAGCTCGCTGGACCTGGCGATCAGCGACAGCGGCAAGAAGATTTTCCAGAACGTCACCAATGCCGGGCGCCTCGACAGCGTGCTGGACATCACCGCCGCGCCGGGCTCCACCCTGAGCGTATCCGCGCCGCTGGTGCAGGACGAAGTGGCCTTCTCGGGTACTCCACCGTTTCCGGCGGCGGGTATCGAGATCGTCTTCGGCAATCCGGATGCCGGCAGCTACGAGGTCTTCGAGGTCGGAGTGCCGGCGCCGGTGCTGGCCAGCGGCACGCTGGATGACGATCCAGACAAGAGCGACCAATTGGTCTTCCGCGGCGTGGCCCTGCAGTTCGACGGTGTTCCGGTGGGCGGTGAGAGCATCACGGTTAGCGCAGATCCGACGCGGGAAAAACAAGGCATCCTTTCGACCATCGCCAACCTGCGTACGGCTTTGCAGGACTCTCCCGACACGCCCGAAGGCAGCCGCCTGACCCGTGACGCCGTGGCCGTGGCACTGACCAACCTGGATCACGGCATGAGCACGGTGGACGGGGTGCGCGGCGAAATCGGTGCGCGCCTGAATATCATCGACTCCACCCAGACCGACAACGAAGACGTCAGCCTGGTCAACAGGGCGGTGCAGGCCGACCTGCGCGAGCTGGATTACGCCGAGGCCCTGTCGCGCCTGTCGTTCCAGTCGATCATCCTGGAAGCCGCACAACAGAGCTATGTGAAGATCAGCAGCCTCAACCTGTTCAACCAGCTGCGCTGACGGTTCGGCGGTCGCTGCTCTTGTAGGAGGGCCGACCCTGCACGATGCTCTTGTACGGTGGAACAGGTTCTGAAAACCTGTCTACGATCTTTGCGGGCCACTCAATACCAGCCCGCAGGCCACGTTGCAGCCTCGCCTTGACAGGTTATCGATGCTTTCACGTAGGGTGCGCTGCGCGCACCGGGACGATCTGCAGGCTTCTGGTGCGCACGGCACACCCTACGGTGCATGGCCAACTCTCCCGGCAACCTGCCGAAAAGTCGTCAAAGCTGCTTCTGTTTTCTTCGTGCAGTGCTAACTGATTGTTTGGTAAGAAGAAAAAACTTTCACCAAATATGGCAAAAAGCCGCTAAAGCATCCTCGGTCAGCGCCGATATAAATCACGAATGCGAAGTTTATGGGCGCCTGAGCAAGCAGCAGGCTCACAGCTCGCAAACTCAGGCAAACCTAAGTACCAGCGCCCTTGGAGGCAAATACCATGGCTCTTACTGTCAACACTAACGTCGCGTCCCTCAACACCCAGCGTAACCTGAACACCTCGTCCAACTCGCTGGCGACCTCCCTGCAGCGCCTGTCCACCGGTTCGCGCATCAACTCCGCCAAGGACGATGCCGCCGGCCTGCAGATCGCCAACCGCCTGACCAGCCAGGTCAACGGCCTGGGTGTTGCGGTAAAGAACGCCAACGACGGTATCTCCCTGGCGCAGACCGCTGAAGGCGCTCTGCAGCAGTCAACCAACATTCTGCAGCGTATGCGCGACCTGTCCCTGCAGTCGGCCAACGGCTCGAACAGCGACTCCGAGCGTGACGCGCTGAACTCCGAAGTGGGTCAGTTGAAGAAGGAACTGGACCGTATCAGCAACACCACTACCTTCGGTGGTCGCAAGCTGCTGGACGGAAACTTTGGCACCACCAGTTTCCAGGTGGGTTCGGCTGCGAACGAAAGTATCAGCGTCAGCATTGCCGAAATGAGCACTGATTCGCTCGAAGGCAACTTCTTCGAAACTGCATTTGGCGCTGCCACCGCTGTGGCAACTGCTGACGGCACCGCAACCTTGACTCTCGCTTTCTCGGGCACCACCCCTGACGCGGTTCTGGATGTCGAGCTGAAGACTACCGATTCGCTTACCGAGATCACTGACAAACTGGCTGCAGCCATTAACGATGCAAACCTGGAAGTCGGTGTGCATAAAGATTCCGCCGGCGCCTATCAGGTGATCAACAAAGGCGATGCCACCACTTCAACCACCAGCGCCCTCACCTCTATCACCTTCGCAGCCGGCGGTGCTACCGCTGCGGCTTTTGCCACCGTTACTCCAGGCGCTGCTTCTACTGCAAACACTATTGATGATATCGACATCACCGATGTCGCAGGCGCCCAGTCCGCAGTATTGGTCATCGATGACGCGATCCAGGCCATCGATGCCCAGCGTGCCGATCTCGGTGCGGTGCAGAACCGCTTCGACAACACCATCGCCAACTTGCAGAACATCAGTGAGAACGTTGCTGCCGCTCGTGGCCGTATCCAGGACACCGACTTCGCTGCCGAAACCGCCAACCTGAGCAAGAACCAGATCCTGCAGCAAGCCGGTACCGCGATCCTGGCCCAGGCCAACCAGCTGCCGCAGGCGGTGCTCAGCCTCCTGCAGTAAGCTGAAACAGCAAGTCAGCGTTAGACTACGGGGGGAAGTGCATAGCGCTTCCCCCCGTCTTGCCATTGAGAGGGTGTGACGATGGACGTAGGTATCAGCAATCCGTTGTCGTTGGTAACAGCTGGGTCGAGGTCGCAAGCGGGGACGGCGGGCAGCTCTGCTTCGCGCTCCGACGCGGCGCCTGCGACTGAGCCATCAGCTCGTGCAACAGCAACCCAGCAGTCCGAGCCTTCGGCAGAGTCGGCCAGGGAACCCGTTGAAAAGGCCATTTCCTCGATTCAGGGGTTCGTTCAATCGATTCGGCGCGATCTGAATTTCGATCTCGATGATTCCTCCGGGCGCGTGGTGGTCAAGGTCACGGACTCGGTATCGGGAGACGTCATTCGTCAGATTCCTTCTGAAGATGCGTTGCGCTTGGCCGAAAACCTGGAAGAGATCCGTAGCCTGCTGTTCAAGGCTGAGGCCTGAGCGGCATGAATTTTGATGGTGTTTGGTTTTAGCGTAGAAGCGTCAACCCCATGACGAGGTGGTCAGCATGGTCGGTTTAACGGGTATTGGTTCTGGCATCGATATCGACAGTATCGTCAGTGCGTTGGTCAGTGCGGAAAAGGCACCGAAGGAAGCGCAGCTGGCGCGTCTTGAAAAAGCCACGACAACCAAGTTCTCCGCATTGGGCCAGCTCAAGAGTGCACTTAGCGCTTTTCAAACAGCGCTGAAAGCATTGAACGATATTTCGCTGTTTGAAAATCGTACGGCCAGCTCCTCCAATACCGGCTCGGTAACCGCTTCTGCCAGCAAGACTGCTTTGGCTGGTACCTACCAGGTGGCGGTGAATCGTTTGGCCGCCTCGAGTAAGGTGGCCTCCGCGGCGGTGGACAATACCTTCAGCAGTGGCGCGGTCGAGGAAACCTTCACCGTCAAACTCGGTGTCGGCGATGCCGGTACAGAGGTCAAGATCGCGGCGGGTTCCGACTTGTCGAGCACTCGCGATCAGCTCAATGTGGCGCTCAAAGACAAGGGCATCAGCGTCAACATCGTCAGCAACCCGAGTTCAACAACCGGGGAGTCGCGGCTGGTATTCAGCTCCAGCACCACCGGCGCTGGCGAAGACGTGATCGTGACGGGTACTGGTAATCTGGCCGCGCTGGCCGCCGACGGCACTGTTGCGTTGAATACTGCGGATACCGCCAGTGCGGGCTACATCACCCAGGCAGCCGATGCCGAGTTCACTATTGACGGTCTGACGCTGAACAGCCCGACCAACAGCGTGACTGGCGCCATCCCCGAAGTGACCCTTGAGCTGATTGCCAAAACGGAAGCGGACAGTCCGCTGACGGTGACGGTTGGCCAGGACACCGACGGTGTTACGGACAGCATCAAGGAATTTGTCGACGCCTATAACAAGCTGATCAAGACCAGCAACGAGTTGACCAGCGTGGTATCGGTGGGCGATGGCAAGGAGCCGGTGGTCGGTGGCCTGGTCGGCGATACCACCGTGCGCAACCTGCTAAGCGCTGTGCGTAACGAGTTGGTCAGCCCCGCGAGCCAGGATGGGGTCCGCGTGTTGGCAGATCTGGGTATTTCCACTCAGAAAGACGGCACCCTGAAGATCGATGACGACAAGCTTGAGACCGCGCTCGAAGACAACTTCGATGCAGTCGGTACCTTCTTCACCGGCGAAAATGGCCTGATGAGTCGAGTCGACGAGCGCATCGATGGCTTCATCAAGACCGGTGGCGTGCTGGAGCAGCGCATGAACGGCCTGCAGTCGACGATCAGTGACATCGATAAGCAGAAAGAAAACCTGGCCTTGCGCATTGAGAAGGTTCAGGCCCGCCTGTATGCCCAGTTCAATGCGATGGATGCGTTGATCGGACAGTTGAACCAGACCAGCGATCGCTTGACTCAATCGCTTGCGAGCCTGCCGGGCTTCGTGAAAAAGGACAGCTAAACCAATGAGCAAGAAATCCATCGACACCTACAAGCAGGTCAAGATCAGCCAGGAAGTCAGCAACTATCGCGCCGTGCAGATGCTGCTCGAAGGCGCTATCGAGCGCGTACTGTTGGCGAAGCAGGCCCAGGCGGATGGCAAGCCAAACCTGCGCGGCGAAGCTGTGGGCTCGACGCTGAGCATCATTGGCGTGTTGCAGGCGAGTCTGGATAAGGAGCTTGGTGGCGAGATCGCCGAGAACCTGGATGCGCTGTACGACTATATGACCCGTCGTCTGGCGGGTGTCGCCCTGGATGAGACGCCGCGTTCGCTGGACGAGGTGCGGGCGCTGCTAGGGCAGATCAAGAGCGCCTGGGATGCCATCGGCGCTGAAGTCGAAACGGCGTCAGCAGGCTGATTTCATTGCTAAAGCTTTGCGCTGTGACGCCGATACCTAAGGTATCCAGCAAGCAGAACAGCGAGAGCGACAATGAATGCGATGGCGGCCCTCAAGCAGTATCAAACCGTCAACACCCAGGCCCAGGCCGTGGACGCCAGCCCGCACCGGTTGATCCAGATGCTGATGGAAGGTGGCCTGACCCGCATCGCCCAGGCGCGCGGGGCCATGGAGCGTCAGCAGACGGCGTTGAAAGGCGAGCTGATCGGCAAGGCCATCGCCATCGTCGGTGGCTTGCGCGAAGGCCTGGATCTGCAGCGGGGCGGCGAGCTGGCGAGCAACCTGGACAGTCTGTACCAGTACATGGTTTCCCGCCTGCTGGAAGCCAATATGAAGAACGAGGCCGCGCCGCTGGATGAAGTGGCCGGCTTGCTGCGTAATGTGAAGTCCGGTTGGGACGCGATCGGCCAGTGAGAGCGTTCGGCGCTTGAGGAGCATGCTCATGAGTTCATCTGTCCAGCGTCTACAGGAGACCGGCAGTGCCCTGCGCCACGCCCTGGCCTCGCAGGATTGGGCGGCGATCGGCGAACTGGATTTGCAGTGCCGCCAAGTCGTTGACGAAGCGATGCTCGAGGCGGTGCAGGACGAAGCCGTGCTGCGCCTGCGCATGCAGGAGTTGCTCGACCTGTATCGCGAGCTGGTCGGCGTTTGTCAGGCGGAACAGCAACGGCTGGCCGGCGAATTGGTGCAGCTCAACCAGGCCCGGCAAGGGGCCAAGGTCTACCAGCTGTTCGGCTGATCAGTAGGCTGCGGTTTCCTAGGCTTTACAGTCTCTCGGGGTGGGTCGGCGATGGGCGATCCGCCTTTGTCTGGGGCCCGCTACGACGACCACCTGCGTTGCGCTATGGATTGCGCCGGTTCCGCCACTAATCCACTAGGGCGTACCGCGGTTCGTACTCAGGCAGTCGCCTAATATCCCCCTTTCGTTCGAGCAATCGCTTAGGCTGTCCGCCGCATGGATCAAAAAAAGCACGCCATAAAATTGACTAAATCCAATAAATTGGCTTAAATAGTGGCTAAATGCTGGCGCTTCCCGGGTATTTGCCGGTGCGCGTCTCCTTTCGCCCCCAGGATCAGACCAAAACAACATGTGGCGTGAAACCAAGATTCTGCTGATTGACGATAACAGCGAACGTCGTCGCGATTTGACGGTCATCCTGAATTTCCTGGGAGAGGACCATCTCGCCTGCGGTAGCGCCGACTGGCGCGATGCGGTGCTGCAGTTGGGCTCCAGCCGCGATGTGCTGAGCGTAATGCTCGGCGGGGTGCAGGCCAGGGGTGGGATTCAGGAACTGCTCAAGCAGTTGGCGGCGTGGGATGAGTTTCTGCCCATTCTGCTGGTCGATGAGCATGCCGCCGTGGAGTGGCCGGAAGAGCTGCGGCGGCGCGTACTGGTGACCCTGGAGATGCCGCCCAGCTACAACAAGTTGCTCGACTCCCTGCATCGCGCCCAGGTCTACCGCGAGATGTACGACCAGGCGCGCGAGCGCGGGCGGCAGCGCGAGCCGAACCTGTTTCGTAGTCTGGTCGGCACCAGCCGGGCGATCCAGCAGGTGCGCCAGATGATGCAGCAGGTTGCCGATACCGAGGCCAGCGTGTTGATCCTCGGTGAGTCCGGCACCGGCAAAGAGGTGGTCGCACGCAACCTGCACTATCACTCCAAGCGCCGCGAGGCGCCTTTCGTGCCGGTCAACTGCGGCGCGATTCCCGCGGAACTGCTGGAAAGCGAGCTGTTCGGCCATGAGAAAGGCGCCTTCACCGGCGCGATCACCAGCCGCGCCGGGCGCTTCGAACTGGCCAACGGCGGCACGCTGTTTCTCGACGAGATCGGCGACATGCCGCTGCCGATGCAGGTCAAGCTGTTGCGCGTGTTGCAGGAGCGCACCTTCGAGCGGGTCGGCAGCAACAAGACGCAGAGTGCCGATGTGCGGATCATCGCCGCCACCCACAAGAACCTCGAGAAGATGATCGAGGACGGCAGTTTCCGCGAGGATCTGTATTACCGGCTGAATGTGTTCCCCATCGAGATGGCGCCGCTACGCGAGCGGATCGAAGATATCCCGCTGTTGATGAACGAGCTGATCTCGCGCATGGAGCACGAGAAGCGCGGTTCGATCCGCTTCAACTCGGCGGCGATCATGTCGCTGTGCCGGCATGACTGGGCGGGCAACGTGCGCGAGCTGGCCAACCTGGTCGAGCGCATGGCGATCATGCATCCCTATGGGGTGATCGGCGTCGGCGAGCTGCCGAAGAAGTTCCGCCACGTCGACGATGAGGACGAGCATTTGACCGCCAGCTTGCGCGATGAGCTGGAAGAGCGGGCGGCGATCGTTGCCGGCCTGCCGGGGCTGACCACGCCGGCCCTGCTGCCGTCGGAAGGCTTGGACCTCAAGGACTACCTGGGCAACCTCGAGCAGGGCTTGATCCAGCAGGCGCTGGATGACGCCGGCGGCGTGGTCGCGCGTGCCGCGGAGCGCTTACGGATCCGCCGTACCACTCTCGTGGAGAAAATGCGCAAATACGGGATGAGTCGCCGCGACGAGGAGGTCCAGGAGGACGCCTGACGCGGTTGCAGCGAGTCAGCGGCTTGGCGCTGGCCCATCCGATACAGCCGGCGGTTTGACATAACCGCCGGCTTTGTTTTTGAAGTAATTGAAAAACAAGACTAATTTTTTAGGCACGGGTATTGCTATCTCTCTGCTGACCGACTGTCTTATGACGGCTCGCTACGCGAGAGAGAATGATGAAGCCCACTGCTCAACCTGCCCACAACGCTGCATCGACGCCTGCCATCCCCATCGAACAGGCCAGCCGCGCCAGCCTGGAGCAGGCTTTCGCGCGCTTTAGCCAGATGTCGACCCAGCTCAGCGAGTCCTACAGCCTGCTGGAGGCCCGCGTCACCGAGCTGAAAGGCCAACTGGCCCTGGTCAGCGCCCAGCGCATGCAGGAACTGGCGGAGAAGGAACGCCTGGCGCACCGCCTGCAAAGCTTGTTGGACTTGCTGCCGGGCGGGGTGATCGTCATCGACGGCCAGGGCGTGGTGCGCGAAGCCAATCCGGTGGCGCGCAACCTGCTCGGCCAGCCCCTGGTCGGCATGCTCTGGCGCCAGGTGATTGCCCGTAGCTTCGCCCCGCGCGAAGACGATGGCCACGAAATTTCCTTGCAGGATGGGCGACGGCTGTCGATCGCCACCCGCTCGCTGCATGGCGAACCCGGGCAATTGGTGCTGCTCAACGATCTGACGGAAACCCGTCGCCTGCAGGATCAGCTGGCGCGCCATGAGCGGCTGTCCGCCTTGGGGCGGATGGTCGCGTCCCTGGCTCATCAAATCCGCACGCCGTTGTCCGCCGCCTTGCTCTATGCCAGTCACCTGACCGAGCAGGTGCTGCCGCTCGAGCAGCAGCAGCGCTTTGCCGGGCGCTTGAAGGAGCGCCTGCACGAGCTCGAGCACCAGGTGCGCGACATGCTGGTCTTCGCCCGTGGCGAACTGCCGTTGCCGGATCGGCTGAGCCCCAAGGCACTGTTCGAGGCCCTGCGTGGCGCGGGGGAGGCCCATGTGCAGGGCATGACGGTGCGCTGGCAGTGCGACAGTCGCGACGGCGAACTGCTGTGCAATCGCGACACCCTGGTCGGCAGCGTGCTCAATCTGGTGGAGAACGCGATCCAGGCTGCCGGCCGCGAGGCGCGTCTGAAGGTTCATCTGTACCAGCGTGGCAACACGCTGCGCCTGTGCATCAGCGACAACGGCCCGGGGATGGACCCGGCCACCCTGGCGCGCCTGGGCGAGCCGTTCTTCACCACCAAGACCACCGGCACCGGCCTCGGCCTGGCGGTGGTCAAGGCCGTGGCGCGCGCCCACCAGGGCGAGCTGCAGTTACGTTCGCGCGCCGGTCGTGGCACCTGCGCTGTGCTGATCCTGCCGCTGATTCCCGCGGCGCAACCCTTGATTCAGGAGTAATTCCCCATGGCTGCCAAAGTCCTGCTGGTCGAAGACGACCGCGCCCTGCGCGAAGCCCTGGCCGATACCCTGGTGCTGGGCGGGCATGACTACCGGGCGGTGGATTGTGCCGAGGCGGCGCTGCGGGCCCTGGCGCAAGAGCCGTTCGGCATGGTGATCAGCGACGTGAACATGCCGGGGATGGATGGCCACCAGTTGTTGGCGCTGATCCGCGAGCGCCTGCCGCAGTTGCCGGTGTTGCTGATGACCGCCTTTGGCGCGGTCGAGCGGGCGGTGGATGCGATGCGCCAGGGCGCGGCGGATTACCTGGTCAAGCCGTTCGAACCGAAAGCCCTGCTGGCGCTGGTCGATCGGCATGCCCGCGGGCAGGTGGGCACGGGCGAGGCGGATGGCCCGGTGGCGCTCGAGCCGGCCAGTTTGCAGTTGCTCGAACTGGCCTCGCGGGTGGCGCAGAGCGACTCCACGGTGCTGATCACCGGCGAGTCCGGCACCGGCAAGGAAGTCTTGGCGCGCTATATCCACCAGCGCTCGCCGCGCGCGACTAAGCCGTTCATCGCCATCAACTGCGCGGCGATTCCCGACAACATGCTCGAGGCGACGCTGTTCGGTCATGAGAAGGGCGCCTTTACCGGCGCCATCGCCAGCGCGCCGGGCAAGTTCGAGCTGGCCGAGGGCGGCACCATCCTGCTCGATGAAATCTCCGAAATGCCGCTGGGGCTGCAGGCCAAGCTGTTGCGCGTGTTGCAGGAGCGCGAAGTGGAGCGGGTCGGCGCGCGCAAGCCGATCACCCTGGATATCCGCGTGCTGGCCACCAGCAACCGCGACCTGGCCGGCGAAGTGGCGGCGGGGCGCTTCCGTGAAGACCTCTACTATCGCCTGTCGGTGTTTCCGCTGGCCTGGCGGCCCCTGCGCGAGCGCCCGGCGGATATCCTGCCGCTGGCCGAGCGGCTGTTGGCCAAGCACGTCAAAAAAATGAATCGTGCGCCGATCAGCCTGTCGCCCCAGGCCCGCGCGTGTCTGCTGGGGCATGCCTGGCCGGGCAACGTGCGCGAGCTGGACAACGCCATCCAGCGGGCGTTGATCCTGCAGCAGGGGGGGCTGATTCAGCCGCAGGACCTGTGCCTGACCACGCCGATCGGCTTTGCCCCCGCTGCGCAGCCGCAGTTGGCAGTGGTGCCCGTGAGTGCGCCGGCCGGCATGGTGACGCCGGCGGAAGTGCCGGCAGCCGAGGCGGGCGCGCTGGGGGAGGATCTGCGTCGGCGCGAGTTCCAGATGATCATCGATACCCTGCGTTCCGAGCGTGGCCGCCGCAAGGAGGCCGCCGAGCGCCTGGGCATCAGCCCGCGCACCCTGCGTTACAAGCTGGCGCAGATGCGCGACGCGGGCATGGACGTCGAGGCCTATCTGTACGCCAGCTAGCGCTGCTGCGGCTTGACCGCAAGGGGCGTCCCCGGATTTCATCCGGGTTACAGGTGGCTGCCTCGTAGGGTGGGTTAGCGGCGCGGTACGCCGGCCGATAAGCCGAACGCGATCGTGGCGCGGCGCGTAACCCACCAGGCGATCGACCGCGTTGTGCCTATGGTGGGTTACGCCGCGTCCCTCGTGGCGCGATGTCGAGTAATTGCCGCATGCGGCTAACCCACCCTACGCGTTGCCTACCTGGCACCCTTGTTGCAAATACCTCTGCAACGCGCCGCGCAGCGTCAAAAAACCGCGGCCAGTGGAGGAAGGTCATGAGCCAGGGTATTGAATTCAACCGCCTGATGTTGGAAATGCGATCCATGCAAGCCGAGGCGATGGCGCGGCAGAAGCCGGTCGTCAGCGCGCCGGAGCCGGGTGCGCCGAGCTTCTCCGACATGCTCGGGCAGGCGGTGAACAAGGTCAACGAAACCCAGCAGGCCTCCAATCAACTGGCGACGGCCTTCGAGATGGGCCAGGGCGGCGTGGATCTGACCGACGTGATGATCGCCTCGCAGAAAGCCAGCGTATCGTTCCAGGCCATGACCCAGGTGCGCAACAAGCTGGTTCAGGCCTATCAAGACATCATGCAGATGCCGGTTTAAGGGTAGGTTCCGATCATGGCCGACGCACTCACCGCACATGTACCTGCCACCACCGGTGGTGGCGATTCGAAGAAGCCACTGTTTGGCTTGGCGTTCCTGGAAAACCTCGCGGATATGTCGATGCTGCGGCAGATCGGCCTGCTGGTCGGCCTGGCTGCCAGCGTGGCGATCGGCTTTGCCGTGGTGCTCTGGTCGCAACAGCCGGATTACCGCCCGCTGTACGGCAGTCTCGAGGGCATGGACGCTTCCCAGGTCATGCAGACCCTGGCGGCCGCCGATATCGCCTATACCGTCGAGCCCAACTCGGGTGCGCTGCTGGTCAAGGCCGACGACCTGGCCCGAGCGCGCATGCGCCTGGCGGCTGCCGGGGTGGCGCCGAACGATAAGCATGTGGGCTTCGAGATTCTCGATCAGGAGCAGGGCCTCGGCACCAGCCAGTTCATGGAGGCCACCCGCTACCGGCGTGGCCTGGAAGGCGAGTTGGCGCGTACCGTCTCCAGCCTCAACAACGTCAAGGCCGCGCGGGTGCACCTGGCGATCCCGAAAAGCTCGGTGTTCGTCCGCGACGAGCGCAAGCCCAGCGCCTCGGTGCTGGTCGAACTGTATTCGGGCCGTAGCCTGGAGCCCAGCCAGGTGATGGCGATCGTCAACCTGGTCGCCAGCAGCGTGCCGGAGATGGACAAGGCCCAGGTCACCGTGGTCGACCAGAAAGGCAACCTGTTGTCCGATCAGCAGGAGCTGTCCGAGCTAAGCATGGCCGGCAAGCAGTTCGACTACAGCCGGCGGATGGAAAGCCTGTTCACCCAGCGCGTGCACAACATCCTGCAACCGGTGCTCGGCAGCGGCCGCTACAAGGCCGAGGTCTCGGCCGACGTGGATTTCAGCGCAGTGGAGTCCACTGCGGAGATGTTCAATCCGGATCAGCCGGCGTTGCGCAGCGAGCAACAAGTCAACGAACAACGCAGCAGCGGCTCGGCGCCGCAGGGCGTGCCGGGCGCGCTGAGCAATCAGCCGCCGGGCGCTGCGACGGCTCCCGAGCAAGCCGGCGCCGCCACCGCGGTGGCCGGGCCGGTCGCGCCGGGCCAGCCGCTGGTGGACGTCAACGGCCAGCAGGTCATGGACCCGGCGACCGGCCAGCCGATGCTGGCGCCCTATCCGGCGGACAAGCGCGAACAGTCGACGCGTAACTTCGAGCTGGATCGTTCGGTCAGCTATACCAAGCAGCAGCAGGGGCGCTTGCGCCGGCTGTCGGTGGCGGTGGTGGTCGACGATCAGCTCAAGGTCGATGCGGCCACCGGCGAAACCAGCCGCGTGCCGTGGAGCAGCGACGATCTGGCGCGCTTTACCCGCCTGGTGCAGGACTCGGTGGGTTTCGACGCCAGCCGTGGCGACAGCGTCAGCGTGATCAATACGCCGTTCTCCGTCGAGACGGGCGAAGAAGCCATCGAGATTCCGTTCTACACCCAGCCCTGGTTCTGGGACATCGTCAAGCAAGTGCTCGGCGTGCTGTTCATCCTGGTGCTGGTATTCGGTGTGCTGCGGCCGGTGCTGAACAACATCACCAGTGGCGGCAAGGGCCGTGAATTGGCCGCTGGCGGGCGTGGCGGCGACGTCGAACTGGGCGAAATGGGCGGCCTCGACGGCCATCTGGCGGCCGACCGGGTCAGCCTCGGCGGCCCGCAGAGCATCCTCCTGCCCAGTCCGAGCGAGGGGTATGATGCGCAACTGAATGCGATCAAGAGCCTGGTGGCGGAAGACCCGGGCCGTGTGGCGCAGGTCGTGAAAGAGTGGATTAACGCCGATGAATAATGACAACGCCCGCCAGGGCAAACTGAGCAAGGTCGACAAGGCCGCCATTCTGCTGCTCTCGCTCGGCGAAACCGATGCCGCGCAGGTGCTGCGCCACCTCGGGCCCAAGGAAGTGCAGCGGGTCGGCGTGGCCATGGCCGGCATGCGCAACGTGCATCGCGAGAAGGTCGAGCAGGTGATGGGCGAGTTCGTCGAGATCGTCGGCGACCAGACCAGCCTGGGCGTCGGCGCCGACGGCTATATCCGCAAGATGCTGACCCAGGCCCTCGGCGAAGACAAGGCCGGCAACCTGATCGATCGCATCCTGCTCGGCGGCAGCACCAGCGGCCTGGACAGCCTGAAGTGGATGGAACCGCGCGCCGTGGCCGACGTGATCCGCTACGAGCACCCGCAGATCCAGGCCATCGTGGTGGCCTACCTCGATCCGGATCAGGCCGGCGAAGTGCTCGGCCACTTCGACCATAAGGTGCGTCTGGACATCGTCTTGCGCGTGTCCTCGCTGAACACCGTGCAGCCCTCGGCGCTCAAGGAGCTCAACCAGATTCTCGAGAAGCAGTTCTCCGGCAGCGCCAACACCACCCGCGCCGCGCTCGGCGGGATCAAGCGCGCCGCGGACATCATGAACTTCCTCGACAGCTCGATCGAAGGCCAGTTGATGGACTCGATCCGCGAAGTCGACGAGGACCTGTCGTCGCAGATCGAGGACCTGATGTTCGTCTTCGACAACCTCGCCGATGTCGACGACCGCGGCATCCAGGCGCTGCTGCGCGAAGTTTCCTCCGATGTGCTGGTGCTGGCGCTCAAGGGCGCGGACGAGGCGATCAAGGAGAAGGTCTTCAAGAACATGTCCAAGCGCGCCGCCGAGCTGCTGCGCGACGACCTGGAAGCCAAGGGCCCCGTGCGGGTCAGCGACGTGGAAACGGCGCAGAAGGAAATCCTCACCATCGCCCGGCGCATGGCCGAAGCCGGGGAAATCGTCCTCGGCGGCAAGGGCGGCGAGGAAATGGTCTAAGCCATGGCCGCCAAGGAAACCCCCAGCGAGCTGATTCGCGCCCAGGACATCGGTGCCTTCGACCGCTGGGCGTTGCCCAGCTTCGATGACGGTGCCGAGCAGCCGGCCTCCTCCGCCGAGGAGGAGGCCAAGGCTGCGGCTAGCGACGCGGCCCCGGTGCAGGCTGGCGAGGTCGAGGACGTCGCCCTGGAGGACGTCAAGCCGTTGACGCTGGACGAGCTGGAGGCGATCCGCCAGGACGCCTACAACGAGGGCTTCGCCACCGGCGAGAAAGACGGCTTTCATGCCGGCCAGCTGAGAGCCAAGCAGGAGGCCGAGGCTGCCCTGGCCGGCAAACTGGCCAGCCTGGAGCGCTTGATGAGCCAGCTGTTCGAGCCGATCGCCGAGCAGGACCAGCAACTGGAAGTGGCGCTGGTCAACCTGGTCAGCCACATGACCCGCCAGGTCATCCAGCGCGAACTGAACAGCGACTCCAGCCAGATTCGCCAGGTCCTGCGCGAAGCCCTGAAGTTGCTGCCGATGGGCGCCGGCAACGTGCGCATCCACCTCAACCCGCAGGACTTCGAGATGGCCAAGGCGCTGCGTGAGCGCCACGAAGAAAGCTGGCGCATCCTCGAGGACGAATCCCTGCTGCCCGGTGGTTGCCGGGTCGAGAGCGAACACAGCCGTATCGATGCGAGTATCGAAACCCGCCTCAACCAGGCGCTCAAGCAGCTGTTCGAGCAACAGCGCGAACAAGCCACCCAGCCGCTGACGGCCGACCTGCGGCTCGATCTGGACCTGCCCCATGCACCTTGAGCGCACCAGCTTCGGCAAGCGCCTGGCCGGCTACAGCGAGGCGGTGCAGTTGCCCGCCCAGCCGGTGGTCGAAGGCCGCCTGCTGCGCATGGTCGGCCTGACCCTGGAGGCGGAGGGCCTGCGTGCCGCACTCGGCAGCCGCTGCCTGGTGATCAACGACGACAGCTATCACCCGGTCCAGGTCGAGGCCGAGGTGATGGGCTTTTCCAACGGCAAGATCTACCTGATGCCGGTGGGCGGCCTGGCCGGCATCGCACCCGGCGCCCGCGTGGTGCCGCTGCCGGATACCGGGCGCTTGCCGATGGGCCGCTCGATGCTCGGGCGGGTGCTCGACGGCACTGGCCGCGCCCTGGACGGCAAGGGCGGGATGAAGGCCGAAGACTGGGTGCCGATGGATGGCCCGACGATCAACCCGCTCAAGCGCCACCCGATCAGCCAGCCGCTGGATGTCGGCATCCGCAGCATCAATGGCCTGCTCACGGTCGGCCGCGGCCAGCGCCTGGGCCTGTTCGCCGGCACCGGCGTCGGCAAGAGCGTGCTGCTCGGGATGATGACGCGCTTCACCGAGGCCGAGATCATCGTGGTCGGGCTGATCGGCGAACGCGGCCGCGAGGTCAAGGAGTTCATCGACGAGATCCTCGGCGAGGAAGGTCTCAAGCGTTCGGTGGTGGTCGCCTCGCCAGCCGACGACGCGCCGCTGATGCGCCTGCGCGCGGCGATGTACTGCACCCGGATCGCCGAATATTTCCGCGACAAGGGCAAGAACGTCCTGCTGCTGATGGATTCCCTGACCCGTTTCGCCCAGGCCCAGCGCGAGATCGCCCTGGCCATCGGCGAGCCGCCGGCGACCAAGGGCTATCCGCCGTCGGTGTTCGCCAAGCTGCCCAAGCTGGTGGAACGGGCCGGCAACGCGGAAGAGGGCGGCGGTTCGATCACCGCCTTCTACACCGTGCTGAGCGAGGGCGACGATCAGCAGGACCCGATCGCCGATGCCGCGCGTGGGGTGCTCGACGGGCATATCGTGCTGTCGCGGCGGCTGGCCGAAGAGGGCCACTACCCGGCTATCGATATCGAGGCCTCGATCAGCCGGGTGATGCCGCAGGTGGTGTCGGCCGAGCACCTGCGCCACTCGCAGCGCTTCAAGCAGCTGTGGTCGCGCTACCAGCAGAGCCGCGACCTGATCAGCGTCGGCGCCTACGTGGCGGGCGGCGACGCGGACACCGACCTGGCCATCGCCCGGCGGCCGGCTATGGTCAAATACCTGCGCCAGAGCCTGGGCGAAAGCGAAAGCCTGGAGCGCAGCGGCGTGCAGCTGGCGGCGACCTTCAATCCCGCCGCGCCGGTGGCATAAGCCATGTCGAAAAGCCGTGCCGCGCGCCTGGCGCCGGTCGTCGCCATGGCCGAGCGCGCCGAGCGCGAGGCGGCCGTGCAGCTCGGTCATTGCCAGGGTTTGCTGAACCAGGCGCAAGCCAAGCTGGGCGACCTGGAGCATTACCGCAGCGACTACCAGCAGCAGTGGATCAGCGAAGGCCGGCGCGGCGTCTCCGGGCAATGGCTGATGAACTACCAGCGCTTTCTCTCGCAGCTGGAAGTGGCTATCGGCCAACAGCGCCAGACAGTGGACTGGCACCGCGCCAACCTGGACAAGGTGCGCGGGCTCTGGCAACAGCGCTATGCCCGCCTGGAAGGCCTGCGCAAGCTGGTGCAGCGCTACCTGGAGGAGGCCCGCCAAGCCGAGGACAAGCGTGAGCAGAAGCTCCTCGACGAATTGGCGCAGCGCATACTCGGGCGCAATTCAGGTTGAATGACAGTTGCCGCTGGCGGTCCGGGGTGCTACATCTTGAGGGTGCGGATTGCGCCGACGGGTATCTTCGGGTGTACTGACGCCCAGGGGCCGTCGTGGCCTGCCATCGACTGTTCTGCTGGATAAGGAGTTATTCATGGCCATCACCTCGCTGCCCTCGCCTGATGGGCAAGAGTTGACCATCGTGATTCAAGGACGCTTCGATTTTGGCGCGCACCAGGAGTTCCGCGACGCTTACGAGCGCATCAACCTCAGCCCCAAGCGCTATGTGGTGGACCTCAAGGGCACGACCTATCTCGACAGCTCGGCGCTGGGCATGCTGCTGCTGTTGCGCGACCATGCCGGTGGCGATCAGGCGCAGATCCGTCTGCTCAACTGCAACCCGGACGTGCGCAAGATCCTCGCCATTTCCAATTTCGAACAGCTGTTCCAGATCACCTAGCACGAGGCGTTGAGCCATGCCCGAGCGTTTGTCCATCCTGATTGCGGAGGACAGCGCTGCCGACCGCATGCTGCTGGCGACCATCGTCAGTCGCCAGGGGCACCGCAGTTTGACCGCCAGCAACGGCCTGGAGGCGGTCGCCCTGTTCGAGCAGGAGCGTCCGCAACTGGTGCTGATGGATGCCCTGATGCCGGTGATGGATGGCTTCGAGGCGGCGCGGCGGATCAAGCAGATGGCCGGCGAGGAACTGGTGCCGATCATCTTCCTGACCTCGCTGACCGAGGGCGAGGCGCTGGTGCGCTGCCTGGAGGCCGGCGGCGACGATTTCCTCCCCAAGCCCTACAACCGGGTGATCCTCGAGGCCAAGATCAATGCCATGGATCGTCTGCGCCGCCTGCAGGACACCGTGCTGCAGCAGCGCGACCTGATCGCCACGCATAACGAGCACCTGCTCAACGAGCAGCGGGTGGCCAAGGCGGTGTTCGACAAGGTGGCGCACTCCGGCTGTCTGGATGCCGCGAATATCCGCTACCTGCAGTCACCCTATGCGCTGTTCAATGGCGACCTGCTGCTCGCGGCATTCAAGCCCTCCGGCGGCATGCACGTGCTGCTCGGCGACTTCACCGGCCATGGCTTGCCGGCGGCGATCGGCGCCATGCCGCTGGCCGAGGTGTTCTACGGCATGACCGCCAAGGGCTACTCCCTGGCGGAGATCCTCCGCGAGATCAACGCCAAGCTCAAACGCATCCTGCCGCTCGGGGTATTCTGCTGCGCCACGCTGCTCAATATCAGCTTCCAGCGTCGGGTGGTGGAGGTCTGGAACGGCGGCTTGCCGGACGGTTACCTGCTGCGTGCCGCTGGCGGCGCGCGGGTTCCACTGATATCGCGGCACCTGCCGCTGGGGGTCTTGGAGCCCGCGGCGTTCAACGACGCCTACGAGGTCTACCCGCTGGAGTTGGGCGACCGGATCTTCCTGCTCTCCGATGGCGTGCTGGAGGCCTGCAACAAGCAGGGCGAGTTGTTTGGCGAGGCGCGCCTGCACGAGGTGTTTGCCGCTAACCGTCAGCCGGCGCGGCTGTTCGCCGAGATTCAGCAGGCGCTGGCGCACTTTCGCGGCGAGCCGCAGGACGATGTCAGCCTGGTCGAGGTCAGCCTGGTCGAGGAGGGCGCCCTGAGCCGTCCGCCGTTGGCCTTCGCCGGTAGCGGGCAGGGCAGTCCGCTGGATTGGTCGGCAAGTTTCGAGTTCCGCGGCGAAACCTTGCGCCGTTTCAATCCGCTGCCGTTCCTCCTGCAGCTGCTGCTCGAGGTGCAGGGGCTGCGCCCGCAGGGTGGGGCGCTCTACAGCGTGCTCGCCGAGCTGTACTCGAATGCCTTGGAGCATGGGGTGCTGGGCCTGGACTCGACCTTGAAATGCGATGCCGAGGGCTTCGCCGAGTACTACCGGCAACGCAGCTCGCGCCTGGCCAGGCTGGGCGAGGGGTATGTGCGTTTCCACCTGAGCGTGCTACCGGAGCCGGGCGGCGGGCGGTTGATCGTGCGAGTCGAAGACAGCGGTCCGGGGTTCGACGGCAGGGCGATCCTGGAGCAGCAATTGGCGCTGGACAGCCTCTGCGGGCGCGGCCTGGCCCTGGTCCGCCAGTTGAGCGAGCGCTGCACCTGGCCGGCGGATGGGCGGGGGGTCAGCGTGGAGTTCTGCTGGCAGGCTGGGGCATAATCCAGCGCCTTCTGATCAGGGAGTGAGCCGATGGCCGATATTCATCTCGACAGCACGGTACTGGCTGCCTTGCAGGACGTCATGGAAGACGAGTATCCGGTGCTGCTGGATACCTTCCTGGCGGACTCCGAAGAGCGCCTGCGCCTGTTGCGTCTGGCCGAGCAGGCGACCGATGGGCAAGGCCTGCGTTTGGCTGCGCATAGTTTCAAGGGTAGTTGCAGCAATATGGGCGCCAGCCTGCTCGCCGGCCTGTGCAAGCAACTGGAGGAGGTCGGCCGCCGCGAGTTGCTGGCCGAGGCCCCCGAGTTGATCGAACAGATCGAGCGCGAGTTCGCCATCGTGCGCATCCTGCTCAAGTCCGAGCGCCAGCGTTATCGGCGTTGAGCGCAGGCCGCGCCGGGCCTGCTCGGCGGCGATCTATTGGCGGCTTCAGCGAACTTGGCCCAGCCTTTGCAGATTCTCCGCCACGACCCACCCCGAACGGAGAATATCCATGTCCGTTGCCCCCGATCCGCTCCTCAGGTCGGCACCTGAGATAAGGCCGAAAGCCCCTGCGGGCAAAGCCCAGGCGAAAGCGCCCGAGCCCCGTAACAACGAGGCTGCGAGTTTCGCCCAGGTATATGCCAAGGAGCGCCAGGCGAAAGCCGCAGAGCGTAGCGACGAAGCGGCCAAACCCGGCCGCGAGTCGAGCGCCGAGCCGCAACAGGCGCAAGAGCCGCCGGCCGATGCTGCCGTCGAGCAGCCAGCGCTTGCCGATAGCGGCAAGCCTTTGCCGAGCGATCCGCCGCTGGACGAACCGGCCCTCGATCCGCTGGGGCTGCTGGGCCTGGGCGGTCAGCCGCCGCTGGAAGCCGAAGCGCCAAGCCTCGAGCCGGAGGGGGATGCGGCAGTGCCGGTAGCGCCGGCCGGCAGCCTGCTCGGCTCCGGGCCGGCCAGCCTGAGCGAGGCGAGCTTCGATCCCGAACTGGATGCGTTGAACCAGTTGCCGGCCGTGCGCATGGCGCTGGAGCTGGGCGCCAAGGCCAAGGCCGCGGCCGCCGAGCAGGGCGCGCCGGGCACCCCGGCCACGCAAGCGGCGCTCGGCGGCGGGCAGGGCTTTGCCAGCAGCATGCTCGCCATGGGCCTGCAACAGGCGCAAGGCGAGGCCGGCGAGGCGGCCGAGGTGCCGCTGATCGAGCTGACGGCGGAGGGCCTGGAGGCCCTCAAGGAAAGCGTCGCCGACACGCGTCCGGAGAACTTCGTCAGCAAGCTCGGGGCGGCGAGCCAGGCGCAGGCCCAGCAAAGCGCACCAGTCCCGCAGGCAGTGCGGGCCGGGCTGATCCCGGGCCAGCCGGTGCCCATGCAGCAGGGCGGGTGGGGCGAGGAGGTGGTGGATCGGGTGATGTGGTTGTCCAGCCAGAACCTCAAGTCCGCCGAGATTCAACTCGATCCGGCCGAGTTGGGGCGCCTGGAAGTGCGAATCAGCCTGAACCAGGAGCAAACCCAGGTCAGCTTCGCCAGTGCCAACGCCGGGGTGCGCGAAGCCCTGGAAGGGCAAATGCACCGCCTGCGCGAGCTGTTCACCCAGCAAGGCATGAACCTGCTGGACGTGAGCGTTTCCGATCAGTCGCTCAGTCGTGGCTGGCAGGGCCAGGAGGGGGATGGCAAGGGCCGCGGCGGTAGCGGCCAGGCACTGCTCGCTAGCGGCGACGAGGAGCTTGCGCCGAGCAGCGTCGAGCTGAAAGGCAGCCCGTTGAGCGGGGCGCGCGGTATGGTCGACTACTACGCCTGATAGCCGCCGAAGAGTCGGCCGGGAGATCTCGCCGTTGACGGTCATTCCGGGCCGGCCGCCGGCACTGCAGTCGCCCTAAACTGCGGCGCGCCCGACCCCGGCAACGGAGCCGGGCACGAGCGTTTTCGGGTGACAGCAAAGGGCGAGCCTGGTATACCCGCTGGCCATCGGCGCGGCGCAGACTCGATCGGTTGCGCTGTTGCCCGGCAGGCGGCGTCGAGCGGCTCGAGCGGCGTGTGCGCGAGGGCTGGCAAGCGCCAGGGCAGATAAGCGGAGCCGCGGCCGTCTACAAGCTGGCATAACCCTTGCTCCCACCCCTTTGAACGCGGATAGAACTCCGATCAGTGACGGATTATTGGCATGGCTAAGAAAGACGCGCCGGACGAATCGGCAAGCGCCGAGGCGAAACCGGCCGGCAAAATGAAACTCATCATCCTGATTGCCGTGGCCCTGCTCCTGGCGATCGGCCTGTCGGTCGGCGGCACCTGGTTCTTCCTCAACAAGGGTGCCGCCGACCACGCCGCCGAGGCGGAGCCGGTCGCGGCGGCGGCGCCTGTCAAGCAAGTGGCGATTTACGAAGAACTGGCGCCGGCCTTCGTGGTCAATTTCAACCACAAGGGGCGGGCGCGCTACATGCAGGTCAGCGTGGCCCTGATGGCGCGCGACCAGGCGGCGCTCGATGCGCTCAAGGTGCACATGCCGGTGCTGCGCAATCGCCTGGTGATGCTGTTCTCCAGCCAGGATTTCGAGGCCTTGATCACCCCGGTGGGCAAGGAGATGCTGCGCCAGCAGGCCACGGCCAGCGTGCAGGAGCTGGCGCAGAAGGAGACGGGCAAGTTGGCCGTCGAGCAAGTGCTGTTCACCAACCTCGTGTTGCAGTAGCCGGGAGGCCCACATGGCCGTGCAAGACCTGCTGTCCCAGGATGAAATCGACGCGCTGCTGCATGGCGTCGATGACGGCTTGGTGGAAACCGAGGATGCCGACGAGCCGGGCAGCGTCAAGCAATATGACCTGACCAGCCAGGATCGCATCGTCCGCGGGCGCATGCCGACCCTGGAAATGATCAACGAGCGCTTCGCCCGCTATACCCGTATCAGCATGTTCAACCTGCTGCGCCGTTCGGCGGACGTGGCGGTGGGCGGCGTGCAGGTGATGAAGTTCGGTGAGTACGTGCATTCGCTGTACGTGCCGACCAGCCTCAACCTGGTGAAGATGAAGCCGCTGCGCGGCACCGGGCTGTTCATCCTGGATGCCAAGCTGGTGTTCAAGCTGGTCGACAACTTCTTCGGCGGCGATGGCCGCCACGCCAAGATCGAGGGCCGCGAGTTCACCCCGACCGAGTTGCGGGTGGTGCGCATGGTGCTCGACCAGGCCTTCGTCGACCTGCAGGAAGCCTGGCATGCGGTGATGGACATCAACTTCGAGTACGTCAACTCGGAGGTCAATCCGGCCCTGGCCAACATCGTCAGCCCCAGCGAAGTCATAGTGGTGTCGACCTTCCACATCGAACTGGACGGCGGTGGCGGCGACCTGCACATCACCATGCCCTACTCGATGATCGAGCCGATCCGCGAGATGCTCGATGCCGGCTTCCAGTCCGATGTCGACGATCAGGACGAGCGCTGGATCAAGTCCCTGCGCGAAGACATCCTCGACGTCAGCGTGCCGCTGGGCGCCACCGTGGCGCGGCGGCAGCTGAAACTGCGGGACATCCTGCACATGCAGCCGGGCGACGTGATACCGGTGGACATACCCGACAACATCATCATGCGTGCCAACGGCGTGCCGGCTTTCAAGGTCAAGCTCGGTGCGCACAAGGGCAATCTGGCGCTGCAGGTGCTGGATCCGATCGAGCGCCAGCGCTGAGCGAGCGCTGAAACGCCGTTGCGCCCGCCTAACCCATGACAAGCCAGCCGAGGACCAACGATGGCCGACGAAAATGAAATCACCTCCCCCGAGGAGCAGGCGCTGGCCGACGAGTGGGCGGCGGCCCTGTCCGAGTCCGGCGATGTCGCCGGCCAGGACGATATCGATGCCATGCTCGCCGGCGGCGTGAGCAAACCCGCCGCGCCGCGTGCGCCGATGGAGGAGTTCGGCAGTGCGCCCAAGGGCAATCTGCCGGTCAACCTGGAGGGGCCTAACCTCGATGTGATCCTCGATATCCCGGTGTCGATCTCCATGGAGGTCGGCAACACCGACATCACCATCCGCAACCTGTTGCAGCTCAACCAGGGCTCGGTGATCGAGCTCGACCGGCTGGCCGGCGAGCCCTTGGACGTGCTGGTCAACGGCACGCTGATCGCCCACGGCGAGGTGGTGGTGGTCAACGAGAAGTTCGGCATCCGCTTGACCGACGTGATCAGCCCGAGCGAACGCATCAAGAAGCTGCGCTGAGATGAGGCTCCTCGGCATTCTATTGGCGCTGCCCGCGACTGTGCTTGCGGCCGAGCCGGCGGCGCAAGCGGCCACCCCGCTGGCCAGTGGCGGCATCGCCGGGCAACTGGTGCAGCTGCTGCTCGGCTTGCTGCTGGTGATCGGCTTGATTTTCCTGTTGGCCTGGCTGCTGCGCCGGGTGCAGCAGATCGGCCCGCGCGGCGGCCAGGTGATCAAGATAGTGGCCAGCCAGGCCCTCGGTCCGCGCGATCGATTGGTGCTGGTGCAGGTCGGCGGCGAGCAGATCCTGCTCGGCCTGACGCCGGGGCGCATCACCGCGCTGCATGTCATGAGCGAGCCGGTGCACCTGCCCGATGGCGAGCCGGCCTCGGCGGAATTCGCCCAGCGCCTGATGGAGCTGCTGGGCAAGGATCAGAAGGACAAGTCTTGATGAGCGCGTTGCGCCCGCTGTGGGTTCTCCTGTTGATGCTGGTCGCCCCCCTGGCGTTTGCCGCCGACAACCCGCTGTCGATCCCGGCGATCACCCTGAGCACCGACGCCGCCGGCCAGCAGGAGTACTCGGTCAACCTGCAGATCCTGCTGATCATGACGGCGCTGAGCTTCATTCCGGCCTTCGTCATGCTGATGACCAGCTTCACCCGGATCATCATCGTGTTCTCCATCCTGCGCCAGGCCCTCGGCCTGCAGCAGACACCGTCGAACCAGATCCTCATTGGCCTGGCGCTGTTCCTCACGCTGTTCATCATGGCGCCGGTGTTCGAGCAGATTAACCGCGAAGCGCTGCAGCCCTACCTCAACGAGCAGTTGCCGGCCCAGGAGGCGATCGCCAAGGCCGAGGGGCCGATCAAGAACTTCATGCTGGCGCAGACCCGCGAAAGCGATCTGGAGCTGTTCGTGCGCCTGTCCAAGCGCAGCGATATCCTCACGCCGGACGCCGCACCGCTGACCATCCTGATCCCGGCATTCGTCACCTCGGAACTGAAGACCGCGTTCCAGATCGGCTTCATGATCTTCATCCCGTTCCTGATCATCGACCTGGTGGTGTCGAGCATCCTCATGGCCATGGGCATGATGATGCTCTCGCCGCTGATCATCTCGCTGCCGTTCAAGATCATGCTGTTCGTCCTGATCGATGGCTGGGCGCTGATCATGGGCACCCTGGCCGCCAGCTTCGGAGGGACTTGAGCATGACGCCCGAAGTTGCCGTCGATCTGTTTCGCGAGGCGCTCTGGCTGACCGCGTTGATCGTCGCCACGATCGTCGTCCCGAGCCTGCTGGTCGGCCTGTTGGTGGCGATGTTCCAGGCCGCCACGCAGATCAACGAACAGACCCTGAGCTTCCTGCCGCGTCTGCTGGTCATCCTGCTCACCCTGATCTTCGCCGGGCCCTGGCTGGTGCGCGAGCTGATGGAGTACACGCAGACCCTGATCATGAACATTCCGATGCTGATCGGCTGACATGCTGGAGCTGAGCGATGCGCAGATCGGCGGCTGGGTCAGCAGCTTCCTGCTGCCGCTGTTTCGCATCGCCGCGCTGGTGATGAGCATGCCGATCGTCGGCACCCAACTGGTGCCGGTGCGGGTGCGCCTGTACCTCGCCTTGGCGATCTGCCTGGTGCTGGCGCCGACCCTGCCGGCCATGCCGCAGCTCGATGCGCTGAGCCTGCGAAGCTTCATGCTGATCGCCCAGGAGGTGCTGGTCGGGGTGATGCTCGGGTTCACCCTGCAGCTGTTCTTCCATGCCTTCGTGATCGCCGGGCAGATCGTCTCGATGCAGATGGGCCTGGGCTTCGCCTCCATGGTCGACCCGACCAACGGGGTGTCGGTGCCGGTGGTCGGGCAGTTCTTCCTGATGCTGGTGACCCTGCTGTTTCTCGCCATGAATGGCCATCTGGTGGTGTTCGAGGTGCTCGCCGAGAGCTTCGTGACCCTGCCGGTCGGCGGCGGCCTGCTGGTCGAGCACTACTGGGAGCTGGCCAGCAAGCTGGGCTGGGTGCTCGGCGCCGCGCTGATCCTGGTGTTGCCGGCGATCACCGCGCTGCTGGTGGTCAACCTGGCGTTCGGCGTGATGACCCGTGCGGCGCCGCAGTTGAACATCTTCTCCATCGGCTTTCCGCTGACCCTGGTGCTGGGGCTGGCGATCGTCTGGGTCGGCATGGCGGACATCCTCACGCAGTATCAGGTGCTCGCCAGCGAGGCCCTGCAACTGCTCCGCGAAATGGCGCGGGCGTCTTAGGTAGGGCGGTATGGCAGAGTCTGAAAGCGGCGCCGATAAAAGCGAGGAACCCACGGAGAAACGCCGACGTGAGGCCCGCGAAAAAGGCCAGATCGCGCGTTCCCGCGAACTCAATACCCTGGCGGTGATGCTGGCGGGGGCCGGTGGCTTGTTGGCCTCTGGCGGCGGTTTGGCCAATCGGCTGCTGGAGATCATGCGCGGCAGCTTTTCCCTGCCGCGCGAGGCGATCATGGATGAAGGGAGCATGGCCATCTGGCTGATCGCCTCCGGGAAAATCGCCCTGGAGGCGCTGCTGCCGCTGTTTCTGGCCTTGCTGATCGCCTCGATCGTCGGCCCTATCGCCTTGGGCGGCTGGTTGTTCTCGGCCCAGGCGATGGCGCCCAAACTGAGCCGGATGGACCCGCTGGCGGGGCTCAAGCGGATGTTTTCGCTCAAGGCGCTGGTCGAGCTGCTCAAGGCGCTGGCCAAGTTCACGCTGGTTCTGCTGGTGGCGCTGGCGGTGTTGTCCGCCGATCGCGACGACCTGCTGGCGATTGCCCATGAGCCCCTGGAGTCGGCGATCCTGCATGCCGCCCAGGTGGTCGGCTGGAGCGCGCTGTGGATGGCCTGCGGGCTGATTCTGATCGCCGCGGTGGACGTGCCGTTCCAGCTCTGGGACAACAAGCAGAAGCTGATGATGACCAAGCAGGAAGTGCGCGACGAATACAAGGACAGCGAGGGCAAGCCCGAGGTCAAGTCGCGCATCCGCCAGTTGCAGCGCGAGATGGCCGAGCGGCGGATGATGCAGGCGGTGCCGCAGGCCGACGTGGTGATCACCAACCCGACCCACTTTGCCGTGGCGCTCAAGTACGACCCGGCCAAGGGCTCGGCGCCGGTGCTGCTGGCCAAGGGCGGCGACTTCACCGCGCTGAAGATTCGCGAGATCGCCCAGGAGCACAAGGTCATGCTGCTGGAGTCGCCGGCGCTGGCGCGGGCGGTGTTCTATTCCACCGAGCTGGACCAGGAAATCCCCGCCGGCCTGTACCTGGCGGTGGCCCAGGTGCTGGCCTACGTCTACCAGATCCGCCAGTACCAGGCCGGCAAGGGCAAGCGCCCCGGGCCGCTGCCGGACTTGCCGATTCCGCCGGATCTGCGCCGCGACGAGTAGGGCGGGTTGCACCCGCCCTACAGCCGCAATCGCAGCTTCAGGCGTATGTGGAATGCTTCTTGCGATACCCCGCTCGGGACGCGCTTTAGCGTCAAAAGATTGAATCGGCTGGGGTAGGGACGTGGCAGTAGATCGCTCGCAAATGATCGGGGACGTACGCAGCAACCTGTCGGGGTTGCGCCACGGCAACCTGGGCATCCCCCTGCTGCTGCTGGTCATGCTCGGCATGGTCATGCTGCCGATTCCGCCGTTCCTCCTCGACGTGCTGTTCACCTTCAGCATCGCCCTGTCCATCGTCGTCCTGCTGGTCGCCATCTACGCCCTGCGGCCGCTGGATTTCGCCGTGTTCCCGACCATCCTGCTGGCGGCGACCTTGCTGCGCCTGGCGCTCAACGTCGCCTCGACCCGGGTGGTGTTGCTGCACGGACAGGACGGCCACGACGCGGCCGGCAAGGTGATTCAGTCCTTCGGCGAGGTGGTGATCGGCGGCAACTATGTGGTCGGTATCGTGGTGTTCGCCATCCTCATGATCATCAACTTCGTGGTGGTCACCAAGGGCGCCGGACGGATTTCCGAGGTCAGCGCGCGTTTCACCCTGGACGCCATGCCCGGCAAGCAGATGGCCATCGATGCCGATCTCAACGCCGGCCTGATCGATCAGGCGGAAGCCAAGAAGCGCCGTTCCGAGGTGGCCCAGGAGGCCGACTTCTACGGCTCGATGGACGGTGCCAGCAAGTTCGTCCGTGGTGATGCCATCGCCGGCCTGCTGATCCTGTTCATCAACCTGATCGGCGGCATCGCCATCGGTATCTTGCAGCACGACCTCAGCTTCGCCGACGCCGGGCGTATCTACACCCTGCTGACCATCGGTGACGGCCTGGTCGCGCAAATCCCCTCGCTGTTGCTGTCCACCGCGGCGGCGATCATGGTCACCCGGGTCTCCACTTCGGAAGACATGGGCGCCCAGGTCACCCGGCAGATGTTCGCCTCGCCGCGCGCCCTGGCGGTGGCGGCGGCGATCATGATCGCCATGGGCCTGGTGCCGGGCATGCCGCATTTCTCCTTTATCGGCCTCGGCCTGGTTGCCGCCGGCGCCGCCTACTGGATCGCCAACAAGCAGCGCAAGGTCCAGGAAGAAGAGGTCAGGGAGGTCCAGCGCCAGCAGGAGCTGATTCCGGCCCAGCGTGCCCAGGAGGTCAAGGAACTCGGCTGGGACGACGTCACGCCGGTGGACATGGTCGGCCTGGAGGTCGGCTACCGGCTGATCCCGCTGGTCGACCGCAACCAGGGCGGGCAATTGCTGGCGCGGATCAAGGGGGTACGCAAGAAGCTCTCCCAGGAGATGGGCTTCCTCATGCCCTCGGTGCATATCCGCGACAACCTCGACCTGCAACCGAATGCCTACCGGCTGACGCTGATGGGCGTCAGCGTGGCCGAGGCCGAGGTCTATCCGGACCGCGAGCTGGCGATCAACCCGGGCCAGGTGTTCGGCAGCCTCAACGGGGTCGCCGCCAAGGATCCGGCGTTCGGCCTGGAGGCCGTGTGGATCGACCCGAGCCAGCGCGACCAGGCGCAGTCGCTGGGTTATACCGTGGTCGACGCCAGCACCGTGGTCGCCACCCACCTCAACCAGGTCCTGCACAAGCACGCCCATGAGCTGCTCGGCCACGAGGAAGTGCAGCAGTTGCTGCAGCTGCTGGCCAAGAGCTCGCCGAAACTGGCCGAGGAGCTGGTGCCCGGCCTGGTGTCGCTGTCGACCCTGCTCAAGGTGCTGCAGGCGCTGTTGCAGGAGCAGGTGCCGGTGCGCGACATCCGCACCATCGCCGAAGCCATCGCCAACGCCGCGGCCAAGAGTCAAGATCCCGCCGCGATGGTCGCGGTGGTGCGCGTCGCGTTGGCCCGCGCCATCGTGCAAAGCATCGTGGGACTAGAGCCGGAGCTGCCGGTGATCACCCTTGAGCCGAGGTTGGAACAGATATTGCTCAATAGCCTACAGAAGGCCGGTCAGGGCTCCGAGGATGGCATCCTCCTGGAGCCCGGCATGGCCGAGAAGCTGCAGCGTTCCCTGGTGGATGCGGCGCAGCGCCAGGAAATGCTCGGCAAGCCAGTGATCCTGCTGGTGGCCGGCCCGGTCCGGGCGATGCTCTCGCGGTTCGCGCGGCTGGCAGTGCCGAGCATGCACGTGCTGGCTTACCAGGAAATACCGGACAACAAGCAGGTCACCATCGTCGCGACGGTGGGGCAGAACTAACCGAGGTTACAGGCCATGCAGGTCAAACGCTTTTTCGCCGCCGATATGCGTCAAGCCATGAAGCTGGTCCGCGATGAGCTGGGCGCGGATGCCTCGATCATCGGTAATCGCCGGGTCGCCGGCGGTGTCGAACTGACCGCCGCGCTGGATTACCAGATCCCCGCCGCGCCGGCACGCCAGCCCAACCCGGCGCTCGAGGCCGAACTGCGCAAGACCCAGACGCGCATCGCCGCGGCCCAGGCCGAACTGGCCACGCGCGCGCAAGGCGACGCCGGCAAGGATCGCCAGCTTTTTGGCGAAGAGCCGAGCCGGCCGGCCGACAGCCTGCTTGCCGCTCCGCACAAGGCGCCGGCGCTGGTCGCCGCGGCAACCGAGCAGGGCGCGCTGGAGGCCATGCGCTCCGAGTTGCACGGCCTGCGTGAATTGATCGAAGTGCAGCTGGGCTCGATGGCCTGGGGGCAGATGCAGGACCGCCGTCCACAGCAAGCCAACCTGTGGCGGCGCCTGCAGCGCATGGGCTTGCCCGCCGAGCTGGCGCGGGTCCTGCTCGAGCGCGTGGCGAATGTCGCCGAGCCGCGTCAGGCCTGGCGCATGCTCCTGGCGCATCTGGCCCATGCGATTCAAACGCCGCAGCAGGAGCCGCTGGAAGAGGGTGGGGTGATCGCCCTGGTCGGTCCGGCCGGCATGGGCAAGACCACCACCCTGGCGAAGCTGGCGGCGCGCTACGTACTCAAGTACGGTGCGCAGAACATCGCCCTGGTCAGCCTGGACAGCTACCGGATCGGCGCCCAGGAGCAACTGAAGACCCTGGGGCGGATCCTCAATGTCCCGGTGACCCTGGTCGATCCCGGCCAGTCGCTGACCCAGGCCCTGGCGCCCCTGGCGCGCAAGCGGGTGGTGTTGATCGACAGCGCCGGGCTGCCGGCCAACGATCCGGCCCTGAGCATGCAACTGGAGGCCCTGGCCAGCCGTGGCGTCAAGGCCAGGAATTACCTGGTATTGGCGGCCACCAGCCAGAGCCAGGTGCTCAAGGCGGCCTATCACAGCTACAAGCGCTGCGGTCTTTCCGGCTGCATCCTGAGCAAGCTGGACGAGGCGACCAGCCTGGGCGAGGTTTTAGGTCTGGCTATTGGCCAGCGTCTGCCGGTAGCCTATCTGACCGATGGGCCGCGGATCCCGGACGATCTGCAGGTGCCGCGCAGTCATCAGTTGGTGAGCCGTGCCGTGGGCCTGCAAGCCGCGGATGATCCGAGCGAAGAGGTGATGGTCGAGATGTTTGCCGGGCTCTATCAACATCCGGCGCGGCGCGCCGGCTAGTGGCTGCTACGGCAGCGGTTTTGTGACATGGGGCGATGCGTGGCTGGGCGCTGATCGGCGCAGCACGGGTAGCCACGGGGTTCCAGTCGAAGTCAGACAAGGTGTGTAGATAACATGGGTATGCATCCCGTTCAGGTGATTGCGGTGACCGGCGGCAAGGGCGGCGTCGGCAAGACCAATGTGTCGGTGAATCTGGCGCTGGCGCTGGCCGACCTCGGTCGGCGGGTGATGTTGATGGATGCCGACCTGGGCCTGGCCAACATCGACGTGCTGCTCGGCCTGACCGCCAAGCGCACCCTGGCCGATGTGATCAGCGGCGAGTGCGAGCTGCGCGACGTGTTGCTGCAGGGCCCGGGGGGCGTGCGCATCGTGCCCGCCGCCTCCGGCACCCAGAGCATGGTGCAGTTGACGCCGATGCAGCACGCCGGGCTGATCCAGGCCTTCAGCGACATCAGCGAGAACCTCGACGTGCTGATCGTCGATACCGCGGCGGGGATCGGCGACTCGGTGGTCAGCTTCGTCCGCGCGGCCCAGGAAGTGTTGGTGGTGGTGTGCGACGAACCGACCTCGATCACCGATGCCTACGCGCTGATCAAGTTGCTCAATCGCGACTACGGCATGAATCGTTTCCGCGTGTTGGCCAATATGGCGCATAGCCCGCAGGAAGGCCGCAACCTCTTTGCTAAGCTGACCAAGGTTACCGACCGGTTCCTCGATGTGGCGTTGCAATACGTGGGCGCGGTGCCTTATGACGAATCGGTGCGCAAGGCCGTGCAGAAGCAGCGTGCGGTCTACGAAGCATTCCCGCGCTCGAAGTGCTCCCTGGCGTTCAAGGCGATCGCCCAGAAGGTCGATGCCTGGCCGTTGCCGGCCAACCCGCGCGGCCATCTGGAGTTTTTCGTCGAGCGTCTGGTTCAGCAACCGACCGCGGATGCCGCGGTATGACAGCAGCCCCTGGACTCCGTATGTACAGCAAGGCACAGGCACGGGACTCCCAATATCAATTGATCGAGCGCTACGCGCCCCTGGTCAAGCGTATTGCCTACCACTTGTTGGCGCGCTTGCCGGCCAGCGTGCAGGTGGACGATCTGATCCAATCGGGGATGATCGGCCTGCTCGAAGCCGCGAAGAAATACGACTCCAGCAAAGGCGCGAGTTTCGAGACATTCGCCGGCATCCGCATTCGCGGCTCGATGCTCGACGAGGTGCGCAAGGGCGACTGGGCGCCGCGTTCGGTACACCGCAACAGCCGCATGGTCAGCGACGCGATCCGGGTAATCGAGGCGAGAACCGGTCGCGACGCTAAAGATCAAGAGGTTGCGGCCGAACTCCAATTGAGTCTCGAGGATTACTACGGCATTCTTGGCGACACTTTGGGCAGCCGCTTGTTCAGCTTCGACGACCTGTTGCAGGACGGCGAACAGGGTGGCCTGCACGAAGACGCCAGCTCCACCCACCCAGAACCTTCGCGAGACCTGGAGGATGAACGCTTCCAGAAGGCGTTGGCCGACGCCATCGCCAACTTGCCCGAGCGTGAGCGCCTGGTGTTGGCGCTGTATTACGACGAAGAGTTGAATCTCAAGGAAATTGGCGAGGTCCTGGGGGTCAGCGAATCGCGGGTCAGTCAGTTGCATAGCCAGTGTGCCGCGCGCTTGCGGGCACGCCTGAGTGAGTGGCGCGCACGCTGAACGATTAAACGAGCGGGCCGTTGGCGGAAAAGCCGCGGTTCTGCAACGGCCAGCCAGGCCGGTTTCACGATTGAAGGCGTACCCAGGTGCTGGGTCCGTTTGGGACTGTACGGAGGTCGACTTGGACAAGAACATGAAAATCCTCATCGTTGACGACTTTTCAACGATGCGACGGATCATCAAGAACCTCCTGCGTGACTTGGGGTTCACCAACACCGCAGAAGCCGACGACGGCACCACCGCGTTGCCGATGCTGCAGAGCGGCAGCTTCGATTTCCTGGTGACCGACTGGAACATGCCGGGCATGACCGGCATCGACCTGTTGCGTGCGGTGCGCGCCGATGACCGCCTCAAGCACCTGCCGGTGCTGATGGTCACCGCAGAAGCCAAGCGCGATCAGATCATCGAGGCCGCACAAGCCGGGGTGAACGGTTATGTGGTCAAACCGTTCACCGCCCAGGTGTTGAAAGAAAAGATTGAAAAAATCTTCGAGCGAGTCAACGGCTGATGTCTGCCGCGAGGGTGCTATGGAACACAACGATTCCCCTCAGGGCGACCTCGAGTCGACTCTGAAACTCCACGCTCGCCAGTTGGTGGATAGCCTGGAACACGGCAATTTCGGCGAAGCGGTGCAACTGATCAATGATCTCAACAAGGTGCGCGACCGTGGCCTGTACCACGAAGTCGGCAAGCTGACGCGCGAGTTGCATAACGCCATCGTCAACTTCCAGCTGGACCCGCGGGTACCGCATGCCAAGGAGGTGTCGCAAATCGCCGACGCCACCCAGCGCCTGAACTACGTGGTGACGATGACCGAGAATGCGGCCAATCGCACCATGGACCTGGTCGAAGAGAGCGCGCCGCTGGTCAACGACATAGGCAGCGAGGCGCAGAGCCTGGGCGCCGATTGGGGGCGCTTCATGCGCCGGGAAATGGGCGCCGACGGCTTCCGCGAACTGGCCAAGCGCATCGAGTTGTTTCTCGCCCGCAGCGAACGCGACAGCGCCAAGCTGTCCGGCCATCTCAACGACATCCTGCTCGCCCAGGACTATCAGGACCTCACCGGCCAGGTGATCAAGCGGGTCACCCAACTGGTCACCGAGGTGGAAAGCAACCTGCTCAAGCTGGTGCTGATGGCCAGCCAGGTCGATCGTTTTGCCGGCATCGAACACGACCACGAGCAGTTACGCGCCGAGCAACAACAACAAAAAGAGCCTTCCCGTGGTGAAGGTCCGCAGATTCATGCCGATAAGCGTGATGACGTCGCATCCAACCAGGATGATGTCGACGATCTGCTATCCAGCCTAGGATTTTAGGAGCACGTCTATGAGCTTCGGCGCCGATGAAGAAATCCTCCAGGATTTCCTGGTAGAGGCCGGCGAGATTCTCGAGCAATTGTCCGAGCAGTTGGTGGAACTCGAAAGCCGCCCGGACGATATGAACCTGCTCAACGCGATTTTTCGCGGGTTCCACACCGTCAAGGGTGGGGCCGGATTCCTCCAGCTCAACGAGCTGGTGGAGTGCTGCCATATCGCCGAGAACGTCTTCGACATCCTGCGCAAGGGTGAGCGGCGCGTCGACTCCGAGCTGATGGACGTGGTGCTGGAAGCGCTCGATGCGGTCAACGGCATGTTCGGCGAGGTGCGCGAACGCGTCGAACCGACGGCGGCCACCCCCGAGTTGCTGGCGGCCCTGGCGCGCCTGGCCGAGCCGGCCCGGGCAGCCCAGGCGCAGCCTGTCGCTGCACCTGTGGTCGAGGCCGCGATGGCCGGCGACATCACCGACAGCGAGTTCGAGCAACTGCTCGACGCCCTGGACGAAGCACCGGTGGCGGCGGCCAGTAGTGCCGCCGGCGGCGACGAAATCACCGACGATGAGTTCGAGTCGCTGCTCGACCAGCTGCATGGCAAGGGCCAGTTCGCCCCGCAGGCTGCGCTCGCGAGCGGCGCTGCGAGCGTTGTGACGGCCGGTGGCGATGAAATCACCGACGACGAGTTCGAGGCCTTGCTCGATCAGCTGCACGGCAAGGGCCAGTTTGCTGCGCCTGCGGCCCCCGCGCCGGCTGCTACGCCTGCCGCCCCGCCCGCCGCCGCTGCCGGTGACGAAATCACCGACGACGAATTCGAGGCGCTGCTCGACCAACTGCATGGCAAAGGCAAGTTCAGCGAACCGGCCGCGCCGCTCAAGGCGCCCACGCCTGAGCCGGCAAAGCCGGCGCCAGCGGCCAAAGCCGTTGCCAAACCGCTGGCGAAAGCCGAACCGGCGAAAGCCGCCCCGGCACCGGCAGCGGCGGACAAGACGACACCGGCCAGCGAGGCGGAAACCACGGTGCGGGTCGACACCGCGCGCCTGGACGAGATCATGAACATGGTCGGCGAGCTGGTGCTGGTGCGTAACCGCCTGGTGCGCCTGGGCCTGAACAGCGGCGACGAGGCCATGTCCAAGGCAGTGTCCAACCTCGACGTGGTCACCGCGGACCTGCAGACGGCGGTGATGAAGACCCGCATGCAGCCGATCAAGAAGGTCTTCGGCCGTTTCCCGCGGCTGGTCCGCGACCTGGCGCGGCAGCTGAAGAAAGAGATCAACCTGGAGCTGGTCGGCGAAGAGACCGACCTCGACAAGAACCTGGTCGAGGCGCTGGCCGATCCGCTGGTGCACCTGGTGCGCAACGCCGTCGACCATGGTGTCGAAACCCCCGAGGAGCGCGAGGCCGCCGGCAAGTCGCGTGGCGGCAAGGTGGTGCTGTCGGCGGAACAGGAAGGCGACCACATCCTGCTGTCGATCTCCGACGACGGCAAGGGCATGGACGCCGAGGTGTTGCGCGCCAAGGCCGTGGAAAAGGGCCTGCTGGACAAGGACGCGGCCGACCGGCTGAACGAGTTCGAGTGCTACAACCTGATCTTCGCCCCGGGCTTCTCGACCAAGACCGAGATCTCCGACGTGTCCGGCCGCGGGGTCGGCATGGATGTGGTGAAGACCAAGATTTCCCAGCTCAACGGCACGGTCAACGTGTTCTCGGTCAAGGGCCAGGGCTCGAAGATCGTCATCAAGGTTCCGCTGACCCTGGCGATCATGCCGACCCTGATGGTGATGCTGGGCAACCAGGCGTTCGCCTTCCCGCTGGTCAACGTCAACGAAATCTTCCACCTCGACCTATCGCGTACCAACGTGGTCGATGGCCAGGAGGTGGTGATCGTGCGCGACAAGGCGCTGCCGCTGTTCTACCTCAAGCGCTGGCTGGTGCGCAGCGCCGCCCACGAAGAGCAGCGCGAGGGCCATGTGGTGATTCTTACGGTCGGCAGCCAACGCATTGGCTTCGTCGTCGATCAACTGGTCGGCCAGGAAGAGGTGGTGATCAAGCCGTTGGGCAAGATGCTGCAAGGCACTCCCGGCATGTCCGGCGCGACCATCACCGGCGATGGCCGCATCGCCCTGATTCTCGACGTGCCGAGCATGCTCAAGCGTTACGCGCGGCGCATCTGATTGTTCGCGGCGCCGGCCTGGTCCGCGCCGCTTGGGAGTGTTTATGGTTGTCAAGGTGTTGGTGGTGGACGACTCCGGGTTCTTTCGCCGGCGCGTCTCGGAAATTCTGTCTGCCGATCCGAATATCCAGGTGGTCGGCACGGCCACCAATGGCCGCGAGGCCATCGATCAGGCGTTGGCGCTCAAGCCCGATGTGATCACCATGGATTACGAGATGCCGATGATGGATGGCATCACCGCGGTGCGGAACATCATGCAGCGCTGCCCGACGCCGGTGTTGATGTTTTCCTCGCTGACCCACGAAGGCGCCCGGGTCACCCTGGATGCCCTGGATGCCGGGGCGGTGGATTTCCTGCCGAAGAATTTCGAAGACATCTCGCGCAATCCGGAGAAGGTCAAGCAACTGCTGTGCGAAAAGGTCCACAGCATCGCCCGCAGCAATCGCCGCAGCATCGGTGCGGCCATTGCTGCACCAGCGCCGAGTGCCAACACGCTGGGAAAGCCGACAGCGGCCAGTAGCCTCGGGCGGCCGAACCTCGGCGCGCCCGCACCCGTTGCGGGGGCTCCACTGGCCAGTACGGCGGCGCCCAAGCGCAAGGCCTACAAGCTGGTGGCGATTGGAACCTCGACCGGCGGGCCGGTGGCGCTGCAGCGCGTGCTGACCCAGTTGCCGGGTAATTTTCCGGCGCCGATCGTACTGATCCAGCACATGCCGGCGGCCTTCACCAAGGCCTTTGCCGAGCGCCTCGACAAGCTCTGCCGGATCAATGTCAAGGAGGCCGAGGACGGCGACTTGCTGCGCCCGGGGCTGGCGCTGCTGGCTCCCGGCGGCAAGCAGATGATGGTCGACGGGCGCGGTGCGATCAGGATTCTTCCGGGCGACGAGCGCCTGAACTACAAACCCTGTGTCGACATCACCTTCGGTTCGGCGGCCAAGTCCTACCGCGACAAGGTGCTGGCGGTGGTGCTGACCGGCATGGGCGCCGATGGCCGCGAGGGTGCGCGCCTGCTCAAGGAGGGCGGCAGCCAGGTGTGGGCGCAGGATGAAGCCAGCTGCGTGATTTACGGCATGCCGATGGCGGTGGTCAAAGCCAATCTGGTCGACGCGGTGTACGGGCTCGACGACATCGGCCGGCACCTGGCCGAGGCCTGCCTGTAATGACCGGGAGCGTGCCTGCATGGATGTACTGAGCCTTATCGGGGTCATCCTGGCGTTCGTCGCCATCCTGGGTGGCAACTACCTCGAGGGTGGCCATGTCACGGCGCTGCTCAATGGACCGGCGGCGCTGATCGTGGTGGGCGGCACCCTGGGCGCGGCGTTCCTGCAGGCACCGGTGAATGTCTTCAAGCGCGCCCTGGTGATTCTGCGCTGGATCATCTTCCCGCCACGCATCGATCTGGTCGGCGGCATCGAGCATGTGGTCGGCTGGAGCATGACCGCACGCAAGGAAGGTCTGCTCGGCCTGGAGGCGGTGGCCGATGCCGAGACCGACCCCTATGCGCGCAAAGGCTTGCAGTTGCTGGTCGATGGCGCCGAGCCCGAAGCCATCCGCAGCATTCTCGAGGTCGACCTGTACACCCAGGAGGGCCGCGATATCCAGGCCGCCAAGGTCTACGAAAGCATGGGCGGCTACGCGCCGACCATCGGCATCATCGGTGCGGTGATGGGCCTGATCCACGTGATGGGCAATCTCGCCGACCCGAGCAAGCTCGGCAGCGGCATCGCAGTGGCGTTCGTCGCCACTATCTACGGCGTTGGCTTCGCCAACCTGCTGTTGCTGCCGATGGGCAACAAGCTCAAGGCCATCGCCATGCGCCAGTCGCGCTACCGGGAGATGCTGCTCGAGGGCATCCTGTCGATCGCCGAGGGCGAGAATCCGCGCTCGATCGAGCTGAAACTGCAAGGTTTCATGGACTGACGGGGGGCGGACGAATGGCCCGGCGGCGTAACCACGAAGAGCATGAGAATCATGAGCGCTGGCTAGTCTCCTACGCCGACTTCATTACCTTGCTGTTCGCCTTTTTTGTGGTGATGTACTCGATTTCCTCGATCAACGAGGGCAAGTACAAGATTCTTTCGGAGACCCTGACCGGGGTGTTCAGCCAGCCGGAGCGCGCGATCAAGCCGATCCCGGTGGGCGAGGAGCGGCCGCGAACCAGCGAGCCGGACCGTTCGCTGGTCGATGAGGAGACGACCGCGGACTCTCTGCAGAGCATCGCCAACAGCGTGCGCGAGGCGTTTGGCGAGCTGATCCAGAACGAGCAGCTCAAGGTGCGCGGCAACGAGCTGTGGATCGAGATCGAACTCAGCTCCAGCCTGCTGTTCCCCAGCGGCGATGCAGTGCCGAACGATGCCGCGTTCGAGCTGATCGAGAAGGTCGCCAAAATCCTGGCGCCTTATGAGAACCCGGTGCATGTGGAAGGCTTCACTGACAACCTGCCGATCCAGACCGCGCAGTTTCCGACCAACTGGGAGTTGTCGGCGGCGCGGGCGGCGAGCATCGTGCGCATGCTCGCCATGGATGGGGTCAACCCGGGGCGCCTGGCGTCGGTGGGCTATGGCGAATTCCAGCCGGTGGCGGACAACGCCACGGCCGAAGGGCGAGCGCGTAATCGCCGGGTGGTCCTGGTGGTTTCGCGCAACCTCGACGTGCGTCGCAGCGTCAGCGGGGTCGGCAGTGCCAATGCGCGGCCCGATAGCGCCTTGCGGCGCGCTGGCACGCAACCTGCACCGACGGCTACAGCGCAGGCCCCGCAAGCGGGTGCCGTCAATCCCCCGTCGCCAACCCCCTAGGGCGGCGCCTGTTCTCGGTAGGACCTGGGTCGTGCCGGGAGGATGAAGAACATGAGAGTCTGGGCAGTAGCCAATCAAAAAGGTGGCGTCGGCAAGACCACCACCGCCATCGCCCTGGCCGGCCTGCTGGCCGACGCCGGCAAGCGCGTGGTGGTGGTCGATCTCGACCCGCACGGGTCGATGACCAGCTATTTCGGCCACGATCCGGATTCGCTGGAGCACAGCAATTTCGACCTGTTCCTGCACCAGGGCGGCGTGCCGCAGGGCTTGCCGCAGCAGTTGCTGCTGCCGACCAGCCATGAGCGCATCAGCCTGCTGCCATCGAGTACCGCGCTGGCCACGCTCGAGCGCCAATCCCCCGGGCAGAGCGGTTTGGGGCTGGTGATCGCCAAGAGCCTGACCCAGCTGTGGCAGGAGTTCGATCATGCGGTGATCGACAGCCCGCCCTTGCTGGGGGTGCTGATGGTCAATGCCCTGGCGGCGAGCCAGCATCTGGTGATTCCGGTGCAGACCGAGTTTCTCGCGGTCAAGGGGCTGGAGCGGATGGTCAGCACCCTGGCGATGATCAATCGGTCGCGCAAGCAGGCGCTGCCCTATACCATCGTGCCGACCCTGTTCGACCGCCGCACCCAGGCGTCTCTGAGCACCTTGCGCCTGCTGCGCGATGCTCACCCGGAACACCTGTGGCCGGCCTACATCCCGATCGACACGCGCCTGCGCGATGCCAGCCGGGCGGGGCGCACGCCCTCGCAGTTCGACTCCGGCAGCCGCGGGGTGATCGCCTACCGGGCATTGCTCAAGCACCTGCTGGCGCAGCAGCTGGCGGCGCAGGTGGCGTGAGATGAGGAGCGCTGTCGCCCGGGGTCGCTCAAGTCTGTCGCCGCTGCGGCCGATAGGTTGTACAGGTTATTTTCGCGGATCGCATTTATGAGTCGTCCCGTCGTCATCGCTAGCCGTTCCCAGTTGGCCTTGCAGTCCTACCTGGACGGCTTGCTGCAGGAGGCCGCCGTCGAGTTGGCCGAGAGCACCAGCCTGGACGAGTTCGAGGCCGCCGTGCTGCAGGAGCAACTCCGCGACGCCAGCCGGGTAGCCGTTGCGCCGCGACCCAAACCGCTCGAACCGCTGCCGATTGCCGAGCTGCCGCCGCTGGTGGTCGCCGCGCCGTCGGTGCCGGTGCCGCTTGAGCCGTCGCGCGCGGTGGCGCTGTCCGAGGTGCAGCCGAATGCCGCGCCGCCGGTGCCGCTGGACGGTCGGCCGGATTGGGCGCAGGGCGCGTTCGAGTGCCTGCTATTCGATGTCGCCGGCCTGACCCTGGCCGTGCCGCTGGTGTGCCTGGGCTCGATTTATCCGCTGGCCGGGCAGGAGTTGACGCCATTATTTGGCCAGCCGGACTGGTTTCTCGGCATACTGCCGTGCCAGGCCGGCAACCTGAGAGTCCTGGATACCGCGCGTTGGGTGATGCCCGATCGCTATCGCGAGGATTTTCGCCAGGGCCTGCAGTACGTGATTTCCGTGCAGGGCTATGAATGGGGGCTGGCGGTGCACCAGGTCAGCCGTTCGATCCGCTTGCAGCCGGACGAGATCAAGTGGCGCAGCCAGCGTACCCAGCGGCCCTGGCTGGCCGGTACGGTGATCGAGCATATGTGCGCCTTGCTGGATGTGGCGGCGTTGGCCGAATTGATCGCCAGCGGTGCGGCCAAGCGCATGCGCAATGGGCCGCTGCGCTGAAACAGGCAGGGTCGCGCGGTACGCGCGGTCCTATGGTTGGACCAAGTAACCACAGCGGGGGATACCCGCGTATGCCGCCGCGAGCGGATCAAGATGAGGCTGGGGACATGAAGAAAAGTTCTGCACAGGGTGCCGAAGATCCGATCCTGCAATGGGTGACCTTTCGTCTGGACAACGAGACCTACGGCATCAACGTGATGCAGGTCCAGGAAGTGCTGCGCTACACCGAGATCGCCCCGGTGCCGGGGGCGCCGAGCTACGTGCTGGGCATCATCAACCTGCGCGGCAATGTGGTGACGGTGATCGATACGCGCCAGCGCTTCGGCCTGGACTCGGCAGCGGTGACGGATAACACCCGGATCGTGATCATCGAGGCGGACAAGCAGGTGGTCGGCATCCTGGTCGACAGCGTGGCCGAAGTCGTCTATCTGCGTCAGTCCGAAGTGGAAACCGCGCCGAATGTCGGCAACGACGAGTCGGCCAAGTTCATCCAGGGCGTGTGCAACAAGAACGGCGAACTGCTGATCCTGGTCGAGCTGGACAAGATGATGAGCGAAGAAGAGTGGTCCGAGCTGGAGAGCATCTGAGTTGCTCGAAATCGCGCTGAGCGTACTCGCGCTGGTCTGCCTGGGGCTGATCGGCGCCTGTGTGTGGCTGGCCCTGCAACAGCGACATGCCGCGCAGTTGCAGGCCGAACGCGATGCCGCGCGCGATCAGCGGATCAAGGAATTGAGCAAGCGCCTGGATACCTACCTGGCCGGCAGCGTGCGCATGGGCGAGGAACTGCACGAGCTGCGCCGCATCGTCGCGCCGCTGCCGGACAAGCTGAGCCAGATCGAGCAGCGTGACCCGAGCAGCCTGTCGTTCACCCAGGCGGCGCGCCTGGTCGGTCTGGGCGCCAGTGTCGACGATCTGACCCAGTCCTGCGGCTTGACCCAGGCCGAAGCGGAGCTGGTCAGCAAGCTGCACCGGCCCAAGCCGCAGAAGCCCTGAGCTCCCCGCGGCTGGGCGGATATAGCGCGGGCGGTTCTTAACTTGCGGCGATCCTTCGCAATTCGTTCCTAACTGGCAGTTTTGCGCTACCTAAGCTGAATACAAGCGTGTTCGGCGGAGGTTGTCGCTATGCGTGGTTTGCTCGTTCTGCTGTTGTGTGGGGCTGCCTGGCTGCCGGTGCAGGCTCAGGAGGCACCCTTGATGGTGGAGGGAGCGATCACCGTCAATGTGTTGCAGGCCAAGTACCTGTACGACCGCGGCGCCTTGTTCATCGATATCAGGCCGTCGCGGGAGTGGGGTTGGGGGCATGTGCGCGGCGCCATGCACCTGGAGCTGGCCGATCATTTCGGCGCCCTGGCTCGGCCGCATTGGCCACGGCAGATGCCCCTGGTGATCTATTGCGATAGCGAGGTCTGCCCGCACAGTGCCCTGGCGGCGCACCTGGCGGTCAGTTGGGGATACCTGCAGGTGTTCTATTTCCGCGATGGCTTCTTTGCCTGGCAGCTGCTCGACTTCCCCTTGGGCAAGGGCCAGGAAGGCGAGATACCGTTCATCAGCGAGGCGGAGCGTTGAGCAGGGGCAGCGCCGGCGGGTCGTCGCGCTCCTGCCCGAAGCCGGGAGGGCACTTGCCTTTCAGGTGCCAGGCAAAGGCGATGATCTCGGCAATGCAGCGATACAACTGCTCGGGAATCGCCTCGCCCAGTTCCAGGCGCGCCAGCAGGCGCACCAGCTCGGCGTTCTCATAGATCGGCACCTCATATTCGCGGGCGATCGCCAGGATCGCCTCGGCCAATTCGTCATCGCCCTTGGCGCTGAGGTTCGGCGCGTTCTGCCCGTCATAGGTCAGGGCGATGGCTTGGCGCGGCGCTGATTTCTTCATGCGGTTTCGTCGACCCAGCGTTGTTCGAGGGTGGTTCGCGGTCCTTGCGGTGGCACGCCCTGGCTGCAGGCCAGCTCGCCGACATTCAGGCCGGCAGCCGTCAGGCGTTCACGCAGGTTGCCCAGCTCGACGTCGATCAGGCTGGCGGTGCGGGCGCGTTCGGCCCACAACTGGCTGGACAGGCTGCCGCGCGCCAGCTGCGCCTGGACTTGCAGCGGCCCCAGCGGCTCCAGGTCGAACGCCAGCTCGACCCGCCAGAGCATTTCCTTCTGTTCGTGGTTGGACGGCTTCTGCGGTTCGTCGCGCTGGATCTTCAGCTGCAACGGCACCAGCTCCTGCTGGTTACGCATCGGCAGCTCCAGTTGCCAGGTGGTCAGCAGGTTGCCATCCGGGCCGACCTGGCTCTGCGCGAGGCTGGACAGTTGATGGGTTTGCAGGCGCGAGACGGCGGCGGCAGCCAGTTTCAGCACGGCTTCCAGATCGCCGTCACCCGCCAGCGCCTGCAGCAAGCGCGACGGCAGCGGAAAACCCAGTGCCTGCTGGCGTGCACTGGTCTGCCCAAGGTTGCCCAGCAAATTGCGGGCGAACGCCGGCAGCGCCTGGGCCAGCACCGCACCGGCATTGGCGGCAGCCAGCGGCGCGCCGCTCGGCAGGTTGGGCAACAGTTGACTGATCAGGCGCAGCAGGTTGGCTTTCAGGTCGGCGGCCAGGGCGTTGCCTTGGCCGCCGAGCAGCTTGCTCTCGAGGAGCACTCCGCTGTTTTCCAGGGCCTGGCTGAGGCTTTTGGCGTTGCTCAGCTGGCTGGCGTCGGGCAGCGCGGCGAATAGTTTGTCGATGCTGCCGCGCAGGCCTTCGTCCATGCCCTCTTGGCCGCGTAGACCTTGCAGGGCCTTGAACAGCCCCTCCAGCGAGCCCTGGCGATTCTGCTGGGTCGCCAGTTGCTGGCTCAGTTCCAGTTGATCCAGACGGCCGCTGAGCGGCAGGAAATTCAGCGCCTGGCTGCCTTGCACCTGGGCGCTGAGCAGGCTGCCCAGCGGCAGGGGCAGGGCGGTCTCCAGCGCCAGCTTGCTGCCGGCCAGCGGAGTGTTGAGCAGGTTGACCAGCACCTTGTAGATCGCCTGCTGGGCTTTGCCCTGCAGCAGTTGTTCGCGAGCGATCACCTTGCCTTGCAGCAGTGTGCCGATCGGCAGCTGCTCGAGGTCCAGGCTGGTCAGCGCCGCCTCGCCGCCGGTTTGCAGGGCGATGGCCAGGCGGGTTTCCGACAGCGCGGTGACGGCCAGGGCGGTGCCCTCGGCCAGCGGCCGCAGGCTATTGGCGTGCACGGTGGCTTGGCGGCCATTGTCCAGGGTCAGCTTGAGCAACAGCTGGAAACTCTGCGCCACCTCCTTGAGTGCGAGCACCTCGGCCTTGGCCGTCTCACCGCTGGCCAGCAGGCCGTCTAGCGGTTGCAGCAGCTTCAGCGCCAGGTCGTTGGCTGTCGCACCGGGACGGCTGCTCGGCGGTGTTGGCGGGATAGGGCGGGGGCTGCTGATTTCGCTCATCGGCGGGTTACAACCTGTCGAAAATGCCCACTGCGGGGGCCTGGGTCCGGCATGTATAATGCCGCCCCGTCCGGGCCGGCCTTGCGTCAGTATAGCGGCCGCGACACTCCCGACTTGAACAGCTTTCCAGGTACGCATGCCGTGACCAGTCCCTTTCTCGAAGCCGTTGCGCTCACCTGTGAGCGGGACTGGCGCATGCTCTTCGAGCGTCTGGACCTGCGTCTGGCGGCGGGCGACATGTTGCAGGTGTCCGGCCCCAACGGCAGCGGTAAAACCAGCCTGCTGCGGCTGCTCGCCGGGCTGATGCACCCCACCGCCGGTGAGATCCGCTTGAATGGCCAGCCCCTGGGCAAGCAGCGTAGCGAGTTGGCCCGCAACCTGCTGTGGATCGGCCATGCCGCCGGGATCAAGGGCCTGCTGACCGCCGAAGAAAACCTGACCTGGTTGTGCGCCTTGCACCGCCCCGCCGAGCGTGCAGCCATCTGGCAGGCGCTGGCTGCGGTGGGGCTGCGCGGTTTCGAGGACGTACCCTGCCATACCCTGTCGGCCGGCCAGCAGCGTCGGGTGGCCCTGGCGCGGCTGTATCTCGATGGGCCGCCGCTGTGGATTCTCGATGAGCCATTCACCGCGCTCGACAAGTACGCCGTGGCCCAGTTGGAAAGCCACCTGGCGCTGCACTGCCAGCGCGGTGGCCTGGTGCTGCTGACCACCCATCACACGCTGACGGTCAAGCCGGCCAGCTACCGCGAGCTCGATCTGGGACAGCGCGTCGCATGAGTAACGTTTTCAGCCTGCTGGTCGCCCGCGAGTCGCGCTTGCTGTTTCGTCGTCCGGCCGAATTGGCCAATCCGCTGGTGTTCTTCGCCATCGTCATCGCCCTGTTCCCGCTCGCGGTCGGCCCGCAGACCCAGTTGCTGCAGAGCCTGTCCCCCGGTTTGGTCTGGGTCGCGGCGTTGCTGGCCGTGCTGCTCTCGCTGGATGGGCTGTTTCGCAGCGATTTCGAGGACGGCTCGCTGGAGCAGTGGGTCCTTTCGCCGCACCCCCTGCCTCTTCTGGTATTGGCCAAGGTGCTGGCACACTGGCTGTTTTCCGGCTTGGCCTTGGTCCTGCTGGCACCGTTGCTGGCGCTGATGCTGGGGCTGCCGGGGCGCTGCCTGCCGGTGCTGCTGCTCTCGCTGCTGCTCGGCACGCCGGTGCTCAGCCTGCTCGGTGCGGTCGGCGCGGCGCTGACCGTCGGGCTCAAGCGCGGTGGCCTGCTGCTGGCGCTGCTGATCCTGCCGCTGTACATCCCGGTGCTGATTCTCGGCAGCGGGGCGTTGCAGGCGGCCCTGCAGGGATTGCCGGCGGTCGGTCACCTGTTGTGGCTGGCCAGCCTCACCGCGCTGGCGGTGACCTTGACACCTTTTGCCATCGCCGCCGGTCTCACCATCAGCGTTGGCGAGTAATCTAGAACTGTGCGACTGAGGACGGCCAGGCTACGGATCGAGTGGCGCCGCTCTCTCGGGAAATGACGAGTAACCTGATGAACTGGACGTGGTTTCACAAGCTGGGTTCGCCCAAGTGGTTTTACGAGATCAGCGGCCGCTGGGTGCCCTGGCTGGCGGTGGCCGCCGCGCTGTTGCTGGCGATCGGACTGGTCTGGGGCCTGGCCTTCGCGCCGCCGGACTACCAGCAGGGCAATAGCTTCCGGATCATCTACATCCATGTGCCGGCGGCATTTCTGGCCCAGTCGATCTATGTCATGCTGGCCGTGGCCGGCATCGTCGGCCTGGTGTGGAAGATGAAGCTGGCCGATGTCGCCGTGCAGCAGGCGGCGCCGATCGGCGCCTGGATGACCGTGATCGCCCTGCTCACCGGTGCCATCTGGGGCAAGCCGACCTGGGGCGCCTTCTGGGTCTGGGATGCGCGCCTGACGTCGATGCTGATCCTGCTGTTCCTGTATTTCGGCGTGATCGCCCTCGGCCAGGCGATCAGCAACCGCGACAGCGCGGCCAAGGCCTGTGCCGTGCTGGCCATCGTCGGGGTGGTCAATATCCCGATCATCAAGTACTCGGTAGAGTGGTGGAACACCCTGCACCAGCCGGCCACCTTCAGCGTGGTCGAGAAACCGGCCATGCCGTTCGAGATGTGGATGCCGTTGTTGATCATGGTGTTGGCTTTCTACTGTTTCTTCGGCGCCGTATTGCTGCTGCGCATGCGCCTCGAGGTACTCAAGCGCGAGGAACGCAGCAGTTGGGCGAAGGCCGAGGTCCGGGCACAGGTGGAGAGGGGCGTATGAGTTTCAACTCGGTTGGCGAATTCCTCGCCATGGGCACCCACGGCGCCTATGTCTGGTCGTCCTATGGCATCAGCCTCGCGGTTCTGGCCTTGAATGCCCTGCTGCCGATCCTGGCACGGCGCCGCTACCTGCAAGACGAGGCGCGTCGTTTGCGCCGGGAGGAATCACAGTGAACCCTGTCCGCAAGAAGCGCCTGTTGATCATCCTGGCGATCCTCGCCGGGGTCGGTATCGCCCTGGCCCTGGCCCTGAGTGCGCTGCAACAGAACATCAACCTGTTCTATACGCCGACCCAGATCGCCAACGGCGAGGCGCCGCAGGATACCCGCATCCGCGCCGGCGGGCTGGTGGAGCAGGGGTCGGTGAAGCGCTCCGGAGACTCGCTGCAAACCGACTTCGTGGTCACCGATGGAGTGAAGAGCGTGACCATCCGCTACAGCGGCATCCTTCCGGACCTGTTCCGCGAGGGGCAGGGCATCGTTGCCATGGGCAAGCTGGACGGCGACGGGCTGCTGATCGCCGATGAAGTGCTGGCCAAGCACGACGAGAACTACATGCCGCCGGAAGTCATGCAGGCGCTGGAGCAGAGCGGCATGAAACAGCAGCATGACGCTGCCAATCAAGGGGGCGCGCAATGATTCCCGAACTCGGCCACCTGGCCATGATCCTGGCCCTGTGTCTGGCCCTGGTGCAGGCCAGCCTGCCGCTGATCGGCGCCTGGCGCGGCGACCACCAGTGGATGAGCCTGGCCGTGCCGGCGGCCTGGGGCCAGTTCGCCTTCCTGGCGTTCGCCTTCCTGTGCCTGACCTATGCCTTCATGGTCGACGACTTTTCCGTGGCCTACGTGGCCAGCAACTCCAACAGCGCGCTGCCCTGGTACTACAAGTTCAGCGCCGTGTGGGGCGCCCACGAGGGCTCGCTGCTGCTCTGGGCGTTGATCCTCGGTGGCTGGACCTTCGCCGTGTCGATCGGCTCGCGGCACTTGCCGGAGGAGATGCTCGCCCGGGTGCTGGGCGTGATGGGCATGATCAGCGTCGGCTTCCTGCTGTTCCTGATCGTCACCTCCAACCCCTTCGCGCGCCTGCTGCCGAACAGTCCGATGGACGGTCGCGACCTCAACCCGCTGTTGCAGGACTTTGGCCTGATCATCCACCCGCCGATGCTCTACATGGGCTACGTCGGCTTCTCCGTGGCCTTCGCCTTCGCCATCGCCGCCTTGCTCGGCGGCAAGCTGGATGCGGCCTGGGCGCGCTGGTCGCGGCCCTGGACCCTCACCGCCTGGGCCTTCCTCGGCACCGGCATCGCCCTTGGCTCCTGGTGGGCCTACTACGAGCTGGGCTGGGGCGGCTGGTGGTTCTGGGACCCGGTGGAGAACGCCTCGTTCATGCCCTGGCTGGTCGGCACCGCGCTGATCCACTCGCTGGCGGTCACCGAGAAGCGCGGCGTGTTCAAGAGCTGGACCGTGTTGCTGGCCATCGCCGCCTTCTCCCTTAGCCTGCTGGGGACCTTCCTGGTGCGTTCCGGGGTGCTCACCTCGGTGCATGCCTTCGCCACCGATCCGGCGCGCGGGGTGTTCGTCCTGGGGTTCCTGCTGCTGGTGGTCGGCGGTTCGCTGACCCTGTTCGCCATCCGCGCGCCGGTGGTCAGGAGCCAGGTCGGCTTCGCCCTGTGGTCGCGGGAAACCCTGTTGCTGGCGAATAACCTGATCCTGGTGGTGGCGGCGGCGATGATCCTGCTCGGCACCCTCTACCCGTTGGTGCTGGACGCCCTGACCGGCGCCAAGCTGTCGGTCGGCCCGCCGTATTTCAACGCGCTGTTCGCGCCGCTGATGGGCCTGTTGCTGGCGATGCTCGCGGTCGGCGTGCTGGTACGCTGGAAGGACACCCCGTTGCGCTGGCTGCTCGGCATGTTGACCCCGGTACTGCTCGGCAGCGTGGCCCTTGCCGTGCTGGCGGGCCTGCTGATCGGCGACTTCAACTGGGCGGTGCTGGCGGTCTGCCTGCTGGCGGCCTGGGTGGTGCTGGCCGGGTTGCGCGACATCCATGCCAAGACCCGCCACAAGGGCCTGCTCAAAGGCCTGGCGGGCCTCGGTCGCAGCTACTGGGGCATGCAGCTGGCGCATTTCGGCCTGGCGGTCTGCGCCTTGGGGGTGATCCTCACCAGCCTCGGCAGCTTCGAGCGTGATATGCGCATGGCGCCGGGCGACTCGGTGGAGATGGGCGGTTACCGGTTCGTCTTCGACGGCGCCGTACATCACGAGGGGCCGAACTTCACCGCCGACAAGGGCACCGTGCGGGTGCTCGAGGACGGCGAGCAGATCGCCATGCTGCATCCGGAGAAACGCCTGTACAGCGTGCAGCAGTCGGTGATGACCGAGGCCGGCATCGATGCCGGTTTCACCCGCGACCTGTTCGTCGCCCTGGGCGAGCCGCTGGAGAATGGCGCCTGGGCCGTGCGCGTGCACATCAAGCCGTTCGTCCGCTGGATCTGGCTGGGCGCGCTGCTGATGAGCCTCGGCGGCCTGCTCGCGGCAAGCGACAAGCGCTACCGGATCAAGGTCAAGACCCGGGTGCGCGAAGCCCTGGGCATGGCGGGGGTGCAGGCATGAGGCGCTTGCTGTTGGTCGTGCCCTTGGCGATATTCCTCGGCGTTGCGCTATTCCTCTATCGCGGCCTCTATCTCAACCCGACCGAGCTGCCCTCGGCGTTGATCGGCAAGCCGTTTCCGGCCTTTGCCCTGCCGTCGCTGGACCAGCCGGGGCGGACCCTGACCCACGACGACCTCAAGGGCAAGCCGGCCCTGGTCAATGTCTGGGCGACCTGGTGTCCGTCCTGCCGCGCCGAGCACCCGGTGCTGAACCAGCTGAAACAGATGGGCGTGACCATCCATGGGGTCAACTACAAGGACCAACGCGCGCCGGCACAGAAGTGGCTGCGCGAGCTGCACAACCCCTACCAGCTGAATATCGAGGACGCCAAGGGCAGCCTGGGCCTCGACCTGGGGGTCTATGGCGCCCCCGAGACGTTCTTCATCGATGCCCAGGGGATCATCCGCCACAAGTTCGTCGGTACCATCGACGAGCGCGTCTGGCGCGAGCAGTTGGCGCCGCTCTATCAGCAACTGGTCGACGAGGCAAAACTATGAAGCGCCTGCTGAGCTCGGCAATCCTGGGGCTGGCTCTGCTCGGCAGCGCCCAGGCGGCCATCGATACCTACGAGTTCGCCAGCGAGGCGGAACGCCAGCGCTACCGCAGTCTGGTCGAGGAGCTGCGCTGCCCGAAGTGCCAGAACCAGAACATCGCCGACTCCGATGCGCCGATCGCCATGGACCTGCGCGCGGAGATCTACCGCATGCTCGAGGAAGGCAAGGACGACCAGCAGATCATCGAGTTTCTGGTGGCCCGCTACGGCGATTTCGTGCTCTACAAACCACCGGTCACGGCGCGCACCCTGCTGCTCTGGTACGGACCCGCGGCGCTGCTGGTCGGTGGTTTCGTGCTGCTCGGGGTGATCGTGGTGCGCCGCCGTGGCAAGCGGCCCTCTGCGCAGAACGGCCTCTCCGCGGATGAACAGCAACGCCTCGCCGCCCTGTTGAATCAAGCGTCCATGGATAAGAAAGACCGATGATCGAATTCTGGCTGTCCGCCGGCCTGCTGTTGCTGGCCGCCCTGGGTTTTTTGCTGATCCCGCTGCTACGCGGGCGCAAGGCCCAGGCCGAAGAAGACCGCACCGCACTGAATGTCACCCTCTATCAGGAGCGCCTGCAGGAGCTGGAGAGTCAGCGCCAGGCGGGCACCCTCAGCGACGCGCAATGGCAAGCCGGCCGCGACGAGGCCGCGCGCGAGCTGCTCGCCGACACCGAGAACGCGGAGGGCGCCAGGCACGGCGTTCTGGGGCGTAAGGTGCCGATAGCCGTCGCCTTGTTGATGCCGCTGCTGGGTTACGGCCTGTACCTGTACTGGGGGGCGATCGACCAGGTCGAGCAGGCGCGGGTGTTTGCCGAACAGCCGCGCAGCATCGAGGAAATGACCGCGCGGCTGGAGGCGACGGTGCAGGCCGATCCGCAGTCGGCCGAGGGCTGGTACTTCCTCGGCCGAGCCTATATGGCCCAGGACCGGGCGGGCGAGGCCGCCAAGGCCTTCGAGCGCGCGGTGGGCATCGCCGGGCGCCAGCCGGAGCTGCTCGGCCAATGGGCGCAGGCCCTGTACTTCGCCGGCGACAAGCAATGGAGCGAGCAGTTGCAGGCGCTCACCGATGAGTCGCTGCAGGCCGATCCGGCGGAGGTCACCAGCCTCGGCCTGCTCGGTATCGCGGCCTATGAAGAGGGGCGTTTCCAGGACGCCATCGGCTTCTGGGAGCGCTTGGTCGCGGTGCTGCCGGAGCAGGATCCGTCGCGCCTGGCGATCGAGAGCGGCATCGCCCGCGCCCGCGAGCGCCTCGCTCCGCAGGCGCCCGGACAGACGGCACAAGCGCCTGCCACGACGGGGCGGCTGACCGTCAGGGTCGACCTGGCCGCGGCACTGAAGGGCAAAGTGCAGCCGAGCGACAGCGTGTTCGTCTTCGCCCGTGCCGTGTCCGGTCCGCCGATGCCGCTGGCGGTCAAACGCCTGACCGTTGCCGACCTGCCGGCCGAAGTCAGCCTGTCGGACAGCGATGCGATGATGCCGCAACTGAAGCTCTCCGGTTTCGCCCAGGTGCAGCTGGTGGCGCGGATTTCGCGCAGCGGCACGGCCACCGCCGGCGAGTGGATTGGCCGCAGCCAGCCGCTGGCCAGCAGCACGCTCGAGCCGCAGAACTTGACCATCGACAGCGCGGACGGGCAAAACCCATGAATAGATTGACTGCGATTGTCCTGGCCATCGGTCTGTCCAGCCTCGCCGGTTGTGCGGTGCAGGGCACGGCGCCGATCGGCACGCTGCCGGCGAGCACGTCCCACCCGCGCTACGCGCCGCCGCCGGGCGCGCAAAGCCAGTGGGATGCCGGCCTTGGAGTCTATGTAGTGGGTGGGGCGCGCGACCTGTATTACCGCGAGCGCACCTATTACCGCTGGAACCAGGGCTGGAGCTGGGCCACCAGCGCGCAAGGGCCCTGGCAGCCGACCGACAGCAGTGGCGTGCCGCCGGGCCTGTACCGACGCTACGCGCAGTAAGCGCCTGAGCCCCCATTCCGCTTCGGTTCTCGGGTATTTCCTAGGAGCGGCGGGGACGCCCAGCTCCATGGCCGCGATAGCGCGCGCCGGCCAAAAGCATCGAGGCCATGGGCCGCTCCTGCCACGCCCCTGTGTCCCGTAGCCCGGTTGAAATCCGGGACGTTCACCGCCTGCTCAACAGCTCCCGGATTGCGCCGGGGCTGATCCGTATGTGGACATGCGCCGCGATCAGACCAGCACGCCGTCGCGAAAGTCGCGCAGCGCCTGCTCGATCTCTTCCCGGCTATTCATCACGAACGGCCCGTATTGCACGATCGGCTCGCCCAGCGGCTTGCCGGCGATCAGCAGCACCCGCGCTCCGCTGGCACTCTGCAACTGCAATTCGCCCTCGTCGGACAGGCGCACCAGGCGCCCGGCATCGGCCTGCTGTGGGCGTTCGCCTGGTAGTTCCAGGCTGCCTTCGTAGACGTAGAGCAGCACGCGGTGGCCCTCCGGCAGGCGTGGGGCGATCCGGCTGCCGGCAGGCAGGCGCAGGTCGAACAGCTGCGGCTCGGTATGCGGCCGCTGCACGGCGCCGGCCTGTTGCCGCTGGCCGTCGTCGAACTGCCCGGCGATCACCACCACCTCGACGCCGTCCGCGCTGGTCAGGCGCGGAATCTCGCTGGCGGGAATGTCGCGGTAGCCTGGATCGCCGAGTTTGTCCTTGGCCGGCAGGTTGAGCCAGAGCTGGAAGCCGCGCATCACGCCCTGTTCCTGTTCGGGCATCTCGCTGTGGATGATGCCGCGGGCGGCGGTCATCCACTGCACTCCACCGCTTTGCAGCAGGCCGACATTGCCCAAGTGGTCTTCGTGGCGCATGCGCCCTTCGAGCATGTAGGTGATGGTCTCGAAGCCGCGGTGCGGGTGCGGCGGAAAGCCGGCGATATAGTCGTCCGGGTTGTCCGAACCGAACTCGTCGAGCATCAGGAACGGATCGAAGCGTTCGATCCCGGCGCCGCCGATCACCCGGTTCAGGCGCACCCCGGCGCCGTCGGACGCGGGTTGGCCGGGTTGGATGGCGAGTACGCTACGCAGTTGGCTCATCGGGCACCTCCTCAAGTGGGAATATGCCCATGCTATGCCTATCAATCAGATTGATGGTTGCGAAATTCGCGGGATAAAAATCGATTTATTCGATATTTAGAGGGGCGAGATCCTCGCCTTGGCCACAGCATCCGTGACGCTGGGCGCAGGCTCACTCGGCGATCTGCAGTTTGCGCGCCTCGCTATAGGCGTAGCGCAGCTTCTCGTACTCGAACGGCGAGTTGAGCTGGCCGTAACGGAAATCGGTGATGGCGCGCTGGTCGACCATCTTCAGCGCGGTGATCTCCGGGTGGTTGCCGCTGGCTTCGGCGACGTTGAGCAGGTTGACCTGGCTCTCCACGCCGAAGTCCACCACCAGCCCACCGGTGTCGCGCAGATTGGCGGGGCCGAGCAGCGGCAGCATCAGGTAGGGGCCGGCCGGTACGCCATAGACGCCCAGGGTCTGGCCGAAGTCTTCCTTCTGTTTCGGCAGGCCCATCCGGCTGGCCGGGTCCCACAGCCCGGCCACCCCGAGGGTGGTATTGAACAGCAGGCGGGCGCTGGTCTGCAGCGAGCGCTTGCCCTTGAATTGCAGCAGGCTGTTGAGCAGGCTGGGTACATCGCCCAGGTTGCTGAAGAAGTTGCTCACCCCGTGCTGCACCAGAGTCGGGGTGACGTAGCGGTAGCCGTCCACCAGCGGCAGGAATACCCATTGGTCGAAGCGGTAGTTGAAGTGGTAGACGCGGCGGTTCCACGACTCCAGCGGATCGTAGACATTCAATGCGCCGAGCGTCGAGCGCTCGAACTCGCGCTGGTCGAGACGCGGATTGAACTGCAGGTGTTGCAGCGGTTGCGTGAAGCCGTCGTCATCCACCTGGTGTTCTGCCTGGACCAGGCCGCTGGCGAGCAGGCAGGTGCACAGGAGGGCGGTGAAACGCTTAGCCACGGAAGAACTCCAGCATGGCGTCGCTGTTGACGCGGTAATTGAGGTTGCCGAGGTGCCCGCCATGGGGGTAGACGGTCAGGCGCTCGCCCAGGGTGCGGCGCAGGAAACCCAGGTCACCGCGACCGAGGATCACATCGTCGGCGTTGTGCATCACGGCGACCTTGCTGCTGTTCCTCAGGTAATCCTCGAGGGCGTAGAGGCTGACCTGATTGATCAACTGGTTCAGGCTGCCGCCGTTATAGCGCGCCCGCCACATGGGGATCAGTTGTTCGGTGATGTAGCAGTCGAAGTCGCACTGCAGCGCGCGCTTGAAGAACGGCGTGAGGCTGGTGCCCTCGCCGATCGGGATACCCACGGGGGTGATCAGGCCGCGACGGTTGATCAAGTCCGAGGTGAAGGCGATGTCCGCCGCGGCGAAGCGGAACACCGCGCCGATCAACATGGCCATCTGCTCGTCCGACAGCTGCTCCTTGGACTGCTGGAAGTCGTAGAGCATGGCGTCGTTGAGGTCGATGTGACCCTTGCGCTGGAAATAGCGGGTCAGCTTGCCCAGCATCAGCTCGTAGAAGGTGGTGGTGTCGTCGATGCCTTCGACCCGGGTTTGCACCAGGCGGTCGAGGTTGCTGATCGAGGTGTAGAGGTTGACCGGCGGATTCAGCAGCAGCACGCGCTTGAAGTTGAAGCCGCGCCGGGTTTCGTCGAGATGGCTGACGAAGGCCGCTTGCAGCGCACCGAGGCTGTAACCGGTCAGGTGGAACGCGCTGATCGCCAGTTTCGGATGTTGCGCACGCACGGCGTGCATCACGCGGTACAGGTCGTCGGCATCGTCGCTGGTAAAGCCGGGGGTGGCGAAGCGCGAGGCAGCGGTCATGAAGTCGTAGCTGCTCGGCGAGGACAGCTGCACCACATGGTAGCCGGCGCCGTAGAACAGTTTCTTCAGGTATTCCGAGGTGCTGTTGGCGTAATGCCCGCCGGTACCGGGGATGATGAAGATCAGCGGCGCCTGGCCTTTCTGCTGGGCCAGGCGGTAACGCAGCTTGGTCACCGGCCAGAAGTTTTCCGGCACCTCGAACTCGCGTTCCGGGCGCAGTTTAATCTGGTAGTCGGCCTGCTCGATATCCGCATCGGCCGGCAGCGCCGGGCGCAAATTCGGCGGTGTGGTGGCGATGGTCGCCTCGAATGGGTTGCTCAGCGGATAGCCATAGCTGCGCGCATCGATGTCGGCCGCCCACAGCGGCACACAGAGGACGAGGCCGCCGAAAGCGGCGGCGAGGCGATGGAGGAGCGGCATGGCCAAGTCCCTTTAGAAGAGAGCGTGCTGATTGAATGCTCGGGCTATGACAACTGGATGCCGGCCAAGTGCCGATCAGAGTGCTTTTTCCGCCAGGTCGCGCAGCGCCGGGCCGGTCAGGCGATACTGCGTCCAGTCATCCAGCGGCTCGGCGCCCAGGCGCTGGTAGAAGCCGATGGCCGGCTGGTTCCAGTCCAGTACCGCCCACTCCAGGCGACCGCAGCCGCGCTCGACGGCGAACCCGGCGAGGCGGCCGAGCAAGGCTTTGCCCAAACCGGCGCCGCGCGCAGTGGGGCGCACATAGAGGTCTTCCAGGTAGATCCCGGGCTTGCCGAGAAAGGTCGAATAGTTGTGGAAGAACAGGGCGAAGCCTTCCGCCTGGCCATCCACCTCGCCGATCAGCACCTCGGCGAAGGGGCGTTCGCCGAACAGATGCTCGGTCAGTTGCTCCGGGGCGGCGACCACCTGGTCGCTGAGTTTCTCGTACTCGGCCAGTTCGCCGATCAGAGCCAGGATCAGCGCGACGTCGTCAGGTTGCGCGGTGCGGATATGCAGGCGGGGCATGGTCGTTCCTTGGGCCAGTGGTGCTGGCGAGCATGCCGTGCCGCAATGGGTTTCGGCAATAGATGGCGTACGGCGCCTGGCCCGCAGGTTCAGGCCTGGTGATGCAGCCAGGCGTGAGCCGGGCGTTGGGCCTGGCGGCCGGGGCGTTTCTCGATGCACTGCCAGATCTTCTCGTGAAAGTAGAAGCCCACCGAGTTGCACAGCGGCTCGATGGCGGCCACCAGGCCGCTGGCGGCGACACTGCCGGTCAACGCATAGGTGACCCCGAAGGCGATGCAGAAGTGCATCAGGGTAAAGGTCAGGGTCTTGAGCATGGCACGCCTCGAATGAGAATGTTTCTTCGTTGAGCAGCAGGTTAGTGGGTCGGCATTCATTGAGAAAATGTCGTTTCTTAAACTGATCAATAGTCTGTATGAATCGATTGGCAGGGCCAAATGCTGGCGACCCTTGGCGCGGGAGCGAGGGCGGCGTGAAAGTTCGGGGGAATTTGACAAAGCAACGGTAGCGACTAGCTTGTAGCTCGCGGCGCATGGATGTACCGCGCCGTTCACGATGTCTTACTTACAGGGAATGTCCGCTATGCAAAAGAACTATCTCTCCTCGCTGTTGTTCGCCGTCCTGGCCGCTACCTCCCTCGCCGCATCCGCCGCCGAAACCGCCAAAGCCGCTCCGGCCAAAGCCGAGGTCGTGCAAGTGGCCGAGGCCGGCAAGGTCAATCTCAATACTGCCGACGCTCCCACGCTGCAGCGCGAGTTGAGCGGCATTGGCGAGGTCAAGGCCCAGGCAATCGTTGCCTATCGGGAGGCTCACGGCTCCTTTGCCTCGGTCGATGAGTTGCTGGAGGTCAAGGGAATCGGCGAATCCATCCTGGAGAAGAACCGCGCCAAGTTGAGCGTCAACTAGCCCGCGGGCAGCGTCACGAAGGCCGGTCGCTGACCGGCCTTTTTGCATCCTGGGGGGCGAATAACCAGCTAACAGTCAACCGGCTAAGCTGTCGGCTGCGTTTGCCGGCCCCAGGTGTCCGTAGCCTCGTAGCCTGGGGCGTAATCCGGGAAACATGCCCGCCGGATTACGCTGGAGCTGATCCATACATGGACTCATGGGATGAGCTAGGGCGCAAATCACCTTATGGCAGGCTGAAACGCAGCTGCTCGTCGGCCGCACCCGGCACGCTCAGTTTGACGATGGCCTTGGCGCCGGGGGCCAGTTGATAGTCGCCGCTGCCGCTGAGGCGGTTGCCCTCGACCGGAGCCAGTTTCACCGTGGCCTTCTGGCCCCCGCTCAGCAGCAACACCTCGCCGCTGGCGCCCTGGGCGTTCATCGGCTCCCCATGGTTGCTCAGGTAGACCTCCAGGTTCTCGGGTTTGGCGACCAGCTCGGCGGTGATGGCTTTGCCTTCGACGATCACGCCGCCGTGGGCCGCTTCCAGCGTGCCATGGGCCAGGACCGGCAGGCTGAACAGGCTGGAGCAGAGCAGAGCGAGCAGTTGGCTTTTCATCGGTATTTTTCCTCGGTTGGCGTTCAAGTGGTTCATCAAAATGCCTCGTCGTCCCGTTCGGCCAGCAAGGCGGTCAGGGGTTTTTCGCCGTACAGCCAGAACATCAGCGGCGTCAGCAGGGTATCCAGCAGGGTCGAGCTGACCAGGCCGCCGAAGATCACCACGGCCACCGGATGCAGGATCTCCTTGCCCGGCGCGTCGGCGGCGAACAGCAGCGGCAGCAGGGCGAAGGCGGCCACCAGGGCGGTCATCAGCACCGGCGTCAGGCGTTCCAGCGAACCGCGCACGATCAGCGCCTGGCCGAAGTGCTCGCCCTCGAATTTGCACAGGTTGATGTAGTGGCTGATCTTCAGGATGCCGTTGCGCGTGGCGATGCCGGTGAGGGTGATGAAGCCGACCAGCGAGGCCACCGACAGGCTGATGCCGGCCAGCCACATGGCCGCCACGCTGCCGATCAGGGCCATGGGGATGTTGCCCATGATCATCAGCGCCAGGCGCGTCGAGCGGTAGCGGCTGTAGAGCACCATGAAGATAAGCGCCAGGGACACCAGCGAGAGCAGAGCGATCAGCCGGGTGGCCTGCTCCTGGGCCTGGAACTGGCCCTCGAGGCTGACGAAATAACCCTCCGGCAAGGGCGTGGCCGCCAGGCTGGCGCGAATGTCGGCGATTACTTGGGCCATGTCCGAGCCATCGGTATTGGCGGCGATGACGATGCGCCGGCGGCTGTTCTCGCGGCCGATCTGGTTGGGCCCGTCGCCCTCCTCGACGCTGGCTACCTGGGATAACGGCACGCGGCCGTGCGGCGTATCGATCAGCACGTTGGCCAGGCCCTGGCTGCTGCGCGCGCTGTCGGGCAGGCGCACCACCAGGTCGAAGCGTTTGTTGCCATCGATGATCTGCGCCACCCGGTCGCCCTCGGCGAGGGTCTCCAGGCTGCGCAGCAGGGCGCCGGGGGAGACCCCGTACTGCGCCGCACGGTCGTAGTCCAGGCGCACCTTGATCTGCGGGATCAGCACCTGCTTCTCGATCTGCAGGTCGGTCAGCCCGGGGATCTGCTGCAGGCGCTCGCGCAGCAGGGCGGCCTGGGCGCGCAGGGTATCGAGGTCGTCGCCGTAGAGCTTGAGGGCGATCTGCGCGCGCACCCCGGACAGCAGGTGATCCAGGCGGTGCGAGATCGGCTGGCCGAGCAGCACCGTGGCCGGCAGTGGTGCCAGGCGTTGGCGGATCTCTGCCATGATCGCTTCGCGGCCGCGCGCGCTGGGGTGCAGGTCGACGTCCAGCTCGCTGGAGTGCACGCCCTCGGCATGTTCGTCCAGCTCGGCGCGGCCGGTGCGGCGGCCGACGCTCTTCACCTCCGGCACCTCGAGCAGCAGGCTCTCGGCCAGCTGCCCGACCTGGTTGGACTCGGCCAGCGAGGTGCCCGGGTTGAGCAGCAGGCTGATGGTCAGGGTGCCCTCGTTGAAGGCCGGCAGAAAGGCCCGTGGGAAATAGGGCACGGTCGCCAGCGCCAGGCCCAGCAGCACCAGGGCGGCCAGTAGGATCGGCCGGGCGCGGGCGAAGGACCACTGCAGCGCGCGCCTGTCCCAGCCCTTGAGTAGGCGCACCAGCGGCGAATCGGGGTGCTCGCTGTGTTTCATCCGCGGCAGCAGGTAGAAGCACAGCACCGGCGTGACCGTCAGCGCCACCAGCATGCTGGCCAGGATCGAGGTGATATAGGCCACCCCCAGCGGCACGAACAGCCGGCCCTCGATGCCGGGCAGGGCGAACAGCGGGACGAACACCAGCACCACCACCAGGGTCGCCACCACCACCCCCGAGCGCACCTCGTTGCTGGCCGCGGCGATCACCTGGACGATCGCCGCCAGGCCCTTGGGCCGTTGTTGCTTGAGCCGGCGCAGCACGTTCTCCACGTCCACCAGGGCATCGTCCACCAGCTCGCCGATGGCGATCGCCAGGCCGCCCAGGGTCATCACGTTGATCGACAGCCCGAGCAGCTTGAACACCAGCGCGGTGACCGCCAGCGACAGCGGGATGGCGGTCAGCGAGATCAGCGTGGTGCGCAGGTTGAGCAGGAACAGGAAGAGGATGATCGCCACCAGGATGGCGCCGTCGCGCAGCGCCTCCTGCACGTTGCCGATCGAGGCCTGGATAAAGTCGGCCTGGCGGAACAGCACGCGAGGCGCGTCGATGCCGGTCGGCAGGCTCTGGCTCAGGTCGCTCAAGGCCGCTTCCACCTCGTCGGAGAGCTGCACTGTGTCGGCGTTCGGTTGTTTCTGCACGCTGACGATCACCGCCGGCTCGCCGTTCATCCCGGCGTCGCCGCGTTTGGTGGCGGCGGCGAACTTCACCTCGGCCAGCTGCTTGAGCAGGATCGGCTGGCCGTCGCGCACCGTCACCGCCAGGCTGCGCAGATCCTCCAGGCGGGTGGTGCGGCCGAGGTTGCGGATCAGGTATTCGCGCGCGTTGAGTTCCAGGAAGCCGCCGCTGGTGTTGCTGGAGAAGGCTTTCAGCGCGCTTTCCAGTTGCTCGAAGCCGACCCCCAGTTGGGCCATCAGCCGGGTATCGGGCTCGACCCGGAACTGCCGGACCTCGCCGCCGATGGGAATCACTTGGGCCACCCCAGGAATCGACAGCAGGCGCGGGCGCAGGACGAAATCGGCGTACTCGCGGACCCGCATGGGCTCGCTACCGGCGCCGGCCGGCAGGGCGATCAGCATGATCTCGCCCATCACCGAGGAGATCGGCCCCATGTTCGGGCTGACCCCCTCCGGCAACTGCTCGCGCACTTCGGCCAGGCGCTCGGCCACCAGCTGGCGGTTTCGGTAGATGTCGCTGCCCCATTCGAACTCGGCGTAGACGATCGACAGCCCGATGCCGGACACCGAGCGCACCCGGGTCACCCCGGGCATACCGTTGAGCGCGGTCTCCAGGGGGAAGCTGACCAACTGCTCGACCTCCTCCGGGGCCATCCCGCCGGCCTCGGTCAGCAGGGTGACGGTGGGCTTGTTGAGGTCGGGAAACACATCGATAGGCGTCTGGCTGGCGGTCAGGCCGCCGTAGATCAACAGGATCACGGCGATGGCCAGCACCAGCAGACGGTTGCGCAGACTCTGATTGACTATCCAACTGAACATGCACGGCTCCTCAGAGCCCGTTCACGATCTGCTGCGCTCGGTCATGCGGCGTTAAAAATGGCTTCGGAATGCTCATTTACAACTCGTAAACTCCGCTTCCTCAGCCATTTTTGCCTTGCCTGACCTTCGCTCGCGACGACCGTGAACAGGCTCTTAGCGAATCTGGTTGAGTAAGGTGGCGCCCTGGGTCACCACGCGCTGACCGGAGGTTAGCCCCTGGGCCACCAGGGTTTCGCCATCCAGCGGGCTGACCTGCACCGGCAGCGGTACGAAGCGCTCGGCCTCGGCATGCACCCAGACCACGGGCTCGTTGGCGGCATTGCGCACCACCGCGGCACTCGGCAGGGCCACGCCGCGCAGCTTCGTGCGGGTGCGCGCGATCAGCTTGACCGGTTGACCCAGGGCATAGCTGCGGCTGGGATGCTCGGCGCGGAACAACAGCGGCAGGGCGCCGTCGCGCAGCGCCCGGCCGCCGCCGAGAAACTGCAGCGCGGCGCTGTCGCCGGCCAGGCTGGCGCCCTCCAACTGCGCGGCAAGGCCTGCGTCGTAGGCCTCGGCCTCGATCATCAAGCGCTCGGGGTCGACGATCTCGAACAGCAGCTCCTTGGCCTCGACCACCTGGCCGTTGACCACTGCCACCGTCGCCAGTACGCCGCCGACCGGCGCGCGCAGGGCCTCGCGCCCGGAAACGCCTTCACGGAGCGCCGCCAAGCGGGCGCGCAGGCTGCGAGCCTCGCTCTCGGCCGCCTCGATGTCCTTGCGCGGCACGCTGTCGGCCAAGGCGCGCAGGCGTTGCACGCGCTTGTCCGCCAGCGCCTGGGCGGCGTTCAGTTCGGCCAGCTGGGCGTTCTGTTCGGCCCGCTCGAGCTGGCTGAGGGTCGGTTGCAGATAGGCCAGCACCTGGCCCTGGCTGACCTTCTGGCCGGGCAGCGGCAAGCCACTTTCGGCCGCCTCGATACGCCCGGCCTGGGTGGCCTGGACGCGCCCACCGCTGGCCGGGTCGAGCAGCACATGGCCGTTCAGCTCCAGGGTCTGGGGGTTGTCCCGTTCCTCGGCCACCAGGGTGCGAATGGCCAGGCGCCGTTGCGCCGGCTTGGGCAGGAATACGCTGCCATCGGGCAGGCGCTGGGGGCTGTTGCCGGCCAGGGGCGGGCTCGACTCGGCGTGCTCATGGCCTTCATGGGCGAGCAGGGGGTTCAGAACCAAGGCCAGGGCAAGACCCGCGGCTATCCGGAATGCTTTGCTCATCGGGTCTTTCCTCGTTGACGCAATACCAGGGTGATGGCCAATGCCAGCCCAGCCAGCAGGGCGCTACCTGCCGCCAGCCAGGGCCAGCGGCGCGCCGGGGCGGTCGCTGCGGGTTCCCGGGGGACTTCCAGGGTGGTCTCCAGCAGGTCCGCGCTGTCTTCGGTAAGGATGGTGAAGATCAGCGGGTGGCTGCCGCCGGCCTGGAACGGCGTCTGCGCCACCCGGTAGCTGTCGCCGTCGGGTTGCGCGCTGGCTTTCCAGTCGCCGCTTTCCACCTCGATGCTGGCATCGAGCACCTGGCTGTTGTCGGCGTAGCGGTCCAGGTACAGCCTGAGCTGGCGGCCGTCGAGTTCGGCAACCAACTCGAAATCAGTGGAGACGGCGCTGGCGCGCGGGTTGCTGGCTTGCGGCAGGGCGACGGGGGCGGCGGCGTGCTCGTGACCTTCGTGGGCCAGGGCCGGCGGTGCGCCGAGCAGGGCCAGGGCGCAGGTCAGGCCGGCGGTGTAGCGCTTGCCGGCCAGGGGGTGCGATTTTTGGTGCATAAAGAACTCGGGCTCAAGAGGGTGGGAATTCATGGCAGCGCTCCGTTGGCCTGGTTCAGGCGCGACACGGCGCGAGCCAGTTCGAGGCGGGCGCGGGCCAGGGCCAGCTCGCTCTCGAACTTCTCGCTCTCGGCGTGCAGGCGGCCGGGCAGGTCCAGCTCGCCCTGGGCGAAGGCCTGGTTCAACCATTGGCTGTTCTGCCGGGCCAGCTTGGCGCGCTCGGTGGCCAGCTCGGCGATCTGCCGGCTGCTCTGCAGTTCGATCCGCGCGTTGTCCCGTGCGCCTTGCAGCCGGCGCAGTTCGCTTTGCGCGGCGGCTTCGGCTTCGGCCAGCGCGGCATTGGCGGCGCTGACCCGCGGCCGGTTGCGCGCCGCGCTGCCCAGCGGCAGGCGCAGGCGCAGGCTGACCTGGTTGCCGTAGGCCTCCTCGACGCTGTCCCGCTCGCGGCTCAGGCCCAGCGCCAGTTCGGGATTGTCGCGTTTGTCGCCGAGGGTTTCGTCGAGCCTGGCGCGCGCGCTGTCGACCCGGGCCAGGGCGGCCAGCAGGGCAGGGTGCTGCTCCAGTGCATCGCCTTCGCCCGGGCGTTCCTCGCCTTCCGGCAAGGTAGTGTCGCCGCTGAGCACGGCGAACTCGCGCTTGGCCTGTTGCCAGCCGGCGTCGGCCTGGAGCGCCAGCATCCGGGCGGCCTGTTCGGCGCCGAGCGCCTGGTTGAGGTCGGTGTTGGCCAGGTCGCCGGCCTGCAGACGGCGTCTGACGTCGGCGCTCAGCAACGCCAGCTCGCTCTGCTTCTGCTGGTTCAGGCGCCGTTCGACCTCGGCCAGGCGCAGGCGCCAGTAAGCCTCGCGCAACTCGCCGGCGTAACGCCATTTGGTCAACGCCAGGTCTTGCTCGAACTCACTGCGTTCGGCCTCGGCCAGGTACTGCTTGCGCTCGCGCTGGCCGGGCAGTGGCAGCGGGGCGGACAACTCCAGCTCCCACTCGCGGGCGCCTTCAGCGCGATCGAAACGGTCGGTCTTATGGCCGAGGGCCAGCGCCGGCGAGCCGGCCAGCCAGCTCTTGGCGGCCTCCAGCTGAGCACCCAGGGCCTGCAGACGCTCGGGAAAGGCTGCGGTCTCCGGCAGGTTGCTCCAGGCCTGCTCCAGGGTCTCGCCCAGGCTCTGGGCCTGAGCCAGCGGTGTCGCCAGGCAGAGCCCGGCGGCCAGCGCGCAGGCGCGCCAATTCAAGGGGGGCGGCATAACAAACTCCAGTAATCGCCAAAGGCAGGCAACCGCGCGCCCAGCAAAGGCGCGCGCATAGGGGCGGTCCAGCGCGTGGACGGCCCTGAATGACTAGAGCAGGGGCAGGGGTGGACGGAAGGGCGGCGTAGGGGCCGGGGGGGGCAACAAGGTGTCGGGCAAGGGCGAGCGGGCCGTCGAGATCGGCAGTTGCGGCACGGGAATCAGCGAAGGGGGAAGGGCCGCCTGAGCGCAGACCGAGCACTGCTCGCAAGCCAGCTCGCAGATGTCCATCACGCCATTGTGCGCATGTTTGCCATGTTGCACGCCGGTCGCATGCTCGTGGGGCACTGGCGCGCCGCCCGGCTGCTCGGGGGCAGACAGGCAGAGCGGCATCATGGCGGCCATCACCGAGTTGACCGGCAAGCTGACCAGCAGACAGAGCAGCAGGAGTGAGTGGAATAGGCGCATGGGCGCGGATGCTAGCACGGACCGTCCTGATGCTGATACCGGCGCCGGGTTCGCACCGGGCATGGGTTGGGCTGCATGCCGAATCACTTCGCCACGCTCCATCTCGATGAAGCTTCGGACATTTCGTTCAGGCTCCGCGCTCAAATGCTCTTCCGCCATTCGGCCTCGCTGGATCGCTCGGCTCGGGGAAACTCCACGTGGAACGCTGTCCAGCCGTTTGCAGAGGTGCAGCGGATCCTGCCCTGGTGAGCTTCGACAATTGACCGCGTGATTGCCAGGCCCAGGCCGGCGTTGCTCGGGCTGCCTTCTCGACGAGCCGGATCGGCGCGGTAGAACCTGTCGAACAATTGCTCCAGGTGTTCCGGTGGGATGCTTTCCCCAGGATTCTCCACGCTCAGGGTCGTAGAGGTGCTGCCCTGGCCGATCTTCACCCAGATAGTGTCCCCTTCGGTGGTGTAACGCAGCGCATTGGACAGCAGGTTCGAGATCGCTCGACGCAACATCGACACATCACCGCGAACACTGCCGGATCCACAGCTCCTGAGTTCGACCCCGCGGTCGTCGGCCAGCAGCTGGTAATAATCGAATAGCTTGCGAACCACCTCGTCCAGCGCAACCCGCTCGCCCCCCGGAATGATCAGTCCGTTGTCCGACTTGGCGAGGAACAGCATGTCATCGATCATCCGCGACATGTGCCGCAAGTCCTCCAGGTTCGAGTACAGGTTGTCCTCATAGGTGTCGACGTCGCGCTTCCTGCTGAGGATGACCTCGGTGTGGGTCATCAGGCTGCTGACGGGCGTTCTCAATTCGTGGGCGATGTCAGCGGAGAAGTTGGAAAGGCGGACGAAGGCATCGTCCAGCCTGCCCAGCATGGCATTGAACGAGGACACCAGCTGTTGCAGTTCCAGGGGCACAGGTGCCAGGGGAATGCGCTCCTTGAGCGACTTGGCCGACACCGAGGTGGCCATCTGGGTGACCTGTCGCAAGGGTCGCAGACCACTCCTGGCAACGACCCAACCCAGCCCTGCACTGACCAGGCCACTGACGATCAGGCCGATCCAGAACCAGCGCTGCAAGGTCGCGAAGAAGGCCATGTGACTGGTGACATCGAGCACCAGCATCACCGTAAGGCTATTCCCCACTCCTGGCGCAGGCACTTGTGCCGTGATACCTCTGTACATCTGTTGGTGGTCCTGCCACTCCCACACCGTTCGTTCAGGGTAGGCACGGAACTGCTCCGGGATGTTGACCTGCCCAGGGGCGGCAAAGAGCACGCGGCCGTCGTTCGCCAGGATGATCGCCGTCAGCGCATGGTGCGCGCCGAGCAAGGCACTCAGCCGCGGCTGCAACGCCTCGAAACCCACCACGCCCACCGATTCGGCGAGAATGCTCCGGGTGGATTCGAGTTTTTCCATCAGGATCTGTCGATCCAGCATCTCGAAGTGATGCTGGCTGAGTCGATTGAAACTCAACGCCGCGACGGTCAAAACTGCCGCCACGGCCAACATGAACATCAAACTCAAGCGAGCTGTCAGGGAAAGCCGATTCATTCCGACTCCGGCACATCGAGCATGTAGCCCATGCCACGGACGGTATGGATGAGTTTGACCCGAAAGTCGTCGTCGATCTTTGCCCGCAAACGGCGGATTGCGACCTCGATGACATTGGTGTCGCTGTCGAAGTTCATGTCCCAAACCTGTGAGGCAATCAGTGACTTCGGCAGCACCTCGCCGCGGCGCCGAAGAAGCAACTCGAGTAGGGAAAACTCCTTGGCGGTCAGATCGATACGTTTCCCGCTGCGAATCGCCCGGCGCTTCAGCAGGTCGACCTCCAGATCAGCAATCTTCATGCTGGGCTGGGTTGGCGCGTTGTTGCCGCGTCGCAGCAGCGTTCTGATCCGAGCCAGCAGCTCCGAGAAGGCGAAGGGTTTGACCAGGTAGTCGTCCGCGCCCAATTCGAGGCCCTTCACCCGGTCTTCGACCCGATCACGCGCGGTGAGGAACAGCACCGGCACATCCTTCCCCGCAGCGCGAACCATCCGCAGCACTTCCCAGCCATCCAGGCCCGGCATCATGACGTCCAGGATCAACAGATCATAGGTTTCGCTGAGCGCATGCTGGAGGGCATCGGTGCCGGTCATTACCCGGTCTACGTTGAAGCCGGCCTCGCTGAGCCCCTGCTGCAAGTAAGTAGCGGTTTTGGGTTCATCTTCGGCTACCAGAAGTTTCATGCGGCGCTTCTCACCTTGCCTGATGCCATGAGTGTGCAGCGAATCGTTCACGCCAACCAGAAGCTTACAGAAATGTAATCTTGAACTCAGGCATCTGTCAGGAAGCGCTGACTAGGATGTAACTAGGAGTCTGGGATGAATCAATAGCCGGTGTTTTCGTGGCCATTTTCAATGGCCTTCTTGCGGGCGACTTGCCAGGTCAGTCCGCTGGTTGGATGTCGGCATACTCCAGTCATCGGCAGCAGACTGCCTGTTCGGCACCACTGACGTCACCGGAGAGCGCGCATGACACACGACGAGCCCGCCTATGGCCTGTGGGGTTTGGTGATCATCAACTCCCTGGTGTTCATCATCTTCGCGTTCAGTTTCTTCAAACCGAAGTCGGCGCGCGACTGGCGCGGCTTTGGTGCCTTCAGCGCGTTCCTGGTGGCGCTGTTTACCGAGATGTACGGTTTTCCGCTGACGATTTACCTGCTGTCCGGCTGGCTCGGCAGTCGTTTTCCCGGCATCGATTTTTTGTCGCACGACGCCGGACATCTGCTGGAAACCTTGTTCGGCTGGGAGGCTAATCCCCATTTCGGGCCGTTCCATATCGCCAGCAGCATCGTGCTGGTCGCCGGCTTCTGGTTGTTGGCCGCCGCCTGGCGAGTGCTTTACGACGCCCAGCGTGCCGGGGAACTCGCGACTACAGGCCCTTATGCCAAAGTCCGTCACCCCCAATACATCGGCTTCGTGCTGATCATGTTCAGCTTCCTGCTGCAGTGGCCAACGCTGATCACGCTCATCATGTTTCCGATCCTCGTGTTCATGTACGCGCGATTGGCGAAATCCGAAGAGCGCGACACGCTTGCCCAGTTCGGTGACGCTTACCGTCGCTACATGGATGAAGTACCGGCTTTCATTCCGCGTCTGGGAGGTCAAAAACCGCTCGCGAAATCCTGAGTTCGCCGCGGTATGCGGTGGGAGTAGCGGAAATGCCGAATTACCAACCAGGAGAGGATGCAACAGATGCCTGGTTACACCCCGAGTTCCGCGCGGCGGTCCTGCGCCGCGATGCCGAGCCTACGGTGAATATGTATTCGGCGAGCGTGCAGGCCTTGCTGGTGATCGCTGCACGGTACCCGCTGGTTGAGCAGCGGCACCATCGGCATAGCCGTCCGCCGGTAGTGGCGGCCAACTGAGGAGTTTCCATGAAGACGGCGATTGATCCGGTCTGCGGGATGACTGTCGAAGCGGTGGAGACTACGGCCAGTCAGGAATACCAGGGGCGCCGTTTCTGGTTCTGCTCGAACCGCTGTCAAACCACCTTCGCCCAGGCGCCCGAGCGCTATGCCGACGGTGCGGCGCACCAAGGCCGTAGCCACCAACACGGGCCTGGCGACGCGCCTGCAGGCGGGTCGGTAGAGGCGCTGCCTGCGACTTCCGGTGAAAAAGCCGGCTCGCGTGAAAAAGCCAAGGATCCCATCTGCGGCATGCTGGTGGACAAGGCAACGGCGCTGAAGACCGAGCGCGGCGGGCGCACTTACTATTTCTGCAGCGAGACCTGCAAACAAACCTTCGAGTCGCCGGAGGCCGAACTCAAGCGCATGAAAACGCGGGTGACGATCGCGCTCACCGGCGTGCTCGCGCTAGCCCTCCTGCGCGCCGGTGCCTTTATCGGTCTCGCGACCGGTGCGACCATCGTGACTTGGGTGCCAATCCCCGCGCTGCCGTTTTTCACCTGGGGCGTGTGGCTGTTCCTGCTGGTTACCCCGGTGCAATTCATTGGCGGCTGGAGTTTCTACAAGGGCGCCTGGAATGCCGTCCGCACGCGCGTTATCAATATGGACTTCCTGATCGCGATGGGCACCTCCGTCGCTTATTTCTACAGCGTCGCCGTGCTGTTTTTCCCCGAAGTGCTGCCGGTCAAGGTCGAAGAGCGCGACGTCTATTTCGAGGTGTCGGCGGTGATCATCGCCTTCGTGCTGCTGGGCAAGTACATGGAGGAGATCATCAAGAAGAAATCCTCGGCCGCCGTGCGGCGCTTGTTGGACTTGAAGCCGGCCACGGCCCATGTGCTGCGCGACGGCAAGGAGGAGGAAATTCCGGCCGAAAGCATCATGGTCGGCGAGGCCGTGGTGGTGAGGCCGGGCGAGAAGATCCCCACCGACGGTGAAGTGAGCGACGGCGAGTCGAGCGTCGATGAGTCGATGCTGACCGGAGAATCGATGCCGGTCGAAAAGAAACCCGGCGCCGCGGTGATCGGCGGCACGCTCAACCGCTCGGGCCTGTTCTACTTCAAGGCCACGAAGATCGGCGCGGAGACCGCGCTGGCGCAAATCATCAAGATGGTGGAGGAGGCGCAGGCGAGCACGGCGCAGATCCAGCGCCTGGCGGACCAGGCCACCGGCTATTTCGTCCCGGCGGTGGTGCTGGTCGCGGTCCTGGCCTTCTTCGGCTGGTGGGCGTTCGGCAATTTCCCCCAGGGCCTGCTGGCGTTCATCGCCGTGCTGATCATTTCCTGCCCCTGTGCGCTCGGTGTTGCGACACCCGCGGCGCTGATGGTCGGCGTTGGCAAGGGCGCGGACAAGGGTATTTTGATCCGCGGCGGCGAGGTCCTGGAGCGCGCGGAAAAACTCACGACTGTGGTGTTCGACAAGACCGGCACCATCACCCGTGGCGAACCGAATGTCACCGATGTCGTGCCGATGCAGGACCTAAGTGAAACAGCGGTGCTGGCATTGGCCGCGGCCGTCGAAATCGGCTCCGAGCATCCGCTCGGCGAAGCCATGGTGCGCGCGGCGCGGCATCGCGGTTTGCTGCTCGAAGCGGCGCAGAGCATCAAGGGCATCGCCGGTCACGGCATCCGCGGTGAACTGAACGGTGCCACGCTCTGGCTCGGCAATCGCCGCCTGTTCCAGCAGCAGGGCATCGTCATCACCCATGCCGAACAGGCCATGACGCAATTGGAGGCGGAAGGCAAAACCGCGATGCTGATCGGCCAGGGCCGCGATCTGCTGGGCATTATCGCGGTCGCCGACACGCTCAAGCCGGAAGCCGCCGAAGCCATCGGCGCACTCAAGGCGCGTGGCATCCAGGTCGTACTCTTGACCGGCGACAACCAGCGCACGGCCGACGCCATCGCTCGGCAGGTCGGCATCGGCCGGGTCATCGCCGAGGTCCTGCCCGAAGACAAGGTTTCGGTGATCCAGCAGTTGCAGCAGGAAGGGCAGGTGGTGGCCATGGTCGGCGACGGCGTCAACGATGCCCCGGCGCTCGCCACCGCCGATATCGGCATCGCCATCGGCTCCGGTTCCGACGTGGCCAAGGAAACCGGCGGCATCATCCTGATCAAGAACGATGTGCGCGACGTCGTCGCCGCGATCGAGTTGTCGCGCGCGACCATGCTCAAGATCAAGCAGAACCTGTTCTGGGCCTTCATTTACAACAGCGTCGGCATCCCCATCGCGGCCTTCGGCCTGCTCAATCCGATCCTCGCCGCCGCCGCCATGGCGCTCAGTTCCCTGTCGGTGATCGTCAACTCGGCGCTGCTCAAACGTGCCCGCATTGGATTAAACCAGGAGGCCATGCCATGAAACGTAATGTTCTGCTCTGGCTCACCGTGCTGGCGCTGCTGTTGGCGCTCCCGGCCACCTACGCGGAGGTACTGCAACAACCGCTACGCAAGGATGGCCTGATGATCTACTACGGCGTGTTGCCGGCGAAACTGGTCGCGCCGGGAGACCTGAGCGTAGCGGATACGCATATGACGCCCGGCGGGGCGCGCGGTGCCGGTAGTCATCATGTGGTGATCGCCCTTTTCGATGAGGCGACCGGCGAACGCCTGCCGAATGCGACCGTGCGGGCGAGCGTCCAGCCCCTGGGCGGAGCCACCGAGGAAAAGCCCCTGGAGCCGATGCAGATTGCCGGCACCGTGACCTTCGGCAATTTCTTCCGCATGGACGCCGATATGCCCTATGTCATCCACTTGCGTATCCGCCGTCCCGGCGGCGCCTCGGCCGATGTGGAAGTGGCCTTGCCGTACCGCCATCCGTCCCGTTAACCAGCAAGGAGCGCCGCCATGCGACCCCATGACGTCCCCCAGCGCAGCGCCGGCCGTGTCAATTGGTACTTCCTCGGCTTCCTCGCCGTTGCCGGGTACTTCCTGTTGACCGAGCACCGGGCCCACGTCGTTCCCTACCTGCCATTCCTGCTGTTGCTGGCCTGTCCGCTCATGCATCTGTTCATGCATCGTGGACATGGCGGACACCAGCACGGCAATCGAGATGCGCACGACGCCCATGGAGCGCACGGTGGCGGCTGCGGCCATCGGCACAGCGACGATCAGGCTGGCCCAGCGCGCAAACCTAACGGGCAGCCGGGCGACGCGTCGCAACGCCCGGACCGCCCAGCATGAGGGCCGTTCCATAGACGGCATGCGACCCTGGTCGCATGCAGTGATGAGGAAACCAGCATGGCGAGCAAGTCCTGGATTGCGGTACTGGCGGCACTGGCGGCAGTGGCCGCCCGGCTTGCGCACCTTGCGACTCGCTGCGGCAAACCGCCGAAGGCAGGCTGAGCATGCCGATGCCCAGTGTTGTTGAATTGCGCGTCCGCCGGCTCGGCATCGATACCCACCAGCAGGCGGTGGCGTTCATGCCGCGGGATTGCCATGTCTGCCGCTCGGAAGGCTTTTCCGCCTTGTCACGCATCGAGCTGGTCAAAGGCGCGCGCCGCGTGATCGCCACGCTGATGGTGGTGGATGGGCGCTGGGTAGCCGGCGGCGAGGTGGGGCTATCGGAGTCGGCCTGGCGGCTGCTCGGTGCGCAGGAGGGCGAAAGCGTGGCCGTGCACCACCCGGCGCCGGTGGAGTCGATGAGCGCCGTGCGCGGGAAGATCTATGGAAGTGCGCTGTCGCGGGAGGCGCTGACCGCCATCGTGAACGACATCGATGCCGGCCGTTTCAGCGACGTGGAGCTGGCGGCCTTCCTTACCGGCTGTGCCGGCAACCAACTGTCGCTCACCGAGATCGGCGATCTGACCGAAGCCATGGTGGCGGTCGGCGAGCGTCTGCACTGGGACCGACCGCTGGTGCTGGACAAGCACTGCGTCGGTGGGCTGCCGGGGAACCGGACCACGCCCATCGTGGTGGCCATAGTCGCGGCCAACGGCCTGTGCATGCCCAAGACCTCCTCGCGCGCGATCACCTCGCCGGCGGGCACGGCCGACGCCATGGAGACCCTGGCCCCGGTCGCCCTCGATTTGCCGGCGATGCGCCGGGTGGTGGAGCAGGAGGGCGGTTGCGTCGTCTGGGGCGGGGCCGTGCAGCTGAGCCCGACCGATGATGTGCTGATCCGGGTCGAACGAGCCCTGGACCTGGACAGCCAAGGCCAGTTGGTGGCCTCGGTGTTGTCGAAGAAACTGGCGGCCGGAGCCAGCCATGTGTTGATCGACATCCCGGTCGGCGCTACCGCGAAAGTGCGCGATCTGCCGGCGGCAATACAGCTGCAAAGACTGTTGGTCGAGGTCGGCAGCCGGCTTGGCCTCAACGTCCAGGTGCATGTCTCGAACGGCGATGGCCCCGTGGGGCGAGGCATCGGCCCGGCACTGGAAGCGCGCGATGTGCTGGCGGTGCTGCGCGGCGATGCGCAGGCACCGCAGGACTTGCGTGAGCGTGCCCTCGACCTCGCCGGCCTGTTACTGGAAATGTCCGGCCAGGCGCCAACCGGCAGCGGTTACGCGCTCGCCGAAGCGACCTTGGCGAGCGGCAGCGCCTGGCGGAAATTCCAGGCCATCGCGAACGCCCAAGGCGGGCTGCGCGAACCGCCGCAGGCGCGCTATCGGCACCCGGTCCTGGCCGGACATGGCGGCCGTGTTCGGCGCATCGACAACCGCGTGCTGTCGCGCATCGGGAAATTGGCTGGGGCGCCGGCAGCCCCCGCAGCCGGGCTGGTGCTCGGTACCGCGCTCGGACAACGGGTCGAGGCCGATCAGCCGCTCTATACCGTGCATGCCGAAACCCCGGGCGAACTGGCCTATGCGCTGGAGTATGCGCAGCAGCACCCGGAACTCTTCTTCATCGAGGAGGACGCGCCATGAAGCCACTGCATGTTCCGTCTCGACGGCAACCTGGCCTTGCCGGCCGGGCTCGCGGCCCGTATGCGGCGGCAAGCCGCTGCTGGTCGCTCGCCACTTGGCCCCATTCGCCGGAGCGAGTGGTGTCCACGTCCGACCGGCGTGAAGTCTTCGCCGAATTGCCGGTGCGTGCGCCGTACCGACTCGTACAAACCCAGGAGAAAACATCATGAAACTACAGTTTCTAGGTGCCACCGGCACGGTGACCGGCTCCCGTTATCTCGTCACCGAAGGGACGACGCGGATCCTGGTCGACTGCGGGCTGTTCCAGGGGGTGAAGGCCTTGCGCCTGCGTAACTGGAAGCCCTTTCCGATCGACCCCGTCGACATCGACGCGATCGTGCTGACCCACGCCCATCTCGACCACAGCGGCTATCTGCCGCGGTTGATCCGCGACGGCTTTTCCGGCCCGGTGTACTGCACGCCCGCCACGCGCGCCCTGGCCGAGATCCTCTTGCCGGACAGTGGCAAGCTGCAGGAGGAGGACGCCGAGCGCGCCAACCGCTACGGTTACAGCAAGCACCACCCGGCCGAACCGCTGTACACGGAGCAGCAAGCCGAGCGTGCCCTGAAAGCGTTCGAGACGCGGGATTTCCACGATGCGTTCGACATCGGCAGCCTGCGCGTGCATTTCACCCCGGCCGGGCACATCCTCGGCGCCGCCTGCGTGCACGTGGAGAACCGCGAGCGCAAGCTGTGTTTCAGCGGCGATCTCGGCCGCCCGAACGATCCGGTGATGCAGCCACCCGTGCCCATCGAGCGCGCCGACTACCTGGTGCTCGAGTCCACCTATGGCGACCGCCGCCACGCGGTGGTCGATGTCGCCGAGCAACTGGCGACCATCGTCAACACCACGGTCGGCCGCGGTGGCACGGTCATGTTGCCGGCCTTCGCCGTCGGGCGGGCGCAGACGCTGTTGCACCTGCTGACCCAGTTGCGCGCCACGGGGCGCATACCGGCCGTGCCGTTCTACCTGGACAGCCCCATGGCCATCGACGTGACGCAGGTGATGTGCCGCTTCCGCGCCGAGCATCGGCTCAGCGAAGCCGAGTGCCATGCCTTGTGCGAGGGGGTCACTTACGTGCACAGCGGGCAGGACTCGCAGGCGCTCAGCGCCGACCCGTATCCGAAGATCATCATCGCCGGCGCCGGCATGCTCACCGGCGGGCGTATCCTGCACCACCTCAAGGCCCTCGGCGGCAACCATCGCCACACCTTGCTGATCGCCGGCTACCAGGCCGAAGGCACGCGCGGCCATGCGCTGCTACAGGGTGCGCGCCGCCTGAAGATTCACGGCGACTACGTGCCGATCAACTGCCAGATCGAGGAAGTCGACAGCCTCTCCGCACACGCCGACTATGCCGAGATCGGCGACTGGCTGAGCCACTTCGAGCAGCCGCCCCGCCAAGTCTTCCTGACCCACGGCGAACCGCTGGCCGCCGACAGCCAGCGCCGTTACCTGGAGGAACGCCTGGGTTGGAACGTCGCAGTTCCGGAAATGCTCGACGAGTTGGTCCTGGATTGACAGCGCAAAGCAGCAAGGACTTGCGTCTCAGCCAGCGCGGCCAACCCGTAGTGGTTGACGCACAGGTGAGGATATGAAGGGCATGGAACTGGTGATCACGGCGCGCGAACCGTTTCAGGCGCGTGAAGTCGAGATGTGCGAACACAAGGGCATCGGTCATCCGGACAGCCTGTGCGATGGTGCCGCGGAAGCCGTGTCGCTGGCGCTCAACCGCGCGTACCTGCAAGCCTACGGACGCATCCAGCATTACAACGTCGACAAGGCCTTGCTGATCGGCGGCGAGAGCCTGCCGTGCTTTGGCGGTGGCCAGGTGTTGACGCCGATGCGCCTGATCCTGTGCGGTCGAGCCAGTCCCTTGCCGGACGCCGGGCTGGCCGAATTGGTGCGGGGCGCTGCACACCGCTATCTGTGCGAAAACCTGCGCTGCGATCCGGCGCTGTTCGAAATCGAATGTGCGGTACGCACCGGCAGCCCCAATCTGCAGCAGGCATTCGCGCGCGGGATGTCCCACGCCTTGGCCAACGACACCTCGTTCGGAGTCGGTTTCGCGCCATGCTCGCCCCTCGAGAAACAGGTGTTGCAACTGGGGACACTATTGCACTCGGCCGAGTTTCAAGCGCGATTTCCGGCGGCGGGCGACGACTACAAGGTCATGGGCGCGCGGGTTGGCGACAGGATGATATTCACCATCGCGTTGGCGCTCATCGATCGGGAGATTCGCCATGCAGCGGACTATTTTGTGATCAAGCAGGCGATTGCCGAGCACCTACGCGCGACCCTGGCAAGCCCCTGTGATCTCGCCATCAATACGCTCGACGATCCGAACGCGAGCGGTGTGGAAGGGATTTACCTGACCGTGTCCGGGTTGAGCGCAGAGCAGGGCGACGACGGCCAGGTCGGACGCGGCAACCGCATGAACGGCCTGATCACACCCTGCCGCAGCATGTCGCTTGAAGCCGTGGCAGGGAAGAACCCGGTTTCCCATGTCGGCAAGCTGTACAACGCGCTCGCGTGGGAAATGGCACGCGCCATCATCGCCGAGGTCGAGGGCGTGGAAGAAGCCACGGTGCAACTATTGTCGCGCATCGGCCAGCCCGTCGACTGCCCGGCGCTGGTTGCTATCGAACTGGGCTGCCACGGTCCTTTGCGCGCGGCCATGCGCCAGGCGGTACAAAGCCTGGCGCATGCCTATCTGTCCGATATCGAGCGCACCGCTGCGTGTTTGGTGCGCGGCGATCTACCCGCCTTCTGATGGAAGTGGTGCGCACCACGGAACCCAGGATGAGGCCTGGATACGCTGAGTTCGGCGCACCCTCTGAGAGGACCACCAGGCGGTCGGGTAGCTCGTTGCGTTCATGGGTGGCAGGGAGGTACTCGCTGAGCAGCGCTCTGCAGGCCGCGAAGATCTGCATGCCACTGCGGCTATCGGGCCTGAGCGGACAGGCTTGCCAAGACTGACTCGAAGGCTATCGTTTAATCGTCCGACATGGATTTTTCTCCTGCTATGAAGTGCTTAACCACACCGTATCGGCGGGGCGTGCTCAAGGAGACATCGTGTCCGGTCTGAAAAGGCTGCTGCAGATCGCCTTCACCATCGGTGCTTATCTGTTCTGGTGGCTGTTGGTGCGCCTGCACCTGTGGCGTGCCGCGATGACGCCCGCGCAACGCCTGCGTTGCACGCTCGAGCGGCTAGGTACTGCCTTCGTCAAGCTCGGTCAGGGATTGAGTCTGCACCGCGATTTGTTGCCTGAGGAGTACATCCGCGAGCTGCAAAGCCTGCAGGACCGGGTCGCGCCGTTTGCCAACGAAATCGCCGCGCGCGAGGTGGAGAGCGCTCTGGGCCAGCCGATCGCCGAGCTGTTCGCCGAACTCGAGCCGCACCCATTGGCGGCGGGCTCGATTGCGCAAGTGCATAAGGCGCGGATGCGCGACGGTCGTCGGGTCATCGTGAAGATCCGCCGGCCATGCATCAAGGAAGAGATCGATCGCGACATGCGCTTGTTGCGCGGGGTGATGCGCGTGCTGCTCGCACTTTCGCCGTGGCTGCGACGCTATGAGCCACTCACCATCATCGACGAGATCTGGACCAACCTGCGCAAGGAAACCGACTTTCGCAAGGAGGCACACCAGATCACCTATTTTGTCGATGCCTTCCAGGGCTCAGACAGCGTGTACGTGCCGGCGCTGATCGACGGGCTCTATTCCGAGTCGGTACTGGTGCAGGAACTGAGTAGCGGCCGGCGCGTGGACGATCCATCGATAGGGGAGGAGGGCGCGCGGCTGGCACAGGCGTTCGTGGCAGCCTATCTCCAGCAGATATTCGTCATGGGGGTGTTTCATGGCGACCCGCATCCGGGCAATTTGTTCGTCATGCAGGACGGGAAGCTCTGCTTCCACGACTTCGGCATCGTCGGGGTGCTGAACCCGCGCATGCGCCGCCATCTCGCGGCGTTCCTGCTGGCCTTCGTGCACCAGGACGCTGAGTGGCTGCTCGACGCCGCAGTGGAGCTGGGGTTGCTCGCGGGTGAGTTGAAACGCGACGAGTTCCGCCAGGGGTTGCAGGAGATCATCGAAGAGTTTACCGGGCTGCCGCTCAAGGACTGGTCGCTCGCGGAGGTATTCTTGCGCGTCGTCCGTCTTGGGCAGGGGCGCCATGTGCGCCTCCCTCACAACTTGCTGGTGCTGATGCGGGCGATGACGCTGATGGAAAACGCCGTGCGCAGTCTCGACCCGGAGTTCAATCTGGTGGCCGGCTTACTCGCCAACGCCGAGGCCGTGCTCAAATCCACCGCTGGCGCTGGCGCCGAAAGTGGATGGAGTCGGCTGCGCTTCGAAATGGCCTCCGGCGCGCACGAACTGCCGGCCGATTTCGGCGCCCTGATCCATCGCCTGCGCGCCAATGGCCTCGAGCTTCGCTTACAGCATCATGGCCTGGATCAACTCGAAGGACATATCGATCGCGCCAGCAATCGCGTGGCCTTGGCGCTCGTGACGCTTGGCCTCTACATCGCCGCCTCGCTGCTGATGCTGCACTCCATCGGACCGCGCCTCGGGGAGATACCGTTGCTCGCGGCGGGGGGCTATGCGTTGGCGTTATGGTTCACCCTGCGCCTGTCGCGGGGAATATCCCATTCCGGGAGACTCTGATGGCGATACATGACAGCAGGCAGCCGCTTACCCTCTTTCCGTGGCGCCATTGGCCTCGCGATGGGCAGGAAGCGCTGCTCGGGCCCGAGCAATTCCTGGCCGACTATAATCGTGCAGACGGTCCTAGTGTCGAGCAGGGATTCGCTGGCGATCCTCGGTGGCATCGAGGTGATCCGCACCCAGATCGTCTATTTTCTGAACCTGGAATCGCGCCAGGGAGCAGAGACAGCAGGTGACTTGGCCGTGGCTTGAGCTTGGCAAAGCGCGCCACGGAATCGTCCACGCTGTGAAATGCCGATATTCAGAAAGGAGCGTTTCATGGACGCCGATAAAGCGTTGACCGACGCGGAAAAGCGAACCCGTGTATTTTTCGTCAGCACCGCCTTCGTGCTGCTGTCGATCATCATCATTGCACTGGTCTATCTCGCCACCGGTACCACCACCGCGGCAACCGCGACGCTATCCTTCGCCGGCGGGGTGTCCAACATCTTCCTGCCCTGTACCTTGCCGCTGGCTTTCGTCATCGTGCCCATGAGCATGGGCCAGGGCTATCGCAAGGGTCTGATGATGGCCGTGTTGTTTGGTCTGGGGTTGACCATCACCCTGGGATTCTACGGGGTCGCCTCGGCCGTTCTCGGCGAGTATCTGGGGTTGGATCAGGCCACCCGCATCATGTATGTGATCGCCGGGATCGCGGCGCTGCTGTTCGGACTGTCTGAACTCAAGTTGATCTCTTTATCGCTCCCGGCCTACACGCGTACGCCGAAGTTCATCGAGGAGCGTTCGGATTACTTGAAGGTGTTTTTCCTCGGGCTGTTTCTGGGCAATGCCGGCGTGGGCTGCCCCAACCCCATCACCTATGTGCTGTTGGTCTATGTCGCCAGCACCGGCAGCCTGTGGGATGGCTTCTGGCTGATGGGGATCAACGGGGTCGGCCGCGCCCTGCCGCTGATCTTCTTGTCCGTGCTGGGCATTCTGGGGGTGAATGCCCTGCCGGGTTTACTCAAAAGAAAGATCACTGTCGATAAGCTCGTTGGATGGTCGTTGGTGGCGCTGGCTTCATTCATCACCCTGAACGGCCTTTTCAGCCATTACTGGTATGAGGCCTCTTTCTTCCATGAAGGATTGAATATGCTCGCCGAAAAGGTCGGGGGGGAACGCCTCGCCGAGGCGGCCATTGAAATGCAGGAAGAAGAGATATTTTTGATCGGATGGGCGCCGTGGGCGAATCTGGGGCTGATGCTGGGAACCTTGTTCTGGTTCTGGTGGAAGAACGGCAAGCAGCTCAGCAAAGAGGTGGTCGTGGTGCTGGTCATCTATACCCTTTGGGGCCTGGCTGTAATGCCCTTCGGGGTCCCGGCCATGTAATGACCCCTAGCGAATGAGAGCAGGGCATCGAAGTTCGGGCCACAAACCAGTGGAGATGGAAATGTTCCGTATTTCATTCAGAACCCTATTGTTTCTCGCCACCGCTATGGCCATGAGCGGTCTAGTCTGGGCGCACTCGGAATCGGAGCTGGCCAAACGCACACCGCCTCACGGCGGCCTGCTCGCCTCTGCAGGCGCTTACGACGTGGAACTGGTGCTGACGCCAGACCGGGTGCACGTCTATTTAACCGACCATCTCGACCAGCCGGTGAGTATCCAGGGGATCAGCGGCACGGCCAATTTGCGGGTGAAGGGCGAAAAGGCCCAGAGAGTACAGTTACGGGGAGTGGACGACCGCCTGGAAGGCGCCGCTGACATACCCGTTGATGCGCCAGTCACGGTGTTGATCATGCTCAACGTCGACGGCACTGAACAACTGGTTCCTTATGCCTGGCCCGCCGGCGGACCGAAACCCAAGCCCGAGGGGCGCTGAGGCATTGATGCGATGTCAGGGCGTGAATTGGAAAGAACGAACATCATGCTTGAGGCGCCATTCATGTTCCGGATCGGCATCTTTTCGGCTATTTGCTGGAAATTTCTCAGGAGGGTGCAATGGCCATCGTAAGAAAAGAATTCATCGTGGAGGGTATGCACTGCGGTATGTGCGCCGTCTCGACCGGCATGCTGCTCAAGACCGTGACGGGCGTGAGGTTCGCGCTAGCGGACTACGCCACGCGCAGCGCGGAGATTGAGTACGACGATACCCAGGTCGGCCTGACACAACTGAATCAGGCGCTGGAAGGGTTGGGGTACCGACTGGAGGAGCGGTCATGATCGACATTCTCTTCATCACGGTTCCCAATTGTGTCCAATGCGCCAAGGCGAAAAGGGTGATCGAGAAGGTGCAGCCGGATTTCCCCGACCTGAAGGTGGAGTACATCGACGTGACGCAGCACCCGGAGATATTGCAGCAATATCAGGTCTTGTCGGCGCCGGGCATCGTGATCAACGGCAAGCTCCAGTACACCGGGGGACTCGACGAAACAGCCTTTCGCGAACAGCTTGGAAAGTTGTCCGGCGGATGATCTGTCGAGCAACATCGCTATCTCAATGACATCAATGGCCTGAGCAGCTTTCATGGGCTCAATCGACCGATCGAAGACCATTCGAATCAAATACCTTACGTGGCGATCAGCCAATTCGCCTGGACCCTCAAGTGTTTCTAAGAGGTGGCGTTTGCCCTTGGCGGTGGCGAAGGGGCTAATCCCCCATTGTCAGTGCTCGCCAGAAGCAGAGGCCAGGCCGCGAGGGGCAACTTCTGTTTGGGGGATGCCTCCCGGCGCCATGTTTGGCCGTATGCCCATGGCCAGCGTGCTGCGGATGGGCGCGCGGGGGCGCCGAGAGCTTGTTTCTGGCAGCGCAAACCAACGCGACAGTGTGACCTGTTTGCTGGGACCGCATGCACCGTGGCTCATGCCTGGCCTCCCCGAAATCGCTCAGACGTCGTATTCGACAGTCGTCATCATGCCGGCGGCCATGTGGTAGAGATGATGGCAATGCAGCGCCCATTTGCCCGGATTGACTGCGTCGAAGGCGATCGTCAGGTCGCCGCGGGCCGGTACCAGCACGGTGTCGCGCAGCGCGCCGGGGATCCGTTGCCCGTCGATCGCGACGACCTGGAAATGGTGACCGTGCAGATGCATCGGATGCGCCATGCTGCTGCGGTTGGCGAAGGTGATTTCGACCCGCTCGCCCTCGCGCACTCGTAGCGGCGTGTGCGCCCCATGCAGCGCGCCGTTGAGCAGCCACTTGTAGCCGGGGGCCTCGGTGATTTCCACCCCATGGCTCCGGTCCGCGGCGCGCGACGCGAGCGGGCGGGCGGCACGCAGGCGCCGCTCGAGGTCGAGGCCCACCGGCGTGACGGCCTGCCGGGCCTCGCCGGGATGCTTGGGTATGGTCGCGTTGCGCGTGGCCAGCACGAAGCCGGTGCGCGCGCGCTCGCCCTCGCGCACGGCGAACACCGGCCAGGCGCCTTCTTGCGCTGGCAGATCGAGCAAGATGTCCAGGCGTTGCCCCATGGCGAACTCGAAGCGCTGCCCCGAGACCGGCACGACCGGCATTCCGTCGACCGCGATGAGGCGGCCTTCGAGCTGATCGAGGTCGATCCAGAAGGCCGTGGCCGTCGCCCCGTTGATCAAGCGCAAACGCACGCGCGCGCCGCGTTCGACGCGGAACACCTGGGGGTCGTCCAGGTTGCGATCATTGGCGAGGAAGGCGTCGTACTCGACGTCGTGCAGGTGAACCCTGCCGGGCTCAGCGCTACCGTGGCCGGCAGCATGGCCGCCCTCCGTAACGCGATCCATCGAAGCGGAACCCGAATGGGCCGCACCATGGGCGGTATTCCCGCCGGCGCCGAGTCCCGCGAGGATCTCCAGCGGGTCGCGGAAAGTGAAGTCGTGGAACAGTACGACGACCTCCTGCACGTCATCGGCTGCCTCGGCAGGATCGCGCACGATCAGCGGGGCGGCCAGCAACTGCTGTTCTGTGAGGCCATGATGCGAGTGCATCCAGTTGGTGCCGGGCAGCTCGAGCGGAAAGTCGTAGGCGTAGCTCGCCCCGCGCGCGAGCGGTGCCTGGGACAAACCAGGCACGCCGTCTTGTTGCCAGGGCGGGGTCAGGCCGTGCCAGTGGATCAGGGTCTCCTGGCCGAGCCGATTCTCCAGGCGGACGCGGAAACGCCGGCCGGCATCGGTGATCAGGCCGTGTGTGCCGTCAGCCTGGGTCAGGCCGTAGACCCTGGCCGCGCGGCCGTTCACCTCGATCGTGCGCGTGCCGACCCGGAGAGTGGTCGCGTCAGCCTGATGCGCGGCGAAGGTCGCGCCCCGCGGGATCAGGATCGACGGGATCGCGCCGAGCAGGGCGGCGGCGGCAGTCGATGACAGGAACTGACGGCGGGTAAAGGTTCGCATGTTGGTTTCTCCTGAATTGATCCCACGGGGGCGATTCGCCCAGGTACCGCAAATCGCCTCGGGTCACGGCGCACGGACCACGGCCAGGGTTCGCGAGGCTTCTCCCCGTACAGCCGGCAGGGCCGGATCCACGGCTGCAGTCACTCCACTGGCGCGCAGCCCCGTGCATGTCGAAACACAGCATGAGGCATGCGCACCGAGCTGCGGATGACCGCCCGCTTACGAATCCGCGACGCGTCGGCGCTAGTGAGGGCGGGCGCTTGCGGATATCGACCCACGCAGGGTGTCAGTACGCCTCGAGCCGCGCCATGTCGCGCACCAGACGCCGCACTTCCGCTTCGTGTCCGTTGGTCAGCGCGGTGAAGAATGCCTGTTCGGCCGCGATGCCAGCCTCCTCCGCGCGATGGCGATACATGTCCTCCAGCGTCTTGTGTATCGTCAACGCAGTCGCAAGAACCCCATCGACGGTTGTGCACGCCACGCTTTCGCAAAGGCGCGTGACGACGTCAGAGTGAGGCAGTTCGGTCAGATCACTGAACCAGGTGTCGAGCACGTTGCGGTGCTCGCTGTCCGCTGCCAGATAGCGCGCGAGCCCGCCCTGCATCCTGTGCTCATGCTCGGCCAGATAGTTCAGCGCCATGCGGACTCTCTCGTCCTCGGTCTTCTTCGCCAGTGCGGCGTACTGTTGGGCGAGCTGCTCGTGAAAATCGACCGCCCAACTGACAATTTCCCGGACCTGATGAAAACGCATTTTCGGCTCCTTCTCGCGGGTCTAGTGGATCGCGCCGCGTCAATCAGTGCGCGCTACCGGCGGATGTGCGGCGACCTGGAGTTCACCCGCTCGTCCAAGATAAATGCATTGTCGTCTTCTCGTGGCCCAACTCTTTTTGATCCTTGTCAAGAAGACGTGGGCACCCCAACGGTTCCATTGTGGCCATCGGCGCCGGCAATGTTGCCGGCCCTATCGCCTTGCTCGCTGTCGTCATGTATCAAAGCGATCCGACAGCGAGCTTAAGAAGCCGGCGTATCTCAACCGGCTGGGCGATTACATTGCGTAAGCCTGGTCGCCCATCAGCAGTTGGCGTGATCATCGGTCGACTCGACCTTGCCGCCTGCTACCGGCGACTCCACTTTCTGTTCCTGCGCCACTTGGTATGCTGCCGTCGACACCTGGCCGGCCTGTTCCATACGGGCGAAGGTACGCTCAGCGCCGCCTTCGGCCATCGCGAAAGAGGAGGTGGTAAGGGCTGCGACTACCAACAGGGCTTTGATCGGTTTCATCTGGGTATCCTCGATTCAGGTCAGTTATCCCTACAACCAGATCAGGTCGCTTTCGGGAATTGAGCGTCAGGCTCGAAGTAACCTTAACCAGGGTGCCCTTTCAGCAACCTGAGCCGAACATTACAGTTCCGTCAGGTTGCTGCTTCTTTCTTGTCGAGCCTCGACACGGCTCGGCCACTGCCTGCCATCAGTAGCTCTTGAGTTCGTGGCCAGGACTCAGGATTGTCGATGACTCGACTCGGCAAGGGATCCGAGCATTCAATGCTATCGGACAGAGGACGCTGCAGAGAGTGGCGACTCTGAACATATTGGGGTCGAAGCTGGACAGATTTCGCTGCGTGCTGCGGCCGACAATCCTCCGCAAAGCGCGCCCTCCGCGGCGCGGAGGCAGTTGAGGAGTCGGCGATGGCCATCAGTGTGTTCGACCTGTTCAAGATCGGTATCGGCCCATCCAGCTCGCATACCGTCGGCCCCATGCGCGCCGCGGCGTTGTTCGTCGGCGCCTTGCGCGAGCGCCGCCTGCTGGAGCGGGTGCGGCGGATCGAGGTGCGCCTGTACGGTTCGCTGTCGGCCACCGGCGTCGGCCACGGCAGCGACAACGCGGTGATCATGGGCCTGATGGGCGAGTGGCCGGACAGCATCGACCCGAGCCAGATCGGCCCGCGCATCGAGGCGCTGCGCGGCAGCTGCGAACTGGCGCTGGACGGCCGCCTGCCGATCGCCTTCGACTGGCAGCGCGACATGCTGCTGCTCGAGGAAAACCTGCCCTACCACCCCAATGCCATGACCCTGACGGCCTTCTCCGCCGCCGGCGATCCGCTGCATGGCGACACCTACTACTCGGTCGGCGGCGGCTTCGTGGTCGACGCCGAGCAGGCGGCCAGTGGCTCCCTGGACCAGGACCACACCCAGCTGCCCTACGACTTCTCCAGCGCCGCCGAACTGCTGCAGCTGTGCCGCCAGCACGGCCTGCGCGTGTCGCAGCTGATGCTGGAGAACGAAAAGGCCTGGCGCAGCGAGGCGGAGATCCGCAGCGGCCTGATGCGCCTGTGGCAGGCCATGCGCGACTGCGTGGACAACGGCCTCAGGCACGAGGGCACCCTGCCCGGCGGGCTCCAGGTCAAGCGCCGCGCGGCCAAGCTGCACCGCAGCCTGCAGGAAATGAGCAAGCCCAACGTGATCGGCTCGACCCTCAGCGGCATGGAATGGGTCAACCTGTTCGCCCTGGCGGTCAACGAGGAAAACGCCGCCGGCGGGC
>NZ_FNCT01000014.1 GCF_900100495.1 Pseudomonas benzenivorans
AGAATCAGGTGCGAGCGCACGTTCATCAGGGCCACCAGTCGCAGCATGGGAAACGGCGTCTGGCGCTCGGTGGAGGTATTGCCGGAGCCGAAATGCTCGCGGAGTTCGGGGGTATCCGGGGTGCGCAGGAGCGCACCATCCACGGCGAGCACTTGCAGGCCCTGCCAGGTATCGCCGTCATAGCGCTCGCAGCCCCATTGGTTACCGGTCTGGCGAAACAGCCACTCAACCGGATCGGCACCCAGGCGTCTGCGCGCCTCGGTGACACCGCTTCTGGCCAGCAGATCGTGAGAGGCCAGGCCCTGGGCACAGATGTTCAGGCGCCGCGCTACCTCATGGACCGGCTCGTCGCGGAACAAGGCCATGCCAAGCACCAGCCAGAGCACCTGATCGCTGGGTAGGCGCCGACGCCGTATGGTGGCCTGGGCGGAAAGGTCCAGCGCGGACGCCACCCACTCGATCGGAATGTTCTGGGTGAAGGTGCTCAGATCGGAGAAGTTGAACAGTTCGCCTAGATCGAGCAGTTGCTGTTGGAGAGACATAAAAAAATCCGATGACAGAGTCTGGCATCGGATTTTCGGGGAAGCCCCGCCGGGGCTCAAATGCTTAAGTGAACAGCATTACGCTCGATGAGCGGCCTTTCGCTATCCTTAGGGTGCGCCATGCGCACCAGGGCGTCCCCGGAAATACTGGTGCGCACGGCCTAGGCGGCCCCGCGCACCCTACAAGTTATCGCTCAAGCGAAGCGTGAAAAATCCGGCGCACGCCGCTGCATAAAGGCGCTCAGCGCCTCGATGGCCTCCGGCGAGCGCAGGCGCTGGCCGAACAGCGCGCCCTCCTCCTCGATCACCCGGCGCAGTTCCTCGCGCCCCGGCGCGCGCATCAGGCGTTTGCTGTCGGCCACCGCCGAGGGCGCCAGCTGCTGGAAGCGCAACGCCATCTCGCGGGCCCTGGCCAGGGTCGCGGCGCCGTCGTCCAACGCCTGGTTGGCGATGCCCCAGGCCGCCGCCTGTTCGCCGCTGAAGCTTTCCCCGAGCAGCAGCAGTTCGGCCGCCCGGGCATGCCCCAGCAGGCGCGGCAGGATCAGGCTGGAACCGTATTCGGGGCACAGGCCGAGGTTGACGAACGGCATCTTCAGTAGGGCGTCCCGGCTGACGTAGACCAGGTCGCAGTGCAGCAGCAGGGTGGTGCCGATGCCCACCGCCGGGCCGCTGACCGCGGCCACCACCGGCTTGCTGAAGTCGAACAGCGCCAGCATGAACTGGAACACTTCGCTGTTCAGCCCGCCAGGCGGCGCCTGGATGAAGTCGGCGACATCGTTGCCGCTGGTGAAGCAGGACTCGCCGCCGGTGAGCAGCACGGCGCGCACGCTCGGGTCCTGCTCGGCCTGCTTCAGCACCTCGGCCATGCCGCTGTACATGGCGCGGGTCAGCGCGTTCTTCTTGTCCAGGCGGTTCAGGCGCAGGGTCAGCAACCCGGGTTCGCGCTCGATATGCAGGTGTTCGCTCATGCAGCACTCCTGAGCCCCGTAGGGTGCGCGGGGCCGCCTAGGCCGTGCGCACCAGTAGCCTGGTGTCGTCGGCCTTGGTGCGCATGGCCTAGGCGGCCCCACACACCCTACGCGCGGGTTAGAAACAGGTCGGCGAATACCTGGTTGCGCGGGATGCCGGCCAGGTACAGGCGCCGCGCAAAGGTTTCGACACTGTCGGGGTGGCCGCAGAGTAAGGCGAGGGTTTGCCGTGAAACAAGGCGCAATTCGGCCAAAGCCGCCGGCAACTCGGCCGTGCAGAGCAGCTCGACCTGCACCTGCGGATGGTCGGCCGCCAGCGCCGCCAGGGCCTCGGCGAGGTAATGGCCGCTGGCGTCATGAGCCAGGTGAATGACCCGGATGGCGCCCCGGTGATCCTGGCGCAGGGCCTCGCGCAGTATTCCGTAGAGCGGCGCCAGGCCGGTGCCGGCGGCCAGCAGCCAGAGCGGCCGCGCCTGCCAGTCCGGGTCATAGTGCAAGGCGCCGCCGCGCAGCTCGCCCAGGCGCAGACCGTCGCCCGGCCGCAAGGCCCGCGCCGCATCGCTGAAGGCGCCGCTCTGGCGGCAGTCCAGATGGAACTCCAGCCAGGGATCTTCGTCGGGCAGGCTGGCCAGCGAATAGGGCCGCGCCACGCCGCTCGCGGTCCACAGCACCAGGTGCTGGCCGGCGCGATAACGCAGCGGCCGTTGCGGGATCAGGCGCAGGCGCAGCACCTCCGGGCTGAGCCAGTCGCAGCTGGCGAGGCGCGCGGGCAGGCCATCACGCACGGGGTCGAACACCTCGACCTGCAGGTCGTCGACGATCCGGCACTGGCAGGCCAGGCGCCAGCCCTGTTCGCGGCGCTGCGCATCGAGGGCCTCGGGCTGCTCGTCCAGCGGTTCGCCGCGCAGGCAGCGCACCAGGCAGGCATGGCAACTGCCCGCGCGGCAACTGTAGGGCACGGCGATCCCCGCGCCGAGCAGGGCGTCCAGCAGGTTGCTGGCGGGGGCGACGGTCAAGCGCTGCTCGGCCACCCGGAGTTCAGGCATCGGCATCCTCCCAGGTCGCCGCACAGCGATTACGCCCGCTGCGTTTAGCCTGGTAGAGCGCCTGGTCGGCGCGCTGCAGCGCCTCGTCGAGGTCGTCGCGCATGTTCATCAAGGTCATTCCCACGGACAAACTCAGATTATCCACCTTAACGCCCAGCGGTTCAGCCTGGTTGAAGGCCAGCCGCAAGCGCTCGCAGCAGGCGCTGAACTGGTCGGCGTCGGTATTGGGCAGCAGCAGCACGAACTCCTCGCCGCCGTAGCGGGCGATCACGTCGCCATCGCGCAGGCAGGCCCGCACCACCGCGGCGAAGGTCTGCAGCACGCGGTCGCCGGCGGCATGCCCGTGGACATCGTTGATCCGCTTGAAATGATCCAGGTCGATCAGCGCCAGGCCGTGCTGGCGCCCGGCGTGCAGGCTTTCCAGCTGATGGCCGGCCAACCGCAGGAAGTGCCGGCGGTTGAACAGCCCGGTCAGCTCATCTGTCGCGGCCAGGTCCTCGAGCTGGCGCATCATCCCGCGCAAGGTGTCCTGATGCGCCTGCAAGGCGAAACGGCGCTGGCGCATGCGCTGCCGTAGCGCCTGCACATAGCTGGCGAACAGGCTCAGCCAGGCCAGCACGCCGGCCAATACGCTCACCTGGAGGATGGCCAGGCCGGGATCGGCCAGTCGATAGCTGTAGGCCTCGAACAGGTTCAGCCCGGCGAAGCCGAAGAAGGCGAAGGCCGCGCAGCGGGCGAAGACCCGCGGGGGCAACTGGAACACGCCGAACAGCAGGATCAGCAGGTAGATCACCAGCAGGCTGCCGCGCCCCTCGGCAAACATGGCCAGCAGGGCCGTCAGCCAGACCAGCGCCACCAGCACCTGCGCTTCGGTCAGGCTGGGGTCGCGAAAACGCAGGTTCTGCCTGGAGAGGAACAGGGCGAGAAAGACCAGCTGGCCCAACATCGCCAACCCGACGAGCAGCAGCGCGGTGGACAGCGGGGCGCGGAACAGGTCGTTGAGCAGCGCGACCCCGCACAGCAGCCCGGTCAGGGCGTAGCTCGCCGTCGCCATGCCGAAACGCTTCAGCAACAGGCTTTGCAGGGATCGCTGAGTGACTCGTTGATCGCGCATGCTCATGGGCTCCGTCCCATACTGGCATTCAGCCGCCACTCTACCCCTGCGGTCCACATCTGCCTAGCGCGCCCAAGGGGGCGATCAACGACCAAGGTCGAGCGTCGGCGGGTGTCCGCCCAGGCGGCCGCGCGTTATACTGCCGCGCCTTTTTTAAGCGCGTAAGCGCGTAAGCGCGCCGGGTCGTGGTCCGGCGCCCCTTGAAGTTCCTGCCCTACAAAGGAGCGCCCCGCATGACCGTGATCAAGCAAGACGACCTGATCCAGAGCGTCGCCGACGCCCTGCAGTTCATCTCCTATTACCATCCCGTGGACTTCATCCAGGCCATGCACGAGGCCTACCTCAAGGAAGAATCCCCGGCCGCGCGCGACTCCATGGCGCAGATCCTGATCAACTCGCGCATGTGCGCCACCGGCCACCGGCCGATCTGCCAGGACACCGGCATCGTCACCGTGTTCGTCCGCGTCGGCATGGACGTGCGCTGGGACGGCGCGAGCATGAGCGTCGACGACATGATCAACGAGGGCGTACGCCGCGCCTACAACCTGCCGGAAAACGTCCTGCGCGCCTCGATCCTCGCCGACCCGGCAGGTGCGCGCAAGAACACCAAGGACAACACCCCGGCAGTGATCCACTACTCCATCGTCCCGGGTAACACCGTGGAAGTGGACGTGGCGGCCAAGGGCGGCGGCTCGGAGAACAAGTCGAAGATGGCCATGCTCAACCCGTCCGACTCGATCGTCGACTGGGTCCTCAAGACCGTGCCGGAAATGGGCGCCGGCTGGTGCCCGCCGGGCATGCTCGGCATCGGCATCGGCGGCACCGCCGAGAAGGCCGCGGTGATGGCCAAGGAAGTGCTGATGGAGTCCATCGACATCCACGAGCTGAAGGCCCGCGGCCCGCAGAACCGCATCGAGGAACTGCGCCTGGAGCTGTTCGACAAGGTCAACCAGCTGGGCATCGGCTCCCAGGGCCTGGGCGGCCTGACCACCGTGCTCGACGTCAAGATCATGGACTACCCGACCCACGCCGCCTCGCTGCCGGTGTGCATGATCCCCAACTGCGCCGCCACCCGTCACGCCCACTTCGTGCTCGACGGCAGCGGCCCGGCCGAGCTGACTCCGCCACCGCTGGACGCCTACCCGGAAATCGTCTGGGAAGCCGGCCCGAGCGCGCGCCGCGTGGATCTGGACAGCATCACCCCGGAAGAGGTACAGAGCTGGCAGCCGGGCGAGACCGTGCTGCTCAACGGCAAGATGCTCACCGGCCGCGACGCCGCGCACAAGCGCATGGTCGACATGCTGAACAAGGGTGAACAACTGCCGGTGGACCTCAAGGGCCGCTTTATCTATTACGTCGGCCCGGTCGATCCGGTCGGCGACGAAGTGGTCGGCCCGGCCGGCCCGACCACCGCCACGCGGATGGACAAGTTCACCCGGCAGATCCTCGAAAGCACCGGCCTCTTGGGCATGATCGGCAAGTCCGAGCGCGGCCCAATCGCCATCGAGGCGATCAAGGACAACAAGGCCGTGTACCTGATGGCCGTCGGCGGCGCCGCCTACCTGGTGGCCCAGGCGATCAAGAAGTCGCGCGTGGTGGCCTTTGCCGAACTGGGCATGGAAGCCATCTACGAGTTCGAGGTCAAGGACATGCCGGTGACCGTGGCGGTCGACACCAAGGGCGAATCGGTGCACATCACCGGCCCGGCGATCTGGCAGAAGAAGATCCACGACAGCCTGGCGGTGGAAGTGAAGTAAGCCTCACCGCAGCAGCGCAGAAGCCCGGCCCAGTGCCGGGCTTCTGCGTTTTCCGGCTCAGCCGGCACACTCGCGCAGCCAGTCGATGAAGGCCTGCAGCCGGGCCGGCAGCGGCTCGCGTGGCGGATGCACCAGGTAGTAGGCACAGGGCGCCGGTAACCAGAATTCACCGAACGGCAGGATCAGCTCGCCGCTGGCCAGGCGCTCGCGCACCAGCCGGTAGCGGCCGATGGCGATCCCGGCGTGGTTGCCGGCCGCCAGCATGCACAGGTCGGAGCGGTCGAAGCTGAGGTGGCGGGCGGGCAACTCGACGCCGCGCTGCCGCCCCCAGTACGCCCACTCGGCGTCGAAGGCGGCGTTGTCCCAGGCCAGGCAGTCGTGCAGCAGGGTGCACTGGCGCAGCTGCTCCGGCCGCTGCAGCAGGCCATGCCGTTCGGCGTACTGTGGACTGCAGACCGGGGCGATCCGCTCGTCCATCAGCTGCTCGGCCACCAGCCCGGGGAACTCGCCGCGGCCGTAATACAGGGCCAGGTCGATGCGCTGGGTACGGAAATCGACGCTGTCGTTGCCGACCCGGACATCCAGGGTCAGCGCCGGGTAGCGGGCGCTGAACTTGGCCAGCCGGGGCACCAGCCAGCAAGCCGCCAGCGACGGCCGCGCATAGATCGCCAGGGCCCCGCCGATCTCGCCGCCCGGTGCCTGCTGCAGGGCTTCGTGCAACTGCTCCAGGGTGCCCTGGAGGATCAGGAAGATCCGCTCGCCCTCCTCGGTCAGGCGAATCTGCCGCGGCAGGCGCTGGAACAGGCGCAGGCCCAGGCCCTGCTCCAGGCGGGCGATGCGGTGGCTGACCGCGCTCGGAGTCAGGCACAGCTCCTGCGCCGCGCGGGCGAAGCTCAGGTGGCGCGCCGCCGCCTGGAAGGTGTAGAGATTGGCGAACTGGCTGCCGTTGAGCCCGGCACCCAGGCGTGGCGGAAGGTTGAGCATGCTGACATTCCCGCGATCAGTCGAAGCCGGCGCGCCGCATCGCGGCGGTCACCGGTCAGGCACCATTGCTGAACTTCACTCGCTCTGCAACAGCTGCCGGCCCCGGGCCAGGTAGCCGGCCATTTCCGCCTCTGGCACCATGCTGCCGCCGGTCGCCCACACCAGGTGGGTGGCGCGGGCCAGGCGAGCGGGCGTCAGGCCCAGCCGCGCCCGATAGCCCTGCCGCTCGCCGAGCAACCGCACCAAGCCCGGCATCCCGGCCAGCGCCGAGGGTTCCAGGCGCTGGCCCTCGCTGGCCTCCAGCAACGCCAGGCAGCGAAACAGCTCCTCGTCGCTGACCGTGTAATAACCGTCGATCAGCCGCTGCATGGCCCGGCCGACGAAGCCGGACGGCCGCCCCACCGCCAGGCCATCGGCCGCGGTGCGGTTGTCGATGCCGAAATCCTGCACCGACAGCGCGTCGTGGCGGCCGCTGTAGACCCCGAGCAGCATGCACGGCGAATGGGTCGGCTCGGCAAACAGGCAGCGCACCGCATCGCCGAACGCCAGCTTGAGGCCGAAGGCCACCCCGCCGGGACCGCCACCGACGCCGCAGGGCAGGTAGACGAACAGCGGATGCTCGGCATCCACCGCGATGGCCGCGGCCGCCAGCTGCTGCCGGAGGCGCTCGCCAGCCACCGCGTAGCCGAGGAACAGGTGGGTGGAATTCTCGTCGTCGACGAAGTGGCAGCGCGGATCGGCTGCGGCCTGCCGGCGCCCCTCGGCCACCGCGACGCTGTAGTCGCTGGCGTATTCGACCACCCGCACGCCATGGGCGCGCAGCCGCTCCTTCTTCCACTGACGGGCATCGGCGGACATATGCACCGTGGCCTGGAAGCCCAGGCGGGCAGCGATGATGCCGATCGACAGGCCGAGATTGCCGGTCGAGCCGACGGCGATCTGGTAGCGACCGAAGAAGGCCTGGGCCGCGTCGCTGTCGAGCACCCCATAGTCGTCACCGGCCTTCAGCAGACCGGCTGCCAGGGCCAGGCCCTCGGCGTGCTTGAGCACCTCGTAGATGCCGCCGCGGGCCTTGATCGAGCCGGAAATCGGCAAGTGGCTGTCGCGCTTGAGCCAGAGCGCGCCGCCCGCGCTCAGCCCATGGCGTTCGCTGAGCACGGCCTGCAGGCGTGGCAGCGCGAGGATGTCCGACTCGATGATGCCGCCCTGGCCGGCGGTCTCCGGGAACACCCGGGCCAGGTAGGGGGCGAAGCGCGCCAGGCGCGCGCTGGCGTCGGCGACGTCGGCCGCGCTCAGGCCGACATCGGCCAGGGCTTCGCTGGCGGGGACCACGCCCGGGTTGAACCAGCTGGTCTCGCGCAGGGCGATCAGCTCGTCGAGCAGCGGATATTCCGCGCGCCAGGCGGCGAGCGATTTGCCAAGCACCATCGGGGCACTCCTCGTTGCAGGCTTCGGACAGGGCGCGGCGCACCGCGCAGACGCCATTAGACGGCCGAGCCGGCCGGCTGGCAAAGGATGGTTGCTCAGCGCATGGATGATCCTGGGTCAGCCATGGGCCAACCGGCCGGACCTCAGCCGCCCTGACGCGCGCCGGCGCGGAAGCGCCCCGGGGCGACGTCGAAGAACTCGCGGAAGCAGCGGCGGAAGTGCGAGATGCTGACGAAGCCGCTGGCCACGGCGATATCGGTGAGGGACTTGTTGGTCTGCTGCAGCAACTGGCGCGCGCGGGTCAGGCGCAGCTCCAGGTAGTAGCGCGAGGGGGTGGCCTTGACGTGACGACAGAACAGGCGTTCGAGCTGGCGCCGGGAGATATCCACGCACAGGGCGATCTCGTCCACCGTCAGCGGCTCGTCGATATTGTTGTGCATCAGCTCCAGGGCCAGCTTCAGCGCCTGGGGCAGGGTCGGGTCCTTGTCGACCGCCACCACCGACACGTCCATGACCTCCTGCATCTTGTCGCAGCTCAGCACCTCGTCCACCGCATTGACCAGGCTGTCGCCACAGTCGCGCTTGAGCACCTCGAGCATCATGCCCAGCGAACTGTTGGCGCCGGCGCAACCGATGCGCTGGCGATCGAGGACGAAGGCGTGGCTGGACAGGCGCACCTTGGGGAACAGCTCGGCCATCATCGCCCGGCCGTCCGGGTGGAAGGCGCAGTCGTAGCCGTCCAGCAGCCCGGCCTCGGCGAGAAAGTAGGCGCCGTTCCAGAGTCCGCCGAGCGCAGCCCCGGCCGCATCGGCCGAGCGCAACTTGGCCCGCAGCAAGGGATCGGCCTGCAGGCGCACGCGAAAACCGCCGCAGACCACGATGAGGTGCTGCTCCTTCTCCTTCAGCTCGGCCAGCCGGCAGCCCGCCGATATAGCGATGCCCAGGTCGCTGACCACCGTCTCCTCGGCGCCGCCGACCACCAGCACCTCGTACAACGGCTGCGCGCTCATAAGGTTGGCGGTGACCAAGGCATCCACCGCGCCGGTGAAGGCCATCATCGAGAAGTGCTCGCGCAGGACGAAGGCCACCCGCCGCAGCGGCGCCGGCACGCCGTCGCGCGCTGTCTTGTCCAGGTGCAGCAGGTTCTTGTTCTTCAGCACGCTCTCGAACGACGATCGCATCGGTTCACCCACAAGCTCTTGCTCGACTCGGCGATAGTTAACCACAGGCAATCGTACTCCGCGCCGCTCAGAGCAATCGCAGGCGCTGCGCCTCGAACTGCTCCGGCCAGTCGCGCCGGGTCAGCACCTGACCTTGCTCGCGCACCCGCCGCACGACGTCCAGGTCCAGCTCGCAGAGCAGCCACTGGCTGGCCGCCGGGCACAGCTCGGCGCTCTCGGCCAGCACCCCGCCCGCCGGCAAACCGTAGTCGGGCGGCAGGTAGAGGGCGGCACGGCCGATGTTCTCGTCCAGCGCCGGCGACCAGGGCGCCAGGCCGACCGTGGGCGCTTGCAGCACCGCCAGCTGGTTCTCCAGGGCGCGGGCCTGGGCGCCGATGCGCACCCGGTGGAAGCCGGCCTCGCTGTCGGTGCAGCTGGGGGCGAGGATCAGGTCGGCACCGGCCTCGGCCAGCTGGCGGGCCAGCAACGGAAACTCGTTGTCGTAGCAGATCAGGATGCCCAGCTTCCCCAGTGCCGTGTCGAACACCCGCAGGCCCTCGCCCGCGGCGATGTGCCACTGCTCGCGTTCGAAGCGGGTCATGATCAGCTTGTCCTGGCGGCCCAGGTTGCCCTCGGGGCCGAACAGCCAGGCGCGGTTGCGGTAGCGGCCATCGGGGTCCAGCACCGGCAACGAACCCGGCTGCAGGTAGATGCCCAGGCGCCTGGCCAGGTCCTCGCACAGCGCCAGCCAGGCCGGCAGCAGCGGCTGGATGCCGGCGATCGAGGCGTGCAGGTCGCCGCGCTGTTCGGCCGGCAACTGGCCGCTGAGCACCAGGCCGGCGTACTCGGGCAACAGCAGCAGCTGCGCGCCCTGCCCGGCCGCCTCCTCGCACAGCCCCGTCAGGTGCTCGGCGTAGGCTTGCCAGCTTTCCAGCAGGTCGATGTGGTACTGGCAGGCGGCGAGCCTGATCATGGGCGAATGTCCTTGATCCAGAACGACATCGGCTTGGGCGACTGGCTGGACTCGTCGAGGTCCTGCCAGTCCAGCTCGGTGCGCAGTTGCGGCAGGTGCTGGTAGCCGCGGTGGTGCCAGAACTCGTCCAGCGGCTGGTAGTCCGGCGGCCGCCGCGGATGGTCGAGCGGCCGCTCGACCGAACTGAAGACACAGAAGTCGAAGCGACCCAGGCGCCGCGCATAGCCCTCGCGCTTGGCGAAGAAGCCGACCCCCAGACCATGGCCGCGGTATTCGGGCAGCAACACCGACTCGCCAAAGTAGAAGATCCGCTCGATGTCCACGCCAGCCTCGATGAAGGGCTGCTTGAACTCGTCGATTTCATCGCTCAGCGGCAGGCCGGTGGAGGCGCCGACCACCCGCTCGTGATCCAGCACCAGGACGAACAGGCTGTCGGGCGAGCGTGCATAGGTCTGCAGGTACTCGGCCTCGTACTCGAGCGAGCCGTCGTAGAGATAGGGAAATTCGCGAAACACTTCGATGCGCAGCCGCGCCAGATCTTCGATATGGGGCGTAATGGCGGGGCCATGCAGTAGCCGGAGGTCCATAGGCAGGTCGTTCCGTCGCAGGGAGGTGACGCAGGCAACTAAGCCAGCATGAAGCCCCGACCCTATCATCTGTGCCCGATTGGACTTTCCCCATTGCGACTGGAGCATTGCCATGACCGCTACCGAACTGGTGCAGGCCTACTACGCCGCCTTCAATGCCGGCGACCTGCCGGCCTTCCTCGCCCTGCTCGATGAGGAGGTGGTGCACGACATCAACCAGGGCGAGCGCCAGGTCGGCAAGGCCGCCTTCGCCGCCTTCATGGACAAGATGAACCGCTGCTATCGCGAGCGACTGGAAGACATCGTGGTGATGCAGAATGCCGACGGCTCCCGCGTCGCCGCCGAGTTCGTGGTGCACGGCCAGTACCTGGCCGACGACGAGGGCCTGCCGCCGGCCCGGGGCCAGCGCTACGTGCTGCCGGCCGGCGCCTTCTTCGAGATCGAAGCGGGCAAGGTCAAGCGCATCAGCAACTACTACAACCTGGGCGACTGGATCGCCCAAGTGGCTTGAGCCGTGGCCATGGCTCGGGCAAGCTGCCGGCAGCGATCCCGAGCGAACCCCGATGTCCGACCGCGATTTCCCCGACGGCCCCGAACAAGCCGCGCTGACCCGCGAGGTCGTGCTGCGCTACCACCATAGCTGGAAGCAGTGCGACCTGGAGGCGGTGCTGGCGCTGTACCACCCGGACGTCGAGTACCACGACTTCTTCCTCAACCGCAGCCACGCGCCTGGCCGGTTTCATGGAAGGCCTGATGCGCTGGCCGGCGCCCGCTTAATCCTGCGTTAAGACTCGCCAGCGACACTCACGCCCAAGCTAAACGATGAGGTTTCTAAAATGGACCTGGCTTGGGTGCATCACCACAGACCTTTGGCCCAGATCGGCCGTGAGCGGCCGCTGAGCCTGTTACTCGCGCCGGCAGACAGCCCGCGTCGGGCCGCTTTCGAGGCGTTCATCCGCGAGCGCTTCGCCGCCCAGCATGGCGCCCGCGTGCGGCACTTCATGCCCTGCCTGCTCGGCCTGGTAGATGGTGACGGCCAGTTGGACGACCAGTTGGGCGGCCAGTTGGGCGGTCAGCCGAACGGCCGGCTGCTCGGGGTGGTCGGCTTGCGCAGCGGCGCCATTCGCCCGCTGTTCCTCGAGCGTTACCTGGCGCAGCCGGTCGAGGCGGTGATCGCCGCGCAGCAAGGCCTGGCGCCGCCGCGGCGCGAGCAGATCGTCGAGGTCGGCAACCTGGCGGCCGACAGCCCCGGCGCCGCGCGCCTGCTGATCGTCGCCCTGACCGACCTGCTGGTGGCCATGGGTTATCGCTGGGTGTGCTTCACCGGCACCCCGGGCCTGCTCAACAGTTTCCAGCGCCTGGGCTTGCAGCCGCTGCCGCTGGGTTCGGCCGATCCGGCCTGCATGGGCGAGGAACTGGCCGACTGGGGCCGCTACTACGACAACCAGCCGCAGGTGATGGCCGGCGACATCTACGCCGGGCACCAGCGCCTGCTGCAGCTGGGCGCCTATCCGCGCCTGGGCCTGCAAACCTTCTACGCCACGGAGGGCCTGCCGGATGTGGCCTGCCGCTGACAGCCTGTTCACCGCCCTGCAGCAGCACGGCGAACGCCTCGCCCTGGGCGAAGGCGAACGTCGGCTGAGCTACCGCCAGTTGCTCGCTGAAGTCGGCCAGCGCGCCGACCAGCTGCGCCGCAGCGAGGTACGCCGCCTGGCCCTGGCCTTGGACAACGGCATCGACTGGCTGCTCTGGGACCTTGCCGCGCTCTGGGCCGGGCTGGTCTGCGTGCCGCTGCCCGGGTTCTTCTCCCCGGCACAGCAGCGCCATGTGCTGGGCAGCGCCGGCATCGACTGCCTGATCGGCGCCGACAACGCCTTCTCCCGCGAGCTGGGCTTCGTCGCCGATGCGAGCGGCCTGCTGCGCCGCGCGCAGCCCGCTGCACCGGAACTGCCGGCCGGCACCTGCAAGATCACCTACACCTCGGGCACCACCGGCCAGCCCAAGGGCGTCTGCCTGGACGCCCTGACCCAGCTGCAGGTGGCCGCCAGCCTGGTCCAGGCCAGCGCCACCTGCCAGGTCGAGCTGCACCTGTGCGTGCTGCCGCTGGCCACCCTGCTGGAGAACATCGCCGGCGTTTATGCGCCGCTGCTGGCCGGTGCGCGCATCGAGCTGCTGCCGCTGGCCGAGGTCGGCCTGCTCGGCGCCAGCGGCTTCGACCTGCCGCGTTTTCTCGGCGCGCTCAATCGCCTGCAGCCGCACAGCCTGATTCTCCTGCCGCAATTGCTGCTGGCCCTGGTCAGCGCCGCCGAGCGCGGCCTGCCGCTGCCCGTCGCGCTGCGCTTCATCGCGGTCGGCGGCGGCCGGGTGGCGCCGCAGCTGCTCGAGCGCGCCGAGGCCCTCGGCCTGCCGGTGTTCGAGGGTTACGGCCTGTCCGAGTGCGCCTCGGTGGTCTGCCTGAATACCCCGGAAAACCGCCGCATCGGCACGGTCGGCACCCCGCTCGGCCACCTCGAGCTGCGCCTGGGCGAGGACGGCGAGGTGCTGGTCAAGGGCCCGCGCCTGCTCGGCTACCTGGGCGAGCCCGCGCCCGCGGGCGACTGGCTGGGCACCGGCGACCTCGGTCATTTCGACGGCCCCTTCCTGGTCCTGCACGGGCGCAAGAAGCACCAGTTCATCACCGCCTTCGGCCGCAACGTCAACCCGGAATGGGTCGAGGCCGAACTGGTCCAGCAACTGCCGATCGCCCAGGCCTGGCTGCACGGCGAAGCGCTGCCAGGCAACGTCGCGGTGCTGGTGCCGCGTGCTGCCGACACCAGCGACCAGGACCTCGCGGCGGCGGTCGCCGCGGTCAACCGGCAATTGCCCGACTACGCCCGGGTCCACCACTGGCTGCGCGCCGCGCAGCCGTTCGGCGCCGCCAACCAGCTGGCCACCGCCAACGGCCGGCTGCGCCGCGCCGCCCTGTTGCAGCACTACCAGAGCGCCATCGACCAGTTGATGGCCACTGAATCCCGCTACGGAGATGCCCTATGAGTTTCTACGACCGCCTACTCGAACAAACCCGCGCCGAGCGCGACTACCTGCTCGCTGCGCCGATCATCCAGCAGGCCATGGCCGGCACGGTCAGCCTCGACAGCTACCTGGCCTTCCTCGGCGAGGCCTACCACCACGTCAAGCACACGGTGCCCTTGCTGATGGCCTGCGGCGCGCGCCTGCCGGAACGCCTGGAATGGCTGCGCGAGGCGATCGCCGAGTACATCGAGGAGGAATACGGCCACCAGGAATGGATCCTCAATGACATCCGCGCCTGCGGCGGCGATGCCGAGGCGGTGCGCGCCGGCACGCCGAAGATGGCCACCGAGCTGATGGTCGCCTACGTCTACGACCGCATCGCCCGGCACAACCCGGCGAGCTTCTTCGGCATGGTCCAGGTGCTCGAAGGCACCAGCATCGCCCTCGCCACCCAGGCCGCCGGGATCATCCAGGACAAGCTGCAACTGCCGGCCCAGGCCTTCAGCTACCTGACCTCCCACGGCAGCCTGGACCTGGAGCACATCGAACTGCTCAAGCGTCTGCTCAACCGCCTGGACGAGGCCGACGACCAGGCCGCAGTGCTGCACACCGCCAAGGTGGTCTACCGCCTGTACGGCGACATCTTCCGCAGCCTACCGCTGTCCGAGGAGCGCCCATGAAGCTGTCCGAGTGCCGGGCCCTGCTCACCGGTGCCAGCGGCGGCATCGGCCAGGCGCTGGTCGAACGGCTGGTCGCCGAGGGCGCCCGGCTGCTGCTGGTCGGCCGCCAGCTGCAGCCGCTGGAGGCCCTGGCCGCGCGCTTTCCCGGCCAGGTCGAGGTGCTCCGGGCGGATATCGGCGAGCGCAGCGGGCGCGAGGCGGTGGTCGCCGCCGCGCAGCGCTTCGGCGGCATCAACTGCCTGATCAACGGCGCCGGGATCAACCGTTTCAGCCTGCTGGAACAGCACGACGAGCAGGCCATCGCCGAGCTGATCGGCCTCAACGTCACCGCCACCCTGCAGCTGACCCACCGCCTGCTGCCGCTGCTGCGCCAGCAGGGCCGCGCGCTGATCATCAACCTCGGCTCGACCTTCGGTTCGATCGGCTACCCGGGCTTCGCCGCCTACTGCGCCAGCAAGTTCGCCCTGCGCGGCTTCTCCGAGGCGCTGCGCCGCGAGCTGGCCGACACCCAGGTCAAGGTCCTGTACTTCGCCCCGCGTGCCACCCGCACGGCGATGAACGCGGCCAACGTGGTGGCGATGAACGACGAGCTCAACGTCGCCATGGACGACCCGCAGAGCGTCGCCGCGCAACTGGTCGCGGCGATCGAGCGCGAACAGGACGAATCCTACCTGGGCTGGCCGGAGAAACTCTTCGTGCGCCTCAACAGCCTGCTGCCGCGCCTGGTCGACCAGGCGCTGCGCAAGCAGTTGCCGGTGATCCAGCGCTTCGCCCGTTCCAAACACTGACAAGGAAACCCCCCATGAAGCTTATCCGCAACGCCCTCTGCACCCTGCTCTGCCTCGCCAGCCTGCCGACCTTCGCCCTGAGCGAGCAGGGCCAGCAGCAGCTGCACCAGCTGCAAGGCCGCTGGGCCGAGATCAACTACCAACTGCCGGAAAAACAGCGCGAGGCGGCCTTCGCCAAGCTCAGCGAACAGGCGCAGCAGGCGGTTGCCGCCGAGCCCAAAGCCGCCGAGCTGCTGATCTGGCGCGGCATCATCCTCAGCACCTACGCCGGCGCCAAGGGCGGCCTCGGTGCCCTGGGCCTGGTCAAGCAGGCCAAGGCCAGCCTGGAACAGGCCCTGGCGGAAGATCCCCAGGCGCTCGCCGGTTCGGCCTACACCAGCCTCGGCAGCCTCTACTACCAGGTGCCGGGCTGGCCGGTCGGCTTCGGCGACGACGACAAGGCCGAGACCATGCTCAAGCGCGCCCTGAGCATCAACCCCGACGGCATCGACCCGAACTACTTCTACGGTGACTTCCTGCAGCGCAACCAGCGCTACGCCGAGGCCAAGGCCGCCCTGGAGAAGGCCCTGCAGGCGCCAGCCCGCCCGGGCCGGGAGCTGGCCGACCAGGGACGGCGCCAGGAAGTCGAAGCCTTGCTGGCCAAGGTACAGAGCGAGCTGGACTAATTGCGCCGTGGCGGGCTTGAATAGACGCCAAAAGGGAGTACCGCCATGCGCATTCTGCTGGTCGAGGACGACAAGGCCCTCGGTGAAGGCATCCGCACCGCCCTCAAGCCCGAGGGCTACACCGTCGACTGGCTGCAGGACGGGGCCAGCGCGCTGCACGCCCTGAGCCACGAGAGCTTCGAGCTGGCGGTGCTCGACCTCGGCCTGCCGCGGATGGACGGCCTGGAGCTGCTCAGGCGCCTGCGCGCGGCGGCCAACCCGGTGCCGGTGCTGGTGCTGACCGCCCGCGACGCCACCAGCGACCGCATCGCCGGGCTGGACGCCGGCGCCGACGACTACCTGGTCAAGCCCTTCGACGTCGCCGAACTCAAGGCGCGCCTGCGCGCCCTGCTGCGGCGCAGCTTCAACCGCCCGCAACCGGCCCTGGAGTACCGCGGCATCAGCCTCGACCCGGTCAGCCAGGCGGTGAGCTTCCAGGGCCAGGCGGTCAACCTGCCGCGCAAGGAGTTCCTCCTGCTGCACGAACTGCTCGCCCAGCCGGGCCGGGTGCTGACCCGCGACAAGCTGCAGCAGGCGCTCTACGGCTGGGGCGAGGAAGTCGAGAGCAACGCCCTGGAGGTGCACGTGCACCACCTGCGCAAGAAGTTCTTCCCCGAGCTGATCCGCACCGTGCGCGGGGTCGGCTACCTGGTGGACAAGGCCTGATGCGCTCGATCCGTGCCCGCACCCTGCTGCTGGTGCTGAGCCTGCTCGGCCTGACCACCAGCCTGATCTCCTACAAGAGCTACCGCGACGCCCAGCACGAGATCGAGGAACTGTTCGACGCCCAGCTGGCGCAGACCGCGCGCCTGCTCGAGGGCATGGTCAGCCGCGACATGCCGCTGGCCGCGCGCCGGGCCATCCAGGACGCGCTCGATCAGGCGGTGCTGGCGCAACGGCAGGCAGGCGACGAAGCCCTGGCCGGCGGCCATCGCTACGAGAGCAAACTGGCCTTCCAGGTCCTCGATGAACGCGGCCGGGTGCTGCTGCAGTCGGCCAGCGCCCCGGCCGGGGTACTCGAGCAGATGGTCGCCGACCTGCAGCGCCAGGACGGCAACGCCCAGGTTTTGGCCCCGGGCGAGCCGCTGGCGAAGATCGCCGAGCGCCTGGCCGGCTACCAGCGCATCCGCCTGGGCCAGCATCACTGGCGCCTGTTCATCCTGCGCGACCCGCGCGACAGCCACTGGATCCTGGTCGGCGAACGCCAGGATGTGCGCGGCGAACTGGTGGAGAAAGTCGCCCTGCGCAGCCTGCTGCCCGACCTGGTCGGCCTGCCGCTGCTCGCCCTGCTGGTGTGGCTGGCGGTGGGCTGGGGCCTGCGCCCGCTGCAGCGGATGGCCGAGTCGATCAAGGCGCGCGCACCGGACAACCTGGCGCCGCTGGTGCTCTCGCCGCTGCCGGTCGAGCTGGAGCCCATGGGCGCCGCCATCAACCGCCTGCTGCTGCAGGTCAACCAGCTGCTCGAGCAGGAAAAGCGCTTCATCGCCGACGCCGCCCACGAGCTGCGCACGCCGCTGGCGGTGTTGCGCATCCACGCGCAGAACGCCCAGGACGCCCGCGACCCGGCCGACCGCGACGAAGCCCTGCGCCAGCTCGGCGGCGGCGTCGAGCGCGCCACCCGGGTGGTGACCCAGCTGCTGACCCTGGCGCGCCTCGACCCCAACGTCGCGCAGCTGGCCATGGCCGAACTGGATCTGCTCGGCTACCTGCGCAACGAGCTGGCCGAACTGACCCCGCTGGCCCTGGCCCGTCAGCAGGAGCTGACCCTGGAGGCCGCCGAGCCCGGCGACTACCGCCTGCTCGCCGATGGCCCGAGCCTGGGCACCCTGCTGCAGAACCTGGTCGGCAATGCGCTGCAATACAGCCCGAGCGGCGGGCGCATCCAGGTGCTGCTCGAGGCCCGAGCCGACGAGCTGCTGCTGCGCATCCAGGACAGCGGCCCGGGCGTGCCTGCCGAGCAGCGGCAGCGCCTGTTCGAACGCTTCTACCGCCTGGGCGAGGGCCAGGGCGCCGGCCTCGGCCTGTCGATCGTGCAGCGGGTAGTCGAGCTGCACCGCGGCCGCATCGAATTAGGCGACTCGCCGCTGGGCGGCCTGGAAGTCTGCGTGCACCTGCCGCGGCGCCGCTAGTGTGCTGTTTCGCAATAATCAATGCTCAAGCGGCTGTGGCCGGCTTGTGTAGGGTGCGCCGTGCGCACCACTGCCAACCGGGTGCCTGGTGCGCGCAGCGCACCCTACGAGCCGGCGTCATCGCAACACTAATTTTGCGGCAACAGACCCTAGCCCAGCCGTGCACCGCGGGCCTGCAACAGTTCGCGCAGCACCGAGCGATGGCAATGGCGCTCGTCCTCGCAGTAGCAACCGATGGCCAGCGCGGTCTGCTGCGACAGCGCCGCCAGCAGGTCGAGCAGCTGGCTGGGCGCCGGCGCGCTCATCTCGGCCTTGAACTTGCGCAGAAACGCGGCCCAGGCCTTTTCGTCCGCGGCGGCCTTGCCCTCGGCCATCAGCTCGGCGCTGGGCGACAGCAGCGGCAACCAGAGGTCGTAGAAATCCCGGCTCGCGAACTCGGCCTTGGGCACCCCGCGCGGCGGCCGGCGTACCGTGCCCAGGCGCAGGCCTTCTCCGGCCTGGCGCGGCGTGCCCAGGCGAACGATATGGATAGCCATGCTCGGCTCCTCGCTGGCGGGTTACTTGAGGCTGGAGGGCAGCACCTCGAAATCGTCGCTGCGCGCCAGGGTATCGAGGGCGGCGAGCAGCGCCGCCGGCGGCACCGTCAGCTTGCGCGCGCCCAGGTCCAGCCAGCCGCCGGTGGAAGTCACCCGGGCCGCCAGCTTGCCGTCGGGACGGCGGAACTCGTTGCGCATGCGAAAGCGGCTGCCGTCCGCGGCCATGGCGATTATCTCCAGGCTGACACGGAGGCGATCGAGCAGACCGGCCTCCTTGAAATACTCGATCTCGTCCTTCATCACCACCGGCCCCAGGCGCAGACGCATGAACTCGCTCATGGCAAAGCCGTGCTCGGCGAAGAACAGCATGCGCACATCGGCGGACTTGTCCAGGTAGGCGGTGTTGCGCATGTGCGCGTTGAAATCCATATCGCCCCAACCGGCCATCAGTTGTTGTTAGTACATGGCAACTCCTGCACAAAGACTCGCTCGCCATTCACTCTAGTCGGCTTCGACCGGCACGGCCGGCGCCCTGGCCACGCCGATGCCTCAGCGGCGGGCTGCACCCACGCCTGGAGACGCGGTCTGCACAGATTCGCCAGGCCCGAGCACGCCGTGCGGCAGTGGTCAGCCAGGCTGCCTCGCTGAGGTTCTGAGACAAGGCGCCGCGACGAGTCACAGCAGGGCTATGGCGAGGAGCGGCAGCGCGGTATCAGGGCTCAGGCGTCGAAATGGACTAACTGAATTGACCAAACAGGCCACTAGCGCCTCAGCGGAACTGCAGCTCGCTCAGGTCGATCGAAACCAGCAGCTGGTCTTCCAGCGCCTGGTTGTCCGGCCCGCGCCTGAAGGCCCGGCGCGTGCTGGGGAAGCGGATGCCGTCCGCCTCGGCATAGTCGTGGACATACTGGGCAGCGGCGAAACCGCCGGCCACCTCCACGCTGTAGTCATGCCGGCGCAGCAGCAAGTCGCGATCGAAGTAGAAGTCCTGCACCTCGCTGTGGGTCGCGATCGAGCGCGGAAAACGCACCCGCAGCCGCCGCCAGTCCCCACTGGGCGAATGCCAGGGCTCGATCTCCTGCACGCTGACACCGGGCCACAGCAGGAAGAACGGCGTGGTCAGGTAGGTCCACATCGCGTAGCCATTGAAGTACGCCCGCTGCAGCGGATCCCAGGGCGTGTCCATGGCATGTCCGGCAAAGGACTCGCGGGGATTGGCGCGCTGGGCGACAACCTGGCCGTCGAGGGTCTCGATGGCGATCCGCTGCGGGGTGAAGTCGGTGCGCCGGTCGGGCGCACCGTAGGGGCTGACCGAGGCCCACTGTTCGTGCAGCGCGACGCTCATCCGCCGCGGCGTGGCGTCCTGGTGCAAGCCCTTGAGCCCCCACAAGGCGCCGCCGGTGACGATGGTCGCCTGCACCTGTTGCAGCCCTATCCAGCGTTGCAGGCCGCCGTGCGCCTCGATGATCTGTTCGACGAAATCGCTCATCTGCTTCTCCTCGGCCGCGCGGGCCGTTGCTCTGCTAAGGGCGGACCGGTTTCAGCGGGCCCGGTCGGCCAGGCGATAGCGCTGCGCCGGCAGCTGCCGCGACAGGTTGGGCAGCAGGTGCTGGCGAGCCGTCTGGTAGGCCTGCCAGTCGGCGATTTCCGGCAACGACGGCAGCGTGATCGACTCGCCCTGGTCGAGGCCGGCCAGCGCCGCGTCGACCAGGTCCTGCGCCTGCATCACGATCTCGCCGGGCAGATGGGCGACCGGGGTGCCGGCGCCTTCCCAGAAGTCGGTGGCGATGGCGCCGGGCAACACCGCCTGGATGCGCACCTGCTTGTCCGCCAGCTCGTGCTGCAGCGATTGGCTGAAGGCCAGCACGAAGGCCTTGGTGCCCCCGTACACGCCGTTGAGGAGTTCCGGCGCTATGCCGACGATCGAGGCGATATTGATGATGGTCCCGCCCTGGCGCGCGACGAATCCCGGCACCGCGGCATAGGTCAGGCGGGTCAGCGCGGTCACGTTCAGCTCGATCATCCGGGTCATCCGCTCGACGTCGGAGTCCAGCAGCGGCGCCGTCGCTCCCACGCCCGCATTGTTGACCAGCAGGCTGATGCGCGCATCGCTTCGCAGCAGCTGCTCGACCCGCGCCAGGTCGGCCTTGTCGTTGAGGTCGGCGACCAGCACCTCGACGCTGCGCCCGCTCTGCTCGCTCAGCCGCTGCGCCAGTTGCTCCAGGCGTTCGCGGTTGCGCGCCACCAGGACGAGGTCGTAGCCGCGCCGGGCGAGACGCTCGGCATAGATCGCACCGATGCCGGTGGAGGCACCGGTAACCAGGGCGGTACCGTTCGAGGGTTGCATAGCCATGTGGATCTCCTGTGCGTTTCAACAGGAGAATATGCGCCCTTGAGCCCGTCTTAAATGTCGTATATACAGCTTTTTAGGACACACCTTTTTCCTTCGGCCAGCATCCGGGAGCAGGCATGCAGCGCATCGGTTTCGTGGTCTTTCCTGGGTTCCAGGTGATGAGCTTCTCCGTCATCAGCGTCTTCGAGCTGGCCAACCTGGCCGTCCCGGAGCCGGTCTACAGCGTCAGCCTGCTGTCGGAAACGGGCGGGCTGGTGCGCTCCTCGGCAGGCTTCGCGGTCGAGACCGAAGCGTTCGCCACGCAGGCCCTGGACACCCTGATCATCGGCGCGGCCACCCAGATCCAGCCGGCATCCCCGGCGCTGCTGGCGTTCGTGCGGCGCTCGGCGCACAGCGCCCGGCGCGTCGCCGGACCTTGCACCGGGGCCTTCACCCTGGCCGAGGCGGGCCTGCTGGATGGCCGGCGGGCGACCACCCACTGGCATTTCGCCGGCGATCTGCGCCGCCGCTTCCCGCGGGTCAAGCTGGAGGAGGACCGCATCTTCATCGTCGATGGTAACCTCTGGACCTCGGCCGGCATGACCGCGGTCATCGACCTGGCCCTGGCGATGGTCGAGCAGGACCTGGGGCCGGAGATCGCCCGTTCCGTCGCCAGGAGCCTGGTGGTCTATCACCGGCGCGCCGGCGGGCAGTCGCAGTTCTCGGCGCTGGCGAAGCTGGAACCCAAGTCCGACCGCATCCAGAAGGCCCTGGATTTCGCCAAGCACAACCTGCGCAGCCCGCTGGCGGTGGAGCAACTGGCCGAAGCCGCGAGCCTCAGCGTCCGCCAGTTCAGCCGAGCATTTCGCAGCGAAACCGGCCAATCGCCGGCCAAGGCGGTGGAGAACCTGCGCGTCGAGGCCGCACGGCTGCTGATCGAGCAGGGCCGCCTGTCGATGGACACGATCGCCGATGAAACCGGCTTCGCCGACCGCGAGCGGATGCGCCGGGCCTTCCTGCGCACCATCGGCCAGCCGCCGCAGATGGTCAGGCGCAGCGCCAGGGTGAGCTGATCGCCGCTGGAGCGGTCGTCGACGGCGCGCGAGCTATCGGGGACAGCCATTAGTGTTGCTGACCGCCCCCTTCTGGCCAGCTCCACCCTACCGCGACCACCCAGTATGGAGCGGCAGCCCGCGGACATGACCGCCAGCCACCGACGCCGATGCATTACCGGGAAACCGCTTGCGGCAGCCATCCGGGGCAATCACCGAGTGCCGTTGGACGGCGACACGCATCGCCGAAGCTCCATTGCCGCCAGGCAGCTCGCCAGAGTCGACTGGAGCATGCGTCTGCCGCAGCAGCGCTGCCCCTTGGGGCAGCGCCTTGGGTGACGGCTTATTCGATGACGGGGATCAGCGGGTCGGCGGCAGCCAGCGCGTCGGCACGGTTGGCTGCCGGCGGGTAGATCAAGATGTTGTTGATATGGTTCTTGAGCTGCTTGCCCGCCTCCCTGACCTGCTTGACCTGGCGGTCCCAGCCCTCGGTTAACAGCGCGCCCCAGCCCCCCAGATCCAGGCAGGTCGCGTACTTGGGCTGGCGGTAGGGAATCGGCTCGACCCCGAGCAGGCTGGCGGCCACATTATTGCCGGCCGAACGCCCCAGGGCGATGGCGTGCTGGCAGGTCATCAGGGCGTAGTTACCCAGCTCATCGGTCGCCGCATAGGCGACGTCGCCGGTGGCGAAGATGGCGTCCTGGCCGATGACCCTGAGGTTGCCGTCGACATGCAGACGGCCGAGACCATCGCGCTGCGCCGGGATCTGCGCGGTCAACGAACTGGCCCGCACCCCGACGGTCCACACCACCGTACTGGCCTCGATGCGTTCGCCGTCCGCCAGGCTCACGCCGCCGGCATCGACCGCGACCACCGAGCTGTTCAGACGCCACTCGACGCCCAGTTCCGCCGAGGCCTCGGCAACCAGCGCATGCGGGCCCTTGCCCAGGGCGCCGCCGATCTCGCTGCCGCGATCGACCACTATCACCCGCACATCGGCCGCCTCGCCCAACACGGCGCGCAGGCGGGCCGGCATCTCGGTGGCGGTCTCGATGCCGGTGAAGCCTCCTCCGGCGACGACCACGGTGTTGCGCGCGCTGGACGCCGGCAGCCGGCCCAGCGACTTGAGGTGCTGTTCCAGGCGCACCGCCCCCTCGAGCTGATCGACGTCGAAGGCATGCTCGAGGCCCGCCAAGGCCGGACGCACCAGGTTGCTGCCCGTGGCCAGCACCAGGCGATCGTAGCCCAGCTCGGCGAGATCGCCCTGCGCATCGCGGTAGGTGACTGTCTGGCCGTCCACGTCGATGCGCTCCGCCGCCCCCTTGATGAACCGCACGCCGACCACGGCGAAGAGTTCGGCGAGCGGCGCGACCATCCGGTGCGCCTCCTGCTCGTAGAAACGCGGACGCAGGCGTAGCTCGGCCTGGGGCGCCAGTACGGCCACCTCGGTATCCCTGTGGCCGTGCATGTCGAGCAGGCGGGTCGCGCTCAACGCGCTCCACATGCCTGCAAAACCGGCACCGACGATCAGAATGCGCTGTTTCATGTGTGTCTCCAGGTAGGGAAAGAATGCGTGTTCCGAAGGCGCATGCACGGACCGCGAGTCGATCATCCCTCCGCTACTGCGATCGAGCTGCATCGCCACCAAGTAACTACGACTATAATTGTCGTAGTTACCCATTGCAAGCTTTTTCCTCGTCCGCTCGGGCAGCGCTCGCCTCGATCGGCTTGCGTCAGGGCAAAATGCGGCGTTAGCTCCATGGAAACACCGACAAATCTGCAGACAGCCGCCTGCAACTGGACAGGATAAAGGCACCTGGCGGCTACCATCCCTTGTGAATAAGCCCGTAAACCCGCAAAATAATGCGACTCAATAAGTCGGAGTTATTCATGGCGCTATACAGTGCGGGAGTGGAGTACGGCATCCACTGCCTCCTCTACCTCGCGGATGAAAAGGGCGACGGCCGCGAGGCCAGCGCACGCACGCTCGCCGAGTTGCAAGGTGTCCCGCAGGAACTGCTGGCCAAGGTTTTCACCAAGCTGGCGAAGGCGAACCTGGTGGTGGCGACCGAGGGTGTGCGAGGGGGCTTCAAGCTGGCGCGGCCAGCCGACGAGATCAGCGTGCTGGATATCGTTCGGGCCATCGATGGCGACAAGTCGATATTCGAATGCCGCGAGATCCGCGGACGCTGTGCCGTCTTCGAGGGATCGCCGCCGAACTGGGCGCTGAGCGGGACCTGCTCGATCCACGCGGTCATGCTGACGGCGCAGAAGCGCATGGAAGAGGCCCTGGCCCAGCAGACGCTGCTCGACCTCATCCGCCGGGTCGGGCGCAAGTCGCCACCAGCCTTCGGCGAGGAGGTCGTGCGCTGGCTGGACAACCGCCGCGAACACAAGGCGGGGACGCCCGACGCCTGAGCGCCGGGACGACGCGCAGCGGCTATGCCGCGCAGATCCAAGCCAGCAGGTCCTGGATCTACGGCGCACAGCGGGAATCCGGGGACAGGGTTTTGGCGCTGGTGATCGAGCGAAACGAAGTTCAGCGTGTTCCCTGTCGCTCCTTCGCGTAGCGCACGAGCCCGACCTTGATGCCGACCAGCACGGGGGCGGCGATTGCAAACAGCAGGGCGACTGCGAAGAACGCCGTGTCGAAGGCGATCACCCTGGACTGGCCTGTCACGACCCGGCCTAGAAGGCTCGTCGCCGCCTGGCCGGCGGCCGCTGCATCCATCCCTTTCGCCGTCAGCATGGCTGTCGTGCCCGCCAGCCGCTCGATGACCGCGCCCGCCCCTGGGGTAAGGTTGGCGCCGAGTACCGCGACATTGGTGGCGAGGTCATGCTCGAGCAGGGTCTGCAGCGCGGCGACGCCCATCAGCCCACCCAGTTGGCGACCTGTATTGAAGAGGCCTATGCCGCAGGCAAGGTTGCGCCTGTCGAGGTCGCTGAAGGCGATCAGGGTGATCGACAAGAACAGGAAGCCAAGGCCCAGGCCGCGCAACAGGATGGCAGCCAGCATGTCGTCGCTGCCGCTGTCGCGGGTCGAGCCGGCCAACAGCCACATCGCCAGCATGATCAGCAGGATGCCCAAGGGCACGGTGGCGAACGGGGCAATGCCGCGAGCCTGGAAGAGAAAGGCAGCCAGCAGCAGCGCGCCGATAAACAAGACGCCACTGGGCAACAGCAGCTGGCCGGCATCGGTAGGGCTGAACCCGAGGACCGACAGGGCGAACGCCGGAATCAGGAACGAGCTACCGAACAAGGCGGCACCGGCGACGAAACTGACGATAAAGGCGAAGGAAAAATCGCTCGACCCTAACAGGCTGAAATCGAGCAATCCCTGGCCGCTGGCCAACAGCTGCTGGCCAAGAAAGGCCAGCAGCGCGGCGGCGCCGATCACGCTCAGCCACAGGATGCGCGGCGCCTCGAACCAGTCCCAGCGGCTGCCCTGGATGAACACGTAGGTTAAACAGGAGAGGCTGACAGCGATCAGGGCGAAGCCGATCCAGTCAAACGGGCGCTGCCTGGCCTTGTCTGGCAGTGGGCCGTCTGCGCTCAGCAGCAGACCGCCAGCTGCCAACGCCAGGGGCACGACGCTGAAGAAGATCCACGTCCAGGAGTGGCTATCGATCAACCACCCCTGCAGGGCCGGGGCGAGCGTCGCCGGCGCGACCACGGCGCCCATGGCGAACAGGGCTTGCAGGATGGGCTGATGGGCTCGCCGATAGGCGCGAAAGAGGAGCGCCTGGCCCCCGACCAGCAGGGTGCCGCCGGCGAAGCCCTGAATGATTCGCAGCGCGACCAGCAGGTCCAACCGCGCCGTGCCGGCGGCAAGGCCGCATGCCAGCCCCATGACCAGGGTCGAGCCGATGAGCAGATTACGCGCGGAGAAACGGTTCAGCAGCCAAGGGGCGGTCATGAAGCCGATCAGCTTGAGCGCGGTATAGCCGATATCCAACCAGGCGAACTCATCCGGCGTCGCATGGGTGTCGCCGATGATGTCGCCGCGCCCGAGCGCCAGAACGGTGCCGGCGAGCGCTTCCGTCAGCGCCGCCAGAACGATGCCGGCAAGCAGCAGGGCCCCGGCCGTGGCGCTGCCGGTGCTCGGCGTGGCGGCGGCAGGCCTGTTCATGAGTCACTCCCTGGCACCACCTCCACCCGTGCCGACAGCCCAGGCACGATGCGGCCCGGCAACGGGTTGTGGGCGAAGCGGATCTTGACCGGAACCCGCTGCACGACGCGCACGAAGTTCCCGGTCGCGTTGTCGCTGGGCAGCAGGCTGAACGCCGAGCCACTGCCAGGTGCAAAGCTGTCGACCACGCCATCGACCGCTCGGTTCGGGTAGCCGTCGATGGTGATGTGCACGCGCTGACCGGGGCGGATATGGTCGAGCTGGGTTTCCTTGAAATTCGCCACCACCCACACGTCGTTGACCGGCACGATATCGAGCACGGCAACGCCCGGCGTAACGAAGCGGCCGATGCGGACCTGGCGGTTGCCGATAACGCCAGCGACAGGCGCGCGCACCACGGTGCTGTCGAGATCGATCTGGGCGAGATCCCGTGCCGCCTGCGCCTGCGTCACGGCGGCAACGGCGGCTTCGCGCTGGGCCACCAGCACGGCGATGCGTTGCCGCTGCGCCTCTACCGTTGCCGAAGCGGCCGCTAGCGTCGCCTCGGCTCTGGCGCGTGCCGCGGCGCTTTCATCGACCAGGGCCTGGCTGACCGCGTTGCTGCGCAGCAGTTTGCGTCGGCGCTCATGGGTCTTGCTCGCCAGCTCCAGCTCGGCCGCGACCGAACGTTGCTGGGCTTGGGCCTGGCGGATCAGGGCGCGCTGCAGCCGGGTCTGGGCATCGACATCGGTCAGGCGGGCCTGGGCCGCGGCGACATCGGCCACGGCTTGGGCAAGCCGGGCGCGGTAGTCCCGGTCGTCGATGCGAAACAGCACCTCACCTGCCCGCACGCTCTGATTGTCCTCGACCTCCAGCGCCGTGACATAGCCGGCCACCTTGGCGGCGAGCGCGGTGACGTCGCCGCGGACATAAGCGTTGTCGGTCGCGGTCGCGCCGCTCGAAAGCGCCATGGCCCAGCCGCCAGCCACGACCAGCAGGGCGCCGAGACACAGCAGCAGGCCGATCGTCTTTCTCTTGCTCTGCCGCGCCACTACAACCGCGTTCTCGGCATTTTCTTCGCCGGCAATGGCGGCCTGGTCCTGGAGCGCGTTCATGTTCTCGTGTCCTGTGAAAGGCCGAGCCCCCGGCAGCCCCAGGGCGGCAGAAGCCTGCCGCCGGGCTGCCGAGCGCCGCTCGGCGCGTTGATCGGTTATTGACTGGTGGGTGTCACGAGCGTCTTCTCGTCGCTGTCGAGGACGAACACGGCCAGCAGGCGGGCGGGCTCCGTGGCGCTGGCGTTGGCGCTGACTTCGTGCACGGAACCCGGCTCCTCCACGAAGTTTTCGCCGACGTGGTAGATCTTTTCCGGCTGGCCTTTGACTTTGATGCGAAACGCGCCCTCCAGGACCGTTGCATAGATGAAGGCCGTTTGCGGATGGGTGTGGGACGGCGACGCGCCGCCCGGCCCATACTCGACGACCACACCCTTCATGCTCTTGCCAGGGATGTTGGGAATGGGACGGTCGAACACCACTGTCACCTTGCCGGCGGGCGGTTCGGAGGCCGACGCTGCGCCGATCGACAGTGCCGCGAAAACCGCGGCTGAAAGAAATCGAGTAACCATGGCAATTCTCCTGCGAATGTGGCTGTGGTGAAGGCGCGGCCCGCTGCCGGGTCGACGCCTTCCCGAGTGGTCGTTGAACGCCTCAGTTCCCCGCTGCGGCCGTCGACTGCGCGAGCCAGTCCTCGAAGCGGATCGTGCCGAGGCGCGGGCTCTGGCCGGGGGTCAGCGATTGATCGTCGAGGACCGAGCCGAAGTAGCCTGCGTGCACGTCCGCCACGACCTTGCGGGTGTCCCCGGTGGCCCGCAGCAGGCGCCTGACCAGCTCGTCGAGGGGCATGGCCTCGGGACCGGCGACCTCCAGCGTGCCATTGACCGGCGCTGCCAGCGCGACCTCGGTGAGCGCCGCCGCCACCTCGTCGGACGCGATCGGCTGGATCAGCGCCGGCGACAGGCGAAGCTCCTCGCCGACGGTGGCCGCCTCGGCAATGCCGCCGACGAACTCGAAGAACTGGGTGGCGCGCAGGATGCTGTAAGGGATGCCGGAGGCCTTGATGAGGTTTTCCTGGGCGACCTTGGCGCGGAAATAGCCGTTGTCGGGCAGCCGTTCGCTACCGACGATCGACAGGGCGACGTGATGGCGAACGCCGGCGGCCGCTTCGGCAGCCAGCAGGTTGCGGCTCGAGGTCTGGAAGAACTCGAGCACGGCCTGGTCCTCCCACGACGGCGCGTTGGCCACGTCGACCACCACCGCGGCGCCATCCAGCGCTTCGGCCAGGCCCTCGCGGGTGATGCTGTTCACGCCCGTGCTGGGGGCGGCGGCGAACGCCTCATGGCCGCGCTCGCGCAGGTTCTTCACCAGTTTCGATCCGATGAGGCCGGTGCCTCCGATGACGACGATTTTCATGGCTTCTCTCCACTTGCTGACGGCAACCATTTGCCGTCGATGTGGGGAAAGAGTGCCGGTGCGCGGCAGGCAAGTCCTTGTGCCGGCCTTGAGTTTGCCTTGGCGAACCCTTGGTTTTTCGTCCAAACACGCCGTTGGGCGAGCGGCTGCCATTGCCCTGGACGGTGCAGCGGCATGGGCGCTGCCGTATTATCGATACCAGCTACCAATCGCCTGCTCGGACACGGAGTCGAGGGCGCTCGACCAGGGGATACTCGCCTTGCCATTCGTGTTTGAAGACTACGTGCTCGATCAGGAGCGCCGGGAGCTGACCTTGCGCGGGGAGGTCGTGGCCGTCGGGCCGCAGGTCTTCGACCTGTTGCTGCTGCTGGTCAGCAACCGCGATCGCGTGGTCAGCAAGGACGACCTGCTGCAGGCGGTGTGGGGCGGCCGGATCGTCTCGGAATCGACCATCACCAGCCATATCAACGCGGTGCGCAGGGCCATCGGCGATAGCGGCGAGGAGCAGCGCCTGGTGCGCACGGTGCCGCGCAAGGGCTACCGCTTCGTCGGCGAGATCAAGCTCGGCGAGAGCGGCGAGAGCGGCGAAGCGCCGCAACCCGACTGGCCAGGCAGCGGCGAACCCACGCCGGCTGAGCCGACGCAAACGCCGCCGACCGCCCTCGTCCTGCCGGACAAGCCCTCGATCAGCGTCCTGCCGTTCCAGAACCTGAGCGGCGACCCGGAGCAGGACTATTTCGCCGACGGCGTGGTCGAGGACATCATCGCCGCCCTGTCGCGCATCCGCTGGCTGTTCGTCATCGCGCGCAATTCGAGCTTCACCTACAGGGGCCGGGCGGTGGACCTCAAGGAAGTCGGCCGGGAACTCGGCGTGCGCTACGTGCTGGAAGGCAGCGTGCGCAAGTGCGGCAACCGGGTGCGCATCACCGGGCAGCTGATAGACGCGACGAGCGGCACGCATCTGTGGGCGGAACGCTTCGAGGGCCTGCTCGACGACCTCTTCGAGCTGCAGGATCGAGTCGCCGAAAGCGTCGTCGGCGCCATCGCGCCACAGCTGGAACGGGCGGAAATCGAACGCGCCCAGCGCAAACCGACCGGAAGCCTGGACGCCTACGACTATTACCTGCGCGGCACGGCGAAACTGCACAACGGCACCCGGGACGCCATCGAGGCGGCGCTGCCCTTGTTCTACCAGGCCATCGAACTCGACCCGGAGTTCGCCTCGGCCTATGGCATGGCCGCCTGGTGCCACTTCTGGCGCAAGGTGAACGGCTGGATGACCGATCCACCTGCCGAGATCGCCGAGGGCACGCGGCTCGCGCGCCTGGCGGTGGCGCTCGGCCGAGATGATGCGGTGGCGCTGACCCGCGGCGGCCATGCACTGGGCCATTTCACCGGCGATCTCGATGGCAGCATCGCCCTGATCGACCGGGCGAAGCTGCTCAATCCCAACCTCGCCCCGGCCTGGTTCCTCGGCGGCATCCTGCACGCGCTGCACGGTGAAACAGAGGCTGCGATCGAGCAGCTGGCGCATGCCGCGCGCCTGAGTCCGCTGGATCCGGAAATGTTCCGGATGCAGGTGGGGATGGCGATCGCGCATTTCTTCGCCGGGCACTTCGACTGCGCCTCGGCCTGGGCGGAAAAGGCGCTGGGCAACCTGCCCAGCCTGCTGGTCGCGATTGCCCTGGTGGCGGCCAGTCATGCGCTCAGCGGACGAATGGACAAGGCGCAGCAGGCGATGCAGCGCCTGCGGGAGCTGAACCCCTCGTTGCGCGTCGCCAGCCTGCAGGACTGGCTGCCCATCCAGCGCCCCGGGGATCTCGCCCGGTTCGCCGATGGCCTGCGGCTGGCCGGCTTGCCCGAGTGAACGCGGCCCGCTTGGCCCTCGCCGTCACAGAGCGTTTTTTTCTCGCCCACCAGGGCACGAGGCTGCATAGGCGGATCGATCCGTCCGAGGTCATCCGGCCAGTTCGGGCTGATCGAGCGGATCTCCCCGCCGGCGCCGTCACCGGCTGGACAGGAAGCTGACCAGTTGGCGGGCGTGCACCGACAGTTGCTCCCAGCCGCGGATGCAGATGCGCAGCTCGCGGGTCGCCCAGGCATCCTCCAGCAGGACGATGCTGACCGGGAGTTCCAGGGCGAAACGGGCGGCCGCCGCCTCGGGCAGCATGCTGATGCCGACGTGCTGGGCGACCAGCTGGGCGATGGCGTCGAAGCTCGGCGCGCGGACCCGGATCTTCAGCGGCATCAGGTAGTTCGTCGCCATCGCCTCGATGAACCGCTGCATGGCCCGTTCCGCCGGCAGGCAGACGAAGGGATAGCCGAGGGCATCGCGCAGCGGCGCCGTCTGCCGCCCGGCCAGGCTGTGCTGCTGGGGGACCAGCAAGACCAGTCGGTCGTCGCGAAATGGCAGGGAGAGCAGCCCGCCGGTGGGCAGGTTGCCGTCGTACACGCCGATTTCGCAGGCGCCCGCCTGCACCGCCTGGAGGATCTCGCTGCTCTTGCGCTCCACCAGTTGCAGGTCGACTTCCGGGTAGTCGGCCAGGAAGGGGCCGAGGGCGGCTGGCAGGAAGGTGCTGTTGGCCACGGTGGTGGCGGCCAGCTGCAGGGTGATGCGCTCGTCGCCGGCCAGCTCGCGCAGGGTTTCCCTGAGCTTCTGCGCCTCGTTGAGCACGCTGCGGCTGCGCTCCAGGACCAGCCGGCCCGCCGCCGTCGCCACCATGCCGTCGGCCTTGCGGGTGAACAGCGTCAATCCGCAGCGCTGCTCGAACAGGCGCAGGCGCGTGCTGGCGGCGGAGACGGCCACCGGCACGCTGGCGGCCGCCTTGCTCAGGCTGCCGGTCGCGGCGATGGCGGCCAGCAGGCGCAGGTCGGCGAGATCGAAGTGCAAGGCGTTCTCCTTTGGCGAAAGCTGCGTTCTTCAAATAGCGATTCTAGCCTGCTGGCGTTCTGCGCAGAATAAGGCATCCACAACGCTGCCGGGATCGCCATGGACGCCCTCTACCCTCTTTCTGCTCGGCGCTGGTTGCACGACGGCCGCTTCTTTGCCGTGCTGTCGGCCGCCGGCTTCAGCCTCAAGGCCATCTTCGTCAAGCTCGCCTACGCGGCCGGCCCGGTGGATGCCGTCACCCTGCTGGCGTTGCGCATGGGCCTGGCCCTGCCGCTGTTCGCCTGGCTGATCTACTCGAGCCGCGGGGACGGCGGCGCGCCGCTCGGGCGCGCGGACCTGTTGCGCATCCTGCTGCTCGGCATGCTCGGCTATTACCTCTCCAGCCTCTTCGACTTCTACGGCCTGGAGCACATCAGCGCCGGGCTGGAGCGGCTGATCCTGTTCTGCTTCCCGACCCTGGTGCTGCTGCTCCAGGCCATCGCCCTGCGCGCCTGGCCGAGTCGGCGCACGCTGCTGGCCGTGGGCGTCTGCTACGGCGGGCTGGGCATCGCCTTCCGGCATGATCTGGGCGTGGCCGGTGGCGGTGCGCAGGTCCTGCAGGGGGCAGCCTGGGTGTTCGCCAGTGCCGTCACCTACGCCCTGTACTACTTCGGCACCGGTGTGATGGTGCAGCGCCTGGGCTCCATGCGCCTGGCCGGGCTGGTCGGCGCCGCGTCCGCGCTGATGGTGCTCGCCCACTACGGCGTGACGGGCAGTGCGACGCAGCTGGCGCGCCTGCCCGCATCGGTCTGGCTGTATGCCGCGCTCATGGCGCTGTTCGCCACGGCCCTGCCGATCTACTGGATGGCGCTGGCCATCCAGCGCATGGGCGCCGCGCACACCGCGGCGATCGGCAACCTGGGCCCGGTGCTGACCATCTTCGCCGCCTGGGCGGTGCTCGGCGAGTCGCTATCGGTCTATCAGCTGGCTGGCTTGGCCCTGGTGGTATTCGGCGTCTCGCGCCTCAAACCCGCCCCACCGGCGACGGCGAAATCGTCCTGAGCGGGGCTGGGGCTGCCGCCGTCCTGTCGAATCTAGTGTCGCGTTGTCGGTTCAACGTCAGGCATGCGTGGGAGGGGCTTCAGCCGCGATTGACCTTGAAGGCGCTGAAAGAATCGCGGCTAAAGCGGAGCGCCGCCCGGCCCCTCCCGCAGAAAGCGACATCGCGACACCAGCACTCGCCAGAAAATGGCATGACCGGCCGACTCCAGCCTGCAGCCGGGCCGCTATCAGTCGTCCCGGGTCAGCACTTCGAGCAGCTCGACCTCGAAGATCAGGTTCGAGTGCGGCTTGATATAGGCGCCGAATTCCCGTTCGCCGTAGCCGAGGTGGGCCGGGACGTAGAGCCTGCGCTTGCCGCCGACGCGCATGCCCATCATGCCGATATCCCAGCCCTTGATCACCCGGCCGGTACCGATCACGCACTGGAACGGCTTGCCGCGATCGTAGGAGGAGTCGAACTTGCTGCCGTTCTCGAGGAAGCCGTCGTACTGGGTGGTGATCAGGGCGCCCTTGACCACTTCCTTGCCGTCGCCCAGTCGAATGTCCTCGATTTTCAGTTCATCGTTCATGTTCTGCTGCTCGCTTGTCTGGCCATCTTCTTGTTTGCACGTCGGCACGCATAAGAGCCGTGCCTTGAAAGTCGAGACGGCCGGCCGGCGCCAGCGGTCACCGCGGCGCGGGCTCCAAGATAGCCAACAGCTGCGCCAGGCCCTCGGTCAGTTGCGCGCGGGTGGCGGGCGGCAGCGTGGCGAGGATGCGCGCCTCGTTGTCCACGTGGGCGCCGAGGGCGCGGTCGATCAGCTCGAGGCCGGCCGGGGTGAGCTGCACCAGCAGGCTGCGGGCATCACCGGGGTTGGGGCTGCGACTGACCCAGCCGGCGGCCTCCAGCTGCTGCAGCTGGCGGGTCATGGTGCCGGAGGTGATCATCAAGGCCGAGAACAGCGCGGTGGGCGCCAGGCAATAGGGCGCGCCGGAACGGCGCAGGGTGGCCAGCACGTCGAACTCCCAGGCGCTCAGGCCGAAGCGAGCGAAGACCTGCTCCAGCTCGCGGCGCAGCAGGGCCGAACAGCGGCCGATGCGGCCGATCACCGCCATGGGGCTGGCGTCCAGGTCCGGGCGCTCCTTCGACCATTGCTGCAGGATGGTGTCGACGGCATCGCGCGGGCGTGGTTTGGACATGCTGCTCCCTCCAGGTATTTATCTTGAATTCAAGATAGATTCGATCTAGGCTCATTTTATCTTGAATGCGAGATAATTCCCATGAGCTCTGCAGTGTTCCGAACCGCCCTGATCACCGCCCTGGCGCCGCTGATCTGGGGCTCCACCTATATAGTCACCAGCGAGTTGCTGCCGCCGGACCGGCCCTTTACCGCCGCCCTGCTGCGGGCGCTGCCGGCCGGCCTGCTGCTGGTGCTGTATAGCCGCCAGCTGCCGGCGCGCCCGCACTGGGGGCGCCTGCTGATCCTGGCGGCACTGAATATCGGCTGCTTCCAGGCCCTGTTGTTCGTCGCCGCCTATCGCCTGCCCGGCGGCCTGGCCGCGGTGGTCGGGGCGATCCAGCCGCTGCTGCTGATGGGCCTGCTGTGGACGCTGGAGGGCCAGCGCCCGGCGCAGCTGGCCATCGGCGCCAGCCTGCTGGGCATCGCCGGCATGGCCGCCCTGCTGCTGTCGCCGGATGCCAGCTGGGATGCCCTGGGCATCGCCGCGGCCTTCCTCGGCATGGCCTGCATGGCCCTGGGCACCTACCTGACCCGGCGCTGGCAGACCAACCTGGCGCTGCTGCCCTTCACCGGCTGGCAACTGCTGTTGGGCGGGCTGATGCTGCTGCCGCCGGCCTTGCTGGCCGACCCGCCGCTGCCCGCGCTGAGCCTTGGCCAGGGGCTGGCCTACGCCTACCTGTCGCTGTTCGGCGCGCTGCTGGCCTATGTCCTGTGGTTTCGCGGGATTGCCCGGCTGTCGCCGGTGGCGGTGTCGTCGCTGAGCCTGCTCAGCCCGGTGATCGCCGTGCTGATCGGCTGGGCGCTACTGGACGAGCGCATCACCGGCGTGGCCCTGCTCGGCCTGCTGACGGTGCTGGGCAGCATCCTGCTGGTGCAATGGGCCGCCAACGCGCCCGTGCCCGCCGCCCAGTGCGCCCTGGACTGAGCCGGGCCCGGACCCCGCACAGCCGCTCAGCGCGCGAGCTGCGCCAGGCTCAGCTCGCGCACCTTGCCCGGCCGCTGGGCGAGAAAGCGCGTACAGCTGACCCGCCGGAAGGAGGCGAAGTTGAGCACCTCGCCGCGGTAGTCCATTACCTCCTCGTAGAGCTTGCCGATCAGCTGGTTGGTGGTCATGCCGTCGGCCTCGGCGATCTCGCGCAGGATGTCCCAGAACTGGTTCTCCAGGCGCAGGGTGGTGACCACCCCGCGGATGCGCAGCGAACGCGCGCGGGACTCGTAGAGGATCGGGTCGGCTTTGACGTACAGCTCGCACATGAGGCGGTACCTGGCAACGGGATCGGATGGACGCCTGGCGCCCCTACAGACTGATCTTGGTGCCGAGCAACGTGAGGAAGCCGGCCAGCCAGATCGGGTGCGCCGGCCAGGCCGGGGCGGTGACCAGGTTGCCCTGCACGTGGGCGTGGTCCACGGCGATGTCCACATACTCGCCGCCGGCCAGGCGTACTTCCGGGGCGCAGGCCGGATAGGCGCTGCACTGGCGCCCCTCTAGCACGCCGGCGGCGGCCAGCAGCTGGGCGCCGTGGCAGACCGCGGCGATCGGCTTGTTGGCGCTGTCGAAGGCCTGGACCAGCGCCAGCACCTCGGGGTTCAGGCGCAGGTATTCCGGGGCGCGGCCGCCGGGGATCAACAGGGCATCGTAGTGCTCGGCCTTGACCTGGGCGAAATCGAAGTTCAGGGCGAAGTTGTGCCCGGGTTTCTCGCTGTAGGTCTGCTCGCCTTCGAAGTCGTGGATGGCGGTGCGCACGGTCTGCCCGGCAGTCTTGTCCGGGCACACCGCATGCACGGTATGGCCGATCATGCGCAAGGCCTGGAACGGTACCATCACCTCATAATCTTCGACGTAGTCGCCGACCAGCATCAGAATGTTTTTCGCAGTCATGGGCGTGCTCCTGACAAGGGGTGGAGGGGCGAGAGGAGTATCCGTCGCCAACTCGGTTACCAGGTAACAGCCTAGTACTACGTCGCCGGCCAAGCAGGCCGCGAGCCCGTCATCAGATGCCGATCTTGTCCAGCGCCCGGCCCACCGCACGCCAGAACCCGCGCTGCGGGCGCTCGCGCTCGGCGCGGGCGGCGATCCGGGCCAGCGGCTGTACCTCGCGGGTGGCGGTGATTTCCGCCAGGGCCAGGCGGGCCGGAACCAGTTGCAACGGGCCGTCGCCTTCGGCCGGCGCGTCGGCGCTGGCCGGGGGCGGATCGAGCTCGTCGTAGCGCAGGTAATAGACGCCGCCCGCCTCGGCATCCAGGGCGAAACTGGCGATCCGGGTGAAATCCAGCGGGCCATCGGCCAGCAGCGTCCAGTAGCTGCCGAACAGCGGCCGGCGCATCTCCAGGCGGTAGCTGTCGACCTCCAGCTCCAGCACCAGGTAGCCGTTGCTCGGCAGGCTGCCGATCAGCTGGTTATCGAGAAACAGCCCGGGCGCCTCCAGCTCCTGATCGGCCCAGGCACTTTGCGGACGGTACAGGTAGACCAGGGCATGCTCGGCGTCGCGCGCGGGCTGCGCGCGGAACGCCGCGCCCTCGGTCGCGCCGAAGAACGCCCCGGGCGTGGAGCAGCCCGTCAGGACAGCCGACAGCAGCAGGGCAAACAGCGAGAGGCGGCGCATCGAGGAGTTCCTTTGGTTTTTTTGGACTTATGCGCCGAGGATAGCCCTGGCCGCATGGCCCGGCACCCGACAAAAGTGCGGGGTGCCCTCGCCCGGCCAGGCGCGCGGAGGCTGCTGAAGAGACGCTTAGCAGGCCGTTGAAAAACTACCTGCGTTGCCGATGCGTCGTTAAAAACAGGCTCAAAATGCTCATTTACAACACGTAAACTGCGCTTTTTCGCCTGTTTTTGCCTAGCCTCGCCTGCCTCGCCTACGTTTTTCTACGGCCTGTTAGCGGCGGCGGTCGAGCAGATTGACCACCAGGCGGTCCAGCCAGCCCCACAGGCGCTGCTGCAGGCGCAGCCACCAGGGCCGGGCGTGCCAGTGCGCCAGACTGACTTCGCGGCTGTCGGCGAAATCCGCCTGGAAACTGGCCACCACCGCCGCGGTCAGCGCCGGGTCGAGCGCCTCCAGGTTGGCCTCGAGGTTGAAGCGCAGGTTCCAGTGATCGAAGTTGCACGAGCCGACGCTGACCCAGTCGTCCACCAGCACCATCTTCAGGTGCAGGAAACGCGGCTGGTACTCGAAGACCCGCACCCCGGCCCGGAGCAGCTTCGGATAATAGCGCTCGCCGGCGAAGCGCACCGGTGGATGGTCGCTGTGCCGGCTGCCCAACAGCAGGCACACCTCGACGCCGCGCGCCGCGGCCTTGCGCAGGGCCCGGCGGACCTTCCAGGTCGGCAGGAAGTACGGCGTGGCCAGCCAGATGCGCCGCTTGGCGCCGCGCAGCGCCCGCACCAGCGCGCGCAGGATATCGCGGTGCTGGCGGGCATCGGCATAGGCCACCCGGCCCAGCCCCTGCCCCAGCGGCGGCGCCGCCGGCAGGCGCCGGAGCCCCGGCACCGGCCGGGGGCGCCAGGCCAGCCGCTCCTGGCACGCCTGCCACTGGCGGTCGAACAACTGCTGCCAGTCGTCCACCAGCGGCCCGGCGATCTCCACCATCACCTCATGCCAGCGGCTCTGCGGCTCGTCCGGCCGCCAGAAGTCATCGCTCGCCCCGGTACCGCCGACAAAGGCCAGCTGGCTATCGACCAGCAGCAACTTGCGGTGGTCGCGGTAGATGTTGCGCAGGCCGCGGCGCCAACGCATGGGGTTGTACCAGCGCAGCTGCACCCCGGCTTCGCTCAGCCGCAGCCGATCGGCCTGGCGCAGCGCCTGGCCGCCGAAGGCGTCGAACAGGCAGCGCACCACGACCCCGCGCTGCGCGGCGCTGCACAGGGCCTGCAGCAGCGCGTCGGTGCAGGCGCCGCTTTCGACCAGGTAGAGTTCCAGCTCGACCCGCAGCCGGGCGCCGTCGATCGCCGCGAGCATGCGCGGGAAGAACAGCGTTCCATCGCTGAGCAGGGCAAAGTGATTATCACGGCGCCAGGGGAAGACCGTACCCGGCATCAGCGCGCGATCGACATCGACGGGAGGGGAAGCAGCACGGCGTCCGGCTTGCGCATAAGTCCTCGGGAGACAACCAACTCAGGCGCCACGATAGCTGGCCGGAGCGGCCTTGCAAACCCTGAACCCGCTCGGTCCCGGACAAACCCGGCGCTGTCGCGCCGACGCGGCTCAAAGGTTGTGGAAAAAAGCGAGCGCCGTCGCGAGGCCGCCTCCTGAGGTTCGCGGCAAGGCCCGCTACGTGAACAGCGGCGGGCGTTTAGTGAGCTGAATGACCCCGCTGGTCACGTGGCGCAACACCGCAGCGGGCGTTTGGAGGCGGTCGCAGAGGCGGTCGCAGTAGGCGGGAGTCTTTTCACGGCCGCTCAGGATTCCGGCAGCGGCACGGCCTGCGCCAGCAACCGGCAGCCCTGGCGCGGCCCCAGCCATTGCGCCGTCTGGCTGCTGCCCAGGCCACGCGCGGTGACGCGCCGCTTGAGCGGGTCATCGAAGAAGCCGCTGAGCGGCAGGTACTGCTCGACATAGGCGGCGCAGTACGCGGCCGGATGGCCCATCACGTAACGGCAGGAACAGTATTCCTTGGCCGTATAGGCACCGATGATCCGCGGAAAGGCCTGCAGGTGAGCGCGGTTCTGCCAGGCCAGGGCCGCCAGCAGCACGGCGACCAGCGCCAGCAGCGTGCGAAACGGGCGCCGCCGGATCATGGCTGCAGCTGCTCGGCGAAGGCCGCCAGGACCAGTTTCAGCAGCTGGTTGTGCCGGTAGCTGCCGTCGCGATCGTCGGCGTAGCGCACGACCACCAGCTTGGCGCCGGGCAGCACATAGAGCGCCTGGCCCCAGTGGCCGAGGGCGGCGAAGGTATCGGCCGGGGCATCCGCCCAGGGCCTCGGTGCGCCCGGCAGTTCGGCGTTCAGCCACCAGTGCCCGCCCGGCACCGCCTCACCCGGCTGCGCGGCTTGCCCCCGGTAATTGGCGAACGGCGTGCGGTTGAACGCGACCCAGGCCCTGGGCAGCAGTTGCCGCTCGCCCCAGCGGCCGTCGCGCTGCATCAGCAGGCCGATGCGGGCCAGGTCGCGGGCAGTCATGTAACTGTAGGACGAACCGACGAAGGTGCCGGCAGCGTCCGTCTCCCAGACCGCGGAGCGGATGCCGAGCGGCTCGAACAGCGCGGTCCAGGGGTAATCGGGATAGGCGGCGGCGCCGACCATGCCCTGCAGCGCGGCGGCCAGCACGTTGCTGTCGCCGCTGGAATAGCGAAAGCGCGTGCCCGGCGCCGCATCCGCGGCATGCGCCGCGGCGAACCCCGCCATGTCGGCACGGCCGCGGGTGTAGAGCATGGCCACCACCGAGGACTTCAGCGGCGCGTATTCGTAGTCTTCCTGCCAGGCCAGGCCCGAGGCCCAGTTGAGCAGGTGGCCGACTTTGACCTGCGGGTGCGCGGCGAACGCCGGGTAGTAGCGCGCCACCGGCGCCTCGAGCTGGAAGCGCCCCTCGCCGTAGGCCACGCCGAGGATGGCGGCGAGCAGGCTCTTGCTCACCGACCAGGTCAGGTGCGGGGTGTCGGCGCGGGTCGGCCCGGCGTAGCGCTCGTAGACCACCTGACCGTCGCGGATCACCAGCAGGGCGTCACTGCGCACGCCGCTGCGGCTGGCCTCGTCGCGGGCGGGGAAGGCATAGGCCTGCAGCGCGGCGATCGCCGGGCTGGGCGCCACCTCGGCAACCGGCCAGGCGGCGCCGGGCCAGCGTTCGGCCCGGGCCAGGCCGGCACAGCTCACGACGGCGAGCGCCAGGCCGAGCCGGCGCAGCGGGGAAACGGGCATTGCAGCGCCTTCCTGAAGTGGCGAAGGCGGCACCCTAGCATGGCTTCCATGACGCTAATAAGCGCCGAACGCAGCCGGCCATCAGCAGCGGGCCGCGCATCCGTAATATGGACTAAACGGCGCGGGTGGCAGGAGCGGCCCCTAGAACGAAAGTCCCAAAGCGGCACAGGCCTTCTGCAAGCGCTTGCCACGCGCCGCGCCGGCTATCGCCAGCAGGCCCTTGTCGCGTTGCCACAACGCCGCCCACTCGGCAGGCCCGGCGGCGAAGGCCGCATCCAGCTCGCCGTCGAGTGCGGCGAGCTGGGCGAACAGCCCGGCCAGCAGCAGGTGCGCGGCGGGCGAACTGGGGCACTGCCGCGCCGCCTCGGCGCAGCCGGCCAGCAGCCCCAGCAGGCGCAACTGCAAGGACTGCGGCCAGGCCGAGTCCCGGCCTATGCCGTACAGCCAGGCACCGAGCGCGCTCAGCACATGCAGGTCCTCGATGCTGCGGAAGGGTTTCACGTAGGCCTGCCAGCCGTCGCCGGCCAGGCGCTCGCAGTGGGCGCCATCCAGATGCAGCCGGCCATGGCCGATCTCCGGCATCAGCGGCAAGACCGGCAGCGCCTCGATGCGCACCCCCGGCGCACCGTTGAACACCACGCCGAGCGCCAGTTGCGCCGCCTGCCCCGGCTCTTCCTCGCGGGCGGCGACCAGCAGCCAGTCGGCGGCTTCGGCGGCGGTGACGAAGTCCTTGCGCCCGCTCAGCAGCAGGCCGCTCAGGCGGGTCTGCAGGTCCGCCGGCCGGGTGCTCTTGTTCTCGGTCACGCACAGCGCGCCCAGCGACCAGGGCGCCGAAGGCCAGAGCACGCGCAGGGCGCCCTGGTAGCCGGCGAGGAAGGCCAGCCCCGGGCTGACCGCCCAACGGCCGCCGAGCAGCGCCAGCTCGAACGGCGCCGGCGTGCCCAGGCGTGCCAGCAGCGCGGCGTACCACTCCTCCAGGCTGGCTGCGGCGGGCAGACGGTCGTGGGGTTGCAACAGACGTTGCCAAGACATGCGCGGCTCCTCGGTTTTCTTGTAGGGGAGGCTGTCACACAAGCATCACCGAAACTTCACAGTGGTGACACCGGCTCTACCTAGCCTGAGCTTGCCCAACAAGATCGACCGGCTGCAAGTCGGAAAGCCGGCTAATGGAGGCTTAGGTATGACCCAGATGACGCTCACCCGCGACCGCACCACCCCCGCCCGGCGCTTGCAGGCCGAGCGCCTGATCGGCCCGGCGGCCCTGCGTGAAGCCCAGGCGCTGCGCTTCCGCGTGTTCAGCACGGAGTTCGCTGCCAAGCTCAAGGGCGCCGAGCTGGGCCTGGACATGGATGACTACGACGTCCACTGCCGGCATATCGGCGTGCGCGACCTGAGCAGCGGCGAACTGGTCGCCACCACCCGCCTGCTCGACCACCGCGCCGCCGCCGACCTGGGGCGTTTCTACAGCGAGGAAGAGTTCAGCCTGCACGGCCTGCCGCACCTCGAAGGCCCGGTCCTGGAGATCGGCCGCACCTGCGTGGATGCCGCCTATCGCAACGGCGCGACCATCGCGGTGCTCTGGGGCGAGCTGGCCGAAGTCCTCAACCAGGGCGGCTACCGTTACCTGATGGGCTGCGCCAGCATCCCCATGCAGGATGGCGGCATCCAGGCCCAGGCGATCATGCAGCGCCTGCGCGACCGCTACCTGTGCACCGAGCACCTGCGCGCCGAGCCGAAGCACCCGCTGCCGACTATCGACTTGCCCAGCAACCTGACCGCCGAGCTGCCACCGCTGCTCAAGGCCTACATGCGCCTGGGCGCCAAGGTCTGCGGCGAGCCCTGCTGGGACCCGGATTTCCAGGTCGCCGACGTGTTCATCCTGCTCAAGCGCGACGAACTCTGCCCGCGCTATGCCCGCCACTTCAAGGCAGCGGTCTGACTGCGGGCGCGGGCGAGCGGTAGGAGCGACCGGGCGGCCCCCCGCTTCAGCCGCGATCCCAATTCGCGGCTGAAGCCGCTCCTACAATCCCTCCTCGCCCCCTTGCACAGCGCGGCCCTATAGACAGTTGCCGGCTTATTCATTCCCGGAGTGCTCGATGAAAAAACTGCGCCTGTATCTACGCCTGGCGCGCCTGCTGCTGGTGCTCGCCCTGGGCGCCTCGCTGGCCGCCACGGTGAGCCTGCTGCAGCGTATGGCCCGGCGTGACCTGATGGCCCTGCGCCAACGCCTGAGCCGCTGGTTCCTCGCCCGCCTGGCCGACGCCCTGCCGTTCCGCCTGGCGGTGCACGGCGAGCTGCCGCGGGCACCGATGCTGTGGGTCAGCAACCATGTGTCCTGGACCGACATTCCGCTGCTCGGCATGCTCGCCCCGCTGTCGTTCCTGTCGAAAGCCGAGGTGCGCAGCTGGCCGCTGGCCGGCTGGCTGGCGCAGCAGGCCGGCACCCTGTTCATCCGCCGCGGTGCGGGCGACAGCGGCCTGCTCAGCCAGCAACTCGGCCACCATCTGCAGCGTGGCCGCCAGCTGCTGATCTTCCCCGAAGGCACCACCAGCGACGGGCAGACCCTGCGCACCTTCCACGGCCGCCTGCTGAGCTGCGCCATCGACAGCGGCGTGGCGCTGCAACCGGTGGCGATCCGGTACCGGCGCGCCGGCGCAGCCTGCCCGGTCGCGCCCTTCATCGGTGACGACGACCTGCTCTCGCACCTCTTGCGCCTGCTCGGCAGCGATGTCGCCGAAGTGCAGATCCAGCTGCTGCAACCGATCGCCAGCACCACGCTGAACCGCAACCAGCTGGCGCGCCGCGCCCACGCGGCGATCGCCGGCGCGCTCTACGGGGACGGCGAGGCACTCGCACACGCGGCATGAGTCAGGCGTGCGGCGGCACGCAGAGGACGTCGCAGGCCAGATCGGCCAGCAACGCGCTGGCGACGCTGCCCAGCACCAGGCGCGGCAGGCCCTTGCGCGCATGGGTGGCGATCACCAGCAGATCCGCCGGCGACTGCCGCAGCGCAGCGGCGATCACCTGGCTTGGCTCGCCCGCCTGCACCCGCACGCAGCCTTCGGGCAGCGCCAGCCCTTCGCTCTGCAGGTTCGCCAGCAAGGCTTGGCGCGTCTGCGCGAGCTGGTTCTCGAGCAGGCGCTGTTCGATCGCCGTGTCCGCCAGGATGCCCTTGGGCTGCGGCGCCAGGGCATGCAGCGCCTCGCAGTGCTGCAGATCGAGCAGGCCGAGGCGCTGCGCGCTGCTCAGCGCCTGCACCGAGCTCGGCGACAGATCCAGCGCCGCCAGGGCCTTACGGTAGTCGTGCAGGGCCGGCAGTGCGACCCGCAGCACCGGCAGGTGGCTGCTGCGGATCAAGCGTTCCACGGTGGTGCCGACGAACACATCGCGCAGCGCCGACTTGCGGTGCGCGCCCACCACCAGCAGATCGGCACCCAGGCCGAGGGTCGCCTCGACGGCGATCCGCTCGACCGCGCCGCTGCTCACCAGTACCCGCGGGCGACTGCCGGCCTGCTCGGCCAGCTGCTGCGCCTGCTCGTTGAGCAGGGCCTCCACCCGCTGCACATGCAGCGCGACGAAGTCCGCCGGGGCCTCGTCGTCGACCACGTGCAGCAGCGCCCAGTCACCGCCGCCCTGCTGGCGTACCAGCCGCACGGCACGTTGCACGGCAAGTGCCGAGCGCTGGGAAAGGTCGGTTGCCACAATGATCTTGATCATTTCATTGGCCTCCTCAGCCGGTTCGAGTTCCATTGAATACCCGGCCCGTGCCTTCTAGCGTTGATGCACATCAGTCCGGGCACGATGAATAGCGCTACCGTGCCAGCAGCAGAACGATGGAGACGCCCGAATGGACCCGCGACAACCCTCCCCGCCGGCGACTGCGTGGCATGCGCTGGAGGCGCAGCAGGCCATCGACCTGCTGCACGGCGCGCCGGCGGGCCTGGATGACGGCGAGGCCGCCGCCCGGCTGCAGCAGTACGGTGCCAACCGTCTGCCACCGCCGCAACGCCGCGGCCCGCTGCGGCGCCTGCTGCTGCAGCTGCACAACGTGCTGCTGTACCTGATGCTCGCCGCCTCCGGGATTGCCGCGCTGCTGGCGCACTGGCTGGACGCCGCGGTGATCCTGACGGCGGTGGCGGTCAATGCGCTGATCGGCTTCATCCAGGAGGGCAAGGCCGAGCACGCCCTGGACGCCATCCGCGAGCTGCTGTCGCTGCGTGCCATGGTGCTGCGCCAGGGCGAACGGCGGGAAATCCCGGCCGAGCAGCTGGTGCCCGGCGACCTGGTCATGCTCGCCTCCGGCGACCGGGTGCCGGCCGACCTGCGGCTGCTCAGCGTGAGGAATCTGAGCGTCGAGGAAGCGGCGCTGACCGGCGAATCGCTGCCGGTGGAAAAGTCCAGCGCCCGGGTCGCCGCCGACGCCGAACTCGGCGATCGCCGCTGCATGGCCTATTCCGGCACCCTGGTGAGCAGCGGCCAGGCGCTCGGCCTGGTGGTCGCCACCGGTCCGGCCAGCGAACTGGGACGCATCGGCGCCATGCTGCAACAGGTGCAGCCGCTGACCACCCCGCTGCTGCGGCAGATCGAAGGCTTCAGCCGCTGGCTGGCGTTGGCCCTGCTGGTCCTCGCCCTGACCACCTTCGCCCTCGGCACGCTGTGGCGTGACCAGGATGCCGCCGAGATGTTCTTGCTGGTGGTGGCGCTGACCGTCGCGGCGATTCCCGAGGAGCTGCCGGCGATCATGACGGTGATCCTCGCCCTCGGCGTGCAGCGCATGGCCCGGCAGAACGCCATAGTGCGGCGCCTGCCGGCGGTCGAGACGCTCGGTGCGGTGACGCTGATCTGTACCGACAAGACCGGCACCCTGACGCGCAACGAGATGACCGTGCAGCGCGTGGTCAGCGCGCAGCGGGTGGTCGAGGTGAGCGGCGTCGGCTATGCCCCCCAGGGCGGCTTCCATCAGGCCGGCGCACGCCTGGAGGCCGATGCGGCGCTGCAGGAAATCGGCCGGGCGGCGCTGCTGTGCAACGATGCCCGGCTGGAGGAAGACGCCGACGGCAACTGGCTGCTGCATGGCGATCCCACCGAAGGTGCGCTGCATACCCTGGCGCTGAAGGCCGGGCTCGACCCGCGGGCGGTGCAGGCGCAGCTGCCGCGCAGCGACGCGATTCCCTTCGAGGCGGAACACCGCTTCATGGCCAGCCTGCACCACGACCATCGCGGCCATGGGCTGATCTACCTCAAGGGCGCCCCCGAACAGCTGCTCGAGATGTGCAGCGCGCAACGCGGCGCCACCGGCAACCAGCCACTCGACCCGGACTACTGGCGGCGCCAGGCCAGCGACCTGGCCGCCCGCGGTCTGCGCCTGCTGGCCATCGCCACGCGCCCGGCGGATGCCGAGCGGCGCAGCCTGAGCTTCGCCGACGTGGAACAGGGCTGCACCCTGCTGGCCCTGCTCGGCATCAGCGACCCGCCGCGCGAGGAGGCCATCGCCGCGGTGGACGAGTGCCGCCGCGCCGGCATCGCGGTGAAGATGATCACCGGCGACCACGTCGAGACCGCCCGCGCCATCGGCGCGCAACTGGGCATCGGCGTCGGCCGGGCGGCGCTGACCGGCGCCGAGATCGAACTGCTCGACGAGCGCCAGCTGCGTGCGCTGCTGCCCGGCGTCGAGGTGTTCGCCCGCGCCAGCCCGGCGCACAAGCTGCGCCTGGTGCAGGCCATGCAGGCCAGTGGCGCGGTGGTAGCGATGACCGGCGACGGGGTCAACGACGCGCCGGCGCTCAAGCGCGCGGATGTCGGCGTGGCCATGGGCCGCAAGGGCACCGAGGCGGCCAAGGAAGCGGCGGACGTGGTGCTCGCCGACGACAACTTCGCCACCATCGCCGGCGCCGTGCGCGAAGGCCGGGCAATCTACGACAACCTGAGGAAGTTCATCCTGTTCGTGCTGCCGACCAACGGCGGCGAGACCCTGATCGTGATCGCCGCGATCCTGTTCCAGCTGACCCTGCCGCTGACCCCGGCCCAGGTGCTGTGGATCAACATGGTCACCTCCAGCACCCTCGGCCTGGCGCTGGCCTTCGAACCGGCCGAGCCGGGCCTGATGGGCCGCCCGCCGCGCGACCCGGCCGAATCGCTGCTCTCGGCGTTCTTCGTCTGGCGCGTGGCGATGGTCTCGCTGTTGATGATGGCCGCGGCCCTCGGCCTGTTCCTCTGGGAAATGCAGCGCGGCACCAGCCTGGAAAGCGCGCGGACCATGGCGGTGAATACCGTGGTGGTGTGCGAGATGTTCTACCTGCTGAGCAGCCGGCACATCTTCGCCTCGGTGCTCTATCGCGGCGGTCTGCTGGGCAATCCCACGGTGCTGCTGGCGATCGCCGCCTGCCTGGCGCTGCAACTGCTGTACACCTATGCGCCGCCGCTGCAGCAGGTGTTCGGCGCCACCGCGCTGGCGGCGGACGAATGGCTGCGGGTGCTGCTGGCCGGTTTGCTGCTGTTCAGCGTGGCGGAATTGGAGAAAGCGGTTATTCGCCGCTTCCACCTGCATCCCCAGGTTCGTAGCCTGGATCAGCCGCAGGCGTAATCCGGGTGGCGGATGACCCGGATCGTCGGATTACGCTTCGCTAATCCAACCTACGTTCCGCGCCCGCCGGGCGAACTCGACCAGCTCGGGGTAGAAGGCGCGAAAGTCTTCGCTCAGCGGCATATACAGCCGCTCCAGCTCGGCCAGGCTGCCGTCCAGCACCTCCGGGCGCGACAGCCGTCGGCCGATGCCGGCCAGCACCTGCTCGAGCACGGCGAAGTCGCGGTAGCTGCCCAGCCAGTCCTGCGCGGCCATGCGCGGCGCGATCAGCGCCAGGCGCCCGGGCAAGGCCGGTTCGGCGGCGAGCACGCGGTACACCCGCCCGGTGAACGCTGGCAGCGGTTCGCTGGCGTACTCCACCCAGTGCAGCGCCAGGCAGTGGTCGAAGAACAGGTCCAGGAGGATCCCGGCGTAGCGCCGCCGCTCGGCGGGAAAGCGCGCCCGCGCCCGGGCCTGCAGCGGGTGGCTGTCGGTGAAGGCATCGATGCGTCGGTGCAGGCGGATCGCCGCCTCGATGTCGGCCGGCCATTGCCCGGCCAGCGGCCCCTTGACGAAATCGCCATACAGGCTGCCGAGCAGTTGCGCCGGCGCGTCGCCGCCGAGGTGCAGGTGCGCGAGGTAGTTCATGCCCTGCAGCTTACACATCAGGGCGGTCGATGAGCACTATCGGCCGGAACGATCTGCATATCGTCGAACGCCGATATAAGGTTCGCCTCATCGCGATATGGCGCGACAGCAGCCCTGGAACCCCAACGTGCACACAACCGACCTGCCCCTCGACATCGACGAAGTGATCAAGGCCCTGGCCCATCCGGTGCGCCGCGACATCCTGCACTGGCTGAAGACCCCCGAGGTCTTCTTCGCCGACCAGGAGCACCCGCTGGAATTCGGCGTCTGCGCCGGCAAGATCGACCAGCGCACCGGGCTGTCGCAATCGACGGTGTCGGCGCACCTGGCGACCCTGCAACGGGCCGGCCTGGTGAGCAGCAGGAAGGTCGGCCAGTGGCACTTCTTCCAGCGCAACGAAACCACCATCCAGGCGTTCCTGCGGCACATCAGCCAGGAACTCTAGGCACTCCGCAACTTCCGTACCCCCGACCGAGGACTACCCGATGCCCACGCTTTTCGACCCGATCACCATCGGCGAGCTGCAACTCGCCAACCGCATCATCATGGCGCCGCTGACCCGCACCCGCGCCGACGCCGGCCGCGTGCCCAATGCGCTGATGGCCGAATACTACGTGCAGCGCGCCTCGGCCGGGCTGATCATCAGCGAGGCCACCGCGGTCACGCCGATGGGCGTCGGCTACCCGGACACCCCGGGCATCTGGTCCGACGCGCAGATCCGCGGCTGGAGCAATATCACCAAGGCGGTGCACGCCCACGGCGGCAAGATCGTCCTGCAACTCTGGCACGTCGGGCGCATCTCCGACCCGCTCTACCTGAACGGTGAGCTGCCGGTGGCGCCCAGCGCCATCGCCGCCAAGGGCCACGTCAGCCTGGTGCGCCCGCTGAAGGATTACGTCACCCCCCGCGCCCTGGAGACCGAGGAGATCGCCGATATCGTCGAGGCCTATCGGCAGGGCGCGGAGAATGCCAAGGCGGCCGGCTTCGACGGCGTGGAAATCCACGGCGCCAACGGCTACCTGCTCGACCAGTTCCTCCAGGACAGCACCAACCAGCGCAGCGATCGCTACGGCGGCTCCGTGGAGAACCGTGCCCGCCTGCTGCTGGAAGTCACCGATGCGGCCATCGAGGTGTGGGGCGCCGGCCGCGTCGGCGTGCACCTGGCGCCGCGTGCCGACAGCCACGACATGGGCGACAGCCAGCGCGCCGAGACCTTCACCTACGTCGCCCGCGAACTGGGCAAGCGCGGCATCGCCTTCATCTGCGCCCGTGAGCAGGAAGCCGACGACAGCCTGGCAGCGAGCCTGAAGCAGGCCTTCGGCGGCGTGTTCATCGCCAACGAGCGCTTCACCAAGGCGCAGGCCGACGCCTGGCTGGCCGAGGGCAAGGCCGACGCGGTGGCTTTCGGCATCCCCTTCATCGCCAACCCCGACCTGCCAGCGCGGCTGCAACAGGATGCGCCGCTCAACGAACCACGGCCGCAGACCTTCTACGGCGCGGGGCCGGTCGGCTATATCGACTACCCGCGGTTGTAACGCCCAGAAAAAAGCCCGCACTCAGGTTGCGGGCTTTTTTTCTGCGGTTGAATCAGCGCGCGTCGATCTGCGCCTGCAGGTTCTGGATCTGCGCCTGCAGGGCGCTGATATTGCGGCTGGTCTGCGCGCGGAAGGCGTCGAACTCGGCGGTGTTGCTGCTCGGCGCCGGACGGGTTTCCAGGTCGCTCTTGAGCACCAGCAAGTCCTGCTCCAGGCGGCCGATGGCCTGGCTTGGGTCGCCGACCTTCTTCAGCGCCGCCACCTCGTCACTCAGGTTCCTGAGCTGGCTGTCGAACTGGCCCAGACCCGCCTGGGCGCCTTTCAGCGCGGCCTGCTCGGCTTTCAATGCCGCCTGCGCGGTTTTCAAGCTGGCCTGCTCATCGCCCAGGCTTTTCAGCCGGCCGTCGAACTGGCTGGTCGCACCTTGCTGGGTCTTCAGTCCGGCCGCCAGTTGCTCGAGCTGCTTGCCCTGGCCAGCCTGCTGGCCGGCGAGGCCCTGCTGCTGCTTGCCCAGCTCGGCCACTTTGCTTTCCAGCTGCTTGACCTGCAGCTTGAGCGCTTCGCTGCCGCTGGTGACCGTCGACTCGGTGGCGACCACCTTGCCGGAAATATCCTGGATACGCCCGGCGGCCTCCTCGCTGATGCGCGCGAAGCTCTCCTGGGTGGCGACCAGTTGCTGCTCCATCAGGCTGATCTGCTGGAAGCTCCACCAACCCAGACCGCCGAGGGCGATGGTCAACGCCCCGACCAAGGCCCACAACGGCCCGCTGCTGGCGGCTTTGCCGGATGCCGCCGGGGCGGCACGGCCGTAGGCCGGAGTGCGCGCCGGCTCCTCATCGAAATCATCGCGATCACGCCGGTCCGGGGTCAGGCTCGGCACATGATCGAGTTCGTCGTAGGCATCGTTACGCATGGGTAGACCTTCAGGAAAACGCAGTGAGGGCGGGATGCCGCGCAGTATACCGGTTCGCGTGCAGCGCTTCAGTGTCGGGCGAAAGCGGTGCAGGACGCACCGACCAAGAGCATGGCAGTGAACGTTGGACCGGCCAGGAGCCACGCAGTTGCGCATTCCGTGAACTGGTATGCGCTTTGCACTTGTCTGTTTGCGACATTTTCACCGCGCCTCGGGCGCGGCAAGCGGCGGCTCGCCCGGCCTCGCGCCATGCGCTGAACGCCGGGTCATTGCAGATCCGCCCACGTCGAATCACAGGGGGAAGGCCTATGGAACTGAACAGAGCAGTGTTGGATTGCATGAAGACCTTGCGCCGCCGGATCCGCGAGGAGCAGGCGGTGGATATTCGTCTGAGCCAGCCGGACGCGATCAGTGCGATGCTCAGCGCCTGCCTCGCCTCGGGCGACGAAGAAACCCGTCGGCTCGGCCAGTGCCTGGCGCAGTTCAGCGAGCGGCCCTTCAACCTCGCCGCCGATAGCGCGGCACCCGGCAAGCAGGCGGGCCGGCCATTGCCGGTGGAAGCGCCGGGCGGCACGCGCCCCAGCGGCTCGGTACGGATCTATCGCGGCCAGCGGGTCTACGTCTGAGCGCCAGCGCTCAACCTGGATGGCGGGCCTTCCACCACAGGCAGAACTCGTCCAGCGCCGTCCACAGGCTGACCTGCGGCTCATAGTCCAGGTACTGCCGGGCACGGCCGATATCCAGCGAGAAGTCCTTGGCCATCATTGCCACGCCAAGGCGCAGCAGGGTCGGCTCGGGACGCCCGGGCAACAGCTTGCACAGGCCTTCGTTGAGCGCCGCCGCGCCATAGGCCAGGGCGTAGGGCAGATGGCGGGTCACCGGCGGCAAATCCAGCTGGCGCAGCACGTAGTTGACCGCATCCCACAGCGGCACCGGCGCACCGTTGCTGATGTTGTAGGCCTTGCCCAGTGCCGGTCCGGCCGCCAGCAAGGCGCTGAACAGGGCATCGTTGAGATTCTGCACGCTGGTGAAGTCGACCTTGTTCAGGCCGTTGCCGATGATTGCCAGGCGGCCCTTGCGCTGCATGTTGATCAGCCGCGGGAAGATGCTGGTATCGCCGGCCCCGGTGACCGAGCGCGGACGCAACGCCAGCACCTCCAGGCCGAACTCCTGGGCGCCGAACACCTGCTGCTCGGCCAGGTACTTGGTCTTGCCGTAGTGATCGAAGAAGCGCGTGGGCACCTGCTCCTCGTTGATCCCGACATGCGCTTGCCCATCGAAATAGATCGACGGCGACGACAGGTGCACCAGCCGCCGCACATGCTGCTTCAAGCAGCCCTCGATGACGTTCTCGGTGACCAGCACGTTGGCCTGGTGGAAGTACTGGTAGCTGCCCCAGGTGCCCACCGCACCGGCGCAATGCACCACCGCCTCGACGTCCTGGCACAGCCGCAGCACCAGGTCCGGGTCGCCCAGGTCGCCCTGGACGAACTCGGCGCCGCGCTTGACCAGGTGCTCCACACCTTGCGCCCGGCGCCCGTTGACCCGCACCGCGAGGCCCTGCTCCAGGGCGAAGCGGGCGAAACGTCCGCCGATAAAGCCGCTGGCCCCGGTTACCAGAATCTTCATTGCCCTACCTCATGCTGCCCTGTCGTTCGCGCACTCTAGCAGCGCCGCCGGCCGATCGCCGTGTCGCAACACGCCAGAACAGCGACCCTGGAACCCGGCGGCCATCCGTTGGAGGGGCGACAGACGGCATAACGACTACGCTGTTACCCAGCGCATCCGCCACGACAGGAATCCACCATGGCCAAGCAACACTGGATGATCTATGGCGCCAACGGCTATACCGGCCACCTGCTGGCCGCCGAGGCACGGCGCCAAGGGCTGACGCCGATCCTCGCCGGACGCAACCCGGCGGCGGTGCACGCGCTGGGCAGCCGGCTCGGCCTGGAGTGCCGGATCTTCGATCTCCAGCAGCGCGAACGGGCGCTCGAAGCATTGGCCGATGTGGCGGTGCTCGCCCACTGCGCCGGGCCCTTCTCCGCCACCAGCGCGCCGCTGCTCGACGCCTGCCTGGCCAGCGCCACCCACTACACCGACATCACCGGCGAGATCGGCGTATTCGAAGCGGCCCATGCCCGCGATGAGCAGGCGCGCGCGTCGGGCGTGGTGGTCTGCCCCGGCGTCGGCTTCGACGTGATGCCCAGCGACTGCCTGGCCGCCTGCCTGCACCAGGCGCTGCCGGATGCCACGCAGCTGGCGCTGGGTTTCGACAGTTCCAGCGGGCTGTCGCCGGGCACCGCGAGAACCGCCGTGGAAGGCCTCAAGTTCGGCGGCAAGGTGCGCCGCGCCGGGATCATCAGCGACGTGCCGCTGGGCCACAAGCGCCGCAGCATCGACTTCGGCCGCGGCGACAAGACCGCGGTGACCATCCCCTGGGGCGATGTGGCGACCGCCTACTACTCCACCGGCATCGGCACTATCGAGGTCTACCTGCCGGCGCCGGCGACCCTGGCCATCGGCATGCGCCTGCTCGATCCGCTGCGCCCGCTGCTCGGCCTGGATGTCGTGCAGGACTGGCTCAAGCGCCTGGTCGACAGGCGCGTGCACGGCCCCGACCAGGCCGCCCGCGAACGTCAGCGCAGCTGGCTGTGGGGCGAGGCGCGCAACGCCGCCGGCGCGGTGAAGACCGCCCGCCTGGAAACCGCCAACGGCTACGAGGTGACCGTGCAGGGCGTGTTGTTGGCGGTACGCCACCTGCTCGCCTACGACGGCCCCGGCGGCTACTTCACCCCCGCGCAGTTGCTCGGCGCACGCTGCGTGGAGCAGCTGCCGGGGTCGGGCAAGATCAGCATCTCCTAACCTCCCGCGCAGCCAACCCACTCACAACGGCGGCACCAGGCACTCGGCTGCCACTTTGCGCAGGTGCCCGGTCAAGCGGTTGAACAACTCGCCGCCGTTGCGCCAGTGATGCCAGTACAGCGGCACGTCGATCGGCCGCCCGCCGATCAGCTCGAGCAACTCGCCACGCGCCAGCTCGTCGAGCACCTGCTGTTCCGGCACCAGGCCCCAGCCGAGGCCGCCTTCGGTCAGGCGCACGAAGCCTTCCGACGACGGGCACAGGTGATGGATGAAGCCGCCCTCGACGCCCAGCGCGGCCAGGTAGCGGTGCTGCAGCAGGTCGTCCGGGCCGAAGACGATGGCCGGCACCCGGGCCAGCATCGCCGGCGTCACGCCGTGGGGGAAATGCCGGGCGATGAAGGCCGGGCTGGCCAGCGCCCGATAGCGCATGGCGCCCAGGGCCACGGAGCGGGCCCCGGCCACCGGGCGCTCGGCCGCGCAGACGCAGGCCGCCACCTCGCCGGCACGCATGCGCTTGAGGCCGACGTCCTGGTCCTCCACCACCAGGTCCAGCAGCACCCGATGCTCGGCACAGAACGCGCCGACCGCAGCGGCCCACCAGGTCGCCAGGCTGTCGGCGTTGAGGGCGATGCGCAGGCGCTCGGGCAAGGTTCCCTCGTCCAGCGCCGGCACCTGGCCCTGCAGGTCGCGCTCGAGCAGGCGCACCTGCTGCACATGGTTGAGCAGACGCCGACCGATCTCCGTGGGGGTCGGCGGCGTGGCGCGCACCAGCACCGGCTGGCCGACCCGCGCCTCGAGCAGCTTGATCCGCTGCGACACCGCCGACTGCGACAGGCCCAGCACCTGGGCGGCGCGCTCGAAGCCGGCCTGCTCCACCACCGCGGCCAGCGCCGCCAGCAGTTTGTAATCGAACAAATCAGTTCTCCTAATGAGCGATCAGCAAGATTGCTTTTTCTTATACAGCCAAGCGCAGCAGACTGGCCACATCCCAAGCCCCTCACTCAAGGAAATCACCATGGCCGGCGAGACTTCGCTTCCCACCCTGCTGCGCAACATGAACCCGCGGCTGAACGACGGCGACTACGTGTTCTGCTGCCTGACCGATGCCGAACAACTGGCCGGCGTAGCACCGCTCGGCAGCTTCCGCGAACGCGAGGGGCTGACCGCGATCCTGCCGCGCCAGCAGGCCGAGCGGCTGCAGCTGGCGTTCGACCATGTCGCCGCCTGGATCACCCTCGAGGTGCACTCGGCGCTCAGCGCGGTCGGCCTCACCGCCACAGTGGCCACGGCCCTGGCCGCCCATGGCATCAGCTGCAACCTGATCGCCGGCTACCACCACGACCACCTGTTCGTCGCCCAAGCCGATGGCCCGCGCGCCGTGGCGGTGCTGCAGCAGTTGGCGAAGCAGGCGGAGTGACGCGCATGTGGCAGAGCTATAGCAACGGTTTGCTGGTCGCCGCCGGGCTGATCATCGCCCTCGGCGCGCAGAACGCCTTCGTCCTGGCGCAGAGCCTGCGCCGCGAGCATCACCTGCCGGTGGCCGTGCTCTGCGTGGTCTGCGACGCCCTGCTGGTCGCCGCCGGGGTGTTCGGCCTGGCCGCGCTACTGGCGCAAAGCCCGCTGCTGCTGGGCATCGCCCGCTGGGGCGGCACCGCCTTCCTGCTCTGGTACGGCGGCCGGGCCCTGCTGCGCGCCTGCCGGCCCCAGGGCCTGGATCAGTTGGCGCAGTCCGCTCCGCGCTCGCGCCGCGCGGTGCTGCTCGCCGCCCTGGCGGTGACCCTGCTCAACCCGCACGTGTACCTCGACACCGTGCTGCTGATCGGCTCGCTCGGCGCCCAGCAGGCCGTGCCTGGCGCCTATGCCCTGGGCGCGGCCAGCGCCTCGCTGCTGTGGTTCTTCAGCCTGGCGCTCGGCGCCGCCTGGCTGGCGCCCTGGCTGGCGCGGCCGACCACCTGGCGGCTGATCGACCTGGCGGTGGCGTTGATGATGCTGAGCATCGCCTGGCAGTTGCTGGCCAATCCCGGCCTGGCCTGAACCGCCCAGCCGGGCCGCCGGGGCCAGCCGCGCGTTGGTTTTCCACACAGTTGCCGCGTGTTTAAGCCGCGGACCCGGTGCTATGATTCCGGGCTCGCGGCGCAAGGAGAAAACTCCCGCCGCTGATATGGCCGCCCGTGATCGGCTTCGCGAACACCGCACCTGACCTGATTAGGAGATCAACCATGGCTTTCGAATTGCCGCCACTGCCTTACGCTTACGATGCCCTGCAGCCGCACATTTCCCAGGAAACCCTGGAATACCACCACGACAAGCACCACAACACCTACGTGGTCAACCTGAACAACCTGGTGCCCGGCACCGAGTTCGAAGGCAAGACCCTGGAAGAGATCGTCAAGACCTCCTCGGGCGGCATCTTCAATAACGCCGCCCAGGTGTGGAACCACACCTTCTACTGGAACTGCATGAGCCCGAACGGCGGTGGCCAGCCGACTGGCGCCCTGGCCGACGCGATCAACGCGGCGTTCGGTTCCTTCGACAAGTTCAAGGAAGAGTTCAGCAAGGTTTCCATCGGCACCTTCGGCTCCGGCTGGGGCTGGCTGGTGAAGAAGGCCGACGGCTCCCTGGCCCTGGCCAGCACCATCGGCGCCGGTTGCCCGCTGACCAGCGGCGACACCCCGCTGCTGACCTGCGACGTGTGGGAACACGCCTACTACATCGACTACCGCAACCTGCGTCCGAAGTACGTCGAGGCCTTCTGGAACCTGGTCAACTGGGACTTCGTAGCCAAGAACTACGCTGCCTAAGACCCGCGTCCACGCACAAGAAACCCGGCCGATGCCGGGTTTTTTGTTTTCTACCGGGCCGCGCCGGCGAGCCGCGCTCGACCGTCGAGCCGCCGGGACTGCACCCCATTCGGCAATAAATCCGCGAATAGCGCTCAAGTCCCGGACACCTCGCACCGACACAGAGTGCAGGTGCAGTCAAAGCCCTGGTCTTGCCGGCGCCGCGCAGGATGCTGGCACAACGGCGCGCGCCGTAATGGCCCTTTGACGGCAACCGTGAGTTTGCCAATACTCTCACCGATCTGACGCATCCGACATCGAACAAGGAATCGCCATTTGAAGTTGGAACTCAAGAACAGCCTGTCTCTGAAGTTGCTGCGGGTGGTACTGCTGGCGGCGCTGGTCGTCGGTGTGGTGTTGAGTTGCGCACAGATCGTCTTCGACGCCTACAAGACCCGCCAGGCCGTGGACGCCGATGCCCAGCGCATTCTCGGGATGTTCCGCGATCCCTCGACCCAGGCGGTCTACAGCCTGGATCGCGAGATGGGCATGCAGGTCATCGAAGGCTTGTTCCAACACGAATCGGTGCGCGAGGCCGCCATCGGCCATCCCAACGAGCCGATGCTGGCGGAAAAGACCCGCGACCCGGTGCAGCTGCCCACCCGCTGGCTGACCGACCCGATCCTCGGCAAGGAGCAGCGCTTCACCACCCAACTGGTCGGCCGCGGCCCCTACAGCGAGTATTACGGCGACCTCAGCATCACCCTCGACACCGCCCCCTATGGCGAAGACTTCGTCATGAGCTCGGTGATCATCTTCATCTCCGGCGTGTTGCGCGCCCTGGCCATGGGCCTGGTGCTGTACCTGGTCTACCACCTGCTGCTGACCAAACCGCTGTCGAAGATCATCGAGCACCTGAGCCAGATCAACCCCGACCGCCCGAGCGCGCACAAGCTGCCGATGCTCAAAGGCAACGAGAAGAACGAACTCGGCCTGTGGATCAACACCGCCAACCAGTTGCTCTCCTCCATCGAACGCAACACCCACCTGCGCCGCGAGGCGGAGAACAGCCTGCTGCGCATGGCCCAGTACGACTTCCTCACCGGCCTGCCGAACCGCCAGCAACTGCAGCAGCAACTCGACCAGATTCTCGAGGATGCCGGCCGCCTGCAGCGCCGGGTCGCCGTGCTGTGCGTGGGCCTGGACGACTTCAAGGGCATCAACGAACAGTTCAGCTACCAGACCGGCGATCAGCTGCTACTGGCCCTGTCCGATCGCCTGCGCAGCCACAGCGGCCGCCTCGGCGCCCTGGCGCGCCTGGGCGGCGACCAGTTCGCCCTGGTCCAGGCCGACATCGAACAGCCCTACGAGGCCGCCGAACTGGCGCAGAGCGTGCTGGACGACCTGGAAATCCCGTTCACCCTCGACCAGCAGGAAGTGCGCCTGCGCGCCACCATCGGCATCACCCTGTTCCCCGAGGACGGCGACAGCACCGAGAAACTGCTGCAGAAAGCCGAGCAGACCATGACCCTGGCCAAGAGCCGTTCACGCAACCGCTACCAGTTCTATATCGCCAGCGTCGACAGCGAAATGCGCCGGCGCCGCGAGCTGGAGAAGGACCTGCGCGAAGCCCTGCCGCTGAACCAGCTGCACCTGGTCTATCAACCGCAGGTGGACTACCGCGACCACCGCGTGGTCGGCGTCGAGGCGCTGCTGCGCTGGCAGCACCCGCAACACGGCCTGGTCCCGCCGGACCTGTTCATCCCGCTGGCCGAGCAGAACGGCACCATCATCGCGATCGGCGAATGGATCCTCGACCAGGCCTGCCAGCAACTGCGCGAGTGGCACGACCAGGGCTTCAGCGAGCTGCGCATGGCGGTCAACCTGTCCACCGTGCAGCTGCACCACGCCGAGCTGCCGCGGGTGGTCAACAACCTGATGCAGGTCTACCGCCTGCCGCCGCGCTGCCTGGAGCTGGAAGTCACCGAAACCGGCCTGATGGAAGACATCACCACCGCCGCCCAGCACCTGCTCAGCCTGCGCCGCTCGGGGGCGCTGATCGCCATCGACGACTTCGGCACCGGCTACTCCTCGCTGAGTTACCTGAAGAGCCTGCCGTTGGACAAGATCAAGATCGACAAGAGTTTCGTCCAGGACTTGCTGGAGGACGAGGACGACGCGACCATCGTGCGCGCCATCATCCAGTTGGGTAAGAGCCTGGGCATGCAGGTGATCGCCGAGGGCGTGGAAACCATCGAGCAGGAGGCCTACATCATCGCCCAGGGCTGCCACGAGGGTCAGGGCTACTTCTACAGCAAGCCGCTGCCGGCCCGCGAGCTGACCCTCTACCTCAAGCAGGCCCGGCGCCTCGCCAGCGCGAGCAACCCGGTCACCCTCTGAAGCCAGTAGGGTGCGCGGGGCCGCCTAGGCCATGCGCACCACACCTCGAACTGCCGGCTGCCGTGGTGCGCACAGCGCACCCTCCCCTGCAGCCTTCAGAAATACCGCACACCCAGCAACCAGGCCGTCGCCAAGGCTCCGACCAGGCACAGCACGGCGCCGCCGGCTGCTTGCCAGTAGAACTGCCGGGCCAACTCGTCTTCCCCGGCGCAGGACAGGATGAACGGCTGTGCCTCGCGCGGTTTGCCCATATGATGCTGCAGCGGTTGCCGGCTGTGCTGGCGATGGCGGTCCTCGGCTTCCAGTTGCGCCGCCAGGCGCACGCGGCGCCACTCCTGCTCGTCCAGCTGGCCGTTGCCGTCGCTGTCGAAGCGCTGCAGCAAGCCGGCGAAATCGCCCTTCCAGGCCCGGATCACCTCGCCCTGCGTCGTCGCCAGATCGAGGCCCTGGCGGCCGCCGCCACTGCTGCGGAACTCGCCGATGGCGTACAGCGGCTGGCCGGCGTGCAAGCGCTCCTCGGTATAGCGATAGCTCTTGCCCGCCGCGAACAGCGCGGCCCAGCCGCTTTGCGCCGGCCCGCGCGGATGGCGCAGGCTGCCCCGCCACTGTTCGCGGGTCGAGGGCCGCACCTCGGCGCCGCGCGGGTCGATCAAGCAGCGCTCGGTCCCGTCATCCAGCACCAGCCAGCCCTCGCTGCTGCCGCTTTCGAGCAGCCGCCAGCTGCGACTCTTGCCGCTGGACTGGTACTCCTCGATCCTGAAGCGCCACCACAGGCAGGGCTTGCCGGTCAGCGGCGCGACTATCGCGGTGTCCGCCTGCTCGTGAAGTACGCCGTAGAACTCGACATAGCCCTGCGCCGCCGAGCGGATCTTCGAGGTCGGCGTATCCAGCAAATGCCGTGCCTGCGCCAGGCGCCGCAGGCACCACCAGGCACCGCCAGCGGTGGCGCCGACGGCGAACGCCAGGCCAGTGGCCAACTCTGCGGGCGCCATGACTCAGCCGAACAGTGACTTGAGGTCGACGTCGGCCTTTTCCGCCTCGCTGAACTCCAGCAACACTGCCTCCTTGAAGGCGAAGGCCCGGGCGATCAGCACATCCGGGAACTGCTCGATGCGCACGTTGTTCAGGTTGACCGCCTCGTTGTACAGCTCGCGACGGTCGGCGATGCCGTTCTCCAGGCCGCTGATGCGCTGCTGCAGATGCTGGAAGCTGTCGTTGGCCTTCAGCTCCGGGTAGTTCTCGGCCAGCGCGAACAACTGCCCGAGGCCGGCGCGCAGGCCGCTTTCCGCCTGGCCGAGGGCGCCGATGTCGGCCTTCTCGCGGGCATTGGCCACCGACTGGCGTGCGGCGATCACCCGCTCCAGGGTCGCGCCTTCGTACTGCATGTACTGCTTGCAGGTCTCCACCAGCTTGGGCAGCTCTTCATGGCGCTGCTTGAGCAGCACGTCGATATTCGCCCAGGCCTTGCTCACCCCATGCTTCAAGCGCACCAGACCGTTGTAGAGGATCACCGCATAGGCGGCGACGAGGAACAGAATCACGACAACGGCGACGCTGGTGAGGCTCATGCGGTGTTCTCCATGGATTGCGGGCCAGGCGGGCGGAATGCGTGCCGGCATTCTAACGGCATCGCCCGCGCGGCACGCAGACCCCGCGCACGAGTTTTATGCGATTCAGGCGCAACGACCCTTTGCGCAAAATGCAAATCTTTCGCATTATGTTGCAGTTTTACGTGCGCAGCCGCGTACGTCTCCCACTAACACGCAAAGGATTTCGTCATGATTCGTATGCCCCTGGCTTCCGCCAGCCTGCTGGCCATCGCTATTTCCCTCGCCGGCTGCGGCGAAGACAAGGCTCCCGCCAGCCAAGCCGCGGCACCCGCCGCCAGTGCCCCGGCAGCCGCGCCCAGCCAGGTCGACGAAGCCGCCGGCAAAGCCGTAGTCGCCCACTACGCCGACCTGGCCCTGGCCGTGTTCAGCGACGCCGCCAGCACCGGCAAGGCCCTGCAGGGCGCGATCGACGGCCTGCTCGCCAACCCCGGCGAAGACACCCTGAAAGCCGCCCGCGAAGCCTGGCTGGCCGCCCGCGCACCCTACATGCAGAGCGAGGTGTTCCGCTTCGGCAACGCCGTGGTCGACGACTGGGAAGGCCAGTTGAACGCCTGGCCGCTGGACGAAGGCCTGATCGACTACGTGGCGTCCGACTACCAGCACGCCCTGGGCAACCCGGGCGCCAGCGCCAACATCATCGCCAACACAAAAATCCAGGTTGGCGAAGACCAGCTCGACGTGACAGAGATCACCCCGGAGAAACTCGCCAGCCTGAACGAGCTGGGCGGCTCCGAAGCCAACGTCGCCACCGGCTACCACGCCATCGAATTCCTCCTCTGGGGCCAGGACCTGAACGGCAGCAACCCCGGTGCCGGCGCGCGCCCGGCCACTGATTTCGTGGTCGGCGAAGGCGCCACCGGCGGCCACAACGAACGCCGCCGCGCCTTCCTCAAGGCCGCCGCCGACCTGCTGGTCGCCGACCTCGACGAGATGGTCGGCCAGTGGCAAGCCGGCGTCGCCGGCAACTACCGCGCCGGTCTGGAAGCCGAGCCGGCCGAGAACGGCCTGCGCAAGATGCTCTTCGGCATGGGCAGTCTGTCGCTCGGCGAACTGGCCGGCGAACGCATGAAGGTCGCCCTGGAAGCCAACTCCACCGAAGACGAGCACGACTGCTTCAGCGACAACACGCACAATTCGCACTTCTACAACGGCAAGGGTATCCGCAACGTCTACCTCGGCGAATACCGCAAGGTCGACGGCAGCACCCTGAGCGGCCCGAGCCTGTCGTCCCTGGTCGCCAAGCTCGATGCCCAGGCCGACAGCACCCTCAAGGCCGACCTCGAGGCTACCGAAGGCAAGCTGCAGGCCTTGGTCGACAGCGCCAATAACGGCCAGCACTTCGATCAGCTGATCGCCGCGGACAACAGCGCCGGCCAGCAGATCGTCCGCGATGCCATCGCCGCCCTGGTCGCGCAGACCGGCGCTATCGAGCAGGCAGCCGGCAAACTGGGCATCGGCGACCTGAACCCGGACACCGCCGACCACCAGTTCTAACTAGCCGCGGCACGCAAGCCGATGTGCTCCCCGGAGCGCATCGGCTTTTTGTTGCCTGCGACCTTTTGCCCTGCCGCTAACGCAAATCCGTCTTATTTGGATTCAGTTAGTCTGCTAAGATTACCCGCCTGTTTTTTCTGCCGATCCGGACCTCTCGCGATGTTGCCGCCGCTGCGCTTGCTGTTGCCCCTGCTGGCCCTTGGCCTGGCCGCCTGCGACCAGGCGCCGCGCTTCACCCAGGCCGAACCCGGCGAGGCGCTTTCCGCCGGCAACGCCACGGTGTTCAAGCGCGATCACAACGCCTTTTCCCAGCCCTCGGCCAACCTCTCGCCCTCGCGCCGCCTGGATTTCAGCGTCGGCAACAGCTTCTTCCGCAATCCCTGGGTGATAGCGCCGGCGACCACCACCGCGCGCGACGGCCTGGGCCCGCTGTTCAACACCAACGCCTGCCAGAACTGCCATATCAAGGACGGCCGCGGTCACCCGCCGGGCCCCGACGCCGTCAGCGCCGCCTCGATGCTGGTGCGCTTGTCGCTGCCCGCCGGCGCCGAACATGCCGAGACGCTGGAACGCCTCGGCGTATTGGCCGAACCGACCTATGGCGGCCAGTTGCAGGACATGGCCACCCCCGGCATCGCCCCCGAAGGCAAGGTGCGCGTCAGCTACCGCCTGCACAGCCTGAAGTTCGCCGACGGCCACAGCGTCGAACTGCGCCAACCGGCCCTGGAAATCAGCAAACTTGGCTACGGCCCGCTGCACCCGGACACGCAATTTTCCGCGCGCATCGCCCCGCCGATGATCGGCCTCGGCCTACTCGAAGCCATACCCGCGGCGGCCATCCTGGCCAACGCCGACCCGGACGACGCCGACGGCGACGGCATCTCCGGGCGCGCCAACCGGGTCTGGGACGACGCCCTGCAACGCAGCGTGCTTGGCCGCTTCGGCTGGAAGGCCGGGCAACCGACGCTCAACCAGCAGAACGCCCACGCCTTCGCCGGCGACATGGGCCTGACCAGCGGCCTGCTGGCGCACGACGACTGCAGCCCGGGGCAAACCGACTGCCGCAGCGCCCGGCATGGCGGCGAACCGGAAGTCAGCGACAGCATCCTCGCCAGCGTGCTGTTCTACAGCCGCAACCTGGGCGTGCCGGCGCGCCGCGATCTCGACTCGCCGCAAGTGCTGGCCGGCAAGGGCCTGTTCCACCAGGCCGGCTGCCAGCGTTGCCATACGCCGCAATTCACCACTGCCAGCGATGCCGCCGAGCCGGAGCTGGCCAAGCAGACGATCCGCCCCTACAGCGATCTGCTGCTGCACGACATGGGGCCGGGGCTGGCGGACAAGCGCAGCGAATTTCTCGCCAGCGGCCGCGAATGGCGCACCCCGCCGCTCTGGGGCATCGGCCTGACCGAGACGGTCAGCGGCCATACACAATTGCTGCACGACGGCCGCGCCCGTGATCTGCTGGAGGCCATCCTCTGGCACGGCGGCGAAGCCGAAGCCGCCAAACAGCAGGTCCTCACCTTCGCTGCCGACGAGCGCGCCGCGCTCTTGGCCTTTCTGAATTCGCTGTAAGGAGCCGCGCATGATTCGCTCACCCTTCACCCTCGCCCTGCTGGGCCTGGCGCTCGGTGCCTGCACCCCCGCCGACCCGCAGCAACGGGTCAGCGCCGCGCTGGCCGACGGCGTGCTGCTGCCGGCCTACAGCAGCTGGGCCGAAGCCGACCGCCAGCTGGCCGCCAGCGGCCAGGCCTTCTGCGGCGGCACGCAGGAGCTCGGCGAGGCGCGCCAGGTATTCCTCGCCGCGCAGAGCGCCTGGGCCGGGCTGCAGCCATTGCTGCTCGGCCCACTGGCCGAGGGCAACCGCGCCTGGCAGGTGCAGTTCTGGCCGGACAAGAAGAACCTGGTGGCCCGCCAGGTGGAGGGCCTGCTCAGGAACAAGCCGCAGCTGACGCCCGCCGACCTGGACAAGTCCAGCGTGGTGGTCCAGGGACTGACCGCCTACGAGTACCTGCTGTTCGATCCGGCTATCGACCTCGACGATGCCGCCCAGAAAGCCCGCTACTGCCCGCTGCTCGTCGCCATCGGCCAGCACCAGCAGGCGCTGGCGGCCGACGTGCTCGGCCAGTGGCAAGCCGAGGACGGCATGGCCGCCCAGCTGAAGGTTTTCCCCAACCAGCGCTACGCCGAAGCCCCCGAGGCGGTAGCCGAATTGTTGCGCACCCAGGTCAGCGCCCTCGACGGCCTGAAGAAGAAGCTCGGCACCCCGCTCGGCCGGCAGAGCAAGGGCCAGCCGCAGCCCTACCAGGCCGAGGCCTGGCGCAGCAACGCCAGCCTGGCCAGCCTGGCCGCCGGCCTGGCCAGCGCCGAGCGCATCTGGCACGGTGCCGAGCTGGATGGCATGCAAGCGCTGCTCGGCAGCCAGCACGACGACCTCAAGCAGCGCCTCGACGGCGCCTACAGCGATACGCGCCAACGCCTGGCCGCCCTGCAACGCCCGCTCGGCGAACTGCTCGCTGACGAAGCCGGCCGCCAGGAGCTGAACGCGCTGTACGACAGCCTGGGCAGCCTGCATCGCCTGCACGAGGGCGAACTGGCGAAGACCCTCGGCATCCAGCTGGGCTTCAACGCCCATGACGGTGACTAGGCCATGTCGATGAACCGCAGGGCCTTCCTCGGCCTCACCGGCGCCGCCCTGGCCGGCGGCGCCTTCGCGGGCTGGACGCTGCTCGCCAACGGCCCGCAGGCATTGTTGCTGTCGGCGCGCGACGATGCTGCCGGCCGGCATTACGCGGTCGGCTATCGCCTGGATGGCAGCCGGCTGTTCGCCACCCGGGTCGACGAACGCTGCCACGACGTGGTGGCGCACCCGTACTTGCCCATGGCGCTGTTCGTCGGTCGCCGGCCGAGCACCCAAAGCTACCTGATCGACACCCGCGACGGGCGCCTGCTGCAGACCCTGGAGTCGCCGGCACAGCGGCATTTCTACGGCCACGCGGTGTTCCACAAGGGCGGCGAGTGGCTGTACGCCACCGAGAACGACACCAGCGACCCCGGCCGCGGCGTGCTCGGCGTGTATCGCCTGGACGGCGAGCGCCTGCAGCGTACGGCCGAGCTGTCGAGCCACGGTATCGGCCCGCACCAGCTGCTCTGGCTGCCGGACGGCGAGACCCTGGTGGTGGCCAACGGCGGCATCCGCACCGAGGCCGACAGCCGGGTGGAGATGAACCTCGAGGCCATGGACTCCAGCCTGGTGCTGCTGCGCCGCGACGGCCGGCTGCTGAGCCAGGAGCGCTTGCCGCAGCGGCAGAACAGCGTGCGCCACCTGGCGCTGGCCGACGACGGCACCCTGGTCAGCGGCCAGCAATACATGGGCGACCCGCACGACGACGCGCCGCTGCTGGCGATCAAGCGCCCGGGCCAGGCGTTCCAGCCCTTCCCGCTGGGCGAGGCGCAGCGCCTGGCGATGAACCAGTACTGCGCCAGCCTGGCGATCCACAGCGAGCTGCGCCTGCTGGCGCTGACCGCGCCGCGCGGCAACCGCTTCTTCGTCTGGGACCTGGATACGGCCGAGGTGCGCCTGGACGTGCCGCTGCCCGACTGTGCCGGAGTCGGCGCGGTGGCCGAGGGTTTCGTGGTCAGCACCGGCGTCGGCCGCTGCCGCCATTACGACTGCCGCGGCGCGCGCATCCAGAGCCAGCCGCTGCAGCTGCCGGCGGGGCTGTGGGACAACCACCTGCGGCTGGCCTGAGGGCAGCCGCAGCGGCCTGACCGGCGGCAGCGCCGCGCGCTCCCCCGAACGGCATGCCGCGCAAGGCACGCCGAAGGATGGCAGCCCGCGCGGCTTTCGCGCGAATGGCGACAACATCCGGGCAACTGCCGGCCTCTGCGGCTATTCGGCCGGTTCCTCGGACACTTCGTTGCCTGAATGCGCCCTCGCAACCTTTTGCAAATGCACCTTTTTGACTTGTTCCCGGCAAGGGTACTAAGGTGCCTGTCTGCCTATTCCCAGGCCCCATTCGCCTTGCCAAGGAACCGGAATATGTTGCTCCGCCGCATGCTTATCATGCTGGGCGTCGTCGCCCTCGTGGTGCTCGCCCTCGCCGCCTACAAAGGCTGGTCCATCTATCAGCAAGTCCAGCAATTCTCGGCGCCGCAGCCGGCCATCAGCGTATCCGTCGCCACTGCCGAGGAGCGCCCCTGGCAGAGCCGCTTGCCGGCCATCGGCACGCTCAAGGCGTTCCAGGGGGTCGACCTGGCCGCCGAGGTCGGCGGCATAGTCCGCGACCTGCAGTTCAGCTCCGGCGAGAAGGTCGCCCTCGGCCAGCCGCTGATCCAGCTGGACAGCGAAGTCGAGCGGGCCAGCCTGGCCACCGCCGAGGCCGAACTGGGCCTGGCCCGCGTCGAGTTCGAGCGCGGGCGCAGCCTGGTCAGCCGCTCGAACATCTCCAAGAGCGAATTCGACCGCCTCTCCGCCGAGTTGCAGAAGGCCATCGCCAGCGTCGCCCAGCTCAAGGCCATCCTGGACAAGAAGCGCATCCTCGCGCCGTTCGCCGGGACCATCGGCATCCGCCAGGTGGATCCGGGCGACTACCTGTCGCCGGGGGCGGCCATCGCCACCCTGCAGGACCTGTCCAGGCTGCACGTCGATTTCTTCCTGCCGGAGCAGGCCGCGCCCAAGCTGGCCGTCGGCGAACGCGTGCGCTTCAACGTCGCGGCCTATCCGGGCGAGGTGTTCGAGGGCGCGATCAGCGCGATCAACCCCAAGGTCGAGGAGACCACGCGCAACCTGCAGGTGCGCGCCATGCTGGACAACCCGGACGACAAGCTGCTGCCGGGCATGTTCGCCAACCTCGAGGTATTGCTGCCCGGCGCAGAGCCGCGCGTGCGGGTCCCGGAAACCGCCATCACCTATACCCTGTACGGCAACTCGGTGTACGTGATCGGCGAGAAGAAGGACGACCAGGGCAACCTGCAGAAGGACGAGAAAGGCCAGGCCGTGCTGGTGGTGGAGCGCCGCTTCGTCGGCACCGGCGAGCGCCGCGACGGCTGGGTGGCGGTCCTCAAGGGCCTGCAGGCAGGCGAGCGGGTCGTCACCGATGGCCAGCTGAAGCTGGACTCCGGCGCCCGGGTGGTCATCGCCGACAGCCAGGCCGTCCCTGTCGAACCGAACAGCCCAAGTAGTGCCGCCCAGTAAGCGGCCGCCGACGCAAAGGAATCCCGTCATGGCTTTTACCGATCCGTTCATCCGTCGCCCGGTGCTGGCCACGGTGGTCAGCCTGCTGATCGTGCTCCTGGGTTTCCAGGCCTTCGACAAGCTGACCATCCGCCAGTACCCGCAGATGGAAAACGCCCTGATCACGGTGACCACCGCCTATCCCGGGGCCAACGCCGAGACAATCCAGGGCTACATCACCCAGCCGCTGCAGCAGAGCCTGGCTAGCGCCGAGGGCATCGATTACATGACCTCGGTGAGCCGGCAGAACGTCTCGGTCGTCTCCATCTATGCACGCATCGGCGCCAACACCGACCGCCTGTTCACCGAGCTGCTGGCCAAGGCCAACGAGGTGAAGAACCAGTTGCCGCAGGAGGCCGAGGACCCGGTGCTGAGCAAGGAAGCGGCCGGCGCTTCGGCGCTGATGTACATCAGCTTCTACAGCGACGAGCTGTCCAACCCGCAGATCACCGACTACCTCTCGAGGGTGATCCAGCCCAAGCTGGCCACCCTGCCGGGCATGGCCGAGGCGGAGATCCTCGGCAACCAGGTGTTCGCCATGCGCCTCTGGCTCGATCCGGTGCGCCTGGCCGCCTACGGGGTGACCGCCGCCGACGTCGACGAGGCGGTGCGCAAGTACAACTTCCTCTCCGCCGCCGGCGAGGTGAAGGGCCAGTACGTGGTCACCAGCATCAACGCCGCCACCGACCTGAAGTCGCCCGAGGCCTTCGCCGCCATCCCGCTGAAGACCATCGGCGACAGCCGGGTGCTGGTCGGCGACGTGGCGCGGGTGGAGATGGGCGCGGAGAACTACGACTCGATCAGCTCCTTCGACGGCACCCCCTCCGTCTATATCGGCATCAAGGGCACGCCCAGCGCCAACCCGCTGGAAGTGATCAAGGAAGTGCGCAAGATCATGCCGGACCTCGAGGCGCAGCTGCCGCCGAACCTCAAGGTCTCCATCGCCTACGACGCCACCCTGTTCATCCAGGCGTCCATCGACGAGGTGGTGAAGACCCTCGGCGAGGCGGTGCTGATCGTCATCGTGGTGGTGTTCCTGTTCCTCGGCGCGTTCCGTTCGGTGCTGATCCCGGTGGTGACCATCCCGCTGTCGATGATCGGCGTGCTGTTCTTCATGCAGATGATGGGTTACTCGATCAACCTGCTGACCCTGCTGGCCATGGTCCTGGCCATCGGCCTGGTGGTGGACGACGCCATCGTCGTGGTGGAGAACATCCACCGGCATATCGAGGAGGGCAGGACGCCGTTCGAAGGCGCCATCGAGGGTGCCCGCGAAATCGCCATGCCGGTGGTGGCGATGACCATCACCCTGGCCGCCGTCTATGCGCCGATCGGCCTGCTCGAAGGCCTCACCGGCGCGCTGTTCAAGGAGTTCGCCTTCACCCTCGCCGGGGCGGTGATCATCTCCGGCATCGTCGCGCTGACCCTGTCGCCGATGATGTGCGCCAAGCTGCTGCGTCACGACGAGAACCCCTCCGGCCTGGCGCACAAGCTCGACGAACTCTTCGAGCGCCTCAAGCGGCGCTACCAGCAGCTGCTGCACGGCACGCTCAACACGCGTCCGGTGGTGGTGGTGTTCGCCCTGATCGTGCTGGGGCTGATCCCGGTGCTGCTCAACCCGATGTTCACCAAGAGCGAACTGGCACCCGACGAGGACCAGGGCATCATCTTCATGATGGCCAACGCACCGCAGCCGACCAACCTGGACTACATCAACGCCTACACCGACCAGTTCGTGGAGATCTTCAGGGCGTTCCCCGAGTACTACTCCTCGTTCCAGATCAACGGCTTCAACGGCGTGCAGTCGGGCATCGGCGGCTTCCTGCTGACGCCCTGGGACGAGCGCCAGCGCACCCAGATGGCGATCCTCCCCGAGGTCCAGGCCAAGCTCGACCAGATTCCCGGGCTGCAGATCTTCGGCTTCAACCTGCCCTCGCTGCCGGGCACCGGCGAGGGCCTGCCGTTCCAGTTCGTGATCAACACCCCGGCCGACTACCAGTCGCTGCTGCAGGTGGCGGAGCGGATCAAGCAGCGCGGGCTGGAGTCCGGCAAGTTCTATTTCCTGGATATCGACCTGGCCTTCGACAAGCCGGAGGTGGTGGTGGAGATCGACCGCCAGAAGGCCGCGCAGATGAACGTCTCCATGGAAGACCTGGGCATGACCCTGGCCACCCTGCTCGGCGAAGGCGAGATCAACCGCTTCACCATCGATGGGCGCAGCTACAAGGTGATCGCCCAGGTCGAACGCGCCTACCGCGACAATCCGGACTGGCTGAACAACTACTACGTGAAGAACGGCGAAGGCGAGCTGCTGCCGCTGGCGACCCTGATCAAGGTCAGCGACCGCGCCCGGCCGACCCAGCTGAACCAGTTCCAGCAGCTGAACTCGGCGATCATCCAGGGCATGCCCGGGGTGAGCATCGGCGAGGCCATCGACACCATCCGCCAGATCGCCGCGGAGGAAGCCCCGCAAGGCTTCGGCTTCGACTATGCCGGCGCCTCGCGCCAGTACGTCCAGGAAGGCAGTGCGCTGTACGTCACCTTCGGCCTGGCGCTGGCGATCATCTTCCTGGTGCTGGCCGCGCAGTTCGAGAGCTTTCGCGACCCGCTGGTGATCCTGGTGACGGTGCCGCTGTCGATCTGCGGCGCGCTGGTGCCGATCTTCCTCGGCTTCTCCAGCATGAACATCTACACCCAGGTCGGCCTGGTGACGCTGATCGGGCTGATCAGCAAGCATGGCATCCTGATCGTCGAGTTCGCCAACCAGCTACGCCGGGAGAAGGGCCTGTCGCGCCGCGAGGCGGTGGAGGAAGCCGCGGCGATCCGCCTGCGGCCGGTGTTGATGACCACCGCGGCGATGGTCTTCGGCATGGTGCCGCTGATCCTCGCCAGCGGTGCCGGTGCGGTCAGCCGTTTCGACATCGGCCTGGTGATCGCCACCGGCATGTCGGTCGGCACCCTGTTCACCCTGTTCGTCCTGCCCTGCGTGTACAGCCTGCTGGCCACGCCGGACGCACAGCCCGCGCCGGCAACGGCAACCACCCACTGAGAGGCTGTGAAAAAACTCCCGCCTACTGCGACCGCCTCTGCGAACGCCTCCAAACGCCCGCTGCGGCGTTGCGCTACGTGAAAAGCAGGGTCATTTAGTTCACTAAACTCCCCTGCTTTTCACCCAGCGCGCCTTGCCGCGAACGCCTGGAGACGGTCTCGCCACGGCACTCGATATTTTCACAACCTCTGAGCGCCAGCAAAAAGGCCGTTCACTCGACTTCAGTGAACGGCCTTGCGCCAGGTACGCCTTTGCAGCGGTCGCCGAGGCTCAGCTCTGCGGTCCCATGCCCTGGGACAAGCCGAACATGAACAGCAGCAGATCGCGATCCGGCGCAGCCTGCTGCAGGTTCAGCGGGGCCTTGCGCGGCAGCGGGCAGTGCATCGCGGGTTCGGCCTGGTTCAGCACTGCCGGACCCGGCTCATGCCAGGCGGCAGCGGCCAGCGAGGCCACGCCCAGCGCAGCAACGAGGAACAAACCTCGAGCAATTTCTAATTTCATGACTGCAACCCCTTGATAGCGCTGCCAAACGCTTGCTGGTAAAAATAGACCAACCGGTCCCAATCGCCAGCGGCCCACGACGAATGGCGTTTGAGTTGCAACATATCGTGGCGGGCGGCCTGCCCCCGACTGAAACGCCGCCGGCTCTTCTCCAGATCGAGCAGGGCCGTCTCGACCTCGATGCGCTCGCCCACCTGCTCGACCCGCACGAACACATGCTTCTGGTAGAGACAGCCATGCTGCCAGCCGGCCCGATGGAAGCGCGCCAGCATCTGCGCCACCTGCTCCAGCAGCAGGTCGTTCGCCTGGGCGCCGAAACGTTCGCGCCCACCTTCGGCATACCAGCGCTGGATTTCCTGGAAACCGCTCAGCTCCTCCGAGACCAGCAAGCCCCGCCAGGCCCCGCGAGGATCTTTCTGCGCAGCGCAGTAGAGCACGTTCGGCGCCTTGACCCCGATCCGTCCGAGGGCCAGCAGGGCGTCGCGCTCACGCAGCACAGTCGGGCGGCCGAAGGGATAGCGCAGGCTGCGGTAGGAGTGCCCCACCTGGCGCTTGGCATAGAGCACCCGCCCCTCCTCCAGCAGCAGGCGCTGCACGCCGCTCTCGCCACCGCGGCGGCGATTGGGCGCCTCGACCCATTCACCCTGGAGTTGCCACCACTGTTCGAACGCCATCGCTGCTGTCATTTCATCCGCCTACTAACCAAGTCCCGGCGAAACCGGCCCCAACCCTGGGCCAGATCCGGTCACCGACAGTAACAACAGGTTCATCCTGTAACCGCAAGCGCAAACCGCCAAGCAGGCATCGGTCGCTTCGGCAGCCCAGGCCCCATAAGGCGACATAGGCTCGCGATTGCTCGACTGTGCCGGACCACCCGTGCCCCCTATCGCGGCCGAACATAACCCGAGGCAAGTTTCACGCCATTGCGCCTCGCCCTCCAGACGGACCGAGCCGCACGACGCGATCGCCGACGCGCAAGACTGACGGGCACCGGCAGGTGGGACTGCAGAAAAAACAAACCCCGCGCCAAGGCGCGGGGTCTGTAGGTGTTGCCGGGAAGCGGGGCTGGCTTACATCATGCCGCCCATGCCACCCATGCCACCCATGCCGCCCATGTCCGGCATGCCGCCGGCCGGCTTGTCGTCGGCCGCGTCACCGACCATGGCTTCGGTGGTGATCATCAGGCTGCCGATGGAGGTGGCCGCCTGCAGCGCCGAACGGGTGACCTTGGCCGGATCGAGGATACCCATCTCGATCATGTCGCCATACACGCCGGTCGCCGCGTTGTAGCCGAAGTTGCCAGTGCCTTGCTTGACCTTGTCGACCACCACGCTCGGCTCGTCGCCGGCGTTGGCGACGATCTGGCGCAGCGGCGCTTCGACCGCACGACGCAGCAGGGCGATGCCGACGTTCTGGTCTTCGTTGTCGCCCTTCAGCTCGGCGATGGCCTGCAGGGCACGCACCAGGGCCACGCCGCCGCCAGGCACCACGCCTTCTTCGACGGCTGCGCGGGTCGCGTGCAGGGCGTCTTCGACGCGGGCCTTCTTCTCTTTCATCTCGACTTCGGTGCCGGCACCGACCTTGATCACCGCAACACCGCCAGCCAGCTTGGCCAGACGCTCTTGCAGCTTCTCCTTGTCGTAGTCGGAGGAAGTGTCTTCGACTTGCTTGCGGATCTGCGCCACGCGGGCTTCGATGTCGGCTTGCTGGCCGGCGCCGTCGATGATGGTGGTGTTTTCCTTGCTCAGCACGACACGCTTGGCATTACCCAGGTGCTCCAGGCTGGCGCCTTCCAGGCTCAGGCCGACTTCTTCGCTGATCACGGTACCGCCGGTGAGGATGGCGATGTCCTGCAGCATGGCCTTGCGGCGGTCGCCGAAGCCCGGTGCCTTGACGGCTGCGACCTTGACGATGCCGCGCATGTTGTTGACCACCAGGGTGGCCAGCGCTTCGCCTTCGACGTCTTCGGCGACGATCAGCAGCGGACGGCCGGCCTTGGCCACGGCTTCCAGCACCGGCAGCATTTCGCGGATGTTGGAGATCTTCTTGTCGACCAGCAGGATCAGCGGAGCTTCCAGCTCGGCGACCATGGTGTCCGGCTTGTTGATGAAGTACGGCGACAGGTAGCCACGGTCGAACTGCATGCCTTCGACGACCGACAGTTCGTTTTCCAGGCCCGAACCTTCCTCGACGGTGATCACGCCTTCTTTACCGACTTTTTCCATGGCTTCGGCAATGATGTCGCCGATGGAGCTGTCGGAGTTGGCGGAGATGGTGCCGACCTGGGCAATCGCCTTGGTGTCGGTGCACGGCTTGGACAGGCTCTTGAGCTGGGCGACGATGGCGATGGTGGCCTTGTCGATGCCGCGCTTGAGGTCCATCGGGTTCATGCCGGCGGCAACGGCCTTCAGGCCTTCGCTGACGATGGCCTGGGCCAGTACGGTGGCGGTGGTGGTGCCGTCACCGGCTTCGTCGTTGGCCTTGGACGCGACGTCCTTGACCAGCTGCGCGCCCATGTTCTCGAAGCGGTCTTTCAGCTCGATTTCCTTGGCGACGGAAACGCCGTCCTTGGTGATGGTCGGAGCGCCGAAGCTCTTCTCGAGAATCACGTTACGGCCTTTCGGGCCCAGGGTCGCCTTGACGGCATCGGCCAGGACGTTGACGCCGGCGAGCATTTTCTTGCGGGCGGAGTCGCCGAATTTGACTTCTTTAGCAGCCATGTTGATTGATCCTTAAATTCTTGACGGTTGAACGGAGATTCGTAGGAATCAGGCTTCGATGACGGCGAGGATTTCGCTCTCGCCCATCACCAGCAGGTCTTCGCCGTCGACCTTGACGGTGTTGCTGCCCGAATACGGGCCGAACACCACCTTGTCACCGACCTTGACGGCCAGCGGACGTACTTCGCCGTTGTCCAGCACGCGACCGGTACCGACGGCGACGATCTCGCCCTGGTTCGGCTTCTCGGCAGCGGAACCCGGCAGCACGATGCCACCTGCGGTTTTGGTCTCTTCTTCGCTGCGACGGATCACGACGCGGTCATGCAGAGGACGAAGCTTCATTGTCGATCTCTCCCAGTAGGTTATTTTCATCGGCCGGTGCATACACCGGCGGGTTAGCAAAGTCCGGCGATGCCGGTTGCGTTTGCCCGATGGCTGGTACGTTCAGTCGCTTGACTGCCCTTCCAGGCCACCTGGCACAACGCTGAAGTCTGTTCTGCCGAAACCGGCAGAAAACCTTGCGGTGACCGCTACATAAGGGCATGCAAGGGGATTTCAAGGGTAGCTGGCGATTTTTTTTGCGCCCCACGCTCGACTCGGCGGCGCCCAGCGGGACCGGGCCGATCGCGCCAGCTCAGTCGCGACGCTCGTACTCGCCTTCCAGCACATTCGGTTGGGCCGCACCTGGCCGGGTCTGTCCGGAACGGGCCGCCAGGTCGTCGGCGAAGGCGCGCTGGCGCATGGCCTGCTCGGCGGCGCGCTGGCGCAGCTTGTTGACCAGCAGGCGGCGGGTGAAGGGAATCAGGCACAGCACGCCGACGATATCGCTGATGAAGCCCGGCAACAGCAGCAGGCCGCCGCCGACGGCGATCAGCAGGCCTTCGAGCATTTCCTGTTCGGGCAACTCGCCACGCGCCAGCTTCTCGCGGGCGCGCCAGGCAGTGGCGACGCCGGCGACGCGCAGCAGCACGCTGCCGAGGATCGCCGTGCCGATCACCAGCAACAGGGTCGGCAGCACGCCAATCGCGCTGCCCACCTGGATCAGCAGAGCCAGCTCGATGAGCGGGAACAGCAGGAACAAAAACAGAAAAACACGCATCAAGGGTTCCTTAGCGGAAGAACGGCTTCCAATAAGAGTGAAGTATGGGGTAATCCGCCCAATTCAAGCCGAAGCGCCGCCGTCGGTCGGCCAGGTAGCCGCGCGCGCCAACTGCACCAAGGCCTGGCGCACCTCGGTGGGACTGTTACAGGATGTTGGAAAGGCCAGCCAGTACAGGCTCTGACCGATGCGTAGGTGAAAGCCCTCGCTGTCGATGCCGACCAACTCGGCCGGGGCATCGCCCGGCAGGCCGGCCAACTCGACGTAATGGGCGATGGCAGCGGCGTGATCCCGATTCATGTGCTCGAGCATGCCCTGCTCCACATCGCCGGCTGCCGCAGCAGTGGCTGCCACAGCACCGGCTGCCGCAGCAAACGGGTTGGCCAGGGCCACCCGGTCGAGCCAGTGGATCGCGCCAAAACCGCCGATATAGCGCCAGCGCACCGGAGCGAGCACCCAGAAGTCGAAGTCGTGGACCCGATGGTAGTCCCGCGACTGGGGAAAATAGCGGTAATAACGCGCCGCGGCGGCCTCGATGGCCGCTTCGTCACACAACTGTCGCGCTTCGGCGAGCAGAGTGAGACGGCCGACCGCCTGCACATCCTCGGCGCCCCGCTCGCCCACCAGCAGCGAGCATTTGGCGTCCTGCCCGAGGTTATGGGTGTGCTGGGCGATGCGGCTGATCAGGATCAACGGCCAGCCCTGGGCATCCAGGCAGTAGGGCACCACCGATCCGAAAGGGAAGCCGGGCATGGCTTTCGAATGGGTGGAGAGCACTCCGCGGTATTCCTTGAGCAGCAATTCTCGGGCATGCTTGCCGGCTTTCACGCTCACCTTATGACTCCTCGCAAAGAATCCGTCATAAACGGACAGGCGCCTAGAGTAGCGGTTTGCAGGCTCCGGCGGGGTAAACGCAACATTTTGAGGGGATAACGCGATGCAACTGCAAGATAAAGTCATCATCATCACCGGCGGCTGCCAGGGTCTGGGCCGTGCCATGGGCGAATACCTGGCGGCCAAGGGCGTCAAACTGGCCCTGGTCGACCTCAACCAGGAAAAACTCGACGAAGCCGTGGCCGCCTGCAAGGCCCTCGGCGTCGAGGCGCGCGCCTACCTGTGCAACGTCGCCAATGAAGAGCAGGTGACCCACATGGTCGCCCAGGTCGCCGAGGACTTCGGCGCGATCAACGGCCTGGTCAACAACGCCGGGATCCTGCGCGACGGCCTGACCATCAAGGTCAAGGACGGCGAAATGAGCAAGATGAGCCTGGCCCAGTGGCAGTCGGTGATCGACGTCAACCTGACCGGCGTGTTCCTCTGCACCCGCGAAGTGGCGGCGAAGATGATCGAGCTGCAGAGCCAGGGCGCGATCGTCAACATCTCCTCGATTTCCCGCGCCGGCAACATCGGCCAGGCCAACTACTCCGCGGCCAAGGCCGGGGTCGCCGCCGATACCGTGGTCTGGGCCAAGGAGCTGGCGCGTTACGGCATCCGCGTGGCCGGCGTGGCACCGGGTTTCATCGAAACCGAGATGACCCTGAGCATGAAGCCCGACGCCCTGGAGAAGATGACCTCCGGGATCCCCCTGCGGCGCATGGGCAAACCGGCGGAGATCGCCCACTCGGTGGCCTACATCCTGGAAAACGACTACTACACCGGTCGCATCCTGGAATTGGATGGTGGCCTGCGCCTGTAATCGCCCGTCCCGCGACGAAAGAAGCCCCGCCTGTGCGGGGCTTCTTTCATTCATGCACCGCTCGGATCAGGCTTACCAACCGACCCCGAAGCCCAGGCTGTAGCGGGTCTCGTCCAGCTCGCCCTCGGCGCCGCTGACCAGGTCCTTCTCGGCTTTCATATGCAGCGAAGCCCAGCTGTTGACCTTGTAGCGCAGGCCCACATCGGCATCCAGGGTGTAGTCGGCGACATTGGCCAGCGGCTTGCCGACCTCGCCGGTGCTGAACAGCTCCATGCTCTTGCCGATCAGGTAGCGGTTGTAGTCCCACTTCATGCTGAGGGCGTAGAAGTTGTCCTTCTCGCCGGTGGAATACTGGTAGTCGGTGCGGTTGAGCAGGCCGGCCACGGAGAAGGCGCCCAGTTCGTTGTCCCAGAACTGGTAACCCGGACCGGTACCGACCGTGCGCTGGCGCTCCAGCTCCTCGATCTGGTCGTGCTTGTACTCCAGGCGGCCCTGCCAGAACCAGTGCTCGTCGAGGAACCGGTCGAGGGCGTACTCGGCGGCCCAGTTGTCGGTGGCCACCACGCCGTCCTGGTACTCGCGGTCGTAACCGGCTTCCGCGTTGTGCCGCCACAAGCCATGGCGCGCCTGGGTCTTCAGGTCGATCTCGTAATCGTCGGTATCGGTCTCGGCCCGCTTGTAGTCCAGCGCCGCATCGAGGTTGCCCTTCCAGGTCAGGTCCTCGACCAGCGGCTTGGGCTTCAAGATCTGCTGGATGCTGGCCAGTTCGATGGTGCGCGGCGCCTCGCCGTTGGCCAGCACGACCTTGCCCGGCTCGGCGGCATGCAGCGACTTGGCGCGCTCGCCGGTCACCGCGTCTTCCTTGATCAGCAACTCCTGGTCGCTTTCCAGGGTGGCGATCTTCTTCCAATCCAGGCGGATGGAGCCGCCGTACTCGGTTTCCAGCAGCAATTTGCCGCCGTCGAAGAACTTGATCTTGCCGCTCAGGCGATCACCGTTCTTCAACCAAACGGTATCGGCCAGCAGCGGGGTTGCGGCCACGGAAAGGGCCAGGCACAGCAGGGATCTGGAAAACATAGGCGGACAAGTACTGCTCTGATTCGCGAAAAGCCGGGCATTATCCGCAGGCCCGACGCCTGAGCAAGGACTGACCGACGGAATCCAGTCGAGTTCAAGCGAATCGACCAACGTTACCCTGCCAACCGCCCTCGGCCCTTGCCGGCCGCGGCCAACTGTTGGCCGTGCGCGTGGTCCAACCCGGGCGGCGCACCGGCAGGGGTTTGTCGCAGCGCCGGGGCTCGCTATCCTGCCAGTCGCCCAATCCCAGGCCGGCAGACTTGGTTTCCCGACGAGCACAACCCAGTAGAGGACGCGTAGCAGGATGACCCGTCGACACGCGACAACGCCGGCAGCCGCCGCCCAGCGCGCCACCGCGCCCCTCTCGGCGGCAAGCCAGGAGGCACGCCGCGAGGCGCTGTATCTGGTGCTCGCGCAGGTACCGCCGGGCAAGGTGGTCAGCTACGGACAACTGGCCGAGATGGCCGGCCTCGGCCGCGCGGCGCGCTGGGTCGGACGTACCCTCAGCCAGTTGCCGGAGGGCACCAGCCTGCCCTGGCACCGGGTGATCGCCGCGGGCGGGCGCCTGAGCCTGGCCGCGGGCAGTGTTTCCGGCAACGAGCAGCGGGCGCGCCTGCGGGCCGAAGGCGTGCTTGTCCATAACGATCGGGTGGATATCCGACGGCACGGCTGGCGTCCGATGGAGCACAGCGGTTAGAGTGCGCCCTTTATTAGGTCACCCCCAGGCTGATACCCGCCCAATGCCTCGAAAAAGCTGGCGCGATGCCCTCGCTGCCTACTCCAGCCCCGCCACGCTGGTTCTCCTGCTCCTCGGGTTCGCCGCCGGCCTGCCCTACATGCTGGTGTTCTCGACGCTTTCCGTCTGGCTGCGCGAGGCCGGGGTAGCGCGCGAGACCATCGGCTTCGCCAGCCTGATCGGTCTGGCCTACGCCTTCAAATGGGTCTGGTCGCCGCTGCTCGACCAGTGGCGCCTGCCGCTGCTCGGCGCGCTCGGCCGCCGGCGTTCCTGGCTGGTGCTGGCGCAGGTACTGGTCGCCGTCGGCCTGGCCGGCATGGCGCTGTGCGACCCGCAGACCAGGCTGACCTGGCTGATCTCCCTGGCGGTGCTGGTGGCCTTCGCCTCCGCCACCCAGGACATCGCCATCGACGCCTACCGCCTGGAGATCGTCGAAGACACCCGCCAGGCCGCGCTGGCCGCCAGCTACATGGCCGGCTATCGGGTCGCGGCGCTGCTGGCCACCGCCGGCGCGCTGTATTTCGCCGAGGGCTTCGGCTCCACCGTGCAGCTCTACCAGCACGGCGCCTGGGCCGGCACCTACCTGCTGTTCGCCCTGCTGATGCTGCCGGCCCTGCTGACCAGCCTGTGGATGCGCGAACCGCCGGTGCCGCTGCAGACCCAAATGGCCGCCGCGCGCTACGGCTTCAGCCACCAGATGGTCTCGGTGCTGGTGCTGATCGTCCTGCTGGTCTCGGTGCCGGCGATGTTCACCCAGTTCTACTACACCGACTTCGCCAGCGTGGTGCGCGGCGAGGCGAGCATGCTCGACCTGCTGCTGGAAGACCGCGCCTTCCTGCGCGCCCTGCTCTACACCATCCTCACCAGCCTGTGCCTGTCGCGCATCGGCCGGATCGGCCTGGCGCCGGTGCTGACGCCGGTCAACGACTTCATCGTCCGCTACCGCTGGCAAGCCCTGCTGCTGCTCGGGCTGATCGCCACCTACCGCATGTCGGACACGGTGATGGGGGTGATGGCCAACGTGTTCTACATCGACCAGGGCTTCACCAAGGACCAGATCGCCAGCGTCAGCAAGCTGTTCGGCCTGGTCATGACCCTGCTCGGCGCCGGGGTCGGCGGCCTGCTGATCGTGCGCTTCGGCATCCTGCCGATCCTGTTCATCGGCGGCGCGGCCTCGGCGGCGACCAACCTGCTGTTCCTGCTCCTGGCCGGCATGGGCGCCAACCTGCAGATGCTGATCCTGACCATCTGCGCCGACAACTTCAGCGCCGGGCTGGCCACCGCAGCCTTCGTCGCCTACCTGTCGAGCCTGACCAACCTGAAGTTCTCCGCCACCCAGTACGCCCTGCTCAGCTCGATCATGCTGCTGCTGCCGCGGCTGATCGGCGGCTATTCCGGGGTGATGGTGGAAAAGCTCGGCTACGCCCAGTTCTTCCTCGCCACCGCCCTGCTGGGGCTGCCGACCCTGGTGCTGATCGCCCTGCAATGGCGCCGCGAAGGCCCGCAGGCCAATGGCTCGACCCCGGCGGCGCCGCCCGAGCAGGCATGAAGAAGCCCCGCGATTGCGGGGCTTTTGCTTGCTGCGGCCGACTTCAGCTCGACTGCAGCAGATGCACCACGCGCTGCGGGAACGGGATGCCGATGCCGGCCTCGCTCAGGCGCTCCTTGGCCAGTTCGGTGAAGGCGAAGGTCACCGGCCAGTAGTCCGCCGTGTCCACCCACACCCGCAGCGACAGGTTGACCGCGCTGTCGCCCAGGCCGGTGACGAACACCACCGGCGCCGGATCGCGCTGTACCCGCGGGTCTTCGGCGATCTGCAGCAACACCTCGCGCGCCTTCTTGATGTCGCTGGCGTAGTCGATGCCCAGGTTGATGTCGACACGGCGCGTGGCTTCGCGCGAATAGTTGGTGATGTGGCCATTCGACAGGCTGCCGTTGGGCACTATCACCACCTTGTTGTCGGCGGTCTTCAGGGTGGTGTGGAAGATCTGGATGCTGTCGACGCTGCCCGCCACGCCCTGCCCCTCGATCCAGTCGCCGGCGCGGAACGGGCGGAACAGCATGATCAGCACACCGCCGGCGAAATTCGCCAGGCTGCCCTGCAGCGCCAGGCCGATGGCCAGGCCGGCGGCACCGATCACCGCGATGAAGGAGGTGGTCTCGACGCCGATCATCGAGGCCACGCTGACCAGCAGCAGCACCTTGAGGACGATGCTCGCCAGGCTGCCGATAAAGCTGTGCAAGGCGCGGTCGACCTTGCGCGAGTCCAGCAGGCTGCCGACCTTGTGGGTCAGGGTGTTGATCAGCCACCAGCCGATCAGCAGGGTGAACAGCGCCAGAGTCAGCTTGCCGCTGTAGTTCAACAGCACCGGCAGCCAGGTCTCGGACATCTTCACCAGTTGTTCGACGTTCATTTCCATCAGACAGCGCTCCATTTCGAGACGTAAAAAAGACCGCCATGGCAAGCCATGGCGGTCGATTCGCTAGCACAACCAATGCGACGCCAGTCCGCCGCAGAGGTTCAATCGCGGAAATTGTTGTACTGCAGCGGCATGCCGAAGTCCTTGGCGCGCAGGCTGGCGATCGCCTCCTGCAGGTCGTCGCGCTTCTTGCCGGTGACCCGCACCTGCTCGCCCTGGATCGCCGCCTGGACCTTGAGCTTGCTGTCCTTGAGGTGGGCGACGATCTTCTTCGCCAGCTCCTTGTCGATGCCTTCGCGCAGGATCACCTCCTGCTTGACGCACTTGCCCGACGGGTAGGCGTCCTTGAACTCCAGGCACTGCACGTCGATCTTGCGCTTGACCAGGCTGAGTTTGAGAATCTCGACCATCTGCTCGAGCTGGAAATCCGCGTCGGCGGTCAGGTTGATGGTCAGCTCCTTCAGCTCGAAGCTGCCTTTACCGCGCAGATCGTAGCGCCGCTCCAGCTCCTTGATGGCATTGTCGACGGCGTTGGTGACTTCGTGTTTGTCCAGCTCGGACACCACGTCGAACGAGGGCATGGGCTTCCTCCAGATAGACGGCGCGACCCACATCACGGACGGGGCTCGCCTGGCTTGACGGTAAAAAATCCCGGCCATTATATATCCGTAGCGATACATACTGCCCGGCGATCTAGCGGGCCCTTGCGACCTCCCAGCGAGCCTGCCCATGCCCAACCCCCATCTGAGCATCCTGGTGGTGGACGACGCCAAGTTCTCCAGCGCCATGATCGGTCGTGCCCTGAACCAAGCCGGTTACCAGGACGTGCGCTTCGCCAGCAGCGCCATCGAAGCCCTCGCCGTGCTCGAACAGCGCCCGGCCAGCGTGCTGCTGGCCGATTGGCTGATGCCGCAGATCGACGGCCTGGAGCTGACCGGGCGGGTGCGGCAGCTGGACGAGATGGCCGACCACTACACCTACGTCATCCTGCTGACCGGCAGGGAAGGCGAGAACGTGCTGGCCGAAGCCTTCGACCGCGGCGTCGACGACTTCATCAGCAAGGCGGCGATGAGCGAACAACTGCTACCACGGGTCTACGCCGCCGACCGCCTGTGCAACACCCTGCAGCGCCTGCTCCAGGAAAACCGCCTGCTGACCGAGAACATCGCCAGCCTGGAGCAGCGCAACCTGGTCGACCCACTGACCGGCCTGGGCAACTCGCGCTACCTGCGGCAGAAGCTGCTCGACAGCCTGCGCCAGGTCGAATCCCGCGGCGGCGCGCTGTGCTACCTGTTGATCGGCCTGCAAGAGGCCGGCGAACTGCACCGCCAGCACGGCAACGGCTTCTACAACGAGCTGCTGCACGGCGTGGCCCGCCGCCTGCAGCAACTGGTGCGGCCGCTGGACGTGCTGGTGCGCCTGGACGACAGCCACTTCGCCCTGATCACCCTGCTCGAGGACCTGCACGAGTGTTCGCCGAGCAGCTTCAAGCGCCTGCACGAGGGGCTGAACCTCAAGGCGTTCAAGACCAGCGAGGGCTTCATCGGCCTCAGGGCCGGCATCTGCCTGGTCGGCCTCGACGCCAAGGCCCTGCCGGTCGACCCGCAAAGCCTGATCGAGCAGGCCGCCAAGCTGCTGCCGGAGTCCTATGCCAGTGGCCGGGTGGCCGCCCTGCGCCTGCCGTTGTCGTAGTTGGCGAGGCCCTGGCTGCAGCGCATTTGCGCAGCCGGGGCCGCGAGCGCTAGGCTGCCGCCACCGACAGCACGAACGGGAGTCGCCATGAGCTGGCACATATTGGGCGCCGGCAGCCTCGGCAGCCTGTGGGCGGTGCGCCTGGCCCGCGCCGGCGTGCCGGTGCGGTTGATCCTGCGCGATGCCGAACGCCTCGCCGCCTACCAGGCTGCCGGCGGCCTGACCCTGGTCGAGCACGGCCAGGCCCGGCTGTACCCGCTGGCCGCACAAAGCGTCGACGATCCCGAACCGATCCGGCGCCTGCTGCTGGCCTGCAAGGCCTACGACGCCGAGGCCGCCATCGCCGGCCTGGCACCGCGCCTGGCGGCGGACGCTGAGCTGGTCCTGCTGCAGAACGGCCTGGGCAGCCAGGATGCCGTGGCGGCCCGGGTGCCCCAGGCGCGCTGCATCCTCGCCTCGAGCACCGAGGGCGCCTACCGTGACGGCGCCTGGCGCGTGGTATTCGCCGGCCACGGCCACACCTGGCTCGGCGATCCGCACCAGCTGGCCCCGCCGGCCTGGCTGGGCGACCTCGAGCGCGCCGGCATCGCCCACGACTGGAGCCTGGACATTCTCGGCCGGCTGTGGCGCAAACTGGCGCTGAACTGCGCGATCAACCCGCTGAGCGTGCTCTACGACTGCCGCAACGGCGGTCTGAGCGAACACCCGGCCGAGGTCGCCACGCTCTGCGGCGAACTGCGCGAACTGCTGCAGACCTGCGGCCAGGCCGACGCCGCCAGCGACCTGCATGAAGACGTGCTGCGGGTGATCCAGGCCACCGCAGCGAACTACTCGTCGATGCACCAGGACGTCGCCCAGGGCCGCCGCACCGAGGTCGCCTACCTGCTCGGCTATGCCTGCCGCGCGGCCCGGCGCCACCGCCTGGTATTGCCGCACCTCGAGGCCCTGCATGCGCGCCTGCTCGAGTATCTGGCGGCACACGGATTGCCCAGCCATTGAGCCGCGCGTTACCCTGCCCGCACTCACGCCATCGCGATTCGCCCGCCCATGTCCTTGCGTCAGCGCCTCGAAAACCTCCCGGTCGGCCGCAAACTGCTCGCCGCGCTGCTGCTGTTGCTGGCCGCCGTGCTGCTGGTGGCGAACCTGGCGTTCATCAGCGCGGCCTACTGGATCTCCCAGCAGAGCGTGGCGCCGCAAGCCCTGCACACCCTCGGCCGGTTGATCGCCAGTCCGCCGCTGGCCCGCGAGGCGTTGAGTTCGGCGAACGCCGCCGCAGGCCTGCTCAAGCGCCTGGATAACTACGCGCCGCTGCGCGCGGCGGCGATCTACGACCGTGCCGGCGCCAGCCTGGCCCAGCTGCAGAGCGGCGACACCCTGCAGTTGCCGCAGCGCGTCGAACAACTGGACAGCTGGCGCCACAGCGAATTTCGCACCAACCTGCTGGTCGAACTGCCGCAGCCCGACGGGCGCCCCGGCTACCTGCTGCTGGTCGCCTCCAGCGAGCTGCCCGGCGCCTTCTACACCGGCACCCTGACCGCCAGCCTGGCGATCCTCGCCTTCAGCGTGCTGCTCTGGCTGCTGGTGGCGCGGCAGATCCGCCGCCTGGTGACCAAGCCGATCCGCCGCCTGGAGGAACTGTCGCGCCAGGTCACCCGCGAGGAAAACTACGCCCTGCGCGCCCGCCGCGGCAACCAGGACGAGATCGGCAGCCTGGCCGACGCCTTCAACACCATGCTGATGCGCATCGAGGCGCGCGAGCAGCAGCTCAAGCGCGCCCGCGACGATGCCCAGGCGGCGTTCGACCAGGCGCAGAGCCTGGCCGAGGAAACCCGCCACTCCAACCGCAAGCTCGAGCTCGAAGTGCAGGTGCGCAGCAAGATCGAGAAGAAGCTCACCGGCTTCCAGAACTACCTCAACAGCATCATCGATTCCATGCCCTCGGCGCTGATCGCCCTCGACGAGCAGCTCTACGTCACCCAATGGAACCAGGAAGCCAGCGCCCTCTCCGGCACACCGCTGGCCGAGGCGCTGAACCAGCCGGTGTTTCTCGCCTTCCCGCCGCTGAAACCCTTCCTCGCGCAGCTCAAACGCACCGCCGAACAGCACAGGGTGGAGAAGATCGAGCGGGTGACCTGGACCAAGGACGAACTACCGCATCACTACGCCCTGACCTTCTACCCGCTGGTGGGCGGCAGCGGCCGCGGCGTGGTGATCCGCATCGACGACATCACCCAGCGCCTGGGCCTGGAGGAGATGATGGTGCAGTCGGAAAAGATGCTCTCGGTCGGCGGCCTGGCCGCCGGCATGGCGCACGAGATCAACAACCCGCTCGGCGCCATCCTGCACAACGTGCAGAACATCCGCCGCCGGCTGTCGCCGGAGCTGGAGAAGAACCGCGAGCAGGCCGAGCAGATCGGCGTGTGCCTGCAAGCCATCGACCGCTACCTGCAGGCCCGGGAGATCCCGCGGCTGCTCGACGACATCCAGCAAGCCGGCAACCGCGCGGCGAAGATCGTCAGCCACATGCTCAGCTTCAGCCGCCGCAGCGACCGCCAGCTGGCGCCCTGCCAGCTGCCGGCGCTGATCGACCAGGCCGTGGAAATCGCCAGCAACGACTTCGACCTGACCGAAAGCTTCGACTTCAAGAGCCTGCTCATCCGCCGCGAGTTCGACCCGGCCCTGGGCCCGGTGCCCGGCACCGCCAACGAGCTGGAGCAGGTGCTGCTCAACCTGCTGAAGAACGCCGCCCAGGCGATACACCAGCGCGAAGACGCGCACACGCCCGGACAGATCACCCTGCGCTGCCGGCTGGCGGCGCCCTGGGCGGAAATCCAGGTGGAAGACAACGGCGTCGGCATGCCCGAGTCGGTGCGCAAGCGGATCTTCGAGCCGTTCTTCACCACCAAGGAAGTCGGCCAAGGCACCGGACTGGGCCTGTCGGTCTCCTACTTCATCATCACCAACAACCACAAGGGGCAGATGGAAGTGCAGTCCACGCCGGGCCAGGGCACCTGCTTCACCCTGCGCCTGCCGCTGGCTGTTTCCGCGCCCGCTACAGGTCATTGAACATGGGCTATCGACTGTCGAAGATTTATACGCGCACCGGCGATGCCGGCGAAACCGGCCTGGCCGATGGCCGCCGGGTGCCCAAGGATCACCCGCGGGTGGAGGCCATGGGCGAGCTGGACACGCTGAACAGCCAGCTCGGCCTGCTGCTGGCCGAACTCGCCGAGCAGCAAGCCATGTGGCCCGGCCTCAACGAGATCATCGAGGTGCTCGCGCCCTGCCAGCACCGCCTGTTCGACCTCGGCGGCGAATTGGCGATGCCGGAGTACCAGGCGCTGCAGCCGGCCGAAATCGAACGCCTGGAAACCGCCATCGACCGCTGGAACGAGGAACTCGGCCCGCTGCAGGATTTCATCCTGCCCGGTGGCTCCCGCCTGGTCGCCCAGACCCACGTCTGCCGCAGCCTGGCGCGCAACGCCGAGCGCCGCTGCCAGCAGCTGAACGCGCTGGAACCGCTGCGCGGCGTCGGTCTGGCCTACCTCAACCGCCTCTCCGACCTGCTGTTCGTCGCCGCCCGGCTGATCGCCCGCCGCCAGCACATCGCCGAGCTGCTGTGGCAGGCGGCGCCGAAACCACCGGCGTAATCCGTGGTTCCGCAAGCCCTGGTCAGCGTAGGAGCGGCCCATGGCCGCGATAGACCATGCCCGCAAAGGAGCATCGTGGGCCCCGCCGCTCCCACCTCCGGCGGGGCATGCGCCGGCCCATAGGATCGATGTCATCAGCTCAGGCTTAGTTCGCTCGCGAAGCGCCGCCGCTCGCCGCTCAGCGGATCGACGAAGCTCAGGCCCTGGGCCAGCAACTTCAGCGGGCGACTGTAATCGTCCGGCGCATCGGGGCCTTCGCTGACCTCGGGGTAGAAAGGATCGTTGAGTATGGGCGCACCGAGGGCGGCCAGGTGCACGCGCAGCTGATGCTTCTTGCCGGTGACCGGGTACAGCGCGTAACGCCACAGCGCGCCGAGTTTTTCCGCCACCTCGATGCGCGTCTCGCTGTTCGCCGCCCCGGCAACTTCCTGCATGCGGAAGAACGGCTCGCCGGCAGCCAGCCGGGTCTTGCGCAGCAGCGGGAATTCCAGGCTCGGCAGGGCCGGCGCCAAGGCCTCGTAGCGTTTGTCCATCTGCCGTTCACGGAACAGCGCCTGGTACTGGCCGCGGCTCTGCGGATTGGTGGAGAACAGCACCAGCCCGGCGGTGTGCCGATCGATGCGGTGCAACGGCACCAGGTCAGCGTTGCCCAGGCGCTTGGCCAGGCGCGCCTGCAGGGTCTGCTCGACGTAGCCGCCGGCCGGCATCACCGGCAGGAAGTGCGGCTTGTCGGCCACCAGCAGGTGCTCGTCGACATACAGCAGCCTTTCCTCGAACGGGATCGGCGTCTCCGCCGCCACCTCGCGAAAGTAGTGCACGCGCAGGCCGACCCGGTAGGGGTGCTGCGGGCCGAGCGCTGCGCCCTCGGCATCCAGCACCCGGCCGCGGGCCATGCGCTGCAGCCAGACCGCGCGGCCGATCGCCGGGAAATGCGCGGCCAGGCAGTCGAGCACGGTAGCCCAGTCGCCCGGTGGCAGGTGCAGGGTGCTGGGGCGCATATTGGACGGCGAACGGGCGGATACGGACATGGGGATACTCGCGGCTACAGGCGCCCATTAGGCCGCAGCCGCCTGGTGTCGTCAAAGCGCACGGCAGCCGCCGGCGGCGTCGTAGCGCTCGACCAGCAGCTGCCAGTCGGCATCCGGCATCGCCCCGCGATGGCGCTGCAACTGGGCCATGTCGCGCCGCGAGGCCGCGGCGGCGAACCAGCGGCGGCGACTCTTCTCCAGGTCGAGCAGCGCCACCTCGAGCCCATCGGCCTGCGGTCCGCTGCCGGGCTTGACGTAGATGTGCTTGGCATACAGGCAACCATGCTGCCAGCCGGCCCGGTGCAGGCGGCCGAGCACCAGCGCCAGGTGCTGCAGCATGCGCCGGTTGAGCCCGGCCTCCGGCTGTTCGCCGGCATACCACTGCTCCAGGCTGACGAAACCCTCCAGCGCCTCGCTGACCAACAGCGCGCGCCACTGCCCGGCGTCCTTCTGCGCATGGCCGTAGACCAGGGTCGGCACGCGGATGCCGAGCGCGCGCACGGCCTGCAGGGCGTGCAGTTCGCGCAGTGCGGTGGGCCGGCCCAGCGGATGGCGCCAGCTGCGATGCAGGTGGCCGACCTGGCGCTTGATATAGAGCAACTGCCCGGCCTTGGTGTGCAGTCGCTGCACCCCGCTTTCGCCGCCGCGGCGCTGGTTCGGCGCTTCCACCCACTCGCCGCGGAGCTGCCACCAGCGCTCGAAGGTGCTGCCGATGAATGCTGCAAGCACGCCTGCAATCTGCGCGTCCATCTCAGTCGCCCTTGCGCAGCACGTAGACCCGCCACATGGCGTAGCCGGGCAGGAAGTCCCGATGGCCGAGGATGTCGAACCCGGCCTGGCTGAACTCCGCCTCGATGGTCGAGCGGGCGGCCACGAAGCGGTTCTGGTTGTCCTCCGCCCGCCCCTCTGCTGCGCGGCGGGCCTCCAGCCGGCGGCGCTTCCAGGCCTTGTAGTTGCCGTCCACCCACAGCGAGACGATCAGGCTGTCGCGGGTCACGCGCTTGAACTCGCGCAGCATGGCCAGGCGGTGTTCGGGCTCGGCGATGTGGTGCAGCAGGCGCATGCAGAAGATGCTGTCGACCGCATTGTCGCCCAGGTCGATGGCGAAGGCCGAGGTCTGGAAGGCCTTGACCCGCGCCACCACGTCCTGCGGTTGAGCGGCCAGCGCGGTCGCCAGCATGTCCCGCGAATTGTCGGCGGCGAGAATCACCCGGTTCGCCTGCTCGGCCAGCAGCGGCCAGAAGCGTCCGGCGCCGCAGGGCAGGTCGAGGACCAGGTTGGGGTCGCCGGCGAGTTGCAGGGCGTGCCGGGCCAGTTGCTCGTCGCGCCAGTGCGACAAGCGCCGCGCCAGGCCGGCCTGGTGCTTGTGCAAATAGTCATGGGCGTGCTCGCGGTCGTACTTGCGCGAGAACTCCAGTTCGATGGGGTTGCTGGTCGGCATGGCAGCCTGCTCCGTTGAGGAATCCACGGCTGCCAAACTAGCCAGGGCGGCATCACGCCGCCGTCAAAAGGATGTGAAAAAAACGTGAAGTCAGAGATATCGAGCACCGCCTCCAGGCGGCCGCAGTAGGCGGGAGTTTTTTCACAGCCGCTCAGAGGTGCAGACTGACCTCGAACGCGCTGCCCTGCGGCGGCAGGTCACGCACGCGCACCTGCCAGCCCTGATGCGCGCAGATCCGTTTGACCAGGGACAAGCCCAAGCCCAGGCCCTCGCCGCGCGACTGGGCGCCGCGGACGAAGGGCCGGAACATCTGCTCATGCTGCTCCGGGGGAATGCCGACGCCGCTGTCCTCGACGCGGAAGCCGCCACTTTCGAGAATCAGGCGCACCGTCCCCTGCTCGGTGTAATGCAGGGCGTTGCGCAGCAGGTTGGACATCACCGTGCGCAGAAAGCTGAGGTCGTACAGCGCGCTATCGGCGCCCTGCTCGATCAGCTCGAAGTGCAGGCCCTTCTCGCGGATCAGCGGCGCCCAGCGCCTGCTCTGCTCGTCCGCGACCATGGCCAGGGTGGCGCTGCCGCCCTGGCTCGACGCCTCCTGCTTGGCCCGCGCCAGGATCAGGAAGGTCTGCACCAGGTCGCGCATCTCCTCGGTCGCCCGGCCGATGCGCAGCACCTGCTCGCGCTGGCGCGCATCCAGGTTGGGCGCCTCGGCGAGCAGTTCGCAGGAGCTGGCGATGACCATCAGCGGCGTGCGCAATTCATGACTGACATCGCTGGTGAACAGCTGCTCGCGCTCCAGGGAATGGCGCAGCTGGCCGAGGGTGCTGTCGAAGGCCGCCGCCAGATGACCGACCTCGTCGTCGGGATAGTCCGGCGCCAGGGCTGGGGCCAGCTGGTGCAACTGGTCGCGGTGGCGTACCTGGTTGGCCAGGCGGATCACCGGCGCCATCACCCGCCGCGCCAGCAGCCAGCCCATCCCCCAGGCCGCCAGGACGCTGAGCAGAAAGCCGGCCAGCACCACGTTGAACAGCACCTGCTCGCGGGCCTCGAACTCGTGCTGCTCCTCCACCAGCATGAACACCTGGCCATTCTCGCGGCGCTTGAACACATAGAACGCCTGTTCGCCCTCGACCACTTCGGAAAAACCCTCCCCGGCCTCGGCGAACCGCTGCGGCACCGGATAGTCGGGCAGGTGCGGAGCGAAGAAGCGCGTGCTGGAATCCAGCCGCGGCGCCTGGCCGCGAGCCAGGTCGTCGTGGATGACGATGCTCAGCTCGCGCTCCAACTCCTGGGAGACCAAGTGCTCCTCGACGAAGTGCACCACGGCGACGATGCTCAGCGAGAACAGCCCGCTGACCGCCAGGCCCATCAGCACGAAGGCGATGACAATGCGCTGCAACAGCGGCTGCTTAGACACCATCGGCAGACTCCGCCAGGCGATAGCCGACACCGTGCACGGTGTGCAGCAGGGGTTTGTCGAAGGGCTTGTCGAGCACCTGGCGCAACTGGTGGACGTGGCTGCGCAGGCTGTCGCTGTCCGGGCAGTGGTCGCCCCACAGCGCCTCCTCGAGCGCCTCACGGCGCACCACCGCCGGGCTGCGCTGCATCAGCACGGCGAGCAGCTTCATGCCCAGCGGGTTGAGCTTGAGCGGCTGGCCGGCGCGGCTGATCTGCAGGGTATCCAGGTCGTAGAGCAGGTCGCCGACCTGCAACTGGCGCTGGCGGCGGCCCTGGCTACGGCGCAGCACCGCCTCGATGCGCGCCACCAGCTCGGACAGCGCGAAGGGCTTGAGCAGGTAGTCGTCGGCGCCGGCCTGCAGGCCCTGCAGGCGGTCGTCGAGCGCATCGCGAGCGGTCAGCATGATGATCGGCGTGTCGCGCCGGGCATCCTCGCGCAGGCGCTTGCACAGCTGATAGCCGTCGATGCCCGGCAGCATGATATCCAGCACGATCAGGTCGTAGTGCTCGGTCGCCGCCAGGTGCAGGCCGCTCAGGCCATCCTGCGCGCAGTCGACGCTGTAGCCCTTGAGGGTCAGGTAGTCGAGCACGTTGGCGAGAATGTCGCGGTTGTCTTCCACCACCAGAATGCGCATGTTCGGCTAACCCTTCGCAATGGCCCCGAGCAGGCCGGTTTGACGTTTTCTTCACGCCGTTTCTACATCCGCATCACCCTTCCCTGAGCAGACTGCGGCGCATTCTTCCGGGCAGGATCATACGATGTCGCCATTCAGATTCGCACAACTCCGCTTCCTTTCGTTGATCTTGGCAAGCTGGCTACTGGTGTTCGTCAGCACCCGCAACCTGCTGCTACTGGGGCATCTGGCGGATGCCGACCTCGACCTGCTCGCGCTGCTCCGGCTGTACTCGATTGGCCTGGCCTACGACCTGGGCTTTCTCATCTACGCCGCGCTGCCCTTGGCCCTGTACCTGCTGCTGTGCCCGCGCCGGCTATGGCAACGACGCTGGCATCGCGGTGCGCTGCATGCCCTGCTGGCCGTCAGTCTGTTCGCCATGCTGTTCACCGCGGCGGCGGAGTGGCTGTTCTGGGACGAGTTCGGCGTGCGCTTCAACTTCATCGCCGTGGATTACCTGGTGTACTCCGACGAAGTACTGAACAACATCCTCGAATCCTACCCGATCTACCCATTACTGGCGGCGCTGGCCAGTCTCGCCGTGCTCGCCGCGGTACTACTGCGCAGGGCCACCGCCAGCGCACTCGATGCGCCTCTGCTGACTTGGCGCGGCGCCGGCATGGCGTTCGCCGGCATGGCCCTGCTCGGCGCACTGAGCAGCCTGCTACTCAGCCAGGACTTCCCCCGCGGCGTGGGCGGCAACGCCTACCAAGGCGAACTGGCAGGCAACGGCCCCTATCAATTCTTTGCCGCCGTCCGCAATAACGAACTGGACTACCCACAGTTCTACAGCACCCTGACCAAGGCCGAGGTGGCGCAGCAGCTGCGCGCCGAGCTGAGCGAACCAAACGCACGCTTCATCGGCCAGGATCCGGCGGACATCCACCGGCTGATCGACAATCCCGGCCAAGCGCAGCGCCACAACGTGGTACTCGTGACCATCGAGAGCCTCAGCGCCAAATACCTGGGCAGCTTCGGCGACGGCCGCGGGCTGACGCCGAACCTCGACCGCCTGCGCCAGCAGAGCCTGTTCTTCAGTAACTTCTATGCCACCGGCACCCGCACCGACCGCGGCCTGGAGGCCATCAGCCTGTCGATCCCGCCGACGCCGGGACGCTCGGTGGTCAAGCGCATCGGTCGCGAGAGCGGCTTCGCCAGCCTCGGCCAGCAGTTTGCCACCCAGGGTTACGACAGCGTCTTCGTCTACGGCGGCCGAGGCTACTTCGACAACATGAACGCGTTCTTCAGCGGCAACGGCTACCGCGTGGTCGACCAGAGCAGCGTCGCCGAACCGGATATCCAGTTCAGCAACGCCTGGGGCATGGCCGATGAGGACCTATACCGGCAGACCCTGAAACTGGCCGACGCCGATCATGCTGCCGGCAAGCCGTTCTTCCTGCAGCTGATGACCACCTCCAACCACCGTCCCTACACCTACCCGGCCGGGCGCATCGACATCCCCTCCGGCGAGGGACGCGAAGGCGCGGTGAAATACACCGACCATGCCATCGGCCAGTTCCTCCACGAGGCGCAGAGCAAACCCTGGTTCGCCGACACCTTGTTCGTCTTCGTCGCCGACCATACCGCCGGCAGCGCTGGGCGCGAGGATCTGCCGGTGGCCGGCTACCATATCCCGCTGTTCATCTACGCCCCGGAGCTGATCGAGCCGCGCGAGTTTACCGGGCTGGCCAGCCAGATCGACCTGGCGCCGACCCTGCTCGGCCTGCTCGACTTCGATTACAACTCGACTTTCTTCGGCCGCAACCTGATGCGCGAAGATGCCGCCCCCGGCCGCGCGCTGATCGGCAACTACCAGCACCTCGGCCTGTTCGACGGCCGCGACCTGGCGATTCTCAGTCCGCGCCAGGCCATGCGCCGCCACGACGACGCCCTGGGCCGCAGCCGGGAAGCGAGCAGCTCGCTGGAGGATCCGTTGATCCGCCGTGTAATCGCTTATTACCAGGGCGCCAGCTACGCCTTCAGCCACGGACTGCTCGGCTGGCAACCAGTCGCTGCGCCGGGCGGCGAGCACTTCGCCCACGCCAAGCCTCCAGCCAAGGAGCGCAGCCATGCGTTGTGAGCCCCCGACCAAGTCGCGGCCGTTCAACTTCTATGTGGGAGTGGGCCTGCCCCTCGCGCTGATGCTGTGGCTGCTGCTGGCGGACCCGAGCGCGCTGGACTTCGCCATCGCCCACTGGGCCTACGCTCCGCAGAGCGGCTTTATCGGCCGCTCCAGCCGCTTGCTCGAAGACGTTTTGCATGACCGGGCCAAGCAGGCGGTGATCGTCATCGGCGTGCTGGCCATCGCCGGCCTCGTCCTCAGCCTGCTGATAAAACCCTGGCGCCACTGGCGCCGGCCGCTGGGTTACCTGGTGCTGGCGATGGCGCTGTCGACCAGCTATGTGAACCCGCTGAAAACCCTGACCGGGGTGCACTGCCCCTGGAGCCTCAGCGAGTTCGGCGGCAAGGAAACCTACACCCCGCTGCTCAGTGCCCGGGCCCCGACCGACAAGCCAGGCCGGTGCTGGCCCGGCGGCCACGCCAGCGCGGGTTTCTCGCTGTTCGCACTGTTCTTCGTGCTGCGCGACCGCCGCCCGCGCCTGGCCAGGGCCGCGTTGTACCTGGCGCTGACCCTGGGCATCACCTTCTCGGTCGGACGCATGCTGCAGGGTGCGCACTTCTTCTCGCACAACCTGTGGACCGCGCTGTTCGACTGGATGATCAGCCTGGGCTGCTACCGCCTGCTGTTGCACCGGCCGGCACTCGCGCCGGACGCCAGCCCCGGCGTTCCCGCAGATGCCGGCACGGCGACAGGCTGAACCGCAAGGCCGATCAGCCCGGCCAGAACGCGCGAATGCCCGCCACGCCTTGGGCGCCGGCCTGCCAGGCCTGCTCGATATCTGCCGGGCCGACCCCGCCGAGCAGATAGGCGGGCCGGTTGAAGCCCTGCAGCAACTCGCTGGCACGCGTCCAGCCGAGCGGCTGCGCCCCGGGATGGGTCAGGGTCGCCTGCAGCGGCGAGAGGGTGACGAAATCCACGCCCAGCTGTGCCGCCAGCGCCAACTCCTCGGCGCCGTGGCAGGAGGCCGCCAGCCAGCGCGCGGCCGGGAACGGCCGGCCCTGGTCGGCGTAGCGGCGCAGTTGCTCGGCGGTCAGGTGCCAGCCGGCGGCGGGGAAATCGCCGAGCCACTCCAGCGGCCCCTTGAGCATCAGCTGCGCCTTGCCGGCGCAGAGCCCCTGGATGTCCACGGCCAGGTCGCGGTATTGCGCATCGAACATGCCTGGCGCGCGCAGCTGGATCAGCCGGATGCCCGCGGCCAAGGCGGCCCGCACCCCCTGCAACAGCGCCTGCGGTTCCAGGTCTTCCGGCGTGATCAGATAGCGCTCCGGCAGCCGCGCGGCGGCGACGATCGGCTGGTTGGCCGCGGGAAAGGCGTACTCGGCCAGCTGCCGTGGCCTGACCCAGGCCAACGGCTGGCCCTCGGCGCCATGGGGCTCGCCGACGAACGCCGGAACCTCCCAGACGTCCAGCAGCACCTGCTTGTCCGGATAGTCGTGACGGACCTGGATCAACGGCCGGGCGGCACTCGGGCGAATCCCCAGTTCCTCCTCCAGCTCGCGAGCCAGGGCGTCGCGCACCGCTTCGCCAGGTTCCACCTTGCCACCGGGAAACTCCCACAGCCCGCCCTGGTGCTGGTCGTCCGCACGTTTGGCGATCAGGATGCGGCCATCCTGCCCGCGGATTACCGCCGCCGCTACATGGATGCGTTTCACCCCAGCTGTTCCTCCTGCGCCGCCTGGTACCAGCGCTGGAACGCCGGCCAGTGATAGATGGTGGCGACATATGCCGCCGCGACTGCTGGCAGATCCACCCGGTAACCGCGCAGCCGCGCCGCCACCGGGGCGAAGAAGGCATCCGCCAGGCTGGCATGGCCGAACAGGAAGGGCCCGTCCTGGCCGAAGTTGGCCCGGCACTCGGCCCAGAGTTCGCAGATGCGCCGGATATCCGCCTGCACCTCGGCCGGGATCTCAGCCAGTGCCTGGTCGCGCTTGAGGTCCATCGGCATATGCGTGCGCAAGGCGGTGAAACCGCTGTGCATCTCGGCGCAGACCGAGCGCGCCACGGCGCGGGCGTATTCGCCGCGCGGCCACAGGTAGGCCTCGGGGAAGCTTTCGGCGAGGTACTCACCGATCGCCAGGGAATCCCACACCGGGCCTTCCTCGGTCTGCAGCAGCGGCACCTTGCCGGTCGGCGAGTGCTCGAGGATGCGCGCCTTGCTGTCCGCTCGATTCAGCGGGATCAGCAATTCGGAATAGGGCGCCTCGGCCAGCTCGAGGGCCAGGGCAGCGCGCAGCGACCAGGAGGAATAGGTCTTGTCGCCGATGATCAGAGTCAGGGACATGGGGTGCTCCAAGCACAGAGGGTTGCCGGTAGTGTCAGTCGACCTTAAAAGGCGCCTCCCCTAATAGCAAATTCCGCTTGTTCATGCCCCCATGAACAAGCGGAATAGCCGGCTTCGATCGAGCGGGTCCACTGGCAACCGGTCGGACTCGGGACGCTCCCAAACCCGACCGGCCGCCAGGATCAGGTGCGGTACTCGGCGTTGATCTTGACGTACTCGTGGGACAGGTCGGTGGTCCAGATGGTCTCGCTGCAGCTGCCGCGCCCCAGCTCGATACGGATGGTGATTTCCGCCGCGGCCATCACCGCCGCGCCCTGCTCCTCGGTGTAGCTGGCCGCCCGGCAACCGCGGCTGGCGATGCACACCTCGCCGAGGAACACGTCGATCTTGCTCACGTCCAGTTGGGCCACGCCGGCGCGGCCGACCGCGGCGAGAATCCGTCCCCAGTTCGGGTCGGAGGCGAACAGCGCGGTCTTGATCAGCGGCGAGTGGGCCACTGCATAACCGACGTCCAGGCACTCCTGGTGGGTCGCCCCGCCATTGACCTGCACGGTGACGAACTTGGTCGCACCCTCGCCGTCGCGGACGATGGCCTGGGCCACCTCCATGCAGACCTCGAACACCGCCTGCTTCAGCGCGGCGAACAGCGCGCCGCTGGCCTGGGTGATCTCCGGCAGTGCCGCCTGGCCGGTGGCGATCAGCATGCAGCAGTCGTTGGTCGAGGTGTCGCCGTCGATGGTGATGCGGTTGAACGACTTGTTCGCCGCGTCGCGCAGCAGGTCCTGCAGCACGCCCTGGGCCACCTTGGCGTCGGTGGCGATATAGCCGAGCATGGTCGCCATGTTCGGCTTGATCATCCCGGCCCCCTTGCTGATGCCGGTGACGGTGACGGTGACGCCGTCGTGGACGAACTGGCGGCTGGCCCCCTTGGGCAGGGTGTCGGTGGTCATGATGCCGCTGGCGGCCTCGGCCCAGTGGTCCTCCGCGAGGTCATCGAGGGCCGCCTGCAAGGCGCCTTCGATCTTCTCCACCGGCAGCGGCTCGCCGATCACCCCGGTGGAGAACGGCAGTACCGCGCCCTCGTCGACACCGGCCAGTCGCGCCAGGCTCGCGCAGGTGCGCGCGGCATTCAGCAAGCCGGGCTCGCCGGTGCCGGCGTTGGCGTTGCCGGTGTTGGTCAGCAGGTAGCGCACCCGGCCCAGCACGCGCTTCTTGGCCAGGATCACCGGCGCCGCGCAGAACGCGTTGAGGGTGAACACCCCGGCGACGTTGGCGCCTTCGGCGCAGCGCATCACCACCACATCCTTGCGCCCGGGGCGCTTGATGCCGGCCGAAGCGATGCCCAGTTCGAAACCTGGAACCGGGTGCAGGGTAGACAGCGGGCCAAGACCAACAGCCATAGAGTGCGCTCCTTGAGGTGTTGAGGTGTTGAGGTGTCGCGCCAGCGGGCACGAGCGGATTCGATGGTAAAACGCCGCGAGCGGCTAGGCCGTTCGCGGCGTTGGTCGGGCTAGCCTGGCGGAGCCAGGGCAAAGCCCGTTGTATGGCATTGCATCAAGCGCTCAGATCAGCTGACCTGGCCGTGACAGTGCTTGTACTTCTTGCCGGAACCGCACGGGCAGGGCTCGTTGCGGCCGATCTTCGGTTCGGTGCGTACCGGCGCCGCGGCCACCGCCACGTCGCCTTCCTCGGCGAGCGCTTCGGGCTGGGCCAGGGCCGAGGCTTCGGCATGCTGGAACTGCATGCGCTCGGCCAGCGCCTCGGCCTCGCGGCGCAGACGCGCCTCTTCCTCGGCCGGGTCTTCGCGGCGCACCTGCACATGGGAGAGCACGCGGATGGTGTCGCGCTTGATCGAGTCGAGCAGCTGCTGGAACAGGGTGAAGGACTCGCGCTTGTACTCCTGCTTGGGGTTCTTCTGCGCATAGCCGCGCAGGTGGATGCCGTGGCGCAGGTGGTCCATGGTCGACAAGTGATCCTTCCACAGGTCGTCGAGTACCCGCAGCAGGATCTGCTTCTCGAAGGTGCGCAGGGCCTCGGCGCCGGCCAGCTCTTCCTTCTCGTTATAGGCCGCGACCAGTTCCTGCAGAATGCGCTCGCGCAGGGTCTCTTCGTAGAGTTTGTGGTCGTCGTCGAGCCACTGCTGGATCGCCAGCTTGACGCCGAAACCGCTGAACAGCGCGGCTTCCAGACCGGCGATATCCCACTGCTCGGGCAACGATTGCGGCGCGATGTACTCGTTGATGGTGCCGTCCAGCACCTCCTTGCGGAACTCGGCGATGGTCTCGCCGATATCGTCGGCCGCCAGCAGGGTGTTGCGCATGTGATAGATCACCTTGCGCTGCTCGTTGGCCACGTCGTCGAACTCGAGCAGTTGCTTGCGCATGTCGAAGTTGCGCCCTTCGACCTTGCGCTGAGCCTTCTCGATGGCATTGGTCACCATGCGGTGCTCGATCGCCTCGCCGTGCTGCATGCCCAGGGCCTTCATGAAGTTCTTCACCCGATCGGAGGCGAAGATTCGCATAAGGCTGTCTTCCAGCGACAGGTAGAAACGGCTGGAGCCCGGGTCGCCCTGGCGGCCGGCACGGCCGCGCAGCTGGTTGTCGATACGCCGCGACTCGTGCCGCTCGGAGGCGATCACCTGCAGACCGCCAGACTCGATCACCTGCTGATGGCGCTTCTGCCAGTCGGCCTTGATCTGCGCGACCTGCTCGTCGGTCGGGTGCTCCAGGGCGGCCACCTCGACCTCCCAGTTGCCGCCGAGGAGGATGTCGGTACCGCGACCGGCCATGTTGGTGGCGATGGTCAGGGCCCCCGGACGTCCGGCCTGGGCGATGATCTCGGCTTCCTTCTCGTGGAACTTGGCGTTGAGCACCTTGTGCTCGATGCCTTCTTTTTCCAGCAGCGCGGAGACGTATTCGGAGGTTTCGATCGAGGCGGTACCGACCAGCACCGGCCGGCCCTGGATCTGGCACTCCTTGATGTCGGCGATGATCGCGGCGTACTTCTCTTCCTGGGTCAGGTAGACCAGGTCGTTGAAGTCCTTGCGCGCCAGCGGCCGGTTGGTCGGGATCACCACCACTTCCAGGCCGTAGATCTGCTGGAACTCGAAGGCCTCGGTATCGGCGGTACCGGTCATGCCGGACAGCTTGGTGTACAGGCGGAAGTAGTTCTGGAAGGTGGTCGAGGCCAGCGTCTGGCTCTCGGCCTGGATTGGCAAGCCTTCCTTGGCCTCGATGGCCTGGTGCAGGCCTTCGGACAGGCGCCGCCCGGGCATGGTCCGGCCGGTGTGTTCGTCGATCAGCAGCACCTGGTTGTTCTGCACGATGTATTCGACGTTGCGGTGGAACAACTTGTGCGCGCGCAGACCGGCGTAGACGTGGGTCAGCAGCCCCAGGTTATGCGCGGAATAGAGGCTCTCGCCCTCGGCCAGCAGGCCGACCTCGGTGAGCATGTCCTCGATGAACTGGTGACCGGCCTCGTTCAGTTCGACCTGGCGGGTCTTCTCGTCGACCTTGTAGTGGCCTTCCTGAGTGACCACACCCTCCTCTTCCTCGATGTGCTGCTTGAGCCGCGGGATCAGCTTGTTGACCTCGACGTACAGCTTGGAGCTGTCTTCGGCCTGGCCGGAGATGATCAGCGGGGTACGCGCCTCGTCGATGAGGATCGAGTCGACTTCGTCGATCACGGCGAAATTCAGCTCGCGCTGGAACTTGTCTTCCAGGCTGAAGGCCATGTTGTCGCGCAGGTAGTCGAAACCGAATTCGTTGTTGGTGCCGTAGATGATATCGGCGGCGTAGGCCGCACGCTTCTCTTCCGGCGGCATGAACGGGGTGACGATCCCGACCGTCATACCGAGGAATTCATACAGCGGCCGCATCCAGTTGGCGTCGCGGCGGGCCAGGTAGTCGTTGACCGTGACCACATGCACGCCCTTGCCTTCCAGGGCGTTGAGGTACACCGCGAGGGTCGCCACCAGGGTCTTGCCTTCGCCGGTGCGCATCTCGGCGATCTTGCCTTCGTGCAGGGTCATGCCGCCGATCAACTGCACGTCGAAGTGGCGCATGCCCATCACCCGCTTGCCCGCTTCGCGTGCCGCGGCAAAGGCTTCTGGCAGCAACTGGTCGAGGGTTTCGCCTTGCGCCAGACGGGCCTTGAACTCGTCGGTCTTGGCACGCAGTTGCTCATCCGAGAGCGCAAGCATCTGCTCCTCGAAGGCATTGACGGTCTGCACCGTCTTGAGCATGCGTTTGACTTCACGCTCGTTCTTGCTTCCAAAGAGTTTTTTCAACAAAGGCGCAAACATATCGGCAGGATCTTCCACGCGTATGGATGGAGGGCGGCCCAGGAGTCGCCCATGCAGCCCTCATGGCTGCGTGCGAAGGGGGCATTCTACCCGGAAAAGCCGATGAGGAAAGCGGCGTTATTCGACGCCGCTGACGCGGGCGATGTAACTGGCGGGATTGACCACGCGGCCATTCTGGGTCACTTCGAAATGCACGTGGGAACCGGTCGAGCGACCGGTACTGCCGACCTTGGCGATGACCTGGCCACGCTGCACCAGGTCGCCGACCTGCACCAGGTTGCGCTGGTTGTGCGCGTACAGGGTGACATAACCGTCGGCATGACTGATTTCCACGGTATTGCCATACCCGGAACGCCGCCCGGAGGCGGTCACCACCCCGGCCGCCACCGCGACCACGTCGCTACCGGCCTTGGCGGCGAAGTCCACGCCTTTGTGGACGCTCAGCCGACCGCTCAAAGGATCGGTACGCCGACCGAACGGCGAAGACATATAGCCGTGCAAGACCGGCCGCCCGGCCAGGTACTCGGCCTCGTCGAGACGGCGCTCGGCGAGCAACTGCTCGAGCACTTCGAGCTGCTGCTCGCGGCTATCCAGGCGCAACGCCAATTCATCCAGGGTGCTCATGAATGGCGGCGGCGCGTAGGCAGCACTGCCGGCCAGCTCTTCCGGGCCGCCCTGGCCGACGTTCAAGGAAAAGTCGAATTCACTGGAGTCCAGTTCGGCCAGCTCGGTCAGGCGTTCGCCCAAGGCATCGAGGCGGGTCAGGCGCGCCTGCAATTCGGCGACATGGGCGGCGAAGGCATCCAACTGGCGCTGCGCATCGATGCGCACCTCCCCCACTTCGGCCCGCTGCCGATCCAGTACCTGGGTAAGTTGCGCGTCGTCCTGCAGGCTGGGCGACGGCGGCACCAACCAGGTGCCGAACGCCACCCCGGCGGCAAGCGCGGTGCCGATCAGCATGAGCAGCGCCATCGACAATCCACGCCAATCCAGGCTGAGCGAGCGCGCGGCGCCATGACGCCGGCTGAGCACGATGATCTGCATGACTATCCCCTTAGGGTGGAACCCAAGTCGGCGGCAGGGTTTCTGCTACCATGGCGGCTCCACAATTTAAGGCGTCCTGCCATGACGTTTCGTCCTTTGCCGGCCCGGGCTCCCGCCGCGCTGTTGCGCGAAGCGAAGCCCTTGAAAGCGCTGTTCAATCAGGCGCAACGCGTCGATCACCTGCAACGCCTACTGGAAAGCCAGCTGCAACCTGCGGCCCGCGAACACTGTCATGTGGCGTCCTGGCGCGAGGGTTGCCTGCTTCTTATCGTCACCGATGGCCACTGGGCCACCCGCTTGCGTTATCAACAACGGCGCCTGCTCAGGCAGCTGCAAGCGCTCGAAGAGTTCGCGACCTTAGCGAAAATTCTGTTCAAGGTGCAACCACCGACCGCCGAAAGGCGTGCACCCGGTCGCACTATCAGCCTGTCCGATAGCGCCGCCGAGCACATCCAGGCCACCGCCGAGGGCATTACCGACCCCAAGCTGCGTGCGGCCCTGGAACGCCTGGCCAAGCATCGCGAATCCCACGAATAGCACCGGCACGAACCGCGCCCAGGCATCATTCCCGCGGCGGCCAGCCAAATCGAGGCAAAAAAGAGGCCACCCTAAGGTGGCCTCGAAAAGGAAAGGAAGGGAGTGCTTAGTTACACGGCCGCTACCGGGCGCATGTAGGAGATCGGCGCAGTCTTGGCGTCTTCGAAGGTGACCATTTCCCACGCATCGATCTGCTCGATCAAGGTGCGCAGCAACAGGTTGTTCAGCGCATGCCCCGACTTGAAGCCGCGGAACTCGCCAATCAGGCTGTTACCCAGCAGGTAGAGGTCGCCGATGGCATCGAGGATCTTGTGCTTGACGAACTCGTCCTCATAACGCAGGCCGTCTTCGTTGAGCACGCGGTACTCATCCACCACGATGGCGTTCTCCACGCTGCCGCCGAGCGCCAGGTTCTGCGAACGGAGGAACTCGATGTCGCGCATGAAGCCGAAGGTGCGTGCGCGGCTGACTTCCTTGACGAAGGAAGTGCTGGAAAAGTCCACGCTGGCCGACTGGGTGCGATTGCGGAAAACCGGGTGATCGAAATCGATCTCGAAGCTCACCTTGAAGCCATCGAAGGGCAGGAAGGTGGCGCGCTTGTCGCCCTCGACTACCGTCACTTCGCGCTTGATGCGGATGAACTTCTTCGCCGCTTCCTGCTCTTGCAAGCCGGCGGATTGAATCAGGAAGACAAAGGGACCAGCGCTGCCATCCATGATCGGCACTTCGGAAGCGGAGAGCTCGACGTAGGCGTTATCGATGCCCAGGCCTGCCATGGCCGAAAGCAGGTGCTCTACCGTATCCACCTTGACATCACCATTGACCAGGGTGGTCGACATGGTGGTTTCACCGACATTGCCTGCACGCGCGGGAATCTCCACGACAGGATCAAGGTCGGTACGACGGAACACGATACCGGTGTCCACAGGTGCCGGCTTCAGGGTCAGGTATACCTTTTCCCCGGAATGCAGGCCGACGCCAGTGGCGCGGATAATGTTCTTCAGGGTGCGTTGTCTGATCATGGCTTTGGCCGCTATAGCACTAGTTGCGAATTGTTTTCAACAATGGCCGGCGATGATAGCAGAACCGGCCTTTGCTGAACACCAATCACCCCAATACTCCTGATACATTCCATCAATCGGCCTGACGACGCAGGAAGGCCGGGATATCCAGGTAATCGAGATCATCCTGGGTATTCAGCTTGGCTGCGGTGGCCGCGCCGGCGTGGCTCTGGCGCTGCACGGTGGGCCGTTCGTAGTCCTTGTAATTGACGCTTTGCTCGGCGCGCGCCGGGGCTGCCGGGGCAACGGAGCTGGCGGCCACCTGTACGGTATTGTCGATAACCTTGACCGGCTTCTCGATTTTCGCCCCCAGACCGGTGGCGACCACGGTGACGTGCAGCTCGTCGCGCATGTCCGGATCGATCACGGTGCCCACTTTTACGGTGGCGTGCTCGGAAGCGAACTGCTCGATGATGTTGCCGACGTCGGAGTACTCGCCCAGGGACAGGTCCGGACCGGCGGTGATGTTCACCAGGATGCCGCGGGCGCCCTGCAGGTTGACGTCTTCCAGCAGCGGGTTGCGGATCGCCGCTTCGGTGGCTTCACGGGCGCGGTTCGGACCGCTGGCGCAGCCGGTGCCCATCATCGCCATGCCCATTTCGCTCATCACGGTCTTCACGTCGGCGAAGTCGACGTTGATCATCCCCGGACGCTTGATGATGTCGGAGATCCCGCGTACGGCGCCGGCCAGCACGTCGTCCGCCTTGGCGAAGGCCGACAGCAGGCTGGCATCCTTGCCGAGGATGGTCAGTAGTTTTTCGTTGGGGATGGTGATCAGCGAGTCGACGCTTTCCGCCAGGGCACGAATACCCTCTTCGGCGATCTGCATGCGCTTGCGCCCTTCGAACGGGAACGGCCGGGTCACCACCGCCACGGTGAGGATGCCCATTTCCTTGGCGACCTGGGCGATCACCGGCGCGGCGCCGGTACCGGTACCACCGCCCATGCCGGTGGTGATGAAGACCATGTCGCAGCCTTGCAGCACTTCGGCGATACGTTCGCGGTCTTCCATCGCGGCCTGACGACCGATTTCCGGATTGGCGCCGGCACCCAGGCCCTTGGTCACACCGGTGCCCAGTTGCAGGATGGTGCGCGCGCCGATGTTCTTCAGCGCTTGTGCGTCGGTGTTGGCGCAGATGAATTCGACGCCTTCGATGTTGTTCTTCGCCATGTGGTTGACTGCGTTACCGCCGCCACCACCGACTCCCACTACTTTGATAACGGCACTTTGTGGCACGTTGTCTACGAGCTCGAACATTTTCCCTCTCCTTTCCTTCTCTAGTTGTAACGCCTACTGCACACGCTGTTTGACATCAGAAATTACCCTGTACCCAACGCCGCAAGCGCTCGAATACCGGTGTCTTGGGTTCATCGCCGTAACTGCCGATGGCAGACATGGAGATGCCGTCGGCCTGCTTCTGCAGGCCGTACAGCAACAGGCCCACGCCTGTGGAATAAATTGGGTTGCGCACCACGTCGGCGAGGCCCTTGACGCCGTGCGGCACGCCGAGACGCACCGGCATGTGGAAGATTTCCTCGGCCAGCTCGACCGCGCCTTCCATCTTCGCCGTACCGCCGGTGAGGACGATCCCCGCCGGAATCAGGTCCTCGTAACCGCTGCGGCGCAACTCGGCCTGGATCAGGGTGAACAGCTCGTCGTAACGCGGCTCGACCACCTCGGCCAGGGACTGGCGCGACAGGTCGCGCGGCGGACGGTCACCGACGCTCGGCACCTTGATGGTCTCGCCGGCACCGGCCAGCTTGGCCAGGGCGCAGGCATAGCGGATCTTGATCTCCTCGGCGTACTGGGTCGGCGTGCGCAGGGCCATGGCGATGTCGTTGGTGACCTGGTCGCCGGCGATCGGGATTACCGCGGTGTGGCGAATCGCGCCCTCGGTGAAGATGGCGATATCGGTGGTGCCACCGCCGATGTCGACCAGGCACACGCCCAGCTCCTTCTCGTCGTCGGTCAATACCGCATAGGCCGAGGCCAACTGCTCGAGGATGATGTCGTCGACCTCCAGGCCGCAGCGACGCACGCACTTCTCGACGTTCTGCGCCGCGTTCACCGCGCAGGTCACCACGTGCACCTTGGCCTCCAGGCGCACGCCGGACATGCCCAGCGGCTCGCGCACGCCCTCCTGGTTATCGATCACGTAATCCTGCGGCAAGGTATGCAGCACCCGCTGATCCGCCGGGATCGCCACCGCCTGGGCGGCATCGAGCACGCGCTCGAGATCGGCCGGACTGACTTCGCGGTCGCGGATGGCGACGATGCCGTGGCTGTTGAGGCTGCGGATGTGGTTGCCGGCCACCCCGACGAACGCCGAGTGGATGCGGCAGCCGGCCATCAGCTGCGCCTCCTCCACCGCGCGCTGGATCGACTGCACGGTGGACTCGATGTTCACCACCACGCCCTTCTTCAGGCCGCGCGAGGGGTGGGTGCCGATGCCGACGATTTCCAGTTGGCCATCGGCCGTCACCTCGCCCACCAGCGCCACCACCTTGGAGGTGCCGATGTCGAGACCGACGATCATCTTGCCGCTCTGCACGTTTGCCATTTGTCTTGCCTTCTCCTGCTTCACTGCACGACAGCGGTGTCAGCCGCCGTGGGCGCGACCGGCTCGCGCCACGCCACGGCCAGGCCGTTGGCGTAACGCAGGTCGATCCGCGCGATATTCGCGTTTTGCTCTTTCAGCGCCTTGTCGTAGATGGCGATGAAGCGCCGCATCTTTTCCACCAGGTGGTCGCGTCCCAGCAGCAACTCGATACCCTGCCCGGTGGAGAGGAACCAACTGCCCCGCTCGCGCAACTCCAGGCGCGTAATGGAGAACCCCAACGGCCGCAGCATCTGGCTGAGCACCTGGTATTGCTGCATCACCCGCTGCTGCGCGCGCGTGGGGCCATACAACTGCGGCAACTGTTCGTAGTGCGCCAGTTCCTTCGGCGCGAACGCCTGGCCCTGGTTGTTCAGCAACGCCTCGTCGCCCCAACGGGCGATCGGCAACTGCTCCTCCAGGCGCACCAGCACCTGGTCCGGCCACACCCGGCGCACCTCGGCACTGGCGATCCAGGGCATCGACTCCAGTTCGCGGCGCATGCCCAGCAAATCGACACTGAAGAAGCTCGCCGTGACGAACGGCGCGATGCGCTGCTGCACCGCCTGCTGGCTGATGTAGCTCAGGTCGCCCTCGACGCTGATCTTGGCGATCGGCCGGTCGGCATAGGGCAATAGCCGCTGCGCCAACTCATAGGCGGCGAAGCCCAGCACCAGCAGCAACAGCGGCCAGGTAATGCGCTTGAGCAGGCCGAAATTCGGCTTCGGCAGGCGCAGGCTGATCGGTTCCTTGGCCACCAGGCGGCTGGCACCGCGCGGCACCGGCTTGCCGCGCAACGGTGCGCGGGTCGGGCCTGGCTGATGGCGAAGGATGGCGCCCATGGCTTAACCCCGTGCCTCGAGGCTGTCGGCAAGGATCGCCAACGCCAGTTGCTGGAAGTCCAGGCCGGCGGCGCGCGCGGCCATCGGCACCAGGCTGTGGTCGGTCATCCCCGGCACGGTGTTGACCTCGAGCAGCCAGAACTGGCCGGCGCCGTCCTGCATCACATCGACCCGCGCCCAGCCCTGGGTGCCGACCGCTGCGCAGGCGCGCACGGTGAGGTCCTTCAGCTCCGCTTCCTTGGCCGCATCGAGGCCGCAGGGGATACGGTACTGGGTGTCATTGGCCAGGTACTTGGCGTCGTAGTCGTAGAAGCTGTGCGGGGTGCCCAGGCCAATCGGCGGCAGCACCTGGCCACGCAGCACGGCCACGGTGTACTCCGGACCATGGATCCACTGCTCGACCAGCACTTGCGAGTCGTATTGGCTGGCGTCGCGCCAGGCGGCGATCAGCGCGTCGACATCGGCGACCTTGGCCATGCCGATGCTGGAGCCCTCATGGGCCGGCTTGACGATCAGCGGGAACCCCAGTTGCGCCGCGGCGACACGGCAGTCGTCGGCACTGGCCAGCACCGCATGGCGCGGGGTCGGCAGACCGAGGCTCTGCCAGACCTGCTTGGTCCGCAGCTTGTCCATGGCCAGCGCCGAGGCCAGGATGCCGCTGCCGGTGTAGGGAATCCCGGCGCATTCGAGCAGGCCCTGCATGCTGCCGTCTTCGCCACCGCGGCCATGCAGGACGATGAAGGCGCGATCGATCTTCTCGCCGACCAGACGCGCCAGGAAGTCATCCCCGACATCGATGCCGAACGCATCCACTCCGGCGCTTTGCAGGGCGTGCAGCACGGCATTGCCGGATTTCAGCGACACCTCGCGCTCGGCGCTGGTGCCGCCGAACAGCACGGCCACCCGGCCGAACGCCGCCACCGGCAGCTGGGATTTCAACGTTTCTCCGCTCATTTCGACTCACCTTCGGCCGCCGCGAACAGCGGGCTTTGCAGCAGTTGCGGGGCCAGGCCGCCGATATCGCCGGCGCCCTGACAGAGCAGGATGTCGCCGGCCCGCAGCAGTGGCTGGATCAACGGCGCCAGCTCGACGCCACGCTCGATGTAGATCGGGTCCAGTTGGCCGCGCTGACGGATGCTGTGGCACAGGTGACGGCTGTCGGCACCGGGAATCGGCTCTTCGCCGGCCGGATAGACCTCCATCAGCAGCAGCACGTTGGCGTCGGCCAGCACCTGCACGAAGTCGTCGTACAGATCGCGGGTGCGGCTGAAGCGGTGCGGCTGGTAGACCATCACCAGGCGCCGTTCCGGCCAGCCACCGCGCACCGCCTTGATCACCGCGGCGACTTCGCGCGGGTGGTGGCCGTAGTCGTCGACCAGCATCACGCTGCCGCCGCTCACCGGCAGTTCGCCGTACACCTGGAAGCGCCGGCCGACGCCCTGGAAACCGGACAGACCGTGGACGATGGCCTCGTCGCGAATGCCTTCGTCGGTGGCGATGGCGATGGTCGCCAGGGCGTTCAACACGTTGTGGTTGCCCGGCATGTTGACCGATACCTCGAGTGGTTCACGGTCGCGGCGCAGCACGGTGAAGTAGGTCTGCATGCCCTGCTGGCGCACCTTGATCGCGCGCACGTCGGCACCCTCGGCGAAACCGTAGGTCACGGTCGGGCGCGCCACCTGCGGGAGGATCTCGCGCACCACCGGGTCGTCCACGCAGAGCACGGCCAGGCCATAAAACGGCAGGTTGTGCAGGAACTCGACGAAGGTCTTCTTCAACTTGTTGAAGTCGCCCTCGTAGGTACCCATGTGGTCCATGTCGATGTTGGTGACCACCGCGACCATCGGCTGCAGATGCAGGAAGCTGGCATCGCTTTCGTCGGCCTCGGCGATCAGGTAGCGACTGGTGCCGAGCTGGGCGTTGGTGCCGGCGGCGTTCAGCCGGCCGCCGATGACGAAGGTCGGGTCCAGGTGGCCGGCGGCGAACACCGAGGCCAGCAGGCTGGTGGTGGTGGTCTTGCCATGGGTGCCGGCCACCGCGATGCCGTGGCGATAGCGCATCAGCTCGGCGAGCATCTCGGCACGCGGCACCACCGGGATGCGCCGCTGCAGCGCAGTGGCGACTTCCGGGTTGGCGGTGTTGATGGCGCTGGACACCACCAGCACGTCGGCGTTCTCGGCGTTCTCGGCGCGGTGGCCGATGAAGATCTGCGCGCCGAACTTCTCCAGCCGCTCGGTCACCGCCGAGCCCTTGAGGTCGGAGCCGGAGACCTGGTAGCCGAGGTTCAGCAATACTTCGGCGATGCCGCACATGCCGGCGCCGCCGATGCCGACGAAGTGGATGCGGCGAATCCGGCGCATTTCCGGCTGCGGAAAGGCTTTCTGGCGTTCAACCACGGGCCACCTCCAGGCAGATCTCGACCACGCTGCGGGTGGCATCGGGTTTGGCCAGGCGACGCGCGGTGCGCGCCATGTCGTTCAATCGTTCGGGGTGCATCAATACCTCGGTCAGCTGCGCGGCCAGCGCGGCGGCATCAGTGGAGCGTTGCGGCAGGAGGACGGCGGCGCCCTCCCTGGCGAGATAGTCGGCGTTGCGGGTCTGGTGGTCGTCGATCGCATGCGGCAGCGGCACCAGGAACGACGGCAGCCCGGCGGCGGCCAGCTCGCTGACGGTCAGGGCGCCGGCGCGGCACACCACCAGATCGGCCCAGGCATAGGCGCGGGCCATGTCCTTGATGAACGGCGCGACCTGCGCTTCGACGCCAACCGCGCGGTAGCGTTCAGCGGTGATTGCATCGTGTTGCTTGCCGGCCTGGTGGAACACTTCCGGGCGCAGTTCTGCCGGCACCAGCGCCAGGGCTGCGGGCAACAGCTTGTTCAGCGGTTCGGCGCCCAGGCTGCCGCCGAGAATCAGCAGTCGCGGCCGGCGATTGCGCAGGGCGGCACGCGGGGTTTCCAGGAACAGCTCCTCGCGCACCGGGTTGCCGGTGGTGCGGCGCTTGGCGCTGCCGGCAAAGGTATTCGGGAAGGCCTCGCAGACCCGGCTGGCGAACGGCACCAGGCTGCGGTTGGCGGTGCCGGCCACGGCGTTTTGCTCGTGGATGATCAAGGGCGCGCCGCACAACCTGGCCGCCAGGCCGCCGGGACCGGTGAGATAGCCGCCCATGCCGAGCACGCAGACCGGCTCGAGCTCGCGCACCACCTTGCGTGCCTGCCACAGCGCCTTGAGCAGCTGGAACGGCGCCTTGAGCAGCGCCAGCTTGCTCTTGCCGCGCAGCCCGCTGACGTTGATCAGATGCAGCGGCAGGCCAGCCGCCGGCACCAGTTCGTTCTCGATGCCGCGCGGCGTGCCCAGCCAATGCACGCTGTAGCCGCGCGCGCGGAACTCGCGGGCGCAGGCCAGCGCCGGGAACACGTGGCCGCCGGTGCCGCCGGCCATGATCAGCACATTACCGGGCATGGGCAGCCTCCTCGGGATAGCCCGCCTCGGGACAGCCCGCCTCGCTGAAGTCCGATTCGGTGAAATCGACATCCTCGCTGCCCAGCTGGGTGCGCCGCTCCCACTCGATGCGCAACAGCAGTGCCAGGCTGACGCAGCAGATCACCAGGGAACTGCCGCCATAGCTGAGGAACGGCAGGGTCAGGCCCTTGGTCGGCAGCAGCCCGACATTCACCCCGATATTGATGAGGAACTGGCCGATCCACAGGAAGGCCAGGCCGTAGGCGACATAGGCGGCGAAGAACTGCTTGGCCTTCTCTGCCCACAGGCCGATGTACAGGGCGCGCACGCAGACGAAGACGAACAGCCCGACTGTGGTCAGGGCGCCCACTACACCCAGCTCTTCGGCGAGCACGGCGAAGACGAAGTCGGTGTGCGCCTCCGGCAGGTAGAACTGCTTCTGGATGCTGTTGCCCAGACCGACGCCGAACCATTCGCCGCGGCCGAAGGCGATCAGCGCCTGGGTCAGCTGGTAGCCGGAGCCGAACTGGTCGGCCCAGGGGTCGGTGAAGGTGATCAGGCGTTGCAGGCGGTACTCCTGGGTCTGCACCAGGACGAACACCGCGCCGACCGCCAACGCGACCATCAGGCCGAAGCGCAGCAAGCCGACGCCGCCGAGGAACAGCATGGCCGCCGCCGAGCCCATCATCACCACGGTGGCGCCGAAGTCCGGCTCCAGCAGCAGCAGACCGGCCATCGGCAGCAACACCACGAACGGCTTGAAGAACCCGGCCCAGCTCTCGCGCACCTCGGCCTGCCGGCGCACCAGGTAGCCGGCCAGGTAGATCACCACAAAGACTTTCGCTATCTCGGACGGCTGCACGTTAAACGCACCGAAGCCGATCCAGCGCATCGAACCGTTCACTTCGCGGCCGATGCCCGGCAGCAGCACCAGCACCAGCAGGCCGAAGGCGGCGAGCAGCAGCATGCCGCCGAAACGCTGCCAGATGGCCAGCGGAATCAGCAGCACCACACCGGCGGCGCCCAGGCCGATCACCAGGTACACCAGGTGGCGGACCATGTGGTACAGCGGGTTACCCGAATTGACCGCAGCCACCTCGGTCGAGGCCGACGCGATCATCACCAGGCCCAGGCCGAGCAACGCCAGGCAACCGGCGAGCAACGGGAAATCCATGTCCAGGCCACGGCGGCTGAACAGCGGGGACGGGTAAGGACGCAGCCAGGCGAGCATCAGGCGAGCGCCTCCACCGCTTGGGCGAACAGGCGTCCGCGCTCTTCGAAATTCTTGAACATGTCCAGGCTGGCGCAGGCCGGCGACAGCAACACCGCGTCACCCGGCTGGGCCAACTCGCTGCAGCGCTGCACCGCCTCCTCCAGGCTCTGCACGCGAACCAATGGCGCCGCCTCGCCGAGCGCGGCGGCCAGCCGTTCGGCATCGCGGCCGAGCAACACCACCGCACGGCAGAACCTCGCCACCGGCGCACGCAGCGCGGAGAACTCGGCGCCCTTGCCATCGCCACCGGCGATCAGCACCAGCTTGCCGGCGATATCCGCGCCCAGCCCTTCGATCGCCGCCAGCGCGGCACCGACGTTGGTGGCCTTGGAATCGTCGTAGTAGGCCACGTCGTTTCGCTCGCCGACCCATTGGCAGCGATGCGGCAAACCGCCGAAGCGCTTCAGGGTATCCAGCATCGGTGCCATCGGCAGGCCGACTGCATGGCCCAGGGCCAGCGCCGCCAGGGCGTTGGCCTGGTTGTGCGCGCCGCGGATCCTCAGTTCGCGCACCGGCAGCAACGCGTCGAACTGGTAGGCCAGGTATTTCTCGCCCTGTTCCTCGAGCAGGCCGAAGCGCTTGAAGTCCGGCTTGCCCAGGCCGAAGCTCCAGCACGGCAGCTGATCGGCGATCAGCGGCCGCGACAGCGCGTCGTCGCGGTTCACCACCACCTGGCGGGCACCGCGGAAGATCCGGTGCTTGGCCAGGTGATAGGCGGCCAGCGAGGCGTAGCGATCCATATGGTCTTCGCTGATGTTCAGGCAGGTCGCCACTTCGGCATTCAACTGCTCGGTGGTCTCCAGCTGGAAGCTGGACAGCTCCAGCACATAGAGCTCGACCTCGTCGCTCAGCAGGTCGAGCGCCGGGGTACCGAGGTTGCCGCCGACCGCGACCTTCTTGCCGGCCGCCGCGGCCATTTCGCCGACCAGGGTGGTGACGGTGCTCTTGGCGTTGGAGCCGGTGATGGCGACGATCGGCGCCTTGGCGTGGCGGGCGAACAGCTCGATATCGCCGGACAGTTTCACCCCGCGCCTGGCCGCTTCCTGCAGCGCCGGGGTGGCCAATGCCAGGCCGGGGCTGACCAGCAATTCACTGGCGCGGCAGAGGAATTCCACGTCCAGCTCGCCGCAGCGCACTTCCACCTGCGGGAACTGTTTACGCAAGGTGGCGAGCTCCGGCGGGTTGGCCCGCGTGTCGACCACGGCAAAGGGCAAACCCTGGCGCGCGAGGAAACGCACCAGGGACATGCCGCTCTTGCCGAGGCCGACAATGATGCGGAAGTGGTCGGAAGCGATCAGGCTCATGGTGTCCTCAACGCAGCTTCAAGGTGGCTAGGCCGATCAGCACCAGAATCACGGTGATGATCCAGAAACGGACGATGACGCGCGGCTCGGGCCAGCCTTTCAGTTCGAAGTGGTGATGGATCGGCGCCATGCGGAATACCCGCTTGCCGGTCAACTTGAAGGAGGCGACCTGGATGATCACCGACAGGGTCTCCATGACGAACACCCCGCCCATGATGAACAGCACCACTTCCTGGCGCACGATCACCGCGATGGCGCCCAGCGCCGCACCCAGCGCCAGCGCGCCGACGTCGCCCATGAACACCTGCGCCGGGTAGGTGTTGAACCACAGGAAGCCCAGGCCGGCGCCGACCAGCGCGGCGCAGAACACGATCAGCTCGCCGGCGCCCGGCACATAGGGAATGAACAGGTATTCGGCGAACTTCACGTTGCCCGACAGGTAACAGAAGATCCCCAGCGCGCCGCCGACCATCACGGTGGGCAGGATAGCCAGGCCATCCAGGCCGTCGGTCAGGTTCACCGCGTTGCTCGAACCGACGATGACGAAGTAGGTCAGCACCACGAAGCCGATGCCCAAGGGGATGCTGACGTCTTTCAGCAGCGGCAGGATCAGGGTGGTTTCCACCGGGCTCTGCGCGGTCACATAGAGGAACAAGGCCGCGCCCAGGCCGAACACCGACTGCCAGAAATACTTCCAGCGGCTCGGCAGGCCGCGTGAATCCTTCTCGATCACCTTGCGGTAGTCGTCGACCCAGCCAATGGCGCCGAACAGCAGGGTAACCACCAGCACCACCCAGACATAGCGGTTGGCCAGGTCGGCCCAGAGCAGGGTGCTGACCGCGATGGCGGAGAGGATCAGCGCGCCACCCATGGTCGGCGTGCCCTTCTTCGACAGGTGCGACTGCGGCCCATCGTGCCGCACCGCCTGGCCGATCTGGCGGATCTGCAGGGTGCGGATCATCCACGGCCCCAGCCACAGCGATAACGCCAGCGCGGTCAGCACGCCGAGGATGCCGCGCAGTGTCAGGTACTGGAACACGGCGAAACCCTTGTGGAACTGTTGCAGGTACTCGGCCAGCAGCAGCAGCATTTAGTGACTCTCCCCGGATGTGCCACAGAGCGCCGCGACGACTTTTTCCATCGCGGCGCTGCGTGAACCTTTAATTAGAATGGTGGTGTCGCCCTGCTCGGCGCGCAGCGCTTCGATCAGGCCGGCTTGATCGGCGAAATGCCGGCCATCTGCACCGAATGCCTTGACCGCATGGGCCATCAGCGGACCGACCGCATAGAGCGCGGCGACCTTGCCGATTGCATAGCTGCCCACCTCGCGATGACCCTGCTCGGCCCAGTCACCCAACTCGCCCATATCCCCGAGCACCAGAACGGTGCGCCCGGAGAAGCCGGCGAGTATATCAATGGCCGCGCAGATCGACGCGGGGTTGGCGTTGTAGCTGTCGTCGATCACCCGCACGCCATTCGTCGCCAGCTGCGCTACGGCGCGGCCTTGGACCGGCTGCAGGTTTTCCAGGCCGGTCTTGATGTCGACCAGCGGTACGCTCAGGGCCCGTGCCGCCGCCGCCGCCGCCAAGGCATTGGCGATATTGTGCGCGCCGAGCAGGTTGAGCTGGATACGCGCCTGACCTTCGGCGCAGTGCAGGGTGAACGCCGAACAGCCGCGGGCATCGCGGGCCAGGTCGCTGGCATGGAAATCCGCCGCCGGGTTGTGCAGAGCGAAGCTCAGCACGCGCCTGCCGGCGGCGCGCAGTTGCCAGGTCGCGAAGGCCGAATCGTCGAGATTGAGCACGGCAACGCCATTGGCGGCTAGCCCTTCGAGGATTTCGCCCTTGGCCTGGACGATCTTCTCCGGGCCGCCGAACTCGCCGACATGGGCGGTGCCGGCATTGGTGATGATGACCACCTGTGGCCGGGCCAGGCCGACGGTGTAGGCGATCTCGCCAATCCGCGAGGCACCCAGCTCGATCACCGCGCCTTTGTGCTCGGGCGCCAACTCCAGCAGGGTCAAGGGTACGCCGAGCTCGTTATTCAGGTTGCCGCGGGTCGCCAACACTTTGCCGCCCTGCCCGGCGAAAGCGGCACGGAGGATGCTCGCGAGCATTTCCTTGACCGTGGTCTTCCCGCTGGAGCCGGTGACCGCCGCCAATGGACCGGCATAGGCCTGGCGATTCAGCGCGCCAAGCCGGCCGAGCGCCAGGCGCGTATCGCCGACCAGCAGTTGCGGCAACGGCGCGTTCGCCACCTCGCGCTCGACCAGCGCGGCAACCGCGCCCTTGGCGGCGACATCGGCCAGGTAGTCGTGGCCGTCGAAACGCGGGCCGCTCAGGGCGACAAACAGCTGCCCCGGCTGGATCGCCCGGCTATCGGTACTGACCGCATCGAAGCTGCGATCCTCACCAATCAGCCGGCCATGCAGCGGCGCCAGCACTTCGCTCAAACGCAGGGCCTTAAACATGCGCCACCTCCCAAGCAGCCAGGGCTTTGGCGGCTTCGTCGAGGTCGGAGAACGGCTGCCGCTCGCCATTGATTTCCTGGTAGTCCTCGTGGCCCTTGCCGGCCAGCACCAGCACATCGGCCGAACTCGCCTCGCCGATCAACTGGGCGATGGCCCGGCCTCGGCCATGCACGAAGCGCACGCGTTCCGGCGCAGCAAAGCCGGCGCGAATATCCGCGAAAATCTGCTCCGGCGCCTCGCTGCGCGGGTTGTCGTCGGTGACCAGTACCGCATCGGCGAGGCGCTCGACCACTCCGGCCATCAACGGGCGCTTGCCGCGATCGCGATCGCCGCCGCAGCCGAACAGGCACAACAGGCGTCCCTGCACATGCGGGCGCAGGGCTTCGAGAACCTTTTCCAGGGCATCCGGGGTGTGCGCGTAGTCAACCACCACCAACGGCTGCTTGCCGCCGCCCAGGCGCTGCATACGCCCCACCGGCCCCTGCAAACGTGGCAGCACCTTGAGGATTTCATCGAGCGGGTAATCCATGCCGAGCAGTGCGCCGACCACGGCCAGCAGGTTGCTCAGATTGAAACGCCCGAGCAGCGAGCTGCGCAGGCTGCCTTCGCCACGCGGCGTGACCAGCTTGGCATGCACGCCCTGTTCATCGAAGCGGGCGTCGCGGCAGTACAGGTAGGCACTGGCGTCGTCCAGGCTGTAGCTGATCAGGCGCGACTCCTGCGGGTCCCGAGCCAGTTTGCGGCCCGCGGAGTCATCCAGGTTGAGCACCCGGCAACGCAGGCCCGGCCGGCTGAACAACAACGCCTTGGCCTCGGCATAGGCCTCCATCGAACCGTGGTAGTCCAGATGATCGCGCGACAGGTTGGTGAACACCGCCACGTCGAACGCCAGCGCCGCCACCCGGCCCTGATGCAGGCCGTGGGAGGAGACCTCCATCGCCACCGCGCGGGCGCCGGCATTCTTCAGATCGGCCAAGGTGGCCTGCACGCCGATCGGATCCGGCGTGGTGTGGCGCCCGAGCGCCAGGGCGTTGTAGAAACCGTTGCCGAGGGTACCGATGATGCCGCAGCGCTCGCCAAGCAGATCCAGGGCCTGGGCCAAGAGCTGGCTGACACTGGTTTTGCCGTTGGTTCCGGTAATCCCGATCAGGTGCAGAGCACGGCTCGGCTCGCCATAGAAACGCCCGGCGATAGCCGACAGTTGCCTGGCCAAGCCCTTGATCGCCACCAGTTCGGCGCCATGCGCCGTCATCGCCGGCGCGCCATCGGCCTCATAGGCCACCGCGGCTGCGCCACGGGCAATCGCGTCGGCGATATGCAGACGGCCATCCTGCTGGCTACCCGGTACGGCAAGAAACAGATCACCCGGACGCACCTTGCGGCTGTCCAGGGTCAATTCACGGATCAGCACCGCACTGGCGGCTTGCGACAACAATTGATTAAGTGGCATGGGCATCAGATGCGCCCTCCTTTGCCGGCGTTCACTGCAGCGGTCTGCGATTCGACAGGCGGCGGCAAGTCATCCGGGACGATGTTCATCAAGCGCAGCGCCCCGGCCATGACCTTGCCGAACACCGGCGCGGAAACCAGGCCGCCATAGTAGGCACCCTCACCCGGCTCATCGATCATCACCACGGCGACGATCCGCGGGTTGTTGATCGGAGCGACGCCGGCAAAGAACGACCGGTAGGCCTTAGCCACGTAGCCCTTGCTACCGGTGGCCGCCTTGCGCGCGGTACCGCTCTTGCCGCCGACGTGATAACCCGGCACCTTGGCCCGCGCTCCGCCGCCGCCGGGTTCCTCGACCACCGCCTGGAGCATGCCGAGGACGGTCTTGGCGATCTGCTGGTCGATGACCTGCACGGAATCCGGCTTGCGGTCCATGCGCACCATCGACAGGGGGACATTCTTGCCTGCATTGGCCAGCACCGAATAGGCGTGCGCCAACTGCACCGCCGTCACCGACAGACCGTAGCCGTAGGCCAGCGTGGCGGTCTCGGCCTGTTTCCAGACCCGGTAGTTGGGCAGGTTGCCGACCCGCTCGCCGGGGAAGCTGAGCCCGGTGTCCTGGCCCAAGCCCACCTGCTGCATGACGGCATAGATCGGCTCGGCGCCGATATCGAAGGCGACCTTGCTGATGCCGACGTTGCTCGATTTCATCAGGATCCCGGTGAGGTTCAGCACACCGCCGCGCGACACGTCGCGAATGGTGTAACGACCGATGCGCAAGGTACCGGACGAGGTATCCACGGTCATTTCCGGGGTCCAGCGCCCGGTGCCCAGGGCGGCCGCGATGGAGAACGGCTTGACGGTCGAACCCGGCTCGAACACATCGATCATCGCCCGGTTGCGCATGGCCGCCGGCTGCAGGCTGCGCCGATTGTTCGGGTTGTAGGTCGGCTGGTTGACCATGGCCAAGACCTCGCCGGTCTGCACATCGAGCATGACCAGGCTACCGGCCTTGGCCCCGAACTCGGTCACCGCGTTGCGCAGCTCGCGGTGGGCCAGGTATTGCAGGCGCAGATCGATGGACAAGGCCAACGCCTTGCCGGCCTTGGCGTTCTGGGTCACCTGCACATCCTTGATCAGCCGGCCACGGCGGTCCTTGAGCACCTGGCGCTTGCCGGGCACACCGGCCAGCCAATCCTCGAATGCCAGCTCCATGCCTTCACGGCCACGGTCATCGACATCGGTAAAGCCGACCACATGCGCGGCCACTTCACCGGCCGGGTAGAAACGCCGGAACTCCTCGATGGCATACACGCCGGGGACCTTCAGATCGAGGATGCGCTGCCCCTGTTCCGGCGTCAGGCCACGCACCAGGTACATGAATTCGCGCTCGGCATTGGCCTGCAGACGGGCGGCGAAGGCCTTCGGCTCCTGCCCCAGGGCCGCTGCCAGGCCGGGCCACTGCGCCTTGGCGCCTTGCAGCTCCTTACCGTTGGCCCACAGGGTGGTGACCGGAGTGCTCACCGCCAGCGGCTCGCCATTGCGATCGGTGATCAGGCCGCGGTGCGCCGGAATCGGGATATGCCGCACGCTGCGTGCATCGCCATGCGCCTTGAGGAAGTCGTGGTCGAACACCTGCAGGTCGACGATACGCCAGGCAATCGCCCCGACCATCAGCGCCAGCAGCAGCAGGACCAGGCGGAAGCGCCAGGGATACAGCGCGCCTTCGAGCCTGATCATGGCGCCACCATGCGCACTTCGGCGGCTTCGGGAATGCGCATGTCCAGCTGTTCGCTGGCCAGGGTTTCGATGCGGCTGTGCGCCGTCCAGGTACTCTGCTCGAGGATCAGACGCCCCCATTCGGCCTGGGCCCTGTCGCGCACGCTCAACTCGGCATACAGCTCGTTGAGCAACTGACGATTCCAATGGGCGCTGTAGGACACCGCCAGTGCCGAGCCGAGCACGGCGAGGAACAGCACCAGCAGCAACAAGCTGCCGCTCGGCAAAGGCTTGGCGAATACGGCGCTCATCGCACTTTCTCCGCCACACGCATCACCGCACTGCGCGAGCGCGGGTTGGCTTTCAATTCGGCGTCGGAAGCGTACTGCGGCTTGCCGATCAACTTCAGGCGCGGCTCGAAGGCCTTGGGGATGATCGGCAGGTCGCGCGGCAACTTGTCCTGCTCGCCCTTGGCGTGCTTGCGCATGAACTGCTTGACGATGCGGTCTTCCAGGGAGTGGAAGCTGATCACCACCAGCCGACCGCCCACCTCGAGGGCTTCCAGCGCGGCATCGAGGCCGTGCTGCAGGTCGCCGAGCTCGTTATTGATGTAAATGCGCAAGCCCTGAAAGGCGCGGGTCGCCGGATTCTTGCCTTTCTCCCAGGCCGGATTGGCCACGGTCAGCACTTGCGCCAGGTCGGCGGTGCGCTCGAACGGCTGCTCGGCACGGCGCAGCACCACGGCACGGGCCATGCGCTTGGCGAAGCGCTCTTCGCCGTATTCCTTGAACACCCGGGCGATCTCGTCCTCGCTGGCGCTGGCGATCCACTGCGCCGCGCTGACGCCGCGGGTCGGATCCATGCGCATGTCCAGCGGGCCGTCGTTGAGGAAACTGAAGCCACGCTCGGCATCGTCCAGTTGCGGCGACGACACGCCGAGATCCAGGAGGATGCCGCTGACCTTGCCAGCCAGGTCGCGGACAGCCACTTCCTCGCCGAGTTCCGCAAAACTGCGCTGCACAACGACAAAGCGGCCGTCTTCGGCCGCCAGCTCATTCCCCGTCGCAATCGCCAAGGGGTCTTTATCGAACCCCAACAACCGGCCGTCCGGCCCGAGCCGCTCAAGGATCAGCCGGCTGTGCCCGCCGCGGCCGAAGGTCCCATCCAGGTAGCAGCCATCCGCCCGCACGGCCAACCCCTCGACGGCCTCGTCGAGCAGTACGGTGATATGGCGAAACTCGCTGGTCATAGTCACAGGATCAGGTCACGTAGTTCGTCGGACAAAGCACCCGGCTGCTTGATGGCGGCCAGATCGGCATCGGCCACGGCATTCCAGGCATCTTCGTCCCACAGTTGAAATTTGTTCAGCTGGCCGACCAGCATCGCGCGTTTATCCAACCTGGCGTACTCGCGCAGGCGCGGCGGCACCAGGAAGCGACCGCTGGCGTCCAACTCGAGGTCGACGGCATTACCGATCAGCAAGCGCTGCAAGCGGCGGTTTTCCTCACGAAAAGACGCCAGTTCGCGCAATTTGTTCTCGATCAGCTCCCACTCGGCTAGCGGGTAGACACAGAGGCAAGGGTCGATGGCATCGATGGTGACGATGAGCTGGCCTGCACAACGCGAAACGAGCTCGTCCCGATACCTACTTGGCATCGCGAGTCGCCCTTTGGCGTCGAGACTGATGGCGTTAGCTCCGCGAAACACGGCTGCGCTCCCTTGAATTAGCTATCCATGCCCAAAAAAACCCACTTCATGCCACTTTTTACCACCTGCGCACACTATAGGAACGCGCACGCCCCACCGTCAAGGCGACCCGGAAGGGAAAAATCCTTATAGAACGGCGATTTAGCGAATTAAGGAGGGGCTAAAACGAAGCTTTGCGAGGGACCTTCAAGATAAAACTTAGTCCGCACAATAAGCTGAACCACATACTTAAAGTGATTTGTTAAGAGTAAGATTTTTTCGGTATAGAAAAGCGAGGTCAAAGGCAAAGCGGATAGAAGGAAAAGGTGGAGAGTCGATCTGTAAGCCGGGTTCTGTCGAGGACAGTCATTCCTCTACGACGTACATCACTGCACGCCTTTAGCAACCTACCCGGTTCCAGCGCGGGCCACGCCAATGGAACCCTATTTGGTCTTGCTCCGAGTGGGGTTTGCCTAGCCACGGACTGTTACCAGCCGTGCGGTGCGCTCTTACCGCACCTTTTCACCCTTACCGGCGCCGAAACGCTTAGGCGGTAATTTTCTGTGGCACTTTCCGTAGGCTCACGCCTCCCAGGCGTTACCTGGCACTCCGCCCTATGGAGCCCGGACTTTCCTCCCCCGCATCTCGCAGAACGAAACACGGCAGCGACTGTCCGATCGACTCTCCGCCGCCAAGGTTAGCGGTACGCGCGACGGAGAACAAGCTCAGGCGTCCTTCTGCCGCGCTAAAGCCAGTTGGTAGAGCAGATTCTTGCGCACCCCGGTGATCTCCGCGGCCAGCGCGGCCGCGCGCTTGAGTGGCATCTCCGCAAGCAGCAGATCGAGCACGCGCAGCGCCTCGGCGCTGACCACCGCATCGCCTTCCGGCGCCTGCCAACCCGCCACCAACACCACGCATTCGCCGCGCTGCTGATTGGCGTCGGCCGCCACCCAGGCAGACAACTCCGCCAGCGGCAAGCCCTTGAGCGTCTCGAAGGTCTTGCTCAGCTCGCGAGCCAGCAGTGCCTGGCGCTCGCCGCCGAATACCGCACGCATGTCCTCCAGGCACTCGAGAATGCGATGGGGCGCCTCATAGAAGATCAGCGTGCGCGGCTCCTCCTTTACCTGTTCCAGACGCGCGCGACGCGCCACGGCCTTGGCCGGCAGGAAACCCTCGAAAATGAACCGGTCGGACGGCAAGCCGGCAGCCGACAGCGCCGCAATCAGGGCACAGGCGCCGGGCACCGGCACCACCGCGATCCCCGCCGCGCGCGCCTGGCGCACCAGGTGATAGCCAGGATCGGAGATCAACGGCGTGCCGGCATCGGAAATCAGCGCCACGTCCTCGCCAGCCAGCAGCCGCGCGAGAAACCGCCCACCCTCGTCGCGCTCGTTGTGCTCATGACAGGCCGCCAGCGGCGTGCCGATGCCGAAGTGCTGCATCAAGCGCGCCGAATGACGGGTGTCCTCCGCGGCGATCAAGGCCACGTCCCTGAGCACCTTGAGCGCACGCGCGCTGATGTCGTCCAGGTTGCCAATCGGCGTGGCGACCACATAAAGGGTGCCAGGGGCGGGATTCGGAGCACCGGGAGCGGTCACAGCACAAGCCTCTTCAGTCGCGAAAGCGCGCATTGTAGCCCGTTTCACAGCATCGACATCGCACCACCGTCAGGGCTTGGGTACAATTCGCCGCTCATTGGATCAAGTATCAGGAACGCTTACATGATCGCCTGCCTGCGCCCGCTCTCCGCCCTTTGCCTTGCCGGCCTGCTGGTCGCCTGCGCCAGCCCGCCCTCCTCGACCCTGGGCGAACTGCCGCGCACCCCGGAAGCCAGTATCGAGCAGTTGCTGCAACAAGCCGGCGACAGCCCGTCCGAAGAGGCGAACCTGCTGCGGTTGTCGGCCGCCGACCTGGCCTACCGGCAGAAAAAATTCGGGCGCGCCGCCAGCATTCTCGACCTGGTAAAGCTGGACGACCTGAAACCCGCCCAGCAGGTCTACGCCAGCACCCTGGCCGCCGAGCTGGCGCTGGCGCGCGATATGCCCAAGGCCGCGCTGAAGGCCCTCGCCCATCCCAGCCTGGCACGCCTGGCCGAACTGCCTGTCGAGCAGCAAGTGCGCACCCAGCTGGCCCGCGCCGCGGCCCTGCAGGAAGACGGGCAAACCCTCGCGGCAGCCCAGGAGCGGATATTCATCGCCCCCCTGCTGCACGACCAGGCCGCCGCGAACAACCACGCAACCATCTGGACACTGGTCGCCAGCCTGCCAGACGAGCAACTGCAAGCCGCTGGCGATAGCGATCTCGCCGGCTGGCTGGCGCTGGCCCGCGCCGCGAAGACCACCGGCACCCTGCAACAGCAGCAGGCGGCCATCGACGACTGGCGCGCACGCCACCCGGGACACCCCGCCGCCCTGTCGCTGCCGGAATCCCTGAGCAAACTGCAGGAGCTGTCCAGCCAACCGCTGACCGAAATCGCCCTGCTGCTGCCACAGGAAGGCCAGCTCGCGGCCGTGGCCCGCGCCTTGCGCGACGGCTTTCTCGCGGCGCACTACCAGGCGCAGCAGGCCGGGCAGAAGCCGCCGAACATTCAGTTCTATGACAGTTCGCGCCTGCGCTCGATGGACGAGTTCTACCAACAGGCTCAAGCCGCTGGCGTGCAACTGGTCATCGGCCCGCTGGAAAAGCCGCTGGTCACCCAGCTCGGCGCGCGCGAGCAATTGCCGATCACCACCCTGGCCCTGAATTACAGCGAAACCAGCCAGGAAGGTCCCGCGCAACTGTTCCAGTTCGGCCTGGCCGCCGAGGACGAAGCCCGCGAAGCGGCGCGCCGCGCCTGGGCCGACGGCATGCGCCGAGCCGTCGCCCTGGTCCCGCGCGGCGAATGGGGCGACCGCGTGCTGGCTGCCTTCCGCCAGAGCTGGCAAGCCGCCGGCGGCAGCCTGATTGCCGCCGAGCATGTCGACCAACCCGTCGAATTGGCGCGGCAGATCGCCGAGCTGTTCCAGCTGCGCCAGAGCGAAGCGCGCGCCAAGAAACTGCAGAACACCCTGGGCGTCGCCGTGGCGGCCCAGCCGGCCCGGCGCCAGGACGTCGACTTCATCTTCCTCGCCGCCACTCCGCAGCAGGCCCAGCAGATCAAGCCGACCCTGGCCTTTCAATATGCCGGCGACGTGCCGGTCTACGCGACCTCGCACCTGTTTACCGGCAACCATGACCCGGCGCAGTACCTGGACATGAACGGCATTCGCTTTTGCGAAACCCCGTGGCTGCTGGACAGCAACGATCCACTGCGCCAACAGGTCGCCAGCCAGTGGCCGCAGGCTGGTGGCAGCCTCGGTCGACTCTATGCCATGGGCGTCGACGCCTATCGCCTGGCACCGCGCCTGAATCAGCTCAAGGCGCTACCGGACACCCGGCTCGACGGCCTGTCCGGCAGCCTCAGCCTGAACCCGGCGCAACGCATCGAACGCCAGCTGCCCTGGGCCGAATTCCGCGATGGTCGGGTGCAGCGCCTGCCCGACACGTTCAATTGAGCGATCGCGGCAACACGCAAAGCAGCGGCCAAGCAGCCGAGGCGCAGGCTCGCCAGCATCTGGAGCGGCAGGGGTTGCGCCTCCTGGCGCAGAACTGGCGCTGCCGCCGCGGCGAGCTCGATCTGGTCATGCTCGACGCCGATACAGTAGTATTCGTCGAGGTCCGCTACCGGCGGTATGCCGCCTGGGGCGGCGCAATCGAGAGCGTGGATGCGCGCAAGCGCGAGAAACTCACGACTGCCGCCATGCACTTCCTGCAGCAGGAATCGCGCTGGGCCAAGCACCCATGCCGCTTTGACGTGATCGCCATCAATGCCGAAGGCAATTCGCCCGCGCAACTGAGCTGGATTCAAAACGCCTTTGATACCTGAACAGGCACCACACTGAAGGTCATATCTCCAATGGACATGCAAGCCCGTATCCGCCAGCTGTTCCAAGCCAGCATCGAAACCAAGCAACAGGCCATGGACGTGCTCGTTCCGTTCATCGAGCAAGGTAGCCAGGCCATGGTCCAGGCGCTGCTCAGCGAGGGCAAGATTCTCTCCTGCGGCAACGGCGGCTCGGCCGGCGATGCCCAGCACTTTTCCTCCGAACTGCTCAACCGCTTCGAACGCGAGCGTCCCAGCCTGCCGGCCATCGCCCTGACCACCGACAGTTCGACCATCACCTCGATCGCCAACGACTACAGCTACAACGAGGTGTTCTCCAAGCAGATCCGCGCACTCGGCCAGCCGGGTGACGTACTCCTGGCGATCTCCACCAGCGGCAACTCGGCCAACGTGATCCAGGCGATCCAGGCCGCCCATGACCGCGAGATGACCGTGGTGGCCCTCACCGGTCGCGATGGCGGCGGCATGGCCTCGCTGCTGCTGCCGGAAGACGTGGAGATCCGCGTGCCGTCGAAAGTCACCGCGCGCATCCAGGAAGTGCACCTGCTGGCGATTCATTGCCTGTGCGACCTGATCGACCGCCAACTGTTTGGGAGTGAAGAATGACCCGTTCCCCGCTGATCCTTGCCGTCCTGGCATTTTCCCTGATGTTTGCCGGCTGCGGCAGCCGCAGCATCGGCAATAAAATCGATGACCAGTTCATCGCCCCCGAAGTCGACGCGAATATCGCCCGCGCCCATGTCGACCTGACCAGCCCCACCTCGCACATCGTGGTCACCAGCTACAACGGCGTGGTGCTGCTCGCCGGCCAGACCCCGCGCAGCGACCTGAAAGCCACCGCCGAACAGGCGGCGCGCAAGGTCCAGGGCGTCAGCAAGGTGCATAACGAGCTGCAGGTACTGCAACCCACCTCCCTGCTGGCGCGCAGCAACGACTCCTTGCTGACCGCCAAGATCAAGGCGCAGATGGTCGCCGACGCCAGCGTACCCGGCTCGCGCATCAAGGTGATCACCGAGAACGGCATCGTCTACCTGCTCGGTATCGTCTCCCACCAGGAAGCCAATCGCGCCACCAACCTGGTGCAGAGCGTTTCCGGCGTGCAGAAGATCGTCAAGCTGTTCCAATACACCGACTGACTGCCTTCCGGCACAAAAAAAGGCGATCCACGGATCGCCTTTTTTCGTTCACTTGACCACTTTCAGGGCGGGCCGCCGACCACTCGGCCTGGGCGGCTCGCCACCTGACGGCCCCCGATCGTCCGGCCCCTCGCCATCCTCGTCATCCGGCACCGGCGGCTCCAGGTCGAAGACCATGCCCTGGCCGTTCTCCCGCGCATAAATCGCCAGCACCGCCGCCGTTGGAATATACAGGCTGTGCGCCACGCCGCCGAAACGCCCCTCGAAGCTCACCGCCTCGTTATCCATGTGCAGGTGGCGCACCGCGCTCGGCGCGACATTGAGGACGATCTGCCCGTCGCTGGCGAAGCCAGGCGGCACCTGTACGCCGGGAAACTCGGCATTGACCAGCAGGTGCGGGGTGCAGTCGTTGTCGACGATCCACTCGTAGAGGGCGCGAACCAGATAGGGACGACTAGAGTTCATCGAAGCCTCCTCAAGCATTAACGCATGTCGCGTTCAGCAGGCGACAGACTGGCCTGGAAGGCCTCGCGGGCGAACTGACGCTCCATGTAATCGAGCAACGGTTTAGCCGGTTTCGGTAGCTCGATTCCCAACACCGGCAGGCGCCAGAGAATCGGCAACAAGCAACAATCCACCAGACTCAACTCCTCGCTGAGGAAGTATGGCTTGTCGGCGAACAGCGGCGAAACACCGGTCAGACTCTCGCGCAGCTCCTTGCGCGCCTGCACCCGGGCGGGCTCCTTGCTGCGCGGATCGAGGATCAGGTCGACCAACTTGCACCAGTCACGCTGGATGCGATGAATCAGCAAGCGGCTATTCGCCCTGGCCACCGGATAGACCGGCAACAGCGGCGGATGCGGATAGCGCTCATCCAGATACTCCATCACTACCGTCGACTCGTACAGCGCCAAGTCCCGATCGACCAGCGTCGGCAGGCTGGCGTAGGGATTGACCTCCAGCAGCCTGGGCGGGCAACGGCCCTGCTCGACACTGATGATCTCGGCGCTGACACCCTTCTCGGCGAGCACGATGCGTACGCGGTGGGAATAGTGGTCGGCGGGGTCGGAGTAACAGGCCAACCGATTGGTCACGCCCATGGCGATCCTCCTCGCTTATTTAGGATTTTAGAAGCAGAAAAACCTGCGCGCCCCAAAGGGCGCGCAGGTCAACAGCCGAGCGACAACAGATTAATGCACGTCCTTCCAGTACTCGCGCTTGAGCAGGTAGGCGAATACGAAGAAGAATGCCAGGTACAGCAGAACGTAGGTGCCGATGCGCTGGCTTTCCAGCTTCACCGGATTGGCCGAGTAGGCCAGGAAAGTCACCAGGTTCTTGATCTTCTCGTCGAACTCTTCTTCGCTCAGCGCGCCGGTTTTCGGCTCGATGGCCAACTGATCGCAGGCCTCATGAGTGATCGGCGTACCGGTCAACGGATCGAACTGTTTCTTGCCCTGCTCGACCACCTGGACCTGCTTGCAGCCGATGTACTGGCGACCTTGCAGGCCGACCAGCACGTTCGGCATGCCGACGTTCGGGAACACCTTGTTGTTGGCGCCCAGCGGACGGCTCGGGTCCTCGTAGAAGGTGCGCAGGTAGGTGTACAGCCAGTCGGTACCGCGCACGCGAGCCACCAGGGTCAGATCCGGCGGCGCAGCGCCGAACCAGACCTTGGCATCTTCGGGCTGCATGCCGATCTTCATGTGATCGCCAATCTTGGCGTCGTTGAATACCAGGTTCTCCAGCATCAGCTCGTGCGGGATCCCCAGATCGTCGGCCACCCGCTCATAACGCTGGAACTTGGCGCTGTGGCAACCCATGCAGTAGTTGGCGAAGGTGCGGGCGCCGTCCTGCATGGCCGCCTTGTCGGTCAGATCGATCTCCACCTCATCCAAATGAACGCCTGCTTCACTGGCGAAAGCGAAGACCGGCAGCGCAGCAACAACAAACGCAGCAAATAGCTTTTTCATCAGCCCGTCACCCTTTCCGGAACCGGTTTGGTTTTTTCCATCCTGGTGTAGAACGGCATCAGGATGAAGTACGCGAAGTACAGGAAGGTACACACCTGCGACAGCAGGGTGCGGCCCGGAGTCGGGGCCAGCACGCCCAGCACGCCGAGGATGACGAAGGACACGCAGAACACCAGCAGCCAAATCTTGCTCAGCCAACCCTTGTAGCGCATCGATTTGACCGGGCTACGATCCAGCCACGGCAGCACGAACAACACCGCAATCGCCGCGCCCATGGCGATGACGCCGAATAGCTTGTCCGGCACCGCACGCAGGATCGCGTAGAACGGAGTGAAGTACCACACCGGCGCGATGTGCGCTGGGGTCTTGAACGGGTTGGCCACTTCGAAGTTGGGTTTCTCGAGGAAATAACCGCCCATTTCCGGGAAGAAGAACACCACGAAGCAGAAGATGAACAGGAACACCACCACGCCGACGATGTCTTTCACGGTGTAGTAGGGATGGAACGGGATGCCATCCAGCGGAATGCCATTGGCATCCTTCTTCTTCTTGATCTCGACGCCATCCGGGTTGTTCGAGCCGACTTCGTGCAGCGCCAGGATATGCAGGACGACCAAGCCCAGGATGACGATCGGCAGGGCCACCACATGCAGGGCGAAGAAGCGGTTCAGGGTGATCCCGGAAATCAGGTAGTCACCGCGAATCCACTGGGTCAGGTCACCGCCGATCACCGGAATCGCGCCGAACAACGAGATGATCACCTGGGCACCCCAGTAGGACATCTGCCCCCACGGCAGCAGATAACCCATGAAGGCTTCGGCCATCAGCATCAGGTAGATCAACATGCCGAAGATCCACACCAGCTCGCGCGGTTTCTGGTAAGAACCGTAGAGCAGGCCACGGAACATGTGCAGGTAGACCACGATGAAAAACGCCGAAGCGCCGGTGGCATGCAGGTAACGCAGAATCCAGCCGTATTCCACGTCGCGCATGATGTACTCGACCGAGGCGAACGCCTCTTCGGCCGACGGCGTGTAGCTCATGGTCAGCCAGATGCCGGTGACGATCTGGTTGACCAGCACCAGCAGCGCCAGGGAGCCGAAGAAGTAGAAGAAGTTGAAGTTCTTCGGCGCGTAGTACTTGCTCAGATGGTCTTCCCACATCTTGGTCGCGGGGAAGCGCGCATCCACCCATTCCATGAACTTACTCATCATGCTTGCTCCTGGTCCACACCGATGACGATCACATCATCCGACTCATACATGTGCGGCGGCACCGGCAGGTTCAAGGGCGCAGGCTGTGCCTTGTATACCCGACCCGCGAGGTCATAACGGGAACCATGGCAAGGGCAGAAGTACCCCCCCACCCACTCGGCCCCGAGATCGGCTGGCGCCACTTCCGGACGGAACGACGGCGAACACCCTAAGTGGGTGCACAGCCCTACCAGCAGCAGCAGATCCGGCTTGATCGAACGGGTTTTCGGATCGACATAGGTCGGCTGCTCGGACGCCTTCGAATCCAGGTCCGCCAGCTGCCCTTCGAGCTTGGTCAGGTTGCCGAGAATCTCCTCGGTACGGCGCACGATAAACACCGGCTGCCCCCGCCATTCGGCAACTATCTGCTGGCCCGGCTCGATCTTGCTGACGTTCACCTTAACCGGTGCACCGGCAGCCTTAGCCTTGGCGCTAGGGAACCATGACCCCACGAACGGGACCGCGGCACCCACCGCTCCTGCAGCACCCACCACTGAGGTGGCCGCCACCAAGAAGCGACGCCGGCCTGCATTCACGCCGTCATTGCTCATTCAGTCGTCTCCCATCGGCTTTGTGGCCTGTTGTTCAGGCCTCTACTAAGTAAAATTCGGGGTAGTGCAAAAAATTCGCCAAATGGTAAAGAAAAGCCCCTTTTCTGACAAGGTAAATACCCCCCCAGAAAAGCCTGAACACCTTGCAGGACGCGGCATTCAAGGCTGCGGCATGGTGTCGCAGACAAATCCGGCGCCCATAAAAAACGCCCAGTTCCGAAAGGAAACTGGGCGTTCTTGAACGCAGACGGCGAATTAACGCTTGGAGTACTGCGGACGCTTACGCGCTTTACGCAGACCAACCTTCTTACGTTCCACTTCGCGAGCGTCACGGGTCACGAAACCAGCCTTGCGCAGGGCAGGACGCAGCGATTCGTCGTAATCCATCAGGGCACGAGTGATGCCGTGACGAATTGCCCCCGCCTGACCGCTGACACCACCACCGGCAACGGTGACGTAGATATCGAACTTCTCGACGGTCTCGGTCAGCTCCAGCGGCTGGCGAACCACCATGCGGGCAGTTTCACGACCGAAGAAGGTGTCCAGGGTGCGGTTGTTGATGGAGATCTTGCCAGTACCTGCACGCAGGAAAACACGCGCGGTTGCAGTCTTGCGACGGCCAGTGCCGTAATTTTGAGTCGCCGACATAATGAACTATTCCGTTAAATCTTCAGTTCTTGGGGCTGCTGAGCAGTGTGGGGGTGTGCGGCACCCTTGTACACTTTCAGCTTACGGTACATGTCGCGACCCAGCGGGTTCTTCGGCAGCATGCCTTTGACCGCGGTCTCGATCACACGCTCAGGCGCCTTGGCGATCAGCTTTTCAAAGTTGATCGACTTGATGCCGCCCGGAAAACCGGAGTGAGAGTAGTACATCTTGTCAGTGGTCTTGGCACCGGTGACACGCACCTGCTCGGCATTGATCACGACGATGTAGTCGCCGGTATCAACATGCGGAGTGTACTCAGGCTTGTGCTTGCCACGCAGACGGCTCGCGATTTCGGTGGCCAGACGACCCAGGGTCTGACCAGCAGCGTCGACGACAAACCAGTCGCGCTTTACTGTTTCCGGTTTAGCAGTAAAAGTTTTCATTCTTTATAGCCTCAGGGGCCGCCCTGATAAATAAGACGGCGGATCTTACTGAATAGTGCGTACTTTGACAAGTCAAAGGCAGCCGAACACAGACGCTATCGGGGGCTCGGGTCAGCGCGTCCGTAATACGGCAAGATTCTTCGGCAGGCGGCGCATCACTTCCACCGCTGAAAGAGGTGCGCAATTATGCAGATTGCGCAAATTAATTCAACCTGCTTGTATGACCGTTTCGCCAGAGGAGCCCCCATGAATTATCGTCAACTCGGCCGAACCGACCTTCGAGTCAGCACGCTCTGCCTGGGCAGCATGACCTGGGGCGAGCAGAACAGCACCAGCCAGGCATTCGCCCAGATCGAACGCGCCAAGGCCTCCGGCATCAACTTCATCGACACCGCCGAGATGTACCCGGTGCCGCCCCGTGCCGAAACCTACGGCGCAACCGAGCAGATCATCGGCGACTATCTCAAGCTGCGCGGCGACCGCGCCGACTGGATCCTGGCCAGCAAGGTCGCCGGCCCCGGCAATGGTATCGACTACATTCGCGGCGGCCGGCTCAAGCATGACCGCGCGCACATAGTCGCCGCCCTCGACGCCAGCCTCAAGCGCCTGCAGACCGACTGGATCGACCTCTATCAGCTGCACTGGCCGGAGCGCCCGACCAACTTCTTCGGCCAGCTCGGTTATCGCCACCAGGACAGCGACTTCACCCCGCTGGAGGAAACCCTGGAGGCCCTCGACGAGCAGGTCAGGGCCGGCAAGATCCGTCACATCGGCCTGTCCAACGAAACGCCCTGGGGCGCCATGAAGTTCCTGCAGTTGGCGGAAAGCCGCGGCTGGCCGCGCGCCGTCTCGATCCAGAACCCCTACAACCTGCTCAACCGCAGCTTCGAGGTCGGCCTGGCGGAAGTCGCCATGCGCGAGCAATGCGGGCTGCTGGCCTACTCCCCCCTGGCCTTCGGCATGCTTTCCGGCAAGTACGAGAACGGCGCACGCCCGGCCAATGCCCGGATCAGCCTGTTCAGCCGATTCACCCGCTATACCAACCCACAGTCCGAGGCCGCCTGTTCGGCGTATGTGGCGCTGGCCCGCGAGCACGGCCTGGACCCGGCGCAGATGGCCCTGGCGTTCGTCAACGCCCAGCCGTTCGTCACCAGCACCATCATCGGCGCCACCACCCTGGAGCAACTGGAAAGCGACCTGGCGAGCAGCGCGTTGACGCTCGGCGACGAGGTACTGACCGGTATCGAGGCGATCCACAAGGCGCAGCCCAATCCGGCGCCCTGAAGGATCGACCACCCGAAAAGCAGAAGCCCGGCAATTGCCGTAATGCTGTTCACTTAAGCATTTGAGCCCCGGCGGGGCTTCCCCGAAAATCCGATGCCAGACTCTGTCATCGGATTTTTTTATGTCTCTCCAACAGCAACTGCTCGATCTAGGCGAACTGTTCAACTTCTCCGATCTGAGCACCTTCACCCAGAACATTCCGATCGAGTGGGTGGCGTCCGCGCTGGACCTTTCCGCCCAGGCCACCATACGGCGTCGGCGCCTACCCAGCGATCAGGTGCTCTGGCTGGTGCTTGGCATGGCCTTGTTCCGCGACGAGCCGGTCCATGAGGTAGCGCGGCGCCTGAACATCTGTGCCCAGGGCCTGGCCTCTCACGATCT
>NZ_FNCT01000039.1 GCF_900100495.1 Pseudomonas benzenivorans
AATACCAACAAATACATGCATTACAAAAAAGTAACTGATGACACCTACAGTGACGAAGACTGTTGCATTTGCGAATCTGTGTGCACGAAGCTCGGCTGGCTTGGCATTGGTTTTTTGTGCTTGCTGCGCTTTCTGTAGTGAATAGATAGCGAAAACGCAAATAGCCATAAGAAAAATGATTAACCCGAAGGAAAGCGGGTGCTCGGCAATTTTGTATCCAGGTAAATACATGCCGTGGTTATAAACTGCTGCCTCCCAGTGGATTGGGAGAGATTTTCCTTGTAAATTGAGGGATGCAATTGGCTCTGCTCGAAAAAATAGACTGGCTATGAAAAAACCTGCAAGTAGTGGAAGCCAGAGCAGGGCCTCAAGGATATAGATCAGTGGGAATTTCAAGCGCCGGAGCATGATTTAAGCCTAACGTTTGGTTAAGGGGCCGGCTTTAGCCGGTCCCGAGTGAGCGAAGCGAACGACTTGAACCATTTGTTAGGCTCGCATTTAGTTAAGCTCTGCTCCTATGCGGCGTCGAACTTGGCGGACTCTAAGGTTCACTGCTAAGCCGGAACGCGAACCATGAAGTTGGTGACACCCGCTAGAATCTGCTCTACTTGTTCTGCGGTATAAGCGTTGTAGTTTCCATGTGCGGCGTTGTTGCGTAAATCCAGCCAAGCCGTAATTTGCTTCTGGTCAAGCTTCGTGTATGCAGTCGAAGCGGTCAGCTCAGCATTGAGGCGATCTGCTTTTTTGGGCACTTGCCTATCATTTTTCTGTTCATTGATCGGGATCGCATGCTTGTTGCACAGTTGCCGCAAGTGTTCTTCGAGAACGCTCCCTGCCATGACCGCAGCAGGGTCCTTGTAGCCGGAGTCGAGTAGATGCTCCGCCATTTCGAGAAAGTCAGCAAAAACCTCCGCGGCAACCAATCCCCGAATAGTAAATAACCAGCCTCCGGCGATCTCATCGCGAATAGCATGGACTATGGCTAGTCCATGCTCTGCGTTGTAGAACCAGCTGTCATTGGTGCTGGCTTCGAATTCTGCGAAATGTGGATGGTCGCGGCCATAGACGCGATCAATAAACGAGAGTGCCGCTGCGCGGAAACCTTTCATCGGGGCGCTTTCAACCCCGTCTGATCCATATCCTGAAGAATGTCGGGTGGCAACTACCTGTTGCCCCATCACTATTAGCTGGTCAGCACGCGCAACGATTGCATCAAGTTTCATTGAAGCTCCCATGTGGGCCTAACGTTTGGTTAAGGGGCGGGCTTTAGCCCGTCCCAGTGAGCGAAGCGAACGATTTGAACCATTTGTTAGGCATTGAACACGGGCCTAAAGAACATTCGTTCATAGCTGATGATGCACTTTGTTTCTTCAGCGTATTTGAAGGCAGCTATGCAGGCCGTGTCTTGAAGGGACTTTGCCCGATACTGCTCGTACTCAGCCAGGCTTGGGAATGTGAACATCGCGAGCGCAACATTATTGGCACCCTCTGATGGTAAGAAGTAACCGTGGTGTTTGCCGCCGAATTTCTCAACCAGTGGAATCCACAGTTTGCCGTAGCATTCAAATTCTTTGAGCTTATATGGGTCAATTATGTATCTGAGATGGCAGGTAACCACAGTATTCTCCTATATGCCTAACGTGCGAGGTGAGCGACACGAAGTGTTCGCTCTAGTGAGGTGTTATCCGACGATTTGCACTCGCCCGCGCAGCGGGCAAGTAAATGCAGGTAAAACTCAAGGGGCCGAAAATCGGAAAACAGCGGCTTCCAGCGAAACCAAACAGCGCTGTTTGCCTTAACTGCAGTTAGGCGACAGCGCTGTTTGGTTTCGCTTAATAGCAGATTTTTCGCTTTTTGGTCACCTTGATTCCGTGTCATTTACGTGTCCTTACGCCGATTTCACTATCGTTGGGTAACTACTATTAGGCGACACGCCATGTCGCTTTTAAAAGCGACATCGTGTCGTATAACGTTCCTTGTCGTCCTGTAAGTCTTTGTCTAGCCTCGACGTTGTCGCGGCAAACGCGACATCGCCCAGGGAGAAACGCGACATGGATGACGGCAAGCCCAAGCTGCTGGATCAGGTGCGCCAGCAGATTCGCCTCAGAAACTATTCCATTCGGACCGAGACTGTCTATGCCGAATGGGTAAAGCGCTATATCCGCTTTCACCGCTATCGCCATCCAGCGGAGATGGGGGCGCCTGAGATCGAGGCTTTTCTTACCCATCTGGCGGTTAATCGCAATGTGGCAGGTTCGACGCAGAACCAGGCCTTGGCGGCGCTGCTGTTCCTTTATAAAGAGGTATTGAAGGTCGAGCTGCCTTGGCTGGAGGGGATCGTGCGGGCCAAGAAGCCCAGGCATTTGCCGGTGGTGCTGACCCGTGAGGAGGTGGCCAGGCTGTTGGCCGGGTTATCGGGCGTGCACTGGCTGGTGGCCAATTTGCTCTATGGTTCGGGGCTGCGTGTGTTGGAAGTGCTGCGCTTGCGGGTCAAGGATGTGGACTTTGCCCGCGGTGAGATTCTGGTGCGTGATGGCAAGGGCCAGAAGGATCGGGTAACCATGCTGCCGCAGCGGGTGGTGGTGGCGCTGCAGGAGCATCTGGAGCAAGTCCAGCTGTTGCATCGAGCGGATCTGGCCGAGGGGTTTGGTCGGGCGAACTTACCCTATGCCTTGGCGCGCAAGTATCCGCTTGCCTGCATGGAGTGGGGTTGGCAGTTCGTTTTTCCGTCAGTCAACCGCTCTACCGATCCGCGCTCCAAGGGAGTTTTTCGCCATCATCTGCATGAGAAGACCATTCAGCGTGCGATACGTGAGGCGGTGCGCGACGCAGGCCTGGTCAAGCCGGCGACGCCGCATACCTTGCGCCATAGTTTCGCCACCCACCTGCTGGAAAGCGGCCAGGATATCCGCACCGTGCAGGAGCTGTTGGGGCATGCCGATGTGAAGACCACGATGATCTACACCCATGTGCTCAATCGGGGAGGGTTGGCGGTGCTGAGCCCGCTCGATCGGGGATGAGGCTTGTCGACGTTGCCAATACGAATCTATAAAAATTAGCCCGCCGCGAGGACGGGCCGAAGGTGCCGTAACACATGGAGCAAGCGGACGCGGCAAATCAATGGGGTCAGAGACATTGATCTAAACATTGACCCTCTAAAATCAATCACTCTGACCCCATTGATCCAGGTAGTGGGCGAGAACTGATCCGCCAGCTCCAACGGATGGTGTGCGCTAAGGAGGCCCGCTGATGCGGGCCTCAATCATTTTCGAGCCAGGTTGCGGTCTGCATCAATTGTCCCGCGCCGCCGTCGCATGGTCGGCAAACTCGCTGAACACACCGTCCACCCCCAGCTCGTAAAACAGCTGGTATTCGGCCGCGGGGTTGCCCTGGAAGTCGGACGCCAGGCGTTTGGCCTCGCTGCGGAACGTGTAGGGGTGCACGAACAGGCCGGCGGCGTGGGCGTTTTTGACCACGTCGGTGGGCGCCATCATCACCCGGTCGCGCTCGTCGAGCTGGCCGTCGCCGTTGAGGTCGTCAGGCTGGCCGTTCTGGTCGTTATCGAGCAGCCTTGAAGGAATCAGGTAGGGCTTCCACGGGCCGATGCCGTCGGCGTAGGTGCTGATCTCCCTGAGGCCATCTGGCGTCAGCAGGCTGGCGAAGGTGCGCGGGTCGCCGGCCACGGCCAGGTCATAGGGTCTGTCGAACGGGGCGGCCAGCTGGATGCTGCCATCGGCATTGATATCGCTGGCGTCCACCAGCTGCACCAGGCGCACCTGGGTCTTGCTGCGCAGGTACTGCAGATTCGACACCTCGAACGACTGCAGGATCACTGGCGAGGTCTTGCCGGTGTAGCCGTAGCGGGCCAGGGTGTCGAGCAGGCGATCCTCGAGCTTGAGCCCCAGGCTAGCGTGGTAGGTGGGATGCTTGGTCTCGGCATACACGCCAATGCTGCGCCTCACGCGCGCGCCCTCGCTGATAGCCAGGTCGAGCACCTCCTCGAAGGTGGGAATCTGGAATTTGCCGTTGTACGCCGGGTCGCGGTCGGGAAACGGCTGGATGGCGCGTAGTGTCCTGAGTTCAGCGAGGGTGAAGTCCGTTACGAACCAGCCTTCCTCCTCGACGCCATCGACCGTCCGCCGCGTCTTGCGGCTGGCGAACTCGGGGCGATCCTTCACGTCGGTGGTGGCGGTGATGTTCGGCTCATGGCGAGCGACCAGCACGCCGTCCTTGGTCGCCACCAGGTCGGGCTCGATGAAATCGGCGCCCAGCTCGATGGCTTTGCGGTAGCCCTCCAGCGTGTGGTCCGGCAGGTAGCCGGCGGCGCCGCGGTGGCCGATCACCAAAGGTTTTGCGCCATCCAGCGTGGGGTATTTCACTCCCGCACCACCGCCGCAGGCGGTCAGCAGCAGTGTGGAGCCCAGGACCAGCATCAGCGTACTTGCAGCGGGTTGGGGCATGACTCACCTCGGCAGTGGTTGTAGCGTCACTGCAAGGCTAGCCCCTTGTAAGCGCTCCATAAACCTCACCTTTGAACCGCCCCGGGGACTCCGGAGGCGGTTCAGTTGGCGGTGTTGAGCCCCCTGGATAGGGCATGAGCGTTCTTCGCTGCGCTAATCCCAATCCACGAAAAGGCCCGTCGCCAGAACGGGCCGAGGGCGGCGCGCTAGCTGAAGGGTCCGCTGATCGATCCGCTTGCCACTCTCCAGGTCATGGTCGCGGGCCAGCGGTTCGCTCAGCCATGGTTGGCGTCGCGCGCATTGACGTAGAGCGCGTACAGCGAGTGACAGCTGGCCATGAACAGGCGATTGCCCTTGCTGCCGCCGAAGCACAGGTTGGCGCAGCGCTCGGGCAGTTTGATGTGGCCGATGGCCTTGCCCTGGGGGTTGAACACCATGACGCCATCCAGGTTCTCCGCCTTGGCGCCCGGCGCGCCGTTGCTGCCCCAGCCGCACCAGAGGTTGCCGTCCTGGTCGCACTTGATGCCGTCGAGCGCCCCGTGGTCCAAGGCCTCGATGTGCTTGCGCCGCTCGCCCAGGCTGCCGTCGTCGTGCACCGGGTAGGCCCAGACCAGGCGGTTCGGTTTGGCCCGGCCTTCGACGATATACAGGACTTTTTCGTCGGGCGAGAAACACAGGCCGTTGGGGCCGGCGATCTCGCCGGCCACCCGGGAAACCTCGCCGGTTTCGCCGTCGATCCGGTACACCGCATCGGGCTGCTCGGGCACGACCTTGTGGCCTTCGTAGTCGTTGGCGGTCTGGAAGGGTGGGTCGGTGAACCAGATCGAGCCGTCGCGCTTGACCACGACGTCGTTCGGCGAATTGAAGGGCTTGCCCTGGTAGTTGTCGGCCAGCACGCTGATGCTGCCGTCGTGTTCGGTGCGGGTAATCCGCCGCCCGCGGTCGTGGGTGGTCGAGCCTTCGCAGACGATCAGCCGGCCCTGGCGATCGCGGCAGAGTCCGTTCGAGTAGTTCGAGTGGTCGCGGAAGGGGCTGAACGATTCGCTGATCTCATCCCAGCGCATGATCCTGTCGTTGGGGATGTCGCTCAGCAGCAGATAGCGGCCGTCGCCGACCCAGACCGGGCCCTCCGCCCAGCGCATGCCGGTGGCGAGTCGTTCCACGCTGGCGTTGAACAGGCGGTACTTGGCGAAGCTGTCATCGAGAATCTCGACCAGCGGATCGGGATAGCGCTGGGTCAGCGGTTCGGCGTCGACCAGTCGGGGGAGGCCGCCGAAGGAGGCGACGCCCGCGGAGAGTAGCAGCGAGCGTTTGAGAAAGGTCCTGCGGGTGTTTTCTGTTTGGTTACCGTCGGCAATTGTGTCTTTCGTCAGAGCCATTGGCGTGTCTCCAGTCGGTTTCCGAGAGGGCGCTGCTCTATCGGTGTGTTTAAAAAGGCGATGTACCAATCACGTGTTGTATTGCCAGACGCGATTTGCCCCTCTCCCTCCGGGAGAGGGCTGGGGCGGGCCGCGTTCGGATGAGGGTAATCAAGGCCGGCATTGTCGCTGGCCTGATGACCCCACCCCTCTCCCTAACCCTCTCCCCAGAGGGGCGAGGGGACTAATCAGCGTAAGCCGTGCAATCGCGCAACACATCGTTGGGACATAGCCTTAAAAAGCCCGTCGCGAGGACGGGCCGAAGGTGCCGTAACACATGGAGCAAGCGGATGCGGGTGACTCAGAGCAGCGACAGCGGGTAGTTGAAGAT
>NZ_FNCT01000017.1 GCF_900100495.1 Pseudomonas benzenivorans
GCTGTCGTTGCCGATCACCGAGCCGTTGATCACGCTGTCTTCGGCGCCAGTGGCGCTGTCGTCGGCGGCGCTGAGGTCGGCCACCGGGTTGACGCTGAGGCTCACGGTCTGGGTGCTGGACTCGCCGGAGGCGGCGTCGGTGACGGTGTAGGTGAAGCTGTCGGCGCCGTTGAAGTTGGCGTCCGGGGTGTAGCTGTAGCTGCCGTCGGCGTTGAACACCAGGCTGCCGTTGCTGACGCCGGAGGCGAGGGCATAGCTCAGGGCGCCACCGGAGGTGGTGCTGTCATTGCCGATCACCGAGCCGTTGATCACGCTGTCTTCGGCGCCACTGGCGCTGTCGTCGGCGGCGCCGAGGTCGGCGGCCGCACCCACGACAATAGTCACGGTAGCGCCGTTGGAAACGCGCTCGCCATCGGTGACGGTGTAGCTGAAGTCGGCGGTACCGGTGAAGTTGGCGTTCGGGGTGAAGGTGACGGTGCCGTCGGCGTTGAGCACGGCGGTGCCGCCGCTGCCGCTGGTGACGCTGGCGATGGTCAGCGGCGAGTTTTCCGGATCGCTGTCGTTGCCGGTCAGCTGGGCGGCGGTGAAGGTCACCGGGGTGTCTTCGGTGGCGCTCAGGCTGTCGTCGACGGCAAGCGGGGCAGCGTTCGGGACGGGAAGAGAGTCTGCGAGGGCGCCCAGTTCTTCCTCGTTGGTGCTGGAGGCGGAGTCCAGTCCTTGCGTTGCAAAGCCCAGGGTTGGATCCAGCTGCCCGGCCGTTTCATCCAGCAGCACGAAGCTGTGCCCGCCGCCCGCCGCGCCGCCGGTGCCACCGGTAGCGCCAGGGCCGGCGGCGGTGGGTTCGAGTTCGGCGGTGGGGTCGAAGCCGGCGGCAATGGCCTGCTCCAGCTCGGAGGTCGGCTCTTCGTCTGCTTGTGGGTGTTCAGCGGTTTCGTCGCGGTCGGCCTGCCAGTTGCTGTTTTGGCCAACTTCAATCAACTGGTCATTGGCCAATTGCAGGGTCACCGAACCGCCGAGCTCGGTCAGGATCTGCTCGCCCTGGAGCAGGCGCTCGCCTTCGAAAACTGGCCGTTTGAACCCCTCGAGGGAGACGGCGAATACCTGACCAACAAGGCTCTTAACGATGGCGACGAAATTGCTCATGCCTAAGCTCCGGGCGCACGACGGCGCAATGTGATCCTTTGGGTATAACGCCATGGATGTGGACGAGGACAAATTAATGGCGTTTTAATGGCGTCAATAAGTCGACTTATTTCTAGATGGAATTAGCTTAATGCCAGACTATTGACCGCTCAGCCGCGATCATAAACAATCCCCGCCGCTAATGTCACTTTGATATTGGTCACTTTATTTGCGTGATGCGCGTCACGTTAAATCGCGGCTTTATGACTGCTGTCGGCGCGTCTGCCGCGCGGCGATTAGCGCCCCGTTGACATGCAGCGTCAGCCCCAGCCTGAAAGGAATCCTCCAGATCATGCGTTTCCCAGCCGTTCTTCCCCTGGCCTTGGCGCTATCCCTGTCGGCACATGGACAAACCCTCAGCGAGGCCATGCAGAGCGCGCTCGACGCGCATCCGGAGATCCAGGCGGGCATCAATGCGCGGTTGTCCGTCGAGGAGCAGATGAAGGCGGCCAAGGGCGGCTATTTGCCGCAGGTCGATCTGCTCGCCGGCTACGGTCGGGAGGGCACCGACAGTCCCAGTACTCGCGGCGCCGATGGCCATGGCTACACCACCCTGAGTCGCGGCGAGTCGTCCCTGCGTCTGCAGCAGATGCTCTTCGACGGTTTTGCCACCAGCAGCGAGGTCGGCCGCCAGCGCGCCACCGTCAATGCGCGCGCCTATGAACTGCTGGGCACTTCCGAGCGCACCGCGCTGGATGTGGCGCAGGTCTACCTGGAGGTGCTCAAGCGCCAGGACCTGGTACGCCTGGCCGAGGACAATCTGCGCAGCCACGAGCGCATCTACGACCAGATCTCGTTGCGCAGCCAGCGCGGCGTGGGGCGCATGGCCGATCTGGATCAGGCCGAGGCCCGTCTGGCCCAGGCGCGCAACAACCTGATCACCGAACAGACCAACCTGGCCGATGCCCAGGTCAACTACTTCAGTGTGGTCGGCCGCGAGGCCAGCGAGCTGAGCCTGCCGCAGGGGGCGCTCGGCGGCTTGCCGGCAAGCCTGCAGGCGGCACGTGAGGAAATGCTGGCGAACAACCCCTTCCTCAGCTCGGCCGAAGCCGACGTACAGGCCAGCGAACGGCAGTACGAGGCGGCCAAGTCGTCCTTCTACCCGCGCTTCGATGCCGAGCTGTCGCGCGGCGCGGACAACAACCTGGATGGCGATCCAGGCCACAGCAATGAATGGCAGGCGATGCTGCGCATGCGCTACAACCTGTTCGCCGGCGGCAGCAACAAGGCCGACCTGCAGTCCAAGGCGCACCAGGTCAACCAGGCCATGGACATCCGCAACAATGCCCTGCGCGTGCTGGCCGAAGACCTCGGCCTGGCCTGGAACGCCCTGGACAATGCCCGCCAGCAGCTGCCGATCGCCCAGCAGTACGTCGACTACAGCAGCCGGGTGCGCGAGTCCTATCAGAAGCAGTTCACCCTCGGCGAGCGCAGCCTGCTCGATCTGCTCGACAGCGAGAACGAACTGTTCACTGCTGCCCGTCGGCTGGAAGAGGTGCGCTTCACCGAGCTGTTTACTCAATATCGGATCAAGGCCACCATGGGCTCCCTGCTCAGGAGCCAGGGTGTGGTGGCGCCGATGGCCGCCGCGCCGCTGGACGTGGTCAAGGCCGAGGTGCAGCTGCCCGGCCTCAACTGAGTGCGGCTTTCCCCCTTGCAAGAGTGACCCTTCGTGGCAGTAGACCTGAGCCAGGCCCAGACCCGTAGCGATCCGCGCGACCGCTACGATGATCCACTGCTCGACAGCCTGCTGTCGCTTTGCAGCGTGCACCAGAAGTCGGTCAGCCGGGCCATGCTCACCGCCGGCTTGCCGCTGCCGGAACAGCGCCTGACCGCCGAGCTGCTGCCGCGTGCCGCGGCCCGTGCCGGCTTGCAGGGGCGTTGGCTGCGCCGCGGGCTGCGGCAGATTCCGCCGTTGGCCATGCCGGCCCTGTTGCTGCTGCGCGAGGGGCGTAGTGCGCTGCTGCTCGGCTGGGACGAGCAGGGGCAGGCGCGCGTAATGCCCAGCGAGAGCGAAGGCGGCGAAGTACGGGTGAGCGCCGAGATACTGGCCGAGGACTACAGTGGCCAGGTGTTCTTCGCCCAGCCGCAGCACAAGTTCGATTTCAATCGCGGCGAACTGATCCCGCGGGCCAACTCCTGGTTCCGCGACACGCTGAAGCGCTCGCGCTGGCTGTATATCGACGCCATCGCCGCCAGCCTGCTGATCAACCTGATCGGCCTGGCCACGCCGTTGTTCGTGATGAACGTCTACGACCGGGTGGTGCCCAACCAGGCCGTGGCGACCCTCTGGGTGCTGGCGATCGGCATCAGCGGGGCCTTCCTGTTCGACCTGCTGCTGAAGACCCTGCGCGGCCTGTGCCTGGACCTGGCGGGCAAAAAGACCGACCTGATCATCTCGGCGACGCTGTTCGAGCGCATCGTCGGCATGGCCATGAAGTTCCGCCCGGCGCGGGTCGGCAGCTTCGCCCAGAACATCCACGAGTTCCAGAACCTGCGCGACTTCCTCGCCTCGCTGACCCTGGCCAGCGTGATCGATTTGCCGTTCACCCTGCTTATCCTGGCCGTGATCGCGATGATCGGCGGGCACCTGGTGTGGATCCCGCTGCTGGCCTTCCCGCTGGTCGCGCTGATCGGCTGGGCCCTGCAACGGCCACTGGCGCAGACCATGGAGCGCAGCATGGCGCTGGCCGCCGAGCGCCAGTCGAGCCTGATCGAAAGCTTGGCCGGGCTGGATGCGGTGAAGGTCAACAATGCCGAGAGCGAGCGCCAGTACCTGTGGGAGCAGACCATCGGCACCCTCAGCCGCCTGGAGCTGCGCGCACGCATGCTGTCCAGCCTGGCGATGAACGCGACCCTGCTGCTGCAACAACTGGCGGGGGTGGTGATGATCGTCCTCGGCGTCTACCAGATCATCGACGGCAACCTCAGCATGGGCGGCCTGATCGCCTGCTACATGCTCAGCGGCCGGGCGCTGGGGCCGCTGACGCAGATGTCCGGGTTGCTCACCCGCTACCAGCAGGCGCGGGTCACCCTCGACTCGGTCAACCAGATGATGGAGCTGCCGCAGGAACGCCAGGAGGAAGAGCGTCCGCTCAAGCGCCATACGCTGCAGGGGGCGATCGAGTTCCGCCAATTGGAATTCCATTACCCGGACCAGCAGCAGGCCGCGTTGGAGAACATCAACCTGGTGGTCCGTCCGGGCGAGAAGATCGGCATCATCGGCCGCAGCGGCTCGGGCAAGAGTTCCCTGGCCAAGCTGATCGTCGGCCTCTATCAGCCCGATGCCGGCAGCCTGCTGGTCGACGGCATCGACGTGCGCCAGCTGGACGTCAGCGACCTGCGCCACAACATCGGCTACGTGCCCCAGGACATCCAGCTGTTTTCCGGCACCCTGCGCGACAACCTGGTATCCGGGGCGCGCTACGTCGAGGACGAGCTGGTGCTGCAGGCCGCGGAACTGGCGGGGGTGCATGAATTCGTCCGGTTGCACCCGAAAGGCTACGAGTTGCAGGTCGGCGAGCGCGGGCAGAACCTCTCCGGCGGCCAGCGGCAGAACGTCGCCCTGGCCCGCGCGCTGTTACTCGATCCGCCGATCCTGCTGCTCGACGAGCCGACCAGTTCCATGGACAACACCGGTGAGGAGCGGCTCAAGCAGCGCCTGGCCGCGGTGATCGGCAACAAGTCCCTGCTGCTGGTGACCCACCGCGCCTCGATGCTCAGCCTGGTCGACCGCCTGGTGATCGTCGATCGCGGCCAGATCATCGCCGACGGGCCCAAGGGGAGTGTGATGGAAGCGCTGAAGAAGGGGCAGATCAGTGTCGGCTAAGCAGCCAATCGATGGCCTGGGCAAGGCCGTGGCGGGGTATTTCGGCAGCCGCGCCGCGCTCGGCGACGAACCGTTGCCGGAAGTCGGCCGGGCGCTGATCGAGGACGCGCCCAGGGTGATCCGCCTGACCATCTGGGGACTGATCGCCTTCGTCGCCTTCTGCCTGCTCTGGGCGCATTTCGCTGTGGTCGACGAAGTGACCCGCGGCGACGGCAAGGCGATTCCTTCGTCGCGTCTGCAGAAGATCCAGAACCTCGAAGGCGGCATCGTCTCCGAACTGTTCGTCCGCGAGGGCCAGGTGGTGAATATCGGCGACCCGCTGCTGCGCCTGGACGATACGCGCTTCGCCTCCAACGTCGGCGAGACCGAGGCCGACCGCCTGGCCCTGCTGTTGCGCGTCGAGCGTCTGAGTGCCGAGGTGCAGGGCCGCGAGCTGCAGGTGGCCGACGAGGTGCGCGAGAAGGCGCCGCGGCAGGCGGAGAACGAGGAGCAGCTGTTCAACAGCCGGCGCCAGCAGTTGCAGGACGAGGTGGCGGGGTTGGAACAGCAACTGGTCCAGCGTCGTCAGGAACTGCGCGAGTTCGCCTCCAAGCAGGTGCAATTCCGCAACAGCCTCGGCCTGCTGCGCCAGGAAATCCAGATGTCCGAGCCGCTGGTGGCCGAGGGGGCGATCTCCCAAGTCGAGGTCCTGCGCCTGAAACGCGCCGAGGTGGAGAGCCGCGGCCAGCTGGAGGCCACGACCCTGGCCATGCCGCGGGCCGAGGCGGCGATCACCGAGGCCGAGCGCAAGATCGACGAGACCCGCGGGCGCTTTCGCAGCGAGGCCCTGGCCGAGCTGAACGAGGCGCGCACCGAACTGAGCAAGATCCAGTCCACCGGCAAGGCGCTGGAAGACCGGGTCAATCGCACCCTGGTCACCTCGCCGGTGCGCGGCATCGTCAAGCAGTTGCTGGTCAACACCATCGGCGGGGTGATCCAGCCGGGCAGCGACCTGGTGGAGATCGTGCCGCTGGACGACAATCTGCTGGTCGAGGCGCGCATCCGCCCGCAGGACATCGCCTTCCTCCATCCGGGGCAGGAGGCGATGGTCAAGTTCACCGCCTACGACTACACCATCTACGGCGGACTCAAGGCCGAACTGGTGCAGATCGGCGCCGATACCGTCACCGACGACGACGGCAACAGCTTCTACGTGATCAAGCTGCGTACCGACCGCAGCCACCTCGGCAGCGTAGAGCAGCCGCTGCTGATCATACCCGGCATGGTCGCCTCGGTGGACATCATCACCGGCAAGAAGAGCGTGCTCAGCTACCTGCTCAAGCCGATCATCCGCGCCCGCGCCGAGGCGTTGCGCGAGCGATGAGCACACCCGCGTAGGGTGCGCCGTGCGCACCAGATGCTAGTGGGCTCTCTGTAGACGCGGCGGGGACGCCCAGTCCTTGGCCGCGATTGGGATTTCGCGGGCGTGGCCCGCTCCTACGATTAGCCGGTGTGCTTGCCGTCAGCGAGTAGGGCGGGTGCAACCCGCCGTTGGCTTGTTGCCCCTACTCGACAAACAACTGCTGCACTACCGAGAAATCCTGCTGGCCCTTGCCCTGCTTGAGCAGCAGGCGGTAGATCTGCAGGGCCAGGGCGCCCATCGGCGTGCTGCTGGCGGTGACCTGCGCCGCCTCCTGGGCCAGGCCGAGGTCCTTGGCCATCAGCTCGGCCATGAATCCCCCCGTATAGCCCTTGGACGCCGGCGCATTCTCCATCACCCCCGGCCAGGGGTTGTATTTCTCCAGGGTCCAGTTGCCGCCGGAACTCTGTCGCATGATCTCGGCCAGCACCGCCGGCTCCAGGCCGTTGGCCACGCCCAGGGCCATGGCCTCGGCGGTGGCGATCATCTGCACCGCCAGCACCTGGTTGTTGCACACCTTGGCCACCTGGCCGGCGCCGTCCGGGCCGGCGTGGAAGATGTTCTTGCCCATGGCGGCGAAGATCGATCGGGCTTTTTCCAGGGTGGCCGCCTCACCGCCGATCATGAAGGTCAGGGTGCCGGCCGCGGCGCCGGCGGTACCGCCGGAGACCGGCGCATCGAGCATCCCCAGGCCGCGCGCGGCGGCGGCCTGGTGCACCTTGCGCGCGGATTCCGGGGCGATGGTCGAGCATTCCAGCACCAGGGTGCCGGGTGCGAGCCTGGCGAACAGACCGTTGTCGCCCAGGTACAGGCCTTCGACATGGCGGCTGGCCGGCAGCATGCTGATCACCACGTCCGTGCCCTGCACGGCCTCGGCGGCGCTGCCGGCCGCCTGTGCGCCGTCCTTGGCCAGTTCCGCGACCGCCGCCGGCACCAGGTCGAAGACCTTGAGGGCGAAGCCGGCCTTGAGCAGGTTGCGGGCCATCGGCAGGCCCATGTGGCCGAGGCCGATAAAGGCTATCTGGGTCATTGTCGTTCTCCTCGTAGGGTGCGCTGTGCGCACCGGGCCTTCGGTTACTGGTGCGCGCGGCCTAGGCGGCCCCGCCCACCCTACGTTTGTGCATTCACAGATCCGCCAGCGGGTGCTCGCCTTCCCAGGTCGCGTCGAAATGCGCTTCTATCACTTCCTCGGGAATGCTCGCCACATCTGGCCAGTGCCAGCGCGGTGCCTGGTCCTTGTCGATCAGCCGGGCGCGCACGCCTTCGGGCAGTTCCGGGTGGCGGCAGCAGTTCAGGCTCATGGCGTATTCCATCTGGAACACCTGCGCCAATGACAGCTGCCTGGCGCGGGCGATCTGCTGCCAGACCAGGTGCGCGGTCAGTGGGCAGCCGCCGGCCAGGGTCTTGGCGGCGCGCGCCAGCAGCAGGTCGCTGTCGCCGTGCAGCGTGCTCAGGGCGCGCCAGGCGGAGGGCAGGTCGGCCTGGTCGAGCAGTTCGTCGAGGCGTTCGCGGCGGGGCAGCCATTGGGCTTCCGGCAGTTCGGCGCGGGCTTCATGCTCCAAGGCCTTGAGCAGGCTGTGCAGTTGCCGGTGCGGCTGCTCCTGCCAGTTCAGCTGCACCAGGCCATCGAGCAGGGCGTCCTGCTGGCTGTCGAGCAGGAAGCGGTCGGCCAGGCCGAGGTCCAGCGCATCACGGGCGTTGATGCCGCTGGCGGTGAGGCCGAGGAACAGGCCGAGCTTGCCGGGCAGGCGGGCAAGGAACCAGCTGGCGCCGACATCCGGGTACAGGCCGATATTGATTTCCGGCATGCCCAGGCGGCTCGACGGGGTGACGATGCGCACCCCGGCGCCCTGCATCAGGCCCATGCCGCCGCCCAGCACATGGCCGTGGGCCCAGCACAGCAGGGGCTTTGGATAGCAGTGGATGCGGTGGTCGAGGCGGTATTCGTCGGCGAAGAAGCGCCGTGCCAGGGGCGGCACCTCGCCGGGGTGGGCGCGGCACTGCTGCGCCAGTTGCACCACGTCGCCACCGGCGCAGAAGGCTTTCGGCCCGTTGCCGCGCAGCACCACGCAGGCGATCGCCGGATCATTCGCCCAGGCCGCGAGCTTGCCGTTCAGCGCCTCGATCATCGGCAGGGACAGGGCGTTCAGGCTCTTCTCGGCGTCCAGGCTGGCGACGCCGATGTGAAAGCCATGCAGGCTGGGGCGTTCTTCGAAAATCACGTTCATCTTGGTTCCCGTCCTCGGGTGGATGTCGCTCTATCCATCCACCGTATTGTTTCGGTGGATGTAGAAAGCGACATCCACCCTACGGTTACTTATTGCGCCACTGCGGGTCGCGTTTCTCCAGAAAGGCGTTGACCCCCTCGCGGGTGTCGTCGGCGTCGAACAGGTCGATGAAGCGCTCGCGCTCCTCGCTCAGCCAGCTGTTCGGGCTGCGCTGGCGGGCACCCTGGATCAGCGGCTTGATGGTGCGCACCGCCACCGGGCTCTGCCGGGCGACCTTGGCCGCCAGCAGCAGGGCATGGCCGCGCGCCTCGCCGCTGTCGACCAGCTGTTCGACCAGGCCGATGCGCAGCGCGGTCTCGGCGTCGATGCGTTCGCCGCAGAGGATCATGCGCTTGGCCCAGCCTTCGCCGACCAGCCAGGCCAGGTGCTGGGTGCCGCCGGCGCAGGGCAGCAGGCCCACCGCGGCTTCCGGCAGGGCCAGCTGCGCCTGGCGCTCGGCGATGCGCAGGTCGCAGGCCAGCGCGCATTCCAGGCCGCCGCCCATGGCGTAGCCGTTGATCGCAGCGATCGACACGCCGCGGAAATCGCGCAACGCCTCGAAGGCCTCGCCGAAGCGCCGGGCCATCTCGCGGGCGCGGGCCTTGTCGCCGTCGGCGAACAGGTTGAGGTCGGCGCCGGCGCTGAAGAACTTGCTGCCCTGGCCGGTCACCACCAGGGCGTAGATGTCGTCGTCGCGGTTGAGGTGTTCGACCAGTTGCTTGAGGCCGATCAACGAGTCGCGGTCCCAGGTGTTGGCCGGCGGGTGGTTGATGGTGATCAGTGCGGTGTGGCCATGCTTTTCCACGGTGATCTTGTGGGTCAGGTCGAACAGGCCGGGTTGATAGGGTTCGATGGCGTTGCTCATAAGCGTCCTCGTCAATTGGGCTCCCCTCTCCCGTCCACGGGAGAGGGGCTGGGGGAGAGGGTGTTGCGTGTTCCCCTCTCCCTAACCCTCTCCCCGAAGGGGAGAGGGGATAAAAGCTACAGCAGGCGCTCGAGCATGCCGCCCTGTTCCAGCAGGCGGCGGGCGACGATCACCCGCATGATTTCGTTGGTGCCCTCGAGTATCTGGTGCACGCGGCTGTCGCGCACCCAGCGTTCCAGCGGGTAGTCGTTCAGATAACCATAGCCGCCATGCAGCTGCAGGGCCTCGTTGCACAGGTTGAAACAGTGGTCGGTGGCGAAGCGCTTGGCCATGGCGCAGTACAGGCTGGCCTCGGCGTGGCGCTGGTCCAGCTTGTGCGCGGCCAGGCGCACCATCTGCCGGCTGGCGGTCAGGTCGGTGAGCATGTCGGCCAGCTTGAACTGCAGGGCCTGGAATTCGCTGAGCGGCTTGCCGAACTGCTTGCGCTCCTCGACGTAGCGCAGCGACTGCTCCAGCGCCGCCTGGGCCGCGCCCAGCGAGCAACTGGCGATATTCAGGCGTCCGCCGTCCAGGCCCTTCATCGCATAGACGAAGCCCTGGCCCTCCGGGCCGATGCGGTTGCCGGCGGGGATGCGCACGCCTTCGAAGGAGATGCTGCGGGTCGGCTGGGCGCACCAGCCCATCTTCAGTTCGTTGCGCCCGTACTTCACCCCCTCGGCGTCGGCCGGCACCAGGAAGCAGGAGATGCCCTTGGCGCCGTCCTCGCCGGTGCGCGCCATGACGATCAAGACCTCGGTACTTCCAGCGCCGGAGATAAAGCACTTGCTGCCGTCGATCAGGTAGTCGTCGCCCTGGCGCTTGGCGCGGGTGCGCAGGTGTGCGGCGTCGGAGCCGGCATCCGGCTCGGTCAGGCAGTAGGAGGCGAGCAGCTCGCCGCTGACCAGGCCCGGCAGCCACTGGTCCTTGAGGGCCTGGTCGGCGAAGCTCGCGAGCATCCAGGTCGCCATGTTGTGGATGGTCATGAAAGCCGTGGTGGCCACGCAGCCGGCGGCCAGCTGCTCGAAGATCAGCGCGGCGGACAGGCGCGACAGGCCGAGGCCGCCGTCCTCTTCGGCGAGGTACAGGGCCAGGTAGCCCTGTTCGCCAGCGCGCCTGAGCACCTCGAGCGGGAAATGGTGCTCGCGGTCCCAGTCGCCGGCATGCGGCGCCAGTTCGTGGCGGGCGAAGGCGCGGGCGCTGTCCACCAGCAGGCGTTGTTCATCGCTGAGTTCGAAGTCCATAGGTCCTCATTGCAGGGTCAGGGGTTGCCCGGCGGCGCGCCGCTCGGCCTGCCATTCGGCGAGGCTGGGGGCCGCCTGGCTGGCGTCGAGACGTTCGACGATTTCGAAATAGTCCTGCTTGAGCGGATCCTTGAGCACCTCGGCGCGCGGTTTGACTTTGACCGCGTAGACCGTCTGCAGATTCTGGTGATCGAAGGGGCGCCACTCTTGCGGACCCTTGAGTAGCTGGTAACGGTGGCCTTCCAGGGCCTTGATCAGCGCCTCGCTGTCCAGGCTCTTGGCGCGCTGGGCGGCGTCGGCCCACTGGTAGACGATGCTGTAGGCCGAGGCGGCGGAGCTCGAGGGGTACATGGCGTAGCGCTGGCTGAAGGCCTCGACGAAGGCTTCGCCGCGGGCGGACTGTTCCAGCGCCGGCACCCGCCAGGTCCAGGGTTCGGTGCCGATCACCCCGGCCATCAGGCCGGGGCCGGCCTGCTCGACCATGCTCTGGGTCAGGTTCGGCGCGACGATCTGCAGGCGCTCGGTCAGCCCCAGGTCCTTGGCGACGCGCATGGCGCGCACCAGGTCCTCGCCGAACAGCACCAGCGCCAGCACCTCGGCTTCGCTCGCCGCGGCCTGGGTCAGGGCGTCCTGGTAATCGGCCAGGCGCGCGCCGGGGAAGGGCACCTTGAACCCGGGATGGCGCGCGACATCCTCGCTGCCGGTGGTCTGGCGCAGCGAGCTTTCCGTGGTGTGGCCCCAGGTGTAGTCGGAGGTGACATAGAAATAGCGCTTGTCCGGCAGGTGCTTGCTCAGGTACTGGCCGAGCACCCGCGCGCTCATCCAGGCGTTGTTGCACTCGCGGAACATGTGGCGATGCGCGTCCTTGCCGGTGGTGTCGTTGGAATAGGTGAGGGTGCCGAAATAGAGCAACCCATGCTCTGCGGCGCGCTTGCCGGAGGCGATCGCCACCGCGCTGGAGGAACCGCCGAACAGCATGGCCGCGCCTTCCGCGGCCAGCTTGTCGACATTGCGCACGGCCTTTTCCGGCCGTGAGGCCGTGTCGCGACTGGACAGGCGCAGCGCACGGCCGAGCACGCCGCCCTGGGCGTTGAGCTCGTCGATGGCCAGCAAGGCGCCGCGCATCTGTGCCAATCCTTCCTCCTTATAGGGGCCGGTGCGCGGGTAGTTGAGACCGAGGGTGATCGGCTCGGCAGCCTGCGCACAGGCGGTAAGCCCGGCCCACAGGGCCAGGGTGGCGGTCAGTCGTTGCATTGCACCTCTCCTTGTTCTTGTTGTGGGAACTCGGAGAGCTTTTTACGCCGTTAGACTAATTGCCGAGATCGTCTATTGGTCTAACAGCACCTACGCCGTTCTCATTTCAAATGAATGGTCATGTTCGGCCCACTTACCGGAGATTCATCGAACCAGCGGCTGGTGACCGTCTTGGTCTCGGTGTAGAAGCGCACCCCCTGCTTGCCGTAGGCGTGCAGGTCGCCATAGAACGAGCCCTTCCAGCCGGTGAAGGAGAAGAACGGCAGCGGTACCGGCACCGGCACGTTGATGCCCACCTGGCCGACTTCCACCGCGTGCTGGTAATGCCGGGCGGCGCCGCCGGAGCGGGTGAAGATCGAGGTGCCGTTGCCGTAGGGGCTGGCGTTGACCAGGGCGATGGCCTCATCCAGGCTGTCGACCTCCATGCACACCAGCACCGGGCCGAAGATTTCCTCGCGGTACAGGCTCATCTTGGTCGTCACGCCGCGGAACAGGGTTGGGCCGAGCCAGTTGCCGTGCGGGAAGCCCTCCACCGTGCAGTGCGAGCCATCGAGCAGGCACTCGGCGCCTTCGGCCTTGCCTTCGGCGATCAGCCGCAGCACCCGTTGCTTGGCCTGCTGGCTGATCAGCGGGCCGTAGGCGGCGTGGTCGTCGATCCAGTAACCGGGTTGCAGTTCGGCCATCTGCGCCTTCAGCTCGTCGATCCACTGCCGGGATTCGCCGACGAACACCGCCACGCTGATCGCCATGCAGCGCTGGCCGGCCGCGCCGCAGCTGGAGCCGACCAGGTTGCTGAGCACCTGCTCCTTGTTGGCGTCGGGCAGGATCACCATGTGGTTCTTCGCCCCGGCGAAGGCCTGCACGCGCTTCAGGTGCGCGGTGCCGGTGCGGTAGATGTGCTGGCCGACCGGCACCGAACCGACGAAGGAGATGGCGCGGATGTCCGGGTGGGTGAGCAGGCTGTCGACCACCTCGCGGCCACCGTGCAGCACCTGCAGCACGCCCTTGGGCGCGCCGGCCTCGATGAACAGCTCGGCCAGGCGGTTCGGCGTCATCGGGTCCTGCTCGGAGGGCTTGAGGATGAAGGTGTTGCCGGCGGCGATGGCCAGCGGGAACATCCACAGCGGAATCATCGCCGGGAAGTTGAACGGGGTGATCCCGACGCACACGCCGAGCGGCTGGATCCAGCTGGCGGTGTCGATGCCCGTGGCGACGTTCTCGGCGGTCTCGCCCATCATCAGGCTGGAAATATTGGCCGCCTGCTCGACCACCTCGATGCCGCGCCAGACATCGCCCTTGGCATCGGCGAAGGTCTTGCCGGTTTCCTTGGCGAGGATTTGCGCCAGTTCCTCGTGGTGCTCCTTCAGCAGGTGCTGGTAGCGCAGCATCAGCCGCGCGCGTTCCGGCACCGGCACCTCGCGCCAGGCGAGGAAGGCCGCCTTGGCGCTGGCGATGGCCGCCTCGATTTCCTCGGCGGTGGCCTTCGGCGCCAGCGCCAGCACTTCCTGGGTCGCCGGGTCGGTGACTTCGATGAATTCGCGGGTGCGGCTTTCGCGCCATTCGCCTTCGATCAACTGCGGGATTGCCTTGGCCATTGCTCTCTCCTGGTGGCGGCTTCGCTGGGGGAGCCGGATGTCGTGTGCCCATTGTTATAGCCGCCCGGAGAGCGCTTGTGGATTGACGATCTTGGGCAATGGATGGACGATCTTGTCATTGAGTTGTCGGAGATGACATGAGCGCCCGGGTCGAAACCTCCAACTGGCCGCTGCCGGCCAACGGCGTGCGCTTCATCACCCCGCCACGCCTGCGCCGCTTGCTGGCCCGCCATCCGCTGGCACAGGGCTGCTACCCGCTGGCCCTGGGGTTCTACCCGGAGGCCCTCGGGCACCGCATGAGCCGCCCGGCGCCGGACGACCACCTGCTGATCTACTGCCGTGCCGGACAGGGCTGGCTGGAAGCCGCGGATGGACGATTGGCTGTCGGCGGTGGCGATTTGCTGATCTTGCCCAAGGGCCAGGCGCACGTGTACGGCGCCGACCCCGACCGGCCCTGGACGCTGTACTGGGTGCACTTCGACGGCGAACTGGTCGCGGATTTCCTGCGGCCCTTGGGCAAGGGGCCGCTGTGGCGCATCGGCGTGCAGCCACGCCTGCTGGCCGAATTCGATGCGCTGCTGGGCCTGCGCAAGCAGGGCCTGAGCCTGCCGCACTTCATCTACGCCGCCCACCAGCTGCAGACCCTGCTGGCCTCGCTGGCGGTGCTGCCGGCGCGGGCCAAGCTGAAGTCCGGGCGGGTGCTGGACGTCGATGCGGTACAGGCGGTGATGCGCGCCCACCTGCACGGCTCGCTCAACCTCGACGAGCTGGCGGAGCAGTTCAAGCTGTCGCGCTTCCATTTCGCCAAGACCTACCGCGCGCTGACCGGCCATGCACCAATCCAGGATTTCATCCAGCTGAAGATGGCCCACGCCTGCCGCCTGCTCGACGAGGGCGAGCAGGGTATACGCCAGGTCGCCGAGCAGTTGGGCTACGACGATGTCTACTACTTCTCGCGGCTGTTCCGCAAAGTGGTGGGCATGGCGCCCAGCCACTACCGGGCGCTGCATCAGGGCTGAGCGCCGCTGGGGGGGCGCTCCTGTGGGAGGGGCTTTAGCCGCGACCGGGGCTAGCAGGCTGTTGAAAAACTACCTGCGTTGCCGATGCGTCGTTAAAAACAGGCTCGTATGCGAGCCCAGTCAAAATGCTCATTTACAACTCGTAAACTCCGCTTTTTCGCCTGTTTTTTCCTAGCCTCGGCTGCCTCGCCTACGTTTTTCAACGGCCTGCTAGGTCTCATACCCGGGCGATGGTCGCCAGGCCGGTGGCCACCAGCTTCTCGGCTCCGTCCTTGACGGCGAACACGTCGGCGCGGCACACCGCCTGGCGCCGGCCGGCCTTGAGCACCTCGGCGCGGCACAGCAGGCGCTGGCCCAGGGCCGGGGCCAGCAGGTTGAGCTTGTACTCGCTGGTGACCACGTCGCCGACCAGCGAGGCCGCGGCCCAGGCGCAGCCGCTGTCGACCATGAAGCCGAGCAGCGCGCCATGCATGTAACCGTGGTGCTGGCACAGATCCGGCCGGCTGCGGACCTGCAGGCTGACCTTGCCCGGCGCGAAGTCGAGCAGTTCGGCGCCCAGCAACTGGGCGAAGGTGGAATGCGCCAGCGCGTGCTCCAGGCGCTCGCGGCTGATACCGCTGGGTGTGTCCATGGGGGTGACTCCTGCGGGGACGGGAGTCTGCAGTCTTGGCCCGCCCCGGGGTTCCGGCAATCTGCATCCAGCGGCGTGATGACTAGGCATCGATCGGCGCCTTGACTTGCCCGGGGCGCTTCTCTAGCGTGCCGTTTTCGTTCGCCAACCCAGGAACCCAGGCATGACCGCTGCCGAAAAAATCAAACTCGAAGCCGGCTGGAAAGAGGCCCTGCGCGAGGAGTTCGACAAGCCCTACATGAAGGAACTGGGCGACTTCCTGCGTCAGGAGAAAGCCAACGGCAAGGAGATCTACCCGCCGGGTGCGCTGATCTTCAATGCGCTCAATTCCACCCCGCTGGATCAGGTCAAGGTGGTGATCATCGGCCAGGATCCCTACCACGGTCCGGGCCAGGCCCATGGCCTGTGCTTCTCGGTACAGCCGGGAATCGCCACGCCGCCGTCCTTGCTGAACATCTACAAGGAGTTGAAGCGCGACCTGAACATCGACATCGCCCGGCACGGCTGCCTGCAGCACTGGGCCGAGCAGGGCGTGCTGCTGCTCAACACCTCGCTGACGGTCGAGCGCGGCAATGCCGGCGCGCATGCCGGCAAGGGCTGGCAACACTTCACCGACAAGGTGATCGAGGTGGTCAGCGAGCAGCGGCCGCACCTGGTGTTCCTCTTGTGGGGCAGCCATGCGCAGAGCAAGCAGCGGCTGATCGACCCGAGCAAGCACCTGATCCTGCGCTCGCCGCATCCCTCGCCGCTGTCGGCGCACCGTGGCTTCATCGGCAACGGTCACTTCAGCCGGACCAACAAGTTCCTCGAGCAGCAGGGGCTGGCGCCGATCGACTGGCGCCTGCCCGAGCTGCCCGAGCTGGCGGTCAGCCCGCCTTGAACAAGGCCAGTTTGTTGCCGTCCGGGTCGCGCAGGTAGGCGGCATAGAACGACGGCATGCGCTCGCCCGGTGCACCCTCGTCGCTGGCGCCCATTGCCAGGGCCTTGGCATGCAGCTGGTCGACCTGCTCGCGGCTGCCGACGGCCAGGGCGGTCATGTTGCCGTTGCCCGCGTGGGCCGGTTGGCCATCGTAGGGCTGGCACACGCCCAGCATGGGTTGGCCCATGCTCTGGCCGTACAGCGCCAGGCGTCCCAGGTCCAGCTGCAGCTTGGCGCCGAGCGGGGCCAGCAGTTCGGCATAGAAGGCCTTGGCCCTGTCCAGGTCCCGGGTTCCGAGGGTCACATAACCGATCATTGTGTCGCTCCATTTGATGAAAGGAAGTGCGCCGCCGAGCGGTTCGCCGTCGTGCGGGCGGGGCCGAGCTTGCACCGAATGCGGGTCATTGTCGATTGGCGGCCCATCGGGGCTGCCGATCCACAGGCACGGCCCGGGCTGCGTCGCGTGGAGGCAGGAGCATCCGCCAAAAAAGAGCCCGCACGAGGCGGGCTAAACGTGGCCATAAACAAGAAAGTCGCGCAGCGACGCCATCCTTTGTCCTTCTCCCTCCGGGAGGCGGCTCCCGCTCCCGGCGGGATTGCCGCATTCACCACGTCCCTGTGGATCAAGGTGGCGTGCAGCGCCGGATGAGGGCGCCGGGCTCGCCCATCCGGCACGGGCGATACAGCCGCTAGCCGCGTTGCCAGATGCGGAACAGCGGCTCGGCGAGGAACATCACCAGGAACAGCCGCAGTACCTGCAGTGCGGTGACCAGTGCCACCGACAGCTGCAGGGCGTCGGCGGTCAGGCACAGCTCGGTGATGCCGCCGGGCATCATGCCGAGCGCCAGCGAGGTCTGGTCCTCCGTGGCCAGCCAGCCGAGGCCTTCGGCCAGCAAGCCGGCGCTGAGCATGGCGAGCAGGGTGAACAGCAGGATGCGCGCGAGAAAGCCCGGTGCGCTGCGGAAGAACGCGCGGTCGAAGTGGCAGCCCAGGGCGCAGCCGATCAGCCACTGGCCGGCCTGGCCGAGGCCGGGTGGCAGGCCCAGGTGCAGGTCGAAGGCGACGCTGGCGGCGGCGCAGACGCTCAGGGGCCCGAGCATCCAGGGGTTGGGCTGCCTGAGCCGCTTCCACAGCACGGCCAGCAGCGCCCCGGCCGGGAGCAGCACGGCCAGCCAGGGCCAGCTCACCGCCGCGGCTGGCGGCGGGGCGACCGGCGGCAGGCTCCAGGTGAACAGCGCCGGGATCAGCAGCACCACCAGCAGCAGGCGCAGGCTGTGCGCCGCGGCGACCCGCGCTGGCTGGGCGTCGTGGCGCAACGCCAGGTTGACCATCTCGCTGGCGCCGCCGGGCATGCTGGCGAAGAACGCGGTGGCGCGGTCGACCCCGGCGCGGCGCAACAGGGCGATGCCGATCAGGCTGAGCATCAGGGTGGCGAAGGCGCCGGCGAGGATCAGCGGGAAATGGCCGAGCAGCTCGCCCATCACCTCGCCGGTGAACTGCAGGCCGATGCCGCTGGCCACCAGCCACTGCCCGGTCTGCCGGCCGCCCGGCAGCTCGCTGACCAGCCAGCCGCTGCAGCGCACGGCAATCACCGCCAGCAGCGAGCCGATGATCCACGGCAAAGGCCAGCCGATCAGGCTGGCCAGGTAACCGCCGGCCAGGCCGACCAGCGGTGTGGCCCACCAGTTACGCCAGCGGGCCAGGGCGGATAGTGCTTCAGGCATTGGCCGGCAGCACTTTACGCCGCGCACGCAACCAGCGCAGGCCCGGCAGCGCCAGCATCAGCACGGTCAGCGCCCACAGTCCCAGGCTGATCGGGCTGCTCCAGAGGATGTTGAGGTCGCCGGCGGAGATCGACAGGGCGCGGCGCAGGTTGTCCTCCATCAGCTCGCCGAGGACGAAGCCGAGGATCAGCGCCGACAGCGGGAAGTCCAGCTTGCGCAGGATGTAGCCGAACACCCCGAGGCCGATCATCAGCACCAGGTCGAAGGTGGTGCTGTGCACCGCGTAGACGCCGACCACGCTGACGATGGTGATCGCCGGCACCAGGATCCAGTTCGGTACGCTGAGCATGCGGGCGAACAGCCCGACCAGCGGGATGTTCATCACCAGCAGGATCACGTTGCCGATGAACAGCGAGGCGATCAGGCCCCAGACCACGTCCGGCTGCTGCTCGAACAACAGCGGGCCGGGGGTGATGTTGTACAGGGTCAGTGCGCCGATCATCACCGCGGTGGTGCCGGAGCCCGGTACGCCGAGGGTCAGCATGGGGATCAGCGAGCCGCAGGCCGAGGCGTTGTTGGCCGACTCGGGGGCGGCCAGGCCGCGCAGGTCGCCGTCGCCGAACTTGCCGGAGCTGCCGGCCATGCGCTTTTCGCTCATGTAGGTCATGGCGCTGGCGATGGTCGCCCCGGCGCCCGGCAGCACGCCGATGACGAACCCGGCGAGCGAGCTGCGCACCATGGTCCAGAAACTGAAGCAGAACTCCTTGAAGTTGAACAGCAGGCGGCCGCTGGCTTTCATCGCCTTCTGCCCGCTGTGGGTGCTTTCCAGCATCATCAGCACTTCGCTGACGCTGAAGAAGCCGATCACCACGATGACGAACTGGATGCCGTCGGACAGGCTGACGCTGTCGAAGGTGAAGCGGTACACCCCGGTGGTCGAGTCGACACCGACGGTCGCCAGGGCCAGGCCGATCAGCGCGGCCATCAGGGTCTTCACCGGCTTGTCGCCGACCATGCCGCCGAGGCAGGCGATGGCGAACACCATCAGTACGAAGTACTCCGCCGGGCCGAAGGCCACCGCCCATTTCGCCAGCAGCGGGGCGAACAGCACCACGCCGCAGGTGGCGATCATGCTGCCGACGAAGGAGCTGACCGCCGACAGCGACAGGGCGATGCCGGCCTTGCCCTGGCGCGCCAGCGGGTAGCCGTCGAGGGTGGTCATGATCGCCGCGGCGTCGCCCGGCACGTTGAGCAGGATGGCGGAGATGCGCCCGCCGTATTCGCAGCCCAGATACACGGCGGCCAGCAGGATCAGCGCGGTTTCCGGCGGCAGGCCGAGGGCGAAGGCCAGTGGCAGGAGGATTGCCACGCCGTTTATCGGGCCCAGGCCCGGCAGCAGGCCGACCACGGTGCCGACGAAGGCGCCGAACACGGCGACCAGCAGGTTGATCGGTCGGGTGGCGACATCGAAGCCCTGCAGCAAGAAATTCAGCGTTTCCATATCAGCTCTCCACGAACGCTTCGAACAGGCCCAGCGGCAGCGGCACGTCGAGCAGGTAATCGAACAGGCCATAGAGCAACAGGCCCATCAGCACGCCGCTGATGGCGCAGGGCATCGGCCGGCCGGTGAACAGCACGCCAAGGGCGAAGCCCACCAGGGCGGTGCTGAGGATGAAGCCGAGCGGCTCGAACAGCAGGGCGTAGGCCAGCAGGGCCAGCACGCACAGCGTTGCGCGCAGGGCGCTGGGCACGTGCAGCTGTTGCGTGAGCACGCCGGGCTTGATCAGCAGCCACAGCGAGCCGGCGCCCATCAGTGCGAGCAGCAGCAGCGGGTAGGCGCGCGGGCCGACCGGGTCGTAGGCGAAGGGCGCCTGGAAGCCCCAGGCGAGGACGGCGAGCCAGGCGCAGAAGAGCAGCCAGATCGCGGAGAACAGGCGGACGTACATGGTTATTACCTCGAAGCTGCGGGCATCTGGTCCCCTCTTCCCTTGGGGGAGAGGGTTAGGCTGAGGGGGATTGGCCGCAGAGTTCTCCGGACCCGCCACCCCGCACCCCGGCCCTCTCCCCGGCGGGGAGAGGGAGGACGCAGTGTTACTGCACCAGGCCGAACTCGCCGGCTAGCGCCTTGTACTCCTCGACCTGCTTGAAGACGAAGGTCTTCAGCTCGTCGCCGGTCATCGCCAGCGGCTGCAGGTCGCGCTGTGCACGCAGCTTGGCGAAGTCCTCGCTGGCCAGCAGGGTGTCGAACTGCTGTTTCCACCAGTTGAACTGTTCGTCGCTGACCTCCGGGCCCATGTAGAAGCCGCGGATCACCGGCCAAGTGATGTCGTAGCCCTGTTCCTTGGCGGTCGGAAGGTCGGCCAGCTTGCCCGGCAGACGCTCGTCGGAGAGTACCGCGAGGATGCGTACTTTCTTCGCTTCCAGTTGCGGGGTGACTTCGCCGAGGCCGCTGCTGGTCACCTGCACATGGCCGCCGAGCATGGCGGTGAGGGTTTCGCCGCCGCCTTCGAAGGCCACGTAGCGCAGGTTCTTCGGATCGATCCCCGCCAGGCGGGCGATCAGTGCGGTCTGCATCCAGTCCTGGCCGCCGATGGTGGCGCCGGCCCCGAAGACGATGCTCGAGGGGTCTTTCTTCAGCGCTTGCACCAGGTCGTCGAGGTTCTGGTAGGGCGAGTCGGCGCGCACGGTGATCGCGCCGTAGTCGGTGCCGACTGCGGCCAGCCAGCGCACGGCGTTCTCGTCGTAACGGCCGAACTTGCCCTGGGCCAGGTTGAGCAGCGAGCCACTGGAGAAGGCGGTGATGGTGCCTGGGTCCTTGGCGCGCTGGGCGACCACGGCGTTGTAGGCCACCGCGCCGACGCCGCCGGGCATGTAGGTGACGCGCATCGGCGCCTTCAGTAGCCCTTCGTCTTTCAAGCCGGTTTGCGCCAGCTTGCAGGTCAGGTCGAAGCCGCCGCCGGGCTTGGCCGGGGCGATGCACTCGGGGCGTTTCGGTTCTGCGGCCAGCAGTTGGCCGGCGAAGGCCAGGCAGGCGGTGGCCAGGGCGATACGGGTAAAGGCAGTTTTCATGGCTAGGTTCTCCTGTGGAGTTTTGTTGTTGGCTTACCAGATCGGCAGGCTGTAGCCGACGATCACGCGGTTCTCGTCCGCGTCGCGGGCGAAGTCGGAGTGGAAGCTGGCATTGCGCAGGCGCACGTAGAGGTTCTTCGCCGGGCCGCTCTGCACCACGTACTTGAGCTCCAGGTCGCGTTCCCACTCGCCGCCGCTCTGGTCGCTGCCGATCACGGTGGCATCGTCGCCGCGGACGTAGCGGGCGAGGACGCTCAGGCCGGGCAGGCCGAGGCTGGCGAAATTGTAGTCGTAGCGGGCCTGCCAGGACTTCTCGTCGGGGTTGGCGAAGTCGTTGATCTGCACGAAGTTGACCAGGTAGGGATCGCTGCCGTCGATATAGGCATAGCCGGTATCGCCGCTCATGTCCTGGTAGGCCAGGCTCAGCTTGTGGCCGCTGTGGGCGTAGCTGAGCATGCCGTTCAGCGCGCGGTTGTCGACTTCGCCGGCATTGGCCGCGCCGGTGTCGTCGCTGAGCATCAGGCGCAGGTCGGCGGCCAGGGTGCCGCCGCCCAGCGGGTAGCTGGCGAGTAGGTTGAAGAAGTTCTGCCGGTAGATGTCGTCCAGTTCGGCATAGAAGTAGCGCCCGGTCAGGCCCTTGGCGAACTGGTAGTCGAGGCCGGCCAGGTCCAGGTGGTCGGCGGTCACGCCGCCGGCGAAACGGCGGTTCTTGCTGTTGAGCACCAGGTCCTCGGAGTTGGTCGAGGCGCGGTCGATGACCTTGTCCAGGCGTCCGCCAGTGAAGCTCAGGCCCTCCAGTTCGCTGGAGGTCAGCAGGCCGCCTTCGAACACCTGCGGCAGCAGGCGGCTGTCGCTGGCCTTGACCACCGGCAGCTCGGGCACGTGCGAGCCGTAGCGCAGCTCGGTTTCGGAGAGCTTGACCTTGGCGGTCAGGCCCAGGCGGCTGAACTCGTCCGGGGTGCCGCCGTCGTCCTGCACCGGCAGCAGGTCGGTGCCGGTGCGCCCGCCGCCGGAGTCGAGCTTGACCCCGAGCAGACCCAGGGCGTCGAGGCCGAAGCCGACCGGACCCTCGGTGTAGCCGGACTGGACGTCGAGCCAGAAGCCCTGACCCCATTCCTCGCGCTTGTTCTGACCGTCGCCCTCGCGGAAATCGCGGTTCAGGTAGATGTTGGTGGTGGTCAGGCTGGCGGAACTGTCGTCGATGAAGGCGGCTTGGGCGACGGGTGCGAGCAGGGCCGTGGCGACGGCTAGGCTAAGTAGATGAACAGGCGGCAGTGCCCGATACGATGCGATAGGCATCCTGTGGTCTCCAATTGTTGTTTTTGTCACGGCTGCGCACCACTGCGCGAGCCGTTTTGGTAGGTGGATCGAGCCACCTGGGATCGATGCTAAGTGGGCAAGCTTTCGCCAAGCTTTCACCACCGAAAGTTTTTCCGCCTTCGCCGCAGCCTGGCATTTGGGCAATTCACAGGACGCCGCGCGCCTGTAAACTCCGCGGCGGGCTGCGTGGCCGGCAGTGGGTGTTGACTCGGACTTTGGTGGAGGTGGCGGTGCGAATTCTGCTGGTCGAAGACCATCCGCAATTGGCGGCGAGCGTGGCCCAGGCGCTGAGAGGCGCCGGCTGGACGGTGGACGTGCTGCACGATGGGGTCGCCGCCGACCTGGCCCTGGCCAGCGAGGACTACGCCCTGGCGATCCTCGATATCGGCCTGCCGCGGATGGATGGCTTCGAGGTGCTGGCGCGCCTGCGCGGCCGCGGCAAGACCCTGCCGGTGCTGATGCTCACCGCCCGCGGCGAAGTGAAAGACCGCGTGCACGGGCTCAACCTGGGCGCCGACGATTACCTGGCCAAGCCTTTCGAGCTGTCCGAGCTGGAGGCGCGGGTCAAGGCGCTGCTGCGCCGTAGCGTACTCGGTGGCGAGCAACAGCAGCGCTGCGGCGCGCTGGTCTACGACCTGGGTACCCGGCGCTTCAGCCTGCGTGGCGATATTCTCAACCTGACTTCCCGCGAGCAGGCGGTGCTGGAGGCGATGATCGCCCGGCCGGGGCGGGTGATGAGCAAGGAGCAGTTGGCGGCCCAGGTGTTCGGCCTGGACGAGGAGGCCAGCGCCGACGCCATCGAGATCTACGTCCACCGTCTGCGCAAGAAGCTCGAAGGCGGCGGCGTGCGCATCGTCACCTTCCGTGGCCTGGGCTATCTGTTGGAGGCAGTCGGTGACTGAGCGCTGGCGGCCAGCGGTAAGTGAGACGGGTAGCCTGCGCGGGCGGCTGTTACGGCGCTTGGCGCTGTTGCTGGCGGTGATTCTGGTGATCAGCAGCCTGAGTGCCTACTGGAGTGCCCGGCGCGCTGCCGATACCGCCTATGACCGCACCCTGCTGGCCTCGGCGCGGGCGATTGCCGGTGGGTTGTACAGCGACGACGGCAAGCTCAAGGCCAATGTGCCCTATGTGGCGCTGGATACCTTCGCCTACGACAGTGCCGGGCGCATCTACTACCAGGTGCTGGATGTGCAGGGCGCGCTGGTTTCCGGCTACGAGGATGTGCCGGCCGCGCCGCCGGGCACCCGGCGCACCGACGACTATCCGGCGCTGGCGCATTTCTACGATGCCGAGTACCGCGGCCAGGGCGTGCGGGGCGTCAGCTTCCTGCAGCCGGTCAGCGAGCCACAGCTCAACGGCATCGCCGAGATCCGCGTGGCCGAGACCCTCGGCGCGCGCGAGCGTCTGGCGCGCGAATTGTTGTACGGCACCCTCTGGCGCATGGGCCTGCTGTCGTTGAGCGCGTTGCTGCTGGTGTGGCTGGCGGTGAGTGCCGCGTTGCGTCCGCTGGAGAGCCTGCGGCGGGCGGTGGCCGAGCGCGCCAGCGACGACCTGCGGCCGCTGCCGGACACCGGCTTGCCGCGCGAATTGCGCCCGCTGGTGAATGCGCTGAACCAGTTCAACGACCGCCTGCGCGGGCTGTTCGAGCGGCAGTCGCAATTCATCGCCGATGCCTCCCATGAGCTGCGTACGCCGTTGGCGGCGCTCAAGGCACGGGTCGAGCTGGGCTTGCGCGCGCAGGAGCCGGCGGCCTGGCGCGGCACCCTGGAAGAGGCGGCGCAGAACACCGATAAATTGACCCACCTGGCCAATCAACTGCTCTCGCTGGCGCGCATCGAAAGCGGTGCGCGGGCGATTGCCGAGGGGGGAGCGCAGCGCCTCGATCTCAGCCAGTTGGCCCGGGAGCTGGGCCTGGCCCTGGCGCCCCTGGCCCATGCGCGTGGGATCTCATTGGCCTTGGAGGCCGAGCAGCCGGTGTGGTTGCGCGGCGAGCCGACCCTGCTCAACGAGCTGTTGTGCAACCTGGTGGATAACGCCCTGGCGCATACCCCGGCCGGTGGCAACGTGATCCTGCGGGTGCTGGCGCCGGGCGTGCTGGAGGTGCAGGACGATGGCCCGGGCATCCCGGCGGCGGAGCGCGAGCGGGTCTTCGAGCGCTTCTACCGGCGCAGCGTGCAAGGCTCGGGAGCTGGCCTGGGCTTGGCCATCGTCGGCGAGATCTGTCGGGCCCATCAGGCGAGCGTCAGCCTGCATCAGGTACAGCCGCATGGCTTGCTGGTGCGCGTGGAGTTTCCCGCCGAGCCGGCCTGATCAAGGCGGCAGGAGAAGGCGCATGCGGTACTTCCCTAAACCGAGGCGCACTTCGGTCTAGCGGCGGATTACCGCCTGCGCCCGGCGATTCACTGCAGCATGTTCATGGCCGCCTCCATGGCGGCGGAGAGATCTTCGTCGGCTTGCATGTCGACGTTCGGGTCGAGGCCGAGCTTGGCGAAAGCCGGGATCTTACTCCAGTCCAGCTGGGTGTAGGGGTGCTGGCTGCCCAGGTAGCTCTGCAGGGTGGCGACCTGGACGATGTCGACGTAGTCGACCTTGGCGCTGTCGCGGCTGAAGTCCAGGTACTGGCTCGGCACCATGGCGATCAGCTCGGGGAAGTCCCAGGCGCGCAGGATCTTGTCGCCGATGATCGGGTGAATCTGTTCGATGACATGGTTGAGGCTGATCGAGTCGGCCAGCAGCTCGTTGTGCTCTTCGGCATAGGTGAGGATCGGCAATACGCCGATCTGGTGCACCAGGCCGGCGAGGGTCGCCTGGTCCGGCAGCAGGCGGGTGTAGTTCTTGCACAGCACATGGCAGATGCCGGCGATCTCCGTGCTCTTGTTCCACACTTCGCGCATCTTGCGGTCGACCACGTCCGAGGTGGCCTGGAACATCTGCTCCATCGCCAGGCCGGTCGCCAGGTTGCAGGTGTAGTTGATGCCCAGACGGCTGACGGCCATCTGCAGGTCGGTGATTTCCCGGTTGGTGCGCAGCAGCGGGCTGTTCACCACCTTGATGATCCGTGCGGTGAGTGCCGCGTCGTTGCCGATCACCTTGCTGATCTGCGGGATGCCGATGTCCGGGTCTTCGGCCGCCTCGCGGACTTTCAACGCGACCTCCGGCAGGGTCGGCAGTACCAGCTCATCGTTGTCGATGGCCTGGATCAGTTCCTCTTGGACTTTCTCGGCAAGCTTGCTCATGCAGGATTCTCTCGGGCAGTCGGACGACGTGAGGTGGTATCAGCGCTGGATTTCGCGGTCGGCATCCAGGGTGTAGGGCAGCTCCAGCAGCCTCAGCGGCTGTCCCTGCGGCGCGCCGAGATAAAGGCGTCCGTCACTGGCGGCATCCTCCTGCAGCACCGCGAGCAGCTCGACGCCGCTGTCGCTCTGCGCGGCCAGCACCACTTCACCGACGCCGCTGTTGTGCACCGGGGAAAACAGTTCGACCGCCGCCTCGGGAAGCTGCTCGCTTTCCACCGCCAGGCGGTACAGGCGGCGCTTGAGCTTGCCGAGGTACTGCATGCGCGCGACGATTTCCTGGCCGGTGTAGCAGCCCTTCTTGAAGCTGACGCCGCCCAGAGCCTGGAGATTGAGCATCTGCGGGATGAACAGTTCGCGGGTGCTGCCGAGTACCTGGCCGATGCCGGCGCGTACCTGGGCCAGCAGCCAGCGATTCAGCGGGGCCTCCGGCAGCTGGGCGGCCAGGCGACTGTGCAGGGTCTCGGCTTCGCCGGCGGGTGCCCAGAGCTCGGCGCGGCCGTCGCTCAGGCGCAGCGCCAGCAGGTTGTTGGCGCGTGCCACGCTGTCTGCGCTATGGGCCAGGTCCAGGCCGAGGCTGACCAGGGCGCCGTCGCCGTCGCTCAGGCCGAAGCGTATCCAGTCGGCACATTCGTCGGCGAGCCTGGACTTGGAGAACACCGCGTACTTCTGCAACTCGGCCAACTGCGGCTCGACCAGCTCGCGGGCCATCGCCAGCAGGTAGCCATCCGCCACGCCGACGATGCGGAAGCTCGACAGCATGCGGCCTTTCGGCGTGCAGCGGGCGCCGAGGCTGGAGCTGTGTTCGTTCAGGTAGTTGAGGTTGCAGGTCAGCTGGCCCTGGAGGAATTTGCTGGCGTCAGGGCCGTGGACGGCGAGGACGCCTTCGTGGCTGAGGGTGCAGAAAAACGCGGTGTCGGCCATGGGATTAAAGGGTCGCTGGATAAAAGTTAGGGCGCCATCATAGAGCGCGGCCCGAGGCTTGTCAGCGGCTGCCGTGGTGTCATCGTCTTGCATCGGTTGGCTGATCGTCTGAGGAGATCAACAGTGCGGGTTTTCATCGTTATACTGCCGGGCTATATCAATGCCGGGCTATATCAAGGATCCGTCCATGGTCGATTCGACTGAACTCAACCGTCTGTTCTGGCACAGCCGCCGTGGCATGCTGGAATTGGATGTGCTGCTGGTGCCTTTCGTCAGGGAGGTGTATGCGAGCCTCGACGCCGATGACCAGGCGCGTTACCGCAAGCTGCTCGAATGCGAAGACCAGGACATGTTCGGCTGGTTCATGCAGCGCGAGGAGCCGGAGGATGCCGACCTCAAGCGCATGGTTCGCATGATCCTGGATCGTGTCCAGCCCAAGTGATGGCTTCGAGTGCCGCTGGCGACCCTCGCGGCGCTTGCTGGCGCTCTACGCACTGATTCAGGGCCTGGCGCTGGCCGCCTTGTGGCTGGTCGAGATCCCCCTTTGGGCGCTGCTGCTCGGCGTCGCCTTCTGCCTGGCCCATGCGGCCTGGGTGCTGCCGCGACAGGTCCTGCTCAGTTCGGCGCAGGCCTTCAGCGGCCTGCGCTGCGACGCCGAGGGTTGGCAGTTGTGGAGTGCCGCGGGCGGTTGGCAGGCGATTCAGCTGCGTCCGGACAGCCTGGCGCTGCCGCAGGTGGTGGTGCTGCGCTTTCGCCTGGCGGGCGAGCGCCGCGTGCGTGGCCTGTGCATCCCGCAGGATGCGCTGGCGCACGACCTGCACCGGCGCCTGCGGGTGCGCCTGAAGTTCAGTCGCCGTAGGTGGGCGGCGCCAGAATAGTGTCCTTGGCCTCGGGCAGCTGCTGCGGGTAGTCCAGGGTGTAGTGCAGGCCGCGGCTTTCATGGCGCTGCATGGCCGAGTGGATCATTAGCTCGGCGACCTGCGCCAGATTGCGCAGTTCGATCAGGTCGCGGCTGACCTTGTAGTTGCTGTAGAACTCGTCGATCTCGTCGAGCAGCAGGCGCACGCGGTGTTCGGCGCGCTGCAGGCGCTTGTTGGTGCGCACGATGCCGACGTAGTCCCACATGAAGCGCCGCAGTTCGTCCCAGTTGTGCGCGATGATCACGTCTTCGTCCGAGTCGGTGACCTGGCTGGCGTCCCAGGTCGGCAGGCGGCTGGGCATTGCCACCCGATCGAGTTGCTGGAGGATGTCGGCGGCGGCCGAGCGGGCATAGACGAAACACTCCAGCAGCGAATTGCTGGCCATGCGGTTGGCGCCGTGCAGGCCGGTGAAGCTGGTCTCGCCGATGGCGTACAAACCGGGCACGTCGGTGGCGCCGGTCTGTTCGACCACTACGCCGCCGCAGGTGTAGTGCGCGGCCGGCACCACCGGGATCGGCTGGCGGGTGATGTCGATGCCGAAGTCCAGGCAGCGCTCGTACACGGTGGGAAAGTGCGCGCGGACGAAAGCCGCCGGCTTGTGGCTGATGTCCAGGTAGACGCAATCGATCCCCAGGCGCTTCATCTCGTGGTCGATGGCGCGCGCGACGATGTCGCGCGGCGCCAGTTCCGCACGCGGGTCAAAGCGCTGCATGAAGCGCTCGCCGCTGGGCAGCTTGAGCAGCGCGCCTTCGCCACGCAGGGCTTCGGTGATCAGGAAACTCTTGGCCTGGGGGTGGTACAGGCAGGTCGGGTGGAACTGGTTGAACTCCAGGTTGCCGACCCGGCAGCCGGCGCGCCAGGCCATGGCGATGCCGTCGCCACAGGCGCCGTCCGGGTTGCTGGTATAGAGGTAGACTTTGGCCGCGCCGCCAGTGGCGAGGATGACGAAGCGCGCGCCATAGGTATCGACCTCGCCGCTGGCGCGGTTGAGCACGTAGGCGCCGAGGCAGCGCTGGCCGGTGAGGCCGAGCTTGCGTTCGGTGATCAGGTCGACCGCCACGCGCTGCTCCAGCAGTTCGATATTCGTGCGCTGCCTGGCTTGCTCGAGCAGGGTCTTGAAGATCGCCGCGCCGGTGGCGTCGGCGGCGTGGATGATGCGCCGATGGCTGTGGCCGCCTTCGCGGGTCAGGTGAAACTCGAAGCCGCCGTCTTCGCGGGCGGTCTGGTCATCGCGGGTGAAGGGCACGCCCTGGTCGATCAGCCATTGAATGGCTTCGCGGCTGTGTTCCACGGTAAAGCGCACCGCCTCTTCGCGGCACAGGCCGGCGCCGGCGTTCAGCGTGTCGTCGACGTGTGACTCGACGGTATCCATGTCGTCCAGCACCGCCGCCACGCCGCCTTGCGCCCAGTAGGTCGAGCCGTTGGCCAGATTGCCCTTGCTCAGTACGGCGATGCGCAGGTGCTCGGGCAGGGTCAGGGCTAAAGTCAGGCCGGCGGCGCCGCTGCCGATGACCAGAACGTCGTGTTGGTAGTGTTGGCTCATGTCCGGATTCCGCAATTTAGCGGCCCCTAGTATATAGAGGGGGGCAGCGGCACAATAGCCGGCTTGCCGACGGCGTGAAAACGGCCGTACCCGCTTGTACGGTGGGGGCTGTGGAGGCGTTCCGGCGGGGCTCTGCCGCGGTGAGGATGTGGCGAAAGCGCGCTTGATTCGCCCCGCGGGGGTGTTCTGGCGTGAGCTGGCAACTTCGCGCCGCGCCATGCCGGTGCGAATTGCGTCTAGGCTCAGGCTGTTATGGCCGAGCGTGGCGGTGGGGAACTTTCTGGGCCGTTCGGGGTTCCATAAGGGGTCACCCAAAGAGGGGCTGTGTCCGTTTACCGAGACGTTTTGCAGGTCATGTGTGGTATCTCGCTCATCGGTTGGCGGGCGATCCAAGATTATTCGCGCAGCAGGGGCGAGGCCTTTGCTGCGCCATTCTGTGCAGGGCTGAAAATGCTCTGCAGGAAGCTTGTTCGGAGGGGAGAACTTTTGCGCAATGCCCGAGTCTATTTTGGCAAGCCGATCCGCTGGCTGGTGCTGCACTCCTTCGAACTCAATGAGGAGTGTTCATGCTAACCCAGGAAGAGGATCAGCTGCTGGTCGAGCGCGTGCAGCGTGGCGATAAGCGAGCATTCGATCTGTTGGTGCTGAAGTATCAGCACAAGATTCTCGGGTTGATCGTGCGTTTCGTGCATGACAGCCATGAGGCTCAGGATGTGGCGCAGGAAGCCTTCGTCAAGGCGTACCGGGCGCTGGGGAATTTTCGCGGTGACAGCGCTTTCTATACCTGGCTGTATCGCATCGCCATCAACACGGCGAAGAATTATCTGGTGTCACGTGGTCGGCGGCCGCCAGACAGCGATGTCAGTGCCGAGGATGCGGAGTTCTACGATGGCGATCACGCCCTCAAGGACATCGAGTCGCCGGAGCGCGCCTTGCTGCGAGACGAGATCGAAGCCACGGTGCATCGCTCCATCCAGCAATTGCCTGAAGATTTGCGTACGGCCCTAACCTTGCGTGAATTCGATGGTCTGAGTTACGAAGACATTGCGAGTGTCATGCAGTGTCCGGTAGGCACTGTGCGTTCGCGTATTTTTCGGGCGCGCGAGGCCGTCGACAAATCCTTGCAACCTTTGTTGCAGGAAACCTGAGACAGCGGCGACAGCCAAGAGAGGAACCGCCATGAGTCGTGAAGCCCTGAAGGAATCGCTGTCCGCGGTGATGGATAACGAAGCGGACGAATTGGAGCTGCGGCGTGTGCTCGGCGCGAGTGACGACGCCGAACTGCGTGCCACCTGGTCGCGCTACCAGATCGCCCGTGCCGTGATGCACCAGGAGCTACTGGAGCCGCGCCTGGATATCGCTGCTGCGGTGTCGGCAGCGCTGGCCGACGAGGCGCTGCCGGTCGTGGACAAGGTGGTTCGCAGTCCGTGGCGCTTGGTCGGGCGTCTGGCCGTGGCGGCCTCGGTGACCGTGGCGGTGCTGGCCGGTGTGCGCCTGTACAACCAGGATGAAGTCTCCGGCACCCAGCTGGCGCAGCAGCAAGCCGCGCAACCGGCGTTGACCAGTCCGCAACTGCAAAGCCCTGCCGTGCTGGCCGGTTTCAGCACCACCGCCGAGCAGCAAGTTACTGCAGCTGCTGCAGGCGAGGCCCAGTCGGGCTGGCACGAGCAGCGTCTGCCGGCCTACTTGCGCCAGCATGCTCAGCAAGCCGCGATGAATGCGAGCGAGAGCGCAGTGCCTTATGCCCGTGCAGCGAGTCTAGAAAACCGTTAAGGAGGCGCATGCGCTTTATTCCGTTCGCCGTCCTCCTGCTCGGCAGCGGGCTGGCATTACCGGCCCTCGCTGCCGAGGCGCAAGATTGGTTGCGGCGCTTGGCGGAGGCCGAGCGTAGCCAGAGCTTTCAAGGCACGTTCGTGTATGAGCGCAGCGGCAGCTTCTCCACGCATGGCATCTGGCATCGGGTCGAGGAGGGCAGCGGCGTCCGTGAGCGCCTGCTGCAACTGGATGGTCCGGCGCAGGAAGTGGTGCGTGTCGATGGGCGTGCCCAATGCGTGAGCGGCACCCTGGCCGATGAGGTCGTCGATAACCAGGCGTGGCCTGCGCGCGAGCTGAATGCCAAACAATTGCTCGAGTGGTATGACCTGCGTATCGCCGGTAAGTCACGGGTAGCCGGGCGTCCGGCCGTGGTGCTGGCGCTGGTGCCGCGGGATCAGCATCGCTACGCCGTCGAGTTGCATCTGGACCAGGAGAGCGGCCTGCCATTGAAGTCCTTGTTGTTGAACGACAAGGGGCAACTGCTCGAACGCTTCCAGTTCACCCGCTTGGAGATTGCCTCGGCCCCCTCTGACGAGGCGTTGCAACCGAGCGCGAATTGCCGGCCGGTGCCGGTCCCCGAATCGAAAGCCGCAGCTGCCAAAGCCTGGCGCTCCGACTGGTTGCCGCCGGGTTTCACCTTGAGCGCGGTGGCCGAGCGGCGCAGTCCCGCCTCGGACGAGCCGGTAGCCTGGCTGGTGTATGGCGATGGGCTGGCGCGTTTTTCGGTGTTTCTGGAACCCTTGCATGGCGCCTTGGCGGGGGACGCTCGCACTCAGCTCGGTCCGACCGCTGCGGTTTCGCGACGGCTGGCGACTGCTGATGGCGATGTGATGGTGACGGTGATCGGGGAAATTCCCTTGGGCACGGCAGAGCGTGTAGCGCTGTCGATGCGTGCCATCGCCCCGGAGGCGGCGCAATGATCGAGGAGCAGGGGCGCGTGGTGGCAGTCGAGCCAGGCGCCGTCTGGGTCGAGACCGTGCGCCGGAGCACCTGTTCCAGTTGTGCGGCGAATGCCGGTTGTGGCCAGGGGTTGCTGGACAAGCTCGGCGTCAGCGGGCGTCGGGGGCATGTGCGGGCGCTGTGCGATTTACAGTTGAGCGTGGGCGATGCCGTGGTGATTGGCGTGCGCGAGGACTTGCTGGTGCGCGGTTCGCTGCTGGTTTACCTGGTGCCCCTGTTAGGATTGTTCGCCGCGGCATTGCTGGCCGAGCAGTTGGCCTTGAGTGAGCCGCTGGTGATCCTGTCGGCTGCCGTGGGCTTGCTGACGGCCTGGATCGGGGTGCGCTGGCGTAGCGCCCGTACGGCGGACGATCCGGCTTTGCAGCCAGTAGTGGTGCGCGCCTTGCTCGCAGGTTCTGCGGCGGCGCTTTGAGTCTCTTGTGCGGTGTATGGGGAGAGTTGTATGTCGATGCCTAGTCTGAAACTGTGTTTTTCCTCGTTGTTCGCGGTGCTGTTGTGGGGCCAGGCGGTTGCCGCCCAGGCGCAGTTGCCGGACTTTACCGAGCTGGTCGAGGAGGCCTCGCCCGCCGTGGTCAACATCAGCACCCGGCAAAAGTTGCCGGAGCGCATGGTGTCGGGCAGTGGGCAGTTGGATATTCCCGATCTGGAGGGACTGCCGCCGATGTTTCGCGAGTTCTTCGAGCGCAACATTCCGCAGGTGCCGCGCGCTCCGGGCAATGGCCGTCAGCGCGAGGCGCAGTCGCTGGGCTCCGGTTTCATCATCTCGGCCGATGGCTATGTGCTGACCAACAACCATGTGATCGCCGATGCCGATGAAATCATCGTGCGCCTGTCCGATCGCAGCGAACTGAAGGCCAAGCTGGTCGGCACCGATCCGCGCAGCGACGTGGCCCTGCTCAAGGTCGAAGGCAAGGGTTTGCCGACCGTCAAGCTCGGCAAGTCCGAGGATCTCAAGGTCGGCGAGTGGGTATTGGCCATCGGCTCGCCATTCGGCTTCGATCATTCGGTGACGGCGGGGATCGTCAGCGCCAAGGGGCGCAGCCTGCCGAACGAGAGCTATGTGCCGTTCATCCAGACCGATGTGGCGATCAACCCGGGTAACTCCGGTGGCCCGTTGTTCAACCTGGAGGGTGAAGTGGTGGGGATCAACTCGCAGATCTTCACCCGTTCGGGCGGTTTCATGGGCCTGTCCTTCGCCATCCCGATGAGCGTGGCCATGGATGTGGCCGATCAGCTCAAGGCCAGCGGCAAGGTCAGTCGTGGCTGGTTGGGCGTGGTGATCCAGGAAGTGAACAAGGATCTGGCCGAGTCCTTCGGCCTGGACAAGCCGGCCGGCGCGCTGGTCGCCCAGGTGCTGGAAGGCGGGCCGGCGGCCAAGGGTGGTTTGCAGGTCGGTGATGTGATCCTCAGCCTGAACGGCCAGCCGATCGTCATGTCGGCCGATCTGCCGCACCTGGTGGGCGGCCTCAAGCCGGGCAGCGAGGTCGAACTGGATGTGGTGCGCGAGGGGACGCGCAAGAAGTTGCAGCTGACCATCGGTGCCCTGCCGGAAGACGGTGCGGAACTGGCGGGCGGCGAAAGCCCAGGGGTCGAGCGCAGCAGCAACCGCCTCGGGGTCACGGTGAGCGAGTTGACCGACGAGCAGAAGAAGGCCCTCGATCTGCCGGGCGGCGTGGTGATCAAGGAAGTGCTGGAAGGCCCGGCCGCGCTGATCGGTCTGCGCCCGGGCGATGTGATCACGCACCTGAACAATCAGGCGATCGACTCGGCGAAAACCTTCGCCCAGGTGGCCCAGAGCCTGCCGCTGAACCGCTCGGTTTCGATGCGTGTCTTGCGCCAGGGGCGCGCCAGCTTCATCACCTTCAAACTTGCCGAATAAACGGCTCCAGCACTGAGAAAGGGCGATCGCGGTCGCCCTTTTTGCATCTGCCGGTGGGCGCCTGGGCGTGACGCGCGGGGCGCCGATCGGGTACACTTCGCGGCTATTTTCGGCGGGCAGTCGCCTGCGGCCTTTTCGAGTGTTGTCCTGTGAGTGACCTGAGTCATATCCGCAATTTCTCCATCATCGCCCACATCGATCACGGCAAGTCCACCCTGGCCGACCGCTTCATCCAGATGTGCGGCGGCTTGTCCGAGCGCGAAATGGAGTCGCAGGTGCTGGATTCCATGGATCTGGAGCGCGAGCGCGGTATCACCATCAAGGCGCACAGCGTCACCCTGTACTACACCGCGCGCGACGGTAAGACCTACCAGCTGAACTTCATCGACACCCCCGGTCACGTCGACTTCACCTACGAGGTCAGTCGCTCGCTGGCCGCCTGCGAAGGCGCGCTGCTGGTGGTCGATGCCGGCCAGGGCGTCGAGGCACAATCGGTCGCCAACTGCTACACCGCCATCGAGCAGGGCCTCGAGGTCATGCCGGTGCTGAACAAGATGGACCTGCCGCAGGCCGATCCGGACAAGGTCAAGGAAGAAATCGAACACATCATCGGCATCGACGCCACCGACGCCGTGGCCTGCAGCGCCAAGAGCGGCATGGGCGTGGACGAGGTGCTCGAGCGCCTGGTCAAGGTGATTCCGCCACCGACCGGCGATATCGAGGCGCCGTTGCAGGCGCTGATCATCGACTCCTGGTTCGACAACTACCTGGGCGTGGTCTCCCTGGTGCGCGTGCGCCATGGCCGGATCAAGAAGGGCGACAAGGTCCTGGTCAAGTCCACCGGCAAGGTCCACCAGGTGGACAACGTCGGGGTATTCACCCCGAAACTCACCAGCACCGAAGATCTCAAGGCAGGCGAGGTGGGCTTCATCGTCGCCGGCATCAAGGATATTCACGGCGCGCCGGTGGGCGACACCCTGACGCTCTCGAGCACCCCGGACGTGGCCATGCTGCCGGGCTTCAAGCGGGTCAAGCCGCAAGTCTACGCCGGCCTGTTCCCGGTCAGCTCGGACGATTTCGAGGACTTCCGCGAAGCCCTGCAGAAGCTGACGCTCAACGATGCCGCGTTGCAGTACGAACCGGAAAGCTCCGATGCCCTGGGCTTCGGTTTCCGCATCGGCTTCCTCGGCATGCTGCACATGGAGATCATCCAGGAGCGCCTGGAGCGCGAATACGACCTGGACCTGATCACCACCGCGCCGACCGTGGTGTTCGAAGTGGTGTTGAAGAACGGCGAGACGATCTACGTTGATAACCCGTCCAAACTGCCGGACCTGTCGTCGATCGAGGACATGCGCGAGCCGATCGTGCGCGCCAATATCCTGGTCCCCCAGGAGCACCTGGGCAACGTCATCACCCTGTGCATCGAGAAGCGCGGCGTGCAGCGCGACATGCAGTTCCTCGGCAGCCAGGTGCAGGTGTCCTACGACCTGCCGATGAACGAAGTGGTGCTGGATTTCTTCGACCGGCTGAAGTCGGTCAGCCGCGGCTATGCCTCGCTGGACTATAGTTTCGACCGTTTCGAGTCGGCCAACCTGGTCAAGCTGGATGTGCTGATCAACGGTGATAAAGTTGACGCCCTGGCGTTGATCGTGCACCGCGACAAGGCCCACTACAAAGGCCGCGCGTTGACCGAGAAGATGAAGGAACTGATCCCGCGGCAGATGTTCGACGTGGCGATTCAAGCGGCGATTGGCGGGCAGATCGTGGCCCGCACGACCGTCAAGGCACTCAGGAAGAACGTGCTGGCCAAGTGTTACGGCGGCGACGTCAGCCGTAAGCGCAAGCTGTTGGAAAAACAGAAGGCCGGTAAGAAAAGGATGAAGCAGGTCGGCAACGTGGAAATCCCGCAGGAAGCCTTCCTCGCCGTGCTCAAGGTGGATAGTTAGGGCCTATGTCGATCAATTTCCCGCTGTTACTGGTTATCGCCGTTGCCGTCTGTGGTGTGCTGGCGCTATTCGATCTGATCTTTCTCGCCCCGCGGCGCCGCGCGGCCATCGCCAGCTACGAGGGCCAGGTCGGCGATCCCGACGAGGCGGTGGTCGAGCGGTTGAACAAGGAGCCGCTGCTGGTCGAGTACGGCAAGTCGTTCTTCCCGGTGCTGGCGATCGTGCTGGTGCTGCGCTCCTTTCTGGTCGAGCCGTTCCAGATTCCGTCCGGCTCGATGAAGCCGACCCTGGAAGTGGGCGACTTCATCCTGGTCAACAAGTTCGCCTACGGCATTCGCTTGCCGGTGCTGGACACCAAGGTGATCGAGGTGGACGACCCCCAGCGCGGCGATGTCATGGTGTTCCGCTACCCGAGCGATCCGAACATCAACTACATCAAGCGTGTGGTGGGGCTGGCCGGCGACCACATCCGCTATGGCAGCGACAAGCGGCTGTTCATCAATGGTCAGCCAGTGGCCCAGCAGTTGCTCGGCGAAGAGCCGGGCAGCCTTGGCAGCGTGGCGCTCTATGAGGAACGCCTGGGCGAAGTCGAGCACCTGATCCGCAAGGAAATGAACCGTTACCGGATCGAGCCGGGGCGCGAGTGGGTGGTGCCGCAAGGGCACTACTTCATGGTCGGCGACAACCGCGACAACTCCAACGACAGCCGCTACTGGAACGATCCGCGGATTCCCAAGGAGCTGCTGGGCATGGTGCCGGACCGCAATATCGTCGGCAAAGCCTTCGCCATCTGGATGAGCTGGCCGGATCCGAAGCTGCGAAACCTGCCTAATTTCTCCCGCGTCGGGCTGATTCACTGACGTTTCGCGCCTGAGTTCATAGAATAAGTGCGGCGCTGTTCAATGCGCCGCCACACGCTATATATAGTCTGAGCCCGCTGGGCACTCACATCACGTCGAACTTGGGGGCAAACATGACATTTGCGCGTTCGCAGAAAGGCTTATCGATACTGAGTTGGTTGGTCGTGCTGGCGGTGGTGGCGTTCTTCGCCAGCACGGTATTCAAGATGCTGCCGCATTACCTCGACTACATGTCGATGGAAAAGATCATCACCTCGGTGGAAACCGACCAGACCATGGATATCCGTACGGTTGGCGACTTCTATGGCCATGTCGGCAGAGGCATGGAGGTCAACAGCATCCGCGACCTGAATCTGAAGGAAGTGCTGAAGGTGAAGGTCGAGAACAACGAGTTTGTTGCCCACCTGAAGTACGAAAGGCGTGAACCGCTGATCGAGAACCTCGATCTGGTCGCGCGTTTCGACAAAGAATTCCGCGTGCGTACCCCGTGACTGCTTCGTTAGACCGCCTCGAGCGCCAGCTCGGCTACAAGTTCAAAGACCAGGACCTGATGGTCCTGGCGCTGACCCACCGCAGTTTCGCCGGGCGCAACAACGAGCGCCTGGAGTTCCTCGGTGACGCGATTCTCAACTTCGTCGCCGGCGAGGCGCTGTTCGAGCGCTTCCCGCAGGCGCGCGAAGGCCAGCTGTCGCGCCTGCGCGCGCGCCTGGTGAAGGGCGAGACCCTGGCCATCCTGGCCCGCGGCTTCGACCTGGGCGAATACCTGCGCCTCGGTTCGGGCGAACTGAAGAGCGGCGGTTTTCGCCGCGAATCGATTCTCGCCGATGCCCTGGAAGCGCTGATCGGCGCGATCTACCTGGATACCGGCATGGACGCGGCGCGCGAGCGGGTACTCGCCTGGTTGACCAACGAGCTGGATGGGCTGACCCTGGTCGACACCAACAAGGACCCGAAAACCCGCTTGCAGGAGTTTCTGCAATCGCGTGCCTGCGAGCTACCGCGCTATGAGGTGGTGGACATCCAGGGCGAGCCGCATTGCCGGACATTCGTCGTCGAATGTCAGGTCACCCTATTGAATGACAAGACCCTGGGACAGGGCGCCAGCCGCCGCATCGCCGAACAGGTCGCCGCGGCCGCCGCCTTGATTGCCCTGGGTGTGGAGAATGGCCATGACTGATTCACCCGCAACACGCTGTGGCTATGTCGCCATCGTCGGCCGGCCCAACGTGGGCAAGTCGACGCTGCTCAACCACATCCTCGGGCAGAAACTCGCGATCACCTCGCGCAAGCCGCAGACCACCCGGCACAACATGCTCGGGATCAAGACCGAGGGCGAGGTGCAGGCGATCTACGTGGACACCCCCGGCCTGCACAAGCACAGCGAGAAAGCCCTCAACCGCTACATGAACAAGAACGCCTCGGCGGCGCTGAAGGACGTCGATGTGGTGATCTTCGTGGTCGACCGCACCCGCTGGACCGACGAGGACCAGATGGTCCTGGAGCGCGTGCAGTACGTGCAGGGCCCAGTGATCCTGGCGATCAACAAGACCGACCGGATCGAGGACAAGGCCGAGCTGATGCCGCACCTGGAGTGGCTCGCCCAGCAACTGCCGAACGCCGAGATCGTGCCGATCTCCGCCCAGCACGGGCACAACCTCGATGTCCTGGAGAAGCTGGTGGGCGAGCGCCTGCCGGAAGGCGTGCACTTCTTCCCGGAAGACCAGGTCACCGATCGCTCCAGCCGCTTCTTCGCCGCCGAACTGGTACGCGAGAAGATCATGCGCCAGCTGGGCGCCGAGCTGCCCTACCAGATCACCGTGGAGATCGAGGAATTCAAGCGCGAAGGGCGCATCCTGCACATCCATGCGCTGATCCTGGTCGAGCGCGAGGGGCAGAAGAAGATCATCATCGGCGACAAGGGCGAGCGCATCAAACGCATCGGCCAGGAGGCGCGCAAGGACATGGAGGTGATGTTCGACTCCAAGGTCATGCTCAACCTCTGGGTCAAGGTCAAAAGCGGTTGGTCGGACGACGAACGCGCCATGCGCTCGCTGGGTTACGACGACATCTAAGCCGCGCTCGGGCGCATCCCGGCGCCCGTCATTCCGAGTGCACAGCCGCCATGCTTCCGCTCAGCCAGCCCGCCTATGTCCTGCACAGCCGCGCCTACCGGGAAAGCAGCGCGCTGGTCGACTTCCTCACCCCGCAAGGCCGCCTGCGTGCGGTGCTGCGCGGTGCGCGCGGCAAGGCCGGTACCCTGGCGCGACCCTTCGTGCCGCTGGAGGTGGAGTTCCGCGGGCGCGGTGAGCTGAAGAACGTCGCTCGCCTGGAGGCCGCCGGCATCGCCAACCTGCTCAGTGGCGAAGCGCTGTTCAGCGGCCTCTACCTCAACGAGCTGCTGATCCGCCTGCTGCCGGCGGAGGACCCGCATCCGATCGTCTTCGAGCACTACGCCATGACCGTCCTGGCGCTGGCCCAGGGCCGGGCGCTGGAGCCCCTGCTGCGCGCCTTCGAATGGCGCTTGCTGGACGAGCTGGGCTATGGTTTCGCCTTGGACAGGGATGCGCACGGTCAGCCCATCGCCGCCGGCGGCCTCTATCGCCTGCAGGTCGATGCCGGCCTGGAGCCGGTCGGGCAGTTGCAGCCGGGGGTGTTCCTGGGCGCCGAGCTGCTGGCCATGGCCGAGGCCGACTGGAGCGCGCCGGGCGCCCTGGCGGCGGCCAAGCGCCTGATGCGCCAGGCCCTGGCCCCCCACTTAGGCGGTCGACCGCTGGTCAGCCGCGAACTCTTCATGACGCTCAAGGAGCCACCGCGTGACTGATGCCAATCGTATTTTGCTGGGTGTGAACATCGACCATGTGGCGACCCTGCGCCAAGCCCGCGGCACCCGCTACCCCGATCCGGTGAAAGCCGCGCTGGATGCCGAAGAGGCCGGTGCCGACGGCATCACCGTGCACCTGCGCGAAGACCGCCGGCACATCCAGGAGCGCGACGTGCGGCTGCTCAAGGAGGTGCTGCAGACCCGGATGAACTTCGAGATGGGCGTCACCGAAGAGATGCTCGCCTTCGCCGAAAGCATCCGCCCCGAGCACGTCTGCCTGGTGCCGGAAACTCGGCAGGAACTGACCACCGAGGGCGGCCTGGATGTCGCCGGGCAGGAGCCGCGGATTCGCGCCGCGGTCGAGCGCCTGAGCCGGATCGGCTGCGAGGTGTCGCTGTTCATCGACCCGGACGAGCGGCAGATCGAGGCCGCCAAGCGCGTCGGCGCGCCGGCCATCGAGTTGCATACCGGGCGCTACGCCGATGCCCACACACCGGTCGAGGCGGCCAAGGAGCTGGCGCGGATCCGCGACGGCGTGGCCTGCGGCCTGGCCCATGGGCTGATCGTCAACGCCGGCCATGGCCTGCACTACCACAACGTCGAGCCGGTGGCGGCGATCGCCGGGATCAACGAGCTGAACATCGGCCACGCTCTGGTCGCGCATGCCCTGTTCGTCGGCTTCAAGCAGGCGGTGGCGGAGATGAAAGCGCTGATAGTAGCGGCGGCCCAGCGCGGGTGATGGCGGGTGGAAAACGCTGTGCGGTTCTCCACCCTAGCGGGGCTGGCTGCCGAAAACCTGCGCCATCTGCGCGGCGAGCGCGTCGATGGCCTCGCTGCGCTGATGACCGTGCAGCAATTTGATGTGGTACTCGCCCAGGGGTGGTAGCCCCTGTTCCGCACCGAGTCGGCGCAAGGGCGGCCTGACCAGGCTGCGCGGGAAGGGGGCTATGGCCAGGTCGGCGATCATTGCCGCCTCCTGGCCGGCACACTGTTCACAGGAATAGGCGATACGGTAGTTAATGCCCTGGCGATCCAGCGCGTCGAGCGCGGTGCGCCGCCAGGCGCAGCCGGCATTGGCCAGGGCCAGGGGCAGCGGCGAGCGCTGTACCGCCAGGCCACCGTCGCGGCCGGCCCAGACCAACTCCTCCGAGTAGATGACTTCGCCTCTGGAGTCATCCAGGCCGTCGTTGCCGGCGTTGATCAGGGTCAGGTCCAGCTCGTCGGCATCCAGCTTCGCCACCAGCTCCACGCTGCGCCCGACGTTGACCTCGACTTCCACGCCCGGATGGCTGCGGGCGAACAGGGTGAGCACGCCAGGCAACACCCGGTCACCGATGTCGTTCGGTGTACCGAAGCGCACCTTGCCGGTCAGCGACGGTACAAGGAAGTGCGCCACCGCTTCCTCGTTGAGCTTGAGCAGGCGCCGGGCGTACCCCAGCAACAGCTCGCCCTCGGCAGTCAGCCTGACCCGTCGCGCCTCGCGGACGAACAGCTTGTGCCCGAGGGTCTCCTCCAGGCGCTTGATCTGCAGGCTGACCGCGGCAGTGGTGCGGTGCACCTGATTGGCCGTGCGGGTAAAGCTGCCACCGTCGGCGATGCCGACGAAGGTTCGTAGCACATCGCTTTCCAGCAACGGTAGGGGAGTGGGGATCGGAGCGTTCATAGTTTGTTAAATATTACTTAACCAGTTGTTTTAAATTTGTCGTTTGTCTGAACGATAGGCGCGATTCATCCTCATCGCAAGCCCGGCGAGTGCCGGGGATGGACTGGAGGATGCGTCATGAAAACTTCAAATCCTGCAGGCAAGCGGCGCGCGCCAATGCCCGAGTTCTATATGCCGGCAATGTGGCCGCTCGACCTGCAGAACCTGATCGCCGACTGGTGGGCGGCCTGGCGCTGGCGGCGGCAGATGCGCCGCTTGCTGGAGGACGAGGCGAGCGGGGCTGCCCGCCTTGGCAGCTTCCGTAGGGCCGTCGAGGATGGCGCGCGGGAGCGCTTGGGGGTGATTGCCGCTCGGTTTGCCGAACGCCGTCGGCAGAACAGAGGCGCCTGAGGTTGCCTCTGTTCTCAGGCCGGTCAGGGCTTGCGCGCCACCAGCACGGCGCGGGTCGGCGCCGGCAGGCCTTCGACGGTGCGGCTGTGGTCGGCCGGGTCGAGGAACTCCGGCAGCGACTGGAAGCGCATCCACTCGGTGGCGCGCTGTTCCTCCACCGAGGTGGTGCTGACATCCACGCAGCGCACCTCGACGAAGCCAGCACGGCGCAGCCACAGCTCCAGCGCCGGTACCGAGGGCAGGAACCAGACGTTGCGCATCTGCGCGTAGCGGTCCTCCGGCACCAGCACCTGCTGGGCATCGCCTTCCACCACCAGGGTCTCCAGCACCAGTTCGCCGCCCTTGACCAGGCAGTCCTTCAAATCCAGCAGGTGGTCGATCGGTGAGCGGCGGTGGTACAGCACGCCCATGGAAAACACCGTGTCGAAGCCCTGCAGCCTGGCCGGCAGCTCCTCGAAGGCCAGCGGCAGGTGCCAGGCCGGCAGCTCGGGTAGATAGTGCTTGATCGCCAGGAACTGGCAGAGGAACAGCCAGTTGGGGTCGATGCCGACCACGCTGTCGGCGCCGGCGCCGAGCATGCGCCACATGTAGTAGCCGTTGCCGCAGCCGACATCCAGCACGCGTTTGCCGGCCAGGTCGAGGTAGGGGGCGACGCGCTGCCACTTCCAGTCCGAGCGCCATTCGCTGTCGACCTGCACGCCGAACAATTCGAACGGCCCCTTGCGCCAGGGGATCAGCCCTTGCAGGGCGTTTTTCAGTGCCGCCCGGGCCGGCGCGTCGCAGGGGCCGTCGAAGCTGAAGCGCTGGCGCAGTTCCTGGTGTTCGACCTGCAGCGCCGGCAGCGCGTGCACGGCGCCGTACCAGCGTTGCAGGTCGCCATGGCCGATCGCCAGCTTGGCGTCGATCTGCCCGGGCAGGCCGGCCGACCAGTCTTGCAGCGGGGTGCCCGCCAGTTGCTGCTGCAGGGCGTCGAGAGCGAGGCGGTGGATCATGGCAGGGCGATCAACGAGGCGAAGTTAAGGCACTGGAACCAGGGCACCACCTTGCTGAAGCCGGCGGCCAGTAGGCGCTCGCGGTGCTGTTCCAGGCTGTCCGGCAGCATCACCTTCTCGATGGCGCTGCGCTTCTGGGCGATTTCCAGCTCGCTGTAGCCGTTGGCGCGCTTGAAGGCGATATGCAGGTCGCCGAGCAGGGCCTGCTGCTCGGCATCCTCGAAGCGCAGCTTCTCCGAGAGGATCAGCGCGCCACCGGGCAGCAGCGCCTGGCGGATGCGCCCGAGCAGCTCCAGCCGGCGATCCGGCTGGATGAACTGCAGGGTGAAGTTCAGCGCCACCAGCGAGGCCGGCTGGAACTCCAGGGCGAGGATGTCGGCCTCGATCACCTCGACCGGCAACAGTTCCTGGAACATCGAGTCCTGCGCGTGCAGGTATTCGCGGCAGCGTTCGACCATGGCGCTGGAGTTGTCCACCGCGATCACCCGGCAGTCTTCGACCTGCACATGGCGGCGCAGCGCCTGGGTCACCGCGCCGAGGGAGGCGCCGAGGTCATACAGCACGCTGTGCGGTTGGGCGAACCGGGCGGCCAGCACGCCGATGTTCTCGACTATGGTCGGGTAACCGGGCACCGAGCGCTTGATCATGTCCGGGAACACCCGCACCACGTCCTCGTTGAAGACGAAGTCCGGCACCTGGGCCAGGGGCTGGGCGAAGAGGCGGTCGGGCTGTTTGCTCACGGTGCTTCCGAAGGGGCGAGAAAAGCCCGGCATTTTAGCCAAGTGTGGCGTTCAACCAAACCGCGATTACTTCAATTGATCGGAAAAGTATTCGCCGGCGCCCTGTAGCGGGCCCAGCGGGTTGCGCTTGACCTCGAAGCGGCGGATGTTCGGCTCGCCGTTGCTGACCTTGTGCACCAGGGTGTCGTCGACCAGCACGAACACCGCGCGGAACGACCAGCCTTGCAACGCGCGCTGCTTGCGGAAGTTGAAGATGTCGGCCCAGAAACTGCCGACCCGCTGGGTGTCGGTCTTGGTGAACTCGAAGGCGTAGCCGACGCACCGATCCTTGGCCTCCAGGCATTGCACCAGACCGTCCGGCAGGTAGTTGATGGGGATATTCGGCTGCACGAACATCAGCCGCACGTCGATGAACGAGAGCATCTTGCCGTTGCCCTGGGTCAGCGGGTCGAAGCCCAGGGAAAACAGTTCCGGGCGCTTGGTCACCCCGGGAATCGCCTGGGAATAGCGCATTTCCGCATCCAGGTAGTCGATGAACGGCGACTGAACCTCGGCTCGTTCGCTGGGTAACAGGCTGCCGCATCCGTTCAAACAGACCAACGTCACGACTACTACAGCTTCACGCCAACGGACTGCCATGTCGTCCTCCCGTTCAGTCGGATACCGCCCATGCCTACCAGTTAATCTAGTCGGAATCTGCTGTTCCGTTGCTGTAACAGCCGAGCGGACGTCGAAGTGTTACTGGACGGATATGGCAAGCCGTCCGGGGTGGGAATGCGGCTGGAAAAAAACGCACGCAGCAGGCCGTCTGGGGCGCGGCATCGGCCCGGCCATGGGGTAATTAGCAGTGGCTGGTCGAGCGCTCGGCGCCGCGGCGCTTACTTGACCCTGACCGCGCAGTCGAAGGTCTTCGCCGGCGCTACGCCGGTTTCCCAGGGGCGTTGGTAGGTCAGCAGCAGGCGGCCTTCGCCGGCCTGCCGGGCCTGGAAGCGCCAGGTCGACTGCCCGGCGCTGCCGACCAGGCCGGCGTCTTCCGGGTTGCTGTAGACCTCCGGTCCGAGGCTTTGCAGCACGCCGGGGGCGGCATCGCGAAGCACCCAGCGAAAGCCGGTGGTGGGGTTGCTGGGCAGGGTCAGGATCAATTGCTGGCCGCCGTGCAGCGTCATCGGGCAGCGGCTCTGCTGGCTCTGCTGCAGGGTCACGCTGGTCGGTTTCTGCGCGCAGGCCGTCAACAGGGCGAGGCCGAGCGGCAGCAACAGGCGGTGGACAGTGATCATGGTGGGCTCCTGTGGTCGGCAAACGCCTGCCAGCATAGCCGTTGAGGAGCGTGAGGCGTAACCCGCTCTGGGCTTCCGTAGCCCGGATTGCATCCGGGCTACGGGGCTCAGGGGCTCAGGGGCTCAGGGGCTCCGTAGGAGCGGGCCATGCCCGCGATGCTTTTTTGCGGGCGGGCTCTATCGCGGCCATGGGACTGGGCGTCCCCGCCGCTCCTACGTCCGGCGCGGCTTGCGCATAAACATACGATCTACAGGTGCACTAACCGAACAACACCCTGGCCACATCGCTGTAGCGTTTGGCGAAGTGCACGGTCAGGTCCTCCTTGAGGTAGTCCGGCAGTTCCTCGTAGGAGCCGCGGTTGGCCTCCGGCAGGATCAGTTCGAAGATCTTCTGCCGCCGCGCGGCGATGACCTTCTCGCGCACCCCGCCGATCGGCAGCACCTGGCCGGTGAGGGTCAGCTCGCCGGTCATCGCCACGCCTTTCTTCGCCGGCTGGTTGCGCGCCAGCGAGAGCAGCGCGCTGGCCATGGTCACCCCGGCGCTGGGGCCGTCCTTCGGCGTGGCGCCTTCCGGCACGTGCAGGTGGACGAAGGCCTGGTCGAAGAAGCCCGGCTCGCCGCCGAACTGCTTCAGGTGCGAGCTGATGTAGCTGTGGGCGATCTCCGCCGATTCCTTCATCACCTCGCCGAGCTGGCCGGTGAGCTTGAAGCCGCGGTTCAGCGTGTGGATGCGCGTCGCCTCGATCGGCAGGGTGGCGCCGCCCATGCTGGTCCAGGCCAGGCCGGTGATCACGCCGACCCCGGAGAGCACCTGTTCGCTGCGGAACACCGGCATGCCGAGGTAGTCCTCGAGGTCTTTCGAACCGATCCTGATCTTGCTCTCCGGTGCATCGAGCAACTTGACCACCGCCTTGCGCACCAGTTTGCCCAACTGCTTCTCCAGCTGGCGCACCCCGGCCTCGCGGGCATAGCCCTCGATCAGCCCCTTCAGCGCGGCATCGCTGATCGACAGGCGCTGCTTCGGCACGCCGGCCTTGGCCAGCTGCTTGGGCCACAGGTGGCGCTTGGCGATGGCGAGTTTTTCCTCGGTGATGTAGCCGGACAGGCGGATCACCTCCATGCGGTCGAGCAGCGGCCCGGGGATCGAATCCAGGGTGTTGGCGGTGCAGACGAACAGCACCTTGGACAGGTCCAGGCGCAGGTCCAGGTAGTGGTCGAGGAACTCGACGTTCTGCTCCGGATCGAGGGTCTCCAGCAGCGCCGAGGCCGGGTCGCCCTGGTAGCTGCTGCTGAGCTTGTCGATCTCGTCGAGCATGATCACCGGGTTCATCACCTCGACTTCCTTCAGCGCCTGCACCAGCTTGCCGGGCAGGGCGCCGATGTAGGTGCGGCGGTGGCCCTTGATCTCCGCCTCGTCGCGCATGCCGCCGACGCTGAAACGGTAGAACGGCCGGCCGAGGGATTCGGCGATGGACTTGCCGATGCTGGTCTTGCCCACGCCCGGCGGGCCGACCAGCAGCACGATGCTGCCGGCGATCTCGCCCTTGAAGGCGCCGACCGCGAGGAACTCGACGATCCGCGCCTTGATGTCGTCCATCCCGGCGTGGTGCGCATCGAGCACCTTGCGCGCGTGCTTGAGGTCGAGCCGGTCCTTGCCATAGATGCCCCAGGGCAGGGCGGTGGCCCAGTCCAGGTAATTGCGGGTGACCGCGTATTCCGGCGAGCCGGTCTCGAGGATCGCCAGCTTGCCCAGCTCCTCGTCGATGCGCTTGCGCGCCTGCTCGGGCAGGGTCTTGCCCGCCAGGCGCTGCTCGAACTGCTCGACATCGGCGCTGCGGTCGTCCTTGCTCAGGCCCAGTTCCTGCTGGATGACCTTCAGCTGTTCCTTGAGGAAGAACTCGCGCTGGCGCTCGCCGATCTTGCGGTTGACCTCCTCCGACAACTCCTTCTGCAGGCGCCCGACCTCGACCTCCTTGCGCAGCAGCGGCAGCACCTTCTCCATGCGCTTGAGCATCGGCACGCAGTCCAGCACTTCCTGCAATTCACGGCCGGGGGCGCTGGTCAGCGCGGCGGCGAAGTCGGTCAGCGGCGAGGGATCGTTGGGGCTGAAGCGGTTCAGGTAGTTCTTCAGTTGCTCGCTGTACAGCGGGTTGAGCGGCAGCAGTTCCTTGATCGCATTGATCAGCGCCATGCCGTAGGCCTTGACCTCGTCGCGCGGGTCGGCCGGGCTCTTCGGGTAGTCGACTTCCACCAGGTATGGCGGCTTGCGGCTGAGCCAGCCGCGGATGCGCACGCGGGTCAGGCCCTGAGCGACGAACTGCAGCTTGCCGCCCTCTTTCGTGGCATGGTGCACCCGCACCAGGGTGCCGTGCTCGGGCAGGCTGTCCGGATCGAAGCCGCCGGCGTCGGCCGTCGGGCTATCCATATAGAACAATGCCAGGCACTGGTGCGCGGTGTTGGCCACGCGTTCCAGGGTCGTGCCCCAGGGCTCCGGGTTGACGATCACCGGCAGCACCTGGCCGGGGAAAAACGGGCGGTTGTGCACCGGGATCACATAGAGCTTGTCCGGCAACTGCTGGTCGGGCAGCGCCAGGCTCTGGCTGCTCGGGCTGGATTGTTCTGCGGCGATTTCGATGTCTTGCTGATCGTTCATGCGGCACCTGCTGTTGCACATTGAATGCTACATGGGGCGGCGCCGGGTGTATTTCAATCAGACCGGGACAATGCTGCCAGCGAGAGCGCGGCGCAAACCGTGCAAGCGCTCATCGATCAGCGGGGTGAGCAGGGCGAAGCAGTCGCTGGGCGCCAGGCGCGGCTGGGGGGCGTCGACCAGGTTCCGTTGCAGTTGCTGCAGCAGGCTGTGCAGCGGTTCGCTGGCGGCGGGATCGTCGAGGCGCTGGCAGAGTAGGCGTATCTGCAGTTGCAGGCCGGCCGGGCAGCGCCGGTAGTTGGCGGCGCGCACCGCCAGCCCGCGCAGGCGCGCCAGGTCTTCCAGGCCGCGGCAGGCCTGCCCCAAACCGTGCAGCGCCGGCGTGTCGTATAGGCACAGGCGCGCTTCGAGTTGCTCGATGACCGCCAGCAGGCCCTCGATCATCCGGCAATGCGCCTCGAAATCGGCCGGATTGCGCCGCAGCTGCGGCCAGTCCTGCTGTAGCGGCGGCAGTTGCAGGCTGGGGCCCGGCCAGTTCAGCCAGAGCTGGTCGAGCTGGCGCGCCAGGACGTTGCGCTGGCTGACGCTGGCGATATCCGGCTGCGCCCCCAGGCCGCGGTGTTTCTGCAAGGCTTGCAGCAGGTCGAGGGCGCGCTGCAGGGTGCTGCTTTCCAACTGGGCGATGGCCTGCCGATGACGGCGCGCGGCGCGGCGGGTGAGCCACTGGCCGAGCAGAAACAGACCCAGTGCCAAGGCCAGGGCAATGCTGAGTTCCATGGGGTAGCTCCTAGGGGGCGGGACGTGCCAACGCGGATGTAGAAGGGGGGGTTAGCAACTCTCCTGCCAGTTGCCGAAAACCCCGGTTTACGAGGGCTCTGCACCGCCAGGGGGCAGCGCGGCGCGCCATGGTTGTGCATGTGTCGACAGGCCTGCCCGTTTTGGTGCGTGGCCCGTGCGCGCCGGCTGTCGGCTGCCGTGAACGATGCGGGCTGCGGGGCTGTGCTGCTCCCGCGCGACGGGCTCTGCAGGAGACCGCACGATTCCGGCCAGCCGCTGGTCGGCGGGGATGACGGCGGCCCGTGCAACTGGTTAAAGTGCCGACATTCCCACCCGGAATTGCCTGCGCAATGCTCAACGCCCGCCTGCTGCGCCTGGACGACCAGGCCCACGAACACACCCACGACCACCACCAGCTGGTGCTGTCGCTGACCGGGCGCGCGGAGTTCGAGGTCAACGGCCGCGGGGGCGAGGTCTGCCGCATGCGCGCCTGCCTGGTGCCGGGCGATGCCGACCACCAGTTCGCCGGCATGGGCGACAACCGCATGCTGATCATCGACCTGAACGAGCAGGGCACCTCCAGCGAAGACCTGGCGCTGCTCACCCACCTGTTCGAGATCCCGCGTTACCCGCAGCTGGATGCGGATTTCCAGAACCTGCTCAGCTACGCCGGCGCCGAACTCGAGCGCTACGGCAGCGACCCGCTGCTGGCCCGCTCGCTCGGCGGCGTGCTGCTGCGTGCGCTGCACCTGCGGCTGTTCGGCGAGCAGCCCGGTCGGGCGCCCGGCCCGCTCAACCTGGAACGCCTGGACGGCTACATCGGCGAGCACCTGGCGCGGCGCATCAGCGTCGCCGAGCTGGCCCAGGTGGTCTGCCTCAGCCCCAGTCACTTCCATGCGCAGTTCAAGGACAGCGTCGGCCTGACCCCGCACCAGTACCTGCTGAAAACCCGCCTCGACCGCGCCGCCCGCCTGCTGCGCGAGAGCCCCCTGCCGCTGATCCGCATCGCCGAAGAATGCGGCTTCTCCAGCCAGAGCGCGCTGACCACCGCCATGCGCCGCTACCTCGGCCTGACCCCCAAGCGCCTGCGCGGCGCGGAGTAACCGCGGACGCCCAGTCCGCGGCGGCAACACGCCAATCCATCCTGTAGGAGCGGCGGGGACGCCCAGTCCATGTCCGCGATGCTCCATCCTGTAGGAGCGGGCCATGCCCGCGAAACCGCTCGATCACGGCCATGCGCGGTGCCCCAAAGCCCGGCTGCAACCCGGGGCCACTCGCGGACTGCTGTTTGTGGGAGGGGCGGGGACGCCGAGTTCTTGGCCGCGAAAATCCCTGGCTACGTAGGCCCGTAGATCCTATGTTCCTACGCAAGCCCGAATGATCTACGCATCCGTGGGAGGCCCGACCTCGGGGCGATGCTTTGGCTTTTTGCCGGGCCATAGCCTGGCAGCCCTGCGGGCTGCATTCGCCGCGGGGGCGCGCCTCCTACGAGTCCTGCGCCGTTGGCTGAGTCCGTAGCCCGGATGCAATCCGGGGGCGATTCCCGTCTTGCATCCGGCCTACCAGAGCTGTGTAGCTCCGTAGCCCGAATAAACGCAGCGCAATCCGGGAGCTATTTGGCGCCCCTATGAGTTACCCCCGGATTGCGCCGGGGCTTATCCGCATATGGCCTTCCTGGCAAGCTGCGCCTTAGCCAATCGGGAGAAAGTCATGCAGGCGCTTTTCGTCCACGGCATGGGCCGTTCGCCGCTATCGGGCTGGCGGCTGCTTCGACACCTGCGGCGCGCGGGCCTCAAGACCTGCAGCTTCGGCTACAGCGCCAGCCTGGAAGACTTCGCCGCCATCGAGCGCCGGCTGGTCGTGCGAATCGCGCGCCTGGCGGAGCGCGGCGACTACGTGCTGATCGGCCACTCCCTGGGCGGTGTCCTGCTCAGGGCGGCGGTCAACCGCTTGCCGGCGGCAACCCGGCGGCCTCGCCACCTGTTCCTGCTGGGCTCGCCGCTGCGCCCGGCGCTGCTGGCGCAGCGGCTCGCCGGCAATCCGCTGTACCGCGTGCTGACCCGGGACTGCGGGCAACTGCTCGGCTCGCCGGCGCGCATGGCCGAGATCGGCCCGGTGCCGGTGCCGACCACAGGCATCGTTGGCGTGCGCGGCCTGCCGCTGGAGCGCAGCCCGTTTCGCGGGGAAGCGAACGACGGCGTGGTGTCCATCGCCGAGGTGAGCGCCGACTGGCTCAGCGATCAGGTTCAGCTTCCCATCGTCCACACCTTCCTGCCGTCCAGCCGGCGCGTGGCGGCCATCATCCTGCAGCGGCTGGCGCGCAATGACGAAAAAGGCGGTTGACGATGGCGCGTCCTGAGGCTGGGGGAGCGCTTTAGAAAGGCTATGTTGCACGATTATACGGCTTACGCTGATTAGTCCCCTCGCCCCTCTGGGGAGAGGGTTAGGGAGAGGGGAGCAAATCGCGTCTGGCAATACATCACGTGATCGGGACACAGGCTTTAGAAACCATGCGTGTTAACGAAATAGGAGGCAGTCGAGCTGCGGGCACTGGGCGGATCAGAGGCGTGCCCGAGTTGTCCTGCTCGATGGCGTAGAGCAGACCGTTCACGCCCTTGCCGGCCGGGCCACAGGCCAGGTAGCCGGGCTAGTCGGTCAGGGCGTCGAGGTCGCGGGATTCGCTGACCGGTTCGATGGCCAAGCGCTAGGGGTTGTCGAGGGCTTCGCGGCCGTCGAAGCCCGGCGCCTGCAGGTCGTTGTCGATGCCCGACAGGGCAGGGTGACAGGGGCCCGAATCGAGGCAGGACGGGCTCGCCCAACGGCCAGCCCGCCCTGCTTGGTTACAGCTGCAAACAGGTTTTCCGCGCCTGGTGATTGCCGCCGTAGGGCGAGCACAGGCGCTGGTGCACCCGGCTGAGGAAACCGATCTCGAAGGCCCGCCGCTGCGCCCCAGGGGGCAGTGCGTCACGCTCGAGAATCAGGTTGGCCCAGAGCCAGCCGGTGTTGTCGTTGCTCAGCCAGGTTTGAGCGCTGGCCACGCCCTTGTCGAAGGCCTGATGACAGTTCACCGGCCACTTGATCACCGCGCCGCGATGGCCGTCGTGGGTCGGCAGGTAGCTGGTGCTGGGCTTATTCATCGGCAGCCCTCCCGGCGGATTGCGCCAGCGAACTGCGGTACAGCACCACCACGTCGTTGAGCATCTCGCGGGCGCCCTGACATAGCTCGTGCAAGTCCTTTGCGGTGGAGGTGTTCGCCTCCGAGCGAGCCAGAATCGAGAACAACTTGTGTAACATCGCCACCCGCAACTCGGCCGCCGCCTGGAAGTGGCAGACAGGGCCACCGAGGCAGTCGAGCGGTTCGAAGCGTTTCGGGAAGGGGATAACAGCGGGGTTGGATCTAGTCATGGCGCACCTCCAGGCTGGAGATAAACGACAAGACGAACTGCCCAAGGTGGAGCCCTTGGGTAAAAGGTGGATAGCGCATTTTCCTTATGCTCCTCGAACTATTTAAGGAGCCGCCAACCTCTCGTTTCGACTCGGTTGGGTGGCGGACCGTACGGGGGTCGAAATACCGGCGTCCGAGGGAACCGGCCAGGCCGAAGCCTGCCCCGCACGGCCCACCATAGAAATGCGGTAGCCGGGCACAAAAAAAGCGCCGGCTACTCAGCTATGGCGCTGTCGCGCCTCAGACAAAACACGGGTTTCGACTCCCGGCCACGGGATTGACCGTGACCGGCGAACTCTAGCCCGGCGAGGGGCGATGGGCAAGCCCGAAGGGAGGCAGCAATCGGTAACGTCGAATTGAGCGGGCCGTAAATTGCTGGGTTCGGCCTATCCTGATGGGCAGGAAGCGGCCAGAAGCGGTCATCGAGTGACTACAAAAGCAGAGGCGATTCAGCATAGGCCGGGGATGTCTACCGGAGCGGGGGTAGTCACTTCTTTGATGAAGGACGGCGGATGGCGATGCCCTTGATGACAATGCTCACCCATTGCGTCCACAACTGCTCCATTTCGTTTGGACTGATAGGAGTTGCATCCGCCCGCCAAGACAAGCTCAGGATGCCATTTGCAGCTGCCCATAGTGAGGTGGCGGCCAGGCATGGGTCTATCGTGGGGTCAATGGTGCCGTCAGCTATGCCATCGCGTAAGGCTGCTTCCATCTTGCTGTTCTGGTGCCTTATCAAATCGCTCATTCGCGCTACCGCTTCAGGCTCATTGGGAGGATCTGCGAGCAGGCGGAACTCATTTGGTCGCTCACAAGCGAAGCGAAAATAACCCTGTGCAACGATCCGAAGTCGCTCCATGGGCGTCCCGGCAGCCGCATAAGCGGCGTCCATGTAAACCTTGTTTTCCTCAAAGGCCCGTTCAGCAACAGCCATAAGCAAAGCTGATCGCCCGCCAATCCTGTTGTAGATGGTCTGCACCGCAATGTCTGCTCGTTCAGCAACGGCTTCGAGAGTCAAAGCGGCCGCTCCGCCCTCCAAAATCAAGGCTTCGGCATTCTGGATGATCGCTAGCCGCGTGGCTTCAGCCTTGCGCTGGGTGCGAGTGGGAGTGGGAGTGGGGGGCGTGGAATTTGTCATGGCGCGAGTATACACGACGATTGGTTATTGTATGTGCATCCAAAAGTGGAATAGCATCAAAAAAACAACAAAGGTATCCGCCATGTCCCAACGTCTCGATGTCTCTTTTCCATCCGGCGACGCAAGGTGCGCCGCTTGGCTGTACCTGCCAGAACAACCTAAGCCACATCCTGTCATCGTGATGGCTCACGGCCTGGGTGGAATACGAGAAATGCGCCTAGACGCGTTTGCCGAGCGCTTCTGTGAGGCCGGATACGCATGCTTGGTGTTCGACTACCGCAATTTTGGTGCAAGCCAAGGCGAACCTAGGCAGCTGCTGGACATCAAGAGTCAGCAGGAGGATTGGCGCTCAGCCGTTGCCTATGCTCGAACCCGCGAGGATTTGGATGCCGCAAAGGTGGTCCTATGGGGGACTTCGTTCAGCGGCGGGCACGTGATCTACACCGCAGCGGCTGATGCAAAAATCGCAGCCGTGATAGCCCAGTGCCCTTTTACTGACGGGTTGGCGTCATTACTAAAGGTAGACCTGCTCACTTCGCTCAAATTGACTGCGCGGGGTGTCGCCGACGTGGCGTGCTCTCTAATTGGTGCTGGGCCTGTAACCGTCAAATTAGCTGGGCCAAAGTGGTCTGCGTCACTTATGACCGCTCCTGATGCGGAGTCCGGGTATCTTGGATTGGTACCCGCGAACTACCCTTTCAAGAATTACGTAGCTGCCCGATTTGCGCTGGCTATCGGGCTCTACAGGCCGGGGAAAAAGACCCCGAAGCTACGTTGCCCAATTTTATTCTGCATCTGCGAAGAAGATAGCGTTGCACCTACCGGGCCCACTTTGCGTCATGCCAAAAGAGCTCCTGACGCAGAAATCCATATGTGCAAGGAAGGACATTTCGACATCTATGTCGGAGAGGCCTTTGAACATGTCATCCAGAAGCAAATTTCTTTTCTAGAACGTCGCGTCTCACGCAAAGCCGCACGCTTCCGCGCTGCATGACTTGGCGCCAACGCCGTCTGCCCAACAATAACAATATCGAGATATGAACATGTTCAATTTGCAGGATAAGGTCGTACTAATTACTGGCGCGGGCGGCGGCATTGGTGCCGCAACCGCGCGAGCCATGCATGCCGTCGGCGCGAAGGTTGTACTGCTGGACGTAACAGAAAACGCTATCCAAGAGCTTGCAGCGGAGCTTGGTCCCCGAACTCTGGCGATGTTCGCGAGCGTCACTTCCCGCGAAGATTTGGATCGAGCGGTTGCGAGGGCTGTAGAGACCTTTGGCGGAGTCGACGTCGTGTTCGCTAATGCGGGTATCGCCTGTGATCCGCCCACGACCATCAGAAATATGGACGAAGCGACATTCGAACGAGTCGTTGAGGTCGACCTATTGGGTGTTTGGCGGACGGTGCGCGCGTGCCTGCCCCAAATTTGCGCCCGTAATGGCCATGTCCTAGTCACTTCATCCGTATATGCGTTCGTCAATGGGGTGGTGAATGCGCCCTACGCCATGTCCAAAGCTGGAGTAGAGATGTTCGGCCGCGCTCTACGGGCTGAACTGGCAGGGACAGGTGCTACTGCAGGTGTTCTGTACCCAGGTTGGGTATCTACTGCCATTGCCAAGAGTGCTTTTGGGGGGAATGCAGAAGCCACTGAGCTTGTGAAGTTGGCGTACCCAAGTGTGTTGAGAGCGCCTATTCAGCCAGAGAGAATCGCGGAGGCAGTCGTCAAGGGGGTTCAGACTCGTTCTGCCCGAATTAACTGTCCGCGCCGGTGGATCCCCATTTCTATTCTTCGTGGAATCTTCAATCTGCTCACAGATTGGACTTTAGACCGCGACAAAAGAATTCAGACGCTGGTCCGCAAGATAGAAACTTAACTGCACTGCGCAGACAAATTAACTCAGTAATCTCAGCCAAGCTTAGAGGGCAGGCAGCCAATCTGCTCCGCTTAAGTGGCTCCCCCAAGGGCATTAGGATGAACAATAAACCTACTATATTCATCACGGGCGCAGGCAAAGGAATTGGTGCCGAAACGGCTTTGTTTTTTGCTAAGCAGGGATACCGAGTCGCAGCGACAGACATCAGCGAGAAAGACCTCGCCATGCTGAAAGAGAAACTTGGTGAAGGTCATTTCTATCGTCGTCTAGATGTTACTCAATCTGATGAGTTTGCCGCCGCGTTGAGTGAGTTTGCGTCCGAGAGCGGTGGCGCCATTGACGTGCTGTTCAACAACGCAGGCATAGCCTTCATCGATGATTTTGAGAAAGTGACTCTTGAGAAACACCTCGCGGTCACCGATGTCAATGCCAAGGGGATACAGATTGGTGCTTTCCATGCGCTCCAGTACCTTAAGAAAAGCGCGCGGCCGGCGATGATCAACATGTGCTCCCTCAGTTCGGAGTATGGCGTGCCAAGCGAGGCCTCATACTCAGCCAGTAAGTTCTGGGTAAAAGGATTTACTGAGGCCTTGAATATCGAGTGGGATCGATACGGGATTTATGTATGTGACGTGATGCCAAATTTTGTGGCTACGCCAATGATGGATGCGGCACATGGAAATATCGTCGACTCGGTAGGTATTCATCTCAAAGCCAGCGACGTAACTGCAACAGTATGGAGCGCCGTGCAGAACCGAAGGGGCGTTCATTGGGAAGTTGATACCTGGCGTCCTCGGCTGATGCGTGCCGTGACTAAACTTCTGCCACAGCGCACGCGTAGAGCCATTATCAAGAATCTGTCGGGCTACTAATTAAAGGCCTTGTAGCCTCCATCAACTTTGTATGTGTTACGGGGAGGGCCATCAGATATAGCTTCTAACCATCGCGCAGTCTAACTCTGGCAATAACTACAACAGGAGAGCTGGGTCAACCAACAGTTTTCCAGTGAGGCACTCTTGCCTGCAAAAAGTAGAGTGCCGCCGACCGGTAATAACTTCGGAGAACCACCGATATGAAAATAAAAATAAGTCTCCTTTGCGCTGTGTCATTTGGCCTTTGGGGCCTGAGCGCAAATGCTGCCGTATCCAACGAAGAAGCCCTTCGCCTGGGTAAAGATCTCACTCCAACCGGAGCCGAAATGGCTGGCAACGACGCAGGCACGATCCCCCAGTGGACTGGTGGATTGCCGAAGGATGCAGGGCAAGAGAATAAAGACGGCTTTCTCGGTGACCCCTTCGCGAGTGAAAAGCCACTGTTCACCATCACCGCCGAGAACGTGGAGCAATACAAAGCGAACTTATCCGAAGGCCAACTAGCGATGTTCAAACGCTATCCCAGTACCTATCGGATGCCTGTCTACCCGAGCCATCGCACTACCGCTTTGCCTGAAGATATTTACGCAGCCATCAAGACCAGCGCCTTAAAAACCGAGGCCATCGAGGGCGGTAATGGCCTGAAGAATTTCTCCGAGAGCCGTTACTATGCATTTCCAATTCCACGTAACGGTCTAGAGGCTGTTTGGAACCACATCACACGCTACCGGGGCCGCACACTACATCGCAGCATTGTTCAGGTCACTCCGCAGGCGTCGGGCGACTACACCGTTGTCCGCTTCGAAGACAAAGTAGGATTTCCTGACGGGTTGAAGGATCTGGACACGAGCAAAGCATCCAACATGTTGCTGTACTACACGCAACGAGTAATTTCGCCATCTCGTTTAGCGGGCAACGTGCTGCTGGTACATGAGTCTATCGATCAGGTCAGTCAGCCACGCATGGCTTGGCAATACAACGCTGGCCAGAGACGTGTACGTCGAGCACCGCAGGTTGCCTATGATGGCCCCGGCACTGCTGCAGACGGCCTCGCCACAACCGATAATTTCGATATGTATAACGGCTCCCCGAATCGCTATGAATGGCGCCTAGTGGGTAAGCGAGAGCTTTACATACCGTACAACAACTACAAACTCGATTCCCCAAGCCTTAAGTACAGCGACATTGTGAAACCTGGTCATACCAACCAAGACCTTGCACGCTATGAGCTTCACCGTGTCTGGGAAGTTGAGGCGAGCTTGAAGCCGGGGGAGCGTCATATCTATGCCAAGCGCCGCTTTTTCCTAGATGAGGACTCGTGGCAGGTCGCAGTATCTGAGCAGTACGATGGTCGCGGTCAATTGTGGCGAGTTGGTCAGGCCATGCTGATTCAGCACTACAAAGCACAAGTTCCCATGTATACGTTCGAAACGCTCAATGACCTAGTTTCCGGACGATATCTTGCCATTGGCATGAAGAATGAGGAGAAACATGGGATTGAGTTCGGAATTGACCTGTCTGCATCCGAATTCACTCCTGCTGCCCTGCGAAACGCGGGGGTCCGCTAGTCTTCTTTGCGCAGACTCGAGCAGGTAACTATGCTCGAGTCCCAATTAAAGCATGACGGCGAAACCTCCAGCCTAAAAACTAATAGGCTATTCCGTATCTGTCTTTAATCGATCCTGTTGAATAACGTCCAATCAGTCCTCGCGGCAAGAGATTGCCGCGCAGACCAATATCCCCCACTGAAGGCATAAGCACAAAAATAACAATAGGAGATTCATTGCATGAAGAAGTCCAGGATATTCGCCGCGCAATTTTCGCTCGTTATTGGCTTTTCGGCATTCATTAGCACCTCGGTCTCTGCTGTAACTTTTCACCTAGGAGAGATCGAGGGGCAGTTCGACTCCTCGTTGTCAATTGGCGCAAGTTGGTCGGTGAGTGGAGCTGACCCCGACCTGGTCGGTAACGCCAACGGTGGCAAAGGATTCACCCAGACCTCCGATGATGGTCGACTGAATTTCAAGAAGGGCGAGACTTTCTCGAAGATCTTCAAGGGCATCCATGACCTCGAACTGAAGTACGGTGATACCGGCGTATTCATACGAGGGAAGTATTGGTACGACTTCGAACTTAAGGATGAGCACCGCCCATGGAAAGACATTAGCGATCATGGCCGCAAGCAGGCTGCACAATCATCGGGCGCACAGTTACTCGATGCTTTCCTCTACCACAGTTACTCATTAGGCGATCTTCCCGGAACCCTGCGCGTAGGCAAGCAGGTAGTGAACTGGGGCGAGAGTACCTTCATCCAGGGTGGTATCAATGCGGTTAATCCGATTGATGTCGCGGCCTTCCGTCGGCCCGGAGCAGAAATCAAGGAAGGTTTGATCCCGGTAAACATGCTTTATGCCTCGCAGAGCCTAACTGATCGGCTGTCCGCCGAAGCCTTCTATCAGTTGGAATGGGATCAGACCGTGGTCGACAACTGCGGTACCTTCTTTTCTAGCGCCGATGTTGTTGCCGAAGGCTGCGACAATAATTACCACATACTCGACGCAACTACAGTAAACACACTAACAGGCCTGCAGCCAATGCTCTCCAGCTTGGGTGTGCAGGTAGAGACGGAAGGTCTAATCGTACCGCGTGGCGGCGACCGCGACGCCCGCGACGGAGGGCAGTTCGGTACCGCCCTGCGCTGGATGGGGGATGAATCCGAGTATGCGGCCTACTTCATCAACTACCACAGCCGGTTGCCGTACCTGAGCATGCAGAACGCCAATGCGGCGGATATCACCGCTGCTGCGACCACCTTTGGTGGAGCCTTGGCTGCTCCTATCCTGCTCGGCCGCGGTAAGTACTTCTTTGAATATCCAGAAGATATTCAACTCTACGGCTTGAGCTTCTCCACCACCCTGCCAACCGGTACAGCCTGGTCAGGTGAGCTGAGCTATCGGCCTAACCTTCCATTGCAAATTAACGCCACCGACCTGACAGCCAAACTGGCAACGAGCGTGGCCGAGGGGTTTGCAACCGCCGGCTTTGCCGGTGGGTTGGCTCAGGCTGACGGCATCAACCATGGCTACGTCCGCAAGGAAGTGACTCAGGCACAAACCACTCTCATTCATTTCATCGACCAAGTGATGGGGGCGGATCGTTTGACCCTGGTGGGAGAGGTCGGTGTGACCCACATCGGTGGCTTGGAAAACCAGAGCGAGATCCGGTATGGCCGCGACTCCATCTACGGCTCCCCCTACGGAACTGACGCATCGAATCTTGCTGCGGCATCCGCTCATGGCTTCCACGGCTTTTACACCAGCACATCATGGGGCTATCGCACTCGTGCCGTGTGGGAGTACAGCGACGTGATCGCAGGCATCAACCTTAAGCCCAACCTGTCATGGGCCCACGACGTGGATGGCTACGGCCCGGTGTTCAACGAGGGGGCCAAGGCTATCAGTATCGGCCTCGACGCTGATTACCGAAGTGCCTATACCGCAAACCTGTCGTATACCAACTTTTTCGGGGGCAGTTTTAACCCGTTCGTGGATCGTGACTTCGTTGCATTGAGCTTCGGTGCCTCCTTCTGACGAGAGTATCCGGAGCCGTATCCCTCGGGATGCGGCTCCATTGCCGAGAGCAGGCGAACGCCCCCATGGCGGCTCAAGCAATACTCGCTCCGGCATTCAGGCGCAGTTGCAGTCCGTGGCTATGGAAAACCATCTTCGGTGCAGCATTGCTCAGCCCCAGTTGGGCCAGTCGTCGCGCCATGGGATGGGTGCTGTTGGTGAGTTTCAGGCGCAGGGATCCTGGCAGGCAGGCTTTGCCACCGCCGCGCGTATTGATCAGTGTGCGCAGCAGTTCCCCCTGGTGGTGCGAGTAAAGAACCAGATCCAACTGAGGGGCCGGAATGCCGAAGCCCAGATCCCCTGAGAGCTCTACCATAGTCTCACCGGATTCAGGGTCACTGACTGTTCCCCTGAAACGCTTGGCATCCAGGGAAAATCCGATGGGCGTAACGAACTTCGGGTACCCCCAGACCTCTCTTCCTGCCACGCATGCGGCTTGGGTCGTGACGGGGAGATCGATCACATGGAATCCAATCTGTTGCTTGTCCAAAGGCTGATAGAGCGAAAGCAGCGGCAGTCGCGGTGCCTTCACGCCGTTGGGAACACAGGCGATGGCGACACCGACTTCGTTGTAGTCGGCGATTGCCGTTTCCCGGTATTCGTAGAACCCAACCGCCACCAGCGCTTTGCCTCCGGCGAAGCGAACGGCCGTCAGCCCTTTATCCTTGAGGAAGGCATTGGCGGCGTCGAACTCGACGTTGAAGAGGGCCATGAAGTTGGAATTGTCGAAGTACAGAATGGGCAGGTCGATGTTGCCCTCCGAGCTCTGGAACGGTGTCAGCGGGTATTGAAAGAATGGGTCTTGGCGCCAGGCGGTCATGCTTCAAACTCCAACAATAGGGCTATGTGAATCGAGCGGCAGCAGTTGCTCCTGCCAGTCCTCGATCAGCGACAAGCGGTTTATCTGATTGGTGCCCTCGAAAATCCGGGTCAGGCGTACATCCCGGAATATCTTTTCGATCCTCTGTTCATGCAGGCTGCCGTGATCGGCCAGGAGATCCAGCGCCATTTCGACCACATGCTGCGCCCGGTCGGTTGCGTGAAACTTGCACAGGGATGCATTCAGCTGGCGGGGCTTCCAGGCATGCTTTGCTTCCTGCCATATCAGGCTACGGATGGCGCGGGTTTCAGCCACCATGGTCGCGAGGTGCAGTTGCACATCCTGATAGTGAATAAGCTCTTTGCCGCCCAGCTTGTACCGGCGCGCAAAATCTACGGCGAGCTCCGTGGCTGCACGTGCCAAGCCAACCCCCATGGCGGCGACTGGAATCCGGGAGGCATTGAGGGTAGCCCGGTTGAGGGCCCAGCCCTTGCGCAGCCCCCCGATGAGGCGGCCGTTGGGAACAAAGACGTTATTGAACTCGAGCTCGGCGGCGCCGGAGGCGCGCATGCCCATCTTCATTTCGGTACGCGCAATGCTGTAACCCGGGCTGTCGGCATCGACATAGAAACACGTCCACGAGTCCATCCCTTCGCCTTGGAGTGCGGCAAATACGGTCGCACTCTTGGCAAGGTCGCCGCCGCTGATGAAGCACTTGCGGCCATTGAGGAGGTAGCCGCCGGGGGCCGGAGTCGCTACCACGCCGGGGCGATAGACTTCCGCGCCATGGCCTTCTTCCGCGTCCGACCCGGCACCGGGCTCGGTGATCGCAAATGCCACCAGATGTGGGTCACCGTTCAGGCAGCTGCGGTATACCGGGGCCAGGTGACGGGTGATGGCTCCTGGGCTGCCGGAAAGCAGCAGTGGCATGCAGCCGAGGTGGTGCGCTGAGAGCAACAGCATCAGGCCGCCGCACGCACGACTGAACTCCTCGACGACCAGAGCACACTGCCAAATGGGCGGCTGAGTGACAGCCTGCCACGGCATGCTGCCGAGCGGCGCGGGCATGAAATAGCTCAGCCAACCGGCTTTTCCTGCCTCAATCAGAAGTCGCTGGACATCAGGCAAGCATTCACCGACCGGCAGGTGTTCTGCCAAATCCGCAGCGCTGGCCAGGGGGGCAATATGCTGCTCGGCGAAACCACGGGCGGCGCGACGAATCTTGGCCAATGCCTTGGGTAGCCGAGCGGTATCAGCCTCCCACAGATCCCTGCTGGAATAGTGGGTGAACTGCCGAGCGAGGACAGGGAATTCGCCATACTGCCAGTGCGGTGAAAGCTGATGAGTGGATGGCAGATGCCCGTCGAGATGCATATTCAGGGACATGATCATTTCTCCACCCAGGCGGCCAGGAACAAAGGAATTTCCCGCGTGCCGCCGCCTTGCAACTTGAGCATGTTCAGATCGCGAACGATCTTTTCTGCTCCGCAATCGCGCATGTAGCCGATGCCGCCATGCACTTGCACGACATGATTGGCCGCCTGGCAGAGGCTTTCATGCAGCCTCGCACGCATGGATAACAGCACGCCCAGGTCCAGCTCGTCGAGCGGACGAGTCGTCATGCCAAGTGCTGCCTCGGCATGCTGGAGCGTCATTTCCACCTCACCGAGCATGAACTGTACGGCGGGGTGATGGTCGATGCGCTTACCGCCCTGCTTGCGGATGGCCGCATATTCGGTGGCCAGGGTTTGCCCTCGCTGCAAGGCCCCGACGGCTATCGCCATTAAACCGATGCAGTCGGCCTTGAGCATGCGTTGGTAGATGCTGCGGGTCTGCGAGGCATCTAGGCTGCGGATATCCCCATGTTCGTGCGCTTGCACGAGGTAACTGGATAGCTCATCGAAGCCGTGTTGTGCCTCGCATCTGGAGACGCTCTCACCGGCACGATCACTCAAACACCAGACGACCTCGCCGTCGCTCCACTGCGGCCAAAGCAAAGTCTGCCAATCCTCTGCCGCCACAATGGGGCTGGCGTGCTGCTGCCGGTTAAGCCAATCGCCGAGTACGTCTTGCTCTTCCGGCGGAATTGCCGATCCCTTGAGCCAACGCGCCAGGCTGTAGCGGCCAAGGCCGTAATGCCCGGTAATAGACAAGGTGGTCGCAAGGAAGCGCTCCTGGTTGAGCGTGAAACCCAGCAGTTTGGCCAAACCATGCGCCAGGCTACTGCGATGCCAGGAGAAGGCCACGCCGGGGTTGGCCTGGCCCAGGTGCCTGAGCGTCCCGATATTGAAGAGCATGGCTTCTGCGCTATCGGTGTGATCCCAGATCCCGAATCCATCCTCACTGCCGGACAGGGAAAGGATGCCCAGCTCTACCGCTTCTTGCGTCAGTGTCTCAAGGCGCTGGGGCCGCAGGGGGTGCTCGGGCCGTTCCACCGAGGAAGCAATCCTTTCTCTGGCGAAACGGCCGATCTCATCAAGTAGTGGAAGAACGTCTTCGGGATTCATGGTGCTGACATTGCCACCCGTAATGTTGTTGTGGACTGAGCGCCAACCATGGAGCGGTCAGGATCGAAAGCGGCAGTTCCGACACATAACCGCCCGGTAGATATGGCAGCTTCGATGGGATGGAGGATAGGAGTGGAGGGCACTTTGAGGAATGACGCAGGGGGACAGTTACTTTAGTATTTAGGCCAATTTAGCAGCCCAAAAGAGTCTGTCCGGATGAGCTTCTGGGACTTCACCCGCAATGTCAGTAGCGTACGCCTGCTGGTCGAGCTCGGCCGAGATCACGGCATGAGTGCTGCGGCTCTGTTAAGAGGAACAAACCTCTCAAGCAGTCAGCTAGAAGACCCAAAGGTGCAGGCGCCGGCGTCGGCTGAGCTGCGTGTGATATCCAATCTGCTTCAGCTCCCGCTGCCACCGGAGGCGCTGGGATTCCAGGCCGGGCTCCGTTACACCTTCTCGACCTATGGCCTGTGGGGGTTGGGTCTCATCAGCAGCGCGACCCTTGCCGATGCGCTGGCTTTGGCTTTGCGTTTTTTACCGCTGACTTACGCCTTCACGCTGATTTCCTATCACCGGGAGGGAACGCTTGGCGTGCTGAGTTTCGGTGAGCCTGACTTGAAGGACGAACTAAAGCGTTTTCTGGTTGCGCGGGATGTGGCAGCGGCCTATATGCTCATCCGGGAGTTGATCGGCAGTGATTTCGTGCCAGAGCGTCTGACCTTCCGCCACCCCCTTCCAGAGCACACCAAACTGGCCATCACTCCCGATAGCTTTCGGGAAGCTCATCCAAGGTTCGGCGCTGGACTGAACAGCATTGCTTTCAAGTTGAGTCTGCTCGAACACCGCTTACCTCAAGCCAACCCTGTGACTGCATCCATGTGTACCCAGCAGTGCGGCGAGCTATTGGAGAAGCAACGGATTAAGGCAGGTACGGCGAGCATCGTTCGCAACTACCTCCAAATCACCGGAAGTGTTCCACCAGATCAGGTCACCATGGCCAAACTGTTGAACACCAGCGAGAGAACCTTGAAGCGTCGCCTCAGCGAGGAAGGAACCACCTTCCGCGCGCTACTCATGGAGGCCCGCTATGCCATGGCCAAAGAGCTATTGGGAAGTAACCAACTGCCAGTGAGCGCAATCGCGGAGCGCTTGGGATTCAGCGACCCATCTAGTTTTTCTCAGGCATTCAAGCGCTGGCATGGCTGTGCCCCCCAGAGTTATCGCAAGCAAAATGCACTGCAGTGAAATGAAAATCGCCCGCTGTAGCGGCATTGCTCACTGATTGGATTGTCGATTTGCCGACGGCCGCTTTTGGCCGGTTCTTGCCCCTCGCGAACGGCCGTTGTGGGGCGGCGGCGGGCACAGTTGCTCGCCCCGATGCGGCCGGCGCTACCCTCTGCCGCCCATGCTTCGAACAGGGAAGCTCAATCCGGCACAATCCCGTTTCCGGGCCCCGGTCCTTTGTCCGACACGTCAATTCCAAGGTGGAATCCCATGTCTACTGCACTGCTGATCATCGACGTCCAACAGGCACTCTGTACGGGCGAGGAAGCCGCTTTTGAAAGCGACCGGGTCATCGAAAGAATCAACACCGTTGCCGAGAAGGCGCGGGCCGCTGGTGCAGCGGTTGTCCTGATCCAGCATGAAGAGGAGCGCGGTCCGCTTCAGTTCGACAGCGCTGGTTGGCAACTCGCCCAAGGGCTGGTCACAACGCCGGGCGATCTTCGAGTTCGCAAGGCGACCCCGGACTCGTTCCACCGCACCGACCTGATCCAGCGTCTCCAGGAGCGGGAGATCTCCCGGTTGCTGATCTGTGGCTTGCAGAGCGATTTCTGCGTCGACACCACTACCCGACGAGCCTTGGCGCTGGGCTATGAGGTGGTCCTGGTAGCAGACGCGCATTCGACGGTGGACAACGGGGTCCTGTCGGCTGCACAAATCACGGCGCATCACAACGCAACCCTGGCGAACATGACGAGCTTCGGGAAACGAGCCGTCGTCGTCCCTGCCGCAGAGGTGCAAATCGAGGCGTAGAGGCGTTTCGCTACCATAGTCGCCCCCGTGCTGCCGTTCGACAGCCGATGTTTCGGCTTGCTTGAGGCTGCATGCAGGGGTTTGCGCTTGTGGCCGAAAGCAACGGACGTTTAGAGCAGGAAAGAATCGGCCCCCGTTGGCCTACCAACCCAGCTAAGACTGAATACAATTTGCGCCCGATTGCCCTGGGCCATGAATATGGCCGCATCGAACAAGGAACCCGCGCCGCCATGGCCTCCCCAGATAAACAGCAAAAACGCGCCCGGCGGTCCAAAGCCAAGGCCAAGCAGAACCGTTCGGGCAGGTCAAAAGCCAATGTCGTACACCCGCTGCTGGCCAACCCGCTGATCAACGAGCCGTTCGATGATGTCCTAATCGACCTGAGCACCTTCGACTTCCAAGACATCGAAGAGAATGGTTTCGACCCGGCGGATTTCGACGATCTGTTCCAGGCGATGAGAGTCGGCGAAGGCATCAGCCTGCTAGCGATGTGCCTGGTGTTCCTGCAATACCCGGTGTTGGAGCTGGTGGTCGCTGAGGAAGAGGAAGACGCGGCCATCGACTTCATGATGGGCCTGCTGATCACCTATCGCGGGATCTTCCACGATGAAGACGAAGACACGGCGGTGGATTGGCTCGGCGGCGAGGCCTTCCAGAATGCCTACAACGAAGCGTCGATGATCCTGCAGGAGAGGAACGCTCGCGGCACCCCAGGCGCCCGCGGTTAGCCGCGCGCCAAGGAGCCAATGCTGGCAAGTCCGGACCATCCGGGAGCGCTCATTGCGCTGAATCTGAACGATGAGCAGGCAGCCCTGCGGGCTGCATTCGCCGCGGGGCGCGCCTCCTGCAAGTCAGCGCAATATGCAACACACAAAGCCATCCAAAATCCCGAAAATCACGCCCCAAAAAAAACCATCCCGCTCAGCCTGGGCCGGCGCGCCCGATCACTCCTCCCGCCAATCCAGGTCACAGCAGAACACATGCAGCCGGCCGAGGACCTTGACGGTCTGCGACAGGGTGATGCACATGCGCGAATCCGCCACCGACAGATAGGGCCGGCTGATCTGGATGACCCCCGGTTGTTTCAGCGCCCGGTAGTGGTAGTGCTTGTGCGACCAGTTGGCGTTGTCGCCGCACAGCAGGGGGGCGAAGCGCGCGTTCAGTTGCTGCTGGTAGTGCGGGGCGTAGACGTTGGGCGACACCTGGTAACCCGCCTCGTTGAGCAGGTAACAGCGCACCGTGCGCGGGTCGGCGAACAGCAGGCGGCTGCTCTGGTCGAACTGCCGGTGCACGGCGAAGTCCGCCACGGCCTTGTGGAACAGGCCTTCCAGTTCCCGCGAGTAGTGCTGCAGGTCGGCACTGCGTTTGACGCTTTGCCATTGCTGGCCGCGCAGCAGGTTGGCGAAGGTGTCGGCAAAGCCCTGGGCGCCGTCGATGCGCGCCTGTGGTCTGGAAAAGTAGAAGCCTTGCAGCATGTCGGCGTTGGCCGCGATGGCCACCAGGGCCTCGTGTTCGGTTTCCACGCCTTCCACTACCACCAGGCTGCCGGCCTCGTGCAGCAGGCTGACGATGCCGGTGAGAATCCGTTCCACCCGGCGCGAACGGCCGGCATCCTGGATCAGGCGGCGGTCGATCTTGACGATGTCGGGTTCCAGGCCCCAGATGCGGTCGAAGTTGGAATGCCCCGCGCCGAAGTCGTCGATGGCGATCAGGCAGCCCAACTGGCGGAAATAGCGGATGAAGCGCTGCAACTGGGCCAGGTCGCTGACTTCGCTTTCGATGATCTCTATCACCAGCCGCTGCGCCGGAATGCCGGTGGCCTGCAGCAGGTCGCGGGTAAAGCCGATGTCCGGTCGCTCGCTGACCAGGTATTGCGAGTTCAGGTTGAGGAACAGCCAGGCCTGAGCGGTCGCCTGGCGGGCGAAGTTGTGCACGTGCAGGGTCCGGCAGGTGCGGTCCAGTTCCAGGCTTTGCCGGCCATTGCCCGGCATGGCCAGCAGGGTGGCCGGCGACTCTGTGCTGCCATCGTCGTGGTGCGCGCGGATCAGCCCCTCGTAGCCGACCGCACGGCCGTGGGCGATGCTGAGAATGGGCTGGAAGTGGCTGGTCAGTGACAGGCCGCGGTAGCGGGTGCAGACCATCGGATCGGCCGGCACGGCGTGCAGCGGTGGGCGGGCGGCTGCCTGGTGGTCGGGCAGGGCGGTCTCTAGCATCTTGCGTTACCTAGTGGCCAGTCTGGTTAATTCGTTTATCGATCATGATTGCTGTCGGCTGGCGTAGGCGCCATGCAGGGATATCGCCTGGTGGGTTACGCGGCGCGCCACGAGAGCGGTGTCTGATCGTTTCGAGGTTGGCGCCGCTAACCCACCCTACAGTGATTCGACATTTCAGGAATGACATGGCACTAGCGCTGCGGCTCGGGCTGCAGCTGATGCAACGCCGTATCGACCAGCGCCAGCAATTCATCGATGGCCTGGGTGGCGCGCTGGAAGTAACTCTTCGCGGCGATGACCGGGCGTTCCTGGCCGAGCAGCTCCTGTTCCATGCAGCGCAGGAAATCCTCCACCACCTGTTCGCGTTGTGCCAGGCGGAAGGTGTCGCTCTGCGGGTGCTCGGCGACATGCCGGCGCAGGGTGGCGAAGGCCGTGCCGGCCAGCAGTTGGATCTTCTGGTAGAGAAAACGCATCCGCACGCGCTGCTCGGCACTGCTCTGCCCGGCCGCGGCGATGCCGGTGCCGAGGGCGCGCGCCTGGCCCGCCCATTCCGCCGCCTGCACCACTTCCCGCCAGATGCAGGGCAGGTAGCCGAGCGCCGCCCGGCCCTCGCTCAGGTCGACTTCGCTGGCCACGTCCTCCATCAGGAAAATGCTGTTGCGAATGATCAGGTGATGCTGCGCCAGGTTGTTCGCCGGGTCGGCGATGCGCCCTTCGCGCAGGCGCGACCAGTGATCGATCAGGCCGCTCCAGGCGTCCCGGTGGGTGCTGTCGAGTTCCTGCGCGGCGCGGATATGCCGGTCCAGCCCGTCGCGCGCGGCCGCCAGATCCTGCCCCAGGCTGGCATCGCCACAGAGCACGCCATTGCTCAGGCCGCGGTGGCGCTGAAACCCGGAGATCAGCGCGCGCAACAGGGCGAGCTGGCGGATGTTCGATTGAATATGCCGTTGCTTTTGCCGCTGCTGGCGCCGATGCAGGCCGTAGAACAGCAGGGTCGGTACGGCCAGGGCGGCGACGGCGACAAGCAGGAGCGGTAGTCCGTGCAATCCATACATGGCGATTACCCCGTCAGATGAGCCAGATGATGGGCGATGGTGCGGGCCTGGTCGGCGGCCCGCAGGTTGTCGGCGTTGCCCTGGCGAACGCGGTCGGCCAGCTCGGCGATTTCCGCGACGGCCTTGCCCTGTTGTTCGGTGCTGACCGCCACCTGGTCCACCTGCTCGGTCAATTGCCGGGTGCGTTGCTGCACCTGGTCGAGCAGGCTGCGCACCGCTTCGGAGCTGTGGGCGCTGCGGTGGGCCAGCTCGGTCAGGTCGGACACCTGTACCGTGGCGCCCTCGATGTGGCGTTGCACCGATTCGATGTTGCGGCTGATTTCCGCCGCCGATTCCTGGCTGTGCAGGGCCAGGCGGCGCACCTCGTCGGCCACCACGGCGAAGCCGCGGCCGCTTTCCCCGGCGCGGGCCGCTTCGATGGCGGCATTTAGCGCGAGCAGGTTGGTCTGGGTGGCGATGCCGCGGATGGTGCCGGACATTTCGTTGATGGTGTGCGAGTTGCTGTTCAGCTGGTGGATCAGCTCGTTGGTGGTGATGGCCTGCTGCGCCATCTCGGACACCTGCTGCACCAGATTGGTGAGCTGGGCGATGCCGTCGGCCAACTGCTCGCTGGCCAGTACGCTGGTCTGCCGCGACTCCTCGGCCAGCGCCGCCACCTGCACGATGCTCACGTTCAATTGCTCGACGGCCGCCGCCGCGGTGCTGGCCGCTTCGCTCTGTCCTTCCGCGTTGCGGGTCACCAGCACGGCGCTCTGTTCGAGCTCCTGGGACGAGTGGGAGATTTCGTCCAGGCGCTGTTGCAGCAGTTGTTGTTGGCGCTGCTGCCGGTTCAGCCACTGCTGCAGAGCCCTGCCAATCGGCTGCAGCAGCTGCCATTCGGCAGCGCTGCCCGGTTGCAGGGCGGCGCTCTGGTCGGCGTCTGCGCAATAGCGTTGCAACTGCTCGAGTTCCCGCCACAGCAGCCACAGGCTGGCGATGGCCAGGTACGCCAGTAGCGCCCAGAACAGCGCCGCCGAGCGCAGCGACAGCGCCAGCGCGACGCCGCCGCCCGCCAGCGCAATGCCGAGCAGGACGCGGAGCATGCCGCCGATGCCCAGTTCGCGCAGCAGCAAGAACGCAGGGTAGGTAAGCCACTTCATGTGTCCGATTCTCCCGGTAGCCAAAAGGCTATGTACCCGTTATGTGTTGCGCGATTGCACGGCTTACGCTGATTAGTCCCCTCGCCCCTCTGGGGAGAGGGTTAGGGAGAGGGGGCATCAGGCTGGCGACAATGCCGGTCTTGATTACCCTCACCCGAACGCGGTCCGCCCCAGCCCCTCTCCCGGAGGGAGAGGGGGGCAAATCGCGTCTGGCAATACAACACGTGATTGGTACATCGCCAAAAAAAACGCCTGAAGCCTCCGCGAAAAAGCCGCAGTGGGTTCAGGCGCCGTTGCCTTGCAGGAGCGAATCCTGCGGGTGTGATCCGTTAACGCGGATTGTCAGGCAAGACTGATGCCAGCGGGCGTGGGCGGGTTAGCGCGCCGCAGCGGTTTTCGTTCATTCGCCCAGCGGCGCGCGTTCGAGGATTTCCTCCGGCCTGAGTGGATTGCGGTAGCCGCCGCGGGCCGGGTCGTAGGCCTCGTAGGGCATGTCGTAATACTGGCCGGTTGCGGTGTCGAGCGTGCGCTCGTAGCCGAGCGTGGCCTCGTGGCGATCGCGGGAGAGGCGCTCGCTCGACTGGCTGCGGGCCTCCCAGGCCCTGTTGTAATCGCCATAGATGTAATCGTGGGGAATCGGGCCCGGCAGCACCACCTGATCCACCCCCGCGACCTGGCGCGGGTTGCTGATCACCACGGTCTCGGCCACCGCCGGCAGCCAATAGCGGGAACTCTCCCAGGTCGCCGTGGGCGCCTGATAGGAGCGAATGAACGCCGAATACTGCCCCCAGCCCTGCAGGATGCCCACCGTGGCATGGGCGCGGGCCGGCTTGCCGCGGTAGGCGTAGTCCAGTTCGGCCTCGATGACCTGCCAGTGCAGGCCCATGACCCCGGGGAAGGGCGGCAGCGGCTTGGTGGCAAGAATCCGGGCGTTCTGCAGGTCGGGCGTGGCGTTCAGCACCAACTGCAGGAACTGCTCCGGGCTGGTCTGACCGAAGCCGCCGAGCAGCAGCGCGAAGGCGGCGCCGGTCACCTGGTCCGGGGCGAGCATGTCGACGCCGTTGGTGGTTTCGTTGGCGCTCCAACCCCTGGGCATCGAATAGCTGAAATATTGCCCCTGATGCACCCGCAGCGGCGGGCGCTGGTCGGGCGGCGCCGCGGCGACGGGCAGGGCCTGCACGCACAGCCAGCAGAGGATGCCGAACAGGACGGTGCGCTGCCGCAGGCCAGGATTGATCGACGTCGCCATAACCACCGCCGTTTGCGCTGAGAAGGGGTGGCTAGGGTAGACCAGGGCTCGCGCCGATCTCCAGGCGAATATTCGCGGTGGCCGCGGCGATGGATGAGCGCGGAACGGACGGGGGCAGGCCTTACATTTTTTCGGTCCGCCTGGGCGGCCACCTGCTTCGGCGCAGGGGGCTCACCTCAGGATCACCGGCCCAACGCCATGCGCCAGTAGGGAGCGCGGGGCCGCCTAGGCTGTGCGCAGTGCCTTCTGCCAGCGGTGCGCGCGGCGCACCCTGCCCAGGAATTAGGAATCTTCGATTTCCTCTGCGACAAGGCTTTGTATCCGCCAGATATTCCGGTCCCGAATGCCATGCTCTTCCAGCATGCTCACGGTCCGGAATAGATATTGGGCAGCCGAGCCCCAGTGCCCGGCTGCGCGGGCCAATACCTGGGCAACCTGTATCGGGGGCAATTTGCCCGCATAAGCCGGTCCATCGCGTGCTGCGACAAAGGCTAATGCACGCAATACCCCGGTCTCTGTTTTAACTGAAATCCACTGGGGAACATTGGTCGGTGGATTTGCGTCAATTTCCCTCCGCAGCAACAGGCCCAACTGCTTGAAATGGTCTTGCGCCGGAAGCCGGTAGACCAAGCCATTGCAGCTCCCGCCCCGATCGAGGGCCAGCATCAGGGCCGGCAACTCTCGCGTGCCGCGCCAGCGGGTAAGTTTCAGGCAGAACGACCGATGCCAGCCGTAGGCGGTGGCGCTGCGGCACTCCAAAAAGTCGAACTCCGGATTCCATATCAATGAGCCATAGGCAAAGATCCACAGCTCTTGCGGACTGTATTCAAGCAAGAGAGCCTGCACCATCGCCGCAAACTCTGCGTCGGTGTGTTCGGTCGTCCCCGGTTCTGGCCCGGGATCGGGCTCGCAACGCTCAACCCGAGCGACGAGTTCCGCGGTCAGCTTGCGTCCGTTGATGTGCGTGGTTGTTTTTTCGTCCATAGCGACCTTCCCACGATGTGAATAGCCCTTGTCCCATGGGCGTGGTCAGAGTGTTTGCAGAAACTCCAGCAACAGCTGATTGACCAGTTCCGCGCGTTCCTGCTGGATCCAATGGCCGGCTCCTTCGAGAATATGGCAGCCGCGCAATGCCGGCAGCGTCTGCGCGAAAGCCGCAATCTGCGGCGGGGAGCTTGGAAACTTCAGCACGCCATCGCGAGCCCCGGCAATGAACAGCGACGGCTGCCGGATAACGCAACCGCGCCACGGTGCCAGCAACGCCCACGAGCGCGCGATGTTGCGGTACCAGGTCAAACCGCCGCGAAACCCGGTGCGGGTGAATTCGCCGCAGTAGTACGCGAGATCGTCATGGCTCAGCCAGGCCGGCAAGGTCTCGGGCTCCAGCATGCCACCCAGGAAGCCCTGGCCCGGCTTCAGCCGGCCGAACACCGGTCGATCGGGCCCGTCACCCGAGCCGCTGAAGTAGATGCGCCGGATCGAGGCTTCGACGTCCCGCTCCAGCTCGGCTTCGGCCACGCCCGGCGTCTGGAAATATTGGATGTAGAAATCGTCTATGCCCTGCCGCTTCAGCGCGCTGAGGAATTCCACGGGCCCCGGCGGCGAGAAGGGTACGCTCATGCCGACCACGGCGCGGAACAGGTCGGGCCGCATCAGCGCGGCACTCCAGGCCACCATCGCGCCCCAATCATGGCCGACGATCACGGCTTGCTGTTCGCCGAGTTCGCGTACCAGCTCCACCATGTCGCCCACCAAGTGGAGCAGGGTGTAGGCGTCGGCTTCGGCCGGCGCATCCGTGCCGCCATAGCCGCGCATGTCCGGCGCTACCGCTCGATAGCCGGCGGCTGCCAACGCCGCCAGTTGGTGGCGCCAGGAGTACCAGAGTTCCGGGAAGCCGTGGCACAGCAGGACTAAGGGGCCTGAGCCTTGCTTGGCTACCCGCATGCGGATGCCGTTGATCTCGAGCGTTTCGAGCTGTGGCTGGTTCATGGGCGTTTCCTGGCGCTAAGCGATGGCAGCCAGCAGCTGCGGCAGACTCGCCCGAGCCCGCTCCCGGCTGGCCGAGAGCCGACGCAGCTGTTCCAGCTTCTCGGTGTCGGTCTCGAGCAAGCCGCTGACCACCGTAGTCAGGAAATACAGGCGTGACTGCTTCAGCCAGCGGGCCAGGCCTTCGTGCTGACCCCAGCGTTGTTGGTTGCCCAGGTTGGCCGCCCATATCCTGATCCAGTCCGTGGGCACCCGGGGCACAGGGACCATCATGCAGAAAGCATTCATTTCCGTTTGATCGGCCAGATGGCTCTCCACATAAGCGATCAAGGCCGCGCTGAACACGGGTTGACAGCTACTCACCATCAACAGGTTGATCGTGCCGCCATCGAACACCTTCATTGCGGGGAGAATCGGGATGGCACTGGCGCTGCAGTCGATGTGCAGGGCGCTTGGGTCCGTGGCGATGCTGCCCTGCTCGAGCACGATGCGCGTCGGTTCGATGGCCCGCACCCGCCCCAGGCGCACGATGTTGTCGATGCGTCGAAGCTCACGCAGTTCCGTCTGGGTGACGGTGGCGCAGCGGTAGGCAGTGGGCTCGACGGACTCATCGATACGCAGGAGCTGGCCGGCCGCCTCAAGCTTGGCGAACAGGTCGGGGATGGAGTCCGCGGCGACGATGGCCTCAAACTGTGCCGTGAGCCCGCCGATCGTTCGTTCGAAGCTGTCCTGGCCGGGTTGCACGTTGGCCCGGTCTATCAGCCACGGATCGTTCGGCATGATCCAGCAGATTGTTGCCGGCGCGACACCGTTTTGCAGCAGCCACAGGCAAGCGTCGATCCCGGTCTTGCCCGAGCCCACCACTACGTAGCCCGGGTGTGGGTGCCGGGTCTTCGGCAAGTCGTTCAGTGGCACACACTGCACTCCGGGCTCCACCCTGTACTGCGGCGGGTGGGTCGAGGGTACGGCCGTCTGGGCATGGGTGGCGTCTACCAGCTTCTTGCGCACCTGGACCTGATAGTTCTCGCCGCTGACCAGCGAGCTGAATCGGTGGTCGCCGACGCGGTCGCCGCTGTAGTTGCACATGGGGAAGTAACGGACCCGACCCGACGGCAGAAACTGCTGATTCATCACCTGCTCGAAGTAGCTCAGCACCTGGGCGCCGGAGGCCAGCTCATACAGGCCCTCGCTCAGCTCCGTCTGGTCTTTCTTGCCGCTGCCCAACTCGCGTGAGTTGACGCCGTAGCAGGCCGAGGGCTGGTGCAAGCGGACGAACGGGTAGGCATCATTCCAGTGCCCGCCTGGCTGAGCATGCCGATCTACCATCACGATGCTGGCATTCGTTTCATTGAGCAGCGTGTCGACGAAGGCCATTGCCGCTGCGCCTGCGCCTATGACCAGATAATCGGTCGCTATCGGGGTCGCGTCCATTTGGTTCGCTCCTCTGAAGATCAACCCCCCCTCAACCTCAGCAGGTTAGCTCTTCCTGCTGAGCACAAAAGAACGAATGCTCCTCACACACATAGCCAATTGATTTAATGGCTTCAGGCTGATTTAACCCGCACCAAGCGCCTTGCTTTTGGCAGCATTGGAAGGGGACTGGAAGGGAGATTTATGGGCACCAGGCAAAGCTTGGTGACCTGGGACTGACGGCGCAATTCATGCGAGTTCCGCTTGACTACCAGGCGACCCATAGAACATAAACCTTGGCTCCACCGAGTAGCGACCGGCCGGCAATTGCGCTCCGTGCCGTTGCCGGCGCCACCCTCAAGCCTGGGCGTCAACCCATATGCTCACTGCCGACTTCCTCATCACCTCCTTGATCGTCGTGCTGATCCCGGGCACCGGGGTGCTGTTCACCGTTTCCACCGGGCTCATCCTGGGCAAGCGGGCGAGCCTGTTTGCCGCGCTCGGTTGCACCGCCGGCATCGTCCCGCACCTGTTGGCAACCGTCCTCGGCCTGGCGGCGATCCTGCATATGAGCGCCGTCGCCTTCCAGGTCCTCAAGTTCGCCGGGGTGGCCTACCTGCTGTACCTGGCGTACATCACCTGGCACGACAAGCAGGCCTTTGCGCTCGAGCAGTCGTCGACCACCACGAGCGCCGCTGGCATCGCGGTCAAGGCGTTCCTGCTGAATATCCTCAACCCGAAGCTGTCGATCTTCTTTCTCGCCTTCCTGCCGCAGTTCGTGGCGCCGGCTGCGCCTTCGCCGCTGTGGCAGCTGTTGCTGCTGAGTGCCGTGTTCATGGCGATGACCTTTGCGGTCTTCGTCATCTATGGCCTGCTGGCCAACGCCTTTCGCCAGGCGGTGGTCGATTCGTCCCGCGTTCAGGCCTGGCTGCGCCGCGGTTTCTCGGCGGCGTTCGCTGGGCTGGGCGTGAACCTCGCCTTCGCCGAGCGATAAGGGCGGTCGAGCGGATACCTCTATGCCAACCGACCTCTATCGCGCCTCGGTTCCCGTGTTTGTTCGCTACCTGCAGCGGCTGCTGACCATCCTCGAGGCGGCGCAGGCGCATGCCGAGGGCACTGCCAGCACCGAACAGGAGCTGTTGGGCGCGCGGCTGGCTACCGATATGTTGCCGTTCGGCGTGCAGGTCGAGATTGCCGCCAACTTCGCGCTGCGCGCCTGCTACCCGCTGGCGGGCTTGGGCGTTCCGGACTACGGGACGTTTCCGGCCACCTTCGCCGGCTTGCGTTCGCGGGTTGTGCGCGCCGAGGCGCTGATCACTGCGCTTGATCCGCAGCGTTTTGCCCAGAGCAGGGAAGAGGCGATCGAGGATCGGGCCGGCGAGCGCCTGCTGCTGTTGGGCCGAGAAGAGTTTCTGCTGGAGTACGCGCTGCCCAACTTCTTCTTTCACCTGACATCCGCCTATGCGATTTTGCGCCACTGCGGAGTCGCACTGGGCAAGGGTGATTTCGATGGCTATCACCGCTATGCGGTTGCCCCCTGACCCGCCTGCATGGGCGCTAGTGGGGCCGTACGGCTAGTTGGTTAACTCAAGTTCGGATGGCTGAGGTTCTGAGATAAGGCGCTGCGACGAGTCATAGCTAGCTATGGCGAGGAGCGGCAACGCAGTATCAGGGCCTCGGACGCCGAAATTGACTAATTGAACTCGCCCCCCTGGAGACTGACCATGACTCTATCCCGCCGGTATCTGCCATGACCCTCGTGCTGCCGATCACGCTGTGCAGCCTCTTCACCGTCCTCGGCGGTTGGCATTTCTATTGGGCGTTTGGCGGTCGGTTGGCGGCGAGTGCCGCCATTCCGGAAGTCGACGGGCGGCCGACTTTCACGCCTTCGGGTTTCGCAACCGTGCTGGTTGGCCTGGCGCTGGTTGCCTGTGCCGCGCTGATTGCCGCCACTGCCGGCCTGCTGCCTGTCCCGGTTCCAGGGCGGATCCTGGCCTGGCTCTGTTATGCCTTGGCGTTTGTCCTGGGTGCTCGTGCGATCGGCGATTTCCGCCTGGTCGGGTTCTTCAAGCGGGTGCGTGGCAGTCGTTTCGCATCGCTCGACACCTTCGTCTATTCGCCGCTCTGTCTCGCACTCGCCGTTGGCGTCTTGCTGGTGGGCAGCCGGCCGGCCAGCTGATGATGGGCGCCGACGTCCTAGCCGCAGGCGCGGAGTAACGCTCAGCCGGCGCGCGCAGGCCTGAAGTGGCCATCTCCGGCGTTGTCGCCCGCTCTGCGGGCGGAACAACCGTTCGCCAGAAGTTCCCCGCCTCGTAGCTTTCTGCAAAAACTCCAGAGCTTTTCGCAAGAAGTGGTCATCGTTCTGCCACTAAATTCCGCCATCCACTTGCGTCGTGGTGCGGGCCGGCCGTCTCGATGGTCGGACCCACGTATCTGCGCTAGACCGATAGTAGTGGTTCTCACAACAACAGTTTTCACACGAGGATGGGCGTGATGTTCAAAGCCAGTCACGTCTTGCAGGACGAGTTCCTTAGCCGGATCTCTGCCGCCAAGGCCGCCGATTTTTTCCCTGTCATCAGCGCCAACTACAGCGTTGACGAGGCAGCCTATCTCTCCGAGCTGCTGCAGCTCGCCGACCCCAGCGAAGCCGGTATCGCGGCGATCCGCCGCAGTGCCCGCAGCCTGATCGAGAACGTGCGCAGCCGCGACAACGCCGTCGATACCCTCGACGCCCTGCTGCGCCAGTACAGCCTCGACACCCAGGAAGGGCTGATGCTCATGTGCCTGGCCGAGGCGCTGCTGCGCGTGCCGGATGCCGCCACCGCCGATGCGCTGATCCGCGACAAGCTCTCCGCCGCCGAGTGGGAACGCCACCTCGGCAAGAGCGACAACGTGCTGGTCAACTTCGCCGCCTGGGGCCTGGTGATGACCGGCAAGGTGGTCGACCCGGAAACCGCCGACGGCCGCCCGAAGAACGTGCTCGGCAAGCTGATCCAGCGCTCCGGCGAGCCGGTGATCCGCGCGGCGATGAACCAGGCGATGAAGCTGATGGGCAAGCAGTTCGTGCTCGGCCGCAGCATCGCCGAGGCGCTGAAGAATGGTCGTCCGCAGCGCGAGAAGGGCTACACCTATTCCTTCGACATGCTCGGCGAGGCGGCGCTGACCGCGGCGGACGCCGAGAAGTACATGGCCGACTACCGCAAGGCCATCGACACCGTCGGCGCCGAGCCGCAGGTCGGTCCGGGGCCGAAGCCGTCGATCTCGATCAAGCTCTCCGCCCTGCACCCGCGTTACGAAGTGGCGCAGCGCGAGCGCGTGCTGACCGAGCTGTTCGCCAATGTACGCGAGCTGGCGATCCGCGCGCGCAAGCTGGGCGTGGGCATCTCGGTGGACGCCGAGGAGGCCGACCGCCTGGAGCTGTCGCTGGAACTGTACGAGAAGCTGATGCGCGACCCGGCCATCGCCGGCTGGGGCGAGTTCGGCCTGGTGGTGCAGGCCTATTCCAAGCGCTGCCTGCCGGTGCTGGTGTGGCTGTGCCTGCTGGGCAAGGAACTCGGCGCGAAGATGCCGCTGCGCCTGGTCAAGGGCGCCTACTGGGACACCGAGATCAAGCAGTGCCAGGTCCAGGGCCTGGACGGCTACCCGGTATTCACCCGCAAGGAAGGCACCGACACCTCCTATTTGGCCTGCGCGCGCTTCCTGCTGTCGGAGTTCACCCGCGGGGTGATCTACCCGCAGTTCGCCAGCCACAACGCCCACACCGTCAGCTGCATCCTGGCGATCGCCGCCGAGCAGCAGGCGCCGCGCGAGTTCGAGTTCCAGCGCCTGCACGGCATGGGCGATGCGCTGTACGACACGGTGCTGGAGCAGCACCGCAAGACCGTGCGCATCTACGCCCCGGTCGGCGCGCACAAGGACCTGCTGCCGTACCTGGTGCGGCGCCTGCTGGAGAACGGCGCGAACTCCTCGTTCGTCCACCAGTTGGTCGACCCGAGCACGCCGGTCGAGGCCCTGCTCGATCACCCGGTGACGCAACTGCGCGCGTTCAAGACCCTCGGCAACGACAAAATCCCCCTTCCGCCTGCGCTGTTCGGTGCCGCGCGGAAAAACTCCCAAGGCCTCAATATGAACATTCAAGCGTCGTGGAATGAGCTCGAACTCGCCTATCAGCCGCACCTCAACCGTCAATGGCAAGCCGCGCCGGTGATCGATGGGCAGAAACTGTCCGGCACCGTGCAGCCGGTGCGTTGCCCCTACGACCTGAGCAAGCAGGTCGGCAGCGCCCAGTTCGCCAGCGCCGCCCAGGCCGCCCAGGCGCTGGAGGTGCTGCACGGCGCCTGGCCGCGCTGGAACGCCACCGCCATCGACAGCCGCGCGAGCATCCTCGAACGCCTGGCCGACCTGCTCGAAGCCAACCGCGCCGAGCTGATGGCGCTGTGCACCCTGGAAGCCGGCAAATCCCTGCAGGACGGCATCGACGAAGTACGCGAGGCGGTGGACTTCTGCCGCTACTACGCCCAGCAGGCACGCCTGCGCCTCGGCCGCGAAGAGCTGCAGGGCCCGACCGGCGAGCGCAACGAGCTGTTCCATGAAGGTCGCGGCATCTTCGCCTGCGTCAGCCCGTGGAACTTCCCGCTGGCCATCTACCTGGGGCAGATCGCCGCCGCCCTGGTCGCCGGCAACTGCGTGCTGGCCAAGCCGGCCGAGCAGACCAGCCTGATCGCCGCGCGCGCCCTGGAACTGATGTTCGAAGCCGGCCTGCCGACCGACGTGATCGCCTTCCTGCCGGGCGACGGCGCCACCCTCGGCGGCGTGTTCTGCCGCGATGCGCGCGTCGCCGGCGTGTGCTTCACCGGCTCGACCGACACCGCGCGGATCATCAACCGCCAGCTGGCCGAGAAGCCCGGCCCGATCGCCGCGCTGATCGCCGAGACCGGCGGGCAGAACGCGATGATCGTCGACTCCACCGCGCTGCCCGAGCAGGTGGTCAAGGATGCCGTGCAATCGGCCTTCACCAGCGCCGGCCAGCGCTGCTCGGCGCTGCGCGTGCTGTACGTGCAGGCCGACATCGCCGAGCGCGTGCTGGATCTGCTCAAGGGCGCCATGGCCGAGCTGAAGGTCGGCCCGACCCATGTGCGCGTCAGTGATGTCGGCCCGGTGATCGATGCCGAAGCCAAGGCCGGCCTCGATGCGCATATCGCCCGGCTCAAGGGCGAGGGCAAGCTGATCGCCGAAGCGCCGCTGCCGGCCGGCCTGGACGGCCATTTCGTCGCCCCGGTGGCGTTCGAGATCGGCGGCATCGACGAGCTGCAGAAAGAGAACTTCGGCCCTGTTCTGCACGTGGTGCGCTTCCAGGCCAGCGAGCTGGACCAGGTGGTCGGCGCGATCAACGCCACCGGCTACGGCCTGACCCTCGGCGTGCACAGCCGCAACGAGGAAACCGCGCGGCGCATCGAGCAATTGGCGCGGGTCGGCAACCTCTACGTCAACCGCAACCAGATCGGCGCGGTGGTCGGCGTGCAGCCGTTCGGCGGCTGTGGCCTGTCCGGCACCGGGCCGAAGGCCGGCGGGCCGAGCTACCTGCTGCGCTTCGTCAACGAGCGCACCACCTCGGTGAACACCACGGCGGTGGGCGGCAACGCCTCGCTGCTGTCGCTGGCCGACCAGGACTGAGAGTTTTTTCACAAGCTCTGAATCGAAGACTGGCGAGTGTCTAGCGGCACGCGTCCGTCGTCGCATCGGCGGGGCTAAAACCCCGCTACCAGGCGCCCGCCACGAGCGGTCGCCTTCCGCCAACCAAGGGCGCGGGTCCACTCCCCGTAGCCTGGATAACAACAAACGAGAGGGGAGTCCCCCAATGACAGCTAGTACTCCAATGCTTGTCACCTTCGTGGTGTACATCGCAGCCATGGTGCTGATCGGCCTGGTCGCCTATCTGCGCACCAAGAATCTTTCCGATTACATCCTCGGTGGTCGCAGCCTTGGCAGTTTCGTCACGGCATTGTCCGCTGGCGCTTCCGATATGAGCGGCTGGCTGCTGATGGGCCTGCCGGGTGCGGTCTACATGTCCGGCCTGTCCGAAGGCTGGATCGCCATCGGCCTGATCGCCGGTGCCTACCTGAACTGGCTGTTCGTCGCCGGCCGCCTGCGCGTGCAGACCGAGCACAACGGCAACGCCCTGACCCTGCCGGACTACTTCACCAACCGCTTCGAGGACAACAGCCGCATCCTGCGGATCTTCTCCGCGCTGGTGATCCTGCTGTTCTTCACCATCTACTGCGCCTCGGGCGTGGTGGCCGGCGCGCGCCTGTTCGAAAGCACCTTCGGCATGTCCTACGAGACCGCGCTGTGGGCCGGTGCCGCGGCGACCATCGCCTACACCTTCATCGGTGGCTTCCTCGCGGTGAGCTGGACCGACACCGTGCAGGCGACGCTGATGATCTTCGCCCTGATCCTCACCCCGGTGGTGGTGCTGATCGCAACCGGCGGCGCCGACACCACCTTCGCCGCCATCGAGCTGCAGGACGCCACCAACTTCGACATGCTCAAGGGCGCCACTTTCGTCGGCGTGATCTCGCTGATGGCCTGGGGCCTGGGCTACTTCGGCCAGCCGCACATCCTCGCGCGCTTCATGGCCGCCGACTCGGTGAAGTCGATCCCGGCCGCCCGGCGCATCTCCATGACCTGGATGATCCTGACCCTGGCCGGTGCGGTGGCCGTCGGCTTCTTCGGCATCGCCTACTTCTCGGCCCATCCGGAGCTGGCCGGTGCGGTGACCGAGAACCCGGAGCGGGTGTTCATCGAGCTGTCCAAGCTGCTGTTCAACCCGTGGATCGCCGGCATCCTGCTCTCCGCCATCCTCGCCGCGGTAATGAGCACCCTGAGCTGCCAGTTGTTGGTCTGCTCCAGCGCCCTGACCGAAGACTTCTACAAGGCCTTCCTGCGCAAGGGCGCGTCGCAGGCCGAGCTGGTCTGGGTCGGCCGGGCCATGGTGCTGCTGGTGGCGGTGATCGCCATCGCCCTGGCCGCCAACCCGGAAAACCGCGTGCTGGGCCTGGTCTCCTACGCCTGGGCCGGCTTCGGCGCCGCCTTCGGCCCGGTGGTGATCCTGTCCCTGGTGTGGAAGCGCATGACCCGCAACGGCGCCCTGGCCGGCATGCTGATCGGTGCCTTCACCGTGATCCTGTGGAAGAACTTCATGGGCCACCTGGGCCTGTACGAGATCATCCCCGGCTTCATCTTCGCCAGCCTCGGCATCCTGGTGTTCAGCCTGCTGGACAAGGCGCCGTCGGCCAGCATGCTCAAGCGCTTCGCCGCCGCCGAGCAGGAGTACCAGGAAGCACACAACGGCGCACAGCCAGTACTCGCCCGCTGATTCATCCTCGCCTGCAGCCGGTCGTCTGCAGGTGGGGTTCCCCGAGCCAGGATTTCATGCTGATGCCCGGCTCGGGCCCACGACGACCCGATAGTGCTTCGCCGGTCCACACCCTCGGGTGTCGGGCCGGTTTTTTTTGCTCTGTACCAGAAGGCTGTTGCATACGCCGGTTGTCCCGATATGGGCCACGAACTTGGTAGGGTGCGCCGTGCGCACCGTCGCGCGATTGCTACATCTCGCCCTTATGAGGGAGAGGGGAGCAAACCGCTCCTACAAGGAATTGCTGCATGCAACACATAGCTGGGACATAGTTTTTTTTGCCGCGGTAGACCAACGGCGCGGTGCGCGGCGCCGTTGCCTGCTATTCCTACCAGCATGCCCCGCCGAAGCAGGGCAGCGGCTTGGGCCCGCGTCGCGATGCGGGGCAACAGGCCGAAAGGTATGGTCGGACTGGCGGATTTGGAAGAATGGCGGCCCTCTCCCAGGTAATCGCTGCCGACTCAGTGACCGCCATCACGCAACCTGAGTAGGGCGAGACCATGGCCACCTTCATCACGCTACTGAACTTCACCGATCAGGGCATCCGCTCGGTCAAAGACTCACCGGATCGCTACCTGGCCTTCAAGGCAATGGCCGAGGGACTGGGCCTGGCGGTCAAGGCGGTGTACTGGACCGTCGGCAGTTACGACCTGGTGCTCATCGTCGAGGGGGACGAGGAGGCCGCCACCAGCGCGCTACTGAAAGCCGGTTCGCTCGGCAATGTGCGGACGCAGACGCTGCGCGGGTTCTCCGAGCCGGAGTTCCGGCGAATTATCGGCAACATGCCGTAGCACCTGCTGAATGCCTTGCCGCAGACGCATGGCATAAATGCTGCGGCCGATCCCATAGAGCTTCGCCGGTCCGCACCCTCGGGTGTCGGGCCGGTTTTTTTTGGTTCATCGCGGTTCCCCCGTAGGAGCGGCCCACGGCCGCGAACTGACCGGCCAGACCGCTGATCGCGGGCATGGGACTGTGCGTCCCCCCGCTCCTACAAGAGTGCGGGCTGCTCTGCCATGGACCCGTAGGGGAACGCCGGGGAACCGCGGCGGCCACTCGGACCCCGCTGCGCAGATTCTGCCGCTCAGCCGGCCTCCCGGCTCAGCCAGTCGAAGAACGCCTTGACCGGCGGATGGCGCTCGCGCCCCGGCACGCACAGGGTGCTGTAGCCGGCGCCGGGTACGCTGATCTCCGCCCGGTAGGGCTGTAGCAGGCCGCTGGCCAGGCTCTCGGAGACCAGGATCGAGCTGGCCAGGACCAGGCCCTGGCCGGCGATGGCGGCCTGCAGCGCATAGTGTTCCTCGTCGTACTCGCGGCGGGTCGCGCTCTCCAGCCAGTCCACCCCGGCCGCCGCGCACCAGGCCTGCCAGCTGCGCTCGTAGAGCAGCGCGTTGCGCCAGCGCACGCAGATCAGCGTCGGCTGGGCCGGGTCGAGGCGTTCGAGCAGGCTCGGCGCGGCGTAGACGGCGAAGCATTCGTCGAGCAGGCACTGGCTGTGCAGCCGCGGGTAGCTGCCGAAGCCGTAGCGGATCACCAGGTCGATGCTGGCGTCCTGGTGCAGGTCGAGCAGCTCGGTGCTGGTGTCCAGGCGCAGGCTGATGCCGGGGTGGGCGCTGTAGAAGCGGCCGAGCCGCGGGATCAGCCAGAGCGCGGCGAAGGCCGGGGTGGTGGAGAGCGTCAGGCTGCCGCTGCTGTGCTGCGGGCGCAGGCTGTCGACGCTCTGCGCCACCTCGAGCAGGGCGCCGTGCAGGCTGTGGAACAGCCGTTCGCCGCATTCGGTGAGGCGCACCTGGCGCGGCAGGCGCTGGAACAGCGGCACGCCGAGCCAGGCTTCCAGCGCCTTGATCTGGTGCGACACCGCCGTCGGGGTGACGGCCAGCTCCGCGGCGGCGGCCTTGAAGCTCTGCTGGCGGGCGGCCGACTCGAAGGTGCGCAGGGCGGTCAGCGGTAGCTTGGCGAACATGCGGTGCCTCTTGGCTGAACTGAATTCATCTGGAAAGACTATTCCTCATTTGTCCCGGTGCGCCCGGCTGACTAGCTTAGCTCCTGCATCTTGAGGCGTCTCGGCGTTCCGCCGAGAGCCATGGCAGAGGGAGTTTAGCGATGAAAAGAATTCTGGCAGTAAACGGCAGCCCGCGCGGCGAGCGCTCTCATTCGCGGCGCCTGTTGGAGTCCTTCCTGCAGGCTTGCGTTGCCGAGCAGGGCGAGGTCGAGGTGCTGCGCCGCGAGGTCGGCCGGGGCAACCTGCCGCATGTCGATGAGGCCTGGATCGCCGCTGCCTTCCACCCGCAGCCCGCGCAGCGCCCGGCGCCGATGCAGGCCGCCCTGGCGCTCAGCGACGAGTTGATCGACGAGCTGTTCGCCGCCGACCGCCTGGTGATCGCCGCGCCCATGTACAACTTCGCCATCCCCAGCGGGCTGAAGGCCTGGGTCGACCAGATCGTGCGCATCGGCCGCACCTTCGACTTCATCCCCGACGACCCGCAACAGCAGTACCGGCCGCTGCTGCACGGCAAGTCGGCGCTGATCATCACCAGCCGCGGCGATCGCGGCTATGGCGCGGGCGGGGTCAACGCCGCGCTGAACCACGCCGACGTCTACTTGCGTGCGGTGCTGGGGCTGATCGGCATCGAGCGGGTCGCGGTGGTGGCGGTGGAGAACGACGAGTTCGGCGGGCTGGCCTTCGCCGACTCCTACCACGCCGCCGAGCGCGAGCTGGCGGAACTGGCCGCGAACTTCTGAGGAGCCGCCGATGGCCTGGATATTCCTGCTGGTCGCGGCGTTCTTCGAGGTGCTGTTCGCCATGGGCATGAAGTACGCCGATGGCTTCACCCGCCTCGCGCCAAGCGCGCTGGTGGTGCTGGCGGCGATCGCCGGCATCTACTTCCTGACCCTGGCGCTGCGCGAACTGCCGGTGAGCATCGCCTACCCGATCTGGACCGGCATCGGCACCCTCGGCACCGTCGTGCTGGGCACCGTGCTGCTGGGCGAGACGCTTGGCCCGGGCAAGCTGCTGGCCATCGGCCTGATCGTCGCCGGGGTGGCGGGGCTGAAGTAGCACGAAGGGCAGGGGGCCGGTATCTCGGCCCCCTGCATTGCCCTTACTTGGGCTGCGCCACCACGCGCAGGTACGGCTTGAGGGTCTTGAAGCCCTGCGGGTACTTCTGCCTGGCTTCTTCGTCGGACACCGAGGTGGGGATAATCACGTCCTCGCCCGGCCGCCAGTTCACCGGGGTGGCCACTGTGTGCTTGGCGTTCAATTGCAGCGAGTCGAGCAGGCGCAGCACCTCGTCGAAGTTGCGCCCGGCGCTCATCGGATAGACCAGCATGGCCTTGACCTTCTTGTCCGGGCCGATGATGAACACCGAGCGCACCGTGGCGTTGTCCACCGCGGTGCGCGGGCCGCCGCTGGCGTTGGGATGGAGCATGTCGTAGAGCTTGGCCACCTTGAGGTCATCGTCGCCGATCATCGGGTAGTTGACCGCGTGACCCTGGGTTTCCTGGATGTCGGCGGCCCAGGCCTGGTGGTTGCTGACCGGGTCGACGCTGAGGCCAAGGATCTTGGTGTTGCGCTTGTCGAATTCCGGCTTGAGCTTGGCCATGTAGCCCAGTTCGGTGGTGCACACCGGGGTGAAGTCCTTCGGATGGGAGAACAGGATGGCCCAGCTGTCGCCGATCCATTCATGGAAATGCAGGGGGCCTTCGGTGCTTTGCGCGGTGAAATCCGGGGCTTCGTCACCAATACGAATCGTCATGTTCAACCTCCTTGCGGATGATGGGGGGAGGAGGGCCGTCGGCGTTGCGACGGCGCTGGCGACAGGCCGGCATGTCGCTGCCGCGCCTGAAGCACCAAGCAGTATAGGCCCTGCCGCCCAAGGGCGAAGGCGACTCCGGCTTCCCCCTCGGACGGCTCTCGGCTAAGGTGCCCGGCACATTCTTTCCCGTCTTCAGCAGATCAGGCCGCCCATGCCCCACCATCCGCACAACCCGCTGCACGGCGTCACCCTGGAAGCCATCCTCAACGAGCTGGTGGCGACGCTGGGCTGGGACGGCCTGGCCAAGCGCATCGACATCCGCTGCTTCAAGAGCGACCCGAGCATCAAGTCGAGCCTGACCTTCCTGCGCAAGACGCCCTGGGCGCGGGAGAAGGTCGAGGCCTTGTATATCCAGCAGCAGAAGAAGCGCTAAACAACTTCACCGCAGATCCTATGTTCCTGTGCAAGCCTCGCCGGACGTAGGAGCGGCCCATGGCCGCGATGATTGTTCCCACGCTCCAGCGTGGGAACACAGCTTGCGACGCTCCGCGTCAGGGGTGAGCGATGTATGGACGCGGAGCGTCCAGCGCGGCGAGCCCACGCAGAGCGTGGGTACGATCAGATCCGGGGATTTTTCGAACGCGTCGAGCCATTCCCTGATTACGTCCGGGCTACGCACCTGCATAACCCGGCAATCGCCGCTATCGCCTATTTCCAGCTGGCCTGCAGCGGCGCCAGCGGCGCCCGGCACTGGGTGCCTGAGCCCGGTTCCAGGTAGGGCGCGAGGATCGGCGCCATGCCTTTGAGCACCTGCACCGGCAGCGCCGAGGTGAAGGTGAAGCCTTCCGCCGCGCGGCCGGGGACGAAGGCGGTGAGGGTGCCGTAGTGGCGCTGGCCGATGAAGAAGACGAAGGTGGCGGTGCGGTTCATCGCTCGCGAGCTGAGCACCCGCCCGCCAGGCGCGACGGTTTCGACGCGGTTGTCGCCGGTGCCGGTCTTGCCGCCGAGGGTCAGCTGGCGGCCGTCGGGCAGGCTGAAGCTGCCTTGCAGGCGCCGCGCGGTGCCGCCTTCGACCACCTGGGAGAGGGCGCCGCGCAGGGCTGCGGCGACCTCCGAAGCCATCACCCGTTGGCCGCCCCGTTGCTGGCGCTCGACCAGGGTGTCGTAGGGAGTATCGGCGGCGAAATGCAGGCTGTCGATGCGCAGGGTCGTCTGGCGCACGCCGTCGTTCTGGATGATGCCCATCAGCTCGGCCAGCGCGGCCGGGCGGTCGCCCGAGCTGCCGATGGCGGTGGCCAGCGACGGCACCAGGTATTCGAAGGGGTAGCCGAGCCTCTGCCAGCGACGGTGGATATCGAGGAAGGCTTCGACTTCCAGCATGATGCGCAGGCGGCTGTCGCGGGCGCTCTTGTGCCGGCTGCGGAACAGCCAGCCGTAGACTTCCTGGCGCTGGTCGCGGCTGGCGACCACGGCATCGTTGAAGCTGGCCTGCGGGTTTTCCAGCAGGTAGCCGAGCAGCCACAGCTCCAGCGGGTGGACGCGGGCGATGTAGCCCTGGTCGGGCAGGCTGTAGGCACCGGGGCCGTAGTTCAGGTACAGCTCGCGGATGCGTTTGTCGCTGAGTTTCTCGTGCGGCACGTGGGCGCGCAGGAAGGCGCCGAAGGTCGTTTCGTCGACCTCCGGCATCAGGTAGCGGTGCACCGCCGCGAGGCGCACCGAGGTCTGGCGCAGGCCGCTGAGGAAGGTGTCGAGGCGTTCCTGGGCCGGCTGGCCCTGGTACTTGCGCCAGAAGCGCAGGAGGAAGGTCTTGCCTTCGCGGTCGGCGAAGCGGCTGAGGTACGCCTGGCGCCGCGGGTCCTTGTCGTCCTTCAGCAGTTCGGCGCTGTTGCCCGGCGCCTGGTAGGTGCTGTAGCGCACCAGGTCGCGCATCAGGCGGATGAACGGCAGATTGATCGACTCGCGCAGGGCGTCGCGCAGGGTCGGGATACGGCCGTTGTCTTCGCGGCGGAAGTTGGCGAAGGTGTGCAGGCCGCCGCCGGTGAAGAAGCGCTCGTACGGGCTGGCGGAATACTTGCGTTCCAGCGCGGCCACGAGCATGGCCGGCAGGCCGGCGTCCGGGGTGCGCAGCAGGTAGTCGATGGCCCAGCGGGTCAGGTGGTCCTGCTCGGCGACCTCCACGGCGCGCAGCTCGGCGGCGCTTTGCCCGGCGTAGCGCTGGTGCAGCTCGGCGATGATTTCCAGGTAGGTGGCGAGCACCCGCAGTTTGGCGGTGGAGCCGAGCTCCAGCTTGCTGCCTTCGTTGATGTCGAACGGCTGGTCGGTGCTGTCGGTCTGCACCCGTACCCGGCTGCCATCCGGCGTGCGTTCGAACAGGGTGAAGCTGTAGCGCACCTCGCCGGTCTTCTCGGCGGACAACAGGCGTTCGCCGAACAGGCCGATCCGTTCGGCGAAGAGCGGGTCGGCGAGCTGCTGCAGGTAGGCGCTGACCGCTTGTTGCAGTTCGTCGTGCAGGGTGGTGCTGGCGGCGAGGTCGAGCCGATCGAGGTCGTACAGCGGCATGTTCAGCAGCCCGGAAAGGCGCGAACGGGCCACGCTGATGCCTTTGTTGCTGTCCACCGCTTGCAGGGTCGGCTCCAGCACCCAGTCGCGGTACTTGAGCTGCCGGGCCAGGGCGGCATCGCGTAGCGGCGTGTCGATCAGCCCGCCGCCCGCCAGCAGGCGGATATGGCTGTCGATCAACGCGTCCAGCTCCTGCCGGCCGCCGGCCAGGTAATGGGACGGCCGGCGCTGGGCGATCATCAGCGCCAGCACCTGGCGCAGGGCCAGGCCGCGTTCGGCATTGCTCGCCTCGGGCGAACGTGCCGGATCGAGCAGGCGGTTGACTTCGGCGAAGTCGGCGCCGTACCAGATGCGCAAGCCGTCGGCCAGACCATGTACCTCGCCGTGGCCGGGGGCGGCGGAGAGCGGCACGCTGTTCAGGTAGTCGCGCACGATGTTCTCCCGCGCCGCCTGGGTCTGCGGGCCGCTGCGGTAGGCGCGGACGCTGGCGGAGACCATCTGCCGCAGCTTCTCCGTGGCCGAGTGGGTCAGGCCGTCCGGCGAGTGGCGGTATTTCTCCAGTTGGGTGGCCAGGGTGCTGCCGCCGGCGGATTGATCCTGCACATCCAGCACCTTGCCGACCTGCGACACGGCCGCCTTGACGAAGCGCGGCCAGTCCACCGCCGGGTTGGCCTGCGGATGCTCGGGGTCGAGCAGGTGGCGGTTCTCGATGAACAGCAGGCTGCCGGCTACCAACGGCGGGATGGCGCTGAAGCTCGGGTAGCGCTGTTGCGGATAGCGGAATTCATAGAAGGGCGTGCCACGGCAGTCGCTGATGCTCAAGCCGGCCTGGATCTTCTCCGGATAGGCGGGAAAGAAGCCGCGCTGGCTGTAGTCGAGCAGGGCCGGCGAGAAGCGCGCCTGCTCGGCCACCTGGAAGCCGCGCTGCTGCAGGCGCTCGAGCATCTGCGGCAGGTAGACGTAGCCCAGGCGCTTATCGAAGGGGCCGTCTTGCGGGTAGACGATCGCCGGGCTGGGGCCCGGCTGCACCCGGTAGCTCAGGGTATTGGCATAGCGGCTGAAGTACAGGGCCTGGAAAAACGCGCTGCGCAGCTCGAAGCTGACAAGCAGGGTGCCGGCGATTGCCAGCAATAACGCCGGCAGCAGCCAGAAGGCGAGACGCAATCTGCTGGAGCGATTGCCCGGCTTCAGATACACCGCAGGCTGGTTGCTCGTCGGAAGAACCTTTTCTTCCGCATCGGATTGCCGTAATGAGCCCATAGTCGTCAGGTCTGACCTCCGCCGTCCTTCCCAGAAGCTTAGTCGTTGCTTGGTAAATTGGACGCTGCAGTTACAGGCCGTGGCACAAGGATGCGGCTGTCTATTCTCGGCCCTGGAGCGGCCCTGCACGGTGGCGGCGAAGGGAAACCGGCGAAGGACCGTCGCCAAGATCGGCGGTAATGCGCTCAGGGTCCCTACCGGCGCAAATGACCAGCCAACCAGCGAGCGGGGCACTACAATAATTGCCCCCAACGTTGAAACAGCAGCGAGTGGCTCGATGCAGCGCGATCACCGGGAACAGCTCAACCTCAGCTGGCAGGCCAATGCCGATGCCTGGACGGCCGCCGTGCGCGAACAGCGCATCGAGAGCCGCCGGCTGGTCACCGACACGGCGATCCTGCAGGCGGTGCTGGCCCTGGCGCCCGCGCGGGTGCTGGATGTCGGCTGTGGCGAGGGCTGGCTGTGCCGCGGCCTGGCCGCGCGCGGCATCGAATCGGTGGGGGTGGATGCCTCGGCGCCGTTGATCGAGGTGGCGCGCAAGGCCGGCAACCCGCGCGGCAACTACCGGGTCTGCGGTTATGCCGAGCTGGAGAGCCAGGCCGCGCAGCTCGGCCGCTTCGACGTGCTGGTGTGCAACTTCGCCCTGCTCGAGGAGCCGCTGGCGCCGACCCTGAATGCACTGCATGGCGTATTGGCGCCGGGTGGCCGCCTGTTGATCCAGACCCTGCACCCCTGGCGCGCCTGCCACGATGCGTCGTACCGCGATGGCTGGCGGGTGGAAACCTTTGCCAGCTTCGGCGAGGGCTTCCAGGCGCCGATGCCGTGGTTCTTCCGCACCCTGGAATCCTGGCTGAGCCTGCTCAGCGAGACCGGCTGGCGCCTGCAATGGCTGCAGGAACCGCTGCACCCGGAGAGCGAGCAGCCGGTTTCATTGTTGCTGTTGCTCGGCGCCGAACGCTGAAACCGATCGTGGAGTTAGCAGGCTGAACGCCGCGCTCCCCTGAGAGGTGGCCATGCAACTGCTGCTGAATATCGATGTACCGGATTTGCCGGCGGCCGAGCGCTTCTACACCCAGGCCCTCGGCCTGCACCCGGGCCGCCGGTTGTTCGCCGGCGAAGTGCTCGAGCTGTTGGGCGCGCCGCTGCCGATCTACCTGCTGGCCAAGCCCGCCGGCAGCGCGCCGTTCGCCGCGAGCCAGCAGGGCCGCAGCTACCGCCGACACTGGACACCACTGCACCTGGACCTGGTGGTCGACGACCTGGAGGTCGCCCTGGCCCGTGCCCTGGCCGCCGGCGCGCAGCAGGAGGGGCCGATCAGGACCGAGGCCTGGGGCCGCCTGGTCGGCTTGAGCGATCCGTTCGGCCATGGCCTGTGCCTGGTGCAATGGCAGGGCCTGGGCTATGCCGAAGTGAGCGAATGAGGAGGTATCCATGCCTGGATTGGCGAAGCACACCCGGGTCAGCCTGATCCCCTGCCTGCGCTACCGCGATGCGCCGGCGGCCATCGACTGGCTGTGCCGGTATTTCGGCTTCGAGCGCCACCTGGTGGTGCCCGACCAGCAGGGCGGCATCGCCCACGCCCAGCTCAGCTTCGGCAACGGCATGCTGATGCTCGGCTCGCTGGCCGATTCGCCATACGGCCGGCTGATGCGCCAGCCGGACCAGGCCGGCGGTTGCACCCAGAGCCTGTATCTGGTGGTCGAGGATGCCGATGCGCTGCATGCCCGGGCCGTGGCGGCCGGTGCCGAGATCGTCATCGCGCTCCAGGACGAGGACTACGGTGGCCGTGGCTTCACCTGCCGCGACCCGGAAGGGCATCTGTGGACGTTCGGCAGCTATGATCCCTGGCTGCCGGAATAGCGAGGGGGGGATGATGGGTACGCTTGAATTGGCCGGTGCCCAGGTGCCGGTGATCGGCCAGGGCACCTGGCGCATGGGTGAGGACCCCGGCCAGCGGCGCCAGGAAGTCGCCGCGCTGCGCCAGGGCATCGAGCTGGGCCTGCGGCTGATCGACACCGCGGAGATGTACGGCGAGGGCGGCGCCGAAGAGGTGGTCGGCGCCGCCATCGCCGGGCTGCGCGAGCAGGTGTTCCTGGTCAGCAAGGTCTATCCGCACAACGCCAGCCGCCGCGGCGTGGTGGCGGCCTGCGAGCGCAGCCTGAAACGGCTGGGAACCGAGCGGATCGATCTCTATCTGCTGCACTGGCGCGGCCAGTACCCGCTGGCGGAAACCGTCGCCGGCTTCGAGCGCCTGCGCGAGCAGGGCAAGATCGGCGGCTGGGGCGTGTCCAACTTCGACCTGGACGATCTGCACGAGCTGGGCGTCGCCGGCTGCGCGACCAACCAGGTGCTGTACAACCCGCATGCGCGCGGCATCGAGTTCGACCTGCTGCCCTGGCAGCAAGAACGGCGCATGCCGCTGATGGCCTACTGTCCGCTCGGCCAGGCCGGCCAGCTGCTGCGTCAGCCGGCGCTGCGCCAGGTGGCCGAGGCCCACGGCGTCACCCCGGCCCAGGTCGCCCTGGCCTGGGCGCTGCGCCAACCGGGGCTGATCGCCATTCCCAAGGCGGTCGATGCCGCGCACCTGCGCCTGAACGCCGAGGCGGCGGCCTTGCAGTTGCACGGCGAGGATCTGGCGCTGATCGATTCCGCCTACCCGGCGCCGACGCGCAAGCAACCGCTGGCGATGGTCTGAGCATGCCCCGCCGCGCTCCCGAGACGCCCGACCTGCCCGCCGGAGCCTGGCTTCCCTGCCGTGCGCGGATGCGGCAGGATGATGCTCTTGCGGTTGCGAGCCGAAGAGCATGAGCGAGATGATCCTGAGCGACGAGCAGGTCCGCTTCATCGAGAGCGGCGTCTCCATCAGCGCGGCCTCGCGCGATGTGCGCCGGGTGCCCTCGGTGAGCAAGGCGGTCGGTTGCCGGGTGGCGGCGGACCGGCGCCAGGTCACGGTGCTGGTCGACGCCACGCAGGCCGGCCAGTTGCTGCAGGACGTCGCCGCCTGCGGCGCGCTGGCGGTGGTCTTCTGCCTGCCCAGCAGCCACCGCACCCTGCAGCTCAAGGGCCGCGACGCCCGCCTGGTGCCGCTGGCGGCGGGCGATGCCGAACTGGCGGCGCGCCACCGCGAGGCGTTTGCCGAGGACCTGCTACCGCTGGGCTACGCGCTGCCGTTCGCCCGCGCCACCCATGACTTCCAGGCCGAGCGGCTGCAGGCGCTGTGTTTCACCCTGAGCGACCTGTTCGAGCAGACCCCCGGGCCCAATGCCGGCCTGCGCCTGGAGCCGAGCCGATGAACCGCGGGCCGAGCCTGGATGCCATCCGCCCCTGCCTGGAGGGCGCGGTGCCGGCGGCGATCGCCACCTGCGGGGCGGACGGCACGCCCAACGTCACCCTGGTTTCCCAGGTGCATTACGTCGACGCCGGGCATGTCGCGCTGTCCTTCCAGTTCTTCAACAAGACCCGCGAGAACATCCTGGCCAACCCGCAGGCCACGGTGTTCCTCCTGCACCCGCAGACCAGCGCGCGCTACCGCCTGGCGCTGCTCTACCGGCGCACGGAAACCGCCGGGCCGCTGTTCGAGAGCATGAAGGCCAAGCTCGCCGGGATCGCCTCGAATGCGGGGATGAGCGAGGTGTTCCGGCTGCGCGGCGCGGATGTCTACCAGGTGCTGGCCATCGAGCAGGTGCCCGGTGCGGAAGTGCCGGCGGCACAGTGCGCACCTTGCCATATCGCCCGCCTGCGCCAGTTGAGCCAGCGCCTGGCCGCCTGCGGCGACCTGGCCGGCCTGCTGGAGCAGTGCCTGGAGGGCCTGGCCGGCGTGCTGGAGATGCCGCAGGCGATGATCCTGCTGCTCGACAGCCAGGGGCAGAAGCTCTACACGGTGGCCAGCCACGGCTACCCGCTGTCGGGGGTCGGCTCGGAGTTTCCCCTGGGGCGCGGCATCATCGGCGTCGCCGCGCAGTTCCGCACGCCGATCCGCATCGCCCACCTGGCCTCGGAATACGCCTACAGCCGGGCCATCCACGAGCACCTGGCCGAGGCCGGGCGCGGCGACCGGCTGGAGACCGAGATCGCCTTTCCCGGCCTGGCCGAGCCGCACAGCCAGCTGTCGGTGCCGATCCTCGCGGCCGGCCGCCTGCTCGGCGTGCTGCACGTGGAAAGCGCCGAGCCGCACCGCTTCGGCTACGACGAGGAGGACTGCCTGATGGGCCTGGCCAGCCTGCTCGGCGCCTCGATCCTGGCGCTGCAGCAGGTGGCCGACAACCCGGCTGAAGACGGCGGCGCGCCGCTGTTCGCCGCGCCGCTGCAGGGCACGCCGTTGGCGGTGCGCTACTACCCGGCCAACAGCAGCGTGTTCCTCGGCGAGGACTACCTGATCAAGGGCGTGGCCGGCGCGATCTTCTGGCGCCTGCTGAGCCTGCACGTCGAGGAGCAGCGCAGCGAGTTCAGCAACCGCGAACTGCGCGTCGACCCGGCGCTGAAGCTGCCGGATCTCGACGACAACCTCGAGGCGCGGCTGATCCTGCTGCAGCGTCGGCTGGCCGAGCGCAGCCGCGACATCGTCCTGCAGAAGTGCGGACGCGGCCGCCTGCGCCTGCTGCTCAAGCGCCCGGTGCTGCTGCAGCAGATCGCCGCCCGCTGATCAGGCACGGCGCCAGAGCACGTTGCCGGCGAACAGCAGCACCGCCAGCAGCATCACCAGCGCGGCGCCGCCGAGCACCGGGCCGGCCTGCGGGGTGCCGGTGATCACCAGGGTCAGCGCCACCATCATCACCGGCAGGCACAGGTTGTGCAGCCAGAACTGCAGGCTGGCCAGGCGGCTGGCGGCGGCCTTGGGGAAGTAGTGGTAGATCACCCCGACCAGGGTCAGGGTGACCCAGCCGAGCAGGTTGAGGTGCGCGTGCACGCTCATCAGGCGGTGGTCGCCGCTGGTGCCCATGAACACGCCCAGGCCGACGGCCAGGCAGAAATAGACGATGGCGACATAGATCCAACGACGCGAAACGGGACTCATCGAGGTGCTCCTCTGGTGGTTTTGAGGAGCTCCATGCTAGGGCGCGGCGCCGCGGCGGATTGCGAAATAGACCCTATGCAATCCCTAAAACTTCCCTAAACGCCCGCCGGGTCGGATGCGCTCCTGCCAGCGGTGCGCGCGGCGCACCCTACGGGTCCATGGCAGGGCGGCCGGCGCTCTTGTAGGAGCGGGGGGACGCCCAGTCCCATGCCCGCGATCGGCGGTCTATCCGGTCAGCTCGCGGCCGTGGGCCGCTCCTACGGGGGAACCGCGTGCAGCGCAGCCTAAGAATCGCCGGCCAGTCAGTCGACGATGAACAACCGCGCGCCGGTCGCCGTCGAGGAACGGTGCGCCTCGGCCTGGTCGGCGACCTGGTAGCTCATGCCCGGGGTCATGACGAAGTGCCGGCCATCTTCCAGTTCGGTGTGCAGTTCGCCGTCCAGGCATAGCAGGATGTGGCCTTTGCTGCACCAGTGATCGGCCAGGTAGCCCGCGCTGTACTCGACCATGCGCACCCGCAGGTCGCCGAACTGCTGGGTGCGCCAGTAGGCCGTGCCGCTTTCGCCGGCATGCGCAGTCGGTTCGATGGCATTCCAGTCGGTGGTGCCGAAGGGGATGTCGCGGATGTTCATCGTCTACTCCAGACGCGGGTTGCTGGGGCGGCTGGCGGCGCAACCGCCGTTCCTGGCCGGTCGGGCAGCTTGCTGGCGTAGCACGGGCGATTGGCGAAAGAGTTGGCGGACAGCGGCCGGGCAGCCGGCCGCGCCTCAGCCGAGCTAGCCTGAGGCTGGGGAAGCATATCAACGGTGGGCTGGTGCTGGTGCAGTTCCTGCTGTTTCCGTCGCTCGGACGGAGCTACCTGGGCTGGCTGACCGGCGGCTTGCGTCGCCAGCCGCCGGAGCGGAGGTTCGAGGCGGCTTGAGTGCCCGCCCGCAGGCCCGCCTCTCCAGCGGCATAAGCCACTCGCGATGCGGGCCTACGGACTGCGGCCCGCCCCCATGCGGGTCCAGTCGGCCTGTCACTGGCCATCCTGTCCCGACTGGTTCTCCAGCATCTGCTCCATCATCTGCATCATGTTCTGCATGTTCTGGTGCATGTCCCGCAGGCATTGCTGCTGCGCCGGCGCATCCTTGGCCATCGGGCACTGGCTCTGCTGCATGCGGTTACTCATCATGCCCATCTGCGACTGCAAGGCCTGGCGGTGCTCGCTGCGGATCTTCTGGCGCTCCTGGGGGTTGGTGGTGCTGTGCATCCTGTCCATCATCTCCTGCATCTTGGACATGTCCATCATGCCCATGCCTTGCCCCATCCCTTGCCCCATGCCCTGGCCCTGGCCCATGGGGGCGCCTTGCTCGGTCTGGGCCAGCTGCTCGGGGTGGTGTGCATCCTCGGCGAAGGCCGGAGCGGCCAGCAGTGCGCCGGCGAGGGCGAGGGCGCTGAGAGACTGGTAGGTGAAAGTGCTCATGGTGATTCTCCCTTCGGGACTAGTGGGTGTTGCGGATAGCGCTCGGGGAAGCGTCCCCGGGCAGTCGGAAAGTGGCGTTCGGCAGGTCATGCCTGGCCCTGCTCTGTGCTCCCGGCCTGGGTCAATGCCGATCATGATTCCGGCCATGGCCGTGGTGCATGAACAGGTGCATCAGCGGGCAGAGCAGGACCACCAGGTAGGGCAGCACGCCCAGCAGGTGGGCCTGGTGATCTTCCCAGAGGAAGAACAGGGCGAGGGCGGTGAAGACCAGCAGCACGGGCCAGAAGCGCCGGGCGTCGTTGGCTGGCTGTGTGGAGTCGGGGACGTGTGGCATGTCGGGCTCTCCTGGCGACTGAGCGGGCTTGCCGTCGCGCCGCTGCGGACCGGCGCAGCGACGGCGCGGATTCAGCAGGGAAAGCCGGGCTATTCGTTATAGCGGTGCAAACGCGTGCGAACCGGCGTGGGCAACCCGGGCGTCAGCGCCGCCAGAGGGGGAAAGGTGCCGAGGCGCTGGTGCAGGTGCGGCGGCAGGGCGAAGACGCCAGCCAGGCCGAGCAGGGCGGCAAGCGCCAGCAGCATCAGCAATTGCTGGTTGAGCGGGGAGTTCTGCAGGGCGTTGCAGGCCTCGGCGGACGCCTCGCCCAGGTCGAACTGGGCATGGCAGGCGCTGGTGTGCAGCAGGCTCGAGCCGGCGACCTGCACGCGAGAAGCATCATCCGCTGCGGCGCTTTCGCCGGCATGGGCGTGGGTGAAGGAGCAAGCGAAAAACAGCACGAACCACAGCACCACCAGATTCCTGGCGAGCCCTGTATGACGGGTGCGCATCGATTGGATCATGGAAGGTCGAGTTCCGCATATGCCAGCGCCGTTGCTGTTCTGATTAAAGCCTGGGGATGGGGGCGGCGCCATTGATCCAGATCATGACCAATGGCCTGTACGGACGGCTGCCGCGCCGGGCTCAGCGGTTCTTCGCCGCCACGCTGACGCCCTCGAGGGTGGCGAAGGAGGTGTCCTTGGCGGTCAGCAGGAAGTCGCGCATGAACGGCGCATCGAGCATGTCGGTACGGATGCCGGCATACAGGGTGGCGAACAGGCCCTTGTCGCCCAGGCGCTTGGCGGTGACGTAGCCGCGCGAGCTGTATTCGTGCAGCGCCCAGTTGGGCAGGCCGCAGACGCCGCGGCCGCTGGCCACCAGCTGCATCATCATCACCGTCAATTCCGAGGTGCGCAGCTGCGCCGGCTCGACGTCGGCCGGTTCGAGGAAGCGGGTGAAGATGTCCAGGCGGTCGCGCTCCACCGGGTAGGTGATCAGGGTTTCCGTGGCCAGGTCCTCGGGCACGATATACGGCTTGGCGGCCAGCGGGTGCTGGTTGGCCACCGCGAGCATGGCCTCGTAGGTGAACAGCGGCACGTAGGTGATGCCGGCCAGCTCCAGCGGGTCGCTGGTCACCACCAGGTCCAGGTCGCCGCGGGCCAGGGCCGGCAGCGGGGCGAAGGAGAAGCCCGAGGCCAGGTCCAGCTCCACCTCCGGCCAGGCGTCGCGGAACTGGTCGATGGTCGGCATCAGCCACTGGAAGCAGCTGTGGCATTCGATGGCCATGTGCAACCGGCCGGCGGTGCCGCCGGCCAGGCGCGCCAGGTCGCGTTCGGTGCCGCGCAGCAGCGGCAGCACCGCATCGGACAGTTGCAGCAGGCGCAAGCCGGCGCTGGTGAAGCGCACCGGCTTGGTCTTGCGCACGAACAGCTGCATGCCGAGGCGTTCCTCCAACTCCTTGAACTGGTGCGACAGCGCCGACTGGGTCAGGTGCAGGCGCTCGGCAGCGTCCACCAGGCTGTCGCTTTCGCGCAGGGCGTGGAGGGTTTTCAGGTGGCGTAATTCGAGCATGGGGACCTCGATCCAGGGGTATCTCGCAGATCAGCTTTGTGTAGGAGCGAGCTTGCTCGCGATGCTTTCGCGGCATCCCGGATCGCGAGCAAGCTCGCTCCTACAGGTGTGTGGGTTAGATGAACATGAGAGATTCTATAGATCAAGACGAATATGTTGAGTTTGTCTCACGGTGACGGGCTGCCGAGAATACGCCCCATCTTGTGACCCTTATGGAGCGTTTCGACATGGCCCTGTCCCATTCCCTTGGTTTCCCGCGCATCGGCCGCGACCGCGAATTGAAGAAAGCCCTGGAGGCCCACTGGAAGGGCGAACTGGACGAGGCCGGCCTGCGCGCGGTCGGCCGCGAGCTGCGCGCCGCCCACTGGCAGCTGCAGAAGGACGCCGGCCTCGACTTGCTGCCGGTCGGCGACTTCGCCTGGTACGACCAGGTGCTGAGCCATTCTCTGGCCTTCGGCGTGATCCCCGCGCGTTTCCGCCCGGCGGACGGCAAGCCGAGCCTGGATACCCTGTTCGCCATGGCCCGTGGCGCCGGCCAGGGCTGCTGTGGCGGTGGTGCCCATGCCCAGGAGCTGACCAAGTGGTTCGACACCAACTACCACTACCTGGTCCCGGAATTCAGCGTGGATCAGCGCTTCCAGCTGAGCTGGGAGCAGCTGTTCGAGGAGGTCGCCGAGGCCCATGCCCTCGGGCACAAGGTCAAGCCGGTGCTGATCGGCCCGCTGAGCTACCTGTGGCTGGGCAAGGTCAAGGGCGCTGCCGCCGAGGTGGGAGGCTTCGACAAGCTCGAGCTGCTCGAACGGCTGCTGCCGGTCTACGGCGAGATCCTCGGGCGGCTGGCCGCCCAGGGCGTGGAGTGGGTGCAGATCGACGAGCCGATCCTCGGCCTGGACCTGCCGCAGGACTGGAAGAACGCCTTCGAGCGCGCCTACCACCTGCTGCAGCACGCACCGCTGAAGAAGCTGGTCGCCTGCTACTTCAGCGGCCTGGAGGACAACCTCGGCCTGGCCGTGAGCCTGCCGGTGGATGGCCTGCACGTCGACTTGGTGCGCGCGCCGGAACAGCTGCCGCTGCTGCTCGACCGCCTGCCGAGCTACAAGGTGCTGTCGCTCGGGGTGGTCAACGGCCGCAACGTCTGGCGCTGCGACCTGGACCAGGCCCTGGACCAGTTGCACCAGGCGCAAGAGCGCTTCGCCGGCAACCTCTGGGTCGCCGGCTCCTGCTCGCTGCTGCACAGCCCGGTCGACCTGGCCCGCGAGGACCAGCTCGACGCCGAGCTGAAGGGCTGGCTGGCCTTCGCCGTGCAGAAGTGCGCCGAGATCGCCGTGCTCGCCCGCGCCCTGAACCAGCCGCAGGCCGCCGAGGTACAGACGGCCCTGGCCGCCAGCCGCGCCGTGCAGGCCAGCCGCGTCGGCTCAACGCGCATTCACAAGCCGGCGGTGCAGGCGCGCCTGGCCGCCATCACCCCGGCCGACAGCCAGCGCGCTGCACCCTTCGCCGCGCGCATCGAGCAGCAGCGCGCGCGCCTGCAACTGCCGGCGCTGCCGACCACCACCATCGGCTCCTTCCCGCAGACCGCGGCGATCCGTCTGGCGCGCCAGGCGTTCAAGCAGGGCAAGCTGTCGGCGGCCGACTACACCGAGGCCATGCACAGCGAGATCCGTCATGCCGTCGAGGTCCAGGAAAACCTAGGCCTGGACGTGCTGGTGCATGGCGAGGCCGAGCGCAACGACATGGTCGAATACTTCGCCGAGCAGCTCGACGGCTACGCCTTCAGCCGCTTCGGCTGGGTGCAGAGCTACGGCTCGCGCTGCGTCAAGCCGGCGGTAATAGTCGGCGACCTGAGCCGCCCGCAGCCGATGACCGTGGAGTGGATCCGCTACGCCCAGGGCCTCACCGCCAAGGTGATGAAGGGCATGCTGACCGGCCCGGTGACCATGCTGATGTGGTCCTTCCCGCGCGAGGACATCTCCCGCGAGCAGCAGGCCCGTCAGTTGGCCCTGGCGATCCGCGACGAGGTGCAGGACCTGGAAGCCGCCGGGATCAGGATCGTGCAGATCGACGAGGCGGCGTTCCGCGAGGGCCTGCCGCTGCGTCGGGCGCAGTGGGCGGCGTACCTGGACTGGGCCACCGAGGCCTTCCGCCTGTGCGCCTCCGGCGTGCGCGACGAAACCCAGATCCACACCCACATGTGCTACAGCGAGTTCAACGACGTGATCGAGGCCATCGCCGCGATGGACGCCGACGTCATCACCATCGAGACCTCGCGCTCGGACATGGAGCTGCTCAAGGCCTTCGAGGCGTTCGATTACCCCAACGAGATCGGCCCCGGGGTCTACGATATCCACTCACCGCGGGTGCCGGACAGCGTCGAGATGGCCAGGCTGCTGCGCAAGGCGGCGCGGCGCATCCCCGCCGAGCGGCTGTGGGTCAACCCCGACTGCGGCCTGAAGACCCGCGCCTGGGCAGAGACCGAGGCGGCGCTGGTCAACATGGTGGCGGCGGCGCGGCAGCTGCGTGGCGAACTGGCCTAGCGGCTGGCAGCATGATCAAGGCGACCCAGGGGTCGCCTTTTTTGTGTCATGTCACGGCTGGCGCGGCTTTCAAGCGTGATTGGCGGTGCGTGAGCAGGTCGCCAGGTCTTCGAGGAAGGCGCGCAGGATCGGCGGCGCGGCTAGGCCGCGCCGGGTGATCACGTCGAATGGCGACATCAGCTGCAGTTGCGGAGTCGCCAGTCGGCGCATGTCGCCGGTCTTGATCCATTGCGCGGCGAAATGCACCGGCAGGAAGCCGAGGTAGGCGCCGGAGATGATCAGGATGGCCAGCGCCTCGATGTTGTCCACCGTCGCCGCCGCCTTGTTCACGCCCAGTTGCTCGAGGTCATAGTGCTGCATGTAGCCGCGGGCGACGATGCGGCTGGCGCGGATTTCCTCGAGCAGCTTGGCGCCCTCGGCCAGGCTGCCGTAGAGCGGGTGCCGGCGCCCACAGTAGAGCGCCAGGGCTTCCTGGTAGAGCGCCGAGTAGGACAGGCCGGGTACGTGGATCGGGAAGTGGCCGACGGCCAGGTGCAGGCGGCCGTCGAGCACGCGTTCTTCCAGTTCCGCCGGCGAGCCGACATAGACGCTCAGGTGGACGTCGTGGCCGCGGGAGACGAAGCGCTGGGTGGTGCGCGGTATCGGCGAGTCGGGGTCGCTGATGGTGCTGTCGATGATGCCCAGGTTGAGCTGGCCGCTGATGTGCTGCTTGAGCACGTCGGCGTCCAGGCAGAAGTTTTCCACGGACGCGAGCAGGCGCAGGGTCGCCTCGTGGATCGCCACGCCTTGCTCGGTCAGGTGGAAGCCGCTGCGGCCGCGCTGGCAGAGCTTGACCCCGAGCCGGGTCTCCAGGTGGCTCATCTGTTCGCTGATGGTCGACTGGCCGGCATTGAGCGCCGCCTGGGCCGCGGAAAAGCCGCCGCACTTGACGATGGTGGCGAAGACCCTGAGCAGTTTCAGGTCGACATCGTGCAGCTGAATCATGCCCGCCTCCCGGCTTCGAGATACATCGGAAACGCCGATATGAGTATCTGATGTTCAGCATTTTTTCCAGAAAATACTGCGCCCATAGTCACTCCAACGGCGAAGGCCCAGCCGCTTCGCCCCTCGCCAATAACAAGAGTTGGAGACGCCTGAACATGTCGAACAACAGCTACGAGTCTGGTCGCCTGAACTTGCCGTTCGTCGGCCATTGCACCTTTGCCAAGGCGCCGGTGTGCACCGACTGGGATGCCCTGGATGCCGATGTGGCGATCCTCGGCGCGCCCAACGACATGGGCACCCAGTGGCGCTCCGGCGCGCGCTTCGGGCCGCGCGGCATTCGCGAGGCCTCGACCCTGTTCTCCTTCGGCCATGCCGGCGCCTACGATCACGAAGACGATGTCATGTACCTGACCGAGGCGGACGTGCGCATGGTCGACGTCGGCGACGCCGACATCGTGCATACCGATATGCTGGCGAGCAACGCCAACACCGAGTTCGCCGTGCGCAAGATCCTCCAGGCCGGCGCCATGCCGGTGGTACTGGGCGGCGACCACTCGGTGCACGCCCCGGTGATCAAGGCCTTCGAGGGGCGCGGGCCGATCCACATCATTCACTTCGATGCGCACCTGGACTTCGTCGACGAGCGCCACGGGGTGCGCTATGGCCATGGCAATCCGCTGCGCCGGGCCTCGGAGATGAACCACATCGTCGGCATGACCCAGCTGGGCATCCGCAACGTATCCTCCTCCAACCGCACCGATTACGACGCCGCGCGCCGTGCCGGCTCGCACATCCTCTCGGTCCGCGATGTCCGGCGCCTCGGCGCGCAGGGCGTGCTGGAGCTGATCCCGCAGGGTATCGATTACTACATCACCATCGACATCGACGGTTTCGACCCGTCCATCGCACCGGGCACCGGCACCCCGAGCCACGGCGGCTTCCTCTACTACGAGGTGCTGGAAATCATCCAGGCGCTGGCCAAGCGCAGCCAGGGCAAGATCGTCGGCATGGACCTGGTCGAGGTGGCGCCGGCCTACGACCCCACCGGCATGACCTCGATCCTCGCCGCACAACTGCTGCTCAACAGCATCGGCTTCATCTTTCACGCGCGCGCCCAGGCCCGCGCCGGCCAGGAGGCATGACCGTGGATAGCAACGTCAAACAGTATCTGCAACGTTTCGGCGTCTCCGAAGCCACCCAACGCTTTCTTTCCAAGGCGCAGAAGATGTTTATCGGCGGGGCCTGGCTGGATGCCTCCGATGGCGGCAGCGCCGAGGTCATCGAGCCTTCGACCGAGGGCCTGCTCACGCGCATCCCGATGGGCACCGTGGCCGACCTGGATCGCGCCGTGCAGGCCGCCCGTGGGCAGTTCGACGGCGGTGCCTGGCGCCAGCTCAAGCCGCTGCAGCGTGAGCGCCTGCTGCACCGCCTGGCCGATCTGCTCGAGGCGAATGCCGCCGAACTGGCCGAGATCGAGTCGATCGACATGGGCAAGTCGCTGGTCCAGGCCGGCGCCGTGGATATCCAGGGCAGCATCGACACCTTCCGCTATTTCGCCGGCTGGGCCAGCAAGATCCACGGGCGCAGCGTCGAGCCGTCGCTGCCGGGCAACTACCTGGCCTATACGCGCAAGGAGCCGGTGGGCGTGGTCGGGGTCATAGTGCCGTGGAACTTCCCGCTGCAGACCCTGGCCTGGAAACTCGGCGCGGCCCTGGCGGTTGGCTGCAGCGTGGTGGTCAAACCGGCCGAGCTGACCTCGCTGTCGGCCCTGCGCTTCGCCGAACTGGTGCAGCAGGCCGGCATCCCCGACGGCGTGGTCAACATCGTGACTGGGCGCGGCAGTGTGGTCGGCGCGGCCATGGCCAGCCATCCGGGGATCGACAAGCTGAGCTTCACCGGCTCGACCCCGGTCGGCTGCAGCGTGGGCAAGGCGGCCCTGGAGCAGATGAAGCGCCTGACCCTGGAGCTGGGCGGCAAGTCGCCGGTGATCGTCTTCGCCGATGCCGACCTCAAGGCGGCCGCCCAGGCGGTGGCCAACGGCGTATTCTTCAATTCAGGGCAGGTTTGCGATGCCGGCACCCGCGCCTATATCCAGCGCAGCATCTATCCGCAGTTCCTGCGCGAGCTGGCCGCCTATACCGCCAGCCTGAAGATCGCCCCGGGTCTGGACCCCGACTGTTTCATCAGCCCGCTGGTGTCCAGGCAGCAACAGGAGCGGGTGCTCGGCTATATCGCCGCCGGCAAGGCCGAGGGTGCCGAGCTCTATTACGGCGGCGAGGCGGTTGAAGGGCCTGGCTACTTCGTCCAGCCGACCATCTTCGCCAACTGCCGCAACGACATGCGTATCGTCCAGGAGGAGATCTTCGGCCCGGTGCTGGTGACCGCGCCCTTCGATGACGAGGAGGAGGCGCTGGCGCTGGCCAACGACTCGCCGTTCGGCCTGGCCGCCGCGCTCTACTCCAACGACCTGGGGCGCGTGCACAGCCTGATTCCGCGGCTGCGCGCCGGCTCGGTGTATGTCAATGCGCACAGCACCATCGACCCGGCCATGCCCTTCGGCGGCTACAAGCAGTCCGGCTATGGCAAGGACCTCGGCGCCGAACAACTCGATTACCTGCTGGAGACCAAGGCGGTGTGGATAACCCTGCCCTAACCATAAGTAGCTACAAACGTCGGTATGCCGGATGCATCGCGTCGCTCATAACAACAAATCAGACGAGGTTATGCCCAGATGAACAGCCAAGCCGAACATGCAAGAGCGCAGGACCTGGAGAGGCGCATTCGCGTCTACGAGGACATGGAGAAAGAGGATGAGTGGCCGGGCGCGCTGAGCGCGACCGACTATGTCGCCATCACCCTGATGACCCTGGTACTGGTCGTCGGCTTCTACCTGTGGGGGTACTGAGTCATGGCCAGTCATGATGTCGACCACGGCCTCGAGGCCGAACGCGGCGATACCCCCCTGCTGCCCAGCGAACGCATGTGGGGCTTCTGGGAGTTCAGCTACGCCAACTCGGCCCTGGCCATCGCCACCTGGGCCTTCCTGATCGGCGGCGCCACCGCGCTGTTCGTCGGTCCGCGCGAGGGTATCGCCGCCATCGTCATCGGCAACATCCTCGGCGTGCTGCTGGCGACCTTCGCCACCTGCGTGCCGTGCGGCAAGTACGGCACCGAGCAGTTCACCTTCCTGCGCAGCATGTTCGGCAGCAACGGCAGCCGCCTGGTCTATGTGCTGGCGGTGGTGTTCCTGACCATGGGTTGGCTGGCGGTGCTGGGGCTGATGTTCGGGCGCTCGATCGACGGCCTGAGCGGGCTGGTCTCGGCGCACCAGACCGACGCCAACGGCGGGCTGGCGCTGGCCTCCGGCACCTTTGCCATCGTCCTGACGGCGATCGTGGTGGCCAAGGGGCCGACCTCGATCAAGGTGTTCAACACAGTAGTCGCGCCGGCGCTGGTGCTGATCATGGGGGTGATGCTCTACATGATCCTCGGCAAGCACTCGTTCGCCGAACTGATGGCCTTGCCGGCGCTGGATGCGCCGTTCGACGACAAACGCGTCAATTTCATGATCGCGGTGGAAGTGAACATGGCCGCCGGCTTCTCCTGGTGGCCCTACATCGGCAACCTGGCGCGGCTGTCGAAGAACCAGCGGACGGCGTTCTGGCCGAACGTCATCGGCATCTTCGCCGCCGCGGCACTGGGCGAGGTGGTCGGTCTGCTGGCGGCGGCCGCGCTTGGCAACAGCGATCCGACCATATGGATGACCCATATCGGCGGCCTCGTCTTCGGCGTGATCGCCCTGGGCTTCGTGGCTTTCGCCAACGTCACCAGCATGATCAACATCCTCTACACCTCGATCGTCGGCCTGCGCCAACTGGCCGGCAGGAAACTCCGGGAGATGAGCTGGAGCCTGCTGGTGGTGCTGTTCTGCGTGGTGCCGGTGCTGATCGTCTGCTTCGCCCCGGGGATCTACGACGGCTTCTTCATATTCCTGGTGTGGACCTCGGCCCTGAACAGCGCGCTGGCCGGGATCGGCATCGCCGATTACTTCTTCCTGCGCCGCCAACGCTTGAACCTGCGCCACCTGTACGCCGCCGAAGCGCAGTCGCCGTACCGCTACTGGAAGGGTTTCAATCCGATCGCCCTGAGCGCGCTGGTCGTCGGTTTCGCCGTCTATGTGCTGGTGTTCAACCCGCAAACCCTGGCCAACACCACGCTGTTCAGCTTCATCAGCGCCTCGCTGCCGTCCTGCCTGCTGGCCGGCCTGGTCCACTACGGGCTGACCCGGGTGCTGGCCCAACGCCTGGGCTGGGGCGCCTACCCGAACAGCGACGCCGGCACGATCCGCACTCTCGACCTGGATGCGCGGAGTTACAGCAATGACTAAGCGTTATGACTACATCATCATCGGTGCCGGTTCGGCCGGCTGCGTCCTGGCCAATCGCCTCAGCGCGGATCCCGCCACCTCGGTGCTGGTGCTGGAGTTCGGCGGCAGCGACCGTAGCGTGCTGATCCAGATGCCCAGCGCCTTCTCGATTCCGATGAACACCAAGAAGTACAACTGGCGCTACGAAACCGAGCCGGAACCCGGTCTCGACGGGCGGCGTGTGCACTGCCCGCGGGGCAAGGTGCTCGGTGGCTCGTCGTCGATCAACGGCCTGGTCTACATCCGTGGCCATGCCTACGACTTCGACGAATGGGAGCAGCTCGGCGCGCGTGGCTGGGGTTATCGCAACTGCCTGCCGTACTTCAAGCGGGCCGAGAGCTACGAGCAGGGCGGCGACGCCTACCGCGGCGATGGCGGGCCGCTCAGCACCGGCAACGGCAACCACATGCGCAACCCGCTGTACCGCGCCTGGGTCGAAGCCGGCGCCGAGGCCGGCTATATCAAGACCGAGGACACCAACGGCTACATGCAGGAAGGTTTCGGCGCCATGCACATGACGGTGAAGAACGGCGTGCGCTGTTCCACCGCCAACGCCTACCTGCGCCCGGCCATGACGCGGCCGAACCTGACCGTGCTGACCGAGGCCATGACCCGGCGCATCCTCCTCGACGGCAAGCGCGCGGTGGGCGTGGAATATGATCGGGGCGGCGAGACCCATACCGTCCATTGCAACCGCGAGGTGCTGGTGGCGTCCGGGCCGATCGGCTCGCCGCACCTGCTGCAGCGCTCCGGCATCGGCCCGCGCAAAGTACTCGGCGAGGCCGGCATCGAACTGCGCCACGAGCTGCCGGGAGTCGGGGAGAACCTGCAGGATCACGCGGAGATCTACATCCAGTTCGGCTGCAAGGAACCGCTGACCCTGAACAGCAAGATGGATCCCTTGAGCAAGCTGCTTATCGGCTTGCGCTGGCTGCTGTTCAAGGATGGCCTGGGCGCGACCAACCACTTCGAGGCCGGCGGTTTCATCCGCTCCGAGCAGGGCCTGCGCTGGCCGGACATCCAGTTCCACTTCCTCCCGGCAGCCATGCGTTACGACGGCAAGAAGCCGATCAAGGGCCACGGCTTCATGGTCCTGACCGGACCGAACAAGCCCAAGAGCCGCGGCCATGTGCGCGCCCGCTCGGCCGACCCCTACGAGCATCCGCGGATACTCTTCAACTACCTGCAGCGCGAGGAGGATCGCGAGGGCTTTCGCCGCTGCGTACGCCTGACCCGCGAGATCATCGGCCAGCCGGCGATGGACCGCTTCCGCGACGGCGAGATTGCGCCGGGGCCATCCGTTCAGAGCGATGCCGAGATCGACGCCTTCGTCCGCGCGAACCTGGAGAGCACCTATCACCCCTGCGGCAGCTGTCGCATGGGCGAGGACGAACTGGCGGTGGTCGACTCCGAGTTGCGCGTGCGCGGGCTCGAGGGGCTGCGGGTGATCGACTCCTCGGTGTTCCCGACCGAGCCGAACGGCAACCTCAACGCGCCGACCATCATGCTCGCCGAGCGCGCCAGCGACCTGGTGCGTGGCTGCGCGCTGCTGCCCGCATCGGACGCCGAGGTCGGCCTGGCGCCCAACTGGGAAACGGCGCAGCGCAGCCGGGCGCCGGTGCGGGATGTCAGGGGCTAAGAGACAACTTCGCTCGCTACGATGCCCAGTAGAGCCCTCTCCATTGGTGGGGGCTCTGCGCTTTGCTAACCTGTGCGAACTGGTGGCGGCCATGCAGCTGAGGCGGCTAGTATCGTGTCAACCATGAAATGTCGGATCACGTAGGGTGGGTTAGCGGCGCCAAGCGTAGGGCTATCAGGCACCGCCAGCGTGGCGCGCCGCGTAACCCACCAAGCGCCCCGCCTCGAAACTGGGCCGCGTTGCGCCGATGGTGGGTTACGGCGCAACGGATCTTGCTGGGTCATCGCTATCGGCAGCGGCGCCTAACCCACCCTACGAGAGGCTACAAGCCTGGCGTTGAACCGACATTTCAACGCTGTCGCGACACTAGCCGTGGCGGCTAGCACAGGTCATCAGCCCGCTTGAGGCGCACACTCCATGAAAGTTCCCGGCGGCATGCTGCTTGCCAGTATCGAGCTGAATCGCAGCGGCTCGGTGCCGCTGTATCGCCAGTTGTACCTGCAGATCCGCCAGCAGATCCTCAGTGGTCGCCTGCAGGGCGGCACGCGCCTGCCGTCGACGCGCACCCTGTGCACGGAACTGGGCTTGTCGCGGATCACCATTCTCAATGCCTTCGACCAGCTGACCGCGGAAGGCTTCCTGGAGTCGCGCAGCGGTGCCGGCACCTATGTCGGCGCCGAGTGGGAGGGCCGCGCCGCACCTGGCGACGAGCCGCCGCAGGCGCCGCGCCTGTCCAGCCTCAGCCAGTCGCTGCTGTCCATGCGCAGCGACCATTTCAGCGGGATCAGCTACACGGCCTGGAACCCGGATTGTCCGACCTCGTTCCTGCCCAGTCACGCCGGCTACGACGCCTTTCCCATGGCGCTCTGGAAGCGTCTGCTGAGTCGCCACCTGCGCCAGCCGAGCAAGGCCATGCTCAGCTACGGCGAGTTGCAGGGGCGGCAGGCGCTGCGCGAGGCGATCGCCGCCTACCTGTACGACGCGCGCGGCATCGACTGCAGCGCAGAGCAGGTGGTGATAGTGTCGGGCGCCCAGCAGGCCTTCAATCTGCTGGGCATGCTCCTGCTCGACCTGCAGGACCGCGTGTGGATGGAGGATCCTGGGCATATCGCCGCGCGCATTACCTTCCAGGCCCAGGGCTGCCAAATCGTGCCGCTGCGCATCGACGAGGAGGGCATGGACGTGCAGCAGGGCCTGCGCGAGTGCCCCAAGGCGCGCCTGGCCTTCACCACGCCCGCGCGCCAGCACCCGCTCGGCACCACCATGAGCTACGCGCGGCGACTCGAGCTGATCGAGTGGGCCGGGCGCGAGTCGGGCTGGATCGTCGAGGACGATTGCGACAGCGAGTACCGCTACCGGGGGCGCGCGCAGCCGGCGCTCTATGCCATGGACCAGCGGGCGCGGGTGATTCACGTCGGCACCTTCAGCAAGGTGCTGTTCCCGTCGCTGCGCCTGGGCTATGTGATTCTGCCGGAGGCGCTGGTCGAGCCGTTCTGCGCCATGCGCGCGGTGATGGATCGCAGTCCGCCGACGCTGTTGCAGGCGGTCACCGCCGACTTCATGACGGAAGGCTATTTCCTCGGCCACATCCGGCGTATGCGCGCCCTCTACCGGGCCCGTCAGGATTGCCTGGTGGAGAAACTGCAGCGGCGCCTGGGCGGCTTCCTCGAGATCAGTCCGGTGGACGCCGGGATGCACCTGATCGGCTGGCTGCCGCCCGAACTGGATGACGCGGCGGTTGCCGGCGGGCTGGTCGGCCAGCAGATCTATACCTATGCCCTGAGCGACTACTGCATGCAGCGCTACCTGCCGCCCGGACTGCTGATCGGCTTCGCCGGCACGCCCGAGGAACAGGCCGACGCCAAGGTCGCGGCGCTGGTCCAGGCCCTGCGCAACCTGGGGCACCGGCTGTGACGCCCGGCCATCGGGGGTTGCTGGAGCAGCGGCAAGTGGTCTTAACAATTAGCTGAAAATGGCTATAGGGAAGGTTCCATTCCCGCGCGATAAAGGTACCGCCGGCCAGCCCGGCGTCTACCCGAGGAATGAACCGAATGAACGCCATCCAAGCGCGCTTCCACGCCCTGCTGAGCCACAAGGCCAGCGGCGACAGCCCACCCCCGTTACTCACCCCGCCCGTGGCCGAAAAGCTGCTCGAACGACTGGACCAGTTGCGTCTGTTCGCCCATGCTTATCCGCTGCTGAGCAACCTCACCCAGGGCTGCCTCAAGCCCGCCGACCTGCTCGATTTCGCCTATGCCCATGAGCTCCAGGGCGTCAGCCTGCACCTGCTCGACGGCGAGGAAAACAGCCTCGCCAGGATGAACCGGGAGCAGCTCCAGGCCTTTGCCGCCCAGGCCGAGCGCCTGGGCCTCGACCTGCACCTGGAGATCAGCAGCACGCGCAAGGAGGAGGTGGATCAGGTCGTGGCCATCGCCAGGACCCTCGGCGTGCGCAACATCCGCGTCTACTCGCGCTACGAGGGACATCTCTCGCGGGTGCTGGACCTGATCGAAGCGGACCTGCACTACCTCGCCCAACTGGCGGAGCGGCACGATCTGTACTTCGACTTCGAGCAGCACGAGGAGCTCAAGAGCGGCGAGATCGCCCAGTTGCTCGAGCGCCTGAAGCATCCGCGCCTGCATGCGCTGTTCGACTTCGGCAACATGATCAACGCCTGCGAACAGCCCCTCGCGGCCCTGCACAACCTGGCCGCGCATATCCGCCAGGTGCACCTGAAGGGCGTGCACATCGTCCCCGAGCAGAACGGTTTCGGCCACTACGGCGTGTTGCAGGGCAGCGCCGAGGATGACCTGCCCGGCCCGCGGATGCTCTACGAACTGCTGATGCTGGGTGAGCGGGCGCCGCAGGTCATCGCCTTCATCCTCGAGCAGGAAAACCACTACATCGCCCCGGCCTTTCGCCAGGCGGACGAGGCGCCGGACCCCTTCATTCCCTTCCGCGAGATGAGCGAGACGACCCTGCCGCCCGGCTACACGGCGCAGCGGATGGCCGCCGACGAACGGCGTTGGGCGAACAATCAGATCCGCTACGTGCGTGGCCTGCTCGGCGAACTGAAAATCCTGGCCGAACTGACCCTGGCCGCTTGAGGCCCAGCCGCGCGTGGCAGCAACCCTTTCCTTTCTGTGGAGAACAACAATGACAGCACAGGCCAAAGCCAAATGGCTGCGTTTCCTGGTCCTCATCCTCGGTGGCGGGACCATCTACAAGCTGGCGAACCTGAAGGACGCCTTCTATGTGCCCATGCAGGAATACATGGGCCTGAGCCATACCGAAATCGGCACCCTGCTCAGTGCCAACGCGATCATCGCCACCGCCCTGTTCGTGGTGGGCGGCATGCTCGCTGACCGTTTCGATACCCGCAAGCTGATTCCCCTGGGCTTGATCGGCACCGGTGGCCTGGGGCTCTACCTGGCTACCTTCCCCGGCTTCAACATGCTCCTGATCGTGTTCAGCCTGTTTGCCATCTGCGCCGACTGCATCTACTGGCCGGCCCTGCTCAAGGCCATCCGCAACCTCGGCGATGACAACGAGCAGGGGCGCATGTTCGGCTTCCTCGAAGGCGGTCGCGGGGTGGTCGACACCCTGGTCGCGTTCTCCGCCCTGGGCGTATTCGTCGTCATGGGTTCCGGTGAAGCGGGGCTGAAGTCGGCCATCCTGTTCTACTCGCTGATCGACATTCTCGCCGGCGTGCTCACCTGGTTCCTTCTGCGGGGCGGCAAGACGCAGGCGGCCGTGCAGCAGAGCAGCGGGCTCGCCGGCCTGTTCGAGGCGGTGCGGGTGCCGGGGATCTGGCTGGTCAGCTTCAACGTGTTCATGGTCTACATCGTCTACTGCGGCCTGACCTATTTCATCCCCTACCTGAAGGACATGTACGAGTTGCCGGTGGCGCTGGTCGGCGCCTACGGGATCATCAACCAGTATTTCCTCAAGGTGCTGGGCGGGCCGGCGGGCGGCTACATGGCGGACAAGCGCCTGAAGAGTTCCAGTCGTTACCTGAAGTGGGCGTTCCTGGCGCTGCTGCCGCTCATGGCGGTGATCATGCTGCTCCCCAAGGGCAACGGCTTCATCTATGCCGGCATGGCCGCCACGCTTTCCTTCGCCCTGATCGTCTTCACCATGCGCGGCGTGTTCTGGGCACCGATGAGCGAGGTGGGGATTGCCCCGCATATCACCGGATCGGCCTTCGGCATCGGCTGCCTGATCGGTTATGCCCCCGGCATGTTCGCCTATGTCATCTACGGCTCGATCCTCGACCACTTCCCGGGGCAACAGGGCTACGACTACGTGTTTGCCCTGATGAGCATCCTGGCGGTGATCGGCTTCATGGTTTCCAGCCTGTTGTATCGCGCCGTGCAGCAGCGGGCGCCGTTGCCCTGTGCCGAAGCCCTGCCGCAGACCTGATCGCTAGGCGTCAGGCAACCTGGCTGGCAGGCCGAAAGCGGATTTCGGCCTGCTGCGGTGAGCATTGCCGGGTCACCGCCGCTCGGCAGGATTCATCAAATTGTCATGGTTCTGTGGCAGCGCGCTCGACCGAATGTCAGCAAACTCGCGTCTCAATGGGGTTCTGCGTTCTGGTGTTTTCATGCGTGCGTTAATTTTTCTGGCCGTGCTCCTTTGCGGCTGGCCTGTGTTGGCCCGCGAGCGCTGCGATGTGCAGGTGGCGACCGCCAAGGTCGAGCTGGGCGAGGTGCAACTGGCCTACCAGAGCATCGGCCGCACCAGTGATCCGGTGCTGCTGATGGTCATGGGCCTCGGCGGCCAGCTGATCCACTGGCCGGACGAGGTGGTCGCGCGCCTGTGCGACCAGGGCTTCCGGGTGATCCGCTTCGACAACCGCGATGTCGGCCTGAGCCGTTGGACCCACGCCGCACCGCCGGCCAATCTCGGCTACGAGGCGCTGCGCTACCGCCTGGGGCTGTCGGTGTCGGCGCCGTACCGCCTGCGCGACATGGCCGGCGATGCCCTAGGACTGATGGATGCCCTGGGCGTGCGCCAATTCCACGTGCTCGGCGCCAGCATGGGCGGGATGATCGCCCAGCACCTGGCCGACCTGGCGCCGCAGCGGGTACAGAGCCTGACCCTGATCATGACCAGCTCCGGCGCGGCGGGACTGCCGGCGCCCAGTCCGGCGCTGCTGGAGTTGCTGGCCAAGCGCGAGGCGCCGAGCCGCGAGGTGGCTTTGGAGCAGCAGGCCGACCTGCTCGCCGCCCTCGGCAGCCCGGCGGTCAGCGACGACCGCCAAGCGCTCCTGCAACAGGCCGAGACCGCCTACGATCGCGCCTTCAATCCCGAGGGGGTGCAGCGCCAGCTGCTGGCGATCCTCGCCGAACCGAGCCGGGTCGAGTTGCTCAACCGCCTGCGCCTGCCGACCCTGGTGGTACATGGCACCGCCGATCCACTGCTGCCGGCGATGCACGGCGTGCATGTGGCCGCGCATATCCGGGGCAGCGCGCTGAAGCTGATTCCCGGTCTGGCCCACCGTTTCCAGGAGGCGTTCAAGGAGCCGCTGCTGGCGGCGGTGCTGCCGCATCTCCAGGCGAATCAGCTCGCTGGCTCTCGAATCGCCCGCTTGCCTGCCTCCGAATGGTCCTACATTCAATAGGCCGGTCACGCCAGCGTCGCCAGCGCTCGAGCCAGCCGGCATGGTGGTCAACGCCGCCCAGCCGGTGCAGCTCCAGGCAGTCGGCTGGGCCCAGCCGCGCAGCGTATGCCGCCAGCAGGCTGGCCGGCACCACCTGGTCCTCGTTCCCGGCCAGATGACGCTGCGGCAATGCCCGCAGGCGTTCGGCGAAATCCAGCGGTTCCAGCGAGCCGTGCAACGGCGCCAGTTCGAGTCGTTGCGCCCAGCGCCGCGGGCTGAGGTTGCCGGCCAGGGTTTGCACCTGGGCGATATCGTCGCGTGCGGCCGCCAGCAGCAGGGCCAGGGCGCCACCGCCGGAGTAGCCGATCAGCTCGAAGTCGCGGTTGCCGTGGCGCTGCCGCAGTTGATCGAGCGCCTCGCTCAGGCTATCGACTATCTCCTCGGCGAACCGCCCGTGCGTCCAGTATCGCGGCGCGCAGCCGGGTGATTGGACGAACTGGCAGGGCCGCGCCAGGTAGACGCTGGGGCGCGGGTCGCTCAGGGCCAGGCGGGCCAGCAGCAGGTCGCGCGGGGTCGGGTCCAGGCTGGGCTGAGTGGCGGTGATCCAGGCCCGGCCGTCGCCCTCCAGATAGACCCGCAGCCGGCTGTCCGGTTGCGGCGCGTTGGGCAGGGCCACCTGCAAATCGAACTGGGTGGTCGGCAGGGTGGCCAGCCGATGATTCTGCTGGCGGGCCAGCTGTTCCAGGCGGGCGGCGGGAGAAGTACAGCCGCTCAAGGTTGCGAGCAAGCCAACAAGAGTAAGCACGGCCCGCGTGCGCAGGCCGGGGTACAGGCCGGACATCTTAGAAATCGTAGCGGACCCGGGCTTGCACGGTGTCGGCGGAGTAATCCGCCTTGCTCAGGTAGTCGTAGCTGGCCCCGAGGCTGACCGCGCCGAGCCGGTAAGTCAGGCCCAGGCTGGCTTCGTAACTGTCGCGGGCGGGCTTGGCGCCGCTGGTGACGAAAGGCGTGCCGCCGACCAGGAAGGCGCTGGTGCTGCTGACCTGATCGGCGATCAGGTCGTGGTAGGCCATCAGCCTGGCTTCCGGTTCCAGGCGGCCCTGGCCGGCGCCGAAGTTGCCGGCCAGGCGCACGCCGGCACCGATCTCGCCCACCTCGTAACGCTGTTCGCCGACCGCGAGCGCGGCGGACGAGCCCTGCTCGCGGAATCCGTCGATCTGCACGTTGCTGTAGCGCGCCGCCATGCGCGGCTCCAGCAGCAGGCCTTGGCCCAGATCGAAGCCGTAGCCGCCGAGCAGGCTCAGGCCCCACAGCTCGCTATCGTAGTCGCCCTCGGCGCGAGTGCCGGCGATATAGCGTCTGCTCTCGTTGTCGCTGCGGCCGTAGGTCAGGCCGGCGTCGGCGAACCAGGCGCCTTGCTCGAAACCGCCGTAGAGGGTCAGGGCATGGCCGTCGATATCGGTCTTGTTGCCGCTCTGGCTGCGCACGTTGCTGGTCAGGTAGCTGTAGGCCAGGCCGAGGGTGGTCTGCGCATTCAGCTTGCCGTCGGCACCCACGGCGATACCCTGGCTGTCGGCGTCGTAGCCGGGAATGCCGTCGCGTTCGCCCTGGTCGGCATCGCTGCTCAGCACCTGCACCCAGGCCCCGGTCTGGCTCAGGCCGTCGCCGGAGGACAAGCCCTGGCGCAGGCTGGCGCTTCGCCCTTGCAGGACGTTGCCGAGCAGGTTGTGGTTGCTGACGGCGGTCTGGCCGACGGCGCCGTTGACCTCTGGGGTCAGTTGCTCGGCCAGACGTACCAGCTCCTCGTCGTTGCTGCCGACGGTGGCCTCGAACAGCGGATCCTCGTTGTTCAAGCTGCCCAGGGTAGCGCCGTAGAACGCGCTGAAGGCGGGCAGCAGATGCGGTTGGGCGCCATGCTCGCGCAGGTAGTCGCCGACTTGCGCGGTGGACATCCCTTTGACCACGGCGGTGATCTGGGTGTCGGTCACTTCGTAGCTTGCTATCTGCAGCAAATCGGAGAGGCTGGTGACGCTCAGGCCAAAGTCATAGCCCGCGGCGGGGTTCTGGATCTGCGCGGCTGACAGGAGCACATATTCGCGTAGCGGCAGCCCGCGGAAATCTTCCGAGGTGGGTTTCAGGCGGATCTGATCTTCGAATCCGAATGCGGCATCGCCGCTGACTTCTAGAATGGCGCGACGGGGATCAGTTTGGGGATGGAGATTGAGGTCCAGCACACTCTCATCGCCCAAGCGCAGGTTTCCTTCCAGCCGGGTATGGGGCTGACCCAGTTCGAGTGACGAAACACTGAGATAAGGGCTTTGGATTAGCCGACCGTTAAACAGTGCATCTCCACCGGTATACATCTCTTCAAGCCCGAGCAAATCGCCGCGGATTTCACCACCCTCTAAAGTCAGCCGAACATTCCCTGCACCTTTGATGGCTGCTTCACCGCCTTCAATCCGGCCTTCCCACATGTCTATGCTGGCCCATGAATATCCCCAGTCGTAGTTCGCTGGGGTGCTGGCTACTTCGATGGCAACTCCCTCTGCGTGAAGTGTGCCGACGTTGATTAGATGCAGCCCTTGAGTAGCTGGCGGGTCTCCAGGGTAGCCGTTGCCTAGCACAATGGCCCGGCTATCAATACCCTGGGATGAGATTTCTCCTTCATTGATTAGGATGGACAGATTTTCTGGATGGTCGATAAAGACCCCGACGCTTTCGCGCCCTTCGGTCTGGATAAGTCCGCGGTTGGTCAAAAAGCTAGATTCAGGCTGGATACTACCTTGGGATATGGAAAGCGCACGGCTGGAGTCACCACTGGCACTAATCAGGCCGGTTTCCGTATTCAACAGGTTTGTAATCGAGCTTCCGTCTACCAGGCTGATGGCATGGCTAGCTGAGCCGCTGGCCTGGATTTGGCCGGCGTTATAGAGCCCCCCATCAATGTGACTAGCGTTCTCTATCTTGAGTGCATGGCTATGTTCGCCTTCGGCGCTGATCCGTCCGTGGTTGTACAGACCTCCGGCACCGATCTGGCTGTTCCAGATCAACAGGCCATTTACGGTTTCATCGTCGTCCGGGTTCATGGTCCCGCCGCTATGAATAGTGCCGTTATTGACGATGCCGAGTGCCGAACTCATGCCGAAGTTAAGCGCGGTGGCGGGGTTGCCCTGGCTGCTCAGGCTGCCGTCATTGGTAAAGACGCCGGTGATGCTGCTGGCATCCACATCGATGGCGCTGTTGGAGTCGCCCGAGGCGTTGAGTTTGGCCGCATTGGTCACATGGCCCTGGACCCGAATACCGCCGAACTCGATGAGGTCGTCTGCGGAGCCGGACGCCGTTCCTGTCAGGGTCAAGGATTCGGCTAGATCGCTGCTGAACGCCAGGGGTACTTGGCCGCTGACATCCTGGGTCTGTGCCTGAATGCCGAGCGAGGCGCCGAGACCGGCGAAAATGGCGAGGGCGAGAGGGGGTTTGCGGGCAAAGCGCTGGTGCATTGAGCGTTCCTTACTCGATAAGGCTTCCGAAAAAGCAAGACAAGGGCACCCTCTTGAGAGCGCGGTAAACGGGCGGCGGAAGATTAAAGGGAGTGGCGGCTAAATGCCAGCTTTGGGGCGGCCGGCTAGCTCAAGCTTGCGGTGCGTCCCAAAGACATCGAAGCGAGTTCAGGAAACCGCTTCGCCTTCAGGCGACATGCACCTCGGGGTTGTGTGGGTGCTCGGTTTTTAGGTAGTCGGTCAGCCGCGCCTGCTGCACCGGCGTCATGAACAGCCCGAGCTTGGTCCGCCGCCAGAGGATATCGGCGGCGTCCATGGCCCATTCCTCTTGGCACAGGTAATCCACTTCCCGCGCATACAGGCCGCCGCCGAGGTGTTCGCCGAGGTCGCTCTGCTCGTGCACGTCCTTGAGCAGCAGCCAGCTGCGGCTGCCGTAGGTGCTGGCCCAGCGGCGGGCGAGGGTGGTCGGCAGCCAGCCGAAGCGGGTGCACAGGGCTTCGATCAGCGCACCCTGGCTCTCCAGTTGCTCGGCGCCGGGCAGCGGGCTGCTGGCGGTCCAGCTCGGGCCCATCTTCGGGAAATGCGGCGCCAACTGCGCCAGCGCCGATTCGGCCAGCTTGCGGTAGGTGGTCAACTTGCCGCCGAACACCGAGAGCAGCGGCGCCTCGCCCGGGTGGCCGGACAGCGCCAGGGTGTAGTCGCGGGTGATCGCCGAGGGCTCGGCGGATTCGTCGTCGCACAGCGGCCGCACCCCGGCGTAGGTGTGCAGGATGTCCGCCCGGCTCAGCGGCTGTTTGAAGTGGGCGTTGACCACGTTCAGCAGGTAGTCGATTTCTTCCTCGCTGATCGCCACCTGGGCCGGGTCGCCCTGGTATTCGCGGTCGGTGGTGCCGATCAGGGTGAAGCGCTCCAGGTAGGGGATGGCGAAGACGATACGGCGGTCCTCGTTCTGCAGGATGTAGGCCTGTTCGCCGTCGAACAGCCGCGGCACGACGATGTGGCTGCCCTGGATCAGGCGGATGCCGTAGGGCGACTTCTGCCTGAGGTCGTCGCGGATGAAGCGTGCCACCCAGGGGCCGGCGGCGTTGACCAGGGCGCGGGCGCGAACCGAGTAGCGGCTGCCGTCGGCGCGTTCCAGATGCAGATGCCACAGGCCCTTGCTGCGCCGTGCGCTGACGCAGCGGGTGCGGGTGTGCAGGTGGGCGCCGTGCTCGCGGGCGGCCATGGCGTTGAGCACCACCAGGCGGGCGTCGTCGACCCAGCAGTCGGAATATTCGAAACCGCGGCTGATCTCGGCCTTCAGCGGGCTGCCGGCGCCGAAGCGCAGGCCGCGCGAGGCGGGCAGCTTCTCGCGCTTGCCGAGGTGATCGTAGAGGAACAGGCCGGCGCGGATCATCCAGGCCGGGCGCAGGTGCGGACGGTGGGGGAGGATGAAGCGCAGGGGTTTGACGATGTGCGGCGCCTTGGCCAGCAGCACTTCGCGTTCGGCCAGGGCTTCGCGCACCAGGCGGAATTCATAGTGCTCCAGGTAGCGCAGGCCGCCGTGGATCAGTTTGCTGCTGGCCGAGGAGGTGTGCTGGGCCAGGTCGTCCTTTTCGCAAAGGAACACCGACAGGCCGCGGCCGGCGGCATCGGCGGCGATGCCGACGCCGTTGATGCCGCCGCCGACGATCGCCAGGTCGTAGACTTCGGCGAGAGGGGCGTGGTGGTTGGGACGAGTAGGCATGGCAGCACCGAAAGTCGAAAGTGAACGTCGCAATGTTCATTTTCGAAAATATGCTAGTCGAATGTGCGCGAACTCGCCAGTCCCGCTACGCGATTTCGCGCCGAGTGGTCGTGCAGGACTGCGAAGGATGGGGGTCAGACCAGATCCAGCTGGACCTGGTTCTCGGCGAGCAGGCGGCCGATCGCCGCCGGTGGTGCGGCGTCGGTGAACACCCGGTCGACCAGGGTGATCGAGCCCAGGCGCACCACCGCGTTGCGGCCGAACTTGCTCGAGTCGGCGGCGAGGAAGACTTGGCGGGCATTGCTGATGATCGCCTGGGAAACCCGGACTTCCTGGTAATCGAAGTCGAGCAGGCTGCCGTCTTCGTCGATGCCGCTGATGCCGACCAGGGCGAAGTCGACCTTGAACTGCTGGATGAAATCCACCGCCGCCTGGCCGACCACGCCGCCGTCGCTGCGCACCGTGCCGCCGGCCACCAGCACCTCGAAATCCGCCTTGGCGCTGAGCTGGGCGGCGACGTGCAGGTTGTTGGTGATGATCTTCAAGCCCTTGCGCTTGAGCAGCTCGCGGGCGATCGCCTCGGTGGTGGTGCCGATGCTGATGAACAGCGAGGCATGATCGGGGATGTGCGCGGCGATGGCTTCGGCGATGCGCTGCTTCTCCTCGCGCATCTGACCGGCACGCATGGCGTAGGCGGTGTTCTGGGTGCTCGAGGCTTCGCTGGCCGCGCCGCCGTGGGTACGGCGCAGCAGGCCCTGTTCGGCGAGATAATTGATGTCGCGGCGGATGGTCTGCGGGGTGACGGCGAACGCCTGGGCCAACTCGTCGATACTGACGTAGCCGCGCTCGCGGGCGAGGTTGAGGATGTCGTGTTGGCGCGGCGCCAGGCTCATGGGGGGGTCCCGTGTTAACGTGAAAGTCGCGTCGCGACGCCATCCTTGTGGCCTTCTCCCTTCGGGAGAAGGTGGCGCGTAGCGCCGGATGAGGGGCGGGCATGCCCGTTTGCGCGACATTATAGGCTGCCGTGCGCCCGGTTTTTCGGCTAAGGTACGCGAACTTCGTCAGATTATTTTCACATTCGAACATGACCCCTGCCATCGACCTGCTGAAAAAGGCCAAGGCTGTGCATCAGGTGCACAGTTACCAGCATGATCCCAAGGCGCCTTCCTATGGCCTGGAAGCCGCAGAAAAGCTCAATCTGGAGCCGGCACGGGTGTTCAAGACGCTGCTGGCGGCCAGCGAGAAAGGCGAGCTGTTGGTCGCCGTGGTGCCGGTCGCCGGCAGCCTCGACCTGAAAGCCCTGGCCCAGGCCGCCGGGGTGAAGAAGACCGATATGGCCGATCCCGCCGCGGCGCAGCGCGCCACCGGCTATCTGCTCGGCGGCATCAGCCCGCTGGGGCAGAAGAAGCGCCTGCGCACCTTTATCGACGCCTCGGCGCAGCACTATCCGAGCATCTTCGTCAGTGCCGGACGGCGCGGCCTGGAGGTGGAATTGGCGGCCGAGGTGCTGGCCGGGCTCACCCAGGCCGGATTCGCCGCCATCGGGCGGCCGTGAGCCGCCCGACTGTCCGATCCCGACGCATAACAACAAGGAAAATTTCATGTCCGACTACCTGCTCGCCATCGACCAAGGCACCACCAGCAGCCGCGCCATCGTCTTCAGTGCCCAGGGCTTGCCGGTGGCGCGCGCGCAGCAGGAGTTCAAGCAGTATTTCCCGCAAGACGGCTGGGTCGAGCACGATGGTGAGGAAATCTGGCGCAGCACGCTGGAAGTCTGCCGCCAAGCACTGGCCCAGAGCGGCCTGCCGGCCAGCCAGATCGCCGCCATCGGCATCACCAACCAGCGCGAGACCACCCTGGTGTGGGACGCGCTCACGGGCGCGCCGATCCATCCGGCCATCGTCTGGCAGGACCGGCGTACCGCCGACTACTGCGCCGCGCTGAAGGCCGCCGGCTTTGAGGCCATGGTCAGCGCCAAGACCGGCTTGCTGATCGACCCGTATTTCTCCGGCACCAAGTTGCGCTGGATCCTCGACAACGTCGCCGGTGCGCGCGAGCGGGCGGCGCGCGGTGAACTGCGCTTCGGCACGGTGGACAGCTTCCTGCTGTGGCGCCTGACCGGCGGCAAGTCGCACAAGACCGACGCGACCAACGCCTCGCGCACCCTGCTGTTCAACATCCACACCCAGCAGTGGGACGCGGAGCTGCTCGAGCTGCTGGAGATTCCCGCCAGCCTGCTGCCGCAGGTGCTGGATTGCGCGGCGGAGTTCGGCACCTGTGCGGCGGAACTGCTCGGTGCACCGATTCCGGTGCTTGGCATGGCCGGCGACCAGCAGGCCGCGCTGATCGGCCAGGCCTGTTTCCAGCCGGGCATGGTCAAGAGCACCTACGGCACCGGCTGCTTCATGATCCAGAACACCGGCGCCAGCCCGGTGAGTTCGAAGAACCGCCTGCTCACCACGGTCGGCTACCGGCTGGACGGCCAGGTCACCTACGCGGTGGAGGGCAGCATCTTCGTCGCCGGCGCGGCGGTGCAGTGGCTGCGCGACGGCATCAAGCTGATCAGCCATGCCAGCGACACCGAGGCGCTGGCCGAGCAGACCGGCGATACCTGCGGGGTCTACCTGGTGCCGGCCTTCACCGGCCTCGGCGCGCCCTATTGGGACCCGAAGGCGCGCGGCGCGATCTTCGGCCTGACCCGCGACACCGGGATCAAGGAGATCGTCACCGCCGGCCTGCAGTCGGTGTGCTACCAGACCCGCGACCTGCTCGAGGCCATGCGCCAGGACGGCGCCGCGGCGCCCAGCGCGCTAAGGGTGGACGGCGGCATGGTGGTGAACAACTGGCTGATGCAGTTCCTCGCCGACATCCTCGGCGTGCCGGTGGAGCGTCCCGAGGTCACCGAAACCACCGCCCTTGGCGTGGCCTACCTGGCCGGCCTCAAGGCGGGCATCTACCGCGACCTCGCGGAGATCGCCGGGCATTGGCAGCGCCAGCAACGTTTCGAGCCGCGGATGGCCGACGCGCAGCGCGGCAAGCTCTACCGGGGCTGGCTGAATGCGGTACAGCGGGTGCGCAGCGAGGGCTGAGCGCGTAGGAGCGGGGCCTGCGCCGGGTGCCATGCCCGCGCAAACCGCGGTATGACGCATCGCGGGCATGGGACTGGGCGTCCCCCCGCTCCTACGTTTTCCCTGGTGCCTTTGGCCAGTTCAGGAACCGGCCAGCATCACCCCTTCATATTGGTTGGTCAGTTCGTTCATCTGCCAGAGCAGGGTTTCGCTGGTGGTGGCGATCACCGTGGGCACGTAGCGCGAGTCCGTCGAGAGCTTGAAGCCGGCGCGGGAGAAGCGCCACTGGGCTTCGGCCTGCTCCAGGCCCTTGGCGATGGCCGGGGTGTTCTGGTGGGCCTGCTGCAGCTCCTGCAGGGCCAAGTCGAACTCCTCGACCGCCTGGTTGAAGGCGTCCTGCAGCCCGGCGATCGGCAGGTGCCAACTCATCGCCAGGTAGAGCTTGGCGATGCGCTGGCTGAGCATCCGCTGGCGCCCGCTGCGGTTGACCAGGCGGGCGCTCTGGCCGCCGCTGTGGCGTTCGAGCAACTGCACCACCTTCTCGCTCTGCGCCAGCAACTGGTCGCTGAGTTCCAGCACCGTCAGGGCGGTCTGCCTGTCCGGGCTCGACAGCGCCAGCTCGCGGTAGCGTTGCCAGGTTCGCCCGGCGTCTTCCAGGGCCGCGCGGATTTCCGCGGTCGGCGCGTAATCGCTGAGAGCCAGGTAGTTGCTCTCGAATTTGGCGATGCTCTGGTCGAGTTGCTGCTCGGCCAGGTCCGGGCGCACCTCGGCGCCGATCATCAGGTAGCTCTTGGCGATGCGTTGGCTGAGCATGCGCTGCATGCCGGACAGGTTCATCGCTTCGGCGGCGCCGATGGCCGCCCAACTCGATGGGCTGAGCAGCGTGAGGCCGAGCAGCAGGACGGCGATAACGGGCTTGAGCATGGGGAAGTCTCCTTGAGGCCCGCGACGGCGAGCGTCGCGGGCGCAGCGGGAAAGGCCTCGTATGCAGGCTGTGTGAAAACGTAGCGAGCGAAGGTTAGGCAAGGCAAAAACAGGCGAGGAAGCGGACTGGGCTCGCACGCGAGTTTACTGAGCATTACTCGCTTCGCTCGCCCTTCGGGTCGCGCTAAAGCGCGTTAGCCGCAAGCGGCTTGCCGAGCCTGTTTTTAACGCCGAATAACCGAGCGCAGTAGTTTTCACACCGTCTGCATGGCGGGGCCGGGCCGTCAGTAGCTGTATTGCAGTTGCGCCCAGAACTTGTCGGTGTCCACGGAGAACTCGTCGGCATCGTAGCTGGCGTATTTCACCAGGCCGACCAGGCCCTTCACGCCGGGAATCGGGTGGGCGTAGGAAACATCGATTTCCTCGCCGTACTGGCTGCTGCCCTGTTCGGCGCTGAAGTCGTGGTACCAGGCCTGCAGGCTGCCGCCGAGCAGGGGG
>NZ_FNCT01000011.1 GCF_900100495.1 Pseudomonas benzenivorans
TTGCAGACGATGCCGGCGCCGAACGCCTGCGGGTAGCCGGAGCGCACCATGCCGGCGATGGCGATCGAGCCGACCGCGGCCACGGTCGCCGGCGACGAGCCGGACAGCGCGGCGAACAGCATGCACGCCAGCACCGCGGAAATCGCCAGGCCGCCGCGGATGTGCCCGACGCAGGCGTTGGCGAAGTCGATCAGCCGCTTGGCCACGCCGCCGGTGGTCATGAAGGCGCCGGACAAGAGGAAGAACGGGATCGCCAACAGGGTGTAGTGCTCGCTGGTCTCGAACAGCTTGATCGCCAGCGAGCGTACCGAATCCGGGCTGAACAGCATGATGGTGACCGAGCCGGCCAGGCCGAGGGACACGGCGATCGGCACGCCGATGAACATCATCAAAAACAGCAGGGCGAAGAGGAACAGGATGGTCATTGCTGGTCTTCCTTCTTCTGGTCTTCGTCGTGCTCGGTCAACTTCATCGCTTCGGCGGCCTCGTCGGCCAGGCCGAGACCGGTCTGCTGGTTGCGCAGGATGCGCACGAAGACTTCCAGGAAACGGATGAACACCATGGCGTAGCCGAACGGCACGATGATCGTTATGTGCCACTGCTGGATGCCGTAGTGGCCGAGGTCTTCGGCGCCGATGCCGGCGCCGAGCAGGGTGCGCATCCAGTCGAAGCTGGCCACGCTGATCAGCCCGGCATAACCCAGGCAGGCCAGGCAGGCGATCAGGCCGATGATCCGTTGGGTCGGCTTGCTCGCCAGCTTGACCAGCGCGTCGACGCCGATATGCCCGGCGGTGCGCACGCCATAGGCCAGGCCGAAGAAGATCAGCCAGGCGAACAGCGCCTTGGCCAGAGCGATGCTCCAGGTCATGGTCTGGGCCAGGTCGATGATGAAATCGCCGATGGCGAGCAGCGCCTCGTTGCCGCCGAAGAAGTCGCCCAGGGTGTAGAACAGGGTGTAGAAGTTATTGAGAATGACGTAGACGAAGGTTACAAGCGTCATGGTCGCCAGAAGGAAAGCGACGACCCCCTCCTCAAAACGATCCCATAGGCTCCGCAGAACGGTCATGGGTGGTCTCCCGATAGGCTTTCTTGTATTTGTGCAATCCATAGGACCGGGCGGACTCTAACGCAGCAGCCCCCCGTCCCGACATTCACAATTCGCCAATGCCCTCTTCGGCATTGGCGAACGAGGGATCGCCTATCAGTGTTGGTTGGCAGCTTCAGCTGCCTTGATCAGGTCAGCGCCAATTTCCTCTTCGAACTGGGCCCACACAGGTTTAACTGCAGAACGCCACATATCGCGTTGCTCAGGAGTCAACTGGATGATCTCGCTGGTTCCCGCCTCGACAATGCGCTGCTTGTCCGCCTGGTTGAGGGCCTCAGCTTGCTTGTTCACCTCAAGGGTCACTTCTGCGACGACCTTGTCCAGTTCGCGGCGCACGTCCTGCGGAAGGCCGTCCCAGAACTTGGTATTGGTCAGCAGGACGTAGTTGCCCATGGTCAGGTTGGCTTCAGTCAGATACTTCTGTACTTCGTAATGGCGCTGGCTGTAGATGTTCGACCAAGGGTTGTCCGAGGCGTTGACCACACCGGTCTGTAGACCCTGATAAATTTCGGCGAAGGCCATCTTGCGTGGTACAGCACGCAGGGCAATGTACTGCTCGTCCCAGATACGCGAGGGTTGCACACGGAACTTCAGGCCACGGGCATCCGCAGGTTCATGCAGCGGTTTGTTCGAGGTGAGCTGGCGCATACCGTTAGACCAGTAGGCCAGCCCTTTCAGCCCTTTGCTCTCCATCGACGAGAGCAGCGCCAGGGCCTTGTCGGTCTGCTGAAAACGCTCCGCTGCCGCCGCGTCATCGAACAGGAACATCAGGTCAAATACCTGCAGCTGCTTGGTGAACTTGTCCAGTTTGGCTGGCGCCGGGGCCAACAGTTGCACCTCGTTGAGTAATAGGGCTTCCAACTCCTTGCCATCGCCGTACAACGAGGAGTTCGCATAGACATCGACCTTGACCTTGCCGGGCAGGCGTTCTTCGGCGAGCTTCTTGAACAACAACGCACCTTGACCTTTTGGGGTGTGATCGGCAGCGACATGCGAGAACTTGATGTTGATCGGTGCGGCCGATTCAGGTTCGCCGGCCTGCAGCAGGCTAGCGAAAAGCACCGAACAGGCGCCGAGCATTACGTGGGTTGTCAACTTTTTCATGGTGTTTACCTCATTGTTTTTGTTGGTCGGTTTACGAAAGTACGGACACACAGCGGGCCTCAACCGCTGTTGCGCAGCCCAGAAGCGATGCCATTGATGCTCAGGTGCACGCCAATACGCAGCTGGCGCAGTTGATCGGGGTCGATGTCCGGTTCGCGGATTCGCCTCAACAATTCGATCTGTAACTGATTGAGAGGATTGAGATAGGCCAGGCGACGATCCAGCGATGAGCCCAGGCATGGCTCGGCTGCAGCTTGCGGCACCTGCTGCTGTAGCCAGGCCAGCGCTGCACAGGTGGCCGCATGCTCGGTACAGATCATGCCGAACAGGCGTTGTGCATGGTCCTGGTCGACCGCCAGCGCGACATAACGTGCAGCAATCGCCAGGTCGACCTTGCCCAGCACCATGCGCAGGTTGGCCAGCAGGGTCTGGAAAAAAGGCCAACGCTCGACCATTGCCACCAATCGATGGTCCCCTGCCGCGCCTTCGCGACGGCGGTATTGCGCAATGGCAGTACCGAAGCCATACCAGCCCGGCAAAATAATCCGGCATTGCGACCAACTGAACACCCAGGGAATTGCACGCAAATCCTGAATGCAGGCGCTGTCGCTACGCGCTGCAGGACGGCTGCCGATATTGATGCGGCCAATTTCGCTGAAGGGCGTGACAGTACGAAAGAATGTGGAAAAATCCGCGTCCTCATGCACCAGCGCCCGATAGCATTGCTGCGCAGCGCTGCTCAGTTCTTCCGCAACCGCACGAAACTCATCGAGCGTGGCACGCTCGTTCGGCAGGTAACTGGCCTCCAACGTGGCGGCTAGCAAAGCCTCGAGATGGCGCACCCCTGCCTCGGGGTCGGAGTACTTGTTGCCGATGGTTTCGCCCTGCTCCGTCAACCGTAACTGGCCAGCCACCGTACCGCTCGGTTGGGCCAGGATAGCCGCCCGGCTCGGACCACCACCGCGACATACCGAACCACCGCGACCGTGAAAGAAACGCACCCGGTAGCCCTGCGCGGCACAGACCTCACGCAAGGCCAGGCCGGCTTTGTGCAGTTCCCAGTTGGCGCTGATAAAACCGCCATCCTTGTTGCTGTCCGAATAGCCGAGCATGATCTCGACCCAACCGTCGCGACCGGCCAGCATCTCCCGCACCGGCGGCAAGGCCAACCAGACGCGCATAAGCTCTGGGGCTCGCTGCAGATCACCTATGGTCTCGAACAGCGGCACAATATTCAGGTTGCACAGAGTGCCCTGCATGAAGCCGGTCTCACGTACCAGCAGGAGGATTTCCAGTAGATCGGAGACCGACTGGGTGTGCGAGACGATGTGATTCTCCACCGCCTGCACGCCGTATTCGCGCTGGATTTTGCGCGCCTTGCCGAGTACCTCCAGCTCCCGCTGGCACAGATCGGACCATCGCTGATGGGGATCCAGCACCGGCCGTTGCGACGCCAGCAAGTCAGTCAGCAGGCTGACCTTTTTCGCCTCTGCCGACACCGCGTAATCGTTGCAGATACCCGCTTGGGCAAGGATTTCGGTCACCACCTGCTCATGCACGTCGGAGCACTGGCGCAGATCGAGGCTAGCCAGATGGAAGCCAAAATGCTGCACCGCCTGGATCAGCGTGGCCAAACGCCCCTGCGCGGCAAAAACCAGGCTGTGCGCCACCAAAGAGCTGTGCAAAGCCTGCAGATCGCCGAGCAACTGCGCGGGTGCCGCATAGGCACGAGGCGTAGACTCGGCAGCCGCGCACTGCTCGCCCAGGCGCAACCGCGTCGCCTGCAAGCGTTCCTGAATGCCCAGCAATGCGCGCCGGTAAGGCTCATCCCGACTGTGCTCGGAGCATTGCGAAGCCTCTTCGGCCAGCACCGCGACCGCCGGGGTTACCGCACTGCGAGCCAGACACACCGGCAGCTCCCGCACCAGGCAAGCGACCTGATCCTCGTAATGCTCCAGCACCAGCTCGGCACCGCAGCGAATGGCAAACGCCAGGGTTTCGGCACTGACGTTGGGATTACCGTCGCGGTCTCCACCCACCCAGGATCCCAGGCGAATCAAGGGCCGCTCGACTGCTCCCAGATACTGCATCGCCCGTTGCTGGCAGGCGGGTACGGCGGCCAGTAGCGTGCGCGGGAAGTACGCCAACACGTTGCGGATCTCGTCGGCCACGGTGAGGCGGGTATTGCGCAGCAGACGGGTACGCCACAACACCTCCACGCAACCGCGCAGCTCATCCTCAAGCCGGCTGCGTTGCTCCTGGGTCAGGCGTTCGCGGCAACGGCGCTGAAGAAGGTCGGCGATACGGCGTTCGACCTCGATCACGCTCTTGCGCTGCACTTCGGTGGGGTGCGCAGTGAGCACCGGCATCACCTGCACATCCGCCAGGCGTGCACTGATCGCCGCCGATGACAGACCCGCGGCGTTCAGGCGCCGAGCCAGTTCGGCGAATAGCGGCGCACCGGAGGCATCACGCATTTGCCGCGCGCATTCGGCGTCGCCTTGGGCGACGTCCTCGGCCAAGTTGCCGAGATGGATGAAATAGGTGAAGGCGCGCAGCACGACAATCGCGTCCTCGACCGATAGCGCAGCCAGCAAAGTCGTCAGTTCTGCCTGATCGGCGCGCAGGCCCTGGCCGTGCCCGCTGAGCGACAGACGGCGGATCGATTCGATCAAGCTGAATAGCCGTTCGCCTTCGCTCTCGCGGATAACCTCACCGAGGATGCCACCCAGCTCACGCAAGAGGCTGCGCGCCAAGTCCTGTGCCGCAACGCAAGCGTCTGCCGCCGCGATTGTTTGCGGCGAACCGGGCACGCACTGCCGTATTTCACTAATCATGCTGGTCTCCTAGCGCACGGAGCTTGCCGATAAATGGCAGCGAAGAGGCTCGCGAGCTGTGCACTCGCCTCCTCCAGTAGGGAACCGGCATGTTCGATGGCATACACCAGGGACTCTGGTCGGGGCATGATCGAAAAACAGCCGTCGAAGCATTGCCCCAACTCGGTTGAATCCTCGATGGCCCCGGACAGCAGCGACACCGGCACGCCCTGCTCGCGAGCCAGTGCAGCGATATGCCCGGGCCCCTTGCCGAGCAGGGTCTGCCGGTCCGAACGCCCTTCGCCAGTGATCACCCAGTCGTAATCCCCCAGGCTACTGTCCAGCGCCAGGGTCGCCGCGATAAAGGCTGCACCGGACTGCAGTTCGGCACCGATCAGGCCCAGGGCGAAGCCCAAACCACCTGCCGCCCCAGCACCGGATCGCGTGCTGAAACTGCTGCCCATGGCCGCTTCGCACTGCTCAGCGAACCGTGCAAGAACCTGATCCGCCTGCTGCAGATCAGTGAACCCTTTTTGTTCACCGAAGACCAAGCTGGAGCCCAACGGCCCACACAGCGGGCTGTCCACATCGGTCAGTGCGATCAATCGCAGCCCCTTGAGCCAGTCGCTATCGCTACGCCGTTCGAGCCTGGAGAGCTCCCCCAGGTTGGCGAAGGTCGGCGCCATAGAGACGCCCTGCGCGTCGCGGAAATCCAGAGCCAACTCGGCCAGTAAACCAGCGCCGCCATCCATGGTCGAAGTGCCGCCCAGGCCAACCACCAGGGTGCGCTCGCCCCGCTCATACAATTCACGCAACGCTTCGCCGAGACCGCGTGTAGTGCGCAGTTCCGCTGCCAACCTGGCTTGGGGCAAGCCAACGATGGCGGCGGCATCGAGAATCACGAAGCGGCCAATCGAACTGTCACGACAGAGCGCATAAGGCACCTGACAGCGATCGCCGTTGGCATCGGTGGCTTCGAGCGAGGCCCACTCGCCTGCCAATGCGCTGGCCACAACCTCTGCGCTGCCTTCGCCACCATCGGCCATCGGGAGCTGGGTGATGAGGCAGTCCGGCAGTGCGCGGGCAACACCACGCGCCATGCACTGGGCAGCATCGATCGCACTCAGGCTGCCCTTGAACGAGTCAGGGGCAACCAGCACATGTGCCCGGCGAGGTGCGCGCTCGGAATGATTGATTGACATGCGCAGACTCCCCCTCAGGACACCACATTGATTGGCTTACCGGCAGCGAATGCCGTGAGGTTGGCGGCGATAATTTCCGCCAAGCGCTGCAGGCTGCTCCCGCTGGCCCAGGCTACATGTGGTGTAACAATCAGGTTGGGATGCAAAAGGTTAAGCAGCGGCTGGGTCGCCGCTGGCGGTTCGCTGCTCAGTACGTCCAGCGCCGCGCCGCCCAGATGCCCACTACGCAGAGCCTCAAGCAGCGCAGCCTCATCTACCAACGGGCCCCGGGCGGTATTCACCAGCAGCGCGCCCGGCTTCATCCGCGCCAACTGGGACGCGCCAATCAGCCCCTGGGTCGCTGAATTCAACGGGCAATGCAGGCTGATCACATCGCTACACTCGAGCACCTCTTCGAATGCCAGGTAGCCGCTACGCACCTGGCTCTGGCCAGGGTGCTCGGCGAACACCACGTGCATGCCCAGCGCCTCGGCCAAACGTGCGGTCGCCTGACCGATAGCGCCTCGACCGACGATACCGAGTCGCGCACCCTGTACATCCTGGATTGGTTGTGCATGCACGCAGAACTGCATCGAGTCCGGCCATTTGCGCAAGGCGGCATCACGGTAGGCGAACAGCTGCCGGCGCATGGCGAAGATCATAGTGATCACAGCCTCGGCCACGCTCTGTGCCGAATAGCTGGGCACGTTGGATACCACTATGCCCAAGTCGCGGCAGGCCGCCAGATCCACGCAGTCGTAACCGCTGGCCGCCACGCAGATGAAACGCAATTTCGGTAGCAGCTCAAGTTCTGTGCGCCCGAGGCGAACCTTGTTGGTAATAGCGATGTCCGCATCGCGCAGGGCCACCGTCACTTCGCCTGGTGCCGTGGCTGGTCTGTCGTTCCAGTGACTGACGCAAGCAGGTCGAGGCACCCTCAGGGGGAGGCTGTCACTATCGAGAAACACAATATTCATCAGGCGAACTCTTCCAGTCGTTAGGCAGAGGAATGACTCAGACAGCCAGCTCGGAAATCTCGATCAGGTTCAGGTCGGGGTCGCGCAGGTAGATCGAGCGGATTGGTCCTGTCGCCCCGGTGCGCATCACCGGCCCCTCGACGATCGGCCAGTCCAACTGCTGCAGGCGCCGGATCACCTCATCCAGTGGCTGGCTGGCGATGAAACAGAGGTCCAGGGCACCCGGCACCGGCAGGTGCGCCTTGGGCTCGAACTCGTGGCCGCGCACATGCAGGTTGATCTTCTGGTTGCCGAAGGAGAACGCCTGGCGGCCATTGCCGAAGGTCTCCAGACGCATGCCAAGCACCTCGGTATAGAAGTACGTGCATGCCTGCGGATCGCAGGTGGTCAATACCAAATGGTCAAGATGGTCGATCATCAGTTGGCTCCTTGAGTGATGCCGGCGGATACGGCCACCTGCTTGTCCAGGGTGGCGACGTGTGCGGGGGTTGGGTGTAGATCCAGGCGGCGTCCAGCCTTGAGTATCTGGCTGGGTACTTCATGGCCGACCAGACGTGGCAGGTGGGCCGCGACGCCGAGCAACCTCGCGAGATCGATGCCGGTGTCGTAGCCCATCAGTTCGAGCATGTGCAGCAGGTCTTCGGTGCAGGCATTGCCGCTGGCCCCTGGCGCATAGGGGCAACCGCCAAGTCCGCCGAGAGATGCATCGAAGCGGTCGATACCGGCGGCAATGGCCGCCAGCACGTTGGCTTGGGCCATGCCACGGGTATTGTGGAAGTGCAGGGTCAGTTGCAATTGCGGAAAGCGCTCACGCACCTGGTTGCACAGCAACTCGACCTGGTTGGGGTAAGCCATGCCCGTGGTGTCGCACAGGGTGACGCCACGTACATTCAACTCAGCGAAGCGCTCGATCCAGCGCAGCACCTCGACATTGGCGATATCGCCCTCCATTGGGCAGCCGAACACGGTGGACAGCGACACATTGACCGCCACCGGGCTCTGGCCGATCACCCCGACCACCTCACGCAATTGCTCGAAGGAGCGCTCGCGGGTCATGCGCAGGTTGGCGCGGTTGTGGCTCTCGCTCACCGACATCACCAGGTTGGCTTCGTCGATGGCGCAGGCCAGGGCACGTTCGGCCCCGCGCACGTTGGGCACCAGCACCGTGTATTCCACTGCCGGGTTGCGGCGTATGCCGCGCATCACCGCTTCGGCATCGCGCAGGGCCGGAATCGCCTTGGGCGAAGTGAACGAGGTGACCTCGATCTTGGCGTAGCCGCAGGCGCTGAGTTCGTCGATCAGGGCGATTTTGTCCGCCGTTTCGATAAAGGTCTTTTCGTTCTGGAAACCGTCACGGGTGGCGACTTCCTGGAAATACAGGCGTTGCGGATTGTGTTTCATCGTTTGGGTCTCCATCAGATGATCCCGCGGCTACGCCAATCGGCGCAGACGTCCGGGGCGATGCCGAGTTCGCTCAATACTTCGTCGGTGTGCTGGCCCAGCGTTGGTGCCGGACTGTGGATCTGTCCTGGCGTGCAGCCGAGCTTGGGCACGATCCCCGGCAGACTGATAGGCGTGCCGTCCGGCAAGTGACTCGGCAGGAGCATGTCGCGGGCCTGGTAATGGGGGTCGCTGGCTATGTCGGCGGCGTCGTAGATCTTGCTCGCCGGAATCCGCGCCTCGTGCAGGGCGGCGAGTACCACCTCAAGATCGCGCTCGGCGGTCCAGCTCGAGATCGCTGTATCGATCAGTTCGACCTGCTGTACACGGCCATCGTTGTGCGCCAAGGCAGGATCGTCGGCCAGATCCTGGCGGCCGATCATTTCCATCAAGCGCCGATAGATGCTGTCGCCGTTACCGGCGATCAACGCGTACTTGCCATCGCGGCAGCGGTAGGCGTTGCTCGGCGCTATACCCGGCAAACTACTGCCAGCGGCCTGGCGCACGACACCGAAAGCCGAATATTCCGGCAGCAGGCTTTCCATCATGGCGAACACCGACTCATAAAGAGCGACATCCACCTGTTGGCCTGCCCCGCCATTCTGGTCGCGATGGCGCAGCGCGAGCAGCACGCCGATCACGCCGTGTAGCGCAGACAACGAATCGCCAATGGATACGCCTACCCGCACCGGCGTGCGTTCCGGCTCGCCACTGAGGTGGCGCAGCCCGCCCATGGACTCACCGATCACGCCGAATCCGGGGCGGTCGCGATAGGGCCCGCTCTGGCCGTAACCGGATACCCGCAGCATTACCAGGCGCGGATTGAGCGCGTGCAGCACATCCCAGCCCAGCCCCCACTTCTCCAGGGTACCGGGGCGAAAATTCTCGATCAGCACATCGGCCTCGGCGATCAGGCGGCGCACCACCTCCTGCGCCTCAGGCTGGCGCAGGTCGAGGGTCAGCGAACGCTTGTTGCGCGACTGTGCCGCCCACCAGACCGAAGTGCCCTCATGCAGCAGGCGCCATTTGCGCAACGGATCGCCACTTCCTGGGGCCTCGACCTTGATCACCTCGGCGCCGAAGTCGGCGAGCATCTTGGCCGCGAACGGGCCGGCGATCAGCTGACCCAGCTCGATGACCCGTATGCCTTGTAGTGGCTTGTCCATCTTCATCACCCTTCTCATGCGTGTTGCGATGGGGTGATGGTCGGCCAGTCAGGCTGGGATGAAAATGTCGGGGTTTTCCATGACCCTTTCCGAAATGGAAAGGGTCTGGTCAGCTTTCAGAAGCGCCAGCTTCCCCAAGGTACTGCCAGAGCTTGAGCGCTTCGGGCTGCAGGGCCTGCTCCGACTTGACCCCGACCCACAGCGTACGACTGGCCCAAGGGTCAGTCAGTTGTACGGCCCGTAAGCCGGCACCGAGCAGCTCCGCGCGCACCGCGATCTCCGGCAATATGCCGATGCCAAGTCCCGCCTCGATCATTCGGCAGATGCCGTCGAAGCTGCTGACCTGAATGCGTAGGCGCAGGATTTTCTCCGCGCTGACTGCGGCATCGGTCAGGCGCCGCAGCAGCGAGCTGCCGGAGGCCAGGCCAACGTAGTCGAACGCCAGGGTATCGATGAAGGCCACCCGCTCGACGTCGGCCAAGGGATGCCCCGGCGGTACCAGCAGAATCAGGCGATCCTGGCGGTATGGCCGCTTCTCCAGGGTCGGCGCGGGTACATTGTCGGCGAACACGCCGATATCGGCCTTGCCGTTCTCGACTGCTTCGATGATCTGCTCACTGAGTTTTTCCTCCATGCCGATGCGCACCTGCGGATGCTCGGCGAGGAAACGTGCCAGGTCCCGGGGCAAAAACTGCACCACCGCCGAGGTGTTTGCCCAGACCCGCACATGACCACGCACGCCCACGGCAAAGTCGCTGATATCGGCAGCCATGCGGTTAACCCCGTCGAGAATGCCGCGTGCATGCTCGATCAGGCCGTGACCGGCCGAGGTCAGTTCAAGCCCGCGCGGCAATCGGACAAACAGCGCGCAATCGGCGACCCGCTCCAGCTCGGCAATGCGCTTGCTGACCGCTGACAGGGTGAGATGGGCATGCTCGGCCGCCCGCGTCAGACTGCCCAGTTCGGCGGCCAGGAGAAAGATCCGCAGGGACTGCAGATCGAAATGCAATGGATTGATCATCACGAACGGCTCCCGGCATGCCAATGGAAAAGGCACCTACCATGGCCGGACCGTCGCCCAATTGCACGCAAAAATCCGCCCCGCCGGTGGCGGCAAGAGCGGATTATCAGGGTGACAGGCATCGAACCGCTAGGGTTGATTGGCGGCCTGGGCGGCCTCGATCAGCTCGGCACCGATCTCCGCTTCGAACTTCTGCCACACCGGCTTCATCGCTTCACGCCACTGGGCACGCTGCTCTGCGGTCAGCTCGATGATCTCGGTGGTGCCGGCGGCGGCGATGGCCTGCTTGGCGCTCTGGTTCAGCTCATCGGCCTGCTTGTTCACCTCGACGGTGACCTCGGCCATGATCGCCTGCAGCTCGCTGCGCACATCCGCCGGCAGGCCTTTCCAGAAGGTGGTATTGGTGATCAGCATGTAGTCGATCAGGCCATGATTGGACTCGGTCATGTACTTCTGTACCTCGTGCACCTTCTGGCTCTGGTAGTTCGACCAGGTGTTCTCGGTGCCATTGACCACGCCGGTCTGCAGGCCCTGGTAAACCTCGGCGAAGCTCATCTTGCGCGGGTTGGCGCGCACGGCCTTGAACTGCTCTTCCAGCACCGCCGAGGCCTGCACGCGGAACTTCAGGCCGCGAGCATCCTTTGGTTCGCGTAGCGGTTTGTTGGCCGACATCTGCTTGGTGCCGTTGTGCCAATAGGCCAGGCCGGTGATGTTCTTGTCCTCCATGGAGGTCAGCAGCGCCTTGCCCTGCGGGCTGCTCTGGAAGCGCTCGGCGGCGGCCAGGTCGTCGAACAGGAACGGCAGGTCGAAGATCTGGATCGGCTTGGCGTACTGCTCGAACTTGGCCAGCGACGGCGCCAGCAACTGCACGTCGCCGAGCAGCAACGCCTCCATCTCCTTGCCGTCGCCGAACAAGGATGAATTCGGGTAGACCTCGACCCTGACCCGGCCCGGCAGGCGTTCTTCGGCGAGCTGCTTGAACAGCAGCGCGCCCTGCCCTTTCGGCGTGTTGTCGGCGACCACATGGGCGAACTTGATGACGATGGGAGCGGTCTGGCTGGACCCGGCGGCCTGGACCAGGCTGCCGAGCGATAGGGACAGGGCGCAGACGAGCGCCTTGGCGGTGAGCTTAAGCATGTTGTTACCTCGTTTTATTGTTGTTGGGCTTGTGAAATGTCTGGCCGTCCCTGGCCGGGTTGCTAACACCTCCAAATGCCTGATCGAACCGCGCCGGTCCGCAGGGCGGACGTAGGGCGGACTCAGGAGCGAAGCGAACAGTCCGCCGCAGAGCGCAGCGATCAATCCGCCATGCGCCGCTTCCTCCCTACCGCCAGCGCCGAGTACGTCCTACGCCGGCGTCAGTCCGGCCCGCTGCAACAGGCGCCGGGCACGCCCGAGCACCGGCGCATCGACCATCTGCCCATCGACCACGAACACCCCGTCGCCGCTGGCGCCGGCGGCCAGCACCCGCTGCGCCCAGGCCAGTTCCTCGGCGCCGGGCATCAGCGCCTGGTGGACCACGGCGAGCTGGCTCGGGTGGATGCACAGCAGCCCGCCGAAGCCCATGTCGCGGGCATCCTGGGTCGCCCGCGCGAGCCCGGCCGGGTCGTGGATCGCCGGGAACACGCTGTCGAGCGGCGGCGCCAGGTTGGCAGTACGCGCATGCAGCAGGATCGAATAGCGCGCCTGGTCGAGAATTCGCTCGGCCGCCGCGCTGCCGCTAGCCAGGCCAAGATCCAGGCCCAGGTCGAGGCCGCCGAACGACAGGCGCTCGACCCCGCCGGCCCGGGCGATCTCCGGTAGCGCCAGCAAGCCCTGGGCGCTTTCGATGATCGGCCAGACCGGCTTGCCGCAAGCCGCCACCTCGGCGACCTGCGCGATGCTTTCCACCTTGGGCAGCAGCACGCCGGCGACGCCTGGGTGACGCCGACACAGCTCGATATCAGCGGCCTGTCCGGCATGCCCGGGGGCATTGATACGCACCAGCAGGCGGACCTCGGGATTGCCCTCGAGAAAAGCGTCGAGATTGGCCCGCGCCTCGACCTTAAGGCTTTCCTGCACGGCATCCTCGAGGTCGACAATGACCGCATCGGCACCGCTGGCCAGGGCCTTGGCAATCCGCTCCGGACGCGTGGCCGGGACGAACAGGGCGGAACGGATAATCTGTTGGTTCATACGTGTTCCCGTAGGGTGTGCCATGCGCACCGGCTCTTGGATTTATTGGTGCGCGCGGCGCACCCTACATGGGCGAAATCAGATCGCCCCGCGCTCGCGCAGGCGCTGGATATCGGTGGCGGCATAACCCAGCTCGGCAAGCAGGCTGTCGCTGTGCTGACCGAGCGCCGGCACCGCATCCATACGCGGCTCGAATGCGGTATTGCGCCCCGGCGGCAGCAGCGCCGGCAGCGGCCCAGCCGGACTGTCGACTTCGACCCAACGCTCGCGCGCCTTGAGTTGCGGGTGTGCCCAGACGCCGGCCATGTCGTTGACCTGGGCATTGGCGATCTGTGCACCGTCGAGACGGGCAATCACCTCCTCGGCGCTGAGCTGGGCGAAGCTCTCGACGATGATTGCGCGCAGTTCCTCGCGGTTGCTCGAACGCTTGAAGTTCGCCGCGAAGCGCTCATCCAAGGCCAGTTGCGGCTGCAGCAGCACCTTGTCGCAGAACAGCTGCCATTCGCGCTCGTTCTGCAGGCCGAGCATCACCGTGCCACCGTCACCCGAAGGGAACGGCCCGTAGGGGTAGATGGTGGCGTGAGCAGCCCCGGCGCGCGGCGGTGGTGTGGCGCCCTGATAGGCGTAATACAGCGGGTAGCTCATCCACTCGACCAGGCTTTCCAGCATCGATACATCGACGCAACTGCCCACGCCGGTTTTGCTGCGCAGCATCAACGCGGCCAGCACGTTGCTGTAGGCGTACATGCCGGCGGCGATATCGGCGATCGAGCAGCCGGCCTTGGCCATCTCCGTCTCGCCGGCGCCGCCGGTCACCGAGAGGAAGCCGCCTTCGCTCTGGATCAGCAGGTCGTAAGCCTTCTTCTGCTCGTAGGGGCCGCCCTCGCCGTAGCCGGAAATGTCGCAGAGGATCAGCCGCGGGAAGCGCGCGTGCAGCGCCTCGAAGGACAGGCCCATGCGCGCCGCCGCGCCGGGCGCGAGGTTCTGCACCAGCACGTCGGCCTGGGCCAGCAGCCGGTCCAGCACCCCTACCGCTTCGGGCTGCTTGAGGTCGAGGGTCAGGCTCTCCTTGGAGCGGTTGGTCCAGACGAAGTGCGAGGCCAGGCCGCCGACCCGCTCGTCGTAGCCGCGGGCGAAATCGCCGGAGCCGGGGCGCTCGACCTTGATCACCCGCGCACCGAGGTCGGCCAGTTGGCGGGTGCAGAACGGCGCAGCGATGGCGTGTTCCAGGCTGACCACGGTGATGCCATCGAGGGGGCGTGGGCGTTGGGTTGTCGTGTTCATCGTTATCTGTCCTGTAGCCCGGATGCAATCCGGGAAATCCCATGGGCCGTTCCCGGATTGCATCCGGGCTACCTTTCTACGTTTCGCGGGCTCGCCGCTGTGTCAGAGCAACCGGTACAGATCGGCCGCGTCACGCAGGCGCCAGACCTTGTCGATCAACACGCCCGCCTGATCTGGCGTTCTCGCCCCGGAAAACGCCAGCAAGCGGCGGAACTTGTCTTCCAGCTCAATGCGCGACAGGCCGTTGCCCGGATCGCCCTTGGGTTCGTCGATGGCCGCGCGCAGGGTGCGCCCGTCATGCGTGAGCACCTCGACCCGGCCCAGCCAGCGCCGCGGATAGGCACCGTCCACCTCGGCGTCCAGGCGCATCGCGACCTTGTCGCGGAAAGCGGCGACGCGCGCGTCGCTCAGGGCGTGTTGCTCGAACTCGCTAAGGCCGGCCTTGCCGTATACGGCGATCAGGCCGAGCACGGTACCCATGGAGAACTTGGCCTGGTGCACGCTCTGCGGCACCGCGACCCGGCCGAGCACGTCGATGGCGCCCTGGTGCACGCAGGCGCTGACCTGGGCGATCTGCTCGGCGGCCAGCCCTTCGCGCTGCATCAAGACCAGCAGCGCATCGGCGGCCGGGTGGGTGTGGCGGCAGGAGGCGTGGAACTTGAACGAGGTCTCCAGCAGCGCCCAACGGCTGCCCAGGCGATCGACCAGGCACTCGGGCTCGGCGTCGCGGGACATGCCCGCGGCCAGGCCCTGCTCGCCTTCGAGGATGTCCTGCGCGCCGCTCAGGCCATCCGCCGTCAGGTAGGCAGCGAGCAAGCCATCGGCGGCGGCCTTGGCGCTGTGCAATTGCTTGGAGTCCGCCGCATCGCGCAGGAACTGCCACAGACCAGCGGCCTGGGTGCCGGCGCTGCCGAGGCAGTTGGCGAACTGCTCGCGGCCGAAGCCCAGCAGCTTGCCCACCGCCACGGCGGCGGCCAGGGTGCCGACGGTGGCGGTGGTGTGGAAGATGCGGTAGTGCGAGCGGCCGAGAAATTCGCCGATGCGGATGCCCGCCTCGTAGCCGGCGACCGCGGCGAGGATCAGCTCGCGGCCGGACTTGCCCAGATCCTGCGCCGCCGCCAGCGCGGCGGGGAAGACCACGGTGGCTGGGTGCAGCACCGAGCTGTTGTGCAGGTCGTCTTGCTCGACCAGGTGCGAGCTGGCGGCGTTGACCAGCGCGGCGAAATAGGCCGAGCTGCGTTCGCCGTTGACCAGGATCTGGCTGCGCCCGCTGGACGGGCCCATGCGCCGGGCATAGCGCTCGAACAAGGGGATCGGGTGCCGGCCCTTGCTGGCCAGGGCCGAGCCGAGCCAGTCGAGGAACAGCTCCTCGCTGCGGTCGATCACCGCCTGGGGTAGGTCGTCATAGCTCAGCTCGGCGAGAAATTTAGCAAGGGCGTGGGTGTTGTTGCTCATGCCAAGTCCTCTTAGAAGCTGCGCGGCAGCTCAAGCAGATGCTCGGCCACGTACGACAGGATCAGGTTGGTGGAGATCGGCGCCACCTGATACAGGCGGGTCTCGCGGAACTTGCGCTCGACGTCGTATTCGCAGGCGAAACCGAAGCCGCCGTGGGTCTGCAGGCAGGCGTTGGCCGCTTCCCAGGAGGCCTTGGCCGCCAGGTACTTGGCCATATTGGCGCTGGCTCCGGCATTGAGGCCCGCGTCGTACTCGGCGCAGGCGCGCCAGCGCATCAGGTCGGCGGCCTCGATCTCGATATGGGCTTCTGCGATGGGGAACTGCACGCCCTGGTTCTGCCCGATCGGCCGGCCGAACACCGCGCGGTCGCGGGCGTACTGGCTGGCCTTGTCGATGAACCAGCGGCCGTCGCCGATGCACTCCGCAGCGATCAGGGTACGCTCGGCATTCAGGCCGTCGAGGATGTACCTGAAACCCTTGCCCTCCTCGCCGATCAGGCTGTCGGCGGGAATTTCCAGGTTGTCGAAGAACAGCTCGTTGGTCTCGTGGTTGACCATGTTGGCGATCGGCTGCACGGTCAGGCCATTGCCGATGGCCTTGCGCAGGTCGACCAGGAAGATCGACATGCCATCAACTTTCTTCTTCACCTCGGCCAGCGGCGTGGTGCGCGCCAGCAGAATCATCAAGTCGGAGTGCTGGATGCGCGAGATCCACACCTTCTGCCCGTTGATCACATACTTGTCGCCCCGTTTCACCGCCGTGGTCTTGATCTTGGTGGTGTCGGTGCCGGTAGTCGGCTCGGTCACGGCCATGGACTGCAGGCGCAACTCGCCGCTGGCCAGCTTCGGCAGGTAGTAGCGCTTCTGCTCCTCGCTGCCGTTACGCAGCAGGGTGAACATGTTGTACATCTGCCCGTGCACGGTGCCGGAGTTGCCGCCGCAGCGGTTGACCTCCTCGAGGATCACCGAGGCCTCGGCCAGGCCCAGGCCGGAGCCGCCGTACTCGGTGGGAATCAGCGCCGCCAGCCAGCCGGCGCGGGTCAGCGCCTCGACGAAGGCCTCGGGGAAGCCCTTCTGCTCGTCGACCTGGCGCCAGTATTCGGCCGGGAATTCCGCGCAGAGGGCGCGCACGCCTGCGCGGATGGCGTTGAGTTCTTCATTGGTGTTGGGGTTCATCTGTGCTCCTCGAATCATGCTCTTGTAGGAGCCAGCTTGCTGGCGATGCTTTCTGTGTTGTCGGCGATCGCCAGCAAGAACTGGGCGTTCCCCTGGTTCCTACAGGTTCGATGTGTGCCTGGGTAATCAGTCGAACTGCACCTCGGCGCGCTGCGCCAGGCCGCCTTCGTTACCGGCCCACAGCTCGGCGTGGCCGGCGCCGACGATGCGCCCACCGACCTCGAACGGCTGCGGTGCGATCAGCGGACGCAGGCCGCGGTAGGCGAAGCGGCGCAGGCGCGCCTGCGGGTTGGAGCGGCAGAAGGCGCGCAGGCTGAGGGTGGCGATCAGCGGGCCGTGCACCACCAGCCCGGCGTAGCCTTCGGTTTCGGTGGCGTAGGGCCAGTCGTAGTGGATGCGGTGGCCATTAAAGGTCACCGCCGAATAGCGGAACAGCAGGGTCGCACTGGGCGTCACCGCCTCGCGCCAGTCGCCGGCGATCAGCGGCTCGCCGCTGCTGGTCTTGGGCGGGCTCGGCTCGCGGTAGACGATGTCCTGCTCCTCGCGCAGCGCCAGTTGGCCGTCCTGCAGGTAGTCGTGGCGCAGGGTGACGAACAGCAGCGCGCCGCTGCGGCCGTGCTTCTCCTCGATTTGGGTGATGGTCGAGACCCGGCTGGCCTCGCCGCCGACCCGCAGCGGGGCGAAGAACTCGAGGCGGCCGCCGGCCCACATGCGGTTGCGGTTGTCCGCCGGCGGCAGGAAGCCGCCGCGTGCCGGGTGACCGTCCTCGCCCAGGCCGCTGTCGGCCAGCGGCGCCTGGAAGAACGCCCAGTGCCACAGCGGCGGCAGGGCCTCGCCATGGGCCGGGATGGTTTCGCTGAGGGTCGCAGCGATGCGGGTGACCAGGTTGCGGCTGAGTTGGTCGTGGGCCTCTTCGGTGCGGCCGATCCAGGCGGAGAAAGCGGAGTCACTCATGGGGGTTGGTTCCAGCGGCTTCTTGTGTGCTCGAAGCATGCAAGGTGGCTGGCGTTCCGTGAATCCGCATTTACCTAATCCAGCGTTCGGTTATGCTGAACGCTACGCCGCACTCTGTGGGAGGGGCTTTAGCCGCGATTGCGTCAATATCTGCCACAGCCATCGCGGCTAAAGCCCCTCTCACACAATCAATCGCTGTGAGGTCCCGCATGCATTTCGATCTGCCCGACCTGCGCCTGTTCATCCATATCGCCGAATCGCCGAGCCTGACCCAGGGTGCGCGCCGCGCCTTTCTCTCGCCGGCGGCGGCCAGCGCGCGGATCAAGGCGCTGGAAGGCCAGCTCGGCGCGCGCCTGCTCTATCGCGACAGCCGCGGCGTCGAGCTGACCCCGGCCGGCCAGCGCCTGCTGCAGTACGCCCGGCTGATCATGCGTCAGGTGGATTACCTGAAGAGCGAGTTCACCGAATACGGCGCCGACGCGGCCGGGCATATCCGCATCTTCGCCAACACCACGGCAGTCACCGAGTTCCTCCCCGAGGTGCTCGCCGGCTTTCTCGCCGCCCGTCCCGGGGTGACGGTCGACCTGCAGGAACGGTTGAGCCGCGACATCGTCCGCGGCGTGCTGGATGGCGGCGCCGACCTGGGCATCATCGCCGGCCCGGTGGCGGCCAGCGGTCTGCAGGTGCTGCACTTCAGCACCGACCGCCTGGTGCTGGCGGTGCCCCGCGGCCATGCGCTGGCCGCGCAGGCGCAGGTGCAGCTGCGGCAGACCCTGGGCTACCAGCACATCGGCTTGCACGAAGGCAGCACCCTGCTGAGCTTCCTCCGCGAGCAGGTGGAGAAGCTCGGCGAGAGCCTGTCGCTGCGGATCCAGGTGTCGAGCTTCGAGGCCAGCTGCCGGATGATCGAAGCCGGCGTCGGCATCGGCATCATCCCCGAGTCCGCCGCACGCCGGCACAGCCGCACCATGGAGCTGGCGATCGTCGAGCTGGCCGAACCCTGGGCGGTGCGCGAACGCAGCATCCTGGTGCGCGACCTGGAAGCCCTGCCGGGCAGCGTACGCGCGCTGATCGCCACCCTGCGCGGCGAGCCGGCGGGGCAAAGCGCGGGCGAAAAAAAGGCGACCTGAGAGAGGCCGCCTACCCAAACATTCCGCGAGCGGAACGAAGAAACGCTTGCACCCAAATCACGCAGGATTCGGACAGGCGCAGTTTCCCCTGCCCCGAGCCCGTCGACAATTGCACCAAGGTAGTAGACCCGTCACGGACCTCACTTGTAGGAGCGAGGGGGACGCCCAGTCCCATGCCCGCGATCGCTTACCCAGGCACCGATGTTCGCGGGCATGGCCCGCTCCTACGGACCAGCTGCGCTATTCCTTGCCCAGCCCGTACTGGCGCAGCTTGTTGGCGATGGTGGTGTGCGACACGCCGAGGCGTTTGCCCAGCTGCCGGCTGCTCGGGTAGTCGTGGTACAGGCGCTCCAGCACGGCCTTCTCGAAGCGCCCGAGGATCTCGTCGAGGCCGCCCTCCACCGAGAACTCGCCGAGCGGCTGCGGCGCGCCGTAGTCCGGCAGGCGGATATGCTCGGGCTTGACCGTGCCGCCCTCACACAGCGATACCGCCTGGAACAGCACGTTCTCCAGCTGGCGCACGTTGCCCGGCCAGTGGTAGTGGGCGAGCTTGTCCAGCACCTGCGGTGCCAGCTTGGGCAGCGGGCAACCGATCTGCCGGCTGGCCGAGTCGAGGAAGTGCTCGACCAGCGGCGCCAGGCCATCCAGGCATTCGCGCAGCGGCGGGATATGCAGGCTCAGCACGTTGAGACGGTGATACAGATCCTGGCGGAACTCGCCCTTGGCGCACAGCTCGGACAGGTCGACCTGGGTGGCGCAGATCACCCGCACGTCCAGGTAAACCTCCTCGTCGCTGCCCACCCGGCGGAAGCAGCCGTCCTGCAGGAAGCGCAGCAGCTTGGCCTGCAGCCGTGGGCTCATCTCGCCGACGCCGTCGAGGAACAGCGTGCCGCCGGCGGTGAGTTCGAGCAGGCCGAGCTTGCCTTCCGGGCGCGCGCCCTCGAAGGCGCCGGGGCCGTAGCCGAACAACTCGGTCTCGGCCATGGATTCGGGCAGGCCGGCGCAGTTCAGCGCCATGAACGGCGACTGCCCACGCGGGCTGGCCAGGTGGCAGGCGCGTGCCAGCAGCTCCTTGCCGGTGCCGGTCTCGCCCTCGATCAGCAGCGGCGCGTCCAGCGGCGCCATGCGCCGCGCCTCGCGGACCACCGCGGCCATCACCTTGGAGCTCTGGAAAATGCTGTCGAAACCACGCAGCTCCTGCTTGCGCACGTGGTAGATGCGTTCGCCGACGCGGTCGGCGCGGTGCAGGGTGAGCACCGCGCCGGCCAGCGCGTCGCTCTCGTCGTGCTCGGTCTGCAGCGGGGCGATGTCGGCGAGGAACACGTCGCCCTTCACTTTCACCCGCAGACCGTTGATCCGCGACTTGTTGGCGCGCACCAGTTCCGGCAGGTCGAAGTCCTCGGCGTAGCGCGACAGCGGGATGCCCGGCACCTCGTCCACCCGTACCCCGAGCAGCTGCGCGGCCGCGCGGTTGGCGGCGACGATCGAGCCGCCCATGTCGATCGACAGCACCGGGAAGTCCAAGGCGCCGAGCAGCGCATTGAGTTCCAGGTGCCGCCGCTCGCTGGGCATCAGGCCGACGCGCTTGACCCCGAACACCCCGGGAATCGCCTCGAACTTGGCGCGCAGCGACTGGAACTGCAGGTTGATCAGGTTCGGGCAGTGCAGGTAGATGGCGTTGCCCTGCTCGCCGCCGACTTCGCCGCGGGCGACGTTGATGCCGTACTCGACCAGCAGGTTGAGGATGTCGCGCAGAATGCCGATGCGGTTCTGGCAGTGGACTTTGATACGCATGGCGGCTCTGATCAGGCGAGTTATGGGCCGCGGAGACGAAAAAAATCGACTCAGGCAGCGGAATATCCGTCAAGAATATGTGACGAATCGTCGCAGCAGCAAGCCTGATCCGCGCCACACCGGGGCCAACGTAATCTTTTCTTTACGAAAAAACCCACTTTTGCCCTCCCGAGCGCCGTGCTCCGGGCTGTACAGGGGCACCGCCTGCGGTATTCATAGTCCAACACAACAACAAAGGCCCCCGCAGGAGGCAACGATGAAAACCACGCAGTACGTGGCGCGCAAACCGGACGAAAGCGGCTTTATCCACTACAGCGAAGCCGAGCATCAGGTATGGAACACCCTGATCACCCGGCAACTCAAGGTGGTCGAAGGCCGCGCCTGCCAGGAGTACCTGGACGGCATCGAGCAGATCGGCCTGCCGCTGGAACGCATTCCGCAGCTCGACGAAGTCAACCGGGTCCTGCAGGCCACCACCGGCTGGCGCGTCGCCCGGGTCCCGGCATTGATTCCGTTCCAGACCTTCTTCGAGCTGCTGGCCAGCCAGCAATTCCCGGTGGCCACCTTTATCCGCACCCCGGAGGAGCTGGACTACCTGCAGGAACCGGACATCTTCCACGAGATCTTCGGCCACTGCCCGATGCTGACCAACCCCTGGTTCGCCGAATTCACCCACACCTACGGCAAACTCGGCCTGGCCGCGACCAAGGAGGAGCGCGTCTACCTCGCCCGGCTGTACTGGCTGACCATCGAGTTCGGCCTGGTCGACACCAGCCAGGGCCGGCGGATCTACGGCGGCGGTATCCTCTCCTCGCCGAAGGAAACCCTCTACGCCCTGTCAGATCAGCCGGAACACCTGCCGTTCGATCCGATCGAGGCGATGCGCACGCCGTACCGCATCGACATCCTGCAGCCGCTGTACTTCGTCTTGCCGGAACTCAAGCGTCTGTTCGAGCTGGCCCACGAAGACATCATGGGCATGGTCCAGCGGGCCATGCAGATGGGCCTGCACGCGCCGAAGTTCCCGCCGAAAGCGGCCTGATAACTGTAGGTGGGGTTGAGGTGCGCAGCGCCGAAGCCCAACAGCAGCCCCAGAGAGTGGCCATGTTGGGCTTCGCCAGCTCAACCCAACCTACGCTTTGCTCACCCCCGAACCCTGGAGAATCCCCATGAGCCTTGCCCAAGCCCAATGCGAAGCCTGCCGCGCCGACGCCCCGAAAGTCTCGGACGAGGAGCTGGCCGAGCTGATCCGCGAGATCCCCGACTGGAACATCGAAGTGCGTGACGACCACATGGAACTGGAGCGGGTGTTCCTGTTCAAGAACTTCCGCCACGCCCTGGCCTTCACCAACGCGGTCGGTGCCATCGCCGAGGAAGTCGGCCACCACCCGGCCCTGCTCACCGAATGGGGCAAGGTCACCGTGACCTGGTGGAGCCACGAGATGCGCGGTCTGCACCGCAACGACTTCATCATGGCCGCGCGCACCGACCAGCTCGCCGCCCGCGCGGAGGGGCGCAAGTGAGCCACTTCGCCCAGGTCGTACGGGTGCCCGGCGACCCGATTCTCGGCCTGATCGAGGCCTACCGCGCCGACCCCAACCCGGCCAAGCTCGACCTCGGCGTCGGCGTGTACAAGGACGCCCGGGGCCTGACGCCGATCCCCCAGGCGGTCAAGCGGGCCGAGCAGCGCCTGGTCGAAACCGAGACCAGCAAGAGCTATATCGGCGGGCATGGCGACCCGCTGTTCGGGGCGCGGCTGGCCGAACTGGTGCTCGGTGCCGACAGCCCGCTGCTCGCCGCGCAACGCGCCGGCGCCAGCCAGACCCCCGGCGGCACCGGCGCCCTGCGCCTGGCCGCCGACTTCATCGCGCACTGCCTGCCCGGGCGCGGCATCTGGCTCAGCGAGCCGACCTGGCCGATCCACGAGACCCTGTTCGCCGCGGCCGGCCTGCGCATTGGCCACTACCCCTACGTCGGCGCCGACAACCGCCTCGACGTCGAGGCGATGCTCGCCGCGCTCAACCAGCTGCCCAAGGGCGACGTGGTGCTGCTGCACGCCTGCTGCCACAACCCGACCGGCTTCGACCTCGCCCCGCGCGACTGGAAGCGCGTGCTGGAGGTGGTCAAGGCCCGCGAGTTGCTGCCGCTGATCGACTTCGCCTACCAGGGCTTCGGCGACGGCCTGGAGGACGACGCCTGGGCGGTGCGCCTGTTCGCCAGCGAGCTGCCCGAGCTGCTGGTCACCAGTTCCTGCTCGAAGAACTTCGGCCTGTACCGTGAGCGCACCGGCGCCCTGCTGGTCTGCGCGGCGACCCCGGACAAGCTGCAGGACGTGCGCAGCCAGTTGGCCTCGCTCGCCCGCAACCTGTGGTCGACGCCGCCGGCCCACGGCGCCGCGGTGGTCGCGACCATCCTCGACGACGCCGAGCTGAAAGCCCTGTGGATCGACGAACTGGAGGCCATGCGCCAGCGCGTCGCCAGCCTGCGCCTGGGCCTGGTCGAAGCCCTGCGCCCGTATGGCCTGGCCGAGCGCTTCGCGCATATCGCCGAGCAGCGCGGCATGTTCTCCTACACCGGCCTGACGCCTGCCCAGGTACAGCGGCTGCGCGCGGAAGACAGCGTGTACCTGGTCGGCAGCGGCCGCGCCAACGTCGCCGGGCTGGACGCCAACCGCCTCGACGACCTGGCCAGCGCCATCGCCCGGGTCTGCGGTTAGTTGGTGCGCGCGGCGCACCCTACGGGATTGCCGCCTGTAGGGTGCGCCGTGCGCACCAGCGAGCGGGCGCTGGCATTCGATGGCTGCCCCACCCCGGTGCAAGGAGGGACCGAAAAAAATCCACACCCCGTTTATCTAAAAATTTAAACCTTAATTTTCAATAGCTTAAATACATATCAAGCTAAACATTGGCGTACTTCCTGCTTGCCATCAGGGGCATACGTCCCTAGGGTAGTTCGCCATGTGGTCCCAGATTGCCCCCATCGGATCGTTGCTGAGCGGGGTGGCGTTACTCCTGCTCGGCAATGGCCTGCTCAACACCCTACTGACCCTGCGTGGCGTCGCCGAAGGCTACTCCAGCGGGATGCTCGGCCTGATCATGTCCGGGTACTTCGTCGGTTTCCTCCTCGGCACCTGGCTGGCGATTCCGCTGGTCCGCCGCGTCGGGCACATCCGTGCGTTCGCCTTTTGCGCGGCGCTGGCCGCCATCGCCGCCCTGCTCCATGTGCTGCTGGTCGACCCCTGGATCTGGCTCGGCCTGCGGGTGCTCTACGGCCTGGCGCTGGTCAGCCTGTACATGGTGATCGAGAGCTGGCTCAACGCCCAGGCGCCCAGCGACAAGCGCGGCCAGGTGTTCGCCCTGTACATGGTGGTCAACCTTGGCGCGCTGGCGGCGGCGCAGCAGTTGCTCAACCTGGCTTCCCCCGACGAATTCATCCTGTTCGCCCTGGCGGCGATGCTGATCAGCGCGGCCTTGATGCCGATCACCCTGACCCGCCAGGCCCAGCCCAGCGTGCCGGACACCCTGCACAGCAACCTGCGCCAGTTGCTCGGCATCGCCCCGCTGGCGATCGCCGCCGCCGGCCTCTCCGGCCTGGCCCTCGGCGCGTTCTGGGGCATGGCGCCGGTGTACGCCAGCCTGAGCGGCTTCGAGGCCGGCGGCGTCGGCCTGCTGATGAGCAGCGCGATCCTCGGCGGCGCCCTGCTGCAATGGCCGATCGGCCATTATTCCGACCGCCACGACCGGCGCCTGGTGCTGCTCTGGGTGGTGGCGCTGGCGGCCCTGCTGGCGCTGCTGATGAGCCTGCTGCCGGCCGGGCCACTGCTGCTCGGGGCGATCTTCCTGTTCGGCGGCCTGTCCTTCGCCATCTACCCGATCGCCGTGGCGCAACTGATCGACCAGCTGCACCGCGACGAGATCCTCGCCGGTTCCAGCAGCCTGCTGATGGTCAACGGCATCGGTTCGGCGTGCGGCCCGCTGCTGGCCGGGCTGCTGATGCAGCAGCTCGGCGCCCGCGCCCTGCCGCTGTATTTCGCCGCGGTGCTCGGCCTGCTGGCCGCCTACACCTTCTACCGCCTGCGCCACGTCAGCGACCTGGTCAGCGAACCCCACGCGCACTTCGTGCCGATGCTGCGCACCAGCCACACAGTGCTCGAGCTGATGCCCGATGCCCCAGCCAGCGACGACACCATCGACGAGGAACCCACAGCCGAATCAGCGTAGGGACGGCTCCGCCGGTTCCTGCATGACGAAAGAGGCCACCGCGCCCACAACACTCAGCACGTCGGCCCAGGTCGGCGCGTCAACTGCACCCACTCAATGGACAGGGAGACAGCGCATGCTACTTGCCACCGATCTCGATGGAACCTTTCTCGCCGGCGATCCCGAGGATCGCCTGAGCCTCTACCAAACCATCGCCGCCCACCCGGAAATCCGCCTGGCCTACGTCACCGGTCGCAGCCTGGAGGCGGTGCTGCCGCTGCTGGCCGACCCGACCCTGCCGCAGCCGGACTTCATCATCGCCGACGTCGGCGCCAGCCTGGTGCACGGCGACAGCCTGCAGCCGATCCAGCCGCTGCAGAGCGCGGTGGATGCCCTGTGGCCCGGCGAGAGCCAGGTCGCCGGCGCCCTCGAAGGCTTCGCCCTGGAACGCCAGGACGTGCCGCAGGCGCGCCGTTGCTCGTACTTCTGTCCCCCCGAGCAGGCTGCCAACCCTGCGCTCGCCGAAGCGGCGCAGGCACTCGGTTGCGACCTGCTGTATTCGGCCGAACGCTACCTGGACTTCCTGCCCCGCGGGGTGAACAAGGGCAGCAGCCTCAAGGCCCTGGCCGACTGGCTGGAGCTGGACGAGGACCAGGTGCTCGCCGCCGGCGACACCCTCAACGACCTGTCCATGCTTAGCGCCCAGTTCCATGGCGTCTGCGTCGGCGACTCGGAAACCGCACTGCTGGAGGCCACCGCCAACCACTCGCGCACCCTGCACGCCCAGCGCCCCGGCTGCGGCGGCATCCTCGAAGCCTTCGCCCACTTCGGCTTCCTCGGCGAGCACGGCATCGCCGCGGAAAAGCGCCAGGCCGCCCAACCCGGCAAGGCCGAGCTGGTGATGGTCTACCACCGCCTGCCCTACGAGGAATACCGCGGTGCCGACGGCACGCTGCAACGGCGCCGGCCGACCTCGCCGAACGGCATCATCCCCACCCTGCTGAGCTTCTTCGGCGACGGCCGCCCCGGCTCCTGGATCGCCTGGGCGGTCCACGAGGACGGCGACGAGCCCTTCGACACCCACACCACGGTGGACGCCGAGCGATACCCCAAGCTCACCGCCGCGCGGGTCAGGCTGCGCAAGGAGGAAGTCGACGTCTTCTACAAGCGCTTCTCCAAGGAAGCCTTCTGGCCGACCCTGCACACCTTCTGGGAACGCGCGACCTTCAACGAGGACGACTGGCAGGTCTACCTCAGGGTCAACCGCGCCTTCGCCGAACGCACCGCGCTGGAGGCCGCCGAGGGCGCCATCGTCTGGCTGCACGACTACAACCTGTGGATGGTCCCGGCCTACCTGCGCGAACTGCGTCCGGACCTGCGCATCGCCTTCTTCCATCACACCTACTTCCCCTCGGCCGACGTGTTCAACGTGCTGCCCTGGCGCCGGCAGATCGTCGGCAGCCTGCTGCAGTGCGACTACATCGGCTTCCACATCCCGCGCCAGGTGGAGAATTTCGTCGACGTGGCGCGCGGGGTGTTCCCGCTGCAGACCGTCGGCCGGCAGAACTGCGCGCCGCGCTTCATCACCTACGGCTGCGCGGTGGGCCTGGAACGCATGACCACCGCGCTGGACACCGGCACCCGGGTGGTCAAGCTCGGCGCCCATCCGGTCGGCCTGGACATCGAGCGAGTACGCAGCGCCCTGGCGGCGCCGAAGATCCGCGAGATGATGGTGCGCCTGCGCGAGGAACTGCGCGGGGTCAGGCTGATCCTCGCGGTGGAGCGCCTCGACTACACCAAGGGCATCCTGGAAAAGCTCAACGCCTACGAGCGTCTGCTGGCCGAGAATCCGGAACTGCTCGGCAAGGTCACCCTGGTCACCGTCTGCGTGCCGGCGGCCAGGGAAATGACCGTCTACGACGAGCTGCAGAGCCAGATCGAGCAGGCGGTCGGGCGGATCAACGGGCGCTTCGCCCGCATCGGCTGGACCCCGCTGCAGTTCTTCTTCCGCAGCCTGCCGTTCGAGGAGGTCAGCGCCTGGTACGCCATGGCCGACGTGATGTGGATCACCCCGCTGCGCGATGGCCTCAACCTGGTGGCCAAGGAGTTCGTCGCCGCCCAGGGGCTGCTCGGTGGCAACGGGGTGCTGGTGCTCTCGGAGTTCGCCGGCGCCGCCGCCGAACTCAAGGGCGCCCTGCTGACCAACCCGCACGACCCGGCCGACCTGGCGCAGACCTGCTACCTGGCGCTCAACCTGCCCAAGGCCGAGGCCCAGGCCCGGCTGCGCGAGCTGTTCGACATCGTCAGCTACAACGACATCCGCCGCTGGGGCGACGAGTTCCTCGCCGGGGTGGCCGCGCCGGAAGAAAAGCCGCAGGCAACCCTGACGCTGGCCAGCTAGGAGTTAGGTCCTGATGCGCGCCGACTCACCTCCTCCGGTTGTCCGCCACCCATACCGTAGGAGCGGGCCATGCCCGCGAGGGGCGTCGAATGCTCGAGCGGATCGCGGGCATGGCCCGCTCCTACAGGATTGAGCCTTACCCGTGGGAACGTGGGCACCTGAATCTGCTCAGCCCTGCTGGCTGTCCACCGCGCAGTTGATCATCCAGGGCACCCCGAAGCGGTCGGTGAGCATGGCGAAACGCGTGGCCCAGAAGGTCTGCTGCAGCTCCATCTGCACCGTCCCCTGGGCGGACAGCGCGGCATACAGGCGCTCGGCCTCGGGCACGTTGTCCACCTGCAGCGTGATCGAGCAGCCCTTGATGCCCTCATAGGGTTGCGGGCACTGCGGCAGGCTGTCGGAGGCCATCAGCACTTGGTCGCCCACCGTCAGGCAGACGTGCATGACGCGCTGGTGGAACTCCGCCGGAATATCCTTGGCCTCGGGACTGTCGCCGAAGCGCATCAGCTCCAGGCTGCCGCCCAGGCACTCGGCGTAGAAGTTGAAGGCGGCCTCGCACTGGCCATCGAACATCAGGTAGGCATGGATTTTCATCGTCTCGTTCCTCAGTCCTTGCTGGTCATCTGGGCGCGAAGATGTGCTTCCTGCTCGCGCAACTCGGGGGTGAATTCGGCGCCGAAATCCTCGGCTTCGAAGATCTGGCGGATCTCGATCTCGGAGTCGCCGGGCATCGGGTTGGGACAGCGTTTGACCCACTCGATGCATTCCTCCAGCGACCCCACCCGGAAGATCCAGAACCCGGCGATCAGTTCCTTGGTTTCGCTGAAGGGCCCGTCGATCACGCTGCGCTGGCTGCCGGAGAACCTCACCCGCGCGCCCTTGGCGCTGGGCTGCAGGCCCTCGCCGGCGAGCATCACGCCGGCCTCGACCAGTTCCTCGTTGTAGCGACCCATGGCCGCCAGCAACTCCTCGCTGGGCATCACCCCGGCTTCGGAATCCGCGGTTGCCTTGACTATCACCATAAAACGCATTGTCGTCTCTCCTTCCTGGGACCAAGCCACGCGCTAACCAGCGTAGCAACTGCCTGGTAGTCGAACCGCTGACCGGCAGATCGACAGGCGCCGGAAATTATTTTAGCGATGTCCCGGTTAGGTGTTGTATCGCCAGGCGCGAACACCCTGCGGCCCGTAGGAGGGTCCGGGCAGCGTTCCGTGACCTCGGGGCGAATTTTTCGCTGTATCCACCAAACGATGAGCAGGCAGCCCTGCGGGCTGCATTCGCCGCGAGGTCGCGCCTCCTACAAGACATCGCCGCATGCAACACCTAACGGGGACATAGCCATTATTTTCCTTGCGCTCCCTTCAGCCGGATTTGCGCACGATCGCCATGGCGATGCTGGCCGGCGCCTCGGCGTAGCGGGCGAACTCCATGGAGAAGCTGGCGCGGCCCTGGGACATCGAGCGCACATCGGTGGCGTAGCCGAACATCTCGCCCAGCGGCACCTCGGCGCGGATGATCTTGCCCGAGATGGCGTCGTCGGTGCCGTGGATCAGGCCGCGGCGGCGATTGAGGTCGCCCATGATGTCGCCCATGTATTCCTCGGGCATCACCACCTCGAGCTTCATCACCGGCTCCAGCAGCACCGCCCCACCCTGCTGCGACAGCTGCTTGGTGGCCATGGAGGCGGCGATCTTGAAGGCCAGCTCGCTGGAGTCGACGTCGTGGAAGGAACCGTCGAATACCGCCGCCTTGAGCCCGAGCAGCGGGTAGCCGGCGAGCACGCCGCTCTTCATCTGCTCCTCGATGCCTTTCTGGATCGCCGGGATGTATTCGCGCGGGATGGTCCCGCCGACTATCTCGTTGCTGAACTGCAGCCCCTCCTGGCCCTCGTCGGCCGGGGCGAAGCGGATCCAGCAGTGGCCGTACTGGCCGCGACCGCCGGACTGGCGGACGAACTTGCCCTCGATCTCGCACTGGTTGCGGATCGCCTCGCGGTAGGCCACCTGCGGCTTGCCAGTATTGGCCTCGACGCCGAACTCGCGGCGCATGCGGTCGACGATGATGTCCAGGTGCAGCTCGCCCATGCCGGAGATGATGGTCTGCCCGGTTTCCTCGTCGGTGCGCACGCGGAACGAAGGGTCTTCCTGGGCCAGCTTGCCGAGGGCGATGCCCATCTTCTCCTGGTCGGCCTTGGTCTTGGGCTCCACGGCGATGGAGATCACCGGCTCGGGGAAATCCATGCGTTCGAGCACGATCGGCTTGTTCAGGTCGCACAGGGTGTCGCCGGTGGTGACGTCCTTCATGCCGATCAGCGCGGCGATGTCGCCGGCGCGCACCTCCTTGATCTCGGCGCGGGCGTTGGCGTGCATCTGCACCATGCGGCCGACCCGCTCCTTCTTACCCTTGACCGAGTTGAGCACCGCGTCGCCGGAGTTGAGCACCCCGGAATAGACGCGGATAAAGGTCAGGGTGCCGACGAAGGGATCGCTGGCGATCTTGAAGGCCAGTGCCGCGAAAGGTTCCTCGTCGTCGGCGTGGCGTTCGTCCTCGCGCTCCGGGTGGTCCGGGTGGGTGCCGCGGATCGAGGGGATCTCGGTGGGCGCCGGCAGCAGCTCGACCACCGCATCCAGCACCAGCGGCACGCCCTTGTTCTTGAACGAGGAGCCGCATACCGCCGGCACCACCTCGCAGGACAGGGTGCGCAGGCGCAGGCCGGCCTTGATCTCCTCCTCGGACAGGTCGCCCTCCTCCAGGTACTTGTTCAGCAGCTCCTCGCTGGCCTCGGCGGCGACCTCGAGCAGGGTGCCGCGCCAGCGCTGCGCCTCGGCCAGCAACTCGGCCGGGATCTCCTCCTCGCGGCCAGTCATGCCCTGGTCCTCGTCGTTCCAGTAGATGGCCTTCATGCGGATCAGATCGATCTGCCCGTGGAAATTCTCCTCCTGGCCGATCGGCAGCTGGATCGGCACCGGGGTATGGCCCAGGCGCTGCTTGATCTGCCCGACCACCCGGAGGAAGTCGGCGCCGGCGCGGTCCATCTTGTTGACGTAGGCGATGCGCGGCACGTGGTACTTGTCGGCCTGGCGCCAGACCGTCTCCGATTGCGGCTCGACCCCGTCGGCGCCGCTGAACACCACCACCGCGCCATCCAGCACGCGCAGCGAACGCTCCACCTCGATGGTGAAGTCGACGTGGCCGGGGGTGTCGATGATGTTGATCCGGTACTTGTCCAGCTGCTTGCGCGAGCCGGTCCAGAACGCCGTGGTCGCCGCCGAGGTGATGGTGATGCCGCGCTCCTGCTCTTGGGCCATCCAGTCCATGGTCGCGGCGCCGTCATGCACCTCGCCCATCTTGTAGTTGACCCCGGTGTAGAACAGGATCCGCTCGGTGGTGGTGGTCTTGCCGGCATCCACATGCGCCACTATGCCGATATTGCGGTAATGGCTGATGGGTGTAGATCGGGCCATGACAAGCACCTCCGTAATGGGCTGAACGATGCGCAAGAAGAATGGATGGGAGGGGTCGCCAATGCAGCGAGCGACACCTCCCTGAGAACGCTAGCACCACTGAAACTCGCCGGATGGGCGATGTACAGCCGCCTATCGGCTGGGCCGCAAGCAGCGTGTCAGCACCGACCGGCTAATAGCCCCCGCCGCCGCCAGAGGGGCGGCGCTTGGGCTGGTAGCGCTTGTTCAGCCCGGGCGGCAGCTGCTTGTGCCCCTTGTTCCAGCCGCCATCATGGCGCTCGGACCAGTACCAGCCGTCATCGTGCCAGCGGTAGTAGGTCCGGTCCCGGTAATACAGGTGCGGCCAGCCGAGGACCACATAGACATCCAGGTCGGGATCCCAGCGCCACTCGACCCCGGGCGGCGGGGCATAGTGCGGTGGCGGAGCCGCCACCCAGTGCCCGCGATCCCCACCGACTTGCAGGGTGCAGGCGGCCAGCGGCAGCAGCAGGCCCAGGTACAGCAGATAGCGCAGCTTCATCACGCAGGCCCTCTTACAGGCGGTATCTCCAGCTTAGACCGCGGCGTCTGCCGGCGGTTGCCAGGCGACATGCGGGCGCACTGCGCGCTCCTCAGCCTGATTGCAACGCTCGCTGCAGCGCATCGGCGAATGCGCCGGGGCTCTCCAGCATCATCAGGTGCCCGCTGTGCGGGATCAGGCTCTGGCTGGCCGCCGCGCGGCGAGCCCAGTCGGGCACGTCCCAGCCGGCGGCGGAGCGCGCGCCGGCGATCAGGTGCACCGGCCGCCGGGCGAAGACCTCGCGCAGCTTCTCCAGGTACTGCGCCGGGCCGGTCTGCTCGACCACCGACTGAGCCATGGCCCGCAGCGTCGAGGCCGGTTGCTGGGCCAACCAGCACTCGGCGATGCGCAGCAGGGCCGGCTCGGCGGCCACCCCGGCACGCGCCAGCCAGCCGGCCGGATCGCGGCGAAAACCCTCGAGCAGTTCCTCCACCTGGGCCGGCGTCAGCCGCGCCAGCGAGGCCGACCAGAAGGCATCCTTGAGGCTGAAGTTGCCCTCGACGCTGACCAGGCTCTTCACCCGCTCTGCATACTTATAGGCGAACAGCGCCGCCACCACCCCGCCGACCGAATGCCCGAGCAGGTGCACCGGCTGATCGCCGAAGTGCCGCTCGAGCGTCGCGCGCAGGTGCTCGACCTGCGCCGGGATGTTCACCTCGGCGGGCGGCACCGCGCGCAGCGCACCATAGCCGAGCAGGTCCGGCGCCAGGACCGGGCCGGGAGCGAAGCAGCGGAGCAGTTCGGGAAATTGCAGGGAGCCGATCAGGCCGTGGATAAAGACAATGGGCAAAGGCATACAGGGAGTCCCTTCTAAGTAGGGTGCGCCGTGCGCACCGAGAGTCACCAAGCAGTACGCTGGGCCTAGGCGGCCCCGCGCCCCCTACGGAGGATTGAGCGCGCGGTATTCGGCCAGCTCGGCCTCGATAAAGGCGGCGATCATCGCGCGGTAGACCCGCTCGGTGACTTCGGGATTGGCTATGCCCCAGTTATGTGTAGCGGCTGCTCAGATTACCCCTCTCGCCCATATGAGGGAGAGGCGTGCAAACCGCGCCATCTGTAGGAGCGTGGGGGGACGCCCAGTCCCATGCCCGCGATCCGCGGCCGGCCAGAAACTTTCGCGGCCATGGGCCGCTCCTACAAGGAATTGCCCCATGCAGCAGTTAACGGGTACATAGCCTCGGGATCGGCGCCTGAGCAGCCCGGCCCGCCCGTTGGAAATACCAGGCCGCTCGCCGCTCGGCAAGCATCGCTGCGGCCCACCAGCGGGCTCGAGCGCATGGCGTTTCGGCGAAGTGGTCATAAGCTGAAAGATGGCGTATCCGCCTCGTGCGCGCTGCGAACGAGTTGGACACGCTGCCCATAGAAGCCGGGTTCGCCATAGGAGATGAACGATGAACACCCAGTCCGAGACCTTCGACGGCGGCTGCACCTGCCGCTTCGTGCGCTATCGCATGGCCTCCAAGCCATTGATCGTGCACTGCTGTCATTGCCGTTGGTGTCAACGGGAAAGCGGCGCCTCCTTTGCGCTGAACGCCCTGATCGAAGCCGACCGCGTGCAGTTACTCCATGGCGACGTCGAGGTGATCAGCACCCCCTCGAAGAGCGGCAACGGGCAGAAGATCGCGCGCTGCCCGAAGTGCCGCATCGCAGTGTGGAGCAACTACTATCAGGCAGGCGAGGTCATCCGCTTCATCCGCGTCGGCAGCCTCGATGAGCCGGACCGCCTGCCGCCCGACATCCACATCTACACCACGACCAAGCAACCCTGGGTCGTCATTCCGCCAGGCACCCCAGCCGTGGCCGAACTGTACAGCCTGCGCGAGCTGTGGCCCAAGGAGAGCCTTGAGCGCATGGCCCAAGCCCGGGCGCAGAAACCCTAGCGGGCAGTACGGTTAGTCGGTTAATGCAAATTCGCCGGCTTGGGCCCTATCTGTGGGAGGGTCCGGGCGGCGTTCCGTGACCTCGGGGCGAAGCCTTCGCCCTGCGCCGCCACGCAACAACCTGGCAGCCCTGCGGGCTGCATTCGCCGCGGGGCGCGCCTCCTACAAGTCGGCTGGGTTAGCCGCGTGGCGGCGTAACCCAGCATGGATTTCGTCAGGAATTCCTGCGGGCCGGTCGGTGGGTCAGGGGCCAGCCGCAGGGCGGTGCGGCTACCACAAGCGGTAGGGTGCTTGCTCTTCATCGGTTCCATAGCGAAGCGGCTGCGCGCCCGGCACGGCAATGCCCTGCGGCTCGGGTTCGTAGTGGACCGGCAGCGCAGCGCTGTCGTCCAGGCTTCCCTCGATCTGTCCGGACAGGTGGAATACCCCTGCCAGCACACCTGAGTCGGGGTTGCGCATCAGGTCGAGCCATTCTTCGTCGAAGGCGGCGTTCAGGTTCTGGCGCAGCTGCGCCTCCATCTCCGGCCGCTGGTTCTGCCGCACCAGGGCGGAGACCCCAGCCGCCCCCAGGGAAATCACCGCGCCGGCGACCCGGCCGACCACCGCCGAGACCGCGCTGGCGACGCCGTTGGTGGTGAGTTCGTTGGTCAGGCTTTCGCTGGTGCGTTTGGCGACCGAGGAAATGCCGGCGTCCGCCGCCCAGCCTCTCGCACCACCTGGGGCGTTGTGGATTCGCTCGACCAGGGCCACATAGGCCGGCAGCCGGTCGAGCGGCTCGGCGTGGACAATCTGATAGAGCGAAGCGCTGTGGTTGGCTGGAGGCGCCAGCGCAATCGCAGGAATGCCCTGCAGCCGGCGGTCGAATTGATCCAGAGGCACACCGTAACGCGGCGCGATTGCCCGCACCCGCTCGCCGAGCCGACGCACGTAGAGTCGGGTCGCCTGCTCCATGACCAGGTCGGGATCGATCGTCTCGGCGACGGGCTCCAGCACGCGATCGCGGTATTGCTCCTGGAGATAGAGAGCCAATCGATCCACGACCGGCGCCTTCTCGCCTCCGGCATTGAGCTGGTACCAGGTCACCTTCATGCTCAGCCATTGCCGGGTCCAGTAGCTGGAAAACCAGGGGATAAAGGCGCTATCGGTGCGCTGGTAGACGAGGTCCATCCAGCGCTGCATGTTGTCGTGTGCGTAGCTGGCGGCCTGCTCGGTCGCGTCTCGCGACGCTGCGACTATGTCGCTATCGACCTGCCGCCAGGTGGCTTGCGAGATCACCGGCGCAGGTTGGTCAGCGAGGCGGTCTGAAGTGGCGCACCCTGCCAGCGTTACCATCAAGGCAACGACCAGACAGCGCAGACTCGACATCGCAGGCCCTAGATCGGGCCCGACAGCGGTGACTCCACCACCCTCGGACCTGTTTCATCCGGCCCTGTCACAGTGTTCATACGGCTTTCGCTGCTCCGCAGAGCTCGACAGACTGCACTCTCCCTACCAATAAACTGCATGCGCCGCCGTCACCAAGCCTTCGCCCGCGCAAGGTTCGACACGTGCGACTGCAGTCACTTCAGTGTAGGTTTCGAAACTGGCAGTGGGTCGACCGTAGATCGTCCCGTTCCACCGCGACCGCCATGCTGCGCACGGCCTAGGGTCTGTTCCCGTTTCATTCGCGGTCGCGCCGGAGCCAGTTTTTGCGCGAGGCAAGGCACGAGGAGCGTGGTTTGGTTGTTCCAAATAAGCGACGAGAAACGCCGCATCGCGCAAAAACTGGCCCGGCCCGCAGGGTTGCGCGGGAAATGGCCCCCGCTGTTGTTGCAGGACTTGGCAAGGGAACAACCATTACCTGCGTCCTGCGCCTAACCGGGGGCCATTTCTCGCAGCAACGCGCCTCGCGATGAAACGGGAACAGACCCTAGTGTGCTGTCTCAGAATTATTGTTTCAAAGATTCCTGTCCGTAGGGTGCGCGGGGCCGCCTAGGCCGTGCGCACCAGGCACCCAGTTGTCAATGGTGCGCACGGCGCACCCTACACAGGCCAGTCGTAGGGTGGGTTAGCCGCGTAGCGGCGTAACCCACCATGGATGTCGTCAGGAATCCCTGTGGCCGGCCCTGCGGGCCGGTCGGTGGGTTACGGCCTGCGGCCTAACCCACCCTACGGAAATCAAGACATTAAAGGACCGGATCAATAACCGTACAACCCTGGCACCAGCTGTGGTCGGCCACGGCCGACGCATTCAGCCGCGGGCGATCCGCTTGTCTATAGTGAACCCATGGGCGCATGCCCGCCCCGGCGAGCAGCTCGCCGCCCGGGTCGGCCCCTGCACCATGGCCGGCGCGCCACAGGCAAGGCCGCCGCAATCTGCAGCGGCCCCTTCCAACCAGCCAGGCACGGGCAGACGTGAAGAAACGACGAATCGCGGTAGTCGGCCTGGGGAAACTCGGGCGCACATGTGCCGAAGCCCTGCTGGCCGATCAGACCCTGACGCTGGCGGGCGTCGTGCGGCGCAGCGCCGCCAGCGTGGACTGGCTCGGTGACGTGCCGGTAGTCGGCCACCTCAGCGAACTGCAAGAAGTCGACGCCGCCCTGCTCTGCGTGCCGCCGGATAGCGTGCTCGGCACCGCGCAGGAGATCATGCAAAAGCGCACCCCGGTCGTGGAATGCGCACGCCTGCACGGCGAAGCCTTTGTCGCCCACCATGCCGAGATGCAGCGCATGGCGCATCTGTACAAGGCGCGCGCGGTGGTCGGCGCCGGCTGGGATCCGGGCATCCTCTCCCTGCTGCGCGGCCAGTTCGCCCTGCTGATCCCCCACGGGCATACCCAGAGCAGCCTGCATACCGCGACCAGCCTGCACCATACGCTGGCGGCGGAAGGGATCGGTGGCGTGCGCAAGGCACTGGCGACGGAGCTGATAACCCGGGACGGAACGGCCCAGCGCTACGTGTATGTCGAACTCGAGCCCGGAGCGGACGCAGCCGCCGTCGAGCAAGCCATCAGCCGCGACCCGCTCTACCTGGACGAGCAGACCCTGGTGTTCCCGGTGGACAGCGTCGCCGCGCTGGAAGAAAGCAATCGCGGCCTGTTGCTGGAGCGCCATGCGGCAGCCGGCGACCCGAGCCATGCCAGTCTGTTGCTGGAAGCGCGCTTCAACGAGACGCAACTGGCCGCGCGCATGATGCTGGCCGCCGCGCGGGCGCTGCCGTTCCTGCATGCTGGCGCCCACTCGTTGTTCGACCTGCCGCCCGGCGTGCTCTGGGGCGACCAGGGCACTGCCAGCGCCAGGGAATGGATGTGAACGCCCTGGCGCGCTGGCATCCGCACAGCGCCTTGAAAGTTCGATCACCACGGCAATTCAGGCGTCTGGCGCAAACCTCGATTTAGCATGAAAGTCGCACGGCGACGCCCTCCTTGTGTCCTTCTCCCTCCGGGAGAAGGTGGCGCGAAGCGCCGGATGAGGGAAGCGGGCATACCGCGAAGGCTTTCATCATTGGGGGTGCCTCTCGCAGCATGCTCGTTAACGGGCTGATGTTCCTTTGCCTCGACAATTGGAACGACCAATCCGCCGCATCCCAGTCGCGCGCGGCATAGCGCACGATTCGTCGGAATAACTCGTCTGCGTTCTTGCATAGGCGGGGGTCGCCTGTTTAAATCCGACTCATAGGTCGCGTGGTGACCAATAAGTCACGTCGACCATCTAAGCGCGTCCGCGCTGCTGCTTGCCTGCTCTGCCGCTGCCTGATCGAACCGGAGGGATCCCATGCTTCGCCACACGGAAATCGCCCCGAAAAATCTTTGCAACTAATTGAGCGTAAACAAGTCGTTTATTCGTTCGCCTGGTATTTGAGTATCAGGTCCAGGTGTTCCGCTGTCTGCTATATGGCCCCGCGAACAGCCGCCCAGGCTGCCCGCTGAGTCCAACTTGTGCCAGGAGGCTAACGACATGAGGCCGGAAACTGCCATCGTCGAGATTCACAGTAAGTACAGGGTCTATACCGAACGCTACCTCAACGCCGCCGCCGACAAGACCATCATCCTGGTCAACGGCTCGCTCGCGACCACCGCATCCTTCGCCCAAACGCTGCGTTACCTGCAACCGCGCTTCAACGTGGTGCTCTACGACCAGCCCTACGCCGGCCAGTCGAGACTGCACAATCGCCACGACCGGCCGATCCGCAAGGAAGACGAGGCCGAGATACTCCTGGAGTTGATCGAACACTTCCATGCAGACCATGTGCTGTCCTTCTCCTGGGGCGGCGCGGCTACGCTGCTGGCACTAGCCCAGCGGCCGCGACGGATCGAGAAGGCCGTGATCAGTTCATTCGCGGCGCGGATCAATCAGCCGATGCGCGACTACCTGGAGCGCGGCCTGGACTTTCTCCTGGACCGCGACCGCCTCAACGTTGGCCGGCTGATCAACGACACCATCGGCAAGCACCTGCCGTCGCTGTTCAAGCGCTTCAACTACCGCCATGTCAGCAACCTGGCCGAGCACGAATACCTGCAGATGCACTTCCATATCCACGAGGTGCTGGCGCAGGACACCCAGTGCTACGTCGCCTGTGCCGAAGCCATCGACATCCCACTGCTGTTCGTCAACGGCGAGTGGGACGAGTACACCACGGCGGGCGACGCCCGCCTTTTCGCCGGTCATGCCCCGCAGTGCCAGTTCCGCACCATCAAGAACACCGGGCACTTCCTCGATCTGGAACACAAGGCGGCCTGGCACGACACCCAGCAGGCCTTACTCGGCTTCCTGCAGCCGGTATCCACCCCGGCCAAACCGAAGAGCGAGCAGCAGCAGTCGGACAAACCATACCGCTATGCCGCCAGAGAACGCATAGCCACTTGACCATTAATCGAGACCTGTCTACGGCTTAATGCTTCGCGACGATTTGGCTGCAACAGCATGCCGTGCTGGCAGCCCTTTTGTTCGGCTCTATGCCGGAATGACAACGGAGTGTAATTTTCAATGCGAGAGAAACCAGCGTCGGGCCCCTTGCCCGTACCCGCAACCTTTGTGAATGCAGAACAAAGCACCATGGTCGGCCTACGCGGCCGCAACCTGGTCTCCACCCTGCGCACCGTGGCCCTGCAGGGCCTCAAGCAGCCGATTCACAGCACCCGCCATGTTCTGGCCCTCGGCGGCCAACTGGGTCGCGTGCTGCGTGGCGACACGGTGCATCAGCCCAATGCCCAGGATGCGCGCTTCCGCGACCCGTCCTGGCAACTCAACCCGTTCTACCGACGCGGTCTGCAGGCCTATCTGGCCTGGCAGAAGCAGCTCAACGCCTGGGTCGACGAGAGCGACCTGGCTGACGACGACCGCGCCCGCGCGCGCTTCGTCCTGTCCCTGCTGGGCGATGCCCTGGCGCCCTCCAACTCCCTGCTCAACCCGCTGGCGGTCAAGGAGCTGTTCAACTCCGGCGGCGCCAGCTTGGTCAAGGGCATCGGCCACCTGCTCGACGACCTGCGGCACAACGGCGGCATGCCCAGCCAGGTGAGCAAACAGGCCTTCGAGGTCGGTCGCAACCTGGCCACCACCCCCGGCGCGGTGGTGTTCCGCAACGAGTTGCTGGAACTGATCCAGTACCAGCCGATGAGCGAGCAACAATACGCCCGGCCACTGCTTATCGTGCCGCCGCAAATCAACAAGTTCTATATCTTCGATCTGGCCAGCGACAAGAGCTTCGTCCAGTACGCCCTGAAGAACGGCCTGCAGACCTTCATCATCAGCTGGCGCAACCCCGACGCTCGGCACCGCGAGTGGGGCCTGTCGAGCTACGTGCAGGCCCTGGAAGAGGCCATGGATGTGTGCCGGGCGATCACCGGCAGCAAGGCAGTCAACCTGATGGGCGCCTGCTCCGGCGGCCTGACCATCGCCGCCCTGCAAGGCCACCTGCAAGCCAAGCGCCAGCTGCGCAAGGTGGCCAGCGCCACCTACCTGGTCAGCCTGCTCGACAGCCAGGTGGAGAGCCCCGCGGCGCTGTTCGTTGACGAACAGACCCTCGAGGCGGCCAAGCGCCGCTCCTACCAGCAAGGCGTGCTGAATGGCCGCGACATGGCCAAGATGTTCGCCTGGATGCGGCCGAACGATTTGATCTGGAACTACTGGATCAACAACTACCTGCTCGGCAAACAACCGCCGGCCTTCGATATCCTCTACTGGAACAACGACAACACCCATCTGCCGGCCGCCCTGCATCGCGACCTGATCGACTTCTTCAAACACAACCCGCTGATCCATGCCGGCGGCCTGGAAGTCTGCGGCACCCCGGTCGATTTGCAGAAGGTCACGGTGGACAGCTTCCACGTGGCCGGCATCAACGACCACATCACCCCCTGGGACGCGGTATACCGCTCGACCCTGCTGATCGGCGGCGAACCGCGCTTCGTGCTGTCCAACAGCGGACACATCCAGAGCATCCTCAACCCGCCGGGCAACCCCAAGGCCAACTACCTCGAGAGCGGCAAGCTCAGCTCCGACCCGCGCGCCTGGTACTTCGACGCGCAGAAGCACGATGGCAGCTGGTGGCCAGAGTGGCTGGGGTGGATCCAGGCGCGCTCCGGCGAACAACGCCAGACCCAACTGGCCCTGGGCAATCGCAAGCACCCGCCGATGGAGGCCGCACCCGGCACCTACGTGCATGTGCACTAGTGGCCTGTCCTGGAAATGCGTTCAAGAACTGGTGAGCGAACTTTTCTGTCAGCCAAGGCGCCGCGACGAGTCATAGCAGGGCTATGGCGAGGAGTGGCAACGCCGGATGGCGGGAAAGGGCGCCATCAGAATTGAGCGGTTATTTTCGGGACAGGACACCAGTGGCCTGTTTGCTTAGTTCGTTAACTTGAATCCGAGCGAGCAAGCGCTGGTCTCCCCTCTCCCTAAGGAGCGGGGCGCGTAGCCAGGGGCCGGGGGTGAGGGAAGCGCTAACAGGCCGTTGAAAAACTACCTGCGTTGCCGATACGTCGTTAACGCTCATGGCAGTCGCCGCCACCCCCCGCTGATGAAAGCGGTCTTTCACGCTAATACACCTCCCGTAGGAGCGGCGGGGGCGCCTAGCCCATGCCCGCGAAGCTTTTGCTTCGAGAGCTTTCGCGGGCATGGAACTAGGCGCCCCCCCGCTCCTACACAAAACAGGCTCACCAGCCCCGGTTGTCAGGCTCGTAGGGTGCGCTGTGCGCACCAGGCCCCCGGTTGTCAGTGGTGCGCACGGCCTAGGCGGCCCCGCGCACCCTACACAGGCCAGCCGCAGCCGCTTGAGCAATGATTATTGCGAGACAGCCCACTAGAACCTCCAGAATGTTCTGGAGAACACAATCAATATCGGAAATATCTCCAAACGACCAAACAGCATGGCAACACACATCAACCACTTCGCGGGATCTTTGAGCGTGCCAAAACCTGCGGCGGTTTCGCCATACCCAACCCCCATGTTGTTCATGCACGCGGCCACAGTGCCGAATGCTGTAACCAAATCGTGTCCGAGGGCCACCAACCCCCAAACGAAAACACAGGCAAAAAAGATATACAGAAAAAACAGGCCCCACACCGAACGAATCACCCGATCGGATACTGAATGGCCGCCTACCTTGGTTGCCAGAATCGCACTGGGGTGAATCAGCTGTTTTATTTCGCGGCTGCCCTGCCGGTACAGCAAAAGAAAGCGCATGGCCTTGATGCCGCCACAGGTCGACCCCACGCAACCGCCGAAGAAGCTGGCGCCCAACAGCAACAGAACCACATGCGCCGGCCAAGAAGGATAATCACCAGCCCCCAAACCATTGTCGGTCATGATTGATACGGCTTGGAAGAAGCCATGCACCATAGCGTCCTGCGCCTGAAAGGTGCCTGTTCGATATAATTCGATGCAAGTAACGCCCACGACCAAGGACAGAATCAGAATGAAGAATCTGAATTCGGAGTTGTTCAGGATAGGCAAAAAACTACGCCGATTGATCGCCATGAAATACAAAGAGAAGTTCACTGCAGCCAAAATGGAGTAAACCCCTCCCACCAGCTCGATCTGCGGGCTGTTATAAAACCCCAGGCTGCTGCCGTGAGTAGAAAAGCCCCCCAATGAGACCGTGGACAGGCTGTGGCATAGCGCATCGAACCAATCCATTCCGGCCAAGAAGAAAGACACGCCGCATGCAAACGCCAAGCCGGTATAAATCATCCATAGGTGCTTGGCGGTGTCTGCCAAGCGGGGAGTGAACTTCTCCTCCTTTAATGGCCCCGGCATTTCAGACTGATAGAGCTTGGCGCCACCAATGCCCAGGAATGGCATGACGGCAACGGCCAGCACAATGATTCCAAGGCCACCCAGGAAATTCAATTGCGCACGGTAATAGAGTATGGACTTAGGCAGATTGTCTATATCGTCCAACACCGAAGCGCCAGTCGTGGTAATACCCGAGATGCCTTCGAAAACGGCATCGACCAGAGTAAGCCCAAGGCGGCTGTCGAAATAAAGCGGCATGGTGCTGATGACGGAAAATATCAGCCAGAAGAGTACCGCCACCAAGAAGCCATCGCGTGTTTGCAGAGTCTTCTCACCACCCCTCGTGCCCATCCAGCCTGCCATGCCAACTGAAAAAGCAACCACGAAAGTGGCCAGGAACGATGTCAGGTTTTTCTCGCCGAATATCAATCCGATCACAATCGGAATTGGCATGGAGAGGCTGTATAGAACAACCAGAAAACTACACAGATGTAAGATAGTTGTATGCCGTGGGCTTCTTTGCATTATTTGAATCGCAGCAACAATACGATTCGACATGCTAGATACCGGCGACATAAAGAATCTAGATCACCCAGAAGCCCTGCCGTAAAGAAAGCGTAAAATTCGGCTGGCAACGCTCGCATGTCCACCAAACTCTGCGACGGGCCGCAACGGGTCGACCCTGGCCGGTCATAACCGGCACCGACAAGCGGGCTCGCCCAGCGGCCAGCCCGCCCTGCTTGGTTACAGCTGCAAACAGGTCTTCCGCGCCTGGTGATTGCCGCCGTAGGGCGAGCACAAGCGCTGATGCACCCGGCTGAGAAAACCGATCTCGAAGGCCCGGCGCTGCGCCCCAGCGGGCAGTGCGTCGCGCTCGAGAATCAGGTTGGCCCACAGCCAGCCGGTGTTGTCGTTGCTCAGCCAGGTCTGGGCGCTGGCCACGCCCTTGTCGAAGGCCTGGTGGCAGTTCACCGGCCACTTGATGATCGCGCCGCGATGGCCGTCGTGGGTCGGCAGGTAGCTGGTGCTGGGCTTATTCATCTGCGGCCCTCCCCTCGGCTTGCGCCAGCGAACTGCGGTACAGCACCACCACATCGTTGAGCATCTCGCGGGCACCCTGGCACAGCTCGTGCAATTCCCTTGCAGTGGAAGCAGTCGCCTCCGAGCGGGCCAGAATCGAGAACAACTTGTGCAACATCGCCACCCGCAACTCGGCCGCCGCCTGGAAATGGCAGACCGGGCCAGCCAGGCAATCGAGCGGCTCGAAGCGTTTCGGGAAGGGGATAACAGCGGGGTTGGATCTAGTCATGGCGCACCTCCAGGGCGGAGGTAAACGACAAGACGAACTGCCCCAAGGTGGAGCCCTTGGGTAAAAGGTGGGTAGCGCATTTTCCTTATGCTCCTTCGTGTATTTAGGGAGCCGTCACCCGACCTTCTCACGGGTAAGGGTGGCGGACCGTACAAGGGTGAGAAACCGGCCACGAAGGACGCCGGCCAGGCCGAAGCCTGCCTTGCACGGCCCGCCATAACTGCACGAGAAAACAACAGGCACAAAAAAAGCGCCTGCTCTCGGCTATGGCGCTACCGCGCCTTCGTGAAGATCGGGTTCTCACACCCGGCCACGGGATTGACCGCGACCGGCGCACTCTAGCCCGATGACCGGCGTCCGGGCAAGGGGCAATGCGCAGCCACAACCCGCCGCCGTAGGTTGGTGTTGAGCGCAGCGATACCCAACGAACGATTTACAGGGAGCAGCCGGTAGCGGAAGCGCAGCCGGGTGCCGGCTGATTCGCACGTTGCCAACTGCTTGCTTGCCGCTGGCCATGGGGTATTGCCGAGTGGTGTGCCCGAATCAGAGGACTGGAGTAGCAGAATGGCTGAAAGCGAGTGAGGCGACTGATGATGACGGGCAGCATGCGGCCGATTCTGTTGAAAAAGTCTGTCTTGGCCGGAACCGCCTTTCCAGAACTCAAAAAACGCACGGTTTGGACGTTGCTGCGTGAAAACCAAGGCAGTTCAGTCTCCCGTACGGCTCAGATTTCAATGTAGGCAACGCTCTTTTGTGGGCAGAAATCGCAAAGGGACTTTTTCAACAGAATCGGCCAAAAGCGGACATCGCGCACTTGGTGGGAGAAACTACCCCGCCGCGAATGACGTGGCGCTTACTCAACTTACGGAGAACGTCGTGGAGCTTCATGAACTTTTAGATCAGGTCAAAGATTCCAAGGCCTTCTTGAACTTTGCTCGGGCACTGGCAGCAGACAAGTCCACTGCCAATGGCTGGGAAAACACGACGATAGAAGCATTCCTAGATGGCGCAATTTCATGGGCGGAAAGTAGCGACTTCGGCTTGAACCAAAGACTTCTGCCGTCCAATCCCTGGCAGCAGTTCGCCGTTTTCCTGTACTGCGGCAAGATCTACGAGTAAGCGACCTCAACCTGAAGGGGCCGAGACTCCCCACCCGAGCAGATCGCTGGATGGTTGAAGCGCACTTAACGCCTCGTCAAGACTACACACCGAAAGTGAAGTGAATTACTCGCCCTTGCGTGCCAGACTGCGCCATTGCCCCGGCGTCATCCCCATCTTCTCGGTGAACACACGTCGGAATGCCGATACGGATTGATATCCGACAGACTCGGCCACGGCCTCGGTGGTCATCGCTAGCTTCTTTAGCTCGTTCGCGGCCAGGCTCATCCTGATATCGCTCAACAGTTCGATGGCCGAACGTCCCAGCGCGTCCTGAAAGTGCCGCATGAAGGTGGCGCGTGACATGCTGCACAAGTCAGCCAGATCGGGCAGGTTCCATGGCCGCGCCGGATCGGCGAACATGGCCGAAATGGCCGGGGCCAGCCGCGGATGGCCGGCCAGCGCCAACAAGCCTGCCGAGGCTTGCTCGGATTCGCTCGCCGCGCGCAGTACCAGTGTAAACAGCGCCGAGCTAAGCGCATTGAGGATGGCGCGTCCGCCGGGTTTGTCACCGTCGGACTCCATGCGCATCAGCCCGACGAGACTGGCCAGATGATTCGAAGCGGACACGATGCCCTCTTCACCATGGCTGTCCATGGTCCGTACCACCAGATCCGTGGGAAGATAATTGCGAATCAGCCGATCATGGGGCGGTCCGATGAAAAATCGTCCGCACAACAGGTCCAGATGCTCGCCCTGGCCATCATTCTCGCTGAGTATCCATCCAGCAGAACCTTGGCGATTGTAGGTAAGCCCTGGCGCTTGTCCGCTGCCATCGTGCAACACGTGCCCCGCCCCGTGAGGCAACAGCACGATATCGCCGCTCACCAGCTCCCTAGCCGTTCCCCTCTCCGGATCTTCGAAAATAGCCCGGCCCTTGACCACGATGTGGTAGGGAATCTCATGCGCCGCCGACTGAGCCCAGACCACTCGCCATGGCGCACCGTAGGCACAGCGAACCTCCAGCTGACCAGTGATGGTGATCATTTGTAGGAGATGGCTCAGCCAATCGATTTGGGACATAGGACCTCGGGAGCTTGAAACGCTAAAGCATCCTATTGCAATAGCACACCAGTTGTACGTTCCACACAGTCCCAGTGCGTGCGCTAATTAGACAAGTTGCGCGCGAACTCGGCGGAGAACTGGTCGGCGACAAATTCTTTCTCGCGGGCGGCGCCGTCAAGAAAGTTACGCGCCAACCGAGGTGCGCGACGGCGCCGAACATATTCTTGGACGGACACGCATCAACGTGTCAGGCAAATAGTTTTCGGTACTGGATGAAACCGGAGCGAACAGCGATGCGGTCGTAAAGCTGCATGCCGTTATGGTTTGATTCGTGTGTCAGCCAGTGTACACGGGACGCCCCACGACGTCTCGCATCATCATAGACATGCTCGATCAGCGTCCGGCCGATACCATTGCCGCGCGCATCGGCAGCAACAAACAGGTCCTGAAGATAACAATAGTCTTCTGTTGTCCAGGAAGATCGATGGTAGATCGAATGCACCAGCCCCAATGCTTGATCGTCCACCATGGCAAGTGCTGCATGCATCGGCTCGACTGGGTCCAAGAAGCGCGCCCAGGTATTCAAACTCACGGACTCGGGTATATCCACTTCGTAAAATCGTTGATAGCCCTTCCACAACGAAAGCCAAATATCAAAATCGTTGTTATCAATGGCTTTTATCTCGACTGGTTGCATAAAATGCTCCTGAAAATTGGATAGCCGCTCTCTGCTGTATAGGGGCAGGTAAGCGGACATGGCCGAGCACCTCCAGCGGGCAATCAACGCGATCTGCGCCAACAATCCTCCCGGCACCAAGTCGTCGGCCGAGAAGAAGGGCGACGCATCTGCGTCACCGCCCTACACACCCGATGCCCACAGGTCTTCCACGGTGCAAGCCCCGGAACCCTTTACTTAGCTCCTACGCGTGGCGGCCGTCGCATCCGCCTAGCTTGTGCTAACACCGCTCATTTCCGCGTTGATCACTGGCGAGACAAGAGGACTCATCGTGGCGCCTGGTGGGTATGGCCGACGGCCTGTCATTGGTGTCGACACGAAGACGGCGACCAGCTTCGCAGGCTCGGTCTTGTGCGCGTAACGGGAGATTGGATAGATCGCGCCTGGTTGTTCGGATCAGCATTTGCCCGCCCGATAGATACGCGTCCCCGCGTTATTCACCGCGCCTGATGGGTGGCACACCGTACTTGTGAAAGTAGGTGCTCCTGATCTCGTCCTGACTTCGAAGAGGGTGGCTAAGTCCGCGATCATCAAATACTCGTCATTGCCCGGCGGCCGCACCAGTCATACGGGAAGCCGCCCCGCAATACATAACCAAAGACTCCACCAGTTCGTATAACGGTTTCCGATTGACCATCATGGGCCACGACGGAGACGGCAATCGAGGTGGAGTGGGTAGCGCAGGAGGCGGCGATGAAGCTTCGGATCGTCATCGACAGTATCCTTCTGAGTATCGATTTGTCTTTGTTCTCCATTGTTTCCAACTGGACTTGTTTTAGGTCGCTGTCACTTCCAGTCCGCGCTGTACCGCTGGACGCGCGAGGCCGCGTTCAAGCCACGTCTGCACATGACGAAAGCGGTCGAAGCCGACATGCTCGCGCGCTTCGTAAAAGCCGATTAGGTTACGTACCCAGCCAAGCAGAGAAATATCGGCGATGCTAAAGGCAGTACCCATCACCCAGTCGCGGTCCGCGAGCCGTTCGTCGAGGACACCGAGCAGCCGAGCTGATTCGGTTACGTACCGGTCGCGCGGGCGCTTGTCCTCATAGGCTTTGCCGGCGAATTTGTTGAAGAAGCCGACCTGGCCGAACATTGGCCCGACACCGCCCATCTGCCACATCAGCCACTGGATCGTTTCGTAGCGCGTGCAGGGATCAGTGGAGAGGAACTGCCCCGTCTTCTCGGCGAGATAGATCAGGATTGCTCCCGATTCGAACAACGCCAGCGGCCGTCCGCCCGGACCCTCAGGATCGTAGATCGCTGGAATCTTGCCGTTGGGGTTGAGTGCGAGGAAAGCCGAATCGTGGTTCTCGTTCGCCATGATGTCGATGCGGTGCGGCTCATAGGTAAGGCCCGTCTCCTCCAACATGATGCCGACCTTCACTCCGTTGGGCGTCGGTAAGGAAAAGAGCTGGAGCCGATCGGGGTACTGCACCGGCCAGCGGGTAAAAATTGGATGATGGAGTGTCACGTTCTTCCTCCTAGACTTTTCGGGTCATGCGTAAAGCCCGGATGCGTTTCCAAGACTCGCTCCTGGGTGCCTCCGGGCTTTGGTGTTACGCCCGCATCAGATGACACCGCCCAAGAGTCGCGGAGATGGTCGATGCGAGCGTATAGAGGTCAGATCGCCCCTGCCGGAGTAACGACGGGAAAGTCCTTCTCGGGGTCGAACACGTTATTGAAAAAGTTAGTCAGGGAGTACATGGCAACCAATGCGACGATCTCCATGACACTCGCATCTGTGTAGCCGGCCTCGCGGACTGCTCCTAGATCGGCTTCAGTGACTTTGCCGCGGGCCTCGAGGACTTTGCGCGCAAACTGGATTGCGGCGTCGCGCTTTGGGTCTCGAGCATGCCCCTTACGAGCGAGGATGATTTCATCGGCCGGCATTCTGGCCATGTGCTCGGCCGTAAAGCTGTGAACCCCCAGGCAATAGTTGCAGCCATTCGCCTCGGATACAGCAAGCCCGATGCTGTCACGCGTCTTCACGTCGAGGGCCTTGCTCAAGGAACCGAGCAGGGTGGCCCATGCGTTGAATGCGATTGGGCTCTGGGCGAAGATCGCCATCATATTTGGGGTGAACCCGATGTTCTTTGTGAACATATCGAGGGTCGGTTTCGAGTCAGCCGGAACCTGTTCCGGTTTCAGAGCAATAGATCTTTGCATCGTTGTCTTCCTTTCAGTTACTGTTTTCACTAATTGAGGAAAGTCCACGTGGGAACTATCCATTGGGTTACTTCGTGCCCGAGTCTTGGGTCGAAGTTGGTTAGGCTTTCAAGTGGAAGTTCCAATAAGTTTGCTTACCACTTAAAGGCCGCATAGTCGTTCGGCGCGATCACGATTGCCGCAAGCGCCCTAGATCAGATCCAACACCTCATCCAGCGGACGGCGCGGCTTCTGCGCCCAGTTTCCTGGACTCTCGGCGCCTATGGACAACAGCATGACCGGCACTTCGTCGTCGGCCAGTCCGAACTCGCGGTGCACCGCTTCGGCGTCGAAACCGATCATCGGCGTCGAACCCAATCCCAGTGAGCGGGCTGCATAAATCATTGCTGCTGCGCCGAAAGTGCCAGTACGTACTGCCTCGTCGCGTTGGCGCTGTGGGTACTCCATATACAGATCGCGTGCGGGGACTTCCCATTCCGGAACCATCGTTTCTGGCATAACGCCCGCTTCAACCAACGGCGCCAGGCGTTCCGGTATTACGCTGGAATCGGCCAACTGGCCGCAGATGATGAAGGTGACGGCTGCATCGGTGATTGCGGGCTGATTCCAAGCGATCGGACTCAGCCGGGCCTTGGCTTCACTCGTGCGCACGGCGATGAAGCGCCAGTTCTGCAAGTGAAAGGATGTCGGCGCGGAGGTGCCGATTCGCACCAACTCGCGGATTTGATCGTCGCTCAGGGTGGCTGCAGGGTCGTAATACTTGGCGGCGCTGCGGTTTAGGATGCATTCGATGACGGCATTTGACATGGTGACTCCTTCATCAGGTGATTAGGAGTCTTCACTTTAGGTCTGACAGATGCTGATTTCGAGACGAGATCTGCTCAATAAAATGCTCAAAAGGATCAAAGCAAGGAATCAAGCCATCCCTCAACCGCGGAACTGCAGAGCGACATCTACGGCACGTTCCCAACCAGAATGGTTGGTTGAATGGGCGGTACACCTCGAACAGATAGTCTTGTCGGCGATGCCGCGAATCATGTCGAGGATGCCGCCGATGTTAGCGGTGTCCGCCCCTTGGGTCTGCACCACTTCGGTGACTTCGCCGATATCGATCAAGTTATTTAAGATGCTCATTCTTAAACATTGTCTTAATAACTAAACCTCAGTCCGGCGTCGAAAAACATGTTCCAGAATTAACAATGTCAGTGTCATTGACATGTAGGCAACGATTGCATGAAGCGCCATTGATGACCCTCCACTGAACATCATGGATTCATTCCCGCCGGGGATCATGCAAGTCGCCAACCCCATGGTCATACCACCTATTAATCGTTGAGCAATTAATCTGATATCCAGAGCATGCATTTTTATTTCACCACTGTATCTTGCTGCTAACAAGCCACCGACAAATGTGGCGATTGAATAAATCAGGACTGATGCTAGAGGTTTGCTTGAGTTTGTTACCAAGCCTTCTGTTATGCGGATAAGGGTTGCCAGGTAAGTCCATTCACCATTCAATGCATGAAGGATCGCGCAACACGCTCCTACTACTATGATCATGGGGAACAGGTAGTAAGAATCCATGCGAACGCGGCGTGCTGTGTTAGTCGCCCGCTGTTTGCGAAAGTACTTCCAAACGTCCAGCAATAAAACGAGCGCGTAAACGCTGACAATGCTCACCCCCAACGCGGTTGGCATCTGAAGCGGCGAAACGCTGGTTGATAACAACGGTTTATACGCGTATTGCCCGATGAACCCGCCGATGAACATACCAAAGAGTGTGCCTACATAGTTTAGGTCGCCCTTGGTTAAAAATACGATGGTGCCTAATACACAGGCCCTATTTAACCAAGCTCCAGCACCGAAGAGTACGCCCGCCAAGACGGTGAATAGTGTCACCGCATACTCGGAAGACACGCCACCAGCGCCTGGAAAAAGCCAGGTAATTGCCGCAAGTATGAGTCCAGCGCAACACATGCCGGTAATGAACGCCCTTAGATGAAATGCATTACGGTACGCCACCCACTGATGAACCGCCGCCACGGCGCAAATATTTCCGCGCTTGATCGCAAAACCCGTTACGAATGCCAGGAAAGTGCTCAAGGCCAATATGCCCATCAGGAATGCGCTCCGTTAATTAGTTGCCAAGCGCAGAAAAGCACATCTGCAAATATAAATGCTCTGTGCATACCAAAACGCCACTTGCGCACTTGGCTGACTTCTTTATTTTTTTGATACACCATGGGTCTTTACAATCTTTCCTGTTTTCAGCATAGATTTAGGCTGGTATAGGCCCCTATGTTATTTTTGCAACCTGAGTTTCTGAAATATCGCATCAAAATCAGTGAGCAAAAAAAGGCCTTCTAGTAGAACTAGAAGGCCTTTTTTTCAGCGTTTACCGCTATTGCCCTAACCGATTTCTTGCTCAAGTGCTGTAATCGAGGTGCCGGCAATAAAAATCGAAGCTGCAAGAAGTCCCAGATCCTTCAGCAAGAACTGGCCGGGAACCACTGAAATAGCAGGGAAACCGAGAGTTGGTTCGAATACACCTGGAGTGGTCAGCATGAATGACAGCGTTGTGATGAACAGACCGGCGGACAGGATGCCACCCAGAATCGACAACTTGGGCGAGAAGATCCTGGCCGCGATAAGCACGCCTATGGAAACTTCCAGAACTCCGAGAAAGTTCGAGAAGCCCTGAATACTCATGAAGCTGTATACCCAGGAAAGCAGAGGGCTGTTGCTGACAAACCCGTGAATTCCGTTCGCTTCATACCCGGAGAATTTCATTCCACCGAACCACAAGTAAATAATGGTCATGGCAAAGTAAATGCCCCCTACTCCGAAGCGGGTGACTTGTGCGCCTATATCTTTTTTAAAGGAGCTAAGGGAATTAACGTGAATGATGGTAGAAGTAGCCATGATGTATCTCCGGAATATTAATGGTTTTTCGGGTTAGTTCGGTGTACCGTTCACCTTTCGCTCGTCATTTCCAAAAAAGGTGCGTTTCAGTGCAGCCATAGCGTGAGCCCTGATGTTTTCTTGGTTCCAGCTGCTGCATCGTTTGACGGATGCATCGAGCAACTTTTTCAAAGCAAGTGCAGGTTTACATAGCACCGTTGTACTCCAGTGATGATGCGCATTGCGTCTTGAGTACGGTGCCATAATGCAACGGAAATCAATCGCTTTGGACGCAGCTAGTCCATAATATGCTGCAGATCGTCCAGATTGAGGTGAGCTATGGATCGTTTATCCACGCTATTGACGCTATTCGGTGTCCGCGCGGACTTGTTTTACAGTGGTGGGCTTTGTGGGGTGAGCTTGTTCGACGGAGCGAATCGGAGAGGGCATATACATCTGCTGCAGCAGGGCGAGTTGGGGTTGGTAATCGCAGGTCGGCCGCCTGTGCTCCTGACCGAGCCGAGCCTGATTTTCTTTCCCCGGCCGAGCCAGCATCAGTTGGTCGGCACTGAGTCCGGTGGTGCTCGCTTGCAATGTGCATCTCTAGAGTTCGCAGGCGGCGCGAACAATCCATTGGCTGCGTCGCTGCCTGATATGATCGTGCAACCTCTGACCGAACTCACGATGCTTTCAGACACTGTTAAATGGTTGTTCGCTGAGGCCGCCAGTGATCATTGCGGTCGCCACGCGACACTGGATCGATTGTTCGAGCTTACAGTCATCCAATTGTTGCGGCATCTGCTCGATCATCAGCAGCTCAAATCCGGGATGATGGCAGGCCTGGCGGATGTTCGTCTGGCTCGTTCACTGGTAAGAATTCACGAAGAGCCGCACTATCCATGGTCGATCTCGGAACTGGCTTGCGAGTCGAACATGTCGCGGGCCAGCTATGCAGCGCATTTCAAGGATGTCGTAGGGCAGACCCCTGCCGAGTATCTGTTGAGCTGGCGGATCAGTCTTGCTCAGAAGCTGTTGCGAGAAGGCCTCTCCATGGCCTTGATTTCCGATCAGGTGGGATATGAAAGCCCCTCCGCCCTGGCTCGTGCCTTCCGGCGCAAAACCGGCTTGAATCCTCGTGACTGGATGAAGTCCGTCAGTGCAAAAGGTGCGCCTCCCTGAACAATGAGTCGCCTCAATCACTGCTACACCCTATTTCTCCCCGCCATTCCGCCGGCCGTTACCGCTCCTTGAAGCCGCTGTCGACGTACCATCCATAGGTTCGACAGGGCGAACAAGGTGACCGATTGCGCGGTGTTCGTGGCCAGTCCCCGGAAGCGCCCTTTCACGTAGCCAAACTGCCGTTTGATCACCCAGAACGGGTGTTCGACCTTGGCCCGCACCGGCGCCTTTGTCTTCTCGATCTTGCGCCTAGCCTTGTACAGGGTACTGCGTTTGCTCAGATGCTGGTACGTGCTGCGCCGGGCTGCAATCTGCGAGATACCCTCCTGCAAGAGGCAGAGAGTTGATCGCTTCTGGACGCTGTAGCTGTTAAGGAAGTGGTCCGCTCAATGTTCGGTGCGAACAGCTGCGTCTGGTCGGTTGCTGTCGATGGGCGAGCGTCCGCATCTGGCCGATTCTGTTGAAAAAGTCCCTTTGCGATTTCTGCCCACAAAAGAGCGTTGCCTACATTGAAATCTGAGCCGTACGGGAGACTGAACTGCCTTGGTTTTCACGCAGCAACGTCCAAACCGTGCGTTTTTTGAGTTCTGGAAAGGCGGTTCCGGCCAAGACAGACTTTTTCAACAGAATCGGCCGGTTGTTGCCTGTCGCGACCGGCGGCCGTGGGTCGACTACCGCCGGTCGGTGCCGGCCGTAGTCGACCCGAAGCTAAGTCTCAGCAACATCAATATCCTGGTTTGTCCTCGATTGTTCAGAGCCGGCTACGCTCTCCTGCGAACTGCCGGCATGTGTTCGGCAGCTGCCATCGGCCAACCCCATGGAACTGCGATGCTCGCCATGCTCATGATCCTTGCCTTCCTCCTCTGCCTCGGTGCCGGCATCGTCGGCGGGGTGTTCTTCGCCTTCTCCACCTTCGTGATGCAGGCCCTGGCGCAGCTACCGGCCAGCCAGGGCATCGCGGCCATGCAGCGCATCAACCTGGTGGTGCTCAACCCGCTGTTCCTCGGCACCTTCATGGGTAGCGCCGGCGTCGCCGCGCTCTGCGTGCTGTTCGGGCTGTGGCACTGGGGTGAGGCCGGGGCCGTTCTGATACTGGCCGCAGGCGCCAGCTATCTGCTTGGCTGCTTCGGAGTCACCGTCGCCTGCAATGTGCCGCGCAACGAGCGCCTGGCGCGCCTGGACGGCGAGTCCGCGGAGGCGGCGGCGTACTGGTCGCTCTATCTGCGCGAGTGGCAACGCTGGAACCATGTGCGCACCATCGCCGCGCTCCTGGCCGCGGCCGCGGCCGCACTGGCCCTGGCGGCCTGAACTGCTGCAGCATTTCTGCACGCAGCTGTACCGTCGCGGCGCACCGTCGCCGTGTGAGGATTGAGGCGAAGCGACTCACTGCGGAGCACCCTGGCCATGCTCGATATCACCCTGCACGCCCTCTCCCGCTTTCCCGAACAGCTCGAAGCCTACTTCGCGGCCATTCCCATCGAGCTCAGGCACTGGGCACCGGACTCCTGGGAGGGCGTGCCCAGCGAGCCGTTCACCGCCATCGAACAGATCTGCCATGTGCGCGACATCGAGGTGGACGGCTACCAAGTGCGCCTGCGCCGCACCCTGGAGGAGGACGATCCACTGCTGCTGTCCCTCGACGGCGAGGCCCTGGCCCGCCAGCGCGACTACGCTGGCGCCGACCCGGTTGCGGTGTTGGCGGACTTTCGCCAGGCGCGCCGGCAGACCCTGGCGCTGATCGAGGCACTCGTCGCCGAGCAGTTCATGCGCCCCGCGCGCTTCCAAGGCTATGGCGCGCTGACTCTGCGCAGCCTGGTGCATTACCTGTGCAGCCACGACCAGCAGCACCTGGCCGGCCTGCAATGGCTGCTCGGCAAGATGGCCGCGCTGGCAGCGGCGCCCTTCCACTGAGCCAGCCTCGCCAGCAGACTTGCGGATCCCGTAGGGTGCCCTCAGCCGTAGATAGCCGGTTCCCGGTAGTGCCGGGCGCAGGCCTGGCCGTCGGCGCGGAACAGGTGGCACTGGTTGGCCATCAGCCCGGCGGCGTAGGTCTGGCTCACCGCGACCTTGCGGTTGCCGTCGCTGCGCAGGGTGATCATGTCGTCCACCCCTTCCAGACTCAGGTAGATCAGGTTGTGGTCGCCCAGGCGCTCGGCCACGCCGATCTGGCCGTAGAAGGCGAAATCGGCCTGCTCGGCGTCGACGAAGTGCTCGGGGCGTACGCCCAGGGTCAGCTCGTCGCCCGCCTGCACCTCGCTGCCGTCGACCAGCACCTGCATGCGGTAGCCGCCGGGCATCTCGATCTCCACTGCCTCGCTGCTGGCGCCGAGCGCCTTGACCTTGAGAAAGTTCATCTGCGGCGAGCCGAGGAAGCCCGCGACGAACTGGTTGCGCGGGTAGTGGTAGAGCTCCAGCGGCTGGCCGACCTGGGCGATCTGCCCGGCGTTGAGCACCACTATCTTGTCGGCCATGGTCATGGCTTCGACCTGGTCGTGGGTCACGTAGATCATGGTCGAGCGCAGGCGCTGGTGCAGGCGCGAGATCTCGATGCGCATCTGCACGCGCAGGGCGGCGTCGAGGTTGGACAGCGGTTCGTCGAACAGGAACACCTTGGGTTCGCGCACCATGGTGCGGCCGATGGCCACGCGCTGGCGCTGGCCGCCGGAGAGATCCTTGGGCTTGCGCTCGAGCAGCTGGTCGAGCTGCAGGATGCGCGAGACTTCCTCGACCTTGCGCCGGATCGCGCCCTTGTCGACCTTGGCCAGCTTGAGGCCGAAGGCCATGTTCTCGGCCACGGTCATATGCGGGTAGAGCGCGTAGGACTGGAACACCATGCCCACCGAGCGCTCCATCGGCGGCAGGTCGTTGACCCGCTGCTCGCCGATCAGCAGGTCGCCGGAGCTGATGTCCTCCAGCCCGGCGATCAGCCGCAGCAGGGTCGACTTGCCGCAGCCGGAGGGGCCGACGAAGACCACGAACTCGCCGTCCTCGATGTCCAGGTCGATCTGGCGGGTGATGGCGATGTCGCCGTAGCTCTTGCAGATGTTGCGTAGGGTGACGCTGGCCATTCTTATTCTCCACTCAGCCCAGCAGGCGGGCGAAGCCGAACCCGTGGGCCGGCAAGTGTACCCAGCTGCCGAGGAACTCGGCAGTGCTGGCCGGGACCGCGTCGAGCGGCTCGACCATCAGGGGCAGGTCGTAACGGCGTTCCGTCGCGCTCAGGTTGAACAGGCACAGCCAGGCCTCATCGCCCAGGCGCCGCTCGAATACCAGCAGTGCATCGTCGTGATGGCGCATGGCGATCGAGCCTTCGATCAACAGCGGTTGTTGCTGGCGCCAGGCGAGGAAGCGCCGGTAGCTGTTGAGCATCGAGTCCGGGTCCTGCTCCTGCATATCCACCGCCAGCGGCCGATGGCTGTCGGGCACAGGCAGCCAGGGCTTGTGCGCGGAGAAGCCGGCATGCGGCGCCTCGTGCTGCCAGGGCATCGGCGTGCGGCAGCCGTCGCGGCCCTTGAATTCCGGCCAGAACGCGATGCCGTAGGGGTCGACCAGGTCCTCAAAGGCCAGCTCGGCCTCGGGCAAACCCAGCTCCTCGCCCTGGTACAGGCAGACGCTGCCGCGCAGCGACAGCAGCAAGGCCATCAGCAGCCGCCCGCGGGCGGCATCCGGCTTGCCCTGCAGGGCCCAGCGGGTCATCACCCGGACCACGTCGTGGTTGCCCACCGACCAGCAGGGCCAGCCGTCGGCCAGCTCGCTCTCGATGGCCTCCACCGTGTGGCGGATGAAGGCCGGGCTGCACTGCGCCGTCAGCAGGTCGAAGGAATAGGCCATGTGCAGGGTGTTGCCGCCGCTGGTGTAGGCGGCCATGGTGCGCAGCGACTGGTCGCAGCCGATCTCGGCCACGCTGGAGGTGCCCGGGTAGCGATCCAGCAGCGCGCGCAGGCGCCGCAGGAAATCGAGGTTCTCCGGCTGGCTCTTGTCGTACAGGTGGCGCTGGTAGGCGTAGGGGTTGTCGGCGCGCACGCCGATGCCGCCTTCGCGGATATCCGGGTTGGGCGGATTGCTGCGCAACTGGCGGTCATGGAAGTAGAAGTTGGCCGCGTCCAGGCGGAAGCCGTCGACGCCCAGTTCCAGCCAGAACTGCATGTCATCGAGCAGCTGCTGCTGCACCGCCTCGCAGTGGAAGTTGAGGTCCGGCTGGCTGGCCAGGAAGTTGTGCAGGTAGTACTGCTTGCGCCGACCGTCCCAGGTCCAGGCCGAACCGCCGAATACCGACAGCCAGTTGTTCGGCGGCGTGCCGTCCGCGCTCGGCTCGGCCCAGACGAACCAGTCGGCCTTGGGGTTGCTGCGGCTGGAGCGGCTTTCCTCGAACCAGGGGTGCTGGTCGGAGCAATGGTTGAGCACCTGGTCGATGTACACGCGGATACCGCGGCCATGGGCCTCGCGCACCAGCGCCTGGAAGTCCTCCAGGCTGCCGAACAGCGGATCGACTCCGCGGTAGTCGGACACGTCGTAGCCGAAGTCCTTCATCGGCGAGGTGAAGAACGGCGACAGCCAGATGGCATCGACGTTGAGGCTGGCGATGTAATCGAGCTTGCTCAGCACGCCGGGCAGGTCGCCGACGCCATCGTCGTTGCTGTCGAAGAAACTGCGCGGGTAGACCTGATAGATGACGCCGCCGCGCCACCAGTCCTTGCGGGTAACAGCCATACAGCAAAGCCTTCTTGAGGGTTATGACGGTACTTACTCTAGGGTAGCCCCGTGGTGCCCACATCCTCCCCGCGCGGCTTTTCGCGGGCGTATGTTTTGCCTGGACGGGGGGAGGAGTTTTGCCGGGACCGGGGTCGTAGGCGGCGCCGCAATCCGCGCGCAAAACAGGGCCACAGCGTCAATCCCGATGGTGCGCATGGCGCACGCTACCCCGGATCTTGCCCAAGCCCGTAGGGTGCGCTGCGCGCACCGATGACCGCGACGCCGTCTCCCGGGCACAAAAAGAGGATCTCGACGCCAATCCCGATGGTGCGCACAGCGCACCCTACGAACCCGGCTCAACCCGTAGGGTGCGCTGCGCGCACCAATGACCGCGACGCCGCAGCCGGAGCGCCAACAGGACCACAGCGTCAATCCCGATGGTGCGCATGGCGCACGCTACGAAGCCGGCTCAACCCGTAGGGTGCGCCGTGCGCACCAATGGCCGCGGCGCCGCAGCCGGAGCGCCCACAGGACCACAGCATCAAGCCCGATGCTGCGCATGGCACACCCTACCCGGCCGTACGCGTCAGTATCCCCGCTACTCGCCCTGGATCTTGCTCAGCAGGCTGCGCGCCAGCTGCACCGCCTCGTTGCGGTGGGTGATGTTGAGCTTCTGGTAGAGGCTGCGGATGTGCGTCTTGATGGTGGTCGGGGCGACGTTGAGGTGCTCGGAGATCTGTTCGTTGGACAGCCCGGCGTGGATCAGGCTGAGCACCTGCCACTCGCGGCGGGTCAGCGGCGAATGGCGGATCAGCTCGGGCACGTCGGGGCGGTTGATGATGTCCTGGATCACCGCCTCGTCGAGGCTGATGCGGATCGCCCGGCCGAAGTCGCGCTGCTGCTGGGCCAGCTGGATCAGGCGGTCGGCGCGCTGGCTTTGCAGTTCGTCGAGCTGGCGCTCGTGCTGCAGGCCCTTGAGCATGGCGATCAACGGCTTGCCGATGCGCAGGAAGCTGCCGATCGCCCCGGTGCTGCTGGCCAGGCTCAGCGCCTGGTGCAGGTGGTCGAGGGCCGCCTGGCGTTCCTCGCGCAGCCAGAACAGCTGGGCCTGGAGGATGTGGTTGCGGTTCTGGTCCATCACCAGGTGATGGCGCTCGGCATCGGCCTGCAACTGGCGCAGGATCGGCAAGGCGCGCTCGCCCTGGTTCAGCGCCAGGTAGGCGCGCACGTGGTTGCGCGCATTGCCCTGGGCGAAGTGGTTGGCCCCCGGCTTGAGCGGCGGCGCGGTGCTCAGCCACTGCTGGATGCTGTCCTTGTCCTGGGTCGAATCCCAGTAGTTGAGCATCGCCGCATGGGCGTTGGCCTGCCAGTCGATGTGGTAGTCGTCGCTGGCCAGCAGGCTCTGCAGCTTGCCGATGTAGTCGGCGCAGACACTCTGCTGGCCGCGGGCGTGGGCGACCCGGGCGAGCAGCACGTAGCACTGCAGGAACCAGTGGTCGCCGACCGTGTCGAGGATCTCCAGGCCCTGCAGGGCGCACTGCTCCACCGCATCCAGGTGGTGCCATTCGAGCAGCACCTGGCCACGCACGCGGTGGATGAACTCCATGATCGGGGTCACCGGCAGCTTTTCCTGCTCGATGTACTGCAGCGCCCGCTCCTGCAGGTTGTAGGCCTTCTGCAGATGACCCTGGGCGATGGCGATTTCCGACAGCTGGCCGAGGCTCCACAGCACCGGGTGCGAGGCGTTGATCTGCTGCGCCCGGCGCACGGTCTCCTCGTGCTGCTGCTGGGCCTTGAGCAGGTCGCCCTGGACGAAGTGCGCCTCGGCCAGCACCGACATCGCCACGACCTTCGAGGTGCGCATGGTAAGCGGCTCGAAGGCCAGCGCCTCGCGGGCCAGGGCCATGGCCTTGTGCTGATCGCCCTGGCAGATCGCCACCTGGGCACGCACCGCCTTGTAGTCGGCCTCGATGCGCTGCCACTGCTCCGGGGTGTGCAGGCCCTGCTGCGCCGCTTCGCCGGCCTGCAGCCAGCGCTCGACCTGGTCGCTCTGGTACTGGTTCTGCGAGGCCCAGGCCTGCAGCAGGGTGAATAGCGGCGACTCGGCGATGGCGCTTTCCGGCAGCACCTCCAGGCAACGTTGCAGCAGCGCCAGGCGGCCCTGGCGGTAGAACTGCCGGCCATGGCTCTGGAGGATCTGCCCGACCCGCTGCGGATCGCGGGCGAGCACCGCGTGGCGCGCCGCCTCTTCCGGCATCTTCTCTTCCAGCAGCGCCTCGGCGGCGCGCAGGTGCAGCTCGGCGATGCGCTGCGGCTGGTGGGTGCTCAGCTCGTTCTGCAGGAAGCTGGCGAACAGCGGGTGGTAGGCGAACCACTGGCGCAGGCCGTCCACCGGCTGGATGAACAGGCCGCTGCGCTCCAGCTGCTCGAGCATCTCGCGGCCGTTGCAGCTCTCGGTCAGGCGGTCGGCCAGGGCGGCGCTGAAGCGCTCGAGCAGGCAGGTGGCCTGGAGGAATTCCAGGGTCAGTGGGTCCAGGCCGGCGAGCACCTGTTCGCGCAGGTAGTCGCGGATATACGGATGACCGAGCTGCAGGCTCTCGAGGAACAGGTCCATGCCGCGCCCGGTCTGCACCTCCTGCTGGGCCAGCTGCAGCGCGCAGGGCCAGCCGCCGATGCGCCGGTTGAGGCGCTCGACCTGCTCGCGGTTGATGCTGATCGGCAGACCCAACTCCAGCAGGCTCTGTACCTCGTCGTGCTCGAAGGCCAGCAGGCTGGCATCCAGGGCCAGCAGCTGGCGCTTGACCCGCAGCTCGGCCACGCCCAGGTCCGGCAGGCCGCGGCTGCACACCAGCAGGGTCAGCCAGTCGGGCATGTTGCGCAGGAAGAAGCGCAGGGCGGCGATCACCTCGCGGTTGTGCAGCGCCTCGAATTCGTCGAGCACCAGCAGCAACGGCGAGTGGCTGGCCGGCAGTTCGGCGAGCGCGCGGGTGAGCAGGCCGTCGAGGCCCTCCTCGCCCTGCTCGGCACGCGCCACGCTGAGCGGGCAGCCGCCGTCGAGCTGGCGATGCAGCGCGTTGAGCAGGTAGCGGCCGAACTGCCGCGGGCTGTTGTCGTTGCCGTCCAGGTTGAGCCAGGCCACCGCACCGGCGAAGGCCGCCGCCCACTGGCTGGCCAGCACGCTCTTGCCGAAGCCGCTGGGCGCCTGCAGCACGGCCAGGCGCACCTGCGGCAGGCGCTGCAGCCACTCGTCGAAACGCGGCCGGGCGAGCAGACCGGCGTGCAGGGCCGGCGCCGTCAGCTTGGCCGGAATCAGGGGCAGGGGCGGACGGGCCGCAGCAGTCATAAACGTCTCCCGGTAATTGTCGTTGTTCGGGTAGCGCGAATTTTACTCACATTGCCGACAAACGCCCGCACGGTAACGAGCAAAACCGGCATGCCCGATAGCTGACACGCCGACAGGTGGGTCAAATTCCGTAGGGTGCGCCGTGCGCACCGATAGAGCCGCGACACCACAATCCGGACGCAGGCAGGGCCACGGTGCCCATCCCATTGGTGCGCACAGCGCACCCTACCCTTTGACCCCGCCGGCGGTGAGGCCGCCGACTATCCACTTCTGGCAGTAGAGGAACACCGCGGTGATCGGCAGGCCGGAGAGCACCGCGGCGGCGGCGAAGTCGCCCCACAGGTAGTTCTGCTCGTACAGGTACTGCTGGGCGCCGACCGAGAGGGTCAGCTTGTCGACGTCCATCAGCAGCACCGAAGCGATCGGGTACTCGGTGATGCTGGTGATGAAGGCGAGGATGAACACCACGGCGAGGATCGGCACGCTCATCGGCAGCAGGATGTGCACGAAGGCCTGCCAGGTGGTGGCGCCGTCGACGATGGCGGCCTCCTCCAGGGAGGCGTCGATGCTCTCGAAGTAGCCCTTGATGGTCCAGATATGCAGGGCCATGCCGCCGAGGGAGGCGACTATCACCGCGCCGTGGCTGTTGACCCCGAGCCAGCCGGCGTACTGGCCGAGCTGGTCGAACAGGGCGTAGATGGCCACCAGCGACAGCACCGGCGGGAACATCTGGAAGATCAGCATGCCCTTGAGGATCGGCCCCTTGCCGGCGAAGCGCAGGCGGGCGAAGGCGTAGGCGCTGGTGGTCGAGAGCATGAGGATCAGCGCCGAGCTGATGAAGGCGATCTTCAGCGAGTTCCACAGCCAGGTCAGCACCGGGAACGGCGGGTTGACCACGCTGCCGTCGGCCAGGGTGTAGGGGATGCCCAGGGCCAGCGACCAGTGCTCCAGGGTCGGCTGGTCCGGCAGCAGGCTGCCGGTGGCAAAGTTGCCCTCGCGGAAGGAAATCGACACCACCATCAGCAGCGGGAAGACGATCAGGCCGATGAAGCCGAGCAGGCCGAGGTGGGTCAGCCACAGACGGTATTTCACGGATTGGGGTTGCACCATTGCCATCTGCGGACTCCTCAGACTTTCACTTTCGACAGTTTCAGGTTGAGCCAGGCCATGCCGCCGACCACCAGGAAGATCAGGGTGGCGATGGCCGCCGCCAGGGCGAAGTTCTGCCCGGAGTCCTGGAAAGCGATGCGGTAGGTGTAGCTGACCAGCAGGTCGGTGGTGCCGGCCGGGGTGGTCGCGCCGATGATGTCCGGGCCGCCGCGGGTGAGCAGGGTGATCAGCACGAAGTTGTTGAAGTTGAAGGCGAAGCTGGCGATCAGCAGCGGCGCCAGCGGCTTGATCAGCAGCGGCAGGGTGATCTTCAGCAGGTTGTCCAGGGGCGTGGCGCCATCCATCGCCGAGGCCTCGTAGAGGTCGCGCGGGATCGCCTGCAGCAGGCCCATGCACAGCAGCAGCATGTAGGGATAGCCGAGCCAGGTATTGACCAGCAGGATCATGCCGCGCGCCAGGGTCGGGTCGCTGAACCAGTCCGGGCGCATGCCGAACAGGCTGTCGAGCAGCAGGTTGATCTCGCCGAAGTTCTGGTTGAACAGGCCGCGGAACACCAGGATCGAGATGAACGCCGGCACCGCGTAGGGCAGGATCAGCATCACCCGGTAGAACGCCTTGCCGCCCACCAGGTCCCACTGCAGCAGGCTGGCCAGCAGCAGGCCCACGGCCAGGGTGAAGAGCACGGTGAGGCCGGCGAAGGCCACCGTCCAGACGAAGATCTCCAGGAACGGCGCGCGGATGCTCGGGTCGGTCAGCACCTTGGCGAAGTTGCTCGCCCCGGCGTACACGGTGAAGCCCGGCGCGACCTTGGCGCCGTGACTGTCGACATAGAAGCCGATGTCCTGATCGGCGCTGAGCACCTCGCCACTGCGGGTGTTCTGCAGGTCGCCGTCTTCCAGCAGGCGGAACAGCGGCTTGACCGCCGCCACCTCGCGCAGGCCGTACAGGCGCAACAGCTCGCCCTGCTCGCCGCGCAGCACCCAGCGTTCCAGCTCGGCGCGGCGCTGGATCACCTCGCGCAGCGGCAGCGCCGCGCCCAGGCTCACGCTGGTCTCCGGCAGCAGGTCGAGTGGCTCGCTCAGGGCCGGGTCGCCCTGCAGCGGCGGCGAGACGAACAACCCCTTCTCGCCCTGGTCGACGCGCAGGCGCAGGGCGCCGGCAGCGTCCTGGTGCAGGCTGAAGGCGAAGCGTTCGCCGGCCAGGTAGGTCTGGTTCAGGTGATAGCGCTGCACCTGCTCGAAGCTCAGCAGGTTGCTGCCGCTGTAGTTGGTGAAGCCGATGCCCACGGTGTACAGCAGCGGAAAGATCACGAACACCAGCATCCCCGCCAGCGCCGGGTAGATGTAGCGATGGGCGTAGGTTTTCTTGCTGATGAAGATGAAGCTGGCGAGGCCGGTCACCACCAGCCCGAGCAAGGCGAAGGCGATCTGCTGCTGGGCGTAGAGCGCCACCACCAGGTACAGGGCCAGGGCGTTGAACAGGCCCCAGACGGCCCAGTGCAGGGTCTTGCGCAGCACCGGCAGGGAGAAATACTTGGGCATGGCAGGGCTGGCCAGTTCGGCTGGAGCATTCATGGCGGTCATCTAGTTATAGCCTCGCGGCGCGCCGCCGGTGGCGATCAGCCAACGGCGGCGCAGTCGTTACTTGGCGATGCGCTTGGCAGCGTCATCGAGTGCGGCGTCCACGGTCTGGCGACCCGAGGTGATGTTGGTCAGGGCCGGCGCCATGGCCGACCAGAACGCGCCCATTTCCGGGACGTTGGGCATCGGCCGGCCCATGGCGGCGTTGTCGAAGGTGGCCTTGATCAGCGGGTTGCTGGCCAGCTCGGCCATGTAGGCCTTGTTCGGCACCGCGCCCAGCGGCACATCGGCGTTCACCGTCTTCAGCCCCTCGACCTTGAGCAGGTAGTTCTCGAGGAACTCCACCGCCAGGGCCTGGTTCGGGCTGGCGGCATTGAGGGTGGCGGCCATCACCCCGGTGAACGGCCGGCTGACCGCCTCGCCCACCGCCGGGATCGGCGCCACGCCGAAGTCGATGCCGCTCTTCTGGATGTTCGACCAGGCCCAGGGCCCGCTGATGAACATCGCCGACTCGCCCTTGTTGAAGGCCGCCTCGGCGACGCTGTAGTCCGCACCCTTGGGCATCACCCCGGCGTCGATCAGCGCCTTGAGGGTCTGCGCGCCCTGCTTGGCGCCGGCGTTGTTGACCCCGGTGCGGCTGACGTCGTAGCCGCCGTCGGCGTCGCCGAACACATAGCCGCCATTGGCCGCCAGCAGCGGCCAGGTGAAGTAGGTGTTGTTGTAGTCCCAGAGGATCGCGCGCTTGCCGGCCTTGGCCAGCTCGGCGTTGAGCGCCAGCACCTCGTCGAAGGTCTTCGGCGGGGTCGACACCAGGGCCTTGTTGTAGATCAGCCCAGTGGCTTCCACCGCCATCGGGTAGCCCCACAGCTTGCCCTGGTAGGTGACCGCATCCCAGGCGAAATCCTCGATCTCGGCCTTGCTCGCCGCGCTCGGGTTGATCGGCGAGATCAGCCCGCTCTGCGCCCATTCGCCGAGGCGGTCGTGGGCCCAGATGAAGATGTCCGGGCCGTTGCCGGTGGCGGCGGCCTGCTGGAACTTGTCGGTGGCGCTATCGGGGTGCGCCACCTCGACCTTGATCCCGGTGTCCGCGGTGAACTTCTCGCCGACCGCGGCCAGGCCTTTGTAACCCTTGTCGCCATTGATCCAGATGACCAGCTTGCCTTCCTCGATGGCCGCCTGGGTCGGCAGCGGCAGGCTCAGGGTGGCGGCCAGGCCGATGGCGGCAGCACTAAACAGCTTTTTATTCATGGAGAATTATCCTCGTGGCTTCTTATTGTTGATCCACAACCGCTGCCTGCCAATCGATGGTTGCGCAGCCCCTGCATCCTCGACCAGAACCACAAGCGCCACATCCTCCCCGGCTCGCCGGACTGGGGCGTAGAGGCGGGGCGTAGGACACGAAAATAGCCGCACGCCCCTGCCCCCTCTGCGCCTGTTGGCGGCGCGGCCGCCTCGCTCTAATGGGCGCTCGATCTCGACTGTTCAGGGAGCAACCGATGCGCCGCCCTTCGTCAGCACGACTCCGCCTGGCCAGCCTGGCCCTGGCCCTGCTCGCTCAGGCCGCCGGCGCCGAGCCCCGGCTGCAGGCCTGGCTGGACCAGCAACCACTGGCCTTGCCCTGGAGCAGCGAGGCCCCGCAGCGCTACAGCGTCGAGCTGGAACTGCAGCCCGGCCTGCTGCGCCTGCAGGCGCCCGCCGCTGTCGGCACGGCCAAGCCGCTGGCGCTCTATCGGCGCCAGGACTGGCAGGCCGACAGCCTGCTGAGCCTGGCCGTGACCCAGCCCGGGCGCTACCGCCTGCTGTTCCAGGACGACCCGCAGCCGCACCTGCGCCTGCTGCCGGTCAAGCAACTCGCCGCCCACCGCAGTTGCCGGCGCTGGCAGGGCCAGGCCCTGGAGGTCGACGTCAGCCAGGTGTTCGCCGAAGGCCAGGCCCTGCGCGATGCCTACAGCGGCCAGTCGGCGACGGTCGAGAATGGCCGCGTGCGGCTGACCCCGGCGGCGGACAGCGACGGCCTGCTGCTGCTCGAAGCGACCGAGGCGAACAACCCGCCGGCCCACGACTGGCGCAACGCCACGGTCTACTTCGCCCTCACCGACCGCTTCGCCAACGGCGACCCGGGCAACGACCACAGCTATGGCCGTATGGCCGACGGCGAACAGGAGATCGGCACCTTCCACGGCGGCGACCTCAAGGGCTTGACCGGCAAGCTCGACTACCTGCAGCAGCTGGGTGTCAGCGCGCTGTGGATCAGCGCGCCGGTTGAACAGATCCACGGCTGGGTCGGCGGTGGCGATAAGGGCGACTTTCGCCACTACGGCTACCACGGCTACTACGCCCTGGACTTCACCCAGCTGGACGCCAATATGGGCCGCGAGGAGGAGCTGCGCGAGCTGATCGCCCAGGCCCACGCCCGCGGCATCCGCGTACTGTTCGACGTGGTACTCAACCATCCCGGCTATTCGACCCTGGCCGACATGCAGGGCCTCGGCTTCGGCGCCCTGCGCGACGGCATGGCCCAGTACCTGCCGGCAGACTGGAGCGCCTGGCGGCCAGAGAGCTACGAGAACCTGCACGCCTACCATAACCTGCTCGACTACCAGCACCCGGCCTGGGCCAACTGGTGGGGCAAGGACTGGGTGCGCGCCGGCATCGCCGACTACGACGGCCCGCCGAGCGTGCTGGTCGACCCGCTGAAGGGCTCGCTGGCCTTCCTCCCCGACTTCAGGACCGACAGCCAGCAGGCGGTTGCCCTGCCGGCCTTCCTCAAGCACAAGCAGCCGACCCGCGCGGTCGAGCGTCCCGGCTACCGGGTACGCGACTACCTGGTGGAGTGGCTGAGCTTCTGGGTCCGCGAGTTCGGCGTCGACGGTTTCCGCGCCGATACCGTCAAGCATGTCGAACTCGACAGCTGGGCCGCCTTGCGCCAGGCCGCCGACCAGGCGCGTGACGCGTGGTCGCAGGCCCACCCGGACGATCCGCTGAGCGGCACGCCGTTCTGGATGGTCGGCGAGGTGTTCGGCCACGGCCCGCAGACCAGCGTTTACCACGCCAACGGCTTCGACGCGCTGATCAACTTCGCCTTCCAGGGCGAGCTCGCCGGCAAGGCCAGCGACTGCCTGAGCCAGGCGGAAGACGGCTACCGCGAGTACGCCGGGCTGCTGGCCAGATCCCCGGGACACAACTTCATGAGCTACGCCTCGTCCCACGACACCTCGCTGTTCTTCGCCGAGCAGGGCCAGCAACTGGCGCGCCAGCGCAGCCTGGCCGGCGCCCTGCTGCTCAGCCCCGGTGCGGTGCAGATCTACTACGGCGACGAAAGCGCGCGGGCGCCCGGGCCGAGCGGCTCCGACCCGCAGCAGGGCACCCGCTCGCCGATGAACTGGGCGGCGCACAAACAGCCGGAAATCGCCGCCCTGCTCGAACATTGGCGCCGTCTCGGCCTGTTCCGCGCACGCCACCCAGCGATCGGCGCCGGTAGCCACGAACGGCTGTCCACCCGGCCCTATGCCTTCGCCCGCACCCTCGGCGAAGACAAGGTAGTGATAGTCCAGGGGCCGTGAGCATCCCGGTGCGCGCGGCCTAGGCGGCCCCGCGCACCCTACGACAACGCAAACCCCGTAGGGTGCGCCGCGCGCACCACTTTCTATTCGGTATCCCCATGACCCCAGAACAACAGCGTCACCAGGCCCAACTGGCCTTCGCCGCCAGCGGCGCCGAACTCGAAGTCGGCAGCCCCGCCGACTGCCCACTGCCCGTCGAACTGCTGCTGGCCACCGCGGCCGCCAGCCCCTGGGTCACCCAGCACTTCGCCGGCGGCCTGACCGCCGAGGTCTACCGCATCGAGGCCGGCGGCCGCCAGTGGACGCTGAAACGCGCCCGCATGCCCTGCAAGGTGCAGAACGTCGACGGCCAGACCTCCTTCCTCAACGAGGTCCAGCGGCGCGCCGAGATCCAGCGCCTGAAGGCCCGACCGGGCGGTGCCGAGCGCTTCGCCGCGCTGGTCGACACCCAGTACGCCAGCTACCGCCAGGGCCTGCTGCTGTCGCCCTGGATCGCCGGCGAGGCGGTGCAGGAGTGGGACGAGCGGCGCCTGCTGCAGCTGTTCGACTGCCTGCACGTGCTGCTGCTCGAAGGCCTGTTCGAGTGGGACCTGTGCGCCGGCAACATCCTCGACGACGGGCGTATCCGCCTGTTCGACTTCGGCTACATGTACCGCTTCGATCCGCTGCGCGCGTTCAACAGCAACGGCACCGCGATGCCGCAGTTCCATGGCGCCGAGCGCTTCGAGACGCGCCACTACTTCGCCCATCTGCTCAGGCTGGAGAAACAGTCCGAGGCGCGCGCCCTGGACGCCTTCGAGCTGGAGAAACGCATCGCCCTGCAGGCCTACCAGCGCCTGCAGCGGGAACTCCGCCAACGCGGCGCCAGCCCCGGCGTGCTGGCCTGGCTGGAGACGCTCATCCAGCGTTGGCAAGGCGCGCTGCGCGCCGGCCTGGACGGCCTGTACCTGGAGGAAGCCTGGCGCTCGCACTGGCTCGACCTGCACGACGACCTCGGCGGCCAGACCTGCACGCCGCTGACCCTGGCGCGCATCGACTGGCTGCAAGACTGCCTCGCCGCGCGGCACCCGGACCTGCAAAGCCTGGGACTGCTGGCGGGGCGTGGGCAGGAACACTGGCGGGCCCAGCTGCGCCAGGCCCACGGCGACGCCACGCGCTGGCAGGTCGGCGCGTGAATCTGGTGCGCCCTGCTGGCGGATCGGCTCGCCCCCTGTGGGAGCGGCCTTGGCCGCGAAGCTGTTGCGGTGCGCCGAAGAGGTGGCCTGATCTGGCATCGACCGTAAGCATCCCGGTGCGCAGGGCGCACCCTACGGGACCGCGCCAATCCCCACCGAGGCTGATGCTCCCTGCGTAGGGTGCGCTGTGCGCACCATGGACGCCCCCCTCATTCGCCGAACGCGCCCTGCGCCTCCCCGGCGCCACCCCAATCCGCAGGATAGACACCTTCGCGCACCAGACGGTGGTAGCTCGACCAGGGCCAGTCGCCCACCCGCTCGACCAGCCCATGGCGCACCGGATTCCAGTGCAGATAATCCAGGTGCCGGCGGTAATCCTGGTCATCGCGGATGCGGTGTTCCCAGAAGCGCCGTTGCCATAGCCCGGACTCGCGGCGCAGGCTTCGGCTCAGGCTGATCACCCCCGGCGCGCGGGGCAGCGCCTGGCTGGTGAGGCGCTTGATCAGCGACCAGCGCAGGCCGAAGTCGGCATCGCCAGCGGGCAGCCGCCACAGGCAATGCAGGTGATCGGGCAATAACACCCAGCCAGCAATAGTGAAGGGATAACGCTGGCGTGCCTGAACGATGGCCAGGTGCAGGGCTTCGCGCAGCCTCGGCTGGGTCAGCACGGGCTGGCGCTGCTCGGTCACCAGGGTGAAGAAATAGCAGGCGCCCGTCTCCCGGGCACGGCGGTAGTCGGACATTCCCTGTCTCCTGACGCTGATTGCCTGTACAGGATAGATGCTGGTGCGCACGGCCTAGGCGGCCCCGCGCACCCTACGGTATCCGGCGCGACCAGTATGTAGGGTGCGCCGTGCGCACCGGGGCCGCAGCGGTTATCTCGACAGCCACGTCCAACGGCAACAACTCGAGCGGGCGCGGGAACAGGCGCTGGCCTGGCAGGTTGGCGGTTAAATCGGTGCGCGCAGCGCACCCTACGGAACCTTGCCACCCACCGGCGTCACACCGCGCACCATGCCGTAGGGTGCGCCATGCGCACCAGTCGCGCACCGCTCAGGTCAGGTAACGACCGCACAGCGCCTGATGTTCGGCGACCATGGCGGCCTGGCGCATGCTGGTTTCGGTGATGCCGACGAGGCGCTGCGTGTTGCGCTCGGCCACCCCGTGGATCTCCTGCACGCTACGCGCGACCTCCTCGGCGGCCAGGCGCTGCTGGGCGGTGGCCTGGCTGATCTGCCGCGACATGCTGGCGATGGGTCCGACCTGCTCGCGGATCTGCTGCATCACGCCATCGGCCTGGCCCACCTGGGAGAGGTTGGCCTGCATGCGCTGCCGGCTCAGCTCCACCGCCTGCACCGCCGCCTGGATGCCCTGGCTCAGGCGCTCGATGCGCAACTGGATCTCGCCGGTCGAGCTGGCCGTGCGCAGGGCCAGGTTGCGCACCTCATCGGCGACCACGGCGAAGCCACGGCCCTGCGCGCCGGCACGGGCGGCCTCGATCGCAGCATTCAACGCGAGCAGGTTGGTCTGTTCGGCGATGCCGCGGATCACCGCGAGGATCTGCCCGATCTGCTCGCCGAATGCCTCGACCAGGGCGATCTCGCGCACGCTGCCCTGCAGCTGCTGCGCCAGTTCCTGGGTGCTGCGGATGGTGCCGGCCATGATCTCGCCGCCGGCACTGACGCAGGCCTCGACGCTGTCGACTCGCTGGGCGGTCTGCTCGGCATGCCGGGCGACCTCGGCGAAACTCGATTCCATCTGACCCATGCTGGTCGCCAGCACGCCGATGCTCGAGCGCTGCTGGTCGAGCCCCTGGCGCGCCTCGGCGCAGGAGCCGACATTACCGCGGGCGAGCGCGTCCTGCTCGTCGGCGGCACGGCCCAGCTGCGCCAGGGCATCGCGCAGGTTGCCGGCGACCCGGTTGAGGTCCGCGGCGACGCGGCCGAACTCGTCCCGGCGGCGGTACTCGCACTGCCCGCGCAGGTCGCCCTCGGCCAGCCGGGTCAGCGCGCCGGACACCGCACCCAGGGCCTGGCGCATGGTGCGGCTGAGCCAGAGGCCCATGCTTGCGGCGATGCCGAGCGACAGTGCGGCGAGCCACAGCAGGCGGTCGAAACCGCGGCGATAGGTCGCCCGGGCCTGGCCGAGCTGGGCCTGGCCGTCCCGCTCGGCCGCCGCGATCAGCAGGCCGAGCTGTTCGCGCAGCTGCTCCTGCAGCCCCTGCAACAGGCGCCGGCGCTCGCGATTGCCCTGCTTGTCGGCCAGCCAGGCGGCGTACTGGGCCAGGGTGCCCTGGCCGTCGAGGAGGATGTTACGCTCGATCTCGGCGAATTCGCCCAGGTAGGTGTGGGCGTAGTCGGTGCGGCTGTCCTGGTGCGGCTCGAGGTCGGCGAGCACCTTGCCGAGCTTGTCGCGCAAGTTCGGCAGGCGCTCCCTGACCTTGGCCTCGGCCTGCTGCAGGCGCTGCGGCGACGCCGTGCCGAGCGCATCGAAGAGCAGCGCCTCGACCTGCTCCAGGGGAAGGATGAACTGCTTGACCGAGTAGGCCACGTAGTCGTCCTTGGTGGCGAACTGCACCCTGAGCAGGTCCTGCTTGAAGCGCGACAACTGCAGCTGCAGGTCGCGCAGCGCCACCGCGGTCTTGTCGACCCGTTCGAGCACCGCGCGCTGCGCCTGCAGCAGCGCCCGGCTCTGGGCATCCAGTTGCGGCAGCAGTTGCACCAGCTGCGCCAGCGCAGCTTCGTCGGTTGCCGAATCCTGGCCGCGCAAGCCGTCGAGCAACGCGGCGGCCTGCTCGGCGCGGCGCCGGTGCTCGGCGGCGAACGTTTCGAGATCCGCGGCGCGCTCCGCGGCCAGGGCATCGGCAAGGTTCTGGGTCAGGCCCTGCAGGGCGCTGAAGAAGTTCTGGCCGGCCTGCAGCCGCGCGGCGGTCTGCGAGAGGCGCTCGGTGTTGCCTTGCAGGTCGGCGATGGCGCCCAGGCTGCCGCCGCCCAGCAGCACCAGCAACAGGGCCAGCGCCGCGATCAGCAGGTAGAGCCGGGGCAGGAAGCCGAATTCGAGCGCGGCGAATCTGGTCACAATGAAGGACAGCATCGATCTCTCCGGTCGATGAGGGCCGGGCAGGCGGATCGCCGCCTGCCCGGCGGGTTCAGAAGCTACCGCTGGTGGAGGCGCCGGCGGCGCTGGTTACGCTGTTGTTGGCGCCCGGCTGCCAGCTCTTGACCTGGCTCGGGTCGCGTTCGCTGCGGATGATGCATTTCCACTCGACGCTCTGCTGCGCCGGCAGGCTGATCGCGCCGCGCCAGGTCGGATAGTCGCTGGTGTCGCTGAGCAGCACGGCACTGGCCGGGTTCCAGTTGCCCAGCTGGCTGCCGCCGCCCACTGCATAGACGCTGTCGCCCAGTAGGGTCAGGCCGTTATCGCAGCGGAAGTTCACGCTGACCAGCTCGCCGCCAGCGGTGCTGTCCGTGCGCCAGATGCGCACCTGGCCGTTGTCGTCGTGCAACGCCTGGCTGAAGCTGCCGCTGGCCACCTGGCCGGGATCGCCGAGGTTGGAACCGAGGGCGATCACCAGCGTCTGCTGGGCGCCGGTCACGCTCGCCACCAGCCCGGAGTAGCCGCTGTGGAACTGGATCGGCGAGTCGGCCTTGACCCCCGCCGTGCGGCGGATCTGGATCAGCTGGCGGATGAAGTCGCCCAGGCCCCAGTCGTACATGTGCGACCAATAGACCACCGGTGTGCCGGGACTGCTGAGGATGTAGGTGTAGGCCTGCTTGCGCAGCGCGTCCGGCAGCGGCCAATGGTGCTGGCCGCCGTTCGGTCCCGGCGAGTAGCCGGTGTCGTGGTTGTCGACGAAGGTCACCGCCACCTCGCGCCAGCGCGGGTCGGGGTTGCCGTTGAGGCCGTGACGCCAGTCGGCGATGCCGCCGTTCTGCATGCGCTCCTTGAGGGCGAAGTCGAATACCGCGCACTTGGCGCGGTCCGACCAGTCCTTGAGGATCTGCTGCCAGCTCGCCGTGTGCCGCCAGTCCCAGCTCGGGTACTCGCCCGGCGCCTTCCACAGCTCGCCGACGCAGAAGCCGTTGTCGTGGGCCTCGCCCATCCAGCTGTCGACCCGCTCACCGGCATAGCCGCGGACGAAGTCGAAGCGGAAACCGCCGGCGCCGTAGTTGTTGCGCAGGTTGCCGGCCTCGTCGCGGAACATCGCGTAGTTCTGCGGATGGCCGCTATTGAGATCGGCATCGCCGCCGATGAAGCGGTCGCCGTCGTCGCAGTCGTTGGGGTAGTTGCCGGGATCGGCGCAGTCGTTGCGCCACAGGCCCTGGCCGGCCGGCAGGTTGATCTGCTTGTCCGGGTAGCCGCGGTTCATGTGGTTGGGCACCAGGTCGTAGATCGGCTTGACCCCGGCGCCATTCAGCGCGCTGGCGGCCTGCTGCAACTGGCTGTCGCTGCCGTAGCGGCCGTTCTTGTCGAAGTCGTGCCAGAAGTAGCCTTCGCCGCCGCCTGAGGTGCCCGCGGCGGGGTCGCTCCAGCTGGAGAAATCGCGCCAGGGCACCGGCATCCAGATGGAGGTGAAGCCGTCCGCGGCGATGCTCGGCGCCATGCCGGCCAGGGTGTTGTACCAGTTCTCCGGCGCAGTTCTGACCACGTTCCAGTGAAAGCCTTGCAGGATGATTTCATCGCCACCGTGGTAGCGCACGCCGTTCGCGGTCTTGCCCGCGGCTTCGGCCGCCTCGAGCAGGTTGCCATAGGGATAGGCCAACGGCGTCAGCGCCAGGACCAGGCCGGCGATCCGCAGGTATCGATTCATCGTAAAGCTCCATTCTTGTAGTTGTTGAGAGCATCCGACTGCAGGGGCGCAGGCCCCGGGATGGAGGGCCGAGCGCCCCGACCGGGACCGCTCAGCCAACCCAGATTGCCGCCTCGGGCGCCCGCCCCATACCTCCCCCAGGCATTTTTTCGCGGCGTAGGCGCCAGGCGTAGCGGCGTCCCCGCCCCCGCCCTACCCGGGCGCAGCTTCCTACGCCCCGGCGCTCAGCCTTGAAAAAAACCAACCGGGGAGGATGTGGCCCGGGGTGCCGATCCATGAGGCTTACCCCAGCCGCCACCCGGGGCCGTCGGTCGAAGCCGCCGGGGCGGTCGAGCCGCGCAGGGCAAGCGCCTGGCCTATCCCGCCAGTCGCGCCTGGTCTGTCGGCAGATGCCCGACCCGGCAGCCCGCAAGTCTCTGGCACCCCTGAATCCAAAAACAAAAAAAGGTCCCCACGATGAACAAGATCCAACCCGCCCACCTGTTCCGGCCCAGCGCGCTGCTCGCGGCCATGCTGCTGGCGACCCCGGCCCTGGCCGTGGACTTCCACGGCTACCTGCGTTCCGGCATCGGCGCCACCGCCGGCGGCGGCGACCAGGCCTGCTTCCAGGCCGCCGGCGCGCCGGCCAAGTACCGCCTGGGCAACGAATGCGAGACCTATGCCGAGGTCGGCCTGGGCCAGGAAGTCTGGAAGGAAGGCGAGCAGAGCTTCTACGTCGACAGCATGATCGCCTACGTCTCCGGCCAGGAGAACGACTGGGAGGCTACCGACAGCGAAGACAATCCGTTCAGCGACGGCACCAGCTCGATCCGCCAGTTCAACGTGCAGGGCAAGAACATCCTGAGCATGCTGCCGGGCTCCACCCTGTGGGCCGGCAAGCGCTACTACCAGCGCCATGACGTGCACATCAACGACTACTACTACTGGGATGTCTCCGGCCCCGGCGCCGGTGTCGAGAATATCGACCTGGGCTTCGCCAAGGCGCATGTCGCCTGGGTGCGCAACACCGATGGCGACTGGGTCTACGAGGGCGCCGGGGCCGGCACCAACGTGGCCAACGACACCTTCGACTTCCGCCTCAACGACATCGCCTTCAACACCGACGGCAAGCTGGAATTCGGCTACGACTTCGGCAAGGCCAACCTGACCGATCTGCAGGAAAAGGATCCGGGCTACCAGGACCAGAAAGGCCACCTGCTCACCGTGGAGCACGTCCAGGGCAACTGGTTCGGCGGCTACAACAAACTCGCCCTGCAGTACGGCACCGACGGCATCATCGGCTCCAGCGGGCGCAACAGCACCGGCAACAGCGATGGCGACATGCAGCGCCTGGTCAACCAGGGCGTGGTGGCGCTCGGCGACAACATCGAAATGATGTATGTGCAGATCTACGAGAACAAAGACTTCGACAACGACTCCGGCCAGGAATGGTTGTCCTTCGGCGTGCGTCCGGTCTACAAGTGGGACAACGTGATGAGCACCGCCCTGGAGTTCGGCTACGACCAGATCGACCCGCAAGCCGATGGCGCCGACACCGTCGACCTGAAGAAGATCACCCTGGCCCAGCAGTGGTCGGCCGGCAGCAGCTTCTGGGCCCGCCCGCAGATCCGCGTGTTCGCCACCTACGCCATGTGGGACGGCGACAAGTACAACGCCGCCAGCGAGTCGGTCGAGGTCGGCGACGACAACGGCCTGACCTTCGGCGTACAGGCCGAGGCCTGGTGGTAACGGCTTACCTATCCGTAGGGTGCGCCGTGCGCACCATTGGCTGTAGGCACTTGGGCTTGCGGGCAGCTGGTGCGCACAGCCTAGGCGGCCCCGCTCACCCTACCCGGCTCGCCGGCCCCCGTTGCATCCGGGGGCTTTAGCCGGTCGATGTTTCAAACGCTGCTCCAGTGGTTTTTGCCCCGGACCTGCAACAGGCCGGGGCCCTTTTCCAAGAGGCCGCTCACCCACACCCAAGCGCGTGAACCGGGCTCACAGGCGTGAACAGAATAAGAGGAACACCCATGCCGCACTTCAAGACAACCAGCATCGCGCTGCTCGGGCTGCTGCTGGCCGGCTGCGCCGGCGACTCCCTGCGCCGTGTCGATGCCCTGAGCCAGGCACCCGCGCCCCTCAGTATTTCCCAGGATTCGGCCATGCACGCCCTCGCGGCGGCGCCGAACTGCTGCAGCGCTCTCGACACCCTGCCCTACACCCCGCTCGAACCCGGCTTCAGCGGCAACGTGGTGATCGATCGCCACGCCCCGGCCTTCCAGTTCAAGACCGGCAAGAGCTTCTTCCGCGCCTTCAAGCTGCCGGCGCACAGCCGTTCCTTCGAGATCCGCCTGTACAGCCAGGCCGGCGACAGCGTGCTGGCCCCCAACGCCATGCTGCTCGACAGCCGCTTCCAGACCACCCGCCTGCTCGGCGTGGAAGACTTCAGCTTTGTACCGGCCCAGGGCCTCAAGGGCGACAGCCTGGATGCGCGCCTGCGCGTGGATCGCCTGTACCTGGACAACCCCGGTAACGAGAGCTACCTGGTGCTCTATACCAGCGACGCGCAGATGGCCGGGAAAACCATCATCGAGCACCCGGCCAAGGCCTATGCCAAGGCCCGCGGCAACCAACCGCCGAACATCCCCGACCTGGTCGCCAAGCACGCGCCGGAAGGCATCATCAAGCTGGTGTTGATCGAGGACCAGAGCGGCGGGCAGCAGGCCAACAGCTACGTGCCGCCGCGCAGCATCGGCATGGAAATGGGCAACCAGCTGCCCAGCGTGCCTGCCCCGGCCGTGCTGCCGGAGACCCAGGCCTACTACCGCCAGGCCATCGATGCAGCCCTGGCCAGTCAGGACCTGGAACGCGCCCTGCGCCTGGCCGACGAAGCCGCACGGGTCGGCGATGACAGCGCCAAGGCCTACCTGCTCGAGCGCATCCAGATCAAGTAAGCCAATCCCTCCAGGGATGTTTCCGGGCGGCCACTGGCCGCCTTTTTTTTGGCGCTGTCCCAATGATGCGTTGCACGGGAGACTCAGGGCTGAACCCTTTTGCCGGGCGGCAGCGGGTAGGGTGCGCTGTGCGCACCAACTCGGGCGACGAATCACTGGTGCGCACGGCGCACCCTACGGCTCCAGTCCAACTTACGTTTATTGGCGATAGCTGAACGCAACATGCGATTGGGAAATTTTTTTTGACCTGCAAACGAGGCTAGCCAATCCCCTTCCCCCAACCATGAGACCCCAGGATGAAAACAACAATAATCCTCCTAGTCCTGCTGCTGCCGTCACTGCCGCAATTCACCCAGGCATTCGAGAAACACGCGCTGACGGTGTGGATCAACCCGGACAAGGGCCATGACGGCCTGCGCCAGGTTGCCGAACGCTTCAGCCGCGACACCGGCATGCCGGTCAAGGTCATCGCGCCCGACGACCTGGCCAGCCGCTTCGAACGCCTCGGCGCCACCGCCCAGGGCCCGGATATCGTGCTGTTCGCCCATGACCGCTTCGGTTCCTGGATCAACGCCGGCCTGCTGGCGCCCCTCAGCCCCAGCGCCGAGGCGCGCGAACGCGCGCCGGACTTCGCCTGGCAGGCGCTGCGCACGGGCCGCGATTTCTACGGCTACCCGCTGGCCATCGAGGCGGTCAGCCTGATCTACAACCCCGAGCTGGTCGCCCAGCCACCGCGCGACCTGGAACAACTGGTTGCGCTGGATCGCCAGCTGCGCGCCCGGGGCAAGCGCGCCATCGCCTGGGACTACCGCAACCTGTACTTCTCCTGGCCGTTCATCAACGCCGGGGGCGCCTACAGCATCGGCAAGCACCAGGGCCTCTACGACCTGAGCGACCTGGGTATCGCCGGCCCGGCGGCGGTCGCCGGCGTCCAGCGCCTCAAGGCCCTGCTCGACAGCGGCGTGCTCGACAGCGGCAGCGACTACGGCACGATGATGGAGGGCTTCAAGCGCGGCGAGGTGGCGATGATCGTCAACGGCCCCTGGGCCTGGAACGAGCTGCGCGCCGCCGGCATCCCCTTCGCCCTGGCTGCGGTGCCGGGCCCCAGTGCCGAGCAGCCGGGGCGGCCCTTCGTCGGCATCCAGGCCGCCGGCCTGAATCGCCACAGCCCGCACCGCGACCAGGCGCTCGACTTCCTCGAGCACTACCTCAGCACTGCCGCGGGCCTGCGCCTGATCGACGCCGACAAGCCGCTGGGCGCGCCGGCCAACCTGGAGATGATGGCCGAGCGGCAGGACGACCCGCTGATCGCCGCCACCTACGCGGCGGCCATGGGCGGCGAGACCATGCCGGACATCCCCGAGATGAAGCGCTTCTGGAGCCTGTTCGACAAGCGCTTCGCGGCCATGCTGCACGGCCAGCGGCCGATCCCCGCGACCCTCGAGGAGATCGCCCGGCGCCTGCACGCCACCGGCCGCATGCAGGGCCAGCGGCGTCTGCACTACCCGGCCGGCGGCGACTCCTGAACCGCTGCCCTCAGCCTGGCATCAGGTGGATGGTCTCGCCGCGCAGGCGCACCTCGATGGCCTGCCCTTCGGCCAGGCCGTAGCGCTGTGCCACATGCCGCGGCACGTTCATGCTCAGGCGCTCGTCGCCCACCGCCAGGCTGACGCGAAATTGCTCGCCGAGCGACAGCAGGCGCTCGACCCGCACCGCCACCGGGTTGTCCAGCGCGGTGCCGGGGCGGCTGTTGAGCGGCATCAGCAGCACGCCCGAGGTCGGCATCGCCCACCTGACCTCCCGCCCTGCGGGCAACTGGGGCTGGGCCCGCACCCTGAGCGTCAGGCCCTGCCACTGCAGCAGGCTGTGGTCGGCGGCGTGGCCGAGGATGCGCCCGCTGAACAGGTTGCGCATGCCCAGCAGGCGCGCCACCTGGGCCGAGGCCGGGGCCTGCAGCAGGCGATCCGGGGTGTCGGTCTGCAGGCTGGTGCCGGCGGCGAGGATGCACATGCGGTCGGCCAGCAGCGTGGCCTCCTCCAGGTCATGGGTGACCAGCAACACCGGCATGCGCAGCTCCCGGCGCAGCTCGGCCAGTTCGTGGTACAGCGCTTCGCGGGTGCTGCGGTCCACCGCGGAAAACGGCTCGTCGAGCAGCAGCACCCGCGGCTCGCGCGCCAGCGCCCGGGCCACCGCGACCCGCTGCTGCTGGCCGCCGGACAACTGGTGCGGGCGGCGCTGGCCCAGGCCGTGCAGGTGCACCCGCTCCAGCCAGGCCTGGGCGCGCGCCAGGCGCTGCGCCTTGGGGTAATCGAGCAGCGCCTCGGCGACGTTCTCCTGGGCCGTCAGGTGGGGAAACAGGGCGAAGTGCTGGAACACCATGCCGATCCGCCGGTGCAGGGTCGGCACGGCGATGCCGCGCAGGCTGTCGAACCAGGTCTCGCCGCCACAGTGGATGGAGCCGGCTTGCGGCTGGTAGAGCCCGGCGATGCTGCGCAGCAAGGTGGACTTGCCGCTGCCCGAGGGCCCGACCAATGCCAGCACCTCGCCCGGCGCGCAGTCGAGTTCGGCATCCAGCGGAATCGGTCCGGCCTGCGTCAGGCGCAGCTGCAGCCCCTCAGTCATGCGTCTGGCTCCTGGCCAGGCGCGCCGTGGCGAAGTACGACAGGCCGATGGCGGCCAGGGAGATCAGCAGCAGCACCGCCGACATCACCCCGGCAGCCTGGTCGTCGAAGGCCTGCACCCGGTCGTAGATGGCGATGGCGATGGTGCGGGTCTCCCCCGGAATGCTGCCGCCGACCATCAGCACCACGCCGAACTCGCCGAGGGTATGGGCGAAGGTCAGCACCAGGGCGGAGAGGATGCCCGGCCAGGCCAGCGGCAGCTCGATGCGCCGCAGCACCCGCCAGGGCGACAGGCCGCAGCAACGCGCCGCCTCGCGCACCTCGCGCGGGATGGCCTCGAACGCCCGCTGCATCGGCTGGATGGCGAACGGCAGGTTGAACAGCACCGAGGCGATCAGCAGACCGGCGAAGGAGAACGTCAGCTGCGCACCGAACAGCGACTGGTAGGCCCGGCCGAGCGGCGAATCGGCGCCCAGGGCCAGCAGCAGGTAGAAACCCAGCACCGTCGGCGGCAGCACCAGCGGCAGGGCCAACAGGGCTTCGACCAGGCTCTTGCCGCGAAAGCGGCTCCATGCCAGCTTGCGCCCGATCCACACGCCCAGCGGCAGCAGGATCAGCATGGTCCAGAATGCCAGTTGCAGCGACAGCAGCAGGGCCGGCCAATCCATAGCGACTCCCTAGTTCGCGGCGGGCAGGCTGAAGCCGTACCGGCGCAGGATGCTGCGCGCGACCGGCTGCTGCAGGTACTGGTAGAAGGCCTGGCTGGTGGCGCCCGCGCCCTTGAGCAGGACCATGCGCTGGCGCAGCGGTGAATGCCAGTGCTCGGGTATCAGCACGAACTGGCCGCGCTTGGCCACATCCGGCGCCAGGGCCAGGGAATAGGCGACGATGCCGCCCTGGGCATTGCCGGAAGTGGCGAACTGCGCGGCCTGCGCGACGTTTTCGCCGAGCACCAGCTTGCCCTGCAGCGCGTCCCACAGCCCGGCATGGCGCAGGGCTTCCTCGGCGCGCCGACCGTAAGGCGCGTGCTCCGGGTTGGCGATGGCGAACTTGCCGATCTTTCCCGCCGCCAGCGCCGCTCGCAAGCCCGTGAGCTCGGCATCGGCCTTAAGCACAGAGCCATGCGGTACCGCCAGGACGATACGGCCCATCGCATAGAGCGCGCCCTCGTCGAGGGTCTTCCCCGCCGCCGCCAGTTGCTCGACATAGCTTTCGTCGGCCGCCAGGTACAGCTGGAACGGCGCGCCCTCGCTGATCTGCCGGTAGAAGTTGCCGGACGAGCCGAACACCAGCTTCAGTCGTTTGCCGGTGTCCGCCTCGAACCGGGCGCTCACCTCTTCCAGGGCGAACTTGAGATCGGCCGCCGCCGCGACCACCGGGGTGTCGGCCTCGGCCAGGATGGGCAGCAGCAAGGCGAGCGAAAGCCCCAGCAGCAGGCGGCGTAGCGTTCCGTGAAGCGACATCGGCAGTCTCCGGTTCCGCAGTGGGCAAAAACCGCTATATCCTTCCATATACAGCGCTTGCCAGTCCAGAACATTGGTTGGCTCCTTCGCTATTGTCCTGGCGGTGGCGGCTCGGCCAGCAGGCCGCCGAGCTCGTCCAGGCCGTCCTGCACCGCGGCCAGGGCCCGGGCGCAGAGTTCGCGGTAGCGCCGCAGCACCTGCTCGCCCATCGCGGTCAGCCGGGTGCCGCCACCATGGCGGCCGCCGGCCAGGGTGCTGACCAGCGGCTCCTTGAAACAGCGGTTCATGGTCTCGACCAGCAGCCAGGCGCGCCGGTAGGACATGCCCAGGCTGCGCGCGGCGGCGCTGATCGAGCCGGTCTGGCGGATGGCGTCGAGCAGGTCGGCCTTGCCGGGGCCGATGGCGATTTCCGCACCGCAGTGCAGGCGGATCTTCAGGTCGAGTCTGTGCATGGGTGCTTGCGCTAGGTGGTGGGTGAGGCAGTTCGCTACCGCGATCGCCCGGCCACTATACCCGCCCCATTCGAAGGTTCCTGCCCGGGTTGAGGCGCGCGAGAGGCAAAACCGCGGCGCAGGCAGCGTGATCAGCGACGGACGGCAGCCATACGGGCACCCGCAGCCGCCGCGGCCCGCCGAGCTAACGGGGGTACAGCCGCCCTGGTTTGCGAGCCTGTCGGTGCATCTGCGCGCCGTGGGTTTACGATATATACGAAAAATCGTATATTCGCCCAGCCATATCGAAGCGGAGCCCCAGCGATGGCGTACCAAACCCGTGTGCTGTTCGTCTGCGTCGCCAATGCGGCGCGCTCGCAACTGGCCGAAGCGCTGCTGCGGCATACCGACCCGGAAAATTTCGTCGCCTTCAGTGCCGGCACAGAGCCCGGCGAGGTCGACCCGCGTACCGTCGAGGCACTGCGCAGCCTGGGTGTCGACAGCCGCGGCTTGCGCAGCAAGTCCATCGACGAATTCCGCTTCGATGAATTCGAATACATCATCAGCCTGTGCGATAAATCGGCCGCGGAGTGCCAGAACCTGCCCTTCGAGGGCGAGAAGCTGGCCTGGCACTTCGAAGACCCGGTGAGCAGTACCAAGCCCGATGCCTTTCGCCACTGCCTGCACGAGATTCACGAACGCATCAAGATGTTCGTGCTGGTGAAAACCAAGCGCTGAGGCCCGTCATGACCGAGCTGCTCACCCCGACCACCGTGTTCAAATGCCTGGCTGACGAGACCCGCGTGCGGCTGATGCTGCTGATCGCCCGCGAGCAGGAGCTGTGCGTCTGCGAGCTGACCTGCGCGCTGGACGAGAGCCAGCCGAAGATCTCCCGGCACCTGGCGCAACTGCGCAGCTGCGGCCTGCTGGCCGATCGCCGCCAGGGCCAGTGGGTCTACTACCGCCTGCACCCGCAGCTGCCGGACTGGGTGGTCGCCGTGCTGCAGGCCACCCTGGACGCCAACAGGCACTGGCTCGACCCCGAAGGTAAGCGCCTCGAGGGCATGGGCGAGCGCCCCATACGGCGGGCGGCCTGCTGCTGAACCCGGCCATGCCGCAGGAGTGAACCGATGCACGACGAGCCTATCCCCACCCTCGACTCTGAGCTGGCCGAGCGCAAGGAGTCGGCCGAACGACTCTCGGTGCGGGTCAAGCAACGCCCCATCTGACATTTTCGGGACCATTCGCCATGCCCCATCCCTATGACCTTCTCAGCATTCCCGGCTGCCCGGGCCGCCTGCTCTTCACCCCCTGCCCGGGTCTCAGGGACAGCAGCATCGCCAGCGCCCTGGATACCCTCAGGCAGGCCGGCGCCGAGGCGGTGATCACCCTGATGCCCACCGCCGAGCTCGCGCGCAATGGCGCCGGCGAGCTGCCGGCACGCTGCGCCGAACTGGGCCTGGCCTGGTTTCAGCTGCCGGTCGCCGATGAACAGGTGCCGCTGGGCGACTTCGACGCCGCCTGGGAGGCGTCGCGCCAGGCGATTCGCGCCCTGCTGGACGACGGCCGCAGCATCGCCATCCACTGCAAGGGCGGCTCCGGGCGTACCGGGCTGATCGCCGCGCGCATCCTGATCGACCACGGCATTCCCCGCACGACAGCCGTCGCCCTGGTCCAGGCCCTGCGTCCCAAAGCCATCCAGCACCCGGCCCATGTCGGCTGGCTGGCCCAGTTCGAGGCCTGAATCGGCGATGTTGAATACCTTGGGTTTGTTCGTCCTCACCGCGCTGGCCGAGATCATCGGCTGCTACCTGCCCTATCTGTGGCTCAAGCAGGGCAGGAGCATCTGGCTGCTGCTGCCGGCCGCCGCGGCGCTGGCCCTGTTCGCCTGGCTGCTGTCGCTGCACCCGACGGCGGCGGGACGGGTGTATGCCGCCTACGGCGGGGTGTATGTGGCGATGGCCATCCTCTGGCTGTGGCTGGTGGACGGCATTCGCCCGAGCCAGTGGGACCTGTGCGGCGCAGGGGTGGCCTTGCTCGGCATGGCGATCATCATGTTTGCACCGCGCAGCGCGTAATCACCTTCATAAGGGAATCGGCACATGACCATCAAAGTAGGTATCAACGGCTTCGGCCGCATCGGCCGCCTGGCCTTGCGCGCCGCCTGGGGCTGGCCGCAGTTCGAGTTCGTGCAGATCAACGACCCGGCCGGCGACGCCGCGACCCACGCGCACCTGCTGAATTTCGACTCGGTGCACGGCCGCTGGCAGCACCAGGCCGAAAGCGACGGCGACTGCGTGGTGATCGACGGCCGGCGCATCCGCGTCAGCGCCAACAAGGCCATCGCCGAGACCGACTGGTCGGGCTGCGACCTGGTGATCGAGGCCAGCGGCAAGATGAAGACGGTCGCTGTGCTCCAAGCGTATCTGGAGCAGGGTGTGAAGCGCGTGGTGGTCTGTGCGCCGGTCAAGGAAGCCGGCGCGCTGAACGTGGTCATGGGGGTCAACCAGGACCTGTTCGACCCGGCCCTGCACCGCATCGTCACCGCGGCCTCCTGCACCACCAACTGCCTGGCGCCGGTGGTCAAGGTGATCCACCAGAAGCTCGGCATCCGCCACGGCTCGATCACCACCATCCACGACCTGACCAACACCCAGAGCATCCTCGACACGCCGCACAAGGACCTGCGCCGCGCCCGCGCCAGCGGCATGAGCCTGATCCCCACCACCACCGGTTCGGCCACGGCGATCGCCGAGATCTTCCCGGAACTGCGCGGCAAGCTGAACGGCCATGCCGTGCGCGTGCCGCTGGCCAACGCCTCGCTGACCGACTGCGTGTTCGAGGTCGAGCGCGCCACCACGGCGGACGAAGTCAACGCCCTGCTCAAGCAAGCCGCGGACGGCGAACTGGCCGGCATCCTCGGCTACGAGGAGCGCCCGCTGGTGTCCATCGACTACCGCAGCGACCCGCGCTCCTCGATCATCGACGCGCTCTCGACCATGGTGGTCAACGGCACCCAGGTGAAGCTCTACGCCTGGTACGACAACGAATGGGGCTACGCCAACCGTACCGTGGAACTGGCGCGGCTGGTCGGTCTGGCCGGCTGAACTGTGGGAGGGGCTTTAGCCGCGATCAGTGCGATGCCAGTCGCGGCTAAAGCCCCTCCCACTAATCGCAGAGGCCTATCCGCCCTGCAAATTCATGTTCCTTTGCAGAATCCATATGCACGCCTTGACCCGCCTGACTCCAGAAGTCCGCCAATACCTGCTGGTCACCGGCAACTACTGGGCCTTCACCCTCACCGACGGCGCCCTGCGCATGCTGGTGGTGCTGCACTTCCACAGCCTCGGCTACACGCCGCTGCAGATAGCCGCACTGTTCCTGTTCTACGAGATCTTCGGGGTGATCACCAACCTGGTCGGCGGCTACCTGGGCGCGCGCCTGGGGCTCAATCGCACCATGAACCTCGGCCTCGGCCTGCAGGTGGCGGCGCTGCTGATGCTGGCGGTGCCGACGGCCTGGCTGACGATCCCCTGGGTGATGGGCGCGCAGGCGCTGTCGGGGATCGCCAAGGACCTCAACAAGATGAGCGCCAAGAGCTCGATCAAGTTGCTGGTGCCGGACGGCCAGCAAGGCACCCTGTACCAATGGGTGGCGATCCTCACCGGCTCGAAGAACGCGCTCAAGGGCGTCGGTTTCTTCCTCGGCGGCGCCCTGCTGGCGCTAATGGGCTTCAAGGGCGCGGTACTGGCCATGGCCGCGGTCCTGGCGCTGATCTGGCTGGCCAGCCTGGTGCTGTTGAAGAAGGACCTGGGCAAGGCCCGCGCCAAGCCGAAGTTTCGCGACATCCTGTCCAAGAGCCGGGCGGTGAACATCCTCTCGGCCGCGCGCCTGTTCCTCTTCGGCGCCCGCGACGTGTGGTTCGTGGTGGCGCTGCCGGTATACCTGGCAAGCAGCTTTGGCTGGGACTTCTGGCGGGTCGGCGGCTTTCTCGCGCTGTGGATCATCGGCTACGGCCTGGTGCAGTCCTGCGCCCCGGCGCTTACCGGCAAGCGCCGCGGCCACCTCCCCGACGGCCGCGCCGCCTTCGTCTGGGCCCTGCTGCTGGCCGGCCTGCCGGCGGCCATCGCGCTCGGCCTGGACGCCGAGCTGTCGCCCCAGGCGGTGCTGCTCGGCGGCCTGCTGCTGTTCGGCGCGCTGTTCGCGGTGAACTCCTCGCTGCACAGCTACCTGATCGTCAGTTACGCCCAGGAAGACGGCGTGTCGCTCGACGTCGGCTTCTACTACATGTCCAACGCCCTCGGCCGCCTGCTCGGCACCCTGCTCTCGGGCTGGGTCTACCAGGCCTATGGGTTGCCCGCCTGCCTGTGGATTTCCTCGGCCTTCGTGCTGCTCGCCGCGCTGATATCCCTGGGGCTGCCGCGGCATGGGCAACCGCCGCTGGGCCCGGCCTAAAGCACCGGGGCAGGTGGCAGCGGCCCCGGATAGACCGGCGCGAAGCCGCCGCCAGGGGTGCGGAAGTTGGTGGTCTGGCCCTGGTACAGGCGCGCCGCCACCCACTGCACCACGCCGTCATAGGCGTAGTCGCGCACGTCGAACTTCAGCGCCGGGGCCTCGCGCGACATGACCCGCTGACCCGGCAGGACCAGGGCCTGGGCCACGTAATCGCCGGCGCGGATCTCCTGCCAGACCCGCTGGGTGAGCTTGTCGCCGCGGTAGGCGGCGCGGCTGCCGAAGCCGGCACTGGGCTTGAAGAACAGCCGTTTGCGCTCGCGCCACAGGCGTTCGGCATTCGCCGGCGTCACCACCTCGGTATGCGGAATGGCCGCCAGCAGCAGCTCCTGGGTGGCCTGGGGCACGCCCAGCGCCTGCAGCTGCCGGGCATCGCAGAGCAGCGCCAGGTTGCGCTTGTCGGCATGCAGCGCATGGGCTTGCGGATGCGGCGTGAGCAGCGTGGCGTGCTCCAGATAGGCCTGGCGCAAGGTGGCGTTGGCCGGGGCAGCGAGGGCGAAGTCGGTCAGGCGGTTGTAGACCAGGTCGATGGCCAGTTCGCCATGCCAGAGCCGGCCGTCGCGCAGACTCAACTCGCCGGGATCGGCGATCACCGCCTGCAGGCCATGGCGCTGGAACAGTTGCTGGAACAGCAGGAACTCCGGGTACAGGTACTGTTGCTGCGGCGCCTCGTCGACTATGGCGATGCTGCGCAGCGGCCGCTGCCGCCCGGACAGCGCCCACTCCCGCTGGAACATCGCGATGATCCCGGTCTCCAGCGTCTCGGCCCGCAGCGCGGGCGGCAGCAACTGCTCGATCGCCGGGCAGCAGGCGTGTTGCGCCCGCGCCAGCGCGGCGTTGAGCATCGCCCCGCCGGCATTGCTGTTGATCTCGATCAGGCCGAAGGCGCCCTCGGTGACATGAAAGTCGTAACCGAAGAACACCCCCTTGGCCCCGCCCGGCTCATGCCGCGCGATGGCCGGCGAGCGGGCCAGCACCTCCTCGCGGTAAGCCGGCAAGGCAATCACCGACTCGACCGCCCGCACCACCTGCGCCATGCGCTGCAAGTGGGCCGGGGCGAGAAACACCGGATGCGCGGCGAACAGGTAAGGGCAACGCTGCTGCACCAACTCGAACAGGCCCGGCTGGCCGAGTGTCGACTCCAGGGCCTGGCGCAGGGCCCTGGGGTCGAGGCTGATGCAGAAGCAGCGGCTGTTCAGCGTCTCGATCGAGACGCCGGCCAAGGCGGCGGCGACCGCGGCGCTCGAGAGGAACGCCGAATCCTGGTCCAACAGGGGGGTAACGTGCTTGGTCATGTCAGCTTCCGCTCGGCCATCGCTGGACAGCCCCACAAGGCTGTGAACTTACTCATCAAGCGCCTTCGGTTGTAGCAGTCATGGCGGTTGTCGACCAGCTGCAGCCGCAAGCCTAGCCCATGGACGACGACAGGAGACCGGCGCCGAATCACCCGCACCGCCGATGGAATGCCTTGCTCCGACTAGGCTAGTGGTACCGACCCAGCGACGGCTAGCAGGCCGTTGAAAAACTACCTGCGTTGCCGATGCGTCGTTAAAAACAGGCTCAAAATGCTCATTTACAACTCGTAAACTCCGCTTTTTCGCCTGTTTTTGCCTCGCCTCGGCTGCCTCGCCAACGTTTTTCAACGGCCTGCCAGAGACCGCAGATGATCAAAACGCCAAGCCGCAAGACCCAACTGATGCTGATCGTGCTCATTCTCTCGCTGATCTGGCTATGGGCCGCGATCAACCCGTTGAGCCGCGAGGACTGGCTGCTGGAGAACCTGCTGGTGTTCTTTTTCGCCGCCCTGTTGCTGGCGACCTACCGACGCTTCGCCTTTTCCCTGACTTCCTACTGGCTGTTCTGCCTGTTCATGGCCATGCACCTGTATGGCTCCCACTACACCTACTCGGAGACGCCGCTGGGCTACTGGCTGCAGGAAACCCTGGGGTTCGCCCGCAACCATTACGACCGCCTGGTGCATTTCTCCTTCGGCCTGCTGCTGGCCTACCCGTTGCGGGAATTGCTCCGGCGTTCCGCCGGTCTCACTAACTGGTGGCTGGATATCCTCAGCCTTACGCTGGTGATGGCCATGAGCGGGGTCTACGAGCAGGTGGAAATGCTCGCGGCGGTGATCGTCAACCCAGAACTGGGCACGGCTTTCCTCGGCACCCAGGGCGACGAATGGGACGCGCAGAAGGACGCCGGATTGGCCATGCTGGGGGCGTTGAGCCTGTTGACGCTGCTCCGGCTGGGCTCGCCCTGGACGCGCGACGACAACCGCAGGCGCGCCGCCGCGCGCCAACAAGCTGGAGACTGAGACCATGGCGCAAGCGGTGCTGCTGGATATCAGCGGAGTGCTCTATCAGGATGGCCAGCCCCTGCCGGGCTCGGTCGAGGCGGTCAACACGCTACAGGCCAAGGGCTACCCCCTGCGCCTGGTGACCAACACCTCGCGCCTGACCGGTGTCGAGATCTACCGGCAACTCAGCGGGATGGGCTACGCACTGCAGCCCGAGCAGATCTACAGCGCGCCGCGCGCCATGCGCCATTATCTGCAGGCCCACGGCTTGCGGCCCTACTGCCTGATCCACCGCAACCTGGAGGAGGAGTTCGCCGATCTGCTCGAGCAGCCAGCGCCCAATGCAGTGGTGCTCGGCGATGCCGAGGAGCGCTTCGATTACGCCCATCTGGAGCGCGCCTTCCACCTGCTGCTGGCCGGCGCGCCGCTGCTGGCCATGGGCGACAACCGCTACTTCCACAGCCGCGGCGCCCTGCGCCTGGATGCCGGCCCCTTCGTCCGCGCCCTGGAATACGCCGCCGGGGTGCAGGCACTGATCCTCGGCAAGCCTTCGGCGCAGTTCTTCGGCGGCGCCCTGGACGAACTCGGCGTGGCCGCCGGCGCGGCCTTGATGATCGGCGACGATGTCGAGAGCGATGTGCTGGGCGCGCAACGCGCCGGCTTGCAGGCCTGCCTGGTGCAGACCGGCAAGTACCGCGCAGGCGATGAAAGCAAGGCGCCGGGCGCCCTGCTGGCCAGGGACCTGGCCGAAGCGGTGCGGCGCTTCTGCTGAGGCAGACGGCCGCGCCGGGCAATGACCCGTGCGCCGCCGAGGAGCGGCTCAGCTAGTGGCCTGTGCGGTTAATTGGTTAACTCAAGTTTGGATGACTGAGGTTCTGAGACAAGGCGCCGCGACGAGTCATAGCAGGGCTATGGCGAGAAGCGGCAACGCGGGATCAGGGCCTCAGGCGCCGAAATTGACTAACTGAATTAACCAAACAGGCCACTAACTCTACGGACGCTCAGATATCCACGCCCGGCACCCAGGGATTGGCGCCGCGACGGCGGTCCTTGCCACTGCGTCGCTCATCCTGGAAGCGGATGGCCGCGCGCCGATCCTGGTCCTTGCGGCGCTCGCCGCCCCCCCGCGTATCGATCTGGAACTTGGCCCGGCCCTTGGGCGTCGCCCCAGCCGGCTGCTCCTCGATGGGCTCGAGCGCCAGGTCCTCCAGGGAAATATCGGGGTTTTCATGACTTGTCATTGGCGTACTCCACTGCACCCTGCCTTACTGGCATTGAACTCGCCTGACTGCCTCGCGACGCTCTCTGCACAGCGTTCCTTTGCTGGCCAGGCCTGTGCAAAGGCTAGTACGGGTTGAGCGGGCACGACAGGCGAGTCGTCGGTTTTCAAGCCCGCCGGCGCGGCCCGGCATCCGCTTCGATCAGCAAGAGGCCACCTCATGCCAGGGCTTGCAGGCAAATCCCCCCGAGGCATCCCGCGCACGATCTGGGCACTGGGCCTGGTCAGCCTGTGCATGGATCTCTCGTCGGAGCTGGTGCACAGCCTGCTGCCGCTGTTCCTGGTCGGCGCGCTGGGCGCCAGCATGCTCACGGTCGGGCTGATCGAAGGGCTGGCCGAGGCGACGGCGCTGGTGGTCAAGGTGTTTTCCGGGGCGTTCAGCGATTTCCTCGGCCGGCGCAAGGGCCTGCTGCTGCTCGGCTACGGCCTGGCGGCGCTGAGCAAGCCGCTGTTTCCCCTGGCCGGCTCGGCCGAGCTGGTGTTCGGCGCGCGCCTGCTGGACCGGATCGGCAAGGGCGTCCGCGGCGCCCCGCGCGATGCGCTGATCGCCGACGTGGCCCCGGCCGACATCCGCGGCGCCTGCTTCGGCCTGCGTCAGTCGATGGATACCGCCGGCGCCTTTCTCGGGCCGATCCTGGCGATCCTGCTGATGCTCGGCTTCGGCGGGGACATTACCCGGGTGCTGTGGTTCGCGGTGCTCCCCGCGCTGCTGGCGGTCGCCCTGCTCTGGGGCGGCGTCAGCGAACCGGCACGGGAAGCGCGGCGGCGGCGCTTTCGCTCGCCGATCCGCCTGCAGTCGCTGGGGCAGTTCACCCCGGCGTTCTGGTGGGTGGTCGGGATAGGCGCGCTGTTCACCCTGGCGCGCTTCAGCGAAGCCTTCCTGCTGCTGCGCGCGCAGCAACTGGGCTTCGCCACCAGCTGGGTGCCGCTGGTCATGGTGGTGATGGCGGCGTTCTACATGCTCTCGGCCTACCCGGTAGGCAAGTGGTCGGATCGCATCGGCCGCAGCAGCCTGCTGAGTGCCGGCCTGCTGCTGTTGATCCTCGCCGACCTGCTGTTGGCCTATGCCGAATCGCCCGCCCTGGTGCTGTTCGGCGTCGCCCTGTGGGGGCTGCACATGGGGTTCAGCCAGGGCATCTTGGCGGCGCTGGTGGCCGACACCACGCCGGCCGAGCTCAAGGGCACCGCCTTCGGCCTGTTCAACCTGCTCAGTGGCATCGCCCTGCTGCTGGCCAGCGCCGGCGCCGGCTGGCTGTGGCAGTCCTACGGCGCCGCCGCGACCTTCTATGCCGGCGCCGGATTGTCCGCTGCGGCACTGCTGCTGCTCGGGCTCAAGCGGCGATTGCAGTGAAGCCGGACATGCCTCAGGGCGCCTTGATCCCGCGCGCCGCTTCGGCCAGGTAGAACCAGCTCGGCGCGTCCAGTTGCAGCGTGGCGCCAGCCAGGGCCTCCTCGATGCGCGCCCAGCGCAGGCTGCCGAGGATCGGCAGCGGGCTGCCCGGCAAGCGGCGCAGCCAGGCCAGGGCGACCTGGTTGGCGGTCGCCTGCAGCGCTTCGCCGACCTCGGCCAAGGCCTGTTGCAACGCCGGGCCGAACGCGCCGCCGGCCAGCGGCGACCAGGCCAGCACCTGCAGGCCATCGGCCTGCATGGCCTGCAGCCGGCCGTCCCAGGCGCTCTGCTGGGCCAGCAGCGACAGCTCGATCTGGTTGCAGCGCAGCGGCAGCTCGCGGCCGAGCACCTGCCAATGCAGCGGCTCGGCGTTGGACAGCCCCAGCCAGCCGACTTTGCCGCTCTCGACCAGGGCCTGCAGGGCGCGCACCACTTCATCGGCCTGCAGCAACGGATCGGGCCGGTGCAGCAGGAAGCCATCCAGACGCTCGACGCCCAGGCGCGCCAACGACGCCTCGACCGCCTCGGTAAGGTAGGCCGCGCCCGTGTTGTAGTGCTTGACCCGCCAGCGCGAGCCGTCCTGCGCCGCCGGCACGATATCGGCCTTGCTGATCAGTTGCAGCTGCCGGCGCAACCCGGGCCGCAGGCGCAAGGCCTCGCCGAAGCGCGATTCGCACTGGCCGAGGCCGTAGATATTCGCGTGATCGAAGCCATTCAGGCCGCGTTCCACGCAGCGCTCGACGAAAGCCAGCAGGCCTTGCGGGGTGGCCAGCTCGGGGTAGTCGAGCAGGCGCATCATGCCGAGCAGCAGCGGCTGCTCGATCGGTGGTTGATTCATGCTAGTTCCAGTAAAGAGTCGGGCGAACGCCCGTAGGGTATGCGGGGCCGCCTAGGCCGTGCGCACCAATGGGCACGCTGCGCTCATGGGATGGTGCGCATGGCGCACCCTACCCACTCTCCGCCGGCAGCTCACTCCAACAACTGCAGGGCCTCGGCGCTGGCCTGCTGGATGCGCGCCCAGTCGCCGTTCTTGACCCATTGGCTGTCGAACATCCAGGTGCCGCCGACGCACATCACGTTGGGCAGCGCCATGTAGCGTTGCAGGTTGTCCGGATTGATGCCGCCGGTCGGGCAGAAGCGCACGCCGCCGAACGGGCCGCCGAGGGCCTTGAGCGCCGCGACGCCGCCGCAGACTTCCGCGGGGAACAGCTTGAAGCGGCGGTAGCCAAGGGCGTAGCCGAGCATGATGTCCGAGGCGCTGCTGGTGCCCGGCAGCATCGGCACGTCGCTCTCCAGGCCGGCCTGCAGCAGCTCGGCGGTGGAACCCGGGGTGACGATGAACTGCGCGCCGGCCTCGATCGCGGCGGCGAGCATCTGCCGGTCGAGCACGGTGCCGGCACCGACGCACAGTTCCGGGCGCTCCTCGCGCAGACGGCGGATGGCGGTCAGGCCGTGTTCCGAGCGCAGGGTGATTTCCAGCACGCCGAGGCCGCCGGCGGCCAGGGCATCGGCCAGCGGCAGGATGTCCTGCTCGCGGGCGATGGTGATCACCGGCATGATCCGCGCACGGGCGCAGAGGCTGTCGATCTGGGCGATTTTCTCGGCCATGCGGGTTTGCAGGCTGTTGTCGTTCGTGGTCATGTCGGCTGGTCCTTCGGCCCTAGGGGCACCAGTAGATCTCGAGGGGGGAATGCAGGAAGGCGCGAATCGGCATGCTCGCCACTTCGCCCTGCGCCAGGGCTTCGCTGAGGGTCGCCAGCTTGCCCTGGCCCTGGATGGCCAGCAGCGGCAAACGTGCGGATGCCAGCAGCGGCAGGGTCAGGCTCAGGCGCTGGTGCGGCACGCCGGGCGCCAGCAGCGGCAGGCAGCGGCGCGGACAGTCGGCGCGCAAGGCCTCGTCCAGGTTCGGGCTGTCCGGGAACAGCGAGGCGGTATGGCCGTCGTCGCCCATGCCCAGCACCAGCACATCGATCGGTGGCAGCTCGGCCAGCGCCTGCTCGGCCTTCAGCGCCGCCTGTTCGAGGTTGCTGGCGACCTGGTACAAGCCGATGAAGCGCGCCGCGGCGGCCGGGCCGCGCAGCAGGTGGCGGCGCACCAGGCCTTCGTTGCTGGTGGCGTGGTTGACCGGCACCCAGCGCTCGTCCGCCAGGCTGATAACCACCCGCGACCAGGGCAGCGGCTGCTGCGCCAGGCGTTCGAAGAAGGCGATCGGGCTGCGCCCGCCGGACACCACCAGGGTCGCCGTGCCGCGGCTGTCGATCGCCGTGCGCAGGGCTGCGGCCACCGCCTCGGCCAGGGCCTCGGCGAGCTGCGGTGGATTGCTCAGGCTGCGCGCCAGCACGCCCAGCGGCAGGTCGAGATCAGAGATCGCCATACCAGGTCCTCCCGTCGCGGGTGATCAGGGCGATCGAGCCCATCGGCCCCCAGGTGCCGGCGGCATAGGGTTTCGGCGCATCGCCGAGCTGCTTCCAGCCGGCGATCAACTGGTCGCACCACTGCCAGGCGGATTCGATCTCGTCCTTGCGCACGAACAGGTTCTGGTTGCCGCGCATCACCTCCAGCAGCAGGCGCTCGTAGGCGTCGGGAATCCGCGCGCTGCGGTAGGTGTCGGAAAAGTTCAGCTGCAGCGGGCCGCTGCGCAGCTGCATGCCCTTGTCCAGGCCCTGGTCCTTGGTCATCACCTGCAGGGCGATGCCCTCGTCCGGCTGCAGGCGGATGATCAGCTTGTTGCCGATCAACTGGCGCTGCTCCGGGGCGAAGATGTAGTGCGGCGGTTCCTTGAAGTGGATGACGATCTGCGACAGCTTCTGCGCCATGCGCTTGCCGGTGCGCAGGTAGAACGGCACGCCGGCCCAGCGCCAGTTGCGGATGTCGGCGCGCAGGGCGACGAAGGTCTCGGTGTCGCTCTGGGTATTGGAGTTCTCCTCTTCCAGGTAACCCGGCACCGCCTTGCCGTCGCTGCTGCCGGCGACGTACTGGCCACGCACCACCTGGCGGCCGAGCTGGGCAGCGGTGATCGGCTCGAGCGCCTTGAGCACCTTGACCTTCTCGTCGCGGATGCTGTCGGCGGAGAGGTCGCTGGGCGGGTCCATGGCGATCAGGCAGAGCAGTTGCAACAGGTGGTTCTGGATCATGTCGCGCAGCTGCCCGGCCTGGTCGAAGTAGCCCCAGCGGCCCTCGATGCCGACCTTCTCGGCCACGGTGATCTCGACGTGGGAGATGTGGTTCTGGTTCCACTGGGTTTCGAACAGGCTGTTGGCGAAGCGCAGGGCGATCAGGTTCTGCACCGTCTCCTTGCCCAGGTAATGGTCGATCCGGTAGATGCGGGTTTCCGGGAAATACTGCGCGACCGCATCGTTCACCGCCCGCGAGGACGCCAGGTCGTGGCCGATGGGCTTCTCCAGCACCACCCGGGTGCGTTCGGCCAGGCCGAACTGGGCCAGGTTGGCGCAGATGCCGCCGTAGACCGAGGCCGGCGTGGCGAAATAGGCAATCAGCGACTGCGCAGCGCCGACCTGTTCGGCCAGCGCGGCGTAGTCATCGGTCTCGAAGAAATCCATGCTCAGGTAGCACAGGCGCGCCTGGAAGCGTTGCAGCACCGCCGCATCGACTTCGCCGGCCGGCACGTAGCGGCGCAGATGGGTGTCGATCGCCGCCAGGTACTGCTCGGCGTCGCCGCTCTCGCGGGCCAGGGCGAGGATCCGCGTGTCGGCGTGCAGCAAGCCCGCGCGATCGAGCTGGTAGAGCGCCGGAAAGAGTTTGCGCAAGGCCAGGTCACCCAGCGCACCGAACAAGGCAAAAGTACAGGGTTCAACGGTTATCGATGGCATGATGTTTGTTCTTTTATCAAGTTACGCTAGAAATACCCGGTTGACGGGGAATAATCAAGGTTGCATGTTGTAATAAAAACAACATTTCGACAAAAAACACATTCAGGTGGTCGCGACCCGGGACCATCAGTACGATAGACCGGCATTTTCATCGCTTTCATCGCTCGCCTGAGGAAGATAAATGGATCGCGTGCGAAACCTTCTGGAGCAGATCCAGAGCCGTCTCGACAGCCTGAACAAGGCCGAGCGCAAAGTCGCCGAGGTGATTCTGCGCAACCCGCAGCAAGCCACCCGCTTCAGTATTGCCGCCCTGGCGCAAGCCGCCCAGGTCAGCGAGCCGACGGTCAACCGCTTCTGCCGCTCGTTCAACGTCAACGGTTACCCCGAGCTGAAAATGCAGCTGGCGCAGAGCCTGGCCAGCGGCGCCGCCTATGTCAGCCGCGCGGTGGAAGCCGACGACAGCCCCGAGGCCTACACCCGCAAGATCTTCGGCAGCGCCATCGCCTCGCTGGATAGCGCCTGCCAGTCGCTCGACCCGCAACTGATCAGCCGCGCCGTCGACCTGCTGATCCAGGCCCGGCAGATCCACTTCTTCGGCCTCGGCGCCTCGGCACCGGTAGCCCTCGATGCACAGCACAAGTTCTTCCGCTTCAACCTCGCGGTCTCGGCCCACGCCGACGTGCTGATGCAGCGCATGCTGGCCTCGGTGGCGCATACCGGCGACCTGTTCGTGATCATCTCCTACACCGGGCGCACCCGCGAGCTGGTCGAGGTGGCGCGCCTGGCGCGGGAGAACGGCGCCTCGGTGCTCGGTCTGACCGCCGCCGGCTCGCCGCTGGCCAAGGCCAGCACCCTGAGCCTGGACATCCCGCTGCCGGAGGACACCGACATCTACATGCCGATGACCTCGCGGATCATCCAGCTCACCGTGCTCGACGTGCTGGCCACCGGCATGACCCTGCGCCGCGGCGTGGACTTCCAGCCGCACCTGCGCAAGATCAAGGAAAGCCTCAACGCCAGCCGCTATCCGGCCGACGAGGAACTCGGCTAGCCCGCCCCCGGCCCGTAGGGTGCGCCGTACGCACCAGGCACCCGGCCCGGGCGGTGCGCACAGCCCAGGCGGCCGCGCGCACCACAGCCGCCGTTAACCGCTCACCAACAACGACTCCCCATCCATCTCCGCCGGCACCGCCAGGTCCATCAGCTCCAGCAGGGTCGGCGCGATGTCGCACAGCCGACCGTCCCTGAGCCGGAACTGCCCGGCCCGGCCGCCGACCAGGATCAGCGGCACCGGATTGAGGGTGTGCGCGGTATGCACCTGCCCCGACGCAGCATCGAGCATCTGCTCGACGTTGCCGTGGTCGGCGCTGATCAGGCACTCGCCGCCGGCCGCCAGGGTCGCCTCGACCACCCGGGCCAGGCAGGCATCCAGCACCTCGACCGCCTGCACCGCGGCGGCGAAGGAGCCGGTGTGGCCGACCATGTCGCCGTTGGCGTAGTTGCACACGATCAGGTCGAAGGCCCGACTGTGGATCGCCGCGACCAACCGCTCGGTCAGCTCGGGCGCGCTCATCTGCGGCTGCAGGTCGTAGGACGCCACGTTCGGCGAGGGGATCAGGATGCGCTCTTCACCGGCAAACGGCTGCTCGCGGCCAGCATTGAAGAAGAAGGTGACGTGGGCGTATTTCTCCGTCTCGGCGATGCGCAGCTGGGTCTTGCCCAGCGCCGCCAGGTACTCGCCCAGGCTGTTGTCGAGCGCTTGCGGTGGAAAGGCGCAAGGCCCGTCGAGTCGTTCCGAATAGCGGGTCAGGGTCAGCAGGCGCTGTTTGTCGATCAACTGGCGCCGCGCGAAGCCGGCGAACTCAGGCTCGATCAACGCCTGGCTCAACTGCCGCGCCCGGTCGGGGCGGAAATTCATGAAGATCAGCGCATCCTCCGCCGCCACCCGGACCGGCTGGCCGATGACGGTGGCGCGAACGAACTCGTCCGACTCGCCGCGCGCGTAGGCCGCCTGCAACCCCTGCTCGGCGCTCGCCGCGTGGAATTCGCCGCGGCCGTCGACGATCAGGGCATGCGCCGCCTCGATGCGCTCCCAGCGATTGTCGCGATCCATCGCGTAGTAGCGGCCGATCAGCGAGGCGATGCGCCCCTTGCCCAGCGCCGTCAACTCGGCCTCGAGCGCCGCGATGGAGGCCTGGGCACTCTTCGGCGGGGTGTCGCGACCATCGAGGAAGGCGTGCACATAGAAGCGCTGGATGCCGCGCTCGGCCAGCACCTGGCAGGCCGCGACGATCTGCTCGGCGTGACTGTGCACGCCGCCCGGCGACAGCAGGCCGAGCAGGTGCACCGCGCCACCGCGCATCTGCGCCCCGTCCAGCAGCTCGAGCAGCGCCGGATTGGCCGCGAACTCGCCGTCGGCGATGGCCTGGTCGATGCGCGTCAGGCTCTGGTAGACGACGCGCCCGGCGCCGAGGTTCATGTGCCCGACTTCCGAGTTGCCCATCTGCCCCTCGGGCAGGCCGACGGCCAGCCCCGAGGTGGCGATCCGGCTATGCGGATAGTGCGCAAACAGCGCATCCAGCGTCGGCGTGTGCGCGGCGGCGAAGGCATTGGCCTCGGCCTCCTGGCGCAGGCCGATGCCGTCGAGGATGATCAGGCTCCGAGTGGTCATCGCCCGCCCCTTCAGAAGATGTAGTCGGTGGTCAGGAAGCTCGACTCGCGGTTGCGGATGATCTCGCTGACCAGGGCCTTGTTGCTCTCCTGGAACTTGGTCGCCACCAGGGTACGGATGGAGAACACCCGCAGCGCGTCATGCACCGACAGGGTGCCCTCGGCCGAGTTCTTCCGTCCGTTGAACGGGTAGCTGTCCGGCCCGCGCTGGCACTGGGCGTTGATGTTGATCCGCCCCACCTGGTTGGCGAAGGCATCGACCAGCCGCCCGACCTGCGCCGAGTCGTTGCCGAAGAGGCTCAGTTGCTGGCCGTAATCGGAATCCAGCACGTAGTCGATCACCGTCTGCAGGTCGCGGTAGGGCACCACCGGCACCAGCGGGCCGAACTGCTCCTCCTGGTAGATGCGCATCTGCGCGCTCACCGGGTAGAGCACGGCCGGATAGAAGAACGACTCGCGCGACTCGCCGCCGCCGGCGTTCACCACCCGCGCGCCCTTGTCCAGCGCATCGGCCACCAGCGCCTTGAGGTAGTCGGCCTTGCCCGCCTCGGGCAACGGCGTCAGGGCCACGCCCGGCTCCCAGGGCATGCCCGGCTTGAGCGCGGCGAGCTTGGCGTTGAACTTGTCGAGGAAGCTGTCGACCACCTCCTCGTGCACGAAGAGGATCTTCAGCGCGGTGCAGCGCTGGCCGTTGAACGACAGCGCGCCGGTGAGCGCCTCGCTCACCGCGTTGTCCAGGTCGACCTGCGGCAGGACGATCCCCGGATTCTTCGCGTCCAGGCCCAGCGCCGCGCGCAGGCGGTGTGGGCGCGGGTGCAGCTTCTTCAGGTCGCTGGCGCCCTTGTGCGTGCCGATGAAGGCGAACACGTCGACCTTGCCGCTGGCCATCAGCGCGCTGACGGTCTCGCGGCCGCTGCCGTAGATCACGTTGATCACCCCGGCCGGGAAGCTGTCGCGGAACGCCTCGAGCAGCGGGCGGATCAGCAGCACGCCGAACTTGGCCGGCTTGAACACCACGGTGTTGCCCATGATCAGCGCCGGGATCAGGGTGGTGAAGGTCTCGTTCAGCGGATAGTTGTACGGCCCCATGCACAGGGTCACGCCCAGCGGCACGCGGCGGATCTGCCCGAGGGTGTCCTGCTCCAGCTCGAAGCGGCTGGAACGGCGATCCAGCTCCTTGAGCGCACCGATGGTGTCGACGATGTAGTCGCAGGTGCGGTCGAACTCCTTCTCCGAGTCCTTGAGGTTCTTGCCGATCTCCCACATCAGCAGCTTGACCACCGGCTCGCGCTGCTCGCGCATGCGCGCCAGGAACGCCTCCACATGCTGGATGCGCTCGGCCACGCGCATGGTCGGCCAGGCGCCCTGGCCGTTGGCGTAGGCGCGCACCGCGGCATCCAGGGCGACCAGCGCCGCCTCGGCGTCGAGCTGCGGGGTGCTGCCGAGGATCACCTGGCGGTCGCCCTCCTCGCTGGCCAGGAATACCGGGCTGCGCACAGTGGCCAGCGGCCCCTCCCAGGTGCGCAGCTGGCCATCGACCAGGTAGTCGCGCTGCTCGATCGGCTCAGCGGGACGGTATTGCTCGGGAATCTCGGCCAAACGCGGAAACAGGCTGTTGAGACGGTTAGCGGTGGTCATGGCATTACCTCTTGGTCATCGGCCAAACGAAAAGGTGGCGCGCCCCTGCAGGGCCTCTTCGATACGCAGCAACTGGTTGTACTTGCCGACCCGGTCGGAGCGGCACAGCGAGCCGGTCTTGATCTGCCCGGCGCAGGTGGCCACCGCCAGGTCGGCGATGGTGGTGTCCTCGGTCTCGCCGGAGCGGTGCGAGATCACCGCGGTGTAGCCGGCATCCTGGGCCATGCGGATGGCGTCGAGGGTCTCGCTGAGGCTGCCGATCTGGTTGAACTTGATCAGGATCGAATTGCCGATGCCGCGCGCGATGCCCTCCCTGAGGATCTTGCTGTTGGTGACGAACAGGTCGTCGCCGACCAGTTGCACGCGCTGGCCCAGCCGTTCGGTCAGGTAGGCCCAGCCGTCCCAGTCGCTTTCGTCCATGCCGTCTTCGATCGAGGCGATCGGGTAGCGCTGGCACAGCCCGGCCAGGTAGTCGGCAAAGCCCCGGGAGTCGAAGGATTGGCCCTCGCCGGCCAGCACGTAGCGGCCGTCGCGGTAGAACTCGGAGGCCGCGCAATCCAGCGCCAGGCTGATGTCCTTGCCCAGCTCGTAGCCGGCGCGCAGCACCGCCTCCTGGATGACCACCAGCGCCTCCTCGTTGCTGGCCAGCGACGGCGCGAAACCGCCCTCGTCGCCCACTGCGGTGCCCAGGCCGCGCTCGCGCAGCACCTGCTTGAGCGTGTGGAAGACTTCCGCACCCATGCGCAGCGCCTCCTTGAACGAGCCGGCGCCGATCGGCTGGATCATGAATTCCTGGATGTCGACGTTGTTGTCGGCATGCTCGCCGCCATTGAGGATGTTCATCATCGGCAGCGGCAGGCTGAATTTTCCGGGCTGGCCATAGAGCGCCGCCAGATGCTCGTACAGCGGCATGTCCTGCGCCGCGGCGGCCGCCTTGGCGGTGGCCAGCGACACCGCGAGGATCGCATTGGCGCCCAGCGCGCTTTTGCTCTCGCTGCCGTCCAGGGCGATCATCGCCGCATCGACTTCGCGCTGCGCCAGCGCATCCAGGCCGAGCACGCGCTGGCGAATCGGCCCGTTGACGTTGGCCACCGCGCGCAGCACGCCCTTGCCCAGGTAGCGCGCACCGCCATCGCGCAGCTCGAGCGCCTCGCGGCTGCCAGTGGAGGCGCCGGACGGCACGCTGGCAACGCCCACGGCGCCACCGGCCAGGGTCACCACCGCCTCGACGGTCGGATTGCCGCGCGAGTCGAGAATCTCGCGGGCGCTTACCTGCTGGATCAGGCTGTCAGTCATTGCTCTGGCTCTCCGGGGAAACGCTTGCAGTCGTTGGCGCGACAGGCGCGGCACCGAGCAGTTCACGCTGCTCAGCGTAGGCTTCGCGGAAATCGAAATCCCGCGGCCACTCGGGCTCGGCCGGCGGAGCCAGCGCGGTGCGTTCGTTGTGGATACTGGAAGTGTTCATGCAGGCCTCCTCGCTTAGTAAATGCGGTCGCCGACGCGGATCACCCGCAGGCAGTTGGTGCCGCCCTGGGCATTGGCGTAGTCGCCGCGCGAGATCAGCACGTGATCGCCGTCGGCCACCACGCCACGCCGCAGCAGCTCGTCGACCGCGCGGCTGTTGACCTCGTCGACCGAAAAGCTGTCGCTGTCGAACGGAATGGTCTGCACGCCACGGAACAGCGCCACGCGATGCTGGGTGCGCGGGTTGCGCGAGAAGGCGTAGATCGGCAGGTGCGAGCGAATCCGCGACATCAGCCGGGGCGTGTCGCCGCTCTCGGTCATGCAGATGATCGCCTTGACCCCGTGCAGGTGGTTGGCCGCATACATCGCCGCCATGGCGATCGACTCGTCGATCTTGTGGAATACGTCGTCCATGCGGTGCCGCGAGCGGTGCGCCTGCGGATGCTTTTCCGCCCCGACTATCACCCGGCGCATGGCCTCGACGGTTTCGATCGGATAGGCGCCGGCGGCGGTCTCGGCCGAGAGCATCACCGCATCGGTGCCATCGAGCACGGCGTTGGCCACGTCGAACACCTCGGCGCGGGTCGGCATCGACTGGGTGATCATCGACTCCATCATCTGCGTCGCGGTGATCACCACGCGATTGAGGGTGCGGGCGCGCTCGATGATCAGCTTCTGCACCGCGACCAGCTCGGCATCGCCGATCTCCACGCCGAGGTCGCCGCGGGCCACCATCACCCCGTCGGAGGCCTCGATGATGGCATCCAGCACCTGCAGGTCGTTGACCGTCTCGGCACGCTCGATCTTGGCGATCAGCCCGGCCTCGCCACCGGCCTCGCGCAGCAGGCGGCGCGCATACTTGATGTCGGCGGCGTCGCGCGGGAAGGACACCGCCAGGTAGTCGACCTGCATGTCGGCCGCGGTCTGGATGTCCAGGCAGTCCTTCTCGGTCAGGGCCGCGGCCGACAGCCCGCCGCCCTTGCGGTTGATGCCCTTGTTGTTCGACAGCGGCCCGCCGACCAGCACCTCGCAGAGCAGACGAGTCGCCTCGACCCGCTTCACCTCCAGCTCGATGCGCCCGTCATCCAGCAGCAGAATGTCGCCCGGACGACTGTCGCTGATCAGCGCCTCGTAATCGATGCCCACCGCCTGCTCGTCGCCGGCGTTCTTGTCCAGCGCGGCGTCGAGGACGAAGGCCTGGCCCTTGCGCAGCTGCACCTTGCCTTGGGCGAAGCGGGCGATGCGGATCTTCGGCCCCTGCAGGTCCCCCAGTACGGCGACGAAACGCCCGTGCTTGCGCGCCATCTCCCGCACCAGGCGGGCCCGCTCGATGTGCTCATGCGCGCTGCCGTGGGAGAAGTTCAGGCGCACCACATCGACACCGGCCACCACCAGGCCCTCGATCGCTTCAGGGCTCTGGGTGGCCGGCCCCAGGGTGGCCACGATCTTTGTTCTTCGGCGCATAGCTCAGGTTCCTCGAAGGCGGGTTTTCCATGGAAAAGCAAGGGCTTGGCAGCGACTCGCCGGCAAGATCCCGAAGACGGCGGCGAGAACAGCGGAAAAAGTTGTTGCTTTGCCAAACCAGACTATAGATAACCCGCAAACAAAGATTAATCAAGGCCTAATGTAGTAATAAAAACAACATTACCGACATCGACACACAGACGGCACCGTCCCATGACCGGTGCGCAAGATCCTGGCGCAGGCAGAGGCTGAGCCGCCAGAGCACCGGCGCGCCCTGGGTGGGCGGCGAATGGGGGAATGCGGCCAGCCGCTAGTGTGCTGTCTTGCAATAAACCATTGCACAAGCAGCTGCGACTGACCTGTGTAGGGTGCGCGGGGCCGCCCAGGTCGTGCGCACCAAGGGCAAGCGGGTGCCTGGTGCGCGCGGCGCACCCTACGAACCGGAGTCATCGAAACAGTAATTCTGAGCCGGCACACTAGGTGCGCCGGCAGCGCTCGACCAGCGCCGCGGCGCTGGTCAGCGGGGCTTCGCAGGTGCGGTTGCGGCACAGATAGGCGGTGGCTTGCCCCGCCAGTGGCTGCCGGCCGGCGCCGATCGGCACATCCTCGGCAAAGGCCAGGACCCGGGCCGGCAGGTAGAGCGGCTGCAGGCTGCGCGCCAGGGCGCGGGCGGCGCCGCGTTCACCGGCGATGACGATGGCGAGCGGGCCGCGCTCGGCGAAATCCTGCGCCGCCAACAGGTGGGCGAAGCCGAAGGGGTCCTGCGCGGCCGCGCCGCGGTACATCGCCAGCACCTGCTCGGCGCGCTCGCGATAGAGCTCGCAGCCGCTCAGCTCGAACAGCCGCAGCAAGGCGAACAGGCTGCTCGAGGTGCCCGAGGGCCAGGCCCCGTCGTGGGCTGCGCGCGGCCGGTGCAGCAGCGGCTCGCCATCGCTGGGGGTGAAGTAGAGGCCGTCGTCCCAGAACTTCGCGAGGATCAGCTCGACCAGGCGGGAGGCGCGTTCCAGATGGCGCCGCTCAAAGGCGCACTCGTACAGATCGAGCAGCGCGTTGGCGAGGAAGGCGTAGTCCTCGAGGAAGCCCGCCACCTTGGCCCTGCCCTCGCGCCAGGCGCGGTACAGGCCGCCCTCCGGCGTCGACAGGTGCGCCTCGAGGAAGTCGGCGGCGCGCCGCGCGGCGTCCAGGTGGCCCTGGGTGCCGCTGGCCTGGTAGGCGGCGCAGAGACCCTGGATCATCAGCGCGTTCCAGCCGGTGAGGATGTTCTCGTCGCATCCCGGACGCACGCGCCGGGCCCGTGCGGCCAGCAGCTTGGCGCGCAGTCTGGACAGACGTGCCTGCTCCTCGGCTGACAGCACGGCGGCGCGCTGCAGCACCGTGGCGCCGTGCTCGAAGTTGCCCGCCGCGCTCACGCCATAGGCGCGGCAGGCCAGCGCGGCGTCTGCGTCGCCGAGCACGGCCTGCACCTGCGCCGGGGTCCAGACGTAGAACCTGCCCTCCTCGCCCTCGCTGTCGGCGTCCTCGCTGGCGTAGAAGCCGCCCTCGGGATGAGTCAGATCGCGTAGGACGTAGCCGATGGTCTCCTCGAACACGGCGCGCCAGGCCGGCTTGCCGGTGGCGCGGTAGGCGTCGGCATAGAGCTTCACCAGCTGGCCGTTGTCGTAGAGCATCTTCTCGAAGTGCGGTACGGTCCAGTGCTGGTCCACGCAGTAGCGGGCGAAGCCGCCGCCCAGCTGGTCGTAGAGCCCGCCGGCAGCCATGCGCTCGAGGGTCAGTTCCAGCGAGCTCAGCAACTGCGGCTCGCCCAGGCGCTGATAGAGGCGCAGGACCAGGTCGTAGCAGGCCGGGTTGGGGAACTTCGGTGCCTGGCCCAGGCCGCCGTACTGCGGGTCGGTGCGCGCGGCGAACAGGTGCGCGGCCGCGGCCGGCGGGTCCTGCTGCGGCGCCGCATCCGGCGGCGGCAGCGCATCCAGGGCCTGGTAACCCTTGAGGAACAGTGCGACGTTGCCCTGCAGCGCCGCGCGGTTGTTCCGCCAGGCGTCGCTCAGGCCGCGCAGCAGCTCGGCGAAGCCGGGCCGGCCGTAGCCCGCCTGCGGCGGGAAGTAGGTACCGGCGAAGAACGGCTCGCGCTGCGGGGTGAGGAACACCGTCAGCGGCCAGCCGCCGCCCTGCCCCTGCATCTGCACGACCTTCTGGTAGATCTCGTCGAGGTCGGGGCGCTCCTGGCGGTCGACCTTGATGTTGACGAAATGCTCATTGAGCAGGCGCGCGAGCTGCGGGTCCTCGAACGACTCGTGGGTCATCACGTGGCACCAGTGGCAGGCGGCATAGCCCAGCGACAGGTGGACCGGCTTGTCCTCCTCAAGGGCGCGGCGGAACGCCTCCTCGCCCCAGGGATACCAGTCGACCGGGTTCTCCGCATGCTGGCGCAGGTAGGGCGAGGTTTCGTTGGCGAGGCGGTTGCTCATGGCGGGTTCCTCACTAGTGTCGCGTCAATCATGATAAGTCGGTTCAACGCCAGGCTTGCGTGGGAGCGGCCGGGCGGCGATCCGCTGGGCGGCACCCCGCTTTAGCCGCGATAGACCTTGAAGGTGCTGAAAGCATCGCGGCTAAAGCCGCTCCCACGGAAAGCGACAGCTCATTCGTGTCGCAACACCAGCTCACAACAGACCGAGCTGCAGGCGGGCCGCCTCGGACATGCGGCTCGGGTCCCAGGGCGGCTCCCAGACCAGCTCGATCTCGACCTCGGCGACGGCGGGCAGCGCCTGCACCTTGGCCCGCGCCTCCTCTTTCAACACGTCACCCATGCCGCAGCCGGGCGCGGTCATCGACATCTTGATCGCCACCCGCTGGCCGCCGCCTTCCAGTGGCTGCGCCTGGCACTGGTAGATCAGCCCGAGGTCGACCACGTTGACCGGGATCTCCGGGTCGTAGACCGTGCGCAGTGCGTCGAGCACCTGCTGCAGGTCGAAAGCCCCGGCCGGCGCTGGCGCCTCGTTCGGCGGCGGCAGCTCCCGGCCCAGGGCGTCGGCATCGTCGCCGGCGATCCGCGCCAGCTGGCCGCTGGCGGTGCCGACCGTGAAGCTGCCGCCGAGCGCCTGGGTCAGCCGTACCCGCTCGCCCCGCGCCAGTCGCAGCTGCTCGCCACGCGGAATCAGGCTCGCCGCACAGTCCCGGGTCAGTTCGATCCACTGCCCGCCGCCCGACCGATCGCGGCCCGACTGGTTGGGGTTGTCGAAACGCAGGCCGGCACCACTCAGGTCCTGCACGAAGTCGATGCTCAGGCCCTCGGCGCGCCGCGCGCTGGCCGGATCGAGCAGCAGGGTGAGGCCGTCCGTTTCGACGACGATATCCCCCTCGGCGCCGGGCTCGAACAGCAACTCATGGGCGAAGCGCTCGTCGATCCTCAGCCGCAGCCAGCCCCCGCCGCCCTTGGCCAGGGCCTCGCGCAGGGTGTGCCGGGCCGCGTCGCTGATATGGATGCTGGGGCCGGGCTGCTCAGTTGGTTGTTCAATGGACATGACAGCTACTCCGTCGTGACCGGCGCGTCGCCCCCTTCGAGGGCGCTGCGCAGGGTGTGCCAGGCCAGGCTGGCGCACTTGACCCGCACCGGGAACTCCCAGACCCCGGCGAGCACCGCCAGCTTGCCCAGCTCGGCGGGCGCCACTTCCCCGTTCGGCCCCTCGGTGAGCAGCGCGTGCACGCGGGCGAACAGCGCCAGCGCCTGCTCCGGCGTCTGGCCCTTGACCGCCAGGGTCAGCAGCGACGCCGAGGCCTGGGAGATGGCGCAGCCGGCGCCCTGGAAGGCGATGTCGGCGATCACCCCGTCGGCGAGCCGCAGATAGATCTTCAGTTCATCGCCGCACAGCGGATTGAAGCCCTCCGCGGTATGGGTCGCGCCCTCCAGCGCGTGGAAATTGCGCGGCCGCCGGCCGTGGTCGACGATCACCTCCTGGTACAGCTCGCGCAGTTCGTCGCTCATCGGAACATCTCCCGCACCCTGGCCAGGCCGGCGACCAGCGCGTCGATGTCGCGCTCGCTGCTGTAGCAGCCGAGTGAGGCACGGGCGGTGGCGGCCAGGCCGAAGCGCTGCATCAGCGGCTGGGCGCAGTGGTGGCCGGTGCGGATCGCCACGCCCTCGCGGTCGAGGATGGTGCCGATATCGTGCGGATGGATGTCGTCGAGGACGAACGACAGCACCCCGACCTTGTCCGCCGCGGTGCCGATCAGGCGCAGACCGGGCACAGTCGCCAGCGCCCGCTGCGCGTAGGCCAGCACGGCCTGCTCGTGGGCGGCGATGGCCTGTGCCCCCAGTTCGCCGAGGAAGTCGATCGCCGCGCCCAGGCCGATCGCCCCGGCCATGTTCGGCGTACCCGCCTCGAAGCGATATGGCGGCTTGTTGTAGAGGGTCTTCTCGAAGCTGACCGAGAGGATCATGTCGCCGCCGCCCTGGTACGGCGGCATCGCTTCGAGCAGCTCGCGGCGGCCGTAGAGCGCGCCGATGCCGGTGGGGCCGTACATCTTGTGCCCCGACAGCGCATAGAAGTCGCAGCCCAGTTCGCGCACGTCGACCTGCAGGTGCGGCGCCGCCTGGGCGCCGTCGACCAGCACCGGCGCGCCGCGGGCGTGGGCCAGTTCGACGATGCGGCGGATCGGGTTGACGGTGCCGAGCACGTTGGAGACATGGCTGATGGCCACCAGTCGGGTTCTGGGGCCGATCAACCGCTCCAGCTGGTCCAGCAGCAGTTCGCCGGCATCGTCGATCGGCGCCACCCGCAGCCGGGCGCCGCTCTGCTCGCAAAGCATCTGCCAGGGCACGATGTTCGAGTGGTGTTCCATGGCGCTGATCAGCACCTCGTCGCCGGCCTGGACATGCACCTTGCCGTAGGTCTGCGCCACCAGATTGATCGCCTCGGTGGTGCCGCGGACGAAGACGATCTCCTCGACGCGCTCGGCGTTGAGGAAGCCCTGGACCTTGGCCCGCGCCTGCTCATAGGCCTCGGTGGCGCGCACCGAGAGGTAGTGCACGCCGCGATGGACGTTGGCGTTCTCCGCCAGGAAGAAACGCGACATGGCATCGATCACCGCCTGCGGCTTCTGGCTGGTGGCGGCGCTGTCGAGGTAGACCAGCGGCTTGCCGTAGATCCGCTGGGCGAGGATCGGGAAGGCCTGGCGCACGCGCTCGACGTCGTAGCCAGACACAAGCTCGACCTGGCTGGCGTGCCGCTGCGGGCTGTGCTCGAACTCGCTCATGCCGCCACCTCCGCGCCGCGCAGTTGTGCGGCGACCAGTTGCTCCAGCCGCGTCCGCAACGGCGCCAGGTGGATCAGTTCGAGCATCTCGCTGGCGAAGGCGTAGGTCAGCAGCGCTCGCGCCGCCGCCAGGGCGATCCCGCGCGAGCGCAGGTAGAACAGCGCCTGTTCGTCCAGCTGGCCGACCGCCGCGCCGTGGGCGCACTTGACGTCGTCGGCGAGGATCTCCAGGCGCGGCTGGGCGTTGGCCTGGGCCGAATCCGACAACAGCAGGTTCTTGATGGTCTGGCCGGCATCGGTCTTGATCGCGCCCGGGCGCACGATGATCCGACCGTCGAACACCCCGTGGCCGCGCCCGTCGATCACCCCCTTGTACAGTTCGCGGCTGGTGCAGTGCGGCGCCAGGTGCTCGATGCAGGTCTGGTTGTCCAGGTGCTGCTCGCCGCGCGGCAGGTACAGGCCGTGCAGGGCGACCTCGGCACCGGCGCCTTCGAGCAGCACCCGCACCTCCTGCCGCGCCAGCGCCGCGCCGAGGGCCAGCGAGTGCGCGACGAAGCGGCTGCCCTCGGCCTGGCGCACGTCGAGCAGGGCGACATGGAAGGCAGCAGTGCTCTGGTTCTGCAGCTGGTAATGCTCCAGCACGGCACCGGCCTCGAGCTCCACCTCGGTCACGGCATTGTTGAGGTAGCACTCGCCTCCGCCGCCGAGGTGGCTTTCGACCAGGGTCGCGCGGCTGCCGGCGCCCAGTTGCACCAGCACCCGCGGGCTCAGCAGCAGCGGCGTGACGCCGGCGTCCGCGAGAAACACCAGCTGGATCGGCGCTTCGACCGTCGTATCGGCAGGGATCTGGATGAATGCCCCGTCCTCGGCCAGGGTCGTATTGAGCGCGGTGAAGGCCTGCGGCTGGCTGCGAAAGGCGTGCGCGAAGCGGGCTTCGAGCGCCGCATCGGCGGCCTGCAACGGCATGGCCAGGTTGCTTAGCCGGACGCCCGGCGGCAGGCCCTCGAGCGCCGAGAGCGGCGCGGCGAAGAAACCGTTGATGAACACCAGGCGCGGGCCGCATGAGTCGTTGAGATCGCCGGCGAATCGCTCGAGGCTCTCGGCCGACGGCTGTCGACTGCTGCCCGGCGCGGCCGGCTGGAACGGGGTCGCCAGGATGGGCGCGACCCGGGTGTACTTCCAGGCCTCGTCCTTGGCCGTGGGGAAGCCCTGCTCGGCCAGCCATTGCCAGGCCGTGCGGCGCAGCTCCCGCAGCCAGGCGGGCTGGCGGCTGGCGAGCCTGGGTTCGATGCGGGCCAGGAAGGCCGCGCCGGCTACGCTGGTCTCATTGTTCATGGCCGGGCTCCGGGCGCCACCGCCGGCTGCTGCTCGAAGGCGGCATAGCCGTGCTGCTCCAGCTCGGCGGCCAGCTCCTTGCCGCCGGACTGGACGATCCGGCCGTTGGCCATGACGTGGACGCGATCGGGAACCAGGTAGTCGAGCAGGCGCTGGTAGTGGGTGATCACCAGCAGCGCGCGGTCCGCGCGGCGCAGCGCGTTGACCCCGGCGGCGACCGTGCGCAGCGCGTCTATGTCGAGGCCCGAATCGGTCTCGTCGAGGATCGCCAGGCTGGGTTCCAGCACCGCCATCTGGAAGATCTCGTTGCGCTTCTTCTCGCCGCCGGAGAAACCCTCGTTGACTGCGCGGTTCATCAGGCCCGGGTCCATCTCCACCAGCGCCATGCGCTCCTTGGCCAGAGCGAGGAAGTCCAGGGCGTCCAGCTCCTCCAACCCGCGCTGGCGGCGCACGGCGTTGAGCGCGGTGCGCAGGAAGTACAGGTTGCCGACCCCGGGGATCTCCACCGGGTACTGGAAGGCCAGGAAGATCCCGGCGACCGCGCGCTCCTCGGCCGGCATGGCCAGCAGGTCACGGCCCTGGAAGCGCACCTGGCCGCTGACCTGGTAGATCTCGTGGCCGGCCAGCACCTGGGCCAGGGTGCTCTTGCCCGAGCCGTTCGGCCCCATGATCGCGTGCACCTCGCCGGCCTCGATCCGCAAGTCGATGCCGCACAGGATCTCGCGGCCCTCGACGCTGGCGTGCAGATTGTTGATCTCCAGCATGGGTCACCTCCGCTCAGCCGATGCAGCCTTCCAGGCTCACGCCCAGCAGCTTCTGCGCTTCCACCGCGAACTCCATCGGCAGCTCCTTGAGCACCTCGCGGCAGAAACCGTTGACGATCATCGGGATGGCGTCCTCCTCGCGGATGCCGCGCTGGCGGCAGTAGAACAGCTGCTCGTCGCTGATCTTCGAGGTCGAGGCCTCGTGCTCGACCTGGGCGCTGGAGTTCTTCACCTCGACATAGGGGAAGGTGTGCGCGCCGCACTGGCTGCCAAGCAGCAGCGAGTCGCACTGGGTATGGTTGCGCGCACCGGTCGCGGCCTTCTGCACCTTGACCAGGCCGCGGTAGGTGTTCTGCCCGTGGCCGGCGGAGATGCCCTTGGAGAGGATGGTGCTGCGCGTGTGCCGGCCGACGTGGATCATCTTGGTGCCGGTGTCCGCCTGCTGGTGGTTGGCGGTCAGGGCCACCGAGTAGAACTCGCCGACCGAGTAGTCGCCCTGGAGGATCACCCCGGGGTACTTCCAGGTGATCGCCGAGCCGGTCTCGACCTGGGTCCAGGAGATCTTCGAGTTCCTGCCTGCGCACTTGCCGCGCTTGGTGACGAAATTGAAGATGCCGCCGCGCCCTTGCGCGTCGCCCGGGTACCAGTTCTGCACCGTGGCGTACTTGATCTGCGCATTATCCAGGGCGACCAGCTCGACCACCGCCGCGTGCAGCTGGTTATTGTCGCGCATCGGCGCGGTGCAGCCCTCCAGGTAGCTGACGTAGGCACCCTCCTCGGCGACGATCAGGGTGCGTTCGAACTGGCCGGTATCGGCGGCGTTGATGCGGAAATAGGTCGACAGCTCAATCGGGCAGCGCACGCCCTTGGGCACGTAGCAGAAGGAGCCGTCGGAGAACACCGCCGAGTTCAGGGTGGCGAAGAAGTTGTCGCTGTAGGGCACCACCGAACCCAGGTACTGGCGCACCAGCTCGGGATGCTGCTGCACCGCCTCGGAGAAGGAGCAGAAGATCACCCCGACCTCGGCCAGCTTGCGCTTGAAGGTGGTGGCCACCGACACCGAGTCGACCACCGCGTCCACCGCCACGCCGGTCAGGCGCTCCTGCTCGGCCAGCGAGATGCCGAGCTTGTCGAACATCGCGCGCAGCTCGGGGTCGACCTCGTCGAGGCTGTTGGGCCCCGGGGTTTTCGGCTTGGGCGCCGAGTAATAGATGATGTCCTGGTAGTCGATGGGCGCGTAGTGGACGTTCTGCCAGGTCGGCTCGCGCATCGTCAGCCAGTGGCGGTAGGCCTTCAGACGCCAGTCGAGCAGCCACTGCGGCTCGTGCTTCTTCGCCGAGATCAGGCGGATGACGTCCTCGTTGAGCCCGCGCGGGGCAGCGTCGCTGTCCAGCTCGGAGACGAAGCCGTACTTGTAGGCACGGCTGCTGAGTTCGCGGATCCTGGCATTGTCGGTGCGCATCGCTACCTCCTCGTCCCTGCGTGGCGGACGATTCGATTGCCTATAGGTTTACTCTCCACAGCATATTTAGCAAGTATCTACTTTGCAAAGTATGGATATTTGGCGGGCTCAATCGGTTGAGTCGGCCAGCCGTTACGCTGCCCTGCGACTAACGCAGACACGCGCGCTTCGGAACAGCACAGAACCCCCGTAGGAGCTGGGGGGGACGCCTAGTTCCATGCCCGCGAACGGCACAAGCTTCGCGGGAATGGAACTGGGCGCCCCCCCGCTCCGACAAAAAGCCTGAGAGCGGCGACCGCTCCGCCTACAGCCGCAGCAGGATGTCCTCACCTTCCACCCGCACCTCGAAGCGCTCGACCCGATAGACCTCTTCGGTGAGGCATTCGCCGCTGGTCACGTCGAACTCGTAGGCGTGCACCGGGCAGGTCACCACGCTACCGCAGAGCGTGCCTTCGCCCAGCGGGCCGTCCTCGTGCGGACAGCTGTTGTGGATGGCGTAGTACTGACCGTCGACGTTGAACAGCGCGATCGGCGTAGCTCCCAGGTAGACGGTCCTGCCGCTGCCCAGAGGGATGTCGCCGACGCGGGCGACCTTGACGAATTCACTCATGGCACCCCTCTCGGTTACCACCGGCGCGAAGCCCCCAAATTCAACAGCTAGACGCTCGCATCTAGATTGTCAATAATGAACTTTCCTAAGTATGGAAAGGGAAACTCCGATGCGCGCTGCCAGCCAGAATGCCGAGGCCCGCGGTTCCGGCCGGGATCGCGTGCTCTACCTGCTCAAGCGCGATGGCCCCCAGGCCACGGCGCGGGTCGCACAGCAGCTGGGGGTGACGGCCATGGCCGTGCGCCAGCACCTCGCCGTCCTGCTTGCCGAGGGCCTGGTCGAGTTCAGCGACGAGCCGCGCAAGCTCGGCCGCCCCGCGCGCATCTGGCGGCTGACGGCCAAGGCCGATGCGCGCTTTCCGGATCGGCACGCGGGGCTGGCGGTCGACATGCTGCAGGTGGCTCAGCGCGTGTTCGGCGAAGACGGCCTGGAGCGCCTGACCGATGGCTGGACGCGCAAGCAGGTGGCCGCCTACCGCGCGCAGATGCCGCGCCAGGACCTGCCGCTCGACCAACGGGTGGCCGCCCTGGTGAGGATCCGCTGCGAAGAAGGCTTCATGGCCGAATGCCGGCCGGCCGCGGACGGGACCATCGAACTGGTGGAAAACCACTGCGCCATCGCCAGGGCCGCGCACTTCTGCAGCCAGCTCTGCGGCGGCGAGCTGAGGCTGTTCCGCGAGGTGCTCGGCGACGACGTCCGGGTCGAGCGCGTCGAGCACTTCCTCGCCGGCGACCGCCGCTGCACCTACCGCATTCTCGCGATACCGGGCGCCGGGCAATAATCCATTGCTCAAGCAGCTGCGGCTGACCTGTGTAGGGTGCGCGGGGCCGCCTAGGCCGTGCGCACCACTGGCGGATGCCTGGCGCGCACCGCGCACCCTACGAGCTGGAGTCATCGAAACAGTAATTCTGAGACATCACACTAGCTCGCGTGCCTCACTCCAGCCACGCCTTCAGCTCCAGCCGCGCCTCCTGCCCCGGCACCAGGCACAAGCTGTCGGCGCCGCAGCTGGCGGCCTCGACGCAGAGAAAACCCAGCGCCTCATTCCAGCCGACATCGGTCAGCGGCCGGCTGCCCGGGTGCCAGACCACGCTGTTGGCGCCGCCACGGGTGTCGATGCACAGGCGTCGCTGCCAGGCCAGGTCCTGCAACTGCAGCAGGCCGGCGCGGCGGAAGATCCGGTGACAGCCCTCCTCGATGCGCAGCTCGCCCTGCTGGCGGCAGTCGGCGCGCGCCAGCAGGTCGTAGCCCGCGGCGCCATCCAGACCGAGCAGCGCCACCCGCGCCACGTCGCTGACCCGCCAATAGGCGTGCAGGGCATGGCTGAGCTGGCAGGGCTCGCTGTCCTGGTGACGGGTGCTCAGGCGCAGCTTCAAGCCGGCGCCCAGCTCGGCATCGAGGCTCACCGTCCAGTCGCACAGCTCCAGCTGCCAGCGCAGGTGCATGCCCTGCTCGTCGGCTGTGCTGCCGAGCAGCTGCCAGTCGCTCAGGCGCGCCCAGCCATGGGACGGCCAGCCGCTCTCGCTCGGGTGGCGGCCGAACCAGGGCCAGCACACCGGCACCCCACCGCGAATCGCCCCGCCCTGCGGCCAATGGCTGGCGCACCAGAGCCAGGGGCGTTGGCCGCGCGGCTGGAAATGCAACAGCTGGCCACCCTGGCGGCTGAACGCCGCCTGGAAGTGCGAATGCTCGAGCAACAGCAGCTCGCGACCCTGATGCGTCAGCCACTGCTGGGTTTGGCCATGGGCTAGCGGAAACAGCGCAGCCAAGGGGTGCGTCGAGGCATCCCTTGGCTGCGCTGCAGGCGAGCCGGGCAGACGCCGCGGCTTAATCGGCGCCATCACGCGCCCTGCTCATCACCACAGTCGCCACCGGCTTATTTCCACCAGTACTCGACCTGCACGCCGAAGTTCGAGCCGTGCCGCGCGGTGTCGAAGGCGCCGCTGTCGGACAGCGCCGAACCCGCCGCCAGTTGACTGGCCGCGCGCTGCGCCGCCTGGTTCCAGCTGGCATAGGTGTAGTACAGGCGGAACTCGGGACGCGCCCAGAATTCCGGGCCGGCCGGCGACCAGGTCGGCGCCACGGTGAACTTGGTCAGCTTGCGCGTGCCGTCCACGGCGTCGACCTGGTCGTGGCCCAGCTCGCCGACCAGCTTGAACTGCTCGGTGAAGGCGTAGCTGGTACGCCCGCCGACCGACAGCCAGTCCTGGTCGTCGCCATCCGGGCGCACGTCCTTCTGGTAGACGAACTCCACCTGGCCGCCCAGGCGCGGGGTCATCTGCCAGTCGAAGAACTCCACCAGGCGGTAGCTCTTGTTGTCGCGGTCCAGGGTGACGTCGCCGGTATAGCCCAGGCCGGTACCCGGGCCGCGGCCGTACTGCAGGGCGAACTTGTTCTTGCCGCCGAGGAAATCGCTCTGCACGTGCTGCGCGGTGAGCGCCCAGCCGCTGTTGGCGTCGGTGCTGTCGGGCTTGTCGATATAGCTCAGGCCGAACTCCAGCTCGCCGCCGGGGTTGCTCTTGAAGCCGGCCACGTTGAAGTCGTGGCGGTTGATGTAGGGTTCCTGAAAGTAGCTGTCCTTGCGCGAGAAGGCATAGCTGTAGCGCAGGTCGCCGATCAGCATGTCCTCGATGCCGGCGCCGGTCGCGCTCTGGTTCCAGTAGTAGAAGTCGCTGATGTGGATGTCGTTACGCTTGTAGAAGCGCCGACCGGCCCAGAACGAACCGCCATTGAGCGCCGGCATGTTGCTCAATTCGGCATACATCTGGTTCATCCGCGCGAAGCCGTAGTCGCCGGTGAACTCCGGCGTGTGGCCGTACTGGTTGTACAGCTGCGCCATGCCCTCGACGCTGAGCACCGAGCCGTCGTCCAGGGTCAGCAGGTCCTCGCGCAGGTCCAGCTCGATGTAGTGCTCGCACTCGTTGCCCAGGCGGTATTTCGACTGGGCGCCGGGCAGCTGGAAGCACGACTGGCTGCCATTGCCGTCCGCGCTGCCGGCGCCGCTGCGCACGTAGCCGCCGAACTCCAGGGCCTGGGCCGCCTGCGGCAGCGCCAGATAGCCGAGGCTCAGAACCAATCCCAAACTTGTTGCTGCTCTCATATCCACTCCAGTAATTGTTATTGTTTTAACCACGCACTTGCGGAGTTCACCGGTGCCCCTACCGCAGACACCCGTGAACCCTTGACACCCTCCAGATTGATTTCAGCGACCCTTGAGCTGCGCGACCTTGGCGGCGCGCTCCTGGGGCCGCGCAGCGCCGAGCAGCCCCAGGCGCTCGCCACTTTGCGCATCGAACAACAGCACCTTGCTCGGCTCGAACTGCAGCTCCAGGCTCGCGCCCACCTGCGGCGCCGCATCCGGCGCCAGGCGGCAGCAGACCTTGGTCTGGTTGAGTTCGACGAACACCAGGGTATCCGGCCCGGTGGGCTCGGTGACCTGCACCTCGGCACGAATCGACGGCAGCGAGCCATCGCCGCCCTGGGCGATGCCGATCTGTTCCGGGCGGATGCCGAGGATCACCTCGCGGCTCTCCAGGCCCTCCTCCATCGCCCCCAGCGGCAGCTCGCAGCGCGCCTGGCCGGAGTCGAGCAAGGCCCATAGCTGGCCGTCGCGGCGCTGCAGGCGCAGCGGGATGAAGTTCATCGGCGGCGAGCCGATAAAGCTGGCGACGAACAGATTCGCCGGGTCGTTGTAGATCTGCTGCGGGGTGCCGAACTGCTGGATGATGCCGTCCTTCATCACCGCCACCTTGTCGCCCAGGGTCATGGCCTCGATCTGGTCGTGGGTGACGTAGACCGTGGTGGTCTTCAGGCGCTGGTGCATCAGCTTGATCTCGGTGCGCATCTCCACCCGTAGCTTGGCGTCGAGGTTGGACAGCGGCTCGTCGAACAGGTAGATCTTCGGCCGCCGCGCCAGCGCCCGGCCCATGGCCACCCGCTGCTGCTGGCCGCCGGAGAGCTGGCCGGGCTTGCGCGCCAGGAGGTGCTCGATCTGCAGCAGCTTGGCCACCCGCGCCACCTCGGTGTCGATGTCGGCCGGGGCCATCTTGCGGATCTTCAGGCCGAAGGCGATGTTGTCGCGCACCGTCATGGTCGGGTACAGCGCGTAGGACTGGAAGACCATGGCGATGTCGCGATCCTTGGGGCTCATGCCGCTGATGTCCTGGCCTTCGACCAGGATCGCGCCGCCGCTGATGTCCTCCAGGCCGGCGATGCAGTTCATCAGGGTCGACTTGCCGCAACCGGAGGGGCCGACCAGGATCAGGAACTCGCCGGAGTCGATCGCGATCTCGATGTTCTTCAGGGTGTCCGGCAAGCCGCTGCCGTAGGTCTTGTTGACGTTGCGTAGTTCGAGGGTTGCCATTTTTTCTTACCTCAACCTTTGACGGCGCCGGCAGTCAGCCCGCGCAAAAAGTACTTGCCAGCCAGGATGTAGACCACCAGGGTGGGCAGGCCGGCGATCATCGCCGCGGCCATGTCGACGTTGTATTCCTTGACCCCGGTGCTGGTGTTGACCAGGTTGTTCAGGGCCACGGTGATCGGCTGGGTATCGCCGCTGGCGAACACCACGCCGAAGAGGAAGTCGTTCCAGATCTGGGTGAACTGCCAGATCAGGCAGACCATGATGATCGGGATCGACATCGGCAGCAGGATGCGTCCGAAGATAGTGAAGAAGCCCGCGCCATCCAGGCGCGCCGCCCGCACCAGGGCATCCGGCACGCTGACGTAGTAGTTGCGGAAGAACAGCGTGGTGAAGGCCAGGCCGTAGACCACATGCACCAGCACCAGGCCGCTGGTGGTGTTGGCCAGGCCGAGCTGGCCGAGGGTGAAGGACGCCGGCAGCAGCACCACCTGGAACGGCAGGAAGCAGCCGAACAGCAGCAGGCCGAAGAACAGCTGCGAGCCGCGGAAGCGCCACATGGCCAGCACGTAACCGTTCAACGCGCCGAGCAGGGTCGAGATCAGCACCGCCGGGACGGTGATCTTCACCGAGTTCCAGAAGAACCCGCCGACGCTGTCCCAGGCCTTGAGCCAGCCGATCGCGGTGATCACGTCGGGCCAGGACAACAGGTTGCCGGTGCGGATGTCGTCCGGGCTCTTGAAGCTGGTCAGCAGCATCACCACCAGGGGGATCAGGTAGACCGCGCAGGCCGCCAGCAGGGTCGCGTAGATCGCCAGCCGGCTGAGGCTCAAAGGGGATCGGCTAGTCATGGCGTTTGCCTCGCAGTTCGGAGTAGAGGTAGGGCACCAGGATCGCCAGCACCGCGCCGAGCATGAGCATCGCGCTGGCGGCGCCGAGGCCCATCTGGCCGCGGGTGAAGGTATGCGCATACATGAACATCGCCGGCAGGTCGGAGGCGTAGCCGGGGCCGCCGGCGGTCATCGAGGCGACCAGGTCGAAGCTCTTGATGGCGATGTGCGCGAGGATCATCAGCGCGCTGAAGAACACCGGGCCGAGGCTCGGCAGGACGATGCGCAGGTAGATGGCCGGCAGGCTGGCGCCATCGACCTGGGCGGCGCGGATGATCGACTGGTCCACCCCTCTCAAGCCGGCGAGGAACAGCGCCATGACGAAGCCCGAGGCCTGCCACACCGCGGCGATCACCAGGCAGTAGACCACCCGCTCCGGGTCCACCAGCCAGTCGAAGCGAAAGCCTTCCCAGCCCCAGTCGCGGAGCATCTTGTCGATGCCCAGGCCGGGGTTGAGCAGCCACTTCCAGGCGGTGCCGGTGACGATCATCGACAACGCCATGGGGTAGAGAAAGATGGTGCGGATAAAGCCTTCGCGGCGGATGCGCTGGTCCAGCAGCACCGCCAGCAGCACGCCGAGCACCAGGCTGATGCTGATGAACAGCCCGCCGAAGAGCATCAGGTTCTTGCTCGCCACCCACCAGCGGTCGTTGTCCCACAGCCGCGCGTACTGCTGCAGGCCGACCCAGTTGTAGCTCGGCATGAAGCGCGAGCCGGTGAACGACAGCAGGAAGGTCCAGAGGATGTAGCCGTAGAAGCCGACCAGCACGATCAGCATGCTCGGCGCCAACACCAGCTTGGGCAGCCAGCGTTGCAGCGCATCCAGCTTTGAGGCCTTGGTAAAAACTGCGATTGAGCTCATGGCAGGGCTCCTGGGTTGGGCTTGTCTCCCCTCGCCCTCCGGGAGAGGGGCCGGGGGTGAGGGCGTTTGTCGAGCGCACGGATCCCCGGCGCCCATACGGGCACCCTGGAATCGCTGAGGAAATGGGCCGCCGGCGCAGCGGCGGCCGGCCTACCCTATTGCACGGCCTGGATGGCCGCGGCCAGCTGCTGCGCAGCCTTTTGCGGGTCGGCCTTGGGGTCGTTGAAGAAGTTGGTCACCACGTCGAACACCGCGCCCTGCACGTAGCTGGAGGCGGCCATGCCGTGGGCCAGGCTCGGCTGCAGGCCACCGTTGGCGGCGGCGGCCTTGAAGTCGGCCATCGACTGCTGGGCGCAGGCGTCGAACACGCTCATGTCCTGGTCCAGACGCACCGGGATCGAGCCCTTGTTCTGGTTGAACACGCGCTGGAACTCGGTGCCCATCACGGTGCGCGCCAGGTCTTCCTGGGCCTTGCGGTTGTCCGCATCGCTCAGCTTGAACATGGCCAGCGAATCGATGTTGAAGGCGAAGCTGCCCTGGGTGCCGGGGAACGGCAGGCACTGGTAGTCGCTGCCGGCGACCTTGCCGGCCGCGGTCCACTCGCTCTTGGCCCAGTCGCCCATGATCTGCATGCCGGCCTTGCCGTTCATCACCATGGCGGTGGCGCTGTTCCAGTCGCGGCCGGCGGCATTAGCATCCACGTAGCCGTGCAGCTTCTGCAGGGCGGCGAACACCTCGACCATCTTCGGCCCGGTGAGGATGTCCTTGTCCAGTTCGACGAAGGCCTTGTGGAAGTCCTGCGGGCCGAGCAGGCCGAGGGCCAGATCCTCGAACACCGTGCTGTCCTGCCAGGGCTGGCCGCCGTGGGCCAGGGGGATGAAGCCGGCGGCCTTGAGCTTGTCGGCCGCGGCGAAGAACTCGTCGAGGGTGGTCGGCGGGGTGGCGCCGGCCTTGGCGAACACCTCGGGGTTGATCCACAACCAGTTGACCCGGTGCACGTTGACCGGCACCGCCACGTAGTCGCCGCCGAACTGCATCACCTCGACCACCTGTTCCGGCAACAGCTTGTCCCACTGCTGCTCCTCGGCCACCTGGTCGAGGTCGGCGAGCAGGCCCAGCTCGCCCCACTCCTGGATGTCCGGCCCCTTGATCTGCGCGGCGGCCGGCGGGTTGCCGGAAACGGCACGGGTCTTCAGCACGGTCATGGCCGCTTCGCCACCGCCACCGGCCACGGCGAAGTCCTTCCAACTGTGGCCCTGGTCTTCGACCAGCTTCTGCAGGGTATCGACGGCGCGCTTTTCGCCACCGGAAGTCCACCAGTGCAGCACTTCGACTTCACCGGCGAGGGCGCTCAAGGGCATGAGGGAGGCAAGGGAAACGGCGGTGGCCAGGCGAGAGATAGCATTCATGGGCGGTACCTTTTTGTTGTTATTCACGGGCAAGTCTGGTGCTTGCGCTGGAACAGAGTCTAACCACGGTCGCTGCCGTGGCGGGTAACGAAGGGATGCGCAAAGGTCACAGGCTGGTTACAAAGCGGGCAACCCGTAGACCCTATGTTCATGTGCAAGCCTTGCCGGACGTAGGAGCGGCCCATGGCCGCGATAGAGCGCGCCTGCAAAGCATCGCGGGCATGGCCCGCTCCTACGAAATCTCCGAGAACCGTAGCCCAATGAAATCCGGGAATGTTTGCCAGCATATCCAGTTCAACGCGGCAGGCTCAGGGTCACGCGCAGGCCGCCCTCGCGCAGGTTGCGCAGGCTGACCTCGCCGCCGTGGCTATGGGCGATGTTGCGCGCGATACCCAGGCCCAGGCCGTAGCCCTGCTGCTGCCCGGCCAGGCGGAAATGCGGTTCGAACACCTGCTCCAGGCGCTGCTCCGGCACCCCTGGGCCCTCGTCGTCGACGTGCAGGACGAAGGCCTGCTCATCGTCCTCGATATGCAGGTGGGCGCGTTCGCCGTACTTCAGCGCGTTGTCGACCAGGTTGCCGATGCAGCGCTTGAGCGCCAGCGGCTTGCCGGGATAGGGGCCGAGCACCTGGCCGTCCAGGGTCACCCGGCCATTGCCGCTCGGCGCCAGGTAGGGCTCGATCACGCAATGCAGCAGGTAGCCGAGATCGACCGGCTCGATGTTCTCGTGGATGTCGGTGTCCTTGACGCATTGCAGCGCGCCCTTGACCAGCATTTCCAGCTCATCCAGGTCGCGACTGAACTTGGCTTGCAGCTCTTCGTCGTCGAGCAGCTCGACGCGCAGGCGCAGGCGGGTGATCGGCGTGCGCAGGTCGTGGGAGATGGCGCTGAACAACTGGCTGCGCTCGCGCAGGTAGCGGCCGATGCGCTCGCGCATGCTGTTGAAGGCGCGGCTGACCTCGACCACCTCGCTGCCGCCGGCCTCCGGCAACGGCTCCACCTCGCTGCCCAGCGACATGTCCCGCGCCGCCGCCGCCAGGCGCTTGAGCGGCCGGCTCTGCCAGTGCACCAGCAAGCCGATGAACAGCAGCAGGAAACTGCTGGTGAGGATGATGAACCACAGCTGCTGGGCCGGTAGGCCCTGCTGCTCCAGGCCGACGTAGGGTTCGGGCATCAGCGAGGCCAAGTACAGCCACTCGTTCGGCGCGATCTGGATCTGCGTGACCAGCACCGGCGGGTTCAGCGGCTCCAGGCTGAGGGCGTAGTGCGCCCAGGAGCGCGGCAACTGGTCGAGCGCCAGGGCACTGTTGAAGATGCGCAGATCGTCCGGGCTGACGAACTGCACCAGCAGGTCCAGGTCGCCGCCCAGGCGCTCGCGCAGGGTCGCGTCGACGGCGTTCAACACCGCGCGCTTGCGCGGGGTTTCCGGCAACACCTGCATGCTCAGTGGCTTGTCGTTAAGCGAGACGAAGAAGCGCGTGCCGCCCATGTTGCGCAGCTGGTCGAGCACCAGCGGTCGGTAGCCCAGCGGCAGCGAGCGGAAGTAGCTGACGCTGGCGGCCATCGACTGCGCAAGGCTGCGCGCACTGGTGAGCAGGCCTTCCATCTGGCTGGCGCGCAGTTGCGAGACCCAGATCAGACTCGACAGCGCCTGCGCCAGCAACACCACCAGCAGGGTCAGCAGCAGCATGCGCCCGAGCAGCGAGCGCGGGATCGGCAGCAGCCGGCGCCAGTCAAGCATGGCTGTGCGGCGTGACAGTCGCCGCCAGCAGGTAGCCGCTGCCGCGCACGGTACGGATCAGCCGTGGCGGCTTGCCGGTATCGCGCAGACGCTGGCGCAGGCGGCTGACCGCCATGTCGACGATGCGTTCCAGCGGCATTACCTCGCGGCCGCGGGTGGCGTTGCCGATGGTGTCGCGGTCGAGGATCTGCTGCGGATGATCGAGGAACAGCTTGAGCAGGGCGAAGTCGGCGCCGGAGAGGATCACCTCCTCGCCGTCGGCATGGAACAGCCGGTGGCTGACCATATCCAGGCGCCACTCGTCGAAGGTCAGCACCTCGCTGCCGCGCTCCTGGCTGAAGTGCGCACGGCGCAGCAGGGCCTTGATCCGCGCCAGCAACTCGCGCGGGCTGAACGGCTTGCCCAGGTAGTCGTCGGCGCCCAGCTCCAGGCCGATCACCCGGTCGGTCTCGTCGGAGCTGGCGGTGAGCATGATGATCGGTACCTGGGCGAAACGCTGATGCTCGCGCACCCAACGGCACAGGCTGAAACCGTCCTCGTCGGGCAGCATCACATCGAGGATCACCAGGTCGGCCGGCTCGGCGCACAGGGCCTGGCGAAAGCCGGCGCCGTCGCCGACCGTGCGCACCTGGAAACCGGCGCGGCTCAGGTAGGTGTGCAGCAGTTCGCGAATTTCCTGGTCGTCATCGACCAGCAGGATCGATTTTCCGGGCTGACTCATGGGCCGCCGTCCTTATTGTGATAAATCATCAAACCCGTAGGAGGGGCTTTAGCCGCGACGAGCTACAGAAGAGTCGCGGCTAAAGCCCCTCCCACAACAGCACCAGCCGCAATACCTAAGACTGTCCAAGCGCCTGCTGCAAGGCCACACCCGCGCCCATCAGACCCGGGTACTCGGCGGTCACCAACCACACCGGGATGCCGTCGAAGTAGTCGCTCATCCGGCCCTTGTCGCGCAAGCAGCGGGCGAAACCGCTGGCCAGGAACAGCTCGGCGAAGCGCGGCACCACCCCGCCGACAATGTACACCCCGCCGCGCGCGCCCAGGCTCAGCACATTGTTGCCGGCGGCGCGGCCCAGCCAGCAGCAGAACTGCTCCAGCACCGCCAGCGCCACCTCATCGCCGGCCAGGGCCGCGGCGGTCACCTCGGCCGGAGCATTCAGTCGCACCTCATGCCCGTCCAGCGCACAGATCGCCCGGTACAGCAGCAACAGGCCGCTGCCGCTGAGCACGTCCTCGGCCCGTACATGGCCGAGCTGGGCATACAACTGCTGCCACAGCCGCGCCTCGCGCGGGCTGCCGATCGGCAGGTCGACATGCCCGCCCTCGCCGGGCAAGGCCAGCCAGCTGCCATCGGCCAGTTGCAGCAGGGTACCGACGCCCAGGCCGGTGCCCGGGCCGATCACCACGCAGGGCCGGTCCGCCTCGGCGACGCCGGGGCAGACCAGGCGCCGCTCGTCGTCGCGCAGGCGGGTCATGCCCAGGGCCATGGCGGAAAAGTCGTTGACCAGCAGCAACTCGCGCACCTGCAACTCGCGGCAGAACGCCTCCCGGCTGATGCGCCAGTGGTTGTTGGTAAAGCGGAACAGGTCGCCGTTGACCGGCCCGGCGCAGGCCAGGCACACCGAATCCACCGCGCCGAGCGGCAGGCCCAGCTCGTTCAGGTAGGCACGGATCGCCTGCTCCGGTCCCGGGTAGTCGGCGGTGGCCAGCACCCGCACCGACTCCAGCTGCTGGTCGCGCCACAGGGCGAAGCGCGCGTTGGTGCCACCGATGTCGCCGACCAGTGCCAGATTCACTTGCGCGACTCCAGGCTGCTGGTGAAGGCACTGGCGCCCTGCTCCGCCGAACTGAAGGCCTGGCGCATGAAGGCGAACAGCTCACGGCCGCAGCCTTCGGCATCGACCAGGTCATCGACCGCCGGCTCGCGCGCCGCCAGCTCGGCGGCCTCCACCAGCAACTGCAGCTCGCCGGTCTTGCCGTCGACGCGGATCAGGTCGCCGTCGCGCACCCGCGCCAGCGGCCCACCGCCGTACGCCTCGGGGCAGACATGGATGGCCGCCGGGATCTTGCCCGAGGCGCCGGACATGCGCCCGTCGGTGACCAGCGCCACCTTGAAGCCGCGATCCTGCAGCACGCCGAGGAACGGCGTCATCTTGTGCAGCTCGGGCATGCCGTTGCTGCGCGGCCCCTGGAAGCGCATCACCGCGACGAAGTCGCGTTCCAGCTCGCCGGCCTTGAAGGCATCGGCCAGTGCCTGCTGATCGTGGAACACCCGCGCCGGCGCCTCGACCAGTTGGTGCTCGGGATCCACCGCGGAGACCTTCATCACCCCGCGGCCGAGGTTGCCCTGCATCAGGCGCAGGCCGCCTTCGGCCGAGAATGGCCGCACCACCGGACGCAGCACGCTCTCGTCATGGCTCTTGCGCGGGCCGTCGCGCCAGACCAGCTGACCGTCCTCGAGGAACGGCTCGCGGGTGTAGCGGGAAAGGCCATGGCCGGCCACGGTGTTGACGTCCTCGTGCAGCAACCCGGCGTCGAGCAGCTCGCGAATGAGGAAGGCCATGCCGCCGGCGGCCTGGAAGTGGTTGATGTCGGCCTTGCCGTTGGGGTAGACGTGGGCCAGGGTCGGGGTCACGGCGGAGAGGTCGGCCATGTCCTGCCAGGTCAGCTGAATGCCTGCGGCCTGGGCGATGGCCGGCATGTGCAAGGTGTGGTTGGTCGAACCGCCGGTGGCACTCAGGGCGACGATGGAGTTGACCAGGCAACGCTCGTCGACGATCTCGCCGAGCGGCATGAACTGGCCGCTCTGGCGGGTCAGGCGGGTGACCTGCTGCGCCGCCTCGCGGGTCAGGGCGTCGCGCAGCGGCGTGTTGGGGTTGACGAAGGAGGCGCCCGGCAGGTGCAGGCCCATCACCTCCATCAGCAGCTGGTTGGTGTTGGCGGTGCCGTAGAAGGTGCAGGTGCCGGGGCTGTGGTAGGCAGCCATCTCGGCTTCCAGCAACTCGTCGCGAGTCGCCTTGCCTTCGGCATAGCGCTGGCGCACGTCGGCCTTTTCCTTGTTCGACAAGCCGGACGGCATGGGACCTGCCGGCACGAACAGACTCGGCAGGTGGCCGAAGCGCAGGGCGCCCATCAGCAAGCCGGGGACGATCTTGTCGCAAATCCCTAAGTACAGCGCGGCGTCGAACATGTTGTGCGACAGCGCCACGGCGGTGGCCATGGCGATCACCTCGCGGCTGGCGATGCCCAGCTCCATGCCCGGCTCGCCCTGGGTCACCCCGTCGCACATGGCCGGCACACCGCCGGCGAACTGGCCGACCGAGCCGATCTCGCGCAGCGCCTGCTTGATCTGCTCGGGGAAATGCTCGTAGGGCTGGTGCGCCGAGAGCATGTCGTTATAGGCGGAAACGATCGCCACGTTGGCCGCATCCATCAGCCGCAGGGTCTGCTTGTCGCTGCTGCCGCAGCCCGCCACGCCGTGGGCGAAGTTGGCGCATTGCAGCTTGCCACGCTGCGGGCCGTCGCTGGCCGCCGCGCGGATCATCGCCAGATAGCGCTCGCGCGTAGCCCGGCTACGGGCGATCAGACGGTCGGTTACCTCAAGAACGCGGGGATGCATGTGATTGACTCCAGGCTGGCGGGCTGCCACCAGGGGCGCCCCTAATTATGTAAGCCATCGCGGCAGCCCGCCTCCCTCATCCGGCGCTGCGCGCCACCTTCTCCCGGAGGGAGAAGGGCATAAGGATGGCGTCGCTACGCGACTTTCGCACTAACGGGCGGCAGCAGTTTGTGTTTACAACAAAATACTGCCAGCTAAAAGGCTTGATTTCTACATCTATGAGAATAATCTTGTAATTCCAACAACAAAAATCAAGATTGGACCTCATCCATGACTCTGCGAATCGCAATCAACGGCTTCGGCCGCATCGGCCGCAACGTGCTCCGTGCACTCTATACCCAGGATTATCGCCAGCAACTGCAGGTCGTGGCGATCAACGACCTCGGCGACAGCGCACTGAATGCCCACCTGCTCAAGTACGACAGCGTCCACGGCATCTTCGACGGCAGCATCGAGGCCGAGCAGGAGAGCCTGTGGGTCAACGGCGACCGCATCGCCGTCAGCGCCATCCGCAACCCGGCCGAGCTGCCGTGGCAGGCCCACCAGGTCGACGTGGTCTTCGAGTGCACCGGGCTGTTCACCGAGCGCGACAAGACCGCCGCGCACCTCGCCGCCGGCGCACGCAAGGTGATCATCTCGGCACCGGCCAAGGGCGCCGACGCCACCGTGGTCTACGGCGTCAACCACGCCATTCTGCGCCAGTCGATGCAGATTATCTCCAACGCCTCCTGCACCACCAACTGTCTGGCCCCGGTGGCCCAGGTGCTGCAACGCGAGCTGGGTATCGAGCAGGGCCTGATGACCACCATCCACGCCTACACCAACGACCAGAACCTCTCCGACGTCTACCACAGCGACCCCTACCGCGCCCGTTCGGCGACCCAGTCGATGATCCCGACCAAGACCGGCGCCGCCGAAGCGGTCGGCCTGGTGCTGCCGGAACTGGCCGGCAAGCTCACCGGCATGGCCGTGCGGGTGCCGGTGATCAACGTCTCGCTGGTCGACCTGACCCTGCAGGTCAAGCGCGACACCAGCGCCGAGGAAGTCAACGCCCTGCTCCAGGCTGCCAGCCGGCATTCGCCGGTGCTCGGCTACAACAGCCTGCCGCTGGTGTCCTGCGACTTCAATCACAACCCGCTGTCGTCGATCTTCGACGCCAACCACACCAAGGTCAGCGGCAAGCTGGTGAAAGTCATGGCCTGGTACGACAACGAATGGGGCTTCTCCAACAGGATGCTGGATAGCTGCCTGGCGCTGTGCACCGCGCCGTAACGGGCAACAGGGGACTTGTAGGAGCGGGCCATGCCCGCGATGCCTATTTGCAGGCACGCCCTATCGCAGCCATGGGACTGGGTGTCCCCCCGCTCCTATGCCCTGCGAGGCCTGCGCATAAACACAGGATCTACCCAGCCAAATCCAGGAACCCAGCATGAGCCGTATCAGCTTTACCACCGCCACCCTGCCGGCGCGCAAGCGCATCGCCCTGGTCGCCCACGATCACTGCAAGGAGTTCCTCCTCGACTGGAGCGAGCGCCAGCGCGACAAGCTGGCCCGGCACCAGCTGCTGGCCACCGGCACCACCGGCCTGCTGCTCGGCCGGCGTCTGCAACTGCCGATTGAGTGCATGATCAGCGGCCCGCTCGGCGGCGACCAGCAACTCGGCGCACGCATCGCCGAGCGGCGGGTGGACATGCTGGTGTTCTTCTGGGATCCCTTCGAGCCGCAGCCCCACGACCCGGACATCAAGGCGCTGCTGCGGGTCGCGGCGGTGTGGAACATCCCGGTGGCCTGCAACGAGAGCAGCGCCGACTACCTGCTCGGCAGCGTGCTGCTGGAACAGGCGCACGAGTACCGCATCCCCGACTACAGCGCCTACCTCGAAGGCCGCCACTAGCAGGCCAATCCGCTAGTGCGTGCGGTTTCGTACGCGCACGCCTGTAACAAAACCAGATCAGCTCCGTCTCTAGGGGTAAGCACGGCAAATTGGGGAAACGCCCAGCATCCGGGCCCTCCCTGAATTCACCGGCTGTGTTTGCAGGCAATCGGCAAGAAACATCATGCATGCCGTTCTATGCTGAGCCGTGCCGCACCACCCCAATCGCCACAACGGAGCTACCACGATGAAAAACACCGCCTCCCAGGCTATTTCCGCTGCCGGTCTCGCGCTCGCCCTGGGCGCCGCCCTGGCGATCTCCAGCGCGCCGCTGACCGCCCACGCGGCGGACAACGAGAAATGTTTCGGCGTCGCCATGAAGGGCAAGAACGATTGCGCCGCCGGCCCCGGCACCACCTGCGCCGGCACCTCGAAAGTCGACTACCAGGGCAACGCCTGGAAGTTCGTACCCCAGGGCACCTGCGCACAGACCGCCTCGCCGACCTCGCCGAGCGGCTTCGGCCAGCTCGAAGCCTTCAAGGAAGTGAAGAAGTCCTGACGGCCCTGCAGGAGCGCTGATGATGATCGCCTTGCCAGTCCACGATGCCAACAGCGCTCCGGCGTCCCGGCCCCGGCTTCCCGAGCGGGCCGGGATAGGCCTCAGGTCGCAGCATTACCAGCAGGTCCTCGACGCCAATCCCGCGGTCGGCTTCTTCGAGGTGCACGCCGAGAACTACCTGGTGGCGGGCGGGCCCTTCCATCACTATCTGGGCCTGATCCGCGAGCGCTATCCCCTGTCGATCCATGGCGTCGGCCTGTCGATCGGCGCCCAGCAGCCCCTCGACACCGAGCACCTGCAGCGCCTCGCCGTGCTGCTCGAGCGCTACCAGCCACAGGCCTTCTCCGAACACCTGGCCTGGTCGAGCCATGGTGAGCTGTTCCTCAACGACTTGCTGCCGCTTGCCTATGACAGCGCGACGCTCGAGCGGGTCTGTGAGCATGTCGACCAGGTGCAGACTCGCCTGCAGCGCCAGATGCTGCTGGAAAACCCGGCGACCTACCTGGAGTTCACCGGCTCGACCATGGATGAAGCCGCGTTCATCGGCGAAGTGGTGCGCCGCACCGGTTGCGGCCTGCTGCTGGACGTGAATAACGCCTACGTCTCCAGCGTCAACCAGCACTGGGACGCCCAGGCCTACCTGCACGCCCTGCCATTGGCCGCGGTCGGCGAGATCCACCTCGCCGGCTTCGCCGAAGACCGCGACGCGGCAGGCGCGCGCCTGCTGATCGACAACCACGGCGCCCCGGTCGACGAGGCGGTGTGGCGGCTCTATGCAGAGGTGCTGCAACTGATCGGCGCAACCCCGACCCTGCTCGAGCGGGACAACCATATCCCGCCCCTGGACCTGCTGGTGCAGGAGGCGCAGCGCGCACAAAGGCTGCTCGACGCGTCTCGCCCGGCGCGACAGCAGGCCTCGGCATGAACAGCCAAGAGGATTTTGTCGCCGCCCTGCTCGACCCGCAGCGGGACTGTCCGCCGCAGCTGAAAGCCTGGAACGGCTCGGACCCGGCGGCACGCTTCGCCGTCTACCGCAACAATGTGCTGAGTTCGCTGGTCGATGCCCTGGCCGTCAGCTTTCCGGTGGTGCAGCAACTGGTCGGCGAGGAGTTCTTCCGCGCCATGGCGGCCGTGCATGTGCGCCAGTCGCCACCACGCTCGCGCATCCTGGCCGACTACGGCGCCGGCTTCCCCGGGTTCGTCGAGGGCTTCCCCCCCGCCGCCAGCCTGCCCTACCTGGCGGACGTGGCGCGCCTCGAATGGCTACGCATCCGCGCCTACCACGCGGCCGACGCGGCGCCGCTGGCAAGCGATGCGCTGGCGGCGGCCCTGGTCGCGCCGGAAACCCTCGGCGCCCTGCTGTTCCAGCTGCACCCCGCGCTCGGCCTGCTCGATTCGGCCTTCGCGGTCGTCTCGCTGTGGGCCGCCCACCAAGGCGCACTGGCAATTGCCGGCGTCGATCCGTACCAGGCGCAATGCGCCCTGGTGCTGCGCAACGGCCTGGAGGTCGAAGTGCTCGGCATCCGCCCAGGCGATGCGCGGTTCATTCAAGCCCTGCAGCAGGGGCTGACCCTGGGCCGCGCCACGCAACAGGCCAGCGCCCTCGACGCCGGCTTCGAGCTCGGCGCCTGCCTGGCCCACCTGCTGCGCGCAGGTGCCATCACTCACCTTGCATACGACAGCGAAAGGCCACTCCCATGACCGACCATGCGTCCCTGGCACACGCCACCCTGCCCACCCGCCTGATCGCCCGCGCGGTCGACCTGTGCGCGCTGATCCCCTACAGCCTGGTGGCTTTCATCGGGCGCTTCGCGATTGCCGCGACCTTCTGGAAATCCGGGCAGACCAAGATCGAAGGCCTGGCCATCGATATCGTCTCCGGCACCTTCGAGTTCGGCCTGCCCCGGCTATCCGCCTCGGCCGTGCCGTTGTTCGAGGAAGAGTACAAGTTGCCGCTGCTGCCGCCGGAGCTGGCCGCGCAACTGGCCGCCTTCAGCGAGCACCTGTTCCCGCTGCTGATCCTGCTCGGCCTGGCCACGCGCTTCTCGGCGCTGGCGCTGCTCGGCATGACCCTGGTCATCCAGCTGTTCGTCTACCCGGACGCCTACCCGACCCACGGGCTCTGGGCGGCCGTGTTGCTGCTGCTCGCCGCCAAGGGGCCGGGCGCACTGGCCGTCGACCGGCTGATTGCCCGACGTTACGGCTACGCCGGCTAGCGCCGCGCAAGCCAGCTCGGCACCGCCCGGGGGTTACCGCCTAGCAGGCCTCACCAGAACCTCCGCCGGGCCGCAACCATGCGCCTGAGTCGGCCTAGCTGCGCGGCACCAGCTTGAGTGCTACCGAGTTGATGCAGTAGCGCAAGCCGGTCGGCGCCGGACCATCGGGGAACACATGCCCCAAGTGGGCATCGCACTTGGCGCATTTGACTTCGATGCGGTGCATGCCATGGCTGAAGTCATCCAGGCTGGTGAGCGCCTCCTTGCTCACCGGCTGGAAATAGCTGGGCCAGCCACTGCCGGAATCGAACTTGGCGTCGGAGTCGAACAGCGCGGTGCCGCAACAGGCGCAGTGGTAGATGCCCGGGGTCTTGCTGGCATGGTATTCGCCGGTGAAGGCCCGCTCCGTGCCGCCCAGGCGGCAGACATGGTACTGCGTGTCCGAGAGTTCTTCGCGCCAGGCTTCCAGGGGTTTTTCGAGCTTGTCCACGGCAGGTCTCCTCAACTGAAAAAAGCCCGACCGGTACCTTTGCCAAGGCCAGGCCGCCACGTATCATTCGACCCCAGTCTGTCACCCGCGTTACATGCTGCCAAGGCTCGCCAGATCGAGGCTTTTACAGCGTCATTGCGCGGCGTTTCCTCTTTTCGGGATCACTTACATGCAGGTCAGCAAATCCAACAAGCTCGCCAACGTCTGCTACGACATCCGCGGGCCGGTGCTCAAGCACGCCAAACGCCTGGAAGAGGAAGGCCACCGCATCCTCAGGCTGAATATCGGCAACCCGGCGCCGTTCGGCTTCGAGGCGCCGGAGGAAATCCTCCAGGACGTGATCCGCAACCTGCCCACCGCCCAGGGCTACAGCGACTCCAAGGGCCTGTTCAGCGCGCGCAAGGCGGTGATGCAGTACTACCAGCAGAAGCAGGTGGAAGGCGTCGGCATCGAGGACATCTACCTCGGCAACGGCGTCTCCGAGCTGATCATGATGGCCATGCAGGCGCTGCTCAACAACAGCGACGAGGTGCTGATCCCGGCGCCCGACTACCCGCTGTGGACCGCCGCGGTAGCCCTGGCCGGCGGCAAGCCGGTGCATTACCTGTGCGACGAGCAGGCCGGCTGGTTCCCCGACATCGCCGACATGCGCGCCAAGATCACCCCCAACACCAAGGCTCTGGTGCTGATCAACCCGAACAACCCGACCGGCGCGGTGTATTCCAAGGAAGTGCTGGCAGACATCGTCGAGCTGGCGCGCCAGCACAACCTGGTGCTGTTCTCCGACGAGATCTACGACAAGATCCTCTACGACGAAGCCCTGCACGTCGCCACCGCCTCGCTGGCGCCGGACGTGCTCTGCCTGACCTTCAACGGCCTGTCCAAGTCCTACCGGGTCGCCGGCTTCCGCTCCGGCTGGGTGGCGATCTCCGGGCCGAAACACAAGGCCCAGAGCTATATCGAGGGCCTGGACATCCTCGCCAACATGCGCCTGTGCGCCAACGTGCCGAGCCAGCACGCGATCCAGACTGCGCTGGGCGGCTACCAGAGCATCAACGACCTGGTGTTGCCCAACGGCCGCCTGCTGGAGCAGCGCAACCGCACCTGGGAATTGCTCAACGACATTCCGGGCGTCAGTTGCGTCAAGCCGATGGGCGCGCTCTACGCCTTCCCCAGGATCGACCCGAAGGTCTGCCCGATCCACAACGACGAGAAGTTCGTCCTCGACCTGCTGCTCTCCGAGAAGCTGCTGATCGTCCAGGGCACCGCCTTCAACTGGCCGTGGCCGGATCACTTCCGCGTGGTCACCCTGCCGCGGATCGACGACCTGGAGCAGGCCATCGGGCGCATCGGCAATTTCCTCAAGAGCTACCGCCAGTAACCGGAGATCCCATGGACCAGGGCAAACGTTACCTGCTCACCGGCGCCAGTTCCGGCATCGGCGCCGCCCTGGCCCGCGAGCTGGCCGGCAAGGGCTACGACCTGGCCCTGGCGGCGCGTCGCGAGGACAGCCTGCACCTGCTGGCGGCGGAGCTGCAGGCGCGCTTCGGCCGCAAGGCGCTGGTTCTGCCGCTGGACGTCACCGACTACGCCGCCTGCCAGGATGCCGTAGGCCTGGCGGCCAACGCCCTGGGCGGGCTGGACGGGATCATCGCCAACGCCGGCATCGCCCTCAACGGCAAGGTCGGCGGCGGTCACTTCGAGCGCGCCAGGCTGACCCTGGAAACCAACCTGATCGGCGCCATCGCCTGCCTGGATGCCGCTTGCGCGCTGTTTCGCCAGCAGGGCCACGGCCACCTGGTCGCCGTCGCCTCGGTCGCCGGCAAGCGCGGCCTGCCCTACGCCGCCACCTATTCGGCGAGCAAGGCCGGCCTGATCGCCTACCTGCAAGGCGCACGCGCCGAACTGCGGGGCAAGGGCATCGACACCAGCCTGATCCTGCCAGGCTTCATCGACACGCCGCTGAACCGCGAGATGCCCAAGCGGCCGTTCCTGATCGACGTGGAACGCGGCGCCGCGCTGATCGCCAGGCACATCGAGCGGCGCCACGCCAGCGCCTATGTCCCCGGCTGGCCCTGGGCGATCCTCGGGCGCCTGCTGCCGCTGCTGCCCACCGCGCTGGTCGCCAAATTCTGATGGACCTGCAGATCGACGATTTCTACAAGGACGCCGCCGCCGGCCTGCTGCTGCTCTACCAGGCCTTTCCGCGCAAGGTGGCGCTGTATGTCGAGGACCTGATCGGCCGCGAGGAGCCGGACGAGTTCGGCCTGCCGAGCAAGCGCCACCAGGGCTGCCTGGGTGCCCTGCTGTGGCTGGCCGAGGAAGGCTACCTGCGCTTCGACTCGACCATCGGCTACGACGCCCTGGACCAGGCCGTACTGAGCGAGAAGGGCTTCCTGCGCCTGAGCCGCAGCGTGCCCCACGCCCTGCGCGAAGGCGAAGCGCTGCCGCCGAGCGTGCGCCGGGTGCATGCCACCCTGGCCTTCCAGCTGCGCGAAGCCCTCGCGCAAAAGCATGGCGAACGCCTCGCCCGCCTGACCCGCCTGCTGTTCGAAAGCGCTCTAGCCGGGGCAAGCGACATAGTTTGAAATAGTCCCTCGGTTGAAGAGCCGGGGGGCGCGCCCTTATATAGCCCGCATAAGCAGCACGTCTTTTCCCGTGAGGAGTAGTTTCACACCATGATGCGCATCTTCCTGTTCCTGGCCACCAACCTGGCGGTCCTGATCATCGCCAGTATCACGCTCAAGCTGCTGGGGGTCGATCGCTACACCGGCCAGAACTATGGCAGCCTGCTGGTGTTCTGCGCCGTGTTCGGCTTCGCCGGCTCGCTGATTTCGCTGTTCATCTCCAAATGGATGGCGAAGATGAGCACCGGCACCGAGATCATCACGCAACCCCGCACGCGCCACGAGCAGTGGCTGATGCAGACCGTCGAAGAGCTGTCCCGCAACGCCGGTATCAAGATGCCGGAAGTGGGCATCTTCCCGGCCTACGAGTCCAACGCCTTCGCCACCGGCTGGAACCGCAACGACGCACTGGTCGCGGTCAGCCAGGGACTGCTCGAGCGCTTCTCGCCCGATGAAGTGAAAGCCGTCCTGGCCCACGAAATAGGCCACGTGGCCAACGGCGACATGGTCACCCTGGCGCTGATCCAGGGCGTGGTGAACACCTTCGTGATGTTCTTCGCGCGGATCTTCGGCAACTTCGTCGACAAGGCCATCCTGAAGAACGAGGAAGGCCACGGCATCGGCTATTTCCTGGCGACCATCTTCGCCGAACTGGTGCTCGGCATCCTCGCCAGCATCATCGTCATGTGGTTCTCGCGCAAACGTGAGTTCAAGGCCGACGCCGCCGGCGCCCACCTGGCCGGCACCGGCGCGATGATCGCCGCGCTGCAGCGCCTGCGCGCCGAACAGGGTGTGCCGGTGCACATGCCCGACAGCCTGACCGCCTTCGGCATCAACGGCGGCCTGAAGCACGGCCTGGCCGGCCTGCTGATGAGCCACCCGCCGCTGGAAGAGCGAATCGAGGCGCTGCGCCAGCTGCGCTGAACCCCAGAAACACCAAAAGGGCGACCCGCGGGTCGCCCTTTTTCTTGCCGAGCGATCAGCGCTTGCGCAGGCGATAGACCGTCTCGTCCAAGCTCTGCAGCCCCTGCTTGAGGAACTTCCAGTTGCCCTTGAGCACGTCCAGCCGCTCCAGTTGTTCAACCTGCCAACCCTCGGCGAAGCGTTCCTGCACCTCGGTGTCGCTGACGGCGAAGGGCGGACCGTTCATCTGGCTCTGCTGGTAGTCCAGGGTGATCAACAGCCCCTGACAGCCCGCCGGCAGAATGGCCGTCAGCTGCGCCGCATAGCGCTCACGCAGCGCCGGCGGCAAGGCGATCAGCGCGGCCCGGTCATAGAGCGCGCTGCAGTCGGCCACATCCGCCGCGCCGAGGGCGAAGAAATCGCCGCACCACAGCTCCAGCGCCCCGGCGCGGTAGATCTTGAACGCCCCGTGCTCGCGCACCTCAGCCTGCAGGCCCTGCTCGGCGAAGAAGTCCTCGACCGCCCGCTCGGCCAGCTCCACGCCCAGCACCCGATGGCCCTGCGCAGCCAACCAGGTCAGATCCAGGCTCTTGCCGCACAACGGCACCAGCACCCGCGCCCCCGCCGGCAGCTGCAGCTTTGGCCAATGCCGCTGCAGATAGGGATTGACCTCGCCCAGGTGGAAGCCGATCTGATTCTGCGCCCAGCGCTCCAGCCAGAAATCTGCGTGCACCGTTACCTCCCGAAAATTCGATGAAAATGCCCAATAATTTATACTGGATATCGATATATACAGCCGCGAATATGGCGACATCCTAACCCAGGAGTTCGACGATGCTGCCCGCCCTGTTCATCTCCCATGGCTCCCCCATGCTCGCCCTGCAACCCGGCGCCAGCGGCCCGGCCCTGGCGCACCTGGCCGCCGAACTGCCCAGGCCCAAGGCCATCCTGGTGCTGTCGGCACACTGGGAAAGCCGCGAGCTGTCGGTCAGCGGTGCCAGCCAACCCGAGACCTGGCACGACTTCTACGGCTTCCCGCGCGAACTCTATGCCGTGCAATATCCTGCGCCTGGCAGCCCGGCGCTGGCCGGCGAGGTCGTCGAGCTGCTGGCCCAGGCCGGCCTGTCCGCGCGGATCGACCCGCAGCGCCCGCTCGACCACGGCGCCTGGGTGCCGCTGTCGCTGATGTACCCGCGGGCCGACATTCCCGTGGTGCAGCTGTCCCTGCCCAGCCAGCTCGGCCCCGAGCTGCAGACCCGCGTCGGCCGCGCCCTGGCCGGCCTGCGCGCGCAGGGCGTGCTGCTGATCGGCTCCGGCAGCATCACCCACAACCTCGGTGAACTGGACTGGCACGCCGGCCCCGAAGTTATCGAACCCTGGGCACAAGCCTTCCGCGACTGGATGGTGGCCAAACTGGCCAGCGATGATGAAGCGGCGCTGCACGACTATCGCCGCCAGGCACCCAATGCCGTGCGCAATCACCCCAGCGACGAGCACCTGCTGCCGCTATTCTTCGCCCGCGGCGCCGGCGGCGCCTTCAGGGTCGAGCACAGCGGCTTCACCCTCGGCGCCCTGGGCATGGATATCTACAGCTTCGCCTGAACCGCCCGCTAGACAAAGCCGCCAGGCAGAAAAAAGCCCCGCATCACGACAATGCGGGGCTTTTTCATTCGGCGAAGAATCAATCCTCGCGGTAACGACGCAGCTTCAACGGCTTGCCACCGACGCGGGTGTCCTTCAGCTTACTCAGCAGGCGCTCCAGCCCATCTTCCGGCAGCTCGACCAGGCTGAAGCTCTCGCGCACCTGGATGCGGCCGATGGCTTCGCGGGCCAGGCCGCCTTCGTTGAGGATCGCGCCGAGCAGGTTCTTCGCCGCGATACCGTCACGCGCGCCCAGCGCGGTACGGCAGCGGGCCCGACCTTCGCCCAGCGGCATCGGCGCGCGACGCTCGCGGCTGTCGCCACGCTCGGAGCGCTCGCTACGCTCACGCGGCGCGCCGTTCGGCACCAGCGGTTGTTCGCGCTCGACTTCGGCCAGGGTCAGGGCCTGACCGTTGGTGGCCTTGCGTAGCAGCGCGGCGGCCAAGGCACGCGGGCTGCAACCGATATCGGCGGTGAGGCGGTCGAGCAGCTCGCCATGACTGGCTTCGGCGTCGGCCACCAGCGGTGCCAGGCTGGTAGTGAGTTTCTTGATCCGCGCATCCAGCACCTGCTGGCCGTTGGGCAGCTTGACTTCACCGACCTTCTGCCCGGTCACGCGCTCGATCACCTGGAGCATGCGCCGCTCGCGCGGGGTCACCAGCAGCAAAGCACGACCGGTACGCCCAGCACGGCCGGTACGGCCGATACGGTGCACGTAGGACTCCGGATCGTAGGGCATGTCCACGTTCATCACGTGGGTGATGCGCGGCACATCCAGGCCACGGGCGGCGACGTCGGTGGCGACGACGATGTCCAGGCGGCCATCCTTCAGCGACTCGATGACCCGCTCACGCTGGTTCTGGGCGATGTCGCCGTTCAGCGCGGCGGCCTTGTAGCCCTTGGCTTCCAGGGCGCTCGCCAGGTCCAGGGTGGCCTGCTTGGTACGCACGAAGGCGATCAGCGCATCGAACTCCTCGACTTCCAGCAGACGCAGTACCGCGGCGTGCTTCTGGTCGGCGTGGACCATCAGGTGCGCCTGCTCGATGGCGGTCACGGTCTGGGTCTTGGAGGCGATCTTGATGTGCTGCGGGTTGCGCAGGTGCTTCTCGGCGATGGCGCGGATCGAATGCGGCAGGGTCGCGGAGAACAGCACGCTCTGGCGGCTTTCCGGCATGGCCTGGAAGATCACTTCCAGATCGTCCATGAAGCCCAGCTTGAGCATTTCGTCGGCTTCGTCGAGTACCAGGTACTGGATGGTCGAGAGGACTTTCTCGTCGCGACGCAGGTGGTCGACCAGGCGGCCCGGGGTGGCGACTATCACTTGTGCGCCCTGGCGGATGGCCTTCAGCTGCGGGCCCATGGGCGCACCGCCGTAGACCGCGACCACGTTGAGGCCGGGCATCTGCTTGGAATAGGTTTCGAAGGCGGTGGCCACCTGCAGGGCCAGCTCGCGGGTCGGCGCGAGGATCAGCGCCTGCGGTTCGCGCTTGGCCGGGTCGATCTTCGACAGCAGCGGCAGGGCGAAGGCGGCGGTCTTGCCGGTACCGGTCTGCGCCTGGCCGATCATGTCCTGGCCGGCGAGGATCACCGGAATCGCCTGCGCCTGGATCGGCGACGGCTCTTCGTAACCGACGGCGGTCAGTGCGGCGAGAATATTGGGATGAAGTCCGAGTGCGGCGAAGCCGCCGATTTCCTGGGTCATGGGTCTGCCTCAAGTGCATCCGCAAAGACCCATGTTCCAAAGCTGCGCATGCCGTGTAAGACCCGAAAGTCACCCTGGCAGCCCTGTCGGCGGGGATTTGCGAAAACGTAGTGATAAATGAATCGTCAAGGATAGTCCGCTAGGCGGACCGGCTGCCGAGGATAGCCCTCGAGCGAATTGCGCTACCTGAACGTGGCCATGAATTGACCGGCGCGCACTATACCCGAAAACCTGACACTTGTGCTGGTTTTCCCAGAATTAAACCGGCACCCCGCTGGACGGTCAACCGCTGCTGGCCCGCCCGCACCGACTCCAGCGACCTTGGACAGGGCCGCACAAGGCGGCTATACCCTTCCGATCCTGATCATTCTGCGCAAGGACTTTCTGCCATGACTCAAAGCACCAGCGGCCGCGTCAGCCGTGAGAAGCGCGGCCGGATCATGCTGATCGGCCTGGATCGCGCGGCCAAACGCAATGCCTTCGACCTGGACATGCTCGATGACCTGTGCCTGGCCTACGGCGAGTTCGAACGCGACGGCGAGGCGCGCGTGGCGCTGATCCATGCCCATGGCGAACATTTCAGCGCGGGCCTGGACCTGGCCAAGGTCGCCACCCGCTTTGCCGCCGGCTGGACGATCCCGGCCGGTGGCTGCGACCCCTGGGGCGTGTTCGGCGGACCGCGGGTGAGCAAGCCGGTGATAGTCGCCGCGCAGGGTTACTGCTACACCATCGGCATCGAACTGATGCTCGCCTCGGACATCAACCTGTGCGCCAGCAACACCCGCTTCGCGCAAATGGAGGTGCAGCGCGGCATCTTCCCGTTCGGCGGCGCCACCCTGCGCCTGCAGCAGGCCGCCGGCTGGGGCAACGCCATGCGCTGGCTGCTCACCGGTGATGAGTTCGACGCCCACGAAGCCTATCGCCTGGGCCTGGTGCAGGAGGTACTGGCCAGCGAGGAGCTGCTGCCGCGTGCGCTCAAGCTGGCCGAACGGATCGCCGCCCAGGCGCCGCTGGGCGTGCAGGCCACCCTGGCCTCGGCACGCCAGGCGCTGCGCGAGGGCGAAGCCGCGGCGGCGGCCAACCTGCAGCCGACGGTGACTCGCCTGATGGCCAGCGCAGACGCCCAGGAAGGCCTGCGCGCCATGCTTGAGCGCCGTCCCGGCGACTTCCAGGGCCGCTGACGGCGGCCCTCCATCACTCAACTGGCGGGGCGCAACGCCTGGATCAAAGGCTCCAGCGAATAGCCCAGCCGCGGCGCCAGGGCGGCGGCCCGGCGGCGCAATGCGTCGAGATCGAGCTGCTGGTCGAGATCCGCCGGCACCAGCAGGATGACGTTGCCCTCCTTGACCGGGCACTCCCAGTAGTGCCGATGGTAGAGGCCGCGCAACAGCGGCGCGCCCAGGGGTTTGCCGTCGTTGCCGGCCCACTGGTTGATGATCAGCCAGCCGCCGGGATTCAACTGCTTCTGGCAGTTCTCGAGGAAGCGCCAGGCCAGGTGGCCGACCCCGGGGCCGTGGTCGGTGTAGAGGTCGACGAAGATCAGGTCGGCGGTTTCCGCGGTCTCCAGCAGCTCCAGGGCGTCGCCGATGCGGATGGTCAGGCGCGGATCGTCGTCCAGGCCGAGGTACTGCATGGCCAGGCGCGGCACCTCTGGGCGCAGCTCGATGGTCTCGACATCGTCCAGCGGCAGGAACCTGAGGCAGGCCTGGGTCAGATTGCCGGCGCCCAGGCCGAGAAACAGCGCGCTCTCCGGCGCGGCATGGCACAGGGCGCCAAGCAGCATGGCGCGGGTGTAGTCGTACTCCAGCCAACTCGGATCGGCGGTGAACACGCAGCTCTGCTCGATCGAGTCGCCGAACTCGAGAAAGCGGTATTCGCCGATCTCGACCACGCGGATCACGCCGAACGCGTCACGCACTTCGGCCAGCAGGACCTCTTCCTTCATTTCTTCCACCGGGGGCAAACCTGGCATCCACTGTTCTCCAGCATGGCTCCCCCGAGCGCGCCGCGCCGGGGGAAAGCTGCCAATTGTCGGGGAAGCGCGGCGCTTGGGTCACGCACTAATTTCCCAGCGGCGCCTTCGCCGGACGCCCGCTGAAACCGACCGCAGGCATGCAGCGCCTCTATCACAGCCATTGGCTTGAAGCGGTGCAGCGATGGGTTACCATGCCGGTCTGCCCAAACTGCCCCGAGCCGAGAACCGCGATGTTGCAACCCTGGAGTCCCGATAGCTGGAGAGCCAAGCCGATCCAGCAACAACCGCAGTACCCCGACGCCGCCCACCTGGCCAGGGTCGAGCAGACCCTGGCCGGCTACCCGCCGCTGGTGTTCGCCGGCGAAGCCCGTGAGCTGCGCCGCCAGTTCGCCGAGGTGACCCAGGGTCGCGCCTTCCTGCTGCAGGGCGGCGACTGCGCCGAGAGCTTCGCCGAGTTCAGCGCGGCGAAGATCCGCGACACCTTCAAGGTGCTGCTGCAGATGGCCATCGTCATGACCTTCGCCGCCGGCTGCCCGGTGGTCAAGGTCGGGCGCATGGCCGGGCAGTTCGCCAAGCCGCGCTCGGCCAACGACGAGACCATCGGCGGCATCACCCTGCCGGCCTACCGCGGCGACATCGTCAACGCCATCGGCTTCGACGAAAAAAGCCGCGTGCCCGACCCGGAGCGCCTGCTGCAGGCCTACCACCAGTCCACCGCCTCGCTCAACCTGCTGCGCGCCTTCGCCCAGGGCGGCTTCGCCGACCTGCACCAGGTGCATCAGTGGAACCTGGATTTCATCGCCAATTCGGCGCTGGCGGAGAAGTACAGCCACCTGGCCGACCGCATCGACGAGACCCTGGCGTTCATGCGCGCCTGCGGCATGGAAGGCTCGCCGCAACTGCGCGAGACCAGCTTCTTCACCGCCCACGAGGCGCTGCTGCTGAACTACGAGGAAGCCTTCGTGCGCCGCGACAGCCTCACCGGCGGCTGGTACGACTGCTCGGCGCACATGCTCTGGATCGGCGACCGCACCCGCCAGTTGGACGGCGCCCACGTCGAGTTCCTGCGCGGCGTCGGCAACCCGATCGGGGTCAAGGTCGGCCCAAGCATGAGCGACGAAGAACTGATCCGCCTGATCGACATCCTCAACCCGGACAACGATCCGGGTCGCCTCAACCTGATCGTGCGCATGGGCGCGAATAAGGTTGAAGCCGGCCTGCCGCGGCTGATCCAGACCGTGCAGCGCGAGGGCCGCCAGGTGCTGTGGAGCTCCGACCCGATGCACGGCAACACCATCAAGGCCTCCAGCGGCTACAAGACCCGCGATTTCGCGCAGATTCTCGCCGAAGTGAAGCAGTTCTTCGCCGTGCACCGGGCCGAGGGCAGCTACGCCGGCGGCATCCACATCGAGATGACCGGGCAGAACGTCACCGAATGCATCGGCGGCGCGCGGCCGATCACCGAGGACAGCCTATCGGACCGCTACCACACCCACTGCGACCCGCGGATGAACGCCGACCAGTCGCTGGAGCTGGCCTTCCTGATCGCCGAAACGCTGAAGCAGGTGCGGCGCTAGCTGCTACTGTTGTTCGCGGGCATGGGACAAGGTGTCCCCCACCGCTCCTACGCCACAGTCAGGTTGTAGGAGCGGGCCATGCCCGCGATCAATTCTTGATCAGATCAGGCAATCAGCCGCTCGCGCAAGCGCCCGAGCATGCCCAGCAAACTGCCGACCCTCTCGCGTTCACGCTCCTCGCGCGGCACCTGCGCCAGGCGGCCGACCACCTGCGCCGGCTGCGCGCGCCAGAGCAGCGCCTGCTCGGCGGCGGCCAGCAGGCCTTTCTCGAACAGACCGCGGCGAATCGGCTTGGGCAGGTAGCGGAAGATCTGCGCCTCGTTGATCAGCCGGAGCAGCGCCTGGGTGTCGCAGAACGGCGTCACCACCAGGCTGAGCAAGCGCGGATGGGCCTGAGCCAGGGTTTTCAGCAAGGGGGCGACCTCCTCGCCGGCCAGCTTGAGGTCGCTGACCAGCAGATCCACCGACTGCGCATTGAGCACGGCCAGCGCCTCGGCCAGGTTGCCCGCGCGCGACAGGCGATGGCCGCCGGCCACACAGAAATCGCCGACCACGGCGAGGGTCTGCGGGTCGTCGTCGAGCAGCAGCACATTGAGCGGCGCAGCCAGCAGGCTAGCGCTCGGCAACACCTCCACCTGCGCCTGGCGCGCGGCGATCTCGGCGGCCTGGCGCAGGGTGAAGGCCATTTCCTGCTGATCCCAGGGCTTGGTCAGGTAGCGGAAGATACCGCCGCTGTTCAGCGCTTCCACCGCGGCATCCAGGTCGGAATAGCCGGTAAGCAGGATGCGCAGGGTCTGCGGGGCAATCTCGCGGGCCTGGGCGAGCAACTCGGCGCCGCTCATCTGCGGCATGCGCTGGTCGCTGACCAGAATATGCACCGGCTCGCTCTGCAGGCGTTGCAGGGCACGCCGCGGATCGCTCTCGGTCGATACCTGGTACTGGCGGCGAAACTGCAGCGCCAGGCTGCGCAGGATGCGCTCTTCGTCGTCGACAAACAGGATGCGGATCGGCGCAGTCATCTCAGGCGCTCCTTTTCAGTGCGGTGGCCAACTCGGCCGCCAGCGGGCGCGGCAGGCGGATCAGGAAGCGCGTACCGCGCCCCGGTTCGGAGGCGACGCGGATCAGGCCGCCGTGGTCCTGGATGATCTTGAAACTGATCGACAGGCCCAGGCCGGTGCCCTGGCCGACCGGCTTGGTGGTGAAGAACGGATCGAAGATCCGCGCCAGCACCTGCGCCGACATGCCGCGGCCGTTGTCCTGCACCGAAACGAACACCGCCGCCTCTTCGGCCCAGGTCTTCACCCGGATCTGGCCGAAGCCGTCGATGGCCTGGGCGGCATTGGTCAGCAGGTTGAGCAGCACCTGGTTGACCTGCGACGGCGCACAGGGAATGCACGGCAGTTCGCCCAGTTGCAAGACGGTTTCGGCCTTGTCCTTGATGCTGTTGCGGGCGATCAGCAGGGCGCTGCGCACACAGTCGTTGAGGTCGACCTCCTCGCTCATGGCGCGATCCAGGCGGGCGAAGTCCTTGAGCCCGACCACCAGTTCGCCGATCTGCTCGAGGCCGTACAGGGTGTCGCCGAACAACTGCTCGAGGTCATCGACCAACAGCTCCGGCGCCGCCTGCTCGCGGGCCTTGGCGGCGTGATCCAGGGCGCTGGCCAGGCGCGCCTCGTCGCAACCCGGGTCGGCCAGGCAGTCGGCCAAGGCGGCCTGCGCCTCGGCCAACTCGAACAGCGGCGCGCTCAGCTCACGCAGCAGCTGCAGATTGTTCTTCACATAGGCCAGCGGTGTATTCAGTTCGTGGGCGACCCCGGCGACCATCTGCCCGAGCGAGGCCATCTTCTCCGACTGCACCAGTTGCGTCTGCGACTCCTTCAATTCGACCAGCGCCCTGCGCAGCACCGCGTTGCGCTGAGCGATGCGCGCCTCCATGGCCTTGAGCAGGTCGAGCACGGTGCCCAGGCCACGGTAGGCCCCCTGCCCGTCGACCAGGATGAAGTCCTCGGTGATCGGGTAGTGCAATTGCCCGGTGATCTGCTTGGCCGCCTCTTCCAGGCTGGTGTCCAGGCTGACCACCAGCGGCGCCGGGTTCATCACCTCCTGCACTGGGTGACGACCGCGCAAATCGCGGCCGAAGCGCTGCATGAAGATGTCCTGCAGGGTGCTGCGGCTGACCAGTCCCAGCGGCCGGCCCGCCGCATCGACGATGGGCAGGGAGAGGAAGGCCTTGTGCTGCGGGGTCAACAAGCGATCCGCGACATCCGCGATGCTCATCTCCGGCGCCAACGGCGTGACCGGTTTGAGCAGGCGCGCCAGAGCGCTGGCGGTGGTCATTGGCGCACACTCCTGATGGGTAGAAGGTCGCCATTCAATCAGTACCAAGTTGCCATCATGTGACACCGCTCGCGTGCCGGAACATATCCCGCCCGGCCTTCATCATTCCGTCATCTTGGTCTAGGCCAGTGCGCCGAAACGATCCCCACGCACCATCCTGAATCGGCCATCTGCCGCGCCTCCCCCGCCAATGTTCCAGAAGCGCCGCTCACCTACGCGCCTACGACCTGGTGCCGCGCCCTGGCATGGCCGCTGCACGGTAGTACCAGGTAAATCCAACATTCGGGGGAAAAGACATGACCACACAACTCAAGCCCACGCTGGGCACCCTGCACCTGTGGGGTATCGCGGTCGGGCTGGTGATTTCCGGTGAGTACTTCGGCTGGAGCTACGGCTGGGGCGTGGCCGGCACGCTGGGCTTCCTGGTCACCTCGCTGCTGGTGGCGGCGATGTACACCTGCTTCATCTTCAGCTTTACCGAGCTGACCACGGCGATTCCCCATGCCGGTGGACCCTTCGCCTACAGCCGCCGCGCCTTCGGCGAGAAAGGCGGGCTGATCGCCGGCCTGGCCACGCTGATCGAATTCGTCTTCGCCCCGCCGGCGATCGCCCTGGCCATCGGTGCCTACCTCAATGTGCAGTTTCCGGCACTGGACCCGAAACACGCGGCGGTCGGCGCCTATATCGTGTTCATGGCCCTGAACATCCTCGGCGTGCGCCTGGCGGCGACCTTCGAGCTGGTCGTCTGCGTACTGGCGGTGGCCGAACTGCTGGTATTCATGGGCGTGGTCGCGCCGGCCTTCAGCTTCAGCCACTTCGCCCTGAACGGCTGGGCCGGTGCGCAGAGCTTTGGTGCGCCGGCCATCGCCGGGATCTTCGCCGCCATCCCCTTCGCCATCTGGTTCTTCCTGGCCATCGAAGGCGCAGCCATGGCCGCCGAAGAGGCCAAGGACCCGAAACGCACCATTCCCACGGCCTATATCAGCGGCATCCTGACCCTGGTGCTGCTGGCCATGGGCGTGATGTTCTTCGCCGGTGGCGTCGGCGACTGGACCCAGTTGGCCAACATCAACGACCCGCTGCCGCAGGCGATGAAGGCGGTGGTCGGCGAAAGCTCCGGCTGGCTGCACATGCTGGTGTGGATCGGCCTGTTCGGCCTGGTGGCGAGCTTCCACGGCATCATCCTCGGCTACTCGCGGCAGTTCTTCGCCCTCGCCCGCGCCGGCTACCTGCCGGCCGGCCTGGCCAAGCTGTCGCGCTTCCAGACCCCGCACCGGGCGATCATCGCCGGCGGCCTGGTGGGCATCGCGGCGATCTACAGCGACGGCCTGATCAACCTCGGTGGCATGAGCCTGACCGCGGCGATGATCACCATGGCGGTGTTCGGCGCGATCGTCATGTACATCATGAGCATGCTCAGCCTGTTCCGGCTGCGCAAGACCGAGCCGCACCTGGAGCGCAGCTTCAAGGCCCCGGGCTACCCGGTCATCCCGGCCATCGCCCTGGCGCTGGCGCTGGTCTGCCTGGTCGCCATGGCCTGGTTCAACACGCTGATCGGGCTGATCTTCCTCGGCTTCATGGCCGGCGGCTTCGTCTACTTCAGCCTCACCGGCCACCTGCGTGCCAGCGCGCCGGCGGACGCCATGCTCAGCGGCGCCTGAGTCAAACCGCCGAAGGGCTGGCATACTGGCGGCCCTTCGCCCGGATCGGCTCACGGTAATTGGGAGTGCAGCCCGAATGCCCTATCAAACCACGGTCGGCGCCCTGCGCTACCGCTTCGCCGACCTCAAGACGCTGCTGGCCAAGGCCAGCCCGGCGCGCTCCGGCGACTACCTGGCCGGCCTCGCCGCGGTCACGTACGAGGAGCGCATGGCGGCCAAGCTGGCCCTGGCCGAGGTGCCGCTCAAGCGCTTTCTCGATGAGGCGCTGATCCCCTACGAGGACGACGAGGTCACCCGGCTGATCGTCGACCGCCATGAGCGCGCCGCCTTCGCGCCGATCAGCCACCTGACGGTCGGCGACCTGCGCGACTGGCTGCTGCTCGACAGCACCGACAGCGCCACCCTGGCCGCCGTCGCGCCCGGGATCACCCCGGAGATGGCTGCCGCGGTGAGCAAGCTGATGCGCAACCAGGACCTGATCCTGGTGGCCCGCAAGTGCCGGGTGGTGACCGCCTTTCGCAACACCCTCGGCCTGCCCGGCCACCTCGCCGTGCGCCTGCAGCCCAACCATCCGACCGACGACGTGCGCGGCATCGCCGCGAGCATGCTCGACGGCCTGCTCTACGGCTCCGGCGACGCCACCGTGGGGATCAACCCGGCCAGCGATTCGCTGCCGACCCTGATGCGCCTGTGGCAGATGATGGACGAGGTGCGCCAGCACTTCGAGATCCCCATGCAGAGCTGCGTGCTGACCCACGTCACCACGCAGATCCAGGCCATCGAGGCCGGCGCGCCGATCGACCTGGTGTTCCAGTCGATCGCCGGCAGCGAGAAGACCAATGCCAGCTTCGGCGTATCCCTGAGCATCCTCCGCGAAGCCCATGAGGCGGCGCAGTCGCTCAAGCGCGGCACGCTCGGCGACAACCTGATGTATTTCGAGACCGGCCAGGGCAGCGCGTTGTCGGCCGGCGGCCACCACGGCGTCGACCAGCAGACCTGCGAGGCCCGCGCCTATGCGGTGGCGCGCGAGTTCAAGCCGCTGCTGGTCAATACCGTGGTCGGCTTCATCGGCCCGGAATACCTCTACGACGGCAAGCAGATCATCCGCGCCGGCCTGGAGGATCACTTCTGCGCCAAGCTGCTCGGCCTGCCGATGGGCTGCGACGTCTGCTACACCAACCATGCCGAAGCCGACCAGGACGACATGGACACCCTGCTCACCCTGTTCGGCGCGGCCGGGATCAACTTCATCATGGGCATCCCCGGCGCCGACGACATCATGCTCAACTACCAGAGCACCTCGTTCCACGACGCGCTCTACCTGCGCAGCGTGCTCGGCCTCAAGCGCGCACCGGAGTTCGATGCCTGGCTGGCGCGCATGGCGATCACCGAGCCGTCCGGCAAGCTGCGCGAGATCGGCCGCGGCCACCACCTGCTGCAACAGCTGCCGCATATCTCCGGCGCCGCATGAGGAACCGAGCATGAACGAGGACAAGACCAACCTGACCCAGGCCGAGATAGAGTTGGCCCAAGCCGAGATAGAGCTGGCCCAAGCCAACCCCTGGGACGAACTGCGCGCCCACACCTCGGCACGCATCGCCCTGGGCCGCGTCGGCTGCAGCCTGCCGACCCGCGAGGTGCTGAAGTTCGGCCTGGCCCACGCCCAGGCCCGCGACGCGGTGCACCGTCCGCTGGACTTCGGCGAGCTCAAGCAGCAGCTCAAGGCCGAGGGCTTCCGCACCCTGCAGGTGCACAGCAACGCCGAAGACCGGCAGACCTACCTGCTGCGCCCGGACTACGGCCGCCACCTGCACGACGACTGCCGCGCCCGCCTGCTGCACGAACTGGCCGCGCCGGAACTGGCCATAGTCGTCGCCGACGGGCTGTCCTCCATCGCCGTGCAGCGCCACGCCCTGCCGCTGCTGCTGGCCTTCCGCGAGCGCTTCGCCAGCGACTGGGCCAACACCCCGGTGGTGCTCGCCGAACAGGGCCGGGTGGCGATCGGCGACGGCATCGGCGAGGCCCTGCGCGCGCGCCTGGTGATCGTACTGATCGGCGAGCGCCCGGGGCTGAGTTCGCCGGACAGCCTGGGCCTGTACCTCACCTACCGGCCCCGGGTCGGCTGCATGGACAGCCAGCGCAACTGCATCTCCAACGTGCGCCCCGAGGGCCTGCCCTACGCCCCGGCCGCGCACAAGCTCGACTACCTGGCGCGCGCGGCGCTGCGCCTGCAACTCTCCGGAGTGGCCTTGAAAGACGACAGCAACCTGCAGGACGTGGCGCAATTGCCGGACTGACAAGCCCGGTCGGACGCGATATGGTGAAGACTCCATTCCCCCTCGAGGAGCCGACCATGCCCTGGTATGCCTGGCTGCTGATCATCCTCGTCCTCGGCTCCATCGTCGGCGGCTTGCTGGTGCTGTTGCGCACCGCCAAACCGCTGCCGCTGTCCGAAGAGCAACTGCAGAAAATCCGTGAACGCAAAGCCGAGATGGATGCGCAGGACGCCAAGGACGCTCGCGGCCGCTAGCCTGCTGGCCGGGCTGCTGGGTGGCTGCACCAGCATGACGCCGGCAGCGGCCGATGGCTGTGCGGCCTTGTTCGGCGCGCTGCAGAGCGCCACGAAGGCCCATCAGGATGCGCAATACCAGCGCCTGCCCGGCTTTGCCGGCCTGCGCAGCGACAGGCTCCTGGCGGCACTCGGGGCCAGCGCGCACAGCCCGGAGCAGCGTCGCCTGTGGCTGCAACGCCTGGCCGAGCACGATGCCGAAGCCAGCCGAATCGAAATCGCCCAACTGCCCTCCAGCCTGCGACAAGACTGGACCGACCGAGCCCGGCAGCGGGCGCTCGACAGCTGCCGTGGCGCCCAGCAGCAACGCCTGACCGATGACGCCGAGGCCTTCGCCGCGGCGGTCGAGGCCGCCCAGGTGCCCGACGACTACAGCGGCATGGCCCGGGCCCTGGGCCTCAATCCCCTGATCAAGCCGCTCTTCCGGCGCGGCATCGCCGCCTGGCAACGGGCCGCGGCCCGGGCCCGGGCGCCTGACGACGCGGCGCACTGGCTGAGCTATCGGCCGCTTGCGGTGGAATCGGCGAGCACGCCGCTGCTGCTGCGCGAAGATGCCCTCGGCCTGCCGCAGGCGGACGCCGGACAGCTAGCCGCGCTGTTCGCCCGCCACGCGCCCTGGTTGCGGATCGACCAAGCCAGCCGCAGCGACCGCATCGGCAGCCCGTACTACGGCGCCGATGGCTCGCGCGATTTCAATCACCTGCAGCCGCGCCTCTACCAGCACACCGGCTGGAGTCGGCTGCAGGGCCGCTGGCACCTGCAACTGGCCTACCAATTCTGGTTCAGCCAGCGGCCCAAACCCCAGGTCCTCGACCTGTACGGCGGCGAACTGGACGGTCTGCTCTGGCGCGTGACCCTCGACCGGCAGGGCAATGCCCTGCTCTACGACAGCATCCATCCCTGCGGCTGCTGGCACGTCTTCTACCTGCCGGCCGGCTCGCCGCTACAGTTCCGCCAGCCGCCCGACGAGGAAGCCCGCCTGGTGCACCAACTGAGGTTCGACGGCCAGCAGGCGCCGACGCTGTGGCTGAGCGCCGGCGAGCACAGCCTGCTGTGGGTCGATGCGCGGCGCCCGGGCTACCCGGCACTGAGCTACCAAACCGCCGCGCTCGATCAGTTGCGCCAACTGCCGCATCCGCAAGGCTGGCGCAGCCTGTACGCCAGCGACGGCCTGGTGCCCGGCAGCGAACGCCTGGAGCGCTGGCTGCTGTGGCCCTCCGGGGTGCGCTCGCCCGGCGCCATGCGCCAGTGGGGCCGGCACGCCACGGCCTTTATCGGCCGCGCGCAGTTCGACGATCCGCACCTGCTGCAGCGCTACTTCCTGCAGCCCTGAAGCGCATTCGCCCGTTACACTGCAGCCCCGCACGAGGAGCTGCCATGCCCCTGCATCTGCGTTTACTGTTGCCGGCTCTCGGTCTCGGGCTGGGTTTCGCCCTGGGTTTCATCCAGCCCATCGGGCTGGCCGTCGGCGCCCTGTTTATCGCGCTGCTGCTGTTCGCCGACCAGGCCCTGCCTCCCCGGCTCTGGTGGAGCCTCAGCCTGCTCGCCGCTATCGCCCTGGCCGCCCACCTGCTGCCGGGCTTCGCGCCCTGGCCGCTGTGGCCGGCGCGGCAGTTCAGCAGCGATGCGCCGCCGTATGCCTTGCGCCTGGCCTGGGACAAGCTGCTGCTGGGTTTGACCCTGCTGGCCTGGTGGCTGGGGCAAACGCGCCCGCCCGCCGCCCAGCCAGCGCGTGCCTGGGCCGTGGCGCTGCTGACGCTGTTCGGCGTGCCGCTGCTGGCGTTGCTGGTGGGCGTGGTCGGCTGGCAGCCGAAATGGCCGGATGGCCTGTGGCTGTGGCTGGCGGTCAATCTCGGCGTCGCGGTGCTGGCCGAGGAGCTGCTGTTTCGCGGCCTGCTGCAAAGCCGCCTGATCGGTTGGCTCGGGCTCTGGCCGGGAATCCTGCTGACGGCGCTGCTGTTCGGCGCGGCGCATGCGCCCTTCAGCCCGCTATTCGCCGTGGTCGCCGCAGTCGCCGGGCTGGGCTACGGCCTGGCCTTGCACTACAGCGGCCGCCTGAGCCTGGCGCTGGGCCTGCATGGCGCGGTCAATCTGCTACACCTGCTGTTGCTGAGTTATCCGCTGCGCTTGGCCTGACCGCAATCCGGTAGCGGCCGAAGATCTCGGCCAGTTGCCCGTTGCTGCGCAGCTGCTCGAGCAAGCCGGCAAACTGCTCCGCACTGATCGGCGCCCCAGGCCGCACCAGCACATGGTGCCGGTAGAGCTGGTCGATCCGCTCGGAGATCAGCAGCTGCCCGGCGTATTCGCGGTAGCGTTCGAGAAAATCGTCGATATAGGAGCGGGTGACCAGGGCGATGTCCGCTCGCCGGCGCAGAACCATCAGCAGGTTGCTGTCATGGGAATAGGTCAGGCTGGCATTGAAGGTCTTCTGCAGGAACTCGGGCTCGGCGTTGAAATCGGCAAAGGCGTAGTGGTAGCCGCTGTAGAGCGCCAGGCGCTTGCCGTTCAACCGATCGAAATAGCCCTGATCGCGCCCCGCCTCGGCCCGCGCGACGAACACTTCGGCATCCTCCAGGCCCATGTCGACGGCGTTGTGCGCGATCGCCTGCCAGCCCCACTCCGGGTTCTCGAAAATCACCAGGTCGAGCCGGCCCTTCTCGAAGTCCTGGAAACGCCGCGGCACCGAGGTCGGCAGCATGACGAAGCGGAACTCGCCCTGCAGCCGATTCAGCGCCTCGAGCAGTTGCGGCAGCAGACCTTGAGCCGGCGACTGTTCGGGCTTGATCACATAAGGCGGGAAATGCACGCCGGCGACATTCACCACCTGCTCGGCAGCGAGCGGCCCCGCAGCCAACAGGGCCACGAGCAATCCGTAAACACGTGCAACCCTGCGCAGCAACGCCGACATATGCCCTCCAACCGCCTTCTTATCCGCCTCTACCGGGCCAGCCTACTCCAGGCAAACCTGACCGAATAGCGCGGTTCTGGCCATTAAGCTAACGCGGTACGACTGCCAGATGGTAGCGTCCCAATAAATCATCCAGTTGCCCCCGGCTGTTCAGCGCCCGCAGCAACTCGGCAAGTGCCTCCGGGGTAAGCGGCGCTTGCGGACGAAACAGGGCTTGATGCTGGTAGACCTGATCGACCCGGCGGGACACCAACAGCGCCGCACGCTGCTCGGGATGGCGATCCTGGTAGAGCTGCAGGTAGGAGCGGGTAACCACCGCGATGTCCGCTCGCCGCCGCAGCACCATCAGCAGGTTGCTGTCATGCGAATAGGTGAGGAGCGCGCCGAACTCCTGGCTGAGGAAGCGCGGATCCGCATTGAATCCGGCGAAGCCGTAGTGATAGCCGTTGTACAGCGCCATGCGCTTGCCCTTGAGCTGATCGAAATAGCCTTCGTCGCGCCCCGGCTCGGCGCGGGCGACATAGACTTCGGCATCATCGATGTGCAGATCCAGGGTACGGTGGGCAATGTCCTGCCAGCCCCAGCTCGGCGACTCGAACAGGATCAGGTCGAAACGCCCGCTCTCGAGATCGCGGTAGCGGCGGGTGACCGAAGTCGGCACCAGGTTGAACAGGTAGTCGCCTTGCAGGCGATTCAACGCCGCCAGCAATTCCGGCAGCAGGCCGCCGGGCTCGGCGCTTTCCGGTTTAACCACATAGGGCGGGAAATGATAGGCGCCGACTCTCACCGGCTGCGCGGCTAGCACCGGCACAGCAGTCAGCAGACTCAGCGCAATCAGCAACCCCCTGAGTACCACGCGCAAACGGCGTACCTCGTCAGCGACACCATGCCGCGAGCGGCTCCCTGTGTATTCCAGGCGGGCACATCCTTACCACGACCATGATATCTAAACGCCACCCAAGCATAGCCGAGTCTGCTCAAACTTCCTTGACGACCAGCGACAGCGCCTCTTCGGCCAACTGCTCCAGGGTCATCGGCCCTTCGGGATGGAACCAGGTGGTGGTCCAGCTCAGCGCGCCGGTGAGGAAGCGCCGCAGGATGAACGGATCGGCCTTGAAATAGCCAGCCGCCTTGGCTTCGCCGAGCACATCGAGCCACAACTGCTCGTAGGTGTCGCGCAACGCGAGGATGAACTGCTGGCTTTCCGCCGACAGCGAGCGCCATTCATAGACCAACACCGCCATGGCCTCGCCGGTGCCGCCCATGATCGACTGCAACTCGCAGCGGATCAGCGCCAGCAGCCGTTCACGCAGCGTGCTCGCCTCATTCAGCGAGGCCTGCATCAGCGCGGTGTTGTAGCGGATGGTTTCCTCCATCACCGAACGGAGGATTTCGTCCTTGCTCTTGAAGTGATGAAAGATGCTGCCCGATTGGATACCCACCGCGCTGGCCAGGTCGCGCACCGTGGTGCGCTCGTAGCCCTTGCTGCGAAACAGATGCGCCGCGGTTTGCAGCAGTTTGCCGCGGGCGCTGTCCGGATCGGTGATCGAGCCGTTGGCCACCAAATCGCGCATCACCGCCAGAGCTTGTCGATCGTCCACCTGATTACTTCCCCCGCCCCTTTGCCACCTGAAGAAGTCCACAGAGCACCCCGGTCTGCCCGGTGTTCTCAAAAACGTCCCCAAGTGCTTGTCGTTATTGGTGAAATTTATGCCTCGCCAGCCACCCAAGCAAGCGCTTGGCCGCACTTTTGGCCGGAAAGCCCTCTTTACGGCCTTTTCAACCAAGCGCTTGCTTGGTAGTGTTCGTTTCATCTTCTCAATGTGTTGCGGACTCCTCCAATGACCAAAACCGTACGCATCGGCTGCGCCTCCGCCTTCTGGGGCGACACCTCCACCGCCGCCGCCCAGCTGGTGCGCGGCAGCCAGCTGGATTACCTGGTGTTCGACTACCTGGCCGAGATCACCATGTCGATCATGGCTGGGGCGAAGATGAAGAACCCGGAGCAAGGCTACGCCAGCGATTTCGTCGAAGTGCTCGCCCCGCTGCTGCAGGACATCGCCGCGAAGCACATCCGCGTCATCAGCAACGCCGGCGGGGTCAACCCCAGAGCCTGCGCTGCCGCCCTCGGCGCCGTCTGCGCGAAGGCCGGCGTGCCGTTGAAGATCGCCGTGCTGCACGGCGACGACCTGCAGCCCCGGCTCGGCGCACTGGCCAAGGCCGGCAGCGTGGAGATGTTCAGCGGCGCGCCGCTGCCGCCCATGTGCGTGTCGATCAATGCCTACCTCGGCGCCCCGGGGATTGTGGCGGCGTTGGCACAAGGCGCCGATATCGTCATCACCGGTCGCGTGGTCGACAGCGCGGTGGTCAGCGCCGCCCTGGTGCACGAGTTCGGCTGGGCCTGGCGCGACTACGACAAGTTGGCGCAGGCTGCCCTGGCCGGCCACATCATCGAATGCGGCGCGCAGTGCACCGGCGGCAACTTCACCGACTGGGCCAGCGTGCCGGACTACGAGCACATCGGCTTCCCGATCGTCGAGGTGCAGGCCGACGGCAGCTTCGTGGTGAGCAAGCCGGAGGGTTCCGGTGGCCTGGTCACGCCGTTCACCGCGGGCGAGCAGCTGCTCTACGAGATCGGCGACCCGCGCGCCTATCTGCTGCCGGACGTGGTGTGCGACTTCACCCAGGTCGAGCTGACCCAGGTCGGCGCCAATCGCGTTGAACTCAAGGGCGCCCGCGGCCTGCCGCCCACCGCGCAGTACAAGGTCAGCGCCACCTACCCGGACGGCTTCCGCTGCACCGCCAGCTGCCTGATTGCCGGCATCGATGCGGTGAAGAAGGCCGACCGGGTCAGCCGGGCGATCATCGCCAAGACCGAGGAGCTGTTCGCCGAACGCGGTTGGGGACCCTACAGCGAAGTCAGCATCGAGCTGCTCGGCAGCGAAGCCACCTACGGGCCCCACGCTCGGCGCCAGGACAGCCGCGAAGTGGTGATCAAGCTGGCCGTGCGCCACAGTAGAAAAGAGGCGCTGGTGCTGTTTTCCCGCGAGATCGCCCAGGCTGCCACCGGCATGGCGCCGGGGCTGACCGGCATCATTGGCGGACGCCCGAGCGTCTACCCGGTGATCCGCCTGTTCTCCCTGCTGGTCGACAAGAACGCCTGCCAGCTGGAGGTCGAGCTGGACGGTCGCTCCATTCCGGTCACGCTCCCCGACCTCGACGCCTTTGCCCCCGAGGCCCTGAGCGAGGCCATCGAGCCGCCGCAGCCCGTGGGACTGGCCGATGCCAGCGTGCCGCTGATCGCACTGGCCGTGGCACGCTCGGGCGACAAGGGCAACCACAGCAACATCGGCGTGATGGCGCGCAGGCCCGAGTACCTGCCGTGGATCGCCGAGGCGCTGGGCACGGCGGCGCTGGTCGACTGGATGGGCCATGTGCTCGACCCGCAGATAGGCCGCATCGAGCGCTGGTACCTGCCGGGTAGCCACAGCCTGAACTTCCTGCTGGAGAACAGCCTGGGCGGTGGCGGCGTCGCCAGCCTGCGCATCGACCCGCAGGGCAAGGCTTTCGCCCAGCAGTTGCTGGAATTCCCGGTGCCGGTGCCCAGGGCGCTGGCCGACACATTGAATGGTGCGCACAGCGCACCCTACGCCACCCCGTAGGGTGTGTGGGGCCGCCCAGGCCGCGCGCACCTGAATCAGCCAGGACAATAACAATGAGCTATGACTCGATCTTCAAAGCCGGCCTGTTCGCCGGCCAGACCATCCTGGTCACCGGCGGCGGCAGCGGCATCGGCCGTTGCACCGCGCATGAGCTGGCGGCCCTCGGCGCCCATGTGCTGCTGGTCGGACGCAAGGCCGACAAGCTGGAGAAAACCGCCGGCGAGATCGCCGAGGACGGCGGCAGCGTCGGCTACCAGGTCTGCGACATCCGCGACGAAGAGCAGGTGAAGGCCATGGTCGCGCGGGTCGTCGGCGAGCGCGGGCAAATCCATCACCTGGTCAACAACGCCGGCGGCCAGTACCCCGCCCCGCTCGCCTCGATCACCCAGAAGGGCTTCGAGACCGTGGTGCGCACCAACCTGGTCGGCGGCTTCCTGGTCGCCCGCGAGGTGTTCAACCAGAGCATGAGCAGGACCGGCGGCAGCATCGTCAACATGCTCGCCGACATGTGGGGCGGCATGCCCGGCATGGGCCATTCGGGGGCGGCGCGCGCCGGCATGGAGAACTTCACCAAGACCGCCGCGGTCGAGTGGGGCCACGCCGGGGTGCGGGTCAACGCGGTGGCGCCGGGCTGGATCGCCTCCAGCGGCATGGACACCTACGAAGGCGCGTTCAAGGCGGTGATCCCGACCCTGCGCGAGCATGTGCCACTGAAACGCATCGGCAGCGAGTCGGAAGTCTCCGCCGCCATCGTCTTCCTGCTGTCGCCGGGCGCCGCCTTTATCAGCGGCAACACCATTCGCATCGACGGCGCCGCCAGCCAGGGCAGCCGCGCCTTTCCGCTGTTCAAGGCCAAGGCTGGGCAGAGCCAGGCCTACAACGGCTTCCACCGGGCCTACCTGCCCGATGTGCTGAAAGAAGACCAAGGGGAATAACGCGATGCCGGTGATTCAGTCCGAGATCGATGTGCACAGCGACGACTACGCCAGCAACCGCGAAGCCATGAGCAAAGCGGTCGCCAGCTTTCGCGAGATCGAGCAGAAGCTGCTGGACAAGGCAGCCGAGGCCAAGGCCAAGTTCGAAAAACGCGGCCAGCTGCTGCCGCGCGAACGCCTCAACCTGCTGCTCGACCCCGGCGCGCCCTTCCTGGAAATCGCCTCCCTGGCCGGCTACAGGCTGCACGACGACAAGGACGGCACCCAGGCCGGCGGCGGGATCATCGCCGGCATCGGCTACATCGCCGGGGTGCGCTGCCTGGTCAGCGCCAGCAACAGCGCAATCAAGGGCGGCACCATCTCGCCCAGCGGCCTGAAGAAGACCCTGCGCCTGCAGCAGATCGCCCTGGAGAACAAGCTGCCACTGGTGGCGCTGACCGAAAGCGGCGGCGCCAACCTCAACTACGCCGCCGAGATCTTCGTCGAGGGCGCGCGCGGCTTCGCCAACCAGGCGCGCCTGTCGGCCATGGGCCTGCCGCAGATCACCGTGGTGCACGGCTCCAGCACCGCCGGAGGGGCTTACCAGCCGGGGCTGTCGGACTACGTGGTGGTGGTGCGCGGCAAGGCCAAGCTATTCCTCGCCGGACCGCCGCTGCTCAAGGCCGCCACCGGCGAGGTGGCCAGCGACGAACAGCTCGGCGGCGCCGAGATGCACGCGCAGGTCGCCGGCACCGCCGAGTACCTGGCGGAGAACGACGCCGACGGCCTGCGCCTGGCCCGCGAGATCGTCGCCATGCTGCCGTGGAACGCCCAGCTGCCAGCGCGCCCGCAGAAGGCCTGGCGCGAGCCGCTGTACCCGAGCGAGGAACTGCTCGGCGTGGTGCCGGCCGATGCCAAGAGGCCCTACGACGTACGCGAAATCATCGCCCGCATCGCCGACGGCTCGCAGTTCCTCGATTTCAAGAATGCGTTCGACAACCAGACGGTCTGCGGCCACCTGCAGATCGAAGGCCAGCCCTGTGGCGTGATCGGCAACAACGGCCCTATCACCCCGCAGGGCGCGGCCAAGGCGGCGCAATTCATCCAGCTATGCGAGCAGAGCAACACGCCGCTGCTGTTCCTGCACAACACCACCGGCTTCATGGTCGGCACCGAGGCCGAACAGGCCGGGGTGATCAAGCACGGTTCGAAGATGATCCAGGCGGTGGCCAACGCCACGGTGCCGAAACTCACCATAGTGGTCGGTGGTTCCTACGGCGCCGGCAACTACGCCATGTGCGGCCGTGGCCTCGACCCGCGCTTCATCTTCGCCTGGCCCAACAGCCGCACGGCGGTGATGGGCGGCGCCCAGGCCGGCAAGGTGCTGCGCATCGTCACCGAGGAAAAACACCTGAAGGAAGGCAAGCAGGCCGACCCGAAGATGCTCGACATGCTGGAGGCGGCCACCGCGCAGAAGCTTGACAGCCAGTCCACCGCGCTGTACGGCACCGCCAGCCTGTGGGACGACGGCCTGATCGACCCGCGCGACACGCGCAAGCTGCTCGGCTACCTGCTGGACATCTGCGCCGAGGCGGCCGTGCGGCCGCTCAAGCCCAGCAGCTTCGGCGTGGCGCGCCTTTGAGTCCCCTCTCTCCCCTTTGTTGCATGAAGGGGGGAGAGGGTCAGGGTGAGGGGCTAACCCTTCCACCCTCACCCCAGCCCTCTCCCTCAAGGGAGAGGGGGATAGAACGAGGAGAACAAGAAAAATGATCTTCACCCAGGAACACGAAGAACTCCGCCGCACCGTGCGCAATTTCGTCGAGCACGAGATCAACCCGCACGTCGAGCAGTGGGAAAAGGACGGCCGCTTCCCGATCCACGAGATCTTCAAGAAGGCCGGCGACCTGGGCCTGCTGGGCATCTCCAAGCCGGAAAAATTCGGCGGCATGGGCCTGGACTACAGCTACTCGATAGTCGCCGCCGAGGAGTTCGGCACCATCATCTGCGGCGGCATCCCCATGTCGATCGGCGTACAGACCGACATGTGCACCCCGGCCCTGGCGCGCTTCGGCTCCGATGAGCTGCGCGAGGAGTTCCTCCGTCCGGCGATCGCCGGCGAGATGGTCGGCTGCATCGGCGTCTCCGAGGTCGGCGCCGGCTCCGACGTGGCCGGGCTGAAGACCAGCGCACGCAAGGACGGCGACGACTATGTGATCAACGGCAGCAAGATGTGGATTACGAACTCCCCCTCTGCCGACTTTATCTGCCTGCTGGCCAATACCAGCGAGGACAAGCCGCACGTCAACAAGTCGTTGATCGTGGTGCCGATGAACAGTCCCGGCATCAGCCTCAGCCCGCACCTGGACAAGCTCGGCATGCGCAGCTCGGAGACCGCCCAGGTGTTCTTCGATAACGTGCGCGTGCCGCAGCGCAACCGCATCGGGGCAGAGGGGGCAGGCTTCATGATGCAGATGCTGCAGTTCCAGGAGGAACGCCTGTTCGGCGCGGCCAACATGATCAAGGGCCTGGAGCACTGCGTCGACGCCACCATCGACTACTGCAAGCAGCGCTACACCTTCGGCCAGCCGCTGATCGACAACCAGGTCATTCACTTCCGCATGGCCGAACTCTCGACCGAGATCGAGGCCTTGCGCGCCCTGGTCTACCAGGCCACCGAGCTGTACGTGGCCGGCAAGGACGTGACCCGCCTGGCCTCGATGGCCAAGCTCAAGGCCGGCCGCCTCGGCCGCGAGGTCACCGACGCCTGCCTGCAGTACTGGGGCGGCATGGGCTTCATGTGGGACAACCCGGTGTCGCGCGCCTACCGCGACGTGCGCCTGGTGTCGATCGGCGGCGGTGCCGACGAGATCATGCTCGGCATCATCTGCAAGCTGATGGGCATTTTGCCGGGCAAGAAAAAATAGCCTGGAGCTATTTTAACGTCGCGTAGCGACGGCCTGAAGGGTGGCCGCCAGGGATGGCAGGCCATAAGAAGGGCTGAGTCGTAGGGCGGGTGCAACCCGCCACCCGCGAACACCGCAACGGCGGGTTTCACCCGCCCTACGCCGCGCATGAACACCGAGGTACGTGATGAGCGATCTACCCCACTGCGAAACCCTGCTGCTGAGCCTCGAAGCCGGCGTGCTGCATATCACCCTCAACCGCCCGGACAGCCGCAACGCCATGAGCCTGGCGATGGTCGAGGAGCTGCGCGCGGTGCTCGCTGCCGTGAACGATGAGCTGGACGTGCGCGCCATAGTCCTGCGCGGCACCGGCGGGCATTTCTGCGCCGGCGGCGATATCAAGGATATGGCCACGGCCCGCGCCCAGGGAGAACAGGCCTACCGCGAACTGAACCGCGCCTTCGGCAGCCTGCTGGAAGAGGCCCAGCGCGCGCCGCAGGTGCTGGTCGCCGTGCTGGAAGGCGCGGTGCTCGGCGGTGGTTTCGGCCTGGCCTGCGTCTCCGACATCGCCATCGCCCGGCAGGAGGCCCAGTTCGGCCTGCCGGAAACCAGCCTGGGCATCCTCCCGGCGCAGATCGCGCCGTTCGTAGTGGGGCGCATCGGCCTGACCCAGGCGCGTCGCCTGGCCCTGACCGCCGCCCGCTTCAATGGCGCCGAGGCCGCACGCCTGGGGCTGGTGCACTTCTGCGAAGCCAGCAGCGAAGCCCTCGAGCGGCGCCTGGAGGAAACCCTGGCGCAGATCCGCCAGTGCGCGCCGCAGGCCAACGCCGCGACCAAGGCGCTGCTGCTGGCCACCGAAACGGAAAACCTCGGCAGCCTGCTCGACCACGCTGCCGGCCAGTTCGCCGAAGCAGTGCTGGGCGCCGAAGGCAGCGAGGGCACCCTGGCCTTCGTGCAGAAACGCGCGCCGAAATGGGCCCAGTAAAGAACCGTAGCCCGGATGCAATCCGGGGCCACATCTCCCGGATTGCATCCGGGCTACGAAAAGCAGGAGCAGCAAGATGCCCGCCTTCAACAAGATACTGATCGCCAACCGCGGCGAAATCGCCTGCCGGGTGATGCGCACCGCCATGGACCTCGGCTACCGCACGGTGGCGGTGTACTCCGTGGCCGACGCCGACGCGCGCCATGTGCAACTGGCCGACGAGGCCGTGTGCATCGGCCCGGCGCAGGTCAACCAGTCCTATCTGCTGATCGACGCCATCATCGAGGCGGCGCAGAAGACCGGCGCCGACGCCATTCACCCCGGCTACGGCTTTCTCTCGGAGAACGCCGAGTTCGCCCGCGCCTGCGAGGCAGCCGGCATCGTCTTCATCGGCCCGACCGTGGAAGCCATCCGCCTGATGGGCAGCAAGCGTCTGTCCAAGCTGGCCATGCTGGAAGCCGGCGTGCCGTGCATCCCCGGCTACGAGGGCGCCGCGCAGGACGACGCGACCCTGAGCGGCGAGGCCGAGCGGATCGGCTACCCGCTGATGATCAAGGCCAGCGCCGGCGGCGGTGGTCGCGGCATGCGCCTGGTCGACAACGCCGCCGAACTGGCTGCGCAGCTGCGCAGCGCACGCTCCGAGGCGCAGAACGCCTTCGGCTGCGGCGAGCTGATCCTCGAGCGCGCGCTGATCCAGCCGCGCCATGTGGAGATCCAGGTGTTCGGCGATGCCCACGGCAACCTCGTCTACCTCGGCGAGCGCGACTGCTCGGTGCAGCGCCGCCACCAGAAGGTGGTCGAGGAAGCGCCCTGCCCGCTAATGACGGCCGAACTGCGCCAGGCCATGGGCGCGGCCGCGGTCAAGGCCGCCGCATCGGTCAATTACATCGGCGCCGGCACCGTGGAATTTCTCCTCGAGCCGAGCGGCGAGTTCTTCTTCCTGGAGATGAACACCCGCCTGCAGGTCGAGCACCCGGTGACCGAACTGATCACCGGCCAGGACCTGGTGGCCTGGCAGATCCGCGTGGCCGAGGGCCAGCCGCTGCCGCTGCGCCAGGAGGAGATCCAGCTGAGCGGCCACGCCATGGAAGTGCGCCTGTACGCCGAGGACTCGGCTGCGGGCTTCCTGCCGCAGACCGGCCAGGTATTGCGCTGGGAGCCGGCGGCGCTCGAGGGCATCCGCATCGACCACGGCCTGCTCGAGGGTCAGGCGGTCACCCCGTTCTACGACCCGCTGCTGGCCAAGGTGATCGCCTACGGCGCCAGCCGCGACGAGGCCCGGCGCAAGCTGCTGCGCGCCGTCGAGGATTGCGTGCTGCTCGGGGTCAAGGGCAACCAGCGTTTCCTCGCCAACCTGCTGAGGCACCCGCAGTTCGCCGCCGGCCAGGCGACCACCGCCTTTATCGAGCAGCACTTCGCCAACGACCCCAGCCTCAGCCCACAAGCACCTGCTGCCTCCGAACTGGCCAGTGCCGCCGCCCTGCTCTACCAGGCATCGGCACAAGCCAGCGCGCACCAGGCCGGCCTCGCCGGCTGGCGCAGCGCCGGCAGCGCGCCCTGGCGGTTTATCCTCAAACAGGGCGAGCAGCGCTTCGCCGTCGAACTGGCCGTATTGCAATCCGGCCAGCAGCCGCGACTCGACGCCCGCATCGGCGACGAACAGGTGCAACTGCGCCTGCTGGCCAGCGACGGCCGCTGGGCCAGCCTGGAAGTCGACGGCATCCGCCGGCGCCTGGCCTATCACCTGGCCGGCGACAGGCTCTGGCTGTATGGCTCTGACGGCAACCTGGAGTTCACCGATATCACCCACGCGCCCGTCAGCGGCGCCGAGGGCTCGGGCACGGGCACGGTGAAGGCGCCGATGGACGGCGCCATCGTCGAGGTGCTGGTGACAGAAGGCGACAGGGTCGGCAAGGGCCAGCTGCTGCTGGTGCTGGAGGCGATGAAGATGGAGCACCCGCTGAAAGCCACGATCGACGGGATCATCCGCCGCGTGCAGGTGAGCAAGGGCGACCAGGTGAAGAATCGCCAGTTGCTGGTCGAGGTGGCTGTCGAGTGACCGCGCACATCGGCATATTTCTGGCGCTTGATAAGTGGCATTTTGCCCTAAAGCCAGCGATGATCCAGCGCACCACGCAATCAGGATCACCTATGCCGACCACTTCACCGGCCATCGATGGCGAAGATTCCCTGCACTTCGGTGAGACCTTCGCCCGCCGCACCTTACCGGCCATCGTAGGCCTGCTGCTCCTGGCGCTGCTGGTCTGCGTGACCGTCCTGGTCCAGCTCGCCTGGGATCAAGACCGCAAGAGCCTCGCCCAGGGCCAGTTCTACGCCGACAAGGCGATACAGGCACGCAAGGCGAACATGCTGCGCACCCTCACCGACTACGCCTTCTGGGGCGATGCCTACCAACACCTGAGCCACCAGGTCGATCTGGACTGGGCTTACCAGCGCCAGAACCTCGGCCCTACCCTGTTCGACACGTTTGCCTACGAAGGGGTACTGGTGCTCGGCCCGAGCGGGGAAACCACCTATGCGGTGATTGATGGCCAACTGCGCGAGCTGGATGCCCGGCAATGGCTGCAGGGCGACCTGGGCCTGCTCCTGACTCAGGCCCGGCGCGCAGTAGCCGACGATGAGGCGGTGATCGGCCTATTCCAGGTCGACGGGCGGCCCGCCCTGGTCGCCGCGGCGGAGTTCACCACTGGTGGCGACCTGCAGGTGCCGGTCATGCCCGGCCCCGCGGCGGTACTGTTGTTCGTCGATCTGCTGAGCGAGGAAAAGCTCCTCGCCCTAGGCCAGGAATATGCCCTGCCCAACCTCCGAGTAGCCGAGGCTGCCGCAGCCACCCAATCACCTGCGAACCTGCCCCTGGGGCGTGTCGCCGACGCCCCGGTCCTGCTGAGCTGGGATCCCGCCCAACCCGGCCAGCATCTGCTCAGCATCGTATTGCCGCTGATGGGCGGCGTTGCGCTGTTCTTCGCAGCCCTGGCCTGGCTGGTCCTGCGCCATGCCCTGAAGGCCGCCCGCCTCATGGATGCCGGCTATACGCGCCTGGCGCAGAGCCGTGCCGACCTGGCGGCGAGCGAGGAGCGCTTTCGTGACGTCGCCGAAATCGCTTCGGACTGGTTCTGGGAAACCGACGAAAAACACCGCCTGACCTATCTCTCCGAGCGCTTCGAAGGAGTCACCGGTCTTCCCCGCAGGCGCTGGCTGGGGCGCCCCCTCGGCGAACTGCTCGACGGCGGCGAGCAGAGCCTGAGCGCCTGGCTGGACAGCCACCCCACACGGCCGGCGGCCGTCCCTCACCTGCTCTGTAGATACAGGGACCAGGATGACCGGCAGCGGCTCTGCCGGATCGCCAGTTGCGCGATTCCCCAGGGCGGTTTTCGGGGCACCGCCAGTGATATCACCGAGGAAGTCGCCGCGCAGGCACGCATCCACTACCTGTCGCATCACGACTCGCTCACCGGGCTACCCAATCGCCATCGCCTGCACGAGTTCCTCGAAGGCAAGCTCAGCCAGGCGCCCTGCCTCGATCGTCCGCTGGTGATGCTGAGCATCGACCTCAACCGCTTCAAGCCGATCAACGACGCCTTTGGCCATGCGGCTGGCGACCGGGTGCTGCATGAGGTATCCCAGCGCCTGCGCGAGTGCATCCGTGACGAGGACCTGCTGGCCAGGCATGGCGGCGACGAGTTCATCATGGTGCTCAGTGGAACCTATACACAGGCGGTGATCGAGCAGCTCTGCACCCGCCTGATCGAGAGGATCGAGCGGCCGTACCGGCTCAACGAGCATGAGGTTTTCATCGGTGCGAGCATCGGCATAACCCTGGCGCCACACGATGCCAGCCAGGTCGAAGAGCTGCTGCGCTATGCCAATATCGCCCTCTACCAGGCCAAGGCCAGCGGTCCTAGCGGCTGGCGCTTCTATGACCCGGAGATGAACCTGCGCATCTGCGAACGCCGGCAACTGGAGCAGGATCTGCGCCTGGCACTTGGCCGGGATGATCAGTTGTGCCTGCACTTCCAGCCACGCTACCGGCTCGATGGCCTGGTCCTGGTCGGCGCCGAGGCACTGATTCGCTGGCAGCACCCGCAACGCGACCTGCTCGGCCCGGATCGCTTCATCGCCCTGGCCGAAGAAACCGGGCTCATTGCCCCGCTTGGCGACTGGGTGCTGCGCACGGCCTGCCACGAGGCGGTGCAGTGGAAGCAGCCGCTGCTGGTATCGGTCAACCTGTCGCCGCTGCAGTTCCGCCGCAGCGATCTGGTCGCGCGCGTCAAGGCTGCCCTCGACGACAGCGGCCTGCCCGCCCACCGCCTGGAACTGGAGATCACCGAGAACGTGATGCTCGATGACGCCCAGGGCGCACTGATCACCCTCAAGCAACTCAAGGCGCTCGGCTTGCGCCTATCCATGGACGACTTCGGCACCGGTTATTCGTCGCTCAGCTACCTACGCAATTACCCCTTCGATGCCTTGAAAATCGACCGCAGCTTCATCAGCGGCCTCGACGACTCGCGGGATAACCGCGCCATCGTCCAGGCCATCATTGGCCTGGGCCGCGCGCTGTCCATGACCGTCACCGCCGAAGGCGTGGAAACCCAGGAGCAACTGCGGCTGTTGCAGGGGGACGGCTGCTACGAGGCTCAAGGCTTCTATCTCAGTCGTCCCCTGAGCGTCCAAGCCCTGGGCGCGCTACTGCACAGCGAGGTCGACGCCTGAAGCGATCCGGATAGTTTTCCTCATTACAACAACAGCGGAGGAGCACCATGACACTGACAAACAAGACCCTGTTCATCACCGGCGCCAGCCGCGGCATCGGCCGCGAGATCGCCCTGCGCGCGGCGCGCGACGGCGCCAATATCGTCATCGCGGCGAAGAGTGCCGAGGCCCACGCCAAGCTGCCCGGCACCATCCATACGGTGGCCGCCGAGGTCGAGGCGGCCGGCGGCAAGGCCCTGGCCCTGCAACTGGACGTGCGCGACGAGTTGGCGGTGCAGGCCGCCATGGCCCGCGCCGCCGAGCATTTCGGCGGCATCGATGCGCTGGTCAACAACGCCGGGGCAATCAAGCTGCTCGGCGTCGAGCAACTGGAGCCCAAGCGCTTCGACCTGATGTTCCAGATCAACACCCGCGCGGTAATGGTCTGCAGCCAGGCGGCGCTGCCCTATCTGAAGAAAAGTGCCAGCGGCCATATCCTCAGCCTGTCGCCGCCGCTGAACCTGGCGAGCAAGTGGTTCGCCCAGCACGGGCCCTACACCGTTACCAAGTACGGCATGAGCATGCTCACCCTGGGCATGAGCGAGGAGTTCAAGAAATACGGCATCAGCGTCAACGCGCTGTGGCCGAAGACCATGATCGCCACCGCCGCCATCGAGTTCGAGCTGGGTGGCCGGGAGGCCTTCAAGCGCGCGCGCTCCCCAGCGATCATGGCCGATGCCGCCCACGCCATCCTCGCCAGCAGCGGGCGCAGCATCAGCGGGCGATTGCTGATCGACGAGGAGATCCTCCGCGAGCAGGGCCAGAGCGAGTTCGAACAGTACCGCTTCGATCCCGCAGGCGGCGCCCTGGTGCCGGACCTGTTTCTCGATTGAGTAGTGGAGCGATAGCTGGAATGTAGGTTGGTGCTGAGCCCGCGAAGCCCAACGCGGAGCGCATAGCGCTCCCAGCGAGGCATCGGCCAAACCGCAGGCCGGCTCTGCGAGCCGGATATTGGGCTTCGCTGCGCTCAGCACCAACCTACGCCACATCCCTTGCCCATTTGCCGATCTGCCCTGTCGTGGCTGCGCCAGGGCCATGGCGAGGTCGGTCCTGCACAACTAGAGTCCCACTCCGCCCCCGTATAACAACGACAAGCGCGAGCGCCATGAGCCAAGCCGACCTGATTTCCCCGATACGTTTCCTCGCCCGCCTGCCGCAGCACCTGCCACGGCTGCCGCGCATGCTCCGCGGGCTGTATTACGCCGGCATCCGCAACCGCGAGAAACGGCTGTCCCTGGCCTGGGCCCTGGAGCGTGCCGCGCAGCAGCATCCGCAGCGGCCGGCACTGCTCGATGAGACCCGCCAACTCAGCTACGCGCAGTTCAACGCCTGGGCCAATCGCCTGGCCTGGGCCTTCAAGACCGAGGGTGTGCGCCATGGCAGCGTGGTCGCGGTGATGCTGGAAAACCGTCTGGAGCTGCTGGCGATCCTCGCCGCCCTGAGCAAACTCGGCGCAATCGGTGCGCTGGTCAACACCACCCAGCGCGGCAAGGTGCTGGCGCACAGCCTGAACCTGGTCGAACCCGGCTTCATGGTGGTCGGCGCCGAACTGCTCGACGCCTTCGCGGAGGTCGCCGGACAGCTGGAAAACCCTGCGGCGCCGCGCTACTGGATCGCCGACCGGGACTGCCTGGCCGATGCCGGGCAGGCGCCCGCCGGCTGGGGCAACCCGATGCAACTGGCGCGCGGCCAGGCCTCCGGCAACCCGCCGGACGGCGCGCGGGTGCAGATGAAGGACCCCTGTTTCCTGATCTACACCTCCGGCACCACCGGCCTGCCCAAGGCCTCGATCATGAGCCACGGCAAGTGGATCAAGGCCTATGGCGGCTTCGGCCACTCCGGCCTGACCCTCACCGAGCGGGACGTGCTCTACCTGACCCTGCCCTGCTACCATAACAACGCCGTCACCGTGTGCTGGAGCGCCGCCCTGGCCGGCGGCGCGGCCATCGCCCTGCGCCGCAAATTTTCCACCAGCGCCTTCTGGCCGGACGTGGCGCGCTACAACGCCACCTGCTTCGGCTATATCGGCGAGCTGTGCCGCTACCTGCTCAACCAGCCCGAGTGCCCGGAGGAAAAGCACAACAGCCTGCGCTGCATGATCGGCAACGGCCTGCGTCCGTCGATCTGGGCCGAGTTCAAGACGCGCTTCGGTATCGAGCAGATCACCGAGTTCTATGCCTCCAGCGAAGGCAACATCGGCTTCACCAACGTGTTCAACTTCGACAATACCGTGGGCTTCTCCCCGGCCACCTACGCCATAGTGCGCTACGACCTGGAGAACGACCGGGCCATCCGCACCAGGAAGGGCTTCCTGGAGAAAGCCAGGAAAGGCGAAGCGGGCCTGCTGATCAGCGAGATCAGTGCCAAATGGCCGTTCGACGGTTACACCGACCCGGCCAAGAGCGAGGCGGTGATTCTGCGTGATGTGTTCAAGAAGGGCGATGCCTGGTTCAACACCGGCGACCTGATGCGCGACATCGGCTGCAAGCACGCACAGTTCGTCGACCGCCTCGGCGACACCTTCCGCTGGAAAGGTGAGAACGTCTCCACCACCGAGGTGGAAAACGTCCTCGGCGCCTTTCCCGGCGTGGCGGACGCGGTGGTCTACGGTGTGGAAATCCCCGGCACCAATGGCCGCTGCGGCATGGCGGCGCTGCGCCTGGCCGACGGTGCGCGGCTCGACGGCGCGGCCCTGGCGACGCATCTGGATAGCGAACTGCCGGTCTACGCGGCGCCGCTGTTCGTCCGCCTGCTCGGCGAGGTGGAGACCACCGGCACCTTCAAGTACAAGAAGACCGACCTCAAACAGGCCGCCTACGCGCCGCAGGCGATCCGCGAACCGCTGTTCGTCCGGCTGCCCGGCGCGGCAAGCTTCCAGCCGCTGGATGACGCGCTGTACCAGGCGATCCAGGCACAGCAGTACCGTTTCTAGTGCGCTGTCTCGCAATAATCCATTGCTCAAGCAGCTGCGGCTGACCTGTGTAGGGTGCGCCGTGCGCACCACTGACAACTGGGTGCCTGGTGCGCGCAGCGCACCCTACGAGCCAGAGTCACCGAAACAGTAATTCTGAGACAGCACACTAGTGTCGCGACACGGATAATCTGTCGCTTTTCGTGGCAGCGGCTTCAGCCGCGATGTTTATTAGCGCCTTCAAGATCAATCGCGGCTGAAGCGGATCGCCGCCCGGCCGCTCCCACCCAAGCCTGGCGTCGAACCGACAACGCGACACTAGCGTTTGAACTCGAACTGCACCTCGGCGCCGTCCACCGAGTTCCAGTAATCCTCACCGCCGTCGTTGGTGAGCAGCCGGCCGCTGAGCTGGAACGGGTTGACCGCCGGCCGCTTGGGCTCGAACAACGGCGGCAGCAAGGGCGCGAGCGCCATCTCCGCGCCGCTGTCCTCGGCCTGCAACTGCTCGGCCAATTCGGGCGGCAAGCTGAGATCCAGCCTGGCTCTCGCCTGCTCCTGATCCGCCTCGCCTCCCTCGGCTTGCGCCGCCTTCGGCCGTGCGCCGGCGGCCCCTGCGGAGGACGCGGGCTTGGCCGGAGGGGCCTTGGCGACGGCGGCGGGCGCCTGGACAGCGGGCGGCGGCGCGACGACCGGCGGCGGTGCCACCGCGGCGGTGCTGGCGGGCTTTTCCGCCGCGACCTTGGCCGGCTCCACCTTGGGCTCGCACGCACTCAGCAGGGGGAGCAACAACATCAAGGGCAAGTAGCGCATCAGGGTCATGATCGATCTACACAAGACGGACAGCTGCTGGCTTGCCGAAGATGCGGACAAGCCCGGTATTTTTTCAGTGTGGCGCCTCATCCGCCGTCTGCAACAGCTTCAATTGCGCCTCGATATCCAATTGCGGGTAGCGCTGCTGCAACTCGTCGGCCCGCGCGGCCGCCGCCTCCTCTCGGCCGCTCCGGCGCAGTTGCAGGATGTGCCGCAACGCATCGGGCAACGGCGCCTCGGCCTTGGCGCGCGCCGCCGAGCTGCCGCTGACCTGCGGCGCCGCGGCCGCCTCGGGCAACTCCGCCACGCTATCGGCCATCACCCCGGCCGCCGGCTCGCTCAGCCGGGACGACTCGGCCATGGCCTTCTTCTCCTGTGCCGGCGCGGCGTAGTGCTGCAGCGCCGGTGCGGCAGGCGCCGGGCTGTCATAGCCGGCCGGCGCCTGCTGCAAGGTCCTCAGGCTCAAGCCCAGGCCCAGGCCCAGGCCCAGCAGCGCGACACTGCCCAGGGCCAAGCTCCAGCGCACCCGTGCGGCACCGCCGAACAGCCAGGCATGCAGCCGCCCCAACCCAGGCGGGCGCTTGCCGGGCTGGCGCACTTGCGCGGTGGCGGCCGCGAGAATCCGCGCATCCAGCGCGGCCGAGGGTTCGTCGCCCTGATGCTCGCGGAAATGCTGCAGCAGTTGTTGCTCCTCGGCGGACATCGGTTGCCGGTCTTTCATGCGGATACCTCTGCGGCTGCGGCGGGGTCGGCCAGCAGCCGACGTAACTTCTGCAGCGCATAGCGCAAGCGGCTCTTCACCGTTTCCGCCGGCGTGCGGGTCAACTCGGCGATCTCGTGCAGCTGCAGGTCGCCATGGGCGCGCAGCAGGAAGACCTCGCGCTGCTCGGCCGGCAAATCGTCCAGCGCCGCCTGCAAGCGCTGCTGGTCGCGACTCAGGCTGAGCTGCTGCTCGGGATTGGCCTCGCCGGAGGACTGCGCATGCAACTGTTCGTCGAACGCCTCCTGCAGCGCCTGGCGCCGGCCCTGCTTGCGCCAATGGTCGATCAGCCGGTTACGGGCGATCTGGTACAGCCAGGTCTTGAACAGCACCGCCTCGCGCTGCAGCGACTCGCTGCGGATCAGGCTCAGCCAGGTGTCCTGGAAGATCTCCTCGGCCAGCGTCGGATCGCCGCACAGGCCGCAGAGAAAGCGGAACAGGCCGAGGCGATGGCGCTGGTACAGCAGCGCGAAGGCCTCGGCATCGCCCTGCCGGTAACGCCGCAGCAAGGCGGCATCGTGATCGGCGGGAAAACTTGCTACGGGGTGGGCAGTCACGCTCAATCGACCTTGGCGGCATGTGGCGCAGGAATGGGTAGCGCAGTTTGCAGGCTCTGCGCCAATTCGACCAGTTGGACGAACTCGCCGCGCAGGCCGAAGCGGTCCTCGCCCTTGCCGCTGCGGGCCAATTCGGCACTCGCCGCCAGGTCGAAGGCGCCGGTGTACTGGCCGCCCTTGAGCTGCTGGGCGAAGGCCGCCACCGCCGCGGCGAAGCGCAGATCCGCGCTGGCCGCGGCAATCGCCGGCACGCGTTGCGGCGCCTGGAGCGGCACTTCCAGCAACTTGCTGCGCGCCTGCTGCGGCGCCTTGTAGCGGATCCGCAGCAGCGCCAGCTCGCCCTGCTTGTCCGCCGGCTTGGCCACCGCCGAGCTGTCCACCGACTGATAGCGCAGCGGCTCCAGCCAGCCCTTGTGGCCCACCGGGACTATCTCGTACAGCGCGGTAACGCTATGTCCGGCGCCGATCTCGCCGGCATCGACCTTGTCGTTGGCGAAGTCCTCGCGGCGCAGGGCGCGGTTCTCGTAGCCGAGCAGGCGGTATTCGCTGACCTGCGCCGGGTTGAATTCGACCTGGAGCTTCACGTCCCGGGCCACCGTCGCCAGGGTCGAGCCGAGTTGGTCGACCAGCACCTTGCGCGCCTCGCGCAGGTTGTCGATGTAGGCGTAGTTGCCGTCACCGGCGTCGGCCAACTGCTCCATCAGTTGCTCGTTGTAGTTGTCGGTGCCGAAGCCCAGGGTGGTCAGGGAAATCCCGCTCTTGCGCTTGGCAGCGGCCAGCGCCTTGAGCGTGTCGAAGTCGCTGATGCCGACATTGAAGTCGCCATCGGTGGCCAGCAGGATGCGGTTGATGCCGCCCTCGATGAACCCCTGCTGCGCCTGCTGGTAAGCCAGTTGGATGCCCGACTCGCCGGCGGTCGAGCCGCCCGCCCGCAGTTGCTCGATGGCCGCGCGGATCTTGGCTTTCTCCGAGCCTGCAGTCGACTCGAGCACCACCCGCGACTCGCCGGCATAGACCACCAGCGCCACCCGGTCCTGCGCGCGCAGCTGCTCGACCAACAATTTCAGGGTGCTCTGCACCAGGGGCAGGCCCTCGCGGCGGCCCATCGAGCCGGAGACATCCACCAGGAACACCAGGTTGGCCGGCGGCAAGGCCGCCACCGACTGATCGGCCGCCTTGATCGCGATACGCAGCAGCCGGCTCTCGGGATTCCACGGCGTCACTGCCAGCTCGCTGCCGACACCGAACGGCGTATCGCCCTGGGGCTGTGGATAGGCATAGGGGAAGTAGTTGACCAGCTCCTCCAGGCGCACCGCCTCGGCCGGCGGCAACTGGCCCTGGTTGAGGAAACGCCGCACGTTGGCGTAGCTGCCAGTATCCACGTCGATGCTGAAGGTTGACACCGGCGCCTCGGCCACCGCCTGCACCGGGTTGGCGGCGAGTTTCTGGTACTGCTCACGGCTCGCCTCCCGGTAGGCCGGCGGCAGGCTGTCGGCCGGCGGCACCATGGGCAGCGCAGCCGGTTGCAGCGCGGGGGCGGCGTAACCCGAGAGTTCGGCGTGCTTGCCGCGAGGTTGCGCTATGGCTTGGTCAGCGGCTACCCGCTCCAGCAGCCGCTCAGGCGCCTGGACCTGAGCCGACTCCGGTTGGCTGGCGTTACAGGCGGCCAGTGCCAGCAGCAGGCCGCCGGCGAAGCCTTGCACGAGCGGCTGTGCGGTTAACGCGAAAATCCTCGACATGGCGCATCTCCTCGGGACGAAAAACCTCTTCGCCCGAGTAGACGCAGCGCCGTGCACATTCGGGTTAGCCGCGCGAAAGTATTCTCATACTGTGCTGGCCGCCTCCTGGCACAACTGCCCGGCCAGCATGCCCAGGGTCATCAGCGCCCTTTCCGCTTCGCGGTTCCACGGGATGCCGCAGTTGAGGCGGATGCAGTGGTTGAACTGCTCGGTGTTGCTGAAGATCAGCCCCGGGGCGATGCTGATGCCCTGCTGCAAGGCGCGCACATGCAAGTCCTTGGTGTTGACCCGCGCCGGCAGGCTGACCCAGAGGATGAAGCCGCCCTTGGGCCGGGTGATCTGCGTGCCTTCGGGGAAATACTGCTGCACCGCCAACTGGAAGGCGCTGAGGTTCTTGCGGTATTCCTGGCGGATATAGCGCAGGTGGCGGTCGTAGCCGCCGTTCTCCAGGTAGGCCGCCACCGCCATCTGCGTCACGCTGCACGCCGAGTGGGTGCTGAAGGTCTGCAGGCGCTGGATCTCGTCCTGGTACTTGCCGGCGATGATCCAGCCGATGCGCACGCCGGGCGAGAGGGTCTTGGAGAAGCTCGAGCAATACACCACCCGCCCCTCGCGGTCATGGGACTTGAGCGCCTTGGTCGGCCCCTGCTCGAACATCAGTTCGCCGTAGATGTCGTCCTCGACGATCTGGATGTCGAAATCCCCGGCCAGGCGCAGCAACTGTTTCTGTCGATCCTCGGGAATCGTGCCGCCCAGCGGGTTGCTCAGCCGCGCGGTCAACACCAGGGCCTTGATCGGCCACTGGCTGGCGGCCAGCTGCAGGGCTTCCAGACTGATGCCGGTAGTCGGGTCGCTGGGGATCTCGATGACCTTCAGGCCGAGCAGATCGGCCAGCTGCAGCAGGCCGTAGTAGGTCGGCGACTCGGCGGCGATCAGGTCGCCCGGCTTGGTCAATACGCGCAGCGACATCTGCAGTGCATCGACGCAGCCGTGGGTGATCACCACCTCCGAGGGATCGACCACCACCCCGGCGTCGCGCATGCGGATCGCCACCTGGCGGCGCAGCGGCTCGAACCCCGGGCTGAACATGTAGCTGAAGGCCCGCGCGCTGTGGAAGCGGGTGACCTTGGCCAACTGCTGGTGCAGGGCGCGCACCGGCAGGTAGTCGACATGCGGCACCGCCGCACCGAGGGGAAACACCCCCTCGCGGCGCGACTCGGTGAGCACCTGGTTGATGATGCTGGCGCGGGTGACCAGGCTCGGCCGCTCGACCCGGGCGATATCCGGGGTCGGCGCGGTCAGCGCCGGGGTCTGGTGCACATAGAAACCGGACTGCGGCCGCGCGCGGATCAGGCCCTGGTCTTCCAGGTTGGCGTAGGCCTGCAACACCGTGGCGTGGCTGACGTTGAGCTGCGAACTCATCTTGCGCACCGAGGGCACACGCTCCCCCGGCTGATAGACCCCACGACGGATATCTTCCGCCAACTGCTGGGCGATACGTTGATAGAGCAACAGATTGGTCATGGCCGCTTCCCCGCTTACTGAACCGTAACAGTACCCCGACTTAGCGAAAGTGCACCGGTACAGATTCGGCAATTGTGGACGATACAGCGGCAAGTTGCCAGCGACTGTATTGGCTCAATTCACCGGAAAGCCAACTGTTTTCTGCTGTCCGTCGGGCTTGCAGGGCATGCGGCATGGGGATGGGCTGTAGGAGCGGCTTCAGCCGCGAAGCCTTGTGGGGCCTCGAGGAGCAGCGCGACTGAAGCGGAGTGTCGCCCAGCGTAGTGCCGCCCAGCAGAACACCGCCCGGCCGCTCCCACGGGGAACGCCTGCCAGCGCCTTGGGTGCGACCTCGAATCAGCGGCCGGCGCCCAGATGTCCCTGCTCGTCGGAGAATACGATCTCGACCCGGCGATTCTGCGCACGCCCCCTGGCCGAGGCGTTCTCCGCCACCGGGAAGCTCTCGCCGTGCCCTTGCACCTCGATGCGCTTGGCATCGATGCCCAGATCGACCAGTACATCGGCCACGGTCTGCGCCCGCGCACGGGACAGTTCGAGGTTCTCCTGCTTGTCGCCGCTGCTGTCGCTATAGCCCTCGATACGCACCACCCGACGCGGGTTGAGCTGGAGGAACTGCACCAGCTTGAGCACGGTGCGATTGGCCGACGCCTTGAGATCCGCGCGCCCGGCATCGAACAGCACATCGCCCAGGGTCATCACCAGGCCGCGTTCGGTTTCGGTGGTCGCCAGGCTGACCATCTGTTCTTCCAGCCAGTTGCTTTGCTCTTGCACGCTGAGCAGCTTGGCCTCGCGCAGCGCCAGTTGCAGACGCTGGTGCTCCAGTTCGAGCCTGGCCGCACGCTCCTGATTCAGGCCCAGCGCGGTGTGCTGCTCGGCGATTTCGCCGTAGCGCCGGCTGAGGTAAGCGTAATGACCGACATCCTCGGCGCTGCCCCAATAGCTCGACAGGCGATCGGCACGGGCCAGAGATTCGCCGGCACGGATCACGTCCTTGGGTGCGCTGCGCAGCACATCGGGATTTTCCTTGACCGCCTGAAAGCTCATGCGCGCAGCCTCGAGTGCCGCCCCGCTACTCTGCTGCGAACCCGCACAACCACTCAGCAGCAGCGCCAGCATGGCGCCGCCTATCACCTGGACGCGCGCATTCATTGCAGATCCCCCAACTGCTTGCGCAGGCGATCGATCCGCTTATTCAGCTCTGCCAGTTGATCCTGACTCTTCTGGGTCAGCACCCGCGCTTCTGCCACACGCGCATCCAGTTCGGCCTGCTCGGCAAGCATCCGCGCCTCCTTAAACGCCTCGTCCGCCATGGCGGCCTGGGCCTGCTGCAGTTTGTCCTCGGCCATCTTCAGCTCGGCCACCTGCTCATTGGCACCGACCGCCCTGGCTTGCGCCACGGCCTGCTCGGTCAGACGCATCTGCTCGGTCGGCGCCGGATCGCTGGCGCAACCTGCCAGGGCCAGCAGCGCCAGCACGGTGCATGAAAGTCGATTTATCACGAAAAATTCCTACGGGTTCGGGGTGCTGGCGGATTGCAACTGCTGCTCCTTCCAGAGCAGCAGATTGCGCTGCAACAAAGTTTCCGGCAGGCCGGCAGCGACCAATTCTGTCATTTTTTTCGCCAGCTGTCCGCGCAGCCAGGCGTCATTGCAGGCCGAGTTGTGCGACAGCGCGAAATACAAACCTTCGCTGGCGATCGGCGGCGATAACGCCAGCAGATCGTCCTGCAGGCCCAGCGTGTAGGCCAGCGCCAGTCCCGGCTCACGCTCATGCAGCACGTAGTCGACCTCGCCGAGCATCAGCTTCTGGAACATCTGGGTCAGGTTGGCACCCTGCTCCAGGCTCAAATTGGCTTTGGCAAACTCATCGAACGCCTGACCGAAGTCGCTGCTGACCACCGCTCCGCGCCGCTCGCGCAAATCGGCCCACTCGATATAGGGGAAGCTGGCAATGTTGCGCACCCAGACCACCTTGGCACGACTGAATGCCGAGGGATGCACGTAATCCATCGTTTCCAGATCAGCCAGCGTCAGGGCACTTCCCGCCAACAGGTCGACACGCCCGCTGCGCGCCTCGTCCTGGGCCTTATCCCAAGAGCGGCCGTACAACACATCGATGCGCACGCCCAACTCCTTGCCCAGCTGGGCAAGCAGATCCGCCTGGGCGCCGATCAGCTGCTGGGGATTTTGCGGGTCACGCCACATGAAGGGCGGGTAGTCCGGATGACCGGTGGCCACCAGACGCTCGCACTTACCCGCAGCCAGGGCCGCGGCGGGCATGCCGAGCAAGGCGACGAGCAACAAACAGAACTTCAGGAAAGGACGATCGAGCATTCGGTAGATCTCGGCTTAACGTTCGATGGGACGCACGCAGCGCCCGAACGCCGGGGATGTGCTTCGTGCTAGCTTAACGGCAGGTAATGATAATTCGCGATAAGGATATGCCATGAAAAAACTACTGCTCGCGTTACTGCTGCTGGTCGGCGCAGCGGCCGGCGTGCTGTACGCCAGCCCCTTCGCGCTGTTCACCAGCCTGCAATGGGTGGAACGGCACATCGCCGGACTGTCGCACGAGCGGATAGAAGCCGCCGATCTTAGCATTCATTATTACCAGGGCGGTCCACGCGACGGCGAAACCATCTTGATGATCCATGGCTTCGGCGCAGACAAGGACAACTGGCTGCGCTTCGCCAGGCACTTCACCCAGCGCTACAACGTGATCGCCGTGGATCTGCCAGGCTTCGGCGATAGCAGCAAGCCGCAGGCCAGCTATGACGTCGGCACCCAGGTCGAGCGCATCGCCGCCTTCATCCAGGCACTGAACATCAAGGAACTGCATCTGATCGGCAACTCCATGGGCGGCCATATCGGCGCGCTGTATGCCGCGCGCTACCCCGAGCAGGTACTCTCGCTGGCGCTGCTCGACAATGCCGGCGTCAGCGCACCGCAGAAAAGCGAGCTGCTCGAGCGCCTCGAACGCGGCGAGCCCAACCCGCTGGTGGTGAGGAGTCCCGGAGACTTCGAGCGCCTGCTGGATTTCGTCTTCGTCGAGGCGCCGCTGCTGCCTGGCCCCCTGAAGCAGTACCTGGCCGAAATGGCCGTCACCAACAGCGCACGCAACGAACGGATCTTCGCCCAGCTGATCAGCCGCTATATTCCGCTGGAGCCGGAGCTGCCGAAGATCCTGGCGCCAACCCTGTTGCTCTGGGGCGAGCAGGACAGGGCTCTGCATGTCTCCAGCATCGAGGTGATGCAGCCACTGCTGAAGCGCCCGACAGTGGTGATCATGAAAGACTGTGGCCATGCGCCGATGATCGAGCGGCCGCAAGAAACCGCCGCGCATTACCAGGCGTTTCTGGATTCCGCCGCGGCCGGGAGCGAATGACCGGCAGCAGTCTCGCGGCATTCCCGCAGGCAACAAAAAACCCGCTCGATGAGCGGGTTTTTCGTGGGGCGAGGAAAACCGGTTACACCAGTTTTTCCAGCTCCGGGATGGCCTCGAACAGGTCGGCGACCAGGCCGTAGTCGGCCACCTGGAAGATCGGCGCCTCCTCGTCCTTGTTGATCGCGACGATCACCTTGGAGTCCTTCATGCCGGCCAGGTGCTGGATCGCGCCGGAGATACCGACGGCGATGTACAGCTGCGGCGCGACGATCTTGCCGGTCTGGCCGACCTGCATGTCGTTCGGTACGAAACCGGCATCGACCGCGGCGCGCGAGGCACCGACCGCGGCGCCGAGCTTGTCGGCCAGGGCGTACAGGTGCTTGAAGTTGTCGCCGTTCTGCATGCCGCGGCCGCCGGACACGACGATCTTGGCCGCGGTCAGTTCCGGACGGTCGGACTTGGCCAGCTCTTCGCCGACGAACGCCGACTTGCCGGCGTCGCCGCCAGCGCTCACGGCCTCAACGGCAGCGCTGCCGCCTTCGGCGGCGACCGGGTCGAACCCGGTGGAGCGCACGGTGATCACCTTCACGGCAGCCGAAGACTGCACGGTAGCGATGGCGTTGCCGGCATAGATCGGGCGCTTGAAGGTGTCGGCGCTTTCCACGCTGATGATTTCGGAGATCTGGTCGACGTCCAGTTGGGCGGCCACGCGCGGCAGGATGTTCTTGCCGTTGCTGGTGGCGGCGGCGAGGATGTGGCTGTAGCCAGCACCCAGCTCGGCAACCAGCGGCGCGACGTTTTCCGGCAACTGATGGGCGAAGGCGGCGTTGTCGGCGACCAGGACCTTGGCCACGCCGGCGATTTTGCCGGCGGCCTCGGCGGCCGCGCCGCAACCGGCACCGGCAATCAATACGTGCACATCACCGCCGATTTTCTGTGCGGCGGCAACGGTGTTCAGGGTGGCCGGAGCCAGGGCAGCGTTAGTGTGTTCTGCAACAACCAAGATAGTCATTAGATTACCTTCGCCTCGTTCTTCAGTTTCTCGACCAGTTCAGCCACCGACTTGACCTTGATCCCGGCCTGGCGAGCAGCCGGCGCTTCGACTTTCAGGGTCTTCACGGTGGAGGCAGTGGCAACGCCCAGGGCGTCCGGGGTGAGCACGTCCAGCGGCTTCTTCTTGGCCTTCATGATGTTCGGCAAGGAGGCGTAGCGCGGCTCGTTGAGGCGCAGGTCGGTGGTAACGATCGCCGGCAGGTTCAGTGCCACGGTCTGCAGGCCGCCGTCGATTTCGCGGGTGACGTTGACCTTGTCGCCGGCCACTTCCACTTTCGAAGCAAAGGTGCCCTGGGCGTAACCGCTCAGCGCCGCCAGCATCTGGCCGGTCTGGTTGTTGTCGCTGTCGATGGCCTGCTTGCCGAGGATCACCAGTTGTGGCTGTTCCTTGTCGACCACTGCCTTGAGCAGCTTGGCCACGGCCAGGGAATTCAGTTCGTCGCTGGATTCGACCAGGATGGCCCGGTCGGCGCCCAGCGCCAGGGCGGTACGCAGCTGCTCTTGAGCGGTGCTCGGACCGATCGACACGACGACGATTTCACTCGCCACGCCCTTCTCTTTCAGGCGCACAGCTTCTTCCACGGCGATTTCGCAGAAGGGGTTCATCGACATCTTGACGTTGGCAAGATCAACGCCGCTGTTGTCCGCCTTGACGCGAACCTTGACGTTGTAGTCGACCACTCGTTTGACAGCTACAAGAACCTTCATGGATTCCTCGTTACTCTCCGGTGAATAGGAATGTCGCCAGAAGCGAACATGGCGGGTGATGCAGATCGGCCGGAACCGATCTCTAGCCCAGACGGCGAGCGCAAAACCGCCCGTATCTTGACCGCACGACCTAGCCCGGTCAATACGGCGAACCGGCCAGTCATCCGCGATGTAGTAGGATTCTAACAGCCCTACAGAAAATTCAAACAAACGTTTGTATTGGATCAATCCCAGGGTGTAGATATAATGCGCGCGCATCGCTCAGGGAACGAGCCTGCCCGCCAAATAAAATACCAAGAGAGCCTTGAGTAGGAGATAGCCTGTGGAACGCGAATTTATGGAGTTCGACGTCGTCATCGTCGGCGCCGGCCCTGCTGGTCTGTCCGCCGCCTGCCGACTGAAGCAGAAAGCCGCCGAAGCGGGTAAAGAAATCAGCGTCTGCGTCGTCGAGAAGGGCTCCGAAGTCGGCGCACACATCCTGTCCGGCGCGGTATTCGAGCCGCGTGCGCTGAACGAGTTGTTCCCCGACTGGAAGGAACTCGGTGCGCCGCTGAACACCCCGGTCAAGCGCGACGATATCTACCTGCTGAATAATGCGGAAAAAGCCAGCCGAATCCCAGACCTGTTCGTGCCAAAAACCATGCACAACCAGGGTAACTACATCATCTCCCTGGGCAATCTGTGCCGCTGGCTGGCCCAACAGGCCGAGAACCTCGGCGTGGAAATCTACCCCGGCTTCGCCGCCCAGGAAGCCCTGATCGACGACAACGGTGTGGTCCGCGGCATCGTCACCGGTGACCTCGGCGTCGACCGTGAAGGCAACCCGAAAGAGGGTTACTACACCCCGGGTATGGAACTGCGCGCCAAGTACACCCTGTTCGCCGAAGGCTGCCGCGGCCATATCGGCAAGCAACTGATCAAGAAATACAACCTCGACTCCGAAGCCGACGCCCAGCACTACGGCATCGGCATCAAGGAAATCTGGGACGTCGATCCGGCCAAGCACGAGCAGGGCCTGGTGGTGCACACTGCCGGCTGGCCGCTGTCGCTGGTGGACAGCCAGAACACTGGCGGCTCGTTCCTTTACCACCTGGAAAACAACCAGGTGGTAGTCGGCCTGATCGTCGACCTGTCCTACAGCAACCCACACCTGTCGCCGTTCGACGAGTTCCAGCGCTACAAGCACCACCCGGTGATCAAGCAGTACCTGGAAGGCGGCAAACGCGTGGCCTATGGTGCCCGCGCCATCAGCAAGGGCGGCCTCAACTCGTTGCCGAAGATGGTCTTCAACGGCGGCGCGCTGATCGGCTGCGACCTCGGCACCCTGAACTTCGCCAAGATCAAGGGCAGCCACACCGCGATGAAGTCCGGCATGCTCGCCGCCGAAGCGGTGGCCGACGCACTGTTCGCCGGCAAGGAGGGTGGCGACCAGCTGACCGCTTATGTCGACGCATTCAAGGCCAGCTGGCTGTATGACGAACTGTTCCGCAGCCGCAATTTCGGCGCGGCGATCCACAAGTTCGGCGTGCTCGGCGGCGGGGCCTTCAACTACATCGACCAGAACCTGTTCGGCGGCAAGATCCCCTTCACCCTGCACGACACCAAGCCGGACTATGCCTGCCTGAAGCCGGCCGCCGAGGCGAAGAAGATCGACTACCCGAAACCGGACGGCAAGCTCAGCTTCGACAAGCTGAGCTCGGTATTCCTCTCCAACACCAACCACGAAGAGGAACAACCCTGCCACCTCAAGCTCACCGACCCGAGCATCCCGATCACCAAGAACCTGCCGCTGTACGACGAGCCCGCGCAGCGCTACTGCCCGGCCGGGGTGTACGAGGTGGTGACCCAGGAAGACGGTGAGAAGCGCTTCCAGATCAACGCGCAGAACTGCGTGCACTGCAAGACCTGCGACATCAAGGATCCGGCCCAGAACATCACCTGGGTGGCGCCGGAAGGCACCGGCGGGCCGAACTACCCCAATATGTAAAACACCAAAGGCTCCCTCGGGAGCCTTTTTAGTGGCTTGCGTAGGGTGCGCCGTGCGCACCGGGTCTTCCTGATCGATGGTGCGCACGGCGCACCCTACAAGCGTGCCTTCAGCCCGGATGAACAACCTACCGTGAGATCACACCTAGACCCGTGGCCCGGGGGCAATCCGGGACAGATCGTCAAGCGTTCCAGCGAGCCCCTGGATTTTATCCAGGCTACGCACATGCCGTTTCCTAAGGTTGCGGCCCAATCGGGAAGAACTGCCCGCCACTCCACACCCCAAGCCAGGTCTCGCCGTCGATCTCGCGCAGCACCGCCAACTCGACCAACTGGTAGAACACATTGCGGTGGATCAGCGCCTCCAGGTTGGCGCGCACATGCACGTACGGCGCCGGTTCCTCGGTCTGCGCATCCAGCTCGACCCGCAGCGGATGCTCGGCGCCGGCCAGGGTCTCATCCTCGACATTGGTGGTGAAGCGCAACACTTGCGCCTCACCCTCGCCCTCCACCTGCAAGGTCACCGCGACGAAGGGGGCGTCGTCGACTCGGATACCGACCTTCTCCACCGGCGTAATCAGGAAGTAGTCGTCGCCATCGCGGCGAATGATGGTGGAAAACAGCTTGACCATCGGTTTGCGACCAATCGGCGTGCCCATATAGAACCAACTGCCGTCACGGGCGATGCGCATGTCGATATCGCCGCAAAAGGCTGGGTTCCACAGGTGAACAGGTGGCAAGCTCCGCTCCCCGGTCTTGGGGATCTGCGCCAGCAGGTCGTTGGCTTTGCCTGGGTCGGTCATCTCAATCTCCTAAGGACTCAGCCCCAGCAGGCTGCGGGCATAATCCTGCAACGGCGGGCCGAGCAGATCTTCCGGCCTGGCATCATAGAACGTCATAAAACCGCCACGGCTACGAATCCGCGCGGTATCGACCAGATAGCGGGTATTGGTCTCGATCAGCATCAACTGGATGACGCCACGATCGGTACCGAGCCGATCCAATGCCTGCTGATCTTCCCACTCATCCAGCGTGCCGATGCGGTCATCGGCGGCGGCGAAGCGGCTGTACAGCAGATAATGCGCCCCCGCCGTCTGCGCTTGTGCCATGGCCTCCTCCAACCCCGTCGGCGCCCGGGCGCGACGCACCATGGGGAAGTACTCGACGAAGCCCGCGAACGCCTCCTCCGCCACCACATTCGGCCGCGGATAGGCACTGCCCGGCGGGACGAAATGCCCCTGGGCGATATAGATGAAGGAATCGGCCTGCAAGCGTCGCGAAGCCATGCGCTCGGTCCGCCCGTGGTCGAGAACACCGGCATCGCGCAATTGATAAGCGGCACCATCGGCCAGGTCACTGACCTTCATGCAGCCGCCCAGGGCCAGCACCGACAGCAATAGAATCAGGCTACGCATCACGCTCCTCCACTTGCCGGCGACGAAAAACCGGCGGATAGCACGACGATGCAGATTCCACGCCACAACAGCTCCATTACAGGCCGCGCTGCCACTCCTGACGCAACCCGGCCCGCTGCGGCAGCTCGATGGCCTGGCGCACCTGCGCCAGCAAGTCTGGCTTATCCGCCCCCAGGGTCCCCTTGAGCACCAGGTAATTGGAGGCATGGTCACTGCGAAAGACCGTATCGCGCAGCTCCAGCCCCTGCAGCAAGCGCTCGATTTCCGCGAACAGCTCCTGCTGACTCAGCGGCAGGTAATCGGCGAATGCCTGGCGAAAGCGCGCTTCGCCCTGGGGAAAGCTCACCACCAAGGTCGAGAGAAACTCCGGCTGCGCCGCATTCATCAGGCGCGCCGAGTTGTCGGCATGCTGCTGGCTCAGGGCTCTACCGCCCAGCCCATTGAGAATCATCACCGAACGGCTGATGCCGGCCCGACCAAGCTTATCCAGCGCGTCGAGCGTGGAGTCGAAGGTTTCGCCCTTGTTGACCCGCGCCAGCACCTCGTCATCGCCCGACTCGGCCCCCACATACGCCAGCTTCAGCCCGGCATCGGCCAGTTCCTTGAGCTCCTCGACGGACTTCCTGCGCAGATTGCGCGGCAGGCAATAGCTGGAGACCCGCTCGACGGCCGGCATATACCGGCGAATGGCGTCGAGGATGTTGAGCAAACGTCGCGTCGGCAGCACCAACGCATCGCCATCGGCGAGGAATACCCGCTGAACGATCAACTGCTCCCCGGCGCGGCGAATCTCATCCAGCACCTCGCCCTCGTCGCGGGCGCGAAATTTCTTCTGCACCGCCGTGTACATCTGGTCAGTAGTTACTCCATCAGAGTCAAAATCCAGATTAAATCATTACAAGCGATTGATTTTTATAGTTTTTTTTTAGGATTAATTTTAGGAATTAACTCGCAAGCGAGTCCCAAATGTACTTGCCAATATTTTGGCTGCTATTGGCCCTGAGGCTGGATACCCTGGTGCTTTGTGAATCGCCTCTAAGCTTTGAGAGGCCGCACTCGGCCGATTCTGTTGAAAAAGCCGGTTGGACTACCCCCGCTACCGCCACGTGAACAACTAAAGCCACTGCTACGCGAGCTGTTCGGCCATAGCGCCCCTGCACAGCCGCTGCTCGAAGCGTTGACCGGACGCGAGCAGGACGTATTGCGCCGCATATCTCGCGGCCAAAGCAACCAGCAGATCGCCGATAGCCTGTTCATCAGCCTGAGCACGGTGAAGACCTATATCAACAATCTGTTCCGCAAGCTCGATGGACTACCGCCGATCTGGTAGACATCCCCGGCCTATCCTTAGCTGGCTCTCCGAATGCCCCGCCGTTCAGTGCTCCGGCCCTGGAGGGGTATGAAAATTGAAGGCCCTACACCTCTTCTAGGCCCTGGAGCTCAGCATCAATCCGTTTAATTAGTTCGTTCCGGTCTGGGGCGCTGTCTTTCTGCAGATAGGCGGCGGTCAGTAAGGTTGAGGGATGCACCCCCAGTACCCCAGCGAGCTGCTCAAGCTTTTCGATTGTTGGTCCCTTGGTGCCTCGCTCCAGGCTGCTTATGTAGGTCCGGCTACTGACATAAGAAAAGTCTTCCTGGGTGAAACCTTTCTGCTTACGTATCAGCTTAAGCGCTAGGCCGAATGCCGTGTTGAGCTCCATTTTGCTTACCCTGCAAAAAGGAACGATCAAGCCCGCGCGACCACTATAGGGCTACAATCTATAGTGTTCATTTAGAGGTGCAGTGTATGTTCACGACCTACCGGAATGCCGAGATACATTTGGGCTCCACAGATGAAGGCTCCACTTCGCAGCTTTGGACCTATGTCGAGCAGGAGATCATCTGGCCTTGGTTTTATCTGCAAATCGTGCGGCGTCACGGCAACCAGACCTTTCGGAGCATGTTGATGCTTCATCATGCCCACGATCTAAAAAAAATAATTGATGAACAGTCGAGCCTAGCTTGGGTGGAGCAAGCTCAGCTGGTTACTCCTGCGCACATCAATGGCCACCCACGGTGGCTGATGGAGCCATTGAAAGAAGTTTGTGTTGTTCGAGAAGGGCCGAACGGTGATCCGGGTTACCTCTACAAGGTCGCCAATGACGTCAGCTATTCCGTGCACCATCGGAGCAATTTGGAGGCCCTGATCGTTACCGATGTCATTTTTTCAGCCGAACTGCACCTCCGGTCAGACTGACAAGCATTCACGGTAAACTCTGTAATCGTCCGTGATATGACTGATGGCGAGACATCACCAAATCGCTGCTGCAACGCTAAGGACCTGTTGATAGATGCCTCGGGGCCAGGCCCTGGTCGCTGCCAAGCGCACCCTATTCCCGCTGAAGGCTAAGGTGCCGTGGAGATCGCGTGGCAACACTCGCCAGAGAACTAAAATTGCCGGACGGGCACTACCAGCGGCATACAGCGATTCTCGCTGGCCTACCGTCATCACTTGTCGCAGATCTGTCTCGCAGACTCGGCTTGCCCAGGAAAGAGGTGATGAGGTGGCTAGGGGGCGCGACCACGAAGGGCAGATTATCGATACTTGCAAGCGAGACTTTTTTCCGCTTGATCGAAACGCTTGACGCGCTCATGGAGCTCTTTGACGGTGACCTTTCTGGCGCTATTCGATGGCTGAAGGAACCGAACGTAGCTTTGGCCAATCGGCGACCAGTAGACCTTATGCTCACTGAGCACGGGGCCCGCGCGGTTCGCCAAGTCCTAAAGGCCATAGAGTTCGGTCTGCCTGCCTAAAAACATGGATAGCACTTAGATAAAATTGTTCTATCAGGTGCGCAAGCTTGGACTCAGTAGATTACACGGCGAACCGTGATCGCCTTCCCGATCTGGACCTTCCGACGCTGAGGGACTTCTCCAATGACTCGAACCGTGCCATCGGCTGTACAGGCAACGATATGAGCGTCTTCGACTTTGAGAACAGTCAGACCGGCTAGCATAGCGCGGGCGCAGGCAGCGCGAGTGGCTGCTGCTGCCAAAGTAGGGATTGATGCCTCAAGGGTATCAATAGCCTTTTCAGACAGCCCGACTTCTGTAGTCATCATCATCTAGAGCTCCGCATCAATTTTGGGTCGCCGCCGAAAAAATCTCGGATCGCAAGGGTGGGCCCCTCCTCTCCTTCCAATCCAGCTCTGCATCCAGCAGGCTTTGGAATATAAGACTTGTTGCTGGCGCAGGCACCTATTTGTTAGGCTTAATTATGAAACACGGGTTTTCCATGGATTTGTGGTCGTGCCTGTGTGCCCTGAGTAAAAACCCCGCCTGACGCGGGGTTTTTGCTTTCTGTGCTCTGCCGCTTGCGCCCAAGGTTCAGTGAGGCTGTCGCCCGATTAGATGGCGTTTTGTACGCTTACGCCTACTGCGTCTGAGCTCCCCCTCCTCAAGATGTCAACCTCTGGCGAACCTACCTTCAGCAAACAACAGGCAGCTCGCTCCAGCAGCATGTATAGCTCGGCGCACGTCGACCCTCCGCCCTATGCCGGAACGCGCCTGTCGCCGTAACGTAGGCCCATGTTGGTGTTGACCCTGTCCACCGCTGAAGAATATGTCGGCACTACTCGCTGTACTGTGTTGAGTAAGGCTCCCCTCGTCCCTGAGCGAATTGACGCACTGGTCGAGCACATGGACTCCGCAGCAAAGCGAAGAACGTAGTCGATAGGCACCGTAGATACGTTATCGCAATCCACGAGGACCGCTACTCGCGTTTCTCCAGCCGGAGTGAAAACTCCCATCCCCGCTCCTATTGAATCATCTGCTTCAATCTGAAGGTGCCACGAGCGCAGCGGGACACCACCTGCTTCCATTCGCGTTACCGAACAATGCACAGGGCCAAACAAGCACGTCAACGTATAGCGGGCAGCTCTCGCCAGTTGCTGGTGTAGCGCGGAGATCGCAACTCCTGCTTCATCGACCAGCCGCCCTTTGCCGGCACCCACGCCAGGCGCACGGTGCCGAGACCCATGTTGGCGTTGATCTTGTCCAAGGTCGCCATCAGCGCCCCACTCCGAGGCCGCGGTGCCGGAGCGAATAGATCAGCCTGTACCTGTGTTCGGGCCTGATGGGGGCGGTTGATTAGCCATGGGTAACGCCGGCAACCTCATCCTCGGCCGCTGCCACTACGCGAGATGGAGCGGCTATGAGCAGGTCTTGGGGCCGTTTGCCGCCAAGGTAGCTGTTCACTGAGGCAAACCAGTACGCCAGGCTCCAACCATCCTTCTTTCCGTCGAACACTTTTAGTACCTTGGCCATGACCGGAAGCGGGCGATATCCTGCGTCCTTGTCCAGGCCATAGATCGGGAAGTAGTCGCTGCCGTTGTGGCGAATAGCGAAGATCCGCCCCTCTCGCTTCCATCTGTTGGGTTGCGAACTGGGATTCCTGGAGGTGAATTCGGCCAGGTTTGCAATGTCCCCTGCGGACAGCCAGTCACCGCTCTCCAATACGGCCTTCTTGGCCTTGGCCAGCATCTGTGTTGGCCACAGCACATCTGCATTAACGATCTGCCCCGCTGCCGGTAGCGAGATATGCCGGCTAATTGTCTGGAACAGCCGAGCGTCGGCTGACCGCCGCCGAATTTCAGGGTCTGGCCAAGGTGCTGAGCGACGTCGACTAGTTCGCCAACTTGACCAACCCAGGCACGCGCCACGCCTACCAGGGCGATCGAAGGATTCCCGCCAGTGCTGGCCGCACATCGAGGAAAATATAGGGAAGTTAGCGAGTTTACGTTTTAAACATAAACTCATTAACTTCGCTATAAACCATCTAGGCCCACGTCCACAGTTCTGGTGGAACAGGCACGTGAGCTCTGCTTGGCGTTGTCTACAGGTCGATACAGGGGTCTACCTTGATGTGGCACCGCTGCCACCCTGCACTACGACAACCTCACGAACGTAGTTGTGAACCTGATGCGTTGGCATTGACTGATACCTGCAGTTCGCCAACGGCGAAGTCTGGCGCGGCGAACACGAGACGCTGGTCGAGAGGCCGGAGGCCTGGCTGGCCGACCTACGGCTCTGGCGCGACGGACCGAGATAGCGTGGCGCGGGCGGCCTTGATACAGGGGGAGCTGTGGAGCTGGGTTGCGAGGGGGCCATTCAGGTTCTGACAGTCCTGTCGACCATGGACTGCCCGAGGAGCCTAGCGATTGGAACAGGTTTCACCCCTTCGCCATTCCACCATTTTCGGCCGATCGATGGTGTCGATGCGCCAGCCTTACGCCTTCCTTGGATAGTCGAGCCATACGTGTGCTGGCTTGGTCTTGCCGATGCTCGACCACGACTTCACATCGAACTTGAACTCGGCGATGGCACAGGTCGGCATCTGGGTGATTTCGCTGGTGAGTTGATGCGCGAGTTCGGTCAACTCGGGGTTGTGACCGACCAACATCACACGCTTCAACTTGTCTCCAAGCTCTTGAATGACGTCGAGCAAGTCATCCATCTCGTATGCATAAAGTCGGTCATTCACCACGATCTCCTTACGCCTGAAATCGAGCATCTTTGCGATGACCTCCGCAGTCGCAAGCGCGCGCGTCGCCGGACTGGACATGATCAAATCGAGCTTCACATTGCGCTTTGCCAATCGCTTACCCATCTTCGCCACATCGCGCCTGCCCCGATCCGCCAATGGTCGGTCTCGGTCGGGCAACGAAGTATCGTCCCAACTCGACTTGGCGTGGCGAACGAGGAAAAGCGTTTTCATTGCACTCATCCTGGACGTTCTCGGGGGAGAGAGCCCATTCCTATGGGATGTGATGCTTGAGCGGCGAAATCATAAGTGGCCTTCGGCTCGCAGCCGAAGACCCCCATTCACGACGACATGGATTCAACGTACATCACCGCCGTCTGCTCGCAAACAGGATTTGCATCTGAAGGTTCGATCAGGACCAGGCGGGGGCTCCTCATGGCGAAAATCGTCTATCGGACACCGGACGCGACTGACAGCTCCTGGCCGGCCATGGCCTCTCGCGACCGGCGGCAGCCGGCCAGGAGCGGACAATCAGAAATGAACAGTCCCAGAGCGAATGCGTAGCCTAGACTTAAGTCATAAAGCTTCTCTGAAGAGTCAATTGGCGATGATGTGTACCTTTTTGCACGCTTATCCGATCTTCACTAAGCCCTAACCAGAAGAGGGCTGAAAATGCATACATGGCTTCACCCGAAGGCGTTCTGGATTGCTGCGGTAATTACCGCAGTGTCACTACTCATCAAGATGCCTGAGTCTGGCGCCACCGCTGAATGGCTTGTCACCACTGCCATCGCGGTGCTAATCGGGGGAGTATTCTGGGGCGCGATCGGCACGGCCATCTACAACGCTGGCTATCGTTATAAATGTGGCACCTCGCTGTCGCGAGTCGAGTCTCCGCCTGCTGAGTTACCGCACTCGAGAGAAACTGCCGAAGAAGTAACCGAATCAGCCCACAATTCCCGCCAAGCGTCAGCGCGGAAGACAAACTTCCTGGTGACGCATTGGCGAGGCGACTATTCCTTGGGGTTTTCGTATTGGGTCATCGGTTCTTTACTTACGGTTGTTGTGGTCACCATAAGTGCGGCGGTTGGATCGATTGACGGATTGCGCGAACTCGGGCCAAGGACTTCTGGTGCCGTCATCTTGGCTTTTTATGGCTTTTTCGTCCCATTGACATTATGGCAACTGGTCGGAATATGGAGGTCAGCCGATAAACATAGTCAGAGGGGTGGGAAAGCACTCTGGGCTGGTCTTGCGAAATTGATGGTAATTTTAGGACTATCGGGCGCGGTGGTTGACTTCACTACCCAGGGAATCCCTCTCATATCAGAGGGTGCCAAGTTGTTTGTAGGTATCGACAATACACCGCCACATGCAATTCGCCTCCTTCGGGATGGCACTGAACTTGAGCTAGCAGGCGGGATGCCGTTCGGCACTACCGACGCAGTCAAGAAGTTTCTCGATGCAGCCCCGGCTATTCAGGTAATTCACCTGAATAGCCGAGGGGGTCGAATGAATGAGGCAGACCAGCTTTATAAAACGATTAAAGAAAGAAATTTGATCACATACACGTCAGCCGACTGTGTCAGTGCATGTTCTTTCGCCTTCCTTGCAGGTCGAGAAAGGTATCTCGGTGAAAGTGGTCGGCTGGGTTTCCACAGCATATCAATCGGCGAATTGAGCGGAGAAGTCGCTAAGGAACTTAACGACGAAGTTCGGCAAACGTTAAAAGCTCATGGCGCGCCCAACAGCTTTATCGATCATGCCCTGTCTACTTCGCCGAAGGATATGTGGTACCCAAGCAAGGATGAACTGTTAAGAGCAAAAGTTATCGATTCAGTTGTCGACTCACGGTACTTCGGACTGTCTGGAGTCACCCAATGGAGGGATGCTCACAAAATTGAGTCAGGGTTGCTTGCTAACCCGGTCTTTTCAGCACTCGCTCAATATGATCAACAAAACTACGCCAGACTGCGAAACATTCTAGTCGCTGGGATTCAGAAGGGACGAGCAGAAATCGAAATTCAGAATGATATCCGTTCTATATTCGTGGGTGAATTGATTCCGACGTACCTCAAAAAGGCACCCAACGAGGCACTAATCCGCTACTGGCGTTCCCAGATCGCGGAGATGAGGCATCTTGCAAAACTGAACCCGCAGTACTGCGCTGATTTTGCATTCCCGGAGTTCGCGAAATCCGCTCTAGACTTGCAACGTCTACTACATAAAGACATGCTAATTGAAGACTTTGATGCATTGGCGACCGTTGTCAAAGGCGTAGCAACGAATCCGCAAGGATATGGATCGAGCCCCCAAATTCAGTCCGATTTGGAAGCGGCAGTTATGAACGTTGTACAGAAATACCCGTGGGCACTTGAGGTTTTGGCGAACCCGGCTAACCATAAGGATGACCCCGCCTCACTCTGCGGGGCCTTCATTGCGTTTTATTCGGAGGTCTTGGCAATACCGAGCAGCAGTCGATCCGGCCCCGCACTTCGGCACATGCTCAGCGAATAATGGTGCTGTGAGGCTAACGTGAACATCTGTATTCCTACGCGGTCTCAGAAGTTGTCTAACAGATCATCCCAGTGGAACGGCAAAAAGATGTGTTTTTATCCGTCCATTGAATTTCGACATTAGATATCATCGCTATGAACCAAAAACTCAAGAAGTGGCTGCGTTGGCTGGATATCATAAAGGGTGAAGTGCAAGACCTCGTCATCTCGAAGCACACCTTCCACGAGGTTCAGAAACTAATTAAAAATAACCCGCTTCTGCACAAGCCGAGTTCCTTCTACGACTACCTCTCGCGAACATACGTCTCACACGTCGTCATGGGTCTACGCCGACAGATAAAGTGCGATAACCAGAGCATTTCTATGGCTAGACTGTTTGAGGAAATGATCGAATCCCCCCAGGCCTTCACACGTAGCTACTACGTCGGCTTGTACAAAGGTTCGGTTGCCGAGTGCTTCGCTGACAAAGACTTCAACAAATTTGCGGCGCCTAAGGCGACGCACATTGATCCTGCTCTTGTCGAAGCCGATCTCGCGTGCCTTCGTGATATATCGAGACGCTGTGAGGACTTTGCGGACAAACGAGTCGTTCACTGCGACAAGAGAGAACCTAAAGAATTACCCACATACAACGAGCTTGATGCATGCATCGATCTTCTTGACCAGCTATACAGCCGTTATTTCTTGCTTTTTCACGCTTCAAACATGGAGAGTCTTCTGCCAACGTGGCAATACGACTGGAAAGCCGTCTTTCGTGTATCGTGGATTCCTCCCAATGAGTAAGAGATGCTTCGCGGCTCGGTTTCATTCAGGCGAGATCCGCGCTGCTGGCCGCTCCGAAATTGCTGCGCGGATTGCACCCGTACTGAAGCTTCATTTGCGACTTCTGCGAATGACCATAAGGGTCGACTCTGGCCTGTTACGACTGGCAGCAGTCGACCCGTTGCGGCCGGTGGTGACTGGCAGAGACCGGCCAAAAGCGGCCAATGAAGCTGCTCGCATGTTGGCAGCGTTGTTTGATTTTCCGCCTACACTGATCTAGCAGCTTGGGCTTGTCATCCATGTCGTGTTTCTCCTCGAATAGTGTCGCGTTCGCCGTGACCACCTTCAGGAAAACAAGGGCTTACAGGACGTCAAGGAACGTTATACGACATTACTGTCGCGTTTAAATGCGACAGTAATGTCGCCTAATAGTAGCTAGGCATAAATGAAAACAGTCCTTCTTCATCTTGAGCGGCTACGGCGCCATTACGGGGTTAGTGTCAAGACCTATGATCACGTGGCGCTACTTGATCTCTCTCATTCGCTGCGGCTGTGGACAGAGCTAAAGCAACCGCTCACAAAAATATCTCCAAAGTTCTCCACCGCTATCTCGTTCAAAACGGCGATTCCGGCGCGAAAAGTCCTCAAGGCCGCCCGCGGCCGTCGCTTTGTCTTTTCGTACATGCCTGGCGGGGTCATCACCTACGCGAGCAATGGTAGCCTGGCGTCTGGCCCGTGCATGAGCCAAAACGACTCGTTCACTATGGGCATCGCGGTCAGAAGATCTGAAAATTACATTGAGCTTGGCAAGTACTGCGCGATTTCTCCTGCGCTTGACGACTTCCTCGGCAAGGCTCTCGAGGCGGAGAATCAAACGCGCTGCACATACATACAATGGTTGGCGGCAGAAGCGGTTCGAGTGTGCTATCAAGCGACAACTGGGCGCTTGGAGGTGGTACCTATTTCAAGAGAGATGATCATCAAGAGGGTGGCCAATACTCTTGACGGGTCCCACCCTTCAGTTGCAGGAGGCGTCGAGGCGGACAACGTCTTTGACGCACCGGTCCATCACCTGCTTCAGTATCAGATGGGCGGCCTGCCGCTACCCTATTTCATTATTTTGAAAATTGCCCAGGACATTCTGGATGTTGCTCCAAAGTTTCTTGGCCTGCATGCCCCATAGCCCAACGAGCGGTTCAAGCCGACGGTCCCGCCTTCGGCTTAACATAGGCGTTAGAAGTCTCTAGGAGAACGCATGCCATTGCTTCCACAAGAGATATCTGTAGAGCTTGCCTCCGATGTTTTGGTTGACTTCATTCGTGAGCACAGTGGCTCAGCAAGCTTTAAAAAATATTCTGCAGCAATTGGCTATCGAACTTGGTTCTTCACCCCACAGAAGAAGCTTGCATTATTCGAAGAATTATTTTTTCTTCACTATGCACTTGCCAAAACTTCAATATCCAACGTGCAGGCAGAACGTTCCACCAAAGCAATTTTGAGAACGATTTTTCAATACAAAGTGCAAAAGAAGTTTGTGCCAATTCTTGCAAAGGACGACCCAAGCTTTGTTGGGCGTTTCAAGCAGCACGCAGCTTCTTACGAGGACTTACTGGAAAGCGGGGGCGATGCCATCGGTCTGTCGTCCACATTTTTATCGCAACTTTACAGGGATCTATCGAAGTCCCTCAACCTTAAAGAAAGTATGAATCTATTGCCGATTCTGTTCGCCACTCATAAGTTAATAGTAGACGTTGCGATGTCAATGAATGTTCGGGAAGAAAATGATGACGACGATTTAAACCTCTTCAAACGAAAAGACGAAACAGTAGGCATCCTGATCGAAAGGATCGAACAGTGCAAGAAAAGCGCCCCCGAGGGGGTCAGACACATATCTGATCCATTGTTCGATACTCTTTCTGGTGCCGTGAAATCCCAGTGGACAAGTGAGCACATCGCTAACTACAAGGCTCAGATTCAGGCCGGAGAGTCACATGAGGCATTCATATACAATTTCATTATCCACGAATGTGGAGATCGGCTGGAATCGGGGAGGCACCATGTCTATCGAGGAGTATTGAACAGTGAAGGTCATCTCTATCTGCAACTATTTGAACATGCCATTACCACCATGATTGAAAAGGGTGAGTACACAAAAGAGTGGGCCAATGAGAATCTTCGAGGGCCGGTACTCAAAGGTATCAAAGAGATGGGCTAACGTGAGGCCCAATCCATCATTGCACCGGACCAGCGCGAAAAGCCGCGCAGCCCGGTGAATTCAAGCGTTGAGGCTGTAGAAAAACCTCAGGGATTATTCAAGAGCCTTGCCGTACGCGAAATCTGGAGGAATTGAGCGAGATGAATACGTTAGGGATCCTCTGAAGTAGCCATGCATTTCTGGCTGACTTCAGCCTCCGCTGATTTTAAAAGCGGCAAATCGATCAAAAACGCTCAGATCACCCGCTCATGTCTGTGTTTTTAGCCGCTGCGAGCACCTCGCTGCGGCTATTTCCCGCATTACAGACGCACCTCTCCTGCATTCGTCAATAAATGTCGGCGTGCCATCCACAGGTTCGACAGGGCGAACAGCGTCACCAGTTGTGCGGTGTTCTTGGCCAGGCCACGGAAGCGCGTCTTCACATAACCGAACTGGCGCTTGATCACCCGAAATGGATGCTCGACCTTGGCGCGCACCTGGGCTTTGGCCTTCTC
>NZ_FNCT01000019.1 GCF_900100495.1 Pseudomonas benzenivorans
CCTGGATATCCCGGTGGAAAAGGCTTCGCCGTTTTCCACGGGGTGGCCCTCCACCTTACGCGCTACCAGTGGCATGCTCTTCTTTGTCACTTGGGCGGAGAACTCAAGATGCGATCCGCCCCACAAACTCCGAAGCTTCCTGGCGTGTAAAGAAACGCCCAAGACGGACGAATCCAGAAATTATAGTGGCTTTGATCTCAACAACTTCTCCCGCCAGATCCCTATTGGTTATCCATTCATCAGGCAATCCATCAATCAAATGGAATGGTGCGGGACGACCGTCTCGATATCGGGATATTTCTACCTGTCCGGTATGAGAGTCCTTGAACGCAGGAACGAAGCGAACTTGGGCATTATTTTCGCTCAAGCCTCCGGTTCCAGCATACTGCTGGTTCTCTTTTACCAAAAATGACGGACGTTGTTGGATTAACATCGTGGCCACCTTTCTAAACAGCTCGGCTCCAGACTCCTTACCTGTAGATAAAACACTCGATTCCGTTACGGCTCTAACTTACCGCGCCTACGGCTTTTCCGAACTATTCAAACAGATGAAGCAAAACGTCTTTTCGCACTAATACCAATGGAGTAGACATTTTGGCGAGTGAATAATCGGGAACAGCCCACGTTTATTGGCAACGCCCGCCTGGCAATGCTCAAATCCCACGGGCGGTACAATGCCGCCCACGCCGATTCCCTCAATCAGCAACGCCCCGGAGCCAGACTCACGATGTTCACCCTTGTACACCTGGACACCCCACCGCCCGAGTCGCTGAAAAGCCAGATTCTGCAGATGGTGGTGGACTACCTCGGCGACATCAGCCCGGTGTCGCTGACGCCCAGCAACCCCCTCTACCAGTTGTACCAATACGTGGTTGGCTACGAGGTGCACCTGTACCTGCAGGCCATGGACAGCGCCCAGGACGGCAGCGCGCAGTTGGTCCTGGCCCTGGACGACCTGGACCCGGCCCAGGTGCTGGGCTTTGCCCTGTACCTGCCGGCCCAGGACGAGCCCGAGGCCTGCACCCTGGCCTATACGGCGGTACAGGCCAGCCACCGCCGTCACGGCATTGCCCGGGCCATGCTGCAGCACATGGTCACGCGTCGCCCCCATGCCGATCTGGCCTGTGTGGCGGGCAAGGTGCCGACCTTCGAGGCTATGGGCTTTCAGGTGCTGGGCGCGCAGGGGCCGCAAGTGCTGATGAGTACGCGGGACCATCGCTCGGATGGCCTGGTGGCGGTGCAAGACCTGGAAGCGATCTTTCAATCCAAGGAGGTCCGGCAGATCCACGCCTACCTGGTGAAGCAGCACGGCCAGAAGGCGATGCGCGAGGCGGAGCAACAGCGCGACCGCCAGCTCGACCAGCTGGCCCGGCAAGCTCAGGCGCTGGTGCGCGAGCGCCTCGCATAGCTCGTAGATGAGTCGGGCCGCGCAGGTTGAGCGCAGCGATGCCCATCGGACAGACCATCGATCCGCCGCGTGGCTTTAGCCGTTACCTATCCGCTCGATCCGTTCAACCCGCTCATCAGGCTCGCTTGGCGGCAAGTTCGGGGGCGAGTTGAACGTCAGCCAGACAACCCGCAGAACGTTGATCGCGGCCATGCTCAGGTGTTGTTCGGTGGCGCGCAGGGCCAGTTCGGCCGCCAGGCGTTTGTCGGTAGCGCTCAGGTACGCCGCTTTGTGGGTCATCTCCGCATCGACGCCGTCCAACAGTTCCTGGAGTTCCTGCACCGCCTGATCCGAGGCTTCACGCATGCCAGCCAGCAGGCGGCTGGCTTTGAGATCGTCCCGACCGATAAGTGATACTCTAGTGTCACTTTTCGTTTGATTCAGGGTGACCCCCATGAAAGTTGAGCTGGTTACAAACCTCAAGCGTCATGCCACAAAAATTCTGGCGGATCTGCATACGTCGAAAGAGCCGGTGCTGATTACGGAACATGGCCAGCCATCGGCCTACCTCGTCGATGTGCAGGACTACGAGTTTATGCAGCGCAGGCTGGAGCTGCTGGAAGGGCTTTCACGGGGAGAGCGGGCCGTACTTGAAGGCAGGACGCACAGCCAGGCTGAGGCCAGGGAGAAAATGAGCAAATGGCTGAAGTAATCTGGACGGAACCAGCCCTTCAGCAATTGGATGCTATCGCTGAATACATTGCCCTGGATAATCCGCTTGCTGCGAGCAATCTCGTTGCAGAAGTTTTCGCTAAAACGCAGCGCCTGGAAGATTTTCCGAAATCGGGGCGCACACCTGCGGAGCTGCCCAATTCGGTCTACAGAGAAGTAGTGGTATCTCCGTGTCGGGTTTTCTACCGGGAAGATGGAAATCAGGTACTGATACTTTACGTGATGCGGGAAGAGCGGCAGCTTCGCGCTCTTATGCTGGCCCCCAACTAACCATACAGGACCTCGGGGTCGGATCTGCGTAACTGCTTGGCGGAGAAGGAAGAGCCGATGAAGCCGTACCTACTGCTATTGACCCTGCCGCTCTGCGCTGCCGCCCTGGCCGATGACAAGCCGCTCGCCACGCAACAGGGCGAAGCGATGGCACCCAACCGCGCATTTCCGATCTGCTTCGCGGCAAGGTCACGCTATTCAGCATCGACACACTGATCAACATGCTGGCCACCGCCGGGCTGCATGTAGAGCTGCATATCGCTCAAGCGGCCTAAGCGTCAGTTGCAGCTAATGCGAGCCTGCGAAAGTCTACGGATATAGCCCTATGGCGCTTGGCCCAGAACCCAGGACTGGCTTGCCAGCCCTTCGATAACTTGCTTTCCAGAATTTTCCCGATAAGGTGTCGACCAACTGGCACAGTGACATTACGCCAGATACAAGCCAACACTCAGGAACGAGTAGATCATGTCCAAGAAAATGATGATGTGTGCTGCAGCGCTCGGCATTGCGCTGCTGTCCGGTTGTGCAACCGTACCGATGGAGTCCGCCGAGAAGGACAAGGAACTCAAGGCTTTCCCAGTTCCATCCCAGGACCAGGCCGGGCTGTATATCTTCCGCGACTCGTCGCTCGGCCCGATTCTGAAGAAGACCGTCAAGATCGATGACCAGGTGATCGGCGAAACCGCGATCAACACCTACCTCTATCGTGCCATTACCCCCGGCCAGCACGTGCTGGCAACCGAATCCGAGTTCGGTGACAACACCCTTACCATCAACGCCGAGGCGGGTAAGAACCACTACATACGGCAGTACATCAAGCTTGGTGTGTTTGCCGGTGGTGCCAACCTGGAGCAAGTCTCCGAACTCGAAGGGCAGAAAGGCGTGGCCGAGACGGAACTGGCTCGCTAAGGCAACACCAAGGGATGGGTGCTGCACAGCCCATCCCCCAATCGGTTCCATGCTCTGCCTGGGCATCTATCCATCGAAACTCTTCCTCCCCAACTTTTCTGCCGCCGACTGTGCCAAACGCCACCAACAACATGTCACCCGCGCGGTTCATAGGATGGGTTGAGCAGCTCGTAGGATGGGTCGGGCCGCGCAGGTCGGGCCGCGCAGGTTGAGCGCAGCGATACCCATCGAGCAGACCATCGACCCGCCGCGTGGGTTTAGCCGTTACCTGTCCGTTCAATCCGCTTATCAAGCTCGCTTGGCGGCAAGTTCGGAGTCGAGTTGAGCGTCAGCCAGACAGCCCGCAGAATGTTGATCGCGGCCATGCTCAGGTGTTGTTCGGCGGCGCGCAGGGCCAGTTCGGCCGCCAGGCGTTTGTCGGCAGCGCTCAGGTGCGCCGCTTTGTGGGTCATCTCCGCATCGACGCCGGCCAACAGTCCCTGGAGCTCCTGCACCGCCTGATCCGAGGCTTCACGCATGCCAGCCAGCAGGCGGCTGGCTTCAGCCGGCGTCATGGCCAAGGCGCGGACGCTGCGAAACGTCAGCCTGGCGGGCAGGGTGGCCAAACTAAACCCTGTCGAAAGTAGCTTGCCAATCATGCGAATAACTCCTGTCAAAGAGTGCAGCTCAAACTACGTCAGCAGCGCACCAGAGTAAATCGTCAATAAAGTGCCTGCCGATCGCCTGCCAGCGAGGTAGCCCGGATATCCACGGTGGAAAAGGCTTCGCGGTTGTCCACGGGGTAGCCACCCACCCTACGCGGCGGTGAGGTTACGTAGGGCGGACAACGCGCAGCTTGTCCACCATCGTTGACCGACGCCCCGAACGTTCAAGGATGAACCGCGATGTCTGCCTACCGCCGTGCCCGGGTCCCCGGGGCGACCTATTTCTTTACCGTCAATCTGCGCGACCGCCACAGCGACCTGCTGGTGCGGGAAATCGATCTGCTGCGCGCCAGCGTCCGCGCCACCAAGGCTCGGCATCCCTTTCATATCGATGCCTGGGTGGTGCTGCCCGAACACATGCATTGCCTGTGGACGCTGCCGGCCGAAGACGCCGACTTCGCCCTGCGCTGGAAGGTCATCAAGTTCGCCTTTGCCAGGCGCCTGCCGAAGGGCGAAGCGCTGACCGGCACGCAACGGGCTCGCGGCGAGCGCGGTATCTGGCAGCGACGCTATTGGGAGCACCTGATCCGCGACGATCTCGACTACCAACGGCACTTCGACTACATCCACCTCAACCCGCGCAAGCACGGCCATGTGGAGCATCTAGCGGACTGGCCGTACTCCAGTTTCCACCGGGCGGTGCGAACGGGGATCTACTCACCGGACTGGTGGGGCAATGAGGACCTGGGCGGCAAGGGATATGGCGAAGGCTGAACCCTCGGTGGAAAAGGCTTCGCCGTTTTCCACCCTACTTGCTGCCGGATTCAGCGCCCAATCCGTCATCGGACGGTGGATGGGAGAAGCGTCACCCACCCTACGAACGGGATTTCCAGCGAGGTAGCCCGGATATCCGCAGTGGTAGGTTTACGTAGGGTGGACAACGCGCAGCTTGTCCACCATCGTTGGCCGACGCCCCGAACGTTCAAGGATGAACCGCGATGTCTGCCTACCGCCGTGCCCGGGTCCCCGGGGCCACCTACTCCTTTACCGTCAATCCACGCGACCGCCAATTCGTCATCGAATGGTGGATGGGAGAAGCGTCATCCACCCTACGGGTCGTACGTCAGATCTTCACGCAGACGAAGATGGCGTTCCCGGAGGTCTGGTTCCAGGGGATGATCTTTTCGTAATCATGCTCGAAGACATGGACCTCGAAGTAAGGCCGCAGGATTTCCTGCAACTCCTCGAAGCTCAAAGCGACCATCGGATGTTCGTCGTGCCATACCTGGGTTTCCCCGGCGGTGGTCTTTTCGATGCTGAGTCTGAGCGACTGCTGCTCGCCAGCGCCACAGTAGTTCCAGCCGGAACTGAACACGAACTGGCTGTCATCTTGTTTGGCGGTGTGGGTTACAAACAGTTCGCTATTGATCTGGTTCTTGTCGACAGTGTTAAAGCAGAAGACGCCGTTGCTCTTGAGCGCGTTATGCACGCTGACGACGCACTCCTTCAGCCTCCCGATTCCCGCACTGTAATGAATGGAGTAGAGGAAGCAGGTGACCAGGTCCAACGGCTCGCCCACGGTGAACGCACACATGTCCTGTAACGCAAACCGCGCTTCCGGACAGCGAATAGCCGCTCTATCCAACATCGGTTGATTGATGTCGAGCCCGCTGCTGTTGTAGCCAGCATCGATGAAATGACGGACATGCGGCCCGGTTCCACAGGCCAGATCGAGATGGGCCTTGCCGCCGTTACCGAATATCTGCTGCAGCCTGTGAATACAGTGGCTTTGTGCCCGATAGTCGATGTCGACGCACATCAGATCGTAATAACCAGACAGGTCGGTATAGAGGGCATTGGCGGACATGGTGACCTGATGGCTTTAGCCGGAGTATTTGGGCGCGCGCATCATATCTTAACCAGGGTCGCCGGACAGGTTGAGCGCAGCGAGTAGCCCGGATACCCATGCTGGATAACGCTCCGCGGTTTTCCACGGGGTGGCCTTCCACGGGGTGGCCATCCAGCCTACGCGGTGGCGGCCATTCGTAGGGTGGACAACGCGAAGCTTGTCCACCAGGGTTCCCACCACCAAATGCTCAAGGACGAGCCGCCATGCCCGACTACCGCCGCGCCCGTGTCCCCGGCGCCACTTACTTCTTCACCGTGAACCTGCGCGACCGCAGCAGCGATCTACTGATCCGCGAAATCGAACTGCTGCGCGACACGGTCCGCGCCACCAAGGCCCGCCATGCCTTCCATATCGATGCCTGGGTGGTGCTGCCCGAACATATGCACTGCCTATGGACGCTACCGCCGGGCGATGCCGACTTCTCATTGCGCTGGAAGGTCATCAAGTTCGCCTTCGCCAAACGCCTGCCGGCCACCGAATCCCGCACTACAACGCAACAGCGGCGCGGTGAACGGGGCATCTGGCAGCGGCGCTATTGGGAACACCTGATCCGCGACGATCTCGATTACCAGCGGCACTTCGATTACATCCATGGCAACCCGATCAAACACGGCTATGTGCAGCGGCTCGCAGATTGGCCCTATTCGAGCTTTCAGCGGGCCGTGGCGATGGGTATTTATCCTGCAGACTGGTGCGCCGGTCCGCCGTCGGCGGGGGACGATTACGGGGAATGAAGGGGCCCTGGTGGAAAACGCTTCGCGGTTTTCCACCCTACTGAGTTGTCAGTGCGCAAGGCCCGCCGGGTAAGCGCTGGCATGAGCTCGCGGCAAGCGCGGTGCGGGGTTGTTTGTCGCTAGAAGCCCCGCGCCAGCACGATATCGAACACCCCGCGGCGTCCCTCGCTGTCCGCCTCCAGCGCTATCACGCTGTCCGGGTGGCCGCTGGCCCAGGGATCCTTGGCGATGTAGGGGTCGCCGGCGAAGTACAGCTGCAGGGTCACCGGCACATGCAGCGACTCGATCACCCGGAAGTGGATATGCGCCGGCCGCGTGATCCCGGCGTACTGTTCCAGCCCCGGCAGATTCGGCGGTACCGGGTAGCGACCGGGCATCACCGTCTCGATGCGGTAACGGCCCTGGGCGTCGGTGTAGAGCATCCCGCGCAGATGGAAATTGCCCTTGTCGGTGAAGTTGCCCGGCGTCTGGGTGTCGTACAGGCCGCTGCTGTTGGCCTGCCACACCTCGACCAGGGCGTTGGGAATCGGCGTGCGGCAGTCCGCGCTCAGCACCGTGCCGCTCACCACCAGCCGCTCGCCGGGCTCCGCCGGGCCGGCCAGTTTCGCCAGGAAAGGCGCGCCGAAACGGTAGTAGGGCCCGAGGATGTCGCCCGCGGTGGGCCGACAGATCTGCCGCGCCAGGGCCGGCGAGGCCAGCAGGCCACCGCCGAGGATGACACCACCATAGAGAAAGTGACGCCGCGAAAGGCCGGCACCCGCCATTTGCCACCTGTCCATCTCCGCCTCCTGGCCGGGGGCCTGCCCCGGTCGTAGCCATGCCTGCACGTCGGGCGCAGCAGCGCATGTGAATGGCCTGGCGTGTATGAAATCAGTCTAGCGAGTAGCCCTACGCTGTGATGAGCATTTGATCGTTACCCTCCGCGTGGGAGCCATCCGTTCATGGGGTGGCCCTCCCCCAGCCCTCAGGGCGCGCCGAACAGCGCCGTCCAGTAGATCCCCGCATCGCTCTTGGGATCCACCGCATAGGCCGCGCCCAGCTCGCTGAACTGGGGGTTCATCAGGTTGGCGCAGTGGCCGGGGCTGGCCAGCCAGCCGTCCACCACGCGCCGCGCGGCGTCCAGCCCCGCGGCGATGTTCTCGCCGATCTGCCGGCCGCTGTAGCCGGCCAGTTCCGCCCGGTCGCCGGGGGTGCGGCCGTCGCGATCCTTGTGGGCGAAGAAGTTGCCGTTGGCCATGGCCCGACTATGGGTTTCGGCCGCCGCGCCCAGCGTGGCGTTCCACGCCAGTGGCGCCGCCGCGACGAAGGACTGGCCGCCGCATTGGCGCGGCTGCGCCCGGGCGGCGTTGAGCTGTGCGAGCAGCTGCTGCCCTTCCGCCTGCCAGTCGCCCAGACGCCCGCCCAGCAGCGGCCGCGCCAGGACGATGCGCCAGTCGCGCTCGAGCCGGCTGACGCCGATGTCGACGAACTGCGGGTCCAGCACGACCTGGCAGAAGCTCTCCTGCAGCACCTTCATCGCCGCCTGCGCATCGCGCGGCCCGGACAGGCTGATCGCCTGTACATTGACCAGCGGATAGGCCACCGCATTCAGGGCCTGCTGCAGGTCACCACCCCCAGCGACCGGCAGCACCAGGCGCGGGTCGGCCGCCAGCGGTGGCAGTTCCTCGGACGCCTGCCCCGCACAGCGCTGTACCTGGCTGCGATAGGCGTTGATCGACTCGACCAGCTGCGCCTCCTCCGCCGCACCGGCCCCGGCGGCGAACACCAGCCCCAGCGACAGCGCGGCGAGACGCAGAACGGATGACCTGATGTGCATAAGCATCTCCCTAGACCTGACTGCACCCATGATGCGCGATTCCGAAAAAGTAAAAAGAGGTTCACGTACACCTCAGCAATAGACCACGGTTTCCTGCTGATCCAACGGCATGGTCTTCTAACTGGTGCGCTGAGCTGCATTCGCCGCGGGGCGCATGCCCCACATGGATGTGGGAAATGCCGCAAGCCCGCCGGCGACCCCATGGATGGGGGAGGTAGGAAAAATGCCGGGAGCATTTTCGAGAACGGGCGCGGCCCTCCCACCGAGGTTGCAGACCGGCTTGAGCCAATGAATCAACGGATCAACCGATCGGATCTCCAGCAGCCTGAACAATCTGTCGCTTTCCGTGGGAGCGGCCGGGCGGCGCTCCGCTTCAGCCGCGATGCTTTCAGCGCCTTCACGGTCAATCGCGGCTAAAGCCGCTCCCACGCAAGCCTGGCGTTGTACTGACACTAGCCTCTGTGCGTCAGCCAGCACAGGGCCCGGGCCTGGATATCCTCCTGACGGAAACGGAACCTTCGCGGCTTCCCCTACACTAACCCGGCACCCTTTCCTCCATAGTCGAGATACCCTGCCATGCGCACCCTCGTCCGCCTGCTCCTGCTGAGCACCGCCACCCTGTCGTTGTCCGCCTGTTTCGACGATGCCCCGCGCATCGACCAGAGCGGCCTGTGTACCTACAACACCGATCCCCAGGCGGAGCGCTGCACGGCCGGGCAGATGGCCTGGTTCCGTCCGGAGCAGGGCCAGCTGATCAGCGAGCAGATGGCCTTGAGCGTGGCGGCGGCCTATTGCGACTTCAACCATCAGGTGATGTACAACCGCGCCGGCGTGCTCTGCGTGTTCACCGACCAGCGTCTGCAGGTGGCCAAGTGACCGCGCCGGCCATGCCCTCGCAGTCGCACGGGGGCCACTAGCGCGACAGCGACCGGCAGCGCACAGGGCCATGGCGAGGCGCGCCACGCCAAAGGCGACCGCCGCTGATTTCAACGCGTTAAGATGGCCCCACTATCCTGCCTCCCGCGAGACCTTGCAGCATGTCCGATTCCGGCCAGAAGAATGTTCGCCTGATCAAGAAGTACACCAACCGGCGCCTCTACGATACGCAGACCAGCACGCAGATCACCCTGCACGACATCCGCCAGTTGGTCATCGACGAGGAGCCCTTCCAGGTGGTGGATGCCAAGTCAGGCGAAGACCTGACCCGCAGCATCCTGCTGCAGATCATTCAGGAAGCCGAAAGCGACGGCGAGCCGATATTCTCCAGCGACATGCTCAGGGGCATTATTCGCTTCTACGGCCCCTTCCAGGGCGTGCTCGGCAACTACCTGGAGTCGAGCATTCAAGCGGTTATCGATATCCAGGCCAAGGCCGGGCAGCAGTCTTCCCAGGCCTGGAGCGAATACATGCGCAGCCAGATGCCAGTGATGCAGGATCTGATGGGGCAGTATGTCGAGCAGTCGAAGCAGCTGTACCTGAACACCCAGAACCTGTTCGGCATGATGCCGGGCTTTCCGGGCGGCGCCGCGCGTAGCGACAAGGACAAGAAGGATAAAGACCAGGGTTGATCCGCCCGGCCGCGCCGCGCCTTATTGATCCGACCCTTTAATGTCTTGATTTCCGTAGGGTGGGTTAGGCCGCAGGCCGTAACCCACCGACCGGCCCGCAGGGATTGCTGACGACATCCATGGTGGGTTACGCCGCCACGCGGCTAACCCACCCTACGACTGCGGACTGTCGGCTGAAAGTTCGAACTTCAGCGGGCCGGATCAATAGCCCGCCAGCGGTGCCCTGTCGAGCACCGCTGGCGGGCCGCCCCCGCAAAAGACCCGCTGGCTACTTGCTCCGGCCTGCAGCAGCGGCGGCGGCCTTGGTGGCATCGCGCGTCGCCTGGCCGGCGGCCGTAGCGGCGGCGGCCAGGCCATTTTCGGCAAACTCGGCCGCTTGCTTGGCGGTCTTCTGCGCAGTTTCGTAGACGTTGCCAGCCGCCTCTACCGCGGACTTGAGCACGGCCACGGCCGACTCGGAGCCGGCCGGCGCATTCTTGGCGAACTCCTCGACCAACTCCTGTACCTGCTGGGCATTGCGCGCGGCCTGATGCTCGCCGAGCTTGGCGATGTCCGCCTGGGTGCTGGAGATCAGCTCATAGACCTTGCGGCTGAAATCCATCATCCGCTCGGCCTGATGGGCCGGATTGGCAAGGGCGCCGAACACGCTGGTGAAGCTCTGCGGGTCACGGGCCGCGAGCAACTTGCCGGCGCTCTCGAAGCTCTCCTCGCTGGCGCTGCGCAGGGTGGCCAGTTGCAGGTGGCTGAGCTGCTCGAAACCCTTGAGCACCTTGCTGTTCACCTGCTGCAGCAGATCGAGGTTGGCTTTCTGGCTAGCCTGAAGTTTTTCCGAATCGAAGAAGGTCATGGATGAATCTCCTGAGGATGAGAAAGGCTCTTAGCGTGAAAGTCGCGAAGCGACACCTTCCTGGTGCCCTTCTCCCTCGGGGAGAAGGTGGCGCGCAGCGCCGGATGAGGGAGGCGGGCATGTCGCGAAGGTTTTCATCATTCGGGGTGCCTCTCGCGGCATGCCCGTTAACCATGCTGTCGTGTACCCGAGCACCCGACCTGCCAGTGCATTCTTGGCGATACGTCGCCGGTTCGCAACCACTTTTTGTGCGGTGCACAAAAAATATTTATGACGCCTTAAACCAAAGAATCCGGCCTGAGAACCGGAAAACCTACCTAAGTCGGATAGCCATAGCAGCTTTTTGTGTCCATTCTGTTGCATAACCGCCGTATTCCAATAATCACCAATTGCCTGTTGTGCGAAGCACCAAAAAAATAGACCAATGAGTCGCAAAGCGACCATCACGCCACGCCGTCAAGAAACCGCAACATTTTGTTAATAGCGTGGATGAATCAGTCGGCAATCGAGCATTGCCCGGGTTGCCGGCCAGATGACCGGGGCAAGCGCGCGTACCCCATACGTGAGAGCGCCTTAACTATTTGATGGAGTGACAACCGCATGACGAATAACAAGCGTATTGCATTGGTAACCGGCGGCATGGGCGGCATCGGCACGGCAATCAGTCGCCGCCTTCATCGCGACGGTTTCATCGTCGTGGTGGGCTGCAGCACGCAATCTACCCGCCAGGCTGCCTGGCTGGAGCAACAGGGTCAGGACGGCTACGAATTCCACTGCATGAGCTGCGACATCACCGACTGGGACGACACCTGCCGCGGCTTCGCCCAGGTGCGCGAGGAGGTTGGCCAGATCGACGTGCTGGTCAACAACGCCGGTATCACCCGCGACAGCACGTTCAAGCGGATGACCCCGGCGGACTGGAACGCGGTGATCGCCACCAACCTCAATGGCCTGTTCAACACCTCCAAGCAGGTCCTCGACTCGATGGTCGAGCGCAGCTGGGGCCGGATCATCAACATCTCCTCGGTCAACGGTCAGCGCGGCCAGTTCGGCCAGACCAACTACTCGGCCGCCAAGGCCGGCATCCATGGCTTCACCATGGCTCTGGCACGGGAAGTGGCCAGCAAGGGCGTCACCGTCAACACCATCTCCCCCGGCTACATCCGCACCGAGATGACCGCGGTGATCCGCGAGGACGTCATGGAGAAGATCGTCGCCGGGATCCCGGCCGGGCGCCTCGGCCAGCCCGAGGAAATCGCCTCGATGGTGGCCTGGCTGGCGGGCGAAGAAGCCGCCTATGCCACCGGCGCCGACTTCTCGGTCAACGGTGGCCTGAACATGGCCTGAGCCGGCCGGCACCGCCGAGCAGTCGCCTCCTCTCCCCCTCGTTTATCGCAGAGATTCTTCCATGACCGAAGTTGTGATTGTCGCCGCCAGCCGTACCGCGATTGGCAGTTTCCAGGGTGCCCTGAGCACCATCCCCGCACCCGACCTGGGCGCCGCCGTGATTCGCCAGCTGCTCGAGCAGACCGGCGTGCAGCCGGCCGCCATCGACGAAGTGATCCTCGGCCAGGTGCTCGTCGCCGGCTCCGGGCAGAACCCCGCCCGCCAGGCCGCGATCAAGGCCGGCCTGCCCCATGAAGTGCCCGCCCTGACCCTGAACAAGGTCTGCGGCTCGGGCCTCAAGGCCGTGCAACTGGCGGTGCAGGCGATCCGCTGCGGCGACGCCGAGCTGGTCCTCGCCGGCGGCCAGGAAAACATGAGCCTGTCACCCTATGTCCTGCCCAAGGCGCGCACCGGCCTGCGCATGGGCCATGCCGAACTGATCGACAGCATGATCCAGGACGGCCTGTGGGACGCCTTCAACGACTACCACATGGGCGTCACCGCCGAGAACCTGGCCGCACGCTTCGCCATCGGCCGCGCGCAGCAGGATGCCTTCGCCGTCGCCTCGCAACAGAAGGCCGCCGCCGCCATTGAAGCCGGGCGCTTCAAGAGCCAGATCACGCCGATCGCCATCCCGCAGCGCAAGGGTGAGCCGTTGCTGTTCGATACCGACGAACAGCCGCGCGGCGAAACCACCCTGGACAGCCTGGGCAAGCTTCGCCCGGCGTTCAGCAAGGACGGCAGCGTCACCGCCGGCAACGCTTCCAGCCTCAACGACGGTGCCGCGGTGGTGCTCCTGGCCAGCGCCCGCAAGGCCGCCGAACTGGGCCTGCCGGTATTGGCCAGGGTCAAGGCCTACGCCAGCGCCGGGGTCGACCCGGCGCTCATGGGCATCGGCCCGGTCTCGGCGACCCGCCTGTGCCTGGAGAAGGCCGGCTGGGATATCGAGCAACTCGACCTAATCGAGGCCAACGAGGCCTTCGCCGTGCAGGCCCTGAGCGTCAACCAGGAACTGGGCTGGAACCCCGACAAGATCAACGTCAACGGGGGCGCCATCGCCCTCGGTCATCCGATCGGCGCCTCCGGCTGCCGGATCCTGGTGACCCTGCTGCACGAAATGCAGCGCAGCAACCTGAGCAAAGGCCTGGCGACGCTGTGCATCGGTGGTGGTCAGGGCGTTGCCCTGGCAGTCGAGCGCTGACCGGCCCACTGCCCGGGCGAGCCAGGCCCGCTCGGGCAGTCCCGCTGTTTGCCTGCCCCCTCAGCAACCTCTGAATAGCGGATACGTGAGATGGAAAACGCGCCACCCTCTTCGCCCTTCGCGGCCTTTTTCTCGCCCAACCTGCCCTTCGCCGCCCACACCACGCTGCAGCAGCTGCGCTTCTGGGTCCGCCACAACCCCTGGTTCCAGGGCCAGGACACCGATGCCTGGTTCGAGCTGGACGCGGCGACGCTCGAGCGCCTGCAGGCCGACTACAACGGCGAATGGGCGCAACTCGGCATGCAGCTGCTGACCCTGCAACCCTTCACCTTCAGCGACTGCCGTTTTGCCGGCAACGCCTGGAGCCAGCCGCTGTTCGGTTCGCTGGCGGCGCTGTACCTGCTCAACTCGCGCTTCGTCATGCGCCTGCTCGAGGCCTTGCCGATCGAACAGGGCAAGACGCGCCAGCGCCTGGTCTTCCTGGTCGAGCAAATGATCGCCGCCGCTGCGCCGAGCAACTACCTGAACAGCAACCCGGAAGCCCTCGAGCGGATGGTCCAGACCCAGGGCGCCAGCCTGTTCCACGGCATGCTGCAGCTGGCCAGCGATGTCCAGGAAGGCAAGCTGCGCCAGTGCGACAGCGGCGCTTTCGAAGTCGGCGTCAACCTCGCCACCACCCCGGGCCAGGTGGTCTACCAGAACCCGCTGTTCCAGCTCATCCAGTATTCGCCGCAGAGCAAGACGCAGCACCAACGCCCGCTGCTGATCGTTCCGCCGGCGATCAACAAGTTCTACATCCTCGACCTGCAGCCGGACAGCTCGCTGGTGCGCCATGCCCTGGAGCAGGGCCACTCGGTATTCCTGGTGTCCTGGCGCAATGCCGATTCCAGCGTGGCCGACGCCAGTTGGGACGACTATCTGGAGAAGGGCATCATCGAGGCCATCAAGGTCACCCAGGCGATCAGCGCCCAGGACCAGCTCAATATCCTCGGCTACTGCGTCGGCGGCACCCTGCTCGCCTGCGGCCTCGCCGTCCTGGCGGCGCGCGGCGAGAAGCCGGCAGCCAGCCTGACCCTGCTGGTGTCCTTCCTCGACTTCGAGGACACCGGCGTGCTCAGCGTCTTCATCGACGAGCAGACCGTCAGCTACCGCGAGCGCACCATCGGCGGCGCCGAGGGCAAGTACGGGCTGTTCCGCGGCGAGGACATGGGCAACACCTTCTCCCTGCTGCGCCCCAACGAGCTGTGGTGGAACTATGGCGTCGAGAAGTACCTCAAGGGCCAGACACCGCGCTCGCTCGACCTGCTGTACTGGAACAACGACAACACCAACCTGCCCGGGCCGATGTACTGCTGGTATCTGCGCCACACCTACCTGCAGAACGACCTGAAGAGCGGCACGCTGCGCTGCTGCGGGGAAACCCTCGACCTGGGCCTGCTCGACATGCCGACCTACCTGGTCGGCACGCGCGAGGACCACATCGTGCCCTGGCACAGCGCCTACGCCAGCACCCGGTTGCTCAAGGGGCCGTTGCGTTTCGTGCTCGGCCGCTCCGGACACATTGCCGGCATCATCAACCCGCCGGCCAAGAACAAGCGCAGCTACTGGACCAACGCGCAAGTGCCGACCGATCCGGATGCCTGGCTGGCGGCCGCCGAGGAGCACCCGGGGAGCTGGTGGGGCGACTGGACCACCTGGCTGGGCGAACATGCCGGCCGGCGCGGCAAGCCGGTCGCCAGACTCGGCTCGAGCGACTACCCAGCGCTGGAGGCGGCGCCCGGCAGCTATGTGAAACAGCGGCACTGAAGCGACCGTGCTCCGGGGCGGCTCGGCCTGCCCCGGACGCCGGCGACCGGCGCCACTGAAGTGCAGCAGGCTCTGCCGCAGCGGCGGTGGACTCTTTGCTCGTTGCCGCGTTCCAGGTGGGGACGAGCAAAACCGCTTTGCCGTTAACGTTCGCCGGCCAGCGGCGTATCCTGAGAGCTCCATCCATCGTGGAGGAGTCGCTATGTTCCAGGTAACGCGAAACGGCGAGAACCGCATCGACGTGGACTTCGCCGGCAAGCTCGACAGAGATGCCATGCGCGCCGCGCTTGATGAGCTGAGCCAGAAATCCGAAGGCATCGAGCACGGCCGGATGCTCTATCGAATCGGCGAATTCGAGCTGCCTACGCTGGGCGCGATAGGCGTCGAACTGGCGCATATCCCGCAGCTGTTCCGCTTTGCTCGGCGCTTCGACCGCATGGCTGTGGTCGCCGACAAAGAATGGGTGAGGACAGTCAGCCAGGTCGAGGGCGCCCTGATCCCGGGCCTGACGATCAAGGCATTCGACTCGATCCAGGAAGCCGACGCCGAGGCCTGGTTGCAGCACTAGGAGCAATGGGCACAATTTATTAGCTGCCACCCGCCCGACCTGCTCATTCAGCGCCGAGCCACCGCGGCTGACTGGTTGCGCGCCCTAACGGGGCGTGCCGAATACCTGCGTCCAGTAGATTCCCGAGTCACTCTCGGGATTGACTGCATAGGCGGCCCCCATCTCGGTGAAATGCAGGTTCATGATATTCGGGCAGTGCGTCGGGCTGGCCAGCCAGCCGGATACCGCCTGTTGCGCAGATAGGTGGCCGGCGGCGAGGTTTTCTCCGATTTGTCGCCAGTCGTAGCCGGCGCGCTTGGCGCGCACGTCCGCATAGTTGCCATCGCGCCCCTGATGACTGAAGTAGTTGCGCGCCGCCATGTCGCGGCTATGCGCCAGGGCGGATTTGGCCAGTTGCGCATTCCAGCTGACTGGTGGCGCCGCGTCGAATGCCTGGCTGCCACAGTTTCGCGGGGTGGCGCGGGCTTGGTTGACCTGTTGCAGGATCGCCCTCCCCGCTGCCTGCCAGTCGCCCAGCTCAGGCGGCTGCAGGGAGCGTGCGAAGATCACCTGCCAGGTATTGGCTTTGCGCAAAACGCCGATCTCTGCGTACCGCGGATCCAATAGCAGGCTGCAATGGTGCTGCTTGAGCGCGCTCATCACGGTATTGACGTTCGCAGGCCCCCTCAGCGCAATCACCTGCGCCGCAGCGACCTGATAGCCAGACCGCTGCAGGGCGCGCTGCAATTGCGCCTCGGAAGCCACCAGCACCCGCGCCAACCGGCCGTCGGGCGCAAGCGGGCCCAGCGACTCGCTTTGCCGGCCCTGGCAGGCTGGGGGTGATTGGCGATACTTGTTGATCAGTGTGACCAACGTCCGGTTGTCAGAGGCCTGGGCGGTAGCGCCAGCGAGCAGCGCAGCGAGCAGCGCCACCCAGGGCCGGAGGCGCTTGCCAGAGGGGCGCCGGGGTTCGACCAACGGTTCTGGCACAGCGAGCATGATGTTTGTCACCACCTTCAGTTGTGCGGATGCTGTTTGCTTGCCCTGTCCAGGCAAACTGTAGACCACGGCCGCGCCGCACGCGCTTGAGACTGCTTGCGGCAAAGCCGGCTGGCTGCGGCCTCGAATCCCGCGTGCTCAAGTCTGCTATCCGGCTTCGCGTGGGCCTACGCTGCGCCTGGGCACACACGACCGCCGCAAGGCCCGCTCCTGCGCAACTGAAAAGCGTCCGGCTAACCCAGCTGATCGACCATCACCGCGTTGGTATAGATCAAGCTGCCGTCACTCGCCCGATGCCCGACCAGGTGGAATTGGCCGCGCTGATCGCCTTCGCTGAGGTAGACCCGCCATTTGCAATCGGACAAGGGCCCGCATTCCTCCGGCGTGATCAGCTCCATCGTGCTCATGTCGACATCGACCATGACTTCAGACTCGTGGGTCTGCTGCAGACGCTCTTCGGCCTGCTCCAGGCGCACATGGTCGGGCTCGCTGACATGAAAATGGAACTGTCCCATCGGGGTGGATTTCTGGGCGCCGCTGGCTTTGCACCAGCCTTCGATGGTCAAGGTGTTCATGGCAAGACCTCCTCCAGTGGATTTCCGGGCTCCACGCCCGCATCTCTGAATTTTAGACAATCGAGGTCGACGCCTGTTGGCTCAGGACCGGCGGCGAAACGCAAGGATGGACACGGGCCGCAGGAGTAAAGGGCTTGCTGACGGCCCCGGTGGCGACCATGAGGCAGATGGGCAGGGACGGGACCCGCCCTCGGGGTTACATCCGGAGTTGCCGAGCATCCGGGCGAGCGTCAGTCGCAACTCGCCCGCGCAGTAGCGCCAGGCGCAGATCAGCCGTTCGGCAGGACGGTCGCGCGCCGCGCGCCCATCCGGCAAGACCGCTACTTGACCAGCAGCACCGGCACTGGCACGCCATGCACCACCCGGCTGGCCACCGAGCCCATCAGCAGATTGCCCAGGCTGCTCATGCCACGGGTGCCCATCACCACGGTATCGCAGCCGAATTCCTCGACCGCGTGGGTCACCGCGGCCACCACTTCGCCCAACGCCTCATGGGCCTCGCAGCGGACATTGGCCGCCGCCAGCGGCGCCAGCGCCTCGGCATTGATCTCCCGCGCATGCTTGAGGGCGCTGGCATTGAACTGTTCGATCATGGTGGCCGAACCGAAGTCGCCAAAGAAGGTGGGTTCGGCCTGCACGTTGAGCACATGCACCGACAGGCCCGAAGTGCTCCGAGCGGAATCCACCAGGTATTGAATGGCCCGCTTGGCGCTGGGCGAACCGTCGAATGGAACCAGTACGTTACGCATAATTTCCCCCTGACTGACGATGCTGTTACGACCGTGGCAAGCATAGTCCCAGATACCCGCCGCAGCCCGTTGACCCACGTCAACGCCCGCCGCCGATCACCCCATCCGTCAGCCACCCAGGGCGATGGTGGCGCCGACCAGGGCAACGCCCAGCGCGGTGAACACCAGCGCGGTGAGCCACGGCCGGCGGGCACCGGCAAAGCGACCGTAGCCCAGGCCGATGAGCAACAGCATGCCCAGGGCGATCGCATTGGAAGCACGCAGGGCCTGCCAGGGGTCTGCGAGCAGCACGAACGGCAGCACCACCGGCAGGGTGGAGAGGAACACCAGCAGGAACACCGCCAGTGCCGCACGCAGATCGGCCCAGCCCAGCAGCAGCCGTGTCCGCGGCAACTGCAGCGCCAGCAGACGCTGGTGCAGGTTCTGCACCTCCTCGGCTTTCAGCACCTTGCCGAGCAGGACCGGCATGGCCTCGGCCAGCACCTCGGCAGCCTGCATCGAGCCCGGCGGCGCCTTGCGCAGGCGCTGCCACTGACGCCAGGCATGGCCACGCTCAGCCAGGCGGTTGAGCAGCAGCATGCAGCCATCCACCAGGCCCCAGGCCAGGTTGCAGCCCAGGCTGGCGACCAGGAGTTCGCGCACCGAACTTTCCCCGCTGCTGGCCACGCTGAAGCTGCCGGTGAAGGTCAGCACCATGAGCAGGCCGAACAGCACTTCCGACATGCGCGACACCGGGTCGAGAGCCGCCTCTGCCGAGGCCTTCCCGTCGTCCTGCTGCTGACTCGTCATAGTCACCCTACCTGGTCAGATTTCACCGGCGCCAGTATCCAGTGTGCAGCTAATGCGCCTTGCCGCCAGTGGCTGCGCTGAAATTTCCGGCGTGCCCACGGCAGCCCGCCCGGCCGGCGACGCGCCGGACCGCCCCGGCGTTTTAATGCGCGGCTGATTGCGGTAGGCTCGGCAGCTTCTTTGATAGGAGTAATGCCCCATGGCCCGAGCCACTGCCCGTCACATCCTGGTTGCCAGCGAAGCCAAGTGCAACGAACTGAAAGCCGCTATCGAAGCCGGCGCCGACTTCGCCCAAGTGGCCAAAGACAACTCCACCTGCCCGTCCAGCCGCAACGGCGGCGACCTCGGCTCGTTCGGCCCGGGCCAGATGGTCAAGGAATTCGACAGCGTGGTGTTCAGCGCGCCGCTGAATGTCGTGCAGGGTCCGGTGAAGACCCAGTTCGGCTATCACCTGCTGGAAGTCACCAGCCGCCAGGACTGAGACCGACCGGCCCCACGCTCCGCGGCGGCGTGTGGGGCCCAGGCCGACGCCGTTCGGCGCAGCGATGGCCAGCCGCTGGCTTCACCCGGCTTATTGCGACGTAGCGAACGCCTGCGTCCAGTAGCTCGCCGCATCGCGCCGCGGATCGACCGCGTAGGCGGCGCCCGTCTCGGTGAAGTCCGGGTTCATGCCGTTGCAGCAGTGCGCCTTGCAGGGCACCTTCGGCACGGCGCCAGTCGCCCTAGGTTTTCGACGCGGCCCGCTCCAGCACATCGTCCACCCAGCTCAAGGCCGCAATGACGGTCGGGAAACCTATGGTGCTGGTGATCGACAGCAAGGCGTGGCGGATCTGCTCCGGGCTGGCGCCCGCCTCCAGCGCCCGCCGGGCATGGCTGTGCACCGCGCCCTCGGAGCGGATGGCCGCCGCGGCGCCGAGCTGGACCAGCTGGATGACCTGCTCGTCCAGCGGGCCTGCCTGCCGCACCGCCGTGCCCAGCGCCTCGATGGCGCCGAAGTAATCCGGGTATTGCTTGCGAAAGCGCTGATAGGTCTCGAGCTCTCTCTTCTTCTCCATGCTGGTCTCCTCGTGTTGGGCATACACCGTGGGCCGCCCTTCCGGCTCGGGCAGGACGGCTACGTTCAGGGTAGTCCGCCTGCGGCGGAAGATGACGGGACGGAGCCCCGGCGCGGACGACGCCTTGCAACAGCGGGCGTTGGCCGCCGAGCACTTCGCTCGCGCCCACGCGGGAGCCTGGGCGCCAGTGCGGCGCCGGGTTCGACTGCCCTGGGCGCGCCCGGCGCCTGGGCAGGTATACTGCCGCCCCATTCGCCCCTCCACGCGACAGCCGCGGACCTTCCATGACCAGCAATCACTCGCCTGACCCCACGCTCGCCGCCCAGGCTGGCGACGCTGCAGCCAATGCGGCCGCACCGGCCCCCGCCAAACAAGCCGGCACTACGGGCTTTGCCTCGCTGTTCTCAGCCGCCGCGCTCGCCGCGGGCAAGAACGACGGCCAGCCCTGGCACCAGAAGGGTAATAAATCCGCTCACGAGAAGAAGATCGGCCCGGCGCCGAATGGCACTCGCCGTTCCATGGGCAAACGCTAAGCCTGCTGCCACGCGCTTGGCCGGCACGTTCACGCCAGGCGCAGACGCCCGAACAGCCAGCCGCCCCAGACGTTGATCAGCAGCCCGAGCAGGACCAACAGCGCGCCGAGCAGTTGCAGGGCGCCCAGGTGTTCGTCGAGCAGCAGCGCCGCAGAACTCAGCCCGACCACCGGCACCAGCAGCGAGAACGGCGCCACCTGGCTGACCGGGTAGCGCGACAGCAGCCGGCTCCATAGGCCGTAGCCGAGCAGCGTTGCACCGAAGGCCAGGTAGACCAGCACCAGGATCGAGTCCAGGCCGATGCCGCGCAGCGCGCTCTCGATCGCCGCGGGGCCTTCCAGCCACCAGGACAGCGCCAGGAACGGCAGCGGCGGCACCAGGCTGCCCCAGACCACCAGGCCGACCAGATCCACCTTGCCGAGCTTGCGCGTGACGATATTGCCCAGCGCCCACATGGCCGCGGCGCAGATGGTCAGGACGAAGCCGGCGAGGGTCATGCTGCGCTCGCCCTGCAGGCCGATCAGCAGCAGGCCGCCGGCCGCCACCAGCAGGCCTAGCAGATTGCCGGCGCGCAGCCGTTCGCCGAGCATCAGCGCGGCGAACAACAGGGTGAAGAACGCCTGGGCCTGCAGCACCAGCGAGGCCAGCCCGGCCGGCATGCCCACCGCCATGGCGGAGAACAGGAAGGCGAACTGGCCGAGCGAGATGGTCAGGCCATAGGCCAGCAACCAGCGCAGCGGCAGCTGCGGGCGCCGGATGAAGAGGATCGCCGGGAAGGCCGCGAGCAGGAAGCGCAGCGCGCCCAGCAGCATCGGCGGCATGTCGTGCAGGCCGACCTTGATCACCACGAAGTTCAGGCCCCAGACGCCGATCACCAGCAGGGCCAGCAGCAGATCCTTGGGCGACATGGCGCTTCCTCATCACGGGCGAGCGGCCATTAGAACAGTTGCGCTCGATCGCCTGCATACACAGTCGGGGAAGAAAAAAACCACACAGCCCCGCTCGCCATCCTTCGCGGGCGATCCAGGGCGGACGCCATTCAGCAAAACCCGAAGCTTTGCTAACCTGCGCGCTTTGCCGCCGCAGTCGCCCTTATGAGCCTGTCCGATTTCCTGCTGTTCGCGCTTCCCGCGGTGTTCCTCACCGGGCTGTCCAAGGGCGGTTTCGGCGGTGCCCTGGGCGGTATCGCGGTGCCGCTGCTGGCACTGAGCACCTCGCCGACGCAGGCGGCGGCGATCATGCTGCCGATCCTCTGCCTGGCCGATGTGGTGGGGCTGAAGGCCTATTTCGGCAAGTGGGATGTGGCCAACCTGAAGGTGATGCTGCCCGGCGCGCTGATCGGCATCGCCATCGGCTCGCTGACCTTCGGCCTGCTCGATGAACGGCTGATCGGCCTGCTGATCGGGGTGATCGCCGTGGCCTTCGTGCTGCTCGGGTCGATCGGCGGCAACCAGGCACCGCGCCCGCTGCAAAAGACTCGCGGCACGCTGCTCTCGAGCCTGGCCGGCTTCACCAGCTTCGTCGCCCACGCCGGCGGCCCGCCGGTGATGATGCACCTACTGCCGCAGCAGCTGGACAAGCTGCGTTTCGTCGCCACCATCAACATGTTCTTCCTGCTGACCAACGCCCTGAAGCTGATCCCCTATGCGGCGCTGGGGCAGTTCGGCGCGGACAACCTGCTGCTCAGCCTGATGCTCGCGCCCATCGTGCCGCTCGGCGTGTGGAGCGGCCTGTGGCTGCAATCGCGGGTCAACCACCTCTGGTTCTACCGCATCGCCCGGCTGGGCATGCTGCTGGCGGGATTCCAGCTGATCTGGCGCAATTTCTAACCCAGCACCTGTAGGAACCGGCTTGCTGTGGTCCGACGATCCGGCGATACGCGAGATCGTCGTCGGCGTGCTGGTCGGTCATGCCGCTGATGAAGTCCTGCAGCGCTGGTAGAACTCCCACAGCGCGTGCTTCCCGGCCGGCGCCTGGGGAATGCTTCTGAGCGCCTCGTGGTAGGCCTTGAGCAACCGAGCGCGCTTACCAAACGCGCGGCTGGCGCTCGCGCCACGACTCTGCTATCCAGGCGGGCACACGCCACAGGAGGATGCCGATGAGCCGGGCCGAGTTTCACCAACAGCGCGCCGCACAGGCGGTCGCCGAGGCCAGACGGCTGTTGGCCGAGCGGGAAAGGTTGGGCGCGCGCTGGCTGCCCTGGGTGGCGACCGAGCTGTACCGGCTGAGCCCGCCCGCCTACGCGGCCATGGTGCGCCGCGAGCTGGAGCGGCTCAGCGCGCAATAGCCTCACCGGCGCGCCCACCTGGCCCGAGCAGCACGCCGATAGACACTATCGAGGCGAATGATTTCTGCCTCGGCCGGGCAGCGACTAGCCTGTGGCACTCCATCGCAGCGCTCTGCAACAGGTGCCCCCGTGAAACGCTCGCTCGCCGCTCTCCTCGTCCCCCCCGCACTGCTGCTCGGCGCTTGTGCCGCGCAGCCCAGCCCGGCCGAACGACCCTACAGCGAGGCCGAAATCAAGCAGTTCGCCCTGGAGATGCTCAGCCGAAGCAGCCTGTCCCATGAGGATTACGAGAAGATCCGCCAGGCCCTGATGAACCCGCGGCAGCGCATGTCCAACGCGATCAAGGACCTCGACTCGCTCGAGCAACCGGCGGCCAAGCGCGGCTGAATGCCGCTACTTCACCAGCAGCACCGGCACCGAGATCTCGTGGATCACCCGCGTGGCCACCGAGCCCAACAGCATGCCGGTGAAGCTGCCCAGGCCGCGGGTGCCCATCACCAGGGTGTCGCACTGCAGCTGCTTGGCGGCATCGCTGATCTGTTCGGCCACGTTGCCCAGCACGGCATGGGTCTTGTGGGCGATGCCCGCCTCCTGCAACTGGTCGGCCGGCCAGGCGAGCACCTCCTTCGCCTCGGCCAGCAGCGACTGCTGCAGTTGTTCGATGAAATCGCTGGTCACGTACTCGCCGTACAGCAGCGGCTCATGCTGCACGTTGAGTAGATGCACCTCCAGCGTCGCGGCGTGATCGCGGGCGAAATCGATCACGTACTGCAGGGCGCGTTTCGAGCTGTCCGAACCATCGAATGCCACCAATACCTTGCGCATTGCCAACCTCCTCTGCTGACTCACGACAAGCATAGACCAGCACCCCGGCCGGCCCGCTGACGCAGGTCAGCCAACCGGTCCGGGCGCCGCGGCGCGCCGTCGCCGACGGCATTCCCAGCGCCGGGCGTCAGGTCCTTCGCCCGGCAGTGGAATTCAAGGGTGCCAGTCGGCAGCGGACAGATTAAAATCCGCCGCCTGATCCGTCGCGCGGTGCAGCTGAAGCCACGCGAGCGGTTACTTATCCATCCGCACAGACCAAGAGAACCAGCATGGGCGCACAGTGGAAAGCCAAACCTAAAGAAGCCGCCGCCAACGCCAGAGGCAAGATTTTTGGCCGGCTGGTGAAGGAAATCATGATCGCCGCGCGCAACGGCGCCGATCCGGACATGAACCCCAAGCTGCGTTTGGCCGTGCACCAGGCGAAAAAGGCCTCGATGCCCAAGGACACCCTGGAACGGGCGATCAAGAAAGGCGCGGGCCTGACCGGCGAGACCGTCAACTTCGAGCGCACCACCTATGAAGGCTTCGCGCCGCATCAGGTGCCGGTGATAGTCGAGTGCCTGACCGACAACATCAACCGCACCGTGGCGGAGATCCGCGTGCTGTTCCGCAAGGGCCAACTCGGCGCCAGTGGCTCGGTTACCTGGGACTTCGACCACGTCGGCCTGATCGAAGCCTCCAGCGACAGCGGCGCCGATCCGGAACTCGCGGCGATCGAAGCCGGTGCCCAGGATTTCGAGCCGTCCGATGAAGGCAACACCCTGTTCATCACCGACCCGACCGATCTCGATGCGGTCAGCCGCGCCCTGCCGGAGCAGGGTTTCACCGTCAACTCGGCGAACCTGGGCTATCGCCCGAAAAACCCGGTCACCAGCCTGACCGCCGAGCAGCTGGAAGAAGTCGAGGCCTTTCTCGAAGCCATCGACGCCCACGACGACGTGCAGAACGTCTACGTCGGCCTGGCCGGCTGACGGCCCGGTAGCGGACGGCAGCGCTTACAGGCGATCCGCGTAGCACACCGCCGAGCTGGGTTCGGCCCGGCGGTCCAGCTCTTCCTCGAGGAACTCGGCGAGTACCTGGGCATTGTTCAGCCGGGTATCGCGGGCGGCGAACAGCAGGGTCAGGGTGCCCTGTTCGGCGCTGTGCAGCAGCCCTTGCCAGTACTCCGGATGAGCGGCCAGTTCGCGGCGATAGCGCTCGCGGAACTCGCCGAAGTGCTCCGGCGCATGGCCGAACTGCCGGCGCAGCTCGGCGGAGGGCGCCACCTCGCGCAGCCAGCCGTCCAGCGCCAGCGCCGCCTTGCTGCAGCCGCGCGGCCACAGCCGATCGACCAGCACCCGCCGGCCATCCGTTGCGCTCGCCGCCTGGTAAACCCGCTTGCACTGAATCATCCGCCTGCCCTTGTGGTCGCCCGGAGGCCTGGGTAACGTGGCGGCTCTTGCCAGGAGAGCCTCGATGCATCGCAGCCGCACCCTATTGTTTGCCCTGTTGCCGCTTTTCGCCAGTTGCCAGACCTTCGAGGACAAGCCGCACGACGCCTCCGCCAACCTCATCCGCCTGCAGGGCGAACTCCAGCGCGAGGCCGGGCAGTTGCTGTTTCGCCCGTGCCAGGAACAGCGGCGCTTGGTCATCGGCAACGACGGCGCCACCGGAATCATGCGCGACAGCGCCGAGCTGCTGGCCGATGGCCCCGGGCCCTTGTTCGCCGACGTGCGCGGGCGCCTGGCGGCGAGCCAGCAAGCGGGCGTCGATGGCCAACTGGCGCTTAGCCAGGTGTACCGGCTGCAACGCGAAGGCCAGGGCTGCGATGACCTCAATTTCAAGCGCACCACCCTGCGCGCCAGCGGCCAGGAGCCGGGCTGGAGCGTGGCGGTCAGCGGCCACGGCCTGGTACTCAACCGTCCGGGCGCGGAGCCCCTGGCGCTGCCCTACCTGGAAGAGCAACTGCCGGAAGGCCGCCTCAACCTGACCAGCGAAGCCAATGGCCAACGCCTGGAGCTGTGGCTGGCGCCGCAGCGCTGTGTCGACGGCATGAGCGGCGCGGTGCAGCACCTGGCGGCCGAATTGCGCCTGAACGGCCAGGTGCTGCGCGGCTGCGGCTACCTGGGCGGCGCGCGCAACGACTGAAGAAACCCTCCCGGGAATTCTCCGAACGCTTCGCATCCGGCACGCAGTGGGCGTAGGAGCGGCCCATGGCCGCGATCGGGCATGCCTGCAAAAGCATCGCGGGCATGGCCCGCTCCTACGTCTTGCGAGGCTTGCGCAGAAACATAAGTTCTATGAGAGCTGTGCAGGATCGATGCTCGGTGCCCTGGCGGCGGCACACAGGCCGGGCAAGGCTACATAACCGTACACAGATTGCCGCGGCAGCCGCGCCCCGCTCTCCTAAGCTGAAAGCAAACAGCCGACAAGGAGAGACCCATGCTGCGCATCGCTATCAATGGCTACGGACGCATCGGTCGGGCAGTGCTGCGCGCGCTGTTCGAGCGCAAGCTGGAGCAGCGGATTCATCTGGTCGCGATCAATGACCTGTGCGATCCCGTCACCCTGGTGCATCTGACCGGCTTCGACTCGACCTTCGGCCGCTTTCCCGGGCATATCGGCCTGCACGAAGACTCGATGCAGGTCAACGAGCAGTCGATCCACCTGCTGCGCGAGCGCGAGGTGATCGACCTGCCCTGGGACCGGCTCGGCGTCGACCTGGTGCTGGAATGCACCGGCAAGCTGAAGAAGCGCGCGCACATCGAACAGCACCTGACCGCCGGCGCCCCGCGCGTGCTGCTCTCGCACCCGCTGGAAAGCGCCGACCTGACCGTGGTCTACGGGGTCAATCACGAGTTGCTGGGCAGCCAGCAGATCGTCTCCAACGCCTCCTGCACCACCAACTGCCTGGCGCCGCTGGCCCAGGTGCTGCACCAGGCGGTGGGCATCCGCCAGGGCCTGGTCAACACCGTGCACGCCTACACCAACGACCAGAGCCTGCTCGACAAGGCCCACGGCGACCTGTACCGCGCCCGCGCCGCCGGGTTGTCGATGATCCCCACCAGCACCGGCGCGGCGAAGACCATCGGCCTGGTCCTGCCGGAACTGGCCGGGCGCCTGGACGGCCTGTCGGTGCGGGTACCGACGGCCAACGTGTCGCTGCTCGACCTGACCTTCAGCGCCGAGCAGCCGGCCAGCCGCGAGGCGCTCAACGCCGCCCTGCAGCGGGGCGCGCAGCAGCTGCCGGCCGGGGTGATGGAGTGCAACGAGCTGCCGCTGGTATCGCGCGACTTCAACGGCTACCCGGTTTCCTGCGTGGTCGACCTCAGCCACACCCGGGTGCAGGGCGAGCTGGTCAAGGTGCTGGCCTGGTACGACAACGAATGGGCCTTCGCCAACCGCATGCTCGACGTGCTGCAGGCCTGGCTGAAGCCCTGAGCTTGTGCCACCCGTAGGGTGCGCCGTGCGCACCATTTGCCAAGCGGGATCGGTGCGCACGGCGCACCCTACGGGTCTAATCGCGCTTATAATCGCCGCCTTCCCCAAGCTGCCGGGTTGCCTCCGGCCCTGATCCTGGATTGCCTCATGCTGCGCATCACCGAACTGAAACTGCCCCTCGACCACCCCGAAGAAGCCCTGCGCCCGGCCCTGCTCCAGCGCCTGGGCATCGCCGATGACCAGCTGCTCGACTTCAGCCTGTTCAAGCGCAGCTACGACGCGCGCAAGAAGTCCGGCGAGCTGCTGTTCATCTACACCATCGACTTCGCGGTGCGCGACGAAGCGGCGCTGCTGGCCAGGCTCAAGGACGACAAGCATATCGGCCCCGCCCCGGACATCGCCTACCAGCCGGTCGGCCAGGCGCCCCAGGCCCTCGACGAGCGCCCGCTGGTGGTCGGCTTCGGCCCCTGCGGCATCTTCGCCGCGCTGATCCTGGCCCAGGCCGGGCTGCGGCCGATCGTGCTGGAGCGCGGCAAGGAGGTGCGCCAGCGCACCAAGGACACCTGGGGCCTGTGGCGCAAGAACGTGCTCGACCCGGAGTCCAACGTACAGTTCGGCGAGGGCGGCGCCGGCACCTTCTCCGACGGCAAGCTGTACAGCCAGATCAAGGACCCCAAGCACCTCGGGCGCAAGGTGCTGCAGGAATTCGTCAAGGCCGGTGCGCCGGAGGAGATCCTCTACGTCAGCAAGCCGCATATCGGCACCTTCCGCCTGACCGGGGTGGTCGCCAGCATGCGCGAGGAGATCAAGGCCCTGGGCGGCGAGGTGCGCTTCCAGCAGCGGGTCAGCGACCTCCTGCTCGAGGACGGCCAACTGCTCGGCGTGGTGCTGGCCAGCGGCGAACAGCTGCGCAGCCGCCACGTGATCCTCGCCCTCGGCCACAGCTCGCGCGACACCTTCCGCATGCTCCATGCCCGCGGCGTGTTCCTGGAGGCCAAGCCGTTCTCGGTGGGCTTTCGCATCGAGCACCCGCAGTCGCTGATCGACCGCGCGCGCCTGGGCAAGTACGCCGGCCACCCCAAGCTCGGCGCCGCCGACTACAAGCTGGTGCACCACGCCAGCAACGGCCGTTCGGTGTACAGCTTCTGCATGTGCCCGGGCGGCACAGTGGTCGCCGCCACCTCGGAACCGCACCGGGTGGTGACCAACGGCATGAGCCAGTACTCGCGCAACGAGCGCAACGCCAACGCCGGCATCGTCGTCGGCATCACCCCGGAGCAGGATTATCCGGGCGGCCCGCTGGCCGGCGTCGAATTGCAGGAGCGCCTGGAATCGCAGGCCTACCTCCTCGGCGGCAGCAGCTACGAGGCGCCGGGGCAGCTGGTCGGCGACTTCATCGCCGGCAAGCCCTCGACCGAGCTGGGCAGCGTCGAGCCGTCCTACAAGCCGGGGGTCAAGCTGGGCGACCTGGCGCCGTCGCTGCCGGACTTCGCCATAGCGGCCATCCGCGAGGCACTGCCGGCCTTCGACAAGCAGATCAAGGGCTTCGCCCTGCCCGACGCGGTGCTCACCGGGATCGAGACGCGCACCTCCTCGCCCGTGCGCATCACCCGCGGCGCCGACCTGCAGAGCCTCAACGTCAAGGGCCTGTACCCCGCCGGCGAGGGCGCGGGCTACGCCGGCGGCATCCTCTCGGCCGGGGTCGACGGCATTCGCGTGGCCGAGGCGCTGGTGTGCGACATGCTAGGGTCTAGAAACGAATAATCTGTCGCTTTCCGTGGGAGGGGCTTTAGCCGCGATTGACCTTGATAGCGCTGAAGGCATCGCGGCTAAAGCGGAGTGCCGCCCAGCCCCTCCCACGCAAGCCTGGCGTCGGCTCGGCGAGGCTTAACAGGCCGCGTCCTGCCTGGGCGTCGCCAACAGGTAGCAGACCGTGGTGCGCCCCGAGCCGTTAGGGCGACGCACCGGATCGGCATAGGTGTCGAGTTCGACGAAGCCGGCCTTGCGCATCATCCCCGCCGAGGCGGCGTTTTCCTCATGGCGGTCGATGTAGATGTCGCGCACGTCCTGTCCGGCCAGGCCCTCGACCGCCTGAGTGAGCAGGCGCGAGCCGAGGCCCTGCCCGGTCATATCCCGATGGACCACCGCCTCGCAGATATACCCATGCTCCGAAGCACTCCGCGCCACCGGCTGGTAGCGCTGGAAGTAGCGCGAGCGCTGGTAGCTGACGAAGCCCAGCAACTCACCGTCGCGCTGGCCGCCGCGCTCTGCCAGCACCGCCTGCACGGTACCCTCGGCGATACCCTGCAGGTGCGCGCGCACCTCGGCCTCGGGCAGGTGGTTCCAGGGATTCGGCCCATGCGCGAAGATCAGCGCGCACAGACTGTCGATGTCCTGGGCCTGTGCCCTGCGTATCTCGAACTCGCTCAATTTTCTCCTCCTGCTTCGATGGGCTCGTAGCCCGGATGGAATCCGGGAACGGTTTCGCGCCGGACATCGCCCCCGGATTTCATCCGGGCTACAGACCTGCCGTTGGCACATCGCCCGGCAATGGCTCGCCGCGTTCGGCGCAGGCGGCCACCGCCTCGATCAACGGCGCCAGCGCGAAGCCCTGGGCCTTGAGCCAGGCGTCATCGTAGTAGCTGGTGGCGTAGCGCTCGCCGCCGTCGCAGAGGATCGCCACCAGCGAGCCGGACTCGCCGGCCGCGGCCATGCGCTGCGCCGCCAGCAACGCGCCGATCAGGTTGGTGCCGCTGGAGCCGCCGACCCGCCGGCCGAGGCGCCGGGCCAGGTAATGCATGGCCGCCAGCGACAGGGCGTCCGGCACCTTGCACAGGGCGTCGATCACCGAGGCCAGGAAGGACGCCTCGACCCGCGGCCGGCCGATGCCTTCGATGCGCGAGCCGCAGTCCAGGGTCAGGCTCGCGTCGCCGCTGCGGTAGTAATCGAAGAACACCGAACGCTCGGCGTCGGCGCAGAGCACCCGGGTGGCGTGGCGGCGGTAGCGCACGTAGCGCCCGAGGGTGGCCAGGGTGCCGCCGGTGCCGGGGCTGGACACCAGCCAGGCCGGCTCGGGATAGCGCTCGCTGCGCAGCTGCTGGAAGATCGACTCGGCGATGTTGTTGTTGGCGCGCCAGTCGGTGGCGCGCTCGGCGTAGGTGAACTGGTCCATGAAGTGCCCGCCGCTCTCGCGGGCCAGGCGTTCGGACTCGGTGTAGATCTGCGTCGGATCGTCGACCAGATGGCTCCGGCCGCCGTAGAAGGCGATCTGTGCGATCTTCTCCTGCGAGGTGCTGGTCGGCATCACGGCGATGAAGGGCAGGCCCAGCAGGCGGGCGAAATAGGCTTCGGAAATCGCCGTGGAGCCGCTGGAGGCCTCGATCACCGGCGCGCCGGGTTTCAGCCAGCCGTTGCACAGCGCATAGAGGAACAGCGAGCGGGCCAGGCGGTGCTTGAGGCTGCCGGTGGGATGGCTGGATTCGTCCTTGAAGTACAGCTCGATGCCGGGAAAACCGGGCAGCGCCAGGGGCAGCAGGTGGGTGTCGGCGCTGCGCTGGAAATCCGCCTCGATGATGCGGATCGCCTCGCGCGCCCAGTGTCTCGCTTCGCTCATCTGCAATTCCTCAATCCAGCACGCCGACCGGCACCGGCGGCGTACTGCGCCATTGGCTCAACGCCACGCCGCCGAACACCAGCGCCGCCGCCAGCATTTGCAGGGCATTCAGGCTCTCGCCGAGCAGCAGCACGGCGAACAGCAGGGTGAATACCGGGATCAGGTTGATGAAGCCCGACGCCTGGCTCGCCGGCAGGCGACTGACGCCGAAGTTGTACAGCCCGTAGGCACCGACCGTGACCACCACGCCCAGGTAAAGCAACGCGCCGAGACCGAGCGCACTGATCGTCGCGGGAAACGGCGCGTCCAGCGCGGCCACCGGCAGAAAGAACAGCGCGCCGATCAGCGCCTGCATCGCCGTGAGGATGAAGGCCGAGTAGCGCCCCGAGAGGTGCTTGAGCAGCAAGGTGTAGCCGGTGGCGCAGAGCATGGCGAGCAATTCGTAGAAATTCCCCAGCAGGGGATTGGCGGCATGTTCGTCGGCGCTGCCGGCCAGGCTCAGCCAGACCGCCCCGCACAGCGCCAGCAGGAAACCTGCCAGGGTGGTACGGCCGATGCGCTCGCGCAGGAAGGCGAAGGCGCCCATCGCCACCAGCAACGGCAGCAACGCGGTGATCATCCCGGCCTGCGCGGCACTGGTGTTCTGCAGCGCCAGGGCCTCGAAGATGAAGTACAGGCATGGCTCGCAGGCAGCCAGGCCGAGCAGGTACTTCCAGTCGCCGGCGCGGTACTGCACGCGCCCGCGCCAGCGCCAGGCCAGCAGGAACACCAGGCTGCCCAGGGCCATGCGGCCGAAGATCACCCACAGCGGCGGCAACTCGGCGAACGCCAGCTTCAGCGCGATAAAGGAACTGCCCCAGATCGCCATGGCCACCACCAGGCAGATCACCGCCCCCCTTGCACCCTGCCCGCTCATGCCGCACTCCTCACAAAAACCGCAGTGTAGGGAGGCCTAAGCGGTGAGGACAGATACAGTCAGGCGCGCGAACTGTATGCCGATGAGCCGAGCCAGTTGCCGCGAGGCCGCCCATCGCTGGCATTGGCGCCGTCCAGCGCCGCCGCGCAGGCGCAACCATGGATCGGCGCAAGGCCCGTCAGGCTATTGCTCCCAGGGTTTGCCACGGGTCTGCTCGCTCAGGCGCACCTTCTGCTGCAAGGCCGCCTTGGCCAGCATGTGGGCGCTGACCGGTGCGGTGATGAACAGGAACAGGGTGATCAGCAGCTCATGCAGGCTGACACCCGCGCCACGGCTGCCGAAGTAGATCAACGAGGCGATCACCATGCCGCCGACGCCGAGGGTGGTCAACTTGGTCGGCCCATGCAGGCGCATGAAGAAATCCGGCAGGCGATACAGGCCAATCGCCCCGACCAGGGCGAACAGACTGCCGAGCAGAAGAGAAACAGCAACCAGCGCTTCGATCCAGATGTTCATCAGGGCTCCTTATTCGATGATGTCGCCGCGCAACAGGTACTTCGCCACCGCCACGGTGCCGATGAACCCCATCACCGCGATCAGCAGCGCCGCCTCGAAATACAGGTCCGAGTCCAGCCTGATGCCGAACAGCACCAGCAAGGCGATGGCGTTGACGTACAGGGTATCCAGGGCGAGGATCCGGTCCGGCAGGTCCGGGCCCTTGATCAGCCGCGCCAGGGTCAGCAGCAGGGCCAGGCCCATGATCGCCAGGCACAGCGGAATCACGTAGCCGAGCATGCGAATACCTCCAGCAGCGGCGCTTCGTAGCGGGTCTTGATCTCATGCACCAGCGCCGCCGCATCGGCCACGTCCAGGCTATGCACCAGCAGGGTCTTGCGGTCCTCGCTCAAGTCGGCGGACACCGTGCCCGGGGTCAGCGAGATGATGCTGGCGAGCATGCTCAGGGCCAGTTCGTCCTCCAGCAGCACGGGAATCTCGACGAAAGCCGGACGCAGCCGGGCGCTCGGCCCGAGGATCAGCTTGGCCACCTGCAGGTTGGCGATGACGATGTCACCCAGCACCCGCAGGAAGAACGGCAGCAGCTTCAGCGGTTTATGAATGCGCGGCGGGGTGATCCAGAACACTTGGCTCAGCAGCGGGATCAGCCAGCCCAGCAGTGCCCCGAGCAGCCAGTGGCCGAGGCTGAAATCATTCACCAGCAACAGCCAGACCAGCAGCAGGCACAGGCTCAGCAGCGGATGGGGTAACCAGCGGCGCGCCCTCATCGGGCACCTCCCGGCAGCAGGATCTGCCGGTACGGCTGCAGCTCCTGCAACTGGCTGACGGTCGCCTCGACGTACTCCAGCAGCGGCGCGGCCATGCCGACCAGCAGCGGGCTGAGCGCCAGCAAGCCGACGCACGCCAGCAGCCGGCCATGGTCCAGTTCGGCACTGTCCAGCTGGCTCTGGCCGACCCGCCAGAACAGCATGCTGCCGGCGCGGCTGAGCGCAATCAGGGTGGCCAGGCCGCCCACCAGCAGCACCGGCCACAGCAGCAGCGCCTGCAGCCCCGGCTCGACAGCGCGCAGCAGCAGCAGCTTGCCGATGAACCCGGAGAGCGGCGGCAGCCCGGCCACGGCAATCGCGCCGATGAAGAACAGCCCGCCGAGCAGGTAGGGATTCTGCAGCTCCGGCCCCTGCACCAGCTCGGCGCTTTTCACCCCGCGCTGGCGGGCGATCAGATCGGCCAGGAGGAACAGGCCGGCACAGATCCAGGTGCTGTGGATCAGGTAGAACAACGCCGCCGCCAAGGCCGGCGGCGTGCCCAGGGCGATACCGGCGAGCAGGGTACCGACCGAGACCAGCATCAGGTAGGCCAGCAACCTCTGCAGGCTGCTCGCCGCCAGCGCACCGATCGCGCCGCAGCCGATGGTCAGCAGCGCCAGCGGCCAGAGCCAGTCCTCGGCCATATTGGCCAGGCTGCCGGCATCCTCGCCGAAGATCAGCGTGTACACCCGCAGGATCGAATACAGGCCGATCTTGGTCATGATGGCGAACAGCGCGGCCACCGGCGCCGAGGCCGAGGCATAGGCCTTGGGCAGCCAGAAATACAGCGGCAGGAACGCCGCCTTCAGGCCGAACACCACCAGCAACAACAGGCCGGCGGCGCCCAGCAGCGGTGCCTGGTCGGCATCGGCTGCCGCCACCCGCAGCGCCAGGTCGGCCATGTTCAGGGTGCCGGTGATGCCGTACAGCACGCCGACTGCCAGCAGGAAGAATGCCGAGCCGACCAGGTTGAGCACCACATAGTGCAGCCCGGCGCGCACCCGCGCGGGTCCGCCGCCATGCAGCAGCAGCGAGTAGGAGGCGATCAGCAGGATCTCGAAGAACACGAACAGGTTGAACAGGTCGCCGGTGAGAAAGGCGCCGTTGATGCCCATCAACTGGAACTGGAACAGCGCGTGGAAGCTGCGCCCGCGCTGGTCATCGCCGCGCACCGCGTAGAGCAGGGCGAAGAACGCCAGCACCGCGGTGACCACCAGCATCAGTGCGCTCAGGCGATCGAGCAGCAGGATGATGCCGAACGGCGGCTGCCAGTCGCCCAGCGCGTAGACCTGCAGCACGCCCTGGTCGGCCTGCGCCATCAGCCAGAAGCTCAGCGGCAGCAGCAGCGCCGTCGCCGCCAGCGACACGGCGCGCGTGGCCCGCAGGCTCAGCCGGGCAGCGCAGAGCAACAGGCAGCCGGCGAACATCGGCAGCAGCACCGGCAGGATCAACCCATGATTCATCGCGCGGACTCCCGGCCATCGACGTGGTCGGTGTGCATCTCGCCGACGCTGCGCAGCGCCAACACCACCACGAAGGCGGTCATGGCGAAACCGATGACGATGGCGGTGAGCACCAGCGCCTGCGGCAGCGGGTCAGCGTAGCCGTCGCTCTGGCCGATCACCGTGGCCACGCCGGTTTGCAGGCGGCCCATGGCGAACAGGAACAGGTTGACCGCGTAGGAGATCAGCGTCAGGCCCATCACCACCGGGAAGGTGCGCCCGCGCAGCAGCAGGTAAACGCCACTGCCGCTGAGAATGCCGAGGGCCACGGCAAACAATGCTTCCATCTCAGAGTACCTCTTGTTCGGCCTTGTCCTGGGTCAGCTTGCCCAGGTTGGCGAGAATCAGCAGGGTCGCCCCGACCACCGTCAGGTACACGCCCAGGTCGAATAGCATGGCGCTGGCCAGTTCGATCTCGCCGATCAGCGGGATAGCGAAGTGGCCGAATGTCGAGGTCAGGAACGGCCGCCCGAACAGCCAGCTGCCGAGGCCGGTTAGCCCGGCGATCAGCACGCCGCCGCCGGCGATGCGCTGGTAGTCGAGGGGCAGGCGCGACTGGGTCCACTGCAGGCCACTGGCGACGTATTGCAGGATCAACGCCACGGCGGTGATCAGGCCGGCGATGAAGCCGCCGCCCGGCAGGTTGTGGCCGCGCAGGAAGATGAACACCGAAATCAGCAAGGCCATCGGCAGCAGCACCCGCGACAAGGTGGCGAGGATCAGCGGGTGGCGATCGCGCGCCCAGCTGCGCCCGGCGGCGTCGGCCCGCGGCTGGAACAGGCGCAATCCATCGAGCATGGCGTAGATGCCGACGCCGGCGATCGCCAGCACGCTGATTTCGCCCAGGGTATCGAAGCCGCGGAAGTCCACCAGGATCACGTTGACCACGTTGGCACCGCCGCCGCCGGACAGGCTGTTCTCCAGGAAGTAGCCGGCGATGCTGTCATAGGGCCGGGTCATCACCGCGAATACCAGGATTGCCACCATCACCCCGCTGCCCACCGCCAGGATGAAATCGCGCAAGCCGCGAATGCTGCTGGACTCGCCGCGAGTCTGCGCCGGCAGGAAGAACAGCGCCAGCATCAGCAGGATGATGGTCACCACCTCCACCGCCAACTGGGTCAGGGCCAGATCCGGTGCCGAGTAGCGGGCAAACGCCAGTGCCACCATCAGGCCGACCACGCTGAGCATCAGCAGCGACACCAGGCGCTGGCGATGGAACACCACGGTGACCAGAGCGGCCAGGGCCATGATGCCCAGGCCAAGGGCGGTGATGGCGTCGATCGGGGTCAGCGCCAGCGGCCCGCTGACCTGCGGCAGCGGGCCGAGGCCGAGCGTCACCACCACCAACGCCGCCGCCAGCAGCAACGCCAGGTAGCGTTGCAGCGAACCGCTCTCCAGCCCGCCGGTGATCGTCACGCAGCCATGCACCAGCGCCAGCACGCCGCGCTCGAACAGCAGCTTGGCGTCCATGCTCGGCAGCCCGGCATACCAGCGAAACAGCGGCTGGCGGCTGGCATAGACCAGGACCCCACCGAACAGCGCGATGAAGCTCATCAGCAGCGGCAGGTTGAGACCGTGCCAGATCGCCAGGCTGTAGGCCGGCAGCTCGCCGCCCAGGCTCGCCGATGCGGCCGCGGCTAGCAGCGGCGCCACGGTGTAGGCCGGCACGATACCGACCAGCAGGCAGAGGAACACCAGGATCTCCACCGGTACCTTCATGTAGCGCGGCGGTTCATGGGGCGGGAATTTCGGCAGATTGATCGGCTCGCCGTTGAAGAACACGTCATGGATGAAGCGCAGCGAATAGGCCACCGAGAACACCCCGGCGAGGGTCGCCGCCGCCGGGATCACCCAGCTGAAACTGCCGAGCAGGTGCTGGTTGAGCGTCTCGCTGAAGAACATCTCCTTGCTCAGGAAGCCGTTCAGCAGCGGCACCCCGGCCATCGCCGACGAGGCCACCATGGCCAGCACCGCGGTGTGCGGCATGTATTTCCACATGCCGTTGATCCGCCGCATGTCGCGGCTGCCGGTCTCATGGTCGATGATCCCCGCGGCCATGAACAGCGACGCCTTGAAGGTCGCGTGGTTGATGATATGGAACACCGCCGCCACCGCCGCCAGCCGGGTATCCAGGCCGAACAGCAGGGTGATCAGGCCCAGGTGGCTGATGGTCGAGTAGGCCAGCAAGCCTTTCAGGTCATGCTGGAACAGGGCCATCCCGGCGCCGACCAGCAACGTCACCAGACCGGTGATGCTGACCAGGTAGAACCACCATTCCGAGCCGGCCAGCGCCGGGTACAGGCGGGCCAGCAGAAACACCCCGGCCTTGACCATGGTCGCCGAGTGCAGGTAGGCCGAGACCGGCGTCGGCGCCGCCATCGCATGGGGCAGCCAGAAATGGAAGGGGAACTGCGCCGACTTGGTGAACACCCCGAGCAGCACCAGCACCAGCGCCAGCGGATACAGCTCATGGGCGCGAATCGCATAGCCGGCCGCGAGCACCCGCGACAGCTCGAAGCTGCCGGCGATATGGCCGATCAGCAGAATCCCCGCGAACAGCGCCAGACCGCCACTGCCGGTCACCACCAGGGCCATCCGCGCACCCTTGCGGGCATCGGAGCGGGCGCTCCAGAAGCCGATCAGCAGGAACGACGACAGGCTGGTCAGCTCCCAGAACATCAGCATCAGCAACAGGTTTTCCGACAGGACCACGCCCAGCATGGAGCCCATGAACAGCAGCAGGAAGGCGAAGAAACGCCCCATCGGCTCCTGTTTCGCCAGGTAATACCGGGCGTAGAGGATCACCAGCAAACCGATGCCGAGGATCAGCAAGGCGAACAGGAAGCCCAGCCCATCCAGACGCAGGCTGAGATTCAGGCCGAGGTCCGGCAACCAGTTCAGCTTGACCCGCAGCAGATCGCCGGCGAACACCGTCGATTGCTGCGCCAGCAATAGCGCCAAGGCCGCCAGTGGCGCCAGCCCCGCCGCCACCGAACAGGCCGAGCGCCCCAGGCGCTCGGCCAACAATGGCAGGATCATCCCAAGAAATGGCAAGGCGACAATCAGCGCAAGCGCCATATAACACAACCTCTTCTGCAAGCCCGCCGACTGCATCGTGGCCAACGGTAAGCGTCCAAACTGCATGCCAGGCGTAAAACGGCGATTTACCCTCTACCCCGGCCAGCGCACCTTCTTATAGAACCGGTCCATGCCTGCTGCATGGGCCCGAGAGGCCAATGCGCACCCGGGCACGCACGGCCCTCGAGCGCTGCAACGAGGCTCGACTGCACCGCCAGAGACCCGCTAAGTCTTTGGCGGCGCAGCAATATTTGCCGATTATCCATACCTATCGGGACAACGTCATGAATAGAAGTATTACTAAAAGCTCTAGATCGGCGTGTCCATGACTCTAGCTGGCGGCCGGCCACAGCGCCTGAACGCCCCGCGGCACCGAATGACGCGCACAAAAAAGCCGGATCGGCTGTCGCCGATCCGGCTGCTGATTGGTCAGTGACTGACGCGGCTGGTGCCGTTGACCGTCATGATCCGCACCCGCTCGCCTACCCGGAAGATCTGATTCTCTTCGACTTCCTGCACATAGGCGCGCATCGTGCCGTCGTCCTCGCGCACGGTGATTTCCACGCCCTGGGTACGGGTGAGCCCCTCTTCGGCCGCGGCGCCAAGCAAGCCACCCGCCACCGCGCCGATCACCGCTGCCACGGCGCTCCCGCGCCCGTCGCCGACACCGCTGCCGGCGACACCGCCGACTACTGCGCCGGCACCGGCGCCGATCGGGGTCTTGGTGCCCTCGATCTTCACCGGGCGCAACGACTCGATGGTGCCCATGCGCACGGTCTGCACGCTACGCGCCTCGTCGCGCGTGTAGCTATCACCGGTCAGACTGGACGTACAACCACCGAGCATCAATGCCAATGCCGCAAAACCGGCAACCACAGCAACAGGCTTACGCATGAGAGCAACCTCCTTTTACTAATACTATGCATTAGAGCGCGCAAAGCGGGCGGCTGTCATCCTGCCGCTGGAAAAACCTTGTGCGGCAAGCTGCCCGCTTCAGCCGGCAACGGCTATCGGTTAGGCTGCGCCACAGGAGGATATGCCCCTTGGACTATTTCATCATCGCCAGCCTGACCCTCGCCGGTCTGTACTTCCACTGGTGGCTGTACCTGCGCATCAAACGCTGGGCCGACCGCGACCTGGCGCTGTCGATGGCCAGGGCGGACGCCGGGAAGAAGGACTACATGCTCAGGCGCCTCGCCGAAGCCCAGGCCGCCAAGGTCAAACGCCGCGACCTGCACGCCTGGCTGGAGCGCGCGGCGGCGGACTACCGCGCGCCCTGAGCCATCTGCCAGACCCGCGCCAGAGCAGCTGCGCGCGCCTGCAATTCCAGCGCGGCGCCGGCACGGGCCTGCTCCAGGCTGAGCGGCTGAACGCCGCGCCGATCCCCTCGGCATACAGCCGTCGATAATCCTCCGCCAGGCTGCCGGCCAGGGCGATCGCCGGCACAGCGGCTGCCAGCGCCAGGCGCGCCACGCCGACCGGGGTCTTGCCGTGCAGGCTCTGCGCAGCCAAATGCTCCTCGCCGCTGATCACCCGATCGGCGCCGCGCAGCGCCTCGTGCTAAAGCGGATTACCGCAGCACTGTAGCCAGTGAGCCCGGCGTTTGCCGAGATGACGGGCGGTTGCAGGCGAGCGCGGGACGCAGCGCCCATAAGGGACGGCGAGGTCGAGCGGGACGTGGAAGGCGGGCCGGCCACGGAGCGAAGGCTGTTCGCCCGGGGCGTCTCGCCGCGCGTCAGGGCGCCAGCCGCTCGCGGCTCCAGACGCCGCCCTGCAGGCGGTAGTTGAGGCGGTCGTGCAACCGGCTGGCGCGCCCCTGCCAGAACTCGATGCGCTCGGCCAGCAGGCGGTAACCGCCCCAATGCGGCGGGCAGTGCGGCGCCCGATCGAGGAAGCGCTGCTCGACTTGCGCCAGCAAGCCTTCCAACTCGGCGCGGTCCTTGATCACCTGGCTCTGGGGTGAAGCCCAGGCGCCCAGGCGGCTGCCCAGCGGGCGCACCTGGAAATAGGCATCGGACTCGGCCGCGGTGACCCGCTCGATCCGGCCTTCGATGCGCACCTGACGCTCCAGGCTCGGCCAGAAGAATGTCATCGCCGCATAGGGTCTGTCCGCCAGTTCCTGGCCCTTGGCACTGTCGTAGTTGCTGAAGAAGGTGAAGCCACGTGCGTCCAGCCCCTTGAGCAGCAGCACCCGGCAATGCGGGCGGCCCGCGGCGTCGACGGTGGCCAGGGTCATGACATTGGGTTCGACCGGAGGCTGTTCGGTCTTCACCGCATCGGCGAACCACTGCTCGAACAGGGGAAACGGCACGAGCGGCGCATGCGCCTCGTTCAAACCGTCACGGGTGTAGTCGCGGCGCATATCGGCCAGGGTCTGGGTCATGGCAAATCCCTCTAGAACGAAGACCGCCTAGCTTAACCGGGCCTCCCTTACTTGGCTTGATCTGAGGCAACTATCTGCTTGGCCACCACCTGCTCGGCCGGCGCCGGCTGGCTGTACTTGGCGAGCAGTGCGCGCATGGTCTGCTGCGGGGTCAGGACGATTTCCACACGACGGTTGAGGGCGCGGCCCTTCACGCTGTCGTTGGCCGCACGCGGCATGTCCGAGCCCATGCCCTTGACCATCAGGCGGTCCTGCTTCAGGCCGCTGAGACGGAAGATCGCGGTGAACGCCCGCGCCCGCTCATGGCTCAGTTCGCGGTTGAGCGCAGCGGCGCCGCTGCTGTCGGCGTGGCCCAGCACCAGCACGGCGATGCTCTTGTCGCCCTCCACCAGCTTGGCGACGCGGCTGATCGGCCCGAGCGTCACCGGCAACAGCATGTGCGGACGATCCGGGTTGAAGGTGCCCTGCACTGGCGCGGTCACCACCAGCACGTTGTCCCGACGTTCCAGCTCGAAATGACTGTCCTTGATCGCCTCCCGCAGGCGCGGCTCGTAATCGTCCAGCCAGGCTTGAGTGATTACCGGATCCAGCTTGGCGACAGGCTCGGGCTTCTTGCTCTTTTCGGCGCCAGCGCAACCGGCGATCAACAGGCACAGGGCGAGCGCAAGTTTCTTGTTAGCAAACATCGGATATCCATACACGAGACAGTCGGAAGAAACGGCCAAAGGCCAGCACTAATGGCTGGAACATAGCCTGGTTGCGCTGGGAGTTTAGCCGAGCCGCTGCTAAACAATCAGCCAACACGCGCGCAAGTTCATGCCCAAGCGGCTCGATTAAGACGAACGGTCCAGGAGCCAACGACTGCAGCGTGTTCCTGGCTGGCGCGGCCGGCACCTGCCGCAGCCCCCGTGCATCACCGGCGGCCAGCCACCCGCCGCGCGATGACCCGACGCCGCCAGGCCTTGCGCAGTTCCTCCACGAGCAACAGGGCCGCGGCGAACGGCACCACCCACAGCCAATCCGCAGGCGACACCGGCGCGGTGCCAAAGAAGGCGTTGCCCAGCGGCGTATAGGCGATCAGCCCGATGGAGCCGAACTCCACCAGCACGCCCAGCAGGATCAGCGGGTTGCCGAACAGCCCGGTGTCGCGCAGCGAGCGGGTCGGACTGCGGCAGATGAATACATTGACCACTTGCAGCAGCACTATGCAGCCCAGGCTGGCGGTGGTGGCGTACAGATAGAGCGGGTTGGCGGCATCCAGCACCTGGCCGTAGCGCCAGCCGCCCTGGTGCAGGAGCAGCAGGAAGATGCTCATCAGCGCCAGCGCTTCCAGCAGGCCGAGCACCAAGTAGGCGCGCACCGCCACCCGCCAGTCCAGCAGCCGTTGCTGCGGCGGCCGCGGCGGGCGGCGCATCAGCCCGGGCTCGGGGCGCTCCACGCCCAGGCCGAGGGCGGTCAGCGAATCGCTGCCCATGTCCACGGCGAGCATCTGGATGGGGGTCAGGGCCAAGGGGATGCGGAACAGCGCGAAGGCCAGGTAGGGCACCAGTTCGGGGACGTTGTGGGCGAGGATGTAGGTGAGGAACTTGCGGATGTTGTCGAACACCGCGCGGCCCTCCTCGATGCCGCTGACGATGCTGGCGAAGTTGTCGTCCAGCAGCACCAGATCGGCGGTTTCCTTCGCCACATCCGTGCCGCTGAGCCCCATGGCGATGCCGATGTGGGCACTCTTCAGGGCCGGGGCGTCGTTCACCCCGTCGCCGGTCACCGCGACGATCTGCCCCTTGCGCTTGAGCGCCTCGACGATGCGCATCTTCTGCTCGGCGCTGACCCGGGCGAACTGGATTTCCGGCTCGTCCAGGGCCAGTTGCAGTTGGGTGTCGGACAGCCGGCGCAGCTCCTCGCCGCTGATCACCCGCGCCCGCGGCGAACGCACCAGACCTATCTCGCGGGCGATGGCCAGGGCGGTACGCGGATGGTCGCCGGTGACCATGATCACCTTGATCCCGGCCTGCCGGCAGGTCTCGATGGCCGCCGGCACCTCCGGCCGCGGCGGATCCTCCAGGCCCAGCAGCCCGGCGAAGACCAGCTCCCGCTCCGCCTCGGCGGCCTGCTCGCCGGCGGCGAGCGGCCGGTAAGCCAGGGCCAGCACCCGCAGCCCCGATGCAGCCATCGCCTCCTGGGCCCGGCGCACCGCGCTGCGCCGGGATGCCGAGAACGGCGCCTCGCCGGCCTCGCTCTGGCACCGCGTGCACAGCCGCAGCAGCGTCTCGGGCGCCCCCTTGCAATACAGGACCGGGCCGTCCGCCGTGGCATAGACGGTAGTCTGGCGCATGCGCGCGGTATCGAAGGGCAGCTCGTCGATCCGCGCCCAGGCCGGCGGCTCGCCCAGGGCGGCCCGGGACAGATCGAGCAGGGCGACCTCCATGGGGTCGCCGAGCCAGGCCCGGGCGCCGCCCTCGCGGGTCTCGGTGAGGTCATGGCACAGGCCGGCGATGAGGAACAGCGTGCGGCAGTCGCGGCCGCGGCCCACCGCCTCTTCGGCAGCAACAGGATGGCCGCCGGCCCCCGCCAGCACGGACCTGACCCGCATGCGGTTCTGCGTGAGGGTGCCGGTCTTGTCGGTGCAGATCACCGTGGCCGAGCCGAGCGCCTCGACCGCCGGCAGGTGGCGGATCAGCACGTTGCGCCTGGCCATGCGCTGGGTGGCCAGGACCAGCGCCAGCGTCAGGGTCGGCAGCAGGCCTTCGGGCACCATGGCGACGATGATGCCGATGGCGAAGATGAAGTCCTGGCGGAGGGGGAAGCCGATCAGCCAACCGACGACGAAGAAGCTCAGGCCGATGCTCAAGCCGAGGATGACGATCAGCCGGCTGAGATGGGCGATCTCCCGGCGCAGCGGCGAAACCACCTCGCCGCGGGTCTGGGTCAACTGGGCGATGCGGTCGAACTCGGTATGCGAACCGGTGGCGAACACCACTGCCCGGCCGCGCCCGGCAGCCAGCGCGGTGCCGGCCAGCAGCACGTTGCGCCCACGGCTCAGCGCCTGCTCCTGCGAAGGCCTTGCATCGCGTAGCTGCGGCACCGACTCGCCGGTGACGCTGGCGTTGTTGACCCGCACGCCATAGGCCTCGATGAGCAGGCAATCGGCCGGAACGCTGTCGCCCTGTTCGAGCAGGATCACGTCCCCCGGCACCAGCCGGTCGGTGTCCAGTTCCATGCCCTGCCCGTCGCGCAGCACCCGCACCCGGTGCGGCAGTAGCCGCCGCAATGCGGCCAGGGCCCGCTCCACCCGGAACTCCTGCCAGAACGAGAACAGCCCGCTGATGACGATGACCACGACGATGAAGTAGCCCAGCCGCGCCATGCCCTCCCCCGGCGTGGCCCGCTCGAGCAGGAAGGCCAGGCCGGCGGCGAGCCACAGCACCACGGCGAAGAAATGGCTGAACTCCTTGAGCAATCTCAGCAGCAGGGGCCTGCGGCGCGCCTCGCGCAGGCGGTTGGGGCCGTACTCCAGGAGGCGCCGCTGCGCCTCCGCCGCGCCCAGCCCGGCGGGGCCGGTGCGCAGGCTGAGCAAGACCTGGGCGAGCGGCTGCTGGTGAAGCTCGATCATTGCGCCTCCCTCGTCCCCGCGCCGCGACCTGCGCTAATCGGCACGCGGTCGCCGGCCAGCCGACCGCTCGTCCAGGTGGACAAGGCCGAGCCGCGCGCAGAACGCCTTCAGCCTAAGCGGCCACCCGGTGGGAAAGCTTGATGGACATCAACGAGTCGGGAGTCATTCGGCCGGTTAATGGCCCTGTCGACCTGCCGCAGCCAACGACGGGGAGCGCGCCGTAAGGGGGGAATGCAGCCCATGGACCCGCACATCGCTTACTGGAGCCGGGAGCCCGCGCAACTGATGGCCGAACTGGGCAGCGGCCCCGGCGGCCTGAGCAGCGCCGTGGCGGCCGAGCGGCTGCGCCGGCGCAGCGCCATGGCGATCGAGGCGCAGGGGCAACTGGTGGTCGTCAGGCTGCTGCTGCGACAGTTCGAAAGCCCACTGGTGCTCATCCTGGTGTTCGCTGCGGCCGTCTCGCTGATCGTGCGCGATTGGGTGGATGCCGCGATCATCCTGGCCATCGTCCTGGGCAGCGCGCTGCTGGGCTTCGCCCAGGAATACCGGGCATCCAACGCCGTGGCACAGCTGCGCGGGCGCCTGGCCCTGAGCGTCCAGGCGCAACGTGATGGCGCACCGCGCAGCGTCGCCGCCGCGACCCTGGTGCCGGGCGACCTGATCTTCCTCGCGGCCGGCAATCTGGTGCCGGCCGATGGCCTGGTGCTGGAGGCCAAGGACTTCCTGGTGATCGAGTCGAGCCTCACCGGCGAATCCTTCCCGGTGGAGAAACAGCCGGAACTGCTGCCGCCCGCCACGCCCCTGGCCGGCCGCAGCAACTGCGTGTTCCTCGGCACCTCCGTGCGCAGCGGCACGGCCACGGTGCTGGTGCTCAAGACCGGCCGTGAAACGGCCTTCGGCAGCATCGCCGCGCACCTCAAGGCGTGCGAGCCGGAGACCGAGTTCGGCCGCGGCGTGCGCCAGTTCGGTTACCTGCTGGTGCGGGTCATGGTGGTCATGGTGCTGTTCGTGCTGACGGTCAACCACCTGCTCGGCCGCCCGGCCATCGAATCGCTGTTGTATGCCGTCGCCCTCGCGGTCGGGTTGTCGCCGGAGCTGCTGCCAGCCATCGTCAGCGTCACCCTGTCCCACGGAGCCCGGGCGATGGCGCGCCGCGGGGTGATCGTGCGCCACCTGGAGGCGATCGAGAACCTGGGCAGCATGGACGTGCTGTGCACCGACAAGACCGGCACCCTCACCGAGGGGGTGATCGCCCTCGATGCCGCAGTGGCACCGGACGGTCAGGCATCGGCGTCAGTCCGCCAGTTCGCCTACCTGAATGCCGCCCTGGAGACCGGCATCGAGAACCCGCTGGATGCCGCCATCGTCGCCGCCGGCGAACGCGAGGGCCTGAGCAGCGCCGGCTGGCGCAAGATCGACGAGATCCCCTACGACTTCCTGCGCAAGCGTCTGACCATAGTCGCCGCGCAGGAGCACGAGGCCGACGGCCACTGGATCGTCAGCAAGGGCGCCTATCCCCAGGTGCTGGCGATCTGTACGCGCGTCGCCAGCGACGGCGGCGAGCAGCCGCTGGACGCGGCCTGGCGTGCCCGGCTCGACGAGTACTACCAGCGCAAGGGCACGGAAGGTTTCCGCGTGCTCGCCCTGGCCACCAAACGGGTTGCGGCCAAGACGCGCTATGTGCATGCCGATGAGGACGGCATGTGCCTGAGCGGCTTGCTGCTGTTCTTCGACCCACCCAAGGCCGACGCCAACCGGACCATCCGCGACCTCGCCGCGCTGGGCATCCGCATCAAGATCATCAGCGGCGACAACCGCTATGTGGCGGCCCACGTCGCCCAGGCCATCGGCCTCGACGCGCAGGGCATGCTCACCGGCGCGGAGATCGCCGGGCTCAAGGACGAGGCGCTCTGGCACCGGGCCGAGCGCACCAGCCTGTTCGTCGAGGTCGATCCGCAGCAGAAGGAACGCATCGTCCACGCCCTGCAGCGCACCGGGCATGCCGTCGGCTACCTGGGCGACGGCATCAACGACGCCCCCGCGCTGCACGCCGCCGACGTCGGCATCTCGGTGCAGGGCGCGGTGGACGTGGCGCGGGAAAGCGCCGACGTGGTGCTCTTGCGCAGCGACCTGGACGTGCTCTGCCGCGGCGTGCGGGACGGTCGGCGCACCTTCGCCAACACCCTCAAGTACATCTGCATCACCACCAGCGCCAACTTCGGCAACATGCTGAGCATGGCCCTGGTCACGCCGCTGCTGCCCTTCCTGCCCCTGGCCGCCAAGCAGATCCTTCTCAACAACTTCCTCTCCGACCTGCCGTCCATCAGCATCGCCACCGACAACGTCGACCCCGAGCGGGTGGCCACGGCCCAGCGCTGGCAGGTCGGCGGCGTGCGGCGCTTCATGCTGGTGTTCGGCCTGCTCAGCACCGGCTTCGACCTGCTGACCTTCGTGGTCCTCCTGCAGCTGTTCCGGGCCGACCAGGCGACCTTCCAGACCGCCTGGTTCGTGGTTTCCCTGCTCACCGAACTGGCCGTGGTGCTGGTGCTGCGCAGCCAGGGGCCGGCCTGGCGCAGCAGCCCCAGCCGGCTGCTGCTGGGGACGACGCTGCTGGTCAGCGCCCTGGCGCTGTGGCTGCCCTACCTCGAGCCGCTCGCCAGCCTCTTCGACTTCACCCCCCTGCCCTGGCCGCTCCTGGCCACCCTGCTGCTGATCGTCGGCGCCTATGTGGGTAGCACCGAGGCGGCCAAGGTGCACTTCTTCAGGGCCGACAGCCGCAGCGCGCAACGGCCAGGCTGACCGCCAACCATCCCCCGCCGGTACACCTGACGCTGGCGGGAACCGCTCAAGCGTGCAGCAGGACCCGGCTCGCTCGAGCCGCTGTTACAGACATGCCCCCAGTACCCGCGCCAGCTGCTGCGCGCGCGGGTCCATCAGCACGTAGGGACCGAGGTTGTTGGTGACGAAGCCGAAGGCGACTTCGCGCTCCGGGTCGGCAAAGCCGCTGGAACCGCCCGCGCCCGGATGGCCGAAGGCCTTGGCGCCGAGGCCGTAGGTCGCGTTGGCCACCTGCGGCTGGTCGAGCATGCAGCCCAGGCCGAAGCGCGTGCGGGTCAGCAGGGTCTTGTCGTCGCCGACGCTGTGCTCGCGAGTCAGCTCGTCGAGCAGCTCGCTTTCCAGCAGGCGGCCGTCGAGCAGGCCGCTGTAGAAGCCGGCCAGGCTGCGCGCGTTGCCGTGACCGTTGGCCGCCGGCTGCTGCATGCGCCGCCACTCCGGCTTGTTGGTGCTGGTCATGATCGACGGCGGGTTGGTGAAGGCGCGGGTACTCATGGCCCGGGGCTCGCTCATCATGGTCCTGAGCAGAAGCTGCGCGGCCGCATCGCCCATATTGCCCTTGCCGCGGGAGATGCTCGCCACCCGGGCGAACTCGCTGTCGGCCAGGCCGACGTGGAAGTCCAGGCCCAGCGGCCTGGCGGTGCGCGCGACGATGGATTCGCCCGGCCCGCGGCCTTCGACGCGCCGCAGCAGTTCGCCGACCAGCCAGCCGTAGGTGATCGGTGCATAGCCATGGCCCTCGCCGAGCGGCCACCAGGGCTGTTCGGCGGCCAGCGCCGTGGTCATCGCCTGCCAGTCGTACAGGGCCTCGGCCGGCAACTGCTGGTGCAGGGCCGGCAGGCCAGCCTGGTGGCAGAGCAGGTGGCGCAGGCTGATGCGGGCCTTGCCGGCGGCGGCGAACTCCGGCCAGTAGCGGGCCACCGGGGCGTCCAGTTCGAGTTTGCCCTCGCCGACCAGCTGCAGGGCGGTGACGGCGGTGAACGGCTTGGTGCAGGAGAACAGGTTGAGGATGGTGTCGCCGTGCCAGGCCTGCTGGCCGTCCTTGTCGGCCACCCCGGCCCAGATATCCACCACGGTCTCGCCGGCGACCTGCACGCAGAGCGCCGCGCCACGCGCCTGCGGGTCTTCGAACAAGGCGGCGAAGGCGTCCTTGACGGCCTCGAACTGAAGGTCGAAATAGCCCTGAATCTGCACGAGTGGCTCCTTGGTCTGGGGTGGCGGCGACGAGTCGCGCATTGTTCCAGCCCGCGTAGTGCTTGGGAACCCGTACGACACCGGACTGCTAGCCGATTTCCCGGCGAAAAGGCGGCAGCGCGTTGAGAATCGCCTTGCCGTAGCGCTGGGTCACCACCCGCCGGTCGAGCAGGGTGATGGTGCCGCGGTCCTCCTCGGTGCGCAGCAGCCGGCCGCAGGCCTGCACCAGGCGCAGCGAGGCGTCCGGCACGGCGATCTCCATGAACGGGTTGCCGCCGCGCGCCTCGATCCATTCGGCCAGCGCCGCCTCCACCGGGTCGTCCGGCACGGCGAAGGGGATCTTGGCGATCACCACGTGCTCGCAGTAGGCGCCCGGCAGGTCGACGCCCTCGGCGAAGCTGGCCAGGCCGAACAGCACGCTCTCCTCGCCGGAGTCGACCCGCGCCTTGTGCTTGTTCAGGGTTTCCTGCTTGGACAGGTTGCCCTGGATGAACACCCGCTTGCGCCAGTCGCGCTCCAGGCCGTCGAACACGTCCTGCATCTGCCGGCGCGAGGAGAACAGCACCAGGGTGCCGCGCGAGCCGGCCACCAGTTGCGGCAGCTCGCGGATGATCGCCGCGGTGTGCACTGGCGCGTCGCGCGGGTCGGCCTTGAGGTCCGGCACCCGCAGCACGCCGGCGTCGGCGTGGTGGAACGGGCTCGGCACCACCGTGGTCACCGCCACCTTGGGCAGGCCGGCGCGCATCCGGTAGCGCTCGAAGGTGCCCAGCGCGGTGAGCGTGGCCGAGGTCACCAGGGCGCCGTAGGCGACGTTCCACAGGTTGCGCCGCAAGGTCTCGGCGGCGAGGATCGGGCTGGCGTTGACCTCGATGTCGAACAGCGCGCCGCTCTCGGCAAGGGTCAGCCAGCGCGCCATCGGCGGGCTGTCCTCGGGATCTTCGGCGGTGAACGCCAGCCACAGCTCCCAGGTGCCCCGGGCGCGCGCCAGCAGGCTGCCGAACAGCGGGTACCATTCCTCGGCCTGGTGGCTGGCGATGCCGATGCTGGCCTCGCCGTCCATGGACTGCTTGAGCTGCTCGGTGACCCCGGTGAACAGGTCGGTGAGCCTGGAGAAGCCCTTCTTCAGCTCCAGCCCCAGCTCGCGCAAGTGCTCCGGCACCAGGCCGCCGACGAAGCGATGGCGCGGCCGCTCGCGGCCTTCCATGTCCTCGCCGGGCTTGAACTCGGCTACCTGCTCGCAGGCGCTGAACATGAACTGCTGCTGGGTCCTGATCTCCCGCGCCAGCTCCGGCACCTGTTCGATCAGCCGCCCCAGATCGCCGGGCAGGGGATGCTGGGCCAGCAGTTTGGTGAGGTTCTTGGCGGTCTGCTCCAGCCAGTCGGCGGTCGAGCGCAGCCGCGTGTAGTGGGCGAAGTGGCCGATCGCCTTGTCCGGCAGATGATGGCCTTCGTCGAACACGTAGAGGGTCTCGCGCGGGTCGGGCAGCACCGCACCGCCGCCCAGGGCCAGGTCGGCCAGCACCATGTCGTGGTTGGTGACTATCACGTCGACCTTGCCCATGCCCTCGCGCGCCTTGTAGAAGGCGCACTGCTGGAAATTCGGGCAGTGGCGGTTGGTGCACTGGCTGTGGTCGGTGGTCAGGCGCGCCCAGTCGGCGTCGGCCAGCTCCTGGGGCCAGCTGTCGCGGTCGCCGTCCCACTTGTTGCCGGCGAGCTTCTCGATCATCGCGCCGAACAGCTTCTGGCTCTGCTCGTCGACCTCGATGCGAAACCCCTCCTCCTCGAACAGCTGGGCGGTGGCGTTTTGCGCCTGGCCTTCCTGCAGCAGCAGGTCGAGCTTGGACAGGCACAGGTAGCGGCCACGCCCCTTGGCCAGGGCGAAGCTGAAGTTCAGGCCGCTGTTGCGCATCAGGTCCGGCAGGTCCTTGTGCACGATCTGCTCCTGCAGGGCCACGGTCGCGGTGGCGATCACCAGGCGCTTGCCGGCCGCCTTGGCGGTGGGAATCGCCGCCAGGCTGTAGGCCACGGTCTTGCCGGTGCCTGTGCCGGCCTCGACCGCCACCACCGCCGGCTCGCCCTCGCGCTTGCCTTCGGCGTCGGCCTTGATCGCCCCCAGCACCTTGGCGATCTCGGCGATCATCAGGCGCTGGCCATAGCGCGGCTTGAGCCCCTTGGCCTCGAGGAAACGGGAATAGGCGCCCTGGATCTGGGACTTGAGTTCGGTACTGAGCATGGGGATCTGGGCGCGAAAAAGGCTGGATAAATTTTCAGTGCTTGCAAAGGCTGGCTATCATAGCGCGCTAATCGATCCCGCGCAGAACCGCCTGCCCAGCCGCCGATCACGCCGGCCGGCCAGACCCGCGGCGGTTCCCCTGGCCTCTTCCCCCGACTGGAGTATCCGCATGTCCCCTTTTGCCATGACCTATGCCCTGCACCTGCTCGCCGCGCTCGTCTGGGTCGGCGGCATGTTCTTCGCCTGGATGATCCTCCGGCCCGCGGCGGTAGGCGTGCTGGAGGCGCCGGCGCGGCTGAAACTGTGGGTCGAGGTGTTCCGGCGGTTCTTCCATTGGGTGTGGGCCGCGGTGCTGGTGCTGCCGATCACCGGCGTGGGCATGCTGCACCTGCGCTTTGCCGGCTTCGAAAGCGCGCCGCGCTACGTGCACATCATGATGGGCCTGTATATCGCCATGCTCGCGCTGTTTCTCCGCGTGCAGGTTCTGCAATTGCCGGAATTGCGCCGCGCGGTGGCGGCCGAGGATTGGCCGAGCGGCGGCGCGGTGCTCGGGCGAATTCGCCGGCTGGTGGGCATCAACCTGATTCTGGGCCTGGTGTTGGCGAGCATCGCCGCCGCTCGCCCCGGCTTCTGAGCAGGCGCCAGCAGCGCATGGCGCTCCTGGCCGCGAACCGGCCACGTTAACGCTCATGGCAGTCGCCGCCCCCCCCTGCTGATGAAAGCGGTCTTTCACGTTAGAACCGTAGCAGGCTCAACCTGCCCGGCGCTCCTGGCGCACCCGCCTGCCCTGCCTGGCCGGACCGCCCATCCGCGGCCCCCGCGGCGGTATATAGCCAGCAGCCTTTGCCTGCTCCGCCCGCGCCGCCGCTACCGCCTTTTCCGGCTGGGCCACCGACGCCGCCCTCCAGACGCACCTGCAGGCGATCGGCTGGAAAGTTCGCCGGCACTGCCACACGCACCTGGCCGCCCGCTGCGCCTGCCTGTCCATCGCCACCGTCCAGCCCGTCGTGGCCACGGCCAGCCTGGCCCCAGGTGCAACCGGCGGCCTTGCCATCCGCGCCGTCCAAGCCGGCGTAACCCGGCGCGCCCGTGCCGCCGCGTACATCGACCAGCAATGACTCGGCCACCACGCTCTCCAGGCGGATATCCAGGACACGCCCAGGCCTTGCCGGCTGGCTCGGGGAACCCGGAGCACCGCGCGCGCTGATCTGAGCACCGGCAGCGATCTCGCCATGCGCAACCTTCAGGCGCAAAGCCTGCTCGCTCGGCGCAATAGCGATCCGCGCCTCACGCCCCAGGTACAGGTCGTCGATGCGAATTTCTGTCAACCCAGCGGGAATCAGCAACGTGCCGTGGTCGGCGATGTGCACGCGCTGCACCACCAGCACGCTGGCTGTCGCCGGCAAACGCAGCAGGCCATGGGAGTGCACCTCGAGCGAGGCCTGTGCCTGCGCCAGCGAGCTGCCCAGCATGGCCAGCATGGCCAGCAACAACAGACTACGCATGCTCGGCCTCCAACTGCACCTCGCCCTGCGCCAGTTCCGACACTTGCGCCGGAGGCAGGCAGAGCAGATGGAATACGCCGAACAACGCGACCTGGACACGCTCCAGCCGAGGCCGTGGGCAGCCACGGAGACGCTCATCGAACAGCCACAGTTCCAGGCCATGGACCAGCATGAGCAGGGCGCCGGTCAGGTACAGCAGAAATGCGAAAGGCTGTGCGAACGGATCCAGCAGATTGGCCAGCGCCGCCCCCCAGAACAACGCAGTCAGCAGCTTTCCCAAGCCCAAGAGTTTCTTCATCCCCGCCCTCAGCAGATTGTTGTTTTGCCGCACCTTAACTGCTTTGGGGGAGTGCGACCAGCGGGCCGGAAAAAACGGCGGGGGCCTTGGGCCCCCGCTGGGTGTGTCTGGCCGGTAGCGACCGGCCGGTACTGCATCATGCCGGTTACGGCTGCGCTTCGACTTCCGCCTCCACCCGGCGATTGACGGCGCGTCCGGAGTCGGTGGTGTTGTCGGCGACCGGGCGCGACTCACCGTAACCTACGGACGAGACCCGGCTGCCGTCGATGCCATGCTGGTTGACCAGTACATCGCGCACCGCATTGGCACGGCGCTCGGACAGCCCCTGGTTATAGGCATCGGTGCCGATAGAGTCGGTATGCCCCTCGACGGTCGTGGTGGTCTGTGGATACTGCTTCATGAAGTCGGCCAGACTCTTGATGTCGGCTTGGCTTCCTTCCTTGACCACGGACTTGTCGAAGTCGAACTTCACGTCCAACTCGACGCGAACCGCCTCAACTGGTTCGACGGGTTCCGGCTCCATGACCGCGGGAGTGCTCGGATACTCCTTCAATGGGCAGCCATTGTGCTGCACCGGGGTATTGGCCGGGGTGCCAGGACAACGATCGCGGCGGTCGAACACACCATCGCCATCTTCGTCACCGTCCTGGGCATAGCAGATCAGGGTGCCGATAACCGCACCGGCCACTGCACCTCCCGCTGCCCAGGTAGAACTCTCGATTGCGCCCAGGCCGCCACCGGCCAGACCGCCAATCGCACTGCACAGGGGCCAGTTCCCCTGGTTGAGCGGCGCGTCTCCCGTACTGGAAGTCGTGACGCAACCAGAAAGAACACTGCTGACCAAGAGAAGGGGTACGCCAACCCTGAATAGGCTAGTCCTCATGGTGAAATCTCCTGTGTAACCGACGTGATGCCGGTCACACAGGAGTAAAGACCCACCTCTGGGACTGTACAAGCTTGCACCCTGTCATTGTGCCACCTAGGGTGCGAGCCGTTCTGCCAGGCTCCTCAAGGCTGGGCTTCGACCTCGGCCTCTACCCGGCGGTTGATCGCGCGCCCAGCATCGGTGGCATTGTCGGCAACAGGTTGAGACTCGCCATAACCGACTGCGTTGACGCGCTCGCCCCCGACACCGTACTGATTGACCAGGACATCACGCACGGCATTGGCCCGGCGCTCGGACAAACCCTGGTTGTAGGCATCGGTACCGATGGAGTCGGTGTGCCCTTCAACCACGGTGGTGGTTTGCGGATACTGCTTCATGAAATCCGCCAGGTTCTTGATATCGCTGTAGCTTTCCTCCTTGACCACGGACTTGTCGAAGTCGAACTTGACGTCCAACTCGACCCGCACCGGTTCGGCAGGCTCGGCCATGACCGGCTCCTCGACCATCACCTCCTCGACTGCCGTCACTTCTTCCGCCTCGGCGCCATGGACCCAGCAATACGCCGCGGCCATTCCCGCACCGACAGCCGCGCCGCCAGCGGCCCATGATGAGCTCTCAATCGCGCCCAATGCAGCACCGCCAACTCCACCAACCGCGGCGCAAGTCGGCCAATCGCTTTTCTGCAGGCCTGCGCAACCGGTAAGCAGGCTGCTCGCCAGAATCAGGGGTACTGCCTTCCTCATGATGCTCATATACAAGTCTCCAGTAGATAATCGGCCCAAACCCGACACTTATGGATTAAAGACGGCCGTTTTAGAATCCGCCAGATTGGATTGAGTCGTATGAGTAGAACGATCCGCTCTAGGCCATCTCGCGACAGCGCGTTAGTCTTTCTGTCCTGATCGAGGATTTTCGATGACCGAGCGCATTTCATCCCGCACCCCGCAACAAGCCCTGGCCGCATTGCTCGAGCGTTATGCACCAAACCGCCTGCTGCTGATCGGTGCCAGCGAACTGCCGGCGCTGGCCGCATTCCGGGACGCCCACGCAGATTGCCGGATCGCCCATGCCGCCGCCGGCAGCCTGCCTACGGAGCTGGCGGCACAACGCTTCGACCTGGCACTGGTGGTCGACTGCCTCGAACACCTGCCCAAGCGCACCGGGCTGGAGTTGCTCGGTGGCATCCGCAACCTGAATGCCAGCCGCCTGGCCGTGTTGGTCGACCTGCAGGCCTGCGCCTGGCAGGACACCGACTTCTTCGCCCTGTCCCTGCAAGCCAGCGAACGGTTCCAGCGGGGCGAGCAGACCCTCAGTCTGTTCACCTACGATCTGCATGACTACAAGCAGGTGCCGGACTGGCTCAACGCCAAGTTCTGGGCCAACCCGGAAAATTTCGGCAAGTACTGGTGGTGAGCGGATGACCATGCCCAACGCCGTCCCCTTGCCCAGCTGCCCCTGCGGCAGCGGCAACTCGCTGGACGACTGCTGCGGCCGCTACCATGCCGGCCTCCCTGCCCCCAGTGCGGAGACCCTGATGCGCTCGCGCTACAGCGCCTATGCACTGGGGCTGATCGATTACCTGCTGGCGACCACCCTGCCCGTCCAGCAAACCGCCCTGGACCGCGATGCAATCAACGCCTGGAGCACGCAGAGCACCTGGCTCGGCCTGGAGGTCGAAAGCGCCGAACTGCTCGGCGGCCAGCCGGAGCATGCCTTCGTGACCTTTAACGCCCGCTGGCACGACGCCAATGGCGAACACGCCCACCGCGAACGCTCGGCCTTCGTCCAGCACGACGGGCGCTGGTATTTCATCGACCCCACCGTTCCCCCCAAGGCCGGACGCAACGATCCCTGCCCCTGCGGCAGTGGACAGAAATTCAAGAAGTGCTGCGCGCCTTTCCTGAACTGAAGCCCATTGCCTGACGCCAGCGGAAAATTCTGCTTCATTTGTTGACGCCACGCTCAGCACCCAGTCGAGCCTGACACTCAACAAGGAGAAGCTCATGCACAAGCAAAATGGATTGCTGGTGATTCTGGCCAGCCTGCTCTTCGGCTGCGCCAACCAGCCTTCGGGAGAGCAGATCGACCTGGGCAGCACGGAGCGGGTCAGCCGCCTGTTCGCCTACCCCAACAACTGCAGCGCGGTCTGCTACCGCGACTGGACGCTGGAACAGACCGTGCAGCACTACCTCGACCAGAGCCTGGCTCGCGACGGCTATGCTGCGGCCAAGGTCGAGGTCAAACGCAGCGGCGACAACGTCTATGCACGCTTCAGTGGCGTCCCCGCCGACTACGGCCAGCCGCTCAGCAGCCTGCTCGCAGCCGGCGACCTGGCCTACCAAGGCGCCAGCAAGCTGAACGCCGATGGCAAGTGGCAGTACAGCTGGTACTTCTTCCTGCCGCTGGGCATGGCCTTGGATAACCGCCGCAGCGTCGAACTACTGCACTTCCCGCCGGACTATTCGCTGACCCAGGCGCAGGACTATCTGGAATCCAAGACCACCGACCGCTGGGCCGACCTGCTCAGCCTGAACGGTGTGCCGCTCGACCAGACACCGGCCTACCAGACCATCATCGACATCGCCCCCATCGCGGCCCCGGCCAGCGCCGGCAGCTCGCTGGCAGGCACCTACGACTACTTCAAGGCGTACCAGACCACGATGGTTGCGCAGTTGACCGCGAGCCAGGACAGCAAAGCCCCCTCGCTGCCGATGGTGGCCTTCGGTGCGCCGGTGCGCGACTGGGTGAAACAGCAGTATGGCGTTAGCCTCGGGGTACTCGGCCTCGGCCAGATCGCGCCGGCGGCAGGACGCACAGTGGCGGTGCTGGGCAGCAACCACCCCAGCTATATCTGGTACGCCGCCGACCCGGGAAACTACGCCGGCGACCAGCAGAAGGCCGACCAGGCCGGGCTCAAGGTCATGGGCCAGGACATTTCGGCGGCCTGCTGGCAAGCCAATATGGGGCAGAACCCGGCCGCCGATGCCAGCACCACGCTGAGCAGTTGCATGCAGAAATGGCAGGTGAGCGACAAGCTGCAGACCTGCGAGCTGTTCTACACCTCGATCCGCAGCCTGACGCCGCCTCAGGCCCAGGCCAAGTGCGCGGCCAACGAGCAAACCGCCGCCAGCCATTGACCCACAGTTGAGCCCGCGCCACGGCTAGCTCCTGGCGCAAGGCCCAAAGGCGCCCCGCGGGCCTGGCCGGCTCAGTCCTGCAACTTCAGGTGCGACACATCCGGCGCAGGCCCCGCCGGCGCAGCTTTCGCCTGGCCCATGTCGCTGCCAGTGGGCGCCAGGCTGAACTGCGACAGGTCGAGCGACGGCGCTTGCGGCTCGGGTTTGTCGTCCTGCAGGTCGGCGCCCAGCGGTGCCATGCCGAAATCCGGGGCGTCCACCGCCACGAAGGCCGCCATGTATTCATCTCGCGGCGCCACGAGCAGGCGCCCAGGTACCGCCGGTTCTGCGGCGAGCACCGACTGGGCCGCCGCTACAACCTCCGGTGCCGGCGCCAGTTCGATCTCCTCGACCTCCATCGGCATGGCCTGCACCTCGACCAGGGCACCGGCACGCTGCAGGGTGGCGCGGTATTTTTCCGCGCTGGCCGCATCCAGGTTGCTCTTGATCACGATGCGTCGGCCGGAGAACAGCAAGGCAATGCGCTGGGCGTCGGCCTGAAACAGCTTGGCCAGATTGGCCTTGACCAACTCCAACTGGGCACCCGGAGCCAATTGGCCGGCAAAGGCGATCTCGTAGCGGTCCATGGTCACACTCCTGTCCTAATCGACCCCCAGTATGGCGCAGGGTTTTTTCCGTTCACAACACGTTGCAGCCAACCTGTTGCTTGCTACACTGAAGCGTCCTTTGGAGTATGAAATGTTTTCCCAGGCGCAAACGATAAGAATTCTCAGCCTATTGATGTTTTTTGGTCTGCTTTCAGGCCTCAGCGGGTGCTCCTCCTGGATGACCGGCGATCTCAAAGATCCGGATGTCCGACTGGTCAAAGTCGATGTGATCAGAGCCAAGCTGCTGGAGCAGCGCTTCATCCTGCGCTTTCGCATCGATAACCCCAACAGCATGAGCCTGCCGGTACGTGGCCTCGACTACTCGGTATACCTCAACGAAGTGAAGCTGGCGGAGGGTACGTCCGATGCCAGCTTCAGCGTCCCCGCCCACGGCCACCATGTGTTCGATATACCGGTACGCACCAACCTCTGGCGTCACATGCGACCAATCGTCAAGGCGCTGGAGAAACCCGAAGAGCCGATCCGCTATCGCCTGGTCGGCGTGGTGAAAACCGGTTTGTTTTTCGGGCGCAGCGTGCACATGTCGCGTAATGGCGAGATAATTCCCGGTGATTTTATCCCGGAGTAGCCACGCATGAACCAGCAACCCCATGTCCACGGTCCCGATTGCCATCACGACCACGATCACCCTGCACACGACCACGACCACGACCACGACCACGGCCATGTGCATGGCCCGCACTGCAACCACAGCCACCAGGAACCGGTACGCAACGCCCTGAAGGATGTCGGTCGCAACGACCCTTGCCCCTGCGGCAGCCAGAAGAAGTTCAAGAAATGCCACGGTGCCTGAGTAGTCGATGACCACCCTGACCCTGGTTTCGCTTCTGGCCGGCGGACTGCTGCTGGTGGCCCTTGCGCTGTATGCCTTGCACCTGTGGCGCCGCGTCTGGGCGCAGCAGCGCAGCCAGGCACAGACCGAGAACGAGCGCCGCGAGCGCCTGGGGAGTGATTTGCAGATCCTCGCCAGCAGCCTGCTCGACGGCCAGCTGCCGCTGATCGAAGGCGCCATCCGCATCAAGGTGCTGCTCGACAACTACGACAGCGCGCTGAGCCAGGATGCGCGCTGCCAGGTGTTCCACCTGCTGTTCGAAGCCACCGCCCAGGTGCCGACCCACGCCGACTGGAAGGCCCTGGACAAATCCGTGCGCCGCCAGCACGAAAAACACTTCACCGAGCTGGAACTGCAGCACAAGGCCGCCGCCCGCACGGCCGCGCGCTGGTTGCTCGACGAAGCCTTGCAGCACCCGCGCAAACGCGCCTGAGCCTCTTGCCAGGCGCCCTAGCGCTCTCTACCTTACACCCGGACCAACGCACCGGCCGCCACGCCCGAGCGGCCCGCGCGGCCCGTCGAGCGGCGCGTTGATCTTCCTGTCCTGCATCCTGCAAGGAGCCTGTTGCATGCTAGCGCGCGTGTTTCGCCCCATGGCCCATTCGAGCCTCGCCGCCGCCCTGGCCGCCACAGTGGCACTGAGCGGTTGCCAATCGTTCCTCAACAGCCGCTACAGCGGCAGCCTGCCGCCGGACCAGGGCATCGTCCGCGTCCAGGGCTTGGCCCAGAGTGTGGTGGTCAGGCGCAACAGCCTGGGCATGCCGCTGATCGAGACCTCCACCTTCCACGACGCGCTGTTCGCCCTGGGCTATGTGCACGCCAGCGACCGCCTCAGCCAGATGGTCGGCCTGCGCCTGATGGCCGAGGGCCGCTTGGCGGAAATGGTCGGCCCGGGCGCGCTGGAAATCGACCGACTGATGCGCGCGGTGAACCTGAGGAAAAGTGCCGAACTGCTCTACGGCAACGCCTCGCCACGCTTGAAGCGCTTCTTCGAGGTCTATGCCCGCGGCGTCAACGCCTACCTGTTCCGCTACCGCGACAGGCTGCCGATGGACCTCGCCGAGTCTGGCTATCGCCCGCCCTATTGGAAGCCCGAGGATTCGGTGCTGGTGTTCTGCCTGCTGAACTTCGGCCTGTCGGTCAACCTGCAGGAAGAGATCGCCGCCCTGCTGTTGGCGCAGAAGATCGGCAGCGAGCAGCTCGCCTGGCTGCTGCCGACCTACCCGGACGAGCCCCTGCCGTTCGAGGAGGCAGCCAAGCTCGAGGGCCTGGCACTGGGCGGACAGATCGCCGGCCTCGCCGCTGTGAACGAGGCCACCCAGCAATTTGCCGGCGCCCATATGCTCGGCGTCGCCGCCTCGAACAATTGGGCCATCGCCCCGCCGCACAGCCGCAGCGGCAAGAGCCTCCTGGCCAACGACACCCACCTGCCGCTGGCGATACCCTCGGCCTGGAATTTCGTGCAGATCCGCTCGCCGAAATACCAGGCCGCCGGCGTATCGATTGCCGGCGTGCCGGCCGTGGTCGCCGGCTTCAATGGCAAGCTGGGCTGGGGCATGACCATGGTCATGGGCGACAACCAGGATCTGTTCCTGGAAAAGCTCAAGCGCGAAGGCCAGCGGCTTTACTATGAGGCCGACGGCCAGTGGCTGGCGGCGCAGGAGCGGCACGAAACCTTCTTCATCAAGGGTCAGCGACCGATCCGCGAAACCATCTTCGAGACGCGCCACGGCCCGCTGCTGAATTCGGTACTGGGACAGCGCAAGCACATGCTGCAACCCCTGCAACTGAGCAGCGGTTACGGCCTGGCCCTGCAATCCACCCTGTTCGAGGCGGACCAGACCCTCGACGCACTCTTCGCGCTGTCCCGCGCGCAGTCCGTGGAACAGGCCTTCGAGGCGACCCGCGAAGTCCGCGCCATGCCATTGAACATCGTCTTCGCCGACGCCCAGCACATCGGCTGGCAGGTTACCGGACGCTTCCCCAACCGCCGCGAAGGCCTCGGCCTGATGCCCTCGCCCGGCTGGGACAGCCGTTACGAGTGGGACGGTTTCGCCGACCCGATGCTCCACCCCTACGACCAGGATCCAGCGCAAGGCTGGCTGGGCAGCGCCAACCAGCGCAGCGTGCCACGCGGCTATGGCATGCAGCTGTCCAACTCCTGGTACTACCCGGAACGCTACGAACGCCTGGCGCAGCTGGCCGGCGGCAGCAAGCACGACAGCCAGAGCATGATCGCCATGCAGTACGATCAGACCACGCCCTTCGTCGGCAAACTGCAGGCCATGTTCACCGCGCCAGGCATGGCCGAGCCGCTCAAGCACGCCATCGATGCCCTGCCCGCGGTGCAACGCGCGAAAGCCCGCGAAGCCCTCGAGCGCCTGCAGGCCTTCGACGGCAAGCTCGCCGCGACTTCGGCGGATGCCGCGCTGTACGGCGCCTTCCTGCATGAAAGCGCGCGGCAGACGTTCCTCGACGAACTCGGCCCGGATACCAGCCCGGCCTGGCAGGCCCTGGCGGAAATCGCCAAGCTCTCCTACTCGGCCCAGGCCGACCACCTGCTCGGCCGCGACGACAGCCCGTTCTGGGACGACCGGGGCACGCCGCAGCGTGAGGACAAACCGGCGATTCTCGCCCGCAGCCTGGCCGCCGCGGTGACCCTCGTCGAAAACAGGCTGGGCAACCAACGCAACGCCTGGCAGTGGGGCAAGCTGCACAGCTATAGCTGGACCAGCGAAACCACCCGACTGGCGCCCTACATGAGCGCCAGCCAAGCCGCGCGGATCAATTCGATCAAAGGTTATCTGGATCGCGGCCCCTACCCGGCCGGCGGCGACCACAGCACCCTGAACGTCTCGGCTTATCACTGGGGGCAGGACTTCGATACCTGGCTGATCCCGGCCATGCGCATCGTCGTCGACTTCGGCCGCGAGGAACCGCTGATCGGCCTGAACAGCTCCGGTCAGTCCGGCAATCCGGCGAGCACGCATTACGCCGACGGCATCGAGGCCTGGCGCACGGGCCAGTACATGAGCTTCCCGTTCCAGCCGCAGAACCTGGAGAAGGCCTATGGCAACAGGCGGTTGCTGCTGACCCCCAGCCGATAACGACCGCTCGTCGGGTGCTGCTGAACCAAGGCCCGAGCCCGCGACTCAGAGCAAGTGGACTTACTCCATAGATCATCATTTCAGGGCGCCTGTCGGCGCCCTTTCTTTTGCCCGTAATTCCCCCCCAATACAGCCCCCGTAACGGCGCCATCGGGTGCTTCCGGTCACTCGCGGAAAATGCCGGTAACAGTGATGCCATAACGCTCCAATAGACGCACAGCGGGCGTCTGGATCTCGTAGGGCAGCTCTTTCGGCTCCTCGCGCGCGTAGGTTTTCTCGGCCATCTCCAGCAACCATTGCACCGCCTGCTCCATGCTCGGCTTGCTGGCCGACTCCGCCTCGTAGACCTCGGTTGCTTCATCCTTGTTGTAGGTGATCATCCACTTAGCCATAACTCGTCCCTCCATCGTCGCGCCGTTGCGGCGCCCCTGAACGGATGCCACAACGCCTTTAGAACGTAGCATGCCCCGGCAGTTCGTCCTCTGCGCTCGCCCTGGCCACCTCGCCTGCCGGCAGCGGTAGCAGCACGCCGGCACGAAGAGAAGCTCCGGAGAACGGGCAGTGACCCGGCCAGCCAACCCATTATCGCGCTGGCACAGGGCGTCACACATGGCCGTCACAACCGCGGAATGCGCAGCAAGGCGAGGCCAGCGCGCGTTTACACCGGGCGCGTGCCGAACGCCGGCAAGCGCGCACAAAAAAGCCGGGCATCGGCCCGGCTTCTTCGCCTCGCGCATCCTCGCCCGCACCATCAGGCCTTCGGCAGGGTCACGCCCAACTGCCCCTGGTACTTACCGCCGCGGTCCTTGTAGGACACCTCACAGGCTTCATCGGACTCGAGGAACAGCATTTGCGCCACGCCCTCGTTGGCATAGATTTTCGCCGGCAGGGTGGTGGTGTTGGAGAACTCCAGGGTCACATGGCCTTCCCACTCGGGTTCCAGCGGCGTGACGTTGACGATGATGCCGCAACGCGCATAGGTGCTCTTGCCCAGGCAAATGGTCAGCACATTGCGGGGAATGCGGAAGTACTCCACGGTTCGCGCCAGGGCGAAGGAGTTCGGCGGGATGATGCACACATCGCTTTTCACATCGACAAAGCTTTTCTCATCGAAATTCTTCGGGTCGACGGTGGCCGAGTTGATGTTGGTGAACACCTTGAACTCGTCGGCACAGCGTACATCGTAGCCATAACTGGAAACGCCGTAGGAGATCAGCGGCCCACTCCCTTCGGTGCGCACCTGGCGCTCGACGAAGGGCTCGATCATGCCGTGTTCCTGGGCCATGCGGCGAATCCACTTATCCGATTTGATGCTCATGGCGGGCGTCCTGAATAGCTGATGGTGAAAAAGTGAGCGCATCTTACCGGGGCCGGGCATTAGGTTAAAGACCGTTGCCCCACCTGGCCGACAGGCCCGGCAAACACTAAATGCAAGAAAGTCGCACAGAGCATTCGCGCTTAGCGTTAAAAACGCGTATGGTGGCCCCACTGTGCTGCATGTGTCACCGCGAATCGCTACTTGATGCCTAGATTTCGATCCAAACATCGTCCGACTCCTAGTACTCGTTGCACTCAGTCCCGGCCTGGGCTTTTCCAGGGCTGCTATTACTTTTGTTAGGAGATATCACATGTCCAATCGTCAGACTGGCACCGTTAAATGGTTCAACGATGAGAAAGGCTACGGCTTCATCACCCCGCAATCCGGTGACGACCTGTTCGTGCACTTCAAAGCCATCCAAAGCGATGGTTTCAAGAGCCTGAAAGAAGGCCAGCAAGTGACTTTCGTGGCCACCCGTGGTCAGAAAGGCATGCAAGCCGAGGAAGTTCAGGTTATCTAACCTGATCCGACTTCAAAAAAGCCCTGCCTTGCGCAGGGCTTTTTTTTTGCGCGCGAATCCGTCGGGCGCGCCGCGCGCACTGCGCCATCCACAGGCGGTATCGTGCTGGCGCCTCCCGTGGCCACCGGTCACAAATGGATTTCTGCGCTCTTGATACCCAAGTCGCGGAGCTCGTGGATCAACTCATCCAGATGGGCAAAGGACTCCACCTCCTCCTTTTCATCGACCAGGAAAAAGCTTCTTCCGGCGTCTTTCTTGAAGAACACAATCCACTCTTTGGTGTTGGTCGGGTTGGCGATCACATGGGTGTCGAAGGAAATACCTTCGGCATGCCTGGCTTTCACATCACTACGGTTCATCTCGGTCACCACCCTCTACATGCGCTCTTGCGCGCGCCTACTCACAGCGCCCGCTGATCCAGCACCTCGGCGCTAGACCAGGATAGGCCGCTCGTCTGGTTGCAGGCAGCAACTCAAACTCTTTTAATTAACACCTGATGTTAATATTATGCACATACATCCTCAGAGGAGCCAACCATGATTGCAATGCGTGAAGCGTGGATTGCTGGTCTGTTTGGCCGAGCACACTGGGGACGCAACCTGGTTTCTGGCGTGATCGTAGGGGTCGTGGCGTTGCCCTTGGCGATGGCTTTCGCCATCGCGTCCGGCGTCAAACCTGAGCAAGGGATCTACACCGCCATCATTGGCGGCTTGCTGGTGTCCCTCTTCGGCGGGAGCCGCTTGCAGATCGCCGGGCCAACCGGGGCGTTCATCGTGATCCTGGCGGGGGTGACGGCCAAGTACGGCGTCGACGGCCTGCAGATCGCCACGATGATGGCCGGCCTCATATTGCTGCTGCTGGGCATTACCCGGCTCGGCGCAATCATCAAGTTCATTCCCGACCCGGTCATCGTCGGGTTCACCGCCGGTATCGGGGTAATCATCTGGGTCGGACAGTGGAAGGACTTTTTCGGCTTGCCGGCGGTGACCGGCGAGCACTTCCATGAGAAGTTCTGGCATCTGCTGCAGGCGCTACCGGATTTGCACCTGGCAACCACGCTTCTGGCCGCTGCCAGCCTGGTCCTGGTGGTTAGCGCGTCCAAGCTGCCCGGGCTCAGCCGAGTACCAGGTCCGCTGGTGGCGATGGTGGTGGTCACGGCGATCCAGTCGCTATTCCACTTCGATGGAGTGGCCACCATCGGCAGCGCATTCGGCGGCATTCCTCAAGGCCTGCCGGAGCTGGGCTTGCCTGAAGTCACGCTGCCGCGCGTGCTCGAACTGATCGGCCCGGCCTTCGCGATTGCCATGCTCGGGGCAATCGAGTCGCTGCTGTCTGCGGTGGTGGCCGATGGCATGGCGGGCACCAAGCATGACTCAAATCAGGAACTGATCGGCCAGGGCATCGCCAATCTGGCCACGCCGCTGTTCGGCGGGTTCGCTGCCACCGGCGCGATTGCCCGCACCGCGACCAACATCCGTAATGGCGGCACCGGTCCCCTGGCAGGCATCACGCACGCCATCACTCTGGTGCTGATCATTCTGTTCCTGGCACCGCTGGCCTCGAACATTCCGCTGTGCGCCCTGGCCGCGATCCTCTTCGTCGTCGCCTACAACATGAGCGAACTGAAGCACTTCAAACGCATGGTGCAGCGGGCACCGCGTGCCGACGTGGCGATCCTGCTGATTACCTTCGGCCTCACGGTGTTCAGCGACCTGGTGATTGCCGTGAATATCGGCGTCATTCTGGCGATGCTGCATTTCATGCGGCGCATGGCGTCTTCTGTCGAAGTGCGGCAAGTCGTCAAGGAAGAGCTGGAAAGCGCACCGCGCGCCAATGGCGACACCCACCTGCCACCCGAGGTGCTGGTTTATACCATTGAGGGGCCGCTGTTCTTTGCTGCGGCGGAGACCTTCGAGCGCGTACTGGCGCAGACCCACACCGATCCTCATGTATTGGTGATTCGCCTCAATCGCGTGCCGTTCATGGACATCACCGGCCTGCAAACGCTGGAGGAAGTCATCCAGCAACTGCATAAGCGCAATATCGTGGTGAAGCTTTGCGAGGCGAACCGCAAGGTGCTGAGCAAGCTCGACAAGGCGGGCATTCTGCAGGAAATTGGCAGCGCGCATTACCACAGCGAATTCCATGCCGCGCTAGAGGCCGCCGAGGAACAGGAAAGAACGCCCGGCTCCAGCTAAGTCGCTGGGCATGATAGAGCTGGGTTGGCTTTTGGCGGCCGACCTCAGCGCCTATTCAGGCTTTGGTGTTGGCGGCCGGTTTGCTTTTGCTTGCGTAGGTGACGCCGTGGCTGTCCAGGTAATCACGGATCAGTTGCCGCACGACCTGTGAAGACGTCAGGTCTTGTGCCGCACAAAGCTCCTCGAACGCTTTCTTCTTGTGCGGATCGATGAGTACGGTGAGACGCGCAGTCTTGCTTTCCATGAAGGTATCCGCCCAGTTTCAGTCCGATAGATGTTAACCAAATTATAATTTATACACCCCGCGCTGTCACCGCGTGGCAGCGCTCAGCTGGGCAACCTGAAAAGCCTGCGTCTCTTCTGCCTTGACCTCGATACCGATCGCCTCGATTGCGGCGAAACGCGTAATCAGCCACGCCTTGCCTCCATCACCGGCGTGGCCTTCGGCAAGGCCACCAGCCAAGCCATGCAAAAGCCTTGAATTATCACCGCATGTTAATAATATGCACACCAATACCCGGAAGGCCTTGGCAGAATTTGATGGGCCAGGCGCTTGCCGAGGTGGCGATGCTGCTGTTCGGTGGTTTTGCGGCGACAGGAACGATTGCTCGTCCTGCACCCCCTATTCGGAACGGCGGCATGGGTCCACAGGCCGACATCACCGTGCAAATCCAACATGGCTCCGTGCGCCACTAGCTGTTGCAGCCTAGTCTCAGGCTTGGGGATAAGGGTTACTGACGATAAGGGTTTGTTGTGGCGCATCTCGACTGGATTCTTGTGCTCGTCGGTGGCTGGCTGGGCCTGGGCCTGCTCGGCATTCTGGCCCTGCGCCATACCGACTTCGTGGCCCGGGTGCTGTTTCCGGCCGGCGCCGCGATCGCGCTCGGGCTTGCCGCGATCGCGCTGAGCGCCCTGTTCGATGACCCCGAAACCGCGGTGCTGCCGTTGGGCTTGCCGAATCTGCCGTTCCATCTGCGGCTCGACGGGCTGTCCGCCTATTTCTTGCTGGTGATCGGCGCCGCAGGCGCAGGGATCTCGGTCTTTGCGGCGGGCTATTTCCGTCAGGGTGAGGGTACGCCGCCAGGCCTGCTCTGCCTCGAATACCATGTGTTCCTTGCGAGCATGGCACTGGTGGTGTTGGCGGACGATGCCTATGCCTTCATGGTGATGTGGGAAACCATGGCCCTGTCGTCGTTCTTTCTGGTAACCGCCAACCATCGCGTACCGGCCATTCGGCAAGCCGGTTTCCTCTACCTGCTGGTGGCGCACATCGGTGCGATCGCGATTCTGCTGTGCTTCGGCGTCCTGCAGGCCAACACCGGCGACTACAGCTTCGCCAACATGCGTGCTCAGTCGCTCTCGCCCCTCTGGGCCTCCGCCGCCTTTCTGCTCGCGACCTTCGGCTTCGGCGCCAAGGCGGGCATCCTGCCGCTGCACGTCTGGTTGCCGGAGGCGCATCCGGCGGCCCCTTCGCCGGTCTCCGCGCTGATGAGCGGCGTGATGCTGAAAACCGCGATCTACGGGATTTTGCGCATCGGCTTCGACCTGTTGAACGCTCAACTCTGGTGGTGGGGCGCGCTGCTGCTGGCTCTGGGTCTAGCGACCGCGCTGTTCGGCGTGGTGTTCAGCGCAGTACAGACCGACATGAAGCGCCTGCTGGCCTATTCGTCGATCGAAAACATCGGCCTGCTGTTCGTCGGCATCGGGCTGGGCGTCCTGTTCAACGCCTACGGCATGCACGCCTTGTCCGCCCTGGCGCTGACGGCGGCGCTCTACCATGTGATCAGCCATGCCTTCTTCAAGAGCCTGCTGTTCCTCGGCACGGGTTCGGTGCTGCATGCCACCGGTGAGCGCAGCCTCGGCAAGCTGGGTGGCCTGATGCGGCGCATGCCCTGGGTGGGCTGGCTGGTGCTGATCGGCGTGCTCGCGAGTTCCGGACTTCCGCCGCTGTCCGGCTTCGTGGCGGAGTGGTTGCTGCTGCAGAGTTTCCTGTTCACCACCGAGCTGCCGAACTCCTTCCTGAACATGCTGGTTCCGGTGGTGGCCGCCGCCATCGCCCTGGTCGCCGCGCTGGCGGGTTACGCCATGGTGAAGTTCTTCGGCGTGATCTTCCTCGGCCAACCACGCGAAGCCAAACTGGCCGAGGCACAGGATGCGTCGCTCTTGGAACGTGCCGGCTTGATCTGGCTGGCGTCAGGCTGCGTAGTGCTCGGGCTGTTTCCGGTTCCGCTGATCGGCGCCATCGATCGCGTGACCCAGTTGCTTATCGGCACGGGAATCGCCTCGACGGTGCGCAACAACGGCTGGTTGCTCCTGGCGCCGACCACGCTCGAACGGGCCAGCTACAGTCCGCTGATTTTCCTCGCGGTTACCTGCCTCGCGGTATTGCTGGCCGTGCTCCTGGTCCACCGGCTTTACCATGGTCGGGTGCGTTTCGCACCGCCGTGGGACTGCGGATATCCCGCCCAGACCGCACGCATGCAGGATACCGCCGAGGGCTTCGGCCAGCCGATCAGGCAGATCTTCGAACCGTTCATCCGCATGCGCCGGGAACTCCCCTCGCCGTTCGACGAAAAGCCGATCTACCACGTCCGCATCGAGGATCACCTCTGGCACTGGCTGTATCTGCCCATTGCCCGCACGACCGAGCGCTTCGCCCGCCTGGTGGGGCGATTGCAGCAGGGACGCATCGCCATCTACCTGCTGTACAGTTTTCTTACCCTGCTGGTCCTGCTGCTGGTAGTGGTGGCGAAATGATCCCGCTTTCCGGCTTTGTCTCGCAGCTACTGGAAATCATCCTCGCCCTCGCCTTCGCGCCGCTGCTGACCGGATGGGTCAACCAGTGCCGGGCCTGGCTGCAGAACCGTAGCGCGCCCGGCCTGCTGCAGCCCTATCGGGCGCTGCACAAACTGTTCAACAAGGAGTCGGTGGTGGCTGAGTCGGCCTCGCCGATCTTTCGCATCGCACCCTACATCGTATTCGGCTGCATGGCGCTGGTCTGCGCGATCGCACCGACGCTGTCGACCGATCTACCGCTCGCGCCTGCGGCCGACACCATCGCGCTGGTGGGTCTGTTCGCCCTGGCGCGGGTATTCATCTCGCTGGCGGCGATGGATATCGGCACCTCGTTCGGCACGCTCGGCGCGCGCCGGGAAATGCTGATTGGTTTTCTGGCCGAACCGGCTCTGCTGATGGTGCTGTTTTCGGCTTCGCTGATCACCCAATCGACCTCGCTGGCGAACATCGTCGAAACGCTCGCCCATCAGCCCTTCGCGATCTATCCCAGCCTGGCGGTGGCGGGCGTGGCCTTCACCTTCGTGGCGCTCGCCGAGAACGCCCGCGTGCCGGTGGACAATCCGGCCACCCATCTCGAATTGACGATGATCCACGAGGCCCTGATCCTCGAATATTCCGGACGCCACCTCGCGCTGATCGAGTGGGCCGCGGCGCTCAAGCTGTTCGCCTATTCGTGCATCGGGCTGGCGCTGTTCTTTCCCTGGGGAATCGCCGGGGCGGGCACTCCGTTGGCGATGATCGTCGCGATACCCGTGCTGCTCGCCAAGCTGGCCATTGGCGGGGTCTTGCTGGCCCTGATCGAAACCATCAATGCCAAGATGCGGCTGTTCCGCGTGCCCGAGTTTCTCGCCACCGCCTTTCTGCTGGCAGTGATTGCGCTGCTCGTGCATGTTCTTCTGGGAGCCTGAAGTGAATACGCTACTGACCCAGAGCATCAATCTCTTCGCGACCGGGTTGCTGGTGCTGGCTTTCGCCATGATCGCGCAGCGGCGCATCCTGACCCTGATCCACCTGTTCACCCTGCAAGGGGCCTCGCTGGTCGCCGCGACCCTGGTGGTCGCCTACCTGACCGACCAGCATCACCTCTACTATTCGGCCGCGATCACCTTCGTGCTCAAGGTGGTGCTGATCCCGATCCTGTTGCACCGGTTGATCGATCGGCTGAATGTGCGCTGGGACGTGGAAACCCTGTTCAACATACCGACCACCATGCTGATCGGCATCGTGCTGGTGATCTTCGCCTTCAATCTGGCGACCCCGATCGCCGGCCTGTCGGCTTCGATCGCCCGCGGCACGCTGGGGATCGCGCTGGCGAGCGTGTTGTTGTCCTTTCTGATGATGATCGTGCGCGCCAAGGCGGTGCCCCAGGTCATCGGCTTCCTGTCGATGGAGAACGGCTTGTTCTTCGCGGCGACCGCGGCGACCAGCGGCATGCCGATGCTGGTCGAACTCGGCATCGCGTTCGACGTGCTGGTGGGCATCCTGATCCTCGGCGTATTCATGTTCCAGATTCGCGAGCAGTTCGACAGCCTGGACATCCGCCATCTCGAAAAACTGAAGGAAGAGTGAGAATGGAAGCCTTGCTGCTGGTCCTCGCGATACCCCTGATCGGCGGCCTGCTGCTGGCGATCTGGGGCGACCGGGAGGTGGGCCAGGATCTCAACGCCGCGGTCAGCTTCCTCACCCTGGCCGCTGCCGTCTGGCTCACTGCCATGGTCATTCGCGACGGCCCGCTGCTGGTCTGGGGCGAGTGGTTCTTCGTCGATGCGTTGAACGTGTTCCTGGTCACCCTCACGGCCTTCGTCGGCTTCACCACCTCGCTATTTTCCCGCCCCTACATGCGCGTCGAACGTGACCACGGCAAGATGACACCCGGGCGGATGCGCCTCTATCACAGCATGTATCAGCTGTTCAACTGCATGATGCTGATGGCGCTCACGACCAACAATCTCGGCATCCTCTGGGTGGCGATGGAGGCGGCGACGCTGACCACCGTGTTGCTGGTGTCGGTGTATCGGACTGCCGCCAGCCTGGAGGCCGCCTGGAAGTATTTCATCCTCTGCGGGGTCGGTATCGCCCAGGCGTTGTTCGGCACCATCCTGCTCTATCTGGCCGCCGAGCGCGCGATCGGCGGCGGCGAAGACGCCCTGCTATGGACCCATCTGGCCAACGCCAAGCATCTCCTCGCCCCCGACATCCTCTCGCTGGCATTCGTCTTCCTGCTGCTGGGCTACGGAACCAAAGTGGGGCTGGTGCCGGTGCATAACTGGCTGCCGGACGCCCACGCCGAGGGGCCGACGCCGATCTCGGCGGTGCTCTCCGGGCTGTTGCTGAACGTCGCGCTGTATGCCGTCCTGCGCTGCAAGGTGCTCGCCGACGGTGCGCTGCAGAACGGCCTGCCCGGAAAGATAATGATCGGCTTCGGCCTGATCACGGTGGTCGCGGCCGCCTTCTTCCTGTCCCGCCAGCGCGACGTCAAGCGGATGTTCGCCTACTCGTCGATCGAGCATATGGGACTGATGACCTTCGCCTTCGGCATGGGCGGGCCGGTGGCCAATTTCGCCGGGTTGCTGCACATGACCGTCCATGCGCTGATCAAGTCGGCCATTTTCTTCGCCGTCGGGCATGCCGCACAGAAGGCCGGCTCGCAGGCCATGGAGGATATCCGCGGCCTGATCAAGGTGAGTCCCACCGTGGGCTGGGGGCTGATGCTCGGGTCGCTGGCGATTCTCGGCATGCCGCCCTTCGGCGTGTTCGCCAGCGAGTTCCTCATTCTCACCACGGCGATGCGCGAATACCCTTGGGCAACGCCCTTCCTGCTGATTGCCCTGGGGGTCGCCTTCGCGGCCATCTTCAGCCGGGTGCAGCCGATGGTGTTCGGTGAAACCTCGGTGCGGGCGCTCGCCCATCCGCCGGCCTTGCTGCCGGTTTTCATCCATCTGGGGCTGGGCCTGATGCTCGGGCTCTATATTCCGCCCTATCTCAACGACTGGTACGAGCAAGCCGCACGAATGATTGGAGGAGGCTGACATGCAGTTCTTCGGACTCGCTTGCGAATTCGAGCCGCTGGAAACGCCGCTGCCGATTTTTCGCGCGCGGGTCGATGCCGGCCAGTGGCTCGAACTCGCGCGCTCGATCGTCGAAGCGCAAGGGCAATTGGTCAGCCTGTGGGGCTCGGACCGGCGCCGTGCCGGCGCCTCGTTCGAGGTCGCGGCGGCCTACCGGACTGCGGACGGGCTATTGTGCGCAGAACTGCCGCTCGATCCGCAGCGGCCGGTGTACCCGGACATCGCGCGCTTCTTTGCGCCGGCAAACCGCATGCAGCGAGCGGCCCGCGACCTGCTGGGCATCCAAGCCGATGGCAGCGCGGACTGCCGCCCGTGGCTGCGGCATGACGCCTGGCCCGCCGACTACTTCCCGCTGCGGCATGAAAATACCGGGCAGGAGCGCTTCGACTTGCCCACGGAACATTACCCCTTCGTCCGCGTCGAGGGCGACGGCGTGCACGAGATCCCGGTGGGACCGGTCCACGCCGGCATCATCGAACCGGGGCATTTCCGCTTCTCGGTGGTCGGCGAGAAGGTGCTCAGACTCGAACAACGCCTGGGCTACACGCACAAGGGCATCGAGCGCCGCTTCATCGGCATGGACGTCGAAACCGGGGCGAGGCTCGCCGGCCGGGTTTCCGGCGACAGCACCGTCGCCTACGCCTGGGCCTATGCGATGGCACTGGAGTCCCTCGCGCACCAGCGCATTCCGGAGCGCGCCCGCTGGCTGCGGGCGTTGCTGCTGGAGCGCGAGCGGGTGGCCAATCACCTGGGCGACCTGGGCGCCCTGGGCAACGATGCGGCGTTCGGCTTCGCCCTCACGCAGTTCTCGCTGCTGCGCGAAGACTGGCTGCGCAGCAACGCCGAGTGGTTTGGTCACCGCTTGCTGATGGACCGGATCTGCCCGGGCGGGGTCGAACGTGACCTTGGCGACGCCGCCAGGCAGGCCCTGCGCGAGCAGGCGACCGCGATGCGCGCTTCGCTCGGGGAACTGCAACGTATCTTCGATGATCACGCCGGGATGCAGGATCGACTGGTCACCACTGGGCGCATTTCACCGACGCTGGCGCAGCAGCTCGGCTTGACCGGACTGGCAGCGCGCGCCAGCGGACGCACCGGCGATCTGCGCAGCGACTTTGCCTGGCCCCCCTACGACAGCCTGGACTTCAAGGCCTGCAGCCAGCACAACGGCGATGTCGCGGCTCGCCTGAACCTGCGCTTCGCCGAGGTCTTCGAGTCCCTTCGGCTAATCGAGGCCTTGCTGCAACGCCTGCCGGAGGGACAGGTTCGCACGCCTATCGATCCGCCGGCGAACGCCAAGGGGGCCGGCTGGGTCGAGGGTTGGCGCGGCGAGATCCTGGTCGCGCTGGAGACCGACGAAGCGGGCGCCATCGCCCGCTGCCATTGCCATGATCCGTCTTGGCAGAACTGGCCAGTACTCGAGCACGCGGTCATCGGCAACATCGTTGCCGACTTCCCGCTGATCAACAAATCCTTCAATCTCAGCTACTCGGGGCAGGATCTGTAATGTGGCAAGTCCTCAAGAAAATCGCCCACACCGGTATCGTCACCGAGGCATGGCCTGAACCCGCCCTCGAATGGCGAACCGAGGCGCAAGCCATTCAGGCCGACCTGCTCGCCATTCTGGGACGAAGCCTGGCGATCAGGATGGTCGACGCGGGTTCCTGCAACGGCTGCGAGCTGGAAATCAACGCCCTGAACAACCCCTACTACAACATCGAGGGACTGGGCATCAAGTTTGTAGCCAGCCCTCGGCATGCCGACATGCTGCTGGTTACCGGACCGGTCTCGCGGCATATGGAGATCGCCCTGCAGCGAACCTATGACGCGACGCCCGCACCCAAGCTGGTGGTCGCGGTCGGTGACTGCGGCTGTTGCGGCGGTCTATTCGGGGAGAGCTACGCCAGCTGCGGAAAGGTTTCGAATGTCATTCCGGTCGATGTCAGCGTGCCGGGCTGCCCGCCATCTCCACTCGACATCCTGCGCGGCATCCTGGCCGCGGTTCGACTCCCGCCGCCGGAGAGCCGCCCCCGTGCTGCAGAGGTCGGCCCGTAGCTCGAGCAGCCGGATGTCGCAGTCGGGGCGCCCGCTTCTTGCCGGCAGAGGAGAGCGTTAGCAGGCCGTTGAAAAACGTAGGCGAGGCAGCCGAGGCCAGGCAAAAACAGGCGAAACGCAGCGTAGCGGAGTAACAGCCGTAGGCTGGCCCGCAGGGCGAGCGAAGCGAGTCAAAAGCGCAGTTTACGTGTTGTAAATGAGCATTTTGACTGGGCTCGCATACGAGCCTGTTTTTAACGACGCATCGGCAACGCAGGTAGTTTTTCAACGGCCTGTTAGTGCGCTAACGCTCTCGAACAGACCAAGACTTGGGCCCGGAGGCTGAGCGCCCCCTCAGTCGTCGCTGACCACGATGCGCGGCATCCCCTGCGGCTGCCCGCCCGAGGCGATGCGCGCCCCCACATTGCGCGCGGTTTGCTGATAGATCATGGCGATCTGGCTTTCCGGGTCGGCAATGGTGGTCGGTTTGCCACCGTCGGACTGCATGCGGATGGCCATCGACAGCGGCAGCGAGGCCAGCAGGTCGACGCCGAACTGCGCCGCCAGCTTCTCGCCACCGCCCTCGCCGAACAGGTGCTCGGCATGCCCGCAGTTGGAGCAGATGTGCACGGCCATGTTCTCCACCACGCCGAGCACCGGGATATTCACCTTGCGGAACATCTCGATGCCTTTCTTGGCATCCAGCAGCGCCAGGTCCTGCGGGGTGGTGACGATCACCGCGCCGGCCACCGGCACCTTCTGCGCCAGGGTCAGCTGGATGTCGCCGGTGCCCGGCGGCATGTCCACCACCAGGTAATCCAGGTCGTCCCAGGCGGTCTGGGTGATCAACTGGATCAGCGCACCGGAGACCATCGGCCCGCGCCAGACCACCGGGGTGTTCTCGTCGGTGAGAAAGGCCATGGACATGACTTCCACGCCATGGGCCTTGAGCGGCACGAACCACTTCTGATCCTTCACCTGCGGGCGGGTGCCTTCCGGGATGCCGAACATGATGCCCTGGCTCGGCCCGTAGATGTCGGCATCGAGAATACCGACCTTGGCCCCCTCACGCGCCAGCGCCAGCGCCAGGTTGGCCGCGGTGGTCGATTTGCCCACCCCGCCCTTGCCCGAGGCCACCGCGATAACGTTCTTCACATTGGCCAGCGCCGGCACCTGGTCCTGCGCCTTGTGCGCCTCGATCACACAATCGATCTGCACCTGGGCGGCATCGACGCCATCGAGATTCTCCAGGGCCATTTGCAGCATCTGCGCCCAGCCGCTCTTGAACAGCCCGGCGGCATAGCCCAACTGCAGGCGCACCGCGACCCGCCCGCCGCTGATAGCGACTTCACGCAGGCAGCCGGCGCTGACCGGGTCTTGGTTGAGATGCGGATCGGTGAACTGGCGCAGGCAGGCTTCGACCGCTTCGCGGGTGACGGACATAAAAGACTCCCAATAGAAAGACCGAGTAAAACAGGCAGGCATCTTACCCTGTAGGACGCGCCCCGCGCACCGCCTGCCGGGCCCGCGACCCGCCACCGGTGCGCACCACGCACCCTGCCGAGGCGATGCAACGGATGAAAAAAAGCCGCTGCGCCTATATAGTTACCGACTTCCTTCGTTTCCCCGTGCAGCCGATCACCATGACCGAAGCCCGCAAGATTCTCGTTACCAGCGCCCTGCCCTACGCCAACGGTTCGATTCACCTCGGCCATATGCTCGAGTACATCCAGACCGACATGTGGGTGCGCTTCCAGAAGCTGCGCGGCAACCAGTGCCTGTACGTGTGCGCCGACGATGCCCATGGCTCGGCGATCATGCTGCGCGCGGAGAAGGAAGGCATCACCCCGGAACAGCTGATCGCCAACGTGCAGGCCGAGCACAGCGCCGACTTCGCCGATTTCCTGGTCGACTTCGACAACTACCACTCCACCCACGCGGAGGAGAACCGCGAGCTGTCGGCCGCCATCTACCTGAAGCTGCGTGACGCCGGGCATATCGCCACTCGCTCGGTGACCCAGTACTTCGACCCGGAAAAGGGCATGTTCCTCGCCGACCGCTTCATCAAGGGCAGCTGTCCGAAATGCGGCGCCGAAGACCAGTACGGCGACAACTGCGAGAAATGCGGCGCCACCTACGAGCCGACCGAGCTGAAGAACCCGCGCTCGGCGATTTCCGGTGCCGTTCCAGAACTGCGTGATTCCAAGCACTTCTTCTTCAAGCTGCCGGACTTCGAGGCCATGCTGAAAAGCTGGACGCGCAGCGGCACCCTGCAGGACGCGGTGGCCAACAAGATCGCCGAGTGGCTGGATTCCGGCCTGCAGGAATGGGACATCAGCCGCGACGCGCCCTATTTCGGCTTCGAGATCCCCGACGAACCGGGCAAGTACTTCTACGTCTGGCTGGATGCGCCGATCGGCTACATGGCCAGCTTCAAGAACCTCTGCAGCAAGCGCCCGGAGCTGGACTTCGAGGCGTTCTGGGGCAAGGACTCGAGCGCCGAGCTGTACCACTTCATCGGCAAGGACATCGTCAACTTCCACGCGCTGTTCTGGCCGGCGATGCTCGAGGGTGCCGGCTACCGCAAGCCGAGCGGGGTCAACGTGCACGGCTACCTGACCGTCAACGGCCAGAAGATGTCCAAGTCGCGCGGCACCTTCATCAAGGCGCGCACCTACCTCGATCACCTGAATCCCGAGTACCTGCGCTACTACTATGCGGCCAAGCTCGGCCGCGGCGTCGACGACCTCGACCTCAACCTCGAGGACTTCGTGCAGAAGGTCAACTCCGACCTGGTCGGCAAGGTAGTGAATATCGCCAGCCGTTGCGCCGGCTTCATCCACAAGGGCAACGCCGGGCTGCTGGTGGCGGGCAATGCCGCGCCCGAGCTGACCGAGGCCTTCCAGGCCGCGGCGCCATCGATTGCCGAAGCCTACGAGGCCCGCGATTTCGCCCGCGCCATGCGCGAGATCATGGCCCTGGCCGACCGCGCCAACGCCTGGATCGCCGACCAGGCGCCCTGGGCGCTGGCCAAGCAGGAAGGCAAGCAGGACGAGGTGCAGGCCATCTGCGCCCTGGGCATCAATCTGTTCCGCCAGCTGGTGATCTTCCTCAAGCCGGTACTGCCGAATCTGGCCGCCGATGCCGAGGCCTTCCTGGGTGTCGCGCCACTGTCCTGGAACGACCACCAGCACCTGCTGGCCAACCATCAACTGAAGCCGTTCAGCGCCCTGCTGACCCGTATCGAGCCTGCGAAAATCGACGCCATGATCGAAGCCTCCAAAGAAGACCTGGTCGCCAGCGACACCAATCACGCGCCGCAAGGCAGCGGCCCCCGAGGCAACGGCGAGCTGGCGAAAGAGCCGCTGGCCGCGGAGATCGCCTTCGACGCCTTTGCCGCTGTCGATCTGCGCATCGCCCTGATCGAGAAGGCCGAGTTCGTCGAAGGCGCGGACAAGCTGCTGCGCCTGTCCCTGGATATCGGCGACGCCAAGCGCAACGTGTTCTCCGGAATCAAGAGCGCCTACCCCGACCCGAGCAAGCTCGAAGGCCGCCTGACCCTGTACGTGGCCAACCTGGCCGCGCGCAAGATGAAGTTCGGCGTCTCCGAGGGCATGGTCCTGGCCGCCGGCCCCGGCGGCGAGGAAATCTACCTGCTCAGCCCGGACAGCGGCGCCAAGCCTGGCCAGCGGGTCAAATAGGGCAAATCAGCCGGGGGGGCCGGGCATGACCCGCCCCGGCTGCAGCGTCACGCTGTCGCACTCGCCTGCTGAATACCCGGGCATAACCCGCGAGCCATGGCTAAGCTGTTGAAATAATTGGACTCTTTACCTGGACAGGGAAAACCGCGGTGGACGCCGAAGAGCGCCCGGCTTGTACGCCCTATCCCCCTCCCCGATAATAGAAGCCCTTTAACGTGAAAGTCGCGCAGCGACGCCATCCTCCTGTCCTTCTCCCTGCCGGAGAAGGTGGCGCGAAGCGCCGGATGAGGGACACGGGCCTTGCCCGTCCACAACGGTACCCGCAATGACCGAACTCGCCCTGATCATGGTTAGCGCCATCCTGGTCAACAACTTCGTGTTGGTGCAGTTCCTCGGCCTATGCCCATTCATGGGCGTGTCGAAGAAAATCGAGACGGCCATCGGCCTGTCCCTGGCCACCACCTTCGTCCTGACCCTGGCGGCGATGTGCAGCTACCTGGTCCAGCAGTACGTGCTCAAGCCCCTGGACCTGGAGTTCCTGCGCACCATCAGCTTCATCCTGGTGATCGCCGTGGTGGTGCAGTTCACCGAGATGGTGGTGAACAAGACCAGCCCGCTGCTGTACCGCGTGCTGGGCATCTTCCTGCCACTGATCACCACCAACTGCATCGTCCTCGGCGTAGCCCTGCTCAACGCCAACAAGGCCGAATTCACCTTCGTCAGCGCCACCGCCAACGGCTTCGCCGCCGGCCTGGGCTTCTCCCTGGTGCTGGTGCTGTTCGCCGCCATGCGCGAGCGCATCGCCATCGCCGACGTACCCAAGGCCTTCCAGGGCGCGGCCATCGGCATGGTCACCGCCGGCCTGATGTCCCTGGCGTTCATGGGCTTCACCGGGTTGATCAAGCTATGACCCTGGTGCTCAATGCGATTCTCGCCCTGCTGGCGCTGTGCCTGGTGGCCGGCGCCATCCTCGGTTTCGCCGCGGTGCGCTTCAGGGTCGAAGGCAACCCGATCGCCGAGCAGGTCAACGCGCTGCTGCCGCAGACCCAGTGCGGCCAGTGCGGCTACCCCGGTTGCAAGCCCTACGCCGAGGCGATTGTTGCCGGCGACAAGATCAACAAGTGCCCGCCCGGCGGCGAGGCGACCATCCAGGCGCTGGCCGACCTGCTGGATGTCGAGGCGGAGCCGCTGGACGCGGTGGAAGGCGAGAAACCGCAGATGGTCGCCTATATCCGCGAGGCCGAGTGCATCGGCTGCACCAAATGCATCCAGGCCTGCCCGGTGGACGCCATCGTCGGCGCGGCCAAGCAGATGCACACGGTGATAGTCTCCGAGTGCACCGGCTGCGACCTGTGCGTCGAGCCCTGCCCGGTGGACTGCATCGACATGCTCGAAGTGGGCAGCACGCTGCAAACCTGGAAGTGGCAGCTGCCCTTGCCTCCGGGCCAGTTGATCACCAGCGACCGGGAGCGAGCGGCATGACAGCGACGCGCATCGGCAACTCAGTTGCTGGGGACATGCCCGTGTGGGACGTGCCCGGGTGGGACATCCATGGCGGCATTCACCCGCCAGAGCGTAAAGCGCTGTCCAATCGCACGCCGATCCAGCCTGCACCTTTGCCCAAGCGCCTGGTGCTGCCGCTGAACCAGCATATCGGCGCGGCCGCCGAGCCCCTGGTGGTGGTCGGCGAGGCCGTGTTCAAGGGCCAGAAGATCGCCGAAGCCAGCGGCTTCGTCAGCGCCCCGCTGCACGCGCCGACCTCCGGCATCGTCAGCTTCATCGGCCCGCAACCCTACCCGCACGTCTCCGGCATGCTGGCGCCGGCCATCGTCATCGACAGCGACGGCCTGGAGCAGTGGTGCGACCTCGAGCCCTGCCCGGATTACCGCAGCCTGGCGCCGGCGACGCTGCTGGAGAAGGTCCGCCAGGCCGGCATCTGCGGCCTGGGCGGTGCCGGCTTTCCCACCGCGGTCAAACTGACCGCACGGCCGACGCAGAAGATCCACACGCTGATCATCAACGGCACCGAGTGCGAGCCCTACATCACCGCCGACGACCTGCTGATGCGCGAAAAGGCCGCAGAACTGGTCGGCGGCATCGAGATCCTCGCCCAGCTGATCCAGCCCGAGCAGGTGCTGATCGGCATCGAGGACAACAAGCCCGAGGCCATCGCCGCGGTGCGCGCCGCCATAGGCCCGCGCCCGTTCAGCGTGCGGGTGTTCCCGACCAAGTACCCCTCCGGCGGCGAGAAGCAGCTGATCCAGATCCTCACCGGTGTGGAAGTGCCCAGCGGCGGCCTGCCGGCGGATATCGGCATCCTCTGCCAGAACGTCGGCAGCGCAGTGGCCATCCACGACGCGGTGGTGCTCGGCAAGCCGCTGATCTCGCGGATCACCACCCTGACCGGCGAAGCCCTGGCGCGACCGATGAACGTGGAGGCGCTGATCGGCACGCCGGTCGGCGAGTTGCTGGAGTTCGCCGGCCTCGAAGGCGGCAAGTTGCATCGCCTGATCATGGGCGGGCCGATGATGGGCTTCACCCTGCCCAACCTCGAGGTGCCGCTGATCAAGACCAGCAACTGCCTGCTGGCCGCCACCGCCGCCGAACTGCCGCCACCGCCACCGGCCCTGCCCTGCATCCGCTGCGGCGAATGCGCCGAAGCCTGCCCGGCCAGCCTGCTGCCACAGCAACTGCACTTCTTCGCCCTCGGCCAGGAACACGAACAGCTCAGGGCGCACAACCTGTTCGACTGCATCGAGTGCGGTGCCTGCGCCTATGTCTGCCCGTCGAACCTGCCATTGGTGCAGTACTACCGCGCCGCCAAGGGCGAGATCCGCGAACTGGAGCAGAAGCAGCTCAAGGCCGAACACTCCAAGCAGCGCTTCGAACTGCGCCAGGAGCGCCTGCGTCGCGCCGAGGAGCAGAAGGAGGCCGAACGCCAGGCCCGCGCCGAACGCGCCGCCCGCGCCAAAGCGATCCAGGCCGAGACCTCCGCCGGCCTGCTGGAAGAGGACGCCGTGGCCGCGGCGTCGGCGCACAAGCCCAGCGGCCTGAGCGATGCGCAGAAGAAGCTGAAGATCGACGCCAGCATGGCCCAGGTCGCCCTGAAGAAGGCCGAGAAGCAACTGGCCGCCCACGACACATCGGAACTGCAAGCCCAGGTCAACGAGCTGCGCAGCGCCGCCGAGGCCGCGCAGCAAGCCCTGCAAAGCGCACTGGCGGCTACCCCGCCAGCCGCCTCCGCGGCTCCGGCAGTGGATGACAGCGCCCTGAAGAAAGCCAAGATCGACGTCGCCATGCTGCGCGCCCAGCTGCGCAAGCTGGAGAAGCTCGAAACCCCGGACGACGACCAGCAGGCCGAACAGGCCCGCCTGCGCCAGCAGCTCGAAGAAGCCGAGAACGCCCTCGCCGCCCTGCAAACCCCGGCCGTGCCAATGGCAAAGCCGGTCGACGACAGCGCCCTGAAGAAAGCCAAGATCGACGCCGCCCTGCTGCGCGCCCAGCTGCGCAAGCTGGAGAAACTCGAAGCCCCGGACGACGACCAGCTAGCCGAACAGGCCCGCCTGCGCCAGCAGCTCGAAGAAGCCGAGAAGCTCCTGGCCACCCTGGAACAGCAGGCAGCCGCCGCGCCGGCCAAGCCCGCCGCGGCCAGCGAGGTCGATCCGCTGAAAAAAGCCAAGATCGAGCTGGCGATGAAACGCGCAGAGCTGAAGAAGGCCGAGAAAGCGGCAGCCACGGAAACCGAACTCGAGCCGTTGCGCGCGGCCCTCGCCACTGCCGAGCAGGCGCTGCACGCTGCCGAAGCGGCCAGCGGCAAGCCGGCGCCCGAACTGGTCCGGACCGAAAAGCGCCCGCTCGATGACGCCATCCGTGCACTGAAAACCGAGGTAGCCTTCGCCCGCGCCGACCTGCGCAAACTGGAGCGCGACGCGAGCAGCACGCCGGATGCCCTGGAGGCCGCGCGCGGTCGCCTGGCCGAAGCCGAGCGCAAGCTCAACCAACACCAAAGCACCTGAATCGTAGGGAGGGTTACGCCGCCACGCGACTGACCTGCGCGGCCCGACCCACCCAACAACAGTCTGTCTAACCGGAGCGCCAATGGCCCTGCCCCGCATCACTTCGCCCCACGCCAAGGGCAGCAACCGAACCCAGCAGGTGATGCTGCAGGTGCTGCTGGCCAGCGTACCTGGCGTGCTCGCCCTGACCTGGTTGTTCGGTGCCGGCACCCTGCTCAACCTGCTCTGGGCCAGCGCCTGCGCCCTGGGCTTCGAGGCGGCGATCCTGGCCCTGCGCCAGCGCCCGCTGGGCTTCTTCCTCAAGGACTACAGCGCCCTGGTCACCGCCGTGCTGCTGGCCCTGGCCCTGCCGCCCTACTCGCCCTGGTGGCTGACGCTGATCGCCACGGGCTTTGCCATCGTCTTCGGCAAGCAGCTGTACGGCGGCCTCGGGCAGAACCCGTTCAACCCGGCGATGCTCGGCTACGTGGTGGTGCTGATCTCCTTCCCGGTGGCGATGACCAGTTGGCCGGCGCCGCACACGGCCGGATCGCTCGATGGCCTGCAGCACCTCCTCGGCCTCGGCAACCTGCCCGATGGCTGGACCCAGGCCACCGCCCTGGATGCGCTGAAGACCAACAAGAGCCTGACCATGGACGAGCTCTGGGCGCAGAGCCCGGCATTCGGCCGCTTCGGCGGCGCCGCGGTGGAAGTGGTCAACCTGGCCTTCCTCGCCGGCGGTCTGTACCTGCTGTACAAGCGCCTGTTCACCTGGCATGCGCCGGTCGGCATGCTCGCCGGCCTGGCGCTGATGAGCCTGCTGTTCTGGAACGGCTCCGGCTCCGACTCGCACGGCTCGCCGCTGTTCCACCTGCTCAGCGGGGCGACCATGCTCGGCGCCTTCTTCATCGTCACCGACCCGGTGTCCGGCGCCACCAGCAACCTCGGCCGGCTGATCTTCGGCCTCGGCGTCGGCGTGCTGGTGTATGTGATCCGCGCCTGGGGCGGCTACCCGGACGGGATGGCCTTCGCCGTGCTGCTGATGAACCTGGCGGCACCGACCATCGACTACTACACGCGGCCGCGCACTTACGGCCATCGCAAGCCGACGCGCGGCTTCAAGTTGGGGGAGTGAACGTGGCCCTGCCGGAGATCAGCCGCTCGATGCTGAAGAACAGCCTGGTGCTCGGCACTTTTGCCGTACTCACCGTGGGCGTGGTGGCCGTCACCCAACTGGGTACCGCCGAGAGCATCGAGAAGGCTCAGCATGAAGCCAAGATGCAGGCGCTGGCGCAGATTCTGCCCAGCGGCAGCTACGACAATCACCTGCTGGACGGCAGCCGGCCGGTAACCGACCCGCTGCTCGGCAACAAAGGCGCCACGCCGGCCTACCTCGCCACCCTCAAGGGCGAGCCGGCGGCGGTGATTCTCCAGGCCACCGCACCGGACGGCTACAGCGGCAGCATCAGCCTGCTGATCGGCATCCTTGCCGACGGCCGCCTGGCCAGCGTGCGGGTACTCAAGCATCGGGAAACCCCGGGCCTGGGCGACAAGATCGAGCTGGCCAAGAACCCCTGGATCGGCAGCTTCGCCGGCAAATCGCTGAACGCGCCGACTGAAGCCGGCTGGACGGTGAAGAAGGACGGCGGCCAGTTCGACCAGTTCGCCGGCGCCACCATCACCCCGCGCGCGGTGGTCAAGGCGGTGCACAAGGCCCTGCTGTATTTCGATGCGCACCGGGCAGAACTGCTCAAGCCCGTGGAGAAGCACAATGGCTAGCTATCGCGAAATCGCCGTCAACGGCCTGTGGAAGAACAACCCGGGCCTGGTGCAGCTGCTCGGCCTCTGCCCGCTGCTCGGCGTCAGCAACTCGGTGGTCAACGCCCTCGGTATGGGCCTGGCCACCGCGCTGGTGCTGGCCTGTTCGAACGCCGCGGTGGCACTGATTCGCGGCGCGGTGACCGACGCGGTGCGCCTGCCGGTGTTCGTCATGATCATCGCCGCGCTGACCACCTGTATCGAGCTGCTGATGCAGGCCTTCACCTACGAGCTGCACCAGATCCTCGGTATCTTCATCCCGCTGATCACCACCAACTGCATCATCCTCGGCCGCGCCGAGGCCTTCGCGGCGAAGAACAACGTGGCGCATGCCGGCTTCGACGGCCTGATGATGGGCAGCGGCTTCGGCCTGGTGATGGTGGCCATCGGCGCGGTGCGCGAATTGCTCGGCACCGGGGCGCTGCTGGCCAACATGCAGCTGCTGTTCGGCCCGCTGGCGGCCAACTGGCAGGTGACGGTGATCCCCGGCTACCAGGGCTTCCTGCTGGCCATCCTGCCGCCGGGCGCGTTCCTCGTGCTGGGTTTGCTGATCGCCGGGAAAAACCGTCTCGACGAGATCCTCGCCGCACGGACCAAGGCCAGGCAGCCGGAGGTGCCGGTACCGAGCCGCCGGGTACGGGTCACCGGAGTGATCGAGTGAACGCCGCAAAACGCTACGAGATCTTCCGCCGCCTGCACGAAGACAACCCCGAGCCGAAGACCGAGCTGGCCTACGGTTCGCCCTTCGAGCTGCTCATCGCGGTCATCCTCTCGGCCCAGGCCACCGACGTCGGCGTCAACAAGGCCACTGCCAAACTGTTCCCGGTGGCCAACACCCCGGAGGCCATCTACGCCCTGGGCGTCGAAGGGCTGTCCGAGTACATCAAGAGCATCGGCCTGTTCAATGGCAAGGCGAAGAACATCATCGAGACCTGCCGCATGCTGATCGAACGGCATGGCAGCCAGGTGCCGGAGAATCGCGAAGCCCTCGAAGCCCTGCCCGGCGTCGGCCGCAAGACCGCCAACGTGGTGCTCAACACCGCCTTCCGCCAGCACACCATGGCCGTCGACACGCACATCTTCCGGGTCAGCAACCGCACCGGCATCGCCCCGGGCAAGACCGTGCTGGAAGTGGAAAAGAAACTGCTGAAGTTCGTGCCCAAGGAGTTCCTGCTGGACGCCCACCACTGGCTGATCCTGCATGGCCGCTATGTCTGCCAGGCGCGCAAGCCGCGTTGCGGCAGTTGCCGCATCGAAGACCTGTGCGAATACAAGCACAAGACCTCTGACGATTGAGCTTCTATTGATTCGAACGATTGGTCGATTGAAAAAATCTTTTTTACCCGCCCAGGTTTTGCAGCTATAAGGTGCGCAAATGGCCCCCGTAGCCTGGAGTGAAGCGAATGAGCACTGGTAAAGAAGACCTCGAGCTCGATGAAGATTTTGTCGCAGAAGATGCAGACGATGGCGAAGCCCCTGTCGAAGTTGCCAAGACCAACTTGACCAAGCGGCGCATCATCGACAACTTCCTCGAAGAGCGGCGGTTACACAAGCAATTGGCCGAATACGATTTCGACCTGTAAACCCCAGCCGATACGAAGAAGCCCCGCAGATCCGCGGGGCTTTTTTGTCTTATCGGTCGTGCCTCAGAACAGGCCTAACCAGCCGCACGTGTAGGCGCCCCCCCTGGCTCCTACAACACCGCGAGCCTTGCGCCGTCAGTCGCGGCGCGACGGCGACAGCAATTCGATCTTGTAACCGTCCGGGTCTTCGACGAAGGCCAGGATGCTGCTGCCGTGCTTCATCGGTCCCGGCTCGCGGGTGACCTTGCCGCCGCGGCTGCGGATGTCCTCGCAGGCCTTATAGACGTCGGCGACTTCCAGGGCGATATGGCCATAGCCGCTGCCCAGCTCGTAGCTGTCGACGCCCCAGTTGTGGGTCAGCTCGATCACGCTGTTGTGCGCCTCGTCGCCGTAGCCGACGAACGCCAGGGTGAACTGGCCGTCCGGGTAGTCCTTGCGGCGCAGCAGGGTCATGCCCAGCACGTCGGTGTAGAAGGCGATGGATTTATCCAGGTCGCCGACACGCAGCATGGTATGCAGCAGTCTCATCGGGTTTCTCCTATCAGCGGCCCGTTCTGGCGGGCCTGAAAATGCAAACCCCGGCTTTTGGCCGGGGTCTGTGTCGGGCTCAGGCGCTCGAGTCTATCAGAGCAGCTTGCGGCCCTTGTTCGCGGCGATGCGCATGCGCAGGGCGTTGAGCTTGATGAAGCCGGCCGCATCCTGTTGATTGTAGGCGCCGGCATCGTCTTCGAAGGTGGCGATGTTGGCATCGAACAGCGAGTCGTCGGACTTGCGCCCGGTGACGATGACGTTGCCCTTGTACAGCTTCAGGCGCACCACGCCGTTCACGCTGGCCTGCGAGGCGTCGATCATCTGCTGCAGCATCAGGCGCTCCGGGCTCCACCAGAAACCGTTGTAGATCAGGCTGGCGTACTTGGGCATCAGCTCGTCTTTCAGGTGGGCGACTTCGCGGTCCAGGGTGATCGACTCGATGGCGCGGTGGCCCTTGAGCATGATGGTGCCGCCGGGGGTCTCGTAGCAGCCGCGCGACTTCATGCCGACGAAACGGTTCTCGACGATGTCCAGGCGACCGATGCCGTTCTCGCCGCCGATGCGGTTCAGTTCGGTCAGCACGCTGGCCGGGCTCATTTCCTTGCCGTCGATGGCGACGATGTCGCCGCCACGGTAGCTCAGCTCGATGTAGGTCGGCTTGTCCGGCGCGGCTTCCGGCGACTTGGTCCAGCGCCACATGTCTTCTTCGTGCTCGGTCCAGGTGTCTTCCAGCACGCCGCCCTCATAGGAGATGTGCAGCAGGTTGGCATCCATGGAGTACGGCGACTTCTTCTTGCCGTGGCGCTCGATCGGGATGGCGTGCTTCTCGGCGTAGTCCATCAGCTTCTCGCGCGACAGCAGGTCCCACTCGCGCCACGGGGCGATGACTTTCACGCCCGGCTTGAGCGCATAGGCGCCCAGCTCGAAGCGCACCTGGTCGTTGCCCTTGCCGGTGGCGCCATGGGAAATGGCGTCGGCGCCGGTTTCGTTGGCGATCTCGATCAGGCGCTTGGCGATCAGCGGACGGGCGATGGAGGTACCCAGCAGGTACTCGCCTTCGTAGATGGTGTTGGCGCGGAACATCGGGTAGACGAAATCGCGAACGAACTCCTCGCGCAGGTCGTCGATGTAGATTTCCTTGACGCCCATGGCCTTGGCCTTGGCGCGGGCCGGCTCGACTTCTTCACCCTGGCCGAGGTCAGCGGTGAAGGTCACCACTTCGCAGTTATAGGTATCTTGCAGCCACTTGAGGATCACCGAAGTGTCCAGGCCACCGGAATATGCCAGGACTACCTTGTTTACGTCGGCCATGCCAATCAACTCCACGGGGTTGTTCGGGAAAACCCGTGATTCTACTGCCCGCGCCGGGCGATTTACAGGGGCGCGACAGCCCATGACGACGAAGCGACAGCTTCTTTAACGTGAAAGTCGCGCAGCGACGACCTCCCGATGTCCTTCTCCCTCCGGGAGAAGGTGGCGCGAAGCGCCGGATGAGGGAGGCGGGTATGCCGCGAAGGTTTTCATCATTCGGGACACCTCTCGCGGCATGCCCACCAGCTTAGCGACGCATCCGGCCGTTCAGGAACTGGCCGCCGGCGCCGCCGATGGCGCCGCCGCGGGCTGCTCGGCCGGCGCCTGCGCTGCACGCTCCAGGCGCATGGTGACCCGGCGATTCTTCGCCCGATTGGCCTCGCTGTTATTCGGCGCCAGCGGGTAACGCTCGCCATGAAAGCGCAGGGTAATCTGCTCGGCCGGCACGCCGTTGGCCTTGAGGTATTCCATCACCGCCACGGCGCGGCGTCGCGACAGGTCGCGGTTGGTCAGGCGATTGCCGCTGTTATCGGCATGCCCGTCGAGCTGGATGCGATTGACGCTGGGATCGGCCTTGAGATAGCCGAGGATGATCTCCAGCTTGGCCTGGGCGGTCGGATCCAGCTCCACGCCACCGCCGGGAAAGCCGACCTGAGCCAGGCGGATCTGCTCGAAATTGACCGCCAGCAGCTTGGTCGTGCAGGCCAGGTAATCGTCGTAGGCCTTGCGGAAACGGACCGGCAGCAAACGCACCTCCAGGCGCTCGCCGCCCTGCAGGGTGCGATGGCGGATCAACGGGCTGCGCCCCTCCAGCAATCCCGTGAGCAGTCGACCGGCTTGCTCCTGGGAACTGTTGAACGGCACCTCGCCCTTGCCTACGGCGACCGCCCCCAGGTTGATATCGCCACGTCCCGGTTGCCAGGGCGCGGCGGCCGCCAGCAGCGTCGCCGAGCCGGCATCCAGCCAGCGTTCGCGGGCCTGCAGGCGGAAGGTCGCCTGCTCGCCGGCGCGCCGGACGAACTCGCCCGCACCGAAGTCGGTGACAGTTTGCGACAGACGGCACTCGAACTGATCGCCAGCCACCCGCCACTCCACCTTCTCCAGGCGAGTCTGGAAGGTAATGGCCAGCACCGGTTGACTGGCCAGCAGGCAGAGCAGCGTGAGTGAAGGCAGGCGCACAGAGGGCTCCAGGGACTAGGGCGTTCCCCCTGGCTATCGGTGCCGCAGGGGAAAACTTGAGCCCGGGGCACTGCGTAGCGGCCCTCGCGGCCACCGTCGCCCGGCGCGCGCGCCCACCGGTCCAGGCGGCCGCGCGACTATCGAAAGCCGCTTTCGGCGTGCTGCCACCAGGCTTTTCCGGTAGCATTCCTCGCACGTTTTGCCCGCCTGGAAGCCTCCATGACCGACCGCCTCACCCTGCTGCGTCCCGACGACTGGCATATTCACCTGCGCGATGGCGCCGTATTGCAGCACACCGTCGCCGACGTCGCCCGCACCTTCGCCCGCGCCATCATCATGCCGAACCTGGTGCCGCCGGTGCGCAATACCAGCGAAGCCGACGCCTATCGCCAGCGCATCCTGGCCGCGCGCCCGGCCGGCAGCCGCTTCGAGCCGCTGATGGTGCTCTACCTCACCGACCTGACCAGCGCGCAGGACGTGCGCGCGGCCAAGGCCTCGGGCTTCGTCCATGCGGCCAAACTCTATCCGGCCGGCGCCACCACCAACTCGGATTCCGGCGTCACCAGCATCGACAAGATCTTCCCGGCACTCGAAGCCATGGCCGAAATCGGCCTGCCGCTGTTGGTGCACGGCGAAGTGACGCGCAGCGAGATCGACGTGTTCGACCGCGAGAAATTCTTCATCGACGAACAGCTGAGCCGGGTGGTCGAGCGCTTCCCGACCCTCAAGGTGGTGTTCGAGCACATCACCACCCGCGATGCGGTGGAGTTCGTCAACGCGGCCTCGGCCAACGTCGGTGCCACCATCACCGCCCACCACCTGCTGTACAACCGCAACCACATGCTGGTTGGCGGCATTCGTCCGCACTTCTACTGCCTGCCGATCCTCAAGCGCAACCTGCACCAGGAAGCCCTGCTCGACGCGGCCACCAGCGGCAGCACCAAGTTCTTCCTCGGCACCGATTCGGCGCCCCACGCCAAGCACGCCAAGGAAGCCGCCTGCGGTTGCGCCGGCTGCTACACCGCCTATGCCGCCATCGAGTTGTACGCCGAGGCCTTCGAGCAGCGCAATGCGCTGGACAAGCTGGAAGCCTTCGCCAGCCAGAATGGCCCGGACTTCTACGGCCTGCCGCGCAACGGCGAGACCATCACCCTGGTGCGCCAGGACTGGACCGCGCCCGCCAGCCTGCCGCTCGGCGAACATACCGTGATCCCCCTGCGCGCCGGCGAAACCCTGCGCTGGCGCCTGCTGGAGGTAGACGCGTGAGCGGTGAACATTTCGACAGCGAACTGGACAGCCCCAGCACCGGCAGTGGCTCGCGCCATCCGATGGCAGCACGCTTTCGCGGCTACCTGCCGGTGGTGGTGGACGTGGAAACCGGTGGCTTCAACTGCGCCACCGACGCCCTGCTGGAGATCGCCGCCACCACCATTGGCATGGACGAACAGGGGTTCCTCTATCCCGAGCACACCCTGTTCTACCGGGTCGAGCCGTTCGAGGGCGCCAATATCGAACAGGCGGCGCTGGAGTTCACCGGCATCAAGCTCGACCACCCGCTGCGCATGGCGGTGAGCGAAGAACACGCCCTGACGGAAATTTTCCGCAGCCTGCGCAAGTCGCTGAAAGCCAACGGCTGCAAGCGGGCGATTCTGGTCGGGCATAACAGCAGCTTCGACCTCGGTTTCCTCAATGCCGCCGTGACCCGTTGCGACATCAAGCGCAATCCGTTCCATCCCTTCTCCAGTTTCGACACCGCCACCCTGGCCGGCCTCGCCTACGGCCAGACCGTGCTGGCCCGAGCCTGCCAGGCGGCCGGTATCGAATTCGACGGCCGCGAGGCGCATTCGGCGCGCTACGACACGGAAAAGACCGCCGAACTGTTCTGCGGCATCGTCAACCGCTGGAAGGAAATGGGCGGTTGGATGGAATTCGACGAGTAAGTCGTACCAGGCACATCCCGCGCACAAAAAAACCGGCCTTAAGCCGGTTTTTTTGTGCAGCGCCGAAAGCCTTACAGGCTGGCAGCGTGCTCGGCCAGGTACTTGGCCACGCCTTCCGGCGAGGCGGTCATGCCCTTGTCGCCCTTCTTCCAGTTGGCTGGGCAGACTTCACCGTATTCTTCGGTGAACTGCAGGGCATCGACCAGACGCAACAGCTCGTCCATGTTGCGGCCCAGCGGCAGGTCGTTGACGATCTGCGAACGCACCACGCCGTTGGTGTCGATCAGGAAGGCGCCACGGAAGGCCACGCCGCCTTCGGACTCGACGTCGTAGGCCTTGCAGATGTCGTGGTTGATGTCGGCCGCCAGGGTGTACTTGACCGGGCCGATGCCGCCCAGGTCCACCGGGGTGTTGCGCCAGGCGTTATGGGTGAAGTGGGAGTCGATGGACACGCCGATCACTTCGACGTTGCGCGCCTGGAACTCGGGGATGCGGCGATCCAGGGCGATCAGCTCGGACGGGCAGACGAAGGTGAAGTCCAGCGGGTAGAAGAACACCAGACCATATTTGCCTTTGATCGCCGAGGACAGGCTGAAGCTGTCGACGATTTCGCCATTGCCCAGTACGGCAGCGACGTTGAAGTCCGGGGCTTGCTTACCTACGAGTACGCTCATTCGATATCTCCTTGAGTGACGAGTGCGACGCGAGCCGATTTAACTTTAGAGCTGTCGAACGACAACCAGATGACGCGGCTCGCGCCACCACGGCCGAGCATCATACACCGCGATTTTGAGCCCCGCCCACCGCTTTTGCCCCTGGAACTAGCGTGCCGGGTACGTGGCCCAGCATGACCGTTCATCAGCTTTCACCGGCCGTCAGCACAACTTGTGCGAGCACGCTTTGACAAGCATTCTCATTAACATTAGTATCCTTCACCAACCAGCCACTCCCATGCGACGAGCCCCAACTATGTACGTCTGCCTCTGCGAAGGTGTCACCGACGGTCAGATCCGCGATGCAATCTATGAAGGTTGCTGCAGTTATCGCGATGTTCGGGAAACCCTCGGCGTAGCCAGCCAATGCGGCAAATGCGCCTGCCTGGCCAAGCAGGTGGTACGCGAAACCCTGAGCGAAGTGCAGAGCAGCCAGGACGCGCTGGCCTACCCAACCAGCTTTGTCGCCGCCTGATTTCATCACGGCCAAAAAACCGGACCTCGAGTCCGGTTTTTTTATGCCTGTAATTCAAGCGCTTAGGCTTTAAATGTAGAGCCCAACCGTTCTTATTGATATTTGATTTGATTTCAATTACTTAGGTTTGACAGCCCCTATTCATCGGGCCAAACTTTTACGTCACCTCTCCCAGCAAGGCAGCCCCGGACATGAAAGGCGATAAGAAAGTCATCCAGCATCTGAACAAGATCCTCGGTAACGAGTTGGTCGCCATCAACCAGTACTTCCTGCATGCGCGGATGTACGAAGACTGGGGCCTGAAAAAGCTCGGCGAGCACGAGTACCACGAGTCCATCGACGAAATGAAGCATGCGGACAAACTGGTCAAGCGCATCCTCTTTCTCGAAGGCCTGCCGAACCTGCAGGATCTGGGCAAGCTGATGATCGGCGAGAATACCCAGGAAATGCTCGAGAGCGACCTGAAGATCGAGCACAAGGCCCACGCCGACCTGAAGGCAGCGATCGCCTACTGCGAGAGCATCGGCGACTACGCCAGCCGCGAGCTACTGGAAGATATCCTCTGCTCGGAAGAGGACCACATCGACTGGCTGGAAACCCAGCTCGACCTGATCGGCAAGGTCGGCCTGCAGAACTACCTGCAGTCGCAGATGGACGAATAATTTTCGACCGATATGAAAACGGGAGCCATGGGCTCCCGTTTTTTTGCCTGCGGCCATTGCGCCTGGCGCACGCAGAAAAAACCCCGCCACGGCGGGGTCTCTCGGCGAAAGTCCGACTCAGGCGTCGGCTTTGTGCACGGCATTCTTGATCAGGGTCTGCAGTTCACCCTTCTCGAACAGCTCGGCCATGATGTCGCTGCCGCCGACCAGCTCGCCGCCGACCCACAGCTGCGGGAAAGTCGGCCAGTTGGCGTACTTCGGCAGGTTGGCGCGGATTTCCGGGTTCTGCAGAATGTCGACGTAGGCGAATTTCTCGCCGCAGGCCATCACCACTTGCGCGGCACGGGAGGAAAAGCCGCACTGCGGAGCGTTCGGCGAGCCTTTCATGTACAGCAGAACGGTGTTGTTGGCGATCTGCTCTTTGATGGTTTCGATGATATCCATGGGGCACCTCAGGTCTTAACTTTCCGACTCACGGGTCGGCACGGTGGCCGCATTGTAGCGAAAAGCCGAGCGCAATGCTCGGCCTTGCCTCGGCTGGTTCGCCCCCACACCAGCCTGGATCCGGGAGCTGCGTCAGAATGACGCGCGGCTATTGCCCGGATTGCACCCTGGCTACGGCTCTTACGCCGCATCCACCTGAACCGGCACGCCATTGAGCGCCGCATTGCCAGACAGGCTGTCGAGCTGGCGCTCATCGGTCAGATCGTTGGCACTGGCGCCCGGTTGCTCGCTGGCGATGCCCATTTGCACCCCTGGACGCGCATGCCCCCAGCCGTGCGGCAGGCTGACCACGCCGGGCATCATTTCCTCGCTGGCGGCCACTTCCACCTCGATCGCCCCGACCCGCGAACGCACCCGCACCGGCTGGCCGTCGACGAGGCCGCGCTGGGCCAGGTCCGCCGGGTTCATCAACAGCTGATGGCGTGGCTTGCCTTTCACCAGGCGGTGGTAGTTGTGCATCCAGGAATTGTTGCTGCGCACATGCCGGCGGCCGATCAGCAGCAATTCGCCGGCCTTGGGCAGCGCTTGCGCGGCGAAGCGTTGCAGGTCTGCGATGAGGATGGCCGGCGCCGCCTGCACCTGCTGCGTCGCAGTTTTCAAGCGCCCGCCGAGATTCGGCTTGAGTGCGCCGAGGTCCAGCCCATGCGGGTGATCACGCAGCGTCGCCAAGGACAATTTGCGTTCGGAGCGATCGCCGTAGGGGCCGAAGCGCAGGCCCATGTCGATCATCTGTTCCGGCGCCATGCTCGGCTTCAACTCGCCGCCGGTCTTCGCCGCGAAGGCCTTGGCCAGGCCGACGAAGATCTCCCAGTCGTGCAGCGCGCCCATCGGCTTGGCCAGCACCGCCTGGTTGAAGCGGGTGACGTTGCGCACCGCGAACAGGTTGAAGGTGGTGTCGTAGTGATCGTGCTCCAGCGGCGCGGTGGGCGGCAGGATCAGGTCGGCGTAACGGGTGGTTTCGTTGATATAGAAGTCGATGCTGAGCATGAACTCCAGGCCGTCCAGCGCCTGTTCCAGTTGGCGCCCGTTGGGCGTGGACAGCACCGGATTGCCGGCGACGGTGACCAGGGCGCGGATCTGCCCCTCGCCTTCCGTGAGCATTTCCTCGGCCAGGGCCGCCACCGGCAGCTCGCCGCCGTATTCCGGCAAGCCGGACACGCGGCTCTGCCAACGGTTGAAATGCCCACCCGAGGTCGAGGCGACCAGATCCACCGCCGGCTCGGTGCAGAGTGCGCCACCAACCCGATCGAGGTTGCCGGTGACCAGATTGATCAATTGCACCAGCCATTGGCAGAGAGAGCCGAAGGCCTGGGTCGACACGCCCATGCGCCCGTAGCACACGGCCTTGTCGGCGGCGGCGAAGTCGCGCGCCAGCTGCCGGATCGTCCCGGCCGGCACGCCACAGCGCGCGCTCATGGCTTCGGCGGTGAAAGCGGCGATGGCCTGGCGCACCGCGTCCAGCCCCGCCACCGGCAGGTGGCTGGCGCCGGTCAGCTGCTCCTCGAACAGGGTATTGAGCATGGCCAGCAGCAGCGCCGCGTCCTGGCCCGGCCGGACGAACAGATGCTGGTCGGCGATGGCGGCGGTTTCGCTGCGCCGCGGGTCGACCACCACCAGCTTGCCGCCACGCGTCTTGATGGCTTTCAGGCGTTTTTCCACATCCGGCACGGTCATGATGCTGCCGTTGGAGGCCAGCGGGTTGCCACCGAGGATCAGCATGAAGTCGGTGTGATCGATATCGGGGATCGGGATCAGCAGGCCATGGCCGTACATCAGGTGGCTGGTCAGGTGGTGCGGTAACTGGTCGACCGAAGTGGCGGAATAGCGGTTGCGGGTCTTCAACTGGCCGAGGAAGTAACTGCTGTGGGTCATCAAGCCATAGTTATGCACGCTCGGATTGCCCTGATAGACCGCCACGGCGTTCTGCCCATGCCGCTCCTGGATCGCGCTCAAGCGCTCGGCGACCAGGGCGAAGGCCTCGTCCCAGTCGATGGCCTGCCACTCGCTGCCGACCCGGCGCATCGGCTGGCGCAGGCGATCGGGGTCGTTCTGGATGTCCTGCAAGGCCACGGCCTTGGGGCAGATATGGCCACGACTGAAACTATCCTGGGCGTCGCCCTTGATCGAGCGGATCTGGCTCGAGCCGTCAGCTTGCAGCTCGGTTTCGATGGTCAGGCCGCAGATGGCTTCGCAGAGATGGCACGCACGGTGATGGAGGGTCTTGGTCATGGCCTAGCCTCATATTCTTGTTCAAGACGACTGCTTTGGTCGGTACGAACATGACTATGGAGACTGGAGGGGAACTGCGCTAGCAGCGTTCGTCTCATGAATCGGCCGGCATCATGCCAGCCGATTCAGGCTAACGACTGCCGACTCTTAACGAATCGCAGTCACGGTGCCTTTGTTGCCGGTCACTTTGACGTTGACCGCCTTGTACACCAGATAATCCTGCACGCTTACTTCGTAGCGCGGCGCGACGATCAGGTCGGCACCGGAGGATTTCACGGCCTTGAACGCGGCTGCGGACTTGGCGGTGGCGACCGGGTCGAGCCCCAGGGCAAAACCACCTTCGCCACCACCGTAGGTCACGCCGTCGGCGAACTGGGTATCGCCACCCAGCTTGAACATGCCGAACAGGATGTTCACCGACGATTGACCGGTGATGGTCTCGCCGACCTTCACATCGGCCTTGAGGTCAGTGGTGACTTCGCCATTGAGCGGCGCAGTCGGCTGGCTGACGTTCTGGCTGGCACAGCCAGTCAACAGGGCGAAAGTCGAGATGGCGGCGATAGACGCGATGCGTTTCATGCAAAACTCCTTTGCGTAACATTCCATGGAAGCCCCGTTGCGGGGCAATGCATTGCCTGGAAAAGGCGCGGGCATCCTAGAAGCCAACCCCGAAGCGGGCAAGCCAAGATGTCGCTTTTGTGATATCTCGCACGACGAAATAGGCAAAGGCTTACACGACGCCCAATAATCCGTAAGCGACCGGACAATTTGCGCCTGCTCGTCATTTGCTTATAAGATCGCGCCTTCCCCGTTTCGTCGCACTGTGCGGCCCCCAGCCGCAGGTTCTGCCGTTTTCCCTGTTAAAACTTGGCCGTCGAACCTGCGCCCTGTTGTCAAAAGGTAGTTAACGATGAGCGCAAGACACTTTCTCTCGCTGATGGACTGCACGCCGGACGAACTGGTGAGCCTGATCCGCCGCGGCATCGAGCTGAAGGACTTGCGCAACCGCGGCGTACTGTTCGAGCCGTTGAAGAACCGCGTGCTGGGGATGATCTTCGAAAAAGCCTCGACCCGCACCCGCTTGTCCTTCGAGGCGGGCATGATCCAACTCGGCGGCCAGGCGATCTTCCTCTCGCCGCGCGACACCCAACTCGGCCGTGGCGAGCCGATCGGCGATGCCGCCATCGTCATGTCGCGCATGCTCGATGCGGTGATGATCCGCACCTTCGCCCACAGCAACCTGACCGAGTTCGCCGCCCACTCGCGCGTACCGGTGATCAACGGCCTGTCCGATGATCTGCATCCCTGCCAACTGCTGGCCGATATGCAGACCTTCCTCGAACACCGCGGCAGCATCGCCGGCAAGACCGTGGCCTGGATCGGCGACGGCAACAACATGTGCAACTCCTATATAGAGGCGGCGCAGCAATTCGACTTCCAACTGCGCGTCGCCTGTCCCGAGGGCTACGAGCCGAATGCCGGGTTCCTGGCCCAGGCCGGCGACCGCGTGCAGATCGTCCGTGACCCGCGCGAAGCGGTAGCCGGCGCGCACCTGGTGAGCACCGACGTATGGGCCTCGATGGGCCAGGAAGAAGAAATCGCCGAACGCCTCAAGCTGTTCAAGCCGTACCAGGTCAACCGCGAACTGCTCGATAGCGCCGCCGAGGATGTGCTGTTCCTGCATTGCCTGCCGGCCCACCGCGGCGAGGAGATCAGCGAGGATCTGCTCGACGACCAGCGTTCGGCGGCCTGGGACCAGGCAGAGAACCGCCTGCATGCGCAGAAGGCGCTGCTGGAATTCCTCGTCGAACCGGCCTACCACCACGCATGAGCCAGCCCCTGCTGCTGAACCTGCGCGACCTGAGCTGTGGCTACCACGAGCACCGGGTCGTGCAGGACCTCAACCTGCATCTGAACGCCGGCGACATCGGTTGCCTGCTCGGCCCCTCCGGCTGCGGCAAGACCACCACCCTGCGCGCCATCGCCGGCTTCGAGCCGGTCTCCGCAGGCGAGATCCAGCTGGCCGACGAGGTGATCTCGCGCCCCGGCTTCACCCTGGCGCCGGAGAAGCGCCGAATCGGCATGGTGTTCCAGGATTACGCACTGTTCCCGCACCTGAGCGTGGCCGAGAACGTCGCCTTCGGCATCCGCCAGCACGCCGACTGCGCACGCATCACCGACGAGTTGCTGGAACTGGTCAAGCTCAGTCACCTGGGCAAGCGCTACCCGCACGAACTGTCCGGCGGCCAACAACAGCGCGTCGCCCTGGCCCGAGCCCTGGCGCCGGAGCCGCGCCTGCTGCTGCTCGACGAACCCTTCTCCAACCTCGATGGCGAGTTGCGTCGGCGCTTGAGCCATGAGGTCCGCGATATCCTCAAGCTGCGCGGCACCAGCGCCATCCTGGTGACCCACGACCAGGAGGAAGCCTTCGCCGTCAGCGATCATGTCGGGGTCTTCCACGAGGGTCGCCTGCAGCAATGGGACACCCCCTTCAACCTCTACCACGAGCCGCTGACACCCTTCGTCGCCAGCTTCATCGGCCAGGGCTACTTCATTCGCGGGCAGTTGCTCAGCCCGGATGCGGTGCAGACCGAGCTCGGCCTGATTCGCGGCAACCGCGCCTACACCTGGCCGACCGGCAGTGCGGTGGACGTGCTGCTGCGCCCGGACGACATCGTCTACGACCCCGATAGCGAGCTGAAGGCGCGCATCGTCGGCAAGACCTTCCTCGGCGCCGCCACCCTGTATCGTCTGCAGCTGGCCACCGGCAGCCAACTCGAGTCGATCTTCCCCAGCCACGCCGACCACCAGCCGGGCGAGGACGTCGGCATCCGCGTCGCCGCCGACCACCTGGTGGTGTTCGCCGCCCCCGGCAGCATCGCCGCCCAGGTCAACCTGGCCGATTCCGGCGTGCGCCGCTACAGCAGCGCCAGCTGAGTCGCGCGGCGCGCCTTACGCCTCGCCCAGGTGCAAGCGTCCACTGGCGACCAGCACCGCCCGGCCGGCGATCTTCACCCGCTCGCCCTCCAGCCGACAGTGCAGCTCGCCACCACGCGCAGAACACTGGAAGGCGCTCAGCTGACGCTTGTCCAGGCGCTCGGCCCAGTAGGGCACCAAGATGCAGTGGGTCGAACCGGTGACCGGGTCCTCGTCGATGCCTATCGATGGGGCGAAGTAGCGCGAGACGAAGTCGTGCCGCTCGCCCGGCGCCGTCACTATCAGTCCAAGGCCGGGCAACCGGGCCACGGCGGCGAAGTCCGGCTGACAGGCCAGTACCGCCGCCTGCGAAGGCACAACGGCCAGCAGTTCCTGAATGCCCTGCGCGCCCGGCAGCGCCAATAGGGCCTGCAGCGGCATACCCAGGGCCTGTTCGACCCGGTCCTGCAGCTCACAGGGACCGGCCCGGCGCACTGGAAAATCCAGCACCAGCCGCTCAGCTTCGCGCGTCACGCGCAAGGCGCCTGAGCGGCAGGTGAAATCGATGGCAGTTCCCGGCTCCTGATACAGCTCGAACAGCGCATGGGCGCTGGCCAGGGTGGCATGCCCGCACAGCGGTACTTCGGCCTTGGGGGTAAACCAGCGGATGTGCCAGTACGCGCCCTCCTTCACCAGGAATGCGGTTTCCGCCAGGTTGTGCTCGGCGGCGATCTGCTGCATCAGGCTGTCGCTGAGCCAGGCGTCCAGCCGATAGACCATCGCCGGATTGCCGCTGAAGGGCCGGCTGCTGAAGGCGTCGACCTGATGAAATTCGAGCTGCATGGGTAGGACTCCTGATCCGTGGGACCTGCGAGGATGCCGCAATCAGTCCTCGGATTCCCCCTACAGGCAGAGATGAATACGGCGATACAGCTGCACCGTCTCAATGCGCAATGAGCAGGATCAGTGCATCAATCAATCGCAAAGTGTTCTTAGAAAACACATCAATCTCATAATAATCAATTGCTTGCGTATCCTGGCACGCGGCCTGCTAGGCCCCATCCCGGTCAGCACAACGGCGTGTCTGCCACACAACCGACAACGACGTCACCGCACCCTACCTCCTTCAGGAGGCACGGGCGCCGTGACGTTTTTTTTTGCGTTATTTGGCCAACAGGAAAGACCGCTATGCGCATGATGAAACCGTCCCTGCTGTCGCTGGCTATCGCCGGCACCACCCTCAGCCACGCCGCCTTCGCCGCGGAGGACTTCAGCAACCTGTTCAGCCAGGGCAAGCCGATCCTCGATGCGCGCTACCGCTACGAGCACGTCGACCAGGACAACGCCCTCAAGCACGCCAACGCCCAGACCCTGCGCACCCGCGTCGGCTTCCAGAGCGGCAAGTGGTACGGCCTCTCCGCGCTGGTCGAAGCCGACAACGTCAGCCGCATCGGCGACGCCGCCTACAACAGCACCCGCAACGGCCAGAGCGAGTATTCGGTGGTCGCCGACCCGGACGGCAGCGAGATCAACCAGGCCCTGCTGCGCTACGACCACACCCTGGGCAACGCCGTGCTCGGCCGCCAGCGCATCAACCTGGACAACCAGCGCTTCGTCGGTGGCGTCGCCTGGCGGCAGAACGAGCAGACCTACGACGGCGTGCTCGGCCAGCTCAAGCCGCTGGACGGCCTGACCCTGACCTACGCCTACATCGACAACATCAACAGTATCTTCGGCCCCGACAACGGCAAGTACGACACCCCGGCCAACCCGGCCAATATCGAAGGCCACAGCCACCTGCTGAATGCCCAGTACGTGGTCATGCCAGAATTGACCGCCACCGCCTACCAGTACCGCCTGGGCCTGGATAAC
>NZ_FNCT01000023.1 GCF_900100495.1 Pseudomonas benzenivorans
CTGCGCGCCTCGGTGACACCGCTTCTGGCCAGCAGATCGTGAGAGGCCAGGCCCTGGGCACAGATGTTCAGGCGCCGCGCTACCTCATGGACCGGCTCGTCGCGGAACAAGGCCATGCCAAGCACCAGCCAGAGCACCTGATCGCTGGGTAGGCGCCGACGCCGTATGGTGGCCTGGGCGGAAAGGTCCAGCGCGGACGCCACCCACTCGATCGGAATGTTCTGGGTGAAGGTGCTCAGATCGGAGAAGTTGAACAGTTCGCCTAGATCGAGCAGTTGCTGTTGGAGAGACATAAAAAAATCCGATGACAGAGTCTGGCATCGGATTTTCGGGGAAGCCCCGCCGGGGGCTCAAATGCTTAAGTGAACAGCATTACGGCCAGTGCCGGGCTTTTTCTTGCCTGCGCGAATCGCCGGTTACAGGTAGCTGTTGGTCATGTCCTCGATGAAGCCTTCGCTGCGCAACTCGTCCAGGGCCTTCTGCAGGCGCTGCACCACCTCGTCCGGGGTGTCCTTGTTGAGCGCCAGGTACAGCTCGGCCTCATTGAAACGCAGCACGGTGGTCAGGCCGCTGACACCTTCCTGCTTGGCCAGGTAGCGGCCGACCGGGTCGGTGGTGGCCCACAGGTCGATCTGCCCCTTGATCAGCTTCTGCACGTTCTGCTGGTCGCGCAGCGCGTTGACCGGCGCCATTCCCTGGCTTTCCAGATGTTGGCTGACCGCATCGTTCTTGTAGGCACCGATCCGGTATTGCGCCGCCTCTTTCAAGCTGGCCACGCTGAGGTTGTTGCCCGGCGCGGCGAGCAGCACCCAACCGGTCTTGGCGAGCGGCCCGACCCACTTGAACAGCGGCTGGCGCTCGGCGGTGAAGGTGGTGGAGAACAGGCCGTAGTTGGGCTTGTCCAGGGTCAGCCGGTACAACCGGTCCCAGGGGAAGCGCAGGCTCAGGCTGTAGTCGATGCCGGCGCGCTTGAACATCGCCCGGACGATCTCGGCGCTGATGCCGTCGATGCCGTCGTCGCGGGCGAAGTTCTTGTCGTCGACCGACATATTGAACGGCGGGAAGTTCTCGGTCAGCAACACCACCTTGTAGCCATAGGGCAACTCGGCATGGGCCGCGCAGGCGCTGAGGAGAAGCCCGAACAACAAACCGCTTTTGATTATTTTCAACATAAGTCTTCCCGCTCGCATGTATTGTGGTTATGGCTAGCGGCAGCCCGGCTTGTGGCCAACCTGCGGAGTTCCGTTTTACAGATAGCTGTTGAGGATGTCGTCGACCAAGCCTTCGCTGCGCATCTGCTCCAGCGCAGCTTGCAGCTTCTGTACCACCTCGTCCGGCACTTGCTTGTTGAGGGCCAGGTACAGTTCGGCGCTGTCGAAGCGCAGGATGGTTTTCAGCCCGGCAATGCCTTCCTGCTTGGCCAGGTAGCGCCCCGCCGGATCGCCGGTGGCCCACAGGTCGATCTGCCCGGCCATCAGCTTCTTGGCGTTTTCCTGGTCGCGCAGCGCGGTGATCGGCTGCAGCCCCTGCTGGATCAGGTGCGCGGCGATGGCGTCGCCCTTGTAGGCGCCGACCTTGTAGCCTTTGGCCTGCTCCAGGCTGCTCAGGGTGATCGGGCTGTCGCTCCTGCCGAGCAGCACCCAGTCATCCGGGCCAATCGGGCCGACCCATTTGAACAGCGCCTCGCGCTCGGGCAGGCGCGCGGTGACGAACACCCCATAGTCCGGCTTTTCCAGCGCCAGTTTGTAGATGCGGTCCCAGGGGAAGCGCAGGGTCAGGTTGTAGGGGATACCGGCACGCTTGAACATCTCGCGCACGATATCCACGGCGATGCCGTCGAGATTGTCTTCCTGGGCGAAATTCTTGCCGTTGATCGCCATGTTGTAGGGCGGGAAGTTTTCCGTCAGCAGCACCATGCGGTAATTGGCATCCACTTCGGCGCGGGCACCGCCGGCCAGCACCACAAAGGTGCCAACCAGCGCAAACAGCAGGCGTTTGCACATAGGAATTCTCTTCTTCTTGGTAAGGGCAGAGCGCCGCAGCATACTCAGCCCTGTCACCCGCGCCCAGCCTCGGCCCGGGGAGTGCCGCCCGCCCGGTCCGCTGGAGGACCAGGAATGGCGCATTTCTGTATTTCCCCCGCGCCACGGATCGGCAGAGGTTGGCCGCCACTCTAGCGCAGCGCACCGGCTGGCGCTGTCGACTCGCTCCCAGCCTCGACCGGCGGCAGCGGATCAGCGCACCACGATGCCGCGGCTGGCCAGGTAGGCCTTGGCTTCCGGCACGGTGTATTCGCCGAAGTGGAAGATGCTCGCGGCCAGCACGGCGTCGGCCTTGCCTTCGAGGATGCCGGCGGCCAGGTGCTCGAGATTGCCGACGCCACCCGAGGCGATCACCGGGATGCCCACGGCTTCCGAGATGGCGCGGGTGACGCCGAGGTCGTAGCCGCTCTTCACGCCGTCCTGATCCATGCTGGTCAGGAGGATCTCGCCGGCACCGAGGTCTTCCATTTTTTTCGCCCAGAGCACCGCATCCAGCCCGGTCGGCTTGCGCCCGCCGTGGGTGAAGATTTCCCAACGCGGGGTTTCGCCCGGGCCGGAGACCTTCTTCGCGTCGATAGCCACCACGATGCACTGCGAGCCGAAGCGCGCGGCGGCCTCGCCGACGAACTCCGGGGTGAACACCGCGGCGGTATTGATCGAGACCTTGTCGGCGCCGGCATTCAGCAGGTTGCGGATGTCCTGCACGCTGCGCACGCCACCACCGACGGTAAGCGGGATGAACACCTGGCTGGCCATGCGCTCGACCGTATGCAGGGTGGTGTCGCGGCCGTCGACGCTGGCGGTGATGTCGAGGAAGGTGATCTCGTCGGCACCCTGCTCGTCGTAGCGGCGGGCGATCTCCACCGGGTCGCCGGCGTCGCGGATGTTCTCGAACTGGACGCCCTTGACCACGCGGCCGTTGTCCACGTCGAGGCAGGGGATGATGCGCTTAGCCAGTGCCATAAGAGTGTTCCCGTAGGGTGCGCCGTGCGCACCAGTAACCCGTCAGCGGTGCGCGCAGCCTAGGCGGCGCCGCGCACCCTACCTCAGCCTTTGTAACTGTCGCAGAAGGCCTGGGCCTCGGCCACGTCCAGGGTGCCTTCGTAGATCGCCCGGCCGGTGATGGCACCGATGATGCCCGGCGCCTTGGCCGCCAGCAGCTTGTCGATGTCGCCGAGGTTGTGGATGCCGCCGGAGGCGATCACCGGGATGCGGCTGGCGGCGGCCAGGGCCGCGGTGGCCTCGACGTTGCAGCCCTGCATCATGCCGTCCTTGGCGATGTCGGTGTAGACGATCGCGGACACGCCGTCGGCCTCGAAACGCCGCGCCAGGTCGACCGCCTGCACGCTGCTGACCTCGGCCCAGCCATCGGTGGCGACGAAACCGTCCTTGGCGTCCAGGCCGACTATGACCTTGCCCGGGAAGGCCCGGCACGCCTCGGCGACGAACTCCGGCTGCTTGACCGCCTTGGTGCCGATGATCACGTAGCTGACCCCGGCCTTGACGTAATGCTCGATGGTTTCCAGCGAACGGATGCCGCCGCCGATCTGGATCGGCAGCTGCGGGTAGCGCCGGGCGATGGCGGAGACCACCTCGCCGTTGACCGGCTGGCCTTCGAAGGCGCCATTCAGGTCGACCAGGTGCAGGCGGCGGCAACCACCCTCCACCCATTTGGCGGCCATGCTCACCGGGTCGTCGGAGAACACCGTGGAGTCTTCCATGCGGCCCTGGCGCAGGCGCACGCAAGCGCCGTCTTTCAGATCGATAGCGGGAATAATCAGCATTGCCTTGTCATGTCCTGATGCTTGTGCCAAGCACGATTAGTGTACGAACCAGGGGGACTGATGGGTTACCAGCGCCCATCCCAGGCGGCGAAATTCTGCAGCAATTGCAGGCCGTGGGTATGGCTCTTCTCCGGGTGGAACTGCACGGCGAAGCGCGAACCGTCGGCCAGCGCCGCGGCGAAATCCTTGCCGTAGTGACCGCGGCCAACCACCTGCCGCGGGTTGCCGGCCTCGACGTAGTAGCTGTGCACGAAGTAGAAGCGCGCCAGGTCCGGGATGTCGTGCCAGAGCGGGTGCTTGACCGCCTGGGTGACCTCGTTCCAGCCCATGTGCGGCACCTTCAACGGCTGGCCGTCTTCCACCAGGCCCTTGCCGAAGAAACGCACCTGGCCGGGGAACAGGCCGATGCAGTCGACTCCGTCGTTCTCCTCGCTACGCTCGAGCAAGGCCTGCATGCCCACGCAGATGCCGAGGAACGGCCGGTCCTGGCTGACTTCGCGGACCAGCTCGTCGAAGCCCAGGCGACGGATCTCGGCCATGCAATCGCGGATCGCGCCGACCCCGGGGAACACCACCCGGTCGGCTTCGCGGATCACCTGGGCATCGCTGGTCACCAGCACCCGGCCGGCGCCGACGTGCTCCAGGGCCTTGGCCACCGAATGCAGGTTGCCCATGCCGTAATCGATAACAGCGACCGTCTGCATCAGAGCACGCCCTTGGTCGAGGGCATCTGTCCGGCCATCCGCGGGTCCAGTTCGACGGCCATGCGCAGGGCGCGGCCGAAGGCCTTGAACACCGTCTCGATCTGGTGATGGGTGTTGCTGCCGCGCAGGTTGTCGATATGCAGGGACACCAAAGCGTGATTGACGAAGCCCTGGAAGAATTCCTGGAACAGGTCGACATCGAAGCCGCCAACCACCGCGCGGGTGAAGGGCACGTGCATCTGCAGGCCGGGGCGGCCGGAGAAGTCGATCACCACGCGCGACAGCGCCTCGTCCAGCGGCACGTAGGAGTGGCCGTAGCGGGTCATGCCCTTCTTGTCGCCGATGGCCTTGGTAAAGGCCTGGCCGAGGGTGATGCCGACGTCTTCGACGGTGTGGTGATCGTCGATATGCAGATCGCCCTTGCACTCGATATCCAGGTCGATCAGGCCGTGACGGGCGATCTGGTCGAGCATGTGCTCGAGGAAGGGCACGCCGATGTCGAAGCGCGCCTTGCCGCTGCCGTCCAGGTTGATCGAGACCTTGATCTGGGTCTCCAGGGTGTTGCGCTCGACGAATGCCGTACGTTCGGCCATCACCTGCTCCACAAAATCGTTGTGCGAAAGGGTCGACATTATAGGCGGCCCAGGGCCTGGGCGGCTACCGGCGGCGGTCGACAGGCCGGGCTATCGCGGCCTGCGGCCGAAGCCTTACACTGCGCCGCCGCTTACCAGGGGAAGCCAATGCCGATTGTCGTCGAAACCGTGAACCCGCCGTCCGCCCAGGACCGCCTCGATCTGGCGAAGATCTATGCCGACGCCCCGGTCTGGCTGCTCGCCCCCTACCCCAGCGCGCAGGCGCTGATCGACAGCGGCATCGACGGTGGCCGCCTGATCGCCGGGCGCTTCAACGACCGCCTGCTCGGCGCCGCGCTGCTGACCCCCGGCGCAGACTGCTGGCGCCTGTCGCACCTATGCGTGCGCAGCATCACCCGCCAGCGCGGCGTGGCCCGGCGCCTGCTCGACGAGGCGCGGCGCCTGGCCCTGGCGGCCGGCCAGCCGCTGCACCTGGCGGCGCCCAAGGATCATCTGGAATGCCAGGCGCTAGCCGCGCGCAGCGGCCTGCCGCTGGACAGCTACTAAGGCGACTTCGGTAGGGTGCGCCGCGCGCACTGTGCTTCGCCGGCAGTTGGTGGACACCGCCTAGGCGGCCCGCGCACCCTACGGCCGTGTCGCTTGCGGGTTACGACAGCAGTGCCAGCCTAGGCCGCGTCGCCAGCCAGCCCAGCCACAGCAAACTGACCAGACAACATCCGGCCAGGATCAGCCCCAGCCACCACTGCCCCGGCGCCAGCCACAGCCCCCAGGCCAGCGCCAGCCCCGCCAGTACCAGCAGGCGCAGCCCCTCCCACCGCCACAGCGCGCGCTTGCCCTCGAACAGCAGGCCCAGGCTGACGCATCCAGCCAGGATCGCCAGCACCAGCAGCCACGGCTCCCACGGCGCCGCGCGCTGCACGCTGGCGAGAAAGCCCAGGGCCAGCGCATTGATCGCCAGGAACTGGACGAAGGCGTATGCCCTCAGGCTGGCCGGACAGGGCTGCGCGAACTTCTCCGCACCCATTGCCGGCCAGGGCCGCTCCCGCACATCCTGCGGGCGCCAGCCGGTGGGCATCCACCACAAGCGCAGCTTGTCCCACCAGCAGCGGGTGGCCCGCGCATCCAGCCAGAGCAGGCGCCACCAGCTGAACTGCAAACGGATCGGATCGAAGGTGTTGACCGGCGTGGTCACCCCGTAGCGCACCGGCTCGCGCTCCTCGGCGTAGGTGCCGAACAGCCGGTCCCAGAGGATGAACACGCCGCCGTGGTTCTTGTCGATGTAGCAGGCGTTCTGCCCGTGGTGCACGCGGTGCAGCGACGGGGTGACCAGCACCCGCTCCAGCCAGCCGAGCCGGCCGATGTGCTGGGTGTGAATCCAGAACTGGTAGGCCAGCTGCAGCCCCAACAACAGCAGGAACAGCGGCAGCGGTACGCCGAGCAGCGCCAGCGGCAGGTAGAACGGCCAGTCGAAGGCGGTCTGCACGGCGCCCTTGCGCAGGGCGGTGGAGAGGTTGAAATCCTCGCTGGAATGGTGCGGCTGGTGCGCGCCCCACAACAGGTTGTAGCGGTGCAGGCTGCGGTGCGCCCAGTAGAAGCAGAAATCCACGGCAACGAAGCCGCCGAGCCACAGCCAGGGCGAACTGGCCTCCCAGTCGAACAGCCGCGCATGCGCGTACAGCCAGGCGTAGGGCAGGATCAGCAACAGGCGCAACGGCCCCTCCAGCAACACCCGCAGCACCGCGGTGTTGATGCTGGTGCTGGCGTCGGCCAGGCGATAGGTGTGCCGCCCGGAATGCCGCTCGTAGGCCAGCTCCAGCAGCATCAGCAGGATGTACAGCGGAAACGCCATGACCGCGACGTTCATAGCCACCTCAAACTTCTTGTTATGCTCCACAGCCTAACGCTGACCGCCACGCCTGGCGGCAGCCAAACCCGCCAAAGCCCAGCACCGAACACGCCATGGACAGTATCGACACCCTGATTATCGGCGCCGGGGCCCTCGGCCTGGCCTGCGCCGCACGCCTGGCCAGCCCGCAGCGGAGCACCCTGGTGGTCGAGGCGGAAAAGCTGATCGGCAGCCACACCTCCAGCCGCAATTCCGAGGTGATCCATGCCGGCCTCTACTATGCGCCCGGTTCGCTCAAGGCCGAACTCTGCCTGGAAGGCCGCGAGCGCCTGTACGCCTGGTGCGCGCAGCAGCAGGTGGCGCACCGGCGCATCGGCAAGCTGCTGGTCGCGGTCAGCGCGGCCGAGCACAGCCAGCTCGATGCCCTGGCGCAGAATGCCGCTGCCTGTGGCGTGCACGACCTGCAGGCACTGAGCCAGGCCCGGCTGCAGCGCCTGGAGCCGGCGCTGCGCGGCGTCGCCGCGCTGCTGTCGCCGAGCACCGGGATCATCGACAGCCACGCCTACCTGCAGTCGCTGCTCGCCGCCGCGGAGCAGCGCGGCGCGCAGTTGGTGCTGCAGACGCGCGTCGATCGGCTCGAAACCGACGGCGACGGCTGGATCGCCAGCGGCAGCAGCGCCGGCGAGCCCTTTCGGCTCAGGGCCCAGCGCGTGGTCAACGCCGGCGGCCTGTTCGCCCAGCAACTGGCGCAGCACACCGCCGGCCTGGCCAGCGCGCAGATCCCGCCGCTGCACCTGTGCCAGGGGCGCTACTTCAGCTACAGCGGCCGCTCGCCATTCCAGCACCTGATCTACCCGCTGCCGGAAGCCAACGCCGCCGGCCTGGGCATCCACGCCACCCTCGATCTCGCCGGCCAGCTGCGCTTCGGCCCGGACACCCGCTACCTCGACAGCCTCGACTACCGGGTCGACGAACAGCTGCGCGAGCCGTTCGCCGCGGCCATCCGCCGCTACTACCCAGGGCTCGATGGCGCACGCCTGGCGCCCGGCTACAGCGGCATCCGGCCCAAGCTCGCAGGCATAGGGGAACCGCCCGCCGACTTCCTGATCCAAAGCCCTGCCGCACACGGCCTGCCCGGGCTAGTCAACCTGTTCGGCATCGAATCCCCCGGCCTGACCGCCAGCCTGGCCATCGCCGAACGCGTGGCCCAAGCCCTTTGATCGGGCAGGCGCTATACTCGGCGGCCTACCTTTCGTCACTCCAAACAAGGACTCGTCCATGAAAGCGCTCGGCAAAATCCTGGGTCTGTTTTTCCTCGGACTGTTGCTGATCATCGTGGCCCTGGGCTTCGCCCTGACCCACCTGTTCGATCCCAACGACTACAAGGACGAGATCCGTCAGCTGGCCCGCGACAAGGCCAACCTCGAGCTGACCCTCAATGGCGACATCGGCTGGAGCCTGTTCCCCTGGCTCGGCCTGGAGCTGACCGACGCCACCCTGGCCAGCGCCAGCACCCCCGAGCAGCCCTTCGCTGACCTGCGCCTGCTCGGCCTCTCCGTGCGCGTGCTGCCCTTGCTGCGCAAGGAAGTGCAGATGAGCGACATCCGCATCGACGGCCTCAACCTGAACCTGCAGCGCGACGAGAAAGGCCACGGCAACTGGGAAGACGTCGGCCGTCCGCCACAGGCGGCCAAGGCCACGCCCGACGCGACGAGCACGGCGCCCGCCGAGGCCCCCGGCGAAGCGCCGCCGGCCCCGGCGCCGAGCGCCCAACCGATCAAACTGGATATCGACAGCCTGATCGTCAACAGCGCGCGCATCGACTACCGCGACGCGCAGAAAGACCAGCAATTCAGCGCGGAAAGCATCCAGCTGACCACCGGGGCGATCCGCGAAGGGGCGAACATCCCGGTCAAGCTCAGCGCCTTCTTCGGCACCAACCAGCCGGTCATGCGCGCGCGCAGCGAGCTGCTGGGCGAGCTGCGCTTCGACCGCGCGCTCAAGCGCTACCAGCTGGAAGACCTCAAGCTTTCCGGCGAAGCCTCCGGCGAACCCTTCGACGGGCAGACCCTGACCTACTCCGCCCAGGGCCAGCTGCTGGTCGACCTGGCCGCCCAGGTCGCCGAATGGAACAGCCTGAAAGTCTCGGCCAACCAGCTGCGCGCGCTCGGCGAACTGAAGGTGCGCGACCTGGATAAAGACCCCAAGCTGGCCGGCGGCCTGTCCATCGCCCCGCTCAACCTGCGCGAGTTCCTCACCGGCATCGGCCAGAAGCTGCCGCCGATGCGCGACGAGAACGCCCTCGGCCAGTTCGAACTGGTCACCCGCCTGAGCGGCAGCCCGAACAGCCTGAGCCTGGAAGAACTGCAGCTGAAGCTCGACGACAGCAGCTTCAGCGGCCAGATCGCCGTCGCCGACCTGGCCAAGCAGGCCCTGCGCGTGCAACTCAAGGGCGACCGCCTGGACCTCGACCGCTACCGGCCGGCAAAAGCCAAGGACAGCCAGGACACCAGCGCGCGCCAGGCCGAGGTCAAGGAGAGCATCGCCGAAGCCGGGCAGAATGGCAGCACACCGCTGCCCAAGGCCCCGACCCAGCAGGCCTGGAGCGCCGCGCCGATGCTGCCGATCGACCAGCTGCGCAAGCTCGACCTGCAGCTGGCCCTGAGCCTCGCGCAACTCACCGCGGAGCAACAAGCCATCGTCGACCTCAGCCTCAAGGCCAACAGCCGCGGCGGCCTGCTGAGCCTGGAAGAGCTGCGCGGCAAGCTCGGCGACGGCAACTTCGAGGCCAAGGCGAGCATCGACGTACGCCCGGCCGTGCCGCTGCTCAGCCTGCAGAAACGCCTGAGCCGCATCCCGGTCGAGCCCTTCCTCAAGAGCGAGCAGCGCCCCTCCCCGCTCAAGGGCCTGCTCGACCTGCGGAGCAACCTCAGCACCAGCGGCAACAGCCAGAAAGCCTGGATCGAGGGCCTCAACGGCAGCGCCAGCTTCGTCCTCAACGACGGCGTACTGGTCGACGCCAACCTGGAACAGCAACTGTGCCGCGGCATCGCCACCCTCAACCGCAAGGTGCTCAGCGGCGAGCCGCGCAGCAAGGACACGCCGTTCGAAACCCTGCAAGGCAACCTGACCTTGCATAACGGCGTGGCCAACAACCCGGACCTCAAGGCGCGCATTCCCGGTCTGGCGGTCAGCGGCAACGGCGACCTCGACCTGCGCGTGCTCGGCCTGGACTACCGCGCCGGCGTCACCCTCGAAGGCGACAAGCGGGAAATGCCCGACCCGGCCTGCCAGGTCAACGAGCGCTACGTCGGCATCGAGTGGCCACTGCGCTGCCGCGGCCCGCTGGAACTCGGCGCCAAGGCCTGCCGCCTGGACCAGGATGGCCTGGGCAAGGTCGCCGCCAAGCTGGCTGGCGGCAAGCTGACCGAGAAGCTCGAGGAAAAACTCGGCGACAAGGTCAGCCCGGAACTGAAGGACGCGCTCAAGGGCCTGTTCAACCAATGAGGCCCACGCAATTTTCCACTGCGGTGCTCGACTGGTACGACCGCCACGGACGCAAGGACCTGCCCTGGCAACAGGGCATCAGCCCCTACCGCGTCTGGGTCTCGGAAATCATGCTGCAGCAGACCCAGGTCGGCACCGTGCTCGGCTACTTCGAGCGGTTCATGACCGCCCTCCCCAGCGTGCAGGCACTGGCCGAGGCGGCGGAAGACGAGGTGCTGCACCTGTGGACCGGCCTCGGCTACTACACCCGCGCGCGGAACCTGCAGAAGACCGCGCGGATCGTCATGGCCGAGCACGCCGGCGAGTTCCCCCGCGACCTCGAGGCGCTGACGGCGCTGCCCGGCATCGGCCGCTCCACCGCCGGCGCCATCGCCAGCCTGAGCATGGGCCTGCGCGCGCCGATCCTCGACGGCAACGTCAAGCGTGTACTGGCGCGCTACGTGGCCCAGGAGGGTTATCCCGGCGAGCCGAAAGTCGCCAGGCAGCTGTGGGAGGTGGCCGAGCGCTTCACCCCGCAGGCACGGGTCAACCACTACACCCAGGCGATGATGGACCTGGGCGCCACCCTCTGCACCCGCAGCAAGCCCAGCTGCCTGCTCTGCCCGCTCAAGCGCGGCTGCCAGGCCCACCTGCTCGGCCTGGAGATCCGCTACCCGATCGCCAAGCCGCGCAAGGCGCTGCCGCAGAAGCGCACCCTGATGCCGATCCTGGCCAACCGCGACGGCGCCATCCTGCTCTATCGCCGCCCATCCAGCGGCCTCTGGGGCGGCCTGTGGAGCCTGCCGGAGCTGGACGGCCTGGACGCACTCGAACCCCTCGCCAGCCGCCACGCCCTGCGCCTCGGCGAGCGCCGCGAGCTGAACGGCCTGACCCACACCTTCAGCCACTTCCAGCTGGCCATCGAACCCTGGCTGATCCGCGTCGAAGGCGCCGGCGACGGCGTGGCCGAGGCCGACTGGCTCTGGTATAACCTCGCCACCCCGCCGCGCCTGGGTCTCGCCGCCCCGGTGAAGAAGCTGCTCAAGCGCGCGGCCGACGCCCTGAAAGCAGGAGAGACGCCATGACCCGTACCGTGATGTGCCGCAAGTACCAGCAGGAACTGCCCGGCCTGGACCGCCCGCCCTACCCGGGCGCCAAGGGCGAAGACATCTACAACAACGTCTCCAGGCAAGCCTGGGACGAATGGCAGAAGCACCAGACCCTGCTGATCAACGAGCGCCGCCTGAACATGATGAACGCCGAGGACCGCAAGTTCCTCCAGGCCGAGATGGACAAGTTCTTCTCCGGCGAGGAATACGCCAAGGCCGAAGGCTACGTGCCGCCCAGCGAGTGACCCAATGTGGGAGGGGCCGGGCGGCGCTCCGCTTCAGCCGCGACAGCCGCCGCTGGAAGCTCGCCGCTGAAGCGCCTCCCACGGTTCGTAGCCTGGATTAGCCACAGGCGTAATCCGGGAAAACCCGACACCTGAAAAATCGCCCCCGGATTGCATCCGGGCTACACGAGCGCACCCCCCCTTTTCCCCTGCCTGAACCTAAGCGCCCGTATTAATTAAATATTTTTCGAACTCACGCTTGACACCCACCCTTCAAATCCGTCTAATAGCGCCCCGTTGCCCAGGTAGCTCAGTCGGTAGAGCAGGGGATTGAAAATCCCCGTGTCGGCGGTTCGATTCCGTCCCTGGGCACCACTAATACCGAACGAAAAGCCTCAGCCATGTGCTGGGGCTTTTTGCTTTTCAGGCCCAGCACCCTCCTCCCTTCTCCGATCGCGCCGCTCTTTTTCAGCGCCGCATCGATACTCAATTACTAATGCAAAAGATTCGCACTTAGTTTAGATTTCGCGCCGAACTTTCCCCGCACTGGAGCGTCCGCGTGTTGCGCAAATCCCGACTCTGTCTCGCCATTTCCCTCGCCAGCCTGAGCCTCCCCGGCCTGCCGGCGTTCGCCGAACCCGCCGTGGAGCTGGACGCCATGACCATCAGCGCCACCCGTGGCCACAGCGAAGTCGGCAAGACGCCGCAGAAGATCACCATCATCACCCGCGAGCAGCTCGACCAGCAGCTGGCCATCACCCGCGACCACGGCCAGGTGTTGAGCAACCTGATCCCCTCCTACTCTCCCAGCCGGCAGAAGCTGAGCAACGCCGGCGAGACCTTCCGCGGCCGCACCGCCCTGGTGATGATCGACGGCGTGCCGCAGTCCACCCCATTGCGCGCCGGTGGCCGCGACGGCTACACCATCGACCTGGCGATGGTCGAGCGCATCGAGGTGATCCACGGTGCCAGCGCCGAGCACGGCCTGGGCGCCACCGGCGGGATCATCAACTACGTCACCCGGCGCCCGCAGGGCGGCACCCTCAAGCAGCACGCCGGCGCCAGCCTGGAGGCCGCGGATGACTTCGACGGCGCAGGCATGGGCTACAAGCTGGATTACCGGGTCGAGGGCAACCAGGGCAACTGGGATTACCTGGCGGCCATCAGCGGCCAGACCCGCGGCATGTTCTACGACGGCGACGGCGAGCTGATCGGCGTCGACGACACCCAGGGCGACATCATGGACTCCAGCAGCAACGACCTGCTGCTCAAGCTGGGTTACTGGCTGGACGAAGAGCAGAACCTCGAGCTGATGGTCAACCGCTTCCAGCTCGAAGGCGAGCACGACTACGTCAACGTGCCGGGCGACCGCGACGCCGGCATCCCGACCACCTCGCGCAAGGGCCAGCCGCTGGGCAAGGCGCCGCAGAACGAGGTGCTGGCCAGCAGCCTGAGCTACAAGCACAGCGACCTGGGCGGCAACCTGCTCAGCGCCCAGCTGTACAGCCAGCGCTTCCGCGCCCGCTACGGCGGCGGCATCCTGGCCAGTTTCCAGGACCCGGCGATCGCCCCGGCCGGCACCCTGTTCGACCAGTCGCAGAACGAGTCGGACAAGTACGGTGGCAAGCTCAGCCTCAGCCGCGACGGCCTGTTCGACGGCTACCTCAAGCTCACCGGCGGCCTCGACTTCCTGCAGAACACCACCAGCCAGATGCTGATCGCCACCGACCGCGAGTGGGTCCCGGAAACCGTGTTCAAGAACCTCGCGCCCTTCCTCCAGGCCGAGCTGCGCGCCACCGAGCGCCTGACCCTGCACGGCGGCGTGCGCCACGAGTTCGCCGAACTGGAGGTCGACAGCTTCCGCACCATCGCCTCGGCCGGCGGCGGCGTCAGCGTCGAGGGCGGCACCCCCGACTTCGAGGAGACCCTGTACAACGCCGGCCTGGTGTTCCAGGCCAGCGCCTGGGCGCAGGTCTTCGCCAACTACTCGGAAGGCTTCGGCATGCCCGACGTCGGCCGCGTGCTGCGCGGCATCAGCCAGCCCGGGCAGAGCGTCGACAGCTTCCTCGACCTGCAGCCGATCGTCACCGACAACCGCGAGATCGGCCTGCGCTTCAACCATGGCCCCTTCGATGCCGAAATCAGCTACTTCGAGTCCGACTCCGACCTCGGCTCGCGCCTGGAGAACGTCGGCAGCTTCTACCAGGTACGCCGCGAGCGCACCGAGATCGACGGTGTCGAGGCCAGCGCCGGTTGGCAGGTCGACGCCGTGCATCGCCTGCAGGCCAGCTACGCTCAGCTCGACGGCGAGTCGGATACCGATGGCGACGGCAAGGTCGACACCGACCTGGACGGCGCCAACATCTCTCCGGATCGCTACGGCCTGAGCTGGCAGGCGAACTGGAACGACAAGCTGCACAGCCTGATCCAGGCCAACCATTACGCCAGCCGCGGCTTCGACGACCCGGACCTGAACTTCGACGGCTACAGCCTGGTCGACGCCTCGCTCGGCTATCGCCTGCCGGTGGGCGAGGTCAGCCTGGGCATCGAGAACCTGTTCAACCGCGACTACCTGACCTACTACGCCCAGGCGGCCAGCAGCCGCGACGACCAGCTGTTCAAGGGGCGCGGGCGCACCTTCACCCTCGGCTATCAGGTCAGCTTCTAAATCCGCACCAACGGGCCCTGCCGGCTGCAACCGCGCGCCATGGACGGCGCGGACCAGCCCTTGCGTTCAGGCACCGCACAGCTGAGGTTGTTGTATCCGCGCGACAGGCAACTGCAGCCAGGCGACACCCGTGACCCGCGGCGCCATCCGCGCCCAGCAAACGGCTTGGCGGTCAGCGAAACGCTATGCTAGCGTGGCGCCATGCCAGGAAGGCCAAGCCACAGCCGGAGCGCATCCGCACAAGTTAGAGGACCCCCCATGGCCGAGGCCGCGCCCGCGCTGGAAATCCGCAATCTGCACAAACGCTACGGCGACCTCGAGGTCCTCAAGGGCATCTCCCTCACCGCGCGCGACGGCGACGTGATCTCCATCCTCGGCTCGTCCGGCTCCGGCAAGTCGACCTTCCTGCGCTGCATCAACCTGCTGGAAAACCCGCACCAGGGCCAGATATTCCTCGCCGGCGAAGAGCTCAAGCTCAAGCCTGCGAAGAACGGCGAGCTGGTCGCCGCCGACAGCAAGCAGATCAACCGCCTGCGCAGCGAAATCGGCTTCGTCTTCCAGAACTTCAACTTGTGGCCGCACATGAGCGTGCTCGACAACATCATCGAGGCGCCGCGCCGCGTGCTCGGCCTGAGCAAGGCCGAGGCCACCGAGCGCGCCGAGGCACTGCTGGCCAAGGTCGGCATCGCCGACAAGCGCCACGTCTACCCCAACCAGCTGTCCGGCGGCCAGCAGCAGCGCGCGGCCATCGCCCGCACCCTGTGCATGGAACCCAAGGTGATCCTGTTCGACGAGCCGACCTCGGCCCTCGACCCGGAAATGGTACAAGAAGTGCTTAATGTGATCCGCGCGCTCGCCGAAGAAGGCCGGACTATGCTGCTGGTGACCCACGAGATGGGCTTCGCCCGCCAGGTCTCCAGCGAGGTGGTGTTCCTCCACCAGGGCCTGGTGGAGGAACAGGGCCCGCCGGCGCAGGTGTTCGACCACCCCCGCTCGGCACGCTGTAAACAGTTCATGTCCAGCAATCACTAATGGAGCTACATCGCATGCAGACGTACAAGAAGATCCTGCTGGCTGCGGCCGCCACCCTGGCCTTCGGCACCAGCGCCGTTGCCGCCGACAAGCTGAAAATCGGTACCGAGGGCGCCTACCCGCCGTTCAACCTGATCGACGCCAGCGGCCAGGTGGTCGGCTTCGACATCGATATCGCCAAGGCCCTGTGCGCCAAGCTGCAGGCCGAGTGCGAGGTGGTCACCTCCGACTGGGACGGCATCATCCCGGCGCTGAACGCCAAGAAGTTCGACTTCCTGGTGGCCTCGATGTCGATCACCGAAGAGCGCATGCAGGCGGTCGACTTCACCGAGCCCTACTACACCAACAAGCTGCAGTTCATCGCCCCGAAAGGCAGCGACTTCAAGACCGACGAGGCCAGCCTGAAAGGCAAGGTGATCGGCGCCCAGCGCGCCACCATCGCCGGCACCTGGCTGGAGGACAACCTCGACGACGTGGTCGAGATCAAGCTCTACGACACCCAGGAAAACGCCTACCTCGACCTGTCCTCGGGCCGCGTCGACGGCGTGCTGGCCGACACCTTCGTCAACTGGGAATGGCTCAAGAGCGACGCCGGCAAGGGCTTCGAGTTCAAGGGCGAGCCGGTGTTCGACAACGACAAGATCGGCATCGCCGTGCGCAAGGGCGACCCGCTGCGCGAGAAGCTCAACGCCGCGCTGAAGGAAATAGTCGAAGACGGCACCTACAAGAAGATCAACGACAAGTACTTCCCGTTCAGCATCTACTGAGCAACCTGCCTTGCGCCGCCCAGCCGGGTGGCGCAGGCTTCTGAGCCCCCATGACTTTCGACCTCTACGGATTCGGTCCGGCGCTGGCCGCCGGCACCCTGATGACCATCAAGCTGGCGCTCTCGGCGCTCTCGCTGGGGCTGCTGCTCGGCCTGCTCGGCGCGCTGGCCAAGACCTCGCCGTACAAGCCGCTGCAATGGCTGGGCGGCACCTATTCGACCATCGTCCGCGGCGTCCCCGAGCTGCTCTGGGTACTGCTGATCTATTTCGGCACGGTCAACCTGATGCGCAACCTGGCCGACCTGCTCGGCCTCGCCAGCCTGGAGCTGAACGCCTTCGCCGCCGGCACCATCGCCCTCGGCCTGTGCTTCGGCGCCTATGCCACCGAGGTGTTCCGCGGCGCCATCCTGGCCATCCCCAAGGGCCACCGCGAGGCCGGCCTGGCGCTCGGCCTGTCCAAGCCGCGGATATTCTGGCGCCTGATCCTGCCGCAGATGTGGCGCATCGCCCTGCCGGGGCTGGGCAACCTGTTCATGATCCTGATGAAGGACACCGCGCTGGTGTCGGTGATCGGCCTGGAGGAAATCATGCGCCGCTCGCAGATCGCCGTAACCGCCAGCAAGCAGCCCTTCACCTTCTTCCTGGTGGCCGCCTTCATCTACCTGGGCCTCACCGTACTCGCCATGATCGGCCTGCACTTCCTCGAGAAACGTGCCAGTCGCGGCTTCATCAGGAGCGCCGCATGAACTGGGAAGTGATCGTCAAGTGGCTGCCACGCCTGGCCGAGGGTGCCTGGCTTACGGTGGAACTGGTGGCCATCGCGGTGCTCGCCGGGCTGATCCTGGCCATCCCCATGGGCATCGCCCGCGCCTCCAAGCACTGGTACGTGCGCGCCTTCCCCTACGGCTACATCTTCTTCTTCCGCGGCACACCGCTGCTGGTGCAGCTGTTCCTGGTCTACTACGGCCTGGCACAGTTCGAGGCGGTACGCCAGGGCCCGCTCTGGCCCTACCTGCGCGACCCTTACTGGTGCGCGATCATCACCATGACCCTGCACACCGCCGCCTATATCGCCGAGATCCTCCGCGGCGCGATCCAGGCCGTACCGAGCGGCGAGATCGAGGCGGCGCGAGCGCTGGGCATGTCGCGCCGACAGGCCATGTTCTACATCATCCTGCCGCGCGCGGCGCGCATCGGCCTACCGGCCTACAGCAACGAGGTGATCCTGATGCTCAAGGCCAGCTCCCTGGCCAGCACCGTCACCCTGCTGGAGCTGACCGGCATGGCGCGCACCATCATCGCCCGCACCTACCTGCCGGTGGAGATCTTCTTCGCCGCCGGGATGTTCTACCTGTTGATCGCCTTCCTCCTGGTGCGCGGCTTCAAGCTGCTGGAACAGTGGCTGCGCGTCGACGCCTGCCAGGGCCGTTAGCGTGAAAGTCACGTAGTGACGCCATCCTTGTTCCCTTCCCCCTCCGGGAGGCGGCCCCCGCTCCCGGCGGGAGTACCGCATTCGCCACATCCCTGTGGGTCAAGGTGGCGGGTAGCGCCGGATGAGGGCGGCGGGCCCAACCCGAATTTGCCGGGATCGACACGAGCGTATGAACGACCAGCCCCTTAGCGGCGATGCCCTGCTCCAGCGCTTCCAGGCGCTGGATGCGTTCCTGATGCGCCACCAGGCGCTCTGGCGCCCGCGCCCTTTCATCCTGCACCGGCAACTGCCCTGGGAGCTCGACCACCCGGAACTCGGCGCCTGGCTGCGCGAACGCAGCCTGGAACAAGCCGAAGCCGCGCATACCCAGCCAGAATGCTTGCCGGCACCAGCACCGTTCCCGGTACTCGCCAGCCGCTCCGCCGCGCTGTCCCGGCTCGGGCAATTACTGCAACACCAGGCGCCCAAACTGCCTGCACGTTTCTCGGTCGATGTGCCGGGGCGCAAATGGCAGCAGCTCCTGGCCTTCGCCGGCAGCCTGCAGTTCCGGCAAACACCACAGCACTGGCTCGACTGGTGCGCCGGCAAAGGCCATCTCGGCCGCTTGCTGGCCCATGACGGGCGCCCGCTGACCTGCCTGGAGCACAACCCGCAACTGGTGCATGACGGCCGGCAACTCAGCCAGCGCCTGGGGCTCGCCGCCCAGCACCTGCAGCAGGATGTGCTGGCCGCCGACGCCAGCGACCGGATCGAGGCGCAACACACTCCGGTCGCCCTGCACGCCTGCGGCGACCTGCACGTGCGCCTGATGCAACTGGCCAGCCGCGCCGGCTGTCGACAGCTGGCCATCGCCCCGTGCTGCTACAACCGCATCGACAGCCCCGACTACCGGCCGCTTTCCGCCGCCGCCCAGGCCTCCGCATTGCAGCTTTCGCTGGACGACCTGGCGCTGCCGCTCAGCGAAACCGTCACCGCCGGCGCCCGGGTCCGCCGCCAGCGCGACCTGTCGATGGCGCGCCGGCTGGCCTTCGACCTGCTGCAGCGCGAACTGCGCGGCGTCGACGAATACCTGCCCACCCCCTCCCTGCCGCCGGCCTGGCTGATGAAAGGCTTCGCCGACTACTGCAAGGACCTGGCCGCCCTGAAGCAGCTGCCCACCCCCGCCGCATCCCTCGACTGGACACGGCTGGAGGCGCAAGGCTGGCAACTGCTGGCCCAGGTACGCAACCTGGAACTGTTGCGCGCCCTGTTCCGCCGGCCACTGGAGCTGTGGCTACTGCTCGACCGCGCGCTGTACCTGGAGGAACAGGGCTTTGCCGTGCGCCTGGGCAGTTTCTGCCCCTATCAGCTCAGCCCGCGCAACCTGCTGCTGCTCGCCGAACGCGCCTGAGTTGCCCACACAATCTGTGGATAACTGTGTTGATAGATTCTGGGCAAACGGCCACCACGCCCCTCCGACCCGCCCTCGCGACGCTTGGCTACTTTTTAGCCAGCCTGCAAAAACCAATAAAAACAGCCATTTACAAAAGAATGCGACGTAGCGCACAAAATCCGCATTCGTCTACGCGAAAGCCCTGCAGCCTGTGCATAAGGATTTCGCCAGCTGCCACGCCGAGCCCCTTACAGACGGCTTTACTCAAGCAAACGAATGGATATAATGGCGGCCCTTCCGTGCCGGTATAGCTCAGCTGGTAGAGCAACTGACTTGTAATCAGTAGGTCCCGGGTTCGACTCCTGGTGCCGGCACCATACAAATCAAAGGCTTACGTGAAAGCGTAGGCCTTTTTTGTGTCTGAAATTTGGTCTGGGGTAGGATTGGGGTAGGGATTTGCCATCGGACACCGTCCCGGTTAGAAAAAGTCCGCGCCACCCTAGAAGCCGCTCGTCGGGATAAATCGACAAATCGCGAATCCCGCCCTCGCCCAGGTACGACCTTGCTCGCATAAAAAATCACAGCGTCGTTATCTTGAAAGGCGCTCACGAAGAGACCTCATCAAGGCCTATGACTGGCTAATCGGGGCAGCTTCCTCATAATCCTTTGGTCCACGGTTCGAGTCCGTGTGGGCCCACCATATAAATCAATGAGTTAAGCCCATCCGCAAGATGGGCTTTTTCATTTCCCGCCTTTTAGTCCCCGATTTAGTCCCCACTTCGTATTTCTCCCAGCTCCCTCGTGCGGCCGATCCGCCACCAGCGGCACCGCTAGTCGAACCGATCAGCATCTTATAGATTGCAGGGCATAGCAGAGCCACGAAGGGAATCTCATGTCTGGCGCTTTTGATGTTCAGAGCAACGTAGGATCACTTTGGCATCGCTGGGATCCGCACATCCATACGCCCGGCACGGCACTGAATGACCAGTATTCCGGGCCTGATCCGTGGGAAACATTCCTTAGCGCCATTGAATCGTCAAACCCACCGATTCGTGCATTGGGCATCACCGACTACTTCGGTATCGAGCGCTATGAGCAGGTCGTTGATCTTAAGAACCAAGGGCGACTTCCGGGCATAGGTCTGATCTTCCCTAACGTCGAGCTGCGACTCGGCATCGAGACGGCCAAGGCGTCCGCGGTCAATATCCACTTGCTGTTCTCACCGCAGGATCATGATCACGTTGAGCGCATTAAGCGCTTCCTGCTCGAGTTCGAGTTTTCCTACCTGGGAGAACCCTATCGGTGCCATTGCGACGATCTCATCCGCCTAGGCCGCGCTCACAAGCCAGAGCTGACAGAGGACGATGCTGCAAGATCTGTAGGGGCCAACCAGTTCAAGGTCAATTTCGAACAGCTCAAGCAGAGCTGGTCGAAGAACGAATGGGTTAAGAGGAACGCCCTTATCGCTGTCGCTGGCGGCGAAAAAGACGGCTCTTCCGGTCTACGCGATGCGACAGGCTCATTTGCCGCGCAACGCAAGAACATCGAAGGCCTGGCACACATCGTTTTCAGCTCCAACCCAAAACAGATCCGGTTTTGGCTGGGCGAAGAGTCAGCCTCGATTGAGGAACTTGAAGCTCAGTACAACGGCTGCAAGCCGTGCTTGCACGGGTCTGATGCGCACACTGCAGACAAGGTGGGCCAACCCGATGGTGATCGCCGTTGTTGGATCAAGGGTGATCTGACTTTCGATTCACTTCGCCAGACCTGCATCGAACCTGCTGAGCGAGTCTATATCGGTACTGAGCCGCCTCGTGGCGCCTTGGACAGCCATGTGATTGAGTCAGTATCTGTCTCAAACGCGCCCTGGATCGTGAACGGCGACGTCGCATTGAATGCTGGCCTTGTTGCCGTCATAGGTGCTCGCGGATCTGGCAAGACTGCGTTGGCCGATTTGATTGCAGCCGGCGGCCTAGCGCTTTCCCCCCATTTGAACGATCGATCCTTTATCCAGCGGGCAAAGCAGCACTTAGGCGACAGTGAAGCTGAACTGCTCTGGGCATCTGGTGAAACGACCAAGAATCAACTTGCCCATTGCGACATGGATGAGTATTTGGCTACCCCTTATGTTCAGTACCTGTCGCAACAGTTTGTCGATCAACTCTGCTCCGCTGAGGGCCTCGACGACTCTCTGGTCGCGGAAATTGAGCGTGTAATCTTCAATGCGCACCCCCTAACTGAGCGCCAGGGTGCTGACTCGTTTCCGGAGCTTCTGGAGATCCGCCTCGAAACCTCACGCCAGATGCGTGAGCGCCAACAGCAGGCACTGGCCAGGGTGTCCGCCGAGCTTACCGAAGAGCGCATTAGGAAGGACGGGCTCAAGGCCCTAGAGAAGGAACGTGACGAGAAGAAGCGGGCTATTGATAAGGACAAAACCGACCGCGAAGCGTTAATTCCCAAGGGCGATGAAGAGCGCGCCCGACGCCATGAGCAAGTATCCCTTGCCGTTGATGCCAAACGACAGCAAGTGGACCGCGCGATGCGAAAACATCAAGCTCTGCTCCATTTGCAGAACGATGTTCGTGATTTCCGCACCCGACAAGCGCCTCAGATCCTCGCTGACCTTAAGAGTGATCGCGAGCACGCCGGCTTAAGCGCGGCCGACTGGGATGCTTTTAAACTCGTCTATGTTGGCCCAGTCGACTCGCTGCTGAACGACCACATTTCGCGCGCCAGTCGTTTGATTACTGAGCTTCAAGGGCCAGCGAGAACTGATCCAGCGGTTCAGGAGAATCCTGACCCAACAATTACACTTATTCCCGCCGATGCGACTCTTGCAGATCAGTCGCTGTCCTTGCTGGAGCGAGAGCTTGCTCGCATTCGTGCCCTCGTTGGCGTCGATGCCCAGAATGCTAAACGATATGCAGCCCTGTCGGACAAAATCACCAAAGCCGAGGCCGCACTCAACAAAGTTCTTCAGTCGATTGAGCGTGCCCAAGGCGCCGATGAACGCATACGCACCCTGGTTGATGCGCGCCGCAGCGCATACGCAGCCATTTTCGAGGCCATCGTCGAGGAAGAGAAAGAGCTAGTTGATCTCTATTCCCCAATCAGGGCTCGGATTGATGAAGCGGCCGGCTCCCTCTCAAAGCTGTCCTTCTCGGTTCGCCGGGTGGTTGATGTAGCCGGATGGGCAGCTGCAGGTGAGCGCCTCCTGGACTTACGAACCAATGGCCCCTTCAAAGGGCGCGGCGAGCTGTTGCGTTCCGCTCGCGCAGCTCTGTTGCCGGCCTGGGTATCTGGTGACGCTGAGCAAGCAGCATCGGCTTTACTCGATTTCGTTAAGTCAAATGAGTCAGCCCTCAAGACTCATATTCCCGAAGGCGCCGACTTCCGCGCATGGGCTCGTGACATCTCCGACTGGCTTTACAGCACTGACCACATCACCGTCGGGTATGGGCTGAAATATGACGGCGTCGATATTGAGCAGTTGTCGCCCGGCACTCGAGGCATCGTGCTGCTCCTGCTGTATTTAGCGATTGATGCCGAGGATGACCGGCCGCTGATCATCGATCAGCCTGAGGAAAACCTGGACCCTCAATCGATCTTCCAGGAGCTTGTGCATCGGTTCCGAGACGCCAAGAAGCGACGCCAGATCATCATCGTGACGCACAACGCTAACTTGGTCGTGAACACTGACGCGGATCAGGTGATCGTCGCTCAGTGCGGGTCGCATAGACCCGGCCAGTTACCGCTCATTACTTACGTGAGCGGTAGCCTCGAAAACCCACTCATTAGGCAGCACGTCTGCGAAATCCTAGAAGGCGGTGAGCGTGCATTCAAAGAGCGCGCCAAGCGTTTGCGGATTTCAATCTGAACCCGAACTAAGTATTGAACGATATGGCGGCAGTACAGCCGGTCGCCCAGTAGGGAGAACCAATTGATGCCAGGGGAAAAACTGATCTGCTCAGCGTGCGTTTCGGACGATTTCCTAAAGCTAATAATCGATCGAGACCAAGTAAGGGATCAAGCATGCGACTACTGCAGTAGCGTGCGCCCAACTATCTCCATGACATCCTTGGCCGAGATGTGCGCCGAAGTAATTGAGAACTTCTACGAGGTCTCAAGTCTCACCGATGCTGTGATCCACTTTGGAAGGCCTGCCGAAGGAGATGACCTGCCTGATCTCCTAGATTCACTTCTCGGCCTACCTAGTGACGCCCTAGACGACCTTGTCGAGACTCTTGGTGACCTATGGTTCGACTACAGCAGCCACGAACACAAATACGGCGAAGACCCCTCGTTCATTGAGAGATCCAGCCTTGAGCGGAGCTTAAGCCATGCATGGCAACTAATGGAGGAAAGCCTTCGTTATGAGGCCCGGTATCTCAACCCAACAGCAGCCAATCTTCTAGAGGATGTTTTCGGGGCAATTTTGGATGACAGGACGAATCAGGGCCACAGTGTAGTCGTGGAGCTGGGCACAGGAAGCGAATACGACACACTGTACCGCGCTCGTGTCTTCCAGACCCTCGACTCCATGGAAAAGGCGTTTGAGCACCCCCAACGTAACTTCGGTCCTCCCCCCCCCGGGCTAGGTTCAGCGGGACGAATGAACGCCAAGGGAGTGCCAGTGTTCTACGGAGCAACGAAGCCTGACATCGCCATTTCAGAGGTCCGGCCACCAGCTGGCAGCCACGTGGTTGTTGCCCAGTTTAAGGTCATCCGACCTCTCAAGGTACTGGACCTTCGGCAGCTTGGGACGCTTCGCCTTAAACCCGAGTCAAGCTTGTTCGACCCGGAAACCGTGGGAAAGGCCACTAGAATAGATTTTCTTCGAGTTCTAACCCGCAACATCGTTAAGCCGGTAGTACCCGAACTAGAAGATCATCGATATGTGGTGACCCAGGCAATTGCAGATTTTTTGGCCACGCATCCAAGGCTAAACCTCGATGGGATCATTTTTCCTTCCGCTCAGCATCCTGATGAAACTGATCGCCCCGGAAGCAACGTGATCCTTTTCAACAAAGCATCAGGGGTTCTCTATTCGGGCGAGCGCTATGGCAAAAGAACTCACATCTATTTGTTCGAGTACGATGAGGACACCCCTGAAGGTAGGCTTGAGCCATCTATGGCCACGAAAGAGCCACCACCGGAAAGTGGTCAGGGCATTTGGCATTGGAGTGCTCCTGAGCGATATCAACCGGCCCTGGAGCTTGATTTAGATGCAATCTCGATCTTTGAGATCAAAGGTGTGAAATACGATTCCAGCGCCTATCTAGTCAACCACTCTGCCGGCTAATGCGCTCTTCATAATTGCGCCGAAGGACTGTTACTGCTGCGCGGTAGAGCTTGCAAAAAGTCGAGGTTCAGACCCGGTTTAGGGACGGGATAGCCCTTGTAGATTTTGAAGCGAGCTTTACCCTTGGGTGACCAATCAGCTGAGGGTTTTGTATGAATAAGCGAACCGCGTCTCAAATCACCTGCATGCTAGGCCTGGCTGTCGTGGCGCAGGTTTGGCTGATGCCTCACGTGCCTTACCAGGTAGCCCAGGAGGTACTGCTGCAAGGTGTTATGGCCTGTACCGTCGCCGGCGGTTTCCTGATCTGGCGTTACCCGCCTTCGTTGGACTGACTAGCAATCCAGCCATGGATGTAGGCCAACACTCGATGCGCGCCACCCTCGGTCTCTACGAGATCAATCGGACACTCGCCGCCCAGGTATTCATTGGGCTGGTTCATCCATTGGAACGCCTTTGAGCGACTTCCCCGAATGGGGATGGCCAGTTCGAGGATCTGCTGCAGCAACTCGGGATGGGCGTACCAGGACTCAGGTTTGACGGTTGCCTTCCGCCCAGGAATGACACGCGGCAGCTGGCTAGCAGCGAGCTCTTCGTTGGTAATGTGTGAGCGGGTCCAGTGAGCCAGCTCCACCAAGTCGGAATTTGCTGTCCGGGTGTGATCGGTCGTAGGAACGACCAGACCGATCAGGACCTTGGTATGCGCTCGAATCATTTCCAGCGCCGGCGCAATGTCCGTGTCGTTCGTGACAATAACCGCGTGATCGATTTGCCCGGTGATTGCGTCGTGGTAAGCCTGAAGGGCCAGGCTCACATCGCTTTGCTTTTCTTCGACCTTCCAGGCCTGTATCTCCTGGCACTCGCGAGGTGGCCGGTCAGGGTCATCAGCGTCGACGATCTTCACCTTCATCTTATTGACGGCGTAATAGCCTTCAATCAACTCAATCCGGCCGTCATGCAGCTTGCGCAGCGCGGTATGGTAGCGAGCCTGGGATGAAACGGAGTCAATTGCTCGAGCAACGGACTCGATGATTTTCGCGGTGAAGAATTTGATCGCAGGAGAGGGAAGCAGGGCTGATTGCCTGATATTGCCATCGCCATCCGTGACCAGTGCTGATGGTAGGATGTGTTTCTCGAACAATGGCAGCAGGTCGAGCCACTTGTAGGGCGTTCGCCTCAAGCAACCGTAGTAGAAGTTGTAGCCGTCGATATAGATGCGAGTGCGCAGAGGCTCTAGCTCAGGCGATCCCTGCATTTCCTTACTCCAGAAACGAAAAAACCGGCTTTCGCCGGCTTTTTCCCCCTCCAACCAGATGGTCGAGCCACACCGGTCGTGAGGGTTAGTTGTTGAGCGCAGTATTGCGCAACAGCAGTCGTGATGCAAGGTGATTTGGCGTTACCTGGGATGAAGAGGCGTTAACTGGGTAAATCTGCCTGTCGCTTCTGTTCCCTGCGAATCTCCTCGGCGAAAGCCTCATCGAGGAGGCTCGGCCGCTTCCTCCAGGGCTGCCTTTCTGGCTCTGGCTGAGCCGCGTACGTCACGACCTCTCCCCCGTAAACCGTCTCAAATAGCTGTTTCTGACGCTCTAGCTCAGCGCGCAGCTCGTCTTTCGTCATGCGTGCTCCTGATGATTCGGATGATCTGACATTGCCACAGGCTGCTGGCGGGTTAATATCTGTATATGTATACAGCCATTGAAGCCGTATGACCCTGATCCTTGGCCGCCCTCGCCCCTCAAAAACCCTCGTCCGCCTGGTCGAGGCCCGCGTCAGACAGGTTTAAGCCAGTAACGCTCAACTGTCCTTACCGTCACGCTTAGCTGTCGGGCGATCTCCGCTTTGGATAGGCCTTCCGCCTGCAAACGACGAGTCTCATTGCACGTCGCATCAGCTTTCAGACCACGAATTCCCCTAGCGGCATCTTCTGGGGAGACAGGTTCGAAGCGCCCCGCCTCTAAAAGCGCCCGAATCTGCTTGCTGTTCACGGCAAGACGTCCTTCCACCTCTTCACCAGCTGAGCGCGCTTCAACCACCAAAAGCAACTGGCTTGGTGAAACACCAAGCACTTCACACAGAGCTACAAGTGTGTCGATTCTCACCGCAGCTAGGCCCTTCTCAATCTGACGAAGGTGGGTAGCGTTGATAACTTCACCACAGGCATCGTGCGTGAGACCTGCCCGCAGCCTTATGTCCCGAACCACCTCACCCAAAACCTTTTCGTAGCTCATCTATCGCGCTCGGAAAAGGGATTATCAAGCCACCTTTGACGCGACACATCCTGATGGCATAGCATTACCTTGTTTCGCTACCACCAACCTGGTATCACTGTCAATAAAGGCCAATCAGATTTTCAATTCACTGGAGATGGAAATGAAAACCACACAAGCCCCACAGGCCGCTAAAGGCCTGCAGTTCCAACTGGACAAGCAAACGCTGCAAGTGCAGATAGAACTGAGCTCCCTGCTCCGTTCGCTCGGGGCACCAACTACTCTGGTTACGGATGCCATTTCCATTTGGGAGAACAATCTCCAGGTCGAGGTCGAGCCCAGTCCTGAATCCGAACTTCCCTTGTGTTACTTACCGGTATCGCAGATACCGCAGTTCATTGATCAGATCCTTGACCAGCTGAGCTCAGAAAGCAGGGCAACCGCTCTGCGCTTCAGTGAGGCCTTTAGCACAGTGGAAGCACAAGTCAACGAGGTCGAAATTCTGAAGCGCAGTAACAATCCAAAAGTCTTAGGCGCCGTGTTGCAATGGATGAAGAACAATCCCGCTAGCTATGCACTGCATGAGCTTATGGCCTTGCAACAAAAGCGCGCGGTGATGACAGCCCCGACTCAAGCCGCTCAGGGGGCACTGTAATTCAATGCGTACGTCCAAAATCTCTGTGCATGGCATGACCATCTACTACCTGATCGACAGTGCTGGTGAGCGCTACTGGCCTATGCGTCTAGTGTGCGAAGCCATTGAACTGAACTGGCACTCGCAAGCCGCAAAACTCCACCCCCCTCGATACACACCCCGCGAGCACGATGTGCGCCTGTCAGGGCAACCTCCGATGAAGCGCGCACTATGTCTGCCACAGGCAGAGTTCGAGTTCTGGCTCAAAGGGCTTAGCTCGCGCAAAGTGAATCCTGCTGCACGATTGCGCGTGGATCAGTTGCGCACGCATTTCTTCGGAGATGCTTCAGCCGATAAGGAACATCAACTAGGGCAGACAGCTGCAGCACCTAAGATTCTGAGCCGCATTCTGAAGTGGCGCCTGCAGCAAACTGAGCCCTCTGACCGTCCGGACTTGTCCAAGCAGATCACTGGCCAGTTTCGCGAGAAAAACGGTTTTGAAATCTGCGATGCCCAGGAGCATCAGTTGCGCGGAGCTGTTGCGTCACTGAGCACGATCATCTATCAGCATGATCGCGCGAAGACACCAAGCCATACGCCGGTATCGCAGCGTGTCGATACGATTATCAAATCCATCGTCGATGCCCGGCCTCAACGCATCCACTTGCTCGAATCGGACTTCGCAGCGTTGCTGTGCGGCATCGAACTTGAGGAACAATACCACCGTAACGCTCAGCACGAACCGCCTAGCCTATGACGACACTTCGGGAAGTGATGGATGTTCTCTACTCGGCAGGCGAGCCCATGTCCGGCAGTGGCATGAACGACGATGAAGCCCTGGCCTATGCTAGGCAGTCTTTTCCTGACGGGAATTACTGCCTAGTGCGGAATTGGCGCTTGCTCGATCTAGTGGTTACGGAAAGCCAACGCCTACTGCTGGCGAAAACCCGAAGGCAGCCTGCTTTGATCTATGCGCACACGGTCATCTATGACAGCGAGAGAAGGTGGGACGTTGGTGACTTCGTACGAACGTCGCTCTTGCACCAGCATGAGGGTTTCCATTTCAGAACGCTCAACAGCGTCTATCTGCTTCTAGGCCCAGGTACTCGTATCCGAGTCAGCGCGGACGCCGTTGCGAGCGTTTTCTGATCAAGCCAAAGCAATTACTTATCTGTCGACATAGCTATGTATACACACCCGATCTTGCAGAAGCTGCTTGAGCAGGTCGACGATCTGCCTTTCAGCAGACCCGTTACGGGATACCTGACCGATGCTTATATACGTGGCTCTAGTGGGTATGGAATCACCCACAGGCATGTCAGAGCAGATCGATTTGCCGACGGCGATTTCATTCATACGTCGGCCATCATCGACATTCAAAGGGAGGGGCCGTTCTGGGTGCTGCACACGCTGAGCGGCAGCTTCTACGTGATTCTTAGCTTCAATATCTTGAGAGGAGCCCAATCGCTGGATGACTACCTGCAACGGCTGCTAACCGCTACCCACCCTGAGCCATGGCAGCTGCATTAGGAAGACAATGTGGCTGCCGATCCGCGACACGTTCTTCGTGTCGCATGGCTTGGCTGCGACACACCGGGAGTATCGCAGGACATCAATGCGACACTCATGGACTGTCGCACGCTCACGCTGCGACACACTGACCATGCCACATGCAGTTACTGCGACACTCTAGGCGTGTCGCACTCGGCTTTGCGATACACCCGGTATGTCGCACAAGCGGATTGCGACACCAGTATCGTGCCGTTAGCGGCATTCTCAATGCCCAATGCGGCACCGAAAACAGCCAAAATTGACACCTGAGACGCCATTTACGGCACTAAAAGTGCCCGTACTGGCACTGTTTTTCCTGGTTATATTTCCTTATAACTCATTGAAAATAAACATTTTAATTATTTTTTTCATAACCAAATCGCCACTGAGTGGCCAGTGTTTTTGAATGCAACCATTTCGGCACGCCGGCCATGGCACCGCTCCGCGCCTCCCTGCTCGTTCCTTCAGTGCCATAGGCACTGGCTGCTGTTCGATTTTGATGACAAAAGGCTTGCGCGCGCTTTTGCTCACGGCGCACGCTGAATACAGATGAGGCGTGTCGCGTGAGTGAGAGCGCGCACCTCTTACTCGCGGCGCGAGTAAGAGGGCGTTGGGGCGGTTCAGACGGAACGAGAAAACACGTAGCGAAGGCGGAGGGGTTTCAGAGGAGTCTGAACTGCTCCAACGCCATTCGCGAAGCGGCTTAGCTTTGTCATCAAAACAACAAGAAGAGAGATGACAGCGATGCAACCAGCAACCTTGAAGCGGTATCAGACCAGAGCACAAAATTTTTATCGGACTCACTGCGGTGAGGACACCCCCACTTCGGCGCAGATCTGCGCGGCTTTGCTTGCCTGCGCTAGCGAGTACCGCCCCAACTCTTTCAGCACGCTCAAAAATTCGCTGATGAACGATCAGCTCGCTCGTGGCAACAGCGACACAGCAACCGCAATCAGAAAGCTGATCAATCCGGTCACAGCGCCTGATAGCAAGATGACCCGAAAACCCAAGCTGAAACAGATTCGTAAAGTCCCCTTCGAGGACTTCAAAGCGCTGTACAAGCACCTTCATGCTGGGGGTAATCTCGATGAGGCTGCTTCACTTATCCTCGCATACTGGATAGGCGTGCGTCCTTGCGAGATGCGCACGATCTCTGTCAAAGGGAACGAGGTGCAAATCATCGGTGGCAAAAAATCCGCCGAGTTGCATCGTGGCGCTGACCGAACCCTAGTGATCGACAAAACCAAGATTCTGAAATTGATTGAATGGGCCGCGCATCGAATGTCGAAATGCCCGCGCACCACCACAGCAATCAGAGACCGCTTTCGCAAGGAGTGCCGAAGCCTATGGCCCAGGAGGAAGAAGCATCCGACATTGAAGAGCTTCCGCCACCAAGTCGGCTCAATTCTGAAAGCGTCAGGGGAAAGCCCTGAAGCCATGGCGTATATCATGGGACACCAGTCCACGGCGTCGATCAGTGTATACGGTGACGGTCGATCTGGTGCAGATCGGCAAAAACACATTAGTCCAGCAGATGGCATCAATCTGACAAAGGTGCGCAAACCCAAAAGGCTGCCGCGATACGGCAATGGGAAAGTGGTCGGGCGCATTGAATTTCCAGCCTCTACTCGGGGCTGGTTTCCAGGCCCACCAACAGCACCTCGTACCCGAGGTGCTTAGCCGCTAGAGCTCGGCCTGGATCACCCAGTGACACACAATGGCGAGACCAAAGAACGTGATTGAAAAAAATAGCTTGCGGGTTGCGTGCCAGGATGCGGGAGACGAAAGCGGGGATCTCATCATCGAGCTGCCGGCGGATCTTCTAAACAAGCTTGGCTGGTCTGTGGATGATCAGCTTACGGTTGAGAAGTCCGAGGAACTGATTGCCCTCAAGCTCAAGCAGAAAGCACCGCGCACAGCATCCTAGGTCTTCCTCGACTACGTTGGCCCTGGTGACGAGTGTTGGGCGCTCTAGGGCCAATCAACGACCTCAAGGACGGGCTCTATGCGCCGTTTAATGCTTGCCCCTATGCTGGCTCTCATCGGATCGTGTGTGAACCAAGCTACACAGATCCAAACCAGCCCCTTGGTACCTGAGCCTGCTCCTGCTCCTGCTCCTGCTCCTGCTCAGATCGAAGGCGCCACTTTGGTTGAGTTGAATTATGGGCGTTTCCAGATTCTGTATGCCTACCAACTCGGAGAACCCCACAGGTTTACCTATACGCCGGACGCTGCCGAAGGTGCCCTTCGGCAGCGTGGAGAATTCGGGTCTCGGTCAGGAAGGCGCGATGCCATCGAATCGTACCGAGTCACCCAATACGCGGCGATGCTCAGACTATGGCCTTGAATCGGCCCCGTCCCTGAGGTGATGAAGTTCCCGCTGCCGATGGCTTCGTTCATGGTGTCCGGATACGCCCGCCTTTGCGTGCGGATACCTGGCGCGGCGGTGAGTTGGGTCACGTCGTTCGCGTTCTTTTTGCCTCTGCCGGCGGCTTGGCCTTGGAGGCCGGCAACTCGGCTCTCGCCGCAGTGCGGAAGTCGCGAGGGCCGAGGATGCGCCCGTCTTGCGCCCGCAGATCCAGTGCGGCGAGGGAAAGCAGCTTGTCCCGATCAACCATCGCGTACTTCAACTCGCCGGGCTTGAAGCAGTGCTGTTCGCCCCACTGCCAGAGCGCGATGAGGACGATGTATAGCTGCTCGCCCTTGCTGGTCAGGACGTAGCGGCTGCGGTTCGAGGCCCCTTCAATTTGGACTGCCTCAAGGATGCCTTCTTCGACGAGCTTTTTCAGTCGCGTCGAGAGAATGTTCCGGGCAAGTCCGAGAGTTTTCTGAAACTCGCTGAAGCGGTCCTTGCCGCCGAAAGCCTCGCGAACGATGAGGAGCGACCACCAGTCGCCAATGATCTGGAGCGCGCGCGCGATGCTGCAATCCGCATGTCCGAGGTCAACTCTCTTGCCTTTCAAGTGGTATCTCTGCCGCCAATGTCGAATGGTTGCAAATTTAAACCGGCATGCTCACAATGTCGACTGGTTGCAAAGTTAAACAAATCTATCGCAGACATGCAGAAGGAGTTTGAACGTGAGCACTCTCTTGGATTGCGCCATTGCGGCGCATGGCGGTTGGGATCGCTGGCAACAGATCGGGATGCTGACCGCTCACGTGAATATCGGCGGCGCGATCTGGCATGTCAAAGGCTGGCCGGACGTGTTTGCCGACGCCCGCGTCAGCATCGACCCGCATCACCAGCACACAGAGTACACCCCCTTCCAGAAAGTCGGTCAGCACACCCTGTTCGAGTCCGGTCGGGTCGCAATCATCGCTGGCGACGGCAAGGTGATCGAAGAGCGCCCTTCGCCTCGCGAAGCGTTCGCGGGTCACGCGCTTACCACTCCTTGGGACGCACTGCATCTGGCCTACTTCGCCGGCTATGCGATGTGGACCTACTTGGCTACGCCATTTCTGTTCAAGCTACCCGGCTTCCAGGTCGAAGAGATCGAACCCTGGGAAGAGAACGGAGAAATCTGGCGCCGTCTGAAGGTCACGTCCCCTGACGGCTTCCATGGCCACACGCGCGAGCAAACCTTCTATTTCAACCCGGCCGGCCTGCTGCGCCGCCACGACTACAGCGTGGACATCATGGGCAGCGGCGCGACCAGTGCGCACTACGTCTCAGATCACAAGACCTTCGGCGGCCTTGTTTTCCCGACCCAGCGGCGTGTCTACCCCACCACTTCAGACAACAAGCCGACGCTGGACCAGGTGCTGGTTTCCATCGACATTCGCAGCGTCGACGTGACCTGATAGGGGGGCATGGCACACCCCGAAGGTTGGTGCCTTAGTCTGAAGTATGCCTAGAAAACTCGTGCCTTGGATTGTCCGCGGAGCAAGCCAGGTGCGCCGCCCGCGAAGAGATAGCCTGCAAGAGCGGTCGCGAGGTCTTTGAAGGGATGATGTCCGGTGAGTTGATGTACGTAGCTCTGAAAGTCCTTGATGCATTTACTGCTGTGGCAGGTGTCCTCGCAGAGCTTCGCGTCACAATTCTGAGCTTGCGTTCCAGGGGTAGATCACGTTTGATAATCACTTAGATATGCTGAGAGCCGGTAAGTAGGTGATCAGGAGATAGTATTTCAGGCTAGATTGTTAACTCGCTGAGCCTTCTCTCTTATATCCAGTCGCCAACGGACCAAATCATCGGCTCCGGGACCAGCTTGCATGCGGATGCTGCTCATTTTTACAGGCTCATTCGTAGCGTCGCTGACCAAGGTGAGTTTCACATTTTCATTGGTTACCTGATCGATAAAGAGCAGCGGTGGCTCCTCGTGGGCGTCCAGCCCCCACTTGTCACCGACCTGAGCTAAGGCTTGTAAAACAATCGTCAAGTCCCTGCCTTTTGACGTCAGTTGATATTCATAACGGCAGGGGCGCTCTTGATACAGTGTGCGCTGGATAAGCCCTTGGGACTCTAGGTGCCGAAGCCGATCTGCCAAGGTGCTATTGGTTATACCTGTCGAGTGGCGGAGATCTTCGTAGCGCCGCAAGCCGAGTGTTAAATCTCGCAGGACTAGCATCCCCCAGCGATCACCTATCGCCTCCAAAACTCTGGCAATAGAACACGCCATTCCTTCAAAGCCTTTGCTTCTCAATCTCGTCCTCCTGAAAGCCGCTGACCTGTAGGTTGAGCGCCTGGGCCCCTGTTCGAGATTGTAGCATTGACTTGCTCCAATTATCAGAGCTATGATCCGTGTTACTCTAGTAATAAGAGTTACTAGCCCTCCTAGCATTTCACAAGGTATTGAGAATGAGCCAATCCAAAGGTTTCGCATTGGTGACAGGTGCATCGTCGGGCATTGGCGCCGCCTATGCTGCTCGCTTGGCCGAACGTGGTCATGATTTGATCCTCGTAGCGCGGCGATTGGATCGGTTGGAAAGCCTGGCTGATCAACTTAGAGGCTTGTACGGCAGGACAGTCGAAACAGTACAAGCCGATCTCGCGAATGAACCTGATGTAGCTCAGGTCGAGAATATTTTGAGCTCGCACCCTAACGTCCAGATGTTGGTCAATTGCGCTGGGCTCGGAGCTCTTGGTCCGGCGACCAGTCCGGCAGCAGCGGCTGTGGGGGGAATGCTGAAAGTTAACGTCCTAGCCCTTACACAGCTCTCATTGGCCGCCGCAAAGCGCTTTGCAGCGGCTAAATCCGGCACGATTATCAACATAGGCTCCGTGGTAGCGTTTATGCCGGTCGCCAGCGCTGGGGGTTACAGCGGGTCCAAGGCCTATGTACTAAATTTCAGCCGAGCACTTCAGGCCGAATTGGCAGAGAGCAATGTTACGGTCCAGGTTGTTATGCCTGGACCTGTGCGTTCTGAGTTCTTTGGAGATAAACCATCGCCCTTCCCAGAACACCTTTTCATGGATTCTGAGATGCTTGTGGACACAGCGTTAATTGCCTTGGAGCAAGGCGAGATGGTGTGCTTTCCCAACCTGCAAGAAATTGAGGCGTGGCAGGCGGTGGAAGCCGCTCGAGGTGGGCTGGTTAAGGGATTCAGCCAGACGGGAAAACCCGCTCCGCGTTATTCAAAGTAGCCTCACCTCTCCAAATAATCTAAGCTATTAAAAGGAAAGCCATATGCCTTTGTGGAAAGTTTATCATCCTGAAAACGCCTTCTCTGATGAAGACAAAAAGGCAATCTCTGAAAAGATCACCGCTGTCTATCGTGGTCTACCGCCTTTCTATGTAGGGGTGATTTTTGAACCTGTTCCAAAGTCATCGTTCTACGTTGGAGGCGAACCTGCTGGAGACTTTGTTAGAATATCTGTTGACCACATCGCGCGTCAGATTAACGATGAAGAAACTAAACTTCGTTTTTTAAATGTCATTTCTCAGATATTTACGCCATACGTCGTTGATCGCGGTCTGCGTTGGGAAATGCATGTCGACGAAACACCATTTAGCCTTTGGTCTATTCAGGGTATGAGACCTCCTGTTCCCGATACACCAGAAAGTGAAAAGTGGCGTACTGAAAATAAGCCTTCCCCGTACTAACGGATGGAGCCTCGCCCCTTTTTTGGGGCGGGCGCTATTTCACGAGATATAGGCCTAACTTCGTCCTCTTCATTTCTAATCGACAGATTTGAGCCAGTTAGGGAGTATTGTTCGGACAAGTGCATCAATCGGCTCAATTTCATGCACTGGATAGGACTCAACGAAGCTATGTTGGCCGCTTCAGCGCTCTTTGACTGCAAGGTAAGGGACGATTGCTCGTCGACGTCCATCGTTGCAGATTGCCTCCAACTTTGCACTCTCTGCCAAGGGCAGAGAGTGCAATCTCCAACCCAACAGTCTGTAGTGGTCTACTGATCTCGGACACTGATTTAGGCGAAAATCCTTGTTTTTAGAGAGGTGTCTGAAAAGCAAGCGACGATGTACGTTTTTCGCCAGTTTCAAGCGAGAGGCTGATGGCTTGGTGTTGGAGCAGAGTTACAGCCATATCGAGACCTGCCTCTCACTGGGCATTGTGGACTCGGCCTTGCGCCGCTGGGTGAAGCACTTCGAGGGTGGACCCCAAGGAGCAAGGCGTTGAGACCTGAGCTGCAGAAGATCCAGGAGTTGGAAGCCCAGATCAACCGGTTGGAGCGAGAGAAAGCGATATTAAGGCTGTGCCGACGCCATGGTGTGGCGACTACCTGAAAGTCTGTCCAAAACCTGCGGCGATCGGGATCGGGTTTTCCTTCGTGACAGCCCATAGCTGGCAGGCGAAATACTTAAAAGCCCGCCACCCATGGCCGGGTGTTCAGGTGTCTCTTACGGGAGTCTAGGGTTCTTCGCGGTAGTTAGGCGAAATAGTGGTTGAGACATCGGGCAATTGTTGAGAAAAGCGGGGAATTACTGAGAGAGAATAAATCCCAAGGCTTTCCCTCTGAGGTACCAGCACGTACCTGGTGCACCGTGGCCTGGTAGGGGAAATGAGTGCCAGCCAGTTCCACGGAAATCTACGTAATAGCTTTGATGCATTCCACTGAGGGCGTTGAAGCAGTCCACGCAGCAGAGAAACGCCTGAGTATGGCGTGTTGAAATCGGGCCAGCCTTTCGACGCAAACAAAACTGGCCTTTGCATCACTAGATGCCAAGACGGTATCTACAAAGTCGCTTTACGCCGCCTTGCCATCATCCGCTATTTGGGTTTCCTGATGACCATTCTGAAGCCATTCGCACAGAGCTTCTTCCCCAGGCTCAGGCAAAATTTCCCCCCCCTCCATAATCCATTGGGCAGGCGTTTCAAACAGGGACAAATCAATAGTAAACTCCGGCACAATCATGAGTTCAGCTATACATTGCTTCAGGTCTTTCTGTAGTATTTCATTCATTGTGGAGGTGCGCCCTTTGCGCACACCCCCGACAATGTGCAGACTAATTCCATCCCTCAGAGGTATGTTCTTCATAAACATTACATTCACGAACGTTTCAGGCGCACCGGTAATGCCGCAGTGCACATCCATAATCAATTTGGCTAGTTTGCTCCGATTCTCGGCAGAGATAGCTGTGCGGGTTGACACGGCATATAACGGCATAACTAATCCTCCATGTTTTAAAATAGGGAATGACTAATAAATATTTAGCGCACGACCAACATACTGAAATTAGCAGTTACAAATTGACCGATGAGTTCAGATATCCTCGACTGATAAATCCTCTCACTAGACCTGCCAGCATCTTCAATTTCGCTTTGCGTGAACTGCTCTGAGCAAAGCGTGACATCATGGCCGCTTGCGTTTTTTTGAAGTCGGACCGATCTGAAGACACTAAAATAATTTCATTCTTACTACACCCTGTAACGTCCTGCCAAGCGGTACACACCTCTCTCATGAAGCTATGGCGCTTCTCACTTGGCAAATTATCTTCCACCGGAATTTGCACTGTTGAAGCATTAGAAAAATTACCACCCAGGTAAGACTGACCAAACGGAATGCTGAGCCAAGCAAAAACAACAACGTGCTTTCGTCCAAAATGCTTTTTATATAAAACAGAAATAGAGGCCTCTAACTGCTTGATCTTACGACTTCCCAGCGAACCCTCTTGTATAAAGCAAGGAACAGGAATAATTTTCATCTAAATTACCCGTAACAGTTTCCGTGATTTGACGTTAACAGACACTATAGGCGCCCACTCCGACGCCATAGTGAAAATTTTTGGTAGCGCCACCAAAACTTTTTCATAAGCCGCCACCTGGCAGCCACCCTATCATCAATTGCGAACCATCCTGAATTCACCGGAGATCACATGCCCAACACAAACCCACTATCCAGAACGCTAAAACTGCGCTGCGGATCGGTCCTGAAAAACCGTATATGTAAATCCGCCATGAATGAGGCTATTGCCACCGGTGAAGGGCGTGTTGTGCGTCAGTTTGAAGTACTTTATAAAGCCTGGGCCGAAGGCGGCGCAGGACTGCTTGTTACCGGCAACGTGATGGTCGATAAACGACACGTCAACGAGCCATTGGCCGTCGCGGTGGAAGACAATAGGGATGTTCATTTATTAAAGCTATGGGCCAAAAGCGCCAAATCTACCGGCGGTCTGATCTGGGCTCAGATCAGCCACCCGGGAAAGCAATCCCCCAAGTTTCTAAATCAGGCACCCGTGGCGCCATCGTCCATTCCCTTAAAAAGCGACATGTTTATCCCTCCTCGCGGGCTGACAGAAGAAGAAATTCTCGACATCATTGAACGTTTTACCAATACCGCCAGTGTTCTCAAGGACGCAGGGTTTGACGGTGTACAACTACACGGCGCGCATGGTTACCTAATCAGCCAGTTCCTGTCTCCCAACCACAACCAGCGAGAGGATCAATGGGGAGGATCCTTAGAAAACAGAATGCGATTTGTGGCTGAGATTTATAAGTCAATTCGCGAAAAGGCCGGTAAGACGTTTGCTATCGGCATCAAGCTCAACTCATCCGACTTCCAAAAAGGCGGATTTACGCAGGAAGAATCAATCGAAGTGTGCAAAGCGCTGGATAAATTGGGCATCGATATGATTGAGATTTCCGGTGGCAGCTGGGAAAACCCGGTGAACCGCAAAGGAAACCTGAAAGAATGTACCAAAAAGCGCGAGGCATACTTTCTGGAGTTTTCCGAGATTCTAAAGCAAAGCGTAGAGACCCCTATCATGGTCACTGGGGGATTTCGAAGTCAGGCCGCCATGCAGGAGGCCATAAAGTCTGGCGTGGTAGACGTCATTGGTCTGGCACGCCCGCTGGCGATAGACCCAGACCTACCCAACAAGGTACTGAGTGGTATTGGCTACCAATCCAGTGTTAAGCCGATCACCACCGGCATTAAGAAAATCGACGATATGGCAATTATGGAGATCAGTTGGTATACCGACCAGATTCGTCGGATCAGTGAAGGGAAAGAGCCTAAAACAAAAGTTTGTGGCTTGCTTTCGGTTATCGAAGTGCTCTACAACTTCTGGAGAAGAGGCCAGACCGTCAAACGCGTTCGCACTTGATAACACGGAGAGGGACTCTGACAACCTGAGCCTCTCTCCCCCCTGCTCAAGACATATACTGCGTCAAAATACCCATCACCTCTTTGACGATTGGCATCTTCATGCTTTCTGGCTTGACCAAGCAGTTAAACTGCAAATCGATTTCTTCTTCCAACTCCAACATCACTAGTTGCCCTGATAAAAACTCTTTGTGAAACAATGACTCCGGACCAATGGTAACATAATCAGTATTGGCCACGATCAAACGCGCCATACTATAGCTTTCACACGTTATATCCGGATTCACCTCGCGGACCAACTGCGCACTACCGAGATTCTCGCCAAGACTCTTTGGAATACGAGGAAGCACACTTTTGCAATTCAAAATCTTGGGCAAGTTGATGGTTGACCGCTTCGCCAACTCATGCCCACTGCGTACTGCGACAACCATCTTCTCATTAACTTTTAAAGGTGTAAGGTAGCCTTCCGGAACAGAGTCTTTGGAAAAAATACCGACTGCAATATCAATCTGGCTACTCGCAAGATGGTCAACCAAGGTGTCAACAGCCATGGTGACAACTGAAATCTTGAACTTATAATCCCTCTCAGCAAAATCCAATAAAACCTTGGACATCAAAAACTGCTCCGCAATGGGGCCAACGCCTATTTTGACAACACCTCCCACCATACCGGCCATCAATTCAAGTTGTCGTTCAAGATTATGCAGCTGAATCGTTAATCCTTCACTTTCATTCATTATGAAACGTGCAGCCGGAGTGGCGAGCACCCCAGTGCTGTCGCGAATGAACAACTCCAGCTTGATCTTTTGCTCAAGGCGGCTGAGCTTTTTACTGAGGGTCGGCTGGGACATACTCAATACTTCCGCAGCTTTGTTTATGCTGCCAGTTTCAGCAATCACCTTAACAATCTGCATGTCGGATATATCGATCACTCTTAGACCCCGCAATTAATAAAAATTTACTCCAGCCGCAAAAATAAGAAGCCACCTTTTAAGTAGCCCCAGTCCATCCCCCTCGCCGAAAGACCGTCATTAATCTTCGACTAAAATAACCCGGCCCACTTGACTCATAGCTATTCGGGCGCATAAGCACTTTAATCAGCCTGGCCTAAACTTAAGAATCTCCCTGTACAGGGGAACATTAGGTAGGGCAGCCACGCTATTAAAGCACCTTGATCCTAGACTACCCGGCTCCAATAGACACGTCCCGGCCTCATAAAGAGGCGCTTTCATAAGCCTCAGGATTGACGCCACCCAGGTGTCTGTGGCGTCGAGTTCGGTTGTAAAAGACCTCGATGTAGTCGAATGCATCAGCCCTGGCCAGGTCGAGAGTTTTATAGATACGTTTGCGGATACGCTCTTTCTTCAGACTGCAGAAAAAAGGCTCAGCCATTGCATTGACGCTCCCAACAGTTACCGCGCCGGCTCATGCTGGGCTCCAGGTTGTTGGCAGCACAGAAACGTTTCCAATCAGCCCTGCCATACTGGCAGCCCTGGACGCCCTTCTAAGCGTCAGAGTGAACGATGACGCGATACTTGGGCTTGCGCCGCCAGAGCACCATGAGCACGGCGTCCAGGGCTAGTTCGCGAGCCAGCGTCGGTTTCATCAACCAACCGACGACCTTGCGCGCATACAGATCTACCACCACAGCCAAGTACAGCCAGCACTTCCAAGTGCGGATATAGGTGATGTCGGTCACCCGGGCCTTGTTGGGGGCATCGACGGTGAACTCACGGTGGGCGCGATGATCGAGGACCTCCCTGTGATTGGGCGTGGTGCCGTGTAACCCCGCAGTACCCTGATCTTGTGGGTGCGCATCAAGCGGTAACGCGATGTTTGCCACAGATCACACCGGGCTCCTGTAGGTCGCCAAAGCCTCGGCGCGCACCATAAACATCGCGACTAGCTGCGTAGGAGTCGCGGATAAGTCTGCCTGACGGCTTCTGCCTTGAATTCCGGGGTGAACCGTTGGGTGCTCATTGACTTCCTCCTATGCTCAAAGCATAGGCCAGGGGTGTCTACCGGAGCGGGGGTAGTCCAAGCATAGGCCGGGGATGTCTACCGGAGCGAGGGGTAGTCAAAGTCCGCATGCAAGCCGAAAAGGCTCAAGCTCAGAGCATCGATATCTCCACCAAGGCCTGGGGATTGGAGCTTCTTGTGCCGGTTCATGGAGCGACTACCTTTGGCAGGTGGCAGTAAATCACCTGGATATTGGCACTATTCAACCTGGTTGGCCACCGCGGCAGCTCTGAAAATCTGTCCTGACAACACCATAAAAGCCTTGCGTGCTGAAGGCTTGGTTTCCCGCCCTTTCAGCGCCTTCAAGTAAGCCTTTACTAGGCGGCCTGCCCCAGGAGAAAAATCATGACTGAAGCATCCCCTGTCGATATCAGCTACGACGAAGCAGTAGCCATCCTGACCATGAACCACCGGCCGTACAACCTGACCGACGCAGTGTTGGCTAATGCGCTGCTGGCAGGATTGGATGCGGCCCGAGAGGCAGGCGCGCGTGCTGTCGTAATCCGTAGTGGTCTGCGCAATTTTAGCGCAGGCGGCGATGTGGCGATGTTTGAAGCCCGCATTTCTCCTGAGAAAACACCGTTACCGCTCTCGCCTAAAAAGTTTCTTGATGCATTCAAAAGCTACCCACTACCGATCGTCGCCAGTGTTCGTGGTGCATGCGTAGGGGGGGGCTTTGAGCTTGCGTTGGCATGCGACTTTATCATCGCTGCCAAGTCCGCCAAATTCGGCTCTGTAGAATCCACAGTAGGACTGAACCCTCTGATGGGGGCCATTCAGCGTCAAGTGCAAGCAGCAGGCCTGCTGCGAGCCAAAGAAATCTGCATGCTCGGCCATCGTTATGACGCGGAAACGATGGAGCGCTGGAACTTGATCAATCGCGTGGTTCCGGATGAAGTTCTCGACGAGGCCACCTTGGTGATTGCTCAGGAGCTCGCTCATGGGCCGACAATTGCGCATGGGGTCACCAAGCAGATTGCAAACATCGCAGCAGATCAGGGGGTTGAGGCTGCAGACGCTGCAATGGGAGAACTGCACGAAACCCTATGGGATACCGAAGACCTAGCCATCGGCATTAAATCGCTGCGTACCGCCGGCCTGGGTCTCGCTAAGTTCGTGGGGCGTTAATCATGGCCGGTCCTCTTCAAGGTCTTCGCGTTATCGACTTGTCGCGAGTGCTCGCAGGTCCCTTGTGTGCCAAGACGCTGGTTGATCTTGGTGCTGATGTCATCAAGATCGAGCCGCCTCGTGCAGATGTGTCACGCTTCTCGGCCCCCACTAATCCGAATGGTGTTTCGGGTTATTACGCCCAGCAGAACTCTGGCAAACGAAATATCTCGCTAGATCTCAACCTTGCTGAAGGAAGGGAATTGGCGATGCGTCTGTGTGAGACCGCCGATATCATTGTTGAGAATTTTCGGCCAGGAACACTCGGATTTTTCGGGCTAGATTACGCCAGTGTGGCTGCTCGAAACCCGAAGGTAATTTACGTGTCGATTTCAGGTTACGGCCAAGGCGGTCCGTGGGTCAGTCGGATGGCATATGCCGCAACTGTCCAGGCTGAAATCGGCTTTACGGCCCACACCAAGCGTCATTTCGGGGACGACCTGAGTGTTGATCGTACTGACAGCCTTTCCCATGCGGATGTCTATACCGGACTGCAGGCAGCAATTGGCGTCCTAGCCGCTTTGAATCGGCTGCACGCCACCGGTAAAGGGCAGCACATCGATGTTTCGATGGCTGCGACGATTATGTCCATTAATGAGCACGCACACGTTGATTTGAGCGACCTGGATGCTGGAGATGAAGTTGCGATTCTCGGTGCGACCGATGGCGTTTTCTTCGAGGGTCCGGGAGGCGAGCGATTCATCTCAGCCATTAGCCTAATCAACAATATGACTTTCAGGTTTTACATGGCGGCGATGCGCCGCCCAGACTTGGTGGATGACCCTCGCTTCTCTAGCCCTGCAGCCCGCAGAGAAAACCTGAAAGAGCTGCACGCCTTGGTGCAATCCTGGATGCTGACTTTCCAAGATATGGCGTCCTTGGACGCGCAGCTTGACGAAGCAAAAATCGCCATCGGCGAAGTACGCCCACTTCGAGACGTTGCTGATACAGAGTGGGCGGGCTACTGGGGCGCTGTAGATGAGGTTCCGGATCGCAATGGCGGAACCTTCCGCCTGCCTGGCCGGCCGTGGCACTTCTCCGACGATGTACTGGACCCGCCGGGAAGTCCGGCTGTTCAGGGAGAGCATAACCGCAGTATTTGTGCGGAACTCGGCATGAGTGAAGAGCAGATCGATAGTTACACATCTTCTAATGTGTTGACGGGTAACTTCGCCGCTCAGGTTATCAAGATGTTTTCGCAAGGCTAGCCCTGCTGTTTCAAACTCTGATTGAGCTAGATCAAGTCAAGGGCCATAGCGGTTCTAGCTCAATTTAATTTCGTGCCGATATTGCTGTTTTTTTGCCATCTGTTAGAGCTGGGCATAGCAAGGGCGTGAATCTATAAACTTAAACATAAGTCCTAGCGCAGGCATCGCTATCAAGATTTAAAAATTGCCATGAATTTTTGTATTGGCAAGCCTGCCTGCGCGGCTGTACCAAAACACTGTTGCGAGGTTCCCATGTCCAAGAATAAGAAAGTAATAATTACGTGTGCGGTAACCGGTGCCGTCCACACGCCATCCATGTCCCCCCACCTTCCTATCACTGCTCAAGAAATTGCTGATGCCGCAATTGGCGCAGCAGAGGCTGGCGCCGCGATTGTTCATTTGCATGCTCGTGATCCAGAGAACGGTAAGCCAGACCAGTCACCGGAGGCCTTTCGTCCAATTTTGGATCAGATCAAAGAACGAAGTGACTGCGTAGTTAATATTACAACAGGCGGTGCTCCTACCATGACGCTAGAGGAGCGTCTAAAACCTGTTGCAGAGTTTAAGCCTGAAGTGGCTTCTCTGAATCTTGGCTCAATGAACTTTGGACTCTTTCCTGTGCTGGAGCGATTTAAAGAGTTCAAGTACGACTGGGAGCGGCCTCACATAGAAGGCTCGCGTGATAGGGTTTTCAAGAACACGTTTTCCGATATTGAGTACATTCTGACAATGTGCGCAAATAACGGCACAAGGTTTGAATTTGAATGCTATGACGTTGGGCATCTTTATACTCTCGCATATTTTGCTGATCGGGGCATAGTTAAGCCTCCGTTCTTCGTGCAAACCGTCTTTGGCATTCTTGGCGGCATTGGTGCGCACCCTGAAGACATCATGACCATGAAGCGTACGGCCGATAGACTTTTTGGCGACGACTTCCGCTGGTCCGTATTAGGTGCTGGGCGGCAACAACTCCAAATTGCAACAACATCCGTAGTTCTGGGTGGTAATGTACGCGTTGGCCTAGAAGATTCTCTTTGGCTCGGCCGGGGTAAGTTGGCGGAGTCTAATGCTCAACAGGTCTCCGCAGTGCGCCAGATTATTGAAGGTCTGGGGTTCGATATTGCAACGCCTGACGACGCCCGCCAAATTCTCGAACTGAAAGGTAAGGCCAACGTTGCCTTTTGATCGATATCGCGCAGCCGAAAGCCAAGCATGCGAGAAGTAAGACGGGCAGCTGAGGACAGGCCCTTTTTTAATCCAGCTGAGTTGGCGCCCCGCCTCAATGTTAGAAGGAGGGGTAGCGTCACTTGGAAAATAACGGAGTCGATACCTGAGAAGCGTCCCACATCGGCAGCATTACCTTATGAAGACCAGTGCCGATCCAATGCGCTAGGCGCCTCAATCGACTTATGAACGTTTTTAAATAAAGGTCACGATGCTATGAGCCAAGTTGCATCTGCATTTGCCATTTCCTCAATAAAAGACGTTCTTCGTATCGAGAATGTCTCGCTAGAAGACCGGGGCATGGCACCCAGCACGTATGAGTTGATTCGACGTAGCGCGGAGTTTAATCCAGATTCTATTGCGCTGACCTTTTTGCTGAATGGGAACAGCGAGGAGAAACCCTATCAGCTGAGCTATGCAGAGCTGTTTGCCAAAATTACGCAGACGGCGAATGCGTTCCATAGGCTGGGCATTCGGCCGGGGAAAGCGGTTTCATTTCTACTGCCGAACCTCCCTCATACGCATTTCACAATATGGGGTGGTGAGGCAGCGGGCGTAGTTAACGCCATCAATCCAATGCTTGATAGTGAACACATCGCTGAACTCCTCCGGGCGTCCAACTCTGAAGTGCTAGTGACATTAGCACCTGCTCCAGGAAAAGATGCGTGGAGCAACATTATTGAGCTACGAGACCGCATTCCCGAGCTGAAGCACATCGTTACGGTGGACATGGGCAGCTATATAGGTGAGCCATTACAAAGCGTTCTTCCAGAGGGTGTGTTCGACTTTGATGAGCTTATCGCTCAATGCCCCGCAGATCACCTTGAAAGCGGACGAATTATTAACCCAGACGACGTTGCATCGTATTTTCATACAGGAGGTACTACCGGCACTCCAAAGCTCGCACCTCATACCCATCGAAATGAGGTGGCGATGGCGATGATCATGGCGATGACCATGGGTTTCAGTGCCGATGACACCACTCTCTGTGGTCTCCCTCTATTTCATGTAAATGGTGTAATGGTAACGGGCCTGGCTCCATTCTATGCCGGCGCCAAGGTACTTTTAGCCACGCCTCAGGGTTATCGCAATGGCTCTTTGATCGCAAATTTCTGGCGGATCATCGAACGCTATCGCGTTAGTTTTTTCAGTGGTGTACCAACGATCTATGCACGCCTGCTCCAAGTCCCCGGTGCCGGCTGCGACCTGAGTAGTCTTCGCTATGCCCTGTGCGGTGCTGCGCCTATGCCGGTGGAGTTGATCCACCAATTTGAGCGAAAAACTGGCCTTAAGGTGATCGAGGGCTACGGCATGACCGAGGGTACCTGTGCGAGCAGCTGCAACCCATTTGCAGGCGAGCGACGTCCAGGCTCTATTGGGCTAAGAATGCCCTATTGCGAAGTTAAAGTTGCGATATTGGATGGCAATGGGGACTTTGTTCGCGATGCCGAAGTGAATGAGATCGGCACCGTCTGCTTACGTGGAGTCGCCGTCTTCAACGGTTATCTGCAAGCTGAAAAGAACCGCGGCATTTGGATCGATGGAGATTGGTTTAACACTGGCGACCTGGGGCGCATGGATGCGGATAGCTACATATGGCTTACAGGCAGAAGCAAGGATTTGATCATTCGTGGCGGTCATAACATTGATCCACAAGTTATCGAAGAAGCGCTACACAAGCATCCTGCTGTAGCCATAGCAGCCGCAGTCGGGAAGCCAGACCTAAATGCAGGTGAGCTGCCGGTGGTATACGTTCAGCTCGTACCAGCTGCCAGTGTGACGGCCGAAGAGTTACTGGAGCACGCGGCTGCTCATATCCCGGAGCGAGCAGCGGTACCAAAGAACGTGTGGATCATCGAGACCATTCCGACAACGTCCGTAGGAAAAACCTTCAAACCCAGCCTCCGCTTTGATGCGATTCAGCGAGTGTTCGAAGAGCATCTTCGCTGTCTGGATGCAGGCTTGAAGGTGGAGGTAGCTGCCGATGAAGTTCATGGCCTGCTTGCTCGTGTCTATGTGACTAATCATAACGATGCACTTAAGGCAGCCATTGAACAGAGCCTCAGCGGCTTTGCCATTCGCTACAAGATAATGAGAAATGATTGCTAAGCGCTTATGGCGAGCAAGTAGGCTTTCCGCTGCCTAAATTTCTGGCGGCCACTTATTTCTCCCAGAAGGCGCTCAGTTTAGAGAGGCCAAATTGCCTGATCATCGTAAGTTTCTGTGGCGCTAGCGGTAAGTTCATGTTGGTCGATTTTTTGGTGAGTCATTTAAACGCAGGGGTATTTGATTTATGTGGAATTGTGTAGAAATGAACATTGATGGAACCATTGCCACGATTCGTTTAAATCGTCCGGATAAACAGAACTCCGTGAATGCCCAGCTTCTATTGGAGCTAACTGCCTATGGCAAGAAACTGAAATCTAACAAGGACATTCGCGCTGTAATCATCGTTGGCAATGGGGAGTCGTTCTGCTCAGGGATGGATTTGAAAGAAATCTTGGCTGGTGGAGTCATGAGTAAAGTTATGGCTTTTCTACCGCTCTGGAAGCCGTTCATGAATCGCTATCAGAAAATGTCTATGATCTGGCGATCTCTTAGCGTTCCTGTCATTGCGGCCATTCATGGCAACTGTTTCGGAGCCGGCTTGCAGATTGCCCTCGGCGCCGATATTCGCTTCGCGGAGCCCAATGCACAGTTATCCATAATGGAGTCGCAGTGGGGGCTAGTTCCCGATATGGGGGGTACCGTGCTGCTACGTGAACTGCTGGCTAAAGACGTGGCAATGGAGCTGACATTGTCCGGTCGCATTATCGACGCCCGGAAGGCCCTACAACTAGGACTGGTCACCCACATCACTAATGATCCGCTGGGGGACTCTCGGGCTCTGGCCTTGGAGTTTTCTGAGCGCTCTCCAGATGCACTGGCTGCCGCGAAAAAGCTGCTGATCGGCGCCTGGAGCAACTCCGAAAGGAGCGCGCTGGCGTTGGAGCGGTTGTGGCAGAGGCGGGTAATCGGTAAAGAGAACCAAACCATTTCCGTACGCCGCCGTTTGCAGAGGTCGCAAGAGAAATACCTCAAACGAACCTGGTGAACGCAGCAGGAGGTGACATGAGCCGATATCCCAGAGATCGAGCGGAAAATACGCGGCTGGATATTCTGGAGTCAGCCTCTGTGTTGTTTCGTCGACATGGTGTGGCACGAGTTAGCCTGTTCAAGATCATGGCGCAAATCAGTATGACCCAGGGCGGGTTCTACAAGTACTTCGACTCCAAGGAGGCGCTGGCAGAGGAGGTCTGCCTTCATGCGTTCCAGCAGACACAGGCGCTGTGGAAAACGGCGCTTGAAGAGTCATCACCACTAAAGGACTTAATCGGCCAGTACATCTGCAACGCTCGGAAAGGCTTCTGTCCCCTGGTGTCACTGGGCCAGGACGCCGCGGATCTGCCTGAAGGCGACTCGTTTGCCCGCATCTACAGTACCGGGGCGCAATCCTTGCTGCAAACGGTGGTCGGTGCCGCCCAGGACCAGGGCGTTGCGCGATCGCGCGACCAGGCGTTGGTCTACTTCGCAGCGATGGTAGGCGTCGCGCATTTGGCTCGGTCTGTTAGTCCTGAAGCTTGGGTGGAGGAAATCGAAGCCGCATTGCTCGAACAACTGACGCAGTAATGCTGCAGACCATCAAGGGCCGGGTGGCACGAGAGCCAGGTACATCCTCCATCTGCATCCGACGGGCAATATGTGATCGCGAGGGGGCTATCGTCGACACCGGTTTGCGCACCGCGAATGCTGAGAGCACCTCATCTCAGTGCTCTTGGGCCAGCGACAGTGCCGGCAGTTCACGCACGCTGTCCACTGGGTTCAGCAGATGAGCACCGAGGGCGACGATGCGCTCCACCGGCTGAACTCCCCCTCCCAGCACCGCATCCTCCTGTTTCAGGCGCATCACGCGTAAGGGGCGCAGTTCTACCTTGCCGTTGGCGTCGATGATCCAGACGCCGGTGCACTGGCCTTTGTCATGCAGGGCACCGAGTGGGACGTGAACTAGTTATGGTTGGGACCCACCTTCCAGGCATAGGCTGATGGTCGATCCGATGGCCAGGGCAGTGGAGTCACCACCCAAGGGGGAGCGGGCACCGAAGGTGCGGGTGGTGTCCGCGGCGGCGGACAGCTCGAGCCGGGTAGCGGGCATCGCGTCGCCCCTGGCACCGTAGGGTGAGGCACGGGCTGCGTTGTCGGTCAGGGCACGCTGGGTTTACGGAATGTCGATGACCGCTTCACGGGCGCCTCCGTGGGCGAGGCAGGCGACGATCTGGCCTTCTGCAACCACCTGACCGCGGTCCATACGCACGTCGATGATCACACCGTCGCCATCGGCCTTGAGGGTGGAGTAGGTTCGGCAGTTCTCTACCTCAGCGGCTTCGGACGTGGCCGCGGTCTGTTCGGTCTGGGCAATTCGCAGGTGTGTCGCTGCCTGATCGAGCACCTGGCGCGACGCTGCGCCTGTAGCGGGCTTCATCGTCACGGGCCTGGCGCAGTTCGGCCTCGGTGGCGATTCGTCATTCAATTGCTGCGTAGGCCAAACACAAACGGCAGAGCAATGTCGTAGAGCCTTTAGTAAATCGTCACCGCACACTGCAAGCAGGCATGTTTGTCCGATCCCGGATTATCCTAGCTCCGTTCTCCAACTGGCACTTGCCGTTTACATCACTTGGCATTCGCAGCAACGGCGCATCGTCGAGCTAATGCCCGAGCAGTGCGGAGTTGCTCTGACATTGGCCGCTTCGCCCATGTTCTGCGGCATCGATGTCATATTGGCCGCGGCGAGATGGCTCTACCCGGAATATTGCTACCTACCTGTTGCTCGCCCCGCTAATCCCTCTGCTACTGGCTTTCGTCTTTCTGAGACTCTCTGAGGGGGCGCTCACGGGTGTGCGCATCCGCGCATTCGCTGACGTGATTGGCGGTCTGCCGCGGCACGCTGCGAAGGGGCTTGCGCAGCTTGTCCAGACGCTCATGCGTTGAATCGTCCGCACCCGGGCCAGGGCGCAGGCCCAGGTTTTCCAGGCCAAGAGGTTCGCCGTTGATATCTACTAATTGAACGGGAGCGAGCGTTTCTCCGGTCTTGCGGTTGATAGGAATCAGCGGGGCGCCCTCCGGTAACGGATTCCATTTATCCCCCCATTGCAGCATGGCGATGATGATCACATGCACGTCTCGGCCTTTCTCGGTCAGTGCGTACTCGGTACCGATGCCGACGTTTTTTTTCACAACGATGTTGTGTTCCTGAAGCAGTTTAAGACGCTTGGACAGGATGCCCTTGGAAATTTCCAGATTGCGCTGAAACTCATCGAACTTCGCGGCTCCCCAGAGCAGCTCTCGAATGATCAACAGGTTCCACCAGTCGCCGAGTACATCAACTGAGCGGGCGACAGAGCAATTCCGATTTTCGAAGGTAATTCGTTCCACGTGCAGTTCTCCGTAATCGTCGGCTGCTTCTGTGCGGCAAAAAAAAAAAAATTCATTGACAGGTTCTATCATAGCACCTAATTTTCAAATGCGCTGGTTCTGTAATAGAACCGCACCTGAAAATTCTTTCTGAGGTCTATCCATGATCAAGTATCTCCTGACAGCGGCGACCTTCCTCGGTGCCGTCACGGCACAGGCTGAGCCATGCGTCACTAACGAAGTGGACGAGTCTCTGCTGACGGCAGAGATCGCCTTCGCAATTGGTAACTGCCACTTGGCTCAGGTAGTCGATGGAATGGGTGGAGTTCCAGATCTCCAATATGCCCACAGCTGGTTTCTCAAGGCACAGCAACTGGGCTCAAGCGGTGCAAGCGATAGCTTGAAGATGGTTGGACAGAAACTCGACAAGGCTGACCATACAGATGAAAAGTAAAATAAAAATTCCGGCTGTACTTGTTGCATTGACAATGACAATCAATGCCCCGGTGTATGCAGACAACCTGACTCCCCTAGGTGCCGAACTGTCGGGGAACGCCGATGGCTCTATTCCTGAATGGACCGGTGGGCTCAGTCGTAACATCAAGCAGGAACAGGCATCTAGTCAACTCACAGATCCGTTTGCTAATGACCCCATAAAGTTCTCCATCAACTATGAGAACCACAAGAAGTATAAGGACCACTTGACTCCTGGGCAAATAGAGCAGCTACGCCGAAATCCTGATGATTACCAGCTGAATATCTATGAAACGCGGCGGACCGCTAAGCTACCAGAACATGTTTATCAGTCTGCTCAGCAGAATGCAGAAACAGCAAAACTGGCCGCTGACGGTAACGGGGTTGTTGACTATCATGGTTATTATCCATTTATTCACCCTAAAAATGGATTGGAAGCTGTCTGGAACCATTTCATGCGCTATCGCGGGGGCAGTTTGTATAGGGTGCATACCCAGGTAATCACCCAAGGTAACGGGAGTTTCAGCGAGGTACAGCTGGAAGATCGTGCCGCCTGGCCAGAGAACTTGAATGGCTTTGATCCCGTGAATGATGCGAATATCATGGTCTTTTCCACGCAGAAAGTTACCGGGCCTGCGCGTTTGGCCGGAAATATCCTTCTGGTACATGAAACGATCAACCAAGTTGAACAACCTCGTCTGGCATGGATCTACAACTCCGGGCAACGCCGGGTACGGCGGGCCCCACAGGTTGCCTATGACGGCCCAGGTACCGCAGCGGACGGCCTCAGGACTTCCGATAATTACGATATGTATACAGGTTCTCCAGACCGCTATGACTGGAAGCTTGAGGGTAAGCAGGAAATCTATATTCCATATAACAACTATCGGTTGACGGCCAATAATCTGTCGACAAATGAGTTAATTAAGAAGGGACATCTCAATCCCGAGCACCTTCGATATGAGAAGCACCGCATCTGGAAGGTTGTTGGAACTTTAAAGAAAGGCATGCGACATATCTACGCCAAGCGCGTTTTCTATATTGATGAAGATACTTGGCAGATCGCGCTGGCAGAGCACTACGATAGTAGGGGAGGGCTATGGCGTTTTTCTGAGGGCTTCCATGTTCAATATGACTATGCTGACACGCCGTGGTATGCTGGAGAAGCCATATACGACTTTACTGACAATAGATATTTGGTCGTAGGGGTTATTTATAACAGTCAGCAGCCCATCACTTTTGGATTCAGGGCTAGCAAGGCAGAATTCACTCCATCTGCACTGAGGTCCCAAGGAGTTCGTTGACCATCTATGGTGGAAATGCCAGAGTGAAACTGGTGTTTCCTTCTTAGATAGGAGTGCGTAGCAGGACGTTATCGGAAACAATATGATTGCTATCTAGGCTTGCACGCCGCTCCAAGGCCCCCAAGGTGTGGCGTCCCTAGTTCATCGACACCCCGCCATTTGATAACGCAAAGCGTTAAATCTAAGGATCCTCTGAAGTAGCCATGCATTTCTGGCTGACTTCAGCCTCCGCTGATTTCAAAAGCGGTAAATCGACCAAAATCGATCAGATCACCCGCTCATTTCTGTGTTTTTAGCCGCCGCGAGAGCCTCGCGGCGGCTATTGCCCACATTACGGGCGCACCTCTCCTGCATTTGTCAGTAAATGTCGGCGTGCCATCCACAGGTTGGACAGCGCAAACAGGGTCACCAGTTGCGCAGTGTTCTTGGCTAGGCCACGGAAGCGCGTCTTCACATAACCGAACTGACGCTTAATCACCCGGAACGGATGCTCGACCTTGGCACGCATCTGGGCTTTGGCCTTCTCAATCTTGCGCTTGGCTTTGTACAGCGCGCTGCGCTTATCGAGTTTCTTGTAGGTGCTGCGGCGTGCGGCAACCTGCCAGATCACTTGACGGCCCTCATGCTCGGGACGCTTCTCGACACCGGTATAGCCAGCATCGGCACCCACCATGTTTTCCTCGCCGTGCAACAGCTTGTCGACCTGGGTGACATCCGCCACATTGGCTGCCGTACCCACCACGCTATGCACCAAGCCCGACTCGTCATCCACCCCGATGTGCGCCTTCATGCCGAAGTAGTATTGCTGGCCTTTCCTGGTCTGGTGCATCTCCGGATCGCGCTTACCGTCCTTGTTCTTGGTGGAACTCGGCGCATTGATCAGCGTGGCATCGACGATGGTGCCTTGGCGCAGCGACAGACCTCGGTCGCCCAGATAGCCGTTGATCACGGCCAGGATTCCGGCGGCTAGTTCATGCTTCTCCAGCAAACGGCGGAAGTTGAGGATGGTGGTTTCGTCAGGGATGCGCTCCAGGCCCAGCCCCGCGAACTGGCGCAGGATGGTGGTCTCGTACAGCGCCTCCTCCATCGCCGGATCGCTGTAGCCGAACCAGTTCTGCATCAGATGAATCCGCAGCATCGCTATCAGAGGGTAGGACGGACGACCGCCTTCACCCTTGGGGTAGTGCGGCTCGATCAGGGTAATCAAACCCTTCCACGGCACCACCTGATCCATCTCGATCAGGAACAGTTCCTTGCGGGTCTGCTTGCGCTTGCCGGCGTACTCGGCGTCGGCGGAGGTCATCTGCTTCATCGGGATACTCGGGCAACGGGATCGGCGTATTTCACCAGATTCGGGAACTCTTCTTCAGAGTTTCCCTAAGGGGCAAATTGCCGTACCCACTGACACGCCGATTTCTTGATCGACTGTGACGTCCGGAGTACCTGCCAAATCGGATGATCTAGGCGCCAAGCTGACAGCGGGACCTGCTGCTCAATTTGCTCCACTAATCGGTCCGACGGTGCCCTTTCGCCTCTCTTATAAGCCAGAAGCTTGCCATTCTTGATGGGGTCATCGCGCGGAATTTTTGCGGGCCCTACTGACAAGGCCTTCCTGGGAAAATTCTTTATATGATGGTCGTTTGACTGGCCGCCGGCCATTTGTTTAGAGTCGTTACTTACCGACCATTTGGTTGGCAGCTGGGCATCGACTGCCGGGTGACTTGCAGGCGAGCGTGCTCTCCACCCCCAACTGCCTGCTTGGTCCGTCGGTGTCGCGGGGTACTGTGCGAAGGAGACCGATAACAATGAGCGGCTTCAATTGGGTTGAAGACCTGAAACCAGAAATCCGAAAAGCCCTACATGAAAAGGCCCGGATCAAAATCTTCCCTAACGGCGCCACAATCTACTCCCAGGGCGACCCCGTGACTGACGTGTTCCAGATCATCTCCGGTGAGATTCGCCAGTGCATTCTCACTGAGGATGGCCAGGAAGTCCTCATGTACATCTACAAAGCGGGCGACTTGGTCGGTGACAGCTCGGTCGTAGATGACGATCCCTACTCAGTGACAATCCTGGCCCGGGGAGAGGTCACCACCAGAGCTTGGTCCACCAAGGACTTTGCAGCTCTCCGAGCTGTACATCATGAAATCGAGTCGGCTATCTCAGCCCAGAGCAGTCGTCGCTTGAAGGAAGCCTTGAAGCTCATCGAAGAACTCCTGACACAGCCGGTTGCTGCACGAGTTGCATCCAGATTGTTGCGCCTGTCAGAGATGGGGGAGATCCACGTGGAGGGGGCTGACCTTACCCTATCACAGGCTGATATCGGCCTCATGGTGGGCACGACGCGCCAAAGCGTGAATCGAGTGGTGACTGAGCTCCGCAAGCTCGGCCTCATTGAAACCGACTACGGAAAGATCACGCTCAAGGATCCAGAGGGCCTCAAACTCTATATCAATGAGCACCAACGCCATAGCCGGGTGGAGGCGGACGACGACTAAATAAATTTTCAAAACAGTGTCTTCTGGAAGACGTTGTAGATTTTGGATGTCACTTAGCATCGATCTCGACAAGCGCCAACCAAAAACAATCAGGGCGCCTCAGGAGACATGTGATGGCAGAGTTGACTCTGGCTGATATCGCTCGCGCTACAGCCAACACCCGCCCCGATCAAACCGCCCTGGTGTTCGGCGACAAATCTACTACCGTTCACGAACTGGACGCCCGTGCGAACCAAGTAGCCAATGGGCTCATGGCTTTCGGCGTGACGGATCAAGAGCGCGTTGCGATCCTGGATCACAGCAGTGATCAATTCTACGAAATCTGGCTAGGTGCGGCCCGCGCCAATCTGGCCATAGCCCCTCTCAATAGCCGCCTTTCCACAACAGAAGTCATTCAGGTCGTGAACGATAGCCATAGCCGTGTGTTGTTCGTCGGCTTGGCCTTCGTCGAGATGATCGAGCAGGTCCGTTCGCAGCTGAAGTATGTCGATCACATCATCGTGATGGGCGACGAATTCTCCACCTGGCGAGACCAGCAATCGGCCATGGCGTTTGAGTCCACCATGACTCCAGCAGATGACTGCCTCCAGATGTACACCAGTGGAACAACTGGCCTTCCCAAGGGCGTGCGCCTGACGAGCGAAAATGTATTCAAGGGGCCTATGACGGCATTGGAGAACAGGGGCATCAGCCCCTGCACCGAAATCGGATCCAAGGACGTGATCCTGCTTTGCCTGCCTCACGCTCACGTTGCCGGCTCGATACTCGGCATCTATGGCTTGGTAATGGGGGCGAAATTGATTATCTGTCGCGACTTCGTCCCGGCCGACATCGTGTCCACCATCGAGCGTGAGCAGGTGACGCTCACCCTCATGGTTCCAGTGATGGTACGTGGCTTGATTGCTGCGATGGAGAAGACGGGTATCGCTTGCAAGAGTCTGAAGACCATCCTCTATGGTGCGGCCCCCATGGCCACAAGCTTGCTCAAAGACGCAATGAAGGCGCTGCCGCACAGTGGTTTTGGCCAGATCTATGGCCTGACCGAGACCTCGGGGCCTGTAACTTTCCTGACCCCGGATGATCACCGCTCCATCGCAGCGGGCAACAACGACCTGGCGCTCTCTTGTGGTTCCGCGACCGCTGGAGTCGAGTTGCAGGTGATTAACCATTACGGGCAGCCAGTTCCTCCCGGCGGCATTGGCGAAATAATCTGCCGCTCTCCGCAGATCATGAAGGGCTATTGGAATCGCACGGAAGATACCTTGTCGGCGATTCAGGACGGATGGTTCTACACGGGTGATGTTGGGTACATCGACGACAAAGGTTACGTGTACATCTACGACCGCAAGCGCGACATGATCATCACTGGCGGTGAGAACGTTTATCCGGCTGAAGTGGAGAACGTCCTTTACGAGCACCCAGCAATCGCGGACGTAGCAATCATCGGAGTACCAGACGCGCAATGGGGTGAGGCCGTAAAAGCTGTTGCCGTGCTCAAGCCCGGCGCTGTGCTGTCGGCTGAAGACCTCATCGCTTATGCCAAAGGAAAGATTGCTGGCTTCAAAATTCCCAAGTCAGTCGATTTTGTTGAAGAGCTGCCGCGCAACGCGACAGGAAAGGTACTTCGACGACTCATCCGAGAGCCTTACTGGAAAGCCCATGCTCGCGGGGTTGCTTAAACACTGACGAGTTCGGCTTTGCGATGCACTTCCCTGCACTGAACAAGGAAAACATCATGAGTGAAGAGAAAAAAATTGGCGAAGTACGCATGGTTGTTGAAGACCATATCGCCGTGATTTCGGTTGATAACGTTGCGAAGCTGAATTCCTTCTCGCCAGAGATGTTGGAGCAACTAGGCCGGCACCTCACAACTGTCAACGATGACGATGATATCTGGGTCGCTGTGCTCTGCCCTGAAGGTGAACACACCACTGCAGGCTTGGACATGCCCAAGTTCTTTGGGCCAGCCGCGACTGTTAAGCCATTTCCGAAGGACGTTGTAGATCCCTTTGGGCTGTATAAGCGCTGCACCAAGCCAGTCATCTCTGTCGTTCACGGCAAGACCTACACCGTCGGTATCGAGATGATGCTAGCCGGTGACCTGGTGATCGCAGCGGACACTGCTGTTTTTTGCCAGATGGAATCCAAGCGAGGTATCGCTCCTCTCGGTGGTGCTCACTTCCGCTACCTAACCCGTACGGGCTGGGGCAACGCGATGTACCACCTATTCCTCTGCGATGAGTTTGATGCTCAGCGCGCGCTGGAGATCGGCTTCGTTCAAGAAGTTCACCCCTTCGGCAAGCACAAGGAACGGGCCATGGAGATCGCTCGGCAGATCTGCAAGAACGCCCCCATTGGCTTGCGTGCCGCGAAGGCTGCGGCGCTCAAGTTCGTTCAGGACGGCGAGCAAGCAGCCATCGACTGCATCCCTGAAATTCAGAAGACCGTATTCGCAACGGAAGACTTCCTCGAGGGCCTTCGCTCCTTCGCTGAGCGTCGACCGGCCTCCTTCGAAGGGCGCTGATTCTTAAACAACAAACACCCGCTGATTCACAGCGGGACGTCATCGGCTTGCCCGATGAAACCTGCAAAGAGGAGTTACGCACATGACCGTTAAATTCGAGATGGATGGCCCGCTGGCAATCGCGACTTTCTGCGACGGCCCGATGAACCTCCTGACGTTCAATTCCTTCCGCGGTCTGATGGACGCTGTGGACAAGGCCATAGAAAACAAGGCTCGTGCGTTCCTGACCCTGGCTGAAGGTGATCACTTCTGCGCAGGTGCCCACATCGTAGAAAACTTCGTGGGCCAGGACGCCAACTTCGCCCGCCGCATGCTCAACCGCTCTATCCCGGAAATGCAACGTTTCGAGAATCTGCCATTCCCGACCGTAGTAGCTGTTCGCGGCATGTGCCTCGGTGGCGGCTGCGAGATTGCTCAGATTCACGACATCATCTTCGCCGGCGAAGGCTCGAACTTCGGTCAAGTGGAAGCCCGTATCGGTACCACCACCCTCCTGGGCGGCGCCCAGCGCCTGGTAGCCCGTGTCGGCCTGGCTCGCGCCAAAGAGATGGTGTTCTCCGCTGGCATTTACGACGCCAAGACCATGCAGGACTGGGGTCTGATCAACCGCATCGTGCCGGATGCCGAGGTTGAGGCTAAAGCCCGCGCCTATGCGATGAAGTTGGCGAACGGCCCTACCGTTGCCTATGCGGCCTCCAAGCACCTCATCAACACCGCAGTTGGTTTCGGCCAATCTGCAGCAGATCAGCGTGTTATCGAATCCGGCCCGGCGACCTTTGCTACCCGAGACATGACCTACGCAGTCGACCTCTTTGACAAAGAAGGCGCTGATGTCCTGATCAAGGGCACCCTGAACTTCAAGGGCGAGTGAGGTCAGTCCGATGACAACCTACAAGGCCCCGATCGGGGAATACCAATTCCTGGCCAGCCATGTGCTGGCCAAGGAGTTCGCATTCATCGCGAACGAAGAGTCCTCGGTTGAGACCCTGGGGACTGTTCTGGAAAGCCTGGGTAGCTTCGTAAACGATCGGCTGCTGCCTTTGGCTGCATCCGCTGACAGTACAGGTTGCCAGGTGACCATCGATGGCGTGAAGGCACCTGCAGGCTATCGCGACGCCTATCAGGAATTCGTGGCTGATGGCTGGGGCGGTCTGCATACGGCTGTCGAGGATGGTGGGCAAGGTTTGCCGCTATCGTTTGGCTTCGCCTGCGACGAGGTGCTGAGCAGCGGTGCAATGGCTTTCTCGCTTTACACGGCCATTCGTCTGGGCGTGTATGCCGTGATCAAACAGATCGGCTCCGACTATCTAAAGGAAACGTACCTCGCGAAGATCGGCAGCGGCGAATGGAACGGCACCATGTGCCTGACCGAGCCGCAATGCGGCACCGATCTCTCGCTAATTCGTACTACTGCAACTGAGTCGGACGACGGCACTTACCGGCTCTCCGGGGCGAAGATCTTCATCACAGGTGGTGATCACGACCTAACCAGCAACATCGTCCATCTGGTCTTGGCCCGAGTCCAGGGCGGTCCTGCTGGCCTCGCTGGACTGGGCCTCTTCATCGTGCCGAAACGCAAGCCCAATGCTGCCGGGCAGTGGACTGACCCCAACGGCGTTGTTTGCCCTCGTGTGGAAGAGAAGCTAGGCATTCACGCTTCGGCAACCAGCGAGCTTCTGTTCGACAACGCTCAAGGCTGGATCGTCGGCAAACCCGGTGAAGGCCTGATGGGCATGTTCAACATGATGAAGTTGGCGCGCCTCGGCACCCCCTTCCAGGCTATCGGTGTCGCGGAAATGGCGACCCAGAAGGCCATCGAATACGCCTGTGAGCGCCTGCAAGGACGCGATCTGATCGATGGTGCGAAGGGCGCGATCCGCATTGCGGATCACCCGAACATCCGTCGTGAAATCGTTCGGATGCGGACTCTGACTGCTTCCGCTCGGATGTTGGCTTTCAGTGCAGCGCTGATCAACGAGCAGACCTCTGCCGATGACACCGCCCAGCGCATGGTCGCTAACGTTCTTCTGCCGGTCCTCATGTCGGTATCTAAAGCTGTGTGCAGTGAGATCGGCGTTGAAGTAGCAACCGCCTCGATGCAGACCCACGGTGGACACGGTTACATCAAGGACACCGGTGTAGAGGCACTGCTTCGTGATGTGCAGATCCTGCCCATCTACGAAGGCACCAACGACGTTCAGGCACTCGACCTAGTGCTACGCCGCCTGGATGACGGGCGCTCGCAGCCAGTGGAAGCAGTACTGGGCTGGTTGAGAGGCCAGGTTGCCGAGCTGAAAGTGCCCGCGAACCTGAGTACCTACACCGAGCGGACCCTGAACACACTGGACATGCTCGAAGAGGCAGTCGGCCTGCTCAAGGCAGACATGCAGTCTTCGCGCTTTGCCGCGCTGCAATGTGCCCGTGAGTTCCTGTGGCTGATCGGCCACGCGGTCATCTCCACTCTGTGGCTTCGCGCCTTGTCAGCGTTGGATGACGCGGACCTTCCTATCGATGCCTCCGCTAAGCGTTCGGAAGCACAGTTCTATTTCTCCTACCTGCTACCTGATGCCGCGCTGCGCATCGCTCGACTGAAAGCCTCGGTCGAAATCGAGGGCGCGTTGAAGGCTTACCAGGTCAATCCATAAGCGAGCAAAAACATGACTAGCAAAAGCAATCTCTTCGATGTGAGTGGCAAGGTCGCCGTAGTCACCGGTGGTACCCGCGGTATTGGTCTGATGATCGCCAAAGGCCTGGTTCAAGCCGGTGTGAAGACCTATGTGGTCTCCCGCAAAGCAGAAGCATGCGCCGCTGCTGAGGAAGAGCTGAAGCAGTACGGCGAAGCCATTGGCATTGCTGCCGACCTGGCCTCCATGGAGCAGATAACTGCGTTCGCTGAGGAGTTTCTTCGCCGCGAGCCGAAGCTGCACATCCTAGTGAACAACGCCGGTGCGAGCTGGGGTGCCAACTTCTCCGAGTTCCCGGAGAGCGGTTGGGACAAGGTGATGGACCTCAACCTCAAATCGATTTTCTTCCTGACCCAGAAGCTCGGCAGCGCGCTGCAGGCAGCCGGTACCGATGAAGATCCTTCCCGCGTGATCAATATCGGCTCTGTCGATGGCCTCACCAGCCCCGATTTCGGCAACTACTCCTATTCCGCCAGTAAGGCAGCGGTTCACCACCTGACCCGTCACCTGGCAGCACACCTGTCGAAGGCGAACATCAACGTAAACGCCATCGCACCGGGTCCGTTCGAAACCAAGATGACCGAGCACATGCTGAAGGTAAAAGGCGACGAGATCATCAAGGTGATCCCGCGCCGCCGCACTGGCCTGGAGTCGGATGCAGCTGGCACCGCCATCTTCCTGTCGGCCCCGGCCTCCGCCTACATCACTGGCGCTGTCATCCCTCTGGATGGCGGCTTCTCCACCACTCGCTGATGAGCCTCGCTATGCATACCCGTACTGTTACTGCTGACGAGCTGCGCACTCTGGTTGGCCAAAATCTCGCGCCGTCCCCGTGGCTGGCTCTGGACCAGGAGCGAATCAGCAACTTCGCCGAAGTCACTGAAGATCGCCAGTTCATCCATGTCGATCCAGAGAAGGCCAAGGCCTCTCCGTTCGGCGGCACTATCGCTCATGGCCTGCTGACGCTCTCGATGCTGCCCTCGCTGATCGAGAAAACCCTTCCTGCCCTGGAAGGTATGAAAGCCAGCGTGAACTACGGCTACAACAAGATCCGCTTCCTCGCCCCTGTGCGCAGCGGCAAGCGTATCCGCGGCAAGTTCGTCATCGCCGAGTTCAGTGAGACCGGTCCTGGTCGCTTCCAGATCATCACCAACATCACCGTCGAGATCGAAGGCGAAGACAAGCCCGCCTTGATCGCCGAATGGATCTCGATGGTTCTGGTTTAAGGCCGAGGAACAGCTATGACAATTCGATTCGATGGCCGAGTGGCCATTGTCACGGGCGCGGGTAATGGTCTCGGCCGTTCGCATGCCCTGGGTCTGGCTGCTCGTGGCGCCAAGGTCGTGATCAACGACCTCGGCGGCGCGCGTGATGGTAGCGGTGCCAGCTCCTCCGCAGCCGAAGCTGTAGTCGAAGAAATTCGCGCAGCTGGCGGCGAGGCGTTCGCCAATGGTGCGAACGTTGCCAACTACGAAGAAGTGCAAGCAATGGTGGAGCAGGCTCGGGCCAAATGGGGCCGGGTCGACATCCTCATCAACAACGCCGGCATTCTGCGCGATGCAACCTTCTCCAAAGGTTCGCTCGATGACTTCTGGAAAGTCGTCGACGTTCATCTGCGCGGCACCGTGAATTGCACCAAAGCGGTGTGGGATCTGATGCGCGAGCAAAACTATGGCCGCATCGTGCTGACTTCCTCTGCATCAGGTCTCTACGGCAACTTCGGCCAGTCCAATTACGGCGCTGCTAAGGCAGCAATGCTGGGCCTGATGAACGTACTTCACCTGGAAGGCCTGAAGAACGACATCCGCGTGAATGTGCTGGCACCGACTGCTGCTACCCGCATGACCGAGGGGCTGATTCCTCCGTCGGTTGCGCCGCTGCTGGCTCCCGAAACCATCACTCCAGGGCTGCTGTTCCTCGCGAGCGAGTCAGCTCCCTCGAAGGTGATCCTCGGTGCCGGAGCCGGTGTCTTCGCGTGCAGCAACCTCTATGAAACCGAAGGGCTGTTCCTGCACGAGCAAGAGCGCACACCCGAGGTTATCGCCGAGCGCTTCGATGAGATCGCAGCGACCAACGGGCAGATCGCTCTCGACGGCGCTACTGCTCAGACCCTGCGGTTTGTTCACAAAGCTGCCGGCGCGCTGGGCGTCGTGCTCCCCACGGCTTAATTAAGGAGGGTTTCACCATGCGTGAAGCTGTCATCGTTTCTACCGCCCGTACGCCTATTGGCCGGGCATTCCGCGGTGCCTTCAACGACACCAAGTCGCCCACCCTGATGGCTCATGCCATTCGCCACGCGGTGGAGCGCTCCGGCTTGGAGGGCGGTGTCTTCGAAGATGCTGTGATCGGTACCGTTCTGGCAGCCGGCACCGCCGGCGGCAACCTCGCCCGTAACGCGGTATTCGCTGCGGGCCTGCCTGTCACTGTTCCCGCTCAAACCATGGACCGTCAGTGCTCCTCTGGTTTGATGGCTATTGCCACTGCCGCGAAGCAAATCACCTTCGACGGCATGGAAGCGGTAATCGCAGGCGGCCAGGAAAACATCTCGGCAGTTCAGAACGACTACTTCGGTTGGGTTGGCAAAGAGGCTGATCCGAACGTTGTCGCTGCGGTGAAGAACGCCTACATGCCGATGCTGCACACCGCCGAATTCGTTTCGAAGAAGTACGGCATCTCTCGCGAAGAGCAAGATCGCTACTCGCTCGAGTCCCAAATTCGTACAGCTCGTGCCCAAGAGCTGGGCCTGCTCAACGACGAAATCGTGCCGTTCCAGGCGCGCATGAAGATCCAGGACAAGGAAACTGGCAAAATCAGCTTCCGTGATCTGCTTCTCGGCAAGGACGAAGGCAACCGTGCGGACACTACGTACGAAGGCCTGTCGCAGCTGAAGCCGGTGCTGGAAGGCGGCTTTATCACGGGCGGCAACGCAAGTCAGCTGTCCGATGGTGCTTCAGCCTGTGTGCTGACTGAGGCCCGCTTTGCCGAGCAACGTGGTCTGGAGCCACTGGGTATCTACCGCGGCATGACTGTCGCCGGCTGTGCACCGGAAGAGATGGGTATCGGTCCGATCTACGCCATTCCGAAGCTGCTCAAGCAACACGGCCTGACGGTGAACGACATCGGTCTGTGGGAGCTGAACGAAGCTTTCGCCTGCCAGGTTCTCTATTGCCGCGACAAGCTCGGCATCGACCCCGAGATCTACAACGTCAACGGCGGCAGCATCTCCATCGGTCATCCTTATGGCATGACAGGCGCTCGTCTGGTCGGTCATGCGCTGATCGAAGGCAAGCGCCGTGGCGTGAAGTTCGTTGTTGTCTCGATGTGCATTGGCGGCGGCATGGGTGCTGCTGGTCTCTTCGAGATCGTGTGATTCGCAGGTAACTCTTCTGTTTGTCCCGAAAGCAGGAGCTTTGGGTGGCTGGGTGCCACGCCACTTGGCCGCCCTTTTTTTCTTCACGCTTTGAACAACAAGAACAAGATTCAGGAGTGTGTGAACCATGATTTCATCAAACCAGATTCCCCGGATCTCAACTCGCAAGGCGGGCTCTTCCCTGAAATGGGGTGCACTCATGGCGATCATTTACTGCCCACTGGCCTTTTCCGCTGTGTCTGCGGAAAAGGCCAGTGAGCTCGGCTCCAAACTGACTCCATCGGGGGCAGAGAAAGCCGGCGACTCCGCCATCGGACTTCCTGAGTGGAACGGTGGATTGCCGAAGGATGCTGGAGCGGTGGACAGCAAAGGCTTTTTGGCCGATCCCTTTGCCGGAGAAAAGCCGCTTTACGTCATCACCGCCACCACGGCAGACAAGTACAAAGAGCACCTGACGCCGGGCCAGCAGGCTCTCTTCAAGCGTTATCCAGAGACCTACCAGATGCCGGTGTATCCGTCCCATCGGACGGTGAATTTCCCGCAAGAGTGGCTGGATATGACCCGCGCTAACGCGACCAAAGTGACATTGGTCGAAGGCGGCAACGGTCTGAAAAACTACGCAGGGGGCATTCCTTTCCCTATCCCAGAGAATGGGCAGGAAGTCATCTGGAATCACCTGACTACTTATCGTGGCCACGGCTTCAGCCGTCACGTTGTGCAGGCCACGCCTCAGCAGAATGGGAGCTTTGTTCCGGTTCGCTTCGAGGACCAGGTGCTGCCGTTCTATGCAATGAGCAACCCCAAGGGTGAGCTCCAGTTCTACAAGCAGATCGTCACTGCTCCTGCGCGCCTGGCCGGTAACGTGTTGCTCGTGCATGACTACCTCAACCAAGTCGCAAGCCCACGCCAAGCTTGGCTATACAACGCCGGGCAGCGCCGCGTGAGACGGGCGCCTCAGGTCGCCTACGATGGTCCTGGTACTGCATCTGATGGCATGCGGACAGCCGACAACCTGGACATGTTCAACGGTGCTCTGGATCGGTATGACTGGAAGCTGGAAGGCAAGAAAGTCATCTACATCCCGACCAATAGCTACCGTCTCGACTCTCCCGAGTTGAAGTACAAGGACATCATCAAACCAGGGCACATCAATCCAGAGTTCACCCGGTATGAGCTGCATCGCGTCTGGCATGTGACCGCCACGCTGAAGCCTGGCGCACGCCACATTTACGCCAAGCGAGAGTTCTTCGTGGACGAAGACAGCTGGCTGATCGGTACTGTCGATCATTACGACGGCCGCGATGCCCTGTGGCGTGTAGCTGAAGGGCATGCGCAGTTCTATTACCACCAGCAGTTGCCGTCTTTCACCATGGATGCCCTCTACGACCTTCAGTCCGGGCGATACCTCGCCATGGGATTGAAGAACGAGGAGAAGCACTCCTGGAACTTCGACTCGAAACCTCAGGAGCGTGACTTCACTCCTGCGGCTATTCGCCAGACAGGCATTCGCTGACAGTAGGCGGCTTCCCAGCCATGACGTCAGGAGCATTGGTGTGAATCGAAAGTTCGTTGAGTTGAGCTATTCAGGCAGTGTTGCGATCGTCCGTCTGAATCGCCCCGATAAGCACAACGCGTTGAACACGCAAATGCTTCTGGAGTTGATCGCCTGCGGTAAACAGCTGCGAAGCAATCGAGACGTTCGGGCGGTCATTCTCACCGGTAACGGGCCATCCTTCTGTGCCGGCATGGACCTCAGGGACATCATGACGGGAGGTCTGCTGAAAAAGCTGATGGCATTCCTGCCCCTATGGAAGCCGACGATGAATCGCTACCAGAGGGTTTCGCTAGTGTGGCGCTCTTTAAGCGTTCCGGTGATCGCAGCGATCCACGGAAATTGCTTTGGAGCTGGCTTGCAGGTTGCTCTTGGTGCCGATATTCGCATCGCAGCACCAGGCTCTCAGCTGTCGATCATGGAGTCGAACTGGGGGTTGGTACCCGACATGGGTGGAACCGTGGTTCTGCGTGAGCTGCTGCCCAAGGACGTGGCAATGGAGCTGACCTTCTCAGGCCGAACCATCGGAGCTGAGCAAGCGAAAGCTCTATGGCTAGTCACGCATATTGCTGACGACCCCCTGAAGGTGGCCTACGAGCTCTGCCATGAGTTCGAAGGGCAGTCACCAGATGCCTTGGCTGCAGGTAAGAAGTTGCTGATTGGGGCATGGAGCGGCAGCGAGTCTTCAGCTCTCCGTCAGGAGCGGCTTTGGCAGCGGCGTGTAATCGGAAAGCGAAACCAAGGTATTGCGGTAGCCAAACGGCTGAAAGGCTCGCAACAGAGCTATGACAGCCGGACCTGGTAAGTACTAGGGGGCGGAATGTCCAGATACGGTCCAGAACGAGCAGAAAGCACGCGACGTGAAATTTTGGAGTCAGCCACCGAACTGTTTCGCCAGCACGGCGTGCATGAGGTGAGCCTTGCCAGGATCATGGGCGAAATCGGTATGACTCCAGGCGGCTTCTACAAGTACTTCGACTCGAAAGAGGTGCTCGCTGGTGAAGTGTGCAGGAGAGCTTTCCGCCAGTCGCACGAGGTCTGGGAAACGATCATCAACCGTGCCCGGCAGCGATCGGAGTGCCCTCAGCGCGCATTGATTCATGAGTACCTGGCGCTCGCCGAAGATGGACACTGCCCGATCATCGCTCTCGGTCACGATGCAGCAGGAGTCTCGCACGGTCAGTCGTTCGCGAAAGCGTATCGGGACGGGGCGAAGGGACTTCTAGATGCCTTGCTTGAGATTTCCCTCGAGCGGAAGTCCGGAACATCAAAGGAAGAAACTCTGGTGCTCTTTGCAGCCATGCTCGGCGTTGGGCTTTTGTCTCGTGCGGCTGGCTCCGAGTCTTGGGTCAAAGAGATCGAAGGTGCTTTTCTCAGTCAGCTGGGATGAGGCAGAAGAACAACTGAGCAGTACATTGGGCAGGTAGAAATGGCAACAGTAGGGTTGGAGTATCCGTTCGATAAGCCGGAGCGGGGAACTGTTACCGAGGTAGTGCCTGGAGTGCTGTGGATTCGCATGCCACTCCCATTTCGCCTTGATCACGTCAATCTATGGCTAATTCGCGACGGTGACGGGTGGACGATTGTCGATACCGGCATGCGCAATGAAACTGTGGAGTCCACCTGGAGGCAGGTACTTGAGGATGTGGTGGGAGAATCTCGGATCACAAAAGTGATCGCTACCCACATGCATGCTGATCACGTCGGCATGGCGGGATGGCTCACCGACCGCTTCGGGTGTGAGCTATGGATGACATCCCGCGAGTACCACGGTTGCAAAGAGTTGATGCGTCCTGAGGACGGTCCTCCACCGGAGAAACTCACTTTCTATCAGCGAGCCGGCTGGAGTCCGGAAGCACTGAACAACTTCAAGTCAACGTATGGCGGCTTTGGTGAGGCGGTTCATCAACTCCCCGCAGCGTTCCGGCGAATAGAGGATGGAGAGCGGTTCGCCATCGGCGCCCACGAGTGGCAGGTAATCGTTGGCCAAGGTCACACGTCCGAGCATGCCTGTCTCTATTGCCCGGAGCTTCGGCTATTCATCTCTGGCGACCAAGTACTTCCCCGAATCACCTCAAACGTATCCGTCCCCTCACTCCAGCCAGATGCGAACCCTATGGAGGGTTGGCTAAGCACTCTGGTCAAGATCAAACGCAAGGTCAGCAACGATGTACTGGTGTTGCCAGCACATAACGAGTGTTTCAGAGGGCTGCATACCCGCCTGGATGAGCTTCTACTGCTGCAGCATCGGCTTCTGGCAGACCTGCTGGTAAGGCTGCAGCAGCCTCGCCGCGCAGTAGATGTATTCGAGTGCCTTTTCGGCCGCGAGATAACCATGTCAGATGGGTTTCTCCTGACCATGGCTACCGGAGAAAGCCTTGCAAACCTGAACTACCTGATCGTCTCCGGGAAGGCGGTAAAGCAGCAGGATGCTTCGGGTGTTGACTGGTACAGCTCGGCAAGCGCTTAGCGCATCAACAAGGCAGTTCCGCCACCCTGTTTCCACCCTTATGTCCTTCATTGTGGGATCTGCAGCAGAGAATTGGACCTGGGTATATAGATGACCTTAATGGCCATTTTTTTGCCTGCATGCGGCGTTCTAGCCAGCCATAACAATTTGACCGAGGACCGAGTTCGATTCATCTGCAGTCATGACGATAGAATCGTGTTGTCAACAGGTCGGGAGGAAGACCGTTGGAGCATCCACATCAGGAATAGAACCCATCACCCTGTCTCGGGGACAAAAGACGACCTATAGCGTAAGCGAATGGGCATCACACCTTGCTGGCGGGTACCCAGTTATGCGGCAGCAGCTCTGCCAGTGCGCTGGCCTTCTGCGTCGGCAGGCGTGTGAGCACGTCCTTCAGGTAGGCATACGGATCATGCCCGTTCAGGCGGGCTGACTGGATCAGTGTCATCAACGCCGCGCCCCGCTGACCACTGCGCAGCGAGCCGGCAAACAGCCAGTTGGAGCGCCCCAAGGCCCAGGGGCGGATCTGGTTCTCGATCCAGTTGTTGTCGATGGGTAGGTTGCCGTCATCCAGGTAGCGCACCAACGCTGTCCAGCGCTTGAGGCTGTAGTCGAGTGCCTTGGCGATCGCGCTGCCTTCCGGCACCTTCTGCCGCTGCCCAAGCATCCAACTATGCAGGCCATCGATGATCGGCCTGGCCTTGTCCTGGCGCAGTTCCCGTCGCTCTTCGGCGAGCAGCTCTCGCCCTTCGCGCTCCACCTCGTACAGCTGACCGATGTACTGAAGGGCCTGCTCGGCCAGTTGGCTCTGGTTGGCGGCATGCAGGTCGAAGAACTTGCGCCGTGCATGAGCCATGCAGCCGATCTCGGTCACGCCTTGCTCGAAGCTGGCCTTGTAGCCGGCGAAGTCGTCGCAGACCAGTTTGCCTTGCCAGTCGCCCAGGAAGCTGCGCGCGTGCTCACCGGCCCGGCTCGGCCTGAAGTCGTAGACCACGGCCTTGAGGTCGGCGAAGGGGCTGGGTGCATAGGCCCAGACGTAAGCCCGCTGGGTCTTCTTCGTGCCCGGGGCGAGCATCTGCACCGGGGTTTCGTCGGCGAGGATGACGTCCTGCTGGAGCAGGCAGTCGCGCAGGGCATCGACCAGAGGTTGCAGCTGGACGCCGCAAGCGCCGACCCATTGCGCTAGGGTGGAACGCGCGATGGCCAGCCCGGCGCGGGCGAAGATCTTTTCCTGGCGGTACAGCGGCAGGTGATCGGCGAACTTGGCCACCATGACCTGAGCCAGTAGTCCCGCAGTCGGGATGCCCTTGTCGATCACCTGCGCAGGCACTGGGGCCTGGATCAACGTTTCACACGCGGCGCAGACCCACTTGCCACGGATATGCCGCTCGACGGTAAAGGTGCCCGGGGTGTAGTCGAGCTTCTCGCTGACGTCTTCACCGATGCGTTTGAGCTGGCAGCCGCAGGCACACTGGGTGCTGTCCGGCTCGTGAAATATCAGCGTGCGCGGCAGTTCGGCCGGCAGAGACGCTCGCTTGGGTTGCTGCCGTAGCTCGCGCTTGGCGGGCTCTGGTCGGGCCGCCTCAAGCTCTGCCTCGATGGCGGCGATGTCGGCATCGATCATCTCGTCGAGCAGGTTGAGCTGGTCGGCATTGAGCAGCTCGCTGCGGCGGGCGAAGCGGTGGCGCCGCAGCACGGCGAGTTCGTGGTTCAACCGCTGGTTGAGCGTTTCCAGGTGATCGACGCGCTGACTCAACTGCGCGGCCAGTTGGCGCAGTTGCTCGGGTGTCAGGTGATCGAAAGCGGCAGGATTCATGGCGCCGAGTGTGAGGATTCCCGGCGCCCTCGGCGATAGGCCATTGGCCTAATTGCACGTCAGCTACAGGAGCCTGATCTCGGCATCAGGCCCAAGACGCTGCCAAGGCAGGCCGACCACCAGGGCCTGCAACTGCTCAGAGCTGAGTTCCAACTGCTGTCCTTGCCAATTGCCCGACCAGACGAAGCGCCCTCGATTGAGCCTGCGAGCGGCCAGCCAGATGCCGAAGCCATCGTGCACCAACACCTTCATCCGATTGGCGCGCTTGTTGGTGAACAGGTAGGCGCAGTGCGGCTGCGCCGCACCGAACACCTGAACCACCCGGGCCAATGCTGTTTCGGTGCCGGCGCGCATATCCAGCGGCTCGGTGGCGAGCCAGATGCGCTCGATGCGGATCACTTCAGCAGCTCGCGCAGGAAGCGGGCGCAGCCTTCAGGGTCGTTGCCCGGCCACTGCACCGACAGCTTGCCGGCCCGATGGGGAATGGCGATCTGGATGGCCCTGTCGGCAGCACTCGGGGTAGCCGGCAGGCTCGGGACGAGAGGAATAGGAATAAAACTTGAGGGTACACCGGGCAGCTGTGCCTGCTGGCGACGAATCCACTTGTGCACGAGATTGGCGTTGAGGCCGTGGCTCAAGGCCACGCCGGCGACCGACGCACCGGGCTGTGTGCACTCATCGACGACCTGGGCCTTGAAGGATTTGGGATAGGAGCGGCGTTGGCCTGGCACGGGAGATCCTCCACAAGGGGCTTGAAATGGTGTCCACCAAAAACAGGTGGACACCATGCCGCTAGCTAGAAGAACCGGGGAGGTGTGTTGCCCGGACGGTTACCCTATAGCCTCTGCGACGCACGATAGATCGCCATTGTCGCGCGCAGTGCTGGCATATCTTTCGGTGCCGGATTGCCGATTACTCGTTACTGCTGAACAACAACCCAAAGTTGTTCAACTGATGTTTGTTCTGCCTGCGGCCTGTCGACGTAGTGGTCGCTCGGGCGCAGCCCTGGTGGCCAAACTTGTTTCGATGGGCTAGCCGTTATTTCGTCGGTGTTGATGTCCCTACTCCGCATTTTCATCACCCGACTCCTTACTCTTGCATACGCCGCCCGTAGAACTCGACCCAGTCCACGTCACCAAACTCCTTACGCAGCAGCCCTTTCAAATAGGTATGCCACTCGCTGAGGGCCACTGCCTTTTCATCAAAATAGGCATAGCGGTCATAGATCGCATCCACTGACAGGTCCTTGTGGTTGAGGATGCGACTGCGCACTTCCTTGCCCAAGCCATGCTTGGACATGTGCGTGGTCGCCGTGCGACGCAAGTCATGCACGGTTGGGCGCGGATAGCCGTCCGCGACACGTAACAGGCTCTCCTCTTCAACTCGCTCCGAATCTTTCACGTAGTCATCGTAGAAGCGGCGCATCGCGCGGTTGAGCGAAGGCTGCGTCTGCGGCTTGGTAGGCCACCGCCCTGGAAACACGTACTGCCCAGGACTGGGCAGCTTTTTACTATTCACCCAGCGCTCAGGATCATTCGACATCATTTTCTGAATCTGCCGCTCGCGCAGGTAACTCAGAATGCTCAACACATCGTCCGAGAGCGGAATGGCAATCGGGTTGTTGTTCTTTTCGAACTTGCCACTGCGATCCCAGATCCGGTCATCGAGGTCAAAGTCGATCCAGCGCATGGCCACGATGCGTCCGGAACGCTGCGCCAGCAGCAAGCTCAGCAACAGGGAAAAGCGCGTATTGGTAGTCAACGAGGCACCGGCCAACTGGTGCAGGAACCAGACCAATTCGTGCCGATTGAGGCTGCGCTCCCGTGGCATTTCCTTGGCCACCTTCTTGATCTGCACCAGGGGTGTGGCATCGAGAATCTCGCGCTCGACGCAGAAGTTGAACATTTTGCGGATCACGGCCAGCAGACGGTTGGCCTGCACCGGGGCTGTCTTGGCCTTGTCATCGAGCAACGCCACCACCTGCTTGCGCCTGACATCACCAATTTTGGCCTTGCCCAGGTGAGGTACAAACTCGCCGCGCAGCATGCGCTCATCTTCAGCCCAGGACTTCTTGTTGACCTTGGCCCACGCCAGATAGCTTTCAACGGCTTCTTCAAAAGTCGGGCTCGTGCGGTACTCGACCAACTCGACAATTTTCTTCTGCCCGGGATCGACCCCCTGCTTGAGCAGTTCACCAGCCTGCGCGGCCTTGGCACGCGCCTCAGCAAGCGACAGCTCGGGGTATTTGCCTATGGTCAAGCGCCGGGGGTGACCATGAAAGCTATACAGCAAGATGAAACTTTTGCATGTCTTGTTGACCCGTACACCGAAGGTGCCCTGCCCGGGCATGGGCGGATCCAGGTAGTCCTGGCGACCTTTACTCGGGTCGTACTTGAGCCGCTGGAGGATGTGTTCCTTCATCGCGCCGTGCCGTTTCATCTGCCCGCTCCTGACCGATTTCGGGGTAGGTTTGGGGTAGGACTATAACGCCCGGGGTAGGTTTGGGGTAGGGATTTGACCAAATATTGAACAGTGGTTATATTTTTCACCGCAGCCCAGTGAAATCGATTAAACACCAGTATATCAGTGACTTATTACGGTACCGAGCGTTTCAATTTTGCTGATACGGCCTGTGGAAAACCTACCTTTGTCACTGACTTGTAATCAGTAGGTCCCGGGTTCGACTCCTGGTGCCGGCACCATCTAAATCAGCGAAAAAGGCCCGCAGCGATGCGGGCCTTTTTCGTTCCTGGGCGCTTGATCGGCGCTTCGCTGATCAGCCCTCACACACAGCCCGGATAGCGGCGCCCGAGGAATGGATGCCCAAGCCTCCTCGGCGCCCTTGCGAGCCATGGCTATCGTGTTATAAGCACAGAGAAGGAGGATAATTTCAGGGGCAACGCTGCAACGGCCCCGCGCCTCATTGGACCGACGCGAGCGCGCTGGAAAGCGCATAAGCAGTGCCCACGCAGGGGTCTAGCCATGTCTGAACACGATTATCGCGATTGCGCCGGCGTCGTCCGGGTGACCGTCGCCAGCCTGGAAGCCAGCGGTGTACCGCCGTTCATCATTGCCAGCACGTTGTTGGCCGCCGCCGTCGAGTCGTACAAGAACTGCTTTCCGGATCAATGCCTCACCCCTGACGATGTCCGCGAGCTGATCGAACGCACCGCGTTGTGAAGAACCCTCCTGAAAAAAGCGGATGCCGGCGCTTGCCGGCATCCGCTGTACGCACATTTTGCCTGGGGATGCTGCTCAGACCGAACGCAAGGTGTCGATCAGGTCGCTCATGAACTCCGGCGGCAACTGCGGCACCTGACCGGACGAGATCATCGCCACCTTCTCGTCACGGCTCGCCTCGAAGAATCGGGCGGCGACGCCGCTCATCGAGATCAGGTACGCCCACTTCGCATCGGCCAGCCCGGCACCGGTCGCCAGGTCGTTGCCGACACCGGCGACATCGCCCATCGCGGTGCTGCCACTCTTGATGTCCCGCGCCGACTTGATCAGGTTCTCCTTGACCTTGGCCGGGGTCAGCGAGGCATCTTTCTCCAGCATCAACGCACAGATGCCGGCGATCTGCGGACTGGCCGCCGAGGTACCGCTGAAGAGGCCCCAGCCGTCTTCGGTGGAGCCGGTGGACGGGGCGATCTGGTCGAGCGAGCACCCCGGCTGCACCGGCAGCATGATCGAGGGCGCCTTGTTGCCGCCGATATTGACCGCCTTGCCGACCAGCCCGCAGACATCCGGCACCTTGCGCCCCGGATAGATCTTGCTGACGAAGCTGCTCGCATAGTTCGAGGCTTCGAAGGTCAGATCCGGATAATTGACGTGCGCGCCGCCAACCGCGACCACGTTCGGCATGCTGGCCGGGAAGCCGTAATGGCCATTACCGGCCGAGAAGCATACGACTATGCCGTCGTCGATGCAGAGCTGCACTTCCTGCGCCAGCGCTTTCAGGTACGGACTCAGGGTGGCCCAGCTGGCCGTGCCTTTGTCGATGTCGTAGCCCCAGCTATTGGTGATGACGCGGGCTCCCGAACTGCGCGCCAGTTTGATCGAGTCGATAGGATCGCCCATCTTGATCGGCTGCAAGGTGATGTCTGGCGCGGTGGCGAAGATATTCGCCGCCTCGCCGGTGCCGTGACCGACCTCGTCGGTGTTGGCGTCGCTGGCGCCGGCGGCGAGCAGCGCGGCCAAGGTGCGGAAACCATGCTCGTTATAGAAGGCGTGCTTGTAGAAGCCGGTATCCGGCATCGCCACCTTGATGCCGCGGCCGGTCGCCCCGGTGCGATGGGTACGGGTCGCGCGCAACAGCAGCGCGACTTCATCGGGCACGAAGAGGTAGCGATAGGCTCCGGCCGCGATGGGCGCCAATGGCGGCAAGGGGCTTGGCGCGAAGAAGGTCGGCGGCTGGGACAACGCCACGCCCTCGATCAGATCGGCCAGATCACCCGGCGCCTGCAACAACGCCTGGTCGGCCGTGGCGTAGAACTCGATCTCAGGCCCCACGGCCTGGGCGACCTTCTCCTTCTTCAGCTTCTTCGAAAACACATCCTGGAACAGCTGCTTTTCGCCCGAAATCGATATCGTGGCGGCGCTGGTCGAGTGGATGGTGAAGCCGAGCCGTTGCAGCGCCGTGACCGAATCGCGGATATCTTCCGGCGTCGAACGGAAATTGCCGGCATGCTGGGTAATATCCTGTTCGCTTGCGTCGAACAACGATACGCCCCCCACTGAACGCGGCGACACTACGGCGGTAACCAGTTCACCTTGTGGGTTGTTAGAGGCAGTAGCCATAAGAATTCCCTCCCTGGGAATGCAAAGAATATGACCCGCCGGTCTTGGCGGGCCGCTTGTTCCCACGGCGAACTACGAGAAGTATTGTGGACGAGGCGCCGGCAACACCGTGGCCAGCCAGGCACACCAGGCCGATGGAACCGTCGGTGGCGACGACCATCGATAATCCGCATCGCGGTACTCGAGGCAGGCCTTGAAGACGCGCTCGAAACGCTCCTTCGGCGCTGTCAGCAGCAGCGTGGCAGTGCCGCTGACCCGCACAACGAAACCGGCCGCGGACAAGGTGTCGAGCGCTTCCTGCTGGACGCCAGCGGACACGACCAGCAACTGGTCGGGCGCAAAGTCAGGATCGGCGAACGAACGCCCCTGGGGGTCTTTCAGATAGGCAACAAGCTGGATATCGGTCATGGCCAGCCTCGTCCTGAAACTAACACTATACCGAGCGTGAAATTACCGCTGATCACGCGGTGAAACACCTAGTAAATCTGGACCCGGCATTACCAATCCGCAACCCGGTGCGGACTAATCCGACCAACGTAGTCGACGGGCCGCAACCGCAGGCGACAGCGTGTTGGCGTCATGGCCGCGCAGGGCCGCGGCCTGGATTCGCGCGCAGCTGCTTCGCTCCCCCAAGACGGCGCGCACCGCTACGGTTTCCGGGCCCAGGCGCAATGCAGCGCTTGCGGCCATGCCGCTCAGTCGACAAGCTAGACGGATACCCAACGCCCCCTACGCAGAGGCCACGTTATTCATGCGCATCCTGGTCACCGGCGGCGCCGGCTTCATCGGCTCGGCACTGGTCCGCCACCTGCTGAACCACAGCGAACACCAGGTGCTCAACCTGGACAAGCTGACCTATGCCGGCAACCTGGAATCCCTGGCCGGCGTGGCGGGCCACCCGCGCTACCGGTTCCTCCGTGCCGACATCGGCGACCAGGCCAAGGTGGCGCAGGCGCTCGCCGAGTTCCAGCCGGATGCCATCCTGCACCTGGCCGCCGAATCCCACGTCGACCGTTCCATCGACGGCCCGGCGGCCTTCATCCAGACCAATATCGTCGGCACCTACAGCCTGCTGGAGGCCAGCCGCGCCTACTGGCTGGACCTGCCGGAGGCGCGTCGGCAGGCCTTCCGCTTCCATCACGTGTCCACCGACGAGGTGTACGGCGACCTGCACGCCGGCGCCGCCCCGTTCAGCGAAACCACGCCCTATGCGCCCAGCTCGCCCTACTCGGCGAGCAAGGCGGCGTCCGACCACCTGGTGCGCGCCTGGCAGCGCACCTATGGCGTGCCGGTGCTGCTGAGCAACTGCTCGAACAACTACGGTCCCTACCAGTTTCCGGAAAAGCTGATCCCGCTGGCGATCCTCAATGCCCTGGAGGGCAAGCCGCTGCCGGTCTATGGCGATGGCCAGCAGGTGCGCGACTGGCTGTACGTCGAGGACCATGCGCGCGCCCTGGTGCAGGTTCTGACCCGCGGCCAGGTCGGCGAGACCTACAATATCGGCGGGCATAGCCAGCGGAAGAACCTCGACGTGGTGCGCAGCATCTGCACGCTGCTGGACGAACTGGCGCCGCGTCAGCACGCCGGCTCCTACCAGGAGCTGATCAGCTTTGTCGCCGACCGGCCCGGCCACGACCGGCGCTACGCCATAGACGCCGGCAAGATCGAGCGCGAACTCGGCTGGACGCCGCAGGAAACCTTCGAAAGCGGCCTGCGTAAGACCGTGCGCTGGTACCTCGACAATCTCGACTGGTGCCGCCACGTGCAGGACGGCAGCTACAGGCGCGAACGACTGGGTGCTCTCAAGGAGCCTGGCGCATGAAAGGCATCATCCTCGCCGGCGGCTCCGGCAGCCGCCTGCATCCGATCACCCTCGGCGTATCCAAGCAGCTGCTGCCGGTCTACGACAAGCCGATGATCTACTACCCGCTGTCGGTGCTGATGCTCGCCGGCATCCGCGAGATCCTGATCATCTCCACCCCCCACGACCTGCCGCAGTTCCGGAAACTGCTCGGCGACGGCAGCCAGTTCGGCGTGCATTTCGCCTATGCCGAGCAGCCCAGGCCGGAAGGGCTGGCCCAGGCCTTGCTGATCGGCGAGTCGTTCATCGGCAGCGACTCGGTGTGCCTGATCCTCGGCGACAACATCTTCCATGGCCAGCATTTCACCGAGAAGCTCCTGCGCGCCGCCGCCCAGCCCAGCGGCGCCACGGTGTTCGGCTACTGGGTCAAGGACCCGCAGCGCTTCGGCGTGGTCGAGTTCGATGCCCAGGGCAAGGCCGTCTCCATCGAGGAGAAACCCGAGCGGCCGAAGTCCAGCTACGCCGTCACCGGACTGTACTTCTACGACAACCGGGTGATCGAGATCGCCAAGGCGGTCAAGCCCTCGGCCCGCGGCGAACTGGAAATCACCGACGTCAACAACGCCTATCTCGCCCGCGGCGAACTGCGCGTCGAGCGTTTCGGCCGCGGTTTCGCCTGGCTCGATACCGGTACCCACGACAGCCTGCTCGACGCCTCGCAGTACGTGCAGACCATCGAGCACCGCCAGGGCCTGAAGGTCGCCTGCCCGGAGGAGATTGCCTACCAACAAGGCTGGATCGACCGGCACAAGCTGCTCGAGCGGGCCCAGGCGTTCGGCAAGAGCGACTACGGCCAGTACCTGTTCGACCTGGCCAGGGAATCGCCATGAAGGTCATCGCCACCCGCCTGCCGGAGGTGCTGATCCTCGAGCCCAAGGTGTTCGCCGACGAGCGCGGGTTCTTCTTCGAGAGCTTCAACGCGCGCGCCTTCCACGAGGCCACCGGCGTGGACTGCAGCTTCGTCCAGGACAACCATTCGCGCTCGCAGCGCGGCGTGTTGCGCGGCCTGCATTACCAGGTGCGGCAGGCCCAGGGCAAGTTGATCCGGGTGATCGCCGGCGAGGTCTACGACGTGGCGGTGGACGTCCGCCGCGGCTCGCCGACCTTCGGCCAGTGGAACGGCGTGCAGCTGTCCGCCGAGAACAAGCGCCAGCTGTGGCTGCCGGAAGGCTTCGCCCATGGCTTCCTGGTGCTCAGCGAATTCGCCGAGCTGCTCTACAAGACCACCGACTACTACGCCCCGGCCCATGAGCGCTGCATCCGCTGGGACGACCCGACGCTGGCCATCGACTGGCCGCTCGCCGGCCCCCCGCTGCTGTCGACCAAGGACCGGGCCGGCCTCGCCCTGGCCGACGCCGAGCCGTTCCCATGAGGATCCTCCTGCTCGGCGCACAGGGCCAGCTCAGCCGCGAACTGCAGCTGTGCCTGCAGGATCAGGCCGAGCTGATCGTCATGGGCCGTGACCGCCTCGATCTGGCCCAGCCCGAACAGATTCGCCGGCGCGTGCGCCAGCTGCGCCCCACCCTGCTGATCAACGCCGCCGCCTACACCGCCGTCGACCAGGCCGAGCGCGAGCCCGAAGCGGCCTTCGCGCTCAACGCCACGGCGCCGGCGGTGCTCGCCGAGGAAGCCGCCGCGCTGGGTGCGCCCTTGATCCACTACTCCAGCGACTACGTGTTCGACGGCCGCAAGGCGACGCCCTACAGCGAGGACGACCCGCCCAACCCGCTCAACGTCTACGGCCGCAGCAAGCTGGCCGGCGAGCGGGCGATCCAGGCGGTCGGCGGCGCGCACCTGATCCTGCGCAGCAGCTGGGTCTATTCGCTGCACGGAGGCAATTTCCTGCTGACCGTGCAACGCCTGCTGCAGGAGCGCGAGGAACTCGCGGTAGTCGCCGACCAGATCGGCGCGCCGACCTGGGCCGGCAGCATCGCCCGCGCCAGCGCCCAGCTGATCCAGTCCTGGCACAGCGGCCAGGACGGACCCTGGGGCCTCTATCACCTCTGCGCCCAGGGCGAGACCTCCTGGTTCGGCTTCGCCAGCGCGATCGCCGAACAGTTGCGCGCCCAAGGCAAGGTCGTCGCCCGCCTGCAGCCGATCCCCAGCAGCGGCTACCCGACCCCGGCGCAGCGGCCGCTCAACTCGCGCCTCGACTGCCGCCGCCTGCGGCGCGACTGGCAGGTGCAGCTGCCGGACTGGCACGCGGCCTTGCTGGAATGCCTGCGCAGCCCCCGCTAAGCGCGCGCGAAGGTGCATAATGCGCGCGTTACCCGGACGCTTGATTCCATGACCGCAACCATCCGCCCCCCCAAACGTCCACGCTGGCGCAGCCTGGCGTTGCTCGCCCTGCTCCTCGCCCCGCTGCTCTGGCCGCTGCAACAGTTGGCCGAGCGCTATTACAGCGATGTGCTGAACGAGCAGAACCGCCAGACCCTCGACCTCTACGTGGCCAACCTGCTCGGCACCCTGCGCCGCTACGAAGTGCTGCCGCAGATCCTCGGCGACCTGCCGGCCTTGCGCAGCGTGCTGCAGCAGCCGCACGACGGCGCCGCCCTGAGCCGCGCCAACCAACTGCTGCAACAGGTACGCGAGCAGACCGGCGCCGACGTGATCTACCTGATGGGGCCGGACGGCAAGACCCTGGCCGCCTCCAACTGGGACCGCAAGGACAGCTTCGTCGACCGCAACTTCGCCTTCCGCCCGTATTTCCGCGAGGCGATTGCCGGCCGCCCCGGGCGCTTCTTCGGCCTCGGCACCACCTCCGGCAAACGCGGTTACTACTTCGCCGCCGCGGTACGCGAAGGGGCGGACAACCTCGGCGCCCTGGTGGTCAAGGTCGACCTGGACCACACCGAAACCCTCTGGGGCAACACCCCGGAGCAATTGCTGGTGACCGATGCCAACGGCGTGGTGATCCTCACCTCGCGCAGCGACTGGCGCTTCCATGCCAGCCGCCCGCTGGATGGCGCCGAGCGTGCCGCCATCGCCGCCAACATCCCTTACCCGACCCAGTCGCCGCCGCCGCTGCAGCTCGACCCGCAGACCTGGATCCGGCAGAGCCGCGAACTGGCGGAAACCGGCTGGACGGTGAGCATCCTCGCCCCGCGCAGCCTGATCGACCGCCCGGTGCGCAACGCGGTGGCCGCTGGCGGCGGCAGCCTGTTGCTGCTGATACTGCTGCTCGGCCTGCTGATGCAGCGGCGCCGCCACTACCTCGAGCGCATCGCCCTGGATGCCCGCGCCCGCCAGGAGCTGGAGCAGCGCGTGCAGGAGCGCACCCAGGACCTGGAGCTGCTCAACAGCCGCCTGAAGCAGGAGGTGCTGGAGCGTGAGCAGGCCCAGCAGGAGCTGGTGCGTGCGCAGGACGAACTGGTCCAGGCCGGCAAGCTCTCGGCCCTCGGCACCATGAGCGCGAGCATCAGCCACGAACTCAACCAGCCGCTGGCGGCGATCCGCAGCTACGCCGACAACGCCGGCGTGCTGCTCGACCACCAGCGCACCGAGGATGCGCGCGGCAACCTCAGGCTGATCAGCCAGCTGACCGAACGCATGGCCTCGATCATCGCCCACCTGCGCGCCTTCGCCCGCCGCGACCGCCACGCCCCGGAAAGCGTCGCCCTGCAACCGGCCATCGACGACGCCCTGGCGCTGCTGGCCAAGCGCCGCCGGGCCATGCAGGTCGAGCTGATCCGCGACCTGCCGGAGGCCACCCTGTGGGTCCAGGCCGGCGAGACCCGCCTGCGCCAGGTGCTCGGCAACCTGCTGGCGAATGCCCTCGACGCCCTGGGCGAGATCGCCCCGCCGCGACGGATCTGGATCAGCGCCGAACCCACCGCAACCGGCGTCGACCTGCACCTGCGCGACAACGGCCCGGGCTTCTCCAGCGAGGCCCTGCAACGGGCCCGCGAGCCCTTCTTCACCACCAAGACCAGTGCCCAGGGGCTCGGCCTCGGCCTGGCGATTTGCGATACCCTGATGCGTGCCCTCGGCGGCGAACTACTGTTCGCCAACCACCCCGACGGCGGCGCCCAGTTGACCCTGCGCCTGCGCGCCGCCGAACATGGCACGCAGCGCTCGCTGAAAGACGTCGCCAGCGAGAGCTGAGGCGCAGCACCGGCCTGGCACGAAGCCTGCTTCGCTTGCCCAAACCCGGCCACTATCCGGCTGCTGGAGGAATTAGCTGAATGACCACCCTAGACCCGCGCATCCAGGTGCTGCTGATCGACGACGACCCGCACCTGCGCCAGGCCCTCAGCCAGACCCTCGACCTGGCCGGGCTGAAGGTCGCCAGCCTGGGCGAAGCCCAGGGCGTCGCCGCGCGCATCGAGCGCGACTGGCCGGGGGTGGTGGTCAGCGACATCCGCATGCCCGGCGTCGATGGCCTGGAGCTGCTCAAGCAGTTGCACGAGCAGGACGCGGAGCTGCCGGTGCTGCTGATCACCGGCCACGGCGACGTGCCGCTGGCGGTGCAGGCGATGCGCGCCGGTGCCTACGACTTCCTCGAGAAACCCTTCGCCAGCGACGACCTGCTCGACAGCGTACGTCGCGCCCTGGCCCTGCGCCGCCTGGTGCTGGAGAACCGCAGCCTGCGCCTGGCCCTGGCCGATCGCCAGGCGCTCTCCGCGCGCCTGGTTGGCCAGTCGCCGGCGATGCAGCGCCTGCGCGAGCAGATCGGCGCCCTCGCCGGGATCGGCACCGACGTGTTGATCCTCGGCGAGACTGGCGCCGGCAAGGAGGTGGTGGCGCGCGCGCTGCACGACCTGTCGAACCGCCGCGACGGCCCCTTCGTCGCGATCAACGCCGGCGCCCTGGCCGAATCGGTGGTGGAAAGCGAGCTGTTCGGCCACGAGCCCGGCGCCTTCACTGGCGCGCAGAAGCGCCGCATCGGCAAGTTCGAGTTCGCCAACGGCGGCACCCTGTTTCTCGACGAGATCGAGAGCATGAGCCTGGAGGTGCAGGTCAAGCTGCTGCGCCTGCTGCAGGAGCGGGTGGTCGAACGCCTCGGCGGCAACCAGTTGATCCCGCTGGATATCCGCATCATCGCCGCGACCAAGGAAGACCTGCGCCAGGCCGCCGACCAGGGCCGCTTCCGCGCCGACCTGTACTACCGGCTGAACGTCGCGCCACTGCGCATCCCGCCGCTGCGCGAGCGCGGCGACGACATCCTGCTGCTGTTCCAGCACTTCGCCGACAGCGCCAGCGCCCGCCATGGCCTGCCGGTTCGCGAACTGCAACCGGGGCAGCGCGCCCTGCTGTTGCGCCACGCCTGGCCGGGCAACGTGCGCGAGTTGCAGAATGTCGCCGAACGCTTCGCCCTCGGCCTCGAGCTCGGACTGGAGCAGCACCTCGACAGCCAGCTGAACAGCGCGCCGCTGGCCGGCAGCCTCAACGAACAGGTGGAAGCCTTCGAGCGCGCGTTGATCGCCGCCGAACTGAGCCGCTCGCACAACTCGCTGCGCAGCCTGGCCGAAGCCCTCGGCGTGCCGCGCAAGACCCTGCACGACAAATTGCGCAAGCACGGGCTGAATTTCGCCGACGCTGGCGGAAGCTCGCCAGAGGACTTCGAATAAGCGGCGGATTTCCGCCAAATCCAGCGCATGCCACCGCGCAGCGGCATGCGCAGCAGCACCCGCGGCCCTCGCCGCAGCCCCTCGCGCCCCCGCCAGAAGGCCGCACCCGCGGGGCCGCAGCGGTTTTCTGCGGGCCACACCGGCACACCGCCAGCAGACTGGCATGCCGGTTGCTCTAGGTTCTTCCAGGCGAACCAACAAGTACAAGTCCAGGCCATCGCTGCCCAGCGTCCGTCGTTTTTCGGCAGGCCGCCTAGACTTGCTCTTGTTCGCCCGTTTTCCGCGCCACGGCGCTTAACGCGATAACCAACAACAAGAGGAAGCACTCGCATGTTCAAACTGACTGCCAAGGCGCTGGCGTGCGCCCTGTCCCTGAGCGTCGCCGGTCTGGCCCAAGCGGCCGATCCGATCGTGATCAAGTTCTCCCACGTGGTAGCCGAGCACACGCCGAAGGGCCAAGGCGCGCTGCTGTTCAAGAAGCTCGCCGAAGAACGCCTGCCGGGCAAGGTCAAGGTCGAGGTCTACCCGAACTCCTCGCTGTTCGGCGACGGCAAGGAAATGGAAGCCCTGCTGCTCGGCGACGTGCAGCTGATCGCCCCGTCCCTGGCCAAGTTCGAGCAGTACACCAAGCAACTGCAGGTGTTCGACCTGCCGTTCCTGTTCAACGACATCAAGGCAGTCGACCGTTTCCAGCAAAGCCCGGCGGGTCAGGGCCTGCTGAAGTCCATGGAGTCCAAGAACATCACCGGCCTCGGCTACTGGCACAACGGCATGAAGCAGCTGTCGGCCAACAAGGCGCTGCGTGAGCCAAAAGATGCCCGCGGCCTGAAGTTCCGCGTGCAGGCCTCCGCCGTCCTCGAAGAGCAGTTCAAGGTGGTGCGCGCCAACCCGCGCAAGATGAGTTTCGCCGAGGTCTACCAGGGCCTGCAGACCGGCGTGGTCAACGGTGCCGAGAACCCCTACTCGAACATCTACAGCCAGAAGATGCATGAAGTGCAGAAGTTCATCACCGAGTCCGACCACGGTGTCCTCGACTACATGCTGATCACCAACACCAAGTTCTGGAACGGCCTGCCGGAAGACGTGCGCAGCGAGCTGGACAAGGTCATCGCCGAAGTGACCGTCGAGGTGAACAAGCAGGCCGAAGCGCTGAACCAGGGCGACAAGCAGCGCATCCTCGACGCCAAGACCAGCGAAATCATCCAGCTGAGCCCGGAGCAACGTGGCATGTGGCGTGACGCCATGAAGCCGGTCTGGAGCAAGTTCGAAGGCGAGATCGGCGCCGACCTGATCAAGGCCGCCGAAGCCGCCAACCAGTAAGGGTGGATTAGCCGCGTAGCGGCCTGACCCACCGGCAGCGGCGGCATCCAGCCCCGCTGCCGGACGCTTGCGCCAGGGCAGCCCGTCGGGTCTGCCCTGTCCTTCCACCCCAGCCTGGAGATGTTATCGATGAACGCCTTGCGACGCGTCTGGGATCACTTCGAGGAAGGCTTCATCGCCTTTCTCCTGGCGGCCATGACGCTGGTGACCTTCGTCTACGTGATCCTCAACAACTTCTACACCCTGTTCTACACGCTGGGCGACTTCTTCGGCGGCAACGAAGCGCTGCTCGCCATCGGCGACTTCATCCTCGACCTGGCCCAGGCGATGACCTGGAGCAATGCCCTGACCAAGGCGCTGTTCGCCTGGCTGATCTTCTTCGGCCTGGCCTACGGCGTGCGCACCGCCGGGCATATCGGCGTCGACGCGCTGGTCAAGCTGGCCAGCAAACCGGTGCAACGGATCATCGGCCTGATCGCCTGCCTGGCCTGCCTGGGTTATGCCGGGTTGATCAGCGTCGCCAGTTTCGACTGGGTGCGCACCCTGTTCATCGCCGGCATCGGCGCCGAGGACCTCGGCCACTACGGCATCCAGCAGTGGCATATCGGCCTGATCGTGCCGTTCGGCTACGCCATGGTGTTCATCCGTTTCCTGGAAGTCTTCGTGCGCATCCTGCGCAACCAGCAGACCGGTCTCGGTCTGGCCGACGAGGCCGCCGAAGTGATGAAGTTGACCGAGCACGAGGAGCCCAAGCAATGACCATCCTGTTCCTCTTCGCCCTGCTGTTCCTGCTGATGTTCATCGGCGTGCCGATCGCCGCCTCGCTCGGCCTGGCCGGCTCGCTGACGATCATGCTGTTCAGCCCGGATTCGGTGCGCTCGCTGGCGATCAAGCTGTTCGAGACCAGCGAGCACTACACCCTGCTGGCGATCCCGTTCTTCCTGCTGTCCGGCGCCTTCATGACCACCGGCGGCGTGGCCAAGCGGCTGATCGACTTCGCCAACGCCTGCGTCGGCCACATCCGCGGCGGCCTGGCGATTTCCGCGGTGCTGGCGTGCATGCTGTTCGCCGCGCTGTCCGGCTCCTCGCCGGCGACCGTGGCCGCGGTCGGCTCGATCGCCATCGCCGGCATGGTGCGCTCCGGCTACCCGCAGGCGTTCGGCGCCGGCATCGTCTGCAACGCCGG
>NZ_FNCT01000016.1 GCF_900100495.1 Pseudomonas benzenivorans
TCGTAGTTCATCATGGTGAACATCGCCGCCAGGCCCTTGTTCGGCGCATCGACGATCCAGCCGGTGGCGCCGTCGAAGTTCATCACGCAGGTGGCCGAGGCCTTGATGCCCATCTTGTGCTCGATCGAGCCGCAGGACAGGGCGTTGCGCTCGCCGAGGCTACCGTCGGCGTTGACCAGGAACTTCGGCACCAGGAACAGCGAGATGCCTTTCGGGCCCGCCGGGGCGTCCGGCAGCTTGGCCAGCACCAGGTGGATGATGTTCTCGGTGAGGTCGTGCTCGCCGCCGGTGATGAAGATCTTGGTGCCGCTGACCTTGTAGCTGCCGTCGGCCTGGGGTTCGGCCTTGGTGCGGATGATCCCCAGGTCGGTGCCGGCGTGCGGCTCGGTCAGGCACATGGAACCGGCCCAGGTGCCTTCGTACATGTTCGGCAGATATTTCTCTTTCAGCTCCTCGCTGGCGTGGGCGTTGAGCGACAGGCAGGCGCCGGCGGTGAGCATCGGGTAGAGGCCGAACGACAGGTTGGCCGCGTTGACCATTTCCTCGACCTGGGCCGAGATCACCTTGGGCATGCCCATGCCGCCGAAGCGCGGGTCGCCGCCGACGCCACCCCAGCCGCCTTCGGCGAAAGTCTTGTAGGCCTCGGGAAAGCCGGCCGGGGTCTTCACCGCGCCGTTGTCCCAGGAGCAGCCTTCCTCGTCGCCGCTGCGGTTGAGCGGGGCTATCACCTCGGCGGCGACCTTGCCGGCTTCCTCGAGGATGGCGTTGGCGGTGTCCTGGTCCACCACTTCGGCCAGGGCTGGCAGTTCGGCCCACAGCTTGGAGACCTCGAACACTTCGTTGAGCACGAAACGCATATCGCGCAGGGGAGCTTGGTAATCAGACATGCTTGAGTCACTCAGGTAATGCGAGGGCATGGAGCATGCCCCGGTTGATAGAAGGGTCAGCCGCGCAGGCTGGCCCCTGGAACGCGCAACGGAACTACGGTTGCGCCATCTGCAGCCGCGCTCGGCTGCTTGAGAACGCCGGCCAGGGAACCGAGGACGATCCCGCCAATCACCTCCTGCCGCTGCGCCCGGCTCAAACCGGATTGATCCAGCCAGGCCGGCAGGTTGTTCAGCCAGGCGACGACCGCCTGCACGGTCGCCTTGAGCACCAGCAGCGGGCCGCTAGCGCCGGCCTCCAGCAAGCGCGCCAGGAGCTTTTCCTCATAGCGCCCGCGCATCTGCTGGATCTGACCCTGGTGCTGCGGCGAGAGACAGCGATATTCCCGCTCGGCCATCAGGAAATGCAGACCTCGGTGCTCGTGCAGGGCGATATGGGCCCGCAACAAGGCCTGCAGGCGGCCGTGCACGGCGCCCTTGTCGCTGAGCAGGGCCGCGTCGAGCAGGTCTTCATAGAGCTCCTCGATCAGCTCGAACAGCAGTTGCTCCTTGCTCTCGAAATGGTGGTACACCGAACCGGCGCCCATCCCCAGGTGCAGGGCCAGCTCACGCATGCCCACCTCGGCAAAGCCGCGCTCGGCGAACAGCTCCAGCGCCTTGCCGCGGATCTGCTCGAGTCGCGAGAGCGCTGCCCCTGACTCGTCAGGGCACGATCGCTTGGTATTCATGCCGACATGCCTCCCGGAAAACGCCAGCGCTGGCCCATCCCTGGCTCCGGCTGGTCAGCCATAGCGATAGAAGCCATGGCCGCTCTTGCGCCCGAGGCGACCGGCTGCCACCAGCTCCTTGAGCAGGGGCGCCGGGCGGTATTTGGGATCGCCGAAGCCCTGCTGGAAGGACTCGAGAATCGCCAGCAGGGTATCCAGACCGATCAGGTCGGCCAGCGCCAGCGGCCCCATGGGCTGGCCACAGCCCAGCTGCATGCCGGTGTCGATGTCCTCGGCACTGGCCAGGCCCTCCTGCAGGGTGAAGATGGCCTCGTTGAGCATCGGCACCAGAATGCGGTTGACCACGAAACCCGGACGGTTGCCGGCGCTGATCGCGGTCTTGCCGATGCGCTCGGCGAACGCCAGGGTGCGGGCATGACACGCTTCGGCGGTTGCCAGCCCGCGAACCACTTCCACCAGGGTCATGAGCGGTACCGGGTTGAAGAAATGCAGGCCGATGAAGCGCTCGGGATGACTGACAACGGCCGCCAGCTGACTGATCGACAGCGACGAGGTATTGCTGGCGATGATCGTCTCGGCAGCGACCTGCTCACCGATCTGCCTGAGGATGCGCAGCTTCAGCTCCAGGTTCTCGGTGGCCGCTTCGGTCACCAGGCTGGCATCGCTCAGGCTGGCGTAGTCGGTGCTGGTGCCGATGCGCCCCAGCGCGGCAGCGCGCTGCTGTTCCGTCAGCGTGCCCTTGTCCACCTGCCGTCCAAGGCTGCGATCAATGGTCGCCACTGCCTTGAGCAGGGCGGCCTCGGATATGTCGACCAGGGCGACGGACAGACCTGCAAGGGCACACACCTGGGCAATGCCACTGCCCATGATGCCGCCGCCGATGACGCCGATACGTTCGTCGCTCATGCTCTTACTCTCCTGCCTGCTCAAACGCGCTCGAAGATCGCGGCGATACCCTGGCCACCGCCGATGCACATGGTCGCCAGGGCATAGCGGCCCTGGGTGCGCTGCAACTCGTGGATGGCCTTGGTGACGATGATCGCCCCGGTGGCGCCGACCGGGTGGCCGAGGGAGATGCCCGAGCCATTCGGGTTGACCTTGGCCGGGTCGAAGTCCAGCGCGCGGGCCACGGCGCAGGCCTGGGCAGCGAAGGCTTCGTTGGACTCGATCACATCCAGGTCGGAGACCTTCAGGCCGGCCCGCTGCAGGGCCAGGCGGGTTGCCGGGATCGGCCCCAGGCCCATCAGCTCGGGCTCGACGCCGGCATGCGCGTAGCTGACCAGGCGGGCCAGCGGGCGCAGGTTGTCGGCCTGCACCGCCGCGCCTGTGGCCAGGACCACCGCCGCCGCGCCGTCGTTGAGTCCCGAGGCGTTGCCGGCGGTTACCGTGCCGCCCTGCTTGAACGCGGTGCGCATGCCCGCCAGTTGCTCGAGCGAGGTATCACCGCGCACATGCTCGTCGACCTCGAACAGCTGGGTGCCTTTGCGGCTCTTGATTTCAACCGGCACGATCTGGCCGGCGAAGCGTCCTTCGGCAATGGCGCGCGCCGCCCGCTGCTGGCTTACCAGTGCCAGGGCATCCTGGTCTGCGCGACTGATGCCATGCAGTTCGGCGATGTTCTCGGCGGTGATGCCCATGTGCATGCGCTGGAACGGATCGTGGAGGATGCCGAGCATGTAGTCGACGGCCTGCATGTCGCCCATGCGGCCACCCCAGCGCGCGCCCGGCAGCAGGTACGGGCCGCGGCTCATGGACTCGGCGCCAGCGCCGATGGCGATCTCGCAGTCGCCCAGCAGCAGGCTCTGCGCCGCCGAGACGATGGCCTGCAGGCCGGAACCGCAGAGGCGATTGACGTTGAACGCGGGGACTTCCTTGGGGATACCGGCATTCATCGCGGCCACGCGGGAAATGTAGGCATCGCGCGTCTCGGTAGGAATGACATTGCCCATCACCACATGGCCGACCCGCTCGGCGGCGCAACCGCTACGCTGCAGCGCGGCGCTGACCGCGGTCGTGGCCAGTTCGCAGGGCGGGGTATCCTTGAGCGTACCGCCGAAGGAGCCGATTGCGGTTCTGACGGCGCTGACGATATAGACTTCGGGGTTAGGCATAGGAGACTCCGGTGGCAGTGAGATGCGGCTGTTTGCCGAGCGGCGCGACCATGATGACAGCGCACCGCTCAAGCCCGGGTTAGTCTAGAAGAGGCGATTGGCCCCGGCCTATGCCGAAAATGACCGATTTGACTGATGCTTTTTGCCACTCCTGGCAACTGACCGCAGCGAGCGAGCGTTATGCGAGAGAAGGACTCGGTGGCCGTGTATTTCGTCCGGGCCGCCCTCTACGGACTGCGCAACAATCCGCAGCGCCGGGCGCAACTGCTGGACCAGGCAGGCATTGCCGAAGAGCTGCTGGACGACCCCAGGGCCCGGGTCGCGGCCTCGCAGCTGGCCAAACTGTGGCTGGCCGTCGCCGAGGAACTGGACGACGAGTTCCTCGGCTATGACTCGCACGGCATGCCGCTGGGCAGCTTTGCCCTGATCTGCCGCGGCCTGATCCAGGCGGACAACCTTGGCCAGGCGCTGCGCCAGTGCCTGAGCGGCCTGGGCCTGTTCTTGCGGGATATCCGCGGCAGCCTGTCGGTACGTGGCGACCGTGCGGTGATCAGCCTGCACAATCGCCAGCCAGACCCGCTGGCGCGCGGCGTCACCGAGGAAATCTACCTGACCGTGGTGCTTGGCCTGCTGTGCTGGCTGGCGGGGCGGCGCATTCCAATCGACCGCTCGCAGTTCGCCCACCCGCGACCGTCGCATGGCGACGACCATCTGTTCTGGGGGCCGAACCTGACCTTCGAGGCCGCCCAGAGCGAAATCGAATTCGCCGCCAGCTATCTCGACCTGCCGGTGGTGCAGGATCTGGCTGCGCTGAAAAGCTTCCTGCGCACCTCACCGCAGTGGCTGATCGTACGCTTCAGCAACCGCCAGGGGCTCAGCGCCCAGGTATACAAGGAGTTGCGCAACTGCAGTTACGAACACTGGCCGACCCTGGCCGACATGGCCGAACAACGCGCACTGAGCATCGCCAGCTTCCGCCGCCAACTGCAGCGCGAGGGATTCTCCTTCCAGGAACTCAAGGACGAGGTGCGCCGCGCCATCGCCTTCGAGTGCCTGCGCAACACCGACCTGAGCATCACGGCGATTGCCGAGAAGGCCGGCTTCCGCGAGGCCAGCGCGTTTCACCGGGCGTTCCGGCAATGGACCGGCGAAAGCCCCGGGCAATACCGGATGAAGTGGCACGGCAACACCTAACAGGCCGTTGAAAAACTACTACGCTCGGCTATGCGTCGTTGAAATCAGCCCGGGACGCGGCGTCTCGGAATGCTCATGTACAGCTCGTACACTCCGCATCCTCGACTGATTTCGCCTTGCCTAGCCCTCGATCGCTACATTTTTCAACGGCCTGCTAACCAGCAGCCCAGGCAACCACTCTCGCTGGCCGACAGATTGTCGACAGCACGCCAGTCCCCCACTTTCTCCGCACTCGCCCGCATAACCGCCCCTCCCGCCGTCAGCCCGAGCGACGCGCGGCGCGCCTGAGCGCGAACAGCCCGGCGCGGTCACATGCCTGCCCCCTTCGCACATACCAATCATCCATATTGTCGACAATTTTTAATATTTCAATTGACCGACCGGCTTTAACTGAGTAATTTTCGACCAAATTACAGGATGTGTTGACACTGTGTGCCACGCGCACGGTCTTCACTACCCAGGGGACATGCGCCTTCGTCCACCGGAGAAGCCTGAGCCCGAGCCGAGGCCGCACGACATTTGCGCCGCACCGCGGACCCCATAAGCAAACGCCTGCATCCGGGCGTGCAGCACCAGACAACCAACCCCAGAGGCTGAGTCATGAACCACGTTTCCAAGCCAAGCACGCCCGGCCAGCGCTTCCGCGATGCGGTCGCCGAAGAACATCCCCTGCAGGTGGTCGGCGCGATCAACGCCAACCATGCGCTGCTGGCCCAGCGCGCCGGCTTCAAGGCCATCTACCTGTCCGGCGGCGGCGTCGCCGCCGGCTCCCTGGGCTTGCCGGACCTGGGCATCACCGGCCTGGACGACGTGCTCACCGACGTGCGGCGGATCACCGACGTGTGCGATCTGCCGCTGCTGGTGGATGTCGACACCGGCTTCGGCAGCTCGGCGTTCAACGTCGCCCGTACGGTCAAGTCGATGATTAAGTTCGGCGCCGCGGCGATTCATATCGAGGACCAGGTCGGCGCCAAGCGCTGCGGCCACCGGCCGAACAAGGAGATCGTCACCCAGCAGGAGATGGTCGACCGGATCAAGGCCGCGGTGGATGCGCGCACCGACCCCAGCTTCGTGATCATGGCGCGCACCGATGCCCTGGCCGTCGAAGGCCTCAACTCCGCGCTGGACCGCGCCGAAGCCTGCATCGAGGCCGGCGCCGACATGATTTTCCCCGAGGCGATCACCGAGCTGGCGATGTACAAGACCTTCGCCGAGCGCATCAAGGCGCCGATCCTGGCCAACATCACCGAGTTCGGCGCCACCCCGCTGTACACCACAGAGGAACTGGCCAGCGTCGACGTGTCCCTGGTGCTCTACCCGCTGTCGGCCTTCCGCGCCATGAACAAGGCAGCCGAGAACGTCTACACCGCGCTGCGTCGCGACGGCACCCAGAAGAACGTGATCGACACCATGCAGACCCGCATGGAGCTCTACGATCGCATCAACTACCACGCCTTCGAGCAACACCTCGACGCGCTGTTCGCCGCCAAGAAGTAACAGCCCGCCGCTCTCCCTTCCGAGAGCGGGTTAGGGTGGATAACTGTCTCGGAAAGGCGGCCCCTCCCCAGCCCTCTCTCTGAAGGGAGAAGCGCTTCACCCGAGTGCCGGCACACCGCCATGCCAGCACTCCGACTCATCGACCCAGGCCCGCCACCACGGGCCTTCCGACCCGAGGAACCACACCGTGCTTGAAGCCTATCGCAACCACGTAGCAGCGCGCGCCGAGCAGGGCCTGCCGCCCCTGGCGCTGAACGCCGAACAAACCGCAGGCCTGGTCGAGCTGCTGAAGAACCCGCCGGCTGGCGAAGAAGAAGTTCTCCTCGACCTGATCACCAACCGCGTACCGCCAGGCGTGGACGAAGCCGCCTATGTCAAGGCCGGTTTCCTCTCTGCCGTGGCCAAGGGCGCAGCCGGCTCGCCACTGCTGAGCAAGACCCGCGCCGTCGAACTGCTCGGCACCATGCAGGGCGGCTACAACATCGCCACCCTGGTCGAGCTGCTGGACGATGCCGAGCTGGGCAGCGTGGCCGCCGAACAGCTCAAGCACACCCTGCTGATGTTCGACGCCTTCCACGACGTCGCCGAGAAGGCCAAGGCCGGCAATGCCCACGCCAAGGCCGTGCTGCAGTCCTGGGCCGACGGCGAGTGGTTCACCAAGCGTCCGGCCATCGCCGAGAAGTACAGCCTCAGCGTGTTCAAGGTCACCGGCGAAACCAACACCGACGACCTGTCCCCGGCCCCCGACGCCTGGTCGCGCCCGGACATCCCGCTGCACGCCCTGGCCATGCTGAAGATGGCCCGCGACGGCATCGAGCCGGAGCAGCAAGGCGCCATCGGCCCGCTCAAGCAGATCGCAGCGATCAAGGCCAAAGGCTTCCCGGTGGCCTACGTCGGCGACGTGGTCGGCACCGGTTCCTCGCGCAAGTCCGCCACCAACTCGGTGCTGTGGTTCTTCGGCGACGACATCCCCTATGTGCCGAACAAGCGCGCCGGCGGCTTCTGCTTCGGCAACAAGATCGCGCCGATCTTCTACAACACCATGGAAGACGCCGGCGCCCTGCCGATCGAATTCGATGTCGCCAATCTCGAGATGGGCGACGTGATCGACGTCTATCCGTACGCCGGCAAGGTCTGCAAGCACGGCAGCGACCAGGTCATCACCCGCTTCGAGCTGAAGACCGAGGTGTTGCTCGACGAAGTTCGCGCCGGCGGCCGTATCCCGCTGATCGTCGGCCGCGGCCTGACCGAGAAGGCCCGCGCCGAGCTGGGCCTGGGGGTTTCCGAGCTGTTCAACAAGCCGGTCGCCCCGGCCGACAGCGGCAAGGGCTTCACCCTGGCGCAGAAGATGGTCGGCAAGGCCTGCGGCGTCACCGGCGTGCGTCCGGGCACCTACTGCGAACCGAAGATGACCACCGTCGGTTCCCAGGACACCACCGGCCCGATGACCCGCGACGAGCTGAAGGACCTGGCCTGCCTGGGCTTCTCCGCCGACCTGGTGATGCAGTCGTTCTGCCACACCGCGGCCTACCCCAAGCCCGTGGATGTGAATACCCACCACACCCTGCCGGACTTCATGCGCAGCCGCGGTGGCGTCTCGCTGAAGCCCGGCGACGGCATCATCCACAGCTGGCTGAACCGCATGCTGCTGCCGGACACCGTCGGCACCGGCGGCGACTCGCACACCCGCTTCCCGATGGGCATCTCCTTCCCGGCCGGCTCCGGCCTGGTCGCCTTCGCCGCCGCCACCGGCGTGATGCCGCTGGACATGCCGGAATCCGTGCTGGTGCGCTTCAAGGGCAAGCTGCAGCCGGGCATCACCCTGCGTGACCTGGTCCATGCCATCCCCTACTACGCCATCCAGAAGGGCCTCTTGACCGTCGAGAAGAAGGGCAAGATCAACGCCTTCTCTGGGCGCATCCTGGAGATCGAAGGTCTCGACGAGCTGACCGTCGAGCAGGCCTTCGAGCTGTCCGACGCCTCGGCCGAACGCTCTGCTGCCGGTTGCACCATCAAGCTGCCGGAAAAGGCCATCGCCGAGTACCTGCAGTCGAACATCACCCTGCTGCGCTGGATGATCGGCGAAGGCTATGGCGATGCCCGCACCCTCGAGCGCCGTGCCCAGGCGATGGAAGCCTGGCTGGCCAACCCGCAGCTGATGAGCGCCGATGCCGACGCCGAGTACGCCGAAGTCGTCGAGATCGACCTGGCCGAGATCAACCAGCCGATCCTCTGCGCGCCGAACGATCCGGACGACGCCCGCCTGCTGTCCAGCGTGCAGGGCGAGAAGATCGACGAGGTGTTCATCGGTTCATGCATGACCAACATCGGTCACTTCCGCGCCGCCGGCAAGCTGCTGGACAAGGTCAAGGGCGGTATCCCGACCCGTCTGTGGCTGTCGCCGCCGACCAAGATGGACGCCCACCAGCTGACCGAGGAAGGCTACTACGGCATCTACGGCAAGGCCGGCGCACGCATGGAAATGCCCGGCTGCTCGCTGTGCATGGGTAACCAGGCCCGCGTCGCCGCCAACGCCACCGTGGTCTCGACCTCGACCCGCAACTTCCCCAACCGCCTGGGCGATGGCGCCAACGTCTACCTGGCCTCGGCCGAACTGGCAGCGGTCGCCGCGATAACCGGCAAGCTGCCGACTGTCGAGGAGTACATGGCCTACGCCAAGGACATCGACAGCATGGCGGCCGACGTCTACCGCTACCTGAGCTTCGACCAGATCGCCGAGTTCCGCGAAGCCGCGGCCAACGCCCAGATCCCGGTCGTGCAAGCCTAAGCGTCATCCCGCGTTGACGGGCATGCCCGCCTCCCTCATCCGGCGCTTCGCGCCACCTTGCCCCACAGGGATGTGGCGAATGCGGCAATCCCGCCGGGAGCGGGAGCCGCCTCCCGGAGGGAGAAGGACATAAGGAGGTCGTCGCTACGCGACTTTCACGCTAAGAAGAGCCCCGCCCCGTGCGGGGCTTTTTCGTTTATGCCGGTGTATCCGCTAGGCATTGCCCGTGTGGACAGCCCGTAGCCCGGATGCAATCTGGGAGCGGTTGTTCAGGCGTCTGATTTCCCCGGATTTCATCCAGGCTACAAAAGTGGAAACGGCGCAGCCGCGGAGTTCTCTGGCAGGCAGGATCGGCAAGGACGAGCCGCTTGCCTACAACGGTGCGGCCACTTAATGCGCTCGACAGGCATGCAACAGGGCCGAAGGTGAACACTCCCGCGCCGGCTGCATCACTCCTCGCCCACCGCCTGCGGGGGCAAGCCGGCTTGGCGCAACGGCCTGAGCGAGGGCCCTGCCGCACGGCGCAGCGCGCCAATCTCGTTCCAGATGGCCTCGACCTGGCGGCTGTGGCGCTGGTACAGCTGCCTCCTCAGCGCCAGAAAGATCGGCGCCTCGCCCAATGGCACCGGCAACACCTCGAAGCGCCCGCGGAACTCCGGCTTGGCGAGCAGCAGTTCGACCTGGTAGTCATGGTCGATCGCCAGGCTGCCACGCCCCCTGAGCAGCATGTGCGCCAGCTGCGTGGACGTCCTTGCCGTATCGACCGCGGGAACGCCCAAGCGCGCGAGCAGCACCTTGAGGGTGCTGCGCCCCGACAGATAGAGCACCGGCCTATCCACCCCGCTGAAACCCTGGCCATCCCACGCGGCCGCACCGCCCGCAGGGCGGTAGACCACCAGCCGGGTGATGCCCAGGGCGCGCCGTGGATCCGCCTGCCCGGAACGCCGCGGGAAAGCCATGAAGTCCAGGTATTCAGGGGTAGCCGCAACGCCGGCGATGGCACCGAACAAGCCCTGCGCCACGCCCGCCAGGCAGCGGCGCCAGGGCAAGGCGACGAACTCCAGCTGCCAGCCCTGGCGTTCGACGGCCGAGCGGATCAGCCGCTGGCTATCCCCTTCGCGGTTTGGAAAAGTGAAGGGAGGAAAGGCCTCATCGCTGACGCAGACCACCAGCGTTGCCGCCTGAACAGGGGCGAGCAGGCAGGCCAGCAGGCACACCAGGCCGGCAAGGCGCCCGCCGGGGCGACATCTCAGGCCGAAGCCACTACTGACACCCACCTCGAGTACCTAATTGCGCGGAGGGAAGGAACGGGATTCGGTGGGCAACACCGCGGCGCCACCAAACCGATTAGCCACGCCCCAGCCCCGCCCTTGCGGGGGGGCGGGGCTGGGCCGGCTCAGACCCGCTGCTTGGGCAGCAGGAAGTACGACAGCGCCGGGATCAGGATCAGCGCGCCGAGCATGTTCCAGAGGAACATGAAGGTCAGCAGGATGCCCATGTCGGCCTGGAACTTGATCGGCGACCAGGCCCAGCAGACCACGCCGGCCGCCAGGGTGATGCCGACCAGCCCGACCACCCGCCCGGTGAAGGAGACGGCGTTGCGGTAGGCATCGGACAGGGCCATGCCCTGGCGCTGGAAGTGCAGCTGCACGCTGAGCAGGTAGAGCGCGTAGTCCACCCCGATGCCGACGCCGAGGGCGATCACCGGCAGGGTCGCCACCTTGACGCCGATGCCCATGTACACCATCAGCGCCTCGCAGAGGATCGAGGTCAGCACCAGCGGCAGCACCGCCACCAGCGCCGCCCGCCAGCTGCGGAAGGCGATCAGGCAGAACAGGGTCACCGCCAGGTAGACGTAGAACAGCATGGTGCGGTTGGCCTCGCGCACCACGATGTTGGTCGCCGCCTCGATTCCGGCTGAGCCTGCGGCCAGCAGGAACTGGCGCTCCTCGCTGCTGTTGTCGCGGGCGAAACGGTCGGCGATGGCCACCACCTCATCGAGGGTCTCGGCCTTGTGGTCCTTGAGGTAGGCGATCACCGGCATCAGCGAGCAGTCGGTGTTGAACAGTTCCGGGGCATTGACCGAGGCCTGCTGCGCCGCGTAATTGAGCATGTCCTGGTTGCGCTGGATGCTGCTGAGCTTGGGGTTGCCCTCGAAGGAGCCGGCGGTGATCTGGCGCACCGCGTTGACCAGCGACACCGTGGTCTGCACCCCCGGGTGCTGCTGCAGTTCCCAGGCCAGGCGGTCGGCCAGGACCAGGGTGCGGTAGTTCAGGCAGCCTTCGGCCGGGGTCTTGATCATCACCGCGAACAGGTCGCTGGACAGCGCGTAGTGGCCGGTGATGTAGGCGTTGTCGCGGTTGTAGCGCGAGTCCTCGTGCAGTTCCGGGGCGCCGCTGTCGAGGTCGCCGATCTTCAGGTTGAGGCTGACCATGAAACCGCCGATGCCCAGCAGCAGCGCCACCAGCACCGCGCCGGTCGCCCACCTGCGGGTGGTGAAGCGGTCGAGCAGGTCCCACAGCTTGCCGAAGCCGCGATGCTGGGCGGCATTGCTGTCGATGGTCAGGGCGCGCTTGGCGGCCTTGGCGCTGACGCCGACATAGGACAGCGCCACCGGCATCATCAGCAGGGTGGTGAAGATCAGCACGGCCACGCCGATGCTGGCGGTGATCGCCAGGTCCTGGATCACCGGGATGTCGATCAGCATCAGCACGGCGAAGCCCACCGCGTCGGACAGCAGCGCGGTGACCCCGGCGATGAACAGGCGGCGGAAGGTGTAGCGCGCCGCCACCAGCTGGTGGGTGCCCTGGGCGATGTCCTGCATGATGCCGTTCATCTTCTGCGAGGCGTGCGACACGCCGATGGCGAAGATCAGGAAGGGCACCAGCACCGAGTAGGGGTCGATCGCGTAGCCGAGCCAGGCGACGATGCCCAGCTGCCAGATCACCGCCATCAGCGAGCAGCCGATCACCAGCAGGGTACTGCGCAGGCAGCGGGTGTACAGCAGGATGATGACGAAGGCGGTCGCCACGGCGATGGCGAAGAACATCATCACCAGGATCAGGCCGTCGATCAGGTCGCCGACCAGCTTGGCGAAGCCGATCACGCGGATCTTGATCTTGCCCTGGCCTTCCTCGTCGGCCTGCAGCGTGGCGCGGGCGCCGGCGAACTCGTAACGGTCGCGCAGCTTCTCCTCGAGCACCTGGGAGAACTGGTGGTAGTCGATGCCGCGGCCGGTGGCCGAGTCCTTGTCGAGCAGCGGCACGATCAGCATGCTCGACTTGAAGTCGCTGGCCACCAGGCTGCCGACGATGCCGGCACGGGTGATGTTCTGCCGCAGCAGCTCGATGTCCGCCGGCTGGCCGCTGTAGGTGTCGGGCATCACCGGGCCGCCCTGGAAGCCCTCTTCGGTGACCTCGGTCCAGCGCACCGCCGGGCTCCACAGCGACTTCATCCAGGCGCGGTCGACGCCGGCGGTGAGGAACAGCTCGTCGTTGACCTGCTTGAGCACCTCCAGGTACTCGGGGTCGAAGATGTCGCCCTCGGTGTTCTCCACCACCACCCGCACCGAGTTGCCCAGCCCGCGCAGCGAGGCGCGGTTCTCCAGGAAGTTCTGGATGTACGGTTGACTCTGCGGAATCATCTTCTCGAAGCTGGGGCGCATCTCCAGGCGGGTCACGGCCATGTAGCCGAGCAGCAGGGTGATCAACGCCATGCCCAGGACGAACAGCGGACGGTGGTTGAACACCAGGCGCTCCAGCAGGTTGCCGGTGCGCGTGTCGAAGTCACGCAGGTCGGCGATCACCGGCATGGTGTCTTGCTTCATATTGCCCATGTCAGGGTACTCGCTCTGATTGTTCTGTTATTCGGCGGACAGCGTGCGCGCGCCGCGGGCGCCGACCAGCACCAGCCCACCATCGCCGGCCAGTACGGCGCCGGCCACCGGCGACTGCTGGGTCTGCGGCAGCAGCTGCAGGGCGGCGTCGGCGCCGGCCCGGAGCATGTGCCCGGCCTGGGTGAACAGCCGGTAGTCGCCCCGGGCATCCTGCGCGGCGGCGGTGATGCTGACCTGCAGGCCGCTGTCCAGTTGGCTCCAGCTGGAACCGCCGTCGCGGCTGCGGAACACATGGCCGCGCAGGCCGTAGACGAGCAGCTCGCCAGGGCTACCGATCAGGCCGAAGTAGCTGCCCTGGTAGGGGCTGGCGACGGCGACGAAGCGTTCCTGCCCGGCATCCCACTTGCGCAGCAGGCCCTGTTCGCCGGCGAGGTACAGCGCATCGCCGGTGAAGGCGATGGCATTCAGGTGCAAACCCTGGGGGTTGTCGGTGCGGTCCTGCAGCGGCGTCCAGCTCTGCCCGCCATCGGCAGTGGCGAGGATCAGGTTGAACACGCCGACCGCGTAGCCGCGCTTGGCGTCGGCGAACCAGACGTCGAGGAACGGCTTGTCGGCGCCCTCGGCAGTCAGGCGCTCGCCTTCGGCCACCAGCAGCGGCCATTGCTCGTTGCCCGGCTCGGCGCTGGCCAGCGCAGCGTAATGCTCGACCAGCAGGGCACCGATCGCGCGGCCATCGAGCTGCTTGCTCCAGGTCTGGCCGGCGTCATTGCTGTGCAGCACCACGCCATCGTTGCCCACCGCCCAGCCTTGCTCGGCAGTGGGGAAATGCACGGCATTCAGATCGGCGCTGACCGGCACGGCGGCCTGCTGCCAGGACTGGCCGGCATCATCGGAATAGAGAATGTGGCCGCGCTGGCCAACGGCGACCAGACGCTCGCCCGCGCGGGCGACGTCCAGCAAGGGGCTACGCTGCGCCAGGGCACTCGGCTTGGCCGGCAGCTCCAGCACATCGACATAGCCGGCTGCCTGGGCGACAGCCTGCAGCAGTACCAGCGTGGCGCACAGCGCTAGCCGCACATACTGTCTGACAGAACACATACCGCGTCCTCTTGGAAAAAGGGCGCCGGAGTGCACCCGTGGTACGGCCCCGGCGTCAGAATCAGCAGCCCCGGATGACCGACCGGCACGCCGGTCAGCTGCCGGTCACGCTGCCAGGGGTGGCAGCGGACCGGCGAGGGCTCGTGTCATCTTGCGTTTAGCGGATGCCGGCACCGGCCAGGGCTTCCGGCGACCACTGCACCTTCGACAGGGGTTCGATGTACTTGATGCCGCCGTAAGGGCCGACCACGCCGTTGATGTTGTAGCTGCCACCGACCAGATCATAGATGACGTGTGGCGCGGTATTGGGCGTATCCACGTCGTAGCTCTGGGTGAAGAAGCTGTAGGAGCCACGATACAGCTGGCCGCGGGCATCGTACTGGTCGGAGGCCAGGGCGTTCCAGGTGTCCTCGTCCAGGTAGAAGCGGCGCTTGTGGTAGATATGACGGGCGCTATCCTTGAGGGTACCTTCGACCACCCACACGCGATGCTTCTCCCAGCGCACGAACTCAGGCGCCAGGTGGTTCGGCGTGGTCATCGGCTTGGGATCCTTGATGTAGGTCAGGGCGTAGGTGTTGTACGGCACGATCATTTCCTGCTTGCCGACCAGTTTCCAGTCGTAGCGATCCAGCGCACCGTTGAACACATAGATGTCGTCATAGGTGCCGGAGCCGGCGGTGCCCGGGTTCGGCGTTTCGTAGGCCAGGTTCGGCGCCAGCTTCACCCGACGCACACCGGGCAGGTACTGCCAGGCACGCCGCGGCTGTGCCAGGGGGTTGGCCGAGTCCTTGAGCATCAGCGACTCGCCGGCGCGGCGGGCCGGACCGCTGTAGTACAGCTTGGTCTGGAAGTAGGTGTCCTTGGCATCGACGACCTTGTTCAGGTCCTCGTAGATCGGGAAGCTGTTGAAGGCCATACCGGTGGTGGCCAGGGTCGGCACACCGGCGGAGTCGACGTTCCAGGAGTCGTACTTGGTGGAGTACGCGACGCCCTGGTAGCGCAGCAGGTGGTTCCACATGGCTTCCGCGCCGTTCTGCGGAATCGGGAAGGGCACGCCCGGCAGGACGTTCTCGATGGCGTTGCCACCTTCCAGCGACTTGGCGCTGGTGGCGTTCTTCCGGGTATTGTCGAGCAGGGCCTGGGGCAGCGCCGCCGTGCGATGACTCGGGTAGACATCGATACGGAAGCTGGGGTAACGCTTGGCCAGCTCGGCGGTGACCGCCGTCAGCTGGTCCTTGTGCTGCTCGAGGTTCTTGCCGTCGATCACCAGCAGCGGCTTCTCACCGGCGAAGGGATCGGGGCGGAAGGTGTCGCCGGCCTTGAACCCGGCCGGTGCGGTCTTCAGGCCGCCGGCGAAGGCCGGAACGGAGCCGTCGGCGTTGCCGGCTTGCTCGGCGCCGACCGCAGTCAGGCTGGTGCCCAGCTTGGCCGCTTCCTCGGCCGATACCGCCGCCAGGGCGGCACTTGATATCACGGAGGCCAGAGAGGCGGCCAGCAGCGTAGTCACGAATTTCATCTTGTTGTACTCCTGCCTGGTGGCTAGGTTATTCGCGGATCAGAAGGTGGTTTTCATGGTCAGGTACACGGCGCCACGGTCTTCGCCAGTGGCACCGCCGCCGGAGAACGACGAGTAGCCGCCGCCGTAGCAGGTGTAGCGCTCGGCACCATCCAGGGCGTTCGGCGTGGAGCCGTCGGTGGCGCCGTCGTTGCACTTCTCCGTCTCGCCGAACGAGTCGACGTACTTGAGGTCGACGAAGTACTTGCTGTAGATCGCCGCGCTGACGCCTACCGCATAGTTGCCGGTGTCCTCGGCACCACCTGCGACGACCGGGGAGACGCCATCGAGGCCGACGTTGATCGACAGCGGCGCGCTCAGGTCGACACCCGGGAACACCTGGTACCAGGTCGGGGTGAAGTTGACCGCCAGGCCCCAGTTGTCGCGGGTCGGCTTGTCGATGCCACGATAGGTGCTCTTGCCCTTGTACAGCGCCTCGTTCTCGCTATCGAGGCTGATCAGGTTGCTGTAGTACAGCTCGCCGAGCAGGGTGGCCGAATCGAACAGCGGGGTTTCGGCGATGGCGACCAGACCGTTGAGGGTCCAGTGCAGGGTATCGCCGGTGGCTGCCATGCTGTCGCCTTCGCCCGGCACCTCGGTAACCACGCCGGTGCCCGGGGTGCGCGCCGGCAGTACGCCGAGGCCTGCCGCCAGACCGCCTGGGCCGGTGGCGCTGAGCAGGGCCGGAATGCTGGCCAGCGGCATGTTCTGGCGGAAGTTGAGGTCACTGCCGACACTGACGTCGCCGAAGCTCTTGGACAGGCTCAGGCCGTAGATATCGATGTCGTCGCCGTAGCTGAGGTTGTAGCTGGTACCGGCCAGGGAATCGACCAGACGGCAGACGCCGGTGGCGGGAACGCTCACCACGCCGCCCGGCGCCACCACACAGGAGCCCTGGGCCAACGACAGCGAGCGGGCATCCAGCACGGCCTGCGGCAGGATGTCCGAGGTGTTGCGGTAGTAGGCGCCGAGGGTGCCGTCCAGCCACTCCGGCGACCACTTGACCATCAGGCCCCAGTCGCCGCGGTCATCGGGGGTGTTGTCATCGCCGCGACGCACATTGGTCAGCGCGTCCTGGCCGAGGAAGCCGGGCGGCGTGGCGGTGTGGCCGAGCAGGAAGGACTGCGCGCCCTCGCCCAGCACATCGGAAGTTCCGTAGTAGGTGCCGGCCTCGGGCAGGCGCGCCTCATCCCACTTGAGGAAGTACTGGGCGCCGAAGGTCAGCTCGGGATTGAGGGTAAAGGTGGTGGAAATCTGGTTGCGCGGAACGAACAGTTCCTTGGCCTCGGTGCCTGGCGAAGCGGCCAACTTGGCCAGGTCCAGGCCGGACTGGCCGTAGCTGACCGAATGCACCGGGTTAAGGATGGTCTCGCCCCAGAACACGTTGTGCTGGCCGGCCTTGATGCTGAACAGCGACTCCTCGCCGACCTCGGTGCTGTAGAACAGGAAGGCGTCGAGGATCTCGCCGGACGGCCCGCTGTAGTAGCGCTGGGCATAGTTGCTCAGGTGTGGGCTACCGTTGCCCACGCCGTCGAGACCGGTGAAGCCGCCGACCAGGGGGTGCTCGCCGACCATGCCGCTCACCGCGCCATTGCCGTTGACGAACGGATTGGAGTTCGAACCGGTGTTGTCGTAGGCCTTGTCGTACCAGCTCGCGGCGCTGACCCGGAAGCCCATGGCATTCTGGTAGACCACGTCGAACTCGGTCAGCAGGTCGACGCGATTGGTGATATTGGTCCCGGACTTGCGGAAGTTGTAGTCGCCGTCGTTGTTGTTCGGCGTACCTAGCATGCGCTTGTCGGCACTTTCGGTGCGCACGCCGTAGTTGTACTTGAGGGTGTTGTCGAAGCGCACCGCCCAGTCTTCGCTGCCGGTATCGAATTCAAAGGCCTGGGCGGCCGGCATGGAAGCGGCCAGGATGGCCGTGGCCAGCAGGCTGCGACGCAAGTGTCCGAGGCTGTGACTCTTGTTATTGTGCATTGCGTTGTCTCCGCTTTTTGTGATTGTGGCTCTAACAACGGCTCACATCTGGGTATAGCAGCGATGTGAGTTCTACAAATTCGGCCCATCCCGAGGCGCGGGAGGCGCCGGCATTCCCGACTAGCGATCCAGTTCGTCGATGAACTCCTCGGCCAGCGGCCACTCGCCGTAGCCGGAAGCCGGGTTGAGGTGGCCGACCGCGCCGAGGTTGACCAGTTCGCTGCCCCAGTCCTGGGCCATGCGGGTAACCGCCTCCAGGCTGGCCAGGTAATCGTTGGAGCTGCCGGCGAGGATGCTGCGAAACGGCAAGGCGCCCTTGGGCAGCGGGTCCCAACCGTTGGCGCGCAGGCTGTCCGGCGTCGGGTAGTTTTCCGGCCAGCTGGCCTCGAGGTCCGGCGGAGCAACCAGCAGGGCACCCTTGATCTGGCGGTCGTAGCGCGCCGCCCAGTGCACCAGCATCAGCACGCCGGCGCTGTGCGCGACCAGGATCACCGGCCCGTCGATCTGCTCCAGCTCGCGCTGGATGGCCTCGACCCGGGCGGCGCAGCTGAGCTTGTCGGTTTCCAGCGGCGGCACGCTGCGCACCTTGGCCAACCTGGCCTCGAGCAAGGTCTGCCAATGCTCGGCGACATGCTCACGCAGGCCCGGCACGATCAGCACGGTTGCGGCAGTTTGTTTCTTGTCCACCTCGGCACCCTCGTCTTCTCGATGATTCGGGCAGCCGACCCGCCAGAATCTTTCATAGTGTCGACAATAGAGAGCCACCCTCCCGTGCGCTTCTCATTTGACGTCAGTCACTTTTCTATTGATGACAAGGCGACCGCACAGCGACGACAGGGATGGGTGGACACTCGCGGCTGCGCCGCATCGAGGGGAGCCGCCTGTCGGTGTCGACAGGTCGGGTCCTATCCGCCGATCACCGCTAGACGTTGAAACGCTCGACCAGCGCATGCAGCGAATGCGCGGTGGTTTCCAGGTCGCGCCCGAGCAGCGCGGTGCGCCCGGTGACCTCGGCGTTGCGTTCCGCCGCCTGGGAGATGGTGGTGATCTGCCGGGAAATGTCCTCGGCGACATGGGTCTGCTGTTCGGCCGCGGCGGCCATCTGCTCGGCCATCTGGTGGATTCCGCCGACCGCGCTGGTGATGCCGTGCAGCGCACGCTCGGTGTCGATCACCCGCTCCACCCCGGCGCGCGCCTCGTCGCTGCCCTGGCGGGCGATTGCAACCGCCTGCCGGGCGACATCCTGCAAGGTGCCGATGATCTGCTGGATCGCCTCGGTGGAGTCGCGGGTCTTGGAGGCCAGCGCACGTACCTCGTCGGCCACCACGGCGAAACCGCGGCCCTGCTCGCCGGCCCGCGCCGCCTCGATGGCGGCGTTCAAGGCCAGCAGGTTGGTCTGCTCGGCGATCGCCTGGATCAGGTTGGCGGCCTGCTGGATCGACTGGGTCTGCGCGGCCAGGTTGTCCACCGAGCCACCGATGTCGTCCACGGTGTCGGCCAGCTTCTCGATCACCCGACGACTCTGCTGCGCCTGCTGGGTACCGCTGGCCGACAGCTGATTGACCTCGCGCGCGACATTGGCGGTCTGCTGGATATGCACCGACACCTGGGCGATCGACGCCGCCATCTCGTGCATGGCGGTGGCGGCCATGTCCGCCTCGACACGCTGCGCCTGCAGCGCGGTTTCCGCCTGCCCGACCAGTTGACCGTTCTGGGTGGCCAGCACCGCCGCCTGGTCGGCGTAATCGCCCAGGCGCGTGAGTGCCGTGCGGATTCGCGATCCCTCGCTGATCAGCGCCATCTGCAGGCGGGCAACCGCCCCCGACTCGCTGCTGTAGGTGCGCGCCACCAGTTCGCTGTCGAAGGCCAGCGGCGCCGCTTCGTGGACCTTTGTCAGCGCCCGCCGCACGTACCAGAGCGACAGCCAGGTTTGCCCGAACGACAAGCCCAGCAGGCAGCCGACCGCCCATCCCGGCTGGCCCTGGCTCAATAGCAGCGGCCCCGACAGGGCGCCGAGCAGCGGCAGCAGGAGGAAGCGGCTGAGCGTGCGCAACCGCTCCCCGGCGCTGGCCGCCGGCTGCCCCTTGCGCAGGCGCGCATAGAGCGCGGCGGCGCGCTTGACCTGCTCGGTGCTGGGCCGGACCCGCACCGACTCGTAGCCCACCACTCGACCGTTCTGCCGGATGGGCGTGACGTAGGCGCTGACCCAGTAGAAGTCACCGTTCTGGCAGCGGTTCTTGACCATGCCCATCCAGTTCTTGCCGGCCTTGAGGTGGCTCCACATGTGCGCGAACAGCTCCGGCGGCATGTCGGGATGGCGCACGATATTGTGCGGACTGCCGATCAGCTGCTCGCGGCTGAAGCCGCTGACCGCAACGAACTCGTCGTTGCAGTAGGTCAGGTTGCCCTGCTCGTCCGTCGCGGAGATCAGCCGCTGCTCGGCTGGAAAACTGCACTCCCGGTCGGTGATCGGCGTATTGACTCGCATAGGTATTCCCTCAGGTCGCTCGGCTTGCCCGCTCTCTCACGCCCTAGGCTAGCCACGCACCAAAGGGCCGCGGGCATGGTCATGGTCGGCATCGGCGGAAGGTTGGTGAAACGGAACTAAAGGCCTGGAAAGTACTAGAGCAAGCCCCCGTACATGGCACATTGGGCGTCAAAAACTTTTCATTTCATGACTTGCAGACCAGCCTTGATCCGTGTCAATTTTTCTCCTGTCGGGGCCGCTGCCCAGCGCAAAGCCCCCACCCAGGAATACCCGCACATGACAAAGCTGGTTCGCGCCGCCGTCCTCACCAACTACCTGGAAACAGCCCAGCACCTCGGCCTGAATCCGTACAACCTGCTGGCCGGAGTCGGCCTGAACAAGGCCATGCTGCAGGATCCCGAGTACCGCATCCCGGTCGATGCCGCGGTGCGCCTGCTCGAGGACTCGGCCGCCGCCAGCGGCTGCCAGAACTTCGGCCTGAGCATGGCCGAGTCGCGCCAGCTCTCCGACTTCGGCGCGGTCAGTCTGCTGCTCACCCACCAGCGCACCCTGCGCGAGGCGCTGCAGGTGGTGGTCCAGTACCGCCATCTGCTCAACGATTCGCTGGCCATCTACGTCGAAGAGGCCGGCAAGATGGTGATCATTCGCGAGGAGGTGGTGACCGAGTCACACCTGGTCTGCCGCCAGTCCAACGAGCTGGCCATCGGCGTGATGTTCCGCCTCTGCGCCGCCCTGCTCGGGGCGCACTGGCACCCCTACAGCGTCAACTTCACCCACCAGGCACCGAGCAACCTGCAACTGCATCGGCGCCTGTTCGGCTGCAAACTGGAGTTCGGCAGCGAGTTCAACGGCATCGTCTGCCCCGACGCCGACCTGGACGCGACCAATCCCCATGCCGACCCGGCCATGGCGCGCTACGCCCAGCGCTACCTCGACTCCCTGCAGAGCAGCAACGGCGAGTCGATGCTGTTCGAGGTGCGCAAGGCCATCTACCTGCTGCTGCCGATGGGCCGGGCCACCATCGAGCAGATCGCCCAGACCATGGGCATGAACGTGCGCACCCTGCAGCGCCGCCTGAAGGAAGGCGGCAGCACCTTCAACGAGCTGATCAACGACGTGCGCCGTGACCTGGTGATGCGCTACCTGGAGAACCCGGACTACTCGCTGGGGCGGATCGCCGACATGCTCGGCTACTCCATGCCGAGCTCCTTCACCCGCTGGTTCATCGCCCAGTTCGGCATGCCGCCGGCCGCCTGGCGCAGTCCGCGCCGGCAGGCACCGGGCGCGAGCGGCGCAATCAGCGAGCCGGGCGCCGCGGCAACGCCATCCGCTGCGCCAGCAGCCGATCGAGCAATCGGGTCGGCAGCAGCGCGGCCAGGTACCACATCGGGTTGAGCGGGTAGCGTGGCTTTGGCCTGGGCGCCTCGATGGCCTTGAGCAGGGTCCGGCTGACGCTCGCCACTGGCGCCCCGCGCGCGCCGTTGCGCTCCACCAGGCCGAGCAGCGCCTGCATGGCGCCGGCGTAGTCGGTCCCCAGGTAACGCGAATCGGGCGGTGCCTTGCTCCAGATCGGCGTGCGAATCGGCCCCGGCTCGATGATCACCACCTCGATGCCGTAGATGCCCAGCTCGACCCGCAGCGCGTCGCTGACCGCCTCCAGCGCATGCTTGGTGGCGGCGTAGCAGCCGCTCAGCGGCGTCGCCAGCCGGCCGGATACCGAACCGATATTGATCACCCGGCCCGGCCGCGCGCTGCCCGGGCGCGTGCCGAGCAGCGGCAGGAAGGCCTGGGTGACGGCGAGCAGGCCGAACAGGTTGACTTCGAACATGCCGCGGATCTCATCCAGCGGCTGCAACAGCAACGGCCCCCCGGGCGAGGCGATGCCGGCGTTGTTGACCAGCGCCGCCAGGCCGTCCGCGCCGACCCACTGTTCGACCTGGCGCAAGGCCGCCGGCAACCCGGCGCTGTCGCGCACATCCAGGCGCAGCGGCAGGAAGGCCTCGCCCAGCATGCCGCGGGCACGCTCCCCGTCCTCGTCACGGCGCACCGTGCCGATGACCCGGTAGCCCTGTTCGATCAGCAGGCGGGCGCTGTCCAGGCCAATGCCCGAAGAAACGCCGGTGATCAGTACGAAACGACTCATGTGTGCTGCTCCTTGTGCGAGGGGACGTGACAGGCGGCCGGACCGCGCTGCGAAAGCCAGAACGCCAGCAGGCCGAGGTACTGCAGCGCCGCCAGGCCCAGCGCCAGGCTGAGCGTGCTGCCGAGCAGCAGCGGCACCAGCAGCGCAGAGGACAGCGCATTGCTCGCCTGCTGGATGGTGATGTAGCCGCTGGAAGCCAGGCCGCGGCGGTCGGGGAAGCGATCCAGGGCCAGCAGCTGCAGCCCCGGCTGGGTCAGCATCAGGCCCAGGCTGAACAGCGGCAGGGCCAGCAGCGACCAGGGCACGCCCACCGGCAACCACAGGCTGATGCCGATATTGAGCAGGGTGGCGACCAGCATCACGCCGTGGCCGAGCCGCACGCCGGTGGCCGCCGGCAGGCGCCCGGCCACCCGGTGGGCGGCGAAGGAGCCGAGGATCAGGCCGCCGACGATCGGCAGGAACAGCCAGGCGAAGGATTGCGGGCCCAGGCCCAGGTGCTGGGAGACGAAGGTCGGCGCGCTCAGCACATAGAGGTAGATGGCCGAGTTGACCGCCGCGTTGGCCAGGCAGAGCAGCAGGAAGCGGCCGTCGCCCAGCAACTCGGCGAAGGCCCGCGACAATGCCAGCGGGTGCAGCGGATGGCGCTGCTGCGGCGCCAGGGTTTCCGGCAGGTGGCGCCAGCAGCCGTACAGCAGCAAGCCGGTGAGCAGCGCGAGAAAGCCGAAGATGCCGCGCCAGCCGGCCAACGGCAGCAGCCAGCCGCCGCAGACCGGCGCCACGGCCGGGGCCAGGGAGAACAGGATGGCCACCAGCGCCATCTGCTGCTGCGCCCGCACGCCATCGAAGCGGTCACGCAGCATGGCCCGGCCGACCACGATGCCGATGCCGGCGGCCAGGCCCTGCAGCACCCGACCGGCGAACAGCCACTCGATGCTCGGCGCCAGCGCGCAGAGCAGCGAGGCGATGAGAAACAGCGACAGGCCGAACAGAATGAAGCCGCGCCGGCCGATGGCGTCGGCGATGGCGCCGTGCCAGAACAGGGCCAGGGCAAAGGGCACCAGGTAGGCGGTGAGGGTCTGCTGCACCTGGGCGGGCGTCGCCGCCAGTTCCGCGGCGATGGCCGCGAACGCCGGCATGTAGGTGGCGATGGCGAACTGGCCCATGGACGCCAGGCTGGCGACCAGCACGACAAACAGCTGGGGATTTGGCATTCGGGGTCCTGGCTGCTCTGCGGGGACGGTCCCGGTCGCCCCACTTGGAGCATCGCCGCGACCGCAAACCAAAAAAAAAAACAGCTATGCCCCAACGATGTGTTGCGCGATTGCACGGTTTACGCCGATTAGTCCCCTCGCCCCTCTGGGGAGAGGGTTAGGGAGAGGGGTGGGTTCATCGGGCTAGCGACAATGCCGGCCTTGATTACCCTCACCCGACCGCGGCCCGCCCCAGCCCCTCTCCCGGAGGGAGAGGGGAGCAAATCGCGTCTGGCAATACAACACGTGATCAGGACATAGCCAAAAAGCGGCCGACTGCACAAACAGCCGCCGCAAAACCGGGACTCACCACCCCGGATAACTGCCCCCTCCCTGGGGCCTTTCACGCTCATGGCATGGCCGCCCGGCGCCCGCTGCAAATCGCAGCCGATCGCCCGGGGCTCTCAGAGGTTGTGAAACAATCGAGCGCCGTCGCGAGAGCGTCTCCGGGTGTTCGCGGCAAGGCGCGCTACGCAAAAAATGGGGGGGGTTTAGTGAGCTAAATGACCCCGTTCTTGCGTAGCGCAACGCCAGCAGCGGACGCCTGGAGGCGGTCGCAGTAGGTGCGAGTTTTTTCACAGCCTCTCAGCCTTGCGCCTCGACCAGCGTCATCGCCAGCTCGTCGAGATCGAGCACCGCGCGGCTGAGGTAGAACTCGGCGCCGCTCTGGGCGCGGCCTTTGCCCTGCTGCAGTTCGGCGTGGACGAAGCGATAGCTGCTCCTGATCTTGGCCAGCAGCTCGGCATGCGCCGCATACGTGGCCAGCAGACCGGCGAACCCCTGCTCGATGGCGCCATCGAGGGCCTGCAGCTGGGCCGGCGCCAGGGCGAAATCGGTTTTCTCGGACATCGGATAGAGGCGCAACTGGTAGTCCAGCAGCAGGCGGGACAGGGCCTGGCTCTGGGCGTTGAGCGGCTGCGCCGCGCTGGCCGCGCCGGCGCGCGCGTAGTACTCGGCGGCGGCCTGTTGCAGGAGCCGGTGCTGCTCCAGCAGTTGCCGAACCAGCAGCGGGTAGCGCTCGCGCTGGGCGCGCGGCAGGCGGTCCAGCTCGCTGAACAGGCGCTTCATGGCACGCAGCGGCTGCGCCAGCGGGTCCGGCTGGCCAAGCTGCAGGACGTGGGTTTCCAGGGTATTGAGGTGATAAAACGCCGCGCTCAGGCTGCGCGGGTCGGGGGCACGCTCCTGCGGGTTGAAATAGACCATGGCGCTGGCGCACAGCAGCCGGCTACGGCTGCCGACTTCACTGAGTTGCTGGGCGCTGCGCCCGTCGCCCCAGACCAGTGGACTCATCAGGTACAGCAGGCACAACAGCACTGTCGTTCGCATCTTCCCTACCCTCGGTTCTTGTTGTTATGTCGAATCCTGTGGTGAATCTGCCGCGACCAGGCGGTGCTGGCGAACTGGCCCTTGGGAGGGTCCGAGGCTTGCTACGCAAGGTCTCCATGGCGAGTATCGGTTAAACAAGCGGTCGACTGCCGAAACAGTCGCCGCCAAGGATCCGGGGACCGCTCCCCGGATAAACTGCCCTACCCCGGCATGGAGAAACGGGGTAAGGCGCTTCAAAGGCCATTGAAAAACTACTGCGCTCGGCCATGCTGCGTTGAAATCAGCCTCGGGTGCGAGCCCAGTCAGAATGCTCATTTACAGCTCGTAAACTGCGCTTCTTCGGCTGATTTCGCCTTGCCTGGCCTTCGCTCGCTACGTTTTTTCAACGGCCCTTTAACGCAAAATCGCGCAGCCGGTGGCCGCCTGCAGCTCGTCGAAGTCGACGCCTGGCGCCATCTCCACCAGGCGCAGGCCGTCGGCGCCGATGTCCAGCACGGCCAGGTCGCTGATGATCCGGTCGACCACGCCGACCCCGGTCAGTGGCAGGTCGCAGCGCTCGAGGATCTTGTGCGCGCCGCCCTTGGCGCAGTGCTCCATCAGCACCACCACGCGCTTGACCCCGGCGACCAGGTCCATGGCGCCGCCCATGCCCTTGACCAGCTTGCCGGGGATCATCCAGTTGGCCAGGTCGCCCTGCTCCGATACCTGCATGGCGCCGAGCAGGGCCAGATTGATGTGGCCGCCGCGGATCATCCCGAAGCTCTCGGCGCTGTCGAAGAAGCTGCTGCCCGGCTGGGTGGTGATGGTCTGCTTGCCGGCGTTGATCAGGTCGGCGTCGATCTCCTCCTCGCCGGGGAAGGGACCGATGCCGAGCAGGCCGTTCTCGCTCTGCAGCCAGACCTCCATGCCCGCGGGAATGTAGTTGGCCACCAGGGTCGGCAGGCCGATGCCGAGGTTGACGTAGAAGCCGTCCTGCAGCTCCTGGGCGGCGCGCTGCGCCATTTCTTCGCGAGTCCAAGCCATTCTCAATTGCCCTCAGGGTTGCGCCGCGCAGGGCTGGCGTCGATTACCAGGCTCTGGGTGTAGATGCCTGGCAGATGGAGGTTGTCGGCGTCGTCGGCCTCGGTGTCGCAGTGGTTCAGCGGGCGGATGCCGTCGGTCAGCGGATTGCACAGGGCCAGGCCGAGGGTGCCGGTGAACACCCGGGCGTCCGCCAGGGCGAGCGCGACCAGGCGCCGGGCGCCGCTGTGCGGCTGGCTCGGCGCGTGCGGCTGGCTGCGCTGGTACCAGGCGTCCATGCCGTCGGGGACGAAGCCGGCGCGCAGCGCGGACAGGCCGATGCCGAGGTGCCCATGGGTGTCGCCGCGGCTTTCGTCGGTGGCGCGTTGCGCCAGGCTTGGCAGGGTCATGATCCGTTCCTCAGCGTGCGCACTTCGATACGTTTTTCCGGGCTGGCGTTGAGCACCAGGCGCTGCACGTAGATGCCCGGCAGGTGGATCTCGTCCGGCGACAATTCGCCGACTTCGACGATCTCCTCGACCTCGGCGACGCACACCCGCCCGGCCTTGGCGCACAGCGGGTTGAAGTTGCGTGCGGTCTTGTTGAACATCAGGTTGCCGGCCTTGTCCGCCACCGCGCCCTTGATCAGCGCCACGTCGGCGGTCAGCGAGCGCTCCATGACGTACCACTCGCCGTCGAACTGGCGGGTCTCCTTGCCCTCGGCGATCAGCGTGCCGTAGCCGGTGCGGGTGAAGAACGCCGGGATGCCGGCGCCGCCGGCACGCAGCTTCTCGGCCAGGGTGCCCTGAGGGGTGAACTCCAGCTCCAGCTCGCCGGCCAGGTACTGGCGCTCGAACTCCTTGTTGCCGCCGACGTAGGAGGAAATCATCTTGCCGATCTGCCGGCTGTAGAGCAGCGGGCCGAGGCCGAAGTCGTCCACCCCGCAGTTGTTGCTGATGATGGTGAAGCCGCGCTTGCCGGTCTCGCGCAGGGCCTCGATCAGCGCCTCGGGGATGCCGCACAGGCCGAAGCCGCCGGAGGCGATGGTGATGCCGTCGTGGACGATGCCGGCCAGGGCGGCGTGGGCGTCGGGGTAGATCTTGTTCATGGAATACCTCTGGGTTGATCGGGTCCGGCTGTTTCAGCGCTCCAGCACGTAGCTGCCGGGGGCGGCGCACAGCGGCGGGTACTTGCGCGAGCCGAGCTTCTTCGGCGCCGGCCGGCTGTCGCCCGAGCGCGCCTGGATCCACGCTCGCCAGTGCGGCCACCAGCTGCCGTCGTGGCGCTCGCCGGCGCCCTGCAGCCAGGCTTGCGGGTCGCTGGCAGCAGCTGCGGCCGCGTAGAAATGCGACTTGGGATTGCCCGGCGGATTGACCAGGCTCTGCAGGTGGCCGGCGTTGGACAGGACGAAGGTGCTGTCTTCGCCGAACAGCCGGGCGGTGCCGTAGCAGCCCTGCCAGGGCGTGATGTGGTCGGTGGTGCCGCCGATCACGTAGGCGCCGACCTTGACCTGGCGCATGTCGATCGACTCGCCGGCGATCTGCAGCGCCCCCGGGTTGCTGTAGGGGTTCTGCTGGATCAGGTCGAGGTAGTCGGCATGCAATTGCGCCGGCAGCCGCGTGGTGTCGCTGTTCCAGGCCAGGATGTCGAACGCCGGTGGCTTGTTGCCGAGCAGGTAGTTGTTGACCCAGTAGTTCCAGATCAGGTCGTTGGGCCGCATCCAGGCGAACATCCGCGCCATGTCCTGGCCGCTGAGCACGCCCTTGCGCCGCGAGCTGGCCTTGGCCGCCCGCAGCGCCGCCGGGGTGGCGAACAGGCCGAGGGTGGTGTCGTCGAACACCGCCGGCATGTCCAGCACGCACACCGCCCAGCTGGTGCTGGCCACCTTGTGGCCCTCGCCGCGCGCCGCCAGCCAGCCCAGGTAGGCGGCCAGGGTGATGCCGCCGGAGCAGGAGCCCCACATGTTGACGTCCGGGCTGCCGGTGATCTGCCGCGCCACCTCCACCGCCTGGTCGAGGCACAGCGCATAGTCGGACAGGCCCCAGTCGCGTTGCTTGGCGGTCGGGTTGCGCCAGCTGATGACGAACAGCTGCACGCCACTGTCCTGGATCCACTGGACCAGGCTCTTGTCCGGCGACAGGTCGATGGCGTAGTACTTGTTGATCTGCGGCGGCGACATCACCAGCGGCCGGGCATGCACGTCGGGCGTGGTCGGGGCGAACTGCAGCAGCTCGAACATCTCGTGGCGAAACACCACCTCGCCCTTGGACGCGGCGATGTTCTCGCCCAGCTTGAACGGCGCGCTGTCGACCTGCGACGGCAGCCCGCGGTTGTGCAGCAGGTCGCTGGAGAACTGCTGCACGCCGCGCACCAGGTTCATGCCGCCGGTGTCGACCAGCTTGCGCAGGGCCGTCGGGTTGGTCAGCAGCAGGTTGCTCGGCGCCAGCGCATCGACCAGCAGCGAGGCGACGAACTGGGCGCGGCCCTTGTCCAGCGGATCGACATCGGCCGCCTCGATAAAGGCGTTCAGTTCGCGCCCTCCTGCCAGGTAGCTCTGCATCAGCGCGCGCAGGAACACATTGGAATGCCAGGCCGGGTCGGCGAAGCGCCTGTCCTTCGGGTGCGGCGCGACGCTGGAGTCGCCGGCGACTATGTCGCGCAGTTGCTTGAGGTAGCCACCGACATGCAGGCCAGCCTGCAGCGGCGTCTTGCCCACGGCCTTGAACAGGGAGCCGGCAGCGCCGAGCAGATCGGCCGGGCGCACGCCGAGCAACGGCGTGCCGGCCAGGGTGTGGTGCGCCGCCTTGGCCGCCAGATCCTGCTCTTGCAGATTCTCCGCCAGCTGCAAGTCCGCGCTTTTGCGACCCTTGCGGCGGGCGGCCGGACGACGCTTGGCGCGGTTCGCCGGTGGGGTGGGCTCAGATGCTTTGCTCATGACAACTCTCGGGGTTGCAGCGGTAGTTCGGGACGGGCTCGGGCGACTGTCGTCACCAGGCCCAATGCAGAAGGAGCAGCACCAGGGCGACCAGGAAGACCGTCTCGCCGACCATCAGCAGGATCGGCCTGATGCCCACCGCCGCCAGCTCCTTGAGCTGGGTCTTCATGCCCAGGGCGCTGATGGCCACCACCAGGCACCAGCGCGACAACTCGTTGACCCCGCCCTGGACCACCTGCGGCACCCAGCCGGTGCTGTTGACGCAGGCCAGGACCACGAAGCCGACGGCGAACAGCGGCAGCAGCGGCGGGCGCTTGCCCGTCGGGTCGGCGCCCTGCAGGCGGGTGATCATGGCTGCGGCGACTATCACCGGCACCAGCATGGCCACGCGCATCAGCTTGACCACGGTGGCGGTGTCGCCGGTCTCCGGCGACATGCTGTAGCCGGCGCCGACCACCTGGGCCACGTCGTGGATGGTGGCGCCGAGGAACACCCCGGCCTCCTGCGGCGACAGGCCCGCCCAGTTGGCGATCATCGGGTAGAGGATCATCGCCAGGGTCGACAGCGCCGAGACGCCGATCACGGTGAACAGGGTGGCGCGTTCCTTCTGCGGATGGCTGGGCAGCGCGGCGGCCAGTGCCAGGGCCGCCGAGGCGCCGCAGATGGCGGTGGCGCCGCCGGTGAGCATGCCGAACAGGCGCTGGAAGCCCAGCGCCTTGGCCGCCACCACCGAGACCAGGATGGTCACCACCACCAGGGTCACCACCAGCGCCAGCGGCTTCCAGCCGAGGCCGGCGATCTGCTCCAGGGTGATGCGCATGCCCAGCAGGGCCACGCCGATGCGCAGCACGCTGCGTGCGGTGAACTCGATGCCGGCCTTGCACTTGCCGTCGGCGGCGAGGAAGTTCAGCGACATGCCCAGCAGCAAGGCGAACAGCATCACCGGCGCGCCGTAGTGCTCGGAGAGGAAGGTCGCCGCCGCCGCGACTATCAGGCTGACGACGAAGCCCGGCGCCAGTTCGCGTACGCGGCTGTGGATGCTGGCGACAGCGATGCTGCTCATGGTGCGGATTCCTCGGGGGCGATGACGATGAACACCTGGCCGTCGATCAGCTCGACCGGGTAGTTGGCGACCTTGAGCGCGGTCGAGTTGAGCAGATAGCCGCTGGCCAGGTCGAAGCGCAGGCCGTGGGCGCAACACTGGATCACCCGGCCATCCAGGCGGCCGCCACAGAGCGACGAGCCCTGGTGCGGACAGCTGTCGTCGATGGCGTAGAGCTGGCCGGCGACATTGAACAGCGCCAGGCTCTTGCCCGCCTGCTCGACCAGCGCGCGACCGCCGGGGGCCGGCACCTGCTCGGCGGCAACCGCGATGCGCCGGCTCACGCGGGCTGCCCCGCGGAACGCGCCAGTGCCTCGGCCATGGCGCCGAGCAGCACCTCGGCCGGCTGCGCGCCGGCTACCGCCAGGCGCCGATCGAAGACGAAATAGGGCACGCCATGGGCGCCCATGCCGGCATCGGCGCCGACGAAGGGGCTGGCATCGCCACGCAGGCTGGTGGCCAGCTGCACCGGCTCGAAGCCACAGGAGGCGGCGATGGCCAGCAAGGTGGCGCCATCGCCCAGGTCCTCGCCGCGCTGGAAATAGGCGGCGAACAGCCGCTCCAGCAGGGCGTCGCGCTGTGCCGCAGTGCCCAGGTTGGCGGCGCAGGCCAGCAGGCGATGGGCGTCGGCGGTGTTGGGCATGCGCGCGATGGCGGCCAGGGCGATGTCCACCCCGGCGGCGGCCGCGGCCTGCTGCACCTGGGCCTGACGCAGGCGCACGGCCTGCTCGCTGCCCAGGCGCTGGCGATAGAACTCGGCGAAGGGCACGCCCTGCACCGGCAGCTCGGGCAGCAACTGCACGCCGTGCCAGACCAGCTCGACCTCGAGCTCCGGCTGGCTGGCGCGCAGCTGGGGCAGGGCGCGCTCCAGCTGGCGCTTGCCGATCAGGCACCAGGGGCAGATGAAGTCGAAGAACAGGTCGATGCGCAGCGCAGGGTTCATGCCTGGGCCTCCGCGGCAGCCTCGACGGCCTTCTCCTCGACGCCCGCGCCGTTCAGGCGGGCCATGTCATCGTGGTAGTGGCGCTTGGCGAAGAAGAACACCGCGGCGGCCGCGATGCTGATCAGCGGCACCAGCTGGAAGGCGTTGTCCAGACCGATGATGTCGGACACCCGGCCGGTGATGAACGGCCCCGGTGCCAGGCCCAGCAGGTTGTTGGCCAGGGTCAGGGTGGCGAAGGCGGTAGCGTGCACCGAATGGTGGGTGAGGTTGGCGACCATGGCCCCGGCCGGCCCCGAGGTGCCGGCGGCGATCAGCATGCCCAGGCAGATCAGCACCAGCTGGGGCATGCCCACCGGCAGGGCGAAGGCCAGCGACAGCAGCAGGCAGCTGCCCAGGCAGAAGGCGATGGCCAGGCTGATCTTGCGGTCCGGACGGTTGCGGCACATGCGGTCGCTAAGCATGCCGCAGAGGATCATCCCGGCGCCGCTGCACAGCACGATGATCGCCGCCACCGCGCCGGCCTTGTCGGTGCCCATTTCGTAGTAGCGATTCAGGTAGCTGGGCATCCAGACGATCACGGTGCCGCCGACGAACAGCTGCAGGCCGCTGCCGACATAGGCGCCGATCACCGAGCGGCTGGAATACAGGGTGCGCAGCGGCCGGGTGACCGTGGCGGTGACCTTGTTGGCGGCGGCGGCCGCCCGCTGCGGGACGATGCGCGCTTCGCGGACGATGATCGGGTAGAGCGTGGCCAGCAGCAGGCCGAACAGTGCCATGCCGGCGAACGCCCAGCGCCAGCCGAGGTGCTCGGCCAGCACGCCGCCGGCAGCCATGCCCAGCACCGAGCCGAACATGCCGCCGGAGATGAAGGCGCCGGACAGGGTGGCGCGCATCTCGCGCGGGAACACCGCCACCACCACGGCGATGCCGACGCTGCCATAGGCGGCCTCGCCGACCCCGACCAGGAAGCGCGCGACGAACATCTGCTCATAGTTCTCCGCCAGCGCGCAGCCGAGGGTCGCCAGGCTCCACAAGGTGGCCATCAGCGCCAGGCTCTTGACCCGGCCGAAGCGGTCGGCCAGCAGCGACAGCGGGAAGGTCAGCAGGCCGACCATCAGCGCGACTATGCCGCTGAGCAGGCCGAGCTGGCTGTCGCTGAGCGCCCATTCGCCCTTGAGCAGCGGGAAGACGGCGTTGAGCACCTGGCGCGACATGTAGTCGGAAATCAACAGGCCGAAGGTCAGGGCGAAGACGATCCAGGCATAGTTGCGCGGAATACCGATCGAGGTGTCTTCACCGTCGTCGCTGATGTGGTGTGCGGCCATGCTGCCTCCTCGTTCTACTGCCGATTGTTCTTGTTGTGAGCGGTACTGGACCCGCTTGTGAAAAAGCTTCAGGAGCCTCTCTTGCAGAGACTGCTCCGACACTGCAAACCCCGGCCTGCTGGCTGAAGCCTTTTCGCAAACGGCTCGGCTGGGCTGCCCTGCCCCGCCGGCGGCGGGACAGGGCAAGGCCGGTCAGCCGCGCTGCGGCACGCCCTTCTGGCCCGCCTTGCGGTTCGGCGCCATGCCGTTGGCCAGCAGGGTTTCCTCGACGCTGTTGTACTGCACGCCGATCTTGTAGATCTCGCGCGCTTCCTTGCCATTGGCGATTTCACGACCCAGCTCGTGCGCCACGCGCACGGTCTGCTGGATCTGCTGCACCGAGCTGAAACGCTTGCCGTGCTGGTCGATGATGGTGTCTTCGATGCCGACGCGCGGGTGCAGGCCCATGGCCAGCGCCATGGCGTTGAACGGCAGAACGTTCTTCAGCAGCGATTCGGCGGTAATGGTGCAACCGTCCGGTGCGCGGTGGATGAAGTTGAAGAAGTTGAACGGGTTGGGGCCGTCGAAACCGCCGCCGATGCCGATCCAGGTCAGGTTCAGCGGGCCCATGTAGACGCCCTTGCGCACCAGGCGCTCGAGGGTTTCCAGGGCATGCATGCCGGTCAGCTGGAAGTGCGGCTGGATGCCGTTGGCGCACAGGCGCTTCAAGTGCTCGGCGACCCAGCCCGGGCCGGCCGGCACGGTCATCTCGCTGTAGGCGGCCTGGTAGGCCGGGTTGGCCAGGGAGGTGCCTTCCAGGTATTCCGGATAGAGCAGCTCCATGATGTTCATCTGGGTGGTGTTGATGGCGATGGTGACCTGATCCGGCCGCGGCGTCAGCTCGGCCAGCAAGTGGCGGGTGTCGTCGCTCAGCCAGAGGGCGCCTTCGCCTTCGCTTTCCGGGGCGAAGGAAATCGAGCCGCCGACCTGGATGATCATGTCCGGCACCGCCGCGCGCACGCCGGCGATCAGTTCGTTGAACTTGGACAGGCGCTTGGAACCCTTGCCGTCCAGCTCGCGCACGTGCAGGTGCAGCACGGTGGCGCCTGCCTCGTAGCAATCCACGGCCTTCTGCACCTGCTCTTCCATGGTCAGCGGAATGTCTTCCGGGAAGTCTTCCGGCATCCACTCGGGGCCGTAGGGGGCGACGGTGATCACCACCTTTTCCATATTTTCCGGGTGCAGGGAATCGTCGAAGAATTGCATGGTCAGGGTCCTCAGTAGGTTCTTGTAAAAGCTGCCCGACCCGGAACGGTAGGACCGGATCAGGCAAAACGGGGGGTCAGAACGTCTTGTCGCCGATGATCCCGGCGCGTTCCATCTTGCGATGGCAGGGCGGGTAGTCCATCACCGCGTAGTGCTGGGTGCTGCGGTTGTCCCAGATCGCCACGCTGTTGGGCTTCCAGCGCCAGCGCACCTGGTACTCGGGGATGTACGCCTGGCTGATCAGGTAGCGCAGCAGGTCGGCAGCTCCGGGGTTGGCGTCCTGGCCGAAGCGCACCCGCTGCGGGGTGTGGTAGTTGCTGAAATGGGTGGTGAAGGCGTTGACGAACAGCACCTTCTCGCCGGTTTCCGGATGGGTGCGCACCACCGGGTGCTCGGCGTCCGGGTACTGGGCCTTGAGCGCCAGGCGCTTGTCGATCGGCATGGCCGCGCCGAAGCTCGCCTCGATACTGTGGCGCGCGCGCAGGTCGGCGATCTTCGCCTTGACGTCGGCCGGCAGGTTCTCGTAGGCCACCACCATGTTCGCCCACATGGTGTCGCCGCCGACCGGCGGGCACTCGATGCAGCGCAGCACGCAGCCCAGCGGCGGCGCCTCGCGCCAGGTGGCATCGGTGTGCCAGGCGTTCTCGTAGCGGTCCATCGGCTGGTCCGGGCGCTTGTAGATCTGCACCAGGCCCGGGTGCTCCGGGTCGCTGCCGGCCACCGGGTGGTCTTCCAGCTCGCCGAAGCGGCGGGCGAAGGCCACATGCTCGGCGCGGCTGAAGTCCTGGTCACGCAGGAACAGCACGCGGTGCTGGAGCAACTGGGCGCGGATCGCCGCGAACAGGCCGTCGTCATGGATGGCGTCGGCGAGGTTGACGCCGATCAGCTCGGCGCCGATGTTGTAGGTCAGTTGTTCGACTTGCATGGCGATTGCCCTTCTCAGATGACGAAGATCGACGAGCCGGTGGTCTTGCGCGACTCCAGGTCGCGGTGCGCCTGCACGGCGTCCTGCAGGGCGTAGTGCTGGTTGATCTCGATCTTGATCTGGCCGCTGCCGACCAGGTCGAACAGCTCGCCGGCCAGCGCGGCCTTCTCGGCCGGATCGGCGATGTAGTCGGCCAGGGCCGGACGGGTCATGTACAGCGAGCCTTTCATGGCCAGCAGCTGCGGGTTGAACGCTTCGATCGGGCCGGAAGCGGTGCCGACGCAGACCAGCAGGCCGCGGCGCTTGAGCGAATCCAGCGAACCCATGAAGGTGTTCTTGCCGACGCTGTCGAACACCACATTGACGCCGACGCCGTTGGTCAGCTCACGCACCCGCTTGGCGACGTCTTCGTGGCTGTAGTTGATGGTGTAGTCGCAGCCGTGGGCCCGCGCCACTTCGGCCTTGGCCTCGCTGGACACGGTGCCGATCACGGTCAGGCCGAGCAGCTTGGCCCACTGCGAGACGATCAGGCCGACGCCACCGGCGGCGGCGTGCAGGAGGATGCTGTCGCCCGGCTTGAAGTCATAGATGCGGCGCATCAGATAGGACGAGGTCAGGCCGCGCATGGTCATGGCTGCGGCGGTCTCGAAGGCGATGGTTTCCGGCAGCTTGATCAGCGGCGCGGCCGGGATCAGGCGTTCGGTGCTGTAGGCGCCGAGGGTATTGAGAAAGCCGGTATAGGTGACGCGGTCGCCGACCACCACGTTGCTCACGCCCTCGCCGACCGCCTGGACCACGCCGGAAGCTTCCACGCCCATGCCATTGGGCAGCGGGATCGGGTAGGTGCCGTTGCGGAAATAGGTGTCGGCGTAGTTCAGGCCGACGGCGACATGACGCAGCCGAACCTCGCCCGGGCCGGGTTCGCCGACCTCGACGTCTTCGTAGCGCAGGACCTCGGGACCACCGGTTTCATAGAAGCGTACGGCTTTGGCCATGTCTCTTTTCTCCAATCTGCGATCTGGGCGAATTGCATCGATTTGCGTTGATTGGACTGTAGGCCGCCGGCTGCCCCGACGCTTCTCATCAAACGACAGCGACTTTTCATTTCATGACATGGACTCGCTGCGGCGGCCAAGGAAAATGCTATGTCCCAGTTATGTGTTGCATGAGAGGTTGCGCGTTTGTGGGAGCGGATTCATCCGCGAAAATCTTCGAAACGCCGACAACATTTCGCGGCTGAAGCCGCTCCCACGAGGCTGCGGTGGGCTCAACATTTAACGGGTACATAGCCAAACAAAAAGCCGCCGCCGCGGCCCATCCCGTGGATCACCCACAGAACCGGTCGCGCGCGGCGGCGGCAGCAGCAACGGGCGGCTCTACCTGCATGCTGCAAGCGAGGCGCCCGGGCATCAGCCGTGCAGCAGGAAGCCCTTCTGGCCCGGCTTGCGGTTGGGCGCGAAGCCGTTCTTCGCCAGGGTCTCGTCGGCGTCCTGGTAGAAGGTGCCGATCTTGTAGATCTCGCGCGCCTCCTGGCCGTTGGCCACCTCGCGACCGAACTCGCGGGAAATGCGTACCAGCTGCTCGATCTGCTCGACGGTGGAGATCTTGCGCGAACGGTCCTGGGTCCAAATGTTGTCCTCGATGCCGCAACGCACGTGCAGGCCCAGGGCCATGGCCAGCATGTTCAGCGGCAGGGTGTTGAGCATGGAGGTTTCCAGGGTCAGCACCGAGCCGTCCGGGCAGGCACGCACGAAGTTGGCCAGGTTGTAGATGTTCGGCGCCTCGAAGCCGCCGCCGATGGCCACCCAGGTGAGGATCAGCGGCACGTTGCACACGCCGCGGCGCATCATGCGCTCGACCGTCTCCAGCTGGGCGATGTTGGCCAGCTGGAAGTGGGTCTGGATCCGGTTGTCGCTCAGGCGCTTGATGTGCTCCTCGACCCAGGCCGGACCGGCCGGGATGGTCATCTCGCGGTAGGCCTCGTAGCCGGCGCTACCCACGTCCAGCGAGGTGCCGCGGACGTCGGCGGGGCACATCTGCTCGACCACGTTCATCTGGTTGGTGTTGATGGCGATGGTCACCTGGTCCGGGGTCGGCTGGATCTCGGCCAGCATGTGGCGGGTGTCGTCGCTCAGCCACTTGGCGACGTCGCCGTCGTTTTCCGGGGCGAAGGAGATCGAGCCGCCGATCTGCAGGATCATCTCCGGGCAGGCCTCGCGGATGCCGGCCACCAGCTGGTTGGTGAAGGACAGGCGCTTGGAGCCCTTGCCGTCGGCTTCACGGCCATGCACGTGGAGCACGCTGGCGCCGGCGTTGTAGCAGTCGACGGCCTTCTGGATCTGCGCATCCAGGGAGACCGGGATGTCCTCGGGGAAGTCGGACGGCTGCCACTCCGGACCGTAGGGGGCGGCGGTGATGACCAGTTTCTGTATGTTTTCGACAAACAGCGAACCATCGATGAAGTTCATGGCACTTTCCTCGAATTAAGAAGGGGGTGGTGGTGCTCGACGGGGGTCAGAACGGCTTGTCGCCGATGATCGCGGCGCGCTCCATCTTGCGATGGCAGGCCGGGTAATCCATGACCGCGTAGTGCTGGGTGCTGCGGTTGTCCCAGATGGCGATGCTGTTGGGCTGCCAGCGCCAGCGCACCTGGTACTCGGGAACGAAGGCCTGGCTCACCAGGTAGCGCAGCAGGTCGTTGGCGCCGGGGTTGGCGTCCTGGCCGAAGCGCACGCGATCCTTGGTGTGGTAGTTGGTGAAGTGGGTGGTGAAAGCGTTGACGAACAGCACCTTCTCGCCGGTTTCCGGATGGGTGCGCACCACCGGGTGCTCGGAGTCCGGGTACTCGGCCTTCATCGCCAGGCGCTTGTCGATCGGCATGGCGGCGGCGAAGGACGACTCGAAGCTGTGGTTGGCGCGCAGGTCCTCGATCTGCTGCTTGATCGCCTGCGGCAGGCGCTCGTAGGCCAGCACCATGTTGGCCCACATGGTGTCGCCGCCCACGGTTGGGCACTCCACGCAGCGCAGCACGCAGCCCATGGCCGGGGTCGGGCGCCAGGTACCGTCGGCATGCCAGGCGTTCTCGTAGCGGTCGATCGGCTGGTCGGGACGCTTGTAGATCTGCACCAGGCCCGGCGCTTCCGGATGGCTCGGCGCCATCGGGTGGTCTTCCAGCTGACCGAAACGCCGGGCGAAGGCCACGTGATCCGGACGCGAGATGTCCTGGTCACGCAGGAACAGTACCTTGTGCTGCAGCAGCAGGCCCTTGATCTCGTTGAACAGGCCGTCGTCGCGGACGGCATCGGCGAGGTTCACGCCGACCAGTTCGGCGCCGATACTGCTAGTAAGTTGTTCTACGCGCATATTGTTGTTCTCCTCGGGGGTACGTAGTTCGAGTGCGGCAGCAGGGCGGAGCGGGTTCCGCGTGGCAGGCCGTGGGGAGGAATTTAGGAGCGAGGGGCCGCGCCGACCTTTCATTCGGCGACAGCGTTTTCTCATTTCATGACAGGCGCCCCCGGTTTTCCGGGGGATTGCACCACTCGTTGACCCAGGTCAGTTTTTGCGCCGGGCCGTGGCGCCAGGCGCCGGCGACGCGAGGCCTGGCAGCGCTGTCGGCCGAGCCGGGTAGCGAGCGGGGTCGACAGCGGCGGGTCTGAAGCCTGCAAGGCGCCAAAGCTGGCGGCTTGGGGCGCTGGCCGGCGGATATGGCAATGACCGGGTGGTGGTTGGCTCATGGCAGCATTGCGCTGCCAGCCCTGGCGCGGCTGGCGCCCACACCTAGGAGGCTGTCCGAGAATGGCAATTGACTCCACATCGTAGGTTGGCGCTGAGCAACGAAGCCCAACAACATCACCCTGTTGGGCTTCGCGGAGCTCAGCCCAACCTACAAGAATCCGTATTCTCGGGCAGGCTCCTGGTGTCGCGTTGTCGGTTCAACGCCAGGCATGCGACTTATTATTCGTGCCGCGACACTAGTGTGCTGTCTCGCAATAGACATTGCTCAAGCGGCTGCGGCTGGCCTGTATCGGGTGCGGCTGGCGCCGGCCGTGAGGCCTAGCGCGCGGCCACCAGCCGCCTGACTTCCCGTTGCACCATGCTGGCGTATTCGGCCGGGGTCAGCTCGGCCAGCTGGGCGCGTAGCCATTCCGCCCACTTGCCCTTGCGTTTGCCCTTCTCGCCGAACAGGCGCGCGGCGTCGGCCTTGGCGCGGTGCAGGTTGTGCTGCCACAGCTCGAACAGGCGGGCCTTTTCCGTCTCTTCTTCGCTGCGCTGCGCCGCTGGTTTATTTGCCAAGTTAAAGCTCATCGAGCACTCCTGCCGGTGGAAAAAGGGCGCGCATTCTACGCATTTTTTCCGGGTCGGCCAGGCCCAGCGCTCACTCGCCGGCCAGTTCGCCCAGGCGCCGTTCCAGGAGCTGGCGGTCCGGGCCTTGCCGGCTCAGCTGCAGGGCGCGCTCGTAGGCGGCGCGCGCCTCGGCGCTGCGCCCCAGACGCCGGTAGAGGTCGGCACGGGCGGCGTGGGCCAGGTGATAGTCGGCCAGCTCGCCACGTTGCAGCAGCGCCTCGATCAGCGCCAGCCCGGCTTGCGGGCCGTCGCGCATGGCCAGGGCCACCGCGCGGTTGAGTTCGATCACCGGCGACGGGCTCAGGCCCAGCAGCGCATCGTAGAGGCCGACGATCTGCGCCCAATCGGTAGCGGCGAAGCTCGGCGCCTCGGCGTGCACCGCGGCGATCGCCGCCTGCAGGCTGTAGGGGCCGAAGCGCTGCGAACGCAGCGCCTGCAGCACCAGCGCCTCGCCCTCGGCGATCAGCGCCCGGTTCCACAGCGCACGGTCCTGCTCCTCCAGCAGCACCACCTCGCCGCTCGCCGAGGTGCGTGCCGGGCGCCGCGCTTCGTTCAGCAGCATCAGCGCCAGCAGGCCCACGACTTCCGGCTCGGGCAGCAGTTCGAGCAGCAGGCGGCCGAGGCGGATGGCCTCGGCGCACAGGTGACTGCGGGTCAGCGAGTCGCCGAAGCTGGCGAAGTAACCCTCGTTGAACACCAGGTAGATCACCCGCAGCACCACCTCCAGGCGCTCGGCCAGCTCGCCGCGCCCCGGCACCTCGTAGGGGATGCGCGCGTCGCGGATCTTCGCCTTGGCGCGGACGATGCGCTGGGCCACGGTGCTCGGCGCGCTCAGGTAGGCGCGGGCGATCTCCTCGGTGGTCAGGTCGCAGACCTCGCGCAGGCACAGGGCCACCTGGGCATCGGCCGCCAGGGCCGGATGGCAGCAGGTGAAGATCAGCCGCAGGCGGTCGTCCTCGACGCTCTCGCCCTCCTCCACCGTCGCCGCGGCGATCGCCTCGTGCTGCTCGTCGAGGGCCTGGAAACGCCGCTGCCGGCGCAGGTTGTCGATCGCCTTGAAGCGCCCGGCGGAAACCAGCCAGGCGCGCGGGTTGCTCGGCACGCCGCCCTGCGGCCACTGCTCCAGCGCCGCGCGGAAGGCCTCGTGCAGCGCCTCCTCGGCCAGGTCGAAGTCGCCCAGCAGGCGGATCAGGGTCGCCAGCACGCGGCGCGATTCGTCGCGGTAGATGCCGTCGAGCAAGGCGCGTTGAGCGTCGTCCATTGCCTTCTCCGCAGCGCTTCTGTGAATTGTCGTGGCCCTGAACCCGTAGTCGGGGGGACGCCTAGTTGCCATGCCCGCGATGCTTTTGCTGCGCCGGGTTTCGCGGGCATGGCCCGCTCCTACAACTTGCCCGGCCCCGTAGTCCGGATGTAATCCGGAGAGGCTTGCAGTGGGCCTGCTGTTCTAGGCCGTTCCCACCCTAGACCATCCACCGCCTCTCAGCTCTTCAGCCGATAGCCGGTCTTGAAGATCCAGCCGACGGCGAGGATGCACAGCAGCAGGAAGCCGAGGATCATCCCCAGGCTCAGCGTCACGTCGACGTCGGAGACGCCGTAGAAGCTCCAGCGAAAGGCGCTGATCAGGTACACCACCGGGTTGAACAGGGTCACCGTCTGCCACCCCGGCGGCAGCATGCTGATCGAGTAGAAGCTGCCGCCGAGGAAGGTCAGCGGCGTGACGATCAGCGCCGGGACTATCTGCAGCTTCTCCCAGCCATCGGCCCACACGCCGATGATGAAGCCGAACAGGCTGAAGGTCACCGCGGTGAGCACCAGGAAGGCCAGCATCCACACCGGGTGGAGAATCTGGTAGTCAACGAACAGCCGCGCGGTGACCAGGATCACCAGCCCGAGCACGATCGACTTGGTCGCCGCCGCGCCGACGTAGCCGACCAGGATCTCCAGGTAGGACACCGGCGCCGACAGCAGCTCGTAGATGCTCCCGGAGTACTTGGGCATGTAGATGCCGAACGAGGCGTTGGAAATGCTCTCGGTGAGCAGCGCCAGCATGATCAGCCCGGGCACGATGAAGGCGCCGTAGCTGACCCCGTGCACCTGGGTCATGCTCGCGCCGATCGCCGAGCCGAACACCACGAAGTACAGCGAGGTGCTGATCACCGGGGTGGCGATGCTCTGCAGCAGGGTGCGCCAGGTGCGCGCCAGCTCGAACAGGTAGATGGCGCGGATCGCATAGATATTCATGCGCGCGACTCCCTGACCAGGTTGACGAAGATTTCTTCCAGCGAGCTTTGGCTGGACTGCAGATCCTTGAAGTCGATGCCGCGTTGGGCCAGGTCCTTGAGCAGCTCGGCGATGCCGGTGTGCTCGCGCTGGGCGTCGAAGGTGAACACCAGGGCGTGGCCCTCGTCCGCCAGCTCCAGACGGTGGCCGTTCAGCTCGGCCGGAATGCTCGCCAGCGGCTGCTGCAGTTGCAGGGTCAGCTGCTTCTTGCCGAGCTTGTGCATCAGCACCTGCTTGTCCTCGACCAGGATGATCCGGCCCTTGCTGATCACCCCGATGCGATCGGCCATCTCCTCGGCCTCCTCGATGTAGTGGGTGGTGAGGATGATGGTCACCCCGCGCGCGCGCAGGCCGCGGACCATGTTCCACATGTCGCGGCGCAGCTCGACGTCGACCCCGGCGGTGGGCTCGTCGAGAAACAGGATCCGCGGCTCGTGCGACAGCGCCTTGGCGATCATCACCCGGCGCTTCATGCCGCCGGACAGCTCCATGATCTTCGCGTCGCGCTTGTCCCACAGCGACAGGTCGCGCAGCAGGCGCTCCAGGTAGGCCGGGTCGGGCTTCTTGCCGAACAGCCCGCGGCTGAACCTGACCGTGGCCCAGACCGTCTCGAACACGTCGCTGACCAGCTCCTGCGGCACCAGGCCGATCTGCGCACGGGCCGCGCGGTAGTCCTTGAGGATGTCGTGGCCGCCGACCAGCACCCGCCCGCCACCCGGGTTGACGATGCCGCAGATGATGCTGATCAGGGTGGTCTTGCCGGCGCCGTTGGGCCCGAGCAGGGCGAAGATCTCGCCCTGGCGGATCTCCAGGTCGATGGCTTGCAGCGCCGGATGGCCGGAGGCGTAGGTCTTGCTCAGTTGCTGGATGGAGATCACCGGTTGCACGGGAGGGCCTTGCCTGGAAACGAGAAAGGCAGAGTGTACGAACACTCGGGTGGGGTGAGGCAAGCGCGGCGTGCAGCGAATGGCTCCCCGGGCCAGGCCCGCGCGGCAAACCGCCGGGGTGCAGGCCCCGGCCCGGCGTCCAGGTTGCGCGGACCCGCGCCCGGCGCCGACGGCCTGCTCGGCGCCGCTAGCGGTGGCCGCGCGGCCTCACCGAGGGCGGCGCACGACTCGCACCTTGCCGCTGTTGCCGCCGCCGCAGAAGAACCGCTCGCCGCCGTCGGCCTCGAGCCCGGAGACACCGACGCCAGCCGGCAGCTCGAGACGCTCGAGAACCTCTCCCGTGCGCGGGTCGACGCGCCGCAACTCGCTCTGATCTTCTTCCCAAGTGCCGTGCCAGAGCTCTCCGTCGACCCAGGTGACGCCGGTGACGAAGCGGTTGGACTCGAGGGTGCGCAGAATCGCCCCGCTCTGGGGGTCGATCTGATGGATCTTGCGCTCTCGGTACTGCCCCACCCAGAGCGTCCCTTCGGCCCAGGCCAGCCCCGAGTCCGCGCCGCCGCCGGGCGCCGGGATGGTGGCAAGCACCCGGCCGGTCTGCGGATCGATCTTGTGGATGTGCGCCTCGGCGATCTGAAACAGGTGCTGGCCGTCGAAGGCCGTTCCCGCATGGGCGGCGACATCGATCGTGCGCAGCGTCTTGCCGCTCGCCGGGTCCAGGGCGTTCAACCTGTCGCCACTGGCGAACCAGACCTGCTGGCCGTCATAGGTGACCCCATGCACGCCGTCGACATCGGCAAAGGGGCCGTACTCGCGGACGACTTCGGCTGCTGATCGTTTCATGCTTGCATCCTCCTCGCTGGGTTGTGCCATGCATCCTAGCCGCCCAGCAGCGGCACCGGGAGTAACAAGGTCGTCGCGAAACCCGGCAGCGCCGGGGCCATCCAGCGACGCGCGCGCCCGCGACCGCAGCACTGCACCTTGCCGGCCGCCGCCAGCGTCTCGAGCGCCCGCTGCACGCGGCGTTGGCTGGCGCCCAGCGCCAGCGCCAGGGCCGAGCTCGACCAGGCCTCACCGTCGGCGAGCAAGGCCAGCACCGGCGCATGCTGCTCTTCGACGGGCCGCGCCAGCACCACGACCTCGTCCGCGCCGCGCGGCCGCAACGCAAACCCGCGCTTGGTCGCGCTCACCTCGGCCAAGGTGCGCAACTCCGCGCGCAGCCGGCCGATCTCGACGCGCAAGCGCGCGCGATGCGACTCATCGGCGTGCCTGGTGCGGAATGCCCGGGCGATGAGCGCGTCCCGCGGTACATCTCCCGGCCAGGCTTCGCCCAGGGCGCGGGCCAGCGCGAACAAGACCGGCCGGGTTGCAAGCGAGACCCGCGTGGCGGCGTCACCCACGACATGGCGGCAGGCATCCACCACCAGCGCCTTCGACGCCAGCAACGCTTCGACCTCCTCCAACCGCAGCAACCGCTCCCCACCCCGGACGATCAGGCGCGCCGCAGGCGTGTCGAGGGCCAGGGCAGCGCTGGCGACCTCCGCCGTCAGCGCCGGGATGCCGGTCCGGCGCGCGGCGTGCTCAGCCCGAGCAAGCGCGGCGCGCGCCCTCTGCGTCTGCAGACGGCGCAGCGCGATCCCGGCGACGACCAGCTCGTGGACGGCCCTCACCACCGGCGGCCAGGGCTCCGGGTCGGCAACCACGAGCAGGCGCTCGGCCTGATCGAGGCGCCCGAGCAGCAGCAGGCGGCGGACCTCGAGGTAGCGCGCATGGATGGCGTTGGCCCGGTCGCCGTGCGCTTCGAGGGTCGCCCGCGCGGCATCGAGCGCCTTCGTCGGCCAGCCCAGGTCGCGCGAGGCCAGGGCGATCTCGGCCTCGGCGACGACACAGCGCGCGCGGGCCAACGGCTGTCGCGCACCGAAGGCCCGCGCCGCGCGGCGCACCAGCGCCCTGGCACGAACGAGATCGCCGAGCTGCGCCATCGCGATGCCACGCAGCGCGAGCGCCGGCGCATCGTCGCGCAAGGCGACCCGGTTCAGTGCGCCGAGCGGATCACCCGCCGCCAGCGCCCGCGCCGCCGCCGTGATCAGCGAATCCATGGGAATCCCGCCACAGTTGTCACCCCCGCCCTAGGCTGCCCGCCGCCCAGTCTATCCCACCACCGGCCAGCCATCCGGCGCAGCGCGAACCGCGCGGGAGGCGGCACCGCGGATTGGCCGTTGGTCGGCGCGCGCCTGTCTCTGCCGACGGGCTGTCGATCCGCGGCCTGGCGGATCGACTCACCTGCAGATCGGCCTGCCGGCGATGCCGCGCCGATCGCGCGTGGTTGACTGCGCGCTGCCCCCACAACTCAAGCAGGAGATCGATCATGAGCTATGTCGATGGCTTCGTTGCCGCCGTACCCACTGCCAACCGCGAGCTGTACCGGCAGCATGCGCAGGCTGCTGCGGCAGTCTTCAAGGAGCACGGCGCGCTGGGCGTCGTCGAGTGCTGGGGCGATGACGTGCCCGAGGGCAAGCTGACCTCGTTCCCGATGGCGGTGAAGCGCCAGGACGACGAGACGGTGGTGTTTTCCTGGGTCACCTGGCCGTCGCGCCAGGTCCGCGACGCGGGGATGCAGAAGGTCATGGCCGACCCGCGCCTGCAGCCGGACCGCAACCCCATGCCCTTCGATGGGCAACGGCTGATCTACGGCGGCTTCGAGGTGCTGGTGGAGGCCTGAGGCGCCGGGCGAATCAGCGCCGCCCTGCCCCTGCGGCAGTGAAGCGCGCCGCCAGTTGCTGCCGCTCGAACTGCGCGGTGATGAAGTCGACGAAGGCGCGAGTCTTGGCCGGCAGCAGCCTGTTGCTGGCGAAGTACAGCGAGATCGGCCCGGCATCCACGTACCAGTCCGGCAGCAGGCGCCGCAGCGCACCGCTGTGCAGGTGCGCCAGCACGTCCGGCATGGCCAGCAGGGCCACGCCCATGCCCAGCAGTGCGGCGCGGCAGAGGGCCTCGGGGTCGTTGACCAGCATGCGCGGGCGCAATTCCAGCGGCGCCTGCTCGCCGCCGGCGGTGCGCAGCATCCACTGGCGCACCTTGCCGCTCTGCAGCGAGCGCATGGCCAGGCTGTCCAGTTGCCCCAGTTGGTCGGGATGCTGCGGCAGCGCCCGGCCCTGCAGGTAAGCGGGCGCCGCCACCAGCAGCAGATGCGCCGGCGCCAGCTGGCGCGCCACCACCCCGGGGGCCAGCTCGATGCCGCCGCCGATGGCGGCGTCGAAGCCCTCGCCGATCAGCTCCACCTGGCGATTGTCCAGATGCCAGTCCGGCAGCACCGCCGGGTAGCGGGCGAGGAATTCCGGCATCAGCGGCAGCAGGTGGTCGCGGGCGAACGCCGGCGCGGCGCTGAGCCTGAGGATGCCGGCCGGCTGCCCGGCATTGCTGCTGAGATCGGCGATCGCCGCCTGGATACTCTCCAGGCCGCCGCCGACGTTGTGCAGGAAACGCTCGCCGGCCTCGGTCAGGCTCAGCTTGCGGGTGCTGCGCAGGAACAGCCGCACGCCAAGGTGAGCCTCCAGCTGGGCGACGTTGCGACTCACCGCCGCCGGGGTCAGGGCCAGACGCCGGGCGGCGGCGGAGAAGCTGCCGAGCTCGGCGCTGCGCACGAAGGATTCGAGATTGGCCAGGGTTTCCATGGGTTCCGCCCCATTTGGCTGGTGTGCCGTTTGTCGGAGCCAGCGTGCTGGCGATGCTTTTGTGCGGCGCGCGTTGCGGATCGCCGGAATGCCGGTGCACAGCAAGCTGACTCTTACAGTGCCATGCGCATATTCAAGTATTAGTTGAAAGTGATTCTAGCAATTACCCGCTACTGCGTCGAAATGCAAAGGCGTTTCATAGCCTCACCCACCACAAACACTGAGGCTCACAGCATGAACAGCACCACCCTCCCCCTCGCCGACCGGGTCGCCCTCGTCACCGGCGGTTCGCGCAGCATCGGCGCCGCCATCGCCAAGCGCCTGGCCGCCGACGGCGCCAGCGTCGCCATCACCTACCACGCCTCGCCGGATCAGGCCGCGGCGGTGGTCGCCGCCATCGAGTTCGCCGGCGGCCGCGCCGTCGCCATCCAGGCCGACGCCGGCGACCCCGAGGCGGTGCGCGCCGCGGTCGGCCAGGTCGCCGCGACCTTCGGCAGGCTCGACATCCTGGTCAACAACGCCGGCATCAGCGTGCTCGGCGCTCCCGAGGAGATCGCCTTCGCCGACTTCCAGCGGATCCTCGCGGTGAACGTCACCGGCGTGTTCGTCGCCACCCAGGAGGCGCTGCGGCACATGGGCCAGGGCGGGCGGATCATCCAAATCGGCAGCTCGATGGTGCACTACGCGGCCTTCGCCACCGCCTCGGCCTACACCCTGAGCAAGGGCGCGGTGGCTGGCTTCAGCCGCGGCCTGGTACGCGACCTCGGCCCGCGCGGGATCACCGTGAATACCGTGCACCCCGGCCCGACCGACAGCGACATGAATCCGGCCGACGGCCCGGTCGCCGACTTCGTGCGACCCAGCATCGCGCTCGGCCGCTACGGCAGCGGCAGCGACATCGCCGACGCCGTGGCCTACCTGGCCAGCCCGCAGGCGGCCTTCGTCAGCGGCGCCGAGTTGCTGGTCGATGGCGGCTTTACCGCCTGAAGGCGCCGGCTCGACAGCGAGTCGCGCCCACTACCCTCACCCCAACCCTCTCCCAAAGGGAGAGGGAGCTCGAGTTCAGGAGACCCAACTATGAACATCGCCATCATCGGCGCCGGCGCCATCGGCTCGGCCATCGCTCAGCAACTGGCCAGGGCCGGCCTCGACTTCGGCATCGCCAACAGCCGCGGCCCGGACAGCCTGGCCGGGCTGGTTCGCGACCTCGGCCCTCACGCCGCGGCGGTTTCCGCCGCCGAGGCGGCCCAGGCCGACATCGTCTTCCTCGCGGTGAACTGGTCGAAGATCCCTGCCGCGGTGAAGGACGTTGGTCCCTGGCAGGGACGCATCGTCATCGACGCCAACAACGCCATCGAGGCGCCGCTGTTCCAGGCCGTCGACCTGGGCGGTCGCGCCTCCAGCGCGGTGGTCGCCGAGCTATTGCCCGGCGCGCGCCTGGTCAAGGCCTTCAACCACCTGCAGGCGGCGCTGCTGGCCGGCGACCCGCGGGCCGAGGGCGGCCGCCGCGTGCTGTTCTACTCCGGCGACGATGCCCAGGCGAAAGCCAGGGTGGCGCAGTTGATCGAACGCCTCGGCTTCGCCGGCATCGACCTCGGCACGCTCGACGGCGGTGGCCGCCTGGCGCAGTTCCCTGGAGGCCCACTGCCGGTGCTCAACCTGGTCAAGTTCGCCTGAACCGGCCGCTTTGGGGCCGGACGCACTATCCGGCTCCAAAGCGGCCCCATCGATCCTGCACTGCGATGGCCTAGGGTGAAACTGCCCGGGCATCCGCTCTGCTCGCAGCGCAGTGGAACGGCCGCCCGCCGTCGCAGTCGGATAGACGCAGTCAACCCGCAGCCGAATGGAGGCACACCCCATGCTTTGCAAACAGATTCCCAGCAGCCTGGCCCTGCTCGCCGTGCTGGCCGGTTGCAGCTCGCTCGAGACGCCCGAGGCAGCGGCGCCACAGCCCGCCGAGCCGCACGCCGGCTGCCAGGCCGAGGCGCTGCCGGGCCTGCTCGGCGAGCCGGCCACGGCCGAGCGGGTCGAGCTGGCGCGCCAGCAGAGCGGGGCAAGAAGCGTGCGGGTGCTGGCGCCGGGCGATGCAGTGACCCTGGATTACGACTCGCAGCGCCTGAACATCGACATCGACGAGGCCGAGCTGATCCAGCGCGTCAGCTGTGGTTAACCCTGGGCCATCCACCTGCTACTAACGCGTGGGCGATTGTGCGGCGCTGTTGCGGCACAATCGAGCCTCGTACCGCCCGGACCCCTGCCCCATGCTGATCGACGAAGAGTTCACCCTGAAGAAGCTGGAAATCTTCCTGGCCTTTATGCGCAGCGGCAACCTGGCGCGCGCGGCGAGCGAGCTGGAGACCAGCACGGTCAGCGTGCATCGCGCCATCCACTCGCTGGAAAGCGCCCTGCGCTGCCCGCTGTTCAAGCACGAGGGGCGCAACCTGATACCGCTGGAGAGCGCCTATGTGCTGGAGGAGCGGGCGCAGAAACTGGTCCAGGAGGTGCTCGACACGGTGCGCCTGACCCGCGAGGCCGCCGGCTTCTCCGCCGAGCGTTTCAAGCTCGGCGCGCTCTATTCGCTGACGGTGAAGACCGTGCCGCAGTTGATCATGGGCCTGAAGATCAGGCGCAGCGAGCTGAACATCGACCTGATCCTCGGCTCCAACGTCGACCTGCTGTACAAGCTGAAGAACATGGAGCTGGACGCCATCCTGGTGGCGCTCAACGACAGCGTCAGCGACCCGGACTGCGCGCAGCTGCCGCTGTTCGCCGACGACATCTTCCTCGCCGTGCCGGTGGATTCGCCGTTCGCCCAGCAGGCCGAGGTGGACCTGGCCGACCTGCGCGAGGCCACCTTCATCACCCTGACCCAGGGTTTCGCCACCCACCAGGACGGTGCGCGGGTGTTCCAGCAGGCGGGTTTCGAGCCGAAGGTGGCGATGCAGGTCAACGACATCTTCACCCTGCTCAGCATGGTCAGCTCGGGCGTGGGCTACGCCCTGCTGCCGGGGCGTATCGCCGCGGTGTACGAGAACCGGGTCAGGCTGATCCCGCTGCAGGCCAGGTACCACCTGCAGCAGCATATCGGCGTGGTGTTCCTCAAGGCCAAGGAGCGCGACCCCAACCTGCTCGCGCTGCTCGCCGAATGCCGCATGTACAGCCTCAGGCACGAAGCCTGAACGCTCGACCTGGACGCGTAGGAGCGGGCCATGCCCGCGACGCGTTTCAAGCCGTTCGCGGGCATGGGACTAGGCGTCCCCCCGCTCCTACGCCCGCGAATGCTCAGCCCATCAGCCCACGCATCATGAAGAACAGCAGCGACGGCCCGAGCAGGCAGCCCAGCGCGGTGTAGAAGGCCGCAGTCAGGCAGCCGTAGGGCACCAGCTTCGGGTCGGTCGCCGCCAGGCCGCCGGCGACGCCGCTGGAGGTGCCCATCAGGCCGCCGAAGATCACCGCGCTGCGCGGGTTGTTCAGGCCGATATAGGGCGCGACGAAGGGCGTCGCCACCATCACCAGGATCGCCTTGACCAGGCCGGCGGCGATCGACAGCGCCATCACGTCGGAACTGGCGCCGATCGCCGCACCGGTCACCGGGCCGACGATATAGGTCACCGCGCCGGCGCCGATGGTGGTCAGGCTGACCACGTCGCTGTAACCGAAGGCCATGGCCACCGCGACGCCGGCAATGAACGAGGTGCCCACCCCGACGAACAGTGCCAGCACCCCGGCGAAGCCCGCGCGTTTCAGTTCTTCGACGCTCACGCCGAAACCGGTGGCGACGATGGCGAAGTCGCGCAGCATGGCCCCGCCGAGCAGGCCGATGCCGGCGAACAGCGGGATATCCACCAGGCCCTTCTGCCCGCCGGTGTAGGCGCCTCCGATATAGGACAGCAGCAGGCCGAGCAGGATGGCGATGGCCGAGCCGTGCAGACGGCCATTGGTGAACCGGTCGGAGATCCAGTAGGACAGCCACATGGTGATGCCGACGACGGCGAAGCCGCTGATCAGGCCGTAGCCGCTGATCACTTTCATCAAGGATTCGTACATGGCGATCACCGTGGCAGTTTGGTCAGGGGGGTAGTGACGGGTTGTTCAGGCTTTTTTTGTCCGACGCGACTCAGCACCGGCACCAGGGCGAACGCCACGACCACCGCCAGGGTGCCGGCGATGATCGCCATAGGACCGCCGCTGAGGGCGCCGTAGACGTTCTGCTGGGCGGCCATGGCGACCACGATGGGAATGTAGATGGCGCTCCAGAACTCCACGCCCTTCTCGGACTTGGCGTCGAGCAGCCCGCGCTTGTGCAGGTAACTGCCGAGGAAGATCAGCAGCATCATGGCGATGCCGACACCGCCGACGTTGGCGGGGATACCGATGAGTTTGCCCAGCAGTTCACCGATGAAGATGCCTGCCAGGGTGCAGAACGCCAGGAAGGCTACACCGTAGATAATCATTGTTCTAATCCTCATGTTCGGGTCGAAGTTGTTGTTTTTGTCCTTCGCGAAGCGGCACTACCTATCGGCTGCGACTCACCTCCTGGCGCAACAGGGCGTCCAGTGTATCCAGGCGCGCACCCTGGAAGGCGATGACCAGGCCCGGCTCGAACTGCCGTCGCGCCAAGCCGCTGAGGACGCTGCCCGGCGGCAGTTCCAGGTGCAGGCGCACGCCGCGTTCAACGGCGGTTCGCAGGGTGGCCTGCCAGTCGACGACGCGGCACATGTTGTAGGCCAGGTCGTCACGCAACTGGTGCAGATCATTAAGCAGACGCGCCGAACTGCCGCTGAGATAACGCCCGTTCGGCGGTTGCAGGCGGACCGCGGCGAAGGCCTCGGCCAGACGCGCGGCCGGCTCGGCGAGCAGTGGGCAATGCGAGGGCACGCTGACCGCCAGCGGTTTGACGGCGCCCGCACCCAGCGCCCGCGCCCGTTCGGCCAGCGCCGCCAGGGCGGCCTGGCTGCCGGCGATCACCAGTTGGTTGTCGGCGTTGATATTGGCCAGGTAGACCGGCATCTCTGGACTGTTTACCTGCTCGAGCAGGCGCTCGAGGCTGGTTAGATCCAGGCCGAGGATCGCGCTCATGCCGTAGCCGCTGGGGTAGGCGCTCTGCATCAACTCGCCGCGCAATGCGACCAGGCGCAACGCGTCGGCAAAATCCAGGGCCTCGGCGCTCACCGCCGCCGCATAGGCGCCGATCGACAGGCCGGCCACATAGTCCGGGCGATGGCCACGCTGGATCAGCAGGCGCGCGCAGGCCACCCCGGCGATCAGCAGGCACAGTTGCACCGCGCGGGTGCCGCGCAGGGCCTCGGCCGAATCCAGCGCCAGCACCTCCTCGCCCAGCACCGCCGCGGCTTCGTCCAGGCAGGCCTGCACCACCGGCGCATCCGGCAAGCCATGCAGCATGCCGGGCTGCTGCGCGCCCTGGCCGGGGAACGCCCAGAGCGTGCTCATGCCACTGCCTGCCTGGCAGCAGCCCAGGGGTCGCCGACCAGCAGCGGCCCGCCACTGGTCTTGAGCAACACCCGCGCGGCGCCCTTCGCCCACTCGCGCAGGGCCAGGGCACCGCAGGGCGTTTCCAGTTGCACATCGACCGTTCCCGGCGCGCCGTCGAACAGCGTACACAGGGTTCGCGCCATGCCCAGCGCCAGCGGCTGCGGCGCCCGCAGCAGCAGATCCAGATCGCTGGCCGGGTGCGCGGCGGCCAACCCGCTGGCCAACTCGAAGCCCAGGCTGCCGGTCACGCCCCAGGCCAGGCCGCGGGCCGTCAGCTCGGGCGCCAGCTGCGCCAAGGCGCGCAACGCCGGCCACTGCGCCTGGGCATGGGTTCGCCAGCGGCCGGTGCGGGCGATGGCCTCGGGGCTGACATGGCGGCGGATGGCGTCCAGGCGCATCCAGGTGGCGAAGCGCTGCTCACGGGCCGGCCCGCGGATGCCTACCGCAATCCAGCCTGGCTCGGCCGACGCGCGGCGCACCACCACCGGCGCGTGCCGGGCCAAGGCGGCGCGGGCCCAGACCGGGGCGTCCGCCGGCAGCTGCTCGGCAGTCATGCCCCAGAGCAGGTCGTGGGGGCGTGGCGTTGCTGGACGCTCGATTGCCATGACGTTCTCCTCTGTTCTCCAACCGTTGGGACGGAACCCGCACGCGATGTGCTTTTGAAGCCATAGATCCTATGTTTGTGCGCAAGCCTCGCAGGACGTAGGAGCGGGCGATGGCCGCGATAGGGCATTCCTGCAAAAGCATCGCGGGCATGGCCCGCTCCTACGAAGCCTCTGAGAGCCTCACCACTGCGCCCGCAGCATTTCGCGCACCTGCGCCGAGGCGGCGCGATTGACCGCTCCCAGGCGCGTACGCAGATCGCGCGGACCACTGGCGATGTCCGCCAGGGCCTGGCCCAGGCAGTCCTGCACCCGGACGATATCCTCCGCACCCGGCCGGCCACTGTCGGCCAGCGCCAGGGTTTCCCAGAGCAGGCCGAGCGAGGCGTAGCTGTCCAGGTCGTAGGCCATCGGCGGCACGCTGGCGGCCAGGACTTCCAGTTCCTCGACGCTGCGCAGGGTGATACGCGCGGCGGCGGCCTGGCCCATGGCATGCACCATCACCGCCGGGTCGCGCAGGGCGATCAGCCGGTTGGCCTGGTAACCGTGGGCGAGAAAGGCGCCGGACATGGCCTTGCCGACCAGCAGCCCGACCACCGCATGCCCGGCCAGGCGGGCGCGGGCGTAGCTGTCCACCGCGCCGGCCAGGGCCTGGTGGATGCCGTAGGCTTCCTCGCGGCGACCGTAGGCCTGGCTCGGCACATCGACGATGGCGATCAAGGCGCGCTTGTGCGGGCTGTCGGCGTCGGCCTCGATGGCCTGGTCCACCGCCTGGGCCAGGCCCCAGCCTTCGAGCAGTCCGACCTCGCCGTTGCGGGCACGCGGGAAGGGATTGCCGGCATCCGCCACCACCGCCAGGTAGCGCACTGGCTGGCCGGCCAGCTCGGCATCGGCCACCAGCAGCGAGGCAGGCAGCCCGGCGAGCGGCGTCGCCGCGCCGGCCAGGGCGTGGAACCAGCTGCGACCGCGTTGTTCGATAGTGCTGCTCATGGCTGTTCTCCCTGGTAGGTGCTGCGCACGGCAGCGGCATCGGCTTGCACAGAGGTGTCGACGCCCTGCAGGCGCTCGAGGAACCAGGCATGCCGGCGGCTGCGCTCCAGCGCCGGCTTGCCCTTGGCGAACAGCGCGAGCAATTGCCCGCGGATCTGCTCGACGTCGTCGGCCACGTAGCCGTCGACCAGGCCGCTGGCGTGGCGCTGTTCGCCACCGGTCAGGCTCCAGATGAAGGGCCGGTCGCGCGAGTCGTATTCGTCGATGCCGGCTTCCTGCTCGATCACCTGCGGACCGTTGAGGCCCAGGCGCGCCTCACGGGTGACCAGCAGGTAGCTGCACAGCCCGGCGGCGATGGACATGCCGCCGAAGCAGCCGACCGGGCCGGCGACCAGGCCGATCACCGGCTGGTACTGGCGCAGCTCGACGATGGCCGCCTGGATCTCGGCGATGGCGGCCAGGCCGAGGTTGGCCTCCTGCAGGCGCACGCCGCCAGTTTCCAGCAGCAGCACGGCGCGGGTCGGGATGCCGTGGCGGTTGTCCGCGGCGGCCAGTTCCAGCGCGCCGGCGATCTTCGCCCCGCCCACTTCGCCGAGGCTGCCGCCCTGGAAGGCGCCTTCGATGGCGATTATCACGGCGGGCTGGCCGTCCAGCAGGCCCTTGGCTACCACCACGCCGTCGTCGGCCTGGGGCACGATGCCCTGCCGGGCCAGCCAGGGCGACTCGAGCCTGGCGAAGGGGTCGAGCAGCTCGCGGAAGCTGCCGGCATCCAGCAGCGCGCGGGCGCGCTGGCGGGCGCCGAGTTCGGTGAAGCTGCGCTGCTGCAGCAGGCGCTGGATGTTGGCGTCATGCATGGTTCAGTTCCTCCAGCCCTTGCTCCAGGCGCAGACGGACCACGCCGGGGGTCGCGCCGAAATCGTGGATCGCGATGTTCAACGCCGGCAGTTGCTGGGCACGCAACAGCCGCTCGAACAGCTGCTGCCAGCGCGCTGCGCTGCCGTTCACCGAGGTCACCACCTGGATCGCCAGGGTGCCGGCAGTGCCGGGTTCGAGCAGCACCTCCAGGTCGCCGGAGCCGACGCAACCGACCAGCGCGCGGCCTCGGGCCGGTTGCCCGGCGGGGAATTCGAAAGACAGGGTTTGCATGCTTAGACACTCCCAATCTGCGCCGGCAGCGCGGGCTGCAGGCGGTCGAGGAATAAAGACGCGGCGAGCAAATCGGCTGCACCGCCGGGTGAGGCACGCAGCCTCAACATGTCGCGATCGAGTTCACCCAGGCGCCGGCGTCCGGCCAGGCTGGCGCAACCGCCGGCCTCGAGCACTGCCCGCGCGCCGCGCTGCATGCTGCTGAGGCCGGCCAGGCCGGCGCGATAGAGCACGCAGGTGTCGCTCAGGCTGCTCATGATCGCCAGCAAGGCGTCCAGCCGGGCGTTCTGCTCGCCGGCCGCGGCGGCGCGGCTGCGCTGCAACTGCGGCAGGGCGTGCTGGGTTACCGCCGGGAAGCCCAGTTGCGCCTGCTCGCGGGCGCCGCGCACGCCGTACAGGCGGCAGACCTGGGCGCCGTGGCTGGCGCCGCTGGTCGGCGCGCCACGATCGCTGAGCAGGGCCAGGCGCGCCGCACGCAGGGCGACGGCGGCCGGCGCAGGCGCCTGGGTATCCAGCGCGGCGGCGGCGGTGAGCAGGCCGAGGGCCCAGATGGCGCCGCGGTGGGTATTCACCCCGCCGGTGATGCGCAGCATTTCCACTTCGCCCTCGCGGCCGATGCGCCCCAGGGTCTCGCGCAGCGGCGGGTTGATCTCGCCCTCGGCGCGGGCGGCGTCGGCCATGGCCTTGAACGCCGGCCACAGCGACAAGGCCGAGGCGTGCATCAGGCCCAGGTGCAGATCGGTATGCGCGCCGCTGCCACGGCGGTCGACCAGCCCCGGCTTGGGCGACAGCTCGGCCTCGTCGATCAGCGCGTCCACCGCCAGATCCGCCAGGCACTCGCTCAGGGACAGCTGCGGTTGTCGTGCATTGAGTGCGCTCATCACCAGCTCCTGAATTTGCCGGGCGGGTTGTACAGGCCGCCGGACCAGTCGACCAGCTCGGCGATGCTCTTGGCCGCCAGCAGTTCGCGGCTGGCATCGGCGCGGCGGATGCCGAGGTCTTCCGGCAGGGCGATCAGCCCTTCGCGGCGCATCCGTGCGGTGTCCTTGGGGTCGTGGCGCAGGCCGATGGCGGTGACGCCGGCGACCGCGGCGATCATCGCCCGGCGCTCCTCCAGGCTGCGCGCCTTGTACAGGTAGGCGATGCCTTCCTCGGTGAGCAGGTGGGTGACGTCGTCGCCGTAGATCATGATCGGCGCCAGCGGCATGCCGCTCTTCCTGGCCACCTCGACGGCATCGAGTTGATCGACGAAGGTCGGCTTGCCGCCTTCCTGGAAGGTCTCGACCATCTGCACCACCAGCTTCTTGCCGCGTTCGAGCATGGCCGCGGGGCTGCCGCTCTGGTCCTGGCGCATGTCCAGCCAGGCCGGGCTGGCATGCCGGCGGCCGCGCGGGTCGTGGCCCATGTTCGGCGCGCCGCCGAAACCGGCCAGGCGGCCGCGGGTGACGGTGGAGGAATGGCCGTCGCCGTCGACCTGCAGGGTGGCGCCGATGAACAGGTCGACCGCGTACTGCCCGGCCAGCTGGCACATCATGCGGTTGGAGCGCAAGGAGCCGTCGCGACCGGTGAAGAACACGTCCGGGCGCTGGGCGATGTAGGCCTCCATGCCCAGCTCGGTGCCGAAGCAGTGCACGCTCTCGACCCAGCCGGTTTCGATGGCCGGGATCAGGGTCGGGTGCGGGTTGAGCGTCCAGTTGCGGCAGATCTTGCCCTTGAGGCCGAGGGACTCGCCGTAGGTCGGCAGGATCAGCTCGATGGCCGCGGTGTTGAAACCGATGCCGTGGTTGAGCGACTGCACCTTGTGCTTCTCGTAGATGCCGCGGATCGCCATCATCGCCATCAGCACGTGCACCGGCTTGATATGCCGCGGGTCGCGGGTGAACAGCGGCTCGATATAGAACGGCTTGTCCGCCACCACCACGAAGTCCACCCAGGAGGCCGGGATATCGACCCGCGGCAGCTCGTCGACGATCTCGTTGACCTGGAAGATGACGATGCCGTCGCTGAAGGCGGTAGGCTCGACCAGCGCCGGGGTGTCCTCGGTGCTAGGCCCGGTGTAGATATTGCCGTGGCGGTCGGCCTGGAAGCCGGCGACCAGGGCGACGTTGGGGATCAGGTCGACCAGCAGCCGCGAGTACAGTTCGATATAGGTGTGGATGGCACCGACTTCGAGCAGGCCGTCTTCCAGCAACTGGCCGATGCGCAGACTCTGCGGACCGGCGAAGGAGAAATCGAGCTTGCGCGCGATGCCGCGCTCGAACAGATCCAGATGCTCGGCGCGGCTGACGCTGGGCATGATCATGTGCAGGTCGTGCAGGCGACCGGGGTCGACCTTGGCCAGCGAGCGGGAGAGAAAATCCGCCTGCTTCTGGTTGTTGCCTTCCAGCACCACCCGATCACCCGGGGCAATCAGCGCTTCGAGCGCGGCGACCAGCTTGTCGCTGGGCAGGACCACGCCATCGGCGAGGTGGCGCACCCGGTCGAGGCGCCGCGCTTTCTCGGCGCGACGACGCGACCACTGGGGCGGTGGGGATATTGTTGTTGTCATTGATGACTCCACGAGTTCCGCTGTCGTGGAGGCACCTTAGGGGCGTGACCACCTGGTCATCAATCAAGCAGATCGAGTGATCGTTACGGTTGGGTTAATGGTTGCCAGGTCAGTTCAACACCCCGGCCAAATGCCGTAACCGATGCCAGTGGTGTCACAGACAGCAGCGGGCTAGCGCACAGCCAAGCGATGCTCAATCGCTCCGGTTATTCGGCAATACCGCCGCCCAGCACCCGGTACAGGGCGATGCGGTTGCTCTGCTCGGTCAATTGCAGGCTGATCAGGGTCTGCTGCGCGGCATACAGCTCGCGCTGCGCATCCAGGGCATCCAGGTAGCTGCTGGCCCCATTGCGATACAGCGCATCGGCCAGTTGCTGGCTTCTGGCCGTGGCCTCGGTCAGCGCCCGTTGCGCTTCCATGCGCTGGCGCAGGGTGCCGCGCTCGGCCAGCACATCGGCCACCTCGCGGAAGGCGCTCTGCAGGGTCTTTTCGTAGGTGGCCAGTTGAATATCGCGCTCACGCTCGGCGGCCTGCAGATTAGCGCGGTTGGCACCTGCGTCGAAGATCGGCAGGCTGATGCTCGGGGCGAAGTTCCAGGCACCGCTGCCACCCTTGAACAGCCCGCTCAAGGCTGCGCTGCTGCTACCGGCGCTGGCGGTCAGGCTGATGCTGGGGAAGAACGCCGCGCGCGCCGCGCCGATATCGGCGTTGGCGGATTTCAGGCCGTGTTCGGCGGCCAGCACGTCGGGGCGCTGCTGCAGCAGGCTGGAGGGCAGACCGGCAGGAACGTCCAGCAACTCGGCGCTATCCTCGCTCAGCCCGCCGGGCAGCAGCTCCTCGGCCAACTGGCTGCCGGCCAGCAGGTTGAGGGCGTTGAGATCCTGCTGTACCTGGCTCTGGTAGGCCGCCACGTCGACCCGCGCCGACTCCACGGTGGTCTGCGCCTGGGCCAGGACCAGGCCCGAGGTATTGCCCAGGGCATGGCTGCGCTGCTGCAGTTGATAGCTGGACTGCTGGCTGCTCAGGGTGTCCTCGGCCAGCTTGAGCAGGTCGCGGTCGGCGGCCAGGGTCAGCCAGGCATTGGCCACCTCCGCCAGCAGGCTGATCTGCGTGCTACGCCGGGTCTCCTCCAGCGCCAGGTAGTCTTCCAGGGCGGCATCACTGAGGTTGCGAATGCGCCCGAACAGGTCCAGCTCATAGCCGCTCAGGCCCAGTTCGGCGCTGTACTGGTGCGTGGTGCTGGCGCTGCCCGTGCTGCTCAGGCTGGCCGGGGTGCGGCTGTGGCTGCCACTGCCCCCGGCATTCAGGGTCGGCAGCTGCTCGGCGCGCTGCACCCGGTACAGGGCGCGGGCCTTCTCGACATTGAGGGCGGCCACGCGCAGGTCGCGGTTGTTGGCCAGGGTCTGCTCGATGACCTGCTTGAGGCGGGCATCGAGGAAGAACGCCTGCCAGCCGATCTGTGCGGAAGCGCTGCCCAGCTCGGCGCGGGTCGGCCACTGCTGGGGAATCGGTGCCTGGGGTTGCTGATAATCGGGGGCCAGGTTGACGCAGCCGGCCAGCAGCAGGGCCGGCAGCAGCAGGGTCAGGCGCGATGGACGGATCATGCTTCTACTCCTGTGCCAGTCTCAGCCGGCGCGCGACGGCTGGCCAGGCTGCCCACCAGAACGAAGAACAGCGGGACGAAGAAAATACCCAGCACGGTGGCGCTGAACATGCCGCCCAGCACGCCGGTGCCGATGGCCTGGCGTCCGCCGGCCCCGGCACCGCTGCTCAGCGCCAGGGGCAGCACGCCGAACATAAAGGCCAGGGAGGTCATCAGGATCGGCCGCAGGCGCTGGCGGCAGGCTTCCATGGCGGCGCTGAGCAGGTCCTGGCCCTGCTCCTGCAACTGCTTGGCGAACTCGACAATCAGGATGGCGTTCTTCGCCGCCAGGCCGACGGTAGTGAGCAGGCCGACCTGGAAGTACACATCGTTGTTCTGTCCGGCCAGGCCACTGCCGAGCACCGCACCGACCACCCCGAGCGGCACCACCAGCATCACCGCGAAGGGCACCGACCAGCTCTCGTACAGCGCCGCCAGGCAGAGGAATACGAACAGGATGGACAGCGCATAGAGCAGCGGGGCCTGCGAGCCGGACAAGCGCTCCTGATAGGACTGCCCGGACCACTCGAAGCCGATGCCGGCTGGCAACTGGGCGACCAGCCGCTCGACCTCGTCCATGGCCTCGCCCGAGCTGACGCCGTCGGCCGGGTCGCCGACCAGTTCCAGCGCGGCGTTGCCGTTGTAGCGCTCCAGCAGCGGCGACGCGTAGCTCCAGGCACTGCTGGCGATGGCGCTGAACGGCACCATTTCGCCGACGTCGTTGCGCACGTACCAGCGGTCGATATGCTCGGGCTGCATGCGGCTCTCGGCTTCGCCCTGGACATAGACCTTCTTCACCCGGCCGTTGTAGACGAAGTCGTTGACATAGCTGCCGCCCATGGCCGTACCCAGGGTGCTGTTGATATCGCCGGGGGCCAGGCCGTATGCGCCGGCCTTGCGGTCATCGATGCTGACCCGAAACTCGGCGGTATCCTCCAGGCCATTGCTGCGCACGCCCACCAGCTTGTCGCTCCGGGCGGCCAGGGCGAGAAACTGATTGCGCGCGGCGATCAGCGCATCGTGGCCGACGCCGCCGACGTCCTTGAGTTGCAGGTTGAAGCCGGAGCTGTCGCCCAGGCCGCGAATGGCCGGCGGCTGCATCACGAAGATGCTCGCATCGCGCAAGCCGGACAGCTCGCCGGTGGCCCGTCGGGCCAGGGCGGCGGCGCTCTGCTCGACCCCTTCGCGCAGGCTCCAGTCCTTCAGCTTGATAAAGGCGCGGCCGGAGTTCTGCGCGTTGCCGCCCATGCCCATGCCGGTGATGGTCACCAGCGAATCCACCTCGGGCTGGGCCAGCATGTATTCGACCAGCTGCTGGGTGGCGGCCTGGGTACGCGCGTCGGTGGCACCCTCCGGCAACTGGACCATGGCCATCAACATGCCCTGATCCTCATCGGGCAGGAAGGCACCGGGCAGGTTCATATAGCCCACCGCCAGCGCCGCCAGGATCAGCGCGTACAGCGCCAGCATGCGCGAGCCGCGGCGCAGCACGCTGGCAACGCCGCGCTGGTAGCGTGCCGCATTGCGTTCGAAAGTGCGGTTGAACCAGCCGAAGAAGCCCCGCGCCTGATGCACCTCGCCCTTGCCGACGGGTTTGAGCAGGGTGGCGCACAGCGCCGGGCTGAGGCTCATGGCCACCAGCACCGAGAGCAGCATGGCGCTGACGATGGTCACCGAGAACTGCCGATAGATCGCCCCGGTGGAACCGCCGAAGAAGGCCATGGGGATGAACACCGCCGACAGCACCAGGGCGATGCCCACCAGCGCGCCGCTGATCTCGCCCATCGACTTGCGCGTGGCCTCCAACGGCGACAACCCTTCTTCGGCCATCACCCGCTCGACGTTCTCCACCACGACTATGGCATCGTCCACCAGCAGGCCGATGGCCAGCACCATGGCGAACATGCTCAGGGTGTTGATCGAGTAGCCGAACAGCGCCAGCACACCGAAGGTGCCGAGCAGCACCACCGGCACGGTGATGGCGGGAATCAGGGTGGCGCGCCAGTTCTGCAGGAACAGGTACATGATCAGCACCACCAGCGCGGTGGCTTCGAACAGCGCCTGCACCACCGCCTCGATCGACAGACTGACGAAGGGCGTGGTGTCGTAGGGGATGGCCGTTTCCAGCCGCATATCGGCGGGGAAATTGGCCTCCAGCTCAGTGAGTTTGAGCTTGACCGCCTTTGCCACGTCCAGTGCATTGGCACCCGTGGCCAGCTTGATGCCCATGGCCGCCGACGGCTTGCCGTTGAGCGCGGTGACCACGTCGTAGCTTTCGTTGCCCAGCTCGACCCGGGCCACGTCGGCGAGCAGCACCAGCGAGCCGTCGCTGGCGCTCTTGAGCACGATGTCGCGGAACTGCTGCACCGTCTGCAGCTTGCTGCGCGCACTGATGGTCGCATTGAGCTGCTGCCCGGCCGCCGCCGGCAATGCGCCGAGCTGGCCGGCGGAGACCTCGGTATTCTGCGCCTCCAGGGCGCTGCTGATATCGGATGGCATCAGCGCGTATTGCTCGAGCTTGGCCGGATCCAGCCAGATACGCATGGCATAGCCCGAGCCCAAGGTCTGCACCTCGCCGACCCCGTCGACCCGGCTGATCTGGTCGAGCAGCTGGCTGTCGATAAAGTCACCGATATCGGTGTTGGTCACCCCCGGATTGCTCGACAGGAACGCGACGATCAGCAGGAAGTCGCCGCCGCCCTTGGTCACCGTGATGCCCTGGTTCTGCACCGCCTGCGGCAAGCGCGATTCGGCCTGCTGCAGCTTGTTCTGTACCTGCATCTGCGCCACGTCGACGTCGGTGCCGGCGGCGAAGGTCAGGCTGATGCTGGCGCTGCCGGCCGAACTGCTGGAGGCGGACATGTACACCAGGCCATCGAGGCCCTTCATCTGCTGCTCGATCACCTGGGTCACCGAGTCTTCGATGGTCTTGGCCGAGGCACCGGTGTAGGTGGCGGAGATATTCACGGTCGGCGGGGCGATGTCCGGGTACTGCTCCAGCGGCAGCTGGCTGATCGACAGCCCTCCGCCGAGCATGATGACGATGGCGATGACCCAGGCGAAGATCGGCCGGTCGATAAAGAAGCGTGCCATGCTGCGTTCCTCAGTGGCTGGCCAGGCGGGCGGATGTGGCCGGGCTATCGACGGCGACCGTGCGGATGCTGTCGCCGACGCGCACCTTCTGCCCGCCCTCGACAATCACCTGGTCGCCGGCAGCCAGCCCGGAGTCGACCCACCACTGGTTGCCGATGCTGCGACCGATGCTGATCTGGCGCTGCTCGACCCTGCCGTCCACCGCCAGCAGCACGCTGGCATCACCGCTGTGGCTGCGAGTCACCGCGCGTTGCGGCACCAGCAGCGCCTGCTCGTCCAGCGCCTCTTCCAGCACGGCGCGTACATACATGCCCGGCAGCAGCAGGCCATCCGGATTGGGCACCACGGCGCGCAGGGTGATGCTGCCGGTGCTCTGCGAGACGCTGGCAGCGCTGAACTGCAGACGCCCGGGGTGGCTGTACTCGCTGCCGTCTTCCAGGCGCAGGACGATGCGCGCCTCGTTGTCGCCGGCCTTGCTCAGACGGCCCGCGGCCAGCTCGCGCTTGAGACGCAGCACCTCGGCGCTGGACTGAGTGATATCGACATACAGCGGATCGAGCTGCTGCACCGTGGTCAACGGCGTATCCTGGCTGGCGGTCACCAGTGCGCCAGGGGTAACGCTGGAGCTTTCCACCCGGCCAGTGATGGGGGCCTTGATACGCGTGTAGGTCAGCTCGATACGCGCGCTTTGCTCCGTAGCCTGAGCGGCCTGATAGACCGCCTTGGCACTCTGCAGACTGGCCTGGGCGTCCTCGTTGTCCTGCTGACTGATGGCGTCGATCTTCACCAGCCCGGCGTAGCGGGTCGCCTTCAGCTGTGCCGAATCGAGCGCGGCCTTGGCCTCTGCGGTACTGGCGCGGGCCTGATCGAAGGCGGCCTGATAGCTGGCCGGATCGATCACGTAGAGCACCTCGCCGGCCTTGACCTCGGCACCTTCGGTAAACAGCCGTTGCTGCACGATGCCGCCGACCTGCGGGCGGATTTCCGCGCTCAGCCAGGCCTTGGTGCGCCCGGGCAGCTCGCTGGTAACGGTCTGCGCCTGCGCGGCAAGGGTGAGCACCGCGACTTCGCTGGGGCCGCGCGCTGGCGGCTCGGCAAGCGGGGAGCAGCCGGCCAGGCCAAGCAGGACGAACAGGCTGAGCAGCGGTCTGCTGAGAGTAGGTAACATGGCGTTCTCCAACCGGAATCTGAGCGGAACGAATCGTGTTTCGACCGGGCCATGCTGGCGGGCAAATGTGCAGAGAATTTGGAGATTGCCGTCGGGGCGTTGAATCCCGCGCTGCGGACGGCCTTAATGGAGGCTCGTCCTCGGTTCTGGTCCGTCATGAAACTCAGCCTGTCGCGCAAACTCTTCCTCGCCGTGCTCAGCACCGCCCTGTTCGTCGCCCTGGCCATGTTCGTGGCCGGCGGCTGGAGCTTCGGCCGCGGCTTTATCGGCTATATCAACGAGTTGACCGAGCAGCGCATGGCCACCGTGCTGCCGCGCTTCGGCGAGGCTTATCGCCGCCACGGCAGCTGGGATTTCCTGCGTGACAACCGCGATGAGTGGTTCAGCATGATTCACCCGCAAGGTGGCCAGTTCCGCGCCGGTGCGACCTGGGATCTGCCGGTTTCCGACCTTACCGGCGCGGTGTTCCGCATCTCCCTGCTGGACATGCAGCAGCACAAGGTCATGGGCTTTATCGAGATGGGGGCCGATGCCGTGCGCATGCCCATCGAGGTGGACGGCAAGACCGTCGGCTGGCTGGCCATGGCACCGTTCCAGAGCGTCACCGAGGTCGGCGGCGAGCGCCTGCTGCGTAACCAGTTGCTGGCCAGCCTGGCGATCGCCGCGCTGTCCTTGCTGCTGGCCGCGCTGATCGCCGGCTGGGCGGCGCGTCGGCTGCTCGCTCCGGTGCGCCAGGTGGCGGCCGCGACTCATCGCCTGGCGGCTGGCGATTATGCCGAGCGGGTCAGCGTCAGCAGCGACGACGAAGTCGGCCAGCTGGCCCGCGACTTCAATCAACTGGCCCACACCCTGGAACGCAACGAACAGCTGCGCCGTGAATTCATGGCCGATATCTCCCATGAACTGCGCACCCCGCTGGCGGTGCTGCGCGGCGAGCTGGAGGCGCTGGAGGACGGTGTGCGCAAGCTCGACGGCGACTCGCTGCACTCGCTGCAGCAGGAAGTCGGCCAGCTCAACCAACTGGTCAACGATCTGTACGAGCTGTCGATGGCCGATGTCGGTGCGCTGACCTACCGCAAGCAGCCGCTGGATCTGGTGGAACTGCTGCATGAAAGCCTGGCCGGTGCCCGCGAACGCTGCCAGGAACAGGGCCTGACCCTGGAGCTGCAATTACCCATGACGGCCAAGCCGGTGCTGGCCGATGCCGCGCGCCTGCGCCAACTGCTCGGCAACCTGCTGGAGAACAGCCTGCGCTACACCGAAGCGGGCGGCCGGCTGCGCATCCGCCTGCTGGAGCAGGACGACCATATCCTGCTGGACTGGCTCGACTCCGCACCCGGGGTGGCCGAGGCGGACCTGCCGCGTCTGTTCGAACGCTTCTTTCGCGGCGAAGCCTCGCGCGGCCGCGCCAGCGGCGGCTCGGGGCTGGGCCTGGCGATCTGTCGCAGCATTGCCGAAGCCCACGGCGGCAGCCTGGAGGCCCGCCCCTCGCCACTCGGCGGGCTGTGGCTGCAACTGAGCCTGCCGCGGGAAGCACGCTGATGCTGAACAACGACGAGCTGAGCAGCGCCGACATACTGGTGGTGGAAGACGAGCCCAAACTGGCCGCCCTGCTGCGCGACTACCTGCAGGCCGCCGGGTGACCTGCCTGGACGACGGCCTGGCCGTAGTGCCAGCGGTGCGGAAGGCCGAGCCGCAACTGATCCTGCTCGACATCATGCTGCCCGGCCGCGACGGCCTGGATATCTGCCGTGAGCTGCGCACCTTCAGCGAGGTGCCGATCATGCTGATCACCGCGCGGGTCGAGGAAGTGGACCGCCTGCTCGGCCTGGACCTGGGGGCCGACGACTACATCTGCAAACCCTTCAGCCCGCGCGAGGTGATGGCCCGCGTACGGGCCATCCTGCGCCGCCGCCCGCCGCAGGCCAGCGGCGGCCTGCAGCTGGATGCGGCAACCTATCGGGCCAGCTACGCCGGGGTGGAGCTGGACCTGACGCCGGTAGAGTTCCGCCTGCTGCATTGCCTGGCGGCGACGCCGGGCCGGGTGTATTCGCGTGACCAGTTGATGGATCGACTGTACGACGACCACCGGGTAGTCACCGACCGCACCGTGGACAGCCACGTGAAAAACCTGCGGCGCAAGCTGGAGCAGGTGGCCCCAGGACAGGAGCTGATCCACTCGATCTACGGCGTGGGCTACAAGCTGGAACCCTGAATACTTGCCCGCTGATAAGCGGCGAATAAGCGCTTTGCACTTAGGCCGGCGGGTACCAATCCCTGGCAACAAACAGTGCAGTTAACTAAGCCTGGCAGACCGGGTATTCTGCCCCTCCCCCTCGCAGCTCAGTCGCCCCATGCGCATCCACGTCACCTTCATCGACCGCGTTGGCATCACCCAGGAAGTGCTGGCCCTGCTCGGCGGGCGCAACCTCAACCTGGATGCGGTGGAGATGGTGCCGCCGAACGTCTACATCGACGCGCCGACCCTCAGCGCCGCGGTGCTCGACGAGCTGCGCGAGGCGCTGTTCAAGGTGCGCGGGGTGCAAGCGGTGACCATCGTCGACATCCTCCCTGGCCAGCGCCGCAGCCTGCAGCTCGACGCCCTGCTGGCGGCGATGAGCGATCCGGTGCTGGCGGTGGATGGCCAGGGCCGCGTGCTGCTGGCCAACCCGGCGCTGATCGCCCTCTGTGGACGCGAGCCGGAAGGCCTGGCGCTCGGCGAACTGTTCGGCGACCCGGCCCTGCAGGCCGCCTTGCTGGAACAGCAGTTCCGCCTGCCGCTGCGCGAGGTCACCCTCAACGGCCAGGCGCTGCTGCTGGAGGCCACGCCGATCAGCGAAGCCGCCGACGCCGGGCGCCTGCAACTGGCCGGCGCACTGCTGACCCTCAACGAACCGAGCCGCATCGGCGCGCGCCTGGCCGCCCTGCACCACGACCATGCCGAGGGCTTCGATTCGCTGCTCGGCGACTCGCTGCCGATCCGCACCCTGAAGACCCGCGCCCAGCGCGTCGCCACCCTCGATGCGCCGCTGCTGATCCGCGGCGAAACCGGCACCGGCAAGGAACTGGTGGCACGCGCCTGCCACGCCAGCAGCGCGCGCCGCGATGCGCCGTTCCTCGCGCTGAACTGCGCGGCCTTGCCGGAGAACCTCGCCGAGAGCGAGCTGTTCGGCTACGCCCCCGGCGCCTTCACCGGCGCCCAGCGCGGCGGCAAGCCGGGGCTGCTGGAGCTGGCCAACCAGGGCACGGTGTTCCTCGACGAGATCGGCGAGATGTCGCCCTACCTGCAGGCCAAGCTGCTGCGTTTCCTCAGTGATGGCAGCTTCCGCCGGGTCGGCGGCGAGCGCGAGGTCAAGGTCAATGTGCGCATCCTCAGCGCCACCCACCGCGACCTTGAGAAGATGGTCGGCGAAGGCGGTTTCCGCGAAGACCTGTTCTACCGCCTCAACGTGCTCAAGCTGGAAGTGCCGCCGCTGCGCGAGCGCGGCCAGGACATCCTGCTGCTGGCGCGGCACTTCATGCAGCAGGCCTGCGCGCAGATCCAGCGCCCGCTCTGCCGGCTGGCGCCGGACACCTACCCGGCGCTGCTCGGCAACCGCTGGCCGGGCAACGTGCGCCAGCTGCAGAACGTGATCTTCCGCGCCGCGGCGATCTGCGAGAGCAACCTGGTGCAGATCGACGACCTGGATATCGCCGGCACCGCCGTGGCGCCGCAGGCGGTCGAAGGCGAGATCGGCAGCCTGGAAGCGGCGGTGGCCGGCTTCGAGAAGGCCCTGCTGGAAAAGCTCTACGCCAGCCACCCGTCCAGCCGGCAACTGGCCGCGCGCCTGCAGACCTCGCACAGCGCCATCGCCATGCGCCTGCGCAAGTACGGGATTCCCGGCAAGAGCTGAGCCTTTCGCGGCTGAAGCGGAGCGCCGTCCGGCCGCTCCTACAGACACGCTACGGGGCTCAGAGGCTTCGTAGGAGCGGCTTCAGCCGCGAATATTGTCCACCGACACCGGCAGCTCAGAACTCGCCGTGCCGCCCCTGCCCCGCCTTGAAACGCCGCGCGCCGGCCCGGGTTTCGCCGCTGGCGACCACCGCCATACCGCCGCGAAACTCGTTGGCGAGGGCCTCGGCGAACGGCAGGTCCCACTGCGCATAGACGCTGGCGCGGTCGGCCAGCAGGCAGCGCTGCGGGAAAGCGGCGATCTCCAGCGCCAGTTGCTGCGCCGCGGCCAGCGCCGTGCCGGCGGGCACCACGCGGTTGACCAGGCCCATGCCCAGCGCCTCCTCGGCCAGCACCGGACGGCCGCTGAGGATCAGGTCCAGCGCCCGCCCCTGGCCGATGATGCGCGGCAGGCGCACGCTGCCGCCGTCGATCAGCGGCACGCCGAAGCGCCGGCAGAACACCCCGAGCACCGCGTCGGCGGCCATCACCCGCAGGTCGGCGAGCAGCGCCAGCTCCAGGCCGCCGGCCACCGCATGGCCCTCGATGGCGGCGATCAGCGGTTTGCCCAGCTGCATGCGGCTCGGCCCCATCGGCCCATCGCCGTCCACCTCCAGGCGATTGGCCCGTTCGCCGCCTGCCGCCACCGCGCCCAGGTCGGCGCCGGCGCAGAAACTTCCGCCGGCGCCTGCCAGCACCGCGACCCGCGCCTGCGGGTCCGCCTCGAAGGCACGCAGGGCCGCCGCCAGCGCCTCGGCAGTGGGCCGGTCGACCGCGTTGCGCACCGCGGTGCGGTTGATGATCAGGGTGGTGACCGGGCCGTTGTTCTCGACGATAACGCTCATGACAAACTCTCCGTAGGGTGCGCGGGGCCGCCTAGGCCGCACACCCTACACAGCCAAAGGCCGGCATTTAGCCGGCCTTCACCTTAAAACCTTTGCGAAAGAGAAATCAGCCCGCTGGCCGATCTCCCCAGCAGAGTGGCGCAATCAGAGGGCGTATTTCTGCAGGTTGGCCATCATCTCCTTCAGTGCCTCGAGGTTGTCGGCCGGGTGCGCCGCGCCCTCGAAGTCGCAGATCTGTTGCCAGTGATCGGCCACGTCTTCCGGGCTGAAGCCGGCACGCGGGTCGAAGCCGGCGCCCAGGCTGCGCTCCCAGCGCACCTTGCCGATCCAGCCGCCGCCGACCTCGAACAAGCCGGAGGTTTCCGCGCAGGCCTGGCTGGCCAGGTAGACCACCAGCGGGCTGACCAGCTCGGGCTTGAGCTGCTCGAACACCTGCGGCGGGATCAGCCCCTCGGTCATCCGCGTGCCGCCGGTGGGGGCGATGGCGTTGACCAGGATGTTGTTCTTGCGTCCCTCGATGGCCAGGGTGCGGGTCAGGCCGTAGAGGCCGAGCTTGGCCATGCCGTAGTTGGACTGGCCGAAGTTGCCGTAGATGCCGGAGGTCGAGGCGGTGAAGAGCACCCGCCCGTAGTTCTGCTCGCGCAGGTGCGGCCAGGCGGCGCGGGTCACCTTGAAGGCGCCTTCGACGTGGACCCGGTAGACCAGCTCCCAGTCGGCGTCGTCCATCTTGTGGAAGGTCTTGTCGCGCAGGATGCCAGCATTGTTGACCACCACGTCGATGCGGCCGAAGGCGTCCAGGGCGTGCTGGACGATTTTCTCGCCGTCGGTCACCGAGTCGTGGTTGGCTACCGCGGTGCCGCCGGCGGCGCGGATCTCCTCGACCACCTTGGCCGCCGCCGAGGCGTTGGCGCCTTCGCCATGGGTGCTGCCGCCGAGGTCATTCACCACCACCTTGGCGCCATGCTTGGCGAACAGCAGCGCATGGGCACGGCCGAGGCCGCCACCGGCACCGGTGACGATCACGACCTGGTCTTGAAAACGGATGGCTTCACGCATGGCAGGGTTCCTTGGCAGGTTGGCAATGCTGCGAGTGTCCGGCAGCCGCGCGCCGGTCACAATCAAGACGCCCGCAGCTGAATGGTGCTCGATAAGACAGCGGGATGATCACGCCAGGCGGATCAGGCTCAGGTGGTCATACAGATGCAGGACATGGGCCCGGGCATAGTCGGCGTGGCTGAGCAGCCCGTAGGCGAAGTGCGGCTGCAACGTGCCCCGGTAGCTGGCGAAGTCGGCGAAGGCCTGCCGCAGCCGCTGCAGCGCCAGAGCTTGAGTGGCTGGTTCGCCCAGCGCCGCCGCCCCCGGAATGGCCTGATCCAGCGGATGGCGCATGGCCCCACGGGCGGCGAACAGGCTGAAGGCCAGCGGGCCGACGCTATGGCGGAACCAGCCAGGCTTCAGCTCGGGATAGCCGCTGATGGAATACTCGATGCTTTGCGCGCAGTGGTTGAACACCTCGGCCGGGCTCCAGCCCTCGAGGCTGACCAACTGCTTATCCACCAGACCGGCCAATACCCGCTGCACGCCGGCCAGGTTGAGCGCTCCCGGCGCTTCGCCGCTGGGCAAGGCCCAATACCCCGCCCCCGCCGCGGCGACAGCGCCCAAGGCAGTCAACTTCAGTAGCTGTCGCCTGTTCATTTCACCTGCTCCAGCGCCTGGCGAAAGGCCAGATAATGCTCCAGGACCAAGGCCGGCGCCTCGATCTGCGGGTAGTGGCCGATGTCGTCGAGCAGCACCGTGTCCGGCGCGGGGATCAGCTCGCGGTAGCGCGCGACCATATGCGCCCCGGAGATCGGGTCGACTGCGCCGTCGATCAGCCGCAGCGGCACCCCGCCGCGCTGCATCGCCGCCAGCCAGCGCTCGCGCTGCACGCGGCGCTCGGGCATATAGCGGATCAGCCGGTGCATCACCGCCGGCCCGTCGTTGTGCGCGATCAGGCTCCAGAAGTCGTCCAGCTCGGCTGCGCTGGGCTGGGTCCGCGGGCCGAACACCTTGGCGAAATTGGCTGCCAGCTTGTGCCGGTTGAACCGTCTGCCGACCAGCGGCCCGAGGGGACTGAGCAACAGCTTCTGCACCAGCACCGGGTGATGCGTCTCGGGGAACAGACCGCCATTGAGGAACACGCAGCTGGCCAGCTGGATGCGCCCTTCGTGGTGCCTTGCGAGCAATTCCTGGGCGACGCTGTCGCCGTAGTCGTGGGCCAACACATGCAGCGGCCCCGCGCTGCCCAGGTGCCGCAGCAGGGCCTGTTGCAGATCGGCCTGCTCCAGCAGGCTGTAGGCGTGCCCGCGCGGCTTGGCCGAGTCGCCGAAGCCGAGCATGTCGCAGGCGATCAGCTGGTAGCGCTCGCCGAGCGGCCGCCACAGGTAGTGCCAGTCCCAGCTGGCGGTGGGAAAGCCGTGGATCAGCAGCAGCGGCTCGGCGCTGGCCGCGCCGGCCGTCCAGTAGCGGATGGCGTGGCCGCGAAAGTCCAGTTCGCGGCTGCGGGCGCGCCACTCCGCCAGGGCGATGCCTGCCAGACCGCTCACTCGGCGTAGCCCGGCATCTGCTGGTCGAGCTTGCGCAACAAGGCCGGCCAGGGCAGCGCGCCGCCCATGCCGGTGGGACTCTTCATCACCCCGGCGAGCATCGCCTGGGCGCCGTCGAGGATCTGCCGGGGGATATGGATCAGCTCGGCCCCGCCGCTCTGCGCCATGACCTGGATCTCGCAGGCGCGCTGCAGGGTGAACATCATCAGGAAGGCGTCGGCGATGCTGGCGGCGGCGGTGAGCAGGCCGTGGTTGGGCAGGATCATGAAGTTCTTCTCGCCCAGGTCATGCTGCAGGCGGGCCTTCTCCTCGTGGTGCAGCGCCACCCCCTCGTAGCCGTGGTAGGCCAGGCTGGCGAGGACGAACAGCGACTGCTGCGACAGCGGCAACAGGCCCTGTTTCTGTGCCGACACGGCGATGCCGGCGGCGGTGTGGATGTGCAGCACGCAGGCGACATCCTGGCGCACCTCGTGCACCGCGCTGTGGATGGTGTAACCGGCCGGGTTGATGTCGAACGGGCTGTCCATCAGCTTGTTGCCGGCCAGGTCGATCTTCACCAGGCTGGAGGCGCTGATCTCGTGGAACATCAGGCCGTAGGGGTTGATCAGGAAGTCCTCGGTGCCCGGCACCTTGGCCGAGATGTGGGTGAAGATCAGGTCGTCCCAGCCGTACAGGGCGATCAGCCGATAGCAGGCGGCCAGGTCGACCCGGGTACGCCACTCGGCGGCGGACACCTGGTCCTTGAGGTTGAGGCTGGGCAGGGCGTGGGCAGCGGTCATGGCATTCACCTCGGCGGTTGTTGTTTTAGCCTGCCTAGGAGTCTAGCGAGGGATGCCGCCAAGATGAGTCGCCCTGGCAGCCAGCTTAGTGACCCTGCGGGTCAAACCTGGCGCTCAGAAGAATGCCGGGAACTGCTGGCGCAACTGCGGCCATTCGCGCTGGGCCTGGGCATCCTCGCTGAGCAGGCGGAAGCCGGCGAAGTCGAAGCCCGGCGCCACCGTGCAGCCGACCAGGGTGAACGCGCCCAGGCTGCGCGCCGCCTGCCAGGCATGGGCCGGTACGGCGCGCTGCGGCAGCTGCCCGGCCGCGACCGGGCCGAGGCGCTCGACGCGGATGGCCGTGGGCGACTCGGCCACCAGCAGCTGCAGCGGCGCACCTTCGTAGAAATGCCACAGTTCGTCGGCATCCACCCGGTGCCAGCGACTGGCCACGCCGGCCGGCAGCAGAAAGACGATGGCCGTCGAGTACGGTCGCCCGCCGGGCAGCTGCTGCGCCGACTCGAACAGCCGCCGGTAATAGCCGCCCTCGGGGTGCGCCTGCAGCTGCAGCGCAGCGATCAGCTCGGCGGCGCGCGGGTGCATCAGGCCTTGAGCGCCGCGCTGAACGCGGCCAACCAGGGCTCGGCATCGCTTTCCGGGGTCACGCTTTCGCTGGCGTCCAAGCGCAGCATCGCCTGCACTTCGCGAATGCCCAGCTCGGCATAGAGTTCGCGCACCAGCTCGCCGCCGCCGCAGAAGGTGTCGCCATAGCTGGCATCGCCCAGGGCGATCACCCCGCCCGGCAGCCCGCCCCAGGCCGGCAGATGATCGCGGATGGCGAAATACAGGGGCTGCAGGTTGTCCGGCAGCTCGCCCATGCCGGTGGTCGAGGTCACCGTCAAAAAGGCTTGCGGGGCGAACGCCTGGACATCCGCCAGGCTGGCACGCGGGTTGTGCCAGGCTTCGAAACCGGCCGCGTTCAACAAACGCTCGGCATGCCGGGCGACTTCTTCGGCGGTGCCGTAGACCGAACCGGACAGGATGGCGACTTTCATAAACAACTCCGATAACCAGACAGGGCGCAGACGGCGCGCGATCGCCGGGCATTATGCCGCAAGTAGACAGGCCTTCCGGATGTTTTAGACTGCAGCGGACCTCGACCGGGAAATCACCTCATGATCAACGCCAAGCTGCTGCAACTGGTGATCGACGCCTCCAACGACGGCATCGTGGTGGCCGAGCAAGAGGGTGAGGACAATATCCTCATCTATGCCAACCGCGCCTTCGAGAGGCTCACCGGCTATGCCAGCGCGGACATCCTCTACCAGGACTGCCGCTTCCTGCAGGCCGACGACCGCGACCAGCCGGGTCTGGCGGCCATCCGCGCGGCGCTGAAGAGCCGCCAGCCGTGCCGGCAGATCATCCGCAACTACCGCAAGGACGGCAGCCCGTTCTGGAACGAACTGTCGATCACCCCGGTGTTCAACCAAGCCGACCAACTGACCTATTACATCGGCATTCAGAAGAATGTCACCGAACAGGTGCAGGCGCAGGAGCGGGTCAAGCAACTGGAGGCCGAGGTCGCCAGCCTGCAGGCCGAGGTGGCCCGATTAACGGCTAAGCTACAAGGGTAACAAACGCTGTTTTCTGCTGTCACAGCAACTCCAGCCCCTTTGCGTAGTAAGCCATCATGCAAGAACAGCCGCTCCTTACCCAGGCTGAACGGGACTTCATCCAGGCGCTGCAGGATCAACCTGCAGCGGCCAAGCACAAGGCCATCCCCAACTTGCTGGTCGACGCCGGCGGGCAGATCAAGGCGCTGCTCGCCCATTGCGCCGCCCACGAGCAGTTGACCATCGATGCGCACTTCGCCAACCAGCGCCTGACCTTCACCCCGCACTTGGTCGAGGATGCGCAGCACGCGCAGCATCTCGAACTCGGCACCCCGCAGATCTTCGACGAAGGCCCGGTCAGCCGCGCCTGGCGCTTGCCGCTGGAGCAGCCGGTGGCGTTACGCCAACGCAACGCCGTGCCGAGCGACCTGTGGGTGCGCGAAGTATCGATGACCGGGCTGCTGGTCGAACAACGCGCCAAGCGCGAGGCGCCCAAGCGCATCAGCCTGCTCCTGCCGCTTAGCGGACAGAAGCCGATCGCCATCCAGGCCAGCCTGGTGCGCCGAACGTCCCAGGGGTTGCTGGCATATCGGCTGGACCCGCTGGATCGGCGCGGCAGCGAGCGTCTGCGGCAATACCTCTATCAGCAGCACCGCCACCACTACCCGCAGGCACACAGCGCCTGAGCGGCTGGCCGGGCTAGCCGAATTGCTCGAGGCCGCGGCGCCGGCAAAAACGCCGGCGAAAATCAGCTGTCCAGGTGTCCCGCGAGAAATTGCTGCAGGCGGCGCTGCATCGAGCGCCCGTCGTTGCCCAGGCAGGCAATCGGCGAACCGCGCAAGCTCTCTTCGGCCAGGTCCGCAGCCTCGCCCGCCAACACCAGCGGACAATCCAGCGCCAGCGCCAGGCGCGCCAGAATCCGCGGCAGGTCGTCGCTCGGCGGCAGATTGCTGAACAGCACCAGCGCCTGCGGCTGCATCCGCTCGCACACCAGCGCCAGCTCTTCCAGCGGCTGACCGACGCCCAGCACGCTGATCGAGGTCTCCGCGCTGCTCAGCAGCAAGCCGGCGACCAGCAACTCCAGCTCGCGACAGTGACCCGGCAAGGCGGCCAGCAACACCCGCGCCTCGCCCTGGCTGCGCAGGACCTGCAGGCGTTGCAGGGTGCGCGCGCGCAGGAAGGTATCGAGGAACAGCCACTCGCTGGTCTGGCCGAACTCGTCCTGGCACAACAGCAGCTCCTGCCAGAGCGGCAGCAGAATGTCCTGGAACACCACGGGCAGCGGATAGCTGGAGAACACCTGGCCGTACAGGCGATCCAGGCGCACATCGTCGAACGCACTGATCGCACGGCGCAGCTGGGTCTGCCATTCCACCCACTCGCCGGACGCGAGCTCCTCGTCCAGCGGCGCGCTGGCGAGTTTGTTCGCGCTGCTTTTGGCGAGGATCTTGCCGACCTTGCTGACTGCCACGCCGCGCTCGATCCAGGCCAGGATGCTGCGCACGGACTCGATATCGGCCTGCGAGTACAGGCGATGACCGCTGTCGGTGCGGGTCGGCTGGATCAAGCCGTAGCGGCGCTCCCAGGCCCGCAACGTCACCGGGTTGACCCCGGTCAGGCGGGACACCTCGCGGATCGGGAACAACTCTTCCTGCTTGAGGGCACTCGAGGCGAGGGACGCAGCAGCAACGAGATCGGACATGGGCGCGGAATCACGGCGAAGAGGTTGCCGGCATTGTAACCCAGCAACCGACCCGCAATCCGGTAGCAAAACCGTACGACTCGCCGCTGGGCAGCAGCGGCCTGGCGCGCCCCCCGATGGGGCGAAACGCTGCCACCTGGCCGCGGTGGATCCCGGCGAGGAGCGCTGCCGATGGCGTGCCGAGCCGCTTCGGGAAAAACGGAATAATCCTTGCCTGTCCTTTCCCGCAGCCCACCACCCCGGGCCGCGCGATGCGCCCGTGCCTACCCGGCTCGGGCGCCTGGATGCCATGGAGATACACGATGTCTGCAGAACCCGTCACCCTGATGGTGGCGCGCCGCGTTGCCCGCGGCCGCTATCACGACTTCCGCGCCTGGTTGCGCGAGGGCGAATCGCTCGCCACCGACTTTCCCGGCTACCTGGGCTCCGGCGTGCTCGCGCCACCACCCGGCGACGACGAATTCCAGATCGTCTTCCGCTTCGCCGACCCACAGACCCTGGCCTCCTGGGAGCATTCCGCCTCGCGCCGGGCCTGGCTGGCACGCGGCTGCGGCCTGTTCGTCCAGCCCCTGGAGCAACGCGCGGTCGGCCTCGACGCCTGGTTCGGCAGCGCGCAGCGACCGGCGCCGCGCTGGAAACAGAGCGTGGCGATCTGGCTGGCGTTCTTTCCGGTTTCACTGGCCTTCAACCTGTTGTGCGGCGACGCCCTGGCGGATCTTCCCCTGGTGGCGCGGGTACTGCTCAGCACCCTGGCCCTGACGCCGCTGATGACCTACCTGTTCATTCCGCTGGCTTCCCGTCTGCTGGCGCCCTGGCTGCACGCCAGCCAGCAGCGGCTGCTGCGCCGCGCCAGCAGCATGGCCGAGCATTGACCCATGGCGCCTGGCGCCCCGAATCGGTCGACTGCTGGGCGGGCCGGCCGATGCTCGGGGCATGGCGCCGCGGCTGCCGCAGTCGGCAGAGCAGCGCGCAACGCCGCTGCCACGCCACAAACCTATACACACAAACAACTATGTACAATATATAGACAACTATTCCGCCCCGCCGATCAGGCAAAAAAACCATACGGCTCAACAAAATAGCGCGCCTTATCGGGAACCCTCGCTTACCCCTACAGCCCACATGGTTGTACAAGGCAGAATGCTGGTATAACTTTGTCTTCGATTCAGCTGGCGCCGCGCGCCACCGGTCGGGTATCCCGACGCCGCGTCACCGAATCCACTCCTTCATCCGTGCGAGCCCGCCATGAGCGTTTCCGCTGCCCCAGTCCTGATCACCGGCGCCAGCCAGCGCATCGGCCTGTATTGCGCGGAACGCTTGCTCGCTGACGGCCATCCGCTGATCGTCAGCTATCGTCGCGAACGCGAAGGCCTGCGGCGCCTGCGCGAGCGCGGCGCCCTGACCCTGCCGGCGGATTTCTCCAGCGAGGCCGGCATCCTGGCGTTTATCGCCGAGCTGAAGACCCACACCGACCGCCTGCGCGCCATCGTGCACAACGCCTCGGAGTGGCTCGGCGAGACGCCCGGCGCCGAAGCCGCCGCCTTCCAGCGGCTGTTCAGCGTACACATGCTGGCGCCCTACCTGATCAACCTGCACTGCGCCGAACTGCTGCGCCGCTCGACGCCGGCGGACATCGTCCACATCAGCGACGACGTGGCCCGCAAGGGCAGCGCCAAGCGTCCGGCGTACTGCGCCAGCAAGGCCGGACTGGACAACCTGACCCTGTCGTTCGCCGCCAAGTTCGCCCCGCAGATCAAGGTCAACGGCATCGCCCCGGCGCTGATCCTGTTCAACCCCGAAGACGACGCCGACTACCGCGCCAAGACCCTGGAAAAATCCGCCCTGGGCATCGAACCCGGGCCGCAGGTGATCTACCAGAGCCTGCGCTACCTGCTGGACAACCCCTACGTGACCGGCACCACCCTTACCGTAAATGGCGGCCGCCACCTCAAGTAGGGTGCGCGGCGAGGAGCCCTCGATGAACGATCAACTGCCCCATCACTACCGCGAGATCATCCGTGGCGTAGGTGAAGATCCCGACCGCGAAGGCCTGCTGGACACCCCCGCGCGCGCGGCCAAGGCCATGCAGTACCTCTGTCACGGCTACCAGACCAGCCTGGAGGAGGTGGTCAACGGCGCGCTGTTCGCCTCCGACAACGACGAGATGGTGATCGTCAAGGACGTCGAGCTCTACTCGCTGTGCGAACACCACCTGCTGCCCTTCATCGGCAAGGCGCATGTCGCGTACATCCCCACCGGCAAGGTGCTCGGCCTGTCGAAGGTCGCGCGGATCGTCGACATGTATGCACGCCGCCTGCAGATCCAGGAGAACCTGACCCGGCAGATCGCCGAAGCGGTGCAGCAAGTCACCAACGCCGCCGGCGTGGCGGTGGTGATCGAGGCCAAGCACATGTGCATGATGATGCGCGGGGTGGAGAAGCAGAACTCGGTGATGAGCACCTCGGTGATGCTCGGCGCCTTCCGCGACTCCTACAACACCCGCCACGAATTCCTGCAACTGATCGGACGGAGCCATTGACCATGCCGCGACTGGAACCCGGAATGGCGCGGATTCGGGTCAAGGACCTGCGCCTGCGCACCTACATCGGCATCAAGGAAGAAGAAATCAACAACAAGCAGGACGTGCTGATCAACCTGACCATCCTCTATCCGGCGAACGAAGCGGTGCGCGATAACGACATCGACCACGCGCTGAACTACCGGACCATCACCAAGGCGATCATCCAGCACGTCGAGGGCAACCGCTTCGCCCTGCTCGAGCGTCTGACCCAGGAAATCCTCGACCTGGTGATGGCGCACTCGGCGGTGCGCTACGCCGAGGTGGAAGTCGACAAGCCGCATGCCCTGCGCTTCGCCGAATCGGTGTCGATCGCCCTCGCCGGCCACCGCTAGACTCACCGTAGCAGGCCGTTTTTAACGCAGGATCGGCAACGCAGGTAGTTTTTCAACGGCCGGCTAGACCGCCCGGCGCACTCCGGTGCCGGGCCATTGCCGCCAGGTAAACAGGCTCTTATCATCGGCGGCCATCTTGTCCAGCCAGCCCCTGAGAGCACCGCCATGACCGAACAAGAACGCCTCGAACTCGAAGCTGCCGCCTTCCGCAGCCTGGTCCAACACCTGCGCAGCCGCCCGGACGTGCAGAACATCGACCTGATGAACCTCGCCGGCTTCTGCCGCAACTGCCTGTCCAAGTGGTACAAGGCCGCCGCCGACGACCTCGGCCTGGCGGTGACCCCGGATCAGGCCCGCGAGGAAATCTACGGCATGCCGTACAGCGAATGGAAAGCCAAGTATCAGAAGGAAGCCAGCGCCGAGCAGCAGGCGGACTTCGCCAAAGGGAAGAAGGCATGAGCGCACTGAACGACTTCCGCGCCCGCCTGCACAGCGAACACTTCACCTTTGCCGAGACCCTGGCCTTCATCGACGCGCACTACGCCTACCAGCCGAGCGCCTTCCGCAACGGCGCGCTGGAAAATGCCGCCGGGCAGAACGAAGGCTCCTGCAAGACCCTCGGCCTGGCCCTGCTCGAAGGCCTGAGCCTGGAAGAAACCCTGCTGTGCTTCGGCGAGCACTACCGCAGCGTGCTGGCCACCCCGGACGACAGCGACCACGGCAACATCCGCAACCTGCTGAACACCGGCTTGGCCGGCGTACGCTTCGGCCAGCTACCGCTCACCCGCAAGGCCTGAGCGAGCAAGGGACCCGGAGCGGTTGGTAGCCCGGCTTTCATCCGGGCTAGGGTTCCTGCCACGCCCTGGACTCTCATGGGAGCGGTCGGGCGGCGTTCCTAGGCGTCGAGGTAGCGCTCGACATCCAGCGCCGCCATGCAGCCGGCGCCAGCCGAGGTGATCGCCTGGCGGTAGACCTGGTCGGCCACATCGCCGGCGGCGAACACGCCGGGCACGCTGGTGGCGGTGGCATTGCCGTCGCGCCCGCCGTTGACCACCAGGTAGCCGTCCTTGAGCGCCAGCTGGCCGTCGAACAGCGCGGTGTTGGGCGTGTGGCCGATGGCGACGAACAGGCCGTCGACCTTCAATTCGGCGCGACTGCCGTCGTGGTGCTTCAGGCGCACGCCGGTCACGCCCATGGCGTCGCCCAGCACCTCGTCGACCTCGGCGTTCAGCGCGAGTACGATCTTGCCCTCGGCGACCCGCGCCTGCAGCTTGTCCTGCAGGATCTTCTCGGCGCGGAAGGTCTCGCGGCGATGCACCAGGGTCACCTTGCTGGCGATATTGGCCAGGTACAGCGCCTCTTCCACCGCGGTGTTGCCGCCGCCGACCACCGCCACCTCGCGGTTGCGGTAGAAGAAGCCGTCGCAGGTGGCGCAGGCCGAGACGCCCTTGCCCATGAACGCCTCCTCGCTCGGCAAGCCGAGGTAGCGGGCGCTGGCGCCGGTGGCGATGATCAGCGCATCGCAGCTGTAGGTGGCGCTGTCGCCGACCAGGGTGAACGGCTTGCCGGCCAGGTCCACGGCGTTGATGTGGTCGTAGACGATCTCGGTCTCGAAGCGCTCGGCATGCTCCTGCATGCGCTGCATCAGCGCCGGGCCGGTGAGGCCGTGCACATCGCCCGGCCAGTTGTCGACCTCGGTGGTGGTGGTCAGCTGGCCGCCGGCCTGCAGGCCGGTGATCAGCAGCGGCTTCAGGTTGGCGCGCGCGGCATAGACGGCGGCGCTGTAACCGGCCGGGCCGGAACCGAGGATGATCACCCGGGCATGACGTGCAGCAGACATAACGGACTCCTACCGGCGCCTTGCCGGTGCGAATAAAAGAGGGACTTCCCAGCGCTCGGGGACGGCGCACCAACAGCGGAAGCCCCGAAAAGGAACCACCAAGAACGTGCCGCGCAGGCTACCCAGGTCAAGACGATTAAGGAAATGCCGTTTGCCAATCCAGCGCATAGGGAATGCCTATGAAGGCTGGACGCCCTGCCCCCCTGGCTATACTCCCAGGGTCATCCTCTCCCGCAACCGACCGGCATGACTCTGCGCAATCGCCTGCTCTGGCTCTTCGCTCCGCTTCTGCTGCTGACGCTGCTGATCGTCTACGGCCTGTCGGAACGCATCCTGCTGCAGCGCTTCGACGGTGAAGACCGCAGCCGCCTGCTGATCCAGGCCGAGCACCTGCACAGCCTGATCAGCCATGCTCTGCAGCGCAACATGGCCCTGTCGCGCAGTTACGCCTGGTGGGACTACAGCTACCAGTACCTGCTCGACGGCAACCCGGCGGACTTCGCCCAGCGCAACCTCGACCCCAGTCGCCTGGCCAGCCTCGATTTCGACTTCATGGTGTTCCTCGACCCGCAGGGCCGGGTCGCGGCCGAACAATGGGTGCCGCCGGACCCACTGGACATGTTGCCGATTGGCCAGCAACGGCCGCGCGAGCTGGACAGCCTGCGCACCGATATCCTCGCCCGCAGCCGCCAGCTCGGCAGCCTGGAACATGCCGGCGACGCCAGCCACGGGCTGGGCCAACTGCTGCTGGTGCAGGGCATTCCCCTGCTGCTGGTCAGCCACGCGGTGAGCAACAGCCAGGGCAGCGCCGATCCGCTCGGCACCCTGCTGGCCGGCCATTTCCTCGATGACCAGCGCCTGGCGAGCCTGCAGAGCCAACTCGACGCCAGCCTGCGGCTGCTGCCGGCCGGCGCCGCGCAAGACAGTTGGCGCCGCCTCGACGGCACGCTCGCGGCCGCCGGCCTGCAGATCCAGATCAGCCCACGCCGCTGGCTCGACGAGGAGCGCCAGCAAGTCGAGCTGCTGCTGAGCAACGCCCTCGGCGAGCCGGAACTGCGCCTGCAAATCACCAAGGAACGCACGCTCTACCAGCAAGGCCGGCAGGCCATCCGCTTCTTTCTCGGCGCCGCCCTGCTGGTCGCCCTGTGCGCCATGCTGGTGGTCTACCTGGGCCTGGAGTTCTGGGTGTTGCAGCGCATCGAGCGGCTGCAGCGAGAGGTCGCGGCCATCGGTCACGACGCCCACCTGCCACGCCTGAGCGACCTCGGCGCCGACGAACTGGGACGCTTGAGCGGCGCCTTGAACCATATGCTCGAGCGCCTGGAGCAGAGCGAGGCGCGCGACCGGGCGATCCTCGACTCGATCCAGGACGGCTATTTCGAGATCGACGCCGGCGGCAAGATCCTCACGGTCAACCGCGCCCTGGAGCGCCTGCTCGACTACCCCGCTGGACACCTGATCGGCCGCCCCTTCGAGGACGTGCTGAGCGCCGAGGAGGTCGGCCGCGCCCGCAAGCTGTTCGCCCAGGCCCGCCATGGGCAGGACAACGGCACCACCGCCTTCGCCGCACCCTTCAAGCGCAGCGATGGCAGCCTGGCGCACTTCGAGACGCGCGTCTCGCTGCTGAAAGACGCCCAGGACCAGTTTGCTGGCTACCGCGGCATCCTGCGCGACATCAGCGACCAGGTGGCCTATCAGAACCAGTTGCTCGACCTGGCCTACCGCGATTCCTTGACCGGCCTGAACAACCGCAAGGCCTTCGCCGAACAACTGACCAGCAGCCTGCACAGGGCACAGCGCCAAGGCACCGCGCTGGCCCTGCTGTACCTGGACCTGGACCGCTTCAAGGAGGTCAACGACCGCTTCGGCCACGACATTGGCGACACCCTGCTGATCGCGATCGCCGAACGCCTGCGCAACACCCTGCGCCAACCGGATCGGCTGTATCGCCTGGGCGGCGACGAGTTCACCCTGCTGATGCCCAACGCCAGCCTCGAGGCCGCGCAGAAGCTCGCCGAGCGCCTGCTCGCCGCGCTGGCCAGCCCCTTCGAGCTGCACGGCGTCGGCATCGATTTCGTCACCCCGAGCATCGGCATCGCCCTCTATCCCGAACATGCGCGCGAGGCCGAGACGCTGATCAAGGCCGCCGACAGCGCCATGTACCAGGCCAAGCAGCAGCGCAACCGTGCCTGCCTGTACAGCGCCGCCGAACACCTGCGCCAGCACTGAAAGCCCGCGCCGCGGACTTTCCCCTGCCGGGCAAAGCCGGTAAGGTCGGCGCGACCTTTACCCTGCGGAGAACCCCATGCCTGCTCCCGTGCTGTCCGGCCCGCAATACCTCAGCGAGGGCCTGAAACTGGTGCTGCGCCCCGGTTTGCGGCTGTTCGTGCTGTTGCCCCTGACGATCAACCTGATCCTCTTCGTCGCCCTGATCGGTTTCGCCGTGCAGCAATTCGGCGGCTGGGTCGACGCCTTCATGCCGAGCCTGCCGAACTGGCTGAGCTTTCTCGAATACATCCTCTGGCCGCTGTTCGTGGTGCTGGTGCTGCTGATGGTGTTCTTCAGCTTCACCATGCTGGCCAACGTCATCGCCGCGCCGTTCAACGGCTTCCTCGCCGAGAAGGTCGAGGTGGTGGTGCGCGGCGAAGACAGCTTCCCGCCCTTCAGCTGGGCCGAACTGCTGGCCATGGTGCCGCGCACCCTCGGCCGCGAGGCGCGCAAGCTGGCCTATTTCCTGCCGCGGGCCATCGGCCTGCTGATCCTCACCTTCATCCCGGTGCTCAACCTGGTCGCCGCGCCACTGTGGCTGCTGTTCGGCGTGTGGATGATGGCCATCCAGTACATCGACTACCCGGCGGACAACAACAAGATGAGCTGGCAGGACATGCTCGCCTGGCTGCGCGAGAAGCGCTGGCAGAGCCTGGGTTTCGGCGGCATCACCTACGCGGTGTTGCTGATTCCGGGGCTGAACATCCTGATGATGCCGGCGGCGGTGGCCGGCGCCACCGTGTTCTGGGTGCGCGAGCGCGGCTAACAGGCCGCTGAAAAACTACTGCGCTAGGCTATGCTGCGTTGCCACGCAGCGAAGCGGAGTAACAGCCAAAGGCTGGCCCGCAGGGCGAGCGAAGCGAGTCAATCAGGCTCGGGCTGCTCATGTACAACTCGTACACTCCGCGCCCTCACCTGATTTCGCCTTGCCTAACCGTCGCTCGCTACGTTTTTCAGCGGCCTGCATTGGCCGTCACGAAAGCGCAACGCTAACGTCACATCCGCTACATGGCGGCAGTCGAGACTGCCGTCATGAACCCATCGCCCCTGTTTATCGCGCTGATCAGCGAGACCTTCCCGCCGGAAATCAACGGCGTGGCCAACACCCTCGGCCGCCTGGTCGACGGCCTGCGCGCGCGCGGCCATCGCCTACAACTGGTGCGCCCGCGGCAAAGCGCCGACCACGGCCGCAAGAGCGACGAGCAGCTGCTGCTGACCCGCGGCTGGCCGCTGCCTGGCTACCCGGGTTTGCAGTGGGGCCAGTCGGCCCTGCACAAGTTGCTGCGCCATTGGCAGCGGCAGCCACCTGATGTGCTGTATATCGCCACCGAGGGCCCGCTCGGGCTGTCCGCCCTGCGCGCCGCGCGGCGCTTGCGGATTCCGGTGGTCAGCGGTTTCCACACCAACTTCCAGCAGTACACCGGGCATTACGGCATCGGCCTGCTGACCCGCGCGCTGACCAACTACCTGCGCTGGTTCCACAACCGCTCGCGGCTAACCCTGGTGCCCAGCGCCAGCCAGCAGATCGAACTGCAACGCCGCGGTTTCGAGCGCCTGGAATTGCTCGGCCGCGGCGTCGACGGCCAGCTGTTCCACCCGGCCAAACGCTCGGCCGAGCTGCGCCGGGCCTGGGGCCTGGGCGAGGACGGCATCGCCGTGCTGCACGTCGGCCGCCTGGCCGCGGAGAAGAACCTCGGCCTGCTGGCGCAAAGCTTTCGCGCCCTGCAGGCGGCGCATCCGCAGCGCACGCTGAAGCTGATCCTGGTCGGCGACGGCCCGCAACGGGTCGGCCTCCAGCAGCAGCTGCCGGATGCCCTGTTCTGCGGCCTGCAACGCGGCGAGGCACTGGCCGCGCACTATGCCTCGGGCGATCTGTTCCTGTTCCCCAGCCTCTCGGAAACCTTCGGCAATGTGCTGCTCGAGGCCCTGGCCTCGGGCCTCGGCGTGGTGGCCTTCGACCAGGCCGCGGCGGCGCAGCATATCCGCCACGGGCACAACGGCGCGCTGGCCGGCGCGACAGATGCGCACGGCTTCATCGAGGCCGCCCGCTGGCTGCTGGAGGAGCCGGAGAGTCTGCGCCGGGTCCGCCTGAATGCCCGCCAGCATGCGGCGCGGCAGGGTTGGGCGGCGATCGTCGAGCAGTTCGAGCAGCACCTGCGCAGCGCCCTGGCGCCGGCCCTCGAGTTGCCCGCCGGGCGCACCCAGCCCTGACTCCGTGGGGTGCGCACGGCGCAGCCTGGTTCCAACCCAGTGCCGAACCGCAGGCGAAAAAAAGCCCCGATAGGCCGGGGCTCGAGGAGGGAAGCGCCGTTGTGCGGCGCCCCGGGAAGTCTGTCCTAGACCAGGCTCATCAGCGCCTCGCGGCTGAACGGCAGGATGTCCCCTTCGCGGCCGTCGCGCACCTTGAGCGCCCAATCCGGGTCGACCAGCAGCGCGCGGCCGACCGCGACCAGGTCGAATTCCTGCTTGTGCAGGCGCTCCAGCAGGCCTTCGAGCTTGGCCGGCTGGGCCACCTTGTCGGTGTTGACCATGAACTGCAGGAACTCGCCGTCCAGGCCGACGCTGCCGACGGTGATGGTCGGCTTGCCGGTGAGCTGGCGCGTCCAGCCGGCCAGGTTGAGTTCGGAACCCTCGAACTCCGGCTCCCAGAAGCGCCGGGTCGAGCAGTGGAAGATGTCCACGCCGGCCTCGGAGAGCGGCTTGAGGAAGGCCGCCAGGGCTTCCGGGGTCTCCACCAGGCGGGCGCTGTAGTCCTGCTGCTTCCACTGCGAGAAGCGCAGGATGATCGGGAAATCCGGGCCGACCGCGGCGCGCACCGCCTGGATCAGCTCGATGGCGAAGCGCGAGCGCTGCGCCAGGTCGCCGCCGTACTCGTCGGTGCGCTGGTTGCTGCCGGCCCAGAAGAACTGGTCGATCAGGTAGCCGTGGGCGCCATGGATCTCCACGCCGTCCATGCCGATGCGCTGGGCGTCCTTGGCGGCCTGGGCGAAGGCAGCGATCACTTCGCGGATGTCGTCCTGGCTCATGCCGTGGACCACCACCTTGCCGTCCTTGAGCTTCTCGCTCGGACCATAGCCCGGCACGCTGGCATCCGGCTCGGTGCCCAGCTTGCGCACATTGCCGACATGCCACAGCTGCGGAACGATCTTGCCACCCTCGGCATGCACCGCCTCGACCACCCTCTGCCAACCGGCCAGGGCGTCTTCGCCGTAGAAGCGCGGTACGTTGGGATAGCCGTTGGCGGCCTGGTGGCCGACCGTGGTGCCTTCGGTGACGATCAGGCCGACGCCGGCCGCGGCACGGCGACGGTAATACTCGACGACCTTGCTGTTGGGTACCCCACCCGGCGAGAAGGAGCGGGTCATCGGCGCCATCACCACGCGGGTCGGCAGCTCCAGGGCGCCGAGGCGGAAGGGTTGGAACAGGGCTTGTACCGGGGCGTTCATCGTCACTCCTATGGCCGGCCAGGCGACCGGTCGTCTCGTTAACAGGCTTTTAAAAATCAGGCTCGCAGCAGGCGCTGCAAGCGCTGCAGGAAATCGTCCAGCACGCGGGTATTGCTCGACACCTTGAGGCGCGTCAGCGCGCCCTGCCAGGCGTTGGCGATAAAGCTCGCCAGGTTGCCGCAGTCCTCGTCCGCCGCCAGTTCGCCGGCGGCCTGGGCCTGCTCCAGGCAGCGCTGGAGGATGTCCGCCGAGCGTTGCAGGATGGCATCGACCTCGGCGCCCAGGGCCGGCGACAGCTCGGCCATCTCGAAGCTCAGGCTGCCGATGAAGCAGTGGTACTCGAGCTTTTCCTGGCGGGCGAAGTGCTCCACCAGTTCGGCGTAGTAACCGAGGACGCGCGCACGCGGGCCCAGCGCCGGGTTGTCCAGCGCCTGGGCGTAGCGCTGCAGGCGCGGTTGGTAGACCTGCTGCAGGGCCTGCAGGGCGAAGTCTTCCTTGCTGGCGAAGTAGTGGTAGAAGGAGCCCTTGGGCACCCCGGCGGCCTGGACGATCTCCTGCACGCCGGCGCCGTGATAGCCGCGCCGGGTCATCACCTCGGCGCCTTTGGCGAGGATCAGGTCACGCTTGTCGAGTCGGATGCTGGTAGTCATGGCGGCAACCATATGACCGGTCGTCTCGCCCTGCCCAGCACTATTGATCTGCGTGATAAGCGCTTACAAGGGTGGGAGGTTGAACAGCCTGTAGCCCGGATGCAATCCAGGCTACGGGACTGCGTGATCAAGCTTCAGAAGCCTGCACGCGCAGGGTGGACTTCAACTCAGGGCTTTCTCGATGGCCTGGATCAAGGCCGGCTCGTCCGGCGCGGTGCGCGGCGAGAACCGCGCCAGCACCCGGCCGTCCTGGCCGACCAGGAACTTCTCGAAGTTCCAGGTGATGTCGCCGGGAAATTCCGCCCCCTCGCCGGCCAGCAAGCGGTACAGCGGGTGCCGCCCCGGCCCGTTGACCTCCAGCTTGCTGCCCAGGGGGAAGGTCACCCCGTAGTTCAGGCTGCAGAACGCACGGATCGCCTCCTCGCTGTCCGGCTCCTGCCCGGCGAACTGGTTGCACGGCAGGCCGAGCACGCTGAACCCTTGCGCCCGGTAACGCTGGTGGAGTTTCTCCAGTCCGGCATATTGCGGCGTCAAACCACACTTGGAGGCGACGTTGACCACCAAGACCACCTGCCCCTTGAAGGGCGCCAGCGGCAGCTCTTGACCATCCAGCGCACGCAGATTGAGGTCGTGAAAGGCACTCATGACTAACTCCTGGAGACCGCAACGAATTTCGCACCGAGGATAAAAAAGGCGCCTCTCAAGGCGCCTTTCTTCGCAACTCAGCTTAGCAGCCGGTGGCGCAGTTGCTACGACCATAAGTCGTTTTCAGCAAGCCGCCAGAACCTGATTCACGACATCGCGAGCTATAGCCAGGCAAGGCGAAATCGGGCGAGGAAGCGGATTGGACTCGCATGCTCATTTACAGCTGTAAATGAGCATTCCGAGCCCGATTTCAACGCAGCATGGCCGACGCGCAGCAGGCCGTGGACAGGTTCTCAGTGGTGGTGACCACCTTCGCCGTGGATATGGCCGTGGGCCACTTCTTCGGCACTGGCGTCACGCACCTCGACCACCTTGACCTTGAAGTTCAGGCGCTGGCCGGCCAGTGGGTGGTTGCCGTCGACGATCACATCGTCGCCTTCCAGCTCGCGGATGGTGACGATCTGCATGCTGCCGTCCGGGCCGGAGGCATGGAACTGCATGCCGACTTCCAGCTCGTCGACGCCTTCGAACATCGAACGGTTGAGGGTGGCGACCAGTTCCGCGCTGTACTCGCCGTAGGCGTCTTCCGGCTCTACGGAGACTTCCAGCTCGTCACCGACCTGCTTGCCGAGCAGGGCTTTTTCCAGGCCGGCGATGATGTTGCCGGCGCCCTGCAGGTAAACCAGCGGCGCGCCGCCGGCGGAGCTGTCGATCACCTCACCGGCATCGTTGGTCAGGGTATAGTCGATGGAGACGGCCTTATTGGCGGCGATCAGCATGGGGCGAGACCTTTTGCATAGAAATGATGAATGGACAAGTTTAACCAAGGGGGCGCGCGAAAGCGACCCGAGCGCGGACGGACGGCCGAGCGCCGCAGCCGTGCGTTTGCTTGACTTCCGTCAGGACCAAGACGGTCACTGGGTGGCAGTCTTGTCCTGCGGTCATACTCAACACCTGCGTCACCAACCGCCCTGGCAGGATCGCGCCTGGGTGCTCGATCCCGAGCAACGCCGCGCCCAGTTGGGCCAGCCCTTCGCCTGCGGCTGGTGCGCCGCTGCAGCCGAACCCGGCACAACGAACCCGAGCGACGCAGACTAAGGAGCGATAAATGCCGGCACGCAACATTCTGGTGATCAACTGCGGCAGTTCATCGATCAAGTTCGCCCTGGTCAACGAAGCCCATTCGCAATTCACCCTGAGCGGCCTGGCCGAGCGCCTGGGCAGCCACGATGCGGTACTGCATTGGCAGCGTGGTGGCGAGCGCGACAGCCTGATGATCGCCAACGCCGACCACCGCGCCGCGCTGGCCCAGTTGCTGCCCCTGGTACAGGCGGCTGCGGGCGGCCAGCTGCACGGCATCGGCCATCGCGTGGTGCATGGCGGCGAGCATTTCACCGCCGCCAGCCGGCTGGACGAGGCCGCCCTGCAGGCCATTCGCGCCACCGCGCCGCTGGCGCCGCTGCACAACCCGGCCAACCTGCTGGGCATTGAGGCGGCGATCAAGCTGTTTCCCAAGCTGCCCCAAGTCGCGGTGTTCGACACCGCCTTCCACCAGACTCTGCCCGAGCATGCCTTCCGCTATGCGTTGCCGGACAGCCTGTACCGCGAGCACGGCGTGCGCCGCTATGGCTTCCACGGCACCAGCCACCGTTTCGTCAGCCATCGCGCGGCCGAGCTGGCCGGCCTCGCGGTGGGCGACAGCAGCTGGCTGGTGGCGCATCTCGGCAACGGCTGCTCGACCTGCGCCATCGAGGGCGGCCAGAGCCGCGACACCAGCATGGGCCTGACCCCGTTGGAAGGCCTGGTGATGGGCACCCGCAGCGGCGATGTCGACCCCAACCTGCACAGCCACCTGGCGCGCACCCTGGGCTGGAACCTGGAGCGCATCGAACGCTTGCTGAACCAGGAAAGCGGCCTGCTCGGCCTGTCCGGCCTGTCCAACGACATGCGCAGCCTGGAGCAGGCCCGCGAGCAGGGTCATGCCGGCGCCACCCTGGCCATCGAGGTGTTCTGCTACCGCCTGGCCAAGTCGCTGGCGGCCATGAGCTGCGCCCTGTCGCAGCTGGACGGGCTGGTCTTCACCGGCGGTATCGGCGAGAACTCGCCGCTGATCCGCAGCAAGACCGTGGCCCACCTCAAGCTGCTCAACCTGGCCCTGGACAAGCAGGCCAACGCCCGCACCATCCGCGGCGTCGGCGGCGCGATCCACGCCCATGGCCACCCGCGGGTGCTGGTGGTGCCGACCAACGAAGAGCGGCAGATCGCCCTGGATACCCTGGCGCTGCTCGCTTGAGCGCGCCGACTCGACGCTTGACACAGAAGTAGGTTGGGTTGAGGAGCGCAGCGACGAAGCCCAACAAGCGCTCCCGATGACCAGACCAACACCCCCCGTTGGGCTTCGCTGCGCTCACCTGTAGCGCCCGCCCGACAAGATTGGAGACCCCATGCACACCTTCTTTATCTCGCCCACCGGCTTCGGCGTCGGCCTCACCTCCATCAGCCTCGGCCTGGTCGGTGCCCTGGAGCGCGCCGGGCTCAAGGTCGGCTTCTTCAAGCCGATCGCCCAGCCCCACCAGGGCGACGCCGGCCCGGAACGCTCCAGCGAACTGATCGCCCGTACCCATGGCCTGCATTCGCCGAAACCGCTGGCGCTGGCGCATGTCGAGCGCATGCTCGGCGACGGCCAGCTGGACGAGCTGCTCGAAGAGATCATCAGCCTGTACCAGCAGGCCGCCGCCGGCAAGGACGTGGTGATCGTCGAAGGCATGGTGCCGACGCGCCAGGCCAGCTATGCCGCGCGGGTCAACTTCCACCTGGCCAAGAGCCTCGATGCCGACGTGATCCTGGTCTCGGCGCCGGAGCAGGAAAGCCTCGCCGAGCTGTGCGACCGGGTGGAAATCCAGGCGCAGCTGTTCGGCGGGCCGAAAGACCCGAAAGTGCTCGGGGTGATCATCAACAAGGTGCGCAGCGAGGACGGCTTCGAGGCCTTCTGCGAGCGCCTCAAGGAACACTCGCCGCTGCTCAGGAGCGACGACTTCCGCCTGCTCGGCTGCATTCCCTGGCAGGACGAGCTGAACGCCCCGCGCACCCGCGACATCGCCGACCTGCTCGGTGCGCGGGTGCTCAACGCCGGGGATTACGAGCAGCGGCGCATTCTCAAGATCATGCTCTGCGCCCGCGCCGTGGCCAACACCGTGCAGTTGCTCAAACCCGGCACCCTGGTGGTGACCCCGGGCGATCGCGACGACATCATCCTCGCCGCCAGCCTGGCGGCGATGAACGGCATGCCGCTGGCCGGGCTGCTGCTGTGCAGCGACTTCGTCCCCGACCCGCGGATCATGGAGCTGTGTCGCGGCGCGCTGCAGAGCGGCCTGCCGGTGATGACGGTGAGCACCGGTTCCTACGACACCGCCACCGACCTCAACCGGCTGAACAAGGAAATCCCGGTCGATGACAAGGAGCGCGCGGAAAAGGTCGCCGACTTCGTCGCCAGCCATATCGACCACGACTGGCTGCGCGCCCGCTGCGGCACCCCGCGCGAGCTGCGCCTGTCGCCCTCGGCGTTCCGCTACCAGCTGGTGCAGCGGGCCAAGGCAGCGGACAAGCGCATCGTCCTGCCGGAAGGCAGCGAGCCGCGCACGGTGAAGGCAGCGGCCATCTGCCAGGCCCGCGGCATCGCCCGCTGCGTGCTGCTGGCCAAGCCGGACGAGGTGCGGGCAGTGGCCCGCGCCCAGGGCATCGAACTGCCGCCGGGCCTGGAAATCCTCGACCCGGACCTGATCCGCGAACGTTATGTCGAACCGATGATCGAGCTGCGCAAGGGCAAGGGCCTGAACGCGCCGATGGCCTTCGCGCAACTGGAGGACAACGTGGTGCTCGGCACCATGATGCTGGCCCTCGACGAGGTCGACGGCCTGGTCTCCGGCGCCGTGCACACCACGGCCAACACCATTCGCCCGGCCCTGCAGCTGATCAAGACCGCGCCGGGCTACAACCTGGTGTCTTCGGTGTTCTTCATGCTGCTGCCGGACCAGGTGCTGGTCTACGGCGATTGCGCGGTCAACCCCGACCCGAGCGCCGCGCAACTGGCGGAGATCGCCCTGCAGAGCGCCGCCTCGGCCAGCGCCTTCGGCATCCCGCCGCGGGTGGCGATGCTCAGCTACTCCACCGGCGACTCGGGCACCGGCGAGGAAGTGGAGAAGGTCCGCGAGGCCACCCGCCTGGCCCGGCAACTCGACCCGCAGCTGGCGCTCGACGGCCCACTGCAATACGACGCCGCGACCATCGACAGCGTCGGCCGGCAGAAGGCGCCGAACAGCCCGGTGGCCGGGCGCGCCACGGTGTTCGTGTTCCCCGACCTGAACACCGGCAATACCACCTACAAGGCGGTGCAGCGCAGCGCCGACTGCGTCAGCGTCGGGCCGATGCTGCAGGGCCTGCGCAAGCCGGTGAACGACCTGTCGCGCGGCGCGCTGGTCGACGACATCGTCTACACCATCGCCCTGACCGCGATCCAGGCGGCCAACCTGCCGACATAGCCACCACTCGATCGTTATGCGCAAGGTTTGCGTCATCGTAGGGTGGATGGCGCTTTATCCATCCACCAATAGCGATGGTGGATGAAAAGGCGTCATCCACCCTTGTATCTCGTAGCCTGGATGCAGCCCGGGGGACTCGCGAAACGAGAGAATTCTACCGGATTGCATCCTGGCTACGGTTAGCAACCATCCGACACGCTGGACCCCGGGCCCCTCGAACGTGACCCCTCGGTCAGCCCCAGCACTTGCAGTCCAGTGCCCAGACGCTAACCTTGGCGCCGGCCGACCCGCGCTGGAAAACCGCGGGCTCTCAACGACCCGGGGTGAATGCCCCCCCCTTCTGGAGGCACTTGCCCCCATGCTGCATTTCCTGCCCGCGCCGCTGCGCGGCCTGCTTGGCGCCAGCCTGCTGGCGTTGAACACCTTGTTCTGGTGCTGGCCGCTGTTCGCCGTGACCCTGCTGAAAGTCTGCCTGCCGTTCGCCGCCGCGCAACGCCTGGGCAACGGCCTGATGAACTTCATCCACGAAGCCTGGATCAGCTGCAACAAGGCCTGGATGAACCTGCTGGGCAGGACCCGCTGGCACGTCGAGGGCCTGCAGGGGCTGGACTACCAGCACTCCTACCTGGTCACCAGCAACCACCAGAGCTGGGTCGACATCCTGGTGCTGCAGTACCTGCTCAATCGGCACATCCGCCCGCTGAAGTTCTTCCTCAAGCAGGAGCTGATCTGGGTCCCGGTGATCGGCCTGTGCTGGTGGGCGCTGGGCTTCCCGTTCATGAAGCGCTACTCCAAGGCCTACCTGGCCAAATACCCGGAGAAGCAGGGCAAGGACCTGCAGACCACCCGGCGCACCTGCGCCAAGTTCCGCGACAACCCGGTGGGCATCTTCAACTTCCTCGAGGGCACGCGCTTCACCGCGGCCAAGCATGCCGCGCAGAACTCGCCGTTCAGGTACCTGCTCAAACCCAAGGCCGGCGGCATCGCCTTCGTCCTGGATGCCATGGGCGAGCAGTTGCACCGCATCGTCAACGTCACCATCCACTACCCGCAGGGCAACCCGGGCTTCTGGGCCCTGCTCAGTGGCGAGATCGACGAGGTGGTGGTGAAGCTGCGCACGCTGCCCATTCCTGCCGAGTTCATCGGCCGCAACTACGACCAGGACGAGCCGTACCGCCTCGCTTTCCAGCAATGGGTCAACCAGTTGTGGCAAGACAAGGATGCCGAGCTGGCGCGCCTGCACCGGGAGGACGCCGCGCGCCCATAACCCGGCGGCTCGGCAGGCCGGCTCACTCCGCGTCCGCGGGCGTTTCCCGCACGGGCAGGGCCGCCCAGTCCAGTTGCGCCGGAAACCGCTGCACCTCCTCTGCCGACAGCCCCGGTGCGACCAGGAAGCCTTGCATGATGGCGCACCGATGCGCCACCAGCCAGTCGCGCTGGGCCATGGTTTCCACCCCTTCGGCGATGACCTCCAGGCCCAGGTGCCGGCCCAGGTCGATGATGGTGCTGACTACCGCCGCATCGCGCGGCGAGTCGAGCATGTTGGCGATGAACAGCCGATCGATCTTCAGGGTGTCCAACTCGAAATGGCGCAGGTACGCCAGCGACGAATAGCCGGTGCCGAAGTCGTCGATGGCGATCTTCACGCCGAGCAGACGCAATTGGCGCAACTGCTCCTGAGTGGTGTCGAGGTTCTGCATCAAGGCACTCTCGGTGACCTCCACTTCCAGCTGCGCCGGATTCAGCTGGTACTGCGCCAATATCCGCTGCAGGTCTTCGACCAGTTGCGGCATGCTGAACTGCACCGGGCTCACGTTCAGGCTGAGCACCAGGTCAGCGGCGAAGTGCTGGCCCATGCGCTGGCGCTGCTGGGCGCCCTGACGGAAGATCCAATCGCCCAGGCGATTGATCAGGCGGGTTTCCTCCAGCAAGGGGATGAACACGTTGGGCGCCACGGTACCGGCGACCCGGTGCTGCCAACGCAGCAGGCCCTCGAAACCGCGCAGGCGGCCACTGTCGAGGTAGACCTGCGGCTGGTAGACCAGGACGAAATCATCCTGCTCGATGGCCGTGCGCAGGCTCTCCTCGAGCATCAGGCGCGAGCGTGCCCGGCCATTCATCTCCGGAGAGAAGAAACGGTATTGCTGACGCCCGGCGCGCTTGGCCTCGTACATCGCCATATCCGCGGCGCGCAACAGGCCCTCTACGGTTTGCCCGCACTCGGGGAAGCAGGCGATGCCGACGCTGGCGCCCACCGTGACGTCGACACCATTCAGGCTGTGCCGCACCGAAACCTGCTCGATCAGCTTCTCGGCCACCCGCGCCGCGTCTTCCGGATGACCGAGACTGTCGAGCACCGCGGTGAACTCATCGCCGCCCATCCGCGCCAGGGTGTCATAGGGCCGCAGGCAGGCTTTCAGCTGCTCGGCGACCCGCCGCAGCAACTGATCGCCGGCGCCGTGGCCGAGCGAGTCGTTGATCCGCTTGAAACCATCCAGGTCGAGGTAGAGCACCGCCAGCCGCTGGCCGCTGCGCCCGGTGCGCGAGAGCGCCGACTCCAGCGCCTGGTGGAAGCCGCGCCGGTTGAGCAGGCCGGTCAAGGCATCGGTGACCGCCAAGGATTCCAGTTGAGTGTGCAGGCTGCGCACCACCGACATGTCCAGGGCCAGCACCACCATGGCGTGCTGCAGCCTGGGCAGCGGCGAGCAGGACAGCGCCACCGGCACGCTGCCGCCGCTCAGGGTCCGCAGGCTCGCCTCATGCAGCCGGTAGGTCTCGTAGCGCCGCCAATGCCGGTAGAACTCCGACATGCGCCATTCGCAGTCGACCTCCGGGCTGAGCAGGTAGGACAACATCGCGCTGCCCTCCAGGTCGCCGACCGTGCAATGCAGCATTTGCGCCATGGCCGGGTTGGCGAAACGGATCAGGCCATCCTCGCCGACCACCATGATGCCTTCGGCGGCGTTGTCCAGCACCGAGGCGTTGAACGCCCGCGCGCTATCCAGTTGCCGGGTCAGCTGCAGCAGTTCGTTGCGATTGCGCTCATGCTCGAGCAGCGAGTGGATCTTGCGCCGCAGCAACTCGGGGTCGAAGGGTTTCAGCATGAAGTCCACCGCGCCGCTGGCATAGCCCTTGAGCACGGCATCCTCGGTCTGCGCGATGGCCGAGACGAAGATGATCGGGATGAAGCGCGTGCGCGGGTTGCCGCGCATCAGCCGGGCCACTTCGAAACCGTCCATGTGCGGCATCTGCACGTCCAGCAGCACCAGCCCGACGTCCTCTTCCAGCAGGCATTGCAGGGCGGCCTCACCCGAGCTGACACAGCGCAGCTGCCAGTCGCCGCCATCGAGCAGCGCCTCCATGGCTTCGAGATTCTCCGGACGATCATCGACCACCAGCAGCGTCTGGGTGACTCCTTTATCCATAGCCAGTGCCTGTGCCATACCTACCCCCTGTGTCCCTGGCGACGGTGTCGGTGTCGGTGTCTGAGTCTAGCTGGCGCTGCGGCAAGCTTGCCGAGCCGCCCACCAGCGTTTCTCCATTTGCAAGCTCGAGCGCCAATGGCCCGCCCTCTCAAGGACGATCATGCTGCGCCTCCGCTACCCCGGGCGGGCTGCTTGGCGGCTCGCCGTCATTCAACCAGCGCGCCAGCATGTTCAGCAGACCATCACGACTGACCGGCTTCGCCAGATAGTCGTTGGCGCCCGCGGCCAGGCATTTCTCCCGGTCGCCCTTCATCGCATGGGCGGTCAGGGCGATGATCGGGATCGTGCACTGGTGCTCCTGCTTGAGCAGCCGGGTCGCGGTATAGCCATCCATGTTGGGCATGGCGATATCCATCAGAATCAGGTCGAAGGCGGCGCTTTGATAACGGGCGATGGCCTCCACGCCGTCCTTGGCTGCGCTGACCTTGAGCCCGGCCTCGTCGAGCAGCGCGGTCAGGGCGTAGACATTGCGCACATCGTCATCCACCAGCAGCACACGCCGCCCGCCCAGCGCGCTACCCGCCTGATCCACGGGCAAGGCCAAGCCCTGGTCCGGATCGCGCACGTTGCCGAGAAAACCTTGCACGGCCAGGCTCAGCGCCTGCAGGTCCTCGCCGTGCTTGCGCACCACCACCGCGCTATAGCGCCGCAGGCGCTGCAAGGCCTGCTGGGTGACATCCACGCCGGTGTTGATCACCACCCGCGTGCCATTCAGCGGGCGCTGGCGGTCGAGGCTCTCGAGCAGCTCGAAGCCGTCCTGGTCGGGCAGATCGAGGTCGATCACCAGCGCGGCGAAGTTGCGCTCGGCATAGGCGCTGCGCGCCTCCACGGCATTGGCGCTGGTGACCACAGCGAAGCCCAGCTGCTGCAGATGGCCACGGTAGTGTTCGCGTTCGACCTCGACGTCCTCCACCAGCAGGAGCGACTGCGGCGCGACCTGGCCGGCGTGCTGCAATTCGACGAAGACCTGCTCGAGATCGGCCCGGGCGATCGGCTTGACCAGGTAGCGGGTGCCGTCCTCGTCCCAGTCGGCCGGCTGCGGCACGCAGGAAATGATGTGCACCGGAGTACCGCGATGGCTGACCTGGCTGCGCAGGCGGCGAAACAGCTGCCAGCCGCTGATGTCCGGCAGCAGGATATCCAGGATCACCGCGCTGAAGCGTTCGCGCTGCAGCAGGTCGAGCGCCTGCACGCCGGTGCGGCAATGCACGCAGGAAAAACCATGGGCGTGCGCCTCGTCGATGATCACCGAGGCGAAATTGCCGTCGTCCTCGACGATCAGCACCGTCGGCCCCGTGCCACTGCGCTGCGGCCGCTCGCCCTCCGCTTCGCCCGCCACCTCGGCCAGCACCTGCACCGGCAGGCGCACGGTGAAGCAGGAGCCCTGACCCGGCGCACTCTCCAGGCTGATTTCGCCCTCCAGGGCTTCCACCAGCTTGCGGGTGATCGCCAGCCCCAGCCCGGTGCCGCCGAAGCGCCGACTGGTCGAGCCGTCGATCTGCTGAAAGGCCTGGAAGATCTGCTCATGCTGCTCGGGAGCGATGCCGATCCCGCTGTCGCGCACGCTGAAACTCAACTGTTCACGCCCATCGTCGCGGCCGTAGGGCTCGCAGGCGACGGTCAGGCTCACCTCGCCCTGCTCGGTGAACTTCAACGAATTGGACAGCAGGTTGCGCAGGATCTGGTGCAGGCGCACCCGGTCGCTGTAGATCGCCCGCGGCACCCCGGTCTCCAGTTGAGTACGCAGATGCAGGCCCTTGAGTTCGGCCATGGGACGCATGCTGGCATCCAGCTCCACCAGCATTTCCTGCATGTTCAGCGGCTCCAGCTTGATCTGCATGCGTCCGGACTCGACCTTGGCCAGATCCAGCACGCTGTTGATCAACTGCAACAGGTCGCTGCCGGCACGGTGCACGATATCGGCATGCTTGGCCTGTTTGGCGGTGAGGTTGCCGGCGCTGTTCTGGCGCAGCTGGTCGCTGAGGATCAGGATGCTGTTGAGCGGAGTGCGCAGCTCATGGGACATGTTGGCGAGGAACTCGGACTTGTAGCGGTTGGCCAGGACCAGTTGCTCGGCCTGGTCGCGCAGCCGCTGCTCGGCCGCCTTGCGCTCGCTGATATCGATGATCACCGCCTGCACCAGGGTGTCCTCGCCGCTGCGGATCGGCGATAGCCCCACCTCCAGGGGGATCAGCCGGCCGTCGCGGTGCTGGCCGAACAGGTCGCGGTTGCTGCCCATGCGCCGCGGCTCGGGATTGTCCTGGTAGCCACGGCGAAACGCCAGGTGGCCGTGGCGCAGGTCCTTGGGCAGGAGCATCTCCACCGGTTGGCCGAGCAGCTCCTCGCGTTGATAGCCGAACATCTGCTCGGCCTGCTGGTTGACCATGGCGATCTGCCCGCGGCTATCGACCAGGACGATGGCGTTGGGCGAGGCCTCGACCACCAGGCGGAAGCGCTGCTCGGCCGCCTTGCGCTCGCTGATGTCGATGATCACCGCCTGCACCAGGGTGTCCTCGCCGCTGCGCAGCGGCGACAGGCCCACCTCCAGGGGGATCAGGCGGCCGTCGCGATGCTGGCCGAACAATTCGCGGTTGTTGCCCATACGCCGCGGTTCGGGGTTGTCCTGATAGCCACGGCGCAGGCCGACGTGGCCCTCACGCTGGTCCTGGGGCAGCAGTTTCTCCACCGGTTGGCCGAGCAGCTCCTGGCGCTCGTAGCCGAACATCTGCTCGGCCTGCCGGTTGACCATGACGATCTGGCCGCGGCTGTCGACCAGGACGATGGCGTTGGGCGAGGCCTCGACCACCAGGCGGAAGCGCTCTTCTGCGCCCTTGCGCGCCCTCAGGTCGATCAGGTTGAGCAGGTAGTTGGCCCCTCCGGCCACCGCCAGCACGCTCAGGCTCAGGGTCACCGGGATGACGTCGCCGCCGTCGCGACGTGCCTCGTAGTCATTGGCCATCATCGGCGTATCGGTCTCGTCGACCAGGTCGCCGAGCTGATCGATCATCGGCAGGAACCGCCGCACCCGCTCGCCGATCAGCGCCGGCGGCGCGCAGTCGAGCAACTCGGCCGCCCGCTGGTTGGCCATCTCGATCCGCCCTTCGGCATCGCACAGCAGGGTTGCCACCGGCAGACGCTCGACCAGCAGGCGAAAGCGCTCCTCGCGTTCGCTCAGCTGCCCGGTCGCCAGGTGGTTGGCATACAACTCGCGTTCGCGCAGGTACAGGTAGCCGCCGACCAACAGCGCCAACAGGCCGACGGCGGCCAGGCCCATCCACAGGCTGAAGGTCATGTTGTGGTTGCCCGGGGTGGCCTCGTACTGGGCAGTGCTGCCCACCTCGAGCAGCCAGGTACGGCCATACAACGCCAGTTCCATGGTATGCCGGAAGCGCGGCGTCAGCGCGGCGGCCGATTCGTCGCCGAGCACCACGGTGTCCGCGGCGTGCTGATCCTTGATCGCGATATCGAACAGGCGACTCTGCGCGCCGAGAATCCCGGCCATCAGGTCTTCTAGGCGAAAGGCGCCGTAGACGAAGCCGAACACCGCCGCGCGGCGCTCCTCCTCGCTGCTCAGGGGCATGCCGGGGCGGAACACCGGCAAGTACAACAGCACCCCGCCTTGCACGTCCGCCTGGGTTTCCTGCTTGAGGGTGACCGGTGCGCTGAGGATCGCGTCGCCGCTGCTGCGCGCCTGCTCTATGGCCGCCCGGCGCGCCGGCTCGCTGAGCATGTCGTAGCCCTGCACCCGGCGATTGCGCCAGTCGAGCGGGCTGATGTAGTCGATCGGCACGTACTCGTCGCGCGGGCCGGGCGGAAACAGGCGATAGTCCTTGCGTCCGCCGGCCCGGACCGCAGCCAGGTAGTCGTCGAGCTGACGCTGCTCGAGATGCCGCGCCCAGCCCAGCGCCATGATGCCGGGGTAGCGGTCCTGCAAACGCAACTGATCGACGGCCCTGTCCCACTGTTCCAGCGCAACGTGCTCGTTGCCGAGCATCAGCCCGGAGATGCCGCGCAGCACCATCTCGTAAGCCCGCATGCGGGCCAACACGCGCTGCCCCACATCCTGCGCCTCGAGCTGGAAGCGTTGCTGGCTTTCCTCGCGATTGCGTGCTTCCAGCGCCTGCCACTGCCAGACGATCAGCGCCCCCAGGCCGAGCAACAACGCCAGGGTCACGCCTATCGCACGCCAGGGTTTGGGGGGAATGGTGCGGGGCCTGTCGTCCATGAACTCTCCTGAGTCGTTCCCTGTTGGGCGGGCACACAGTCGCCACTTTCGCGGGCGCTGCAAGGCCCTCAAAAGCATTCTAGTCAGGAATTCAACGACCGGCCTTTGGCCAGCAGGGAGTCGACAGGCGGCAGAAAAGCCCCGTGTTTATTGGGGCCTTTCTCTATCAAGGGCGTTTGTTGCAGGCTTACAGCGGACGCAGGTTGATCTCGACCCGGCGATTTTGCGCGCGACCGGCTTCGCTGGCGTTGCTGGCGATCGGCTGGCTCGGCCCGGCGCCGTAGGAGGTGATCCGTGCCGGCGGCACGCCATTGCCGCTCAGGTAGGCGGCGACGCTCTGCGCGCGGCGATTCGACAGGTTCTGGTTGAGCTCCTGCGAGCCGGTGCTGTCGGTGTGGCCGACGATGTCGACGCCGTTCTTGTCGAACTCCTTGAACACCGTGACCAGGGAATTCAGGGTCGGGTAGAAGCCGCTGGAAATGTCCGCCGAGTTGCTGGCGAAGGTGATATTGCCCGGCATGATCAGCTTCAGGTCATCGCCGTTGCGCTGCACCTGCACGCCGGTGCCCTGCAGGGTCTGGCGCAGCTTGGCCTCCTGGGTATCGACGTAGTAGCCATAGCCACCACCGGCGGCGCCGCCGACTGCCGCGCCGATCAGCGCGCCCTTGGCACGGTCCTTCTTGCTCGCGGTGGCCGCGCCGATGACCGCGCCGGTCACCGCGCCGACACCGCCGTAGATGCCCGCCTTGCCGGCTTCGCGTTCGCCGGTGTAGGGGTTGGTGGTACAGCCGGCCAACAGGGCCACGCCGGCCGCCAGGGCGGTCAGGTTACGCCAGTGCTTCATAGATTCTTCCTTAACAGTTGTTCTGGTGTCGGGCATCACGCCGAGACCTTCGAGCCGTCGAGCCGGCCGAAGTTCCGCGCCAGCTTAGCAGCCGCGGTACCGGCGAAGTGCGACGCGCAGCATAACCGTCAAGCAAGCGTCCAGGCGCTATTGCACGCCCGCCAGTGGCCGCAGGGTCACCTCGACCCGGCGATTCTGCGCCCGCCCCTCGGCCGAGGCATTGCTCGCCAGCGGCTGGTCCGGGCCCATGCCGCGGGTGCTCAGGCGCGTCTGCTCGACCCCCTGCGCGGCCAGGTAGCTGGCCACGCTCTGCGCCCGGCGCTGCGACAAGCCCATGTTGTAGGCGTGGCTGCCGGTACTGTCGGTATGGCCGACGATCTCGATGCTGTTCTGCTGGTACTGGCGGAACGAGTTGGCCAGGTTGTTCAACGGCGCGTAGAAGCTGCTGGCGATCTCTGCCGAGTCGGTGGCGAAGGTGATGTTGCCCGGCATGATCAACTGGATCACGTCGCCCTCACGCTGCACCTGCACGCCGGTCCCTTGCATGCTGCGGCGCAGCTCCTGCTCCTGCTTGTCGGCGTAGTAGCCGTAGCCGGCACCCGCTGCACCGCCGACCGCGGCGCCGATCAGCGCGCCCTTGCCACGGTCGTCATGGCTGATCAAGGCACCCGCGGCCGCGCCAGCCAGGGCGCCGAGGCCGCCGTAGGTGGCGGTCTTGTTGGAGCTCGGCGGCTGGTTGTCGTAGGGGTTCTGCGAGGCGCACCCCGCCAGCAGGGCGGCACAGCAGCTAGCCACTATCAGGGGTGTGCGATGCATGGGGACTCTCCGGAAAGTTGATCAGACCATCAGTTTAGCCAGCCGCCCGGCATTCGCCGTCAGGCGCGGACAAAAGGGTTCTCGCGCATTTCATCGCCCAAGCGGGTGTTCGGCCCGTGGCCGGTGACCACGGTGGCATCCTCGTCCAGGCGGTACAGGCGCTGCTTGATCGAGCGCTCGATGGTCGGGTAATCGCCGCCCCACAAGTCGGTGCGACCGATGCCGCGGCGGAACAGGGTGTCGCCGGCGATCAGCAGCTTGTCCTGGGGGAACCAGAAGCTCATCGAGCCCGGCGTGTGCCCCGGGGTGTGCAGCGCCACGCCGCAGCCACAGGCCAGCGCCTCATCGTCGGCCAGCCAGCGATCCGGCGCCGGCACCGGCGTGTAGGGCACGCCAAACATGCGGCACTGCATCTCCAGGTTGTCCCAGAGGAACTGATCCTCCTTGTGCAGGTGCAGGGTCGCGCCGGTCTTCTCCTTCATCTGCCCGGAGGCGAGGAAGTGATCGAGGTGGGCATGGGTGTGGATGATGCTGACCACCTTGAGCCCGTGGGCCTCGAGGCGCGCCATGATCAGCTCCGGATTGCCGCCGGGATCGACCACTATGGCCTGCTTGGTCACGGGGTCGCCGATGATCGTGCAGTTGCACTGCAAAGGCCCGACGGGGAAGGTTTCGCGGATCAGCGCGGGGGCTGTGGCGGTGTTCATCGGTCACTCCTCGATGCGGTAGTCGCTGGGTAGCTTACCCGTCCACTTCTTGAAGGCGCGACGAAAGTTCGACGGGTCGTTGAAGCCCAGCAGATAGGCGATCTCATACAGCGGCAGGTGGGTGGTGGTGAGGTATTGCAGCGCCAGGCTCTTGCGCACCTCGTCGAGCACCTGCTGGTAGCCGGTGCCCATGCTCGACAGGTGCCGGCGCAGGCTGCGGCCGCTGGTGTGCAGCGCCCGGGCGGCGCTTTCCAGGTCGGGGAAATCGCCGGGACGGGCCAGCAGCAAACGTCGCACCCGGGTCAGCAGGCCATCCTGCACGTCCAGGCTGGCCAGCAGCGCCTCGCATTGCTGCTCGCACATCTGCACCGTCGCCGGGTTGGCCAGGGCCATGGGCCGCGCCAGGTAGGACCTGGGCATGCTCAGGCGATGATAGGGCTGGTCGAACGCCGCCGGCACGCCAAACACCTCGGTATAGCGCTCGGCATAGTTCGGCGCGGCGTGGGCGAAGCCCACTGCGACCGCCTGCAGGCGCTCGCCGACCAGGAAGCGCGCAATGCCGTACAGACTGCTCAAAAGGCCTTCGGCAGCGAAGCGGCTGAGGGCGCCGAGCGGCATGGATTCGCGGGCGCGCAACTCGACGCGGTCGTCCAGTTCGACCAGCTCCAACTCGTAGGTCAGGCCCAGCACGCGGTAGTACTTCAGGGCGAACTGGATGGCTTTGCCGAGGTTGGCGCTGGACAGCACGGCGTAACCGAGGATGCCATGGGTCGAGACGTTCAGGCGCTGGCCCAGCAGCAACCCCAGGGCCGGTTCGGCGCAGCGCTGCAGCGCGCAACCGGCCAGTTGGTGGAAGTCGAGAAAGGACAGGCGCCCCTGTGGATTGTCCAGTACCTCGGGGCGCACCCGCGCCTCGGCGAACAGCAGGCCGCGCGGCACATCGAATTCCTCGACCAGATCCAGCAAGGCCGAGACGTAGGCCACCGGGACCAATTCGCTAGTGAGCTTGAGCAAGGATTTCATCTTGTTCTTATTGGCTAATGGCCATAAATGACCTGTATTCCTAGCGACAGAAGATAACCCTGCTCCTTGAAAATCGGCAATGCATTTATTGGACGATCGTTCTATCTTTTCGAATGTTTGGCGTAAATGCCGCCTTGCGGCAGCGCGATAGGCTGTCCTGGCAAAGCTCATGGCTGATTGGGGAACCGCATGGCCTGGGGAGAACGGATGAAGGCAGCAGTCCGGCATTCTCCGATGTCCTGATTTCTTGCCTGCCGACCTGCTGGCCGGAAATGACCCTAATATTGGCTGTTGTTAACCTTTGCCGAGCCGTCCGGCCATCCCATAGTGCAAGCCTGCTCAGGTCACAGACTCAGGGAGTCAGCATGGTCAGCACCACTCCAGCAGGTTTGCAGATTCGTCCGCGGCACATGGATTTTGACTTGCCCAATCCACTGCCTCGGCATTGGCACGGCGGCGACGCCTTCAAGAGCCACTGGTTCGACGCCATGTCGGTGCTGTTTCCCGACGGCGAGCGCTTCTTCATCGACTCGGTACGCCACTTCCGCGAGCAGATCGACGACCCGCTGCTGCAGGAGCAGATCCGCGGTTTCATCGGCCAGGAAGGCCATCACAGCCGCGAGCACCTGGAATACAGCAATCGCTTGCGCGACCTGGGCTACGACATCGCCGCGATCGAGCGGCGCGCCCAGGTACGGATCCGCTACACCCAGAAAAAGCTCTCGCCACAGCGCCGGTTGGCGGCCACCGCGGCGCTGGAACATATCACCGCGATCCTGGCCGACGGCCTGCTCGAGGAGCCGCGCTACCTGGCCGGCGCCCACCCGACCATGGCCCGCCTGTGGCGCTGGCATGCGCTGGAGGAAACCGAGCACAAGGCGGTGGCCTTCGACGTCTACAACCAGGTCTGCGGCAACCGCAAACTGCTGCGCCGGGCCATGCTCATGGCCACCTGGTTTTTCGTCCTCGACACCAGTCGCGGTCTGGTGCACATGCTCAAGCGCGACGGGCTGCTGTGGAACTGGCGGGTCTGGCGCGACGGCCTGCAGTGGATGTGGGGCAAGCACGGCGTACTCCGACCGCTGCTCGGCACCTACAGGGACTTCTTCAGGGAGGACTTCCACCCCTGGCAGCACAACAACCTGGAGCTGCTCTACCGGACCCGCACCGAGTTCGACCCGCAGCTGGAGCCCAGCACGGCCTAGGCCGCGGGCAGTCGACCAGGGAGCCGAAAGGCTCCCTTTTTGTTGGCTATGCCACATTAGGGTGTGCATCCAGGCGTCGGCGCTTGAGGCGTAGGCGGCCCCGCGCACCCTACGGTCTGGCCCTTAGGCCTGAAGAAAACGCAGCGCATCGGCGGCGCTTTGCTGGGGAATTTCCTCCATCGGGATATGCCCGACGCCGGGGTAGGTCTTCACCTGGATACCCGGCAGGTCCTGTTGCCACAACGGCACATGCCGGGGCGAAATCCAGCGGTCACGCTCGCCCCATAGCAGCAGGGTCGGCGCCTTGAGCTGCGCCACTCGCGCCGGGGTGCCGTGCAGTTCCGCCTGGTTGACCTTGAGCAGCACGCGGAAGATCTCCAGCATCGCCCGCCGATTGCCGGGGCGGCGGCTCAGGTCGTTGTAGCGATCGACCACCCCCGGCTTGATCCGCGCCGGTTCGCCGTAAACCTCCTTGATACCCTGGGCGATCAGCGCGCGCGGCATCCACAGCGGCATGGCCAGGGTGGCGCCGGGCAATGCGGCGGCGGCGATCATCCACGGCACCTTGCGCATGGGATAGCCGGCCGGGTCGATCAGCACCAGCTTGTCGACCCGCTGCGGCTGGGCCAGGGCGAAGTTCCAGGCGATGTAACCGCCGAGCGAGTTGCCGGCGATCGACGCCTTGCTCACCCCGAGGTAATCGAGCAGCAGGCCGAACACCTTGATCATCCGCTCGGCCGAATACTGGCCGTCGCGTGCCGGCCCGGTCAGGCCGAAGCCCGGCACATCGAAGCGGATGATCCGGTAATCCGCGGCGAATGCCTGCACCCAGCCGTCCCAGGTGTGCAGGGACGCCACCACGCCATGGATCAGCACCAGCGCCGGCTTGTCGCGGCGGCCTTCGTCGCGGTAATGCAGGTTGAAGCCATCCAGCTCGATATAGCGCGAGCCGCTCTCGGCGCTGCCATAGCGGGCTTTCAGGCGCTCCAGCGGCAGGGCACCGAAGCCAAGACGGGCGAAGCCAGCCGCCAGCGGCGGCGACAGCGAAAGACTGGAAGCGGACATGCGAGCACCTCGGGATTGTTGTTATCGGGCAAGCGCAACAGGCTGTTGCAGCACCGTTTATCAGAGCACGCGGGTGGCCGGAGGGCGCCTAACCTAGGTTGAGCGGGGGCACAGCGAGGCGATCAGCAACTCGCCGAGTACCTGTTTGGCCTGCTCGATCTCGGCGCGACTGGCGGCACGCGCCAGCAGCTCCAGCGACGCCGCCTCCATGGCCCACAGCAGCGCACGGTAAGTCAGCGGATCGCGCTGGAGCCCGGGTCCCTCCAGGCGCTCGGCAAGCAGCCGCGCCATCTCCACATGGGCGCGCTGGCGGTGTGCGGCGAGGGGCGAGTCGGCGCGCAGGGCCTCTTCCTGCATCAGGCGGATGATCGGCCCGACCGCCAGGTGGTAATCGAAAAACCGCTCGACCATCGCGCCCAGCCAGGCCTCGGGGCTACCGGCGACGCGGCGCATCTCGCGAAAGCGTGCGAGCAGCAACAGCACCGCGGTCTGGTAGATGCCTTCGAGCACCTCCATCTTGTTCTGGAAGTACTTGTAGAAGGTGCGCCGCGAGACATTGGCGGCGGCCAACAGGTCGTTGACCGTGGTCTCGGCCAGGCCCTTGCGAACGAATACCGGTATCGCCGCCAGTTGGATATTGGTGCGCTGCAGATGACCAACCAGCGGCCCCTCGCCCACCTGCTCCTGCTGCCGTGCGACGGCGCCATGGCCGCCGAGGTCCTCGAATACCGCGCGGAGCGCGCCCAGTTCGGTCAATTCCATCGTGTATGCCCCAACCAAGGCGCGGGTGACGCGCGGGCCCGGGCTGGTTACTCTGGGCTACGCCTTGTCCGCAGGATTATCTTTGTGCCGAACACGCTAACACGCCGCCTGCTCTGGCCGCTGGCCATCCTTTTGCCGGTTTTGCTGATCATGCTGCTGCGCCCGCTGCATGCGGCCGAGCTGTTCTATCTCGGACAGAAGATCCCCGACATCCACAAGCCGTGGAACAGCGCCGATTACCAGCAGTTGCTCGAGGCGCTGGAGAAGGTCGACGGCAGCCAGGTCAATGCCCTGCCCCGGCGCAGCGGCGAGTTCACCGGGCCGATCTACCAGCGCATGGTCAGCGAGGAGAACTTCCGCCCGCAGTTGAATATCTATGCGCCGCTGGAGCTGCGCCAGAACGAGGCGCGCGAGGCGCTGTTCCGGCTCAAGGAGTTGATGCGCCTGTATTTCGATTTCCGTGCCGCGCAGCAACCTTACGCCGCCGAAGCCCTCGGGCTGATGACCTACTCGCTGCGCCAGCAGGTGGTGCTGTTCACCCTCACCACCGAGTTCTGGATGACCCTGTCGCACAGCGAACAGCGCAATCCGGTGCGCCTGCAGGGCTTGCAGGAAACCAAGGCCGCCGCCGCCATGCTCACCTCCAGCGCCCTGGACTACCTGGGCCTGACCCAGCAGTTCGGCCGCGAGGAGCTGGTGCTCTACAGCGCCGAATTGGCCAAGCAGTTGCCGGAGCTGTTCGTGCATCTGGGTGGCGGGGTGCGCGAACAGTTGCTGGAGCGCATCGCGCAGCTCGCCGATCGGCATGCCTACGAGGAAGTGCGCCGCAGCATGGCCGACCTACTGCCGGTGCTGAGTGGGCTTCAGCGCGATATGCAGGCCACGCTGGCGCAGGCGGCCGGCCAGCCCGGGAAAGCGGCGAGCGAGCTGGACCTGTCCCTGCCGGCGCCGGGCAGCTCAGCGCAATAAGCCCAGGCCCTTGGCACAGGCCACCGCCTGGGTACGGCGCTCGACCCCCAGCTTGCCGTTGATATGGCGGGCATGGGTTTTCACCGTATGCAGCGAGATAAACAGCCGCTCGCTGATCTGCTGATTCGAGCAGCCCTGGGCGATCAGCTGCAACACGGCCAACTCGCGCGAACTCAAGGCCTCGGTCGACTGGCTGTCGCGCCCGGCCTGCTGCCCGTCCTGGGCCTGCGGCAGGTACTTGAGCAACGTGGCGGCCACGACGCAATCCGGGCGTGCCGCCAGCTGCTCACGCAACCACTGCGGCTGGTGGGCGAACAACTCCTGGTAAGGCAGCAGGGCGCCACCCTGCGCCGCCTCCAGGCTGCTGACCAGCCAGCTGGCGGCCTCCCGGTCGCGCCCGGACGCCTTGAGCAGCAGGGCCAACTGTACTTGGGCGGCAACCACGAACAACTGCCCCGACGCGGACTGCGCACGCTGGCTGAGCGCGCACAGGCGCCGCTCGGCGGCCTCCAGGAGGCCCTGCAGGCGCTCGAGCGCCGCCTGCTGCAGTTCGATATGCAGGGCCAGCTGCGGGTGGAACTCGGGGGCCGCGCCGGGTGTTTCACCACAGTAGGTCTCGGCCAGCCGCTCCAGCCAGACCGCGGCCAACTCCAACTGGCCCTGGGACAGCCACAGCTCGCACTTGACCACCGTGATCATCGCCAGATAGTAGATCGGCGGAACGTCCCAGGCGTGCATCAACCGCTCGGCCTCGGCCAGTTGGGCGAAGGCCTCGCCGAGACGCCCCTCGCGCCCCTCCACCCCGGCCAGCACGCAGTACCCCACCAGCAGGCTGACGTCGCGGCAGGCGCGCGCCTCACCGATGCCGGCCAACAATTTGGTCCGGGCCGCCTGGGTCTCGAGCGAGACACTGAGCAGATAGCCCTCGTACAGGTTCAGCCGCGCACGCACCGAATACACCCGCTGCACCGCCAGCTCCTGCAGCCGATCCGCGCCCAGCCGCACCTCGTCCAGGGCCCGCTTGACCTCGCCGCGCGCCTGCAGCACGCGCGCCCGCTCGGCGTGGGCCAAGCCCTCGAACAGCGGATTGCCGACCCGCTGCGCCAGCTCCAACGCCTCGCGGTTGAGGCCTCGGGCACGCCATAGATCACCCTTGGTCATGGCCAGGTTGGCCAGCGTCGTCAGGCACAACAGACGCGGCCCACAACGCTTGGCGCTGAGCAGCGCCAGGGCTTCGCTGCAATGACGCTCGGCCGCGGCCACTTGCCCGCGGCCACGGGCGATCACTCCGGACAGGGCCAGCCACTGGGCCAGCAGATCCTCCTGCTCGTCGCGCCCGGGGGCCGGCAGGAAACGCGCCAGCTGCTGGCTCAGCTCCTCGGCGGCATCCAACTGGCAAGCCAGGGCCAACGCCCAGCTGTACAACACCACCAGGCGCGGCGTACTGGCCAACAGGCTATCGGGCAGGTCCATCTTCCAGCGCAGCAGGCGTGCGACATTCTGCTCACCGAGCAACTGCTCCTCGGACAGGTTCTGCACCAGGTTGGCCGCCACTTCCGGCTGGCCCGCGCGCAACGCCTGATCGACCGCTTCGTCATGCAAGCCCTGGGCGCTGAACCAGCGGCAGGCACGCAGATGCAGGGCCGCCTGGGACTGGCTCAGTTGCGCTGCCGGGCGCGAGCGCAGCAAATCGGAGAACAGGTGGTGGTAACGGAACCATTGTCCCTGCTCGTCCAGGGGCACCAGAAAGACCTGATGGGTCTGCAAATGCTGGATGATCGCCGCACTGTCATGCTGCTCGCGCAAGGCATCGCAGAGCTCGACGCAGAAACGCTCCTGGCAGGCGGTATCGAACAGAAAGCTCTGCACCTCGGCCGGCTGCTGCTCGATCACTTCCTCCAGCAGGTATTCGCGGATCAGCCCCTCGTCCCCCTGGGGCACCCGTTCCAGGCTCTCGTCCTCGGCCTGCTGGCGGGTCAGCAGCCACAGACGCAGGCCCGCGACCCAGCCTTCGCTGCGCTGGCGCCACTCCTCCAGGACCGGACCACTGAGCTGGGCGCCCTGGCTGTTGAGCAGGGCTCGGGTCTCCTCCTCGGTCAGGCGCAGATCCTGCTCCTGCAGCTCCAGCAGTTGCCGGGACAAACGCAAACGGGCCAGGTGCCAGTCCGGCCGCTGGCGACTGGTCACCAGCAACAGCAAACCGGCCGGCAAATGATTGAGGAAAAACTGCAGGCAGCGATCGAGCACCGCGCCCTGGGCCAGATGGTAATCGTCCAGCACCAGCAGCACGGGCGCCGTCGGCTCCAGGCGCTCGCCCAGCTCATCGAGCAGGTCATCGAGCCACTGCTCGAAGGCGAAGGGTTGGTGACGTTGGCGCATGCGCAGCAGTGCCTGGGCCTCTTCCCCCAACCCGGGGTAGAACTGCTGCAAGCCGGCCAGCAAACGCTCGAGAAAACGCCCCGGATCGCTGTCGCGCTGGCTCAGGCCCAGCCAAAGGCTGCGCCAGCAGTCGGGCAGCGTCTGGCAAAACTCACTGGCCAGGGAACTCTTGCCGAAGCCCGCCGGTGCGCTGACCAACAGTAAACGTCCCGCCACCCCCTCGGCCAGCCGCTCGCACAGACGCGGCCGCGGTACGTGGCTGGAAGGCAGTGGCGGACGAAAAAAACGGCTGTCCCCCAAAGATTCGGTGCTACTGGTTAAAGGCGCAATGGGCGTCAGATCGGTCATCATCCGGCTCTTATTAGGTCATTGCCAGTTCAGGCGCGAACCAGCAGCAGACTAGCGACTTAACCGAATGAATTGAAGCCCGGGGACCCGCACTGAAACAAATCATTACCCAAGCGCGAAAAGCAAAAAGCCGGCCCAAAGGGCCGGCTTTCGGTGTTGCAGCAACGGCGGTTAACGCACGCCAGCCTGACGCAGTGCAGCCGGGGTGTAATCGCTTTCCTTGGCCGGGTAGCCGAACTCGTAGGAGCTCTTCTCCTCGTTCTTCATACCGAGGGCCAGGTAGCGGCCGGACAGCAGGTCATACAGGGCCTCCAGGGTATACCACGGCACTTGCTTGTCGTAGTAGTACTGGGCATGCGCCTCGGCCACGCGCCACAGGGTACCGCGACCGTCGTAGTGGTCGATGGCGGCTGCCTGCCAGGTATCCTCGTCGATGAAGAAGTCACGCTTGGCATAGATGTGACGCTCGCCGGACTTGAGGGTCGCGGTCACGTGCCAGACGCGGTGCAGCTCGTAACGAGTCAGGTCCTGATTGATATGGCCAGCCTTGATCACCTCGTCATACTTCAGCTTCGGCGAGTCCAGCTTGTAGGCGTTGTAGGGGATGTAGATTTCCTTCTTGCCATTCAGCTTCCACTCGTAGCGGTCCGGCGCGCCGTTGTACATGTCGAAGTTGTCGGACGTGCGCAGGCCGTCGGCGGCGGTACCCGGACCGTCGTAGGACACCTGCGGGGCACGCCGCACACGACGCTGGCCGGCGTTATACAGCCAGGCCAGGCGCGGCTCCTTGACCTGGTTCAGGGTCTCGTGCACCAGCAGCACGTTGCCGGCCAGACGCGACGGCGCGGTCACCCGCTGCTTGAAGTAGAACAAGATGTTGCTCGGCTTGCTGGTGTCGGCATCCTTGAGCGCGCCACGGAAGGTGAACTCGTCCTGGAAGTAGACCATGCTGTAGGAGCCGTTGGCCTGCGGAGTGGCCTGGGTCACCAGACGCTTGACGCTGCCACCACGGTAACGGGTGATGTGGTTCCAGATCGCTTCCAGGCCATCCTTCGGGATCGGGAAGGGGTTGGCCTGGTCGAAGTTCTCCAGGCCGTTACCGCCCTCGACCAGCTTGGTATTGACCGCGTTCTTCTTGGTCGCCTCATAGACGAAGTCGGGCATGGCCGCCGTTCGATGGCTCGGATACACCGGCATCTTGTAGCTGTCCGGATAACGCTTGAACATCGCCAGCTGGCCGGGGGTCAGCTTGTCCTTGTACTGGTCCACGTTCTGCGCGGTGATGGTGAACAGCGGCTGCTCGCCGGGGAACGGATCAGAAAGGAAACCGGCGGCGTCGGCAGTACCGGCGCTGGCCGGCAGACCGCCGGTCCAGGCCGGGATCGAGCCATCGGCATTGCCCGCCATCTCGGCACCGACCGGGGTCAGGCTGGTGCCCAGCTTGGCAGCTTCGTCCGGCGATACCGCCGCCATGACGCTGCTGGCCAACAGCGAGAGGGCCAGCGCGCCGGTTTGCAACAGACTTTTTGTTGTTTTCATATACAGGGTCTTCCTCAAAATTCCTGGCCGCTTAGAAGTTCATGCCGACGCTGAATGCAACGAAGTCGCGGTCGATCAAAGTGTTGTAGTCGCCGCCGAAGAAATCGGTGTAGGACAAGCTGGCGTTGTAGGTGTTCTGATAGTCAGCATCCAGGCCCAGGCTGACGGCCTTGGCGCCTTCGTTGAACACACCGTTGGCGCCGTAGCCGTCGACGTCATGCGACCAGGACACGCTGGGTTTCAGGTTGACGCCAGCGAGTGCATCCGGGTATTCCCAGATCGCGCGTGCACGGTAGCCCCAGGAAGTGCTGGTGACGAAACCGTCGTCCTCGCAGTACTTGCTGACGTTTTCGGCGGTCGCACTGCCCAGGGTGCCGGTGTTCAAGACTTCGCAAGTACCACCTGGCAGCGGGCCGGGGCCGTACACCGGATCACGACCATAGCGGGCTTCGGAAGTGCTCTCCAACCCACCGACATGGCTCACGCCGATCTCGCCGACCAGGGTCAGACGCGAGGCGCCCATGACCTGATCGAAGAAGTGCGTGAAGGTGGTTTGGAACTGAGTGATTTCCTTGCGGCGATAGCCATGCAGGTCGGTGCCCGGCGTCCCCTCAAGCACCGATATATTCGGGTTCCCCAGCGGAGTCAGGCCGGCGAACAGGATGTCGGTGGTGTTCAGCTGCACCGGCGCGTTCGGCCGGTAGCTGACCTCGCCGCTCCAGGCGGTGCCGGTGGGCAGGGTGGTGGAGAAGCTCAGGCCATACAGCTGGATATCTTCCGGATACTCGACGAAGTACTGGGAGTTACCCGCGACGGTTGCAGAAGCCAGCCCTCTGGCGGCTCTCTGGAATGCGGGGCTGCCCAGTACAGCGGCTTGTACCCCGGCGAGTACGGCAGGGTTGGCGCAGGCACCACCTAAAGAGGCGCACTGAGCTGCTACCTGTGCGCCAGCCAATCCGGCGGTAGCTGCGCCGGCGGCAGCGAAAGCCTCGGCAGGAGCACCGGTGGCGCTGAACACCGGCGCACGGCTGTGGTAGTTCATGAAGTAGGCGCCGAACTCGGTATCCAGCTCCTCGGCGAAATAACGGAAGGCCGTGCCCCACTGTCCGCTATCGCGTGCATCTCGATCGCCGCCGCGAGGCACTATTACGCCCTCGGAGGTCGTTTGATAACCGAATCCTTGTGCGGCAGCGAATCCGGACAATGCCCCGAGAGCAGGGCTCAGCACCGCCAAGTTCTGGTCGCAGCCATCGGCGATCACATCCGGCTGGGCGAAGAACGTACCGCAGTTATCCACTACGGTCTGATCCCACTCCAATTGGTAGAACGCCTCCATGGAAAGGTTGTCGGTCAGGCTCTGTTGCACGAAGAACATGTTGACCGGAATCAAGCCTTCCTTGATCTCGGCGCCGGGACGGCGGAAAGCTGACACATCAACTGGGTTGATCGAGTTGATGCTGTTCAGGATAAAGGTGCTTTCGCCCCAGCTGACCACCTGCTTGCCCAGACGGACCGAACCCGGCTGATCGGCGATGGCGTAGTTGTGGTACACGAAGGCGTCGAGAATTTCGGCACCGGAGGCCTGCGCACCCTCTTTGCGGTTGTGGTCGTCGATGTCCTTGAACAGACGACTTTCGTCTTTCAGTTCGAAGTCGTACCAGTATTTACCGCGGACGAACACACCGGTATCGCCGTACTTCAACTCGAGGTCGTGAATACCTTTGAAGATCTTCGAAAAGGTTTCGCCTTTCTTGAAGTTCAGGTGCGAATCGTCGGAGGTTTGCGACAGACCATCCCCGCCGTTGTTCACACCGATCAGATCTGGATCGGCACCGCGTACCGACCAGCTGGCACCGACGGACAATGCAGAGTCGAACTGCCCTTCGATTTCGCCGATATTGAAAGTCACGCCGAATGCCGGCGCGGCGAGGGTGGATGCGAGGCTGACGGCCAGTGGCAGTTTCGCCAGGCGCCAGGTTTGCTTGGTGTTTGTCATCGACGCTACTCCATGTACTTTTTTGTTATGGATGGTGCGGACTATAGCCAGCGGGTAGTACTGCTTGATCCCTCGAAAGTGTGATTTGCAGCCCCAGGCACTCTGGCTCGCAGGTTTCGACGGGCTTGCCCAAGCCGCCACGAGCCAAGAATGGCTGGAAAAGAGCAATTAGCAAGCCAAACGCTTGTTTGACTGAGTAGTCACTTTTCCAAGCTGTCACTACCGGGACTCACAGGGTGGAGAGAAACGCACAACCGGTCGCCTGCCACTGCGCGATATCCACGCGAATGCGTTTTTTATCCAGCTTGCCGACACTGGTCTTGGGAATTTCCGTAACAAGCGCGATCTGCGTGGGAATCGCCCACTTGTTGATATGGCCCTGCTCGACGTAAGGCTTGAGGTGCTCCTTGAGGCCTTTGGCATCCAGGGTCTGGCCGTCGCGCAGCACCAGCAAGGCGAACGGCCGCTCGCCCCACTGCGGATCGGCCACGCCGACCACCGCCACTTCGCGCACGGCTGAATGGCGACTGATCAAGTCTTCCAGCTCCAGCGAGGAGATCCATTCGCCGCCGGTTTTGATCACGTCCTTGATCCGGTCGCGAATCTCGATGAAGCCCATGCTGTCGATGGTCGCCACATCGCCGGTGTGCAGCCAGCCATGCTCCCAGAGCTCCTGGCCCTTTTCCGGCTCGCGGAAATAGCCCTGGGTCAGCCAGGGCGCACGCAACACCAACTCGCCCTGGGACTCGCCGTCCGCCGGGAGCATCTTGCCATCGACGTCCATGATCGCCGCGTCGACCAGCGGCACCGGCACACCCGCCTTGATGCGGTAGGTGATGCGCTCGTCCTCGCTACCCGCGCGCAACTGTTCGTTGAGGTAGCCGCAGGAAATCAGCGGGCAGGTTTCCGACATGCCATAGGCGGCGGTCAGCTGGATACCGCGCGCCTGGGCGGCGTCGTACAGGGCGCGGTTCAGGGCGCTGCCGCCAATGATCATGCGCAAGCCGCCAAAGTCGTAGCCCTGGGCGCTCGGGCAGTTGATCAGCATCTGCAGGATGGTCGGCACGCAGTGGGAGAAGGTGACCCTCTCCTGCCGGATCAGCTGGACCAGCATCTCCGGCTCGTAGCGCCCCGGATAGACCTGCTTGATCCCCAGCATGGTCGCCACATAGGGCACACCCCAGGCATGCACGTGGAACATCGGGGTGACCGGCATATAGACATCGTCGGTGCCCAGCAGGCGGATGCTGTCCAGGCTGCCCAGGGTGCTGGCCATGGACAGGGTGTGCAGCACCAGTTGCCGGTGGCTGAAGTAGACGCCCTTAGGATTGCCCGTGGTGCCGGTGGTGTAGAAGGTGGTGGCCACCGAGTTCTCGTCGAAATCGGCGAACGCATAGCTCGGGCTGGCGGCCGCCAGCAGCTGCTCGTACTCGCCGACCAGGCCCGGCAACTCGGCGCTTTTCTCCTCGGCATCGGTCAGCAGCAGGGTTTTCTCCACCGTGCTCAATTGGCTGGCGATGCCGTTGTATAGCGGCACGAACTCGCTGTTGACCAGGACGAACCTGTCCTCGGCGTGGTTCATGGTGTAGAGGATCTGCTCCGGCGACAGGCGGATGTTGATGGTGTGCAGCACCGCGCCGAGCATGGGGATGGCGAACATGCACTCGAGGTAACGGTGGCTGTCCCAATCCATCACCGCCACGGTATCGCCCGCCTTGACCCCGGCGTTCGACAGGACGTTGGCCAGTCGCGCGACCCGCTCATTGAAGGTCGCATAGCTGTAGCGCACGCGATCACGGTAGACGATTTCGCGGGTTTTCTCATAGCGCCCACCGGACAGCAGCAGACTCTTGATCAGCAAGGGATAGGGATGGGCATTGGCGGCGGGTGGAATGATGCGGGTTTGCAACATGAAGGCACCTGTCTGCTGAACTATTGTTTTTTCGATGCCAGCGACTCTAGAGCGCCCGCTGGCCGGGCAAATCAGTCAAAAGAATGATTTGCCGCACGACCTTTTTACGAGCTTTGGTCACACGATAGAATCGACAAGACCAATCGGTCGCGTTAGACCCAATCTTCAGCACATTCATCTATAGAGGTAACTGAAATGCCGATATCGTCATCGTCAGCGGCGCCCGCACGCCGATGGGCGGCTTCCAGGGCAGCCTGTCCAGCGTCTCCGCAGTGGAGTTGGGCGCGGCCGCCATCCGCGCAGCGGTCGGCCGCGCCGGCATCCCCGCCGCCGACGTGGAAGAAGTGATCATGGGCTGCGTGCTGCCCGCCGGCCTCAAGCAAGGCCCGGCGCGCCAGGCCGCACTGAATGCCGGCCTACCCGCCGCCACCGGCTGCACCACGATCAACAAGCTGTGCGGCTCGGGCATGAAGGCGGTGATGCTGGCCCACGACCTGCTCAAGGCCGGCAGCAACAAGGTGATGGTCGCCGGCGGCATGGAGAGCATGTCCAACGCCCCCTACATTCTGGAAAAGGTCCGCAGCGGCCTGCGCATGGGCCACGGCGAAATCAAGGACCACATGTTCCTCGACGGCCTGGAGGACGCCCGCACGGGCCGCCTGATGGGCTCCTTCGCCCAGGACACCGCGGATAAATACGGCATCGGCCGCGAAGAGATGGATGCCTACGCCATCGAGTCGCTGAAACGCGCCCAGGCCGCCATCGCCGCCGGCGCGCTGGCCGCCGAGATCGTCCCGATCAGCGTCAGCACCCGCAAGGGCGAAGTGTTGGTGAAGGACGACGAGCAGCCGCTGAGCGCCAACCTGGAGAAAATCCCCAGCCTGCGACCGGCGTTTTGCAAGGGCGGCACTATTACCGCGGCCAATGCCAGCTCGATCTCCGACGGCGCTTCGGCGCTGTTGCTGATGACCGCCGATGAGGCCGACAGACGCGGCCTCAAGCCACTGGCCCGGATCGCCGGGCATGCCACCCAGAGTCAGGACCCAAGCGAATTCACCCTCGCGCCGATCGGCGCCATCGGCAACCTGCTGAAGAAGACCGGCTGGAGCAAGGATCAGGTCGACCTGTTCGAGATCAACGAGGCCTTCGCCATGGTCACCATGCTGGCGATGCGCGAGCACGGCCTGGAGCATGCCAAGGTCAACGTCTATGGCGGTGCCTGCGCCCAGGGCCACCCGGTCGGCTCGACCGGCTCGCGGATCATCCTGACCCTGATCAATGCGCTGCAGAACACCGGCGGCAAACGCGGCATCGCCTCGCTGTGCATCGGCGGCGGCGAGGCCACCGCAGTGGCGGTCGAATTGCTGTAACCACCTCGCCCTAACGAAAACGCCCCGCAGCTGCGGGGCGTTTTCGTCGGCAACCAATCAACGCATCTCGCTGAACGCCAATTTGGCGCCCAGCCCCACCAGCACCGCGCCCATCAACCGGTCGAACCAATGGCCGAGGCGGGCGAAGCCGGCGCGCACCCGGCGCTGGCTGAACAACAGCGCCACCAGGCAGAACCACAGCGCCGTCGCCAGCGCCAGATAGATCCCGTAACCGCCCTGTACCGCCAGCGGGGTATGCGGATCGATCACCACGGTGAACAAGGACAGGAAAAACAGCGTTGCCTTGGGATTCAGGCCATTGGTGACGAAGCCCGCGACAAAGGCCGCGCGCGGCGAACGTGCGCCCGCCGCCAGGCTCGCTTCGGCGCTGGCCGGATCAGCCGGTTTGGCGCGCAGCGCCTTGACGCCGATGTACAGCAGGTAGGCGGCCGCCAGCCATTTCAAGGCATTGAACAGCACGATCGATTGCGACACGATCAGGCCGATGCCGAGCAGCGAATAGGCCACATGCACGAAGATCCCGCTGCCCACGCCCAGCGCGGTGAACATCCCGGCACGCCGGCCAAAGGCCACGCTCTCGCGCACCACGATGGCGAAATCCGGACCGGGGCTGGCCACCGCCAGTAGATGGATTAGCGCCACGGTGAAGAATTCTGTCCAGTACATGGGGCCTCCGCGACAGCGAGTCGGTCTGTTAGGCTCGCAACCTTACCCCCACCTGGGTCAGCAAATAAAGGTACAGCTGATGAGTAACACAAGCCGCGCAGTATTTCTCGACCACAGCTCGCTCGACTTGGGCGACCTCGATATGTCGCCGCTCGAGCAGAGCTTTGCCGAACTGCAGCTGCATGGACAAAGCACACCGGCGCAGGTCATCGAACGCCTGCGCGGCGCCGAGGTGGCCATCAGCAACAAGGTGCCGCTGGACGCCGCCACCTTTGCCGCCTGCCCCGCGCTGAAGCTGGTACTGGTCGCCGCCACCGGCACCAACAACATCGACCTGGAGGCGGCCCGCGAACATGGCGTGACCGTGTGCAACTGCCAGGGCTACGGCACGCCCTCGGTGGCGCAACACACGCTGATGCTGCTGTTGGCCCTGGCCACCCGCCTGCCCGATTATCAGACCGCGGTGCGCGCCGGACGCTGGCAACAGGCGCAGCAGTTCTGCCTGCTGGACTTCCCGATCGTCGAACTGGAAGGCAAGACCCTCGGCCTGCTCGGGCATGGCGAACTGGGTGGGGCGGTGGCCAGATTGGCCGAAGCCTTCGGCATGCGCGTGCTGCTCGGTCAACTGCCAGGGCGCCCGCCCCGCCAGGACCGCCTGCCGCTGGACGAACTGCTGCCGCAAGTGGACGCGCTGAGCCTGCATTGCCCGCTGAACGCCGACACCCTGAACCTGATCGGCGAATACGAACTGAGCCTGATGAAACCCACTGCCTTCCTGATCAACACCGCGCGCGGCGGCCTGGTCAACGAACAGGCGCTGGCCGACTGCCTGCGCCGTGGCCACCTGGGCGGCGCAGCCACCGACGTGCTCACCCAGGAGCCGCCGCGCGACGGCAATCCCCTGCTGGCTGCCGACATCCCGCGCCTGATCGTCACCCCGCACAGCGCCTGGGGCAGCCGCGAAGCGCGGCAGCGAATCGTTATCCAACTGATGGAGAACGCCCAGGCATTTTTCAGCGGTGCGCCGCGCCGTGTAGTCGGCTAAGCTCGCGGCTTTTTTCGAGGAGCGTGCATGGATCCGCGAAGCGAAGTGCTGCTGCGCCAGGCCGAACTGTTCGGCGGCCCGTTGTTGCTCGCCGGCTTGCCGGCCGACGACCTGCTCGGCCATTTGCCCGCGGCCCGGGGCTGGAGCTGGCATGCCGGCGACCAGGCGGCACTGGACGCGCGCTTTGGTGGGCGCAGCCAGCTGGGCGTCGGCCCGCCTGCCGTCGACTTCGACGCAGCGCTGCTGTTCCTGCCGAAATCCCGCGAACTGACCGACTACCTGCTGGCCGCCCTGGCTGCGCGGCTGCCTGGCCGCGAGCTATTCCTGGTCGGAGAGAAGCGCGCCGGCATCGAGCGCGCGGCCAAGCAACTGGCGACCTATGGCAAACCGCGCAAACTCGACAGCGCCCGGCATTGCCAGCTCTGGCAGGTGCGCGTGGACCACGCGCCCGCCGCGCCGGACCTGCAAGCCCTGGCCCGGCGCTATACCCTGCCACTGGCCGACGGTCCGCTGACGGTGCTCAGCCTGCCCGGGGTCTTCAGCCATGGCCGCCTGGACAGCGGTAGCGCCCTGCTCCTGGAGCACCTGGACCGGCTGCCGCCCGGCCATCTGCTGGACTTCGGCTGCGGCGCCGGGGTGCTCGGCGCGGTGCTGAAGCGCCGCTACCCCGACAGCCAAGTCACGCTGCTCGATGTCGACGCCTTCGCCGTGGCCAGCAGCCGCCTGACCCTGGCGGCCAACGGCCTGCAGGCCGAGGTGATCAGCGGAGACGGCATCGCCGCCGCGCCCACTGGGCTGAGCGCCATCCTCAGCAACCCGCCCTTCCACCAGGGCGTGCACACCCACTACCAGGCCACGGAAACCCTGCTGCGCGAGGCCGCGCAGCACCTGCAGCGCGGCGGCCAGCTGCGCCTGGTGGCCAACAGCTTCCTCAAGTACCCGCCGCTGATCGAGCAGCACCTCGGCCCCTGCCGGACCCTCGCCGAGGCCAACGGCTTTCGCATCTATCAGGCCAGCAGAAGCTGAAGTCAGAGGTTGTGAATATATCGAGCGCCGTCGCGAGGCGGCCGCAGTAGGTGGGAGTTTTTTCACAAACTCTCAGACTTGCCCGGTCCGCGCCGCTTGGGCACAATGCGCCCGTCCTAGGGGAGTAGTCTCCCGCGAGCCAACGCTCGCCCGGCACCCGTCAACATACTTGGTCAATCGACCATGGCGCGTGCGACCCAAGGCCCGCGCAAAGGGCCCAGGGTTTGACAAGACCTATGACACGCACACCTTACCCGGGGCGGGAAGGTCGTACGTGTCATAGCCACGTCGACCCGCCCCTTAGGAAAACCCATGCTGGAATCCCTGTCCGTTCCCACCCTGATCGTGGCCTTGGCCGAAATCGGCGACAAGACGCAGTTGCTGGCCTTGCTGCTGGCCGCGCGCTTTCGCCAGCCCTGGCCGATCATCGCCGGGATAATCGCCGCCACCCTGGCCAACCACTTCGCCGCCGGCGCCATCGGCAACTGGGTCGCCGGTTTCTTTTCAGCGGCCAACCTCAGCTGGATTCTGGCCGCCTGCTTCGCCACGGTGGCGCTGTGGACCCTGGTTCCCGACACCCTGGACGACGACGAAAGCGCCGGCTTCACGCGCTATGGCCCGTTCCTCACCACCCTGATCGCCTTCTTCATCGCCGAGATGGGCGACAAGACCCAGGTCGCCACGGTGATGCTGGCCGCGCAGTACCCGCACTTCGTCCTGGTGGTGATGGGCACCACCCTGGGCATGCTGATCGCCAACGTGCCGGTGGTACTGCTCGGCAACTTCGCTGCCGAGCGCCTGCCGCTGACCCTGATTCGCCGCCTGGCGGCCTGCGCCTTCGGCGTGCTGGCGCTGTACGCGGGTTACCAGGCGTTGAAACTCGGCGGAATCGCCTGACACTTGCTTGGCGTCACGGAACCGGCGTTTCGGCCAATGCATCACCGCGCCCGACTGCTGCTAAAGTGCGCAAGCTTTTGCTCAGCAGTCTCGGAGAAAGTTATGTCACTGGATGATCGGAAAAAGCTGGTCCGCCAGCACATCGACCTGTCGTGGAACAAGGGACGCCTGGCCCTGGTGGAGCAGTTGCACAGCAAGGACTTTCTCTACAAGAGTTCGTTTACCGGCCACCCACTGACCAGCACGGCGTTCGTCCAGATGGTGCAGGACATCCGCCAGGCCATGCCGGACCTGGAGGTGGTGATCGAGGAGTGCATCGCCGAAGGCAACAAGGTGGTCACCTGGAGCACCCTGATCGGCACCATCGAGAAACCCGCCTTCGGCTACCCGCCGAGCGACAAGGTGCTGAGCATCTCGGCGATGGCCTTCTGGACGCTGACCCCCAGCAACGAGATCCAGGAAATCTGCACCATGTTCGACGTGGAAAGCTTTCGCGCCCAACTCGGCCTGGAGACCCGGTCCTTCGCGGAAAAAGCCCTGCCTTGAGCCCCGCAGGCGCTCACCCCCGCCGATCTAGCCATTCGCGCACAAGCAGCCTCGGGCCCGCTGTTTATCGCCGGCCCAGGGCGGTTCAGCCGGACAGCGCGGTCAACGCGAAGCCTTGGCCTGCTCGTAGAGCGGCATGACTTTCGGGATCGCCGCCTGCAGAGAGGCGATCCGGCTGCTCGACGAGGGGTGCGTGCTCATGAACTCCGGCGGCGCACCGTTGCTGGCCTGGGCCATCTTCTGCCACAGGCTGACGGCGGCATTCGGGTTGTAGCCGCCACGGGCGGCCAGCTCCAGTCCGAGTAGGTCGGCCTCGTTCTCGTTACCCCGGCTGTTCGGCAGGGTCAGGCTGTACTCCACCACGGCGTCGGCCATGGCCATGCTGCCCTCGCCCAGGCCGAGCAGCGCGCCGGCGCCCTGCTTGGCCAGCGCCACACCATAGGCCTTGGACATGGCCTCGCGACTATGCTCGCGCAGGGCATGGGCCATTTCGTGGCCGAGGATAGCGGCGATCTCGTCATCGCTCAGCTTCAGCTTTTCCATCAGTCCGCTGTAGAAAATGATCTTGCCGCCTGGACCGCAGTTGGCGTTCAGCTCGTCGCTCTTGATCAGGTTGACTTCCCACTGCCATTGCGCGGCATCGGCACGAAAGCGTGGCGCCTGGGCGATCAAGCGGTCGGCGATCGCCTGCAGGCGCTTGGCGTTGGCGCTGCTCTTGTCCAGCACGCCCTTGCTCGACGCCTCCCCCAGGGTCTGCTGGTAGGACTGCGCATACATCTGATTGACTTCCTGGCTCGAGAGCATGCTGAACATGTACTGCTTGCGCTCGACCCCCACCGCATCGCCGCTGGTGGTGTTCACGGCTTGGCATCCTGCCAGCAGCAAGGCCGCGGCCAGCGCGGTTAAGGACAACATCTGGTTCATGCTGGATCTCCATTGGACAGGGCACACATGCTAGGCCGGGGTCCCTTCTCGAGCAACCACCGCACGCGCTGAAGGCTACCGGCCTATGCCGGCGTCAGGCACTCCGGCCCATCGAGTTTCGGGTCGTTGACCAGGTTGGCCAGCACCCGCTCGCGCAGGCTCGCCGACGGGCTGGCCAGCAGCGCCTGCAGCTCGGCCTGCGGCGTGTCCGCGGCCAACCAGGCGTCCTGCCCGGCGGCGTCGAGAATCAGTGGGCGGCGCTGATTGGCCGCGGCCTGGGTGACCACCGCCGCACTCAGGTAGACACACCCCTCGACCGGATAGGCTTCCCACAACGCGGCGAAGTACAGCAGCGAGGCCTCGCCGGTCAGCCAATAGGGGCGCTTGCGCACACTACCGCGCCACTCGTAGAAGCCATTGGCCGGCAACAGGCCGCGGCGCAGACGAAACGCCTCGCGGAACATCGGCTGCTCGGCCAGGGTTTCCGCCCGCGCCTGGGCCGGGGTTTTCGTCAGGTCGGTCAGCCAGGGCGGCGTCAGCCCCCAGCGGACGCGCGCCAGCTGGCGCTCACCGGCGACACTGCGCAACAGCAGTACCTGGGCATTCGGCGAAATGCTCCAGTGCGGCTGTTGATCCGCAGGAAAACCAGGCAGGGCCGCAAAGCCGGGCGACCAGCGAAACAGGGCATAACGTCCACACATGGGGGAAACTCGATAACGGACAGGCGGCAGACTGCGGATCGGCAGGTCACTAGCAGAGCAGTACGCCTTGAAAATTCTCCGGCTCTTCGCCGGGCAACGGTTGGGCGGCATTGTACGCGGCGATCAGGCCATGTGCCCGCTCGGCCTGGCGATCCTCGACCAACAGGCCGAGCAAGCCGCAGACCGGCAGCTCGCCGATGGCGCCGATCAGGTGCTGGCCGGTCAGGTGGGCATCGATGCCCTCGCTGGCCAGCATGCCCAGCAGCAGCTCGGCCTCCAGCAGGTCCTGCGGCTCGTAGATCCGCTGCATCAGTCGTCTTCCCCGCGCACGTCCAGCGTCCAGTCAATGCCATCGGTGTGCAGATCGAAGATAATCGGCCGGCAGCACACCGGGCAGTCCTCGATGTACTGCTGGTCGCCGGCAGACAGATCGAGCAGGGCCTCGGCCCGCTCGCCACAGTAAGGGCATTGATACACCTGGGATTCGAGCATCGCGGCCTCCGTGTGACTTGCAGGTATAATCGCCGGTCTATTGCTGGCCCCGCCTGCGGAGGGCCCTCACCGTTAACAGCAGCCAACCAGACCAAGAGAGCATGATGGGCGAATTCGATGCCATCCGACCGTACGCCGACACCGAAGTCCCCGCCGTCCTGGCACGCCTGCTGACAGACGACGCGTTTCTCGAGATCCTCACCCAGTACCGCTTTCCGCGCTTGGCCCAGCCGCTGGGCTGGCTGCTTAAACCTCTTATAGCCTATCGGCTGCGCCTTGAGTTCCGCGACGTCGCTTCGGTGGCGGCGTTGCAGGATAAAGTCGAGGCATACGTCGACCGCAGCATCGAGCGCGCCACCGATGGCGTGACCTACTCCGGGGTCGAGCAGCTCAAGGCCGGCAACGCCTACCTGTTTCTCGCCAACCACCGCGACATCGTCATGGACCCGGCCTTCGTCAACTATGCGGTGTACCACGCCGGCCTGCCGACGCCGCGCATCGCCATCGGCGACAACCTGCTGCAAAAGCCCTTCGTCAGCGACCTGATGCGCCTGAACAAGAGCTTCATCGTGCATCGCTCGCTCAGCGGGCGACGCGAGAAACTCGCGGCCTACCAGTTGCTCTCGGCCTACATCAACCACTCGATCCGCGAGGACCACGAGTCGATCTGGATCGCCCAGGCCGAAGGCCGCGCCAAGGACGGCAACGACCGCACCGATTCGGCGATCCTCAAGATGTTCCATATGAGCCGCAAGGATGAGCCGTTCGCCGAGGTGATCCGCGCACTGAACCTGACCCCGGTGTCGATCAGCTACGAATACGACCCCTGCGACCAGGCCAAGGCGCGCGAGCTGTTCATCCGCGCCAGCAGCGGCAGCTACGCGAAGGCCCCCGGCGAAGACGACCAGAGCATCGCCCTCGGCATCACCGGCTACAAGGGCCGCGTGCACGTGCACTTCGGCGCCCCGGTGCAGACCGGCCTGGAGGACAGCAAGCAACTGGCGGCGGAGATGGACCGGCAGATCCTCGGCGGCTACCGGCTGTTCCCGGTGCATTACCTGGCCTACGCGATGTGGGCCGAACGCGATCCGGCGCTGGCAGTCCCCAGCGCCGCGCAGCTGTTCCCCGCCGCGGAACTGGCCGCCGCCGAGGCCGAGTGGCACAAGCGCTTGGCTGGCTGCCCGGCCGAACAGCAGCCCCACCTGGTGCTGCAATATGCCAACCCGGTACGCAACCAGTACCGGATCAAGGCCGGCCTGGCGTTATGACGCCGGCCTGCAGCATGCAAAACGGCAGCCCGCGGGCTGCCGTTTTTCATGGCGAATCGACAACCGCCTCAGAGCCGGGTGCTGGCCCAGGACACTGCCAGCGCCGCCGCCATGCACAGGTAACCGAAGCGATAGAAGAAGCGGTTCAGGCGCACCGTCGGCTCATCCAGTACGGATGCCTCCCCGTCCAGCTTGCTAGCGGCGGCCAGATGGGCCACCACGCGCCGTTCACGGACACGGGTAGCCAGCAGCAACCAGGCGCCGGCCACGGCGAAAAACAGCGCCAGCCAGTTAACCAGCTGCGCCGGATGGGCAAGAAACAGCGACCAGAGCGCCTGCAGCGACATCGACAACCTCCACATCGGATTGGTGCACAGGCGACTCCCCGCGCACCATAAAGGGGAAAACATCGGCGTTGCGCAGAAGCGCTGCGGTGAGCAGCTTCGCCGCTCGGGGAGACCCTGCCGCGAATAACCGGGGATTTTTCGCCCCGAGCACCGCGATCAGCCGTACCACGCACATCCGCATTCGACCGAAACGCCCGAAATACCGGCGCAGTTTACTGGAGCCGCGCCCTTATAAGTTTCGTTCCCGACGAACGCGGAAAATATCCCTAAATCGTCTGAATACCGTCATAAATCTGGCCTAAGGTTTGAATCTTGTTCCCATACGCGCCGTTAATCGCCGTACGGGAGCGTATCCAACCTGTCCACGGAGGAACTGCCATGCTTCACGCTCAACCTCAGGATCGCGACTATCTGATCGACTCGCTAGACGAAGTGGAGGCCGTGATCGACGAGCTCTCCTTCAACGTGCAAGACCACAACTGGCTGGTCTATTGCGCCCTCGGTGGCCATGAGCACTATCACCTGCCGGATATCGACCAACACACCGGCTTCAGCCTGCCGGAGCTGTATGCCGAAGCAGCCTGATCAGCGCCCACAAAAAAGCCCGGCAGCGACCGTAATGCTGTTCACTTAAGCATTTGAGCCCCGGCGGGGCTTCCCCGAAAATCCGATGCCAGACTCTGGCATCGGATTTTTTTATGTCTCTCCAACAGCAACTGCTCGATCTAGGCGAACTGTTCAACTTCTCCGATCTGAGCACCTTCACCCAGAACATTCCGATCGAGTGGGTGGCGTCCGCGCTGGACCTTTCCGCCCAGGCCACCATACGGCGTCGGCGCCTACCCAGCGATCAGGTGCTCTGGCTGGTGCTTGGCATGGCCTTGTTCCGCGACGAGCCGGTCCATGAGGTAGCGCGGCGCCTGAACATCTGTGCCCAGGGCCTG
>NZ_FNCT01000022.1 GCF_900100495.1 Pseudomonas benzenivorans
GGCAGCGAGATCAACCAGGCCCTGCTGCGCTACGACCACACCCTGGGCAACGCCGTGCTCGGCCGCCAGCGCATCAACCTGGACAACCAGCGCTTCGTCGGTGGCGTCGCCTGGCGGCAGAACGAGCAGACCTACGACGGCGTGCTCGGCCAGCTCAAGCCGCTGGACGGCCTGACCCTGACCTACGCCTACATCGACAACATCAACAGTATCTTCGGCCCCGACAACGGCAAGTACGACACCCCGGCCAACCCGGCCAATATCGAAGGCCACAGCCACCTGCTGAATGCCCAGTACGTGGTCATGCCAGAATTGACCGCCACCGCCTACCAGTACCGCCTGGGCCTGGATAACCTGACCGGCGCCAGCCAGTCGAGCAGCACCACCGGTGTACGCCTCAATGGCGCCGTCGCCGGGGTCAGCTATGCCCTGGAATACGCCCAGCAGAAGGATTACGCCGACAACCCGCTGGAACTGGACAGCGACTACTACTTGGGCGAACTGGGCTACACGCTCAAAGGCGTAGCGCTGAAGGCCGGCTACGAAGTGCTCGGCGGCGACGAAGGGCCGGGCAACCGCGCCTTCCAGACCCCGCTGGCGACCAAGCACGCCTTCCAGGGCTGGGCCGACATTTTCCTGCTGACCCCGGCCGATGGCGTCGAGGATGCCTACCTCGGCTTCACCGCCCCCCTGCTCGGCGGCAGCCTGCAGGCCTGGTACCACGACTTCAGCGCCGAACAGGGCAGCAGCCAGTACGGCGAGGAAATCGATGTTTCCTACGGCCATGCGATTCCCGGGGTCAAGGGTCTGAGCGCCCTGGTGAAATACGCCGGCTACGATGCCGACGACTTCGCCGTCGACACCGACAAGCTCTGGCTGCAGGCGCAGTACAGCTATTGACCGACAGGCTCGGTCGACTGCGACCGAGCGCATCCCGGGTGCACCTCCCTCTGTGGGGTGCACCTACTGGAGAAATGCCATGCGGAACAAAAGCTTGTGTGGGCTGCTGGTCGGCCTGCTGCTACTCAGCCCTACAGGGTGGGCGGCCATCGGCGCCGCCGAGGCGGTCAACCTGGCGGGCATGCAGCGCATGCTCAGTCAGCGTATCGCCAAGAACTACCTGATGATCGGCGCCGAGATCCGCCCGGAGCAGGCTAACCAGCAGCTCGACGAAAGCCTGGCACGCTTCGAGAGCAACCTCCTCGCCCTCGATGCTTATGCCTCCGGCCCGGCCCTCGAGCAGCAATTGCAGCGCGTCGCCCTGCTCTGGCAGGACTACCGCGGCCTGGTCCTGCAGCGCCCCGAGCGCGAATCCGCGCTGCGGGTGCTGAGCCTCAGCGACCAGCTGCTCGCCGAGTGCGAGACCCTGGTGGCACGGATCGAACAAGCCGACGCCGGCCGCAGCGCCAGCCTGGTCAACCGCAGCGGTCGCCAGCGCATGCTCAGCCAGCGCATCGCCAAGCTGTATCTGGCGCTGAGCTGGAAGCTGCCGCAGCAAGAGCTGCAGACCCAGTTCGGCCAGGCGGTGGGCGAGTTCGGCCAGGCGCTCGACGAGCTGCGGGCGGCACCGGAGAACAGCGCGGCGATCGACGCGGCCCTGGCCAAGGCCAGCGCCCAGTGGGAATTCTCGCAAAGCGGCTTTCGCCTGTCCGAAGACGCCCGCTATGTGCCGACGCTGATCAGCATCACCTGCGAGACGCTGTTCGAGCAGATGGACGGCCTGACCCGGGCCTACACCGGACTGCCACTTTAGAGGTAGTGCCGAGGAGGAATGGGCCACTGCGGTGGGTGCACCTAAGATGGCGCAACGGAGGTGCACCATGCTGACCGATTCATCGACCCTTGACGCCCTGCGCCAGCATCACCTGTTCGACAAGTTGCCCAACAGCGCTTTCCAGGAGGTTGGCAACCTGGCGAATTACCGGCGCCTGGACAGCAGCGACATGCTGTTCCACCAGGGCGACCTGGCCGACCGCTTCTATCTGCTGCTGGAGGGGCAGATAGTCCTGACCCGCGTGCTACCGGAAGGCAACGAGAAGCTGGTCGAGGTCATCCGCCCGGGCCAGATCTTTGTCGAATCCTTGCTGTTCAGCGGCGCTCGCCACTACCCGGTCACCGCCAGCGCCATGAAGCCCAGCAGCCTGATCAGCATCGACAGCGCGCACTACCGGCGCCTGCTGGAGGTGCAGCCGAGCATCTGCCTCGACCTGCTGGCCAGTTTCAGTATTCGCCTGCACCAGCGCCTCAACGAGATCGACACCCTGACCCTGGCCAATGCCAGCCGCCGCGTGGTGCGCTTCCTCTGCCAGGAGCAGGAGGACGGCAACGGGCAGATCAAGCTCAGCGTGCCGAAACGGCTGATCGCCTCGCAGTTGGGCATGCAGCCGGAAACCTTCTCGCGCATCCTCCACCGCCTGATCGACGCCGGCCTGATCGCCATGGAGCGCCGCAACATCCGCGTGCTCAACAACCTGAGCCTGGCCAACTACTCCGAGTGAGCGGCAGCTGACGCCCCATAGACCGAGGAGTCTCCCCCATGTCCGACCGCCGCACGCTCCCCCTGGTTTACTCCTGCTCCGGCTGCTCCAACGTGGCGCAACTGGCCAACACCCTGGCGGTTCGCCTGGACCGTGCCGGGCTGGCGGAAATGTCCTGCATCGCCGGGGTCGGCGGCCGGGTCGCCTCGCTGATCAACAAGGCCAATTCCGGGCGGCCGATCCTGGCCATCGACGGTTGCCAGTTGCAGTGCGTGCGCGGCTGCCTGGACCAGCACCAGGTGACGGCGACCGTGCACCTGGTGCTCAGCCAGTACGGCCTGAAGAAACGCTATGGCGAGGACTGCTCGGCCAGCGAAGCCGACCAGCTGTTCGCCGAGATCGCCCAACTGATCGCCAGCGACCGCATGCAGGTCAAGCCCGCACCAGCCCCCGCCCGCCCCCACTTGCGCTCGGTCGACTGACAAACGCCGGGCCCATGCTTCACAGCTGAAATCATGTAGGGGGGCAGCCCCGTCTTCGACGCCGCGCTGTCGCGCAGCAAACTGGAGGCAATCGTGTCTATCGGCTTGTGGGTACCTAGGAGCGGCCCATGGCCGCGATGGGTTTCGCGGGCATGGCCCGCTCCTACAGCAAACGTAATAGCCCATAAAATCAATGGTATACGGGTTGTTTGATAAGAGCGGTGAGGGCGCCTAGTCCATGGCCACGATCCGCGCGACTCATTCGCGGGCATGGGCTAGGCGACCCCACCGCTCCTACGACTGCAGGCGGAAGCGCCCGGTCATCGACTGCAAGCCGCCCATGCTCTGGGTGATGGTCCGGCTGGTCGACTCGGTGTCGCGGGTCGACAGCGCCGCCTGGTCGGCGACGCCGGCGATGTGGGTCAGCGAGCGGTGCATGTCGTCGGCGACCTGCGACTGCTCCTCGGCGGCGGTGGCGATCTGGTTGGTCATGCCGCGAATGGTTTGTACCGCCCCGACAATCTGTTCCAGCGCCCCCTGAGCCGCCTCGATCTGCTGCAGGGTCGCATCGCTGCCGCGCCGTGACGCGCCCATGGCCGCGCTGGCGCGACCGGTCTGCTGCTGCAGGCGCTCGATCAGCAGGCTGATCTCGCCGGCCGAACTCTGGGTACGCGCAGCCAGGCTGCGCACCTCGTCGGCCACCACGGCGAAACCGCGGCCTTGTTCGCCGGCCCTGGCCGCCTCGATCGCCGCGTTGAGCGCCAGCAGGTTGGTCTGGTCGGCGATGGCGCTGATCACCTCCAGCACCCGACCGATCTCCTGGCTGTCCGCGGTCAGTCGCTGCATCAGGTCCGACAGCCCCTCCACATGCCCGGACAGCTCGCGGATGGCCGCCACCGACACGCTCATCACGGCCTGGCCATTGCAGGTCTCCCGTTCGGCGATATCGGCCGCGCTGGCCGCCTCCACGGTGCTGCGCGCCACTTCCTGGGAGGTGGCCAGCATTTCGTTCATGGCGGTCGCCACCTGGTCGATCTCGGCTTGCTGACCGACCACGCTGCGCGCGCTCTCGGCCGCCAGCTCCGCCATGTAGGTGCAATGTCCGTCCGCCTCATCCGCGGCCTGGCGCACCGCCTTGATCATATTGCCGACCTGCTGCAGCAGGCGGTTGTAGGCCGCGCCGATCTGGCCCAGCTCGTTGTCGGCGTAGCTCAGCGCCAGCGGCCGGGAGAAATCGCCCTGGCCGACCAGCTCCAGGCGGCCGCGCAGCTCATCGAGCTGGCGCATCAGCCAGTTCATCCCGACCACCCGCCCGAGCACCGCCAGCAGGAGAATGCCGAGGGTCGAGCCGAGCGCCACCCAACGCTGGATGGTCGCGTTGTGATTGGCGTCGGCCGCCAACAGCGTCACCACCTCGTGCATTTCTGCGAGCAACTGCTCGGAGTCGGCGACCAGCGCCGGCAGCGAAGCGCCGTCGCCGCGGGCAACCCCGAGTACCGCGGGCTGCACCCGTTGCCAGAGCCGATCCACCTGCGCCAGGCGGGCCTGGGCGCCGGGCAACTGGATCGGCGCCGTGTCCTGATCCCCTAGCAGCAATAGGCGATGGGCATTCTCGAAGCGTTGCAGGGTGCCTTCCAGGGCCGCCAGCGGCATCAGCCCCTGGGCGACCAGCATGCTCTCCTTGGTCAGCTTCTGGCTGAGCATGCGCTGCGCCCCGGCCATATCCAACTGGCCGGCATCGCGGTCGGAGAGGAACAGCACCCCGGCGGTCAGTGCCGCGCAGAGAAAGATCAGGCTGTAGGAAAACAAGAACTGCAGGTTGATGGTGCGCAGGCCGAGGCCACGCAACAGCAGCTGAATTCCCTGTGCCAAGCTGTCAGACATTTCCCCGCCCTCCGCTTCCTGTCGTTGCCCGTTCATGAATTGCCCATTCCGCTTGGCTCTGCCGTGCTGTCCTGCCTGCCGGGTGCGCGGGGCCGCCTAGATCGTGCGCACCATCGGACGGGGGCGCTTGGTGCGCACAGCGCACCCTACCCGAACCGCCCCGGCGCCAGGTTCCATAGTCAATTCCCCCAGCGATCCTCAACGGGCCGCCGCGGCAGTCCCGTCCGGCTCCGCCGGTTTGATCGCTTCGCCCAGCGCGCAGATCAGCTGCCAGACCCTGGGCGGCAAGCCTTCCGGGTCGAGGCTGTCGAGCAGGTTCTTGATCCCCAGGCCGAGGTCGGTATCGCCCTCGATGGTCAGGCGCCGGCGGAAGAACAGGGTGTCCGGGTCCTCCTGGCGACTGGCCAGCAGCAGGAACTCCCGCCAGTTGCCGCGGATGCACACGTCGACCGGCGCCTGGCGGGCCAGGCGCAGACCGCGACGGTCGCGGGTCAGGCACCAGGCCAGGCCCAGGTCGCTGACCTCCAGGCGCAGCCAGCGTCCCTCCAGCAGGTCGAAGTAACCCTCGGCCAGCGGCTCGGCGAACAGCCGGGCGATGACCTTCTCCAGTACCAGCCGCTGGAGCGGGAACGGCACATGGCGGCCCAGCGGCAGCAATGGGTCCGCCGCGCGCACGGCCAGGCGGGCGAGGATCTTCATAGGCTGATCTCCTCGGCCCGCAGCATGCCCGGCCGGCCATGCCAGTAACCGTTGCAGCCTTCCACCGCCAGCGGTGGCAGGGCGCCGCCGCGCACCGCGTCGAAGGCCGCGATCACCTCGCGCATGCCCTCTGCGCGCGGGCTCAGGCGCAGGAAATCGGCCCCCGCCGCACACAGCTGCGGGTAATCGGCCAGCAGGTTGTTGACCTTGGCCGACATGGTCTGGATGCCGTTGAGGGTGAACAGCGCCTCGCCCTCCTGGCTGTGCAGGGCGATGCCCTCCGGGTAGCCGACGCAGCAGAACTGGCAGTCGTCCTTCGGCCGGTTCTCCGCCCGTGCGGTGAAGCAGCGCGCCGAGTAGGCCAGCGGCAGATGGCCGTAGGCGAACAGCTCGACCTCCGGCCGCTCTAGGCCGAGGCCGTCGAGTTGCTCCAGGGTGCTGCGCACCAGGTTGCCGGAGCACTCCACCGGCGGCACCCAGCGGCGCAGGCCGCAGTCGAGCATCTCGGCCAGGGCATGACCGTTGTACAGGTTGAGCGAAGGGCCGGCGACGAAAGGCAGGCCGCGCTCGCGGAGGAACTGCACCGCGCCCATGTCGTTGGCCTCGACCTGCAGCTCGCCGTTGTCGCACAGACGGCGCAGGCTGGACAGCTCGGAGGCCGCCTCGACCAGCGCCAGCCCCGACAGCAACAGTTCGGCGCGGGTGCATTCGCGCAGTTCGCGGGCCAGTCCGAGCCAATCGTCCAGCCCCAGGGCACGGCGCTTGGAGCACACGGTCTCGCCGAGATAGATCGCATCCAGCGGCTGCTCGGCCATCTCGGCGTAGAAATCCAGCAGTTTTTCGCGGGTCCAGTAGAACAGGACCGGTCCTAGACTGAGCTTCAAGCGTTTCTCCTCATTGCCAGGAACGATGGTAGGCGCCCAGGGTGGTCTGGCTGCCCTCGGACAGCCCGGCCAGGGCACTGCGCCACTGCGGCTGCACGCTGAAGTGCTGCGGCGCGCTGGCGTAGGCATCCAGCGCCGCGCGCCAGACCCGGGTGACCTGCTCGACATAGGCCGGGCTGCGCTGGCGGCCCTCGATCTTCACCGCGCTGACGCCCATGGCGGCGAGCTGCGGGATCAGGTCGAGGGTGTTCAGGCTGGTCGGCTCCTCCAGCGCGTGGAAGCGCTGGCCGTTGACCAGGAAGCGGCCCTTGCACAGGGTCGGGTAACCGGCCGGCTCGTCCTTGGCGTAGCGGTCGATCAGCACGCCGTTGAGTCGCGAGCTGAGCCCCTCGACATCCTCCTGCCAGCGCACCGCCTTGGCCGGCGAACAGACCCCGCACAGGTTGGGCGACTCGCCGGTGAGGTAGGACGACAGGTGGCAACGGCCCTCGGCCATGATGCACAGGCTGCCGAAGGCGAACACCTCGATCGGCACCGGGCTCTTCTCCGCCACCTGGCGCACCTGGGCCAGCGACAGCACCCGCGGCAGCACCGCGCGGCGGATGCCGTAGCGCTGCTGGTAGAGCGCCAGGGCGGCGGCGTTGGTCGCCGAGCCCTGCACCGAGAGGTGCAGGTTGAGGTTCGGATGACGGCGGCTGGCATAGGCCAGCACCCCCGGATCGGCGGCGATCAGCGCATCCACGCCGAGCGCCGCGGCCTGGTCGACCGCCCGCTGCCAGCGCGTCCAGCCATCGGGCAGGGCATAGGTGTTGACCGCCACATAGAGCTGCCGGCCATTCTGGCGGATCAGTTGCAGGCCGCTTTCCAACTGCTTGTCATCGAGGTTCAGGCCGGCGAAATGGCGGGCGTTGGTATCGTCGCGGAAGCCGACGTAGACGGCATCGGCACCCCGCTTCACGGCGGCCTTCAGGGCAGGCAGGCTGCCCGCGGGGCAAATCAGTTGCATGGAAACTCCTTCCGGGCGGAATACAGCCCCACACTCTAGGGAATGCCCGGCGCGGCGCATTGATTGCGGTCAACAAGCCCAGAGACTTACTGGTAGGGTGCGCGGGGCCTAGGCGGCCCCACGCCCCCTACGAGCCGCAGTTTTCTGAGACGGCACGCTAGTGCAGCAGCGCACTGAACGGCAGGTAGTCGACCAGCTCGCCCTCCTCCAGGGTCTGGCCGATCTCGACCAGCGCCAGCCCATCGGCCCAGCAGGCCGAGGTGAGCATGGCCGAGCCCTGCTGCGGGTGCAGGCATACGCGCAGCTGGCCGCCCTGCTGCTCCAGGCGCGCGCGCAGGTACTGGCGGCGGCCATTGCTCTTGCGCCAGGCGAACCCCGCCGGCAGGCGCAGCGGTTGCGGCAACACATCCGTGCAGCCCTGGGCGCGCAGCAGGAACGGCCGCGCCACCACCAGCGCGGTGATCAGCGCCGCCGCTGGGTTGCCCGGCAGGCCCAGCCAGGGCTTGCCGCCTACCTCGCCGAAGGCCAGCGGCTTGCCCGGCTGGATCGCCAGGCGCCACAGGTGCAGCTCGCCCAGCTCGCGGATCGCCTGCTTGAGGTGATCCTCCTCGCCGACCGAGACCCCGCCGGAGGTGATCAGCAGGTCCCACTCCGAAGCCGCCAGGCTCAGGGCATCGCGGCTGGCCGCCAGTTCGTCGGCCATGATCTCGTAGTCATGCACCTCCAGGCCGAGCCCCTCGAGCAGCGCGGCCAGGGTATAGCGGTTGGCGTTGTAGATCTGTCCCGGCTGCAGCGGCTGGCCCGGCTCGCGCAGCTCGTTGCCGCTGCTCAGCAGGCCGACGCGCAGGCGCCGGTAGACCGCCACCCGGGCGATGCCGAAGCTGGCCAGCAGGCCCAGCTCCTGCGGCCGCAGGCGCTGCCCGGGCGCCAGCACCGGCGCACCGGCCGGCACTTCCTCGCCGCGCCGACGGACATGCTCGCCGCCGCTGACCGGCGGCAGCCACACGCGCCCCTCCTCGACCCGGCACTGTTCCTGCGCCACCACGCTGTCGGCGCCCGGCGGCAACGGCGCGCCGGTGAAGATGCGCACCGCATGGCCGGCCGGCAGCGCTTGCTGCGCCGCATCGCCGGCGGCAATGCGCCCGGCCAGCGGCAGGCTGCCGCCGCCAGCTGGTAGGTCGGCGGCGCGCAGCGCGTAGCCGTCCATCGCACTGTTGTCCCAGGCCGGCACGTCGAACGGCACCTGCAACGGCTCGGCCAGCACCCGGCCGAGGGCCTGGCTCAGCGCGACGAACTCCACCGGCGGCAACGCCGGCACGCGGGTCAGCAGCTCGGCGATCGCTTCGTCGACCGGGCGCAGGTGGTTGCCGGGGCCGTTACCGGGACAGCTGCAGGCGCTCATGGGCGGGCTCCGCAGAGCACCCGGGGCTGTTCGCCCAGGCGCTTGAGATGGGGCACGAAATTGCACGGCCCGGTGCGGCTATCCAGCTGTTCGCGGAGGATCTTCTGCCAGGCGGTGCGGCAGGCGTTCGGCGAACCGGGCAGGCAACAGACCAGGGCGCCGTTGCTGATCCCGGCCAGGGCGCGCGATTGCAGGCTGGAGGTGCCGATCTCCTCCAGCGAGACCTGGCGGAACAGCTCGCCGAAGCCGTCGACCTGCTTGTCCAGCAAGGGCGCCACCGCCTGCGGCGTATTGTCCCGGGCGGTGAAGCCGGTACCGCCGGTGATCAGCACCACCTGCACCAGCGGATCGGCGATCCAGGCGCAGACCCGCGCGCGGATCTGCCAGATGTCATCGGTCACCAGGGCGCGCTCGACCAGCGCGTGGCCGGCGGCCTCCAGCCCCTCGATCAGCGTCTGCCCCGAGGTGTCGGTGGCCAGACTGCGGGTATCGCTGACGGTCAGGACCGCGATGCGTAATGCCTGGAATTCGGCGCTGGACAGGTGAGCCATGCTGGAAATCTCCGTTGAATGTCTGCCGGCCGCAGACTGCATCGGTACTTTGGTAGCGCCCATTCCTCGTTGGAGGTATCTCCATCGCCGGCGGCTCCTGCTGGCCTGCGCAGGCCTTGCACGACGAGGCTTTGCGCCCGCTGCGGGAGCACTGCGACGCAGCGTCGCAGGACTTTCGCAGTGGCCGTCCAGGGTCTGTTGACCCTAGATGACCCGCGACACGCACTCCGCCCCCAAAGGCCCGCTGTAGCGATCGAACAGCCGGCACACGCTGCGCACCAGCAGCCGCCCGGCCGGGCGGATATCGATGAAGTCTTCGCCGAGCTCGAGCAGGCCATCGCGGTGCATCTGCTCCAGGCAGGGCCAGGCCGCGGCGAAGTAGTCGCGAAAGACCAGGGCGAAGCGCTCTTCCACGGCGCGAAAATCCAGCTGGAAATCACACAGCAGCCGGTCGATCACCAGCCGCCGCAGCCGATCGTCGGCATCGCTGCGCAGGCCTCGGCACGTCGCCAACTGGCCACTGTCCAGGCACGCCTGGTAGCGGCCGAGATCGCTGCTGTTCTGGGCGTAGAGGTCGCCGACCTGGCTGACCGCCGAGACCCCGAGACCGATCAGGTCGCAGTGCCCGCGGTCGGTGTAGCCCTGGACATTGCGCTGCAGCCGGCCGCCCTCCTGGAGCATGGCCAGCTCGTCGTCGGGCAAGGCGAACTGGCCCAGGCCGATGTAGCGGTAGCCCGCGCGGGTCAGTTGCTCGCTGCCCTGCGCCAGCATGGCCTGCTTGTCGGCCTCGGCGGGCAGCGTCGCCGGGGGCGGCGTGGCGTGCCGCGGCAGTTGCGTGGCGTCGAGCAACGCCAGCCGGTCGGGTTGCAGCGCGATGATTGCCGCCAGCGTGCTGGCGAAGCCGGCCGGGGTCTGCCGCGGCAGGCCGAGGATCAGTTCGATGTTCACCGAGCGGTAGTTCAGCGTACGCGCGGCGTCGAGCAGGGAACGCACCTGCTCCAGGCTGTGGCTGCGGTTGATCGCCCGCTGCACCAGCGGGTCGAGCTCCTGCACGCCGAGGCTGATGCGGTTGAAGCCCAGCTCTCGCAGCAGCCCCAGGGTCGGCCAGTCGGCCTCGCGCGGGTCGATGTCGATGGCGTAATCCCCGGCATCGTCGTCCAGCAGATGGCAGCGCTGGCGCAGATGGCTCATCAGTCGACGCAGTTCGGCATGGTTGAGAAAGGTCGGGGTGCCACCGCCGAAGTACAGTTGCTCGACCCGCTGCTGCGGGCCGAGGTGGCGGCCGACCAGGTCGATCTCCCGCTCCAGGTGCTGCAGGTAAGGCAGGCTGCGGCTGCGGTCCTTGGTGATCACCTGGTCGCAGCAGCAGTAGCCGATGCCGCCGCCGAACGGCAGGTGCAGGTACAGCGACAGCGGGCGCTGTGCCTGCCGGCTGCTGCGCAGCGCATGCAGCAGGTCGAAGGAACCGATGCCGGAGTGGAACTGCCGTGCCGCGGGATAGCAGGCATAGCGCGAGGCCGGCTCAGGGTAGCGGCGGATCAGCCCGGCATCCCAACGAATCGCATCAAGCATGGCGCTCTCCCGGCATCAGCTGCAGTGCGCAGCAGTGTCCGGGTATCGCCGCGCGGGCTCATTGACCTGAGTCAACCGGCGCAAATACAGGCCGATCGGCGCCGGCGATTACTTCAAACCCAAGCGCCGCGCCAGCTTGTGCAGGTTGCTCGGATCGAGGTCGAGCAGGCGCGCCGCATTGGCCCAGTTGTCGCCGGCGGCGCGCAGGGCCTGCTCGATGCTCTGGCGCTGGCAGGCATCGACGGCCTCGCGCATCGGCCGCAACTCGGCCGCGGCGCTCTCGCCCAGCGCTTCCACGCGCGCCGGCTCGGCGCGGCGCAGCGCGGTATCCAGGTCGAGTTGCTCGGGCTCCAGGGTGAGGATCTGCGCGCGGCTACCGCCACGGCTGAGCAGCTTCAGCGCCGCCCGGCTGATCACGTGCTCCAGCTCGCGCACGTTGCCCGGCCAGGCATAGGCCAGCAGGGCCCGCTCGGCCGCCGGCGACAGGCGCACGCTGCGCAGGCCCAGGCGCGAGCGATTCAGCTCGAGGAAGTGCCCGGCGAGCATCAGCACGTCGCTGTCACGCTCGCGCAGCGGCGGAATCGGCACCGGGTAGACCGACAGGCGGTGGTAGAGGTCGGCGCGGAAATGCCCGTCGCGGATGCTGTCGGGCAGGTGGCGGTTGGTCGCGGCGATGATCCGCACATCGACGTGCAGCGGCTTGTCCGCCCCCAGCCGCTGGATCTCGCCGTTCTGCAGGGTGCGCAGTAGCTTGGCCTGCACGCTCAGCGGCAACTCGCCGACCTCGTCGAGCAGCAGGGTGCCGCCATTGGCCGCGTCGAATCGCCCCGGGCGATCGGTGGTGGCTCCGGAGAACGCGCCCTTGACGTGACCGAACAACTCGCTTTCGGCCAGCGACTCGGGCAAGGCGGCGCAGTTGACCTGGATCAGCGGCTTGTTGCGCCGGCGCGACAGGCTGTGCAGGCGGCGGGCGAACAGCTCCTTGCCGACCCCGGTCTCGCCGAGCAACAGCACCGGCAGCTCCGAGTCGGCGACCACGTCCAGCTCGCCCAGCAGCTGGCGGATGGCCTCGCTCTGGCCGAGGATCTCGCCCTCCTCCGCCAGCAGCGCGGTACCCGGCAGATCGCTGCGGGCCAGGCGCAGCCCGCGGTTCTCCTGCTCCAGGCGGGTCACCCGCACCGCCGCCTCGATCATCAGGGCATAGCGCTGCAGGTCGCGCCGGGCGCTGCTGTCGAAGGTCCCGGCATGCAGGGCATCGAGAGTCAGGGCGCCCCACAGGCGGCCTTCGACGTACAGGCTGACCCCCATGCAGTCGTGCACCGGCAGGGGTTCGCCGACGTGATTGTCGAGCAGCCCGTCGTAGGGGTCCGGCAGGCGGCTGTCCGGCTCGAACCAGACCGGCTCGCGCGAGGCCATGATCGCCGCTAGCCGCGGGTGCTGGGCAATCACGAAACGCCGGCCGAGCGCCTCCTGCACCAGGCCCACCGCCGCCAGCGGGCGCAGGCTGTCGCCATCCACACGCAACAGGCCCACCGCGCCACAGATGAAATGCTCGCGCAGGGTATGCACCAGGCGCTGCAGGCGCACGGCATTGGGCAATTCGACGATCAGGTCGGCGAGCAGGCTGGCTTCTAGCATGGTGTTTAGTACCCTTATTGGTCGCAAAAACCCTAACAAATCAGGGTCAATGTAACCACACAAAATAAATAATCCATCAACTTCAATAACTTGGACGTGGCATGCGGGCTGCTAAGGATCAATGGCCGATTAATCCATGCACAAGGACAATGCCATGAGCCTGACCTTTCTCGACCAGCCCCTGGGCAGCCTGGCCTGCGACATTCCCGGGGCCACCCGGATCTTCCATGCCTTCAACCTGGATTTCTGCTGTGGCGGGCACAAGAGCCTGCGCGAGGCCGCCAGCCGGCGCGGCATCCCCCCCGAGCGAATCGCCGCCGAACTGGAAACCCTGCTGGCCCAGGGCGGTAGCCATCGCGATTGGCGCAGCGAGCCCCGCGAGCGGCTGATCGAGCATATCCTCAGCCGCTACCACGCCCGCCATCGCGAGCAGCTGCCGGAGCTGATCCGCCTGGCCTGCCGGGTGGAGCAGGTGCACGGCGGCCGCGCCGACTGCCCCCACGGCCTGGCCGATCACCTGCGCGACATGCAGCAGGAGCTGGAGAGCCACATGCTCAAGGAGGAACAGATCCTCTTCCCGATGTTCCTCAGCGGCTATGCCAAGCAGGCCAGCGCGCCGATCTCGGTGATGCGCTTCGAACACGACCACCATGGCGCGGCCCTGGAACAGCTGCACCACCTCACCAGCGGCATCACCCCGCCGGAAGACGCCTGCAACACCTGGCGCGCGCTGTACCGCGGGCTGAACGAACTGAACGACGACCTGGTGCAGCACATCCACCTGGAGAACAACGTGCTGTTCGTCGGCGCCCTGGCGCAGTAACGCCACGCGCGGCGCCGACAAGGCGCCGCCGATGGCACTCACCAGCTCAGATAGAACATGCCCTTGGCCAGCAGCACGATGGCCAGCACATGGGCGAACACGCTGAGGTGGATCCACTGGGAAATTCGCAGGCTCATGCGCCCGCGGTGAAACAGCAGCATGACCAGCAGGAAGTGCCCGAGCACACTGACGGCGAGCAACACCTTCAAGCCCAGCAGCAGACCGAAGGCCGATGACTGCGGCGACGCCAACGCGGGCAGGTAGCGCAGCCAGAGCATGCCCAGCCCTGCGCCGAACAGCATCAGCATGACCCAGGGCATCAGCTGCCGGGCCCGCCGACCTATGGCGTGTTCGAGCAGGCGCATCGCCTCGGCCGGCACATGCTTGCGTACGCTCTCCAGGATCAGCACTTCGAAGAACACCGTGCCGACGAACAGCAGTGCGGCGAACAGATGCAGGGTGTGCAGTATCGGGTAGCTCATGTGCGCCGGACTCCAGTGTGGGAGCGCCCGCCCCCTTCTCGTGAACCCAGCATCGCAGTCGCTCGGCCCGCCATACATGACCGATATCAAGTCGCCGGCCGATCGCCCTGCCCGCTCAGCCCGGATGCCCGTCGACCCGCGCGCGGCACAGCATCGGCCCGTAGCCCCGGGCAAACAGGGCGAAGGCCATGGCCCAGCAGGCAGCCGCCAGCCACAGTCCAGCGAGCGGCCAGAGTTCGATCAGCAGCACCCGCGCCAGCCCGGCCAACTGGATCAGCACGAAGGCCAGGGTCATCCCGGCCGGCGGGGTCAGTGGGCGTCCGGTATGCCCCAGGCTGACCCGCGCGACCATGGCCAGAATCAGCCCGCCCATGGCGCCGACGGTCAGGGCATGCAGCGGCTGGCTGGGGTTGTCCAGCAGGCCGAGATGCCACAGCGCCATACCCAGGCAGGCCAGCGCCAGCCAGGCGTAGGCCAGGTGCAGCGACCAGAGCAGCGGCACCCGCCAGATGCCCGGGTCGTACCAGCGCGCCAGGCGCAGCGCGTGCAGGCCGGCGAGCAGGGCGAACAGCGCGCCGCCCCCGGCATTCGCCACCAGGGCGCTGCCGGCCGCGTAGAGCACGGCGACCAGCGCCGAACCCAGCAGCACCAGCAGGTCGAGCCAGGGCCAGGGTTTTACCCCCTCGACCCGGCCCAGGCCGCGCTGGGTGAAGAACGGGATCACCCGTCCGCCGATCAGCCCCATCATCGCCGCCACAAGCCACACGCCGGCCAGCACGCCCTGGCGCTGCAGCCCGTCATCGGCGCCCGCCAGGCCGGCCAGACAGAGCCCGTCGACGGCCGCCAACAACAGCAGTACCACGACTATCGGGTAGTTGCGTTTCTGCCTGGCCCGCCACAGCGAACGGCCCATGACCGCGGCCAGCGCCAGGGGAAAGGCCAGCTCCAGCGGCGCCAGCAGCGCCAGCGGCAGGTCGCCCAGCCAGGCCAGCCGCGCGGCCAACCAGAGCCCGGCGAGCAGCGCCAGCGGCCGGCCGTGCAGCCCCGGTTGGCCAGTCCAGGTCTGCACCGCCGACAGCAGGAAGCCGGCGATGATCGCCAGGGCGAAGCCGAACAGCAGCTCATGGCGGTGCCAGGCCAGCCAGCCGCCGGCCGCTTGCCAGCCTGCCAACCCGCCATTCAATGCCGCCAGCCACAGGGGCACGGCGAGCAGCGCGAATACGCAGCCGGCGAGAAAGAACGGGCGAAAGCCCAGGCGCCACAGCGGCGGGATGGCCAGTGCCTTGCGGCGATCGAGCACATGCATGGTGCAACTCCACAAGAAACGCGATGCAGTCGATTCTGCACCGCCGGCACCCGGCCGGGAGCGCGCCGCAGCGCGTCCCCTGCCTATCGGCCTGCCCGCAGAGTGCCCGAGCGGCCGAGTGCCGACAACCAGCCGCGGCTCAATCGCTGCCGGGCTGGCCGGCCACCGGCATGGCGGCGACCGGCGCGCGCGCCGCGCCGGCCCGACGCCGGCGCATCAGCCAGTAGGCGGCCGGCAGCACCAGCATCGACAGCAGCGGCGCGGTGATCATCCCGCCGACCATCGGCGCGGCGATGCGCTGCATGACCTCCGAACCGGCGCCGCTGCCCCAGAGGATCGGCAGCAGGCCGGCGATGATCACCGCCACGGTCATCACCTTGGGCCGGACCCGTAGCACCGCGCCCTCGCGGATCGCCTCGAGCAGCGCCGGATCGTCGCTCCGCCCGGAGTCCAGGCGGGCATACCAGGCACTCTGCAGGTAGATCAGCATGATCACCCCGAACTCCGCCGACACCCCGGCCAGCGCGATGAAGCCGACCCCGGTGGCCACCGACAGGTTGAAACCGGCCCAGTAGAGCAGCCAGATGCCGCCGGACAGGGCGAACGGCAGGGTCGCCATGATCAGCAACGCCTCGCTGAAGCGACCGAAGGTCAGGTACAGCAGCACGAAGATGATCAGCAGCGTGGCCGGCACCACCCAGGCCAGGCGGGCATTGGCGCGCTCCATGAACTCGAACTGGCCGGAATAGGCCAGGGTCATCCCGGCGCCCAGCTGCACGCTGTCGGCCACCCGCTGGCGCAACTCCGCCACCGTCGAGGCCAGGTCGCGGCCGCGCACGTCGACGTAGACCCAGCCCGCCAGGCGGCCGTTTTCGCTGCGCAGCATCGGCGGCCCCTCGCTCAGGCCGATCGCGGCCACGCTGCCGAGGGTCAGCTGCTGGCCGGCGGCGGTGAGGATCGGCAACTGCCGCAGCGCCTCCGGACTGTCGCGCCACTCGCGGGGATAACGCAGGTTGATCGGGAAACGCGCCAGGCCCTCGATGGTCTCGCCGACATTGCTGCCGCCGATCGCGCTGGACACCACCGCCTGCACGTCGGCGATGCTCAGGCCATAGCGCGCCGCGGCCAGGCGGTCGATCTGGATGTCCACGTAGCGGCCACCGCTGAGGCGCTCGGCCAGGGCCGAACTGACCCCCGCCACCTGCTTGGCGATGCCTTCTATTTCCAGGGCCGAGCGCTCGATGTCGGCCAGCGAGGTGCCGGAGACCTTGACTCCGATCGGGCTCTTGATCCCGGTGGCGAGCATGTCGATGCGGTTGCGGATCGGCGGCACCCAGATGTTCGACAGGCCCGGCACCTGCACCGCGCGATCCAGCTCCTCGACCAGCTTCTCCGCGGTCATGCCGGCGCGCCACTGCTCCTGCGGCTTGAACTGGATGGTGGTCTCGAACATCTCCAGCGGCGCCGGATCGGTGGCGCTCTCCGCCCGTCCCGCCTTGCCGAACACCCGCGCCACTTCCGGCACGCTGCGGATCATCCGGTTGGTCTGCTGCAGCAGCTCGGTGGCCTTGCTCGCCGGCAGCCCCGGCAACGCCGAAGGCATATACAGCAGATCGCCCTCATCCATCGGCGGCATGAATTCGCCGCCCAGCTGGCTGAGCGGCCACAGGCTGGACAGGAAGATCAGCAGGGCCAGCGCCAGGGTCGCCTTGGGCCAGCTCAGCACCGCCTCGAGCACCGGGCGATAGGCCGCGATCAGCCAGCGGTTCAGTGGATTCCGCTGTTCGCTGGGGATATGCCCGCGAATCCAGTAGCCCATCAGCACCGGCACCAGGGTCACCGACAGCCCGGCGGCGGCGGCCATGGCGTAGGTCTTGGTGAAGGCCAGCGGACCGAACAGGCGCCCCTCCTGGGCCTCCAGGGTGAACACCGGGAGGAACGACAGGGTGATGATCAGCAGGCTGAAGAACAGCGCCGGACCGACCTCGGCCGCCGCCTCGCCGATCACCCGCCAATGCGCCTCGCCCTGCAGCTGCTCGTCGGGGTGGGTGTGCTTCCAGGCCTCGATGTGCTTGTGCGCGTTCTCGATCATCACCACCGCGGCATCGACCATCGCGCCGATGGCGATGGCGATGCCGCCGAGCGACATGATGTTGGCGTTGATGCCCTGGTAACGCATGACGATGAAGGCCATCAGGATGCCCAGCGGCAACGTGATGATGGCGACCAGCGCGGAACGCAGGTGCCAGAGGAACAGCAGGCACACCAGGGTGACCACCGCGAACTCTTCCAGCAGCTTGAAGCTGAGGTTGTCGATGGCCCGGTCGATCAACTGCGAGCGATCGTAGGTGCTCACCAGCTCCACCCCGGCGGGCAGGCTCGGGCGCAGCGTATCCAGCTTGTCCTTGACCGCCTGGATGGCCTCGCGGGCGTTCTTGCCGGAACGCAGGATCACCACCCCGCCGACCACTTCGCCCTCGCCGTCGAGCTCGGCGATGCCGCGGCGCATCTCCGGCCCCAGCTGGATGGTCGCCAGTTGCCCGAGTAACACCGGCACCCCTGTCCCGGAGACGTTCAGCGGGATGTTGCGAAAGTCCTCCAGGCTGCTCAGGTAGCCCGAGGCGCGCACCATGTATTCGCGCTCGGCCAGTTCCAGCACGGCACCGCCGGTTTCCTGGTTGGCGCTCTGCAGCGCCGCGCTGACCTGCTGCTGGGTCACCCCGTAGGCCAGCATTTTCTGCGGGTCGAGCAGCACCTGGTACTGCTTGACCATGCCGCCGAGGGTGGCGACTTCCGCCACGTTGGCCACGCTCTTGAGTTCGTACTTGAGGAACCAGTCCTGGATCGCCCGCAGCTGCGCCAGGTCGTGTTCGCCGCTGCGATCGACCAGGGCGTACTGGTAGATCCAGCCGACCCCGGTGGCATCCGGCCCCAGGGTCGTGGTCACCCCGTCCGGCAAGCGTTCCTGGGCCTGGTTGAGGTATTCCAGCACCCGCGAGCGCGCCCAATAGAGGTCGGTGCCATTCTCGAACAGCACATAGACGAAGGAGTCGCCGAAGAACGAATAGCCGCGCACCGTCCTCGCCCCCGGCACCGAGAGCATGGTGGTGGCCAGCGGATAGGTGACCTGGTTCTCGATAATCTGTGGCGCCTGGCCGGGAAAGCTGGTGCGGATGATCACCTGGGTGTCGGACAGGTCCGGCAGGGCGTCCAGCGGCGTGCTGCGCAGCGACCAGATGCCCCAGGCGGCGATGAACAGGGTCGCCAGCAGGACCAGGAAGCGGTTGCCGATCGACCAGCGGATCAGTTTCTCGATCATTGCCCGGCTCCCTGCTTGACCAGGCGCTCGATCAGCAAGCCGCCCTCGCTCATCCGCGCGCCAATCCGCACCCGGTCACCGACGCGCAGGCCGGCCGCCACCCCGGGGCTGGCCAGGGGGAACTGCATGGTCATCCCGGGCATGCTCAGGCTGGCGAAGGGGCCGTGCTCCAGGGTGACGGCCTGCGCGTCGAGCGCGATGATCACGCCTTGCGATTCATGCAGCTCGGTCACCGGCGCCATGGGCCTGGCTTCGGCCGTCTCGGCGCGCGCCAGGATGCCTTGCAGGCTGGCCTCCGAGTCGATCAGGAACTGTCCCGAGGTGACCACCTCCTGGCCTTCGGCGAGCCCGCTGCGCACCTCGATGCGGCCATCCGCCTCACGGCCGAGCTGCACCTCCTGCGGCCGGTAGCGGCCGGCGCCTTCGGCCAGCATCACCAGCGCGCGCTTGCCGGTACGGATCACCGCCTCGCTGGGGATCAGCAGCGCAGGTTCCTGGCTTTCGCTATTCAGGCGTACCGCAGCGAACATCCCGGGACGCAGCCGCCCCTGCGGATTGGCGAACTCGCTGCGCAGGGTCAGGGTGCGGGTCTGCACATCGGCGCTCGGCAGCAGCGCGATCACCCGCCCCTGCAAGTCCTCGTCGGGGTAGGCCGCCAGCCGCGCCTGCACCTGGGCGCCGAGCGGCACCAGCGCAGCCTGGGCCTCCGGAATCGCGGTATCCAGCCAGACGCTGGACAGCCCGTTGATCAGCGCCAGGTCCTGCCCGGCCGCCACGCTCATGCCGCTGCGCACCTCGAGGGTTTGCAGCTCGCCGGCAATCGGCGCGACCAGGGTCTGCAGCGGATGGGCCTTGCGGCTACGCGCCACCCGCTCGATCTGCGCCTGGTCCATGCCGAGCAGCCGCAGGCGCTCGCGCAGCGCCGCGATCAGGCGCACGTCGCCGCTCTGCAGCACGGCGATGAATTCCAGCTGGGCGGCCGACCACGCGGGGATCAGCAGATCGACCAGCGGCGTGCCGGCGGCCAGCACATCGCCGGGCGCATGGCCGTAGACCCGCTCGACGAACCCACTCGAACGGGCCTGCACTCTGGCGATATCGCGCTGGTTGTAGGCCAGCGAGCCGACCGCCTCCACGCCCATCGGCAGCGTCGCGCGCTGCACCCTGGCGGTGCGCATGCCGAGGTTCTGCACCGTCTGCGCCGACACACTGAGCGCGCCGGAGTCCTCAGGCGAACCGGCGTATTTGGGCAGCAGTTGCATGTCCATGAACGGCGATTTCCCCGGCTTGTCGAAATGCTGCTCGGGCTTCATCGGGTCATACCAATAGAGCACCGCGTGTTCCTCCTGCGCCTGGGCGGCTGTCGGTCCCCGGGCAGCCTGCTGCTGCCCCAGCCAGTAGCCGCCGGCCATGCCAGCCACTGCCATAGCGCCAGCCAACAGCGAATAACCGATAACGGCGGCTTTCATTGCAGTCCCTCCACATAGGCGTAATACAGGCTGGCCGATAGCAGGCTCAGGCTGCGCCGTTGATCAATCTGGCGCAGTTGCGCCTCGATCAGCTCGCGGCGGGCGGCGATCACCGCGTCGAGCTGAGTGTTGCCGGCACGATAGGCCGCCAGTTCCAGTTCGCTGCGCTGGCTGGCCAGCGGGATCAGGCTGCGCTCGGTTCGCTCGAGCGCCTTGCGCAGTTGCGCGAGTTCGGCCCGGCCACTCTCCAGCTCGGCTTGCAGCCTGCGCTGCAGCGCCTCCTGTTCGGCCTGCGACTGCGCCACGCGGTGCTGCTGCGCAGCGATGCGCGGTCCCTGGCGTGAACCGACGAACAGCGGCAAGTCGAAGCTGAACTGCACCGTCAGCATGTCGCCGAACTGGTTGTCGCGGTTGTTGTAGGCCAGCTCGACCCCCCAATCCGGGGCCTTCTCGGCGATCGCCTCGGCCAGCCCGGCATCTGCCTCGCCGACCCGCGCCGAGGCGGCGCGTAGCTCCGGGTGCTCGCTCAGGCGCCCTGGCCCCTGCGGCAGTTGCAACGGGAGTTGCGGCGGCGCGCCCGCCAACGGCAGGTCCGCGGCGTCGCCGATCCAGCGCCGCAGCCTGGCGCGGGCGATTGCCGCGTCACGCTCGAGTTCATCGCGCCGATCCGCCAGGCTCAGCGCCTCCTGGTCGGCCCGCAGCAGGTCGGCGGCCTGCGCACTGCCACCGGCAACCAGCGCCTGCACCGTTGCGCGCAGCAGCGCGACCTGCTTGTCCGATTGCTCGAACAGCGCGACGCTACGCTCGCTGTAGTACAGCTCCAGCCAGCTCTGTGCCGTTTGCCGCTTGGTTTCCAGGAGCATCGCCCGCTGCTCGGCGGCGGCCCGGGTGACGCCGGCTTCGGCCGAGTGGCGGCGGGCCTGGCGTTTATCGCCATTGGGCACCTCTTGCATGATGCCGATGCGGCGCATGGTCATGAAGTCGCGGTTCAGCGAGTAACGATCCGGTCCCTCGATGGGCACATTGTCCACGCCCAGGATCAGCTTCGGGTCGGGCAAGGCGGCCGCCGGCAGCACGGCCGTCCGAGCCGCCTCGACTTGCGCCATCTGCGCGAGATTTTCCGGGGCGGCGCGCTCGGCAAGCGCCTGGGCGCGCAGGAAGGTCAGCGACTCTGCCTGCACCGCCGGAATCGCGGCGCCAGCGAGCACGGCAGCCAGCAGGCCAGCGCATGCGCGGCGGGGGGGAAGGAAAGCCAGCATGCTTTCGTCTCCAATACAGTTGATCGACATCGAGCCCAGATCATCGGGCGCGACGGGAACACGCACCGGCTAGCGGGCGTGCATTTGGATCAATGCATTAGCTGAGACGAGGGGGACGCCAGCGCGTGGCGGGTTCCCGTTGCACCACCGCTTGGCTGGGTAGAGCTCTGGGACGGGGATGCGCGGGCACCAGGGTTTTGACCACCAGGGTCTGCAGGGCGCTGCCGCTTTTGCACTCGTGCCCGGATTTGCAGAACGACTTGGCAGCGGAGTCCATGTGCTCGCAGCAGGGATTCTCGCTGGCGGCTTGCCCGTGATCGGCCATCGCGCCTTGCATCGGGCAGGGTTCGGCGGGCATGCCTGCAGCCATGCTGCCGAAAGCCGGGAGCATGAAGCTGAGTATCAGGAGCAAGACCAGCGGAAGCCGGAACATGGAAGACGCCATTGACCGATGCCTGGCATGAACGATAGCAGAAGGCGTCGATCGCAACCCAGCGACAGATTGTCTCGCGGCAATCTCGCGCGAAGGCCGCCGGGTTTTGCCCGGCGCCGGTTCAGGCGAGATCGAGGACCACCCGGCCCCGGGTCGGGCAGGTTTCCATGTGGCGGTGGGCGTCGACCACCCGCTCGAAGGCGAACACCTTGTCGATCAGCGGACGCAGCAGGCCGTCGCGGGTCAACTGGTTCACCCCCTGCAGCGCCTTGGCCACGGCTTCCTTGTCCTGCGGGATGCCCAATTCTTCCTTGCCGGTGAAGTTGCCGATGCAATGCACGAAGAACTGGATGTTCTTCTGGAACGCCGCGCAGGCCGGGAACGGCGTTTCATTGCCGCCGTGCAAACCGAACAGCACCAGCCGGCCACGGGGTGCCAGGGCATCGCCGAGCAGGCACATCTGCGGGCCGCCGAGCGAGTCCATGACAATATCCACGCCACGGCCATCGGTGAGTTTGTGCACGCGGCTGACCAGGTCCTGTTCCTCGGTGAGGATGACATGCTCGGCGCCCAGTTCGCGCAGGAAGTCGCGATCATCCGCATTCTCGGTGGCGGCGATCACCCTGGCGCCGAGGGCCTTGCCCATCTGCACGATATAAGGTCCCCAACAACGGCTGGCGTCGGTGACCAACACGCTTTCGTTGGGTTTCAGGCGTGCCAGTTCGACGAAACCGAACCAGCCGACCAGCGACGGCAGGTAGTGCACGCTGGCCTGCTGCGGCGTCAGCACGTCCGGGTAGGTCGTCAGCGAACTGCGCGGCAGCAGCACCTCCTCGGCATAACCGGGATAGTGATTGATACTGTGGCCCGGGAAGCTGGCGACCTTGTCGCCCACTGCCAGGTCGTCGACGCCTTCGCCCACCGCCAGCACTTCGCCGGCCAGTTCATGGCCGAGGCCGGCCGGCAGTTGCGCCGGGGTGGTGCCGAGATTCTGCCGCCAGAGTACGTCGTACCAACTGACACCGATCGCCTGAACGCGGATCAGCACCTCGCCAGCGGCCGGCGCAGGGCGCGTGCGCTCTTCGATCTTGAGGACATCGGCCTCGCCAAACTGATGGAAACGGATGATGCGGGACATCGCAAACCTCGTCGGTTGACCCCTTATTGCCCTCGACTTTATCCGGGCTTTGGCGGCAATGCCACCAGCCGGCCCTGATATTCACCATGCCTGTGGATGATAATAAAGCCGCCAATCATCACTACGACTGCGGTCCATGTTGCCTAAGGAGGCCGATCGGCATTAGCCTGAAACGCGCAACGCACAGCGCTCCCCTCCTCCAGAATGGACACCGGATGAACCGCAACGATCTCCGCCGAGTCGATCTCAACCTGTTGATCGTTTTCGAAACGCTGATGCATGAGCGCAGCGTCACGCGCGCCGCGGAAAAGCTGTTTCTCGGCCAGCCGGCGATCAGTGCCGCCCTGTCCCGCCTGCGCAGCCTGTTCGACGACCCGCTGTTCGTCCGTACCGGGCGCAGCATGGAGCCTACCGCGCGGGCCCAGGAAATCTTCGCCCTGCTCTCGCCGGCGCTGGACTCCATCTCCACCGCGGTCAGCCGCGCCGCCGATTTCGACCCGGCGACCAGCAATGCGGTGTTCCGCATCGGCCTGTCCGATGATGTCGAATTCGGCCTGCTGCCGCCGCTGATCAAGCGCCTGCGCGCCGAGGCGCCGGGGGTGGTGCTGGTGATCCGTCGCACCAACTATCTGTTGATGCCCGGCCTGCTCGCCTCGGGGGAGATTTCCGTCGGTGTCAGCTATACCGAGGAACTGCCGGCCAATGCCAAGCGCAAGGTGATGCGCCGCAGCCGGGCCAAGCTGCTGCGCGCCGACAGCGTGCCGGGCCCGTTGAGCCTGGACGATTACTGTGCACGACCGCATGCACTGGTATCGTTCGCCGGCGACCTCGGCGGCTTCATCGACACCGAACTGGAGAAGCTCGGCCGCAAACGCCGGGTAGTGCTGGCCGTACCGCAATTCAACGGCCTCGGCCCGCTGCTCAGCGGCACCGACATCGTCGCCACCGTGCCCGACTACACCGCCGCCGCGCTGACCGCCGCCGGCGGCTTGCGCGCCGAAGAGCTGCCGCTGGAAACCTCGAGCTTCGAGCTGCACATGGCCTGGCGCGGCGCCCAGGACAACGACCCGGCAGAGCGCTGGCTGCGCTCGCGCATCCAGATGTTCGTCGGCGACCCGGACAGCCTGGGCTGAAGCGCAGCCGGCCTGCCTGGCCGCGCTCCGGGACTCGCCAGGCACCGCTGGATTTCCCAGATTTCATTGGGCTGCGGTTGTTTCGTAGGAGCGGCCGCCCCGTCTGCGACGCGGCGCTGTCGTGCAGCAAACTGTGTAGGAGCCAGCTTGCTGGCGATGCTTTTTGATCTGCAAGGATCGCCAGCAAGCTGGCTCCTACAAAGGCTCGGCGTTGATTTAATTTTTATATAAAACAACGGGTTATTTTAAACTCGATAAGTACTGCTCCTGAACGCATCGAAACGGTGCAGCCCGTTTGCTCTCGATCCGAACGCGCACCACTATTGGCCTTATCGATACAACCGCTCCTATCATCATTCCCGATGATATCCATCTTCGTAGCGTTCGATTCGTACGACGCCGAGTCGCAACGCAGACTCCGCCCATCGACAAAACCGACTGGCGGAATCACACATGGAACGGTCCAACCACACTCTCTGGCGCTTTCCCCTGGCCTTTGCCGCGCTGCTGGTGCTCGGCGCCTGTGGCAGGGCCCCAGAAGCCACCCAGCAGATGCCCGCGGCGAAAGTCAGCGTTGCCGAGGTCATCGAACAACCGCTCAACGAGTGGGATGAATTCACCGGGCGCCTGGAGGCTCCCGAGTCGGTGGAGATCCGCCCACGGGTGTCTGGCTTTATCGACCTGGTCGCCTTCGACGAAGGCCGTTTGGTGAAGAAAGGCGAGCTGTTGTTCCAGATCGACCCGCGGCCGTTCCAGGCCGAGGTCAAGCGCCTCGAAGCCCAGTTGCAGCAGGCCCGCGCCAGCCAGGCGCGCACCGCCAGCGAGGCGCGCCGCGGCGAACGCCTGCGCAAGAGCAATGCGATTTCCGCCGAACTGGCCGATGCCCGCGCCAGTGCGGCCCAGGAAGCCCAGGCGGCGGTGGCCGGGATCCAGGCCGAGCTGGACAACGCCCGTCTCAACCTCAGTTTCACCCGCGTCACCGCGCCGATCGATGGCCGCGTCAGCCGCGCCGAAGTCACCGCCGGCAACCTGGTCAACGCCGGCCAGTCGCTGCTCACCACCCTGGTCAGCACCGACAGGGTCTACGCCTACTTCGACGCCGACGAACGGGTGTTCCTCAAGTACCTCGAGCTGGCGCGCCAGGCCGGCAGCGATGCGCGTGGCGCCAGCCCGGTCTACCTCGGCCTGACCAGCGAAGACGGCCACCCGCACCTGGGCCAGCTGGATTTTCTCGACAATCAGGTCAACCCGCAGACCGGCACCATCCGTGGCCGCGCGGTGTTCGACAACGCCAAGGGCCAGTTCACCCCGGGTCTCTACGCCCGGCTCAAGCTGGTCGGTAGCAGCACCTACGCCGCCACTCTGATTCAGGATGCCGCGGTGGGCACCGACCTGGGCAAGAAGTTCGTCCTGGTGCTCGGCGACGACAACAGCGTCAGCTACCGCGCCATTGAACTGGGGCCGAAGGTCGAAGGCCTGCGCATCGTCCGCAACGGCCTGGCCAAAGGCGAGAAGATCGTGGTCAACGGCCTGCAACGCGCCATGCCCGGTTCAACCGTCGATCCGCAGAACGTGCCGATGGCCGACAGCGACACCCTGGCTGCCCTCGCCCGCTTGCGCCAAGCAGTGGATGCCCGCGACGCGCCGCGTGTCGCCGAACAGAACGCCAAGCCCGGCACGCCCCGCAGCTGATAACGCCTTGGTGCGCACAGCGCACCCTACCCGATCATCCGATTCGTAGGGTGCGCGGGGCCGCCTAGGCCATGCGCACCAATGCCCGAGGACGATTCAATGAACTTCTCGCAATTCTTTATCCAGCGGCCGATCTTCGCCGCGGTGCTGTCGCTGATCATCCTGATCGGCGGCGCCATCTCGCTGTTCCAGTTGCCGATCAGCGAATACCCGGAAGTGGTACCGCCGACCGTGGTGGTGCGCGCCAACTTTCCCGGCGCCAACCCCAAGGTGATCGGCGAAACCGTCGCCTCGCCACTGGAGCAGGCGATTACCGGCGTCGAGGGCATGCTCTACATGTCCTCGCAGTCCACCGCCGACGGCAAGCTGAGCCTGACCATCACCTTCGCCCTGGGTACCGACCTGGACAACGCCCAGGTGCAGGTGCAGAACCGCGTGACCCGCACCATGCCGACCCTGCCTACCGAGGTGCAGCGCCTCGGCGTGACGGTGGACAAGGCTTCGCCCGACCTGACCATGGTGGTGCACCTGACCTCGCCGGACGACCGCTACGACATGCTCTACCTGTCCAACTACGCCGCGCTCAACATCAAGGACGAGCTGGCGCGCCTGGATGGCGTCGGCGATGTGCAGCTGTTCGGCATGGGCAACTACTCGCTGCGCGTGTGGCTGGACCCGAACCGAGTGGCCTCGCGCAACCTCACCGCCAGCGACGTGGTCGCCGCCATCCGCGAGCAGAACCGCCAGGTCGCCGCCGGGGCCCTCGGCGCGCCGCCCGCGGATGCCGGCAACAGCTTCCAGTTGTCGATCAACACCCAGGGCCGCCTGGTCAGCGAGGAGGAGTTCGAGAACATCATCATCCGTGCCGGTGAGGATGGCGAAATCACCCGCCTGAAGGACATCGCCCGCATCGAGCTGGGCTCCAGCCAGTACGCCCTGCGCTCGCTGCTGAACAACCAGCCGGCGGTGGCCATCCCGGTGTTCCAGCGCCCCGGTTCCAATGCCATCGACATCTCTAACGCGGTGCGCGAGCGCATGAGCGAGCTGAAGCAGAGCTTCCCCCAGGGCGTGGACTACGAGATCGTCTACGACCCGACCATCTTCGTCCGCGGCTCGATCGAGGCGGTGGTGCACACCCTGCTCGAAGCCATCGCCCTGGTGGTGCTGGTGGTGATCCTGTTCCTGCAGACCTGGCGCGCCTCGATCATCCCGCTGGCCGCCGTGCCGGTGTCGCTGATCGGCACCTTCGCCGTGATGCACATGCTCGGCTTCTCGCTCAACGCGCTGTCCTTGTTCGGCCTGGTGCTGGCGATCGGCATCGTGGTCGACGACGCCATCGTCGTGGTGGAGAACGTCGAGCGCAATATCGGCCTGGGCAAGACCCCGGTGGAAGCCACCAAGCAGGCGATGAAGGAGGTCACCGGACCGATCGTCGCCACCGCCCTGGTGCTTTGCGCCGTGTTCGTGCCCACCGCCTTCATCTCCGGCCTCACCGGGCAGTTCTACCAGCAATTCGCCCTGACCATCGCCATCTCCACGGTGATCAGCGCGTTCAACTCGCTGACCCTGTCGCCGGCCCTGGCCGCGGTGCTGCTCAAGGACCACCACGCGCCCAAGGACGGCTTCTCCCGGCTGCTCGACCTGCTGTTCGGCGGCTGGTTGTTCAAGCCGTTCAACCGCGCCTTCGAGCGTGCTGGCGGCGGCTACGTCAGGACCGTCAAGCGCGTCCTGCGCGGCAGCGGCATCGCCCTGTTCGTCTACGCCGGCCTGCTGGGCCTGGGTTATCTGGGCTTTTCGACGACTCCCACCGGCTTCGTGCCGCCGCAGGACAAGCAGTACCTGGTGGCCTTCGCCCAGTTGCCGGACGCCGCCACCCTCGACCGCACCGAGGCGGTGATCAAGCGCATGTCGGAGATCGCCGGCAAGCACCCGGGCGTGGAAAACACCGTGGCCTTCCCGGGACTGTCGATCAACGGCTTCACCAACAGCCCGAACAGCGGCATCGTCTTCACCCCGCTCAGGCCGTTCGATGAGCGCACGGATCCGAGCATGAGCGCTGGCGCCATCGCCGCCGAGCTGAACAAGCAGTTCGCCGAGATCCAGGACGCCTACATCGCCATCTTCCCGCCGCCGCCGGTGCGCGGCCTGGGCACCATCGGCGGCTTCCGCCTGCAGGTCGAGGACCGCGGCAGCCTGGGCTACGAGGAGCTGTACGCGCAGACCCAGAACATCCTGGCCAAGGCGCGCCAGCTGCCGGAGCTGGACCCCATGTCGCTGTTCACCAGCTACCAGGTCAACGTGCCGCAGGTGGAGGCCGCCATCGACCGCGAGAAGGCCAAGACCCACGGCGTGGCCATCAGCGACATCTTCGACACCATGCAGGTGTACCTCGGTTCGCTGTACGCCAACGACTTCAACCGTTTCGGCCGCACCTACCAGGTCAACGTCCAGGCCGACCAGCAGTTCCGCCTGGAGCCGGAGCAGATCGGCCAGCTCAAGGTGCGCAACAACCGCGGGGAAATGGTGCCGTTGTCGACTTTCGTCAAGGTCAGCGACAGTGCCGGTCCGGACCGGGTGATGCACTACAACGGCTTCATCACCGCCGAGATCAACGGTGCGGCGGCGCACGGCTACAGCTCCGGCCAGGCCGAGGCGGCGATCAGCAAGCTGCTCAACGCTGAGTTGCCCAACGGCATGACCTTCGAGTGGACCGACCTCACCTACCAGCAGATCCTCGCCGGCAACAGCGCGATCTTCGTCTTCCCGCTCTGCGTGCTGCTGGCCTTCCTGGTGCTGGCCGCCCAGTACGAGAGCTGGAGCCTGCCGCTGGCGGTGATCCTGATCGTGCCGACCGTGCTGTTCTCCGCCATCAGCGGGGTGATCCTGTCCGGTGGCGACAACAACATCTTCACCCAGATCGGCCTGATCGTGCTGGTGGGCCTGGCGTGCAAGAACGCCATCCTCATCGTCGAGTTCGCCAAGGAAAAGCAGGAAGAAGGCCTGGATCGTGTCGCCGCGGTGCTGGAAGCCTGCCGCTTGCGCCTGCGGCCGATCCTGATGACCTCCATCGCCTTCATCATGGGTGTGGTGCCGCTGGTACTGTCCTCCGGCGCCGGCGCCGAGATGCGCCATGCCATGGGCGTGGCGGTATTCAGCGGGATGCTCGGGGTGACCTTCTTCGGCCTGCTGCTGACCCCGGTGTTCTACGTGCTGATCCGCGCCATGGTGGAGAAACGCGAAGCGAGAAAAGCCCTGCGTTTGCAGGAGGTGCAGGCATGATCGCCCTTAACCGATCGTTCCCACGCTCCGGAGTGGGAATGCCGCCCAGGACGCTCCGCGTCCGCAGCCTGAACGCCTTCGGCATCAGCCTGCTGGCCCTGGCGCTGAGCGCCTGCGCGGTCGGCCCGGACTATCAGGCGCCGGCCAGCGTGCCGGCGCAACTGGCCAGCGCCCAGGGCGGCGACTACGACCGCTCGCATTTCGAAGCGATCTGGTGGCAACAGTTCGATGACCCGACCCTGAACCAGCTGGTCCAGCAGTCGCTGGCGGACAACCGCGAGCTGCACGTGGCCTTCGCCCGCCTGCGCGCGGCGCGGGCGATCCGCGACGACGTGGCCAACGACCAGTTGCCGACCATCACCAGCCGCGCCAGCAGCGAGATCGGCAAGGCCCAGCAACCGGGCGTGAGCGAACAGCGGGTGAATGCCGAGCGCTACGACCTGGGCCTGGACATGGCCTGGGAGCTCGACCTGTTCGGCCGCATCCAGCGCCAGCTGGAAGCCAGCGAAGCGCAGATCGAGGTCGCCGAAGCCGATTACTACCAGTTGCAGGTCAGCCTGATCGCCGAGCTGGTGGACGCCTACGGCAACCTGCGCGGCGCGCAGCTCAGGGAACGCATCGCCCGCGACAACCTGGAGAACCAGCAGGAATCGCGCGGCATCACCGAGCAACTGCGCGATGCCGGGGTCGGCAGCGAACTGGACGTGCTGCGCAGCGACGCGCGCCTGGCCGCCACCGAGGCCAGCCTGCCGCAACTGCAGGCCGAACAGCAGCGGGCGAAGAACCGCATCGCCACCCTGCTCGGCCAGCGCCCGGAACAACTGCAGGTGGACCTGTCCGCCCAACCGCTGCCGGCGATCGCCAAGGCCCTGCCGATCGGCGACCCGGCCGAGCTGCTGCGCCGCCGCCCCGACGTGCATGCCGCCGAACGCCAATTGGCAGCGGCGACGGCGACGATCGGGGTGGCCACTGCGGACCTGTTCCCGCGAGTGAGTCTGTCCGGCTTCCTCGGCTTCACCGCCGGGCGCGGCTCGCAATTGGGTTCCTCGGCGGCCCGCGCCTGGGGCGTGGCGCCTACCATCAGCTGGGCGGCCTTCGACCTGGGCAGCGTGCGCGCCCGTCTGCGCGGCGCCGAAGCCGAAGCAGACGGTGCCCTGGCGCAGTACGAGCAACAGGTGTTGCTGGCTCTGGAGGAATCGGAGAACGCCTTCAGCGACTACGGCAAACGCCAGCAGCGCCTGCTCGCCCTGGTGCGCCAGTCGGAAGCCAGCCGCGCCGCGGCCGAACAGGCCGGCGTGCGCTACCGCGAAGGCACGGTGGACTTCCTCGTGCTGCTCGACGCCGAACGCGAGCGTCTGGCTGCCGAAGATGCCCAGGCCCAGGCGGAAATCGAGCTGTACCGCGGCATAGTCGCCATCTACAAGGCCCTCGGCGGCGGCTGGCAACCGCAAGCCTGATAGCTGCTAAGTCCCGGCCACCTGGCCGGGCAACCCGCGCTCTCCTGGTTGGCCATGCCAACCGCTCCTCTGCCCCACGCTGCCGCTCCCGGCCGTGGGGATTTTTTTTGATCCAGTCAAGGATCTGCAAGAGAGGCAACGAATTTGTAGGTGCGGAGGGGACGTCTAGTCTTCGTCCGCGAAAATCTTCCATATGCCGATGCAGCTTCGCGGCTAAAGCCCCTCCCACAAACACTACTCAGTCGTACACCGGCGGGCGGTCTGCCATGGGCACTGTGGGAGGGGCTTTAGCCGCGAGGCAAGCGGGAAGACGATTTATGCCTGGCGATCCTGGGCCTCCGGCACGCCGCTAGACGATGCCGCCATTGACCCGCAAGACCTGGCCGTTGACCCAGCCGCCCTGCTCGCCGACCAGGAAGGCCACCACGTTGGCGATGTCCTCGGGCGTGCCCAGGCGTTCCAGGGGCGGCTGCTTGGTCAGGCGCTCGATCATTTCCGCGGTCTTGCCGCCGAGGAACAGCTCGGTCGCGGTGGGACCCGGGGCGATCGCGTTGACGCAGATGTTCCGCCCACGCAGCTCCTTGGCGAAGATCACGGTGAAACTCTCCACCGCGGCCTTGGATGCGGCGTACAGCGAGTAACCTGGTAGCGCCAGGCCGACCACGCTGGTGGAAAAGTTGACGATGCGCCCGCCGTCACGCAAGTGCCTGGCCGCCAGGCGCAGGGTGTTGAAGGTGCCCTTGGTGTTGATCGCGAAGATCTTCTGGTACAGCGCATCGTCGCTGTCGGCCAGGTTGACCATGCCCGGCTGGATCACCCCGGCGTTGTTGACCAGGATGTCGATGCCGCCGAACTTCAGCTCGGCCTGGTCGAACAAGGCCTCCACCGCCACCGAATCGCTGATGTCGGCCAGCACTGCATAGGCCTGGCCGCCGGCACTGACGATGTCGCGGACCACCTGCTCGGCATCCGCCGGCCGCGAGGTGTAGTTCACCACCACACTGATACCGTCGGCGGCCAGGCGTTTGGCGATGGCGGCGCCGATGCCGCGCGAGGCGCCGGTGACTATGGCTACTTTGGACATGGCAACTCCTGCGAATAGGGTCGAAAGAACCTGCAACGAGCCGCATCGCCCGCTCGCCGTGCAGTTCCTTTCCTGTGGTATAGCCTCCCTTGGCGTGTTGCGTTCGACCGATTGTCCAGCGGCCCTGGCCTGCCAGCGCCGCCGGCAGCCGCCCAGCGCCGGGTGTCGGCAATAATCCGCCTAGCCGGACGCACGAAGTGGCGAAAAGCCGCCAACCGCCGCGAACTGCATCACAGCGCTTTTCCGAGCCAGGCCGGCGCGGCCGGCATCCAGGCGATTGGCACAGGCCTTGCGAGACGCAACGCGCGTTCGAAACCGCACCAAGCGCGCCGGCGTCTGCCCGACCAGCCCGGCGCCACGCCCAGGGATGACGGTTTTGCCAACGCCTGCACCCTTCAGCCAGCTCAATAACAAGAAAGGACATCCGCATGTTCAAATCGATCATCGCCATGGCCTCCTGCGCCCTGGCGTTAGCTTCTGCCAGCGCCGACGGCGCACAACAGCCAAGTCCCATCCTGATCAAGTTCTCCCATGTGGTCGCCGACAATACGCCCAAGGGCCAGGGCGCCCTGCTGTTCAAGCAGCTGGTGGAGCAGCGCCTGGCGGGCAAGGTCAGGGTCGAGGTCTATCCCAACTCGACCCTGTATGGCGATGCCAACGAACTGGAGGCGCTGCGCAACGACGAGGTGCAGCTGCTGGCGCCCTCGCTGGCCAAGTTCGAGAAATACACCCAGCAATTGCAAGTCTTCGATCTGCCGTTCCTGTTCGACGACCTCGACGCCGTCAACCGCTTCCAGAAGCGCGCCAAGGGCCGCCAGCTACTGCGCTCGATGGAGCAGCACAACATCGTCGGCCTGGCCTACTGGCATAACGGCATGAAGCAGCTGTCGGCGAGCAAGGCCCTGCTGCTGCCGGGCGATGCGGCCGGCTTGAGCTTCCGCATCCAGCCTTCCGGCGTGCTCGAGGCGCAGTTCCAGCAACTGGGCGCGACGCCGCAGAAACTGGCGTTCTCCGAGGTCTTCAAGGCCCTGCAGAGCGGCCAGGTGCAAGGCGCCGAGAACCCCTGGTCGAACATCTACAGCCAGAAACTGCACAGCGTGCAGCCCTATATCACCGAGACCAACCACGGCGTGCTCGACTACATGCTGGTGAGCAACCCGCGCTTCTGGTACGGCATCCCCCACGGCATCCGCATGGAACTGGAAGGCATCGTCGATGAAGTGACCTACGCGGTGAACCGTCAGGCCGAGGCCGCCAACCAGGCGGACCGCCAGCGCATCGAGGCCTCCGGCAGCAGCCAGCTGATCAGCCTCGATGCGCAGCAGCGCGAGGCCTGGCGCCAGGCGATGCGCCCGGTGTGGCAACGGTTCGAGGCGGCGATCGGCCGCGACGTGATGAATGCGGCGCAAACCGTCAACCGCAAGAAGCGCGACTGATTGGTTTTTGCATGGCCGTGAGTCTGCGCCCACGCCCCCTCATCCGGCGCTTCGCGCCACCTTCTCCCGGAGGGAGAAGGGCATCAGGGGGCGTCGCTGCGCGACTTTCACGCCAAATCCAGGCTACGAAATCCGCCGCTCGCCCCGTTAGCGAGCGACCTCCAGCGGCGCCGCCTGCCAGCCGCCGCCGAGCGCGGCGATCAGCTGCACGCTGGCGGTCAGGCGGCTGCCGAGCAGGGTAAGCGCGCTGCGCTCGTTGCTCAGCGCCGTTGCCTGCACGTTGACCACACTGTTGAAGTCGACGGTGCCGGCGCGGTACTGGTTCTCGATCAGCCGCAGCGACTCACGCGCGGCCTCCAGCGCCTGCTGCTGGACCCGCGCCTCCTGCTCCAGCACGCGCAGTTGCACCAGCTGGTCCTCCACCTCGCGGAAGCTGTCGAGCACCGCCTGGCGGTATTCCGCCACGGTCTGCTCGTAGGCTGCCTCGCTGCGCTGCAGCTCGGCACGGCGCGCGCCGCCGTCGAACAGGCTCAGGGCCAGGTCGGGGCCGAGCGACCAGAAGCGGTTGGGCAGGCTGACCCAGTCGGCGAAGCTGCTGCCGCGGTAGCCGCCGCTGGCCGACAGGGTCAGGTCCGGGTACCAGGCGGCCTCGGCCACGCCGATCTCGGCGTTGGCGGCGATCACCCGGCGTTCGGCGGCGGCCACGTCGGGACGCCGCTCCAGCAGTTGCGAGGGCAGCGCCACGGGAATCTGCGGCAGCGCTGGCAATTGCTCGCGCGGGGCGATGCTCAGCTCGCTCGGCGGCACGCCGATCAGCACGGCGATGGCGTGCTCCAACTGGGCGCGCTGCCACTTGAGGTCGATGGCCTGGGCCTCGGTGCTCTTCAACTGGGTCAGCGCCTGGGTCACGTCGGACTTCGGCACTATGCCGGCGCGGTACTGGTTCTCGGTGAGCCGCAGCGAACGCGCATAGGCGGCGACCGTGGCCTCCAGCAGGCGCTGCTGGTCGTCCAGCACGCGCAGCTGCAGGTAGCTCTGCGCCAGCTCGGCCTGCAGGCTCAGCTTGAGCGCGGCGAGATCGGCGGCGCTGGCCGCGAAACCGGCCTGGCTGGACTCCAGCGAGCGGCGCAGCTTGCCCCAGATATCCAGCTCCCAGGCGGCATTCAGGCCGAGGTCATAGCTCTTCGAGATGCTTTCGGCATTCGAGCCGCTGACGCTGAAGCCGTCCGAAGTGCTCAGGGTGCTGTCGCCACCGCCCTGCCCGGCCCGGGTCACCCCGGCGCTGGCCGCCAGGCTCGGGTAGAACGCCGCCCGTGCGCCGCGCACCAGCGCCCGTGCCTGGCGGTACTGGGCCTCGCTGGCGGCGAGGTTCTGGTTGGACAGATTCAGGCGGCCGACCAGCTCATTTAGCTCGCCATCGCCGTACAGCTCCCACCAGGCGCCGCGCTCCAGCGCATCGCCGGGCACCGCGACGGCCCAGCCCTCGATCTGCTTGAACTGCGCCGGGGTGGCCAGCGGCGGGCGCTGGTAATCCGGGCCGAGCATGCAGCCGCTTAACAGCAAACCGAGCGTAAGCAGCCCCATGCAGGAGCGAGCCATGCTCGCGAATGGCTTCGCCACGGGAAAGGCTTCGCGAGCATGGCTCGCGCCTACGGGTATTGGCAGCATGGTCATAGCGGGGTTTCCAGGGCGGCATCGCTGCGCACGCCGCGCCAGCGGTTGACCCGGTGGCGCAGGCGGTCGAGGTACAGGTAGACCACCGGGGTGGTGTAGAGGGTCAGCAACTGGCTGAGGATCAGCCCGCCGACGATGGTGATGCCCAGCGGCTGGCGCATCTCGGCGCCCTCGGCGCTGCTCAGCATCAGCGGCAAGGCGCCAAGAATCGCCGCCAGGGTGGTCATGATGATCGGCCGGAAGCGCAGCAGGCAGGCCTGGCGGATCGACTCCTGCGGGCTCAGGCGTTCGCTGCGCTCGAGTTGCAGGGCCAGGTCGATCATCAGGATGGCGTTCTTCTTGACGATGCCGATCAGCAGGAACAGCCCGAGCAACGAGATCAGGCTGAACTCGATGCTCATCAGCTGCAGGGCGAGCAAGGCGCCGACCCCGGCCGAGGGCAGGGTCGAGAGGATGGTCAGCGGGTGGATGTAGCTCTCGTAGAGGATGCCCAGCACGATATACACCACCCCCAGCGCCAGCAGGAGCATCCACGGCTGGTTCTGCTGGGTCTGCTGGAAGGCGCCGCCGGTGCCGCCCATGGTGCCCTGCACCTCGCTCGGCAGGCCGAGGCGCGCCACCGCGCGGTCGATCGCCCGGGTGGCCTGCTCCAGGCTGACGCCCTCGGCCAGGGCGAAGCCGATGTTCTCCGCGGCGAACTGGCCCTGGTGGTGCACCCGGTCCTCCTCGATGCTGCGCTCCCAGCGGGCGAAGGTCGACAGCGGCACCCGCGCGCCGGCCTCGGTGATCAGCTGGATCTGCTCCAGCGCCTCCGGATGTTGGGCGTATTGCGGGTTGATCTCCATGACCACGCTGTACTGGTTGAGGCTGCCGTAGATGGTCGACACCTGGCGCTGGCTGAAGGCGTTGTTCAGCACGCCGGTGACCATGCTCATGTCCACGCCCAGGCGCTGGGCCGCATCGCGGTCGACCAGCAGGCGGATCTGCTGGGCGCCCTCGGTCTCGGTGGCGTCTATATCGGTCAGCTCGGGCAGCGCGCGCAGTGCTTCGCGGACCTTCGGCAGCCACTGGCGCAACAGGTCGAGGTCGCCGGACAGCAGCAGGTACTCGTTCTCCGAGCTGCGCCCTTCGCGGCCGCCGACCTGCAGGTCCTGGTCGGGCATGAGGAACATGCGCCCGCCGGCGACTTTCGGCGCGCTCTTGCGCAGGCGCTCGATCACCTGCTGGGCGGACAGCTTGCGTTCGTCGACCGGCTTCAGGCGCACGATCATGAAGGCGTTGTTGATCCCGCCCGAACCACCGATGAAGCCGGCCACGCTGTCCACCGCCGGATCGGCCAGCAGCGCGCGGCGGTAGGTTTCCATCTTCGGCTGCATGACCTGGAACGACAGGCCGTCGTCGCCGCGGATCATGCCGATCAGTTGGCCGCTGTCCTGCTGCGGCAGGAAGGTCTTCGGCACGCTGACGAACAGGAACAGGTTCAGCGCGATGGTCGCCAGCAGGCTGAAGAGCATCAGCAGCGAATGCTCCAGCGCCCAGTCCAGGCTGCGCCGGTAGAGCTCCAGCACCCGGCCCTGCAGCCGCGTGCCGAAGCGCCGCAGCGGCCCCGGCTCGCGCTCGCTGGCCGCGGCCTTGAGCCAGCGAGCGCAGAGCATCGGCGTCAGGCTCAGCGACACCAGCAGGGAAATCACGATGGCCACCGCCAGGGTGATGGAGAACTCGCGGAACAGCCGCTCGACGATGCCGCCCATGAACAGGATCGAGACGAACACCGCGACCAGCGACAGGTTCATCGCCAGCAGGGTGAAGCCGACCTCGCGGGCGCCCTTGAACGCCGCCTGCAGCGGCGTTGTGCCGGCCTCGATATGCCGCGCGATGTTCTCCAGCACCACTATGGCGTCGTCCACCACCAGGCCGGTGGCGATGATCAGCGCCATCAGCGACAGGTTGTTCAGCGAGAAATCCAGCAGGTACATGGCGGCGAAGGTGCCGACCAAGGATACCGGCACCGCCAGCGCCGGGATCAGCGCCGCGCGCCAGCGGCCGAGGAAGGCCAGCACCACCAGGATCACCAGGGCCACGGCGATCAGCAGGGTGCGCTCGGCCTCGTGCAGGGTGGCGCGGATCACCGGCGAGCGGTCCATCGCCACCGCAAGCGTGACGCTGGCCGGGATCACCGCGCGCAAGGCCGGCAACTGCGCGCGGATGCCGGCGATGGTCTCGATGATATTCGCCCCGCTCTGCCGGTTGATCACCAGCAGCACGGCGCTGTTGTCGTTGTAGAAACCGCTGTTGTAGCGGTTCTCGACGCCGTCGCTGACCGTCGCCACGTCGCCCAGGCGCACCGCCGCGCCGTCCTGGTAGCGGATGATCAGCGGCACATAGTCGGCGGCCTTGTCCAGCTGGTCGCTGGCCTGCACCTGCCAGTGCCGCTGGGCGTCCTCCACCGCGCCTTTCGGTCGTTTGGCATTGGCCGCGTCGATCGCCTGGCGCACTTCGTCCAGGGCGATGCCGTACTGGTCGAGCAGGCGCGGTTCCAGGGCCACGCGCACCGCCGGCAGCGAGCTGCCGCCGATCTGCACCTCGCCGACCCCGCTCACCTGCGAGAGCTTCTGCGCCAGGATGGTCGAGGCGAGGTCGTACAGCTGGCCCTTGTCGAGCACCTCGCTGGTCAGCGACAGCACCATGATCGGCGCCTGCGACGGGTTGACCTTGCGGTAGGTCGGCATACTGCGCATGCCGCTGGGCAGCAGCTCGCGCGCCGCGTTGATCGCCGCCTGCACCTCGCGCGCGGCGGCGTTGATGTCCCGGTCCAGCTCGAACTGCAACATGATCCGCGTGTTGCCCTGGCTGCTACGGCTGTTCATCTGGCTGATCCCGGCGATGGTGCCGAGCGAGCGCTCCAGCGGCGTGGCCACGCTGGAGGCCATGATCTGCGGGCTGGCGCCGGGCAGGCTGGCCTGCACGGTGATGGTCGGGAAGTCCATCTGCGGCAGCGGCGCCACCGCCAGCAGGCCGAAGCTGACGCCGCCGAGCAGGAGGATCGCCAGGCTCAGCAGCAGGGTCGCCACCGGCCGACGGATAAAGGGCGCGGAGAGGTTCATGACAGACCCTCCGGGAGCTGCACCGAACGGTCCCCTCTCCCCTCCGGGGAGAGGGTTAGGGTGAGGGGACCGCCCCCAGCACCCTCACCCCCAGCCCCTCTCCCGGAGGGCGAGGGGAGCAGCAGCGCAGCGCCCCTCATACCGCCACCCCCGCCGCGCTGCGCCCGGTCAGGCGCCGCGCCAGGCGGTCGAAGTACAGGTAGATGACCGGTGTGGTGAACAGCGTCAGCAGCTGGCTGAGCAGCAGGCCGCCGACCATCACCAGGCCCAGTGGCTGGCGCAGCTCGGCGCCGGAACCGCTGGCCAGCATCAGCGGGATGGCGCCGAACAAGGCGGCCAGCGTGGTCATCAGGATCGGCCGGAAACGCAACAGCGCCGCGCGGTAGATCGCCTCCTCCGGGCTCATGCCCTGCTGGCGTTCGGCCTCCAGGGCGAAGTCGATCATCATGATCGCGTTCTTCTTGACGATGCCGATCAGCAGGATGATGCCGATGATCGCGATCAGCCCCAGCTCGTTGCCGGTCAAGAGCAGCGCGAGCAAGGCGCCGACCCCGGCCGAGGGCAGGGTCGAGAGGATGGTGATCGGGTGGATGTAGCTCTCGTAGAGCACGCCGAGGACGATGTACATGGTGACGATGGCCGCCAGGATCAGCAGCAGGGTGCTCGCCAGGGACGCGCGGAAGGCCTCGGCGGCGCCCTGGAACTGGCTCTGCACGCCGGCCGGCAGGCCGATCTCTTGCTGCACCCGCTCGATCGCCGCCACCGCCTCGCCGAGGGACACGCCTGCGGCCAGGTTGAACGACAGGGTCGCCGCCGGGAACTGGCCGATGTGGTTGGTCAGCAGGCTGGCGGCGCGCTCGTCGATGCGCGCCAGCGAGGCCAGCGGCACCTGGCTGCCGGCTGCCGTGGCCACGTGGATCTGGCGTAGCGCCGCCGGGCCGATGCTGCCGGCGTTGTCGCTCTCCAGCACCACGCGGTACTGGCTGGCCTGGGTGTAGATGGTGCTGATCTGGCGTTGGCCGAAGGCGTCGTACAGCGCATCGTCGATGTCGGCGATGCTCACCCCGAGGCGCGCGGCAGCATCCCGGTCGATCTCGAGGAACACCTGCAGGCCACGGCTCTGCAGGTCGCTGGCGACGTCGCTGAGCTGCGGCTGCTGGCGCAGCGCGGCGACCAGCCTGGGCACCCACTCCTCGAGCAGCGCCTGCTCCGGCGTCTCCAGGCTGAACTGGTACTGGGTGCGGCTGACCCGCTCCTCGATGCTCAGGTCCTGCACCGGCTGCAGGTACAGCTCGATGCCGCTGAGCCTGGCCAGTTCGGGGCGCAGCCGTTCGATCACCTGGCTGGCGGTCACATCGCGCTCGGCATGCGGCTTGAGGTTGATCAGCAGGCGGCCGCTGTTGAGGGTCGGGTTGTCGCCGTCCACGCCGATATAGGAGGACAGGCTGGCGACCGCCGGGTCCGCCAGGATCACCTCGGCCAGGCGCTGCTGGCGCTCGCTCATGGCGCGGAAGGAAATCGCCTGCGGCGCCTCGGAAATGCCCTGGATCACCCCGCTGTCCTGCACCGGGAAGAAGCCCTTGGGCACCGCCAGGTAAAGCAGCACGGTCAGGCCCAGGGTGACGACGGCGACCAGCAGGGTCAGTGGCTGGCGCGCGAGCACCCACCGCAGGCACAGGCCGTAGCGGGCGATCATGCCGTCGATGAAGGCGCCGGCGGCGCGGTAGAAGCGCCCCTCCTCCTCGGGTTTCCCGGCCTTGAGCAGGCGCGCGCACATCATCGGCGTCAGGCTCAGGGAGATCGCCAGGGAGATCAGGATGGCCACCGCCAGGGTGATGGCGAACTCGCGGAACAGCCGGCCGACCACGTCGGCCATGAACAGCAGCGGGATCAGCACCGCGATCAGCGAGACTGTCAGCGAGATCAGGGTGAAGCCAATCTGCCTGGCGCCCTTGAGCGCGGCGTTCAGCGGCGTCTCCCCAGCCTCCAGGTGGCGGGCGATGTTCTCCAGCATGACGATGGCGTCGTCGACCACGAAGCCGGTGGCGATGGTCAGGGCCATCAGGGTCAGGTTGTTGAGGGTGAAGCCGGCCAGGTACATGACGCCGAAGGTGCCGATCAGCGACAGCGGCACGACGATCGACGGAATCAGGGTCGCCGCCAGCTTGCGCAGGAACAGGAAGGTCACCAGCACCACCAGGGCCACCGCCAGCAGCAGTTCGTTCTGCACGTCCGTCACCGCGGCGCGGATGGTCTGGGTGCGGTCGGTGAGCACCCTGACCTCGACGCTGGCCGGCAGGCCCTCGCTGAGGCTGGGCAGCAAGGCCTGGATACGCTCGACCACCTCGATCACGTTGGCCCCCGGCTGGCGCTGGACATTCACCAGCACCGTCTCGCTGCGGTCGGCCCAGGCCGCCAGGCGCTGGTTCTCCGCGCCATCATTGATCGCGGCGACATCCTTCAGGCGCAGGGTGGCGCCGTCCTGGTAGCTGAGGATCAGCTCGCGGTATTCCTCCGGCGATTTCAACTGGTCGTTGGCGTCCAGCTGCGAGACGCGGGTCGGCCCGTCGAAGTTGCCCTTGGGCTGGTTGACGTTGCTCGCGCTGATCAGGCTGCGCACATCGGCGAGGTTCAGGCCATAGGCCGCCAGGGCCTCGGGATTGACCCGGATGCGTACCGCCGGGCGCTGGCCGCCGGCCAGGGTGACCAGGCCGACGCCGCTGGTCTGCGCCAGTTTCTGCGCCAGGCGGGTGTCGACCAGGTCATAGACCTGCGGCAACGGCAAGGTGCTGGAGCTGACCGCCAGGGTCAGCACCGGGGTGTCGGCCGGGTTGACCTTGTTGTACACCGGCGGTGCCGGCAGGTCGCTGGGCAGCAGGTTGGTCGCGCCGTTGATCGCCGCCTGCACCTCCTGCTCGGCGACATCCAGCCGCACCGCCAGGTCGAAGCGCAGGGTGATCACCGAGGCGCCGCCGGAGCTGGTCGAGGACATCTGCTTGAGGCCGGCCATCTGGCCGAACTGGCGCTCCAGCGGCGCGGTCACCGCGCTGGTCATCACGTCCGGGCTGGCGCCCGGGTAGAGGGTCAGCACGCGGATGGTCGGGTAGTCCACCTCGGGCAGCGCCGATACCGGCAGCAGGCGGTAGGCGATCAGGCCGCTGAGGAAGATCGCCAGCATGACCAGGGTGGTGGCGACCGGCCGCAGGATGAACAGGCGCGAGGCGTTCATGCGTCCTTCTGCGCCTCGGCCTCGGTCTGCACGCGGGCCGGCGCCTGGCCTTCGCCAAGCACCTCGACCTGGCTGCCGTCGCGCAGGCGGTCAGTGCCTTCCAGCACCAGGCGCTCGCCGACCTCGACGCCCGCCTCGACCAGGGTCAGCTCGCCATCGCTGGGACCGGCGACGATCGGCCGGACCTGCACCTTGTCCTTGCCATCGACCACATAGACGAAGGTGCCGCGCGCGCCGAATTGCAGGGCGGCGGCGGGAATCAGCACGGCGTTCGCGCGGGTCTGCACGCGCAGGCGGACGTTGACGAACTGGTTGGGGAACAGCAGCTGCTCGGCATTGGCGAACCGCGCCTTGAGCTTGACCGTGCCGGTGGCGGTGTCGATCAGGTTGTCCAGGCTGTCCAGTTGGCCCTCGGCCAGCTTGAGCCGGTCGCGGCGGTCCCAGGCTTCGACCAGCAGCTTGTGCCCTGCCCTGACCTGCTGCAGCACCGCAGGCAGTTCGGCCTCCGGCAGGGTGAACAGCACCGAGATCGGCAGGGTCTGGGTAATCACCACCAGCGGCAGCGCATCGGCGGAACTGACCAGGTTGCCGACATCCACCTGGCGCAGGCCGAGACGGCCACCGATCGGTGCGCGGACCTGGGTGAAGTCGAGATTCAGGCGCGCCTCGGCGACCGCCGCCTGGTTGCTCTTCAGCGTGCCGCGGTACTGGTTGACCAGGGCCTGCTGGGTATCCAGGGTCTGCTTGGCTATGGAGTCTTCGGCGAACAGGCCGCGGTAGCGCGCCAGGTCGATTTCCGCGTTCTGCAGCTGCGCCTGGTTTTCCTGCTGTACGCCCAGGGCCTGCTGCAGGGCTACCTCATAGGGGCGCGGGTCGATCAGCGCCAGCAGATCGCCGGCCTCGACCTGCTGGCCGTCCTCGAACAGCAGCTTGACCAGCTCGCCATCGACCCGCGGACGCACGTTCACCGTGTTGTAGGCGGTCACCGTACCCAGCGCCTTAAGCTCGACCGGGAAGTCGTCCTGGCTGACCGTGGCCACCCGTACCGGCACCGGGCCGCCGTCGCCCCAGCGGCCACCGCGCTGTGGCTCCGGCTTGCTCGGCCAGAACCACCAGATCAGGGCGATGACGACGGCCAGCAGGAGCAGGCCGACCCACCGCTGGCGGCGCGAGGCGCTATTGGGGCGAGGTGTTGCGGGAATCTCGGACATGCTGGGGATCGCTTCCTTGGGAAGCCTGAACGATAAGCAGTGTCCGCCACGAAGCAAAGCGTCTTTACCGCCTATTTACCTACTGCTTACCTTGCTAAACCCATGAAGCACAAACAAAAACGGCCTCCGGCACAGCGGTGCGGGAGGCCGTCGGCAAAATTGCCGGGGATTACTTCAGAGCGGCCAGGGCGGCGTCATAGTCCGGCTCGTTGCCGATCTCGGCGACCAGCTCGCTGTGCAGCACCTTGTCGTGCTCATCCAGCACCACTACGGCACGGGCGGCGACGCCGACCAGCGGGCCGTCGGCGATGGCCACGCCGTAGTCCTTGAGGAATTCGGCGCCGCGCATGGTCGACAGGTTGACCACGTTGTCCAGGCCTTCGGAGCCGCAGAAGCGCGCCTGGGCGAACGGCAGGTCGGCGGATACGCACAGCACCACGGTGTTGGCCAACTGGCTGGCCTGGGCGTTGAACTTGCGCACCGAGGTGGCGCAGGTCGGGGTGTCGATGCTGGGGAAGATATTCAGCACTTTGCGCTTGCCGGCCAGGCTGCTCAGGCTGACATCGGCCAGGCCGGAGCCGACCAGGGTGAAGGCCGGGGCTTGCTGGCCGACCTGTGGCAGTTGGCCATCGACCTGTACCGGATTGCCACGCAAGGTTACTTGAGCCATGAGGGTGTCCTCTTGTTGTGGGGGAGCGAAAAAAGCGAAGTCAGAGTTAAGCATGACACCTATGAAAAAGCCCCAAATCATGGGGCTTTTTCATTACAGCAAATAACCGGCGACTATTCAGGCTGTCGCTTGCCGTGGTGCTCCTCGCTTAGCGCTGCAGCGCTTCGATGCCACCCACGCGGGTATCGCGGGCGAAGTGCTCGCGGGTCAGCTTGACCACCACCGGGCTCAGTAGCAGCAGCGACAGCAGGTTGGGGATCGCCATCAGGCCGTTGAGGGTGTCGGCCAGCAGCCAGGCGAAATCCAGCTGGGCGACGGCGCCGAAGGGCACGGCCAGCACCCAGAGGATGCGGAACGGCAGGATCGCCTTGGTGCCGACCATGAACTCCCAGCACTTCTCGCCGAAATAGCTCCAGCCGAGGATGGTGGTGAAGGCGAACACCACCAGGGCGATGCTCAGCAGCGAACCGCCGAGGCCCGGCATCGCCGCTTCGAAAGCCGCCGCCGACAGCGCCGCGCCGCTGGCGCCAGTGGTCCACACGCCGGAGGCGATGATCGCCAGGCCGGTCATGCTGCAGATGACGATGGTGTCGATGAAGGTGCCGAGCATGCCGATCATCCCCGAACGCACCGAGCTGGTGGTGGTGCCGGCCGCCTGGGCGATGCCGGCGGTACCCAGGCCCGCTTCGTTGGAGAAGATGCCGCGGGCCACGCCGAAGCGGATCGCCGCCATCACCGCCGCGCCGGCGAAACCGCCGGTGGCCGCGACCGGGCTGAAGGCGTGGGTGAAGATCAGCTCGAAGGCGCCGGGGATGGCGTCGGAGAAGACCACCAGCACCACCAGCGAGGCGGCGATATAGGCCACGCACATGAACGGCACCAGGGCCGCGGCAACCTTGCCGATGCGCTGGATGCCGCCGAGGATCACCAGGCCGGTGATGACCATGGTGACCAGGCCGGTGACCCACAGCGGGATGGCGAAGGTGGTTTCCAGGGCGTGCGCCATGCTGTTGACCTGGACCATGTTGCCGATGCCGAAACCCGCCAGGCCGCCGAAGATGGCGAAGGCGCTGCCGAGCCACAGCCACTTCTTGCCCAGGCCGTTCTTGATCGCGTACATCGGCCCGCCGACGTGCTCGCCGCGCTCGTCCTTCTCGCGGTAATGCACCGCCAGCACCACTTCGCAGTACTTGGTGGCCATGCCGACCAGGGCGGTGCACCACATCCAGAACAGCGCGCCGGGGCCGCCGAGGAAGATCGCGGTGGCCACGCCGGCGATGTTGCCGGTGCCGACGGTGGCGGCCAGGCAGGTCATCAGCGCCTGGAACGGGCTGATCTCGCCGCTGGCTTCGTCGTCTTTCTTGCGCCCTTGCCACATCAGGCTGAAGCCCGCGCCGATCTTGCTCAGCGGCATGAACTTCAGGCGCAGCATGAGGAACAGACCAGTGCCGAGGATCATCACCAGCATGGGTGGACCCCATACCAGACCATTGAGTTGATTCACCAAGTTAGTGATGGATTCCATCTAAGGTTCCTTATTCTTGTAGTGGTCGCGAGGTTGGGTACCCTTCGCGTGCTTGACCGCCGGGTAGGCAGCACTGTTTGCGCGTCACCGCCCTGCGTTGGCCGACACCGGTTGCATAGGCCGGAAGAACCGGGCCTAGCCGACCGCAAGCGCCAGGTAGCAAGGGCGGCTAAGTATACGAAGAGACAATTAGTGACTTTCACTATTTAGATATAAATAGTCATGATTATTTGTCGATAAAAATAACCAACACCGCAACTAACAGAGCGGATGCGCTAAATGGACCGCACAATTATCGACTCAACCTTTTCCCGTCCCCGATCCTCAGACCGCTGTTTGCGGCCACCTAGAAATCGCGCCGGTAGAACAGGTCAAGGGAGCTGGCCAGCCCGCTGGCGGCCTCCAGATAGAGCTTCTTGCTCAATTCGTAGCGCAGTGCGACGGTGTTCGCCGGCTCGAACACCCCGACCCCGTAACGCAGGCTCAGGCGCTCGGACAGGCTGCCGCTGGCCACCACGCTGGTAGCCGAGCCGCTGCCTTCGGTATCCAGTTGGAAATCCTCGATCCCCAAGCCTTGGGCCAAGCCGCCGGCCAGCGGCGCGCTGCCGGCCAGGCCCAGAGCCAGCGCCGCCTGGGCCAGCAGGTTGTTATCGCCGCTGCCCTGCCCCGGCGGACGCCCCAGCACCAGGTAGGACAGCGCCTCCTGCTGACTCATCGCCGGCTCGGAGAACACCTCGGTTTTCGGCTGCTGGGCATTGCCGGTCAGGCGCAGGCCGGCGACCACCTCATCGACCCGGCGAATCGCCTCGACATCGAGGAACGGCTGGTCGATCGGCCCGGCGAACAGCAGCCGCGCACGGCGCATGAGCAAGCGCTGGCCATAGGCACGGAAGCGTCCGTTATTCAGGTTGAGCTCGCCGCGCGTGTCGAGGTCGTCGCCGATATGCACGCGCCCGGCCAGGTCGGCATTCAGGCCGAAACCGCTGAAGCTCAAGCGGTCCTGCCCCACCTCGACGGCGATGTCCATGCCGATCGCCGCGGGCTGCCGCTCGGGACTGTCGCGCCCGACGATCAGCGCATCCGCGGAAACCTGCACGGTCGAGGGCGGCAGTTCGCGAATGACGATCTTGCCGCGCGGGACCTGCAGCTTGCCGGCCAGCGACAACTGCTCCCCGGCAATCCGCAGCTGCAGGTCGGGCTCGACCTCCAGCTCGGCATAGGGTTCGACGCTGACCGGCAGGCGGCTGCCGCGCACGCGCAACTGGCCATCCAGCCCGGTACGCCAGGCCAGCTCGCCGGCCAGGCGGCCCTGGCCATGTTCGCCGCTGCGCCAGCCGCCGCTGAGCTGCAGGCTCTCGCCGGCGATCAACGCCTGTAGCTGCAGATCCTCGAAACCAATCGGCAGCTGGCCGCCGGAAATCTCCCCGCCACGCAGCTGCACGCGGCCATTGACCTGCGGCGCCAACAGACTGCCGACCAGGCTGCCGTCGCCGTCGAGCTGCCCGGCCAGGTGCTCGACCATCGGCACAAACGGCCGCGCCAGCGCCAGATCCAGGCCACTCAGGCGGAACTCGCCGCTCAGCGGTTTGTTCGCCGGGCGCGGATCGAGCCGGGCTTGCAGCGACAGCTGGCCAAGTTTCGCGCCGCGCAGCTCGAGCTGCGTGTCGATGCGCTGCGGGCGCAGCTGGCTGCTCAGGCGCAGGCTGTCGTAGGCGAAATCCAGCCATTGTCCCTGTTCGCGAATGCGCCAGGTGCCGCTGCCGGCATCCAGCACGACCTGGCCATTCGGCCCGCCAGCCGGCAGGTCGAGCCTGATTTCGGCGTCGAGCCGGCCTTGCCAGGTGAAGTCTTCCGGCAACCACTGCGCCAGACTGTCCAAGGGGAAATCCGCCAGGCGCAGGCGCAGCCTGGGCTCGGGCAGCAGGCGCTGTTCTTCGCCGCACAGACTGGCCGGCCCGGATACCCAGCAATGCGCGCCCAGGTTGAGCTGTCCGTTGGCCAGGCGCTCAAGCTTGGCCGGCTGCTGCAGGCGCCAGTGCTGGCCACCGCTGCGTACCTCGCCGCGGCTCAAGCGCCCGCGCCAGGCGCCTTGATCCAAGCTGCCGGCGAGCGCCAGGGTAGTCTGCAGCCGGGGGCCATCGAGCTTGACCTGCAGTTGCTGCTGGCGCCGGTCGCCCTGCCCGCTGGCGTTCAGTCGGCCCAGTTCGGTCTCGCCCAGGGCAATGCCAGCGGCCTCCAGCTCGATGCGTGCACGCTGGGCGCTGTCGAGCCTGGCGTCGAGCTGCAGGCGCTGCAGGCGTCGATCGGCAAACGCCAGGCGCTCGCCTTGCAAGTCCAGCCGGCCTTGCGGCGCTTGGCGGGTGCCGGCCAGCTCGAGCGTGCCGTCGAGCTGACCTTGTAGGTTCGGCCACAACTGGCCCAGGCGCGGCAACCTCAGGCGCAGCTGTCCGCCCAGGCGCTGGTTCGACTCGCCGCTGGCGTGAATGCGGTTGTCGCCCAGGCGCAGCTCGAGGCGGCTCAGGGTCCACTGCTCGCCGGCAGCGGCCGCCTGCGCCTGGAACTGCGCCGGCTGGCCACGCAAGCGCCCGGCGAGGTCGATGTCCGCGCTCAGGCTCAGTTGCTGATTTTTCAGCTCACCCCGGCTGCGCAGCGGCCCGCCCAAGTGGCCCGACAGCTCGGCCCGCCAGTAGGCCGGGTCGAGATCGCTCAATTGCAGGTTTGCATCCCAGCGCAGGCCGTCGGCGAAGCCCAGGCTCAGCTGGCCATCGGCGCGGCCCTGGCCGGCGCGCAGTTGCAGCTCGGGCAGGAACAGCTGCTGCAGGTCGCCGCTGAGCGGGCTCTTGAGGCTGAACGCCCCGGCCGGCCCCTGCAGTTCGGCGGCGAAGTGCCCGAGGTAGTGGCCGCCTCGATAGGCCAGTTCCCCCGTCAGCGTGCGCAGCAGCACCGGCGGTTCCGCGGCGCTGGGGTACAGGCGGCGCCAGGGGAAATCCTGCCAGTCGACGCGACTGTCGAGACTGAATGCCTCGCGCCACTCCAGCTGCCCGCTCAGGTGCAGGCGCTGCGCGGGGGTTGCGCTGAGGCTCAATTCGGCGATCTCGGCACCCTCGGCGGTGACCACGCCGTGCAGCGCCAGCGCCAGTGGTCCACCGTCGCCCGGCAACTCGGCGCTGCCGCTGAGCCGGTAGCCGGCCGCGAGGTCGCCGGCGGCGCTGAGTTCGACCCGGTCCAGGCGCAGGGTGTCCGGCAGCTCGCCGCTGGCCTTGAAGCCATCGGCGGTCAGGTGCGCACGGGCCGGCAGGTTTTCTGCCAGCGGCTGCACCTCGCCGCTCAGCCGGCCGCTCAGGTAGCCGCTGCTGTCCGCGGTCAGGTGCAGGCTGCGCAGCAGCTCGCCGTCGACCTGCAGCGCCAGATGCCAGGCCTGTTGCTCGGGTGCCGGCAGCATCGCCTTGCCTACTGCGCGAAGCGGCCAGTTGCCGCTGGGCTGCAGCGTGCCGTGCAGTTCCAGGGCCAGCTCGCCGCGCCGCAGGCGCAGGCTATCGATCCGCAGGCCATCGGCGCGCCACTGCGCGGCCAGTTGCAGGCCTTGCAGTTGTTCGGCGCCATTCAGTTGCAGACTGTCGATGCGCACCTCGCCCAGTTGCACGGCCAACGGCAGCTTGAGCGTCGGCAGACTGAACGGCTCGGCGCTGTCGGCTGCGCCAGCCGGGACAACCAGGACCACCCGCTCGGCCTGCAACCGCTCGATGCACAGGGTGAGGCGCAGCAGGCACCCCGGCGACCAGGCGAACCACGGCGCGTGCACCTCGACGCGCTTGTCGTCCTGCTGCCAGCGCAGTTGCCCGGCACGCCACTCCCCACCCAGACGACCGCTGAAGCCATCCACCTGCAGCCCCGGCACCTGGGCCAGGACCCAGCGGCTGCCGGCGCTGCTGCCGAGCACCAACGCCAAGCCGAGCGAGGTCAGCAGCAAGAGGCCGAGCAGGCCGCCGAGCGCGATCCGCAGCGCCCGCCTCACAGTTCCGGCCCCATGGAAAAGTGCAGCCGCACGCCACCTTGGTCGTCCAGCGGATGGGCCAGATCGAGGCGCAGCGGGCCGACCGGCGAAACCCAGCGCAGGCCGAGACCGACCGCGCTTTTCAGGGTGGGGAAGTCCAGCGAGTCGAAGCTATTGCCCTGATCGACGAAGGCCGCCAGCCGCCAACGTTCGGCCAGGCTGTATTGATACTCGGCGCTGGCGGCGAACAGATAGCGGCCGCCGATCTTGTCGCCGCGGGAGTTCTCCGGCGACAGGCTCTGGTAGTCGTAACCGCGCACGCTCTGATCGCCGCCGGCGAAGAAGCGCAGCGATGGTGGCACCGAACCGAAGCCGTTGGACTCGGTGCCGCCGAACTGCACACGGCCGAGCAAGCGGTGCTTCTGCGCCAGGGTGGTGAGGCCCCTGAGCAGGACGTTGCCGTGCAGCACGTTGGCATCGGAGAGCAACCCTTGCTTGGCCAGCGCCAGGTCGAATTGCAGGCGATAGCCCTGGTGCGGATCGATCTGGTTGTCGCTGTGCAGGTAGGCAAAACTGATGCCGGGCATCAGCAAGGTACTCAGCCCCGAGTCATCGCCGAGACGGTATTCCTCACGCTGCCACTTCAGCGACAGCACCCGCTGCCAGCCGCTGTCCAGCTTGCTGTGCCATTCCGGACCGAGGGTCAGCAGCCGGCTGAGGCTGTCGGTATCGGCCAACTCTTCGTATTGATAACCGCCGGCATAGCGCAGCTTGTCGGTCAGCGGCGGATCGAGCGGCACGTCGTACCACAGGCCGAGGTTCTGCCGCGGCGCCGACAGCTCCATCTCCGCACCATAGCTGTGGCCTTGCGGGTTGGCCCAGTGGCGCGTCCAGTTGGCCCGCCCGCGCGGCCCGACGTCGGTGGAAAAGCCCAGCCCCAGGCCCATGCTGCGCGGCTTGCGCGCCTGCAACCGGACCTTGACCGGAATCCGCTGCTGCTCGGCGGTGGCCGGGTCGGCATCGACCTGCACCGACTCGAAATAGCCGCTGGAGCGCAGCGCCTGGTACAGCTCGGCGATCAGCTCGGAGTCGTACGGGCTGTCGGCGGCAAACGGCACCATGCGCTGCAGCAGTCGTTCGTCGAACGGCACATCGCCGGCAAAGCTCACCGCGCCCAGCTGGTAACGCGGGCCGCTGGCGTAGACCAGTTCGATATCGGCGACCCCGGCGCGCGGATCGATGCTCAGGAGCTGGCGGGTGAAACGGCCATCGAAGAAACCGTAGCGCGAGGCCTGGTTCTGGATGCGCCGCTTGGCCGCGTCGTAATGCCCGTGGTTGAGTACCGCGCCGCTTTTCAGGGCGGCATCCTTGGGCAGGCGAAACGCCTTGAGCTGGTTGGCCGGGCCGTCGATGCGCAGCGTCACCTCACGCAAGCGCACCGGTTCGCCGGGAGCGATGCTGATGATCAGGCGCGGCGGGGTTTCCTCCAGCACCTCGCTGGCGATCTGCGCCTGGTAGTAACCCAGGGCCTGCGCGGCCTTCTCCGCCTGTGCCTCGGCGACCCGGCGAAAACGCTGCAAGGACTCGGCATCGCGCTCGCCGAGGCTGCCGATATAGCCTTCCACATTGGCTTTCAAGGCCTTGTCGGCCGGCTGCACCCGCACCACCAGTCGCGCCTCGGCCAGCGCGGGCGCACTAAGCAGGAGCAGCGCCAATCCGGCACAAAACTTGGTGAACACAGTCATGGGAGCGGATGCTAACACGTGCAATGCCCCATTCTAGAGCGCATGACACCTATTCGCGGAGAAGCGGCGGGGGCTGCCCGCGGAGCTCTCGATAATATGCGTTTCGCGGGCATGGCCCGCTCCTACCGTCCTCGTTGAACACCGCGACGGCCCATCAACGTCAGGCGCTGGCCTTGACCACTGGCTGCGGATTGGGATGGAAGAACACGTGTTCGATGATCGGCCCGACCGCCACTTCGCCGATCTCCTGGTAGCCCTGGCGCTTGTAGAAATCCAGGTAGCGGGCATTCCCGGTATCCAGCACCACGCCTTGCGAGCCGGCGTCTGCGGCGCACCAGTTGTGCAATGCTTCGAGCAGTTGCTCGCCGAGGTGTTGGCCCTGGAACTCCGGGTGCACGCCCAGCAGCGGCAGCACGTGGTAAGGCCCAGGAGGCAGGCAGGCGAGCACCGCATCGTGGTATTCCAGGTAGCGTCTGGTGCAGCGAAATCCGGCCGTCAGCAGCATGCGCATGCGCCAGCCCCAGCTCTCGGTGATGTCCAGGCGGCGCTGCGGCGGCGCGATCAGTGCCATGCCGATCAGCCGATCGTCGATCAGCAAGCCGATCGCCGGCAGCTCTTCGTTGAAATGCTGCTGCACCAACTCGCGCACCGTAGCGCGTACGCGCTGGTCGTAGCCGGGTCGCTCTGCTTCGAACAGGTAGGCAAAAGTCGGATCGTGGCGATAGGCGTGGTACAGCAACGAGCGCGCCTCACGCGCGTAACCCCCATCGAGCATACGAATTTCAGCTGGACTGTTCGGCATGCGCGGCTACCCCTTTGTTTTTTTATGTATCGCGTCCTAAAGCCACCCTAGCACCGCATCCAGCCCCCCGCCAGATCACTGGTTAGATGCCCGGCGGATGGGCTAGCATCGCAGGCTCTCAGGATGGAAAACCCAGGATTTGCCGCCCATGAAGATCGTCTCCTTCAATATCAACGGCCTGCGTGCGCGCCCGCATCAACTGGCGGCGCTGATCGAGAAACACCAGCCGGATGTGATCGGCCTGCAGGAAACCAAGGTCGCCGACGAGCAATTCCCCGAAGCGGATATCCGCCAGCTCGGTTACCACGTGCATTACCACGGCCAGAAGGGCCATTACGGCGTCGCCCTGCTCTCGCGCCAGGCGCCGCTGGCGCTGCACAAGGGTTTCCCCGGCGATGGCGAAGACTCCCAGCGGCGCTTCATCTACGGCACCTTCGCTGACGCCCAGGGCAACCCGGTGACCGTGATGAACGGCTACTTTCCGCAAGGCGAGAACCGCGACCATCCGATCAAGTTCCCGGCCAAGCAGCGCTTCTACGCCGACCTGCAGCAGCTGCTGGCCAGCCAGTTCCAGCCGGCCCAGCCGCTGCTGGTGATGGGCGACATCAATATCTCGCCGGAGGATTGCGACATCGGCATCGGCGAGGAGAACCGCAAGCGCTGGCTGAAGACTGGCAAGTGCAGCTTCCTCCCGGAAGAGCGCGAGTGGCTGGCCAGCCTGAAGAACTGGGGCCTGGTCGACAGCTTCCGCCAGCTCAACCCAGCAGTGAACGACCGCTTCAGCTGGTTCGACTACCGCAGCCGCGGCTTCGAGGATGAGCCCAAGCGCGGCCTGCGCATCGACGTGATCCTCGCCTCCCAGGCCCTGCAGGCGCGACTCAAGGACGCCGGCATCGACTACGAGCTGCGCGGCATGGAGAAACCCTCGGACCATGCGCCGATCTGGCTGGAGTTCGCTTAGCAGGCGGCAACGCCCAACGGTGCGCCATGGGCGTTGCGCTGCGCGACGCTCAACCCCACGGCCGGACAATCGCAGTCCCCCCTGCCCGCGCTTGAGGCGTCCGCGTCAACCTTGCTGTCATATTGCAGTCATCTTTTTGTCTTATCGTCGCGGCACTTTCAGCCCCCTATACAAGGTGTTTGCCGCATGTCGTGCGCCCTGCCTGCTTGTGATCGCGAAACCTGGAGCCGTAGCGCAACCGCCCTGCTGCTCGGCTGCATCTGCTACGCGCTGCCCTGGTCGGTGTTCGCCGCCCTGCCGATTCCCGCGGACAACAGCAGCGTCCTGCGCATCCAAGGCTCCAACACCATCGGCGCCAAGCTCGGCCCGGCGCTGGTCAAGGGGTTGCTCGAGGAGCAGGGGCTGAACGCGATTCGCGTGGAGGCCGGAGATGCCGAGAACGAGCAGAGGATCATCGGCAAGACCGTCGACGGTCGCAGCGTGGCCATCGAAGTGGCCGCCCACGGTTCGGGCACCGGCTTCACCGCGCTGAAGGACGGCAGCGCCGACCTGGCCGCCTCCTCGCGGCCGATCAAGGACAGCGAGGCCGCTGCCCTGGCGGCCCTGGGCGATCTGAAAAGCCGCAACGCCGAACAGGTCGTCGCCCTCGACGGCCTGGCGATCATCCTCCACCCGAGTAACCCGCTCGGCGCCCTGCGCAGCGAGCAGCTGGCGCAGATCTTCGCCGGCGAAATTCAGGATTGGGGCCAGCTGGGCGGCCCCAGCGGACCGATCAGCCTGTATGCCCGCGACGACAACTCCGGCACCTACGACACCTTCAAGGAACTGGTGCTGAGCGCCAACGGCAAGACCCTGGCGGCCAACGCCAAGCGCTTCGAGTCCAGCGAAAAGCTCTCCGACTCGGTCAGCCAGGACCCGTACGGCATCGGTTTCATCGGCCTGCCCTATATCCGCCAGGCGAAAGCCGTGGCCATCGCCGCCGGCGAGTCGCAGCCGATGCCGCCGAGCACGACCCTGATCGCCACCGAAGACTATCCGCTGTCACGCCGGCTGTTCCTCTACAACCGGCCAGACCAGCAGAATCCCTGGGCCAAGGCGCTGCTGCGCTTCGCCCACAGCCCGCGCGGACAAGCCATCGTCGCGCAGAGCGGCTTTATCGCGCAGACCGTGCAGGCGGTGAAAGTCGCCGCCACCAACGACATGCCGGCGCCTTACCAGGCATTGGCCCGCGAGGCGCAGCGCCTGTCGGTGAACTTCCGCTTCCAGGAGGGCAGCGCCAGCCTGGACAACAAGGCCCAGCGCGATCTCGAACGCGTGCTCGAGTACCTGAAAAGCCAGGACAAGCTGCAGCAGAAAGTCGTGCTGGTCGGCTTCGGCGACTCCAAGGCCGACCCAGCCCGCGCCGAACTGCTGTCCAAGCTGCGCGCCATGGCCGTGCGCCGCGAACTGGCCAGGCACGGGGTGATGTTCCGTGCGATCACCGGACTCGGCGACGAACTGCCAGTCGCCGCCAACGATGGCGATGAAGGACGGATCAAGAACCGCCGCGTCGAAGTCTGGGTGTACTAGCGTCGGGGCTGGCAATAGATCGTTGATGCTCGTGCTAGTTGAGAAGGTAGGAGCGGGCCATGCCCGCGAAGCTTGTGCCTCGGCGCCCTCGCGGGCATGGAACTGGGCGTCCCCGCCGCTCCTACGCGAGTCGAGGCGCCCTCGCCGGCCGCTTGCAGGCGGCACCCACAGCTTCTAGCCTAAGTCCTATGTGACGCCGGGCCCCTCTGGCGGTGAATGCTCACCGTGATGTCGGAGTCACTTAAGTTGATTCTCAACTTAGGCTGACAACAGGGAGGGCCTATGACCGCATTCTTCTCCATCCCGTTTCTCGGCACGCCCAGCTGGTTCTGGCTGGCATTCATCGCCATCGTCATCAGCCTGCTGGTACTCGACCTCGGTGTGCTCCACCGCGACCAACGGGAAATCGAGATGGGCGAAAGCCTGCTGCTCTACAGCGGCTATTTCAGCGTGGGCATGGCGTTCGGCGGCTGGGTCTGGTGGCAGCTCGGCGCGACCAAGGCCCTGGAGTTCTATACCGGTCTGCTGATCGAACAGTCGCTGTCGATGGACAACGTGTTCGTCATGGCGATGATCCTCGGTTTCTTCGCCATTCCCCGCCGATACCAGCACCGCGTGCTGTTCTGGGGAATCCTCGGGGTGATCGTGCTGCGCGCCCTGATGATCGGCCTGGGGACGGCGCTGGTGCAGCGCTTCGACTGGGTACTCTACGTGTTCGGCGCCTTCTTGCTGCTGACCGGCGTGAAGATGCTGTTCAGCCGCGAGGAGCGGCACCCCGACCTGGCGCAGAACCCTATGCTGAAGTTCCTGCGCCGGCATATCCGCATCACCGACGAACTGCACGGCGGGCGCTTCCTGGTGCGCCTGCGAGCCCCCGGCAGCGGCAAGACCCTGCGTTACGCCACCCCGCTGTTGCTGGCGCTGGTGCTGATCGAGCTGGCCGACCTGGTGTTCGCCGTGGACAGCGTGCCCGCAGTCTTCGCCATCACCCAGGACCCGTTCATCGTCTACACCTCGAACATCTTCGCGATTCTCGGGCTGCGCGCCCTGTACTTCGCCCTGGCGGCCTTGATGCACCGCTTCATCTACCTGAAATATGCCCTGGCGCTGGTGCTGATCTTCATCGGCGGGAAGATTTTCCTGCATGGCTGGATCGGCACGATTCCCGCCACCCTCTCTCTTGGCGTAACCTTCAGCCTACTGGCCGGTGGGGTGCTGCTGTCCCTGTTGAAGACCCGCAAGAAGTCGGCCTGAGGGGAACTCAATGGATGTAACGATCGAAGCCCTGGAGCGGCGCGGCCACACGCTCTGGCAGGTCCGCGTGGGGCCACGCGGGATCACCTTTCACGAGGAACTGGCGGCTCGCACCTTTGCCGCCCAACTGCACCAGCGCCTGCTCTGGTTGCGTGAACTCGCCGAGCGTGAAACCGGCGATCGCCAACCGCGCTGAACCAGCCGCCTGGTGGCGCGAGGCAGACCACAGCATGGCGTCATCCGCATCACCGGCTCGGCGCTAATCCCCCTCGAGGCACTCGCTCAACGGCCGCGGGTACTGGACGCCGTGACCTTGCACGTAATCGACTCCGAGCTCGGCCATGCGCTCGCGGATACTCGGGGTTTCGACATACTCGGCCACCGTTCTGCGGCCCAACAAGTGCGCGATCTCGTTGATCGACCTGACCATGGCCAGATCGCTGGGCGAACGCTCGACCTCCTTGACGAAGCTGCCATCGATCTTGACGAAATCCACCGGCAACCGCTTGAGGTACTCGTAGGAGGAAAAACCGGTGCCGAAATCGTCGATGGAGAATGTACAGCCCAAGCGCTGCAGATAGCGCACCAGGTCGGCGGTCTTGGTCAGATTGGCCACCGCGGCGGTCTCGGTCAGCTCGAAACAGATTCTCTCCGGCGGTACCGGGTAATCCTCGAACAGGGTTTCGATGAACTGCAGCAGTTTGTCGTCATTCAGGCTGCTGCCCGACAGGTTGATCGAAACGCCACTGCACCGCGTCCAGAAATTCGGGTGCTGCGCCAAGTCGCTGAACACCCGCTTGAGCACCCAGCGGTCGACCTTGGTCATGCGGTTATAGCGTTCGGAGGCGGTGATGAAGTCCAGCAGATTGACTTCGTTCTGCATGACCAGCAGCACTTCATAATGCGGCAATTGATCGTGCTCTAGCGCAGCGGGGGCGATTTGCTGCACGCGCAGGCTGAGCTCGCCTCGCTCGATGATGTCGTCCACCCGCCCGGCAATGGCCATCAGCCCGGTGCGCAGGCCATCGACCTCGTCCTCGTAGATGTGCACGCAATTGCGCCCGGAGTCCTTGGCGGTAGCGCAGGCCGTTTGCAGATCACGGAATAGATTGACGACATCGTGACGCTCGCTCATCAGCACGATGCCGACACTCATGGTGGCATTGTGCAGATGCCCTTCCCACTCGAACAGGTTGGCCTCGGTGGCTGCGCGCAGGCGCTCGGCGAGTTGGCGGACATCGGGCTCTTCGGTCTGTGCCAGGGCCACGGCGAAATCCGCCCCGCCGATGCGTGCCAGGGTCGCCTTCTCCGGTAGTTCGGCCGCCAGCAGCTCGGCGATCTGCTTGAGATAGGAGTCTCCGGCCAAGTGGCCGAGGCGGGAATTCAGCAAGCCGAACTGGTCGATGTGTCCATAGATGAAGGCATTCTTCTCGGCGGAGGCCAGCGCCTGGGCTATCGCCGCCTCGAAACTGCGGCGATTGAGCAGGCCGGTGAGATCATCATGGCTGCGCACATGGGCGATATCGCGGTACAGCTTGCCGACGATGTCTTCCAGGTGCTTCTGGATCACTCCCTGGCTCTGCGATTCGGGCGCCGGCGCCCCCAGCCAGCCGGACGCGAGCTTAGCCATCAACTCTTCGGTATCGAAGCTGCCGGCTTCGCGGCCCTGGCGGTCGACCAGGACGTAGTGGTCGGTGATCGGGTTGGCCCAGACCAACTGCAGGTACTGGCCACCCTGCGTCACCAGCCAGTCGCCCGCACCGAGCTGCTGCACCCGCTCGCGCCAGCGCTGCTCGGCCGGCGAGTAACCGGGCAACGGCGACTCCGGCGCTGGCGGCGGCAGGCAGACCAGCTCGACGGGTTGATCGCCGAGCAGTTGCTCCTGCAACTGTTTCAGCACCGGGCTGTGACGGAACTGCCCTGGCAGGAAGCTCTCCATGCGCTTGCGCAGCAACTCCAGCACCGGCTCGGTCTCGAAGGCCCGCTCGACGCGGTTGACACCGTAGTCGCCGTCGCCCGGCTCGGCCTGCAGCCAGCCGTTGAGCTGGCGCAGCACGGCCAGGTCATCCAACCATTCGAAGCTCTCCTCTCCCTGCCGGATCAGTTCGTGCACCAGCAATTCGCGCCAGCCCACGTCCAGCCAGTCGAGCAGCACCCGTGGCGCCTGGTCGCCGAACAGCGCGGCCAGTTCGCGGCCGACCTGTTCCCGGGCCTGCTCCAGCACATCCCGGCCGCGAATGTACTGGCGCACGCGATCGGCGTTGTTGCTGTAGGCCCGCTGTTGCACCGCCAGCAATTGCTCGAGTTCCTGATCGCAGCGGGTGAATACGCTGCTGTCCCCGCTGTAGTCGGCCACGATGCCGTCGATCAGTTGCTCTACGCGATCCTCCAGGACATGGTTGGGCTGTTCGGAGAAGTCACACAGCTGCATCAGCTTGTCCAACGTGGCGCGTACCGGGTGGGTCGCGTCGGCGAAGGCCGCGGGGTCGAGCATGGCCGCCTGGGCGACCGGAACCATAAGCCGGCGCAGCGCCGGCTTGACGTTGCTGGCGATGACCTCTTCCTGCTCGATGTGCTGGAACAGCTCGGCCACTACCCCGGCGTCGGCGCTCTGCCGCGGCGACAGCTCGGCGCCGGCCGCGCTCAGCTCATGCAGCAAGCCCTCCGCCGACCAGCCTTGCTCCGGGGGCGTGAGGCGCTGCAGCTTGGCCAGTGCCTCCTGCAGCAAGGACGCGTCCACTGGCGTCTGGTCGACGTCACTCTCCGCCGTATCGGTTGCGACTCCGGCATCCGCGCCGACGGCGCGCAACTGCTCGATTGCCCGGTAGGACGCATCCGGCGCGGCACTGCGCGGTGCGCGGCGTGGCTGCTGGGTGGGAAGCGCAAGCGGGTCGATGCGCGGCTCGATCTGGAAGCGCTCGAAAACCGCATCCAGTTGCTCGAAATAAACTTTCAGGTCGCCGGCCAGCGCCTGCGCCGCCGCCATGTAGAACACCTCGCGCACCGCGGGCAAGTGCTGGCGCAGCTGCAGCTTGGTCTGCAGCGTGCGCACCATGAACTCCAGCGACAATGGGTTCTCGCGGTCTTTCGCCTCGGCTCCGGTGGCGGCATTCAGCCGGGCGCAGCTGCGCCACTCCAAGACCCCCAGGGATTCGCGCAACTGGCGCACCAGTCGGCGGGCCTCGAGCATCTCCTCCACTTCGCCGTCGTCGACCAGTTGCCATTGCGTGGCGTCGGAGGGGGCCTTCGCCTGCACGATGATGCCCGTAGGCAGCAGGCAACGAATGGCCTCGACCGTCTCGCCGATGGCGCGCTTGCGCAAGGACGCACACTGGCGCAGGAAATCCTCGCAACCCTGGGCTTCCTTATTGGTGCGCGCCAACAGGCGCTGCTGATTCAAGGCCGCAATCGCGGCGTCGATCAGCCCCTCCAGGCAGTGGGGTAGATAGGCGCTCACGGTCTGACCCAAGGCATCCACCACAGGCGTGCGCTGCTGCGTCTGCATCCCCCCTCCCTCACGTCCTGGCTTGTTCCTGCTGCCGCAGTAGAACTATAGACGTGAGTACCGAGTTAGGTAGGCGCCTCGCCTCGAAGACTCCAGTTGTCGGAGGTTGTGAGAATATCGAGCGCCGCCGCGAGACCGGCTCCAGGCGTTCGCGGCCAGGCGCGCGCCTTTTTCACCGTGCCCCAGCCCTGGCGCAGCGGAAATGAGCGCCTCAACGACAAGGCCCGCCTGATCGGCGGGCCCTGTGGTGGCATCGTCAACGCCTCAGTGGCCGCTGCGGCGCATCTCCTTCGACATGTACTTGCCGATCTCGAACTTGCCGATGGCGGCGCGGTGCACCTCGTCCGGGCCGTCGGCCAGGCGCAGGGTGCGCTGCATGGCGTACCAGTAGGCCAGCGGGAAGTCGTTGGAGACCCCGGCACCGCCATGGATCTGGATGGCGCGGTCGATCACCCGAAGCGCGACGTTCGGTGCCACCACCTTGATCTGGGCGATCTCGCTGGCGGCGATCTTGTTGCCGACGGTGTCCATCATGTAGGCCGCGTTGAGGGTCAACAGGCGCGCCATGTTGATCTCCATGCGCGAGTCGGCGATGTGGTCGAGGTTGCCGCCCAGGCGCGCCAGCGGCTTGCCGAAGGCGGTGCGCTCGATCGAGCGCTCGCACATCAGCTTGAGGGCGCGCTCGGCCATGCCGATCGAGCGCATGCAGTGGTGGATGCGGCCCGGGCCGAGGCGGCCCTGGGCGATCTCGAAGCCGCGGCCCTCGCCGAGCAGCACGTTCTCGTAGGGCACCCGCACGTTCTCGAACAGCACCTCGGCATGGCCGTGCGGCGCATCGTCGTAGCCGAACACCGGCAGCGGGCGCAGCACCTTGACGCCCGGCGCATCCATCGGCACCAGGATCATCGAGTGCTGCTGGTGGCGCGGCGCGTCCGGGTTGCTCAGGCCCATGAAGATCATCACCTTGCAGCGCGGGTCGCAGGCACCGGAGGTCCACCACTTGCGGCCGTTGATCAGCCACTCGTCGCCAACCCGCTCGGCACGCGCCTGCATGTTGGTGGCATCCGAGGAAGCCACGCCCGGCTCGGTCATGGCGAAGGCCGAACGGATCTCGCCGCTGAGCAACGGCTTGAGCCACTGCTCCTTCTGCGCCTGGTTGGCGTACCGCACCAGCACCTCCATGTTGCCGGTGTCCGGTGCGGCGCAGTTGAACGGTTCGGCACCGATCGGCGAGCTGCCCATGATCTCGGCCAGCGGCGCGTACTCGGTGTTGGTCAGGCCGGCACCCAGTTCCGATTCCGGCAGGAACAGGTTCCACAGGCCCTCGGCCTTGGCCTTGGCCTTCAGCTCTTCCATGATCGCGGTGGGCTGCCAGCGGTCGCCCTGGTTGACCTGCTGCTCGAATACGGCCTCGGCCGGATAGACGTGGGTCTCCATGAACGCGGTGACGCGCTCACGCAGTTCCTGGACCTTGGGGGAGTAGGCGAAATCCATGGGAAGCTACCTTCTGCAGGGGTTGTTTGGTGAGGTGTGGTGCGTGTGGAAATGATGCTAGAACAGGGATAAGGATTTATCTAAGCTATTTTCGTCGTGTATAAACATTCATCACCGATATATGATCCGCTGATACCGATAACCCTCGGAGCACCTGCGCAATGAATCTGAACAAGGTCGATCTCAACCTCTTCATCGTCTTCGATGCCATCTACACCGAGGCCAACCTGACCCGCGCCGGGCAGATCGTCGGCATTACCCAGCCGGCGGTGTCCAACGCCCTGGCGCGCCTGCGCGAGACCTTCAACGACCCGCTGTTCGTGCGTACCGCCCAGGGCATGGTGCCCACGCCGATGGCGCAGAACATCATCGGCCCGGTGCGCAACGCCCTGCAGCAGCTGCGCATTTCCGTGCAGGAAAGCCGCACCTTCAACCCGGCCCAGGCGAACAAGACCTACCGCATCAGCATGACCGACCTCACCGAGGCGGTGATCCTGCCGCCGCTGTTCCAGCGCCTGCGCCGCCTGGCGCCGCAACTGGTGATCGAGAGCATGCTCGCCCGTCGCCGCGAGACCACCAAGGAGCTGGCCGCCGGCCGCCTGGATTTCGCCGTCGACGCGCCGCTCAACATCGACCCGCAGGTGCGCCACGTCAAACTGATGGAGGACCGCTATGTCTGCGCCCTGCGCAAGGGCCACCCGCTGGCCAAGGACAAGATCAGCCTGGACGAGTACCTGTCGCTGACCCATATCCATATCTCCAGCCGCCGCAGCGGCCTCGGCTATGTCGACCTGGCGCTGGGCAAGATGGGCATCCAGCGCAAGATCGCCCTGCGCTCGCAGCACTACCTGATGGCCACCACGGTGATGCAGAGCACCGACATGGCGATGACCGTGCCGGAGCGCTTCGCCCGGCGCAACGACCTGCACTACGTCGAATTGCCGGTCAAGGACATGCCGATCCAGGAAACCCACCTGTACTGGCACGAGAGTACCGACCAGGATCCGGCCAACCGCTGGATGCGCGAGCAGATCATCGAGATCTGCCAGCAGGTCACCGCCCAGGAGAAGAAGCTCGACAAGGCCTCGGCCTGACACCGTGCCCGCGGGCGAGAAAGCCCACCCGCGCCAGCATTGCCGTCCGTCGCAGAAGGTCGTGTTCCGGCTTGTCGGCGCAAACTACAGGCGGGCGGCCGCCGTTCGGCACCGTCGCCCGACAACAGGCAGCCTAGGCAAGCGCTTGGCCATCGCTTATCGTTCTGCCACGGGGAGCCGTCCCGTGTCGGGAATGCCGTATGCGCCATCTGATCCTGGTTTGCCTGTTCCTCTGCAGTGCCATCGCCCAGGCCCGCGATCTGCTGATCGTCGGCAACAACTACTCAGTCCCGAAGATCTATGCCGAGGCCGGCCAGCCGCAGGGCATGCTGGTCGACATCCTGCGCTACGCCGACGCGGCCATGCCCGAGCACAACATCGTCGTGCACCTCTACCCCTGGGCCCGCGCCTACTGGATGGCCGAGAGCGGCCAGGCCGGCATCGTCGGCCTGAGCTGGACGGCCGAGCGCCAGCAGATCTTCGACTACTCCGAAGCACTGTTCCACGACGAGGTGATCGTGGTGGTACGCCGCGGCGAAGAGTTCGCCTTCAGCACCCTCGATGACCTCGAGGGCCGGCGTATCGGTCTCGGCGCCGGCGGCAGTTTCGGCGAGGAGTTCGAGCAGGCGCGCCGGCGCGGCGTGTTCCGCGTGGATGAAGACAATGGCCCGGTATCGCGGCTGAAGAAGCTGCTGGCCGGGCGCATCGACGCGGCCTTGATCAACCCCGGTCTGGCCGGCCTGCACCGGGCCATCGCCCAGGACCCCGAGCTGCTGCGCCATGCCGACGAGATTCGGGCCCTGCCACAGCCGCTCAAGCGCGACGCCAACTACCTCGGTTTTCACAAGAGCCTGGCGATGGGCGAGTTTCTCGCCGACTTCAACGCGGTGATCCGTCGCGGCTACGAGAATGGCGATATCCCGCGTCTGCTGGCGCGCTACCAGTAGCACGGCGTCCGCGTAAGGTGCTTTTGTAGGTGTAGGCTGGTGCGCACAGCCTAGACGGCCCCGCGCACCCTACGAATGGGCGATGTCGGCGCGATGATCGGTTTTCAGGCGCTATCGCGCAGCACCACTTCGAAGCCGACATCGATCCGACGGCTCTTCGGCTGTTCGCCGCGCATCAGGCTCATCAGCATCTGCGCCGCCAGTTCGCCGACCTTGCCACGCGTGGTGCGCACCGTGGTCAGCGCCGGGTGCACCCAGGCGGCGGCCGGCAGGTCGTTGAAGCCGGCGATGGCCAGGCGCTGCGGTACCGCCAGCTCGAGCTGGCGCGCGTGGAATAGCGCCCCAAGCGCCAGGTCGTCGTTGTTGAAGAACACCGCATCGGTTTCCGGGTGCTGTTCCAGCAAGCGGTCGAGCAGGCTGGCGCCCAGGCCGATCGACGACAGTTCCGGAGTCAGCAGCTCCAGCGCCGGGTCGTAGCGCCCTACTTCGCGCAGCGCCTGGCGATAGCCTTCGGCGCGCTGCAGGGTACGCGGGTCGAGCTGGGCGGCGGCGAAGGCGATATGCCGGTAGCCGCGTGCGATCAGCGCGCGGGTCATGGCGGCGCCCGCCTCTTGCTGGGAAAAACCGACGCAGTAGTCGTCCGCCGCGTCGCTCAGCTCCATCATGCTGACGATCGGTCCGCGGTAGCCGCCGAGAATCTCGCGCGCCGCGTCGCTGCGCTCGAAGCCGGTGAGCAGCAGGCCGGCCGGCTGGTGCGCCAGGTAGGCGCGCAACAGGCGTTCGTCTTCCTCCGGGCGATAGTGGCTGACGCCGAGCATCATCTCGAAGCCGGCCGGCATCAGCACCCGCTGGATCGCCTCGGCGGTGTCGACGAACACCGCGTTGGACAGCGATGGGATGATCACCGCGACCAGGTTGGAGCGCGAACTGGCCAGTGCCCGCGCCGCCGAATGCGGCACGTAGCCGAGCCGCTTGACCGCCTGCATCACCTGCTCGCGCAGCGCATCGGAGACCATCTCCGGCTGCGACAGCGCACGCGAGGCGGACATCAGCGAACAGCCGGCGGCCATGGCCACATCGGACAGGGTGACGCGTTCGGCGGAGCGGCGACGACGTGGGCTCATGGGAGCTTCCCTAGGGTCTGTTGCCATTTCATTCACGGCCGCGCCGGAGCCTGTTTTTGCGCGAGGCAAGGCACGAGACGCTCGTTTGTTCAGCACATCCATGTGCTTCACCCCTTCGGGGCTTGCGCGCAAAAACGCTCCTGGCGTTTTTGTGGTTGTTCCACATGAGTGTCGAGAAACGCAGTATCGCGCAAAAACAGGCCCGGCCCTTAGGGTTGCGCGAGAAATGGCCCCCGCTGTTGTTGCAGGACTTGGCAAGGGAATAACCATTACCTGCGTCCTGCGCCTAACCGGGGGCCATTTCTCGCGGCAACGCGGCTCGCGATGAAACGGCAACAGACCCTAGCTAAAGGCAGGCGATTCTACCAGGCGATCCAGGATAAAAAGCGCGGGGCACGCCGCCCTGGGCCGGCACCATGCGAGGACCGGAAGCCTGGCGTACCCCGCGAAAACCCATCAGTTCGCGGCCTTGGCGGCCTCGGCCTGGACCTGGTCGAACAGCTCCTGGCCGACGCTGTCGATCACCTGCTGGATCGCCGGTTGCGCCTTGTCGCGCATGCGCTGGGTTTCCTCGGCGCTGATCTGGTTGACCTGCATGCCGTTGGCCTGCAGTTGCTCCAGCGCCTTGGCTGCCTCGGCGCGGGTATCCTGGCGTTCGAAGTCGCGGGCCTTGATCGCCGCGGCCATGATGATGCCCTGTTCGGTCTGCGACAGGCCGTCCCACCAGCGCTTGGAGGCGGTGACGATCCACGGGCTGTAGACGTGGTTGGTCACGGTCAGGTACTTCTGCACCTCGTAGAACTTCGACGAGAGGATGGTGTTGTAGGGGTTCTCCTGGCCATCCACGGCCTTGGTCTCCAGCGCGGTGAACAGCTCGGAGAACGGCAGCGGCACGGCATTGGCGCCCATCAGCTTGAAGGTCTCGAGGAACACCGGATTGGGCATCACGCGCAGCTTGATCCCGGAGAACTCTTCCAGCTTGGTGATCGGCCGCACGTTGTTGGTCATGTTGCGGAAGCCGTTCTCCCAGTAGACCAGGCCGACCAGGCCCTTCTCTTCCAGCTTGTCCATCACCTGGCGGCCGACCGGGCCGTCCAGCACGGCATCGGCCTGCTGCTCGCTGCTGAACAGGAACGGCGTGTCCCACACCGCCATTTCCTTGCTGATGCCGACCAGGGTGGCGGTCGAACCGACCATCATTTCCTGGGCGCCGCCGATCAGGGCGTTCTGCATCTGGTTGTCGGCGCCCAGGCTGGCGGCACCGAAGGTGCGCAGCTTCAGCTTGCCGTCGGAGGCCCTGGCGACTTCCTCGGCCAGCAGCTTGGCGGCGCGGCCCTGGTTGCTGTCCTCGTTGAGGCCGTAGCCGAAGCGGATCATCCGCGGGCGGATTTCGTCGGCCTGGGCAGCGAGCGCGGCGAGGGGGCTGGAGAGAATGGCGGCGGCGAGGCCGGCGATCAGGAAACGTCTCATGGGGTCGATACCTTTATTGTTGTGGGCTGAGTACGAATTGCGCTTTGCCGCCTGGCAAAGCAAGGCTTACCCCGGCGCCTGGGCGCCGGGCGATAAGATCGGGTAGCAGGTTCAGCGCAGCCATGCCAGCGGCACCGTGACGATCGACGGGAAGGCGATCAGCAGCACGACGATCGCCAGGTAGACCAGGAAGAACGGCATCACCCCGCGCACCAGTACCTCCATGCGCAAGCGGCCGATACCGCCGACCACGTTGAGCACTGTGCCCACCGGCGGGGTGATCAGGCCAATCGAGCCGATCAGCACGAACATCACGCCGAAGTACACCGGATCGACGCCGGCCTTCACCGCGATCGGCGCCAGCACCGGGGCGAGGATGAGGATGGTCGGGGTCAGGTCGAGGACCATGCCCACCGCGATCATCAGCAGCATGATCGCCGCTACCAGCAGTTGCGGGTGGTTGGCCAGCGGGCCGAGCATGGCGGCGATCTCGTCCGGCAATTGCGCCAGGGTGACCATGTAGGCCGACACCGTGGCCGCCGCGCAGAGGAACATCACCGAGGCGGTGGTGCGGCTGGCGCGGGTCATCGCCTCGACCAGGGTCGCCCAGTTCAGTTCGCGGTACAGCAGGGTCGACACGCCGAGGGCGTAGACCGCCGCCACCACCGCCGCCTCGGTCGGGGTGAAGATGCCGAAGCGCAGGCCGCCGACGATGATCACCGGCAGCATCAACGCCGAGGCGCCATCGACCAGCGCGGCGCGGCGCTCGGCCTTGCTCGCCTTGGGCGGGGTCGGCTCGCTGAAGCCGCGGGCGATCAGCGACCAGGCGATGATCAGGCCGCCACCCATGATCAGCCCCGGCACCAGCCCGGCCATGAACAGCTGGCTGATCGAGGTATTGGTCACCACCCCGTAGATGACGAAGGGCATCGACGGCGGGATGATCGGCGCGATGATCCCGCCGGCCGCCACCAGGCCGGCCGAGGCGTGCAGCGGATAGCCGCGCTGGCGCATCATCGGCAGCAACAGGGTGGCCAGCGCCGCGGTGTCGGCCAGGGCCGAGCCGGACATGCTGGCCAGCAGCACCGCCGCGGCGATCGCCACGAAACCCAGGCCTCCGCGCTTGTGCCCGACATAGGCCTGGGCCATGGCGATGATGCGCTTGGAGATGCCGCCGGCGTTCATCAGCTCGCCGGCGAGGATGAAGAACGGCACGGCCAGCAGCGGGAAGCTATCGGCGCCGGCCAGCAGGTTCTGCGCCAGCAGCTGCACGTCCCAGAACTCCAGGTACCACATCAGCACCGCGCCGGTGAGGATCAGCGCGAAGGCGATCGGCATGCCGAAGGCCATGAAACCCAGCAGGGAAGAAAGGAAAACGGCGACGGTCATCAGCGGGTCCTCGGTGGGCGGTGCCCGGTCTTGTTATTCGGGATATGCAGCGCTTGGCGCGCTCAATCGACGGTGACGTTGGCCAGCGAACTGGCCAGCCCGTATGGCCTGCGCCAGACGTTGAGCAGTTGCACCAGGGCCAGTAGCACCAGCACCGCCATGCAGGCCAGCACCGGCAGCATCGCCAGGGCCAGGGAGTAGCCGACCACCGCGCTGATGTTGCCCCAGCCGAACTGCATCTGCTGCCAGGCGCCCCAGGTCGCCAGGCCACTGGCAGCGGCCACCAGCAGCCAGCTGGCGGAATCGATCAGGCGCCGTACGGCCTGCGGGAAGCGGTCGCGGACCAGGCTGAAACTCATCAGCTCGCCGCGGCGCATGCTCGAAGCCACGCCGATGAACACCAGCCAGACGAAAGCCAGCCGCGACAGCTCCTCGGCGCCGGCCCAGCCGGAGTCGAAGGCGTAGCGCAGCACCACGTTGCCGAACACCACCAGCACCATGAAGCCCATCAGCACCGCCATCAGGCCGTCGGTCAGGCGGTCGAACAGCCGCGCCAGGGCACCGGTGTAGATCGGCTCGCCGGTGAGGTGCGCGCCGCCCTCCTTGTTAGCGCTATCAAAGGTCTGTGCAGAAAAATCCACCGCCTCCTCGATCTCCACCTCCAGCGACTTGCCATGCACCCAGGCACACACCTGCGCGACCACCACGGCGCGGCTCTGCGCGGCATCCACACTGAGCACGCCGTACTCGCCGCTGGGGTCTTCGAGGGTGGCGAACTGGCTGTCGACCAGCGAGGTCGGCATGAAATGTCCCGGGCGCGCGCCGACTCGCTGCAAGGCGGTGGCTTGGTCGATGTCCAGGTGGGCGAAGCGCAGGCCCGGCACGGCGGCGCGCAGACGCTCGCGGTAACTGCGCTTGAGCGCCGAGCAGGCCAGCACGAAGCCCTCGCCGGACGCTTCGGCGGCCTGCATCTCGCGGATCAGGGCGTCCAGCCAGTGGCTGCGGTCATCGTCGCTGAGGGGGATGCCGGCACGCATGCGCTCGACGTTTTCGCGGGGGTGGAACTGGTCGGCCTCGATATGCCGCCAGCCGAGTTGGCGGGCGACGGCCTGGCTGATATCGCTCTTGCCGGAGCCACTGACGCCCATCACCACCAGGGTGCGGTCAGCGGGCTCGATGCGACGAGCGGGAAGGCATGTAGTCATGGGGTCTCCGGGGGCGCCATCGGTGCAGCGCCATTTTGTTTTGCCGGATGATAGCGCTACCAATATCGTCCGACAAGCCAAAATTTTGGCCGGTTGTCGCCTCGGGTGCGCTGCGCGCACCGGTAATATCGCCCACGACCCTGGTGCGCACAGCGCACCCTACTCGGTCAGGCATGAGCGGCCCATGACGCGAATCCCTGCCGCGCCTGAGCGAGCGCGGCTTCCCGTAGGGTGCGCCGTGCGCACCGGCAATATCCCATAAACCCCCGGTGCGCACGGCCCAGGCGGCCCCGCGCACCCTACTCCGGCTCAAAGATTGCGGGCGATCACCATCCGCTGCACGTCGCTGGTGCCCTCGTAGATCTGGCACACGCGCACGTCGCGGTAGATGCGTTCGACCGGGAAGTCCTTGAGGTAACCGTAGCCGCCGAGGGTCTGGATGGCCGCCGAGCAGACCCGCTCGGCCATCTCCGAGGCGAACAGCTTGGCCATCGAGGCCTCGCTCAGGCAGGCCAGGCCGGCCTCGCGCAGGCTGGCGGCGTGATGCACCATCTGCCGCGCCACGGCGATCTGGGTGGCCATGTCGGCCAGGCGGAAGGCCACCGCCTGGTGCTCGATGATCGGCTTGCCGAAGGTCACCCGCTCATGGGCATAGTCGCGCGCCGCTTCGAACGCCGCGCGGGCCATGCCCACCGCCTGGGCGGCGATGCCGATGCGCCCGCCTTCGAGGTTGCCCAGGGCGATACGGTAGCCCTCGCCCTCCTCGCCCAGGCGCAGGCTGGCCGGCAGGCGCAGCTCGTCGAGCTGGATCTGGCAGGTGTCCGAGGCGTGCTGGCCGAGCTTGTCCTCGACGCGCACCACCGAATAGCCGGGCGTATCGGTGGGCACGATAAAGGCACTGATGCCCTTCTTGCCGGCTTGCGGGTCGGTCACGGCGAAGACGATCACCATCCCGGCGTGGCTGCCGGAGGTGATGAACTGCTTGCTGCCACTCAGCACATAGTGGTCGCCGTCGCGCCGGGCGCGCGCGCGCAGGTCGCTGGCGTCCGAGCCGGCCTGGGGTTCGGTGAGGGCGAAGGCGCCGAGCATGCTGCCGGCCGCCAACGGCTTGAGGAAGCGCTGCTTCTGTTCCTCGCTGCCGTACTTGAGGATCGGCATGCAGCCCACCGAGTTGTGCACGCTCATGATTGTCGAGCAGGCGCCATCGCCGGCGGCGATTTCCTCCAGGGCCATGGCGTAGGCCAGGTGGCCGGTCTGCGCACCGCCCCACTCTTCCGGCACCAGCATGCCCATGAAGCCGAGCTGGCCCATCTCGGCGATGGCCTCGGCGGGAAAACGGTGCTCGCGGTCCCAGTCGGCGGCGAAGGGTTTCAGCCGCTCCTGGGCGAACTGGCGGGCCATGTCGCGGATCAGTAGCTCATCTTCGTTGGGCAGCATGGCTGACTCCCGATAACAATACTCACATTGATGACTGGCTGGCACGGCCCCGTAGGGTGCGCCGTGCGCACCGCTTGCCGTTTGGGCTCGGTGCGCACAGCCTAGGCGGCCCCGCGCACCCTACCAATGCCCGCCGCCTCAGAACCGTTCGATGGCCACGGCCGTGGCCTCGCCGCCGCCGATGCACAGCGAAGCCACGCCGCGCTTGAGGTCGTATTGCTGCAGGGCGCTGAGCAGGGTCACCAGCAGCCGCGCGCCGGAGGCGCCGATCGGGTGGCCGAGGGCGCAGGCGCCGCCGTGCAGGTTGAGCTTGTCGTGGGGGATGTCGAGGTCGCGCATGGCCGCCATCGGCACCACGGCGAAGGCCTCGTTGATCTCGAACAGGTCGACCTCGCCCAGCGCCCAGCCGGTGCGGGTCATCAAGCGCTGCAGGGCGCCGACCGGCGCGGTGGCGAACAGGTTCGGCGCATGGGCGAAGGTGGCGTGCCCACGGATCGCCGCCAGCGGGGTAAGCCCGCGCTTCTCCGCCGCCGACAGGCGCATCAGCAGCAGCGCCGCGGCGCCGTCGGAGATCGAGCTGGCGTTGGCCGCGGTCACCGTGCCGCCCTCGCGGAACGCCGGCTTGAGCGTGGCAATCTTGTCCAGGCGCGCCTTCGGCGGTTGCTCGTCGCTGTCGATCACACGCAGCTCGCGGCCGGCCCTGGCCTCCACCGCGACTATCTCGGCGGCAAAGCGGCCCTCGCGCATGGCCTGCTGGGCACGGGTCAACGAGGCAATGGCGAAGGCGTCCTGCTGCTCGCGGCTGAAGCCATAGGCCTGGGCGCAGTCCTCGGCGAAGGTGCCCATCAGCCGGCCTTTGTCGTAGGCGTCTTCCAGACCGTCGAGGAACATATGGTCGAGCACCCGGCCATGGCCCATGCGGTAGCCGCTGCGCGCCCGCTCCAGCAGATAGGGCGCGTTGGACATGCTCTCCATGCCGCCGGCGACCACCACCTCGGCGCTGCAAGCCAGCAGCAGGTCGTGGCCGAACATCGCCGCCTTCATCCCCGAGCCGCACATCTTGTTCACCGTCGAGCACACCGTGCCCTGGCTCAGGCCCGCGCCCAACGCTGCCTGGCGCGCCGGCGCCTGGCCCTGACCGGCCTGCAGCACGCAGCCGATGATCGCCTCGTCCACTGCGTCGCTGGCCAGGCCCGCGCGTTCGAGAGTCGCGCGAATCGCCGCGGCGCCCAGTTCGGCGGCGCTGACCTCCTTGAAGTCGCCGAGGAAGCCGCCCATGGGCGTGCGCGCGGCGCCGACGATGACCACCGGATCGGATTTCATGTTCATGTCGCTACTCCTCATAGCCAAATCCACTGTAGATCCTATGTTGATACGCAAGGGCCAGATTGTCCCCCTGTGGGAGGCCCGACCTCGGGGCGAACTCTTGCCCAGTGCTCGCCCGGCGATCGCCGGGCAGCCCTGCGGGCTGCATTCGCCGCGGGGCGCGCCTCCTACAGAGTTGCGAGGCCTACCCGTAGCCCGGGTGCGACCCGGAGACCCCCTCTCCCGGATTGCATCCGGGCTACCTAATTGGACCGTTTTATTTCGCCGCCATGCGCAGGGCGCCATCCAGGCGGATAACCTCGCCATTGAGCATGGGGTTCTCGATGATGTGCCGCACCAGCGCGGCGTATTCCTCGGGGCGGCCGAGGCGCGGCGGGAACGGCACGTTGGCGGCCAGGGAATCGCGGACCTCCTGGGGCATGCCGGCCATCATCGGCGTCTCGAAGATGCCCGGGGCGATGCACATCACGCGGATGCCCGAACGCGCCAGGTCGCGCGCCGCCGGCAGGGTCAGGGCGGCCACGCCACCCTTGGAGGCGGCATAGGCGGCCTGGCCCATCTGCCCGTCGAAGGCGGCGACCGAGGCGGTGTTGATTATCACCCCGCGCTCGCCCTCCTCGTTCGGCTCGCCCCGGGCCATGGCCTCGGCAGCCAGGCGCAGCATGTTGAAGCTGCCGACCAGGTTGATCTGGATCACCCGGCTGAAGCTGTCCAGGCCATGGGGACCGTTGCGCCCGAGGACCTTCTCCGCCGGCGCCACGCCGGCGCAGTTGACCAGCCCGTGCAGGCCGCCAAAGGCCTCCAGGGCCGCGGCCACCGCGCGGCGGCCGTCCTCCTCGCGGGTGATGTCGGTGTGCACGAAGCGCGCATTACCACCCAGCTCCTCCGCCCGCGCCGCGCCGGCCTCGGCATTGATGTCGGCCAGCAGCACCTTGCCGCCCTGGTCGAGTAGCGCGCGGGCGCTGGCCAGGCCCAGGCCGGAACCGGCGCCGGTCAACAGGAACACGCGGTCTTCGATTCGCATCGTTGCATTTCCTCGGTCGGTGGCGATCTTCTGCGGGAAATGGTCGCGCCGCAGGCGGCCTGCGGCAAGGTCGAAAGCCGCCAACCTGGACGAGCGCTTTGGACAGTAGCAATCAGGTCCCCGGTGACGACTCGGGATGCATCAGCGCTCGGTACTGTCCCGGCGTGGTGCCGGTCCATTTCTTGAACGCCTTGTAGAAGGCACTGCTGTCGGCGAAGCCCAGCTCCAATGCCAGCTCGCTGAAGTTGCCCGAACCGCTGTCCAGCCGGGCGATCGCCAGATCGCGCCGCACCTGGTCCTTGAGCCCCTGGTAGGACTGGCCCTCCAGCGCCAGCTTGCGCCGCAGGGTCGAGGGCGCCATGAAGAAGTGGCTGGCAAGCGCCTCGAAATCCGGCCAGCGCCCGGCCCTGAGGCTGCGCAGGTAGGCCTTGATCCGCGCGGCATGGCTCTGCGGATCGCGGTACTTGACCAGGATGTTGGCCGGCGCCCCGGCGAGGAAGCGCCTGAGCTCGCGTTCGCTGCGGCGCAGCGGTTGCTCCAGGCACTCGGCATTGAACAACAGGCGACTGCGCGGCCGGGCGAAGCGCAGGTTGCTGCTGAACATCACCCGGTAATCCTCGAGATAGTCCGGCGCCTGGCAACGCAGTTCGACCGCGAGGATCGGGATGCGCCGCCCCGCCAGCCAGCAGGCCAGGCCGTGCACCAGCATCCACAGGGTGAAACAGCCGAAGGCACGGCAGGCCTGTCCCGCGGGCTCGTCGATGACGATCGCGGCCAGCCCGCCCTGGCGCTCCAGGCGCGGCGTCAGGTCGTCGAATACCAGGCCGAGAAAGCTCAGGGCGCTGTCCAGGGCCGCGCCCAGGGTCGGTTCGCGCAACGCGCTGCGGGCCATGAAGGCGAAGCTGCCGGACTTCATCCGCCGCGGGTTCATGCCAAAGAACTCGTCGTCCATCGCCTTGGCCAACGCCAGCCACAGCCGCCCGTAGGCCGGCGCGGAAACCCGCGCATAGGGTCTGTTCAGAAGCTCCGGGGCGATCCCGGCCTGGGCCAGCAGCGTGTCACAGTCATGGCCCCGGGCGCGCCACTCCTGCAGCGCCTCGCCGACCAGCCTGGCGGAGATGGTGCCTTTTTCGACCGCGCTGTCGGTCATGCCAATGCCGCTCCTCGCTGAACCCGCGCACAAGCGGCAGTATGCCCGACGCCTTGCGCAGGGTGGATGGCGCCTTTCACAGCCATCCTGGGCGTAGATTGCCACCCGTACAGGCACGCGTTTGTTCTCGTAGGAGCGGGCCATGCCCGCGAGGTTTCCGAGTCGACGGGCTCGCGGGCATGGGACTGGGCGTCGCCCCCGCTCCTGCATCTGCGCGAGCGCAGGCGCTACCGGTATTGCTGGGCAATGCACTAGGACGCCGCCTGCTCCAGCTCCGCCAGCATCAGTTCGCGCATGCGGAACTTCTGCACCTTGCCGGTCACGGTCATCGGGAACTGGTCGACGAACCTGTAGTAGCGCGGCACCTTGAAGTGCGCGATATGGGCCTTGCAGTAGGCGCGCAGCTCCTCGGCGTCGCAGGCGTGGCCGGGGTGGAGGATCAGCCACACGGCGATCTCCTCGCCGTACTTGGCGTCAGGCACGCCGATCACCTGCACGTCGGCCACCGCCGGATGGCCGAAGAGGAACTCCTCGATCTCCCGCGGGTAGATGTTCTCGCCGCCGCGAATGATCATGTCCTTGCTGCGCCCGACGATGCGCACGTAGCCCTGCTCGTCCATCACCGCCAGGTCGCCGCTGTGCATCCAGCGTCCCGGATCGATGGCCTCGGCGGTGGCCTGCGGATTGTTCCAGTAGCCGAGCATCACGCTGTAGCCACGGGTGCACAGCTCGCCGGTCTGGCCGCGCGGCAGGATGCGCCCTTCGCCGTCGACGATCTTGCTCTCCAGCTGCGGCTGGGTACGGCCGACGCTGGTCACGCGCAGCTCCAACGGGTCGTCGGCGGCGGTCTGCAGCGACACCGGGCTGGTCTCGGTCATGCCGTAGGCGATCTGCACCTCGCTCATGTGCAACTCGGCGATCACCCGCTTCATCACCTCGATCGGGCAGGTGGCGCCGGCCATGATCCCGGTGCGCAGGCTGGACAGGTCGAACTCGGCGCGGCGCGGGTGATCCAGCTCGGCGATGAACATGGTCGGCACGCCGTACAGCGCCGTGGCCCGCTCCTCGGCCACCGCCTGCAGGGTGGCCTCCGCCTCGAAGCTCGGCGCCGGGTAGATCATGGTGCTGCCGTGGGTCAGGCAGCCGAGGTTGCCCATGACCATGCCGAAGCAGTGATACAGCGGCACCGGGATCACCAGGCGATCCTGCTCGGTAAGGCCCAGGCTCTCACCGACCATATAGCCGTTGTTGAGGATGTTGTAGTGGCTCAGGGTCGCGCCCTTGGGCGAGCCGGTGGTGCCCGAGGTGTACTGGATATTGATCGGCTCGTCGAACTGCAGCAGCGCCTGGCGCGCGGCCAGTTGCTCGACAGGGACCCGGGTGGCGAGCCCCGCCAGTTCATGCCAGCCGAGGAAGCCGGCTGGCGCCTGGCTAGCCAGGCTGATCACTCCGCGCAGCTCCGCCAGGCGCGCGCTGTGCAGCTCGCCCGGCTGGCTGGCGGCCAGTTCCGGCAACAGCTGCACCAGCATGGCGTGGTAGTCGGAGGTCTTGAAGGCATCGGCGCAGATCAGCCAGCGGCAGCCGGACTGCTTCAGCGCGTACTCCAGCTCGCTGCCGCGGTAGGCCGGGTTGATGTTGACCAGGATCGCGCCGAGCTTGGCCGTGGCGAACTGGCTGATGCACCACTCGGCGCAGTTCGGCGCCCAGATGCCGACCCGCTCGCCCACCTCGACGCCCAGCGCCAGCAGGGCGCGTGCGCAACTGTCGACCTGCTCGGCCAACTCGGACCAGCTGTAGCGCAGGTTCTGATGCCGCACCACCAGCGCCTCGCGCTCGGCAAAGCGGGCCACGGTGTCATCGAACGCCTGGCCGATGGTCATGGCCAGCAGCGGCTTGTCTTGTGGGCCGCGGGTGTAGCTGAGGTAATTCATGGGCTTTCCCTTGTTGTGCTTGTAATGGGATCGACGCCGAACCGCTGACTCCGCGCCGCATCCAACAGCCTTGGCGGCGCACAGCGCAATTACGTTGACGTTAACGTAAAGCAAGCATTTTCGGCTGTCCAGTACCGCGAAGGTCGAATAGCGCGCGGCAAGTGCCTGGCTCAGCGCTGGACACGAGGCGCTGCGCCGGCCCGCAGTCCGGACGAAACCAGGGCATGCACTGGCGCTCGATCCGCACGCCTCGATTGGCTCCACAACCGGCGGCCGGCGTCCAACTTTCGACCGGCTCTCTGTCGATTTCGCCCGTGGCCAGACGACCAAGGAAAGCGCGCACGCCGTTTAGCGCGAAATCCACAGAGCGAGGAACCGCAGACCATGAAACTCTACGCCCACCCCTTTTCTTCCTACTGCCAGAAGGTCCTGATCGCCCTGTACGAGAACGCCACCCCGTTCGAGTGGCGCCTGCTCGTCCCGGACGCTCAGCAGGTGGCGGCGGAGTTCGAGATGCTGTGGCCGCTCAAGCGCTTTCCCGTGCTGGTGGACGACGGCCGCACGGTGGCGGAGGCAAGCATCATCATCGAGTACCTCGACCTCCACCACCCCGGGCCGGTGCGCTTGATTCCCGCGGATGCACACGCCGCCCTCGAGGTGCGCTTCATGGACCGTTTCTTCGACAACTATGTCTCCACCCCGCTGCAGAAGATCGTCGTCGACAGCTTGCGTCCGGCGTCGCAGCGCGACCAATATGGCGTCGACGAGGCGCGTACGATGCTCGAAACCGCCTACCGTTGGCTCGACCAGACAATGAGCGGACGCGTGTGGGCGACGGGCGACAGCTTCAGCCTCGCCGACTGCGCAGCCGCGCCGGCGCTGTTCTATGCCGACTGGGCTCACCCGGTCGACACGGCACTCGAGAACGTCCATGCCTATCGGCGGCGCCTGCTGGCACGCCCCTCCTTCGCCCGCGCGGTGGACGAGGCGCGGCCCTACCGCTCGCTGTTCCCGCTGGGTGCACCCGAACGGGATTGATCCTGATGCGCCGCCAAAAGCCGTTGCCAAATCAAACGGCCAAGTTTCGGCTACCAGACTGTAGATGAAGGGTTAAGTTTTCCATGCAACTAACTGCTAAATAAGGCTTTTCTGCAGTTGAACGAGAAATAGCCTGAACTCGGCAGGCGTGTCTGCGGTGGTTGACTCAATACATTTCCTGCTTTACGTTAACGTAAAGGTAAATCAACGAGACGACGCCCCATGGCAGCGACCTACAGCATCTCCGACCTGGCCCGCGAGCTGGACATCACCACCCGCGCCATCCGCTTCTACGAGGAGCAAGGCATGCTCGCCCCCGAGCGGCGCGGCCAGGAGCGCATCTACAGCGCCAAGGACAAGGTCGCGCTGAAGCTGATCCTGCGCGGCAAGCGCATCGGCTTCTCGCTGGCCGAGTGCAAGGAGCTGATCGAGCTGTACGACCCCAGCCACGGCAATCGCAAGCAGCTGGAGACCTTCATGCAGAAGATCTCCGAGCGCCGCGCCCAGCTGCAGCAGCAGTTGCTGGACATCCAGCAGATGCAGCTGGAGCTGGATACCGCCGAGGAGCGCTGCCTCAACGCTTTGGCTGAAACCGATAAGAAACAAGGCGTTAGCGCCTAATCCCAAGAACAACCATGACAGGTGGAACCATGAGCTATCCGTCCCTCAACTTCGCCCTCGGCGAAACCATCGACATGCTGCGCGAGCAGGTCCAGGCCTTCGTCGCCGCCGAGCTGGCGCCGCGCGCCGCCGCCATCGACCACGACAACCTGTTCCCCGCCGACATGTGGAAGAAGTTCGGCGACATGGGCCTGCTCGGCGTCACCGTGTCCGAGGAGTACGGCGGTGCCGGCCTCGGCTACCTGGCCCATGTGGTGGCGATCGAGGAGATCAGCCGCGCTTCGGCTTCGGTCGGCCTGTCCTACGGCGCCCACTCCAACCTCTGCGTCAACCAGATCAACCGCAACGGCAGCGCCGCACAGAAGGCCAAGTACCTGCCCAAGCTGATCAGCGGCGAGCACATCGGCGCCCTGGCCATGAGCGAGCCGAATGCCGGCTCCGACGTGGTGTCGATGAAGCTACGTGCCGAGCGCCGCGGCGACCGCTTCGTCCTCAACGGCAGCAAGACCTGGATCACCAACGGTCCGGATGCCAACACCTACGTGATCTACGCCAAGACCGACCTGGACAAGGGCGCCCACGGCATCACCGCCTTCATCGTCGAGCGCGACTGGAAGGGTTTCTCCCGCGGCAACAAGTTCGACAAGCTGGGCATGCGCGGCTCCAACACCTGCGAGCTGTTCTTCGATGACGTCGAGGTGCCGGAAGAGAACATCCTCGGCGTGGAAAACGGCGGCGTGAAGGTGCTGATGAGCGGCCTCGACTACGAGCGCGTGGTGCTTGCCGGCGGCCCGATCGGCATCATGCAGGCCTGCCTGGACGTGGTGCTGCCCTACATCCACGACCGCAAGCAGTTCGGCCAGAGCATCGGCGAGTTCCAGCTGATCCAGGGCAAGGTCGCCGACATGTACACCCAGCTCAACGCCAGCCGCGCCTACCTGTATGCGGTGGCCCAGGCCTGCGACCGTGGCGAGACCAACCGCAAGGACGCCGCCGGGGTGATCCTCTACAGCGCCGAGCGCGCCACGCAGATGGCCCTGGAGGCGATCCAGATCCTCGGCGGCAACGGCTACATCAACGAGTTCCCCACCGGCCGCCTGCTGCGCGACGCCAAGCTCTACGAGATCGGTGCCGGCACCAGCGAGATCAGGCGCATGCTGATCGGCCGCGAGCTGTTCAACGAGACGCGCTAAACATCCCTTCTCCCTCCGGGAGAAGGTGCCCGAAGGGCGGATGAGGGGGCGCGACCATCAAAGGCTCCCCCCTCACCCCAGCCCTCTCCCTCAGGGAGAGGGGGCAACAGCATACGAGGCATCCATGACCATCCTGCATACCCAGATCAACAGCCGTTCCCCGGAGTTCGCCGCCAACAGCGCGGCCATGCTGACCCAGGTCAACGAGTTGCGCGCCCTGCTCGCCCGCATCCATGAGGGCGGCGGCGAGAAGGCCCAGCATCGGCATACCTCGCGCGGCAAGCTGCTGCCGCGCGAGCGGATCAACCGTCTGCTCGACCTCGCCTCGCCGTTCCTCGAGATCGGCCAGTTGGCCGCCCACGAGGTGTACGGCGAAGAAGTGCCGGCCGCCGGGGTGGTCGCCGGCATCGGTCGGGTCGAAGGCGTCGAATGCATGATCGTGGCCAACGACGCCACGGTGAAAGGCGGCAGCTACTACCCGCTGACCGTGAAGAAGCACCTGCGCGCCCAGGCCATCGCCCAGCAGAACCGTCTGCCGTGCATCTACCTGGTCGATTCCGGCGGCGCCAACCTGCCGCGCCAGGACGAGGTGTTCCCCGACCGCGAGCACTTCGGGCGGATCTTCTTCAACCAGGCCAACATGTCCGCCATGGGCATCCCGCAGATCGCCGTGGTCATGGGCTCCTGCACGGCCGGCGGGGCCTATGTGCCGGCGATGGCCGACGAGGCGATCATGGTGCGCAACCAGGCCACCATCTTCCTCGCCGGTCCGCCGCTGGTGAAGGCCGCCACCGGCGAGGTGGTCAGCGCCGAGGAGCTCGGCGGCGCCGATGTGCACTGCAAGACCTCGGGGGTGGCCGACCACTACGCCGCCGACGACGAACACGCCCTGGCCCTGGCCCGGCGCAGCATCGCCAACCTCAACTGGCGCAAGCGCGGCGTGCTGAACAACCGCGAACCCGTCGCCCCGCTGTACGATGCCGAGGAGCTCTATGGGGTGATCCCGGCCGATGCCAAGCAGCCGTTCGATGTGCGCGAGGTGATCGCCCGCGTCGTCGACGGCTCGGTCTTCGATGAATTCAAGGCGCTGTTCGGCGCCACCCTGGTCTGCGGCTTCGCCCATATCCACGGCTACCCGGTGGCGATCCTGGCGAATAACGGGATCCTGTTCGCCGAATCGGCGCAGAAAGGCGCGCACTTCATCGAACTGGCCTGCCAGCGCGGCATCCCCCTGCTGTTCCTGCAGAACATCACCGGCTTTATGGTCGGGCAGAAGTACGAGGCCGGCGGCATCGCCAAGCACGGCGCCAAGCTGGTCAACGCGGTGGCCTGCGCCAAGGTGCCGAAGTTCACCGTGATCATCGGCGGCAGCTTCGGCGCCGGCAACTACGGCATGTGCGGCCGCGCCTACGACCCGCGCTTTCTGTGGATGTGGCCGAACGCGCGGATCGGCGTGATGGGTGCCGAACAGGCCGCCGGCGTCCTGGTGCAGGTCAAGCACGAACAGGCCGCGCGCGCCGGCCACGACTTCTCCGCCGAAGAGGAGGCCAAACTGAAGCAGCCGATCCTCGAACAGTACGAACGCCAGGGCCACCCCTACTACTCCAGCGCCCGGCTGTGGGACGACGGCGTCATCGACCCGGCGCAGACCCGCGAGGTGCTCGGCCTGGCGCTGTCCGCCAGCCTCAATGCGCCGATCGAGCCGAGCACCTTCGGCGTGTTCCGTATGTGATGCCGGAATACCGTAGGGTGCGCCGTGCGCACCGCTTTTCAACGCAATGGTGCGCACAGCGCACCCTACGAAGATGACCATGACCGACTTCAGCACCATCCAACTGGAACAAGACCCACGCGGCTTCGCCACCCTCTGGCTCGACCGCACCGACAAGAACAACGCCTTCAACGCCGCGATGATCCGCGAGCTGATCCTCGCTCTGGATGAGATCGAGGCCGACAAGAGCCTGCGTTTCCTGCTCCTGCGCGGGCGCGGCAAGCACTTCTCCGCCGGTGCCGACCTGGCCTGGATGCAGCAATCGGCGGCGCTGGACTACAACGCCAATCTGAATGACGCCCGTGAACTGGCCGAGTTGATGTACAACCTGCACCACCTGAAGATCCCCACCCTGGCCGTGGTCCAGGGCGCGGCCTTCGGCGGCGCGCTGGGCCTGGTCAGCTGCTGCGACATGGCCATCGGCGCCACGGACGCGCAGTTCTGCCTGTCCGAGGTGCGCATCGGCCTGGCCCCGGCGGTGATCAGCCCCTTCGTCGTGCAGGCCATCGGCGAACGGGCGGCACGCCGCTACGCCCTGACCGCCGAACGCTTCGACGGCGAACGCGCCCGCGAGCTGGGGCTATTGGCCGAGTGTTACCCGCCCGCCGAACTGGACGCCCAGGTCGAGGCCTGGGTCGCCAACCTGCTGCTCAACAGCCCGCAGGCCATGCAGGCGAGCAAGGACCTGCTCAAGGAAGTCGCTAGCGGTGCGCTCACCCCGGCGCTGCGCCGCTATACCGAGAACGCCATCGCCCGCATCCGCGTCAGCGCCGAGGGCCAGGAGGGTCTGCGTGCCTTCCTCGACAAACGCAAGCCAAGCTGGCAGGAGCCCCAAGCATGATCACCGCCCTCGCACTACTGGTCTTGGAAACCCCACGCGGCCACATGCTCGATAAACGTCTATCCCTCCGGCAGGAGCAACAAGCATGAGCCATACGCACATCGACACCCTGCTGATCGCCAACCGCGGCGAGATCGCCTGCCGGGTGATGCGCACCGCCAAGGCCATGGGCCTGACCACCGTGGCCGTGCATAGCGCCATCGACCGCGACGCCCGGCATGTGCGCGAGGCGGACATCGCCATCGACCTGGGCGGCGCCAAGCCGGCCGACAGCTACCTGCGCATCGATGCGCTGATCGCCGCGGCCAAGGCCAGCGGCGCCCAGGCCATCCACCCGGGCTACGGCTTCCTCTCGGAAAACGCCGGCTTCGCCCGCGCCATCGAGGACGCCGGGCTGATCTTCCTTGGCCCGCCCGCCAGCGCCATCGACGCCATGGGCAGCAAGTCGGCGGCCAAGGCGCTGATGGAAGCCGCCGGCGTGCCGCTGGTGCCCGGCTACCACGGCGAGGCCCAGGACCTGGAGACCTTCCGCGTCGCCGCCGAACTGATCGGCTACCCGGTACTGCTCAAGGCCGCCGCCGGCGGTGGCGGCAAGGGCATGAAGGTGGTCGAACGCGAGGCCGAACTGGCCGAGGCCCTGGCCAGCGCCCAGCGCGAGGCGCAATCGTCGTTCGGCGACGCGCGCATGCTGGTGGAGAAATACGTGCTCAAGCCGCGCCATGTGGAGATCCAGGTGTTCGCCGACCGCCACGGCCACTGCCTGTATCTGAACGAACGCGACTGCTCGATCCAGCGCCGCCACCAGAAGGTAGTCGAGGAAGCGCCGGCCCCGGGCCTGCCCCCCGAGCGGCGCCGCGCCATGGGCGAGGCGGCGGTCAAGGCGGCCCAGGCCATCGGCTATGTCGGCGCCGGCACCGTGGAATTCCTGCTGGACGAGCGCGGCGACTTCTTCTTCATGGAGATGAATACAAGACTGCAGGTGGAGCACCCGGTCACCGAGGCGATCACCGGCCTCGACCTGGTCGCCTGGCAGATCCGCGTGGCCCGTGGCGAGGCGCTGCCCATCACGCAGGAGCAGGTGCCGCTGCGCGGCCACGCCATCGAGGTACGCCTGTATGCCGAAGACCCGGACAACGACTTCCTGCCCTCCACCGGCACTCTCGCCCTGTACCGCGAGGCCAGCGCCGGGCCGGGCCGCCGGGTCGACAGCGGCGTGGCCGAGAATGACGAGGTGTCGCCGTTCTACGACCCGATGCTCGGCAAGCTGATCGCCTGGGGCGACAACCGTGAGGAGGCGCGCCTGCGCCTGCTGGCCATGCTCAACGAGACCGCGGTCGGCGGGGTCAGGACCAACCTGGCGTTCCTCCGCCGCGTATTGGCCCATCCGGCCTTCGCTGCCGCTGAACTGGATACCGGCTTCATCCCGCGCTACCAGCAGCAACTGCTGCCGGCGGCCGGCGAGCTGCCCGGCGAATTCTGGCAACTGGCCGCCGAGGCCCTGGTGCAAAGCGAACCATTGCGGCGCAAGCACGAGGACTATCACTCGCCCTGGAGCGCCACCCAGGGCTGGCGTGCCGGCCTGCCGAGCGAGATCGACCTGCACCTGGCCTGCAACGGCGAAAGCCAGGTGGTGCGCCTGCGCCACGACGCAGCAGCCCGCGCGCAGCTTGACGGCGAACGCCTGCGAGTCGAGCGCGACGGCCTGCGCCGCCAGCATCTGGCGATCCGCCGCGGCGAGACCCTGTATCTCGAGTACCAGGGCGAGCTGCACGCGGTCAGCCGGGTCGACCCGATTGCCGAAGCCGAGGCCAGCCACGCCCACCACGGTGGCCTGACCGCGCCGATGAACGGCGCCATCGTCCGCGTACTGGTCGAGGCCGGCCAGCAGGTCGAGGCCGGTACCGCCCTGGTGGTGCTGGAGGCGATGAAGATGGAACACAGCATCCGCGCGCCGCACGCCGGCACGGTCAAGGCGCTGTATTGCGGCGAAGGCGAGATGGTCGGCGAAGGCGCCGTGCTGGTGGAGCTGGAAGAGGCCTGACCGCGATGTTCGGTGCGATCATGACATTCTGCGCACCGCGCTAAATCGTAGGGTGCGCTGTGCGCACCATTGCCCCCAAATGCCTAGGAGATGCCAAATGAGTTTGCCTCAACAGGTGCGCCTGGTCGAAGTCGGCCCGCGCGATGGCCTGCAGAACGAGAAGCAACCGATCGGCGTGGCCGACAAGGTGCGCCTGGTCGACGAGCTGTCCGCCGCCGGCCTGCGCTATATCGAGGTCGGCAGCTTCGTCTCGCCCAAGTGGGTGCCGCAGATGGCCGGCAGCAGAGAGGTGTTCGCCCAGATCCAGCGACTGCCCGGAGTCACCTACGCCGCGCTGACCCCCAACCTGAAAGGCTTCGAGGCCGCCCTGGAGGCCGGAGTCAAGGAAGTCGCGGTGTTCGCCGCCGCCTCCGAGGCCTTCTCGCAGAAGAACATCAACTGCTCGATCGCCGACAGCCTGCAGCGTTTCCTGCCGCTGATGGAGGCGGCCAGCCAGCACGGCGTGCGCGTGCGCGGCTACGTGTCCTGCGTGCTCGGCTGCCCCTACGAGGGCGAGGTCAGCGCCGAGCGGGTCGCCTGGGTGGCCAAGGAGCTGTACGCCATGGGCTGCTACGAAATCTCGCTGGGCGACACCATCGGCGTGGGCACCGCCGGCAAGACCCGACAGATGTTCGACGTGGTCGGCCGCGACATTCCGCGCGACAAACTGGCCGGGCACTTCCACGACACCTATGGCCAGGCCCTGGCCAATATCTACGCCAGCCTGCTGGAAGGCATCGGCGTGTTCGACAGTTCGGTCGCCGGGCTGGGCGGCTGCCCCTACGCCAAGGGCGCCACCGGCAACGTCGCGACCGAGGACGTGCTCTATTTACTCAATGGCCTGGGCATCGGAACCGGCATCGACCTGGACCAGCTGATCGCCGCCGGCCAGCGCATCTGCACGGTGCTCGGCAAGGAGAATGGCTCGCGGGTGGCGCGGGCCTTGCTCCAGGTAGCGACCGGCTGAATAGGCGCGAGCGTTTCCCCTCCTTGGCCGCGCGGCACAGCAGCGCGGCTTTTTTTTTATGGCTCCGCCCCGATCAGCTGGTGCGTGAGTCGCTCCTGCCTGCGAGATCAGGCGACAGCCCGCGTATGGCTAGGGTGCGCTGCGCGCATCTGCGCAGCCGGCGGCTCTTGGTGCGCACGGCGCACCCTACCGAGTTGTCGCAACAGGCAATTGCGACATAGCCTTTTTATGCTGCGCCAGCTTACGAGTGACGGCCCCGCGCTTGCTCGGCCGGGGACATGACCAGGAAAAACGCCGGCGCCCGCTGTCGTTGCGGGGCCGGCGCTGCGCGCACCGCAGGCTTAACGTTCGATCGCCAGGGCCACGCCCTGACCGCCGCCGATGCACAGGGTGGCCAGGCCCTTGTTGGCGTCGCGCCTCCGCATCTCGTGCAGCAGGGTCACCAGGATCCGGCAGCCGGAGCCGCCGATCGGGTGGCCGAGGGCGATGGCGCCGCCGTTGACGTTGACCTTGCTCGCATCCCACTGCAGTTCCTGGCCGACCGCCAGGGCCTGGGCGGCGAAGGCCTCGTTGGCCTCGATCAGGTCCAGCTGGTCGAGGTTCCAGCCGGCCTTGGCCAGGCAGCGGCGGGTGGCGCTGACCGGGCCGATGCCCATGATCGCCGGGTCGACGCCGGCGTTGGCGTAGCCGGCGATCCGCGCCAGCACCGGCAGGCCGAGGGCCTGGGCCTTGGCCGCGCTCATCAGCAGCACCGCGGCGGCGCCGTCGTTGAGACTGGAGGCGTTGCCGGCGGTCACCGAGCCGTCCTGCTTGAACGCCGGCTTGAGCTTGCCCAGAGACTCGGCGCTGGTGCCGGCGCGCGGCTGCTCGTCGGTGGCGAAGGCAACGGGCTCGCCCTTCTTCTGCGGGATCAGGATCGGGGTGATCTCATCAACGAAGCGCCCGGCCTCGATGGCGGCGCAGGCCTTGCGCTGCGAGTCGGCGGCGAAAGCGTCCTGCGCCTCGCGGGAAATGCCGTACTTTTCCACGAGATTTTCCGCAGTGATGCCCATGTGGT
>NZ_FNCT01000015.1:0-69444 GCF_900100495.1 Pseudomonas benzenivorans
TAACGTTTGGTTAAGGGGCCGGCTTTAGCCGGTCCCGAGTGAGCGAAGCGAACGGCTTGAACCAGTTGTTAGGTGTGGTTGCCAATTACTGCTTCTGAACCTGAGGTTGGGGTAAGCTTCTATAAAGATTGCGCTCAACTCTATACAGGAAGGCGCATTGCCATAAGCCCAGTATTAAAAATATTAACCCCAATGCTCTAGCCAATATTGCATGTGCTGAAAGTAATGACGCTTCTTGGTTAAGCAAGCTTGCAAAGCAGAGGGCCAAACCAGACACGGAGACAAAATGTGCTGCGGCCCAGCGAAACGCTAAATAGCCACTGAGCTCATGATTGATTGTTCCTGAGTATCGCCATTTTAGAAAGAAAGCATATGGCTCGTCGTAAGTCATTCCGTTTGTATGTAGGAGCGATGGCACTGACCAGCGGAGTTTCCATGCTATTGCATCCAGAACTATCCAGAGAGCTAGACGATAAAGTGTAAAGGAGACAAAGCCCACTGCGGTAATGGCGGCTGCCGCCACTAGTTCATTTTTTACAGCCCAATCAGTTAGGCTCTGGTACTCGTTGATGCTTAATATTGCGATGGCTGAGATTACAGTTCCGGTGAGTAGGTACCGAATTGCGATCTCGATAGTGGAAATTAGCTTTGTCAATGTATCCACAGTGCTGTCTCCACACCTAACGTTTGGTTAAGGGGCGGGCTTTAGCCCGTCCCGAGTGAGCGAAGCGAACGACTTGAACCACTAGTTAGGGTCTTGGTAGGAAACTGAAAATAGCGCCAGAATCCCACAAACCCAATAAGCAGCAAGGCTGACCGCTAGCACCATTACTCGTGAAGGATCATGGGAGGTGTGGTAAGCATATTGGGAACTGAGCCCTATTACTATACATACCCAGCCCAAGAAAATTGGGAATAGTAAATTTGTACCTATGTATATGGATGCAAAAACAAAAAGTAGCGGAATACCTGCGATCATGAAGTACAAAAGTGAGGCTTTGAGAGGATTTGATTCGTAGCTGCTTGATTTTATAGCAACAATAATTTCTCCCACTACAAGCAACGCAAATAGTACAAGAGTCAGATGTCCACGCTTTCGGGCTTCCTGCGCCATGTCTTGATCCCTAACGTTTGGTTAAGAGGCGGGCTTTAGCCCGTCCCAGTGAGCGAAGCGAACGGTTTGAACCAATTGTTATACATGCAACACCACGTCCCCGGCTTTTTTTGCTTCCCAGTACGCTTCTCTGATTTCTTTTGCGAGATTTTTTCCTAGCAGAGTATTTGCCCCTGAAATAAGTCCATCGCAAACAAGCTGATTGGGAAAGGGTAGCAGCGCTGTTTTGATTATGCTGTACTCATGCACCAAATTTTCCAGAGGCGAGGTCAGTGCGGTAGTTTGATAAAAAACTCCGGTGCCTAGTTTTTTGAAGACATAACCATTCTTGTATTTTTTAAGATAAACAAATTCGCCATGCACTGCGGATTTTAGTGGTTCTAAAAAATCTATTTCTTCTGCTTTTTTTAAGGCGCTGCTGAAGGAAGCACTGTCCTCATAAAGTTTTGAGCGTGCAGCCACATATTCTTTAATATCGCTAGGAGGCTGGCCTAAATTTATGTGCGTCAGGATGGCTTTGTATTTTGACAAAAATTCGGAGGCTAGTTCTGGTTTTAGAAGCATCCAACACCTTTCTGGCTTGCATGTATAACGTTTGGTTAAGGGGCGGGCTTTAGCCCGTCCCAGTGAGCGCAGCGAACGGTTTGAACCAGTTGTTATGCATCGAGTAACTCGGGATCAAACCACACGTCTTCGAAATTATTGCCGTCGATCTGAAAGCGGTAGCCGGCAGGTAGATCAAGATAGACTGCAACCTCTGGCAGGTAGCTGTCGATGTGCTCTATGTGCAACGAAGAAAAGAAATCGTCAGCGTCGGACAGCTCTGCGCCACACCAGATGTACCAACCGTTAGTACCATTTTCTGGTTTATGCCTTAGCCCGTTAATGGGTAACAGCCCTATGGTACTTAAGGCGATTCCAAGTTTTGACCCGCTCTCTGGTTTCTGAGGGGTAACATTCTTCCATTCGCAGATGGTCTGTTCCTTCAGGATTTTCACGGTGTAACTCCGAAGGTGCATAACGTTTGGTTAAGGGGCGGGCTTTAGCCCGTCCCAGTGAGCGAAGCAAACGACTTGAACCATTTGTTAGGCTTTGCAGGGCTATGCTTGTGCTTCAATTTTTGCAAAGACCTGCCCGCCGTCCGAAACTTTCTGGCCCATAAGTCGGTGAATGTAAAAATCGGAATTCAGAATTGCACAAGCTCTGACAAAAGCAACTCTTGGTGTTGCAGGGTCTTCGTGCGCAACACACTTTAGAGTCATGCATTTATCTCTAATGTGCCCTGAATTGAAGCTGAGCTTTGCGTTGTCTTTTGCCAATATGTTATGAGCAAAGTCATTCCGAATTTCTCTTATTGTATGCAGGTCTTTGGCAATAACTCGGCTGCACATGCCAAGAACGCACGCCAAGTCTATTTTGGCTGAGAAACTAGAAAGGGGACTGCTTTTGCCAAGTAACCGTGTTACAGACTCTTTATCGTCAATGAGAAATGAACGGATAGCTGCTTCTAGCTCTTCCTCAATCCAGGCAGCACCAACAATTGCCGCCGCTCTGTCGGATTGACCGTCCATTTCAGAGATAAGGGCTTCAACTTTTTCATATGCTTCGTTGGTTGCTGACATTGGATTTGCCTAACGTTCAGGTTAAGGGGCCGCGGAACGAGGTCCCGAGTGAGCGAAGCGAACGACTTGAACCGCTTGTTATGCGTTCGGAGGTAAGGTATGGGGTGTGAAACTTTGTTCCCATTTTACCTCTTTGGAAGATACTGATAATACAGGGGTTCTAGAACGCTCCTCCCATGGTTCAACGGAGGTATTGAACTCCAGAATGAAGTATTCACGACCACAGGTGCGCCAGCTCATACATGGGCAGACATTAGGCTCCTGATTCCATGGAATAAGGCTTCTCGCTCTGAGTTCAAGTATGGCCTCTTCCTTGGTTGTGAATTCACCACACCACTCTGCGTGAGCTTCATCCTCAATGATGAACATGGCGGAACCTCGTGCTTTTAAGCGCATAACAGTGATTAGATGGAATTCTTCGTTAATCCGATGGTAGAGAATTCTGCATAACTCCGCATCTCCCCATCCCCTGCTCAGAAAAAATCAACAGCCAATCAATGAGTTAGGCCAGTAGCTCCAGCCGCGCCCCGTACTCGCTTGACTTCTGTATTTTGCTCTACCATTACTACTGTATAAAAAAACAGCACCCAGGAGCCGACATGGACAGTTCAACCTCCAAGCCTCGCCTGCGTGAGCAGGTCAGAGCGGTGATGCGCTTGCATCATTACAGCATCCGCACCGAGAAATCCTATTGGTACTGGATTCGTTACTTTATCCGCTTCCATCAGTTGCGCCATCCGCTGGAACTGGGCGCGGCCGAGGTCAATGCCTTTCTCACTTGGCTGGCAGTGGAGCGCAAGGTCGCAGCCGCCACCCAGAACCTGGCGCTCAATGCCCTGGTATTTCTCTATGCAAAGGTGCTGCAACAACCCCTGGGGCAGGTCGGCGAGGTAGTGCGTGCCAAGCGCTCGGCGCGCATTCCCTGCGTATTGACGCACGCCGAGGCAACGGCGCTCATCGGCCTTCTGGGCCAGCCTTACCAGTTGTTGGCCTCACTCATGTACGGCGCTGGCTTGCGGGTGGTGGAAGCGGCACGCCTGCGCATCAAGGATGTGGATTTCGACAGGCAGGTGATCACCGTGCACGATGGCAAGGGCGCCAAGGACCGCACCACCTTGTTGCCGGCCTCACTCATCACGCCATTGCTGGAGCGCAGACAGCGAATGCTCACCGCCTGGAAGCAGCAGGACAATTTCTACCAGGCTCCGGTTAGCCTGCCTTTTGCCTTGCGCCGTAAATACCCCAATGCGGCGCGCTCGTTCGAGTGGCAATGGCTATTTCCCTCCACTGGCCTGTGCACGGATGAAGACGGCACGATCGTGCGCCATCACATTCATGTCAGCTCCATCCAGAAAGCGGTCAAGCAGGCGGTGCGACGCTCCAGCATTTATAAGCCGGCCGGCTGCCACACCCTCCGCCATAGCTTCGCCACCGAGTTGCTCAGGCGTGGCAGCGACATTCGTACCGTGCAGACGCTGCTGGGGCATGCGGATGTGCGAACCACGCAGATCTATACCCATGTGCTGGGCCAGGGTTTTGCCGGGGTGCAGAGCCCTTTGAGCTAGTGAAAATATCGAGCGCCGTCGCGAGAGCGTCACCAGGTGTTCACGTAGCGCAACCACAGCAGCCAGCGCCTGGAGCGCGATCGCGGTAGGCGAAAGTTTTTCACAAGTTCGTTGGGCTAGCAGTGACTCAGGCAGGCTACCGCCGCCCCTTGCGCGCAATAGGGCTGGCGACGGAATGGCAAAAACACAGGGAACACTGGCGGTCCTTGCCGCATAGGCGGGAGTAGCAGGCAGTCCCTTGGTTTGACCGAGCATAGTGCAGTGGGCCGCCCGGGCCAAGACTCCTGCGGCCAGGTACACATGCCTGGTTGTGGCTTGCTCGCACAGACGCTGGCGGTGCCCTGTTATGAGGGACGGGCAAGGACGGATCCTCGGGGCCGAGCCACGGCAAGCTGGCTCTTATCAAACAACTCGCATGTCATTGATTTCATGAGTTATGACACGTTGTGTAGGAGCGGCGGGGACGGCGTTCCGCTTCAGCCACGAAAGCTTGTGAAACACAGCACAGCTTCGCGGCTAAAGCCGCTCCTACGGGTGCCTGCAAGCCGACAGACGCGATTGCCTCTAGTTTGCGGCGCGACCGTGCTTCGTCGGAGACGGAGAGGCCCCTCCTACGGCGTTAGCGTGAAGGCTGGACGAAAAAGCGGCCTGTGCGCCCATCCAGCCCCAGTACCTAAAAGAGCCCAAGCGTTCTTTCATCATGCGCGGTGTCTCTCGCGGCATGCCCGTTAGCGCGACAGGAACCCCGCCACCGCCTCCGCCGCCGCCTGCAAATGCTGCTCATGGCTTAAGCCCGAACTCTTCAGCGGCTTGAGGTCGTGGTCGGCGGCGTTCAGCCAGTGCAGCCTGATCGTTTCGGCCAGCTCATAGCTGGCCACCCTCGAGCGATCACCCAAGGCATCGCGTTCGCCCTGGACGATCAGGGTCGGCGTGCGCAGTTCGGCCAGGTGCGCCACCCGTGGCTTGTCCGGTTTGCCGACGGCATAGAAGGGATAGCCCAGGCAGACCAGGGCATCCGCGCCGAGTTCGTCGGCCAGCAGGCTGGCCATGCGCCCGCCCATCGACTTGCCGCCGATGGCCAGCGGCCCTGCGACCTGTTGGCGCACCTCGGCATACACCGCACGCCACTGCTCGAGCAGTTTGGCTTGGGGGTTGGGCGGGCGCTTCTTACCGTCCAGCCGCCTTGCGGCCATGTAGGCGAACTCGAAGCGCAGCACCGCCACGCCGCGCGCCGCGAGGTTTTCCGCCATCTGCTGGAGGAACGCGCTGTCCATCGGCGCGCCGGCGCCATGGGCGAGAATCAGGGTGGCGCGACTCGCGCCTGCGGGGCGATCCCACAGCCACGCCCGTTGTTCCTCCCCTTGCGCGCATTGACCCCCGTCAATACCGGCACTTTGCCCTTTGCTCATGCTTGCCTCGCTTTAAGAGTCAGTTGCCCTCGCTAGCGCCTAGGCGCGCGAGGCCGATTGCTTTCGAATGATCTGCCCATAACCGTGGATGGAAACCCAGACATGAACACAACAACCAGTTCCGCCTACAACTACAAGGTGGTTCGCCAATTCGCCATTATGACGGTGGTGTGGGGCATAGTCGGGATGGGGCTCGGCGTGCTGATCGCCGCGCAACTGGCCTGGCCCGAACTCAATTTCGACCTGCCGTGGACCAGCTTCGGCCGCCTGCGGCCGTTGCACACCAACGCGGTGATCTTCGCCTTCGGCGGTTGCGCCCTGTTCGCCACCAGCTACTACGCGGTACAGCGCACCTCGCAGGCGACCCTGTTCGCACCCAAGCTGGCGGCCTTCACCTTCTGGGGTTGGCAACTGGTGATCCTGCTGGCGGCGATCAGCCTGCCGCTGGGTTATACCAGCTCCAAGGAGTACGCCGAACTGGAATGGCCGATCGACATCCTGATCACCATCGTCTGGGTCAGCTACGCCATCGTGTTCTTCGGCACGGTGATCAAGCGCAGGGTCAGCCACATCTATGTCGGCAACTGGTTCTTCGGTGGTTTCATCCTCACCGTGGCGCTGCTGCACCTGATCAACAACCTGGAAATCCCGGTCACCCTGACCAAGTCCTACTCGGTCTACTCCGGCGCCACCGATGCCATGGTGCAGTGGTGGTACGGCCACAACGCGGTGGGCTTCTTCCTCACCGCCGGCTTCCTCGGGATGATGTACTACTTCGTGCCCAAGCAGGCCGAACGCCCGGTGTATTCCTATCGCCTGTCGATCGTGCACTTCTGGGCGCTGATCGCCGTGTACATCTGGGCCGGCCCGCACCACCTGCACTACACCGCCCTGCCGGACTGGGCGCAGAGCCTGGGCATGGTGATGTCGCTGGTGCTGCTGGCACCGAGCTGGGGCGGCATGATCAACGGCATGATGACCCTCTCGGGGGCCTGGCATAAGCTGCGCACCGACCCGATCCTGCGCTTCCTGGTGGTGTCCCTGGCCTTCTACGGCATGTCCACCTTCGAAGGTCCGATGATGGCGATCAAGACCGTCAACGCACTGTCCCACTACACCGACTGGACCATCGGCCATGTGCACGCCGGGGCGCTGGGCTGGGTGGCGATGGTCTCCATCGGCTCGCTGTACCACCTGATTCCCAAGGTCTTCGGCCGCAAGGAGATGTACAGCATCGGCCTGATCAACGCGCACTTCTGGCTGGCCACCATCGGCACCGTGCTGTACATCGCCTCGATGTGGGTCAACGGCATCGCCCAGGGCCTGATGTGGCGCGCGGTCAACGAAGACGGCACCCTCACCTACTCCTTCGTCGAAGCCCTGGAAGCCAGCCACCCCGGCTTCGTGGTGCGGGTGATCGGTGGGGCGATCTTCTTCAGCGGCATGCTGCTGATGGCCTGGAACGTCTGGCAGACCGTACGCGCCGCCAAGCCGGCCGAACTTGAAGCCGCCGCGCAGTACTCGGTAGAGGGAGCCCACTGATGAAACACGAAATACTCGAGAAGAATATCGGCCTGATGGCGCTGGCGATGGTGCTGGCCGTGAGCATCGGCGGCCTGACCCAGATCGTCCCGCTGTTCTTCCAGGACGTCACCAACGAGCCGGTCGAGGGCCTCAAGCCCTATACCGCGCTGCAACTGGAAGGTCGCGACATCTACATCCGCGAGGGCTGCGTCGGCTGCCACTCGCAGATGATCCGCCCGTTCCGCGCCGAGACCGAGCGCTACGGCCACTACTCGGTGGCCGGCGAAAGCGTCTGGGACCACCCCTTCCTCTGGGGCTCCAAGCGAACCGGTCCGGACCTGGCCCGGGTCGGCGGGCGCTACTCGGACGAGTGGCACCGCGCCCACCTGTACAACCCGCGCAACGTGGTGCCGGAATCGAAGATGCCGTCCTACCCCTGGCTGACCGAGAACACCCTGGACGGCCAGGACACCGCCGCCAAGTTCAAGGCCCTGCGCACCGTCGGCGTGCCCTACAGCGACGAGGACATCGCCGGCGCCAAGGACGCCGTCAAGGGCAAGAGCGAGATGGACGCGCTGGTCGCCTACCTACAAGTGCTCGGCACCGCCGTGAAGAGCAAGAGGTAAGACCATGTTCTTCGACATCATTGATATCGGCACCCTGCGCGGGCTGGGCACCGCCCTGGTCCTGCTGGCCTTCACCAGCGTCACGCTCTGGGCTTACAGCAGCAAGCGCCAGAGCGCGTTTGCCGAAGCCGCGCAACTGCCGTTTGCCGACGAATCCAAGACTGCCGCATCGAGGAGCAACACCCCATGAGCACCTTCTGGAGCTGGTATATCACCGCGCTGACCATAGGCACCCTGCTCGCCCTGTTCTGGCTGATCTTCGCGACCCGCAAGAGCGAGACGCACAAAGGCACCACCGACCAGACCATGGGTCACTCCTTCGATGGCATCGAGGAGTACGACAACCCGCTGCCCAAGTGGTGGTTCATGCTGTTTATCGGCACCATCATCTTCGCCGCCGGCTACCTGGTGCTCTACCCGGGCCTGGGCAACTTCAAAGGCGTACTGCCGGGTTATGCGGACGGCTGGACCCAGGTGGCCCAGTGGGAACGCGAAGAGCAAAAGGCCGATGAGCTCTACGGGCCGATCTTCGCCAAATATGCGGCGATGCCCGTGGAAGAAGTGGCCAAGGACGAGCAAGCGCTGAAGATGGGCGGCCGCCTGTTCGCCACCTACTGCTCGATCTGCCATGGCTCGGATGCCAAGGGTGCGGTGGGCTTCCCCAACCTGACCGACCAGCACTGGCGCTGGGGCGGCGAGCCGGCGACGATCAAGACCACCATCCTCCAGGGTCGTGCCGGCGCGATGCCGGCCTGGGGCCAGATCCTCGGCGACGAAGGGGTCAAGCAGGTCGCAGCCCACGTGCGCCACCAGTTGGCCGGGTTGCCCCTGCCGGCTGACAGCCAAGTCGATCTGCAACAGGGTGCGCAGCTGTTCAACAGCAACTGCGTCGCCTGCCACGGCGCCGAAGGTAAAGGCATGGCCATGCTCGGCGCGCCGGACCTGACCAAGCCCGCCGGCTGGATCTACGGTTCCAGCCTGACCCAACTGCAGCAAACCATCCGTTACGGACGCAACGGCCAGATGCCCGCCCAGGAGCAGTACCTGGGCAACGACAAGGTGCACCTGCTGGCGGCCTACGTGCTCAACCTGAGCCAGGAAGCCAAGCGCACCGAATAGCGCCTCTCCTCCCGTCCCGCTGGCGACAGTAGCCTGTCGCCAGCCCCTCCCCGCACCGAACCGAATCCTCCCGATCACCCAGGTGCGACGCAAAGTCGCACTTGGCCGCCTGGCAGCTTGGCCATTTCTTGACTTGAGCTAAGCTTAGCGGCAGTCGCCACCCCCGATAACTCTAAGGCGACCCCTTCTTCGCGCGGCGCCACGATGGCGCACGGTATCGGCGACCAAGTGGCTTCGGGCCATCCCGAAACCCTTTCGAAAGCCTTTGAAAGCCTGTTCCCGCCGGCTCGCGGCGTTGCATTGGCTACCTGCTTTCCCCATACTTGCCGCCGTTTTTTGTCCCCCAAAAACCTCCATTAACCGTGGAACCCAGCATGAGCACAGCAATCAGTCAGACTGCTTATAACTATAAGGTGGTTCGCCAATTCGCCGTTATGACGGTGATTTGGGGAGTCATCGGCATGGGTCTAGGCGTGTTCATCGCCGCACAACTCGTGTGGCCGGAACTCAATCTAGGCTTGGAATGGACCAGCTTCGGCCGTCTGCGCCCCTTGCACACCAATGCGGTGATCTTCGCCTTCGGCGGCTGCGCGCTGTTCGCCACGTCCTATTACGTGGTTCAGCGCACCACCCAGGCCCGCCTGATCTCCGACGGTCTGGCCGCCTTCACTTTCTGGGGCTGGCAAGCGGTGATCGTGCTGGCAGTCATCACCCTGCCCATGGGCTACACCAGCAGCAAGGAATACGCCGAACTGGAATGGCCGATCGACATCCTCCTGGGGATCGTCTGGGTCTGCTACGCCCTGGTGTTCTTCGGCACCATCGTCAAGCGCAAGACCAAGCACATCTATGTGGGCCTCTGGTTCTTCGGCGCCTTCATCCTGGTGACCGCGCTGCTGCATATCGTCAACAGCATGGAAATGCCGGTTACCGCGTTCAAGTCCTACTCGATGTACTCGGGCGCGACCGATGCGATGATCCAGTGGTGGTACGGCCACAACGCCGTAGGCTTCTTCCTGACCACCGGTTTCCTGGGGATGATGTACTACTTCGTACCCAAGCAGGCCGAACGCCCGATCTACTCCTACCGCCTGTCGATCGTGCATTTCTGGGCACTGATCACCCTGTACATCTGGGCCGGCCCGCACCACCTGCACTACACCGCCCTGCCGGACTGGGCACAAAGCCTGGGCATGGCGATGTCGCTGATCCTGCTGGCGCCGAGCTGGGGCGGCATGATCAACGGCATGATGAGCTTGTCGGGAGCCTGGCATAAGTTGCGTTCCGATCCGATCCTGCGGTTCCTGGTGGTGTCGCTGGCCTTTTATGGCATGTCCACCTTCGAAGGTCCCATGATGGCGATCAAGACTGTGAATGCCTTGTCGCATTACACCGACTGGACCATCGGCCACGTGCATGCCGGGGCGCTGGGCTGGGTGGCGATGATCTCCATCGGCTCGCTCTATCACCTGATCCCAAAAGTCTATGGTCGCGCGCAGATGCACAGCGTCGGCCTGATCAACGCGCACTTCTGGCTGGCCACCATCGGCACCGTGCTGTACATCGCCTCGATGTGGGTCAACGGCATCACCCAGGGCCTGATGTGGCGCGCGGTCAACGAAGACGGCACCCTCACCTACTCCTTCGTCGAGGCGCTGGAAGCCAGCCACCCCGGTTTCGTGGTGCGCATGATTGGCGGCGCCTTCTTCGTCACCGGCATGCTGTTGATGGCCTACAACACCTACCGCACCGTGCGTGCCGCCAAGCCGGCTGAATACGAAGCGGCTGCGCAGTTCACCGCGGGGAGCGCTCACTGATGAAACACGAAATCATCGAGAAGAATATCGGCCTGATGGCGCTGCTGATGGTCATCGCCGTCAGCATCGGTGGCCTGACCCAGATCGTCCCGCTGTTCTTCCAGGACGTCACCAACGAGCCGGTCGAGGGTCTCAAGCCCTATACCGCGCTGCAACTGGAAGGCCGCGACGTGTACATCGCCAACGGCTGCGTCGGCTGCCACTCGCAGATGATCCGGCCGTTCCGCGCCGAGACCGAGCGCTACGGCCACTACTCGGTGGCCGGCGAGAGCGTCTGGGACCACCCCTTCCTGTGGGGCTCCAAGCGAACCGGTCCGGACCTGGCCCGGGTCGGCGGCCGCTACTCTGACGAGTGGCACCGTGCCCACCTGTACAACCCGCGCAACGTGGTGCCGGAATCGAAGATGCCGTCCTACCCCTGGCTGGTCGAGAACAAGCTCGACGGCAAGGACACCGCCAAGAAGATCGAAGTCATGCGCGGCTTCGGCGTCCCCTACACCGACGAAGACATCGCCGGAGCCAAGGACGCCGTGAAGGGCAAGACCGAAATGGACGCGCTGGTCGCGTACCTGCAGGTTCTCGGCACTTCTATCTCGACCAAACGGTAACGCACGATGCCTTCTTTTCTCACGGACGTCGGGACCATTCGCGGCATCGGCACGGCAGTGGTGTTCATCGCCTTCATCGGCGTGGTGCTCTGGGCCTACAGCAGCAAGCGCAAGTCGAGCTTCGACGAAGCCGCCAACCTGCCTTTCGCCGACGAGCCCAAACCCAACGAGCGTGACGAGCAATCTTCCAGGAGCAATAACCAATGACCACGTTCTGGAGTTGGTACGTAACCATTCTGTCTCTGGGCACCATCTTCGCCCTGACCTGGCTGATCTTCGGCACCCGCAAGGGCCAGCGCCAGGAGACCACCGAGCAAACCGTCGGCCACGAGTTCGATGGCATCGAGGAGTTCGACAACCCGCTGCCCAAGTGGTGGTTCATGCTGTTCGTCGCCACCATCGTCTTCGCCCTCGGTTACCTGGTGCTCTATCCGGGCCTGGGCAACTTCAAAGGCCTGCTGCCGGGCTACGAGCACCTCGACAGCGAAGCCAAGACGCCGTTCGCCACCGACATCCAGGTCAGTGATGGCGTGCGCAATGCAGGCTGGACCGGCGTGCACCAGTGGGAAAAGGAAATGGCCAAGGCCGACGCCCAGTACGGGCCGATCTTCGCCAAGTACGCGGCGATGCCGATCGAACAGGTTGCCCAGGACGAGCAGGCGCTGAAGATGGGTGGCCGCCTGTTCGCCTCCAACTGCTCGGTCTGCCATGGCTCGGACGCCAAGGGCGCCTATGGCTTCCCCAACCTGACCGACAACGATTGGCTGTACGGCGGTGAAGCGGAAACCATCAAGACCACCATCATGGGCGGTCGCCAGGCCGCCATGCCGGCCTGGAAAGACTCCCTCGGCGAGGAAGGCATCAAGAACGTCGCCGGTTACGTGCGCAGCCTGTCCGGCTTGAAAAGCCCCGAAGGTATCGTGGTAGACGTTGCCGCAGGTCAAAACATCTTCAACACCAATTGTGCAGTCTGTCATGGTGCCGATGCCAAAGGTCAGCATGGTTTTGGCGCACCGAACCTGACCGATAAGGTCTGGCTCTATGGCTCCAGTTTTGCCCAGGTCCAGCAAACCCTGCGCTATGGCCGTAACGGCCGCATGCCAGCCCAGGAAGCGTTCCTCGGCAACGACAAGGTGCATCTGCTGGCCGCCTATGTGTACAGCCTGTCGCAACAATCCGTGGAGAAGTAACTCTCCCAACCTGCCGCAAACGCGACCGACTGTCGCACCCAAGCAGGGCACGTCAGGCGTACCATAGCGTTATCGTGAATTGACCCCGGCCGGCACGTATCGGCCGGGGCAGCCAACCAACCGCTGCGGTACGAACTGATGAGCGCACAGATTCCCGTTAAAGACGTCACCCCTGCCCAGGCTAGAGTCGAGGCCGTCGACCTTTACGCCAACCGCGAGAAAATCTACACCCGCGCCTTCACCGGCATCTTCCGCAATCTGCGCATGCTCGGTGGCGCCGCCCTCTTCCTCCTGTATTTCGGTACCGTCTGGCTCAACTGGAATGGCCGCCAGGCCGTCTGGTGGAACCTGCCCGAGCGCAAGTTCTACATCTTCGGTTCCACCTACTGGCCACAGGATTTCGTCCTGCTCTCCTGGCTGCTGATCATCTGCGCCTTCGGCCTGTTCTTCATCACCGTGTTCGCCGGCCGCGTCTGGTGCGGCTACACCTGCCCGCAGAGCGTGTTCACCTGGGTGTTCATGTGGGCCGAGAAGGTCACCGAAGGCGACCGCAACCAGCGCATGAAACTCGACAAATCGCCCATGAGCGGCCAGAAACTGCTGCGCAAGATTGCCAAGCACAGCATCTGGATCGGCGTTTCGGTGGCGACCGCCATCACCTTCGTCGGCTATTTCACGCCGATCCGCGCGCTGATCCCCGAGCTGTTCACCCTCGAGGCCAGCGGCTGGGCGGCGTTCTGGGTCGGGTTCTTCACCCTGGCGACCTACGGCAACGCCGGCTGGTTGCGCGAGCAGGTGTGCATCTACATGTGTCCCTATGCGCGCTTCCAGAGCGTGATGTTCGACCAGGACACGCTGATCGTCTCCTATGACCCGCGCCGCGGTGAACAACGCGGCCCGCGCAAGCGCGATGCCGATTACAAGGCCGAGGGCCTCGGCGACTGCATCGACTGCAAGATGTGCGTGCAGGTCTGCCCGACCGGCATCGACATACGCGACGGCTTGCAGATCGAATGCATCGGCTGCGCCGCCTGCATCGACGCCTGCGACAACATCATGGAGAAGATGAACTACCCGAAAGGGCTGATCAGCTACACCACCGAACACAACCTGTCCGGGCAGAAGACCCACCTGGCGCGTCCCCGGCTGATCGGCTATGCGCTCGCCCTGCTGGCGATGATGGGGCTGTTCGCCTGGGCGGTGGCCGAGCGCTCGCTGGTCGAACTCGATGTGATCAAGGACCGCGTGCTCTACCGCGAGAACGAGGAAGGCCGGATCGAGAACGTCTACACCCTGAAGATCATGAACAAGGCCCAGCGCAACGTGACCTACCTGATCGAAGTCGCTGGCCTCGACGGCCTGGTCTACGAAGGCAAGCGCGAGATCACCGCGCAGGCCGGCGAAGTGCTGTCGCTGCCGATCGAACTGTCGATCGAGCCGGAAAAGCTGCCGTCCAGCACCAACGAGATCATGTTCCGCATCCAGTCGGTCGACGATGCGAACATCAACAACGACGCCGACAGCCGTTTCATCGGCCCCAGCGTCCGCTAACGAGATCAGCCGAGCATGCCTGACGAAACACCGATCAAACCTTGGTACAAGCAGTTCTGGCCCTGGTTCATCCTGGCCCTGCTGGGCTATTCGGTGGCGCAGGGCGTGACCCTGCTGACCATCGCCACGAAGAACCCGCCAGGACTGATCTCCGACGATTACTACGACGTCGGCAAAGGCATCAATCAGTCGCTGGAGCGGGAGAACTTCGCCAAACGCCTGCAATTGAAGGCCGAGCTGCAGCTCGATGAAGACGCCGGCGTCGCCGAGCTGCGCCTGCAAGGCAACAGCGGCCCGGCACAACTGGTGCTGAACCTGATCTCGCCGACCCAGCCGGAACGCGACCGGCGCATCGTCCTGCAGCCGCAGGGCCAGGGCCTGTACCGTGGGCAGATGCAGGATGTGGTGCACGGCCGGCGTTTCGTCGAGCTGATCGGCCAGGAGGGCGGCAAGGACTGGCGCCTGTTCGAGGAACAAACCCTGGAAACCGGCAAGACCATCCGTCTCGGCGCCGAGCAGTGACCGCTGGTTCAAGATCGCGTTTCGATGGCTAGTCCAACGCCCTGCTTCCACTGCGGCTTGCCCGTTCCCGCCGGTAGCCGCTTTCACGCCCAGGTGCTCGGCGCGACGCGCGAGCTGTGCTGCCCTGGCTGCCAGGCAGTGGCCGAGGCCATCGTCGCCGGCGGCCTGGAGCACTACTACACGCACCGCAGCGAAACCGCCGCCAACCCGCAGAACCTGCCGCAGGCCCTGCCCGACGAACTGGCGCTGTACGACCGCGCCGAGGTGCAGGCCCCCTTCGTCCAGCACCAGGGCGAATTGAGCGAAACCTGCCTGTTGATCGAGGGCATCAGTTGCGCGGCCTGCGGCTGGCTGATCGAGAAGCACCTGCGCAACCTGCCCGGCATCGCCGAGGCCCATCTCAACCTGTCCACCCAGCGCCTGCAGGTGCGCTGGACCGACAGCCAGCTGCCGCTCAGCCAGTTGCTCAAGGAGCTGCGCAAGATCGGTTACGCCGGCCATCCCTGGCAGGCCGACAGCGCCGCCGCGCAGCTGGCCCGGGAGAACCGCCGGGCCATGCGCGAACTGGGCGTAGCCGGCATGCTGTGGATGCAGGTGATGATGGCGACAATGGCCACCTGGCCGGAATTCAATGTCGACCTCAGCCCCGAGCTGGACAGGATCCTCCGCTGGGTCAGCCTGTTCCTCACCACGCCGATCGTCTTCTACTGCTGCGGCCAGTTCTTCCGCGGCGCCTTGCGTGACCTGCGCACCCGCCACCTGAGCATGGATGTCTCTGTGTCGCTGGCGATCGGCGGCGCCTATGTCGCCGGCATCTGGTCGACCGTCACCGGCCAGGGCGAGCTGTATTTCGATGCGGTGGGCATGTTCGCCCTGTTCCTCCTGAGCGGCCGCTACCTGGAGCGCCGCGCCCGCGAGCGCACGGCGGCGGCCACCGCGCAACTGGTCAACCTGTTGCCGGCCTCCTGCCTGCGCCTGGACGCCGACGGTCAGCCCCGGCGCATCCTGCTCAGCGAACTGCAGACCGGCGAGCGGGTACTGGTGCCGCCCGGCGCCCTGCTGCCGGCCGACGGGCGCATCCTCGGCGGCCAGTCGAGCATCGACGAATCCCTGCTCACCGGCGAGTACCTGCCGCAACCGCGCCGCGTCGGCGACAGCGTCACCGCCGGCACCCTCAACGTCGAAGGCCCGCTGACCGTCGAGGTCGAGGCGCTCGGCGACGCCACCCGGCTGTCGGCCATCGTCCGCCTGCTCGAACGGGCGCAGAGCGACAAGCCGCGCCTGGCGGAAATCGCCGACCGGGTGGCGCAGTGGTTCCTGCTGATCGTCCTGCTGGTGGCTGCGCTGGTCGGCCTGGCCTGGTGGCAGATCGACGCCTCGCGCGCCTTCTGGATCGTCCTGGCCCTGCTGGTCGCCACCTGCCCCTGCGCCCTGGCGCTGGCGACGCCGACCGCGCTGACCGCCGCCACCGGCAGCCTGCACAAGCTCGGCCTGCTGCTGACCCGCGGCCATGTGCTGGAGGGCCTGAACCAGATCGACACGGTGATCTTCGACAAGACCGGCACCCTCACCGAAGGCCGCCTGGCCCTCAGCGCGATCCACCCCCTCGGTGAGCTGGACGGCGACGCCTGCCTGGCCCTGGCCGCCGCCCTGGAGAATCGCTCCGAGCACCCCATCGCCCGCGCCTTCGGCCGCGCCGCGCAGGCCGCCGAGCAGGTCGACAGCGTGCCCGGCCAGGGCTTGCAGGGCTCGGTCGGCGGGCGCCAGTTGCGCATCGGTCAGCCCGCCTTCGTCAGCCAACTGAGTGGCCAGAGTGCCCCGCCGATCCCCGGCGCGCAGGGCCAGTGGCTGCTGCTCGGCGATGGCCAGGGCCCGCTGGCCTGGTTCGTCCTCGATGACCGTCTGCGCGACGATGCCCCCGCGCTGCTGGCCGCCTGCCGCGCGCGCGGCTGGCAGGTGCTGCTGCTGTCCGGCGACAGCTCGCCGATGGTCGCCGAAGTGGCGCGGCAGCTGGGCATCGAACAGGCCCGCGGCGGGCTGACCCCGGATGCCAAGCTGGCGGAGCTGAAGAAGCTGCACGCGCAGGGTCATCGGGTATTGATGCTCGGCGACGGCGTGAACGACGTGCCGGTGCTGGCCGGCGCCGATATCAGCGTGGCCATGGGCAGCGCCACCGACCTGGCCAAGACCAGCGCCGACGCGGTGCTGCTGTCCAACCGGCTGAGCAGCCTGGTGCAGGCCTTCGGCCTGGCGCGCCGGACGCGGCGGATCATCGTCGAGAACCTGGTCTGGGCCAGCCTGTACAATGGCCTGGTACTGCCGTTCGCCGCCCTGGGCTGGATCACCCCGATCTGGGCCGCGCTCGGCATGTCGCTCAGCTCCTTGCTGGTGGTGCTCAATGCATTACGCCTGACCCGCAGCCCCAAACCGTAGGTTGGCGCTGAGGGACGAAGCCCGACAGAATCAGCATGTTGGGCTTCGCGGAGCGCTGCCCAACCTACCCCGCTTATCGCTGGCCCCGGAGACTCCATGTCCGCGCTGTATATCCTGATTCCCGTCGCCCTGCTGCTGGTCGGGTTCGCCATCTGGCTGTTCTTCTGGGCGGTCGACAGCGGTCAGTACGACGACCTTGAAGGCCCTGCGCACAGCATCCTGTTCGACGACGAGGACCCCATGCACAAGGCCGGGGTCGAGCAGGCGCAGAAGCCCGATGAACGGCCGGACAACCAGGAGCCGCCCCGTGCTTGAGGTGGCCCCCCTGCTGTCCGCGCTGATCCTCGGCCTATTGGGTGGCGGCCACTGCCTGGGCATGTGCGGCGGCCTGATGGGCGCGCTGACCCTGGCCATCGCCCCGGAGCGCCGGGGCCAACGTTTCCAGCTGCTGCTGGCGTATAACCTCGGGCGGATTCTCAGCTACGCAACCGCCGGCCTGCTGCTCGGCCTGGCCGGCTGGGCCCTGGCCAACAGCCCGACGGCCATGCTGTTGCGGGTGGTCGCCGCGCTGCTGCTGATCGCCATGGGCCTGTACCTGGCCGGCTGGTGGAGCGGCCTGACCCGCATCGAGGCGCTCGGGCGGGGCTTGTGGCGCTACATCCAACCGCTCACCCGGCGTTTCATGCCGGTCACCAGCCTGCCACGCGCCCTGCTCCTCGGCGGCCTGTGGGGCTGGCTACCCTGTGGCCTGGTCTACAGCACCCTGCTGTGGGCGGCGAGCCAGGGCGATGCGCTGGACAGTGCCGCGCTGATGCTGGCGTTCGGCCTCGGCACCCTGCCCGTGCTGCTGGCCACCGGCATGGCCGCCGAACGCCTGACCGCCCTGCTGCGCAAACGCGGTGTGCGCATGGCCGGCGGCCTGCTGGTGATCCTCTTCGGCCTGTGGACGCTGCCCGGCCCGCACCAGCACTGGCTGATGGGGCACTGAAGCGGCGGGCTCCGGCGGCCTTTGACTCAGGTCAAAACCAGCCGGCGCGCATCTCCCTAGACTCGCAGATACTGCTTGCCTGGGACTTATCCGCATGTTCGACGCCATCCATTGGGATACTGACCTGATCCGCCGCTACGATCAGGTCGGGCCGCGTTATACCTCCTACCCCACTGCCGCACAGTTTCACGGCGGCATCGGTCCATTCGACCTGCTGCATGCCCTGCGCGACAGCCGCAAGGAGCTGCGCCCGCTGTCGCTGTATGTGCATGTGCCCTTCTGCGCGCACGTCTGCTACTACTGCGCCTGTAACAAGGTGATCACCAAGGATCGCGGCCGCGCGCAGCCCTATCTGCGCGAGCTGGAGCGGGAGATCGAGATCGTCGGCCGCCACCTCGACCGACGCCAGACGGTCGAACAACTGCACTTCGGCGGCGGCACGCCGACCTTCCTCAGCCATGACGAACTGCGTCATCTGATGAGCCAGCTGCGCGAGCACTTCAATCTGCTTAATGACGACTCCGGCGACTACAGCATCGAGATCGACCCACGCGAGGCCGACTGGTCGACCATGGGCCTGCTCCGTGAACTGGGCTTCAACCGTGTCAGCCTCGGCGTCCAGGATCTCGACCCGGCCGTGCAGCGGGCGGTCAACCGCCTGCAGAGCCTGGAAGAAACCCGCGCCATCGTCGAAGCCGCGCATACCCTGCAGTTCCGCTCGGTGAACATCGACCTGATCTACGGCCTGCCCAAGCAGACTCCGGAGAGCTTCGCCGCGACCCTGGCCGAAATCATCGCCTTGCAGCCCGACCGCGTGTCGCTGTTCAACTACGCCCACCTGCCCGAGCGCTTCACTCCGCAACGGCGCATCGACAGCAGCGAACTGCCCAGCCCGGCCGACAAGCTGGCGATCCTGCAGGGCAGCATCGAGCAACTGGGCGCTGCCGGTTACCGCTATATCGGCATGGATCACTTCGCCCTGCCCGACGACGAGCTGGCCAGCGCCCAGGAAGACGGCAGCCTGCAGCGCAATTTCCAGGGCTACACCACCCACGGCCATTGCGACCTGATCGGCCTCGGCGTATCGGCCATCAGCCAGATCGGCGACCTCTACTGCCAGAACAGCAGCGACCTGGGCGATTATCAGCAGAGTCTGGGCAACGGCCAGCTGGCCACCCTGCGCGGGTTGCACTGCGATGCCGACGACAAGCTGCGGCGCGATGTGATCCAGCAGCTGATGTGCAGCTTCCGCCTGCGCTTCGCCGATATCGAACAGGCACACGGCATCGGCTTCCAGCAGTACTTCTCGGCAATCTGGCCGCACCTGCAGGAGATGGCCCGGGACGGGCTGATCGCCCTGGATGACCAGGGCATCGTGGTACGCCCGGCCGGCCGCCTGCTGGTGCGTGCGCTGTGCATGCTGTTCGACCGCTACCTGGACGAACACAGCCAGCAGCGCTTCTCGCGGGTGATCTAGTCGCCGCGCGCCACGAGCATTGCCCCAGCAGCGCCGCCTGCCCTGCATTCGCCAGCAGGAACGGCTGGCGCGCCCGCGGTATTTTGTCGCTGCGTCGCCAGGCCTGCACCTCCGGTAACATCAGCAGATTCCAGCCGCTTGGCTATGCTCCGAGGAATCCGCCACCCGGACAGCGGTCAAGCGGCGCTTCACTCTCGCAGCAGATCGTCAGCCGGGGCCGTCGCCGACTGGCTGGGAGCGTAACCCTGCTGTACCCTTACGGCTATTGTGTGTTCTACCTGGGAATCAACGCCGATGTCCGAAAGCATCAAGCTGCATACGACGCACCAAGCCCATTGCAAGGATTGCAGCCTGGCCAGTCTGTGCCTGCCGCTTTCGCTCAACCTCGAGGACATGGACGCGCTGGACCAGATCGTCAAGCGTGGCCGTCCGCTGAAGAAAGGCGAGTTCCTGTTCCGCCAGGGCGATGTGTTCGACTCGGTATTCGCCGTGCGCTCCGGCGCCCTGAAAACCTTCAGCCTGAGTGATGCCGGCGAGGAGCAGATCACTGGCTTCCACCTACCCAGCGAGCTGGTCGGCTTGTCCGGGATGGACACCGAAACCTACCCGGTTTCCGCCCAGTCCCTGGAAACCACCTCGGTCTGCGAAATCCCCTTCGACCGGTTCGACGAACTGTCGATACAACTGCCGCAGCTGCGCCGCCAGTTGATGCGCGTGATGAGCCGGGAAATCCGTGACGACCAGCAGATGATGATGCTGCTGTCGAAGAAGACCGCCGATGAGCGCATCGCCACCTTCCTGGTCAACCTCTCGGCGCGCTTCCGTGCCCGCGGCTTCTCGCCCAACCAGTTCCGCCTGGCCATGTCGCGCAACGAAATCGGTAACTATCTGGGACTGGCGGTGGAGACTGTCTCGCGCGTCTTCACCCGCTTCCAGCAGAACCAGTTGCTCGAAGCCGAAGGCAAGTCGGTGCATATTCTCGACCCCATCGAGCTGTGCGCCCTGGCCGGCGGCAACCTCGACGGCTGACCGGCCGCACGCGCCCAGGTAGCGACAAAGCGGCAACTTCGCCTGGTAGCCGGAGGACTTGCGCGATGATCTTTGACGAATTCAGCATCAAGACCCTGATCCGCCCGGTCGCCGACTTCCCCAAGCCCGGGGTGATCTTTCGCGACATCACCCCGTTGCTGCAGTCGCCGCGCGCCCTGCGCATGGTTGCCGACAGCTTCATTCAGCGCTATGTCGAGGCCGAGTTCAGCCATATCGGCGCCGTGGATGCACGCGGGTTCCTGATCGGTTCGATCATCGCCTATGAACTGAACAAACCGCTGATCCTGTTTCGCAAGCCGGGCAAACTGCCGGGCGATGTGCTCAGCGAGAGCTATCAGAGCGAGTACGGCGAGGCCTTCCTCGAAGTGCAGGCCGACAGCCTCTGCGAAGGCGACAGCATACTGATATTCGACGACCTGATCGCCACCGGCGGCACCCTGCTGGCCGCCGCGCGACTGGTGCGGCGAATGCGCGCCAGCATCCATGAAGCGGCAGCGATCATCGATCTGGCCGAGCTCGGCGGCTCGCAGAAGCTGCAAGACATGGGCATCCCGACCTTCACCCTGACCGCCTTCGACCCGAACGAACGCTGAACCGCCACATCCCCTTCGAGAACGTTGGGCGTATCGGACATCCCCCCGTTGGCGCCGCTCAACCAGCCATAAGTTGGCGCAAAAACAACTGCCTTGGCCATGAATGACCTCCCGCTCCCGGCGTCCAGCCCTAAAGATTATCGGCGTTCCCTGGCACGTCTTCGCATGCCAGCCCGCGCCCGACAACAAGAGTGGCCGCCTCGCCGCGGCCAGAGAATCCAGGAGTCGCCATGACCGCAAACACCAGCCTTCCGCCTGCCAGCTTCCCCGTACGACGGATGGACTTCAGCTTCGCCCAGACCGATAAATACTGGTTTGCCGAGGATCCCTTCATGAGCCACTTCATGAACAACCTGTCCTCATTGTTCCCCTATGGCGAGAAGTTCTTCGTCGACAGCGTGCGCGCCGTGCGCGACCAGGTCACCGACCCGCAACTGAAGAAGGACATCAGCGCCTTCATCGGCCAGGAAGCCATGCATTCCAAGGAGCATGCGGCCTACAACGACTACGCGGCCGAGCACGGCATCGACCTGGAACGCCTGGAACTGCGCATCAAGGTGCTGCTCGAATGGATGACCAGATTCAGCACCCAGAAACAGCGTCTGGCCGCCACCTGCGCCCTGGAACACTTCACCGCGACCATGGCCGAACAGCTGCTGCAGCGCGAAGACCTGACCACCCAGATGAACGACGCCAAGCTCTACCAACTGTGGATGTGGCACGCCATCGAAGAGAACGAACACAAGGCCGTGGCCTACGACGTCTATCAGGCCACCGGTGGTGGCTACTTCACCCGCGTGCTGATGATGGCGATCACCACGCTGACCTTCTTCGGCGTGATCGGCTGGTTCCAGCTGCACCTGCTGCGCAAGGATGGCCAGCTGTTCAACTGGCGCAGCTGGAAGAAGGGGCTGGGCATGCTGCTCGGTCTGCGCAACGGTTTTCTCAGCAGGCTGCTGCTGCCCTATCTGGATTACTACCGACCGGGTTTCCACCCCAACGATCATGACACCCGGCACCTGGAACAGGACTGGCGCCAGCGCCTGGGCTTCAGCGACTGAACCTGAACAGGCCCGGCATTCGCCGGGCCTGTTATTTCCTGCTCCGCCCTACTCGAAAAACGCCTCGAAGAAGCGATCCAGCTCGCCCTCGTATTGATCCAGCGAGTACAGCGTATCGGCCGCCAGCAAGTCGAGGAGGATCATCCCGTTCGGCCCCGAATCCTCGACGGCGGCCGCACGCAGGCGCGCGGTCATGCCCAGGTTGACCAGGCGCAAGTTGCGGTAGACCTCGCGCAACTCGTCCAGCGTCCAGTCCGCCTTGAGTCCGCGCTGCTGGCGCAGGTACTGGCCGAGCAGGTAAGTGCCGAATACCCGATAGAGGGTTTCATCGGTGCCGCTGAAGGGCAGATGGAACCAGGCCATGGCCTTCAGCAAGCGGGTGTGCGGACAGCCTGAGGTGGCGCCCAGGGCACCGAGCAGCGAACCGAAGGCACGCTGCAACGAGGTACGCTGGCGAATATCCCGCCCTCGCCACACGACGCGCACCGCCACCTCCTCGAAGGACGGCATCTGCGCCAACACCTCGACCGGTTTCACCAGGGCCACGGCGAACGGGCAATACGGCGAATCCGCCTCGCGCAGCGGGCAATGCCCGCACTGCTGGAATCCCAGGCGCGTCCAGTACGGCAATTCTTCGCTCGGCTCGGCCGTCCCGCCGCCCGGATCGACCCTGTGCTGCCAACTGCGGCCATCGGCGAACTCGAAGTGATACTGGATGAGCAATTCATCCGATGTCTCGTGCACCATGGGCTAACCTGAGCGCAAGTGATGGTAAAACAAGTGTGGCGCCGATTTTCAGGACCGCCACAATTCAGACGCCATTATTTGGTCAATACTCTAGTGGCCTGACGGCTAGTTGGTTAACTCAAGTTCGGATGGCTGAGGTTCTGAGACCAGGCGCTGCGACGAGTCATAGCGAGCTATGGTGAGGAGCGGCAACGCAGTATCAGGACCTCAGACGCCGAAATTGACTAATTGAACTAGCCACACAGGCCACTAGGGTACGAACAGTTCCTTCGATCACGCAAAAAGCACCTGCAGCCTGACAGTCAAGCGGAGCTCGCCATGGATAGCCGCCAAAGTGAATTGGCCCGCGCTCTCGTTGAGCAAATCGAAATCGGAGTGATCATCCTCGACTCGGAACTGCGGATTCAGTACTGGAACAACTTCATCAGCCAATGCAGCGGCAAGCAACTCCAGTACGCGCTGCAGCAGCACCTGACGCGTATTTTCCCGGAAGCCGACACGCCGAGCCTCGGCACGATGGTGGCGCAGGCTCGCGAGCAGGGCCAGCATGTCTATACCGAGTGGCGCGAGAACCCCTACCTGATCCACCTGCCCTATGCCCTGTCCGGGCAACCGTCGCCGCTGATGCTGCAAAACACCCTGCTGTTTCCGTTCAGCGACATGGATGGCCAGCTGTGCTTTGGCCTGTTGCTCTACGACACCAGCGAGTTCGCGCGCTCCAAGCGGCAACTGGACGCCGCGCTAAGAGCCTTGTGCCACAAGCAGATCGAACAGGACCAGCTGATCAAGAAGCTGGAGAAAGCCAATGCCCAGCTGCTGCAATCGGAAAAGCTCGCCGCCATCGGCCAACTCGCCGCCGGCGTCGCACACGAGATCAACAACCCGATCGGCTACGTCTTCTCCAACCTGAAGACCCTCGCCGGCTACGTCCACGACCTGCTGCGGATCATCGACGCGATCGATGGCGCGGCCAGCCTCGACGAGCTGCGCCAGCTCAAGCACAGCCTGGAGTACGACTACATCCGCAACGATGTCGAGGCGCTGATCGGTGAATCCGAGGACGGCATCGACCGGGTCAAGAAGATCATCACCTCGCTCAAGGACTTCTCCCATATCGATGACGACGAGTTTCGCCTCGCCGATCTGCACCGCGGCCTCGATAGCACCCTCAACGTGGTCAACAACGAACTCAAGTACAAGGCCGAGGTGGTCAAGGAATACGGCGAGCTGCCGGAAGTCGAGTGCATCCCCTCGCAGATCAACCAGGTGATGATGAACCTGCTGGTCAACGCCGCCCATGCCATCGAGCAGTTCGGCCGCATCACCCTGCGCAGCGGCCAGCAGGACGATTGGGTCTGGCTGGAGGTGGAAGACTCCGGCCAGGGCATCGATCCGCAGGTGCTCAATCGCATCTACGAGCCGTTCTTCACCACCAAGCCGGTGGGCAAAGGTACCGGCCTGGGCTTGTCGCTGTCCTACAACATCGTGCGCAAACACAGTGGCCGCATCGAGGTCTTCAGCCAGCCCGGCCAGGGCGCGCGCTTTCGCGTCTGGCTGCCGGCCCGGCAGCCGACCGCGGAACAGGCCCAGGAGGATGCCGGCCAGCATGACTGAACTACGCCCTGCCGCCATAGCCAGCGTGCTGCTGGTGGACGATGAAGAGAACATCCTCAGCAGCCTGCGCCGCGTGCTCAGGGGCGAGCCCTACAGCGTGCAGATCGCCAGTAGCGGCGAACAGGCCCTGGAGGTTCTGCGCCGGCAGCCGGTCGACCTGGTGATTTCCGATGCGCGCATGCCCGGCATGGATGGCGCCACCCTGCTGGCCGAGGTGCAGAAGCACTGGCCCGAGAGCATGCGCATCCTGCTCACCGGCTATGCCGACATCACCACCACCATTCGCGCCATCAACCAGGGGCAGATCTACCGCTACATCAGCAAGCCCTGGGACGACGACGAACTGCGCCTGATCATGCGCCAGGCGCTGGCCTACCAGCACTCGGAACGCGAGCGGGTGCGCCTGGAAGCGCTGACCCGCGAGCAGAACCTGCGCCTGCAGGAACTCAACGAGACCCTGGAGCAGCGGGTCAAGGCGCGCACCGCCGAGCTGGAGCAGACCGCGGACATGCTCGACCTGGCCTACGAAGAGCTCAAGCGCAGCTATGTAACGGCCACCGAGGTGTTCTCCAGCCTGGTCAACCAGCGCATCCCCCGCGACAAGCAGACCAACAGCCAGGTAATCGCCCTGGTTCGCGCCTATGCCGAGCAGCATGCCCTCGGCGACGGTCCCAGCCGCGACCTGAGCATGGCCGCCGCGCTCTACAACATCGGCAAGCTGACCTGGGACGACCAACTGCTCAACCGCCCCTCCGACCTGCTGTACAAGCAGGAGCGCGACCGCTACCGGCAGTACCCGAGCCAGGGCGAGAACCTGCTGATGGCCCTGGAGCCGCTGCAGGACGCCGCCCGGCTGATCCGCCACCACCAGGAGCGCTGGGACGGCAGCGGTTTCCCCGATCGGCTCAAGGGCGAGGCCATTCCCTTCGGCGCGCGTTTGCTGAAGCTGGCGGTGGACTTCATCGAACTGCAGCGTGGCAGCATCCTCGAGCGCCGGCTGAACCGCGACGAGGCCCTGCTGCTGATCAAGAAGTACAGCGACCGCCTCTACGATCCGCAGTTGTGCGAGCAATTCATCACCCTGTGCACCGAGCTGGCGCCGGATGTCACCCTGGCCGACCCGAGCATCCTCGCCCTCGACACCCGCCGCCTGGAGCCGGGCATGGTCCTCGCCCGCAACCTGCATGCCGAGAGCGGCATGCTGCTGCTCAACGAGGGCAAGCCGCTGACCCGCCTGCTGATCGACAAGCTGATCGCCTTCGAAGCCAGCGAAGACGGCCACTACACCCTGTTCGTCCGTATCGCCGAGGACGCCGCGCTCGCCACGGAGAAGAGCCCATGATCAAGATCCAACTGCTGGACGATGAGCCGCAGATCCTCAAGGCACTGCAACGAGTCCTGCGCCCCCATGACTGGGAGGTGCACGCCTTCAGCGACGTCCAGGAGGCACTGAGCGCGCTGACCATGCACGAGTACGCGGTGATCGTTTCCGATTACAAGATGCCGCACCTGGACGGCGTCACCTACCTGCAGTTCGCCAAGCAGCGTCAGCCCCACGCCATGCGCCTGCTGCTGACCGGCCACGGCGACCGCCAGACGATGATGCAGGCGATCAACCAGGCGGAAATCTACCGCTTCATCTCCAAGCCCTGGGAGGATTACGAGGTCGAAGCGGCGCTGCGCGCGGCCATCGACCTCTACATGCTGCGGGTGGAGAACCAGCGCCTGATCGACCAGGTGCGCAAGCAGCAGAGCACCCTGGACCGCCAACAGCAGGAACTGCTGCGCCTGGAACAGGAGAATCCCGGGCTGACCCGGGTCATTCGCGACGCCGACGGCGCCGTGCTGATCGACGATCTGGACGGACCCGGCGATGGCCGACTACCTGGCGAATGAGCGCAAGCTCAGCCTCAAGGTGGTCTATTACGGGCCGGCCCTGAGCGGCAAGACCACCAACCTGATGCAACTGCACAACCTGCTCGATCCGCAGCGCAAGGGTGAGCTCATGGTCCTGGAAACCCGCGACGATCGCACCCTGTTCTTCGACTTGTTGCCCATTGGCCTGCGCAGCCGGAGCGGGCTGGACCTGCGCCTGAAACTCTACACGGTGCCCGGCCAGGTGCAGCACGACAGCACACGCAAGGCCGTGCTGTCGCGCGCCGACGGAGTGATTTTCATCGCCGACTCGCAGTTGAACCAGCAGGACAACAACGCCACCGCGTTCGACAACCTCACCGACAACCTGCAGAAGCTGGGCATGGATATCGAGCAACTGCCACTGGTGGTGCAGTTCAACAAGCGCGACCTGCCCGACGCCATCGACGAGGCCACCCTGCAGGCGCGCTGGGCCGCCACCCCCTGGGCACCGATCGCCCTGGCCAGCGCCCTGCACGGGCACGGCGTGGTGGAAAGCTTCCGCCAGTTGCTGGCGCGGCTGTACCCGGCGCTGGATCGGGAATTCGCCCTGGCCGCCGAGCACGGCGTCGACGCGCCGGCCTTCATCCGCCTGCTCGGCGCCGCCCACGAGGCGCCCCATGCTTAATTTCGAAGAGGACCCGCATCTGGCCGACCTGCTGCCCAGCGAGCAGCGCGAGCGCCTGTGTCGCCTGCTCGGCGAGCTGGGCGGCGGCGCGGTGGCTGTCAGCGAGCAAGCGCGGACCGACGCCGAGCCGCTGGAGCTGAACCTGGAAACCCTCGGCTGGCTCTACGGCGACCTTTCGCCGCAGCGCCGCCAGGCGGCGGCACGGCTGCTGGAGGCGATTCTCCTGCAGGTGGCCAAGTATCGCCTGGCCGCCAACCTGCACCACGACACCACCGAGGCCAGCTACGCCGAGCTGCAGAGCCGCAATCGCGCCCTGCTGGCTTCGCGGATGCGCTACAAGGCGCTTGCCGAACAGCTGCAGGCGCGCGTCAAAGCCCAGGTCTCGCTGGTCGAACAGGCCCAGCGTCAGCTCTATGAAAGCGCCCGCCTGCGCGCCGTCGGCCAACTGGCGGCCGGCGTCGCCCACGAGATCAACAACCCGCTGGGCTTTATCAGCAGCAATCTGCGGGTGGCTGCGGACTACCTCAACGAACTGGCTGCGAAACTGCGCGGCGACCCGCTCGCCGGCCAACTGCTGGAGGACTTTCGTGCCCTGCTGGAGGAGTCCCTCGATGGCAGCCAGCGCATCGCACGCATCGTCGCCGACCTGAAGACCTTCGCCAACATCGACCAGGCCGACTTCGTTCCCTGCGACCTCAACGCCCTGCTGACCAGCACCTGTCACCTGCTCCGCGCGGAAAACCCGCGCGCCCACAACCTCCAGCTCGAGCTCGGCGAGCTGCCCAGGCTCGCCGGCTATCCGGCCAAGCTGTCGCAGGCCTTCTACAACGTGCTGGACAACGCGGCCAAGGCCCTCGGCGAGAACGGCCAGATCCGCGTCAGCAGCCGCAACACCGGAGAGGCTCTGGAGATCTGCATCGAGGACAACGGCTGCGGCATTGCCGATGCGATCAAGACGCAGGTCTTCGACCCCTTCTTCACCACGCGCGACGTCGGCGCCGGCAGCGGCCTGGGCCTGTGCGTGGCGCGTGACATCCTCGCCGCGCACCAGGGCGAGATACTGCTGGACAGCCAGGTAGGCCGCGGTACCCGGGTCACCCTGCGCTTCGCGCCGCACTGAGGACCGCGCATGGCCAAACGTTATGCCTCCCTGTTCGTCAGCGATGCCCCCGCCGAGGAGCCGAGCGCCGCGGCGGCCGCGCCCTACCGTCTGCTGCTGGTGGACGACGAGCCGAATATCCTCGCCGCGCTGCGCCGCGTGTTGCAGCGCGAGAACTACCAACTGCACTTCGCCCGCAATGCCGCCGAGGCGCTGAAGATTCTCGAAAGCCAGCCGGTGGAGCTGATCATCAGCGACTTCATGATGCCCGGCATGAACGGCAGCGAGCTGCTGCGCCGGGTGCGCGAGCGATGGCCGGACACCATTCGCATCATGCTCACCGGCCATGCCAACACCGAGGCGGTGATGGGCTCGATCAAGGATGGCGCGGTCTATCGCTTCATCCTCAAGCCGTGGAACGACGACGATCTGCGCCTGACCATCGCCCTGGCCATGGAGCAGTACGAGCTGCTGCGGCGCAACCGCGCGCTGGAGCAGGAGAACCAGCAGCAACACCGCGACCTGGACACCCTGGCCAAGCTCGGCGTCACCAACCGCAGCCAACTGGCCATCCTGCTGCACAAGAAGGGCCTGCTCAACGCCCAACAGATCCAGCAGTTGCACAAGGAGATGCAGGCCCACAAGAGCTCGGTGCTGCGTCAGCTCCTGCAGCATGACTGGGTGCCGCCGCAGAAGATCTATCAACTGCTGCACGACGACCTGCTGTTCGAGGAGATCGACCTGCGCGAGTTCCAGGTCGATCCTGCGCTGCTGTCGCTGATCCCCCAGGCCGTCTGCACCCGCCAGTTGGTGCTGCCGCTGCGCGTGGCGAACAAGCGCCTGCGCCTGGCCATGGCCGACCCCATGGACCAGGGCTTGATCGACGAGTTGGGCTTCGTCAGCGGCTACAGCATTCACCCGCTGCTCTGCGAGGCCGGGCAGATGCAAGCCAAGCTGGCGGAAATCTTCGGCAAACCCAACCAGCAGCTGGAAGACATCGCCACCGTGGTCGGCAGCAGCGACCCCTACGAAGGCATCGAGATCATCCTCGACGACGACGGCCACGAAAGCCTGGAAGAGCTGCTCGGCAGCTCCGAGGATCCACCGGCCATCCGCCTGGTCAACGCGATCATCCTCGAAGCCCTGCGCCTGGGCGCCAGCGACATCCACATCCACCCGCGGACCAAGCAGGTGATCGTGCGCTACCGCATCGACGGCGTATTGCAGGACAAGATCCAGGTGCCGAGCAGCCTGCTGATGGCCGTGGTGTCGCGGATCAAGGTGATGGCCGAGCTGGACATCACCGAACGGCGCCGCCCCCAGGACGGCCGCATCACGGTGAAGACGCCGATGCGCATCTGCGACCTGCGCATTTCCACCCTGCCCACCATCAACGGCGAGAAAATCGTCATGCGGGTGCTCGAGCGCCAATCGGCGGCGCAGTCGCTGGAGGACCTCGGGCTGTCGGCGCACAACCTCAAGCGCCTGATGCATGTGGTCAGCAAGCCGCAGGGCATCGTCCTCGCCACCGGCCCCACCGGCAGCGGCAAGACCACCACCCTCTACGCCCTGCTGCAGCACGGGGCCAGCACGGAGAAGAACTACGTCACCATCGAGGACCCGGTGGAGTTCCACGTCGACCTGGCCGGCCAGGTGCCGGTGCGCGAACGCATCGGCCTGAGTTTCGCCACCATCCTGCGCGCCATCCTGCGCCAGGACCCGGACGTGATCCTGCTCGGCGAGATCCGCGACGAGGAGACCGCCGACGTGGCCTTCCATGCCGCCCTCACCGGTCACCTGGTGTTCTCCACCCTGCACACCAACTCGGCGGTAGCGACCATCGCCCGCCTGCTCGACCTCGGCCTGAAACCCTACGTGCTGGCCTCGGCGCTGGAGGCGATCATCGCCCAGCGCCTGGTGCGGCGCATCTGCATGCATTGCCGGGAGGAGATCGAGCCGCCGCTGGAGTCGCTCAAGCGTCTCGGCGCGGACTTTTCCACACCCGCTCTGCGCTTCTACCGCGGCCGCGGCTGCGAGCACTGCCATCAAGGCTACAAGGGGCGCATCGGCATCCATGAAGTGCTGACCATGAACGATGCCCTGCGCGACGCGATCATCCAGGGTGCCGGGGTCACCCAGTTGCAGAGCCTGGCACATCAACAGGGCATGCTCACCCTGCTCGACGATGCCCGCGACAAGCTGCAGCAGGGCCTGACCACCGCCGAAGAACTCCTGCGGCTGTTGGGCCCCCAGGATCTGCCATGAGTGCCCGCCTGGTCGCCCAACAGGCGTATCTGTACACCGTGGCCTTCGCCTTGCTGGCCATCGGCGGCATCAGCCTGCTCGGCTACCTGCAGCTGGCGCAGCCCAGCCGGCATGCCGTGGTGTTGCTGCCGGACGCCGCCCTGGCCGCGCTGCTGCTCGGCCTGTGCCTGCTCGCCACGCTGCGCGGCTGGCGCGGCCTGTGTTTGACCGCCGCCGGCGCGCTGCTGGCCTTGTGCGGCTATAGCCTGCTGCACAATCTCTGGGCCGGCGATGCCGATCAGGGCGCCTCGCTGCTCAGCGGCTTCCTGCGCATGCGCAGCGCCCTGGCGCTGATTCACATCCTGCTGGCTCTGGCTATGCTGGGCAGCCTGCAAGGCCCGTTGGGCAAGGGCTTCAGCCGCGCCATCGGACTCGGCGTGGTGGCCTTCGGCCTGATCGAGCAACTGGCCCAGCGCTTGCCGATCCTGGAGGCCACCCTCCTTGGTTTCAAACCGGAGGCCACCAGCATCGCCAGCCTGTTCGCCCTCAGCCTCGGCACTGCCATCCTGCTGCTGCCCAGCCAACGCGCAGAATCCGCGCAGACGCTCGATACGCCGAGCCTCGCCGCCGGCGCCCTGGCGGTTCTGCTCACCTGCCTGGCCTGGTACTTGCTCAATCTGCAGAATGCCGAGTCGCAGACGCGCCAGAGCGAGCAGTTGCTGTCCCAGGCGCGGATTAGCGTCGAGCGCGCGCTGGAGGAGCGCCTGGCGCTGATCCAGCGTATGGCCGAACGCTGGGAGGTCGTAGGCACACAGCCCTCGCAAGAACTCTGGCAGCAGGAGGCTGGCAGCTACCTGCGCGATGTGCCCGACCTGCAACTACTCGGCCTACTCGACGAGACGCTGCAACCCCACCGGGTGCAAGCCCGCAGGGCAGAAGAGTCGCGCTGGCTGGAGGAGTTTCTCGCCACCCCGAGCCAGCGCGAGCGGCTGCGTCAGCTCCAGCGCGAGGGCCTGGCGGACATCAGCCAGGTCGTGCAGCACCAAGGGGGGGAAGCCGCCATGCTGATCGCCGTACCCTTGCGCCTGCCGGGACAGCCAACCTGGCTACTGGTCGCCGAGCTGAATATCCCGAGCATGCTCGCGCCGTTGCTGGACAACCGGCAAAACCGCTTCCTCCTGCGCCTCTTCGAGGGCGAGCGCCAGGTCTTTGGCCCGCCCCCTGGCTTGACCGCGGATGCGCGCACGCCGATTGGCGAACTCCAGGCGCAGCTGCCGCATGGCGTCGAATGGCGCCTGTCCAGCTATCCGGGCGACCCCCAGCTGCGCTACGCCGCGGCCTACTTGCCAGCCCTGGTGCTGCTCTTCGGCCAGGTCTTGAGTTTCTTCCTGATGCTCAGCCAACGCCTGGCGCGCCTCGCCATCGAGCGCAGCGATCATCTACACCAGGCCAATCATGAGCTGGAGTCCAGCCTGCAGCGCCAGGCCCAGCTGCAGGCATTGAACCAGCGCATCATGCAGTGCTCGCTGGATGTGCTCTGCTCCATCGACGCCGAAGGGCGCTTCTCCCAGGTCAGCCCCTCCAGCCGTGCGGTGTTCGGCTACCGCCCGGAGGAAATGATCGGCCGGCCGTATGTGGATTTCGTATGGCCCGAAGACCGCGCACAGGCCGCTGCCGAGCTGCAGGCCATCATCGCCGGTCACGTCAATCAGACCCTGCGCCACTGCTGTCGACGCCAGGACGGCAGCAGCGTGTACATCCTCTGGTCCGCCGCCTGGTCGGCGAGCGACCGCAGCCTGTTCGCGGTGGCCCACGACATCACCCCCATCGTGCGCAACGAGGCCTACGCGGAGGATCAGCGCGACATTCTCAGCATGGTCTCCACCGACCAGCCGCTGGAGCGGATCCTCACCGCCATCTGCCAGATGACCGAAGCCCAGGAACCGACGGCCCTGTGCGTGGTGATGCTGGTGGACGAGCAACAGCACAACCTGTACCTGGGGGCGGGGCCGAGTCTGCCAGACGGCTACGGCGAGACCCTGAAGCACGTCAGCATCGGCCCGACAGCCGGCTCCTGCGGAACGGCGGTGCACCAGCGGCGGATGGTGATCGCCGAGGATATCGCCAGCGACCCGCTCTGGCGGGATTATCGCGTCGCCTTGGAGTATGACCTGCATGCCTGCTGGTCGATCCCGCTGATCTCCCACAAGGGCGAGGTGCTCGGCTCCCTGGCCATCTATCATCGGCAGCCCACCAGCCCGGACGACGAACAGCTGCAACTGATCGCCACCGCCGGCCAGTTGGCCGCCATCGCCATCGCCCGCCAGCATGATCGGCTGCGCCTGCAAGAGAGCGAGCAGCGCTACCGCTCGCTGTTCACCTTCAACCCCAACCCGGTGTTCTCCCTGGACCTGAGCGGCAGGTACCTGAGCATGAACCAGGCCGGTTGCGAGCTGTCCGGCTATGCCGAGGAGGAACTGCTCGGCAATAACTTCTCGATGCTGGTGCTCGGCGAGGAGATTGCGCGCGTGCGCCAATACTTCCAGGCCGCGCGCCAAGGCGAACCCCAGCACTTCGAGGCGAAATGCCGCAACCGCCAGGGCGAGGAGCTGGAACTGGAGGTGACCAACCTGCCGATCAAGGTCGAAGGGCAAATCGTCGGGGTGTTCGGCATTGCCAAGGACATCAGCGAGCGCAATCGCATGACCCGCGCCCTGCGCGAGGCCCTGCAGCACTCCGAGCATCAGGCCGAGATGCTGCGCGGGCTGAACGACTCCGCGGTCGCCATGAGCGGCATCCTCGACAGCCAGGCCCTGCTCAGCTTCATGGCCGAGCGCATGCGCCTGTTGATCGGCGCTCACCAGGCGCGAGTCAGCCTGGTGCAGGACATCGGCTGGGCCCAGTCGATCAATGCCATGTCGCTCTCCGAAAAATACCGGGCCTGGGATAAAACCGTGCTGGATGAAGACGCGTTTTATCGCACGATCTGCGACCTCGACCTGCCGCTGCTGCTGACCCAGCCGGAGCTGCAGGCTCATCCGCGCTGGCATGGGCTCTGCGCCGAAAGCGCGCAACAACCACCGCTGTGTGGCTGGCTGGCGGTGCCGTTGAAGAACCAGGCCGGCGACAAGCTGGGGCTGTTACAGCTATCGGACAAGTACCAGGGCGAGTTCGACCGGGATGACCTGGCCGTCGCCCAGCAGTTCGCCCAGATGGCCGTCGCCGTGCTGGAAAAAAACCGCCTGATGCATGCGGTGATGGCCGGCGAACAGCGCCTGAAAGCACAGCTGGGCTTTACCTCGGCCATCACCCAGAGCACCGCGGAAGGACTGCTGGCCGTCGGCAGCCAAGGCTTGCTGACCTTCGTCAATCCGGCCGCCGCCAGGCTGATCGGCCAACCGGCCGACGAACTGCTCGGCCAGCCCCTGGCCGAATGCCTGCCGCTGCCGCTCGGCGATTGGCCGCTGGACAGCGGCGAGCCGGACGATCGGCACGGCGAGTTCCGCCTCCCCGGCGACGGGCTTGAGCCGCTCTACATGGCCTTCGACAGCGCCCCACTGCTCGACGGTAACGGGGCCAACGGCTGGGTGGTGGCCATCCGCGACATCAGTGCGCAGCGCCTGGCCGACCAGGCCATGCGCGAGCGCGACCAGTTCTTCACCCTGTCGCTGGAAATGTTCTGCATGCTCGGCCTGGATGGCAACTTCCTGCAGGTCAACACGGCCTTCCTGGAGGTGCTCGGCTACCCGCTGGAGTGCCTGGTCGGCTGCCCCTACCTCGAGCTGATCCATCCGGAGGATCGGCCGCTACTGGTCGAGAAACTCCGCCAGCTGCTCGCCGGCGAAGCGCTGCTGGACCTCGAACTGCGGGTGCTGGACGCCCAGGGCGAACCGCACTGGCTACAACTGAGCGCGGCCCTGGGCGATGACCGGGTGATCTACTGCGCGGCCCGCGACATCAGCGCGCGCAAGGCGGCCGAACAGGCGCTGCAGGACAGCCTGCGCGAACTGGAGCGCAGCAACCGCGAGCTGCAGGAGTTCGCCTTCGTCGCCTCCCATGACCTGCAAGAGCCGCTGCGCAAGATCCAGGCCTTCGCCGAACGCCTGCAGGCTCGCGCCGGCGACCTCGACGAGGAAGGCCAGGACTACCTGCAGCGCATGAGTTCCGCCGCCGGACGCATGCAGGCGCTGATTCGCGACCTGCTGGCCTACTCGCGGGTCACCAGCCGTGGCCAGCCGTTCCAGCGCCTGAGCCTGGAGCAGTTGCTCGACGAGGTGCTGCAAGACCTGGAAACCACGCGGGAAAGCAGTGGCGCGCAGGTCGTGCGTGAAGCCTTGCCGGAACTCGACGGCGACCCCACGCAGATGCGCCAACTGCTGCAGAACCTGCTGAGCAACGCGATCAAGTTCCACCGCGAGGGTGAGCCGGCACGCATTCGCGTCTATGCTGAACGGCAGGAACCTGACGAATGGATACTCTGCGTGGCCGATCAGGGCATCGGCTTCGACGAAAAATACCTGGACCGCATCTTCAACCCCTTCCAGCGTCTGCACGGGCGCCAGGCCTATCCGGGAACGGGAATCGGCCTGGCCATCGTGAAGAAAATCGTCGAGCGTCACGGCGCGCGCATTACCGCCAGTAGCCGCCCCGGCGCGGGCAGCACATTCCGCATCACCTTCAAGATGCCTGTATAGGGACTTGCAGCCATGCCAGACAAAACATCGGTGCACATCCTGGTTGCCGACGACGATCCCGACGATTGCCTGCTGACCCGCGAAGCCTTTCGCGAGAGCCGGCTGGCCAATGAAGTGCGCTTCGTACATAACGGCGAAGAGCTGCTGAATTACCTGCGGGGGGCCCCGCCCTTCGCCGACCGCCAGCGTTATCCGCTACCCGGGCTGATCCTGCTGGACCTCAACATGCCGCTCAAGGATGGCCGCGAGACACTGGCCGAGATCAAGGCCGATCCTCGGCTGCGCAGCATTCCCGTGGTCATCCTGACCACCTCGGCCGAAGAGGAAGACATCCTGCGCAGCTACGCCAACGGGGTGAACTCGTTCATTACCAAGCCCGTCAGCTTCAGCGGCCTGCTCGACGTGGTGCAGGCGCTCGGCCACTACTGGCTGGATATCGTCGCGCTGCCTACGGAGCACAAGAGCCTATGAATCCTCTCGCCCCTACCCTGCGCCTGCTGTTGATCGAGGATGACGAAGACGACTACCTGATCACCCGCGAGCTGCTGCGCGAAGCCGGTGATCTGCACTGCGAGCTGGACTGGATCAGCGACTTCCAGCAAGGACTGGAGGCGATCGAGCGGCAGCACTATGACCTGGTGCTGATCGACTACCTACTGGGTGCCGAATCCGGGCTGGACTTGATCGCCCATGCCCAGAGCCGGAGAGTGCACACACCGATCATCCTGCTCACCGGCCAGGGCGACGATGAACTGGATGCCAATGCCATCGAGATGGGCGCCGCCGATTACCTGGTCAAGGGCCAGATCGACAGCCGCCTGCTGGCGCGCAGCATTCGTTACGCCCTGGGGCGTGCCCAGGTCATCGAGGCACTGGCCAGCAGCGAGGCGCGCTACCGCCTGCTGTTCGACGCCAATCCCGAGCCGATGTATGTATTCCACAAGGACAGCCTGAAGTTCCTCGCGGTCAACCAGGCGGCGCTCGATCTGTACGGCTATACGCGCGAAGAGCTGCTCGGCATGAGCATGTTGGACATCCGAGCCCCCGCTGAGCAACAACGCTTCCTCGAGTTTTTTGCGCACTTGCAACAAGGCAATCAACCACCTGAGGCGGGCATCTGGGTTAACCGCCACAAAAGCGGACGAGAGATCCTGGTGGAAGTGTTGGTGCATGACTTCGACTTCAATGGCTTGCCTGCGTGCCTGGCGCTGGCCGTAGACGTCACCGAAAAGCTCAAGACCAGCCTGGAGATCGAGCGTCGCAAGCAAGCGTTTCGCCAACTGCTCACCGATAACCGCGACGCGGTGCTGGTGGTGGATAGCGAAGGCGCCATTCGCTATGCCAATCCGGCGGCAGAAGCCCTGCTCCAGGCCCCATTTGAGAGCCTGATGGAAGGCTGCATCGAGCTGCCGCAGGAACGGGACGGGCTGTGCGAGTGGAGCATTCCGCTGGCCGGCGGCGAACTCCTGCAGGTGGAAATCCAGTGCGCCCAGACCGAATGGGAAGGGCAGACCATGCGCCTGCTCTCGCTACGCGACATCAGCCAGCGCAAGGCCGCGGAAAAGCAGTTGCGCCTGCTGCAGCGCAGCCTGGAGGCCAGCTACAACGGTACCCTGGTCTGCGATGCGCAGGCCAAGGACTTGCCGATCATCTATGTCAACCCGGCCTTCGAACGCATAACCGGGTACAGCGCGGCGGAGACCATCGGCCGCAACTGCCGGTTTCTGCAAAAGCAGGAGAACGACCAGCCAGGCCTCACTGAAATTCGCCTCGGCCTGCAGCAGCAACGTGACATCCATGTCGTTCTGCGCAACTTCCGCAAGGATGGTTCGCCGTTCTGGAACGATCTCTACATAGCCCCGGTTCCCGATGAACAGGGCCGGGTCAGCCACTTCATCGGCGTCCTCAACGACATTTCCGAGCAGAAGCGCTATGAGTCCGAACTGGCCTACAACGCCAGCCACGATGTGCTCACCGGCCTGCCCAACCGGCCGCTGCTGGAGGACCGGCTCAGCCAGGGCTGCCAGATCAGCCAGCGTTACAAGCGCAGCCTGGCGGTGATGTTCATCGATCTGGATGGTTTCAAACCGATCAACGACACCATGGGCCATAGCGTCGGAGACCAGTTGCTGGTCGAGGTTGCCCGCCGCATGAACCAACAGGTCCGCCCCGGCGATACCCTCGCACGCCTGAGCGGTGACGAATTCATCATCGTCCTGCCGGACCTGGCCCGCGAGGAGGACGTGCTGCTGGTGGCCGATCGGCTGATCGAGAATATCGCCCGCCCCTACAAAATCTGCGACATCGAACTGCACCTCACCGCCAGCATCGGCATTACCCTCAGCGATGGCAGCATAGAGCCCCCCACGCTGTTGATTCAGCAGGCCGACCTGGCCATGTACAAGGCCAAGCAGCAGGGTCGCAACAACTACCAGTGGTATACCAAGGATCTCAATCAGAAGGTCAACGAGCGCGTCACCCTGCGTAACGAGTTGCAGAAAGCCATCGAGGCCGAGGCCTTCCAGCTCTACTACCAACCGCAGATCGACGGGCGCAGCGGTCGGGTGGTCGGCTACGAGGCGCTGCTGCGCTGGCAACATGCCGAGCAGGGTTTCATTCCACCGGCGCAGTTCGTGCCGGTGGCCGAGGACACCGGACAGATCATTCCGCTCAGCGAGTGGGTGCTGAAGACCGCCTGCCGGCATGGCCGAGCGCTACTCGATCAGGGCTTCAACGCCGCGGTGGTGGCGGTGAATATTTCTCCGGTGCAGTTCCAACGCACCAATTTTGTCGAGAGTGTACGCACCACCCTCATGCAGACCCGTCTGCCGGCCGACCTGCTGGAGCTGGAGATCACCGAAACCGTATTACTGGATAACGCCGAACGAGCCGTCTACACCATGCATGCGTTGAAAGACCTCGGCGTGCGCATCGCCATCGACGACTTCGGCACCGGCTTCTCCAGCCTGAACTACCTCAAGCGCCTGCCGATCGACAAGGTGAAGATCGACCGCTCCTTCGTCCAGGATGTGATCAGCGACCAGCATGATGCCGCGATCACCCAGGGCATCATTTCCATGGCCCATCACCTGAAACTCAAGGTGATCGCCGAAGGCGTGGAAACCGAGCCACAGTTTACCTTCCTGAAGAAGAGCCACTGCGACGAGTTCCAGGGCTACTACTTCGCCAAACCCATGCCGCTAGCGCTGCTGGAAAAATTCCTTCGCGAACAGCAAGAGAAGCCCTACATGCAGCTGCCCGACCGCGCGGCGGACAGCGGCGCACAGACCCTGCTGCTGCTCGACGATGAAGAAAACATCCTGCGCGCCCTGGCCCGGGTACTGCGCCGCGACGGCTACCAGATCCTCATCGCCAACCATGCCCAGGACGCCTTTGCCCTGCTCGCCCAGCACGAGGTGCAGGTGATCCTCTCCGACCAGCGGATGCCGGAAATGAACGGCACCGAGTTCTTCAGCCGGGTCAAGGACCTCTACCCCGATACCATCCGCATCGTGCTGTCCGGCTATACCGACCTGAAGTCGGTGACCGACGCGATCAACCAGGGGGCGATCTACAAATTCCTCACCAAACCCTGGGACGACGCGCAACTGCGGACCACCATCGCCCAGGCGTTCCAGCATCACAGCCTGGCCAAGCAGAAGGAGGACAGCGCGCTGCCGCAGGACGGTCAGACGTCATGAGCCAGCCGCCAGCAAGCGCGGCGGCGTCGTACTACTCGACCGGCAGCCTGAGCTGGCCGAGGCTCTGCAACACGCTGGCGCCGGTGAACAGCATGACGATCTGCTCCTCGGCCAGGGCGCGGATCACCGCCTGCCGCTCGGGCTGGCCGATGTAGTCCAGCGATAGCTGGAACAGGTTGCGGCTGATCAGATTGGACACCTGCAACACCACCGCCGGCTCGACGATGCCGGGCAGCAGCTTGAATTCGACGATGTCCTCGGCCATGTCGGCGCCGAAGGCGTCCATCACCTCGCCCAGGGCCGCGCGCAGCACCAGCGAGGCGCCATGCAGCTCGCGCACGCCGAGGATGAAGGCCTCGGCGTTGGCGCCGACGAAGTCGAAGAACAGCTGCACCGTCTCGTGGCACACCCGGCGCCCGCGGCCAAGGTCGATGCCCAGCAACTTGGGCCGGTCCTCCTGGCTGGATTGCACCGCGCGCAGTGCGGCCTCACGGCGCAGATCACGCAACGGCTGGCGCAACTGGGTGGCAATCTCGCGGATGACCGCCAGGCCGAGATCGTCGACGTCCTTGAAATGCCGGTAGAAGGTATTCGGATTGAGCCCCGCCTCGCGCGCCAGCTCGCGCAGGCCCAGGCTGCTCAGGCTGCGGCTGGTCGAGGTGAGGCGCAAGGCGGCGTCCAGCAACAGGCGCTTGCCCGGCGCCTCGCCGCCCTTGCCCGACGGAGCTTCACCCGCTTCTGAATGCATATCCCTACCTTAGATTGGTTGGTGGTTGGCTTGCTTGTCGCTGAGTATACATTTGTCTACCTTGGTATACAGCTGTATACGCCAGCAATAAATATAACAGGAGCTTGGCCATGAATGCCTCCGTGTCACCCCTGGGTTCTGCCCGTCACTGCAAGATTGCCATCATCGGCAGCGGTTTCTCCGGCCTCGGCATGGCCATCCGCCTGAAGCAACGGGGCGAGCACGACTTCCTGCTGTTCGAGAAGGAAGCCGGCGTCGGCGGCACCTGGCGGGTGAACAATTATCCGGGCTGCGGCTGCGATGTGCAGTCGCACCTGTATTCCTTCTCCTTCGAGCAGAACCCGAACTGGACGCGCATGTTCGCCAAGCAGCCGGAGATCCAGGGCTATCTGCAAGGCTGCTGGGAAAAATACCGCCTGCAGCCGCACACCCTGCTGGGCTGCGAGATTTCCCGGCTGGCCTGGGATGAGCAGCAGGAGTTGTGGCACATCGAGGACCGCGCCGGCAACCGCTACAGTGCGCAGTTCGTGGTGTCCGGCATGGGTGCCCTGTCGACCCCGGCGATCCCCAGGCTGAATGGCCTGGAGAACTTCACCGGCAAGCTGTTCCACTCGCAGCAGTGGGACCACGACTACGACCTGAGCGGCAAGCGCGTGGCGGTGGTCGGCACCGGCGCCTCGGCCATCCAGTTCGTCCCGCAGATCCAGAAACAGGTCGCCCGACTCGATCTCTACCAACGCACCGCACCGTGGATCATGCCCAAGCCGGACCGCGCCATCAGCCAGCGCGAACGTGAGCGCTTCAAGCGCTTCCCGCTGCTGCAGAAGCTCTGGCGCGGCGCCATCTATGCCCTGCTGGAAAGCCGGGTGATCGGCTTCGCCATGCTGCCCAAGCTGATGAAGGTCGCGCAGAAGGTCGGCAAGTGGCACATCGCCAAGCAGATCGAGGACCCGCTGCTGCGCGCCAAGGTCACCCCCGACTACACCATGGGTTGCAAACGCGTGCTGATCTCCAACGACTACTTCCCAGCGCTGACCCAGCCGAACGTCGAGCTGATCACCGACGGCATCCAGGAAATCCGCGCCACCAGCATCGTCACCGCCGACGGCCAGGAACGCGCGATCGACGCGATCATCTTCGGCACCGGTTTCACCCCCAGCGACCCACTGCCGCGCGGCGTGGTCTTCGGCCGTGGCGGCGTCGACCTGCTCGACACCTGGCCGCAGGGCCCGGAAGCCTACAAGGGCACCCTGACCGCCGGTTTCCCCAACCTGTTCTTCCTGATGGGGCCAAACACCGGCCTCGGGCATAACTCGATGGTCTACATGATCGAGTCGCAGATCCATTACGTGCTCGGCGCCCTCGACCTGCTCGGCCGGCAGCAGCTGCAAAGCCTGGAGGTCAAACGCGAGGCGCAGGACAGGTTCAACGGCAAGCTCCAGGGCAGCCTCGGCAACACCGTGTGGAATGCCGGCGGCTGCATGAGCTGGTACCTGCACCCGGTGAGCGGGCGCAACTGCACGGTCTGGCCCGGCTTCACCTGGCGCTTCCGCCTGCTGACGCGCAGCTTCGACCCGGCGGCCTATCACTTCAGCCGCCGCCATGCCGCGCACCCGGCGCAAAGCCATGCCGTCCAGTTGACCCAGGAGATCGGCGCATGAAGTCGTTCGAAAACAAAGTCGCCGCCATCACCGGCGCCGGTTCCGGCATCGGCCGCGCCCTCGCCTACCACCTGGCGCGCCAGGGCTGCCACCTGGCACTGTCCGACGTCAATGCCGAAGGCCTGGCGCAGACTGCCGCCCAGGCACGCCAGCTCGGCGTGACCGTGAGCCAAGCCCTGGTCAACGTCGCCGAGCGCGACGCCGTGCACGCCTGGGCCGCGCAGGTGGTCGCCGAACACGGCCGGGTCAACGCGATCTTCAACAACGCCGGCGTCGCCCACGGTGGCACCGTGGAAGGCAACGACTACGCCGACTACGAATGGATCATGGCCATCAACTTCTGGGGCGTGATGCACGGCACCAAAGCCTTCCTGCCGCACATCAAAGCGTCGGGCAGCGGCCATATCGTCAACGTGTCGAGCGTCTTCGGCCTGTTCTCCCAGCCGGGCATGAGCGCCTACAACGCCAGCAAATTCGCCGTGCGCGGCTTCACCGAGTCGCTGCGCCAGGAACTGGACCTGCAAGGTTGCGGTGTATCCGCCAGTTGCGTGCACCCCGGCGGGATCAAGACCAACATCGCCAAGACTGCGCGGATGAACGACAGCCTGCGCAACGTCACCGGCCAGGATGCCGACCAGGCGCGCCAGCAGTTCAACGACCAGCTGCTGCGCACCACCCCGGAGAAAGCCGCCCAGGTGATCATCAACGGCGTGCTGGCGAACAAGCGGCGCATCCTCATCGGCGCGGACGCCCATGCCCTGGACGGCATGCAGCGCCTGTTGCCGGCGCTCTACCAGCGCCTGGTGACCGCCTCCATGCGCCTGGCCGCACGCTTCGCGCCCAAGGCCGCAGGCAAGGCGCAGGCCGCCGCGGAGTAAGGCGCCAACACCAGTCCTCGCAGGGGCGGGGGGACGCCCAGTCCCATGCCCGCGAAACTGCCCGGAAGGCCGCTGATCGCGGGCATGGAACACCCGCAAGCCCCAAGTGCTGCCGCGCTTGGGGCTTTCTACTCACCGCAAGGGGTCTTGCGTGCCATCAACCTCACTGGCCCGGTGGTTGGACGAAGAGCACTCCCCGTCCATTCAATTGGCATAACGGTAGTTAGCGCGATAAATTGTCGGCATTCCTTACGCGCTGCCGGAGATCACCATGGCCACGCAAGACAGCTGCGCCGAGTTGCTGCTCGACAACCAACTGTGTTTCGCCCTCTACTCCACCTCGCTGCTGATGACCAAGGTCTACAAGCCGCTGTTGCAGGCGCTTGGCCTGACCTACCCGCAATACCTGGCGATGATGGTGCTCTGGGAAGGCGACGGCATCACCGTCGGCGAGATCAGCGCACGCCTGCTCACCGACCCGGGCTCCCTCACTCCGCTGCTCAAGCGTCTGGAGGCCGAGGGCCTGCTCAAGCGCGTCCGCAGCAGCGCCGACGAGCGCGTGGTCCAGTTGCACCTGACCGACAAGGGCCGCGCCTTGCGTGAACAGGCCAAGGCCATCCCCAGCTGTATCGTGCGCGCCAGCCAGCAGTCGGTCGAAGCACTCAGCGCCCTGAAAGAAGAACTGGTCAGCCTGCGCGACAGCCTGCAACAGGCAGTCTGAACAAGCGGCGGCAAGCCTGCCGCCCAGCTTCAAGGCCTCATTGATCCCCGATACCTGGCCACGTAACGCGCGGCTATACCGCACAGACCCGCGCCAGCCTCGCTTATGCCTGATCAAGGCAGTACTTATCGCGAAATGATCAAAAATATATATTGCGCGCAAAATTAATGCGCACTAGAGTTCGCCTCATGAAATTGATTAGCGCACAACATATTAGCGCGAAAGATCCGCAGGAGGCCTTGCAGTGGCCTTCACCCCTACACCGAGCAACTTCGTAATTCGTGGAGAACCCTGATGAAAACCTTGATCGCCATCGCCACCACCCTCGTCCTCTCGGCGCCCGTATTGGCCGATAACAGCCAATCGAGCCGGCAGGACGGCAAAGGCCTGTACCCGCAATGGCTGATCAACCACGAAGGTTGATCGCCGCAACAATCGCTGCAAACCAACCCAAACGCACTTTTAGAGGAATACCAGCATGTCGATTCAAACCATCGCTTACCGTGCCTACGCAGAAGCCACCGGCGGTCGTGACGGCCGTGCCATCTCCTCCGACGGCGTGCTCGACGTCGCCCTGACCACCCCGAAAGAACTCGGCGGTGCCGGCGGCCAGGGCACCAACCCGGAACAACTGTTCGCCGCCGGTTACTCGGCCTGCTTCATCGGCGCGATGAAGTTCGTCGCCGCCCGCGACAAGCTGGCGATCCCGGCCGACGCCTCGATCGAAGGCGTGGTCGGCATCGGCGCCATCCCCAACGGCTTCGGCATCGAAGTCGAACTGCGCATCAGCCTGCCGGGCCTGGACCGTGAACAAGCACAGACGCTGATCGAGCGTGCCCACATCGTCTGCCCTTACTCCAATGCTACCCGCGGCAACATCGACGTCACCCTGACCTTGCTCGACTGACCCATAGCCCAGCCGGCCGCTGCCAGACAGCGGCCCGCCCACCCAGGAGCCCATTCATGAACATCAAGCAAAGCCTGTCGATCGCTGCACTCGCCCTCGCCGTCAACAGCGCCTTCGCCGCCGGCAGCCCTGGCGTGGAACGCACTACCCAAGGTTTCCTCGACGCCCTGGCCGCCGCTGGCGGGACGCCGCTGGAACAGATGACCCCGCAAGACGCCCGTGGCGTGCTGGTCGGCGCCCAAGCCGGGGTCAAGGTCGATCTGTCCGGGATCGAGGTCGAGGACAAGAGCATCAGCGTCGATGGCCAATCGATCGCCCTGAAAGTGGTGCGCCCGACGGACGCCGAGGGCACGCTACCGGTGTTCATGTTCTTCCACGGCGGCGGCTGGGTGCTGGGCGACTACCCGACCCACGAGCGGCTGATCCGCGACCTGGTGGTGGGTTCCGGCGCGGCGGCGGTGTATGTCGATTACACCCCGTCGCCGGAAGCGCGCTACCCGACCGCGATCAACCAGGCCTATGCCGCCACCCGGTGGGTGGCGCAGCACGGCCAGCAGATCGGCGTCGACGGCCAGCGCCTGGCGGTAGCCGGCAACAGCGTCGGCGGCAACATGGCCGCGGTGGTCAGCCTGATGGCCAAGGACAAGGGCACGCCGGCGATCAAGTACCAGCTGCTGCTGTGGCCGGTGACCGACGCCAACTTCAACAACGCCTCGTACAACCAGTTCGCCGATGGCCACTTCCTCAGCAAAAACCTGATGCAGTGGTTCTGGGACAACTACACAAGCGATCCGAAGCAGCGTGCGGAAATCTACGCCTCGCCATTGCAGGCCTCGCTCGAGCAGCTGAAGGGCTTGCCGCCTGCCCTGGTGCAGACCGCCGAGTTCGACGTGCTGCGCGACGAAGGCGAAGCCTATGCGCGCAAGCTGGATGCCGCCGGCGTGGAGGTCACCGCGGTGCGCTACAACGGGATGATCCACGACTTCGGCCTGCTCAACGTGGTCAGCCAGATCCCCGGCACCCGGACTGCTCTGCAGCAGGCGGCCGCGGCGCTGAAAGCCAACCTCGAGTAAGGCAAACGTCACAAGGCCCCGACGCTCCCCCTGTAGCGTCGGGGCCTTGCCGCTCCTGTGGTCTGCTCAGGCCGCGCGCACCTGGTCCGCGGCACTGCAGTCCAGGCTGCTGATCAGCCTTTCGCGCAGGGCCCGACCCAACACCTGTTGCAACAGCGGTTCGGCAAAGTACGCCTGCATGGCGGCCGGTGATTGCCATACGCCCTCGATCCACCACAGCTGCGGGTTGCTCGCGGCGCGACTGATCTCGAAACTCAGGCACCCCGCGTGCTTGCGCGACGGTTCGAGCAATCCTTGCAGGCAAGCACCGAGTTGCTCGGAGCGCCCGGGTTGGGCGCGAATAGCTGCCAGATGGGTCGCACTCATGGTGATCTCCTTGGGGGCGTGGCTAGTGGGGCTGCCTGCGCTCAATGAACGCTGGCGGTGGGCCGCACGATCAGTTCGCTGACGTCGACATCCGCCGGCTGCTCGACGGCGTAGGCGACGGCGCGGGCAATCGCGTCCGGGGTGATGGCGATCTTGCGGAACTCCCTCATCAGCTCGCGGGTGTGCGCATCGGAGATGCTCTCGGCCAGTTCCGACTCGACCACACCCGGCGACACCAGGGTGACGCGAATGTCGCCGCCCACTTCCTGACGCAGCCCTTCGGAAATCGCCCGTACGGCATACTTGGTCGCGCAATACACCGCGCCGGTCGGCACCACGCGGTAGGCGCCGATCGAGGCGATATTGACGAACTGACCGCTACGCTGGCGCTGCATGACCGGCAGCGCCGCGGCAATGCCGTGCAATACGCCGCGGATATTCACATCGATCATCCGGTTCCACTCGTCCACCTTCAGCGCATCGAGCTGGGAGAGCGGCATGACCCCGGCGTTGTTGATCAGCACATCTACCCGGCCGAACTGCTGCAGGGCGAAGTCGACGAAGCCCTGGGTATCTTCCCGGCTGGTCACATCCAGGCGCCGGCATACGGCGTTGCCGCCGGCCTCGCGGATCTCGCCGACGAGCTGCTCCAGGCGCTCGCTACGCCGTGCACCGAGCAGTAAACGCGCGCCCTTCTGCGCCAACAAGCGCGCGCAGGCCTCGCCGATACCGCTGCTGGCGCCGGTGATCAGAATGACTTTGTCTTGAATGTTCAACATGGCCGAATCCTCTGCTGACGGAGCGGCATGGCGTGCCGCGACAGCACCAGAGGTTAGGCAGATGACCGCTGTGGCGTTAGTCGATTACTGGAAGATTCTTGCCTAAAACTGTTTAGTCGACTTCGACACCTGGTAATGCCTCGTCGCCCCGGACAACCTCCAGCTGAATGCGCAAAGCCTCTCATACCGGAGCCTTTGCCTATTGCTGGCGAATTATTGCCTGATCCTGCCAAGTGTTGCCCCGGCAGCAGACTTGCCCGAAAAACCGCGCTAGGCTGCAAGCCGCTACCCGGAGTCCTACGCCATGACCCTGCCCGCCACCCCGCAGCCAGCCCTCGATGACCGCTTCGCCGAGCGCCAGGCCGAACTGGCCGCGAACATCCTGCGCTTTGCCGCCGCGGACGGCGTCCACAGCACAGCCATCGCAGGCCTCGACCTGATACGCACCAGCCTGCCGACGCTGCCCATGCCGACGCTCTACCGCCCGTGCCTGTGCATCATTGCCCAGGGCCGCAAGGAAGTGCGCCTGGGCGCTGAACGCTATGTCTACGACCCGCTGAATTACCTGGTCGCCTCGGTCACCCTGCCGGTCACCGGCCAGGTGGTCGAGGCCACGCCGGAGCAGCCCTACCTGAGCCTGCGCCTGGACATCGACCCGGCGCAGATCACCGGCCTGATCGCCGATGCCGGCCCGATCGGCGTACCCAATCCGGGATCGCGACGGGCCCTGTACCTCGATCGGCTGGACCTGCAGCTGCTCGATGCGCTGATCCGCTTGCTGCGCCTGCTGGAGACGCCGCGGGACATCGCCATGCTCGCCCCCCTGGCCCTGCGCGAGATTTTCTATCGCCTGCTGCACAGCCCCCAGGGCCAGTGCCTGCACGAGATCGCCATCGCCGACAGCCAGAGTCACCGCATCGCCCGTGCCATCGAATGGCTGAACAAGAACTTCAACGAACAACTGCGCATCGAGGACCTGGCCCGCGAGGTCAATCTCAGTCCCTCGACCCTGCATCACCGCTTCAAGGCGGTCACCGCCCTCAGCCCCTTGCAATACCAGAAGCAGCTACGCCTGCAGGAAGCGCGACGCCTGATGCTCTGTGAAGGGCTGGAAGCTGCGGCGGCCAGCTACCGGGTCGGCTACGAGAGTCCCTCGCAGTTCAGCCGCGAATACAGCCGCCTGTTCGGCGCCCCGCCGCTGCGCGACCTGGCCCGGTTGAGAAGCTCGGCGTAGGGTGGATCACGCTTTCTTCATCCACCGTCTGCGTGCAATGGTGGATCGGTGAAGCGCTATCCACCCTACAGCCCCATCTGCTTGGCGATGATCTCGTTCATGATCTCCCGCGAACCGCCGCCGATGGAGAGGATGCGGGCGTCGCGGTACAGGCGCTCGACCAGGCTTTCCCTCATGTAGCCCATGCCGCCCATGATCTGTACCGCATCGTAGGTGATGCGGTCGGCAATGTCGGTGGCGAAGTTCTTGGCCATGGAGATCTCCTTGATCACGCTCTTGCCCGCTGCCATCTTCGCCGCCTGGCGATAGGTGAACTCGCGGGAGACCTCCAGTTGCGTGGCCATTTCCGCCAGGCGATGCTTGAGCACCTGGAACTTGCCGATCGGCTTGCCGAACGCCTCACGCTGACTGGCCCAGCTCAACGACTCCTCCAGCGCCAACTGCGCGGTCATGTTGGCCATGAGCGCCAGGGCCAGGCGCTCGCTCTGGAAGTTGGCCATGATGCAGGCGAAGCCCATGTTCTCGGTGCCGATCAGGTTCTCCACTGGCACCCGGCAGTCGTCGAAGAACAGCTCGGCGGTGTCCGAGGCCCACCAGCCCATCTTCTTCAGCTTGCGCCCAACAGTGAAACCGGGGGTGCCCTTCTCGATCAGCAGCAGGCTGACGCCGGCGAAACCCTCACCGCCGGTGCGCACCGCCACCGTGTAGTAGTCGGCGCGCACGCCGCTGGTGATGAAGGTCTTGCTGCCGTTGACGCGGTAGCAGTCACCCTCGCGCACCGCGTGGGTCTTCAGGTTGGCCACGTCCGAGCCGCCGGACGGTTCGGTCACCGCCAGGGCGATGATCTTCTCGCCGGCAAGCACCTGCGGCACGACGCGCTCGCGCAGCGCCGGGCTGGCCCACTTGAGCAGCGGCGGCAGCCCGATATCCAGGGAGCAGAGCCCAGCCACCAGGCCGCCGGACCCGCAGCGCATCAGCTCTTCGCTGGCCGCAACCTTGGCGAACAGGTCGCCCTCATGGCTACCGCCGTACTGTTCCGGGTAACCGATGCCGAGAATCCCGGCGGATCCGGCCTTCAGGTACAGCTCGCGGGGAAACTCCTCGGCCTCCTCCCAGTCGTCGATGGACGGCAGGATTTCGCGCTCGACGAAACGCCGCACCGAGTCGCGCACCAGTTGATGGGATTCGTCGAAGTATTCCTGGAAGACGGACATGGCGAGGCTCCTGGGCAAGTCACAAGAACTTACCGAGCGCTTGCTTGGTTATCAAGATGACGGTTCAGCCATACCTGCGGACAAAATTTCAGCCGGGACGAACCTTGTGGGAGGGGCTTTAGCCGCGACTGTTCCAGGCTGGAAACCTGTCGCGGCTAAAGCCCCTCCCACAGAAACAGCGCGGCGTTCTTGCTTCGCGGCCATGGGCCGCTGCTACGAAAGCAGGCCGGCGAAAGCTTAGAGGATGATCGGCCGCCGCCCGGCGATCGAATGCGCCAGGGTGCCGCCGTCGACCAGTTCCAGCTCGCCACCGAGCGGCATGCCATGGGCTATGCGCGAGGCGATCAGGCCTTTGCCCGCCAATAGCTGGGCGATGTAGTGCGCCGTCGCCTCGCCCTCCACCGTCGGGTTGGTGGCGAGTATCACCTCGTTGAAGCTGCCAGCCTCGACCCTTGCGAGCAGTTCGGGAATGCCGATGGCCTCGGGCCCCAGGCCATCCAACGGCGAGAGGTGGCCCTTGAGCACGAAATAGCGGCCGCGATAGCCGGTCTGCTCCACCGCATACACGTCCATCGGCCCCTCCACCACGCACAGCAGGCTGTCGTCGCGGCGCGGGTCGAGGCAGGTCTGGCAGACCTCGTCCTCACTCAGGGTGCGGCACTGCTTGCAGTGGCCCACCCCCTCCATCGCCTGGGTCAGCGCCTGGGCCAGGCGCAGCGCGCCGGCACGATCGCGCTCGAGCATCTGCAGAGCCATGCGCTGGGCAGTCTTCTGCCCCACCCCCGGCAGGATGCGCAGGGAATCGATCAGTTGGCGGATCAGCGGGCTGAAGCTCATGGGGGTACTCGATGACGGCTAGGTGGCTAAGCGGGCGTGTTCTGTGGCCGTTCAGTCAACGCCGCTGCCAGGGGTGGTCAGACGGTGTGCAGGACAAGGCGCAAGCAGGCATGGGCACCGGAGTTTACTGGTTGTAAATGAGGATGCCCGTGCCTGCTTGCAACGCAGTCATGTGCGCTGGCTGGACGCCCCGAATCAGAAGGGCATTTTGAAGCCGGGGGGCAGCTGCATCCCCGCGGTCATGCCGGCCATCTTCTCCTGGCTGTTCTGCTCGACCTTGCGCACCGCGTCGTTGACCGCCGCGGCGATCAGGTCTTCGAGGATTTCCTTGTCTTCCTGCATCAGGCTGTCGTCCAGGGTCACGCGCTTGACGTCGTGACGCCCGGTCATCACCACGCTGACCAGGCCGGCGCCGGACTGACCGGTCACCTCGGCGTTCGCCAGCTCTTCCTGCATCTTCTGCATCTTTTCCTGCATCTGCTGGGCCTGCTTCATCAGGCCGGCCATGCCACCTTTCATCATGGTGCTAGTCCTCGGTAATCAGGGGGGTGTCCACGGGTTCGATGCTGTCCGCCCGGATGCTGGCGGCGAACTGCTGAATCATCTGTTGCACCAGCGGGTCGTTGTGGATCGACGCTTCGGCTTCGCGCTGGCGATTGGCACGTTTGCGTGCCGCCGCCTGCGCCGGGGTTTCCTGTTCGGGCTTGCGCAGCTCGATCTGCAGGTTCAGTTCGCGCCCATGATACTGGTTCAAGGCGTCATTCAAGCGGCGTTGCTGGGTCGCATTGAACAGTGCGCTGTGCCCCGGGTCCAGGTGCAGCAGCCAGTTGTCGCCGTCGACCGCCATCAGCGTGCAGTTGGCGCCGATGCTGCCGGTCATGCCGGACAGGCCGAGCTTGGGGAACAGCTCCAGCCAGTCGGCAGCCAAGCCGGTGGCCGGTTGCGCAGCCGGCAGCGGTTCCGGCTCGGCGGGCTGCGCGGGTTCCACCGCAGCGAAATCGTAGTCGAACGACTCGGCGTCCATTTCCACGTAATCGTAATCTCCGGGCGGCGGCTCGTCGTCGCCATCCGCATCGAACTGCGGCGCACTGGCGACTGTCTGCGGCGCTATGGCTTGGATAACCGGTTGAGGCGGAGCCACCTCGAGTTCGGCGGCATTCGCCTGCACAGTCTCCGCTGCAGCGGCCGACACGGTCGCGACCTGGGGGCGTTGTTCTTCCCAGGGCAGATTCGTGACTGCTGGCGCAGGTGCTTCGACTACAGGCTCTGCAACAAGCGCAGGCGCGGCGACTTGCAGCGCTGCAGGCTCGGCGACAGGCTGCGCAACAGCTACCGGCTCGGCCGCTGCCTCAACCACAGGAACTGCGACGGCCATCGGCGCGCTTGTCGGTGCTGAACTCGGTGCGGAAGCGGCAACAGCCGGCGCCGCCATGGCGGCGCCGGCCACTGGGTTGGAACGGGGATCAGCAGTGGCCTGGCTAATCCCTAGCGGCTTTAGCGCCACCCTTGGCGCATCGCCGGTATCCGCCGGCCGGAACGCCAACATGCGCAGCAGCACCATCTCGAAGCCGCTGCGCGGATCCGGCGCCAGCGGCAGGTCGCGGCGGCCGATCAAACCCATCTGGTAATAGAACTGCACGTCTTCGGCGGGCAGGGCCTGGGCCAGCGCCAGCACCCGATCGCGGTCGCCCTGGCCGTTGTCCACCGCATCCGGTAGCGCCTGGGCGATGGCCACGCGGTGCAGCACATTGAGGATTTCCGCCAGCACGCCGTTCCAGTCCGGCCCTTGCTCGGCCAGATGCCGCACCGCCTCGATCACGCCGCGCGCATCGCCCTCCAGCAGGGAGTGCAGCACGCCATACACCTGGCCATGATCCAGGGTGCCGAGCATGGCGCGCACATCGGCGGCCAGCACCTTGCCCTCGCCGAAGGAAATGGCCTGGTCGGTCAGGCTCATGGCATCGCGCATCGAGCCATCGGCCGCGCGGCCGAGCAGCCACAGGGCATCTTCCTCGAACGGAATGTTTTCCGCCGTGAGCACATGGCTCAGGTGCTCGACCACCCGCTCCGGCGGCATGTTCTTCAGCGAGAACTGCAGGCAGCGCGAGAGGATGGTCACCGGCAGCTTCTGCGGATCGGTGGTGGCCAGGAGGAACTTGACGTGCGGCGGCGGCTCTTCCAGGGTCTTGAGCAGGGCGTTGAACGAGTGCGACGAGAGCATGTGCACTTCGTCGATCAGGTAGACCTTGAAGCGTCCGCGGCTCGGCGAATACTGCACGTTGTCCAGCAGTTCGCGGGTGTCTTCCACCTTGGTGCGGCTGGCGGCGTCGACTTCGATCAGGTCGACGAAGCGTCCTTCATCGATCTCCTTGCACACCGAACAGACGCCGCACGGCGTCGAGCTGATGCCGGTTTCGCAGTTCAGGCACTTGGCGATGATCCGCGCGATGGTGGTCTTGCCCACCCCGCGGGTGCCGGTGAACAGATAGGCGTGGTGCAGGCGTTGGCTGTCGAGGGCGTTGATCAGCGCCTTGAGCACATGGGTCTGGCCGACCATTTCGCGGAACGAACGCGGGCGCCACTTGCGTGCAAGAACCTGATAACTCATCGAAACCCGTCACGAGAAGAAAGCAAAAGTGGGCTAATCCTAACGGAGCATGGGGCAAATTGCATCCGATGCCCAGCCCGGGCGCCCCACATGCTCATGGCATCGAGTCGGTGATCCTTGAGACGGCACAGCTGGGCTGCCTTCAACACTTGATCGGAGCCGGCTCCAACACGCAACTGTGGCATTGCCAAGATTAAGCTGGCTAAAGTTTGACCAAGCGGTTACCATCCGCAGCGTTCGTACCACGCTGTAAGTCAACCAGGCCTTCCGGCCCCCTCGATGGATCCCAGGTAAAGAGCGCATCCGCCCCATCAAGCGATGCCGCACAGCTCTCAACCCTGACCCAACCTGCTGACTGATCAGGCCGTCTCGCCCAAGCGTTGACTCAAGCCTGCCTCCGAAGTACCGACCCGTTCAAGCACCGTCCAAGCGGAACTTTAACGCGCAACTTCGCTCCGATCACACCTATGCCTTCGGCCTCAAGGTCGATAGTTTGGAGCTTTATTCAGCGCAATGACGCGCCCGTTGTTTTAGGAAATACCCAGAAAATGAATACTCAACATCAAATTCAGGATGCCATTCGCACCCTCTCCAGCGCCTTTGCGCCGCTCGATTGCCGCATTCAGGCCGCCCGTAAAGGCAGCTTCAGCTTCACCATCGTCAATCACGCCGGCATTGCCCAGCACAGTCAACGCCTGTATCCCGGCCAGTACAGCGGTGCATCGCTGCAACAGGTGATCCAGCGCGCGCGCCAGTCCCTGGCGGCCTGACAGGCCGATTAACGTGAAAGTCGCGCAGCGACGCCATCCTCATGCCCTTCTCCCTCCGGGAGGCGGCTCCCGCTCCCGGCGGGAGTGCCGCATTCGCCACATCCCTGTGGGTCAAGGTGGCGCGAAGCGCCGGATGAGGGAAGCGGGCGTGCCGCAAAGGCTTTGATGATTCGGGGTGCTTCTCGCGGCATGCCCGTTAGATCGAACTTCGCAGCAACCTGGAGGTCACAGGTTGTCACCCTCAGGATGGAGTACGTTCATGGACAACACCAATCGCCAGCTCGTCGAGCGCTTGTTCGCCCCCTTGCGCGCCACATTCAGCCCGCCACGCCCGGACGGCAGCATCATTCTCTCCTTGCTAGACAAGGCCGATGCCACTGCCTACAGCCGCGTGCTCAGCGCCAGCCAACTGAATGACCCGCAAGCCTTTGCGCAAAGCCTGGAAGATATCCGCCTGGAACTCGCCGTACGCTCCGGCAATATCCCCGCAGAAATGCGCAAAGCCCTGAAAGAACAAGACAGCGTGCTCAGCTACCACAACGCCTGACACCGCTGAACCACAAAAAGCCCCGCCCATAGCCCGATGGAGCGGGGCTTTTTTGTTCCTTGCAGATTGCCGGGGATGCCAGCGCTGCGCGCGTAAAACGGGTTCGCAGGATCTGGCACGGTCGATTCGCGCAGGGTGCGCCGTGCGCACCGCTGGCTTGGAGGGCGCTTGGTGCGCACGGCCTGGGGGCCCCGCGCACCTTACATGCTTGCGGCATCTTCGCGGCCATGGGCCGCTCCTACGCCTAACCGATCGTCCAATAACCAGACAGGCAGGCAAAAGCCTGAAGCTGGATGCCGCAAGAAATTCGCTGAGGATTACGCACGTCAAACCCGAACGGGTTTAGAGATGGAGGTGGACCCCACCAGCCACACCCCGGCACACAATGTCACCGCTGCGGCTGCTCCCTTCCGGGCCTGACCGGGTTCACGGCTGATCGTTGCGGGGGGACCGGCAGGGCCACCATAACGCTGCCCGCCAGGCGGCGAGCCGCGCCATTGTACCGGCTTGTTTTGAACTTACAACTGCTTCAAGCACTTAGCCCCGCTTTCGCAGCTGCATTCGCTGCAGCCCCCTTCGCACCAACGCGTACCAGCGCTTGCCTTATCACCCACCAACACATACGCTAAAACGCATATTAACCCCACTTATCTGTGTGGCTGGTGCAATGAGTCAATTTCGGCGCCTGAGGCCCTGCAAGCACATGGGGACATTCCCGGCCCAGTCCGCGTAGCACCCCATCGACAAGGCCTACAACCAATTGCACGCGCGCATTCGATAGCCACTGCACGTGCCCCTCGACGACAGGGACGACAACAACCGCATGACCACCGCCGCCATCGCCCCGAGCAACCCATTGGGGCTATTCGAACGCTACCTGAGCCTATGGGTTGCCCTCTGCATCGGCGCCGGCGTAGTGCTCGGCAGCCTGCTGCCAGGCCTGTTCGAAACGCTAGCAGGACTGGAGGTGGCCAAGGTCAACCTGCCGGTCGCTTTGCTGATCTGGGTGATGATCTTCCCGATGATGGTGCAAATCGACCTGGCTTCGATCAAAGCCGTCGGTCGCGAGCCGCGCGGGCTGCTCATGACCCTGGCAATCAACTGGCTGATCAAACCCTTCACCATGGCCGCCCTCGGTGTACTGTTCTTCGAATACCTGTACACCCCCTTCGTCGACCCGCAGAGTGCCCAGGAATACATCGCCGGGATGATTCTGCTCGGTGTGGCGCCCTGCACCGCCATGGTCTTCGTCTGGAGCCAGCTGACCAGGGGCGATGCGGCCTACACCCTGGTACAGGTGTCGGTGAACGATCTGGTGATGGTCTTCGCTTTCGCACCGATTGCCGCCTTTCTGCTCGGTGTTACCGACATCAGCGTACCCTGGGAGACCCTGCTGCTTTCAACCTTGCTGTATGTGGTGGCGCCGCTGACCGCCGGAGTGCTGGTACGCCACGCCCTGCTCGACCGCGGGCAGGACAGCTACGACGGCTTCCTGCACCGGATCAAGCCATTCTCGGTGCTTGGCCTGCTTGCCACCGTGGTGATCCTGTTCGCCTTCCAGGCCCAGACCATCCTCGACAAGCCGCTGATCATCCTGCTGATCGCCATTCCGCTGACCTTGCAGAGCTACGGCATCTTCGCCATCGGCTTTGCCTGGGCGCTGTGGTGGAAGTTGCCGCACCGTATCGCCGCGCCGGCCTGCCTGATCGGCACCTCGAACTTCTTCGAACTGGCGGTGGCCGTGGCTATCGCCCTGTTCGGCCTGCATTCGGGGGCGGCGCTGGCGACGGTAGTCGGCGTGTTGGTCGAAGTGCCGGTGATGCTGTCGCTGTGCAGCATCGCCAACCGCACGCGGCACTGGTTTCCGCGCTGAGGTCAGGCAGGCAAAGGCGCTAGCCGGCAGGGAATTTCCAAGGTGACGGGGAGTCAGAATCAACTCCCGAGTGCCCGGAATCTGTCCTGAAGCAATGTCTGCCACGCAAAATCGCAGTAACCTGCGCCGGGCATTCATAGCGCCCCCTCACCTCAAGGAGCAACAACATGGCCATGACCAAAGATCAACTGATCAGCGACATCGCAGAAGCCATCGACACCCAGAAAGCCACCGTGCGCGCAGCGCTCGAGCAGCTCAGCGAGATCGTCAGCGATGCCCTGGAAAACGGCGACGAAATCACCCTGCCGGGCATCGGCAAGCTGAAAGTCAGTGAGCGCCCGGCCCGCACCGGACGCAACCCGCAGACCGGCCAGAGCATCCAGATCGCCGCCAAGAAAGTCGTCAAATATGTACCGGCCAAAGCGCTGACCGACGCGGTCAACTGAGCAGCGACAGCGCAACCCTGTAGGAGGGGCCGGGCGGCGTCCCGCTTTAGCCGCGAACGCTTTTGAAGCACCCGCAAAAGCTTTCGCGGCTAAAGCCCCCTCCCACAAAAGCCCGCCTGCCCCGCATTGAATGATCGCACCCACGTTCCAGCGTGGGCGCGTTTCCCCCGGACGCTCCGCGTCCGCAGGGTCGGTTGCTGCGCTGCAATCACCAGGGGAACGCTGGAGCGTCACAGGCCGCATTCCCGCGCGGACGGTTCGACGCCTCGACGTGGGAACGATCAGCTCACTGAGCGGCGACAGCGCAAATCTGTAGGAGGGGCCGGGCGGCGTGCCGCTTTAGCCGCGAATGCTTTCGAAGTACCTGCAAAAGCTTCGCGGCTAAAGCCCCTCCCTACAAAAGCAGTGATTAGGCGCAGGCACTTACCGCGCCACCGGCTCCTCCAGCGGAGCGGTCGCTACGGAGCCTGGGTTGCCACCCATCTGGCGAATCCGCCTGACTTGCTGAACCCGGTTGAGGTTATCCCAGGCGGTGGCGTAATGCGCCGGCGATTGTTCGATGGCACTGCGAAAGAACTGCTCAGCCGCATCCAGCTTGCCTTCCACCAGGCAGATATAGCCAACATCGTTACTGGCCTGGGCAGGCTTGCCGATTTGCTCGAATGCGGAAATAGCCTCCTCGTAGCGCTCCATCCTTGCCAGCAGCAAGCCATAGTTGCGCCAAAGCGGCTGGTACGCCGAGTCATAGCTGATGCCGCGCTGGTAGGTGCGCTCGGCTTCAGGCCATTGCCCGGCCAGGTAATAGGAATAGCCCAGGCTGTTCTGCACCAGCACCGAGCGCGGCTCGATGAGCATGGCCAAGCGGTAATAAGCCTCGGACAGCGGGAAGTCGTTGCGCAGGTCGGCGAGTATGCCCAGTCCGTTGTAGACCTTCAGCGGCGACTTGCTGTCCACCTTGAGCTCGGCTACCGCTGGCGGTTCATCGCCCTTGCCGTTGCCGAGGCGCTGCTGATCCAGCGCGACCGCCTTGGTCAGCAGTTTCTGCGCCCCCTCATGATCGCGCTGGGCGAGCTTCAGCAAGCCCATCTCCGCCAGGGCGTCGAGGTTATCCGGATCACTCGTCAGCACATCGGCGAAAGCCATCTCGGCGAGTTGGCTATTGCCCCGTTCGCGGTGGATGCGGCCAACCCAGACCAGTGCCTCGTAACGCTCCGGATCCAGCTCGATGGCGCGCAGATACTGGAACAGCGACTGATCCAGATCGCCGGCCTGGTAGGCCATCGCCGCCATCTGCATGGCCTGGTCGGCAGAAGTGATCGTCTTGCGCACCTGATACAGCAGCGAATTGTCGCCGGCATAGACCGAGCGGGTATCGAGCGTCGGTTCCGGCGCCTTGGTCTGACATCCTGACAGCACGGCCGTCATGGCCAACAGCAGACTGATCCTTTTCATTTCACACCTTCCCGAAGACTTTTAGCACCCCAATGATGGCGGGACCGATGGCCACCAAGAAAAAACTCGGCCATATGCACAAGACTAGTGGGAATATAAGTTTGGTGCCGATTTTCGCCGCTTGCTCATCGGCCGCCTGGGTGCGCCTGTCACGGAACTCCTCGGCATAGATGCGCAGGGTGTCGGCCACGCTGGTGCCGAAGCGGATGCTCTGCGACAGCAAGCTGACCAAACCGCGAATGTCCTCCAGCCCGGTGCGTTCGGCCAGATTCTTGAGCGCTTCGGTGCTGGCGATGCCGGCGCGGATCTCCGCATTGACCAGGGCCAGCTCCACCGCCAGCTCCGGCTGGCTGACCGACATCTCCTCGGCCACCCGCTCGATGGCTTGAGGCAAGGCCAACCCCGACTCCACGCACACCACCATCAGGTCCAGGGCATCGGGAAAGGCCACCAGCAACCGCCTCATGCGTGCCTGCTTGCGCTTATCGACATAGGCGGCCGGCACCAGCCAGCCGACACCGGCCGCCGCAACCACCAGCGCGATGCCCAAGAGCAGCGACAACTTGGGGACCAGCGGCAATGCCAGCAGGGTAATACCCACCAGCACCAACGGCGATAACAGCCGCACCGCCCAGTAGGTCTGCACCGCCGCAGGCGAGCGATAACCGGCATGGGTCAGCAGGGTGCGGGTAGCGGACTCCTGCCCCTCCTCACCGCTGTTGAAGCGTTGGCCCACCTGCTCCAGCATCAGTTGCAGGTTACTCGGCGCTTCCTGGCCGACGGCCAAGCCGCCATGCCCGCGCTTGATCAGGGTCAGGCGCCGCTGCACCGGGTCGCGCAAGCCCAGTACCAGCATGGCCAAGGTAACCACGGCGAGTACCGCGCTCAGGCCGATGGCGCCGACGAACAACAGCCGCACCAGTTCCTCGTTGCCCACCACTCGGTTGAGCAAACTCAGCAGATAGTCCATGACATATACCTCCTCTGCCTGTGCTTAAACCTGGATGCGGATGATCTTGCGGATCCACAGTATCCCCAACAGCATGGCGACGAAGGCCGCCATCACTAGCTTCTGGCCAAGAGGATCCTTGATCAATACCGGCATATATTCCGGGGTCGTCAACATGATCAGCGCGGTTAATACAAAGGGAACAGAAACCAGCACCCAGGCTGACATGCGCCCTTCTGCCGACATGGTCTTGACCTTACGCTGAAAACGGAACCGTCCACGGATCAGGCTACTCAGGCGTGTCAGTACCTCGGTCAGGTTGCCGCCGGTATCGCGGTGGATAAGCACCGAGGTCACCAGCATCATCACCGTCATGCTCGGCATGCGCTCGAGCAGGCCGAGCATGGCCCGGCGCACGTCGTTACCGTAGTTGATATCGGCGAAGGTCAGGCCGAACTCATGGGCCACCGGCCCCTTGTGCTCCTCGGCCACCAGTTGCAGGGTCTCGTTGAACGGATGGCCGGCGCGCAGGGCTCGGCAGATCGCATCCAGGGCATCCGGCAAATCCTCCTCGAACTGGGCGAAACGCTTGCCCCGGTCGCTGGCGACTTTCAGCAGCGGCAGCCAGCACACCGCCAAGGCCACCGGCAGCGCCAGCCACCAGACTTGGGTGAACGACCACAGCACAAGCCCTGCAGTCACGCCCAGGATCAGCCCGAGCAGCAACACCCGGTAGGCACGGTAGTCATGCCCCGCTTGTTCGATCATCTGCGACAGGGCCTCCATCGCCGGCAACTGCTCCAGCCAGGCCTCCAGCGGCGAAAGGCGCCTGAGGTATTTCTGGCGCAATACAGTCTGCATATTCGGCAGGTCGCTGGCCCGCTCCAGCACGTGCAGGCGGCCGCGGATGCGCTTGCGCACCCTGCCTGCCTCGCCGAATACCGGCACCACCAGCCCCTGGCTGAGGAGGAACACCGCGGTGAACACCATGCCAAGGAACGCCAAGATGAATTCGCTGGGGATCTGGTTCATGGCTGCCCCTCCATCCATTCCGGCCGGAACATGTTCAGCGGCAGCTCGATACCGCGCTTGCCCATCACCTCGCGGAAGGCCGGCACCATGCCGGTTGGCCGGTAGTCGCCGAGCACTTCGCCGTGCTCGCCCATGCCGCGGCGGACGAACGAGAAGATCTCGGTCATGGTGATGATTTCGCCCTCCATGCCATTGATCTCCTGCACGCTGACCAGGCGCCGCTTGCCATCCTCCTGGCGCTCGAGCTGGATCACCACATCGATGGCCGAGGCGATCTGCTGGCGCAGGGCCTTGATCGGGAAGGTGGCGCCGGTCATCGACACCATGTTCTCGATCCGCCCCAGGGCGTCGCGCGCGGTATTGGCGTGGATGGTGGTCAACGAGCCGTCGTGGCCGGTGTTCATCGCCGTGAGCATGTCCAGCGCCTCGGCGCCGCGCACCTCGCCGATGACGATGCGGTCCGGGCGCATGCGCAGGCTGTTGCGCACCAGTTCGCGCTGATTGACCTCGCCGCGCCCCTCGATGTTCGACGGACGGGTTTCCAGACGCACCACATGCGGTTGCTGCAACTGCAGCTCGGCCGAGTCCTCGATGGTGACGATGCGCTCGTTATGCGGAATGAAGCTGGACAGCACATTGAGCATGGTGGTCTTGCCGCTGCCGGTACCGCCGGAGATCAGCACATTCAGCCGCCCACGGACGATACCCTTGAGCATCAGGGCGATGGCCGGGGTCAGGGTGCCCATCTCCACCAGGCTCTCGGAGCTGAGCAAATCCACCGCGAAGCGGCGGATCGACACGCTTGGCCCGTCGATGGCCAACGGCGGGATGATCGCATTGACCCGCGAGCCGTCCTTCAACCGCGCGTCGACCAGCGGCGAGGACTCGTCGATGCGCCGCCCCAGGCTGGAAACGATGCGGTCGATGATGTTCAGCAAGTGCTGGTCGTCGCGAAAGCGCACATCGGTCTGCTGCAGCTTGCCGTGGCGCTCGACATACACCGAGGCATGCCCGTTGACCAGGATATCCGACACGCTGTGGTCGGCCAGCAACGGCTCCAACGGCCCCAGGCCGAGTACCTCGTCGGTGATCTGCTTGATGATCAACTGGCGGCTGGTCGCGCTTACCGGCGCGCTATGGTCCTCGAGCAGGCGCAGGCAGATATCGCGAATCTGCCGCACGGCATCGGCCTGCTCCAGGGAATCCAGCAGGGACAGGTCCATGACCTTGAGCAACTGCTGGTAGATCTTCTCGCGCCACTCGGCCTCCACCAGGCTTAGATGGGTCTTGGTCTCGTAGAGTTCGGCCGGGGTGGAGTGTTCCCAGGCCATCATGTCCTTGTCAGGCGTGCCCTTGCCAGTCGGTTCGGCAGGAGTCGTCTCCACAGCCTTGATAGGTTGCTGACGCAGGCGATTACGGAATTCGCTGAGCATGTTGTTCACTCCCCGAAAAAGCGGCTGAAGACGCGCTTGAACATGCCTTGTTCGGCGTCTACCGGCTTGCCGAGCAACTCCTTGCTCAGTTCGTGCAGCGCAAGGGTGATCGGCGCGCGCGGCGCCTGCAGATCGAGGGGCACGCCGGTGTTCTGGCTCTGGCTGACCATCGCGAAGTCATTGGGCAGTTTTTGCAGTTCGCTGCAGCGCAGCGCCGTGCCGATATCCCGCAGGCTGATCGGCGCTGCCTTGTCGTAACGGTTGACCACCACCTGCAGGTTTTCACCGCGCACCCCCAGCTCATCGCGCAGGATGCGCGCCAGGCGGCTGGCATCCTTGAGGTGGCTGAGGCTCTGCTGCACCACGATATAGACCCGGTCGGCCTCCTCCAGGGTAATGCCGGTGAGGTGGTCGATCTGCCGCGGCAGGTCCACCACCACCCAGTCGTAGGTGCTGCGCGCCAGCTTCAGCAACGCCTCGAGCTGCTCGATATGCACATCCTGCGGCAGGCACAGCTCGTTCTCGCGGCCGCCCAACACATGCAGGGTCGGGCTGAAATGACTGCAAAAACCGCGCAGCGCCACGCTGTCCATTTCGCTTATCTGTTGCAGCACCTCGACATGGCTATGGGCGGGATGCACATCCAGGTAATGGGCCACGCTGCCGAATTGCAGGTCGAGGTCCAGCAGCAGGGTATTGCCGCCCTTGGCACTGAGTTGATGGGCCAGGTTGCAGGCCAGCAGGGTAGCGCCGGAACCGCCCTTGGCGTTCATCACCGCCACCAGCTTGCCGCCCGAGTTGCTGTTGGCGCGAGCCTCCGTGACCATGCGGCCCAAAGCGGCTAGCAATTCCTCGGCGGCCACCGGCTCCGGCAAGAAGTCGCGGGCGCCGGCCTGCATCGCCAAGCGGATGCCCTCGCGCTCCTCCAGCGGACCACACACCAGCAGCGGCGGGCGCTCGTGTGGCGGATGCTGCAGCAGAGCCGCCAACTCCTCGCGCCACAGGTGGCTGACCCGCAGCAAGAGAAAATCGGGCAGTTTCTCCAGGCCATAGAGCGGGTCGGTATGGCCGTTGCTTACCAGGCGGGTATCCGCCTGCAAACCAGGGATGCGCCGGCAGATACCTTGCAGATGTTGCAACGCGCCTGCATCGCGACTGCTGATCAACAGGTGCAATCCCTGCTTACTCGGCGAACTGGTTGGTGCGGGGGCTTCTCTGAGATTCAACATGGTGTGATCTCCGGAACTACGCCTTCCTCGGCATGGCGGCCGAGGCTTTCGCGGGGAATGGTCGACCTGAATGCCGGCAGGGTGAACACCCCGCCAAACCCAGGAATCAGCAACTCATGGGGGAAATTTTCCACCCGCAACTGCACATAGCGGATGGCACTGAAGCCGCCGGCGCCGACAAGGTCGCCCGGACTGGGCACGACCACGCCGTTCTCATCCAGGTAAACGAGGGTCAGGTCGGCAGTTTCCAGGCTACCGATCAGCGAACTCGCGCCGCTGTCGGTGGCCGCGTTGAAAATCGCCCGGCGCAAGATCACCGGGTCGCTGATATCGCATACCGCCGCCAGGCGCGCGCCACGGCGTACCACCTCGTCCAGGGCATTGACGGTGAAATGCAAACGCCCCATTTCCAGCACGCCGAACAGCAGGATGAACAACAGCAGGCCGATAATGGCGAACTCCACCACATACACCCCGCCCATGCGCCGTTTGCTTATCGCCTTCATCACAGCCCCCTCATCACGGTGGTGGCCACCAGTTGGACGTTCAGCGGGATGGCATTGCCGATCAACGCCGGCAGGCTGTTGCCGATCACCGGTTGGAACTGGTAGCTGGTACTGACCCGGACATGTTCGCTGCCCACCGCGCCGACCGTCACGTTGGCAGTGGTCAACCCCGGCACCACCTCACTGCCGGACTGGGGCACGGGCACACCGTAGACCGCGAGATTCTTGGTCCTGGCCTCCACCACCGGGTCGATCACGACCTGGCCGAGATTGCCATTCCAGGCCTCTCCGGCCAGGTAGCGCACCGCATCGCGGTTGGCCTGCAGCAGGTTGTTGTAGTGGTAGAGCATGCGGCCGAACTCGGCGATGGCCAGCAGCAACAGCAACAGCAGCGGCAAGGCGATGGCGAATTCGACCATGGCCACACCGCGCTGGGCCTGGCCGGGCTTGAATGAATGACTGTGCATGGCACACCTCCCAGTAACTGGGCTTACCACTCAACCTCGTAGCCCGGATGCAATCCGGGAACAGCGTTCACGGGGCGCTCCCACCTCCCCGAATTGCATCCGAACAACCTTGTTGCAGCCTCGTAGCCCGGACGCAATCCGGGACCGGAGTTGCATCAGGCTGCGTTTCCCCCGGATTTCATCCGGGCTACACAGTCCCTATTACCATGCGCACCTACCTAAGAGTCGGGGCTCGGCGTCGACACGCCGCTGAAATAGGTCTTGTACAACTGGATGATGTTCGGCCCGACATCGTCCGCTGGCGTGGCACCGGCATAACCATCGCCCTCGCATTCGCTGATGAACTGGCCAAATACCTGCGCCTCAACTCCCGACTGCTTGACCGTCTGCATCAGGTAGAAGCAACCGAAGCCCAGCACCGGCACCGAGGTCTGCCCGCCGGACGCGCCGTCGCAATTTCCGATGACAAGGGTAAGAATTCGCCGCTCGTAAGCGCCCGAGCAGGTTCCAGAAGCGGCACAGGCAGTACTGGCCTCCAGCCAGTCGTTGTAGTCGAACAACTCGGCACTGCTCGTAGACAAATTGCCGTCGCTGGAAGTGACCACCTCGCCCTCGTATTCCACTTGGGGCGGTGCGGTGCTGTCGTTATAGGTCACCCGCGGGCTGGTGAAATCGGTGACCCAGTCTGGAGGGTAGTCGTTAGCACTCATTCCCCCGGCATATTCCCCCAGGCGGGTATTCAACCCCTGAGCCACCGGCCCCACGGTATTGCCCGGCTCGGTTTCCGCCTCCTCGCCTACCACATTGCACTTGTCGATGCCGCCCGCCAGGTCATCGCGCAGGTCGTTGGCCCCGGTGGCGCCATCTAGGCGCAGCAACTGGAAGTTGCCGGGACCTATTTCCGCCTCATCGCCGGCCGCGCTCTTGAGCACCTTTAGTTCGCCGAAGCCATAGCCCCAGAAATTACCGCTCGCGGGGTCGTACTGATCGGGGTCGCCACAGACCAGGATCGGTTCGATCCTGCACGGCATGGCGGAGGGGCTCGGCCCGGCAGTGGCGATGGCGGCCACCGCCTTGTCGCCGAGGTTGCCGGCAGAAAAGGACTGGGCGAGATTCCAGAAGAACCCGGCCAGCGAGTAGTCCGGCACCGTCACCCGCACATAGCTGGCATCCACCGGACCGGGAAAGGAGAATGGGCCGTATACGCTGTTCGACAGCTCGACTATGGCGAAAGCTCCCACCCCACCACTGCCGGCAATGCCTGTGCTGAGCTCACCATTGCCGCTGGCACTGGCATTGAGTGACAGGGTGTTGAGCGCCGCATCCCGCGTCACCGTGGAGGCATTGCCGCTGCCCGTCACCTGCTGCAAGGTCTTGGCGCCGCTGAGGGCGGCGGCGTCCACGGCATTCTGCAGGCGCGTCTTGTTCAGCAACATATGCCCGCCGTCCAGCGCCAGGGCGCCCATCAACAGCAGGGAGGCCAGGGCGATCACGATCAGCACCATCACCGCTCCCCGCTGACGCCCCGGCGTCGCAGTGAACGGCCGTTGAGTACAGGGATTCATGGCCATGACCCTCAGTTACCGATATTGATCTGGATGGGTTGACCGACCTGGGCCGCATCGCCGGTCACCCCGCGGTAGCCATCCATGACTCTTTCGGTTACCGGGCCATCGGTGCCGGTCGGCGAAACCTCGGTGCCCGGATTGGCGGCCAGGTCCTTGTCGGCGATCTGCTGGTAGTGGGTCTCGTACACGCTGGAGCCCAAGGTGCCGACCCGCCCTTCGTCGTAGGTCATGCAACCGGACAGGGCGGATACCAGCAACAGCAGCGTCAGAACGATCATGCGTTTCATAGTGGTTGCCTCCACTGGTTGATCCTGTGCGGCCCGCCTAGGCGAACCACCCTTGCGAAATTGACCTGGCCGCTAACCCGTAGGATGGATTAGCGAAGCGTAATCCGTCGTTCACCGCGGTATTGCGCGGTAACCGGCGGAAGCCCCTGCGGGGGATTCCACCCTACGTGTCAATTCAAATCGTGGCCGAAACTGCCCTCGCTGACGCCGAGGCTGACCGGCACCGGACGGCCCATTTCGCGGCCCTTGGTCTTGCCGAGCAGGTAGAAGTCCACATCACCCGGCTCGACGAATTTCTCGGTGGGCAGGCGCACGGTGCGGGCATCCACCGGCTTGGCCAGGTGCGGCGTGACCAGGATCACCAGTTCGGTTTCGCCGTTGACGAACTCCTGACTGCGGAACAGATGGCCGAGCACCGGGATATCGCCCAGCCCCGGGAAGCGGCTGACGAAGTCGCGGGTGTTCTCGCTGATCAAACCGGCGATGGCGATGGTCTGGCCATTGCCCAGCTCGACCGTGGACTGCGCACTGCGCTTGGTCAACGCCGGCACCAGCAGGGAGACCTCATCGCCTACCACGCTGCCCGACCCGGTATCCACCACCAGGCTATTGGCCGTCACCAACTCGCTGACCGAGACATTCAGGTTGAGGTTGATCCGTCCGGAATCCAGCACCACCGGGAGGAATTTCACCCCGACGCCGAACTCCTTGAACTCGATGGTGATGCCATCCTCGTCGGACACAGGGATGGGGAACTCGCCGCCGGAAATGAACTCGGCCTGCTGTCCGGTCAGGGTGGTCAGGGTCGGTTCGGCCAGCACCTTGGCCGAACCGTTGTCCTTGGCCGCCTCCAGCACCACGTTGAAGAGGAAGTTCTCCGAGAGGAACTGACCGAGGAAGCCCTTGCCGCTGCCGATCAGGCTGGTCGGATCGGGAACGATAAACCCGTCGTTTACGGGATCGGGAACGAATCCTATCGGGATCCCAGCTGGCCCAACTCCATTATTGAAGCCTCCCGTGGACCAGCGGCTGGAAGAGCCGAAGTCCAGGGCGTTGAAGCGCATGTTGATGCTCTTGAGCAGGCTGCGCTTCATCTCCGCCACCTTGACCTCCAGCATCACCTGCTGGCTGCCGCCGATGGTCATCAGGTTGATCACCTCCAGCGACTGGGTCGGCGCCGCCACCGCTGCCTCGCCTTCACCCTGCACGATACTGGCGGTTTGCGCGGTATAGGTCTTGGCCAGTTTCACCGCACTGTCCATCGCCGCTGCACTGCTCACCTGGCCACGCAGCACCAATGCGCCCTGGGCGCTGTACACCTCGACCCGCTCATTGGGCAACAGTTCGTGCAGCTTGCTCTTCAGCCCGCCGAGGTCGTGCACCACCTCGAGGTCGAGGCTGTCGATCAACCGGTTGCTGCCATCCCAGAGCAGCACGTTGGTGCTGCCCAGGGCACGCCCGAGCAGGTACAACTGGGTCGGGCTGGTGACCAGGATATCGGCGATTTCCGGGTTACCGACCGAGACCTTCTTCACCGGCGCGCGGGTAGTCAGCACCCGTGACTTGTAGATCGGCACCTGAATATTGCTGACGTTCGCCGCCGGCATGGCACTGACCGCCGGCACCGGAACCGGCTCGGCAGCCTGCAGCGCGACGCTCGACAATAGCCCGGCGCCTAGTATGTACAGCGCGTATGACCCGAGTCTCCGGATGATATCCATGCCCTACTCCTTGCTTGGTATGCCGCTTTGCCTGCTTACAGGTGCACCGGATCAGCCGATGCCGTTACTTCTTCTCCCCTCTCCCAGTGCTTTTCTCCCCTCTCCCTCCGGAAGAGGGGCTGGGGCGTCCGGCTTAGGGGTGAGGGTCGGGGGTTAAAGCTGAGCTTTAGTCGACTGCACATCAATGCCGCGGATAATGGTGATGCCACCACCGCCACCACCGCTGCGGCGTACCACTGGCTTGGGCGCTGGCTTGGGCGCTGGCGCCTCCACCATGGCCACCGCTTCCTCTACCGGCGGCATTGGCTTCTTCTGGTTATCCAGCGGGTTGCGCAGAGCCAATTGCAGGTTCCCTTCGGTTTGCGCCTTGACCAGGATTTCCGCCTCTTCGCTGGTCATTTCCAGGGTCACCGCACGAACCACCACCGGCTGGGTCTTGTCGGTACTGGCAGTCTGGTCCACGGCCAGCACTCGGAGATCCTCAAGGATGGTTTCCGACCGGGCATCACTGTTGCCATTGCCGACCTTCTTGGTGGCCAGCACGTCGACCCGGTTGCCCGGCAGCAGGAAGCCGCCGACCCCGACTACGTCGTCCACCCGCACCGAGATCGCGCGTTTATCCTTCTCGATTAGCGAGGCCAGCGTGCTGCCGCCGAGATGCTCGGCCAGGCGCGCGCCGCGGACGATGTCGCCGCGCAGCATGGCGAAGGTGGCGATCTTGCCCGTCACCTTCTCGGTGGCGTCGAAGGCATCGTCCGGCACCGTGTCCTTGGGCATGCGCACCAGGGTGACGTGCTGGGCCTCGACCATCTGCCCGAAGGGGATCTCCAGCGTGGCCACCACCACGTTCTTCAGGTTGTCGTCAGGGCTGGCATTGAGCCGCGCGCTCAGCCAGTTATTGGCCAGGAAGGCGGCGCCCAAGCCGAGGACGAGTGAAAGACCGATCAACATAAGCGTGCGTGCGTTCATGGCGGTGCCTCCTTGATTCAACTGGCCTTCAGGCTGACGAAATAGTTGCGCCAGGCCCAGATCAGCGTCTTCGGTGAAAGGGCTTGCGAGTCATCCACGCCCTCGTAGCGCTGGCGGTCCAGCGCCATGCCCAGCAGGTCGCGCGGGTGGCAAGGCAGCAGCGGCCTGGCCTCCACGCGATGCAGGCGCTCGATGGCATAGGCCACCAGCTCGGGGTCGTAGGGAATGCCGAGTTTTTCGCACTCCTGCTGCCAGATGCGTTGGTACTCATCCTCTTGCAGGTGGTCGAAATGCAGCTTGTAGCCGATCCGCCGGAGAAAGGCCTCGTCGGCCAGCTCCAGCGGATTGAGGTTGGTGGAGAACACCAGTATCAGGTCGAAGGGAATCTCGCAGTGGCGGCCACCACCCAGGTTGAGGTAGTCCTTCTTCTCCTCCATCGGCACGATCCAGCGGTTGAACAGGTCCACCGGCGCCACCCGCTGACGACCAAGGTCGTCAATGATGAAGATGCCGTTGCTCGCCTTGAGCTGCAGCGGCGCCTGGTACAGGCGAGTGTAGGGGTCGAAGCGGATATCCAGCATATCCAGGGTCAGTTCGCCGCCGGTGATGATGATCGGCCGCCGGCAGCGCAGCAGGCGCCGATCGATGCCCTGGTCGATGCGCAGGCTGCGCTGCCCTGCCTCGACCGGCAGCGGCTCGTGCACCTGGGGATCGAAGATCTCCACCACCGCCTCGTTGATGGCGATGGCGTGGGGTATCCATACCGCCTCATTGAACAGGCGGATCAGCCGTTGGCTGATATAGGTCTTGCCGGTACCGGCCGGCCCGTAAATCATGATCGCCCGGCCTGAGTTCATCGCCGGGCCGAGCTGGTCGAGCAGTTCGTCCTGCAGCACCACTCCGGCGAACGCCTCGCGCATGGCCTGGCCGTCGATCCGGCTGTTGTGCACCGTCTGGGCAGCCAGCAGTTGCCGGTAACGCTCCACCGGGTAAGGCGCCGGGCCGATATAGCCGCTGCGCGCCAGGGCATCCTTGGCCGCACTGCGACCGCGTTCGGTCAGGCCGAAACGCAGGCCCTGCCCAGTGTTTTGCCCGAGCACCTCGATACGCCCGTCCTTGCGCTGGTAGCCGAGTACCTCCTCCAATACCGAACCGGTCAGCGCCAGGCGCTCGACCAGTTGCGCCATATCCAGCACCCCGGCGTCGTGCAGATGCTTGCACACCAGATCGCCGAGAAAGTTGTCCGCCAGTCCGGTTTCCGCCACGCTGCGCGGCTGCGGCGCCAGGCACTGGATCGGATCGAGGCCTTCCTGGTTATTGCCGACAGCACTCAACGCTTGCATGGTTTGCCTCCCGAACTGCCGATCGACCGACGAACATCAAAAAACCACTAGTAGAGTTCCAAATAAAACTGCAACCGAGTAAGGAAAAGGCTTACCGGCCACCTCATCCGCCGCAGGATCCAGATAGGCCCTAGCCTGTAACATCAGCCAGTAGCGCATCAGTGTTCGCCTAACCTGGCCGTGTGCCAGCACAATCAATAGGCCACACAGGCTCCCTGCGAATAGGCTGTAAAGCGCCGCCCAAAGCGCATCACCGGGGGGGAAAAATCCACCGACCATGGCCATCAGCTTGACGTCACCGGCGGCCATGCCACCCAGGGCGTACAGGGGGAGAAAAACGGCAAAGCCAATCAGCACTCCCAGCACGCCGTTGCCCAACCCATCGATTCCACCTGTATAAGCCTGGTTGACCAAGCCCAGGGCCAGGCCCAGAAAAACCAGCAGGTTGGGGATGCGGTGGTAGCGTAGGTCGCTCACCACCGCCCACCCCACGAGCCCAAGCAGCAGGACTGTCGAAGACATCTCTTCAAAAGCCATTACAACTGCTCCTGAGCCGCTCCTAATCAGCCACCAATTGCCGTTGTCAGCCCATTGATTACTACGCCAACCTGCAGCCCTAGCGCCCGGAACGCCGCCACTACAGCAGCCGCAACCAAGGCGCCGGCTACGGCATATTCCACGGTCGTTAAACCATCCTCGTCTTCGATGAACTTCAGCACCGAAGTTTTGATTGCTTGAATAGTCATCTCAGTTACCTCACTCGAGTGATCATTTCTGCGAAGGCGTCGCGGTGTTCTCCGTATATGTACTCCCTGTGTGTGTGCTTCGCCTGCTTCAACCCTAGTTGCCGCCCCAAAGATCGGTTAGGAGGTTTTTGCACATCACTGGTAGTTTTTTGCAGGGCCAGGCCTGGCGG
>NZ_FNCT01000015.1:69639-124987 GCF_900100495.1 Pseudomonas benzenivorans
TGCTTCGCCTGCTTCAACCCTAGTTGCCGCCCCAAAGATCGGTTAGGAGGTTTTTGCACATCACTGGTAGTTTTTTGCAGGGCCAGGCCTGGCGGCAATGTCATCAACTTGATCGTTCCCACGTCGAGGCGTCGAACCGTCCGCGTGGGAATGCAGCCCTCGACGCTCCAGCGTCCACCCACCAGCGACTACACCGTAGCAACCACCTGGCGACGCAGAGCTTCGATCCTTCCCACGCACCTCGTAGGTACACACCCCCGAACGATCCGTCTCCACAGCCGATGAGCTGCAGGCCCCAACCCGTGGCCCGATGAAATCCGGGGGCTCTGCAGCGACTTTCCCGGATTGCATCCGGGCCACGGGACTGCGTGGAACGGCGGCCGCCAGCCTTCCACGGACGGGAACTGTAAAAATGCTTCGTTCTAAGGCTTATGAGAATTTGATCTTGGCGCTGATAAGGTTCTGACTCTACTTGTGATATGGGAGAGGCATTTGCTGTAACACATGAGAACCATCTGCTTACCACAGTGTTATAGGTGCATATGAGCACACCTGCTGTAGCGCTCCGCAACTGCTGGGTGCGATCTCACACACAATCAGTCAGCTTCAGACTGTGCGGTTGCACTTTCGAATGTTTGCCAGATACATCCTGATGTCTGGCCACAAGCCGGAACTGCGGCAGCTGTCCATGCCTTCATCATCACGTCTGTGGAGATGCAAGTGAGTTTGACTCGAAATACTCAAAGCGCATCTTGGCCAATCTGGGTTATTCACCTGACAACAGGGAGCATGCCGACATGAACACATTGCCAGAAATATTTCAATCGAGACGAGTCAATTATTACAGCGGAGTTGCCCTGGCAATGTTATGGGGATTTTTTGCTTACGCCCATTTGATGCAATTTCAGAAAACGCACGAGTGGGCACTTCTTTTATTCTGCTTCTCCGAAACATTGACAGCCGCCCTGTATGTCTTCCGAAGTGACCCAAAGACCGTTTCACTCATCCCGTTCGATTGGCTGGTCGCGATTGGCGGTACTTTCGCTCCACTCTTCTTCCGCCCAACGACCTGGGGAATACTCCCCTGGGCAAGCGTCGCAATCCTTGTGGGAGCAACAATTCAGATACTAGGTGTGGTGTCTCTCAATCGCAGCTTTGCACTCGTTGCAGCAAAACGGGAAATCAAGACAAGTTGGATGTATCGCATTGTGCGTCATCCGATCTATGCCAGTTATTGCCTGACGTTCACAGGATACGTGCTGACCAATACATCGCCTGCGAATATCACCATCTACGCACTAACCATCGGATTTCTTTGTGCACGAATATTTCGAGAGGAAGCACACCTTGCTCTTGACCCGTTGTATCAAGAGTACATGCGCGGCGTTCGCTATCGACTCATTCCGTTCATATTTTAGTGATAGCCCGTAGAATGGGTTAGGCACATGCAATTAGGGATGGTCTGAAGTAGTCATGTATTTCTGGCTGACTTCAGCCTCCGCCGATTTTGAAAGCGGAAAAATGATGGGAATGTCGCCCTCGACGCTCCAGCGTCCATCCTCACAGCGATGCGAACACCGGGTCAGCGTGGCGATCCGTTGACCAAAGGACTTGATGCAACTAAAGTTAGTCGCACCAAGGAGGGGCCATGTCGAGACATGAGAAACTGATCGTCAAGTTGCTGAACAAGCAGGCCGCGTTTACCTGGCAGGAACTGGAGGCGTTGTTGCGTGGCCTGGGCTACCGCCAGATCGAAGGGGACGGTAGCCGGGTCAAGTTCGACAACGGCGATCCGCGAGCGATGATCAACATGCACAAGCCCCATCCTGGAAATGAGCTGAAGTCTAGGAGACTGTCGGACTTGACCGTCCGTAGCGAGGGAAAGTCTGGTTCGAGTCAGTTTTGTTGGTCTTTCGAGGCGAATAGCTAGCTATTTAACGAGAAAGAGCAGCAAGAATGGCCGAATCCGGCTTTCCGCAGTAGGACAGCGTTAAGTCCGACAGGCTCCTAGGCCAAACGTCAGGTGATCGAACACCTGATAATGGGAGGGTTGATTTGATGAACAATCTGCTGCAACACCGGGGCTACTACGGCTCCATCGAGGCCAGCCCCGAAGATAACTGCCTGTTCGGCAAACTCCAGTTCATCCGTGCTCTTGTGAGTTATGAGGGCGAGACAGTGGCTGAGCTGACCCAGGCGTTCCGCGAGGCTGTCGACGATTACTTCGACTCCTGTTCAACCCTTAACCAAGAGCCAGAGGTGCCGTGCAAGGGCTCATTCAATGTGCGGGTAGGACACGACCTGCACCTGGCCGCCAGCGTGGCCGCTACCCGACACAGGATTTCCCTGAACGACCTGACCCGCAAGGCTCTGAGTGAGTACCTGGAGCAGCACGCCTAGGTGGATATGCAGCCAGGTAGGGCGGGTGCAACCCGCAGAAAATGGCCATCGGCGGGTTTCACCCGCCCTACGGGTTACGCTTCTGTGATCGTTCCCACGTCGAGGCGTCAAACCGTCCGCCTGGGCATGTAGCCCGGACGCTTCGCATCCACTGACACCGAGGCCCCGGCAGGAGACGGCTGGTAAACCGATAAGCCCCGAGGGCGTTAGCCGCGCGGCTACTCTCCCGGCCACAGAATCGGCTTCAGCCCGTTGATTCAAGGTGCAAGGCGGACAGAGACATGCCGTCTGTCTGAATGCGCAGCTCCAACGCCCTGTATCAACTGAGTGACACACAAGTCCGCGAGCCTCTGAACACGCCGCTAGCACCCAGCGCTTGCTGGCGCGTTGCGCTTACGCCATTAGTTCAGACGCACAATCGCAGCTATTCACGTGTTTTGGCCGTGAGATTGATCAAGACTGCCTGGACCAGCGCCCATACAGCCTTCCTTGAGCTGAAACTGTAAAAACACTTCGCTCTAAGGATTATGAAAATTTGATCTTGGCGTTGATAGCGATCTGATTCTATCTGTAAAGCGGGAGAAGCACTTTATGTACGGATGTAACGCATAAGAACCAACTGCTGACACACTGTCTAGGCGCATATGAACACACATGCTGTAACCGCTCCGCGGCTACTGTGGTTCGATCTTACGCACGATCAGTCGGCCCCGGACTGCGCCGGTGCGTTTTCGGACGCTTGTCAAATCAAACTAGTGCGGGATATGAGCGTTGCCGGGATGAACGCGCACCAGCGCCCGGACATGATCTGCATGCACTACGACCGCCCGGATACCCTGAGCCTCAATCTGCTGATAGCGGTCAAACGCGCCGCGCCATCCATCCCGATCACCATGCTGACCATGCAGCACTCGGAGGATCTGGCGGTCTGGGCGTTCCGCTCCGGAGTCTGGGATTACCTGGTATTACCCCTGGTGCAATCCGAACGCAACCGCTACCTGAGCGCCCTACGGGAACTCTGCCACCTGCGCAGCGATACGGGCACATCGAATCAAAAACGACTGCTGACACGCACCGTCGACTTGCCGGAAAGCGTACGCCTCACCGCCGATCACCAGAAGCAACAACCCCTGCGGGATGCGATCCAGTACATCGAGCTGCACTACAAGGAACACATCGAGCAAAAGGAGCTGGCCGAGCGCTGCGGCATGACGCCTTTCCGCTTTAGCCGAGTGTTCAAGCAGACCTACGGGATCGGATTCCTCGAGTTCATCCAGCGCAAACGCATGGAGAAAGCCGAGGACTTGCTGAACAACAGCGAGATGCCGATCACCAGCATTGCCTATGCCGTGGGCTTCCTGGATCCCTCTTATTTCGCGCGGGCCTTCAAGCAGCATTTCGGCTGCTGCCCCAGCGAGTATCGTCGAGGCGAGCCGAATCCTCCCCCACCCAGCCGCAGCCTCGTTCTCCGCGAGTCGCGACCAGCGCAATCCCTGTAGAAGGCGCGCCCCGCGGCAAGCAGTTCCGTAGGCAGGGGCGCTTGGTGCGCACGGCGCACCCTACAGATGGCATTGCGTCGATGATCGTGGGGCTGCACATATAAAGCAGTTCCGTGGTGACGCTCTTTTCATCCACCAGGTATCCCCAAGGTGGATGGGTGAAGCGTCGCTCGGCTCGCGTAGGGTGCGCCGCGCGCACCGCCGGCAGGGGTCGCTTGGTGCGCGCAGCGCATCCTTACAGGCCTAGCCCAGGCGGCTCAGCTCTGCCAGAAACTCCGCCTCGTCCAGCACCCGCACGCCCAGCTCCTGGGCCTTTGCCAGTTTCGAGCCGGCACCTGGCCCGGCCACCACACAGGTGGTCTTGGCCGACACGGAGCCGGCCACCTTGGCGCCCAGGCTTTCCAGCTTGTCCTTGGCCACATCGCGACTCATCACTTCCAGGCTGCCGGTGAGCACCCAGGTCTGCCCGGCCAGGGGCAGCCCCTCGACGGCTTTCCTCTCGCTGTGCCAATGCATGCCGAACTCGCGCAACTGCGCCTCGATGGCGCGCGCGCGGTCGATATTGGCCTGGCTCGCGAAAAACTCGCGTAGCGCCTGCTTGGCCCTCTCGTTGAGGCCCTTCATCACACTGAGTTCCAGCCAGTCCTGGCTGAGGGCAATCACTCCATCGAGGCTGCCAGCCTTGTCGGCCAGATTCTTCGCCCCGGTGGCGGCGATGCCGGCGATGTTCAGCTTGTCGATGAAGCCCGCCAGGCTGGCGCAGGCGGCGAACTCGGCATGCAGGTCACCCTCCTCCTGCAACGCGATGCCGCGCTGCAGCAACTGGGCGATCACTTTGCGGTTGTGCGCATCCTGGAAGAAGCTGTAAATCTCATGGGCGACTTCCAGACCGACATCCGGCAGGTAGGTCAGCACCTCCGGCAGCGCCTGTTCGATGCGTTGCAGCGAACCGAGGGCGCGGGCCAGCAGCTTGGCGGTTTCCTCACCCACGTCGGGAATGCCCAGGGCATAGATGAAGCGTGCCAGGCTCGGACGTTTGCTCGCCTCGATGGAGGCCAGCAGGTTCTTCGTCGACAGCTCGGCGAAGCCCTCCAGTACCACCACCTGCTCGAAGCCCAGGGTGTAGAGGTCGGCCGGCGAGTTGACCAGCCCCTTGTCGACCAGTTGTTCGACGATCTTGTCGCCGAGCCCGTCGATGTCCATCGCCCGCCGCGAGACGAAGTGGATGATCGCCTGCTTGAGCTGGGCCTGGCAGGCCAGGCGGCCGACACAGCGGTAGATCGAGCCTTCGCTGACCGACTCCTTGCCCTTGCTGCGCTTGATCAGCTGGGTGCGCTCCACCGCCGAGCCGCACACCGGGCACTGGCTGGGTACATGCACCGGACGCGCATCGAGCGGGCGCCGTTCGGCAATCACCCCGAGAATCTGCGGAATCACGTCGCCAGCGCGGCGCACGATGACGCTGTCGCCGATCATCACGCCGAGGCGGACGACTTCGTCCATGTTGTGCAGGGTGGCGTTGGACACCGTGACCCCCGCCACCTGTACCGGCTTGAGTCGCGCCACCGGGGTGATGGCGCCAGTGCGGCCAACCTGGAATTCGACATCGAGCAGTTCGGTGATTTCCTCGCGCGCCGGGAATTTATGGGCGATCGCCCAACGCGGCTCACGGGCGCGGAAGCCCAGCTCACGCTGGTAGGCCAGGTTGTTCACCTTGAACACCACACCGTCGATTTCGTACGGCAGCGCATCGCGTTTCTCGCCGATGGCCCGGTAATAGGCCAGGCACTCGTCTGCACCCTTGGCCAGCGTCAGTTCCCGGCTGATCGGCAAGCCCCAGCCTTTCAACGCGGCGAGAATCCCGCTATGGGTTTCCGGCAAGTCGCCCTGCACCCGGCCGATGCCGTAGCTGCAAAACTCCAGCGGGCGGCTGGCGGTGATCTTCGGGTCGAGCTGGCGCAGGCTGCCGGCTGCAGCATTGCGCGGGTTGGCGAAAGGCTTGCCGCCCGTTTGCAGCTGCCGGGCATTCAGCGCCTCGAAGCCGGCCTTGGACATGAAGACCTCGCCGCGCACCTCCAGCACGCCTGGCCAGCCCTCGCCGTGCAGCTTGAGCGGGATAGTGCGCACGGTGCGCACGTTGGCGCTGATGTCCTCGCCGGTGCTGCCATCGCCGCGGGTCGCGCCGCGTATCAGCAGGCCGTCCTGGTACAGCAGGCTGACCGCCAGGCCATCGAGCTTGGGCTCGCAGCTGTACTCGATCGCCGCGCCGTCACCGAACAGGTCTCCGCTATGCTCGCCGCCTGGCAGATCCAGCCCCTCGCGCACGCGGCGGTCGAAATCCAGCAGATCCTGCTCCTCGAAGGCGTTGCCGAGGCTGAGCATCGGCACTTCATGGCGCACCTGGCCGAATGCCGCCAGCGCCGCGCCGCCCACCCGCTGGGTCGGCGAGTCCGGCGTGACCAGTTCGGGATGCTCGGCCTCCAGCGCCTTCAACTGGTTAAACAAGCGGTCGTACTCGGCATCCGGAACGCTCGGCTCGTCGAGTACGTAATAGCGGTAGTTGTGCGCATCGAGCTCGGCGCGCAGTTCGAGGATGCGTTCGGCGGCGTTCTTTGTGGTCGTAGCGGCGTCGGTCATGGCCAGTTCTCGAAAACGAAAAGAGCAGCCGGGGCTGCTCTGCAATCAGTTCCCTCTCCCTTCAGGGAGAGGTCAGGCTCGTAGGGTGCGCTGTGCGCACCAAATGCCCGCTGCAAGTGGTGCGCATAGCGCACCCTACGCACTGTTTCGCGGGCATGGGGCTAGGCGCCGCCCCCGCTCCTACAGGCGCTGGGAACGATCAGCGCTTCTGGGTCATCTGCTTGCGCTCGAACTCGACGATGCGCTGGCGGTAATGCTCGATGGTTTGCGCGGTCATCACGCTGCGCTGGTCGTCCTTCAGCTCGCCGTTCAGCTCGTGGGCCAGTTTGCGCGCGGCGGCGACCATCACGTCGAACGCCTGTTTGGGATGGCGCGGGCCGGGCAGGCCGAGGAAGAAACTCACCGCGCGGGTGTTGAAACCTTCGATATCGTCCAGGTCGAAGGTGCCCGGCTTGAGCGCGTTGGCCATGGAGAACAGCACTTCGCCGTTGCCCGCCATGCTTTCGTGGCGGTGGAAGATGTCCATCTCGCCGAAACGCAGGCCACTTTCCAGGATGTTCTGCAGCAGCGCCGGGCCCTTGAAGCCGTCGGTTTCGCGGGCGACTACGTTGATCACCAGCACCTCTTCGACTGGCGGCAGCTCTTTGGCGGTATCTTTCGCCACGCCGTTATGCACCTCTGCACTGCCTTTATCGACCGGATTGAGCAGGGTCGGCACCGGCTCGTCCAGTCCCAGGTTGAGATCGCCCTGCTGCGGCTCGCCGGAACGACGGCGGTTCAGCTCGCGGGCGCTCATCGCCGGCAGATCGTGCTCGTCCAGCGAAGGCTCCTGGTGGCGATCGACCACCCGCGGCGTGCTGAGCAGATCCGGATCGCTGTCATCATCCGGTAAATTGGCAAAGCTGCGATCGAGCTTGAACTTCAATTTACCCTTGCCACCGCGCATGCGCCGCCAGCCATCGAACAAGATGCCAGCGATCACGATGATGCCGATGACGATCAGCCATTCGCGCAGACCGAATTCCATGAAATACCCTGACCCCTAATTGAAAATTTATGAATAAAAGGCATCCAAGCCCTGCTTTGCTGACTCAAGAACGTGGTGCCAACTCCATGTTCTGACAGGCGTTTCCCACGTGCGACAAAAGTGGGCATTAAGCTAGCACGACGAAAGGCAACTTTACACCGCCAGCAGGTCGTTAAAAACGCCAGGTCCCTCCAGGCTGTTGCACCTAATCGTTGCGGCCGTAGGGCGACTACCCCCCGAAGGAGTGGCCGGGCGGCGTGCTGACTGGAGCCAACCCATCCGTGGGAGGGGCTTTAGCCGCGAAGCCTTGGCAGCGCCTCGAAGAGTTCGCGGCTGAAGCCGCTCCCACAGGTTCCGTGGTTGTTCTGGCCGACTGCCTGTCCACCGGACGATCGCACGCATCAGGCGTCGACCATGGCCAGCGCCTCCTCCACATCCACCGCCACCAAGCGCGAACAGCCCGGCTCATGCATGGTCACCCCCATCAGTTGATCGGCCATCTCCATGGCGATCTTGTTGTGGGTGATATAGATGAACTGCACCTTTTCCGACATCTCCTTGACCAGCCGTGCATAGCGCCCGACGTTGGCGTCGTCCAGCGGTGCATCCACCTCGTCGAGCATGCAGAACGGCGCCGGGTTGAGCTGGAAGATGGCGAATACCAGCGCCAATGCGGTCAACGCCTTCTCCCCGCCCGAGAGCAAATGGATGGTGCTGTTCTTCTTGCCCGGCGGCCGCGCCATGATGGTTACCCCTGTATCGAGTAGATCTTCGCCGGTGAGTTCCAAATAGGCGTTGCCGCCGCCGAACACCTTGGGAAACAGGGCCTGTAAACCGCCGTTGATCTGATCGAAGGTTTCCTTGAAGCGGTTGCGGGTCTCCTTGTCGATCTTGCGAATGACGTTTTCCAGGGTATCCAGCGCCTCCACCAGGTCGGCGTTCTGCGCGTCCAGGTAACGCTTGCGCTCAGATTGCTGCTGGTACTCGTCGATCGCCGCCAGGTTGATCGGGCCGAGGCGCTGGATGCGCGCCGCCAGGCGCTCCAGCTCATCTTCCCAGGCCGTTTCGCCGGCCTCGGCCGGCAGCGTGGCGAGCACGCCGTGCAGGTCGTAATTGTCTTCGAGCAGCTGATCCTGCAGCGCCTTGCGCCGCACGGTCAGCGACTGCCATTCCATGCGCTGCTGCTCCAGTTGTCCGCGCAACAGCTGGGACTGCTGTTCGGCCTGGGTCCGGCGCTTCTCCGCATCGCGCAGTTCGCGGTCGGCGTCTTCCAGGGCCAGGCGCGCCTGCTTGAGTTCGTCCTCCACGCCCATGCGCTTGTCGAGCAACTCTTCCAGCTTCAGACGCAGCTCCTCCAGCGGCGCCTCGCCCTCCTCCAGGTTGAGGCTGAGCTGTTCGCGCTTCTCGTGCAGGCGCTCGGCCTGCAACTCGAGGCGCTCCAGAGCCTGGCGGGTGGAGTCGTGCTGGGCCTTGAGCGAACCCAGGCGCACGGCCAGCTGATGGGCATGATCCTTGTGCGCCCTAGCCTCCTGGCGCACCCGGTCGAGCCGCTCGCGTAGGGCATCGCGGCTGGCCAGCAGGCTTTCGCGCTGCTCGGTGTCGATGGCCATGGCATCCAGGGCATCCTGCAGCTGCAGGCGCGATTCGCCCAGTTGCTCCTGCTCCAGCTCGCGCTGTTCGGCCAGCTCGAGCAGTTCGCTGTCGAGGCGACGGCGGCGCAGGGTCAACTGCTCGGCCTTGGCTTGCCCGGCGGACAGCTGCGCCTTCAGCTCGCCCAGGGCGCGGGCACGGTCCTGCAACTGGCGCCGTTGCTGCTCGCGCAACTCCTCCTGCTGGCGCTGGCTGTCGCGCAGCGCCAGCAAACGCTCGTCGAGCAGCGCCAGCGCCGCTTCGCGCTCCCCGCGCTCCAGGCCCAGACGTTCCAGCTCCTGGCCACGCGCCAGCACGCCGCTTTCCGCCTCGCTGGCGCGGCGCACGCGGAGAAAATGCCGGCCGACCCAGTAGCCGTCGCGGCTGACCAGGCTTTCGCCCTCGGCCAGGCTCGCGCGCGCCGCCAGGGCAGCGTCCAGGGTTTCTACCGGTTTGACCCTGGCCAGCCAGGGCGCCAGGTCGACACTCGCCTCGACCTTGTCCAGCAGACTGCCGGCCGCGCGCACCCCGCCCTTGCCCGGGCTGGCCAGGCGCAGCTCGCCCTGGGTCAGGCCGGCGAAGTCCAGGCCGCCCAGACCTTGAAAAAGACTGTCGTCCAGCAGCACCGCCTGCAGATCGGCGCCGAGCACGGTTTCCACCGCCAGCTCCCAGCCCGCCTCGACCCGCAGACCTTCGGCCAGGCGCGGCCGCTCATCCAGCTGCTGCTCGCGCAGCCATTGCGCCGTGCCCTTGCCCGGATCGAGCGCGGCCTGCTGCAAGGCTTCCAGCGAGGCCAAGCGGCCGTTCAGCCGTTGCAGTTCGCCCTGCGCCTGCTGCTGGGCCTGGCCGGCCTGCTGCAACTCGTTGCGCAGCCGTTGCAGGCGCTCGGCTTGCTGCTGTTCTTCCAGCTGCAGCTCTTCCAGGCTCAGTTCGCTGGCGGCGATCTGCTCGCCCAGCTCGACGATCGCCGCATCTTCCGGATCGGCGGTCAGCTGCTGCAGTTCGTCGCCGAGGCGGCGCTGGCGTTCGGCCAGGCGCTCCAGGCTCTGTTCCAGCTGCTGGATGCGCGACTGCTGCACCTCGGCCTGGCGGCGCGGCTCGGCCGAGCGCTGGTTGAAGGCGTCCCACTGCTCCTGCCAGCCGTGCATGCTGCTTTCGGATTCTTCCAGGGCGGCGGCGGCCTCCTCGGCGGCCGCGAATGTCAGCTCCTGTTCGGGCTCGAGCATGGCCAGCTCCTCAAAGAGGGTGGCCAGCAGGGTGCGGTCGTGACCCAGGTGCGATTCGGTCTCCAGGCGCGCGCGTTCGGCTTCGCGCAGGTCGTCCTGCAACTGGCGCAGGCGCTGCTGGCCGTGCTGGATACTCTGCTCGACCCGGGCGATGTCGCCGCCCACCGAATAGAAGCGCCCCTGCACCAGGTTGAAGCGCTCGGACAGTTCATGATGGCCGTCGCGCAACCGCTCGATGCTGGCGTCGGCATTGCGCTGTTCGGCGACCAGCGCCTCGAAGCTGACCTCCTGGTTGCCGATCACCGTCTCGCGCTGGCCGACCTGCTCGTTCAGCGCCTGCCAGCGCAGGGCGGTGAGCTGGGCCTTGAGCTGGCGCTCCTCGGCCTTGTATTCCTGGTACTTCTCCGCGGCCTGGGCCTGGCGGTGCAAGCGCTCGAGCTGGCGCTCCAGTTCCTCGCGCAGGTCGGTCAGCCGCGCCAGGTTCTCGTGGGTGCGGCGGATGCGGTTCTCGGTCTCGCGGCGGCGCTCCTTGTACTTGGAGATGCCGGCGGCTTCCTCGATGAAGTTCCGCAGGTCTTCGGGCTTGGCCTCGATCAGCTTGGAGATCATCCCCTGCTCGATGATCGAGTAGCTGCGCGGGCCCAGGCCGGTGCCGAGGAAGATGTCGGTGATGTCCCGCCGGCGGCACTTGGTGCCGTTGAGGAAGTAGGTGTTCTGGCTGTCGCGGGTCACCCGGCGGCGGATGGAGATCTCGTTGTAGCCGGCGTACTCACCGACCAGGGTGGCGTCGGAGTTGTCGAACACCAGCTCGATGCTCGCCTGGGTCACCGGCTTGCGGGTGTTGGAGCCGTTGAAGATGACGTCGGTCATCGACTCGCCGCGAAGGTTCTTCGCCGAACTCTCGCCCATCACCCAGCGCACGGCGTCGATGATGTTGGACTTGCCGCAGCCATTGGGCCCGACCACCGCCGCCATGTTGCTCGGGAAGGTCACCGTGGTCGGGTCGACGAAGGACTTGAAGCCCGCCAGTTTGATGCACTTGAGGCGCATGGCTCAGCGCTCGGCCAGGGTCGCCAGGACCAACTGGCAGTTGTGCTCGCCGTAGGCCAGCAGCACCTCGCGGGCTTGCTGGTGGTCGCGGGCGATGATCGCCTGCAGCAGGCTGGCGAAGGCATTGAGAAACTGCCCCATCTCGCCTTTGCGCCGCTCCAGCGCCAGGTGGTAGGTGCGGCTGATTGCCGGCAGCAGGTTCTCGACGGTTTCCTGCAGATAGGGGTTGTCCGAGAACGGGAAGGCCGCGCGCATGATGTCGAAGCTGTGCTCGACGAAGGCGTGGATGTCCTCGCGCTGCAGGCTGTCCAGCAGGCGCTGCTGGATCGTCAGGAACGGCGCCAGGTCCGCCTCCTCCCGCCAACCGTCGGCCACCGCGCGGGCCAGCAGGATGTACAGCTCCATGACCAGGGCATAGAGGCTTCTCACGTTGTGCGGGGTCAGTTCGGTGACCTGGGCACCGCGGCGCGGCAGGATGACGATCAGGTGCCGGCGCTCGAGGATCAGCAGCGCCTCGCGCACCGAGCCGCGGCTGACGTTGAGGGCCTGGGTGACCTTCTGTTCCTGAATGCGCTCACGCGCCTTCAACTCACCACGAATGATGCGTTCTGCGAGGTAATGGGCGATTTGCTCGGCGAGGCTGTCCGGTGCCTTGAACGTCATGATCTTCCTTAGGCTCTATCTGACCTGTCGGGGGCAAGCGGGCTGGTCTGTGGCCCCCGCCAGGTCTGGCGCGGGGCGGAAAAACAAGCGGCGAGTGTACCACAGGGGCTTATCGGGCCAGGAACAGGGAAATCGAGCTTGCAGAGCCGCAGAGTGGGCCTGGGATGAGTGGTCGGCGGAAAACCCTGCCCGACGATCTGGTCGGCGCGCGCCTCCGGCGACGTGCGGAACCCGGCAACCCGCGGGGTGACCACTGGTCGCCAGGCTCGTCTCGGCGTACCCGCCGCGCATGGGGCATCGAGTCGGTCCGCTGGTGCCGGCCTGCATCGCCCCAAACGGCAGAGTGACCGCTACCCACACAGCCACCCGAGGCACATCTGTAACACCTATGAAACAGTCAGCAAAGATATGTTTTCAATGACTTAGCGACGCCGCTGAAAAGCTTCTACGCTCATGTCAAACAACCGTCATTGGCTGTTGTCTGGTGCGTCATTGCCTGTTGTCTGGCGCACCATTGTCTGTGCTTGACGGTGCATCATTGGCTGTCGTTACAGTGCATCAGGGAGGCAATTCCCATGCGCCCCATCTGTTTCGCCTTTGCTTTGCTCGGGTTGTGTGGCTCCGCCATCGTTCAGGCCCAGCCTGTACCGTTCAACCCGCCAGGGCTTCCCCCGGCCTCTGCCATCGAACGCTTTGCCCCGGACCGTGTGCTGGTCAAGTTCAAGCCCGGCACCGCCGCCATGCAGATCGCCGAAGCCCATCGCAACGCAGCAGCGATGCCCATCAAGGAGATTCCCGGCATCGGTGTGCAGGTCGTTCAGGTCGGCGCCGGCTCGGTGCTGGCCAAGGTCGCCGCCTACCAGGCCAACCCGAACGTGCTCTACGCCGAGCCCGACTACTATCGCCTGCTGGTGGTGCCGAACGAGGAGCCTGGCCCCACACCGGTCAATGGCGCCAACTATTTCGCGGAACAGTGGTATCTGCACAACACCGGGCAGGCCCACACCCAGGTCACCCAGACGATCTTCGGCCCCTTCTTCGGTAGCACCACGGGCACCGCGGATGCGGATATCGATGCGCCCGAGGCCTGGGATGTCAGCCGGGGAGTCGCCACCAGCGCTCCTGCCGCCTATGACACGGCCAAGGTGGCGGTACTGGACAGCGGCGCCGACTGCGCGACCCTGGAACTGGGCGGCAAGTGCCTGGAAAAAGTCGATTACGTAGAGGGTCTCAGCCTCTGGGGAGACTCGTGCGCGCCCTCGGAGCCCGCCTGCGACAACCTGGGCCACGGCACCTTCACCGCCTCGGAAGCCGTCGCCAACACCGACAACGGCGAAGGCATCGCCGGTGCCGGCTGGAACACCAGCGCCGGAATCTTCAAGGTCTGCTACCAGGAACTGGTCACCGACGGCCTGAACTACTACCTGGTCGGACTCTGCCCGGTGTCGGCCTCGACGGCCGCCATCAGCGAAGCAGCCAGTGACCAATTCGACGGCAGCGGCCAGGTCGTCAGAAGCCAGTACCACGTCATCACCATGAGCTATGGCAGCGACTTTATCGACGCGGAGGGCAACATCACCCCCACCACCCCCTCCAATGCCGAATGCGACGCGGTGCAATTCGCCGTGGACAACGGCGTGGTCGTGGTGGCCGGCGCCGGCAACAATGGTAATACCGAGCGCTTCTACCCGGCCGCCTGTACCGATGCCAACGGCGAATCGACGGTGATCGCCGTGGCGGCATCCGACCATCACGACTATCGCGCCAGCTTCTCCACCTACAGCCAGAACTTCGACGACTGGGTGTCCCTGGCCGCGCCGGGCCAAACCATCATCGGCATCCTTCCCGATGCCCAGTGCGCTGGAGCCTACCCCCCAGGCACGGACAGCTGCGTCGACTGGTGGGACGGCACCTCGATGGCGGCGCCGCTGGTGGCCGGCGGCGCGGCGCTGGTGTGGGCGGATCTGCTGGAGACGCTGAAAGCCAGTGGAGCCGACCTGAAGCCGAGTGCCTGCCTTTTCGAGGGGGCGCCCTGCAACCAGGTGGTACGCCAGCGTCTGGAGGACGGCGCCGACAAAATCGGCGCCCAGGGCCAGAACATGCAGGACTGGACCCGCCATGGCCGGCTCAATATCGCCGGCGCGCTGGCCTTGGGCAGCGCGGAACCGCCGCCACCACCAACGACTCCCAATGCCCCCCAGCTTGTCAGCACCCAGGTGCTGACGGATGCGCAAGGCAATCAATCGGTGCGGGTGGACTGGAGCCACGACGGCGTCAACGTCACCGGATTCGATCTCGAGCGCAACACCCTGCACAAGAAAAATGGCTCGATCACCTCGACAACGGTAGTCGCGGTGAGCGGCGCAGCTACTCGCTTCTACGTAGATGACGTCGGCAGCGGCCGCTTCAGCTATCGAGTCCGCGCGCGCAACGGCCAGGAAACCTCGGCCTGGAGCGGCATGTCCGCGGTGATTACCGTAAGCGACGCCAGTACGGGTGGCGGCAAGGGGGGAGGCAGACCCAACAGGTAGGAAGCCCCGCTGGCGTGGCTACGCCGGGCCAACGATCTGCTCGGCAAGGCCGTCCTGTGCCTAGAACAGCATGATTGTCCTGAGACTCTATCGACCTGGTGAGACGCGCGGCTTGGCTGCGATCCTCGCCACCCCTGGCGCTGGGCGGCTATCCATGGAGCGCGAGAGGTTACACCGGATGTTACCGGCGCAAGGTCGAGGGCGCTGGATTTTCAGAGCAAAAGGTGGGCTCCGGGCGGCTGGTCGCCAAAGATGATTGTCCTACAATCTGACCACCACCTTCCTCCAACAATAATAAAGACGGAGCCCCTCATGTTCGAACGCCTACCCTCGCACTGGATGATCGCCCTGAAGAAGTTCGGCTACTGGATCTGGCTGATCCCGGTACTCGGCATCCCGCTCAGCTACTACTGGTCACAGGGCAGCGAATACGCCAACGCCTGGGCCTGGATGGTGATCTGCGTGGTGTTCGGGGTGATCCCGCTGCTCGACTTCGTGGTCGGCCGCGATCCGGCCAACCCCGACGAACAGCTCGAGGTGCCGGCGATGGACCGGCAAGGCTATTACCGCCTGCTGAGCCTGGCCACCGTGCCCTTTCTGCTCGGCATGCTGGTCTGGGCCGGCTGGGTGTTCGTCGACTATGAGGCCTGGAACTGGGCCGGCCAGCTCGGCTGGGTGCTCTCGGTCGGCACGGTAATGGGCGCCATCGGCATCACCGTGTCCCACGAACTGGTGCACAAGGACCCGCAGCTCGAGCAGAACGCCGGCGGCCTGCTGCTCGCCGCGGTGTGCTATGCCGGCTTCAAGGTGGAGCATGTGCGCGGCCATCATGTGCACGTCTCCACGCCGGAAGACGCCTCCTCCTCGCGCTATGGCCAGAGCCTGTATGCCTTCCTGCCGCATGCCTACCTGCACAATTTCCGCAATGCCTGGCGGCTTGAGGCCGAGCGCCTCAAGCGCAAGGGCCTGCCGGCCCTGCATTGGCGCAACGAGCTGATCTGCTGGTATGCGCTCAGCGCCCTGTTCCTGCTCGGCTTCACGCTGGCCTTCGGCTGGCTCGGCGCACTGTTCTTCCTCGGCCAGTCGGTAATGGCCTTCACCCTGCTGGAGATCGTCAACTACGTCGAACACTACGGCCTGCACCGGCGCAAGCTGGACGACGGCCGCTACGAGCGCACCAATCCGACGCATTCGTGGAACAGCAATTTCCTGCTGACCAACCTGTTCCTCTTCCACCTGCAGCGCCATTCCGACCACCACGCCTACGCCAAGCGCCGCTACCAGGTGCTGCGCCACTTCGACGACAGCCCGCAACTGCCCAACGGCTATGCCGGGATGATCGTCCTGGCGCTGTTCCCGCCGCTGTGGCGCGCGGTGATGGACCCACGGGTGCGCGCCTACTACGCCGGCGAGGAACACCAGCTGACCGACTCGCAGCTCGCCAGCCAGTGAAACCAGCCGCGACGAGAGAGCCCCAACGGCATTCGCCCTTGGGGCTTTTTGGTCTCAAGACCCCAGATCTCGCCGCCATTGGTCCAACCCATCACGCCGTGCGCACCAAGCCCTCCTGCCAGCAGTGCGCACGGCGCACCCTACCGCCCCATCTCGCGTTAGCCGCCCGCCCCGCGCTAGAGGCGCTGCTGGCATAAAACCGGCTAGCCTTTAGCTATAGCCCTTTGCGTTTGCCTGGCTCATAACCGAATCGCATGACAGCCACCTGACCAGCGGGTCAAATATTTGTTGACCCAAAAGTCAGAAAACTCTAGATTTGCGCCCATACGAGCCGCTCGTAAAGAACAATAAAGTGCCTGGAGGTCGCCCTTGATCCAGTTTTTACTCAATCGTGAGCTGCGCACCGAGCATGCCCTCGATCCCAATCTCACCGTGCTCAATTACTTGCGCGAGCACGTCGGCAAACCCGGTACCAAAGAAGGTTGCGCCTCCGGCGACTGCGGTGCCTGCACCGTGGTGGTCGGCGAGCTGGATGGCGAGCGCGTGCGCTACCGCACGCTCAACTCCTGCCTGACCTTCGTCTCTTCCCTGCACGGCAAGCAGCTGATCAGCGTCGAAGACCTCAAGCACCAGGGCCAACTGCACAGCGTGCAGCAGGCCATGGTCGACTGCCACGGTTCGCAGTGCGGCTTCTGCACTCCCGGTTTCGTCATGTCGCTGTTCGCTCTGCAAAAGAATCGGGCCGCGTCAGGCAGCGACGGGTTCGACAAGGCCGCCACCATGGAAGCCCTGGCCGGCAACCTGTGTCGCTGCACCGGCTACCGGCCGATCATCGACGCCGCCGAGCAGGCCTGCTGCCAGCAGCAACCCGACCAGTTCGACGCCGCCGAGGCCGACACTGTCGCCCAGCTGAAAGCCATAGCCCCGCGCGAGACCGCCGAGCTGAACAGCGGCGACAAGCGCTGCCTGTTGCCGCTGACCGTCGCCGATCTGGCCGATCTCTACGCCGCCAACCCCGAGGCGCGCCTGCTCGCCGGCGGCACCGACCTGGCCCTGGAGGTCACCCAGTTCCACCGCGAGCTGCCGGTGATGATCTACGTCGGCCACATCGAGGCGATGAAGCGCGTGGAAGTGACCGACAGCAGCATCGAGATCGGCGCCGCCACCGCCCTGTCCGACTGCTATGCCGCGCTGGCCGCGGAGTACCCGGACTTCGGCGAGCTGCTGCACCGCTTCGCCTCCCTGCAGATCCGCAACCAGGGCACCCTCGGCGGCAATATCGGCAACGCCTCGCCGATCGGCGACGCCCCGCCACTGCTGATCGCCCTCGGCGCGCAGATAGTCCTGCGCAAGGGCAATGACACGCGCAGCCTGGCGCTGGAAGATTACTTCCTCGACTACAAGGTCACCGCCCGCCAGGAGGCCGAGTTCATCGAGAAGATCGTCGTGCCACGCGCCCAGGCCAACCAGGCATTCCGCGCCTACAAGCTGTCCAAGCGCCTGGACGACGACATCTCCGCGGTCTGCGCCGCCTTCAACCTGATCATCGAGGACGGCGTGGTGCGCAGCGCCCGCATCGCCTTCGGCGGCATGGCGGCGATCCCGAAACGCGCCGCCGCCTGCGAAGCGGCCTTGCAAGGTTCGGCCTGGTATCCGGGGGTGATCGAACGCGCCTGCGCCGCCCTGGCCGAGGACTTCACCCCGCTCAGCGACTTCCGCGCCAGCAAGGAATACCGCCTGCTCACCGCGCAGAATCTGCTGCGTAAATTCTTCCTTGAGCTGCAAGCTCCCGAAGTCGAGACCCGGGTGACCGCCTATGTCTAACCATCACAAAACCATCAAAACCCAAGAAGAACTGGCCGCCCTGTTCCGCGCCGAGATCACCACCGGCGTCGGCCGCAGCGTCAAGCACGAGAGCGCCGACAAGCATGTGTCCGGCGAGGCGGTGTACGTCGACGACCGCCTGGAATTCCCCAACCAGCTGCACGTCTATGCACGGATGAGCGACCGCGCCCACGCCCGCATCACCCGCATCGACACTGCGCCCTGCTATGCAATCCCCGGCGTGGCCATCGCCATCACCGCCAAGGACGTGCCCGGCCAGCTGGACATCGGCCCGGTGGTCGCCGGCGACCCGCTGCTGGCCGACGGCAAGGTCGAATACGTCGGTCAGGTGGTCCTCGCGGTCGGCGCCGACAGCCTGGAGACCGCCCGCAAGGCGGCCATGGCGGCGATCGTCGAGTACGAAGACCTGGAGCCGGTGCTCGACGTCGAAGACGCCCTGCGCAAGAAGCACTTCGTTCTCGACAGCCACCAGCACAAGATCGGCGACTCCGCCGCCGCGCTGGCCACGGCGCCGCATCGCCTGCAGGGCAAGCTGCATATCGGCGGCCAGGAACACTTCTACCTGGAAACCCAGATCTCCTCGGTGATGCCCAGCGAAGACGGCGGCATGCTGGTCTACACCTCGACGCAGAACGCCACCGAGGTGCAGAAGCTGGTCGCCGAGGTACTCGGCGTGCCGATGCACAAGATCGTCATCGACATGCGCCGCATGGGTGGCGGCTTCGGCGGCAAGGAAACCCAGGCCGCCGGCCCGGCCTGCCTCTGTGCAGTGATCGCCCACCTCACCGGGCGGCCGACCAAGATGCGCCTGCCGCGCATGGAAGACATGAGCATCACCGGCAAGCGCCACCCCTTCTACGTCGAGTACGACGTCGGCTTCGACGACGACGGCCTGCTGCACGGCATCCAGATCGAACTGGCCGGCAACTGCGGCTATTCGCCGGACCTGTCCGGCTCGATCGTCGACCGCGCGATGTTCCACTCGGACAACGCCTACTACCTCGGCAACGCCACCATCAACGGCCACCGCTGCAAGACCAACACCGCCTCGAACACCGCCTACCGCGGCTTCGGCGGCCCGCAGGGGATGGTCGCCATCGAGCAGGTCATGGATCACGTCGCCCGCAGCCTGGGCAAGGATCCGCTGCAGGTGCGCAAGACCAACTACTACGGCAAGACCGAGCGCAACGTCACCCACTACCACCAGACGGTCGAGCACAACATGCTCGCCGAGATGACCGCCGAACTGGAAGCCAGCAGCGAGTACGCCCAGCGTCGCGAGGCGATCCGCGCGTTCAACGCCAAGAACCCGGTACTGAAGAAAGGCCTGGCGCTGACCCCGGTGAAATTCGGCATCAGCTTCACCGCCACCTTCCTCAACCAGGCCGGCGCGCTGATCCACATCTACACCGACGGCAGCATCCACCTCAACCATGGCGGCACCGAGATGGGCCAGGGCCTCAACACCAAGGTCGCCCAGGTGGTCGCCGAGGTGTTCCAGGTGGATATCTCGCGCATCCAGATCACCGCGACCAACACCGACAAGATTCCGAATACCTCGCCGACCGCCGCATCAAGCGGTGCCGACCTGAACGGCAAGGCCGCGCAGAACGCCGCTGAAATCATCAAGCAGCGCCTGGTCGACTTCCTGGTGCGCGAGTACAAGGTGACCGCGGAGGACGTCGAGTTCCGCAATGGCCAGGTGCGCGTGCGCGGGCTGTTCCTGTCCTTCGAGGAGCTGATCCAGAAGGCCTATTTCGCCCAGGTGTCGCTGTCGTCCACCGGCTTCTACCGCACGCCGAAGATCTACTACGACCGCGACAAGGCCGCCGGTCGGCCCTTCTACTACTTCGCCTACGGCGCCGCCTGTGCCGAGGTGATAGTCGACACCCTGACCGGCGAGTACAAGATGCTGCGCACCGACATCCTCCACGACGTCGGCGCCTCGCTGAACCCGGCCATCGATATCGGCCAGGTCGAAGGTGCCTTCGTCCAGGGCATGGGCTGGCTGACCATGGAGGAGCTGGTGTGGAACGCCAAGGGCAAGCTGATGACCAATGGCCCGGCCAGCTACAAGATCCCGGCCATCGCCGACATGCCGCTGGACCTGCGGGTCAAGCTGGTGGAGAACCGCAAGAACCCGGAAGACACGGTGTTCCACTCCAAGGCCGTGGGCGAGCCGCCGTTCATGCTCGGCATCGCCGTGTGGTGCGCAATCAAGGACGCGGTGGCCAGCCTGGCCGACTACCGGGTTCAGCCGAACATCGATGCCCCGGCCACCCCCGAGCGCGTGCTCTGGGGCGTGGAACAGCTGAAGAAACTGCAGCAAATGGCCAAGGCCGCGGCTGCAGAGGTCGAACCGGCCTGAACCTGACGCCGCCATGAGGCTGCTGTGGGAGGGGCTTTAGCCGCGACTGTCGCCGCTGAAGCGCCTCCCACAGACACAAGAACCGTCATCCGACACAACAGGTGTACAACAATGACAAAACACACCGAGCCCCAACCCGCACGCCCGGCGCCGGTTCCACTGCTGGATCCCTCGCCGAGCAACTGGCGCCTGCCGCGCCCTGGACAATTGCCGTCAACCTGGAGGCTGAGCAAATGAGCTGGATCAGCGCCCTCGCCGACCTGCAGCAGCAAGGCGAGCCTTGCGTACTGGTGACCATCATCGAGGAGCGCGGTTCGACCCCGCGCAACGCCGGCTCGAAGATGGTAGTCACCATGGATCGGATCTTCGAGACCATCGGCGGCGGCCACCTGGAATACAAGGCGATGGAACTGGCCCGCGAGATGCTCGCCAGCCGCAGCCAGGACACCCGCCTGGAGCGCTTCAGCCTCGGTGCCAGCCTCGGCCAGTGCTGCGGCGGCGCCACCGTGCTGCTGTTCGAGCCGATGGGCCAGCCGCAGGCGCAGATCGCCGTGTTCGGCGCCGGCCACGTCGGCCGCGCCCTGGTGCCGCTGCTCGCCAGCCTGCCGTGCAAGGTGCGCTGGATCGATTCGCGGGAAAACGAGTTCCCCGCGCAGATCCCCGCCGGGGTGGAGAAAGTGCTCAACGACGAGGTGGTCGACGAGGTCGAGGCGATGCCGGCCGGCAGCTACTACATCGTCATGACCCACAACCACCAGCTCGACCTGGAGCTGACCGCGGCCATCCTCAAGCGCAACGATTTCGCCTACTACGGGCTGATCGGTTCGAAGACCAAGCGCGTCAAGTTCGAACACCGCCTGCGCGAGCGCGGCTTCGCACCCGAAGTCATGCAACGCATGCGCTGCCCCATGGGTTTGCCCGAGGTGAAGGGCAAGCTGCCGGTGGAGATCGCCGTGTCCATCGCCGGCGAGGTGATCGCCACCTACAACGCAGCCTTCGGCCAGGACGTTAAGAAAGGCGACACGACCGTCGCCAAGCTGCTGCCGGCCTCGCGCAGAACCCAGTAGGGTGTGCGGGGCCGCCTAGGCTGCGCGCACCAGTAACAGCACGATACCGATGGTGCGCACGGCGCACCCTACACGGCCAGTTCCGTAGGGTGCGCGGGGGCGCCTAGCCCGTGCGCACCGAGAGTTACCCGCGCAACGTCCCTTGCGCCAGGATCACGAAATCGAGACACGACAGACATGACCAACACCGTCAAAGCCTACCGCGCCGCCATCCTGCACAGCCTCGCCGACCCCGCCGTGGTCGGCGTCGAGCAATCCTACGAATATTTCGAGGATGGCCTGCTGGTCGTCGAGGACGGCCGGATCGCCCAGGTCGGCCACGCTGCCGACTTGCTGCCCACGCTCAAGGGCGTGGAGGTCGTCGAATACCGCGACGCCCTGATCACCCCCGGCTTTATCGATACCCATATCCACTACCCGCAGACCGGCATGATCGCCTCCTACGGCGAGCAGTTGCTGGACTGGCTGAACACCTACACCTTCCCCACCGAGCGCCAGTTCGAAGACAAGGCCCATGCCAGCGACGTGGCCGGGATCTTCCTCAAGGAGTTGCTGCGCAATGGCACCACCACCGCGCTGGTATTCGGCAGCGTGCACAAGCAGTCGGTGGACGCCTTCTTCGAGGCGGCCCAGGCGCTGAATCTGCGGATGATCGCCGGCAAGGTGCTGATGGACCGCAACGCGCCGGACTACCTGACCGACACCGCCGAGTCCGGCTACGCCGACAGCAAGGAGCTGATCGAGCGCTGGCACGGCAAGGGCCGCCTGCACTATGCGGTGACCCCGCGCTTCGCCCCGACCAGCACGCCGGAGCAACTGAGCCTGGCCGGCAAGCTGTACCAGGAGTACCCGGACCTGTACATGCACACCCACCTGTCCGAGAACCGCCAGGAGATCGAGTGGGTCAAGGCGCTGTTCCCCGAGCGCAGCGGCTACCTGGACGTCTACGACCACTACCAGCTGATCGGCGCGCGCTCGGTGTTCGCCCATGGCGTGCACCTGTGCGACGAGGAATGCCGGCGCCTGGCCGAGACCGGCTCGGCGGTGGCCTTCTGCCCGACCTCCAACCTGTTCCTCGGCAGCGGCCTGTTCGATCTGAATAAGCTGGAGCAACACGGCGTGCGCGTCGGCCTGGGCACCGACGTCGGTGCCGGCACCAGTTTCAGCCAGCTGCAGTCGCTCAACGAGGCGTACAAGGTCATGCAGTTGCAGGGCAAGAAACTCGACCCGTTCAAGTCGCTGTACCTGGCCACCCTGGGCGGCGCCCAGGCGCTGTACCTGGACGACAAGATCGGCAACTTCGCAATCGGCAAGGACGCCGACTTCGTGGTGCTCGACTACCGCGCCACTCCGCTGATCGCCTACCGCATGCAGCAGGCCAAGAGCCTGGCCGAAAAGCTGTTCGCCCTGACCATGCTCGGCGACGACCGCACGGTGCAGGAGACCTTCGCCGCCGGCCAGTCGGTGCACCGCCGTTGAAATGCAAAGGCCCCGCTGCTTGCGCGGCGGGGCCTTGGATTTACCGTAGGAGCGGGGGGACGCCTAGTTGCCATGCCCGCGAAGCTTTTGCGTTGTCTGTTTCGCGGGCATGGAACTAGGCGTCCCCCCCCGTCCCTACAACAGCGCTACCGGGGCGTCGCCGGGCGCCCGGACTTCTTCTTGCTCTGCAGCAGGTGCGAGAACACCGCATGCAGGTCGTCCGAGGCGCTGTCCTCGTCGAGGTTGAGCTTGCTGTCGATATGGTCCATGTGGTGCATCATCAGGCTCACCGCCTTGGCCGCGTCGCGGGCCTCGATGGCATCGATCAGCTGGTTGTGCTCGTCGTAGGAGCAGTGCGAACGGCTACCGCTCTCATACTGGGCGATGATCAGCGAGGTCTGCGATACCAGGCTGCGCTGGAAGCTGATCAGCGGCGCGTTCTTCGCCGCTTCGGCCAGTTTCAGGTGGAACTCGCCGGACAGGCGGATACCTGCGCCGCGATCGCCGCGGGAGAAGCTGGCCTGCTCGTCCGCGACCATCTGCCGCAACTCGGCCAACTGCTCGGCGCTGGCATGCTCCACCGCCAATTCGGTGATGGCGCGCTCGACCATGCGCCGCGCGTAGAAGATCTGCCGGGCTTCCTCGACGCTGGGGCTGGCCACCACCGCACCGCGGTTGGGCCGTAGCAGCACCACGCCTTCGTGGGCCAGGCGCGACAGGGCGCGGCGGATGATGGTGCGACTGACGCCGAAGATTTCGCCCAGCGCCTCTTCGCTCAGCTTGGTGCCAGGCGCCAGGCGTTGTTCGAGGATGGCGTCGAAGATATGCGCGTAAACGACATCGTCCTGAGTCCCGCTGCGGCTGCTTTTGCCGGCGCGCGGCTGCTTCTTGAGGGGCTGCAATTGTTCGTTCATTCTGGCTCGCGTCAAAGAGGTTCGGCCCGTTGCCGAGACTCTACTGCTTTTCACCTGGTAGCTGGCAAGCAGTAAGTGGTGAAAACCACAGGAAAAGATCGGTGCATTGTACACAATTCGATCAATTCGCGCACTCCGCGCAGCCACCCCTGCGCCCTGCCGCCAGGCGCCGCCCTCCCCCCCGCCAGTGGCAGCTGCACCCGCGCGCATGCCGATGCCGCTAAATTGATTTCTTATAAGAAGCCATTTTTTTGCATAGGAATCGGCTTAGCGTGGCATCCGGGCCGTTTCAACCAGCGGAAATGGCGTCCTGGGCAAGACCGGCCAGCCGCCGACAGAACCAATCAAGTAATTGTTTTTATTAATTTTTATTCTTCTGCTCGACAGCCGACTAGCGCAAGCAGCTCGGCTGCGGCCAGCCAAAACAATCTATTGGCACTATTTGCGCAACAGCAAAAACATTATTTGCTTTTTTTGTATACAAACGCATAATCGCGCCAGTGTGACTTCCTGACCGCTCGGTCAACAACTAAGCCAGTGAGCACACCCCAACGCACCACCTGCCTCAGAGAGTCGAACCGTGCCCGGCACAGATTCTGGGTGGTACACAACAAGAGAGATGAGGAGTACCCGCTGTGGAAAGCGCTAAACAAGAACAACTCGCGACTCACGCCCAAGGGCTGGCCAGGACCGGTCTACTCGACCGCTTCTTCAAGCTGACCGAGCACCGCACCAGCGTCAAAACCGAACTGTTGGCCGGCCTGACGACCTTCGTCACCATGGCCTACATCATCTTCGTCAACCCCAACATCATGGCCAACGCCGGCGTCGATCACGGTGCGGCCTTCGTCGCCACCTGCATCGGCGCCGCGCTCGGTTGCTTCCTGATGGGCCTGTATGCCAACTGGCCGGTCGGCCTGGCGCCGGGCATGGGCCTCAACGCCTTCTTCACCTACACCGTGGTCGGCGATATGGGCTACAGCTGGCAGATCGCCCTGGGCGCGGTGTTCATCTCCGGCGTGCTGTTCATGATCATGAGCCTGTCACGCATCCGCGAGTGGCTGCTCAACAGCATCCCGATGAGCCTGCGCTTCGCCATGGGCGCCGGGGTCGGCCTGTTCCTCGGTCTGATCGGCCTGAAGACCGCCGGCATCGTCGTCGACAGCCCGGCCACCCTGCTGACCATGGGCTCCTTCGGCGAGCCGTCGGCGTTGCTGGCTGCAATCTGCTTCCTGTTGATCGCCGTGCTCAGCCACCGCAACGTGTTCGGCGCCATTCTCTTCAGCATGCTCGGCGTCACTGCCGTCGGCTGGGCACTGGGCCTGGTCGAGTACAACGGCCTGGTTTCCATGCCGCCGAGCCTGGCACCGACCTTCATGGCGATGGACATCGCCGGCGCGTTCAACGTGGCGATGGTCAGCGTGATCCTGGCCTTCCTCTTCGTGAACATGTTCGACACCGCCGGCACCCTGATGGGCGTGGCGCATCGCGCCAACCTGGTGGAGGACGATGGCAAGATCAAAGACCTCTCCAAGGCCCTGAAAGCCGACAGTACCTCCAGCGTGATCGGTGCCATGGTCGGTTGCCCGCCGGTGACCAGCTACGTGGAAAGTGCCTCGGGCGTAGCCGCCGGTGGCCGTACCGGGCTGACCGCGGTCACCGTCGGCGTGCTGTTCCTCGCGGCGATGTTCTTCGCTCCGCTGGCCGGGATGATTCCGGCCTATGCTACCGCCGGCGCGCTGATCTACGTGGCGATGCTGATGATGAGCGGCATGGCGCATATCGATTGGGAAGACCTCACCGACACCATCCCGGCCATCGTTACCGTGGTGATGATGCCGCTGACCTTCTCCATCGCCAACGGCATCGCCCTGGGCTTCTTGACCTATGCCACGCTGAAGCTGCTGACTGGCCAACGCGACAAGGTCTCCATTAGCCTGTATGTGCTGTGCATCATCTTTATCGCCAAGTTCGCCTTCCTGTAAGGTTCACCTGAGCGATAGCAGGCCCCGGCGCTCGCGCGCCGGGGCTTTTCCGCATCTGGAGGGACCACAATGAACCTGGAAACCTGGCTGCTGTTCAGCAGCGCCGCGCTGATCGTGATCCTGATCCCCGGGCCGCTGTCGCTGTTGATGGTCAGCAACAGCCTGAACTACGGCCTGCGCCGCTCGCTGCCGGCGTTCCTCGGCGGAGTGTCGGCCTCGATCTGCCTGCTCAGCGCCTCGGCCCTCGGCCTGGGCGCCCTGCTGCTGGCCTCGGAGCAGTTGTTCAGCGCCCTGAAGATCGTCGGCGCACTGTACCTGTTCTATCTCGCCTGGCAGAGCTGGCAGGCCTCGCGCCAGGCCGCCAAGCCGGTGAGCGCCGAAGAGCAGCCGGTCAACCCGAGCTTTCGCAGCATGTTCTGGAAGGCCTTCGGCCTGGGCGCCAGCAATCCCAAGGACATCCTGTTCTTCGCCGCCTTCCTGCCGCAGTTCATCAGCGCCGAACGGCCGATGCTGAGCCAGTTGCTGGTATTGATCGCCACCTGGGCAGTGCTCGATCTGGGCTGCAAGCTGTTCTACGGCCTCAGCGCCCACGGCGCGGCGCGCTACCTGCGCTCGGGCAAGGGCCAGGTGTGGTTCAACCGGGTCAGCGCGGCGCTGTTCGGTGGTGCCGGCGCGGCGTCCTTGCTGAGCCGCTGAGACTAGAAGCCGGTGCGCGCAGCCTAGGCGGCCCCGCGCACCAATGTCATTACCGCCCGACAAATTCCAGACTAAAAAAAGCCCGCAGTGTGGGCGGGCTAATGACTCCATGAACGAGTCAGAGGGTGACAAGCATTCGCTTCAGCTACCGCGATAGGTGGAATAGCTGTAAGGGGAAATCAGCAGCGGCACGTGGTAATGCTCCTGGCTGGCGTCGATGCCGAAGCGCAGCACCACCACATCCAGGAAGGCCGGTTCCGGCAGCGCCACGCCACGGGCGCGGTAGTAGTCGCCGGCGTGGAAGTGCAGCTGGTAGACGCCGCTGCGGTAAGCCTCGCCCTGCAGGATCGGCGCATCGCAACGGCCATCGTGGTTGGTCTGCACGCTCGTGAGCAGTTCCAGCTGCGCGCCTTCGACGCGGTACAGCTCGACCCTGATCGCACTGCCCGGGCAGCCGTGCGCGGCATCTAGAACATGTGTCGTCAATCGTCCCATCGCTCATGGACATCCGCGCCAGACAAGCCCCACGCAGACGCCGCACCTCCTCTACTGTTATTGAATTCGGCAAATCGCTCAGGCCCCAGGAGCCTCGAGGTGAGCGAAGCATAGCACGGCACCAATAAGTCTGGACACTTTTCAGATAAATTGTACACAATAATCCCGACCCTACAGTGCGAGCGACCCAGCAAAGCGGCAGCCCAAGGAAATCCACGAACGCAGATGCCCAGGCGGCTCCAGCGCCAATGTCCGACCTTTCAGGCAAGTTTCTTGCCTCTGCCAGCTTCAGCAAAATAGCGAAATTTTAGATTTACAAAACACAATACACTTTGTATACAATTACCCATCACGGTCGCGCTTCTCCCACCCAGGGCTGCGCGGTGACCGCAACAACGCCTAGAAGGAAGACTGCAGTGAGCGCTGACTATCCACGCGACCTGATCGGTTACGCCAACAACCCGCCGCATCCGCACTGGCCGGGCGATGCCCGCATCGCCCTGTCGTTCGTCCTCAACTACGAGGAAGGCGGCGAGCGCAATGTGCTGCATGGCGACAAGGAGTCCGAGGCCTTTCTCTCCGAGATGGTTTCGGCGCAGCCGCTGCAAGGCGCGCGCAACCTGTGCATGGAATCGCTCTATGAATACGGCAGTCGCGCCGGGGTCTGGCGCCTGCTCAAGCTGTTCGACCAGCACGGCATTCCGCTGACCGTGTTCGCCGTGGCCATGGCCGCCCAGCGTCATCCCGAGGTAATCAAGGCGATGGTCGCCGCCGGCCACGAGATCTGCAGCCACGGCTACCGCTGGATCGACTACCAGTACATGGACGAGGCGCAGGAGCGCGAGCATATGCTCGAAGCCATCCGCATCCTCACCGAGCTGACCGGCGAGCGCCCGCTGGGCTGGTACACCGGCCGCACCGGGCCGAACACCCGGCGCCTGGTCATGCAGGAAGGCGGCTTCCTCTACGACTCCGACACCTACGACGACGACCTGCCCTACTGGGACCCGGCCAGCAGCGCCGAGAAACCGCACCTGGTGATTCCCTACACCCTGGACACCAACGACATGCGTTTCACCCAGGTGCAGGGCTTCAACAGCGGTGACGATTTCTACACCTACCTGAAAGACGCCTTCGACGTGCTCTATGCCGAAGGCGTGGAAGGTGCACCGAAGATGCTGTCGATCGGCATGCACTGCCGCCTGCTCGGCCGCCCGGCGCGCCTGGCCGCGCTGGCACGCTTCATCGAGTACGTCAAAGGCCACGACAAGGTCTGGTGCGCCCGCCGGGTCGACATCGCCCGCCACTGGCACGCCACCCACCCCATCTCCTCGAACCAAAAGCAGGAGAATGCGCAATGAGCCGCTTCCAGACCCTGACCCCGTCCCGCCTGAGCCGCGAAGACTTCGTCAACGTCTTCGCCGACATCTACGAGCACTCGCCCTGGGTGGCCGAAAAAGCCTATGACCTGGGGCAGGACGATAGCGTTGACCGGATCGACGGCCTGCACCAGCGCATGGCCGATATCCTGCTCAGCGCCAGCCACGACGCCCAGTTGGCGTTGATCAACGCCCACCCGGACCTGGCCGGCAAGGCCGCCGTACGCGGCGAACTGACCGCATCGAGCACCTCGGAGCAGTCCGGCGCGGGCATCCATGAGTGCAGCGCCGAGGAATTCGCCCGCTTTACCGAACTGAACGATGCATACAAGGCCAAGTTCGGCTTCCCCTTCATCATGGCGGTGAAAGGCAGCAACCGGCACCAGATCCTGGCGGCCTTCGAGGAGCGCATCCACAACGCCCCGGAGCAGGAGTTCGCCCGCGCCCTGGCCGAGATCAACAAGATCGCCCTGTTCCGCTTGCAAGCGCTCTAGCCAGAAACTCCCACGCCCTCACTGTTAAGGCAGACACGACATGAAAGCTTACGCCGTACCCTTCGAGAAATACGTCAACCTGGCCGACGCGCGCCTCGGCACCCAGGCCATCTCGGTCACCGACGACTGGTTCGCCGACGTCAACCGCCTGTTCCAGCCGACCCCGGCGGTATGGAAGGAAGGCGTTTTCGATGACAACGGCAAGTGGATGGACGGCTGGGAATCGCGGCGCAAGCGCTTCGAAGGCTATGACAGCGCGGTGATCCGCCTCGGCGTGGCGGGCTCGATCAAGGGTGTGGACATCGACACCAGCTTCTTCACCGGCAACTTCCCGCCGTCGGCGTCCCTGGAAGGCTGCTTCGTCGCCGAAGGCGACCCGACTGACGCCACCGAATGGAGCGAAGTGCTGGGCGCGGTCGAATTGCAGGGCAACAGCCACCACTACCACGAAATCGCCAACAGCCAGGCCTTCACCCACCTGCGCTTCAACATCTACCCGGACGGCGGCGTCGCCCGCCTGCGCGTCTACGGCGTGCCGTTCCGCGACTGGTCCGCGGTCGGCGACAACCAGCAGATCGACCTGGCCGCCGCCCTCAATGGCGGCCGCGCCCTGGCCTGCTCCGACGAGCACTTCGGGCGCATGAGCAACATCCTCAACCCCGGCCGAGGCGTGAACATGGGCGACGGCTGGGAAACCGCGCGACGCCGTACCCCGGGCAACGACTGGGTGATAGTCGCCCTCGGCCATCCGGGCGAGATCGAGCGCATCGTCGTCGACACCCTGCACTTCAAGGGCAACTACCCGGACAGCTGCTCGATCCAGGGTGCCTTCGTCAAGGGCGGCACCGACAGCCAGATCGAGACCCAGAGCCTGTTCTGGCGCGAGCTGCTGCCGAGCCAGAAGCTGTCGATGCACGCCGAGCACGAATTCGCCGAGCAGATCAACGCCCTCGGCCCGATCACCCACGTGCGGGTGAACGTGTTCCCGGACGGCGGGATCAGCCGTCTGCGCCTGTTCGGCAAGGTGGCCAAATAAGCAAATCCCCTCTCCCTCCGGGAGAGGGCTAGGGTGAGGGAAGCCAGGCCAGCGCCCGCCCTCGGAACCCTCACCCCCAGCCCCTCTCCCAAAGGGAGAGGGGAGACAATCATCGAACAAGTAGACCCACATGCGCAAACTGATCATCGAACCCCTCAGCAAGGAAGCCTTCGCCCCCTTCGGCGACGTCATCGAAACCGAGGGCAGCGAGTTCTTCATGATCAACAACGGCTCCACGCGCCGCTATCACAAGCTGGCCACGGTCGAGACCGCGTTGCCGGAGGATAAGGCGATCATCAGCATCTTCCGTGCCGAAGCGCTGCAGATGCCGCTGACCGTGCGCATGCTGGAGCGCCATCCGCTGGGCAGCCAGGCGTTCATACCGCTGCTCGGCCACCCCTTTCTGATCGTGGTCGCGCCACTTGGCGATGCTCCTGAATCAGAGTTGGTCCGCGCCTTCCGCAGCAACGGCAGGCAGGGCATCAATTACCATCGCGGCGTCTGGCACCACCCGGTGCTGACGATCGAAAAGCGGGATGACTTCCTGGTGGTTGATCGCAGTGGTTCCGGCAACAACTGCGATGAGCATTTCTTCGACGAGCATGAGCAACTGCTGCTCGCTCCCCACCAATAAGAGAAGCCCAGGGGACCGGACTGCCGGCACTGGGAAAGAGGTAAACACTGTGGAAGCACATTTGACTGAATGGCTTAACCTGGGCATCCGCTGGATCCACATGATCACCGGCATCGCCTGGATCGGCGCATCCTTCTATTTCGTCTGGCTGGAGAACAACCTCAACCGCAGCAATCCCCGCGAGGGCCTGTCCGGTGACCTCTGGGCGATTCACGGTGGCGGCATCTACCACCTGGAAAAGTACAAGCTGGCTCCGCCGAAAATGCCGGACAACCTGCACTGGTTCAAATGGGAAGCCTATTTCACCTGGCTGTCGGGCGTGGCCCTGATGCTGGTGGTCTACTACCTCAACCCGAGCGCGTACCTGATCAAGCCTGGCGTTGACCTGGCACCGGAGATGGCCATTGTCATCGGCTTCGGCTCGATGATTGCGGGCTATGTGGCCTACCACTTCCTCTGTGACTCGGCCCTGGGCAAGCGCCCGGCCCTGCTCGGTGCGGTGCTGTTCGTCCTGCTGATCGCCGCGGCCTATGGTTTCAGCCAGATTTTCAGCGGTCGCGCCGCCTATATCCATGTCGGCGCAATCATCGGCACCATCATGGTCGGCAACGTGTTCTTCACCATCATGCCGGCCCAACGTGCGCTGGTTAAGGCGATCGAAGACAACACCACGCCAGATCCGCGGCTGCCGGCCAAGGGCCTGCTGCGCTCGCGGCACAACAACTACTTCACCCTGCCGGTGCTGTTCATCATGATCAGCAACCACTTCCCGAGCACCTACGGCAGCCAGTACAACTGGCTGATCCTGGCCGGCATCGCCATCCTGGCCGTGCTGGTGCGCCACTACTTCAACACCCGCCACGCCAGCAACAAGTTCGCCTGGACCCTGCCGGCCGCGGCCCTGGGCATGCTCTGCCTGGCCTACGTCACCGCCCCGGTGCGCCCGGCACCGAGTTCCGCACCGGTGGCCGCGACGAGCAGCCCGCAGGCGTCGACGGCAACCCTGGCCAAGGTCGAGGCAATCGGCGCAGCGCAAGCGCCCGAGGCATCCGCCACGGCCGCTGACGGCGCCGACTTCGCCAAGGTCAACCAAGTGATCCAGGAGCGCTGCGCGGTGTGCCACTCGGCCCAGCCGAGCAGCCCGATGTTCAGCGCCGCACCAGCCGGCCTGATGCTCGACACTCCGCAGCAGATCCAGCAACAGGCGGCGAAGATCCATGCGCAAAGCGTCGCCAGCCAGATCATGCCGCTGGGCAACATCACCCAGATGACCCAGGAAGAACGCGAGCTGATCGGCGCCTGGATCGCCCAGGGCGCCCAGATCAACTAGCCCCGCCGGCGGGGCGGCCAGCACCTGCCCCGGTGTGAAACCAAGCCCGCCAGCGTCGTAATGCCGTTCACTCAAGACAGGTGAACGGCATTTTTTTGTAACCCGGATGCAATCCGGGGAAATCTACCCCCTACCAATCCGTTCCCGGATTGCATCCAGGCTACGGTTTTCGGGTGTTTCGTAGGAGCGGCGGGGACGCCCAGTTCCATGGCCGCGATGGGGCCTGCCTGCAAAAAGCATCGCGGGCATGGCCCGCTCCTACGTCCTGCGAGGCTTGCGCGCAAACATAGGATCTACGCTCTGCCCCGGCGCAACACCCGGTGTCCGCCGGCGTGCGAGCTTTTTGCCGTCTGGATGACAGACCCAATGCCGCGCACCGCACCTCCCGCCGCCTCCTGGACAAATCGTTCAGCCGCCCCGCTACAATGCGCAGCCCGTTGCCACACGCCACGCCGATAAGGACAGCCCATGATCGAAGCCACCTGGATCGCCTTCGCCTTCGTCATGGGCCTGGCAGTACGCGCCTTCGGCCTGCCGCCCCTGGTCGGCTACCTCGGCGCCGGCTTCGCCCTGGCCGCCTTCGGCGAGTACCTGGGGGTGGGTCCACGCGACAGCGCGATCCTGGACCATATCGCCCACCTCGGCGTACTCCTGCTGCTGTTCACCGTCGGCCTAAAACTCAAGCTGGGCAACCTGGTCAAGCGCGAAGTCATAGGTGGCGGTCTGCTGCACTTCGCCATCTCCAGCCTGATCTTCCTGCCGGCCATCCTGCTGATGCTGGATCTGCCCTGGCAGCAGGGCCTGCTGCTGGCCATCGCGTTGTCGTTCTCCAGTACCGTGCTGGCGGCCAAGGTGCTGGAGGGCAAGCGCGAGCTGCGCGCCTTTCACGGCCGGGTGGCGATCGGCGTGCTGATCATCCAGGACCTGATCGCCCTGGTGGTGATGAGCCTGGCCAACGGCGAAATACCTTCGCCCTGGGCCTTGCTGGTATTCGCCCTGCCGCTGCTGCGGCCGCTGCTGTACCGCCTGCTGGATGCCTGCGGCCACGAGGAGCTGATGGTGCTGTTGGGGCTGCTGCTGGCACTGGTGGTCGGTGGCTACGGCTTCGAATCGCTGGGGCTCAGCTCCGAACTGGGCGCCCTGGCCTTTGGCGCCATGCTGGCCAAGCACCAGCGCGCCGGCGAGTTGTACAACTCGCTGTGGAGCATCAAGGAGGTGTTCCTGGTCGGCTTCTTCCTGCAAATCGGTATCGGCGGCCTGCCGGATGCCGATGCCCTGGCCTTCGCCGCGCTGATGTCGTTGCTGCTGCCGCTCAAGGGCGCACTGTTCTTCGTCCTGTTCCTGATCTTCCGCCTGCGCGCGCGCAGCGCCTTCCTCAGTGGCGTCAGCCTGACCAACTACAGCGAGTTCGGCCTGATCGTGACCAGCGTGGTGCTGCCGCAGTGGATCATCCCGCTGGCCGTTACCGTGGCCCTGTCCTTCGTCATCTCCGCGCAGCTCAACCGCTTCGCCCACCCGCTCTACGAACGCCTGGCCAGGCGCCTGATCCCGCTGGAACGCGACATTCGCCACCCCGACGAGCAGCCGATCTCCCTGGGTGACGCGCAGATCCTGATCATCGGCATGGGCCGCACCGGCCGCGCCGCCTACGACCATCTCAAGGACAAGGGCTACAAGCTGTTCAGCCTGGACTCCGACCCGGGCATGATCGAGCTGAGCACCCAGGCCGGGCGCAGGGTGCAGTTCGCCGACGCCGAAGACCAGGTGTTCTGGCAGGGCCTGGAAATGCCGGCCGTCGAGGCGGTGATCCTGGCCATGAACGACCCGGAAGCCAAGATCATCTCCACCCACAAACTGCGCGAACGCGGTTTCAAGGGGTTGATCGTCTCCCACGCCATGTACGAAGACATCGCCCAGCGCATCCAGGAAGCCGGCGCCGACCGCACCTACCTGACCATGAGCGAGGCCGGTACCGGCCTCGCCGAGCACGTCGCCCGCGGCCTGCAGCCGAGCCACTGAGCCCGCCTCATGGGCGCGCCGCCAGCACGCCCGGCCAGACGATCCCCCACCTGCAAGCCCACGCCCGCGGAGCAATGCCCAGGGCATACCGCTCAATTCATTGTGCACAATCTACAAATAAATTGTTTTTAATCCTGTAAACAAATTGTATAGTCGGCACATTCTGACCGATTAGACAGCTTTTATGGCGGTTGGAAAGAGGCGCCGTGAAGCCTCGTGCAAGCCCATGACCATACAAAAACAACTGGCAGGCTCTGACATGACCACGACTCGCACCACCGACTCCCCAGCTCCGTCTGCGGGTGGCAACGACCTGATCTATGGCCTGGATGACCGCCCGGCCTTCGCCCCGGCGATCTTCGCCGCCCTGCAACACGTGCTGGCGAGCTTCGTCGGCATCATCACCCCGACCCTGATCGTCGGGGGCACCCTCGGCCTGCAAAGTGAAATCCCCTACCTGATCAGCATGGCGCTGTTCGTCTCCGGCCTCGGCACCTTCGTCCAGGCCCGCCGCTTCGGTCCGGTCGGCGCCGGCCTGCTGTGCCTGCAGGGCACCAGCTTCGCCTTTCTCAGCGTGATCCTCAGCGCCGGCTTCCTGGTGAAAAGTCGCGGCGGCGGCACCGATGAAATCCTTTCGACGATTTTCGGCGTGTGCTTCTTCGCCGCCTTTATCGAGGTTGCCTTCAGCCAGTTCATCGACAAGCTGCGCAAACTGATCACCCCGGTGGTAACCGGCACCATCATTACCCTGATGGGCCTGTCGCTGATCAAGGTGGCGATGACCGACATGGCTGGCGGCTTTGGTGCCCCGGACCTCGGTGCGCTGAGCAATCTCGGCCTCGCCGCCCTGGTGCTGGGTACCATCGTCGTGCTCAACCGCTTCAACGTGCCGCTGCTGCGCCTGGGCGCCATCATCATCGGTCTCGGCCTGGGTTTCGGCGTGGCCTGGTACCTGGGCAAGGTGGATTTCGCCGGCATGCCGGATGTTCCGGCGGTGAGCATCCCGGTGCCGTTCAAGTATGGTTTCTCCTTCGACCTGCTGGCCTTTATCCCGATCGCGGTGATCTTCCTGATCACCCCGCTGGAAGCCGCCGGCGACCTGACCGCCAACTCGATGATCTCCAAACAGCCGGTGAAAGGCCCGGTGTACCTCAAGCGGATCAAGTCCGGCCTGCTCGCCGATGGGCTCAACTCCGCCATGGCGGCGATGTTCAACAGCATGCCGATGGTGACCTTCGCGCAGAACAACGGGGTGATCCAGCTGACCGGCGTCGCCAGCCGCTATGTCGCCTACTTCATCGCCGGCATCCTGATCCTGCTCGGCCTGTTCCCGATCATCGGCGCCGTGCTGCAACTGATGCCCAAGCCGGTGCTCGGCGGCGCCACCCTGATCATGTTCGGCACCGTTGCGGTGGCCGGCATCAAGATCCTCCAGGAAGCCGGCCTGCACCGCCGCAACATGCTGATCGTGGCCATCTCCCTCGGCCTGGGCCTGGGCGTCGCTGCCGTGCCCGAGGTCCTGAGCCAGTTGCCGCAGGCGCTGCACAACATCTTCGAGTCGCCGATCACCGTCGGTGCCTTCAGCGCCATCCTGCTGAACATCTTCCTGCCGGAAGAGCACGTCGAACTGGAAGAGAACGACTACGAGCCCGAGGCGCAGACACACACCGTGCTGCAGAACCCGCAGGACGATGACGCTCACGGATTCGCGCCAAACGACCTCGGCGGCCAACTGAATCCGGCGCTCCGGCCCAGCTGACGGCAGCCACATTCCAATCCTCCCTGCGGCCCGCCGCAGGATCGAGAAACCTTGTAAGTCCTAAAAATAAGGGAAACCCGATGAAGCTGAAGCACCTGCCCCACTGCCTCGCCCTGTCTGCCGGCCTGTTCGCCGGCAACCAGGCGACTGCCGGCGATCTGCTGCACTGGCAGAACAACAGCCTGACCTACCTGTATGGCCAGGATTTCAAGATCGACCCGGAAATCCAGCAGACCGTGACCTTCGAGCACGCCGACGGCTGGAAGTACGGCGACAACTTCGTCTTCCTTGACCTCATCAAGTACAACGGCGAGGCCGAAAACGGCGCCGGCGACGGTCATACCTACTACGGTGAAATCCAACCGCGCCTGTCGCTGGGCAAGATCTTCGACCAGAAGATCCAGTTCGGCCCGGTCAGCGACGTGCTGCTGGCGATGACCTACGAGTTCGGCGAAGACGATGTCGAGTCCTACCTGATCGGCCCCGGCTTCGACCTGGCGATCCCCGGTTTCGACTTCTTCCAGCTCAACACCTACCTGCGCACCACCGACGGCGACCGCCCGGGCGACGACGTCTGGCAGATCACCCCGGCCTGGAGCTACACCATTCCGGTGGGCGAATCCGACATCGTCATCGACGGCTTCATGGACTGGGTGGTCGACAACGACGAGAACGCCCGCGGCACCTATCACGCCAACCTGCACTTCAACCCGCAGATCAAGTACGACCTGGGCAAGGCGCTGCACTGGGGCGAGAAGCAACTGTACGTCGGCATCGAGTACGACTACTGGAAGGACAAGTACGGCATCGACGACGACAGTTTCCTCGGCGACGAGATCCTCGGCGGTACCGACCAGAACACCGCCAGCCTGTTGGTCAAGGTGCACTTCTGATCGAGGATTTGCCCGCTGCCGGGTAGGCGGCAGCGGGTAAATAGGGGGGATTACGCTCAGCGTAATCCCCCTTTTTTATGGAATTTCGCCAGCGCCGGGCAGGCGCACTACGCAAGGCGACGCCAACCGCGCCAATGGCATCCTGAAGAGTCGCCAAGCCATTGACCTGCAACGGTTCAGGCAGCTGCACGAGGATGCATCCGCACATCAATCTGACCATTAAGTCAAGTATTTGTACTCATAAAACACAATTTTTGTACACATTTCTGTAAAAATTAATGTTCAACTTTTAATTTTCTGTGTACAACAGCCAAACACGCCTTCCCTTTCGCGGCAACCGCCGCCATGACGCACCGGCATTTGCGGGGCTCAAGCGGCGAAAGCGGAACGGATCGTGCAGACAATCCTCCTCAGGTGCGTGCCCCAAAGCTGCCCAAAACAAGATTCCAGGAGCTGTCCATGTCCACAGAAGACTTCCACATCAAGCAGATCGACACCTCGTTGCACAATGCGGACCTGGCGCCCTTGCCGCCCGCGCAGCGCAAATGGGGCTGGTTCGAGATCTTCAACGTCTGGTCCAACGACATCCAGAGCCTGTTCGGCTACACCCTGGCCGCCACCCTGTTCATCTCCTACGGCCTCAACGGCTGGGCGGTGCTGGCGGGAATCGTCCTGGCCGGCTTCATCGTCATGGGCCTGGTGCAGCTGACCGGCAAGCCCAGCGTCAAGTACGGCATCCCCTTCCCGGTCATGGCCCGCGCCAGCATGGGCGTGCGCGGCGCCAATTTCCCGGCGATGGTGCGCGGCATCGTGGCGATCTTCTGGTACGGCGTGCAGACCTACTTCGCCTCCACCGCCGTGGCCCTGCTGATCAATTCGCTGATGGGCAACCCCACCGGCGCCGGCGCCAGTTTCCTCGGCATGACCGCAGTCGGCTGGCTGTCCTACGTGATCGTCTGCGCCTTCCAGGTCGCCCTGTTCATCCGCGGTATCGACTGGATCACCAAGTTCCTCAACTGGGCCGGCCCGCTGGTCTACCTGGTGATGATCGCGCTGATGCTGATGATCTGGTACAAGGCCGGCCCCAGCCTGCTCAGCGAGCTGGGCAGCATCTTCCGCGGCACCGGCGAGTATGCCGCCGGCCCGCTCGCGGCCTTTGTCGCGGTGGTCGGCACCATGGTCGCCTACTTCGCCGCGGTGGTGATCAACTACGGCGACTTCGCCCGCTTCGTCAAAAGCGAGAAGCAGATGACCGCCGGCAACTTCCTCGGCCTGCCGGTGAGCCTGGCGATCTTCTCGCTGATCGCCCTGGTGATCACCGCCGGTACCGTGGTGGTGTTCGGCGAAACCCTGACCAACCCCACCGACATAGTCGCCCGGGTCGACAACCTGAGCCTGACCATCATCGCCGCGCTGACCTTCTTCGCCGCCACGGTCGGCATCAACCTGGTCGCCAACTTCATCCCGCCGGCCTACGACATCGCCAACCTGGCGCCGGCGCATATCAGCGCGCGCACCGGCGGCTTCATCACCGCGGCGATCGCCTTCTTCATCGGCGCGCTGTGGGTCGCCTTCATCAGCAACGTCGGCATCGCCGCCTTCGTCGACACCCTGGGTGCGGTGCTGGCGCCGCTGTACGGGATCATCGTCGCCGACTACTACCTGGTGCGCCGCCAGCAGCTCGACCTGCAACACCTGTTCTCGGCCGAGGCCGGCACCACCTACCACTACGATGCGGGGTGGAACCGCAAGGCGATGATCGCCTTCGCCATCGCCTCGGTGTTTTCCGTCGCCTCGGTGTGGACCCCTGCGTTGAGCAGCCTGTCCGGCTATTCCTGGCTGTTCGGCGCCCTGCTCGGCGCGCTGCTGCACTACCTGCTGATGCGCAAGCACTGCGCGGCCAAGGCACCGGCCGCGGCGCTCGGCTCGCGTAGCTGACAACCGTTGTCCCCGTTGAGTGCATGGGCCTGGGCCGGGCACTCGACGGGGGCCTCCGCCTCCTGCCTGGCTAGGCTTTCGCTGCCCGCACGATATGCGCCGGCGAGGCGAAGACCACTTCTCCCGCCGCAGTCACATAGCGGCCGAGGGCCTGCTCCGCCTCGGCGAGGATGTGCGCGATCACTTGCTCATCGAGATTGACCCCCATTACGGGCAACCAGCCCCGCAGATCCGCCTCGACCATGGCGCGAATGCTGGGAAAGCGCGCCGTACCCGTGTGGCTGGTAATGCTCGGCGAGTCGGCCCCGGCGGTGACAAACAGCGCCTTCAACGCCTGCTTATCCCCAAGCACGAACGGCGCCCGCAGTGCATCCGCAGCCTCTTCACCGGCGAGCCGCGCCAGCAGCGCCACTTCGTCCGCATAGGCCGGCGTATGCTCCAGCGAGTCCCAGACGGCAACCGCCAGTCGCCCGCCCGGCACCAGCACCCGCAGCATTTCGCGCACGGCTTGCAGTCGATCGCCGAAGAACATCAAGCCGAATTGGCTGACGACCGCATCGAAAGTCTGGTCGGGGTAAGGCAGCGCTTCCGCCATCCCCTCTCGCCAGTCGATATCCGGCGCCAGTCGTGCCGCCACGGCGAGCATTCCCGGATTGGCATCCAGGCCGCAGACTGCACCACCAGCCCCGACGCAAGCGGCCGCCACCCGGGCCAGCACACCGGTGCCGCAGGCAACATCCAGCACCCGCTGCCCCGGCTGAAGGTTGGCGGCGGCGACGACCCAGGGCGCCCACTCCTGGAACAGGGCCGGGACGAAGAACTCCTGGTAGGCGGTTGCGGCGTCTATCTGGGCTTGCAAGGTCGAATCGTTCATTTCAGGCCCTCCTGTTCAGCGCATGAGCGCCTGCCGGACTCGGCGCCCGACAGCCCCAGGCGTGGCGTGAGCATTTGCCGGACGCGGAAAACATCACGACAGGTCCTCGGCCGGCGGCTGACGAGGACAGACTGCACCCCGACAGTGCAAGCATAGAAGACCTGGGTCCAGGCCATGCGAGCCAGACGACTGCACGCGGGCATGCCGCAGTAGCCCCTACTCAGCCGCCTCCCTGGCCTTCTGCCGCTTGAGGAAATCCACCTTCCACTGCTCCATGCCCAGGTACTGCGAGTCGAGGTTGGCCTCGACCCGGTATTTGTCCTTTAGCGCAGCCACCTCGGCCTGGCGCTCGAGCAGGAAGCGGTCGAAGCGCTGGAGCAAACCGGGGTGCTTGAGCGTTGACAGGTGAAAGCTGCCGCGGGTGTGCGGCAGCTTGGGATCGAACACCAGGGCGCCGGGGCGGGCGCGGATGTTGTCGAGGTAGTGGGTGGCGACCACCACGTTGAAATAGGCGCCGTCGGTGTCCTTCTTCAGGGCCTGGTGGATCATCCTGCGCAGGTCGTCGCTGTAGGTCAGGCGGATCTGCTGGGCATCGATGCGCTCCTGATAGCCCCAGGGCGTCCAGCCATTGACCATGGCCAGGCGCTCCAGCCGCTCGAGCGGCTGACCCTGGCGCTGCGGCGCGACCAGCACGCCGTCGACGTAGCCGACCACCGCCTGGCTGTAGCGCAGGTCCTTGCCGGCCTTCTGCGCCTGCGCCCAGTTGCCGCTGTCCGGGTACTTGAGATCCACCTCGCCCTGCAGCAAGGCCGGCAGCAAGCGCTCCACCGGCAGCGCTTTGTAGCTCAAATGCACGCCGCTGTGGCTGGCGAAGGCATCGAACAGTTCGCGGGCGAAGCCCTGGTAATGGCCGTGCTGGTCGATGCTGTAGTGCGGCGCGAAGGCCAGGTCCTCGACACCGATCACATAGCTTTCGGCACCGGCGCTGGCGGAGAACAGCACGGCGAACAAACTGCAGACGCGAGTGGGCTTCACAGCAAGCCTCCTGATTAGTGGTGAAGCGGGATAGTGGACGCAGCGGCAGCGGCTCGCTCGAGCCAGGCTGGCGGTTCAGCCGCCGGTCATGTTCATGAAGCGCAGCACCTGCACCTGTTCGTCGCTCTGGAAGTGATGGCGTTCGGGCTTGAGCTGCAGGGCCCCCTGCAGGGCATCGCGCAGGCGCTGGCTGTCGCCGGGATGGCTGCGCAGCAGGCTCTTGAGGTCCAGTGCATGGTCGTGGCCCAGGCAGAGCACCAGCTTGCCCTCGGCGGTGACCCGCACGCGGTTGCAGTCGCCGCAGAAGTTGTGGCTGTGCGGCGAGATGAAGCCAACTTGAGTCTCTGTTCCGACCACCTGCCAGTAGCGCGACGGCCCGCCGGTGCGCTGGCTGCTGCGCACCAGGGCATGCCGCGCCTCGATGCGCTGGCGCACCGCGTCGCTGGAGCAGAAGGTCTGCCGGCGCTGATGGCTGGAGATGCTGCCCAGCGGCATCTCCTCGATGAAGCTGATGTCCAGCCCCCGAGCCATGGCGAACTCGAGCAGATCGAGTACTTCGTCGTCGTTGCGGCCCAGTTGCACCACGCTGTTCAGCTTGATCCGGCGAAAGCCCGCCGCCCGCGCCGCTTCGATGCCGGCCAGCACCCGGTCGAGCCGGTCGCGCCGGGTGAAGGCGGCGAAACGCTCGCGCTTGAGCGAATCCAGGCTGATGTTCAGCCGCCGCACCCCGGCGGCGCGCAGCTGCGGCGCCAGTTCGGCCAGTTGCGAGCCGTTGGTGGTGATGGCCAGGTCTTCCAGCTCGGGCCGCGCACCGAGGCGCCCGAGCAGGCCGAGCAGGTTCTTGCGCACCAGGGGTTCGCCGCCGGTGATGCGGATGCGCCTGACCCCGAGGCCGATAAAGGCATCGGCCACGGCGTAGAGCTCTTCCAGGCTGAGGATCTGCTCGCGCGGGGCAAACACCATGTCCTCGCCCATGCAGTAGGTGCAGCGAAAGTCGCAACGGTCGGTGACCGACAGCCGCAGGTAGGTGATGCGCCGACCGAAGGGGTCGACCAGTTGGGCGTCATGCACGGCAGGTCTCCTGATGCGGAAGGAGCCGGGATCTTTTTGTTATGGATTGCATGGCGACAGATAGAAACAGAAAATTCAAATCTTGTATACAACTACTTGACCGCCAGGTCAGGTAAACTGCCCGCAGGCCCACGGGCCGCCGGCTTGAGCCGGCCGCGAGGCCGGTGCTACCATGCCCGACCGCCGCCCGGCACCGGGCAACCCAAGGAAATCGACAGGGCTTATGAGCAGCATTCGCGAGCGCAACAAAGAGCTGATCCTGCGCGCGGCCAGTGAAGAATTCGCCGACAAGGGCTTCGCCGCGAGCAAGACCAGCGACATCGCCGCCAAGGCCGGCCTGCCCAAGCCCAACGTCTACTACTACTTCAAGTCGAAGGAAAACCTCTACCGCGAGGTGCTGGAAAGCATCATCGAGCCGCTGCTCGCCGCCTCCGCGCCGTTCAACCAGCCGGGGCAGCCGGCCGAGGTGCTCAGGGCCTATATCCGCTCGAAGATCCGCATCTCCCGCGAACTGCCCTTCGCCTCCAAGGTGTTCGCCAGCGAGATCATGCACGGCGCGCCGCACCTGTCGCCCGAGCAGACCGAACAGCTCAACGCCCAGGCCCAGCACAACATTTCCTGCATCCAGCGCTGGATCGACCAGGGCCTGATGGCCAAGGTCGACCCGCACCACCTGATGTTCAGCATCTGGGCCGCGACCCAGACCTATGCCGACTTCGATTGGCAGATCGCCACCGTCACCGGCAAGGCCAGCCTGGAAGACGCCGACTACGAAGCCGCCGCGCAGACCATCATCCGCCTGGTGATCAAGGGCTGCGAGATCGACGAAAGCCGGCCCGAAGCCCCCGAACTGGTCAGCCGCGCGTAGGCCCGATTCGCATCCATCGCGAACGTAGGAGCGGGGGGGCGCCGAGCTCCATGCCCGCGATGCTCCGTCTTTCGCGGGCATGGCTCGCACCTACCCCATCGTTCGAGCAATGCGTAACCACCGTTTCACCAGGCGCCCGCGATTTCGCCATGGTGGGTTACCGCGCGCCGTGCCTCTGTGACGGCCGCAGATCAGGTACCGCGCGCCTAACCCAGCCTACGCGGCGGTGCCCGCATCGGCCTGCAGCCCCAGCGCCTGCACCGCACTGACCGCGCACTGCTCGTCGATATCCGAGGTATCACCGGTGATGCCCACGGCGCCGATCAGCTCGCCGCGCGCATCGCGGATCAGCACGCCGCCCGGCGCCGGCACCAGCCTGCCGTCGGCCAGGTTGTTGACCGTGCCGATGAACGCCGGGCGCTGCTGCGCGTCGGCGGCAATTGCCCGCGAGCCCTTGCCCAGCGCCAGCGCGCCCCAGGCCTTGGCCATGGCGATCTGCGGGCGCAGCAGGCTCGCCCCGTCTTCACGCTGCAGGCAGATCAGGTGGCCGCCGGCGTCCAGCACCGCCACGGTCAAGGGTGCCGCGGAGATTTCCCGGCCAACCGCCAGGGCGCGCTCGCTGATGGCGGTCGCGGTACTCAGGTTCAAAACGCTCATGTCTAGCTCCTCCTCGGGAAAGTCTGAAAACGGGGCCCGTAGCCACAGCGCTATTCCCAGCCCCGGCGACTCAGGCAAACCCAGCGGAGCAAACGTACACAAAAAATTGAACTTTTAGTACATTAAAAATATATTTTGTATACAACGATTATCCAAATCACTGCTCCCAGTAGCCCGGCGTGTTGTAGATGGCCTTCAGGTAATCGATGAAGAACCGCACCTTGGCCGGCAGGTAGCGCTGCTGCGGATACACCGCCTGGATGTCGTAGGCCGGCACGGCGAAGTCGTCGAGCACCGTCACCAGCTGGCCGCGCTTGAGCTCGGCCTGGATCTCCCAGGTCGAGCGCCAGCCGATGCCCAGGCCCTGTTTCACCCAGTCGTAGAGGAGTTCGCCGTCATTGCAATCGAGATTTCCGGACACCCTGACCGCCACCTGCTTGCCGTCGCGCAGGAAGGTCCAGCCGCGCTGCTGACCGCCCTGCAGGTTGAACGCCAGGCAGTTGTGCTGGCTCAGGTCCTCGAGGGTCTGCGGAGCCGGATGGCGCAGGAAGTAGTCCGGCGAGCCGCAGACCACCCGGCGATTGGGGAACAGCTTGATCGCCACGTAGTTGGGGTCGGTCACCTCGCCGATGCGGATGCCCATGTCGTAGCCCTGACGCACCAGGTCGACCACGCTGTCGGTCAGGTTGAACGACAGGTTCAGCTCCGGGTAACGCGCCTGGAAGGCCGGCGCATGGGGCGCGATATGCCGGCGGCCGAACGCCGCCGGCGCCGACACCACCAGGTGCCCGCTCACCGAGTGACCGCCGTGGGTGATGCTGGCGTCGGCCTCGGCGAAATCGCGCAGCAGGCCGCGGGCGCGCTCCAGGTACTGCTCGCCCAGGTCGGTCAGCGACAGGCCGCGGGTCGAACGGTGCATCAGTTTGACCCCCAGGTGGCGCTCGAGCATGTCCAGGCGCCGGCCCATCACCACCGGGGTCACGCCTTCGACCAGGGCGGCCGCGGCGAAACTGCCGTGATCGGCCACCAGAACGAAACTATGCAAAGCGAGGTAACGGTCCATTCGATACTCCTGATATCGACAGAACTGAAGAATGCGGCAATTTACCCCAGCCTGCCAGTGCCCTCATGCTCTGGCCATGTAGAAAAAATACCGACTAAAGCCTGGAGGAATTTTTCATGGCGCGTATGAGAGCAATCGATGCAGCAGTGGCGGTAATGCGCAAGGAAGGCGTTGAAGTCGCCTTCGGCGTACCGGGTGCGGCCATCAACCCGATGTATTCCGCGCTGAAGGCGGACGGCAGCATTCGCCACATCCTGGCCCGCCACGTCGAGGGCGCCTCGCACATGGCCGAAGGCTACACCCGCGCCAAGGCCGGCAATATCGGCGTGTGCATCGGCACCTCCGGCCCAGCCGGCACCGACATGATCACCGGCCTGTACTCGGCCTCGGCCGACTCCATCCCGATCCTCTGCATCACCGGCCAGGCGCCGCGTGCACGGCTGTACAAGGAGGACTTCCAGGCGGTGGACATCGAGTCGATCGCCAAGCCGGTGACCAAGTGGGCGGTCACCGTACGCGAGCCGGCCCTGGTGCCGCGGGTGTTCCAGCAGGCGTTCCACGTGATGCGCTCGGGCCGCCCGGGTCCGGTACTGATCGACCTGCCGTTCGACGTGCAGATGGGCGAGATCGAGTTCGACGTCGACACCTACCAGCCGCTGCAGCCGTACAAGCCGGCCGCCAGCCGGGCGCAGATCGAGAAGGCCCTGGACATGCTCAACGCCGCCGAGCGGCCGTTGATCGTCGCCGGCGGCGGCATCTACAACGCCGGTGCCGAGGCGCTGCTGCTGCAGTTCGCCGAACTGGTGGGCGTGCCGGTGATCCCGACCCTGATGGGCTGGGGCTGCATCCCCGACGATCACCCGTTGATGGCCGGCATGGTCGGTTTGCAGACCAGCCACCGCTACGGCAACGCGACCATGCTGGCCTCGGACTTCGTCCTGGGGATCGGCAACCGCTGGGCCAATCGGCACACCGGTTCGGTCGAGGTGTATACAAAAGATCGCACCTTCGTCCACGTCGACATCGAGCCGACCCAGATCGGTCGGGTGTTCTCGCCGGACTTCGGCATCGTCTCCGACGCCGGCGCGGCCCTGGCCCTGTTCGTCCAGGTCGCCAGCGAGTGGAAGGCCGCCGGCCGCCTGAAGGACCGCAGCCACTGGGCCGCCGACTGCCAGGAGCGCAAGAGCACGCTGCTGCGCAAGACCAACTTCGAGGACGTGCCGATGAAGCCGCAGCGCGTCTACCAGTGCATGAACAACGCGTTCGGCAAGGATGCCTGCTACGTCAGCACCATCGGCCTGTCGCAGATCGCCGGCGCGCAGTTCCTCCACGTGTACAAGCCACGTCACTGGATCAACTGCGGCCAGGCCGGCCCGCTCGGCTGGACCATCCCGGCGGCCCTCGGTGTGCGCGTGGCCGACCCGCAGCGCAAGATCGTCGCGCTGTCCGGCGACTACGACTTCCAGTTCATGATCGAGGAGCTGGCGGTGGGTGCGCAGTTCAAGCTGCCCTACATCCACATCCTGGTGAACAACGCCTACCTCGGCCTGATTCGCCAGAGCCAGCGCGGATTCGACATGGACTACTGCGTACAGCTGGCCTTCGACAACATCAACTCGGAGGAAACCGCGGGCTACGGTGTCGACCACATCGCCGTGGTCGAGGGCCTGGGTTGCAAGGCGATCCGCGTGCGCAGCCAGGCCGAGTTGCGCCCGGCCATCGAGCAAGCCGAAGCCTGGATGGCGCAGTACCAGGTGCCGGTGGTGATCGAAGTGATCCTCGAGCGGGTGACCAACATCGCCATGGGCACCGAGATCGACGCGATCAACGAGTTCGAGGCGCTGGCCAGCATTCGCGAGGATGCGCCGACCAGCATCCTGCCGCTGGACTGACTCTTCTCACCCCAGCCCTCTCCCGCATGGGAGAGGGAACCGATACAAGGAGCACCACATGCCCCGTTTTGCCGCCAACCTGTCCATGCTGTTCACCGAAGTGGACTTCCTGGAGCGTTTCGCCGCCGCCGCCGAAGCCGGTTTCAGCGGTGTCGAGTACCTGTTTCCCTACGACTTCCCGGCCGAGGCGATCAAGGCCCAGCTGGACGCCAACGGCCTGACCCAGGTGCTGTTCAACCTGCCAGCCGGCGATTGGGCCAAGGGCGAGCGTGGCATCGCCTGCCACCCGGACCGGGTCGCGGAATTCCGCGCCGGCGTCGACCAGGCCATCGCCTACGCCAAGGTCTTGGGCAACACCCAGATCAACTGCCTGGCCGGGATTCGCCCCGAGGGTTTCGACGGCGCGACGGTGGAGCAGTGCTTCGTCGACAACCTCAGGTTCGCCGCCGACAAGCTGGAGCAGGCCGGGATCCGGCTGGTCATGGAGATGATCAACACCCGCGACATCCCCGGTTTCTACCTGAACACCACCCAGCAGGCACTGGAGATTCGCGACAAGGTCGGCAGCAGCAATTTGTTCCTGCAGTACGACATCTACCACATGCAGATCATGGAGGGTGACCTGGCCCGCACCCTGGAACACAACCTGGCGCTGATCAACCACGTGCAGTTGGCCGACAACCCGGGCCGCCACGAGCCGGGCACTGGCGAGATCAACTACCGCTTCCTGTTCGAGCACCTGGAGCGCATCGGCTACCAGGGTTGGATCGGTTGCGAATACAAACCCGCCACCACCACCGCCGCCGGCCTTGGCTGGATGAAAACCCATAACGCGATCTGATCACTGACTCTGGACCTGACACCGAACCTGTAGGAGCGGGCTTGCCCGCGAAAGCGGCAGTGAAACCGCCATTGCATTCGCGGGCAAGCCCGCTCCCACAAGGTCTGCGTCGACCCGAGCATTGAGACTGACAAATATAGAGAGGCATATTCTCATGGCTAAAATCGGATTTATCGGCACCGGCATCATGGGCAAGCCCATGGCGCAGAACCTGCAGAAGGCCGGGCACACCCTGTTCTTCTCCGAGCACTTCGACAAGGCACCGGCTGACCTGCTCGGCGACCACGGCATCGCCCTGGCCAACCCGAAGGAAGTGGCCCAGGAAGCCGAGTTCATCATCGTCATGGTCCCGGACACCCCGCAGGTCGAGGACGTGCTGTTCCGCCAGGACGGCGTTGCCGCGGGCGTTGGCGCCGGCAAGGTGGTGATCGACATGAGCTCGATCTCCCCTACCGCCACCAAGGTCTTCGCCGAGAAGATCAAGGCCACCGGCGCCGCCTACCTGGACGCCCCGGTGTCCGGCGGTGAAGTCGGGGCCAAGGCGGCGACCCTGAGCATCATGGTCGGCGGTTGCCCGAACGCCTTCGAGCGCGCGCTGCCGCTGTTCCAGGCTATGGGCAAGAACATCACCCGGGTCGGCGGCAACGGCGACGGGCAGACCGCCAAGGTGGCCAACCAGATCATCGTCGCCCTGAACATCCAGGCGGTGGCCGAGGCCCTGCTGTTCGCCGCGAAGAACGGCGCCGACCCGGCCAAGGTGCGCGAGGCGCTGATGGGCGGCTTTGCCGGCTCGAAGATCCTCGAAGTGCACGGCGAGCGCATGATCAAGGGCACCTTCGACCCGGGCTTCCGCATCAGCCTGCACCAGAAGGACCTCAACCTGGCCCTGGCCGGCGCCCGCGAGCTGAACCTCAACCTGCCCAACACCGCCAACGCCCAGCAGGTGTTCAGTACCTGCGCGGCCATCGGCGGCGCGGGCTGGGACCATTCGGCGCTGATCAAGGGCCTGGAGCATATGGCCAACTTCTCGATCCGCGAGGAGTAAGCCAGCGGTGCGCACGGCGCACCCTACGGCCTGCGTTGACCGCAGGGTGCGCCATGCGCACCAAAGCCAGGCAATCGCCATATAGCATTGCCTGGAACCCTTTCGACCTCCCGGCAGGCGGTGTCACGGCCTGACTGCCGGGTGGGTCGATTCCAGTGCACAGCGCCTGCCTGCGGACGCTGCGCACTAGAATCGAGTTGATCCAGCCCTAACAAGAGAGATCACCATGTCCATCGATCCGCAAAGCCTGCTGCGCGAGCTGTTCGCCAGCGCCATCGACGCCGCCCACCCGCGCCAGGTCCTGGCTGACTGCCTGCCCGCCGAGCGTAGCGGGCGGGTCATCGTCATCGGCGCCGGCAAGGCGGCCGCGGCCATGGCCGAGGTAATCGAGCGCGAATGGCAGGGCGAGGTGGCCGGCCTGGTGGTGACCCGCTACGAGCACGGCGCCAACTGCCGCAAGATCGAGGTGGTCGAAGCCGCCCACCCGGTGCCGGATAACGCCGGCGAGCGGGTGGCCCGCCGGGTGCTGGAGCTGGTCGGCAACCTGGGCGAAGACGACCGGGTGATCTTCCTCCTCTCCGGCGGCGGCTCCTCGCTGCTCGCCCTGCCGGCCGACGGCATCACGCTGGCCGACAAACAGGCGATCAACAAGGCGCTGCTCAAATCCGGCGCCTCGATCGGCGAGATGAACTGCGTGCGCAAGCACCTCTCGGCGATCAAGGGCGGGCGCCTGGCCAAGGCCTGCTGGCCAGCCAGCGTCTACACCTACGCGATTTCCGACGTGCCCGGCGACGAGGCCACGGTGATCGCCTCCGGGCCGACCGTGGCCGACCCGACCACCTCGGCCGAAGCCCTGGCAATCCTCGCCCGCTACCAGATCGAGCCCCCGGCCAGCGTGCGCGCCTGGCTGCAGGACCCGCGCTCGGAGACGGTCAAGCCTGGCGACCCGGTGTTGTCGCGCAGCCACTTCCAGCTGATCGCCACCCCCCAGCAGTCGCTCGAGGCCGCCGCCGCCAGGGCCCGTGCCGCCGGCCTGCCGGCGCTGATCCTCGGCGACCTGGAAGGCGAGTCGCGCGAAGTGGCCAAGGTGCATGCCGGCATCGCCCGGCAGGTGGTCCTGCACGGCCAGCCGATCCAGCCGCCCTGCGTGATCCTCTCCGGCGGCGAGACCACGGTGACCGTGCGCGGCAACGGCCGCGGCGGGCGCAACGCCGAGTTCCTGCTCAGCCTGACCGACTGCCTCAAGGGCCTGCCCGGGGTCTACGCCCTGGCCGGCGACACCGACGGAATCGACGGCTCGGAAGACAACGCCGGCGCGCTGATGACCCCCGACTCCTACGCCCAGGCCGCACGCCTGGGTCTGTCCGCCCGCGACGAGCTGGACAACAACAACGGCTACGGCTACTTCGCCGCCCTCGACCAACTGATAGTCAGCGGGCCGACCCGCACCAACGTCAACGACTTCCGCGCCATCCTGATCCTCGAGACCCCTGCCCAATGAACGCCGACAAGAAAGTAAAGATCCTCGCGACCCTCGGACCGGCGATCAAAACCAAGGACGATATCCGCCAGCTGGTCGAGGCCGGGGTCAACCTGTTCCGCCTCAACTTCAGCCACGGCGAGCACGCCGACCATGCCCAGCGCTACGCCTGGGTGCGCGAGGTCGAGCAGCAGCTGAACACCCCGATCGGCATCCTCATGGACCTGCAGGGACCCAAGCTGCGGGTCGGCCGCTTCGCCGCCGGCAAGGTCGAACTGCAGCGCGGCCAGGCCCTGCGCCTGGATCTGGACGCCACCCCGGGCGACAGCCGCCGGGTCAACCTGCCGCACCCGGAGATCATCGAGGCGCTGCAGCCGGGCATGAGCCTGCTGCTCGACGACGGCCGCCTGCGCCTGCAGGTGACCGCCAAGCAGGCCGACGCGGTAATCACCTGCGTCATCGCCGGTGGCGAGCTGTCCGACCGCAAGGGCGTCAACGTGCCCGAGGCGGTGTTGCAGCTGTCGCCGCTGACCGAGAAGGACCGCCGCGACCTGGCCTTCGGCCTGGAGCTGGGGGTGGACTGGGTGGCGCTGTCGTTCGTCCAGCGCCCCGAAGACATCCTCGAAGCCCGTGAGCTGATCCAGGGCAAGGCGTTCCTGATGGCCAAGATCGAGAAGCCCTCGGCGGTCACCCACCTGGAAGAGATCGCCCGTCTGTGCGACGCGATCATGGTCGCCCGCGGCGACCTGGGCGTGGAAGTGCCGGCGGAGAACGTGCCGCGCATCCAGAAAGACATCATCCGCACCTGCCGCCAGCTCGGCCGGCCGGTGGTGGTGGCCACCCAGATGCTCGAGTCGATGCGCTTCTCCCCCGCGCCGACCCGTGCCGAAGTCACCGACGTGGCCAACGCCGTGGCCGAAGGCACCGACGCGGTGATGCTCTCGGCAGAGACCGCCTCCGGCGACTACCCGCTGGAAGCGGTGCAGATGATGAGCAAGATCATCCGCCAGGTGGAGAACGGCCCGGACTTCCAGGCCCAGCTCGACGTCAGCCGGCCGCAGGCCGAGGCCACCGCCTCGGACGCGATCAGCTGCGCGATCCGCCGCATCAGTTCGATCCTGCCGGTGGCGGCGCTGGTCAACTACACCGAGTCCGGCGCCAGCAGCCTGCGTGCCTCGCGCGAACGGCCGAAGGCGCCGATCCTCAGCCTGACCCCGAACCTGAACACCGCGCGCCGCCTGAGCGTGGCCTGGGGCATCTACTCGGTGGTCAACGAGCGCCTGCACCAGGTCGAGGAAGTCACCAGCACCGCACTGGAAATCGCCCAGGCCCAGGGCATGGCCCAGCGTGGCGATACCGTGGTGATCACCGCCGGCGAGCCCTTCGGCCAGCCGGGCAGCACCAACAGCCTGCGGATCGAAACCCTGCATTGAGCCGCGTAGGGTGCGCCGTGCGCACCTGCCAACGGCCTATCCGGTTTGTGGTGCGCGCGGCGCACCCTACCGAACTATCCCACGCTGGCTTTGCCAGTTTGCAGGCGCCCACGGCTTCGGCAGTGGACGCCTCTTTTTATGGCCTGCCATCCATGGCGGCCACCCTACGGGCCGTCGCTACGCGACGTTAAAAATTTCTCCCGGTAATTTTTTATTCACGGTCAGCCCCTATGCCGTCACTGCCTGCCGATGCTCTGCAGGGCTTTCGCGTTCTGCTCAATGGCTTTAGCCAGATCTTCCTGCAGAGCCACCCCGGCTGCGGCCTGCTGGTGCTGTTGGCGATCGCCATCGGCGCGCCCGAGCTGCTCGGCGGTGCCCTGCTCGGCGGCCTCAGCAGCATGCTCACGGCGCAGCGGCGCGGCTACGCCAAGGCCGATATCGAGATCGGCCTGTACGGCTACAACGGTATCCTCCTCGGCCTGCTGCTCAGCCTGAAATTTACCTGGTCGCCCCTACTGCCGCTGCTGATCATCGCCAGCGCCGGGCTGTCCAGCCTGCTCCTGGCGCCCTGGATGCGCCGTCTGCGCGAGCGCCAGTGGCTGCCGGCCTTCACCTTTCCCTTCGTGGTCCTCGGCTGGCTGCTACTAGCGCTGGCCGCCCCGCTGCAGCTGCACCCGCAAGCCGAGGGAGGCGGCGGCGTGCAGCAACTGGATGCACTGGCCAGCCTGGCGGCCGTAGCCCGCGGGCTTGGCCAGGTGATCTTCCTCGACCAGCCGCTGGCCGGCCTGTGCCTGTGGTTCGGCTTGCTGCTGGCCGATCGTCGCGCCGCACTCTGGGCCCTGCTCGGCTCGGCCGGCGGATTGGCCCTGGCGCTGCAGCAGGGCTGGGCGCAGCACAGCGCCCTGGCCGGCCTGTATGGCTACAACGCCAGCCTGGCGGCGATCGCCTTGAGCCAGGTGCACCGCCGGCCCTGGCTGCCGGCGTTGGGCATCGTCCTCGCCCTGCTGCTGCAACCGGGCTTCGCCGCCCTCGGCCTGCCGGCGCTGACCATGCCGTTCATACTCGCCTGCTGGCTGATCCAGGCCAGCCTCGAATGCTGGCGCCAGGCGGTAGCGGACACCGCGCCACGGGCGAAGCCTTGAACGCCCTGCCCCGCCAGCCACCTGTGCCGCGTCGGGGTCATCGGCACCCTGCCGATGGCCCCGCGGTATACGCCGCCGGCACTTGCGGCAGTTGGTCGAACAGGGTCTTCAGGCCAGCGGACCACTGGCCGCGGATGCTGGCGAAGTACGGATCATCCTCGGCCACCCGGTAGCCGCTGGGAATCGCCAAGCTGTCACGCCGATAGACCAGCAGATCCAGCGGCATGCTGACCGACAGGTTGCTGCGGATGGTCGAATCGAAGGACAACAGGGCACAGCGCAGGGCTTCCTCCAGCCCGCTGCGGTACGTCAGGTTGCGCACCAGGATCGAGCGGCCGTACTTGCTCTCGCCCAACTGCAGGAACGGCGTGTCTTCCGTGGCCTGGATGAAATTGCCCTGCGGATAGATGTTGTAGAGCCCCGTCGGACCGTCGGCAATCTGCCCGCCGATCAGGAAGGAGCAGGTCAGGTCGGTGTCCCCGGCCAGCGGCGCGCCGTCGCGCGCCACCACCTCGCGCAGGGTCTCGGCCACCAGGGCGGTGGCGTCGTAGAGCGTGGCGACCTGGTGCAGACTGGCGCACTCACTGCCCAGGCGCTGCTGCAACAGACTGATCACCGATTGCGAAGTGGCCAGGTTGCCTGCCGTCTGCAGGACAATCAGGCGTTCACCCGGCACGCCAAAGGTGAACAGTTTGCGGAAGGTGGAAATCTTGTCGATGCCGGCATTGGTGCGCGAATCGGACATGAACACCAGACCGTCGGCCAGGTGCATCGCAACACAGTAAGTCATGAAATCAGTTCCATCGTCATAAGTCCCCGCGCACGCAGACGCGGGGCTCTCGGCGACACCCGCAGGTGCCGCCGCCTGAGGTTTCAGCAGGCCGTTGAAAAACGTAGGCGAGGCAGGCAAGACAAGGTAAAAACGGCCGCAACGTAGCGCAGCGGAGTAACGGCCATAGGCTGGCCCGCAGGGCGAGCGAAGCGAATCAAAAGCGGAGTTTACGTGCTGTAAATGAGCATTTTGACTGGGCTCGCACGCGAGGCCGTTTTTAACGCAGTATTGCCAACGCAGGTAGTTTTTCAACGGCCTGTTAGCTGTCGGCCTGCAGCTGGCTGACCAGGACCCGCGCGTGCATCTGCTCGCTGCCGCCGCCGCGGCGCATGCCGCGCACCGGGCTGGCATCCAGGTAATCCAGGCCGACCGCCAGCTTCAGGTGCCGCTCGGGCCTGGCCAGGCAGTTGGTCACGTCGAAGCTGTACCAGGCGCCATCCAGCCAGGCTTCGGCCCAGGCGTGGCTGGCCAGGTGGTTTTCGTCCTCGGTGCACAGGTAGCCGGACACATAACGCGCCGGGATGCCCAGGCTGCGCGCACAGGCGAGGAAGGCGTGGGTGTGGTCCTGGCACACCCCTTCACGCCCGGCGAAGGCCTCGGCGGCGGTGCTGTCCACCTGCGTCGAGCCCGGCTTGTAGGGCATATGCTGGTTGAGCGCGTGCATCAGCTCGATCAGGCCGCTGCGATCGCGCCGGCTGGCACAGTGCCGTTGGGCGAAGTCGCGCAGCGCTTGGTCGGGCTGGGTCAAATGGCTCACCCGCAGGAACGGCAGGGCCGACTGGCTTTCGTGCTCCGCCTCGCGGCGTTCGTCGATCTCCACCTGGCCGCGCGCGCCGATGAGGATCGACTCATGGGGTTCGTCCAGGGTCAGCACATGCAGGATGTTGCCGTAGGGGTCGAGCTGCGCGCGCACCGGGCGCGGCAGCTCGAGCCGCCAGTCGAGTACGCGCTGGCGCTCGCTGTCCTGTGGGGTCAGGCGCAGATACTGGATGCTCGCGCGCACCCGATCGTCATAGCTGTAGGTGGTGTCGTGACGAATGGAAAGTTTCATATCACCTCCAGGTAGGAACCTTGAATGGCCCTGGCCAACTGGCGCACTTGCAGAATGAAATCACTGAGCCAGGCATGCAGGCCCTCCTCCAGCACTTCGTCGGCAGCGGTGTAGCGCAGTCGCGCATCCAGCTCGGCGGCCAGGCGCTGCGCCGGGCGGCCGTTGTCGCCGGGCAGGCTGGCGAGGATGTGGTTGAGCTCCTCCACGCAGGCGCGCAGCGAGCGCGGTACGTCGGCTCGCAGCAGCAGCAGTTCGGAAACCTTGCAGGCAGCGGGTGAGCCACGGTAGACCTCGGCATAGGCCTCGAACGAGGACAGCGCGCGGAGCAAGGCGCTCCACTGGTAGTAGCCGCGCGCCGACAGGTCGCTGACTTCTTCGGACTCCTCGCCAAACGCCTCGTAGCGTGCATCGAGCAGGCGCAGGGTGTTGTCGGCCCGCTCGATGAAGGTACCCAGACGGATGAAGCTGTAGGCATCGTTGCGCATGATGGTGCCGGAAGTGGCGCCGCGGAACAGGTGCGAGCGCTCCTTGACCCACTCGCAGAAGCGGCTGATGCCGAAGCGGCCCAGGCCCTGCTCGGCGATGCCGCGGATCTCCAGCCAGGTGGCGTTGATGTTCTCCCACATGTCCGCGGTGATCCGCCCGCGTACCGCATGGGCGTTGCTCCGCGCCGCCTGCAGGCAGCAGTAGATGCTCGCCGGGTTGTCCGCGTCGAGGGCGAAGAAGTGCAGCATGCGCTCGGCGTTCAGCTCGCCATGGCGCTGTTGGTAGACCTCCAGGGTGCCGGTGCTGAGCAAGGCCATGGCCAGCTCGTCATTGCCATCGGTGCGCCCGGCTTGCGGCATCAGCGACAGCGAGTAGCTGACGTCGAGCATCCGCGCGAGGTTCTCGGCGCGCTCCAGATAGCGCGACATCCAGTACAGGTCCGAAGCAGTTCTACTCAGCATGATCAGTCCTCCACAACCCAGGTGTCCTTGGTCCCGCCGCCCTGCGACGAGTTGACCACCAGCGAGCCCTCACGCAGCGCCACCCGGGTCAGCCCCCCCGGCACCAGGCGGGTTTCCCGGCCGGACAGGACGAACGGGCGCAAGTCGATATGCCGCGGCGCGATGCCGTTCTCGACGAAGGTCGGGCAGGTCGACAGGCACAGGGTCGGCTGGGCGATATAGGCCTCCGGCTTGGCGATCAGCCGGGCGCGGAAGGCTTCGATCTCCGCCTTGCTCGCCGCCGGCCCGACCAGCATGCCGTAGCCGCCGGAACCCTGGGTTTCCTTGACCACCAGCTCGGGCAGGTTGGCCAGCACGTGGGACAGTTCCGCGGGCTTGCGGCACTGCCAGGTCGGCACGTTCTTCAGCACCGGCTCCTCGTCCAGGTAGAAGCGGATCATGTCGCCGACATAGGGGTAGATCGACTTGTCGTCCGCCACCCCGGTGCCGATGGCGTTGGCCAGCGCCAGGTTGCCCGAGCGGTAGGCCGCCAGCAGCCCGGGCACGCCGAGCATGGAATCCGGGTTGAACGCCAGCGGGTCGAGGAAGGCGTCGTCCAGGCGCCGGTAGACCACGTCCACCTGCTTGGCGCCGGCGGTGGTGCGCATGTACAGCTTGTCGTCGCGCACGAAC
>NZ_FNCT01000018.1 GCF_900100495.1 Pseudomonas benzenivorans
AGAATGCGATGACCCTGCGTAGCAAGGTCAAGGAGCTGGTCTACCAGGAGGTCTGGGGATTGTTGCTGGCCTACAACATCATCCGCCGTGAAGCCGGTCAGGCAGCCGTCGCCTTTGGCCGCTCCCCGTGCGACATCCGCTTCAAGCCGGTGGCCCAATACATCGCCGTGCAATTGATCGTGATGGCGGCGGCCAACCCGATTTCCGCAACCGGGCGACGATTGTCGGAGTTGAGGGCGGGAATCGGCGGGCTGTTTCTGGATCACCGTCCAAGGCCATCAAGGCCCAGGACGGTGAAGATTTCGAAGACCCGCTATCCAGTAGATCGGAAGGCTGCTCCGCTTAAGTGAACAGCATTATGCCCTCGGGCAGCCTTTTTCGTGGTCCGAACACAGGGCGGGAATCAGGGTCTATGCGGCCGCGAGAGGAATTCGTGCGACTGCATCTCCAGCAACCGGCTCAGGGTGCGCTGGAACTCGAAGGTCAGCCGGCCGCCGGTGTAGAGGTCCTTCAGCTCCACCTCGGCAGAGATGATCAGCTTGACGTTGCGGTCGTAGAACTCGTCCACCAGGTTGATGAAGCGCCGCGCCAGGTCGTCCTTGGCCACGCCCATCTGCTCGACATTGGCCAGCAGCACGGCGTGGAAGATCTTGCCCAGCTCGATGTAGTCGTTCTGGCTGCGCGGGCCGTCGCACAGTTCGCGAAATTCGAACCAGGCCACGTCGTCACCGACCTTGCGCGCGGCGATCGCGCGGTTCTCGATCATCAGCGCCTCGTTTTCCTGCACCGCGCAGTGTTCGGGCAGCAGGCTGTCGAAGCTCTTTTGCAGGCTCTCCTCGGCCGCCGCATCCAGCGGCCAGTGGAACAACTCGGCCTGCTCCAGGGCGCGCAGACGGTAATCCACGCCGCTGTCGACGTTGACGATCTCGGTGTGCTCCTTGAGCAGGGCGATCGCCGGGAGGAAGCGCGCCCGTTGCAGACCGTCCTTGTACAGACCGTCGGGCACGATATTGGAAGTCGCCACCAGGCTCACGCCGTTCTTGAACAGCTCATCCAGCAGGGTAGCCAGGATCATCGCATCGGTGATGTCGGAGACGAAGAACTCGTCGAAGCAGATCACCCGCGCCTCGTCGGCGAAACGCTTGCCGATGATCACCAGCGGGTTCTTCTCGCCCTTGAGGGTTTTCATCTCCTCGTGCACGCGCTTCATGAAGCGGTGGAAGTGCGTACGCATCTTCCGCTCGAACGGCAGCGCATCGAAGAAGGTGTCGACCAGATAGGTCTTGCCGCGACCGACGCCACCCCAGAAATACAGACCCTTGATCGGCCCGAGGGGCCTTCTCGCGAACAGCTTGCCGAACAGCCCCGGCTTGCCCGCCTCGCCCGCCAGCAGGTCGTCGTACAGGCGCTGCAAATGGCGCACCGCCGTTTCCTGGGCCGCGTCATGGAAGAAATCGGGGCGTTTGAGATCGGCCTGATAGCGCTCGAGCGGGGTCATGGCGGACTGATGGTCTGGAAAAGGGGACGACACTTTAACGACGCCCTCCATGGTTGGCAATCGACACAAATCGTTCAACGGGGCGAACCTCGCCAGCTTCGATGGAGCCTGTTCCACAGGCTGGAGCCGCTGCGCTACCGCGTGGCGGAATGCTGCAGCGGCGGCTATAGGTCCTAGCCGGCCAAGCCGGCAATGGCGTCGCGCAGGCGCAGCATGGCGGCCTCCAGCTCGTCTGGCTCGGCATAGGCCGGGCTATCGGCCAGGCACTCGCCATCCAGCCAGAGGGTGAACTGCTCGCCCTCGTCGGCGCGCAGCTCCAGGGCGTCGGCGCCCTGGTCGATCAGCCGCTGGCTGATCGACCCGGCGGCCTTGGGATCGCTGAACGGTCGCGACAGCAGCAGCTCTTCGCCATCGGCGGCGAGGAAGCGGAAGCGGAAGCTGCCATCCTGTTCGCGGAAGCTGACGAAACGCGCATTCTTGGCCGCCTTTTTCTTGCCGCCCTCGGCACCGATCGCCTGACTACGGAAGGAACGCAGGCCGACCGCCTCGCGCAGCTCACCGAGGAACGGCGTGGCGATCTTGCGCGCCTTGGCCGCGCCGGCGAGGAGGATATCCTCCAGATCGGCCGGTTTGCCGATCAGCGCCTGGTAACGCTCGCGCGCCTCGCCCAGTTCGCCATCGAGCAGTTCGAACAGGCGCTGCTTGGCCTCGCCCCAGGCCAGGCCGGCGAGCAGCTCGGCACGGAACTCGGCCTGCTGCGCCGGCGCGGCGAAGGCCTGATAGAGGGTGAACAGGTGCGAGTTATCCGGGTCCTTCGCCTCGCCCGGCAGCCTGGAGTCGGTGACGATACGGGCGATGGCGTCCTTGAGCTGCTTGGCGCTGCCGAACAGCGGGATGGTGTTGTCGTAGCTCTTGCTCATCTTGCGCCCATCGAGGCCCGGCAGGGTCGCCACGTCCTCCTCGATCACCGCCTCGGGCAGGGTGAACAGCTCCTTGCCCTGGCCAAACAGGTGATTGAACCGCTGGGCGATGTCGCGGGCCATCTCCACGTGCTGGATCTGGTCGCGACCGACCGGCACCTTGTGCGCGTTGAACATCAGGATGTCCGCCGCCATCAGCACCGGGTAGCTGAACAGGCCCATGGTCACCCCGGCATCCGGGTCCTCGCCCTGCTCCACATTCTTGTCCACCGCCGCCTTGTAGGCATGTGCACGATTGAGCAGGCCCTTGCCGGCGACGCAGCTGAGCAGCCAGCACAGCTCGGGGATTTCCGGGATGTCGGACTGCCGGTAGAAGGTCGCCCGGCTCGCGTCCAGGCCACAAGCCAGCCAGGTCGCGGCGATTTCCAGGCGCGAACGCTGGATGCGCGCCGGGTCGTCGCACTTGATCAGCGCATGGTAGTCGGCGAGGAAGTAGAAGGAGTCGACGTTGGCGTCGCGACTGGCGACGATGGCCGGGCGGATCGCGCCCGCGTAGTTGCCGAGGTGCGGGGTGCCGGTGGTGGTGATGCCGGTAAGGATACGAGTGGTCATGGCGTTCGCTTGTCAGACGGAATCAGAGGCGCGGCAGCAGCAGATCCTTCAGGTCGGTCAGCTTGCCGTGAAAAAAGTGCCCGCATTCTGCCACTTTCAGCAGCACATGGGGACGCCCCAGCGCCGCCGACCAGGCATAAACCACCTGCGGCTCGATCACCTCGTCGTCTTCCGGCTGGATCAGGGTCAGCGGGCAACGCTGCGCCGGCGGATTCTCCGCGGTCAGCCGGCTGACCGCCGGCGCCACCATGACCAGCTGCGCGGGCTCGATGCCCTGCTGCTCCAGGCGTCCGCCGAGGCTGGCGGCGACGAAGCCGCCGAAGGAAAAGCCCAGCAGGGTCAGCGGCAACTGCGGGTGGCGGGCACGCAACCAGTGGGCCACGGCCTCGGCGTCATCGACCTCGCCGCTGTGCATGTCGTGCGTACCGGCACTGCTGCCGACGCCACGGTAATTGAAGCGCAGGGTGGCCAGGCCGGCGTCGCGGGCGCTGCGCTGCAGGGTCGAGACGACCTTGTTGAGCATGCTGCCGCCCTGCGCCGGATTGGGGTGGCAAATCAGCGCAACGCCACGGGCGTCGGGCACATCAAGCCACAGGGCTTGCAGCTGGCCGCTCGGGCCATCGATGAATACGGGGGTTTCGCGGGTGAGCAACGGTGAACTCCGTGACCCCGGGCGGGGTCGACTCGTCTAGCTGACAGCCTGCGCCACACTGATTTTGGCATTGCATTGCGGTATACAGCGCAGGTTCGAGCCGTTAACGTAAAGCAAAGCCGTTTAGAGAGGAAGGACTCGTGGAACAGACGCTCACAGCCTGGTTGCTACCGGCCCTCACCCTGGTAGCCGGCATCGCCATCGGCTTCCTGATTGCCCGCCTAGCGCCCAATGCCGCCCCCGGCCGCACGCAGCGCCAGCTGGACGAAATGCAGGAACGCTTCGAGGCTTACCAGAGCGAGGTGGTAACCCACTTCAATACCACCGCCAATCTGGTGAAGAAGCTCACCCAGAGCTACCAGGACGTACAGGAGCACCTGTCCGAAGGCGCCAGCCGCCTGGCACTCGACGAACTGACGCGCCAGCGCCTGCTCGCCGCCCTGCATGCCGACGATGGCGGCGAAAAGCGCGAACGCCTGACCCCGCCGAAGAACAACGAAATGCCCAAGGACTACGCACCGAAAAGCGCCGATGTGCCGGGCATGCTCGACGAGAGCTATGGCCTGAAGAACAAGCGCTGAGCATCACCCTCTCACGGAGCTGCGGCCAGGCATTGACTGGGCGAGCAGCGCCCGCTGCAGCTGCCGGGTCGCCCCCTGCGCAGTCGTGACTCCCCCCCTACGACCTGCGCCAACAAAAAGCCCCGCTCTCGAGCGGGGCTTTTTGTTGGCGCTTAAGGCTTAGATCGCGCCGCGCGTGCGCAACAGCGCCAGCACCTGCTTGACCCCCTCGTCCACCGACACGCTCTGGGTGTCGATCAGCAGATCGGCATCCAGCGGCACATCGTAGGCGAAGGACTCGCCGGGGATATTGTCGCCACCCGCCGCATACAGGCCCTGCGGGTCACGCTCGCGGCAGGCTTGCGGCGAGGCCTGCACATACACGGTGAGCAGCCGCTCGGCGCCGATCAGCGCCTTGGCCTGCTCGCGGCCCTCGGCATCCGGGGCGACGAAGGCGGCCAGGGTCAGCAGGCCGGCCTCGTTGAACTGCCGCGCCACATGGGCGGCGCGCCGCCAGTTCTCGGTACGCCCGGCGCGATCCTGCGGCAAGCCCTTGTTCAGGTCGTGGCGCAGGTTCTGCCCGTCCAGCACATAGACCGCACGACCCAGGTCGAACAGCTTGCGCTCCACGGCATAGGCCAGGGTGCTCTTGCCGGCGCCGGACAGGCCGCTGAACAGCACGGTGGCCGGCTGCTGGCCGAAGCGGCTGGCACGTTCCTCGGTGGACACATGGGCCAGCTTGCCGTGATGGCCATCGGCGTTCTGCGCACCGACCGGGTCGGCGATGATCATGCCGGCGCCGACGGTGCCGTTGGTCAGCCGGTCGATGACGATGAAGGCGCCGGTGGTGCGGTTGTGCGCATAGCCATCGAGGGCGATGGGCGCGTCCAGGGCGATCTTGACCTGGCCGATCTCGTTGAGCTGCAGACTGCTCGCCGGACCATGCTCCAGGGTATTCACATCGACCCGGTGGGTGATGCTGGCGATCGAGCCCGGCACGTAGCTGGTGGCGCGCTTGATGTCGTATTTCTTGCCCGGCAGCATCGGCTCCTCGGCCATCCACACCAGCATGGCGTCGAAGCTGTCGCTCACCCGCGGACGGTTGTCGGCATGCACCAGCATGTCGCCACGCGACACGTCGATCTCGTCTTCCAGGGTCAGGGTGATCGCCTGGCCCGGGCCGGCGTGTTCCAGCTCGCCTTCGTAGGTGACGATGGACTTGATCTTGCTGCCCTTGCCGGACGGCAACACCACGACTTCGTCGCCCTTGCGCACGATGCCGCTGGCCAGGGTGCCGGCGAAGCCGCGGAAGTTGAGGTTCGGCCGGTTGACGTACTGCACCGGGAAACGCAGGTCGGTGAAGTTGCGGTCGCCGGCGACCTCCACGGTCTCGAGGATTTCCATCAGCGACTGGCCGTCGTACCAGGGCGAACGCTCGGACTTGTTGACCACGTTGTCGCCCTTCAGCGCCGACATCGGCACGAAGTGCAGGGTGCTCGGCTTGAGCGCGATACCTTCGGCGAACTTCAGGTAATCGGCCTTGATCTGCTCGAATACGCCCTGGTCGAAGTCCTTCAGGTCCATCTTGTTGACGGCCACGACTATGTGCTTGATGCCCAGCAAGGATGCGATGAAGCTGTGCCGCTTGGTCTGGGTCTGCACGCCGTAGCGGGCGTCGATCAGGATGATCGCCAGGTCGCAGGTCGAAGCGCCGGTGGCCATGTTGCGGGTGTACTGCTCATGGCCCGGGGTGTCGGCGATGATGAACTTGCGCTTGGCGGTGGAGAAATAGCGGTAGGCCACATCGATGGTGATGCCCTGCTCGCGCTCGGCCTGCAGGCCATCGACCAGCAGCGCCAGGTCGACCTCGTCGCCGGTGGTGCCGACCTTCTTCGAATCGCGGGTGATAGCCTCCAGATGGTCTTCGTAGATCATCTTCGAGTCGTGCAGCAGGCGCCCGATCAGGGTGCTCTTGCCGTCGTCGACGTTGCCGCAGGTGAGGAAGCGCAGCAGTTCCTTGCGTTCGTGCTGGGCCAGATAGGCGAGGATGTCCTCGCTGATCAAATCAGACTGATGACTCATGGTGCGCGATCCTTAGAAGTAGCCCTGACGTTTCTTTTCTTCCATCGAGCCGGCGGCATCGTGGTCGATGACCCGGCCCTGGCGCTCGGAAGTACGGGTCAGGAGCATCTCCTGGATGATTTCCGGCAGGGTCGCGGCGCTGGATTCCACCGCACCGGTCAGCGGGTAGCAGCCGAGGGTGCGGAAACGCACCATGCGCTTCTCGATGCGCGCCTTCTCCTCGTCGCTCAGGTGCTCGAGGATGCGCTCGTCGTCGATCATGATCAGCGTGCCGTTCTTCTCGATCACCTCGCGCTCGGCGGCGAAGTACAGCGGCACGATCGGGATGCCTTCCAGGTAGATGTATTGCCAGATGTCCAGCTCGGTCCAGTTGGACAACGGGAACACGCGGATCGACTCGCCCTTCTTGACCTTGCCGTTGTACACGTTCCACAGCTCGGGGCGCTGGTTCTTCGGGTCCCAGCGGTGCTTGCTGTCGCGGAAGGAATACACCCGCTCCTTGGCGCGGGACTTCTCCTCGTCACGCCGGGCGCCGCCGAACGCCGCATCGAAGCCGTACTTGTCCAGCGCCTGCTTCAAGCCCTCGGTCTTCATGATGTCGGTGTGCTTGGCACTACCATGCACGAAGGGGTTGATGTCCTGGGCGATACCGTCCGGGTTGACATGGGTGATCAGGTCCAGGCCCATCTCGGCGACCATCTTGTCGCGAAACGAATACATCTCCTGGAACTTCCAGCGCGTGTCGACGTGCATCACCGGGAACGGCAGCTTGCCGGGGAAGAACGCCTTGCGTGCCAGGTGCAGCATCACGGCGGAGTCTTTGCCGATGGAATAGAGCATCACCGGGTTGTCGAATTCGGCGGCCACTTCACGAATGATGTGGATACTCTCCGCCTCCAGCTGTTTCAGGTGGGTCAATTTATCGAGCATGGCTACTCACGGATTGCTGTGTAATTGGGCCGGGCGGGCCGTGGACGAGGGCGCACTCTAGCACAGCGCCTTCTTCTATTCAGGCCACCGATTAGATCGAAAAGATCTAGCTTTATGCCCGGCTTTCCGGGCGGATCCTGGGCTAGATCGGATTGTCACAGTCGATGAACAGGTGTTCGATGGCGAAGCGCCGCGCCAGATACTCGCCCAGCGCCTGCACGCCGTAGCGCTCGGTGGCGTGATGGCCGGCGGCGATGAAGCTGATGCCGTTTTCCCGCGCGCTGTGGAAGGTCTGCTCCGACGCCTCGCCACTCAGGTACAGATCGACGCCGGCGGCGATGGCCTGGTCGATATAGCCCTGGCCGCCGCCGGTGCACCAGCCAATCCGGCGGACCAGCTGCGGCCCCTCCACCAGCAACGGCTCACGGCCCAGCACGGCCTGCACATGGCGGGCAAAATCGCGCGCACTCATCGGCTCGGCCAAGGAGCCGACCAGCCCGACGCTGCGCGGGTCGTCCGGCGCCAGCGAGCCTTCGACGGTGATCTCCAGCTGGCGCGCCAGCTGCACGTTATTGCCGACCTCCGGGTGCAGGTCGAGCGGCAGGTGATAGGCCAGCAGGCTGATGTCGTGCGCCAGCAAGGTCTTCAGCCGGCGTTGCTTCATCCCGGTGATGCACGGGTTCTCGCCCTTCCAGAAATAACCGTGATGAACCAGCAGCACATCGGCCTCGGCCGCCACCGCGGCATCGACCAGCGCCTGGCTGGCGGTGACGCCGCTGACGACGCGGCGCACCTGGGGGCGCCCCTCGACCTGCAAGCCATTGGGACAGTAGTCGCCGATGCGCGCGGCGTTCAGGTAGCGCTCCGCCTCTTCCACCAGGGTCGTCAGGGCAATGGCCATATAGATTCCTCACCAGCTGTTGCAGGGCGCTGCTTTATTGACGCACGGCCCTCTATAATGGCGCCACCTTAAGGGGCTCTCCAGGCCCTCGCAACCCTCAGGATTTCTTTGATGCTCAAGGCCTTGCGTTTCCTTGGCTGGCCGCTGCTGGTCGGCGTGCTGTTGGCGCTGCTGATCATCCAACACTACCCGCAATGGGTCGGCCTGCCGAACCAGGACGTGCAGCTGCGTCAGGCACCGATCTACAGCCGCCTGCAGGAAGGCCCGGTATCCTATGCCGAGGCGGTGAGCACCGCCTCGCCAGCAGTGGCCAACCTCTACACCACCAAGTTCGTCAACAAGCCGAGCCACCCGCTGTTCGAAGACCCGCAGTTCCGCAAGTTCTTCGGCGACAACCTGCCCAAGCAGCGGCGCATGGAGTCCAGCTTGGGTTCGGCGGTGATCATGAGCCCGGAAGGCTACCTGCTGACCAACAACCACGTGACCACCGGTGCCGACCAGATCGTGGTGGCCCTCAAGGACGGCCGCGAGACCCTGGCCCGGGTCATCGGCAGCGACCCGGAGACCGACCTGGCGGTGCTGAAGATCGACCTGCAAGACCTGCCCTCGATCACCCTCGGCCGCTCCGACGACATCAAGATCGGCGACGTCAGCCTGGCCATCGGCAACCCCTTCGGCGTCGGCCAGACCGTGACCATGGGCATCATCAGCGCCACCGGGCGCAACCAGCTGGGCCTCAACACCTACGAAGACTTCATCCAGACCGACGCGGCGATCAACCCGGGCAATTCCGGCGGCGCGCTGGTCGATGCCCACGGCAACCTGGTCGGCATCAACACCGCGATCTTCTCCAAGTCCGGCGGCTCGCAAGGCATCGGTTTCGCCATCCCGGTGAAACTGGCGCTGGAGGTGATGCAGGCAATCATCGAGCACGGCCAGGTGATCCGCGGCTGGCTGGGCATCGAGGTGCAACCGCTGACCCCGGAACTGGCCGAATCCTTCGGCCTGGAAGGCCGCCCCGGCATCGTCGTCGCCGGCATCTATCGCGACGGCCCGGCGCAGAAAGCCGGGCTGCAGCCGGGCGACCTGATTCTCAACATCGACGGCGAGGCCGCGGGCGACGGCCGCCGCTCGATGAACCAGGTGGCGCGCACCAAACCCGGCGAGAAGGTGCGCATCGAGATCATGCGCAACGGCAAGCCGATGGACCTGACCGCCGAAATCGGCGTGCGTCCGCCGGCCAACGGCAGCTAATAGGATCCATTTTCATCTGGTAGTTCTTCTCGATTGAATTTAATGTTATGTTATTACATTAAATTCAATCGACTGGAGCCTCCCTTTGCGCCCCACCTACGCCCTGCTTGCCAGCCTGCTGGCTCCCAGCTCTCTTGCCGCAGAATCCCCCGCCCGCCTCGCAGACAGCATCATCAGCGCCAGCCCCGAGCTGGCCGACGGTCCCGTGCAGGGCTACCGCGCCACCCGCTCGGCCAGCGCCACCAAGACCGACACGCCGATCCGCGAGATTCCCCAGGCGATCAGCGTGGTGCCTGCTCTAGCAACTGACCCCGCAGGTCGGTCTGTTCGCCAATGCCTCCACCTCGTTCAAACCGAACAACGGCCTGGACCGCAATGGCGGCAGCTTCGATCCTGAGGAAGGCGTCGGCTACGAGGCCGGGGTCAAGCTGGATCTGCTGGACGACCGCCTCAGCGCCAGCCTGGCCGCCTTCCACCTGGCCAAGGAAAACGTGCTCAGCGCCGACCCGCTCGATCTGGCGCTCCAGATCGCCGCCGGCGAGGCGCGCAGCCGCGGTTTCGACCTGCAGCTAAACGGCCAGCTCAATGACGCCGTACGGGTGATCGGCGCATTCGCCTGGATCGATGCCGAAGTCACCAAGGGCGACAGCAGTCTGCCGGCCGGCAGCCGCCTGCTCGGCGTGGCCAAGCGCAGCGGCAGCCTGCTGGCGGTGTACGAATTCCAGGACGGCTGGCTGCGCGGCTCAGATATGGGCGCGGCATACACCTACGTGGGCGACCGCTCCGGCGAAAGCGGCAGCGACTTCCAGCTGCCGGCCTACCAGACGATCGACCTGCTCGCCCACTACCGGTTCAACGAACGCCTCAAGCTCGGCGCCCAGCTCAACAACCTGTTCGACGAGAAGTATTACGAACGCTCCTACAGCAGCCTCTGGGTGATGCCCGGCGAACCGCGCAACCTCAGCTTCAACCTCAGCCTCGATCTCTAAGGAAATCCCAAGATGAAAGCACTTCCCCTGTTCACCGGCGCGCTGTGCGCCGCCCTGCTGGCTGGCCAGGCCAGCGCCCACGGCCTGTGGACCGAACAGCGCCGCGGCAATATCGAAACCATCTACGGCCATGGCGCCGAGGACAATGCCTTCAAGGCGGCGAAGATCAGCGGCGCCTGGGCCTATGACGCCGCCGGCAGGATGATCCAGGTAACTGTCGAACACCTGGCCGACCATGCCCGCCTGGAGCCGCTGAGCCCGCCGGCCGTGGTCGCCGTGGCGCTGGACAACGGCCCCTGGTCGCTGACCCCGGACAAGCAGTGGATCAACCAAGGGCGCAGCAAGGTGCCCACGTCGACCCAATCCTTGCACACCTTCAAATACAGCCTGGCGATCTACCACGAAGGCGTCAGCCTACCGGCGCTCGATCAGTTGAAGATGGTCATAGTGCCGGAGGCCGACCCGCTCGCAGTCGGCGTGGGCAAGCTGCTGCCGGTGCGCGTGCTGGTCGACGGCAAGCCTGCCGAGGGCATCGAGCTGATCGGCGACTACCGCAGCGCCCCGCACCAGATCAGCGCCAAGACCGACGCGGCAGGCCGCGCCCAGGTCATGGTGCGCAACGAAGGGCTGAATATCATCGCGGCCGAAGCCAACCTACCGGTGACCAACGATGCGGATATCGAAACCCGCGGCCTGTTCGCTTCCCTGACCTTCCTAGGCGAAGCGCACCACGAGTAAACAGGCGATGAAAAGCCGGCACCGCTTACGCGATGCCGGCTCTTGCGTGGCCGGACGCAATCCGGGAAATCCTGCATCAATGGGCGAACACCGTGCCGGACCAAGCATGGTTCGGCGGATTGTTCGCTTCGCTACGAACGGCCGGCGCTCCGGTCCGCCCTACAGCCCCTGCAATGCGTCCAGCAGCGCCTGGTTCTGCTCCGGCGCGCCGATGCTGATGCGCAGGAACTGGGCGATCCGTGCCTGCTTGAAGTGGCGCACGATCACCCCCTGTTCGCGCAGCTGCGCAGCCAGCTCGGCGGCATCGCGCTGCGGATGGCGGGCGAAGACGAAGTTGGCGGCCGACGGCAGCACCTCGAAGCCCAACTGCTGCAAACCGGCGACCACCGCCTCTCGGCTGGCGATCACCGCCTGGCAGGTCTTGGCGAAATACTCGCGATCCGCGAAGGCCGCGGCCGCCCCGGCGATGGCCAGGCGATCCAGCGGGTAGGAGTTGAAGCTGTTCTTGATCCGCTCCAGCGCCTCGATCAGCTCCGGGTGGCCGACCGCCAGGCCGACGCGCAGCCCTGCCAGGGAGCGCGACTTGGACAGGGTCTGGGTCACCAGCAGGTTGGGGTACTTATCCACCAGCGAGATGGCCGTCTCGCCGCCGAAGTCGACATAGGCCTCATCCACCAGCACCACGGAGTCCGGGTTGGCCTCGAGCAGCCGCTCGATGGCCGTCAGCGGCAACAGGCAGCCGGTCGGCGCATTGGGGTTGGGGAAGACGATGCCGCCGTTGGGCCGCGCATAGTCCTCGACGCGGATCTGGAACTGCTCGTCCAGCGCCACCGCCTCGAAGGGGATGCCGTACAGCCCGCAGTAGACCGGGTAGAAGCTGTAGCTGATGTCCGGGAACAGCAGCGGCCGGCCGTGCTGGAACAGGCCGTGGAAGGCATGCGCCAGCACCTCGTCGGAGCCGTTGCCGACGAACACCTGGGCCGGCGTCACGCCGTAGTAGTCGGCCACCGCCTGCTTCAGGCGCTCGCCGTTCGGATCCGGGTACAGGCGCAGGTTGTCGCCCAACTCGGCCTGCATCGCGGCGATCGCCTTGGGCGAGGGGCCGTAGGGGTTCTCGTTGGTATTCAGCTTGACCAGCTTGGCCAGTTTCGGCTGCTCGCCCGGCACATAGGGCACCAGGTCCTTGACGAAGGGGCTCCAGAATTTGCTCATTGCCCTTCCCCCTTGATGCGGTATTCGGCGCTGCGCGCGTGGGCGCTCAGCGACTCGCCGCGGGCCAGCACCGAGGCGGTCTTGCCCAGCTCGGAGGCGCCCTCGGCCGAGCAATGGATGATCGACGAGCGCTTCTGGAAGTCGTACACCCCCAGCGGCGAGGAGAAGCGTGCGGTGCCGGAGGTCGGCAGCACGTGGTTGGGCCCGGCGCAGTAATCGCCCAGCGCCTCGGCGGTGTAGCGGCCCATGAAGATCGCCCCGGCGTGGCGGATCTGCGCCAGGTACTGGTCGGGATCGGCCACCGACAGCTCCAGGTGTTCCGGCGCGATGCGGTTGGCCACCTCGATGGCCTGGGCCATGTCGGCGACCTGGATCAGCGCACCGCGGGCCTCGAGGGAGGTGCGGATGATCTCGGCGCGTTCCATGCTCGGCAGCAGGCGGGTGATGCTCTCGGCGACCTTGTCGAGGAAGGCGGCATCCGGGCTGACTAGGATCGACTGGGCGTCCTCGTCATGCTCAGCCTGGGAGAACAGGTCCATGGCGATCCAGTCCGGGTCGGTCGCACCGTCGCAGACCACGAGGATCTCCGAGGGCCCGGCGATCATGTCGATGCCGACCTTGCCGAACACATGGCGCTTGGCGGTGGCCACGTAGATGTTGCCGGGGCCGACGATCTTGTCCACCGGCGGCACGCTCTCCGTGCCATAGGCCAGCGCGGCCACGGCCTGGGCGCCACCGATGGTGAACACCCGGTCGACGCCGGCGATGCAGGCGGCGGCCAGGACGATCTCGTTGATCTCGCCGCGCGGGGTCGGCACCACCATCACCACTTCCGGCACGCCGGCGACCTTGGCCGGGATGGCGTTCATCAGCACCGACGACGGATAGGAGGCCTTGCCGCCCGGCACGTACAGGCCGGCGCGATCGAGCGGGGTGACCTGCTGGCCGAGCACCGTGCCGTCGGCCTCGGTGTAGGTCCAGGAGTCCTGCTTCTGCCGCTCGTGGTACAGCCGCACGCGCTCGGCGGCCTTCTCCAGCGCCTCGCGCTGGGCCGCGGTGATGCGGCTCAGGGCCAGCTCCAGGCGCGCGCGGGGCAGAATCAGCTCGGCCATGCCGGCGACCTGCAGGCCATCGAAACGCTGGGTGAATTCGACCAGGGCAGCATCGCCACGCTCGCGCACGGCCTGGATGATGTCCAGCACGCGCTGGTTGACCGCGTCGTCCGACACGCTTTCCCAGCTCAGCAGATGATCCAGATGACGGGCGAAATCCTGATCGGCGGCGTTGAGTCGGCGGATGGCGATAGGAGCAGTCATGGCTAAGCCTCGTGTGATGGCGAATTTCAGGCGCCGCTAGAGTAGCAAGCCCACCGCGCGGGCACCTGAGAATTCTGGCTATGACACGGCTAGGCGCGTGCGGCGTGCTGCCGCACCGAGGAGATCAGCTGGGGTGTCGCGACTCGACCGCTTCGCGCAAGGTATCGATCAGCGCCTGGATGCGGGCGTGCTGCATCTTCATCGAGGCCTTGTTGACGATCAGCCGCGAACTGATGGTGGCGATCAGCTCCTGGGCTTCCAGACCGTTGGCGCGCAGGGTGTTGCCGGTATCGACCACGTCGATGATCTTGTCGGCGAGGCCGACTAGCGGCGCCAGCTCCATCGAGCCGTACAGCTTGATCACCTCGACCTGACGGCCCTGCTCGGCGTAGTAACGCTTGGCCACGTTGACGAATTTGGTGGCCACCCGCAGCCGGCCTTTCGGCTCGGGCGCACCGACCGCACCGGCGGTCATCAGCTTGCATTTGGCGATGCGCAGGTCCAGCGGCTCGTACAAGCCCTGGCCGCCGTACTCCATCAGCACATCCTTGCCGGCCACGCCAAGGTCGGCCGCGCCATGCTCGACATAGGTCGGCACGTCGGTGGCGCGGACGATCAGCAGGCGCACATCCTCCTGGGTAGTGGGGATGATCAGTTTGCGGCTCTTATCCGGATTCTCGGTCGGCACGATGCCGGCCTCGGCCAGCAGCGGCAGGGTGTCGTCGAGAATGCGGCCTTTGGACAGCGCGATGGTGAGCATTGAGAAATCCTTCAGAACTTGCGTAGGTTGGCGCTGAGCGAAGCGAAGCCCAACAAGAGCCGCAAAGCGGCTCCCGCCGCCCAGGCGGCGAACCTAACCCGGCACGCGGCGAATCTTGGCACCCAGCAGCTGCAGTTTTTCCTCGATGCACTCGTAACCACGGTCGATGTGGTAGATGCGGTCGATCAGCGTGTCGCCCTCGGCAACCAGGGCGGCGATGACCAGGCTGGCCGAGGCGCGCAGGTCGGTGGCCATCACCGGCGCGCCCTTGAGCTTCTCGGTGCCGGTGACGATGGCGGTATTGCCCTCGACCAGGATCTGCGCCCCCATGCGGCTCATTTCATAGACGTGCATGAAACGGTTTTCGAAGACCGTTTCGATGACGGTGCCAGTGCCTTCGGCAATCGCATTGAGGGCGATGAACTGCGCCTGCATATCGGTGGGGAACGCCGGGTAGGGCGCGGTGCGCAGGTTGACGGCTTTCGGCCGCTTGCCTTTCATGTCCAGCTCGATCCAGTCGGCGCCGCTGGTGATTTCCGCACCGGCTTCCAGCAGCTTGGACAGCACCGCCTCCAGGGTGGTCGGGTCGGCGTCCTTCAGCTTGACCCGGCCGCCGGTGGCAGCCGCGGCCACCAGGTAGGTGCCGGTCTCGATGCGGTCGGGCATCACGCTGAAGCGCGCGCCACCGAGGCGCTCGACGCCGTCGATGGTGATGGTGTCGGTGCCAGCGCCCTGAATCTTCGCGCCCATGGCGATCAGGCAGTTGGCCAGGTCGACCACTTCCGGCTCGCGGGCGGCGTTTTCCAGCACGCTGCGGCCCTTGGCCAGGGTGGCGGCCATCATGATGTTCTCGGTACCGGTCACGCTGACCGTGTCGAAGAAGAAATGCGCGCCACGCAGGCCGCCTTCCGGGGCCTTGGCCTTGATGTAGCCGCCTTCCACGTCGATGATCGCGCCCATGGCCTCGAGGCCGCGGATGTGCAGGTCGACCGGCCGCGAACCGATGGCGCAGCCGCCAGGCAACGCGACTTCGGCCTCACCGAAACGCGCGACCATCGGCCCCAGCACCAGGATTGAGGCGCGCATGGTTTTCACCAATTCATAGGGCGCGACCAGGGTCTTGATCGCCCGTGCGTCGACTTCCACGCTGAGCTTCTCGTCGATCACCGGCTCGATGCCCATGCGCCCGAACAGCTCGATCATCGTGGTGATGTCGTGCAGGTGCGGCAGGTTGCAGATGGTGACGGGGGCATCGCCGAGCAGGGTCGCGGCGAGAATCGGCAGGGCCGAGTTCTTCGCGCCGGAGATGCGAATTTCGCCGTCGAGGCGCACGCCACCGGTAATTATCAGTTTGTCCATAATTCTCTCGTCGCCCGAAGGCTTAGGAACGCGCGGCCCAATCGGCACGGCTGAAGAATTTCATGCTCACTGCGTGGATGCTGCCATCGGCGATCCAGGGGTTCAGGTGAGCGTAGATCTGCTGCTGACGCTTGACCGGGCTCAGGCCAGCCAACTCGTCGCTAATCAGATTCAGTTGGAAGTTACAGCCTTCGCCTTCCACTTCCACCTGGGTGTTCGGCAGTTTAGCCTCCAGGAGACTCTTCACTTCTAAGGCCTGCATGCTCAACCTCGATCGACGCATTCATTAAGGGCAGCTGAGCCGAGGCTCGCGGGTCGAGCATCATACAAAAAAGCCCTGCGCCTGCGAACCCCGCGTGGCGTCGCGCCGACCGGAGCCCTGTCCGCCGGGCGCGGCTCAAGCCTCCAGCGGCAACACCTCAAGCAGCCCGGAAACGCTGGCGATATCCCGCATATCCTGCGGCAACCCCCGCACGCTCAGGCTTTTACCCGCAGCCGCGGCGTCGCGCATGAACGCCAGCAACAGTGCCAGGCCCACGCTGCTGGATTTCTCCACGGCCGTGCAATCGATCACACAGCTATCCGCCCGACTGGCGGCAATCAGACGCCCACCCTGCTCGCGCAGGGTCGGGCCGCTGAGGTAGTCGAGCACGCCGGCGAGCTGGAAGGTGCCGGACGCCTGTTCGGCGATACTGCCCTGGCTCACGACTCACCCTTGGCCTGGCGAGCCTTGGCCACGGTATCGGCCCAGGTGTCGATGACCTTGTCCAGGTCATTGCCGTTGTCCTGCATGGACTGGGCGAACTGATCGCGGAACAGCTTGCCGACGTTGATGCCGTTGATGATCAGGTTGCGCATCTTCCAGCCGCCGCCCTGGCTGACCATGGTGTAGGACAGCGGATAAACCGTGCCGTTACTGCCCTCGATCTCCATGTTCACCGCCGTGCGCTGCGGATCCTGCTTGCCGCTGGGCGGCAGCACGCGGATATCCTGATTGTTGTATTCGAGCAGGGCATTGCCATAGAACTGCATCAGGCTGCGCTTGAAGCTTTCCTGAAAACGGTTCATTTGCTCCGGCGAGGCCTGGCGCGAGTAGCGCACCGTCATCACCCCGCGGGAAATGCCATCGACATCCACCACCGGACCGAGAATCTCGTTGAGCGAATCGTAGAATGCCGACGGATCGTTGCGGTATTGCTCCTTGTTGGCCTTCAAATCCGCGAGCAGGGTGTCGGTGGTCTTCTGCACCACCTCATGGGCGGTGAGCGAGGCGGCCGCCACCAGCGGCAGGACAGCCAGCAGCAGGAGCAGACTGTTGCGCAACATCTTGATCATCGTGGGAATCCCTCGTTAGTTGGCTTGGTCTTTGTTGACCGAATTGAGCAGGAATTTACCGATCAGGTCTTCCAGCACCAGCGACGACTGGGTGTCGCGGATGGTGCTGCCCTCGGTCAGCACCTCCTCTTCACCGCCGACGCTGATGCCGACGTACTTCTCGCCGAGCAAGCCGGCGGTGAGGATCGACGCGGTCGAATCCAGCGGCAGGTTGTCCACGGCGTTGTCCAGCGCCATGGTGACGCGGCCGGTATAGGTGTCGCGATCCAGGTCGATCGCCGTGACTTTACCGATGGTCACGCCCGCCATGGTCACCTTCGCCCGTACGGTTAGACCGGCGATATTGTCAAAGTGCGCATAGACCCTGTAGGCATCGTTCCCGCTGCCCAAGGTCAGCCCGCTGACGCGCAGGGCCAGCAGCAGCAAGGCCAATAACCCGGCCAACAAGAACAGGCCGACACCAATTTCCAGTGTGCGGTTTTGCATCAGAAGTCTCCAAACATCAAAGCGGTCAGAATAAAGTCCAGCCCCAGCACGGCCAGCGAGGCGTAAACCACTGTTTTTGTCGTGGCGCGACTGATGCCTTCCGAGGTCGGCTCGCAGTCATAGCCTTGGAATACTGCGATCCAGGTGACGACGAAGCCGAACACCACGCTCTTGATCACCCCGTTGAGCACGTCTTCGCGAAACGCGACGCTGTTCTGCATGTTGGCCCAGAACGACCCCTCGTAGACCCCCAGCCAGTCGACCGCGACCATCGCCCCGCCCCAGATGCCGACCACGCTGAAGATCATCGCCAGCAGCGGCATCGAGATGAAGCCGGCCCAGAATCGCGGCGCCACTATGTACTTGAGCGGGTCGACGCCGATCATCTCCAGGCTGGACAGCTGCTCGGTGGACTTCATGTTGCCGATTTCCGCGGTCAGTGCCGAGCCGGCGCGTCCGGCGAACAGCAGCGCGGTGACCACCGGCCCCAGCTCGCGCAGCAGGGTCAGCGCGACCATCTGCCCGACCGCCTGCTCCGAGCCGTAATCGGAGAGGATGTTGAAGCCCTGCAGCGACAGCACCATGCCGATGAAGATGCCAGACACCACGATGATCGCCAGGGACATGACGCCGACCGCATACAGCTGCTTGATCAGCAGCTGCAACGGCTTGCCCGCCCCACCCCGCCCGAGCAGCGCGTGCAGCAGGAATACGCTCGAGCGTCCGAGCGTGGCGACCACATCGATACCGGCACGGCCGAACAGGCGAATCCGCTCGAGCGTGGATGTCTTGCGCATCAGCGCGCCCCCAATAGGTCGTCGCGGTAGTCCACCGCCGGAAAATGGAAAGGCACCGGCCCGTCCGGCGTGCCTTGCATGAACTGGCGCACCCGCGGGCTGTCCGAGTTCATCAACTCGTCCGGCGTGCCCTCGCCGAGTATCTGGGTGTCGCCCACCACGTAGATGTAATCGGCGATGCTGGCGGTTTCCGCCAGGTCGTGGGACACCACGATGCTGGTGATGCCCAGGGCATCGTTGAGCAGACGGATCAGTCGCACCAGCACGCCCATGGCGATCGGATCCTGGCCGACGAAGGGTTCGTCGTACATCAGGATCTGCGGATCGAGGGCGATCGCCCGCGCCAGCGCCACGCGGCGCTTCATGCCGCCGGACAGCTCGTCCGGCATCAGCTCCCAAGCACCACGCAAACCCACCGCCTGCAACTTCATCAGGACGATGTCACGGACCATCTCTTCCGGCAGTTTCGTATGCACCCGCAGAGGGAACGCCACATTCTCGAACACATCGAGATCGGTGAACAGCGCGCCGCTCTGGAACAGCACGCCCATCTGCTTGCGCATGTCGAACAGCTCGCTGCGCGAGAGCGTCGGCAGATTCTGCCCGTTGACCCACACCTCGCCCTGGCTCGGCCGCAGCTGGGCGGCGATCAGGCGCAGCAGCGTGGTCTTGCCACAACCGGAAGGGCCCATGATGCCGGTGACCTTGCCGCGCTGAATGCGAATATCGACGTTGTCGAAGATGCTCCGGTCGCCCCGCTGAAAGCTCAGGCCTTTCAGCTCGACCGCGTACTGCTTCTCGGCGCTCATCTGGACTCCATGCGTAAAGCTTCCCTGACAGACGTCCGGCGCCACGACGAGGACACCACACCTGCCGGACAGGCCAAAAATAGCCGCGCACTATAGCACTGCCGGATTGGCCTGCCCAAGATCGGACACTGGCACACAGATCACATTCCAGGCGCCTTGCCCCCGTCCACGCGATTCGCAGGTGAGCACGCGGGCCTTTCCGGCTATAATCGCCGCCTTTTTACTCGCTACGCCCCTTTGGATGCCATGAGCCAGACCAGCGAATTGATCAAGTCAGCGCAACGCACCCTCCGCCTCGAACTCGAAGCGATCGAAGAGCTGCTGCCGCGCATCGACACGGACTTCGTCCGCGCCTGCGAACTCATCCTCGCCAGCAAGGGCCGCGTGGTGGTGGTCGGCATGGGCAAATCCGGGCATATCGGCAACAAGATCGCCGCCACCCTGGCCAGCACCGGCACCACCGCCTTCTTCGTCCATCCGGCCGAGGCCAGCCACGGCGACATGGGCATGATCACCCGCGACGACGTGGTGCTGGCCCTGTCCAACTCCGGCTCGACCGCGGAGATCGTCACCCTGCTGCCGCTGATCAAGCGCCTCGGCATCACCCTGATCAGCATGACCGGCAACCCCGACTCGCCACTGGCCAAGGCCGCCGAAGTCAACCTGGATGCCCGCGTGTCCCAGGAAGCCTGCCCACTGAACCTGGCGCCGACCTCCTCGACCACCGCCTCCCTGGTGCTCGGCGACGCCCTGGCCATCGCCCTGCTCGAAGCCCGCGGCTTCACCGCCGAGGATTTCGCCTTCTCCCACCCGGGCGGCGCCCTCGGCCGACGCCTGCTGCTCAAGGTCGAGAACGTGATGCACGCCGGCGACAGCCTGCCCAGGGTGCAGCGCGGCACCTCGTTGCGCGATGCCCTGCTGGAAATGACCCAGAAAGGCCTGGGCATGACCGTGGTGACGGAGGCCGATGGCCGCCTCGCCGGCGTATTCACCGATGGCGACCTGCGCCGCACCCTGGATCGCGGCATCGACGTGCGCCAGGCGCAGATCGACGAGGTGATGACCGTGCACGGCAAGACCGCCCGTGCGGAGATGCTCGCAGCCGAGGCGCTGAAGATCATGGAAGACCACAAGATCAGCGGTCTGGTAGTAGTCGACGACAGCGACCGACCGGTCGGCGCCCTGAACATGCATGACCTGCTGCGCGCCGGAGTGATGTGATGAACCCTCAACTGCAACAACGCGCGCAAGCGATCAAACTGGCGATCTTCGATGTCGACGGCGTGCTCACCGACGGCAAGCTGTACTTCCTGGTCGACGGCAGCGAATTCAAGACCTTCAACACCCTCGACGGCCACGGCATCAAGATGCTCATCGCCTCGGGTGTACGCACCGCCATCATCAGCGGCCGCACCACTCCGGTGGTCGAGCGCCGCGCGCGCAACCTCGGCATCCAGCACCTCTACCAGGGCCGCGAGGACAAGCTGGTGGTACTGGATGAACTGCTCGGCGAACTCGGCCTGAGCTACGCGCAAGTCGCCTACCTCGGTGACGACCTGCCGGACCTGCCGGTGATTCGCCGGGTCGGCCTCGGCATGGCGGTCGCCAGCGCGGACAGCTTCGTTCGCCAGCACGCCCACGGCGTGACCCTGGCCCGCGGTGGCGAAGGCGCGGCCCGCGAATTCTGCGAACTGATCATGCGCGCCCAAGGCACCCTCGAGGCCGCCCAGGCCGCCTACCTGTAGAGCCCACCATGCTGCGTAAATTGCTCAACCCGGTCCTGTTCACCCTGGCGGCCCTGCTGTTAGCCGCCGTCGGCTACTGGAACATCAACCCCGACAGCTTCTCCGAGCGGCCGGCGCGACCCGGCAGCGAGAACGCCATCGATTTCTATGTGGTGGGCGCCAACACCGTGCAGTACCAGGCCGACGGCAAGCTGCACTACCAGATGAGCGCCGACAAGGTCGAGCACATCAAGCTCAGCGACATCACCCTTCTGGACCGCCCGAACCTGCAGCTGTATCGCGGCAGCGAACTGCCCTGGCACGTGCGCAGCGAGCGCGGCGAAGTGGCGCCGGCGGGCAAGGAGGTCGAACTGATCGACCTGGTACGCGTCGAGCGCACCGATGCCAAGGGCCGCCCGACCATCCTCACCACCAGCCGCCTGACCGTATTCCCGGAGAAGGAATATGCGCAGACCCAGCAAGCCGTTAGAATCGACGCGGCCAACGGAGTGACCACGGCACAAGGAATGAAAGCGTACTTGAATGACGGCAGGATGCTCCTGCTGTCCAACGTAAGAGGCCAGCATGAGGTTCGTTAAAACCTTCCCCCTTCTGCTCAGTTTGAGCGCCGCGCTCGGCAGCGTCAGCGCCTGGGCCCTGCCGTCCGACCGCGAGCAACCGATTCGCGTGCAAGCCGACAGTGCCGAGCTCGACGACAAACAAGGCGTAGCGGTCTATCGCGGCGATGTGATCATTACCCAGGGCACCCTGAAGATCACCGGCGACACCGTGACCATCACGCAGAATGCCCAAGGTGACATCGAGATTTTCACCTCGGTCGGCAAGCCGGCCTATTACGAGCAGAAGCCCGCCGAAGACAAGCAGATCGTCAAGGCCTATGGCCTGACCATCCAGTATTTCGCCGCCAACGAGCGCATCGTGCTGATCGACCAGGCCAAGGTAATCCAGGAAGGCAACACCTTCGAAGGCGAGAAGATCGTCTACGACACCCAGCGCCAGATCGTCAACGCCGGCCGCGCCACCGGCAGCAACGTCACCACGCCGCGCCCACGCATCGACATGGTGATCCAGCCGAAGAACAAACCAGCCGAACAGCAGGCGCAGTAGTAATGGCCACACTGAAAGCCCAGCACCTGGCCAAGAGCTACAAGGGCCGCCAGGTCGTCCGCGACGTCAGCCTGAGCATCGACAGCGGGCAGATCGTCGGTCTGCTCGGCCCCAACGGCGCCGGCAAGACCACCTGCTTCTACATGATCGTCGGCCTGGTGCAGGCCGACCAGGGCCGCGTGCTGATCGACGACCACGACGTCAGCCACCAGCCGATGCACGGCCGCGCCCGTGCCGGTATCGGCTACCTGCCGCAGGAAGCCTCGATCTTCCGCAAGCTCAGCGTGGCCGACAACATCATGGCGATCCTCGAGACCCGCAAGGATCTGGATCGCGCCCATCGCCGCAAGGAGCTGGAAGGCCTGCTGCAGGAATTCCATATCAGCCATATCCGCGACAGCCTCGGCATGAGCCTGTCCGGTGGCGAGCGGCGGCGGGTGGAGATCGCCCGGGCGCTGGCCACCGCACCGAAGTTCATCCTGCTCGACGAACCCTTCGCCGGCGTCGACCCGATCTCGGTCGGCGACATCAAGCAGATCATCCACCATCTCAAGGCCAAGGGGATCGGCGTACTGATCACCGACCACAACGTCCGCGAGACCCTGGATATTTGCGAAACGGCCTACATCGTCAACGATGGCCAGCTGATCGCCGAAGGCGACGCCGACGCCATCCTGGCCAACCAGATGGTCAAAGAGGTGTACCTGGGACACGAGTTCCGCCTGTAACTGCGGTTTTTCTCAACCGAACAGCAGCTAGCGCTAGGCAAACACCTTAAGGTCAGGCATATAATTTGCTTCCTTGTGGCGCTACGGCGCCCTGTAGTGGATTGCGCACAGACGCCGGTTAATAAGGTCTGCAATGAAACCATCGCTAGTCCTGAAAATGGGCCAGCAGCTGACGATGACCCCGCAGCTGCAACAGGCCATCCGCCTACTTCAACTGTCCACCCTGGATCTGCAGCAGGAAATCCAGGAGGCCTTGGAGTCCAACCCGATGCTCGAGCGCCAGGAAGACGGCGACGACTTCGACAACTCCGACCCCTTGGCCGACGGTGCGGAAAGCGCAACGCCTGCGGCCCCCCAAGACGAGCAGTCCTATCAGGACAGCGGCTACCAGGAAACCACGCAGACCGTGGACAACCTGGAGGACGGCGAGTGGAACGAACGCATTCCCAACGAACTGCCGGTCGATACCGCCTGGGAAGACGTCTACCAGACCAGTGCCAGCAGCCTGCCGAGCAATGATGATGACGAGTGGGACTTCACCACCCGTACCTCCAACGGCGAAAGCCTGCAAAGCCATCTGCTCTGGCAGCTCAACCTCGCGCCGATGTCCGACAAGGACCGGCTGATCGCCGTCACCCTGATCGACTGCATCAACGACCAGGGCTACCTGGAGGAAAGCCTCGAGGAAGTCGTCGAGGCCTTCGACCCGGAACTGGATATCGAGCTGGATGAAGTGGAAGCCGTGCTGCACCGCATCCAGCAATTCGAGCCCGCCGGCATCGCCGCCCGCGACCTGCGCGAGTGCCTGCTGCTGCAGTTGCGTCAATTGCCGGCCAAGACCGCCTGGCTGAGCGAGGCCCAGCGCCTGGCCAGCGACTACCTCGACCTGCTCGGCAGTCGCGACTACAGCCAGCTGATGCGGCGGATGAAGCTCAAGGAAGACGAGCTGCGCCAGGTCATCGAACTGATCCAGAGTCTCAATCCGCGTCCCGGCTCGCAGATCGAGTCGGGCGAGCCGGAATATGTGGTGCCCGACGTCATCGTGCGCAAGCACAACGACCGCTGGCTGGTCGAACTGAACCAGGAAGCCATGCCGCGCCTGCGGGTCAACCCGCAATATGCCGGCTTCGTCCGCCGCGCCGACTCCAGCGCCGACAACACCTTCATGCGCAACCAGTTGCAGGAGGCGCGCTGGTTCATCAAGAGCCTGCAAAGCCGCAACGAAACGCTGATGAAGGTCGCCACGCAGATCGTCGAGCACCAGCGCGGCTTTCTCGACTACGGCGACGAGGCGATGAAACCCCTGGTGCTGCACGACATCGCCGAAGCGGTGGGCATGCACGAGTCGACCATCTCGCGGGTCACCACGCAGAAATTCATGCACACCCCGCGCGGCATTTACGAGTTGAAATACTTCTTCTCCAGCCACGTCAGCACCTCCGAAGGCGGCGAATGCTCGTCGACCGCAATCCGCGCGATCATCAAGAAACTGGTCGCCGCGGAAAATGCAAAAAAGCCGTTGAGCGACAGCAAGATCGCTGGTTTACTGGAGGCACAAGGCATTCAAGTGGCCCGCCGCACGGTCGCAAAGTACCGCGAATCCCTGGGCATAGCGCCTTCCAGCGAGCGCAAGCGATTGATCTAAGGCGACACGATACGGAAGACCGCGCAACACTGCAGACAGCACCGCCAGCCTCGCCCTCTCCCGCCAGTAGAGCTGTTGCCGGGATTCGAGGAGCGACAGCGCCAAGCTCGCTGCGTCAGAGTCTTCCATGCCGAAGTGTTCCGGTGGCAGGCCCGATAGCCTGTCTCTTTTACACGGCAACAAGGAGAACGCGGTATGCAAGTCAACATCAGTGGACATCAGCTGGATGTGACCGACGCCCTACGTGACTACGTCGACGAGAAGCTCAGTCGATTGGAGCGCCACTTCGAAAAAATCACCAACGTGCAAGTCATCATGGAGGTCGAGAAGCTCACGCAGAAAATCGAGGCGACTCTGCACATCGCCGGCCGCGAAGTGGTCGCCAACGCCGAGCATGACGACATGTACGCTGCCATCGACCTACTGACCGACAAACTCGACCGTCAACTCATCAAGCACAAGGAAAAGCAGCTCGACCGCCAGCAGGGCGCTACGGCCCGCTGAGATCGCCTCCCTCCTATGATCCGACTTGAAAACATCCTGACCCCCGGCCGTTCCTTGGTGAACGTGCCGGGAGGCAGTAAGAAGCGCGTACTCGAACAGATCGCCAACCTGGTGGCACGCGAACTGCCCGACCTGGATGGCCAGGATATTTTCGAAAGCCTGATCGCCCGCGAGAAACTCGGCTCGACCGGTTTCGGCAATGGCATCGCCATTCCGCACTGTCGCCTGCCGGGTTGCAGCGCGCCGATCAGTGCCTTGCTGAGACTGGACGCAGCGGTCGACTTCGACGCCATCGATGGCGCGCCGGTCGACCTGTTGTTCGTCCTGCTGGTGCCGGAAGCGGCGACCGACGAGCACCTGGAACTGCTGCGCCAGATCGCCAGCATGCTCGACCGCAGCGACGTGCGTGAACGCCTGCGCCAAGCTCAGAGCAGCGATGCCCTGTACCAGGTCGTGGTGGACGTCCAGAGCGGTCAATAAGCATGCGCCTGATCATCGTCAGCGGTCGCTCCGGTTCCGGCAAAAGCACCGCCCTCGATGTCCTTGAGGACAACGGTTTCTACTGCATCGACAACCTGCCCGCCGGCCTGCTTCCCGAGCTGGCCGAGCGCGCGCTGCTGCACACCGAATTGCTGCATCCGCAGGTCGCCGTATCCATCGATGCGCGCAACCTGCCCAGCCATCTCAAGCGTTTCCCCGAACTGCTCGCGGAGGTGCGCGCGCGGCACATCAAGTGCGATGTGATCTACCTGGATGCCGACGAGGAAACCCTGCTCAAGCGCTTCTCCGAGACGCGCCGGCGCCATCCGCTGACCAACGAGAACCGCTCGCTGGCCGAGGCCATCGCCGATGAAAGCCAACTGCTCGGACCAATCATCGACCTCGCCGACCTGAAGATCGACACCACCCATCTCAACCTGTATCAGCTGCGCGACAGCCTGAAACTGCGCCTGCTCAATCAGCCGGAGCCGGGCACCGCGTTCCTGGTGGAGTCCTTCGGCTTCAAGCGCGGCATGCCAGTGGACGCCGACCTGGTGTTCGATGTGCGCTGCCTGCCCAATCCTTATTGGAAGCCGGATCTGCGCGACTATTCGGGCCTCGACCAGCCGGTGGTCGACTACCTGTCGGCGCAGGCCGATGTCGAGGAGATGTTCCAGGACATCCTCGCCTACCTGAAGAAATGGCTGCCGCGCTTCGCCGCCAGCAACCGCGCCTATGTCACCGTGGCACTCGGCTGCACCGGCGGCCACCATCGCTCGGTGTACCTGGCCAACCGCCTGGGCGAGACGCTGAAACCGATCCTGAAGAATGTCCAGGTTCGCCACCGCGACCTTAGCTAAGGAATTGCCGCGATGCCCACCTGCCAGATCACCATCATCAACAAACTCGGGCTGCATGCACGCGCCGCGGCCAAGTTCGTCGGCGTCGCCGGGCGCTTCCCTTGCCAGGTCAGGGTCGGTCGCGCGCCGGAAAGCCTGGTCGATGGCAAAAGCATCATGGCGGTGATGATGCTCGCCGCCGGCAAAGGCACGCCGATCCACCTGCTCACCGAAGGCGAACAGGATCACGATGCCCTGGAGGCGCTGGTCGAACTGATCAACAACAGGTTCGACGAAGGCGAATAGCCGCTCCTGCACCGGGTTACGCGGCGCCTTATCCAGCACCCGCCTCCGGTCAGCGGCATGCGCCGCCAACCAACTCAGCCTACGGCATAAAGCCTGGTGCGCACGGCGCACCCTACGCCGACCGAACAACAGCCCTAGCTGCCGGCGACCGTCATCTTCTCGATCAGCACCGAGCCGCTGCGGATATTGCTGCGCAGCTCCAGGTCGTTGCCCACCGCGACGATCTGCTTGAACATATCGCGCAGGTTGCCGGCGATGGTCACTTCCTGCACCGGGAACTGGATCTCGCCGTTCTCCACCCAGTAGCCGCCGGCGCCGCGGGAATAGTCGCCGGTGACCAGGTTCAAGCCCTGGCCCATCAGCTCGGTGACCAACAGACCGCGGCCCATGCGCTTGAGCAATGCCTGCTGGTCTTCGTCACCATGGCTGACGAACAGGTTGTGCACGCCACCGGCATTCGCCGTGCTGGGCATCCCCAGCTTGCGCCCGGAATAGGTGCCGAGCACGTAGGACAACAGCTCGCCCCCCTCGACGAACGACTTGGCGTAGGTGGCCAAACCATCGCCGTCGAATGCCGCGCTGCCCAGCGCGCGCGGGATGTGCGGCCGTTCGTCGAGCTTCAGCCAGGCGGGAAATACCTGCTGGCCCAGCGCACCCTCGAGGAAGGACGACTTGCGGTACAGGTTGCCGCCGGAGATCGCCGCCAGGAAATGCCCGAACAGACCGGTGGCCAGTTCGGCGGAAAACAGCACCGGCACCTCGCAGGTCGGCACCGGGCGCGCGCCCAGACGGCCGACCGACCGCTGCGCGGCACGCCGGCCGATGCTCGCGGCATCGGCCAGCAGTTCGCCCTGGCGGTTGACGTCGTACCAGTAGTCACGCTGCATCTGCCCGCCCGCCTCGGCGATCATCACGCAGCTGAGGCTGTGCCGGGTGCTGGCGTAGCCGCCGACGAAGCCCTGGCTGTTGCCGTACACGCGGCAGCCCTGGTGGGTATTGAGGGTGGTGCCATCGGCATTCTTGATCCGCGGGTCTTCGGCGAAGGCCGCCGCCTCGCAGCGCAGGGCCTGCTCGATGGCCTGCTCCGGGCTGATCGCCCAGGCGTGGTAGAGATCCAGCTCCGGCAGTTCGCGGGCCATCAGCGCGGCATCGGCCAGCCCGGCGCACTGGTCTTCCGAGGCATGCCTGGCGATGGCCAGCGCCGCCGCCACCGTCTCGCGGATGGCCGCGTCGCCGCTGGCCGAGGTACTCGCCGAGCCCTTGCGCTGGCCGACGTAGAGGGTGATGCCGAAGCCCTGGTCGCGGTTGAACTCGACCGTCTCCACCTCGCGCTGGCGCACCGTGGTGGACAGGCCCTGCTCCACCGACACCGCGACCTCGCAGGCGCTGGCGCCCTGTTTCTGCGCCTCGGCGAGAATCTGCTCGACCTGGGCCTGCAACCGCGGCACGGCCTCGGGGCCGACGACTTCTACTGCACTCATAAACACTCCTGAGAATCTGTCCGGGATCTACTGCGGGCTGCGCGCGTTACGCCGGGGGCCGAACGCTTGCAGCTGGAAACTTGCTGTTATCATGGCGGCGTTTTCCACTGGACCGCCCCCATGTCTGAATACCTTGACGACTTCTCCGGCGAGAAGAGCAAATCCCAGGTCAAACGCGAGCTGCATGCGCTGCAGGACCTGGGGCAACGCCTGACTACCTTAAAACCCGACCTGCTGAACAAGCTACCGCTAACCGATGCCCTGCGTCGGGCCCTGGCGGAAGCGCCGAAGCACACCGCCAACGTCGCCCGCAAACGGCACATCCAGTTCATCGGCAAGCTGATGCGCGAGCAGGACATCGACGCCATCCTGCAATTGCTCGATCAGCTCGACGCCTCCACCCGCCAGTACAACGAACGCTTCCACAACCTGGAACGCTGGCGCGACCGCCTGCTCGGCGGCGGCGACGACATCCTCGAGGCCTTCGTCGGCGAATACCCAGAAGCCGACCGCCAGCACCTGCGCCAGCTGATCCGCCAGGCCCAGCACGAAACGGCGCAGAACAAACCGCCCGCCGCTTCGCGGAAGATCTTCAAGTACATCCGCGAGCTGGACGAAGCCCAGCGCGGGTTACGTTAAAGCCACTGCGTAGGTTGGGCTGAGCTCCGCGAAGCCCAACATTGCATTCACGAACAACCACAACGCATACAAGCGAGACCGCCGAGCGGAGCGCTACGCGCCCCATGTTGGGCTTCGCAGGCTCAACACCAACCTACAGCGTTCACGCGCCAGTGCCACCGACGGTGATCGCATCGATCTTCAGGGTCGGCTGGCCGACGCCCACCGGCACCGACTGGCCGTCCTTGCCGCAGGTGCCGACGCCGCTGTCCAGCTCCAGGTCGTTGCCGACCATCGACACCCGGCTCATCGCCTCCGGGCCGTTGCCGATCAGCGTCGCGCCCTTGACCGGCGCGGTGATCCTGCCGTTCTCGATCAGATAGGCCTCGCTGGTGGAGAAGACGAACTTGCCACTGGTGATGTCGACCTGGCCGCCGCCGAGGTTGGCGCAGTAGATGCCGCGCTTCACCGAGCGGATGATTTCTTCCGGGTCACTCTCGCCGGCCAGCATGTAGGTGTTGGTCATGCGCGGCATCGGCAGGTGCGCGTAGGATTCGCGGCGGCCGTTGCCGGTGCAGGCCACGCCCATCAGGCGGGCGTTCAGCTTGTCCTGCATGTAGCCTCTGAGCACGCCGTTCTCGATCAGCGTGGTGCACTCGGTCGGCGTGCCCTCGTCGTCCACGCTGAGCGAGCCGCGGCGCCCGGCGAGGGTGCCGTCGTCGACGATGGTGCACAGGCTGGAGGCGACCTTCTGGCCCATCCGCCCGCTGTAGGCGGAACTGCCCTTGCGGTTGAAGTCGCCCTCCAGGCCATGGCCGACCGCCTCGTGCAGCAGCACGCCGGACCAGCCGGCGCCCATCACCACCGGCAGGGTGCCGGCCGGCGCAGGAATCGCCTCGAGGTTGACCAGCGCCTGGCGTAGTGCCTCACGGGCATAGCCCATGGCCCGGCTCTCGCCCAGGCTGCCTTTCTCCAGGAAGTAGCGGTAATCGGTACGCCCGCCGCCGCCGTGCCCGCCGCGCTCGCGGCGGCCGTCCTGCTCGACGATGACGCTGACATTGAAACGCACCAGCGGACGCACGTCGGCGCCCAGGCTGCCGTCGCTGGCGGCGACCAGCACCCGGTCCCAGACCCCGGCGAGGCTGACCGTGACTTGCTTGATGCGCGAATCGAGGGCGCGAGTGGCCTGGTCGACCTGCTTGAGCAACTCGACCTTCTGCGCCCGGTCGAGTACATCCAGCGGATTATCCGCTGCGTACAGGGCGCTGACCGGCGGGCTGCTGAACGCCTGCACGCGCCCGTGCTGCCCGGCCCGGGCGATCGAGCGGGCGGCACGCGCCGCCTGGCTCAGCGCCTCGCGGGTGATCGCATTGCTGTAGGCGAAACCGGTCTTCTCGCCGGACTGGGCGCGCACGCCGACGCCCTGGTCGAGGTTGAAACTGCCCTCCTTGACGATCCCGTCCTCCAGCGCCCAGCTTTCCGACACCTGGCTCTGGAAGTACAGATCGGCGGCGTCGATGCCAGGCCCGGCCAACTCACCCAGCACCTCGGGCAGCTGCTCGATGGCCAGACCGCCGGGGGCCAACAGGTGCTCACTGACGGACAACAACATCTCGCTCATAGCTACTCCACACTCGGCAGCCGCGGTTCGGCCGCTGCAAAAAATCGTTTGTGCCGGGCCACCGGCATGCGCTGGCGGATCGCCGCCTGCTCGCGGGCATCGCGCGCGGCCAGCAGCAGGGCCTCGCCCCAGGCCTGTTCGGCCGCTACCCGTCCCCAGGGGTCGACGATGGCGGAATGGCCGAAAGTCTCGCGCCCGCCGGGATGACAGCCGCCCTGGCCGGCGGCCAGCAGGTAGCACTGCGTCTCGATGGCCCGGGCGCGGACCAGCACCTGCCAGTGCGCCGCCCCGGTCACCGCGGTGAAGGCCGCGGGTACGCTGATCAATTCCGCCCCCGCCTCGCGCAAGGCGCCATACAGTTCAGGAAAACGCAGGTCGTAACACACCGTCAATCCCAGCCGCCCAACGGGTGTGTCGGCCACCACCAGCGCGGCGCCATGGGCGTAATCGTCCGATTCGCGGTAGCGGCCGCGGCTGTCGGCGACCTCCACATCGAACAGGTGCAGCTTGTCGTAACGTGCCACGCGCTCGCCGTATTCGTCGATCAACAAGCAGCAGGCATGAGCCTTGGCCTCTGGCCGGCCATCCGGCGGCAAGGGCAGCGTACCGGCGACTATCCATAATCTGAGGTCGCGGGCGGTCTGTTTCAACCAGGGCAGGATCGGTCCTTCGCCGAGCGCTTCGCGCCGCCCCAGCGCAGCCAGGTCACGCCGGCCCATGGCGGCGAAGTTTTCCGGCAATACGGCCAGCCGTGCGCCGCCCGTCGCGGCCTGCTCCAGGAGCCGCCTGGCCTGCGCCAGATTGGCCAGCACATCGTCCTGACTGACCAGTTGAATCACCGCGAGGGTCATGCTGCCTCCACCCTGCTGGATACCTGAGTCCCAAGCTTACAAGGCATGCCGATGCAGTGCATCGTCACATGCGCTAATCGCGGCTATTCAAAGGGTTTGCCGAGGCTGATCTGCGGATTCTGCAAAGGCCCCTTGACGTCGTATTTCACACTGGCGAAGCGCGCCACTCGATCGCCCAGCAACTTGTCGACCACGAACAGTGCCCCGCCTATGGCCGGCGCTCCGGCGATCAAGGCCGCCAACGGCAGGTTGTTGGTCACCGGCAAGGTCACCAACAACTTGGCATCGATGGAGTCATTGACCATGTTCAGGGTGCCATTGAGCTCCAGGTTGCTCGAAGGCCCGGTCAGGGTGATCGGCTCCTGGGTCAGGTAGATGCCGTCGCGGGCCCGCAGCACGCCTTTGACCCGGTCATAGCTCAGGCCCTTGCCGAGCAGGTCGGAGAAATCCAGGCGCAGGCGGCGGCCGATCGAATTGAAGTTGAGCAGGCCGAACACCCGCAGCGCCGACGCCGAGCCCTGCACCTCGGAGAACTGTCCGTTGCGCAGGGCGGCGTCCATGCTTCCGGAAAAGTGCTTCAGGCGAACCCAGGCCGGCGAGCCCGGCCAGCGGCCATCGACATCCAGGCGGAAGCTTTCGCTACTGGCGGTCGGCGCATAGCCCCAGGCCAGGAGCACGTCGGCCAGGTCCTTGCCCTGCAGGCGTCCCTTGTACCAACTGCTGGTGCCGGTCGCTCCCACCTCCCAGCCCACCTCGCCGGCGAGCTGCAGGCCTTTCAGGTCGAGATCGACGTCGGTGAAGCGCACCCCGTCGGCCTGCGGTCGCGCTTTCAGCGACCATTCCCCCACCCGCTGCGTGCCCTGCCAGACCTCGGCGATGTGCACATCGAGGGCCGGGATCTGCCGCGGATCGACGTCGCGCAGGGGGTCGGGCTTGTCCTGGGTCACTGGGAGGCGGGGTTCGGCCGGCGGCAGGCGCAGGTAGTCCAGGTCGACCGCAATCGGCGTTTCTGCCGCAGCGGGCAAGGCCACCTGGCCCTTGAGCATCTGGCTGTCGAGGCTCAGGGCCCAGCCCGCCGCGCTGCGGCCGAGGTTGACCGCGAGATCGTCCAGGGTGCTGCCAAAGCCGCTGAAACGCCCAATACTCAGCCTTGCCTCGCTGAACAGTTGCCGGGCATCGTCGCGCGGCATCGTGGCATAGGGCTGCAATGCCGCCTGCCATGCCGACCAATCCAGCTCCGCCAGCCGGCCGCGCACACGCAGCCCCTTGGCCGAGGGCAACGCCGCCAGACCATCGCCCAGGCGCAGCTCGCCGCGGCCTTCGCCCAGCTGCCCAGGCGGGGCGGCGAACGACAGGCTCGCCAGATCGCCGTAGTCCAGCCAATAGCGCCGCTCGCGCCCACCCAAGCTCATGCGCCAGTCGGTGTAGCGCTCCTCGACGGCGCTCTTGCCGAACGGCGCCGGCAGTTCGACCGCCAGGCCCTTGAGGCTGGAATCGACGCGCAACTGGCTGTCGTCCCCATCGAGGGTCAGGCGCAGACGATAGGGCAGGGTTCCGCTCAGCGGCAGCGGCTGGCTCACCCCCAACCAGGCCGTCAGGTTATCCAGCGGCACCTGCCCCTGTGCCTCGATCCGGCTGCGCGCACGGCCACGCGCGCCTTCGGCCAGCGCCTTGCCGCGCACCGCATGGCCGAGCACCTGGGCCCGGATATCCGGGGCACTCAGGCCACTCGCGGTGTTGTAGCGAAAGGCCCCCTGCAACTGGCTGAGTTCCAGCTGCGGGCTGGCGATGTTCAGGCGTGCGCCCTGGGTGGCGAAGTCCACCAGCACCTCCGGCGGCAGCCCCTTGCGCAGTGGCAGATCGAGCTTGAGCCGGCCCGACAGCGGCCCCTCGCCCCGCCAGCCGGCGAAGGTCTCGGCCGTGCCCAGAGGCGTGTCCTGGAGGATCTTCAAGGCATCGACCAGCGAACTGTCCAGCTCGGCATCGAGCTGCAGGTGCGGCGGCTGCCCCGGCGCCGCAGGGGGAATATCGGCCTGGGCATTCTTCACCCGACTGTCCAGCAAGCGCCCCTCGGGCACGCGAACCCGCACCCGATTGTCTTCGATGAAGACCTCGCCACGCGCCTCGCGCAGTGCCGGCCAGCCGGGCTGGAAGGCCAATTCCGCGTCATGCACGGCGAAGAACAGGCTGAGGCTGCGCGCCGCGTCTGCCGCGCCCTTGATCAGCGAGCCCTGGTACTGGAAGTAGCCCTCGTCGACCGCACCGCCGCGAATCGCGCTTTTCAGCCACGCGGCCAGCTCCGGGCTGAGGCCCGGCGCGCGGGTCGGCAGGTACTTCTCGGTGTAGCGGGCGTCGCCATTGCGCAGGCCGACGCGCAGGTCCATGTAGTCTTCGGCCTCGGCATCGAGCAGCAGGCGAATCAGGAAGTCGCCGGCGATCTCGCCCTCCTCGCCCACCACCTGCAGATAGGGACTGCGCAGGGTGAAGGCCTGCTCATCCAACTGCCAGGTCAAGCGCGCGCGGGCCTGGCGATACTGCCAGGGCGCGGGGAACAGGGTGTCGAGGTGCAGGGAGAAGTTCTCCGCGGCCAGACGCAGTTCGCCCTGGCCGAGATCGCCGGTCACGCTGCCGCTGATGTTCTCGACGGCGGGCGCGGCGCGATAGGCGGCGAAACCGACGCGCTCGAGGTTGGCGGCAAACTGCAGACGCTTGGCGCCCACGGCCTGCGGCCGGATATCCAGCTGGATGTTGTGCAAGGCACCCTGCGGTTGCAGGCTGTGCAGCAACGCGAGGTGGTTATCCGACAACGGCGCCAGGGCCTCGACCAGCGGCACCAGGGGCGCCAGCTCGAGACGATCGGCGCTCAGCAGCCACTGCGCCTCGGCCTCGGTGCTGTCGCGTCGATGGCTGAGCCCCAGCTGCACGTCGCCCCAGCGCGTCTCGCCGCGACTCAGCGCCAGATCGTCGAGCAACAGCTCGAAGCCCTGCTCGGTGCGCTGGTAATAGGCATTCAGCGCCAGGTTCTGCACCTGCACCGTCTCGCGCCGGGCATAGCCGGCCGCCACCTGCGGCGCATGCAGGCGGCTGACCGCCCGCTGCACGGCACCGTCCGCCCAGGACAGCCAGACCTCGCCGCCAGCCTGTAAGTGCTCGAGTCGCCATTCGCGCATGAGGTGCGCCGGCAACCAGCGCGCCCAGTCGCTCTGCGGCAAGCTCAGGTACAGCTCGGCCGGCGCCTCGCGCCAGCGTTCGGCGAGCAGGCGCGTACGCAGTTGCAGCGCCAGCGGCTGGCCATCGGGCAACAGCAGACGACCATCCAGGCGCTGCCGACCGAAGCCGTTGCGCAACGTCAGGTTGACGTAGGTCAGGGTCTGCGGCGGCAGACCCTGGGCCTCCAGGGTCACCTGGCTGTTGAGCAGCGACAGGTGGCTGACCACCTGCAGTCGCCCCAGCAGTTGCCCGACATCGAGCGCGGCCGGCGCGCGGCGCGGCGCCAGGCCATCCAGCGACCAGGCGCCCTGCTCGTCCTGCGACAGGCTCAGCTGCAGCCCCTCCAGCTCCAGCGTGGCCACCCGCGGCTGCCGCGCCGACAGGCTGGCGAGCAGGTCCGGGACCACCCGCACCTGATCCAGGCGCAGCGCGCCGGCGCCTTCCCCCAGTTGCACATCGTGGGCGATCAGCAGCGGCGCGAAGCCCTGCCAGCGCCCTTCCAGGCGACCGATCTGCAGCGGCATGCCGAGCACGGCGCGGGCCCGGTCCTCGGCCTCCAGGCGGTATTCGGCGACCAGCGGCACCAGCTCGCGACCGAGGCTGACATACAGCGCCGCCAGCACCAGGCCCAGGGCACAGAAGCCCAGCCCCCAGCGCAGCGCCGCGGCGATCCAACGGGCCAGGCTCGCCATTCAGTTCACGCCCTCGGCGCCCACGGTCGCATCACAGCAAGACCACATCGTATTGCTCCTGGGAGTACATGGTCTCGACCTGGAACTTGATGGTGCGGCCGATGAAGGCCTCCAGGTCGGCGACATTGCCCGATTCCTCGTCGAGCAGGCGATCGACCACCTTCTGGTTGGCCAGCACCCGATAGCCCTCGGCCTGGTAGGCGCGGGCCTCGCGGAGGATTTCGCGGAAGATCTCGTAGCAGATGGTTTCCGCGGTCTTCAGCTTGCCGCGCCCCTGGCAGCTGACGCAGGGCTCGCAGAGCACCTGCTCGAGGCTCTCGCGGGTGCGCTTGCGGGTCATCTGCACCAGGCCCAGCTCGGTTATGCCGATGATGTTGGTCTTGGCATGGTCGCGCTCCAGCTGCTTCTCCAGGGTGCGCAGGACCTGGCGCTGATGCTCCTCGTCCTCCATGTCGATGAAGTCGATGATGATGATCCCGCCGATATTGCGCAGGCGCAGCTGGCGGGCGATGGCGGTGGCCGCCTCCAGGTTGGTCTTGAAGATGGTCTCTTCGAGGGTGCGATGGCCAACGAAGGCGCCGGTGTTGACGTCGATGGTGCTCATCGCCTCGGCCGGATCGATGACCAGGTAACCGCCGGACTTCAACGGCACCTTGCGCTCCAGCGCGCGCTGGATCTCGTCTTCGACGCCGTACAGGTCGAAGATCGGCCGCTCGCCCGGGTAGTGCTCCAGGCGGTCGGCGATTTCCGGCATCAGCTCGGCGACGAACTGGCTGATCTTCTGGAAGGTCTCCCGCGAGTCGATGCGGATCTTCTCGGTGCGCAGGCCGACCAGGTCGCGCAGGGTACGCAGCGCCAGGCTGAGGTCCTCGTAGATCACCAGGGGCGCCGGCGCGGTCTGGATCTGCGCGGCGATCTGGTCCCACAGCCGGCGCAGGTAGCGGATATCGACGAGGATTTCATCGGCGCCCACGCCATCGGCGGCGGTGCGCAGGATGAAGCCGCCGGCTTCCTCGATGCCCTCGGCCGCGACGCAGTCGGCGACCACCTGCTTGAGCCGCTCGCGCTCGCTCTCGTCCTCGATCCGCAGGGAGATGCCGACATGGCTGGTGCGCGGCATGTACACCAGATAGCGCGAGGGGATCGACAGCTGGGTGGTCAGGCGCGCGCCCTTGCTGCCGATCGGGTCCTTGGTGACCTGCACCACCAGGCTCTGGCCCTCGTGCACCAGGGCGCTGATGCTTTCCACCGCATTGCCTTCGCGGCTGGAGATCTCCGAGGCGTGGATAAAGGCCGCGCGCTCCAGGCCGATATCGACGAATGCCGCCTGCATGCCCGGCAGCACGCGGACCACCTTGCCCTTGTAGATGTTGCCGACGATCCCGCGCTTCTGCGTGCGTTCGACATGCACCTCCTGCAGCACGCCATTCTCCACCACCGCCACGCGCGACTCCATCGGCGTGATATTGATCAGAATCTCTTCACTCATACGGCCATCTCTTGGGCGACGAAGTTGCCAGCCGGGCACCGGGACGTTCAGCGAAAGCCTCCGCTCACCCGCGCCCGGCACCCTCTTGACTGTGGAGTGCCGGCGGCTGCCAGCACGGAATAGCGAATTCTGCGAGCAGCTCGGCGGTTTCGCACAGGGGCAAGCCCACCACCGCCGAGTAACTGCCCTGCACCTGGCTGACGAACACCGCCGCCAGTCCCTGAATACCATAGCTGCCGGCCTTGTCCTGCGGTTCGCCGGTGTCCCAGTAGGCCTCGATTTCCGCCTGGGCCAGCGGCCGGAACCACACCCGGCTGGCGACCAGCCGCGCGGCCACCCGCGCGTTGGAGGCCAGGGCCACCGCCGTCAGCACCTGATGCTCGCGGCCGGACAACGCCGTCAGGGTCGCCAGCGCCTCGGCGCGGTCCGCCGGCTTGCCGAGAATGCGCCCATCGAGCACCACCGCGGTATCGGCGCCGAGCACCACCGCCTCTGGCGGATGACCCAGGGCCGCCAGGCCCGTCTGCGCTTTCTCCCGCGCCAGACGCTCTACATAGGCGCTGGGCGACTCGTCTGGCAATGCATTTTCATCGATGGGGACGATTTGCGGGATGAAGGGCACACCGATCTGCGTCAACAACTCGCGTCGACGCGGCGACCCCGAAGCCAGGTAAAGCGTGGCCATGCAGACCTCTCCCTGTCGGGTAAGCGCAGGACCCGCAGGCCCCGCTTAATTGACGCTGAGACGCTGGTGCAGACCGCGCAGGATCGTACAGATCCACGGCCACAACAGCGCACTGACCAAGGCCGGCAAGACGAATGCCAGGGTGGGCGGGCGGCTGCCGGTCAGGGCATTGAGCCATAGCTGTACCAGTTGGGCCAGACCGAACACCACCAGCAGCACCATGCTCTGCTGCCACATGGGGAACATGCGCAAGCGCTGGTGCAGGCTCAGCACCAGGAAGGTCACCAGGGTCAGGATCAGGGCGTTCTGCCCGAGCAGGGAGCCATTCAGCACGTCGGCCAACAGGCCGATGCCCCAGGCCGTGGTCATGCCCACCCGATGCGGCAGGGCCAGCACCCAGTAGGTCAGGAACAACGCCAGCCACAGCGGCCGGCCGACCTCCATGAACTGGGGCATGCTGGCCACGCTGAGCAGCAGGGCCAGGGCGAAACTGAGCCAGATCACCCAGACATTACGCGCACGCAAGGCAATCATCGGTCGGGCTCCTGCTGGTCGGCCGGCACTCTGGCCGGCCCGGCGCCGGCGGCGCCCTGGGCGGCCGCTGGCGGCGCGGGCGGTTCCTGGGCCTGGCGATCGGCGGCTTCCTGCGCCTCGGCCGATTCGGTCGCGCGCTGTTCGGGGGTACGCGGGTCGGTGAACACCAGGAGCATGTAGCGGCTACGGTTCAGATTCGCGGTCGGCGTGGCCCGCACGATGGCGAAGGGCTGCCCGGAATCGTGAATCACCTCGGTCACCGTGGCCACCGGATAGCCCGAGGGGAAGCGCTGGCCCAGCCCGGAACTGACCAGCAGGTCGCCTTCCTTGATGTCCGCGGTGTCGGCCACATGGCGCAGCTCCAGGCGTTCCGGGTTGCCGGTGCCGCTGGCGATGGCGCGCAGGCCGTTGCGATTGACCTGCACCGGAATGCTGTGGGTGGTGTCGGTGAGCAGCAGCACCCGCGAGCTGTAGGGCATCACCTCGACCACCTGGCCCATCAGGCCGCGCGCATCGAGCACCGGCTGGCCGAGCAGCACACCGTCTTTCGCGCCCTTGTCGATCAGGATGCGGTGGGTGAAGGGATTGGGATCGATGCCGATCAGCTCGGTGGCCAGCACATCGTCATCGACCAGGGCCGAGGAGTTGAGCAGTTCGCGCAGGCGCACATTCTGCTCGGTCAACGCCGCGAGCTTCTGCAGGCGGCGCTGCATCATCAGGCGTTCGGCCTTGAGCTTTTCATTCTCCGCCGCCAGGTCGCTGCGCGAGCTGAGTTCCTCGGTGGCACTCTCCCACAGGGTGAGCGGCAGGCGCCCGAGCCAGTAAACCGGCTCGACCACCAGGCCCAACTGGCTGCGCACCGGCTGCAACACGCTGAAGCGCGCATCCACCACCATCAGCGCAGCCGACAGCACGGCGAACACCAGCAGGCGCACACCGAGCGAAGGACCTTTGGCGAAGAGTGGTTTGATGGCGAGTTCCTCATGAGCCTCAAGCTACAAACAAAAAGCTGCAAGCGAGTGGAGACCCGGCTTGCAGCTCGATACTTGATGCCGCTGGCTTACTCCGTGGAGAGCAGATCCATGGTGTGGCGATCCATCATATCCAGGGCCTTGCCACCGCCACGGGCCACGCAGGTCAGCGGGTCCTCGGCGACGATCACCGGCAGCCCGGTTTCCTGGGCCAGCAGCTTGTCCAGGTCGCGCAGCAACGCGCCCCCGCCGGTCAGCACCAGACCGCGCTCGGCGATGTCCGAGGCCAGTTCCGGCGGCGACTGCTCCAGCGCGCTCTTGACCGCCTGGACGATGGTCGCCAGGGATTCCTGCAGCGCCTCGAGCACTTCGTTGGAGTTCAGGGTGAAGCTGCGCGGCACGCCCTCGGCCAGGTTGCGGCCGCGTACGTCGACTTCGCGGATCTCGCCGCCCGGATAGGCGGTACCGATTTCCTGCTTGATCCGCTCGGCGGTGGATTCGCCGATCAGACTGCCGTAGTTGCGCCGTACGTAGGTGATGATGGCTTCGTCGAAGCGGTCGCCGCCGACCCGCACGGACTCGGCGTAGACCACGCCGTTCAGCGAGATCAGCGCGATTTCCGTGGTGCCACCGCCGATATCGACGACCATCGAGCCACGGGCCTCCTCTACCGGCAGGCCGGCGCCGATGGCCGCGGCCATCGGTTCTTCGATCAGGAACACTTCGCGGGCGCCGGCACCGAGGGCCGATTCGCGGATGGCGCGACGTTCCACCTGGGTGGATTTGCACGGCACACAGATCAGCACGCGCGGGCTGGGCTGCAGGAAACTGTTCTCGTGAACCTTGTTGATGAAGTACTGCAGCATCTTCTCGCAGACGCTGAAGTCGGCGATCACGCCGTCCTTCATCGGACGGATGGCGGCGATGTTACCTGGGGTACGCCCGAGCATGCGCTTGGCTTCGGTACCGACGGCAACGACGCTCTTCTGGTTGCCGTGGGTACGGATGGCGACGACCGAGGGCTCGTTCAGGACGATACCGCGCTCGCGCACATAAATAAGGGTATTGGCAGTGCCCAGGTCAATCGACAGATCGCTGGAAAACATGCCACGCAGTTTTTTGAACATGGGATAGGGACCCTAGGCAACGCGTGGGTAAAAAAGAGCGGCAAACTCTAACAACGGCAGGGATTTTGAGCAAGGCGCCGATATGGTAGATTGCCTGTTTTTCTGGGCCTTCTGGGCTCATCATCGCGGCCTTTGACCACCAGCTCACGGAATCCGTTCCATGCACGCCTCGTGCGCGGCGGCCCGTCCTCCTTTCCACTGGCTGCCCGCATATCGGAGACCCCCAATGGCGCTTGAACGCTCCGAAGTGGAGAAAATCGCCCATCTGGCCCGACTGGGCCTGAATGAAGGCGAAATCCCACGCACCACCGAGACCCTCAACAATATTCTCGGGCTAATCGACCAGATGCAGGCGGTCGACACCACCGGCATCGAACCGCTGGCCCACCCTCTGGAAGCGACCCAGCGCCTGCGCGCCGACGTCGTGACCGAAGAAAACCACCGCGACGCCTACCAGGCCATCGCCCCGGCCGTGGAGAACGGTCTGTATCTGGTTCCCAAGGTGATTGAGTGATGCATCGACTGACCCTGGCTGAAATCGCCCGTGCCCTGGCGGCCAAAGAATTCTCCGCCGAGGAACTGACCCGCAGCCTGCTGCAACGCATTCGGCGCCTCGACCCGCAACTCAACAGCTTCATCAGCGTCACCGAGGAACTCGCCCTGCAGCAGGCCCAGGCCGCCGACAGCCGCCGCGCCGCCGGCGAGAACGGCGCCCTGCTCGGCGCGCCGATCGGCCACAAGGACCTGTTCTGCACCCAGGGCATCCGCACCAGCTGCGGCTCCTTGATGCTCGACAACTTCAAGGCGCCGTACAACGCCACGGTGGTGGAGAAGCTCGCCGCCGCCGGCAGCGTGACCCTCGGCAAGATGAACATGGACGAGTTCGCCATGGGCTCGGCCAACGAGTCCAGCCACTACGGCGCGGTGAAGAACCCGTGGAACCTCGAGCGCGTGCCCGGCGGCTCCTCCGGCGGCTCGGCCGCGGCGATCGCCGCGCGCCTGCTGCCGGCGGCCACCGGCACCGACACCGGCGGCTCGATCCGCCAGCCGGCGGCGCTGACCAACCTCACCGGGCTCAAGCCGACCTACGGACGGGTATCGCGCTGGGGCATGATCGCCTACGCCTCCAGCCTCGACCAGGGCGGCCCGCTGGCGCGTACCGCCGAAGATTGCGCCCTAATGCTGCAGGCCATGGCCGGCTTCGACGCCAAGGACTCGACCAGCGTCGATGCGCCGGTCGACGACTACCTCGCCAGCCTGAACCAGCCGCTCTCCGGCCTGCGCATCGGCCTGCCGAAGGAATACTTCGGCGCCGGCCTCGACAGCCGCATCGCCGACGTGGTCATGGCCAGCGTCAAGCAACTCGAACAGCTCGGCGCCAGCGTGAAAGAGATTTCCCTGCCGAACATGCAGCACGCGATTCCCGCCTACTACGTGATCGCCCCGGCCGAGGCCTCCTCCAACCTGTCGCGCTTCGACGGCGTGCGCTTCGGCTACCGCTGCGAGCAGCCGAGCGACCTCACCGACCTGTACAAGCGCTCGCGCGCCGAAGGCTTCGGCGCCGAGGTCAAGCGGCGCATCATGGTCGGCACCTACGCGCTGTCCGCCGGCTACTACGACGCCTACTACCTCAAGGCGCAGAAGATCCGCCGGTTGATCAAGAACGACTTCGTCAGCGCCTTCGCCGAGGTCGACGTGATCCTCGGCCCGACCACGCCGAACCCGGCCTGGAAGCTCGGCGAGAAGAACAACGACCCGGTTGCCGCCTACCTGGAAGACATCTACACCATCACCGCCAACCTCGCCGGCCTGCCGGGCATCTCCATGCCGGCCGGCTTCGTCGACGGCCTGCCGGTCGGCGTGCAATTGCTCGCGCCCTACTTCCAGGAAGGCCGCCTGCTCAACGTCGCCCACCAGTACCAACTGGCGACCGACTGGCACACCCACACTCCGGCTGGATTTTAATCATGGCGCAGCCATGCAACCCTTGCCCCTCTCCCTTCGGGAGAGGTTGGCGCGCAGCGCCGGGTGAGGGTCATGGCCGCGACACCGTGTTATAGGAATCGCACTATGCAATGGGAAACCGTGATCGGGCTGGAAATCCATACCCAGCTCGCCACCCGCTCGAAGATCTTCTCCGCCAGCGCCACCACCTTCGGCGCCGAACCCAACACCCAGGCCAGCCTGGTCGACCTCGGCATGCCCGGCGTGCTGCCGGTGCTCAATGAAGAAGCGGTGCGCATGGCGGTCAAGTTCGGCCTGGCGATCGACGCCGAAATCGGCCCGAGCAACGTCTTCGCGCGCAAGAACTACTTCTACCCGGACCTGCCCAAGGGCTACCAGATCAGCCAGATGGAGCTGCCGATCGTCGGCAAGGGCCACCTCGACATCACCCTGGAAGACGGCACGGTCAAGCGTATCGGCGTGACCCGCGCGCACCTGGAAGAGGACGCCGGCAAGAGCCTGCACGAAGACTTCCACGGCATGACCGGCATCGACCTCAATCGCGCCGGCACGCCGCTGCTGGAAATCGTCTCCGAGCCGGACATGCGCAGCGCCAAGGAAGCCGTGGCCTACGTCAAGGCGATCCACGCGCTGGTGCGCTACCTGGGCATCTGCGACGGCAACATGGCCGAAGGCTCGCTGCGCTGCGACTGCAACGTCTCGGTACGGCCCAAGGGCCAGGCCGAGTTCGGCACCCGCTGCGAGATCAAGAACGTCAACTCCTTCCGCTTCATCGAGAAGGCGATCAACAGCGAGGTGCAGCGGCAGATCGAACTGATCGAGGACGGCGGCAAGGTCATCCAGCAGACCCGCCTGTACGACCCGAACAAGGACGAAACCCGCGCCATGCGCAGCAAGGAGGAAGCCAACGACTACCGTTACTTCCCCGATCCCGACCTGCTGCCGGTGCTGATCGGCGCCGAATTCCTCGAGGCCACCCGCGCTACCCTGCCCGAGCTGCCGCCGCAGAAGCGCGAGCGCTTCCAGAGCCAGTTCGGCCTGTCGGCCTACGACGCCAGCGTGCTGGCCTCCAGCCGCGAGCAGGCGGACTACTTCGAGCAGGTGGTGAGCATCGCCGGCGACGCCAAGCTGGCGGCCAACTGGGTGATGGTCGAGCTGGGCAGCCTGCTCAACAAGGAAGGCCTGGAAATCGAGCAAGCGCCGGTATCCGCCGAACAACTGGGCGGCATGCTGCTGCGCATCAAGGACAACACCATCTCCGGCAAACTGGCGAAGATGGTCTTCGAGGCCATGGCCGCCGGCGAAGGCTCGGCCGATCAGGTCATCGAGGCCCGCGGCCTCAAGCAGGTCACCGACAGCGGCGCCATCGAGAGCATGCTCGACGAAGTGCTGGCGGCCAACGCCGAGCAGGTCGAACAGTACCGCGCCAGCGACGAAGCCAAGCGCGGCAAGATGTTCGGCTTCTTCGTCGGCCAGGCGATGAAGGCCTCGAAGGGCAAGGCCAACCCCGGCCAGGTGAACGAACTGCTGAAGAAGAAGCTCGAAGGTTGAAACCCTGCAAGCCGATCGACGCCGGGCTTGCCCCGGCGTTTGTCCATCTGGAGAACCCGCTCGATGCCGACTAGTAGCCCGCTGATCCGCAACGGCCTGATCCTCACCGCGCTGTTCGCCCTGCTCGTCGGCTGCGCCGGCCAGCGCATCGACAGCGACGGCTACAGCGCCGAAGGCAAGGCCTCGTACTACGGCGCGCGCCACCATGGCCGCAAGACCGCCAGCGGCGAGCGTTTCGACCAGCACGCACTGACCGCCGCGCACCGCAGCCTGCCGTTCGGCAGCCGGGTGCGGGTGACCAACCTGCGCAACGACAAGAGCGTGGTGGTGCGCATCAACGACCGCGGGCCCTACGCCAGGGGCCGCATCATCGATCTGTCGAAGAAGGCCGCCGAGCAGCTCGACATGCTCCGCGCCGGCGTGGTGCCGGTACGCGTGCAGCAACTGGCGGACTGAACCACGCCTCGTCACAGTTGCTAACCAATAACCGTTGCGCCCCTCTGGCCCATGGCGTGCGGATCATTACACTGGGCGCATTTGCCGGAGCCCCTTGCTGATGACCCCGATGACCTTCGTCTACCTGATCGCCGGCCTGCTGCTGCTGGTCGCCGGCGCCGAAGTGCTGGTGCGCGGCGCCGCCAAGCTGGCGGCGCAATTCGGCATCCCGCCGCTGATCATCGGCCTCACCGTGGTGGCCTTCGGCACCAGCGCGCCGGAAACCGCGGTCAGCGTGCAGGCCGCCCTGGGCGGCAGCGGCGACCTGGCCATCGGCAACGTGCTCGGCAGCAACATCGCCAACGTCCTGCTGATCCTCGGCCTGACCGCGCTGATCGCCCCGCTGATCGTCTCGCGCCAGCTGATCCGCCTGGACGTGCCGATCATGATCGGCGCCAGCCTGCTGACCTTCGCCCTGGCCTGGGACGGCGAGCTGAGCCGGCTCGACGGCGCCCTGCTGTTCAGCGGCGTACTGGCCTACACCACCTTCCTGATCATCGGCAACCGCAAGAACCCGGCCGCCGGCGACGACGATGAATTCGCCAAGGAGTTCGGCCTACACCAGGCCGCCAGACCCTATGCCTGGCTGATCAACCTGGCGCTGATCGGCACCGGCCTGACCCTGCTGGTGGGCGGCGCCAATCTCCTGGTCGAAGGCGCAGTCAGCCTGGCCCGCACCCTCGGCCTGTCGGAACTGGTGATCGGCCTGACCCTGGTGGCCGTCGGCACCTCGCTGCCGGAGCTGGCGACCTCGCTGCTCGCCGCGCTCAAGGGCGAGCGCGACATCGCGGTGGGCAATATCGTCGGCAGCAACATCTTCAACCTGCTCTGCGTGCTCGGCCTGGCTTCGCTGCTGTCGCCGCTGCCGATCTCGGTGTCACCGAACGCTCTGGCCTTCGACTTCCCGGTGATGAGCGCGGTGGCCGTCGCCTGCCTGCCGATCTTCTTCGCCGGTTACCGCATCAACCGCTGGGAAGGCCTGCTGTTCCTCGCCTACTACGCCGCCTACAGCCTCTACCTTGTGCTGTTCGCCACTGGCCGGCCGTTCGCCCAGACCTTCGGCGAAGCCATGCTCGGCTATGTACTGCCGCTGACCGCGGTGACCCTGGTAGTCCTCGCCGGGCGCGCCTGGCACAGACAACGCCCGACCACAGATGGAGTGAACGGATGAACGATAAGCACGACAGCGGCCTGCAGGTACGCCGCGAAGTGATGGGCGACGCCTATGTCGAGCGCGCCCTGGGCAACGCCAGCGAATTCAGCGCGCCCTTGCAGGCGTTCGTCAACGAACACGCCTGGGGCGGCGTGTGGACTCGCGATGGCCTGCCGCGCAAGACCCGCAGCCTGATCACCCTGGCCGCGCTGACCGCCCTGAAGTGTCCGCAGGAACTGAAAGGCCACGTGCGCGGCGCCTTGAACAACGGCTGCACGGTGGAGGAAATCCGCGAAGCGCTGCTGCACTGCGCGGTGTATGCCGGGGTGCCGGCGGCCATCGACGCCTTCCGCGCGGCGCAGGAAGTGATCGACGAATACCAGCAGCGGAAGTAGGAGACTGTCGCGGAATTACTGTTTCGATGACGCCGGCTCGTAGGGTGTGCGGGGCCGCCTAGGCCGTGCGCACCAGGCACCAGGTGGTCAGTGGTGCGCGCAGCCTACACAGGTCAGCCGCAGCCGCTTGAACAATGGATTATTGCGCGACGGCACACTAGATCCAGCCCACCCACTGCAACAGCAGCAAACCGATATTGATGGTCAGCACCGCTCCCAGGGTGGTGATCACGATGATCGCCGCCGCCAGTTGATGGTTGCCGTTCACCGCCCGCGCCATGACGAAGCTGGCCGCCGCCGTGGGGCTGGCGAAATACAGGAAGAGAATCGCCAGGTCGGCGTCGCGAAAGCCACACAGCCAGGCGCCCAGGGTCGCCAACAGCGGCAGCCAGACCAGTTTCATCAGGCTCGAACCGATGGCCGTACCACTGCTCGCACGCAGCGAGGCCAGGCTCAGGGTGCCGCCGATGCAGATCAGCGCCAGCGGCAGGGTCATCTGCGCGAAGTATTCGGCCGAGGTCAGCAACCAGCTCGGCAGCGCCAACTGCCAGTAGGCGATCGGGATGGCCGCCAGCACGCCGATGATCAACGGGTTGCTGAGGATGCTCCGGCCTATGGCCCAGGGGTCGGACTTGCTCTCGGGGCTGTAGATGGCCAGGACGATCGCCGCGAGAGTGTTGTAGCAGAGGATCACCACGCCACCGAGCACCGCGCCCACCGACAAGCCATAGTCGCCGTACATGCTGGTGGCCAGCGCCAGGCCGACGATGCCGTTGTTGCCGCGAAAGGCGCCCTGGGTGTAGATGCCGCGGTCGACTCGCGGGCAACGCCAGATCGCCCAGCCCCAGGCGATCAGGAAGCACAGCAGGGTCGCCAGCACGAAGTAGCCGAGCAGCGCCGGCTGCAGGGCGGTGCTCAGGTCCGCCTTGACGATGCCGAGGAACAGCAGGGTCGGCATGGTGCCGCGGAACACCAGGGACGAGGCGGTGTTGATGAACGCCACGTCGATCCAGCCCAGGCGCTTGAGGCCCACGCCGAGGAACAGCATGGCGAAGACCGGCGCAGTGATGACGAGGGTTTGCTGGACGACGGCGAGCATGGCAGCCCCTGGGCAGACGATTTGCTTAGGGGGCTAATAGTAGCAAGAGAAGAGGTACGACAACCTAACACTATCCGCGCATAGGCGAATCTTCGTCCGAGCTACGGTTTTTGGCTGCTTCGCAGGAGCGGCCCATGGCCGCGATAGGGCCTGCCGCCAAAAGCATCGCGGGCATGGGCTAGGCGCCCCGGCTCGACGCCCCACCGCTGCTACGTCCGGCGCCGGTCTCAGCGCCGCACCGGACGCTTTTGCAACTTGCGCTGCAGGGTGCGCCGGTGCATGCCCAGGGCCCGTGCGGTGGCCGAGATATTGCCTTCGTGCTCGGCCAGCACGCGCTGGATATGCTCCCACTGCAGGCGATCCACCGACATCGGGTTGTCCGGCACCAGGCTGTCGAGGTCGGCATGCTGGGTCAGCAGCGCCGCCAGCACGTCGTCGGCATCCGCCGGCTTGCACAGGTAGTTGCAGGCCCCGCGCTTGATCGCCTCCACCGCGGTGGCGATGCTGGAGTAGCCGGTGAGGATCACCACGCGCATCTCCGCATCCAGCTCCAGCAGCTTGGGCAACAGCACCAGGCCGGAGTCGCCCTCCATCTTCAGGTCCAGCACCGCATAGTCCGGCAGGTCTTGCTGGGCCAGGGCCAGGCCTTCCTCGGCCGAACCGGCGGTCGACACGCGCAGACCGCGGCGGCTCATGGCCCGCGCCATCACGCGGGTGAAGGTCGGGTCGTCATCGACCAGCAACAGGTGCGGTTGCTCGTCGCCTTCGAACAGGGCTTCCGATTCGTCAGTCATAGTCAATCTCTCCTAACGGGCATGCCGCCCTCATCCATCGCTGCGCGCCACCTTCTCCCGCTGGGAGAAGGGCATTAACAGGCCGTTGAAAAACTACCTGCGTTGCCGATGCGTCGTTAAAAACAGGCTCGTGCGCGAGTCCGATCAAAATGCTCATTTTCAACTCGTAAACTCCGCTTTTTCGCCTGTTTTTGCCTAGCCTCGGCTGCCTCGCCTACGTTTTTCAACGGCCTGTTAAGAATGGCGTCGCTGTGCGACTTTCACTTCAAGCCCGGCCATAAGCTCGCGGCAGCTTCAGCTCGGTGAGCGTGCCGCCTTCTTCGTGGTTATACAACTTTACCGTGCCGCCGGCACGGGTGACGCTGGCCTGGCTGAGGAACAGGCCGAGGCCGAAGCCCTTGCCCTTGGTGGTGAAGAACGGCCGGCCGAGCTGTTCGGCGATGGCCAGCGGCACCCCGGCGCCGAAGTCGCGGATGCTCAGGCGCAGCCACTGGTGATCCCAGTCCAGGCGGATGTCCAGCTTGTCCGGGCAGGCGTCGGCGGCGTTGTTCAGCAGGTTGAGCAGCGCCTGGGTCAGGTCGGTCGGCGGCATCAGCCGCGGCGGCGTGCCGCGCCCCAGGCACTGGTAGCGGTAGGTGGCCTCGGGACGCATCAGGTGCCAGCGATTGAGGGTGGCTTCCAGCCATTCGACGGCCGACTGTTCGACCACCGCCTGGCGGCGGTCCGCCTCGGCGGCGCGCACCAGGTGCTGCAGGGTGTCCTTGCACAACCTGACCTGCTCCTGCAGCACCGCCAGATCCTCCTGCAGCAGCGGATCCTGGTGCTCGCGCAGCAGCTCCTTGATCAGCACGCTCATGGTCGCCAGCGGCGTGCCCAGCTCGTGCGCGGCGCCGGCGGCCTGGGTGGCGACGGCGAGCAGCTGCTGGTCGCGCAGCCCTTCCTCGCGGCGTTCGGCACGCAGTTCCTCCTGCTGGCGCAACTCCTCGGCCATCTTCGCGACGAAGAAGGTGATCAGCCCCGCGGCCAGGGCGAAACTCAGCCACATGCCGTAGATCAACAGGCTTTCGCGCGGACCGGCGGGCAGTTCCAGCGGGTGCGACCAGACCAGCAACAGCGTGTAGCCGGCCAGCGCCAACCCCGACAGGGTCATGGTGTAGAGCCAGGGCAAGGTCGCCGCGGCGACGGTCAGCGGCACCAGGTAGTAGGAGACGAAGGGGTTGGTCGAGCCGCCCGAGTAATACAGCAGCACGCTGTGGATGATCAGGTCGCAGCCCAGCTGCACCGCATACTCGAGCTCGGTGACCGGCCACGGCCCGCGCAGGCGCAGGGCCGTGAGCAGGCACAGCAGCAGCGAGATGCCGAGGGTGATGCTCAGTTCCAGCCAGGGTAGCGGCAGCAACCCCGAGTTGTAGGCGAGCCCCACCGAACCGGCCTGGGCGGCCAGCACCAGGATGCGGATCAGGGTCAGGCGCCAGAGGTTTTGTCGGCTGGCCGACAGCAACTGCACGGGTGCGAGCATAGGCTCTCCAGAAAGCTCGTTGGCCGAGCCCGGCGAGTATAACCAAGGCCGGCGCGGCCATCCGCCGCTGCGGCAACTGGCCGCAGCGCGGCCGCCTGCCGCTGCTCGCAAGCGGGCTCCAGCAAGCCGCGCCGCCAGCCATGAAAAAGCTGAACCCGGTTTAACCCCAAGTGTCGCTGGGTTTCGTCTAACGTCAGCAAATGCCCAACCGGCCTGCAGAAAGGAGCTTCACATGCACGCAATGACCCGCCTCGCCACCGCCCTCGCCTTCGCCGCCGCCAGCCTGGGCAGCAGCGCCCTGCTCGCCGACGAGGCGCGCTACAACCAGATTTCACTGCGCGCCGAAGTCAGCCAGGAAATCGCCCACGACCTGATGCACGTGACCCTCTACAGCGAGGCGCAGGACGACGATCCGGCCGCGCTCGCCGCGCAGATCACCCGCACCCTGAATGCCGCCGTCAGCCAGGCGCGCGACGTCAAGGGCGTCAGCGTGGCCCTCGGCAGCCGTAACAGCTACCCGGTGTACGACGACAAGGGGCAGAAGATCACGGCCTGGCGCGAGCGCGCCGAGTTGCGCCTGGAAAGCGCCGACTTCGCCACGCTGTCGAAGCTCACCGGCGAGATGCTCAAGGAGCTGAAGATGGCCGGCATGGACTTCAGCATCGCCCCGGCCACCCGCAAGACCCATGAGGACGCCCTGCTCAAGGAGGCCGTGGCGGCGTTCCGCGCCCGCGCGCAACTGGCCACCGAGGCGCTCGGCGGCAGCGGTTACAAACTGGTCAACCTGAGCCTGAACAGCGGCGGCTTCCAACCGCCGGTGCCGATGCGCATGGCGACGATGAAAGGCGCGGCGATGATGGATGCCGCGGTGACGCCGGAAATCGAGGCCGGCACCAGCCAGGTGACGGTCAACGCCGACGGCATGATCGAAGTGCAGATGCCCTGAATAGTTACACCGCCGCACCAAGGTGTCTCCGATCGACTCAGTGCCGAGTTGCTCGGAGACCGTCCAGTCATAATAAAACCTCAATAAAATCAATGTGTTATAAAAAACTAGGCAAGGCGGCGATATTTCACGGCAAATTGCCCGCCCCCATGACCCTCGATAAAAATCGCTCATTTTCCTGCCGACTCACTCAGCTTTTTACAAATATGCGACATCCGCGGACAAACTCACCCCAGCTTCTACACTGACTGCCACGGGGTGGCTTGCACTGGGCATAGGCCCTGCATAGTTTGGCTGCGGTTCGGCCCACGAGGCCGCTCCTCGACGAAAATGACAACAACTATGAGGCCATCATGCGTAAACACGCCGTCATTCCGTTCATCCTCAGCGCTGGGTTGATCGCCAGCGCACCGCTCGCCCAAGCCGCCAACAACCTGGTGTTCTGCTCCGAAGGCAGCCCGGCCGGTTTCGACCCCGGCCTGTACACCACCGGCACCGACTTCGATGCCGCGGCGGAAACCGTGTTCAACCGCCTGACCCAGTTCGAGCGCGGCGGCACCGCGGTGATCCCCGGCCTGGCCGAGAAGTGGGAGGTGTCCGCCGACGGCCTGGTCTACACCTTCCACCTGCGTCCCGGCGTCAAGTTCCACAGCACCGAGTACTTCACGCCGAGCCGCGCGTTCAACGCCGACGACGTGCTGTTCACCTTCGGCCGCATGCTCGACAAGGAGCATCCGTTCCGTAAGGCCTACCCGACCGAATTCCCCTACTTCACCGACATGGGCATGGACGCCAATATCGCCAAGCTCGCCAAGCTCGACGACCTGACCGTGCAGTTCACCCTCAATGCGGTGGACGCCGCCTTCATCCAGAACCTGGCGATGAGCTTCGCCTCGATCCAGTCCGCCGAGTACGCCGAGCAGCTGCTCAAGGCCGGCAAGGCCGCCGACATCAACCAGAAGCCGATCGGCACCGGTCCCTTCGTGTTCAGCCGCTACCAGAAGGATGCGGTGATCCGCTTCAAGGGCAACCCGGACTACTGGAAGCCCGAGGACGTGAAGATCGACAACCTGATCTTCTCGATCAACACCGACGCCTCGGTGCGCATGCAGAAGCTCAAGGCCGGCGAATGCCATGTCACTCTCAACCCGCGGCCGGCCGACCTCGACTCGCTGGCCAAGGATCCGAACATCCAGATGCCGTCGCAACCGGGCTTCAACGATGGCTACATCGCCTACAACGTCACCCATGCCCCGCTGGATAAGCTGCAGGTGCGCCAGGCCCTGGACATGGCGGTGAACAAGCAGGCGATCATCGCTGCGGTCTACCAGAGCGCCGGCCAGCTGGCGGTCAACGGCATGCCGCCGACCCAGTGGTCCTACAACGAGACCATCAAGGACGTGGCCTACGACCCGGAGAAGGCCAAGGCGCTGCTCAAGGCCGCCGGCGTCGCCGAGGGCACCGAGATCACCCTGTGGGCCATGCCGGTGCAGCGCCCGTACAACCCCAACGCCAAGCTGATGGCCGAGATGCTGCAGGCCGACTGGGCCAAGGTCGGCATCAAGGCGAAGATCGTCAGCTACGAGTGGGGCGAGTACCTCAAGCGCTCCAAGGCCGGCGAACACGACGCCATGCTGATCGGCTGGAGCGGCGACAACGGCGACCCGGACAACTGGCTGGGCACCCTGTACGGCTGCGATGCGGTGGACGGCAACAACTTCTCCAAGTGGTGCTTCGAGGAGTACGACAGCCTGATCAAGGCGGCCAAGCGCACCACCGACATCGACGAACGCACCAAGCTGTACCGCCAGGCCCAGGTGATCCTCAAGCGCGAAGTGCCGATCACCCCGATCGCCCACTCCACCGTCTACCAGCCGATGCGCAAGAACGTGCAGGACTTCAGGATCAGCCCGTTCGCGCTCAACTCCTTCTACGGCGTGAGCGTCGGCCAGTAATTCCCTGTGAGTCACTCGCCCGGGCCGGTTATCCGCCGGCCCGGGCTTCGTGCCAGAGGCGGCCTACCCGGCCGGCGCCGATCCGCACCGTCGTTTCTGGGGAATAACCGTATGCCGAACCTCCCACGTACCCTGACCCGCCTGCTGCTCTGTGGCGCCCTCGCCGCGGCCAGCCTGGCGCATGCCGCCGCCGATAGCCTGGTGGTGTGCAGCGAGGCCAGCCCGGAAGGCTTCGACATCGTCCAGTACACCGCGGCGACCACCGCCGACGCCTCGGCGGAAACCGTGTTCGAGCGCCTGGTCAGTTTCGCCCCCGGCAGCACCGAGTTGATCCCCGGCCTGGCCGAGCGCTGGGAAGTCTCCGCCGACGGGCTGAGCTACACCTTCCATCTACGCCGGGGGGTGCAGTTCCATAGCACCGCCTGGTTCAGCCCGAGCCGCGCCTTCAATGCCGAGGACGTGCTGTGGAGCTTCCAGCGCCAGCTCGACCCCGCCCATCCCTGGCACAAGCTGTCGCTGCGCGGCTTCCCCTATGCCGAAGCCATGGCCATGGCCGCGCTGATCGAGCGCATCGAGCGGCTCGACGAGCACCGCGTGCGCTTCGTGTTGAAACACCCCGAGGCGCCCTTCCTGGCCGACCTGGCCATGGGTTTCGCCTCGATCTACTCGGCCGAGTACGCCGCGCAGCTGCTCGCCGAGGACAAGGCCGAGCAGCTCAACCGCCTGCCGGTCGGCACCGGGCCGTTCGTCTTCGAGCGCTACACCAAGGACGCCCAGGTGCGCTTTCGCGGCAACCCGCACTACTGGGCCGGCGCGCCGAACATCGACAAGCTGATCCTGGCCATCACCCCCGAACCCAACGTGCGCCAGCAGAAGCTCAGGGCCAATGACTGCCAGATCGCCCTGTACCCGCGGCCGGTGGACATCCCGGCGCTGAAGGCCGACCCGGCGCTGCAGGTGCTCGAACTGGATTCGCTGCTGGTCGCCTATATCGGCATCAACACCCGCCACCCGCCGCTGGACGATGTGCGCGTGCGCCAGGCGCTCAACCTGGCCTTCGACAAGGCCGCCTACCTGCGCGCGCAATACGGCGAGGGCGGTGCCAGCCCGGCGGTGGCGCCCTACCCGGCGACGCTCTGGGGCCACGACCCGCAGCTGCAGGACTGGCCCCGCGACGTGCCGCGCGCCAGGCAGCTGCTGGCCGAGGCCGGGCTCGCCGACGGTTTCGAGCTGTCGATCTGGACCCGCCCCGGCGGCGGCCCGACCAACCCCAATCCGGGTATCGGCGCGCAGATGCTGCAGGCCGACCTGGCCGCCATCGGCATCCAGGCCGAGATCCGCATGTTCGAGTGGGGCGAGCTGATCAAGCGGGCGAAGAACGGCGAGCACGACCTGGTGTTCATGGGCTGGGCCGGCGACAACGGCGACCCGGACAACTTCCTCAGCCCCAACCTGTCCTGCGCCGCCGCCCAATCCGGGGAGAACCAGGCCGGCTGGTGCCATGCCGAGTTCGACCGGCTGATCGGCCAGGCCCGCCGGCTGCAGGACCAGGCGCAACGGGCGGCGCTGTACCGCCGGGCCCTGGCGATCTTCCATGAACAGGCGCCATGGATCCCGCTGGCCCATCCCAGGCAATTCAGCGCCCTGCGCCAGGGCGTGCAGGGCTTCGTCCTCAGCCCGATGGGTTCGAACAATTTTTCCAAGGTGAAATTCGACCCGTAGGAGCGGGGGCGACGCCGAGTCCCCGCTCCTACGCAAACACAACCAATCGACTGCCCATGCCGCCGTCGAACCGATTGAAAACCGATGTGGAGTACCGACATCCATGCTGTCCTTTATCGCTAGACGCCTGGGGCTGCTGATCCCCACCTTCTTCGGCGTCACCCTGCTGACCTTCGCGCTGATCCGCATGATCCCCGGTGACCCGGTGGAAGTGATGATGGGCGAGCGCCGGGTCGACCCGCAGATGCACGCCCAGGCCATGGAACGCCTGGGCCTGAACAAGCCGCTGTACGCCCAGTATCTCGACTACATCGGCAACCTCGCCCAGGGCGACCTGGGCCAGTCGCTGCGCACCCGCGAAAGCGTGTGGAGCGAGTTCCTCACCCTGTTCCCGGCCACCCTGGAACTGTCCCTGGCCGCCCTGCTGTTCGCCGGCAGCCTCGGGCTGATCGCCGGGGTGATCGCCGCGCTCAAGCGCGGCTCGCTGTTCGACCACGGGGTGATGGGCATCTCCCTGGCCGGCTACTCCATGCCGATCTTCTGGTGGGGCCTGCTGCTGATCATGTTCTTCTCGGTCTGGCTCGGCTGGACCCCGGTGTCCGGGCGCATCGACCTGCTCTACGACATCCCGCCGGTCACCGGTTTCATGTTGATCGACAGCCTGCTCAGCGAAGAACCAGGCGCCTTCGTCGACGCCCTGCGCCACCTGATCCTGCCGGCCATCGTGCTCGGCACCATCCCGCTGGCGGTGATCGCCCGGATGACCCGCTCGGCGATGCTCGAGGTGCTGCGCGAGGACTACGTGCGCACCGCCCGCGCCAAGGGCCTGTCGCCGGCCCGCGTGGTGTTCGTCCACGGCCTGCGCAACGCGCTGATCCCGGTGCTCACGGTGTTCGGCCTGCAGGTCGGCGCGCTGCTGGCCGGCGCGGTGCTGACCGAAACCATCTTCTCCTGGCCGGGCATCGGCAAGTGGCTGATCGAGTCGATCGGCGCCCGCGACTACCCGGTCGTGCAGAACGGCATCCTGCTGATCGCCTGCCTGGTGATCCTGGTCAACTTCGTGGTGGACATCCTCTACGGCCTGGCCAACCCGCGCATTCGCCATCAGAAATAAGGCAAGAGCCATGCATACCCATATTGATTCCGTAGGGCGGATGACGCTTCACCCATCCACCATCGCAACACCCAAGCGGTGGATGAAAGAAGCGTCATCCACCCTACGCAGGACAGGCCTGGAGGTTCGCCCATGACCACCACCACTCTCGATCAGAGCCTGCTCTACCCCTCGCCGCTGAAGGAATTCTGGCAGGCCTTCGCCCACAACAAGGGCGCCGTGGCCGGCCTGGGCTTCATGCTGCTGGTGCTGTTCTGCGCGCTGTTCGCCCCCTGGGTGGCGCCGTTCGATCCCAGCGAGCAGTTCCGCGACGCCCTGCTGACCCCGCCAGCCTGGCTGGAAGACGGCCAGGCGCGGTTCCTCCTCGGCACCGACGAACTGGGCCGCGACCTGCTCTCGCGACTGATCCACGGCGCGCGCCTGTCGCTGCTGATCGGCCTGTCCTCGGTGCTGCTGTCGCTGATCCCGGGGATCCTCCTCGGCCTCACCGCCGGCTTCTTCCCGCGTCTGCTCGGCCCGGCGATCATGCGCCTGATGGACGTGATGCTGGCCCTGCCCTCGTTGCTGCTGGCGGTGGCCATCGTCGCCATCCTCGGCCCCGGGCTGATCAACACGGTGATCGCCATCGCCATCGTCTCGCTGCCGTCCTACGTGCGCCTGACCCGCGCCGCGGTGATGGGCGAGGCGAACCGCGACTACGTCACCGCCGCGCGCCTGGCCGGCGCCGGCCTGCCGCGGCTGATGTTCGTCACCGTGCTGCCCAACTGCATGGCGCCGCTGATCGTCCAGGCCACCCTGAGTTTCTCCTCGGCGATCCTCGACGCCGCCGCGCTGGGCTTCCTCGGCCTCGGCGTGCAACCGCCGACACCCGAGTGGGGCACCATGCTGGCCTCGGCGCGCGACTACATCGAACGCGCCTGGTGGGTGGTCAGCCTGCCCGGCCTGACCATCCTGCTCAGCGTGCTGGCGATCAACCTGATGGGCGACGGCCTGCGCGACGCGCTCGACCCGAAACTGAAGAATGCGCAGTAAGGAGCCGATGATGACCATCCGCGTGACCCCGGTGCGCACGGCGCACCCTACTTTGACCGTGGCGGCCCAGATAATCCGTAGGGTGACGCGGGGCCGCCCAGGCTGTGCGCACCAAGCGATAGTGGAGTTACGTCCATGAGCCTGCTCGATATCAAGAACCTCAGCGTGCGCTTCGGCGACGCCAACGCCGTGCCGGTGGTCGACGGACTCGACCTGTCGGTGGCCAAGGGCGAAGTGCTGGCCATTGTCGGCGAGTCCGGTTCCGGCAAGTCGGTGACCATGCTGGCGCTGATGGGCCTGATCGACGCGCCGGGCATCGTCAGCGCCGACAGCCTGCAGTTCGACGGCACCGACATGCTACGCCTGAAGGGCCGCCAGCGCCGGCACATCGTCGGCAAGGACCTGTCGATGGTCTTCCAGGACCCGATGACCGCGCTCAACCCGAGCTTCACCGTCGGCTTCCAGATCGAGGAAGTGCTGCGCCAGCACCTCGGCCTGAAGGGCAAGGCGGCGCGCCAGCGTGCCCTGCAGTTGCTCGAACGAGTGGAGATCCCCGCCGCCGCCAGCCGCCTGGATGCCTACCCGCACCAGCTCTCCGGCGGCATGAGCCAGCGCGTGGCGATCGCCATGGCGATCGCCGCCGAGCCCAAGCTGCTGATCGCCGACGAGCCGACCACGGCGCTGGACGTGACCATCCAGGCGCAGATCATGGAGCTGCTGCTCGACCTGCAGCGCGAGCAGGACATGGCCCTGGTGCTGATCACCCACGACCTCGCCGTGGTCGCCGAGACCGCCCAGCGCGTCTGCGTGATGTATGCCGGGCAGGCGGTGGAGATCGGCCAGGTGCCGCAGCTGTTCGATGCGCCGACCCACCCCTATACCGAGGCGCTGCTCAAGGCGATTCCCGAGCACAGCCTCGGCGCCCGGCGCCTGGCCAGCCTGCCCGGCATCGTCCCCGGCCGCTACGACCGTCCGCACGGCTGCCTGCTGGCGCCGCGCTGCCCCTACGCCCAGCCGCGCTGCAGCGCGCAGCGCCCGGCGCTGGAGGCCCACGAGCGCGGCGCGATGCGCTGCTACTTCCCCCTCAACCTGACTGCCGAGGTGGTCTGATGAGTGCGATCGTTCTCACCGCCCGTGAACTGACCCGCCACTACAGCGTGTCGCGTGGCCTGTTCCAGCCGCTCGCCAGCGTGCAGGCGCTGAATGGCGTGTCCTTCGACCTGCAGGCCGGCAAGACCCTGGCGGTGGTCGGCGAGTCCGGCTGCGGCAAGTCGACCCTGGCGCGCGCCCTGACCCTGATCGAGCAGCCCAGCTCGGGCTCCCTGCAGATCGCCGGGCAGGAGGTCAGCGGCGCCAGCCGCGCGCAGCGCAAGCAGCTGCGCCGCGATGTGCAGATGGTCTTCCAGAACCCCTATGCCTCGCTCAACCCGCGGCAGAAGATCGGCGACCAGCTCGGCGAACCGCTGCTGATCAACACCGCGCTGTCGCGCCTCGAACGGCGCGAGCGGGTGCAGGCGATGATGCAGCAGGTCGGCCTGCGCCCCGAACACTACCAGCGCTACCCGCACATGTTTTCCGGCGGCCAGCGCCAGCGCATCGCCCTGGCCCGGGCGATGATGCTGCAGCCCAAGGTGCTGGTGGCGGACGAGCCGACCTCGGCGCTCGACGTGTCGATCCAGGCCCAGGTGCTCAACCTGTTCATGGACCTGCAGGAGCAGTACGGCACCGCCTACGTGTTCATCTCGCACAACCTCTCGGTGGTGCGCCACGTCGCCGACGACGTGCTGGTGATGTACCTTGGCCGCCCGGTGGAGATGGGCCCGAAGGAGCTGATCTACGCCCGCCCGCTGCACCCCTACACCCAGGCGCTGCTGTCGGCAACGCCGACCATCCACCCCGACCCGAGCAAACCGAAGATCAGGATAGTCGGCGAGCTGCCCAACCCGCTCGACCCGCCCGCCGGCTGCGCCTTCCACAAGCGCTGCCCGCATGCGACCGAGCGCTGCCGCACGGAACAGCCGCCGCTGCGCCTGCTCGAGGCGCGCCAGGTGGCCTGCCACCATGCCGAGACGATCAATCGGTAGGACATTCTCCCCTCGCCGTTTACGGGGGGCGTTGCACCTACACAGTCGCGGCTAAAGCCCCTCCCACAGGGCCTAAGGGTGCCTTTGTGGGAGGGGCTGAAACAGCCTGCCATTGACTGGAGAGAGGGTGTCTACGTCCGCCCGAAGAAGCGATAGAACTCGCGCAGTTCGGCCTGGGCGTCGGCGAGGCCGACCGGGCTGAAGCGCAGCGGGTGGCGCGGCGGGCACTGGGCCAGGCGGCTCTGGTCGAGCGGATGCAGCCAGCCGAGGATCGGATAGCCGCCCATGGTCTGGTGATCGGCCTGCAGGATGATCGGCTGGCCGTCCGCCGGCACCTGGATCGCGCCGCGCGCCACGCCCTGCGACCACTGCCGCGCCGGCGCGCGCAGCGCCTCGCCGAGCAGCCGCGCGCCCATGCGGTCGGACTGTGGGCTGAGCTGCCAGGTCCGGGCGAAGAACGCCTGCAGTTGCTCGGCCTCGAAGCGCGGCGCATCGCCGCCGCCGATCACCCGCAGCAGCGGAGCGGCGCGGTAATCCGGCTGGTACGCCCAGGGCACGCTCAGCGCGCGCTCGAAGCGCGCCGGCAAACAGGGCAACAGGTCGCCGGCGCGCAACGCCTCGCCCTGGCCGCTCAGCCCGCCCAGCCCTTCGCGCAGCTGGGTGCTGACGCTGCCCAGCGCCGGCGGCGCCCAGAAGCCGCCGGCCACCGCCAGGTAGGCGCGCTGGCCGCTGCGCGCGTAGCCCAGGCGCAGGCGCTGCCCGGCCCTGACCGCAAAGCGCGACCACCGCGGCAGCGGCCGCTCGTCGAGGGTCGGCGCGACTTCCGCGCCGGTCAGCGCCAGCCAGGTATCCAGCTGGCTCTCCAGCTCGACATAGCCCAGGGCGATCTCCAGCAACGGCGTGCCCCAGGGGTTGTCCAGCAGGCGGTTGGCCCAGGCCGCAGCGTGCCAGTCCAGCGGGCCGGCCGGCGATACGCCGAGGTGTTGCCAGCCGCGGCGGCCGCCATCCTGCACCAGGCTCAAGGGCCCCGGCTTGATCACCCGCAGGCCGCTCATAACGGCCCGCCCGCGGCGCGGAAGGCCTGCTCGTCGATCGCCACGAAACGCACCCGGTCGCCCAGGGCCAGCGGGCACGGCGGCTCGCGACCGACATCGAACAGGCGCCAGGGGCACAGGCCGAGCAGGTGCCAGCCGCCGGGCGAGCGCTGCGGGTAGACCGCGGTCTGCCGCTCGGCGATCGCCAGGCTGCCGGCCGGCACCGCCGTGCGCGGGGTGGCGCGGCGCGGCAGGACCAGGCGCTCGTGCAGCTCGCCGAGGTAGGCGAAGCCCGGGGCGAAGCCGATGGCGCCGACCCGGTACTCGCTGGCGCTGTGCAGCTCGATCACCTGCTCGACGCTCAACCGGCAGCGGCGCGCCACCTCGGCCAGGTCGGCGCCGGCGTACCAGATGGGGATCTCGTGCAGGCGCCCGGCCGGCACGGCCAGCGGCTCGGCCAGCCAACGTTCGAGCAACGGCGTCAGGCGCTCGGTCAGTTGCAGGTGATCGGTGCGGGTCAGGTCGTAGTGCAGCAGCAGGCTGGTCCAGCCCGGCACCAGGTCGGTCAGCCCGTCGCCCAGTTCGGCGCGGATGCGCTCGGCCAGCAGCGCGATGCGCTGCGGCAACTGCGCGTCGGGCTGTTCGGCCAGCACCAGCAGCAGGGCTTCGGCACCGGCCGGCTCGAGGCGGATCACGCGGCGTCCAGCAGCGCCCGCAAGCGCCGCAGCACGGCCAGCGACTCGGCGTTGTCGCCGTGCACGCAGAGGCTGTCGGCACAGAGTTGCAGCGGCTTGCCGTCGATGTCGGCGAACGGCTCGCCCTGGGCGATGGCCAGGCCCTGGTCGAGGATGCGCTGCGGGTCATGGTGCACCGCCTCCATCAGCCGCCGCGGCGCCAGTTGGCCGTCGGCCAGGTAGGCGCGGTCGGCGAAGGCCTCGAACATCAGCGGCACGTCGGCGGCATCGGCGAACTCCAGCTCGCGGCGGTTGTCCAGCAGCGCCAGGACCATCAGCGGCAGGCCCTTGCGATAGGCGGCGCAGGCATCCAGCACCGCGGCGAGCAGGGCATCGTCGCGCACCAGGTCGTTGTACAGCGCGCCGTGCGGCTTGACGTAGGCCAGTTGGGTGCCGGCGGCGCGGCAGAAGGCATCCAGCGCGCCGAGCTGATAGAGCACCAGCGCGGTGACCTCTGCCGGCGAGCAGGCCAGGTGGCGGCGGCCGAAGCCGACCAGGTCGGGATAGGCCGGATGCGCACCGATGCTCACCCCGTGCTGCACCGCCAGTTCGACGGTGCGCTGCATGGTCAGCGGGTCGCCGGCGTGGAAGCCGCAGGCCAGGTTGGCCTGGTCGACCAGCGGCATGGCCAGCGCATCGTCGCCCATGCGCCAGGCGCCGAGGCTCTCGCCCATGTCGCAGTTCAGCAGGATTCGTCTGTTCATGGGCACAAGCTTAGAACCGCAGCCAAAGCGGCACCAGTAGCCCGGCGGCAATCCGCGACCCGCCGGCCGCGGATTGCCGCCGGACTACGATTCAATACACATCGCGGCGGTAGCGCCCCGCTTCGCTCAGCTCGGCGACCGCGGCTGCGCCCAGCAGCTGGTGCAGCACGGCCTCCACCCCCGCCGCCATGCCCGCCAGGCTCCCGCAGACATAGAGCGACGCGCCCTCTGCCAGCCAGGCGCGCAGCAGGTCGGCGGCTTCGCCCAGACGGTCCTGCACGTAGACCTTGCGCGCCTGGTCGCGGGAGAACGCCAGGTCCAGGCGCGCCAGCTCGCCGCTGGCCAGCCAGCCCTGCAGCTCGTCCCGGCAATAGAAGTCATGCGCGACGTTGCGCTCGCCGAAAAGCAGCCAGTTGCGTCGGTGGCCGCTGGCGATGCGCGCCTTGAGCAGGCTGCGCAGGCCGGCCAGGCCGCTGCCGTTGCCGATCAGGATCAGTGGCCGGTCATCCGCCGGTACATGGAAGGCACTGTTGCGCCGCAGCCGCGCCGGCAATTGGCCGTGCAGCGGCAGGTACTCCGTCAGCCAGCCGGAGCCGAGGCCGAGGCTGCCGTCGGCATGCCGCTGCTGGCGCACGATCAGTTCCAGCACGCCGTCGCTGGGCAAGGAGGCGATCGAGTAGTCGCGTGCGGCCAGCGGCACCAGCGCATCCAGCACGGCCTGGGCATGCAGGCCGACCAGGTGGGCGAAGCCGTCCGGCAGTTGCTTGCCGGCCAGCGCCTGGCGCAACGGCTGCGTCACCCCGGCGAGGCTGACCGGCTGGCTGCCGTCCAGGCCATGGGCCTGCAACCAGGCCTGCACGTTGGCCTCGGCCTGGCGCGGCAGCACTTCGAGGATGTCGCCGGCGCACCAGTCGACCGGCTGGCTGGCGTCGAGCCCGAGCAGGTAGGTCGGCGCGCCCTGGCTGCCGGGGTTGAGCCGCTCGCGCCGGCTCAGGGTCCACAGGCCGTAGGGCTGCTCGGGGCTGCCGAGCGGCCGCGCGCCGGTCAGCTCGTCCAGCTGGCGCTGCCAACTGGCCAGCGCCTGCGCATCGCCGGCATCCACCTGCACCGGCTCGAACAGGCTGCGCGCGCCTTGCCGCGCCAGCCAGTCATGCACGCGCAGGGCGAAGCCGCAGAACTGCGCGTATTGCCGGTCGCCGAGGGCGAGCATGGCGTAGCGCAGCTGCGGCAGGTCCAGCGCCTGGCCGAGCAGCTGGCGCTCGAAGCCACGGGCGCTGTCCGGCGCCTCGCCGTCGCCGAAGGTGCTGAGCACGAACAGCGCGTGCTGGGCCTGGCGCAAGCGCCGTTCGCCCAGCCTGGCCAGCGGCTGCACCTCGACCGCCAGGCCCGCGGCCTGCAATTGCCCGGCGGTCTGCCAGGCCAGTCGCTCGGCGAAACCGCTCTGGCTGGCGAAGCCGATCAGCCAGCCGTCGGCGCCGCCCGCACTTGCCGGCACGCCGCCACGCGCGACCCGCAGCGCGCGCTGCTTGCGCCGGCGGTCGAGGTACAGCAGCCAGCCGGTGATGGCGAACAGCGGCATCGCCAGGCTGGCCAGCGTCATCAGCAGGCGTCCGGGCAGGCCGAAATAGCTGCCGACATGCAGGGCATAGATGCTGGTCAGTAGCTGGTCGCCGAACGACTGGTCGGCATACACCTGGTGACGCTTGAGCTCGCCGCTCAACGGGTCCAGCGCGAGTTCGTTGAAGGCGCGCTCGTGCGGCGCATCATCACGCAGGTAGAACAGGGTCGCCGGCTGTCCGGCCACTGGCGGCAGGCGCAGGTTGTAGGCGCTGAGCCGCGGGCCAGCGCCGACCTGAATGCCTTCCCACAGAGCCCGATAGTCGACCTCCGGCACCTCGCCGCCACCCGGCGGCGGGCCGCGACGGCCACGCTGCTCGCCGGCCGGCTGGTCGCCGAGCAGGCGGGTCAGGCCGTCGCGGTACCAGTCGTAGGACCAGTACAGCCCGGTCAGCGCGGCGCACAGGTAGAACGCCAGGCACCAGGTGCCGGCCACCGCGTGCAGGTCCCAGTTGAACGCACGGCCGCGCTTGGCCCAGTCCAGGCTCAGCCAGGCGCGCCAGCTGGCGACCCGGCGCGGCCAGCGCAGGTACAGGCCGGACAGGCAGAAGAACAGCAGCGCCAGGGTGCTGGCGGCGGTGACCTGCTTGCCGAAGTCGCCCAGGGCGAGGAAGCGGTGCAGCTCCAGCATCAGCTCGAAGAAGCCCTGGCCACGTGGCTCGCCCAACAGCTCACCAGTGTAGGGATCGAAGTAACGCGACTGGCCGCGGCGCTCGCCCGCGGGCGGCGCAAAACTTACCCGCCCGGCTCGGTCGGCAGCGGCCTCCACGCCCAAGCGCACCACGCGCTGCTGACTGGCCGCCTCGATGCGCGGCACCAGCACGGCCGGCGACAGCACACCACTGGCTTGCACCTCGACCCGCAGCAGCTCGGGGTTGAGCGCACGCAGCAACTCGTCCTGGAAGGAATAGGCGGCGCCGGTCACGCCCATCAGCGCCAGGATCAAGCCGGCGCTGATGCCGAACAGCCAGTGCAGCTGGAACAGGGTTTTCTTCAACACGGACAGTACTCGGTGCGACGGCGACCCCGAACGCCCACCGCGCCCCATTTCCTTCGCCATTTGCGAAGCGATTCTATTTGATAAGAACTTGCATTTGCAAAGAAAAGCCCGTTCCTCGTGCCTCCGCGGCTCACCTGGTCACCTTAACCCTGGGTAATTGTTTCAAAATACTTACACTTGCAAATGCAAATCTATATCATTAGCGCTCTTTTCTATGGGGAGTCTCTCGGTGGCCATTTTTCGTATCAATCCCGCCTGCCTGTCGCTTTTGAGCCTATGCGTTGCTCAGACCATCCATGCGCAGCCGAAAACGCCGCTAGAAATACCGAGCGCCACTGTGACCAGCACGCAGGAGCAGAGCAGCTACAAGCCGGCCAGCAGCAAGAGCGCCCTGAAGATCGATGCGCCGCTGCGCGATATCCCGCAGTCGGTCAGCGTGATTCCGCAGAGCCTGATCAAGGATCAGGGCGCGCAGTCGATGGAGGACGTGCTGAAGAATGTCCCCGGCGTCGGCTTGTCCAACGGCGACGGGCAACGCGACCAGGTCACCATCCGCGGCTTCAGCGCCATCGGTGACCAGTACATCGACGGGATTCGCGACGATGCGCTGTACTTCCGCGACCTCTCGAATATCGAGCAAGTCGAGGTGATCAAGGGGCCGGCCGCCGTGCTCTATGGCCGCGGTTCCTCCGGCGGCCTGATCAACAGCGTGACCAAGAAACCGAGCTTCGACCCGAAACAGGAGATCGGCGTCAGCTTCGACTCCGAGGGCAAGAAGCGCACCCAGTTCGATGCCGGCTGGGCCGATCGGCAGCAGGGCGACAAGGCCTTGCGCGTGACCGGCGCCTTCGAGGACAGCGACACCTTCCGCGACGACGGCTACACCGAGCGCAAGGCCATAGCACCCTCGGCGTTCTTCAAGCTGTCCGACGATCTCGAGCTGAACCTGGGCGCCTCCTACCTGTACGACAAGCGCCTGATCGACTTCGGCATCCCCGCCCTGGATGGCCGCCCGGTCAAGGTCGACCGCGACAAGCGCTTCGGTTCGGCCGACCCGGACGACGACTACACCCGCAGCGAGGTGTACTCCTTCACCGCCGGTATCGACTATCGCCTCAACGACGCCTGGACCCTGTCCAACACCAGCCGCTACTACCACTACGACCTCGACCGCAACAACACCCTGGCCGACTCCAGCCCGACCCGTTTCGTCACCGCCGCCAATGGCGAGCTGCTGGTCAAGCTGAACCGCGGCAACGTCCAGCGCAAGGAGGACGGCTGGTTCAACCAGACCGAGCTGAAGCAGCAGGCCGAGATCGCCGGGATGGCCCACAACCTGCTGTATGGCATCGAACTGGGCCGCCAGGAAAAAGGCCAGGTGGTGTATAGCCAGAGCAACGTGGCGCAGGTGCCGGTGTTCCGCGACGGCCTGGTCGATGTGGCCTTCCAGGCCAACCGCCTGACCGCCAGGGGCGTCAACACCCAGGACACCGCCGGGCTCTACGTGCAGGACCTGGTCGAGCTGGCACCGCACTGGAAGGCGCTGCTCGGCGTGCGCTACGACGAGTTCGAGCAGAACTACGACAATGCCCTCAACGGCAGCAGCCTGGCCCGCACCGACCGCACCTGGAGCCCGCGCGCGGGCCTGGTCTACCAGCCGGACGAGATGCAGTCCTACTACGCCTCGGTCAGCCGCTCCTACCAGCCTTCGGCCGAGATGTTCGCCCTGAGCACCGCGAACCAGGACCTCGAGCCCGAGGAAACCACCAACTACGAGGTGGGCGCCAAATGGGACTGGCTGGATGATCGCTTGTCGGTCACCGCCGCGCTGTTCCGCCTGGAACGCACCAACATCAAGACCACCGACCCGGCCAACCCGGCGCAACTGGTGCTGGCCGGCGAGCAGCGCACCGACGGCTTCGAGACCACCGTCAGCGGTAAACTCGGCGATAACTGGCAGGTCTACGGCGGCTACGCCTTCCTCGATGCCGAGATCAGCAAATCCAACAGCCTCACCAATGGCGTGCCGAACGAGGGCCAGGTGCCGACCCTGACGCCCCGCCACAGCGCCAACCTCTGGCTGGTGCGCTCGCTGACGCCGGAATGGCGGGTGGGCATGGGCGCCAACTATGTGGGCGAGCGCTATACCGCGCTGGACAACGTGACCAAGATGCCCGGCTACACCACCGCCGACGCGGCCCTGTTCTACGAGCTGGAGCAATGGGACATGGCGCTGCGCCTGCGCAATATCTTCGACAAGGAGTATTACGCCTCGGCCCACGGCTCGGTGGACCTGATCACCCCCGGGGCGCCGCGCAGCCTGGAGCTGAGCGCGAACTATCGCTTCTGAGCAGGACCGATAGTCGCGGCCCTTAGAACCAAGGGCCGCGACAGGCCTCCTGGAAACGCTGGGAAGGATGGCGCTCGGCGCGCCGGGGCCGGTATCCGTGTACTGGATAAGACCTGGCTCGCCCTGCGCTTCTGCTCCGCACCGCTTGCCCAGATCGCGTGCAGCTCCCCTGTAGGAGCGGATTTATCCGCGATTGGGCCTTGCGGTCGGCGCAACTGGCGCGGCTAAAGCCCCTCCCACAAGAGCGCCGCGGCGATCTTTCTGCGGGATCGGCGTCGTTCTCAGGCTGCGCATCGCGGATAAATCCGCTCCTACAAAGGCCTGCTCCGCGGCGACGCCGAGGCTGCCGTAGGGGCGACAACGCGCCGTCTTGCCGGGCGGAATCGCCCCCGAAAACGAAACAGCCGCAGCGCTGAACTCAGCGGTGCGGCTGCGATCGGGGCGAGTATGCCCCCAGGGGCCAGGCTTACTGCTTACAAATAGTAGGCCTTCAGCGGCGGGAAGCCGTTGAACTCCACCGCGCTGTAGCTGGTGGTGTAGGCGCCGGTGGACAGCCAGTAGAGGCGGTCGCCGATCGCCAGGTTCAGCGGCAGGCCGTACTTGTAGTGCTCGTACATGATGTCGGCGCTGTCGCAGGTCGGGCCGGCGATCACCACTTCCTCCATCTCGCCTTTCTTTTCGGTGTAGATGGGGAACTTGATCGACTCGTCCATGGTTTCGATCAGGCCGGAGAACTTGCCCACGTCGGTATAGACCCAGCGCTCCACCGCGGTACGCGACTTGCGCGCCACCAGCACCACTTCGCTGACCAGGATGCCGGCGTTGGCGATCAGCGAGCGGCCCGGCTCGAGGATGATTTCCGGCAGGTCGTCGCCGAAGTCTTCCTTGAGGAAGCGGATGATCTCCTCGGCGTAGGTTTCCAGGCTGTTGGTGCGGGTGATGTAGTTGGCCGGGAAGCCGCCGCCCATGTTGATCATCTTCAGCTCGATGCCGTCTTCTTCCTTGAGGCGCTCGAAGATCACCTTGACCTTGGCGATGGCCGCGTCCCACACGCTGATGTCACGCTGTTGCGAGCCGACGTGGAAGGAGATGCCATAGGGCACCAGGCCCAACTGGCGGGCGAGGATCAGCAGGTCCATGGCCATGTCGGTCTGGCAGCCGAACTTGCGCGACAGCGGCCAGTCGGCGGTGGTCGAGCCTTCGGTGAGGATGCGCACATAGATCCGCGAGCCCGGCGCGGCCTTGGCGATGTTGCGCAGGTCGGCTTCCGAGTCGGTGGCGAACAGGCGCACGCCCTTCTCGTAGAAGTAGCGGATGTCCTTGGACTTCTTGATGGTGTTGCCGTAGCTGATGCGCTCCGGGCCGACGCCGCGGTCCATCACCTTGTCCAGTTCGTAGATCGAAGCGATGTCGAAGTTCGAGCCCTTGTCCTTGAGCAGGTCGATGATCTCGACCGCCGGATTGGCCTTGACGGCGTAATAGACCTTGGCGAACTCGAAACCGGCGCGCAGGTCATCGTAGGCCTGGCTGATGATCTGGGTATCGATCACCACGAAGGGGGTTTCGTGCTTGTCGGCGAAGGCCTTCATCTTCTGGAAGGTTTCGCGCGGGTAGTAGTCTTCGACCTGAATCGGCATGCGGGAACTCCAATGGCAAAACAAACAAAGGTAGTTAGGGGTGCCTCGCTAAGTAATAGCAAAGCGCGAACGCCTGATCAGTTTCCCCACTTTGGTTCGCCTACTTCCCAAGGCATGTCGCCGAGTACCGCAGTGGTCTCTCGTCGTCAGTACTTGAGCCGGATGGATCGTTGCCAGCATGGACGTTCGGGCGCGAACTTTAGGACCCCGAGGGGCTGAGATCAATCAAAAAACGCCGGTTTGCCGTGCTTTTTATCGAGCACGGCCGTTCGTCTTTTATCCTCAACAAAACGTCCGAAATGCTGCACAAATCGGGCTGTTTCCCTAATTGAAGACCTGCCTGGCGGCACGGCGTTCCTCCGTGACACCTGAACGCCGGACCGGTGGCTCCTGCGACAATTGGACATGCAAATTTAATTAGTAACAATTCTTAATAGCAAGTAGCATTCGACCACCCAGCTCTACCGAGAGAATTCCACGATGACCCGACCTGCCGCCTGGGGGGCGCTATTGCTGAGCGTCGCCTCGCTACCTGCGCACGCCGAACAATTGACCCTCAACGCCCAACGCACCGCCGCTCCGGTGCAGATCGACGGCGCGATCGATAGCGCCTGGCAAGCGGCGGCGCCACTGAAGGTGCGCCTCGACCAGTTGACCTATGAGCCGTCGGCCGGCTACCCCGGCATCCCAGGGACCGACCTCGAACTCCGCTCGCTGTATGACGATCAGTACGTCTACTTTCTGTTCCGGTGGCAGGATCCGACCCGGAGCCAGGCACGCTGGCCGTGGGAAAAACAGCAAGATGGCAGCTGGAAGCAGCGCAGCAACCGCGACTCCACGGGACACGAGAACTTCAACTACGAAGACAAGCTGTCCTTGGCCTGGAACATCAGCGAAAAGGGCTTTGCCAAGAAGGGCTGCGAGCAGTCCTGCCACATTGGCGATAACGGCAAGATCGATGACATTCCAGACACCTCGGCCGGCCGCCATTTCACCGCCGGGCCGGGCCAGACCCTGGATGTCTGGCACTGGAAGAGTGCCCGCACCAACCCGGTCGAGCGCATCGACGATCAGTTCTTCGATCACAGCCGCGCGGAGAATAAGGAGTGGGGCCGCAAATCCGACGAAGCGAGCGGCGGCGGCTACCAGGACAACATCGCCAGCGGGCTGACGGTGCCGTCATCCGCCCCGGGGCAAACCCCTGCCTGGATGAATCGCGACCCGCACAGCCCAGACAGGTATTGGATCCTCGACGAAGACAAGGTGCCCTTCGTCGACACCTTCAAACCTGGCGATCTGATCGCCGGCGTGATCGCCAAGGCCCATGAGGGGTCGCGCGGCGACGTCCAGGCCAAGGGCGTCTGGAAGGACGGCTACTGGACCCTCGAAGCGAAACGCCTGCGCGTCACCAACTGGCCGCTGGCGGCCCAGCAGGACGTGCAGTTCGACGACCCGGCCAAGGTGCACCACCTGGGCGTCGGCATCTTCGACAACAGCCAGATCAACCATTTCTTCCACGCCAAGGCCATCGAGTACCGCCTCGCTCGATAGCGAGCGAGGTGCGTCCACAGGCTCCTGATGTACCCGCCGGTCCCGCCCGGCGGGTGGAGGTTATCGCATGAGTATTATCGCCAGCCCCTCGCCATGGGCACGCATCGTCCGCGCCCGCCTCGAACTCTGGCTGGGCCTGCCCTGGATCGCCGTGTTCTGCGCTTTGCTGGGCGCGCAGTTCTACCTCGGCTTCGTTTACCAATCCAACGACACCACCAATATCTATCTGCGTCTGGCGCGCGGCGGTGCCTGGGCGTTGCTGCCGTTGCTGGCGGTCATGTGGTTGCCGGTCATGCGCAACCTGCTCAACCTGCTGGAAGGCACCCGGGTCGGCCGTTGGCTGCCGCTGGAGGGCGCACGCGCCACCCACCGCTGGCTGGGCCACCTGCTGGCCGCCATTGCCCTGCTCCATGGCTCGCAGTACCTGATCTACAACACCACCCTGAGTATCCCGTTCAGCGACGCGCTGTTCGGCGGCGAGGCCGATCTGGTGCGCTCGATGCGCACCAGCATGTATGACTTCGTCACCGACGATGAATCGATAGACGTGGTGGAGCGCTGGATCGCCGCCGGCGCACCTCGCGACCAGTACCTCAGCGAAATCCAGCCGATCATGCGGCAAGATTGCACCAAGTGCCACAACACCACCTCCAGCCGTACCTACGCGAAGAACGACATGCCGTTGTCCAGCTACGAGGACGTCCTATCCTGGACCCGCAGCGGCATCAGCTCGCGCCAATTCCGCATCAACATGACCGGCCTGGTCATGCTGGCGATCTTCGCCAGCATCTGGCTCACCTCCGTGGCGGGCGCGCGCAAGAAGGCCTTCAACCGCTTCCAGACGTTACACCGCCTGGGCTACCTCGCGGCATTGCTGATGCTGCTGCATATCCCTAGCCTGAGCTGGATCATGGTTCCGGTGGCGGTGGTTGCGCTTGAGCTGTGGCTGTCGCGTCGGCGCCGCCTCTACCGCGACTGCACGGCCCAGCTGCAACTGGTGACGCCGGATGTCGTACGGGTGGAGATCGCCTGCCCGACGGGTATGCGCAGCCTGCCCGGCCACTACGTGCAACTGCGCGTCCCGGCGTTCTGCGGCGGGCGTTGGGTACGCGACGAATGGCACGCGTTCTCCCTCTCCGACCCGGGTGCCGACGACGGGCGCCTGGTGCTCAAGGTCCGCGCCATGGGCGACTGGACCCGGCGGCTGGTGGCGCAGGCGGCGGATGGCCCATGTGCCATGGCGGTCGACATGCGCGGCCCCTTCGCCAGCCCTGCGGCACAGGCAATGGTCCACGGTAATTGGCTGCTGGTCGCCGGCGGAATCGGCGTCACACCGTTCCTCAGCCTGCTGCGCGGACTGCTGGGCAACAGTACACCCCGCGACGTGCATCTGGTTTGGGTGCTGCGCCAGCCGGCGCTGTTGAAATGGCTCGAGCCGCTGATCGATGCCCTCGCCAGCCGTCAGCATGTCCGCATGCACTGGCATGTCTACCTGCCGGACGCCAGCGCGCAGGCCGAGCTGGCGGAACTCAGGCTGGCCCCTGAGCATGACCTGGAGGTGAGGATAGGTCGGCCGGACTGGGAGCAGCTGTTCGCGCAGATCGCCGCCGACACACCACAGCTCTCCTCCTTTACCTGCGGCCCGCATGGCCTGATGGACGAGGTCGCACGCCACAGCCGTCGCTACGGCTGGCCGATCCGCAGCGAGAAGTTCGTCTAACGGATGGCGCTGTCTCCTGCCGCCGCCGGCGGGAGACAGCCCGGGCCAGGAGCCCTGACACCCGGCCTGCCGCGCGGGTCGGTTTGCCGGTATAATCGCGCCCTTTTGCGGGAGCCCGCCTCCCCCTCCGACCGATTCCTGCAGGCACCTACCCATGACCACTCAGGCCGCCGAAGTCGCCAAGCGCCGCACCTTCGCCATCATTTCCCACCCCGACGCCGGCAAGACCACCATCACCGAGAAGCTGTTGCTGATGGGCAAGGCGATCGCCGTGGCCGGCACGGTGAAGTCGCGCAAGTCCGACCGTCATGCCACCTCCGACTGGATGGAGATGGAGAAGCAGCGCGGCATCTCCATCACCACCTCGGTGATGCAGTTCCCCTACCGCGAGCACATGATCAACCTGCTCGACACCCCCGGCCACGAGGACTTCTCGGAAGACACCTACCGCACCCTGACCGCGGTGGACAGCGCGCTGATGGTGCTCGACGGCGGCAAGGGCGTCGAGCCGCGGACCATCGCCCTGATGGACGTGTGCCGGCTGCGCGACACGCCGATCGTCAGCTTCGTCAACAAGCTCGACCGCGACATCCGCGACCCGATCGAGCTGCTCGACGAGATCGAGGCGGTGCTGAAAATTAAAGCAGCGCCTATCACCTGGCCGATCGGCTGCTACCGCGACTTCAAGGGCGTCTACCACCTGGCCGACGACTACATCATCGTCTACACCCCGGGCCACGGCCACGAGCGCACCGAAACCAAGATCATCCAGCACCTGGATTCCATTGAGGCGCGCGCCCACCTGGGCGACGAGTACGAGCGCTTCCTCGAGCAGCTGGAGCTGGTGCAGGGCGCCTGCCACGAGTTCGACCGCGAGGAATTCCTCGCCGGCCAGCTGACCCCGGTGTTCTTTGGCACCGCGCTGGGCAACTTCGGCGTCGACCATGTGCTCGACGCGGTGGTCGACTGGGCGCCGATGCCGCTGGCGCGCGCCGCCCACGAGCGGGTGGTGCAGCCGGTGGAGGAGAAGTTCTCCGGCTTCGTGTTCAAGATCCAGGCGAACATGGACCCCAAGCATAGAGACAGGATTGCCTTTATGCGCATCTGCTCGGGCAAGTACGAGAAGGGCATGAAGCTGCGCCACGTGCGCATCGGCAAGGACGTGCGCATCGCCGACGCCCTGACCTTCTTCTCCAGCGAGCGCGAACAGCTGGAAGAGGCCTACGCCGGCGACATCATCGGCCTGCACAACCACGGCACCATCCAGATTGGCGACACCTTCAGCGAAGGCGAGGCGCTGGGCTTCACCGGCATCCCGCACTTCGCCCCGGAACTGTTCCGCCGCGTGCGCCTGAAGGACCCGCTGAAGTCCAAGCAGCTGCGCCAGGGCCTGCAGGAACTGGCCGAGGAAGGCGCGACCCAGGTGTTCTTCCCCGAGCGCAGCAACGACATCATCCTCGGCGCGGTCGGCGTGCTGCAGTTCGACGTGGTCGCCAGCCGCCTGAAGGAGGAATACAAGGTCGAGTGTGCCTACGAGCCGATCACCGTGTGGTCGGCGCGCTGGATCGAGTGCAGCGACAAGAAGAAGCTCGAGGACTTCAAGACCAAGGCCCACGAGAACCTGGCCATCGACGGCGGCGGCCACCTCACCTACCTGGCGCCGACCCGGGTCAACCTGAGCCTGATGGAAGAGCGCTGGCCGGAGGTGAAATTCCGCGCGACGCGCGAGCATCATTGAGCGGCGGCGTGGCCTCGACCCTCACCCTCGCCGGGCGCCCCCAGCCCTCTCCCTGGCAGGGAGAGGGGGCTGACCGGGGGCGACAGGATGATCGCGGCCATTGGCTCACAACCCGGGTACGTGCCGAAGGCAGCGGCAAGACTGCAATTAACCGAGCGACACGCTCGGCTCCCTCTACCCTCCGGGGAGAGGGCTGGGGGCGCCCGGCTAGGGTGAGGGGCAGCGATCTCGGCCTGACGCAAAATCTCCGCCAGCACATCCTGCATCTGCAGCAGGACCTCACGGTTACTGAAGCGCAGCACCCACACCCCATACTTCTCCAGATAGCGACTGCGCGCGGCGTCTTTGCGCAGCACTTCATCGCTAAAATGCTGCCCACCATCCAGCTCGACCGCCAGGCCCAGCTCTGCACAATAGAAATCCAGCACATAAGGCGGCAAGGGATACTGCCGGCGAAACTTGAACCCGCCGAGCTGGCGATTCCTCAGGCGTTGCCACAACAACCGTTCGCAGTCGGTCAATTCATGACGCAGTTGCTGGGCAAATTCGCGCTGCTCGGCCGTGGGCCGTCGAGTGCCCTTGGGCATGCTTCACCTCCGTGTGAATCCTTCGACCCTCACCCCTGCCCTCTCCCTGAAAGGGAGAGGGGGTTGAATCGGTGGTCACTGAAGATAGCAGCCCATAGGCCGGGTACGGCGGCCCGCATCCCCTCTCCCCTCGGGGGAGAGGGTTAGGGTGAGGGGCAAACGCCCTACACCGTCGCCTCCACCGCCAGCGGCTGGGCATCGGCACGCTTGATCAGCGCATAGGCCACCCCGGTGAGCAGGCTGCCCGCCACTATCGCCAGCAGGTACAGCGCCGCGTGGTTGATCGCGTTGGGGATTAGCAGCACGAACAGGCCGCCGTGCGGGGCCATCAGCTTGCAGCCGAAGTACATCGACAGCGCACCGGTCAGGGCGCCGCCGGCGATGCTCGCCGGGATCACCCGGAACGGGTCCTTGGCGGCGAAGGGGATCGCTCCCTCGGAGATGAAGCACAGCCCCAGCACGCCGGCGGCCTTGCCGGCTTCGCGCTCGCTCTGGGCGAACTTGTGCCGCGCCAGCACCGAGGCGATGGCCATGCCGATCGGCGGCACCATACCGGCGGCCATCACCGCCGCCATCGGCGCATAGCTCTGCGAAGCCAGCAGGCCGACGGAGAAGGCATAGGCGGCCTTGTTGATCGGCCCGCCGAGGTCGACGCACATCATGCCGCCGAGCAGCAGGCCGAGCAGGATGGCGTTGGTGCTGCCCATGCCGTCGAGGAAGGCGGTCAGGCCGGCGAGCATGCCGGCCACCGGTTGGCCGACCACGTAGATCATCACCAGGCCGGTGAACAGGCTGGCCAGCAGCGGGATGATCAGGATCGGCTTGAGCGCCTCGACGCTGGCCGGCAGTTGCACCCAGCGGGCGATGGCCTTGGCGGTGTAGCCGGCGAGGAAGCCGGCGACGATGCCGCCGATGAAGCCCGCCCCCAGGGAGCTGGCCAGCAGGCCGCCGATCATCCCCGGCGCCAGGCCCGGGCGGTCGGCGATGGAGTAGGCGATATAACCGGCCAGCACCGGCACCATCAGCTTGAATGCGGCGTCGCCGCCGATCTGCATCAGCGCCGCGGCCAGGCTGCCTTCCTGCTTGAACGCCTCGATGCCGAAGACGAACGACAGGGCGATCAGCAGGCCGCCGGCCACCACCATCGGCAGCATGTAGGACACCCCGGTGAGCAGGTGCTTGTAGGGCCCGGCCTGGCCCGCCGACTGGCTCGCCGGCGCGGCCTCGGCCTTGCCCGTGGCGGCCAGCGGCACGCCTTCGGCCAGCGCCCGCTCGAGGGTCTGCCGCGGCTGCTTGAGGGCCACGCCGGTGCCGCAGCGGAACACCTTCTTGCCGGCGAAACGCGCGGTGTCCACCTCGATGTCGGCAGCCAGCAGCACCGCGTCGGCGGCAGCGATGGCGGCGTCATCCAGCAGGTTGCGCGCGCCCACCGAGCCGCGGGTTTCCACCTGCAAGTCGTAGCCGAGCTGTTCGGCCGCCTGCTGCAAAGCCTCGGCGGCCATGAAGGTGTGCGCCACGCCGGTCGGGCAGGCGGTCACCGCGACCAGCCGTGGCTTGTCGGTGGCCGCGGCGGCGGCGGGCTCGGCCGCCAGCACCTGTGCCTGCTCGGCCGCCTCGCGGAGAAACTGTTGCGGATCGACCAGCGCCTCGGCCGGGGTGGATTGCAGCAGGCGCTTGCCGACGAAGCGCTGCAGCGGCAGCTCGCCGGTCTTGACCACCAGCACCAGGTCGGCGGCGGCGATGTCTTCCTCGCGCAGCGGCGAGCCGATCGCCCTGGGGTCGTGCACCTCGACCCGGGTCGACCAGCCCAGACGCTGGGCGGCGGCTTCCAACAGGCGCGAGCAGAGTACGCTGGTGACCATGCCGTTCGGGCAGGCGGTGACGATCAGCAGATTCATGGAAATGACCTCTTTCTTGTTTTAATCCAGGGACGCGATGGTCACGCCCGCTTCCAGGCGCGTCAGTTGCTCGCGGTCGTGAATGCCGAAACCGAGCTGGGTCACCGCCTGGGCGGCAACCGCGGTGGCCAGGCGCAGCGTGCGCTCGGCCGGCCAGCCGCAGAGCAGGCCATGCAGGGTGGCGGCCAGCAACGAATCGCCGGCGCCCACCGTGCTGACCACCTCGACCCGCGGCGGCTTGGCCTGCAGCGCGATATCCGGGCCGATCCAGCTGACGCCGGCGGCGCCGCGCGACAGCAGCACATGCTCGATCCCTCGCCCGCGCAGGCGCTGCGCGGCGCCGTGCAATTCGGCCGGCGCGCTCGGCGAGATGCCGCAGACCTCGGCCAGCTCCTCCTCGTTGGGCTTGATCAGCCAGGGCGCCGCCGCCAGGCCGGCGCGCAGGGCGGCGCCGCTGGTGTCGAGCGCCAGCGGCAGGCCGAACGCCTGCAGGCGGCGTAGCAGCGCGGCGAACCATTCGGGGCTGACGCCCTGCGGCAGGCTGCCGGCGACCACCAGCGCATCGTGGCCGGCGGCGATCTGTTCGAGTTCCTCGAGCAGCTCGGCCTGCTGCTCGGCGGCGACCCGCAGCCCCGGCCCATTGAGGTCGGTGACCCGTCCGCCCTGCTCGGCCAGCTTGATGTTGCAGCGCGTCTCCCCCGGCACCCGGACGAAGGCATCGACCAAGCCCCGACGGTCGAACAGCAGCTCGAAGGCCTGGGGATTGGCGGTGCCGAGAAAGCCGCTGACCGTCACCTTGTGGCCGAGGTCGGCGAGCACCTGGGCGATGTTCAGGCCCTTGCCGGCGGCATGGCTGACCTGGCCCAGGCTGCGGTTGACCGCGCCGAGCTGCAGGGTGTCGAGGCGCACGGTCAGGTCCAGCGCCGGATTCAGGGTCAGGGTCAGGATGCGCGCCATCAGTGCACCTCCTCCATCAGCGCGCGGACCGCCGCGCCGCTATCCAACGCCAAGGCCTGCCGGGCCAACGCCTGGCTGTGGCGGAAGTCCAACTCGCGCACCCGCGCCTTGACCAGGGCGATGGAGCGTGCCGAGACGCTCAGCTCGTCCACCCCCAGGCCGACCAGCAGGGGCACCGCGAGCATGTCGCAGGCCAGTTCGCCGCACACCCCGACCCACTTGCCGTGGGCGTGGGCGGCCTCGACGGTCATGCCGATCAGGCGCAACACCGCCGGGTGCAGGCCGTCGGCCTGGGCCGAGAGGGTCGGGTGATCGCGGTCGATGGCCAGGGTGTACTGGGTCAGGTCGTTGGTGCCGATGCTGAAGAAGTCCACCTCGCGCGCCAGCACCGGCGCCAGCAGCGCCGCCGAGGGCACCTCGACCATGATTCCCAGCTGCAGGTCGGCCAGCGGGATCTCCTCGCGCAGGCGCAGCGCCAGGTCGCGGGCCACGCGCCACTCCTCGACGGCGCCGACCATCGGGAACATGATCCGCAGCGGCCGGCCCTCGGCCGCCGCCAGCAAGGCGCGCAACTGGGTCTCGAGGATCTCCGGGCGCTGCAGGCTGAGGCGGATGCCGCGCACGCCGAGGAACGGATTGCTCTCCGCCGGCATCGGCCAGTAGGGCAGCGGCTTGTCGCCGCCGACATCCAGGGTGCGCACCACCAGCGGGCGGCCGGCCAGGGCATCGAGCACGCGGCGGTACTCGGCCTCCTGGGTGGCCTGGTCCGGCGCCTGCGCGTGGTCCATGAACACCAGCTCGGTGCGCAACAGGCCGACCGCCTCGGCGCCCAGTTCGACCGCCGCGGCGGTGTCGCCGCTGGCGCCGATATTCGCCGCCACCTCTACCGCGTGGCCGTCGCCGGTCACCGCCGGCTGCAGGCGCTCGGCATGCGCGCGCTCACGGCGCTGCTGGCTCGCCTCGCGTTCGCGCAGCGCCTGCTGCACGGTCTGCGGGTCCGGCGCCACGCGCACCAGGCCATGCTCGCCATCCAGCAGCAAGGCGGTGCATTGGGCCAGGGCGAGCACCGCCTCGCCGGCACCGACCACCGCCGGAATGCCCAGGGCGCGGGCGATGATCGCGCTGTGTGCGGTGGCGCCGCCGCGGGCGGTGAGGATGCCGGCGACGCGCCGGCGATCGAGGCTGGCGACATCCGAAGGCGCCACCTCGTCCATCACCAGGATGTAGGGTTCGTCGGGTTCGCGCAGCGCCTCGACGCCGCACAGCTGGGCCAGCACCCGCCGACCGATGTCGCGCAGGTCGGCGGCGCGCTCGGCCAGCAGGGCGTCATGCAGCGCTTCCTGCTGCTGCGCCACCACCTCGATCTCGCCGATCCAGGCCGCCTCGGCGCTGAGCCCGGCGGCCAGGCGCGCGTCGACATCCTCGCACAGCGCCGGGTCGCGCAGCATCGCCTGGTGGGTGATGAAGATCTCGCGCACGCTGACCTCCGCCGTCGTCTCGACCAACCGCTGGATCGCCGCGCCGACCTGCGCCAGGGCCTGGCTCAGGCGCTGGCGTTCCAGCACCAGGCCCTGCCCCTGCTGCGGGTAGTCGAACACCTGCGGGACGCGCACCAGCGCCGGACCGATGGCGATCCCCGGCGCGGCGGCCACCGCCTGGATACGCGCGCCTGGCGCCGGGGGCTGCGGCTTGGGCGCGGCGCTCGGCAGGTCGACGACCGCCACCGCGGCTTCGCCGGCGACCGGCAACGCCTCCACGCTTTCGCCGAGACCGGCCAGCACCGCGGCTTCCAGGGCGGCCAGGGCATCGCCGGCGATATCCGGCTCGGCGCTGAACTCCAGCACCTGGCCGCGCCGCGCACCGAGGGCGAGCAACTTGCTCAGGCTCTTGACCGACACGCCGGCCCCTGGCTCATCGAGCAGGCGCACGCGCACCTCGCCGGCGAAGGCCTGGGCGACTTCGGTCAGCACCTTGGCCGGACGCGCATGCAGGCCATGGGCGTTGGCCAAGGTGATGCGCAGGGTCGGCCAGTCGACCGGCAACTCGCCGCCGAGGGCCTCGAGCACGCTGCGGCTGCTGGTGGCCTGGCTGAGGGTCGTGCCGCGCCCTGCGATCAGCAGGTCGCAGAGACGCTCGAGCAACTGCCGGTGGGCCTCGCCGAGGCTGGCCAGGCAGAACAGCCCGCTCAGCGCCTGGCCGCCTTGCTGCAAGGGCTGCACCGGGGTGACGAAGGCCAGCCCGGGACGCTGCACCGCCTGGTCGCTGTGCAGCCACCAGAGGCCGTTGCCCAGCGGCAGCGGCTCGCCCTGGCTCAGGCTGTTGGCGAAGCCGGTGGTGGCACAGCCGGCACGCTTGAGCAGGCGTGCGCCGTGCCAGAGCAGCTCGTCGAAATCCTCGGCGGCCACCCCCAGGCCGATCAGTTGGCTGTCCAGCGCCAGCTCCTGGGGCGCGCCCTGCAGCAGCGCGACTATGCCCTCGGCCTCCTGCGCCTCGCGCAGCGCCTGGCTGAGATCGCCCTCGCCCAAGGCGCGGGTGAGCAGCTGCAACAGGCGCAGGTGCTCGTCGGAGCGGGCGGCGATGGCGATCGCCAGATAGACCAGTTGCCCATCGCCCCAGTCCACGCCGTCGGGGAACTGAATCAGGCGCACCCCGGTGCGCAACACCTGGTCGCGGGTCTCCGGCGTGCCATGGGGAATCGCCACGCCCTGGCCGAGGTAGGTCGAACCCTGTGCCTCGCGTGCCTGCATCCCGGCGAGATAGCCAGGGGTGACCAGCGCATCGTCGATCAGGCTGTCGGCCAGCAGCGCCAGCGCCGCCTGTTTGTCCGGCGCGCTACGGCCCATCCGGATCTGCGTGGCATTCAACTCAAGCATTATTGTTCTCCTCTGGCAGGTGAGGCCGGCACGCGCAGGCGGCTCGCGCTACCCACAGGATAGCCAATCGAACCACTTGCTGAAACGTTTCATCAAGGACTGGCACGTTACCCGATAATCGGCGATCCTTGAAGCCCGGTCGTCATATGGCCTGCCACCTCCCGCTCAGGACCCCGCCGTGAAACTCACCGACATCGCCCGCCTGGCCCAGGTTTCCGTCACCACGGCCAGCTATGTGATCAATGGCCAGGCCGCCCAGCGGCGGATCAGCCCGGCCACCGTCGAGCGCGTGCTGGAAGTGGTCGAGCGCCACGGCTACCGCCCCGACCAGCAGGCCGCCGGCCTGCGCCGCGGGCAGAGTCGCTGCCTGGGCTTCATCCTGCCGGACCTGGAGAACCCCAGTTACGCGCGGCTGGCCAAGCTGCTCGAACAGCGCGCCCGCCTGGCTGGCTACCAACTGCTGATCGCCAGCTCCGACGACGACCCGCACAGCGAGCGGCAACTGCTCGAACTGTTCCGCTCGCGGCGCTGCGATGCGCTGATCGTCGCCAGCTGCCTGCCGCAGGACGATCCGGTCTACCTGCGCCTGATCGATGCCGGGGTACCGGTGATCGCCGTCGACCGCGCCCTCGACCCGGCGCGCATCCGCTCGGTGGTCAGCGACGACCAAGAGGCCGGCGCCCTGCTCACCGCCAGCCTGCTCAGCCCGCCGCCGCGGCATATCGCGTTGCTCGGCGCGCGTCCGGAATTGCCGATCAGCCAGGCCCGCGAACGCGGCTTTCGCCAGGCCCTGAAAGGGTTCGCCGGCAACATCAGCGTCAGCCATGGCGAACTGTTCAGCCGCGCCTGCGGCTACCGGCAGATGCGCGCGCTGCTGGACAGCCCGGCCGGCGTGCCGGATGCGCTGATCACCACCGCCTATGTGTTGCTCGAAGGGGTGTTCGATGCCTTGCAAGAACAGGCCGGCCTGGGCATGACCGAGCTGCGCCTGGCCACCTTCGGCGACACCCAGTTGCTGGATTTCCTGCCGCTGCGGGTCAACGCGATTTCCCAGCAGCACGAACGGATTGCCGAACGGGCGCTGGACTGGGCGATCCGCGCCATCGAACAGGATGACTATCGGCCCGGCGTCGAAGCCATTCCGCGCATTCTGAAGACGCGCCGCGGCTAGCCGGCCGCTTAAAAAACTACTGCACTGAGCGCCGCGCCGGCTCACCCATCCGCTGCAGCAGCACGGCGCATTGGTTGGGCCGGTCGCCGCTGGGGGCCACCAGCGCCAGCAACCCGGCGGCAGGTGCCACCAGCGCCCCCAGCGCCAGCATGCCGGTGCCGCGCAGCGCCAGCGGTACCGGCTTGACCCCGGCATCGGGGTCCTTGAGGCTGCCCGCGACATACAGCGGCGAACGCAGCGAGAGCACACGCACGCCCTTGGACCGCGGGGCGACGGTCAAATCCAGGCGCTCGTTACTCAGGTTCAGCGTGCCGTCCACCTCGATCAAGGCGTTCTCGGTATCCACCACGAACAGCTGCGTGTTCATCAGCCCTCGCTTGATCCGCAGATCGGCCGCCGCGCAGTTGATCGCCACCTCTTCGTCGCCGAACAGCTTGCCGATCAGGTAGTTGCCCAGGTTGAGCCCGGCGATCTCCATCAGGTTGCGGCTGATTCGACCGTCGTTGATCAGCAGTTGCAGCTCGCCGTCGGCACTGCCGAGCAGAGCCGCCACCGAGTTGCCGGTGCCCGCGAGGCGGGCATCGCCGTTCAGCTCGCCGAGGCTGCTCTGCATCACCTCGACGCCGGGAAACAGCTGCTTGAGCTTGAAACTGCGGGCATTTAGCCGGGCCTGGCCCTGCATGGGCGTCCGCCGGCCATCGAGGCGAATGGTCGAGTCCAGCCGCCCGCCCGCCACACCGAAACGCAGCGGCTCTAGAATCAGCTCGCCATCGTTGAGCAGCACATGGGTGAACAGGTCGGTGAACGGCAGCTCCTCGCGCTGCACGATGCGCTTGCCGGTGAAGCTGACATCGGCGTCCATGGCGCGCCAGCGCTCGGTACGGAAGGCCTCCACCGGCAGCACCTTGTCCGCCGGCTGCCGCGCAGTGGCGCCGCGCGCCCGCTTCTGCGCATTGCTGTCGGCGCCGATCAGCGGCGCCAGATCGGCGAAGCGCAACTGCTTGGAGGTCAGGCTGCCCGACAGTTTCGGCCGCGGCTGGCGGGCGACGAAGGTGAGGTTGCCCTGGATGTCGCTGGCGCCGATGCGGCCATGGAAATCCTCGTAGCGAAAGCGCGCTCCGCCCTCGTCCTGCAGCTGCGCGCTGAGCCGACCCTCGGTGGCAAAGGCCGGGGTATCCGGCAGGGTCACCCCGGTCAGCGGGTAGAGATGGCCCAGGCTGCTGCCGGATAGGCGCAGCCGCAGGTCGAGGGCGCCGAGATGCTGCGGGTCGGTCAGGGTGCCGGCCAGGGCGATGCGCGTGGAGCCGGCGCGGATATCCGCCTGCAGCGGGAAGGGCCGCCGCGCATCCTGCAACGCCAGCAGCCCGCCGACCTTGCCGCTGCCATCCAGCGGCAGGCCCTTGTAGCGGCCCTTGGCCTGCCAGGCGAAGGCATAGTCCTGCGCCGCGGCGTGCTGCCCGGCGCTCTGGTCCGCAGCGCCCTTGCCGAGGATATCGCTGAACGGGATCGGCTGGCCCAGCGGCTCCACCAGCAGTTCCAGCCGGGTCTGCAGGCTCTGGTCGTCGAGCCTGATCCGGCCCTTGTCGAACGCCACGGTGCCGATATCCAGCGTCCAGGGCGACGGCGCTTGCGGGTCGTCTCCGCCAAGGTCGAAGGTCCAGTTGCTGCGCCCGTCAGCCAGGCGCTCGAGGCTGGCCCTGGGCGCGTGCAGCTCGATATGCGGGATGCGTACGGTTTTCCACAGCAACGGCAGGGGCGCCAGGCGGAACTGCACCCGCTCCAAGCTGACGAACGACTCGCCCTTGGCCCACTCGGGGTTGCCCAGGGACAATTGCCCGGCGGAGAAATGCGGCCAGGGCAGCCAGGCTCGCCAATTGCCTTCGCCCGGCTCGCGCCGCCAGACCACCGCCAGGTTGCCCTCGATCGCAAAGGGCCGCTCGAGGGCTGCGGAGACCCTGGCATTGAGCGCCGGCTTGAGCTGGTTCCAGTCGAACAGCTGCAGCAACAGCAGCAACGCCGCCACCAGCAGCAGCAGCAGGCCTGCCAGGCCCCAGCCGACTATCCTAGTCACGCGCGTCATGCACCCGCTCCATCGCTGAATATCCCCCTGGGCTGCGCTTCTTGTTGTTTCGACTGACGGAATGCGCGAATGACTCCCGCGGAGCTGGCAGCCTGGCGCTAAATGCCCGACGCTATGAGCCTGGCCGCTCCCGGAAAACGCCCATGCGCCTGATCGACAGCCACACCCACCTGGATTTCCCCGAGTTCGACGCCGACCGCGCCGAGCTGCTGGCCCGCAGCCGCGCCCTCGGAGTGGAAAGGCTGGTGGTGCTCGGCGTCTACCAGGGCAACTGGCAACGGTTGTGGGATTTGGTGCAGGGCGATGCCGGCCTGTATGCGGCTTTCGGCCTGCATCCGGTCTATCTCGATGCGCATCGCCCCGAGCATCTGCTCGAATTGCACGACTGGCTGCAGCGCCTGGCCGGCCATCCGCAGCTGTGCGCGGTCGGCGAGATCGGCCTGGACTACTTCCTCGAACAACTGGACCGCCCGCGCCAGCAGGCGCTGTTCGAGGCCCAGCTCAGGCTGGCCGCGGAGTTCGAGCTGCCGGCGCTGATCCATGTGCGCCGCGCCCACGCGGTCACCATCGCCACCTTGAAGCGCCTCAGGCTCAGGCGCGGCGGGATCATCCACGCCTTCGCCGGCAGCGTCGAGGAGGCCCGCGAATACCTCAAGCAGGGCTTCAAGCTCGGCCTCGGCGGCGCGCCGACCTGGCCGCAGGCCAAGCGCCTGCGCCAAACCGTCGCGCACCTGCCGCTGGAGGCGGTGGTGCTGGAGACCGACGCCCCGGACATGGCCCCGGCGATGCACCCGAACCGGCGCAACAGCCCGGAATACCTGCCGGAGATCTGCGCCGAGCTGGCCCGACTGATGAATGTCGGCACGGATGAACTGGCCGCGGCCAGCAGCCGCAACGCCGCCGAGTTGTTCGGCTGGAGGACGACGTAGGGTGCGCCGCGCGCACCGACATTAGTTGTTGGTGCGCGCGGCGCACCCTACCCCCGAAACGCAAAGGCCCGCCAAATGGCGGGCCTGGTCGGTACCGCAACAAATCTCAGACGCGGAATGCGCCGATCAGCTGCTTCAGGCGCGACACCAGCCCGGACAGCTCGCGGCTGGCCTGCTCGGTCTGGCTGGCGCCCTCGGCGGTGCGCTCGCCGGCGTGGTTGATCTCGACGATGTTCTGGTCGATGTCGTGCGCCACCGCGGTCTGCTGCTCGGCGGCCGCGGCGATCTGCTGGCTCTGGTCGACGATCATGCCCACCGCGCCGAGGATATTCTCCAGCGCCTGCTGCACCTTGCCCGACTCGCTGACCGTGCCGTCGGCCATCTGGTGACTGACGCTCATGGCCTTAACCGCCGCGCCGACGCCGCCTTGCAGCTTGCTGATCATCTTCTCGATCTCTTCGGTGGACTGCTGGGTGCGCTTGGCCAGGTTGCGCACCTCGTCGGCCACCACGGCGAAACCGCGGCCCTGCTCGCCGGCCCGCGCCGCCTCGATCGCCGCGTTGAGCGCCAACAGGTTGGTCTGTTCGGCGATGCCCTTGATCACGTCCAGCACCTGGCTGATCGAGGCGCTGTCACTGGCCAACTGGTTGATCACCACCACCGACTGGTCGATCTCGCCGGCCAGGCGCTGGATGCTGCCGACCTGGGATTCGACCAGGGCCCGGCCACTGACCGTCTCCTGGTTCACGCTCTGCGCGCTGTCGACCGCCGCGGCGGCGCTGCGCGCGACCTCCTGGGCGGTGGCGGACATCTGGTTCATCGCCGTGGCCACCTGCTCGATCTGGCTGCGCTGCCCGGCGACCGCCTGGTTGCTCTGGCCTGAGACCGTTTCCACGCTGACGGCCTGGCGTTCGACCTCGACCACGGTCTGGCCGACGCGCTCGATCAGGTCGTGGACCCGCTTCACCGTTTCGTTGAACACCTGGCCCAGCTCGCCCAGCTCGTCCCGGCTCTGCGCTTTGAAGCTGACGGTCATGTCGCCGGCCGCGACCTGGTCCATGACCTGGCCGAGGCTCTTCAGGGTGGTGCGGGTCGACACATAGAAGCCGCCGTAGAGGTAGCCGATCAGCAGGAACACCAGCACCAGCGCAGCCACCAGCAGCACCATCTGCCCGCGGTTCTCCTGCAGGCGCGCCTGCAGTTGCTGGTCGAGGAAGGCCAGCACCGCGTCGTTGAACTGATAGGTCTTGTCCACTGCGGCGCTGACTTCGTCATAGAACTGTGGCCATGGGGTGTCCAGGCTGTCGGCGACCACCACCTTGTCCTCGAACAACAACGCACCGTCCTTCAAGGTCGCCTGGCTGGCCGTGGCCAGGCTTTCCAGTGCCGCACGCGCCGCCGGGCTGCTGTTCAGCGCCTCCTGCAGGCTCAGGCCGTACTCGGCGTGCAATTTTTCCAGTTCCATCAGCAGCTCGTCGAACTTGGTGCTGGCCGCCGAGTTGAGGAAGCCCTGGCCCAGCGAGTAGGCGCCGATCGCCCGTCCCTCGCTCAACGGCGCCGTCACCCGCGGCGTCACCACGGTGACCAACTCGGTCATCTGCCGCACTTCACGCTGCCGATCCTGGCTCAACCCGGCCTGGCTGGCGACCAGCTTGATAATTACCTGCGACTGGCCCAGCAGTTTCTTGGCCATCGCGGTCTTGCTCTGCAGCGAGGTCTCCTGCTGCAGCGCCTGCAAGCCGCCAATCATCTCGTCGCGCTGGGCATTGAATTCGGCGATCTGCTCCGCCTCGCCCGAGACCGGCATCAGCGCCTGCAAGGCGCCATCCAGCGCGCTGAGCTGCTGCGCGATACGGCTAGAGAGATCGCCCGCCTGACCGGATTGGCCGACCATCTCGTTGATCTGAACCAGGTCGGCGAAGCTTTCCAGTTCACGCCGCAGCGACAGCGCATCGCCGAGCAGATCGAGGCTCTCCAGAGCCGCCCGGGTGCTGACGAACTGGCGGTAGGAGTCGCGTACCAGATAGAAGTTGGTGACCAGCATGGGCAGGAAGAACAGCACACTGATCAAACTGAACTTCATGCCGAAGCTGAGGCGGTTCATTAGCGCGATGGCCGGATACAGCACGGTCTTCACAGGACGTCTCCAGTTCTCATTATTGTGATGTTGCGTGACAAGGTCGGCGACGCGGAAATCCCGACGGCAGTCGTTGCGTCCCTTGCAGCCCGACCTGTGGTGCCCGAATCAAATGGTGCAGGCAGGCAGATTCATGTGAGCAGCCGCACAAAACGCTCAAGCGCGGCGTCCTATATACCCGTTATCGACCCTGCGCTCTGTAACTTAAGGTTAAGCACGCGCAAATCCCCGAGCCGTGGCATCGGCCCGGGTGCTGAAAGAATGGGGATCATCGCCAAGCCAGGCACACAGCGGCGCCGCCTGCCACAGAAGCAGAGTCCGTGCGCCGCACACACCGGCGCATGGCACTGAAGCACAGCTATTGATGCGCACGGCGCGCCCCCGACCTCGAACCGTGGCGACATTCGGCCAAGCAGGCAGCCGGCCGAGGACTCAGAGGAACAACGTCCAGAGGGCGAACACGGCGTACCAGAGCACCGCGGCGCGCACCAGCAACTGCCACAGGGCATCCAGGCTGCTGACCCCGGCTTCGCCGATCACCGGCTCCGGCGTTTCGCTGGCCGCCCGACCGACGTTGATCACCAGCTGCGCCGCAGAAATGTCCCAGCTCAGCAACTCATGCAGCAGCGCCCGGTTGACCGCGACGAAATTGCCGACCAGGGCGAAACTCGCCGCCAGCGCCCGCACCGGCAGCCAGTCGAAGGCATGCCGCAGCGACACCGCGCGCTCGCGAAAGGCCGCCTGCTCGGTCTGCTCGGCCATCAAGGCCAGCAGCCGATACGCCAGCGCCGCCAACGGCCCGAGCAGCGCGTACCAGAAGATCACCGCGAAGAAACTCTGATAGGCCTGCCACACCAGGTAGCCCTGGACGCCTTGCAACAGCGCGCCCTCCTCCTCTGCCTCCAGGGCCAGATCGCGCCGCGCCACCAGGTAGGCGGCCTCGCTGTCGCTGCGCCGCCAACTGTCGCGAAACGGCCCGAGCGCCGCCTGCAAATCGCCACGCCCCAGGCTGTAGATCAGCACCAACAGGTGTACCGGCAAGGCCAGCCAACCGTAGGCCAACGGCTCGAGCAGGGCCAGCAGCAACGCCAGGACCACCAGCGGCAGAACCACCAGCAGCATGATCGCCAGCCAGGGGCTCTCGATGAAGTCCGCTTGCCGCTCGGCCTTGGCCAGCAGGCGCAACCAGGGACCGTCCTGCTGGATATTGCTGCGCCAGGCGGAGAATTTTTCTACCCAGAGCACCAGTAGCAACACCAGGAAACTCATAACTACTCCTTTTTATCCATGAGTGCCGCGCGCAAACGGGGCCAGTCGAAAGCCGGGCCAGGATCCGTCTTGCGCGTCGGCGCAATGTCGCTGTGCCCGCATATGCGGTCCAGGGTGAGCGCCGGGTACGTCCTTTGCAACACCCGCGTCAGCGCCACCAATGCGGCATATTGCGCGTCGGTGAACGGCTGCTCGTCGGTGCCCTCCAGCTCGATCCCCAGGGAAAAGTCGTTGCAGTTCTCCCGCCCGCCGAAGCTGGACTGGCCGGCATGCCAGGCGCGCTCATTACAGGAGACAAACTGGGTGATCGCGCCGTCACGCTCGATCAGGAAATGCGCCGACACCTGCAACGTCGCGATCCCGGCAAAGTAGGGATGCTCCTCCGCCACCAGGCGATTCTGGAAGAACGCCTGCACCTTGCCGGTACCGAACTGGCCCGGCGGCAGACTGATGTTATGGATCACCAGCAGGGAAATCTCGCCCTGCGGGCGCACATTGCAATTGGGCGAAGGACAGTGGCGTATGCCATGGCACCAACCACTGGTGGGATCCAGCTGCATAAAGGCTCCTCGAACGAGCCCTCACTCTAGAGCAGCCGGCCATCAGGGCCAAGCGCTGACCCTGCAGGGCGCCAAACGACGGGGCTTCGACTGCCTGCTTGCTACCGCTTCGCAGGCTGCGGGGGGCTTGCCATTGCACCCTCACCCCAACCCTCTCCCTGGAAGGGAGAGGGGGCGGATTTGCGGTATGCCGGTATCTCTTGGCCAATGCAAAGGCTATGTCCCAGTTACCTGTTGCATGCAGCAATTACTTGTAGGAGCGGGCCATGCCCGCGATCCGCGCGCGGCCAGACACCTTCGCAGCCATGGGACCGGGCGTCCCCGCCGCTTCGACGAGAGCCGGCAGGACGCCTCCTATCAGGCGCCCTTGAGCTTGCGCAGGTTGCCGATCACCGACTCCAGCGCGCGGTCGAACAGCAGCGCATCGTCGAGCAGGCGGATGGCATTGCGACGAAACTCCACGGCCAGGCCCATGCGGGTTTTCTCCAGGACCTTCATGCCGGTGCGGTTGACGAAGATGAACTTGCCGGTCGGCTTGATCACCGCCGCCAGCTTGCAGCGCAGCTTGTGCTCCTCGTCCTCCTGGAACTCGACCCAGCTGCCCACCCGCAGGTTGTCCACCAGTTCCAGGCTTTCATCGTCATCCGGCAGGCTGACTTCCTGCTCCACCGCACGGCTTTGACCGGGCGCCAGCAGGATGATCTCCTCGACCACCTCGACCATCGCCGGCTCATCCGCTTCTTCGGCCGCTCCCAACTCCAGCAACGGCAGCTCGATTCCCGACTCGGCCGAGGGTGCCCGCGGCTGATCGTCGCTAGCGGGCACCAGCGCCTCGTCGTCATCTTGCGCCGCCTCGGGCATGGCGCGCCTGAAGCGATGGAAGGCCTGCACGTGCAAGGTTTCCAACTGGCTGAAGAATTCGCCGGTGGAGAACGGGTCGAAGGCGGCGCTGGCCATGCCTTCGCGCAAGGCCTTGAGCAGCCCCGGCACCAGTTCGAGCAGACGCAGCCGCGCCTCCGGATCCTCGTGCGGCGCCACGCTCCAGACCAGGTCGTCCATGGTCGCCAACGCGGCCTGCCAAGCCGGCGAGTCCACGCCATGCTTGAGGCAGGTGAGCATCAATACCTTGCTCCACGCCTCCTGCAGCAAGCGCACCACCACCTCGGGCAGTTTTTTGCCCAACAGCCGCTCATTCAGCGCCAACTCGACCTGACGTCGCGCCAGCTCGGCCCTGGCGCTGCCTTCCTCGGCGTCGCGGGTCCGCTGTTCGAGCAATTCGCTGCGCCGCCGTTCATTGCCGGTATAGGCGAGAAAATCCGCCAGCAACTCGGAGAAAATCACCGGATCGTCGACGAAGTCGTTGAGCAACCGCTGCACCACCTGCTCGATCTTCAGGTACAGGCTGTCGCGTTGCGTGTCGTCCTGCTCGCCCCAGCCCAGGGCGGCGGAGGCGATTTCGTTGAGCAGGCGCCGCGCCGGGTGGCTGCCGCGGCTGAAGAAGGTCTTGTCGAGCACCGCGACCTTGAGCATGGGGATCTGCAAGCGGCCGATCAGGGCCTTCAACGAGTCCGGCAAGACGCGGTCATCGAGAATGAACTCGAACAGCATCGACACCAGGTTGATCACGTCCTCGTCCACCTCGCCGACCACCCGGGCCTTGCCGCTCTTGGCACTGGCGCGACCGAGCAGCAGTTCGAGCTGCTCGCGCAGGTCGAAGTCATCGCTCACCTGGATGGGAGCCCGTTGCTGCATGTGGGACAGCAAGCGCATCAAGTCGTGACTGGAGATCGGCAAGGCATTGGCTGGCATCTCGCGCCGCGGTATGGCGGTGCCGCGCGCCTGCGAAAGCAGCTCCTGCAGGGCACCGAACACTTCCTGCACGCCTTCGTCGGCATACGCGCCGCCGCTGCCGCCCTGCCCCGCGGCTGACTCGCGCGCGCCCCGCGCCGCTGTAGTGCGGCTGGGGGTGCGCCGCGCCGGCGCCGACTTCAATTCCGGCAACACACCGGCCCCGACCAGGGCCTGGTTGGCCTCGGCGTAGAGCTGATCGAGGTCGGCCAACACATATTTTTCGAACAGCTTGAGAATGATCAGCTTGACCTTGATCTCCACCCCCAGACTGCCACAGGCATCCAGGAAGAACCCGCAAAGCGCGGCCGGGCCCAGCGGGTTGGCGCGGTCGTCCAGCTTCTTGCTGACCAGGGCATTCATCCGGGTGGTCAGGTGGTTGACCGCCATGCCGTCGCGGCTCATGACCTTGGCGACCATCGCGTCCAGCGCCACGGACTCCTCCAGCTCATCGTTCTGCACCAGCGACAGGCTCTCGAACGACACCGCATCCAGAGCCGCTGGCTTGCCGATTTCGTACTGATTGAGCGCGCCGAAGGATTCGAAGACTTTTTGCAGGAAGCCACGCTCGATACTCTTGCGCTTCAGGCGCAAATCGCGCATGGCTTCGAAGAAGGTATTCTGCTCGGGATTGCTGGTGGCGCGGTCGGCCATCTCGAACAGGGTATCGTCGGCATTGTCGAACAGCGTCTGCAGGGCCTGCTTGAGCTGTTGCGCAGCTTTGTCACGCACTTGGATGAGCGCCACGGGCAGCCTTCCTACCGGCGAAGTGTGAGACTGCTCGGAGGCCACCTTGCTCAGGTGCACCACTTTCGCATCAGTCTTCATTGCGAGTCTCCTGCAGACTGCCCCTCTTGGGCGACCGATCTGCACAGCGATCAACTGAGCGTCATCCGTAACGTCAAAACCCTGGCGCCAATATTTATAAAAGTAAAGCCATTATAGGGATGCGCCCGCACATACCAAGCTGACTTTTCTTCCAGACATGACCCAAGTCACAGATGCAACGCACCAGCCTCCCAACGGCTACCCACACGACATTCGACCACTGCCGTCGAAAACCACTGCATATGACCCTCAGCCAGGGGAGCGGCGCAATACCTATCAACCCCTCCGCCAGCGAGGCCTGCCACTGATTAGCATAGCCCCTGGCTATCCGGCAGCCAGCGCCGCCACGGGCGCCCGCCGACCGGGATGGCACGGCCCACGGCCCATCCGTAACAGGCACGCCACCTGGACGAGCATGGACCTTGGCAACCGTTCATCCGATAAACACCAGCCAATCCCGCTGCATCGGCCGCCGGCTATCCCTATAATCGCCCGACCCAGACCGTGGAGCCCGTCATGCCCAATCTCACCCTCGCCGACCTCACCGCCGAAATCGAGGCCAACGTGCGCCGCGCCCTGGCCGAGGACATTGGCAGCGGCGACATCACCGCCCAACTGATCCCGGCCGAACGCCTGGCCCACGCCAGCGTGATCACCCGCGAGGCCGCGGTGATCGCCGGCACCGCCTGGGTCGACGCGGTGTTTCGCCGGCTCGATCCGCGCGTGGCGGTGCACTGGCAAGTCCGCGACGGCCAGCGCGTTGCGCCCAACCAGGCCCTGTTCCACCTGGAAGGCCCGGCCCGCGCCCTGCTCAGCGGCGAACGCAGCGCCCTGAACTTCCTGCAGACCCTCTCCGCCGTGGCGACTCGCTGCCAGCACTATGCCGACCTGGTGCAGGGCACCGCGGTGAAACTGCTCGACACCCGCAAAACCCTGCCCGGCCTGCGCCTGGCACAGAAATACGCAGTCACCTGCGGCGGCTGCCACAACCACCGCATCGGCCTGTACGACGCCTTCCTGATCAAGGAAAACCACATCGCCGCCTGCGGCGGCATCGCGGCAACCGTACAAGCCGCCCACGCCATCGCCCCTGGCAAACCGGTGGAAGTCGAAGTGGAAAGCCTGGAAGAACTGCGCGAAGCCCTCGACGCCGGCGCCGACATCGTCATGCTCGACGAACTGTCGCTGGACGACATGCGCCGCGCCGTCGCCCTCAACCAGGGCCGCGCCAAGCTGGAAGCCTCCGGCGGGATCAACGAGAGCACCCTGCGCACGATCGCCGAAACCGGCGTGGACTACATCTCGATCGGCGCGCTGACCAAGGACGTGAAGGCGGTGGATTTGTCGATGCGGCTGAGCCTGTAAGCGCAAACAGGTCGCGGTAAACGGCGCAAGCGCCTAGGCCGACGCCACTGACCTCGGGCCGGGCCGCCGCCGGTAGGGCGCGCCGTGCGCACCAGCGTCCGAGCGAGGCCGTGGCGTGGGTTTTGTTGGTGCGCACAGCGCACCCTACGGGCCGTGCGAAACGTCGCGATCCTGCGCCCCGTGTAGACGAAGCGCGGGCTTCTTGGCGGGCCTACGCCAACACATCGCTTGACGGCAATGGCGCCGGCATCTTCACCGGCTCTGCACTGCGGGCGGCGTCGTCGAGGATCTTGAAGAACACGGTTTCCAGCGATACCGCCGGCTTCACCGTGAGCAAGTGGCCACCGATCAGGTTGAGCCGGGCGATAAAGGCCGGCAGCGCCTGCTGGCTGACTTCGCACTCGTACTCGCCTTCGCGCAACTGGCGCGCGCCCGGCTCGATGGCATGCGTGGCATTGAAGCGCACCAGCATATGGTCGGCGCGCTCGGCGGCCAGCTCGCGCGGCGAGCGCACGGTCAGCAGTTCGCCCTTGTTGATGAAGCCGAAGCGGTCGGCGATGCGCTCGACGTCATGCAGCACATGGGAAGTGAAGAAGATCGCCCCGCCCTGGTGCTTGTAGTCGTTGAGGATATCCACCACATCCTTGCGCCCGACCGGGTCGAGGCCGGACAGCGGCTCATCGAGCACCAGCAGCTTGGGCTGTACCACCATGGCATGCGCCAGGGCGACGCGCTGCACATTGCCCTTGGACAGCTCGCGGATGCGCCGATTGGCGTTTTCCGCCACCGAAAAACGCTCCAGCCAACTCATGCACCAGGCCTTCTCGTCGGCCCGGCGAATGCCGTACATGGACAGCGCCATGCGCAGGATTTCCAGCGGCGTGAACTGCTCGTACAGCGCCGGGGTTTCCGGGACGTAGGCGACGCCCTCGCGCGACCTGGGGTTGCGCGAGGAGGTGCCGTAGAGCGTCACCTCGCCCGAGTAGTCATTGATCAGGTCGAGCATGACCTTGATGGTGGTGGACTTGCCGGCGCCATTGGGGCCGACGAAGCCGAACACCTCGCCCTCGCGCAGACTGAAGCTGACCTCGCGCAGCGCCTGCACCGACTTGCCCTTGACGTGAAAGGTCTGGCTGACGCCATGAAACTCCAGGGCCGCACTCATGACTGATCCTCCATGCCGGCAATCTTCATTTTCTTCAGGATGATCCGGCCATCTTTCAGCTCGTAACCGAGGCGCAGCGGGTCGTCCGGAAGGGACTCGAGCAGACCGGCCTCAACCAGTTGCTGCAGGTTGACCAGCGCGCCGTTGTCCGCCTCGTAGCGCCGCTGCGCCTCGCGCAGGGCCACCAGGCCCTGCAGGCGCAGCACCCGCTTGTCGAGCATGCCTTGCAGCTTGGGGTCATTGGCCGCGTCGCGCTGGCGGATCAGGTAATCCAGGGCCAGCTGCTCGTCGGCGAAGCTTTCCGCGCGCAGCATCACCGCCAGCTTGCGAAAGCCGGCCGCGTTGCCGGTGGCGCGCTGGGCCGCCAGTTCCAGCGCACGGCTGGCCTCGGCGATGTCCTTGTTGAAGAACGCCTGATTGAAGCCGTAGAAGAAGGCCGGCAGCTCGTCCCAGAAACGGCAGTGCATGGCCCGACGCAGTACCTCGGTGCCCTCGCGATCCGCTCCACCCCAGGTCAGCAGGCCGTTGGCCAGGTAGTAGTTGTCTTCATGGCAGGGATTGAGCTCGGCCACCTCCTGCTGGGCACGGATCAGGTAGCCGGTGTCGGCCTGCCCCCAGTCCACGCCGGTGGCTGCCAGGCGCATGGTTTCCAGGTTGGCCGCGAGGAAGCGGTCGCCGCCGAACAGCGCCAGCAATACCGGCGCGGCGATCACCACGCGCCCCTCGATGACCGGCGGCGCCTGCTCGGGCACCTGGGCGCGCCACTGCGAGGCCGCGAAGAATAGGCCGAAGCCGAGCAGCACCAGCAGCAAGGGCCAGGAACGACGGCCAGGCATGCTCAGGCGAACCGCTTGCGCTGCAGCGCCCAGACCGCCAGCGCCAGCAGGGCGACGGCATAGCCCAGGCTGCTCAGCAGCAACCAGGGCCAGTCGACCGGGAGGAACTCCGGCTTGCCATAGAGCACCAGCATGCGCACATCCAGCGCGCCGAGATCCGGCAGCAGATAGCCGAGCACGCCGAGGCTGGCGCGATAGCCCTCGGTGTTGCTCACCAGTCCGGCATCGTGGCCGAGCAACTCGACGATGGCCCCATAGGAGCGCGCCACCAGCATAAAGCCGAAGGTGCCAATCAGGACGAAGCTCGGCGTCGAGGCGACGACGGCCAGCAGGCAGGCCAGCGTGGCCAGTACCAGCAGGTCGAGGGCCATAAAGGCCATGACGACCAGGTAGGGCTGGCCCAGCGCCACCGGCGTGGCCTGGGGGTAGGCGGCGCCGATCAGGCGCGCCAGGCCGATTTGCAACAGGCCCAGCGCCAGCAGCACGCCGAGCAGCAGCGCCAGCACCGCGGCGAAACGCCCGAGCAACAGGCTGCTGCGCGCCCGCGGGTAGGTCAGCGAGCTGAGGTAATAGCGCTTGTCGAACTCGCGCGACAGCAGCTCCTGCACCAGCAATACGATCAGCAACGGCAGCAGCAGGCGGATGGTGGAAAAGCCCACATCCAGCGCCACGGTCGCCGGCTGGCGACCACCGAAATAGGCGGACAATAGGGTGGCCAGCGCCACCACCAGCAGGACGCCGACGGCCATCCAGGCGAATTTCGCCTTAAGCGCCAGGTGCAGTGCAGTCAGGAAATCGCGAAAGATAGGCATTGTTTAGCTGGGCAGAATCTAGCGGAAATAAAAAACGACGTGAGTGAAGATACTATTCGTCGGACAAATTAAAAAATAAAAAACAGCAGCCTGATTTACGCAAATGGAGAATATCTGAATTGGTGTCGAATCGCGGCAACCGACGGAAGCGCTTTCGGCGATTCCATCCTACGATCCGACGCACCTCGACTAGCAAGGTTTTAACCAAAAAATTTGCCATTACCACAGAAGAGGGAGGGTCCCCTCCCTCCTCTCCAAGCAGAGCCAAGAAAACCGCTTACGGTTGAAACTCTTCAGCTACCCCCTGGACAGCAGCAGCATCGCAGGCAGCGGACGATGGGTATTCATTAGTCACAGTACCCTTAGCTGTGGTGGCATAAGGAACGGCCGGACCAGTAACAACCTCAACCGCAGTAGTGCAAGTGGTCGGATCGGTCGGATCGGTACAGGTTGTTACCTCCTGCGAGCGGTTGGTGGTACGCCCAGCGGTATGGCAAGTGGCAATAGCGATACCTGTAGTATCACAAGCAACTGCACCGACGACGTTAGTGGTCAGGTTGATGCTCACGTCTTCGTTCAGCAGGGTGCAAGTCACACGATCCACAGAAGTGGACGGTGCTACAAGATCAACAGTTTCAGCAGAAGCCACGCCAGAAGCCATTAGGCCAACCAGCAACAAAGTAATCTTTTTCATTTTTACGCCTCCAAGGCTCTAACTTACTTCAACGAAGAAATGATTGCGGTAATGCCGTTCTTGGCATCGGCCACCGCGGACGTATCGTTGGCCTTGGCGCGGTACTCGTTGAACTGCGGAATGGCGATGGCTGCGAGAATACCGATGATCGCGATCACGATCATCAGCTCGATCAGGGTAAAACCCTTTTGCTTCTTGAGAGACTTCATGGACAAGCTCCTATTTGTGGTTAAGGTCAGCGACCTGGCAGGGACAGAGCAGATGCCGTGCCAACTCGCCAATACCGGCCACTCTAGGGGCTTGCCCGCCCAGCGCCGCATTTGGCTCACCTGCATTGCGGCAGCTACTGACCTTTTTTGTCACCGACCCATCCAGCACTTGGGCTTGGCGCGCCAGTAGGCTATAAATCACCGGCATCCGCCTCCCTTCGATTAGCAGAGCGCAATGAACGAAACCCCCACCCTGACCGGGCTAGCGCGCCAATTGGTGGCAGCCGAACTGCTGGATGAGCGCAGCGCCGCCCAGGCCCACGCCCAGGCGCTGCGCAACAAGATCCCGCTGGTGTCCTACCTGGTACAGAACAAGCTGGCCAAGAGCCGGGCCATCGCCGAGATAGCCGCCGAACAGTTCGGCGTGCCGCTGTGCGACCTCTCCGCCATCGACAAGGACAGCCAGCCGCGCGAACTGGTCAGCGAGAAGCTCTGCCGCCAGCACCGCGTACTGCCTCTGTACCGGCGCGGCAACAAGCTGTTCGTCGCGCTGTCCGACCCGACCAACCACCAGGCCGTGACCGATATCCAGTTCAGCACAGGGATCAGCACCGAAGCCCTGCTGGTGGAGGACGACAAGCTCGGCGAGGCCATCGAACGCTTCTTCGACAGCGGCACCAGCGGCATGGAGGACCTGGCCGACGTCGACCTGGATGGCGTGGATGTCCAGGCCGTGGATGACAACAAGGACGAAGGCGCCACCCAGGACTCCGACGACGCCCCGGTGGTGCGCTTTATCAACAAGATGCTGCTGGACGCGATCAAGGGTGGCTCCTCGGACCTGCACTTCGAACCCTACGAGAAGGTCTACCGGGTGCGCTTTCGTACCGACGGCATGCTGCATGAGGTGGCCAGGCCGCCGATCCAGCTGGCCAGCCGGATTTCCGCGCGGCTCAAGGTCATGTCGGCACTGGATATCTCCGAGCGGCGCAAGCCGCAGGACGGCCGGATCAAGATGAAGATCTCCAAGACCAAGGCCATCGACTTCCGGGTCAACACCCTGCCCACCCTGTGGGGCGAGAAGATCGTCATGCGGATCCTCGACCCCAGCAGCGCGCAGATGGGCATCGACGCGCTGGGCTACGAAGAGGAGCAGAAGGACCTCTACATGACCGCCCTCAAGCAACCGCAGGGGATGATCCTGGTCACCGGCCCCACCGGCTCGGGCAAGACCGTATCGCTGTATACCGGCCTGAATATCCTCAACACCCCGGACGTGAACATCTCCACCGCTGAAGACCCGGTGGAGATCAACCTGGAGGGGATCAACCAGGTCAACGTCAACCCCAAGCACGGCATGGACTTCTCCCAGGCCCTGCGCGCCTTCCTGCGCCAGGACCCGGACATCATCATGGTCGGCGAGATCCGCGACCTGGAAACCGCGGAAATCGCCATCAAGGCAGCGCAGACCGGGCACATGGTGATGTCCACCCTGCACACCAACAGCGCCGCGGAAACCCTCACGCGCCTGCGCAACATGGGCGTGCCCTCGTTCAACATCGCCACTTCGGTCAACCTGATCATCGCCCAGCGCCTGGCGCGCAAGCTGTGCGGCAGTTGCAAGAAGGAAGTGACGATCCCGCGCGAGACGCTGCTCAAGGAAGGCTTCCCCGAAGACAAGCTCGGCAGCTTCAAGCTCTATGGTCCGGTCGGCTGCGATCACTGCTCGGGTGGCTACAAGGGCAGGGTCGGTATTTATGAAGTAGTTAAAATCACGCCGGCACTGCAAGGGCTTATCATGGAAGAAGGCAACTCCATCGCTATCTCCAAGCAGGCGAGATCCGACGGTTTCAATGACCTGCGCACATCCGGACTGGTGAAGGCGATGCACGGCATCACCAGCCTGGAAGAAGTCAACCGCGTGACCAAGGACTAATCCATGGCGGCCAAAGCTCTAAAAACCAGTGTCTTTGCCTGGGAAGGTACCGATAAGAAAGGCGCAAAAATAAAAGGTGAGCTGACGGGGCAATCCCCCGCCCTGATCAAGGCCCAGTTGCGCAAGCAGGGCATCAACCCGCTCAAGGTGCGCAAGAAGGCCGCGTCGCTGTTCGGCGAGGGCAAGAAGATCAAGCCGCTGGACATCGCCCTGTTCACCCGGCAGATGGCCACCATGATGAAAGCCGGGGTGCCGCTGCTGCAATCCTTCGACATCATCGGCGAAGGCTTCGAAAACCCGAATATGCGTAAACTGGTCGACGAGGTTAAACAGGAGGTCGCCGCGGGTAACAGCTTTGCCGCCTCGCTGCGCAAGAAGCCGCTGTTCTTCGACGACCTGTATTGCAACCTGGTCGACTCGGGCGAGCAATCCGGCGCATTGGAAACCCTGCTGGACCGCATCGCCACCTACAAGGAAAAGACCGAAGCGCTCAAGGCCAAGATCAAGAAGGCCATGACCTACCCCATCGCCGTGATCGTGGTGGCGATCATCGTCACCGCCATCCTGCTGATCAAGGTGGTACCGCAGTTCGAGGCGGTGTTCCAAGGCTTCGGCGCCGAGTTGCCGGCCTTCACCCAGATCGTGGTGAACATGTCGCGCGGCCTGCAGGAATGGTGGTACGTCTTTATCTTCGGCATATTTGCCGCGGCTTTTTCCTTCAAGGCAGCGTACAAGCGCTCGGAGAAGTTTCGCGACTTCCTCGATCGCACCCTGCTGAAAGCCCCTATCGTCGGCGACATCCTCTACAAGGCGGTGGTCGCACGCTATGCGCGCACCCTGGCGACCACCTTCGCCGCCGGGGTACCCCTGGTCGATGCCCTCGAGTCGGTGGCCGGCGCCACCGGCAACGTGGTGTTCCGCACCGCCGTGTACAAGATCCGCAACGATGTCTCCTCCGGCACCCAGCTGAACTTCTCGATGCGCACCACCGGCATCTTCCCGAGCATGGCCGTGCAGATGACCGCCATCGGCGAGGAGTCCGGCTCGCTGGACGAGATGCTCGACAAGGTCGCGGGCTTTTACGAGGCCGAGGTGGACAACGCGGTCGACAACCTGACCACCCTGATGGAACCGATGATCATGGCGGTGCTCGGCGTGCTGGTAGGCGGGCTGATCGTGGCCATGTACCTGCCGATCTTCCAGTTGGGCTCGGTGGTTGGCTGACTTATGACGCTAGACTTCCTGGCCGGCAATTTGCCGGCCTTCGCTTTTGTTGGCCTGGTATTGGGCCTGCTGATCGGCAGCTTCCTCAACGTGGTGGTCTATCGCCTGCCGCTGATGATGCAGCGCGATTGGCAAGCCCAGGCCAGGGAAATCCTGGAACTGCCTGCGCTACCCAACGGGCCCATCTTCAACCTGATCCTGCCGCATTCAAGATGCCCACATTGCGGCCATGAGATTCGCGCCTGGGAGAATATCCCGCTGCTCAGCTACCTGTTCCTGCGCGGCAAGTGCTCCAGCTGCAAGGCACCGATCAGCCTGCGCTACCCGCTGGTCGAGCTGGCTTGCGGCGTGCTTTCGGCCTATGTGGCCTGGCACTTCGGCCTGAGCTGGCAGACCGCCGGCATGCTGCTGCTGACCTGGGGCTTGCTGGCGATGAGCCTGATCGACGCCGACCACCAGTTGCTGCCGGATGCACTGGTGCTACCGCTGCTGTGGCTGGGGCTGATCGCCAACTACTTCGGCCTGTTCACCAGCCTGGAAGCCGCACTGTGGGGCGCGATCGCCGGCTACCTGAGCCTGTGGTCGGTGTACTGGCTGTTCAAGCTGGTGACCGGCAAGGAAGGCATGGGCTATGGCGACTTCAAGCTGCTGGCCATGCTCGGCGCCTGGGGCGGCTGGCAGGTGCTGCCACTGACCATCCTGCTGTCGTCGCTGGTCGGCGCCGTGCTCGGGGTGATCATGCTGCGCCTGCGCAACGCCGAAACCAGCACGCCGATCCCGTTCGGCCCCTACCTGGCGCTCGCCGGCTGGATCGCCCTGCTTTGGGGCGGGCAGATCACCGGCTCCTACCTGCAGATCGCCGGGTTTCGTTAGCCACCAGCCATCGTAGGGTGCGCCGCGCGCACCAATGAACCCACACCATTGCCTCGGACGTTGGTGCGCACAGCGCACCCTACGGGCGGTGGTATGGCGGGTATTCGCCAGCGAGCCGGCGCCTACATTACAATCATCAACCTGTTTACCGGCCGCGAGATCCACACCCGATCATGAAACCCTGGATTCTTGGCCTTACCGGCGGCATCGGCAGCGGCAAGAGCGCAGTCGCGCAGTGCTTCGTCGACCAGGGCGTGCATCTGGTCGATGCCGATCACGCCGCGCGCTGGGTGGTCGAGCCCGGCCGCCCGGCGCTGGATAAGATCATCGAGCATTTCGGCCCCGCGGTGCTGCAGCCCGATGGCCAGCTGGACCGCGCCGCCCTGCGTGCACGGGTATTCGCCAATGCCGACGAGCGCCGCTGGCTGGAGGCGCTGCTGCATCCGCTGATCGGCCAGGAAATCACGCAGTTCCTCGCACGCGCCGAATCACCCTACGCGATTCTGGTGTCGCCATTGCTGATTGAATCCGGCCAGCACCGATTGGCCCAGCGCGTGCTGGTAGTCGACGCCCCTGAAGAGTTGCAGGTGCAGCGCACCATGCAGCGCGACCAGACCTCGGCCGAACAGGTGCAGGCCATCCTCAAGGCACAGGCCAGCCGGGAGGAACGCCTGCGTCATGCCAACGATGTGCTGGTCAACGATCGTGATTTAAACTGGCTGCGAGGCGAGGTCGAACGCTTGCACAACTTCTACCTGAGCTTACGCGGAGGCCAACCATGAGCACCCCAACCACAGTCGCCTGTCCAACCTGCGGCGCCCCGGTCGAATGGGGCCCGCAAAGCCCGAACCGGCCATTCTGCTCGGAACGCTGCAAACTGATCGATCTGGGCGCCTGGGCCTCGGAAGAGCACGCGATCCCCGGTAACGAACTGGAAGACGAGCTATTCTCCGGCGACCTGCCGCCCCGCGCGCATTGAAAGCTGAGTCGTAGGCCGCGCGCACCAGCAAGTCCACGCCATTGGCTCGGAAACTGGTGCGCATAGCGCACCCTACGGGCGGTTCAAGGCCGCATAAAACCGTAATCGCGCCCATCATCCAGGTTGTCGGCGAGGAACTGCAACTCGGCAGCCAGATCCTGCGCGTCACGCTCGCCGCGGCTGCGCTCCACCACCGCGCTGAGCAAGGCGCGCAAACCCAACGCAGGATCGAAGCCCTGCCCTTGCGCCCGCTGCAGGCTTTGCTCGATTTCCTGCCTGGCCCACTCATGCACGCCCATGTTTGTTGCCTCCACTGATTTCAACCCTGGGATGGGTGGGCGGTGATCCGCTGCAGCCCACCATCATCGACAGAGCGTGCCAGGCTGGCGGCCAGCACCGTTGACCTGGGTCAATCCGGCAGCGCCGATCAATGTGCCGAAGCCCCTGCCATCAAAGCGACTTGTTGTCGTCCTTCCAGGGTGCCGACAGGTAACGCGTGCGATTGAAGGTTTCCAGCCACTCCGGACAGAACACCACCAACGCGCTGACGACCATGCCGTTGATAAAGGCCTCGGGAAACATCACCATCCACAGATAGCCGACGAAATCCCCGAGCCAGGGCGGCATCGGGAACAGCCCATCGACCCAGAGCACGCCCAGCCCCGCCAGGACACACAGCAAGGCGGCCAGCGCGGCGGGGAAAAAGCCGCTGCAGAAGATGTAAACGAACAGATTGCGCGGCTGCGCGCGCTCGACTTGAAAGGCGCACAGCTCCGTGACCAGCACCGGAATCAGCACCAGCAAGGCGCCATTCAGGCCCAGGGCCGCCAGGTCCTGGCGGCCCAGCAGTAACATCCCCAGTTGGGCGACCAGGCCAGCCAGGATCGCCAGCGGCCAGTCGAGCAGCAGGGTCACCGCAGTCATGCCGATGAGGTGGTAGGACAACCCCGAATCGAAATCGCGCCGCACCAGCCACAGCAGAAACAGCGCGAAGGCCGTGCCGAGCAGCAGATGCTGGCGCCGCAGATCGCTGAACAGCTCCAGCCAAGGCGCCCGCCATACCGCCCAGAGCAGCGCTGGCAGATACAGGAGCCAGCCCGCGGTCTGGCTGGTGGACGAAAGCAGTGCGGCGGCGATCATGAGGTAAGGTCCAGCGCCCGAGAGATGTACGCCGCCAGTCTACACCGCCGCCGCCACCCAAAAGGACGCGTCAAAAGAGCACTGCGCCAGCGGGGGACGCCGAAGTTCGTAGGAGCGGCCCATGGCCGCGATAGGGCATGCCTGCAAAAAGCATCGCGAGCATGACCTAGGTCGGCCCCGGCTAGGCGCCCCGCCGCTCCTACGCCCTGCACGGCTTGCGCATAAACACAGGATTCACGCCACTATCCGTTTGCCGATGAGCCTTTTTGACGAGCAATGGCACGCTGCTCGGCCAAGCATCCAGCTCGTGCTCAAGCCAGCCAACAATGCGCCGGTTGATGTGAACGGCACCCGGAAGGCTCTCGGTGCGAAGGGATAGCGGGCGAAAAGCTGCTCGCGGTCCAAGTGGGTCAGCGACCGAAAAAAGCAATGAAAGTGACTGCAGCAGAGGGGCCGTGACTGCAAAAACGAGCAACCGCGGGACTTTTCGCGGCGACCTCCTGTTCAACGCCTAAGCGCTTGATCGCGCGTAGAAAACTTCGCGCTCCAGGCTTGACAGCCAAGCCCAGGACGCGAATAATGCGCGCCACTCGGCTACGTAGCTCAGCTGGTTAGAGCATAGCATTCATAATGCTGGGGTCCGGGGTTCAAGTCCCTGCGTAGCCACCAAACAAAACAAGGGTTTAGCGAAAGCTAAGCCCTTTTTTGTTTGCCGAAGTGACTACGACGTGCCTACTGACCGACTGACCATCTCAAGCTTCCCAAGGATTGATAACGGGAACGCCCAGGTAGTCGAAGTGACGAACATTGCGCGTAGCGACTCGCGCATCATGCAAAGCGGCGATTGCAGCGATCTGCCCGTCAGCCATATCCACGACCTTCCCTTTCGCCTCACTCTCAGCCGCTAAGCCTGCATAGTGAACAGCCGCTTCTGTATCAAACGGCAAAATGCGACCGGCAAAATCCTCTTCAAACATCAGCGTCGCCAGCTCTAGCAAACCTTGTTTGCGCTTGCCATCAGGCATGCGGGCGATGCCGTAGAGGATCTCGGCAACGGTAATGGCACTGATGAACAGCTCGCTTGAAGACTGGGCATCAACCCACGCCAAGACTTGGGACGAAGGCTTAGCCCGCATCAGCTCCGATAGCACGTTGGTATCGAGTAAGATCATTCGTCAAAGCTCGCGGCACGGGCTTTGTCTTTGCGGGCAGGCAGTTCCATATCAATGCCTCCCACCGCAGCGAATCGCGCATGGATACGGCTCCCCAGCCCTCCAGCCTTTTCGGATTTAGACAGGGCTTGACGAATAATCACCCTGGCCTCCTCCTCCATAGAACGGCCATGGCTGGCGGCAACAACCCGCAGTTGCGCCTTGAGATCGTCGTCCAGGTTTCGAATAGTAATGCTGGCCATAGCCCCTCCAGATGAGATCAATGCAATCATTGATAGCATAACGACGACCCGCATGCACCCATACGGATTCACCCAGACAAGGAATGGCCGCTCTGTGCCAGCAGGAAAATTCGCAGTGTGGGTTAGCGCGTAGGACGTACTCGCGAAGCAGTCCGCCGTCTTCCCGCAAACGGCGGACTGTTCGCTCCGCTCCTGAGTCCGCGCTACCCCGCGTCCCGCTCCGCCGAGACGTGGCAGTTGAACGCCGATATCTACAGTTGCAGCTAATGAGGCATGGCCTTTCGCTCCCCCTGCCCTGCTACGCTTAGATTCCTCCCCGGGCGGTTCTGATGGTCGCCCGGAACCTTCTTCTCGCGTTCACAGCTAGGGAGATGGGTAATGACTAGTGCATTTTCGATTCATCCGTCGGTCGACAACGGTATCCAGGCCGGCGCGGACGATTTCGCCGGCGGCACCCTCGTCTGCCGCTGCGCCCAGGACCCCGTGCGGGTGCAGGTCGACTCGCAATCGGCCTACAACCACGCCTGCGGCTGCAGCAAGTGCTGGAAGCCCAAGGGCGCGCTGTTCTCAGTGGTGGCGGTGGTGCCGCGCGACAAGCTCAGGGTCACTGAGCATGCCGAGAAGCTGGCGGTGGTCGACCCCAAGGCCACCATCCAGCGGCACGCCTGCAGCCAGTGCGGCGTGCATATGTACGGCCGCATCGAGAACAGCGCGCACCCGCTCTACGGGTTCGACTTCATCCACACCGAACTGTCGCCGGAGAAGGGCTGGTCGGCGCCGCAGTTCGCCGCTTTCGTCTCCTCGATCATCGAGTCCGGCGCCGATCCGGCGATCATGGGCGCCGTGCGTGCGCGGCTGAAGGCGCTCGGCCTGGAACCCTACGACTGCCTGTCGCCGGAGCTGATGGACATGATCGCCACGCACACCGCCAAGGCCACCGGCGTGCTCAAATCCTGAAATGACGCGGGGGCAGCGCCGCTTGCGCGTGTGAGTCGCGCCGCCCCTTGTACCTGGCTGTGCGCGCCACCCACCATGCAGCTCAGCGCAACCACCTGCCCAGCAATCGCCGGGCCGGCTGCCGGCTCGCCTGCGCCGTGCAGCCGAACCAGGGCAGTTCGCTCAGGGGAATCCACAGGTCGCCCTGCCACTCCAGCAAGCTGACCCGCTGCTTGTCCCAGGCCATCAGCGTGCGCCTGGGGCAAAGCGCAGCCGCGGCCTGGCTGTCGCGCAACGTGGGCAGCGCCTCATGGCTGAGCCAGCGGCGCAGGTTGCGCTGCTCCGGGTGGCTGAAACGGCACAACGCCCGATACAGCCCCGACTCGCCGATTACCGCCACCTCCTCCTCGCCGCCGCCCGCTTGGGCGAAGCGCACCGTGCGGATCTGGTCATCGTCCATCAGCCGGCAGATGCGCTCGGGATGCCGATGCCCGATCAACAGGCCGAAGTCGCGGGCGCACAGCCAGGGCTGGCCATCGATCATCACCCCGCGCAACGGCCGGTTGTGACGCATCAGGGTGAGTGGAACATAGGCATCATCCATGGTCGCAGCCTCCTGCTTGTTCGAATGCGCGCCCTTGCGCTGTGGCTGAGGGGATTGGCGGCGTGCAAGGCACTCGCCTGGCGATTCCCTGAATGCTGAAGTCCAGTCCGGACTGTTCCATGCAAAGCCCCTATAATCCGGCGAATGGCTGCGCCTATGACGGCTAAATATGTACTAGATACACATGTGCATAGTACCCAAAAGGCTCGGAATGTACATAGAACACTTATGGCATTTACTAATGAGCGAAGGAATTTCTGATAGAGGGCTTCAATTGCTTGAGCTGGCCAGCTTGAAAGAGCTAGCGGAGAGCGGGAGTACCGATTACGTGCGATGGCAGAACATCAAGCGCGGAAAAGCCAGGATCGGCGCCAACGAGGTCGAGATACTGGGGCGGGTTTTTCCACAGTACCGATGGTGGCTGATGACCGGGGAAGTCATGCCCGAGCACGGGCAGACGAGCCCAAGCTATGACGAGGCCAACCGAAACTTGACCGGTCAAAACGCGGGATAGCGATCACTAAGGAAGTGACTAGGCGCTGGTACGCCCGAAGGACCTAAGGAAAGGCCATGCGAGTAGATTTAGAAGATCAACCCACACATCTAGTACGGAAGCAAAGGACACCCTGGCTCCCATATGGGGCATTGGCAGCCATATCTGCATTAACGCTGATGGGCTTCGCGTATCTGTACCAAGAAGGCTGGGGAGTCACGATAAATCTCAACAAACTGTCTGAAGCCATCACCGTCAATGGCTCGACAGAGAAACAAAAGACAAGTCTATTAAGCAGCCCTCCACCCGCTTCACAAGCCCCCGCCATTAATCAGACTGCTAACGCTAGACCTTCAGGTGTGTACATTGCGCCACCTGGAAAGGCGCCGATCAATTGGAAAGTCCAACTCGCAAAGTTCAATAGTGTCTACGTTAGGCATCCATCCTGTGACCCTCACAATATGCAATGGACACAGATGGACTGCTCAAACTACAGAGGCAGGGCTATGAAGCGCTTTCTGGAAGAGTGGAGCAAGAATTCTTATTGGAACGGCCAAAAAATAATCAACAACAAGACTGCAGATGCACGTGTCAACGCCGAACTGTACGAATAGCCAGACCTAAGGAATATAGCAAGCTTATGAAACAGGCACTTATCACGCTACTAATCATGGCGATGCCAGCTTGGGCTGACGAAGAAAAGCCAGTCGCTACCCAAGCGGCAGAAGCGGCAGAAGCAGTCACCCCCTATGCGGAAGCATTCAGTAAAAGCGTGCACCGAACCTTCGCTGAGTTCATGGCCGGAGGCAAAGGGCCGATGGCCGAAGGTGCACGCGCCAACCTCAAAATGCAGGATCAGCGCGAGCGGGAAGCGAATCGCGGCACCCGGAAAAGCATGAAGGAGTGCATCAAGCCTGGAAACGTCATTGATGATGACGTAAAGGAGTGCACGGAAGGGCTACGCGAAAAGACGTGGTAACCCTATCCATCTAAAAACTGTGGTCTGCCCCCGAATATTTATGCCTGCATGCCCCGCTGGAAACCATATGATGCCTTGAGAATAGTGCGAGCACGAAAGAAGTCACTCAAGCAAAACACCAATAACACTCCTAAAAGTCGAATCATGGACATAAAACACAAAGCAATTAATGATGCCATAAAAAGAAACGAGCTTGTAGTTGTGATTGGCACAGGCGTAAGTATAGCGCTAACACAAAATAATAAGCCAGAGCTATCATGGAGAGGTTTAATTAAGAATGGTTATAGCCATGGAAAGTCCATAGGCAAGATCACCGACACACAATATGAATCCTGGCAGGAATTCATAGACTCAGACGACATGGATGAGCTTCTATTGTCTGCGGAGTTTCTTGGGAGAAAACTAGGATCACCGAATGGTGATTTATATGCCAGGTGGCTGCATAATTGCTTTAGTGAAATATCCCCAAGCAATGCACAGCTACAAGAGTCGTTAAAAAAAATCGCAGATTTAAGAGTACCCATTTGCACCCTTAATTACGACACGTTAACAGAGAGCTGTACCAGTCTCCCCTCATCCGACATAAGAATTACACATGAACTAAAAGACTGGTCAACAAACAAAAATTCAATACTACACCTGCATGGAATTTGGAAGAAACCTGATTCCTGTATACTCGGCGTAAGAGATTACGAATCAACCTTAGATAACCCCCAAAGAGACCTGCTTCAGCGAGCACTCGGGGTGTTTAAGACATTTCTATTTATTGGGTGCAATGGAACATTCAGCGACCCAAACCTTACAGCCCTAATCGGCTGGACCCGGCATAACTTTGGTGCAAATGCAAACATGCATTATGCGCTAACTTTAGAAGACGAAGTGAGTGACAAATTAAAGGATGGGAATTGGCAAGGTTTTGTTGAGCCAATTTCGTACGGTAAAAATCACAACGATCTACCTGCTTACCTAGAAACTCTATTTGGTCCATCTAAAGTTACAGACAACCAAAAAAACACCACACCAGCCTATAGTAAAACCGCAATTGCCGAATACAAGAGAATCTTAGTCAAAGACTGCGGCCAAATGACTATTGAAGGAGTAAGGGCCGACTCAGACACAGCCCAGCGGCGCTTTGATATCGAAAAGCTCTTTGTACCGTTAAACGTAATAGCGTTAGATAAAAGCAATCAAAAAGAAGATAACCCCCCTCAGCAGCGAGCGTCTGTTCACAAAGCAAAGGCGTTCGGTGACATTTTCAAAGACAATCAACACATAGCATTACTTGCACTGCCTGGCGGTGGAAAAACACTACTCTTAAAGCGGCTTGCTGCAGCATATGCAGATCCAGAGCGACGGGCGCTATCTAATGATGATCTTCCAGAACTTGATGTAACGCCAATCCTTCTGAAATGCCGAGAATGGCGAGAACAAATAAAACTCCCGATAGCCAAGATTCTTAAAAATATCCCAGATATACTTGGCAGCGAGACATTAAGCGGATTTGGAGAAGCAATTAAACCGCTTTTGAAAAATGGAAAAATACTACTTCTAGTGGACGGGCTAGATGAAATTCACGCAGATGCGGACAGAGAGATATTCGTAGATAATTTACGTAAGTTCATCGATGAATACCCAAAAATAAGAGCAGTAATAACAAGCAGGGAGGCTGGCTTCAACTTAATAGCGCCAAGAATTAGTGAGTTTTGCTCGAAATGGAAACTAGCCCCCTTAAGGACTGCTGAAATAGTTGGGCTCTGCACGCTATGGCATCAGCTCATGCTAAGCAATGATCAAGAGGCAACAAATGAAGCAAGACAGTTCTCTGACAGAATTACAAGCAACGGATCTCTAAGTCGTTTAGCAGAAAATCCTCTGCTATTAACCATGCTTCTTGTAGTTAAACACGGAGCGGGGCGACTACCACCAGATCGTGTTAGCCTTTATGAGCGAGCAGTAGAGGTACTATTAGATACCTGGAATATCAAAGGTCATGACGCCCTAAGCTTAAAAGAAGCAATTCCACAACTGGCATATATTGCCTTCGAGCTTATGAAGTCCGGAAAGCAAACAGCTACCGAAAAGGAGTTGCTCGGCATACTTGAGGAGGCAAGAGAGCTGGTCCCTCAGATCAAACTATATGCGCGTGACACGCCTTACGATTTTTTAAAGAGAGTGGAGCTCAGGTCAAGCCTATTAGTTGAGGCCGGGCATCAACTAGAAAGCAACAAGACCGTGCCTTTCTATCAGTTTAGACACTTAACTTTTCAGGAATACTTGGCTGCAGTCGCTGTTGCCGAAGGTAACTACAAGGGGTACAAAAAGAACGAACCCATCGTAACCCCGCTCAAAAAATTTATAGCTCTTGATGAATGGAAAGAAGTTATACCGATGGCAGCGGTTTTGGCTGGCAAACAAGCGCACACGCTAATTGAAGAGTTAATAACACAAGCAAACAAGCTTGAAGTTAAAGTGCGAGAAAAAAGCAAAGTCGCTGCTGTAAAAGATTGGACTCATTATGGCGGCGCACTTCCTGCACCAGTATCTCGCCTTATACAGTGCTTGATTGAAGAAGCACAGATAGGGCCGGAGTCCATTACCCCTGCGCTTAGAACCACCGCCTTCTTTGCAAAAGGAGGGAGCTCCAGCATTGATTGGAAAGCCCTATGCCGGGGACCTTATGCGAAAGCGCTTTACAACCAGGCCTGGGAGCTTTTCATTGACGAAGACACACCAAGAGATACTTGGATTAATAATACATGCGCCCTCTTACTTGGTCCGGACAATGAAATAGAGGAGTTAAGCGTTAAAGAAATAGAGAAAGATTTACTTCCTCTCCTTGATTCACCCGACGTCGAGATTGTATGCAAGGGATTGTTTAAGCTTATCGGCATACTTTGGCGTGCAACGCCAATAATGAAGGATGATGCTAAGCTAATCACTCCCGACTTAGCGGAAAGACTAGAAAGGTTTGTTTTTAGCGAAGACAAACATGTTAGATTTCTAGCTACATGGCTTTGGGGGCTAGGAAGTCTAGAAAGCGAATATTCAACACCAAGAATCTCCCAGGTGCTAGACAGATTCTTAGAAGGTTGGACATCAGACCACCAAGTTGATTTTGACAAAACTGTCTATGGTTTTGCGTTTGCTAGTACCACGGGCATAAGTAGGATGGAGTGGACTCCTAAACTATCCGAATCCACAAAGCGGGTTTTACTAGAAAAAGTAAAACTAGCCAAAAATAGCGAATCAAAAATGTATGCACATATCGCACAGCTCTCCATTGCCTACTACTCAGGAGATTTAATTAGTGAAGCCAGTCTTCGTAGAGGTATCACAAAGGCTATAAAAGAAAAACGAATATACAAAACTGCTATCCCCACTTCTAATATTAGGGATCCTCTGAAGTAGCCATGCATTTCTGGCTGACTTCAGCCTCCGCTGATTTTAAAAGCGGCAAATCGATCAAAAACGCTCAGATCACCCGCTCATGTCTGTGTTTTTAGCCGCTGCGAGCACCTCGCTGCGGCTATTTCCCGCATTACAGACGCACCTCTCCTGCATTCGTCAATAAATGTCGGCGTGCCATCCACAGGTTCGACAGGGCGAACAGCGTCACCAGTTGTGCGGTGTTCTTGGCCAGGCCACGGAAGCGCGTCTTCACATAACCGAACTGGCGCTTGATCACCCGAAATGGATGCTCGACCTTGGCGCGCACCTGGGCTTTGGCCTTCTCGAT
>NZ_FNCT01000020.1 GCF_900100495.1 Pseudomonas benzenivorans
TCGGTATTAACCGAGGCTTTTGAATTTGGCTCCGCGACCTGGACTCGAACCAGGGACCCAATGATTAACAGTCATTTGCTCTACCGACTGAGCTATCGCGGAACTACGGAGCGTATCCTACTGATTAAGAAGGGGAAGTCAAGTGCTCAGACTTCCCCCCGAGCGGCTCAGAGTACCTGGGCGATGGCCTGGGTGACGGCCGGCAGGTTGCGCTGGTTCAGTGCCGCGACGCAGATGCGTCCGGTACCGACCGCGTAGATGCCGAACTCGCTTTTCAGCCGTTCCACTTGCTCGGCGGTCAGTCCCGAGTAGGAGAACATGCCGCGCTGCTGGGCGACGAAGCCGAAGTCGCGCTTGGCGCCCAGGGCCGCCAGCTGTTCGACCATGGCCAGGCGCATGTTGCGGATGCGTTCGCGCATTTCGCCCAGTTCGGCTTCCCACATGGCGCGCAGTTCCGGGCTGTTGAGCACGGTGGCGACCACGCTGGCGCCGTGGGTCGGCGGGTTGGAGTAGTTGGTACGGATGACCCGCTTGACCTGCGACAGCACGCGGCCGGTTTCGTCTTTCGAGCCGGTGACGATGGACAGCGCGCCGACCCGCTCACCGTACAGCGAGAACGACTTGGAGAAGGAGCTGGAGACGAAGAAGGTCAGCTCGGACTCGGCGAACAGGCGCACGGCGGCGGCGTCTTCCTCGATGCCATCGCCGAAACCCTGGTAGGCGATGTCGAGGAAGGGCACGTGCTCGCGCTCGCGGAGGATCTCGAGTACCGCTTGCCAATCCTCCAGGGTCAGGTCGACGCCGGTCGGGTTGTGGCAGCAGGCGTGCAGCACCACGATCGAGCGGGCCGGCAGGTTCTTCAGGTCTTCGAGCAGGCCGCCACGGTTGACGCCGTTGCTGGCGGCGTCGTAATAGCGGTAGTTTTGTACCGGAAAGCCGGCGGACTCGAACAGGGCGCGGTGGTTTTCCCAGCTCGGGTCGCTGATGGCGACGGTCGCATCCGGCAGCAGGCGCTTGAGGAAGTCCGCACCGATCTTCAGGGCGCCGGTGCCACCGAGGGCCTGGGCGGTAATCACCCGACCGCCCTTGATCAAGGCCGAATCGGCACCGAACAGCAGGGTCTGCACGGCCTGGTCGTAGGCGGCGATGCCCTCGATCGGCAAGTAGCCGCGCGGCGCGTGTTTTGCCGTCAGTGCGTTCTCGGCCTCGGCCACCGCGCGCATCAGCGGAATTCGGCCCTCTTCGTTGGTGTACACACCAACGCCGAGGTTGACCTTGGTGGGGCGGGGATCGGCGTTGAAGGCTTCGTTGAGGCCCAGGATGGGGTCGCGCGGAGCCATTTCGACGGCAGAGAACAGACTCATGGATGCGGCAGCTCGGAGGAGGAGGGTGGGTGTTTGCAACACCCCGCTACGACTGGCGCTAGGGGTTGCGTAAATGGCCCGTTAGTATAACCAGCCAGGTCGCGTGCCGCGACAGCGTGCGCACGCTTTTCACCGGGTTTGACGTACGCTTTCAGGCGGCGTCACAACCGATTGTCGAGGTCAGTCATGTCCGAGTTTCAACTGGTCACCCGTTTCCAGCCGGCCGGCGATCAGCCGGAGGCGATCCGGCAGATGGTCGAAGGGCTGGAAGCGGGCTTGTCGCACCAGACCCTGCTCGGGGTGACCGGCTCCGGCAAGACCTTCAGCATCGCCAACGTGATCGCCCAAGTGCAGCGGCCGACCCTGGTGCTGGCACCGAACAAGACCCTGGCCGCGCAGCTGTACGGCGAGTTCAAGAGCTTCTTCCCGAACAACGCGGTGGAGTATTTCGTTTCCTACTACGACTACTACCAGCCCGAGGCCTATGTGCCCTCGTCGGACACCTTCATCGAGAAGGACGCCTCGATCAACGACCATATCGAGCAGATGCGCCTGTCGGCGACCAAGGCCCTGCTGGAGCGGCCGGATGCGATCATCGTCACCACGGTGTCGTGCATCTACGGCCTGGGCAGCCCCGAGACCTACCTGAAGATGGTGCTGCACGTCGACCGCGGCGACAAGCTGGACCAGCGCGCCTTGCTGCGGCGCCTGGCCGACCTGCAGTACACGCGCAACGACATGGATTTCGCCCGCGCCAGCTTTCGCGTGCGCGGCGACGTGATCGACATCTTCCCGGCCGAATCCGAGATGGAGGCCATCCGCATCGAGCTGTTCGACGACGAGGTGGAGAGCATCGCCGCCTTCGACCCGCTGACCGGCGAGGTGATCCGCAAGCTGCCGCGTTTCACCTTCTACCCCAAGAGCCACTACGTCACCCCGCGCGAGACCCTGCTGGAGGCGGTGGACCGGATCAAGCTGGAGCTGGCCGAGCGCCTGGACTACCTGCGCAGCAACAACAAGCTGGTCGAGGCCCAGCGCCTGGAGCAGCGCACCCGCTTCGACCTGGAGATGATCCTCGAACTGGGCTACTGCAACGGCATCGAGAACTACTCGCGCTACCTCTCCGGGCGCGGCCCGGGCGAGCCACCACCGACCCTCTACGACTACCTGCCGGACCAGGCGCTGCTGGTGATCGACGAGTCCCACGTCTCGGTGCCGCAGGTCGGGGCCATGTACAAGGGCGACCGCTCGCGCAAGGAGACCCTGGTCGAGTACGGCTTCCGCCTGCCCTCGGCGCTGGACAACCGACCGATGCGTTTCGAGGAGTGGGAGGCGGCCAGTCCGCAGACCATCTTCGTCTCGGCCACCCCCGGCCCCTACGAGGCCGAGCATGCCGGGCGGGTGATCGAGCAGGTGGTGCGTCCCACCGGCCTGGTCGACCCGCAGGTCGAGGTGCGCCCGGCGCTGACCCAGGTCGACGACCTGCTCTCGGAGATCCACAAGTGCGTGGCGCTGGAGCAGCGGGTGCTGGTCACCACCCTGACCAAGCGCATGGCCGAGGACCTCACCGACTATCTGGCCGACCACGGGGTCAAGGTGCGCTACCTGCACTCGGACATCGACACGGTGGAGCGGGTCGAGATCATCCGCGACCTGCGCATCGGCGCTTTCGACGTGCTGGTGGGGATCAACCTGCTGCGCGAAGGCCTGGACATGCCGGAAGTGGCGCTGGTGGCGATCCTCGATGCCGACAAGGAGGGCTTCCTGCGCTCCGAGCGTTCGCTGATCCAGACCATCGGCCGCGCCGCGCGCAACCTCAATGGCCGGGCGATCCTCTATGCCGACCGCATGACCGGCTCGATGGAGCGGGCGATCGGCGAGACCGAACGGCGGCGCAACAAGCAGATCGCCTTCAATGCGGCCCACGGCATCGTGCCCAAGGGCGTGGTCAAGGACGTCCAGGACATACTGGAAGGCGCCACGGTGCCCGGCTCGCGCAGCAGGAAGCGCAAGGGCATGGCCCAGGCCGCCGAGGAAAGCGCGCGTTACGAGAACGAGCTGCGTTCGCCCAGCGAGATCGCCAAGCGCATCCGCCAGCTGGAGGAGAAGATGTACGCGCTTGCCCGCGACCTGGAGTTCGAGGCCGCCGCGCAGCTGCGCGACGAGATCCACAAGCTGCGCGAGCGCCTGCTGCAGGTGTAGGAGCAGGCTTGCCTGCGATCGACAAGCAAAACAAAGGCGAAGGAATGCCCAATCACTCCAAACCGCATGCTCACCGCCTGCGGACCGGCCGCTATCCCGAGCCGGGGCGCAGCTATTTGCTGACGACGCTCGTGCAAGACCGCAATCCCCTCTTCTCTGACTGGCGCTTGGGCCGCCTGCTGGTTCAAGAGCTCAGGCGGGCCGAAGACGAGAGCCTGGTAGTTTCCTTGGCCTGGGTCGTGATGCCCGATCATCTGCATTGGCTGATCGAGTTGATCGACGGTTCCCTGGAAACGCTCATGCGCCGGGTCAAATCGCGTAGCACCTTGGCGATTAACGCTGCCAATGGGCGCTCAGGCCAGCTTTGGCAGCGTGGCTATCACGATCACGCCGTGCGTCGTGAGGAAGACTTTAAAGCGCTTGCACGTTATGTGGTGGCCAATCCGCTACGTGTCGGGCTGGTCGGTCACATTGGTGATTACCCGCTCTGGGATGCGATCTGGCTGTAGGCGTTGGCTTTTCTGCAGGAGCAGCCTTGGCTGCGAATGGAGGCCGGAAGCATCGCAGGCAAGCCTGCTCCTACAGGAATCTAATGCGCCGCGCCGCCCGTGGAGTTGACCGGCAGCTTCCGGGTCAGCAGCACCGCGAGCATGCTGATGGTGAGGGCGATGCCGATGCAGTGGAAGGCGTCGTTGTAGGCCATGATCGCCGCCTGCTGATGGGTGATCTCGCCGAGCCTGGCCAGCGCCGCCTGCTGGCTGCCGAGCTGCTCGGTGAGCAGCGCCAGGCGTTCGGCGACCTGCGGGTTGCTCGGCACCAGGGCCTCGCGCAGGTAGTCGAAATAGACCTTGGCGCGGCTGTCGAGCAGGGTCGCGAGCAGGGCGATGCCGATGGCGCCGCCGAGGTTGCGCAGGATGTTGAACAGGCTGGAGGCCGAGCCGGCGTCCTGCGGCTGCACGTAGACCGTGGCGATCAGCGAGATGGTCACCATCACCAGCGGCTGGCCGAGGGCACGGATGATCTGGATATGGTTGAACTGCTCGCCGGCAAAATCCGGGTTGAGCACCCCGGAGGCGAAGCTGGCCGCACCGAACAGGCCGAAGCCCAGGGCGCACAGTAGCTTCGGCGCGACCCGCTTCATCAGCAGCGGCACCAGCGGGATCAGGAACAGCTGCGGCACCCCCATCCACATGATCACCTCGCCGATCTGCAGGGCGTTGTAGCCCTGGATCTGCGCCAGGTACAGCGGCAGCACGTAGATCGAGCCGTACAGGCCCATGCCCAGGCCGACGCTGGAGATGCTCGACAGGCCGAAGTTGCGCTCACGCAGCACACCGAGGTTGATCAGCGGGTTGGGCCGCGACAGCTGCAGGATGACGAACAGCACCAGGCTGATTGCGGCGATGCTGCCGAGCCCGGCGATCAGGCTGGACTCCAGCCAGTCCTTGCGATGCCCTTCTTCGAGGAATACCTGCAGGCAGCCCAGGCCCAGGCCGAGGGTCAGGATACCGGCATAGTCGGTGCGCTTGAGCAGCTGCCAGTGCGGCGCCTTCTTTTCCAGGCCATAGAGCAGCCCGGCGATCATCAGCAGGCCCGGCGGCACATTGATATAGAAGATGTACTGCCAACCGAAGTTCTCCGTCAGCCAGCCGCCGAGGCTCGGGCCGATTGACGGGGCGAAGGTCGCGGTCAGGGCGAACAAGGCCATGCCCTTGGCGCGGTGGTGTTCCGGCAGCTTGATCAGGGTCAGGGTGAACGCCAGGGGGATCAGCGCGCCGCCGGTGAAGCCCTGCAGGGCGCGGAAGGCGATCATGCTCTCCAGGCTCCAGGCCAGCGAGCAGAGCAGCGAGGACGCGAGGAAGCCGATCGACACCCAGACCGCCAGGCGCCGGGCCGAGAGCAGCTGCACCAGCCAGGCGGTGAGCGGGATCATGATGATCTCGGCGACCAGGTAGGAGGTGGAGATCCACGAACCTTCCTCCAGGGTGGCCGACAGCGCACCCTGGATGTCCTTCAGCGAGGCGTTGGTGATCTGGATGTCCAGCACCGCCATGAAGGCGCCGAGCATGGCGCTGAGCACAGCGAGCCAGTCGCGCCGGCTCGGTTCGCCGCTCGGGCGGATCAGCGCATCAGCCGCCATGCTGGGCGCCGGCGCTGATGTCGACCCTGACCTCGACCGACATGCCGGGGCGGATCAGGCCCTTGAGCGGGTGGTCCGCGGCGAATGTCAGCTTGACCGGGATGCGCTGCACCACCTTGGTGAAGTTGCCGGTGGCGTTGTCCGGCGGCAGCAGGCTGAACTGCGCGCCGGAGGCGGCGAACAGGCTGTCGACCCGGGCTTCGATCGGCGTGTCGGGGAAGCTGTCGAAGGTCAGTTCGGCCTTTTGTCCAGGGTGCATGTGGCCGATCTGGGTTTCCTTGAAGTTGGCCTGAATCCAGTTGTCCTGGTCCGGCACCAGTGACAGCAGGTAGGCGCCGGCCTGCACGAACTGGCCCTGGCGCGCGGCACGCTGGCCGACGAAGCCGTCAATCGGGGCGCGGACCTGCGTGCGTGAGAGGTTCAGCTCGGCCTGCGCCAGGTCGGCGCGGGCGCTGGCTATCTGCGCCTCGAGGCGCTTGATCTCGGCCTCGAGGGTGCCGACCCGCTGGCGCTGGGCCTGCAGGTCCGCCTGCGCCTTGGCCACCTGCGAGCGGGCCACGCGGCTGTCGGCGGCCAGGGTGGTGACCCGCTCTTCGGAGACATAGCCCGGCTTGCGCAGGGTCTGCGCGCGGGTCAGGTCGATCTGGGTACGGCCCTGGGTGGCTTCGCTCGCCGACAGATCGGCCTGGCTCGCGGCGATCAGGCTGGCCTGCTGATCCAGCGTGCTGCGTGCTTGGGCCAGCTCGGCCTGGCGGGTGGCGAGGGTGGCCTGGGCGCGCTGTTTGGCGAGTTCGAAGTCGGCGCTTTCCAGTACCAGCAGCAATTCGCCTAGCTCGACGTGCTGGTTGTCTTGCACCAATACCTGGTCGATGCGCGCGTCGAGCTGGCTGGACACCCGGGTGATCTCGCCCTGTACATAGGCGTTGTCGGTGCTTTCGTGGTAGCGCCCGATCAGCAGCCAGTGGCCGGTGAGGGCTGCGGCGATCAGGCCGAGGACGGCCAGGAAGACGAACAGGCGGCGTTGCAGTTGGGCGGGCATGGCAGGCGCTCGAAGCTCGGGCAATAGTCCGGGGAATCTAGCAGTGTTCCTTTCCAGGCTGTAGCCGGTAGACTTCAGAAACTTTGTTGCTTATGGGGAACAATAATGGGGCTGGATGATGCGCTGATCTTCACCCGGGTGGTCGAGTGCCACAGCTTTACCCAGGCAGCCCAGGGACTGGGCATGCAGAAGTCCACGGTCAGCCGGCGCATCGCCCTGCTCGAGGAGCGCCTCGGCGTGCGCCTGCTCAATCGCACCACGCGCAAGCTGCGCCTGACCGAGGTCGGCCAGGCCTACTACGAGCGCTGCCGGCAGATCATGCTGGATTTCGCCGAAGCCGAGCAGGCGGTGATGCAACTGCAGCAGGAGCCGTCCGGCTTGCTGCGCATCAGCGCGCCGATCGAATTCGGCCAGCTGTTCCTCGGCCGGGTACTCGGCGAATTCATGCGCCAGTACCCACAGATCAGCGCCGAAGTGGAGCTGACCTCGCGGCCTGTCGATCCGGTCGAGGAGGGCGTGGATATCGTCATCCTGGTCGGCCAGCCGCAGGATTCCACGCTGATCGCGCGCAAGCTGTTCGAGAGCGAGCGGCGCCTGTGCGCCAGCCCGGATTACCTGGCGCGGCATGGCACGCCGCGTACCGCCGCCGAACTGGCCGCGCACCGGGCGATCCTGCTGCCCCACGATTCGTCGCGCTACTGGCCGTTGCTCGACGAGAGCATCGCCTGCCAGCGGGTGCTGGCGTGCAACAACATCACCTTCGCCCGCGAGGCGGCGCTGGCTGGCGCCGGGATTGCCGGGCTGCCGAGCATGATCTGCGAGCGCGCGATCCAGGGCGGGCGGCTGATCGAGCTGTTGCCCGGGGCGCGCCTGCCGGTCGGCGAGTTGTACGCGGTCTATCCGTCCCGGCGGTTCCAGGCGATGAAGGTGAAGACCTTCCTCGACTTCCTGATGGCCAGCCTGCCGGTCGAAGAGGGGCGCCAACTGGAGCGTACGGCGGCAGGCCTGTTAACATCGCCGCCTTAGCGTGAGAGTCGCGCAGCGACCCTTCCTTGTTTCCTTCCCTCACCGGGGGGAGGTGGCGCGCAGCGCCGGATGAGGGAAGCGGGCATGCCGCGACGGCTTTCATGGTTCAGGCGCCACTCGTGGCATGCCCGTTAATCGGCATTCGTTCCAATTCTTCGAGACTTTCCATGACCACCGTCCGCACCCGTATCGCGCCGTCGCCCACCGGCGATCCGCACGTAGGCACTGCCTATATCGCTTTGTTCAACCTGTGCTTTGCCCGGCAGCACGGCGGCGAATTCATCCTGCGCATCGAAGACACCGACCAGCTGCGTTCGACCCGCGAGTCGGAACAGCAGATCTACGACGCCCTGCGCTGGCTCGGCATCGAGTGGAGCGAAGGCCCGGACGTCGGCGGCCCGCACGGCCCCTATCGGCAGAGCGAGCGCGGCCACATCTACCAGAAATACACCGCCGAGCTGGTGGAAAAAGGCCACGCCTTCCACTGCTTCTGCAGCGCCGAGCGCCTGGACAAGCTGCGCGCCGAACAGACCGAGGCCAAGCAGACGCCGCGCTACGACGGCCACTGCATGCACCTGGCGCAAGACGAAGTGCAGCGGCGCATCGCCGCCGGCGAACCCAACGTGGTGCGCATGAAGGTGCCGACCGAAGGTGTCTGCGTGGTGCCGGACATGCTCCGCGGCGAGGTCGAGATCCCCTGGGATCGCATGGACATGCAGGTGCTGATGAAGACCGATGGCCTGCCGACCTACTTCCTGGCCAACGTGGTCGACGATCACCTGATGGGCATCACCCACGTGCTGCGCGGCGAAGAGTGGCTGCCGTCGGCGCCCAAGCTGATCCTCCTTTACGACTACTTCGGCTGGGACAAGCCGCAGCTGTGCTACATGCCGCTGCTGCGCAATCCGGACAAGAGCAAGCTGTCCAAGCGCAAGAACCCGACCTCGATCACCTTCTACGAGCGCATGGGCTTCCTGCCGCAGGCCATGCTCAACTACCTCGGGCGCATGGGCTGGTCGATGCCCGACGAGCGCGAGAAGTTCAGCCTCGACGAGATGGTCGAGCACTTCGACATCCAGCGCGTGTCGCTGGGCGGGCCGATCTTCGACCTGGAGAAGCTGTCCTGGCTCAACGGCCAGTGGCTGCGCGAACTGAGCGTCGAGGACTTCGCCGCGGCCGCGCAGAAGTGGGCGTTCAACTCCGACTACATGATGAAGATCGCCCCGCACGTGCAGGGGCGGGTGGAAACCTTCAGCCAGATCGCCCCGTTGGCCGGTTTCTTCTTCGCCGGCGGCCTGGCGCTGGACGCCAAGCTGTTCGAGCACAAGAAGCTCTCGGCCGACCAGGTGCGCCAGCTCATGCAGCTGATCCTGTGGAAGCTGGAGGCGCTGCGCCAGTGGCAGAAGGAGCGGATCACCGGCTGTATCCAGGCGGTGGTCGAGCACCTCGAGCTGAAACTGCGCGACGCCATGCCGCTGATGTTCGCCGCGGTGACCGGCCAGGCCAGCTCGGTGTCGGTGCTCGATGCCATGGAAATTCTCGGCCCGGACCTTACGCGTTTCCGTCTGCGCCAGGCCATCGAGCTGCTCGGCGGCGTGTCGAAGAAGGAAAACAAGGAGTGGGAAAAACTGCTGGCGGCGATCGGCTGATCGAGTCGTCCTCGGCAGGTCGGGTAAGTGTTTGTTCTGTCAGCATAAAAAAAGCAGTTGCAGGTGAAAATTTTGTTGACAGTACCCAGGGGCGCCCTTAACATGCGCCCCGTCCTTGAGATGGGGCTATAGCTCAGCTGGGAGAGCGCTTGCATGGCATGCAAGAGGTCGACGGTTCGATCCCGTCTAGCTCCACCAATCTCGACTCCTCCGGGAGTGCCAGAATCGGCTTCGGTCGATTCACGAAAAGGGTTTTGCGTCCCCTTCGTCTAGTGGCCTAGGACACCGCCCTTTCACGGCGGTAACAGGGGTTCGAGTCCCCTAGGGGACGCCACTATTTCCAGTCGCAGCATTTCGGTGCTGCAGCCAGACCGCAAGGTTTCGGGGCTATAGCTCAGCTGGGAGAGCGCTTGCATGGCATGCAAGAGGTCGACGGTTCGATCCCGTCTAGCTCCACCAATTCCACGACAGGCCAGCCTCGCGCTGGCCTTGTTCTTCGAAGGTTTCGTCCCCTTCGTCTAGTGGCCTAGGACACCGCCCTTTCACGGCGGTAACAGGGGTTCGAGTCCCCTAGGGGACGCCATTTTCTTACCCGCCCTGCGGGATTTTTAAGGGTCATTCCTAACCGAATGGCCCTTTTGTTTTTCTGCCTTCGATTTTCCTTCCCCTGTAGCGCTCCGACCAGCGGTAGGGTTTTCGGCTTGCCTTAATTTATTACAAGCATAATATTTCAATCGTAATATTTTTGGAGGCCGAGCATGAACGACAAGAAAGCCCAGACCCGTGAACGCATCCTCGCTGCGGCGAGTTCCGCACTGATCCGGCGTGGCCCGGCCGAGCCGAGCGTCGGCGAAGTGATGGGCGCCGCCGGTCTGACCGTGGGCGGCTTCTATGCGCACTTCGAGAGCAAGGATGCGCTGATGCTGGAGGCGTTTCGGCAGTTGCTCGGTCAGCGCCGCGAGCTGCTCAAGCAGATGGATAGCGAGCTGCCGGCCGACGAGCGGCGGGCGCTGCTGGCGGCGTTTTACCTGTCGCGCAAGCACCGCGACGCCACCGAACAGGCTTGCCCGCTGCCGAGTTCGTTGAGCGAGTTGGCGCGCCTGCCCGAGGGTTTCCGCACGGCCTTGGCCGAGCATGTGGAATTGATGGTGGCGCAGCTGGCGGCCAGCCCGGAAGAGGCGTCCAGGGTGCTCGCCGATATCGCCTTGATGGTGGGTGGCCTGGCGCTGGCGCGGGCGCTGGGCCCCGGAGAGTTGTCCGACCGCGTTCTACGTGCCGCCAAGGCGGCGATCGTCTGAGGAGACTGGCAATGAACAACTTGAGTTGGGTGCGTGGCTTCAACGCCACCGTCGGTCGGCTGGCCCCACATACCGTGGCGAGCAAGCTGCGCCGCGAGTTCATGACCCCGCGCGAGCTGCCGCCCAGGGAGTGGGAGCTGCCGCTGCTCGGCCAGGCCGAGCGCATCACCCTGCGTTTCGGGCTCTCGGCGCTGCGCTGGGGCAGTGGGCCGGCGGTGCTGCTGATGCACGGCTGGGAGGGGCGGCCGACGCAGTTCGCCGAGCTGATCAAGACGCTGGTACGCGCCGGCTACGGTGTGGTGGCACTGGAGGGACCGGCGCATGGGCGCTCGCCGGGGCAGGAGGCGAATGTGGTGCTGTTCGCCCGCGCCCTGCTCGAGGCGGCCGGCGAAATGCCGCCGCTCAAGGCGGTGATCGGCCACTCGATGGGCGGTGCCAGTGCCTTGTTGGCGACTCAGCTGGGCTTGCGCACCGAGGTCGTGGTGAGCATCGCCGCGCCGGCGCGGATTCTCACCATGCTGCGGCGCTTCGCCCGTTTCATGGGGTTGCCGGCGCAGGCGCGCGCGCAATTCATTCGCCTGGTCGAGCAGCATGCCGGAATGCCGGTCGCGCAGCTTGATGTGGCGCGTTACCAGCTGGATTTCCCCGGGCTGGTCGTGCATGCCGCGGACGACCCGATGGTGCCGTTCAGCGAAGCTGAGGCGATTCATGAGGCCTGGTTCGACAGCCGCTTGTTGCGCCTGGAGCAGGGCGGGCATCAGCGGGTCCTGGCCGATCCGCGCCTGCAGGCGGCCGTGCTGCAGCTGCTCGGGGAGGTGCGTCACACCCCGTCGAGTGCGCTGGCTTCGTAGTTTTCCACCCGGTTGCGCCCGGCGGCCTTGGCCCGGTACAGCGCCTGGTCGGCCCGTTGCAGCAGCCGCTCGCCGTCGGTGTCGTCCGGTATGCAGGCGCAAATGCCGATGCTCAGGCTCAGGCCGATGCTCTGGCCTGCGTGGCGGCAGGGATGCCGGGCCAGGTCGTCGCGCAGGTGTTCCGCCAGCTCGCGGGCGCCTGGCAGGTCGGTGTCGCACAGGATGGCGACGAATTCTTCGCCGCCAAAGCGCGCGAGCAGGTCGCCGCTGCGCAAGCGTTGTTGCATGCGCTGGGCGGCGTGGTGCAGGCAGGCGTCGCCCGCCAGGTGGCCATGGCGGTCGTTGACCTGTTTGAAGTGGTCGAGGTCCAGCATCAGGATCGCCAGCGGGCGCTGGCCACGGATTGCCCGCGCCAGGGCACGCTGCAGTTCTTCGTTCAGGGTCTGCCGGTTGAACAGGCCGGTGAGGCTGTCCCGGCGGTTCAGTTCGGACAGCTGCTGGTTGGCGCTGGAGAGCTCCGTCAGGGCCAGCTCCAGCGCCGCGGTACGCTCGCTGACGCGCAGCTCCAGGCCGTCGTTGATCTGTCGTTGCAACTCCAGGCCCTTGGCCTGTTCCAGGCGCAACTGGTGTTCCTTGGCGAATAGGTGTGCCTGGGCCAACTGCTGCGCGCTCTGTGCCTGGCGGATGCGTGCCGCCAGGGCGATGGAAAACACCGCCAGTTCGATCAGGCTGCCAATCTGTTGGGCGTGCAGGGTCAGCTGGGAATAGGGCAGCAGGCCGGTGCCGCTGAGAATACTGAACAGGCTGGCGGCAATCAGCACGAACCAGCCGGCGGCGAACAGCCGGGCGGCTTGAAAGCCCGCGCGCCAGCGCAGCAGGGTGAACAGGCAGGCGAGAATGGCGCCGGCGATGACCAGCGCGAAACTGCCGAACAGCGCCGCGCTGTAGGGGCCGAACAGGGCCAGGCCGATGACCGTGACGGTGCAGGCGAGCAGCAGATGGGTGATCCAGGTGAAGAAAGGCGGGCCGCTCTTGAGGTCGAGCACTCCGTAGGTGAAGAGGATGCCGAACAGCGTGGCGACCGCGGAGCTGAGTGGGAAGCTCAACTGGTGCCAGGCGAGCGCCTGCGGCCATAGCCATTGCAGGGCGAAGCCGAGCTGGATGAACTGGTAGAGGCCGAAACTGGCGACGAACAGGCTGTACCACAGGTAATTGCGGTCGCGGGTGATGCCGAAGATCGACAGGTTGTACAGGCACAGCGCCGCCAGCGCACCGAAGAACAAGCCTTGCAGGAGCAGCATGCGTTGCTCCCGGTGGGCGAAGGCCGCAGCGCTCATCAGGCTGGCGCTGAGGTTGGCCGAGCCATTGGACTGCATGCGCAGGATCAGCTCGCGGCTTTCCCCGGCGGCCAGCCGCAACGGCAGCACCGGTTGCCGGTGATCGACCCAGCGCGCGGTGAACGGGCGCTGGTCGCCGGCCCGGTAGATGCGCTCGCCGTCCAGGCCATAGGCGTCCAGGTAATCCAGCAGCGGGTTGCCGATCAGCAGCACCCAATCCATGGCCCGGTTTTCGGGGTTGTGCAGGGTCAGGCGGAGCCAATAGGCGCTGCCGCCGTAGCCGAAGCTGGCATCGCGGCGGCCGACCGCTTGCCAGGCGGAGTCCGGCAGGCCGCGGACATCGCTGATTGCTGCGCGGCCCGCGGGGTCCTGCCAGACCTGCATGAAGGGACCGGGCAACACCGGCTGGTCGGTGGCCGGCAGAGACAGCACATCCGCCTGGCTCAGGGCCGGCAGCAACACCAGTAACAGCACGCGTAAGACTGCAATCAAGCGCTGGCTCTCGGGCGGGAGGTTTCATCACAATTCAATTATTGTGGTGCATTATTACCCGGTCGCGTGACGCACCGATAGCATTGTGCCAACAGGTTATGAGGCGTGGCGCCTGCGCCAGGGCTGTCCGCACGCGCTGCGCCCGAGCACACAGAGTTTGACGATTAGGAGTTGGCCCATGTGCCTGACGATGGATGAAGTGTCGCAGCAGGTATCGCCGCTGCCGATCAGGACCGCCAAGCCCGCCATGCCCGCGCCACGCCGCGCGTTGGCCGGCAGCCTGGAGCCGCAGAGATGAATTGGGACTTTGCCAATCCGTTCGTCATCGACATCTGCGTCGCCGCCGACGACATCGACGGCCTCGGCCATGCCAACAATGCGGTGTACGTGAGCTGGCTGGAGCGCTGCGCCTGGCGCCACTCGCAGCGCCTGGGCCTGGATCTGGCCGAGTACCGCCGGCTCGACCGGGCCATGGCGGTGCTGCGCCACGAGATCGATTACCTGGCCAGTGCCTACGAAGACCAGGAGTTGCAGATGGCCACCTGGATCGTCGAGTCCGACCAGCGCCTGAAGATGGACCGGCGCTTCCAGCTGATCCGCCCTGAGGATGGCGCCACCCTGCTGCGGGCCAAGACCACCTTCGTCTGCATCGAGCTGTCCACCGGCAAGCCCAAGCGCATGCCGGTCGAGTTCGTCGAGGGCTACGGGCGGGCCCTGCAGCCGGCGTTTCCGCTGGAGCTCTAGCAGACCGTTGAAAAACCACCTGCGTTGCCGATCCTGCGTTAACGCTCATGGCAGTCGCCGCCACCCTTGCTGATGAAAGCGGTCTTTCACGCTAATACACCTCCCGTAGGAGCGGCGGGGGCGCCTAGCCCATGCCCGCGCAGCTTTTGCTTGGAGAGCTTTCGCGGGCATGGCCAGGCTCACCAGTAGCCATTTGCCGATCTGCCTGAAAGCGCTCGCGCCAGGGGCATGGCCGGGCCGGGCGCCGAGCGCTAGCCGGCCGCTATCGATCCTGCTGCGGGGCGAGAAACAGCGTCTCGTCGCCGAGCATCACCCGATAGTGCTGGGTTTCGCCCGGGCCGATGAGGATCGAGCGGCTGCTGGCCAGGCCGCTTCCCGCACACTGCTTGGCTTGCGCCAGCTTTACCCGGAGATTGAGTTCGCCGGGCGCTACCTTCAGCTTCAGCGACTCGCCGGCCGGCAGGCGCGCCGGCCGCTGTTCCTCCATATGCAGTTCAACGGCGCAGGCATCCGGCACATTGCTGTCGCGCTCGATGATCAGCCGGGCCGTGGGGCGGGGCGTGGCTGGCCCGCCGGCTTCGCCTGGCGTCAAGGGGGCGGCCTGGCTAAGGCCCGAGCTGAGGTACAGGCAGCCAAGCAGCATCGGGATGCGCATAGTGGTCCTCGGTGGCTGTGTAGTGTCGAGCATCTTGACTGCCTGGAGCCCCGGGTGTTCCGCCCCGCTGGGGTTGCCCGATGGCGGACATTCCATCGCAGGCGCCGCGCCGCGTACACTACCGGCCGTTTTTTCGAGAGTCTGCCTATGCAAATCGCCCTGGCGCCCATGGAGGGCCTGGTCGACGAAATCCTCCGCGATGTGCTGACCCGGGTCGGCGGCATCGACTGGTGCGTGACCGAATTCATCCGTGTGACCGAACGACTGTTGCCCGCTTCGACCTACCGGAAACTGGCGCCCGAACTGTTCGGCGGTGCGCGGACGGCGGCCGGCACGCCGCTGCGCGTGCAGTTCCTCGGCTCCGACCCGCAGTGCCTGGCGGACAACGCCGCCTTCGCCTGCAGCCTGGGGGCGCCGGTGGTCGACCTCAACTTCGGCTGCCCGGCCAAGACCGTGAACAAGTCGCGCGGCGGCGCGGTGCTGCTGAAGGAGCCGGAGCTGCTGCATGCCATCGTCCGCGAAGTGCGGCGCACGCTGCCGGGGGCGACTCCACTGACGGCGAAGATGCGTCTGGGTTTCGATCACAAGGATTACGCGCTGGATTGCGCCCGGGCGCTGGCCGAGGGCGGCGCCGCGCAGATCGTCGTGCATGCGCGGACCAAGGTCGAGGGCTACAAGGCGCCGGCGCATTGGGAATGGGTGGCGCGGGTGCAGGAGGTGGTCGCGGTGCCGGTGCTGGCCAATGGCGAGGTCTGGACCCTGGACGACTGGCGGCGCTGCCGCGAGATCAGCGGCGTCGACGACATCATGCTCGGCCGCGGCCTGGTGGCGCGCCCGGACCTGGCCCGGCAGATCGCCGCGGCGCGGGCCGGGCAGGCGGTGGTCGAGATGGACTGGGCCGAACTGCAGCCGCTGCTCGCCGATTTCTGGCGGCAGGCGCGGCGCAAGATGTCGCCGCGCTATGCGCCGGGGCGGCTCAAGCAATGGCTGGCCCTGCTCACCCGCAGCTATCCGCAGGCGGTCGAACTGTTCGGCGCCCTGCGCCGCGAGAGCGACTGCGCGCGCATCGACGCCTTGCTCGGTGTCACTGCACCGCTGGCCGAGCGCCAGGCGCGGCTGGCCAGCGCCTGAGCCGCATCGATCCGGCGCGCCGCATGCCCGGACACCAAGCGGTTGCCGGGCGCGAGCGAGCGGACTAGATTCAAGGGCATGCCGGGCCGATAGCTCAGCTGGGAGAGCGCCGCGTTCGCAATGCGGAGGTCGGGAGTTCGATCCTCCTTCGGTCCACCAGATGGAAAAGCCAGGCCTCTCGCGGCCTGGCTTTTCATTTTCGCGGCCCGGGTGAAATCCGGGAGCCTCATCAGCCATTGACAGTATTCCCGGATTGCATCCGTAGAGGGGCTCCGGGTGTTTCGTAGGAGCGGGCCATGCCCGCGATGCTTTTTGCGGGCATGCCTTATCGCGGTCTAAAGCGCCCGTCCATCGAAATGCTTGACCGGCACGGCCGCCAGGTCGATGCCCTCCAGGCAGCGGATATTGATCGCCGCCACGGCGTTGCCCTTGGGGTCGGTGCCTTCGCCGAAGGGATGGATGCCGCAGGTGGGGCAGAAGTGATGCTGGATCACCTGCTTGTTGAAGGTGTAGGTGGCCATCTGGCTCTGCGGGGTGAGCAGCGTCAGCTGGTCGCGCGGCACGAACCACATCAGCGAGCCCTTGCGCTGGCAGATCGAGCAATTGCACGCCATCGCCCCATCGATCCGGCCTTCCACCTCGAAGGCCACCTGGCCGCAGTGGCAGCTGCCTCGGTAATTCATCTCGGCTTCTCCTGTTGGGTGACAAGAGGCAAAAGCTTAGACCCCATTGCGACGGGCGTCTGGCTTGCCGATGAACCTGGCGAATCCAAGCTTTCGCTGCAACGGCTGTGGGCGTCGAGGCGCGCAGCCGGCATAATCCCCGACCATCAGTTTCCGCCTCGGGCCAGCTCCAGCCCCGCCAGGAAGTCGTCTTACAAGGATTCGCCGCGCATGAACCAACAAGCCCTGTCCGCCTTCATCTGGTCGGTCGCCGACCTGCTGCGTGGCGATTACAAACAGTCCGAGTACGGCAAGGTGATCCTGCCGTTCACCGTGTTGCGCCGCTTGGACTGCGTGCTGGAGAAGACCAAGGCGGCGGTGCTGGCCGAGCAGGCCGAGAAGCTCAAGCTGGTCGCCAACCCCGAGCCCTTCCTGCTGCGCAAGGCCGGGCAGAGCTTCTACAACATCTGCGCAATGGACATGGTCAGGCTGATGGGCGACCCGGACCATATCCGCGACAACCTCTACAGCTATATCCAGGGCTTCTCCCTGCCGGTGCGGGATATCTTCGAGCGCTTCGACTTCTACACCCAGATCGACCGCCTGCATAAATGCGGGCTGCTCTACCAGGTGGCCGAACGCTTCGCCCAGATCGACCTGCACCCCGAGGCGGTGGACAACATGCAGATGGGCCTGGTGTTCGAGGAGCTGATCCGCAAGTTCGCGGAGATCTCCAACGAGACGGCGGGGGAGCACTTCACCCCACGTGAGGTGATCCGCCTGATGGTCAATCTGATCTTCATCGAAGACGACCAGGTGCTGGCCAACCCCGGCGTGGTGCGCAACCTGTATGACCCGACCGCCGGCACCGGCGGCATGCTGTCGATCGCCGAGGAATACCTGGTCGAGCACAACCCGCAGGCGCGCCTGAACCTGCACGGCCAGGAGCTCAACGACGAGTCCTACGCCATCTGCAAGGCGGACATGCTGATCAAGGGCCAGGACGTGGCCAATATCAAGGCCGGCAACACCCTCAGCGACGACGGCCATGCCGGCAAGCGCTTCGACTATATGCTGTCCAACCCGCCGTTCGGCGTGGAGTGGAAGAGGGTCGAGAAGGCCATCCGCCAGGAACATGAACAACAGGGCTTCAACGGCCGCTTCGGCCCCGGCCTGCCGCGCGTCTCCGATGGCTCGCTGCTGTTCCTCATGCACCTGATCGCCAAGATGCGCCCGGCCAACGAGGGCGGCAGCCGCTTCGCCATCGTGCTCAACGGCTCGCCGCTGTTCACCGGTGGCGCCGGTTCCGGCGAGAGCGAGATCCGCCGCTATGTGCTGGAGAACGATCTGGTCGAGGCGATCATCGGCCTGCCCACCGACATGTTCTACAACACCGGCATCAGCACCTACGTGTGGGTGCTGACCAACCGCAAGCCGGCCCAGCGCAAGGGCCTGGTGCAGCTGATCGATGCATCGAGCTTCTGGCAGAAGATGCGCAAGAGCCTCGGTTCCAAGCGCAAGGAAATGCCCGACAGCGCCATCGAAGAAATTACCCAGCTATTTGGCCAGTGCGTCGAGGCGCGCCTGGCCACGCTACTGGATGCCGACGGCAAGGAAGTTGCCCGGCAGATCCTGCGTGACGGTGAAGCCGAACCCAGTGCGCCGGCCGGGGGCAAGGTCAAAGTAGCGCCGCTGTCGCGCCTGCTGTCCAACCAGGCCTTCGGCTACCAGAACATCACCGTCGAGCGCCCGCTGCGCGACGAGCATGGCACCATCGTTATCGGCCAGAAGGGTAAGCAAAAGGGCAAGCCACAGCCCGACAGTAGCCTGCGCGACAGCGAGAACGTACCGCTCGGCGAGGACGTGCAGGCCTATTTCAAACGCGAAGTACTGCCCCATGCCCCGGATGCCTGGATCGATCACGACAAGACCAAGGTCGGTTACGAGATCCCGTTTAACCGGCATTTTTATGTCTTCGAGCCGCCACGGCCGCTGGCCGAGATTGATGCCGAACTTAAGGGCGTGACCGACCGCATTCTGGCCATGATTGGAGGACTTTCGGCATGAGTTTTCCGCGTTATCCCGAGTACAAAGACTCGGGAGTGGAGTGGCTGGGGGCGGTGCCGGGGCACTGGGCTGTGACTCCAATCAAACAACTCGGAAAGCTTAAAGGTGGTGCCGGGTTTCCGCATGCGGAACAGGGGTTAGAAGACGAGGAAATTACTTTTCATAAAGTAAACGCACTTGCCCGGGCAGGCAGCGATGACGTGCTGGTTCCTAGTGAGAACAGCATTTCTCGTAGCACTGCTACGCAGCTAGGCGCTTATATATTTCCGCCGGGCTCCATTGTTTTTGCGAAGGTTGGAGCTGCATTGCTTTTAGGTCGAATACGCATGCTCGGCGTAGAGGCTTGCATCGATAACAACATGATGGGGTTGAATGTTTTTAGTTCAGAGCACCATGTTGGCTTTGTTAAATATGCAATGAGCCTGGTCCGATTTGACCTGATTTCCAACCCCGGAGCAGTCCCTTCGCTGAATGAGTCCCAAATTGGAAACTTTCCGCTGGCGGTGCCTCCGTACCAAGAACAACGCTCCATCAGCTCCTTTCTTGACTACGAAACCGCCAAGATCGACGGCCTGATGGCCGAGCAGGAAAAGCTGATCGCGCTGCTTAAGGAGAAGCGCCAGGCGGTGATTGCCCATGCCGTGACCAAGGGACTCGACCCGGCGGTGCCGCTGAAGGATTCAGGGGTTGAATGGCTGGGTGAGGTGCCCGCGCACTGGCATGTTATGCCTATCCGACTGGCAGCAAAATTGGAGTCCGGCCATACCCCAAGCCGTTCACGCCCAGAGTACTGGGATGACTGTTATATCCCTTGGATGACCCTTGCGGACGTATGGCAGATACGTAGAGGTAAAGCTGATTACATCTATGAAACCAAAGAAACAGTCAGTGACCTTGGATTGGCAAACTCATCCGCACGCCTACTACCAAAGGGAACTGTGGTTCTTTCACGCACCGCTTCAGTTGGCTTCTCGGCAATCATGGGCGTCGATATGGCAACAACTCAGGACTTTGCGAACTGGGTGTGTGGGGACAAATTAATACCTGAGTTTCTGTTGTTCGTTCTCCGATCCATGGAAGGTGAATTTCGCAGGCTGATGATGGGCTCAACACATAACACAATTTATATGCCTGACATTCAGGCCTTCAGATTCGTTCTGCCCTCGCTTGAAGAGCAAAGGCAAATCATTGAGCACTGCCAAAGGTTCTCAGTTGAATTTGATGAGCTAATTGATGAAGCTCAGCGCGGGATTGACCTACTCAAAGAACGCCGCACCGCCCTGATCTCCGCCGCCGTCACCGGCCAGATCGACGTACGCGGCCTGATCAAGGATGAACAGGAGCAAGCCGCATGAGCGATATCCAGCTATTTCGCCTGGGCGCCAATGGCTCCGCCTGCGAGCTGCCCGGCCGCGCGGTGGCGGTGGAAAAGCAGCTGCAGAGCCTGATCGAAGCGCAGATGGAGTGCTTTCTCGGCGTGCGTTTTCTCGCCAGCGAATACGCCACCGGCAAGACCCACAAGGGCCGGATCGACTCCCTGGGCCTGGACGAGAACGGCTGCCCGGTGATCGTCGAGTACAAGCGTCATAGCAACGAGAACGTGATCAATCAGGGGCTGTTCTACCTGGACTGGCTGCTCGACCACCAGGCCGAGTTCCGCTGGCTGGTGATGGAAAAGCTCGGCAAGCAGGCTGCCGAGCAGATCGAATGGGGCGGCACCCGCCTGCTGTGCATCGCCGCCGACTTCACCCGCTACGACCAGCATGCGGTGCAACTGATCCAGCGCAATATCGAGCTGATCCGCTACAAGCTGTTCGGCGCTGAGCTGTTGCTGCTGGAGCTGGTCAATTCGGTCAGCGTGGCCAGCACCGTGGCTTCGCCCAAGGAGGTCGAGGCCGAACCGGGCAAGCCGGCGCCCGCCAGCAAGGACAAGACCTGGCAGGAGCAACTGGCCCTGGCGCCGGCGGAGATCGTCGCGCTGTTCGAGCAGACCACCAGCTACCTGCATTCGCTCGGCGACGACGTGCAGGAAAAACCGCTGAAGCTCTACCTGGCCTTCCGCCGCCTGAAGAACTTCGCCAGCCTGGTGATCCAGCCCAAGCGCCTGCTGCTGTTTCTCAAGCTCGATCCCGACTCGGTGGAGCTGGTCGAAGGCTTCAGCCGCGATGTGCGCAACATCGGCCACTGGGGCACCGGCGACCTGGAACTGAGCCTGCGCACCCCGGCCGACCTGGAGCGCGCCAGGCACCTGATCGAACGCAGCTACCAGGAGAATTGACCGTTCCCGTAGGGTGGGTTAGCGCAGCGTAACCCACCGATGCCGCGCATGCGGCGTGGTGCTGGCGGGTTACGCCGCCCTGCGGCTAACCCGCCCTACGGGGGCACAGGTTTGCGCGGGTTTGCCGGATAAACGCAATTGGCTCTATGGTGAGCAGCATGAATATCGATGCGTTAGTGGCCCATCTGCACGCCGGGCTGCCCAGCCTGCTGGCGGTCTACCTGTTCGGTAGCCAGGCCAGCGGCACGGCGGGGGCGGAGAGCGACCTGGACCTGGCCGTGCTGGTCGCCGGCGAGGTGGAGCCGTTGCGGCTCTGGCAATTGTCCGGCGAATTGGCCGACATCGCCGGGGTACCGGTGGATCTGCTCGATCTGCGCGCCGCTTCCACGGTGATGCAGTACCAGATCATCACCAGCGGCCGGCGCCTGTGGGCGGCGGATGCCCAGGCGGCGCTGTTCGAGAGCTTCATCCTCAGCGAGAAAACCGCGCTGGATGGCGCACGGGCCGGCTTGCTGGCGGACATTCAACGGGAAGGACGGGTTTATGGTCGATGACGTGCTGATCAACAAGGCCGCCAGCATCGAGCGCTGCGTGGCACGGGCGCGTGAGGAGTACGCCAAAGATCCGGCCAGTTTCGCCAGCGATTTCACCCGCCAGGACGCCGCCATCCTGAATATCCAGCGCGCCTGCGAGGCGGCCCTGGACATGGGCCAGCACCTGATCCGCCGCGAGCGCCTGGGCGTGCCGCAAAGCGCCCGCGATGTGTTCGAGTTGCTCGCGCAAGGTGGCTGGGTGGCTGCGCCGCTGGCGGCCGGGCTGAAGAACATGGTGGGTTTTCGCAATATCGCGGTGCATGAATACCAGGCGCTGCAACTGCCGATCACGGTGGCGATCATCACCCGGCACCTGGATGAGTTCCTGCAGTTCAGCGCAGCCATCCTGCGCCGCGATGCGGGGCAGCCGTAGACAGAGTGGCTGACGCCGTTTAAAACGCCGCGCGGCTACCGCAGGACAAGCTATTCAATTGGCTATGTTTGCGTTAGCTGTTGCCGGGAGATCTTGACGAAGAGCACGGAACCTGTAGGAGCGGGCTTGCCCGCGATGCTTTTGTGTTACCCGGCTTTCGCGGGCAAGCCCGCTCCTACAAAGGCCTACAGCTCGGCGCAACACCTAATGAGTACATAGCCATTCAATTTGCCACGTAGCCGATCCGGCTGGCTTCGTGGCCCGCAACCAGGACCGGGGAGTTACGGCATGAGCCTGCATAAGGAAGTGTCCTTCGAGAACGAGATCTGCGAACAGCTGGCCGCCAGCGGCTGGCTGTATGCCGAAGGCGCTGCGCAGGCCTATGACCGGGCGCGGGCATTGTTCCCCGCCGACCTGCTCGACTGGATCAAGACCACCCAGGCACAGGCCTGGGAGGCGCTGGGCAAGAACCATGGCGCGGCGGCCGAGGCGGTGTTGCTCGAGCGCTTGCGCAAATCCCTGGACGAGCGCGGCACCCTCGACGTGCTGCGCCATGGCATCGAGCTGCTGGGCCTGCGCCAGCCCTTGCAACTGGCGCAGTTCAGGCCGGCGCTGAGCATGAACCCGCAACTCGGTGCCAGGTACGCCGCCAATCGCCTGCGCGTGGTGCGCCAGCTGCGTTATTCGCTGGCCTGCGAGAACTCCATCGACCTGGTGCTGCTGCTCAACGGCCTGCCGGTGGCGACCTGCGAGCTGAAGACCGACTTCACCCAGTCGGTGCAGGATGCCGTGGATCAGTACCGCTTCGACCGCGAGCCCAGGCCCAAGGGCCGGCCGGAGCCGCTGCTGGGCTTTCCCGGCGGCGCGCTGGTGCACTTCGCCGTGAGCAACCGCGAAGTGCAGATGACCACCCGCCTGGAGGGTGCGGCGACACGCTTCCTGCCCTTCAACCAGGGCAACGACGGTGGCGCCGGCAACCCGCTCAACCCTGCCGGGCATGCCACGGCCTACCTGTGGCAGCAGGTGTGGCAACGCGACAGTTGGCTGGAAATCATCGCCCGCTACCTGGTGGCGCAGAAGGACAAGAAGCAGCAGCTCAAGTCGATCATCTTCCCGCGTTACCACCAGCTCGACGCCACCCGCAAGCTGCTGGCCCAGGTGCTGGCGGAGGGGCCGGGCGGCAAGTTCCTGATCCAGCATTCGGCCGGCTCCGGCAAGACCAATTCGATTGCCTGGGCCGCGCACTTCCTCGCCGATCTGCACGACGCCGAGCAACGCAAGCTGTTCCAGTCGGTGCTGGTGGTGTCCGACCGCACCGTGCTGGATGCGCAGTTGCAGGAGGCGATTTTCAGCTTCGAGCGCACCACCGGGGTGGTGGCCAGCATCACCGGCGAGTCGGCGAGCAAGAGCGGCGAGCTGGCCAAGGCCCTGGCCGGCGGCAAGAAGATCGTCGTCTGCACCATCCAGACTTTCCCCTTCGCCCTGAAAGCGGTGCAGGAACTGGCGGCCACCGAGGGCAAACGTTTCGCGGTGATCGCCGACGAGGCGCATTCCTCGCAGACCGGCGAGGCGGCCTCCAAACTCAAGCAGGTGCTGTCCGTCGAAGAGCTGAAGGAGCTGGCCGATGGCGGCGAAGCCAGCACCGAGGACATCCTCGCCGCGCAGATGAGCGCGCGTTCGGCGGACAGCGGCATCACCTACGTGGCCTTCACCGCCACGCCCAAGGCCAAGACCCTGGAGCTGTTCGGCCGGCGGCCGAACCCGCAGTTGCCGGCTTCCAGCGGCAACCTGCCGGCGCCGTTCCATGTGTATTCCATGCGCCAGGCCATCGAGGAGGGCTTCATCCTCGATGTGCTGCGCAACTACACCACCTACAAGACCGCCTTCAAGCTGGCGCACAACGGCACGGCGCTGAGCGAGGCCGAGGTGGAACGCAGCCAGGCGCTGAAAGGCATCATGCGCTGGGTCAAGCTGCACCCCTACAACATCGTGCAGAAGGTGCAGGTGGTGATCGAGCACTTCCGCGAGAACGTGCAGCCGCTGCTGGAGGGCAAGGCCAAGGCGATGGTGGTGGTCTCCAGCCGGCAGGAGGCGGTGCGCTGGCAGCTGGCGATCGACCAGTACGTCAAGCGCCAGGGCTATCCGATCGGCACGCTGGTGGCGTTTTCCGGCGAGGTGAGCGACCTGGAGTCGGGCGCCGATCCCTTCAGGGAAAGCAGCCAGGTGCTGAACCCGAACCTGCGCGGCCGCGATATTCGCGAGGCCTTCGCCGGCGACGAATACCAGATCTTGCTGGTGGCCAATAAATTCCAGACCGGTTTCGACCAGCCGCTGCTCTGCGGCATGTATGTGGACAAGAAGCTCGGCGGCATCCAGGCGGTGCAGACCCTGTCGCGGCTGAACCGCGCCTACCCGAAGAAAGACACCACCTATGTGCTGGATTTCGTCAACCAGCCGGAGGAGATCCTCGAAGCCTTCAAGGCCTACTACAGCACCGCCGAGCTGGAGGACGTCACCGACCCGCATCTGGTCTACGACCTGCGCACCAAGCTGGACGGCGCCGGGCATTACGACCAGTTCGAGGTGGAGCGGGTGGTGGCGGTATTGCTCGACCCGGCGGCGCGGCAGAGTGAGTTGAGCGCGGCCCTGGAGCCGGTGGCCAACCGCCTGCTGGTGCGCTACCGACTGGCGCAGGAGGATTGTCGTGCTGCCGAGGCGCGCGCTGACGGCGAGGCGGTGAAGGCGGCCAAGGATGAAATGGATGCGCTGGTGCTGTTCAAGCGCGACATGGGTTCCTTTCAGCGCCTGTATGCCTTCCTCTCGCAGATCTTCGATTACGGCAACAGCGATATCGAAAAGCGCCAGTTGTTCTTCAAGCACCTGCTGCCGCTGGTCGAGTTCGGCCGCGAGCGGGAAGGGGTGGACCTCTCCAGGCTGGAACTGGTGCGTTACAAGCTGAAGGACAAGGGCAGCCGCGACCTGCCGCTGGTGAATGGCGAGTACCCGAAGCTGGCACCGATGAGCGCGGCCGGCAGCGGCCAGGTGCAGGAGAAGGAAAAGCTCTACCTCAGCCAGATCGTCGAGAAGGTCAACGAGCTGTTCGGCGCCGATACCACCGATGGCGACAAGCTGTCCTGGCTCAACAGCCAGCGCGAGAAGCTGCTGGAGTCCGAGGTCCTGGCGCAGCAGGCGGCGAACAACTCCAAGGAACAGTTCGCCAGTTCCCCCGACCTGACCCGGGTGTTCATCGACGCCCTGATCGACAGCCATTCGGCGCAGAGCAATTTGAGCCTGCAGGCGCTCAACTCCGAGCAGATCCAGCTCGAGGTGATCAACCTCCTGCTGGGGCCGGCACGGCTGTACGAGGCGCTGCGCGGGCGGGCCGAAGGGGTTTAGCGCAAGGGATTTTCGTCAGCCTGTCCCGCCCGAGATTGCGTCCATATGCGGATGCAATCCGGGAAAGCCGCGAATGGCTGATGACGCTCCGCGGATTGCATCCGGGCTAGGGGTACGGAAGTACGTTGACGCCTGCCCGTTCACTCTCTACCCTGCGCGGCTTGCAACAGGTGCCCCCAGCCATGTGCTCGAGGGGTGAAACAGGGAAGTCGGTGCGTTCGGCGATTCACGCCAACAATTCCGACGCTGCCCCCGCAACGGTAGACGAGTCAAACCAAGCGCTAATCAAGCCACTGTGCGTTCGCATGGGAAGGTGCGTTTGGTCGCCCGCTGAGGTTTCAGCTGGCCGCTCGTAAGCCCGGAGACCGGCCTGTCGCAGTCCATGGCATCGCGGAGGGCGCTGTCTGGCGTGTGGGCTGCGCCGTCCCTGCAGTCCGTGCGTCCCTGGTTCTCCGTATGCCGTTCCCAGCCTGAGTCGCGCGGGTGAGCGCGACGGAGCATACGACGAGAATGAGCAAGTCCCTTCCGCGGCCGGTAGCGCTGGCGCTGTCCGCCATGGCCGCGATTTCCCCGGCGCACGCCGCCGAACGCACCGAATTGAACGATAAGGTGGTGACCGCCACCCGCACCGCGCAGACCGCCGAGCAGAGCCTGGCGGCGGTGACGGTGTTCGACCGCGCGCAGATCGAGCAGAGCCAGGCCAAGTCCGTGCCCGAGCTGCTGAAGAAGGTGCCGGGCGTGTCCCTGGCCAACAACGGCGGGCCGGGCAAGAACACCGCGCTCTATATGCGCGGGAGCAACTCCAACCATGTGCTGGTGTTGATCGACGGCATCAAGGTCGGCTCGGTCAGCTCCGGCGGTGCGGCGTTGCAGGACCTGCCGCTGGAGCTGGTCGAGCGGATCGAGGTGGTGCGCGGGCCGCGTTCCAGCCTGTACGGCTCGGAGGCCATCGGCGGGGTGATCCAGATCTTCACCCGCAAGGGCGCAGGCGCAGGCGCCAAGCCGTTCTTCTCCGCCGGCTACGGCACCCACGACAGCTATAGCGGCAGCGCCGGGGTCGCCGGTGGGGACGGCAAGGGCTGGTACAGCCTGGGCCTCAGCGGCGCCGACAGCGACGGCATCAACGCCAAGGAGCAAGGCGCCAGCGGCTATGAAAGCGATGCCGACGGCTACCGCAACCTGTCCGCTGCGCTGAGCGGCGGTTACCGCTTCGACAACGGCCTGGAGCTGGACGCCAACCTGCTGCAAGCCAAGTCGCACAACGACTACGACCAGGTCAACCGCACCCGCCGCGCCGGCTTCCGTGCGCATGCCGATGGCGAGACCCAGGTGGTCGGCACGCGCGCGCGTTTCGCCCCGCTCGATCCCTGGCAGGTGACCTTGCAGGCCGGGCGCAGCGAGGACAAGTCCGATGCGTTTCAGGACGGCGACTTCTTCTCGCGCTTCGACAGCCGCCGCGACAGCCTGAGCTGGCAGAACGACCTGAGCCTGGCGCCCGGCCACACCCTGAGCCTGGGCGCCGACTACCAGCGCGACGAGGTCAACGGCAGCACCGCCTATGCCGAGGACTCGCGCGACAACAGCGGCGCCTTCGCCCAGTACCTCGGCGAGCTCGGCCGGCATGACTGGCAGCTGTCGCTGCGGCGCGACGACAATCAGCAGTTCGGCCGGCACGACACCGGCAATCTCGGCTACGGCTATGCGTTGAACGACTGGCTGCGCGCGACCCTCAGCTACGGCACGGCGTTCAAGGCGCCGACCTTCAACCAGCTCTACTTCCCCGGCTTCGGCAACCCGGATCTCGATGCGGAAACCTCCACCAGCCTGGAAGCCGGCCTGGCCGGTCGGCATGGCTGGGGGCACTGGGCGCTGAATGCCTACCGCACCGAGATCGAGAACCTGATCGCCAACGTGCGGGTCGACGGCAACCTCAGCGCCGCGGGCGTGGACGAGGCGCGCATTCGCGGCCTGGAGCTGGTGGTCGGCAGCCAGTTGCTCGGCTGGCAATGGAACGCCAACTACACGCTGATGGATGCCGAGAACCGCTCGCAGCGGGTCAGCAGCGGCGGCATCGCCTATTACGGCAAGGACCTCAACCGCCGGCCGTCGCAACTGTTCAACCTGGATCTCGACCGTGCTTTCGGCGCCTTCAGCGTCGGTGCCAGCCTGCATGCGCAGGACTCGGCCTACGACGACCTGGAGAACCAGACTGAACTGGCCGGCTTCGCCACCCTCGACCTGCGTGGCGAGTATCGCCTGAGCCCCGAGTGGCGCCTGCAGACCCGCGTCGCCAACCTGCTGGATGCCGATTACCAGACCGCCGAGGGCTTCAACCAGCCCGGCCAGGCGGTCTACCTGACGGTGCGTTATCAGGCGCTCTAGCAGGCCGTTGAAAAACTACCTACGTTGCCGATACGGCGTTAAAAACAGGCTCAAAATGCTCATTTACAACCGTAAACTCCGCTTTTTCGCCTGTTTTTGCCTTGTCTCGGCTGCCTCGCCTACGTTTTCAACGGCCCGCTAGTGGCGCTGCAGTCGTGTTGCGGTGCGCACGGCCTAGGCGGCCCCGCGCACCCTGGTTGTTCAACCTGGAGATGAATGGATGAACCTGTCGCTCCCCGTCCAACTGCTGCTCGGCATGGCCCTGGCGGCGCTGCTGCATGGCGGCGTCCGTTCCTGGACGGGAGCGTCGTCCTTGCGTGGGAGCGGCTTCAGCCGCGAGGCGCCTTTCGCGGCTAAAGCCGCTCCTACAAAGGTGTTGGCATGAACGCAGTACGCCACTGCCCGGCGCTGCTGATCGCCGCGCCGGCCTCGGGACAGGGCAAGACCACGGTCACCGCCGCCCTGGCGCGGCTGCATGCGCGTCAGGGCAAGCGGGTGCGGGTGTTCAAGTGCGGGCCGGATTTCCTCGACCCGATGATCCTCGCCCGCGCCAGCGGCGCGCCGGTGTACCAGCTGGATCTGTGGATGGTCGGCGAGGCCGAGAGCCGCCGCTTGCTCTGGCAGGCGGCGGGGGAGGCCGACTTGATCCTGATCGAAGGGGTGATGGGCCTGTTCGACGGCACGCCCTCGGCCGCCGACCTGGCGCGGCGCTTCGGCGTGCCGGTGCTGGCGGTGATCGACGGCTCGGCCATGGCCCAGACCTTCGGCGCCCTGGCCCACGGCCTGGCGAGCTTCCAGCCCGACCTGCCGTTCGCCGGGGTGCTCGGCAATCGGGTCGGCAGCGTCCGCCATGGCGAGATCCTGCGCGATGCGCTGCCGGCGTCGATGCGCTGGTACGGCGCCTTGCCGCGCCGCGCCGCGGTCGAGCTGCCCAGCCGCCACCTGGGCCTGGTGCAGGCCGAGGAACTGGCCGACCTGGACCCACGCCTGGAGGCCGCCGCCGATGCCCTGGCCGCCAGCGCCGACGTCAGCCTGCCGCCGGCGGTGGCGTTCGCCGCGCCGGCGCCGCGTGAGCTTCCGGCCTTGCTGCGGGGCGTGCGCATCGGCGTGGCCCGTGATGCCGCCTTCGCCTTCCTCTACCAGGCCAACCTCGACCTGCTGCGCGAACTGGGCGCCGAGCTGCGCTTCTTCTCGCCGCTGGCCGACAGCCGCCTGCCCGAGGTCGACAGCCTGTACCTGCCCGGCGGCTACCCCGAGCTGCACCTGGCGCAGCTCGAAGCCAACCAGGCCATGGCGGCGGCGATCCGCGCCCACCATGGCGCCGGCAAGCCGATCCATGCCGAGTGCGGCGGCATGCTCTACCTGCTCGAGCGGCTGACCGACCAGCAGGGCGTCAGTGGCCGCATGCTCGGCCTGCTGTCGGGCACGGCGACCCTGCAGCCGCACCTGACCGCCCTGGCCCTGCAGGAGGTGGCGCTGCCAGAGGGGCGCCTGCGCGGGCACACATTCCACCACTCGGCCCTGAGCACCGAGCTGGCGCCCATCGCCCGCGGCGAGTGCCCGAACTACCGGCGCAGCGCCGAGGCGGTCTATCGCCAGGGGCGGCTGAGCGCCTCCTATATCCACTTCTACCTGGCGTCCGCTCCCGCGGCCGCCGCCGAGTTGTTCAAACCATGAGCGAGCAGGCCTTCAGTCCCGAGGAGCGCGCGGCGGTCTATCGGGCCATCGCCGAACGCCGCGACATGCGCCATTTCCACGGCGGCGAGGTGGCGCCGGAGCTGCTCGCGCGCCTGCTCGAGGCGGCGCACCAGGCGCCCAGCGTCGGCCTGATGCAGCCCTGGCGCTTTATCCGCATCACGCGCCCGGCGCTGCGCCAGGCGATCCATGGCCTGGTGGAGGAGGAGCGGCTGCGCACCGCCGAGGCCCTGGGCGAGCGCAGCGAGGAATTCATGCGGCTCAAGGTCGAGGGCATCCTTGAGTGCGCCGAGCTGCTGGTGGTGGCCCTGATGGATGGCCGCGAGGCGCATGTGTTCGGCCGCCGCACCCTGCCGGAGATGGACTTGGCCTCCATGGCCTGCGCCATCCAGAATCTCTGGCTGGCCGCCCGCGCCGAGGGGCTGGGCCTGGGCTGGGTGTCCTTGTTCGAGCCGCAGACGCTGGCCACGCTGCTGGGCATGCCGGCCGGCAGCAAGCCCATGGCGCTGCTCTGCCTGGGGCCGGTGGCCGAGTTCTACGCGGCGCCGATGCTGGTGCAACAGGGCTGGGCCGCGCCGCGGCCGCTGCGCGAGCTGCTGTTTCAGGATCGCTGGGGGAAGCATGAATAGCAGGCCGCTGAAAAAAGCAGGCGAGGCCCGGGCATGAGCCTGGTCCTCAGCGCACTGGCCGGCGTGGCCCTGGATGCGGCATTGGGCGAGCCACGGCGCTGGCATCCGCTGGTGGCCTTCGGCCGCCTCGCCGAGCGCCTCGAACAACGCTTCAACCCGGCCGGGCGCGGCTGGCGCAGCCACGGCGTCACGGCCTGGTGCCTGGCGGTACTGCCACTGACCCTGCTGGCCGGGCTGCTGGCCCAGTTGCCGCTGGTTGGCTGGCTGCTGGAGATCCTCGCCCTGTATGCCGCCCTCGGCTTGAAGAGCCTCGGCCAGCATGCCCAGCCGGTGGCCCAGGCCCTGCGCCTGGGCGACCTGGCCCTGGCGCGCCGGCGCGTCGGCTATCTGGTCAGCCGCAACAGCGCCGCGCTGGATGCCACGGGCGTGGCCCGCGCCGGCAGCGAATCGGTGCTGGAAAACGGCTCGGATGCGGTGTTCGCCGCGCTGTTCTGGTTCCTCGTCGCCGGCGCGCCGGGGGTGGTGCTGTATCGCCTGAGCAATACCCTGGACGCCATGTGGGGCTACCGCAATCAACGTTTCGAGCGCTTCGGCTGGGCCGCGGCGAAGATCGACGATGCGCTCAACTATATTCCGGCGCGGCTGGTGGCACTGACCTACGCGCTGCTCGGTAAGACCGCCCTGGCGCTACGCTGCTGGCAGCGCCAGGCGCCGCAGTGGGACAGCCCGAATGCCGGCCCGGTGATGGCCGCGGGGGCCGGCGCCCTGGGCGTCAGCCTGGGCGGGCCGGCGGAGTACCACGGCGAGGTGCACCTGCGCCCGCAACTGGGCGAAGGCCCGCCGCCGCAGGCACGGGACATCGAGCGGGCGCTGAACCTGGTGCACGCCGGCGTGCTGCTGTGGCTGGTGCTGTTGCTGGTGGCGGAGGTGTACCGTGTTTGAACAGGGCGGGCTTGAACATGGCGGCCGCCTGCGCGCGGCGGCGCTGCGCTTCGGCATTCCCCTGGCCGACTGGCTCGACCTGTCCACCGGCATCGCCCCTTACGGTTGGGCGCTGCCGGCGATCCCGGCAGCGGCCTGGACGCGCCTGCCGGAGCTGCACGACGGCCTGGAAATCGCCGCCCGCGATTATTACGGGGTCGCCAGCCTGCTGCCGGTGGCTGGTTCCCAGGCGGCGATCCAGGCCTTGCCGCGGCTGCGCCGCGACGCCCGGGTCGGCCTGCTCGCGCCGGCCTATGCCGAGCACGCCGCGGCCTGGCGCCGCGAGGGGCATCGCCTGCTGGAGCTCAGCGAGGCCGGCATCCCTCGCGCCCTGGAGCGCCTCGACGTGCTGCTGCTGGTCAACCCGAACAACCCCAGCGGGCGGCGTTTCGCCCCCGCGCAGTTGCTCGCCTGGCACGCGCGCCTGGCCCAGCGTGGCGGCTGGCTGGTGGTCGACGAGGCATTCATCGACTGCACCCCCGCGCACAGCCTGGCGGCGCACAGCGACTTGCCGGGGCTGATCGTGCTGCGCTCGTTCGGCAAGTTCTTCGGCCTGGCCGGCATCCGCCTGGGGTTCGTCCTGGCCCAGCCGGCGCTGCTCGAGCAGCTGGCCGAGCTGCTCGGACCCTGGGCGGTCAGCGGCCCGGCGCGGGCGGTGGCCACGGCCTTGCTGCAGGACCAGGCGGGGCAGCAGCGCCAGCGTCAGCGCCTGCTGGCCGATGGCGAGCGCCTGGCCGTGCTGCTGGGCGCCCAGGGGCTAACCCCGACCGGCGGCTGCGCGCTGTTCCAGTTCTGCTGCACGCCCAGGGCCGCCGAGCTGCACGAGTTTCTCGCCGGCAACGGCATCCTCACCCGCCTGTTCGACAGCCCGCGCAGCCTGCGTTTCGGCCTGCCCGCCGACGAGCCGGGCTGGCAGCGCCTGGAGCAGGCTTTACAGGTATTCACCAAGGAGTCCGCATGACCACTCTGATGGTCCAAGGCACCACCTCCGACGCCGGCAAGAGCACCCTGGTGACCGCGCTGTGCCGCTGGCTCAAGCGCCAGGGCGTGGCGGTGGCGCCGTTCAAGCCGCAGAACATGGCGCTCAACTCGGCGGTCACCGCCGACGGTGGCGAGATCGGCCGCGCCCAGGCGGTGCAGGCCCAGGCCGCCGGCCTGGCGCCGCACAGCGACATGAACCCGGTGCTGCTCAAGCCCAACAGCGACACCGGCGCCCAGGTGATCATCCACGGCCGCGCCATCAGCAGCATGGAGGCCGCGGCCTACCACGACTATAAGCAGGTGGCGATGCAGGCGGTGCTGGCGTCGCATCGGCGCCTGTGCGCCACCTATCCGCTGCTGCTGGTGGAAGGGGCCGGCTCGCCGGCGGAGATCAATCTCAGGGCCGGCGATATCGCCAACATGGGCTTCGCCGAGGCAGTGGACTGCCCGGTGATCCTGATCGCCGACATCGACAAGGGCGGGGTGTTCGCCCATCTGGTCGGCACCTTGGCCTTGCTCTCGGAGAGCGAGCAGGCGCGGGTCTGCGGCTTCGTGATCAACCGCTTTCGTGGCGATATCGGCCTGTTGCAGCCGGGCCTGGACTGGCTGGAGCGGCGCACCGGCAAGCCGGTGCTCGGCGTGCTGCCCTACCTGATGGACTTCCACCTGGAAGCCGAGGACGCCATCGACGTGCGCCAGAGCGCCAAGGCGGCCGAGGCGCTCAGGGTGGTGGTGCCGGTGCTGCCGCGGATCAGCAACCACACCGACTTCGACCCGCTGCGCCTGCACCCGCAGGTCGAGCTGAGCTTCGTCGGCCCCGGCCAGCCGATTCCCCCGGCCGACCTGATCGTCCTGCCCGGCTCGAAGAGCGTGCGCGCCGACCTGGCCTACCTCCGCGCGCAGGGCTGGGACGCGGCCATCCACAAGCACCTGCGCTACGGCGGCAAGCTGCTGGGCATCTGCGGCGGCCTGCAGATGCTCGGCCGGCTGATCGACGACCCACATGGCCTGGAGGGCGCGCCCGGCAGCAGCCCGGGCCTGGGCCTGCTGGAATTCGCCACCGTGCTGGAGCCGGAGAAGCAGCTGCGCAACGTGCGCGGCCGCCTGTGCCTGGAAGGCGCGCCGGTGTGCGGCTACGAGATCCATGCCGGGGTCAGCAGCGGGCCGGCGCTGGAGGTCGCGGCGGTACAGCTGGACGACGGCCGTGGCGACGGCGCGCTCAGCGCCGATGGCCAGGTGCTCGGCACCTACCTGCATGGGCTGTTCGAGTCGAGCGCGGCGTGCAGCGCGCTGCTGCGCTGGGCCGGGTTGCGCGCGGTGCAGCAGGTGGACTACCAGGCCCTGCGCGAGCGCGACATCGAGCGCCTGGCGGATATGGTCGAGGCGCATCTGGATACCGACCGGCTGCGGCAGCTATGCGGTTTGTAATCCGTAGCCCGGATGCAATCCGGGGCGCTCTATCGGCGCTCTTCCCGGATTGCATCCGGGCTAACAGCGATGCGGTTCTAATTCCCTCGCCCCTCTGGGGAGAGGGCCAGGGAGAGGGGGCTGTCTTAGGCTCCGCTCAGGTCGCTCCCCTCACCCCAACCCTCTCCCCAAGGGGAGAGGGGGTTAATCGTTGAGGTTTTGATATGCATGAACTGATCCTCGGCGGCGCCCGTTCCGGCAAGAGCCGCCTGGCCGAGCGCCTGGCCGGCGAGTCGGGACTGGCGGTCACCTATATCGCCACCGGCCAGGCGCTGGACAGCGAGATGGCTGCGCGTATCCGCCAGCACCGCGCCCGGCGGCCGGCGCACTGGAGTTTGCTGGAAGAGCCGCTGGAGCTGGCCCGGGTGCTGCGCGAGAACGCCGCCGCAGAGCGCTGCCTGCTGGTCGACTGCCTGACCCTGTGGCTGAGCAACCTGCTGATGCTGGACGACCCGGCGCGCCTGGATGCCGAGCGCGAGGCCTTGCTGGCCTGCCTGGGCGAGCTGCCGGGGCGGGTGATCCTGGTCAGCAACGAAACCGGCCTGGGCGTGGTGCCGCTGGGCGAGCTGAGCCGCCGCTATGTGGACGCCGCCGGTTGGCTGCACCAGGCGCTGGCCGCGCAGTGCCAGCGGGTGCTGTTCAGCGTGGCGGGCTTGCCGATGGTGTTGAAGGGGGAGGCGTTATGAGTCTGCACTGGTGGCAGAACCCCTGCCAGCCGCTGGATCACGTGGCGCGCGGCAAGGCCCTGGCGCGCCAGCAGCAGTTGACCAAGCCGGCCGGCTCGCTCGGCCAGCTGGAGCGCCTGGCGGTGCAGCTGGCCGCGCTGCAGGGGCGCGAGCGGCCGAGCGTCGAACAGCTGTGGATCGGCATCTTCGCCGGCGACCATGGAGTGGTCTGCGAGGGCGTGTCGGCCTACCCGCAGGAAGTCACCGGGCAGATGCTGCGCAATTTCGTCGCCGGCGGCGCGGCGATCAGCGTGCTGGCCCGGCAGCTGGATGCGGCGCTGGAGGTGATCGACCTGGGCACCGCGCTGCCGCTGGACGAGTTGCCCGGCGTGCGTCACCTGCGGGTCGGCGCCGGCACCCTGAATTTCCTGCAGGGCCCGGCGATGACCTGCGCCCAGGGCCTGATTGCCCTGGAGGCGGGGCGCGACAGCGTGCGGCGTGCGCAGCAGGCCGGCGCCGAGCTGTTTATCGGCGGCGAGATGGGCATCGGCAACACCACTGCCGCCACGGCCCTGGCCTGCTGGTTGCTGGCGTGCCCGGTGGCCGCGCTGGTCGGCCCCGGCACCGGGCTGAATGCCGCCGGCGTCGCGCACAAGCAGGCGGTGATCGAAGCGGCGCTGGCCCTGCACCGCCCGGCGATCGGCGAGCCTTTCGAGGCGCTGCAACGCTTGGGCGGTTTCGAGATCCTCGCCCTGGTCGGCGCCTACCTTGCCTGCGCCCAGCAGGGCCTGCCGGCCTTGGTCGACGGCTTCATCTGCAGTGTCGCGGCGCTGGCGGCGGTGCGCCTCAACCCGGCCTGTCGCGACTGGCTGCTGTTCGCCCACTGTGGCGCCGAGCCGGGACACCGGCGCGTGCTGCAGGCGCTTGAAGCCGAGCCGTTGCTGCACCTCGGCCTGCGCCTGGGCGAGGGCAGTGGCGCCGCCCTGGCCGTGCCGCTGTTGCAACTTGCCTGCCGACTGCACAACGAGATGGCCACCTTTGCCGAGGCGGCGGTGGCGGAGCGACCGGCATGACCCTGAGCCTGGAGTTGCTGCGCCACGGCGAGACCGAGCAGGGCGGCGGCCTGCGCGGCAGCCTCGACGATGCCTTGACCGAAAAGGGCTGGGCGCAGTTGCGCGCCGCGGTGGCGGACGCCGGCCCCTGGGATCGGCTGATCAGCTCGCCGCTGCAGCGCTGCGCTCGCTTCGCCGAGGAACTGGCCGCGCAGCGCGACTTGCCGCTGGAGCTGGAAGCGGGCCTGCAGGAACTGCATTTCGGAGCCTGGGAAGGGCGCAGCGCCGCCGAGCTGATGGCGAGCGACGCCGCGGCCTTGGGGCGCTTCTGGAGCGATCCCTACGCCTTCACCCCGCCCGGCGGCGAGCCGCTGGCGGACTTCGAGGCGCGCGTGCTGGGCGCGGTGCAGCGCCTGCAGCTGCGCTATGCCGGCGAGCGCCTGCTGCTGATCACCCACGGCGGGGTCATGCGTCTGCTGCTGGCGGGCGCGCGCGGCCTGCCGCCGGCCGACCTGCTGCAGGTCGAGGTGGCCCACGCCCAGCGCTTCCACCTGCAACTGGACAGGTTCGGCCGCCTGCAGGAGTTGCCATGACCGCGCTGCTGATCGCCCTGCAGTTCCTCACCCGCATTCCGGTGAACCTGGCGGACAGGCCGACGCCGGAGCAGGTCGGCCGCTCGTTGCTCTGCTATCCGCTGGTGGGGCTGCTAATCGGCGGCTCACTGTTCGCCCTGCTGCAGCTGCTCGACAGCGCCCCGCCCATGCTGCAGGCGGCGCTGCTGCTGGCGATCTGGGTCGGGCTGAGCGGCGGCCTGCACCTGGACGGTCTGGCCGACAGCGCCGACGCCTGGGCCGGCGGCTTTGGCGATAAAGAACGCACCCTGGCGATCATGCAGGATCCGCGCAGCGGGCCGATCGCCGTGGTGGTGCTGGTGTTGCTGCTGCTGCTCAAGTTCGTCGCCCTGGCCGCCTTGCTCGAGGCGGGCGCGGGCCTGGCGCTGCTGCTGGTGCCCTGGCTGGCGCGCGCGCTGCTGCCGCTGTTGCTGCTGACCACGCCCTATGTGCGTGTCGGCGGCCTGGGCCAGGCCCTGGCCGAGCACCTGCCGCGCCGCCAGCTGCCCTGGGTGCTGGTGGCGCATGCCGCGGCGCTGCTGCTGTTCGGCTGGACGGGCGTGCTGGCCGTGCTGGTGGCCGCCGCGCTGTTCGTCTGGCTGCGCCGGCTGATGCTGCAGCGCCTGGGCGGCACCACCGGCGATACCGCCGGGGCCCTGCTGGAGCTGGCCGAGTGCGGGGTGCTGGTGGCCCTGGCTCTGGTGCCGGTTTGACTCCTCGATGGCGATCCCTGATGCCGTAGGGTGTATATGGACTCCTAGGCCGTGCGCAACACCTGTTGCCGTCGCGCATTGGCCTGCGTGCGCAGCAAAGATCGCGTCCCCCGGTGCGCATGGCGCACCCTACGCCAGGCATCTCGGCACTACCACCCCGTAGGGTGTGCCGTGCGCACCACTGACAACCGGGTGCCTGGTGCGCATGGCCTAGGCGGCCCCCTACCGAACTGTTACGCCGGTTTAGTGGCCGGCTGTGTTTGGTCCCTGCGCCATGCCGGTATATACAGCCTGCATGTTGCCGCCCGTGAACCCAGTCGCGGCGCGTCAGCCGCACCCTGTGCACTTGGCCAATAGCTCGGTGGTGAGCGGCCGGCCCTGGTGCTGGACGAGTCGGCACGGCTCGACCAATATTTTCGCGAACCGGCAGGATTGCCCGCAAAGAAGGATGAAGCATGACTTCCATATGGCGTACCAGTGGCTGGGTGTTGCTCGGCGCATCGCTGATCCTGGCGCTGTCGCTGGGCATTCGCCACGGCTTCGGCCTGTTCCTGGCACCGATGAGCGCCGAGTTCGGCTGGGGGCGCGAGGTGTTCGCCTTCGCCATCGCCCTGCAGAACCTGGTCTGGGGCCTGGCCCAGCCGTTCGCCGGCGCCCTGGCCGACCGCTTCGGCGCGCAGCGCACGGTGCTGGTCGGCGGCGTGCTGTATGCCGTCGGCCTGGGGCTGATGGGCCTGGCGGACTCGGCCTGGTCGCTGTCGCTGAGCGCCGGTCTGCTGATCGGCATCGGCCTGTCCGGCACCTCGTTCTCGGTGCTTCTCGGCGTGGTCGGCCGCGCCGTGCCGGCGCAGCAGCGCAGCATGGCCATGGGCATCGCTGCGGCGGCGGGTTCCTTCGGCCAGTTCGCCATGCTGCCGGGCAGCCTGGGCCTGATCGGCTGGCTCGGCTGGTCGGCGGCACTGCTCGCCCTCGGTCTGCTGGTGGCCTTGATCGTGCCGCTGGCGGCGATGATCAAGGACAATCCGCTGCCGACGCAGGGCCACGAGCAGAGCCTGGGCGAGGCGCTGCGCGAGGCCGGTGGCCATTCGGGGTTCTGGCTGCTGGCGCTGGGCTTCTTCGTCTGCGGCTTCCAGGTGGTATTCATCGGCGTGCACCTGCCGGCCTACCTGGTCGACCAGCACCTGCCGGCGATGGTCGGCACCACGGTGCTGGCGCTGGTCGGCCTGTTCAACATTTTCGGCACCTATATCGCCGGCTGGCTCGGCGGGCGCATGGCCAAGCCACGTCTGCTCAGCGCGTTGTACCTGGCGCGGGCGGTGGTGATCGGCGCCTTCGTCATGGCGCCGCTGACGGTGTGGAGCGCCTACGCCTTCGGCATCGCCATGGGCCTGCTGTGGCTGTCCACAGTGCCTTTGACCAACGGCACGGTGGCGACCCTGTTCGGCGTGCGCAACCTGTCGATGCTCGGCGGCATCGTCTTCCTCTTCCACCAGCTCGGCGCCTTCCTCGGCGGCTGGCTGGGCGGCTACCTGTACGACCAGACCGGCAGCTACGAGCTGGTCTGGCAGATCGCGATCCTCCTCAGCCTGATGGCCGCGGCGTTGAACTGGCCGGTGCGCGAGCAGCCGGTGGCGCGCCTGCAAGGCGCCGGAGCCGTGGCGTGAGCACGAAAGCCTGGCTGGGCGCCGGGCTGCTGGCCGGCGCCGTCGTGCTGGCTCTGATCGTCTGGGGCTGGCGGCAGGGCGGCCTGGCTGTGCTGCAGCTGGGTTTGGGTGCCTGCTAGTGTCCTGCCAATCCTGAAATGTCGGATAGCTGTAGGGTGGGTGGGGCCGCCTAGGTCGGGCCGCGCAGGTTAGCGGCGCCAACCTCCAAACGATCAGACACCGCCATCGTGGTGCGCCGCGTAACCCACCAGGCGATATTCTTGCGTTGCGCCGATGGTGGGTTACGGCGCAACGGATCTTGTTGGTTCATCGCTATCGGCGGCGTGCGCCTAACCCACCCTACAGGGGATCGCGGTACAGGGGTAAGACCGCGATTAGCCGACATTTCAACGGTGTCGTGACACTAACTGTGAACGCTCGGTAGCCGACCCTTCACCCATCTGGGCGATGGGCCGGTCACGTACACCTCCTTAGACTCGTGGCACGCCGGACGCAGTCTCCCGGCGTGCCCACAAGAACAACAAGGAGGCACCCATGCGTCGCGTTATCAGCACAGCCCTGGCCGCCCTGGCCCTGGCCGGCGCCGTCGAGGCCCAGGCCGGCTACACCCAGACCAAGTACCCGATCGTCCTGGTGCACGGCATCACCGGGTTCGACACCATCGGCGGCCTGGTCAACTACTTCCATACCATCCCCTGGAACCTCGAGCGCGACGGCGCCAAGGTCTATGTCGCCAGTGTCGCCGCGTTCAACGACAGCGAGCAGCGCGGCGCCGAGCTGGCCCGGCAGATCGTGCCCTGGGCCGGCGCCAATGGCGGCAAGGTCAACCTGATCGGCCACAGCCAGGGCTCGCCGACCTCGCGGGTGGCGGCATCCCTGCGCCCCGACCTGGTCGCCTCGGTGACCTCGATCAACGGGGTCAACAAGGGCTCCAAGGTCGCCGACGTGGTGCGCGGGGTGGTGCCGCCGGACAGCGCCATCGAAGGCGGCGCCGCGGCCATCGCCAACGCCCTCGGGGCGGTGATCAACCTGCTGTCCGGCAGCGACAACCCGCAGGACGGCCTGGCCGCCCTGGAGACCCTGACCACCCCCGGTACCGCGGAGCTGAACAGCCGCCATCCCTGGGGGGTGAACAACGCCAGCTACTGCGCCAAGTCCAGCGAAGTGCACAACGTGCGCGGCTACGACATCCGTTACTTCTCCTGGACCGGTAACGCCGCCTACACCAACCTCTTCGACGCGGTCGACCCGTTCCTGGCGATCACCGGCCTGGCCTTCGCCGGCGAGAAGAACGATGGCCTGGTCGGCGTCTGTTCGACCTACCTGGGCCAGGTGCTCGGCGACAGCTATCACATGAACCATGTCGACGCGATCAACCACCTGTTCGGCATCCGCGGCTGGACCGAGCCGGTGTCGCTGTATCGCCAGCACGCCAATCGCTTGAAGAACAAGGGCGTCTGAGCATCTTGCGGGCTGCGTCGTGCAGCCCGCCATCCGGAGGTCGCATGCCTTTGCCTGTGCGTTTCTTCGTGCTGACGGCCGTGCTGGTCGTCGGCGCCGCCGGCCTGACCCTCTACTGGCAATGGCCGGCCGCCATTCCGGCCGCTGCCGGCCAAGCCGTCACGGCTGCTCCGCCCGCGACCCCGCCCAGCCCCCTGGTGCCCCAGCCAACGCCCGCCGTGGCCGAGCGTGCGGTGGCCCAGCCGCTGCTGCCGGAGATGGCCGGCACCGAGGTCGATGGCGAGCTGCAGACCGACAGCGCCGGCAATCTGCAGCTGAGCCTGGGCGTGCGCGACTACTTCGATTACTTCCTCAGCGCCGCCGACCAGGCCGGCCTGGAACGGGCCGTCGAGGCCCTGCTGGCCGACGCCGGCGGGCGTCTGCAGGAACCGGCGCTGGGCCAGTTGATCGGCCTGCTGGGCGATTACCTGGACTACAAGCGCGCCAGCCTGGCGCTGCTGCAACAACCGCTGAGCGCGCAACAGCAGGCCCGCCCGCAGGAGCAGATGGCCGCCCTGCAGCAGGCCTTCGACAGCCTGGCGCAGCTGCGCCGCACGCATTTCTCGGCCGGCGCGGTCGAGGCGCTGTTCGGCGCCGAAGAAGCCTATGCCCGTTACACCCTCGACAGCCTGGCGCTGCTCGGCCGCGACGACCTGGGCGAGCAGGCCAGGGCCGCGGCGCAGCAGCGCCTGCGCGAACAACTGCCGGCGGCCCTGCGCGCCAGCGAGGAGCGGCAGAGCCAGGCGCTGGCGCAGCAGGCGCAGAGCGAACGGCTGTGGCGCGAGGGTGCCAGCGAGGAACAGGTGCGCGAGTTCCTCGCTCTGACCTATGATCCGCCGACGACCGAGCGCCTGCTCGCCGAGCAACGCGATGAGCGCGCCTGGCAGCAGCGTTACGCCGCTTATCGAGACGAACTGGCCAGCCTGCAGGGCGATGGCCTCAGTCCGGCGGACCGGCGCCACGAGCAGCAACGCCTGCGCCAGCGCCTGTTCGGCGCCGCAGACCAGCACCGGGTGGACACCTATGACGCGATTGCCGCCAAACAGCAGGACGCCGCCCGGCCCCGGCCCTGACCGCAGGCCGGGCCGATGAGCCTGGAGCAGCAGGAACGGCTGCTGCTGGCGCAACAGCGCCGGGGCTATCGCCGCCTGCGTTTCATTCCCGCGCTGGAGCAGGGCTTTGTCGAGCACCGGGTCCAGCGGGTCCGTCGCCGGCTGCTGTTGATCGTCTGCACCGCGCTGCTGTTTCAACTGGTCTACACCGCCCTGGACCTGACCCTGATGCCGTTGGCGGTGGGCCTGTCGGTGTTGCCGTTGCGCCTGCTGGCGCTGCTCGGGGCGGTTGCCGGATTCTTCTACTGCCGGCGTGCGCAGAGTCCGCCGTCGCGCGTGCTACTGGCCTACAGCGGCGCCTATGCGCTGAATGGTGCCTGCGTCGCGGCGATCATCCACCTGTGTTGGGCCCAGGGCGTGGCCATGCCCTACGACGGCCTGTTCCTGATCCTGCTGTTCGGCTATGTGCTGCTCGGCGTCTCGTTCCGCGCCGCGAGCCTGTCCGCCTGGGGCTTCTGCGGCCTGTTCCTGGGGCTCGGGCTGCTGCTGACCGAGCCGGGCGGGGCGTTGGCCTACCAGGGCCTGTTCCTGATCTGCGCCAACCTGCTCGGCAGTGCCGGCGCCTACCTGCAGGAGCACGGCCAGCGCGGCGCCTGGCTCAACCTGCGGCTGCTCGACCTGGCCCGCCAGCGTGCCGAAGCCGACGACGCGCGCAAGCTGCGCCTGCTCGCTGCCGCCAGCCACGACCTGCGCCAGCCGCTGAACGCCATGGGCCTGTATGCCCAGCACCTGCTCGAGCAGAGCCGCGAGCCGGGCATGCGCCGGGTCAGCCGGCGCCTGGCGACCTCGGTGGAGCAGCTCAGCCGGTTGTTGCAATCGCTGCTGGACTATACCCGCCTGACCCTGCCCGGCGGCGTGCAGCCGCGGCCGGAAGCCTTCGCCCTGCGCCCGCTGCTCGAGCGCCTGGGCGCGGAGACCCGCGGTGAAGCCGAGAGCCAGGGCGTCGAACTGCAGTTGCACTGTGCCGACCTCTGGGTGCGCAGCGATCCGCTGCTGCTGGAGCGGGTGCTGCGCAATCTGCTGAGCAATGCCCTGCGCCATGCCCAGGCGCGGCGGGTGTCGATCGGGGCGCGGGACGACGCCGGCGCGGTGCTGCTGGAAGTCGCCGACGACGGCCGCGGCCTGAGCGAGGCAGAACAGGCTCAGGTGTTCGAGGAGTTCCGCCAGCTGGACAATCCCGGGCGCAATGCCGAGCGCGGCCTGGGCCTGGGCCTGGCCATCGTCCGGCAACTGGCGGCCCTGCTCGAGCATCCGCTGCAGCTGCACTCCAGCCCCGGCCAGGGTACGCGCTTCAGCCTGCGCCTGCCGGCGGCGGCCGCCGGCGAATGGCGCCCGCGCCCGCCGGTCGCCGCGGCCCTGAGCGGGCGCATCCTGGTGCTCGAGGACGATCGCGAGGGCCGCGAAGCCCTGTCCGGTCTGTTGCAGCGCTGGGGCTGCGAGGTCTGCGCCTGCGCCGATCTGCCGGACGCCTTGGATCGCCTGGAACAGGCGGCGCCGCAGTTGCTGATCAGCGACTACCGGTTGGCCGCGGCGGAGGACGGCTTGCGCGCCATCGAGCGCTTGCGCGAGGCGGCCGGGCGGATGCTGCCGGCGCTGCTGATCAGCGCCGATCTCAGCCCCGAGCTGCAGGAGCGCTGCATCCCCGCGCACGTCACCCTGCTCGGCAAGCCGCTGCTGCCGGCGCGTCTGCGCCAGGCCCTGGCGGTGCTGCTGCCGGCTGCGTCGGAGCTGGCGCGAACCGCGCAAGCGGGGCGGCAATAGCCGCGCGGGCGTGGCTTTTTGTATCGTGGGCATGGGACTGGCGCCTACAGCCAGCCGCGCTGGCGCGCGGCACTGACGCAGGCGGTGCGGGTGTGCACCTCGAGTTCCTGGAACAGCGCCTTCAGGTGGGTCTTCACCGTGTCTTCGGACAGCCCCAACTGGCGGCTGATGGCCTTGTTCGGCAAGCCGTCGGCGAGCAACAGCAGGATCTCCTGCTGGCGTGGTGTCAGTGGGGCCTTGTCGCGGGGCACCGGCAGCGTTTCGCCGAGCAGCACGCGGGTCACCGCCTGGCGCAGGGCGTCGCCATCGGCGCTCTTCGGGATAAAGCCCAGGGCGCCGGCGGCCAGCGCCGCCTGGGCGTCCAGGCTGGAATCGCTGGCGCTGAGGATCGCCACCGGGGTCATGCGCCCTTGCTGTTGCCAGCGTTGCAGCAACTCCAGGCCGGGCACGTCCGGCAGGCGCAGGTCGAGCAGGATCAGGTCGAAGTCGCGCTGGCGCAGACAGCTTTCGGCTTCGGCGGCATTCTGCGCGGTATGGATCTGCAGGCCCGGGCTGAGCGGGGCCAGGGCCAGGCTGAGGCCGTCGAGGAAGATCCGGTGGTCATCCACCAGCAACAGGCAGAGGTGTTCGGGTAGGGCGGTACAGAGTGCGGTCATGGCTGTCTCGCGCGGCGTGTTCTTGTTTTTCGCTCGCCGCGCGATTGTAGCCTAAAGCGTTGGCTGGATTGGCTGCGTCAGTTCACCTGTGCCGCCAAGCCAGGGCCTGGCCGTCAGGCGACCCGGCTGAGGCTGCCGATGCAGCGCTGCCAGGCCCTGATGAAATCGCGCGGGCGTGCGTGGGGCTGAAACACCCGGCACCAGATCCGCGCCAGGCCGAGCAGGTCGTCGGCCGCCGGCAGCTCGGTGGTGGCGGTTTCGATCAACAACCAGGCGATGGCGGTGGCGTAACGCAGGTTGACCGTCAGCTCCAGGTGTGGCGCGGCCAGGAAAGCGTGCTGGCTGGCCAGGCCGCGAACCTGGCTGGCCAGGTCCGGATCGCGGGCCAGGTGGCAATCCCAGAGCTGCTGGTGGTGCCGTTCGGAGATGCGGTAGAGGCCGTGGCCGTGACTGTCGTGGAGTGCAGCACCGAGCCCCGATTGACTGGCGGCGGCGCCCAGCAGCAGGGCTTCGGCGGAAGTTGAGTGGCGCCCCAGGTAAATCAGTGTGGGGCGGATGACGTGCTGGCACAACTCACTGGCGGCAATTCCCATATGGCCCTCGCGAAAGAGGACCGGTGGGGCCGGGGCGCGTGGCAGCTTCTGGTTGTTCTGATAAAGGCCCCACCGGGAGCGGGGTTAGCCGCTCATGTTGAAGTCTAGTGCGACCTTTGAGCTGTAAAGTTATGTTTTTAAATTGTTTTCGGCTTTAGGTTATTGCCTATATTCCCCTTGGTGCTTAGGCCAGGCGAGTTCGCAAGCCGTTTGCCAAGCCGTTTCGGGTCCAGGCAGAACGGCGATTCCCGGTTAGTCGCCGGTTGCGACGGGCCGCGCCGGGTCGGTGATCCACTCGCTCCAGGAACCGGCATACAGCGGCGCCAGCGGGTAGCCGGCGAGGCACAGGGCAAACAGGTTGTGGCAGGCGGTGACCCCGGAGCCGCAGTAGGCCACCAGCGCGCTGGCCGGGCGCTCGCCGAGTTGCGCGGCGAAGCGCTGGCGCAGTTGCGCGGCCGGGAGGAAACGGCCGTCGCTGCCGAGGTTGTCGGTGAACGCCGCGCACTGGGCGCCGGGGATATGCCCGGCGACCGGGTCCAGCGGTTCCACCTCGCCGCGAAAACGCGGCAGGGCACGGGCGTCGAGCAGGCACAGTTCGGGGTGGCCGAGGCGCTGTTGCAGCTCAACCGCGTCGACCAGCAGGCTGGCATCGGGCTGGCCGGCAAAGGTGCCGGGGGCAGGGCTTGGCTGCGCCTGGGTCAGTGCGAAACCGGCCGCGCGCCAGGCCTGCAGGCCGCCGTCGAGCAGGTAGACGCCGTCGCGCTTGCCCAGCCAGGCCAGCAGCCACCAGGCGCGGGCGGCAAAGGCGCCGGGGCCGTCGTCGTACAGCACCACCTCGCTGGCGTCGTGCAGGCCCCAGGTGCGCAGGCGCTCGAGCAGCGCCTGCGGCTCCGGCAGCGGGTGGCGGCCGGTCACGCCCTTGCTGACTGGGCCGGAGAGGTCGCGCTCGAGATCGGCGAACTGCGCGCCGGCGATGTGCCCCTCGGCGTAGCTGCGTTGACCGTAACTCGGGTCATCGAGGGCGAAGCGGCAGTCGAGAATCAGCAGCCCGGGGCGCTCCAAGCGGGCATGCAGGTCGTGGGCGGTGATCAGTTGGGCGAGGGGCATGACGGGCATCCTGGGTCCGATTGAGGGCTGCGGGCATGATAAACCCGGCTCTGCGGCCGATGAACAGCGATTGAACTAGGCTGAGCGCAAAGCGCGAACAGCCGGCCGGTCGCGCCGCTGAATAACGGCATGCGCCAGGCCGGACCAGCCCGTGGGGGGCGTGAGTCGTGTGCCGATTGCTCGTGCATCGAGGTGTCTATGCATCCGCTGATGGTTGTCGTGGCGTGTACCTTGCTGGCGGGCATGGCCATGCCATTCGGCGCGGTGCTCGCCAGCGTCGAGCGCATTCGCCCGCGCTGGTTGGAGGCCGAGTTCAGGCATAGCGTCATGGCTTTCGGTGGTGGTGCGCTGCTTGCGGCGGTGGCCCTGGTGCTGGTGCCGGATGGTATGGCCCACCTGAGCCCGGGCGCGGCGGCGCTGTATTTCTGCCTGGGCGGAGCCGCCTTTATGGGACTGGATATCCTGCTCTACAAAATGCAGACCTCTGCCAGCCAACTGGTGGCGATGCTTACCGACTTCATTCCGGAGTCCTTGGCACTCGGCGGAGCCTTCGCCCTGGGCGGGCATAACGCCTTGTTGCTGGCAATTCTGATGGCCCTGCAGAATGTGCCGGAAGGCTTCAACGCCTACCGGGAGCTACGCGGCTTATCCTCGTACGGTCGACCCCGCATCATCCTGATGTTCGCCACCATGGCCCTGCTCGGACCTGTCGCGGGGGTGGCCGGCTACCTGTGGCTGGCGGACTATCCGACGCTGATGGCCGCCGTCATGCTGGCGGCCTCCGGCGGCATTCTCTATTCGATGTTCCAGGACATCGCCCCCCAGGTGCCGCTGAAAAAGCATTGGGCACCGCCCCTCGGCGCCCTGTTGGGTTTCGCGCTGGGCATAGTCGGTCACATGCTCGTGCTGAGCCGGGCGGTATGACGGGGGACGCCGCTGCTGTATGTTGCCCCCTTTTCAGCGGGCGCAGCCCAGGATGAGACTTCCATGAAGCGCTTTGTATTGCTGGACACGGCCCAGATTCCGGGAGGCGCCGGGGCGCTTTGCCTGTTCGAGTACGGCGAGGATTTCGTGATCAAGATCGCCGGCGGCGACGGTGGTCAGTTGATGAACACTCGCATGCACGGCTCCGAGGATGCGTTGGCGGCGATTCCCTGCAGGAAAGTCGCCGGGCGCCCGCAGCCGCGGGTATTGATCGGCGGCTTGGGCATGGGCTTTACCCTGGCCTCGGCGCTGCAGCACCTGGGGGCGGATGCCGAGGTGGCGGTGGCCGAACTGGTGCCGGGGGTGGTCGAGTGGAACCGCGGGCCGTTGGGCGCCAAGTCCGGCTATCCGCTGCTGGACCCGCGCACCCGGCTGATCCAGGGCGATGTAGCCGAGGAGCTGAAGGCGGCACGGCAGGCCTACGACGCGATCATGCTGGACGTGGACAACGGCCCCGAGGGCCTGACCCAGAGGGTCAATAGCTGGCTGTACTCGGCCGAAGGCCTGCGCCGCTGCCAGCAGGCCCTGCGGCCCAAGGGTATCCTCGCGGTGTGGTCGGCCAGCGCCGACCGCAGGTTCTCCGACAAGCTGCGCAAGTCCGGCTTCCGGGTCGAGGAGGTGCAGGTCTACGCCCACGGCAACCGGGGCACGCGCCACACCATCTGGATCGCCGAGAAGCTGTAGCCGCGGGGGCCAATCCCGGGCCCGCGAAGCGGTTTATCCCTAGCCGCTCGCGGGCACAGGGTTGCGGCTCAGCGGATCTGCAGCTTGCCGATGCGGTCGTTATCCAGGCTGCCGAGGTACAGGTAGTCGCCCACCGGCTTGACCGAGGTGACCATGCGCAGGTGGCTGCCGCTGGTGTCGTGCAGGCTGCGGACGATCTCGCCGCGCTCGTTGAGCGCGATGGCGAAACCGTAGGGAATCGCCTTGGGCCACAGCGCCCGCGGCAGCTTGGCCAGCTGCGCCTTGAGCCAGGGGTGGCGATGCAGGACGTCGGCGTCGGCCTTGCGCGGGGTCGGCAGGGCGACCCAGAAGGTGCCGGCGCGGTCGCCTTGCAGGTTGTCCGGCAGGCCCGGCAGGTTGTCGATGAAGATGTCGTGGCTGCCGGCCTTGTCGCCCTTGAGCCAATAGCGGGTGATGCGGTAGCGGTAGGTTTCGTTGACCAGCACGAAGTCCTCGGCGGCCGACAGCGCCACACCGTTGGCGAAATACAGGTCTTTCAGCAGCACACGGGTTTCTCCGCTGCTCGGGTCGTAGCTGAGCAGGCGGCCGTGCGGGCGGGCCTCGAGCAGGTCGAGCAGGTAGTCCGGCTGCTCGAAGCGCGAGGAGGCGTCGCTGAAATAGATGGTGCCGTCGCCGGCGATGTCCAGGTCGTCGGTGAACTTGAAGGGCACGCCGTCGGCTTCGGTGCTCAGCACCTTGATCTGCCCCTGCGCATCGATGGCCAGCAGGCCCTTGTAGGCGTCGGCGACGATCAACTGGCCGGCGGCATCGAAATCCATGCCCAGCGGACGGCCGCCGGTGTCGGCGAAGGTCTCCAGGCTGCCGTCGGCGCCGAGGCGCACGATGCGCCCGTCATGCAGGCCGCTGTAGAGCCGGCCCTGGGCATCCACGGCAGTGTCCTCGGGGCCCTGGACCTGGCCGAGGCCGAGCAGTTCGGCCTTCATCAGCGTGTCGTTGGGCTCCAGCACCCCGCTCATCGCGGGCGCGGGTGGCGCCTGCCAGGCCAGCGGCTCGATCGGGCTGGGGGTGGCGGCGAGGTAGAGCGCCGCGGCGGCGATCACCAGGGCGAGCAGGCCAAGCAGTTTCTTCATTATTCTTGTTCCCTGTATGGATAGGTTAAGCAAGCGCCGCGCAGGATAGCGCTTCTGTCTCATGCCGCGCATCGTGAATGCCCGGCTATGTGGCGTGGCGATATATACTGCGCGCCATTCTTGAGGGGAGCGCCGCGTGGCTATCGATATTCACTGGATCCTTGACGACGCCGGCCTGGCGCAGCATTGCGCCGCCTGGCGGCGGCTGCCCTTCGTCGCCGTGGACACCGAGTTCATGCGGGTCGACACCTTCTACCCGATCGCCGGCCTGTTGCAGGTCAGCGAGGGCCAGCGGGCCTACCTGATCGACCCGCTGCTGATCCGCGACTGGGCGCCGTTCGCCGCATTGCTGCAGGATCCGGCGGTGGTCAAGGTGCTGCATGCCTGCAGCGAGGATCTGGAAGTCTTCCTGCGCCTGACCGGCAGCCTGCCGACGCCGCTGTTCGACACCCAGCTGGCCGCCGGCTACCTCAACCTGGGCTTCTCCATGGGCTATTCGCGCCTGGTGCAGGCGGTCCTGGCGATCGAGCTGCCCAAGGGTGAAACCCGCTCCGACTGGCTGCAGCGCCCGCTGTCGGCGACGCAGATCAGCTACGCCGCCGAGGATGTGCTGCACCTGGCCGAGGTCTATAGCGCGCTGCAAGGGCGACTCACGGCGCAGAAGTACGCCTGGGTGCTGGAGGACGGCGCCGAACTGGTGGCCAACCTGCGCCGCGAGGTCGACCCGGCTGAGGCCTACCGCGAGGCCAAGCTGGCCTGGAAGCTGTCCCGCCAGCAACTGGCGGTGCTGCGAGAACTGTGTGCCTGGCGCGAACGCGAGGCGCGCGCGCGCAACCAGCCGCGCAACCGCATCGTCCGCGAGCATTCGCTGTGGCCGCTGGCGCGCAACCAGCCCGACAACCTGGTGGCGCTGGCGCGGATCGACGACATGCACCCGAAGACCGTGCGCCAGGACGGCGAGTTCCTCCTCAAGCTGATCAGGGACGCCGCCGCCACGCCGCCGGCCGACTGGCCCGCGGCGTTGCCCGAGCCGCTGCCGGTGGATGCCGCGGCGCTGCTGAAGAAGCTGCGCGCGGTCGGCCAGCGCGAAGCCGAGCGGCTGGACATCGCCCCCGAGCTGATGCTGCGCAAGAAGACCCTCGAAGCCCTGCTGAAAAGCGGCTACCCCCATGGCCCCTACCAGTTGCCGGACTCGCTGCGTGGCTGGCGCCGTGAATTGATGGGCCAGGCGTTGCTCGATTGCCTGGCCAGTGAAGGAGAATCCGTGTGAAACGCATCTGCTCGATCTATAAAAGCCCGCGCAAGAACGAGATGTACCTCTACGTGCTGAAGAGCGATGCGCTGGGGCGCGTGCCGGAAACCCTGCTGGCGGCCTTCGGTCCGCCGATCCACACCTTCGACATGGTGCTCACGCCGCAGCGCACCTTGGCCCGCGAGGACATCCACAAGGTGCTGGACAACCTCGAGCAGCAGGGCTACCACCTGCAGATGCCGCCGCCGGAAGAGGAATACATCGAGCACCTGCCGGATGAGCTGCTGCGCCGCAACGACCCGGTCTGACGGCCCTGTTCGAGGAACCACCGCATGCGCCTGCTGATCGCCGAAGCCGACCACGCCACCTACGCCGAACTGTTGCGCCAGGCGGCGCCGGAACTCGAACTGCATGGCAGCGCCGATCCCGCCGAACTGGCGCGCTGGGCCGCCAGTTGCCCGTTGTGGCTGGGCCAGCCGGACCTGCTCGCCGCCGTGTTGCGCCAGGGCCACCCGCCGCAGTGGCTGCAATCGACCTGGGCCGGCATCACCCCCTTGCTGGCCGCAGATCTGCCGCGCGATTACCGGCTGAGCCGCGCCGTGGGCATCTTCGGCCAGGTGATGGCCGAGTATGTGCTGGGCCACCTGCTGGCCCACGAACGCCAGCTGTTCGCGCGCCTGGCCGCGCAGGTCGAGCAGCGCTGGGAGCAGCGCCTGCCGCACAGCCTGGCCGGGCGCCGGGTGCTGATCGTCGGCACCGGCGATATCGGCCAGAGCGTGGCGCAGTTTCTCGCGCCGTTCGGCGTCGAACTGTACGGCGTGGCCAGCCGGGCGCGGGTGCTGCCGCCCTTCGTCGAAGTGGTCGGCCTGGATGCGCTGCCGCGCCTGGCCGGCGAGGCCGATTACCTGGTCAACCTGCTGCCGGATACCCCGGCCACCCGCGATATCTACGACGCCGCGCTGTTCGCCCGGCTCAAGCCCAGTGCGCTGCTGATCAATGCCGGGCGTGGCGTGGCGCTGGTCGATGCCGACCTGGTCGCGGCGCTGGAGCAGGGGCGGCTGGCCGGCGCGGTGATCGATGTCTGCCGCCAGGAGCCCTTGCCGCCCGGCCATCCGTTCTGGACCGCAGCGCACCTGCTGCTTACCGGGCACAGCTCGGCGCCGACCGAGCCGCGCCTGATGGCCCAGCTGTTCCTCGACAACCTGGCGCGCTATCGCGCTGGCCGCGAGTTGCGTGGCGCGGTGGACTTCACCCGCGGTTATTGACCAGGCTACGGAACTTGCTGTCTCAGAATCATTGGTTCGGAGCCCTCGACGGGTAGGGTGCGCCGCGCGCACCAATGACCGTGGGTGCTTGGTGCGCACGGCGCACCCTACGCTGATGCATTGCTGCCGGCCATTCGGCGTCGCGGCCTTGGCCGGGCGCCGGCGCCGCGCTAGACTGCCGGCCTTTTCGCCCCTCACCCGTACCCTCGCCATGGCCGCCAAAGTCGAACCCTTCTGGAAACGCAAAACCCTCGACCAGCTCGATCAGGACGAGTGGGAGTCGCTGTGCGACGGCTGTGGCCTGTGCTGCCTGCAGAAGCTCGAGGACGAGGACGACGGCAGCGTCTACTACACGCGCATCGCCTGCAAGCTGCTGGACCTGCAGACCTGCCGCTGCACCGATTACCCGAATCGCAGCCGCTTCGTGCCCGACTGCATCCAGCTCACCCCGGCCCAGGCCGACCAGTTCCAGTGGCTGCCGCCGACCTGCGCCTACCGCCTGGTCAGCGAGGGCAAGGACCTGCTGTTGTGGCACCACCTGGTCTGCGGCGACCCGCAGGCGGTGCATGTCGAACGCATTTCCCAATCCGGGCGCATGCTCAGCGAGACCAGCGTGGCCGAGGACGACTGGGAAGAGCACCTGATCTTTCGCGCCGGCTGACAGCCGGCGGCAGACTCCGCGTCGCGAGCCACGGCAATGGAGTTGAATTGTCCGGCCCCTGGCCGGTCTATCGATGAGTCAAAACGTCCCGCCAACAAGGAGTTGCCCCTCATGCCGATTCGTCGTGCGCTGCTGTCCGCCTGTGTCCTGTGCCTGAGCGCCCCGTTGTGGGCGGCGACCGAGAAGGTCGACCTGGACTATCGGGTGCGCTTCCTGCCGGACAGCGATCAGGCCGAAGTCAGCCTGACCCTGGAGGAGGGCGAGCGGGTCCGCAGCCTGGATTTCGACCTGGGCGAGCAGGGCTACTACAGCGACTTCAGCGCCGACGGCGAATGGACCCAGGACGGTCCCGGGCGTGGGGTCTGGCAGCCGGCGAAAGGCGAAGCCAAGCTGAGCTACCGGGTGCGTGTCAGCCGCCCGCGGGGGGAAGACCGGTTCGACGCGCGGATGACCAAGGACTGGGCCTTGCTGCGTGGCGACGACCTGGTCCCCAGCGCCGTATTGCGCCAGCAGGGCAAGACCGAACTGGTCGCGCGCCTGCAGTTCGAACTGCCGGAGGGCTGGCGCAGCGTGGAGACCGGTTGGCCGCGCATCGGCAAGAACAGATTTCGCATCGACAACCCGCAGCGCAAGTTCGACCGGCCGACCGGCTGGATCATCGCCGGCAAGCTCGGCACCCGGCGGGCCAAGCTCGGTGAGACCAACGTGGCGGTCGCCGCGCCGATCGGCGAGGGCATGCACCGCATGGACATCCTCACCCTGCTGACCTTCGTCTGGCCGCAGTTGCAGGAGGTGTTCCCCCGCGATCCGGCCAAGTTGCTGATCGTCGGCGCCGGCGATCCGATGTGGCGTGGCGGGCTGTCGGCGGGCAACTCCTACTACATGCATGCCGCCCGCCCGCTGGTCAGCGAGAACGGCACCAGTTCGCTGATGCATGAACTGGTGCATGTGTTCAGCCGTATCCAGCATCGCCACCGCAGCGACTGGGTCACCGAAGGCCTGGCCGAGTACTACGCCATCGAGCTGATGCGCCGCGCCGGCGGCTTGAGCGAGGAGCGTTACCAGAAGGTCCGCGAGCAACTGATCGACTGGAGCCGTCCGGTGAAGAGCCTGCGCGGCGACCGGGTCAACGGTGCGGTGACCGCCCGTGCGGTGTTGCTGCTGCAGGAGCTGGACCGGGAGATCCGCCAGAAGACCAAGGACAACCAGCCGCGCTCGCTGGACGACGTGACCCGCGGCCTGATGCGCCTGGACAAGGTCAGCACCAAGGACCTGGTCGAAATCAGCGAACGGGTCATGGGCGCGCCGTCCGAGGTGCTGGATACGGCGCTGCTGAAGTAGCCGAACGGCGGCTGTGAGGTCTCGGCGGGCTTGCGCAATGCTTGCTGGCTAGACCCTAGCAGGCCGTTGAAAAACGTAGGCGAGGCAGCCGAGGCTAGGAAAAAACAGGCCAAAAAAGCGGAGTTTACGAGTTGTAAATGAGCATTTTGACTGGGCGCGCATACGAGCCTGTTTTTAACGACGCATCGGCAACGCAGGTAGTTTTTTCAACGGCCTGCTAGAACCTGGGCCCGGACTTGGTGTTATTGCCCTTGGCCAGGCGGTCGTAGAGCACCACGTTGACCGTGGCGGCGAGATTCATGCAGCCCTGGGTCGGCACGTACACCACGTCCTCGCACCAGGCGCGGATGCTCTTATCCAGCGAGCCGTCTTCCGGGCCGAAGATATAGATCGCCCGATCCGGGTGGGTGTACTCCGGCAGCGGACGGGCGCCCTCGACCAGTTCCACGGCGACCGGGGTGCAGCCCAGCGGGATGATCTTCTGCAGGTCGTCGATGGCGATCAGCGGAATGTCCAGGTGGACGCGCTTGGTGTCGGTGACGAAGTCGCGGGCGCGCTCGTAGCGCTTGCCGGTGTAGAACACCGAACTGACCCCGTAGCAGCCGGCGGCGCGCATCACCGCGCCGACATTCTCCGGAGATTTCGGGTTGAATAGACCAATGCAGCTGTATCGTTTGTTCGCCATGGGACCGGCCGTGCGGGCAAAGGGCGCAGTATAAGGCGTACGGACGAGCCGAAGGCTTACTCTTTGCTTTTGAGCAGGGCGGCCAGGTCGGCGAAGGCCTTGTGCGTCACCTTCGGCCCTTGCTGGCTGGCGGTCGAGCCTTCGCTGAAGTACTGCTGGTCGGTGTAGCGGGAATGCTCGTTGTCGTGGCAATACAGGCACAGCAGTTCCCAGTTGGAACCGTCCTGCGGGTTGTTGTCGTGGTTGTGGTCGCGGTGGTGCACGGTCAGCTCGCTCAGGCGCTTGCCGGAAAACTCGCGGCCGCAGCGGCCACAGACATGCGGGTACATTTTCAGGGCCTTGTCCCGGTAGCCTTCTTCACGACTGCGCTGGGCCTCGGCGAGGATGCGGTCGAGCTTGGCGGTGGGCGAGGGGGATTTGTCCGTGCTCATAAGAGGTTGTGTCCATTGCTGTGCGTCGGTGCTTAGCGGCAGTTTAGCCCCGCCGGCGGTCGCTGAGAACCGCCGGGCGGGCACTTCCGGACCGGTGCGTGGCCCAATAAGCTGTGATTCTCCCTCGAAGGAGCTGGCCGATGCGACTGCCGAACATGATCCTGGCGGGCCTGCTGGCCCTGGGCGGCGCGGTGCTCACCGCGCAGGCCGGTCGCTTGCCGGCGCCCGCCGAGCGCGCGGCCGGCGCGCCGGGCACGCCTACCCCGCAACCCTTCAGCCAGCAGGTGCCGCGCAACCTGCCGAGCACTGCGCCGAACAACCCACCGTTGCTCAACGACGGCACGGGCTACAAGGGCGGGCGATTCAACCCGCGGAGCGACAACCTGGCCCCGCCAGACGCCGAATTGCCGCTGCTGCAGGAGCAACTGCGGCGCAATACGCAGGGCCTGCAGCCGGGCAGGCGCGGCGCCGATTGATCAGATCTGCTGCTCGACCAGTTGCCCATCGACCATGCGCAGGCGTTTCGACATGCCCACGGCGATGGCGCGGATGACCTGGGCGGCCGACTTGGGTGCTTCTTGCAGCATCTTCTCCAGCGAGTCCTTGGCCAGGATCAGCAGGGTGCAGTCGCTGACCGCCACGCAGCTGGCGGAACGTCTTTCGCCATCCAGCACGGCCATCTCACCGAAGGCACGGCCCTTGCGCAGCTTGGCGATCTCCACCGTCTCGCCGCTGGAGTTGGTCTTGCGGATCGACACCGCGCCGAAATGGATGATGCACATGAAGGTGCCGGCATCGCCTTCGCTGCAGATGAGCGCGTCCGGTTCATAGCTGCTGATGTTGAAATAGCCGGCAGCGCTGAGCACTTCGCTCGGCTGCAGGCTGTTGAACAGGCCGCAGTCGAGCAGCATGTCGCGGATTTCATCGATCAGCTGGGAATGGTCTGGCATGGGCACTCTGCTACAGGACGGGGAAGGGCATGATGCTGCGCAGACGACGTTAGCCGTCTCGCCCAGGCTTGCCAACTGCCACTCGCCGGAAGCTGTGACCGCGCGCTCACTCAGGCCGCCTCGCGTCCGAGCACCTTGAGCAAAAAGGCATATTCCAGCGCCACGTCCCTGAGCGCCTGGTAGCGCCCGCTCATGCCGCCATGGCCGGCGCCGAGATCGGTCTTGAGCAGCAGCAGGTGCTCGTCGGTCTTGCTGGCGCGCAGCTTGGCCACCCACTTCGCCGCCTCCCAGTACTGCACGCGACTGTCGTTGTAGCCGGCGACGGCGAGAAGCGCCGGGTAGGCCTGGGCCTTGACGTTCTCGTAGGGCGCGTAGCCCTTGATCCGCTCGAACACCTCCGGCTCGTGCGGGTCGCCCCATTCGTCGTACTCGGTCACGGTCAGCGGCAGGTCGGGGTTCTGCATGGTGTTGAGCACGTCGACGAAGGGCACCTCGGCGATGGCCGCGGCGAACAGTTGCGGGCGCAGGTTGAGCACCGCGCCGATCAGCAGGCCGCCGGCGCTGCCGCCGCTGATGGCGAGCTGCCCGGGGCTGGTGTAGCCGCCGGCGATCAGGTGCTCGGCGCAGGCGATGAAGTCGTCGAAGCTGTTCTGTTTGTGCTCCAGCTTGCCGGCGCGGTACCAGGCCTCGCCCAGTTCGCCGCCGCCGCGCACATGGGCGATGGCGAAGACGAAGCCGCGCTCGAGCAGGCTCAGGCGGGCATGCGAGAACCAGGGGTCGAGGCACTCGCCGTAGGCGCCGTAACCGTAGAGGTAGAGCGGAGCGGGCTGCCCCGCCTGGAGCACCTCGCGCCGGGCCACCAGGCTGATCGGCACCTGAGTGCCGTCCGCGGCGGTGGCCCAGAGGCGCTGGCTGACATAGGCCTCGGCGTCGAACGGACCCTCCACCGGGGTCTCCTTGAGCACCTGCTGCTCGCCGCTGGCCAGGGTCAGCTGGCGGATCTGCGCCGGGCGGTTGAGCGCCTCGTAGCGCAGGCGGATCACCGGACTGCTGAATTCCAGATGGTCCTGCACATACAGGCTGTAGGCGGCATCCGGCAGGTCCACCCGGTAGCTGGCTTGCCCCTGACCCTGCACTTCGATGATTGGCAGGCCGCCCTCGCGCAGGCTGAGCACCAGCGCGCGGTCGTTCAGGCTGAGGTCTTCGAGCATCACCTGCGGGTCATGCGCACGCAGTTCCTGCCAGTGCTCGCGCGTCGGCGTGGCTGCACTTTCCTTCACACAGAACAGGGCGAAGTTGATCCCGCTCTGGTTGCTGCGGATCAGCCAGGCCCAGTCGCCGTCGAGCTTGCCGTGGTCGACATAGTACTCGTGGCCCTCCTCGCGGGTTGCCAGGCAGCGGAATGCCTCCTGCGGCGTGTCGGCATCGAGTATCCAGGCCTCGCTGGTGGTCTTGCTGCCCAATGCCAGCACCAGTTGGCGCTCGGAGCTGCTGCGGTAGCAGTTGAGGAAGAAGCGCCCGTCGCTTTCGTGGAACACCAACTCGGCGTCGTCGCTACCGAGGCGATGGCGATAGAGCTTGTGCGGCCGGTGGGTGTCGTCCAGCTCGCCGAAGAACAGGGTCTGGCTGTCGTTGGCCCAGGTCATGCTGCCGTCGCAATCGGCGAAGGGCAGCGCGCGGATGGCGCCGCTGGCCAACTCCTTGACGAACAGTTGGTAAACCTCATCGCCGCTGGTGTCCAGGCTGTAGGCCAGGCGCTGGTGATCCTGGCTGATGCTGAAGGTGCCGAGCGACAGATAGCCGCCACCCGCCAGGGCATTCGGATCGAGCAGCAACTGCTCGGCGCTTTCATCGACCACGAGCGAGCCATCGGCCGGGCGTGGGCAGCGATAGTGCCGCGGGTATTCGTCGCCGGCGCTGGTGCGCTGGTAGTACAGGTAGGGGCCCCAGGGCGCGGGCAGCGACAGGTCGGTCTCGCGGATGCGGCTCTTGATCTCCTGGAACAGCGTTTCGCGCAGTTCGCGCTGTTCGGCCAGTTCGGCCTCCAGGTAGGCGTTCTCCGCCGCGAGATGGTCGAGTACCTCCCGGCTGTCGCGGTTCTCCAGCCAGCGGTAAGGGTCGGCGCCGGGCTCGGTGCGGGCGATCGGGGCGTGCGGCATGCAGCAACTCCATGAACAGGTGGGGCAGACGGCGGAAGCGCCGGGCCGCGCAAAAGCCGTTATCATAAGCCGCACTTTGTCCGAGCCGCCATGTCAGGTACTGCAGCTTTATGATCGACAACGACTATCAACTCGCTTGGGCCATCTATGCCGTCGCCGCCCTCGGCTGCCTGCTGGTCTGGTTCCGCTTGACCGGCTGGATGTGGCGCTACCTGCGCGAGCCCCTGCGCCTGCTGGTGGCGGTGCTGCTGCTGACCCCGACCATCGTCGATCCGGCCAAGGAACTGTTCGCCCCGGCGCTCGCCATCACCGCGATGGACCTGCTGCTCAAGGTGGGCAACAACGCCTGGCGCGCCGTGGCCGACCTGGCCCTGTACGGCCTGATCGCCCTCGCCCTGTACCTGTTGTTCGTGGCCATTCGCTGGCCGTTGGAGCGCTGGTGGAAGGGCCGTCGCGGCCCGGCGCCGGCCGCCGACGGGGACGACCAGCCGACCTTGCGCGAGCTGATGCAGCGCGGCGCCGACGAAGCCGGCGACGGCCGCAGCGAGCGGCGCGGCCGGCGGGTCGAGCCCCGGCTCTGATCGCAGCGGTCGCTCGAGCGCTTGAGCCGGCGCGCCGCGGCATAGCTTGCGCCGGGCGCTAGAGCCGTTCAGCATGGGCTTTTCCGCGCAAGGAGGGCTTATGGACTGTGTGTTCTGTGCGATAGCCGGCAACCGCTTGCCGGCGCATCGGCTCTACGAGGACGAGGATTTCGTCGTCCTGCTGGATATTTTCCCCATGCGCCCGGCCCATGTGTTGATCGTCAGCCGCGAACATGCGCCTCTGCTCAAGGACCTCTCCGGCAGCGCCCGCGAGCGCCTGCTCGGCCTCACCGAGCGGGTGGCGCTGGCCTTGCGCAGCGCGGGTTACGGCGTCGATGGGCTCAACCTGCTGATCAACGACGGCCCGGCGTCCAACCAGCACGTGCCACACCTGCATCTGCACCTGATTCCGCGGCGTTCCGGCGACCTGCCCAGGCTGCTCTGGCGCCTGCTCACGCGCTTCCTGCCGCTGGGGCGCGGGCGCCTGGAGGCACGCCTGCAGCGGCAAGCCGAGCAGTTGCGCGATGTCCTGGCGAGGAGCTCCTAGGCATGTGTGAATTGCTCGGCATGAGCGCCAACGTACCCACCGACATCGTCTTCAGTTTTACCGGGCTGATGCAGCGCGGCGGACGCACCGGCCCGCATCGCGACGGCTGGGGCATCGGCTTCTATGAGGGGCGCGGCCTGCGCCTGTTTCAGGAGCCGCGGGCGAGCAGCGAGTCGGAAGTGGCGCAGCTGGTGCAGCGCTACCCGATCAAGAGCGAGGTGGTGATCGGCCATATCCGCCAGGCCAATGTCGGCCGCGTCTGCTTGGCCAACACCCACCCGTTCGTGCGCGAGATGTGGGGGCGCAACTGGTGTTTCGCGCATAACGGCCAGTTGGCCGACTTCTGCCCGGCGGCGGGGTTCTACCGGCCGATTGGCGATACCGACAGCGAGGCGGCCTTTTGCGACCTGCTCAACCGCCTGCGCACGGCATTTCCCGAGCCGGTGCCGGTAGAGTTGCTGCTGCCGAGCCTGATCGGCGCCTGTGCGGCGTATCGCAAACACGGCGTGTTCAACTGCCTGCTCAGCGACGGCGACTGGTTATTCAGTTTCTGCTCGAGCAAGCTGGCGCACATCACCCGGCGCGCGCCGTTTGGCCCGGCGCAGTTGAAAGACGCCGACGTACGGGTGGACTTCCAGGCCGAAACCACGGCCAACGATGTGGTCACGGTGCTGGCCACCGAGCCGTTGACCGCCAACGAGCGCTGGAGCCTGTACCGGCCCGGCGAGTGGCGGCTATGGCGCGGCGGCGAGTGCCTGGCCCACGGCAACCTGTAACCCGGATTCAAGCCGGGAAACTGCGATCGGGGTATGGGGGAAAAGGATGTTTCGAAGCTATCTACGCCTGGCGCTGTTTGCCCTGGGCCTGTTGGTCGGCGTGCAGGTGCCGGGGTTTGTCGATGACTACGGCAAGCGCGTCGAGGCGCATCGGCTGGAGGCGCAACAGGCGCTGAAAGGTTTCCGCGAAACCGCCAAACGCTTCTTCAAGGGCGACCTGGACGCGCTGGTGGCGCACTACCGGACCAGCGACGATCCGGTGATGCGCAGCGATGCGCAGAGCGTCGCCGTGCTGGTCGAGCGGGCCAACTGGCTGGAGCGCGAGTGGCAAGCCATGCAGGGCCCCTGGTATGCCCAGGTCTGGCACCTGGCGGTAGTGGGCGATCGGCAACTGTTGCAGGAAACCTATGACGCCTACCGTTATCAGGTGTTGCTAGTGCCGGAGGCCATCGCCTGGGGGATCGCCTGCGCCTTGCTGCTGGCCTGGCTGGTGGAGGGGCTGCTGCTGATGATCGGCGTGTTGCTGGGAATCGGCCGCAGCCAGCAGGTGCAGCAGCGGCATTGGCGCTAGGATCGCTTTTGTGGGAGGGGCTTTAGCCCTGACAGCTAGCGGCGAGCACTGTCGTAGGCAAGCCCGCGCCTCCACGGGCCTGCGTCAGGGCCTTACTTGGAGAGGAACTTCATGCCGTCTTCCAGGCCCTGCAGGGTCAGCGGGTACATCTGCTCTTCCAGCAGTTCGCGGATGATGTTGGTCGAGGCGGTGTAGCCCCAGGTGTCCTTGGGATAGGGGTTGATCCAGATGAGCTTCTTGTATTTCTCCATGAAGCGCTTGATCCAGACATAGCCCGGCTCCTCGTTCCAGTGCTCGACGCTGCCGCCGGCCTGGGTGATCTCGTAGGGCGCCATGGCCGCGTCGCCGACGAACACCACCTTGTAGTCGGCGCCGTACTTGTGCAGCAGGTCCTGGGTGGAGAAGCGCTCGGAGGTGCGCCGCAGGTTGTTCTTCCACACCGACTCGTACACGCAGTTGTGGAAGTAGAAGTACTCCAGGTGCTTGAACTCGGTCTTGCAGGCCGAGAACAGCTCCTCGCAGACCTTGATGTGCGCATCCATCGAGCCGCCGATGTCGAACAGCAGCAACAGCTTGACCGTGTTGCGCCGTTCCGGGCGCATCTGGATATTCAGCAGGCCGCCGTCCTTGGCGGTGTGGTCGATGGTGCCGTCCAGGTCCAGCTCGTCCTGGGCGCCCTGGCGGGCGAACTTGCGCAGGCGGCGCAGGGCGATCTTGATGTTGCGCGTGCCGAGTTCGACCTGGTCGTCGAGGTTCTTGTACTCGCGCTGGTCCCAGACCTTGACCGCCTTGCCCTGGCGCTGGCCGGCATCGCCGACGCGAATGCCTTCCGGGTTGAAGCCGCCGGAGCCGAACGGGCTGGTGCCGCCGGTGCCGATCCACTTGTTGCCGCCGGCATGGCGTTCCTTCTGTTCCTCCAGGCGCTTCTTGAACTCCTCGATCAGCTTGTCCAGGCCGCCGAGGGATTCGATCCTGGCGCGCTCCTCGTCGGAGAGCGAACGCTCGAACTCCTTGCGCAGCCACTCGTCGGGAATCAGCGCCTCGATGTGCTGGTCGAGGTTCTGCAGGCCCTTGAAGTAGGCGCCGAAGGCCCGGTCGAACTTGTCGAAGTGCCGTTCGTCCTTGACCAGGATGGTGCGGGCGAGGAAGTAGAACTCGTCCATGTCGGCGAACACCACGTTGTGCTTCAGCGCGTTGATCAGGTCGAGCAGCTCGCGCACCGACACCGGCACCTTGGCCGCGCGCATTTCGTTGAACAGGTTGAGCAGCATAAGCGTGCCCTCAGGCAGTCCAGATTACAGTCCCCTCTCCCTTGAGGGAGAGGGTTAGGGTGTGCAGGCGACACCGAGTGGCTGGTCGGGCGCTCACCATTAGGCCAGTTCACCCCTCACCCCAGCCCTCTCCCCGGAGGGGAGAGGGGGTTTAAAACTCAGCGGCTGGCGCGGCGGCTCATGAACGCCAGGCGCTCGAGCAGCTGCACGTCCTGCTCGTTCTTCACCAGCGCCCCGGCCAGCGGCGGGATGGCCTTGGTCGGATCGCGCTCGCGCAGCACCGCTTCGCCGATGTTGTCGGCCATCAGCAATTTCAGCCAGTCGACCAGCTCGCTGGTCGAGGGCTTCTTCTTCAGCCCCGGTACCTTGCGCACGTCGAAGAACACGTCCAGCGCCTCGGCGACCAGGTCCTTCTTGATGTCCGGATAGTGCACGTCGACGATCTTCTGCAGGGTGACGCGATCGGGGAAGGCGATGTAGTGGAAGAAGCAGCGGCGCAGGAAGGCGTCCGGCAGCTCCTTCTCGTTGTTCGAGGTGATGATGATGATCGGGCGCTGCTTGGCCTTGATCGTCTCGTTGGTCTCGTAGACGTAGAACTCCATCTTGTCGAGTTCCTGCAACAGGTCGTTGGGGAACTCGATGTCGGCCTTGTCGATCTCGTCGATCAGCAGGATCACCCGCTCCTCGGACTCGAAGGCCTCCCACAGCTTGCCCTTCTTGATGTAGTTGCGCACGTCGTGGACCTTGTCGGAATCCAGCTGCGAATCGCGCAGACGGCTGACCGCGTCGTACTCGTAGAGGCCCTGGTGGGCCTTGGTGGTGGACTTGATGTGCCAGGTGATCAGCCGGGCGCCGAAGGACTCGGCCAGTTGCTCGGCGAGCATGGTCTTGCCGGTACCCGGCTCGCCCTTGACCAGCAGCGGGCGCTGCAGGGTGATGGCGGCGTTGACCGCGAGCTTGAGGTCGTCGGTGGCGACGTAGGACTGGGTGCCTTCGAACTTCATCGGAAAATCCTCGAACGGTGACGGCCGGGGCAATACCCGCGGGTTCAGTATTTGAAAAGCCGACTATAACGCGCCGCCCCGGCGACTGTGAACGCAGACGGGGCATTCAGTCACTGAATGGCGGATCACGCCTTGGCCGTCCAGTGCGGCTCTGGTCTGCGCCGCACTGGACGGCCATCGATGCGGGTCTTAGGCTTGGGCGTCTTATTCCGCCAGCCCTCGCACAAGGACACCGCCATGAGCCGCATCTTCGCTGACAACGCCCAAGCCATCGGCAATACCCCGCTGGTCAGGATCAACCGTCTGGGGCCGCCGGGGGTGACCATCCTGGCCAAGATCGAAGGGCGCAACCCGGCCTACTCGGTGAAATGCCGGATCGGCGCCAGCATGGTCTGGGATGCCGAGGAGCGCGGCCTGCTCAAGCCCGGCATGACCCTGGTCGAGCCGACCTCCGGCAACACCGGGATCGGCCTGGCCTTCGTCGCCGCGGCGCGCGGCTACAAGTTGCTGCTGACCATGCCGGCGTCGATGAGCCTGGAGCGGCGCAAGGTGCTCAAGGCCCTGGGCGCCGAGCTGGTGCTGACCGACCCGGCCAAGGGCATGAAGGGCGCGATCGACAAGGCCGCGGAAATCGCCGCGTCCGATCCGGCCACTTACTATCTGCCGCAGCAGTTCGATAACCCGGCCAACCCGGCGATCCACGAGAAGACCACCGGCCCGGAGATCTGGAACGACACCGATGGCGCGGTGGACGTGCTGGTCTGTGGCGTCGGCACCGGCGGCACCATCACCGGGGTGTCGCGCTACATCAAGCAGACCCAGGGCAAGCCGATCCTCTCGGTGGCGGTCGAGCCGGTGGCCTCGCCGGTGATCAGCCAGACCCTCGCCGGCGAGGAGGTCAAACCCAGCCCGCACAAGATCCAGGGCATCGGCGCCGGTTTCGTGCCGCGCAACCTCGAGCTGGGCATGGTCGACCGGGTCGAGCAGGTGACCGACGAGGACTCCAAGGCCATGGCCCTGCGCCTGATGCGCGAGGAGGGCATCCTCTGCGGCATTTCCTGCGGGGCGGCGATGGCCGTGGCAGTGCGCATCGCCGCTGAACCGGAGATGCAGGGCAAGACCGTCGTGGTGATCCTGCCGGATTCCGGCGAGCGCTACCTGTCGAGCATGCTGTTCAGCGACCTGTTCAGCGAGCAGGAGCTGGTGCAGTAGTCCCGGGTTCGGTGAGCCTGCTGGCCAGGCTCCCTGCTTGCCGCTATAGTCCCCGCACTTCGGTTTTCATTTCGAGCCTCGCATGCCTTGCCGCCGCGCCCCGCACCGTTCGTTCGACGCCTGCCCGCTTATGCCGGCAAGTCTCGCGTGCCTGGCCGTGGCGCAACTCCCGCCACCACCTGTAAGCCCTCCGCCGGGCTGCTCGGCCCCGCCGCCCAGCGCGGCCTGAGGCCACGCCGCTAGCCGGCGCCCCCTGACTCCGCCTCGCTCGCTCATCGCTCGATGAGGCGGTCTCTATTTGCCTGTTACAGGTGGCAATTCAATGAATCGGTGCAATCGAGACACCCTGGCCGCATGCGGCTCGACGGGACTGTTCGTGCTGCTGTGGAGCAGCGGCGCGATCGTGTCCAAACTGGGCCTGGCGCATGCCACGCCCTTCGCTTTCCTGCTGTTGCGTTTCACCGTCGCCCTGCTGGCGTTCCTCCTGTTGATGCGGCTGTTGCCGCTGCACCTTCCGGCCCGCTCGGGGACCAGGCTGTATGCCCTGGCCACCGGCGTGCTGCTGGTCGGCGCCTATCAGGTGTTCTATCTGCTGGCGTTGGCGCAGCAGGTCACGCCCGGCGTGATGGCGACCCTGCTCGGCGTGCAGCCGATCCTCACCGCGGTGCTGCTGGAGCGCGGCCTGGCGCTGGCGCGCTTGTGCGGACTGCTGCTCGGGCTGCTTGGGCTGGTGCTGGTGGTCTACCAGGGCATCGGCCTGTCCGGGCTGTCCTGGGCCGGCATGCTCTGCGGTCTGTTGGCGCTGGCGAGCATCACCGCGGGCACCATCATGCAGAAGGGCATCCGCGACAATCCGCTGGGCAGCCTGCCGATCCAGTACCTCGCCGGACTGCTGCTGTGCGTGGTGGTGGTGCCGTTCCAGCCCTTCGAACTGGAGCGGGTGGCCGGTTTCTGGCTATCGCTGCTGTGGATGGCGCTGGTGATCTCGGTGGCGGCGACCCTGCTGCTGTACCGGTTGATCGCCCGGGGCAACCTGGTCAACGTCACCAGCCTGTTCTACCTGGTGCCGGCGGTGACCGCGCTGCTCGACTACCTGGTATTCGGCAATCGCCTGGCAGCGTTGAGCCTGCTGGGCATGGCGCTGATCGTCCTCGGCCTGGTCTTCGTCTTCCGCCAGGCGCCGCGCTAGGCCGGGTTAGCAGTTTCCGGTGCCGGTCGCACGACCGGCGCCGGCCTGACCACCAGCCACAGCGCCACGGCGATCAGCACACCGCCGTACAGGTAGGCCCAGGACAGCGGCTCGTCCAGCAGCAACGCGCCCCACAACACGCCGAACGGCGGAATCAGGAAGGTGGTGGTCGACGCCTTGATCGGGCCGATGTCGGTCAGCAGGCGGAAATACAGGACATAGGCGAAGGCCGTGCAGATCAGCCCGAGCCCGGCCAGCGACAGCCACACCTCCGCACCGCCCCAACTGAGCGGCGGCTGCAGCAGCAACGCGCCGCCGAACGGCAGCAGGAGGAACAGGCTGGCGCCGCACAGACTGCTGAACGCAGTCAGGCGGTTATCCAGGCCGCCCTGCTGGCCGATCCAGCGGCGGGTGAGGAAGCCGGCGAAGCCGTAGCAGGTGGTGGCGACCAGGCAGGCGGCGGCGCCGAGCAGCAGCTGCTGGTCGAACTGCACCGGCCCGGTGCGGGTCAGTACGGCCACGCCGAACAGGCCGAGCGCCACCCCGGCGGCCTTGCTCAGGGTCAGCGCCTCGGCGAAGAACAGCATGCCGATCAGCACGCCCATCATCGGCGTGGTCGCGTTGAGAATCGCCGAATAGCCGGCCGGCAGCACCAGCGCCGCCAGGCTGTACATGGCCGACGGCAGACCGGCGTTGATCACCCCGAGCAACAGGCACTGCCTGAACTTGCCGCGAAAGTCCCAGCGCACGCGCAGGACCAGCAGGATCGCGAGCAAGCCCAGGGTGCCCAGGCTGGCGCGGAAAAACGCCGTGGGCATGCTGCCGAGCACCGGCGCGATGATCCGCATGAACAGGAAACTCGCGCCCCAGATGGCGGCGAGCAGTAACAGGCGCAGCAGGTCGGCGAGGCGCACGACGGACTCCAAGGTTGGGGGCAGGGGGCGAGCAGTGTTGCCGGCCGAACGGGGGCAAGGCAATCCGAAAATGGCTTTTGAATCGATGCTGCGACAGTAAATGCTGAACCAGGTTGCGGTCCTTCGCGGGAGCGGGGCGATGCCTGGTCCCAGGACCGCGATCGGCGGGCAAGTCAGCCATTTCGCGGCCATGGGACTGGGCGTCCCCGCCGCTCCTACAGGTTGGCGTGCGCCGAGGCATTTCCTTGCATTAGATCGCCAGAGCGCAATATTTCGCAGTAGATAAACGCTTTTACTACCTTTGCCGGCTTTTCCTCGGGCAAGCCACTGGCTAAGCTCGCCATTCATTTTCCAGTGCAGAGGTTTGCCCATGGTGCAGCAATGGCCGGCCGCCGATATCGCCCGTCAGATCCTCGATGGCTTCGACGACTATCGCGAGCATTTCCGCCAGATCACCGATGGTGCCCGTGGGCGCTTCGAGCAGGCGCTCTGGCAAGAGGCGCAGGCCGCTTCGGCGGCACGCATCAACCTGTACGAGGAGAAAGTCAGCGAGGTGGGCGAGGGCTTGCGGCGGCGCTTCGACGAGCAGTTGCTCGACGTGAGCCAGTGGCCGCTGGTGAAGAGCGCCTACATCGCGCTGATCGATCTGCGTTACGACGACGAACTGGCGGAAACCTGGTTCAACTCGATCTTCTGCGGGCTGTTCAGCCATGACCAGATCAGCGATGGCTGCATGTTCATCCACACCACCCGGCCGTCGTTGCGCAGCCAGCAGCGCGCCGCGCAAACCCGCAGCTACCGGCCCGAAGGCGGCTTGCCGGGCATGCTCGAGGCGATCTTCGCGGATTATCGCTTCGATGTGCCGTTCGAGGACCTGCCGCGCGACCTCAAGCGTCTGGAAGCTCAGCTGCGCACCAGCCTGCCGGACTGGGTGTGCAAGGACCCGCAGCTGTGCATCGAGTTGTTCTCCTCGGTGCTCTACCGCAACAAGGGCGCCTACCTGGTCGGGCGCATCTACACCCTCGACGAGCAGTGGCCGCTGGTGATTCCGCTGTTGCACCGCGAAGGGCACGGCATCCAGGTCGATGCACTGATCACCGACGAAGCCGATGTGTCGATCATCTTCTCCTTCACCCGCTCGTACTTCATGGTCGATGTGGCGATCCCGGCCGAGTTCGTCGGCTTCCTCAAGCGCATCCTGCCGGGCAAGCACATCGCCGAGCTGTACACCTCGATCGGCTTCTACAAGCACGGCAAGTCGGAGTTCTACCGGGCGCTGATCAATCACCTGGCGACCACCGACGACAGGTTCATCATGGCCCCCGGGGTGCGTGGCATGGTCATGAGCGTGTTCACCCTGCCGGGCTTCAACACCGTATTCAAGATCATCAAGGACCGCTTCTCGCCGTCGAAGAACGTCGACCGCGCCACGGTGATCGAGAAATACCGGCTGGTGAAGAGTGTCGATCGGGTCGGGCGCATGGCCGATACCCAGGAATTCGCCGATTTTCGCTTCCCCAGGAGCAAGTTCGACCCGGAGTGCTTGGCCGAACTACTGGAGGTGGCGCCCTCGACGGTGGAAGTGGAGGGCGACAGCGTGCTGATCCGCCACTGCTGGACCGAACGGCGGATGACCCCGCTCAACCTGTATGTCGAGAACGCCAGCGAAGCCCAGGTGCGCGAGGCGCTTGACGATTACGGCCTGGCGATCAAGCAACTGGCGGCGGCGAACATCTTTCCCGGCGACATGCTGCTGAAGAACTTCGGCGTCACCCGGCATGGCCGGGTGGTGTTCTACGATTACGACGAGATCTGCTTCCTCACCGAAGCCAATTTCCGGCGCATCCCGCCGCCGCGCTATCCGGAGGACGAGATGTCCTCCGAGCCCTGGTATTCGGTGGCGCCGCTGGACGTGTTCCCCGAGGAGTTCCCGCCGTTCCTGTTCGCCGATATCCAGCAGCGCCGCTTGTTCAGCCAGTTGCATGGCGATCTGTACGATGCCGACTACTGGAAGGGCCTGCAGGAGGCGATTCGCGCCGGCAAGGTGATCGACGTGTTTCCCTACCGGCGTAAGGCTGACCCGGTTTGATCTGGATCAGTTGAAATCATCCGGCGTGGGGCTAGGCTCAAATCAAGAGCCAGCAATAGCTCTCAGGTTGGAACTCGGGTAGGAGGAAGTTCCATGAATACCAAGTTGCTGAATGTCTTAGAGGATCTGCTGGTCGCCTTGGGCTTGCGCGAACGGCCACAGGCGCAACCCATTCCCGTACGCAGCAATCCACCCCGCGATCCGCGCGCGCCGGGTCGGCACCGTTAAGCCGGGGTCACGGGCTGAACTGCGGGTGGTGGGCAAACCACTGCTCGATCAGTTCGCGCATGCGCTCGCCGGAAAAACTCGCAAAATGTCCGCCATGCACGCTGCGCACCGGTAGCTCGCGCAGTCGTGCGAGGCTGCGGGCATAGTCCTGCAGGTTGGAGTGGTAGGCGTTTTCCACCAGCGGGCCGTCGTAGAGGATGTCGCCGGAGAACAGCGTCTGCGTCGCCGCCTCCCACAGGCTGATACCGCCGGGCGAATGGCCGGGAGTATGCAGCACCTCGAGTACCCGGTCGCCCAGGTCCAGCACATCGCCTTCCTCGATCAGCCGCGTCGCCGGCGCCGCCTTGACCCGGTATTCGGCGTAGCACAGCGGGCAGTCCGGGTGTGCCTCGAACATCTGCTCGCCGACGCAATCCGCGGCCAGGGTATTGGCCGCGGTCGGTGCGGCGAGGATAGCCGCCTCGGCCGGATGCACCAGGCGCTCGGCGAATTCATGATGGCCGGCGATATGGTCGAAGTGGGTATGGCTGGCCACCGCCAATAGCGGCCGTTCGGTCAGCCAGGGTAGTTGCTCGCGCAGGCTGACCAGTCCCGAGCCGGAGTCGATCAGCGCATCGCGGTCGCGGCCCTGCACATGCCACAGGTTGCAGCGGTAGAACGGGCGGATATAGGGCTCGTGGATCAGGCTGATGCCGTCTTGGCGGTGTTCCACCTCGAACCAGCGGTCGCGGCTGACGATTTTCATGACTGGTCTCGGCTCTGTGGCGGGTTGCACCCGCCCTACGGATGCCCCGTGTAGGGCGGGTGCAACCCGCCGCTCCTGCCACGCTACGCCAACTGCGCCCTGGGCGCCATGCCGTCCGGCCTATGGTCATTGGCTCACGGATGGAAGGGCGGCGCCTCGGCGATTTCGATCAGCAGCGGGCGATCCTGCGGTGCATCGCCCAACAGCTCGGCCAGGTGCGCGTGGTCGCGGGCGCGCTCGGCGGCGCAGCCGAAGCCGTGGGCCAGGGCGATGAAGTCCGGGGTGTAGATGTCCACGCCCAGCGGGGTGATGTCGCGGCGCTGCATGTAGCGCTTGATCTCGCCGTAGCCGCAGTTGTTCCACAGCAGCACGATGATGCCGACCCGGGCCTCCACCGCGCTGGCCAGCTCCGCCAGGCTGAACTGCAGGCCGCCATCGCCGATCAGGCAGATCACCGGGCGGCCCGGTTCGGCCAGCCTGGCGCCGATCGCCGCCGGCAGGCCGTAGCCCAGGGTGCCGTAGCCGGTGGAGGAGTTGAACCAGCGCCGCGCGCCATCCAGCTCGACCAGGTGGTTGCCGCTGTACACGGTCTGCGTCGAATCGCCGACGAAGCGCGCCTGCGGCAATGCCCCCAGCAGCGTGTCGAACAGCTGGCGGTAATGCGCCCAGCCGGACAAGTCCTCGGCCAGTTGCGCCTGCACCGCCGCGGTGCGCCGGGCGCCGGGGCTGTCGGCGCGCAGTTCGCCGGCCGGCAGGTCGGCCAGCAGCATGCGCATGGCCAGGCGCGCGTCGCTCTGGATCGCCAGGCTCGGGGCGAAGTTGCGCAGCAGTTGCTGGGCGTCGATGTCGATGCGGATCAGCTCGCCGCCGAGCTTGAAGTTGCCGTCGAACACCACGTCGTAATCGGTCTCGCCCAGCTCGGTGCCGATGGCCAGCACCACATCGGCCTGCAGCGCCAGCTGGCGCACCGGAACCAGCGACTGGTTGCTGCCGAGCAGCAGCGGATGTCCCGGCGGCAGCAGGCCCTTGGCGTTGATGGTCAGCGCGGTCGGCGCATCCAGCGCCATGGCCAGGGCGCGCGCCTCGACCTGGGCCGCGACGCAACCGCCGCCGAGCAGCAGCAGCGGGCGTTTCGCCGCGCGCAGCTTGGCCGCCGCTTCGCGCAACTGCGCCAGCGCCGGCGCCGGGCGGGAAACGCTGGATCTGGCCTGCACGCGCAGGTGCCCGGCCGGCGCGGTGATGATGTCCAGCGGCAGCTCGATATGCACCGGCCGCGGCCGCTGGCCTTCGAACACGGCGAAGGCGCGGGCCAGCACGGCGGGCAATTCCTCGACGCTCATCAGGGTATGGCTGAAGGCCGTGACGCCGGCGGTCAGCGCACGCTGGTTGGGCAGTTCGTGCAGGTAGCCCTTGCCCAGGCCGAGGCGCTCGCGCTCATTGACGCTGGAGATCACCAGCATCGGGATGGAGTCGGCGTAGGCCTGGGCCATGGCGGTGAGGATATTGGTCATCCCCGGCCCGGTGATGATGAAGCACACCCCGGGCTTGCCGCTCACTCTGGCGTATCCATCGGCCATAAAGCCGGCGCCCTGTTCGTGGCGCGGGGTGATGTGGCGGATCGTGCTGTGCGGCAGACCGCGGTACAGCTCGACGGTGTGCACGCCGGGGATGCCGAAGACGGTATCGACGCCCCAGGCCTCGAGTTGCTTGACGAGGAATTCGCCGCAGGTGCTCATGCTCTTTTCCTTCCGATGACACGGGATAAAAATGCGCTTGTGCCGCCGCAGGCGAACGCAAGCGCCAGGGCCGGTCTGCTGCGTGGGGCGTCAGGCCGGCGGTTGTACAGGCTCAGGCCGGGCTGGCCAGCGCCGCCGGTCGGCGCGACAGCAGGTTGAGCAGGGCGAAGCTGAGTGCGCTCACCGCCAGGCTGTAGTAGATCGGCGTGTTGGCGTCGAGGCCATCGCGGTACATGAACAGCGCGGCGGTCAGGCTGCCGAGGAGCATGCTGGCGATGGCGGCGAGGGTACTGGCACGTTTCCAGTAGATGGCGCCGAGCAGCGGAACCAGCATGCCGCCCACCAACAGGTTATAGGCCAGAGTCAGGGCGCTGATCACGTCGCTGACCAGCAGGGCGATGGCCAGCACGGCCAGGCCGAGCAACAGGGTGAACACGCGGTTCTCGTGGGCGCTGCCGTCCTCGCCCTGGCGCCCGTTGAACAGCGGCCAGAGGTCCTGGGCGGCGGTGGTCGAGGCGGCCAGCAAGCCGGCGCTGGCGGTGGACATCAGTGCGGCCAGGGCGGCGGCGATCACCAGGCCACGGATACCGTCCGGCAGGCTGGCCTGGACGATGCTGGCGAAGGCGTTGTTGACGTTGTCCAGCTCCGGCAGGAGGACCTTGGCGGCCATCCCGATCAGCGCCGCGGCCAGGCCGTAGAGCACGCAGTAGAGACCGGCGGCGCTGCCGGCGAGCTTGGCCACCTTCGCGCTGCGCGCGGTGAACACCCGCTGCCAGATGTCCTGGCCGATGAAGATGCCGAAGAAGTAGATCAGGAAGTAGGTGAGGATGGTGTCCCAGCCGATCGCGCTCAGCGAGAAGTAGCTGGCCGGCAGCTTGGCCACCAGGGCGTCCCAGCCGCCGGCATCGCCGATCGACAGGGGCAGGAGGATGAACACCAGGCCGATGGTCATGATCAGGAACTGCACGATGTCGGTCAGGGTCAGCGACCACATGCCGCCGATGGTCGAGTAGGCGACCACGATGCCGCCGCCGACCAGGATCGACACCCAGAATGGGATGCCGAACAGCACCTGCATCACGCTGCCGATGGCGATGGTCGAGGTGGCGCCGATCATCAGCGCGTAGACCAGCATGATCGCCGCGCTGGCGTGGCGCGCGGTGGGGTTGTAGCGACGCTCCAGCACCTGGGTGACGGTGTAGATCTTCAGCTTCAGCAGCGGCTTGGCGAGGAACAGGCTGATGCCGATGATGCCCAGGCCAAGGGCGGCGCACAGCCAGAAGCCGGAAAGGCCATGGACGTAGCCCAGGCGCACGGTGCCGATGGTCGAGGCGCCGCCGAGCACGGTGGCGGCCATGGTGCCCAGGTAGAAGCCCGGACCGAGGTTGCGTCCGGCCACCAGGTAGTCCTCGCGGGTCTTGGCGCGGCGCATGCCGTACCAGCCCAGGGCGAGCATGGCGGCGACGTATAGGAGCACGACGAAAATATCCAAAGGCATTTCAGGTCTCGCTTTCTCTTGTTGTAGGCCGGAGCGGGTGCCCCTGGCCGGTGGTGCGGGTCGGTTATATGTCCATCAGTGACGGATCTGCGAAAGGAACGCGCGGGTGCGCGGGTGCTGCGGATGCTCGAAGAACTCCGCCGGGCTGGCGGTCTCGACTATCTGCCCGGCGTCCATGAACACCACGCGGTCCGCCACCTTGCGCGCGAAGCCCATCTCGTGGGTGACGCAGAGCATGGTCATGCCGTCCTGGGCCAGCTCGGTCATGACTTCCAGCACCTCGCCGACCATTTCCGGGTCGAGCGCCGAGGTCGGCTCGTCGAACAGCATGACCTTGGGATTCATGCACAGCGCGCGGGCGATGGCCACGCGCTGCTGCTGGCCGCCGGACAGCTGGCCGGGCTTCTTCTGCGCCTGGGAACCGATGTGTACGCGATTGAGGTAGCGCAGGGCCAGTTCCTCGGCGGCCTGGCGCGACAGGCCGCGAACCTTCATCGGCGCCAGGGTGCAGTTGTCCAGCACGCTGAGGTGGGGGAACAGGTTGAAGTTCTGGAACACCATGCCCACTTCGCGGCGCACGTGCTCGCTGCCGGCCTTGGTCGAGACGTCCTGGCCTTCGACGGTGATGGTGCCGCAGTCGTGCGGGTTGAGGCGGTTGATGCAACGGATCAGGGTCGATTTGCCGGAGCCCGAGGGGCCGCAGATGACGATCTTCTCGCCCTGTTGCACGGACAGGTCGATGCCCTGCAGCACCTGGAAGCTCTCGTAGCGCTTGCCGACCTGGTGCAGACGGATGATTTCGCTCATGGCTGACTCCTCAGATACGGCGCATGCGCGCCAGGGTGCGTTGCACCAGGCTGGCGGGGGCCACGGCCACCGCGTCCCAGGACAACCGGCGTTCCAGGCCGCCCTGCAGCCAGGTCAGGCTGTAGACCATGGCCAGGTAGTAGACCAGCGCCACGGCGTAGTACTCGGAGAACTGGAAGGTGCTGGAGACCGTCTGCGAGGTCACCGCCATCAGTTCCTGCAGGGAGATCACCGAGGCCAGCGAGGTGATCTTCAGCAAGGTGATGAATTCGTTGGAGGTCGGCGGGATGGCGATGCGCGCCGCCTGCGGCAGGATCACGTAGCGGAAGATCTGCAGGCGCGACAGGCCGAGGGCGTGGCCGGCGGCGTACTGGCCCTTGTCCACGGCTTGCAGGGCAGAGCGGTTGATCTCCACCTGGTAGGCCGCCTCGTTGAGGCTCAGGGCGATCCAGGCGGCGAAGAAGGGGGTGAACCACTCCTCGCGGAAGATCGGGAAGAACTGCGGCAGGGCGTTCCACACGAACAGCAGCTGCAGCAGGGTCGGCGCGCCGCGGAACACGCTGAGCACGCCGCGCAGGGTGCTGCGCGCCGGGTTGCTCGGGCCGTCCAGGGCCAGCGCGGCGGGAATCGACAGGAGGATGCCCACCGAGTGCGCGAGCAGGGCCAGCAGCAGGGTGATACAGGCGCCCCTGAAGAAGTGGTAGGACGTCAGGGCATCCCAGAAGACGGCGACATCGAAGTTCATGTGCGTGTCCTGCGTAGAAGGAAGCGAGCGCCCACGAGGGCGCGGTCGTGGCCAGGGCGGTCGTAGGGTGGATCGCGCTTTGCCGATCCACCGTGTGCGGGGGCGTGGTGGATGAAAAGAGCGTCATCCACCCTGCGTCTGCCTTGGTTGCAGGGCCTTACTGCGCGGCGGTCTGCAGATTGGCCGGGTCGAGCTTCCACTTCTCGGCGATGGCCTGCAGCGTGCCGTCGGCCTTCAGCGCCTCGACCGCGGCCTGCACGGCGGCCTGGTCCTGCGGGTTGGGACGCAGGTAGGCGCCGAAGATGTCCTTCTCCGGGAAACTGTAGAGGGTCCTGAACTGGCCCGGGGTCTGCAGCTCGCGGTAGGCCAGCTCGGTGTCCTGGGACAGCCCGGCGGCGGCGCGACCGACCAGCACCTGCTGGGCCACGTCGCTGCCCTTGGGATAGGTCTGCAGGGTCGCCGGGGGCTTTCCGGTGGCGGTCAGCTCGGCGTTGAGCCTCTCCATGATGGCCACGTAGCGGGTGCCGGATTGCACGGCGACCACCTTGCCGGAGAGGTCGTCCAGGCTGGTCAGCCTGAGCTCGCTCCTGCCGCTGCCGAAGACGATGGTGGAACTGGCCAGGTAAGCCACGGCGTTGAGCTTCTGGGTGCGCTCCGGGGTGATCAGGGTGCCGCTGATCACCGCGTCGCAGCGCTTGGCGTCCAGGCCCGGCAGCAGGCCGGTGAACTCGGTGACGATGAAGCGCGGTTGTACGCCCCAGTGCTTGGCCAGGGCGCGGATCAGGTCGGTGTCGAAACCGCTCGGCTCGCGGTCGCCGGTCTTCTCGAAGAACTCCAGCGGCGGAAAGGTCGGGTCGGAGCAGACGTTGAAGCTACCCGCCTCGACGAAGGACGGCTTGCTTTCGGCGGCCTGCAGGCCGGAACCCAGGGTGGCGGCCAGCAGGCTGAGGGCTATCGCGGGAATGAACGGGGTACGCATTGGGGTATCTCCTAGTGCAGCGTTCTCGGTTTTAGTGGCAGTGCAGCAGTGGAACCGTTTTGTTGTTGTATGAACTTCAGGAGAGTGCCTGTGCGGCCTAACAGGCACGGGCGTCTATCGCCGTTGCACGCCCGGCAGCACGCAGAGCATTTCATAGAGCAGGTTGGCGCCGAGCAGCGAGGTGTTGCCGGTGGTGTCGTAAGGTGGGGAGACCTCGACCAGGTCGCCGCCGACCAGGTCCAGGCCCTGGCAACCACGGATGATCTCGATCGCCTGGATGGTGGTCAGGCCGCCGATTTCCGGGGTGCCGGTACCCGGCGCCCAGGCCGGGTCGATGCCGTCGATGTCGAAGGACAGGTACACCGGGCCGCCGCCGACCTTCTCGCGTACTTCCGCCATCAGCGGTGCGAGGGATTTGTGCCAGCACTCCTCGGCCTGCACCACGCGAAAGCCCTGCTTGCGACTCCAGTTGAAATCCTCGGCGGTGTAGCCCTGGGCGCGCAGGCCGATCTGCACCACGCGCTGGCAGTCGAGCAGGTCTTCCTCCACCGCGCGGCGGAAGGTGGTGCCGTGGGCGATCTTCTCGCCGAACATGTGCTCGTTCACATCGGCATGGGCGTCGATATGCACCAGGCCGACCTTGCCGTGTTTCTTGTGCAGGGCGCGCAGGATCGGCAGGGTGATGGTGTGGTCGCCGCCCAGGGTCAGCGGCTTGATGCCGTACTCGAGGATCTCGTCGTAGGCCGCTTCGATGATGCGGATGGCCTCGGCCATGTTGAAGGTGTTGATCGCCACGTCGCCGATATCGGCCACGTTCAGCGAATCGAAGGGCGCGGCGCCGGTGGCCATGTTGTACGGGCGGATCATCACCGACTGGGCGCGGATCTCGCGCGGGCCGAAGCGGGTGCCGGAGCGCAGCGAGGTGCCGATATCCAGCGGTACGCCGACGAAGGCGGCATCCAGCTGGCGCTGTTCTTCCGGGGTCTGGATATGCGGCAGGCGCATCATGGTGGCGATGCCGCCGAAGCGGGGCATCTCGTTGCCGCCCAGGGGCTGGTGCAGGATCTTGTCCACGGGAAGGCCTCAGGGTTGTTGTGGTTGTGGGAAGCGTTGAGCCGGATTGTTGGACAGGATGGCGCGGGGAAGAATCGTGGCGGGCAAAAACTTAGTTCAGAGATTTCTAAACTAAGAGCGACTGCTTTAGAGTGAGTCGCTCCCCGCGGTGCGCACAGCGCCGTTCCTGCACTGCCCGACGAGAAAACTATGACCAGCGCCTTGCCCGACCTGAAACTGCTGCGCATCTTCGTCAGCGTGGTGCGCCAGCAGGGCTTCGCCGCGGCGCAGCAGGAACTGAACCTGTCGACCTCGGCGATCAGCACCTACATGAGCCAGTTGGAAAACCAGTTGGGTATCGTGCTCTGCCACCGTGGCCGCGGCGGTTTCAGCCTGACCAGCAAGGGCGAGCTGTTCTACCAGGAATGCCTGCGCCTGTTCGGCGAGCTGGAAGGCTTCGAACGCTATTCCGCCGCGCTCAAGGGCGAGCTGCGCGGCACCCTCAACCTCGGCGTGCTGGATTCCACGGTCAGCGACCCGGCGCTGCCGCTGGCCGAGGTGATCGGCGCCTACAGCCAGGAACACCCGGCGGTGCACCTGCACCTGTCGGTGATGAGCCCCTACGAGCTGCAACTGGCGGTGCTGGACAACCGCCTGGACCTGGCCATCGGCGCCTTCTCCACGCGGATGAACGGCCTGGTCTACCAGCCGCTGTACCGCGAGCAGCACTGGCTGTATTGCAGCGACCGCCACCCGCTGTTCGGCGAGCGGCGCATCCCGGCGGAGCTGATCACCCAGCAGCGCATGGTCGGTCGCGGCTACTGGAGCCAGGCGGAGCTGGCGCGGCACGGCTTCAAGCACAGCGCGGCGACGGTGGAATCGATGGAGGCGCAGCTGATCCTGGTACTGTCCGGCGCCTATATCGGCTACCTGCCGGAGCATTACGCACAGCATTGGGTCGAGCAGGGGCGCTTGCGCGTGCTGCTGCCGGCGACCTTCGGCTACCAGGCGCCGTTCTCCCTGATCCTGCGCCGCGGGCGTTCGCGCGAGCCGCTGCTGCAGACCTTCCGCGACCTGTTGAAGGCGCAACTCAACGCCGCCTAGCGTCGACGATGGCCGGTCGAACTGCCGATGCCAATGGTGCTGGCACAGTGCCAAGGCTGTGCTAGACCTAAGCTCTGTGTGGGTATGGAAGTACACCGTCCATCAACGACAGGGATCGCACCGATGCGCCAGAACCACCCCGTGACCCAGCAGGAAAGAACCTTCCCCGAGCAGCAGCGGCTGATTTCCACCACTGACCTCAACAGCAAGATCACCTACTGCAACGATGCCTTCGTCGCCATCAGCGGCTTCACCCGCGAAGAACTTGTCGGCCAGCCGCACAACCTGGTGCGCCACCCCGACATGCCGCCGGCGGTGTTCGCCCACATGTGGGAGACCATCAGGCAGGGCAAGCCGTGGATGGGCATCGTCAAGAACCGCGCGAAGAATGGCGACTTCTACTGGGTCAGCGCCTACGTCACGCCGATCTACGAGAACGGCCGGATGGCCGGCTACGAGTCGGTGCGCTCGCTGCCGACGCAGGCCCAGAAGCGCCGCGCCGAAGCGCTCTACGCCCGTCTGCGGGCCGGCAAGCCGGCAGTGCCGACAGTCGAATACTGGACCTACGACCTGCTGCGCGCCTGGCCGCTGATCCTCACCGCGCTGGTCATCCTCGGCGCGCACTTCGTGCTCGACGGCCCCTGGCTGCTGGCCTTTATCGCCGCGGCGCTGTTCGGCCTGGGCTGCTTCCAGCTGTCCAGTGCGCACCGGTCGCTTCGCCAGACCCTGGCCGAGCACCCGAAGGCCTTCACCAGCGCCCTGGTGGCCCTGACCTACAGCGACAACCGCGGCCCCCAGGCGCTGCTCGACATGGCGATGATCAGCGAGGAGGCGCGCCTGCAGACCGCCCTGACCCGCCTGGAAGACGCCGGGGTCAACGTCAAGAAGCAAGCTTCCCAGGCCGCCGACCTGTCGCGCTCCGGCGCCCGGCTACTCGACCAGCAGCGCAGCGAGGCCGACCAGTCGGCCACCGCGATCAACCAGATGGCCGCGACCATCCAGGAGGTCACCCACAACGTGCAGAACACCGCGCACGCCGCCGAGGAGGCCGACCGCCTGGCCCAGCAGGGCCGGCAACTGGCCGGCGGCAGCCTGGAGTCGATGCAGCACATGGCCCAGGCGGTGATGGACATCGGCCAGGCGGTAAGCGAACTGGCCGATTCGACCCAGTCGATCGGCAGCGTCGCCGACGTGATCACCGCGATCGCCGAGCAGACCAACCTGCTCGCGCTCAACGCCGCCATCGAGGCGGCGCGGGCCGGCGAACAGGGCCGCGGTTTCGCCGTGGTGGCCGACGAGGTTCGCGCCCTGGCCGCGCGCACCCGCGAGTCGACCGAGCAGATCCACCAGATCATCGCCACCCTGCGCGCCGGCGCCGACCGCGCGGTAGTCACCGCCGGCCGGGGCGAGGAGATCTCCCGCACCAGCGTGCAGAGCGTCGAAGCGGTGCGCAGCGCCCTGGACGGCATCAGCGAATCGGTCAGCCGCATCACCGGCATGAGCCAGCAGATGGCCGCCGCCTCCGAACAGCAAGGCCAGGTGGCGGAAGACATCAGCCGGCAAATCACCCGCATCGCCCAGCTCTCCGACCACAGCGCCGGACAAGCGCACCAGGGCGCGGCTATCGGCAAGGAACTGGAAGACATGGCCGACTACCTGCACAGCCTGGCCGAGCGCTTTAACCGCTAGGATTGCGCGGTCATCATGCTGAAGACCTATCCTGGCAGTCGCCACCGTGGCGCTGTAGTCTTCGTTAGCCATCCAAGGAGCGTTTCCCGTGCCCATAGACCTCTGGCTCGCCTTCGTCGTCTCATCCGCCGTGCTGCTGGTGATCCCCGGCCCGACCATCCTCACGGTCATCAGCTACTCGATGGCGCATGGCCGGCGGGCGAACGTGCCGCTGGTGGCGGCCGTCGCGCTGGGCGATTCGACCGCGCTGGTGCTGTCGCTCCTGGGCCTGGGCGCGCTGCTAGCCACCTCGGCCTGGTGGTTCATGGTGGTCAAGTGGGTCGGCGGCCTGTATCTGCTCTACCTGGGCATCAAGCTGCTGCGCGCCGGCATCTCGTCCGCCGAGCTGGCCATACCGGCCGCGCCGGGCTCGCGCTGGCGGCTGTTCGCCAACACCTACCTGGTCACCGCGCTCAATCCCAAGGGCATCGTGTTCTTCGTGGCCTTCCTGCCGCAGTTCATCAGCCCAGGCGCCGCTGTCACCCAGCAGCTTTGGCTGTTGGCGGTAACCTTCGTCCTCATGGCCACGCTCAACGCCATGTTCTACGCGGTGTTTGCGGCTTCGGCGCGCCGGTTGCTGGCGTCGCCACGGGCGCAGCGGCGCTTCAATATCGCCGGCGGCTCGCTGCTTTCGGCCGCTGGAGTGTGGGCACTGCTTGCCAAGCGCCCGGCATGACGCCGGCCAAGCCTTGTCTCGCGCGGGCAACCGACGGGTTGCGCCCGTCGGCTGCGGTGAAACGGCCAGTGTTGGGTGACCAGGATTCAGGGTCGGTGATGGGATGAGCACGAGGGCCGTTTTGGGGGCTTTGCTTGTTGCCGGCATCGGCCAGGCGATGCCGGCATTCGCCGACTATTCGAGAGGCGAGGGCGGCTGCGCCCAATGCGGGCGTGGAGCGTACGAAGAAGAAGTGAGGTGCGAGGCGTGCGGGCAGGGCCGCAGTGGCGCTGTTTGCTGCTTTTGTAGGAGGGCCGCCTCGGCGCGATGCTTTTGGCTTGTTGAGCGGCCGTTGTCCACTATCGCCGCGGGTCGCGCCTCCTACAGGGGGCGGGGTATCCAACGGCGCTGGCCGCCTCACATCTGCGGCGGCCAGTTATGCGACTCGCCCTGGCAGTTCTTGCACCAGGCATACAGCGCGTCGTAGAGGACCAGGCCGTGCCGCAGCATTTCCTGGTCGTCGGCGTAGGTATGCGACAGTCCCAATGAGATGGCGTACAGACCCGCGGATTGCGGGGTGAGGTCGAGCCGCGAGGTGTCGGCGCCGCGCACGATCCGGGCCAGCTGCCGCAAGGCGGGCTCATCCAGCCGGTACTTCTGCAGGAACGCATCGAAGCTGCACAGCTCACCTACGTGGGACAGCTCGACCCCGGGAATGTCATAGGGCGTGGCGCTTTCCTCGTGCGCCAGGCGCAGCACGTCGCCGCTGGGGACATAGAGGAATTCAGCCTCTGCATCGATGAACCGGCTGATCAGCCAGGGGCAGGCGATCCGATCGATCTTCGGCCGTTCACGGGTTATCCACTTCATGACGCACCTCCTGTCAGGTCCTGGGTGGGCTGGCCGGCACTGCGCCAGCCGGCGAAACCGTCGATCAGGTAGCGCGCGTCGAGCCCCATGGCCTGCAGCGTGGCGGCGCAGCCCTGGCTGATTTCGTGGCCCTGGGCGCAATACAGGATCACCGGGCGATCCCGGGGGACTTGGTCTTTCCAGGTGAACAGCGCTCCCGGATCGCGCCACTGCGCCGCGGGAATCTGCGCGGCGTCGGCCAGGCGCACGGTCGCGCGGCGCACATCCACAAGGCTGAATAGCTGTCCTGCCGCTTGCCATTGCGCCAGTTCGCAAATCGAGATGCGGCTCATCGCACACCTCCCATTCAGTTCAACAACAGATGCACCAGCAAGCCCACCACTGCGCAGGCGCCGATCACCTCGATCACCCCGCGCTTGTAGCGCAGCAGTGCCACCGCCGCGGCCAGGGCGATCAGCGCCGAGGGCCAGTCGAAGCGGCCGGCGAAGCCCGCCGGCCAGAGCACGTGGTAGCCGAAGAACAGCGCCAGGTTGAGGATCACCCCGACCACCGCGGCGGTGATGCCGGTCAGCGGCGCGGTGAACCTCAGCTCGCCGTGGGTCGACTCCACCAGCGGGCCGCCGGCGAGGATGAACAGGAACGACGGCAGGAAGGTGAACCAGGTGACCAGGGTCGCCGCCAGTGCGCCGGCGATGAATGCCTGTTCCGGACCGAACACCTGCTGCACGTAGGCGCCGACGAAGCCGACGAAGGCCACCACCATGATCAGCGGCCCCGGCGTGGTCTCGCCGAGGGCCAGGCCGTCGATCATCTGCGTCGGGGTCAGCCAGCCGTAGTGGCCGATGGCGCCCTGGTAGACGTAAGGCAGCACCGCATAGGCGCCGCCGAAGGTCAGCAGCGCGGCCTTGGTGAAGAACCAGGCCATTTGAGTGAGGGTGCCGTGCCAGCCGAACAGCCAGGTCAGCAGGCCCATCGGCAACAGCCACAGCAGCGCCCCAGCGACGACGATCAGGGCCAGCCGCGAGGCGCGAAAGCGCGCATGTGCCGGTGTCGGCGTGTGATCGTCGATCAGTGCCGGGCCGAACGACTTGTCGGCCGCCGCATGTCCGCCGCCGACGCTGAACTGCTCTGGCAGCAGGCGGCCGCCGAGATAGCCGAGCGACGCGGCGCCGAGGACGATCAGCGGGAAGGGCAGATCGAGCGCGAAGATCGCCACGAAGGCCGCCGCGGCTATGCCCCACAGCCAGTTGTTCTTCAGCGCCCGCGAGCCGATGCGATAGGCGGCCTGGACCACGATGGCGGTCACCGCCGGCTTGATGCCGTAGAAGATCCCCGCCACCAGCGGCACGTCGCCGAAGGCGATATACACCCAGGACAGGGCGATCAGGATGAACAGCGACGGCAGCACGAACAGCACCCCGGCGATCACCCCGCCCCAGGTGCGGTGCAGCAGCCAGCCGATATAGGTGGCCAACTGCTGTGCCTCCGGTCCCGGCAGCAACATGCAGTAGTTCAGCGCATGCAGGAAGCGCCGCTCGGAGATCCAGCGGCGGCGCTCGACCAGCTCCTGGTGCATGATCGATATCTGCCCGGCCGGGCCGCCGAAGCTGATCAAGCCGAGCTTGAGCCAGAACCAGAACGCCTGCAGCAGGCTGACGGGTTCGACCTTCGCTTGAGCCTGTTCAATTGGCGGCAGGGTGGTTTCACTCATCGTTGCTCCCTTCTTTCTCGAACGCCGCCAGCAACCCATCGAAGATGGTGCAGCTGGCGGCCAGCAGTTGGTCGTCATCGCTCAGGGTTTCGCGCAGCCCGGCCAGCAGCCGTTCGATGCCGGCAGCCTCCATTGGCTGCACGCCGCCGATATCGAGGTAATGCACCAGCGCGGCGACTCGCTGCAGCCCCGGCGCATTCAGCGCGAAGCTGGCTTGCAGGGTTTCGAAGGTCACGCGGTTGCCGACATGGCTGAAGGTTGCCCCGTCGTAGTCGAAGCCCAGGGCCCCGGCGGGGCAGTCTTGCGGGGATTCCAGCCAGAGAAAGCGCGCGGCGGGATCGATGCAGCGCTGGATCAGCCAGGCACTGGCCAGGCGGTCGACCCACGGTCGTTTGCGGGTGGCCCAGAGCTGCCCGCGATAGTCGCGCCGATTCAGCACGGCGATGGGCTGCTCATGGCTGCTCGGCTCATCGGCCGAGAGGGCCCGGCTGACCGCGGTCTCAAGCTCCTGCAGTGCGGCATCGAGCTGCTGCCGGGCCTGGCCGGGAAAGAAATCGATGTGTGCCAGTTGGGCGAAGGCCTTGCGCAACTTGCGCACCTGCTTGGTGGTGGTCAGGGCATTCTTGGCGTTGAGTCGGGCGCGGCAGTCTGCGACCGCGCCCAGCAGCTTGGCGTAGTCCGCGCTGCGCTCGAACAGCTGAACAAAACGTTCACCCTGGGGATCGCGGATCGGCAGCAGGTAGGCGGTGCCATTGACCGCGAGAATGTCGCGTTCGACCGCGACCAGGGCCTCGCGGCAGGCCGGGCTGTCCGGCAGCAGGTAGGCGCCGTCGCGCAGCACCGCGGCGCCGCTGGCCTTCAGGGCCCGCCAGGCGCGCATGCGCGCGGTGGCGTTGGCAGTCGGCAGGCCGATGATGAGGGTCAACCAGTTTTCCATGCTGAGATAGCAACATATTTGGTAGAGATCTCTACACTACTACTGCTTGCGCTGACCGCAAAGCTCCCCAGGGTTGTGCGCTGACAGGCGGCGCTCGGCTGGCAGAATGCGGAGCAAGGGTTCGCTCGTCGGTGCAGCGCTCGGCGCGCCGGCGCCGCAGAGCATTCCAGGCGAGGCTTGTGGCACACTGCGCGGCCGAGGAGATGACATGCCACGCCCCCATTGCCCACGCTGCGACCGCCCGCTCGATCACTGCTTATGTGCGCTGATCCCGCGGTTGCCGAGTCGCACCCGCGTGCTGATCCTGCAGCACCCGAGCGAGGTCAGGCATGCGCTGAATACCGCGCGCCTGGCGGCGCTGGGCTTGAACAACGCCGAGCTGCGCGTCGGCGAGCGGTTCGAGGATCTGCCGGCACTGCTGGCACAGCCGGGCTACCGGCCGTGTTTGCTGTTCCCCGGGGAGGCGGCGCAGCCCTTGGCCCAGTTCGCCGCGCAGCTGGACGGCCAGCCGGCGCTGCTGGTGGTGCCCGACGGCACCTGGCGCAAGGCACGCAAGCTACTGCATTGCAATCCCTTGTTGGCGGCTTTGCCGCGGGTGACGTTGGCGGATGGCTTGCAGTCGCGCTACCGCTTGCGCAAGGCGCCGATGCCGGGTGCCTTGTCGACTCTCGAAGCCATTGCCAGTGCGCTGGAAACCCTGGAGGCGCCGGCACGCTTCGATGCCTTGCTCAAGCCGTTCGAGGCCTTGATCGACGGGCAGATCGCGGCGATGGGCGAGGAGACCTTCAGGCGTAACCATCTGCGCGATTGAGCCGGCTCCATCCGGGCTATGAGCCGCGCTCCTACAGTCGTAGGGCGGGTGCAACCCGCCAGTTCGCCTCGGCTCCGCCACGGCGGGTTTCACCCGCCCTACCGCTCAGCGCTCGCGCAGCGCCTCGCTGCGGGCCTTGAGCACCGGTTTGAGCAGGTAGTCCAGCACGCTTTTCTCGCCGGTGATGATGTCCACGGTGGCGATCATGCCGGGGATGATCAGCAGCGGGTGCTCCACGCTCCCCAGGTGGCTTTTGTCGGTGCGCACCTGGATCAGGTAGAAGCTGTTGCCTTCTTCGTCGGTGATGGTATCGGCGCTGATCAGTTCCAGCTTGGCCTTCAGCCCGCCGTAGATGGTGTAGTCGTAGGCGCTGAACTTGACCATGGCCTTCTGCCCCGGATGGAGGAACGCCACATCCTGCGGGCGCACCTTGGCCTCGATCAGCAGGTTGTCTTCCAGCGGCACGATTTCCAGCATGTCGCTGCCCGGTTGGACGACCCCGCCGATGGTGTTGACCTTGAGCTGCTTGATGATGCCGTTGACCGGGGAGATCACCGTGGTGCGGCTAACCCGGTCCTGGATGGCCGAGCTGGTGGCGGTGATCTTCTTCAGTTCGGTGCGGGCATCGTTGAGCTCATTGAAGGCTTCGGAGCGGAACGCCAGCTCGGACTCCTCGACCTTGCTCTTGATCTCGCTGACCGCCGCTTCCGCCCGGGGGATGGCCAGGTTGGTGGCATCCAGCGAGCCGCGCACCTCGACCAGGCTGCGGCGCAGGCGGAGGATTTCCACCTGGGAAATCGCGCCGGTGGCGACCAGCGGTTGCGACATGTTCAGCTCCTGCTGCAGCAGGCTGAGGCTGGAGCGGTATTGCTGGGCCTTGGAGCGGAATTCCGCCAGCTCCTGGCTCTTCTGCCGTAGCTGTTCACCGAGTGTCCGTTGTTCGCTCTGCAGGCGTTGCTGGCGTGAGCGGTACAATGCCAGCTCGTCTTCGGCCAGTTGCGGGGCGCTGCGGGCGATTTCTTCCGGCATGGCGATGGCGCGGCCCTCGGCTTCGGCGGTCAGGCGTTCGATGCGGGCGATCAGCGCCAGGCGGTCGGCTTCGGTTTCGCCTTTGTTGGAGAGAAAGCGCGTGTCGTCGAGGCGTAGCAGCACGTCGCCCTTGTTCACCACCTGGCCCTCGCGGGCGAAGATTTCGCTGACGATGCCGCCCTCGAGGTTCTGGATGACCTGGATCTTGCTCGAGGGGATCGCCTTGCCTTCGCCGGTGGTGACTTCCTCGAGTACGGCGAAGTGAGCCCAGGTCACGATGCTGACCAGGCAGGCACTGACCACCCAGATGGTGATCCGCGAGAACCACGGGCTATCTTCGAGGATCGCGCCGTCGACCTCCGGCATGAACTCGGTGTCCTGCTTGTGCCGGCCCAGGCCGGCGAAGTAGCTGCGAAAGGACTGGGGTGCTTGCATAGATCCGTCCTAGGTCGCTGCCGGGCCGACACGGCCCTTGCGCAGCGCTTCGATCACCGACTCTTTCGGGCCATCGGCGACGATGTGGCCGTTGTCCAGCACCACCAGGCGATCGACCAGGGCGAGCATCGAGGCACGGTGGGTGATCAGCAGCAGGGTTTTGCCCTTAGCCAGGGTTTGCAGGCGCGTGCGCAGGATTTCCTCGCTGGTGTTGTCCATCGCGCTGGTCGGTTCGTCGAGTAGCAGGATCGGTGGATCGAGCAGCAGGGCGCGGGCCAGCAGCACAGCCTGGCGCTGGCCGCCGGAGAGCAGTTGGCCGCGCTCGCCGACCGGTCGGTCGAAGCCTTGCGGGTGTTGCCGGGCCAGTTCGCTGACGCCGGTCAGCTCCGCCACTTCGAGCATGCGCGGGTCGCCGATATAGCGCGCGCCCAGGGTCAGGTTGTCGCGCAGGCTACCGGCCAACAGGGGCAGGTCGTGGGCGACGTAGCCGATCTGGTGGCGCAGGTCGGCGACATCGAGCTGGCGCAAATCCAGGCCGTCGAGCAGGATCTGCCCCTCGTCGGGTGCGTAGAACCCCATCAGCAGTCGGGCCAGGGTGCTCTTGCCCGAGCCGCTGCGGCCGATGATGCCGACCCGTTCGCCGGCGTTCAGGTGCAGGCTGACCTTGGCCAGCGCCGGCTGGCTCTGGCCGGGGTAGTTGAAGGTGACGTGGCGCACATCGAGGGCGCCCTTCAGCTGGGTGCGCTCCAGCGGGCGCTGCTTGGCCTGGCGTTCCTGCGGCAGGCCCATCAGGGCGTCGGTGCTTTTCATGGTCAGGCGCGCCTGCTGGTAGCGGGTGATCAGCCCGGCGACCTGGCCGAGCGGCGCCAGCACCCGGCTGTTGAGCATGTAGCAGGCAATCAGCGCACCCACGCTCATGTCGCCGGCGATGATCGCGTAGACCCCGGCGACGATGATGGCCATGCCGGCAAACTGCTGGAGGAACAGGGTGCCGTTGGTCGCCAGGGCCGAGAGGAAGCGCGCATGGACGTCCAGTCGGGTGAGGGCGCCGTGGGTGGTTTCCCACTGGTGCTGGCGTTCGCTTTCCGCGCCGCAGGCCTTGAGGGTTTCCAGGCCGCCGAGGGTTTCGATCAGCAGTGCCTGGCGCTGCGCGCCGAGAGCCAGGCTGCGTTGCACGGTGTCGCGCAAACGGCCCTGGATGATCAGGGCGAACACCGCCGTGAGCGGGAAGGCCAGCAGCGGAATGGCAATCAGTGGGCCGCCGAGCAGGCCGATCACCAAGATCATCAGCAGGGCGAAGGGCAGGTCGATCAGGCTGGTCAGGGTGACTGCGGTGAGGAATTCACGCAGGCCTTGGAAGTCGTGGATGCTCTGGGCGAAACCGCCGACGGTGGCCGGGCGCGCCTTCATGGCCATGCCGGTGATGCGTTCGAACAGGGTGGCGGACAGCACCACGTCGGTCTTCTTCCCGGCGCTGTCCAGCAGGTTGGCGCGCAGCACCCGCAGCAACAGTTCGAAGGCGGTACCGATGAACAGGCCGATGACCAGCACCCAGAGGGTCGCGGTCGCCTGGTTGGGCACCACGCGGTCGTAGGTCTGCATGACGAACAGCGGCACCATCAGGCCGAGCATGTTGACCAGCAGGCTGGCGAGCATGGCGTCGGTATACAGCCAGCGGGACAGTTTCAGGGTGTCGCGAAACCAGGCGTCGATGCGCGGCAGCAGCGGGGTGCGTGCGTCCTCCAGCTCATGCCGTGGGCGTGCGAAGAACGCCCGGCCGCAGTATTCCTTGGCCAGTTGCTCGCGGGGCACACGCTGTTCGCCGCCCTCCGCCTCGCTCGGCAGGATCAGCGCCTCGCCGTTGGCGCCCCATTGGCGCAGGACCGCGCAGCGCCCATTGTTGAGCAGCAGCAATACCGGCAGGTTCAACGCGGAGATGGCGCCCAGTTCGCGCCGCAGCAAGCGCCCTTGCAAGCCGGCCCGGGCTGCCGCGCGGGGCAGCAGGTCGGTGCTCAGGCATTGCTCCGGCATGGGCAAGCCGGCACTCAGGCTGCCACGGCTGGCCGAGCGGCCGTGCAGCTTGCAGAGAATCAACAGGCCATCGAGTAGCGGGTCGTCATGGCTGAGCCGCGGATCGTTCGTTGGCCCTGGCCGCTCCATGGTGGTCAAGGTTTACTACTCCTGCGCCGGTACTACTTCATTGCCGGCAAACGCGCCTCGCTCTTCACCTCGGAAAGGGCGACAGCCTCGGCCGGTACTACGACCTGCTGCTGGCGCAGCAGATCACCCATGGCCGCTATCACGCGGTACATGGAGAACTCTTCGGTGTAGCGCACCTCGGTGTAGCGACGGTTAGCGGTGAACAGTTCGTTCTCGCTATCCAGCAGGTCGAGCAGGGTGCGCTGGCCCAGGCTGAATTGCTGCTGGTAGGCCTCGCGTACCCGTGCGGTGTAGTCGGCATAGTCGCGCGCCTTGGGGGTTTGCAGGCGGGCGTTGTCCATGGCGTTCCAGGCCAGCGAGAGGTTTTCGTTGAGCACCCGTAGCGCGTTGTTGCGAATGTCCATCGACTCGTTGATCTGGTGCGCGGTGGACTGCAGGCGCGCTTTGTCGCGCATGCCGTTGAACAGGTTGTAGTTCATCACCACGGCGGCGCGCCAGGTGTTGTAGTGACCTTCGTCGCCCTGGATGTTGTCGTCGGCAGTGGTCGCCAGCTCGACATCGAAGCGTGGGTAGAACGGCGCCTTGGCAACCTCATACTGCTTCTCGGCGGCCTGCACGTCGGCTTGCGCCGATTTCAGGTAGGGGTTGTTGTCCATCACCGTCTGCCGGGCGACGAGCAGATCCGCGGGCATCGCGCCCTTGACCGAGACCGGGGACACCAACTCATCCGGCATGCGGCCGGTGGCACTGAAGAAGTTCGCCTCGGCATCGGCCAGGTTGACCTGCTCGGTGTAGAGGTTGTTTTCCGCCAGGGCCAGACGGGCCTGGGATTGGTCGAGGTCGGCGGTGCTGCCGACACCCTGCCGGCTGCGCAGGTCGATCTGGTCGTTGATGCGCTGGTGGGCGAGCAGGTTGTTCTTCGCCAGGTCGACCATTTCACGCCGCTTCAATACATCCAGGTAGACCTCGACGGTGCGCAGCGCCAGGCTCTCCGAGGTGCCAAGCACGCGGTAGGCCCGCGAGTTGACCACTGCCTCGGTGCGCGCCACTTCATTGGGCGTGTTGAAACCATCGAATAGCATCTGCCGCAAACGCAGCTCGGCGTCCCGGTAGTTGAGGGTCTCCGTGTTGTGATCGCCCAGCGCCCGGGTGCTGGGGCTGTCGGTCTGTTCCCGGCCGTAACCGACCAGCAGGTCGACAGTCGGCAGGTAGCCGCCCTTGGCCATCTTCACTTCTTCGTCGGAGGAGAGGCGACTGTTGATCCCCGCGTGGATTTCCGGGTGGTTGTCCAGGGTGCTTTGAATCGCTTCCGACAGAGTCATCGCCTGAGTCTGAGTGCAGGTCATTGCCAGCAATATGCTGCTCCATAGCGGATTGAAAACGCGCATCTGATGAATCTCCCTGTTGAGTGATCTGGCTCTGTCGCCAAAAAATTGGCTATTTTCCCAGCAAAACTGTTTCATGCTTGTAACATCAAAGCTAAGAACATCTTTAAGAGTAGCTAAGAAAAAATTTTCACAAGGTTTATGAGGAAAAAGTCTTATGCAGGCGGGAAAAAGCGGCACATTGTTTCTGATATGAGCCATGTATTTATTGGTTTACAGCCTGTTGCATGGCGGGAATGGGCGGTCAGGCACAATTTACAACGCGTAGGGCGGGGATGTTTCTGATGGAGTAGTACGGCAGTTGGAAGCGTGACATTTTTTTGTCGTGTGTATTTTTAGACGCTCCGCGCCGTTCCATTTCACTCAGTCGCTTCTTAAACCACGTCCCATGCTCGCAAAGGTGTCTTGACCCTTTTTCAGACGTGTCGGCGGTGGTCGGCAGCTGTAGTGAGGAAGGAATCATGGCTACTTTGATCGGTGTCGTCAGTCAGGTGATCGGCGAGGTATTTGCGGTAGCCGGCGATGGAACGCGTCGACCCCTTGTTGAAGGCGACCGGGTTTTCGCCGGCGAGCAATTGGTAACGGGAGCCGGTGGCGCGGTGGCCATCGCCCTGGCCGGCGGTGGCGAGCTGACCCTCGGACGCGACAGCAGCCTGATGCTCGATACCCAACTGCTGGCGGGCGCTCGCGGTGACGGTTCCGCAGCACCGGCCGCGGCCGCGGATGCTGCCCCCAGTGACCAGGACCTGACCGACGTCGAGCAGCTGCAGGCAGCCATCGAAGCCGGCGTCGACCCGACTGCCGCCCTTCAAGCGACGGCTGCGGGGCCTGGCGCGGGTGGCGCCGGCGCTGGCGGCAATGCCGGTGGCGGCCATTCCTTCGTGTTGTTGGGCGAAACCGCCGGTGCGTTAGACCCGGTGATTGGTTTTCCCACCGAGGGGTTGGGTTTCGTTCCGGAGTTTCCCGAGCAGATTATCGAGGCGGCGGATGTGGCGCCGAGTGCTCCTCAAATCATTTTGGGAGAGCGTCAGGCGGTGTTCGAGTCCGCCTTGGCGACGGGGTCGAATGCGGCATCGGACGGCGAGTTCGTCAGCGGCACCTTCACTTTGGCGCATGCCGAGGGAGTGGGGGCTCTGCAGAGCCTCACCATCAATGGGGTCACGGTGCCCATCGTCAGCCTGATAGGCGTAAGTTTCGTTGGTGAGCATGGCACGCTCACCATCACCGGTTACGACGGGACGACTGGGGTGGTCAGCTACAGCTTTGAGCTGACCAGTCCTGCCGGCTCCGGCAACCAGACTGGCGTGTTTGCCCTGAGCGCCTCGGACGGCACGCTGTCATCGGCTCCTGCAAACCTCATTATCGAAATCTTCGATGATGTGCCGAACGCGGTGGACGACGGCAACAGCCTCAGTGAGGACGCGGTGGCGCCGATCATCGGCAACGTTCTGGATAACGACCTGCATGCCAACCACCAGCCAGGTGCGGACACGCCGAACAGCTTCGTGTCCTGGAGCAGCACCGCGGCCAGCTACGGCACCTTCAGCGACACCGGCAACGGCACCTACAGCTACACCCTGAACAACGCCAACCCGGCGGTGCAGGCGCTGAGCTTAGGGGAAAGTCTTACTGAGACCTTTACCTACACCATGCAGGATGCCGACGGCGATACCGATACCGCGACCCTGACCATCACCATCCATGGCGCCGACGATGGCGTGACCATCACCGGTTTGAACCAACAGGGCGGCGAAGCGCTGGTGGACGAGGACGACCTGCCGGGCGGCACCGACCAATCCGATCCGCTGAGCGACAGCGGCACCTTCGCCGTCAGCGCACCGGACGGCATCGCCAGCGTCAGCATCGGTGGCGTGAGCTTCACCTACGCGCAACTGGCCAACTCCGGCAGCGCCAACCTGGTGATCGACAGCCCAGCCGGCGTGCTGGTGATCAACGGTTACAGCGGCACGGCGGCCGGTGGCACGCTGTCCTACACCTATACGCTGCAGACGCCGGTGAGCAATGCGCTCGGTTCGGACCAGGCCAGCGAGAGCTTTGCCGTGGTGGTCACCGACGAGGATGGCTCCTCGGCCAGCGACAGCCTGGACGTCACCATCGTCGACGACGAGCCGGTGGCGCGTCTGGATACGGACAGCCTGGCGGGTGGCGACTTCACGCCGGAGACCGGCAACGTGATCAGCGGGGCGGGCACCACCAGCGGTGCCAGCGGTGCCGATACCCAGGGCGCGGACGGCGCGACGGTGACCAACATTGCCAGCGTCAACGTGCCGGGCAACAGCCCGAGCGGAGTGGGCACGCTGACGATCAACGGCCAGTACGGGGTGCTGACCATCGAGGCGGACGGCGACTACAGCTACAGCCGCAACCCGGGCACGCCAGGCGGGGTAACGGAAACCTTCACCTACACGCTGACGGACGGCGACAGCGACGCGCGTACGGCCAATCTGGTGATCAGCATTGGCAACAGCACGCCGACGGTGGATATTCCGGCTGCCGGTGGCGAGACGACCACGGTGTACGAGGCGGGTCTACCGGAGCGT